>NZ_OIWX01000005.1:0-1349 GCF_900258535.1 Blautia marasmi
AGAACTCTTTATTTTTGATTGACCAGCCCCAATAAAGCCATTGATCTAATACAAATTACGCTTATGGTTGTTGAGGGGCTTATAAAATTTCGTTTTATCTTGACAATTATTTTATCATTTAATATAATAAAACATATGAACAATTATTCATATGTTCGCAGCGAAAGGGTGATAAAAATGAAATACGATGTTTATGCAAAAGCCATTTGGTTTATCTTTTCTAAAGATTGTTTTAATGGTTTAGCAGAGAAAAATATTTTAATCAATCGACAATTCAAACACAGTTGTAAAAACGAATATAAAAATATGATCGAGAACACACCATCAATCGGTAGAATGAAAGAAAATACAATGTCTTTAATCTTATTGTTTGCATGTATGATTTTTTCAATTTATAAAACTTGTGATAATGATTTAACTTCAAATGATGTTAGAAATATGTTTCAAAAAATTGAACAAAATCCAATTATGATTAAATTTTCAAAGAAATCTGTGTTTACTGAAAAATGGCAATCTCGCAGACAAGCTATGGCAAAAAGGTCATTAAAGAATAAGTTTGAATATGACTGGCAATCTGAACTCATACAAGGTACTAATATAAACGAATTTGAACTACGATTTTTCACATGCGGTATCTGCAAATTAGCTAAAAGAGAAAATGCTAATGACATTGTAAAAGAACTATGCAGATTTGATTATTGGATGGCTGAAAAAATGGGAGCAACACTGGTAAGAAATCAAACCATAGCAGATGGAAGTCCAACTTGCGAATTTAATTATCACAAAACGGAAATATAATTATTCTATTAGTGAACAACTTTTAATTTGTGTTATTTATCACTAGACATACAAATATATGGTGATCATATTTTGAGTTTATATGACAAAAGTAGTCAGAGGTTAATTGTTGTGGCTAAATTACAAAGAGGTATATAGTGAAACAACACCTAGAGGAGGTGGTATTATGGCAATATATGACAGCGTATGGGGCTATGATCATGCTTTAGATGGAAAAAATATGACCTCGTTTATACGGAAGTTAAGTAAAAATTGAACCAGACCCAGACAATCCACAGTACATAATTACTGTTTGGGGTGTAGGTTACAAGTTCAGTAATGAAAAACGTAATTAAAAGAGAAGCTCAAAACTTTTTACAAGAAAAAGGTTGGACTTCTCTTTGCTTTGACAATACTTCATCATATCAAGGCTCATTCATTTGTGGTAAATTCGTGGTAAAACAAGTATCTTTTGTCTTTTATCTTTGATCTTTTATTTTTTATTTTTGCTTTTTCTTTTCAACATTACCCGCAGAGAAAACCAGGGGAAGAGAGGGCGGGAGGGAAACTGG
>NZ_OIWX01000004.1:0-1689 GCF_900258535.1 Blautia marasmi
AAACTCCGCTTTGGGAGGAATGGCGATTCAAACGGGAAGAGTTACTATAACCCCGAAGCCAAATGAACCCACTATGAAAAAGGTGACTTTCCCGAAACCTTTTAAAAGTCAGCCCGGCGTAGTGATGACGGTTATATCATCCGTACCAGGCATAAATGTTTTGGGAATTGGTACAAGTAATAATACAAAAGATGGATTTGAAGCATATGTTACAAGGATTAATGATACAGAAACAATACTGGTATGGGTTGCAGTAGGTCCGATGTGATCATTATTTTCCTACAGCAAGCCATGAAACCTCCGTACTGGTATCATTTGTCCTTAGTATATAAATATCAAAACCTTCTTTTGTTGCACCGATTACTCCCGTTCCAAGTAATATTTTTCCTGCAACAGATGATCTGGGAGTAACAAATACTTCTGGTGCACTTTTGAATGGTGTTGTAAATGTTACATGCTTTGATGTTTGTTCATTTGGTTTCGGAATTATAACAACACTTCCTGTTTTTATCGTCATACCTCCCAAAGCGGAGTTTTGTACGCCTGCTCATTCTGGTACAATATTGCCAGAAAGGAGGCGTATGAATGGACGCTAGGATAGAGATACTGGAGAATGTGCTACATGCCATGTCTGGCATAATACCAGATGCTGCGGTAAACAGACTGGAAACAGCATTGTGTGCTGAATTAGAGAAATACGAGGTGCAGGAACGGGTTACAGATGTAACGGTCCGGGATAGTACAGCAGAAGGACTTTTGAGGAAATTTTTAGCTACGAAAAGAATTGAGGGCAAGTCGGAATCAACAATTGAATATTATCGGCAACAACTTACTATGTTTGTGCAAAATATTGGTAAGCTGTTGCCTGAAATATCGACATTTGACCTGAGATTTTACTTATCCGCGTACAAGGAAACAAGGAAAGTAAAGAACAGGACGCTTGATAATATCCGGAAATGCCTGTCAACTTTTTTTACATGGCTTACGGACGAGGAATTTATCCAACGTAATCCTTGCAGAGGGTTGAAATCAATCAAGTATAGAAAAGTAATGAAGAAGGCATTTTCCCAGGAGGAATTGGAACGGCTCAAATCAGCGTGTGAAAACTACAGGGATCTGGCCCTTGTTGGATTTTTGTACTCTACAGGCTGCCGTGTATCGGAAGCAATATCTATTAACCGGGAGAGCATAGACTTTGAACGTCGTGAACTTAATGTTGTTGGAAAAGGGGATAAAGAACGGACAGTGTATCTGACCGAAGTATCTGTAATGTATTTGAGGCTTTATTTAAGTAATAGAGAAGACGAAAATCCTGCCTTATTTATAGGTAAGGGAGGGCGTAGATTAAGCAAAAATGGTGTGGAAACGGCACTTAAAAGGATTGGGATAAAGGCAGGAGTGGAAAATGTACACCCACACCGGTTTCGCCGAACGCTGGCAACAAGCATGATAGACAGGGGAGCTACACTGCAGGATGTGCAAGTGATATTAGGACATGAAGACATTCGTACAACGCAGGTATATGTCTATACCAACCAGAGAAACGTAAAAAATGCACACGAAAAGTATGCTGCGTAGGTGATTTATAAGTTTTTAAGTCTGCAATGATGCAGGCTTATTTGTTATGCGGTGAAATAAGCAAAAACATTGTTGATTTATTTGATCTTATTATGTACAAAACTCCGCTTT
>NZ_OIWX01000003.1:0-1873 GCF_900258535.1 Blautia marasmi
ATTTCTAATTTCATTCACGATAATAGAAACCTCGCAAAGCGTGGCTTCTATTATTTAAATTTTCTTTAGAGATTTTCGTTTTATTTTAGAAAATCGTCATAGTTTCATCACATTTCTTCCCTATAATAGGTCTTGGATAGTTGATAAACCACTCACTATCTCCCCCCTCAAGTTGAAAAAGCCCGGTACGCGAGTATCGGGTTTTTTCTTTTTCCACGGTTGCTTTTTTTCAGCGCCCTGTTATAATAATAATCATCGTAACTCTTCATTATCTTCGCAGTTACTAAATTATTATACCGTTGAAAAGGGGTACTTTATATGACAAAAAAGAGAGTAGTAGTGGCATTGGGACACAGAGCATTAGGTACCACATTGCCTGAACAGAAAAATGCAACAAAAAGAACAGCAAAAATAATCGCCGACCTGGTGGAAGCAGGTGCCGATGTGATCATCACACACAGCAACGCTCCCCAAGTAGGGATGATCCATACAGCAATGAACGAATTTGGAAAAGTGCATCCGGACTACACTGCAGTCCCCATGTCTGTATGTGCAGCAATGAGCCAGGGCTACATCGGTTACGATGTGCAGAACGCCATCCGGGCTGAACTTTTAAGACGCGGCATTTACAAACCGGTGAGCACAATCCTCACACAGGTCACAGTCGACCCATACGATGACGCTTTCCACGAGCCGGTCAAAGTGATTGGAAGGACTCTGACCGAGGAGGAAGCAGAGGCCGAGGAGAAAAAAGGAAACTACGTGACAAAGACAGAAAACGGTTACCGCAGGATCGTAGCTGCACCAAAGCCACAGGACATTGTGGAGATTGACGCCATCCGTGCCCTAGCCGATGCAGGCCAGATCGTCATTGCCTGCGGCGGCGGCGGAATCCCTGTCCTGGAGCAGGGGGAGGAGCTTCACGGAGCCAGCGCGGTAATCGAAAAAGACCTCATAAGCGGAAAACTGGCAGAGATGCTGGATGCAGACGAACTCCTCATTCTCACCAGCGTAGAAAAAGTATCCATAAACTACAAATCCGACACAGAGCAATACCTGGACCACATAACCCCGGCAAAGGCCAGACAATACATGGAAGAGGACCAGTTCGAACCCTCCACCATGCGCCCAAAAATAGAAGCCTCCGTAAGCTTCATAGAAAAGAAAAAAGGCCGCAAAGCCATCATTACCTCCATTGACAAAGCCAAAGCCGCCTACCTGGGCAAAACAGGCACCATCATAGAATAGACACAACATCTGCCCGATGTCCTGCTGATACGGATAACCCATGCAGCAGCCTGTGACAAGAATCAGGTACTTTGCCCCTTGTCACAGCATACCCTAATACAAAAGAACTAAAGCCCCAACATTCCCGAACCGCCCCATCTCCAACTTGCGGCTGTCCCGAGAATCCCAGCTTTAGTTCTTTTCTTTTCCAACCGCCGGAAGTACGCCTGCACGCTGTCATCTACAAGAATCCCAGCTTTAGTTCTTTTCCTTTTCCAACTACCCTAAATGCAGACTATTCTTCCGCCAGAGAAAACCAGGTATGAGGGGTGGGGCGTGTATCTTTGTGGCAGCGAGGTTAAGTGGAAGGTTCTGTGAGATCCACCAATTACGGAGACTTAGGCGTGAGCCCCACTGGGCGAACGTCTTAGCCGCAGTTATTGGTTAGCTCACAGGTTCTGGAACGTCGAGCGGCCACAAAGATACACGCCCCGCCCCTCATACCGTCCCTCCCGCCAACACCCTCCCCCTCCCACCTAAACACATCTGACTCTGCCCACGATCTGTCGCACCATGGTATTACCCGCAGCATCAAAGCGGATGAAAAGCCCCCCTGTGATAGTATCTACTATCCGTGCGGTGTCTA
>NZ_OIWX01000002.1:0-2401 GCF_900258535.1 Blautia marasmi
TCATCCCCCACTGCCCACCCCCAATCTTATAAGCACCAATCCAATACTTCACTCTCAAAAGCCGCCCTCATTGTAAACTAATCACCATTTTATAGTTGACATTTCCCACCCAATATTTTATATTATTTCCTATACCAATACACTCCCCTATAAACAAAACAAACCAAAAACCCGAAAGACGAGGTATAAAAATGATCACTACACTAAAAGAAAAAGTCATAAACGGCCACTCCCTTACCAAAGAAGAGGCAATGCATCTATCATCTGCCGAACTCTCCCCCCTTTGTGAAGCCGCAGACCAGATACGCAGACACTTTTGCGGAAATGCTTTTGATATGTGTTCTATTATCAACGGCAAAAGCGGAAGATGTCCCGAGGATTGCAAATACTGCGCCCAGTCCGCTCACTACGCGGCCAATACAACCGTGTATCCACTCCTAAGCCCCGAGGAGATCCTGCAGGCGGCAGAAGCAAATGCAGCAAATGGTATCCTTCGCTTTTCAATTGTCACATCCGGAAAACGTCTCAGCGACAAAGAGGTGGAACAGGTATGTGACAGCTTTCGGAAAATCCAAGAAACGTGCAGTATTTCTCTGTGTGCATCCATGGGACTGCTCACCGAAAAACAGTTTGGGATGCTGAAATCTGCCGGCGTTGTCCGTTATCACAATAACCTGGAAACTTCCCGCCGCTTTTTTCCCGAAATCTGCACCACACATACATATGAGGATAAGATGCAGGCTATTCAGGACGCACAGGCAGCAGGACTTACCGTGTGCAGCGGAGGGATCATCGGACTTGGGGAGACTATGGAGGACAGGATTGATATGGCGCTGACACTTAGAGAGCTACACATCCGGTCTGTCCCCATTAATGTACTGAACCCCATCCCTGGCACCCCTCTGGAACACAACACACCTCTGAAAGAAGAGGAAGTCTGCCGGACCGCGGCTCTTTTCCGTTTTCTGCTGCCGGATGCTATTCTTCGCATGGCAGGCGGCAGAGGATTGATGGGTGACCAGGGACGGCGTGTGTTTCAATCAGGGGCGAATGGGGCGATCACACAAAATATGCTGACTACCGGAGGGGTCACTGTCCATGAGGATAAAATCCTGGCTGAAGAACTGGGATTTGAGATCAGGCTTTATGAGTAGATATTAAGTTTTTTTAAAAAAAGGAGCTTGAAATCTGATTTTTTCTCTGATATACTGAATTTTGTAAAAGAGCTTATGCGGATTATAATAATCGTTTGCATAAGCTCTTTTTTTGTTATTTTATGGGTAATTTTGCTTTGCTCTGCATAACAATATAGTTATGCGTATTTTCCGGGAAAGGATGGTTTTAATATGAAAAACAATTATAAAGCTCTTATAAAGAATGTTGGGATGGAACTGCTGGGAAGTGTTTTTATTGCAGTTGGTATTTATAACTTTGCTGTGGCCTCACATTTTCCTATGACGGGATTTTCAGGTATTGCCCTGATCTTAAACCGTTTGTTTCAGCTTCCGATCGGTATATCAATCATCCTATTGAATATTCCGGTGGCGATTCTCTGTTTCCGGCTTTTGGGCCGGCAGTTTTTTCTGCGGTCCCTGCGGGCTATGATCATCTCTTCGGTGATGATCGACTATCTGGCACCTTTGTTTCCTGTGTATGAGGGGAACCGAATGTTGTCAGCTATCTGTACCGGTGTGCTTGGCGGCCTTGGTTATGCCATTATTTATATGCAGAACTCTTCCACAGGAGGAACAGATTTTATTATTATGGCAGTGAAGGCGTTAAAACCGTATTTATCACTTGGAAAGATCGCTTTTCTGTCTGATGTGGGGATCATTCTCTTGGGCGGGATCATTTTCCGGGATATGGATGGGATCATTTATGGAATGATCATTAATTTTCTGTTTGCTATTGTGGTGGATAAGGTGGTTTATGGGATCAATGCAGGGAAGATGACTTTGATCGTGACGGAGCATGGGCAGAAGGTTACCGAGGTTATTGATGAGTGCTGCGGAAGGGGGAGTACGATTTTGAAAGGGGCCGGCGGGTATCGAATGGACGAGAAACAGGTGGTTATGTGTGCCTGTAATAATAAGCAGATGTATTTCGTGCAGAAGATGGTGAAGGAGGCGGACCCGGAGGCATTTATCATTGTGTTGGAGTCTAATGAGGTGCATGGGGAAGGGTTTGAGATGTTTCAAATTGGGAGTGGGGGGGATGGATGAAAAACTGCCTCTTATCCACATTTGAGGCGGCGGACGGTCTTACGCGTGTAGGCTTTGTCTGCTGCCGGCTATACCAAACCAAACTACGCTCTGATCACCCAGATGTTTTTAGCATTTCTCCCTCATCACAGACGGATCTCACGGTCGTACACACTCTACACACTCGTCGATGTGGAACG
>NZ_OIWX01000001.1:0-860000 GCF_900258535.1 Blautia marasmi
AAACTCCGCTTTAGGGGGAATGGCAATACAAATCGGTAGGGTTACACTAACACCAAAACCCAATGTACCCACCAAGGAGAAGGTAACGTTCCCAAAACCATTCAAAAGTCAGCCTGGCGTTGTACTCACTCCAATAACATCGGTACCTGGTACTTTTATACTAGGGTGTGGTACGAGTAATAATACATTAAATGGATTTGATGCTTATGTCACAAGGAAAGATGATATAGAGACTATCTTGGTCTGGATCGCAATAGGGCAAATGTAACCAATACTCTATACAGGCCCGATAGCGGTCCAAGCAATTACAGTCTCTGTGGTTTCCGTTCTCGTTAAAATAACATCACATCCATCACTGGTGTTATTTAATGTACCTACGCCAAGCACCTTTTGACCTGGTACTCCTGAAACAGGGGTCAACAAGACTATCGCCTGCCCTTTAAAGGGTTTTGGAAAAGTCAAATGCTTTGTAGTAGGCGTATTTGCTTTAGGTGTAATGCTTATTCTTCCTACCTGGATTCCCATTTCCCCTAAAGCGGAGTTTAGTACATTTTCTACCGTGGTTTCTGTGCCGTCGCTCTTTTTGTGCTTTACCTGGGTACTATCTGTCTCAAAATGATAAGTGTCCCAATCCGTCCCATTGTTAATCTTAAACTGTGATTTTTTTGTTGTAGCCATATTCTATTCTCCTTTCAGACTTTGATCCACACTTCGCCCTTTGCTGGGCTGCTCGGTGCGGCAGTTGCTGCAGTTATCTTCGTTCCGTTACCATCTGTGATTTTTTGGTCTACCTGGGCCTTTGTGTATGTTCCAACGTCTGCAGCGGTCGGCTTATCACCAGCATGGTAGACCTTATATCCATTGTAGGTGAACTCCTTGCCAAATATCCTCATAGCCGCCTCCTATCCGGTCACCGTAACCCTGTACTTCCCTGCCGCAGGAGCTGTCGCGAACAGTAGTGTCACCACATTAACACCTGTCACCTGTATGTCGCACAATACGACATTATAGGGGCTTGCCTTCTCACGTACAGTAACAGTCACATCCTGGGTATTCAGATTGTGCGTGATAGCTGCTGAAGCGCTGGCCGGCACATCCGCACTGTACTTCTTCGGCCTGGCATTCCAAGCTGCTTTTTCCGTATCAGTTGTGAACCGATGTGTGGCATCCTGTGTTATCATACTGGCTGCATGGGTAGACGGGTGTGTGTATACCACCGTCTCAGTCCCATTGATCTTCACGTTTCCATTTGTGGTAGATTTCTCTGTTTTAGTGGCGTCTGTCCTGGCATGGGCGCTCTGACTATGGTCATACGCAATTTTTCCTCTGTCACCGCGATAGGCAGTGGATGCAGTTTCACCAAGGGCTATCGTATCGGAAATGACTACATATGCTGTGCCTGACCACCGGTATGTCTTGTTTGAGGGAATATCCACATATATTTTTCCGGTCTCCCCGGCAATTTCAGTGGTGTGCGCAGCCTCTTTATAAAACTTGCTGCTATAGTAATACCCTTCCAGAACGTCATCCACAAAGGACGGTAACTGTGCCGCCGGAACCTTTCCTGCACTGTCCAGTTCCGCCAGGCCATTGGCCGCACCTTTCAGTGAGGTGTTAAGCTTCAAGTTCAAAGCGGCCTGCTGTGCTGAAGAAACAGGCTTATTTGCATCCGATGTATTGTCCACGCTCCCCAGACCTACCTGGGCTTTCGTGACGCCGTGTGGATTTGATTTGTTTGCGATATGTGCTATCAGGTCCGTGACTGCCTTAGATATCTTACCAAATGCTACAGACAGCTTTTCTCCAGATGTCAGTTTTGCAAGGGCCGTAGCCTCAGTAAACGTAGGCGTTTGGTCATTGGTGGCAACGTTGGGCACATTTCCCAGACCAACATCAGATTTTGTGGTCCCGTGCGGGTTCGTTCCACTGCCAGGATGAACATATTTATTTGCGCCCTCTGCGATACCATCCAGTTTCTTTTTATCGGCTGCTGATTCCAGACCAGCAGCCGACTGTGTTGCAACTGGTAAAGGATCTGCCCCTCCAGATAAATGCTCCGAAGCATGCACCGGATACGGCTCTACATTTATCAGCTCCACGTATTCTGCAAGGACCGTATCACCTAATGACACACCCGTTTTAAGAGTAAATACTGTCTGGGATGTCTCAGTCACGATCTCATTGCTGACTTTAGCTCCATTCAAAAAGACAGCTAAGGCCCCTATTCCTGGGCGATATTTCCCACCGGTCAGGGTAAAAGCTGTCTGTCCTGCTGTCGCTGTGAACCGCTGCTGTTTTACGATGTAACTCGTAGGGTCATCATTCGCGTTTAGTGTTCCATCCGCCGCGATGCTCAGATTGTCCCCCACCTTGATACCACCTAATATCGTAGCGCTTGCCACAGGTGGCGTAAAAGTAGATGGTTTCCCGCTTACACCCGGCCAGGTAACACTGTCAGCAACAGCAGCACTTTTGGCTTTGGCATTGATCCCAAGATATACACTGTCGTGGTTATGTGCTGCCGGTGGGAACGTGGATGGTTTTTCAGTCACATTCACCCACGCGATCGTATCCTGCCCGCCAACCTGCAGCCAGGCATTGGCGGCGTTATCAAGCCAGATCTTTTTTGTATCCGTAGCGATGTATAATGCTTTGCTGCCGGAGGCTGTACCTTTATCAGCATCCGGCCCAACGGTTATCTTTGTGGGTGTAAATCCCAGCTTCTCCGCTATCTTTGCTTTTGTAAGCTCATTCAGTATCGTGGCCGCTGATTTATTTTCTACATTCCCCAAGCCAAGGTCCGCTTTTGTAGTCCCGTGTGGGTTTGTCCCACTGCCTGGATGGGTATAGACCACAGTCTCAGCACCATTGATCTTCACATTACCGTTAGTGGTTGACTTTTCAACCTTTGTTGCCCCTGTGGCAATACCATCAAGTTTTGTTTTCAAGGCTGACGTAAATATTTCACCCGTATAAGCATAAATGATATTCTTCCATGCCCCATTAACATACACATATACAACATGGTCTGTCGTATTGCAGTATATCTGCCCCTCTACAGGACTGGTTGGAGCGGTTGCAAGATTCTGTATCCGTGCATTCTGCAGCTCATTCTTGTTTAAATTTAGGTTTGTTAATAAATCCATGCTCTCCTCCTAATTTAGGTATGCAGTACCAGCAAATCCGGCCGTGAAGCTCACCGTCAGATTATTGCGGTCTATATACCGGATATCTCCCATGACCACGGAACCGGCGCTATCCACGATATCCACACTGGGAAACTTATTAAGGCTATGGGTGATCTGCCACACTGCCTGCGCCTGCATTTGCGTGTGCACATAGGTGATGCTCATACCGTCTTTTCCGTCCTGCCCATCTTTTCCGGCAGGCCCCTGAAGGTTTGTATACTTATAAGCACCTTCATCCTCTCGTTTAATCCCCAGTTTTGTGCCATCCCAGCGGTATTGTATGCTGTATCCCTGCGGCCCCTGTTTTCCCTCTGGTCCTGGTGTATTCTCGTTTCTTGCTGTATCCCCGCTGACTGCATTGACCTTCTCAATAATAGTCTTCGTTGCAGTGCCGAATGTCGGCTCCACAACATATCCGTCCGAATCGAGTGTTTCCATCACCTCCGTGATACGCTCATGGAGGAGCAGGGACCATTCTGCATCTTTCGTTGTGATCACATCCCCCAGATCCCACTTTCTTTGATACAGTGAAGCATCAGCTTCACAGGTATAGGAGGCAATCTTTTCGCATTCAGCCAGCTTTACTTTCCCTCGGTCCGGGAGATTCGCTTCATCCTCCACGTCCCTTGCATCTACAAACAGCTCATACCGGTCAAGCCCTGTCTTTTCGCTGCCGATCACCTTTATCACCCGGTTTACTCCGTCCCCCTGCCCACCAGTATAAGCACAGTTTTTGTATTCGCTACTGTCGCGGATATATTCCCGGTTTTGTATATTGTCATAATTGACATTAAATATCATCGGTGGTCTATCAGATTGGTTTACGGACCTGTCTATACCTTCCAGGACCTCAAACACGAACTGCTTATTCACCGGATCCAAGGATATGCAGACACCCATACCAGATGCACTGCATAACTCCTCCAGGCAGTCAGTGAGCACGTCGTACCTTGTCTGATAGGTCAGCCGGTCACCCCTGCCAGCACTCTGCTTTATTACAAGTTTGGGGATCTTCCTCTTGCTGTCCGTAGGGGAGACTGCATTTGTGTTTACAAGAGCTGTCATAATATCTTCGGCTGCAGACTTGCTAAACTCATGATGTGCCTTTCCTTTTGGAGGAACTGTAATCCGTTGTGTCAACATATGGAGTAGGGAAAAGCCCTTCAGTTCCACGGAACTGCCTTCTTCATCATCCACACCGATGTACTTTATGATTCCGGACTTTCTCCTGTCATTGTCCAGCATGATAATGTTCCCATCCCGGAAGAGCTTGTCATACATCACAGAGGAATGGATCTCGAAGTCCCCATAGCTTTTCCACTTGCTCACGTGGATCAGGGCCGTGTAGTCCGTAATCTCCCCGATAAAATTGATATCCGGATCAAAGAACCGGATATTTATCCGTTTATCCATATGGCTCCTGTCACCGCCCCTCCAGGCTCTGTAGCCTGTGCAAAAATGTTACGCCAGCCAGTGCCTTGCACATTTTTAAACCACGCCTGGAACTGCCGGTCATACTCTTCCACCATCTCTTTGTATCCGGCCAAATTCTTCGGCCGTATCTCGCCGCATACTGCTGTATTAAATCTCTCGTCAGTTATGGTTATCTGACCGGTCACAGGGACATCAATGCGATACAGGGATAGTTCATATCGTGATGCATCTCTTGTGAGTGCCGGCACTGTGGGTGTACTGCCGGCAGTACCTGCTTTGAGCACGGCCTGTATTGTTTTACTCTCATAATCAAGACGCAGAACAAGACGATAAATCACCTTATAACTGCTGTTACGGGTAAGCGGGATACTCTTATTACTGTCATTGTAGTAAAAAAAACCCTGCATAATAGCAAAACCGGGCGTTAAAATCACCGATTCGCCGCTTAGTGAGGCAGACAAAGTAAGGCTGCCGTTACTCCCTCTACTCAAGCCATCCTCATATATATTTTTGAAATACCGGTTGAACTCGTCCTGTCCGTACTCGTTATCTCCATTAAAAAAACCATAGCTTTCCATGTATTCCTCCTATACTCCCAGGTACCTTTTCTTATACCGGATGATGACACTCTGCGGATTCAGGTCGTTCTGGGTGCTGTATTCCAGCAGGTTATCCCCCAACCGCAGGGAAAAGAAGGTCGAGCCCAGGTCTATATAATCAAAGGCGTCCTCCCTGACACCGTTTCTTTCGATCTCCACAGTCTTGTTACGGAACGCGGTGTTGATGAACAGGGTATCATCACTGGTAAGTGTCCTGTTCACCTGTACATATTCCCCTGTAGTCAGGTTTGACACCCTGGGATTTTCTGCAGGGCCGTGGAACTCAACCTCTATAGGCGTCTCCACATGGCCGTCATTCACGATGTTCACTTCCGGATCTCCCCGGCGTTTCATATGAAAGGGCAGCTTAAATTTCCACTTCCACCCGTCCACCCACGTGCTGATTGCCTCCATAAGGTGATACGGCGTCTGAAAATCCGGATCCACACAGATAAGTTCTAAGAGACAGGAGATTGGCTCAAAAATATTCTGGTTCCCGAATCTCAGTTTCTGCACCTCGTACTCTATTGATCGCTCTGTCCCCATAAAATCAACTGTCAGGTCCCCGCTGCTGTATGGCGAAAAGAACCCTATCAGCCGCTGTCTCGTTTCCGGTATATCATCGTACCTAAGATATTCAAATTCAATGGATATCGGACGCTTGAGGATCTTCATCCGCTTTTTCCGCTCACCCGCATATCCAACATTCTCCTCTGTCAGCAGGTCATAATCCGTTGATTCTATTCCTTCATAGGCCACAACAGAAAAAGAGGAATCGTCCAGGACGAGTTCCTCTTCTCCTTTCCGGAATTTAAATATTATCTTTTCCATTATCCAAATGCCAGCTCCCTTCCTACTCTCCGCAGTTCTCTCGCTGTTTCTACCGGGGATTTGACCGGCTGGTATATATTTACTGTCTGCTCTACTTTCGATGGCTCCTGCAGCTCCGGTGCGGTTACAGAGGTCATGTATTTTTGTGCCAGGTGGTTGCCAGCGATCCTGTTCAGGTTGCTGTCAAAGTCACCCCGCATCTTGGCCAACATTGCACTGGGGTCAAACGTCAATTTATCAGATAACCGGTCAACGGCTTTTTCAACGCCCTTCGTATTCTCCCGTATCCCAACTTCAAGGCCTTTGTCATACCAACGGCCTATTGCGCGCATCACTCTGGACGGAGATGCTACTTTAAGGTTTCGCTGTGCGGCTGCTACCGCTTGATTTGCGACGTCTGCCGCCGCTGCGGCAACTCCGCCACCACCGGCTCTGATACCAGACGCAAAGCCTGCAGAGAATTGGACACCTATATCGTATCCACTGCCAGAATAGCCGCTTAGGCTGCTTAATGCACTGCTTCCCACCGCCCTGGCAGATGCGGATGCAGAACTGCTACCGGAATTGATACCAGAAGAAAATGAACTTGCAAACTGTGAACCCTGTGTCTTTCCTGCAGTGGACAGATTACACTCACTCAGCCCTCGTATACTGCTGGTCCCCAACGCTCTTGCAGCACTTACTGCTGACGATGTAAGCCCACGAATCCCGGCACAAAACATATTAACGGCAGATCGGGCCTGGGACTGGAAATTGCTGCCCAAATTCACACCCTTCAAAGCAGATGCAGACGAGCGCCCTAGATTTGATGTTGCTGATGATATAGTCCCCTGACTCCCTTGAATGGTACTATTCAGGGTATTTGTTGCGATAGTGGCTGTACCCAGGAATCCCGCAACGATACCCGAATTCTGTAGACCCGTTCCCGCAGCATTGCCTACGGCCGCTGCCGCACCACTGGCCTGGCCTGCTCCTGATAGCATACCATTTGCAAAATTGAATGATGCGCCATTTGCCTGTCCCGCAAATACGCCAGGCATGTTTGAGGCTGTAAGCCCGGCAATTGTTGAATAGCCAAAATTTGCACCGTAGGTACCTGCCTGTGCTGCCCCATTCATGAGAGTAAGATTTGCCGTATCTGTAGCCGCCTGCGCATTTGTGCCAAATACTGTAGGCATATTAGCTGAAGCAATACCCGCATTCGCCGCCGAACCTATGCTTGCAGAAGTTAACTGAACAGTGTCTTTCAGGCCATTTATTGCATCTATAAGAGCTTGCACCGCATTTGTACCTGTTTCAGAAGCTTCCGTTGTTGTATCGACTGAACTGGCTCCATTGTTCACCTCTTCGGTCACTTCAGTCATTGCTGCATTTACTGGCTCTTTTCCAGCGTCAGCTGATTCTGTCATTGCTTCTATAGATTCTTCAGTTTTTTCTGCAGGGACCGTAGTTGTGTCAACCCCGGATGCACCTTCTGGAATTTCTTCCATCAGGTCTGCACCAGCTTCATTTACCTCCGATTTGCCCTCGTTGATAGTTTGCACAGTTTCTTCAACAATTTCTTCAGCCTTTTCTCCTGCCGATTCCTTTGCCGTCTGGCCACCATCTAAGATTTTACCGGAAAGAATGTCCATCATGTCTTTTCCAGTACCTTCCAATGCTCCACTATCAACCAGGTATCCGCGGAAAGCGTCTAAAATTTCTTCAGATGTCATAACAGATGCATCTTTAAAGGCCGGGATTTCTCCACTCATCCCTTCCAGCATCTCTCCCATTGAGCGCTGCATCTGCTCTTTTCCTTCGCCGCCAAGTTCACCAACTGCCAATAAAGCTTGTAAAATAGAAGATCTCAAGCTCTTTGGTATTTCACCACCGGATTCTTCTATCTGCATAATAGCAAGATGAAATCCCTCAGTCATGGTAGTATAGTCTGTAGAACCGAGTGCCTGTTGAATGACTTCCTGGCTTACGGCTACTCCATCGGCTGCATTTCTTGCTTCTACAGGGATTTGAGAATACATATTCAGAGCTTCTTGTACACTTTCCGGTGTACCTTCCGCCAGCTTATTCATGACTGCATCTAACCCCTGTATCTCTGTGCCAGCATCGACTGCAGCTTTACTTGCTTCGGATAATTTTTCCCTGGTATTCTCTAAATTTGTCTGTGCTTTTTCAAAAGCCTCTTCGTCATGAGACTCGGTATATTCCTTAACCGCCTTTGAATACGCTTCTAATGCTTCATTATACCTTTTCTGAGCCTCATTCAGTTCTCCTTGTGCTTCCCCCTGTTTTTGTAGTGCTTCTGTGTACTGGCTAGATGTTGCCTCCTGCAAAGATTTCTGTTTAAGATTACGAACATATTCATCTATGGAGCTGTTTATATCTTTTAGAGATTGCTGAACCCCTTCATTATTCTGTATAAACCCTTCTGCTGTCAGTTCATAACCGGTCCCCATTGCATCATTTAATTGCCCCAAGATATAGCTTGCCATATCTTCGCAGCCTTCTCTTACATGACCGGTTTCATCAAAAGCCTCTTCAAGTTTTCCTCTCCATTTTTCAATGGGAGCACTTGACGCTTCTATAGATGAGCTGGTATTTGACATGGAGTCTTTTAAAGTATCTAAGTCATTCTGTGTCTTTTCAATGGAAGCTCCCAGTTCATCCATTTTTCTATTAAAAGCGTCTTGTTGTTCATCAGCCCTACCAGAAGTGACTATATAAGAAGCCAAACCACCTACAAGAAGAGCTATGGCACCTGCTATAAGTGTTGCCGGATTTGCGGCCATAATAGCATTTAGTGCGGCCGTTGCAATCTCCGCGCCTTTCATATTTCCTGTCAACTCTTTTACTACACCCACTATAGACGATATAGGTCCAGATACAGATTTAAAAGTCTTAAATGCAGTCACGACACTGACAACTTTCGGAATCACCGTATCCATGTTACCTCCGAGTGCGTTAAACAGTGCTCCTATTGGATTGAGAACTGACTGCGCAATGCTCATAAGGTTCTGTGTACCTGCCTTAAAGGTCCGCACTAGGGAACCCAGCGCTTTCTGTGCGGGTTCCTGCATTTCATTAGGCAGGAGTTTCACCAACCCGTCACACAATGATTTTATTATATCATTTGCAGCAACTTTTAATTGTTCTTTATTATTCCCTATCCCCTTTATAAAGGATTTTACGACGGATACAGACGCATCTATCATTTTGGGTGCAGACTGTGCCACCTTTGATGCAAGCCCGGCGAGAATACCTCCAGCCTCTTCTACAGCCGCCTCAAATCCTCCCTGCTTAAAGGCATCCGTCAGCCTGTTGACGTCCTCTATTGCACAATCAGCAGCATTTTTAAGCGGCTCCTGCATACCCTCATAAACCTCAAGCCCCAAGCCTTCCAGCGATGATTTAAGGATTGTAATACTCCCCTGCAGATTATCCAGCATAGTCTCTGCCATACGCCCAGATGCACCATCACAGTTTTCAATGGCATTTTGAAGCTTTTTATACTCTTCAGGAGACGCGCCAACAATAGCCAACAGCCCGGACATGGCCTCCTGGCCGCCTAAAGCTGCTGCTGCCGCGGCCTTCTCATCATCACTCAAACCGGAAAATCCCTCTCGTAATTCCTGCATAATGGTATCCAGGGACTTCATATTCCCCTCCGAATCCGTAAGGGAAATACCCAAGGTATCCATTGCCCCCTGCACTTCCTTTGTAGGCTTGGCGAGTCTAGTTATGATACCTCTCAGGGATACACCAGCCTGGCTAGCCTTAATACCCTTGTTTGCCATCAGGCCTATCGCCAGGGCAGTATCCTCTGCAGAATATCCCATAGCTCCGGCCACAGATGCAGTATGCTTAAATGTCTCGCCCATCATAGCAGCATTAGTATCCGCATTACTAGAAGCAGCCGCAAGGATATCCGCAAAATGGCCACTATCACTGGCTTGCAGACCGAAGGCACTCAAAGCATCTGTCACGATATCCGATGTGGTTGCAAGGTCTTCTCCAGATACTGCGGCGAGGTTCATAATACCTTCAACACCCGACAGCATCTCTTCTGTCTCCCAACCCGCCGCAGCCATATAGTACATTGCTTCTGCCGCCTCAGAGGCGGAGAACTTTGTCTTTCCGCCCATCTCTTTGGCTTTTTCTGACAGCCTTGCAATATCAGAAGCGGCAGCACCCGAAACAGCCACAACTGTGGACATAGCCGCCTCAAAATCGGATCCCACTTTTATTGCAGATCCGCCCGCTGTGGTCAAAGTCCTCCCTATACCCGCTAAAGCCGTAGCAGCCATTGCTGCAGAATGCTTCGCTGCGGAACCAATTTTAGCAAATGCACTTGATACCGCTTCTGCTGCAGTATTACTTTGCTGACTAACAATACTTGTCAGTTTTTTGAAGTCTTTTAGTGCACCGGCATTATCAATACTTGTATCAATTGTAATCTTGCCATCAGCCAATTAATCCACCTGCCTTTTCTGGCTGTTATGTAAACGGGTCCCTTCCTTCCAGGAGTGCCTGTACAATCACTTCGTCCTCTCGTGTACGTTTTTCCTGTATACGAAAATATCTCTGCAGAGCAGTGTAAGCTTTCTTCTGCTCCTTGGATAGATTCTTATTTTTGGTATCAATTGTCCGATATTCTATAACTTTAGATAATCGACACAAAGAAGAAATATCCTCCAACATCCAGTTAAATTTCCACCAATGCAAATATGAAATGTCATATAAATCAATTTTGTATGTCTGGAGGAATGCAGTATAAATCAATGCAGCATCTTTCCTAAAATCCATAGGTATTGCATTATTTAATCCCAACGAAGCCCTTGGCAGCGTGTTTTTCTGTTCACTTTCGCCCCGTTGTACGAACCAGCCAACTGCATCCACAACCATATCCACACTTATGTCTGCTTTTTGCAGTATATCATCACCCAAAAGCATGCTGATCGCCTTTAAAACCATACTTCCGTCATCCTGTCCCCTGATTAGCTCGTCATACCGGAGGATATCCCGAAAATCAGTCTTGATTGCATACAATTCTCCTACAATCTCCACTGATGTGGGGAGATGCTCTGTCAGTTTCAATCTATATCAACAACCTTCCTCTGCACATTCATATCTGCATTTCTTTTGTCGGATTTTTCCTGCACTGCATCCAATGCAGTTACAAGGGCTGCATTAGCTTTATTTTGTTCTTGCATCTGGCGTTTGTATTCCTCTACCAGTTCTCTAAATGCATTTGTGCAAATTTTTAAAGAATCTTTTTTTCCGCATATTTTTTCTCCTACACCGGCACCAAAGATGTCATCATAACAAGTTTTTACGGATTTACAGAGACCTCGATACTGTTCTGGTAATTCCATTTCCGCATTATTCGCGCTGGCTCTTGCTGATACTGCTTTTGTAGCCTCAAGATATTTTTTAAGTGTGTCCGCATCCGTTGCATCAAAGTTCAATTCGTCAAAATTAACGTACATGTTATTTTCCTCCATAAAAAGAGCCAGGGCTATTCAGCCCCAGCCTCTTACTAAACAGTTTTTACACCCATCTTCTTCACGGCCATTTTGGTCGGTGCTGCGGCTGCCGTTATTACCGGAGCACCCATTAATTTCCCGCCGGCGCAGATACTGCCACATCAAACTTTAAGGCAATTGTATCATCCTTTGTAAAGGCTTTTGTTTCAACATCAAAGGTCCCATATTCCCAATCTGTCTTTCCCAAAAGACTACCGGACCCTACCATTGTTCCATCATTATCCGAATTGGAATCCGGAGATATTGTTACTCTCCTTTTTCTTGCCGGATATCCCTTACTTGCCTCTTTCACCATATACAGAGATACAACTACAAGGTCCGTCTCCGCCTCAGAGCCCACTTTCTCCTTCTTGGCTACCGAATCAATCATTTTCACTGCCTTCTCTGACGGAATATTTTCATACTCATATCCGATAGAGTATCCATATCCTGTGATACTCTGAGAAGTTGATTTCTGATTAATGTAACGACTTTCTTTTGTTTTCGTGTCAAAACTTTCATCCGCCTTTGTAACCCCTGTGCCGAACAACTCAAATACATTAGCTCCTGCTGCTCCAACATTGATATACAGGGCTTCCTGGTATCTCTGTACCGCTTCGGTATCTGCAAATCTCTGCAAGTTTAATCTTTCCATATACTTATCCTACCTTTCTTTTTTGATAATATTGTAATTCACACTGTATCTGGTACTGGGCATAGGTTGCCTCAGTATCGTTGATGTATCCATGCGTATTGGCCTTTATGGACCTTACCGTCTGTCCCTCACTTAAAACAGGGAGCTGTTTAGTCCGAGTGCACGCTTCCAGCCAATCCGCAAAATTCTCATAAAACTGACTGGTATCCAGGTTCTCCTCTGCCCCATATATGTTCCTTGAGCACAGATAGAATGTCACTCTGCGTATGCTGTCTCCATTGATGCATCTTTTTACAATCGGGTCAGATGGAATACTTTCAATGCTGTATGACGGCTCTGACTCCAGTTTATCCACATTAACCTGCGGAAACATAGTATCCAGCTCATCTATAGATGGGCAAGTCGCTATAAAATCTCTGATTGATTCAATTACACTCATCTTGTTACCCTGCAATCGCAGAACTGTGCAACACTGTCAACGATTTCCTTTCCTCTGTCACGCCACATTTTAATATGCCACAAGCTTTTTGCCTTGTTTTCGTAGAATTGACGTCTTGCATACAGAGTATTCCAGGATACGCCATTATGATCTACCTTTACGCTATTCTGAAAGTTTCCATTTTGACTTGAAATGTAAGAAAGACATTTATCAGCAATATTCTTCGATAAAAAGAGCTGTGCCTGTCCGTTAACTCCCATCTTACGCTTGCCCAGTATTTTATCAGCAGGGTCTATCCTTAGTACAAATCCTGACTGTCCCATTATCTACAACCTCCAAATCTTATGTGAGGGATTCCACCTTTCCTGTTATCCCCATAGTTGTCCACGCAGCCGTATGGACGGAGTGTTTTCTGCAGGTCACTGATCCCTTTTATTCGCAAATTATGCTCACCTAAAATAAACAAATCTCCCTTGTCCACTGTCCATGCAGTCATTTTCGTATTATATGACAGCTTCATATATTCATCCGGTGGGACATACCCCTCCAGGTATACTTCCGGTATGCGGATTTTATAGACATCTGCATATTTTAACCCGCCACCCTCCTTATCACTTATTATCACCTTATTTTCACAATAATAGTGACAGGAGGATACATGGCCCCAATATTCTACCTTCTTAGTGTCGGGGTTGATTCTCCGATTGTAAATGGTCACCTTTGCATTAATAATCATGAAACACCCCCGGATACAAAAGCGCAGTATCCTCCAAATAAAGACGCGCCTCAGAATAGCATTTCTGGTATAGAGTATCCTCCTCTGTCTGCTCTGTTGGAGTATCCGCATATGTCACGGATTCCCCATCTGTATTGATACCTTTAGCTAAACGACCGCCGGTTGCCTCTCTCATTTTAAAATTCTCTGCTTGTATTTCCGTCACAGCACATATAGCCGCCTTCACAGCTTCCAGGTCATTCGTACATAATTCCATTTCATGGATACGGCCATAAGTCATCTTATTTATTAAAAGTTCTCCTTTCTTGGCAAACCTGTTGAATCTGGCTTCATCCAGTACATCTCCCTTAAAAATTTCTGTATAATACTGATAGTCTACATTTATCCGTAACACACATTCACCTCTATTCCGCCACTGTTAAACTTGTAATACCTGCACCAATGCAGCGATTGTTTAAATCCACCTCAACAACAACTATTTTTTGACCTGCTGCCGCTGTAATATCTGCTGTCCCATTCCATGCAGTATATCCGCTCTTACACTCCTGGCCTGTGTTTGGCAGAGTGGGGTTTGCTGCCACTTTATATTTGTAGCTATTGCCGCTTGACAGCGCCGGCTCTACCGTTATTTTAGTAGAACCGCTCGTGTTACCTGCTACTGAAGTAACCGTCAATCTTGTCAAGCTCCGTGTTTTTTTATCACAGCATAATCTGCATCACCAAGACGGTATCCCGTACAAATCTCCACCTGTGCTAAAGTTCCATTAAAGTTCTCTGAATCTTTCAGCCGTGCCATTGACAACAGGTCAACAATATGCAGACCTCTCCAATCATACATAATGTAATCAACTTTGGTAAGGTCAACTGTCTTCAGTGTACCAGTAAAATCATAGTATTTAGCCTCATTTGCTAAGTCCATCATATTACACTCCACCCACAGCATACCAAGCCAATATCCCATCTGGCCAGTCCTTACAATCTCATCATTGATTACCGGAGTGAACTTATCCCCTGCCTGTTCAAGCATTGTGCTATAGGTCTCGACTGACGCAAGTACCACATTCGCAGATGCTTTCTGCTTACGAACGTACTTCCTGCCGGCAATAATTTTGGAGATTATATTTGTATTTGTAATTGCTTCAGTATCCTCCAACACAGTCCCTTCATTTACCAGGCATGCAAGACCGGACATCTGCCATCCTTCACGGCATACCTGCACAGACTGGGAAAGATGTGCATCTGCCATATCATACGGCACCGCATCTGCCTGAACATTGTAAATTTTTGTAGATTCCTGCTGCAGGTTATTTAAAAGCAGTGGGATCAGGTCATTATCTGCATTTCCGTGCTCGAAATCGGAAGCCGGACTTTTTGGTGCTTTCGCAGCCTTAGCCGCTAATTTGAAAATCTTTACTGCTCCTGCACCTTCCGCATCACCCTGATACTGGTCACTATAAGTCAATCCTGGCTGAAAAACCGCATCAAAATAAAAATTAGGTGCTACAATTGGACTATATTTCTCATTAACGTTATATCCACCATATTCCATATGTCATATCTCCTTTACTACTTATAATATTTGTTTTTATTATACTTCTGTTGTCTGTATGCTTCTTCCGAAGATACTGTCGCCGGTTTGAACGTTCCTGATGTTCCTCTCACCCAAGTACTTTTTTTCAGAGGCACTTCCTTTTGCTCAGCTTCAAAGTCATCCGGATACTGTTTCTTTACCTTCTTCATGTATTCATCCGCACCTACAAAAGTGCCGTCCTTAAACTCAAGATTCTGGGACATAAATTCCGAAAAGATGCTTTTTCTCGCAAGAGGGGACTTGATTTTCTGACTATCTAGGTACTTCTCGGCCGCGAAGCTCCTCTTCTGGGTCTCAATCAGTTGTGTCAACGCCGCTGTGTCAGTATCGTATTTCTGCTTCCACTCATCCGCTGATTTTTTAATGCCCTCTATATCCATACCTTTATAAGATTCAATAGCAGCATTGGCATCTGTAAGCTGTTTTTTATAGCCATCTGCTTCTGTTTTCAGGTTTGCATATTTCTCTTTGCCAACGTAAGCTCCCTCTGACAAGTCAACAAATTTTACGGGGTTTTCTTTCCTACTGTCTGCATCATTCACCTCCGTAATTCTCGCATCTACCTGGGCATAAAGCTCTTCTCCTAATAGTTCCTTTAAATCCATACTCTTCCTTTCCGCCTGCGTTTTTATATCCGGTGTCTTCCGGGGGCTATACAGTTTAAATGACTTGTCGGTCAATTTCCGAGACATTTTAAACGTCTTAACCGGTATTGGACAATAAAAAGCACCCAGGTCTCCCTACGCGCTTATTTTCCATATTTGATTTGCACACCTGGATACTCCCTCTCTATGGCACATATGCCGAGGAAAAAGGAATCAATCAGTATCCTGCCTATCTCTGAAAGGTTATTCCAGATAATGGCTGTATATCCCTGTCGTTCTTCTGCATATACCCCATCAGACGATAGGGCCTCCAAGGATCGTATAAGGTTATATGTGAGAATTGATACCGCAGCACATACGATATCCCGGCCTTGTTTATCATATCCTGCATGGCCGCTGATATCTACTCCGGTACGTCCTATAGTTACTATAATCAAACAACATCACCTCTCCTAAATGGCCCCCAAATAACACTTTCCCATATTAAATGATTCTATTAATATCACAACACATAGTATGTCGTATATGATATTTACCCCGTTTTTATTAACCCTGCTAACCAGATCAGACATAATACTCTCCTAGAGCCTGTTAAATATTTTTCTTATCTAAGGATAGTTTCCCATTTCCTTCGGCTTCATCTATTATATGACCCTGATCCACTTTCAGAAACTGTATCTTTTCAAGTGCCTCTTTTGCCTGCTCCTCAGTCTCTCCAAAACGCTTCATCCTGAATTCTACAGGACCAATGATCCCGGCAGCCAGGTCGGCTCTGAGTTGCTCCAGCTCATACTTTTTATCTACTATCAAGGAATCATCCCAGTCACAGGACACCTCGACTTTGCCGGGCGGTGCAAGATTCCCCCAGTCTATCCAAACCTCTATAGACCTGACAAGTGAGCGGATGGCCTCCTCTGTACTATTCTGGATATCCTTTACCGTGGAATATGACCTCTGTCTGCTCGCCTTGATTTCCTCCGCAGTCTTCTCCACACTCTGCGGATCGGAAAGGGTCCCGTATGCCAAACCACAGTTAAACTCTACCTTCTGAATAATCCGGTTATACCCATTAAAAAAGCTCTGGTCCCGGATATCGGGGGAGTAAACATTGAATAGAGGTTTACCTGTTGCAGGGTCCGTAATCCCATTCCCCATTGGATAATATAAGCGTTCCTGTCCTTTTGGAAGGAGCACATCGCCTTGCCGATTCTTTTTAAAGTATTCATTTGACGCCTGAATTGCTGTCTCTTTCGATTTGTATTCCCATAGTGTTGCCCCGTATACCTCATCCGCATCCTGTATCTGCCTCTCGGATCTAGAATAAACAGCAACACCTAACGGAGAATCCGGGTCTATGTTATTTGCCATAGGGATTTTGAGGTATGAAAACAGTGTACAGTCTGCATTATGAAATTCCTCATATGGAGAAATGTCCGCCCATTCGTCTATATCCTCTAACCTTATCTCCATGCCAAGCTGTACAATTTCATCGGTTTTGATAATAGCCTTTGTGCTCACAAAAGCCCGATTTACTATGATGTATCTCCCCCTCTGTAAGCTATGGTATTCAAGTCTTGTATACAATTTTTTGCCTTTACGTCTGAATTCCGGAAAGATTGCTCCTGTCATTGACCCAGCTGAATCAAATTCTGTTGGATAACAGTTACCAGCTCTAACCACATCCACGGCAACTGTATTTCCAGTGGGGTATGGCTTAAAACAAATTCCCCCTGTAGCGCCGGCAAATTCCACATATTTGCGAAGATTCCCTTTAAATCCCTCAAGCAGCCTATTGATAAACGCTGCCCTTGTACTGCCGCTGACTTCTATCTTTACCTCATTTGTAACAAGGCGGGCGTACTCAGAGCTGATTGCCGCAGGAAGATTTAACCCTCTTACATCCTTACTAAGCCAAGGTGGTTTATTGCGGTACATACGCTGCCAGCGATATATTGCCTCTGCCATCTCCGGGGATACCGCTATGTCTACACCCAAGGCTTTCTTAATGCCTTCGTACTGTATCAATGCTATCACTCTCTTTCTGTCATAGGTAGGAACTCAGCTATCAGGCCCCACATCCCGCACACCAGATACCTTGCAGCATCTGCTGCATGGTCATTAACCTTCAGCACTTCTTCCCTGCCTTTTTCTATACTTTTGGGGTCATACTGGTATAACCCTAATTCTTTGATCAGTAGTTTCTGTCTATTCTGATGAATCAAAATTCTTTGGAAGGAAAAGAACTTCTGTACTCTACTGATCCCCAGCTTCACATCATTGAATGCCGGAATAACATCTATGTGTGGTATGATTCGCCGCACTTCCTCGATAAGGCCTGCTGCGGAAGGGTCAATGAATACCCAGCTCACAACACGATCATATTCTTTCTCCAACTGCTCACAAAAATCTTTTAGCTTCTTTGCATATTCGGACGGGGACTTTTGCCCTTCATCTCTTCCACAGTGGCACCATTCATCCAAACCACATAGAACCTGCCGCCCATAGCTTATGCCAAACGCCTCAAATACAGTTGGATTCTTCTGCCCATAATCGACACCGACACCGATTTCTCCCATTGACCTTTTCTCTTCTTCCAGGAGTCCATCATAAAAATGCAGTTCCGGTCTAACCATGTAATATATCAGGTCATCTACACCGGTGCTTTTGCCAAGCCATACCCAACGATACATCTTGTAGTCAGACTGCTCCAAAACTTTTGCAGCATCTATTAGGTCAGGCCCTAACCAGCTATCAGGTACATCTCTGTAATCCGTATGGATATGTATGCAGTCTTTCCGCTTAACCATTTTTTGGCACCACTCGTTAATAGGCGCATTTGGATTCTTCGGCGGATTATAAAGATAAATCATTTGAAATCCGCCTTGATTACCACGTACAAATGTGGCCTCAATATTGGCCAGTTCCGCTTCTCCTTCACCATCATCGAAGAATTCTGTCAGTTCATCTAAGACAACCAGTTTAATTGGCTTATCCTCGTCGATGATTCCCTTTGTATCGTCCACTCCATCAGAGCCAGAAAAATAAATGGTATTGCCATTCTTTTTATATGTTATCTCCATCGGCGATTTTCCGATTTTAAACATCTTTTTGCTAACCCCAAGTCGACTGATTCCACGAATCATTTCCTTATATACCGTTTTACGCAACTTATTGTGGTGCTTGCGTAAGACTACACAGGATGTGTTTGCTTCATCCATAATCCTAAAATCAGTCGCAATACTAACATAGCTGGATTTTGTTCCGGCACGGCCTGATGTAAGGATTATGTGACGGTGCTTTCGATCATTAAACAGCGGAAGATATTTAGAAATTATAACGTCTGATATCTTAACTTGTTTCTTTTGGTGCATCATTAATAATCTCCACCCCGTTCTCTCCGTCATCATCATGTCTCTCTCGTGTGAGCCTTTCGGTCTGAGCTTTAAGCAGCTTAAGACGAGCGTCATCAAAATTAAACTTATGCAATGTTTCAATAGCTCTTTGCTGTTTAGCCTGCACCCTAGTAAGTGCCTCTTCAATGACTTGTATCAATTGAATATTATCATTACATTCTTCCTGCGCTCTTATCTCATTTATTCTTTTCAACATCCTATATTCTCTAACTGTCAAGAGTTTTATTTCCTGCATAAGCAGCTGCTTTTTATTTGGCTGTATCACATCCAGCAACTGGTGCTCCTCTTGATTTAAACCATCAAAAAAGAGAGTCTCAAACTCTCCCGTCTTAACAGCATTTTTATTTCCAGGCGGCCCTGTTCCACCATGCCCAATAGCATTTTTATTCCCTGGCTGACCGCCTCTTCTTCTTTGCGAGCATCCAATAGCCTTTTCCGAATGTTCAAACTCCCACTTATACGTGCTCTTCCAACGCCGGATAGTCCCTTCCGACAGATTTAGTTGACTTGCAATCTCAACTAATTTCTTGCCATTCAAAAACATATCTTTTGCCTGGCTTGCTCTCTCATCTGGTTTTCTTGGCATCTATCACCACCTCTCAATCGTTTCGTTTTCTTGACTGTAAAAAGAGACAGCCAAAGCTGCCTCTCATAATATCTTTTCATTTTTCAATCTCAACATCTAAGGCTGCAGATATTCTTTTTAAAATCATAAGTAAATTAATTACCATAAGTAAAGAAAAATAATAAATAAGTACGCTTTGAATCAATGTATATTCCGCCACAAAAACATTGATCAAACATAGCACTAGTAATAGTATGCTAATAAGAATTTCAAACATTATAGTATAATATGTTTCTTTTAAAGCATCTTTAATAGTATCCGCTTCATTCGCCGAATATTTTTTATTTGCCTTTACCTTTTCTTTCATATCCATAACTACAGTCAACAAAGTAAATAACATAGCTGTTAAAATAGATATGATTATTGTTATAAGATTCAATATATCACCATTAATCACTTTATTCTTTGCAATACAAATAGCTATTAAAAAAGGCAGTATTATATACATAAATACTGGTACAAATAATAATTTCCCTTGTGGATTTCTAAAACAGTTTACATGATTTATAACAATATCTTTTATGGACAAATATTTTATCTTTAATACACAGCGAATAAAAAGCACCATCACCAGTAAAATGCATAATACTCCATTAGAGCTTGTAATAAAAGCTACCAATTGCTTCATTTTATCATCTCTTTCATACAACACCCATTCCATGCAAATAATCTGTAGCTGTCCTTTTCATTTCATCCTTAAGAATCAAATACGATGGATGTCCTTTATTTACACCAGCAGTTTCTGTTATATCTTCAACAATTACGATCGAATCTATATTTGACATATTAATAGTCTTATTTGTCTTTCCTTTTGTAAAATTGAATTTCAACACATCATAATCAAAATCCGGAATCTCAACAATACTTGTATATATTCTCTGGCTTCTCAATGTTTCCCTTATTTTATCAGCTCCTTTATCCAAAAATCCTAATGGGTTATGAATTATTCTCTCCTCATACACATTATCCTCCGGTTTTTTAGAAATTCCATTTCTTTCTGAAACATCATTTGGTATCCCATATTTAATCATTTTAATTTCTTTTAAAAATCCATCTCTTAAATATCTCTCAATATATTCAACAGGTGCTATTGTCCCCATTGTAAAGCTCAAATCCGGGTAAAGATTCTGCATATATTTTTTTAATCTTTTCTCAAAGCTGCCTTTCATTCCATAGCGGCCTTCTGTTTGAAAAATAATGATGCCTTTCTTGGTATTTCCATGAGGAGTTGCTACATAAAACGCGAACGGTATTACCTCAGCCTCATCTATTGTTTTATTATGTGTAACTTTTTTGGTTTTTCTATTAACCAATTCTGATTCTGTTCCATATTCACCGGTCTTCACAACCCCTGAAATATATGAATACATCTTTTGTCCGTTTTCATTATAGATTTCATCTCTCTCAATTCTTTCTACTTTAAAAACTGTTTCATTATAATTGTCAGTATCAAATTGTTGTTGACTGCTATGTAAAAACAAATCCATTATATCTAAAAAATCAACTCTACTATTAACAGTATTCAATCTTTTCTTTTTACGCCGAGTTTGATATATCTCTAATCCATATACTGCCAATCCTATCTTATTCATTTGTTAACCCTCCAATACATTGAATATGTTACCATTTTAAGCCATTTACTGACCTATTTCAACAATTCCATGTAAAGAAGTTATATTTCCATAATAGAACATATGTTCGCATTTGTCTATAGAACTATTATCTAAAAAATACCCTACAATTTTGTAAGGTATTTTTAAATAAAATGTATTGGGGGAGTATCGCCTTACGGCGAAACGGAACATCCGGAATCGGACCGGAACCCAGGGCGTGACCCTGCCCATCTACCATTGATGGTATATTCCACATATAGCACCGCTACGGCGGTGCTGTTATCCCAGACCTGGGACATTGCAGCTTAAAGTATATACACTGCTGACTTATGCCGGTATGTGCCCTGCAGCGTTGCCCCGTTATAGTATACAAACCCGTCTTATGAGAGATTACAATATCGGCAAATCAGCCACCGGGCCATAACACCCGGCAGACGAACAACAAGAGGAGGATAGTCAACATCCAAAGGAGCCGTTTGCTTTCGCCCACTGGCTCTATGATAATAATATCACTTATTTTTGCTAATTGTGCTAATCTTTTAGATACTGGTTGATAATCTGTGGTATCCTTCCCCTACTATATCCAAGTTCATCTGCTATCTCATGCTGTTTTCTTCCATCAATGTATGCCATCTCAAATATCTGCCGTGCATCACTATCCGGAATTTCTGCTATGTACTGCTCAATCTCTATTACCGCCGACCTGATCTGCTCCTGTCTCTCCTTCCTGATCCGCAACCTCCGCTCAATCTCATCAGCCTCTTTCGGTTCATCCATCTGGACTGATGACCTTACCTCAATATAGGGAAAGTCATGGCTGGAGCCTACCACCTTCCCCATAACAGTAGGAACCTGTGTCGCACGGTCATACAGCCTGTCTATCGCCTTGTCATTCAGTATCTGCTCGTTCAACAACGCTCTGTACTGTCTCAATGTTTTCTTGTCCACTGGTATTGCCTCCCTCCGTCGCTTACACCATGTTTCCTTAATTCTGGTGTAAACTGTTAACACGTGTATCCGTAAAAATCACTTTATCCATTTCTGGGAAATAAGTAACAGATTTGATTATCCTCCACCGCTTTACCCGGTTACTCCATATATGTCTTTCTATATAAATTTTCAATCCATCCACTTTTATGTACAATCGCCCAATTCCTCATTTTTTTAACATTTCCATAATGTCAATTTAGAAATCTCTTTCGCAAATCCAAGACTCTTTACCCTCATAAATCTCCCCGCCCATATCCTGATGATACTGAATCGGAAACTATATAGTCTCCACACTGTCTCGGCTTCTGTATTTATTACCTCTAACATTTACGGGGTTACGGCACCCCGTAATCCACTGCCACCAATACTCTGTTATCTCCCTTTTCTCTCATTTGTAGCTTATACAAACCTGCAGCCTCTACATGTAAGCCACTCGGCAAAATATTTCTCTATTATACCTTAAAGATATACACCATACGATGTAGTATTCCTGGATGATTAGTCTTATGCATCCGTACTGCCTGTTAATCATGATTTACGGCTATATCTATCTGACGGTGCTATTTCTATACTACCCGATTTCTACCTCCGATGTTTATATTCATAAGTCCACTATACTTTTTGTCTGCCTTTTTTCTCTTCACTGTAGATTTGATCATTTAACTTTTTACTCCTTAAATATTAATCTTCATCTATTGCATATTGCGTCAATAGCTGACAAGCGATTGTACAATCTTCCATTACCTCCATATCCATTCTTCCACGGTCAGGTCTTAGTTCGTCAAGATACACTCCATTGATACAGCTACACCCGATTTCTCTTTCTTGCTTAGCCCTGCGCTCGAAAACTTCTGGAAAATCGACACGTATTTTATTCCAATACCCCATACCTCCTTTCACACACCCAATACAATTATTATTGGGATATCCCATATCATACATAATTGGACGTCTCAATCCGAGATTATCCGCTATTCCGTGACATTCTGCTTTTGACAGACCATGTTCTATCAATGGAAACTCGTGATCGAAATCTGTCATAGCCTCTAAAACCCTATCAACCCTATTCTTTTCATTTATATCATACCCCCACACATAGGTATGATGTTCACAGTGTTTTTTTTCCCACTCTTTACGAACTTGCCTCTTAAGATACCGAGTGCATGGTGCCCCATAGGGTGTATTAACGCACTTTTTTTTGCTTATCACATCATCCACACCTTTATATTCAGTAGACTGTAAAATTTCAATTTCTCGTCCAAGAAGTTTTTCACAATCATGTAAGAATCTCAGGCTATCTGGATGCTGGTCAGGTATATGTGTATATATAATTTTATCTATATCTCTTGCAAGATAACATGCCACAAAAGATGACACACCACAGCTAAACCAACAAACTTTCATTTTTTAGGAGCCCGGTATACCCTTGCCCGGCCGGAGGCTGACTCCTTTCTTAACCTTCTGGTAAATCATATCTACAGTTTTTATTTTCTATCCTTTTACTTTATCCTACTGGACACAAAAATATACATATTAAGATTATACTACTTGTTCCACCGTATCTGCATCTCTATGTTTAGTTCTTCTTTTATGGTCTGTATGTAATCTTCCCACGTACAAAGATCGTCAACCATGCACTCTGCTTTTTGATCCATCCTGTCCAGATAACGCTGGCATCTTTTTTCACCGAACCCGAATTCATCATGGAGGACTGCAACTGTCAGTATGGAAAAAGTGTCCATTGTTATCTCTTTTATCTTTTCACTTGCCTTGTTCAAGTCCTTCCTGGACAGATTTAGGGAGATCCCGGTCAGGTTCCTGGACCTTATCTCCTTTTCAAGCTCCTCGATCCCCTTTTCTTTTGCTATCCTAAACGCATAAGCCATCCCCTCTGTCCTGGCCTGCATTTCTTTATTAAGGCTGCTCATATCATCCCTGCCTCCCGCATCCGCCGTATCTGCCGGTCGGTCTTCTCATCTATGTACTCCTGCACTGCCTCCTGTATATCCAGGAGATATTCTACTTGTTTTATCATGATACGGACATCCGCCATCTCTTCTGCCAGATGGTCTGTCGTAATACAGTCATCCTGATCATGTTTAGCTGCGGCGGCCACTAACTCGCCGCATTCCTCCATCAGTTTCCGGATCTGTCTCTCCGGGCCATAGGTATTGGCTATAGTCCTCAGCTTCTCCTCCTGGGAAGGGGCTGCTTTTACTGCCTCTTCTATCTTCTCTATATTTATCATGCTCATCCTGCCTCTGTTCTATCTATTTTCCATGTTTGATACGTCTTTTCCTTTTCTTGCTGCCGCAGAAGATGAACCTGTTCATGTTCCCGGCCTTTCCGTTTGTGTTCATCTGTATCCTTCCGCTGCTGTATATGTATCTCATGATCGGTCCTCCACTCCATCCTACTCTTTCCCTGGTTTCAATGGAAGCCTCCAGCACTGTTCACATTCATTCATGCAGTCCTTATCCATCAGCCGCTCTACTCCCATTTCACGTGCCAGCCACGGTATATCATATGGACAGAGCTGCTCTACGATCCGGATCCGCTCTGACTCCAGATACCTGTCCAATATCGTTAGCTCTGTATCCACATATCTCATCCCCGGTACCCGCAGCGCTCTGGGCGTACCTGCTTCATCATCTGTCTCTAACATCCCATCGGTCAGCATCCTGTCTATATGACTCTGTACAGAGGATGTGGACTTAAGTCCTACACCATCCCCTATTTCCTTACGGCTGGGCGGATACCCGTGCTCATAAAGGTACTGTCTGATAAATTCCAGCATCTCTCCCCGTGTTCTTTCTCCACGGGCCTTATTGTTTTCTTTAAATATCATAATATCCTCTCCCTCCTATTCCAATGGCAGTTCCATCTCAGAGGGGACCATTTCTGCCTTAATCTCCAAGCAGATATCCTGTACCGGACACTGTGCACATTTGCTCCGGTCCTGTTCACAGATTTCTTTCATAGTCCGGAACCCCTGCAAAACAGTTTCTCTATTTCTTTCCATTATGGCCTCCTCCCGGCAGCCTCTTACCGCCGTTAGCAGTAAGCAAGGCCGCTTCTAACTTGCCCATGTCGTAGTTGCGTGGCAAAAAGTTTGCAAAACGATTGTTTTTCTTCGCCCTGCCTGCTATCTCCGCAATAGTGGGCGCAAATTTATTTGTTATGATGTGCTTGTCGAGTGCCCGTCTTGCATCGCTATACTCAATATGCTGCATATAATTCCACCACAGTTTGACCGCCCTCTCATCCCCGGATATGCGCTCGTTAGGATATGCTGCATGTATCGCCGCAAGGATCACTGTAAATTCCTGCTTTGTCATCTCCTGCCTCCTCCGCAGCCAGAAAGGCCTTTAGGCCCGCCATCTGGTTATCAGTACCGGTATATGCCTTTTGTGGACTGTCATCTCTCTGGTTTCTCCAGCCCTTGTCCTGCTCCTTTGACAGCCAGCCGTTCACGAACCTAAGGATCCCTCTCTTGGTCTTTCGTCTACTTTGGTTGCTGTCGAGCCATGATCTCATTTTTCGGAGCTCCTGCATCACATCCACAGCAGGAAACAACTCCTTCCACTCAGCTATCTGGTCCTCAAATATCCAATACTCTGTTTTGTCGTTCAAGATAAGGCTGATCGCCTTCTTCCGGTCCGGTGCCGTTTCCGGCTCCAGGCATACAGTCTTTTCTATCCTTTTCTTATCTATACTATCCTTACCTATACTTACCTGGGTTACACACTGGTTGTCATCTGGTATACCAACCTGGATACCATTGGTTTTTTCCAGTGTATAAGCGCCATTTTCCTTGACTTTCAGCATAGATAATTCATCCTGATATACAGTAGGCGTGTACCTGTCTTTCCTCAGGTAATTGTTCATCCTCCAGTGCTTAATGACAAGGATCCCGTCCTCAAACCCTATGACAAAGCGCTTCATCAGGAGCAGCCTCAGGTCATCGTCTGAAGCCCCCACGAGCCGCTGTATCTTCCGGGCGTTGTTCAAAAAACCGTCATCATCCGCTCTCATGGACAAGTGGAAATACAGCGCCTGGGTGGATAAGGGCATGTCCAGGAACGCATCCGAGTCTATGATCACTTTTGAGAACATCCTCCTCTCAGCCATCCCTGCCTCCTTCCTCCACCAGGACCACCTCTATCCGCGGATCGTGCCTGTCCACATGGAACTCATCGGTAAATCCCCTGATATACTGCCACCCATCATTTTCTAATACCCGGCTGCTGACCAGTGCGTCCTGGATGAACTTGTGGGCCACAGCCGCGATGTTATCCAGGTCCCGGCGCCGGTCTGGCTCATAGAAGGCATAATGAATCGTGACAGGGGCTTTTACCCTGGCATGCCCCAGGTCTTTCCTGACAGCTTCTGACACGACTGCCTGCCATCTCTGTTTCATATCATTGCCGCAGCTGTGCCCCCGCCGGAAACTCCGCTCCGCCTTCAGGTACTCGTTCAGCCCCGGCAGCCTCCCTTTTATCACGAATCTGTGCTGCATACCCTGCCTCCCTTCTCCGGTTCTCAAAGGCCATGTCCATCATGTGGTTCTTTATGATGATGTCATGTACCCGGGAATCCTCCATATTCCTATACGTCTTATACTCCAGGGCGTCTATTGGATCTGATGGGATCGGACGATAATAGCCTGTATCACCACAGATGATACAGCCACCATTCTTATTCTCACGATTGATCATCCTGCGCAGATGCTGGTCCACTCTTTCCATATGTGGCTGTTTCCTATCCGGCCTGTGAACACCATTTTCATGACCGTCTCCGATCCTTATAAAGTAAGATTCTGCTAATTTATGTACTTCTTCTCTTGTCATTTGACCTCCTTTCTCCCCCGGCCATAGCCAGGGGCGGTCATGGCTTACAAAGTTACAAATTGTGATATATCATTCATCGTTTCCAGCATAGGCAAACGCGAATCCTCTGGTATTACAATACCGTATACATGGTACATCTGTGCGAATGCCTTCATGCCCCTTTTGTGGGCAGCGGAATGGTGTTCCCGGCACAGGCATATCTTCCGGCTGCATCTGTCATCCACAGACTTCCGGTCCCGCCCCATCCCTATGGCATCCACATGATGTATCTCCCCTTCCCTGCCGCACACAGCACATTTTCTGTGACGGATGCAGGCATACAGGTAGTCTCCCGCATCATCTGTCCGTTCCATGCCCGGCTCAGAAAGAGGGATGCCGTTCTCTATGGCATGATTCAGGATAGTGTTCAAGAACCCTCTCGCGGTGTCCATCGAACATCTGGAAAGGCTGAAATACTCCTCCCCGGTCCTTATGATATGCAGGTATTTCAGCCATTCCTTCTCCTCTTCCGGAAGATAGCCTGTAAAATCCGCGATATCCCGAATGGTCGCATAGGCTTTCCGCCGCTGAGCTGCTGTGATGTGACGACCGTCATCCAGCCGCAGCTCTCCACTTTCCACTCTCTTATGAGATAGGAGATACCCAAGCTTCATCCCAGGCAGGTGCACGAGCAGATCGGTCCCCTCTGTGTCCTCCCGGTATCCCCTGATCTGTACTTCCATCTTCATTTAGTCATCCCCGTACTTATTTTTGATGGCCTTCAGCATATGAGCTGCCTGCTCCCTGGTCAGGGTATCCCAGGATACATGGTTTAGAGCCAGCCAGTCTTCCAGTTTTAAGTTTGGATGAATATCTCCTAAAAGTCTTATCTGTTTTATCTGGGCATCCGTGGCTTTGTCACTGTCTGTCGTAGGGATGGCATTCTCAAATTTATTAAACTCCTCTTTCAGCCACAGGTTGAACCCCAGCCCGGTATGTATAGCCACACACTTCACGAAAGAGCGACACATGCTGTTCCAGACACGCTGCTGTGACATGGAATTGTCCTTTACGGGATTGGTACCGTTCATGACCGGGGACTGCATCCGGTATGTATTATCATCTATCACTACCTCGATCAATGTCTCGTAGCACCTGTTCGTTACCCCATTCTTGTCCGAAAATACGGTATCGGTCATCCTCAGGCTGCTGCCCGTCTTAGGGTCCGGTACCGGGATCCAGTATACTTTCTCTGCACCGTTCTCATGAAGAAGTTCGATGCACTTGGCCCAGTTCAGGTATAGTTTCCCCTCCCTGTCCTCGCAGTAAGGGCGGACGTCTATCTTCCGCATCTCTTCATATGCTTTCAACATCTCTTTTACCCCCTATAAGTTCTCTGTCCAAAAATACAGGTTATCCGAATCCCGGTCATATGTGATCCTGTCCAGGAAATCGTCCTTCGGATTATCCCCGTCGATCACTTTTACCCCACTGCTGTAGAGCATAGTCAGCAGCTTATTTATGATCCCGCAGATCTCCACATGGTTCTTGTCCGATGTGAGTAAATCGATGATATCGGCGCTGGTGTCACAGTCAGCGTCTATTCCGTAATTTACGTTCTGCATACTTGACATTTCCTCCTTACACCATCTATAATAGAGTTATTATAATTTTTCATTGCCCCTGTTTGCTTGCCGGCGTCAGGGACTTTTGCTTTTTACAAACTCTTAACTGCCAATCTCGTGCCGTTTCCAGTAAAGAAATTAAAATCATAAATATAACCATGTAGCAAAACAAAGCTTCAAAGGCACTGTATGGCTTCCAAAATCCTGATAAAATGGCCAACGCAGTACCAAAAGCAGCATCCCGGATTGTATTATAATGCATATTGCTTGTCCCTCCTCTTTACCGCCCTCAGGCGGTTCCTTTCCTTTCGTACTTCAGACCAGCCATTGCCAGGTCTATTTTTTCTGTAACGATCTCCCGGATTTTTTCTTCTGTCAGCTGGTCTGCCGTATAGTATTTCCCGTCTATACGGAAACGGGGCACCACTTCTATTTTCATGACACCACCTCTCTGATTATGATACGTGGGTATGCTTGTCTGGGTTCCTTGCTGCCATCTCATCGACTTCGCTTAACCATGTTCTGATAGATACTACCCGGTAGGTTTGTTGCAATCATTACAAAAACAGCAGTCAATTTCTACCTTACCTTCTTCTCATATTCCCATTGACTCAAACATATATTCGTAGTATATTTATTATATCGAACATAAGTTCGTATCATTGGCGTTTAAACAGATACTCCATATCATATTTTGGAAAAAAAACTTTATGGATTTTAGAAGCATCATCGAAATAAAAACCCTTTTTTGTCACACCATTAACAGTGTCGCTAACAGTTTGGTATCTGCAATCCAATAATTCTCCCATTTGAGCAAAAGTCACTTTTTCAGTTTTCATTGCCTCGAGAAGATTTAAATACATAAATTTTCACACCTCCATTTTAATTCGTAATTCCGAATTTAATAATTGAATTATATTCTTTATTCAGTATTTTGTCAATATAAAACATACCCTATTACGAATTTATTCGGTTTAACGAATATTTATCATTTACACAATCCCATTTTTCGTATATAATATAACTATACAGAAATGAGGTGAAAATACGTGGAAAAAGCTAAAATACTTGAACAGTTAATCAAAGCGCAGGGGTATAGTTTAAAGGCTTTTGCTGAAAAGTGTGGAATCCCCTATACCACTTTATATGGAATCTTAAAAAAAGGTGTGGGGCGTGCAAGTGTTGATAACGTTATACAAATATGTCAGAATCTTGGCATTACTGTTGAAGAGCTTGAAGAAATGGCTACTGGTGAGAAGCAAAAATGTGAACCGTCCTATGACGATGTGGAACGCCTCATTGCAAGAAATGGAAAGCAGATGTCAAAAGAGCAGAAATTACGTCTGATACAACTTTTGTCCGAAATAGTAGAATAATTCAGGAGGACAAAATGAGAAAAATTACATCAAAAAATCTTGGAAGTCTGTAAAGAATGCAGTATTAAAAATTATATCCTCTGTTCCGGGGAATGTCCGACGATACATTTTCAGATAAAATTCTAAAAGTCGTATTATGCAATGATAAAATATGCCCGCAGAGGATACACTTCTCTCTAATGCATGAACTGGGTCATTTCATATTAAGGCATATTGCTTTGGTATCTTAGTAAATTATTTCAAAGGAGGTTATCATGAAAAGCCAATGTAAGATTATTGCAATTGTGGAGTTGATTTTAGGTGTAATAGGCAGCTTTATCCTGGCCAAAAGCGCAGGGATCAATGTCTATGCAGGGGGGCGAAACTGGACCACGACCATTTTTACTTTTTTAATAGGTGTCGTAGTTTCCTATGTATTTTTTGTTGTTCTTTATTCAATTTCAGAAATAATGGACAATCAAGAATACATAATGAAGCAGTTGGAAAAGCATCAAGAAAATCCAGACGCCTCTTCACCCGCCCCACCTACAAAGATTTCTCGTTCCAACAGTTCTGCATCCCTGTTAGGAGAGACCAAGTCAGGACCTACAGACGAAGAAGGATGGTTGTGTCCTAAATGCGGCAGATTAAATCAAAATAGTGCTTCTGTATGTAGCTGCGGAAAGCATAGATTTTAAAGCTCAAAAAAAACATGTATCTATGTCTACTCGTTTAATCCGCTTCGGCGTATTAATAAATATTATAATGTACTGGGGGAAAACTTATGAAGAAAAAGATGGCAGCACTATTACTTGCAATGTCAATGTCCTTGACATTCACATCATGTGGAATCAGTGAAGCTGATTATAACTCAGCTAAAGAGAAAAACAGCACACTGGAATCTCAATTAGAGGATTCAAAAGATGAACTTGAAAAATCAAAATCTGACCTTATTGCATTGCAGTCTGATTATGACTCATTAAAATCAGATTTTGATAAGTACAAGGAGAAAATGAAGCCATTTGAAGAAATGGAAGCGGCCGAAGCTGAACAGAAAAAGGCTGAAGCTGAAGCAGTTCAAAAGGAAACACAAAATCAAACTGCCGCTAATGATGCCGTAAATAAAATATGGGACTTTGCTAATGGTACACTGGTATCCGGAGCTACTAGAGAACTATATAATGACGCCTTAGCCAAGGTTAATGCTTTAACTGATGAAACCAAAAAAAATGAACTTATGCAGGCAGTTCAAGCAGCTGATGCCTCATTATCCGCGCAGGAACAGGCCGCTGCTGAGGAGGAGGCACAAGGTTACGAAACCGGTATCTCGTATGACCAGTTAGCCAGAACTCCTGATGATTATCTTTCAAAAAAAGTCAAATTTTCAGGTAAAGTAATTCAAGTTATGGAAGGTGATACCAGTACCCAGATCCGCCTAGCGGTCAACGATGATTATGATACCGTTCTACTTGCAGAATATTCAAAAAGCATAGTTTCCTCCAGGATATTAGAAGATGACCATATAACAATATATGGAACTTCTGTTGGTACAATCAGCTATAAATCAACTTTAGGAGGAACCATTACCATCCCTGGAGTATATGTTGACAAAATTGACCAATGATCCCGTTATTAACAGTATAAATTAAGGAGGAAATCTTTATGGCTAAAGGAGGAAAAAAGAAAGGGAGCTGTCTTAAAACATTACTTATAATCGTCCTTGCATTCGTAGTAATAGGAGGAATTGGTTCCGCAATTGGCGGTGACAAAGACAAAGCCCAAAATACAACCAAGAAAACTGCAGCATCAACGGAAAAGACTGAAGAACAAGATAAATCCACTGAACCCAAAGAAGAACAGGCTGCTCCAGATAATTCCGAAGATGATCAGGTCCCCAAGGAATACAAATCTGCACTTAATAAAGCAAACAGCTATAGCGAAACCATGCATATGTCCAAAGCAGGGCTTTATAACCAGCTTACATCTGAGTATGGTGAACAGTTTTCTGCAGAAGCAGCGCAGTATGCGATCGACAATGTGCAGGCTGACTGGAATTCAAACGCATTGGAAAAAGCAAAAGATTACAGCGATACAATGTATATGTCTAAAATGGGAATTTATAACCAGCTTATTTCCGAATACGGAGAACAATTTACTGCCGAAGAAGCTCAATATGCGATAGATCATGTGGAAGTTGATTGGAATGCAAACGCGTTAAAAAAGGCCAAGGATTATCAAGATACAATGGATATGTCCCCAGAAGCAATTCGGGACCAGCTTGTTTCCGAATATGGTGAACAATTTACTGCCGAAGAAGCCGAATACGCCATAGCAAATCTTAGTTAATACATAATTACATAAAACCAGCCTCTGCTCTAACAGGCAGAGGCTGAATCAAAATAATATATTTACCCAGGCCGCCGAGGGACGTGCTCCCACAAAAGGGGTGGTGCTTATGACTATAAGGAATTTATGGTCATCTTTACCGCTGGCATTTTGCTGGCAGCAATTCTGACTTATGTGCATAGAAAATAGCCGTCCTGCGCTGGAATGCGTTTAAAAATTGCTTTCGGCAAGCTGTGCGTCACAGTTTATGCTTATTGAGTTCTGCTATTTTTTAGCTCAAAACTTCGCCGGGACGGGTGACATGCACTCATCTTTCGGCTGTAAAACCGCCACAGGGATGGCACCTTGGCAACAATATATTTACCCAGGGAACCGAAGAGGGTGCATACACCAGCTGCCAATTCTTTACGGAAAGGAGCTGGTCGCGAATGGTTACATATGACGAATTATTCACTTTTGTAACAATGCTTTGTGCGGTCGTTACTCTTGTTGTTACTCTTACACAACACAAAAAGTAGCGCCCTCGTCCTGGTAAGATAAGGCGCTACTTTTAGCAAATTACTCTACCGGCAGCTGGACATCACCCAGCTTTCGGTTCTCTTGTTAAGTATATTATAGCAAAATATGCTGAAATGTCAAATAGAAAAAACGCCCCAGTGCTACCAACACCAGGGCGACCGATACATCCGGAGATGCATACATATTACATAAGCAATAATATTGTATCATCTCCGGAGCAGCCATGCAAGCGGAACAAAAGTTCGCTGGCTGTTATTTTTGTACCCCAAAATCAATATGATATATAAGAGGTGATAAAATAATGTCCGAAAATGATACAAAACAACTGCAGACCGGCGCCCTCTACATCCGCGTCAGTACCGCAGATCAGGCAGAACTGTCCCCGGACGCGCAGAAACGTCTCCTTCTGGATTATGCTAAAAAGAACAACATTATCATATCCAATGATTTTATATACATGGAAAGTGTTTCCGGCCGCCGAGCCCAGAAGAGGCCAGAGTTTCAGAAGATGATTGCCACTGCCAAACAGGAAAGCCACCCCATTGACGTCATTTTAGTATGGAAATACAGCCGTTTTGCCAGAAACCAGGAAGAATCCATTGTCTACAAAAGTATGCTGAAAAAGGATGGTGTAGAGGTTATCAGTGTTTCCGAGCCGCTCATAGATGGCCCATTCGGAACACTCATAGAAAGGATCATTGAATGGATGGATGAATACTATTCCATCCGTTTATCCGGCGAAGTTCTCCGTGGTATGAAGGAAAAAGCCTTAAAGAATGGATATCAGGCCACTCCATGCCTTGGATATGACGCCGTGGGAAGCGGACAGCCATTCGTCATTAACGAAGAAGAATACCGAATCATAGATTACATTATGGATCAGTACGACCATTACAATGTTGACGCCACGGCAATCGCCAGAAAATGCAATGACCTGGGATATCGGACCAAGAGAGGAAATCCCTTTGAACGAAGGAACATTGACTTTATTTTAAGAAACCCTTTTTATACCGGGACTGTGGTCTGGAATGGGACGGAATTTGAAGGTGCCCACGAATCACGTCTCTCAAAAGAACGCTATGAAGAGCGCATCAGGCTCATGAACGCCCGCAAACGCCCTGCAAAGCACCGAAATGTATCTACCTGCAAGCATTGGCTGTCCGGTCTGCTAAAGTGCTCTATTTGCGGTTCTACCCTCTCCTACACCGGCAATCAGACCTGTCCCTACTTTCAGTGCTGGAAATATGCCAAAGGATTCCATAATACATCTGTCAGTCTTTCTGTGAAGAAAGCAGAAGAGGCTGTATTAGAATATTTTAAAAAGATACTGGACGGCGCAGATTTTTCTTATGTATACAAAGGGGAGGCTCCCTCTGAAAAGGACATTTCCCAAATAGAATCCCTGCAGCAAGAGCTGGAACACATTGCTGTGAAAGAGCAGCGCGTCCGTGCCGCTTATGAAAATGAAATTGACACTCTGGAGGAATACCGTGAAAACCGCCGGCGGCTGAGCATACAAAGAGAAGAATTGTCAAATGAAATATACCGGCTGGAATCTCAGCAAAACAATATTGAACCCTCACCACAAGACGTATTAAAAGAAATCCAAACTGTTTACGATATCATTCAGAATTCGGATATCACCTACGAGACAAAGGGTATGTTTATCCGTACAGTGCTAGATCAAATTATCTACGACAAGGAATCCGGCTGCCTGTATTTTGATATCATCATTTCCTAGACAATTGGATACTATCCAAATCTTCATATTTCCGTAATACTTTATTTTTGTCAAAAAGCCTGAAATCCCGCTGTTTATGCGGGCTTCAGGCACAATTATAGGTTACTGCACTCCGGTGGACCTGATGGAGAAATCGCCGCTTCTATGCGTTATCTGTCACAACGTTTCGCAATGCCTAACCGCATCGCCATGGGTACCCTGAATGATATAGGTATATCGTTACCGCTTTGCCCCCTTTTACATTTCCACCAACATGTCATTATTCATATTTTTCTTAACAAGACACACATCCAGGACTTCTGTAGTATAATTTTCCCGTTTGCCACTGGTTTGTATCCGCATTTTTATCCCAAACGGCAAATCTTTCAGCCATACACAAACAATCTGTCCAGGATACACGACAGCTTTATCAAGTATTTCTCGGTAAAGGACATCTTCCTTCTCCTGAAAACGCAAGATATCATTGATCGTTTTTATGTATTTTTCCGGACACTTACTTTCTTTCTCCTCAATTTCCTTCTCCTTTTCTATTTTTAGCAGCCTTCTTTCCAGTCTTTTGATCTGCCCGTCGTACCAATCTTTCTGTTCAGCCAATTCTTGGGCATTTAAGATTCCCTCCAACGCCAAATCCACACATTTTTTCTTTTTGGACTGAATTTCTCCTATCCTTTTCTCAATAAAAGAGTCATCGTACGTGTATAGCTCTGTCCGTTTCAGCCTTTTAATACTCTGTAAAAGTTCTGCCGCTATAGTATCCTTTTCAATCTTTACCTGCTTTACCGCATAAGACACACAAGCGCGCAGCGCCAAGTCACTGACTGCTGTGTTTTGGCAGCAGGAATTACCATGATTTGCATGATTATAGCATCTCCAGCTTTTGTAGATACTTCCATCGCTGCGTTTTTTTGTACGGATCACGAAACTTCCTCCGCATTCCCCGCATTTTACTTTTCCACTGCACCAGTAATGACTGCATTGCCCAGCAACTTTTTGCTGCGATGAGGATCTTACTTTCAGCTCTTTCTGTGTTCTGTCCCACAGTTCCCTGTCAATGACCGGTGTGTGATGGTTTTTTAAATAAACCATTTCCTCCTCCCCCTCATTTCTTTTTTTTCTGTGGGACAAGAAATCCGGGGTGATTGTTTTTTTCTGGCACAGATCCCCCGCGTACTTCTCGTTTTTCAGAACTTTTAAAATCATAGTATTAGACCATCTCTCTCCCTGTTTAGGCGGTATCCCCTCCTCCGTAAGCTCTCTGGCAATAACATGCGTGCCTTTTTGTTCATTTGTATATTTGTGGAATATGGCTTTGACGATTCCTGCCTCCTCCTCATTGACAAATAAATTGCCCGCCTTCACCGTATACCCAAGCAGGTCCCTGCCAAATACCACTCCCTGTTCCATCCTGCGTTTCTGTCCCCATTTCACACGTTCCGATGTCTTTCTGCTCTCATCCTGGGCAAGGGTTGCCATGATAGACAGACGTAGTTCTCCATCTCCATCCATGGTATCAATATTATCAATGGTAAAAATAACGCGGACTCCATTTTTCTTCAGTTTTCTTATATAAGAAAGAGTATCCACCGTGTTTCTGGCAAATCTTGATACTTCTTTTGTAAGGATTAAATCTATTTTTCCTGCCATGGCATCCTGAATCATCCGGTTAAACCCTCTTCGGTTTGCAGTCTGGGTTCCGCTGATACCTTCATCATAATAAATACCGGTCAATTCCCACTCTTCGTGCTGACGGATGTAATCAGAAAAATACTCCCGCTGGCTTATGAGGGAATTGACCTGATCATCCTTCTCTGTGGATACTCTTCCGTACGCAGCTGCCCTTACTTTCTTTTTCATCCGGAAAGCCTCCAAACTTATCATATAAAATATATGACCCGGAAAATGATTCCGGCAGCCATATGATTTCATGGTTCCAGTTCATTCAGCAGCTGACTGAGCTGCTCATCTGTCAGCAGGCCGCTTCCATGAAGCTCTTTACAGATTCCCCGTTTTAACTGCCTGCAAAAATGCATCTGTTGTTTTGGCGTCAGCACAATATTCTCCATATCATTCTGCTGCATACAGATATCCTTCTCATTATAATTTCCCACATGGCATCCCCTGCTTTGTCATTATAATAGAATATGCAGAAACAAAACTTTTGCCATTCTGTCCCAGAGTGTGTTTGAAAATTCATTCCGACAATTCGCACGCCCCACTTCGCGGTATATTTGCCCTCAATTCGGTCAACGTAGCCCGCTGCGCCTCCCTCATCGAGGTCAAATCTCCCACATCATATTGAACAGAGCTCAATATGCATAAACTGTAACGCACATCTTGCCGAAAGCAATTTTCAATCACACTTTAAGATCCGTTACTTCTCGGAACGTTTCCTGTCAACTATAAATACCTTCTTTCTTGCTTGGCTGCAGAATGATTTTTACAGTCAGCGTAACAAATACGCAAATCTGTTGAATAATCACCTTAAAACTAATGTCCTGGACGCTGTACAAATATACGGGCAGGATAACAGACAAAAAAGCACCTAAAAGCGGCCGCTTTTCTCTGCCGCTTTTAGGTACTTACTGTCATACATTTCTTATTTTTCTTACTTTACAAGATATCCTCCATCCACAGGAATTATGGCTCCGCCCAAATAATCACTGGCATGTGATGCCAGGAAAATACAGGCTCCTTTCATATCCTCCCCGGTCCCCCACCGATTTGCTGGAATCCGGTCTGTGATCTGCTGGTATCTTGGATTTTCCCGGTCCAAAAGAGCCGCATTCATTTCTGTCGCCATATATCCAGGTGCAATAGCATTTACATTGATCCCTCTTGCGATCCAATCATTACTCAGCTCTTTTGTAAGCTGTGTCACCCCACCTTTTGCCGCAGTATAGGCTGGAACTGTCTGTCCGCCAAACCAGGATACCATGGAGGCAATATTGATGATCTTACCATATCCCTTTTCCAGCATGACTTTTGCCGCTTCCTGACACAGGATAAATACCGAATTTAGATTGACATTCAAAACCTCATCCCATTCCTCAATCGGAAAAACCTCTGCACTGTGGCGTCTCTGGATCCCATGGGCAGTCACAAGGATATCCAGATCCTTTCCAAGCTTTTCCACACATTCCTGAAAGCAGCGGTACACCTCCTCGCGTACGGCAAGATTGGCTTTTATGCCATGGCATTTAAAACCTTTCCCGCAAAAATGCTCTGCTGCCTCGTGTACCTTATCAGATGTCCCTACAATGGCCACCTCACACCCGGCTTCCATAAGTCCCTCTGCCATCCCATATCCCAGACCTCTTGTCCCGCCTGTCACGATTGCCTTTTTTCCTTCAATATTAAATAATTCATTTCCCTTCATACATGTACTGCAGGATTTATATCCTGCCCTCCTTTCGAGAATCTCTAATGTAAATGCTTATACCAAGCAAAAACCTTTGCAGACTTACCTTTACCATTGGATACCAGTCTGCTGAGGATATTTCCCCGGGACATTCTTATCTTGTGCGCGGTAAATACACAAATCTTTTGGATCATTTCCCCTGTCTGCCTGAATTAAAACATGATAACCATTTTCTTTACCGCAGGCTCCGGGTTGTCCATATAATGGAACACTTTATCTATTTCACTGAAGTTTATAAATGTAGTTGCAATTCCCTTTGTATCAAACTTCTTATTTTCCATACCGGAAATAGTCGGCTCAAATTTATAACATGACATTCTGGTTCCAATAATATCCAGTTCTCTCTGGTTGATCATAGCCTGTGTGATTTCTTCCGGTTTTGTACAGAATCCCAGGGGAACCACACGCCCTGCATTGCAGATGATCCCCGGCTGCATGACCATAGTGAGGGATCCCGGGAAGCAGGCTGAATCAAATGCGATCGTCACTCCATGGCCCTCTGTGATCCTCTGTACTGCTTCTGCCAGGTTTTCCTTCTTTGTATTGATTACATAGTCTGCACCGTATCCCCTGGCCCGTTCCAGGGAACTGTCGCTGATATCACAGCAGATGACGGTTTTACATCCTTTTGCCTTGCAGGTCTGCAGTATAATAGCTCCGATCGTTCCCATCCCAAGTATCAGGACTGTATCCTCAGGCACCACCCTGCCTCTTGCCGTACAATGTGCACCGATTGCGTAAGGCTCCACAAGCGCAGCATCCTCCCATGTCACGCTGTCAGCAATCCTGTAGACCTCCTTTGCAGGCGCTGTAAAATATTCCCTCCAGCCGCCGTCCATACCAGAACCCCTGACCATTACCTTCTCACATACATTCTTTCTTCCAATCCTGCACTGATAGCACTCTTGGCAGGTATGGATCAGGTCCACGATCACATGGTCGCCCTCTTTTATATCTGCTATATCTGCCACATTTTTTCCTGTTTTCACCACAATTCCTGCATTTTCATGACCCGGAATACGGGGATATGTGGAGCAGGGATTCGCACCGTGATAAATATGATGGTCACTTCCGCATACACCTGCAGCTTTCATCTGGATCAGGACTTCATCATCACCGGGAACGGGAACAGGGACTTCACGCACTTCCACCTGATGAGGCTTTACTACAACTACTTCCTTCATGGTATTCTTCATTTTCTTTCCTTTCCGGGTAATTCCCTCTGCCCGGAAAAATACCCGGACAGTATCTATTTTCACAAATTAAAATCTAACCATATCACTCTTTCAGGAAACCAGGTTAGGCAGCAGTGTGGATAGTGCGGGAACATAAGCAAAAATAACAGCACACACAACTTCCACTGCCACAAAAGGAATCAGATTCTTAGCCACTTTACTGACCGGCTGCTCCGAGAATCCACATGCCACAAACATGGTGGTCCCAAAAGGCGGTGTAGCCTGTCCAAGTGCCAGCAGAAATACAAACAGCATACCAAAATGAACCGGGTCCACCCCAAATGCCACAGCGATAGGTGCCAGAATGGGACCGAGAATCAGGTTGGTGGCTCCTACTTCCAGAAACATACCGCAGATGAGGAGCAGAACAATGATCAGTGCTAGGAACACATATTTATTACTTGCCACTGCCATAAATGCATTGGTCACTGCAACCGGAATCTTATAATACGTGATCAGATATCCGAACATCTGTGCCGTTACCACCAGAAACATAAGATTCGCGGTGCTTACAGCGGTTCCTTTCAATATCTCCCACACATCTTTTCCGCTGATTTCTCTGTAAATAGCAATACAAACCAGAAAACCATAGAACACGGCAACCACAGCCGACTCCGTGGGCGTAAAAATTCCCGCGTAAATGCCGCCCAAAATAACGATTGGCATGATCAATGCCCAGATTGCATCTTTGAAGGAGAACAGAAACCTTTTGAAAGAAAATCCAGCTTCTTTTGGAAAATTACATTTCTTCGCTTTGTAAAATGCATATACACAGAGCAGTATTCCGCATAATATCCCCGGCAGGACACCTGCCATCAGCAGTTTTGCCACCGATACACCTGTAATATTACCATATATAACAAAGACTGTGGACGGCGGGATCACGATTCCCAGTGTTCCGCCGATTGCCTGTACGGCTGCCGCATAATCCTTCGGATATCCACGTTTTACCATTTCCGGATACATCAAACCGCCAATCGCCGCTGTTGTGGCAACAGATGAACCGGAAATTGCCGCAAAAAAGGTACATGCCACTATGGATACCAGGGAGATTCCCCCTGAGATCCACCCCACAAAGGAATCCGCAAAAGCCACCAGCCGTTTGGACAAGCCGCCTTTTGACATAATATCCCCTGCTAGGAAGAAAGCCGGAAGAGCCAGCATAGAAAAGTTATCACACCCCGTAAAAATCTTCTGAGTGATCATGGCAAAAGATAACGCCGGGTCTAAAAATATAGCACAGATACATGCCCCTCCCAAAGCCCAGGTAATAGGAAGGCCAAGAAGCATGAGAACCATCAGTACGACGATCAAAGCAACTGCGGAAGCTGACATCATTGATTTCCCCCTTTCTTTTCTGTAATTTTCATCATTATGGTTTCCTGCAGTTTAAAGATGACGGAAACCACTGCAAGCCCAAACCCCAGACATAAAATTCCATACATTACATTCATGGGAATCCTCATGGCCGGGCTCATCTGATATCCTCCGATGCGCAGCATACCAAAGGTGCTGTAAAAAAACACGGCTGATATGCCAAGGGCCAGAACCTGTCTTCCTATCTCAAAAGCCTTCCTCATCCTGCCCGGAAGAAAATTATCTATAATGTCTATGCGGACCATAAGGTTCTGGGAAATACCTATATTGATCCCCAGCAGAATCATTGCTACAAACAGATATCTGGATGCCTCCTCAGACCAGGGTATGCTGTAAAAAATCACATATCTGGTAAAGGTCTGCACCAGGATGATCACCATGATTGCCACCAGTATGACTGCAGTCAATGCATTCACAGCATTCTGCAGCCTGTTAAAAACCTGCTTTGCTTTCTCCATTTCCTTCTCCTCCACTATTTTGCCGCTGCTATTTTGTCCAGAGTCTCTTTATAATCCGCACCGTAAGTATCCCTGACACTCTGTGTCTCTGCGATCAGCTCTGTCTTGTCCGGGTAAGTCACTGCCATCCCCTGTTCCTCCAGTGTAGAAATAGCCTCCTTATCCATCTGTCTGCTCAGTTCACGCTCCGCCAGGTTGGCTTCCTCCATACATTCCGTAATGATCTGCCGATCCTCATCTGAAAGGGCATCCCATGTCTTTGGTGCCATCAGAACATACACGGTGGAATACACATGCTCTGTGATCGCCATATATTTATTCACTTCCACCACGTTGTTTTTATCAATAACCGTGGCTGGATTTTCCTGCCCGTCAATGGCCCCCTGCTGCATAGCTGTGTAAGCTTCACTCCAGGCCATGGGCACCGGATCAGCTCCCAGGGCTTTCCACAGCTTCTGATGAATCTCATTTTCCATAACACGGATTCTAAGCCCTTTCACATCCCCCGCACTACCGATATCCCTCTTGGAATTTGTCAGATTACGGAAGCCGGATTCCCAAATACCAAGACCCTTTAGTTCCACTTTTTCCAGTCTTTTGAGAAAATCCTGTCCAATCTCTCCCATAAATACCTGATCCGCATGTTCTGTTCCCTCTATCACATACGGCAGGTCAAAGGCGGCGATCTCAGGAATGAAGTTTGCCAGCACACTTTGATTTACCACCGCCATGTCCAGGTTTCCAAGTTCACATGCCTCGATATTATCTCTCTCTGAACCAAGCTGTCCGTTATGGAAAACAGAGATTTCAATTCTTCCTTCTGACTTTTCCTTGACATCTTCCGCAAAAGTCTCCATGGAGATTCCAATTGCCCCGTCCGCTGCTGATGTCTGCGCCATTCTAAGGCTCACTTTACCATTTTCGTCGTAAATATTGCTGTTTTTGCCGCATCCCCCCACAGCCAGCGCCAGTATTATTCCTGCCATGGACAATGCTGCCAGTCTTTTTACCTTCATGTTACCCTCCCTTTACGGTGTCTGAAGAGAACCGTCTCTCAATCTTGTCTGTGTCCATGTAGTGATCGTCTTCTCACATGGATATTTTTCTGCCTCCTTCTCATCCACATCCACGCCAAGTCCCGGTTTGTCATTGGCATATACATAGCCTTCGTAAAATTGTGGCAGTCCCGGAAATACGTCCAGCAGGGCACCGTGGGGCCCCTTCAAATCCTGTATCACAAAATTAGGCGGCTCAATCCCGGACCATTCCTGCACCCCAAAGTTAGGTGCTGCCAGATCAATATGAATGTTTGCCGCATGAGCCAGAGGAGACATATCCCCGGGTCCGTGCCACGCAGTTCGCACACCAAACTGTTCCGCAAAAATCTGCAGCTTTCTGGCCGGTGTGATTCCCCCAATCTGGCTGATATGTACACGAATGAAATCAATCAGCTGTTCCGCAATGAGCTGTTTCCACTCTCTGGGATTATTGAAAAGCTCTCCCTGGGCAATGGGGATGCTGGTCTGCTCCCGCATATTTTTCAGCCAGTTTGTCTGTTCCAGGGGTACCGGGTCCTCCAAGAAAAACAAATCAAAGGGCTCCAGTTCTTTAGCCAGTTTGATGGCTTCCACAGGAGCGATCCGCTCATGTACATCATGTACCAATTCCATGTCATACCCGATCCTGTCACGGATTTCCCCAAAAAGCTTGACTGTGTCGCGAACATATTTTCTGGAATCCAGATACATGCCGTCATGCGCCCCCACAGGTGCTGTCTTAGGTGTCTGTCCGTAAGGGGTCCCACCGTAGCCGCCGCACTGGCAGCGCAGATGTGTAATGCCCATCTCTTGAAATCTATGGATATTATCGCAGATTTCCTCGATATCTCTCCCGTCCACATGGCGGTAAACCGGTATCCCTTCTCTCATCCTGCCTCCGAATAGCTGATACAGCGGCATATTTGCCATCTTTCCTTTGATATCCCACAAGGCCATATCAATACCGGATATGGCGTTATTTTCAATGGGACCGTTCCTCCAGTAGCCGTTTTGATGCATGAGCTGCCATAATTCCTCAATGTTCTCCGCATCACGCCCCAGAAGAAGCGGTTTCAAATACTCCTCAATCAAATGTTTGACCGTCAAATGACGGTATGCAAATGTGGCACATCCCAAACCGTACAATCCCGGCTGATTTGTCTCCACCCTGACCACAACAAGGTTGATACCCTCCGGCGCCGTACATATGACCCGAATGTCCTGAATTTTAACTGACATCTTTCTCCTCCTATCACTTGTCACTCGTCATACAAGTTAGCGTATGAAATCATGACCGCTCCTGTCTTTTCCCCATATAACTGCCTGTTCCATTATCAAAACAGGCAGTAATCCAACTTTCATATCTGCCGCTCTGAAATGCACAACGTTTCCCATCCGGCAGAACTACTTACAGTTTTTTCATGGCAGCATCCAGATGCTCATACATAATATCATGGGCCACATCTGCATCCCTGTTTTTGAACGCATCCAGAATCTGAGTGTGATAATGAATACCTGAATCATAACCAAACAGTTCATTCATCTGTTCATGATTCTGCCTTGTCTCCTGAAAAACTTTGTGAAGACTTTTTTCCAGTAAAGGATTGCCGGTTGAACGGCAGATGACCTCATGGAACTTCAGGTCTGCATTTACAAACTTTTCCCGGTTTCCCTGAAACATCTGCATCTGCTCCAGATATGTCTCCAGAGCGGTCATAATCTCAGGGGTAGACTTTTCCACCGCCAGTCTGCAGGCATCCGGCTCCAGTATCTTTCTGAATTCCAGCACTTTTTCAATATCCCTGCAGTCCTCCGATGTGATTTTGTTCTCAGTCTCATCCCAGTTTTCCACACGGCTGTTGATCAGATAGGTGCCTTTTCCATGCACACTTTCCAGAACACCCAGGCCAATCAGGTACTGCAGCGCGGTTCTGATGCTGGAACGGCTCACACCCAGTTCTTCTGTCATCTGATTCTCTGATGGTATCTTCTCCCCAACGGCCCAGTTTCCGGATTCAATATTCTTCTTTAGATAATCCACCACCTGGCTGGTTACATTGACACGTTTTATCTTCATATCTCTTCCCTTCGCCTTAACTTGTAGGACAAGTGATGAGTTCATTATAATCCTTTTTCCTTTTCTGTCAATATTATTCGGAGATAATTTTACCACAGCACTATGTTTTCGTAAATAATAGACAAAAGCAGCCAGCACAACTTAGTGAAATTGACGTAACCGCTCGGTGAGCCGAACGGTTACAAACTGATTTTACTTCTCTTTATTTATACAGCAGCAGTCTCCCGGATGCTCTCCCTTCTTCAGCACCCTGTCTTCCTTCGGCACCCTCAGTGCACGTACTGCGTTTAAGATGGCAATGACAGATACGCCTACATCCGCAAAAACAGCTGCCCACATGGACGCAATTCCACAAGCTCCCAGAAGCAGCATAATGCCTTTGACTCCCAGGGCAAATATTATATTCTGGCGGACAATCCGCAGTGTTTTTCTTGAAATGCCCATAGCTGAAGCGATTTTTAACGGCTCATCTGTCATAATGACAATGTCTGCCGCTTCGATGGCCGCATCAGACCCCAGACCTCCCATGGCAATTCCGATGTCAGCCCTGGCAAGTACAGGGGCATCGTTGATTCCGTCCCCAACAAAGGCCAGCCTGCCCTTTTCGCTTGTCTCTGCCAGCAGTCTCTCCATATGCTCCACTTTATCCGCAGGAAGCAGTTCTGTATAAGCCAGATCCAGCCCCAGTTTTTCTGCCACTTTTTCTCCCACAGCTTTCGCGTCTCCGGTGAGCATAACGGTTTTCCGGACACCGGCTTTTTTCAGTTCCCTGACTGCAAACGCTGCATCCTCCTTGATCTCATCCTCAATCAGGACAGCCCCCCGGTATTTCCCATCTTCGGCAACATACACAACTGTACCTGCTTCGGCAATAGGCTGAAACGGTATGTTTTTTAATCTCATCAGCTTTGTATTTCCGGCCAGTACCTTTTTCCCATCCAGAGAGACAGAGATGCCATGGCCCGCGATTTCCTGCACATCGGTAACCCCAAACCGCTCTGTGTCTTTTCCGTATGCTTTCACAATAGACCTGGAAATGGGATGGCTGGAGTCTTTTTCCGCACAGGCGGCCAGTTCCAGCAGTCTTTCACCAGAAATCCCCTGGGGATAACATCTTGTCACAGCAAAGGACCCTTTTGTCAGTGTTCCTGTTTTATCAAACACCACGGTCTCTGCTTTTGCAAGAGCTTCCAGATAATTGCTTCCCTTGATCAGCACACCACATTTTGAAGCACCGCCGATTCCTCCAAAGAAACTCAGTGGAACAGAGATCACAAGGGCACACGGGCAGGAAATCACAAGGAATGCAAGGGCTCTGTGTATCCATGGTGTAAATGCCTGCCCCATAAGCAGAGGAGGTAAAACAGCCAGCAGCGCGGCCGCGGCTACGACAGAAGGCGTATAATATTTTGCAAATCTTGTGATAAATGCCTCGGATCTTGACTTCTTACTGCTGGCATTCTCTACCAAATCCAGTATTTTAGATACCGTTGATTCTCCGTAAGGCCTGCCTACACGGATTCTCAGCGTTCCTGTCTGGTTAATACACCCACTGATAACTTCTGCGCCGGCTCCGATTTCCCTGGGCATGGATTCCCCGGTGAGCGCGGAGGTATCTAAAGTGGAATTTCCCTCCAGAACCGTTCCGTCAAGAGGTACCCGTTCTCCCGGCTTCACCAGTATCACATCTCCTACAAGAACTTCGTCCGGGTCAACTCTGGTTTCTTTTCCTTCCCGCACCACATTGGCATAGTCAGGCCGGATATCCATCAGCCCCGCAATCGAACGGCGTGATCTGCTGACAGCGTAAGACTGAAATAACTCTCCCACCTGATAAAACAACATAACTGCAACGCCCTCTTTGTAGTCTCCCAGGCACATAGCACCCACAGTGGCTACTGTCATCAGGAAATTTTCATCAAACACCTGACCGTGGAGAATATTGGAAATGGCTTTCCAGATAATGTCCCACCCGATCACTGCATAACAGACCAGAAATCCTATAAATTTCCCTGTTTCATTCATGGGAATCCATAAAACCGGAAGGAAAATAAGAACAGCCGTCAGAATCCTGTATAATTGTTTTTTCTGTTTTTTGGTCATTTTTCTCATCCTTTCTTTGAATAGACAGCGGCAGTCCCGCAGGCCTGCCGCCACTGACTTAGATTTTCTTTACTGTGATATCCGGTTCGATTTTTCGGATCAATGTAACCGCTTTCTCTGCAATCTCCTGAAAGTGCTCCTGATCTGCCTCTAAAACCATTTTTTGATTCAAAAAATTCACTTCAGCACCGGCTACCCCCTCTATCTTTCTCACGGAGTCCTCAATTTTTGCGGCACAGTGTGCACAGTCTAAATCTAACAGCTTAAATGTTTTTTTCATAACTTTATTCTCCCTATTAAATATTTTTTCCTTCATATGAACACTTATTCATATATTCATATATAATATACAAAGTATTTTCGGTTCTGTCAATACTTTTCTTTAAAAGACAATTAAAAAACAGAGCGGTCAGCGCTCATTACAAGCTGCTGCCGCTCTGTTTCAGGTTAAAACTTATTTAATAGTGCTCATTGTCTTCACTCTCACCGGCAAAGATCCACACCGGTTTGCCGCCCTACTTGTTTCTTTTTCTTCTGGATGCCAAAAGATAAGTAATCCCGGCAAGCGCAATCCCTCCAGTTCCTATAAACAGAGCAATGGGGGTGGAATCTCCTGTTTTTACGCCGCCTGTTTTTATCTTAGCTGCATTTCCCGCATTGGCCTTTGGATTCTTCTTATTCCCTGTGTCTGTGCCGTTATTCGTATTTTTTTCCTTATCAGATGACTCTTTCTTGTCTGCCGCCTTCAAACCTTTCACTGCTTTATCAAGAGCATCCGCAGCGGTATCGACTTCTTCCTGGGATGCCTCTTCGGAGGCCAGCAGACTTTTTGCCGATTCCATCGCTGCCTGCAGTGCCTTCCAGGATTCCTCTGTAAAGTCTTCCTTATTAAGCTTTGACGCTGCATTGAACAATTGCTGCAGACTGCTCTTATCCGCAATCTGAGGCTGCTCCGCTTGTACAAGGCCTTTGATTGCTGTGAGAAGTGTATCTTTTGCCTGGTCGATTTCCGCCTGACTGGCGTCTTCTTTCTGAAGTACCACACCGGCCTGTTCTTTTGCCGCTTTAAATGCCTCCCAGCTCTCTTTTGTGTAATTCTCCTCCAGATATCCTGCACACACATCGTACACATTCTGAAGGGATGTCTTATCTGCCTGTTTTGCAGCATCCTCTTCCCTTACCAGTTCTTTTGCCGCCTGAAGGAGTGCGTTTGCTGCCTCATCTGTCTTCTGCTGGTCAGCCAGCTCAGAATCCAGGACCACTTTGGCTGCCTCCTGCGCCTTTACAAGCTTTTCCCAGCTTTCTGCTGTATAATCACTCTCTGACAGAATGCCCGTCATCTTATAAAGATTCTGCAGTCCTGTCTTGTCCGCCAGATTTTCCTTCTGGATCTTCACCAGGCCTTTCATGGCGCTGTAAAGTTCCGCGGCGGCAGCATCTATCTCTGCCTGGCTTATATCCGCTGCCGTATCCTCGGATTCCTCCTTTTCTGCTACAATTTCTGTAACTGAAAGCTTCTGAAGAAGTGCCTCTGCTGCCTGCTTTTTCTCAGAATAAATGCTCCAGTTGTCCTGTGTATAATTTTCCTCTCTGTACTGTACACAAAGCTCCAGAAGATTGGAAAGCCCTATAATCGTTCCACCTTCACCTATTTCCTGAAGTTCCAGCCCGGCCACTGCATCTGTCACTGCCTCTGCTGCTCTATCCACATCTGCCTGAACAGCCGAGTCATTTTCCAAGACTGTCTGCATATTGTCAAAAGCTGCCTGGCAGATATCCCTGGTTTCTCTTGTATAAATGCTTAAATCCTTTTCCTCAAATACGGAAGCGAGAGCCTGCAGATCGGTTTTATCCGCCTTTGCGGAAGCAGTCAGCTTTCCTGCTGCCTCCAAAATTGCATTGGCAGCTTCATCCACAGATACCTGTGTATATTCTCCCTGTTCCAGGAGATTTACGGCTGCTGAAAGTGTCTGCTCAAAGGCAGCCCAGCTATCTTTCGTATATTCTTCCGGATTCTTGCTCTTATTCAGACCAATCAATGTTTCCAGCACATCTGTATGTACGGATTTATCAACTCTTAAGTTCAGTACAGCCTCTACCAATGAATTTTTTGCGTTCTTCACCATTTCCGCATCTGCTTCCTCATTTCTGATGACTGCATCTGCCCGGTCAAGGGCTTCCTGAAAGGCCCGCCAGCTCTCCTCTGTATATTTTTCGGATTCTTTATCCTTGTTTGCTTCATACAGACGGATAAGTTCTCCCTTGTCGGGTTTTTCACCGATCTTTGCAATACCCAGAAATGTAATGACTGCCCCTTGATTTGTGGAAGCGTAGACATTAAGCTGTACCTCTGTCTTTTCCTCCAGGGTGAGCCTACCGCTGCCTATTGCATTGGGGCTGTAGCCATTTCCCACAGACAGTCCTTCCGCGATCATAACGGACTGTGACTCACCGGCTGCTGTTGTATAAACAGCTTCAAAATTACTGGTACGCGGGCCTGACCACCACTCATGGGACTGCACTGTAATATCATATTCCCCTGCATCCAATGTAAATTTGTAGGCATAGCCTTTCTCTTTTCCTGCTGCATTGACTCCATAGTATCCGGTAGTGAATTTATCAGCATGTTCCCCTGTCTTTGCTCCATCATATCCACTTAAGATACCCCAGCCGCTCTCCTCAGAATAGGCCTGGTCAGATACCTGATTCTTCAGCACAATTCCTGACGCAGCTACTGCATTGAGTGCCCCGGAGCCTGTTCCCTGTGTACCGCAGTCAATAAAATAGATCAGGTTATCCGGAATCACTTCCACACTGCAGCTCACTTTCAAATCCGTATTTCTCACTACTCCCTCTACAGAAACTGTACTGTAAGTGGAGGTGAACTGTTCTTTTGAAATATTCCAGTCAATCTCTGCCTCTGCGGACAGACCTTCCTGTGTCTCCACCATCACTACAGGCGCCAATGCCGGAAGTGTGCCCGCTGTAGTTGCCGTATCACTGACCGCTCCCGTCACTTTCACCGGAGTCCCGGCACCCTTTTTCAACCCCTCGTATGCAGTCTTGAGCGCTTTTACAGCATCTTTATATTCCGACTCTGCCGCTTCCCCTTTTTCCAGAATTTCTTTTGCTGTCTTCAGTGCTTTCTGGAATTCTTTATAGGAAGCTCTGGTGTAATAGCCCTGCTCAACGGATTTGTACTGTTCATATAAAATATCCAGGACTTCATGGGAAGCCGTTTTTTGAGAGGCATAGACTTCCACCTCTACCAGTCCCGCTGCCCAGGCCGCCCCATTGCCGTTATGTGCATTGACCACATTGTCCACGGTCAGTCTCACATAACGGTAGGACCCGCTTACAGGATTGCTTCTAAAGGCAGCAGTTGTATTGGAGGACTCATCCAGAATCTGTTCCCAGTTTACTTTGTCATTGCTTCCCTCCACACGGTACTGGTAATAAGTCTCGGAGCCGTTGCACAGACGTGTGGAAAGGTCAAATCTGTTTAGATCATATACCTCTTCCAGGTCAATCGTGTAGGAAAAGGGCACGGATGCAGGCGCAAAATAGTTGCTGTTCCCCCATTCCGAGGTCGTGTCACAAATGCCGTCCACAGCCTGCTCTACCGGATGAGCATCACTACCTGCCACGCTGGCCTCCGCTGTTTTTCCCTGTGATACCAGTTCGCTGTCCGGAAGCTCAACTTTACCGCTTTCTGCATTAAATGACCACTCATCCACATAATCCATGGATGCGGCAACCCCATCCTCCCCGGCTTCTATATTGAGCGGAAGCCATACGAATGTGGATTTTCCCAACGCACCGGGATTCCAGCGGTCACCCATATAAATGTACTGTCCGTCCCCAATCGCAGCGATATTGGTTGGCTGGCTGTAAAAGGTTGAATTGTTTCCAATGGTTTTCAGTTCATCTGCCGGTGTCCATCCGTTGGGATCTGTGATATCTTTTGTATACCCGTACATGGACTGATTGGGATACCAGCCGGACTGGCCTGAAGTCACCAGCACGTAATAATCCCCGGATTTTACAAGGGCAGGAGCCTCCCTTCCTGCTCCCATCCAAAACTGGTAACTCTCCTCAGGAATTACATCCATACAATCCTGGGTCAGCTTATAAAGTGCCATATTATGACCATTGGCGGAAATCAGATATGCCTGGTTATGTATCGTTCCATCCGCATCAGTTTCCGTATCATTGTAAATAGTCATATCCAGGGAACGGTTGGTAGTTATCTCATATTCACCGGTTTCCGCATTATAAGTTCTGGACTTGGGATTGAATCGATCTACAAATTCGTAATCACCGTTGACCGTATCACATTTGGCTACGATCAATTTTGATTCTCCATAATCTTTGCCATTTTCCCAATGTGCCCACAGTACAAATTCCGATCCATTATAAATCAACTTTGGACGCTCTATGGTACAGAAGCCTATGGTACCGTCATCATCCGGCGTATCCGGTGTCAGAATCATGTTCTCAAACTTCCAGTCTGCCAGGTCTGAGGACGAATAAAGGGCAATGCCGCTGAAATTGGCGTTCTCCTTGTACTCCCCTACCCAGTAATATCTGCCCCCATACTCCAGGATATTGCCGCCGTGTCCCTGAATGTTCTCTCCACGGTCATCATACCACAATGCTCCGTTTACAATGGTGTTCTGCTCCGTCTGTTCTGCATCCGCCTGCACCGGAACTGTCATTCCGCCGCCTGGGAATACTACGCAGACCGCCAGCAGGGCACTCAGGAATTTTGAGCGCCGCTTTCTCTTCGCCTTTGTCTGTTCCATAACTCTCTCCTTAAAAATTTATTCAAGCACATCCTGTCCCAAGGCTTCGGATGACCGGATGATCACTTGCTATGTACAGTATGGGGACGCCCTTCCCCTTTGAAATCGGTTTCAAGATATACAAAAAAATAGTGCTGGAATATATAAGATTTTTCCTTGTATTTCTGCATTTTATTTCCGAATTATTTTTGAAACCCATTTCAAGCAAAATTATACTATCCCAAGTAATTTTTTGTCAAGCTTCTTTATGCAATCTAACCCTTTTTTTTAATTTTATATTGGATTTCTCCTCAAAATCGCTTAAAATAAAACTAGAAAGGATGGAGTTATTTTATGGAGAACACACAACAGATAAAAGAAAACCCTTTGGGATTCAGTCCCATTGGTAAATTACTGCCCAAATTCGCAGTGCCGGCCATTATCAGTATGCTGGTAAATGCACTTTATAACATTGTGGACCAGATCTTCATCGGGCAGGGTGTCGGTATGTACGGAAACGCCGCAACCAATGTGGCTTTCCCTATCACCACCATAACCACGGCGATCGCTCTTCTTATAGGGATCGGAGGAGCATCCAACTTTAATCTGGAACTTGGACGCAAGCATGAAGAAAAGGCAAAGCATATTGCAGGCACCGGGTTTGGCAGTCTGATACTGTGCGGCATTGTCCTGATAATCATTATCCGCCTGTTTTTAAAACCGCTGATCCTGGCCTTCGGTGCTACCCCCAAAGTTCTGCCTTATGCCATGACTTATGTGGGTATCACTACCTGGGGTATCCCCTTTTTTATGCTGACAACCGGAGGCAACCATTTAATCCGGGCAGACGGCAGTCCCACATATTCCATGATCTCCATGGTCTCCGGCGCACTGATCAACACAGTGCTGGACCCTCTGTTTATCTTTACCTTTGGCTGGGGGATCGCCGGTGCTGCATGGGCAACCGTGATCGGTCAGGTTTTTTCTGCCTGTATGGTCCTCTTCTATCTTCCGCGGTATAAGACCGTACATTTGAAGCTGAAGAATCTCATTCCCAGGATGTCCTGTGTGCAGGCTATCGCCTCCCTTGGAATGGCCTCCTGCTTTAACCAGCTGGCCCTCACTGTGGTACAGATAACCATGAACAATGTCCTGCGCCACTATGGTTCACATTCCGTTTACGGAAGCGACATACCTCTGGCTGTGGTAGGGATCGTGGCCAAAGTAAACATGGTGTTTCTGTCCATTGTCATTGGGATTGCCCAAGGATCCCAGCCTATTGTGGGGTTCAATTACGGAGCCAAAAACTATACCCGTGTAAAAAAGACCTATCTGTGTGCTGCCGGAACTGCAACCATACTGGCTGTTGCCGCCTTTATATGTTTCCAGCTTTTCCCCCGGCAGATCGTGGGACTTTTCGGTTCCGGAGATAAACTCTATTATCAATTTGCCCAGAAGTATTTCCGCATTTTTATGTTCTGTACTTTTTTAAACGGCCTGCAGCCGGTGACAGCAAACTTTTTCACCTCCATCGGCAAAGCTGCCAGAGGCATCGTGCTCTCCATGACCAGGCAGATCCTGTTTCTGATTCCGCTGATCCTGATCTTCCCGCTCTTTATGGGAATTGACGGAGTCATGTACGCAGGTCCTATCGCAGATGGGGCTGCCGGTATTCTGGCTGTTCTTCTGGTTCGGAAAGAGATAAAGCGGATGCCTGCGGACGGGGAACTGCCGGCATGAGAAACATTCGGTTTGTCAAGTATCCTGTACCGGGCGGTCACTCTTGTCAACATTGAGCTTTTTGTACTGTTTCGGCGTTATATGGTGGTACTGCTTAAAAATTTTCCCAAAGTAGCTGCTGGTCCCAAAGCCGGTCTCCACAGCCACCTCCAGGACACTTTTATCCGTATAGCGCAGAAGCTCCTGCGCCTTCTGAAGGCGCAGGGAAACCATAAATTCCCCGGGTGTCTCCCCAAGACTTGTCTGGAACAAGCGGTAGCACTCCCGCTGACTGATATGTATGCTGGAAGCAATGTCCTCTACTGTTATCTTCTCACTGTAATGTTCCTGGATATAGGACAGCATCTGTTTGATCCGTTCGTCCTCCAGGGTATTGTACCCTGTTCCCTTCTTATTCTCATCCATGGCCCAGGAATACACAATCTCCCAGAGTTCTGAAAAAAGGCTTCTGAGGCGCAGCTCAAAAAAACGCTCCCCTTTGATGCTCAGCTCTGCGCCTTCTCTCATTTTTTCTAGAAATTTGGCGCTCCCCGCATCGTAACAGTAAAGCGGCACTGCATCAAGCTGTCTCTGTTCCAACACCGGAGCTATATATTTAATGTCCAGTATACTTCCGGAAGCACCCGCCAAAAAAGACCGGTCAAAGAACTGGGACTGCAGTCTTACATCCTCCACAGGCTTTAGGGGATGGAGATAATGCAGGACACCGGAATTGATAAAGATCCCGTCTCCTTCATGCAGTATAAATTCGTGATGATTGGTTTTATACTGCATACTTCCCCCTAAAATATGCCCGAACTCAAATTCATCGTGCCAATGCCAGGGAATATCCCCAAAGAAATACGCCTCCGGCCTTGGCACATACAGTCCATAGTGAAGCATCTGGTTTTGAAATACGATTTTCTCTTTTTTTCTTCCATCTATATCAAATTTTCTGAATTGTACCATAGGCCCCTCCGTAAATGGCAGGATTTTTATATTTTCAGGCAGTATGATTATTTTTATATACCTAAATCCACAGTATAATTATATTATTGCAAGACCGAAAAGGTCAATAGAAAATACGCTTAACACGATCAAAGGAGGATACACCTATGATTTATTATGTAGCCGCAAATGCTCCGAGAAACGGATGCGGTACAAAAGAAAAACCGTTCCAGACCATCAGCGAGGCAGCTAAGATCGCTTGTGCAGGTGATGAAGTCCTGGTAGCCCCCGGTATCTACCGGGAATATGTAAATCCGGCAAACGGCGGTACAGATGACCAGAACCGCATTGTATACCGCTCTGAGGAGCCGCTGGCCGCTGTCATAACCGGTGCAGAACCTGTAAAAAACTGGACGCAGCACCAAGGCAATGTATGGATGGCCCGCATCCCTAATGGAATCTTCGGCAGCTACAATCCCTACACCACAGTGATCGCAGGTGACTGGTACCGCGCTCAAGAACCGGTCCATACCGGAGAAGTATACATAAACGGCAAATCCATGTACGAGACATTTTCACTGGAAGACGTGGCAAACCCGACCGTATACAAAGGCTCCTGGGACCCGGATTTTACCCTCTACAAATGGTATACCGAACAGGACGGTGCCTTCACGGTAATCTACGCCAATTTCCAGGGCGCTGACCCTAATGAGGAAACTGTTGAGATCAATGTGCGCCGAAACTGTTTCTATCCGGATAAGACAGGTGTAAATTACATCACCCTGTCCGGATTTACCGTAAAACAGGCAGCTACTACCTGGGCGCCGCCCACTGCTTACCAGGAAGGCATGATTGGCCCTCACTGGTCAAAAGGCTGGATCATCGAGGACTGTGAAGTCTCTGATTCCAAATGCTCCGGTATTTCCCTCGGAAAATATCTGCAGCCCAACAATGAAAACAAGTGGACCACCAAATTCTATAAAGACGGCACCCAGACAGAACGTGATGCTATCTGCCAGGCACAGACAGAGGGATGGACCAAAGAGAACATCGGCTCTCACACAGTCCGCCGCTGTAACATCCATGACTGTGGGCAGACCGGAATTGTAGGACATTTAGGCGGTGTGTTCTCTGTCATAGAGGACAACCATATTCACCATATCAATAACAAACAGGACCTGGCCGGTGCGGAAATCGGCGGTATCAAAATGCATGCTGCCATTGATGTGATCATCCGCCGCAACCATTTCCACCACTGCACCCGTGGTCTGTGGCTTGACTGGCAGGCACAGGGAACCCGTGTCACACAGAACCTGTTCCACGACAATGTTCCGCCAAAAGGTACCAAGATCGCCAATGGACTGGCTCTGGCTGAGGATATTTTTATAGAGGTTTCCCATGGTCCCACACTGGTTGACAACAACCTGCTCCTGTCCGACTGCGCATGCCGCATCAGCACACAGGGCACTGCTCTTGTACACAACCTGATCGCAGGCTCCTTTACCTGGGTAGGCGCCGGAGTGGATAACGGCGGTCAACATCTGCCTACCCCAAGATATACACCATACCACGTTCCGCACCGCACAGAGGTTGCCGGTTTCATGACCATCCTCCACGGTGATGCACGCTTCTACAACAACATATTTGTACAGAAGGAAATCCGCCGGGACCTGGTTGCCTATGCAGAGGCTGAAGGCATGGGAACCATGGATAAATACCAGTTTATCTGCGGTACGAAACCGTACGACGGATATCCCACGGCAGAGACATACTTTGGACGTTTCAACGCAGAGACTGCTGTGGACCACGACAACAAAGACATCTATTATGACCATCTTCCTATCTACACCGGAGGCAACGTATACTTTAACGGCGCGAAACCGTGCGATGCAGAGGAAAATTATAAAGTGGATGAGGAACACAAGATCACACTGGAATTGAAAGAAGAAGGCGGCGAATACCGCCTGGAGACGAATCTGTATGAATTCCTTCCAAAATTTGAGACCCCGTTTGTGAGCACGGAAATGCTGGGTGAGGCTTTTGAGCCGGAACAGAAATTTGAAGCGCCTGACGGAACTCCTATTGTGTTTGACCAGGATTATTTCGGTAAAAAACGCGATATGATGCCTCTTGCAGGACCTTTTGCCTGCGGATGTGAAGCAGAGGATGTATTATAAGCACTTCCCGCACCTGACCGGACAGCCTGTTCTATAAAAGAACAGGCTGCCTCAGTAAGGGGCTTTTTTTCATTTCCGACAGGAGTTTTTCGTCACTCCACAGGGCGTTGTGGCCGCCCAGCCTGATATTTGGCTTATGTCTGCCATGAAAATCACTGCCGCAGGTAACAAGAAGACCGCCCTGTATGGCAGCTTCCAGATAATGCCCCGCTTCTGCCCTGCTGTGATAAGAAGAAAATGCCTCAATCCCGTCAATCTTCTCCTCCATTATTCCAGCCAGCAGTTCATCATCCCCTTTCAGGTTTTGGCCCGGATGCGCAAGAACCGCCATGCCGCCGGCGCTGTGTATCAGAGCTGCGGCATCAGGAAGGGAAAGATAAGAGATCTCCACATAGGCAGGCTTTCCTTTGGAGAAAAAATCCCAGTAGAACCGCACATTGGGCATATCACTTTTCTGTCCGCCGGGAAGATAAGGTACCAGTCTCTCATCTCTCTCTGCTTCCTTCCGTCCCAGGACATACGCAGCGATCTGCTCTCCTGTCACAACACCATTTTCTGAGTCTGCAAGAATCTTATCTGCATCAACATAAATGCCGGATGCCTGCGAAAACAGCCGGATCTTTTCCTCTGCTGCCCTTCTCTCCTGGTTGAGGATATCCTGTTCTATCTCCCAAAATTCCTCCCGGGACACATCAATGCCATATCCCAAAAGGTGAAAATCATGCCCCCTGTACACACAATCCAGCTCCACACCGGATATGACCCGGACAGAAACAGCTTCCTCCATAGCTTTTGACACGCCACGGACAGAATTATGGTCTGTAACAGCAATCCACTCCATCCCGCCGGCCTCACACTGTCTGACAATCTCTCCCGGAGAAAATTCTCCGTCATCACTAAACTTGGTATGGATATGGAAATCAACCTTTGACATGGACACACACCTCCCTTTTTCCCTGCAGATGGTAGTAAATCACCTGCAGAAGCAAAATACCCGCTGTGGATATCAGATATAGACCACGTATCCCGTTCATAGCGGCAGCAGATCTCACGGCAGCACCTGACTCCAGAATGCCTTTTACGGCCCCACCGATCATTGGCCCCAAAATAAATCCAAGCCCGATCATTGCTGTATAAAAGTTGTCATACAGAATTCTGTTTCCTTTTGGCATCAGCTCATATCTCCTGTTAAAAACCGCAACCACAAAACCGGCATTCGCGGCGGAGGACACGAGAAACGCCGCCGGTATAAACAAGAACCAGTTTTTTGGCGCTGCAAAAGACATGAACAGTGTCTCCCCGGCAAACAGCCACACCGAGGTTTTCAAAACAAACGCATGCCCCCGATTATCACTGATCCTTCCCCAAAAGCCCAGCAGCACAATCTGGGGCAGAGAAATGATCATATACATTGCTGTCACTGTTTTATAAGGCAGCGCCAGATATTTTATCATATACACCATGGTAAAACTGTCTGAAATATTAAGAAGCAGATAGAATGCCAGAATATAGATCACAAACCCCATAAAAGTCCGGTCTCTAAGGGGAACCTTCAGCGCGTCCCGAAGTCTGCACCCCATCCCGGCAGGCCGGTACGGGGCACCATCCGGTGTCCGCAAAAGCAGTATGATCTCAAAGACACTCATCAGGGCTGCCGCGCCAAATAAAACAACAAATCCCAGGTACTTTCCCTTCATATGATCCATCCAGATACCACCTGTCACGGACAAAATAACGGTAACACTCAGGGTGAGTGTCTGTCTCAGTGATATGTACTGACCACTTTTCTTTTCATCTATAAAGCCCATCATCCACTGGTTCAGAGCCACCGCTGCCTGGGCCTGCAGTGTAAAAGCTGTAACCACAGCCAGGATAAATGCCGGAATCTGTATCTTCCTTGGAACCACAGCCGGTATGATGACAATAAAAAGCGTAGCTGTTCTGGACAACACCGTAAATATGACCGTCAGCCGCTTACGGCTCTGAAACCGTTCCAAATATGGTGCAAGCCCAAGGATCAGCACACCACAGATATTTACCACCACACTCAGATAACTGACCAGCACATCCCCTGCCCCCATAAGAAGTGCAAACCCACTCAGGAATACACCGCTGGTCAGATAAGTAAATGCCGTTCCGAACCCAGTCTGCACAAAGAAACAGACCCGGGGTCCGGTATCAAGGATTTTCTCTCTCTTACTCATAAACATGGCTGCTCCTTTACAAACTGTACCTCGTCGAACATTTTCCCGGCAGTAAGACTTGCCATACCGTCAAAATAATCCTGCCACACATCCTTAGAATAGAGGATCTCAGGCAGAAGATGCTTCGGCAGAAAGGCGGAAAGGCCGTCACCAACAGGCCCGATACAGTTCTTCCGCAGACTGGGACCGCCAAGGACCACATACTGCGGATTCAGAATTCCGCAGATAAAACTGATGACTTGGACCACCAGATTTACATATGTGACGTCCTCCATAGGCTCTGCCATACAGGCATCCAGCGTCTTTCCGTGTTCCATGGGCAGCAGTCCCAGCTCCCCCGCAAAATTATTATTTCCGTGGACAACCCTGCCCCCTGCGATAAAGCCTGCGCTTACACAGCCCTTTTCAAAATAGAGAAATGCCATATTCACGTTATTCGGGTTCTCACATGGAAACTCCTTTGCGTAACACCGACCGAATCCGATGGCAGTGGCATTTAAATCATTTTCCAGCACTACTGGGATTTTATACCGTTTTTCAAGGTTGTCACCTATATTTACTTTATATAATTTCCCGTCAGTCTCATTGGTCCTCCAATACCCTCCCCCTTCCACTGCTCCGGGCACGCCAATGCCTATGGACTTGAGTTCTCTTTTTTTGACCAGCTCATCCAGCCAGTCGGTGACGGCGCTCTCAAAATCACCGTTGACCGCCTGCAGCCTTGTTTTTTCCACGATCTCGCCGCAGACATTGATCAGCAAACCGTAAATCTGGTCTCCTGTGATACAGAAAGCTGCACCGTAATACCGATCGGGCCTGAATCCATAGCGCTCCGCTTTTCTTCCTCCGCTGGACTCATCGTATCCAACACTCTCAATTTCTCCGTTCTGCATCATTTCAGACAATAGGGAACGGACTGTGGTGGAACTGATCTTTGTCTCATAGGCAATCTCTGCCCTGGTGGCAGTTCCTTTTGCTTTCAGGACTTTCCGTATGAGGGAAAGATTTGCCTGTTTTAATACTTTTGGTCTGGCAGTCAGAGTGTCCATATGCATTCTCCTTTTCACTTTTATCGTATACTTTTATAAGTTTATGATAAAAGTGTATAACAAATGACATTCCCTGTCAAGTTCCTTTTTTACCCATTTGCAGTTTACTGTTACTATCACGGCTGCTATCCCGCGAGGTATTTTTATGCGCTTGCGCATGAAAATACCGAGGCAGTCAGCGCGATATGGGGCAGAATGCTCCATATCTGTGCATCGCGAAGCGTGTTACTGTTGAAAGAACTGCGTTTTTTGCAGGGCTGTGAATAAACAGTTTACTTTAAAAGCCCGCACACCAGCACAAAATAATGAGGCAGCTTCCCCTCTTCCATCCATTCCAGCTCGATTCCCATGAGCTTACTGAGCGTAAGCCCCACATTGCCTCCGATGGATTCTATGGAATAACGCATCTTTTCCGGAAAACGACATGCTTTTTTATCTCGTCTGGTACAGTTTCCTTGACACAGATTGCAGGAACCTGCTGACAGGCTGATACTTCCCGGATATTCCTTTTCTTTTTCCCAGAGTATTTCCGACAACTTTCCCTTCTCCACACGGAGAGACTGCCCAAGGATCTCCTCCTGCTCCTCCTTTGTAAATGCCTTTCCCGCAAATTCCTCGTCAAAGATTATTTTAACGGCGGTCAGTTCCAGAGTCTTGTATTTTCTCCAGTATGATAAAACGTCAAAATCGTAAGACGGGCAGGACCATACCGTATCGTAATTCGGACATGTTCTGCAGCACTCTAGAAACGTGTCCACATCCACATAACCTTCTATGTAGTCTTCCACCGGTACCACTGCTGTGTAAGTTTCTGTTTTGTACATATCATACTCCTCCTTTTTTCTTATAGTATAACACTTCCGTACAGGCAGCACCACGTTAATCATTACTTCACGTGTACAATACCGATAACGATACAGGTACAGAGGAACTGGCTCACATGGAAATGGTATCCACCATTGTGCACCAGCTCACCCGCAACCTTTCCATGGAAGAAATAGAGAAGTCCGGTCTTGGCCCGTATTATATCGACCATACCGTAGGCATCTGGCCGCAGGCTGCCGGAGGTATCCCCTTTAACGCCTGTGAGTTCCAGTCAAAAGGAGATCCCATCACCGATTTATTTGAAGATATGGCTGCTGAACAGAAAGCACGCTCCACTTACGACAACATACTCCGTGTCATCAAAGACCCGGATGTTATAGACCCCATCCGCTTCCTGCGAGAAAGAGAAGTTGTGCATTTCCAGCGTTTCGGAGAAACCCTCCGTTCTGTGCAGGAAGAACTGGACTTTAAGAACTTCTATGCCTTTAACCCCAGCTTTGATATGCCCGCCAAATGCAGCTGCGATCCGGGATGCAGCAAATGACATATATGCGCCGGGAATTATTAGAAGCCATGCAAAAGGTAGTCACCACAGCACCCGAAGCCTATTCCTTTGTATATGGCGGAAAGAAATACCCCAATATCAAAGGTTTCGTATACTTTTTCCCGTTGTGGGGCGGTACGGTTGTCCTTGCGGACATTGCCGGACTTCCCACTTCGGAAGCTGCCTGCCAGGAAAAAGTCTTTGCCTTTCACATTCATGAAGGCTCCTCCTGCGAAGAAAACGCAGAGGGGGATTTTCCTCTTACCGGCAGCCATTTAAATCCCAAGGATTGTCCGCACCCGGAACATGCCGGGGATTTACCTCCGCTCTTTGAAAATGACGGCTATGCACTTTCTATGTTCTATACAAACCGGTTCGTTCCGGAAGAAATCATAGGCCGGACGGTAATCATCCATGATAAACCTGATGACTTTAAAACACAGCCTTCAGGGGATTCCGGCAGCAAAATCGCGTGCGGGGAAATAAAAAGCAATCTGGAAGATTAAAAAACAGCTTTTGATCCCATAAAAACGGCATCGGCAGATGAACCTTCACCTGCCGATGCCGTTTCTTTTGCAGTTATAACCGTATTAATTCCCGCAGTGATGGCCGCACTCATGGGTATGTTCCCCACAACTACCGCCCTCATGTCCGTGACCGTGATGTGCGCAGACTGTATCCGGGTCATAATTCAGGCTTCCGGCCAAAAATGCTTCCACCTGTGCATCCGCATTCCCGCACGCTCCCGGATAAAGCTGGATCCCCGCCTCCGCCAGCGCATTCCTTGCACCACCGCCGATGCCTCCGCAGATGAGCACCTGTGCGCCACACTGGTTCAGAAATCCTGCCAGCGCACCGTGGCCGCTGCCATTGGTATCAATCACCTCAGATGCCACGATCTTTCCATCCTCCACCTCATATACCTTGAACTGTTCTGTGTGTCCAAAATGCTGAAATACCTCTCCATTGTCATATGTCACTGCAATCTTCATGTTTGAATCTCCTCTCCTGATTGATGAAACGCATCTGTTCTGCCGCCGGTCATCCTGCCCGCAGATCCTATAGCTTCCGCCGCTGATTTCCAGAGAAGACGCCTCCACCAAAAAACGTGCCAGTTTCTTCCTGGCCTCTGCATAGACTGCCTGCACCGTAGCTCTTCCTACTTCCATCTGCACCGCACATTCTTCCTGGGTATACCCCAAATGATCGATCAGCCGGATCGTCTCATACTCATCAACCGTCATCCGAATCCGATGCGCAGGCCCGCCACCCTCACCGGGCACAAACAACCCGCACCCCGGCAGTCTGCAGATCCTCTTTTCCTTACTCGGCCTGGACATCTCCCCACCTCCCAACAACACTCCGCCTTTTCAATGCGTTTTTTTATTAACATATGCCCATTATATCACATTATTAACATATGTCAACTATATTTACATATGATTCGCCCTCCTCAATATCTCATACACATCCCCCTGATCCAATTCCTTAAACTTCGCCACACAAAACGTATCCTTCCCCGTCGCCCTCTCAGCCATATCCACCAACGCGTCTTCCGCCAGCACTCCCGCATCCAGTTCTCCCAGACACACAGGCATATTCAAACTTTTAAAATATCCCACAGTCCTCCTGATCCCCTCTTTAGCCGCCTCCACATCATCATCCTCCTGCACGCCCCACACCTTTCTGGCATACTGAGCAAACCGTGCAGGTTCTTCCATATACACATACTCTGCCCATGCCTCCCAGACAGCAGACAGACTGGCCCCGTGAGCCACATCGTATTTTACACTGAGCTCATGTCCTATTTTATGAGGTGCGAAATCCTTTTCTGCCCCAAGTCCTGTGATCCCATTATGGGACAGGCTGCTGCACCACATCAGCTCACTCATAGCCTCATAATCCGTCTGGTCCTCCCAGGCCTTTCTTCCATTTTCAATCACAGTCCTCAGAAGTGCTTCCGCGATCTCATCTGTCATCCGGTTTCCCTTTGTGTGGGTAAAATACCGGTCCAGCGTATGCATCATAATATCCACAATACCGCATGTCACCTGATATTTCGGCAGCGTGTAAGTAATCTCCGGGTTCATAATAGCAAATTTCACCCTGTTAAAATCCGTGCTCAATCCCTGCTTCCTTCCAATCGCTTCATTCGTCAGCACCGCGGAGTCACTCATCTCACTGCCTGCTGCCGCAATGGTCAGGACAACCCCCACCGGAAGACTTTTTGTAAGCGGCACTTTCTGCGTCCAGATATCCCAGAGTGCAGTTCCCGGATTTGCTGTTCCGTGCGCAATACCTTTTGCCGTATCAATGGAACTTCCCCCACCCACAGCCAAAATAAAATCCGCTCCAAAAGAAACCGCAGCCTCCACGCCAGCCTCCGCAAATGACAGTCTGGGGTTTGGCTTAACCCCGCCCCACTCTTTGAAGGCGATCCCCGCATCCGCAAGTTCCTGCTCAATGATGCCCAACAGACCACTTTTTTTCACACTGCCGCTCCCATAGACAAGAAGCACTCTGCTGCCGCCCCACTTCCTCACTTCCGCTGCAGTCTTCTTCTCCGCATCTTTTCCAAACACCACTTCTGTAGGCGCATAATAAATAAATTCCTGCATATCATTTACTCTCCTTTTTAGCATTTACAGACAGCTGTCTGTCTTTTCTCCAGTATACTTTATTTTCTCATCCATTTCCATGAAAAAGATATGATCATGCTCTAATAATTCAGGAAATCTCTTGTCATCCCCCCGCATAGAATGATAAAATAGATATCAGTTACTAATTAAATTATTTTGACTGAAATAGAGGAGGTTTTTACACAATGGAATACCGTAAATTTGAGAATCTGGGCGTATCCCCATCCCTTCTGGGCTTTGGATGTATGCGCTTTCCGCAGACAGCAGACGGAAATATCGACGAGGCTGAAGCCGAGAACATGCTGGACCGTGCACTGAAGGCCGGAGTCACATACATAGATACCGCCTATCCGTACCACAACGGGGACAGTGAACCATTTGTGGGCAGAGTCCTGAAAAAATATGACCGCAAAAGTTTCTATCTGGCAACCAAGCTGCCTGTATGGAATGTGAAAACCCTGGATGACGCAAAACGTATTTTCCAGGAACAGCTTGACCGTCTGGAAGTGGATTACGTGGACTTCTATCTGCTTCACTGCCTGGATAAGGAAAAATGGCAGAACGTTCTGGACCTGGGCATCATTCCTTATATGGAAGAAATGAAAAAAGAAGGAAAGATTAAATTCTTCGGTTTCTCCTTCCACGATGATTTTGAAACTTTTAAAACCATAGCCACTTACCGCAAATGGGATTTCTGCCAGATTCAGTACAACTATGTTGATACAGATATCCAGGCCGGAGACAAAGGCTATGAACTGACAGAGGGACTGGGCATTCCGCTGGTGATCATGGAGCCGGTCAAAGGCGGTTCTCTTGCCACTTTGCCGGACGCAGTGACAGAGCCCTTCAAAGATTACAAACCAAACGCCAGTATTTCCTCCTGGGCGCTTCGCTGGGTGGCCAGCAAACCAAATGTCAAAGTCGTATTAAGCGGTATGACTACAATGGAGCAGGTGGAAGACAATCTGAACACATTTGAGAACTTTACACCTCTCAATCTGAAAGAGAAGGAAATTGTAGCTGATGTGGCTTCTGCCATCAAACAGCGGACGAAAAACGGCTGCACCGGATGCGCTTACTGTATGCCATGTCCTTTTGGTGTCAATATTCCACAGAATTTCCGCATCTGGAATGATCTGTCCATGTATGAAAATAAGGAGCAGGCAAAACGTGCTTACTTTAATGACCTGACAGAGGATGCCCGTGCTGACCAGTGCCAGAAATGCGGCAAATGCGAGGAGGTCTGTCCCCAGGCAATGTCCATCAGGGATGATTTGGAACGCGTTAAAGAAACCATGGAGAAACTCTGATCTTCCGTATATTGTTCTCCTGATTTCCATATACTGTAAACGCCGGAGTGACCGTAAAGATACAGAACCGTTACACACCGGAAAGGTATAAAGGAGCATTGACACATGAAGGAAAAATTATCTTCCAAAACTTTAAAACATGCTGCCATCGCAGGAGCAGGTGTCTGCGTGGGGGCATCTTATGTACTCACCAGTTTTCTGCGCCGCTTTGCTCTCTCCCGCACATTTCCCATGTACCGGAACGAGCGAAAAAACACAGACAAGCCTGATCCCTTAGGTGATTTTCTCCGTCCCGGCAAGGAATGGATCAAAAAAGAGGCCTCCCCGGTGACACTCATTAACCGGGACGGCATGAAGCTGAACGGGCTTTTTCTTCCATCCATACAGGCGGGAAGCACACGCTATGTGATCCTCTGTCACGGTTACCGCAACAACTGCTGCGAACTGGGCGTGTACGCCAGACATTTCTGGCACAGGGGATATTCTGTCCTTCTGCCGGACGCCAGAGGCCACGGGGACAGCGAGGGCAAATACATTGGCATGGGATGGCAGGAGCGAAAAGATGTGCTGGAATGGGTTGATTTTCTTCGCCAGAAAGACCCGAAATCCCAGATTGTCCTGATGGGTATTTCTATGGGTGCTGCCACAGTCATGATGACTTCCGGCGAAAATCTGCCGTCTAATGTGAAAGCTATTATTGAGGACTGTGGATATACCAGTGTCTGGGAAGAATTCAGCGTGCAGATCCGTAATTATTTCCATCTGCCGGCCTTTCCCTTTTTGCACCTGTCCTCCCTTGCTTCCAGGATCCGTTACGGTTTCTCCTTCAAGGAAGCCAGCGCCATACGACAGGTGGCAAAATGCAACCGCCCCATTCTCTTTATACACGGGTCAAAGGATGCGTTTGTTCCGTTCTACATGCTGAACAAGCTGTACCATGCAGCCAAATGTGAAAAAGAAAAACTGGTTATAGACGGCGCGGGCCACGCACTTTCCTGTGCCACTGACCCCAAACTGTATTTCCGCACGGTAGACCGTTTTCTGGACAAATATATCATATAAGGTAAGGAAATAAGCAGAAATGCTGCCGCACAGCGTCAAAAAACACTGTACGGCAGCATTTCATTTTGCAAATAAACAAGGGTGTACGATTCTCAGCACGCTGTCAGCACTTCTGTAACTGCGCAAAGCAGCGCCTCATCCAGTTCCATGGCAAAGAGTGCCGGAACCGCCTTCTCACCAAGTTCCTCCACGGTTTTTAGCACAGCTTCCTTCAAGTCATAAGCGATCTGTGCACGCTCCAGGATCTCATATACAAATTGGGTCATGTGATTTTCAGCTGTTAAAAGCCCTTCTTCAAACTGCACCTCAAGTGCACTGGTCACCGGAATTTCCGCTGTCCGGACAGTGAGGGTACATGCAGCGGCATCATAAGACTGCTCTGCTGCCACGTTTAGTCCCTCTGCCTGCACTTTGACAGTGGTATTCTCCACCCCTCTGAAATGCAGGGTCCATGTTCTTTTTTCAGGCAGTACGGAAATATTCCCCTGGGCAGCAGAGACGAAAAAGCCTTCCTTGTTCTTCTGTGTCAATTTCGTGTAGACCCAGTTTTCATCTGCATCCTCCAGGGAATCTCCCTCATCCTCCCAGAGAGTAAAACAGTTGTCAGCTCCCGGAAAAACGTAAATCTCCATTTTTTCAGGATTGCTCAGGTCATTCATCTGCTCCGGCAGCTCCTGCATAGGTACAATGGCTCCTGCACGGGCAAACACAGGCATCTCCTCCACACTTCTCCAGACGGAAAGAAGACGTCCGCCTTCATACCGGCGTCCTGTAAAGAAATCAAACCAGGTGCCTTTTGGAAGCCATGCCTTTGCACATCCCATACAGGTACAGGGATCAGCAGGGTCTGTAATGGGCGCTGCGATCAGCTCTGTCCCGAAATAATATTCATTAGGCACATCATAGGTTTCCTCCCGCTCCGGCTCCAGCCAGTACATGGGGCGCACCAGAGGCTGCCCGTCCCTGCTGGCATAGCGGTTCATGGTGTACAGATACGGCACCATTTTATGGCGCAGACGCAGGAACTCTTCCATAACACTCTGGGTTATCTTATTATATTTCCATGGTTCCTTTCCGTTGAAAGGATTATCTGTGCTGTGCAGACGGTTTAAAGGTGAAAAGACACCTAACTGCACCCATCTGGCTGTCATCTCATCATCCCGGACACCGTGCATATGGCCTCCGATATCATGGCTCCACCATCCATATCCCGCATTGCTGGCAGTGGCCGTAAAATAGGGCTGAAATCTCAGGCTGTCCCAGGTGATCACCGTATCCCCTGAAAATCCAATGGGGTATCTGTGACTTCCGATTCCGGCATATCTGGAAAAGGTAAGACGCCGCTTTCCTCTCCTGGCACTGTCCAGATAATGAAAATGGTTCAGCATCCACAGCGGGTCTAATCCCGGAATCTTTGTGACAGTTCCCTGCTGCCAGTCCAGCCACCAAAAATCCACGCCTTCATCCTCCAGAGGATGATGCAGTTCTTCAAAATACACCTCCAGAAAATGCCTGTCCGTCACATCAAACTGCACCGGTTCCCCGCTGTCCGGATTTATTCCCATGCGTTTTGCCACCCGCTCATAGGCCTCCTCATAGGCGCGCACCCCGTCTGCGGGATGCACATTCAGCGTGATCTTCATATTTCTGCCGTGCAGCCAGTCCATAAACTCTCCTGGGTCCGGAAAAAAATCACGGTTCCATGTATAACCCGTCCATCCGCTCCCGTATTTTGGGTCAATATCCACCAGATGCCAGTCCATATCCACCACTGCCACAGAAAAAGGAATCCGCTCCTGCTCAAAGCGCTCCATCAGCTCCTTGTATTCCTTCTCCGTATATCTGTGATAACGGCTCCACCAGTTTCCAAATACCCAGCGGGGAAGAAGCGGCGTCTTTCCGCAAAGATAATATAAATCTTTTACTGCTTCCTGATACCTGTGCCCGTAGCCAAAGAAATAAAAATCTATGCTGTCTTTCGGACGCACTTCCACCCATCCGTCCTCTGTAATGGCCATGCTGCTGCTGTCATCCACAATAGAAAATCCATTTCTTGACACTACACCGCTCTCTAAGGGAATGGCGCCGTCCGCCTCATCAAGGGTACGGGCTGTTCCGCCCAAGTCCTTCACCGGGTCCCCGTAATGCCAGTTTGTCTCATTGGATCTTCCGCCGGTCACTTTAATGAACAGACCGTTTGGTGCAAACTCCCTCTTGTTGTATGTCATCTCCAGGGCACTGGTAAAAAGCTTCAGCTCCTCCGCTGTCTCTGATACTTTGAAAGCAGGTACCGGAAAATCCCGGTTTAGGACTGTCTGGGTAGCCCTGTCCTCAAAAACACCCTCTCTGCTGTATTCCAGACGCAAAAGGGATTCTGTCAAAACCGTTATTCTGTAATTTTTCCCCTGGATCATACTTTCCTTTGCCGCCATTGGCCTTGCATCCAGCTTCTCATTCATTCCGTTCATGTCTGTACCTCTCCTGTTTGTAATTAATTTTTCTCCGAAGCCTTGCCTTCGCTTTCTTTCATTGTAATTGTTTTGTATAATACCCGCAAAGGTTTTTTAAGAAAACCTCTCATTTTTATGCAATATTATTATTTTTGCTATTTTATCCTGTCGATATCTTCTAATTGACATTAGTTTCTGATTCTGGTATGATGTAAGCTGCTGATTGTGTATAAGAGGGTGCCGCGATAAGCATTTACATCGCTTATGCGGCGCCTATTTTTGATGACCGCAAGCGGTCCTATTTTTGAAGGATTCGGGGCAGTCCCCCGACGGAAAGGATTTTTATTTTATATGGAAACAATGAAATTTGAAGAATTGGGATTATTTCCTGAAATTGAAAAAGCAGTGAGTTACATGGGATTTGAGGAGGCCTCCCCCATTCAGGCCAAAGCAATTCCTGCTATGATAAGCGGTCGTGACATTATCGGCCAGGCACAGACCGGAACAGGAAAAACCGCAGCTTTTGGTATCCCTCTTTTGCAGAAGATAGATATTAAGAACAAAAAACTTCAGGCCATTGTACTCTGCCCCACAAGAGAACTGGCCATACAGGTAGCGGACGAAATCCGTAACCTGGCAAAATACCTGCACGGCATCAAGGTGCTCCCCATCTATGGCGGCCAGGATATTGTAAAGCAGATTCGTTCCCTGAAAAGCGGAACACAGTTGATCATCGGCACACCGGGCCGTGTCATGGACCATATGCGCAGAAAGACCCTGAAAATGGATGACGTTCACACGGTTGTCCTGGATGAAGCGGATGAAATGCTCAACATGGGATTCCGTGAAGATATTGAAACTATTTTAAGCGGTGTTCCGGAGGAACGTCAGACCGTTCTCTTCTCTGCTACCATGCCGAAGCCTATCCTGGAGATCACTAAAAAGTTCCAGAAAGACGCGGAAGTCATCAAGGTGACAAAAAAAGAGCTGACCGTTCCCAATATTGAACAGTTCTACTATGACGTAAAACCTAAGAATAAAGAGGAAGTGCTCTCCCGTCTTCTGGACCTCTACTCCCCGAGACTCTCCGTAGTGTTCTGCAACACCAAAAAACAGGTGGATCTTCTGGTCAACGCCCTGATCGGCAGAGGTTATTTTGCCGCAGGTCTGCACGGAGATATGAAGCAGGCACAGCGTGACCGGGTAATGCAGAGCTTCCGAAAAGGGAGGACCGACATCCTGGTTGCCACAGATGTGGCTGCCCGCGGCATTGATGTGGATGACATTGAAGCTGTATTTAACTACGACCTTCCCCAGGATGACGAGTATTATGTGCACCGTATCGGACGTACAGGACGTGCGGGAAGAGAGGGCCGTGCCTTCACATTTGCCAGCGGAAGGGAACTCTACAAATTAAAAGAGATCCAGCGCTACTGCAAGACTAAAATCTATGCCCAGAAAGTGCCTTCTTTAAATGATGTGGCCAACACCAAGATGGAAAACATTCTGGAAAACGTGGATTCTGTCATTGAAAGGGAAAACCTTTCTCTTATGATCGACGCTATTGATGAAAAGGTCAACAATTCTGACTATACCACCTTAGACCTGGCTGCTGCCCTGCTGAAAATGTATATGGGTATGGTTCAGGAGGAGCCGGATGAGGAAGTGGTTGATTTCGGTGACACCGGTGCGGAGGAACCCGGAATGGTACGCCTCTTTATCAACATCGGTAAAAAACAGCGTGTCCGCCCCGGTGACGTCCTGGGTGCCATTGCCGGAGAAAGCGGAATGCCGGGAAAACTTATCGGAAGCATTGACATGTTCGATAAATACACCTTTGTAGAAGTTCCGAGAGAATACGCTAAAGATGTGCTGAATGCCATGAAGACCGCTAAGATCAAAGGCAACACCATAGCCATTGAACCTGCCAATCAGAGGTAATGAACGCTAATACTGTGGTTTGCAGGCTCCCAAAGAGACTATACAACCACCTGTTCTTATGATAAAATATCTGTATATCCTGAATCAAATAAGGGGATACAGATATTTTTTTATGCCGAAATACAGCATATACATGCTGCGGCTGATAAGGGGGAACACCAATGAAGAAAAAGATCATAACTCTGATACTGGCAGCACTTCTGGCTTCTTCAATGCTTTTTTCTGTGAGCGGCTGCGGCAGCGAAAAAGACAAAGAGGCTTCTGCTGAGACAGAAACATCCGCGGAAACCCAAAAAGATACCGGGAACCGTGATGCAGAAAATAATTCCGGCAGCAAAAAAAGCACAACCAAGATACTGGACGGAAAAGGCATTTCTCTGAATAACGATCCAATATCTGCACCTGCGGATTCCGGCCAGGAGGAAACGGCTCCTGTGGAGACGCCTGAGACAGAAGTTCCGGACAATACACAGGAAAACAATACTTCTGAGATTCCCGATCCTCTGGCAGGCACAGAGGAACGCCGTGACCTGAGCACAGAGGAACTGGACTATTTTTCCTCCTTCGTAAGCGACATGGAAAATTATGGATTTCTGCGCTCCTCTTACAGCATTCCCCAGGAAGTGGATTTGGATCAGGTATTGTACACCGGTGCAGGTATGGATTTTGAACCACTGACCTTTGAGGAGAGCACGGCACTTCAGGCCGCAAGCGGACAGCCGTTTATGACAGACGTGATCCATCTGACTTCACAGCAGATTGAGGAGTTCCTGCAGCGCAAGCTGGGTATCAGCTTGGGAGAAATCCGTAAGTTTAACTGGACTTATCTGGAGCAGTTCGACAGCTACTATGTGGAGCACGGGGATACCAACCGTGTGACCTTTACCTGTACCGGCGGCTGGACAGAGGATGGCATGTATTACCTTGACTGTCAATCCTCGGATGGAGCCATGCACACTGCACTGACGCTTGAAAAAAGCGGTGACACCTATCTGTTCCGCTCTAATATTCTGCAGTAATATATCCGCTGCCAAAAAAAGCTGCCGTACGGATAGTCATGGAATCTGCTTCCTGACACTCCGTACAGCAGCTTTCTGCCTGTCCGGCAGACTTATAGCCTAGGTTACTAATCTACCACTTCAATACTTTCAATGACCGGCTGGTTTTCAGGGGCTACACTTCCATTGCTGTCCTCTGTTTTAACATCATCGCAGATTTTGTCCACGATCTCCATCCCTTCTGTCACATGGCCGAACGCGGCATACTCTTTATCCAGATGCGCAGATGTTTCCTGCACGATAAAAAATTGTGAACTAGCACTATCCTTATCGCTGGAACGGGCCATGGAAATGGTCCCTCTTGTATGTTTTAAAGGATTCTCCACTCCGTTTTTGGCAAATTCACCTTTAACAGTCTTTTCCGAACCGCCGGTACCGTCGCCGTTTGGGTCACCGCCTTGGATCATGAAACCTTTTATCACCCGGTGAAAGGTTAATCCATCGTAAAATCCATCCTTTGCCAGATTGATAAAATTTTCCACTGTTAACGGCGCTGCCTGGCCGTCCAGCTCCACAGAGATAGTTCCGTAGTCCTTCACTTTAATTTTCACATGATGCAGGTCCTCCGGGGAAGCCTGACTGACCTGCTCCTCCTCCTGCTGTTGTCCTCCGCAGCCTGTCAGTAAAACAGACAATGCTAACGTCACTGCCGCCAGTAAATAATTCCATTTCTTCATATCTCTCATGCCTTTCCTGTTTTTCTCTGTTCTGCCCGGAAAGTTATACACTCCGGCCGCGTTGTCAGTATATCATATTTTCTGTCTAAGGAAAAGGCTGGGTGTAATATTATCGTAACAGTTCAGCCTTCCTCTGTCCCGCGAGGTGTTGCCTTGCAATTGCAAGGCAATCCCGAGGCAGCCACGCGCCAGATTGCGGTTTATGCAGTCTGTGTGCATGCTTTTGTTGCTATGATGCCGGAAGGCTGAATAGTAACATATTATCTCAGTCCCACATAGATATGCACTTCCGCGTTCTCCACATCCTGATTCCTGTATTCTTCAAAGTCAGCGCCAAAAGCCCTGTCCAGGTCCATACTCCACAGTTCCTGCCAAAATGCTGCCACTGCCCTCTGCATATGGCCTTTTACCACAAACCTGGCGTATCTCCCGGCCGGGATCTGCCTCTTTTCCATTCCCTCAGGAACATGGTCTCCTTCTCTTGTCTCACATCCCACAGTGAAGGCATAGTCATCCGAAATGCCGCCCGCATAGTCGGAATAAATCCCAAGAGGCATCCCGCTTCTCTTGTCCGGTACCCCCTCATAAATACCCCGGGTAAAAAACTTCTCCCAAAGCCCTCCGATCACTGCTCCCACATCAGGCGCCTGATTATTTGTACGGATGCTGATACCAATTACAGTTTTCTCTTCTAATTCCACAATTTCATATTCCATTTATAACAGCCCTCATCTCTTCATTTTTCCCGTATCCGTTCAAAACCATTTCCATCCCGGAGCCGTTTCAGGATCTTGCCGCGTACCCGGCAGCCGCCGCCATAAAAAACATTCCGGGGAAATGGCTGTGAATCCGTCACGGGTTAAGGCTACTATAACAAAGGAATCATGACAACTGCCTGTCATGATTCCTCCGGCATATGAATCTCTTTTTTATAACGTCTCTGCATTCTGTCCAGCATCCCGGCCAATTCCTCCCGTATCTCTTGGGGTTCCAGAAGCTCTATCTGTTCCCCGAAACTCAGAAGCCACCCAAATAAACTGTTCCTGTCTGCAAAGTCCCATTCAAACAGCAGATATCCGTCCTTCTGCTCTCTCAGACACGCAACCCCGTATTCCTCGATCAAGCGCCACTTTGCCTGGGGAGCGCAGCGGACTTTCACATGGATGGACGCGATATACATGCGCCTTGGGGAACAGTCACAGTCCGGGATCTGCCTTTTTTCAAACTTCACACCCGTATCACAAAGTTTGTCCATACGGTTTAATTTGAACAAACGATAGTCCCCTCTCTGCCCGCAGTATCCCCACACATACCAGGAGGACCACTGGAATATCAGCAGATAGGGCTCTATCTCCCGCTCTCCCTCCCCTTTTGGAGAATAATAGCGGAAGGTTATCAGGCGGCAGGCCTCAATGGCATTTTGGATCAGTTCTATCTTGGGTGCCAGGGAAGATTTATACCAGGAGGACAGATCAATCCTGATATGGTCATTGCTGGTCAACACCTCCTGGCTTCCCACAGACAGCTTTTCCATGAGAAGCTGGTACCGGTTAGTCCCCGCCACACTGTCCAGGCTCCTAAGCCCCGCCAGAATAGACTGCATGTCCCTGGAGGTCAGAAGTGTTTTATCCAGACGGTATCCCTCCATAATGGAAATCCCGCCGTTTTGTCCCTGTGTGGTGACAAGCGGAATTCCCGCTTTGCAGATATCCTCCACATCACGGTTTATGGTCCGTCTGGAAACCTCAAATTTTTCTGCCAGATAAGGCGCAGTCACTTTATCCTGCTGCAGCAGAATGGAGAGTATGCCGATCAGCCTGTCTATTTTCATCTCTTTACCTCAGTTCCAACTTTTTATTTCCACAAAATATCTGCCTTTTTCCTGGGGGCAGTGCGTCTGTACTTCACGTCCGGGTATCCCAGCAGCATACAGCAGGAGACCGTCTTTTCTCCTGTCCCCAGCCATTCCTGTAAAACAGGGCTTTCCCTGATGACACGCATCATATAACCACTGTAGAGGGCTCCCAGGCCTTTTGCTGTTGCCATGTTCTCTATATTGGCTGCCGCAAGCCCTCCGTCCAGGGGATTTTCGGAGGCAATGACTAAGAATACAGGGGTGTTGAAAAAGAATGTATCCTTCTCCTTGTCCCTTTCCCATAATTTATAGAAATAGGAAAATGCCCTGGCATAGTCGGGTCCCGTCTCCCTCAGAGACTGGATGATCCCCGGCATTTCCTGCCAGACAAGATCCTTAAATTCCAAAAGCTGCTCCCTTACCACCACGAAGGTACAGTCCTGCATGTTTTTGGCTGTGGCAGTGTAGCGTCCTGCTTCCAAAATTTTTCCTATCACGTCCCTGTCCGGAACTTCCTTCTTAAAGTTACGGACACTCCTGCGAAATTTTACAGCCCTTAAAAAATGCTCCGGACAGACAGAAAATTCCCCTTCCCGGTACGCCTCCACATCCTCCATGTCAAATTCCGGTATGGATACTGCATCTACCGGACAGACTGCAACACAGTGCCCGCACTGGATACAGGAACGATAAGCCTCTGCCTTTCCCTCTTCCAAACGGATGGCACTGCCTGGGCAGTCCTTCACACATGCCCCACATCCCACACAAATCTCCTGATCAATAATTACCATAGCGCAATCCTCCTTTTCTTTTTTGCTTTTTTATACATACCTACCTTTGCGTTCTATCCGGACAGAGCCCCCACTGCTAATGCTGCATATTTTGTCAGCCTGGAAGGTAAAGAAGAATTACTGTTCACAGTATACTAAAAACGCAGCTCTTTGCACAGTAACGCGCTTCGCGATGCACAGTTCTGCTCTATAGGGTACAAAATGCAATTTATTGCATTTTGACGCCGGCTAACTCGGGATTTTACTACGCATCGCAAAGCATCCCTTTGGGAAACACCTCCCGGTACAGTGGCCTGTGAACAGTAACAGGAAGATGACAGCATGGTTTCCGGCCAGATGTAGCACTAGCTATTGAAATAATATTCTGTTATAATGGGTGAAAACAGAAACGGAGGGATTTTTATGGAATTCGTTCTACTTTACTTGAAATACCCACTCCGCATGATGGGTGCCATTCTCTGCGGCGCCCTCATCGGATATGAACGGGAAAATCAGATGAAAATGGCTGGTATCCGCACACACTCCATTGTGTCCCTTGCCTCAGCACTCATGATGATCGTATCAAAATACGGTTTCTTTGATGTCCTGTCCTCCCATGTAAACCTGGACCCTTCCCGAATCGCCGCCGGTGTGGTCACTGCCATCGGCTTTCTGGGTGCAGGGGTCATCTTCACCCACAAAATGAACATCAGCGGTCTCACCACCTCGGCGGGGTTGTGGGCAACCGTGGGTGTAGGTATGGCTCTCGGTGCAGGCATGTATGTTCCCGGCATCACCGCCACAGTCATGATACTGCTTCTGCAGTTTTTCTTTCACCGGAATTTCCGGTGGCTGAAATCCTCCAGCATTGAACAGGTAACTCTTGTCATGGAACAGGAGGATGACCTGCGCAGTATCCTGACTGATACCTTTCAGATGGATGAAGTTAAGATCACCAGTATGAAAGTAAAACGCCTGAAAGAAAACCAGGTGGAAGTGAAGCTCTTCGTCAAATTTCCGGACAGCTATGATATCTTCCATACCCTGGAGCTGCTCCGGAAAAACTCCAAAATCACTTCCATTGATCTATAGAAGATTTCCTTTTACGCGGCAGCTTTTAAATCATAATAAAACATGTACTGCTGCAGTATTCCGGCGTACCCTTTATATCTGTCATGGGGGAACCCTTCCGGATAGTGCGTTTCCAGAATTTTCTTCACGTGGGTATCCACCGGAAAGGCCTCTATATGATAAAGCCCGAAGAGACAGATACAGTCTGCCACTTTTTTGCCGATCCCATACTGCTTTACCAATTCTCTGTGGGCAGTCTCATAATCTGCTGCCCGCAGCATTTCCAGGTCAAGGCTGCCGTCTAAAACGGCCTGTGCTGTACGGAAAATGTATTTGTCCCTGTATCCAAGCCCCAGGGTGGAGAGCACTTCCATACCGGCACGCACCACCGCTTCCGGCTTGGGAAAAGCATAATATTTCACGCCATCCCCGGTGTACTGTTCTTCCCCTATGGTATGACACAATAATTCAATACTTTTTCTGATTCGTGAAATATTGTTGTTCTGGGACACCAGAAAAGTCACAATCATTTCCCATAGATCCTGCCGCAGGATCCGTATCCCCCATCCTTCCCGTACTGCCTCCTGAAGATAGGCATCCTCTTCATCCACAGATTTTTTGATCGCTCCGTAGTCTGTGTGCAGATCCAGATAATCCTCCCAAGTTTCCTCAAATTCTTTCTCTGTACAGGAAAAGAAAAACAGGTCCTCCTTCTGTTCTATCTCCAGGTATTTTTCAAATGCCGAAACAGCATACACCCCTTCACTTTTTTGGACCATACGGAAACACTGACCGGACTCTGCAATCTGTCTTAAATCCAGGTCTGCTATTTTTCTCTTTATCATCTGTTGTCTGCTGCCTCCCCCAGCCTCTCTCCCATTTTCACAATTGTCTCATAACCGTTTTGTGTATTCATAAGCAGCCTCCTGTCAAACGCCACTGCGTCCTTCTGAAACAACAGGATCACGGTGGAGCCGCCGAATTCAAAGCGTCCCTTCTCCTCCCCTTTTTTCACCTGGCATTCCTCGTGATAATTGGTGATCCGCCCCACCATGAGAGCTCCAACCTCCATCATAAGCACCACCTGAAAATGCCTGCTCTTAAGCAGGGTAAATTCCCTTGTATTTTCTTTATAGACAGGGCACACTGCATTAGCTGCCGGGTTCACCGTGTGAAAGATACCGGGTATTCTGATATTGATGGATTTTAAGCCGTCATCCACATAGCAATAGCGGTGATAGTCATCCACAGTCAGACGGAAGATGCAGGCATATCCCCCCTGATACCTTCTGGCAATACGTCCTGAACGCAGCAGGGAATCCACAGTGTACTCTGTCCCCTTAATAGAAAAGCGTCTTTTCCCGTCAATGGGATAGACGCTCAGCTTTCCGTCACAGGGGCTGATCAGGGTATCTGCATCTCCCTCTATTGGCCGATATTCTTTTTTAATCTGTCTTGTAAAAAAATCATTGTAGGAAGCATATTCTTTATTCTCATATTGTTCAAGATTGATACCCTGCTGTTTCACAAATGGTCTTATGAAAATCTTAGAGCACCTGCTGTCCAGCAGCCAGCCCCCGGCCTTGGAAACCACAGGCCGGACCAGCACCTTTAAAGCCAGACGCCCTGTTCTGTGGGTATACATCCACTTTAAAAGTTTGTCCTGCCCCGAATCCTCTGTTGTAATACTGCCCTCTCTGTCTATGTATTTCATCCTGTCATCCTCCTATGTATTACAGCTTCCGCAGCCACGGAAGCCACGGCCACCCATGTCTGAATTCAATGCGGTATCTGGTCCTGAGCAGCATAATACACAGGGCTGCAGCCACCACTGCCACCAGAACTGCCAGTGTAGAGTTCTTAGGCTTTTTAAACCGGAAATTTACCACAAAGAGGGTTCCCACCACCAACAGTGCCAGATGCAGACATATGACGAACACAAAATCTGACACAAAAAACTGGATCATAAACACCAAGGGCAGCACCACAGCCATAGAAGTTATGGGAAGGCCTTTGTAATATTTCTCCCCCTCCTCGCTGACCAATGCCCCTTTCATTTCCATAACATTAAAGTAGGCAAGACGTATGACCGAGTTCACACAGTACAGGGCAATGATAACAAGTCCCACAGGCCCCCTCACACCCAAAAGATAACAGATCATAGCCGGAAACACGCCAAAACAGACCACGTCACACAGGGAATCAATCTGAATGCCAAAAGACTTCTCATCCTCTGTCCTGTTTTTCATGGATCTTGCTATTTTTCCGTCAAACATGTCACAAAGTCCTGACAAAGCCAGGCAGAATACTGCTATTTTAAATCTGCCGTGTATCGCCTGCGTCATTCCGAATACGGAAGAAATCAAGCTTATATAAGTCAAGATCACTGAATAATTGTAAAATCCTATCATCTTTTTCTGTCCCTCTTTTCTTTATCCTTTCCGGTGCTCCAAAATCAGTCACTACACTGCCGATACCGGATGTTTTTTCTATACTGTAGGGCCTTATAAGGCTTATAACAGCACCGCAGATGGCAAAACGGGCCATTCCAAAAGTGTAAAGTGTAATTCCGGCGGGATGGAGCATCTGTACAAACTGTGCAGGTATTGGCGCACAGAAGACATTCTGTCCGCCGAAATTTATATACCGGTGTCCAGAGCTTTTCGGCCAATGGTAAAATGCGCAGCAGCAGTCATACATGCGCTGAAAAGTAACTGCACGTAAAAAGCGATCCCCCTGCTCAAAACCATGCCGGGCAACAGCAGGCCGCCCACAAAAATAGTTTTAAATATGATCAAAAACAGATTTTCACTGATTCCCATGCCTCCCGGCAATGGCAGCATATCCACAGAAACAGACACCACCGCCTGAAGCATGACCACATCGTAAATACTCGCTCCGTGAAGGCCAAAAGCCTTGTAAACAAACCATGTCACAAAAAACAAAGCAAATCTCTGCAGAAATGTGAGCAGCAGCACATGGACTATAACTTTTCCATGTCCTTTCAGGTAATCGGAAGTCACGGTATAATGATTCATGGACTCCTCCAATTTCCTGGTCCTCTCCTCCTTTTTCCTGAAAATCCGCACACGTTCCAGAATCACCAGACCCTTCATCATAATAAATTTGGCAAGCGAAGGGCATAAAACCAGAACTGACATGGCAATACAGCAGAATACATTCAGGATCACGCCCAAATAAAATACGGGAAGAATACCTTCCAGGTATTTATGTACAAAACCTCTCTGGAAAAATGCAACGAATAAGCCAATAAATACTAATACCGATTTATAGGTGATGGTAACGATCATCAGAACAATGGTTGCCACTGGAATGGGGATTTTATTTTTCCTCATATAATAAATCTGCATGGGCTGGCCGCCGCTGGCGGATGGTGTAATGCAGCTGAAAAAGAACCCGATACAGGAATATTGGAAACAAGTCCTCTTCTTTGTCCTGATATTCAATGTGCCCAGCATGTAATGAATAATGATGGATTCACCCCATATAAAAATGATCACCCCCCATACAGCGGGGAGAAGATACCAGGGATTCACCTTTACAATGGCTTTCAGCACAGCATGCAGGTCTTCTCCGTGGAAGACACTGTATATAGTTAAAATGAAAACGGCTGCCAGAAACAGACCATTTCCGATTTTTTTCTTCTTACTTGTCAAACTTCACTCTCTTTCCCACAGGCACTTTTTCTCCTGCTAAAAAACATTTCATATAATCTGTCAAACACCCTTTTAAAGGGTCTGTAAATATTCGTATGGAATGCAATGTAATAGGTAATTTCCGCTATGGCGATTCCTCCGAACACATCCACAATATAGTGTTGTTTGGTCACCTGGGTAGATACGCATACAAGAATGGCAAACAGGCAGGAAAAGACCCTGTACGCTTTGGGAACCGACTTCCTTCCGCGAATACCGATAAAACTAAACCAGCTTACCAGACAGTGGATGGAAGGAAAAAGATTCGTCGGTGCATCCATCTTATATACAGCCTGCAGTAAGCTCACCCAAATACCGTCCCCGTACAGCACAGGCCTCACATTGGTTGTGGGCAGCAATATAAAAAACACACAGCAGACCAGTCTTGACATAATATCTGCCGCGGCAAAACGGACACAGTGTTCTTCACCCTGTTTCGCGATCAATATGTAATTGATGATCCAAAAAAGATAGCACCCCAGATAAACCGATACGAATCCGGGAATCAGAGGCACTGCCCTGTCAACCGGCAGCGTCAGGTCATAATGCTTCCACTCATCGGCAATCCTGGAAATCCCAAAATATACGATACAATTCACCGTCACACAGGAAAGCAGCGGAAATACTGCGTATGAGGGTATCCATGCATTCTTTTTTTGTTTGTTGTGCATAGCTTTCCTCCTTAATACATCTAAAAGGTATTATAACAGATTTCAGCAAATAGTCTAATAAAATTATCTTAATAACAATATTTTACTGTTTTATGCAAATAAAGATAACAGAGCACCTGCCGTCTTTGTCTTCGGCAGATGCTCCGGTAGAATGTTATTCTGTTCTTGTGAAGAGTGACCAGTTTGGAGGTACACTCTCCTCGCAGAGAGTGACTTACATATTTTTATTATTTACCATGCCAACAAACAATTTCAATCCACACTCTCCTCGCAGAGAGTGACTGATTATTATGATAAATGCATAGTGCAAGGGCTATTTCAATCCACACTCTCCTCGCAGAGAGTGACTTGCTGAATCCGATTTAGTAGCACAGGCTTTAGCAGATTTCAATCCACACTCTCCTCGCAGAGAGTGACAATATGAATAAGAAAGTATTTTCCTTTGACGCAATTTCAATCCACACTCTCCTCGCAGAGAGTGACCTAGTTATCCAAACCCGTAAACTGTATGGTGCTTTATTTCAATCCACACTCTCCTCGCAGAGAGTGACGCAACAACACAACTCAATAACTATATCCTTGCACATTTCAATCCACACTCTCCTCGCAGAGAGTGACGTTTCTGTGACTGTTACAAGTCCTTTGTTTATCCATTTCAATCCACACTCTCCTCGCAGAGAGTGACGAAAGTCTCTTCTCCACTTATCCACTCGATACTGATTTCAATCCACACTCTCCTCGCAGAGAGTGACTTTGACCGGTTCAGACCGCTAACATCCAGAATGACATTTCAATCCACACTCTCCTCGCAGAGAGTGACTATCAATGCGGTATCTGATTTTGCGACTCATCAAATTTCAATCCACACTCTCCTCGCAGAGAGTGACCCATAACTTAGCCTTTCCATGTACACCTCTTTCTATTTCAATCCACACTCTCCTCGCAGAGAGTGACCATGTTGCCAAAAATAATGTCTCTGCTCGTCCGTAATTTCAATCCACACTCTCCTCGCAGAGAGTGACATTGAGAAGTATCCAAGATGCCAATCCGCATTAGATTTCAATCCACACTCTCCTCGCAGAGAGTGACTGCTGTTTATCAGCTATCTCATCAGCCGTAGATGATTTCAATCCACACTCTCCTCGCAGAGAGTGACCATGTTTAAGGCCATATCCAACTTGTCTATAGCAATTTCAATCCACACTCTCCTCGCAGAGAGTGACTGCGGCTGACATACCTGCTGTTGAGGATATGGTAATTTCAATCCACACTCTCCTCGCAGAGAGTGACATGCGGCAACATCTAAAATATCATCCATGTCAATCCTATTTCAATCCACACTCTCCTCGCAGAGAGTGACTGCACCCGGATAGTCTGTGCTTCTGTGTCTGGCCCATTTCAATCCACACTCTCCTCGCAGAGAGTGACCAATCAAGCCGGAAAAACTAGATGTATCGAAGTTTATTTCAATCCACACTCTCCTCGCAGAGAGTGACGGTGTTGGAGATGGATTCACGTTAGTTATATTCTATTTCAATCCACACTCTCCTCGCAGAGAGTGACTCGAGAGCAACAATGGCGGTTCAGGGTTCGCCAGAAAATTTCAATCCACACTCTCCTCGCAGAGAGTGACGTGTTAAACTTCCACTTCTGAAGCCGAGTATCCCGATTTCAATCCACACTCTCCTCGCAGAGAGTGACAAGTTCACGTTCGTATACTATAATAAAAATGTAATTTCAATCCACACTCTCCTCGCAGAGAGTGACAAAATAGGATAATAAGTGCTAGTGGAAATAGTAATTTCAATCCACACTCTCCTCGCAGAGAGTGACCCCGGCACAATCCAGGATTCCCCTTGCTATGGGATTTCAATCCACACTCTCCTCGCAGAGAGTGACCGTCATTATTCTCAGGCAGGTTTAAGGATTCTTATTTCAATCCACACTCTCCTCGCAGAGAGTGACTAATACGGATGGCAGGTTCAATGCCTATGATTTTATTTCAATCCACACTCTCCTCGCAGAGAGTGACTTACCTTTCGGGATGACGGCATCAATGTAACAATAATTTCAATCCACACTCTCCTCGCAGAGAGTGACAGCAAAATTCCACAAAAACCATATACAGTTTTTATGAATTTCGCATAAATATAATAAGTTTTATATATCTACCATTTTATTTTACCACAAAGTACCCCCTTTTTCCATCAAAAAATAGGTGCGAATCCCCCCTGTATTTTATGTTCGCTAGGCATTCGCACCTGATATCTACATTGAAAAATCCCCTGTATCTATATACAGAGGATTCTTCCTGTTATACAAAACTTTTTCATGGAAGATAAAGGCATTCTCCCTTTCTCCCGGCAGTTGTGAATGTGACCAACTGCCAGGATGTTTCAACATAATAGCGTAGTTTCTATTTTTGTTCCCGATTATGCCCTTTTTCTCTTCTTTAAAATGCTGAGCACACACGCTAATATAGCAATCAGTGCAAGTGCTCCAACTCCTGCAAACATGCCAATTGGCGTTTCGTCTCCGGTTTTTGCAGAAGAGGTTCCTTTTTGGCTTCCTCCGCTGGTGGACGGTTTTTTGACAGTGCTTCCAGTGCCGTTGTTTTTGTTGTCTGACGGTGCTTTCGGTTTTTCATTTGGTCCGGCAGCGACTTTTTCCAGCTGGCCCATTGCTGTTTCCAAAGCTGCTGCTGCTGCATCAATCTGCTCCTGTGTAGCTTTGGTGCTCTCATAGATGTTTGATGCATCGTCAAAGGCTTTCTGGAATTTCTCCCATGTTGTTCCTGTGTAATCATCTTTCTTCAACTGGGAAGCCTTATCTAAAAGTGCTTTCAAAGCAGATTTATCAGTCTTTTCATCTGTTTCGGCCGGATGTTTTTTCAGCTCTGCCATTGCCTCCGCAAGGGCGGTAACCTCTTTATTTACCTCCTCCTGAGATGCATCTTTGTTGTCGTAAACAGCCTTGGCTTTGTTGAGTGCATCTGTAAATGCAGCCCATGCCTGTTCTGTGTAATCCTCTTTTTTCAGCTGCTCTGCCTGCCCAAGAACCACTTTCAGCGCGTCCTTATCGACTGTGTTCACTTCTTTTTGTGTAAGACCTTCATATGCATCCGATAAAGCCAGCTCTGCTGCATCTATTTCTTCCTCTGTAAGACCTTCTTTACCCTGCAGGCTCTTTGCTGCCGCAAGTGCGTTTGCATAGGCTGTCCAGCTTTCTTCTGTATAAGTTTCCTGAGAAGAGATATCTGCTTCATACTTTTCAATCATTTCTGCCAGTTTCGTTTCTAACGTCTCCAGTTTTCCCTGCGCAAGTTTCAATGCTGCCAATGCACTGTCAACATCCAGCTGCGATGCCTCATCCTTGTCACGAGCACTTATAGCTTCAGCCAATGCTGCTGCGTAAGGCGTCCAGGAATCTAAAGTATACCGCCCGGCTTCTTCTTCTGAAGGTGCATTCTCAATTACCTCAATAAGTTCTGCCTTGTTAACAACATGGTCTGGTTTTTCTGTCAGCCCTGTCCTTGCTGCTGCAAGATCAGCAACAGCTGCATTCACAGCGTCCTCATCGTTAGAACCGATCAATGCTTTGGCTGCTGACAAAGCTGCCTCATATTCTGCCCAGCTCTCTTCTGTATAACTATCCTTGCTGCTCTCCGGAATCTCATTTTCTGCAATACCGGATTCCAGCACAGACTGGATAGTAACTAATTTCTCTTTTCCGGATGTAAATGCGGATCGCAGCGCTTTCAGTGCCCTATCCACATCCTCTTTTAATGCCGCCTTATTATCCAGCACTCCCTGTGCATCTTCTTTAGCCTGTGCTGTTTCTGCCTCGTATTCACTCCAGGACGCAGCCGTATATATGGAATTCTGGAATTCATTTACTTCGTCAACCAGTTCCTGAAGCGCTTTCTTGTCAACTGTGCTTTCCAGGGCCTCAATTGCAGTCTTCAAAGCTTTAACAGCCTTGTCTATGGCTTTCTGGTCTGCTTCTTCCATTCCCTGCGCATTCTTTGCTTCTTCCAGAGCGATTGAAAGAGCTTCCCAAGTTTCCGCTGAATAGTTCTCTTCCTTCAAAACACTGGCTGCCTCGATCAATGTGTCCAGCTTATCTGTATTTACCGCAGCATCGTCATGTGTCACTGCGATCCAGCTGAGCACAGGGTCAGGATTTCCGGTTTTGCTGATGGTAACTGTGATCTTACCTGCATTTTCTTCTGTCACGGTAAATGTCTGGTTAACCTGAAGGTCTGTACTTGAATTATAAACAGTAAAGTCCTTTTCTGCTATTTTCTCGTCTCCTGAGGTGATCGTCATCCTTGATGGTCTGCTTGTATTCCACCATTCCTGGAATCCGGCAGATAACGTGTAGGTACCCGGTTTAAGATCAAATGCATATTCAATATTTTTTCCGGAACCTGCCCACCAGCCATTTGAGAGATAGTCATCGCCGGAGTGATGTCCCAGATCATAGTTATCTTCATCCTGGGACTGCAAAACACCGGTATAGCCGGCACCGTTTTTTTCCGTGTAAGCGCAGTCCGGTACACTGTTCTCTAATCTGCCAAACAGATTTGCGTTTACTGTATCAAAGTATTCAGATGTATCTGCACCGCTGTCAAAGAAGTAGATCAATTTAGGATTCACGATGCTGATATTATGAGTAAATTCCCTGTTTCCGTCAGTCAGGGTTCCGGTCACTGTGGCGGCCCCCAGTTTATCCTCAGCAAGATTGCCCAGATCCCATGTCACCTCTTTCTCAGCAGTAGTGCTTCCAAAATCAACTGTGACTGTACTTGGCAGGGCATCTGCAATCTCAGATACAGAGCTCACAACAGTGGGGAGGTCACTGACGATCTCAAAACTAGCCTTATTTTCCAGTTCATCCAATGTCCAGTCCGCATAGTCTTTTAATTGGATCTGATCGCCCGGAAGGAATTCAACCGGCAGCCATACATATCTGGAATCACTTAAATCTCCGCCTGTGTCCGGATTGTACCAGCGGTCACCCATGTAAATAAATTTGCCGTTCTCTGCATCGACAGGGAATACGCAAGTGCTCTGGGTGTCAAAAGTCGTTCCCTTTGTATCGCCTACACATGGGTCACCCATCACGGTCCATGGTCCCAGAGGATGGTCTGCTACGGCATACTGGGCCTTATTTGGTGCCCATCCCGTACATCCTGAGTTGACAATATAATATTTTCCTTTGTATTTAAACATTGCCGGTGCTTCTCTTGAAGCATTGATAAAGTTTCTCGTATAATCAGATGCTGTCAGTTCTTCTACATCTTTGCCTGTACCCTCCACGGCCTCTTTAGGATCTGCGATCAAGCCTGTATAAGACTCATTTAATTTTGCAATATAAGTTGTCAGGTTTCCATCTGATGAATAAATAACATATCCCTGTCCGTCGTCATCTTTAAACAGGTTCATATCACGTACTGCACCGCCCGCATGATCCCAACTGTGATCAGCATCTTTACTGTCATGCAGCTTATAGGTTCCCAGCAGTTTAAAAGGTCCTGCAGGACTGTCACTGATAGCAATGCCGGCCCTTGCTTTGCCGTAATCAGCATCACTGGTAGGGGTACGTCCATCTGCATGGAACCACATTACATATTTTCCGGTTGCATCATTGTATAAAACTTTTGGCCGCTCAATAACGGTTCTGTCCTCAGCCAGATTCCAGTAAACCTCTTCCAGCTTACTGCTGTAGTTGTCCGTATCATCCGGGTCCTGGCCTTCATATTCGCCATACAGATTTTTGAAATATTCATCTGTCTCAAAGATAGAAAGGTCTGCTTTATACCCTTCCGTCTGGTCTTTATCATAGTCTTCCTCAGATACAGGAATACTTCTCAGCACAACACCTTCGTCTGTCCAGTTGTACAAATCTGAAGAGGTATACAAATGTACCCCTACAACCGGGCGGTAACCATTTGTTTTATCTTCCCCGTACCAATAATACTTGGTTTCTCCGTTGATCGTGAACTGCTGAATCTGTCCGCCATGCGCCTGGATCTTATTGCCGTTGTTGTCAAAAAGCTGTGCTCCGTTTGTACCTGTAATAGAAGAATAGGTATAAACTTCCTTCAGCGCATTATACGCTTCTTCCAGTTTGTTCAAAGCGTCTTTGATTGCCTTCTGATCAGTTGAATTGTTATCAACTAACGCCTGGGCTTCCTGTACTGCTTTATCAAAAGCTCCTTTGGTTGATTCGGAATAGTTGTGACCGTCCATGGCTGACTGATAGGATGCGATCACTTCTGTGATTCTGTCCGTTGTGTATGCCGCAACGGCTTTGACAATGATATAATTGAGTACAGGGTCCCCGTACTGGTTTGTACGTTTGGGACTGTGGACCATCACGTTCAGTTCTCCGTCTGTAACCTCTGTTTTGTAAGTTTTTTCAATCAACTGTGATTTTGTCAGGGTCAGATCGCTCTCAACGGTCTCCCCTTCCAGCTTGATATCTACATTTCTTGTATCCCATGGATTTTTAAATCCTAATGTCACAGCATAATCGCTATTTGCTCTGTCCGGGAGTTCAAATTTATATTTGAATCCACTGACATCTTTGACAAATGTGATGCCTGTATCTGCCATATAAATATAGCTGCCAGTAATATCCGCTGTGCTGCTGCCGCCGTTGACGATCCTTGAATTCTCATCATTTGGCTCGTAACCCCAGCTTAAACCTGTATTGGCATCCGCTGCATACTGTTGGTCAACATTAGACTGATATAAGCCGCGGATATAGCTGTCCGGTACAACAGATGCATCTGGAGTACCACAGTTTACCAAATACAGTACATAATCGTTTGCCGCGATCTCATCCTCTGTATATCCTGTGCCCAGGGCTTCCATAGCTTTTGTGATGGCTTTTGCACTGTCATCAATCTGCTCCTGTGTTGCGGAAGATTTCAGCGCAAGGTCTTTTCCTGCTTCTACTGCCTCATCCAGAACAGCCAGTTTTGATGCAGGGTACTGTCCTCTGTTCACTTCGGAGGCTGCCTTCAGCGCTGCTTTTAATTCATCTAAATCCAAGATTTTCTGAATCTGGATAAAAGAAAGCGCCGGGTCCGGTTGTCCGGATTGTTTTTCAATACTGAACGTTACATTTCCGGTATCCTCACACACCAGGTCAAATGTATCAGTATTCCACCAGTTGTCACCGTTCCATGTATTGGACGATCCAAGTTTTTTTGTCCCGTTGTTTTGTGTTGCAGATATTGTCATCTTACGAGATTTATTACTATCCTGCCACCACTCTTTAAAGCCAAAGGTAACTTTATAGGTTCCTTCATCAAGGGGGACTGTGTACTTGATGGACTGATCAGATTTTGCCCACCAGCCGGTATCATATTCATCGTTTACATCACCATTGTACTTCCCATACTCATCCAGATATCCCCATGAATCTTCTGTATATGCCTGATCCGCTTTTTCATTAAGAAGGTCCGCATACTGATCCATGGCTGCATATTTAGGTGATTCCGGGCTGTTGCAGTCAATAAAATAAATCATATTGGGTGCCACAACCTGTACCTTTGCTTTAGCTGGCAATGTTGTGCCTTCCACTGTACCGGTAACCTCTCCGCTCTGGGTCAAGTCCACATCCTCAAGATTCCATGTTACTTTCTTTTCTGTGGTATTGTTTTTATTGGTAACAGTCTCCACTGTTTTTGGCAGTACAGCCGGAACACCTTCTATGGTATATACATTTACATCCTCGATCTTAGTGATCTCTTCTGCTGTACTATCATAAGTGACACCATCAACAATATATGTAGTAATGGAGTTTGCTTTCAGTGTGGCAGTGATACTCTTTTTTGCCGTATCTGCAGTAATATCACCGTCTGAGGAAACATCAGCCCAGTTTTCTCCATCTGCCAGAGAACCGCTGGTACGAATGGCAGTCACATGGTCACCCATAGTACTGAAGCTGGACAGATCAATTTTCCATGTCTTGTCCTCACCTGAAGTATTCACTGCTGCGACTACGACTTTTCCGCCTTCCGGGTCATATGCTGCCAGTGTATCGTCACTGGAACCAATGATCGTATAGCCAGGACGGATATATCTGGAAAGCTGTCCGTATGCATAATACTTTTTGGTAAGCAGGATATCTTCATTGTCATGGTCACCTATGGCAATGCCCCAGTAACCGCTGTTCATATTAACTCTCTTGTACAACTCGTCCAAACTTGCATAATCAGCATCACTGCTGGTTTGAACCTTCTTGTCCACATGCATATCAATGGCATTCCAGAGGATCCATGCATTTGCGTTCAGTCCGTTTACGTCCTTCATCATGGCTTTTGCCAGGCCAAGGGCGGCACTCATTTCTCCTGCATTGGTTCCTTCTGTGTAGGCGCCGTCCACTTCTGACATCCACAGATTCTTTTCCTGTTCTTCTGCCAGGGCTTTCAGTTCGGAACGTTTGGAACCGCCGTATGAATGGGTATCGATTCTTTGGATAATATTCTTTGCCTCATCAGAGAGAGCATTGTAGGAACTGATAGCTGTATCAATGCTTGTCTCATCTGTTCCTGAGATTATAATGTCAATCCCTTTTTTCTCCAGTTCCTCATTTAATGCCTCTATGATCTTTGACTGGGATTCTCCCTGGTCAAAATGACATCCTTCCTGTTTGTTGCTGTACGCTCCCCAATAGTTGGTATATGGCTCATTCATAGGTGTGGCACTCTGGAAGGTAATAACGCCCTCATTATTCCAATGTTCGATCACATCTGCCATATAAACCGCAAACGCATGATAGGAGTCCGCACGCAGATTATCCTTGCCGGAATCCACAGCGCCTGAACTGCAGCCGCTGTTTGTCATAAAATACGGCGGAGAGTTGGAGAAGGCTTCTGCTATGAAATCTTCACCGCTGGCTTCTGCTGCCGCTTTTAAAATGTTGAGCTGGTTTACATCTGCATCCCAGTCATAATTCCACGCATAGCCGCACGCCTCATCAGCTCTGTCATATTCCGTCTCATACCATGATAACTCATGCTTGTTGGTATCAATCTTTGTCACATCTTTCGCATATCCCGGAACTGCGGAATCAGAACGGGTAATATGTGGGCTGTGAAGATATTCTTCCCCCTCGGGCAATGTACCTTCCTCACCGGATTTGATCACTGCCATCTTTACAAAATCCAGTGTCCAGTCATTTTTTCCTGCAATATTGATGGTGTTCTCTCCAGCCTTCAATACCACGTCCGGAATTGTCACAAGAAACAGCAGATTATTGTTTCCCGACGCGATCAGATTACTGTTGATGGTATCCGCGTCTATGATATGATCCTCACTGTCATTCACCCGGATAGCCACGTCCCTTTTGTTGCTGCCTGTCAGGGTCAATAACAGTTTTACTGTATATTTGCCTTCCTCTTTTGCATTGACTGTGTAGCGAAGATTATCTCCGTCACCCGGTTTATCTCCCAGCTTATTGATCCAGCCAATCGACTTAAAAGTCCCAACCTTATTTCCCTTTGTAATACCAAAATCACCATCCGACACTGTATACTGCAGGTCCTTCATTGCTGCATTCTCACCAACTGCCATTTTACTTCCCGAATACTCCGGTGTATACCCTTCTGTTTCCAGATCGTAAAACTGTGCCTTTTCATTTACCGGCACTTCCGTGGGCACTCCCACATGGTCACCACCGCCCACATTATAACGGCCAATGTTCATGTCCAGTCCCTTATCACTGAAGAACACTTCTGCCGCTTTATCTGTCATTGCATCACTGTAGCCAATGCGGTTTGCCCACCAGCAGAGCGACGTTCCCCATCCTTCAAATTCACCGAGACCGTCTTCATTGGTGTCATGGAAGGTGGATGCGAGACTGGGCTGAAGCTTAACTGTCCTGTCCAGTTCTGCCGCAGAAACCAGGCAAAGCCCGTTCATCGGTATGGACGTCAGGCAGAGTGCCACTGTGGATGCCGCAGCAATTCCTCTCTTAAAACCTTTCATTTTCTTTCCTCCTAATCTCCTTTTCGGTACTTTCCCAATTACTGTTGAGATGCATGTCCTGATCACAGCCATGCTGTTACCTTTTATAATTATAAAGAAAAAAACAGCCAAGATATATCACATATCTTAGCTGTTAGTCACAAATCTTATTTCATTTTCCATTTTTTCCTATTTCCAAATTTCTTGCGGTATTCATTTGGACTTATACCCACAATCTGCTGAAACACTCTGGCAAAATGGCTTTGAGAACAGAAACCCAGATAAAATGCAATTTCCTGAACCCGGTAATCCGAATATTTCAGGAGGTTCTCCCCTCTTCTGACCTTCTCCTGACGGATATAGCTGGTGATGGTCATTTTTTCCTGGGAACTGAACAGATGGGAGAGGTAGTCCGGATTCACCTGCATGTGCACTGCGATGTCTGACACCTGTATGGTATCGTGCAGGTGGTTAAAAATATAGTCCTTGACCTGTCCGATCAGCGGATTCGTTCTAACATTCTGCTTTTCTCCTCCCCAGGTATTTTCCTCGTTTACAAGTCTGGCATAAAAATACTGGGACTCCCGCTTAAATGCCTCCACTTCCGGCACATTGTCAATTTCCTCCACCTGCTGTATAAAACTGTCCGCCATGGAAAATGATTTTTCTACGCTCATCCCTCCCCGGATCGCAGCTCTTGAGGCCAATGTAATATTACCCACCGCTACGTTTTTATGGGAGCGGAGAGGGTCTTTTGCAAGGATTCCGATCTCACCCTCATAGGTCTCTGAGATACTTCGTTTCAAAGCCTCTGTATCTCCTCTTTCAATGCTGTCCAGCTCTCTTAGCTCCTGCTCATAGGGATTGTGCAGCCCCGCATTCTCCTGCCTCATAAAAATATCCTGAGATATACGGTTCTGAATATTTACAGTCGCTGAATAGTATCGCTGATTCTTCTGCCAAAGTTCAGCGGATGTCAGTTCCTGTCCCGTCAGATGCCAGTGCAGCAGCAAAATCCCTGAGACAAATTTATCCAGCGGGCACACAGGAGGGACATATCCGCTCTTTCTTCCCAGTTTATATTCCCTGCGTAGCTGGAGCAGTGTTTCCTGAGTCAGACGTCCTATGGTTACAGGCCCGGCAATCATAATGTTTCCCTCTGCCATGCCGCTGTCAAACACCGCGAATACCAGAACCTTGTCTGTAAAGATAACCGGATGCTCTTTATTTTTCTTAGAAAATGCATTCTGCACCAATTCCGGGTTTTTTTCAAAAAGAATTGTCTCTATCTCTCTGCCGCCAAATTTTTGTATCATTTCATTCCGGTCAGTGAACATGTAAAATGGCGCATGCATCAAATTTACCATTTGTTCCAGGAAATACGGCTGAAACATTTTTTCTTCCCCCATTAAAACACCCCCGCACTTACATGCGGGGGTGCTTTCTGCTTGGACACAATACGCTTTCGCGTACATTTATTCTATTGGCAAAATAGATTATTTATTATTCAGCGCTGCCTGTGCTGCTGCAAGTCTTGCGATCGGCACACGGAACGGTGAGCAGGAAACGTAGTTCAGACCAACTTTGTGGCAGAATTCTACGGAAGACGGATCTCCGCCGTGCTCGCCGCAGATACCCATTTTCAGAGTCGGGTTTGTCTTACGTCCTTTTTCTGCAGCCATCTGTACTAACTGGCCTACACCTGTCTGATCCAGTTTTGCAAATGGGTCAGATTCGTAGATTTTGTTGCTGTAGTAGGAACCTAAGAATTTACCGGCATCATCACGGGAGAAACCGAATGTCATCTGTGTTAAGTCATTGGTACCGAAGGAGAAGAATTCTGCTTCTTCAGCGATCTCATCAGCTGTCAGAGCTGCACGAGGAATCTCGATCATGGTTCCTACATGGTAGTTGATGTATTCGCCTTTCTCTTTCATAACTTCCTCAGCTGTTGCAACAACAACATCTTTAACGAATTTCAGCTCTTTCTTCTCGCCTACTAACGGAATCATGATCTCCGGAACGATATCATATCCCATCTCTTCTTTTACTTCGATCGCAGCTTCGATCACGGCTCTTGTCTGCATCTTAGCAATTTCCGGATAGGTCACTGCCAGACGGCATCCACGATGTCCCATCATTGGGTTGAACTCGTGCAGGTCATCACATTTAGCCTGTACTTCTTCTGCTGTCAGACCCATATCTGCTGCCAGTGCTTTGATGTCTTCCGGATCTGTAGGAACGAACTCATGAAGCGGCGGATCTAAATAACGAACGGTCATCGGGCGTCCTCTCAGGGCTTTGTACATAGCCTTGAAGTCTGCTTTCTGGAAAGGAATCAGTTCATTCAGTGCTGCTTCTCTTGCTTCCACATTATCGGACAGGATCATCTTACGGATCTTCGGAATACGGTCCGGCTCAAAGAACATATGCTCTGTACGGCAAAGACCGATACCTTCTGCGCCCAGTTTTACTGCGTTTTCTGTATCAACTGGTGTATCTGCATTTGTACGAACCTGCAGTTTACGGAACTGGTCAGCCCATCTCATGATACGGCCGAAGTTTCCGCCTACAGAAGCTTCCTCTGTCTGGATATCACCTTTGTAGATTTTACCGGATGTACCATCCAGAGAGATGTAATCTCCTTCTTTGAATGTATATCCGCCTAATGTAAACCATTTCTCTTCTTCGTTGATCTTGATCTCTCCGCATCCGGATACACAGCATGTTCCCATACCACGTGCAACAACGGCTGCATGAGATGTCATACCGCCACGAACTGTCAGGATACCCTGAGCAGCGTGCATACCCTCGATATCTTCCGGAGATGTCTCCAGACGAACCAGGATAACTCTCTCGCCCGCTTCGTGAGCAGCTTTTGCTTCGTCAGCTGTGAAGTAAACTTTACCTGCTGCAGCACCAGGAGATGCCGGCAGAGCGGAACCGATCACTTCGCCTGCTTTTAATGCATCTGCATTGAAAGTAGGATGCAGCAACTGATCTAAGGATTTTGCTTCGATACGGCAAACAGCTTCTTCCGGTGTGATCATGCCTTCGTCAACCAGGTCGCAGGCGATCTGGATGGCTGCCGGAGCAGTTCTCTTACCGTTACGTGTCTGCAGGAAGTACAGTTTTCCTTCCTGGATGGTGAATTCCATATCCTGCATATCGCGGTAATGGTTTTCCAGTTTCATAGCCAGTTCCATGAACTGTCTGTAGCATTTCGGCAGATCTTCTGCCAGTTTGCTGATTGGCTGCGGTGTACGGACACCGGCAACAACGTCCTCACCCTGGGCATTGATCAGGTACTCACCATAGATACCTTTTTCACCTGTGGATGGGTTACGTGTAAATGCAACACCTGTACCGGATGTCTCACCCATGTTACCGAATACCATTGCCTGTACGTTAACGGCTGTTCCCCAGTCACCCGGGATGTCGTTCATACGGCGGTATACAATAGCACGCGGGTTGTCCCAAGAACGGAATACAGCTTTTACTGCTCCCAGTAACTGCTCTTTCGGATCCTGCGGGAATTCTTCGCCATTCATCTCCTCAGAGTAGATAGCTTTGAATCTCTGAACCAGTTCTTTTAAATCATCTACAGTTAATTCTGTATCATACTGAACGCCTTTTGCTTCTTTTACTTCATCAATGATCTTTTCAAAGAAAGACTTGGGCACTTCCATAACTACGTCAGAATACATCTGGATGAAACGTCTGTAGGAATCGTATGCGAATCTAGCGTTTCCGGTTTTCTTAGCAAAACCTTCCACTGCGATATCGTTCAGACCCAGGTTCAGGATAGTATCCATCATACCGGGCATAGATGCTCTCGCACCTGAACGAACAGATACCAGTAACGGATCTTCATTATCTCCAAATTTCTTTCCCTGAATCTTTTCCAGTTCTGTCAGAGCCTCGAAGATCTGACCCTGGATTTCTTCAGAGATCTTTTTGCCATTGTCGTAATAGTTTGTACAAGCTTCAGTTGTAACAGTGAAGCCCTGCGGAATCGGCATGCCTAAGTTGGTCATTTCTGCCAGGTTGGCACCTTTACCACCGAGCAGGTTTCTCATGTTGGCGTTTCCTTCACTAAATAAGTAAACCCATTTTGCCATTTTGAACATTCCTCCTAAAAGTAGTTGTATGACTTGTACAGAGAAGCGTATCCCCCTCTGCCGTATCACGCTGGCGGGCAGAGCCCGCACACAACCTATTTTAATCATTTTGGGAATATTAGTCAAGTAAGAATGGTGAAAATCATGAAAATTGGGGGTTTCTCATGATTTTAAGGAAAAAGCAGCCCGAAATTCGTCATTTCGGACTGCTGCTGTTGATAATCCTCGGATCCTTCCTATTTCACGGAAGCTGCTTTCCCGCAGCCATATATAAGGCATACCATTCTTCCCTGGTGAGGTGTACATCCGATGCCTGGCAGATTCCCCGCACGCGTTCTTTGCTGGTGCTTCCCACAATGGTCTGGATCCTGGCCGGATGGCGGAGGATCCAGGCAACGGCTATGGCATTATCGGTCACCCGGTATTTCCGGGCGAGCTGGCCGATCAGGCGGTTTAACTCCGGAAATTTCTCATTGTCCAGGAAAACACCCTCAAACATCCCGTACTGGAACGGAGACCAGGCCTGAATGGTGATTCCTTTCAGACGGCAGTATTCCAGCACACTGCCGTCTCTGCTGGCTCCTGCATCATTGTGGACATTCACGTTGATTCCGGAATCAATAATATCACAGTGTGCAATACTGAACTGAAGCTGGTCCACGAGGATCTTGCCTCCGCAGTAGTGGTTCAGAAGTTCTATCTGCATGGCATTCTGGTTGCTGACCCCAAAGCAGCGCACCTTTCCTGATCTCTCCAAAATCTCAAATGCCTCTGCCACCTCTTCCGGCTCCATCAAGGTATCCGGACGGTGCAAAAGCAGGATATCTATATATTCCGTATTCAGACGTGCCAGACTTTTATCCACAGATTCCAGGATATGTTTTTTGGAAAAATCATAGCAAATCCCGGGACGGATGGCACATTTTGTCTGCAGGATCATCTTCTCTCTGATGCCGGTATCTATCGCCTGACCAAAAATCTGCTCTGCCTCCCCTCCGGCATAAATGTCCGCATGGTCAAAAAAATCGATTCCACAGTCCATGGCCGTATCAATAAGACTTCTGACCTCTTTTACTGAGGACAGGCCCGTAATCCTCATACAGCCCAACCCTATCTCTGATGCATTTATCTTCCCTTTGCCAATCTCTATTCGCTTCATTGTTATTTTCCTTTCTCTCTTTTCCTCTGACTGCACCTGGCATTTTGAAATTTGCTGTCTTTATTGGCTGCTGATACTTTGTATCACAGCGCATCCAGTTTCTGTAATGCTTTCACGTAAATTTTCACTGCTGTTTTCAGATTGCTGACCGACTGAACTTCGTCCGCACTGTGGCAGTTTCCGTGTCCCATGGGCAGCCCGGTTTCCTTCCAGTCAAACTCCAGACCGGGGCCGAATCCCACTGCGTTTGTTATCTTTCTGGCATATGTCCCTCCTCCCATGACATAGGGCTTCTTTCCGTCCTTCATGACTTCCTCGTACGCCCCGCTAAGACAGGTGACAAAAGGAGTATTTTTATCTATATAAGAGGGCGCGTTGTCCTCAAAACTGCGGATGGAAAAACCGTATTTCCCGGCTTCGTTTTCCAGTTGTCTCCAAATATCCTCTGCTTTTGCAGTGACAGGATAGCGGATATCCATCTCCACAACGGCCTTTTCTCCCTCCATCCTCACCACAGTACCCGATGCTGTCAGCACACCGGAGATATGATCCTCACAGGCTATGTTCAGTTCTTTTCCATATCCATCCCCACAGGCTTTTTTCAGGAATTTCAGCACCCTTTCCTCCTTATCTGAGAGTATATTTTCTTCCCGGTTTTTGCAAAGTATCCTCTCTGCCAGAATGCCCAGGGCATTATTTGCCCCCTGGGGAAATGCTGCATGACCGGAAATTCCATCTGCCTCTACCTTCTTCCACTTTCCTTGCGGGGACCTGATTTTTGCACACGCATATGCCGGAATGCTGTTAACTGCACTTCCACCCGATAGAACCATATTTCCGTCAAGTTTCTCCGATACGAATTCCGCTCTGCAGATTCCTTTTTCCCCATAGCACACCGGAAATGCGCAGTCCGTCACAAAAGAGACTTCCGGGGCCGGGTTTTCTTTTAAATATGAAGAAACATCCTCCATATCAACCTCTTCCCTGCATCCCAATATCTGCAGAAATGTCACACAAGGGACCATACCCTTTTCCTTCAGATATCTCATGGCATACAGAAAGGCGATCGCCGGACCTTTGTTGTCCTGTACACCTCTTCCTATGAGGAAATCGCCTTTTCTGGTACAGGAAAAAGGCGGATACAGCCATCCTGTCCCCTCCGGCACAACATCCAAATGCCCCCAGATCCCTATCTTTTTTGTGCCGTTTCCATACCGGATCACCGCACATTTGTCCCGAAATGAGCAGCATGTAAATCCATATCTTCCGGCAATTTCCAGCATCCTGTACAGAACAGCTCTGCACGTTTTTCCGTAGGGCGCACTGCCCTCCTGTTCCCCCGAAACACTGGGAATCTCCACCAGGGAAGTGATGTCCTCCACCATAGCATCTTCTTTCTTTGAAAGCCATGCTTCCAGTTCACTGTCTGCTTCCCAGCCTCCCATCACATCCTCCTTATATTTTCTGCTTTTCCAGCATCAGATCAAGTATAATACGGTTTGCATCCTTCATACCCGAATTGCCTAGGATCCCCAGATTTTCCAATGTCTTTTCCACATTTATATGGACGATTCCATCATGGCTGTCCGCTCCGCTTCCGTTCAGTGCCATATTGGCCGCACGCACGGCAGACTGGACGGCGGTTGCTATTTTCAGGGCACAGCCCGGTTTTGCCCCGTCACAGACAACACCGGAAATATCGGCCACCATGCTGTTGACTGCCCAGGTCATCTGCGCATAACTGCCGCCCAGCATAAAGACAATGCCGCATGCCACGCCTATGGCAGAAGAGATGGAACAGCCGCAGAGGACGGAAAGCCGCCCCAGGTAATGTTTGGTATGTACCGTAAGTAAGATACTCAGGGCTAAGGCACGCAGGATCTTCTCCTCCTCCATCCCCAGTTTTTCTCCAATAGCTGCAATGGGAATAGTTGCCGTCAATCCCTGGTTGCCGCTTCCGGCTGCACTCATCACAGGTTTTTCGCATCCCGCCATCCTAGCGTCCGCCGCAGCTGCTGTCATGGCAGCCGCATAGTTGGCTGCATCCTGACCTACGAGTCTGTTCTCTGTTCCATCCATGAGATTTTTCCCCACCTGAAGACCATATCTGCGGTTGATCCCTTCCAGGGCGATCTCCCGGTTCATCCGGATGACCTCCCTTAAAAATTCCAGTTTTTCCAATTCGACGCGCTCTGAAAAATCAAAGATTTCCTCCAATGTAACCGTATAAGGCTCCTTTTCGGACTCCCCTTCTTTCTTCTTTTTCCGCTCCTTCTGATAGCAGATCCTGCCGTTTTTTTCCACATAGATAATATTCTTATGTGTTTCCGCTGTGACTGCTTTGGCTGTCTCACTACCTGCCCGCACCTGTACTTCTATGTAGATTTTTTCCTCTGTGGGAGCAAGCTCTATCCGTACCTTTCCCTGTTCTGTCAGAGCCTTTGCCATCCTCTTTTCCCCGGCACTGATATGGCTTAAGATCATCAGTTCCTTCTTAGGTCTGGCGGATAATGCCCCCAGAGCCACTGCAATATCCAGCCCCGTCATACCTATCCCCGGAATTCCCACATTCATGGCATTCTTTAAGATATACTGGCTTGTCTTTACCGTGATCTCCTCCGGTATCTGCCCCAGACATGCAGCCGCACAGGCCGCTGTCAGGGCAGCGGCTGCAGGCTCTGTACATCCAAGCGCCGGAGCTATCTCCCGGTGAAGCAGACTTTGATAAAATGCCCTTCTGCTATCCTCCATATTCTGTCCTCCGCTAATTTCCATCTGTTTTTTTACACCTGTATTTCTTTGGTGTCATCCCCATCTCCTGTTTAAATATCCGTATAAACTGAGACGTATCATTATACCCAACCATAGACGCGATATCCGTGATCGAGTAAGTATCTTTCTCCAAAAATTCCCTCGCTTTTTCCACGCGCAGCCGGCGGATATACGCGGAATAACTGATACCTGTTTTCTCTGTAAAGAGATGGCTTAAATACGCCGCGTTCATATAAAACACCTTTTCCGCCAGCATCCGGATGGATATATCCAGGTGGTAATTTTTCCGGGCATATTCCTTCATGCCCCGGATAATGTCTTCTCCTTTTAAAGTCTGTCCGTTAGAACCGCAGGTGCAGTATTCCTCTGCAGTCTCTAAAAGCCTCTGTTTCATCTCCTCCATATGGGAGAAATCTATGAGCCGCAGCCTGGGAATGGGCCTGCCAGCCGCCTGATGGATCAGCACGGCTGCCTGTGCAAGAAATATCTCCAGACTGTCCACATGGATCCTTCCTTTTTCCTCCATATGGCAGAATATCTCACACAACGCAGACTGTATCTTATCCCTGCTCTTTCTCTCCAGGGAAATCTGCAGATAGTTCTTCTGTTCCTCCGACATTTCATACTTCACTGCTTTAATCCCGGCGACCACACGGTATTCCAAAAGATGTTCATCACTGTAAATCTTATTCTCCACTGCAACAGTGGCCTGGGCAAGTGCCCTTTTCAGTTCCCCCGGTGTCTTACATTCCGCGCTTATACCCAGATAACAGTCATACTCCTCTTCCAGAAGTTTCTGTATGATACGTTTCTGCCGGAACCGGCTCTGTCCGTCAGCCTCCATAACAAGCATCCAGATATCCTTCTCAAGCTCTATCAGACGAAAAGCAGTCCATACTTCCTGCCCGTATATGTTGTGGAGCCAAAGCATGAATTCCTCCCGGTCAGGATATCTTCTCCCTGCAAACCAAAGGACCAGCACCTGATATTTCCAAAAGACTTTGCCAAACATCCGCTCTGCCAGCAGATCTTTTCCTGCTTCCTCCTCCTGCACACTCTGGGCAATGAATCTGGTTACCATATCTTTTCCCGAGAACATAGCCTGCTCTTTTTTTCTTGTATTCTGCTGCCTGAATTTCATTATAAATTCTTTCAGCTCCCCGTCCTCTATGGGCTTCAGCAGATATCCCTCCGCCCCAAATTTTATAGCGGATTTGGCATAGGTAAAGTCCGCATAGGCGCTGACCATGATAACTTTTGCTTCCGGATCTTCTTTCTTTATCTCTTTGAGCAGCTCCAGGCCGTCCATCTTAGGCATAAGGATATCCGTGAATACCAGATCCGGCTCTTCCTGTCTGAAGAGTTCCAAGCCCTGCTCCCCGTTCTGGGCTTCCAGAATGTGGAATTCCCGCCCGAGATCCAGCTCCAGAATCTGTTTTTTCATAGACTTTCTGGCGTAAATTTCGTCCTCAGCAATCAGTATTTTCATCATCTGCGCATACCTTCTTTCTGAAAAAAGTTTACCCCTTCACAGAACCGGCTGTCAAACCTTTTATAATATGTTTCTGCCCCATACAGTACACGATCAGCATGGGCAGCATGGACATCAGATAAGCGGTAAAGGCCATGGTATAATTAAAGGAATATTCCGTTTTGAAATTATACTGGAACAGCGGAAGTGTCCAGATTTCCTTGGAGCGGTTCAGTATCAGCAGCGGAAGCATAAAGTCATTCCAGATCCACAGAAGATCCATGATCAGCAGCGTGGCCAGCATAGGCTTCACCAGGGGAAGGACAATGCGGACGTAGGTCTGAAATACATTACATCCGTCCATATAAGCAGATTCCTCAATCTCAAAAGGCAGCCCTCTGATGTAGTTTACAAACAAGAATACGCCCTGGGTCAGACTATATGCCGCATAGAGCAGGATCAGCCCCTGGCGGTTCAGCATGTTGAGATTTGTCATCAGTTTCGTAACCGGAAGCATGATGACCTGGGAGGGGATAAAGAGTCCCATAAGCAGATAATAATACACCCCTTTGTAATACTTCCTGTTAAAATTTCTGGCTATGGCGTAGGATACTGAGGGAACCAGGATAAGAATAAGCCCCACGGATACAGCCGAAATGATCAGAGAGTTTTTCGCAAATATCCAGTAATCATTGTTCCGGAACAGTTCCTTAAAATTGTGCAGGTTCAGTCCTGACGGGAGGGCAAAAAAGTCTTTTCCGGCCTCCTCCAGCGTTTTAAAGGAGTTAATAACAACCAGATACAAGGGAAACAGAATAAGAAAAAGCCCCATAAGAATCAGGAGATTTCTGAGAATGATCCATCCCATACCTTCTTTTTTCACTTTCATTCGTGGACTCCTCCTTTACTGGTAAGCTTTAACTGCGTCAGGGAAAAGACAGCCACTACTAAAAAGAGTACACATGCCTCTGCATTTGCCATGGAAAAACGCATATTTTTAAATGCATCATTATAGATCAGGATACCGATCACTTCCGTGGACCGAACCGGGCCTCCTCCCGTCAATGCAAAAGGAAAATCAAAAGACGTAAATCCCTGTTTGACCATCAGCACCAGATTTACAGTCAGCGTTGGCACCAGATACGGAAATGTCACGAACCGAAACCTCTGAAAAGGGGTGGCTCCGTCCATCTTGGCTGATTCATACTGTTCATCCGGAATCTGCTGCAGACCTGCCACAAAGATAACCGTGGGAAGCGCCACAGCCTGCCAGATATGTACAAACACTACAGCCGGAAGAGCGGTCTTTCCCGTCATAAGAAGACTCTGGGACAGCCATCCAATGCCCAGCCCCTGGCCCAGCAACGGGACCACTCTGTAAAAAAGCTGGTCCCAGATAAGGGCAATGGTGATTCCTCCGATCATTGCGGGAACAAAAAATACAGATTTGGTAAAGGTCTTAAATCTTTTCAGTGAATTCAGTGATAAAGACAGTGCCAGGGATAGAGTTACAACCCCCGCCACCAAAAGAATACTGTAGCACACTGTTGTTTTTAAGGAACCCCAGAAATTGGGATTTTTGAACAGGGAAATATAGTTCTTAAGCCCTACCATACGAAATGTGGTGGACATCCCATCCCAGTCTGTAAAACTGTAGCGGATGCCATTTATCACGGAATATACATAAAAGAAGCTGTATAGGACCACCGGTATCAGCGTAAAGCCAAAATAAATCCATTTTCCGGAGCCTTTTTTCTTCCATTTTGTCTCCATTCTTTCAACCCCCTTATAGAATACTCAATTTTTTGTAAAGGAAACGGCAGCCCCATGCAGGCACTGCCGTTTCTCTGCATATTCCGTCCTATTCCGCAGATGTGATAGCAATGGATTCATCCATCTGCTTCAGGTAATCATCCACGTTTTTCTCACTCCAGAAGCCCTGAGTCACATTGTAAAGGTCTGTCACCACGTTGTTGTCAATGGTGGAGGCCATCCAGTCATGCACCTGTCCGTCAGAAATCAGCTCCAGCATCGGCTGTACCCCCTCATCTTTGTGAACCACACCGGTAATACAGGAAGGCGCGCCCTCCGCGTCACAGAAAAGCTGTGCATTTTCCGGCTGTGCCAAAAATTCCAGGAATCTGTAAGCACCGGCTTTTTCTTCCTCGGAGGCTTTGGCTGAAATGCAGACAGCCGCATCAATGCCGGATAATGTGTTTGTAGTCTCTCTTGTGTCATTGGGAAGAGGGAAGACTCCCAGCTTCAGATCAGGATTGGCGATCATAATGGTGCCGCGGGCATAGGAACCGGTAATACACATAGCGTACTGCCCGTTGGCAAAGTTCTCATAGCACTGCATGTCTGAAAGTGCCAGGGCATCCTCATTGCTGTAATCCAGAAGGGTAAGCATTTTCTCCGCAGCTTTTTTGAAACCTTCATCTCCTTCTATCTTCCCTTCCCCTGCTACTGCTTTCTCGATGGTCTCCACACCTTCCGGGTCAAAAGCCACCGTACAGCACTGGAATGTGTGTCCGACACGTCCGGGATCTTTTCCGTGAAGCCCAAGAGGGGTCACGCCCTTTTCCTTTAGGGCATTGCATACATTTACAAATTCTTCCCACGTTTTCGGCACTTCCAGGTTGTTTTCTTCAAAGATTTCCATGTTGTACCAGACACCCATATAGTTGCGGCTGAAAGGAAGCGCATAATATTTTCCGTCCTCCTGCTTTGTCATATCCAAGGCTGACTGTTCCACATTTTCCAGAAAATCTTGTTCCGACAAATCCTGCACATACCCATTAGCCACCTTCTGATGGAACTGAAGCTGTGTGGGGAAGTCCGTAAAAATTACCGGTATATCACCGGATGCCACACGGGATGTAAGGACTGTGGGCGCGTCGGGAACGGTATTCATCTCAATCTTAATATCAGGATTCTGTTCATTGAATTTGTCTATGATGTTCTGGTATCCTACCTGGGCAGCTTCCTCTGATTTCTGCTGGAAAAACTCCAGTGTCAATACATCCCCGCTGCCCTCCTCTTTGTTCTCTGCCTTGTCCTTGGCCTCTTCTTTTTTGCTTTCCCCCTGTGTATCACTGGCCTCTTTTGCGCCGCTGCTGCAGCCTGCCAGACTGGAAACCGCCATTGCTGTACACAATAAAACCGCTAATTTCTTTCTCATGAGCACTCTTCTCCTTTTTTATATGTATGCGCTGCCTTCACTGCCTCCCGGATATAGTCAAGGCGGATGCCTTCCCCCTGTATGGTGCAGTCTGCCCCGATCATGATCCCTTCGGTTCCGAAACTATCAAGCACTGCCTGTACCTCTTTTCGTATCTCCTCTTTTGGTCCGTGAAGAATATTCCCCTTGTTGTTCAGTCCGCCCAAAATAGCACAGGAAAAGTGCTCTCTGCCCTCTTCCAGGCGGTATTCATTGTCTTTTACAGACCAGTTTGCCAGGTCTGCCGGATAATCATAAAACCAGTCCACATGTGTTTGAAAAGCATATTCCGGTTCCCCGCAGATATGAAGAATATTATACTTATCTTTCCTTTGCTCCGCCACTTGTAAAATCTGTAGATCAAAGGGACGAACCAGCTGCTCCCACTCTTCTTTTGAAAATCTGCCTTCCTCACCAAACTGTGCCGAATAATAAATACCGTCCGCACCTGCATCCAGATATGCCTTCGCCCATGCTTCAAGCCCGTCCGCCAAATTTTTGATTCCCGCCATGACTGCTTCAGGGGCCTCTTTGCTGTACTTCATAAGCACATCATCCCCAAAGGCTATGGATGCCGCCTTGAATGGACCGAACATGGTCTGGAAAATCAGAACCTCTTCCCCTGCACGCTCTTTTATGCCCCTGATTACGGCTGTCATTTTTTCCATCTCCCGGCTGTCTGTCCCTTTTATGCCAATATGATACCAGTCCTCGGCGCAGTGTATTTCACCTGTGACCGGATACGCATAATCCTGCATGATCTTAATGACATCCATATCTGTTTCCCGGTAAAGTTTTAAGTGCTCCTCAATCATCTCCTCCACTGTAAAATCCGGCTTGTAATGGAACCAGAAACCGGCTGGTACAAAGTCTACTTCTTTCCGCTCCATAACTGCTTTTACACGCTGTGCCTTGTTCATTTTTTCATTTCCCCCTGTTGTATTTGATGAACTCATTATACCTAAGGGGATGTCTGTAAAATAGGATTTTTCTTAGATAAAATATATAATTATTTTTAGTTTTTCTCATATTTTTTATCTATTTCTCCTCTTCTCCTTGTAATCATTTCACTTTCAGCCTATAATTTCAACATATCAAACCACAGGAGACAAGAAATGAAACTACAGGATTTTTCTTACAGAACCCAGATATTTTTTTCCTCACTTCTGCTTGTCATTCTGCCCACTATTATCCTGGGCATTGCCACAGCAAACAGGACCTCCAATGAGGTGCAGGAGGATTTCAGCCGCTCTATGGACACGATCACCACACAGGCCAATCTGACACTGGACACACTCCTTCAGGATGCTACCAAGGTTGCTGACCTACATATACTGAATAAGGATATCCGAAAAATTATGATCACCAATTATGAGGATGATCTCCTTGGCTATTCCCAGGACAGTTACCTACTCTCCTCCCAATTAATACAGGCAAACCGTCTGAATTCCAATGTCACTACCTGTATGTTCAAAAACCGGTATGACTACACTTTTGAGTACAATATTCCAAGTGTGAAAGACCAGAACACAATTCTGGATCACATGGATGACTGGGCCGGAACGGCAAGAAATTCTGATTACTATACCTATTTTGCCCCGGTACAACAGTCCTCCTCAGTGAAAAAAAGTATTCTCCCCATGGTGAAAGTCCTGTACGACAGTTATACTTTTAAGGAGATTGGAATCTGTTATGTGGGCATTAATTTTTCTGCTGTGGAGAATATCGCCAACTCTGCCCAGACCCAGAATAATGTAATGCTCATTTACAATGCGGACGGCGGGCTTGCCTATTCTTCTGATAAGGATTTTATAGGGAAGGATGCCTCTCCTGACTTAAAAAAAGCCATACAGGACTTTAATCAGAAGATAACAAAAGAAAGCTCTGTACGGACAGAAAAGCTGAATATAGGCTCTGACTCTTATCTGATCAATGGTTGCTACAATAAAACCACGGGATGGCATATTGTACATTTTATGAATAATTCTCTGATCACCCAGGCTTACCGGAATAATTTATATCACTATGCAGGTATTTTTTTACTGGCGATCTTTCTGGGTCTGATACTGGCCGCTCTTCTTTCCAGGGGGCTGACCCGCTCCATACGGCAGCTCTGTGAAAAGATAGATTCCAGAGATACCTCCAATTACAGCGATATTACTGTGGAAGGCCGTATTTCCAATCAGGAACTGCAGAAGGTGGTACACAGTTTTAACCGGCTGAACAGCCGCCTGACCCAGAGTATACAGCAGAATTACCAAAGCCGTCTGAATGAACAGCAGATGCATATTCAGGTTCTTCAGGCACAGATCAACCATCATTTTCTGTACAATACCCTGAACGTGATAAAGTCCCTGGCTGATATCCATAATGTTCCGGAAATCAAGACCATTGCCATGTGCATGTCTGAACTGCTGCGCTATAATCTAAAAAAAGTTCCTATTGTATATCTGAAAGAGGAGCTTTTGCAGATTCAGCGCTATATGACCATACAGAACATCCGGTTCCCGGGGAAGTTTTCATTTGATTATGACGTTCCCGACGAATTTCTGGGCTTGGAAATTCCTGCTTTCATTTTGCAGCCTTTTGTGGAGAATGCCATTGGCCATGGTTTTTCCGAAAAAGAAGAAAACTGCTACATCAGTATAAGTGCAAATCTGGAAGGAAATACCCTGCATTTTTTCATCGCGGACAATGGACAGGGCATGAAAAAAGAGGAACTGGAAGAACTGATAGATTCTCTTGATAAAGAGATTGATTTCCCTGCTGACACTTCCTCTCATCATTCCATAGGTATCCGGAATGTACAGCAGAGGATTCAGAGCTATTACGGAAAAGAATACGGGCTCACCATTGAGAGCTTTCCCGGACAGGGGACTCTGATCGATATTGCGCTTCCTTATGGAAAAAAGCCTGTACTTCCCTGTACGGAACAAAAAAATGCAAAACAATAGAAAGCTCCCTCTGCGAACTTTCTATTGTCATAAATAAAACACCGGATGCACCAACGCTTCCCCAAGCGCTGATGCATCCGGTTTCTATATGGATATACCTTCTCTTTTCCCCAAAATCTACTGCCGGTTTATTTCCGTTTCATTTTCAATACAAGATGTCTTGGCAGACCATTTACCATGATCGGCTGGTAGTCGCCCTGGATCAATGGTTTTACATAGTCCACAAAATCCTTTGTCACATATGTAGCATCTTTGTTCATCCAGCTTCTCGGAACCAGTTTTTCTTCATTTGCGATTCTATGCACATCATAGATTCCTGTGGCACTCATATACGGATCATCAGATACACGGTCGATAACCACCATCTTGCCGGTATCCCCTTCATCTGCAGCCTTGACTGCAGCACCGCCAACCATAAAGGCCTCATCAATATCCACACGGGATGCCATATGGGAAGCGCTTCTCTGAAGTGTGGAAAGCTCTACAGCCCTTGTCTTGCATCCGCACTCTGCTGCCAGGAAATTAGCCAGATATGTAGCGGTTCCCTGAAGCTGCTTGTGACCGAACGCGTCCACATAATCGCCAACACTGCCCAGTTCACACACATACCGTCCGTCAGCCAACTTGATCCCCTCTGAGACAGCGATCACAATCGATGACTTTTTCTTCAGCAGTTCTTTTACTTTATGTAAGAACCGCTCAATATCAAAGGCCGCCTCCGGAAGATAAATCAGATCCGGGCCATCGCAGTCCTCCGTTTTGGCCAGGGCTGTGGCACCTGTCAACCACCCGGCATTACGTCCCATGATCTCCATGATGGTGATCATATTTTTCTTATAAGTAAGACCCTGTGCGTCGCGGATGACCTCTTTCGTAGATGCACCGATGTATTTTGCTGCGCTTCCGAAACCAGGTGTATGGTCTGTCAGGGCCAAATCATTATCAATGGTCTTCGGCACACCTAAAAACTTCTGTGTCTGCCCTGTCAGGATGGCATAATCGGATAACTTTTTAATGGTATCCATGGAGTCATTGCCGCCGATATAAATAAATGCATAAATTTCCAGCTTGTTCAGTATTGCAAATATTTTTTCATAGATTGCCTTATCTTCATGTATCTCCGGCATTTTAAACCGACAGGAACCTAAGAATGCGGATGGTGTTCTTTTCAACAGCTCTATATCCAATTCGGAATGAATCTGTGTGGAAAGGTCTACATACTGTTCGTCTAAAAGTCCCTGAATTCCGTGAAGCATGCCGTATACCTTGTCGAAGCCTCTCTCAATTGCGTTTTTATATACGCCTGCAAGACTGGAGTTGATAACGGATGTGGGTCCACCTGACTGTCCTACAATGATATTTCTTTTTTTTGCCATTTTGCCTCGTCCTCCTTGTATTTCATTACCACTGACGATTATTATAGCAAAAAAATCCGGAAGTGGCAAGGCCCTTCTGGATTTTTTGCATATTAATTTACATTATGTTCTTGTTTTTTTGTACTTTTTGCACAATTCTTTAAATTCCGTCATCATTCCCCTTTGCTTTTATCTGCTCAAAGAGATCTTTATAATACTGAATAGAAAATTCACCGGGTTTTCTCTCATTGGCCGTATGCTGGTCTGCCAGCTCCTGGGTATACTCATTCAGTTTATAAATGCCATAAGTACGGCTGTCATGATTGTAATGCATGAGCAGCGGAATGAATTCATGTTCCGGAATCTGTATGGCTCCTGTTTTTACATCTTTTTTGATCGTGATCTTAGCCATTGCCCCTAAAAGGCTGGGCAGATCATTCTGCGTTGAGGTAAAGTTTCCAAGTGAATAATAAACCAGCATTTTATGGCCGTCCTCCCCGGTGAGAGTCTCCATGGTGCGGATGACATGGGGATGGGAACCAATGACAATATCCACATCCTCCTCCAAAAACAGATTTACCCACTGCCTTGTCTGGTCATCCACATCCTGCACATATTCATCCCCTACATGCATGACCACAATGACCACATCTGCCGCTTCCCTTGCTTTTTTTATATCTGCTCTGGCTTTTTCCTCGTTAAAGACATCTATCATATAGGATTTATCCTCCGCAAGGGGGATATCATTTAACCCGTAAGTATAATCAAGCATTGCCAGTTTTAATGCTTTGCACTGTATGACTGTCATGTTATCCGCATCTGCCTGGCTTTCATGGATCCCCAGTATACGGGTATCCGCATGGTTCTCTTTCCACCATTTCATGGTATATTCAATAGAATCTGTTCCTTTATCAAGAATATGATTTGTCGCATGGGCCACCACGTCAAATCCGGTATGCACCAGCGCGTCTCCGAATTCCGGCGGTGTTCCGAAGGAAGGATATCCTGATATATCCTCACGGTTCTCCACAAATACAGTCTCCTGGGTTACCAGCGCCAGGTCCGCTGCCTCCACATCCTCCTTTACCGGCTGATAAATAGCATCATAGTTCCAGTCTCCTGACTCTGTCATTCCGGATTCCCGCATCCCTAGATGTGCAATGTTATCTCCCACAGCCAGAAAATCAATGATATTTTCTTCCTGCTCTTTTTCAAGGGCTGCCTCCTGCTGCTTTTTCTTTTCTGCCGCCGCTGCCGCTGCTTTTGTCTTTGAATATCGGACCGCGGAAACGACTCCCAGTATCACGCACAAAACTATGGCTGTTATGACTGCCCCTGTGCGTATGAACTTTTTCTTCAGTTCTTCCTCGCGTTTTAGTCGGAGTTCCTCCCGCTTCCTGTCTTTCTCCCTCTCTTTTTTGCGTGCCTCTTCCACTTCATCCATGTTGTTCTCCCCTTATTTCCCCTTCAGATCTGCCGGAATCTGTCCGGCCTACAGGTGCAGATGCCCTTATATGATCCGGCAAAGTTCACGTGCTGCGTGCAGGGAAGCGTAAATTTACATCCGCCTCCGCCGCTTGATGATTTTTAATATAGACAACTGTTCCGTACCTTCACAACCACAAGCAAAAAGCCAAATGAAATCGCCTTGGGATGGGATTTTTGCTTGCCTGCCAAATGTTTTTGCAGTCAGCGCGGTAAAGGTGCACCTGCTGAATAGTTATAAATATAGTTTCATTATACTGTGTTTGTCAAAAATTGTCTATATTCAGCAGCATATATCTCCAAATTTTTCCATTATTTTTAAGTTTATCTTTAATATATATCTTTTATAATATGGATTTCCTCCAGTAAAACAAGGCCGGTAATCTTATTTAGGCTGATGCTTTTGTTTTTCCTCCAAATAAGAGGTCATAGCTTTGTACAACACAATCAGCGCACACGAAAGGATTATGCCTCCTATAATATCCGTAAACCAATGAACCCCTGATATAAACCTCCCTGCAACTGTCACCCCGATCAGGAGACTTGAGATGCTGTCCAGGATCCATAGCCGAACCCTTTTCCCTGCAAACAGATGATGGAACACTATCATGGCTGTACCCATGATACAGATCACGATCATTGTGTGTGAGGAAGGGTAAGATGCTTCCAGACTCTTATCCATAATAATGGGTCTGTAATTAACAACGAAATATTCAAACAGAACATAAATTGCCACAACCAGGATATAGTAAACACCCAGAAGCAAAAGATAGGGATCAACTTTGAATAAACTCTTTCTTTTCACAAGCTGATACAACCCCAAGCCGGCAAATCCCATGGCAAATATGATGGCAATGACCCCCAGCCAGTCTGTGATATGGTACCACAAAAGATTCACACCAAACAGTTCAAATATCAGCCGGTTAAGTGAGGCAAAACCCACCGCGGACTCTTTCGGGCCAATAGGCTGCACATCCACTTTTGCGATCATAACGGTAAAAACTGTAAAAAATAAAAATAAAGTTCCTGTCAAAATAAATTTTCTCTGTGTTTTTTTACTCATGTTTTATCCTCTTTTCTCTGTCATTTTGCATTCTGCAGACTGCACCTTTATTATTGTCAGACGCAGCTAAAAAGAGCAAGAAACCTACTGTCACAACGGCAAAAGACCCGTGATACTTATCGTATCACGGGCCTTTTTCCTTTATTATCGCTTATTTCATGCCATTTTTCTTGATCAGCAAAACCACTTTGACCATAAACAGCATAAACAGAAAGACGGTTACATATGGCTGTTGAGACATGGCAAAAAAGGTGATGGTCAGAGCATGCAAAAGGATAGAACCGGTTTTGCACAGATTTATTTTCTTCTCATCTTTTAAATTCTGTATAAACAGTTCAACCGCGCCAAACACTGTCAGAGATATAAGTAATACATAGTAAATAGTTTTTATAGGAGCAGAGATCGTCGTATTGGAGAACAGTGTCACCATACGGATATAATCTTTGTCCTCTTGTCCGAAAAGAGGAAAAATGAAAAAGACGGCTGTGATCATATCCAATATTCCAAATATCAGCCCATATATGGTGTTAATATTTGACCTGTTTTCTTTTTCCGCCAAAGTCAGCAATTCCTTGCCGGAGAGCAGATCATCAATGGAAACAGAAAACAATTCAGAAACAGCTTTCAGGGATTCAATATTAGGATATCCTTTTCCGCTCTCCCATTTGGAAACAGCCGCTCTCGATACATAGAGCTTTTCCGCAAGCTGTTCCTGAGTCAAATGCTTCTGTTTCCGGAGATGCTGCAGCTTCTCATTAAATTCCATTTTACATGCCTCATTTCTGTTTTTCTCCCCATATTATATACGGACAGGAGTAAAATAGCAAATAAAACAGGAGCATGACAAAACATATACCGGAGGCGGGGTAAACAGCAGCTCCGCTTCTTCTCTTATCCCTTGATACCCGTGGAAGCGATTCCCTCCACATAATACTTCTGCAGTACAATAAACATAATGAGCATAGGGATCGCTGAAATAGTCAGTGATGCCATAATAGGTCCGTAGTTGATCGGTTTGGAACCGAAGAAAGTCTGTATGGCAAGCTGAATGGTCCTCTTCTCCTCCCCTGTCACCACAAGCAGAGGCCACATAAAGTCATTCCAGTGGGCCACAAAATCCAGGATCAGAACTGTAGCATACACCGTTCCTGAAATGGGCATCACAATCCTGAAAAATGTTTTTATTGGCCCGCATCCGTCAATGGCTGCTGCTTCCAGAAGATCGTTTGGAACATCCAGGAAGAACTGGCGGAACATGTAAATGCTGAAGCATTTTGCCACAAAAGGAACAACAAGCGCTGCCCACTGATTGATCCATCCCAGGTCAGCCATCTCCCTGTACATAGGAAGCATAATGGCTTCCGGCGGAAATACCATAAGACTGATCACTAATGTAAGAAGGATACTTTTTCCCTTAAATTCAAATTTTGCCAGTGCATAACCACAGATGGAGTTCACAAACAAATCCAGTACCACAATGACAAATACATAAAACAAGCTGTTGCAAATGAATTTCCACATATCAATCCTCTGGAACACCTCCAGATAATTACTAAGAGACGCACCTGTGGGAATAAATGTACTCAGGGAATTCAGGCCCTTAAAAATACCTGCTTCCGGTTTCAGGGATGAAGAGATCATCCAGATAAGAGGGGATACAAAAATCAATGCAACCAGCGTATTCCCTATATAAAATGCTGCATGTCCCAGACGTTTTCTCTGTTTCTGTGTCATAGTTCTCCACTCCTTCCTAATCCGCTTTAATCAGTTTCTTCATACCCAGGGACAAAATGACTACAATAACGAAGAAAACCGCAGCCACTGCACAGGCATAACCAAAGTTACGTTTCTGAAATCCCTGTTCATACACATAATACACCATAGTCCTGGTGGAATTCTGAGGACCACCTTTTGTCATAACATAAGGCTGTGTAAAAAGTTTCATTGCCTGGATGACCGTGATCATGATCACATATTTTATTACATTTTTTAACCCCGGCAAAGTGACATAGAGGAAGCTTTTTAAACTTCCTGCACCGTCAATAGATGCAGCTTCATACTGCTCTATCGGAATCCCCTGCAGTCCTGCCAGAAAAATCATCATCTGATAGCCTGCCCCCTGCCATGCCGACATGAAAATAATGGAATTCATAGAGGTCTTGGGATCATTTAAGAATCCACAAGGTTCCATTCCCAGCTTTACCAGCAGTGCATTTAAAAGTCCGCTGTCAGGATTAGAGTTGTAAAGTACCGTCCAGAGGATGGCCACTACAACCATGGAGGTAACCTGGGGGCTGAAATATGCAGCCCTGAAAATAGAGACTCCTTTTCTCTTGGATGAAATGAGCATTGCCAGTGCCAAGGCCAGAACCGTCTGAAAAGGCACCACCAGCACGGTAAAGTGCAGTGTATTCGTCACCGCCTTCCAGAAATCGCCGTCCCGGAACAATTCCAGAAAGTTGTTAAACCCACAGAACTTAATATGGTCCGGCCTCATAATATTGTAATCGGTAAATGCATATCTGATAGTCTGCAGTGCCGGATATATTAAAAATGATGCCAGCAGAATCACTGCCGGAATGACAAACAGATATGCTGCTTTCTTTTCACTGCGTTTGTTTATAGCTTTTTCCATCTTTCTCCTCCTCCCCGGAATCAGTCTTCCTGCGCGTAATACTTGTTATAATCCTTATCTGTATCTTCTGCTACCTTATCAAGTGCTTCTTTTGGATCCACTCCTGTAAAAATATTCACCATAGCTTCTGAAAATCCTGCGGAGAGCACGCTGTAGGATGGTGTCCTCGGTCTTGGATGTCCGGTCTCCATGAGCTGTTCTTTGAACAGGGAGCGGGGATACTCATTATATTCCGTAAGCACATCATAGCTGGACTGCCTTGTGGGCGGCTTAGAAATCGCCTTGGCATATGTAGTCACATTGTCCGCGGAAAACAGATAATTCATTACTTCCTTCACCGCGTCCTTGTCCTGCGTATCCCTGGTCACAGCTGCGGCCCAGTCTCCAGTGGGTGAAGTGGGAATTCCGCCGTTGTCTGCAACAGGAAAGTAGGTAACACCCCAGTTTAAGTCAGGGTAATCTTTTTCTAGTGTGGCAACCTCCCAGGAACCGCCCAGCATTGTGGCTGCTCTTTCATTGTGAAACTCTTTCTGGATAGGGTCCAGATTGGCATATCCGTTCTGGATCAGTCCGTTTAAAAATGTGGCGGCCTCCACACCGGCCTCACTGTTGATATAACCATCCGCTTTGCTGCCATCCTCACTGACCAGATCTGTGCCGGCTGAAATCCAGAACTGTTCCAGCACATAGGGAATGCCTTCCCCTTTATCCATAATGATGTTCGTTCCCATCACACCGTCTTTTGTAAGCTTCTCTGCCGCCTCCGCAAACTCGGACCAGGTCCAGGCATCCTCCAGTTTATCCGGCGCCTTTATGCCTGCTTCATCCAGCATATCCTGATTATAAAAGAGAGCTACCGAACTTTCCGTTGCCCCGATCGCATAGATTTTTCCGTCATACGTCCCCTGGTTCTTGGTAGAATCCAAAAAATCATTCCAGTCAGCCTCTGTAAACATATCATCCAGAGGCTGAATAATGTCATTTGCCGCATATACGGAAACCGTAGGCCCGTCCACGAACAAAATATCCGGCAGGTCCTTGGAGGTGATCGCTGCGTTTACCTTATCCTCGTACGCATAAGAATCCGCCCGCACTATAGCTTCCCTTTTCAGATGGATCTCTCCCCTGTGCTCCTCATTAAATGCAGCGATCTTTTCCTCCCACCACTCTTCAATGGCCGGTTCATCGCTTGGACTCCAGATCGTGATGACAGATTCCCCGTCCTTATTCACCCGTTCTTTTGTACTTCCGCATCCGGATATCATGGATGACATTACTGCCGCTGCAAGAAGTATGGCAACTACCCGTTTTCTCATTTCCCTCTCTCCCTTCTCATTGCTATTACTGCCAAATAGACTGCATCTTTGAAACCTCGGCCTGTTTTACTGCCCAAGGCTTTGCCACCTCCAGGACAAAACATCCGTCTTCCGCGGAGTTGTAGAACAGTTTGGTACCTGCTGCCTCCCCTCCGTTTAAATAGATTTCCACGACTCTTCTGTCTACAAAAATCTCCATCTGTGTTACGGTATCCACATCTGCGGGAAATACGGCACACTCACTTTTTACACCGAATGTGCGGATTCCTGTAAATCCCTTCTCCTTTATAAAACGTATCTCTTTCTTTCCGTCCCTGCCCAGCAGAAGGTTAAAATCCGTATCTTCCGAAAGGGTAATCCCCGCGTAAAAACTGTTTCCCGGTATGTGCTGCAGGTTAATATTTTCTTTCTCACCGGTATAGAGATTGTGGCCTTTCAATGTATGGATTTCCTCCACCGGGGACATATAAAGCTTATTCTTCTTCACATGCAGCACTCTTGGTATCGTTGTGCTTCCATAGGCACCGTTCTCCACTTCCACATGTTCCCCATAGAAATCGGAGATCCATCCAATGGCGATCCTTCTTCCCTCGTGTTCAAAGCTCTGCATGGCATAACAGTTACTTCCAAAATCATACCATCCCATACTTTTCACAGAAAATTCCTCATCTTTGAATTCCCCTATGTAATAACGGGACATCTGATACCTTCCGCTGGCATCCCTATGGCACATAAGAGCGCCCCAGGCAGCAAAACTGCCATCCAAAGGGAAAAAGTCCGGACATTCAAAACAGCGGACGCCCTCCTCTTCCTCTGTTAGCAGGGATTTCACATAACTCCAATGTTCCATATCCCGGGACTTATACAACAGGATGGCTGCCTGCCCGTTCATGGTACTGGCAAGGACCATGTACCACATATCGCCAATTTTTACAACCTTAGGGTCCCTGAAATCAAACGATGCACCCTTAGGCCGCTCCTCAATCACCAGCTTCTCCGGTTCAAATTCCAGCATATCATGGCTTCTTGTCATCCATTGCTGCTGCACGGTCTCCTCACCGTCCTCCATAGGCCCCAGATGCCTGGTCAGATAAAAGACCGTCTCGTTTTCCAGCGCTATGGCACTCCCGGAAAATGCTCCGCCTTTCAGCATATCCGCCTGTTCCAACACCTCTTTCTGAGGCTCCAGGACAATGGGGAGATGGGTCCAGTGTACCAGATCCGGGCTTACCGCATGTCCCCAGTACATATTATTCCACTCCTGCCCATGGGGGTTATACTGATAATACATATGATAATATCCCTGATACCAGCAAAGGCCATTTGGATCATTCATCCAGTTTTTCCAGGGTGCAAAGTGATATTGTTCCCGGTACGGGGTGTCATAGTATTCTGCCGCTTCCCGGGTGCTCAGACATTGTCCTCCATCCATAGGATCTATATAGCGGATTCCTTCTTCCAGGATCTTTTCGCAGCCGCTTAAATATGCCAGCGATATTTCCGCCTCCCGGCTGATGATCTCATAACAACTCTGCCTTTTTACCGGAAGTTTCAGCCACCGGTAATATTTCTGACCCGCATCATATCTGCACTCCCTGCCCTCTGTGTCTCTCAGTATCACATATCCATTTTTCCCCTCCGCTGTCCTGAGCAGAATTTCCAGACATGTATACTCGCCTGTTTGTATCATATTCTCGCCTCCTGTATCGCTCATTGTAAAACCGGTTCTATAATTATTTCCCTTTGATTCTAGCATTTAATTTGCCATTTTAAGTAAATGCGGAACATTTTCATGGAACCCGTTCCATATAAATGAGTATAGGATGCTTTGACGGGTTTGTCAAGACCTTTTCCGTATGAATTCATAAGGCATGAAAGAAGGCCTGTGTTTTTCTTGTGCACTTTGCACAAACACAGGCCATTACTCATTTTTTATATGAATTTTATCCAAATATGATTACCTATTTTTATAAGTTATCCGCAACACTGATTTGCTTTTATCTCAAAGAGTTGTTCCTCCAAACTGCATTTCCACATCTAAAATCTGTCTGTGAGGCACACCTTTCCTCTCCTCCACCAAATCCAGAAGGGTATTTACGCAGAGTTCTGCCAATAATTGTACATTCTGCCGAACCGCCGTCAGCCTGGGGTATACCATACGGGTCACATCCATACCGTCAAATCCTATGATCTTTACTTCCTCCGGCACCCGGATGCCCTTCTGCCGCACTGCATTCATACAGGCGATCGCAGCCATATCCCCCCCAAACACTCCGTCAATGTCCGGGTGCCGGCCAAGGAACTTCTCCATTCCTTCATAGTGGGCATTCCAGTCAAATACGTTCCAGTCCATAACCATGTCCAGTATCTCTACACCCTGTTCCTGCATAACCTGCTTAAAGACACTGTGGCGTTCCTGGGCGGCAACGCCAGGCGCAACACCGGATACCTGCAGAACCTTCCTGCAGCCGTTCTTCACCAACAGTTCTGCTGCCATACGTCCTCCCATAGCGTGATCGCTTCCTATGAGAGGAATGCCGGGACCAAATTCCCTGTCTATGGAAACAATAGGTTTCTTCCGTTTCAGATACTCCTCCCCGTCCAGTGAATGAGCCCCTGTAATAATACCGTCCACCATATTTCTGTCCAGCATATCCAGATAATCCTTTTCCCTGTCACTGATGCCTATCGTATTACAGATCATGGTTTTATAGCCCTGGCGGTAAAGCTCCATCTCAATATGCTTTGCCAGACAGGAGAAAAAGGGATGGTCCAGGTCCGGCACCATAACCCCCACAATGCCGGTCCTGTTTCTGTAGAGATTTCTGGCAAGCTCATTAGGCGTATATCCCAGCTTCCGGACTGCCTTTTCAATCTTTTTTTTCGTGTCCGGTGACACGTAACCGGTTCCATTCAAAGCCCGCGAAACAGTACCCACACCCACACCGGCTTGTTTCGCCACATCTCTGATACTGGCCATTCAAACTGCACCTCTTTTCATGTAATATAACAGAAGCTGCTGCACCGCCCATGTTTGGCCGGATACAGCAGCATAATATCATTTCTTACGACAATGATCAGAAAGCCATTTTTTCTTCAAAATAAGCTTTCAAATCCTGGATCTTTACCCTCTCCTGCTCCATTGTGTCACGGTCACGCACCGTAACCGCTCCGTCTGTCTCAGATTCAAAGTCATATGTCACGCAGAATGGAGTACCAATCTCGTCCTGACGACGGTAACGTTTTCCGATATTTCCCCTGTCGTCATATTCACAGTTGTAAAGTTTGGACAGCTCCCGGTAAATCTTTTCTGCGCCTTCATTCAGTTTTTTGGACAGCGGCAGAATACCAATCTTTACAGGTGCCAGTGCAGGATGGAAATGCAGTACCGTACGCACATCATTTCTCTCTGCATCCAAAACTTCCTCATCATACGCACTGCACAAAAATGCCAGCACCATACGGTCAGCTCCCAGGGAAGGCTCAATAACATAAGGAATATATTTTTCATTGGTCTCATCATCAAAATATGTCATGTCCTGGCCGGATACATTCTGGTGCTGCGTCAGGTCATAGTCGGTTCTGTCCGCGATCCCCCACAGTTCACCCCATCCGAATGGGAACAGGAATTCCACATCTGTGGTTGCCTTGCTGTAGAAACTCAGCTCCTCTTTGTCATGGTCACGGTAACGAACTTCCTCGTCCTTCAGACCCAGGCTGTGCAGCCAGTCAAGGCAGAACTGTTTCCAGTAAGCAAACCATTCCAGGTCCGTGTCAGGCTTACAGAAAAATTCCAGCTCCATCTGCTCGAATTCACGGGTACGGAACGTAAAGTTACCGGGAGTGATCTCATTACGGAAGGATTTTCCCACCTGTCCGATACCAAAGGGAAGTTTCTTCCTGGATGTTCTCTGTACATTTTTAAAGTTTACAAAAATACCCTGTGCAGTCTCAGGTCTTAAATAAACTGTATTTTTTGCATCCTCAGTCACACCCTGGAAGGTCTTAAACATCAGGTTAAACTGGCGGATATCTGTAAAATTGTGTTTGCCGCAGGTGGGACAGGGAATCTGATGTTCTTCAATGAACTCCATCATTTTCTCCTGGCTCCAGGAATCCACACTGCCCTCAATGGCAATCCCTTTTTCTGCACAGAAATCCTCAATGATCTTATCAGCGCGGAAACGCTCATGGCACTCTTTACAATCCATCAGCGGATCTGAAAAACCGCCCAGATGGCCGGATGCCACCCATGTCTGGGGGTTCATCAAAATGGCACAGTCCACACCTACATTGTATGGGCTTTCCATGATGAATTTCTTCCACCATGCCCTTTTCACATTATTTTTCAGCTCCACGCCAAGGTTGCCATAATCCCAGGTATTGGCAAGTCCTCCGTAAATCTCAGAACCCGGATATACAAATCCTCTGGATTTGGCAAGTGCTACGATTTTTTCCATGGTCTTTTCCATCGTGTTATCTCCTCGACTTTCATCTATTTCTTTATTCCCGCCGGCAACGAGCCAAGTGGCATACATATATGCATATTTGGCGGCTGCCGCGTGGTAACAGTTCAGACAGGTCTGCGCATTTACTGCGCTGACCGTATGAAAAAGTAGTGCCAGCTTTATCCAGCCCATCGCGAAGCGATTTTTAATGGCTGGATGCGTAACGGTTCAGCTTATCTGAACTGTTACGCCGCGTGAATCAGCAACCCCGTTGCTTCAGTGAGGCTGTTGACTTTTCAAGGCTGCCGGTACATGATCACTGACTGCCTGTCACAGCCTTATAAACTGTTTTTCATGCTGCGCACCGCAGATATGCCCGCAAACGATTCTACTTAACTTATAGAATTGCCAAAGACACTACTGCGAATAGTAACATTATAACCGCTATATGTCTTCTTTTCAACCTCTATCTGCCTGAAAATCTACAAATCTGTTACTATTCACAGTGCTATCCCGCGAGGTGTTTTTATACGCTTGCGCATGACAATCCCAAGGCAGCCAGCGCGATATGGGGCAGAATGCTCCATATCTGTGCATGGCGAAATAGGTTAACCTCTCCCTATTCCCCCTCCATCATCTCCAGGACCTGAAGGCTCTTCATCTTTTTGTCTATGTACTTCCCTGTATATTCCCTCATGACTTTCTGCATGATCGCCAGCACCTCCGGTCTGACCGTAAAAGTATAGAGCCTGGAAATCTCTGATGCCGCAATATACTGAAGCGCATACAGGGAGGAGGCATCCAAACGGATACTCTTATACCTTTCCTTCCCGTCCGCACAGCCATCACAAAAAACACCGGATCTTTCTGCCGAAAACCAGTAAATCTCCTCCTGCTTCCCACATTTCATGCATTCAAACAGATTGGGATATTCCCCATTGATCACCATTGCCTTTAGCTCAAAGATGCAGCGAATCAGCCTGTTGTCAATCTTTTCACTGACCAGTGCTTTCATGGTAACATAGAGCAGATTCAGCATTTCCTTCTCATCTGTGAACTCCCTAGAATAATAATCCGCAAATTCCAGAAAATAAAAGCCATAATAAACTCCCGGCTGTCTGGAAGCCAGTTCCGTGAAATAATTGAGCACAGAGGCGGATTTCATCTGATAGCTGGTTCTTCCCTCATAGACAGAAAAGGTTCCAAATACAAAGGGATTGGCCACGGCAAGAAGGGAGCTGTTCTGCCGTCTCGCTCCCTTTGCAAATACCGTTATTTTTCCGCGCTCTCTTGTGAGAAGCACCAGCCTTTTATCAAAATCCCCCACCGGCATGGAGGTTAACACCATGCCGGTCACCTGTACTGTATCTGTCATATCTCTTTTTTATCGTATCCGAAATTCTTGATCAGATAGTCACTGTCTCTCCAGTCTTTTTTAACCTTTACCCAGAGTTTCAGATTTACCTTCTGCTCCAGCATCCGCTCAATCTCAAACCGGGCTGCACTTCCGATTTTCTTCAGCATGACTCCCTGCTTGCCAATAATGATCCCCTTGTGGGATTCACGTTCACAAATGATCGTGGCCTCAATATCCACAAGATTTCCTCCGGGACGTTCCTTCATAGTATCAATCGTTACGGCAATGCCGTGGGGAATCTCCTCCTCCAGGGTCCGCAGCGCCTTCTCCCGTATCATTTCAGCCACGATCTGGCGCTGGGGCTGGTCTGTCACGGTATCCTCATCGTAAAACTGAGGCCCATAAGGCAGATATTTAAAAATGCTGGTGATCACGGTCTCCAGGTTCTGCCCTCTGAGCGCAGATGCGGGGATGATCTCCGCAAAGTCCATAATCTTTCGGTAGGCGTCAATAAAACTCAGAACTTCTTCCTTCTTCACAGTATCTACCTTGTTGATAACTAAGATCACCGGCAGATTTCCGTTTTTCAGTTGTTCTGCAATGTGGCGCTCTCCTGCACCGATAAATGTGGTTGGCTCTACCAGCCAGAGGATCACATCCGCATCCTTAAAAGTTCTCTCCGCCACATTTACCATATATTCACCCAGTTTGTTTTTTGCCTTGTGGATACCAGGTGTGTCTAAAAAGACAATCTGTCCCTCCTCACAGGTGTAAACCGTCTGAATTTTATTTCTGGTTGTCTGAGGCTTCCTGGATGTGATGGCGATTTTTTGTCCGATCAAATGATTCATTAATGTGGATTTTCCTACGTTTGGCCGACCGATAATCGCCGCAAATCCTGATTTGTAGTCTGTTTTCATATATTCTCCTTTGTTACAGCAGGTGCTTCACTTCCAAAAACAGTTCTTTTTCCTGCTCGATTTTCTCTTCACTACCGATGACACAGATTCGGTTCTGGTCCAAAACACACGCTACCACATCTCCCAGGGCACGGATATCTTGGGGCTGGGCATTCAAAATCTGCATCCGCTCTTTTTTCAGCTCGTCCTCTGTGATACCGCTGAAATACGCCTCCAGGGACAATATTCCTTTTGCTGATGGTGTCATAGGTGTATCCAGCTCACTGATCGTACCGATGATATATTTTGTCATCTCTCTCTCGTCAGCTTCAAAACCGCGGATAAAGTCCGGGGTATTACGGAACACTTCCAGCGTTTTGGATAGATTCGGATCTCGGTAAGAAACCAAATACCCGTCACCACTTCTCCTGAAATTGCTCATACAGCCATATGCCCCGCCTTTTACACGCACGTTCATCCAGAGATACTCATAGCTGAGAATCACTTTCAGAATCCGCAGACATCCTGTATATTCATATCCGCCTTCCCGGAAATTACCGGCTGCCGCCACGTACTGCACCTGGCCTGATGTTTTGAATCCCTCATTTTTTACCCGGTAATCAGGCTTATCGTGAGCCAACTCCACATGTTCTGTATAAAGCACATCCTTCAGGCCGCGTACCTCTGTCTCCAGGGTTTTATATCCTTCGCCGTCCGCCGTATAACTCACCGTCAGATTCTCGGGACGGAAAATCATCTTCATAAGAAGTTTGAGCTTCTCTATCACCGTTCCCTTCTCTTCCTGGAAATGGCTTTCAATCCTGTCAAGGAACTGATAAAACTCAATCCCTGCTATTTTTTCCTGAAAATATGCATTGCCGGAAAAATATGACGTAGCCCGCATAACCGCTGTGCTGTGTCCCGAGCTGGCCATACTCATCTGTAACCGGGATTTCATCTTGGCTATGATCTCATAGAGACGTTTGGTGTCATCCATCTTCGAGGTGCAGATGATCTCCTTGATCATGGAAAATACAAAGGGCAGCCCGCTATACAGTGTCTTTGCCTTGATCCCCAGCATCTGTGTCGTATTCTGGTTATTTTTCGCATCCCCAAATACCTGGAGCCCAAATAAAATCCCGCCGCTGTTGGCGTTAATTTCATTAAACAGGTCTGCATAGCTGTAGTTCTCCGTGTCCACATAACCCAGGACAGACTTTAAGATCCCCATATAGGGAATCAGTTCTTCCGGAACTTTTTTCACATCAAAGAGCAGTGTCAGATAGCCGATCCCATTGGTGTACACATCATGGTGCAGCACCAGTGTTTCATCCACATATTCCGGTGTATTGTGTATCTGAACCGTCTCCGTTCCGATATCGGAACGTCTCAGCATGGGAATACTCTGCAGTGCCTCCTCTGTCTCCGGTTCATCCTGGTATTCTTTCAGATGTTTTGTGTCTGCTGCGATCTTGTCTATCGCTTCCGCTGGCAGAGATGCCTTATATGCGGCAAGTTTATCTTCCAATTCTTTCTCTCTCTGGGCTGCAAGCCCACGTTTCGGATTGACCACCACAATAGATGCATGGGGGTTGTCCAGAAGATATTGTTCGATCAGTTTTTCAAAATACCCCTCTTTTGCCTTCTGTTTCAGGCTTTCAAAGATATCCAGTTTCTTCAGATGGTCAAAGGGTTTGCTGTCATCGTACAGCCAGCTGTCAAACACATCAATGCCGTACATAAGCCCTTTGGGGAAGGAAGAAAAGTCAGCTTCCCTGAAACGGAATTCCAGAAAATTGATTCCTGCGGCTATGGCTTTTTTGTCAATTCCCTCTTTTGCAATTTTTCTGAGCGTCTCCTGGATCAAATTCACAAAGGTATCCTTGTTCTCCGGCTTTGCATTTTTTGCCACAATAGAGAAAAATGGCTGGAAAATGCCGTCATCATAGGATCCAAGGATATCTTTTCCCATTCCGGCATCCAAAAGCGCCTGCTTAAGCGGTGCCCCCGGAGCTGACAGCAGGGTATAATCCAGGATTTCAAAAGCAGTGCACTGTTCCACATCCAGGCTGTCGCCCACTACTACGTTATAGGAAAGATATGAATTTTCCTCCAAAGGCTCATTTTCGGATATGGGGTAATCCATGATGATTTCTTTCACCTGTTCAAATGGCTTCTGTCTGGTGATTGCAGAGTTTACAGGAATCTCATCGTACTTTGACAGGTATTCCCTGTCCATCCAGTTCATCCGTTCCTCCATATCCATATTCCCATACAGATAGATATAACTGTTGACCGGATGGTAATAGCGGCTGTGAAAAGATAGAAATTCCGAATATTTCAGGTCAGGGATCACGGACGGGTCGCCGCCTGACTCCACACCGTAAGGTGTGTCGGGAAACAGGGAATTAAAAATCTCCCGGTCAAGCACTTCTTCCGGTGAGGAGAAGGCGCCTTTCATTTCATTATAAACAACACCGTTTAATTTCAGCGGACCGTCCACATCCTCAAGTTCATAATGCCAGCCCTCCTGGCGGAAGATCTCTTCCCGCTCATAAATATTAGGGAAAAATACAGCATCCAGATATACATGCATCAGGTTTTTAAAATCCGTATCATTGCAGCTTGCTACCGGATACATCGTCTTATCCGGATAGGTCATTGCGTTTAAAAATGTGTTCAGAGAACCTTTCACCAATTCTACAAAGGGATCTTTTAAGGGAAATTTCTGAGAACCGCACAGAACGCTGTGTTCCAGAATATGAGCCACACCGGTGCTGTCTGCCGGCGGCGTGCGGAATGCTATATTAAACACCTTGTTTTCATCATCATTTTCCAGCACCATAACTCTGGCACCGCTTTTTTTATGTCTCCACAGAGAACCTTTGGAGTGAATATCCGGAATGTCCTGACAGGAAACCAGTTCATATGCCGGCACATTTTCTTTCTTCATGTTCAGCCTCCTTGATTATTATATTTACTGACCGTTTTTGGCCAGTGTACGCTCTATTGTTTATCTTACCACATTTGTTGGAATTATAAAACGGAAAAAGAACAAATATTCTTCCAATTATATCAAGGCAGCAAAAAGAAGCTGCTGTCTATGCCTCTGCATTCTGACAACAGCTTCTGTCTTGTCTCAAAGTCCGGTGGCATCCAGCGCTTCCTGTGGTATTTCCACTTCCACTGCTTCGCCGCGCTCTTTTATAGTTACAGCCATCTCAAATCTGTCAATCTTCATTGTCTCACCTGACCCTGCTTCAGCGGCAAGATCTGACATCATCTTTTCCATGAGCTGTTTCATATCAATTCTGGTCCGGACTATCTCTTTATTTTTCTGATCAATATACAAATCCACATCGACTTTTTCATCATCGATCCGAAAGCTGCCCAAAACATCTTCCTGCCCCTGCATCTGGCTTGCCATGCCAAACAGGCTGTTCAGTACCTCTCCGCCTATAGAAGAATGGATCACATAACACTCGATGGAATTCTCATCGTCCAGCGCAACCGTTTCCTCGGTCATAGACAGGGAATCTTCCTGAATTCCCTGGTACAACTCCTGTCCGGCAAATACCAGCGCTCCCATATTGCCGCTGGATACATCCGTCTCAGACTTCTGCCACTCTTCCCCGTTTTTTGTATAGGTCACATATTTGTCATCATTCTTCACCGTATAGCTCTCAATGGGAACCGGTATGTTCATTGACATAAGCTGCATATTCAACTCACCGTCCATGCGCATCCGTTCCTCCTGAAACTGCATGTCTGCATCCATATCCATCTGGATGGCAGAATTCTGGACATCCCCAAGCAAATCCTGGGCCTCTTCCAGGGGCACCGCTGCCTTAAAATTCATGGTCATCTGCAGTTTTCCTGATTTGAGCTGTTTCTGACTGCTGATCACTTCTTTCAGCAGTTCTTCCGGATTTTGTTCCTTTGCCTGCTCTTTACCCTGTCCGCACCCGGCCAGAAGCAGCAGCGGTATCAGCACCCCCAGGCATAGTTTTCTGAGTTTTCCCTTCAAAATCTCCCCCCTTTATAATTTAGAGTATCCGTATCCATTTACAATGGCATCCAGTTTTTCACCCTTCCTGCACATAGGACATTCACTTGCTTTGTGCGTCTGGTAATCCGGTACATCCTTTTTATAGAACACGGCATTGATATCCAGGCCTGCCACTTTGTTCACTGCACTGAATATAGCTGACACTCCCTGGATGGTACCACCATAGTAAAGTATGCTCTCCATACACTTTCGCAGCGTCTCGCCGGTTGTGATGGAGCCCATCAGGATCACCACATTTCGGTTCCGGACCATGTGCTGAATGTTGTCACGGAACATAAGCTGACCGTTACCGTTGAATTCCGGAGTAACAATATAAATAGTCTTATGCGCATTCATGGACAGAACCCCTGCCTTTGCCAGCTCCTCCGCCAAAAATGCTCCCACAACTTCCAGCCCATCCAGACAGATAATAGAATCCACAGGGGTAGACGTTTCATATTTAGTAGACAGATACCTGGCGATTCTGGAAGCCTCCGCACATCGGGTCTTCATGGTTGTCATCTCCAAATAATGACTGATATGAGACTGCGGCGTTGCAAAATGCCCCGGAATCACTTTTAACTGAATCTTTTCATCACCGGCTGCATATACCTTAAACATTCTTTCTTCCATTTCCATAGATCATACCTCCTCTTTTTAATCCCCAATTCCTTATTTGTAACTATTCGGCGCCTGCATCGTTATGGGCAAAAAACCATGCAGAATGGCCGTTATCAATGAATTTTACACCTGATTGCGGAATACTTTTTCCCAAGGAACATGCATTCGGTCTGCGCAACAAATGTAGGGGCCTGCGGAATAGTTACACTTATTTTTTTCATATGCTTATTATACCATACTCCTTTTAAGGAAAAAAGAGAAGATTTCTGAAAATAGATATTTTTCAGGAAAATTGTTACTGTTCACTCCATGTGCAGTAACATGTGTCGTGATACACTGATACACAGTTTTGCACTTTAGCATTTTTGCGCTGACTAACCTGGGATTTTGCTGTGCATCGCACATCATCTCTTCGAGGAAAACACCACTCAGGACCATGGCCTTAGAACAATAACTGAAAATCACCGGTATTGGATATCGGGATAATTAGTGATCACTGCATCCACGCCAGCCTTCTGCATTTCCTGGAAACGTTCTTTGGTATTCACAGTCCATACATGCAGAGGAAGTTTTTCCTCCCTGCACTGTTTCAAAAAATCAGGATGCTGCAAATGCGTATAAATAGGATGCAGGGCGTCCACACCCAAACGCTTGGCATATATAGGTGCATCCACAATTCCATCCTCAAACAGCATACCTGTCCGTATACCGGAATTTTTCTGCTTCATCTCCAACAGCGTATAATGATTAAAAGAAGAATACAATACCTTGTCTTCCATCCCCATGCGGGCGGAAAGCTCCAGCACTTTATCTGTCAGCCCTTCATAAAATATAATACTGGTCTTCAGCTCCACATTCACAAGCATCTCTTCTTTTCTCATAAGTTCATACACTTCTTTAAGAGTGGGAATTTTGGCAATTCCCTGTTCCGGAAATGTCTTGTTAAAATTCAGTTTTCTCAATTCCTTCAACGTATGGTCCTTTACCCATCCTGAACCATTGCTGACTCTGCCCAGTTTCTCATCATGAATGACCACAATCTCACCGTCTTTTGTAAGCTGTACATCCAGTTCAATGCCATCCGCCTTACGGCGTACCGCTTCGGAAAAAGCGCCCATAGTATTTTCCGGCGCGTATCCGGATGCACCTCTATGAGCCCAAATTTTCATTTTCTTCATAGATACCCCTTATAAATGCAGTCAATCATTATCCTCATTTTCATAGATATATTCTTCCTCTTCATGCGAATGTTCCCCATAAAACTCTCTTCCCACTACATTCTTCCTCTGTCTGCAGTCCTCCACCATCTCGGAAAGCATGGAACGAACTCTTTTGGGGTCCGAAATATTCTTCAGAACAATTTCCGGATTGCTGTCCACCTTTGTCTTAACGATCAAATCTCCGGTTCCAAAAATTTTACCCGCCAATGTCTGTACCATGGTCACATCCACGATCCGATATAAAAGTGTCTCATCCAAAGTGGTTCTCAGCAGTCCTGCTTCTATCATCAGTCTCTCATTCTCTATATAATACTTGGTAAATGACCAGGGGAACCACATAAAATGCTTCCGGTCTTCCCATATTAAATTGTCACTCATAATAATAACCTCCTTATTATTAATACGTCAAAACTGTTAGTTACTTTCACAGTTACGAATAAAAACCCATAATAAACCGTCCTTGGCAGCAGCATTTCCACCTGCCGGGAAATTTTTATGGTCAGCGTAGTGAATACGCTGACTTGTTAAATAATCGCTATACGTTTCAGTATAATATGAATGTCTCAGAATAACAAGGGTTGTTTGGAATACATACAAAAAACGGAGGTACAGCACCCCACCTCTATTTCATTCCATCCGCCTTACACTCCAAGAAAAAAAGCAGGCACCACCCACCGGTGATGCCCACTGCTTATTTCACTCAAGAAACTAATAATTAGTTTTCTGCATCTCCATACAGAGTAACCAGTTTCTTCAGATATTCATATCTTTCTTTAGCCTGTTTCTCATTCAGAGCAAAGAGTTTAGCAGCCTTTTCAGGATTAGAACGTTTCAGAGAATTGTAACGAACCTCTCCATCCAGGAATGCCTGGTAATCTTCTGTCGGCTCTTTGGAATCCAGGGAGAATTTGCTTTCTGCTTCCGGATTGAAGCGGAAGTTATGCCAGTAGCCGGATTTAACAGCCAATTCTTCCTCTGTCTGAGCTTTGCTCATACCTTTCTTGATACCATGGTTGATACAAGGAGCGTAAGCGATGATCAGGGATGGTCCCGGATATGCCTCAGCCTCAGCAATTGCTTTTACAGTCTGGTTAAAGTCTGCACCCATAGAAATCTGAGCAACATATACATAACCATAGCTCATAGCGATGGAAGCAAGATCTTTCTTCTTAACTTCTTTACCACCTGCAGCGAACTGTGCAATCGCACCTGTCGGAGTAGCCTTGGAAGACTGTCCGCCTGTGTTAGAGTAAACCTCTGTATCGAATACCATAATGTTGATGTCTTTTCCACTTGCTAATACATGGTCAACACCGCCGAATCCGATATCGTAAGCCCATCCGTCACCACCGAATACCCACTGGGATTTTTTACCCAGGAAGTCTTTTTTCTTAACGATATCTTTGCAGGTATCGCAATCAATTCCTTCCAGAGCTGCAACCAGTTTGTCAGTAGCCGCACCGTTGGTAGCACCACAATTGTAGGTATCTAACCACTCTTTGCATGCAGCTTTCACTTCCTCTGAAGCTTCTGCGCTTGCCATTACGGATTCTACTTTTTCTTTCAGGCCGCCGCGGATAGCGTTCTGAGCCAGTAACATACCGTAACCGAACTCTGCATTATCCTCGAATAAGGAGTTATCCCATGCAGGACCCTGTCCTTTTGCGTTTACAGTGTACGGTGTAGACGGTGAGGAGTTACCCCAGATGGAGGAACATCCTGTTGCGTTTGCAATGTACATTCTATCACCGAACAGCTGCGTGATCAACTTCGCGTACGGTGTCTCACCACAACCTGCACAAGCACCTGAGAACTCAAGCAGAGGCTGTTTGAACTGAGAACCTTTTACAGTTGTCTCTTTGAATTTAGCAACAACATCTTCTTTAACCGGAAGAGATACAGCGTAATCAAAGAATTTCTGAGATTCAACATTCGCTTCCATGTTTTCCATAACAAGGGCTTTTGCACCTTTTTTGCCTGGGCAGACATTTGCACAGGAACCACATCCGGTACAGTCAAGAGCGGATACTGCGATAGCAAATTTATATTCTTTCATACCGGTCATATCAAGAGCTGCCGGAGCATTTGCTGCCTCAGCCTCTGTCATAGCAACCGGACGAATGGATGCATGTGGGCATACATAAGCACAACGGTTACACTGGATACAGTTTTCAGGCTGCCATACCGGGATATTTACTGCAATACCACGTTTCTCGTAAGCAGATGTTCCGGATGGAGTTGTACCATCAACATATTCTGTGAATGCAGATACAGGCAGTGAGTTACCTTCCTGTGCTGTAACTTTAGCCTGAACGTTGTTAACGAAGTCTACCACTTCTTTTCTTCCGTTCTCTGCATGAGTCAGGTCAAGACCTTCGTCTGTAGCAGTTTTCCAGCTTTCCGGAACCTGAACTTCTACGATCTGTTTTGCACCTTCATCAATAGCTGCCCAGTTTTTGGCAACTACGTCATCACCTTTACGTCCGTATGTAGCTTTTGCTGCTGCTTTCATCAGATCAATAGCCTGAGCTTCCGGAATGATGTCAGCCAGTTTGAAGAATGCGGACTGCAGGATTGTGTTGATACGAGTCGGGCCCATGCCTGTCTCAATACCAATCTTAACACCATCGATCACATACAATTTGATGTTGTGGTTAGCAATAAATTCTTTTACCTGTCCCGGTAAGTGTTTTTCCAGGCCTTCCATGTCCCAAGGACAGTTCAGCAGGAATGTACCTCCGTCTACCAGTTCCTGAACCATGTTGTATTTTCTTACATAGGAAGGATTATGGCATGCAACGAAGTTTGCTTTCTTGATCAGGTATGTAGATTTAATCGGTTTTTTACCAAAACGCAGGTGAGACATAGTAACACCGCCGGATTTCTTTGAGTCATAGTCAAAGTAAGCCTGAGCGTACATATCTGTGTTGTCACCAATGATCTTGATGGAGTTCTTGTTAGCACCTACTGTACCGTCAGCGCCCAGACCCCAGAATTTACAGTTGATGGTTCCTTCCGGTGTTGTAACGATAGGAGTACCAACTTCCAGAGACAAATTTGTAACATCATCCACGATACCTACCGTGAATTTTTTCTTCTCTGTGTTCTCATATACAGCAACAATCTGAGCCGGTGTGGTGTCTTTGGAACCTAAGCCGTAACGTCCTGTAAGAATCGGAACTGCATCGAATTTGCTTCCCTTTAATGCAGCAACAACGTCTAAGTATAACGGCTCACCCAGAGAGCCCGGTTCTTTTGTTCTGTCTAAAACAGTGATCTGTTTTACAGTTTCCGGAATAGCTTCGATCAATGCGTCCGCGCAGAATGGTCTGTACAGACGAACTTTTACAACACCGACTTTCTTGCCGGCTGCCAGTAAATAGTCGATAGTCTCTTCAATTGTATCGTTTACAGAACCCATAGCAACGATTACGTGCTCAGCATCTGCTGCGCCGTAGTAGTTGAACAGTTTGTAGTCTGTACCGATCTTAGCGTTTACTTTGTCCATGTATTCCTGAACGATTGCCGGTAAAGCATCGTAGTACGGATTACATGCTTCTCTTGCCTGGAAGAAGATGTCAGGGTTCTGTGCAGAACCTCTCTGGCACGGATGGTTTGGATTCAGTGCGCGAGCACGGAATTCATCAACAGCGTCCATGTCTACCATCTCTTTTAAGTCTTCGTAATCCCATGTCTCGATCTTCTGGATCTCATGAGAAGTACGGAAACCATCAAAGAAGTTGATGAACGGAACTTTACCTTTGATAGATGCCATATGTGCAACCGGTGTCAGGTCCATAACTTCCTGTACGGAAGATTCACAAAGCATAGCGCATCCTGTCTGACGACATGCGTATACATCGGAATGGTCTCCGAAGATTGACAGTGCGTGGCTTGCAAGTGCACGGGCGGATACGTTGAATACACCCGGTAACTGCTCACCAGCGATTTTATAAAGATTAGGGATCATTAACAGAAGACCCTGTGATGCGGTATATGTAGTAGTCAGGGCACCTGCTGCCAGGGATCCATGCACAGCACCTGCTGCACCAGCCTCAGACTGCATCTCAGTAACCTGTACTTCTTGTCCGAAAATGTTCTTTCTTCCCTGTGTTGCCCATTCGTCTGTAGCCTCTGCCATTACAGATGACGGGGTAATCGGGTAAATCGCTGCAACATCGGAAAATGCGTAAGACGCATGAGCTGCTGCATGATTACCATCCATGGTTTTCATCTTTCTAGCCATTTGTTATTTTCCTCCTTGAAAATTGTTATAAACAATGTTCCACTTCGCTCCCCGAAGTCTATCGAAATTATATCACGATTCGCCAAGCATGTCCATTTTTAAACGAAAATAAGTAGAATGTTTTTTGAAAAAAACAAATCCTGACTACTCTTCCTCCATAATTTCACGAATGGTCCTGGCACCAAGCTCTCTGAGCAGGTTTTTTTGTATTTTGCACAGCTCTTTATGGACCTTACATCCCTCTTCATCCTGGTTACGCACACAGGGCTTGTCCGGATTCATACACTCGATCATGTAAAATTCCGGCTCCACTGCCAGGTAGATATCCAGCAGGGTAATCTGGCCAATATCTTTCTTCAGTGCATATCCTCCATTGCTTCCGCGGAAGCTCTTCATTAAATCTCCTTTTTCCAGTTTTTTGAGTATTTTATATACAAATGCGGGAGTCAGTTCCTCCTTTTCGCATATCTGGTTCACGCAAAGTTTTTCTCCTCCAGCAAGTGCCCGGACAATCCGCACCGCGTAGTCGCATTCTCTCGTAATCAGCATTTTTCCTGTGCTCCTTTCCTGTACTCTCTGTGGTCTTCTCTCGTCCCTCTTTTTTTTCTTAATGGTGTCCATTATACCTTTGTATACTTAATTTATCAAGTATTTTAAAAGAAATGCTTGCAAATTCCACATTTTACTGTAAAATAAGAAGAGATTACGCAAAGAAAATTGTAAGTTTTTTATAAAGTGAGGGATTAACATGATTGCAGCAAATAAGGTCACTTTACGAATCGGTAAAAAAGCACTGTTTGAAGACGTCAATATCAAGTTTACGGAGGGAAACTGTTATGGTTTGATCGGCGCCAACGGCGCCGGCAAATCTACTTTTTTAAAAATTCTTTCCGGTCAACTTGAGACCACCAGCGGTGATATCACAATTACACCCGGACAGCGTCTCTCCTTCCTTCAACAGGATCACTTCAAATATGATGCCTATTCGGTTCTTGACACAGTTATCATGGGCAACAAACGTCTGTATGATATTATGAAAGAAAAAGAAGCCATCTACGCAAAAGAAGATTTCACTGATGAAGATGGAATCCGTGCCAGCGAGTTGGAAGGTGAGTTTGCCGAGATGAACGGCTGGGAAGCTGAATCCGATGCAGCACAGCTCTTAAATGGTCTGGGAATTGAAACAGAACTGCACTATTCCATAATGGGCGACCTGACAGGAAGCCAGAAAGTTAAGATTCTACTCGCACAGGCCCTGTTTGGTAACCCTGATATACTTCTTCTGGATGAGCCTACCAACCACTTAGACCTGGACGCCATCGAATGGCTGGAAGAATTCCTGATCAATTTTGAGAATACGGTCATTGTAGTGTCCCATGACCGTTACTTTTTAAATAAGGTATGTACACATACTGCTGATATTGACTACGGTAAAATCCAGCTCTATGCCGGAAACTATGATTTCTGGTATGAGTCCAGCCAGCTTCTGATCAAACAGATGAAAGAAGCCAACCGGAAAAAAGAAGAAAAGATCAAAGAGTTACAGGAGTTTATATCCAGATTCTCCGCCAACGCGTCAAAATCAAAACAGGCCACATCCAGAAAACGTGCCCTGGAGAAAATACAGCTGGATGATATGCGTCCTTCCAGCCGCAAATACCCGTACATTGATTTCCGTCCAAACCGCGATATCGGAAACGAAGTACTCATGGTAGAAGGCCTTTCAAAAACCATTGACGGTGTGAAAATATTGGACAACATTTCCTTTACTCTCGGTCATGATGATAAAGTTGCATTTGTGGGGGGAAATGAGCAGGCCAAAACCGTACTCTTCAAAATCCTTGTTGGAGAAATGGAGCCGGATGAGGGAACCTACAAATGGGGCGTCACTACATCTCAGGCATATTTTCCTAAAGATAATACAGCCGAGTTTGACAATGACCTGACCATAGCAGACTGGCTGACGCAGTATTCTGAAATTAAAGATGCGACTTATGTACGTGGTTTTCTTGGACGTATGCTGTTCCCGGGTGAGGACGGTGTAAAAAAAGTCCGTATACTCTCCGGAGGCGAAAAGGTAAGATGCCTTTTATCTAAAATGATGATATCCGGTGCCAATGTGCTGGTTTTTGATGAGCCTACCAACCATTTGGACATGGAATCCATTACCGCACTGAATAACGGTATGATAAAATTCCCCGGTGTCATTTTGTTTGCATCCCATGACCACCAGATTGTACAGACCACAGCGAACCGTATCATGGAAATACTTCCAAACGGTGTACTGATCGATAAGATCACAACCTATGATGAATATCTGGCAAGCGATGAGATGGCAAGAAAACGCCAGGTATATACCATGACAGAGGAAGACAACTAAAACTCAAGAAAAAAGGGAGCATTCCACTCTGCCCGTCGGAGAAGAATGCTCCCTTCTGATACCAGCCTGTTATGGCAGCAATACATAGTTTTTCACCAAATCTTCCAGTGTATCACGTTTTCTGATAAGGCAGTTTTCTCCGTCTGTTCTTACCAGAACCTCTGCCGGCCTAAGTCTTCCATTATAATTAGAGCTCATGACATGTCCATAAGCGCCTGCATCCAAAACTCCAATCACATCTTTTTCCTCTATATGGGGAAGTTCCCTGTCTTTTGCCAGAATGTCACCACTCTCGCAAATATTGCCTACAACAGTGACTGTCTCTCTTTTTCCTGACACCTTCCTATTTTTTTCATATACCTCAATCTCATGATAAGAATCGTATAATACTGGGCGCATAAGTACATTAAATCCAATATCTGTGCCAATATATTTTTTGCCGTGGTTGGTTTTCACCGTATTTACGGTTCCCAAAAGGACTGACGATTCTGCCGTTACATAGCGGCCCGGTTCTGCCCGGAAGGTGATTTCCTTCCCGTATTCCTCCACAAAACGGTACATGATCTCATCCAGGGATTTTCCCAGATCTGCCAAATCCAGTCTCTGAATCTGATTCTCTTTATGATAGGCGATACCAAATCCCCCGCCAAAATCCACAAATTCCAAATCAGAAAATTCTTTTGCACATTCCAGTAGGGAATCCACACTCTTCAGATATTGTTCTTTTTCTAAAAAAAGGGAGCCAATATGCTGGTTCACACCAACCAGTTTAAGGCTATAGCGGGCAAGAATAGCCTTCACTTCATGGAGCATCTCCACATCAATTCCGAATTTAGTTTTCTTGCCTGCTGTAATGACTTTCTGATGATGTCCTGCACCATGGCCGGGATTCAGGCGAACAGCCACTTTTCCTCCCGGATTCAGTCTTCCATACTGTTCCAGCTGAGAGAGGGAATCCACGCTGGTAGTCACACCTGCCTCTATGGCATAGCGCATTTCCTGTTCAGATACATTATTACAGATATAGAAAATTTCATCTGCCTCATAACCTGCCATTTTGGCCAGAGATATTTCTCCCGGTGACATGACATCCACCTCAAGCCCCTCCTCTTTGACGATCTGCAGAAGGGCAGGGTTGAAATTTGCTTTAATAGAATAATCAATGACAAAGTGAGGATATTTCACCATTTTCTTCAATTCTCTACATCGTAAGCGCAGCGTTTCTTCATTATATACATAAACCGGACTGCCGTACATTTCTGTAATTTGTTCCGGCTCCATATTACCATAGAAGCCCTCTTCTCTCAAATTGTACTCCATAATCTTTATCTCTCCTTATAACAATGTCTTCATACTTAATTCTTGACAAATTATATCCTATTCTTTATAATTTGTAAAATAAATTAATCGCATTGTTATGATTTGTTTTTTCGATAGGAGTTTATATGAATACAATATCCTTGGAAACATTTTTAGCGCTCAGTAAAATTTTAAACTTTACCAAAGCTTCCGAGGCACTTTTTGTAGCCCAGTCTACGGTTACAAACAGAATTGCCGAATTGGAAAAAGAACTTGGCCAGCCCTTGTTTGTCCGCAGTCCGAGAAGCCTGAAACTTACAGAAGCCGGCATAAAGTTTATTGATTATGCCAACCGCATACTTGCCTTGGAAAAATCAGCAGTCACGATGCTGAACACACAGGATTTATCCAGGGAGAATCTGCATATTGGTACAACAAACACCATTTATGAGTGTCATTTAAGAGCACCCCTGCTTGGTTATATGCAGGAACACAGGGATGTGAATACAAAAGTCACCATTTCCCATTCTATGGAACTGCTTCATGCACTCCAGGATGATTTGCTTGATTTTGCATTTACCTATATTCCGTTGAAGAAACAAGGTTTCACCTGCCAATGTTTTAAAAAAGACGAACTGGTTCTTGTCTGCTGCAGCAGTGACATAAACTATCAGAAGGGAATCACCAGACAAGATCTTCCTAAATTGAATTACCTTTTCTGCAATTTTGCCCTGCAGGAAGTGGGTCTCTTTATCCGTCAGCTTTTTCCTGATAATTACCATTTTTCCTTTGAGATAGACAACAGTACAAAACTTCTTGACTTTGTTCTTGCAGGCCTGGGTTACAGCTTTCTCCCTCTCAGCCTTGTCAAAAAAGAAATTGAGGATGACAGGCTCCGCGTTATACCGCTGCTGGATTTCGATTCTCCAAAAATAAACAATTATCTTACTATGAAGTCAGGTTTGGAATTCCCCTTCTATGTTTGAACGTAACAGTTGAGTACCTGCATGATTACCAGCAAGATCTATGGAGAATAGCCTTATGCAATGGAGTTTTCGTCTGGCTGCTGAACGTTTCCTTACAGTACATGCAGCCTATATACCAGACTTGCCTAGCAGTTACATTTAAACAACTTTTTTCTGCCCCTGTGACAAACTATCAAATTTACTTTCCAATATCACGAGCCTGGATTCCAATTGGTTAACCTTCAAATGGTAAAGCTCATCCGTTTGTGAAACCCGCAGGGCATCTGTAAATTTGCGGCTTAAATCCACGTGATTTTCCGCAATAATTTTAATATTTCTCTGAATTTCGTTTTCTATAATAAATTTCGTTTGTTCCAATTCATCTCTCACAGCCGCAACCTCTTTCTCAAGACGGTCCAGCCTTGTTTCAACATTATTAAGTTGAACTTTCATTTGCTTAATAGATTCCTCTACTAATTCAAATCTTTTATCTATCTGTCTAAATTTATCATCTATTTGTTCAAGCTTTTCATCTATCTGCTCAAACCTCTTATCTACCTGTTCAAATCTTCTATCTATCTGCTCAAACCGTTCCTCCATCCTTTCCGCGTTTTCATTCAAGCGATTATTTACCTGTTCAAATTTTTCATCCACCTGCAAATATAATGGCTGCAACTTATTGTCAAACAACTTTTCCAGCATATTGATATCCTCTGTTGTAAATCCCATATTGTACCCTTCCTTTCCAATACTCATTTATTTTACTTGGTGTCCCATGTCTTACCTGTTGTCATGGGGAGCCGGCTTTTATCGACATGGCAGCAATGATGTAAGACATAAAACTTTATCTGTTATGCTGTATAGCTTATCATATTGCAGTGCATATTTCTATTGACATATTGCATATTCATATTTTTTGTAAACTCTGCGAAAAATCACGCCTTTAAAACTTTCCGATTTTGTATCTATCTGCTGAAAATATACTAATTATCATCAATCCACATCTTCCCTCCTGCCAAAATCCGAAATCCGATGCATCATTCGTTATCTATTTTTCACCTATTTAATTTTTCTTTATCCCTGTATATTTGTACACCTCATAGGCTGTATACTCCTTATCAAAATGATAGCCCAGTTTTTCTGACAATGCCACGGAAGCAGGATTCTGGGCATCCCAGCTTGGATACAGGCTCCGCTCCAGACAATCCAGAATAAGCTGTGCGGCACAGCAGAGCGCCAGTCCCTTTCTTCGGTAATCTTCACGGGTATCCACCTCAATCTCAATCCCTTCTTTATAGACCGTGTAGGAAGATGCACCGGCTGCCAGAATCTTATTATCGAAGGCTGCAACCCCCAATCCGCGTTTCCTGTAGTCTTCGTAATCTTTAAACTGAGAACACAGATCTGCGGACCATGGATTCTCCATAATCTGCCGGTAAGTCTCTTTGTCAATTTTATGCAGGGAGAATCCCTCCGGACAGTGCTTTACTATATCCCTGAGCCTCTCCTTGTCAAATATATCCAACTCTTTCCTGATAGCATATCGTTTTCGTTTTTTTGAACATCCCTGATAAACCTTCTCTATCAAATCTCCCCATTCTACCGAAGCCGGCACCATAATGATAAACTCTGATTCTCTGTCATCCGGTTTATTTCGCACAAGCGCCTCCGCCGGCCGCCCTGCAAAAAAGCAGAAATCTCCCACTACTATCTGTGCGGACCGTGGATTCTCCGGATCATCTCCGTAAGCTCTTCCCATACAATCCTGAAGACAGGACCAGATCAAAGTCTCCTCCCATCCTGCGAACAATTCCGTAATAACGCTTTTATCCATGATCTCCACTATTTTTTCCATTCATACTCCTTTCTCATCCCACAGTCTCTCCATTGAGGAAAAATCCGACAGAACATTGTCTGTAATTTGCATAACTATTCCCTACCTTCACAGTTACGAGTAAAAGCCCATAAGGAAATGCCTTCACAACGGGATTTTCTCTTCTGCTGTTCACGATCCCATTAAATCACATTGTGGGGCCGGCTAACCAAAAATTTTCCCCGCCTCACCCGGCCTCCTTATGTTATAAATATTTCCCGGGACTGTCATCAATGAACAGCCGCCTATTAATCCTCAGTATGTTACTATTCACAGCCGTGCAAAAAACGCAGTTCTGTAAACAGTAACACGCTTCGCGATGCACAGATATGGAGCATTCTGCCCCATATCGCGCTGGCTGCCTCGGGATTTTCATGCGCAAAAGCATAAAAACGCCTCGCGGGATAGCAGCCGTGAATAGTAACCTCAGTATAACATATATAAAAATTTCATGTTGACATTTTCCTTTTACATGCATATAATAAATAGTTGTCCATGCAACAGTTGCAAATTACAACTAATTTCAAGGAGGCAGTTTTATGAATAATCATTTTGTCAGCATCATACGACGCTGCGAATTGTCATATGTAAGGGGTGAGATGGAAAAATACGGGCTGATCCCCCTGGAAGGCCGGCTGATCCGTATCCTCAAGGATAAAAGCTGCAGTCAGGAGGAAATGGCGGAGTATCTGAACCTGGATAAAGGCAGGATTGCAAAGAACCTGGCATCTCTGGAGGAAAAAGGCCTCATATGCCGCAAGATCAATGAACACGACCGCCGTCAAAAATTTGTATCTCTGACGGATAAAGGCGAGGAGATTTATGAACATATCCGGGATATCTACAAAACCTGGGACCAAATATGCTATGCCGGCTTTTCCGAGGAGGAACAGCAAATACATCAGGACCACATCAAACGAATTGCAGATAATGCAGTTACATACAGAAAAAAAGGGGGTATTTAAATGGTAAAAAATCTGACGGAAGGCAAACCTCTGAAGCTGCTCTTTTTTTTCGCGCTTCCTATGGTTATCGGAAACTTTTTTCAGCAGCTTTACAATATGGTGGATTCCATGGTAGTTGGAAAGTTTGTAGGTGAGGATGCGCTTGCAGCAGTAGGCTCCTCCTTCCCTGTTGTTTTTCTGGCTGTAGCGATCGCTGCCGGCCTATCCATGGGATGTACGGTTGTCATTTCCCAGCTCTTCGGAGCCGGCCAGATCCGGGAAATGAAGACCACTATCTCCACTGCACTGATTGCTCTAGGTGTCATCGGACTGGCGATCATGGCGGCCGGCGAGCTGGCGGCCGAACCGCTTCTAAAACTTTTGGGAACAGATGCGGATATCATGGCAGACTCACTTACCTATCTGCGTATTTATTTTGGAGGCGCTGTTTTCCTGTTTCTCTACAATACATTAAACGGTATTTACAACGCCCTGGGAGACAGCAATACGCCGCTTAAATTTCTTATGGTATCTGCTCTGACAAATATCGGGCTTGATCTGCTCTTTGTCATCCGTTTTCATATGGGTGTGGCAGGTGTCGCCTGGGCAACGCTGATCGCACAGGGCCTGTGCGCAGTGGCCTCCTTCTTTGTGCTCATTAAAAGAATGAAGAATATGGAAAATGAACCTGCTGCCGCAAATAAAAAGTTTTCTCTTTTTGAAGCCGGCGCTGCCCGGAGAATCGCCCGTGTCGGTGTTCCCTCTATGCTGCAGCAGTCCATTGTCTCACTGAGCATGATGTTCATGCAGGGACTGGTGAACTCCTACGGCAAAGTATTTGTAGCCGGATATACAGCGGCAACAAAAATTGATACGCTGGCTATGATGCCAAATATGAACTTTTCAAACGCCATGTCAAGTTATACCGCGCAGAATATCGGTGCCGGAAAAGAAAAACGGGTGGTTCAGGGTTATAAAGCATGTCTGCTCATGGTACTTATTTTCTCCCTGATCATCACCGGCATAATTTATCTCTTTGGCCCTCAGCTCCTCAGCCTGTTCCTGAACAGCGGTTCAGAGGGAAGTGCTATGGGATACGGACTGAAATACATGAAAACGGTCTCCGTATTTTATGTATTAATGGGACTGATGTTCGTAGGCAACGGCCTTTTAAGAGGTGCCGGAGATATGGGTGCTTTTATGCTGAGTTCCATGTCCAACCTGTTTTCCAGAGTTGCCATCGCATACCTTCTGGCTCATTTCATCGGTGCCAGTGCAATCTGGTGGTCAATCCCCATCGGCTGGGGAATTGGTGCTATATTCTCCTTTATCCGCGTACAGAGCGGTAAATGGAAACTAAAAAAACTGGTTGGCTGACCTTGCTAGTGCTCCATCCGGCCAGAAACAATACTGCCAGCACTGCCTATTTTGCCATCTGCCGCGTTGTCGTCAGTCAGCGGAGGGACCACTCCGCCTCCTTCCTTCGCCTTGCAGGCTGACAAAATATTCAGCACTGGCAGTATCATTTCTGACTGGATGGAACAGACTACTAGGATAAAAATATAAATATCCGGTTCATGCAGAGACTACTCCTTTGCGTGAACCGGATATTTATATTATACCTCTGTTCTGTCACTATTTTTAATGGCAGCGGCTTTGGCTGCCCCCAGCATTCCCGACGCGTCGCCGAGTTGGGCTGTTACAATTGTGCAGGCTTTTCGGGAAATCTCCAATGCATGGGTATCCACAATCCCCCTTGCTTTTGACAGCAGACGTTCCCCAGCCGCAGACATACCGCCACCAATTATGATACACTCCGGGTTATATAGGTTGATCACATTTACAAGGCCATACCCCAGGATTTCCCCTGTTTCCTCCATAGCCTCTCTCGCAAGCGTATCACCCGCATCAAAGGCTCTGGATACCATCTTAGCTGTAATCTCTTCCGGATCATGGGTCCATGCTGTAAGTATTGTCTCCTCTTTTGCCTCTATCTTTTCCTTCACGGTACGCAAAAGTCCCAACGCTGACACATACCGTCCCAGGCAGCCCGAGCTTTTACAGCGGCAGGGCCGTCCCTCCCTGTACATATTCATATGGCCGATTTCCCCCATACTGCCGGTTGCCCCATACAGAATATGCCCATCAATCATGACTCCTGCCCCCAATCCGGTGCCCAAAGTCAGAAGCACAACATTCTTTTTCCCTTTGCCTGCACCAAAAAAACATTCCCCATACAGATTTACACGGACGTCATTGTCAATAAACACCGGGATCCCTAACCGTTTCCTGAACCAATGGACAATGGGAACATTTTCCCATTTTGGAAAATTTGGCGAAAACAGGGATATGCCATTCTCTATATCCAGAAGACCCGGCACCCCAATTCCCATAACTTCCACTTCCCGAAGCGATGTTCCTGCCTTTAAAAGCAGGTCCCTGATATTTTCTTCCATCCGTTCCAAAACCCCTTCTGCTCCCAGATGCACCATGGTAGGTGTCCTCTGTTCAGCCACCGGGGAGAACTCCTTTGTAAACAGAGAGGTCTTGATATTCGTTCCTCCCAGATCCATACCCATTATATACTTTTTCATTTACTGTCCTTTCCGGCACTCTTTCGATTCTTTTCCTTTGCACCCTGTAACTTAGCCCCCTGAAATGTTTCCCTTAACCATTTTGCTATACAGTTAATTATACATAAAAAAGAATCCTAAGACAACACTTGTGCCGCAGACAGAAAAACAACCGCCCACTATTTTTATGATTGGACTGAGAATCACGATCTGATACTTGTCACTGGCAGCACTGATATTTTTTAAAGATCATCCACCAGCGCGCTGCTCTTTGCATAGGCCGTACTTTTGGCTTCAAAAAAATCGGTTTTGATCAGGTTCGCATTGCTGTACTGACCTACCCAGCGCATGCTCTCCGGTTCTGTATCATGGCCCTGATAAATCCCTTCAAATCCCAGGCTGAAACATCTCAGATTACCCAGATATTTTATATAATCCCTGACCATTTCTCCGTTAAGACCCGCAATGTGCTCCCCAATTACATAGGCCCCCCAGGTCATCTCCTGTTCGCAACCTTCTTTTATCATCTCCCGGTAGACTTTTACTTTATCCTCCGTAAACATTTCCGGCTCCTCTTTTTTTAATTCCATAAGAATGTTTCTGAACAGCCAGAGATGTGTATTTTCGTCCCGGTTGATATAGCGGATGACCTGTGCAGTGCCCGGCATTTTATGGTTCCTGCCCAAATTGTAAAAAAACATAAATCCGCTGTAAAAATAAACGCCCTCCAATACATAATTGGCTACAATGGTTTTCATAAAGGTAAACATGTCCTTTTTGTGTTGGAAATCATTATACAGGCTGCCGATAAAAGTATTTCTTTTCAGCAAATGCTCATCATCTCTCCACTGGTACAAAACTTCCGTACGCTTCTGCGGCTCACAGATAGTATCCAGCATATAACTGTAGCTCTGGCTGTGTACCGCCTCCTGGAAGGCCTGAATGGACAGGCAGAGATTCACCTCATTTGCAGTAATATACTCACTGACCGAAGGCAGGTTGGCAGTTTGAATGCTGTCCAGAAAGACAAGGAAGGATAGGATCTTATCATAAGCCCGTCTCTCTTTTTGTGACAGTCCAGGGTAATCTCTCACATCCACATTCAGATTGATCTCCTCCGGAATCCAGAAATTGTTCATAGCCTGGCGGTACCAGTCACTGACCCAGGTATATTTCATATTATTAAAGTCATTGAGATTCGTTGTATTGCCTCCCACCATTTTACGGTGCTGTATTTCACAGTCACCCTGTGGATTAAACAAAGGCTTTTTCTTCATTTCCATCAGCTTGCACACACCTCGCATTCTTCCACTTCCAGGCTCCTGGAACGGATATAATATATGGTCTTCACCTCTTCCTCCCAGGCGAGCAGGTACAAATTAAGTACCTGACGGAAAGTATAGTCATTGGTAATATACAGATTCATACTCTGTGCCTGGTCAATATGGCGCTGCCGGATCCCACAGGCACGGACAGACCATTCCTGATTGATGTGATGAGCATTTTTGTAATACCAATAAGTGTCTGTATTAAGCTCCGGAGCCACCCTGGGCACAAGGCCGTTCTTCTTCTCCTCCAGAAAATACCGGTTCATTACCGGGTCAACACCTGCTGTTGTTCCTGCGATCATGCTGGTGCTGCTTGTGGGTGCAACCGCCAGGAGATAACCATTGCGCATCCCTTTTAACTTCACCTGGTTTTTGAGAGAACGCCAGCGCTCCGAAACATATGCCCGTTTTTCAAAATAAGCACCACTTTCCCACTCACTTCCCGGAAAATACGTGTAACTTCCCTTTTCCTCCGCATTTTCACAACTCGCTCTCACAGCCGCAAAATTGATGTCCTCAAAAATTCGGTCCACCAGTTGTAAATGTTCCTCAGACTCCCAGAGGATCCCCTTCTTTGCCAGCATATGATGATATCCACTGACTCCCAGTCCTACAGGGCGGTATTTCATATTATTGATTCTGGCATAGGGAACCGGAAAGAAATTCAGATCGATAACATTATCCAGGGCACGCATGGCATTTCTTGTGATCTCCTCTATCTCCTGTCTGTTATCCACATCAATCCTTCCCAGCGAAAGACTCGCCAGGTTACATACCACAAATTCTCCCGGCTGTGTAACAGTTACAACCACAGTCTCATTGTCCACAACTTCCGTCCTCTGTTCCACCTGCTCAATAGGGCTCATATTCTGGGCAATTTCCGTGCAGAGATTACTGCCGTATATTATGCCTTTGTGACTGTTTGGATTGGCTTTATTGACAATATCCCTGTTGAAAGTAAAGGGAGTTCCTGTCTCCGCAGCACTTCGGATGATCAGACGTATCAGTTCCTTAATTGGAATCACCCGCTTTTTGATTCTGCTGTCAGCCACACATTCCCGGTATTTCCGCTCCCACTCCAGACCGAAGGAATCTTCCAGAGCATACCCTTTGATGGTAAGAATCTCGTGAGGGCACATGAGATACCAGTCGCCCTCTATGTTTTCTTTCGCTGTCTTCCAAAACAGGTCCGGATAACAGACCGCCGGAAATACATCATGGGCTTTCATCCTGTCATCTCCATTATTTGTGCGCAGGCTTAAAAATTCAGGAAGATCTCTGTGCCATGCATCCAGATAGACAGCCACTGCCCCCTGCCGGACACCGAGCTGGTCCACTGCCACTGCCGTGTCATTTGCCAGTTTGATCCAGCGGATAACACCTCCCGCTGCTCCTTCAAACCCACGGATATCACTGCCTGCAGCCCTCACTTTCCCAAAATACAGTCCCATACCGCCGCCAAATTTGCTGACCTTTGCAAAATTGTCGATACTGCGGTAAATCCCATCCAGACTGTCCGGCACTGTGTCTATGAAGCAGGAGGAAAGCTGGTGATATGGTTTTCTGGCGTTTGACAGTGTGGGGGTTGCCATAGTCACTTTTAAGGTGCTGAGCATGTCATAGAAGCGCCGGACCCACTTGTCCCTGTTCTTCTTTTCCGGCATAGCCAGATGCATGGCAATGCCCAGAAACATCTCCTGCACGCTTTCTAGGGGAACATTCTGACGGCTTTTGATCACATATCGGTTTAAAAGAAGCTCCAGACCGGAATAATTGAACAGATAATTTCTGTCCTCCTGCATGTATGTCTCGTACTGGAGAATCTCTTCCTTTGAATAATTTTCCAAAATATAGCTGCCATACAGACCCATCTTTGTCAGACATTGGATCTTATCATAAAAATTGTGTATCTGAAACTTTTCCAGTTCACGCTCTAATCTGCGGGTAAACTGTAGGTGTAAAATACGGCCCGCGACAAATTCCCAGAGAGGTGCTTCCTGGGTAGTCAGTTCCACTGCAGCCTTTGTCAGTAAATCCAGGCGCTCCTCAACCTGGATTCCTTCTCTATAAAAAGTGAGAAATTTGGCAAGCAGGTGCTCCAGGTGATACACATGGTCTGTATATTTGATTTGAATATCTTTGAGAACCATATCCAGTTCCCCAGCTTCCTCAAAATACCCCATGATCTTTCCTCTTGCTTCCCGCCTTCTGCTTCTCTCGTTTCTATATAATATGAAGCTTTTCAGCACTTCGTAGTAATTCAGTTCAGTGAGTGAACGCTCTACAATGTCCTGCACCTGTTCTACCTGCAGCTGACAGGACTCCAACGTCTCCTTATGTCCGCTTTGTGCCTCATCCATACAGTATTTTTCAATTTTATGCTCTGCCAGCTCTGCGACTTTTTCAATCTCCTCATTCATATATGGCTGACCGACACTTTTGAATGCCAGCAATACCGCATTTTTAATTTTTTGTATGTCATAGGGTTCTGACTGTCCATTTCTTTTCATAATGATCATGTTTTTCTTCTGCCTCCTTTTCCCTATTCTGCCCACTGTGTCTGTTTTCTAATACCTGTATGATCATGACCGGGAGTCACAAACACAGTTATGTATCCCATCCGGATATGTGGGCCAATGACATTGTAACACAGAGGAAGTGTATACTCAACAATTTTAGTCCAGTTTAATTCTGGATTTTATTCTTACATGGGAAAATACAGGTGAGACAATATAGTGAAAAAGACCTACAATTTATAAAATCATTCTACCATACTAATACTTTTCCTTCTATATATAAAGGGATAAGCACTTTCCCGCCCTTTCAGACCAGCACTTATCCCTTTATAGTTATTTTGTAACTATTCAGTCCCCTCACAGTTACAGGCAAAAATCCATGCAAAATCGTCTTTGGCGATGGGATTTTTGCTTGGCCGTGGTACACTTTCTTACGGTCAGCGCAGGGAATGCGCAGACCTACTGAATCGTTACGTTATTTTTTACCTGTCAATTATTTTACTGTCTTAACTGTCATCAGCAGTTCCCCAGCTTTAATCTCTTTTCCTTCTTTTACAAGGATTTCATCCATCTCTCCATCCATGAGGGCAATTACATTTGTCTCCATCTTCATAGCCTCTACCACTGCCAGGACCTGATTCCTCTTGACTTTTTCTCCCTGTTTTACTAGTATCTTACTCACAAGACCAGGTATGGAGGCACCCACATGACTCAAGTCATTAGGGTCTGCCATGGGTATGGATTCCACAGTTACCTTTGCACCTTTATCCTGCACAGACACTTCTCTCCGTATGCCGTTCAGTTCAAAGAATACCGTTCTGGTCCCGTCCGGATTCAATTCACTCTTACCCAGATATTTGATAACCAGTGTCTTCCCATCTTCGATCTCCACCCGATTGGTCTCCCCCTCGGCAAGCCCGTGGAAATACACATGACTGCCCAGCCGGGTGATATAACCGTATTCCCTGCGGCTCTTCAAAAAGTCTTCCACTACTTTTGGATAAAAACACCAGCTTATGACCATTCTCCAGTCAGGCTCCGGAACAAATTGTTTCAGCCGTTCTTTTGCCGCTTCAAAATCCATAGGCGGAAGCAATTCGCCCGGGCGGCATGTAATAGGTTCCTCCCCCTTCAAAACCACGCTCTGCAGTTCCTTTGGGAATCCCCACTGCGGCTGTCCCATCATTCCCTTGAAATAGCTGACCGCTGAGTCCGGGAATGTCAAATTTTCTCCGCGTTCCACAATATTTTTCGGTGTCAGGTCATTTTGTACCATAAAAATTGCCAGGTCTCCTACCATTTTTGAAGATGGAGTTACTTTCACCAGTCCTCCCAGCATCTCATTGACTGTGCGGTACATCTCTTTTACTTCCTCAAACCTATGGCCTAAGCCCAAACTTTCCACCTGCGGCTTTAAGTTGGTATACTGACCTCCGGGGATCTCATAGCGGTAAATGTCTGTTGCCGGGTATTTGATTCCCCCTTCAAATGAACGGTATCTCTCCCTCACATCACTCCAGTAATCCGTCAGTTCCTGCAAACGTTCCAGAGACAATCCGGTATCCCTCTCCTGCCCCTGAAGTGCAGCTACAAGGGAATTCATAGACGGCTGGCTGGTGAGGGATGACATGCTGGATACGGCCGTATCCACAATGTCCACTCCCGCTTCTGCTGCCATGAGCAAAGCTGCTATCTGGTTTCCGCTGGTATCATGGGTGTGAAGATGTATGGGGAGACCTGTTTCTTCTTTCAGCGCCTTTACCAGTTTATGCGCAGCATAAGGCTTGAGAAGCCCTGACATATCTTTGATACAGAGAATATGGGCGCCCCGGTGCTCCAGTTCTTTTGCCATCTTTGTATAGTATCCCAAGGTGTATTTGTCCTCCTTGGGGTCAGATACATCCCCTGTGTAACACAGTGTTGCCTCTGCGATCTTATTTTGATTCAGGACCTCATCCAGCGCGATTTCCATTCCCGGTATCCAGTTCAGAGAGTCGAAGACGCGGAACACATCAATTCCACTTCCGGCGGCCTCTTTCACAAACTCCCGTATAAGATTGTCCGGATAGTTGGTATATCCCACCGCATTGGCGCCCCGGAGCAGCATCTGGAACGGAACATTCGGTATTTTTTCCCTGAGCAGGTCAAGGCGCTCCCAAGGTGATTCCTTCAAAAAACGGTAGGCCACATCAAAAGTGGCACCGCCCCACATTTCCAGTGAAAAAGCATCTGCCAGTATCTCTGCAGTACCTTCTGCTCCTTTTACCATATCACGGGTCCTCACTCTGGTCGCAAGAAGAGACTGATGTGCATCCCGCATCGTCGTGTCCGTGATGAGCAGCTTCTTCTGCTCCAATACCCATCGTTTTACCGCTTCAGGTCCCTGAGAATCCAATATCTGTTTCACACCGTCACTTCTCGTTCCTGTCACGCCGGGGAAACGCGGAGGTTCATAACGGTATTTCCCGGCAGTGGGGTCATTTACCACAATATTCCCTATGTATTTCAACATTTTTGTAGCTCTGTCCTGGGAACTTTTGATTGAAAACAATTCCGGTGTCTCATCTATAAATTTTGTATGACATCTGCCGGTACGGAACATGGGATGCATCAAAATGTTTTCAATAAATCCTATGTTTGTTTTCACACCGCGCACCCTTGTCTCGCTGAGTGCCCGGAGGGATTTGTTGCAGGCTCCTTCAAAGGTATTGTCATGGGTAGTCACCTTTACAAGAAGGCTGTCATAGTAAGGTGAGATTTCTGCCCCCGCGTAGGTATTTCCGCCATCAAGCCGAACTCCAAAACCGCCTCCGGTCCTGTATGCCGTCACTTTACCCGTATCCGGTGCAAAATTATTCTGCGGATCCTCGGTAGTTACCCGGCACTGGATCGCATATCCATGACGCTTTACATCCTCCTGTTTTTCAATACCGATTTCCGGTGCTGCCAGGGTCTTCCCTTCTGCAATGAGAATCTGGGCACGAACTATATCAATATCTGTGACCATCTCCGTTACCGTATGCTCTACCTGAATCCTGGGATTCATTTCAATAAAATAATATCCGCCCTTCCTGTCAACCAGAAACTCAACAGTCCCGGCATTTACATACCCAACTTCTTTTGCTATTTTTACTGCATCCTCACAGATTTTTTCCCGCACATCCTGTGAAATAGCAAATGCAGGCGTAAATTCCACTACTTTCTGATAGCGCCGCTGCAGAGAACAGTCCCTCTCAAAGAGATGGACAATATTCCCGTACCGGTCTGCCAATATCTGCACTTCAATATGTTTTGGCTCCTCCAGGAATTTTTCAATGAAAATGTCTCCACATCCGAAAGCCTTTAAAGCTTCGCTCTGTACCAACGGAAAGGTATCCCTCACTTCCTGCTCATCCGCACATCGGCGCATCCCTCTTCCGCCACCGCCTGCAGAGGCTTTCAGTATCACCGGAAATCCATAAGACACCGCAAGTTCCACAGCCTCATCCGCATCCTGAATCGGCATGGTGGAGCCTGGAACTGTGGGAACACCACATCGTTTAGCGATTTCTTTTGCACTGAGTTTGTCACCCATCTTCTCCAGTACATGGGAAGGCGGTCCGATAAAGGTAATGCCGCTCTCCTCACAGGCCCTGGCAAAATCTGCATTTTCTGAAAGAAAACCATAACCCGGATGAATGGCATCCACCTTGTGTTTCAAAGCAATATCTATGATCATGCCTATATCCAGATATGCCCCCAGCGGACTTTTATTTTCTCCTATCATATAGGATTCATCCGCCTTTGTCCGAAAGACATTGTATTCGTCTTCCTTAGAATAGATTGCTACCGTACTGCGCCCCAAATCGCAGCACGCCCTAAAAATACGGATGGCGATTTCCCCCCTGTTGGCTGCCATCACTTTCTTAAAGTTTTTGCTGCACCTTTCATTAACCATACCTTTCCTCCTGTTTCTTTGACCATAATGTGATTTGTTTCTGTTTTGTCTTTCAGGAAAAGTCATTTGTCTTTTTCCGAAAGACAAAAATATTTATATCCACTATACTCTATTTAAAATAAAAAAGCAAGAACAAAATTCATTTTTTATATGCAGCAAAACAGGAGGATTACAGTTGCCCCAGTCTCAATAACACAGGAGGCGCAAAGGGAATCTCCCTCTGCGCCTCCTGATATGACCTGTTGTATTATCCTGTGCTGTTGTATCCTCCACTCTTCTATTTCTCACTGCTTCATATGGCTGTTTTCCATTACTTTAAGGTTGCCCGAATTAAGCTGTCATGGTTCCCTTTTGCAAGTTCCTTTACTTTGTCAAGATCCAAATGCATGGCCTCTGAGATCCGTTCACCATATTCTGCGTCCGCCCAGAAACAATGTACTGCATGACGATATTTTATATTTTCAGTCACCGGTGCAATATTGCGCGCCGTGTTTTCAATCAGAAGAGCCTTTTTCTCCTCCTCCATGATACGCCACAAATCACCTCCCGCCCTGAAGCAGTCATCTGTAGGATCATCCGTGGGATCATAGGCATACATGGCTCCCTCTAAATCCAGGGGCGGCTCCATCACTTCCGGCTGCGAGGACCATATCCCTGCACTGTTGGGGGAATATGACGGTGTTCTTCCATAGTTACCGTCCACACGCATGGCGCCATCCCGGTGATAATCATTGACCTGACATTTTGCACGGTTTACCGGAATCTCATTGTAATTGACTCCCAGGCGGTATCTGTGGGCATCCCCATATACAAACAACCGTCCCTGCAGAAACTTATCCGGTGAAAATCCAATACCCGGCACTACGTGGGCCGGTGTAAAAGCGGCCTGCTCAACCTCCGCAAAATAATTTTCCGGATTTCTGTTCAGCTCCAGCTCGCCGACTTCTATAAGGGGATATTCTCTGTGCTTCCAAATTTTTGTAATATCGAAGGGGTTCTCATAATGGTTTCTCGCTTGTTCCTCTGTCATGATCTGTACATACATGGTCCACTTGGGGTAATCGCCCTGCTCAATGGTCTCAAAGAGGTCACGTCCATGGCTCTCCCGATCCATACCGCATTTTTTCTCTGCCTCATCATCTGTCAGGTTTTTGATTCCCTGCTGTGTATGGAAATGAAATTTACACCAGAACCGTTCATTTTTTTCATTATAAAAAGAATATGTATGCTCACCATAAAAATGCATATTCCTGAAGGATGCCGGGATTCCCCTGTCAGACATCACAATGGTAGTCTGATGGAATGTCTCCGGAAGCAGTGTCCAGAAATCCCAATTGTTCTGCGCAGAACGCATGCCTGTCCTGGGGTCCCGCTTTACTGCCCGGTTTAAATCAGGGAAATTATGTACATCACGCAGGAAAAATGTGGGCGTGTTGTTTCCAACCAAATCCCAGTTTCCCTCTTCCGTGTAAAATTTCACGGCCACACCACGGATATCACGTTCTGCGTCCGCTGCTCCGCGCTCTCCAGCCACCGTAGAAAAACGGATAAAAAGCTCTGTTTCTGCTCCCGGCTGCAGAACCTTCGCTTTTGTAAACTGGGAAATATCATGGGTAACCGTCAGCTTTCCGTAGGCACCCCAGCCTTTTGCATGCATTCTTCGCTCCGGAATGACTTCCCGGTCAAAATGCGCCAGTTTCTCCATCAGCCACACATCCTGCATAACTACCGGACCTCTTGAGCCGGCTGTCAGAGAATGCTCATTTTCTGCCACAGGCGCACCTGCCTCATTCGTAAGTTTCCATTTGTTTTCTTCCATGCTTCAATCTCCTTTTCTTCAGACACCTCCGTGATCAATAAGGTAACTAGTGTATCGTGGTAAATGTTTTTATTATGCTCCTTAACATTTTGTGCTATTTATATATTTATAACATATATTTAATTGTTTTTCTGTAACTCTATCACACATTGTCATTCTTTCATCATATCACATTTCGTCATAATATACATTATATTTTTTATTTTTTCAAATATCATACATTTCAAACATGTATCACCCAATACACAAAAAGACCTGAAACGGATCCCCGTTTCAAGCCTTTTTGAAATGCACAAGAGATTATCTTCCTCTGTGCTTTTCCTTTCTTTTCTGCTGCCTAAGAGCAAATTTTCTCTGCTCCTCCTCTTCCCTTTTCTCTTTGGTAAAGGATTTGCGTTTCTCTTTGTTTTCCTCATGCTGGAGCTTCAGAGCCTGCTGGGCTTTTGTGCCGATGCCTGTCCGGTTCATCTGCTTTTTCACCTCACGCAGCATCCTTTTCGGATTCCTGTACTCTGTTCTTCTCTCCGCTTCGGCAACAGCCGGACTGAAACTTAAACGATACCAGTTCTGACTGATAAATTCCTGTACCTCATACTCCTTTGGCTCCGGCCCAAATGTAACTTTACATACAGAGCGGCCTCCGTTGTCTGTTCGTTCACACAGGCCAATCCAAAAGGGGTCCTGAAAAAACACCTTCACTGTTATCGAAATTCTGTCCATAATCGTTCCTCCTTGAAATGTTTTAATGGACTGTGAAGAATACCTTCCGTGTATCGCTGCACATGTCCGGCAAAGAAGGGACGACCTAAGGAGGAAGGTTACTTACAGACTGAGCCATTTGCCAGCTCTGACTGCGCCCGGACTACCGGCCGGGTCTGTATGGCTTTGCCATACGTTGTGTTTTTATCTTTGCATTTATAGTATAACGTATTTATATAAATTGTGCCACCTTTCACGGCATGTTGTCATGATAGATATTGTTTTAATTTCTCTATCGGTAGCAGGTCTGCCGAGAGCCGTTCTACGGTATCAAGTGTAACCGGATTTGTCTCAAAATCCTGATATTTATCAAGCAACTTCTGGAAGGATTTTACTTGCATTTCCCATAATATACCAGTCTCTTCTATTTTTGACCTGATTAAAAAGATTATGGAGATAAAATACGATGAGAACAATATATGCAGAATACAATATTCATCGCAATAGCATAGATATTTACACCAGTGCAGGATATATGCTTCGCATTGATTGTTGGGAAGCTGAGAAAAATTTAAAAACCACACCCGGAACAGAGTATGCGCTGACTTCATTAGGGATAGACGAACCACTAGAATATACAAGATTATATCTTGATGGTAATTTGCAGATGTGGGTAGATGCGGAAGATTCGTTAACACTTTTTCAAGTAAGAAGTGGGAGTTTTAGAAATATGAAGGAGGAGGCTATCTTGGATAACTCAGCCCCTCCTTCATATTTTGGTTGACAGTCCTTGGTACTAATTCATTGAAATTTTTTTATTTTATTTTCGCCCCCTTTCCTTTTTGTGAAATAAATTCTAAAGTACTTAAACAGTAGATTTACTTGAAGAAACAATACCTTGCAAACTTAGCACCTATAATTTCAAGTTATAATCATCTAATCTCTCCCCACAGTTATGACAAATGCTTTGTGACGACCATCGAAAATTTAATAATTTTTTGCAGTACGGACACCGTAAAAAAATAAATCCAAAAATAAGATCACTAATTATAAGTAATGTTGCTACAGTAATCATTTCCCTACGAATCGAACTTAAAAAGGGGATATATGATAAAAAAACTATCTCAATTGCTACAAATGCAAGTCCATTTAGTATACTTCTGCATTTCTTTGGTTTCATTAAGTTTTCCCTTTCCATTAAGTTGATTTTTCTTTTTTATAGAATACGGCATTGCTGTAAAAAAACGCAATCATAATACTGTAAAATACTTGTAAAAACCATTAATGAATAGGTCTTTTAGAATTAACATTGATAATTATTATCTATTTTCTGTAAGATATACTCTGTGTAAAACCAACCAAAGGAGCAAGAGATTTATAACTAATACATCTTTATTAGTTTCCCATCATAACAGTTATTACTGGTATATCTATTTGCTTACTTAAAATCTTTAGAAAAAATTTGAATTTTCAATATTTTATTCTTTAGATGTTAAGTATAAAATGACCATATCATTAATGAATGGAGATGGGAATTGATGAGAATAGCAACACTGTCATTATTAGGATTACTATGCTTTAATATACTTTTAACAGGCTGTTCAGCTGAAACAGAAGATATCACAACAGATATATCTGAAAATTATGCGGAATCTACTTATGGAAAGGTGGAAGATATAAACACCTTATCTGATCTGCAGCTCACACTGGATTCGGCTGATAACTTAGAGCAGCTAACATTTACAATTGAAAAAATCCGATAAAGATTATCAATATTCAAAAAATTACTTTGAAATAGAAGTAGAAGTATCTGGCAAATGGTATCAGCTTGAGCAGAAAAAAGACCCAACACAAGATAATGAAGTTGAATCAATTATTAAGCCGGGAGAATCCATAGAACTAACCCATGACATAAAAAAATATTATGGTATCCTCCCATCAGGTCATTATCGTTTAATAAAAGATTTTGCTTACTTTGAGCATTCTAAAGATTGGAATTATGATACTTATATACTTTCATGTGAATTTTATATGGATTAGATATAGAGGGTTGTTAAACATCAAGGAGAGTGGCCTGAACACTCTCCTTTCTTCAATATAAAAGAAATACCGGTTTCATTCTCTCTATCGCATCATGCGGTATGTAATTTTCCCCTTAACATCTGTATATGAAAATCATATTACATGTCTATATTTTGTAACTTCTTGAGTAATTTATCCGATTCTATGTGGGGCAGCAGTTAAAAGTATACATTACAGGTTCAAGACACTAAAATAAGCCTATATGCTCACATAATAAACATACAGACTTATTCTAAAGTCTTAATTATTATATTATAACATCACACTACCATTCGATTCTGTTACCAATTTTCCGAGCAAACATAAGAATTTATAAGAAAATACATCATTTCTTCGCAACTTGTATTTTCCCCTCTAAAAAATTCCCATTTTAAGCGGTTTAGAACGGCGTCCCCTCCAAATCATAAGGCGTAATCTGATAAACATAGTAATTCAACCAATTCGTATACAAATTATTCGCATGAGCTCTCCACAACAAAAGAGGCTTATTATCCGGATCATTTTCAGGATAATAATTCTTCGGAAGCTTTATATCCATCCCTTTCCCTTTATCCCTCTTATATTCCCCGTCCAAAGTCACGCGGTCATATTCCGGATGCCCCATAACAAAGATCTGGCGCCCATCCATTGCCATGCAGAGGAATACCCCGGCTTCCTCCGATTCAGCCAGCACAGTCAGAGCCTCACAGGCATGGATATCCTCCGCCGTCACTTCTGTATGACGGGAATGGGGAGCTAAAAATTCATCATCAAATCCACGCACAAGCGGCACCTTACGGTTTTTCACTTTATGGCTGAAAAGACCGAACACCTTGTGGTCCATCATTTTCTTCTCCAGCCCATAATGATAGTAAAGTCCTGCCTGGGCAGCCCAGCACAGATAGATTGTGGAAGTAACATTAGTTTTCGTCCACTCCATGATTTCTTTTAACTCTTCCCAGTAGTCCACTTCCTCGAACTCCATCTGTTCCACCGGTGCGCCTGTTATGATCATCCCATCAAACTTATGAGCCTTTACCTGGTCAAAAGTCTCATAAAATTTATTTAGATGACTGGTGGCCGTATTCTTTGATTCATGGGTTGCAACCATCATAAAGGACACATCCACCTGCAGAGGCGTATTGGACAAAGAACGCAGAAGCTGCAGTTCTGTCTCCTCCTTGAGCGGCATCAGATTTAAAATCAGGATTCGGATAGGACGGATATCCTGATGGACTGCACGTCCCTCATCCATGACGAATATATTTTCTTTTTCCAGTATTTCCTTAACCGGCAAGTCGCTTTGTATTTTAATGGGCATTTTTCTTCCTTCTTTCTTTATTATTTTTCTTTACATCAGGGGCGCAAAGATACGCAACACTTTTCCCATGATCCTGGTAAAAAGACTCAGGCGTTTATAGTCTGCCACTGAAATCTTCACACATTTCTTTTTCGTATTCTGAAAGTCCCGCTCCACATAGGGGATCTGGGAGTTTCGATAAAAGAGAACTCCATCCTCAAAATGATGATAAAAGCTTCTGTAATCCATATTCACAGTACCCACAACAGCCTTCTCGTGATCCGAAGTAAAAACTTTGGCGTGGACAAATCCGGGCGTGTATTCATAGATTTCAACACCGGCCTCCAAAAGCTCATTGTAGTAGGTCTTCGCAAGGGCAAAAGCAGTTTTTTTATCCGGAATATGAGGCATGATGATGCAGACTTCCACACCACGTTTTGCGGCATAGGCCAGAGCCAGAATCATCTCATGATCCAGGATCAGGTACGGTGTCATGATATGTACATAGTTCTGTGCCGTATTCAATATATCCAGATATACCTGTTTTCCAGTCCGCTCATAACCATATGGCATCACATCATAAGGGATGACATATCCGTCATTGGGCATCTGCAGATTGGCGGGGGTCCGGTATGGCTCATACTCCAGGTCCCCACGCTCTGACACGCCCCACATTTCCAGAAACATGAAGGTAAAGCGTTCCACTGCCTCGCCCTTCAGCATGACTGCCGTGTCCTTCCAGTGGCCGAAACGTTCCTTCTTATTAATATACTCATCCGCCAGATTAGTCCCGCCGGTAAATGCCGTTTTACCGTCGATCACAAGGATCTTCCTGTGATCTCTGTTATTATAATGCGGTGAGAAAAATGGTTTGATTGGTGCAAACATCTTACACTGTATCCCCTCTTTCTCCAGTATCCTCGGATAAAAAGAAGGCAACAGTGCCAGCACACACATGCCGTCATACATGACTCTGACTTCCACACCTTCTTTGACTTTCTTTTTCAAAATCTCCAGCACAGTATTCCACATATATCCCTCTTCCAGGATAAAATACTCCATGAAGATAAAGGTTTCCGCCTTCTCTAATTCTCTCAGCATGGCTGGGAACTGCTCATCCCCCAGCGGAAAATAAGTCACAAGCGTGTGTTCATAGACCGGACAGGTACCGTACTCCATCAAATACGAAGCCAGATGCCCCATCTGAGGGTTCTTCCGCTCCAGATCCTTTTTCACCTTTTCTTTCTGGGTCACAAACTGTTTTGTGAATTTTCCCAGGTGCTGAAGCCTCTGGTAAATCATCCTGGTTCCCGGCTGGCTGTTGATATAAAGATAGAGCAAGGCCCCAAATACAGGAACTACTGTCACCGGGATCATCCAGACCAGCTTAAAATCAGGGTTTCCCCGGCTGTTGAAAAGATGCAGAAGTACAAGCACGCCCAGGACCACAAATCCTGCATATACATAAAAACTGTAATCTCTCAGCCAGATAAAACTGGCGATGATCAGTGCAAACTGAATCAAAAAGGCAAAGATCACGATCAGCGTTCTGCCGAAAATAATGGTCTTAACACCTTTCAGCCCTTTCTTTTTCATCTCCTCAGACTGCATTTCCTACCTTCTTTCTGTCACGCTTCCCCTGCAAGCTTCAGGAAATCCTCCTCTGACAGAATGGGGATTCCCAAATCCTTTGCCTTCTTATTCTTGGAGGAGGAGGATGTGGTATCATTGTTGATCAGGTAATCTGTCTTTGAAGTCACGCTTCCCGTGACCTTACCGCCCCTCTCTTCAATATATTCTTTGAGCTGTGCCCTGTTTGCAAAATGTTCCACACTTCCCGTGATAACAAATTGTTTTCCTTCCAGGCTTTGTGCGCTCTCTGTTCTCATCTCCTCAAAGGTCAGATGGGACAGCAAGTGCTCCAGCTTTGCTATATTCTCCTCATCTGCAAAATATTCTGTAAAGGTACCTGCAATGACCGGACCGATGCCCTCAATGCTGCTGATTTCCTCCGGTGTTGCATGTATGATCTTATCCAGGTCATATTGAAATTCCTTACAGATAACTTTCGCATTGGCAATGCCTACATTGGAGATTCCCAGGCTGTATATCAATCTGGGAAGTGTGGTGTGGGAAGCTTTTTCAATACTGGCGATCAGATTGTCATATGACTTCTGGCCAAACCCCTCCATGGAAACAATCTCATCTTTATATTTTTCAATTTCAAATATATCTCCAAAATCTTTTATAAATCCTTTTAGGATAAATTTTTCCAGTGTTGCCTCTGAAAGCCCGTCAATATTCATGGCATCCCTGCTTACAAACAGGGTAAAAGATTTTATTTTCTTTGCCTGACACTCCGCATTCATGCAGTACAGGGATTCCACATCGTTGGTCTTCAGCACTCTGGCTTCCTCCCCGCAGACAGGACAGACGTGAGGGATCTCAAGGTCTCCGCTTCTTGTCAAATTCTCTGCGATCTGGGGAATGATCATATTTGCCTTATAAACCTGAATCTTGTCCCCAATCCCCAACTCCAAATCCTTCAGGATACTGATATTGTGTACACTGGCCCTGCTCACGGTGGTTCCTTCCAGTTCCACAGGCTCAAAGATTGCCACCGGATTGATCAAGCCAGTCCTTGAAGGACTCCACTCTATCTCTTTCAGGGTAGTCTCCCGGATCTCATCCTTCCACTTAAATGCAAAGGCATTTCTCGGAAATTTTGCAGTGCTGCCCAGAGAATCGCCGTAAGCAATATCATCATAAAGGGCGACCAGACCGTCCGACGGAAAATCATTGTGGACAATCTTATCTGAAAAATATGCGATAGCATCATCCAGGGTATCTGCGGTCACCATCCTGTACTCCACCACATCAAATCCCTGCGCGGCCAGCCATTCAAACTGCTTTCGGGTAGAATTTTCAAAATCCACACCCTCTGCACGGACCAGTGAAAATGCGTAAAACTGTACATTTCTCTTCGCTGTGATCTCATTGTTCAACTGACGTACAGAGCCGCTGCATAGGTTTCTCGGATTTTTGTATCGGGCATCCACATCCTCGATCTGTTCATTGATCTTTTCAAAATCAGAATACGTGATAATGGCCTCACCGCGGAGGATCAGCTCGCCTTTGTGGGCAATCTGCAGCGGAATATTTTTAAACACTTTGGCATTGTTGGTGATCACTTCTCCCACTACGCCATTTCCCCTGGTAACCGCTTTGGAAAGCCTGCCGTCCCTATAAGTGAGTACAATGGTCAGCCCGTCCAATTTCCAGGACAGCAGCACCTTCTGCGCTCCGATAAACTCCCGCAGGGATTCCACGTCCTTAGTCTTGTCCAAAGAGAGCATGGGGCTTTCATGCGCTTCCTTCTGCAGTTCATCCATAGCCTCGTATCCCACTGATACCGTTGGACTTCCGGTGAGGGTTATCCCTGTCTCCCGCTCCAGTTCCACCAGCTCATCATAGCGTTTATCATATTCAAAATTACTCATGATCTCTCTGTCTTCCTGATAATACGCCTTTGCCGCTTCATTCAAAAGAGGAATCAGCTCTTTCATCCTCGCTGTCTTATCCATGTTACCTTTTCCTCCGTTCATTTTTCCTTATGACAGTTGTCTCCGAAGAATCTTGAATGAGACTTTTCAAATGCTCCAGTTCCTTTTTCTCAACCTCCCGGTACTGTCCAACCGGCAGGTCCCCCAGCTCCAGATTCATGACACGGATCCGTTTCAGCCGTTTTACTCTGTATCCCAGATATTCACACATTCGCCGGATCTGGCGGTTCAGCCCCTGCGTCAGGATAATGCGGAACGTTTTCTCACCGGTCTTTTCTACCCGGCATTTTCTCGTCACAGTTCCTAAAACAGGAACACCTTTTGACATTTTTTTAATAAAATCTTCCGTCACAGGTTTATCTACAGTCACCAGATACTCTTTCTCATGGCAGTTTCCGGCCCGCATCATTTTATTCACCAGTTCACCTTGGTTTGTCAGGAGCAGTAAGCCTTCAGAATCTTTATCCAGCCTGCCTATATAATATATCCGAATTGGGTAATCTATATAAGAGATCACGTTGTTTTTTATTTTTGGATTGGCTGTACACTCGATGCCTCTTGGCTTGTGAAAGAGGAGCAGCACTTTTTTTTCTTCACGGCGAACCGCTTTTCCATTCACCAGAATTTCCTGCCCCTCTTCAATCTGCATCCCGAGAACAGCAGCCTTCCCGTCCACCAGGATTTTTCCCTCCTGAACCAGACGGTCTGCTTCCCGCCTAGAACAGATGCCGGCATCACTCAAATATTTATTCAGACGCATACTTTCAGTTCCTTTATATATTTATGATAAAGAGTATATCACAAGTTCTGCCCGCAAGTAAAGCGTCCGCTTTTCCTGCCTTTAAGATATCTTAAGCAGTTATTTCGACAATTTTTCGGTTTGCGCCTTGCCAACCCTTCCACTGCGATAGTATAATGAGAACGTGTACTTATGAATGTGCCCGGTTTCATGACAGCCGGACATATCAAATACAAAGGGGTTAATGTAATGAAAAACAAAAAGAAAACCGCGGGCATCCTTCTGCTAACCTGCATTTTGGGAGCCGTGCTGATTTTTGTACCCAAGTATATTTTTACTGCGGTAAAGACCAGCATGGACACCTACAGCAACAAGAAGGAAGCCCTGAAGGAAGACCACTGGGTCTATAATGACTCCGGCAGGAAATTCGTCTATCACGACGGTGTTGTCATTAAGAGCACCTGGCGTGAGGTTGACGGTACCCGTTATTATTTCGATGATGAAGGGTATGTAAAAACCGGATGGGTTACCGATAAGGGTAAGCGGTATTACCTGAAGGAAAATGGCACTCCTGCGTCCGGATGGGTACAGCCCGAAGGAGAATCCTGGTATTTTCTTGATGAAAACGGAGTTCCTAAGACCGGCTGGGTCAAAAATGACGAAAAGTGGTACTATCTGAAGGATGACGGGACCATGTCTACCGGATGGATAGACGTGGACGGCAAAAGCTATTATCTGCAGGAGGACGGTTCCATGGCCTCCGGCTGGGCAGAGCGTGACGGCAACCGTTATTATCTGGACAGCAGCGGAACCATCAGCACTGGCTGGAAGGAAATTGAAGATGCCTGGTATTACTTCCGTGACGAGGACGGTGCCATGATGATCGGATGGATCACCTCTGACGGCACCAACTTCTTCCTTGACAGTGACGGAAAGATGGTCACAAACGCCTGGGAAGAAAAAGACGGCAAGAAGTATTACCTTGGTGAGGACGGCAAGCCTCAGACCGGCTGGGTGACAGTGGATGACAAGCGATACTATCTGAACGAAGATGGTACACTGGCAGGTAAAGGCTGGGTGAAAGACAACGGAAAATGGTATTACCTGAAGAGTGACGGTACTGCAAAGACGGGCTGGCTGCAGATAGGAAAAGACTGGTACTATCTGAACAAAGACGGCAGTATGGCTACCGGATGGATCACAGTTGACGGCAAAGCCTATTTCCTGAAGGACAATGGTGTCTGGGACAGCAAAGCAGCGGCAAAAACTGCCGCTGCCGGTTCCGGCCCTATGGTTGCCCTGACTTTTGATGATGGTCCCGGACAATACACGGAACGGATTTTAGATACCCTGCAGGCCAATGGGGCAAAAGCAACGTTCTTCATGCTGGGAAAAAATGTTCCGAATTATCCTGACGCAGTCAAAAAGATGGACCGTATGGGTTGTGAGCTGGCCAACCACACATATGACCACGTAAGTCTGGCTTCCCTGGACGCCTCAGGTGTACAGGATGAGGTAAATTCTACTAACAGTAATATAGCAGATATCGTGGGCCGTGGTGCTACCCTGGTGCGTCCTCCCTACGGTGCTTACAATTCCACTACCAAAGCAAACGTGGGCCTTCCCATGGTCCTGTGGTCTGTAGATACGCTGGACTGGAAGACCAGAGACGCGCAGAGCACGTACGATGCAGTGATGGCAGCTCAGGACGGGGATGTGATCCTCATGCATGATATTCACGGTCCAACTGCCGACGCAGTAGATATGATTGTACCGGCGCTAAAAGCCAAAGGTTTCCAGATGGTCACTGTCAGCGAACTGGCAGCAGCCAAAGGAATCACGCTCGACGGCGGCATTGCATACGGCGCTATAAGATAGAAACACAAAAACTGCTGTACAGCGATTCATTTCACTGTACAGCAGTTTTCATTCTGTGAATAGGAATTTTTAAAAGGGTGCTTTCTATTATTTACTGTAATAAATCTCCGTAAATATATCCGGTCTGCCCGTTATACTCCACTTTAATCCAATTGTCTTCTGCATTATCAATCTTTGTTACTTTTGTTCCTGCCTGCAGTTCCTGGAGAATCTCTCCGTCTGTCCCTGCTTCATCACGCATATTACAGACATCCTGTGTGGTCAATTCAGCACCATTATCCGCCATGGAAGCCAAACTGGTTTCCTGTCCCAGCTGCTCCTCAAATGCTTTCAAATCTGCATCTGATTCCATAGCTTTGTTCAGATTGGTCTCCACCTCACTGATCAGCTTTTTCACATCCTCATCCTGATTGGTCTTGTCAATATATTCATTGACTTCGGTATCATTCTTGTCATTATGGATAATATACTTGTCGTCCTTTTTGATCACATAAAGCTGTGCAAGTCCCGGCGCCGGTGTGGCTACATCCGTAAACTTCAAATCATAGGAAACAAATACTACATAGCTGTCCTCTGCAAGGCCTTTTTTTGTATATACATTGATATTACTGTAACTTTCAATATAAGCTGCATTTAATACTTTTGCTTCATCTGTGGCGTCAAAACTGTCCGCAAGTTCTTTCATACGGTCAACATTCTTTTCACCCCAAGCTGTATAAAATGCATCAATCAAAGAATTCACTTCAGGGTATGCATTTTTCTCCAAAGAGTTTTCATCCTCTTTTTTTTCGTCCTGTGCTTTTGCATCAGCATCAGAATCTTTCGATTTCTTGGTATCGTCAGACCCTTTCTGCTGCTCTGTCTGTGCATCCGGCTTCTTCTCTTTCTCTGAAGAACCGCCCGTCAGGGCCCTAATACCGAAAAACAGAACCACCAGAACGACCAAAATAGCCAGACCCAGAAGAATATACCTCAGATTGTCTGAAAGCCATTCTCTGAAATTGTCTAACATCCTTGTCCTCCTTCAAGACTGTTACCCTTCATTCCCTTATTCCAATGCTTTTCCCCAAAGCACCAAACACACCCGGAGGGATTCGAACCCCCGACACGTGGTACCGGAAACCACTGCTCTATCCCCTGAGCTACGAGTGCATATGTCTTCCTAGAAATGACATCCCTAGTATATTACCACATATTTCTGAAATTGTAAAGCCTTACACGGAAATTTGGGCATACACCGCCGAAAACCAGCAGTTTTCGGCGGTTATCCCCCACTTTTACAGGATTAATGCTCCCTTTTTACCGTCATAATAATAAACATTTTGGGAAAGGACTTCCTCGTCCTCCACCTGGGTCTCATTGACCTCTCTGACCATTGTCTCCAATTCTTTTTTGGAAAACTGCCCGGAATCGGGCACAAGAATACATTCGTGAATGCTGCTGGGCAGCACATAGAAATTGCAGTGCAGAAGCCTGCTGATGTGAGAAAGTACATGAGGATAGAGCAGCGCTGCAGCGCCAAAATATTTTTCTTCATTGGTAAGGATATACATCTGCTCTCTTTTTTGAAAGCCAAAGGATAGAAGTTCTTCTTCCCCTGTCATCTCCCGGATCAGCGCTTCCATTCCCTGAAGTGTAAAGGGGAGTCTGCGGCTTGTATTTTTATGCGCATCCTCATATATGTCCTGCAGCGTAATCCCCCAGGACTCCAGATTGCAGTTATGAACCAGAAAATTCGCCCCGTTTAAAACTTCTTCCTCAAGCCTGTAGTAAAACACAATAGCCAGGTCCAGGTATGGAATGTAGGGTACATTTTTCAAAAGCTTCCTGTTCATATCCAAGTTGATCAGTTTGTAGCAGATATGGCTCCTGGCTCTTTTGTAATCCTCAAATCCGGCATTCTGAAATTCTGTTTCCTCCACCTGCCTTTCTGTGTTAAGCTCCAGGATCTTGAGTGTCACCTCCTCCAGAGACATGCCATGACTGAAAAAGTCATAAAAATCTGCCAGATATATGGTAGGCGCAATGTGTGTGCCGCTCTCCATAATGGTGACAGCATCCAGAATCTTTCCATTATTTTTCTCGATTCTGTGGAGAGTGACCATCTTTTCCCCTGCCTCTTTTTTCAGGCTGGTGAGTATCTCCTGTTTGAATGTGTTGTAGTCCATCTGTAAACCTCTCTTTCTTCATTTTGCTGCCTGCAGGCTTTTTGCCGTGTAGGTGTAACAGACAGTGAGCAATACTGTCCTTTCTATTTAAGGACTGCAAATGGACAGACCCTTCCCTTTGACAGTCCAAAAATATTCTGTTTTCTGCAATTGGAAAATACTGCACGAACGTGCAGGAAAGATGATATAGGATTGCTATATCTTTGTAAAAATGTAAATATCATTATACAGGAATTCATTTGCTTTTTCAAGCCATTTTTTGCCATTTTTTATTTTATTATGCTTCAGTATCTATAAGCCCCAAGGACCAGGGACAGTTACTGTCCCTCGGTTCTCCAAAGCCAGGTCTCTCCCATACCGACAGGCACTTCCCGGCAGCTTCCGTCTGTTGCATATACCTTTGCCGTCTCCTGCTCATATACTACGGACTTGATGATCAGCCATCGTCCGGTACGACTGTCCCATACAGGGTGCTCTATGTAATTAGGAAGGTCATTTACTTTAATACCCATATTTTTTTCCTCAACACCTATATTTTTTAAATATTCCAAAACGGTCATCTCTCCTATTCCTTTTTAAACTTTATACTGTATCTTCGCGCTATCATAATTCTTTTCATTTCTTTCACACTTCTTTTAATTTTTCACCACAGTTTCTTCACATTTCTCCTTTATAGTTATAGCTAACAAAGGCCAAGAACCTTTTTCATATATCTTTTCTTTTTCATACTGCCGGGTCATTGCGTACCCGGCCCTCCTTTTTATCCCCCCTTGAACTCTGTCCGGGCAGTGATCAGTGCCTATTATGCCATATACCCCATTTCATCAGTCAAACCACTCCGCTTTCTTCCCTCGCCGTGCAGACATGTAAAAGATTCCACACTAAGATCATGTTCACTGGATGGTTTATCAGTTCTTATTGACATTGCTGCACCTTTGAGGTATAATGCCTTTATCGAACATATGTTTGTATCTACTGTATTTTTCCGTTAACGGTTATCTATTTCTTTATATTATCACCGTTAATTACTATAGTCAACTGTTTTTTCTTGATTTTTTCCGTTGACGGCTGTAAACTCTGATTAACAGGAGGATACTGAAATGGGTCTTGAAAAAATCGAGGAATATAAAAAGAAATTAGGAATGACTACTGCAGAGCTTTCCGAGAGATCCGGTGTTCCCAAAGGAACACTCGACAAAATATTAAGCGGAGTTACAAGGGATCCAAAGCTGGAAACCCTCAAAGCCATTGCCCGGGTTCTTGGACTTACACTGGATGACTTTGACGATGTGCACAGAGAACTTGAGAAACCCGCTCCAACTTACGATGACGTGGAACTTCTCATAGCCAGAAACGGAAAGAAAATGTCAAAAGAACAGAAACTTCGCCTGATACAGCTTTTGTCCGAAATAGATGAGTAATTTAGGAGCGGTTTATTTTGGATTATGTTTATATAGCAGAAATGATTCTGGAAGTCTACAGAGAATGCGGCATTAAGGAGTTTCCCATTCCCTGTGTTGACATCCTGAAGCATTATGAATTCAGAACCATTACATATTCAAGATTAAAAGAATTGAATACGGAAATCTATGCCCTCTGTATCTCAGCCTCTAATGACGCATTTTGTGACCAGAGGAACCGTATTATAGCCTATAACGAAAAAGCAGTCCAAGGCCGTATACGCTTCTCCCTCATGCACGAACTGGCTCACTGTGTCTTTCAGCACACAGGTGAAGATCCGGAAAATGAGGACACCGCTGACTGCTTTGCCAGTAATATACTGGCTCCCCGGGTTGCCATCCGCCATTATGGCTGTAAAAATGCAGAAGATATCCACTTCCGTTTCGGCTTGTCATATGCGGCTTCCAACAAAGCGGTACAGGCGTATAATACCTGGAAGCAGAGAGAAACCATAAAAGTTGATAGAGAACTGGATGACTGGTTGTTTCCCCTGGATGAATTTCATCGAAACTTCCTGCGTCGTCTCCGCAGACAGCAGCAAAGACGGAAGCTGCAGATGAAACAATACGACCAAAAACTATCTTTTCTTAGAGAAAACCATCTGGATGACGTTTGGGCGCAGGGGGAAGAATATCATTTTTTCTCCACATCCCGCTGACAATTTTTCCATAATATCATTGAGATAACAATGGCTGCAGCTAACTTAGACTCATAGCCGTATAGGCAGCGCGCCCGCCATGAAGGCAGCTTCTATGATCAGAAGGCCGAAATCAGCAAAGGCCTGGAAATTTAGCTTTCCAGGCCTTGGTTTTACCAGTTTTAATTATACTCTGGACAGGTATTCCCCTGTTCTTGTATCAATTTTGATCTTATCGCCCTGATCAACGAATAACGGTACATATACAACCGCGCCAGTCTCAACTGTAGCCGGCTTTGTAGCGCCCTGAGCTGTATCGCCTTTGAATCCAGGTTCTGTATCAATGATATCCAGTTCAACGAATAACGGTGCTTCGATCGCGAACACATTTCCGTTATAGGAACAAATCTTTACTGTTTCATTTTCTTTTACAAACTTCAGAGCATCGCCTACTGTCTGATTGTCAATGGCAATCTGATCATATGTCTCATTGTTCATAAAGTAATATAAATCACCATCATTATATAAATACTGCATGTCCACACGGTCAATACGTGCCTGCGGGAATTTTTCAGTAGGTCTGAATGTCTTCTCCACAACTCCGCCGTTGATAACATTTTTTAATTTTGTTCTAACGAAAGCAGCACCCTTTCCAGGTTTTACGTGCTGGAATTCCATAATCTGTACTACATTGCCATCAACTTCCAGAGTGAGACCATTTTTAAAATCTCCTGCTGATATCATAATGAATATTCCTCCTTAAATTCTTCCATTGGAAAAGCATCTCTTTTTCCACTGTACTCCATTGTATAATACCTCATCCGATTTTTCAACTGTTTTTTCGCTTTCTTTGGTCTTTCCTGTAAAAATAAAGAACAATTTTTTCCAGTTTCCGTTTTAAAACTATTTGAATTTCCTCTTTTGGATGAATTGGTTTCACTAAAATATTGTGCATGCCGGTTCTTTTAGCACCGTAAACATCTGTGAAAAGCTGATCCCCAATAAATGCGGTGGTGTTCAGATCAGTTCCCATGAGCTCCATGGCCCTTCTGTAATTTTTCCTGGAAGGCTTATGGGCATCCTCGATAAAATGTACCTGCACATCCTTGTTAAAGGAAGAAACCCGTTCATACCGGTTATTTGACAGCAGGCAGCACTGAAATCCGATTTTTTGAAGTCTTATAAACAATTCTTTTGCCCGCTCATCTGCAGGGGCCCCGTGAGGCACCAGGGTATTGTCAATATCAAAGATCAGGCCCCTGTACCCCTGTGCATATAATTTTTCAAAATCTATGACGTATGTGGAGTCCAGATATTCATCCGGAAAAAAGGTGCGAAACATTTCTAATTCTCTCCTATCTGTATGCACAATAAAACGCGGCATGGCTTCTATCCCCTGCCGCGTTCCCTGAAAATCGTATCTTCATCACGGCTTCCGCATTTTAATGTGCTGTGGTATACCGTGATGGTAACAGTTTTCCCTGGTGTTTGTCAATTCTTTTTGTATTATCTTTCCGTGAGAGTTGTATACTGCTGTGTCTCCAGCACATTTTTGTAGGCCGGACGGATAATCTTGTCTGTGTTGATCAACTCTTCCATACGGTGTGCACTCCATCCCACAATTCTGGCAATGGCGAACATCGGTGTATATAATTCAAGCGGAAGCTCCAGCATACTGTAAACGAATCCGCTGTAGAAGTCCACATTAGCACTGACACCTTTGTAGATATGGCGTTCCTGTCCGATGATCTGAGGAGCCAGACGCTCTACCATCTCATAAAGCTGATAGTCTTTCTGCCTTCCTTTTTCTTCTGCAAGCTGTTTTACAAACTTTTTAAAGATCTGCGCACGGGGATCTGAAATGGAATATACCGCATGCCCCATACCATAGATCAGGCCTCTCTTATCAAAGGCTTCCTTATGGAGCAGTTTTCTGAGGTAATCGGACACTTCTCCCTCATCCTTCCAGTCTTTTACATGCTTCTTCATATCGTCAAACATACGGACAACCTTTATGTTGGCTCCGCCGTGTTTCGGTCCTTTTAAGGAACCGAGAGCTGCCGCAATGGCAGAGTAAGTATCTGTTCCTGAGGAAGAAACCACATGTGTGGTAAAGGTAGAGTTGTTACCACCACCGTGTTCCATATGCAGTACCAGAGCCAAATCCAGAATCGTAGCTTCAAACGGCGTATATTTCTTATCCGGCCGCAGCATTAAGAGAATGTTCTCTGCTGTGGACAACTCTTTTTTCGGATGATGGATATATAAACTCTTGTTCTGGTTATAATGGCGGTGCGCCTGATATCCGTAAACGGACAGCATCGGAAAAATACTGATAAGATTGATGCATTGACGGAGTACATTAGGAAGTGATATGTCCTCCGGGTTCGTATCGTAGGAATATAAGGTGAGAACACTCCTTGAAAGGGTATTCATCATGTCCCTGCTGGGAGCCTTCATAATAACATCGCGGACAAAATTCCGCGGCAGGCATCTCTGATCTCCAAGAATCTTGCAGAAATCGTCCAGCTGCTCCTGTGTTGGAAGCGTTCCGAATAACAGCAGGTATGTAGCTTCTTCAAATCCAAAACGCTTTTCCTGTAAAAAGCCTTTGGTCAGTTCTTCAATGTTGATGCCTCTGTAGTACAGCTCTCCGTCACAGGGAACTGATTTACCGTCTTCTTCTTTGTTCGAGACTATGTTGGATATCTGGGTCAGTCCGGCAAGAACGCCCTTTCCATTGATATCACGCAGGCCTCGCTTTACATCATACTTCGCATAGAGGGACACGTCCATCTTGCTGTGATCCTCGCAAATCTTTGTAAGGGCTTCGATTTCAGGTGTTACTTTCATATTAAATCCCATTTTAGATTCCCCCTTGTTCTTTTATCTTCATCGCTTTAGCATAACGATATTTTACCATAAGAAAAGGCAGGTAACAAGAAAAATTTTTCTAAACATTCTATAAATTTATCAGACATGACCGTGTTTTTGCATTGGATATACTTGCAGAAAAGGTTTTTTTCCTATAAACTAAAGGAATGAAAGGAATGATTTGTTTATGAAAATGGATGAAACGGTAGATGTGTGTGATTGTGTGCATAAGCATGAACATATACAAAAAAAGGTAATACCGGATGACAATACGCTGTATGGTCTGGCAGATCTGTTTAAAGTTTTTGGGGATCCTACCAGAATTCGGATTTTGTATGCTTTGTCAGCCGGGGAATTGTGTGTGTGTGATATTGCGTCGGTGCTGAATATGACGCAGAGTGCGATCTCGCATCAGCTTAGGGTGTTGAAGCAGATTAAGCTGGTGAAGTTTCGGCGGGAGGGGAAGACGGTTTATTATTCTTTGGCGGATGCACATGTGGAGACTATACTTAGTCAGGGGTTGGAGCATGTGCAGGAGTAGATGAATATGTGGCTCACGGACGATACACCCCTGGGATACAGGCCACGGAATAGTCCGCTTGTGGTAATTTTCTTACGGAAAACAGCAGCCCGAATGGGGGCACCGCATGGAACCGCACCCGAATCTGATGATTCGGCTGCTCAGCCATGCTGAAAATTTGCTCTGGTAAGCAAATTTTCTCCCCCATTCGGGCTGCTGTTTTCCGTAAGAAAATTATCCACTCGCTCCCAATATTCCATGGCCCGTATCCCAGGGGTGTATCTGACTGTTGTGGGCGGATGGTTGTGATGGTGGTAATGCCAAAGGTTATATATAAAAGGTCATATATATAAAGGTCATATTTATAAAAGCCATATTTATAAAGGCCAGATTAGAAAAGGATAAAGATTTCTAAGGCTAAGATAAAGGCTTGTTGTGAATTATGATTGATTTTATAGATGCCGGGGGCTTTCTTGGTTGTTGTGTTTTGGAAAGCCCCTGGCAGGATTCTATTTTTGATGATTATAGTTTTAGTTTTGCGAAGGCGTCGGCGAAGGCATTGTTTAAGGGTTCGGCGGCTTCTTTTTTTTGTTTGGATAGGTATTTCTGGACGTCTTTTTTGGAGACGCCGGCACCTTCTTTTTCGCGGCGGGACTGGAAGGAGGAGAGTTTTTCTTTGTAGCCGCAGGGGCAGATGAAGGTCTCTTCCTTGCCTTTGACGTAGAGCTCCATGCGTTTGTGGCATTTGGGGCAGCGGGCGTTGCTGGTGCGGGAAATGGTTTCCCGGTGACCGCACTCGAGGTCCTGGCAGACCAGGAGTTTGCTGTTTTTGCCGTTAACGGAGAGCATACGTTTGCCGCAGACAGGACATTTTGTGTTGGTCAGGTTGTCGTGGCGGAAGGTGCCGTCTCCGGTTTTGATCTCCTGGATGATGTCCTGGGTGTAGTCTTTGATGTCTGAGAGGAAGGCTTCTTTTTTGAGTCTTCCGTCTGCGATCTTGGAGAGTTTCATCTCCCAATCTGCAGTCAGCTCCGGTTTTCTCAGGTCCTCCGGTACCAGCTCCAGAAGTTGTTTGGCTTTGGAGGTGATGTAGATGTCTTTGCCGCGTTTCTCCATCAGGAAGGTATTAAAAAGTTTGTCAATGATGTCTGCACGGGTGGCTACTGTGCCAAGGCCCCCTGTCTCTCCCAGTGTTTTGGCTGCTTTTGCATCATGGCTCTCCATGAATTTTATAGGATTTTCCATGGCGGAAAGCAGGGTTGCCTCGTTAAAATGAGCCGGAGGTTTTGTTTTCCCTGTGATCAGCTCTGCTTTGGAGGCGGGGAAAGTGTCACCTTTTTTCACGGCTGGCAGGGTCTGGTCTTTTAAGGCCGGTTCCCGGTTTGTGCCGTATTCTTCCTCGTCATCATCGTCGGACCAGCCGCTGTCGTAGGCTTCTTTCCAGCCTGGACTTTTTACTATTTTTCCTTTTGCCAGGAAGATTTCTCCTGCTGCCTGGGCTTTTACTGTTGTCTGCTCGTATTCAAAGGGCGGCATGAGAACACTTAAGAAACGACGTACCACCAGATCGTATATTTTGCGTTCTTCGTTTGTCATGTGGTCCAGCTGAACAAATTGTTCTGTGGGGATGATAGCGTGATGATCGCTTACCTTTTTATCGTCCACAAAGGATTTGCTGGCTTTTATGGGTTTCATGGCGAGGCTGCCCGCCAGTTTGCGGTAGGGGCCTACTGCACAGGCTTTCAGTCTTTCTTTCAGGGTTCCCACCACGTCGCTTCCTATATAGCGGGAGTCTGTCCTGGGATAGGTGAGGACTTTATGGTTTTCGTAAAGGCGCTGCATAATGTTCAGTGTCTCTTTTGCGGAGAAACCGAATTTTTTGTTGGCATCTCTCTGGAGTTCTGTCAAATCGTAAAGGCCCGGTGAAAAGGTCTTTTTTGCCGTTTTGTCAATGGATTCTATGGTCAGGGAGCCTGCTCTTACCTCTTTTAACAGGGATTCCATCTTCTCCTGCTGGAAGGAACGGCAGGAACCGCTCTTTTTGTCCTGCCAGGTAAACTGAATGCCTCCGGAGAGAACCGTCATACCATAGAAATCAACGGGTCTGAAGTTTCTGATCTCCTCTTCGCGTTTTGCTATCATGGCAAGGGTTGGTGTCTGGACACGGCCGCAGGAGAGCTGGGCATTGTATTTACAGGTCAGAGCTCTTGTGGCATTGATTCCTACCAGCCAGTCAGCTTCTGCGCGGGAGACGGCGGCAGCATAAAGGTTATTGTAGTCTCTTCCGTCTTTTAAGTGGGCAAACCCGTCCCGGATTGCCTTGTCAGTGACTGAGGATATCCACAGACGCTTGATGGGTTTCCGGCAGTTTGCTTTTTCCAGGATCCATCGGGCTACCAGTTCTCCCTCCCGTCCGGCGTCGGTGGCAATGATGATCTCTCCCACATCGTTTCTGTAGAGCTGTGTTTTGACAGCATTGTACTGTTTGGCTGTCTGTTTGATCACCACAAGCTCCATTTTCTTTGGGATCATAGGGAGGTGCTCCATTTTCCACTCTCTGTACTTTTTGTCATAGCCTTCCGGGTCATCTAAGGTGACCAGATGGCCCAGAGCCCAGGTCACAATATATCTGCCGCCCTCCATGGCGCCGTTTAATTTTTTGCCGCATCCCAGTACCCTGGCTATATCCCGGGCAACGGATGGTTTTTCTGCTATAACTAATGATTTCATGCAATTACATTACCTTTCCAAAAAATTCTGTTGTCTTCTTCACTTTCTGCATTATATCGTCAAACATGGCTGGTGTCAAAGACTGCATTCCATCACACAGTGCTTTTTCCGGATTATTGTGCACTTCGATCATCACTCCGTCAGCTCCCGCCGCGATAGCCGCCATAGTAAGAGGCTCTACCATGAAACGGATCCCTGCCGCATGGCTTGGGTCGATTATGACAGGCAGATGTGTCTTTTTCTTCAGCATAGGGATTGCGGAGATATCCAGTGTGTTCCGCATGGAAGTTTCAAAGGTACGGATACCCCGCTCACAGAGGATCACGTTCTCATTGCCGCCTGCCATTATGTATTCCGCACTCATAAGCAGTTCGTCCAGAGTGTTGGCCATGCCGCGTTTGAGAAGAATGGGTTTTTTCAGTTTTCCCAGTTCCTTCAACAGTTCAAAGTTCTGCATATTTCTGGTACCCACCTGAATGACATCCACATCCTCAAATAAATCCAAATGTCCCAGACGCATGATCTCAGTGACAATGGGAAGCCCGGTCTGTTTCTTAGCCTCCAGCAGCAGCTTCAGCCCTTCATCCCCCAGACCCTGGAAAGAGTACGGGGATGTTCTGGGTTTGAATGCCCCTCCTCTCAAAAGCCCTGCACCGGACCTTTTCACATCCTCCGCCACTTCAATCATCTGCTCTCTTGTCTCCACAGAACAGGGACCTGCGATCACCTGAAAATTCCCGCCCCCGATCTTCCTTCCGCACACGTCGATCACTGTATCTGCAGGATGCATGCTTCTGTTTGCCTTCTTGTAAGGCTCCTTGATCCTCTTTACAGACTCCACTACTTCCAGAGCCTCAAACTGGTCTTCCTGCAGCTCTGTGGTATCTCCGATCAATCCGATCAGCGTGGTATCCAGTCCTTCTGACAAGTGAAGCTTCAGACCTCTCTCCAGCAGACTCTTTTTCAGTTCCTCCACTTTTCTGTCATCCGCGCCTTTTTTCAATACAATGATCATATTCCTAATCCTCCATATAATAAATTTTAAACATAAAAAACCGATGTCTGCTACGCGCAAACACCGGTCAGCTTTCACTATCTTTTATAATCTAAAAGACTTTATGAAACAGATGTTTTACCGTAGCAAAAAGAACCTGCGTTATAAAAATAACCCAGAAAGCCAAAATAATATGCTTTTGTCCATACGTTCATTTCTGCTGACATAATAAAACCTCAATCTCACTTTGATATCCCTCATAATACTCCCCCGCCCTTACTTTGTCAATAACTTTATGGTTATTTTATTTATCGCTTTAAACTGTTACGCTTTAAATCGCAAGTCAAAAAAGACAGTTTCCATCCCCTTTGCCACACACGCTCAGGAGACCAAGAGCGGCAATACGGTAATTTTGCCTGTCTTATCTTTCTCTTTGGAACTATCCGGCAGAAGGATTAAATCAAAAAAAGGACAAAGGTCCGGCGTTTTGACCTTTGTCCTGTGTTTTTGACATCCAAAAGGAAGGCGCAGCGGGCTGCGCTGTCCGAATTGGGAGTAAACATACCGCAAAGCATGGCGTGCAGAATGTCGAAATGCATTTACATCGCCTCAGCCCTCTCAAACTGGCTGTTATACAGATTCGCATAAAATCCGCCTGCCTCAAGCAGTGCTTCATGGGTACCCTGTTCAATGATATCTCCGTCTTTCATGACCAGAATCAAATCCGCATCCCGGATCGTAGAAAGACGATGGGCAATCACAAAGCTGGTCCTGCCCTTCATCAGGTTATCCATGGCCTTCTGAATCCGTTCTTCTGTTCTGGTATCCACAGAGGAAGTAGCCTCATCCAGGATCAGGATCCTGTTATCCGCCAGGATGGCCCTGGCAATAGTCAGAAGCTGTTTCTGTCCCTGGGAAATATTGTTTGTCTCCTCATTCAGCACCATCTGGTAACCGCCCGGCTGTGACATAATGAAATGATGTGCGTGTGCTGCTTTCGCCGCTGCGATCACCTCTTCGTCTGTGGCATCCAGCCGTCCATAGCGGATATTTTCCATAATGGTCCCGTGGAACAGCCAGGTATCCTGCAGTACCATACCGAACAGTTCCCGCAGCTCACTTCTGTTAAAGTCTTTAATATTATGACCGTCAATGAGGATCTCTCCTGTGTTCACATCATAGAACCGCATCAGCAGCTTGATCATAGTCGTCTTGCCGGCACCCGTCGGTCCTACGATTGCCACTTTCTGCCCTGCTTTTACGGAAGCAGAGAAATCGTGGATAATGATCTTATTCGGGTCATAGCCAAAAGAAGTATGGCAGATTTCCACATTGCCGTCAATATGGCTTACATCTGCGGGATTTTCCACAGTCTGCACTTCCTCCTCAACATCCAGAAATTCAAATACCCTCTCAGATGCAGCGGCTGAAGACTGCAGCATATTTGTCACCTGGGCGATCTGCTGGATAGGCTGCGTAAAGTTTCTGATATACTGGAAAAACGCCTGCACATCACCCACTTCGATCTTACTCTTAATTACCATAAATCCACCCAGAAGGGCAACCATCACATACCCCAGATTTCCCACAAACTGCATGATAGGCATCATCATGCCTGAGAAAAACTGGGAACGCCATGCAGAGCTGTACAGCTTTTCATTTGTCTTTTCAAATTCACCGATCACGGACTCTTCCTTGTTGAAGGCCTTTACCACGTTGTGTCCGCTGTATATTTCTTCCACCTGCCCGTTTACTTCACCCAGATATTTCTGCTGTGCCTGGAAATATTTCTGAGAATGTTTCATGACTTTACTGATAATCGCCATGGATATAGGCAGGATCAGCAGTGCAGCCAGTGTCATCCATACATTGATACTCAGCATCATCACAAGCACACCGATCAATGTGGTGCAGGAGGTGATGAGCTGGGTCACACTCTGGTTGATCCCCATCTGCAGAGTATCCACATCATTGGTGATACGTGAAAGGATCTCACCGTGGGTCCTGCTCTCAAAATATTTCATAGGAATTCTGTTGATCTTCTGGGAAATATCTTTTCTCAGGCTGTACGTCACATCATTGGATATCCCGGTCATGATAAATCCCTGGATAAAGGACAGCAGGGCGCTGACCAGGTACAGGCAGAGGCATCCCAAAAGAATCTGAACAATCTTGTCAAAATTGATCCCGCTGCCGCCGTTTATCTTGGACACCAGTCCGTTAAACAGCTCTGTGGTGGCCTTGCCTAAAATCTTAGGTCCCACAATATTAAATACCGTGCCTCCCACAGCAAACAGGATCATCAGCATCAAACGGAACTTATACCGTTCCATGTATTTCACCAGGCGTTTCATGGCTCCCTTAAAATCTTTTGCCTTCTCCCCCGGCATTCCTTTTCCGTGACCACCCATCGGCCCTCTCGGTCTTCTCGCAGTATTACTCATTAGCCAATTCCTCCTCCGACAGCTGTGACATGGCAATCTGACGATATACCTCACAGGATTTCAAAAGCTCTTTATGGGTTCCCTGACCGACCACGCGTCCTTCATCCAGAACGAGAATACGGTCTGCATGTAAAATTGTGCTAATACGCTGTGCGACTATCAGGGTCGTGGCATCCTTGGTCTCTTTTTTCAGCGCACGGCGGAGCACCACATCTGTCTTGTAGTCAAGGGCAGAAAAACTGTCATCAAAGATATAGATCTCCGGACGTTTCGCAATGGCTCTGGCAATGGAGAGGCGCTGTTTCTGACCACCGGATACGTTGGTGCCTCCCTGGGATATTTCAGATTCCATCTTCTCTTCCTTCTCCTGGATGAAATCCCAAGCCTGGGCTACTTCAGCTGCACGCTGTACCTCTGCGTCCGTTGCATCCTCTTTTCCGTAACGGATATTGGAATCAATGGTTCCGGAGAAGAGCACACCCTTCTGCGGAACATAACCGACACGGTCTCTAAGATCCGTGAGCTTCATATCCCGGATATCCACTCCGTCTACCAGGATCCGCCCTGATGTTACGTCAAAAAATCTCGGGATCAGGTTCACCAGGGTGCTTTTTCCGCTTCCGGTACTTCCGATAAATGCCACGGTCTCACCTTTATGTGCTGAGAAATCAATATCCGTAAGTGTCTCCTCATCAGCCCCCGGATAGGAGAATCCCACATGTTCAAAGCGCACTTCCCCTTTGGATCCTTTGTCCGGCAGTGCACCGGCCTCACCATCCAGAATGGAAATCTCTGTATTCATAACTTCATTGATACGCTTAGCTGCAACGCTTGCCCTAGGAAGCATAATAGACATCATGGTGATCATCAAAAAGGACATGATGATCTGCATGGCATACTGCATAAATGCCATCATATTTCCAACCTGCATGGTTCCGTTATCCACTGCATGAGCTCCGTTGTAGACGATCAAAATGGTAATACCATTCATGATCAGCATCATAGCCGGCATCATAAATGTCATACAGCGGTTGACAAACAGGTTGGTCTTTGTCAGTCTGTCATTGGCATCCTCAAAACGTGCCTCCTCGTGTTTCTCACGGCTGAACGCCCGGATGACCGGAATACCGGTCAGTATCTCCCTGGAAACCAGATTCAATTCATCAATCATATACTGCAGTTTGGTGAACTTGGGCATTGCAATCTTAAAAAGCAGTCCCACCAGTATCAGTATTGCCACAACAGCCACACCCAGAATCCAGGTCATGGAGGCGTCAGTCTGCAGAACTTTTAAGACACCGCCGATACCCAGAATCGGCGCATAGAGCACGATCCTGAAAATCATGGCAAATACCTGCTGTACCTGCTGGATATCATTGGTGCTTCTGGTGATCAGGGACGCTGTGGAAAAATGATTCAGCTCCTCACCGGAAAAGGATATAACCTTCCGGTACACGCCGTTTCTCAGATTCCGTCCCAGGATTGCCGCTACCTTTGCCGATAAAAATGTAACGGTTATGGCTGCCAGCATGATGACAAGTGCCAGCCCCAGCATTTTAAGACCGGACATCAGTATATAGCGGATCTGCATCTGATCCACATCAATCCCCTGTCCTTCGTACTCCTGCTGCACATACTGCACAGCCGCCTGTGTCACAATGGAGTCCGGCATATCTTTCATATTTGAGGTCATGGCATCCATCATTTCCAGAAGCTGTTCTTTTGGCATCTGTGAAAATACCTGGAAAAGATCTGCGTCCTTGGGAAGCTGCATCTTTTCTTTGATCTGCTCCACCTGGTCTCCGCCTTCTTCCAGCCCTTCCACAGCCATCATGGGCATGCCGAAAATGCTGTTCAGCTTTTCTCTCTTGTCTGTATGCATTTCCTTTAATTCATAAGTATCACCTTTTAATGTATAGGCATCCTTTACAGTATCAACATCTTTTTCTTCCATAAACAGAAACAGCTTTTCCATGGACTCTTTCCGGATCTTTTCCGGAACTCCATCCTCGATCCCCTTCTGCTGGATTCCTATGTTGACGATTTTTGATGTGTAATCCGGCAGAGCCAGGTCACAATTGGCCTGCAGGAATAAAAGAGCAATGATCAGCACAATATAGTACCAGCGCTCTTTCATGTAATGAAACATTTTTATCATGGTGTCACTCCTTTTAGTTTATTTGGTCTGTTCCAGGTTCTCGATCATCTGTTTGAAAAACCGTTTCATGAGACAGATTTCGCTCTCAGAAAAGCCGCGGAAAATGGCATTTTCACTGTCTTCCACCATTTTTTGGACATTTTCGGTAAGCTCGCGTCCTTTGGGACTCAGATAAATACGGCTCATGCGCTGATCTTTCTCGTCCGTCCTGCGGATGATCAGACCCGATTTCTCCATTCTTTTAATTGAGACCGCTACTGTGGGAGGTTTTATTTTCATCTCCTGTGATATTTCCCGCTGACTCAATCCCTCTTTTTTCCCCAGCAGATGAAGCATGGGCACCTGCCTGGGATGCACATCCATCTCCCGCAGCGCATCGTAGGCCCTGCCAAAATACATATGGGTCGTTTTTAAAAACAGACTTTGCAGACTGTCATCATTTTTGCATATCATCTCTACCGCCTCCCTTCTCATTAGTTAGTCGACTAACTTAGTTTATCCCAATATTTATCATATTTCAATATAATCCTCTACATTTTATCCTTTTTTTATATTTTCTTTATCTTATTTTATTAGCCGTCTAATCTTTTTGTTACACCCGGCTAACGAAAAAACAGCCAAAAAAAGCACCGTGCAGACGATAATTTCGTCAATCGCACGATGCATATCCATGATCACTATTCTTTTTTTCGTCATGCTTTTTTCCTGGAAAGCGCAGGCCACATAATACACAGCATAGTAACAAAACAGGCAATGCCTCCGATAAAATTCGAGATTGGCTCTGCCAAAAATACGCCGTTTACTCCAAGACCGGCCATGTGGGGCAGGATGAGGGTGAGCGGCACCACGATCACAGCCTTCCTGAGCAGGGAAAAGAAAATTGCCTGTTTAGCTTTTCCAAGGCCTGTAAAGACCGTCTGCCCGGAAAACTGCAGGGACATAAAACAGAATCCGAAGAAATAGATCCTCATAGCATGGACGCCTGCCTCCATCAGTTCCCCGCTTCCATTGAAAATGGCGATAAAGGCGCCGGGTACCAGCATGGTCAGGATCCAGACCACCGTGGTATATCCAATGCAGATGACAGACATAAATTTAATTCCCTGTTTTACCCGATCATATTTACCCGCACCGTAATTATAGCCTATGATCGGCTGTGCCCCCTGCGTAAAACCATTGACAGGGACACTCAGAACTTCCCGCACAGAGTTGATGATGGTCATGACACCCACATAGACATCCCCGCCAAAGCTCTGCAGCGTAACGTTGCAGACGATCTGTACCATACAGTTGGTGGCCTGCATGATAAACCCGGAAAGTCCAAGAGCCAGAATGTCTTTCACATATGTGATCTTCAGCTTCATACACCCTGCCCTGAGTCTGAGAAGGGTCCGCCTGCCTGTCAGGAACCACACGATCCACAGGGCTGATACCGCCTGGGAGATAACTGTGGCAATTGCCGCTCCCCGGACTCCCATATGAAACAGGAAAATAAATACAGGGTCCAGCACAATATTGATAACAGCCCCGATCAGTACCGTCAGCATACCGATTCCCGCAAACCCCTGGCAGTTTATAAATCCATTCATCCCCATACTGATCATAACAAACACACTGCCCAGCAGATAAATGCTGATATAATCATTTGCATAGGGAAATGTGGCATCACTTGCGCCCAGCGCATACAACAGAGGCCGTTTCACTAAAAGACCCAGGATAATGATCAGAACACCGGCGATCACCACCAGGGCAAAGGCATTTCCCATGATCGTCTCTGCCTTGTCATCCTCCTGTTTTCCCCTTGCGATGGAGCAGAGCGGAGGCCCCCCTGTTCCGATCAGGAAAGCAAACGCCATGACCACCGTGATAATGGGAAACGAGACCCCCACGCCGGTCAGAGCAGAGGAGTCTGCCCCCGGAATACGGCCTATGTACATTCTGTCCACAATACTGTAAAGCACATTGATAAACTGCCCTGCCATAAGCGGCAGCGAAAGCCTTAAAATATTCCCAGGGATATTTCCCTGGGAAAAATCATGCTCCTCCTTATGGGCCTCATGCAGTTTTTTCATCCATTGCATTAATTACTACACTTCCTTTCAACAAGACCGGCCCAGAGCGTGCCATGTTTAAAGCTTCTGCTGATAATCGCTCAGGAAATCAGCCAGCTTGTCTGCCGCGCTTTTCAGCTGTTCCAGATTAGGCAGATAGACAATGCGGAAATGGTCCGGTTCCCCCCAGTTAAATCCTTTGCCGTGGGTGAGGAGCACCTTCTTCTCTTTCAAAAAGTCCAGAACAAACTTCTCATCATCCAGAATATGAAAGCGTTTTGTGTCTATCTTCGGGAAGATGTAAAAAGCCGCTTTTGGCTTCACAGCTGACAGTCCGGGAATATCATTGACTGCTTTGTAGATATATTCCCGCTGTTCGTAGATACGTCCCCCCGGCTGCAGGTATTCCTGGACACTCTGAAACCCACCCAGGGCGGTCTGCACAATGGACTGTGCCGGAACATTGGAGCAGAGGCGCATATTGGACAGCATGTTGAGCCCTTCAATATACCCTTTTGCCCTCTCCTTCGGTCCGCTCAGAACCATCCATCCGCAGCGGAAACCTGCCACCATGTGGGATTTGGAAAGGCCGTTCATGGTGACACAGAACACATCCGGAGCCAGGGCAGCGATAGAATGGTGGACCACACCGTCCATGGTCAAACGGTCATAGATCTCATCAGAGAAAATCATCAGATCATGCTCTCTGGCAAGGGCGGCGATCTCCTCCAGCACCTCTTTCGGATAAACAGCCCCCGTGGGGTTATTGGGATTGATGATCACAATGGCTTTCGTCTTATCCGTGATCTTGCTGCGCATATCTTCTATATCCGGATACCAGTCCGACTGCTCATCACAGATATAATGCACAGCCTTTCCTCCGGCCAGTGTCACACAGCCGGTCCACAGCGGATAGTCCGGGGAAGGTACCAGGATCTCATCCCCGTCATCAATAAGCCCCTGGGTTACCATATTGATGAGTTCACTGACGCCGTTACCCGTATAGATATCCTCCAGGGCAACATCTTTTATTTTTTTGATCTGGCAATACTGCATAATTGCTTTTCTGGCAGCAAATATCCCGTGGGAATCTGAATATCCCTGAGAATCCCGGAGTGTGTAGATCATATCCAGGATCACTTCCTCCGGCGCATTGAAACCAAAAGGTGCCGGATTGCCGATGTTTAATTTTAAAACATCAATGCCACTCTCCTGCATCCGGTTCGCCTCATCCAGCACCGGTCCCCGGACATCATAGCAAACGTTGTCCAATTTTGAAGATTTATCAAAAGTTCTCATGTTAGCTCTCCTCTCCATTTTTCCCAATATATTCCTCTGGGAGCATTATATATACCCTTTCAGGCATATCTTTTTTCACGCGGCTGCCGTGAAGTCTACTCAGACAATTTCTTTCCTATCTGTATCAAATGGAAAATTTTTGCTGATCATGTTGAAAATTTTATCACTTCGCCGTGGAAAACGCAAGCGGCATGATGCTTTTTATATGTTAAAAAGTGCTATGTTTGTAACCGTTAGGGAATGTATCCCGGACGCCGAACCCGGCCGCAGGCTTCCCTGCACGGGCGGGAGCAGAGAACTTCCAAGCTAATGCGTAAGCCGCACTAAGTTCATCGCCTTAGGGCTCTTCACTAAGTGCTTGCTAACGCATGGATCTTGTAAGCTTCTCTAAACGCTCCTAAACGCCCGTGCAGGGAAGCCCGCGGCCGGGTTCGGCTGACTTTGAATGTGGGACAGTTGGCAATCGCTAGTCATCAAATAAATGGATAAAACACGGACAGAAGGGCCTATAAATTACACTGGCTTCTTAGAAAAACAGCCGGGTCTGGTCATAAAGCCTGCCTGTACGGGCGTTTCAGGCAGGCTTATGACCAGACCCGGCGTCCGCCAAATGTCACATTCCTTCCACATCCAATGTTGCTGCCATCAACTCTTTTGTATATGCAGCTTTGGGATTTAAAAAGACCTCCTCCACATCCCCTTCCTCCACAATCCTTCCGTCCTTCATCACCAGAACCCTGTCGCACATCTGGTAGATCACATTCAGATCATGGGAAATAAAAAGAACGGAGAACTTCATCTCCTCCTGAAGCTTTATGATCAGTTCCATGATCTGCCTCTGGATCGTCACATCCAATGCGGATACCGGTTCGTCCGCTATAATAAACCGTGCCCCCTGGAGTAGGGAAACCGCTATACTCACCCTCTGGCGCTGACCGCCGGACAATTCCCGGGGATGCCGCTTCAGATGTTCCTCGGAAAGCCCCGTCTTTTCTGCCATAGCCAGGACTCTTCTTCGGCGCTCCTCTTTTGGAACTTTCTGCATGCGCAGCGGTTCCTCCAGAATCCACTCCACTCGTTTTCCCGGATTGAGGGAAGAATATGGGTCCTGGAATATCATCTGCGGATGTTTCGTGTGATGTATGATCTCACCTTCCTGCACATTCACAAATCCTAAGATTGCTTTGGAAAGCGTGGTTTTTCCGCATCCGCTCTCCCCCACAAGCCCCAGGATCTCATTCTCCCGGACAATAAGATCAACATCCTTTAAAACCTGCTGCTCTATCCTGCCTTCCCGGTAAGATGCGCTTACATGCTTCACTTCCAGTACAGGTCCCATCACCCATCACTCCTTTCCTGTTTCACTGCCGCCCGTTTTCTAAGCGAGGTCCTTCGGTTTGGTATGGCAGCCAGAAGCTTCTTGGTATATTCCATGGAAGGATGTTCAAATATATCCTGCACATTCCCCTGTTCCACGGCCTCCCCCCGGTTCATCACAATGACACGGCTGCAGAGGTGGCGGATAACTCCCAGATCATGGGAGATAAAGAGGATTGCCGTACCCTGTTCTTTATTGATTCTCTGAAGGAGTTTTAAGATCTGTGCCTGTATGGTCACATCCAATGCTGTGGTTGGCTCATCCGCGATCAAAAGTTTAGGTTCCATCACAAGCGCTGCCGCGATCATGACCCGCTGCCGCATACCGCCTGAGAGCTGATGGGGATACTTTCCGTACAACAGTTCCGGATTGGGAAGCTCCACATTTTTCATCATCGCCAGAGCCTTTGCTTTTCGCTCCTGTGCGCTGTAAGAGCTGTGGATGCCCATGGATTCTTCCACCTGTTCACCGATTGTCATTACCGGGTTTAAGGAAGTCATGGGTTCCTGAAAAACAATGCCTATTTCTTTTCCCCGGATACTCCAGAGTTCTTCTTTTGGCATTTTCAGAATATCCCTGCCCTGAAACAGGATCTCTCCCCTAGGCATTCTTGCGTGTTCCCCCAAAAGTCCCATGACAGACAGAGCTGTCTGTGTTTTTCCGGAACCCGATTCTCCTACAATCCCCAGTATTTCTCCTTCCATCATAGAAAAAGAAATGTCCTCCACAATTTTCGTAGGCGGGACTGTATCATGAAATTCAATTGCCAGATTTTTTATTTCCAATAACGCCATATCACTTCCCGCCTTTCTTCTGCAGACCATCACTCAGTAAAGAAAATCCCAGTGCCAGGAGGATAACTGCCACCCCCGGAAACAGGGCACACCAGGGGGCTGTTGCCAGATACGCCTGGGATTCCGACAGCATTCTTCCAAGGCTGGCATCCGGCGGCTGCACGCCGATCCCCAGATAACTCATCCCCGCCTCAGCCAAAACAGCATTGTTAAATCCAATGGCAGCCGTTGCCAGAATTGTGGGAAGCGTATTGGGAAGAATATGCACAAAAATGATCCGCAGATGGGATGCGCCCATCAGTCTCGCACTTTTTACATAATCCATTTCCCTCTGGGAAATAAATTCACTTCTGGTCATACGGGCAAAGCTTGGGATAAATACCACGCCAAGGGCCAGGATCACGTTATATTTTCCCGGTCCTAAAATACTGATAAATACCAGTGCCAGCAAAATGCTGGGAAACGAAACCACAGCGTCATTGAAACGCATCAGCACCTCGTCCAGCCACCCGCCAAAATATCCGGTAAACGCACCCACCAAAAGTCCGGCCCCGCCTCCGATTAGGACCGTTGCCGCACCCACAAAAAAGGTGGTTCCCGTCCCCTTCATGACACGGCTTAAAATATCCCGCCCAAACTGGTCACATCCAAACAGGTGGGCCAAAGAAGGTGCCGCAAATTTTGCTCCGCCGCTCATGGCATCCGGATCATAAGGGGTATACAAAAGTCCGATCAATAAAAACAACAGCATGAATCCTGCAAGGGAAGCGCCGACGAACAAATTGCCTGGCATTTTTTTTCTGTCTTTTCTCATCTTCTCTCCTCCTGCCTATGCATCCATGCGGATCCGTGGGTCTATTTTTCCATATAAAATATCCACTGCGAAATTTATGATAACCACCATAGCCGCGATCAGCACAATGATTCCCTGGACAACCGGGTAATCCCTGTTGGATATGGAAGTGATCAACAGACTGCCCATACCGGGAATGGTAAATACCTGTTCCAGAATGATACTGTTTGCCATAATATCGGCAATGGTCATAGCCCAGAAAGTGAGCACCGGGATCAGTGCATTTTTCAAAACATGCCTGTAGAGGACCCGTCCTGCCCTGTTTCCCCGGCTGTAGGCAGTCCGCACATAGTCCATACGAAGCTGTGTGATCACAGAACTGCGCAGCATCTTCACTGCCATTGCGCTTTTGGGGAGTGCGATGGCTATACTGGGTGCTATGAGGTATGCCAGAAATCCCCCGAAGCTTTCTGAGGGGGATACATACGCGCCGGGCGTAAACCACCTGAGCACCAGTCCGAACAAATACGTGATCAAGATACCCAGAAAAAATCCGGGTACTGACATGATCACCTGATTACAGGTCATGAGAAGGCGGTCAAGCCTGCCGCCCTCATGCTGTGCAGTAAAAATACCGAGCGGAATGGAAAACAGCAGGATAATTAAAAATCCTATCAGCACCATAGTGATATTGATCGGTATTTTATCTGCCAGCATATCCCGAACAGGCATGGAATAGCTGTAGGATTCCCCCATATCGCCGGTCACAAAATTCTTTAGCCACAGACCGTAACGGACAAGCACCGGTTTGTCTAACCCCATCTCATGCTGTAATGCCTCTACCTGTTCTTTTGTGGCCTCTGTTCCCAGTTTTGATTTTGCTGCGTCACCGGGAATCACGGAAAAGGCCATAAAAGACAGAAAAGAGACAATTAACAATGTTATAATGAGAGTACCTATTTTTTTCACAATATATTTCATTCTGTCTTTCTCCTTTTCCGTGTCCCATTCTTTATTTTATCTTATAAATCTTTGCCATATCCAGCACATACAAAGGATAGAATGTAAAGCCGCCGTATGACTTTCTCAGTGCAACCTCTGATGCCATATCCTGGATGTAGACATTTGCCGCATCATCCGCCAGAATGGTTTCCATCTTTTTGTAAAGTTCTGTCTGTTCCTCGTCGTCTGTGCTTTTCTTTACCTGCTGATAGAGTTTATCATACTCTTCATTGCTGAAGTTTATAAAGTTTTTGGAAGCATCTGAGGTAAAGCGCTCCAGCAGGGCCCGGCCGCTTAAATAAGCTGCATCCACACCAACTACAGTGGACTGGAATTTCCTGTCACCGTACACATCACTGAGCCAGCTGTCCCATTCCACAAGCTGGATCTCTGCGTTGACACCGATCTGTTTTAACTGCTCCACCAAAATCTGGGCTGTGTCCACATGCTGCTGGTAATTGGACGGTACGGTGATGGTCATGTCAAATCCATCCGGATATCCGGCTTCAGCCAGCAGTTCTTTTGCTTTCTTCACATCCTGTGGGTATTTGTCTGCAAGTTCAGGCATGTAGTATTTGTCAAAAGCCGGGAACATACTGCTGCCGATTATGGTTCCTTTTCCGTCTGCGATCATATCCAGGACATCCTGACGGTTCACTGCATAACAGAGAGCCTGACGTACCTTTATATCATCAAAGGGGGCTTCCGCATTGTTCAGATATAGTGCCTGTACCAGATTCATGCCGCCTTCATAGATGGTAAAATCCTCACCTTTGAGCTGGGCAGACTGGTTGGAGTCAATACGTGCCATCATATCCAGGGAGCCGCCTTTTAATCCCGTCACAATGGCATTGCTGTCACTTACCACTTTGAAGGTAACTTCATCCAGATATGCCTGATGCTCACTATCCCAGTAGTCTGCGAATTTTTTGATCTTAATATTCTCCTGAGGGGAGCGGGACTCATACATAAACGGGCCTGTGCCCACCGGATTGGTTGCCAGGTCCTGCACATCTTTTGGGATAACTGCCACGATCAGGTATGCCAGGAATTCTGTGTCGGCTTCTTTTAAATGGATGACAATGGTTTTGTCATCGGGAGTTTCAACGTTTTCCACATTAGAAAACGCCGCTATCAACGGTTCTGTTCCTTCCGTGATACCGGCGCATCGCTCGATCGAATATTTCACATCGTCTACGGTAACGTCCGCTCCATTGTGGAATTTTACGCCTTCACGCAGTGTAAAGGTGTAGGTCCTGCCATCCTCTGAAATGGTGTGCGACTGGGCTACTGCATCCATGTAATTGCCTTTTTCATCCGGCTTTACTAAGCCTTCATAAATATTGAATAGGACTTCTTTGGTTCCTGCCGCTACCGATTTGTGTGGGTCAAGACTATCCTCTATATCCTGAGGAATTCCTACTACAATGGAACCTCCCATGGTTGGTTCCGCTTTTGTTTCTGTGGAACTTTCGTTGTTTTTGGACTCTTTACCGCTTTCCTTTTTGTCTTGGCAGCCGCCGAGTACAGTAGTCAGGGTAAGTGCAAAGAGAAGTGTTAAAATTAATCTTGCTCTTTTCATGGTTTCTCCTTTAAACATTAGAAGTTCCCTCATTATTTAATTGTCATGGTTATTGTATCGAAATGATGGGGGGATTGCAAGTATTATTTAGGATACATGGGGAGGTTACGAGATTTGGAGGGGATGCGGGGGCCTGGGTGCGGGGGAAGATTCATCCGACGTTCCGCTGGCAGGCAGCTAACCTGCTGGCATTCACTAAATTCATCGGCAGCGGCCTCTTCATTAAGTGACTGCCGCAGGTGGATCTGCCAGCCGCTCCACTAAACCTACTGAATTTTCCCCCGCACCCAGGCCCCCGCATCCCCTCCAAATCCTGTAGGTTTTGGCTGAAAAAATAATGTTGCCGGGGGAGAGTGTTGGCGGGGTGCAGCGGGATGGCTTCGGAAGGTTTGATGGGTGGGCTTAGTAAATAGGTGAGGATGATATTTATTTTGCGTAATTTATGATGAACGCACTTTGTTTAAAATTAATTCAGGATTTTTTTTAGTTCGTCCATGAAGGTGTTTACGTCTTTGAATTCGCGGTAGACGGAGGCGAAGCGGACGTAGGTTACGGCGTCTAGGTCTTTTAGTTTGTCCATGACGATCTCACCGATCTGGGTGCTGGGGATTTCACGGTCTTCTTTGTTGAAGATTTCAGTTTCGATCTCGTCGATGATCTTCTCAATCTGTTCCACCGAGATTGGACGTTTGTAGCAGGCACGCATGATGCCGTCCTGGATTTTGGTGCGGTCGTATTGCTCCCGGCTCTGGTCTTTTTTGATGACCACCAGAGGGATCGTCTCTATTTTCTCGTAAGTGGTGAAGCGCTTGCCGCACTCGTCACATTGTCTCCTTCTTCGGATGGAATTATTATCTGGAACCGGTCTGGAATCTATGACACGGGTGTTGTCTTGATTGCAAAATGGACATTTCATTTAAAAGTCCTCCTTGATATGTTATGTAAAGTTATAACTGTTCAGTATCCTCACAGTTACAGACAAGAATCCATGCAAAATCGCCTTGGCGATGGGATTTTTGCTTGGCCGTGGTACACTTTCTTACGGTCAGCGCAGTGAATGCGCAGACCTACTGAATAGTTACGTAAAGTTATCTATGGCTTAGTATAGTACAGATAGACGTCTTACGTCAATGATTTTCCCTTGTATTTTTGCAGGCTTTCTGCTAGAATGTGCCTCATGGAAACCCCTGTTTTTTGGTGGATTCCAAAAAGACAGTTCGTAACCATCCTGTCTATAAATAAAACTAAGGAGAGAAAAAAATGAGTATTCAGGAACCAAGTAACCGTTATAGTGTCATACGGGAAAAGAATCCCCGGGAGATTTTGCTCCTTCGGGGAAGCGGCTGTAAATGGCGCCGCTGTACATTCTGTGATTATCATCTGGATTTTTCCAGGGATGAGGAAGCCAACTTTCATTTGAATCAGGCCGAGCTTGCTAAGGTCACAGGCTGTTTTCACAGACTGGAAGTGATCAACTCAGGTAGTTTTTGTGACCTGGATGAGAGGACTTTACAACTGATTCGTGAGGTCTGTGCGGAAAGAGGGATACGGGAGCTGCATTTTGAATGTCACTGGATGCATAAGGATGCGATCCAGGCAGCACGTGATTTTTTCGCAGAAAAAGGTATCTGTCTGAAGATCAAGATGGGGGTGGAGACTTTTGATGAGGAATTTCGTGAAAAGGTTCTCCAAAAGGGAATTGCTGCCGCTTCTCCCCGAGAAATTGCCAAATACGCAGACGAAGTATGTCTGTTGTTCGGCCTTACAGGTCAGACGTATGCTTCTATGAAAAGTGATATTGAGACAGGGCTTTCTTTCTTTGAGAGGATCTGCATCAATGTTATGGTGGAGAATTCCACTAAAATGAAGCCGGACAGGGATGTGATACGGATATTTGCCCAAACTCTTTATCCTGTTTATATAGGGAATGAGCGGGTTGATATCCTGATGGAAAATACGGAATTTGGGGTAGGTGACAAATATGAGTAATGAAATTTTGTTAATTGTATCCCTGGTACTGATCTATAGTTTTGTATTGCTGGCATATTACTTTTTTGATGTGTCCGGCCTGTATGGATGGACTGTTTTCTGTACCATCACTGCCAACATTGAAGTGTTGCTCATGGTGAAGGCTTTTGGCATGGAGCAGACCCTGGGAAATGTACTGTTTGCCTCGTCTTTTCTTGTGACCGATATTATCAGTGAGGTCGGCGGAAAGAAACAGGCACAGAAAGCCGTCAACCTGGGAATCTGTACCTCCTGCTGTTTTATACTGGTTTCCCAGATGTGGCTTTTATATACACCTTCAGCTAACGACTGGGCAAGTCCCGCGTTCCATACGATCTTTTCCAACACACCGCGCCTGCTTTTTGCCAGTCTGCTGGTTTACGCGGTGTCTCAGAAATTTGATGTGTGGGCCTATCATAAATGGTGGGCATTTACCACAAAACGGTTTGGAGATGCGGAAAGTTTTTTATGGCTGCGTAATAACGGTTCCACCTTGGTATCGCAGCTTTTGAATACCGTGTTATATACCTTTGGTGCATTTTGGGGCATGTATCCGCTCCCGGTGCTTCTGCATATCTGTGTTTCCAGCTATGTGATTTTTGTATTCACCAGTCTGCTTGACACACCGTTTGTATATTTAGCGCGTTGGATGAAACATAAAAAAGATGGAGCCGCGGCAAAAAAGAAAAATGCTGCGCTTGAATTGTAACTTGTTCAGGGTGCCTGCTGTTGAAAACGGTATGCACTCTGTTTTTAGATCAGGAGGAGAATTTATTATGGACAAATATTTAGAATACATACTGGAACAGATGAAAATGCTTCTGGCAATTGACAGTCCGTCGGGATACACACAGGAAGTTACGGATTATCTGATGGAGGAATATAAAAGATTGGGATATCTCCCTGAAAAAACCGTCAAAGGGGGCGTGCTGGTGGACCTGGAAAGCGGTGACAGGGCAAACGGGGTCCTTTTGGAAGCACATGTGGATACCCTGGGTGCTATGGTCTCAGAGATCAAGAGTAATGGACGGCTGAAGATCACACCTATAGGCGGAATGAACGCCAATAATGCAGAGGCGGAAAATTGCAGGATCATTACCCGTTTTGACGGTATTTATGAGGGAACCTGCCAGCTTGTCAATGCTTCGGTCCATGTAAACGGGGAGTATGATAAGACCGGAAGAACATTTGATACCCTGGAGATCGTGCCGGATGAACCTATCGCTGACAGGGAGGCTGCAGCCGCACTTGGGATCTCCACAGGGGATTATGTATGTTTTGATCCCAGAACAGTGATAACCAGATCGGGATATATTAAAAGCCGTTTTCTGGATGACAAACTCAGTGCAGCTGTTTTACTGGGTTATGCAAAATATGTGAAGGATGAAAAGATAACGCTGGCAAACAGAGTCTATCAGCATATGACCGTATTTGAGGAGGTGGGCCACGGCGGAGCTGCCTCTGTTCCGGATGGGGTGACGGAGGTGATCTCTGTGGACATGGGATGTGTCGGTGAGGGGCTTAGCTGCACAGAGCGGCAGGTATCTATCTGTGCCAAGGACAGCAGGGGGCCCTATAATTATGATTTAGTTACATCACTGGTGAAAACAGCCCGGGATATGGGGCTTTCGTATGCGGTAGATGTGTATCCTCATTATGGGTCAGATGCAGATGTGGCACTTACCGCAGGATATGATGTGCGGCATGGATTGATCGGTCCCGGGGTATATGCTTCACACGGGTACGAGAGAAGCCATGTGGACGGCGTTCTGAATACATTCCTGCTCTTAAAAGGATATCTTGGATAAAGCGGTGCATCTGTCTGAACATTGCGGCAGTCACGAATACAATGGCAGCTGCCTTTTCATTCAGTGACTACCGCAGATGAACCTTCCCTATCCCGCAAAAATCATAAGCGGTAATCAAGGATCCTTATAATACCTGCAGGATATGTTCATCTATTCGGCGTACAAGGCCGTGGGTATACGTAGCAAAATATTTCTGCCAGAAGGCATACGCTGCCGGGTTCAGGCTCTCGTAGTCTACCCCCAGACAGGTATAGCCTTCTTTTTTTAACAGATTTACCGCATAACTCAGAAGATTCTGGAAAACACCTCTGCCCCTGTATTCCGGAAGGCAGTATGCTCCTGTAATATGCAGATATTCCGGAATTTCCGTGATACAGGTTTCACCTGACTGTGATATCATGAGATATGCACATGGTTTTCCTTTGTATTTTGTCAGAAAGCACCTGCCCTGATCTGCTGTAAATGTACTGCAGAATACTTCACGGGAAGCCAAAGGCCGGTTCATAAAAAGCGGGCTGCTGTAAAAATGGCGGTTCAACATGACCTCCAGTGGATATGCTGTATCAATGGTCTCTCCGGTTAGTTCCTCCATTTCATAACCTTCGTTAAGATTACAGACGATCGGTTCCATAGTTCGGATGGCGTCTATGCAGCGCAGGCCAAAACCGTACCTGAAAAACTGCTGCTGCGCAGCTTCCTCATGAGCATATAAACAGATGCCATGGCTGACTGCCCCGGCCTTTCCCCATTTCTGCGCGGCATGCTGGTACATGGCAGCATATATTTTATCTCTGTCTTGCGTTACTGCCGCGTTAGCTCCCATGGGGGAAAAGACTCCCCTGGCATCCGTGGAGCCAAACGCATGGTCAAAGGGTTCCGTGCAGCATAGAAACCCCAGCATCTTTCCATCTTCGTATGCTGCCACCCCGAGACCATTGTCCGCAAAATATGTCAGATCAGGCAGTTCCACTGCACCCGGCAGGACAGGTACCCTGCTGCGTTCTTCCCGGTAACATAGCAGGGCAAGTTCTCTGGCATCTGCCATATGTTCACGTGTAAAATTGATAGTCCTCATGTACTCTCCTTTTTGATGTTAAAGTATGTCTGCAGCTTGCCATTGCATGTATCTGAAACGGTTTTTGGCAATCTGTACACCACCTTTTGTGGGTTGTACAGATTACCGGGATGAATTTCCAGACACACTTAAATGCGGGATTATTTTTTGTGGTAATATAAACGGCATACATCATCACCTTTGGCTATGGATTTCAAAAGCTTCAACCGTCCCCCGTAAGCTTCACCTATACCATGGTCACCGCACATGGCAATGTCGCAGAGTTTCCGTATTTCCTCGTCAGAACAGCCGGCTTTCTGCCAGGCTTTCACTAATGGGCAATAATGAAAATCAATGGCCAGCTCTTTGTCTGTGCTCTTTCTGATCTTCATCTCAAATACCCACTGGGCGGGTTTGGTAAAAAGTTGTTTTCTGAGGCCTTTCAAACTGCTGGTCCCCCCTTGTCTGACCAGCTCCCCGCCTTGTGAAAGACCACAGCGGCGAATGGCTTCGCTTCCGAAATCTTCCCAGGCAAGCCCTCTTTTTCCGGCCTCGTCACACAATAGATACAGCTAGGCCGCCCGCTGCTCAAGCTGTCCCCGGACAGCCTGAATGAGTTTATTTTTTATCTTCGGTTCGTTGTGGATTTGAGATGTGCAAGTATTTGACATATTATATCCCCCCAATCTTTTTCTCTCTATCATACTACTAATTTTGCTGCCGTTGTAATCCGCAGCATTTTGTGGTATATATTACTTTAACGTAACTGCTCTGCAGGTATGCAAAACGATTGCACTGACCAAAAAAGTCCTGTCCGGGAAGTCCTGAACGAAAAAAACTGCCCAGTCACGTCTTAATAAGTATAGCATGGGGGAGATCTTCCGGCAAATTTAATTTTCTTTAAAACAATAAGGAGGAACTGGCATATGAACTGTATTTTTTGCAATTGTATAGAAGACTCACAAATACTCTATGAGACGGATAATTTTATTGTAGTTTATGATATTGATCCAATTCAGAAAGGCCATTTATTAATGATTACCAAACAGCATTATGGAAATATCCGGGAGGTCCCGGAATCGGTTTTATATGAATTGATCCGGCTGGAACAGCAGGTGGCAGAAATTATAGAAAAAAATTTTGATGTACTTGGGGTGACCGTTATGCAGAATAACGGTCTAGTTATGGATGAGGGCACACATTTTCATGTGCATATCATTCCCCGGTACGCTGACGACGGTTTCTGGGAAAATCAGGCGGTGAAACAACATGAACTGCCGCTGGAGCAGCTCTCCCGCTGTTTAGCAGAACAGCTTCGCTAAAGTATGTCTATAAATTGCTTTCAGTAAGCTGTGCGCCCCACTTTATAGGAGAATTGACCCCGATGAGGGGGCGTAACGGGCTACGTTGACCGAATTGGGGGCAAATATACCATGAAGTGTAACGTGTAGCTTGCCAGAATGATTTTTCAGACACACTCCAGCATTATGATCGATCGATTGTCTTCCCACATCAATAAGCACTATATATAAATATTATATACCATATGCAAATTATTGCATTGCTTTTATATGAATAATTTTCCGAATCCTATTGAAATAACTTATGAAACATGATATATTGTATATAAAGAGGAACAACCGCCCAAAGTGGTTTGACCTGGTAAAGTTAGAAGAACCGCCCTACTGCTCGTCAAAGTTTAAGGGTGGTTTTTCTATGTATACTAATGACCCATCAAATAAATGTAGGTCAGTAGTGCAATTAGAAAGATTCCGAACTGCATCAGATCATTAAAACTGAATTTGTTCTTCATATGCACCACCTCCATTCTATACGGAATGAAGGTCAATCCACCCTGCAACACGCTTGTTCCACATATTGATTATATCATGCCCTTTTTCATTTTGCAATCTTATACTTATCATTTATCATTTACAATACTACTTTTCCTGTAAGTATCCGGTGACATTTCTGTATATTTTTTGAACACTTTTGAAAAATAAGTACAATTTTCAAACCCCAATATTTCAGAAACCTCATACACCAAAAGACCTTCCTCCAGCATTTCCTTGGCCAATTCCACTTTCCTCAGATTCACGTATTCAATAAAATTCTGTCCCATCTCTTTTTTAAATACTGTGCTCAGATACGCACTGGAAACACCGATTTCTTTTGCTGCCTCTGACTGGTGTATCTGTGTTTTCAAGTGGGTGTCAATGTAATGGAACGCACTGCGCAGAATTTCGGAACGGCTGCATTTATATTCGATCAAAAACCTTTCATGAAAAGCATCCGTAAATTCCTGAAACCATTTTTCAATCTCTGACAGACTGCTTATCATCAACAGACATTGGTAATGACAGTTATCCCCCCGCACCTGAATTTCCTCAATGGCTCCATTCAGCCCCTGGGCTGTCATAGAAAACACCCCCAGCATGTCCATAAAAATCCGGCGCAGCACATTCATGCTAATATATTTTTCCTGACGGATAGAAGAAAATATATTTGAAATAGCATTCCCAGTCTCCTCCCTGGCAAATTCGGCTGCCGCCTGCTTCAGTGCGGCCTGCATATGCGGCATTCCCTTAGGGCTGTGTTCTTTCGCCGGTATTTTCTCCGTGAAATAATGTATCCTCTGTTCTTCATCGTAATAACTTACCATGTTGATCTGCTCCGCAAGCGCAACCGCCTGATTCATATCCGATTCCTCTTTCATGACCCCCTCATAAATCCCCAGATAAAGCTTGATGGGAAACCGCTGTGCCAATGCCCGGTAAAGTTCCTCATAAAATGCCTTTGGAAGCCTGCTGTCAAACACAAAATAACAGCACTGGGCCCCTTTATGGATCTGCAGGTATTCCTGCCCGCGCTTCTGAAGCCACCTTCTGCAGTGCTCCGTGACAGCAAATATCCCTTCCTGTTTATCTATGTGGGGCAGTATGCAGAGAAGCGTCCGGTAGGTCCCCACATCCTGAAAAATGTCTTTGCCCGTATGGCTGATGATCTCCTCATACCGTATTTCCCGGACACGAAAAGGCTGGTGTTTTTCTGCCCTGCATTTCTGAAGGATTTGCTGCAGCTCCTCAGAGGAGAGGTTTAACTTTCTCAGATAATCATAAGCCCCCAGCTTCATGGCTTCTTTTACCATCTCAAACTCCTCGTTGCAGCTTATCACGATCACTTTGCAGTCCAGATTATTCTCTCGTAAATATTCAAGAATCTGCAGTCCGTTCTTTTTCGGTATATTCAGGTCAAGAAGCAGAATGTCCGGGTGATTCTCTTCAATGGAACGAATTGCTTCCTGTCCGTCTTTCGCATCTTCCAGCAGGGTAAATCCCAGTCCCTTCCAGTCCAATAACTGATGCAGGCCGACTCTTGCCAGTATCTCATCCTCTATGATCAATACCTTATTTTTCATTTCCAATCCTTTCTGCCTTCGGAACGCGCCTGATAATCTGTCCTCTTTGGGATCCGGATCCATATTTCAAATCCCGCTTTTACCTGTTCCTTAAAGATCAACCCATAATTATCCCCATACAGCATTTTCAATCTGGAATTTATATTGTAAAGTCCCATTCCGGTAAAAGTGCTCCGGTTCCTGTGAGGGCTTTTCAGCATTTCTTCCACCATATCTTTGTCCGCCGAATTTCCATTATTGAAGATGGAGATCATAAAATCCCGTTCATATTCCACAGCAGACACAATGATCTGGCCTGCTCTGATGTCCTTCACGCCGTGCAGAATGGCATTCTCCACAATGGGCTGCATAGTAAACGCAGGAATCTCACAAAAATATAATTCTGTGGGGATCACATTGTAATACTGAAAAGAGTTTCCAAACCTGAATTTCATGATGTCCACATAAGCTTCCAGCAGAGCCGTCTCCTGCCCCACTGTTGTCATGCCGTTCCTGTTGTCATACACACCGTGCAGTATTTCTCCCAGGGATTCCAGCGCGCAGGATGTCCTCTCATCCTGTTCCTCTTTTGCCATGATCCTGATAGAATTTACCGTATTAAAGATAAAGTGGGGGGAAATCTGGGACATCAGCATCTCATAATGGGCTTTTTCCTTCAGATGGCTTTCTGTTTTTACCTTCTCGATCAATTCCTCAATCCTATGTCCCGCCCTGTTATAGCTTGAAATAAATTTATGTATTTCCAAAAAGGACTGCTCCGGCTCCTGGAGTGTCAGGATTCCATTTTCAGAGTTTTCCAGTTTTTCCACCAGATTTGTGAGGGGACTTGACAGCTTTTTAGAAAAATAAACCATGGTTATAATCGTAGCTGCGATCAAAAGCAGTACCATTCCAAGAATATTCCTAGATATCCGTAGGTTTCCCTCCAGATAAACAAGAGTGGGAACCGCATACACTAACCTATTTCCGCCGTGCTCCAAAGAAACAGCCATGTATTGATAGCCGTCATGCAGCGTTCCCCGGGTAATGGTGTCCGTTTCTCCCTGCCATACAGCCTCCTCCTCCGTAAGAGACTGTACCAGTTCGTCTTTCTCTCCATTGTATTCCATCTGCATTTTTCTGCTGTTGTCAAAAATATAAAAGGTCCCCTCATGGGAGGGCACCATAGCCTGGGTAAATTTCCCCCATATTTTTGTACCGGACAGCTGTATCAGGAGGACACCCAGATTTTTTCCGGAATAATCCAGCACGCTTCTGCCAATATAAAGATAACGGTAGTCCTGTATGGGATATGTGGTCATCTCCGCAAAAAAGTCCTGCAGCTCTGCGCAGAATGTAGTTTTCCGCCCATTGTCTATAATCTGCTGATACCAATCCTGCCCTTCATATTCCACTGAAGTACGGCTTAGATTGTGGGCACCTATCAGATATCCGGACTCTGTAAGGATGGCTATCTTGCCGCCTACTGCATTCAACACTGAACTCTCCATCTCGGACAGCCTGGCTGAGAGTTCTGTTTTTGCCTGATACAGGTCATAGCCGTCCTCTGCCCGCGCCATGGTGCGAAGATTCTCCAGGACAGACTTGCTGGTCATCATCATGCTGGTAGAATAATTTGTCACTTCGATCATCTGATCTCCGTTTGCCTTAATCTGGGACAACAGGGTAGTGTCATAGCCGGTCTTGTTTTCTGTGGTGACCCTCTGCAGGTAAATGTTCAAAAACATTAATGCCAGACACAGGGGCAGAACCACAAAACACCCCATATACACTATGAGCTGCGTCCTGATACTTTTATTTTTCAGACTGAAATGTCTGCGTTTTTCCTTTTCCATTCTGTCTCCGACCTTTTTTATTATTCTAATATCTTATCCCTTTTTGTCAATGTTTCCGGTATACTTCCTGCAATTTCCAAGAAAGTACACTTTGGTTTTACAGCCAAATAGGGCTGACACACAAGATCTGTGTGCCAACCCTCAAATATATCTTATCCTTTTACCGCTCCGGCAGACAGCCCCTCCACCAGATTTTTCTGTACCAGGGCGAAGAACAGCAGTATAGGTATCAGGCTGATCACTACCGCTGACATCAAAAGTCCCCAATCCACGGAATACTGCCCGATAAAATCCTGCATCCCCACCTGAATCGTCTTTTTCAATGTTGTATTTATAAAAATAGACGCGTACATATATTCATCCCAGGAGGACATGAAGCAGAAAAGCGCTGTCACAAACAATCCCGGCTTTGCCACATAAAATATGACAGAGAAAAAGGAACGCAGCCTGCTGCACCCGTCAATCATGGCGGATTCCTCCAGTTCCCAGGGAATCGTGGAAAAAAATGCACAGGTATTCCAGATCGCAAAAGGAAGTGTAAAGGAACAATACATAAGTATCAGCCCGGTATAGCTGTCAATGAGCTGAAAATGTTTCATGATTATATAATATGGTATACACAATAGGATTCCCGGAAACATCCGCGTCATCAGCACAGCCATCTTGATCTTTCCCGCTCCCAAAATACGGTATCTTGTCAGCCCGTATGCTGCCATGACAGACAGTACCATACAGATCATTGTGGTCACTACTGTAATAAATATGCTGTTCATAAAGTATCTTACAAAATTGGACTCAAAAATCACATGGCGGAAATTTTCAAAAGTCACATATGTAGGAATGATCTGATTGGGATCGTAGATCTGCTCCTTTGTTTTCATCGCTGTCAGCACCACATACACAAAGGGGGCCACAGCGGCAAATACCATCAGAACCGTAAAAATATAAGCAACTGCCTTTCTGATCTTTTGTTTCTGTTTTTTATCCAGCATTTGCCATCCTCCTACTCTTTCTCGCTTACCATGCGCAGATATATCCCGGAAAATACTGCCATGAAAACAAATAATATCACAGACGCTGCTGCTGCGGTACCAAAATTATGGTTAATGAATGCCTCACGATAGGCAAAGGTATAGAGTATTTCCGTACTGTACAGCGGCCCGCCTCCGGTCATCAGCCAAATGGTGTTAAAGCATGAGACAATGCCGATCAGATTCAGGATCGTAGCAATTGCCAGTGGTTCCTTGATGATCGGCAGTGTGATCCGCCAAAAGCTCTGGAAACGGCTGGCCCCGTCAATCTCGGCGCTCTCATAAACGTCTCCCGGTATCCCCTGCAGGGCAGCCAGGATAAATATCATCTGGAATGGAATCCCCTTCCAGATTGCCACCAGGACCACACACCAGAACGCAGAGCCTATATTGCCAAGCCAGGAGACGGATTCTGTGATCGCTCCTAATTTTACTGCCAATATATTGATGATCCCCACATTGGCATTATATAAAAAGGTGAATGTCATTGCCGCAATGGCATGGGGTACCGCCCAGGGCACCAGGATCAACGTGCGGTAAACAGACCTTCCTTTCAATTTCATATTCAGCGCCAACGCCAGCAGCATAGCTGCCACAAGCTGTACGATCAGATTCACCAGCGTCCATTTTACCGTATTTCCAATAGACTGCAGAAATATCTTGTTGGCAAATATGTTTTTATAATTCTCAAGCCCTGCAAAGGTATTAAAAATGCTGTCTTTTGGACGTACCAGATTATAATTGACAAAGCTAAGATAAATACCGCGCAGAAGCGGATAAATAGAGAGGGCCAGGACAGCAATGACTGCCGGTGCCAGAAGCAGATACCCGGGCCAGTTTTTCTTCAGTTCCAGTCCCGCCCTTTTTTGTTTTCTCGCCATAATCCCACCTCAGGACGGGCAGCTCTCTCCGGCCGCATGCTGCCGCCGGAGAAATGTTAACCCGCTTTCTTGACTATTTGTAATTGGATGCTATATTTTCGTTCAGTTTCTGTGTCAAAGATCCCAGCGCCTCTTCTGCTGTTGCCTTTCCATAATCCACCTCCAAAATTGCATTGGTAATCAGTTCATCAATGGCTTTCTCATTGATAACCGCGGGACGGGCACAGGTATACGGGAATTCATCCGTAAATACTTTCAGACGTTCTTTCCCCTCCAACGCTTTTCCATAATCAAAATCTTTACGGGCAGAGATCTTTCCCTCCACATCCAGGATCGGATCTCCTTTCTCGGAATTGATGTACTGGATCAGATCATAGGCCAATTCCGGGTTTTTGCTGTTGGCATTGATATTCCAGGTCCATCCACCAAGCACGGTTGCCTGCGTTTTTCCTCCCACCATTGTGGCAATGCCATAATCCAAGTCCGGATTAATTTCATCAACACCGGTGGCGCACCAGTCTCCTCCCAGAAGGAATGTAGCTTCCCCATTAGCAAAGCTTTCATAAACCTTATCCCATGTGGTTGCCTCCTTAAATGACTCCACCAGGCCTCCTTTTGTGATCATATCGCAGATATAATTCCAGGCCTCGGTACCCTGTTCATTGTCGATGACCACAGACGGAGTCTCACCGCTTGTGTCGATCACCGGACATTCGTTCTGATAGAAAAAGGAATAAAAGGCATAGGCGCTCTGATAGGTAATGATTCCGCCATAACCGGCTTCTTTTACTTTTTCCAGTGCAGCTGAAAGTTCATCCCAATTGGTGGGGACAGCAAGTCCCAGTTCATCCAGACGTTCCTTGTTATAATACAGACCGCAGCAGTCCATATACCAGGGAACCGAGTAATATTCCCCCTGGAATTTCCCGGAGTTCAGGGGGCCTTCCTGATACTGGGACACCAGCTCCTCTGCTGAGGTCAGATCACTTAAAGGATATAAAAGCCCCATGGCTGCCAGATCAATGGCATGCCCTGAGTTATCCATGATCACCACATCCGCCCCGCCGCCTGCCAGCGCTGCCGTCTGGAAAGATTCTTTGATATCCTGCTGGGAGGCACCTTGAAGTGTGATCTTTGTACCCGGATGTTCCTCCTCATACTGTCTGATGGTTTTTGTAAACTCTGTACCCAGATCCGTAGATTCATCCACCCAGTCATTTGTCATAAGCAGCGTGATCTCCCCTGATTGCTCTTTAGAACCGGTCTCCTGGCTGCTTTCCTTTTCTTCGGATGTATCCTTTTCCCCTGTTTTATCCTCCTGACTGCCTCCGGAATCTCCGCATGCTGCTGTTCCCAGTATCATGGCCGCTGCCGTCAGAATTGCTATTACTTTTCTTCTCTTCATATTCTCTTACCTTCTTTTCCTCATTCGCTTTTTCTTGTTCTTTTTTCCTGTTCCGTATTGCAGTTCATTACGCCGGCTGTTACTGAATTGCTATAAGCACATTAAACCATATCTCTGTTGTTTTTAGAATAAATATATTATTTGACTTTTTGCCCTTCTCCCTTAAAAAAATTTCAGATTCCTTGTCATTCTCAAAGCTGTAATTTTTTTAACCTTTTCATGGGCATTTGCCGAAAAATGTGCTGATAAAGGCAGGAGCGTCTGCCTGTTTTTTGGCTGATTCCCATTTAATTGAAAAATTCTCTTCATTCCCTGATGAAAACATCTGATTTAAAATCTTAGATACAGAAGATAAGGAGGTCTTTGATCATGAAAAAACTAAATGTAGCTTTAGTGGGACTGAGCTTCGGACTTGAGTTTGTCGCCATCTACTGCAAACACCCTGATGTCGGCAAAGTCTATGTTGTGGACAAAAATGAAAAACTTTTAAACATTGCCAGGGAACGTTACAGCATCCCTAAAAGCCAGTGCTTCACGGATCTGCAGAACGTGCTGGACATTCCGGAGATTGATGCGGTACATCTGGTGACACCCCCATCCACCCATGCCCCATTTTCCGTACGGGTGCTGAACGCAGGAAAGCACTGTGGCTGCACCATCCCTATGGGCATGAGCCTGGAAGAGTTGAAACAGGTCATTCTTGCAAGGCAGGCCGCGGAAAAAAATTATATGTTCATGGAAACCACCATTTTTCAGAGGGAATTTCTCTATATGAAAGAGCTGTATGAAAAAGGTGAACTGGGGCGTCTCCAGTATATGACATGTGCCCATTATCAGGATATGGAAGGCTGGCCTGATTACTGGAAAGGTTTCCCTCCCCTTATGCATCCTACCCATGCCGTTGCCCCGTGCCTCATGCTTGCAGGACATCTGCCCCAAAAAGTATATGCAAGAGGTTCCGGTAAAGTAAGAAAGGAACTGGAAGAACAATATGGATGCCCCTACGCTTTTGAAGCTGCATTCATTACGCTTCAGGACAGTGATATCACCATTGAGATGGAACGCTTTTTATATGGAGTTGCCCGGAGTTATTCGGAATGTTTCCGTATATATGGAGAAAATAAAAGTTTTGAGTGGCAGCAGCTGGCGGATGAGGACCCTGTCCTCTATACCAGAACAGGAGCCTTGCAGAAAGTAGATATCCTCAATGAAGAAAAAGAAGAATCCAGCAGAGGCGGTGAAATACTGGAGGAGCGTATCAAAATTCCGGATTACGCCCACCTTCTGCCTGATGAGATCGCATCCTTCACTACTAATACGGTATATAACAATGAAAACACCCATCTCTCCTTTAAGCAGGGCGGCGGACACGGCGGTTCCCATCCCCACCTGGTACATGAATTCATCCGCTCTATCATCGAAGAACGAAAACCGGCCATGGATGATATTATGGGGGCCTACTGGACAGGAACCGGAATCTGTGCCCATGAATCTGCCATGAAGGGCGGAGAAGTGATCACGATCCCGCGGTTTGAACAACTTTAAATATAGTCAAAATCCCTTATTTTCAATACTTTTTTGTTGAAAACAAGGGATTTTTTCGTATAAATCACCTTCTGGTCTTTCTTTCATCCCATCTGTTTTTCTGAATTGTCAAGGGCTAAAACTTTATTAAATTTTCCGTGTTGTCGTATATTGTCCGCACCAGGTGAGAATCATTTTACTAGACATTAAAATTTCCAGGAGGATTCTTGCAATGGCACTTAATAAAGTTGAAATATGCGGTGTGAACACTTCTAAACTCCCTGTACTTACCAATGAAGAGAAGGATATTCTGTTCGAGCGGATCAAAAAGGGAGACACAGAAGCCAGAGAATTATATATCAAGGGAAATTTGAGGCTGGTGCTCAGTATCATCAAACGTTTCTCCGCCAGCAACGAAAATGTGGATGATTTATTCCAGATTGGCTGCATCGGACTGATGAAGGCAATTGACAATTTCGATACAACACTGAACGTGAAATTTTCTACTTACGCGGTTCCCATGATCATCGGTGAGATCCGCAGGTATCTGCGGGACAACAACTCTATCCGGGTAAGCCGCTCTCTTCGCGATACTGCATACAAAGCCATCTATGCCAAAGAAAATTACGTCAAAAAAAATCTCAAAGAGCCCACCATCAACGAAATTGCCGAGGAGATCGGCATGGAAAAAGAGGATATCGTCTATGCCCTGGACGCCATCCAAAGCCCGGTCAGTCTCTATGAACCGGTGTACACAGAAGGAGGCGACACCCTGTATGTCATGGACCAGATCAGTGACAAGAAAAACAGGGAGGAAAACTGGATTGAAGATCTATCCCTGAAGGAGGCCATGAAACGCCTGGATGACAGGGAAAAACACATCATTGAAATGCGTTTCTACGAAGGAAAGACCCAGATGGAGGTTGCGCAGGAAATCGGCATCTCCCAGGCCCAGGTCAGCCGCCTGGAAAAGCACGCACTAAAAAACATGAAAAACTACCTGCGTCCCTGACTTGACATTCTCCCCTATAAATGATATGCTAAACACCAATTCAGAGTGTGTCCGCAGACTGGCGGACCGGATCAAAGATCACACTCTGCCATACAGCCAACGCGTAGACAGGAAGAGTAAAATGGATATCCATACAGAGAGGGATGCATATGGTGTGAGCATTCTATGGAGAAGCATTTGAAGACCACCCTGGAGCGGCTTTAACAGAGCCCGGCCGACACCGTTATCGTCAATTTGAGTGGTATATAGTAACGAAAAAGGTACGGAACCGTTACTATAGGAACAACAAGGGTGGAACCGCGGTATCTTGTTTATCGTCCCTGGACAGTCTTCGGATTGTTCAGGGTTTTTTTGATTTTAATCATAATTCAGGAGGAAAAAAGCATGAAAATCCAATTAAAAGACGGCTCAGTAAAAGAGTATGCTGAGTCCAAATCTGTTATCGACATTGCCTTAGACATAAGCGAAGGACTGGCACGGGCTGCCTGTGCAGGCGAGGTGGACGGCCAAATTGTGGATCTCAGAACAGTTCTTGACAAAGACTGTACACTGAATATCCTCACAGCCAGGGACCCGGAAGGGCTTCGTGTCGTACGCCATACCTGCTCCCATGTTCTGGCAGAAGCAGTCAAACGCCTGTTCCCGGATGCCAAACTGGCAATCGGACCTGCTATTGACACTGGTTTCTACTATGATTTTGAGGCTGAACCCTTTTCAAGAGACGACCTGGACAAGCTGGAAAAAGAGATGAAACGTATTATCAAAAAAGGAAGCAGACTGGAACGGTTTACCCTCCCCAGAGAGGAAGCTGTCCTGTTTATGCAGGAAAAAGAGGAACCATACAAAGTGGAATTGATCACCGACCTTCCTAAAGATGCTGAGATTTCCTTCTACTCCCAGGGGGATTTCGTCGATCTGTGTGCAGGGCCTCATCTCATGAACACAAAGGGCATCAAAGCATTTAAACTGACTTCCTCCTCTGGCGCTTACTGGAGAGGAGATTCCAGCAAACCCATGCTGCAGAGGATTTACGGAAGTGCCTTCTCCACAAAAGATGAGCTGAACGAATATCTGCAGCATTTGGAGGATATCAAGAAACGCGACCACAACAAACTGGGCCGTGAAATGGAGTTATTCACCACCGTTGATGTGATCGGCCAGGGTCTTCCCCTGCTGATGCCCAAAGGTGCCAAAATCATCCAGACACTCCAGAGATGGATTGAAGATGAGGAGGATAACAACTGGGGATACATCCGCACCAAAACGCCCCTGATGGCCAAAAGTGACTTATACAAAATCTCCGGACACTGGGACCACTATAAAGACGGCATGTTTGTGCTGGGGGATGAGGAAACCGACAAAGAAGTGTTTGCCCTCCGTCCCATGACCTGCCCCTTCCAGTATTATGTGTATAAATCCAAACAGCGCTCCTACCGCGACCTGCCCCTTCGCTACAGTGAGACTTCCACCCTCTTTAGAAATGAGGACTCCGGTGAAATGCACGGCCTGACACGCGTCCGCCAGTTCACCATCTCAGAGGGACATTTGATCGTCCGCCCGGATCAGATGGTGGAGGAATTCAAAGGCTGCCTGGCTCTTGCCAAGAAATGTCTGACCACCCTGGGACTGCAGGATGATGTAACCTATCATTTATCCAAGTGGGACCCGGAAAACACAGAAAAGTATATCGGTGATGCAAAGGTATGGGAGCAGACCGAACAGCATATCCGAAACATTTTAGTGGAACTGGACGTTCCTTTTGTGGAGGATGCAGGGGAAGCCGCCTTCTACGGCCCCAAAGTAGACATTAATGCCAAAAATGTATACGGCAAAGAGGACACTATGATCACGGTACAGTGGGATGCACTGCTGGCTGAACAGTTTGATATGTACTACATTGACCAGAACGGTGAAAAAGTCCGCCCGTATATTATCCACAGAACCTCCATCGGCTGCTATGAGAGGACCCTTGCATGGCTCATTGAAAAATATGCCGGCATGTTCCCCACCTGGCTCTGCCCGGAACAGGTCCGCATCCTTCCTATCTCTGAAAAATACCAGGATTACGCAGTCCGGGTAGAAACCGAGTTAAAGAAAAACGGCATCCTTAGCACCATTGATGAGCGCTCTGAAAAAATCGGCTACAAGATCCGCGAGGCAAGGCTGTCAAAGGTTCCCTACATGATCGTTGTGGGAGAAAAAGAAGAAGCTGAAGGATTAGTGGCCGTCAGAAGCCGCTTCCTGGGAGATGAAGGCCAGAAACCCCTGCAGGATTTCATAGATGATATATGCAAAGAGATCCGTACAAAAGAGATCCGCAAAATTGAAGTACAGAACGATAAGTAATTGACAGCAAAGCCGCCTCATGCACACAGATATTGACCGCACAAAGCATCACAGAAAGGAAAAGACTTCATGGACTTTATAGAAATGATAAAAGCAGTCATTCTGGGCATCATCCAGGGTATCACAGAATGGCTGCCCATAAGCAGCACGGGACATCTGATCTTATTTGACAATCTCTGGCCCATGACCTCCACACCGGAATTTTTTGAAGTATTCAAGGTTGTCATTCAATTCGGTTCCATACTGGCTGTACTGGTACTGTTTTTCCATAAACTCAACCCCTTTTCTCCAAAGAAAAGTGTATCCGAAAAGCAGGAGACATTTACTCTGTGGAAAAAGGTTGCGGTAGGGTGCATACCGATCGTGGCTGCCGGTCTTCCGCTGGACATGGTACTGGAGGACTATCTGTCCAGCGTGTACATAATTGCTGCAACCCTGATCCTGTATGGTATTGCCTTTCTTGTCATCGAGAGCAGAAAAAAGCAGCCGAAAATGGAATCCCTGGAGGCACTGACCTACCGGACAGCTTTTTTTATCGGCTGTTTCCAGGTTTTAGCGGCAATACCCGGAACCTCAAGAAGCGGTGCCACCATTCTGGGCGCTGTCATCCTGGGCTGTTCCAGGTATGTGGCAAGTGAATTTTCCTTTTTCCTGGCAATACCGGTCATGGCAGGCGCCAGCGGTCTGAAGCTGCTGAAATATTTTTTAAAGACAGGCATGTTCTCCGGATCGGAGTGGATTCTTTTGATGATCGGAACATTGGTTTCCTTTGTTGTATCCGTATTTGCGATCCGAATGCTCCTGAGCTATATCAGAAAACACGATTTCAAGATATTCGGTATTTACCGTATTATATTGGGTATTATTGTCATTCTATATTTCAGCCTTCTGGCATGATAAGACTCAAACAGGGCGCCTTCCTACGGGAAGCGCCCTGTTTTCCATTCTTCAGCTGTCCGGACAGCCCGTTATTTCACTGCCAGATGCAGTACACTGCACGCAGGTACAGTAAATGCGATTCCTTTGTCTGTGATCTTCACATTCTTAAATTCTTTCACCTTTACATTTTCCGGCTCCTCGAATGTGTTCATGGCATGCATTTCTTCTGCCAGTATCTCTCCTTTTACCTCTGTCACGGGTCTTTCCAGAATCAGCGCGTCCACATCATAAGCCTCATCCAGAGACAGATTTGTGATGGTAATGTGCATCACACCCTCTGTATCCACAGAAACCGATTCCGTCATGTTGGGAACCTGATGCGCATCATCCACACCGATCGTCTTTGTATCCAAATGGCTCTCTAAAAGTTCCGCATCCTGATGATATTTATACATGTTAAATACATGATATGTAGGTGTCAGCAGCATTTTCTCTCCTTCTGTCAGAATGACGGACTGAAGGACATTCACAAGCTGAGCCAGATTTGCCATGTGGACACGGTCACTGTGCTTGTTAAAGATATTCAGGTTGATTCCAGCCACCAGCGCGTCCCTCATGGTGTTCTGCTGATAAAGGAAGCCAGGATTTGTCCCCGGTTCTACGGTAAACCAGGTACCCCACTCATCCACGATCATACCGATTTTCTTTTCCGGGTCGTACTTGTCCATAATGGCTCCGTGCCGGTTGATCAGCTCCTCCATATAAAGGGTTTTGCTCAGAGTCTTATACCAGACCTTGTCATCAAAATCCGTTGCACTTCCCTTGATCTCCCATCCCTCCGGATGTGTATAATAATGCAGGGAAAGCCCATCCATAAATCCATGCTGAAAAGACTGGCTGTGACGGAAGCAGGTATGCAGGACACGCTCTGTCCATTCATAGTCATCTACATTGGCTCCGCATGCAATTTTGTAAATCTTTTTGTCTGCCTTATAATCTCTCACATAAGTCTGGTAGCGGCGGTACTCATTGCCGTAAAACTCCGGAGTCATATTGCCGCCGCAGCCCCAGTTCTCATTGCCCACACCAAAAAATGCCACATCCCAGGAATCCTCATGCCCATTTTTCTTTCTCAAATCCGCCATAGGAGAAACGCCGTCGAACGTCATATATTCCACCCACTCTGACATCTCCCGTACGGTTCCGCTTCCAACATTTCCGTTCACATAGGCTTCACAGCCGAGCTGGCGGCACAGTTCAAAAAATTCATGGGTTCCGAAACTGTTGTCCTCCACAACACCGCCCCAGTGGGTGTTGATCATTTTCTTTCTGTCTTCTTTCGGTCCGATTCCATCCATCCAGTGGTACTCATCCGCAAAACATCCGCCCGGCCAGCGCAGCACCGGTATTTTCATTTCCTTCAGGGCTTCCACCACATCCGTGCGCATGCCGTTTACATTGGGAATCGGGGAATGCTCTCCCACATAAAGCCCTTCATAGATACACCTTCCCAGATGCTCGGAAAAGTGCCCGTAAATTTCCTTATGTATTTTGCTCTTCTTTACGTTAGGGTTGATCACCAGTTTTGTCATATCGCATATTCTCCTTTTCGTAACTGCGAAAACCCTGCACAGTTACCTTTTTGATAAATTATTTCTTATCTATAGAATATCACTTGTATGCACATTGATACAATTTGTTTTTTATCACCAAGCCGCATTAAAAACACGCCAAGCTTTTCCTTTTCCCCCTGCGCCTGAAAAACAGACACACCGCATAAATCACAAAAGCACTGTTACACAGCGAATCACACCACCCACAGGAAATCCCAAAGAAACAGCGCAAAATCCCCTTCTTTTGTAAAGATCAAGTCAAACAGCCAGACCGAGCCCCTCCCCTGCAAAAGCCACAAAAGCGACGGCTGATTCGCCAGAATCCACGTTTCCACACAAACAAGGACTTTACCTTATTCTTTCTTCAGAAACTTCTCCTCCTTGATCTCCACCAAAATAATATCCTCCCCAATCTGTCTAATACACTGCCAAGGAATCACATACTCACTGACCGGTCCAAACAACCCACAAAGCTTCCCCGGCACCGGCACAATAATAGCCGTCAAACACCCCGTCTTAGGATCAAACTCCACATCCAATGGACACCCCAGACTCTTACAAGTACAAATATTAATAACTTCCTTCTGCTTCAAATCACAAACCCGCATAATCCCACCAAATTTCACCCTTATTACCTATCCTATGCCCTCCACCTCGTCCATTTTCCACTTTCTTCCCAACACTCCATCCACTTCCTCCCCTTTCCCTACACACTCAGACTTACCACCCATCCTACACTTTCAACAACCCTCTCCGCACTACTTCTCAGCCTCATCTTCTTCTCCTCGCTCTCTGGGTCACCTATCGCACTATGCTCTCAGCTTTATCTTCCCCTCTTTGATTTCTGGTCACCTATGGCACTATGCTCTGACCCTCATCTTCCTCTCTTCACTCTCTGGGTCACCTATGGCACTATGCTCTCAGCTTTATCCCCCCTCTACGCTCTCAGGTCAAAGGGAAAGGCCGCCAGGGGCAGCAGACCGGCAGGGTTCCTTCTGGCAGATGTTTCGTAGGAGGCGTAGACTTGCTTAGGAAAAAATGAAGCCCCGGACAAGGAGAAATTTCGGTTACCATCCGAAATTTCAGGGCAGTTGAGCAGTACAGCCATAAAGGCTGGACTGCGGTTCTGCCCGGTGCCTTGTCCGGGGCTTCATTTTTTTCTTAGCAAGACTTGCCGACGGAGGCATCTGCCAGAAGGAACCCTGCCGGTCTGCTGCCCCTGGCGGCCTTTCCCTTTGACCGTCCCCTCTCACCCATCACCTCTCCATTTCCACCTGTCCCCCTACCCCCTTATGATTCCGTATGATCCTATCAATCTCCTTCAGATCACAAGAAGGCAGATCTCCCGGAATAGTATTCTTCACCGAACTGGTCGCATCCCCATACTCCAGCGCCTTCCGGCAGTCAAACCCATGTGCCAGCAGCCCATAAAGCGCCCCTGAAATATAAGCATCCCCGCTTCCAATCCTATCCACAACCTCAATATCCCGATACGGCTCCTCCTCATAATACCTGTCTTCCTTCGCATTATAGATCACAGACCCAAACGTATGCACCTTAGGGCTATGCACGATCCTCTGTGTGGACGCCACAATAGAAATAGGATATTCCTCCGTAAAACTCTTCATAATAGACTTCACATCCCCATCCTTCAAAAACGTCAATCGTGCCGTATCCTCAGAACAGAAAAAAATATCCACATAAGGAAGAATCTTCTCAATACATTCCTTCGCCTCAGGCCCAGTCCAAAGATTCCCCCGGAAATTCACATCAAAAGAAATGATCGCCCCGTTCTCCTTAAACCTCTTGATCATCTCCACCGCAGTATTCCTGGTATTCTCCGCCAAAGCCAGGGTAATGCCGCTGGTGTGGAAACACCTTGTGCTCGCAAACATCTCCTCCGGCAGTTCCTCCACCCTAATCTTGCAAAAAGATGCATGGCGCCTGTCATAAACCACACTGGGCTTTCTGGGATAAGCCCCGTTTTCATAGTAATAAATTCCCAGCCTTGCATCCGGCTCCTCATCATACACCAGATAATCATCACTTACCCCACAGAAACGGACTCTGTTCTTGGCGTAGACTCCAAGCGCATTATCCGGCAGCTTGGATATCATCCCCGTCCTAAGACCCAGAAGAGAAGCGCCGGACACTACATTCAGCTCTGCACCGCCCACCTGCTTCTGAAATGTCTCACCGCGCACTATCCTCTCATTATCCGGCGGTGACAGCCTCAGCAAAATTTCTCCCAATGAAAGCAAATCAAAATCTTTTTTCATCCTAAAACCCTCCCTAAATCATCCTTGATCCTACTTAACAGAACGCCGCGTAACGACTCCGCACCTGGACAGTTACAGACAGAACCCATCCACAACCACCTTGGGCAATGGAAGTCCGCAGCATGTGCTTTCCATTGTATTAATAATGGGATGCTGTTTTCACAACATCCCATTTTTATTTAAATGTTCACCCATGGCAAAAGGGCTATCATTTATAACTATTTCATCTGTCCTTATCTCTGGACACGTCCTGAACCGTCTCCGCCTGCAAGTTTGGATACTTCATCCATGGAAACCATATTGAAGTCACCCTCAATAGAATGTTTCAGACAGGAAGCAGCTACTGCGAACTCAATGGTGGACTGTGCATCATAGCCGTTTAAACATGCGCAGATCAATCCGCCGCCAAAGCTGTCGCCGCCGCCTACACGGTCAACGATGTGCATTTTGTATTTTTTGCTGAAGAAGTAATCATTTCCGTCATATAACATAGCGGACCAGTTATTGTCATTTGCAGACAGGGACTCTCTCAGTGTAATGGCAACTTTTGAGAAACCGAACCGGTCAGCCAGCTGTTTTGCAACATCTTTGTATCCCTCATGGTTTACGGTACCGGTTGTAACATCTGTGTTGGCAGCCTTAATGCCGAATACATCGGCAGCATCTTCCTCGTTAGCTATGCAGACATCCACATATTTACAAATTTCACCCATAACCTGTCCGGCTTTTTCCTTGGACCACAGTTTATTTCTGTAATTTAAGTCACAGGAAATGGTCACGCCTGCCTCTTTTGCAGCTTTGCAGGCTTCCAGACAGATGGCTGCCACTTCATCATTTAAGGCCGGTGTGATTCCTGTAAAATGGAACCAGTCAGCGCCGTCGAAAATATGTTTCCAGTCAAAATCAGAGGATTCTGCTGTGGCGATCGAGGAGCCGGCACGGTCATAGATAACCTTAGAGGGTCTCTGAGATGCGCCTTTCTCCAGGAAATAAATTCCCACGCGGTCGCCGCCCCGTGCGATCTTTGTTGTATCTACACCATATTTTCTCAAAGAATTGACAGCTGCCTGTCCGATCTCGTGTTTTGGCAGCTTCGTGACAAATGCTGCGTCAAACCCGTAGTTTGCAAGGGAAACAGCCACATTGGCCTCTCCTCCCCCGTATGTTGCGCCGAAGGTATCTGCCTGTACAAAACGATAGTATCCTTCCGGAGCCAGTCTCAACATGATCTCACCAAATGTGATTACTCTTTTTGCCATTTTTATTTCTCCTTTGCCATAAATCCTATATTATTTTCTCTGTGAAAACACACAGCTCTTCATAGTTTTTCTATTCTGCAGCCAGTCAGTTACTGTACACAGGCCACTGTACCGGGAGGCATTTTCATGCCGGAAGCATGAAAATCCCGACGCAGCCAGCGCGATATAGGGCAGAATGCGCCATATCTGTGCATCGCGAAGCGTGTTACTGGACACGGAGTGTACAGTAACGCCAGTCAATGACCGCATGATAACGATTCCGGGCTTTTTCCCTATCTTACTTCTTTCACCAGAGCAACGGCTTCCTCTGTGAGGGTTTTGATCTTATCAAATTCTCCTGCTGCGATCAAATCGCCTTTTACCATCCAGCTTCCGCCGCATGCAAAGATCTTATCACAAGTCAGATAGTCTTTTACATTCTTAGGATTGATTCCGCCTGTAGGCATAAACTTGATTCCCACATATGCTGCCGCCATAGCCTTGATGGTAGACACACCGCCGTACTGTTCAGCCGGGAAGAATTTCAGCACTTTCAAACCACGCTTAACCCCCTGCGCCACCTCGGAAGGCGTTACGCATCCGGGCAGGACTAAAATATCTTTGTCCAGGCAGTAGTCAACGATCTCCGGGTCAAATCCGGGGCTGACGATGAACTTTGCACCAGCTGCCACTGCACGGTCCACCTGCTCTGTAGTCAATACAGTGCCTGCGCCAACCAGCATTTCCGGAAATTTCTCTGTCATGGTACGGATAGATTCCTCTGCCGCTGCAGTACGGAATGTTACCTCTGCACAGGGAAGACCTCCCTCACATAATGCTTTTGCCAGCGGCTCCGCATCCTTCACTTCATTTAATACAACTACCGGAACAACACCGAATTTTGAAAGCTGTTCTAAGATCGCGTTCATAATTTCCTCCTTTTTTCAATCCACATACAGGGTTTTCCATCCGCCCTGCGTGAAATTGCAGCTATGCTGCTTTATCCGATTCGTTCGGATCACTTTTACCTATTCGCCTTTATGATTCCACATTATGAAACTCCGTTTCGTATTGTGATATCTTTATCTTGAATTATACTCCTCCGGCTCAGATTGTCAAGAGAAAAATGAAAAAAAATTCCGGTTGTTTCCTGAATGGGAAAGTGTTACAATAACGCCAAAGCCTATTCGTGAAAAATAACCAAAGGCAGGAATATATTATGGAAGAAAAAAATCCCATTCAGGTGGCTGACAGGCTTTTTCTGGTCCTGGAAACCCTGGCATGTGACGGTCCTATCGCGCTGGCAGATTTAAGCCGGCAGCTTGACCTGAACAAAAGCACGGTACATCGGCTGCTCTGCTCCCTTATTTACATGGGATATGTAAAACAGGACACAGACACCCAGAAATATGATTTGTCATTAAAAGTATTAAGCCTTTCCAACCGGCTGTTAAGCCGCATGGACATCCTGGAGATCGTACGCCCTCATTTGAAAAAACTCTCTGAAAAAACAGGAGAAACCGTACATTTTGTCCAGCTTGACGGTGCGGAGGCTGTCTATATCTATAAAGAAGAATCGTATCAGAACTCTGTCCGCATGGTATCCAAGGTGGGCAACCGGATCCCTCTCTACTGTTCAGGGGTTGGAAAAGCCATGGCAGCAGACATGGATGAGGAACAAATACACCGTTTCTGGAATGCAAGCAGTATTATCCGTCTGACCCCACACACCATTACGGATTACTCCCGGTTTCAGGAAAAAATAGAGGAAGTCAGAAAAAGAGGATATGCACTGGATGATGAGGAAAACGAACTTGGTGTACGCTGCATTGCAGTCAGCCTTCCTGATTATAAAGGGCGGGCCCGCTATGCCTTCTCGATCTCCGCTCCGGCTGCCAGAATGTCGGATGAACGGATTGCCCAGCTTGCAGAAATCATACTGAAAGAAAAACGGGAGATCCAGCAGAATATGTGATTTCAAAGTAACTATTCCGTAAATCTGCGCATTCACTGCGCTGACCGTAAGAAAGCATTCTGCAGCCAAGCAAAAATCCCATCGCCAAAGGCGATTCTGCATGGATTTTCGCCTGTAACTGTGAGAGTACTGAACAGTTACATTTCAAAAACATATGAAACAAAACAGCCGTCTAGGAATGGAAAACGCAAACCCCAACAGATCTGCTTTTCCGTATCATAGACGGCTGTTCTGTAAATCCACTAAAATCTTGCTGCAGATACTTCTATGCCATAGCCTTCAAAATAATGCTATTTTATTCGTATCTCACAATCTCTTTTTTCAATCTCTTCATGATGCGCTTTTCCAGCCTGGATATGTAAGACTGGGAGATGCCCAGAAGATCTGCCACTTCCTTCTGCGTCTTTTCTCTGCCGTCCGGCATATTGATGCCAAAACGCAGGCGCACAATGGTCTGTTCCCTTTTGGTCAGCTTTCCAATGGCCTTCCCCAGAAGGGAGCGCTCTACTTCACTCTCTATTCCCCTGTAAATGACATCCTCATCGGTTCCCAGAATATCGGACAGGAGCAGTTCATTGCCGTCCCAGTCCACATTCAGCGGTTCATCAATGGAAACTTCCATCTTTGTCTTGCTGTTTCGTCTGAGATACATAAGAATCTCATTTTCAATACATCTGGACGCGTATGTTGCCAGCTTGATCTTTTTTGTAGGGTTAAAGGTATTGATGGCCTTGATCAGTCCTATAGTTCCTATCGAGATCAAATCCTCCACCCCTACCCCGGTGTTATCAAATTTCTTGGCAATGTACACAACCAGACGCAGGTTATGTTCAATCAGACGGGATTTCGCATCCGCATTGTCCTCTGTCTGTAATTTTCCTATCATTTCCGCCTCTGCCTCTGCGTCCAAAGGCGCCGGAAGGACCTCTGCCCCTCCGATATAATGAATTTCTTCCCCTCTTCTGAATATAATATTGGAAAACCCCGAAAAAACAGGCATCTGTACTTTTCTCTCTGCTGCTGCTTCCATATTCATTTATGCTCCTCCCTAAAACTGTCAAAGCGATTTCTGACTTTTGCAGTGCTCTCATGAATGCAGGACCCCGTACTGTTCTGCGTTCACGATGCACGGATTGACGATTATCTGAAAGTTTCCGGCAGTGGAAAGCTGGTTCCCTGCAAGCCCTAAAACTGCATGTTTTACCACACTGCCATCTTCTCCTGCTGATACATATAGTTCATCTACAGTGACGGCAAGCATTAGTCCATTATCCTGCCCCACGCTGCGGTATGAAATATAATGGGGATGAAAGGCCAGCACCGATTTGGCACAGATATCCTCTGTGCTCCCGGTCCCTCCAAGAAGCCTCTCAAAAGAAGCCTTTTGGTCATCGCCAAGAAGCTCCTCAAACCTCCCGTATTCCACCACGCTCACCGGTTTTCTGGTGAGTGTGTCGCGCAGCCTGTTGCCAGTATCATACAGTCCTTTGACTTTCACTGATTTGCCGCCCGCGAAGATAGTGACTTCGCATATGGCGGAGCTTTTTCCTTTTAAGTATTCCAAGAGTCGCATTCCTAAGATGAGAATCCAGTAAGTGGCTGTGGTGATGAAACAAAACGTAAGTAAGCCTTCCTTTGTGCTTCCCGGCAGGGCAGTAAGGATTCCTCCTGTGAGAAAGGAAAAACCGTACAGCAGCAAAAGCCCTGTTACTAATTTTCTCCATGATCTGCAGCAGCAGCCCACCCACACCATGAGGACACCCAAAATTCCATGTGAAAGCAATACCCGCACGTAGGGGGACGATAAGGGCAGCAGTGTGATCACACAGATACCGGCAGCTCCCAGCGCCGCACCTGCCAGAGAACGAAGAGGAGTGGCAGTCCCCTTCAGCACCCGGTTTATCAGACGCAGCAGCAAAAAATCCATTACCAGATTGACTACGAAAAAAACGTCAATGTAAAATTCGTAGTACACAAAACACCCCCTAAACCTTGTATGACTCATTCATGACAGCAGAAAGACTGCAACACGCGCAATTTGTAACTCTGCATGCGCAGTGATTCTTTCCGCTGCATACTTATCTGGAATAAGTAATGTTCATTATAGGCGATAGGGGGTGTTTATTTTGTCAAAACCGCTTGGACGAATCAAAAATCTTTTCGACAGTTTTGGTCCCGTTTTTTCTTGTTATGTTATCCTTTTTATGTAAAGCTTTCATGAAGAAGGGCAAGGGTCCTGCGCATCCTGTCAGCAGGAATCTGACCCGGTGCCGAAGCCTTCATACCCGCTGCAAATGTGACGGCTGACCCTGCTGTCTCACCGCAGAGACGGCTTAGAACTCCGGCTTTTCCCATGGACATGGTGATGACCGGTTTGTCTGTCCTTTTCTTCATCATGACCGTTGCTGTCAAAAGGGACATGAGGTCCTCCTCACTTTTTGGCATAACAGCCAGCTTCAAAATATCAGCTCCGAAACCATCCATAGTCTCCAGCCTGTTTACCATCTCTTCTATAGAAGGAGTCCTGTGAAAATGATGGTTGGAGGCAACCACAAAAACACCGCACTCTTTGAGGCTTTCTATGAGTTTTTTTGTCTTAGCTGTGTCACAAAAAGCCTCCACGTCAATCAGGTCCACAAAGCCGGTTTTGGCGGCATTTTCCAGAAGATTTACATAATCCACACAGGTGATGGGCCGATTACCTCCTTCTTTGTCGGTTCTGAAGGTAAAAAGAAGGGGAATCGTGTCAAAAATACCGCGAATCGTTTTCAACATTTCCAAACTATTTTCGCTGTTCTCCCCCTCCTCATAACAATCTGCGCGCCATTCGACCAAATCCGGTTTCATATTTTTCACGGTTTCTGCTTCTTTTATGAGCTCTTCTTTTGTTTTTCCTGTAAGAGGAATACAGATTTTGGGAATTCCTTCTCCGATCTTAATACCTTTTATCTCTACGGTTTTCATGATTCTTTCTCCTCCTGGTGATTTCTGCCGCTATTATAGCATACTTTTTCTCTTGACACCATGGAAGTTTCCTTTTACACTTTAAATTAATGCAGATATCTGCTGTATGGAACGAACAGCAGGATATAAAGAAACACACCAGGAAAGGATGAAAAATGATGATACCAATTACAGGATATACACAGCTTACCGGACTACTGGGAAGCCCGGTGAAACACAGCATTTCCCCTATGATGCATAATACCGGTTTCCAGGCCCTGGGACTTGATTTTGTCTATCTTTGTTTCGATGTAAATGAGGAGACTTTGGAAGATGCGGTAAAAGGACTTCGTACGCTCCACGTAAAGGGATTTAATCTGACTATGCCCAATAAAAATAAGATATTGGAATATCTGGATGAGCTGTCCCCTGCCGCAAGGCTGATCGGCGCAGTCAATACCGTGGAGAACCGGGAGGGAAAGCTGATTGGGCATAACACAGACGGCATTGGATTTATGCGGGCCGTGAGGGAACAGGATATTGATGTGGCGGGAAAATGTATTACGCTCATGGGGATTGGAGGGGCTGCCACGGCTATCTGTACACAGGCGGCGCTTGACGGGGCCGGCAGGATTTATGTATTTGCCAGAATGACCAGCAAATATCTGCCCCGGATGAAAGAGCTGATCCGGCGTCTAAAAAAGGAGACGGGGTGTGAGATCCTGCTCTGTGATAATGAAGATAAAGACCGGCTCAAGAAAAGTCTGAGGGAGAGTGTGCTGCTTGTGAATGCTACTTCCGTGGGGATGGCACCGGATGAGGAAGGGTGTATTCTGCCCGGAAAGGATTATCTGCATGAAGGACTGGCTGTGGGGGATATTGTGTATAATCCGTGGGAGACACGGCTGCTGCGGATGGCAAAAGAGGCTGGGTGTAAGTGGTTTAATGGGTATGCTATGCTGTTGTATCAGGGAGCGGAGGCGTTTCGGATATGGACGGGGAGGGAGATGCCGGTGGAGGTTGTTCGGGAGAAATTGGGGAGGTAAGAGTTGATTCGTGGATTGCGGGGGCTGCATTGCATTGGTGGCTCACGGACGGAGAAAGGGAGGGCCAGGGGGCCGGGATGCCTCTTTAGTCCTGCTCGAGGCTCCGTGCGTCTCAGCTAACCTGCTCCCAGTCACTAGATTCGTCAGCAAAGGCTTCCTCACCAAGTGTCTGGGGCAGGTGGATCTTCGACTCACTCCGCTTAACCTCGCCTGACTAAAGAGGCATCCCGGCCCCCTGGCCCTCCCTTTCTCCTGGTAGTGGCGACGGATGGTTTTCTGTATGGTGGGGAGTGTACTTCCATATGAGGGAAAGAATGTATTGGGCGGGAGGAATGTATTTGGCGAAATGTGTTTTTGAACATTTATTTTGAGGGTATCTATTTGATTTTGGGGATGGTTGATTAACTTTTATTGATTGATGATTTTGATTTGCTGTTAAAAAAGAGTTGATTTCCGGAAAAAGGAGATCAACTCTTTGTATTTTAGGTTTTGATTATTGATTATTATTGATTGATGCTGTTTTATTTAAATTCTTTTGTGTGGGTGATTCGATTAGTTGATATCGTAAACGTTGTCGTTAATGATGATCTGGGAGATGTCGTCGGGGTTTACGATGCGGTTGTAGGTTAGGCGGAATTCAGTGTCTACGCCGCAGATGTAGCCGGTGTTGTCCAGTTCATCTTGTTTAAAGATAGTGTAGTTGGTGCCGTCTTTGTATTTGAGTTCGATGTATTTGATGCAGTATGGGTCCTGGGCCTCTTCTTCGGGGGCTTGGGCGGACATGTTGATGCTCATGGAGATGGGGGAATAGGAGCATATCCAGGTATCATCCTGATTCAGTGACTGCATGGGGACGTTTTCACACTGGGGAAGGTCCACGTAATCTTCTGTGACTTCTATCTGATCCCTCTTTTCCGTGTCTGTCTCGTTAATCTCCTGGAGCTCGCCCAAAGTGACGGGATAGGTGTAAATGTGCAGTCTGGGCTGGATGGGGGTGCTCTCTGTGCTGCCCCATATCATATAATCGTAAATGTAGTATTTGTCAGGTGTGCTTTTTTCTGTGTCTACATACATAAATTCACCGGAAGGGATTCCGTTCTGGTCCTCTATAAAGAAAGAGAAGTTAGACTCCGGGGAGAAATAGGCGCCTTTTGTACGGTTTGTCTCATCGTCCGCGTACAGTGCAGTGACTCCACCCGGTTTTTCCAGTGTCATAGACATGAGCATGCCGTTTCCGTCTGTGACGATGTTCTCGATGGTGAGGGTGTGGCCACCGATCTCTTTTGTGATGTTAACCTCTGTTACATTGCCTCCTATGAGTGCATCAGCTTTCTCCTCATCTACCGGAACGTATTCTTTGCCGGGGAGGTCCGCCATCATGCCGTCATCTTTGTCAGGGTCAGCAAGGACCTGGGTGTGTTCCTGGGAGGATTTTGTAGTGTTTCCAAACATGCCCTGGAAGAAATCTGTGTGCTCGGAGAGGTAGGCCGCTGCTGCTGTACCGCCGGTCACAGTCAGGGTGAGGGCTGCCACTGCCGCGGCTGCCGTTATTTTCCGCCAGGATTTTTTGGCATGGGTGGTTCTTGTTTTGTTCTGGGTACGGATCCGGCTGTAGGTGTCCTGCAGGCGTTCATCCACTTTTTTCGGTATCTCTATCTCCTGTTCCAGGATCTGTTTCATTTCGTTTTCTGTATACTTCATAGTGTGCCTCCTTTATTGATGCTGTAAGATATCGCTCAACTTCATCCGTCCTCTTCTAAGACGGCTCTTTACTGTATTTTCGCTGATGTCAAGCAGCTCCGCTATCTCTCTGGTGCAGAAGCCTTCCCCGTAGTACAGGACGAATATCATCCGGAAATCTTTCGGAAGCTCCTGTACCAGGTCTGTGAATCCGCTGTCGCTTTTCATTTCTTCCACTGCTCCTTCTTCAGGCACCTGTTCCACTACGGTGCATCTGCCCTGCTGCCGCAGGATGTCTTTGCAGCAGTTGATCAGGATTCTGGTGAGCCAGGTTTTGAAATACGCAGCAGATTTAAGTTCCCCTAGATGCTCATAAGCCGAAAGCACTGCCTCAGACATAGCGTCCGCAATATCCGCCTCACAGCTCAGATAGCTTCTGGCTATTTTATACATCGCCTGTTTATTCTGCTCGATCAGCTCCACAAAAGCATCGGCATCCCCTCTCTGGGCCTTTTTTACAAGCCACATGCTGGTCTCCTCTCTGTCAGCGTCCTGCCCATAGGCATTTCCCTTTTGGGAGCGGTACACTGGCTGTATATTTTGAACCGGTTCATTGTCTTTTACATACATTAGACGGATCCGGAGGGTGTTTGGGTGCACATATGAAATATTTTTTAACTATTCCGTAAATCTGCGCATTCACTGCGCTGTCCGTAAGAAAGTGTACCACGGCCAAGCAAAAATCCATGGCCAAAGGCGATTCTGCATGGATTTTTGCCTGTAACTATGAGGGTACTGAGCAGTTACAATATTTTTATAATAAAAAGGGATGTCCTACGGCTGGTCCTGGCTGCCGTATCACATCCCTGTCTATTTTCAAGCTATTATAACTTTCTGTTCTGCCCGCTGTGCAGACGCCTGTCCTCCATGGTCAAGTTCTGGCGCAGTTGTGGGCAGTTCCCTGAAGGATATCCAGGCCGTGTTCCAATTCCGGCAGGATATATTCCAGGCATTCTCTCACTGCCTTAGGGCTTCCCGGAAGGTTGATGATCAGTGCCTGTTTTCTGATGCCTGCTGCCTGGCGGCTCAGCATGGCGCGTTTGGTGATCTGCATACTGTATGCCCGCATGGCTTCCGGAATACCGGGCACCTGTCTCTCACAGATATCCATAGTGGCTTCCGGCATGCAGTCTCTGGGTGAGAAGCCAGTTCCGCCTGTGGTAAGGATCAGGTCCGCGATGTTTTCATCTGCCAGCCTTGCCATCTCACGGCTTAACATCCCTCTCTCATCAGGAAGGAGGATCTTATATGTAATCTGATAGCCTGCCTTCTCCAGAATGTCACAGATGACAGGTGCACTCATATCCTCTCTCTCTCCTGCATAACCGCTGTCGCTTGATGTTATCACTGCTGCTCTTCTCATAAAAATTCCCCCAATCTTTTTTATATCATTTCTTTTTATCAGACCCAAAATAAAAATCCCCGCTTTTGCCGCCCTTTTTCTCCACCAGATGGATTTCCGACAGGACCATGCTTTTGTCAATGGCCTTGCACATATCATAAATCGTGAGAAGGGCCACGCTGGCTCCTGTGAGGGCTTCCATCTCTACCCCTGTCTTGCCCTCCACCTTAACGGTACAAAAGGCGGTGATCGTCAGGTTCTCCCGGTCTGTCTCAAAGTCCACACTACACTTGCTGATCAGCAGTGTATGGCACATGGGAATCAGGGATGATGTCTGCTTAACCGCCATGATCCCAGCCACTCTTGCCACTCCCAGCACGTCGCCTTTTTTGGCTGTGTGATTCACCACAGCGTCCATAACTTCCCGGTTTACATGGATGCTGCCTTTGGCCGTGGCTGTGCGGCTTGTCACATTTTTGCCGGACACATCCACCATGATCGCATTGCCTTCCCCGTCAAAATGGGTCAGTCCCTTGTTATCCATAGCTGTTCTCCTCTGCCGCACCCGCCCTGAAAGTAAGGGTACACGGCTCTTTTGATACACGAAAGGCAGTCCGCAATAATTCCCGGACTGCCCTTTTATCCTGTGTGATTTTAATACTTATCTTCTGTTCTTCAGGAAATCCGGAATCTGGATATCCTTTTTCGGCACATTACTTGTGAATGTACCCTGCTGTGTACTTCCGAAGCCCTGCTGCGGCTGGAAGGACGGCATCTTGAATGCCGGCTGCTGCTGAGGCTGGCTGTATGCCGGTGCCTGCTGCTGCGGCTGTACCGGTGTCTGCTGCTGTACCGGTTCCTCCTGTCTCGCTGCTTTTTTGTCTCTGCTCACGCTTGGTTTTCTTGCTGTCTCATCATCCAGTCCGGTAGCGATAACAGTAATTCTGACATAATCAGCTTCTTTATCATCATACAGGGCACCAAAGATAATATTGGTATCTTCTCCGGTGAGATCCTGTACATAGCTGGCTGCATCGTTGGCATCCATAAGAGAAATATCTCCGGATACATTGATGATAACGTGGGAAGCACCCTCGATAGTGGTCTCCAGAAGCGGACTGGATACGGCCTGCTGTACAGCTTCCATGGCCTTGTCGTCGCCCTTTCCTTCACCGATACCAATATGTGCGATACCTTTGTCGATCATGACAGTCTGAACATCTGCGAAGTCCAGATTGATCAATGCCGGCAGGTTGATCAGGTCTGTAATGCCCTGTACGGCCTGCTGCAGTACCTCATCTGCTTTTCTGAGCGCTTCCGGCATAGTTGTCCGGCGGTCTACAATCTCCAGCAGACGGTCATTTGGAATGACGATCAGTGTGTCCACATTTTCTTTTAACTTTTCAATACCTGTCAGTGCGTTTGTCATACGGGTCTTAGCTTCAAAACGGAAAGGTTTTGTGACAACGCCTACGGTCAGGATACCCATTTCTTTTGCAAGGCCTGCCACGATCGGTGCGGCACCTGTTCCGGTTCCGCCGCCCATACCACAGGTGACAAATACCATATCTGCGCCCTGCAGTACCTGTTTGATCTCCTCGATGCTCTCCTCAGCGGCTTTTTCACCGATTTCCGGTTTTGCGCCTGCACCAAGCCCTTTTGTCAGCTTCTCACCGATCTGCACTACAGTCGGTGCTTTGCATAAGGTCAAGGCCTGTTTATCTGTATTGACTCCGACGAATTCCACTCCGCCGATAGCCTCTTCCACCATTCTGTTAACTGCGTTATTACCAGCTCCACCTACACCAATCACTATAATTTTTGCAGATGATTCAGCTTCGTTTGTCATTATCTCTAACAAAGTACTTCCTCCTTTAGCTTCCCTCGTATGTTGTAAAGCGGTTTTTTAACTCCACTTCGCTGCTTCTTCATGAACACAGATATCTGCATCTTATCCGCATTCGGGTACACTGACGTGTATGATTTTCTGTAATCAGGTTTATCTGTCTTATGTTTCTTGCTCAAGTTCTCAAAAGGTATTTATCATAAATTCCCCGAAAACCCAGGTACTTTAATTCTAAGTACCTTATGATGCATATAGATATATAATATAGTCTTTTGGAAAATTAATCAACTGGTAAATTTATTTTTTCACAAAAATTTTAAAAAAATCATCAAAATTTCCCGATTTGTGTCTCCTAAAAAACAAAATTCCGCTGTTATTCCTCACCGGAACCATCATCAGAACCATAGTCTTCATATCCGGAACCATCCTCATAGCCGGAATCCTCTCCGCTGTAATCGGAATCCTCATCCCCGGTATCATCGTATCCCGAATCCTCGTAGCCTAAATCCCCGTCATCCGAATCCTCATAACCAGATTCCTCATCACCGGAACTGTCAGAGTCCTCATCGTCATCCCCGGTATCTGAGCTGTCTGTTCCTTCACCGTTCTCGTTTTCCTTCTCCTTAAGTGCCTTTTGCTCCGCCTCGCTGAGCACCTTGTCAAAGACAACATTTTTTGAAGTTTCATCCACATTTTCCAGGTGAAGGACACCTTCCATGCCTTCAAGCTGTGGGATAATGCCCAGAAGCCGGCTCATTTTCTCATCCATATTCTGGTCAGAACCCATGCGGGCTTCCACCTTGCCGTAATAGAGCACAAGCTGTCCCTTCTCATCCAGTACCAGCCTGTCTGGTTTCTGATCACCCTTCTCCATCATCTTTGTCACACTTAAGATCAGGCTCAGGCTGCCTTTGTCAAGTCCGGGGATCTTCTCTCCCACCCCCACCTTGTCAAGGACAAGCCCTTCCACATTGGGTATGTTCTCCAACTCATCCGTGGTGCTTACCTGGACGATCCCGTTTCTGTCAAAGTATAGGTTTCCGTCCAGAAATTTCACATAGCCGATCAGCTCTTTTTCTCTTACATGGATCACAAGACTGTGACGGCTTGTCCTCTCCAGCCAGACTTTATTTATAAATTCCGCATCTTTTGTTCTTTCATCAGGATTAAGAAATCTCACAAGCACTGAGTTGCCCGAAAGTGGGCCTGACAGCACCATCTTTTTGATTTCATCTTCCGTATAATTCTGATTTCCTTCTACTTTAACACTGGTAATCTGAAAGCAGGTAAAGAATACCGCAATGGCTATTAATACGGCCGCTGCCAGGCAGCCCCAGAATATCCTGTGTTTTTTCCTGTCCATACATGTTCCCCTTTAATCTCTCTCAATTACGGCGCCAAGCTGTGATAGATCACGGCATATGTCCTCATACCCCCGCTCAATATACTGCCTGTTCCTCACAAGGGTCTCCCCCTGCGCCGCCAGCCCTGCTATCACAAGGGCTGCTCCGCCTCTCAGTTCCTGTGCCTCCACAGCCGCCCCATGTAAAGTCCCGCCGCGGATAACAGCCTTCCTGCCGTCCACCCGGACATCTGCTCCCATGTGCTGAAGCTGTGATGCTGTCTTAAATCTGTCCTCAAAAATCGTTTCCACCAGGCAGCTCTCCCCCGGTATGGTACACAGCACCGCCATGAGCGGAGACTGCAGATCCGTTGGAAATCCCGGATATACTTCCGTGCACTGTCTTTTCAGCGGAACTTGCACCCACTTGCTGCACAAAGACAGTTTACCACCGATTACTTCATATTGTCCACCCATTTTCTCATACACTCTCATGAGGGCTTCCATTTCCTCCACAGGCGCGTCCTCCAGAACAAGCTCCCCTCTGGTTGCTGCACAGGCACACACATAGGTTCCCGCCACGATTCTGTCCGCAGGTACGGTGAACTCTGTTCCGTGCAGCTCCTCCACCCCAGTGATGGTAAGGACGCTGCTGCCTGTTCCTTCAATTCTGGCACCGCATGCATTCAGAAAACGGCACAGCCATACAACTTCCGGTTCCCTGGCGCATCCTTCCAGACGTGTGATCCCGCTGGCAAGCACGGAGGCAAGCACAGCATTCTGGGTTGCACCCACACTTACCTTTGGAAAATGTATGGTGTTCCCAACCAGTCCCTCCGTCCTGGCCGTGAGAACGCCCTCTTTTTCCTCAAATACCGCTCCCAGCCGTTCCAGGGCATACAGGTGCAGGTCAATAGGGCGTTCCCCTATGACACAGCCCCCGGGATGGGGCACAGAGGCATTGTGGTATCTGCCCAGCAGACTTCCCAGTAAAATAACGGAGGAGCGCATTTTCTGGCCCTCACAGCAGTCTATCTCTGTCTTTCTGACATGGGAGGGGTCCAGAGTCAGAGTATCCCCCTCATGCTGAATCTGCATGCCAAGTTCCCGCAGGATCTCTTCCATAACAAAGACATCCGCAATCTTTGGACAACGGTGCAGTACACTTTTCCCTTTATGCAAAAGAGCGGCCGCCATCATTGGCAACGCCGCATTTTTAGAGCCTTGTATCCTTACTTCGCCTGTGAGCGGATTTCCGCCTTCTATCCTAATTTCATTCAAGTCTTACCTTTCCTCCCGCCTCCTGGCTATACACTATTGTATGCAGGGCGGGAAAAAGGGTTCCTGCAGGAGCATTCAGGGGGAACGAGTCCTGCTCACTGACAGCGCCAGACCCATCTCCCCCATCAGAAACAGCACTGAAGTTCCGCCGTAACTGACAAAGGGAAGGGTGATTCCCGTATTGGGGATGGTGTTGGTCACCACCGCTATGTTAAGGATCACCTGAATTGCCATATGCCCCATGATCCCAGCCGCGATCAGAGCACCGCACAAATCTCTGGCATGGGTGGCGATCACCATGAGCCTCCAGATCAACAGGGCGAAAATAAGGATCAAAAGGCAGGCGCCTATAAGACCTGTCTCCTCGCAGATAATGGAAAATATCATATCATTCTGCGCCTCCGGGACAAACCCCAGCTTCTGCAGGCTGCTGCCCAGTCCTTTGCCGAAAATGCCCCCGCTTCCAATGGCATACAATCCCTGGATAGTCTGAAATCCCTTCTCATATTTTTCCGGATTCCTCCAGATGGCAATACGCTCCAGGCGGTAACTGGCCATACTCAGAAATACCCCGATAAACAGCACGCCCACCCCTCCGATTCCCACAAACGGAAGGTATTTAGGATTGGAGACGAAGATCAGGATAACACCAATACCCAGGATAATAATGGCTGTGCTCAGGTTGTTGGTTCCCACAAGACCCACAATGGGCAGAAGCAGAGCCATGGTACCTGCCATATGCAGAAGACTGTCCTGCCGCTTCTTGGAATTTGTTATCACATAGGTGAGCAGCAGGATCACCGCCACCTTGGCAAACTCAGAGGGCTGAAAGGACAGAGGGCCAATGGACAGCCAGCGCTTGGAGCCGTTATATTCGTCTCCGAACAAAAGCACTGCCAGAGACAGCCCCATGGACACCACATAGAGAAAAGGTGCCATCCTTGTAATGATATGGTAGTCCATACAGGATACCAGATACATGCCCATCATTCCCAGGGAGGTTGCGAAAAGCTGCTTTTTAAAATAATAGGCAGGGTCATGAAACTTCACCCTGCCATTATATGCACTCGTGCTATATAGAAAAATCAGACCGCAGACTACCAGCAGCAGTACGAGAATCAAAAGCGTTCCATCCATGCGTCTTTTCTGCTCTTTTTCCTTCTCCACACGCATTTCCCTTTCCTTTTTGCTCATACTGCATTATATTGTCTGCCGGATTGGTTTATGCCTTGAGATTTCTCACGTATTCTTTGAATTTATCCCCTCTTTGCTCATAGTTGTCAAACTGTCCCCAGCTGGCGCAGGCAGGTGACAGGAGAACGGCATCTCCCGGGTTTGCCTTCTCTGCACAGATTTTTACGGCTTCCTCCAGGTCTTCCGCCAGTATTGTGCTCATGAACCCACAGCCGTGGGCTGCCTTTTCAATCTTCTCTTTTGTCTGTCCGATCAGGACCAGATACCGCACCTTGCCGTCAAAGGCCTGAATCCACTCCTCATAGGAGGACTCCTTGTCATATCCGCCGCCGATCAGAAGCGTGGGGCGGTTCATTGCCTGTATGCCTTTGATGGCCGCGTCAGGATTGGTCCCCTTGGAATCATTATAGTATGCCACACTGTCAATCTCCTCCACAAACTCGATCCTGTGAGGCACTGCTGTAAATCTTTTGATCACCTGCCGGATGGTATCCATAGGAACACCTCCGCAGTAAGCCATAGCCACAGCTGCCATGACATTTTCATGGTTATGGCGTCCCAGAAGTTTCAGTTCCTCTGTTCCTGCCACCAAAATCTCTTCTGTCCCGGTGCGCATGACGATCTGCCCGCCGTCCAGGAATATCCCCTGTTCCAGTTTATGTAAGCTCGAGAAGAAGACCACCTGCGCCGGACATTCAGAAGCAAACCGGCGAAGCTCCTCATCCTCATAATTGAGGACACAGAAATCCTCTTTTGTCTGGTTGCGGGCGATCAGTTCTTTCACCCGGATATATTCCTCCATGGTGTGGTGCCGGTTTAAATGGTCCTCCGTAATATTCAGGACAGCGGATACCTTCGGGCGAAACGCCATGGTTGTCTCAAGCTGGAAGCTGCTGATCTCCGCAACGGTATAGCTTTCCTCCGTCATGGAAAGCGCTGCGTCTGTGTAGGCATTTCCAATATTTCCCACCACAAAAACAGATTTGGCATGGGCCTTCATGATCTCTCCCAGAAGAGCTGTGGTTGTGGTCTTACCATTGGTCCCTGTTATGGCCAGCACTGTGCCGGCTCCCATGCGGTAAGCAAGCTCCACCTCCCCCCACACCGGGATTCCCGCTTTCTTTAATGCCTCCACCGGCGGGATATCAAGCGGGACACCGGGGCTCATCACCACCAGATCAAGAGAGGCAGGCAGCTCTTTCGGCAGTTCTCCCAGGATGATCCTGCAGGCGGAATGCTCCGGCAGACGTGTTCTTATTTCCTCTTTGTCCAGTTTTTCGTTTCCATCATATAATATCACCTCAGCCTGTACTGCCTCCAGCAGGCGCACCGCGCCGATACCGCTGATCCCTGAACCAAATACAAGCACACGTTTTCCTTTTAAATTTGTTCTGTCCATTTCTCTTCTTCCTTTCTTATAATGCCAGCAGTGCGATCAGGCACAGAATGGCCGTAATAATGGAGAATACGGCTACCACCCTGGTTTCGGACCAGCCGCACAACTCAAAATGATGGTGGATGGGGGCCATTTTGAAGATCCTTTTGCCGTGGGATATCTTAAAGTAAGTCACCTGTATCATTACAGAGAGCACCTCCACCACATAGATCAGTCCCACGATCAGTAAAAATAAAGGCATCTGCAGCATATACGCCGTACCTGCCACAAATCCGCCCAGAGCCAGGGAACCTGTATCCCCCATAAAAATCTTGGCGGGGTAGACATTGAAAAGCAGAAATCCCATGAGGGCACCCACCACCGCACAGGTGATCGGCTCAATCCCACTCTTTGTCCCAATGGCAACCACCGAAAAGAAGGTGGCAACCATGATTGTCACCGAGGAGGCAAGTCCATCCAGGCCGTCTGTAAAGTTCACACCGTTCACCGTACCGATGACCACAAAAAACAAAAGGGGAATGGTCAAAAATCCCGGATTTATCTCATAGCCCGCCGCAAACGGCACCTTGATCGTCATGGATACATCCGTGAATTTCATCAGATAGAACGCAAATATCCCTGTCACCACAAGCTGGCACAACATCTTCTGCCAGGCGAGAAGCCCGTCTGACCGCCGAAGTACCACTTTTAAATAATCATCCCAAAAACCGATCAGCCCAAATCCCAGCGTCAGAAACAGTACAGGGATGATCTTGGGATAATCCTTCACATAAAACAGGGATGTGACCACTGTGGAAAGCAGAAATATGATTCCTCCCATGGTAGGTGTCCCCGCTTTTTTCAGATGAGACTGTACACCGTTCTCCCGCTCAGTCTGTCCCATTTTCAGCTTTCGTAAATAGGGGATAATGATAGGCCCCAGAACCACACTGACTATAAATGCTGTCAGTACAGGCAGTACCATCTTATACTCTGTCATAACACACCTCATTTTTATGTATTTTTTTATCCATGCCCGGCAGCCTGCCAACAGACAGGGCTGCCGCCATACTTCCATTAGTATAAAGCTTTTGTCCTCAATTATCAACCGTAACTATTCCATCACCGGTTACGATCAGCCTTCAATGCCCATATAAGGCAGAATATTTTCATAGATATCCCGGATGACCGGAGCCGCTATGGTTCCGCCGTAATATACCCCCTGCGGATCGTGGATCAGGCAGATCCCCAGTATCTGAGGTGTCTCAGCCGGTGTAAATCCCAGGAAGGAGGAAATATACCGATTGGCACTCCTGGGCAGGGTTTGGGATGTGGCTGTCTTGCCTCCAATCGTTCTGCCCTCAATGGCCGCATTCTTACCGGAACCTTCCGATACTACCTTTTCCAGAATATAACGCACCTCCTCAGAAACCTCTTCCGTCACCACACCTTTCTCCACGGGATACTTAAGCGTCTCCACCAGATTTCCGTCCTCATCTGTCACCTTGACTCCAAAATGAGGGGTGATCCGGTTACCGCCATTGATGATGGAACTCACTGTGGTGGCGAGCTGGATCGGGGTGATCTGGAAAGACTGGCCAAAGGAAATGGTGGCAAGCTCCACCTGCCCGATATTGGATTTCTTATGCATGATGGTAGCAGCTTCCCCGGGAAGGTCAATCCCGGTCTTCTTGAGCAGTCCAAATTGCTTGAAATACTTATAGTAATTATCCACGCCCAGCCGAAGCCCCACCTCGATAAATACCGGGTTGCAGGAGTTCATAGCGCCCTGTACAAAGTTTTCAGCCCCGTGTCCTGTCCTCTTATGGCAGTGGATCCTTCTGTCCTCCACGATTTTAAATCCGGGACAGGAAAAGGTATCCTCCATGCTGACCACCCCCTCGGAGAGTCCTGCTGCCATGGTGATGATCTTAAAGGTGGAACCTGGCTCATAGGTATCGTTGATGGTCAGATTTCTCCACATCTGGTTACAGGCATCCTGTTTTTCCTTGTCCGTCATGCCCGAGGTGTCCGCATCCGTGTTCAGAGTGAACGGTTCATTGAGATTAAATTCCGGTACATTTACATCTGCGTAGATTTCTCCGTTCTGGGGATTTATGAACAAAATGGAGACCGCATCTGCCTGCTTTTCCTCCATAACTTTCTCTGCTGCCTGCTGTGCATACATCTGGATATTTTTATCCAGGCTGATGTGCAGGTCATATCCTGCCACCGGTTCCACACGGCTTTCCCCCAGCTCATCGATCTCCACTCCCCTGGCATCCGTAGTGGTGAGTATTTTGCCGTCTATGCCTTTCAGAATGTCGTCGTACCATACTTCCAGCCCAATGATGCCCTGGTTGTCTCCTCCTGTAAATCCCAGTACCTTGGAGGCCAGCTCATTGCAGGGGTAATACCGTTTGAAATCCTCATCCACTTTGACACCTGCAAGACCGTATTCCCGAATCCTGTCCCCCACTTCTTTCTCCACATTTGTCTTCACTTTTTCAATGGAAGAAACCTTCTCCACTCTTTTTCTGGCAGTCTCCTCCGTAAGTCCCAGCTCTTTCTGCAGCATGGCGATGATCTTATCCGGTTCCTTTACCTGGCTGTGTATGACGGAAATGGTGCACACCGCTTTATTATCCGCCAGGATCTCCCCCTTTGCGTCAATGATCCTGCCTCTGGCTGCCTTGATGTCACGCTCCCTCTCGTGGAGCTGCTCTGCCTTTTTTGCATAGTAATCAGACTTTATCACCATGAGATAGACCATCCGGCCCATAAGTCCTGCAAGCATCAGCACACAGGCGGCAAATACGATCACTGTCTTCTTCTTGTGGTACGTCCTGTTTTTTTTCATTCCCGGTTCCCCTGCAGCTTATCCTTATAAATATATGCACTGCCCCGCAAAAAAAAGAAGGGAATGCTGCACAGATTTCTCATCTGTACCGCATTCCGCTTTTCCCCACATCAAGCTTTCCTTCAGTCAAGCTTATTCTTCCTCGTCATATTCCTCATCGTCAAAACCGGCGTCTTCATTTGTAATACCATCACTCTGGGCATCGTTATGATCAAGCTCTTCTTCTTGGTCATCCTCGGGCGGTTCCGGCATGTCCGGATTTTCCGTACCGTCAATGACTACGCCTGAAGGACCGTTGCCGTCCTCCCCGTTCACGCTCTCATCCATCCGTGTGGTTCCCGTAAATTCATCCCAGAGCTGAAGCTTCTGGTCTGTATCCTGATCCGGATAAATGTTCAGATACGGGAAAATCTCTGAGAGAATCGCCTGGGCTATATACTGTGCGTAGGTACTGCTGGCCTGTTCCTCCACGTTCGGCTCGTCCACAACCACGTAAATCACAACCTGTGGGTTATCGAGAGGTGCAAATCCAACGAAGGATACCAGGTATTTATGATTTCCTCTGGGAACCTTCTCGGCAGTACCTGTCTTGCCGCCCATGGAATAACCCGGGATCTTTGCCGTCTGGCTGGTACCGTTTTCTACACTCATACCCATGTATTTCCGGATATCCGCGGAGACTTCCTGGGAGATCACCTCTTTTAAAACATTTCCGCTGAGGCTCTTTATGGTGTTGTTGTCCTGGTCTCTGATCTCTTTCACCAGGTGGGGCTGGTAATACGTGCCGCCGTTAATGCAGGCGCTGATGGCTGCTATCTCCTGTATCATAGTACAGGTAAATCCCTGTCCGAAAGTGGTAGTCGCCAGCTCTGTGTCAAACATAGTGTCTAAGTTGAACAGGATTCCCGTACCCTCTCCGGGTAGGTCGATCCCTGTCCTTGTACCAAAATTGAATTTATCCTGATAAGCCAGCAAGGTCTCTTTTCCCATTTTCCTTCCAATGGCCATCAGGGCATCATTGCAGGAGTTCTGGATGGCTTCTCCAACCGTCTCTGTTCCGTGGGAATCCGGATAGACCGCACAGTTGATATACCGGTCAGCCACCTGCTCTCCGCCGTCGCACACAAAAGTATCTTCCTCCGTAATGCTGCCGGATTCAAGAGCTGAGGCTACAGTGATAGGCTTCACTACAGAACCCGGTTCATAGGCATCTGTAATGCAGTAGTTCCTCCACATCTTATAAAGCGCCTCTTTTGTCTGGTCATCATTCATGGCCTCAATTTCACTGTCAGAATACTGGGCGGTCAAATCCCTGGGCTTGTTCAGATCATAGGGATCATTGCTTCCCATTGCCAGGATTTCTCCATTCTGCGGGTTTGCCACGATCACGCCTATATTCTTTGCCCCCCGGTAATCTGTATTTGGCCCGTCCTTCAGGTTCTCCATAAAGGCTTCGATATATTTATCCACTACACTCTGGATATTCACATCCAGGGTGGTAACCAGGCTGTTTCCGTTGACAGGGTCAATAATATTTTGTTCCAGGGAGGCGTCATCGTTGAAATAACCGATCTTTCTGCCGTCTGTACCATTCAGAGTGCTGTTGTAGTAACCCTCCAGTCCCCAGTCCGCTGTATTGCCGGAATAGGTAAATCCAATCACATCACATGCCAGTTGATTGAGGGGGTAAGTTCTCTTATAGTCTTCCTCAAACCACACACCCTGTGTATTGTTCCTGCGTGCTCTCTCATCCTCGGAGAGTGCCTTGGCCTCCTCCTCGTCCGACGGGATCTCTGTCATCTTTTCAAAGTTCTTTTTTTCATCCATGGAGATCTGCTTTTTCAGGATCTGATAGGGACTTTCTTTTGTCGCCTCACCGGTGAGCAGCTCCTCCACAGTATCCTCATCAATCCCCAGATATTCAGACAAGGCCTGTTTTGTGGGTTCCTTGTAATTATCATTGGAATTCACCACCTGACAGTCCAGGATCACATTGTATACCTTAATGCTGGTAGCCAGGATATTGCCGCTCCGGTCCAGAATATCTCCCCGCTTGTAAGGGATGGTAGTGCTGTCATACTGCTGCTGGGACTGCGCCAGCACCTGTTTGGTGTATTTGTCACCGCTCTTGGCATTGATAATGGTAATCCCAATGACCAGAAACACGAAAGCCAGCAGAATCAACACAAACAATCCCGCCAGCTTTTTCTTCATGGTGCCTGTCATTTTTCTTTTTTTTGATTCCTGTTTATTCAATCTATCACCTGCTTTGTCCTATGTACCGTCACTCCTTTGGTACATCCTGATACTGTCTCACATAGCTGCTGCCGCCCGGTGTATAATGTTTGATCTGATCCTCGGTGGGAAATTTCATTCCCAGCTCCTCAATGGCTTTTTTTCTGATGGCATCCAAATCCACACTGGAAATCGTCTCACTGTAGTACGCATCATTTTCTGCCTTTAACTGGCTGTACTTGAGTTCCTCTGAGGTAAGCTGGCTCTTCTGCTCTGTCAGTTCGGATTTCAGTTTCAGAAAATGTACGCAGGCAAACAAGACCGCCACACACATAACTGCCAAAAACATCACATACCCTCTGCTCATCTGCATGTTCCTGGCTCTGTTCTTCTGCGCGGCTGCGCTAACCTGCTTCTTTTTACGCTGGGGTACTTCCTCTACACGGCGGACCGTGTTCCCATCCACATAATACCCGGTGCCTCTATTTACTTTTCTGCTGTCATATCCCTCTCTCCCGGATACTTTTTTCATGAAATCAACCCCGATTCAGATTTCTTTGCCTATTCATTTTCTGTCCGGTAACCGTTCAGACAACTGAACCGTTACATGCATCCAGCCATTAAAAATCGCTTCGCGATGGGCCGGATACTTACTGCCACTACACAATCATACGGTCGGCACAGTGAATGCGCAGACCTGACTGAACTATTACCGGGTCCGTTCAAAGACGCGCAGCTTCGCGCTCTTGGAACGCTTATTTACAGCAATCTCCTCCTCATCCGGAAGTATTGGTTTCCTGGTTATGACCTTCCCCATGGGCTTTTTCCCGCACACACAGACCGGAAAATCAGGCGGACATGTGCATGGGTTCTCATTCCTCTTAAAATTAGTCTTTACTATGCGGTCTTCTAAAGAATGGAACGTAATAATGCAGATACGTCCGCCGTCATTTAATAGTTTGATCATATCATCCAGGGAATTTCTCAAGACTTCCAGTTCCTGATTCAGCTCAATACGAATTGCCTGAAATGTTTTTTTCGCAGGATGTCCTCCCACTGCTCTCATTTTCATGGGAATGGACTGTTTTATTAGTTCAATCAGTTCCCCGGTAGTCTCTATGGGCTTGTCCATCCTCGCCGTACAGATATTCCTGGCGATCTTCTTAGCAAATTTCTCTTCCCCATAGTCCCGGAGTACACGATACAGTTCGTTTTCAGTATAAGTGTTTACAATGTCTTTTGCAGTACGGCTTCCTCTTCGGTCCATACGCATATCCAGGGGCACGTCCTCCCTGTAGGTAAACCCACGCTCCGCGTTGTCAAGCTGGTAGGACGAAACACCCAGATCAAGCACGATCCCATCCACAGATGAGATGCCTATTTTCTGCAGTTCTTTTTTCATGTTGCAATAGTTGCTGCGGATGATCGTAACTATGTCTCCAAATTCCTGTAACCGCTCACCCGCAGCTTCGATTGCAGCTTCGTCTTGATCTATACCTATCAAGCTCCCCTTGGCAGATAATTGCCGGCACACCTCATAGGCGTGGCCGCCGCCTCCTAACGTTCCGTCAACATAAATCCCATCCGGTTTTACCTTCAGATTCCGGATTGTCTCTTCTAACAATACGGATTTGTGTTTAAATTCCATAGTTTCCTCGACCTTCCTGCAATTATATTAAGATACCCATTGCCTGCATCCCTTCTGCAATGGCATCCATATCTTCACAATTGCTGTTCTCCATCCATTTTTCCTTGCTCCAGATTTCAATCCTGGTGAGGTTTCCTGTGAGCACAACATCCTTCGACAGACCAGCAAACTCCCGCAGCGTTCCCGGTACGAGAATTCTCCCCTGCTTGTCCAGTTCACATTGTGTTGCACTGGAAACAAAAAAACGTACGAAGGCCCTTGCATTTTTATCATTAAGCGGTAAAGCTTTCAGCTTTTCCTCGAAATCCTTCCATTCATTGTTCGGGTAGATAGACAGACAACCATCCAGACCTTTGGTCAGCACAAAATCTTCGCCTAATTCTTCGCGGAACTTAGCCGGAATGATCAGTCTCCCTTTTGCGTCGATCGTATGACTATACTCTCCCATGAACATATGAATGTCACCTTCTTTCGTGAAGATGCGAGTCTCCCCTTCGCACCCTCCATGGGACAACGGGCGCTTCTGCCACTAGCCCCCCATTTGCCACCACTTTTCACCACCTTCTACCACTTACATGCCCATTCTATAACACAACTGGGAAAAAAGCAAGGGGAACATATATTCTTTAGAAATATTAAAAGAATCGAAAAATGGCGTAAAATCAATGATTTTACGCCATTTTGCCGATTCTTTTTAAGAGTTTCCAATATATGGCAGAGGTGGTGGGCCGGCCCACGTAACCGTTCAGTTTGTCTGAACTGCTGCTAGCCCACAAGTTCTGCGTTTTGCTGGTTTATACAAATATGTTCTTCAATCAAACGGTCCAGTACCAGGCTGAGTGCCATAATGGTCTGCATACCACGATTCTCTGCAATCGCTCTGTCCAGTCTCTGCCGTGCGTCTTCTATTCGTATTTCTAACTCTTTATCTCTCATCGCTACACTCCTTGTTCTTTCAACCTCTTCCTCCTGTTGTGTACGATAAGCAAAAGGGAACATACCACGAGAACGGCGGATAATGCCTGTGATACCGGAAATCCTATGCCCGGAATCAAAAGCTGATCCGTACGAAGTCCTTCTATCCAAAACCTTCCGGCTCCGTAGCCTGCCAGGTAGCATAAAAACAGTTCTCCCTGGAATTTTTTCTTTTTACGGAACCACAAGAGGAACAGCAGGACTCCCAGGTTCCACAGTCCCTCATAGAGGAACGTAGGATGAACCTGGATGTATTCCACACCGCCTATCGTTACCAGATGGTCCCACATGGCAGATGTGATCTCCTTTTCCCTGACTGCGGAGACAGGAAGCTGCATGGCAAGAAGCCCGTCTGTGTAACCGCCGAAGGCCTCCCGGTTGAAAAAGTTTCCCCACCGTCCAATGATCTGGCCTGCAACAAGTCCCATGCTCACTGTGTCCGCTACCAGCGGAAAATTCATCTTTTTTATTCTGCCGAAAATGTAAACCGTGATCGCGCCGACAATTATCCCCCCATAGATTGCCAGCCCGCCATTTCTGGTATTGAATATCTGTATCAGGTCGTCCTTATAGTTTTCCCAAGTGAAGATAACAAAAAAGGCTCTTGCCCCGATTACAGAAGTTACCATGGTAATCATTAGCATATCCAGGTAAGTATCCGGGTTTTGTTCCGTGCGCTTTGCCTCTTTCATGGCAATGGAGATTCCCACAATCATAGCCAGAGCGATAACCATACCATAGTAGGCGATATCAAAGCCAAAAATTGTGATAGTTTTTCCCACATGGGGCAGAGAAATCCCCAGATGCGGAAAGCGAATGGACATATCCATACAAGTAAGCCTCCTTTAAACGTTAAAGCGGAATAAAATCACATCGCCGTCCAGCACAACGTAGTCTTTTCCTTCCATGCGGACCAGACCTTTTTCCCTGGCTTTCGCATAGGACCCACAGTCAAGCAGATCTTTGTAGTTCACTACCTCGGCTTTGATAAAGCCGCGTTCAAAATCCGTGTGTATCTTTCCGGCCGCCTGCGGCGCTTTGGTACCTACTTTTATGGTCCATGCCCTGGTCTCATCCTCGCCGGATGTGAGGAAGCTCAGAAGTCCCAGCAGTCTGTAGCTGGCTACGATTAGTTTCTCCAGTCCTGACTTCTCTATTCCCAGATCCTCCAGGAATTCCTTCTTTTCTTCATCATCCAGTTCTGCAATCTCCTGCTCTATCTGAGCACACAGAGCGAACACTTCACTTCCTGTTTCTTCAGCATATTCCCTTACTTTTTGTACATGAGGATTGGAGGCCGCATCATCTGCCAGGTCATCCTCGGATACATTAGCCGCATAGATGACCGGTTTTCCGGTGAGGAGGTTATATTCCTTCATAAACCCTTCCTCATCCTCGTTATCAGGTTCAAATGTGGAGGCAGGTTTTCCGTCCTCCAGGTGAGCTTTCAGTTTCTTTAAAAGCTCCAGCTCTTTTGCTGCCTCTTTGTCCATACGGGCAGACTTTGTGGTTTTGGCAATCCTTCTTTCCAGTATCTCCAGATCTGAGAATATCAGTTCCAGATTAATGGTCTCAATGTCCCGCAGCGGATCAATACATCCGTCCACATGGACTACATTCTCATCTTCAAAGCATCTCACAACGTGAACAATGGCATCCACCTCCCGGATATTGGCAAGGAACTGGTTGCCAAGGCCTTCTCCTTTAGAAGCCCCCTTCACAAGTCCTGCGATATCCACAAATTCAATCACCGCCGGCGTCACTTTTTTGGAATGATAAAAATCCCCTAAGAGTTTCAGTCGCTCGTCCGGCACAGCCACAATGCCCACATTTGGATCTATGGTACAGAACGGATAATTTGCTGACTCCGCCCCAGCTTTTGTCAGAGAGTTAAAAAGGGTGCTCTTCCCTACATTCGGTAAACCGACAATACCTAACTTCATTTTTATGTCCTCTTTTCTTCTGTATTCCTTCACATGGAATTATTCTAACACACCTAAAAAGGCGAATCAAGCCTTTGACCCGCCTTGTTATTCGACAACTGTTAAAAAAATATCGACTTTTTTCGTTCTTTTTACTTGTCTTTTGACATGACCATCAACAGAAATCCCTGTCGAAATTCCACTAATGCTGTATCTTCCGCCAGCTCATTGCTCACTCCGATTCCGTCGAAATTTGTCATATCATAATCTTTCAGGGGGTATTTAAACCCCGAAAGTGTGATTCCGCGCACTTCATCTCCCATGGAAAAAAAAGAGATATATTTGCCGAAAGCGCACTCTTTTTTGATAGTCCGGCTGCGGGAAAGAACGGTCATGGCATTCTGCTCATCCAGAATCCATGCCTCCTTCCCGGCCATCGCGGGAACCACCAGAGACTGCAGATTTCCCATATAGTGGTCCAGGCGGCCTCCTGTGGCCCCCAGCAGGAAAATCCTGTCGCTGCCAAGCTTCAGGGCAAGTTCCAGACCCATGCGGGTGTCTGTGGCATCTTTTTCCGGCTTGTATTCCCGGACGGGGATTTCCGTTTGCTCTCTGTACCACGCGATCACCTCAGGGCTTATACTGTCAAAATCCCCCAGGATATACTGGGGCACGATCCGGTTCCTGTAACAGAATTCCAGTCCTCTGTCAATTCCAATGATGCAGTCCGGGCTTATATCCTCTATGCAGTCACGTACGAATGAGTCATCCATATGACCGCCGCACAAAAGTATTGTGTCCATATCTTCTGTCCCTCTCCCTTCCTGTGTAACCGTTCTGACAACGGAAGGCTTCCTGGCATCCGGCCATTAAAAACCGCTCCGCCATGGGCCTGATGCTTACTGCCGCCACGGATCCATACGGGCAGCGCAGGAAATGCACCGGCCTGTCAAAACGGTTAACTCCGTGCATTTATCACTGACGATTCCTGAATTCTTCTATTTTGGTCATCAGTGCATTGGCATTGGCAGCGATATCCCCGCCAAAGACAGCGGAACCGGCCACCAGGATATTGGCACCAGCCTCCAGAACCTGGTCAATGGTCTTTGTGGAAATGCCTCCGTCCACCTCAATATCGGCGGAAAGACCTCTCTCATCCAACATTTTTCTCAGTCTTCTGATCTTGTCCCCGGAATAAGGGATGTATTTCTGACCGCCGAATCCCGGATTTACCGTCATCAGAAGGACCATATCCACCAGCTCCAGCACCTGCTCGATCATCACAAGCGGCGTGGCTGGATTCAGGGCAACACCGGCCTTCATACCGGCCTCACGGATACAGTGCAGGGTTCTGTCCAGATGAGGGCAGGCTTCTGCATGTACAGTCAGCATATCCGCTCCCGCCTTTTTGAAATCCTCAATATAACGCTCCGGGTCCTGCACCATCAGGTGTACATCAAAAAACATGCTGCTTTTCTTTCTGATAGATGTGATGACCGGCATCCCCAGGGAAATGCTGGGCACAAAATTTCCGTCCATAACATCAATATGAAGCCAATTGACTCCGGCCTGTTCCACCTGGCTGATCTGTTCCCCCAGACATGCAAAATCTGCTGCCAGAATGGAGGGTGATAGTTCATATCTCATCCTCAATACCTCCTCTTATCTGCAAGCTCCTGATAAAGCTCCAGATAGCTTTCATATCGTTCTTTTGGGATTTCTCCCGCCTCAAGTGCCGTTTTCACGCTGCATCCCGGTTCATGGGTATGGGTACAGCCCTGGAAACGGCAGGTACCCTCGTACTTTAAAAACTCCCTGAAATAGTGGCGCAGATCTTCCTTGTCCATTTCTTCCACATAAAAAGAAGTAAATCCCGGCGTATCCAGAAGATACGTGTCAGGCTCCACTTCAATCATCTGGGAATGTCTGGTGGTGTGGCGTCCTCTTCCCAGCTTCCTGCTGATCTCTCCGGTCTCCATCACCACTTCCTGCTGCAGAAGGTTTGTCAGAGAAGATTTTCCCACTCCGGAAGGCCCGGCTACGGTTGTGGTCTTTCCTCTCAGGATACTACGCAGTTCCTCCATACCGTCTCCCTGGGATGCACTTGTGAGAAGGACTTCATAGCCGCAGGAAGTATAAATCTCCTGCATTCTTTGTGCTTCCTTGGCATCTGCCAGATCCTGCTTGTTAAAGCAGATGACCACCGGAATCTCCTGACGCTCCATAATAACCAAAAAGCGGTCCAGCAAAGAGAAATTGGGTTTCGGCTCCCTGGCTGCAAATATGACCAGTGCCTGATCCACATTAGCCACTGCAGGCCGGATCAACTCATTCTTTCTGGGAAGGATATCCACCACATTTCCCAGTTTTTCCTCTTCACTCAGGACCTCGATCTCCACATTGTCACCCACAAGGGGTTTTATTTTTTCCTTTCGGAATATTCCTTTTGCCTTACATTCATAAATTCCGGATCCTACTACTTTTATGTAGTAGAATCCGGAAATTCCTTTGATAATCTTTCCCTGCATTAATCTACCTTCTGGAATGTTACATCATACTGGTCAATGATCTGATAGCTGTCGCCAATCCATTCATAAAGACCTACTGTACCGGTTGCAATTCCCGGATGTCCTGTCATATCACTGATAGACAGCGGGAATTCCGGGTTTTCCACTTCCATGGACTGGTCAGAATAGGTATTGCCCTGGTCATCTGTCTGAACCAGTTCTATCTTAACTTTACCGCCCTGGTAGCTTGCCGGCTGGCCCAGCGCCTGGCCTACTGCCTTCCAGGTGCCATCTCCGCCGTTTGTGTTATCCGCGGGAGCATCCTCACCCCTAACATAAATGGTAACCGTAGTTCCGGCATCCACTCTGGTTCCGGCTGCCACGCTCTGGTCATATACATCGCCTACATCCACAGACTGGTCTGAACCGGTCTGAACCACAGGCACAAGACCTGCGTCTGAAAGTGCTGCTTTTGCATCCTCTTCTGCCCATCCGCGCACATCCGGTACTCTTGCAGCCGTATCCCCTTCACCGATACTGATGGTCAGTGTCACTGTGGTGCCTGACTTAACGGAGGTGCCTGCTGCCGGATCTGTGGAAATCACATTTCCAATGCTCACGGAGCTGCTGTTTGCCTTATTGATCTGCGTCTGCAGACCCAGCTCTTTTAAAGTTGCCTCTGCGGATGTCTGGGTTTCGTTCTCCAGGTCAGGGATTTCCACTTCCTGGGTTCCTGTACTGATATAACATACGATTTCCGTATGGGGGTCCACTTTTGTTCCCGCCTCTGTCTCCTGACGGACGATCTTTCCGGCCTCCACAGTGTCAGACGGTTCCTCACCGCCTTTTTTGTAGCCCAGCTTCAGGTTGTTAAGCGCGGTGCGGGCTTCGTCCGGTGTACTGTTTGTCAGATCCGGGACTTCCACTTTTTCGCTACTCTCTTTATCATCGGGGTCTGTCGTATTTTCAACTTTTTTATCATTATCTTTATCTTTGCCGCCAAATTTTAGGCCGCCGGATGCAAACACAATAAAATATACCAGGATACAGATGATGATGGCACCCACGATCAGGCCGCCGATGGTCATGGCTTTTTCCAGCTTTGTACTGATTCCTTTGCCGTTGTCATCATCACCCTCGTCGTCATCCTCGTCATCGTCATCATCATAGCCGTAATCATCGTCATCTTCATCTTCATCGTTATCACTGTAACGGCCGGAGCTGGAACCGGACGGTGCGTACGCCGCGTTCTTGATCTCCTTCATCTCATCCGGTGAGATGACTACCGTCTGCGCATGATTGCTCAGAGGAGCCAGGTTGACAAAGCTTCCGTTTGGATCTATCAGGGAATGCTTTAAATCGTTGATCAGCTCTGCCAGAGTGCTGTAACGTCTGTCCGGGCTTTTCTGTGTACATTTTAAAATGATCTCCTCCAGGCTGTGGGGAAGCTCCGGCACAAACTCGGAGGGAGGAAGCATCTCATCCTGCAGATGCTTGATGGCAATGGCCACTGTGGTATCCCCGTCAAAAGGAACTTTTCCTGTCACCATCTCATACATGGTGATACCCAGGGAATAAATGTCACTCTTGTAATCACTGTAGCCGCCACGCACCTGCTCCGGTGAACTGTAGTGTACAGAACCCATAGCATTGGTACTGATGGTGTTGGAGGACGCTGCTCTGGCAATACCGAAATCCGTCACCTTCACCTTGCCGTCTGTAGAAATAATGATATTCTGGGGTTTAATATCCCTGTGCACAATATTTCTGTTGTGTGCTGCTTCCAGTCCCATGGCCACCTGAATGGCAATGCTGGTTGCCTCTTTTACTGTCAGCTTTCCTTTTTTGGAGATGTATTCTTTTAAGGTAATACCTTCCACCAGTTCCATAACAATGTAGTTAATCCCCTGGTCCTCTCCAACGTCAAATACATTTACAATATTGGGATGGGCAAGTCCTGCTGCGGCCTGCGCCTCCCTCTGAAACTTTTTGATGAAGTTCGTGTCAGCGCTGAATTCCGGCTTCAGAACTTTCATGGCTACAAAACGGTTTAATTTATGATCCTTTGCCTTATAGACATCGGCCATACCGCCGGAGCCTACCCTGCCGGCAATCTCGTACCGCTCTCCTACGATAACTCCCACATTTAACATACTTCCACCTCTTTTGTTTCTGGTTCTACCAGAACTACTGCTATATTATCTCTGCCTCCGTTGTCATTTGCCATGGAAACAAGCCTGCGGCCCGTCTCCTCCAGCGTTTCGCTGGTCATTATCACCTGCCTGATATCCTCATCCGGTACCATATTTGACAAACCGTCTGAGCACAACAGCAAAATATCACCCGGAGTCAGACGGATGTCAAAAAAATCCACATCCACATCTCTTCCTGCTCCAAGTGCCCTGGTAATAATATTTTTATCCGGGTGATTTCTTGCGTCATCCCTGGATATCTCTCCCATGCGGACCATCTCCTCCACAAGAGAATGGTCTTTGGTAATCTGCGATATCTTATCTTCATCAATCAGATACAGCCTGCTGTCTCCCACGTTGGCCACATATGCATAATGTCCTACAATGGTCACCAGCACCATGGTGGTACCCATACCGCTCATAGCCTCATTGTCCGATGCTTCCCTAAGAAGCTGGGTGTTGGCATTCTCGATCGCAGCCCGTATGATCTTCACCGGATTGCTGTTCTCATCTTCCCGGATGGTAGAGAGCAAAATCTCTACTGCATAACTGGAAGCGAAATCTCCTGCCTTATGTCCGCCCATGCCGTCCGCAACTACGAAGAGGTTTGGCAGATTGCCCACTGGGGTCTCAGACGTGAATACAAAATCCTGATTCACTGTCCGCTTCTGTCCCACATCCGTGATAGAATATGACTTCATCCTACGAATCCTCTTTCTTATCGAATTGTTACATCGATATAACTCTTTCTTAATTGTCCACAGGCCCCATCAATATCCCGGCCCATTTCTCTTCTAATAGTAACATTAATTTGGTATTTTTCAAGTTTATTTTGAAAATTCTCGATAACTTTTTTATCCGAACGCACGTAACTACGCTCTTTTATGGGGTTTACAGGTATGAGATTTACGTGGCAGTTCAGGCCTTTTATAAGCTGGGCCAGACGCCTTGCATCCTCCTGGGAATCGTTTTCCCCGCCTACCAGGGCATACTCAAATGTAATGCGCCGTCCTGTTTTTTCATAGTAATTCCTGCAGGCATCCAGGACCTGTGTGATGGTATATTTTTTGGCGATGGGCATAAGCGCTTCCCGCTTCTCCTGGCTGGATGCGTGGAGGGATAAAGCCAATGTGATCTGCAGCTTTTCCTCCGCCAGCGCTTCCATCTTCGGAACAATTCCGCAAGTGGAAACCGTAAGGTTCCTCTGGCTGATATGAAGCCCGTTTTCATCGCTTATCATATGTATAAAGCGAAGCAGGGTATCATAATTGTCAAGCGGTTCACCGGTTCCCATGACCACCACATTGGATACCCTCTCCCCACTGTTTTTCTGTATACGGTATATCTGTTCCAGCATCTCCGCAGGGGTAAGGTTCCTGTTCCATCCGCCTATGGTGGATGCACAGAATCTGCATCCCATTTTACAACCCACCTGGGAGGAAATACACACACTGTTCCCATGCTTATAGCGCATGAGCACACTCTCCACCACATTGCCGTCATGGAGGGCAAAAAGGTATTTCTGTGTGCCGTCTATTTGGGAAGTCTGTACCTCCAGGGCCGTGAGCGTAGTGAGGGTGCAGGATCCTCTTAATTTCTCACGGAACGTTTTGGAAAGGTTTGTCATCTCCTCATAGCTTTCCGCCAGCTTCACGTGCATCCACTCATAGAGCTGTTTTGCCCGGAAGGGCTTCTCCCCCAGGGCTTCCACAGTCTTTTTTAATTCCTCCAAGGTCTGGGATTTTATATCTGTAAGTTCCATTTTATTCTATCCTTCTAAGCCTTGCCAGGAAAAATCCGTCGCACTTGTGGACCCCCGGCAGAAGCTGTAAATATCCTTGTTTTGTAGTATCACTTCTCAGTTCCTCACAGAGAAGATCGTCAATACTCTCCAATTTGTATGGGTATTCCCTGGTAAACCAGAGCACGTTTTCCAGATTCTCCTCCCTGCACACCGTGCAGGTACTGTATAAGAGCACGCCCCCGGGTTTTACATAGCAAGCTGCCTGCTCCAGGATCTTCCGCTGAAGCTCCACCAGTTCTTCCTGTTTACCCGGTGTGATCTTATACTTGATATCTGTCTTTTTCCCCATGACGCCCAGGCCGGAACAGGGTACATCCGCCAGGACAAGGTCTGCTTTTTCCACAGATTCATGGTCAAATTCTGTGGCGTCACGGACTGTGACGCTGATATTTCCCATGCCCATGCGTTCTACATTTTCACGGATCAGATCTGTTTTCTTCTCGCTTACATCCCTGGAATCCACCAGTCCGGTTCCCTGCATTTTGTCTGCCACACAGATGGTCTTTCCTCCCGGCGCTGCACACAGGTCAATGACATAGCTGCCTTTCCCGGGCGCAGCCGCTTCCCCCGCAAGCATGGAACTTACATCCTGTACCTGCATATTTCCCATGCGGAATGCGGTGAGCGCAGGCAGATAATCATAACCGCTAAGATAATAGGCATTGTCCACATATGGTGCCTTTTCCACCTTCACACCCTCTTTTATCAGGCTCTGTATCACCTGCTCTCTGTCTGTGAGATACTCTTTGATACGGACTGTCACAGGGCGCTCTTCTATGAATGCCTGAAGCATTTTTTCTGTATTTTCAAACCCGAATTGGTCCATAAAACGGACCACCAGCCATACAGGCATGGAATATGTGACGGAAAGGTACTCCACTTTATGCTCTTTGCCGGGAAAGGGAATCTTTTTATGATCCCTTGCGATGCCTCTCAGAACTCCGTTCACAAATCCTGTCAGATTGTAAAATCCTTTTTTTCTGGCAAGCTTAACTGCCTCATTGCAGACTGCGCTGTCCGGCACATTATCCATATAGATAAGCTGGTAGACACTGCTGCGCAGCAGCTCCCGAATCAACGGCTTCATCTTCTCCACCTTCACTTTTGAGAAGTAATTGATAATATAGTCAATCCGTATCCGGTTCTCCTGGGTCCCTTCGCAAACTCTGGTGATGAATGCCCGCTCTGTTTTCTCCAGATATTGGTATTTGTCCAGCGTACCGCGGATGGCAATGTGGCTGTACTGCCCCTCTTTGTTTATTTCCAATAGTATTCCTAATATTAACTCCCTTATATTCACTCTGCCTGTCATTTGTTTTCCTCTTTACTCCCCAAGGATCCATCCTTTATCTACTGTATATCCCCGCAGAAAGGCTGCGGTGTCTATTCTTTTCTTTCCTTCCAGCTGCAGTTCCCGTATTAACAGAAGATCCTTCCCTGTTTTTACCAGGATCCCTTCTTTTCCGGCCTCCAGGATCTCTCCCGGAACACCGTCACCGTCCCCACAGACCACATCAGCCACCCACAGCTTCAGGTTCTTACCATTTATGGACGTGTATGCGCTGGGCCATGGATCCAATCCCCGGATAAGCTGCTCAATCTCTTTTGCGGAGCGCCCCCAGTTAATTTTACCCATTTTTTTGTCAATCATGGATGCATAGGCTGTGGTGCTGCTTTCCGGCTGTTTTTCAAACACAGCCGTACCGTTTTCCAGCTTTTCCAGAGCCTTTACACAAAGCTTAGCTCCTGCCTTGCTCAGTTTGTCAAACAGGCTTCCGCCGGTCTCTTTTTCATCCAGCTTAACAACCACTTTCTCTATCATATCCCCTGTGTCCAGGCCTTCGTTCATGCGCATGATCGTGACACCTGTTTCTCTGTCGCCGTTGATGACAGCCCATTGGATCGGTGCTGCCCCCCTATAGGCAGGGAGCAGGGACGCATGGACGTTGATGCATCCATACCTGGGCATCTCCAGGATCTCTTTTGAGATGATCTGCCCAAAAGCCGCCACCACGATCACATCCGGTGCAATGGTACGGAGATTATCCACAAATTCCGGTTCCCGCACTTTTTTTGGCTGATACACCGGAATCCGGTGTGCAAGCGCTGCCTCCTTCACAGGTGTCATGGTCAGACTTTTTCCCCTGCCTTTTGGTTTATCCGGCTGTGTCACCACAGCTGCCACCTGATGACCGGCCTCAATCAAGGATTCAAGCGTACCCACGGCAAAATCCGGGGTCCCCATAAAGACTACTCTCATTCTTCATCCTCCTCGTAATTGTTCCGGCGAAGCTCACCTTCCACCAGTTCCGTATACATTTTTCCCTGGAGATGATCTGTCTCGTGGCAGATCGCCCTTGCCAGCAGCTCGGTTCCCTCCAGCTCATATTCTTCCATATTCTCATTAAGGGCCTTTACCTTCACATAATTCGGACGTGTCACAGTACCTGACATTCCCGGAAGGCTCAGACAGCCCTCATCTCCGGTCTGGGAACCGGATGTCTCAAGGATCTCAGGATTGATCAGCACATAAGGGTCCTCCCCTGTGGTGTCGATCACCACGATCTGTTTCAGCACGCCGACCTGGGGAGCCGCCAGACCCACCCCGTAAGCATCATACATGGTCTCAAACATATCCTCTATGAGTTCTCTCAGTTTCGGTGTCATGGCCTCCACTTTTCTGCATTTTTTTGTTAAGATACTGTCGCCTTGTGTTCTGATATTTCTCAGTGCCATATTTCTTTTTTCTCCTTTTTATATATTAAAATCAAACTGGATAAACATTTTATCAAATCCTTTATTTACCGCAATATACCGCTCCAGACAGTCTTTGATCTGCACCAGGGTCCTGCGGTTTTGATGTCTCATATAAATCACCATTTTATACATATCCTGGACCTTTGCCACACTCTCAGGCGCGGGCCCGATGAGGATCAGATCTTCTCCCGGATATATCTTCTCTATATATTTTTTACAATAAGAGAGCCCCTGATACAAAAGATTTTCATCCGCGCAGGCTCCCCGCACAGCTGCCATAGCTCTTGCGGGAGGGTATCCCATAAGCATCCGGTAGGCGATCTCCTCCTTGTAAAATCCGGGATAATCCTGCTCTGCGGATGCCCTGATGCTGTAATGTTCCGGCTGGTAGGTCTGTATGACCGCCTCCCCTGGCTTTTTTCCTCTTCCTGCACGGCCTACAGCCTGGGTCAATATCTGGAAGGTTCTCTCCCCTGCCCGGAAATCCTCCCCGTTCAGGGAAAGGTCAGCTGCCAGGACTCCAACCAGTGTCACATCCGGAAAATCGTGGCCTTTTATGATCATCTGGGTACCCACCAGCACATCCGCCTCTTTCCTTGCAAAAGCGGCCAGGATTTTCTCATGGTCATCCTTCTTTCTTGTAGTGTCCGCATCCATCCTTAACACCCTGGCCTGTGGAAACAGACGGTACACCATCTCCTCAATCTGCTGGGTTCCCGCTTTGAATCCTCCGATAAAGGGAGAACCGCAGGAGGGACACTTCTGCACATCCGGGATGGTATATCCGCAGTAGTGACAGATTAACTTTCCGTTTCTGTGGGAGGTCAGCGAGACATCGCAGTGGGGACATTTCATCACATGCCCGCAGGAACGGCAACTCACAAAGCCAGTATATCCCCTGCGGTTTAAAAACAAAATAACCTGTTCCCTTTTCTCAAGCCTGTCTTTGATCTTTTCCTGAAGAAGCGTGCTGAAGATAGAACGGTTTCCTGCCTTCAGCTCCTCTTTCAAATCCACGGTGTACACTTTGGGAAGCGCTCGGTTCTCATATCTGCGCTCCAGAGTCAAAAGCTGATAGGAACCGTTCATCCCCTTTTCATAGCTTTCCAGGGACGGTGTGGCCGAACCCATGACAATGCGGGCATTCTCCACCTGTCCCCTCCTGACTGCCACCTCCCTGGCGTGATAACAGGGGGTTTTCTCACTTTTATAGGAAGACTCATGTTCCTCGTCAATAACGATCAGTCCCAGGTTGGGAAAAGGGGTAAACAAGGCCGAGCGGGGTCCCACAACAATGGAGATCTCACCTTTTCTGGCCAGCTCAAACTGGTCAAAACGCTCTCCTGCAGAAAGACGGGAATGCATGAAGGAGACACCCTGGCCGAACCTCTGACTGAAGCGCTCCACAGTCTGATAGGTAAGGGCAATCTCCGGTATGAGGACAATGACCTGTCTGCCTTTTGCAAGGACTGTCTCGATCAGTTCCATGTAAACTTCTGTCTTACCGCTGCCTGTAACGCCGTAGAGCAGTGTGGGCCGGGGGGTGTCTTTGTTCCATTCTTCCAAGATTTTTTTTACAGCTTCCTGCTGGCAGGTATTCAGCTCTTTTTTTATGCGCTCCCGCTGTCCTGTATGCACAGGATTTCTCCACACCCGTTCACTCTCCACAAGGATCATTCCCTTTTCTTCCAGGCCGTGGATCACAGACGGGGCTGCTTTCCACACATTGACCGCCTGCTCATAGGGCATGGGACTCTGTTCCAGAATGCCTCTCATAAGACGGGCTTTGGCCTTAAAGTGTTTCTGCTCGCACGCCTCGAGAAACTGCTGCGCATTTTCTTTGGAGGCTTTTAAAACAAGGAATCTTTTCTCCTGTTTTTTCTTTTTTTCTTTTACCGGAAGCACTGTTTTCAGGGCCTGGTTCATGGTGGAACCATAGTTTTTTGCGATCCATGCTGCCAGGGAGATCAGCCGGGATTCTATGGGAATGCCCTGGCTTTCAGGTCCAAGGATCTGTTTCATCCTAGCAGCCTCCACCTTTGGCTGTCCCGTAATATCAATCACGTAGCCTGTAATCTCCCTGCTGCCGTTTCCAAAAGGGACTCTCACTTTTGTTCCTATCTGAATGTGGTCCTGCAGATGCTCTGGAATCTCATACTGGAACGTCCGATCCAGCTTTTCCTGGGAGATATCCACTATAATATCTGCATATAATCTGCTCATTTATCCACTCCGTATTCCGGCCGGCCCTATAAGGGCTGCTCAGCCAGGATCTCCCTGATCAAATCCCTCTCATCCATGGGATATTTCTTTCCTTTGATTTCCTGGTAATCCTCGTGTCCTTTGCCGGCAAGCACGATAATGTCCCCCGGCTGTCCGTGATGAATGGCATAGGCAATGGCCTCTTTTCTGTCTGCGATCTCCACGTGCTCACCCTCTGTCCTGCCGATCCCGATCTTAATATCATCTATGATCGCCTGTGGTTCTTCATTCCTTGGGTTATCTGAGGTTATGATGGTCAGATCAGCCAGACGTCCCGATACCTCCCCCATCTCATAACGGCGGAGCTTGGAGCGGTTCCCTCCGCATCCAAACAGACATACAAGACGTGTGGGCCGGTACTCCCGCAGGGTGGTCAAAAGGCTCTCCAGACTCATGGCATTGTGGGCGTAATCAATCATAAGGGTAAACGCATCGGAGACTTTTACCATCTCGATCCTGCCTTTTACCTTGGCAGCTTTCAGTGCCTTTTGGATATTCTCAACACTGACTCCAAAATGGCGGCAGATGGCAATCGCGGTAAGGGAATTATAAACACTGAATTTGCCGGGAAGGTCGATCTCCACCGGAAAATCCATAAGACCTTCCGCCTGATAGGCGATTCCCAGGGTTCCTTTTCCTGTGACGAGATGCAGATCTTTCGCACGCAGGTCCGCCTTTTCACTGAATCCAAAGGTTTCCAGTTCACAGGTATGACCCTCCAGCACGTTTTCCAAATGCTCATCATCCGCGTTCACGATACCCACCCTGCACTGTTTGAACAACATTCCTTTACAATGGATATAGTCATCGAAATCTTTGTGTTCATTAGGACCGATATGGTCCGGCTCAATATTGGTAAAAATGCCCAGGTCAAAAAGAAAACCTGCCGTTCTGTGGAGCATCAGACCCTGGGAGGAAACCTCCATGACCACGCTGTCACATCCGGCCTCCACCATCTGGGCAAAGTATTGCTGCACAATGTAGGATTCCGGAGTTGTGTTGGCTGCCGGTATGACTTTATCGCCGATGATGGCCTCAATGGTTCCGATCAATCCCACTTTGTGCCCCGCATTTTCCAGGATGGATTTTACAAGGTAGGTGGTAGTGGTCTTTCCTTTTGTGCCTGTGATACCAATCACTTTCATCTTCTCTGCCGGATGGCTAAACCATGCTGCGGAGATGCAGGCCATGGCGTACCGGCTGTCCGGTACTTTGATCACAGTCACCTGTTCCGGGACTGTCACATCATCCTGTACTACCAGGACGGAGGTACCTTTTTCTACAACCTCCTGTGCGTATTTGTGGCCGTCAGATACAGCGCCTTTGATGCAAATAAAAAGAGAGTCCTTTTCCGCTTTCCGGGAATCAAAGACTACACTCCTCACGTCTGTGTCCAGGCTGCCCTGTTCACATTTATATTCAAGGTTTTTTAAAAGTTCCGTCAGTCTCATTCTCAATCTGTCCCCTTTCATAATTGTTCGATCAGATCTGCGCATCTCCTGCGCTTATCATGCATAAAAGCAGCTACAACAAGTATTTGCCCCTTTCATGAAATCCGGAAGCGGGGTTTTGCTGCCGCCGGGACCGGCTGGGTTTCCCGGGGATTCCGGGGTGCCCTTTGGAATATAGAATAACATAGGGGTTGGGAGGGTGGCNGCAGGATATGTTTTATACAGCCACTTACACAAGCAGCGAGGTCTGCACTGCCCTGAATGGAATATTTGATCTCGGCCTGGACAAAAAATACTACCAGCCTAAAGAGCTGAATCAAAAAATAAAAAAAATCACCTAAGAAGGATTCCATACAACATTTTTTTCAAACTAAGAAGAGAAGAAAACCCAGTATTTATGAGGGTTCTCTTCTCTTTATTCTTTTTCAAGTGTCGAAAACGGGATTATAGGGAAGAAATGTGATGAAACTATGACGATTTTCTAAAATAAAACGAAAATCTCTAAAGAAAATTTAAATAATAGAAGCCACGCTTTGCGAGGTTTCTATTATCGTGAATGAAATTAGAAATAATCAGTTTTTGCCATGGTGTTTCTTTCTGAAAATCCTGTTGATGGTCTTCTGTGGTATCTCGAATACAAACACGATCCCCAGCACCATGGCTAATGCTATCCCAAGGGTCTGCCTTCCGTAATACAGGCTCTGTGTGCTTTCCTGCATCAGGGTATAGTAAAGGGTACGGTATATTCCGATGCCCGGCACAAGAGGAAAAATGCCGGCGATCAGGAACAATGTGACCGGACATTTTCTTATGGTGCTCCCAATACGTGAGGCTGTCACGATAAATACCGTGGCTATAAAGCTTCCCATCACTGCACTCATATGGAAAGGATTGGTACAGATCCAGCAGATCAGCCATCCGAAACCGCCTATGGTACCGCACAGGGGATACTGTTCCCTGGGTACGGAAAACAGTACGGAAAAAGCCACCGTTCCCAAAAACGCAGCAACAAACTGCGCTGCACCTTGTATCACTATCATAAGAGAATCCCCCCTGTCACTTTATAGTAAAGCATATACATAAGCCCCACGCCAAGGGCAATGCCCAGGGCTACCAGAAGGGTATCCAGCATCCTGACACCGCCCCCTATATAATCTCCGTCCGCAAAATCCCGGATGGAATTTACAAAAGAGACGCCGGGTACCAGAGGCATAATGGAGCCAACCAGTATACTTCCGTAATTTTCCCCCACTCCCAGCCTGTAGAAAACCACAGCTAAAAATGACCCCCAGAATCCTCCCAATAAATTTAATACAATCTTTGACGTTTTCTTCTCTCTTTTTTCCAGCGCAACTAATAATACATACAGCAAAAAGCCTGACAGGAAAGCGGCCGCCGCATCCCAGATGCCGCCTCCCAAAACATAGCAGAAACTGGCAGACCCTACACCGGATGCCAGAATCCTGGTGAAATCTCTTTTGCCGGGCATTTGCTTAATGGCCTCCAGTTGTTCCCATGCCTCCTCCACCGTGTATCTTCCCTCCACGATCTCTCTGGAAAGCTGGTTTACGGCTGACACCCGGTTAAGCCTGGCTGAATTGATGGGGATATGCTTAACCTGGGCATAAATGTCCTGCCCCTTACTCTCGGCTGTCAAAAAGATCCCTGTACTCATGACAAATGTACTGCTTTTTTCTATTCCATAGGCTTTGGCTATTCTCTGTATAGTCTCCTCCGCGCGGAAGATCTCTGCCCCGGCATCCAGCAAGGTCTTGCCAGCCTCCATTGCCAAATCCAGAATCTGTTTATCTCTGCTCTCCATAAATGCACTCCATTTTTGCTTGCCCCAGGATGTTATTCCCGCTGCTTGTTGTTTTCATTTTTCCCCGCTCTTGGAACTGTATTCCTCCATGATCCTAAAAGACAGCAGCAGATACAGTCTCTCCTCCGGGTCCTCCAGATTCAGATGTATCAGTTCCCGAATCCGCTCCATTCTGTTTATAAAAGAACTGCGGTGTATATACAGCGCCTTTGCGGATGCTACTGCATTGTACTGCAGACGTACATACGTGAAAAGTGTTTTATAATAGGAAGTTTCATTTTCCCTGTCATACCGGTACAAGGTGAGCAGTTCCCTGCTGCAGAGCTGTTCCGGCAAAAAATTTCCCACACCGTATTTTAACAGAAAATCTAACGCATAATCATCAAATTTATGATAACAGTATGTAAAATTTTTCCTAAGTCCCATCTCCATGGCAAATTCGGCCTGCCGGTAAGCGCTGCGGATGCAGGAGATATCTGTAAACTCCCGGCTGCACCCGGCTGCCAGCACACTTTCCCGGAGAAAATACACCATTTCCTTGTGGAACTCTAAATCTGTAGATTTTGAGAACATATTCCGGTTAAACAGCATGGCAATATCCCCGTCATGTGTCACACAGTATGCTCCGGGCCACATCCGTTCCATCTGTGAGCAGAGATATCTCATATTATATGCTTTTCCTTTTTGGAGAATGTTCTCGCGGATAGTAAGCATATAATAAATGTCACCCGGCAGATTTTTATTTGCCCATAATAACCGCAGAAGTTCTCCCTCGTCCGCCCCATCCGTCTCCAGACACTTTTTCAACATGTGATGCAGGTCCGCCAGACGCTGGGGGCCCAGTTCAAAACCTCCGCATTGGTCATAAAGCTGTTCCACATACCTGGCAAGATGGTTGAAGACCGCTTTCTCATATTCGGTCTTCGCGTCCTCCTGTCCCTCCTGGATCAGCAGGGACAAACGGCCCGCATATCTCCCTTCATGATAAATGTTTTTGTAGATCACCACTTCCCCTGCGGTATAGACAAACGCCTCTTTTCGTTCTTCCAGCTCCTTGAACCCGGGCATACTGGTCAGATCATTTACATCCTCCAGGGGAAGCTGATTCATATCGTCCACAAATTTCCCGCAGATCCCCTCATCGCTTGAGTAGGCAATGTATTTAAAGTCCCCGTCCATCAGTGCAGCAGGCTCCGGCAGAACCATCTGACAGCAGTCTAAAATCTCCTGAAATCCAATATTTCCGTTTACAATCCCGGTTAGTTTTCCCTCCCAATTGTCAAAAACATCAAATATTTCTGTCAGTACGTTAAAAAGGGTCTTCTCTGAAATCCCCTCCTCCAGAAAAATCACATCGTTATTTCCCTTGTCCCAGGCATTGACCCGGGAGCCAATACACAGGATGACACAGCCGCTCAAATAATTGACACAGTGTAGTATATTCTCCTTATCTGCAATGACAGCTCTCCCCTCTGTATGGACAGATGTCTCATAAAAAACAGGGCGTCCCACAAAATACTGTTGTGAATATTGTGCATGATTTATTTCAAAGTGTTTTGCCAGCTGGTAATATATCATAATACTGTTCAGTCTCATTTCCCATTCTCCTTTTTTCAACCCATCATACACATTGTACACCATCCGACAAAAAAAGCAATCAGATTCATGGATTTACACAGAGCAGTTTCCAGGCTAATATTAAGACAGAGCAACTTAACTCTACCTGCCGGCCTCCCAGGCTTCGTGCCGGCAGGCTCCATGTAAAAGCAATACAGACACTCTTGTGAAAGGAGTGGATCCCGATGAAAAAATCAGATTTTAAATACCCTCATCTGTTTGCCCCCATTCAGCTTGGCAATGTACTTTTCCGTAACCGAATCTTCGCCTCCCCGACCGGTTACCAAAACCTGAATGGCGACGGCTATCTAAACGACGGCGCTGCGGCCTACTATGGCAGAAAAGCCATGGGAGGCGCTGCCAGCGTTGCCACCTTCGAGGGAATTGTTGACGGGGAGCTTGGAAGAGGCGGGGCTACACATATTGCGCTTGATACGCCCAATATAGACCGGGGAATTTCCAGAATTGCCTATGGCATCAGCCAGTACGGCGCTGTACCAACTCTGGAATTACAGCACACCGGCATGTTTGCCAACCGCGATCTGTCCTTTTTCGGAGCAGAGGCCAAAGGTATTGCCTATGGCCCGGTGGAATGCCAATGTGCAGGCAGGAAAATCCGCCCTATGACAGAGGAGATCATTGAACGCACCATCCAAAAATATATAGACGCAGCGCTCCTTGCAAAGAAATGCGGTTTCGGCATGGTTCTGGTACATGCAGGACACGGATGGATGCTGCACCAGTTCCTGTCCCCCATTACCAACACCAGAACAGACAAATGGGGCGGACCGGAAATCGAAAACAGAAGCAGACTTCTGCTCTCCATCGTGGACGGCATTCACAAAGCCTGCGGGGCCGGTTTCCCCGTGGAGGTCCGCATCAGCGGTTCCGAATGCTATGATGGAGGCTATGACATAGAAAATGGCATTGCCATTGCCAAACAGCTTGACGGACACGCGGATCTGATCCATGTCTCCGCCGGCAATCATGAGGTGGAGGAAGTTTTTGCCGTCACCCATCCAAGTATGTTTCTGGAGGACGGATGCAATGTGCATCTGGCTGCAGAGATCAAAAAACACGTAAACACCCCGGTAGCCACCATTGGCGCGCTCTCAGACCCTGGGCTTATGGAAGATATCCTTGCCTCAGGAAAAGCCGATGTTGTGGAACTGGGCAGAGAATTGCTGGCGGACCCGGATTTTCCAAATAAGATCCGCGCGGGACACGAGGACAAAGCGAGAAAATGTATGCGCTGTCTCTCCTGTTTTTCCAGCGAGCTGACCAACGGTGAACCCTACTGTGCCATCAATCCGGAATCCGGCCGTGAACTGGAGCTTCGCCATGCGCCCACTTGTGCGCAGGTAAAGAAAAAGGTTCTGGTAGTCGGCGGAGGCGTGGGCGGCATGCAGGCAGCTCTAACATGTTCCAAAATGGGACATCACGTTATTCTCTGTGAAAAAAATGAGCGGCTGGGCGGTGTACTTCGCTGTGAAGAAAACGTCGCCTTTAAGAAAAATCTGGATTACTATTTAAACCAGCAGGCGAAATGTGTTGAGGAAGATGATAATATAGAACTTCGCCTGCAGACGAAAGTGACGCCAGAATATGCGGAGGACTTAAACGCGGACGTCATCATCGCAGCCCTGGGTGCACAAGCAGCCCGGCCGCAGGTACCAGGTATAGACAGAAAAGAAGTATTTTCTGCCCAGGAGGCCTACCCTCTGGCAGAAAAGCTGGGTCCCGGAGTGATCATTCTGGGAGCCGGCCTGGTAGGAATCGAACTGGGACTGCATCTCATCCGCTATGGAAAGGATGTTACCATCCTGGAGATGACAGACCACATGAGCGACGGAGGAAATTTCCTCCACATGCTCGGACTACATGCGGAAATCAGAAAGCGCGGACTTAAGATCCTTTTTAATACCCAGGCTGTCCGGATCACGGATACAGGGGTCGCCTGCCATACACCGCAGGGTGACAGATTTTATGAGGCAGACCAGGTTGTCTATGCAGCCGGTCAGAAGCCGCTTCGGGAAGAGACAACTGCTCTCGCCTGCTGCGCACCGGAATTCTACATGCTTGGGGATTGTGTAACCCCGAAAAATATCACGGCAGCTACATCCACTGCCTATATGACAGCCAGAAATATAGGCAGGGATTACTGACATATTGTTTCCCATTTCTCTATTGTCTGTAAAATAGCTTACCCCTGTTTTACAGACGACAAAAGGGCATTGCAGCTGCAATGCCCTTTTATCATGTCTTTATCCATTCCTTATCCCGCTATCGTAAAGTAGAGAAGCACAATGACACCCAGTACGATTCTGTACCATCCAAAGACTTTGAAATCATGCTTCTTAATATATCCCATAAGAAATTTGATCGCCAGAATAGAGACCACGAAGGAAACCACCATTCCCACAACCAGTATCATCAGCTCCGCCCCTGTAAAATGCAGGCCGAACTTGACCAGTTTCAGCAGACTGGCACCGAACATGGTCGGTATTGCCAGGAAAAAAGTATATTCCGCTGCAACCGTTCTGGAGGCCCCCAGAAGGATCCCCCCGATGATGGTAGCTCCTGAACGGGATGTTCCCGGAATCACAGCCAAAAGCTGGAATACGCCGATAAGAAGGGCCATCTTCCAGGAAATCTCAGCAATAGAATTTACTGCCGGGTCCCTTTTCTTGTTGTAATCCTCAATGAGGATAAACAGCACGCCGTACACAATCAGCATGACAGCTACCACGAAATAATTATTGAACTTCTCTTCAATAAAATCATTGAAGGGAAGTGCTATAATGATCGCGGGCAGACAGGACACCACAATCTTAAACCACATGATCATTTTGTCTATCTGCACAAAACGGCAGATAAAACCGGCTGTTTTCTCAATCTTAGTCACGTTATGATGCTTTGGCCTCCTGTTGTGAAATGGCCAGAGGTCTTTAAAATAAAGCACCACCACTGCCATAATGGCGCCCAGCTGGATCACCACCATAAACATTTCCCAGAACTGCTTGCTCACATCCAGTTTTACAAATTCTTCAACCAGAATCAGATGACCGGTGCTGCTGATGGGAAGCCATTCTGTGATGCCCTCCACGATCCCAAGAAAAATAACCTTCAGTAATTCAATAAAATCCATTACACCCTCCCTTATGTAAAAAACTACATGACCATTCCGTCCACTGAATCGTCATGCATATTCGCCCACTAAAATCACTCTGCGATGGGGCGAATGCCAACTGCCACTAATCTCAGACACAGCCAGCGAAATAACTCCTCAGATCTGACTGAACATTTAAGAAACCGCCGCAAAAATAATCATACGGCGGTTGTCTTTCCTTCTGTCACAATATGTAACTATTCAGTAGGTCTGCGCTTTCACTGCGCTGACCGTAAGAAAGTGTACCACGGCCAAGGAAAAATCCCATCGCCAAAGGCGATTTTGCATGGATTTTTGCCTGTAGCTGTGAGGGCACTGAACAGTTACCACAATATTATATTATAACGCTGCAATATCTATCAGTTCCAATTTCTGTATATCTGTATTCTCCAGGCTGGTCACAAGCGCCTCTGCCGTATCCAGTGCTGTCAGCACATTGACGCCAGTCTCAATGGCATTGCGGCGGATGATAAATCCGTCTTTTGCTTTTTCCACACCCTGTGACGGTGTATCAATGACAAGATCGATCTTATGTCCCAGGATCAAATCCATCAGGTTTGGGGATGCCTGCTCAATTTTATTTGTGCGGACAGCCTTCACGCCGTTCTCACTCAGAACCTTAGCTGTGCTTCTGGTTGCGTAGATACGGTATCCGAGTGCCTCAAAACGCCGGGCAATGGGTACAATATCCTGCTTATCCTCATCCCTGACTGTAATGATCATGTTCTTGTGCTTAGGCAGATTAATGCCGGCACCTAAAAATGCCTTGTAGAGTGCTTCATTGAAGGACTCCGCAATACCCAGACACTCTCCTGTGGACTTCATCTCCGGTCCCAGGCTGATATCAGCCCCGCGGATCTTCTCAAAGGAGAACACAGGCATCTTGATGGCAATATGCTTTGCCTCCGGCTGGAGACCCGGTTCATATCCCAGTTCTCTTAATTTGTACCCCAGGATCATCTTTGTGGCCAGCGGTACAATGGGAATACCTGTCACTTTGCTGATATACGGCACGGTACGGCTGGAACGGGGATTGACCTCGATGACATATACGTCCTCACCGCACACGATGAACTGAATGTTGATCATACCGATAACATGCAGGGATTTTGCCAGCCTCCTGGTGTACTCCTCGATGGTCTTCTTGGCCGTCTCACTGATCGTGCGTGCCGGATATACGGAAATACTGTCCCCGGAATGGATACCCGCGCGCTCGATATGCTCCATGATCCCGGGTATCAGAATATCCTGCCCGTCGCAGATGGCATCCACCTCAATCTCCTTGCCCTGGAGATACTTATCTACAAGAATGGGGTGTTCCTGAGCAATTCTGTTGATGATGCCAATATACTGGTCCACATCCTCATCATTGATGGCAATCTGCATTCCCTGTCCGCCCAGCACATAGGAGGGACGAACAAGTACGGGATACCCCAGTGTATTCGCCACGCGGATCGCTTCGTCTGCCGTATATACTGTATGCCCCTGAGGTCTAGGAATATGACATTCCTCCAGAATCTTATCAAAAAGCTCACGGTCCTCCGCAGCATCCACGTCCTCAGCGGATGTTCCCAGGATTTTTACCCCCATCTTCATCAGGGCTTCTGTCAGCTTAATGGCGGTCTGGCCGCCAAACTGCACGACAGCACCGTCCGGTTTCTCTATATTTACCACATTCTCCACATCCTCTGGAGTCAGCGGTTCAAAATACAACTTATCTGCAATGTCAAAGTCTGTACTTACGGTTTCCGGGTTGTTATTGATGATAATGGTCTCATAGCCTTCTTTCTTGAACGCCCATGTACAGTGTACGGAACAAAAGTCAAATTCAATACCCTGACCGATCCGGATGGGACCGGAGCCAAGAACCAGGACCTTTTTCTTCTCTGATTTTCCATCCGCCTCATTTTCCCCGCCGTAGACAGAGTAATAATAGGGTGTGGCAGCCGCGAATTCAGCCGCGCAGGTATCCACCATCTTATAAGCTGCCGTGATTCCCCAGTTATAGCGCAGGTCCCTGATCTCTTCCTCTTTTTTACCGGTAAGGCGTGCGATCACGTTATCCGGGAATTCAATCCTCTTTGCCTCACGGAGCAGTTCCTCGGTAAGCTCCTGTGATGAGAGTGCCTGCTCCATTTCCACAAGAATGGCAATCTTGTCAATGAACCACAGATCGATCTTGGTCACTGCATGGATAATTTCATAGGAAATACCCCTGCGGACAGCCTCTGCAATCCTCCAGATCCTCATATCATCCACAAGCTTCAGATCTTCTGTCAATTCCTCCTCGGAAAGATTTGTGAAATCATAGGACATCAAACTGTCCACATGCTGTTCCAGGGAACGGATGGCTTTCATAAGAGCACCTTCAAAGTTATTGCAAATGCTCATTACTTCACCGGTAGCCTTCATCTGTGTGGTCAGAGTCCTCTTGGCACTGATAAATTTATCGAAAGGCAGACGTGGTATTTTTACAACACAATAGTCCAGCATAGGCTCAAAGCTGGCATAAGTCTTACCTGTGATCGCATTCGGGATCTCATCCAGGGTATAGCCCAGGGCAATCTTGGCTGCCACCTTGGCAATCGGATAGCCTGTAGCTTTGGATGCCAGGGCTGAGGAACGGGATACACGGGGATTCACCTCAATGACACAGTATTCAAAGCTGTCCGGATTCAGGGCATACTGTACGTTACAACCGCCGGTGATCCCCAGCTCTGTGATAATGTTTAATGCAGAAGTCCGCAGCATCTGGTATTCCTTATCCCCCAGTGTCTGGGAAGGAGCCACAACGATACTGTCTCCCGTATGCACGCCCACAGGGTCAATATTCTCCATATTACATACTGTGATGCAGTTGCCTGCGCCGTCGCGCATAACCTCATATTCAACCTCTTTCCATCCTGCAATACAGCGCTCCACCAACACCTCACCTACACGGGAGAGACGAAGGCCGTTTTCCAGGATTTCCACAAGCTGCGCCTCGTCATAAGCTATGCCGCCGCCGCTTCCGCCCAGAGTATAGGCCGGACGCAGAACCACCGGGTATCCGATTTCATTTGTAAAGGCAATACCATCCTTCACGGTCTTAACAACCAGGGAAGCAGCGACCGGCTCACCAATCTTTTCCATGGTATCCTTAAATTCCTGGCGGTCCTCAGCTTTTTTGATGGTCTCCGATGTGGTCCCGATCAGGCGCACATTCTGTTCTTTTAAGAAACCTCTCTCCTCCAGCTCCATAGCCAGATTCAGTCCGGCCTGGCCGCCCAGGGTAGGCAGAACACTGTCTGGTTTTTCTTTGAGGATAAGCTGTTCCACTACCTCCACAGTCAGAGGTTCGATATAAACTTTGTCCGCAATATCCTTATCGGTCATAATGGTAGCCGGATTGGAATTCAGAAGAACAACCTCTATGCCCTCTTCCTTCAGGGAGCGGCACGCCTGTGTTCCCGCATAATCAAACTCAGCTGCCTGTCCGATAATGATCGGGCCGGAGCCAATCACCAGCACCTTTTTTATATCCTGAATTTTCGGCATTATTCGCTCACCTCCATCATTTTCATAAACCTGTCAAACAAATATCCGGAATCCTGGGGGCCTGGACAAGCCTCCGGATGAAACTGCACGGTAAAAATATTCTTACCTGTATATTTTAATCCCTCGTTTGTTTTGTCATTGACATTCTCGAATGCGGGTACCGCCACCTGAGGGTCCAGAGTGTCCGTATCTACCATATATCCATGGTTCTGTGATGAAATATATACCCTGCCTGTCTCCAGGTCCTTTACGGGGTGATTTCCGCCTCTGTGGCCGTATTTCATCTTCCTGGTATCCGCACCTGTTGCCAGCGCCATAAGCTGATGTCCGAGACAGATCGCAAAGATTGGCACCTGGGAATCATAAAGTTTTTTGATCTCTTCTATAATAGATGTGCACTCCTTCGGATCTCCGGGGCCATTTGAGAGCATAATGCCGTCAGGATCATCTTTAAGGATCTCCTCCGCTTTGGTAAACGCCGGATACACAGTGACCTGGCATCCGCGCTGGTTCAGAGACCGGGCAATATTGTCTTTTGCACCAAAGTCCATGAGAGCCACCTTTGGTCCGCTGCCCTTCAGCACTTTTTTCTCCTCACATGTTACCCGTTCCACGACTCTGCCTGTGGTATATTCTTTTAATTTTGGAAGAACCTCTTCCAGTTTATAATCTGCATTGGTGGTGATCATGCCGTTCATGGTGCCCTTTTCCCTCAGGATTTTAGTAAGGGCTCTGGTATCAATCCCCGCGATTCCGGGAATGTCATATCTTTTCAGGAAATTCTGTATGGTATCTTCACAGCGGAAGTTGCTTGGAATACGGGATATTTCCCTGACAATATAGCCGTCCGGCCATGGTCTTAAAGATTCCTGGTCCTCATGGCAAATGCCATAATTACCGATCAAAGGATATGTCATGCAGACTGCCTGTCCGGCGTAAGAAGGGTCTGTAAGAACTTCAAGATAACCTGTCATCGAGGTGTTAAAGACGATTTCACTGATAATTTCTTTCTTCGACCCTATGCTGGTCCCGGTAAAGACGGTGCCGTCTTCCAGTATTAAAAATGCTTTCATGCTTTCACCTGTCTTCCTTTCTATAGCGCACTGTTAATGGTTCCCCAAATTTTCCCCAAATTGTAAAAAGTGTATCACAACATGTAGTGTTTTTCAACCTTTTTTTCTTGTTTTTTCGCGGTTTTTTCACAGCCGGGATTTAGAAGCTTTTGAAATATCCGGCTGTTTGGATCCCGTATGATGGAATGTTTTAATATTTGGGGATGAGAATGTAGATTATGTAGTTAGCATTTCCTTATTATGACGGAAATATGGGATGATTTTATGACGGAGGGTTTTTGTCATTTTTTAATATGGAAGGATCATAGAATGGTATTCTTTTGTAAGGAAAAATAGGCACAAAATGTCGAGAACGTGAATTGCGTTAATTTTTTTAAAAACTTTGAAAATTAGTGTTGACATTTCCTGTAAAATCATGTAATATATGTCTTGTGCTTGAGAGAGCACGAACTTAATAGAAGATGCAGGAGTGGCGGAATTGGCAGACGCGCAGGCTTCAGGTGCCTGTGGTAGCAATATCGTGTGGGTTCAAGTCCCATCTCCTGCATCCTTTTTTTATTTTTTAACGGTGATTTATAGCGATGGCTGCAGTTGATACGGGCCGGCGGCCTTTTGTGATCAGGAGTTTTTAATTTTTTCAAAAAAGGTATTGACTTTCTTGTCCGAATCGTGTAATATATCACTTGTGTTCGAGAGAACACGAACTTAATAGAAGATGCAGGAGTGGCGGAATTGGCAGACGCGCAGGCTTCAGGTGCCTGTGGTAGCAATATCGTGTGGGTTCAAGTCCCATCTCCTGCATCCTTTTTTTGTTTAAAAATCAACTGGCACTTTTTATATATTGAAATAAAATCTTAAATCCCTGTTTATAAACACACCATGTTTATAAACAGGGATTTTTTAATTCATCATTTGCTACCTCGTTATAGCACCGGCGGCAGACCCCAGTAATTCAGAATCACCACTGCCATTTACCACATATACATGAATATTATATTCAGATACCTTATATGCAAAATCTGCTGCCCATACTTTTATCATATAGGTTCCGTCATCCTGTAATTCTGCCTCATACCATTTTAAATCACTCTGGTCCTCTTCCGCCCAGACAGCACACCTTACAGCCCGGCTATCTTCTGCAGGGGGAAGGTTCTGCACCAGTACATCATACTTTCCTGTTTTGAAATCATATGGTGTCACTGTGATCTCAATCTCGGCACTCTCAGGTATATCCTCCTCCACTTCCGGCCCGATCTCCTCACTCTCCTGAGGAACAACGATATCTTCTGTAAGTTTTTCCATCAGCTCTGATTTCTTATCCAGCTCATTATCAACGGTTGCCTTGTCAAACTTTTCCAGAAGTGTTGCCTCCGATGAAAAAAGGTTTGTACCTAATCCCAACCTGTTTCCCTCAATTTTCACTCCCAAACTTGCCAGGGTAGTGGGGAAATTATCAAATGTAGAGTAATCTCTGTAAACATTATTTTTCGCACTTGCAGCTGAGTTTATGTATGTTGTATATACTTTACGCTGATAATCCTCATCTACGTCCTCGCAAAAATCACTATCCATTGTAGGATGATCTCCTGAAATAACGATTGTTGTATTATCATAAAAATCCTGCTTCTGAACCCACTGCACGAACTCAGCTACTCTCTTACTGGAACAAGCAATAACGTTGGCATACTGGTCATCCTGAAAATCCTCCTGGCAATCCTCACAAACATACCCATCCTCAAAATGTGTATCCACTGTCAGCATTGTCAAATTGAACGGTTGATTTGAAGAACTCACCTCTAGAAGCCGTTGTTTCGCAAACTCAAACAACTTCTTGTCCTCATACCCCCAGAACACATGGTAATCCTCCGGAATTTCACCATTTTCCTTGCTGTAATAGTAATCGTAAATATTATAACCGCCATGTTGAGTAAAAAGCAGTTTCCTGCCCCCAAAATCAGCATCTGAGCCAATCAGAAGACTTTGATCATATCCTGCCTCCTGAAGAATATCTCCAATTGTCGTTAATCCCGGTAAAAAACTCTCCTGTTCATTCATGGCATTTGAATCCACCGGGATCATAAGGGGAAGTCCCGAACTCTGTGCAAACATGGCTGCCACGGTCCAGCCCGTACCATTGAAAGAGATTCCGCCATTCAAAGTCTCATGATCTCCCGAAAAATTTTCATTCTGATTGGATAACTCTGTTAATTCCGGTATTACATTTTCTTTAAACGCACCTCCGCTTTCCTTGTCGGAAAACGTATTTTCTACAGATTCAAGGTAAATATAAATAAGATTTCTCTTCTGCTCCGGAAACTGAATTTCCACATCCTGCGGACTCACATAATTATCATCGATGAATGTAGAGTAGGTACTTTTATTACTGGCATAAGCTTTGATATCAAGCCGCTTCCACATATACTGTATAGAAGAACCTGCAACAATAACGGATAAAACTGCCGTAGATAATAAAACCAAACCCTTTTTCTTCTTGATCATCCGGTATAACACAAATGTAAAACACAGAATTCCAATCGTCACCAGCACACAGGATAATATATAACTTACTATAATACCACTGTCCGTCCCCTGAAGGGGTGATTGGATATGAAACATCAGTTCATTCATAGTAAGGCCGGTCCATGTCCTGAACATCCATGATATGCTGGTGGCAATAAGCAGGGAAACAAATGCCACAAGGAACCCGATAATGATTCCAATTATTTTAAAAATCCTTTTGTGTTTCTGTAAAAAACTACCATCTTTTTCTTCGTCCATATACATCACCATTTGTCTAAATTTGATAAATCCATGCCGAGGCATTTCTCTTCTTTTTAAGATAACATAATTCGACAGCAGATTGCAATATAGACGTTAAGATTTCTTTATAATTCAACAGAAAACTTGATTTCAAAAACTTTTAACCTGATTTCCATTGTATAAATCTCCCACAATCCCGGCAATTGAGAGAGAAACATCTTTATCTATATATGAATTTATTTTTCCCATCTCTATTGATTTTACAAAAGCTACTATTTCATAGCGTATGCCTTCTCCATCCAACTGATAAAAATATCTTTTATTGTCATTAGGATTTTCATAACGGATTTCAAAGTAATCCGTTTTCCACCATGGAGCCGGCACGTAAATATATCCCTTTGTACCGCTGATCACCAGCTCTCCTTCAGATTTTACACCATTTCCAACTTTGAGTGATGCCACAGCATTATGATAAATAAAATCAATCTTGGTAAACATATCAAATTTTTTTGCCTCATCTGCAAAATGTGCAGCGATTGACCGCTCTGCATATTGACTTCCCAATAATTGAAAAATAGGAAGCATAGCGTTGGGCCCCCAATAACAAATGCTGTTCCACTCATTTGAAATATCCAACGGATTTAAACTATTTATATCACGAAGGCTTGTGCACACAGAATCGACAGAAACCACCTCACCGATTACACCGCTTTTTGCCAGAAGCAATAAACGACAGTAGGCAGTTGAATACGCTGTTTTTATAGCTTCCATCAAAATGCAGCCCTTCTTCTCCGCCAATTCATAGACTTCTTCACACTCTTCCCTGCTCATTGCCATAGGTGACTCACATAAAACATGTTTTCCGCTTAAAAGTGCCTTTTTAACCTGCTCATAATGTTTAGTTGGATGAGACACAATATAAACCGCATCCGAATACTCCAATAACTCCTCATATGTCTCGAACCTGGTGTATGAAGATTTTACGGAATCAGGAAGGAAGTCTTCATTACCGGTATAGATACCGGATACCACAATCCCATTAACATAATGGCTCTCCTTCTCAAACTTATCCAGCAGAAGTGATTCCCCCACTAATCCCAAACATATTTGTCTCTTTTTTTCCCGCAATTCCGAACTTGAAATTCCTTCCGTCCTCTCCAGATACACAACCCGGCAATATTCATTGAGATAATCAAATTTCCCTTTCCAATCCGAACCTACTGTAAAAATATCAACCCCATATCTTCTGATATCATCTATCTTTTGCCCCTCGTACTCCTCTACGATGATTTCATCGGCAATTCCTGTTGCCCTCACTGCCTCCAACCGCTCCATCAGGGACTGCTGCACATTTATTTTTCCTCTTGTCTTGTCAAAATCATCCGCCGTGACACCTACGATCAAATAATCTCCAAGTGCCTTTGCCCGTTCTAATAACCTGATATGTCCATAATGGAGCAAATCATAGGTCCCATAAGTAATAACTTTTTTCACGCTTATCCCCCTGTTCATCAAAATCCAAAGTATCCGGTAGATGGCAAACGTCACAAAGAATACATCAGATTTTTATAACTTTATATTTTGTTTTTCTCTTAAAAGATAACATATTCCAATAAACTTATGCAATAGGTTCTCCTTAATTTCTCTGCAACCGCTTGACTTTACCTATGAAATTGTGTAGTATGATTTTACGTTATGACTATATGAGGTGATACTATTGAATATAATATTAATCGGTCTTTTATTTTTACTTCAATTTTTTATTTTTTTCTGCTTTGGATCCCTGTTCTTTCATATAATCCATAAAAAAGTAACTTCATTTACCTTAACTGTAATCAGTGGATTTTTATTGAATTTCTCTGTTTTTGAAGTTGTTGCAATGCCTTTTATTTTGTTGAAACAGCCATTGTCACTACTTACTTATAGTTGGATGTTCTTTGCCGGACTCATCATACTGATCTCTGTTATATCCTGTCATCGTGAATGGTTTAAACTGGCAGCAACTTTTTCAATAAAAATAAGAGAACACTCCTGGTTGAGTATCGTATTGTTTGTCTGCATTATTTTTCAAATGTTGCTTGTTTTTACTCACATGGATGCAAGCGCCGACGCCAGTTATTATGTGGGCAAGGTTTCAACTGATGTTTATACGAATACTCTTGGTATCTATGACCCATACACAGGAAACAAACTGTCTTACTTTTATGCCCGTTATCTTTTTTCCTGCTATCCGGACTACAATGCAGTGTTTTCCCAGTTTTTTCATATACATGCACTTAAGCAGACAAAAGTCATTATGCCTGAAATCATTATTTTAGTTACAAATATGTTGTATTACCAGGTTGGATTATTACTGTTCAAAAAGAACAGAAAAAAGGCTGCCATACTGGTTCTGTTTATATTTATGGTCAATTTATATAGTAATACCATATATACTTCAGCCAATTTCCTGTTTTTAAGAACATATGAAGGCAAATCGATACTGGCAAATATTATTATAACAACTATAGTATATTGTTATCTCTCACTATATCAAGATTATTGCCGGAAACTGCCCAAAATACTTTTATTATTTGTTGGATTAAGCAGCGTAGCCTTTTCTTCCTCCGCCATGCTGATGGTACCCATAGCATTTGCTGCCGGCTTTTTTTTCTTTGTAATTTTGAAAAAGAACTGGATGTCTATTGGTTGGTATATACTATATATTTTTCCAAATTTGGCAACAGCAATGATTTATCTCATGCATACCAAGGGAATCTTATTATTTAAAATTTAGGAGGCGACAATGGGAAACGTAAATTTGGATGAATTAGGCCTTAGTTTCGTAAAAATATGTTTGCAAAATTATTGGGGGACTATTTATTTTTTTGGCATTTTCGCCGCATGTTTATTTGGAATTTACTTGTATAAAAAAAAGGAGGCTACAATTTTGGTTTTCTATACAGCCTTCCTATTTTTGACAATATATAATCCTTTTTTAGTAAAATTCTTTTACAGCAAATTAGGCTCAGATGTTATTTACTATCGTTTTTTCTGGCTTTTACCGATAAGTATCGTAATAGCCTATTATTGCGTGGAAATCATTTCAGGTTCAAAGGCATATGTCTCTAAGTGGATTGTTTCCGTTGCCCTGTGCCTTGTAATCACCATTGCAGGTGCTCCTATTAAAACCATCCCGGAAGCTGCTGATATCCCCCAAAATTTATACAAAGTGCCGGATTCTTTACTGGAAATGTGTCAGATCATTCATGATGATTCAAACATTCCCAATCCAAAGATTGTTGCAGAAACCTCTCTTCATATGCTACTACGGCAGTATGATCCGTCTATTATACTCACTGTAGATAGGGATAACCTCTTACATTATACGGGCAGTACCACCGTAGGAGCCAATTCAAATCCTTCTGCTTATCAGGAACAAGTTGCACTGCTGGAAGTGGTTCTTTATGGAAATCAAGAAGGCACTGACTCCTTTATTAGCGCAGTGCAAAATACTAAAACAAACTATCTGATACTTTATACCAATTCCACCACAAATGATTATTTACTTCAATTAGGATTTACAAATCTTGGGGAGTATGAGGGGTACACATTATATCGAACTTTTTTGTAATATATACCAATAGGATGGAATTAATAATTTACATTTCTTTTTCTTTTATTCAAAATGTGAGCAGCATATGTTTTCATCTTATCAATACTAACTGCAATCACAATTGGAACTATAATTCCAGACAGCAAATAGACGAAATACCATTGTGCTAAACCTTTTGGTAAATAATAATACCAAATATCCGAAAAATATTCAGACCAGTTAAATCCGGCACAAATATGTAAATATCTATTAGACAGCGCAAATATTGTTTTTATAAGATAAAACCCTAAAAATTGATTTATCATGATTGAAAATGTATGATCTGCCACTAATAGTACTATTTTACTTTTGAATAAAACGGGTGTCAAAATTTTTGCAATCCGTAGCCAAAAAGCCACACCACATATCCCCACAACAAAAGGTAGAATAACATTGCCAAAACCTGAGCACCATGCTGCAACATAGGAAACAGTTCCCCCATGTATTGTAATAATGGCAAGCTGAGCCATAAAAATAATCCCAAAATAAATCACATTAGAAAGCCTATCTTTTTTCTCCAAGGAATTTTTATAAACAATGCCCGCACCATAAAATGGAATAAAATACGCAATCCTCGCAAATATCAAGTAGAGACCTGTATTCCAACCGTTTTTTGCGGCATATATCCCGCCCACTCCACATATTAAAAATATTCCTTCTGCAATCCAATCCTTATTTGAAAATATTTTCCCTAATATCTTCCTGAGTAAGATATTTATTATAAAGATCATAAAAAGTGGACTTACAAACCATCCCCCTAAATTATATGCAAACTGGTGTCCTGTTACCCAGGGTGCAATAATTAAATTGTAAAAAGATATGTCTCCGCCTATTGAAAATCCAATCCACTTTGTAAAATAGACAAAAAAAGCATAAAAAAAATTCCATATATATAAGGGAATGACCAACTTTTTCATTTTATGCATAATAGCTTTAAAGATGTGTTTTTCACTATTACTGTTATAAAAATATCCGGAAGCAAACATAAATAATGCTAAATGGAATGCATACGGCGGAAAATACTCATAGCCTATGGAGACTCCCCCATTGCCGCAATGCCCCGCAACAATAAAAACCATACCCAAAGCATATAACACTTTAAACTCATAATTTATTTCTTTACTATTCTTCATTTCTCCCCTTCTCAATGATCAAATAGACTTGTACTTGTACATTGTACACCTGACTCATTGCTGGTGGAAATAAATACATTTGAATCTAATCAGAGTATATAAAACTATCTACGGTTCTCTTTAGACCATTTTCCAATGAAATCTCGGGTTTCCATCCTAAGTCTTCCAATTTTCTTGTAGATAGTTTAACCCTGCCCATTTTACTATACCCTATCCCCTGTGTCTTGGGGATATTATATAACAATTTAGAATTTTGCTCTGGATACATTTTTATCAGCATATCCGCCACATCACAGATTTTTCTTTCTTCTGTTTCGTTTGCAACATTATAGGCAGCACCATCCTCCCCCTCTAAAAGTATGAGTATTAAAGCAGCAATGGTATCGCTTATATAACAGAATGCCCTTTTTGCTTCACCTGTGCTTTTCAAGATTATATCTCTTTTATTTACAATATCACCTATAAAATCTGCCATCACTCTTCCATCATTCTCAATTGCCATTCCCGGTCCGTATGAATGAGCTATCCGCGCAACACAACAGTGCAAATCATATTGATATCCATAACATGCAAACATAGTTTCCGCTAGCCGCTTGCTCTCCGGATAACAGGATCTAATCTCCATAGTATCTAAAATCCCAAAATCAGACTCCCCAATTTCAGTTATATTCTCATTCATTTTTCCATATACTTCCCGCGTGGATGTGTAAATGATTTTTTTAATTTTTTTCATCCTGGCCAATTCTAAAACATTTAAAGTTCCAATTGAATTTGCTTTAATGATGTCAACAGGATCATTGATAATGCATTTTGGACTGGCGTTTCCTGCAGCGTGAATAATATAGTCTATCTGCCCGTCAATATGAAGAGGTTCACATACATCCTGCTCCAGAAGAAAAAAATTGCCGGACTCCCTGATTCCTTTAAAACGCATATGTGCTTTATGACTATTACGCACAAGTGCGTATATCTTTATATTAAAATTGCATTTTTCATTTAAATACTGCAGCATATATACTATATAAGTTGGCAGCATTCCATTTGCACCTGTTATTAAAACTGCCTTATCTTTTAATTTATCATATGGAATTTTCCGCAATAACAGCTCATGTAAATCATCCTGGACAAATCTATTATAGTAGCTAATAGTCATTTTTTCCTCCCATATCTCTGTCAGATACCAAATAGCTGAGAACTTTCTCTCGCTTCATATAATGCTCTAAATGTATAATAATCCATCGGCGTTGTAATTTTGATATTTTCCACCGGACCTGAAACTGTATACAGTGAATGGCCATAATGACGCATCAACGATGCGGAGTCTATAAAATCATTTTTATTTTCTTCTCTGGCACTTTCGTGAGCCTTTAATATTTCTTTTAAATAAAAGGACTGCGGTGCCCTGGCCATCAAACATTCTGATCGCTCAATGACATCTTTTATTTCTGAATTATTGTTTACTCGGATTATAGTCTCTATTGCCGGTGCTACAGTTACTGCATTTCCTTTTGCTTTAACAATTTGTATATTATCTGTTATTGTACCTTCATCTATTAATGGGCGTACCCCATCATGGATAAGAACAATGGTTTCTTCACTGTATTGTTTTTTAGTAGCTATCAGTCCTTTATATATAGATTCTTGCCCTGTGGTTCCACCAGATACAATCGCATCAACTTTATTTATATCAAATTTCTTTATGAGTTTTTTTAGATATGGAATCCATTCTTCTACACAGGAAATCACAATACCATTAATATCAGGATGATTTTCAAACACTTCCAATGTATGAATGATAATTTCTTTTCCATGCAATTTTAAAAACTGCTTTGGAAGTGCCTTCGTGTTCATGCGTTTTCCTATTCCACCCGCAAATATAATCGCAATATTCATATTCTCTCCTACATTTCTGTGATTTTTTTTGAAACATAAGTGCTGTAGAACTTAATCAGACATAATAACAGTCCATAAAATTTCCAGTAATAGAGCAAGGCTATAAACGATTGTGCTTTTTCAGTCTTCAGCATTTTAAAAAATCTCTCTCTTGTAAGATTAATTTCAAATGCATTGTCCTCCCCCATTTGTTTCAAATATCTTTTTTTTTCTTTGATTTTCCATGTGGAAATTGGCCTGTTAAGCATCAACAATAAAGGGATAATATATTCCCTCACTTTAGCAAACTCTACATCGACATTGAAATTATTTAAATAGCCCAGCTTATCCCATACACTTTTTTCATAATAATAAGATTGTTTATGTTTATCCAAAGCTTTTTCATTGAATTTAGCAGATGCACTATATGATTTACGTGTATAATGCGTATAATAACATCCTGGAATAAGAACCAAAGACTCTAAATATGGAAAAAGTTCCCTACAAAAAACGTGGTCTTCATTTCCATACCTAAATTCTTCATGAAAATAAACCTTATTCCTGCGCACAGTTTCTGTTTTATAGATTCCATCCCAAACTGCACTTAAACATTCCTTTTTCTCTAACTGAAAATAATTTTTTCTTATATCATCATTAAAATATTCTTCTTCTGTAAACTGGCGGATTTCATTATGAAGTAATTTATCTTCCGCATTTACAAACGAAGATTTCCTTCCAAATTTAACCATATCCGCCGAAAATTTCTTGGCCGCCTTGTAGGCATTTTCCAATAGTCCTGCGTGGATAATATCGTCATTATCCATAAAGGCCAGATATTCACCTTTTGCTATGTCAATAGCATTGTTTCTGGCCGCACACATCCCACTGTTTTTTTGATGCATTACGACAATTCTCTTATCAAATTCAGCATATCTATCACAGATATCTCCGCTGCTGTCTGAAGAACCATCATCTACCAAAATTATCTCTATCTCTTTTAATGTTTGATTTACAACAGAATCTATGGCCTTTTGGAGAAAATTTTCCGCATTATATATTGGCATTATCATCGTGACCTTAATCATATTACTCCTCATCCTTCCTATTTTGTTCTTAAAACTTTCCGCATAATTTCAACTATATCGCTAAAAGTCTTCCTCTTCCAAAACAAGTAGCAGACATAGGCTGTACCATATATAACAACCATAAGCCAGGAGTCAAAAAACCATCCCGATATAATAAACAGCAAGGACAGCCCCCACTCAGCAGCCATATCCTTCCATAAAGAATAATTTAAATAACGACTGATTAAAATTTCTCCTGCACTACACCTTATACCTATCAGTATTGTTAAAGATGCTATTGCCAATACCAAATTATCCATTCCATAAACCAAAACGCCTGCAGTCATTAATGTGAATATCACTGACCCCCAGTTAATAAACATAATTGCTTTTTCTTTCCGCAGAACCTTCAGATAAGTGTTCACTAACATTGTCATCTTGCTCTCAAATACACACATTGGGAATAATAACGCCATGTATTTTAAACTATCTGCATATTGGGGCAGCCACCAGGATAATATTACCCTTGCCGGGTAATAAATAATCAGCAATCCCAGAACAAAAATCATTAATACATTTCTTATTTTTATGTAAATATCAACATATTTATCCATAGAAATGTTTTTAAGCATGGGATACAGTACAATACTCACCGCGCTGATAAATGTAATTAACAAGTTGGAAGCTGTAATACTGAGAGAAACTTTTCCAAATGTCTCAACGGACCAATGGTTTTGTATTGTCCATCTCACGATTCCTAATAATAGCTGACTTGCTATATTGGCAAACATTAGTTTAATTCCAACGGTAACATTTATCCATGCTTCCCCAAAACCGTTTATTAGATTTGAAATTTTCCGAAAAATAATATCTTTGCACTCATGTGATAAGAGAATTAAAGTCACTCCCCGGGCAAAGAGATCGGCTCCTATCAGTAACTTATATTCTCTGTACCCAAAGGCAAGACAAATTATCACTAAACAAGCATATATAATTTTCTCAAATAAATAATTTCTGGCATAATCTACAATCCTATTAGTAGTTTGTAAAATATACTGAAGGAAAGTCCTTGGTATCTGTAGTATACAGCATAGACTGACTGCTGATATAACAGTATGTTTATCAGAATCAGAAATACCAAAGTTAGCAAATATGTTAATCAGTAAACATATAACAAATTCTGCAAATGTAAGTAGCCAAAATTGCCGGGTAAAGTATTCTTTATCAAGCTCCTCGTACTTTTTTCCTCCAAACCGCAAATAGACCCCATCAGCCCACCCGAAATGGAGAAAGCCAATATAAGAGGAATAAAATAAATATAATTGCCAATAGGAATATTCTTTTATCCCTAGTACCTTTGGCACAAAAAGAACCAGCAACATAGAAATAAAAGTGTTGCTGCCATTTGCCAAAACAGAATACGATAGATTTTTAAGGAGCTTTTTTACTTTCATGTACTAAACGCCCTTTCAAATATTGAGGAGCTTTAATCAGCGCTATATAAGAAATTGCCATATATATAAATAAATTCAAGGTTCCTAATGAAACATAATTAGACAAAAACAATTCATCTATACCCTGCATAACTAATGAATGCGCTAAAATAGAAAACAGGATTATCAGTAAAATACTGGAATATTTTTTCATAAAATAATATAGCAGCCCCCAGAAGCATCCCAGATAAAACTGGATGATATACATTCCCACGTACCCATAGTCATTAATATATCTTCTCAATGAGGTATAGACATTTCCTGATACCCCATTAAAATCAACAAATTCCAAATGCCTGCTGGTATCTGCGGCACATAATCCGAGTCGGTTTAAAACCGCATAAATTCCATATAAAGTTTCATTTCCAACCATCTGGATGTTATCATTAAAATTCTTCAAAAATTCATCAAAGGATGGTATAGAGAGTCCAATATAAAATGCAATTGTATCTATGATAGATTTACTGTTAAATCTGCTGGCCACCATACCCAAAAGCACAAATACCAACAGAAACAATGACAGAGTAATAATACCAAGCCCTATAATATTTAACGGACTAATATGTTTCCATTTTTCCTTCTTTGCATGTAATAAAACATATAGCATGAAAAAATATACAAGCCATGAAATGGCAAATCCTCTTGTAACAGTTCCCACTGCCTGAATGATAAAGGCTATCCCTATGGGCAGCAGTGAAATCATGTCAATTATTTTGGTTCTTTTATTTACGAAATTATTTAAAAACTGCCATCCATATATAAAAGATAGCGCCTGCGTAAAAACCAATATGTGATTTAAAGCCTTACTCCGGCTATAACCTTTTACTAAAGTCATCTTACGTGCAAACGATAGCATTGATTTATAACCGTCTGTATTCCCCCCCTGTAAAGATAACATATAAATATAATGAAGCGTCTTGCTTAAAAAGAGCAACATTATGAATATAACTAAAACTGTAACAATGAACGGTATTTCTATTCTTTTTTCCTCTTCCACGATTTTTGCTTTCCAAATTTCCACTGTACCAGTATGATCACAAACAGACTTTGCAAACATTTCGCCAAATCCAAAAATAAGAACACCTGTTACTATAATTAAAACAGTAAAATATGATAGTGAAAACTCCCATTTTTTCATATACAGCGCTGCTGTCACAGTACTAAGAAGATACATGGCAACCGTAAGAACAAACGGTGATAAAATTTCTTTTCCACTAATTAGATATGCCATTATCAACATAACTCCTAAAAAAGCAATCAACACATAACAACTCATATCTGCCAATGTATATCTCTATACATATCCTCCTGTTTATAGTTTCTGCTTTCAAGCATTTTAATTTTTCTTATTCTTTGTAATTATTTTAATACCCAAATAAGTCAAAGATAACATTAATCCCAAAATCATGCTCATTCCCATATATAATAACGTATTTACCTTTTCTTCTCCCGCTGATAAAACCTCCTGCTTCTGATCAATCTCTTTAACTACTTTATACTGTAAATTCTCATCAGTCATTTTCACCAAATCAGTTGCATATTCTAAATAACACGATAAAACCTCACTGCTGGCATTCTTAAATACCTCCTCTTCCGCATCAGATATTTCTGCGGAATAAACTATGCTATACATTGTAGAGGATGCAAATCTCTTTATAGTTATCTTATCAAGCAACCAGTTACGTTTACTTTTGTTATCCATATTATCCCAATCGGAAACTAAATCTTTTATCTTTCCATTCTTATCTAACAGTTCCACGCAATCGTTGATTAAAACTTCATCCTGCCACACCGACGTATAATCATAAACAGCAGCAGTTCCATCACCCAAATAATTATAACTAGAAATATCAAAACAGACAACAAGCCCCTCTATCATCTTACTTCTGGGCTCTATTTCTTCTTTTCCATTAATTTTATATAAGACAAAAAAACAAATTATTGTGCCCAAAATAAAAATAATAGCCATTGCTTTCCCATATTCTTTCCACTTTCCTTTAATTCTCTCCATTTAAGTACTCCTATTCTATATTTAATCCCACTCAATCTTTCTTACTCTTATACTATGCGTCTTCCTATCCTTTTCCGGTGGCAATTCCATATAACCCCCGTATATATTTCTTAAATATATATCATAATTAGCAGGTGCCCAGAATAAATTCTCTTCAAATTGAAGTTCTATTTTTTCCTTGCAGTCACGGTACAGCCACCGCTCTTTTGTACCTGCCATTCCTGAAACTGCAGCAACATATTTATGGCGCCGACTATCAAATAACATACCTATTTTTTCACACAAATATGCCAGCCTAAATTTTCCAATTACCTTTGCCAGAGGCCTGATTAAATTTTTAAATACCTTTTTATTTCTGGATAAACCTGAATTTGTTTTTGAAGTTGCCGCTGACATAAGTACCCGGAAAAAATAATAAATTTTCTCATATAGAAGATAAACTATCTTTGTATCAGGAACAAAAACAATAGGGAATATATCCATTCCGACATAGGGACAGTCATCATCTACCACATATGCCTCTTCCTTATGATAATCTTTTCTGATATATCTGGCATAATCCCGGGCAAAAGTTTTATCTCTTATAGAAACAATTTGCCGGTGAGATGTTTTATTCTCAAATTCATCTTTCAACGACAGCAGTTTCTCGTAATCTTTTCTAAGCATCATAATATCAGTGTCATCGTCCCATGGGATAAATCCTTTATGACGCACTGCACCTATCAAGGTACCTCCTCCCAAATAATAGGAGATTTTCTTTTCTCTGCAAAACTGGTCAAACTCTATCATCAACTCAAGATTCAATGCCTGTATTGTTTTAATATCCGTTATATATTCTTCCATCAAAAGCTCCTTAAAGATTTTATTTGGTAGAAACAAACTCTGCACTATGTTTATTTCTATCGTTCTCTGGAGGCGGTGTCATATAGTCCGGACCATATATGGCTGTTAACACCGCTTTTGCATTGACAGGTCCCTTATATCTTGAACCTTCAAACTCATAAAAAGCGCCATCACCCTGATCTTCGTAATTAAAAGTTTCCTTAAATCCAAACCCACCAGTAAAATCACAAACCTTCTTACAATCTTCATAGTTATATTTTTGCAACTGTTTATCCAGCTTTAAAATATATTTCCGATAATCTTTATTGCGGGTAAATATAGGCAGACCTACAATTTTAACAATGATATTATTAATAAACCCTCTCTTTCTTACAACATTAACAACATCGTCATACTGTGCTATTTTACTTCTACTTTCAAAATATACCAATTTAACTTTATGGATAAGATTTAATATTGGATTGTTCGGCAAACCATCTAATGGAAAAATGTCAATCCATGCATCCAAAACCTGAGGGTTATTCGTCGCTTTAGCAATAATTTTATAGTTTCTATTTGCCAGCAAAATTTTATCCCAACGGCTTTCCGGATTATGGTGTATATCAGCAACGTATATTGGTTCTTTAACTTCTTTACCAGCTACTTTCCAAAACTTTTCATAATCCGGCCTTGGCATAACAACATCTATATCATCATCCCACGGTATGAAACCTTTATGGCGCACAGCACCCAGCAATGTACCTCCTGTAAGATAATATCGCAACTTATATTTCTCGCAAATCTCAACAAATACATCTAATATTTTTTTCTCTTCTAATTGCAGTTTGCGTAATTCAGTCTCCATTCTACCTCTCCTAAAATAACTATTTTACCGCCTTGCCTTTAACCTGGAAAATAATTTTGTATTTCTGGTTTTCACGAAAGTAATAATCTGTGCTTCCAGTAATGTTAATGTCACATTCTTTAATTTTATGGGCACCAGCATCATTTTCATATAAAAAGATTTTGGTTTTGCAAGTTCCAATGTCTGCTTAACTCGCTGTTTCCCCAACATCATCTTTACCTTATTACGCTTTTCTCCATATGTAAGATTACAATTAGGATTTGTCAAATTTTCAACACATCCAATAAAACGTTCAATATATCTCCGGGCAATCACTTCTTTGCTCTCCGAATTATGGACATTCCATTCTTTATAGAGCCCAATCATCCAACTATGCTCTTCCTCCCTTTTTTCGTACATATTAGGACGATATGCCGCTGTCTCGGATTCCGCACGTTTTCTTATAAAATGGTAGTACTGTTTAGAGGTTACTGAAACTCTCTCTATATTACGCACAATACTAATATTAAAAGGAAAATCATCCCAAAAAGTTTGAGGGAATTTCAAATTGTTTCCTTTAATATATTTTGTCTCAAAAAGTTTATTCCATGGTGTATAAAGCAAATTTCTATCAAATAATTTATGTGCATTCTCCCTGAAAGTCCTTTGTTCCAAATATAGTGCGTCCTCTGCAACAAAATTATCCTGCCTGTACTCAGTATCCGTATAATAAGTATCAATATAAAAACCAGCGACTACAAGCTGAGCGTTACTGCTCTTTGCTAAATCGTACATTTCCTCAAGCATAGTGGATTCTGCCCAGTCGTCTGAATCCATAAAATACAGGTATTCCCCTTTTGCCATATCTATTGCTGAATTTCTTGCACTGGGAGCACCCCCGTTTTCTTTGTGTATAACATGTATTCTTTTATCACTTGCAGCGTATTGATCACAAATATCACCGCTTTTATCAGGGGTACCGTCGTCCACAATTAAAAATTCAAATTCTTTAAGGGTTTGTGACAAAATACTTTCAATGGCCTTGCCTACATATTTTTCCACTTTATAAACTGGCATAATTACACTTACTTTAATATCTGACATTATAATTAAAATCTCCTATTCTAAATTTTTGCACATACAAACACAATACATATTATAAACTTTACTGGTTCTATTCTTCATCATCTCCAAATATTAACAAACCTTCCAGTTCCGATTCAGTTTCCAGTTCAAATGCCTCTGTACTGTCTGACTTCAACAAAACAATAGCCGTTTGAAACAACAACTGAATATCCTTCCAGATAGAATATTTCTCAATATATAATAAATCCATCATCAACTTATCCTTCGGTGAAGTATTATATTTTCCAGCTATCTGGGCATATCCTGTCAATCCCGCCTTAACTCTCAAACGATATTTAAACTCTGGCAATTCTTCTGTATAAGCATTCACATTTTCCAGCATCTCGGGCCGTGGCCCCACAAAACTCATATCCCCCTTCAAAATATTTAATAATTGCGGAAGCTCATCCAGCCTGGTTTTCCTCAAAATTTTGCCGGGAGGCGTAATCCGGTCATCCTCCTTCGTTACAGAGCGGTTTTCTACATTTTCTTTCATAGTCCTAAATTTATATACTTCAAAAACTCTTCCATTTAAGGTTGCTCTTTTCTGTTTGAATAATACCTTCCCATGGTCATGTGACTTAATCATGAATGCACTAATCACCCATACAGGGAAACTTATAACCCCAAACAAAACTGCAAGGAGCAAATCCATAGACCGCTTCACAAGACGCTGTTCCAAAGTCAAAGTTTTCACATTATAATTAAATACACTGATATCATCCAAAAGATAATTTTCAGAGTTCGCTTCCACTATATCCGATATTTCCGGTGTAAAATAAACATTTTTCCTATATTCATAACAGTAGTTAATGATTTCTGTCCGCTCTAAGACCGGAATATCACAAATAAAAACTGTATTTACTTTTTTTAAGGCTTCAAATACTTTCTTACTTTTATAATTTACCACATAATTAATTTTGTATTGTTTTTTGTATTTCATGACCCCCCTCAGCACCCGTTTTAACCCTACTTTAGATGCTATAATCACACAACAACTTTCAGGCTCATGCAGATAAAAATAAAAGGCATTTCCTCCATATACAAATAAAATTATAATCAGCAACTGTACCAACATAGTTATGAGCAGCCATTCCAGACTTGTAAAACGGAATGCATGAATATTAGGAATAATCGTATTCATTATCATCAGCTCCAGATAAGTTACGATATCCGTAAATACAATAGCCAAGAAAAGAGAATAAATTATAGGTTTGCTTTTTCTCCGTCCAATATCATATGTCCCATATATTTTCAAAAAAAGCATCCCCACAATTATAAAGGTAAGTAGTGTGCTTCCCATCGTCCTGGAGACAATCATCAACGGCCTATTTTTATAAGACATTATCAGAAAAAAAGTACCCAAGAGCAAAACATATAAAATTATCTTTAAAAATAACAATAAACTTTTATCCAGTTTTTTCAAATATTTTTTCAACATATCTAAGTCCTTTATTTTCTCTTTAACTTCACACCAGTTATGTGTATTCTGTAATTCGTTTATGACTTAATCCGGTAAATTATAACATACCTTGTTTATATTTACAATGGTTCTAAAAACATGGCTGGTCATGGAATGGATAGAAGTTACTGTTCGTAGACCCGCCAAATAGCTTCACATTCTTTGCATCACAAAATTCTGGTTATTATATTCTTGTATAACCAAAACTGTATACACCAAATTCTACTTTTTTTGATGTTTTTACCTAAGACTTTTTTGTTTTTCTTGGAAATCTGAATCCCATTTTTGATTCCTGCTAAATACTCCCTGCCAAACCCCTTACATGCAAAAAACACCGCCTTTATCCCAAATCCCACTAGAAACAGCGGAAAATTCAGTACAATCTGCCAAAGCGGCATATTTTTATATATCATATACACATTATTTCTGGACGAATATCTGATTTTAAATAAGTTATACCTGGAACCACTGGTGCCGCTGCCTACATGGTAAACACGGGCATTTGGACAAAACCAGTTCTCATACCCATAAAGGCGTGCCCGATACCCAATATCCAAATCTTCCAGATAGGCAAAATGCTCCTCATCGAAACAGCCGATTTCATTTAAAATACTTTTTCTATAAATAGCCGCTCCGGCACAGGAGGCAAATATCTTCTTTCTTTCATTATAGTTCTTTTCCGGCTTTCCTTTTCCATCTGCGAAAGCCCATCCCAGGGCACAGTAATAATTCCCCGCATCATCTATCTTGCCTTTATCATGCATCTGCAGCATTTTCGCCTGGCAGGAAAATATATCAGGACTTTTTTTAATATCCTGAACCAAAGCCTTAATAAAGCCTTCCTGGACGATCGTGTCATTATTGAGGAGCAGAATATACTTTGCCTGTGATGTATGGATTCCAGCATTTACTGCTCCGCAGAACCCCGTATTCTCTTTTAATGCAATAATTCTGACCTGCGGGTAATTCTCTTTCAGATATGTGACACTGCCATCTTCTGATCCGTTATCTACCACTACTATTTCAAATGAAGGAAAATCCTGCACAAGCAGTGCATCCAGACAATCCTTCAAATATTTTTTTCCATTAAAATTCGGAATGATCACCGATACTTCATACATGTTTTCTGGAAACCTTTCTGACACAGCCTTATGCTAAATGCTGTGTCCTGAGATTTTTATTCTTTTGGCCGCAGGGAATAGTTCCACTTTGTAAGAGAGAGGTTTTTGTTATAATAGGGATCCCCTTCCTTTAGCAGCCTCTCCCAACGGCAGCGCATAAATTCAATCTCACTTTGAAATCTCCGCACTTTCTCTTTGCTGTCCTCTGTTCCCCGGCTTTTTGACTCATAATGATACAGTTCTGCAAAGGGATCATAAACCACCAGATATCCCTTCTGCCGAACACGGAGGCAGAAATCCACATCATTGAAGGCAACGGTAAGCTTCTCTTCAAAACCACTGACTTCAAAAAATACATCCTGTTTTACCATCATACATGCAGCCGTAACCGCGCTTAAATCCTGCTGCAGAGAAGCCTTGTGCAGGTAACCGGTGCGCTCTCCCGGCATGTCCACAAACATATGCCCCGCGATTCCGCCTATACCGATAACCGTACCTGCATGCTGAATGGTGCCATCCGGATAGTATAATTTAGCGCCCACAATTCCTGTATCCGGTCTCTGGCAGTGTCCCAGCATCTCTTCTATCCAATTAGCTGAAATGACTTCCATATCATTATTTAAAAACAGAAGATATTCGCCCCTGGCCTTTTTTGCAGCGTAATTGTTTATAGCCGAATAGTTAAATGGTTTCTCCCACTTTAAAAGACGTATTTTATCCTGTCTTCTCAGTTCACGGTAATAAGAAAAAATCTCGTCTGTCTTACTATTATTTTCTACAATAAGAATTTCGTAATTCTGATATGTTGACTTATTTAAAATGGAATCTATGCACTTTTTCAAAGCTTCCTTCTCATCTTTATTAGGAATGATAATGGAAACTATGGGTAACTCCTGCACGGTGTACTCCACACGGTAAAAGCCATAATCTTTTGTATGGCTGACCTTCCCGCAAAGGCCGCAGCGCTTTAAATTGCCCTCAATAGCCCGCTTTCCTGCTTCATAGGCGTACATCTTGCTGGCAGGATTATCGGCAGTAGAAGCCTGGTGTGTCCGCCAATGGTATAAAATCTCCGGTATATGATGTATCTTCTTTGCGTTCTCCACACATCGGAATATAAAATCATAGTCCTGGGCACCGTCAAACTCTCTGCGAAACCCGCCTGTCTGCTCCATGATTCCCCGTCTCACCACAAAAAAATGGCAGATGTAATTATTTGCCCGAAGCAGATCCGGATTATAATCCGGCTTTAAATGGGGCTGAAAATGTTCCGACAGATCTGCTCTCACTTTATCCTCATCTGTATAGATCACATCAATATCCGGTTCTTTTTCCAGGGCTGACGCAACCTCATACAATGCATTAGGAGCAAGCAGATCGTCATGGTCTAAAAGCCCGAAATACTCCCCTGAAGCCATAGCAAATGCTGCATTTGTATTCTCTGCGATTCCGAGATTGCTCTCCAGTTTCTTCCAAACAATCCTGCTGTCCGAAGAGGCATACTCTTTCATTACAAATTCCATGGAAGCATCTTCCGGACTGGCATTGGCTATACACAGCTCCCAGTTGCCGTATGTCTGGTTTTTGAGAGAGTCTATCATTTCCCGCAGAAACCTTTCAGGTGTTCTATATGCCGGAACCACGACGCTGATCTTAGGATTGTATTTCCAGGTATGTTTCCGCTGCTTTTCCAAAATCTCGCTTGTAGGACGGTATGCCTCATACCATGGTCCATATGGGACTTCCTCCGGTTCAAATCTCTCATGCAGGCGAATCCAAAACTCTTTCAGACCATAGTGTTTTAAATAGCGGTATCCTTTTTGTATGGTATAAGGAGATAACTTCTTTATAATTCTTACCCATTGTAGCTTACTTTTTGACATATCCTCACCTTGACTCTATACATCTTTCAACGTTTTTATTTACGGCACCATAATTTTATTTAATAATGGTATCTTTTTTAAGATTATTACAATAAACAGACTAACACCATATACGACTGGTATAAAACCAATTCTCCACATTAAGCTGTTAGATGAAAGACCTGTAATTTGCTGCATATATGTCATAACAAGTATATGAATCATATAAACCCCCAAACTGCAGGATGATACAATAGATATAATTCTCTTTAACCAATCGTCGATGAGAATTTTATCCCATGGTATGTATTTGAATAGCACAAACACCGCCACTCCAAGCAGTACACTCGGGAAATACATATATTCAAACAGAAGCGTATTTTTTTCACCTTGGGATATTGAGGTCACCAATGTATAAAAATACCTAAATGCCGCGCCAACAATGCCTAGAACCCATAATACCACTCTGATATTTTTCGGTATTTCATTGTGAGATAATACGTAACCTAAAAGCACAAATATGAGATACCCTGAGCCCACGTAAAGCTGCATCCCCCCATTCCATCTGAATCCAACTATTTTAAATATACAAGGCATTACAGAATATAAAAGAAATTCTATGATTATCATATATATAAATATTTTATTAATCTTCTTACGTTCTTTCATAGCCTCTACAATCATAGATAAAACCGGAATGGATAAATAAATAGAAAAAAGAGGTATAAAAAACCAATATACATACTGAATTTCATTATTTGTGAACATAGAAATTATATCTTTTATGCCTCTTCCGTTTAAATCAATTTGCTCTGTCCAACTTTTCCATATCAGAAAAATCAAATCCCAAAAAAATAACGGAATCATCGTCCTTAATATCCTCTTTTTAAAAAAAGTCTTTGTATTATACTTTTTTCTGTAATCAATCAGTGTTGCACCAGTCAGCATAAAGAAAATGGGAACCGCCCAATAACAGACCACTTCAATTACTAAAGCCTCTCTCCAAGCAGAACTGTCACTAAATGAGTGAACTAAGCCATTTTGATGCAATGCTATAACACATATGCATGCCGCAATGTTCAACATATCATAATAAAGTATTCTTTTACCTTTCATCTCTTTTCCATCCCCTACAGCGTGTTTTAAATTCTTTGTACATTCTATCACATTTCTGGTTTAAAGGAAACCTTAAATATGCTATACTTAAAAAGATTGAGATTTACCAAACAACAGGAGGCGATATTTTGAAATTAAATAAAACACTATCTTTTGTCATTCCATGCTACTATTCAGAAAAAACTATATCCCTTGTAGTAAGCGATATATTTAAAGCTTTCCCGCAAGAGGATTATGAATATGAAATAATTCTTGTAAACGATGGCTCCAAGGATAATACATTCCCAGTATTAAAAGAACTGGCACAAAAATACCGACAGGTTACAGCCATTAACCTTGCCAAGAATTTCGGACAGGACGCAGCGCTCATGGCCGGATATACTTATGCCACCGGTGATTATATCATCTCACTGGACGATGACTGCCAGAATCCACCTGCTGAGGCCCACAAACTGATTGCAAAAATAGAGGAGGGCTATGATGCAGTCTTTGGCAAATATCATGTAAAACAACATAGTGCATTTAAAAACTGGGGAAGCCGTCTGAATGATAAGATGGCAACTCTGTTGCTCAAAAAGCCGAAAGACCTGACTTTGTGCAGCTACTTTATCATGAATTCTTTCGTAAAGGATGAGATGCTGCGGTACGACAGCGCTTTTCCTTATATATGGGGACTGATACTGCGTACAACAGATCATCTGACCAATGTCTTCATTGACCATAAAAAACGTGAGGTTGGTACAACCACATTTACTGTTAATAAACTGGTTATGCTCTGGCTAAATGGATTTACTTCATTTTCTGTAAAACCTCTCAGAATCGCCAGTTTTTTCGGCGGCTTCTTTGCATTTCTTGGTTTTCTACTCACTGTAATCATGGTCATACGGCAGTTTATCTGCCCGGATCCTATTATTGGATGGACATCTCTCATGTGTGCTCTGCTGATTGTCAGTGGTCTGAATATGCTGATGCTTGGTTTATTAGGTGAATATATAGGCAGGATTTTTATTTCTCAAAATAAATCGCCTCAGTTTGTCGTTCGGGAATGTTATAAAACCCCTCAGACACAGGAGAAAATATAGTAAAACCGGTCTGCAGTTTAAAACAACAACTGCAGACCGGTTTATATTTTTAAATATAGTTTGGTACAAAGACAAAGATATACACAGCTACGGCGGAAGCCATATACAGAATATCCAACCCTTTATAAACCCAAACCCTAATTTTTTCTTTTTTAATCAATTTCTCCATCAGATTCTGATACCCCAGCGTTATAAAATACATAAACGGTATGAGCATGGGCATTAGATATCGTCCCTGTGCCTGAAAGTCGCTGGAATATGCGTATTTCACCAACAGGATAAACGGAATTACCATAGCGGCCAACATGCAGATATGAAAATAGTTTTTTATATACCATTTTTTCTCTTTTCGTATCACGATATGCTCTGTTTTTCCCTTATCATCTTTCTGATATGTTACCTGTTTTTGAAGTCCGGTGACAAAAAACTGCCTGCGTAACTGAAAAAACAAACCAAATATTCCAAGTCCAAAAACAGTACAATACAGCAGGGTCCAAATCTTCGGCATAAATATATCCAGAAATCCAAATGTTCCCACAAAACTTACCACTACTGTCCCCAGCCAATTATGCCTCCACTGGCCAGGTACCCAGAAGAACATATCAACAATACTCATCCCTTGTCTCTCCGGTGTCATCCTGTTTGATGGCTTCAGATCTGTTCTAGCATACAGTTCTGCAAACTCAGAAGAAGTTTTCATTCCCAGTATATCTCCATGGTAAAGAAATCCATTTCTTATAAACCACCATCCCGCGCAAATAACCACAATAAGAGTGATCAGAATTCCCAGAGTAAACATTCTTTTCATATTATTCTGTCTGTCCTCACAGAATAATATACTTCCACAGAAAAAGAACACACTGCATAAAATAAACCCATATGCATTGTAATAAGATAATGCGCAAACTGACAGCGCCACGGCCAGCTCCACGGAAAGTTTTTTAGTCCATCCCTTTTTAACCGCTTTGACCCAGCACCATACAATCCATGATGTGGAAAACACTGCGATTGAATCTGTGTTGATATAGGAATGTATAAATAAAGAACCCGGCAGAAAACATACCAGCACTATAAAAAATCGGGCAGTTTCTTTTTTAAACATAGTCTTCCCTATTTTGATTGTCAGAGCTGCTGTAGCCATCCCAAAAATCACATTGACAAACCTTGCACCGATCACAGGAGCCATTGCTGACCCTGAAACCAGTGCTGCTGCTTTGCCAGTCACTGCACCCAGCATATAGGATAAGATTGGATTAAACGCATAGGAAATCCCCCACAGCTCATGGCGTATTTCCGGGTCTCCTCCATGGGGCAGCCGCCAGTGCTTCATAATATATTCCACTATCTGATACTTCATATCTTCATCCGGCGATGCATTATAAGGCTGAATCACCGCCCATGCAAGCAGAAACAAGCCGACTGCCAATACAAACAAAAATTCCGGCAGAATTGTTTTACATTTATTCTTCATCCTTCAGCACATTTAAATCCTTTTCAGTGAGAAATCCTGGCTGTCTAAAGTCAGGTTCGGGTTGTAATAGGGATCCCCATTTTTTAATATATCTGGCCAGCGCTCTTCAAATGTTTTTATTTCACGGTTAAAGCGAGCTACTTTTTCCGGAGTATCTTCCAATCCCCTGGACTTTGACTCATAATGATAAAGCTCTGCATAAGGGTTGTATACCACCAGGTATCCTGCCTGCTGTAATTTCATGCAGAAATCGATATCATTAAATGCTACCTGGAGTTCCTCACTCAGACCATTCACCTGCTCAAATGCTTTTCTCTTTACCATCATGCAGGCGGCAGTTACAGCGCTGTAATCCTGCGCACAGATAATCCTGTGGCAGTAGCCCGTAACGCCTCTCTTCTGCTGCACGAAACAGTGACCAGCTATTCCTCCAAACCCAATCACCACTCCTGCGTGCTGAATCGTATCATCTTCATAATAAAGACGTGCGCCTACAGCCCCAACATCTTCCCGCAAACAATAACCCAGCAATTCTTCCAGACAGTCTTCGTTGATAATCTCGGTATCATTATTCAGAAGAAGCAAATACTCTCCACGGGCATGTTCCACACCATAATTATTGATTGCAGAATAATTAAAAACACCCTTCCAATATACTACATGAATCTTTTCATTTGCTTTTTCCAATTCCTTGTAACAGGCAAAAGTCTCTTTTTCTGTACTGTTATTTTCTACAATGATAAACTCATAATTTTTATAGCTGCTCTTATTTTCTATAGAGTTGATACACCTTTTCAAGTCTTCAATATGATCCTTATTCGGTATTATAATAGAAATCAGTGGATCATAGTTTCTTATATACCTGGTCCGGTAAAGCCCTAAAAATTCTCCTGGATACACCTCCGCCGTGATTCCCAACCGGTTATAATGTGCCTGAACTGCCTTTCGTCCCGCATCAAAAGCATATCTCTTGCTTTCCGGATTTTCAGCCGTAGAGTCTTCATGGCAGCGCCAATGATACAAAATCTTTGGAATATGGCAGATATGCTCTCTTCCAGCTTCTTCCACACACCGGAATATAAAATCATAGTCCTGTGCTCCGTCAAATTCTCTGCGCAGCAGCCCTGTCCTGCAGAGTATGTCTCTTTTCACCACAAACAGATGACAGATATAATTTACTGTACATAGCAGGTCAATATTAAAGTCAGGCTTAAAATGCGGCTGAAAAAATTTATTACCATCCATAGTCATTTTATCTTCATCCGAATACAGAACCTGAATCTCTTTATTTTTATTCAGGGCTTTGACACATTCATACAAAGCATTCGGTGTCAAAGTATCATCGTGGTCTGCAAAAACAAGGAAGTCCCCGGAGGCAGCCCCTATGGCCGCATTTGTATTTTCTGATATTTGAAGCTGTTCCTTATGCGGTATTACAATAATCCTGGAATCCTTCCTTGCATACTCCTCCAACTTCTTTTTCAGGGGAGAATCTGAACCGCTGCCATCAGAAAGGCATAGTTCCCAATTGCTGTAAGTCTGCGCTTTCACAGAATCAATCATGCTATACAAGTATTTTTCCGGCGTCTTATAAAGAGGAACCACAATACTGAATTTAGGTTTCCACCCAAATACCTCTTTTTTCTGTGCTTCCAGTTCAGCAGCCTTAGGCAGATGTTTCGGCAGCCATTTAGAATATTCTACAGGTCTTTTATTGTAATTCTGTATTTTAGAATATATCTTGGATGAAAGTCCGGATAGTCCATGAAATTTAAGATACTTCACCCCTTTGTCAAAATACAGTACAGCTTTCTCCTGAACTATCCGGCTTTTTCGGAAACTCAGCCATTTTCCAATTTTCTGTTTTCCCGAGGTAAACACAAGAATAAAATCTGCAGTCGGAATATTTGCTGCCTCCAAATAAAATCCGCATGGCTCTGTAAGAGAATATTCCTTATACATTTCATCCACATCCGGACGCTGCATCCTTTGAACAACACAGGGGATTTTATTTCTCTCTGCATCCAACACCGTAATTTCTACGGCGCTGTCAAATGCTGCCCATCCCCTCACACTGCAATGCCTGTTTCCGGCGTCACATTTAACTTCCTCCAAATAAAATTGTGGTTTCCCCTGCTTTTTGATCAGATTTTTTACCGATATCGAATACCATAAAAACTTTTTTCCTTTTTCCGTTCCGTAAATGTTCAGTTTTTTATAACCGGTAATATCTTCGGGCAGTTCCACTGCCACGGTTATCTTTTCATTATGGAGGGAATCCAAATCCACAAATCGCTCCAACGCACTTACATTTTCCCACTGGGAAATCTCTGCAGGTACTGTAAGTCTATTGTCCAGAGATGCCATTACTTTTCCTTCTTTTGGAAAAGTCCCCTGCAATAAATAGCGGTTCGGATTCTCTAAATCAAATCTCTCACGTTTTACTACTGCTATATCCTGCTGCACCTGTACATCCTCCGTTCCCGGCCGACGTTACTTTCTTAAAGAACAGTCACCTTTTTTTAATGTCAGATTTTTATTGTAATATGGATCCCCGTTTTTCAAGATATCCGGCCACTTTCTTCTGAAACGTTCCACCTCACCCCGAAATCGCTCGAGCTGCGCCGCTGTTTCTTCTTTTCCTCTTGATTTTGACTCATAATGGTATAGCTCCGCATAAGGCGTAAAGACCACCAGTTTGTCAAGGGCCCTTACTTTCATGCAGTAATCCACATCATTAAAAGCCACTTCAAAGCTTTCATCAAAGCCATCCACCGCTTCAAAGATTCTCTTATCCGTCATCATACAGGCAGCTGTCACAGCACTTAAATCCTGTGCGCTTACCAGACGGGCCCCATAACCATATTCTTCTCTTGGAATACAGGAAAAAACATGTCCTGCGATTCCTCCCAGACCAATGACCACGCCGGCGTGTTGAACTGTTTCATCCGGATAATAGAGTTTAGCTCCGGTTATACCTACATCTTCTCGTTGGCAATATCCCAGCATTTCCTCCATCCAGTGCTGACTAATAATCTCAACATCATTATTTAAGAACAAGTAATAATCTCCCGAAGCATATTGAACAGCATAGTTATTGATGGCTGCATAGTTGAAAACACCCTTCCAAGTGATCACTCTTAGATTCTCATGCGTATTTGCCAACATTTCATAATAGGCAAATGTTTCCTTTTCCACACTGTTATTTTCAGCTATTATAATTTCAAAGTTCTCATAACTGCTCTTTTCATATACCGACTTCAGGCACTTATCCAAATCATCAATATGATCTTTGTTCGGTATTATGATGGAAATCCTAGGCTCCCCTTCAATTTCAAAAAATGTACGGTATCTTCCAAAGATTTTTGTCAATTCAACAGATGCCTTAATTCCCACCCTGCGATAATGTTCTTCCAATGCCTTCCTGCCAGCCTCAAAAGCGTACATTTTACTGTCCGGATTTCCTGCCGTTGAATTTGGATGAGAACGCCAGTGATACAGTATCTTGGGTACATGGGCAATCACCCTGGCTTTTTCACAGCAGCGTAAAATCAAATCAAAATCCTGCGCACCATCAAACTCTTTTCGGAAACCTCCAATCTCATGGATCAGAATTCGTCTAACCACAAAAATATGACAGATATAATTACTACTTCTAAGGAAGTCTAAATTAAAATCCGGCTTAAAACAAGGCTCAAAAAAGTCTTTGCCATCCATAGTAACTTTATCTTCATCTGTATAGACAATATCTGTCTCCGGATTCTGATTAATGGCTTTTACAATCTCATAGACAGCGTCTTTGGCTACTATATCATCATGATCAGCCAACATAATAAAGTCACCTGCAGCAAGTGCCAGCGCAGCATTTGTATTTTCTGAAATCCCCCCATTATTCTCTAATTTTTTGTAAACCACATGAGGGTTTTTTCCATACTTTCTTAAAACAAACTTTTCCACGCCTCGATCCGTACTGCCGTCTGCAAGACATAACTGTACCTTACTATATGATTGTTGTAACACAGAATCTATAATTTCCTTCAAGTATTTAAGCGGCGTATTGTATAAAGGAATTACGACACTGATTAGCGGTTCATATTTAAAATGCTGGTTTTTCTGTCTCCTGAGCATGGGGACTGTTGCGCTGTGTTGTTTCAGCCACAGGTTATAATCCCCATAATGTGGATTCATCTGTGTTTCGAGATAATGATAAAACGCCTTCCAGCCATATTTGCTAATATAAGCCTTGTTGTTCTCCTTATTTTCTTTAGCAAGTGCTTTTTTTAAGCGTCCTTTTCTGGAATGTTCAAAATCAAACTCCTTCATGTTTATTACATAAGATTTTTCAGCCGTACCGTTTGAAAAGATAATGCGCAGTTCTTGTCCCTGTATCTCTTTTCGCATAATGCTGATATTGAAGGCACATTTATAGTCCTGATTGGCTAATTTGTAATTTTTATTAACATCTGGCCGTACCAGGCGTTCCATTCTATGGGGCAAAGATATTCCTCTTTCATCCTCCACTTTTATGCTTTCTTTTTCATCCAGATCAATGACCCAGCCACGGATCACAATCTGCTTTCCTACTAATTCCAGATAATCAACATTAAAAAATATTTTTGCAAACTCATACTCTTTTTGTAATTCTTCTGTCTTCTTGGAGAAAATCTCTTCTTCCCCGTCCGCTGAAATCACGTATATACCAATTGTCTTAAATTTTTCCACAATATCAGGAATATCAGACAGATAGAACGCAAAACCTGCATCTTCTGGAATTTTAATCCCTTTCAGTACCTCTTTCAGGTCTTCCCTTTTCCGTGTAAGTCTTTTACTTGAAAGTACGGCAGAGTTATCCCCCCTGACCTCAAGTGTAAACTCCATACCGTCGGTAAAAAGACACCATCCTTCTATCCTATACTGTCGTTCCTTATGCATCTCTATCTGTGTCAGATCTATACTTTTCAGCAACTCACTCATTTTTAAAACCCTTTTTCATCATCTGGTATGCTCTCCAGACTTTTGTATTTTTCATTTCCTGTATCAAAGCTTCCCTGCCTGCCAGAGTTTCTTTCAACACTCCAACTTCAGAGGCCAGCTCTTCTTTTTGTTTCTTTTCCTTCAGAAGTAATTCTAAAACTTCTTTTCCGCATTCTGCTACCCGAAACTCCACAAGGACAGAAATAGTTTCTTTTGGAAGATAATCCGTTACGAGATAAGGATCCTCCGTATTAAATATCAATCTTTTATCAGAACTGTTTATCCCATTGGCAGCATAGGGTAACGGAATGCAGCCTTCTTTTTCTGTTCTGGCCTTAATTTTTACATCTTCCAGGATGCAACTGCTGCAGCAGGGATCTATCCGTATACGTCTGACATCAGGAGAAACCAGTATCTCGGCTTTAAAACTGCCATCTTCCCTTGTCAGGAATCTGGAATCTTCCTCACTGAAATCATCACCATAATCCTCATAAATCTGCACTTTATCCTTATATTCTAAACTTTGCAGGGCACTCCTGTCCCTAAGGTCAAAGAGGACTCCGGGAGAAATATCCTGGTACATATCACGAATCGGCACCTTATTTCCCAGGATATACCGCTGAAAATTACTTTCCATAATTTCATAAGCTTCTATCTCTTCCCGGCAGATTCCTGCACGAGTGAAAAAGTCCAGTTCTAAAAGTCTGCCTCTGGCAGTACTGGTATATAAGTAATATTTAAGGACACGGAAAATCTGATAATGGACAGGAACCGGAAATTCAAAACTCCATTCATAATCCAGCATCTGCCAACGATCTTCTTCCCATACTATATTATTACAGACTGGGTCAATATTGGTCATCCTAGCACATTTAAGCCCCGTTGGCAGGGACACATCACCAAAGACTTCTCTGAAGCCATCTGTCATAACAAAATCACGGTCATTTCCCACACTATCCAGCACATCAAGATATCGCTTCAGTGTCTGCCATAATTTCTCAAACTTCTTTTTCCGCAGAAAACCATCCAATACCGTCTCCAGTGTAATACCTGTCAGATATTCCAGTTCAATCCCTTCCCCTGTGCTGACACAACGGTTCAATTCTATGGGAGTGCCCGCATAAATATCCGAAAGTTTTTCATAAGTATAAGCAATATGCTCCAAATGCGTTTTCCCCTCCTGGGTCTCAGGGAATTTGCACACTTTTTTTTCTCCATTACTTTTTTTCAATATTTCTGTCCTGATAGAAAAGAATGGTGAACGTTCATTGGAATATTTTACAAATATCCTTGCAAATTCCTCTTCTTGTTCCTGCTGCTTCTCCAGCAAGACCAAAAAAGAATTGGCATACAGATGGAACAATCCATTCTCCAGAATAGAATTATACGTCCTTGTCTCGTCAAACAGACGAACCCGCTGTCTGTCAAAATTATAATTTATTTCCCGCAGTTCCCCTACCTTTGGCAGCCACATATCTGAATAGACATACATGGGAAATTTATAATCCGGATACGGATAATAAAAAGTAAAGGTATCCAAATCTGCTTCCCTAAAAATTTCTTCCAACTCTTTTCTGGTAAATGTCCTGACACCATTTGTATTGGGATATCCTTCAATTCCTTCAAAATATGTCCCCACATGGTCTTCCGTACATCCTGCCCAATATTTCAAACCAAACCTGTTTTCAATTGCGATCACTAATTTTCCGCCGGGCTTTAGATGGCCTGATATAATGCGGAGCATATCCACATACGGGTTATCCGTACCGATATATCCTTCCGAATACTCAAAAACCCCTATGAGAGTGATGTAATCATAATCCGATGGCAGTGTCTTTTCAATATCCTGAAAATTCCCTACCATAATCTCAATGTTTTTCAGTTCCTGGTGCCGATAAGCATTGATCCTGCTTCTCATTTTAGACAAATCTATACATGTGACCCGTCCGGCTTTTTTTGCAAGGGAGCCAGTCACCGCACCGCATCCGGAACCAATTTCCAATACTTTATCCTTCTTACTGATAGGGAGCCAGTCCGTAATATTGTTTCTAACATGTGAAAAATGATATAAAACCGGCCAGCTTTTTTTCTCTGCTATGATTCTGTTAAATTCCTCTCCCTTATGATTACTGGCAATCTCAAGAAGTTCTTCCTCCACTGCTCCATCACTGTATAAATCTTTTCCAGGGTAGAACTCATAGTCTAATACAACATTTCCTATTTTTTCTTTCATATCCTGCCCATTCCGTTTCCCAGCTTGTTTTACTGATAGAAAACCTTCACCTTGGAGTTCATATCATAAAAACCAACTGTATTTTTACTCGATATTACGGTGACATTACAAATATCATAAAGCCGGTGGAATACTACAAATTCCCCATCCTGGTAACCTGTACATCCAAGTGACAGCAAATATTCGCCACCCTGCATATTCATTTCCTGGGTGAATAATACTACCACCTCATTCCCTTCATTTTGCGGCAGTATTTCCACTTTTTCGTACATGGTATTCGTCCCTGTGATTTCTGTACCCTGAATATTCTTAAATGTGTATGCAAAAATAGGCTCAGACACAGGCTTATTGAACCGTACTTTTATCTTTATAGTAAAGCTGCTTTCTTTTTCTATTGTATTTGTCGGAATTCCCTGACTGTCTACAATAGTAAAATCCATAATCTGTGCACACCTGTCCCCATACTCCAGACGCTCAGGGTTAAGCGCAAATGGTTTTGCCCAGGAGTCTTCCTGAGAACCGGATTTTCCTGTTTTTTTACCAGGTTCTTCTTCAGCCGGAGCATCCACCTCTTCTGCTGTATCATCTTCTGCCTGTCCCACCAGGATTTTTTTATAAAGGTCAACCATCTCTTTCGGTTTTCCCTCAGCCATCTTGATCCCCTGGTTTAGAAGTACTACTCTGTCACAATATTTGCTTATGCTTCCCAGGTCATGGCTAACAAACAAAATGGTACGTCCCATCTTTTTAAATTCTTCAAATTTGCGGTAACACTTTGCCTGGAAGAATACATCGCCAACAGAAAGAGCCTCATCTACGATCAGAATTTCAGGTTCTATATTGATTGCCACAGCAAATGCAAGTCTCACAAACATTCCGCTTGAATACGTCTTGACCGGCTGATGAATAAAATCACCGATATCTGCAAAATTTAATATATCATCCAGCCGAACATCTATCTCCTCCCTGGAAAAGCCAATCATAGTTCCATTAAGATAGACATTTTCCAGACCAGAATATTCCATATTAAATCCTGCACCAAGTTCCAAAAGCGCAGAAATCCTGCCGTTTACAGTTATCCCGCCTCCTGAAGGATTCAGAACTCCTGTGATGATTTTCAAAATCGTAGATTTACCGGAACCATTCGTACCTATTATTCCTACTGTTTCCCCTTTATTTACATCAAAAGAAACATCATTTAAAGCAAAATGTTCCTTATATTTTTTCTTTTTTGTAAGGCCCAGGGATTCTTTTAACCGATCCATGGGCTTATCATATAATTTATACATTTTACTAAGGTGGTTCACTGAAATTGCAATATCTGACATGCTTTTCTCTCCTTACAGTACGTCCGCAAAATGTGGTTTCAGGCGTTTAAAAATAACAGATCCAAGGGCAAACAACAAAATAGTAACAATCCAGAAGTAAAGCCCCCATTTCCAATGTGCCGTCAGCCAGGTTCTGCCCAGAATAGAATCCCTGTACCCTGAAACGATATAATAAACCGGATTTAATTTGAACAACTTACTCAAAAAAGGATGTCCGCTCATTCTCGATAAATCCCACATAATAGGAGTCATCCAGATTCCCACCTGAAGAAAGATATTGATAATTTGTGTCAAATCTCTGAAAAATACTACTATGGCACTTGTCGCATAGACCAGTGCCAGAGAAAATAAAAATGTACATCCTGAATAATAGAATATCTGTATCGTGTGTATTGTGGGTGCGTATCCGTTCGCAGCGCATACCACCAACGCGAATGCCACAAAAAATACATGCACAAGCAATGCAGATATCACCTTTACAATAGGAAGGATACTGATTTTAAATACTACTTTTTTTACCAGATAATTATATTCCAACAGAGCATTTGTACCACCGTTCAAGCTGTCCTGAAAGAAAAACCACGGGACAATACCGGATATAAGATATAATACAAAAGGATAATCTTCCATGTCGCCAGCTTTTAGTCCGATAGTAAACACAAACCAATATACCATAATGGTGACAACCGGCTGTATAAACGCCCAGACGATTCCCAGATAAGAACCTGCGTATTTTGTCTTAAAATCATTTTTTGCCAGTGACAGAATAAGACGTCGATTTTGGTATAACTCTATTGGTAAGCCTAATATTTTTTCTTTCATATGTGTCGCTCCTGTTTATTTATTATCCCTGTAAGCCTGAATACCGCCCCACTTGTGGTCCTTCTCAGATATTATCAGATCCTTTTCTTCCATCCCTTTTGGCATGGGCCATTTCACACCGATATCCGGATCATTCCATTTTAGTCCGCCTTCGTCATTTGGATGATAAAAGTCTGTACATTTATATGCAAATTCAGCATAATCGGACAACACTACAAACCCATGTGCAAAGTTTTTAGGGATAAAGAACTGTTTCTTATTCTCCGCTGAAAGCAGTACTCCATGCCATTTTCCAAATGTTTTAGAACCAGGTCTTAAATCCACAGCCACGTCATACACTTCCCCGCTTACGACACGTACCAGTTTGTCCTGGGGATAATTAATCTGGAAATGCAGGCCCCTGAGCACCCCCTTTTTTGAACTGGACTGATTATCCTGGACAAATTCCATATCTATACCTGCCGTTTTATAATCATTATAATTATATGTCTCCATGAAATATCCCCTCTCATCCCCAAAAACTGCCGGTGTAATGATTTTCAGACCTTCAATTTCACATGTTTCCACTTTGATTTTACCCATCGCTTTTTCCTCTTTTCCATATTATTTATTTGTTTTGTTATTTGTTTTATTCTTTCTTTTCTTTCTTCTCTTCTTTTTTCTGTCGTGGCGAATCAACGCAGCTAAAAGGACTATCAGTACAATAGTAAAAACGACCATAAGGATTATAAGAATATTCATTAGCGACCATCCCTTTTGCTCCTTATTTGGGGATTCTTTCAAATCTTTCTTTTTCGTATCCTCTACGTCTCCAGTCTCTGTCTGCTCTTCTGGTTCCGTTTGGACCTGCTGCTCTTTCTCTTTTTTATAGGCACTCCCTACTTCCTGGCCTGCAAAGGTATAACGAATCAATGTCCGTCCATCAGACTGCACTTCTTCTGTCGCATCCAATTGTTCCACTGTGACATCTTTTGGTACAATCACATAACCTTCTTCCAGTTCCACTTTCTCGAAACTTTCAAAGCCATAGTCAAAAAGATTCCTGGTGTCCAGACAATTAGGTCCCATGTCTGCACCTTTCATTACTACCGCTATATAAGTTTTACCATTTTTTTCAGCACCAGTCACCAGGGTTTTTCCCGCCGCCTCTGTACTGCCGGATTTTCCGCCAATACAGCCCTCATAATACTCTGGACTTTCCGTTGCCATAAGCGGGTGGTGTGTGTGCATACTCCGCTCGGCGGCCGTCATATTTGTGGCAGGGATTATATAATTCTGTGCGGAAATCACTTCCCGGAATGTATCATTTTTCAATGCTTCCCGAAAAATTAATGCCATATCATATGCCGTTGTATAATGGTTTTCATCCGGCAGGCCACTGGCATTGGTAAAATGTGTATTTTTACACCCAAATTCTGCGGCTTTTTGGTTCATTAACTCTGCAAATGCACTCTCCGAACCAGATACTACTTCTGCTAACTGGACAGCCACCTCATTTGCTGATTGAATCATCAGACCATACAGACAGTCTTTTATAGTTATTGTCTCTCCTGCAAGCATATGAATCGTACTGCTTCCAGCTATCTGCTCTGCCGCCACTGCCGTTTCTGAAAATGTCACCTGTGTATCCAGTGAGGTATTTTCTATAGTTAAAAGGGCTGTCAGAATTTTTGTGATGCTGGCCGGGTATCTCAGTTCATTCATTCCTTTATTATATAACACAAGACCGCTGTCCGCTTCCATCAGCACTGCAGTCTCACAAGCCACCTCCGGACCCTTGGGCCACCCCTGGATTTCATCTGTGGTAATAGGATAAATCGTACCGTTTGAAACCGCTTCAACCGGAACTGAGGTCATAAAACAACATATCATGGCAACAATTAACGTAATCTTGAAGCACTTTCCACTTTTCTTTTTAATCATATATTAAAATTACTCCTTACACGCAAACCAGCAGTACCCTGTGGATACTGCCGTCCGACTTCATTTATTTGCTTATATATACCTTACCATACTTTTGGCTGTAACCATAAGTATCCATAAAAGGTTTCCTCCCACTTCGCAAAGCTGTAGTAATCTGTTATACTATATCATTTTCAGAATTAAATTTCAACGCCTTATTTCACTCATCCGTTGCTGAACGTTATAAGTCACGAAAGAAATCTTAATGCTTTGCTAAAAAGTTTGAACTATAATTGTATTATAAATAACCGGTAACAGGATAAACAGGGAGCCTCCCGACACAATCACAGTATGAATATGATCTGGAATATCGTTGATCAGATTTTTACTTCTAAAAGCCATGAAAAGTAAGATCGTCACAGGAAAATAATACCTTCCCTGCACTCCGTTAATCTGTCCCGCTCCAACTGGTGTATAACTTAAATAAAGCGCTGTCCAAATCAAACACATAATTCCAAATGAAACAAATACAGCCAATCCTTTCTCCCATACTTTCAGCCCTTTTCTGTAATCTCTTTTTGTAGCCCCCATAATTGTATACATAAATAGAATTACAGCCGGCACCGTCCTGTCTATCACCATAAAATGCCCCATCCGGCTCATTCCTTCTGACCCAAATACAAATCCAAAAAATGTATCCGAAATACTCTTTAGCAACAATTTTGTATAAAACAGCGGATGAGAAAATATATTAGACAATTGTCCTGCAACGCTGGTATCTCCCCCTCTGGCATCTCCCCCCATACTCTGTGGATTCGATATTGCCGGAAGCATAAAAGTGCTCAGCATAAGAAGCATCACCAAAAAAACTGCTCCCCTGAAAATACTGCTTTCCTTTTTTGTCCTGAACTTTTCCTTTGGAAAAAAGCATGCCAAAATGATCATGGGTATATATACAGGTTTTGGAAGGCTGGCTAATACAAAAGCTACTGTAAATATAGCAACATTTTTGTAGGAAATCTTTCTGTCTCTGTCCATCCATTCCATCAACAAGTAAGAAATTCCCAGCATGCTAAATGCATTTACCCAGGCGTCATAGGTGTAAGTAAGGGATGACATCAACGCAGTAGGCATCAACGCAGCAGCCAGCATCAATGCCTTCCCGGTTTTCAGATGCCTGATTGCAAAATATATTACTGTGCTGTACAAAAACAAATTGCCCATACGCCCCATCTTATAGACGATCGTAAACGGCAGATGCAAAAGCATTCCCAATTTTAGCATAAGCCATTGAAAAATATAGCTGAACGTATAAAGATTTAACGAATAGCTACCATCAGTTTCCCATCCTTCCCCAGATTTGTCCATGTAATTGATCGTTTCATTCCAGTATTCATTCTCCGCCTTTTGCTCCTGTTCTGACTGCGGCAGGTGATACGGCCAATTCCGTATAGAAGGATATATCAAATCTTTGATGCCGGCCGGGAATGCAATTTCATCTTTTCCTGCCAGTGTGTCTGCGAAGAAATAGGCTCTTCCAAAGTGTATCTCCTCATCAAATCCTACCTTATGGGACGGCATAGCCATAATGGCAAGCATACCCACTGACATGATAATGACCAAAAACACCACTTCTAATTTAACCGCTATTTTTTTATATAATACCAGAAGTAAAGACAATAAAAAAAAGGCTGCCAGAGTGACGAACCCTATCCTGTAAAAGGAATAATTACGGGTATTGTTCAGTGCAATATTATATATTGTCACATCTGGCACATCTTCCGGCAATCGGATCGTAATTTGATCTGTTACAGCCCGAATATTGACTGTAGAACTACAAAGTATATAATTGTTGGAATCATGAATAGTTCTATTGACAATATTATCATCTGATATATATTCTTTTATATCTATATCACATTCCAATGCATCCCCATAGGAGTATTCATAATAAAATTTGTCCACATATTGTTTTTCAAATCTTATTGTCAAAGAAGCCTTTTGCCCTGAACTGACATACCTCCCATCTTCCTGAAGAGAAAAATCCTGAGGTTCAATTTGATCTGCAGCCATATATTGAAAATCATTTTGTTTTTCAATTGGTAAATTATATATAATCTCACCTAAAACACCTGCCATAAGTGCTAAAACAGGCAGCCAGACAAACTTTACATATTTAAAATATTTTTTAACACTTTCCTTCATACCTGTCTTCCCTCTCAGCATCCGGTTCCTGCCCTGTTCCCTCTTTATGATTTACCTGCTTTTCCAGCAAAGCAATCTCCTGCGTCAATCGCTTCACCTTCACAGAAAGCCTGGATACTGCCGTTGTGAGGGAAAATATAATCAGAAGCGCAAAACAGAAGCCCGCAAAAAACAGCAGGTTGACTGCCTGTCCAATTCCAAAGGTTTTTGCAAGCCAGCTTGTAAGGCTCGGAAAGCAGTCAAAGATAAGGACGCCAATTCCAAGCAGAAACCAGAGTAGTGCATATTTTAATTCTAATTTATTTTTTCTGATCAGGTTGATCAAAATTCCCAGTGACAGAAAAACCACGGCTGCCACCAATATTTGTGTTTTAATGTTCATACAGAATCCCTCCATATTGGATGTCCGGCTATTTTCGTATCCGCTCTATCAAGATGGCAAGCGACACTTTGATCATATAGTAAACAGACTTTTTCGCTGAAATAGATGATACCCCTCCTGTACGCTCATGCATAACGACTGGAATTTCACCCACTTTCATCCCTTTGCGGATAATCGCCACAACGCTCTCAGGTTCCGGGTAATCTTTCGGATAATTCACTGAAAAGATTGACATTATAGTCTTATTTACCATCCTGAGACCAGAAGTAGGATCCGTGATGGTCTTTCCTGTCAGTACTTTGATCAGACCGGTAAAGTAACGGATACCCAATCGGCGAAGACCTGTGGACTGGAATCCTTTTTTCTCTATAAACCTGGAGCCGATTACCATATCCAGATTATTTTGCTGCAGTGTATCTGCCATCTTTTTCAAAAAAGCAGGATCATGCTGACCGTCTCCATCGACCTGAACAGCCATATCATATCCATTACGGCAGCCGTAGAGATAACCTGTCTGCACCGCACCGCCAATTCCCAGGTTCTGGGGAAGGTTGATCACATTGAAATTGTTTTTTTTACATATTTCAAGTGTATTGTCTGTTGAACAGTCATTGATAATGACATAATCAAATTCATCGGCAAATTTTTCTATATTCCTGACTGTATCTTCTATGCTTTCACTTTCATTATATGCAGGTATGATAATTAACTTTTTCATTTTTTTCTTCCAGTCTTACAAATTTCTCACTTTCTCTGATGTGATATCCCAAGTGAAGTTTTCCAATAACCTCTTATACGCCTTTTCGGCGGCTTTTCCCCTGTACTCTTGTTTTGGGATCAGCTGCTCAAGTGCGTGCTGTATAGTCCCAACATCATTGTCCCGGATAATACAGCCATATTCTTTGCTGGTGATCAATTCTTTTGAGCCGCCCTGTTCAGTCGTCAGCACATAGCATTTGCAGGCCGCGGCTTCCAGTACAGAAGTGGAAAATCCCTCTGAATCAGAGGGGAGACAGAAAATATCCGTCTGCATAAGCAGCGCTATGATATCCTCAAAGCCCAGGCGTCCCAGAGGGAAGACTCCCTCCTCCTTCATTTGCATGATGGTGTCCTCTTCGTCCCCATCCCCGGCAATCATGAGATAAAGATCCGGATTTTTTTCTCTTATATTATGAACAGCTTTTATTAACTGTAATATTCCTTTTTCCTTCAGCAGGCGGCCTGTAAAGGTGATCACAAGGGCTTCTTTTGGTATTTCGTATTCTGCCCTGAAATCTCTCTTCTCTCTTTGCTGCACTTCTTTTATTTTCTCCATATCCACGGCATTATATAAGGTTCCCTTTGCCTTAATATGAAAATGTTCCAGCCATTTTACACAGGCTTTTGACACCCCGTAAAAATCTTTGCAGAATATTTGATCTAATTTTGTGATCGTATGCTCCACCAACTGTTCAGCCATATCTCCAATGGGGTTATGAACCGTCATATGGGATGTACCATGGTCAATGATAATGCATTTTGCTCTCTGTTTTCGTGCAAAAAGCGTACCGTACAGGGAATGTGGATAAAACCGGGTGTTGATTATGACAAGATCAAACTGTGTCCGCATCAGTATGCGGTTTATTTTTAAAAATTCACGGTTTATTTTCAGCACAGGATAACGGCCATCCATAAGGCTGATGCAGGGAACACGATAAACTTTCACCCCCTCCATCACCTGGCAGGCCACAAGTTTCTCCACATTTGATGTTACGATTACAACCTGGTCGCCTTTTTTAATAAGATACTTTGCCAGATTGTATGTATAGCGCTCCACACCACCCAGATGCGGAAAATATTGAGCTGAAAATATACAGTATTTTTTTCCCACCTTATAATTCCTCGTTTGTAATATTCTTTCTTTTATTCGTTACTATTCCTATCGCAGCCGCAAAAAATACGGCTGTCAGCATCATCGGAAGCCCATATGAAATGGATGCGCCGTGTATGGCAAACCGTTTTACAAGCAGGGGCGCCAGAATCCAGGCACTTAAAAATCCGATACCATAACCAACCAGCACCAGCGCCTGTTTTCTCATCACTGTAAGAACATAATAAAATACCGTGATAAAAGCATTCATACTTCCACCCAGCATGATCAGCACCAAATCCAGCCTGTAGAGATGCAGATCAAGGCCCGAGAAAACATTCAGAATCGGAATACCCAGTAAATAGGCTCCTGCAACACCCCCAACAGTCAAAAACAGAATCCAGGCTGTGGATTTTTTTATGACTCCGAAAAATTCTTTCTTTTTATCATCCTCCCAATACACTGCCAAAGTAGTCAGCATAGGCCGGAAAACGAATAAACTAAACAGATTGATGACAAATGCCGGCATCAGGAGGAAGCCAAAATAATTCTGTATTTCATCTGTCAGGTAACGGTCAATGGCATATTTGGGCGCACTGATAATATAACCCGCCATAAAACTTCCTATAAACAGCGGCAGGCACTCCCAAAACAGCCTTTTTACCGCCGATAGGTTAAACCGAAATCCAAATAGTGCATAATGGGCTGAAATTTGCTTGTCAAACAAAAGTATTATAACAATAGAAACTATACACATGATCATGCTGGCGGTCAACAGACTTTTCGTGAACAGTAAGGCTCCGGCAAAAAAAAGTGTGCTGAAAATCACTCTGATCCCCAGAGACATACCTGATAGATCAATCCTGTCCTCAAGCTGAAACAGACCCTGAAAGGAGTCTGACAGGCAGTCCAGCGCTTTGTAAAAACAGATCAGAAGAATAACCGCTGCTTTCATTCCTTTCTGTCCCGTCCATACCACATATACAAAAGCCCCTGCCATCATCAGAACACAGGTCATGACACGGAAGGAAAAATAATCCTTAAATGCCACCCTGCCTTTTACATCTGTCGCCTGTATTGCCCTTGTCTCAAAACAACCAATCGTGGTTAAAAACTGGGCTGTGGAAAATGCCAGAGAAAAGATTCCCCCATCTGCACTTCCATTTATTCTGGTCACGATTGCCAGCAGGAGGAAAGATGACAGCGCATTGCTCATGCTCCCCACCATGTTCCATATAAATTTCTGTCCCGAGGAGGCTGTCCCTTTTAATCCCCACGGCATTTTCCGATTATCATAAGTCATGTGTTTCTTCCTGTTCCTTACCAAAATCCAGAACATGAGGACAGTGGTTTACCCTCTTGTCCGGCTCTGGCATTTTCATATAGTCACCGTACTGTCTTCTGAGTATTATGTCGTGCTGTTTCGGTACACTTATGAAGGTATCCTCAAAAGGCTTCTCTGCCAGAGGAAAGACTTCCTGCCTTCTGACCCTGGATTTCCATGCCAGCGGATCCACATACTGTACCATATACTCTGTTTCTCTGTCATTATAAGTCTGCGCAAGTTCATCCAATCTTTTGTAAATCTTCTGCCCTGTCAGACCAAACAGCTTCATTCCATAATGACCGCAAAAGCACACTGCCTGTGCAGCCTTTTTCTTAACTCCGCACATAGGGATATTCGGATACGGGGTCCCGGCCAAAAACAGGAGCCTTCCCAAAAACCACGTCTTCCGTATTATTTTTTTCCTGCTTTTCTTATCATCCGGCAAATTATCAAAGGGATATATATCAATGTTTATACCCATGTGGCATTTCATCCGTTCTCCAAAACAGGGAACAAATGTGGTTCCTTTTTTCTGGAGATGTGTGATCGTGCAGGTAAATCCAGGCTGTATGAGCGGAGTCAGGACTTCATATTCTCCCCCCATCTCCTGTTCCCATATCTGAAGAAATTTCTCATAATCTTTTCTCGTCATGGCCATGTCAATATCATCGTCCCATGGAATGAACCCTTTATGGCGTTCCACTCCAATACCTGTTCCCCAGGAAACAAAACAGGACAGATCATGACGGCGGCACACTTCCATAAAATCTTTTAAAATCTGCAGTTGTACCTGGTGTACCTTATGAAGTGTCACCTCATCATACTGTTTATATGTAACAGACATTATTTATTCCTCTCTGCCATCTCCAAAATCCAGAAGGTATGGGTAATGGTTCTGCCTTTTTTCCGGCGGTGGCATCTGCATATAATCCCCATACATCTGTGATAATATTTTCTCATTCGCCTTTGGTACACATAATTCAAAATCTTCAAACGGAATTTTCTTAACTGGCAGCAGCTCATCTATAGACAGGGCACTTTCCATTGTCCCGCTGTCACACAGCTGTGTCACCATGCTGCTTCTGCCGTTAAACGCCGTGGCGTGTTTCAGGTACTGTCTGTATATAAAAGTACCGGGAACGGCCTGCGCCAGGCAGTGTGCTATAAGGCTGGCAAGTCTTGGTATGAAGTTCCCCTTTTTTGACACACTGTTTGTAAAAAAGTTTACGTTCCTGACCATATTCAGGCGTCTCCAGAAACTGGTGCAGGCAATCTGCCTTTTTCTGTCTTTTTTATCTTCGGCAAGACCATCATAGGGAAAAATATCCACAAGGATTCCCACATGATATCTTCCGTGGTCATACTGTGTACATAACCGAGTTCCCACTTTGCTTACATTAGGAATCAGGTTGTAATATTTTTCCTTTGTATCAGGGCCTGAGATTTTATATTTTCCCTTAAATTCTTTTGGTGCCACCTTTAAAAAATGTTCATAGTCTTTTCTAAGCATACCAATATCAATATCGTCATCCCAGGGTATGAACCCTTTATGGCGTACAGCCCCAATCGCTGTGCCAAACAGCGCAAAATAAGTTATATTATGTTTTTCGCAGACCCTGATGATTTCCTTCAGTACACCAAGTTCCTCCTGCTGCAGTCTTTTCAGTACTTCCGGTTTATATTGTCGATACATGTTAAAACCTTTCCTCTCACTGTTTATGAATTTCCGGACAGGCTCTAAATGACAGCATTCAGTTCTTTTTTCGCCAGTGCAAATGCAGCTTCGATCACCTTATCCATATCGTAATATTTATACTCTGCCAGACGCCCACCGAACAGGGTGTCTTTTTCCCGGGAAGCCAAGTCTGCATATTTTCCATATAATTCCTGATTCCTGGCATCATTAATGGGATAATAAGGTTCCTGTCCCTCTTCCCAGTCCGCCGGATACTCTTTGGTAATGACCGTCTTTGGCTGTGTCCCATATTCAAAATGTTTATGCTCTATGATCCTGGTATATGGAGTCTCCCTGTCTGTATAATTGACAACTGCAACTCCCTGATGATTTTCCTCATCCAGAACTTCGGTTTCAAACCGTAAGCTCCGATACTCCAGCTTTCCGAATTGATAATCATAATAAGAGTCCAGTGTTCCGGTGTAAAGGACTTTATCTCCTGATTCTCTGTATTTTTCTCTGTTATTGTTAAAGTCTTCTCCTGTTACGATTTCACATCCGTCAAATAATTTTTCTATGAGGGCATTATACCCCCCTATTGGAATACCCTGATATAAATCGTTAAAATAATTGTTGTCATATGTGTACCGCACCGGTATCCTCTTAATTATAAATGAAGGAAGTTCTTTACAGCTTCTTCCCCACTGTTTCTCTGTATAACCTTTTATTAATTTTTGGTAAATATCATTGCCCACAAGGCTGATTGCCTGTTCTTCCAGATTCTTTGGCGTCTCTTTGATGGCAGCTCTCTGGCTCTCTATCTTTTCCCGGGCCTGCGCAGGTGTTCTCACCCCCCACATTTTATTGAATGTATTCATATTAAAAGGCAGGTTGTAAATTTCGCCACGATAATTGGCTACCGGTGAATTGGTATATCTGTTAAATTCCACAAGTGAATTTACAAAATCCCACACTTTCCGGTTACTTGTATGAAAAATATGTGCTCCATACATGTGTACATGGATGCTCTCCCGGTCTTCACAGTACAAATTACCGCCAATTGTATCTCTCTTTTCCACTACAAGGCATTTCTTACCATTCTCCATTGCCAATTTTGCAAACACACCTGCGAAAAGTCCGCTTCCAACAATAACATAATCATATTTTTTCATAATATTCTCCGATACTTCAATTAATTCAAATACGTTTATTATATCCCGATTTTCAACAAAAAGAAACCATTTCACTCAAAAAACTTCTTAATACTATTTTCTGCACTGTGCCCTATACATCCAATTCAAAAAACGCATCCAGGAATATTTTCATTGCCCCCTCGGAACCTACAGACACCCGGATATAGTCTTTTAACAACTCATTATTATAGGCATGGACTAAAACTTTCTTCTCATTTTCCAGCCTGTCTGCTATAACTTTTGCGTTATGTTTTGGCTTAATAAAAATAAAATTTCCCCTGCAGTCCCTGCATTCATATCCACGTTCCTGAAGCATGTCCAGCGTATATTTTTTACCTGCGTTTTCAGTGCGGATCAAATTCTCAATCATTTCAGGATTCTGCAGGATTTTTTCTGCGAATAACAAAGCGATCGCATTCGCATCAAATGTCAGGCGGGCATTCTTAACATAATGTATGATTTCAGGATTGCTTATAATTACCCCTAAACGGCAGGCCGCAATGGAAAAAAGCTTTGAAAACGTCCTGAGTATGATTACGTTATCTCTCTCCAAGGCATATTTTAAAAATGTCTGTGGATAAAAATAATGATAAGCTTCATCTATAATAACAACAGCGCCAACTTCCTCTGCCCTGTCAATAACACGCTGCAATTCCTCTTCTGTATATACATTTCCGATCGGATTATTTGGGTTGAGAAGCACAACGATTCTTGAGTTTTCACTGATAGCTGCTATTATATTTTCGATTTTGATTGTAAGATCTTTTTCATAAGGAACAGGGACATGCTTAAGCCCAAGAATTGAACAGTTCACCCAGTACATTTCAAAGGAAGGAGCAACTGTAACTACCTCTTTGCCCTTTTCACCGAAAGTCTCCAGAAGATAACGGATTGCCATATCAGAACCATTTGTAGTCAGTACATTTTCGTATTTTGCACCTATATAAGAAGCATATGCATTCAAAAAACGGTCCGGCTCAGGATAAATCGTGAGAAATTCCGGTGTGATCTCTTTCAATACCGAATCCACAAATTCTTTTGGCAGCCCTTCCGGGTTTTCATTCATATCGTACCGGTAATATCCGTATCTTCCCTGTTTCGGAAATATACGCTGTGTATTTTTTATATCTTCATTAACAAAATATTTCATATTCATCCTCCTAAACTGTATCTTCTGCATAGTTTTCTGGTACATATTTGAAGAATTATATAGTCCCGTACCAGAACCTTTTTATACAAGATAACACACTCCTGCAAGAGAACGCAATAGATATCTTAAATGAAGACCGGAAAACTTGCATTAACAGGCAAATAAATGGTATAATAGTGATAACAAAATTTTAATATTTTATGGAAAGGGCATTATCATGCAAAAGTATTTGAATCTAAAAAAGCTTTTTTGCTACTTGCTGGCCTTTGTTTTATTTTTTTGTGTTGATATTTATACCCCCGGCTCTGCCAGGGAGGTAAAAGCAGCAGGAAATGACTGTAAAATCCATTTTATCACACTATCTGATAATTCAGATGCCATCCTGCTGGAATGCAATGGACAGTTTGGAATGGTTGATTCCGGTGAAGATAGCGATTATCCCCGCGGTGATAATCCCATATACCCACTAAGGGCCGGGATCACGATTGGCAATGGCTCGGAGAAGAAAGTCATATCCTATATGCATTCTGTGGGAGTGACGCCCGATAATTTTGAATTTTATATCGGCACACATGCGCACAGTGACCATATTGGCTCAGCCGATGAGGTGATCAATGAATTCAAGCCCAAACGTGTATACATAGAGAAATATTCAGACAATGATATCACTGTCCCCTCTAATCTGTGGGATAACCTTTATGTATATGATAATATGGTATATGCTGCTTTGGAAAACGACTCTACGCTCATCCAAAGTTTTAAGGAAGGTGCACCTCTCTACCCTGAAACGGTTTCCGTAACTGGAACAATCGTCTGGGAAGCGCCTGCCGCTGAAAGTCCGGATGATACAGCCCCTGGCAGCCAGGATGAGAACAGCATGGAACCGGTGACTCCCACAGATCCATCTGCTGCAGAGACCGGTCTTACGAATACCGCTGCAGTATCTGGTGCAGAACCAACAGAAAAAAACGACGTCTCTGAAGAACAGGACGACGATCAGGACATAACCAATTCCCGCAGTCATAATAGTTCCGATGCACAAACCATCCCTGAAAGTCAGGTTAACAGCAATGAGCTGGATATACCTGAAGAAACAGAAGAATCTAAGGAGCCGGAGGAATCAAAAGAACCTGAGGCGTCTGAAGATACAGCGCCTGTGGTGACTCCGGCACAGCCTCCAAAGAGCATTTCGGTAAGCCTGCAGTATTCCACAACAGATGCCGAAACCACAGTTCCGCAACCTTTGACGGTCACTGCTTTAAAAGATCCCCAAAAGGATATTTGGACTTATAAGTTTACCGGTGTCAGGAAATACGATGATACCAAAACACCTTTTACTTACGCAATTGCTCCAGAAGCAGAGGGATATGTTTTCATTCCGTCTGAGGCAACAGAGGAAACAGAACATAATTTCACCTGTCAGCCTGCGGCTCCTGTCCAGAACAGACAGGCACTGGAAGAACCTTTCCCCCAGGAGATCACCCCTGAGGAAGGAATCAGCAGTATTACAGATGAAGTACCGGAACCTCCCGCAGATTCAGAGTCCGATGACCTGACTACTGAAAACATTCCGGAGACTGACCAGGTAAATCCCAGCCTGCCGGCCGACCCAACAAATGCTAATATTTCCACATATGCAGCCCCTGCCCAGACAGGTGTTTATGAAGATCTTTCGGGGTATCAGTCCACACCTGTTTTCTATCTGGGAGGAAAGAATGGAGCAAAAATAGAAATAAAGAACTATAATGCTCCCCGCCCCCAGCAGGATGCCAACTTTTTCAGTCTGGGCGTGAAAGTAACCTCAGTCTCAACAGGCAAGACAGCCTTTCTTTCCGGAGATATCAACAATTATACAGGTACGGAAACAGTTCTTTCCAATGAATTAGGAAAAATCAATGTACTGAAGCTTGGTCATCATGGTTCCTACGGCTCCAATACTTACACTTATTTAAAAAAATTGAGCCCTGATCTTGCAATCATGACTGGAAATTATAATTATGTTTCCAACACTACCTTCGGCAATGAAATGGGAACCCTGGATACCCTGCTCCAATTGGCCAGGGATGGTACCCCGCTGTATGCAACCAGTTGGTATACCCCTTATGTGGACGCATTTGTGATACATCTGGACGGCCGGCTCAGCAACAATATCCCCAAAGGCAAATCTTTTGTAGCCTGTGCAGAGCGGATAAATCCTTATCATCATATTTACTACCGTGACGGCTTTCCTACTGCTTATACTGGATGGCAGCAGGCCGCCAATAAATCCTGGTATTATTTTGAAAATTCCTACAACGCCTCTGCCAATAAGTGGGTAAAAGACAGTTCCGGTAAGTGGCTTTATCTGAGAAATGACGGTACTATGGCCGTTGGATGGGTTTCTGTAAACGGCTACTGGTATTACATGGATACCAACGGTTACATGACAAAAGGATGGCAGCAGGTAAACGGTTCTTGGTATTATATGGATGAGGCCGGCCATATGCTGACCGGACGCCACAGGATTGACCAGGATTACTATTATTTTCACTCCACAGGTGCTATGGCCACAGATGAGTATGTGGATGGACAGTACTACAACACTTCCGGAAAATGGCAGCCTGACTTTAGAGATGCAAGCTGGAGACAGGATTCTACCGGATACTGGTATCGGTTCGGGGATGGTACTTATCCCAAAAATACATGGATGAAAATACACGGTACATGGTATTACTTCTATCCATCCGGCTATATGGCTACTGGCTGGCTGAAACTTGGCGATACCTGGTACTATATGGGCGGACGCAATGATGGCGGCATGAAAACCGGATGGTATAAGGTTGGTAATACATGGTACTTTTCTAATTCTTCGGGAGAAATGATGACCGGCTGGCTGAAAAACGGCAATGCCTGGTATTATCTCAGCAGTTCCGGTGCTATGCTCACCGATTGGATCAATCTGGGCGGCACATGGTATTACCTGAACAGTTCAGGTGCCATGCTCACTGGCTGGCAGTATATACGCGGCTCCTGGTATTATATGGACGGTTCCGGTAAAATGCTTACAGGACTGCAGAAAATCGGGGGGCAGACATATTTCCTCAACAGTTCCGGCGCCATGGCAACCGGATGGGTATATCCTAATGGAAAATGGTATTATCTCACATCAAACGGAGCTGCCGCAAGAGGCTGGTATAAAATTGGCAGTACCTGGTACTACTCCAACTCATCTGGAGAAATGCAAACAGGCTGGCTGAACCTGGGAGGAACCTGGTATTATCTCAGTGGTTCCGGTGCTATGCTCACTGATTGGATCAATCTGGGCGGCACATGGTATTACCTGAACAATTCCGGTGCCATGCTCACTGGATGGCAGTATATACGCGGTTCCTGGTATTATATGGACGGCTCCGGCGCCATGCTCACTGGACTGCATAATATCGGAGGACAAAAATATCTTTTCAGTGCTTCCGGTGCTATGGCTACCGGCTGGGTATTCCAAAATGGAACATGGTATTATTTTAATGCCAGCGGTGCAGCTATGAGAGGCTGGTATCTTGTAAACAATATATGGTACTATTCCAACGCTTCCGGAGAAATGCAGACTGGTTGGCTGGATGATGGAGGACATAAATATTACCTTAGCAGTTCCGGTGCCATGCTTACTGACTGGATTCACCTAAACGGGAATTGGTATTATATGAACAAATCCGGTGCCATGCTCACTGGCTGGCAATATATACGTGGTAATTGGTATTATATGAATCCGGCAAATGGTATTATGTACGCAAATACATGGACGCCGGATGGGTATTTTGTTAATGTAAACGGTGCCTGGACGGGCCAGAAACGCTGAATTAAAAAAAGAAGTCAATCGCAGATATACTCATTGCGATTGACTTCTTTTTAGATACTTTTCAATTTTTTTATCATATCCACAAGGTCCGTGCCATAACCAGCTGTCGCTGCCCATCCAGCCTTTGTGGGGTTATCAGGAATTCCCAGCCATTCCACATAAGGTGCGCTATTTCTTGTCACATTATCAAAACGTAAATCAACACAGGTATTGTTCAAATTCTCGGTTGAGGCATACGCCTTCAAATGCTGAACCTGCGCACGGATACCCGTGCGCACATCCTTAAAGGAATTTCCTTTTACTCCGTTTCCCGTTGCACCAAGACCACAGAAATTAAACTGTTCAATAGAAACATCACCACCAAACTTTAACCAGCCTGTTTCCTTCATAGCCTGAGTAAATACCACTTCTGCCCTTATCCCTTCGGCGTTGGCTTCTTCCAAAACAATTTTTGAAAATGTTTCAATATTAGATGCACCACCCTTTGCCAACTCCGCTGACGGATACTTTACTTTGGCGGAATTAAAATATTTTGTCATCTGATCCGCCGTAACGCTACTGTTTCCAGCTATAGCATACAAGTTTTTATTATCTATTACCGGTTTCGTGGTCTCCTCTTTTTTTGCTCCCGGAATCCATACACCGGATCCATTCATATAATATTCTTTGCCGTTAACCGTAATCCAACCGGTCATCATAGCTCCGCTTCCGTTTAAATAATACCAGCTCGACCCAAGCTGCAACCATCCTGTCTGCATGGCTCCGCTTCCGTTACTGTAATACCAAGTATCCCCAATTTTATACCATCCTGTACACATAGCTCCATTTATAGGGTTCATATAGTACCAAACGCCCCCAACGGCTATCCAGCCTTCTGCCATGGCTCCACTTCCGGTCAAATAATACCAGGTCGACCCTTGATGCAGCCATCCTGTCTGCATGGCTCCACTTCCGCTGCTGTAATACCACCTTCCGTTTGCTTTATACCATCCTGTACACATGGCCCCATTGCCAGGTGTCATATAATACCATGCTCCCTCTATATAAGCCCAGCCTTCTGCCATGGCTCCGCTTCCGGTCAGATAATACCAAGTTGCTCCCTGATGAAGCCAGCCTGTCTGCATGGCTCCACTTCCACTACTGAAATACCAAGCGCTTCCTACCTTATACCAGCCGGTCTTCATTGCTCCGTCTCCAGGTGTCAGATAGTACCAAGTTCCACCAAGTGCGACCCATCCTTCAGCCATAGCTCCACTTCCAGTCAGGTAATACCAAGTTGCTCCCTGATGAAGCCAACCTGTCTGCATGGCTCCATTACCATTACTGTAATACCAGGTGTTTTTTACCTTATACCAGCCAGTTTTCATAACTCCATTTCCAGGCGTTAGATAATACCAGGTCCCTCCGATATATACCCATCCCTCTGCCATGGCCCCACTACCAGTGAGATAATACCAGGTTCCTCCCTGGTTCAACCATCCAGTTTGCATGGCTCCGCTTCCAACACTGTAGTACCAGGTATTTCCTACCTTATACCAACCGGTACGCATAGCACCTGTTCCTGGAGTGAGATAATACCAGGTTCCTCCCTGATTCATCCATCCTTCAGCAACAGCTCCATTGCTCTTCATATAGTACCAGGTGCCACCCAAGTTATGCCATCCCTGGCCCAGCATGGCTCCGCTTCCCTGCAAATAATAGCGATTTCCTTCGATAGTTTGCCAACCGGTCTGCATACTTCCTGAAGCATTCAAATAATAATAACTACCATTTATATACTGCCATCCAGTGAGCATATGTCCTGAAGAATTCAAATAATACCAATATCCCCCAATGCTCTGCCAGCCTTTCAGCATCACTCCACTGCCGTTAAAATAGTACCATATGTTATCAATTCTCTGCCAACCGGTCTGTTTTACATTACCAATATAATAATATGTATTGCCTCCAGATTGCCTCCACTCCCCTTTGGGTTCCGGAACCGGCTCATATGTCTCTCCGCCTGTTTCAATGTTAAAATACTGTGCAATACCATAAGCATCTGCTTTAGCAAGATTTTTGATAGACGCTTCATTGTTCAAATACTGTTTATCCTGCGCCCCTGTCAAAAATGCATGTTCCACAATAATAGAAGGGATGGATGCCTTCATACCTTCCCTGATAACGGCATAATAATCAGCTGTGCTTCCATCACTGTATTTGCCGCCATTTTCCGAATCTCTTTCCTTCAATCCCCTGTCATAAAGTCCAAGGGATGTCAGTCTTTTTAATATATTATTGGCTGCCTTCTGCGCATTTTCTGCAACTGCAGAATTGTACCTTCCTGTTTTAGGAACCAATACCTCTGCTCCATGTGCAGTTTCATAATCGAAAGCGTTTAAGTGAAGGCTCACTAACAGATCTGCATGTTTATTAGCAGCAAAATCCACTCTTTCTTTCAGTGTCATTTTAACTGCCTTGGATGCCCCTACCGTGTCGTGTGTCATATAGACAGTAATTTCAGGATACTTTTCAAGTTCTTTCTTCACATAATTGGCAATCTTCATAGTAAGATCAGCCTCTACAAACTTTGTTCCGTCACTAAAAGTATGGTCAGCTCCTGGATCATAACCATCTGTATCAATTGTCCCATGTCCGGGATCCAAAACTACTATGTACTCTTCTTTTTTTTGTGGATCCACCGCAACTGCAGACGGAACATCTGTACTGTCTCTCAGTGAAAATGTAGAAATATCATCACTCGATGATTCTGCCAGGGCATTATTATTTATTATAGCACCTTTAATGTCATCAGCAGAAATTCCGTTTTCATCTGCGGCAACTACTCCATTTTCTACCTGCTCTGCCGTCTGGGCATCCAATCCAGCTTCCTCATTATTGCTTTCTTCTACAACCTGCGCCGCTTCCTCGCTACTCACTTCAACCTGAGCCATGTCTTCTTTTTGCCCCAAAGAAACATCATATTCCTGCCCACCTACAACTGCTTTCACTGATAAAAAGGCTCTCTCCTGTCCTTCTACAGGAAGTTCAAGCAAAAAGGCCGCAATATTTTCCACAATTTCTTCAGCCTGTGCTGTCTTTATATCACCCTCTTTGTCTTGATAAAAAAGAATTACACTTTCCAGATTCGTAGAGGATTCCTCCCCTAACTCAATAATTACAGATTGATGGATATCGTCCTCCTGTGTAAAAATGTAATTACAAATCAAGTCACCTATCTGTTCTCTCTCACCATTCTGTTGCAACATTACATCATTATCTGGCTTTGCTTCCGATTCATTGACACTAGACGGCTTCTCCCCAGGCATATTTCTTTCTGCTTCCTGATCCGATTGTTCATCCCCGTCTGCTTCCGTCTGATTTTCTTGTACAGTCTGGTTTTCTCCAGCGATCTGCGTCTCCTCGGTTACCTGTTTTTCTGTAACTTCCGTTCCTGGCAATGCTTCAGCACCGAAGACCGGTGTGTACATACTCAAAAGCAATGTAAGAACCAATACATACACCAGAAACTGTTTCCCTAATTTCCTCATCCTCTACCCCTTTTCTTTTTTGTTTCTTGCAATTTTGTTACATATATTACTGAAATATTACATATTATACACTATTATTCATAAGAAATCAATCGATTCACAATTTAATGTTTTCTTTTTTTAGGGACTGTGCTACAATGTTAGTGTTTTTAATAAAGTATCCGAGAGTTCTCCTGTTTTCTTTATGCGGGAGACTGATTGCTCGTACACCACACTTTTGCAGTTACTTTCTAAGATGATATATCTCGATTGCTTTATTCATAAGGCATTCGGGCATTTTTTGTTTTATTTTTTTGTCATGTTTTACTGGATATATGTGGATGTATATGATATAATAAGGGTATTGGAGGTGTCAATTATGCATTTAAGAAAAACTAAAACATCAAAAGGACGTATCTATCTGGCAATTGTAGATTCCTATTATGACAAACAGCGAAAAATGTCTCGTTCTAAGACTGTTGAATCTTTGGGCTATCTTGATGAATTGGAAAAACTATATGATGATCCTATTGCCCACTTTCAAAAACGTGCTGAAGAATTAAAAATCGAAAAAAATGCGATGCAAGCTCCCATTAACTTTACTTTTTATCCTTCCGATCGTTTGTGCACGGATGATACTTCTCTCCGAAAAAACTTTGGCTATGCTGCTCTAAGTAAGATTTATCATGAACTTGAAATTGATAAGTTCCTTATTAATCGCAGGCGCCATTCAAAAGAGAAGTTTGATGCAAATACTATCATGAAGATGCTTGTATATTCAAGGCTTCTCTTTCCAGCATCAAAGAAAGCTTCTTTTGATAACAGGGAACAGTTCTTCGAAAAAACAGACTATTCTTTAGATGATGTTTATCGCTGTCTTTCCTTCTTTTCAAAACACAAAGAAAGCCTTCAAGTCTGGATGAACGATAAAATCAAAGAGAAATACGGTAGGGACACCAGCCTTATTTATTACGATGTGACGAATTACTATTTCGAATCAGATGACCAGAATGATTTCCTTCGAAAAGGTGTTTCCAAGGAACACCGTCCAAACCCAATCGTACAGATGGGATTATTCATGGATAACAATGGAATTCCTATTACCTACGAACTTTTTGCAGGAAATACCAACGACTGCCTCACCTATCGTCCAAACTTTGGGCGAATCAAAAAAGAGTTTGATCTTGGTCGTGTTATTTCTGTTGCAGATAAAGGAATGACCACTGGTGATAACATTTGGTATACCATTAATACTCCCACAAAAGATGGCTATGTATTCAGCATGTCTGTACGTGGTGCTGATAAAGAAATGAAAAAGTATGTGCTCGACGAAGAGGATTATACCTGGCTGGGCACTGAATATAAAAGAAAGTCACGCAAGCACCCTCGCACGATTCAAGTCACCTCTCAAACCGGACGCAAGCTAAAGAAAACTGTACATGAAAAGCAGGTTGTCTTTTGGAGTGAAAAATATGCGAGACGAGCAAAAGCCGATCGTGCTGCGGCTCTTGCAAAAGCTGCAGACCTTGCAAAAAATCCAGGTGGTTATACCCGAGCAACTTCTTATGGTGCAGCAAAATATGTAAAGAAAATCGATTATGATAAAGATACTGGTGAAATTTTAACCGCATCTTCCATCTTAGAAATTGACGAAGCAAAGCTTCGTGAAGAAGAGGCACTTGATGGTTATTATGTTTTACTTACAAGTGAAATGGATGAAAGTGATGACAAAATCATTGACATGTACCGAGGACTTTGGAAAATCGAAGAATCATTTAAGGTAACTAAAAGCGAATTAGAAGCCAGACCCGTATATGTATGGACAAGAGAACATATAGAAGCACATTTTCTTACCTGTTTTGTGGCCCTTACCATCGCTCGCATACTTGAAACAAAGTTAGAGCAAAAATACAGCATTGGTAAGCTTCTGGAATCACTCTCTAAAGCAAGCTGTACCCTAATTCAACAGAACTATTACTTGTTTGATTACTACGACAATGTACAGAAAGACATCGGCAAGGTTCTTGATATTGATTTCAGTAAGAGAATCAGAACTCTTGGTGAAATAAAAAAAGTTTTAGCAGCCACAAAAAAGTGAAAATACACCATGAAAATATGACAAAAAGACAAACCCGTTAGTCAGCTTATTTGCTGGGCTAACGGGTATTTTTATACTTAATCATCTGCAAAAGTCAGGTTATNAATAAAAAAAGTTTTAGCAGCCACAAAAAAGTGAAAATACACCATGAAAATATGACAAAAAGACAAACCCGTTAGTCAGCTTATTTGCTGGGCTAACGGGTATTTTTATACTTAATCATCTGCAAAAGTCAGGATATTATACACTATTATTCATAAGAAATCAATCGATTCACAATTTAATGTTTTCTTTTTTTAGGGACTGTGCTACAATGTTAGTGTTTTTAATAAAGTATCCGAGAGTTCTCCTGTTTTCTTTATGCGGGAGACTGATTGCTCGTACACATTAATTGAAATAAAAAGGAGTTCTTTATGATTGATTTTAATATTCCGCCCTATGTTGGAAAAGAATTAATTTACATAAAAGAGGCGATAACAAACCGCAAAATATGTGGTGATGGAATATTTACAAAACGCTGCAGCAACTGGATGAAGGATAAGTTCCATGTAAACCAAGCCTTTCTTACCACCTCCTGTACGCATTCCTTGGAAATGGCTGCTGTTCTGTCAAATGTCCAACCCGGCGATGAGGTCATTCTCCCTTCCTACACCTTCGTGTCCACAGCTGATGCCTTTGTACAGAGAGGAGCATCTCTTGTTTTCATAGACATTCGTCCGGATACATTAAATATTGATGAGAAATTAATTGAAGATGCCATAACCCCCAAGACAAAAGTAATTGTACCTGTCCATTATGCTGGCGTAGCTTGTGAGATGGATACAATCATGGAGATTGCAAAACGCCACAATCTCATGGTGGTCGAGGATGCTGCCCAGGGATTTGCATCCTCTTATAAGGGTAAAAGTTTAGGAACAATAGGCGATTTCGGCTGCTTCAGTTTTCATGAAACTAAGAATCTTAGCATGGGGGAAGGCGGTGCCCTCCTTTTCCAGGATAATTCGTTTCAGGAGAAGGCCGAAATCCTCAGAGAAAAAGGTACAGACAGAAGTAAATTCTTCCGAGGACAGATTGACAAGTATACCTGGCAGGATTACGGCTCCTCCTACCTCCCCAGTGACATGAATGCTGCATATTTGTGGGCACAGCTTGAAATGGCAAATGAAATCCAGAGAGACCGCATGGAAAGCTATAATTTTTATGACCAAGCTTTGAAACCGCTGGCGGAAAAAGATTTTTTTGAACAGCCCTGTGTACCAGAATACTGCCAACATAATGCACATATGTACTACATCAAACTGCCCGATTTAAAAAACAGGACAGAGTTCATTTCTTATTTGAAAAAAAACAAAATTTTGAGCGTCTTTCATTATATTCCGCTCCACTCTGCACCTGCCGGAAAACGTTATGGACATTTTTTTGGAGAGGACAAATATACCACCAGGGAAAGTGAACGCCTGGTACGACTCCCTATGTATTACCATTTGAGTCAAGATGACAAAGAGTATATTGTGGATACCATTTTCCACTATTTCAAATAACAGCATACAAAAGCGGCACATTTCCCTAATGCAGGAACGTGCCGCTTTTCATTGGTATTTTTATCCCATGGTATAGATAAAAATACCAGTAATGATAATTAAATTTCCAATTAGTTTTCCTTTTGTGAACTTTTCTTTTAGGATAAAAAATGATAGAAGCATGACAAATACATAACTAAAAGTGTCGATGACTGAACCATATTTCATATCTACTTTTGTAAAGGCATAGGTATTCATCAAAAGCACACCGCCAAAGATACCATAGGCTGTTATGACGCGCCAGTTCAAGTATTCATATATCTGATTCCTATATTTCCTGTTTGCACTCTGCTTCAGGAGTAACTGAGAAAATGCTGTAAAAAAAGTTCCAAGAAACAATATCATCATATATTTATTCATATTTCTGCACCACCAATACTCCAAATAATACCACTAAAAGCCCCATTACATTTCTAAATGATAGAACTTCATGAAAAATCAAGACTGCCCATATTTGAGACCAGACCAGATAGACACTTTTATTGGCATAAGCCACACTGAGTTCAAATTTCTGAATGATTTTCTGCCACGCCAGCGCATAGATAAAACAATCCAAAAGCATGAGGAAAAAAAATAGATACAATCTTACTCCCCAAATTCCATTTTTGTTAAATTCCATAGAGGCCATTTTAGTAAAAACAGGTGTAAAAGAAAAAATCATAATACTGATATGAAGAAAAAAATAATCTTTCAAACTGCTCTTCGCAGAAACTGCCATTTACTTCCCTTCTTTCTACTCATATTTAAATGTGTCTGCACAACTTTTTATATTATAACACTCTTCCTACCCTGTAACAAGTCTATTGAAACCCTCGACATAAAATGTTATAATAAGCCTGGTAGCTTTTCAGCTTTTTTTGAGGAAACATAAGCTACCCGGAGGTAAGATTATGAGTTTATATTCAATTGTTGTTCCCGTATATAATTCAGAGCAAACATTGGAGGAACTTTATAGCAGAGTTCGGAATGTATTTGAAAATACTATACATCAAGAATTTGAATTAATACTGGTGGATGACAGTTCCAGAGATAATTCCTACTTAGTAATGCAGCATCTTCACAAGTCAGATTCCCGAGTTAAAATTATACAAATGGCAAAAAATTTCGGACAACATCCTGCTCTTCTGTGTGGTTTTTCTTTTGCCAAAGGTGACTTTGTCATAACCATGGATGATGACCTCCAGCACCGACCCGAAGAGATTCCTAAGATGACAGCAGTTATGGATGAGCGGGATGATGTAGATGTAATTATTGCCAAATATGAGAATAGGAAACACAATTTTATAAGAAAGCTTGGAACACGGATTTCTGTATATGCCACATCCCGGATGTTGGGTAAGGATCCCAATCTGGAGATTACCAGCTTTCGATTAATGCGAAAGTTTATTGTAGATGCTATATTGAACACAAATACACATCTGCCACAGATTGGCAATCTTCTTGTCCAAAGCAGCAATCGAATCGTTAATGTTCCCGTACACCACGATGCCCGCAAGGTAGGGCGCAGTAATTATACGTTCCACCGCCTGGTAAAGGATTTGTTCTATGACATCACGTCCAACTCTGCATTTCCTCTTTTATTAGTGCGGGATCTTGGTATCTTCAGTTTTCTGGTCAGTGTGGCCTTGGGCTTTTTCTATTTGATACGCTATTTCCTGTATGGTGTTTCTGTGGAAGGCTGGACAACCCTGGTTCTCCTGATTCTGGCATATAACGGAATTATACTGTTAGCCATTGGCATAATTGGACAGTATTTGATAAATATTCTGAACGAGGCAAAGAAAATGCCAAATTATATAATAAGAAGAAAAGAATTTTAACTAAAGAATGAAAATACACTTTGTAGGTTTCCTGCTGACATGAAGAATAAAAAGGATGTGGCTATATATGAAGGAAATAGGCGGTTATTTGGAAATGGAAGAACTTTTTGGAGAGGAGTATTACCCGGACTTACTACGGTTTAATTTGGGGCGTACAGCAATAAAATTTGCCCTGAATATTTTGGGTGTGAAAAAGCTCTGGCTCCCTTATTTTCTCTGTGATTCCATTATATCGACTTGTAATAATGCAGATATAGAAATAATGTGGTACCACATTCACAGTGATTTTTCTCCTCTTATGCCGGGCAAAAGATTAAAGGAAGGGGAGTATCTATTTCTTGTTAACTATTATGGACAGCTTTCCCCTGAAAAATTATCAGGATACCATGAAAGATATGGAAATATCTTATTGGACAATACTCATGCATTTTTCCAGAAACCCGTAGAAAATATTCCTACAGTATACTCCTGTCGGAAGTTCTTCGGCTTGCCTGATGGAGCCTACTTTTTTCCTGGAAAACAAGGAAAAAAAACATACGACAGCCTTCCCCTGGATTCTTCCAATGAACGGATAAGTCACATTTTAGGCCGCTATGAGCATTCTGCTTCTGATTATTATTCCTCCATGCTTAAGACAGCCCACTCTTTCTATAAAGAACCCATAAAAAAAATGTCACGACTGACAAAAAACCTGCTTCGCGGCATAAACTATGATAACGTGCGGCAAAAGCGAAATGAGAATTATACAACATTGGAACAGGTCCTTAGAGGACAAAATACTCTTATTCTAAGAAACCAGGACGGGCCTTTTGTCTATCCTTATTACTGCCCCAATGCTATTCAAATACGCAGAAAACTAGCCCGTCAAAAAATATTTATTCCAACTTATTGGAGCAATGTAGTGGCAGAAATGCCCAAAGACAGTCTGGAGTATGACTATGCGGCAAATATTCTGCCACTCCCTTGTGACCAGCGTTACTATAGAGAAGACATGGAATATCTTTTAGATATTTTAAAACAATGTATATAAGGAAAGGCCAAAACTACAAATGAATGAGCAAAGACTTTTAATTTTAGGATCTCTGAGGGAATTTGTGCAGCTTATACAGACAGCCAAAGCTCGAGGAATATATACCATCGTCTGCGATGGCTATCCTAACAGCGTGGGCAAAAAATACGCAGACAAATCCTATAACATTGATGTTGGAGATACAGACCGAATCGTCTCTGTCTGTCAGCTAGAGCGAGTAGACGGTATCATCACCTCTTTCTCTGACTATCTCTTTGAATGCATGGTTAAGATTGCCAACAAGGCTGGACTTAAATGTTATTTCTCACCTGAGAAACTGGACTATTATAGAAACAAAGACATTATGAAACAAATGTTTGAAAAACTACACATCCCCAATTCAAAATATGTCCGGCTAAGCCCTGGATTTACTGATTCTGAATTAGATGCTTTAGAGTTTCCCGTTGTGGTAAAACCCCTTGACAAATATGGCTCACGAGGAGTTCTGCTACTCTATTCGGTGGAAGAGATACGAAAGCATTTCGATTTTATTTGTGCCACTTCTAATGTGAAAGAAATCCTTGTGGAAGAATATAACGAGGGCTTTGAATTCAATATGATGAGTTGGATATTAGACGGAAAGGTCCATGTTATCAGTATAGCAGATCGAGAAAAGACTCCGGTATGCACCAATGAGATTCCAGTCAGTTCCCGCAATGTATATCCTTCCAGACTAATTTATAATGTATACGAGGAAGCAAAGGGAATCCTCCAAAAAATCGCCAACTTCACAGGGCAGACAAGCGGAGCCCTCTCCATGCAGTTTTTCTGGTCACCTGGCGACTCCATCTCGGTCTGTGAAGTAGCTGGCAGATTTTTTGGATATGAGCATGAGCTGGTAGATTATTGCTGTGGTCTGAAGATAGAAAACTTGCTATTGGACTATCTCTATGATGAATGTTCCCTGCGCAGTGCTTTAGAAAAGCATTCCCCCTTCTTTGAAAAAAACAGTGCGGTCCTCTATTTCCATGGAAAAAATGGTATGATGATAGAAAATCAGAATTCTGCCAAAGAACTGTCTTCCATGAAGGGTATAAAGGACTCCTGGATTTTTTATAAACCGGGGGAACGGATAATTTCTCATGGAGTAAATCCCTATGTAGTGCGCTACTATATCGCTGATGGGTCCAGGCAGGAAATTGACCGGATGACAAAGCATATTTTTGAAAACATTTCCATCACTTCGCCAAACGGGGAGCAGATACTTTACCAGAATCAGATTCCAGAGTATCCATGATAATCAATATCCTTTTTCCTCAAAACCGCATAAAAACAGTTAGGAATGCACTTGAACCTCTCCCCGTTAAGTGGGCAATTTTAAAAATATTATTTATCTGCCAGTAAGTATTGTCTGCTGGCAGTTTTTCTTTTCACAGTTGAGCAAATGAACAAATGATTTCAGAAGAAAACTTTGCCTCCCTAAATAAAATACGCCCCCTTCTAAGCGACAAGTTTTTTACATTTTCCTTGTCTACCTGGAAGGGAGCATATCACTAACTGTGAGTCCTTACTTTTTTATAATATAGATTTAATATTGCACTTCTACCAAATATCTGTAGGATCTTTTAAATACATACCAGGTGCAAGCTTAATGGTTGCCGGTTTATCGAAAGGTTCATAGAAATTGTCACCAATTGTCACCATGGTACCTCTTCCCGTATTATCATATATCCACTTTGCGTCTCTCACACATACACGGATACATCCATGGGACGCCGGCATTCCTAACATATTATAATCACTTGCCGACAAATTATATTGACTCTTGGGATTACCAGCCACTGAATGAATGAAAATTCCATTCACCACATGCGATGTCCACTGTCCCCAGGACGGCCCCATAAGAATATGCCATCTGTCTTGATCACCAATATAGAATGTGCCTGCCGGTGTAAGAGTAATCGGATTTCCTACAGAACAGGTTATCGATTTAACAGGAATAATCCACCCATTGCTTCCATCTTTTGCCAAAACAGTGATTTGACATTTCGTACGATTCACACGCAATCTGTAAGGGCCGCCTACCATTCCGCTTACATCCTGCTGAAGCGCTCCGCTCCCAGAAAAATACATCTTATAGCCTTTGATATACTGCCATCCAGTCAGCATGACACCATTGTCATTTAAATAATACCAATTACCATTCCAGGCTATATACTCACCTTTTGCATAAGTTCCATTACTTTTTTTAAAATAATAGGTTTCTCCCTGCTGTTCCCAAACACCATTTGTATTGACATTAACAGTACCATATCCAGGAACCCATCTTCCGTTTTTATCCACGTAGTAACCACCAATCGTGGTATCCCTAAGCATCGCCCCGCTGCCTCCAACATAATAATATGTATCAATCCAGCTATTAGAGGCCATTGCACCGCTACCGTAAGAATAATACCATTCTCCCCCCACCTGATACCAGCCAGTCTTCATGGCTCCGCTTCCAGGTGTCAGATAATACCAGGTCCCTCCCAGGTTAAGCCAACCAGTTGCCATAGCTCCACTTCCGGTCAAATAATACCAAGTATTTCCTACGCTCAACCAACCAGTTGCCATGGCTCCGCTTCCGGTCAGATAATACCAGGTTCCATTCAGGTTAATCCAACCAGTCACCATGGCTCCGTTTCCAGGCGTCAGATAATACCAAGTTCCACCCAGATTAATCCAGCCAGTTGCCATGGCTCCGCTTCCAGTCAGATAATACCAGGTATTACCTGATTTCAACCAACCTGTCATCATAGCTCCGCTTCCACTGCTATAATACCATATTCCGCCCACTTGGTACCAGCCTACCCTCATAGCACCGTCACCAGGTGTCAGATAATACCAGGTCCCTCCTAGATTAATCCAACCAGTTGCCATGGCTCCGCTTCCGGTCAGATAATACCAAGTATTTCCCAACTTCAACCATCCGGTCTGCATATCTCCGTTGCCATTGCTATAGTACCAAGTTCCTCCAACTTGATACCATCCCGTCTTCATTACTCCGGTTCCAGGTGTCAGATAATACCAAGTGTTGTTCAGCTTTAGCCAACCCGTAACCATGGCCCCTTCACCATTTAAGTAATACCAACTGTTACCCAGTTTCAGCCAGCCGGTCTTCATATAGCCATTACCATCAAAGTAATACTTCTGGCCTTTCACTTCATACCAGCTATTTACCGGCCAGGAACCATCCTCCTTCTGATACCACCAACCATTATTATTTCTCTGCCATCCTTCTGGATGTATTTTATAAGACTTACTACTCTTTCCATCCGAACCAAAGAAATAGCGTACACCGTTTAATACTATTGAACCATTTCTCAGTACTGTACCATCTTTGTTTACATAATATTTACTTCCACTGATTGTCTGTAATCCTGTTTTTGATAAATCCTGTTTGCCATCCGTGCCAAAGTAATAATATTTACTGCCATCCGTTTTCCAACCGGATTTCACATAACTGCCATCATCATTTAGCCAATAAAAAATACTTTTGTCAATCTCCTGGCGTCCTGTCTTTACCGTCTGCGCCCCAGTCACATCAAAATACAGGTACTTTCCATCCGATTCATGCCAGGACGATACATCCGGTTTACCGTCTTCCTTCATCCAGTAATTGGTACCTTCAATATTTTGGAGACCGCTTGGTGTTCCAGCAGTAATCTGCATGCCATCTTCTCCAAAATAATAAAAAATTTTCTTTCCCTGCTCATCTATATGAATCTTCCAAGTATTTGTCTGAGGCATCCCCTGATCATCCAGCCAGCATGCTAGTTCTTTGCCATACTCATCCTGTAATATCTGCAGGCCTTCCATCTCATCAGTGGGAATCTGAAGTCCATCATAAAGCATCGGATTCCATTCACCCTCTAAATCCACTTCACTCTTTTCAGTTATATAGTGGTAAGAACCATCAGAAGAATAAATCAGCCAATATCCTCCATATCCCTTTAGTCCGTCCACCGTATTTTCAAATGCATATATAAGTTTTATTAATCCGTCTTCTTTGTCATTTATAACCCCTGTTTCATAAAGATTCAGAGTCTTACCATGCATCACAAATTGATTCTCATCAACAGGGACCGGCACCTCTTCCGTCTCAACACCATTTTCATCGACCTCGTAATAAGTCCAAATTCCTGAAGAGGTATTCAACACCCATTTTTTCTGATATCCCTGCTTCGTTGCTGCATCCTCATAATACCTGAGAACAATTTCCTCAGCATTTGTGGTCTTATCCAGCGTCCAATGGTCATCCTGGGCCGCCTCCGCCTCATGGCTTACTTGCTTTGTCTCGCCATCTGTTTGGCCGTCATTCGTTTGGCTGTCGCCAATCTGTCCATCTCCTTCTGCATCCCCCAAACCGTTATCCGTTGCTCCGCTCCCTTCATCCAGCGGATCCGTAAGGCTTGTAACCTGCTGCGGTACTTCACTTCCATCCGTAGCTGCTGCTCCTACCGGAAGGACAGAAGTGATCGTGACCGCTGCCGTAAGCATCAGCGCCAACAGCTTCATCCTACGCTTCTTCATACTATTCCCTCTACTTTCCAGCTTTACGCTCTTATTTATCTCCCGGATACTTTCGTATCAACTAGGTATACTCTCCCTCTAGAGATATCACTATTTTACCATTTTTTACAGGTTATTACAACCAAACAGGGGAAATGTAATATTAAATTTGTTTTACAGTCTCATGAACTATACTTATAATAGTTCCAAAATCCGTTCTGTGATAAATACACCGATACAGGAAAAACATGCAACCATCACAAGGCTTCTCTCCTTCATAGCAAAAAATACTGCCACGGCCAGGCCGGCAAAAGCAGATACCGGTGACTCCGTTGCATATAAAATAGCAGGAAAGGTCATGGCTGTCAGGCATGCATAAGGAACATAATATAGGAAAGAACGTATGTAAATATTAGAGATTTTTTTCTGGATCAATGTCAGAGGCAGCATACGGATCAGATATGTCACACCTGCCATAACAAATATATATGCATAAATCATGCCTCCACCTCCTCCTTGATCGGAAATAAAACAGCACCGATACCTGCTGCCAGCAGGGTGCAGATAATGATCATAAAGCCGCTGGAAATTTGTTTTAATACCGGAAGGTAGTAAAACATACTGCTCAGAGCCAGGGCAATAAATACAACAGTCCTCACAGTGGATTCCTTTTTTGCCGGAGGCACAACAATGGCGATAAACATTCCGTAGAGTGCCACCCCCAAAGCGCTGCGCACAAATGCGGGCATAACCGTGCTCGCTATGGCTCCTGTAAGCGTTCCCCCTACCCATCCCAGTACCGGCAGGCAGATCAGCCCGTACATATAATACTGCCCCACACTTCCCCTCTTTGAACTCGCCACAGCGAATATCTCATCCGTATTTCCATATGCGATGAGAAGCCTGTGGCGCGTCTTGACACACTTGTCAAACTTTTGGGATAAAGAAAGGGACATAAGCGCATACCTCATGTTGATAACAAACTGCGTCAATGCCATTTCCAGCAGCGATGCCCCCGAAAGGATCACATTCAGACCGGCAAACTGCCCTGCGGATGTGAGATTAAAAAGGGAAATCAGCACCGCGTGAAGAGGAGCCATACCGCTGTTCACTGCCAGCATGCCAAATGTGAAACTGACAGAAAAATACCCCAGTGCGATAGGGATACCATCTTTTAGGCCTTCTTTCATGTTATTATGCATGATTGCTTTCTCCTTAAGTAATATTAGTATTCTTGCATTACGATTCACAACCTCTGTCCCGGGAGGATGGGATTGTTTTTGCAGGGCTGTAATTCGTAACATTCTTGTCCTTGAGATTCCCGGCAGGCAAAAATCGAGGGATGAGACAGCCTTGACTGTCCCATCCCCGGAATTTTCCTGCTCAGGATCATAATAAAACAATTATTCCTGTAAACCTTCCTCCAGAATATATACCAGATGTTTTAATGCCTCTTCCTCGTCTTCCCCTTCGCATACCAGTTCAATTTCATCTCCGCCTTTCACACATGCGCCAAGAACACTGAGGACACTCTTTGCATTTGCGGTTACATTATTATAACTGAAGGTAATCAGTGATTTGAACTGCATGGCTTCACTGCAGAGACGGCCTGCCGGTCTTAAATGCAGTCCGATCAAATTATTTACTTTTACTTTCTGACTTACCATTATTCATCACTCCCCTGCTTCTATTTTATGGTTCCGATCTCTGAGTTACAACATTTGCGTTGGCATCTGTCAAAGTGACCTTCACATTGATCTCATCAACCACCTGATATCCATCCGGCACTTCAATTTTAACCGGTACCTCGTATTCGCCGGCTGCTGTATAAGATTTCAGATCAATACTGAGATGTATTTGACTCTTATCCAGCTTATCTAGATCTTCTTCTTTTCCCTCAACCCGAACCAGAACTTCCACTTTGTCCATAACCACATTCATATTGGCAGGACTATTTGCAACTTTCATTTCATTTGTGGAAATATTATACTCTTTACTATTCAGCGGAAGTATCTTTACTGTTAAAAGAGCTGTATCATTTACGCCTGTTGCAAGTTTTATATCTTTTGGCAAAAGTTCTGTCAGATCAACTGAAAATTCACAATCAGAGGACTTACCCGAAATATCCCTCTCATCCGATTGAGGGATTGTCAGTTTGTTTCCGTTTACCGTGAATTTCTGCAGCGCCTCTTCCGAACCCACTATACTGATCTCGCTTGGTGTCGATGACACCGAATCTACCTGATACCCACTCTGCGGGCTTCCCACGTACGCATTGGAGACATCAATTGTAACATCCTTCAACATTCTCCATAATTCAACATAAACCTGGACTGTAGTGCTGGGCACATCGAATTTAAGATAAGACATCTGCTTTTCACTTAATTCATCGTGGTTTTTATCATATATCTTTAATGTAGCTTCCCGCTCACCACTTGCGGCCATCCCGTCCACATTTACCTGGGCTGTCACACTGTCTATTTTTTCTATAATAGATTTTGGCCCTACAATATTGATCTTTTCCGGATTGGCAGTTATCTTTCCAACCTCGTAATTATTGTCGGGCTTAGATTCCCCTATGAGTTCCGTACTGATGATACGGTCAAGACTTTTTCGTTCATCTATTTTGATGGGAATATTTTTAGGTGTCACTTCTATATCCTCATCATCGACTCCCGCACAGGTAACCGTGACCGGCACCATAATAGGATCAGAATCCATATCAATGATCTGTGTCAGATCAGCCACCGCTGTAATATTCTCTTTGCTCAGTTTCTTGATTGTTTCACTTGCAGCCCGGATACGGACATTTACAGAGTCTTTTCCATCCACCATAAGTGCAATGTTATTCATACTTTCTATATAAGACTCATTGACAAATGTAACCGGTATATCCATGTATGTCTGGGTGATGGAAGGGTTCTCTATATTCATGACCAGCAGCCAGATCAATATGGCTATCAGCAGAGAAAGGATTTTCAAGGTAAATTTATTCATCAGACTTTTCTTCATTCTTCACCCATCCCTTCCATATTTTGCGTTTCTGTTTCTCTGCGTTGGCATTCTGCTCCTTTAACAAGATTGCTTTGAGTTCATCTCTGTTTACCCCTACAATAAGTTTGCCATGATGGGCTACGGATACCCGGCCGGTTTCTTCTGAGACAATGATCGTGATAGAGTCACTGACCTCACTGATCCCCACACCTGCGCGATGTCTGGTCCCAAGATTTTTATTTAGTTCCATATTATCTGAAAGCGGCAGATAACAGGTGGCTGCAACTACACGGTCCCCTCTGATTATAACAGCGCCATCATGAAGAGGCGTATTATGCTCAAAGATATTGATCAGGAGCTGACTTGTCACCAGAGAATCCAGATAAATACCCGTTCTGGCAAACTCGTTTAATCCTGTCTCCTCCTCGATCACGATCAAGGCCCCGGTCTTGACCTCCCCCATTTCAAAGCTGGCACGCACAATTTCATTTAATGTACGGTCACTGAATCTTCCGCTGTCCTCTTTTTTCCCGTTGTCAAACGGAAGAATGTTGCTTACGATCTTCTTATGTCCTAACTCCTCCAAAGCCTTACGCAGTTCCGGCTGAAAAATAACCAATATGGCTGTGATCGCATAACCACCTGCATTATAGACCAGCCAGAGAATGGTATTCATCTTTAAAAGGAATGCGATGAAGATAAACGCCAGGACAATCAGGATTCCTTTCAGCAGAGAATACGCCCGGGTATTTCTCACCCACAGCATGAACTGATAAACAAAAACAGCTATCAGCAGAATCTCAATAATATCGATCCAGGCTATACGGGGAAGTGTCATCTTACCCAAATACTCTTTTAAAATTACTGTAAAATTCCCCATATCTCCACCCCCTTAATTATGTATAATTCCCTTATGGGATTGTCTTTATAAGTCTTTCAGCGATTCTTCCAGCTGTTTCTCAAAATCAAAATCCTCTTCAGAAACATGCTCCACAGGCGCTGCCTCTTGCACTACATCTTCATCTATATCCTCTTCGTCTAAATCTCTGTCAACGGATTTCTTATTAGATGAAAATTTTTTCACACTCTTTTTTGTTTGTGACACCAGTGATTTGGGAACTGCTTTTACATAATATACATATTCGTCATCCTCAAACTGTGTCACTTCACTTCTGGAGTAGTCCACTCCCAGTACAAAAAATTCAATGACAAGGCCAATCACTGCGGAAACCACACCGGCAATAATGACACTGCCCATTTCCATACTGATACTCATAAACATATTTCCAAACAGCATAAGGACAATATATATCACGGCACCAGTAACCACCCCAATTCTCCAAGAATAATCAAAGGAAGAATGACGAATGAGATATACCAGCAGAGTGACTGTAGCAAAAGCTATGATTGCCAGCCACATTTCCTGATTTTTTACCAAACCATCAAGTAAAATTTGAAGTTTTTGGACAGATTCTGTCTCTTTTCCCTGCAACACTCCTGCCTTGTCTTTTACCAGACGCATAAAGTAGTACAGAACAACACCGCAACCTGCAGGCACCGCACTTGCAGGTCCCCTTAAGAGGCCACAACCAATAGGTACCGCTGCCGGTATATGAAAAGCAAAGGATACTGGAGTAAGTACAAGTGCCACATTATCCTTCGATGTAAACCGCAGAAATAATATCATCAGCAAAATCATAAGGAGCAGGGCAAAACCTGCAACCTCGATTCCCATAGCGTAACAATGACCAATAATCAAAACACAGCCCAGGATCGTCATGGCATTGATAGGCATAACTGAACATAAAAGGGCAAGAATCATAACAACAAAAATGTTATCCAGTTTTTCCATAAATCCCAGTGTAGTGTTAATGCCTTTGAAAAGGCCGAATGCTAAAATAAACTTCAGGATCGGAAGGATCCAGGTGTCATGCTCCCCGTAAAATTCTTTAATTTTCTGTTTCAGTATCAGTAACGCTGTCATGTGCCTTTCCTCCTTCCGGTCAGTCTCCCGGCTCTCTTTTCTTCTCTGTCATATATTTTTTCCAGCTGCCCCAGTTCTCTGTAATACTCTTCCACACCTTTCTGGGCACTCCTGTATTTGACAGAGCAGTAAATATACGTCAATATGCTGTAGGCCACCAGCAGTACGATATATATAATGATAATCTTAAGCCCCAATGAAAACAAATCCATCTTATGGAGATTATCCATCATATATTCGCTCTTATATCCAAAATAGACAGCCAGCAGCAACGCATAGGCAATGGTAGTGATAAAAAAGTTTTTGATCAGCGCAAGGCCTATGTAATCACTTCTGTAGTAATTGCTGATCGACAGATCTTCTCTTCCCTTACCGGATTCGTAAGCAGCTAATTTTCTCATTTTCTTGATTTTTTGTTCATTTAACATAAGCTTCCTCTACTTCCTGTGAAACAAGGATTTAGATGTCTTCACAGTGTAATTATGCAGCGTTTCCTATCGTTATGCCCAAAAAGTCTCCTGCATTTTTGACACAACAAATGTGCCACTTACTACATCTCTTAAATGGCATCCAATGTATACAACTTGCATTATAGCATAAATAAAGCAGGCGAATCAAGCCTTATCAACAGAAACCTGTGCCTATGGCTATGGTTAAAAAATATACCTGCTCTGCGCCGGCAGCTTTCAGTGCAAGGCTTACACCGTCCACAGTACTTCCTGTGGTGTAGATGTCATCAATGATCAGTATTTTTTTCCACGGAAGCTTTGCCTGCCTCACAGCAAATGCACTGCGCAGATTGCTTCTCCTCTCCTTGTCATTCAGTTCTTTCTGTGGTTTTGTGTTGACTCTCCTGACAACCGTTTTTGTGTCTACAGGTAACTGCAGTATCCTGCCAATCTCCCCTGCGATTATTTCTGCCTGGTTATATCCTCTCTTTTCCATCCTTTTTGGATGGAGCGGAACAGGGATCAACACCTCCGGGCCCCACAGGCGGATCTGTTCCCCTGCACAGGCTGCGGCATAGCGTCCGTAAAAACGTCCGTATTCCTGCCTTTGGTGATATTTTAACTGATACAGGGATTGTGAAAGAACGGAGCCGTAAGGAAAAATACTGATTCCACGGTCATAAGAATGTTTTTTTGATGCACAGTCATAGCAGAACTCCGCCTCACGGTCAGAAAGAGGCTTAGAGCACTTGAAACAGCGCGGCCCATGTATGGGCACAAGTTTATCCAGGCATTCCCGGCATATGGCCCTTCCCCGGGGGACTGCAATGTCATGGCAGACTGGGCAGCGCCTGGGATAGACCAGATCAAGGACAAAGGAAGCTAGAAGCTTTCCTTTATCCGCAGATCCAGAGTGGTATAACGGCTTTGTTCCATCTGGTTTTTTTCCATTTCCCAAAAAGTATTTTCATCTCCTACCAGTGTCACGCACTTTCTGGCCCTGGTCACTGCCGTGTAGAGTAGATTTCTGTTCATCAGCATCCTGGGGCCTCCGAGCAGCGGTATGACCACTGCAGGATATTCGCTTCCCTGTGATTTGTGGATAGTGATCGCATACGCCAGTTCCAGCTCATCTAACTGTTTAAAGGCATACTCCACAAAACGCCCCTCATCAAACTCTACGGTCAAGGTCTCTGCAAAGGTATTGATCTCCCGCAGGATTCCCGTATCTCCGTTAAAGACACCTACGCCTTTTTCCACGGGAATGCCGTATTTACCCCGGACTTCCCACTCGGTCTGGTAATTGTTCTTGATCTGCATGACCTTATCCCCCTCACGGAACAGGCCATTGCCGTGTTCTTTTTCTTTTTTATCAGGGGATGGGGGATTCAGATACTGCTGCAGGATACCATTGAGCCGTTCAACACCCAGAAGACCTTTCCGCATAGGAGTCAGGACCTGAATGTCATAGGGAGTGGCATCCACAAACTTTGGCAGCTTCTTCTGGATCAGGGTAATGACAACACTGATGATCACATTGGCATCATACCGCTTCAAAAAGAAGAAATCCATACTCTTGTTATCCAGGACAACAGGGACACCCCGGTTGATCTTGTGTGCGTTCACTACAATATCACTCTGGGATGCCTGACGGAAAATCTTAACCAGCTCTACAACCGGAAATTTTCCGGAACGGATGATGTCTTTGAGTACACTTCCCGGTCCTACGCTTGGAAGCTGGTTTACATCTCCCACCAGGATCAGGCGTGTACCCGGCGTAATGGCCAGGAGCAGCGCGTGCATAAGAAAAATGTCCACCATGGACATTTCGTCAATGATAACTACATCCGCTTCCAGCGGATTCTGTGCGTTTCTTTCAAAATGGATACTGGCTGAGGAATCATCCGGCATTCCGCTCAGTTCCAAGAGCCTGTGTATGGTTCTGGCCTCATAACCTGTGGTCTCTGTCATGCGCTTTGCTGCCCTTCCCGTAGGGGCCGCCAGACAGATATCCAGACCTTCCAGCTCATAGTAGCGGATGATCGCATTGATCGTGGTGGTCTTTCCGGTACCGGGACCGCCGGTGATGACCAGGAGACCGTTTTTCACAGCCTCTATGACTGCCTGACGCTGTTTTTCATCCAGCTGGACGTTTCCGTTCTTTTCAAGTCTGGCAAGCTTTGTTTCCATCCCGGCCTCATCCACAGTATCCTCCAATGCCAGTTCTTTCAGCATCTGAGCCACATGCAGCTCAAGCTGATAATACTGGCTGGCGTAGATAACAGGCTCGGGCTGCACACCCTCTCTGAGTGGGGTTTCTTTCACCACAATCTTTCTGTCTATGGCCAGATCCATAATATGTTTTTCCATATAAGGGGCTGCAACGCCCAAAAGGGCAGATGCCCGTTCCAGCAGTATGCGCTGTGGAAGGAACACATGCCCTTCTGCAGTTGCCTGCAGTAATATGTATAGAAGACCGCTTCGGATACGGTAGTCGGAATCTGTGTGGATTCCAATCCTGGCAGCGATCTCATCTGCCATCTTAAATCCCACTCCGTCTATATCCTCAGCCATCTTATAGGGATTCTCCCTTAATATGCCGTACATCTCTTGTCCGTATTGATTGAATATTTTAGCTCCCAGTGACAGGGATATGCCGTATTGCTGGAGAAACATCATGGCCTTGCGCATGTCTGCTTTCTCAGATACCTGTGCTGCGATCTCTCTGGCCTTTTTTTCACTGATCCCTTTTATTTCTGCCAGCCGCTCCGGCTCCTCCTCCACAATTCGCAGTGTGTCATCCTTGAAGCGTCTGACGATCCTGGCTGCCAGAGCTGCACCAATTCCCTTGATGGCACCGGAACCCAGGTAACGTTCCATAGCCATGGAGTCCTGGGGCACTACGGTCTCATAGGAGGTGACGGAGAACTGTCTGCCATAGGACGGATGCTCCGTATAATGTCCATAGGCTTTGATGGTTTCCCCTTCACTCAGATACTGGAAACTGCCCACGCAGGTCAGCTCTTCCTCCTCAGCGATCACAACCATAACCGTGTACCCATTGTCCTCATTCCGGAAGATAATATGGTCCACATATCCTTCTATGGTTTCTTCCATATCTTACCTCTTTTGTTTTATTGTCACTGTTCAGTACCCACACAGTTACAGGCAAAAATCCATGCAAGATCACCTTTGGCGACAGCATTTTTGCTTGGCTGTGGAATGCTTTCTTACAGTCAGCACAATGTATGCGCAGACCTGCTGAATAGTTCCCGATTTATTTACCGTTTATCTTACTCATAAGCTCCATGTACTGGCCTGTGCCGATGGCCACAGCCATGGCCGGCTCCTCAGCAACCACGGTGTTGATGCCTGTCTCCTCCTCGATGAGTGTCTCCAGGCCTCCTAAGAGCGCACCGCCGCCGGTGAGAACAATGCCTCTGTCAGCAACATCAGCCGCCAGTTCCGGAGGTGTTTTCTCCAGAATTCCGTGTATGGTCTCCATAATCTGTACAGTCGCATCTTTTAAGGCTTCCCTGATCTCCTCTGAGGTCAGAGTAACGCTTTTGGGGAGTCCTGTGATCGTATCCCGCCCTTTCACATCCATGGTCTTAGGCTGGGGATGAGGATAGACAGTTCCTATCTGGATCTTTGCATCCTCCGCAGAACGTTCCCCGATCATCAGATTATGTTTTTTTCTCACATAACGCATGATTGCCTCGTCAAAATTGTCTCCTGCCACTTTGATGGAAGTGGAGACAACAGTTCCTCCGAGGGAAATCACCGCCACATCAGTGGTGCCTCCGCCGATATCCACGATCATGTTGCCAAAAGGTCTTGTGATATCAATACCCGCCCCGATGGCTGCCGCTATGGGCTCCTCGATGATATTTACCTCTCTGGCTCCTGCCTGGTAAGTGGCTTCCTCCACTGCTTTCTTTTCTACCTCTGTCACACCGCTGGGTACGCAGATGCTGATGCGGGGTTTTCGGAAAGCTTTCTTTCCCATAGCTTTAGAGATGAAGTATTTCAGCATTTTTTCTGTCACCTCATAGTCTGAAATGACACCCTGGCGCAGGGGGCGGACTGCCACAATGTTGCCGGGGGTCCTGCCGATCATCTGTCTTGCCTCTTCTCCTACCGCTCTTATTTTATTATTATCTTTATCGTATGCAACTACGGATGGTTCCTTCAGTACAATGCCTTTTCCTTTTGCGTAAACCAGTATACTGGCCGTTCCCAAGTCGATTCCAATATCTGTCGCTGCCATAGAATACCCCTTTCTATTTTTGGATATCAGTCTTCTGCCCGGCACTTTAGTCCCGGGCCCACTGATATCCTTCATTATACCCAACTTGTCCCGAAATGAAAAGGGGCAATCAATTCAAATATTTTGACACGTAACGACCTGTGTAGGAGACAGGATTCGCCGCCACATCCTCCGGTGTACCGGTAGCTATCACGGTTCCCCCTTTATCGCCGCCTTCCGGGCCGATATCTATAATATGATCCGCAGTTTTTATCACATCCAGGTTGTGCTCAATGACAACCACTGTGTTCCCTCCCTCTGCCAAACGGCGGAGGATCTCAATGAGCTTATGCACATCCGCAAAATGCAGACCTGTGGTAGGCTCATCCAGAATGTAGATAGTCTTTCCCGTACTTCTCTTACTCAATTCTGTTGCCAGCTTGATCCTCTGTGCCTCACCGCCTGACAATTCCGTAGACGGCTGCCCCAGACGGATATAGGAAAGTCCCACATCGTAAAGGGTCTGGATCTTTCTCTTGATGGATGGAAGGTGTTCAAAAAAGGTCAGCGCCTCCTCAACGGTCATATTCAGCACATCGTATATACTCTTTCCTTTATATTTCACTTCCAGAGTCTCTCTGTTATATCGTTTTCCCTGGCAGACCTCACAGGGGACGTACACATCGGGAAGAAAGTGCATCTCTATCTTCAGAATTCCGTCACCGCTGCAGGCCTCACATCTTCCGCCTTTTACATTGAAGCTGAATCTTCCTTTTTTATACCCCCTGGCCTTTGCGTCCGCAGTGGTTGCAAAAAGGTCACGGATCTGGTCAAAGACTCCCGTGTAGGTGGCCGGATTGGAACGGGGTGTTCTGCCAATGGGAGACTGGTCAATGTCAATGACTTTGTCAAGCTGCTCCACACCATCAATCCCTTTATGTTTTCCGGGAATCACTCTGGCCCGGTTCAGCTTTCTTGCCAGGCTTTTGTATAAGATCTCATTGATCAGGGAACTCTTGCCCGAGCCGGAAACACCGGTAACGCAGGTCATAATTCCCAAGGGTATTTTCACATCAATGTTTTTCAGATTGTTTTCCGAAGCTCCCCGGATGGTGAGAAAACCTGTGGGTTTTCTTCTCTCCTTTGGTACAGGGATTTTCATGGCGCCGCTTAAATACTGGCCGGTGATGGAATCTTTATTTTTCATCAAGTCTTCCGCCGTACCGATCGCCACTAACTGGCCGCCGTGCTCCCCTGCGCCGGGACCGATATCCACAATACAATCTGCTTCCCGCATGGTGTCCTCGTCATGCTCCACGACGATCAGGGTGTTGCCCAAATCTCTAAGGTGTTTCAATGTGGCAAGCAGTTTATCGTTGTCACGCTGGTGCAGGCCGATACTTGGCTCATCCAATATATAGGCAACTCCCACAAGACCTGAGCCGATCTGGGTTGCCAGACGGATCCTCTGTGCTTCCCCGCCGGACAGGGTACCTGTTGCACGGGATAGTGTCAGGTACTCCAGTCCCACATTCATCAGAAAGCCCACTCTGGCACGGATTTCTTTTAATACCTGTTCGCCAATCATCTGCTGGGTGGGAGTGAGCTGCAGTTCATGCAAAAACACCTGCAGTTTACGGATGGACATGGACGTAACCTCATGTATATTTTTGTCTCCCACAGTGACGGCTAGGGCTTCCTTTTTCAGACGCTGGCCCTTACAGGTAGGACATGGTGTGATGCGCATAAAGGATTCATATTCCTGTTTGCTGGACTCCGAACCGGTCTCTCTGTAGCGGCGCTCCACATTTTTAACAAGCCCCTCAAAAGCCACGTCGTATATACCCTCGCCGCGCTGGCCTTTATAGTGTACCTTTATCTCTTTGCCGCGGGTTCCGTTGATGATCACGTCCTTGATCTTGTCAGGATAATCCTGAAACGGTGTATCCAGTTCAAAATGGTATTCCTCAGCAAGGGCATCCAAAATGGCCCTTGTAAAGCTGCCTTTATCCGTGCAGGACTGCCAGCCAAGAACCACAATGGCTCCCTTTGCAATACTCAGGCTTTGGTCCGGTATCATCAGATCCACGTCAAACTCCATCTTATACCCCAGTCCAAAGCAGGCAGGGCAGGCACCGAAGGGATTGTTAAAGGAAAAAATCCGAGGCTCAATCTCGTCAATGCTGACACCACAGTCCGGACAGGAAAAGCTCTGGCTGAAATTCATCTGGTTTCCATCCATAGTGTCCACAATGAGAAGTCCGTCAGCCAGATTCAGAACGTTTTCGATGGAATCTGTAAGTCGTTTTTCAATCCCCTCTTTCACCACAAGACGGTCCACAACGATTTCAATATTGTGCTTAATGTTCTTATCCAGTTTTATCTCTTCACTGAGTTCATAGAGATTGCCGTCAATCTGCACTCTCACATAACCGCTGCGCTTTGCCTGATCCAGAAGCTTTGCATGGGTACCTTTCCGGCCTCTGACCACAGGTGCCAAAAGCTGCAGTTTTGTCCGCTGGGGCAGGCTCATGATCTGGTCAACCATCTGGTCAACGGTCTGCTTTTTAATCTCTTTTCCGCATTTCGGACAGTGGGGGATACCGATCCTTGCGTAAAGAAGACGGAAATAATCGTATATCTCCGTAACGGTGCCAACTGTGGAACGCGGGTTCCGGTTGGTGGATTTCTGGTCAATGGAGATAGCCGGGGAAAGGCCTTCAATACTTTCCACGTCCGGTTTCTCCATCTGTCCCAGGAACTGCCTTGCGTAGGATGACAGGGATTCCATATATCTTCTCTGTCCTTCCGCATATATGGTGTCGAATGCAAGGGAACTTTTTCCTGAACCGCTCAGCCCGGTTAAAACCACCAGCTCATTGCGGGGGATGTCTACATCCAGATTTTTCAGATTGTTCTCGTTTGCTCCGCGTATTTTGATAAATTGGTTGTCATGTGTTCTTACTGCCATTTTTATCTCCTTATTTTTGATCAGCGCAACAGTTTCTATCGGATTCTCATTCCGAAAAGCACCATAACTTCTACCTTTCGGCAGATTGGGGATGCGGTTTTCGGGGAATGTATGTTTGTTTTTATGCTACCTGCCATTATATCACAGGCTATGTGTATTTGCAAACATATGTTCAGAGAGATTTTTAGGAAATGTTGGGGGAAAACGGGGATTTTCTGGGCGGGGTTACGGCAAGGGGGGACGGGATGTTGGGGGAGTCTGCGGGCCTCCTCTGGCAGCCAGCTTCGTTCCCCTTCAACTAAGCGCTAACTCCGACTAAGACGCTCAGCAAAGGCTTCGCGCCAAGTCTCCATAAGCGCTGGATTTTCAGGCTCTCTACCGCAATGTCTGCCTGAGGAGGCCCGCAGACTCCCCCAACATCCCTGGTTTTCTCTTCCGATAGATATAAAATGCATAAGTTCTGCTTTTAGAAAGACTAAATGCAAACCGTATGCTATGCGGATTCGCTGTCCAAACCGATTGCAGTACAAAAAAGGCCCCCGCAAACGCGGCAAGCCTTTTTACTTTTTATCATACAGACGCATGCTGTACATAGGTTCTGCATTCTTTTTTATTTTTATTCTGATGCTCAGAACAGATATACTGCATGATGTCTCTTCTTGTGACAATACCTATAAAATTCTTCTGGTCATCAATAACCGGTACGAAATTCTGCCGCATGGCCTTGTCCAGCAAGTCTTCCATATCGGAATCCACACGAACGGGTGTATAGTTGGCCCGGCGCTTGAATGCTGTGATGGGAATCTCCTCCGCAGCTTTCAGATTCAGGTCGCCGCGGTTCTTTAGTCCCCAAAGTAAATCCCCTTCTGTAATTGTCCCCACATATTTACCATTCTCCCCGATAATCGGAATGCACGAATACCGGTGATATTCCATCTTTTCCAAGACCTGCCTTAAACTGTAGGTGTCATAGATATAGGCCACATCACTCTTCGGAGTGAGAAAAAATAAAATATTCATTATACCCTCCCAAAATGTCATGCAAAACGGTCAGAGACCCCCGCCGTTTCATCATATATTACCTTCCTTTATTCTGACACATTCTATATTAATTTTCCAGAGATAAACTGTAAAACTTTATTAAATTTCTATAACCTGTGTTCATAAAATGTTACTGTTTACTCTGTGTCCGGTAACACGCTCCGCGATGCACAGATATGTCGCCTCCCGGTACAATGGCCTGTAAACAGTAACCATAAAAAGTCACTGCCTGCAGAAATCTGTACAGGTCAGTCGAATAGGAACTCAGAGAGGACTGTATTACTGAGGAGCACCCCTTCTTTTGACAGATACAGCCTGTCCTTTTTCTCCAGGAGCATTCCATTTGACAAAAGTTTTTCCAGGGCTTTTTCATAGACCAGTTCTATATCCCTGCCAAAAATACGGCGGAATTCTTTTTTGGATATTCCCCTAGTTTTGCGAAGCCCTAAGAACATAAATTCTTCTATCTGCTGCGGTTCCTCCAAAAACTGTACATCCGTGCGCATGGTCTTCGGCTCTTTGCATTTTTCCAGATATGTATTCATATCCCCGGTATTGCTCATACGCATGTTCCTCACCATGGATGCAGCGCCGAGGCCAAGCCCCAGATAGTCACCTCTTTCCCAGTATTTCAGATTATGCCGGCATTCTCTGCCTTCCTTCGCATAATTTGAGATCTCATACTGGTGAAATCCATACTCTCCCAGCACCTCTTCCGTCGTCTCATAAATGGCTCTGCTCATCTCCTCGTCCGGAAGCAGTTCAGGATGTCCTGCATACGCTTCATAAAACGGGGTACCTTCCTCCAGGATCAGCTGGTATACGGAGATATGTTCCGGGGAGAGTTTTGCTGCTGTTTCCAGTTCCTCTGCCCAGGACTCTTTTGTCTGCCCCGGCAGGGAGGAGATCAAATCCAGGTTGATGTTTTGAAAACCGGCCTCTCTTGCCAGACGGAAGCTTTCCAAGAACTCCTCAAACGTGTGGATCCTTCCAAGCAGCTTTAAATTGCTGTTTCTGACTGACTGCAGTCCCATGCTCAGTCGGTTGATGCCGCAGTTTTTGTATGCCTGCAGTTTCCCGGCCGTTACGGTGCCGGGATTCATCTCCATGGAAATCTCCGGCATTTTTTCTATTTCAAAGGTATCCCTGATCGCTCCAAATATCCGCTCTGTCTGATCTGCTTCCAGACAGGAAGGGGTTCCCCCTCCCACAAAAACAGTGGAAACCCTGTATCCTTTCGCAAAATCACCGTAGCTTCGGATCTCTTTTTCCAAAGCCTGTACATAATTCTCTTTCTCCTCCCCGCTGCCTGCTGCGGATAAAAAGTCACAGTATCCGCATTTTTGCATGCAGAAGGGGATATGAAGGTACAGCCCCAAATCTTTTTTCATCTTATCTTCTCCTGTAATCTCCCAAATCCTATTTATCGTCCAGCTTCAGGACACTCATGAAGGCCTTCTGCGGAATCTCTACATTACCGACCTGGCGCATACGCTTCTTTCCCTCCTTCTGTTTCTCCAGAAGCTTTCTCTTACGGGAAATATCACCGCCGTAACATTTGGCAAGTACATCTTTTCTCATGGCCTTCACGGTCTCACGTGCAATGATTTTGCTGCCGATGGCTGCCTGGATGGGAATTTCAAAGAGCTGGCGCGGAATCTCTTCTTTCAGCTTCTCACACATTTTCCTGCCGCGCTCATAGGCAGAACCTGCAAACACAATGAATGACAGTGCATCCACTTCCTCTTTATTCACCAGGATATCCAGTTTTACAAGGTCACTGCGCTCGTAACCCAGCATCTCATAATCAAAGGACGCATACCCTCTGGAACGGGATTTCAGGGCATCAAAGAAATCATAGATTATTTCATTCAGCGGCAGGTGGTACTTCAGCAGCGCACGGGTAGTCTCCATATATTCCATCCCCTGATACTGCCCGCGGCGCTCCTGGCACAGATCCATGATCGGACCGATGAACTCTGTGGTCACCATGATCTCCGCTTTCACCATCGGTTCTTCCATGTACTCGATCTCAGAGGGGTCCGGAAGATTGGAGGGATTTGTCAGCTCTATCATCTCACCGTTTGTTTTGTGTACCTTGTAGACAACGCCCGGCGCAGTTGTGATCAGATCCAGATTGTACTCCCGTTCCAGACGTTCCTGAATAATTTCCAGATGAAGCAGTCCCAGAAAGCCGCAGCGGTATCCAAATCCCAGCGCCACCGAGGTCTCCGGCTCAAACTGCAGGGAGGCGTCATTTAACTGAAGCTTGTCCAGGGCATCCCTCAAATCCTGATATTTTGAACCATCTGCAGGATATACGCCGCAGTATACCATGGGATTTACCTTCTTGTAGCCCGGAAGCGGTTCTGCACAGGGATTCTCGTCGTCGGTTATGGTATCACCCACCCGGGTATCCTTCACGTTTTTAATACTTGCAGTGATGTAGCCTACCATGCCGGCAGACAACTCATCACAAGGCAAAAACTGTCCTGCCCCGAAATATCCCACTTCCACTGCTTCCTCTACAGCGCCTGTTGCCATCATGCGGATTTTCGTTCCCTTTTTCACGGTACCCTCTTTGATCCTGCAAAATACAATGACCCCTTTATAGGAATCATAGACAGAGTCAAAAATAAGAGCCTGCAGAGGTGCCTGGGCGTCTCCTTTTGGAGCAGGTATCTTCTCCACAATCTTCTCCAGAACCTCTTCAATATTCAGTCCCATTTTGGCAGAGATCAGCGGCGCATCCTGGGCTTCTATGCCTATAACGTCCTCGATCTCGTTCTTCACCCGGTCCGGTTCCGCGCTGGGAAGGTCAATTTTATTGATGACCGGAAATACATCCAGGTCATGGTCCAACGCCAGATAGACATTTGCAAGGGTCTGGGCCTCGATCCCCTGTGCAGCATCCACCACCAAAATGGCGCCGTCACAGGCGGCCAGGCTTCTGGACACCTCATAATTAAAGTCCACATGGCCCGGTGTGTCGATCAAATTAAAAATATATTCCTCCCCGTCCTTTGCCTGGTAGACAATACGGACAGCCTGGGACTTGATGGTGATGCCTCTCTCCCTCTCCAGATCCATGTTGTCTAAGACCTGTGACTGCATTTCCCTCTCAGTCAAAAGACCGGTCTTTTCAATGATCCGGTCCGCCAGGGTGGATTTTCCATGGTCTATATGTGCGATGATACAAAAATTACGGATTTTGCTCTGGTCAACTCCTGCCACTGCTTGATTCCTCCTGTTGTTTATCTCTATCTTTTCTCAAATTATCAGTTCTTTTTACATTTTAAATGGGCTTCCTGCATTTTACAGCAAGCCCATGTTAGTATAGCACGAAGGTTTGGGGGGAATCAAGCATTTCTTATGATGATCACTCCCCTTTTAAAACTTTATTTAACACATCCGCCAAGGGTTCCATGGCATTCATTTCCTCCTCCACGGTATTGGTCTGGGCACCGCATTCCACCAGGAGGGCTTTTGGCCGCAGATGCAGGTTATAGCGGTATCCTCTCAGATATATGGTGCGCAGCCATTCCGGGTAATACTGCTTTGCCTGGAGAGCGAGCTGCAGGGAAAATGCCAGGTTATCCTGAATGTAAGGGTTTGGCAAATACTCAATATCCCCGTTTTGGTTGGTACGGCTCAATCCGTTGAAAAACATGATCTTCGCAGTTGGCTTGCCGTTCACGTCCGTGACCAGGTGTTTATCGTCCGGCACGCCGTCTCTATGTAAATCAATGACTACCTCCACGCTGGGGTTCTCCTCCAGCACCTGGCTGATTTTGTCCTGTGCATAATTATATGCTTTGTTTCTGTCCAGTTTTCCGTCCACAATGTCAAAGGTATCCGTCACATGAAGCACATTGTAGCCGTATGTATCCCGCAGCAGCGTAACCAGATACTCCCCGACTCCCACAATGCTGGTACTGGGATCGCCGGGATTGGAATCAATAAATTCCTCCTGGGAGTGGCTGTGGTACACCAGGATCTGAGGCTGGTCGCTGCCTGTTGTCATTTTTAAATCCTCCGACACAAGTGCCGGGGCATTGAGCTGGTCACTGTTGATGCTGGTCGTCTTATCTATCGTATAAAAGTTGCTTATCACATAGTCAAAATCCTGGAACATATCAAGTGAAATAGGATTCACTATAGCATTGGCGGCAGAGGCCTCCTGCTGCCCTGCGTCTCCCGCGTCTGCTGTCTGTGTATTGTCTTTGCCTGTCCCGGCCTCCTGCTGGCTCCCGCCCTCTGTGTTCCCGGCGCTTTCCCTGTTCTCACTCTGGGCATCCACGCCTCCTGTATTTTCCTCACCGGAACCGACCGGTCCTGCCTCCTGGTTTTCCTCCAGCAGCTTCGCTTCCAGAAAATCGGAATTCTCCTCCATGATCTTCTTGTCTGTCTCCTGGTCTTTCTCCGTCTCTTCCATTTCTTTTGCCTGGATAGTCCCCAGAAACGGAAGCTGTTCCTCCACCTTGCTGCAGAGCCACTCCACAGGCGTCTGGGTCTTCACCCCCTCCGTCTCCAGGATTCCCGGCAGATACGCTTCGATGGCTTTCTCCTGGGCGTCCCTGCACATATTCACCAGCGTTTTTTTATCTAATGACATTCCTTTTATGAGAATATATGCTCCAACAGCACATAAGAGCAGCCACAGCACGATCCGCAGAAGCTTTCCATCATCCATCTTCTTCACCCTATCACCTCATATCTATATATGAGACAACTTACATGAATTATGCGTCCGGAAGAAAAANGGAATATATGCTCCAACAGCACATAAGAGCAGCCACAGCACGATCCGCAGAAGCTTTCCATCATCCATCTTCTTCACCCTATCACCTCATATCTATATATGAGACAACTTACATGAATTATGCGTCCGGAAGAAAAAAACAAGGACGTGTTTCCGGCTGCTGTCCCCTTACGATCCCACTTTCGTGTATCAGTGGGATCATGGGACGGATGGAGTGCAGGATGTTGTCAAGCCTGCTCGAATGCCATGTTCAGCCCCTCGGAAATAGTATAAGACAGGCGTTTTACGGTCTCATCCACATCCTTTGGGGTCACAAACATACTGTGCAGGGAAGGGGAGATCATTTCTTCAAGAAATTCTTTTTTCTCTGATTCTTCCAGCGTATCCAGCAGGTGAGCCATGGAGTCCTGCACGATCGTGGCCGCATCCACCACGGTGGGCACACCGATGCCGATTACTTTCACCCCCAGGGTTTCCTCACTCAGCCCGTTTCTGTGATTTCCCACGCCGGAGCCGGGATTGATGCCCGTGTCTGTGATCTGGATGGTCCGGTTCAGGCGCTTTGTGCTGCGCGCCGCCAGGGCATCCACGGCAAACACCACGTCCGGCTTTGTCTCATCCACCACCCCGCGGATGATCTCCAGAGTTTCCATACCGGTCTGGGCCATAACGCCGGGAACCAGACCGCTGATACTGTTGGCATACTCTTTCCCCATGCTCTGCACACCGTATTCCTGGATGACATGTCTGGTGATGTGCAGATTGGAGACCACATCAGGACCCAGGGCATCCGGCGTCACATCCCGGTTGCCAAGCCCTACCACCAGTGCAGTCAGTTCTTTTTCCACAGGTACCAGCTTTTTAATGTGCTTTGCCAGTTCTTTTGAAATCTCCCTGTGATAATCTTCATCCGGCACAGACATGTTGGGGGCTTCCAGCGTAATATAAACCCCCTGAGGACGTCCCATAGCTTTCGCTCCGTTTTCTGTCTCTATCTTCACCGTAGTGGTGCGGATATCTTTCTCCTCATTGTAGTCCTCCTCGATGATCACACCTCGGATCTCCACATTGTCCTCCTCGAATTTCTCTTTCGTCTCCAGTGCCAGGTCCGTGCGTATTCTTCCTAAAGCCATATCAATCTTTCCTTTCCAGATATTTATATGCTGCTATTCACAGGTACTGTCCCGGGAAGTGTTTTGCAAAGCAAAATCCCGGTTAGCCAGCGCCCAAATGCAAGTTATTGCATTTTGCACCCTTAAGGGCAGAACTGTGCACCGCGAAGCCTGCTGCTGTCCGCAGTTCTGTCCTGACAGAGCTGTGAACAGTAACATTTATGCCTATTTTTTGCATTTTGGGGGATTTTATGTATTGACATTTACATTTAAATCAACTAGAATAAAAAAGCATGTGGTACCGGCGTGTCCGTGTCTAACCGGTACAAAACCATAACAAACGGTAGAAAGCAGGGTTCGCAGGCTTTTTATTGTAACGAATAAAAATAATTATAGAAGAAATTAATTTTGGAGGTGTACGGTTTGGCAAATATTAAATCCGCAAAAAAAAGAATTTTAGTGAACAAAACAAAGGCTGATAGAAATAAATCTATCAAATCAGCAGTGAAAACTTCTATCAAAAAGGTAGAAGCAGCAGTTACAGCAAAAGATAAAGAGGCAGCTGCAGCAGCACTGCTGAATGCTATCTCTACAATCGACAAAGCTGCATCCAAAGGTGTTTACCACAAAAACAATGCAGCAAGAAAAGTTTCCAGATTATCCAAAGCTGTAAACGCACTCTAATCCTATAGACAGAATTTACAGATCCCGGCTGCCCGTCATCAGCCGGGATTTTTTTATACCCCTTTCCGGTCTCCAAATACCGAACGCTATTTTCAGATACACGCCTCTGCCGTGTGATTCTGCCGGGATGGAGCACCAGTTGCCCGCTATCCGCGCCGGGTGCACGCCTGACGCGGATATCAGGCACTGTTTACTGCAAGACTTATGCAGCGTTGTATTAGCTGCTGAATTTCACCAGCAGAAGTTCCACGCTCATCACATCATTCATATAGCCTGTCTTTACTTTCGCCTCTGTCTGTACACATTCCTCCACCGTGGCCCGCAGATCCTCTGTGCTGTACCTGTTTGCATAACCGGCATAATTTCTCACTACAAAAGGCTGGAGTCCTGTTCTCTTGGCGATGGCTGACTGGTCATATCCTTCCTTGGAAAGCTCTTTCACCTGCATGATCAGATTAAACTGGCGGGCAAGCAGAAAAAGGATCCTCATGGGCGGCTCTTTTAAGGACAGCAGGTCATAATACAGATCCAGCGCTCTCTTCTGCCTTTTCTCCGTCACGGCTTTGATCATGTCAAAAATATGATTGGTGATCTGTGTGGTGCACACAGCCTCTATATCCCCTGCAGTGATGACATCCCGGCCCATGGTGTAACAGAGAAGCTTTTCCAGCTCCTTTTCTATGTTCCCCATATCTGTCCCTGTCTTTGTCAGAAAAAGTTCCATATCCCCCTGGGTTATCTTCTTTCCTTCCCGCTTCATCATATTTAACACCCACCGGATCAAGGTTTGGGAATCCTGTTTTGCAAATTCCACGACTCTTCCGTACTTCTTTACTGCCTTGTACATCCGGCTGCGCTTATCTACTTCATCCTCCACAAAGATCATACAGAGGTAATCCGGCAGTTCCGCCATGTACTCCGGCAGATCCGTACACTGACTTTTGAAAAATCCCGTATCTTCCAGCATGATCACTCTGCGGTCAGCAAAAAAGGGCATGGTCTCCGCCAGGTCAATCACACTTTTAGGCTCTGTCTTTTTGCCCTCGAACAGGGAGAAATTCATGCTGTCATCTTCCGGCAGCAGGGCTGCCTTCATTCTATGTTTATACTGCTGTTTCAGATAGGCCTCCTCCCCGCAGAAAAGATAGACCTTTTTGAAATCCTGGTTTTTTATGTCTTCCTGTAAACTTTTCATTATAGTTACTCCTTTTGCTGCGCTTTCAAACTCCCGTGCAGATTAGATGTAACAGTTCAGACAAGCTGAACCGTTACGCATCCAGCCATTAAAAATCGCTTCGCCATGGGCCGGATGCCTGCCGGCACTACTTTTTCATACGGTCAGCGCAGTAAATGCGCAGACCTGTCTGCATTGTTACGATTAGATACCCTCTAGTTTACCATGGATTTTTTATGCTGAAAAGATACTTCTGATCTTTTTCCGTCCGTGACCAGAAACACGGCTCCCAGTTCTTTTGTCTGAAATATTTTCACCTTTTCCTGTAAAAGCCTTTCGGTCAGCTCTCTGTGGGGATGTCCGTAGCGGTTATCCTCCCCGCAGGATATGATGCCGGCAGCAGGCTTCAACGCTTCCAAAAAACGGAGGGATGTGGAATTCTTTGAGCCGTGATGCGCCACTTTCAGTACCTGCGCCTCTATCTGTTTCTGCTCCAGAGCCTCTGTGACTGCTGTTTCCCCCGCGCCCTCCATATCCCCGGTAAAAAGCGCCCTAAAATCCCCCAGAGACAGAAGAAGGACCTGGGAGGCTTCGTTGCTGTCTCCCTCTGTATTTTCATAGGGATAAAGACAGCGCAGTTCCAGCTCTCCGCTTTTGATCCTATCCCCTCCATAGAGATATAAAATCCGGCATCCTGCCTCACGCCCGTTCTTCTCTATTGCTTTGCGCTTCTCCTGTTTGTCATTGCACTCTGATAAAAAAAGCTTTTCTATCCGCAGAGTTGTCTCCCGGTTTCTGATGGCCTCCAGCAGCTCTCCGATACCATTTATGTGGTCATCATCCATATGGGAAAGAAAAATAGCGTCAACCTTCCGGATTCCCATGCATTTTAAAAAAGGCAGGATCCTGTAATTACCCACACCGGACACACTGCTGCTCCCGCCGTCGACGACATAGGTTTTTCCCTCATACATAACCACAGAGCAGTCCCCCTGGCCCACATCTAAAAAGGTGATCCTCAGTTTTTTGTCCGGTACCCTTACGAAGAGCAGAAAAACCCCCAGAATCAGGAGAAGATACCGCAGCAGAATATGCCGCTTTTTCTCCTCCTTTCTCCCCCACGCCGCCCACACTGCCAATAAAATATAATACAGCAGAATTTTCCACATTGCGGGCCTGCCTGTTATCACGGAAGCAAAAGGGATCTGTCTCAAAATCTGTCCCATAAAAAGATACATCTTTAGGAAAAAGGCTCCGGGCAGCATGAAAAGCTCTCCCAAAAACGGAACTGCCAGACCTGCCAGACACCCGAACACCCCGGAACCCAGCACGATCCCCACTGTAGGCAGCACCAGCAGGTTCACCAGAATCCCTAATACAGGCAGTTCATAGAAGAAATACATCTGTATAGGAATTGTGGCAAGCTGCACAGCCAGGCCGGATTTCAGTGCCATTGCCGTCTTTCTTTTTTCTTTCTTTTCCGAAAACGCCGGATAGACCACAGCCAGCCCCAGAATAGCCCCAAAGGATAATAGGAACCCGCTGTCATACAGATATCCCGGACTTTCCAGAAGCAGCAGCACTGCCGACAGCGACAGCGCGGAGAGCAGATCGTATGTCCGGCCTGCCGCCATGGCCCCCACTGCAAGAGAAAACATGATCACCGCGCGCATCGCAGAGGCACTGCTCCCTGTAAATATCCCGTACTGCACCATCAGCATGACAGAGATCCCCCCTGCAGCCGCCACCGGCACACGCAGTTTCCGCAGCAGCCGGAACAACCCCCATCCCAGAAAAGAGAGATGGGTGCCACTGATGGCAGCAATATGAAGAACTCCGTCCAGCTTCAGCAGCAGCTGGTCCTCCTTACCGATCTCCTGCTTTTCCCCCAGCAGCATCGCGCAGAAAATCCCTCCTGTGTCAAAAGGTGCCAGCTCCAGTATCTTGTCACTCAGGAAACTCTTCACCTGGCAGCGCAGTGCTTCAAAAGACCAGGCATCCGGGGGAAATGCTTTCATACTGCTGCCCTCCAGATACCATTTGATCTTCCTGGCATAATAATAGCTCCTTTCATTAAACTGCCCCGGATTAAAAGGAAGAGGAATCTGCTGCAGATCTCCGGTAAGGCGCACTTTTCTGCCCGGCCTGACGGTATTGTCTGCCAGATCATTTTTGATATTTACTTTTACCTGTTCTATGGAATATTTGTTAGGATCACTTAGAATTTTTACTTGTCTGATATATAGAGTGGTATAAAAAGAATTGCTTTTTGTCTCATAAACCCAGCCCTCAAGCACCGCATGGTCCGGGCTGCAGCCGTTTGGCAGAACCGGGGGAGCATTCCCGAAAAAGGGAACTCCCGCCAGGTTCAGACACCAGATGACTGCCATAAAAAGCAGGGCAAAGGCACACAGAGGCCGTTTACTCATCTGATGCATCCTCCACTAAGCTGTAATCTGCCTTATAAAGTTTATCCAGGCTCATGCTCTCCCGGAACGTGACCTTTGTCTCCCCCTCCACGGAAATCTGCACGCCGTGTATCTTGCACGCATCCATCAGGGAATTGACAATGGAATAAACAGGCAGCTCCTGCTGTACATTCATACTCTGGTTCATAAAGGTCTTGTCCAGGTTCACATAGCACACACCCTCCACAATAGATACTCCCAAAATCTTAGTATCCTTTGCAATGGTGGGCTGGGCATCCGAATCGCTGGGCGGACCTTTTATCAGTAACTCCACGATTTTTTTCTCCAGCGGCACATTTATGCTGTAATACCCGCCGCCGTTTGTCACCTTCACCAGCTTGTCACCGGCCTTATTGGCAAAGTACAGATTCACATCCGCATAGACATACGAATTGGGGTTCTCACCTTCATTTTCCACAAAGGTGTCCTTGTCCATGGCACCGTAGGCATTGCCGCTTGAATCTGTCACCGGCTCACCGCCCACCAGGAAAGTCACATTGATGACTCCCGGAATCTGGGTGAAGGATTTTACGATTCCTGCCCGCACAAGGATCTCCCTGGTATTCTTCATCTTGGTATAGGCTTCATTAAAATTCAGCACGACACCTCGTCCGTCAAATTCATACTCCTGAATCTTTACATCATCCGGAAGCAGTTTTATATAATCATCGCTGTCCACAGGCTCCGTCAGCTTTTTTGCCATCTCGCTCACCATGCTGGCGGTCACCCGCTCTTCCGGTACATAGTCATCCTCAACCAGAGCTTCCTCTGTGGGGGATAGGTAATACATCCTGTATTCAGCTTTCTCTGTATTATCCGGCATCTTCTGCTTCCCGCACCCTGCCAGAGCGCATACTGCCAGCAGAAGAATTCCCATCAATCCTATTTTCCTCAATGCTGCCACCTCCTTTTAAGCAATATAGGTCAAAGGAATTCTCACAGAGAAGGTGGTTCCTTTATGCTCTTCACTTTTTACTTTTACGGCGCCCCTGTGCATAACAATGGCATTTCTGGTGATGGCAAGACCAAGGCCTGTGCCGCCGATCTCTCTTGAGTGGGATTTGTCCACCCGGTAAAAGCGCTCAAATATCCTGTCAATACTCTCCTCAGGAATTCCAATGCCGGAGTCCGCAACAGATACATAAAAATATTTATGGTCAGCATTCAGCGTCACCCGTACCCAGCCGTCCTCCGTATTGTATTTGATCCCATTCTCCACCAGGTTGGACAGGGCCAGACTCAGTTTCACCTCATCCACCTCAGCCACTACCGGCCGGTAACTCTCCAGGATCAGTTCCACCTGTTTTGCCTCAGCAATCGGCTTTAACCGCTTCAGGATATTCTCCAGAAGCTGGTTGATGTTGACCTCAGCAATGTTTAAGTCAGAGGCTTTTTTGTCCATCTTCACCAGGGAAAGAAGGTCTGTAATGATCTTATTCTCCCTGTCTATCTCCACAGCGATATCCTGCATAAATTCCTGATACAGCTCCACAGGTACATTCTCCTGCCCTACCAGGGAATCCGCCAGAACCTTCATGGAAGTCATGGGCGTCTTCAGCTCGTGGGACACATTAGATACAAACTCCTGCCTGGATTCATCCAGAACCTTCATACGGCTTAACATCTTGTTGAAGGCATTGGTTATCAGCTCTGTCTCTGTATAATCAGGAACCGAGATCTCCTCATCCAGATATCCGTCCGTCAAATCCTCAATGGATTTGGTGACCCTGGAGAATGGCTTCACTAAAACACCGGCAAGAAAGTATCCGAACACCACCACAAGCAGACAGATGGCAATGAGAAGGAGATTCCCCCTCTGTTCCAGCATATCAACGCTGTCTGCGATCTCGCTGGTGGAAATACTCATGAGCATTACACCCTTGACTTTTTTCTTTCCCGGTACGGTCAGAGGGCTTGTAAGTTCAATATAAGAGTTCTTCTTATCATAATGCGGTGTATTTTTCTCCCCCTCAAAGGACCGGATCACCTCCTCTGAGAGCACATATCTTCCCACGTCGATATCAAACGTATCTTTGACGACTTTGAAATCCTCATTGATGATCAGGATCCTGCCATTGTAAATAGCAGACAGCATGGATAGCTCATTATTGATCACCTCCGATTCCGGATGATTCAGATAGTCCTCCTTCATGAGCTGGTTCCCCAGAATATCGCACTGGTTCTTTACATTGACGATCCTGATATCCACAGCCCGGTTCTCATAACTGTTCACAATGACATTTTCCACAATGATACTGGGAACAATGCCGATGACAATGAGGATCAGCAGGATCCGAAACCGCAGACTCTTAAAAAATGTATGTTTTATTTTTTTTCCAAACAACTTCACAGACTCCCTTTTTCCTTATACCTGAAAATAATATCCCACACCCCACTTGGTATGTACATACTTTGGCTCACTGGGAGTCTCCTCGATCTTCTCTCTCAGACGACGGATATGGACGTCAACCGTGCGCACATCCCCCGGATATTCGTAACCCCACACCAGATTCAGCAGATTCTCCCTGCTGTAAACCTTGTTTGGATTCTTTACAAGAAGTTCCAGAACGTCAAATTCCTTTGCAGTCAGATTGACTTCCTTATCGCTTATGAAAACCCTGCGGCTCTCGCAGTCCAGACGCAGGTCTCCCACTGTGATGGAACCGGTGCGCTCTGCCTGCTTCTCGTCCTTTTTGGTCCGGCGCATAATGGCCTTGATGCGGGCCTTCACCTCCAGAATATTAAACGGCTTGGTAATATAGTCATCCGCACCATATTCAAGCCCCAGTATCTTATCCATGTCCTCGCCCTTGGCAGTCAGCATAATGATGGGTACCTGGGAAAATTCACGGATCTGCTGGCAGACCTCCAGGCCGGTCATCTTGGGAAGCATAATATCCAGAAGGATCATATCATAATTGTTCTCCCTGGCTTTCTCCAGCGCTTCCTCCCCATCGTACGCGCAGTCCACTTCCATATTATCCTGCTCCAGGCTGAAACGGATTCCCTTTACGATCAATTTCTCATCATCCACAACTAAAACTCTTTTACTCATTTAATTATCTCCTCATCCTTAAGTTTGCCCGTTATGCCGGACTATATCTCAGTAAGAAATATAGTTTTTTATTTTTTCGTAGGTCTTGCCTTTGATGCCGGGCACCTGCTGGATATCCTCCGCAGATGAAAACTCCCCGTGTTCTTCCCGGTAGGCGAGAATTGCTTTTGCCTTTACCTCCCCGATGCCGGGAACTGTCTGCAGTTCCTCCTGGGTTGCTGTGTTGATATTTACTGTGCCTTGGGCTTCCGCTGAATCCGCTGCATCGGGCGCTGCACCGTTTGCCGGCAGATCCATATCTCCCCCGTCTCTTCCCGGGTCTTGTCCGGCCTGCCGGAATGCCTCTGTCTCCTCCCTGGTATAGATCTGAACCCGGCTGCCATCCGACAGGACAGCCGCCTGGTTCCACCAGTCCTCATCTGCCGCCTCAGCAAAACCTCCGGCAGCAGCGATCCCTTCATAGAGCCGCGCTCCTTCTTTCAGGTAATACACACCCGGCTGGTTTACAGCACCGCACAGGAATACACAGATCTGCTGTGGAGCCGCCTCCTCTTTGGGAACATCCGGTTCTTTTTCGGAATCTTCCTTTCCTTTTGGCTCTGCAGACTCCTTCGGTACACTTTCCTCCTGCTCCGGCCGGTCCCCGGACAGCAGAAGTGTTTCCTCCTGTTTTTGACAGGATGACATAAACAACACGGACAGCACAAGCAGTCCGAAACATATCTTCTTATTCATTACAGCATATCTCCTCTCAGCAGTAGGCTAAAAGGTTCCCAGTATGCATAACTATTTCTATTTTATCGAATTTAGCCCCATATTACAATATCAAATTCCATAACTTTTCCCTCATATTGCTTTATGAAGGAAAAAATGATATGATTAAAACAATTATTCAGAACGAAAGAAGCAGCAGACACGAGGAGGGTCCCGTATGACTCACAACCGTATATTCCATCTGCTATGCGGCATTTTAGCTGTTCTGTGTCCCGTACTGATCCTGGCCTCCTGTTCCGCGGCCAGCGCATCGTCCGGCTCCACAAAAAAATCCAGCACTTCCCAAGCAGAGAAAAAAGAAACGGTACGCCCCAATACGCCGAATGTCCATGTGCCCGAGGCGTCAGGAACCGCCGTACTTGGGGCAGAACCCCTGATCATCGACGTTTCCCACACAGACCAGGGCTACATTATGGCCCGGTATACAGGGGATGCAGCCAAGGCCAATATCCAGATAGACGGCCCTGACGGCATTAATTACAAATATTTCATAACCTCCGGTCCCTATGTGACCATGCCCCTCACTTCCGGGGACGGTTCATACACCATAAGCACATATGAAAATATAACAGGTGACAAATATGCAACACTCTACAGCGAAACCATTGATGTAAAGCTGGAGAGCGACTTTATTCCCTACCTGTATCCTAACCAGTATGTGGATTTCACCCCGGACAGCCAGGCTGTGAAAACCGCTCAGGAACAGGTCAAGACAGCCTCCTCCGATCTGGATGCTGTGGCGGATATCTACAATTACGTCATAGAGACCATATCCTACGACGAGGAGAAAGCCAAGACCGTCCCAAACGGATATCTGCCGGATTTGGACGAAACCCTTTCCTCCTGCAAAGGCATCTGCTTTGACTATGCCTCCCTGATGACCGCAATGCTGCGCTCCCAGGATATTCCCACAAAGCTGGAGATCGGCTATTCCGGCAAGGTATATCACGCGTGGATCAGTGTATACATCAAGGATGTGGGATGGATCGACAATATCATTGAATTTGACGGAAAGAGCTGGAAGCGCATGGATCCCACCTTTGCCTCCAGCAATAAGAACAGCAAAAAGATATTAAAATACATTGGTGACGGAACTAATTATACCGTACGGTATACCCGTTAGAAAGGAGCAGCATGAAAGTTTTATCCAACAATGAACTCTCAACCTTCTGCAGCCAGATGGCTCTCATTCTCCGCTCCGGCATCTCCTCCACTGAGGGGCTTACCATTATGCTGGAGGATGCACCCCAGGAGGAAGGGCAGCAGATCCTCAAAACAGTCCTGGAGCAGATAGAACAGACAGGCTGTCTCTGGTCCTCCCTTAAGGAAGCGCAGGTCTTCCCCAAATATCTGTGCGATATGGTAGAGATCGGAGAGCAGGCAGGCCGTCTGGATGATGTCATGTCAGCCCTTTCCGAACATTATGAGCGGGAGGATGCCATTTCTAAAAATATTAAAAGCGCTGTCACCTACCCTCTGGTTATGATCCTCATGATGCTGGCCGTTGTACTGGTGCTGGTCACAAAGGTCATGCCTATCTTTGAACAGGTATTTGAACAGCTTGGAACCGGCCTTACCGGCATCTCCAGAAGCGTTATGGGATTGGGGCAGGTTTTGAACCGGTATGCTCTGGTTTTCCTATTGCTTGCCGCTGTAGTGATCGTGCTGTTTTTCTATTTTTCCTGCACCAGCAAAGGGCGGCAGTCTCTTAAAAATTTTGCCGGACGATTTTTCCTGACCAAAGGCCTTTCGGAAAAAATAGCGGCTGCGCGTTTTGCAAGCGGCATGTCCCTAGCTCTTAGCAGCGGCCTGGATACAGACCAGAGTCTTGAAATGGTATCGCGCCTCACGGACCACCCTGTCATGCAGGAAAAGATCCAAACGGCCAGGGACCTGATCTCGGAGGGCACCGGATTTTCGGAAGCGCTTTCCAATGCCGGGATCTTCTCCGGGCTTTATGCGCGCATGGTCAATATCGGGTTCCGCACAGGTGCCATGGATGATGTGATGCGTCAGATTGCCGTCCAGTACGACGAGGAAGTAAATGAACGGATATCCGGTATCGTCTCCAAACTGGAGCCGACTCTGGTTGCTGTTCTGTCTGTGGTGGTTGGCATGATCCTTCTGTCTGTCATGCTCCCGCTCATGGGAATCATGTCCAGCATCGGATAAAGGGGGCCGTCATATGAACCGATTTCAAACTGAAAAGCGCCGTCCCTTACACAGACTGCTTCTGCCCGCCCTCGTATTCCTATGTCTGATGTGTTTTCTGTTCTACGGCATGTCCTCTGTCTCCTCCGCCACACAAAAGGAGGAGGAACGAAGCCTGAAACAGGCTGTCATCAAAAGCGCTGTGCACTGCTACGCCGTGGAGGGGAGTTACCCGGAGAGCCTCACTTACCTGGAAGAGCATTACGGGATTACTTATGACCATGACAAATACCTGGTCACATATGAAGTGGTTGGCTCCAACCTGATGCCGGATGTGGATGTCATACCATTAAACAACAGGGAGGTGGCACCATGAATCCCAGCCGGAACCAGAAACATTTTATAGATGTCCTTTTCACCCTTGGGCTGCTCTGCGTATTTGCCGCCTCTGCGCTGGCTGTAGTGCTCATAGGAGCACATGTATACAAAACCACAGCCGCCGATATGGATGCCAATTACACCACACGCACGTCCCTCTCCTATATAGCCGAAAAAGTACGCCAGCACGATGAATCCGGCAGCATTTTTCTGGGAAAAGTCGAGGACAGGGATGCCCTGATCTTTCTGGAGACCATAGAAGATAAGGAATATGCCACCTACATCTACGAGGATGAGGGATATTTAAAAGAACTTTTTACCCAAAAAGAGAAAGAGCCAAAGAAATCCCAGGGGGAATCCATACTGGAAGTAACGGATTTTACTATCCAGGAGGCATCCAAGGGCCTTTTTCGGTTCACGGCAGCAGACAGGCAGAAACATTCCCTGTCCCTGCTGATCCATGTACAAAGTGAGTGATCTGTCAGAAAGGAGATTCCAGTGAGAGAACGGCAAAATACAAGGTCCAGTCTGTTTTTGATCGAACTGATCCTTGCAATATTATTCTTTTCCCTGGCCAGCGCTGTGTGTATCCAGGTTTTTGTAAAAGCGCATTTTATGAGTCAATCGGCAAAGGAACTGACCCTTGGCTCCAGCTATGCCTCCAGTGCTGCTGAGGTACTGGCCCACACAGACGGCTCCTATGAGGCAGTGAAAGCACTTCTGCCTGAAGCAATGGAAACGGACGGGATCATTTACCTATGTTACGACAAAAACGGGGAAACCTGTGCCCAGAAGGACGCAGCCTATTATCTCTATATCGAACAGACCGCCTCCCCACACAGCAGAGAAGCCCGGATTGACTTTACAGACTTAGGCGGTGACAGTCTTTACCATCTGTCTATCAAAATCCCCGTAGCCCGCAAAGCCGGGACAGCTTAACAGAAAGGAGTCCGCAAAATGGAAAAAAGCAGAAAACCCATACTGGGGGTAGGCACATCCTCTATCCTGCTGATCTTTGTCCTGCTCTGCATGATAACTTTTGCTGTACTCTCTCTTGTCAGCGCCCGCTCGGATTATCGTTTGAGCCAAAAAAATGCGGAGCATACCAAAGATTACTACGAAGCGGAAAACAGGGCAAATGAAATCCTCATGACCATTGACAAATGTCTGGAGGAACAGTATACGCTTTACGGAAATACGGAGGCGTACCTGCAGCATGTAAAAACGGCTCTGGAAGATACCGATGGAATCGTATTTTCTTCCCAGATGGAAATAGAATATCATGTGCCTGCAGGAACAAAACAGGAATTGTCTGTAGCCCTTCTCCTGCCCGAAGATTTAAAGGAGGGGGACAGTTATTATCAAATCAAGCGCTGGAAGCTTGTAAATACAGAGACATGGCAGCCGGATGAAACACTGCCTGTATACGGAAGCGACACATAACTCAGGAAAGGAAACAGCAATGGATGCACTAACATTTTTAACTGAAACCACCAATACCGGTGCCTCAGACCTTTTTATCGTAGCAGGTCTGCCGCTCTCATACAAAAAGAACGGCTCCCTTATCACCATGGGAACTGACAAGATCATGCCGGCCCAGTCGGAATCCATGATACGTGAGATCTACCAATTGGCAGACAACAGGGATATCAATCGCTTTCTGGAGACAGGGGATGACGATTTTTCCTTCGCTGTCAGAGGGCTTTCCCGTTACCGGGTGAGCACTTACAAACAGAGAGGTTCCATGGCTGCTGTCATCCGCGTCATCACATTCCAGCTTCCCAATCCATCGGATTTAGGGATTCCGGATTCCATCATTGAACTGGGGAATATGAATAAAGGGCTTGTCCTTGTTACAGGTCCTGCCGGCAGCGGAAAGTCCACCACGCTGGCATGTATCATTGACGCTATAAATAAGACACAAGAAAAGCATATTATTACGCTGGAGGATCCTCTGGAGTTCCTGCACAGCCATAAAAAGAGTATTGTGAGCCAGCGTGAGATCAACACGGATACAGAAAGTTATATTATGGCTTTAAGAGCCTCTCTGCGGCAGAGTCCGGATGTGATCCTTTTGGGGGAAATGAGAGATTATGAGACGATGGCCGTCGCTATGACAGCCGCCGAAACCGGGCATTTGGTGCTGTCCACCCTGCATACCCTGGGGGCTGCAAATACCATAGACCGTATTATTGATGTCTTTCCGCCCAATCAGCAGCGGCAGATCGCTGTGCAGCTCTCCTCCGTGCTGCGGGCTGTCGTATCACAGCAGTTGGTACCTGATGTAAATGAGACGCTGATCCCCGCATTTGAGATCATGAAGACTACTCCGGCTATTAAAAATATGATCCGGGAGAATAAGGTACATCAGATTGATGGGCTTATTTATTCTTCGGCCGGGGGAGATATGATCTCTATGGATGCCAGTCTGCAGCGGCTGGTGAAAGAAGGAAGGATCAGCAGACATGAGGCTTTGGGACATGCTTCTAATCCGGAGATGTTAGGGAAGAGGATATAATGGAGAGACGGACGGGGAAGAGAGGGCGGGAGGGAAACTGGGGAGCGAAGCGTTCCGCTGTCCGGGAGCTAACCTGCTCCCAGGCACTAAATTCATCGGCAATGGCCTCTTCATTAAGTGCCTGGGGCAGGTGGATCTCCCGAACGCTCCACTNGAAATAAAAAAAGTTTTAGCAGCCACAAAAAAGTGAAAATACACCATGAAAATATGACAAAAAGACAAACCCGTTAGTCAGCTTATTTGCTGGGCTAACGGGTATTTTTATACTTAATCATCTGCAAAAGTCAGGTTATATTAAATGATAAAATAATTGTCAAGATAAAACGAAATTTTATAAGCCCCTCAACAACCATAAGCGTAATTTGTATTAGATCAATGGCTTTATTGGGGCTGGTCAATCAAAAATAAAGAGTTCTTCTATGGGAGTCTCTACGACTCTTGATATATCAATTGCCAGTTTTAAAGACGGGTTATACTGGGCTTTTTCCAGCCGCATGATAGTTTCGCGGCGGACGCCTACGGCGTTTGCCAATTGTTCCTGAGTCATGTCCTTTTTCAGACGGTATTTTTTCAGGTTACACGAAAATCCTTCTATGCCCATATTACTCTGCTTCCTCCGTATCATATTTGTACAGAAGATAGCTGTTCAGAAAGAGAACCAGGGCAATGATCAGGGAAGAGGACACTGTAAAAATAAGTGCCACATAGGTAATTCCAATATGGCTTCCCGCCATTCCCATAAACCAGGCCACCGCCCACAGAAGTCCAAAACCAGTCTTATAAGAAACCAGTTGTGCTCTTGTCTGTTCCTCCTTAAATCTTTCATCCATCAACGTACAGCTCATCTTTGCCTCATAAAAAAATCCAAAGAACCCAAAAAACACAAAGAAGAAAAACGGCCAAACCTGTCCCTGTATCATATAGGCCGGGATCCCAACAAACCCGACAAATCCAAAAAAACCAAACCACCCATATCTTGGATTCAGTTTCCTGGTCACCCCCTTAACAGCCGACCCGCCTTTTCTAAAATTTGCAGTCACCATACGAACCACCAAATACACCACATAACAAACAAATCCCACCGTTACAGCCATCAAAGGCAGATCCGTCCATCGGAACACATAACTCCCCAAATCAATAGGTTTCACTATCCTGCTCCCATTAAAAACCACATCAAACCCCACAGCCAAAAACTCCGCCAATATAAACCCCATCAACACAATCTCTCTCCAATTCCTCTTCATGATCCATCCTCCCAAAAGTGATATATTTATCTCTTATTAAGACAAATATATCACTTTGCCTCCCCCCTGTCAACCCTAACCTAATAAACATCATAGACAAATAGCGTAATATAATATCCCCTCCACACCCCTCCCGGCCCTCTTACCATTTCCCGTCCGCCCTCAACTCTCCCCCCCTATACAAAAAAGGCCCCATGGCCGCCTCAGCCACAGAACCTTTCCCATCTATTTCTTCATATTCACAAACTTCGTATAATTCGGCAGCCAAACCAAATTCACCGTCCCAATCGGACCATTCCTCTGTTTAGCAATAATGATCTCCGCAATATTCTTATTCTCAGAATCCTTATTATAATAATCATCCCTGTAAATGAACATAACAACATCGGCATCCTGCTCAATCGCCCCTGATTCTCGAAGGTCAGAAAGCATAGGTCTGTGGTCCGGCCTCTGTTCCACGGCACGGCTTAACTGGGACAGCGCCACCACCGGCACGCTCAGTTCCCTTGCCAGCGCCTTCAGGGACCTGGAAATATCAGAAATCTCCTGCTGCCGGGACTCGCTCCTGCCGCTTCCTGACATCAGCTGCAGGTAGTCAATAAAAATAACTCCCAGATTCTGCTCCAGCTTATACTTCCTGCACTTTGACCGCAGCTCCGAAATGGAAATACCCGGTGTATCATCAATGATCATATTGGAAGACCCAATAATATTAGCGCCCTCGATCAGCTTTGCCCAGTCCTCATCCTCCAGATTACCTGTACGGATACTCTGGGAATCCACTTTTGACTCCAATGACAGCAGACGGTTTACAAGCTGTTCCTTTGACATCTCCAGACTGAAGATCGCCGTGGTAACACCACTCTTAAATGCCATATACTGGGCAATATTCAGTACGAACGCCGTTTTACCCATGGAGGGCCTGGCCGCTACCAGAATCAGGTCTGATGGCTGAAAACCGGACATCTTGTAATCCAGGTCAATAAATCCTGTGGGGATACCGGTAACACTCCCCTTTGTCCTGGATGCCTTCTCAATCTTCTCAATGGCATTCAGGACCACATCTTTTATAGGAACAAATTCATCACTGCTCTTCCTCTGTACCAGGTCAAAAATCTTCTTTTCCGTGATCTCAAGAATATCCTGTGTCCGCTCATTGCCAAGATAACAGGTATTGGCGATCTCCTCTGTGGTCTTGATCAGTTTGCGCAGCATTGCCTTTTCAGACACAATCTCCGCATAATACTTTACGTTCACAGAGGTGGGCACTGCTGCCACCAGTTCCCCTACAAATTCCATACTGGAAATCTCAGGCGGCACATCCAGTTCTTTCAGCCTGTTCTGGAGTGTGACCAGATCCACAGGTTTGTTCTCATTGTAGAGCTCCACCATGGCCTCAAAAACAATGCCGTACTGCTGCTGATAAAAATCATCACCTGTAATGATCTCTGATGCGGTCACAATGGCATCTTTGTTGGTGATCATGGAACCGATAACCGACTGCTCCGCTTCAATGCTGTGGGGCATGATCCTCTTTATAAGTGCTTCATCCATGACAGGTTATGGCTCCTTTCCTTTGGAAGGCTTACGCTTCCTTCACAACGACTTTCAGCTCTGCTGTCACTTTAGGATGCAGACGGATGGGCACTTTTGTGGTACCCAGCTCTTTGATGGGGGAAGAAAGCTGCATTTTCTTCTTATCAATGTCATATCCAAGCTGCTCTTTTGCCGCTTCAGCCAGCTCTTTTGTTGAGACAGAACCAAAAGTACGGCCGTTTTCCCCTACTTTTATGGATACCGTCACTTCTTTTGTCTCCAGCTCTGCCTTGAAAGCCTGTGCCGCGTCAAGCTGCTCTTTTGCCACTTTGTCCTCATGGGCTCTCTGGAGTTTTAAATCATTGATGTTCTTGGATGTAGCCTCCAGGCCCAGTTTCTTGGGAAACAGCATGTTCCTGGCATATCCGTCGCTTACATTTACAATGTCACCCTTTTTACCCAGGGATTTTACGTCTTCTACTAAAATCACTTTCATATCTCTATGTCTCCTTCCTTGATCATCTGGTCAATGGTCTCTTTCAGTTTGATGATGGCGATCTCCATCTCCTCATCCTTTAACTGTGCTCCGGCCATATTAATATGACCTCCGCCGCCCAGGCGTTCCATGATAAGCTGTACATTCACCTCATCAATGGCACGGGCACTGAAATAAATCGTATGGTTGTAGTCTGTGAGCACAAAAGATGCCCGCACACTGCTGATATTCAAAAGTTCATTGGCTGCCTGGGACGCCACGATGGTAGGGCTGTCCAAGCCCTGGCTTGGGCAGACTGCAATGGCAAAATAATTCCGGTAAGTCTCCACATGACGGATCGCCTCAGCCTTCGCCCTGTAGGAAGCCACATCATCCCGGAACATCTTGCGCACCCGGGTCACATCCGCGCCGCAGCGGCGCAAAAACGCAGCAGCCTCAAAAGTCCTCACCCCGGTTTTGGCCGTGAAATTATTGGTATCAATAATGATGCCGGAGTAAAGAGCATCTGCCTCTATGTTGTAAATTCTGATATCGTCAGAGAAATACTGCAGGATCTCCGCAACCATTTCACAGGCCGAAGACGCAAAAGGCTCAATATAAGAAAGCACCGCGTTGGAAATCACCTCCGCACCCTGGCGGTGATGATCCAGAACCACGATCGTCTTAGTCTTGGAAAGCAGCTCCTCACACTCCGTATAACTTGGCTTGTTGGTATCCACCACGACCACAACGGTGTTGTTGTCCACAATATCAAGAGCTTCTGCACTGTCCACAAACATATGCTCATCATAATCCGGATTATTGATGAAATTCTCAATGATCGGACGCACAGACATGGTCGGATTATTTACTACAATATGTGCCCTCTTATTCAGGGATTTCGCTGCCCTGTAAATACCGATCCCGGCGCCGATGGAGTCCACATCCGAAATCTTGTGTCCCATGACCACCACTTTATCCTTGGCAACCATGAACTCTTTCAGTGCATGGGCTTTTACACGGGCCTTTACGCGGGTATTCTTGCCCATCTGCTGAGATTTCCCGCCAAAATATGTCATGCTCTCTTTGTCCTTGATAACCACCTGGTCACCGCCGCGTCCAAGGGCAAGGTCAATGGCGATCCTGGAATACTCATAATTCTGCGCATAGCTGGGCGCATTGATGCCGATACCGATACTGATCGTCACAGCCATATCGTTTCCAATGTTGACCGTCTTTACATCCTCCAGGATATTGAACCGCTTCTTCTTCAGTTCCTCAAGAGAGCGCTGGCGCATAACAAGGATAAACTTGTCCTTCTCCAGCTTTTTCACGAGGCAGTCCACCTCACTGAAATACTTGTTCAGCTTCCTCTCTATCAGGGCAACCAAAAGTGAACGGCGCACTTCCTCCACACTATTCAGTGCCTCGTCGTAATTGTCCAGATACAGAAGCCCTGTAACCAGCTTTTCGTCCTCTGTCCTGCGGATGTAACGGTTGATCTCCGTCTCATCAAAGAGATAAAGTGCTGTGAGGAAATTCTCGTCCTCCGCCTCCACCAGGCCTGAATCTTCCAGAAGTTTCTGGATGGAAATTCTGCGCATGGATGCACGGTAATCCTTCTCAGCGAACTGGAACACTACCTCAGACGCATCCTCCTTCGGCAGAGTGTCCACTGTGATCTCAGGAAACAGGGTGGTGATTGATTTTCTATACTTCCGTGGCTTTTCACACAAGGCGGAAAATGCATCATTCATCCACATCAGCTTTCCCTTGCTGTCCAGCAGTGCATAAGGAACGATAAATTCCTTCAGCAGGCTTCTCTGCACCTGCCCGTACTGGGTAGCAAAAGAGATCAGCTCATTCATGATGATGGCACGGCTGTGGTGATATAAGAAAATAACTATCAGCAAATAAACAGCCAAAAATCCACTGGCAACAGCGCCAGCCCGCCTGTTGATGCGGAACACACTAATATCCATGAGAATCAGAAGGACTGCCAGAATTACCGGCCACTGCATGTACAGCTTCAACTGACCTTTAATCTTAATTTTCCCATTCATATCCTCTTACCTGCCAATTTCTCTACTTTGTCCGGTCTCCTATTATGCCTTGCCGGATGAAAATGTACTTTAACATTATACCATCAAATGCGGGGATGCACAACTTTAAATTGCAGCCGTCATTTTTGTGCAAATTGACAACAGAAAATAAGACAAAAAACAGCCTGTTCCAATAAAAACAGGCTGCATTCAAAACAGAGAAAACCTTATGACGTTTTCATCCATATAATAAATTCCGTGGACATCCCTTCTTCCGGATGCTTGGAAAGGCTGATGTACCCTTTGTGGGATTCCACGATTTTTTTCGCGATGGCAAGTCCCAGACCGGTTCCCTGCCTGCTGTTGCGGGACTCGTCCCCCACAGTGAAAGGTTCAAAGATAACATCTGCAATCTCCGGCGGAACCCCTTTCCCGTTGTCGGATATACTGATCTTTACACTGTTGCCCTCAGCAGCAATGGCAAAGCGCAGTACCGTCCCCTCCGAATTATGCTTCAGCGCGTTGGCAATGATATTTTCAAAGACACGGCTGAACTGCTGGGAATCAATATGACAGTACAGGGGCGTTTCAGGAATATCCGCCTCCAGTTCAAATCCGGCAAGCGCGATCTCATTGTACTTGGACGCCAGGTATTCTCTGGCGAATTCACAGATATTCTCTCTTTTCAGTACCGGGCTGAAATCCGGATGCTCCAGCTTACTGTACTCATAAAAGGTATTGATGAGTTCATTGAGCGCCGAGGATTTTAAATAGATGGTTCTGAGATACTGCTCCCTCCTGTCCTCGGGTATCATGCCGTCACAGATAGCCCTGGCATATCCCTGGATAACGGTAATAGGCGTTTTTAGATCATGGGATATATCGGCCAGCATCTTCTGCTTGTCCATATCTGCTTTCAGACGTTTCTCCTCACTCTCGTTGAGGCGGGCGGCAAGCCTGACAAAATCATCTCCAATCTCCACAAACTCATTTGGTCCTCTGTACTCTGTGCTGGGTTTCTCCCCCTGCTGGTACTGGGTGATGGTCCTGCTCAGGGATGTGAGCGGAACCTTTACTTTCCGGTTCAGCTTCAGCACAAAGACTGCCACAACAATAATATACAGCGGAATTGTCAGAAGCCAGAGTCGTTCCAGAGCAGAGACAATGTGACGGTAACTGGGATCATCTATTTTTTTGTATTTGAAGACTGCCGTATATTTCCTGCCATCCTCCCCTGTGAAAGCATGTTTCTGATATCCGTAGGACGCGGAGACGGAGTCCGTCATATACTGCAGTTCCCGCTCTCCAAGCTGCTGCGCCGGGAAATCCATGGTATTGGTCAGCACTCTGTAGTTCTCATCCAAGATCATGAAGCTCTCTGTCTCTTCATATGTTTCCTCGTCTTTTGACATCACTTCCCCGTACCGTTTCACCAGGATCTGTTTTTTTCCCTCCTGATTCGTAAATGTGGTGGTCTCCGTATATTCCCACAGTGTCATTTCCGGAATACAGTATAATTCCGTGGCAGTGAAGGATTCCTCCATCTTCTCACTGCTCTTATAAACCGTATGCAGGTTCTCGTCCAATACCACAAAATCCCCCTTTGGCCCCAGGACTTTCCGGCATGGAAACGCATCATAGTTTCCTTCCTCCAGCAGTCCCTCGTTTGCTTCCAGGGCATCGACACTGGGCAGATCAAGCCGCCTTTCAAATCCTTTGTTGATAATCGCAGAGATCAATGCCAGGATACAGAGTATGGTCAAGGTAAATCCCACATAGTTTTGTATGAGAAGGGCCAGAAAGCTTCCCGTTTTTCTCTTATCTGTCTTCAATCTTATAGCCTACTCCCCTTATGGTTTTTATGTAACGTGGATTTTTGGGGTTATCTTCTATTTTATCCCTGAGATTGGAGATGTGGACCATGATCGTGTTGTCATCGCTCTCAAAATATTCTCCGCTGGTACTCTCGTAAATCTGTACCTTTGTATAAATAGCACCCGGCTTTTTCATAAGTAGAGCCAGGATTTTATATTCCATTGGTGTCAGGAGAACCTCCTCGCCCTTTTTCTTCAGAACCAGCGTCTGCGTGTCCAGGCTCAAATCTCCCACTTTCAAAATATAGGTCTCCTCATGTTTGGGCTTCTCTGCGTTTAGCTGATAAAACCGTCGGAGATTGGAATTCACCCTTGCCACGATTTCAAGAGGATCAAAAGGCTTTGCCATGTAATCGTCAGCCCCCAGATTCAGTCCCAGGATCTTGTCATTGCTCTTATCTCTGGCGGAAAGAATCAAAATAGGAATATTGCTGATCTCCCGGATACGTCTGGTAAGCTCATATCCATCCATCTTAGGCATCATAACGTCGAGCACAGCCAGACTGATATCTTCCCTCTCCACAATCTTCAGTGCTTCCAATCCATTGCCGGCCCAAAAGACACGGTAGCCCTCATTCTCAAGATAGAGTTTTAAAAGTTCCGCAATGTCCTGTTCATCCTCAGCAATTAAAATCTTGTAATCCATGTACCTGCCTCACTTTCCTTTGTATAACCGAACTCATCCGATGTGCCCATTATAACACGTTTTTAGGTGCGATGAAACCAAAAAGCGCCTCTCTCCCGGCCGCAAAGCTTTTTATACGGCAAAAAACGCCGCTGCACAACGCAGCGGCGCTTCCTTCTCTATGCTTCTGTATGCAGATCAGTCCTGAACATAAGGCATGATAGCCAAATGTCTTGCTTTCTTAATCTCAACAGTTAAAGCTCTCTGATGTTTTGCACAGTTTCCTGTGATCCTTCTCGGAAGGATTTTTCCTCTCTCAGAGACATATCTTTTTAATTTATTTGCATCTTTGTAGTTGATCTCGTTATTTTCTTTTCCACAGAACACGCAAACTTTTTTTCTTCTGCGTCCGCCTCTTCTCTTCATCGGAGAATCCGGTCTGTTACCTTTTTCGTAAGCCATGATTTTTTACCTCCTAATCAAATTCCGTCCTTTATCAGTTGAACGGTAACTCTTCGTCAATTCCGTCCGGAATATTCATGAATCCGTCTGCAGAGGATGCTGCACCAGGTGTCGGTGAAGGCATTCCCATGCCCTGCATTCCCTGTCCGCCAGCCTGTCCCGCATGGCTGTCGCTGACTGCTTTGCTCTCGGCGAACTCCTGGTCCTCAACCACAACGTCTGTGGTATAGACCTTTACGCCGTCCTTGTTCACATAGCTGCCTGTCTGGATCCTGCCGCTGATGGCGATCTTGATACCCTGACGGAAGTATTTTTCTGCAAATTCAGCCTGTCTTCCAAAAGCCACGCATCCGATAAAGTCTGCGGTAGCTTCCCCGTCTCTCTTGAAACGGCGGTCAACAGCGATTGTATATCTGGCAATTGCCATAGAGTTTTCTCCTGCGGAATATCTCACCTCAGGATCTCTGGTTAAACGACCCATTAAAATTACTTTGTTCATATCTCTACCTCATCATTTCTTACCTTGCACATAGTATCGGGAATCAGAAATCTACTTTCATAACTCTAAATGGATCCGCGTTTTGTGCCTTCAGAAAAAATTAAGCGTCTTTTCTGACAACTAAATATCTTAATACATTGTCCATGATGCGAACGTGGCGTTCTACTTCTGCAGGGCATGCTGCATCAGATTCAAACTGGATGAAGTAGTAGTATCCTTCGCGCATTTTCTGGATCTCATAAGCTAATCTTTTTTTGCCCCATTCTTCTACTTCGGAAATAACTCCGTTGTAACGGGTGATGTAGCCTTTCGCTTTTTCCACAACTGCTGCACGAGCTTCATCTTCAATTTTCGCATTAACGACTAATGCTAATTCATATTTGTTCATGCTGTTTTACCTCCTTATGGTCTTCTGGCCCTCTGTTAAGCAGAGAGCAAGGATAAATAATATATCACGAGGATTTATTCTAACACATCACACCTGGATATTCAAGCCTTTTTTTTCAAATCTTTGGTATTTTTCTCCACAATTCTCCTCGCCAGCATGATCTGATGACCACATCCTGTGCATTTCAGTCGAAAATCAGCACCCACCCGGAGGATTTCCCATTCCTGGCTTCCGCAGGGGTGCTGTTTTTTCAGTTTTACAATATCTCCAACTTCATAATTGTAACCCATATCCGGTTTCCTTTCTGTCTGTCTATTCTGGTTTATTCCGCACGGATCTGTGAGAACACCTGGCCAATGGGCGCGTTGATCACAAGATCCGCCATTTTATCCCTAGGTGTGGCATCCCGGTTGATGACCACCAGATACTCCCCGGTGAAATAATCAATCAGGGATGCTGCCGGATAGACTGCCAGGGACGTTCCCCCGATGATCAAAGCTTCCGCGTTTGAAATGGCCTGCACAGACCTGTTGAGCGTCTTGCTGTCAAGGCTCTCCTCATAGAGGACCACATCCGGTTTGATAATACCGCCGCATTTCTCACATTTTGGCACTCCCTCTGCAGCTTTCATATAGGCAAAATCATAGGATGTACAGCATTTCATGCAGTAGTTGCGGTACACACTCCCGTGCAGTTCCAGCACATTGCCGCTGCCTGCCATCTGATGGAGATTATCTATGTTCTGGGTGATGACAGCCTTCAGTTTTCCTGCTCTTTCAAGCTCCGCAAGTTTTAAATGTGCGGCATTCGGTTTTGCGGTATCACAGAGCATCTTGGCTTTATAAAAACGATAAAATTCTTCCGGTCTTCTCATAAAGAAGGTGTGGCTTAAAATAGTCTCCGGCGGATATTCCCACTGCTGGTGATAAAGGCCGTCCACACTTCTGAAATCAGGGATCCCGCTCTCCGTGGAAACTCCTGCCCCTCCAAAAAATACAATGTTGCTGCTCTTTGAAATAATCTCCTGCAGCTTTTCTGTCTCTTCCATTATTTATATACCTCCGGCAGGCGCCTGGCCTGAATTACAAATCTGGTTGCATCATTTCCGGTGCAGGTGGAAAGGGTCACGATCTTGTCATCCTTTGTGGGCTCTGTACCTACATCAAACTCTGAGGCATCCCGCATTTTTTTCAAATACTGTGCAAACTGGTCATCCGGAGCGCTGAAAAGTGTATAAGTGTCACCGGTGGCGGATGTGGTGTGTACCGTGAAGATCTCATAGCGGTAGCTCTTATCCGGCAGACAGATCCACAGATATGGACTGGTCAGGTTTTCCGGCTCGTGCAATGTGCGGAACGTACCGAACATGGAGCCATTTTTCATATTATGTCCGTAAATGATGGTATTGCAGTCTTCAAAATTGCTGTTGTTTGTGTGCTCCATAAAAATGGCGCCCGCTGCATTCTGCTGCCCCTCAAAGGTATAGTGGAGGTAATGGTCATTATCCTTCCCCTTCACAATAGGATAACTCACATCAAGGGCTTCCATCTGGATCCACCCCACAATATCAGGATTGATCTCTTTGAGACCGGCAAAGTCAATCTGGGGGCCGATCAGCTCCTCCTCTTCCTCCTCCTTGGCTTCCGGTTCATCCTTGGGGTCTTCTTTTTTCGTCTCCGGTTCTTTTACATATTCCCTGATCTTGTCGTATTCGTCTGTTCCTTTTTTATACTCCAGGTAAATATTGACAAGCTGGTATGCAGAAAAAAGGAATACGCAGACAGCTGCGATCAAGATGATATTCCGCAGTACACCCCCGAATGTGGTCTTCTTTTTATTCTTCTTGCTCATGAGTGTCTCCTATCAATTGTAGTTATCGTAAAATGCTTGGTAGTCCTCAGAAATGATCCTGGCGCTGGGAACCAGTTTTACGGTGAGCCCATCCGCCGTAACCGTGGTACCTTTTGGAAGTACCGCGTTCTTATATTCCTTGGTATAATCCGGATAATCCGCGCTCGGTTCCGCATCCATCAGAAAGCTGAAGTTCAGCCCATAGTCCATCCCCTGTTCCTTAGGAAGCTCATAGGATACGATTCCGAAATCGTCTGTTGCCATAACAATATCATAGGTCCCTTCCGGGAAATCTTCTCCTGCCACCATGCTGTCTGTCAGGGTGATCTCCTCTGTCAGCGGGTTTGCGGGAGGTGTTAAAACCTCTGCCGCCTGTGCGTTCTCTGATACTATATGTATATTTCCGCCGCCGTTTACCATGACGATGGCACCTGTGAATAATCTCACATCATCTAACTGCAGCACTTCATTATCATTCTCTCCAAAATACTCACTGAACCATACGTTGCTGTCCATATCAGCCACTTCCAGGCGCATTCCTTCCCCTGCACTGGCTATATACTGGCCTTCTGGGATATCATATCCCACCACATATGCACCGGCACCTAAATCCGTCTCCCAGTTTTCCCCTTCCGGGGCCAGTTCCTTCGTGGTGTACTGATAGGGATCAAAGGTGTATTCCGGGTAATCATAAGGCTGCTGGTAGTCATAGGGCTGCTGGTAGTCAAAAGGGTCCTGGTAATCCGGGTCCTCAATAATCTTTTCCGCTGTTATACTTTCTTCTGTCCTGTTCTCATAGCCGATAGCCACCAGGAAAATACCGACAAGGACAGCGATCACAACTACGGTAAGCCCTGTCTTGCTGCCGTCCCGAGGGGTATGAAATGCAGACATACCTGTCCCCCCCGGTCTTTTGGACATCTCCCGGTAGCTGTTGAAGTTTACTGTGTTGTTGGTGTTTCCATTGTTTGAAGTATATTTTCTTGGAGTTGTGCCGGCTCCCATTTCTTTTTTTGCTGTGTTCCCGTCCTGGTCCGAAGGGCTGCGTTCCTGCTGACGAGGGTGGTTCAGAGCCGGCTTTTTGTAAGGCTCTGCGTTCTCTTCCCCATGGACATGGGTGAGAGGGGCACTCTCGCACTGATTGCGGTTCAGCTGGGAACGGTATGCGGAATCCGTTTTATTATTGTCCATACCGCATTCTGTGCAGATTCCATTTCTTAGTTTTCCACCGCATAGGATACATTTTCCCGCCATCTGTTTTCCTGCCTTTCTGCTGTTGGTGTGTTGGTAGCTTTTTATTTTATTGTACCATAGTTGTGGGGGAAACTGAATGTTTTTTTCAAATGTGTGCGGTGAAACCGTCCCGTCTCCCGGTGCCCTTCACCTGAGGAGGGCTGTGGCTGCGGAAGACCCGTCACATTTCTTTTCTTGACATTAGTATAAAAAGGGACTATACTGAATATACTTAAATATGTAACGCGGGATGGAGCAGTCTGGAAGCTCGTCGGGCTCATAACCCGAAGGTCGTAGGTTCAAATCCTACTCCCGCTACTCTATAAAAGCCCGGAGAATTTGTCTCCGGGCTTTTTCCTACTCACTTTTCAGTTTCTAAACTTACGGCAGCATCTGCGCTGCCCCCTTAAAATCCCCTGTCCATTTCCTCCTGCAATCGGATCGTGACAGTCTGAATCTCCATACCTCCCTGGGCAAAATACAGTCTCACGTAATTATGCGGACCAAAGAGCGGACCAATAGTCTTTTCTATTTCTATCCACTCCCCGTCAGTTCCGTTGATGGTCACGGTTCCCTCCAGATGTCCGTTTGCGAACACGGAAACCGGTATCTGCGCCAGCTTTCCGCCTTCCGCCTTTGCTTTCAGACGGACCGTATAAGACCCGAAAGTGTCCAGAAGGATTCCATATACCACACTTTTCCCCTTGGAGGTGTCAATATGAGTGCCATCCAGCGTAAGGCTGCCATCCACTTTGTGATAGGTGATGTCAAAATCCACCTTATCCTCCCCAGCCATAACTTCACCTGCCAGCTGCTCCTCCTCTGACATTCTGCCCAGGGTTCTTTCCATAACCGGGGACTTCATGAGCATACGGCAGATATTTCCGGCGCATCTCAAAAGAGCGCCGCGTTTTAAGACTCCCTTTTTCAAGCTTTCCATCAGGTTGTCTCTGTTGGTCAGAGAATCCTTGGTCACCATATAGACATCGTTCTGGCTCCGGACCATGGCAGCCAGATTGTCCGTGGATGCAGGGCCTCCCTCGTCGTTTAGATCAGCCCACCAGTCGGTCATGACCATACCGTCAAAGTGCCATTCTTTTCGGAGGATCGTGGTCAGAAGGTCATAATTGCTGGCGGTCCACAGACCGTTTATGGCGCCGTAGGTTGTCATGACAGAGTAAGCGTTTCCCTCTTTCACTGCTATCTCAAATCCTCGGAGATAGATTTCCCTCAGTGCCCTCTCGGACATGACGGAGTCCAGAAGCCTTCTGTGATATTCCTGGTTGTTGGCTGCAAAATGCTTTATGGTTCCCGTCACGCCATACTGTGACATACCCTTTAACTGGGCAGATGCCATAACTCCCGTCAGATATGGGTCCTCTGAGAAATATTCAAAATTTCTGCCGTTCAGAGGATTTCTATGTATATTGATCCCAGGCCCAAGCAAAGTGTCAATATGGTTCTTTCTAAGCTCAGCTCCCTCCATTTCGTACAGCTTTTCTGACAGTTCCGTGTCAAATGTACAGGCCAGGCAGGTACCGTTCGGCATGGAAAATGCCGGAGTCCCGCAGTCCATACGGATGCCGGAGGGGCCGTCCGCACAGCAGCCGCAGGGGATGCCGAACTTCTGCAGAGACTCTGTCACGCCGCCGAAAGCTGCCGCTGTACCCGGCGTAACCTTCGGTGAGCACATGCCTTCCCCTCTGACAATGCAGCACAGATCCTCCTCGGAAAGCTGGGCCAAAAATTCCTCCATGGATATTTCCCTGTCAAAAACCTCCCCCAGTGTATATCCCTTATCTCCTGTGTATGTAATATCAGGAAGTGTTTCTTCCTGCACGCGTTCCTGCATTTTGTACCTGCGGACAGGCACCTCCTCCCAGGCCAAAGCGCCGCCCTCTCCTGAACGCATTCTCTTAAATTTTTGCACCGGTCCGGCAGCTTCTGTACAAACAGAGGTCACCAAAGTCTCTGCAGCTTCAAAACTTCCTGCTGCCCGGGCACTTCTCACATCCGTGCCAATGAAGATCTCATATCTGCCTTGCTCCAGCACATAGCAGGATCTGTGCCCTGTCACACCGCTGTCATCATAAGAGGATATATAATAATCGGTAAATGTTAAGACAAGCTCCTGTGTTTCCCCCGGGCTAAGGCATTTCGTCTTGGCAAATGCGGCAAGATTTCTAAAAGGCTTGCCCAGTTTACCCTGCGGGGGATCCACATATAGCTGCACCACTTCTTTTCCCGCAGAGGTTCCTGTATTGGTAACTTTTACACGGACTGTGGTTTCCCCGTCCAGATGCACTGCGGGGCTGCAATCTACCCGGAAGTCAGTGTAAGACATTCCAAACCCGAAAGGATAAAGCACCTTATCTTTGGCAAAGGTCTCAAAATAGCGGTAACCTACATAGATATCCTCCGCATAGATATCAGAGGTCTCACCTCCGAAATTTTCTGTGGAAGGATAATCGGAAATATCACGTGCAATGGTGTCGGCCAGCTTACCACAGGGATTCACTCTGCCGGTCAGTACATCCGCAACACTGTGCCCGCCCTCCTGTCCGCCCTGCCAGGTATACAGAACAGCAGACGGGTTATATTTCTCCACCCATTTCATATCAATGATATTTCCCACATTCAGAACTACAATGACCCTTTTAAATGCACGGCACACTTGGTCCAGCATATCCTCTTCCAAATCTGTCAGAAGATAACTGCCCTTCTTGGCAGATGCATCCCGGTCCTCCCCGGCTGTACGCCCGATCACAACAACGGCCGCGTCGGATTTGGATGCAGCCTCCCTTACCAGCTTTTCATCCAGAGGCATTTCCTCCTGACTCCACGGCTCCTGTGCCCAGCCGCTTCCCTGGTCAAAAGGATGTTCTGCGATCCAGGAACGGTAAACTTCCGCCAGTTCTTCGTTTACAGTCAGTTTCTCCTCCTCCTGCAGGGCGTCATTTATGCTGACCACATATTTTGCGTTTACAAGGCCTCCTGAACCGGTTCCGCTCTTATAATAATGGAACTGGATTCTGCCGAATACGGAAATCGTCTCCTCCCCAAGCGGCAGGGCCTGGTCGTCATTTTTAAGCAGTACCGCTCCCTCTGCCGCAGCCTGGCGGGCAAGGGACGCATATTTTTCCCAGTTGATCACATATTTATTATCCACTGTACTTCTCCTATCCGTATGATTTATTCTTTTCTAACTGTTCCATACCACTCACAGTTACATTCTCTTTTCATTTTACCTGTGCTCCGGATAAAAGACAATATGACGTTTTTGACACATATTAGGCTGATTTTGACCTGTAAACAATTGTAAGTACGCTTCCGCGGGCTGCAGGCAGAATCCCCGCGTTCATACGCATCTGCCTGCGTTCCCGCCTGAAAAGCCGTCAAAACGTCACTGAAAATACTCCCGTACGGCCCCCGCGAAAAATTGTGCCGCCCCTTCCCCATACTGTCCGTCAAAGGCTTCTTTTGCCGTCCGGTCTTCCTCATAGTAATCTGCCAGGTCCAGCATCAGCTTTTCCGCGTCGGATATCTGGTAAAGCTGTTTTGATACAAACTCATACTCCCCGATCAGAGACTTAACTTCAAAGGAATCCCGAGGCATCTCCTTTTTCTCTGCCAGTCTAAGGCAGATCTGATCCAGGCGGTTTTGGTATGCCCGGACCACATCAGCACCCGCTCCGTTTTTTGCCGCCTCCAGGGCACCTTCCTTGCCATTGTACCATTCAGTCACTTTTTTGAAATTTGCCTGTACTTTTTCACCGGAGGCGTTCTCCATATAATGCTCCCTGAACGCCTCCATACTGCCGTACTGTTCTTCCAGTACCTTTATCTGACTCTCACTCATATGAGAGACTATATTTTTATATAACTCTTCGATCTCCGCTTTGCTGAATACTTCAAAATCCATTTTATCTTCTCCTTTCAAAATGTCATCCATGCTGGAAATCAGGCGTTCCAGGCGCTCCTTTTTCAGCTCCAGAAGTCTTTTCTGACTTCTTAAAACCTGCTCCCGGTCATAATCAGGGCTGTCCAGAATGGCTTTTATCTCCTTCAGGGGCATATCAAACTCCCGAAAGAATAAAATCTGGCGCAGAGTTTCCAAGGTCTTATCGTCATAAAACCTGTATCCCGCTTCATTGCAGACCGTGGGCTTCAAAAGCCCGATCTGGTCATAATAGTGAAGCGTGCGCACGCTGATACCCGTTATTTCAGAAACTTGTTTTACAGTCCTCATCATTTCTGCCTCCTGTCTTTCCTGATTTTTACCCTACACTATGACGTTCCGTCAGAGTCAAGTATATTTTACAAGTTTTTTCTTGTTGCTGCAAATGTTCTGTGCTATGCTTTTTTTAGTCAAATAACCATGCAAGCATGCTGCTTGCCTCGCTGCTCGCGGAAATAAATAGGAAAGGCGGAGAACATATGAAACTTTCAGACAATTCCGACATGGATCTGAAGGAACAGAAAGACCATGGCACAGCCTCTTTTCCCTGCGGCCTCTATGAAATTTTTGAGGTTACAAAATGGGATGGGGTAAAGCATCACTGGCATGATGAGGTGGAGATCCTTTATTTTATGAAGGGAGAATTTACACTGGACGTCAATATGGAGACTTACACCATTCAGGAAGAGTGTTTCTATTTTGTCAATGCAGGAGAACTGCACTCCATCCAACCCGGATCCGCCTGCCTGGAATCTGCCGTGCTCTTTCATCCCCGTATTTTGAGCTTCGACAATTATGACATTGCTCAGAGCCGTATCCTCCAGCCACTTTTAAAGCGAAAACTGTTTTTCCCCCTGTGCCTTACCCCAAAGGATACGGCTTTTGCTGCTGTCAAAAAAGAGTACCTGGATATCGTAAATGTATTTTATCAGAGCGGCTCCTACCTTTCCAAAGAGGGACAGACTGTGACAGAAGACCTGCCCTCCCAGCTCTTTATCCGGGCCGGGCTGCTGAAGATCCTGGGGATCCTGGCCGGTGCCGGGCTGCTGACTACCCAGGAGAAGACAGATGACTACAGGGTGGAGATCATTAAAAACTCTTTGGCCTACATTCATGAGCATTACCAGGAAAAATTTTATATCCGTGATCTGGCCCGGCAGGCAGGCATGAATGAGCAGTATTTCTGTCGTTTTTTTAAAAAAGCCATCGGAAGGACCCCTGTCACATATATTAACGAGTATCGTATCGGCCGGGCCATCACCCGGCTGCAGGATACGGACCTGCCGGTCATGGACATCTGCCTGGACTGCGGCTTCAACAATCTGGGGAACTTTTTAAGAGAATTCCGTAAGAAGACAGGTGCCACCCCTCTGCAGTACAGAAAAACCTTTCGCAGTGAAAAGTCATAATTTCGTAGTTTTTAATCAAATATTCGGAGGACAAACCGTGCCAAATGTCAGTATAATTATCCTCGTCAGGCGGAAACAGATAACCGCACAAAATTAAACGATCAGACGGAGGTATATATAACATGCAAAGAAAATGGTGGCACGGCAAAGTGGCATATCAGATTTATCCTAAAAGTTTTTATGATTCCAACGGGGACGGCATCGGTGATCTGCCGGGCATCATCAGCAAACTGGACTATTTAAAGGAGCTGGGCGTGGACATTGTCTGGATCTCCCCTATTTACGCATCTCCTTTTGCAGACCAGGGTTACGATATCTCAGATTACTATAAGATAGACCCCTCCTTCGGCACCATGGAAGATATGGACCTTCTGCTGAAAGAAGCAGAAAAACGCGGCATGTATATTCTTATGGACCTGGTGGTAAACCACTGTTCCGACGAACATGAGTGGTTCCAGAAAGCCTGCGCTGACCCGGACGGGGAGTACGGCAATTTCTTCTACATAGAGGACAGAAAAGAAGGAGAACTGCCCTGCAACTGGAGAAGTTATTTCGGCGGCTCCGTATGGGAACCCCTTCCCGGCTGTCCGGACAAGCAGTATATGCACCTGTTCCACAAAAAACAGCCGGATCTCAACTGGGAAAACGAAGCTGTCCGGGAGGAAGTTTACAAAAATATCAACTGGTGGCTGGACAAAGGTCTTGGGGGCTTCCGTATTGATGCCATCATCAATATCAAGAAAAAGCTTCCCTATAAAGATTACCCGGTTGACCGCGCAGACGGCCTGAGCCTTATTGACCACATGCTGGAAGATGCCACTGGCGTAGGCGAATTCCTGGGTGAAATGCGCGACCGTACGTTCCTCCCCCACGACGCGTTTACCGTTGGGGAAGTATTCAACGAAAAAGAAGAGGAAATCCCTGATTTCATCGGTGACAACGGCTACTTTTCCTCCATGTTTGACTTTGCTGAAACCTCTTTCGGCAAAAGCGAAAAAGGATGGTATGACTGCAAACGCATCACACCGGAAGACTATAAAAAATGCTGTTTCCACTCCCAGAAACGTGTGGGGGATATTGGATTTTTGTCAAACATCATTGAAAACCATGACGAACCCCGCGGTGTGAGCTACTATATCCCGGAAGGGGACTGCTGTGATACCAGTAAAAAAATGCTGGCAGCCCTGTACTTTATGCTCAAAGGTCTTCCTTTCATCTATCAGGGACAGGAGATCGGCATGGAGAATCTGGGTGTGATCCCTCTGGAGGAAGTTGATGATATCAGCGCTCTTGACCAGTATCATGTGGCACGGGAAGCCGGTTACTCTGAGGAAGAGGCACTGAAGATCATGGCTACCTATAACCGTGACAATGCCAGGTCCCCTATGCAGTGGAACAGCTCCGAAAACGCAGGATTTACAACAGGAAAGCCGTGGCTCATCCTTAACTCCAATTACAAAAGCATCAATGTGGAGTCCCAGATCCATGACGAAACCTCTGTTTACGCCTTCTATAAAGCGCTGATCGCCCTGAGAAAGAATCCGGAATATCAGGAAACAGTAGTATACGGAGAGTTGGTTCCCTATCTTGAGGAACGCCACAACCTTATGTCTTATTTCCGCAAGGGTGACAAAACTCTGCTTGTTATGGGCAATTACCAGAATGAGGAGCAGACCGTGGAACTGCCTGCTGCCTGCAAAAAAGTCCTGATCAACAACTATCCGGACATGAACCTTGCAGATGGTGCCATAACCTTACACGGTTACCAGGTATTGGTACTGGAATTGGAGAATTAAATTTCCCTTTCCGCTGTATCTATGATAAAATAACCCCATAAGCTTTAGCGTGGGCCACAAATGCCGAAAGGGATTTTCAGGCTCACTCTAAAGCGCTGAATATGATCAGGGGGTTTTACCAATGAGAGAAAGCGGAATTTTACTTCCCATATCCAGCCTTCCGTCAGGCTTCGGAATCGGCTGTTTTTCAAAAGAAGCCTATACCTTTGTGGACCAGCTTGCATCTGCCGGACAGAAATACTGGCAGATCCTGCCTCTTGGCCCCACCAGCTACGGGGATTCTCCTTACCAGTCTTTTTCCACCTATGCGGGCAATCCTTATTTCATAGACCTGGAAGTGCTGATCCGGGAGGGTGTGCTCACACAAAAAGAGTGTGATGCCGCCGACTTCGGTCAGGACCCCAGGGCTGTGGACTACGGAAAGGTATACAAGGCCCGTTTCAAACTTCTCCGCATGGCATATGAGCGGAGCCATATCACACAGAACCCGGATTTTCTGACCTTTTGTTCCGAAAATTCCTGGTGGCTGGAAGATTATGCACTCTTCATGGCAGTAAAGAATTTCTTCGGGGATGAATGCTGGGACCAATGGCCGGAGGATATCCGAAAGCGTTATGGGTTTGCCCTGGACTATTACAGGGAAAAACTGTATTTTGATATTGAGTTTTACAAATATATGCAGTTTCAGTTTACCTGCCAGTGGCAGAAGCTGAAATCCTATGCAGGACAAAAGGGGATCCGGATCATCGGAGATATCCCCATCTATGTGGCATATGACAGCGCGGACACCTGGGCGCATCCCGAGCTCTTCCAGCTCGATGAAGATAATGTCCCTGTGGCTGTGGCAGGCTGTCCGCCGGATGGGTTTGCCGCGGACGGGCAGCTTTGGGGCAATCCCCTGTACCGCTGGGATCATCACAGAAACACAGGGTTTGCCTGGTGGATGGAACGGCTGTCCTACACCTTCCGCCTCTATGATGTGGTGCGCATCGACCACTTCCGGGGATTTGATGAATATTTTTCCATACCTTACGGGGACACCACAGCCTGGAACGGACACTGGGAAAAAGGCCCCGGAATTGAAATTTTTAACAGGATGAAGGAAGTCCTGGGCTGGAAAGATGTGATCGCGGAGGATCTAGGGTATGTGACGGACTCTGTCCGCCATATGGTTTGGGAGAGCGGATTTCCGGGTATGAAAGTGTTTGAATTTGCCTTTGACACCAGAGATACCGGGTGCGCCAGTGATTATCTGCCCCACAACTACCCTGTTAATTCCGTGGTCTATACAGGCACCCATGACAATGCCACCCTAAACGGATGGTATCAGGATATCTCAGAGAAAGAAAAAGAAATGCTGCGGGATTATCTGCATGACTACACCACTGCGGACAGAAGTTTGTTCTGGGAAATCATCTGCCGGGTTATGGGAAGCGGGGCACGCCTGTGCATTATTCCCATGCAGGATTACCTGGGCCTTGGAAATGAATGCCGTATGAATACCCCGTCCACACTGGGCCAAAACTGGAAATGGCGGCTTCTGCCGGGTGAATTCTCACAGGACTTACAGAACCGAATAAAGAAAATCACAAGAATTTATGAAAGGCAATAAATTATGACGCAAAAAGAACGTATGCTGAAAGAAATGCTCTATTACCCGGCAGATGCCGTACTTACCAAAGAGCGGGCACAGGCAAAAGAGCTGTGCTATGATTTTAATATGTGCCGTCCCTCCGAGGGAGAAAAAAGAGTTTCTATATTAAAGGAGCTGCTGGGAAAGACAGGCGAAAACGTATGGATGGAACAGCCTATCTACTTTGACTACGGCAGTAATACGGAAGTGGGCGAGAATTTCTTCGCCAACGCCAACTGTATCATTTTAGATGTGGCAAAAGTGACCATTGGCAAAAATGTCATGTTTGCCCCCAATGTCTCCCTCTACACAGCGGGCCATCCCCTTCACACGGAAACAAGAAATTCAGGCTGGGAATATGGGATTGCAATTTCCATCGGCGACAATGTTTGGGTGGGTGGAAACGTGGTGTTCAATCCGGGCGTGCATATCGGAAGCAATGTGGTGATCGGCTCCGGAAGCGTTGTCACAAAGGATATCCCTGACAACTGTGTTGCTGTGGGAAATCCGGCTAAAGTGATCAAAGAGATCACGGATGAGGATAAGAAATACTATTTTAAGGACCGTCTTTTTGAAATCGGCGGGGAGATAAACGAATAATGAAACCAATGCCGGAGGACTGCCAATCTGCAGTTATCCGGCATTGATATTATTTCCGGCAGTCAGCCTATTATTTCTTCCGTCTGGATTTTTATGTCTCAAAACAATTGCTTTAAAACAGTATCGCGGTTTCTGAGCTCATTCTTCTTTTCAAACAGCAGGTTCTCATAAAAACGAATCAAAAAAACCATATCTGAATCTATTCTGTTCTGATAATCAGCAAAGTTTGCTCTTACCAGGGCATTTCTAAAATACTGCGCATTCTCTTTGAACATACTATTATCTACACAAAATCCTCTGGTTTTAAGATAGCATTCCATAAAAACAGCTGTTGTCCTGGTATTTCCCTCTCCGAAAGGATGTACTTGCCAAATAGAAGATGTAAATGCGGCAACCTTCTCCAATATCTGCTTTGTATCAAGAGATGCATATTTTGTTCTTTCCTCCTCACGAAAATCATACGAAAGAGTTTCTTCTATCATTTGGTAATTGGCATATTTGACTGAAATTCCATTTAAAATAGGTTCATCCTTGCTGATATTATAGTTTCTGAACGTACCGGCATGGGAGTAAATATCTTGAAACAATGACCTGTGTATATATTTCAGCATTACCGGAGAAAAGGAAAAAGCCTCATCTGAAAGTAGACGGACAATCCTGTTTGAAACCAGATCCGCTTCTTTTTGTCTGGATCTCTTTTCTTTCTCTGTCTCATTTTCATATTTCCGGTACAATAATTCCTCTATCTCTTCATTTGTATAGTTTCCTTCAATATTGTCCTTGGCAAGCTCATATAAATACTTACTGGGTACCAGACCATCCACAGCCTGAAGCCCCGTAGCCATCTCCCAGCACTGGCGTCTGTACTCTTTGCTGTACTCCTTATCCGGAATGTAATACTCGTCCATATTTACCTCCTGTCACGGCTGTTTCCCGGCCAGTTACAATGTTTTGTATTTATTATACTCTTGCCGGACGGACATGTAAACCGGGACTTTTCTTAAACCAAAGCATTTATTTTCAAGACGTAACAGTTCAGACAAGCTGAACTGTTACGCATCCAGCCATTAAAAATCGCTTCGCGATGGGCTGGTCAGCGCAGTGAATACGCAGACCTGTCTGTACTGTTACATCAAGACTCAAATCTGACGGATTCCCCTGTTCGGGCGGATTCTCTTACTGCTTCCATCAGCGCAAGGACTCTTCTCGTCTCCGGAATTTTCACCAGAAAGTCTTCCTCACCGAAATAAGCTTTTTTATAGTTCTCAAAATAATCCTCATGACAGGTGGAAACCGCCGGGATATCCTCTGTGAGGATGGTGCCCTCTGCCGGCGGGCCAAACGAACGGGTAGGCCCTGCTGCCGTCATGGTGCGTTTTCCATCCACGTTTTTCAGCAGATGCGCGGTCCGTACGATCTTCCCCTGGGGTTCAAAACCGTCCACATACGCGGTGCCTTTATTCCCTCCCATGATCCAATGGCGCTCAAACCATTTCTCATGCATTTTATCCGTCAGAAAATACGTGCCCAGTTCCACCTCAGCTGTGATCCCATTGTCAAATTTCATTAGGATCTTAAAATAGTCATCCACCTCAAAATTGATGATATTTCTCAGATCCGCAAAAACAGTCTTTACTTTGGCGCCCTGCATCATCCACAGAACCTGATCCAGAAGATGAACGCCCCAGTCGTAAAGCATACCGCCGCCCTCACTGATGTATACATGCCAGTCGTGCATGTTGCCGTTGAAGCCGTACAGGCTGTTTTTTAATGTATATACCTCACCTAGCTTCCTCTGGTCATAAATTTCCTTCATAATGCGGAAATCCCTGTCCAGCCGCCGCTGGTGGTGCACAGTAAATCTGACGCCGCACTCCTTCACCACGCTGACCATATGGTCAAGTTCCTCCACATTCATGGCTACCGGTTTTTCACAGATAATATCCTTTCCTGCTCTGGCTGCCTGAATGACCAGATCGTGATGCCGGTTGTTGTTGGCAGCGATCAGTACCACCTGGACCTCCGGATCCTGCATCAATTCTTCATTGGACGCATATCTTTTGATGCCATCCTTTACATCCTTTAACTGTTCTTGGTCAAGGTCGGAGATCCCTATCACCCGGAATCCTTCCATTTTCGTCAGCATATTTTCATGCTCATGCCCCATAAACCCATGGCCCACAATACCTATCCTGATATCTTCCATATTAAAATCCCCTTTATCAGACGGACATCTCTGTCCCCTTTACTGCTCATGACCTAAGACATGTGGTCCCGTACCTGCCGCACTGCCTTTTGGTCAAATCACAAAGTTCCTTAAATACCTGGCACTCAGGACCACCGCTTTTTTCGCATCCTCCAGGTCTTTTTCAAATGCCTTATCTTCCACCTCAATGCAGGTGTATCCGTCATATCCGATGTCTGTCAGGGCTGATACATAGTTTCCCCAGTCCACATCTCCCAGCCCCGGAAGTTTCGGAGACATATATTCTAAGGGCACGGCCATAGTCCCCACATCTGCCAGCTTATCCTCATATACTTTGATATCCTTGTAGTGCACATGGAAGATCTTATCCCTGAATTCATAGATTGGCTTGATATAATCAATCTGCTGCCACACAAAATGGGAGGGATCATAATTGATCCCAAAGTTGGGACTGTCCAGGATCTCAAACACTTTTCTCCAGTTTGCCGGGCTTGTCATCAGATTCTGTCCGCCCGGCCATTCATCCTCGGTAAAAAGCATAGGGCAGTTCTCAATTGCAATTTTTACGCCCTTCTCCTCCGCATATTTTACAATTGGCGGCCACACCTCTTTTACGGTTTCCAAGTTCTCCGATACTGTTTTTTTCGGGTCCCTGCCCACAAAGGTTGTGACCATATTCACACCCAGCATGGCAGATGCATCTATGAGCTTATACAGATGCTTTATATAGGAAGCCCGTTTCTCAGGATCCGGGTCCAGTGTGTTGGGATAGTAGGCAAGGGAGGAGATCTCCACCCCCTTTTTCTGACAGTAAGCAGTAAGGTATGCTGCTTTTTCCTCATTCATTGCCTCCACATCAATATGGCTTACACCGGCATATCTTCTCTGCGCTTTTCCCCGGGGCCAGCATGCCACTTCCAGGCATTCCAGGTCATGAGATGCGGCAAAATCCACCACTTCCTCAAATGTCATTCCATCACAGATTGCTGTGATAAAGCCTAATTTCATACTATTTTCTCCTCTCTCATTCCGGGAATATCATTCCCCATACCCTTTGTACGGTTCCAGCAGTTCTTTCAGATCCTGTATCTGACCCGGCCCCACTGCTCTTGTCTTGATCTCAGTGGAATGTTCCAGCTTCCCGTTCCACCGAAGCCTGGAACGGTTCTGTTCTTCCTGGCTGAAATGTACATTCATCCTGCCGTTCACCCATGCAGGCGTACCGGAAATCCCGCAGACCGGGCATTCTACGGCAGTGCTGTCCTTTGACACTGTCAGCATGTTACAGTGACAGACCGGGCAGATGCCCTCCTCCTCTCCCCGCCATGCAGTGCGTTCTTCCTCACTCCCGGCGGCAAGGGCCGCGGCAATGTTCTTTCCCATTTTTCTCATGCGTTCTATCTGTGCTTCATTACCAAGAACATGTTCACAGGCCATGGCGCCGTGATATTCATGCATGTCGATCACATCAATCCCCATGGACATGGTGAATTCATACATGGTGGGAAGCATGAAGGAGAGCCAGTTCTTTGTCATAGCCCCGCCCACGGAAATAAGTGCGCCCACTCTCTTTTTAAAGCTTCTCTCATCCGGCAGCTTTTCTCTGTCTTTTCCGGCGCCCAGTCCTTCCTCAAACGCCGCTTTTCTGAATGTGATATCGTGAGAAGGTCCGATCCTGTCACAGACAGTTTTAAATCTGCCTGTTGGGCTCAGCACATAAGCAGGGGAACCCACTATGACAGCATCACACGCCATAAGCGCTTCATCCAGGATATAAAAATCATCCTTTATGGGGCAGCCCCCTTTTCCCCGTCCTGTGGTCATTCCCACAACACAGGAAATGCAGCCCGTGCACGGCTTGATCTCCAGCTCATCCACACGGATAAACCGCACTTCACAACCTGCCTTTTCGCACTCCATCAGTGCTGTTTTTACCATAATATCTGTGTTTGCCAGCCTTCTTCCAAAGGACAGGCCCAGTACATTTTTCTTTCTCATTTTATTCATCCTGTTCTATGAAATCGTCACTTCCCGCTCCCGGATGCCTTCCAGGGGAACCGGGATATAGGCGGTTCTGGTTGCAACTGTCAGTTTCACTTTATGGACGCCTTTTGTAAGGCCGCCCGTCTTCATGACCCGGATATACAGAGGCTCTCCGTACTCCCATTTATAGGATGTGACCGTCTCTGCCTCCTGTAAAGTAAACCAGTCTTTTTTGTCCACAGAAATGCGTATATCTTCCTTTGGGACTTCCTTGCCATCCTCCGAAATCCGGATGTATTCTATCATGGACATGGGGATTCCTCTGTAATAGGTGATGTTTGTCTGCAGCTCATATCCTGTGATTTCTCCGCTCTCCACCACGTTCACACATGTATTTTCCAAAAAAACATTATTGTCAAACATATGATTCCTCCTGTCCCTGAATCTCTTTTAAACACTGTTTTATGAAAGCAAGCTGGGCTGCCACCTGTTCTTTTTCCACCATTGGTCTGCCGGGAAGTGTAAAGCGGTTCCCTTCATATTCCGCCGCCACATACCCCTTGTAGCCATGGTCATGGAGGTAGGTTAAAAGCCCTTTATAATCCATGGAATACTCCGGCCCCTCCTCTGTCATCTCGAACAGCTTGAGGTGGAAATGTTTGATATAAGGCATATATTCGTCCAGTACATCAAAGTCATAATTCTCATATCCGTCACACAGAGGCACAAACATTCTATCGTGCTCTGATCTGATGGCATCCTCCAGTTCTTTTGGATAGACAAAATTGTTCTCTCTTAAAACACGGTGCAGGTCCGTGCCCTTTTCAAACAAGGTGTCAATATAATCAAACACCCCAGGGCTTGTACCGTTTGCCGTCTCATATTCCCTTACCACCCGGGGAAACCGGCGGCAGAATATGCCCGTATCAATGACAAGTCCTATATATTTGCTGTCCAGCCGCCGCATCTCATCAATAAATGCCTTTGTCTCAGGGATATCAAAAGCCATGCCTGCATGTACTTCCAACGCCACCGACACGTCGTACTGTTCACAGAAGGGGAGCAGAGGCTCCAGCACCCAGTAAGGGACCATGGACACCAGACGGATCAAGCGGATCCCCAGCCTGTCTGCCTGTTTGATTTCCTTTACCAGAAGCTCCACACATTCCCTCTGGGTCAGACTTCTGTTTTTGTACAGATTGGTGTTCAGAAATACATCTGCGATCACAGGTTTCAGACCGGTTTCGGCCAGGAGTGCATGCCATTCCGAAACAGTTTCATCTGCAATATCCGGCGCATTTTTCAGCATCTGGTCCGGAAGGATCTCTATCCCCTCGGCCCCTTTCTCCTTAACAAAATACATGATATCCCTAAGGCTCATGCGTTTATTCAAATACTCGTCCTGTAAGCTGTAGAGGCTTACACAAGTCTTAATCTCTGACATATTCCTCTCTCCTTAATCCAGTTTGATCTCTTTTCCTGCTTTTGCGGATTTATAAATGGTATCCAAAATCTGTGTCACAACAAATGCCTGTTCCGGTTTCACCAGCGGCTCTTTGTCCTCCAGGATCGCCTCCAGCCACTGTTTACACTCTTTCACCTCAGGGGAACCACCGCCGTTCCCCTCAAAAAATGCGATAGCACCTGTATCGGATATATGTTCCTCTGTGAGCAGACCGCCTGTGGTCTCATTGAATACCAGGTCATATCCCTCCTGGCTCATCCCGCCAACCATCTCCGCACCTGCTTTTGTCCCGCACAGGGTTGTGGCAGCTTCTCTGGAGTCTTTCACATTCAGCGCCCAGGCAGATTCCAGAAAAATAGTTGCACCGTTTTCCATCTTCACATATCCAAACGCAGAATCTTCCACCTGGAAGGTTTCCGGGTCCCAGGGACCGAACATATTGCCCTCTGCTGCCTCCGGCAGATGGCCTAATTTTTCAAACACGGAGCCTGTCACCGTGGCCGGTTTGTAGTTATCCATACACCAGAGCGTAATGTCAAGCGCATGGGTTCCGATATCGATCAGGGGACCGCCGCCCTGCTTTGCTTTATCAGGAAATACCCCCCAGGTGGGAACCGCTCTTCTTCTGACTGCATGGGCCTTTGCAAAGTAAATCTCACCCAGCTTCCCCTCGTCACAGGCCCGTTTCAAAGCCTGGGCATCTGTGCGGAAACGGTTCTGGTATCCAATGGTAAACTTCTTTCCGGATTTTCTCCAGGCATCCATCATCTTCTGTGCATCCTCGGTTGTGGCTGCCATAGGCTTTTCACATAATACATGTTTTCCCGCCTCGAACGCGTCTACCGTAATGGGGCAGTGTGCTACATTAGGCGTGCACACATGCACCACGTCGATTTCCGAGTCTTTTAATAATTCCTTATGATCTGTGTATACTTTTGCACCTTCTGCCCCGTATTTTTCTGCTGCTTTCTCAGCTCTTTCCGCCTGGATATCGCAGAATGCGACGATCTCACATTTGTCTGCCTGGGAAATAAGAGCCGGAAAATGTTTCTGGTTTGCAATCCCCCCGCATCCGATCACTGCTACCTGTAATTTGTTATTTTTCATGATTTATTTCCTCCTGTTTTGCTTTTTCTCTTAATTGTCCACGGATATGGTCCGCGTCTTTGTCACTCATTTTCCAAAGCAGACATGCTGCCGCTGCAAGGAAAAAGATAATAGCCGGAATCAGATTGACTACGATATTGATCCCTCTCATGGCCTGGGTGGTCTGCTGTGCATTGGCAACGTAACCGAAAAATCCCAAGAGAAGGACTCCCACCGCACCGCCGATGGCATTTCCTATTTTTGTTGCCAGTCCGTATGTAGCATAGGCGGTCCCGTCTGTGCGGATGCCTGTTTTCAGTTCCATATAGTCCACTGAGTCAGCCACCATGGAAAGTGTCATGGGAAAACCAACGTTGAACAGACCGAAGATCCAGCATCCGGCAAGTACCATTTTCATGTTGTCAAAGGGTGCGAAATAGATGACTAAAAGACCAATCCCCTGCACGATCATAGAGCCCATCAGCACATTCCTCTTGCCGAATCTCTTGGCTGCTGCCGGCACAAACAGGGAGCCTATAATGCCGCCGATGGATGGAATGGTCATGATCAGTGCTATCATGGTAAAAGAACCCAGACAGTAGATCACATAGTACGCTGTCACTGCGATCCTCCCCATAAATGCTGTCATCTGCAGGGTCATAATAAGGGTGACGATCATCAGATACTTGTTTTTGATCAGGTTGTTGATGGTATCTTTAAATGAAAATTTCTGTACGCCTGAGACCGGCTGAACATTCTCTTTTGCAGTGAAAAATACCATCAAAAACAGGGGAATGGATATACATCCGTAGATCACTGCTGTCATCATATATCCATGTTCGTCTGCCACCTCCGCACCGGCGCCTGAAAATTTCAGCAGCAGGGTGGCGGAACAGGCATTGACGATCACCATGCCAAGATTCATACCGATATTTCTTGATGTATTGATCTGGTTTCTCTGATCTGCATCCTCCGTCATGACGCCTGCCAAGGCCCCATACGGGATGTTCGTCAACGTGTATATCATTCCTGCCACAATATAAGTGACTGCCGCCCAGATAATTCCTGCTTTGGAACTTCCTCCAAAGGGATTGGTAAACGTCAGCACTCCCATAATTGCCAGAATGGGACAGCCAAACGCTATGTACGGCCTGAAGCGTCCGAATTTGGAGCGTGTCCTCTCAGCTATAGCCCCCATCATGGGATCATTCACCGCATCCCAGATACGTGCCCCCATCATGATCACGGAAACAACAACCGGTGCCAGACCTACCACATCCGTATAAAACACGGTCAGATAGGAACCCACAAAGGTCCAGACAAACTGCGATGCCAAATCCCCAAATCCGTAGCATATGACTGCCGCCTTAGATGCTCTTTTCTTATATTCCATCATTTTTCTCCTTTTCAGTAATGAGCCTGCATAACCCGGTCTGCCCGGCTCCAAGAGATATCTCTGTATTTCATGGTTTAACTATACAGGCTTTTTGGCATCCGTACCTTTCTCTGGTTTCGTATAATCGGTCGTTTATTGCGTCTTCCTCTTTTCTTTTTCCTCAGTTGCAACAATCGTAGTATATATGTTGCACTAAAACACCTCAAAACAGCCAGCCCATAAATTTTATGGACTGGCTGTTTCTGTCTAAGAGCATGTTGGGAAATTGCTTTCGGCAAGCTGTGCGTCGCGCTTTGTGGGAAATCTGGCCCCAATGAGGGAGGCGCAGCGGGCTAGGTTGACCGAATTGGGGCAAATATACCGCAAAGTGGGGCGTGCAGATTGTCGGAATGAGTTTTCAAACACGCTCCAGAGCATGTTCTTCCTTATGCTAGATCCTGATAGATATGGATCATGGAAATCTCATGTTCCTGTAAAGTCACATCAAACTGCAGTCTGCCTTTTCCCGTTTCTCTTTTCTCCATACTCAGACCCGGAATGCAGGTTTCCCGTAAATACTTTACATCACTGCCGTCCAGGTCATTTTCATACTGGAATCTCTTCCATTCGCTGAGGATACTGCCTTTCTCCCGGTTGACTGTCCGCCTTTTGATAATAAATTTCTCATTGACAGGCATATCCTCCAGCTCGATCTCCAGCTTAACGGGCTGGTCATCTTCAAATATATCTGCCAGCACTTCCGGATTTTGAATGTTTTCGTCCCGCAGAAAATAGTTACTGCTATACCATTTGAAATTAAAACAGATCATATAGTAGCTCTGTTTTCCTTTTCTGGTGATAATATAATGGTCTCCCTTAGAAAGAAGCGTATCCCCCAGTTCATTCATAAACTGAAGGGCAAAATATGCGGGTTTGCGTATACTATCCTTTGTGAGGATCCCGCTGCCGCCGTTTGCGATCCCTACGGTATCATAATAGCTGCTCACCCAGTCAGACCCCATCCAAATACTGATCAGATCCACCGAATCCCCTATCTCAGACAGCTTTCGCGCGATATAGGCGGCCCGGAAGCAGCTGTCATTGAGATAATTTCTGTTTGAGATGGAATTATTCCACTCTGTGATGTAAAGCTTGCATTTTGGAATATCCAGACTGTCCAGGATCTCCCGCATCATCTCTATCTGCTCTGTTTCAAAGTTTTCTCTCACTGCCCGTTTATATACAATAGTTCCGCCCGTCTCCTTCGTCTCATAGGGAAACAGGAGAAATGACACAAAATCCGGCACACAGTCATGTTCCACACAGAGCGTCAGAAATCTCTTCAAAAACACCTGGTCTTTTTCAATGATCCCCATAGGCCCGCCAACCTGGGCATCCTTTACAACAGACTTTATCACTCCATATGCATACCGGAAGACCCGGAAATAATCATATCCCTCCCCCTGGTAATAAGGGCTGTTCCGCTCATGGTTACTGTCCCTGGAAAGTTCAAAGATCCACTGGCTGACTTCCTCCTTGCCATAACGTTTCACGATATGGTGGATAAAATCTTTCAACTGAGCTTCCCATATTTCCCTGGACCCAAAATCAATATATTCCTCCTCATAGAAAATGGACTGCCCTTCTGATCTGATGGCCGTGTCCGGTCTTCTTCCCAAATCCAAAAACGGCAGCGCGTGGTGGGATACCAGGAAATCCAGAACTACATCCAGTTTATCATAATTATAACCACCAATCCTTTTTCCGTCGCTTATCATCAGCTTCCTGGAAAATACATTCCAAACTCTCACATACCCAAATCCAAGCTGTTCCATCAGATGCAGCGTATGATACTGCAGGTTTGCCAGTGTCAGGTTATATACAGAGCCAATGTTCAAAACTTTGTTCCAATTCTTTCTGTAAGGAGCCCCCTGCTCCGCATCCACAGCCACAGAAATTCTGCCTGCCGGGGAAAGCCTTTTTTCTCCTATTTGTCTTTCCTTCAATTCCCGGAGCAGTTCTTCCCGCAGTTTCCTGTCCCGGTCTTCTTTTTCCTGTGCCTGTGCTTTTTTCTGGCGCCTGTAATCCGAGGGAGACAGTCCGTAAATATCACGAAATGCTTTGTTGAACACAGAGGGGTTGGAGAAACCGCAGTCCACAGCTATCTTGGTAATATTGCTGTCTGAATACAGCAGTTCCTGCATGGCATACCTTACACGGACATTTTTCACATAATCTGCGAAATAGATACCTGTCTGCTTCTTAAAAAAACGAGACAGTGTGGCGGTGGATACAAACATACGCTCTGCCAGTTCAGACAGACTCAGGCTGTACCGGAAATTTCTGCTCACATACTGAAAGATCTGCTGCAGCCTTACATCATTGTCCGCTTTGCTCATATTTTCCATATTACTGTTCAGCCGGTAGTTCTCAATGAGACAATCCAACAGTTTAAACAGCAGACTCTTTAGGAGGCATTGGGTGCTGTGCGTCTGTTTTACATACTGATACATCAGTTCTCTGCATATCTTTCTAAGCTCTTCATAATTGCGCTCTGTATCATTCACACTGTTGCATGTAAAGATGCAGTTTTCATTTTCCATGACCTCTGACAGGATCTCATAAGAATATCTGACACAGCAGAAGATGGTATCCTGAAAGGCCTCCAGGCTGTGGGTAACCCCGGAATTCATCAGGATCAAATCTTCTTTTTTCAAATGATACCGCTTATCCCTGATCTCCGCAGTCATATTCCCTTCGATGACGAAAATAAGTTCCATCTCCGGATGAAAATGTGCGGACTCATGGATACCTTTTACTATTTTCAGATTCCGGTCCGTGTTTGTGCTCATATGGTTCCTCATTTCTGTTTATGTCTGCTGTGCTTTTTCCTATGTAAGTAATGGCTTTTTCATCTGCCTCTGAAAGTTCCGTATATACAATAGAACGGTAATCCACGCTTTCTTTTTCCGATATCTGCTGCTCTGTACCGTCTGCTGTCTTCTCTGTTTCCTTGATCAACCGGTTTCTTTGGCGCCTGCTATTCTCCATGGTTTTCCGGGAATGGATGACCAGTCCGTTCCGGATATAGAACAGTTTGTACCCCTCCTCCAGTGCCACCGTATAAATGATATCCCTGCTTGTCAGCTCCCGGTAAGCATGCAGGCCTTTATCCAGATATCTCAGTTTGTCCGCCAGATCCCGGTACCGCACTGCCATCTCAAACTTCTGTTTTTCTGCGGCGCTGTGCATATGGTTTTCCACAGTCCGCAGAAATGCCTGCATCACAGAGGGGTTTTCACATATTTTCTGCAGGATCCGGCGGTTAGAGAGAAAACGCTCCTCTGACAGGCTCTCCGGAAAAAGGTGGTAGGAAAAGTCTATCCCCTCCCCCTCTCTTTCCTCCAGCGGATACAGGTTCTGCATGCTATCCACTAGCTCTTCCAGGCTCCTCCGGCTCCTCACCGGTCCGTAACTGTTTTCTGTCTTTGTATAACTGACTGCCAGAGGGCTTTTCCTCCTGTCCGTTCCCAGTTCCAGATACACATACTTTTCATCTGACTTCATGATGACATTAAAATAAGGGCGTATCTGCTTGATCAACCTGCACTCCAAAAGCATTGCCTCCAGGTGTGTATCCGTTACCGTATAATCCATATCCCGGATAAAGGGAGACATTTTTTTCGCTTTCTCCCACTTGGGTTCCGGTGCAAAATAAGAGCTGACACGCTTCTTTAAACACTTGCTCTTTCCAATATAGATGACCCTGCCCTCTGCGTCCAGCATTTTATAAATACCGGGGGCGTCCGGGAGTTGTTTCAGCTTCTTTTGTATGATGTCTGTCAGCATGATCTTTTCCTGTTATGCTTTGATGGCCCAGCGCATTTTCGTAGACCTTGCCCGTGGATTTCTTCTGCATTCTTCCGCGGACGGCCGGATGACTTCTGTGGCCGTTTCTCTGTATATCCCTGCCTTACTCAACTGCTTGAAGGATTTTTTTACCAGTCTGTCTTCCCCTGAATGGAAGGTCAGGATTGCCGCACGCCCGCCTTCCGCCAAAACATCCGGCAGTTTTTCCAAAAATGCTTCCAGCACTTCAAACTCACTGTTCACATCTATCCGCAGCGCCTGAAAGGTCCTCTGGCAGGATTTTTTCACTGCCTCCTCCCTCTCCTTTTCAGGGACGCGGCACAGCGCTTTCTCTATCACTCCCCGAAGCTGTGTGGTGGTGGATATATGGTTCCCTTTTTTTGATTCCTGCATAACAGCTCTTGCGATCTCCTTTGCAAAAGGCTCGTCTGCATTCTCTATGAGCATTCCCTCCAGTTCTTCCTGGGTCACTTCTTCCAAACGCTGTGCAGCGGAAACGCCCTTTTCCGGGTTCAGCCTTAAATCTAAAGGACCGTCTGTTTTATAAGAAAATCCACGGTCCGGATTGTCTATCTGCATGGAGGATACGCCCAAATCTGCCAGAACAAAGTCAAACTTTCCCGCCTGCTCTGCCACCTGGTCAATGTCCGCAAAATTTTTCTGCAAAATGGTCAGGATCTCCGGGCCATACCCTTTTTTCTGCAGCCGCGCCCTTGTCTTTTCCATCTCAATGGGATCCACATCCAGAGCATAGATATGGCCTTTGGACTGCAGGCAATTCAGCATTTTTGACGTATGGCCGCCATACCCCAGGGTGGCATCCAGTCCCCGCTGTCCAGGCTGTATCTGCAGAAAATCCAGGACCTCTTTTACCATGATGGAGATGTGCATTCCTGCCGGCGTACTGCCTTTTTCAATGACCTTTTGGATGGTATCCGCGTATTTTTCAGGCTGCAGTTCTTTGTACTTTTCTTTATAATTTCTTGGATGAGTGCCTTTGTAGCGGACACGGCGCTTATGCTGCTGTTCTTTATTTTCCATTGCTGTGTCTCCTTCTTGAATCTAAAATGGAAAGGATCTTCACGCTGCCCGCGTGATACTTGTCATGACTTCCTTTATCGTCTCTTTGCCCAGCTTGGGCTTTCTGTCTTCACGCTTTTCCCGGATTTTATGGCATTTCGGATCATGCAGTCCAGATACTGGTCCTGGCAGCCCTCCTCCAAGGAGTAAAAGCTCTCCCCACCGCATACATATTGGTGCATTTTCCAGACTGCATCCGCTACGGCGATCTCCTCGTCACTGAGCCTTGGCCTTTTGAACGGGTTGGTGTACAGCCATTCTCCTGCTGCCTGTATCCCCTCGATCACAGGGGCACCCAGCCCCTCATCTATCCCTGATCCACTTCTCGTCATGGTGTATTCTACAGGGGTTTTGTAATCTCTCAGACAGCGGATGGTATTGTTTTCGATTTCTCCTCTATCTCCCCGGATCAACACTCTGCTGCCACGGATCTTAGAAAAATACTGTTCCTCCGTGAAATCAAACACACCCCATTTCCCGCCAAAATCAAGCACTGCAAACTGCTGTTTTTCCTGTACGATGTGCTCTTTCTCAGGGTATCCGTCTCGTCCCGGGCCTTCCACAATGGGATTCGCAAATTCCCATGCCCTGATCTCGCAGTTTTCAAACCCCACATCCAGATATTTCCTCAGAAGACTGACCCCATGGTACCCATGTCCTACGGAAATCTGCGCCTGCGTCACACAGCCGATCCTCCCGGATCGGATGACTGCCAGCCTTGCCATATGGGCAGGCCGCAGCCAATACTGCTCTGCAAACTGTACCCTGGAAGGTTCCTTGATCTTATGATAATATTCTTCAATAGCGTCCACACAGTCCAGTGCAAAGGTTTCACTGAGCACATAAAACCCCAGTTCCGAAGCCCTTGCAAGCATCTTTGGCATCACCCCGGGTGAAAGACACATAACCAGGAATTCCACCTCATCTCTGCACACTGCCATAGCATCCAGATCCGGCAGAACTTTAACACCCCACTGCTCTTCCAGTCGTTTCCCTTTTTCCTGGTTCCGCTCCACCACAATGCTGACCTTTAAAAATTCCGGAAGTTCTTTTGCTGCTCTCAGGAAAAATTCAGCCCTCCAACCAGCGCCCACGATTCCAAATACTGCTCTCCTCATATATGTCTCCTCCTACAGAATCTCACAGAATTCAATCCTCTCCTTGTTCGGCCCTTCTATAATAAAGAATTTTATTCCTTTTTCCCAGAAAGGAAGGCTGTTGATTCCAGGTGTGAGCATGGTATACCCCTCCTCCTTCATTTGCAGGTATAGCTCTTCCACATGTTTTGTATCAAGGGCAAAATGGTCCACACTGCCGTCACGCCCCAGAGCGGCGCCGTTTTCATAAATCTCCAGTGTCAGGTTCTCATATCTGAGAAAAACCACAGTCTCTTTTCCGTTCTTTACCTGATAAATGTTTTCAAACCCCAATTTCTCGTAGAACTCCAGACTTTTTTTCATATTATTTGTTGGGATTCCGATGTGCTGCAGTCCTGTTACATGATTTTTCATCCGATGTATTCTCCTTTTTTATGTGATAGGGTAACTGTTCAGTATCCTCACAGTTACAGGCAAAAATCCATGCAGAATCGCCTTTGGCGATGGGATCTTTGCTTGGCCGTGGTACACTTTCTTACAGTCAGCGCAATGAATGCGCAGACCTACTGAATCGTTACGTGATAGGTTACTGTTCCCTCTGTGATGGGCAGCGTGATGGCCTCACAAACTTCCTATAATGTTTGGCGCTTCTGCATATATCAGGATTGAGTTCTATGATTTTGCAGAACACGCATTCATGTAGTTTTATACTATCATATTTCAGGGAAACTGGCTATTAGAATTCCTCTGTCTGTTATTTGAATCTATGATCGTAACTATCCAGTAGGTCTGCGCATTTACTGCACCGACCGTAAGAAAACCTTGAGCTGCTAGCAAAAATCCCATCGCCGAAGGCGATTCTGCATAGATTTTTGCCCGTAACTGGGAAGGTACTGAACAGTTACCTATGATTGATTGTAGGATTGGTTTTATGCCTGATACGGCATAGATTTGTAAGACAGGGTGCTGCAGGCAGATGATATGCCTGCAGCATCCACTTTTATACTTTTTAGAAAAGCTGCTTAGATTTTATCCATTTCTTTCACAAAATCCGCCATGGATTCCGCGCGTGCTGCCAGTTTCAGATATTTTAGAAGAATATCCATATCCTGCTCTTTCAAAATCTTATTCCTGAGTTCCTCAGATACCGAACCTAAATCCTGCAGCAGAAGCAGAACGGATTCCGCTTTGCCTTCTGCTTTACCTTCCAGCTTACCTTCTGCTTTGCCTTCCAGTCTGCCTTCCGCTCGTTCGTCTTTCAATAACTCTTCCAGCAACATAAACTTCTCCTCCATTTCCCGGCTGCTCCTGACATGTTCCATAAATTCCTGGATCTTTCGGATAAAGTCATCCTGATAATCCCGGACACTGTCTGTTAGATCAGCCTTGACAAATTTAAGAAATTTAACCAGCTTTGTTGGTACCTCCGACTCATTTTTTCCGCAGGTACTTAAAAAAATGGTGGTACTGCCGTCCGCAATGGGTAACCCTGTTTCCGCACAGGTGTTCCGGATGGTGTAGCGGTATTTTTTCTGTCCGAATGGGTCAAAATCGCAGATAAAGATCACGTAGGCTGCGGGCAGTTCTCTGTAGTCCTCTCCGATCAGCAGCAATTCCATATCCATTTGACTGTGATAGTATCTTGCTCTTTTTTCCATATGGGATTTTCGGGCAACCTGCATTTCTACATTATAATGAGTCCTGTTTTCATCCCGGGCGATAATATCAAGCCGTATACCACGGTATTCCGGATGGTAGATCATGCTTTTCTCTTTACTGATCTCCACCTTTTCAATGGGAAACCCCACTGCCATTTCCAGGAAATCACGGCAGATCTCCTCATTTACCATTACTGCGCCAAACATAAAATTATCTTTAAATAAGAGTTTTGCCAGTTTTCTGTTTTGATTCATACGTCTCCTCCGCACAGGCAGAGGAATTCTTGTTTCATTATACCATATAGAAGTCAGCATATGCAAATTATTTATGATAAATTAACTACTGATCTGCAACAGTTCAGACAAGCTGAACTATTACACATCCAACCATAAAAAATCTCTTGGCGATGGGCTGGATACCTGCCGGCACTACTTTTTCATACGGTCAGCCCAGTATATGCGCAGACCTCTATGGACTATTTCAAACATCCAGCCATTAAAAACCGCTTCGCGATGGACCGGATGCTTACTGCCACAACGCATTCATACGGTCAGCGCAGTGAATGCCCAGACCTGTCTGAACGGTTACACTGGCACAACTGCTGCTTTGGAGAGATTTGCACCGGAACTGCGCAGATCTTATTTTTCTTTCCCCGACAACCCTCTGGCAATGGAGATATTACTGACCTCCACTGTACCGTCCGTCACAAATATACTCAGTGCATCCCCCAGTTTTTCATAGATTCTGCTGTTAAGAGCCACCCCATTCACATATAAGGTCACTATGGTGTCATCCAGTATCATCCGCACATGATAAGTTTCACCTGCCTGAAGCGTAATAGGGCGTTCCAACCCGATGTTCATACATCCGAACCAGGGCCAGTTTGGATTCTTTTCAAAGACATACTTGTTTTCCCCAACCGGGAAGATAAACTGATAAGACTGTGCCGTCTCCTCGTTTTCCAGTACCCGGATCCCAAATGACCGGGTGTCTTCTGAAAAGGTAATGTCCGCTTCAAAAGAGTACAGGTCACCACATTCTTCTGCAAGTACCTTCTCCATTCTGGCATAAGGACTTTCAAGCCTCACATCCGGGATACTCTCCCGTGTTCCGAATGCCTCCCATACGGTATCCGGTATCCTTACCCCTAAGCTCCCGTCCTGACGCTGATATACCTCATGGGCCACAAATGTGCCTGCCCACTCAAAATTTTTCCTGTCATCACAGTCCTCTTTTGTGGGCACCCAGCCAAACAGGATCCTCTGCCCGTTCAGACAGAAGGTTCTTCCCGCATAATACGCCCTTCCGTCAAAGGCATCATCCACGGGCGCGATCCACGGGCCGTCAAGGCTTCTGCTCATACGGTAGATGATCTTATTTTTATCGCTGTACTCGGAGATGATATGATACCACCAGTCTCCTATTTGAAACAGATCCGGCATTTCATGCATGGTATACAATCCTGGTGCCCAGAAGTCACCTTTAAATTCCCAGTTCTTCAAATCCTTTGAAGTAAATTTTACGGTGCGCCCTGTCTGCTCTGTTTTTGGTCCGATCTTTCTGGCGCCTAATATGAGCAGGTATTCCTGTGCCTCCTCATTCCAGATGACAAAAGGATCTCTCCAGTCATCCGGATCATACCCATCCTGGGGGCAGAACGTGAGTGCTTCCTGTGTCTTTGTCCAATGATAAAGGTCATCACTCACTGCGTGCATCAACACCTGGGAGGCCTTTCCCTGTGCCGGATAATCCCGGTTATAGCCTGTATAAAAGATGTGGAACTGCCCTTCTGCCTCAAACACACTGCCTGCAAATATAAACTGGTCCTGCTCCTCGTCGGTTCCCCGCGGCACAGCCACACCGCAGTCCTCATACTTCACAAAATCTGAAGTGACAGCCAGGTCCCATCCGAAGGGTTCTCCGAAAGGGCCGGGTTTTCTGGTATCTCTCTGGTGGTAAAGAAAAAATTTGTCCTTATACCCAAAAGGCATGCAGTCACCAAACCAGGTTTCCGGAAATTGATAGTAAAGCTTATTCATATTAAAATCCTCTCTTTCTCATAGTAAGCGGTACCGTGTCAGCCCTTGACCGCCCCGGCGGTCAGTCCGCTCAGCATATATTTATTGGTAAAAAAATAAAACAGGAACGTTGGCAGCACTGTGACCGTGATAGCCGCAAACGTGGCGCCCCAGTCTGTAGTCCCCATAAATCCCACAAAGTCATTCAGCCCCAGTGTCACGGTCTTCATGTCCGTAGATCGGGTAAAGGTATAGGCATTGATGAAGTCGTTCCAGGTAAATACCCCCTGCATGGTAGCCACAGTCAGGATGGAATTCGTAGACATGGGAAAAATGATCCGGAAGAATGTCTTCATGGGCGTACAGCCGTCAATGATGGCAGCTTCCACAATCTCATCCGGCAAAAATTTACTGAAGGAGTAAAAAAGCTGGATCGAATAGGAAAGGGAAAATGCAATCTGCGGAAGTATGATTGCCGGATATGTATTTAACATGTTCATTTTACTGAAGATCGTAAACAGGGGAATCAGCGCCACTTGAAATGGCAGCATCAGTCCCAGAAGGAAATAGGAAAGTATTTTTTTATTTCCCTTAAATTGGATCTTGCTCAGAGCAAATCCCGCCATAAAGCTTATCAAAAGCAGTGGGACCAGCACACCTACCGTAATGATGATGCTGTTCTTAAAGTAAGTCAGCATGGGGCTTGTGGTAAATACTTTGATATAGTTGCTGAAATCAACTGCTCTCGGCAGGGCATAGGAAGCCAGGTGCCTAAAGTCATCGGTTGTCTTCATACTGGACATGATCACATAAAAGATCGGATATACCTGGAGGACCAGCAGCAGCCCCCCTGCCAGCAACTTACATCCGGTAAAGAAATTCTTTTTTGTCCTCATATTCATGCTTCCTCACCCCTTTCCGTAACTCTCCTGAATACAAACCCAACCAACAGACAGATCGCCACGATCGCCATGGCAACTGCGCTTCCATATCCGTATTTCATACTGGAAAATGCCTGTTTATACATATATGTGGACATAAGCTCCGATGAATTGCCGGGTCCTCCTTTTGTCAGGAGGAAGGAAATATCAAAGGAACGCAGAGATCCGTTCAGCACCAGTACGCAGTTGGCAATGATAACAGGCCTGATATACGGAATCTTCACATGTCTGTAAAGCTGCACCACATTGGTGCCGTCCATGATCGCAGCCTCCTCCAGTTCCTTCGGAACACCGATAAGCGCTGCATAAAAGATAACCATATAAAGTCCCAGATATTTATAACCTTCCACAAAGGACGCCACCAAAAGAGAAAGGGAATCATTGGAGATCCACTCCATATAGAGAAGATCCGCATTGAAAAATCCCAGTACAGAATTGATCACCCCGGGCGGTGTCACGGACAAAAGCTTTGTAAATATCTGGCAGATGGCCACGGAAGAGATCACCACAGGCACATAATACAAAGTCTGCAGACCTGCTCTGAATTTTGTCACCCTGCTCAAAAAAATGGCAAACAGCAGTCCACCGAATACCTGTATGAGAACACAGATCACTGTGTAGATCAACGTGTGTGCAACGGTTGCCCAAAAGGTGGGGTCATTTGTAAATAACTGGGTATAATTCTGCAGTCCCAGAAAACTCTTTTCTCCTACTCCGCTCCAGTCAAAAAGGCTGTAATATCCCGCCCAGACAACAGATACCACCACAAACAATGTGTACACAAGAAAAGCCGGCAGCAAGAACATCATAATTACTTTTTTACGTCCAAATGATTTTTGCATAATATCTTCCTTTCTCTGTCATGCGCCGAAAAACATAACCGTTCTGCCATTCCCTTCGCGACGGCCGGATGCCTGCTGCCGCCACGCCTTCATATGATCAGCGCTGTGAACGCGCAGACCTGTCTGAACTGTTGCAAACAAATATGCATTTCAGCATTTCAAGACAGAAAAGGAGACAGGCACCGGAAACACCTGTCTCCTGCAATTCTTATTTACTGTTATTGATAATGAACTGGTCTGCTGCCGCCTCGAAATCTTCAGGCGTTTCCTTACCCTGTGCCAGTTTCTGCTGCTCATCTACCAGATTGGTAAGGGTAGCGGAATCCAGCTTGTCATCCCAGGACACCCAGGCGTCCGTAGCGGTCTCAAACAATGGCTGCAGATCATAGAACATCTGGTCTAAGCCCTCTGGGATCTCATCATTGAAAGGTGAAAAGACTTTAGCATCGTTATAACAGGAATCCGAATAATTTTCGCACATATACTGGAAAAATTCCTTCATAGTATCATCATAGGTCTGGGCATTGAAGGCTGTTCCGAACCCGCCGTGAATGGGGATATTGGTCTCCATATTCTCCTGGCCTTCCACATCCGGTACCGGGAAAAATCCAAGCTCACCTTTGCTGTACATCTCACTTGCCTGTGAGATCTGTCCGGATCCGCTGTACCACATACAGCCTGTGCCGCCAAAGAACAGATCTGTGGCTGCGGTGTAGTCTGTGCTCAAAAATCCGCCCTGGAAATATCCTTCTGTTCCCAGTGTGTAAAGCAGATCCACACCCTCTTTAGCTGCTGTATTTTCAGAGAAGGTCTCCTTTTGGCCAATGTAATCCATAATAAACTGGTCTTTTGTCATACGCCACGGCGCAAAAGAGAGATATCTCATCAGCTGCCAATTCTCTTTTCCTGCCACAATAAGCGGAATCTCTTCCTTCTCCTTTAATGTCTGGCAGACATTCAGGAAATCATCCCAGGTTTTCGGCACCTCCAGATCATATTTCTCAAAAATATCCTTTCTGTACAGGAAAAATTCACAGTTCAGACTCTCCGGAAACAGATATACATTTTCATCCTCAGCATCCTTGAAAAAGTCATACACAGCCCCATTCATATCATCTTTCATGCCGATACGTTCCAGTTCGTCCCCAATATTCACAATGGCATTAATGTCCTTTGCCGCTTTGGACAGGGCACCATTGGCACAGCCGTAAATGTCAGGCAGCGCATTACTGTTGATATAAAGCTGAAGCTTTGTCACATAGTCCGCATCGCTGCTCACAAGCTCAAATTCAGGTGCTTCCAGCCCTTTCTCCTCACTGAAATCTGTCAGCAGCTTTTTCAGGATTATGTACTTTGTGGATGTCTCACTACAGCGGAGAAGTGCGGTTATCTTCTTCCGCTCCCCGGATGACTTCTCCCCTGCATCTGAAGTTTTCTTTCCCGACTCTTTGGTCTGGGAGCTTCCTTCCCCTCCGCACCCTGCGAGCAGTGTGGAAACTGCCATCACTCCGGCCAGTGCCAGTGCTGCGATCTTTTTTACTTTCATACTTTTCCTCCTTTGAAATACCATTTCTTTGTTGTTATGTAACTGTTCAGTACCCTCACAGTTACAGGCAAAAATCCATGCAGAACCGCCTTTGGCGATGGGATTTTTGCTTGGCTGCGGAATGCTTTCTTACGGTCAGCGCAGTGAATGCGCAGACCTGCTGAATCGTTACGTTGTTATGCTTATATTATAAATTTCTCCGCAGAAAATCCATATGCAAAAATATGGTAAAAACCGGACATATGGAAACGAAACCATAAAAAAAATGCGCACTCCTGCTTTTGCTTGTGCGCATTTTTTCTATTTCTGTTATGCCCCATTCTGCACTGGCGGTCTTGTTTCCGGCCGGATGGAGCATCATATTCTGCGGTATACATTGGGAGTCACCCCATATTTTTTCTTGAATACCCGGATAAAATAGCTCAGGTCATGGTAGCCCACTAATTCCGCCACCTCGTAAATCTTATACCTGTTCTCTGAAATAAGCTGTTCTGCCTTTACAAGTCTGCAGTCCAGCAGGATTTCCAGAAAGCTTTTCCCTGTGTTGTTCTTCAGCAGCCTGTTGATATATGTCTTGCTGATCTTAAAATACTCGGCAAGGAAATCCAGGGAAAGATCCTCCCTGTAATGTTCCTCTATATATTTTAAAATACGCTGTGCTGTCTGCTGGTTCCGGTCCAGTTTCACCCCTCTGTTCTGGTCCGCCAGAAAACTCAGGGACTTTTTCAGATAGTCCAGCAACTCCCGCCTTGTATGGCAGGAAAACATCTTCTCAATACTCTCGGTCAGTACGGAGGTCTTTTCCACAGCGGACCGGAATTTCTGGGATTCGTGGCCAAGATACTGAAAACAGCTTATCAAAAGCTCCATGGCAGCATACCGCATAACATCCAAATCATCACAACCCTCGAATATCTGTCCCGCAAAATTCTTAGCGGTCTCAATATTTCCTCTCGCAACTTCCGAAAAAAGCCGTTTCCGCTCTCCCTCTGTGATGTTCCAGGTATTTATCTGCACATCCGCCACATCTGTATATTCCAGAATACTGGATCCTTCCCCCATATACACGCACTGCTCACAAGCTTCCACGGCCTGCTTGTAAGACATATTTACAGAATAGGGGTCTGTACGTGCGAGGCTGATCCCAAAAGATATCTCCCCCATGGTGATATCCTTTATATTTTTCTGAATTTCCTCACAGGCCTGCACACAGTGGCTGACACAGTCCCTGCCGTCCACGGATCTTGGATAGACCACAATAAAACAGTAACCCAGAGTATCTGTCTCGGAATACACCTGTACACTGGTCTGTCTTAAGGATTCCTCACAGATATTGCATACCACAAAATCGTATAGTCCCGGTTCCATATCCGCTGCCTGCCCGCCTGCACAGTTCTGCATACGGGCATAGACAAACACATACTGCTCCATCCTGATGCCCAAAAGTTCCATACGCACAGCCATATCCCCCGGGTCCCGCAGCCTGCCGTATATTAGATCAGAGATGAGCTTACTCCTCACCAGGGGCAGGGTCTGCTGGTATTTCTTACGCATTTCCGAATCATCTTTTTTCTTCTTATTGCGCAGGCGGATGCGGCTGCAGACTTTTTCGATCACTGCATGCATCTCTCTGAAATTCACAGGTTTGAGCAGGTACTCGCAGACCCCGATACGCAGGGCCTGCTGTGCAAAAGAGAAATTATCATAGCCTGTCAGCAGGATGATCTCTGTGTCCGGATCCTCCAGTTTTATCTGCTTGGAAAATTCCAAACCATCCATTCCCGGCATTTTTATATCACTCAGTATAATATCCGGATGATGCTTGGCTGCAAGCGCCAAGCCCTCTGCCCCATCCCCTGCGCTTCCCACCACACAGCAGCCGTAAGATTCCCAGGGGAAAGAACATAATCCATCCAGTATAATATATTCATCATCAAGAATCAGAACTTTCAAGTCCATTTTCAGGTCTCCTCTCCACTAAATTTTCTGCACGTGCATAGACTTCCTCCGGGTCCATCTGAAAGGGGATCCGTATCGTGATACAAGTCCCCTCCCCCGGGCTTGACCGGATGGTCAGTCCATACCCTTCTCCGAACAGGTATTTCAGCCTCTGGTGCACTGCGTAGACACCCAGCCCTGTATGGGCGGTATTGATATCCTGCCTGTCTGTGCTGCCCGGCTCCATGAGGAGTGCCTTTCTGGTCTCCTCTGTCATTCCCACGCCTGTGTCAGATACGCAGATCAGAACGGTTTCCCCTTCCCTGTGCCCTTCCACCGTAAGCTCCGCTTTCTCTCTGCTCACCTCAACACTGTGCACAATGGCATTTTCCACCAGGGGCTGTATGGTAAGCTTGGGAATGAGCTGCTGACAGATTTCAGGATCTATATCAAAAATCACCTCGAACCGGTCACGGTACCGCGTCTTCTGGATATAAAGGTAATCTTTCACATACCGAAGCTCTTTTTCCACGGTAAAAACAGCTTCCTTATTACTGATACTGATACGGAGCAGGCTGCTGACTGCACTGACCATATCGCATATATCATCCTTGCCTTCTTTATGGGCCATCCAGTTGATGGTATCCAGGGCATTATACAGAAAATGGGGGTTGATCTGGGCCTGGAGAGCCTTAAATTCCATTTCTTTGTTCAATACACGGCTGTGCGCAATCTCCTCCAGCAGTTTTTCCACCTTCTGAATTGTAGAGTTAAACACCTGGTTCATCTCACCGAATTCATCCTTCCGCTCCTCTTCCAGACGGACTTTGAAATCCCCGTTTGAAAACTTTTTCAATGCCCCCACCGTACTTTTGATAGGACGGACAAGAACATAGGACATGATCCCTGATAAGGCAAGGCTCAGCAGAATGCCCAGCACTGCCGCCACAGCGGTTCCGGTCTGCAGCGGCATGATGGATTTACTGATCTCTTTGTCCGGAAGGATCCCTATGGTTTTCCAGCCTGTGTACTCTGAGACCTGATATACCACCTGATAAGCGGCGTTGTCCATTTCATACCGAAAGGAATCATCCCATTTTACAAACAGATCGTCCGCCCGGTCTGTTAGTTCTGATCTCTCCCCCAGTATGATCTCATTGTTGTCATCCAAAAGGATCATCTTTCCTGAGGACGCGAAATCCACATTGTGCTGTATGCGCTCCAGGGCTGACAGGCGGATGGAGGTGCGCAGGACTCCCAGGGACTGCATGGACAAAATGTCCTTGATTTCCTTCACCGCCTGCAGACTGCCGCTTGTCCCAATGTCATTGACACAGACGATCGCGCCCATACCTTCCCGGGCTGTCTGCTTTAATTCTTCCGTATTTGGCAGATCCGGCGCCTGATAGAGAATGGAGCAGAAATATTCCTTTCCGTTTTCTCCGTATATCTCCATGTCTTCCATATGGATACTGTTGAACATCTGGACCATCAGCCGTTTTAATTTTCTGGTTCCGCTGTAATATCCCTCCTCGTCCTCCCCCGGCCTGCCGTATATGAGCTCCTCCTGCACCGTAGGATTAAATGCCAGATAATCCAGCTTATTATATACTAATTTCATGAACGAATCGTAATTCTCGGATATCTGCTTAATGGTCTCCTCTGTCTGCATCACTGTCTTTTTAAGAATGATCTCAGATGCGATATAGTATGTAATGCCTCCTGAGATCAGAGATATGAGCAGTGTGACCAGCAGGCAGGACAAGAACATCTTGCCGAAGATCCGCATATCCTTCATTCTTTTTTTGATCTTTGGTATCATTTTTATCTCACCTCAATACTTTTGCCGCCTTCAGTCTGGCTCTTGTCTCCTCCAGCATCTTAAGTTCCTCCGCTGTCATATCCTTCTGTGAAAATATCTCGGCCATACGGAAATGTTCCAGCGCTTTGTCCTCCTCGTTTCTGGACAGGGCGATCACGGACATACAGCATTCCCCCACCGAACGGAGCCAATAGGTACCGAATTCCTCGTAGATCCTGGCACTTTTCTTAAAATACCGCTCTGCCTCCTCATACTTCCCCTGCAGATACAAAATATAGCCGTAATCTTCATAGAACAGATCCAGGCTTTTTATCACCCGCTTTTCCAGGCAGAGACAAATTGCTTTCTCCATGATCTTTCCGGCCTTTTCATATTCTCCCCGCCGCCTGTAGATAAGGGCCAGATAATCATAAGCACCGGCCACATTAAAATAATTGGCCCGTTTCATCTTCGGACTTTCAAATAGCTGGATAGATAAGAGCAGCAGATGTTCTGCCCTGTCATACTCTCCTTTCAGAATATTACAGTACCCCTCCAGCCGCAGCAGCACCCCTCTTTCTCTGGCATACGCGTTCAGGTTCTCTGTGGATTTTGCTTCCTTCAAATACTTTTCCATCCATTCCACACTGCCTTCCTTCAGGCCGTAGCAGATCAATTCCACATAGCCTTTCAAGAGCATATCCGTCCGCTCCAGCTCCCCGGCACGATCCATCATCTTCTGGATACACACGATCCCCCGCTTCCGTTTGCCGTCTCTGGTCAGGGAACGACCCGCAAGAAAATCAAGCACCATATGGAGTTCCTCATAATTCCGGAATTCCACCTCATCTTCCATGGCTTCCAGGCGCTGGGTATATTCCTCCATATCCTGGTAGATCCTCTCCCTGTCAAGCCTTATACTGTTTCTTGTATCCTCGTCATTGACCACTGTGGGAAAAAATTCATCATAATAGTCCAGCACATACTGCAGATGCATAATGTCATAGTAAAGCTTCTCATATTCACAGTCTGTAAAACTGTAATGGTACCGAAGTTCGGACAAATAGAAATATATGCTTCTGTTCTTTTGGTATATCTTTTCATAATACCGGATCGCCAGTTTGTGCAGTTCCAGGCGTTTAAACTGGGAAGTGCGCTCATAGATCATGTCCCGGACCATTTTCTCCCGTATCTTCAGCATTCTGCGCTTTCCTCCGCCTGTCTCGGCAAGCAGCCTTCTGCGCATGAGAAAATCCAGGATCTTCATTACCTTCACAGAGTTCTCGTCCAGAATACTGCCAAGCTGCTGTACATCCGTACCGTGCTCCATCACGGACAGATATTCCAGATACTCATACTCTTCCTGGCGGAAACCGGAAAACATCCTCTCCAGGGTTCTCTCCGTCTCCGGCAAAAACTGAAAATATTCTTCTGCCCCCACACGGATATTTTCCGCCACATCCTTCAAAAACCTGAGATTTCCTCCGGTATATTCATAGATACTGCGGGAGGACAGTTTTTCCGGAAACTTTTCTTCCAGTGCGTCCACCAGATACGCCCTGCTCTCCTCCTCTGTCAGATGATGCAGTCTCACCACCCGGACCCGTGAGACAGACTCCAGACGCGCCAAAAGCTGTGGCTGCGCCTGAAAATTCGGACAGTATTCCATTAGAATAAAAAAATCCCTCCTGTAACGCTCAAAAAAACAGGAGATAAGCAGGTTGAGACTCTGCTCATCCACAGACTCCATGTTTCTGAGAAGCAGAATATGATTGCTGCCCTTTCTTCTCACAGCCTTCATCATGGTTTCCAAACGGTTCCTGTAACAGATGTCACTGTTCCCTCCAAAAAACTCCATATTTTCCTGAGGAAGGGCAATACGGCACCTATCACAGATCTGCTCCATGACTTTCTCCAATGCCAGATATCTGACCTGCTGGTCTGATACCTGAAATTCCACGGAGATGACTTTGGTATCCATACTCTCTATAAAAGTTTTCAGAACCATGGATTTCCCCATGCCCACACTTCCGCAGAGAATACAGATATCCGCCTCCTCTCTGCGGCTGTACTTAAGATACTCCTTTGAAAGTTCTGCCACAGCCTGCAGGTGTCCTCCGTAGAGACAGCCGTCCCCTTCCTCCCGCCGCCTTTTGCGCATGAACAAAATTTTTTCGTACTGGTCTTTTGTGCGCGGTTCCGGCTCCACACCCACGTCTTTTCTCAGCGCCTCCGCAAAACCGCCATAGACCAGCACCGCCTTATTATAATCCCCCCGGGCGGCGTAAATCTGCATCAGCGCGCAGCAGGCCATTTCCTGATAGGGGTCCAGCAGCAGTATTTTCCTTGCATATCCCTCCGCGGCTGTGAAATCCTCTCTCTCCATACACTTTTTCATAGCCGGCAAAAAACGGTCCACAAACAGTTTTTCGTATACGTTCTGCATACTGCTCACCCATTTTTCAAATCCGGCACAATTTTTCAGATGAAATTTGTCCAGGAAACAGCAGCTCTCCATCTGCAGCAGATATTTCTCTCCGTTGTCCATGAGAAATACATCCGTATCCCTGGCGATCTCCACCGCCGGGTCCAGCTTAATATACTCCTTTCCCATGGTGACCAGCACCCCGTCCCCCAACAGGGTGCGCAGCTTATACAGACTGTTCCGCAGATTGCGTCTTGCGCCCTCCTCACTCTGTTCTTCCCAGAACAAGGCTGCCAGCTCGTCTCTGGAACAGCCCTCATTAAAAAGAAGATATAAAAGCAGTGCCTGGATCTTTTTCTGCGGAATCATCACATGGGTGCCATCCCTGATGATCTCAGGTTTTCCCAAAAAACGAACTGTAATTTTCATCTCTCCGTCTTTCCCCTTTACTGATAAAATTCATGCCCCATAAACTTTGTTAATTTTTTCGCATTTAGATATCTGCCTTACATTATATCTGAATTTTCTCATTCCGTAAAGGAATCATGCAATCGTCATCCTAAACATCTCCTCCCTTTTTACTTTTTCTTGTTAAAACTTTAATTTGTGCATAATGTCAAGTCGAAAAGTGACGATAAACTGACAGAAGCAGTCTATAATAAAGAAAAGTAACTGTTCAGTACCCTCACAGTTACAGGCAAAAATCCATGCAAAATCGCCTTTGGCGATGGGATTTTTGCTTGGCTGTGGTACACTTTCTTACGGTCAGCGCAGTGGATGCGCAGTCCTGCTGAATCGTTACAAAGAAAGGTAACTGTTCAGTACCCTCACAGTTACAGGCAAAAATCCATGCAGAATCGCCTTTGGCGATGGGATTTTTGCTTGGCCGTGGTACACTTTCTTACGGTCAGCGCAGTGGATGCGCAGTCCTGCTGAATCGTTACAAAGAAAGCATATATGAAGAAACTATATAAAAAGAGGAGGATTTTTTATGCAAACCGTAATCATTACAGGCGAGACCTTAACCTTGGATGAATTGGCAGCAGTCTGCCGTTTTCATGCTCCCGTAGAACTGGACAAAGAGGCCATGGAGCGCATCCGTGCTTCCAGAAAGATCATTGACGATTTTGTAGAACGTGAGGAGGTCGTATATGGCGTTACCACCGGTTTCGGCAAATTCAGTGATGTGGTCATATCCAAAGAAGACTGTGTGCAGCTTCAAAAAAATGTCATTATGACCCATGCCGTAGGCGCCGGTGAAGCATTTCCCACAGAAGTGGTCCGCGGTATCATTCTGCTGCGTCTGAACAATCTGGCGAAAGGCTTTTCTGGTGCGCGCCCTGAGACCGTGGAAACCCTGGCAGCCATGCTGAACAAACACCTGCATCCCGTCATCCCGCAGAAAGGCTCTCTGGGCGCCAGCGGTGATCTGGCTCCCCTTTCCCATATGGTCCTTCCTATGATGGGTATGGGACTTGCCGAATACGAGGGGCATATTTATCCGGGCAGGGAGGCAATGGAAAAGGCAGGGATCCCTGTTATTGATCTCCATGAAAAAGAAGGGATCGCGCTTATCAACGGTACACAGGTTATGACCGCAGTGGGTGCGCTCACCGTATACGACGCCATCCGGCTGATAAAATACGGGGACATTGCAGCAGCCCTCACCTTTGAAGCTCTGAACGGCATCACCACAGCCCTGAAACCGCAGGTTCACCTCACCCGTCCTCACAAAGGACAGATTGACACAGCCCGCATTTTAAACGAACTTCTGGAAGGAAGCAAAATGACTACCGAACAGGGCGAGCTGCGCGTTCAGGATCCTTATACCCTCCGCTGTCTGCCCCAGATACACGGTGCTTCCAAAAATGCCCTGAATTACATCATGGAACAGATCGAAGTGGAAATGAATTCAGTCACAGACAACCCCATCATTTTCCCCCAGACCCAGGAAGTCATCTCCGGCGGAAACTTCCACGGACAGCCTATGGCCCTCACCTTTGATTTTCTCGGGATCGCTGTGGCTGAACTTGCTGATGTGGCTGAACGCCGCATTGAACGCCTGGTCAACCCGGCCCTCAACTACGGACTTCCCGCATTTTTGGTGGAAGGCGGCGGGCTGAATTCCGGCTATATGATCGTGCAGTATTGTGCTGCTGCCCTGGTTTCTGAGAATAAGATCCTGGCACACCCGGCCTGTGTGGACAGCATCCCCTCCTCCGCCAACCAGGAAGATCATGTATCCATGGGCACCATTTCTGCCCGGACAGCCCGGGATATTGCGGATAATGTCCGCCGTGTGCTGGCTATGGAAATCCTCTGTGCCTGCCAAGCTATTGATTTGAGAAGCCGGTCCGATGCAGGCAAAAAAGGAGTGCTCGGAAAGGGGACAAAAGCAGCTTATGACACGGTGCGGAGCAAAATCCCCTTCTATGACAAAGACCGGGAGCTTTACCCTGAGATCAATGCCTGCGAGGAACTGCTTGCTGATGACAGCCTGATCGAGGCAGTGGAGACCGCCTGCGGCCCGATCACCTTTTAAAGAATAAAGGAGTTTAATTATGGAAAATAAGACAGCATATAATTCAAGTGTCAAAATACGTTTTTTCATCTGCAGCATAATCGGCGTTTTCCTTTTCTTTGTTACCATTCCTTATAACGGAAACAAAAAAGTACCTATGGTACATATCATGGATATCATTCAAAACGCCCTGGGGCCTAAGGCCCAGTACATTTTTGTTATGATTTCCTGCCTGGCAGTGCTGGCAGCCAGCATCTATGTAAAATACGGAAAAAATGTGCCCGGGATCCTGAAAAGCACCTATCAAAAAGACAATCTGTTTTCCTATTTTACCTATGGCACAGCAGCCATATTCAGTGTTATGGCCATTTTCCAGGTGGGACCTGCCGCTATCATCGACCCGGAGATCGGTGAAACCTCTTTAAGTATAGCCGCGGACTCTTTCTTTGCCATTATGGTAGCCGGAACTCTGGTAGCCTTTATCACAGAATTCGGTTTTCTGGAATTCCTGGGCAAACTGCTTGAGCCTATTATGCGCCGTGTGTACAGGGTGCCCGGTAAATCCGCTGTGGATGCCATCTCTTCCTTTGTGGCAGCTCCCGCCGCCGGCGTTATGATCACCAATGATCTGTACCAGAAAAAAGTATACACAGCAAGAGAAGCCAGTTCCATCACCACCAACTTCAGTATCGCCAGCCTGGGCGGATTTGCCTTCCTGTCTTCCATAGCCGGAATAGAAAACCTCTACAGTGAGGTGGTTCTGGCGGCATTCATCTGTGTATTTGTACTGGCTGCCATTATGATCCGTATCCCTCCTCTGTCCAAAAAACCGGACACCTACATTGACGGCACTGCACAGACAGAGACCCAGAGAAAACCGGAACACTACAGCAGCAAAACATTTCCGGCAGCATACCGGGACGCCCTGGAAAAATCATCCGGAACGAAATTTACTGTATTTTTAGAACAGTTAAAATCTTCTTTTATGTTCGGCATCAAAGTAAATGCATTTATTGTATCTCTTTCTGTCATCTGCCTTTTAATTTTTAATTATACGCCCATTGCCAAATGGATCGCCATTCCCATGGCTCCGATCTTAAGCCTTTTAGGCCTGCAGGACGCACAGCAGATCGCTGCCTCCTCTATTGTGGGAATCTTTGCCCTATCCATACCGGCTACCTTGATCAAAGGCAAAGCTGTGGCTGCGGCCAGTGCATTTTTCGTAGTTGTACTGTCCACATCACAGATCATATTCTTCACGGAAAGTGCCAATGCCATGCTGGAATCTGATATTCCTGTGGGCTTCGGCGACCTGGTAAAAATCTTTTTCATCCGTACCATTATCCTGATTCCGATGGTAGCGCTGATGGCTAAAATACTGGTGTGATCGCATCATGCCGGCAAAAAACAGATTCGGAGTGTGAAAACCATGAAAGATAACCATAAGATTTTATTTGAACCTTACCAGCTTGCAGGCTGTACCCTGAAAAACAGATATGTGATGGCCGCTATGGGTACCGGCGGAATGGTCACCGCGGAAAACACCTTCAATGAACGGGGCATTGAATACTATGTGGCAAGGGCCAAAGGCGGGGTTGGCCTCATCATCACCGGCACCATTTATGCGGAAAATGATATCGAAAAAGCAGTGGACGGAACCATGCCCTGTCCAACAGATAATCCATCTACCTTTATTATGAACACAGCGGAAATGTGTGAGCGTGTCCATGCCTATGGGTCTAAAATATTTACCCAGCTCACTGCAGGATTCGGCCGTGTACTGAAACCCCATCTGCTCTGCGGGCAGCCGCCAATAGCGCCCTCCCCGGTGAGCAGTTACTGGGATGAAACACTTATGTGCAGAGAACTGACTGTGGACGAGATCCACAGGATCGTGGAGCGCTGCGGAGATACGGCAAAGATCTGCCAGCAGGCCGGTTTTGACGGAATAGAGATCCATGCGGTCCACGAAGGATATCTTCTGGATCAGTTTGCCCTGCCCCTCTTTAACAAACGGACAGATGAATACGGCGGCTGTCTGGAAAACCGCCTGCGTTTTGCCTGCGAGGTAGTGCAGAATATAAAGAAAAAATGCGGAGAACAGTTTCCGGTCATCCTCCGCTACAGTTTAAAATCCTACATAAAAGGTATGCGCCAGGGCGGCCTTCCCGGAGAAGACTTTGAAGAACTGGGCCGTGATATCCCGGAAGGCATTAAAGCTGCCAAAATCCTGGTAAAAGCAGGTTATGACGCATTGGACGTGGACGCCGGAACCTATGATTCCTGGTACTGGTCACATCCGCCCATGTATTTTGAAAAAGGTATGAACATACCCTTTGGTGAAATCCTGAAAAAAGAAATGGATGTACCAATCCTGGTTGCCGGGCGCATGGAAGATCCGGATTTGGCCTCCGATGCCCTGCGGGACGGAAAAACCGACCTGATCGCACTTGGCAGAAGCCTTCTGGCGGACCCTGACACAGTAAATAAAATAAGGAGCGGCAGATTTGAATTCGTACGTCCCTGCCTTGGGTGCCATGAGGGCTGCATGAACCGGCTGATCACTGCAAAGCCTGTTTCCTGTGCCGTAAATCCCCCCTGCGGAAGAGAAACCTCCTATTATCTGCAGCCTGCATGTGTAAAGAAAAAAGTTCTCATTATCGGGGCAGGCGTGGCAGGAATGGAGGCAGCAAGAGTTCTGAAACTCAGAGGACATTTACCTGTCATCCTGGAAAAGAGCAGCCGTCCCGGCGGTTCCCTTCATCTGGCCGGGGCACCATCCTTCAAACACGATGATCTGAAACTGGTTGACTGGTATCAAAGAACACTGGAAGATTTGGGTGTAGAGATCCATTACAATACCGCTGTGACAGCAGATACCCTGAAATCCTATCCCCACAACACGGTCATTGTAGCCACCGGTTCCACTCCGCGGACCCTGCGTCTGCCCGGAAACCATGATATGTACCCTGCAGAACGCATCTTTTCCGGTGAGATCACTCCCGGCGATCATACGGTTATCATCGGGGGCGGGCTGGTAGGCTGTGAACTTGCTCTTGACCTTGCTAAAAACAACAGACAAGTCACCATACTGGAAGCCCTGCCGGAAATATTATCCGCCGGCGCTCCGGTGCCTCATATGAATAAGATCATGCTGAAAGATCTGCTGAAGTTCCATCATGTGCAGCAGATAGCAGGCGCAGGCGTCAAATGCATTGAAGACAGGACTGTCACTTATACAAAGGACGGGGAAGAACACACTTTGGAAGCTGACACCTTTGTCTGTGCCATTGGATATACCTCCAACAACGCACTTTATGAACAGTTAAGTCTGGAGGAAAATGAGATATACCTGCTGGGGGATGCCCGGAGAGTGCGGAACATCATGTACGCAGTCTGGGATGCCTACGAACTGGCGCGCAGTCTGTAAAGGCAAGGAAGGATACTATATGGACACTATTTTATATGCATGGGAGGGGCCCCTGCCCTCTCCCGACTCCTTCGACCCGGCAGTGCGCCGGGCTCCGAAGCGGGAGGCAGCGCTTGGCGAAGCTGATATCAAACTGGCTGTTAAAAATGCCCTGCGCTACATTCCCCCTAAATATCACCGGGAGATCATTCCCGAGTTCTATCAGGAACTCATGGAACATGGCCGGATCTACGGCTATCGTTTCCGGCCTCACGGAGCAATCTATGGAAAACCGGTAGATGAATACAAGGGAAAATGCCTGGCCGGAAAAGCCATTCAGGTTATGATAGACAACAACCTGAACTTTGATGTGGCGCTATATCCCTACGAACTGGTCACCTACGGGGAAACCGGACAGGTATGCCAGAACTGGATGCAGTACCGGCTCATAAAAAAATACCTGGAGCAGATCACAGAGGATCAGACGCTTGTGGTCAGTTCCGGTCATCCGGTGGGCCTATTCAAATCGGCCCGTTCCTGTCCCAGAGTCATACTGGCCAACGGTCTCATGGTGGGGAAATATAACAACTTGGAACAATGGAACCGGTGCGCTGCCCTTGGGGTTACCAATTACGGACAATTCACGGCAGGAGGATGGTTTTATATCGGGTCCCAGGGAATTGTGCACGGCACATATTCCACATTTCTGGCAGCAGCAAGACAGATCCTCCACAAAAGCAGTGAGGAAGCTCTCAGGGGAAATCTCCTCGTCTCTGCCGGTCTTGGAGGGATGAGCGGAGCACAGGGAAAGGCCATTGAACTGTGCCAGGGTGTGGGGATCATCGCGGAGGTGGATGCCTCTAAAATAGAGCTGCGTATGCGTTTTGGCTGGATCAAGGCTATGGTGCATACACCCAGAGAAGCGTTTGTACTGGCAAGAGAATACCAGCAGAGGGGGGAGCCTATTTCCATTGGGTTCCATGGAAATATTGTGGATCTGCTGGAATATGCTGTGGAAACGGAGCAGGATATTGATCTGCTCACAGACCAGACGTCCTGTCACGTGGCATTTGACGGGGGATACTGTCCTCAGGGAATGACATTTGAGGAACGGACAAAAATGCTTGCTGAGAATAAGGAATTATTTGTGGAAAAGGTAAAGAAAACTTTGTTCCGGCATCATGAATTGATCGAGATCTTGCGTTCCAGAGGCACCTATTTCTTTGACTATGGAAACAGCCTGACGACCACTATGTATGATATTGGAATCAAGGACGTGTGCAGGAACGGAGAAAACGATTTAGACGGATTTATCTATAAATCTTTTGTGGAAGAGTTCATGGGTCCTACTCTTTTTGACTATGGTTACGGGCCATTCCGTTGGGTTGTACTGAGCGGAAAGCCAGAGGATCTAGCACTGACAGACCAGACCGCAATGGACTGTATTGACAAAGACCGGAGGTTCCAGGATTACGACAATTATCTGTGGATCAAACATGCAGGAGAAAACCATCTTGTTATGGGTACACAGGCCAGGATACTTTATCAGGACGGGGAGACCAGGAAGAAAATCGCCCTTGCCTTCAACCGTCTGGTGCGGGAAGGCAAAACCGGCCCTATCATGATGGGCCGTGACCACATGGATACAGGCGGTGTGGATGCACCTTCAAGAGAAACTTCCAATATCCATGACGGGAGCAACATAACTGCTGATATGTCCGCACTGGTTTACGGCGGGGATGCCGCTATGGGCATGACCATGATGACCATACACAACGGCGGCGGTACAGGAATCGGCAACTCACAAAGCTGTGGCTACGGGCTGCTGCTGGATGGCTCGCCGGAGGTGGATGAGATCATCTGCCGGGCTGTAAATTATGATGTTATGTGCGGCGTGGCAAGACGCGCCTGGGCTGGGAATCCACATGCGCTGGAAACGGTTTCGCTTTATAAGGAAGAAGGAAATACGCTTACGGTTCCTTTTGGATGTGACGAACAGACGCTGTCAGACGCGATCCGGATGCTGGAAAAAGAAAAGTAATGTCTCTTTGCACCCTCTAAAGCATAAAGACATGAAAAGGCCGCACGGTATGATTCTTCCGTATACCGTGCGGCTGTTTTTAACCTGTCGGGCTATATTTATATTTTATATTTATATGTTATCTTTATTATTATATTTGCATGCCGTATTTACAGTCGTTATCTCTGCTGTTGTTCCGCCTGTGCATTTTTTAATTAATATGTTAGTTTACTATAAACTTTATTTGCAGTTATTATAAAACTCCTTCAGCTCCGCCTTCACTTCAGCTGAAAGCTGGCTTTTTTTAATTCCCTGTACCGCACCTTCCAATCCGTATAAACGGTTTATACAGGCCGAGTCATCAATGGCCTTGATCTTCAGCCATGCCTGCCTGCTTCCCATTTCTTTCAGTTGGTCATAGGTATTGATACCCACTTGATTGAGCTGCTCTTCCACTACTGCCCCTATGTTTGGAAGCTTAGATAATTCCCCCATGTCTCTTCCTTCTTTCTTTTCATTTATACATAAATATAAAATATATTACAGTCACATTTAAGTGATATAAAATAATATTTTTGCTCTACATAAGTATCTAATATTCAAAATATTTCTCCTGAAAATGCACGGCCTTTTCTATTTCCCGGCGGCTGAATTTCATGCCTCCGGGAGCTGCCACCCACTTATCTTCCACATCATTTTTCCGGTGAATAACAGCAATTATAACGCCTTCTGCGCGCTTAACCGGCTTGTCTATTCCCAGGAAATACACATCCTGTTCTTCCTGATCACCGCCTAGAATCCCTTCCACATAGCCGTAATTAACCGGATAATATAAGTCCTTATGTTCGGGATGAAAACTGCCCATCGGTCTGTCATGTAATGTATCTCTTTAATTATATCTATATAATAAGTCTCTTTAATCGCGTCTATATAACAAGTCTCTTTAATCACATCTATATAGTTCTAAAGTACCGTTTTTTTGCGTATAATGATAATATTCATCATTTGTCATATCTGTAAAGTACGACCGGATCACCCGGCAAATTCCACCATGGCTGACAAGAAGAACTGTCTTATCTTTGTCCTTTTTTCTTATCTCATCTAGCAGGTTGTACACACGGCAGGCGGTCTGCATCATGGATTCCCCGCCTGGATACCGGAATGCAAAATTCTTCTTGACATTTAAAAATTCCTCATTCTTTCTGTCAATCCCTTCAAAAATTCCATAGTCCTGTTCTATCAGCCGGTCCTCTGCGTAATAAGGAATCCCTGTCCGCTTAAAAATGACTCTGCTGGTTTCCATTGCCCGGCGAAGCGGCGATGAATAGATTCTCTGAATCCCACACTCTAAGACGCTGTCTGCCAGTATTTCAGCCTGTCTGTACCCTTCCTGTGTCAGATTTATATCCGTTCTGCCGCATACCTTGTACAAGGAGTTCCACTTTGTCTGTCCGTGCCTGGCTGCGTACATTTTCATCTTCTCCCACCCCATTCCTTATGACGTACCGCTTTTATCTCTACACTCAACATTATATACGAATTCGGCTTTGAAGTATAGCGTTCTTTCTTTGTTTAATGCAAGTATTTTCCCTTGGCTTTTTTATCATATTCCATCAAATATCACATATATCTATTATTCGCCCAGTAATTTTCGTATAATTATTTTATTTTTTTGTTTTTTTGTACAACTATGCTACTATAACTGCAACTTAGGTATGCTTTAAGTATGCTTTAAATATTTCCTGCTTCTTCACGGTATAACCTCCAACCGTGTATGAACCTATCCTCACATGGTAAGAAGGACAATTTATACTGATTATACGTTTTTTTCTATTTTTTTGCATTACAATCAGGACATTAGCAGTGATTGTTAAAAACGTGGGCGCTGCCCACACCCGGCCTCTGGAATAAGAGTGGAAATTTGGGGCAATACTGCTAATGCCAAGGGAATAAAGTCGGAACGGTCAATACAAGTATATGCTGCCGTTCCGGCTCTTTTTTCTTAAAGATACTGGCTGAGCCTTTCTCCATAAAGAACAATCAGCTGGTTCAGTACCTGGTCCCAGTTACGGTATCTCTGGGTCCATTTTTTTATCACATTTTCACTTGCAAGATACAGCGTTTTCTCCAGTGCTACATCACTTGGGAACACACTTTTTGTCTGTCGCTTTCCGGTACTGCCGGTTTAAACCCTCTATTATATTTGTCGTGCTATGCCGATTTCGTGATAGCACGACTTATACCAATAAAAAAACTATACCGGCATTTTTCTGGAATCCAGCAGTTGCAGGCATTTCCTGAAAAAATGTCGGTATAGTTTTTACAGACGATATAAGACTTCCGATATTTTTTTATCCTTCCAGTTCTTTTCCGTATTTCCTCCCTCTGAATTTGTCCGCTCCAGGGCTTTCGCTAACGTATCCAAAGTTACAAAAGCGTAGAACCCAGAGGTAGTCGAGATATTTTCATGCCCAAGCATCTGCTGGATATAGGATAAAGGACATCCCTCTTGGTATAGGCTCATTGCCCTGGTTTTTCTCAACATATGGAAATGGATGTCTTCCGGCATTGAAACTCCTTCCTTCTGGCATTTTTTCGCACACTTTTTCAGGACTTTCTGGATGCAGTCATCAGATAGTCGATGCCTCATGCCATGGGTAACCGCATAAAAAAGAGGGGATGCCGGATCAGGGAAATCCCCATGAAACTCTATGAGATATCCTCTCAGGTGCTGTACCGTCTTTTTTATCACCGGGACACTCCGGTACTTCCCGCCTTTTCCAAGTATCCGGATATAAGGTATCTCCGCATCAAGGTGCAGGTCACAGACCTTCAGTCCCGTCAGTTCCCCAACCCGCATAGCGGCATCATACCCAAGGATAAGCATCATCCTGTTCCGGCGCTCGGACCGTTTCTCCTTACCAGGAGCATCAAGAAGCGCTTTCATCTGGCAGTCTTCAAAATACCTGATTTCACTGCCGGGGATATTCAGGCCATGTACCGTCTGGCTCGAAACAAAGACAGGGGTGATGTCCATACATTCTTCCGACGCATAGGACAACAGAGCCCTTACTGCAGTTAGACGCAGGTTACAGGTCTTTGAACTCCATGTTTTTACATCCGCCATCCACACAAGATAATCTTTCAGATTTTTCCTGTCCAGGTCATTAAAACAGACACGTTCACGGCGGATTCCTTTTACTTCCTCCAGAAAACCAATGCAGATGTTAAGAGAGGTACGGTAGGAGGAAACGGTATGCCGACTCTTTTTCCTGATCCCAGGAAGTTCGTGGTCCAGAAAACGTTTGGCTGTATCCCAGAAGATAACGCTCTCAAATTTTTCCCCCTTGCTTTTATCATTCCTCCCTGTCATCGTCCACCTCCGGTATCAGCCTTTCCGAGTGCCTGAATCTTCCCAATACCCCTCCATAGATATCCGGCACGAGATGGAAGTAGTACAGGGTATTTTTACATCGGAATGCCCCATATACCGCATAAGGTAAGGAAGCATGGCGTTCACGTCTTTGCCTTCCCTCAGCCAGCGGTTCATGTTGGCATATACAAAGTGATGGCGGAAATCATACGCGCGGATGCTGATACCGGAATCCTTTTTCTCCGGGAAAGCGGCATACCAGAAGCGCAGAAAGTTTTGTTCCAGCCAGCTGGCGCTGTATGGATGATCCTCCCTGTTCGGGAAGAAAGTTGCACGTTCCGGAAACAGACGGCTGATCCGGCGGTCATAGGCGGCCAGATATTCCACAAGTTCTCCTGAGATATGGACCCTCCGGCTTTTTGGCCCCTTGGACTGGAGGATATCAAGAAAGCCTTCGTCCAGATGTACGTTTTCCCTGGCAAGCGTGCGTGTCTCTTTGCAGCGGAGCCCACAGCAGTAGATGAGCCGGAAGATTGCCGGGAGAACCAGATGCCTTCCTTTCAAATGAGGATCCTCCATGGTCCTGTCACATTCCCTGAAGAACGCAAGGATTTCTTGTTCCGTGGAAAATACGGCTGGACCGGCGTGGGAAGGTGCAGCCTTCCAGAAGGGATAAGATACGCCTTGATGCTGCGGGCGGCAAGATACCTGCTGAACTCACGCAGAAATGCAGCTGCGTTATAAAGGCTTCCCGGGGTGTCCTGGAACTTTTCAAGAAATCCCTCAACGCTCACTTTGTCCGGTGCCGTGGTTTCAGGGGCTGTTTCCATGACAAACCCGGCATATTTCTTTAAATAATAAGCTCCGGTCTGGTATTGATAACCATTCGCTCTTTTATAGGAAACAAACCGATCGATCCGTTCCGGCAGGGACTCACTGTGCATCTAAAACACCCCCTTTCATGACGGGAGGGAGCGGCAGCGTACACGCCGCCAGACTAATGGCATCCGTTGAAAGGTATACGGATACAACGTTTGGGTCCCTGCGCCCGAGAGCCGCCGAGATATCTGACATGGGGATACCTGCCCGGAGCATGGAAGATGCGGCGTGGTGCCTTGTCATCCGGCTTCCCACCGGCCGTCCTTCTTTTTTAATCCCGGCAAGTTGCTCCAGTTTTTTCAGGATTTCATAAACGCTTGCTGTACCCAGGCGTCCGAATGGTGCGAAAGTCTTCAAAAAGACATAGTCTGACCCGCTCAGGGGGCGTTCATTCAAGATATAATCCGCGATATCATTTCCGTAAGAAGCTCTTAAAGGAAGGGTAAGTGCTTTCTTTGTTTTATTCTGAATGATGGAGATACAGTCCCTTTCCCAGTCGATGTTTTTCAGCTTCAAAGAACAGACATCAATTCCCCGGAGTCCCGTTTCCAGAAGGAGCCTGCAGACAGCAGTATCCCTCTTAGTCAGCATTTCTGACGAAAGTGTAGATTAGAGCCACGAGTTCCTTTTCATTATAGATTTCTATGATCTTTACTTCACGTGGCAGATGGACAGGTATCTCCAGGAGGAACTGTGCTGTGTGGTCATTGGCGGAAAGGAACCTGCTCAGCCCTGCCAGACTGCTTCCGATTGTAGATGGCCGGTACCGACCGTCTTTATAAAGGGACAGGATAAATGTACTTACATCGTTTGTCCGGATATCGGATAACTTCCCATACCCTTTTTTCTCACAGAACAGCAGAAAATAAGTAACAATCCGTTTATACCCCGACATCGTATTAGGGCTGAACCCCTCTTGTTCCAGATATCTGACAAAGTGTTCCAGCTCCTGCCGGAATGCTTGATTCATAAGTTTCGCGAATATAGCGCCAGTATCCTGCCGTCTCCAGTCGATGGTTCCTGTCTGCGCAAGGGACAGGAGCAGTCTGATGCAGCGTTTCCGGTGGGTCAGTTCTTTTTGGGTCCATGTTTCACTGCAGGTAACGGGCCTGTCCAAAAAAGCTTTAATAAGTTTTTCTGAAAGCCCGTCATCTCCTATATCATGTGCTACAGATATAAGAAGCTGAAAACTGGAACGATAACGTGTAACTATCTTTTTTCCATACTTTCTTTCATCCATCTGATCCATTACTTCCTGAATAAATTCATCAAGTTGCTTTTGATTTTCCTTCATAATTGGAAACCTCCTTCTTTTTGTTCCATCATGAAGGATATTTAAGATAAGGTCAAAAACTATACCGACATTTTTTCAGGAAATACCTGCAACTGCTGGATTCCAGAAAAATGCCAGTATAGTTTTTTTATCGGTATAAGTCGTGTACATGATACGCCGGATGTCTCCAGAAAACTGGAAGAAAGAACTGACATCCTCCCAGTTGTTTTCCCAGTTACTGATCGCATAGGGGTATTTCTTCCCCCATTTCTCCTTTATGGTTTCCAATCCAGAGAGTGCGGACGTTTCATTTGGAGCGTTGTACACTGCCTTAAAATCAGAAGAAAACTTCTTCAGATCTCGGTATCTCGGCCTGCGGGTAGACAGACTGGATGGCTTCTTTAAAGCCCGGGAGCCCATCCACACAGAAAAACAGTACATCCTTCACACCCCGGTTTTCCAAGTCATTCAGCATACCAAGCCAAAACTTACTGGTTTCATTTGCCCCAACGGTAATGCTTAGGATGTCTTTATATCCCTCCACCGTCACGCCAAGCACTACATATGCAGCCCGGCTCAAGATCCTGCCATCCTCCCGTACTTTGTAATGGATGCAGTCCATGAAGACAAACGGATATATGGGGTTCAGCGGACGTGACTGCCATTCCTTGACTTCAGGAAGTATCTTATCCGTGATCTTGCTGACCATCTCCGCTGACATTTCAATGCCATAGAGGTCCTGGAGCTGGTCATGGATATCCCTTGTACTCATACCGCGGCCATAAAGAGAGATCACAATTCCTCTATGCCAGAGATGTCGCGTTGATATTTAGGGATGAGTTTCGGCTCAAATTCCTCTTTGCGGTCTCTGGGAATATCTACCTGGAATTCTCCATACTGGCTTTTGAGAGTCTTTGGAGAATGATCTCCAGTGCCTCTTCTTTTGTACGGGGCCAGCTGAAACCGCCAAGCTCCAGCCTTTTGTAAAGGAGAAGAAATCCGTCACCTTCCCATACAAGCCCCTTGATACGGTCACTGCGTCTGCCGCAGAAGAGAAAAAGAATACCCTTTTCATATGGATCCAGCTGAAAGTTGAACTTAACAATGGATGCCAGTCCATCGATTCCGCGACGTAAATCTGTGTATCCTGCAGCAATATAAATGTTTCGAAATCCGGTTGTATTATTCAGCATCCAGGATGCCTCCAATCCGTGAAAGGAGCGCGTCTGAAACGGAATTCGATATTTCCAGGACGATATCTCCTTTTCGGATTACGAGATCCGGATGGAAAACCGGAGCTGTGTTCTGAGGAGATGATGGAAGCTTGATCTCGGTAAAAGATACCGTCCTCTGAGTTGCCGGCACTAGCGCCAGATCCGGTCCGACAATTCCCGGCAATGATGCATTCTGGGAATTCTCGAAAGCTTCCCTTCGCAGGATCCTCTGCCAATAGAAGAACTGCTTTTCTGAAACCCCATTAGCTCTGCACCAGGCAGTTTTAGGCATCCCGCTGTTTATGCATTCATTCATGATCTTGGTCCAGTGCTCTGCACGGACCTGATGTGTAATCTTATCCATAGGGACAACTCCTTTATAAAACTTGTAGTTTTCTGGAGTTATTATCTCATGGATAGATAAAACTAGCACGGTACTAGTGATTTACCGTATACTATACATCTGCAACGCTGCTAATGTTGTTTTCTGAAATAATCTGTCGTATTTGTTCCTTTGCAACTGGCATAAAAAATACTCCTTTTCGATAAGAATTGTCATATCTGAATTCTTACCAAAAAAGAGTTATTTTTTACCAAAGACACAAACTAATTTACACTACCTAGTTAGCAGTAAATCAATACATCCTGATATGATCAAAGCCACTCTCCCCCACAAAACGTAGATGCAAAGGTCGAATCAGCATCCACGTAAACTGTTTCCAGATTCGTGACTCTTATATCGCTTCTTTGTATGACACGAGTAATGTCCTTGGAGCTGTATCCCCCTAGGTAAATTTTTTAACAACATGGAATCTCCGGTTGCTGTATACTAAGCTTCATGTATTCCCCCTTCCGCATCTAACATGTCAAAATATTTTTCCAACGACCATAGCATCCATTTCTGATCTCCTGTCAGTATTGATGCACATCCGTCTATAAATTCACCCCGCTTTTGTCCTCTCCAATCGGCAAACCACGAATCTGTTGCCCTTGGCATGGGAATCTTTTGGGGAATGTCCAATTCCGGATATAATCGGTAAAATATTTCACGAATAATGTACTTGTTTTCTCCTTGCCGAACACAATCAATATCAAGTGGACAAGCGAGCTTTGTATCTGCATAAGAAACTATGAACTGAATCCCTGCTGATTCACAGGCATTCACATATGAGTCAATTGACTCCATAATGTCAAACTCGGAAATATATTTATGAACATCTACATCCCTATCCGACTTTACAAAAGGTGAAATATCGATAAACTGAATTTTTGATGCTTTCAATACACTCCATGGTTATACATAAGCGTACCTTTCAATAAAATCCGATACGTTCCAGTCCCTTGCCAAAATCTTGCTTAGGCCGCCGTAATTAACATCGGCAGTTTCTCCATAAATCATTCCCTCGAAGCCATCTTGTAACGCTCGCAAACCTGTAAGATAAATTTGAACCTCGATTGAATGAATGGGTGCATTCTTATGTTCCATAAGAATTGGTGCGCAGCGCTTCATGTCCTCCCATGTATTTTCTACAATCTTGTGTTTTAATCCGCATATTTCTGCATATTTTGCTGCTTGATTTGTCTCATCTACCGTGTCCCTCCATTCGGAATGCACTTAAATGTATATGCAGTAGAGCCTTTAGGCATAAATTAGGCTAAAATGGCAGAATCAATGCCACCAAAAAGAGCAAGAGCGGTTTTACCATTCGCTGTCGCCTTTGCAACCTCTTCTTTCAAATGGCATACCAGTTATTTACTGGACGAAATGCATATCTTTTCCCAATTTGGTCGCACAGTTCTTGGAATTTTCCCTCTGGCAAAATACATTCTTGGATTAACAACACGACAATACAATAAGTATGATGACATACAATAATCTCTGTCCACTGTATAATCTTCTATCATTACCTGTCCTTTCTCATTTTCACAAAATCGTTTACAAATCTCAGGATCTTCTTTCGAAGAATAATCGCTGCAATGATAATCGCTGTTATTACACCATAGCGAAGAATAATATGATCGTATAGCATCAAAAATACAAAGCCAATAAATACAAACACCACGGAGATTCCAAGGAGCACCTTCGTATTATACGGGCGAATACTACCACAAAAATGATCACAAACCTTATTCATGAAAAGGTAATGGCAAACAGCAAAAACTATATAACAGAAAAGCGTTGTGTATCCGGCAGCCACATAACCAAAATGTCGGATAAATATATAATTTAATATAACGTTAAGACCAGCGCCAACAACACTTGCCCCCATAATAAAAAATGTCTTTTCAAAATAAAAAGCAAATTTTGCAAATAAGTCATACGAGTACATAAAGAAAACGCTCATAGCAACTGGTGGTATAACATAAATAGCACTATAATAGTCTTTCGGGGCAAAAATCCTGACAATCTCCGGAGCAAATATGATCAATAGGAGATTCAGAATAGCAATGACAATAAGCATAGAATAAGCAACCTCTGCGATATCCTCTGTTTTTTTTACCTTAATCTTTTGGTATATCCATGGGCTAACAGTTTGCATAAGCGCATTATTAAAAATTGTCATAATCAATGCAAGCGAATATGCCAAACTATAAATACCAGAATTTCCAGACCCAGTCATATTTTTAATCATGATGCGATCTGCACTGTTTAACACCGTCATAGAAAGATAATGTGGAATCAGCGGCACATTAAACATCATCGCATATTTCCAAAATCGTCTGGAGATAAACTTCTTGCCGCGCGACATTTGAAGGATAAACATCCACGTATATGCTAAGACCTGTACAACAGCAATTCCTAAAATCCGCGCTGTGACCTTGTCATCTGCCTGCGATACAAGTGCTATCCCCAGAATGGGATTAACAAAAGAAACTATGATGGTAATAATGCAGAGTACTTTATATTTATACTGCACCCTCTGTTCCGCTGACCAGAACCCAAATACAGCGGACGTCCATATCATAATCAACATGGCGATCATCTGATCTGTAGTCAGCGAAAAGGTCTCGTTCCAAAATGATCGAAAACAAAAATAAATGACAATCCATATAGATTCTAAGAGGGTTGTCAAACCAAGCAGTGAAGAAGTAAATATGTTTTTTTCTTCTTCAAATTTGACAAGCCCCTGTGAATATACGCCATACGACAAATTCAAAGAAATAAAAATCGCTGCAATGTCCATCCATGAATTAAATACGTTATACTGACCATATTCTGATGTAGAGAGCAGACGAGTAAATATGGGAGTGGTAACAACCGAAATACCCTTCTGTAAAAAAAAGCAAATCAGGAACCAGAATGATGCCTTTACCTGTACCGGCATCGACTTATATTTTTCAGTCAACTTACCCACTCCAAACATCCCCCCTTATTCAAATAAATTCAAAAACATTTCCAAGCAGAATAGCAGCCACTTCTGGTTTCCGGTATACTGATCCATACGGATATCCTCCCGAAATTCCGGCCTTCTCGGTCCCTTCCAATCCCTAAAGAAAGAATCCACCGGACGCGGCATCGGCGATTTCTCCGGCAAATTTGTCGATGGATATCTCATGCGGAACAATTCACGGATGAAATACTTGGAATCACCGCTTCTATTTCGGGCTAGATTTACACCGCCTGCCATGATGAAGTCCTCATATGGATCTACGTAGTCCATCCCGGCAGTCTTTAGTGCATTGTCATACGAATCATAGCTTTCTTCCGTAATACTGGTATCATAAAACTTGAGGAAGTCAATGTTGTCGTCCGGCAAGCGATACTGCTCATACAGATACCGTATGTCTGCCGATTCTTTTAACACTTCTTCAGGATGAATATAGATTGAGCGTTCCAAGAACTCTTCAAACTTCCAGTTCTTCGATACCAGTCTGTCCATGCCGTAGAATACATAATCCGCTGCATCACCGATGACAAGCTTAGTGATGCCATCCGCTTTTGCCTGAATTGCTGCCAGATATATCTGCGGCTCAATGGAGTGCACCGGTGCAGCTTTTCTCTTCATCAGCTCCGGGAGTACGGAAATCACATCCGGCCAACTGATATCAACATATCGAAGTTTCAAACCATTAATCTTTGCAAAGTTCTCTGCCCTATGCAACTCGTTCTTCGCGTACCCCCCACCATCAAATCTGAAGGTATACGCATCCGATTCTTTTGGCATGTAAGAAGCAAGGCATGCGGAGTCCATTCCACCGGATAAAAGAATACCCAGCTTTTCGTTCTTGAGCCTATCAAAAATCCCTTTCAACTGTTCATTCAGCGCAGCCGACGAATCAATCTCTGTCAGATTCTCTTTCTCCGGCAAAGCCTTGATTGTATGATGCATTCCATCAAAAAAATCCTTATTTGGATCTTCAATATATCGAAAAGCCAGATACGAACTCATACAATAATTTTTATCAACCATGGTATACTCCTTCTATTTCACATCATGTAAATCATCTGGTCTGACAGCTTTCAACGCTTCTGTAATTTTCGTTGATGAGATGCCCTTCGTATATGGGAAGTAGATGATCTTAATCCCTTCCTTGGCGAAGTCTTCTTCATACTTCTTCCACTTCTCTGTACCGTACCAGTCATCGCCGACAAACAGATAAGAAGCTCCAAGCTTTTTACAAGCAGTCAGCTTATCCATGTCATACTGCGGCACAGCGGCATCCACATACTTGCAGCTATGCACCATCTCAATGCGATCCTCAAACGGAATCATGGCATTCTTACCCTTATACTGCACAAGCTCATCGACAGTGACGCCGACCACCAGCTTATCACACATCCCCTTCGCATTTTTAAAAAGGTTTAGATGACCTACATGAAATAAATCGTAAACACCAGTTGTATATCCGATTACCATACGAATTACCTCCTCCCTTTTTTATTTGAAGAAATCAGTAACTTCCTTATACCTGACTGATAGTCCAGATACGAATGTTCAAGATCAATGAATCCATTATCAAAGTCATGTCCTGAGTTGCGCTGATTTTCTGATGGAAATTCCATATAGTCCCCAAACATTCCGGTTAGGAACTCATCATATCCTTTAGGGCAACGAATCTTAGTTCCTTCAAAATCGAGATAAACAAAATCAGAGAAACTTTCTTTCATAAATATCTGCCGATATAGTTCTGCAGACCATACATATCCTGTATATTTAGCCGAGTCAAATGGGTGTTTCTGCAAATATTTCATCCATTTTTTCCACAAAAAATCAGACGGTAATAGCTTGAAAGGAACAGCTAAAAGCCATTTTAACTTTCCGGGCATAGTTTTATTCTCCGAAAAGCTCATTTTTGACTTTTGATTAAAGCCTAAAATTATACTTGCAGTTTTTATGAATTTTTTTCGTTCAGTGGTACCTGAAGGTATGCCTGAAAGTGGCATGATATCTAGCCAGACTCCGGTAAATGACTCCGGATGAGTAATTTCATGACTTTCTATCATAGTCGTTCTTGTATCCATCACCTTAGTAAACAGATTACGGTCATGTTTGGCGTCATCCGGAAGATATAGTTTAAGATAATCTGGAAGACCGCTTGGAGCGATCTTTAAAAATCGCTGAAAATCTTCGATAGGCATTGCAATATCCATATCATCATCCCACGGAATGAACCCCTTGTGCCGGACTGCCCCTAAGCACGTACCACCAATGGCAAAATACCGGATATTATTCTTTTCACAAAAGTCCGATACTTCAAGAAAAATCTTATAAATATGAGACTGTACCTCATTCATCTGTAAACCCCCTCGTATTTTTCAAGGCAAATCAATCGCCTCACATTGTAATAAAGTTTTTATATCAAAATCTTCTATCTATTTTCTAGCAAATTCTTTTCTTCCTGTTATCAGGAATGATTTCTTTGCCTTTTGAATTGCACTTGGGTTAACATAAAGTTAATTCTGCGAACTATTCTCCTCCCCGATTACTGAATATTTTGTTTATTTTCGTTACTATTTTGTCAGCCGCAGTATGTCAGGAAGCGTCATAATGGTGGATGTAATATATGTTTGCAATAATAGTGATTTCTTTTATATAGTCAAAGAACATATTGATTATATAATAACGCTTTTCTTTGTTAATTCCGCCAATTCCTTAACGACTTGCTTTTTTTGATTTTGTTGTTATAAGTTAATGTATCATTAATATCTATACAGCATAATACAAGGAAGTCATAGCTGTTTTGTATGCATTTAATCCCGCATCTGTGTATTCAATATTTTTCTTTTCACATATAGCCAAATAACAATCTTGATATTTTTCGTTCGACATTACATTATTATCCATGACTTTTGCCTTTCCTTCTGCTTTAGTATGTTAACTTGCTCCACTTCATTGAAATACTATTTTATTATTTTTTTACTTAGCTCCCTGAACGTATCTCCGATAGATAAATTTTAATGTACGATTTGGAATTAACTTAAACGCACAATATACTATCTTACTTTCTCTCTGCAAATCGCCATAATTAACACGGCCAAGACGCTGCCGCAGCTCCAATCTGTATTTATCCTCATGTTCAATCATGCTCTTCGCATAAGCTTTCATAAGGTTGTTATAATAAGCCGTCGCAAGCTCTGTTTTATAGTGCTTCCATTCAGGATCAACCAGATTCTCATAGTGACCAAGCATTACATCATAATATAGTTTCATACTTCCAGTTCCCATGATGCTGCCTGTGCGTACTCGATAAAAGTACAACTCACTGTCCATACAAACCACTGAATTGCAAAGCTCTAACAATTTATATGTTGTTGCTAAGTCCTCTGCAAGTCTGCCTTCTGGATACTGTATTGAAAGGAATAACTCTCTACGGTAAACTTTGTTCCAAGCGGATCTTGTAACTAAGCCGTGGATATATCCATCAAAAATATTTTTTCTTCCTTCCAACACCTCATAATTTTCAGAAATGTTATTATTTTCTATACCCTGTCCATCAATAAAAGTATGATTTTTAAACTGTACAAGATCCGGGTTAACTCTCGATACAACAACATCAACTGATGATAAAAGTTTAATGTCAACGTAATCATCACTATCTATAAAAATAAAATATTCCCCAGACGCAATACGCATACCTACATTTCTTGCTGATGAGAGTCCCCCATTCTTCTTATGAATTGTCTTGATTCTCAAATCTTGCTGTGCATATACATCGCACTTCTTTCCACTTGAATCAGAAGAGCCATCATCCACCAAAATGACCTCAAAATCAGAAAATGTCTGCCGAATCAACGACTGGACACAACAGTCCAAATATTGTTCCACGTTATACACCGGAACGATTATACTGTATTTCATATAACTCCCCACTTTACAAAATTGATTGATATGGAATAACATCATACGAGCCTATTACTTCTACCACAACGTATGAATAAATCAGCATGATAGCAATTAGTCCCAGCGCAACAAAAGTTTTGGTGCGCTTTTGAGGGATATTCTGCAACGTCATTGGTATGAACACAATTGATGGAATTGCAAATAACCATTTCACACGGTTAATTAGTGATATATTGATGCCGATAATCGGAAGCCATGTCGCTATTGCCTGAATAGAAAAGAAAAGTTCAAATCTAACATTTTTAGAATAAAAAACTGTTGCAAATAGCAATATGGAAAGTTGGATTAATATTCCTAATATGCCAGAAATAGATCGTTCCGAAATCGTTTCCGTTATATATCCAGCGTAAATTGTTCCCACAAAAAAACGCGATACAAAAGGCGCAATCAAACTTCCCATAAGAAATGAGACTACTGTTCCAATCCATGCCCATTTACGATCTATCTTAATAAAATTCAAAAGCAAAACTACTAAAAAGACGATGGCACTGTAATGTATCCCACTCGCTATTATAGTAATCGCACAAAATTTGACATATTGTTTTTTGTTGAGTCTCGTCAATGCAAACATGCAAATCGCGCATGCCAAGTGCTGCCGCATTGTGTTGAACATTGATAAATAAAAAGTAAAACTTAGAAGCAGAAAAATGCTCATTAATTCATCTTCTGATTCTTCATATATAAAAACATAAATACATATTATATAGATAGCTGCGCATATCACAAATAACCACTGAACATCCAATCCTAATCTGTTAATAATTCTATTTAGTAAATAAAATAACGGCTCTATTTTTCCGCGACTTCCATTTGCAAAATAAATACGAAACATAACCACATACGAATGATAATCAGTGCCAATCCCATATCTGAGTGCTGCAAGCAGAAACATCGGGAATCCCGCAATAAGGACAAAGAGCTTCTCTTTTCCATTTCTCCTTTGTATTTTTATTCTTTTACATAGTGCCGCCAATAAAATTGACGATATGCATACTGCATAATATAGTGCCATATACTTACCCTTCTATTACCTGATTTCAAGATAACGCTGTAATAATTTTCCTGTAATTTGAACGCCCAATAATAAATAAGAGCTGCGAATCAGTTTGCTCGCTTTATCCTTCCTATAACCAAGTATCCACTGTCTTTCAACCATCTTTCTTTTATATACCGCCTTATCAGATTTTATTAGGCTGTTATATCCTATAATCAAAAAGCGAAAAATATATTCCATATAACTGCGAATCAAATTCCGTTTCGCTTCATTATTCTCATTCAGCGCAGCATCACACCATTTAACAAATGTATCCATAATGTCCAAATAATTTTGCTCAGAGCATGTGTTTGTAATGGAGCCAGCACGTGATTGTCTATAGTAGTAATAATCTGTCGAACAATAGGCAAAGCTTGTCGCCTTCAAAAGCAACCGTAGGCACCATTCCAAGTCTTCACTAAGAATTCCAGGTATAAATTGCAAAGCCCCATCTGTAAAGAGTTCTTTCTTTATTGCCTTGGTACATGCACTTGCAGGATACTTTGGACGTTTTGACAAATAAAGATATGCGGCATTTCCCGCCAATGAATCTATCGTGCTATCTATACCATCCCCCATAGGTTCAATACTTTCTTTGTCCGGATAGAATTTATTTAATTCCAAGAAAACCAGATCCGGATGACTCTGCTGATTGATCTTTTTCGCAATTTCTTCCAGAGCATTTTTTCCTATGTAATCATCTCCATCTATAAGCAGAATATACTGTCCTAACGCATGGGATACGCCTGTATTTCTAGCTTCAGATAAACCGCCATTTTCTTTATGAATAACCCTAACTTTGTTGTATTTTTCCGAATACTGATCACAAATTATCGGACTAGAATCTTTTGATCCATCGTCAACCAGTATCACTTCATAATCCTGAAAATTCTGGTTCAAAACGCTTTCAATACATTCTTCAATATAACTTTCTATGTTATATACGGGGATGATTAAACTAAATAACATTACCTATTCCTCTTTCCTCTGCATAAATTTTTCCTATCTGTTCAATCACGAACTTCTGAGAAAAATCTTTAATCCTCTCTCTATTCCTCTCTCCAGCACTCATATCTACTTCCTTAAGTGCCTTCACCACACTATCGACATCCCCCGGCTCAAATCCGTCTCCTATCAGATCTACATTTCCACGAATCCTACTAACAACACACGAGAGTCCACTCGCCATTGCTTCCATAAGGGATACGGACAGCCCCTCCCGATAAGATGGGAATACAAATACATCCGCTGCCTTGTACCAATCTGATACGTTTGTAATATATCCAAGGAAATGAACTCTCTCACTAACACCGCACTCCTTCGCAAGATTCTCTAAATACTTTTTCAGGTGTCCCTGACCCGCGATGACATAGTAGACATTTCGATTCAGTTTTTGGAGCGCTCTTATGACCACTTCATGGTTCTTGTTTTCATTTAACTCGCCGACGGAAAGAAGAAGCAAATCCTCATTTCCACAGTCGATAGACTGACGAAGTTCAAACCTTGTGAGGAGATCTGCTACATGCATGTCCCCCCCATAAATTGACTTCAGTTTGTCAAGAACGGATGAGAAGTCATAGTGTTGGATTTTCTTACGATTGTGCTCACCCATCTCATGTCTCCTCCCATCAACAATCACCTTATTGATAGCGGCTTTTATTTCATCCACACTGTTTGGGTCAAATAAACAGCCACCCTTCTCATTAATCAAATCTGTGTTACCGCGTATCCTGCTAACCACACAAGGAAGTCCGAAAGCCATAGCTTCCATTACCGCTACGGGCAGTCCTTCCTGCAGTGCTGGGTGTACGTAAATGTCTGCCGACTTGCAGAGGTCGGAGATGTCAGTACGGTAGCCAAGTAACTTTACACGATCCTCAACATGTAAAGATCTAATGAGGTCTTGCAGATAATCCTGCAAGACTCCCTGTCCAGCGATGGTAAGATAGACGTTTGGAATTTGTGCTACGGCGTGGATGAGCGGTTCATGGTTCTTGCGCTGGCTCAGTTCGCCCACACTAAACAGCCAAGCCATCCCATCTGGGACGTTTACGCTCTTCCTAGCCTTCTTCCTGTCTATCTCCCAACATCCAAACTTCTCCAGATCCAACCCAACACCCGGCACGTAGCACACTCTCCCGGCATGCATATGCTTCTTCGCCAATCTATAATCTTCTTTATTGATTGTGATCAGCGTATCCGTCCAATGCGCACACAGCCACTCCACCGGGTAGTACAAAAGCCAGTTCTTCATCGGCGCACCTTTATAGAAATGGAAACCGTGAGCGGTATAGTACACTTTGAGTCCCTTCTTTCGTAACTTCCTGCAGGCAAGTCTCACACAGACCGATGCATTCGGTGTGTGGGTATGGACGAGGTCATAATGTTCAGCTTTAATGAGATGTTTGATCTGCTTATACCCTTCCACATTTTGCTTAGTGAGTGGTGAACGGGAAAAGGGGATATTATGTACAGTTAATTTTTTTAACACTTCTGCTACTGGAGAATTATCCGTATTGCAAGCAAGCTCTACAGTATGTCCCAAAGACTGTAGCATCTTGATATGTTCCGGAAAGAATCCCATCGTTCCGCCTATTGTTGTTACATATAGTATTTTCATTTCCATACTCCTTTAGGCATACAAGCCATCCTCATTCCGAAACCAGATACACCTCATGCCGAGCTTCTCTGGTGCAATAAAATCTTTCTTAACATTGTCACCGATGTAACACATCTTGGAATACTTCGTGTGGAAGTATTCTTTCATCAGCACAAACGCCTTCTCATTAGGTTTCCGATATTCTGTCCCACCTAATTCATCCGTCACAATAATGTGAGACACATATGTTTTTAATCCAAGTGCTTCTATCTTCGCCCACTGTCCTTCCGGGCGACCATCCGTTATAATTCCAAGCTTACTGTCCGAATTTCTGATCTGCTCCAGCAACTCTGTCACTCCCGGATACAAATGAATATCCGGTTTCTGAAATCTGTAAACTCTTAAGCACTGTTCTTTTAAATCTTCTGCGTAAATTCCCTCAGTCTGTAAGATTTCATCTATTGCAGATTTCCCTATTAGGAATGCATTCCACAGCTTTGCTTCGCAGTTGTCTACGCTTGGAAGTATTTCCGCTATCTGTTTGTATCCGCTTCGGACATACTCTTTTTCTGAATAAAGTGTATCATCTAAATCAAAGAGAATGACATCCATACCCTCTATGTAATTGTTTATTTTCGTAATTTCATGTATTTCAATCATTCTCCAATTTTTCCCCAAGGCATTTTGGCTAATTGTTATAAGCCCAAATAGAATTCTTCAAGTTTCTTTGCTTCTGTTGTAATATCATAATTATTATCAATGACCATCTGTGTAGCCGATTCTCGTTTAAAACTATCCTCTTCAAGAATGATCTCTGACCACTTATTGTCCGATTCACTTAAAGGAACAATGCTCATTCTGTTAATCAAATTAATTGCTGGCACTTTGTCAGAAATCACACATCTCAAACCAGCCGCCTGTGCCTCTACCTCAACTACAGGAAGTCCCTCGTATAACGACGGCATAAAAAATACATTAAACACCATCATCAAAGAGTTCACATCATCTCTTCGCCCAAGGAATTGAACCGATTCTGCCAAACCATTCTTAGATGCGTATTGTTTAAGCTGTTCTGCTTGTGCTCCCTCTCCTACGATCAGAAACATCGCATTGTTCTTCTTAGTTCTTACAGCCTGGAAAATATCCAAGGCACGAAACAGATTTTTTGCTCATGAAACCTTCCCACGAACCCCATTACAAAGTGATCGTTCAGATTAAGTTCTGTCTTGTACCTGTTACGAATATTACATCAAACGCATACTTTGCAGTATCAATGGCATTATGGATTACGTTTACATCATTCCTATTACCAAACACCCACGCTCCGGCATATCCGAGCGAGCCGACCACTTCTAAAATTCGAATCATGATAGACTCCTTTCGTTTGCGACACTATGTGTTCTTAGGCTTTGATCAAACCGGCAGTACACAGCCCCGTCTTCTGCGGCCTTCTTGTGATATGCTAACTTCTCTCCACGAAGCATCCGCAACACGGCTTTTGCACTATCAGCGCCTGCCTTCATAGACAGAGGAGCCCCACCGCCGAATCTCGGATTGATTTCAATGTAGTAGTTATCTCCCGTAGCCTTATCCTTTATCAACTGCACTGTGATCTGACCGCAAGGTTTGAAATCAGCTACCAACTTCTTCATCTCGGCAATCATCGTGTCATCATGAGAGATACGAGTTTTCAGCACTTCTCCAGCTCGGACAGCAATACGCTCTCTCGGTGTGATGTACACCGGATTTCCATTGTAATCACAGAAAATATCGATAGTGTACTCTTTGCCGGATATAAACGGCTGGATGATATAATTTCCAATCTTCTCTGCGTACAGTTTTAAATCGGCTAAATTGTCCACCCGGTACGCATTAATACTGGAACTGCCATCCTTCGGTTTAATAAATGCAGGAAAACCAGCATTTCCTTTTTTTACCGCTTCCTCGTATTTTTCTACCCGATTGACGGGAAGAGGGGATTTCAATCCAAGGGAAATGAAATAGTCGGCTGTATAGTTTTTATCTCTGCATATCCGAACCTTTTCCGGTCGGCTAATCAAGACTTTCATTCCGATAGCTTCAAATTTCTCCTTGCTCTCTGCCAGACACAGAAGATCCGTGTCAATCGTTGGTATCAGGCAGTCAACCTGTCCTTCTTCACATATCTGTAAGAGTTGTGGAATATACGCAGCCTCTTTAATGCGGCATACAATTTTCTGCTCATCACAAAACTGCAGTGCTGGAGCATCTGGGGTAATATCTGCCCCGATAGTCTGCAAATCTATTCCTAGTTCCTCAGCAGCCCTGTGAAATGCCTGCATTAGTTCCACTCTTCTGCCTACGCTTGTAAATAGTATTTTCATGCTGCATACCTCCTATCAAAGGAGTACAGTACACTATTTCGTGTTACCCCCCCCCCCAACTTTTTGGCAGGAATGCCGACATACGTTGTACTTTCTGTCAAATCCTTCACTACCATAGCACCTGCTCCTATCACTGTATTTTTTCCTATTGTTAAATTATTTCTGACCGTTGCCCCGATGCCGATGTGCGAATTATCACCCACACAGACGGTTCCGCCGAGTGCAGCATTCGGAGAAACGTGTACGAAATCTCCAATCTTGTTGTCATGCTCTATGACGGCGCATGAATTGATAATGCAATGTCTGCCAATTCTCGCGTCGGGATTGATGACTGCCCCTGCCATAACGACAGTTCCCTCCCTAACCATTGCACCGCAGCCAACCTGTGCGGATGGATGGATCAATTTTATCCAGTTCACAGCGTGGCTTTCTGATATTTTTCTTCGAATCGAATTATTTCCGATGGCAATCACGAAGTCTGTACTGCAATCATTCAGTGCTTCCAGATTATCTGTAGTTCCGATAATCGAAAATTCGATGCATCTACCCGTCGCATTATCATCCACAAAATTAATATCTGTATATCCATTTTTCAGTGCAATATCCGCAATCACTTTCCCATGACCGCCTGCACCAACTATTACCAATCTGTTCATTTCTCTACCTTCTCAGGACTACCCATGAACTCTTCCATAGTAGCTGAGCCTTCACTGCTTATTCCCTCTCTTTTTAAAACAACCGCTACAGTTTTGAAAAGAATCTGCACATCAAAAAGAAAACTAACATGTTCTACATAATAAATATCCTTTTTGAATTTTTCTTCCCAGGTTAAAGAATTACGTCCGTAAGCCTGCGCATATCCAGTTAATCCGGGACGAACATCATGCCTTCTTCTCTGTTCTGCGGAGTATCTGCTTATGTAGACTTGAAGGAGGGGCCTCGGTCCAACTATTGATAAAAACCCTGTCAGAATATTAAATAGTTCTGGCAACTCATCTAATGACGTACTTCTCAGGATTCGCCCATACCTATTTAATCTCATCTCGTCTGGAAGCAGTTTTCCATTCTTGTCCTTCTTATTGCTCATCGAACGAAACTTAATCAGTTTAAAAATTTGTTCTTGCCCATTCTTATCTCTTTTTCCAGAACGAAGCTGTGTAAAAAACGGATTTCCGCCCATAGCTATCGTGCCTGAAATACTCAACACAACTAAAAGCGGTGAGAGAACGATGATTGCCACGAGGGAAATCACGATATCTAAAAATCTCTTTATATACTTAACGTAGAAACTATCTTTACCCACTACAAATACTCTCCTCTTACATTTGTTACTCAAAGCACGCCCTGATAATCTCTTTCCACTACTCCGGCGTCATTTTGTTATCGTTCGGCAGGCACAGTCCTCTGTGGAAGATATTCATTCCTATATCAACGCCACTTCAATCATTCTTAACTCAAAAAAAATCATTTAAATACTGAACGTCAAATTTTGTTTTTATTTCCCGTTTTTAACTGTCCTTATAGCATTTTTCCACGAAAAGAACCCGCTAATCACGAACGGACAGCAGGTTCTCGAAGATTGGTATAAACTGTTTACTCATATCAGATTTGGTCAAAAATGGGTATCCGAGAAGTCTCTATTTCTCTTAGACCCTTTCTGCGTAAAACAATACATATCAATTTTCAAGACTCCTACGTAGCCAAAGTCACCGAAAAATACGGATTTCTCTTGGTTGCTCTTATAATATCTCGTTTGCCGATAATCGACATATCCCCTTTTAGAATATTGAATGCCTCAAGAAGTTCGTCCAGACTCGTAGAAGGCAGGAACTTTCCAAACTTCGTCAACCACTTATCATCATGAAGCAATTTGCCGTTTACATCATGGGCATCTGCCATTGTTCTGAACTTGTATAGCATGAATGGATTCTCGGACTTTCCTGGGCGTTCCTGTTTAAAGATAACCGGACTCCCCAGTTTCACTCTCACTAAAATTGCAAGGATTAAGTAAAGCCAGCTAAACACCACAATGGCGAGCAAAGCACAAACAATGTCTATCATTCGCTTGAATACTTTTCTATACATACCCTACCCTTTATTCAAACATATTTTGATATATTCCTATGGATTTGTTTGGCTCACCCTTATACACACCACCACATAAGTAAAGTATCCACAGCCATCAAATAACCTCAAACCTCATCCAAAAATCTAAGTCATTTTTTTATAAACATTTTCAGAACTGAAGTTATCTTCAAAGCACTGCAATACTTTTTTTCGCTTGCTGCGTCTATCATTTACATATGGGGGTACTTCTTACTTATCAATTCCCTCCTTGTGTACATTGATACCAAAGCCGTCATACCTACGAATAAGCGCTTTCGTATCACCGGATATGGAATTAAGAAGCGGCAGTCCAAACTGAATATAATCCACACTTTTCATTGTCAATCCGATTTTCACATCTTCCTTATAGATGTTTAATCCGAAATGACAGTCGTGCAGGATTTCCCTCTTTCGATCATCATCATATATTGCATCGTAGTCAACCGGAGTCCCCCCGGCCAACCGTACCGCCTCAATGAATCAATCCTTGTTCTCTCCTACACCAATGATTCTCATTTCCGCCTGACCGTAAACAGACAGTTCCTTAACTATGTTGGCAATCCTATCAATGTCAGTCAAATGGTTAATCTCTCCAATATAAGCAAAACGTACTTTTCCGTCTTCTATGAAGGATGTATTGTCTACCGGGGTCTTAAGAGGCTTATACACAATGGAAAACTCATAGAATTTATGCTCACTGCATAAGCCAGGAGCACTTCCATGTAGCCCGAGCACTCTAAGACAATCTTGTCTGCGTAATTAACATACTTATTTCTGTATGCCCTCCGCATCCTTTCAGCTTCCTAAATCTTTTGCTAACGAATTTTTGGGGACACGTGAATAGACCAAGTCCGGCCTCACCACTGAACTATATCCTTTACCTTACGTGAAAAATCAACATGGTACATAAGGCGTTCACGGATAGAGATAGATTCTTTTTGTATTCCCTTGTGTGAATGTACTGGATTTTCGGAATGCCACTGAAATGTGCATCTCGTGACTTATTCACATGACTGAAGTCCGAGAGCAGAATGAGTGTCTCATAGCCGTGTTTCTTAAGATATTCATCTATGTAAATTAACCTTCCTTCATACCACGCAAAACAAGCAATCAAGATTTTCCGTTTCTGATTTCCTATTTTATCCCCCATATAAGCCAATATTCTTTCAAAGCGAATCTATGTTTACTCAAAACAAGCCCATATGATTTCAATCACTTTATCCTGCTCATTGGCAGTCATCTTGTTATCGCTCGGCAGACACAGTCCGCGTTCGAATATATCCATACCCACATCCAATGGCAAACCATCCACACCGACAGTTCCACCACTTATGTATGCATTGTTCTTGCACCGGCCATTACCCTCACGGGTCACGAAGCCATTCATTCTGTAAATTGGCTGCATGTGCATCGGCTTCCAGATCGGTCGGCCTTCCGCGTTATACTTTGCCAGCGTCTCTAGAATCTCTGTCGAACAAGACTTCCCATGCTCTGCAATGTATAGAGCTTCATTCTCTGACCTTACCTGCTTGCACATCGCATCTTCATCAATAATCAGGCAAGACAGCCAGTAATTCGCAACTCCCTCTGTATTCAGCGGATTCATTTTAACCGGCAGATCCTTGAATCCTTCACGGTACCGCTCATAAATCGCTTTTTTCTGAGCAATATGTTCTTCCAGATACGGCAATTGTCCGCGGACAACACCTGCAATGACATTACTCATGCGGTAGTTATAGCCAATTTCCTCATGCTGATACCACGGCGCATTCTCGCGGCTCTGTGTGGACCATTTGCGCACCTTATTGGCAACTTCCAAATCATCCGTCAACAACATTCCGCCGGACGATCCAGTAACCACTTTGTTACCGTTGTAACTAATTATTGAGAAATTTCCGAACGTGCCGGTCTGTTTTCCCTTATATGTAGCGCCGAAAGACTCGGCTGCGTCCTCCACGATAACAGCACTATGCTTATCACAGATGGCTTTAATTTCATCAATTTTTCCAGGAGTGCCGTAAAGATGCGCCACTATCACGACTTTCACATCGGGATAAATCTCAAATGCCTTTTCCAGAGCCACAGGGTCCATGTTCCAGGTATCATACTCTGTGTCGACGAACACCGGTACGCCCCCCTCATATACAACCGGGTTGACAGTTGCATCGAACGTCATATCTGAGCAGAATACTTTGTCCCCCTGCTTGATACCTGCTAATTTCATTGCGAGATGAAGTGCAGCTGTTCCACTGGAAAGAGCTACTGCATACTTTCGGCCAATCTTCTCTGCCGCCATCTGTTCCACTTCGTTGATGTTCTTTCCAACTGTAGACATCCAGTTAGTCTCAAAGGCTTCGGTCATATATTTCAACTCATCTCCATGCATCGTGGGGGAGCTGAGCCATACTTTATTTTGAAACGCTGTAAACTCTTTTGTGATCATAATCTGTTCCTCTCTCTGGTGTTTCTCTAAATTTGAAACCACAACCGCTTCCCAATAAATATATGTGGATACTATACCGTGGTTAATTAATATATTCCCATGTATTCTCTAACTTACTGTGAACTTCTTATTCCCGTAGGTTCTTCGATTGTAAACCCTACCCGTCACATTTTTATTTCCATACCATTTCCGATTGAAAGTACCATTCAATCCCAACCCGAAAAGTCAATAGATTTCAATAAAATCGCCGTTTTTCACTTAACGAAGACAACCTATTTTCGGGCTTTTCAGCTCTCACAAGCCCCAATTTTTCCATTATTTTCCCGCTACAATCATATTACCGTAAGTACTCCGATTGAAACGGCGTTGGAAAGCTACTGTGAGAGCTAATAATTTATGTATTATTATGCATATATCCACCATTTATCGCCCTTTTACACCGCTTTTCTGCATAAATTATCGATTATATTCTTCACTCCGACCAAACTGATAATTAAAATTTTTCCGAATGTGCCTGTTTTCTTACCTTTATATATAAAATCAAAGTATTATGCTGTATCCTCAACGTTAACTGCACCGTGTTTATCACAGGTAATTCTTATTTCCTCAATCTCTCCGAGCGTGCCATGCAGATGTGTCACAACCAAAACCTTCATATTAAGATACAACTCAAAAACCTTTTCCAGTGTAACAAAATCCAAATATCATTTAATATTCTATTCTGTATCCATTAACACAGGCATGCCGTCCTCATAAACCACAGGGCTGGACGATGTGTCAAAGATAATACCTGAGCAGAACACCTTCTCCCCCCTACTTGATATCCACTAACTTCTTAGAGAAATGTAATACAACCGTATAACAAGAAAAAGCTATCATGTACTTACAACCAATTTTCTCAACCACCAAGTGTTCACATTCTAATATTTTTACTAATTACAGATATCTAATTGATTCGATAGACTTTAGTCATATATTTAACTTATCTTCATATATTATCGGAAAACCAGGAGGTTCATATACGTTCCCATACATTATTTAGAATTAGTCCCATCACCTCTTCTTTAAATGCCTTATAAATAAGCACTAATAATAACTTTTATGTCCTATAAATTTAGTACAGGGCTAATACTTCTTCTCTAATCCACAATCTTTCTGTTCTGGACGTTTTCTTACATACTCTACTCATCTAGTAATATGTTATTACGCTTTATCCCACCCTCCATACTATATGTAGGCACCACCCTCCTCACCAACTCCCGGATATCCTCCCAATTCCCATAACTAGCCTTCGCCAGCTCTTCCAATTCTCCCAAAAACTTCTCCGTATCAAACGGGATTGGACTCCCAATATGTATCAGCTTATTCGGCGTAGTCTTCATCCCTTCCTCCGCCATCAGCTTCTCCTCATAAAGCTTCTCCCCAGGCCTCAGCCCAGTATACACAACCGATATATCCACATCCGGCTTATACCCCGAAAGCTTTATCAAATTCCTTGCCAGCGTATCGATCTTCACCGGCGCCCCCATATCCAGAACAAAGATTTCTCCACCCTTCGCATACGTCCCCGCCTGCAGTACTAGTCTCACCGCCTCCGGTATCGTCATAAAATATCGGATGATATCCGGATGTGTAACCGTGACCGGCCCTCCCGCCTCAATCTGTTTCTTAAACAGTGGAATCACCGACCCATTACTTCCCAGGACGTTTCCAAAACGGACTGCCACAAAATCAGTTGGCTTCCTCTGTCCTTCTTCCGGTTCCGCACCTTTTTCCCTGGTAACCGCAGCCATACCGTAATCCGCTTCTTCCTCATGCCCGTTCAGATTCGGCAGAACGATCGGTCTGCCCAGTTTCCCCAGCCTGTCCATAGTCTGAATCACCATTTCACAAAGCCGTTTACTCGCTCCCATGATATTCGTAGGATTGACCGCCTTATCGGTACTGATCAGCACAAACTTCTCGCACCCGCTCTGCAGTGCCGCGCTGGCAGTCTTATATGTCCCCAAAACATTATTCTTTATGGCTTCACAAGGACTCGTTTCCATCAAAGGCACATGCTTATGTGCCGCCGCATGATAGACCACATCTGGCCTATACTCAGCGAACACACTGTTGATCCTCCTGCTGTCCCTCACTGACCCGATCAAAACGACCAGGTCCAGCTTCGGATATCTCCTCCTCAGCTCCTGTTCTATGTCATAAGCATTGTTTTCATAAATATCAAAGATGATCAGCCGCTTCGGACCATGTGCTGCAATCTGCCGGCACAGCTCACTCCCTATAGAACCTCCTCCACCGGTAACAAGGATTGTCTTATTCCTCAGCGCCTGGAAGATTTCCTCCATATTGACCTTGATCGGATCCCTCCCCAGCAAATCCTCCACTGCCACACTCTTCATCTTGCTAATCGACACTTCCCCGTTCACCAGCTGGTAAATTCCCGGAAGTATCTTCATTTCACAACCAGTCTCCTTGCAGATATTGAGAATATCTCTCTTCTCCTCAGCCGAAGCACTGGGAATTGCCAGTAAAATCTGGTCGATCTTATACTTCTCCGCACTCAGCAGGATATCATCCCGATTCCCAACAATCGGAATCCCCTCTATGTAACGCCCCATCTTATTCGGGTTATCATCAATAATGCAGCAAACCTTCGCCTTCACCTCACTGGCCCTGTTCAGATCCCTGATTATGATCTGTCCTGCAGCTCCCGCTCCGATCAGCATCACCCGATGTAACACGGTATCCTCTTCACTCTGTTTATTCCGATTCCGTTCCAACAAAATAAACCGATAAGAAAACCGAACAGAAACCGTAAACACAAACTGCAGCATGATCCCGAACAAATAATAAGAAATCGGCATCCTCCTAAAAAACAAAGTGATCCCAATGATCTGAAACAGTCCGGTGACAACATTCGCCGCCCCGATCCGGAACAGCTCACTGAAACTGGCAAACCGCCAGACACTCTTATACAGCCTCAAAGCCCAATAAACCACGATACTAAACACCGTATACCACGGCGCAAACTTCAAAAATGCCCCCAGATAAACATCCGGAATCAAAGAATACCTGCAGTCAAACCTAACCCACAAAGCCAGCATAAACGCCGCGTTCACAGCCACAACATCATAGAGCATCAGCCAAAGCGCAATTGTCTGCCAATGTTCCATAACCTTCTTTTTCTTACCGGCCTTTTGCATCAGCTTTTCCTGGACCCTGTCTCTTTCCTCATTTGTCTGTGTAGCTTTCCATTTTCTCTCCTCGTCACCGGTCATACCAGAGCGTTTTCCTCTGCCACTGTCATCTCCGGTATCTTCAGTACCACGAATAAACGCCTCCTGCTCATCATCCTCTCTCTTCCTGTCTCCGGAATTAATTTTCGCCAAGGCAAACACCATCACAAACAGGAACAGGACCAACAGGAGCAGCAACACAATGATCATCTGCCACATAATTTCTCCCCTCCAATTTCCAAATCTCTTTATAACTTTTTATAAATACACAGTACCATCATTGTTACGAGCCATGATCCATGCAGAACGCCTTTACCACAAAATTTTGGTCTGACTGATAATACTGTCTTTCCATAAGCACATTAAATGCGCAGACTTGTCGAATAATTGCTTTTATTACTTTGAATATTGTCTGTCCAACTACGAACGGACAATTCTCTGCTGACCCTTCACGGAGCCAGCCGGCGATATTCCACCGAAGAGCAGTTGCCTCTGGCATCTGTTCTTTTCCGGTTTTCCGGTATCTATATAAGGGTGAAGAACACACCTATATACCATCACATCATCTAACTTATGACTTATTGATAATCTCCATAATATTATTACTTATCAAAATATCAAATATTTATTTTATTTAAACAGCCTCTCTTCTTCCTGAAATCCTCCTGGCATTTTCTCCCAAGATTCCTTGCACTGTTCAGAAAACGACTGCCTTGATGACCATTTTCACACAAATATTGACTTCCCTGCTTCTTTACACTTCCGCCACATATGGCACACCGGCTGCTTGTATGATCTGCACTGTGTTCCAGTACAATGATCCCTGCCTCCCATGCCTTATATTTCAAATATGCTCTTATCCTGCTGCTCAAATGCAGCGGCGTAAAATTACCAGAGCGATACTGTACCATTCTGCTGAAATCCGTATTGTACAGTGGCAGGACTATCACTTTCACTTCTTTTTCCACACAAAAATCCACAATTTCGCGGCTTACTTTGTGTGCACAGTATTCGGACAGGTTTTTTAAATGTATGTAATACTTTTTATTCGGCAGCTCCACATTATCTTTATCTGTATACTGTTTGGAAAATTCTATCTTATCCAGAAGCCTCCGGCATTGATGCCGGTATGAATCACCGCCCCGGCAGGTACGGACTGCTAACTGCTTCCCGTCGCCGTCCAATACACAACACATGGCGAAAATATCTGTATTTGTAAATTGAACACTGCAGATCGTATCGCCGCTTTTCATTCGTTCCTTTGCATTTCTTGCATCTGTTGTTTCCTGTTTTACAGGAACATGAAGCCAGCAGATTTTACTGCCCGGAACAACTGACGGAGATAAAACCATAGCATTTGCCGGAAACGGGATTCCCTTCAGCCGGCATTCCATCCAGTGCCAGCTGCTGCCATCCCAGACTTTTAACGTGATTCCGGTATCTGTAAATTCTCGATACATTCCTTTGAAATAAGTAAGTGAAGCATCAATGGTTTCAGGCAGAAGCGAATCATATTCCTCCGTCTTATCCGCAGACCGGCTCAATCCCAGATGACTTTTCAGACATCCAATAGCTTTATTAATAGCTGAACGCCTAAAATAGAGCGGCACTTTGGAAAAAGGAAGGGGGTATACCGGTTTTCTTCCATCCCTGCCTTCTATTGTCAGACATTCCAGTTCTCTCTGCATTTGAAACGTATTAAGATTCCAAAGCTCCTTCCGGTGTAAAAGCAGATGATAATAAAAGTTCAGAACATCCCGATAATACCCTTCCGTACTGACAAACCACTCTGCATGGGAACATCGCAGTTGATATTTTATTGTCTTAATGCAAAATCCTGTTTTCATCCAATTACCTGTTTTTTAAGTGTCGCATTTTTCTAAGAAATGCGGCATTATAGAAAAAAGCCGGCTAAAATGGCACTTTCAAAGCATCTGACCATTTTACTGACCACTTATTTTAAATTAAGGGGATCTTAAAAGAGAAGTGGATGTATAAAAAGACATCTAATTCCAGTTCCATTTGGAAATAAGACACAGATAAAATAAGATTGAGAATTTAATAAATATGTACCATTATTTTGACCACTTATAGAGAATTTCTTTGAGCTTTAAAGGAACTTTCATTCTCTTATGCCTTAGAATTGCCTTAATTGCCTTAGAATCATGGATTACAAATAGAAATCATACAAACCAAAGCTCCCGTAAATATATTTTTACCAAAGACAACACCAGGCCAACTGAAAATCCGCTATATTTTTTTTGCATATTGACTTTATCAGCTTTTAGCGTTAAACTAGGATACGACAAAAAACAAAAATAAGTATTTTGTTAATACTTTTTTTGCGATTCATCTTGCCGCATTTCTTAGAATATTACGTCAAAAACAGTATGATATCCTGGTATTTTTCGCATAAACCGATATTTTCTCTCAATTAAACCCATATAAAAAAAACCATACAAAAAACCGATGCGCATCCCATAACAGAAACACGCACCGGCTCAATAACCTTTTTAATTTTTCATATAATCGACAGTGATCCCCTTCTCCCAATAATACGGTTTGATCTGCACGATTCCTTTCTCATGTCTCCCGTAAACCTTAATCTTCTTCTCCACTCCCGGAAGCAGGTCAAAATAATTTTCCTCAAAAAGCCAGCCAAACTCTTGGCCATCTTCTCCTCCGCACAGTTCCACGCATCTTGCAAAGGTATCTGATTCCAGCACAAGCATTCCCGCCTCAACTCTGCAGGATAATTCGCCTCTGTCCGGAAAAGAAATCCTTCTTTCCATTTCCGCATAATCCACTGCTTCTGCCAGCAATTCGCCTTGTCCGTCCACTGCACGCGCTGCAAGAACACAATCTTTTTTAAACTGTCCGAAAATATCCAGATTCCCCACCTGCACTGACTCATCGGGACCACAGAAAAATGGCATTGTCATTTCACGTTCCACCCTGTTTTTTGTCAGGCTGAAAAGCTGTACTTTCACACTTCCTTCTTTTTTCCCGACTGTGTCGTTTACAGCCCACAAAGTAATATGATTTCCACTAGAAAAAGAAATCTGAAACGGTTCGTAGGCTCTCTTCAAAGCATAATATGCCCGCATAGGCTCATTAAAATAGTCCACAACCCCGTAAGAAATAATATTGCTGTTATTATTGAATTTCCAAAGCAGATGCCCTTTTGTCTGCCGCTTCCTGTCTGCATCGGTCTCCGATCTTCCCCGCCGGAATCGCTCCACATCTCTTTTGATATACTCACTGTGAGCCATGCCGATACGGTAAATAAGTTCCTCCGCATTTTCCGCATCATAATAATGCTCCACAGGCCCTAATTTAACCGCCCCGTCATTGGTATTATGCAGATTCCACGTTTCCGGCCAGGCCAGGGGCTTTCTTTTGGTACTGATATTCTGATACCCGGCAGGCCATAGTTCCTCCGGCACCATCATCCTTTTCATGGTTTTCAGTTCAGGGGTCGAAACTCTGCAGTTTTCACTTAGAAATACCGGATATTCCCTTCCCGGTACAAACCACAGATGGGTATATCCATGGGTATCTCCTCCGGACGGATCATTGGAAAATGTACCTCCGGACGGCGAGGAAATATGATAATATCTTCCGGCATCCAGTTCCCGGCAGACCTCCGGAAAAACTTCACAGAAGATTTTTTCTCCAAAACAATACGCTCCCTCATACTGCATATCCCGGGACCAGTACATTTCATTTCCCCCGCACCAGAGAAGGATAGATGGATGATGCTTCAGTCTTTTCACCAAATGTTCCGCCTCCCGTCTGCACATGGAGAGCATTTCCTCCTCCTCACTGTACATATGGAAACCCAGGTAAAAATCATGCCACAGCAGTATTCCCCTTCGGTCACACGCATTATAAAAATCATCATCCAGGATCTCACTCTCACCCCAGATGCGGAGGCAGTTGAAATTCCCCATTTCAGCCAAATCCAGCAGTCCATACAGCTTCTCTTTCACTCTGCCGTAACATCCGGTCATGGTATCTGCATGTGCCAGGTTTGCCCCCCATAGTTTCAGCGGCCTGCCATTGACCGTAAATTCCATATCCCCTTTCTTTTCAATCCTTCGGAAACCAAACTGCCGTTCATAAGTATCCAGAACAGCCTCTCCCACCTTTTCTGTCACATGTAAATGGTAAAGATTGGCTTCCCCGTGAGAACGCGGCCACCATAATTTCGGATGCGGCACAGTGATCTCCAAATATTCCGTATGTGCTTTTTCTGTACCCTCACATACAAGATCTCCCTGCATATCTGTTATCCTATACTCCAGCATCCGATCCGTCTGGGGATGAAAATAAGAAAAGTCGACCCGCACGCGCCCCTCCTCCCAATTTTCTCCCAAGCTGATATCCATAACCCCTTCCCGGATTCCATCCTGCTCCACCTTTTCCAGATAAATATCTCCGTAAACTCCCATTCGGATCAGATCCGGTTTTGGTCCGGAAAACTCATGATAGCCGGAGCGGAAAACCCTGGCTTTACAGAATTCTGGTACTCTGTCTTTGTATTTTTCCGGAAGTGAAATCTTCTCAATCTCGGGCCTGGGTGGATTCACTCTCAATTCCAGGACATTTTTCTTCTTCATACAGGGAACTTTTTCAATAACCAAGGGCATATACACACTTTTGTTTTCCCCTGCCAGTTCATTGTTCAGATATATATCAACAAATGTATCAAGCCCCTGAAAACGAAGGTTCCATTCTCCCGAACTATCTTCCACCTCAAACTCTGTTCTGTAACACCATTGTGTCTCCCCAATCCATTGATCTTGATTGATTCCTGTAATATTCGGATTGGAAATCAATTGATGATCCAGCAGAATATCATGGACCTGACTCGGCATTTCTTTTATTTCCAGCTCTTTCTCATCCGGCCCCTGTAGTTTCCATTCTTTCCTTATTAAAATGCGTTTCATCTGCTTCCCCTCTCCACAGTCGACAATCCCGCCGCTGCCCTATATGTTCTTTCCTATAGCTGATTTTTCGTAACAGTTCAGACAGGTCTGCGCATTTACTGTGCTGACCGTACGAAAAAGTAGTGCCAGCTTTATCCGGCCCATCGCGAAGCGATTCTTAATGGCTGGATGCGTAACGGTTCAGCTTGTCTGAACTGTTACGATTTTTCTGCAGCACCCATACTGGGATTTCACATAAAGCGTCCCGTACTCCTTATTCCCCAGAACTTTCACCTTTTTCCTTTGTCCCGGAAGCATATCAAAATAGTTATCTGTGAACAGCCAGCCGAACTTGTCTCCATCCTGTTCACCGGCAATCTGTACACAGCGCGCAAACCGTTCTGCTGTGATCACCAATTCATCCCCGCTCAGTTCCAATTTTAAATTGGGTTCCGGAAATTCCAGATGTCTTTCAATATCTACATAATCAATACATACCACCGGCTCCTCTCCATCCTCTCTGCAGAGAACCGCAAACAAAATACAGTCCTTTGAAAAAAAGTGAAGATCCGCCAAATCATCAACCGGTACTGCATCACCCTGAGTCACGGTTATTTTTTTCTCTTTTATCTTTTCTGTCTGCCCGCTTATCAAGTTGAGAATTCCATATTTAACAGTTCCTGATACGTCTGCTGCAGAGTCATTGACACCCCACAGACGAATGCTCTCCTCTTTCTGAAAACACAGCAGCACCGGTGAAAATACCCGTTTCAGAGTGTAGTAGGGAATATAACCTTCCTGGAAAAAATCAATGGCAGCACAGTAGATCTTAGGCCATGTATCCACCAGTTTACAGGCAAAATACCCTTTAGAACGCCCGGAAAACACTTCCGGATTTCTGCTTCCGATCCTTACCTGCTCGCCGTACCTCCTGATTTCTTTTCCATAAGCGGCACCGAAACGATACAGGAGATCATCTGCATTCTCTGCATCGTAAAACTCCCAGTAATCTCCGGTTTTCCGCTGTCCCTGTGCTGAGATATGACTCCGTTCCACCCAGGTATCCGGCATAATATTTCCGTTTCCGGGCAAAACCTGTCCTGTAAATCCTTCAGGCCAAATGCTTCCCCGGATCATTTTTTCAAGACTGTGTCTCACCGGAGGCGCCGTTCTGATATGCTCACTGATAAAATTCGGATAGGATTTATAAGGGTATTCCCACACACAATCATAGGTATGCAAATCTCCCTCCCTCGGGTCATTGGCCCACTCTCCCCCATACGGGGAATTGGGATGATAATATCTGCTATTGTCAAGGCGCTCCACAATCTCCGGAAAATCCTCCAGAAAAATCTCTTTTCCATAGGGAAAACATCCCTGAAATTCAGCTCCCATTAAGGTTTCGTTCCCTCCACACCACAGAAGCAGGGAAGGGTGATGCCTGAGCCGTCTCACTAGATATTCTGCTTCCTTTTTGCAGAAATCCCTTATTTTTTCACTGTCAGGATAGGCGCCATGTCCCAGAAAGAACTCCTGCCAGACAAGGATTCCCCGTTTGTCGCATTCATCATAAAATTCATCCGGCAACGGTATGCCTTCTCCCCAGATACGAAGCGTATTCATATTGGCATTCTCCACCATCTCGAACAGACGTTGCTCCCGCTCCGGCTGATAACAGTGGGTGTACCCCTGCAGAGGATCCAGGCTTCCGCCAAATAATCTGACCCTTTTGCCATTGATACAATATGCAAAAGGTACTTCCATCCGGATTCTGCGAAATCCTATCCTTTTCAGTATGCGGTCACAGACTCTCCCATCCTTTTGGATTTCGATACTTATTTCAGCCAGATTCTGTTCCCCGAACCCTCTGGGCCACCATAAAGGCGGCGTATCCACTGCTATTTCTTCCCGGATATGCCAGCCGTCACAACTTATATCAGGACTGAAACTTTGTCTCCCGTTTCTGCTCTGTGTTTCGACTCCGCATTCCCCGGGAAACTCCCAGTGTACCGTCAGGGTATCCGGTCTGCCTGTGCCTCTCATCTCTATAGTGAGCACGCCGTTTCCATCCTCTTTAAGCCCGGCCTCTATGAAATCCTCCTTTATTTCTTCCTCCTCATGATACACCAGAAAAACCGGACCATAAACGCCTACCGGTGTAAAGTAAGGTACGGCACCCTGGTAGTTACTTCCCTTTTCTATTTTTTCCGGCGGAAAATCGTGGATCGGTTTCCTGACCGTTTTGCAGCGCAGCACGGAACCGTTCCATTTATCCTCCCACTCCTGTTCCTTCATATAAGAAATAGGACTGATAAAATGCAGATACAAGGTATTCTTTTGTTCCAGTATATCTGTGATATCAAACTCTGCAGGAAGATAAAAGTCCTCACACCTTCCCAGTTTTATGCCATTGAGATAAATATCAGCTATGGTATCCAGCCCCTGAAACCGTATCCGGCATTTTCTGCCTTTTTCTCCTGAAAAGCTGCATCGGTATATCCAGTCCGATTCTCCTATAAAAAGCGCTTTCTCACACCATCCAAGCCTGAATTCTTCCGGCAGGAAACCATGGTCATACAAAACATCCTGTACCTGTGCAGGCATCTTTTCAATGGATATCCAGTCCCTCTCCCAAACTGACCGTTCCTCAATATACGTCCTATCCGGTTTCCTTTCAAATATTTCTTCAACCGATATCCGGTCCGTTTCCTTACCAACCTCTTTCAGACTCCACCCGCTTACCAGCTCCACGTTTTTCATAAAATATTGCACCCAATCAGAACACAAACCCTTCTGTCCCTTTTAATTTTTCCATCACGCTGGCATCCAGCACAATCCCACTGGCAGATACATTCTTTTTGACCTGGGATGCATTTTTTGCACCTGGGATCACACAGGAGATTCCCGGATAATTCAGGGCATAGGCCAGGGCAAGCTGTGCCATGTTCTGTACAGGCTCTTTGACACAGGAACGGATGATCTCCATATCCTTTTCCACTGCTGCAAAACGCTCTGCCGTCCAGAATCCTGCCCTGTTGTCTCCCTGTAAAAACTTAGTGTCCACTGCATATTTTCCGGTCAGAATACCGCTTGCCAGGGGCTGGCTGGTGAGAACCGGAATATCTCTCTGTCTGGCAATTTCCACTACTTCCAGATTGGATTTATTTAGGATATTGAAGGGGCATTCCAGCGCCTCGATGACTCCTTCTTTATCCTTCTCGAAGGCATGAAGGGTATCCGCAGCGCCCCACATGGCAAGCCCGCAGAATCTGGCTTTTCCTGACTGCTTCAGCTCTTTCATGGTATCCAGCACCTGTTCTTTGTCCTGCCATCCGGCATCCGGTACATGAAGAAGGTAGACGTCCACATAGTCTGTCTGCAGTCTTTTGAGACTCTCATCCAGGCACATTTTCAGATATTCTCTGGTGAAATTTTTACTTCTTTCGGGCACCCGGAAATTAGTACCGCCCTTTGTTACGATCACCGCTTCGTGGCGTTTCCCTGCTAAAAATTTACCAATCAGCTCCTCACTGTGCCCGTTTCCATAGGAATCACAGGTATCAAACAGATTCACACCTTCCTCCCATGCACATGCAAGTGCCTCCATGGACAGGGCATCATCACAGCCTTCTCCCCATCCGGAGCCGCCGATAGCCCACGCGCCAAAACCAATTTCCGATACCTTCAGCTCCGTTTTACCAAATCTTGTATATTCCATAGTTCATTCCTCCAGATTTTTATTTTTTAAATTGTACTCTAATGCCAGGCGGCATTTCCGAACAATACGCCATGACAGGCGGCATTTCCGAACAATACTCCATGACAGGCGGCATTTCCGAACGATACGCCATGCCGAACCGCCATTCCCGCGCCGAAGCGCGACCGCTTGCGATCATCCTTCTCTTGCGCATCCCGCCGGGAACGCCTTGCGGAAGTCTTAAACATTCAGTTCCACATACCTTTCGTCATATACAGCTTTTGCCGTAATTCTTCCGCTTCTGTGCGTTTTCCCATATCCAACCCTCTTAACTTCACCGGGAAACAGATCAAAAAAATTATCCTGAAAATCCCACCAATAGGCATCTCCATCTTCCTCCCCGCACAATTCCACACTTCTGGCAAACCGCTTTGCTCTGAGACAGATCTCATCTTTCTCTTTCCATATTTCAAGTCCTGACTGAGGGAATGCAAGATGCCTCTCAATATCAACAAAAGTATGGTTTTGGGCTGTCACCGTTCCCTTTGTATCAAAGAAAGTAACTTTCACGATCTTATCCCGTGTAAACTGGCCGAAAGAATCCAACCTTCCCGCATAAGCACTTTCACCCGGCTTACATATTACAGGAAATTCTTCCTTTTTCACATAACAGTTGGTCTGCATATCAAAAAGTTCCGCCGTGATCCGTCCTTTTGCAGATACCCCTGTATCATTTACAAGCCATACATGCAGATGATCCGCTGCCTCTACCTGTACACTGAGTGGTTCATACGCTCTTTTCAGATAATAGTAAGGCATTTTCTGCTCCAGATAAAAGTCCAGCACAGAACTGTATATATGGGGGAATGTAGTATTCCACTTCCATATAAAATGTCCTTTGCAAATCCTGTCTTCTGTGCCCGCGTCTGCTTTTCTTCCTCTTCTGTACCGCTCTACTGTATCTTTGATATACTGTCCCGCCGCTGCTCCATACTGATAGACCATTTCCTCCGGGCTCTCTGCCTCGTAAAACGCTTCTATGGCAGGTATCTTTTTCCAGGATTCCGCAGAGGTAATAGATTCATATTCCTTGGGCCATGGGAGGCCGCCATGTCTTTGCACAGTCGGTGTTGGAAGTGTATCCTTTTTCAGGTAACGTTTCAGGGACTTTACACCCGGAAACGATACTCTCAGATTTTCACTGGCAAAGATAGGATGATTGCTCCCCGGCACATACCAGGAATTGGTATAACTGTGGGTGTCACCCTTTCCGGGTTCGTTGGAATAGCTGCCGAAAAACGGGGAATTCACATGGTAATATCGGTCGGGATCCAGCCTTAAGCACAGCCTTTTCAAATCATATTCAAAAAAATCTGCCATGAGATATTTCTCCTGCGGTGCTGCAAAATCACGGCTCAGATAGCATTCATTCCCTCCGCACCAGAGCAGTATGGATGGATGGTGTTTCCTGCTCCTGATCATATGTTCTGCTTCCTGCAGTATCTTTTCTCTCACACATTCCACATCCGGGTACTGAGCATGTCCGCAGAAAAATTCCTGCCACAAAAGAATCCCGTTTTCATCCGCGAAGTTGTAGAGAAATTCCCCAAAAGCTGTCCCTTCCCCCCAAATGCGGAGCGTATTCACATGGGCATCCTTGGCAAGGTTCAGGAGCCGCCGGATCCTCTCTGTATCTTCACAGAGTGTATAACCCTGATCCGGTGTCAGATTGGCGCCCCATAACTTAACTGTCTTTTTGTTAACCTGGAAATCCAGCATACCCTGCACCGTGATCTTCCTAAATCCAATCTGTTTTTGGCATGTGTCTATGACCTGTCCGTCCCTTATTAAATCCGCCTGCACGCAATACAGATCAGGGGTTCCGTAACCGGCCGGCCACCACAGATGCACATCCTCTATCCTTGTAAAAAAGCCCTCGCCGGCGTTCTTTTCCTGTTCCCATATCCGTTCTTTGCCGTACAGGATCCTTACTCTGACGCGGTCTGTAATAATGCTGTCCTCTTCTCCCGCCACCACAGGATAGACCTGGAGCTTCACCGTATCAAGCGTTTCGTTCAGCGCATAATCCACATCCATTTCTTCCAGCCGCAGTTTGTCAGGTATTTCATATAACACAGACTTTCCAAATACCCCAACCTTATAAAAATCCGGGTCATTTCCCAAATATGTAGTAAAATCATGAAAGGTTTTTCTCAGAAAACGGCAGGGTTCCACCGTTCCCTTTGCCAAAACATCCTTATACTTCTCTTCTGTTTCTTTCAGCACCTCCCCAACAGGACGGAATATAATTTCAAGTGTATTCCTTCCCGGCCTTACCAGTGCGGAAATGTCCAGTCTGCACGGCAGATAGCAGTCATTATGTCTGCCTGCCAATTCCTGATTTACCCGGATCTCCGCAAACGTATCCAGCCCTTCCAGCAGCAGAACATATTCTCCGCTCACCTTCTCCCCTGATGCATGATCCGTGCTGCACCATAAGATCCGGAAATCTGTGCTGTATATCCAGGTCTTATCATTGACCCATCGGCAGTCTTCGGTCTTTCCCCACTGATAGGAATCGCTTATTTTTCCGTAATGATATAAAATATCATGGACCTGCATAGGCATGCTGGGTATTTTCATAGATTCCCCGCTTCCCTGCCCCTGAAGGAACCAATTATCTGTAAGTATTCTTTCTCTTTTCATACCGCCGCTCACCCCTTTACACTGCCGGCTACCAGTCCGCGAATCAGATGTTTGGAGCCAAAGGCAAACAGGATCAAAATGGGGATGGTACCCATGGACAGCGCCAGGATCCTTGCCGCATAATCGGTTCTGTACTCACTGCTGATCAGGGCAATGGAAAGAGGAATGGTATAATATTTCTGGTCGCTTATCATGACAAGAGGTGTCATATAATTGTTCCAGGACCATAAAAAGAACAGAAGGAATATGGTGATCAAGGCAGGTTTGATGATGGGCATGATCAGCCGGAAAAAAATACCGAATTCTTTGCATCCATCCACTCTTCCGCTCTCAATGATCTCATCCGGAACCGAACTTTCTATAAATTGGCGCATCCAGAACACACCGAAAGCATTTGCCATTCCTGATACGATCAGCGGGAACAGCGTGTTATTCATCCCAATCCATCTCATCTCCATTACAAATCCCACAAGGCCAAGCTGCTGAGGGATTGCCAGGGTCGCCACAACTACGGCGAAAAGCAGCTTCTTTCCTTTGAAATCGTATTTTGCAAAGGCATATCCCGCAAGGGCACTGACAAGCAGGCCGCCGATGGTGTTGCAGCATGCTACGATCAGGCTGTTTGCGTAATAGAGCAGGAAATTCTGCCGCATGACTGCATGAAAATTCTGAACAAAATATTTACCAAAAAACAGTTTTACACCCGTATACAAATCCTCACTGTAGTGTGTGCCCATGATGATCATCATGTAAAAAGGAAGCAGAGCACAGACTGACAGGACCAGCATAAACAGGCACATGGGTATTTTCCGTATCCAGGAAGTTTTTCTCATACTCTCAATCCTCCTTTTTCTTACCGTTAACCACACGGAATAACACAAGTGATGCCACAGCGATCACCAGAAACAGACAGTATGCCAGTGCGGAACCGTAACCGAATTCAAAGTTCTTAAAGGAACTGTCATAGAATTTCATTACAACGGTCATAACAGAGCGGTCCGGTCCTCCTGTGGGCTGCCCGGCCGAGTTAAACAAGAGCTGCGGCTCATCAAACAGTTTGAACCCGTTGATCACACTGGTAATGATAACAAAAACGAAAATAGGTTTTAGAAGCGGAATGGTGATCTTTGTAAATCTGGCCCACCAGGAAGCCCCGTCAATTTTAGCCGCCTCGTATAATTCGTCCGGAATCGTGGAGAGACCTGACAGGAACATGATCATTTTATACCCGTAATTTTTCCATATGAGCATAAAGATGACCACTGCCCGTGCTGTCCACGCGTGACCCAGCCAGTAGACAGATTCTGCACCGAACAGGTTCAAAAATGCATTGACAACTCCGCTTTTCCAGTCAAACATAAGCTGGAATATGATACCCACCGCAACGGGTGTGGTTATGTATGGCAGGAAGTTGATCAGCTGCAGCCCGTTTTGTGTTTTTTTGAAAAAGTCCTTTAAAAAGGTTGCAGTCAGGAGTCCCAGGGCAATCTGTATAGGTGTACTGATGCCCAGCAGGATCAAGGTGTTCCATAGTGACTTATAAAAATATTTATCCTGTGTAAATACCCGCACATAGTTCTTAAGCCCCACAAAAGTCATCTCTCCGATTCCGTCCCAGCTTGTAAAACTGACACCAAGAGAAAACAGAATGGGAAACAGGCCAAATGCAATGTAGAGCAGAAAATACGGCAGGATCATTGCATACGGTGCACTTTTTTTAGACATGTTAATTTTCCCCCTTTATCAGAAAAGGACCTGCTTTTCAGGCCCTTTTCCCTATACTGTAATGGTTCACAGCCTCATAGCCGCCGGCAGATCACTTCCGGCAGTCCTTTTACTTTTCCAGATCCGGCTGTTTGATGAGCAGCTCATCTGTCATGGACGTGATCAGTTCATCTGCGGTGATACTGCCGTCCACGGATGCGTTGATGGTTTTCAGGGCAAGATTGTATGCATCATTGATATCCTGGTCGTATTTGCTTGGTTCCCTTACTCCCTTTATATTTGGCAGAACCTCCTGGGCAATTGCCTGCAGTACATCCTGACCGGCAAAGTACTCGTCCTCTCTGCTGTAGAAATCTGTCTGCTCATAAACCGGTTTATAGGGTGAAAAATTACCTTTGCAGTCCCTCTGCAGAATTGCTCCCTCCTCAGAACCAAACATAAATTTCACGTATTCTGCTGCTGCCTCTTTATTTTTACCTGCCTTTGGAACACCCATTACAGTTCCTCCCCAGGGGAACGGACCTCCCGGAGGAAGCATGAAGCCCCAGCGTCCCTGTCCGTCCTTATCATTGGGTTTGATGGTAAATTCAACGGACCAGTTAGCGCATGGATAGAAAATATCATTCTCCCCGGCATAGGAAGCACCTTCCTCCGCGGAGCTGAAATCCAGCACGTCTACAATCCCGGCCTTTTTCATTTCTATGAGTTTTTCAAAAATAGGCTTCATGGATGCTTCCAGATTGATCTTATCCCCATCCACAAAAGGTTCTGTGGACTGTCCCATAAGCATCTGCCCTGCGGCTCCGATACTGGAGAGCATGAATACCTGGCCTCCTGATTTTTCCTTCACTTCTTTTCCTTTTTCAATAAAGGAATCCCAGTCTGAGAGCATTGCCTCCAGTTCCTGCGGGTCATCGGTTCCGAGATATTCTTTGGCCAGTTCACGTTTATAGGCCATGCCGGCCACGGAGGGACATTCCGGCCCCACATACTGTCCGCTCTCTGATGTCTCCAGAGGGATCAGGTAGTCCAGCACCTGACTGGTGTCAAAATTATAGGGGTCCTTTGTTATGTCTTCCCAGATATCCAGAGACAGCAGTTTTCCTCTGTAGGTAGCCTCCAGCCACGCAACATCCGGCATTTCCCCGCCGCTGGCAAGCGTGGTCTGCAGTTTCTGTGTCATATCTTTGCTTTCCACGGCAACCATATTTACCTTAATTCCGGTAGCTTCCGTAAATCCGGCATTCATCTTCTTCCCATTGTCACTGGTATCCCAGCACCAAATGGTAATTTCCCGGTCTCCCTCTTCGCTTTTGCTTTCTTCTTTTGCTCCGCTTTCTCCGCTCTTTTCATTTTCTGAAGATGTACAGCCCGCAAGAGATGTAACTGCCAACATGGATGCCATGAAAATAGTAATCATCTTTTTCTTCATTTCCTTTTCCTCCTTTATTGTTCACGCATCTTTTTTACATCCTCAGTATAACTGTATAACCCGCACATAAAAATATGGGTATCCTTGGATTTTTTATACTTTTTACACTTATTTTCTTAGTTTCTATTACTTTTACACTGTAAATCATCTGCTTTTTTGTCATTTTTTATATATTTTTTGTAATTTTATACATATATCATCACACATCTCTTTCTTCTCTTGGTTTACTGAACGCAAAGGAAATAATAGTTCCGCCTCCCGGGCGCATCTCCATTTTCAAGGGCTGCACTTCCTCATAAATCAGCTTCAGTCTTCCATTTACATTAAACATGCCGATGTGCCCCCCGGTGCGCTCGCTTTCCAGACGAAGTCTGATGCTTTCCCTCTCCTCCTCCGTACATCCTACCCCGTCATCCTCAACGGTTATGTTTATCCGGTCGTCCTTTTGGGCGATCACGATTCTGAGCAGTGACGAGGTATTGCTTGGAATGATACCGTGAAAAATACTGTTTTCCACCAGGGGATAGAGAATCATCCGCGGGATCTGCCTGGACAGCAAGGTTTCGTCAATCTCCCACTTGATATTGGGAATATTTTTATAACAAATCTGCAGTACCTCCACATAGCGGCAGATATATTCCTTCTCCTCCTCAACTGATGCCATGGCTTGCAAGTCTGTGAGGAGCAGGGAACGGAGAAGCAGGATAAATGAACGGGTCAGGCGGATGATCTCCTGATAATCCTGTTTTCTGGCAAGGCAGATCACGGCATTCAGTGTGTTATAGATAAAATGTGGGTTTAACTGATAGGACAGCATTTTAAGCTGAGAGTCATATTGCTTTTTCTCACTTAACAGCAGTTTTTCTGTGTGTTCATTGATACTTTTCACCATAGAATTAAAAACATTGGCAGCCTGCTCACATTCATCCCCTGTATGGATCTCGATCCGCTCCTCACGGCTGCCTCCGGCTACGCTCTGCATCCCTCTCACAAGGGTGTCAAGAGGCGTGATGATCCTCTGCACCAGACCTGCCACCAGGCTCAGCATGACCAGAAGACTGATGACTATAATGCTGATAACAATATTATTCATCTGCCGCATGGTGCCTGAAATGTCCCCTTTTGCCACCTGGTAGCAGATGTACCATCCGTGTCTTCCTATGTTGTCTTTATAATATTCTTTCTCTGAAAGTACCCCTTCCAAGCCGGAATCTACATTGCTGTAGATCACTCTGCCGCTTTGGTCATGAAGCTCCATTCCGATTTCATCTTCGTCAAATACAAGGGGTGAAATGATCTTTTCCACATCCGCCAGGATGAACAATTTACCTCTCTTCACCCCGATCTGTGACTTATCAAAAATATCATTTACATAGGCAATTGTATTTTTTTCACCGTAGGACCTGTAATAATTCACCATATGCGGCACCAGAAATTCACCGCTTATATGGTCTGTCTGCAGCCTTTCATACAAGTCCTCCTTCATGAGCTGTTCGTACTGGTATCTGGTCTCCATTACAATACCGTCACTGTCCACAGCAAAGATATCCAGAATGATATTGTCTCTTAAGATCTGGTATTCCTTTAATTTTTTCTCCAGTGTCTGTATAACGGAATAGTATTCATAACTGCCTTCCCGGCGGTGTGTTTTCTCATCAAAGGCTTTCTGAACGGTCTCGTCAAATGTGATATTGCTTGCGTACAAACTGATCTCTTCCAGTGAATTAGATACCTGTTCCGCCATTTTTAATATCATAGACCTGTTTTTCTCAACCAGTGAAGTTTCGATCAATGGCTTCAGATACAGATATACCGCACCGCTGCACAGAACCACACAGATCATAATGGCGCTCAGCACCATGAGCAGAAGCCTTTTGTATATTTTAGACTTTTTTTGATAAAACATAACCTTTTCCCCTTTGTATTGCGCGCGTTCCTTTAATAATCCTTTGCATTGCGCGCGTCCTTTAATAATCCTTAGGATTTTTTCCGGTTTCTTTTTTAAATACTTTGCTGAAATACTGGACAGTCTGATACCCCACCATTTCACTGACTTCGTAAATCTTGTACTCTCCTGTTCTCAGCAGACGGATCGCATGGTTAATCCTCACCCTGGTCAGATAAGCGGAAAAGGTAGAACCTGTCTCTCTTTTAAAGAGCTGGGACAGATATATGGCATTCATACCCAAATCATCCGCCACATCACCCAGACTGATATCGCGGCTGTAATGCTGCTCGATGAAAGCTTTGATATAACGGACCTTTCCGGAGTATTTATGATCCGCACTGGTCTCCAGCATTCCAATGATCCCCTCATATTCTTTTATAAAGCTATAGATATCCATTTTCTGAAATTCTCTTTTGAATTTATCCAGCCGCTCTTCTATTTCCGGCTGTTCCATCACTGCACACCGGTGCATAATGAAATAGAGCAGCTTTTCGGATACCTTGCGCCAAATATAGAGATTACCGGTTCTGATCACACTCCGGCACAGGGTATTTTCAAGAGAATTTGAAAGATTTTTATAGGAATCCTTCTCAAGATTTTCTTCGATAAGTTTCATTACCTCTTTTATTTCCACCGGAAATTCTGCTTTTTCATCCTTTGGCACCTGATCCAAAATACAGATCCCTTTGTGAAAGACACGGCCTTTCATGATTTTTTCTGCTTCCTCTTTTGCGGGCAGTATATCCTTATTTTTTCTTATCATACCGCCTACGGATGCTGCCATTGACAACCCCATATGTGAAGAAAACAGGCTTTGCACCTTTGTCACAAATTCCTTTATCTGGCTATCCAGGTGCATCTCTGAGACGAAAGAGTGCACCCTGTAAAATATCAGGATCCCGCCTCCTGCATTCTTCATCACCCGGAGCTTTGAACCGGGTATCTCCGTTTCGATCAGTTCCCTTATCCCCTCCTCGTCGGGGTACATGAGAGGCTTTCCGATTTGTTCCAATAGGATCAAGACACTTTTTCCTATCCACTCTAATATGCTCTCATCGCTTTTGCTTATCTCATTTTTGCCCGCCAGAATTGTTTCCAAATACTGTTTCATTCGGACTTTTCGCATATTTTCCTTTGTTTTCAATGCTTCAATACAGCCGTTCAGTTCTCGCAGAAGCACTTCCTCATCAATCTCATATTTGAGTACAAACGTTCTGACACCCATCTGAAGTGCTCTTTTGGCAAGTTCAAATTCTTCATAAGCGGTCAGAAGTATGACTTCCGCCTCTATATTTTCTTTTTTCATCTGTTCCACAAGGTCAAGGCCTGTCATGACAGGCATTTTGATATCTGTTATTACAATGTCCGGGCGATACCGTTTGGCGTATTCCAACCCTATTTTCCCGTTCCTTGCGTCGGGAAGCAGTTCAAAACCGTATCGCTCCCAGTCAATCAGGCTAATTAAGTCTTCTCTTGTCAGGTCCATGTCCTCGACTATCAATACCTTATACATTTTCTCCCTCCGCCCATAATATTATTGTCTATTATAACGCATATTCAGAAAATTCCCCTTATATTTTTCATGTGTTTTTTACAGTTATTTAAGAAAATCCATGTATTTTCTGCGCACCGCATAAAAAAAAGACAGTGCCTGTATCACACTGTCTTTTAAATCCTGATCTTTTTATTCCCGCGAGCAACGAGCCAAGCAGCCATGCTTGCATGGATATTTGGCGACTGCCGCGAGGGTCAAATGCCCCGCAGCTCTGCCGCGTTACAAGATTGATGCCCCGTGAACTTGCTGTGGGGTCTTGGACTTATGCTGCTCGTCTCACAGCCTGCCGAAGTGCCGGCCCCACAGCCAATGCTGCCACGATCTTAATGAGATCACCCGGTATATAAGGAATCACGCCCGCAGCCAGACCCGCACCAAATGTCAGATTCGACTGCACGCACAACCATGCGGTCCCGAATATGTATGCTACCACAGTTCCCAGTATCATTCCCGCTGCCTGCAGCACTCTTTTTCCCTGAAATCTGTCCACAAAAAATCCGGCGATCCATGCCATGAAAATAAAACCGACCAGATATCCCCCTGTAGGTCCTGCCATTTTCGCAAAACCTCCGGTAAAACCAGAGAATACCGGTAGTCCCACCATTCCGATGAGCAGATAAACCAGATAACTGACCGTTGCCGAATTGGCTCCAAGCACAAAGAGACTGAAATAAACTGCCAGGTTGGTAAAACTGATCGGCACGGGACTAAACGGCAGCGGTATGGCAAGAGGACCTAAGATGCAGGTCACCGCTGTCATAAGCGCGATCATGGTCATCTGTCTGATGCTTATTTTTTTGTTTTTATTGGGCATTGCTGTTTCCATATACTTTTCCTCCGTTAAGAAATACTTTTTTCTTCACATAGGAGAAGTATAAACAATCCGTCTTTAATTGTCAACTATTTATTATTTTTAAGTTTACATTCTTCTGTAACAGGTTTCTTCCGCACCTATCTGGCTCCCCTCTCAGCAGAGTATAAAACCTGCCTGATTTTCTGTCCTGCTGTCCGTCCCTACAAAAACCAGGAATTCTCCGGCCTCACTGACAAATTGGTGGTTCTCTGTATGGAATCTGAGCATTGGCTCCTCTATTGAGAATCTGACCGTCCTCTCTTCTCCCGGTTCCAAGGTCACTTTTTCAAATCCCTTCAGTTCTTTTACCGGACGCACAACGCTGGCTGCCACATCTCTGATATAAAACTGAACAGTCTCCGTCCCTTTGCACGTCCCCACGTTCTTCAGATTTACACTTGCCTGGATAGTTTCCCCTGCCTTCAACTTCCGTTTATCCAGTCTTATCTGTGACAGAGAAAACCTGGTATATCCGAGGCCATAGCCAAAAGGATAAAGAGGTTCATTTGGAATATCAAGATATTTAGAGCGGAAACGTTCCTGCACCCCTTTCTGATTCGGCCTTCCTGTAGAGAACTCATTGTAATGGACAGGCACCTGGCCCACGCAGTATGGAAAACTCATAGGCAGCCTGCCCGAAGGGTTTTCTTTTCCGGTCAGTACATCCACTACGGCATTTCCCCCCTCCGTTCCGGGACGCCACACCACAAGCACGGCTCTGGCCTTCTCAGTGATTTCCCTGATATCCAGAGGGCGGCCGCAGAACAGGATCACAATAATATTTTTATTCACCTCATACACTGCGCGGAAAAGCTCCATCTGCACCTCAGGGATTGATATCTGTGCACGGCTGGCAGCCTCACCGCTCTGAAGATAGTGTTCTCCCAAAGGCATAATGACTGTCTCAGCTTTTTTTGCTGCCTCCACAGCTTCCTTTCGCATTTCCTCTTCTTCTTCCCGGGTCAGCATTCCAAATTCATCCCCCGTAAATCCAGTTAGTCTCTTCTCACTCCCTTTACTATCAGTTCCCAGCACAGGAGAACCTTTTCTGTATTCCGTACGGCTGCGGTCAAAAACCTCCCGGGCAGCCGCTTCTATACTCACACAGTCTTTATCATCCCCGGTAAAAGCCCAACTGCTTTTTATCTGTCTGCTGTCTGTATATGGTCCGATGAACGCAGTACTTTTTTCCGTATTCACAGGCAGAATACCATCATTTTCAAGGAGAACAAAGGACTTTACAGCAGCCTCTCTTGCAAGCGCCCGGTGTTCCTCACACAAAAGTATCTCCTTTTCCTTCTTGGCATCTGCATCTTTGTAAGGATTTTCAAATAGTCCCAGTTTATTTTTAAGTTCTAAAATCCGCATGACAGATTGGTCGATCCGGGCTTTCTCTACCATACCTTCCTCTGACAGCTCCCTCAAATTGGCGGTATAGACATTCGTCATCATATCAATATCAACACCGGCTTGGACTGCTTTCACCGCTGCCTCCCGGCAGTCCTTGGAATTTCCGTGCGCAATCGTCTCTAAAATAGCGGAAAAGTCTGAAATCAGCACCCCGTCAAATCCCATCTCTTCCCTCAAAACATCCCGCATCAGCCATCTGTTTGTACTGGCCGGAATACCATTAATGGTATTAAATGATGTCATGACCATTGCAGCTCCCGCATCAATTCCGGCCTGATAAGCCGGAAGATAGTACTCACGGAGTGTGTGTTCAGACAGCTCCACCGTGTGATATTCTCTTCCCGCCTGGACCGCCCCGTAGGCTGCGAAATGTTTCACACAGGCTGCCACCTTATACGGCCTGCTTAAATCATCCCCCTGAAATCCTTCCACCATAGCCTTTGCAAAAAGGCTGTTGAGCCATGGATCCTCCCCGGTAGATTCCATGACCCGCCCCCACCTGGCATCCCGGACTAAATCCACCATTGGTGCAAATGTCACATGAAGACCCGCTACTGCCGCCTCTTTTGCCGCTGCCGCTGCACATCTTTTTGCAAGTTCCGGCTCAAAGGATGCTGCCTGCCCCAGTGGTATGGGAAATATGGTCTTCATGCCATGTATAATATCCATCATAAACAGCAGCGGAATGTGGTGCGGATGTTTTTCCATATAATTTTTTTGTATTTTCATCAGCTTCTCCGCTCCGCAGGTTCCCAATATGGAGCCAGCCATACTCACATCTTCCCCGGTAATCCCCAGCTGCTCATCCGGTCCCGTCAGAACACTGTCTGCATCCTGATAAAAGGCCCCTGTGAGCTGAAGCATCTGGTCAATCTTTTCCTGCAGCGTCATGCTGTCCAAAAGACTTTTCAATTTTTCTGTTTTCATATTTTTATGACTCCGTTGTCTCTGTTTTTTCTTTTATCTGCGCAAGAAGAGACGTAAATCCCCGCAGGCTGTCCTCAAGACCGTCGGTTTTATTTCTCTTTGGCCACAATTCTCTGTGCTTTTTGCATAGCGCCTCAATCTCCGCCTCCAGTCCGGTGCCGCGTTCTAGTCCATAACAAAATGCTCTGGTACGAGTGGCGGCCCGTGCCATGGCAAGTCCGTTTTTCATCTCCTCTTTTAAGAGTTCACCATCACGACATGCGGGGAGTGACTTCTCCGCCTGTTCTGTCAGAGAATCCAAGTATTCCAGAATAGCTCTCTCCTCCATCTCCCTGCGCCCTGCGTACGCCTCCTCACAGGGAAGATACACACATGGTTCCACAAAAAAGCGCATGGAATCCACCATATTTTTAATAGAAATATCAAACTGCTCCCGGCTGACACAACCGGTCTGGAGTGTCATAAATGCCAGGGTCCGGCACGGGAATAAGAACTCTTCTCTCCTGTTGTAACGACCTGCATCCAGACATATCTGCCCGAAAGTACCTGTCTCATCCATGAACACATACCGACTCAGTGCTTCCGCAAGTTCCTCCTCTTTTACAAGCTCCCTGTTCCAGGCCCCTGCAGCCCCATACAGAAATCCGGGCAGGGAAAACAGGGAATACTGGAGATGTCCGAAATCTCCCCAGTCTGTGATCATCAGTCCCCTGGCGTTATAATCATAGGCAGCAGACACTGCATTCTCGATGCATTTCATCATATTGTCGGTGATTCCGGTAAAACTGCACCAACTGTTTGTACCTGGACAAAGATAAAATTCAAGACCTGCGTCGCAAAGTCTTTCAGCTCTTTTACGCACCGGATGCTCCGTCTCATATCCCCAGTCAAGAACGATTATATCTTTTGGCAATTTTCCGGCAGCATCCTCCTCCTTGCTGAGAACATCCCCCCACATCATCATCTTATGCCCGCGCTCACGGACTTTTTCACAGAGCCGTTTTACATAGTCAAGGTATATACTTACAACACCTTCTTTTTCTGCTCTTTCTTTGTTTTTTCCATATCCCAGGTCAAATGTCTCATCTAAATCCGCATTGAACATATGTGAGCAGTAACAGGGTAACAAATCATCCAGCATTCGCTCGATCAGCTCCAGGGATTCCGGGTTCGAGGGGTCCATAGTAGTAGGCGGAAGTACGGTTCCTTTAATCTGAAGCCCTCCCGGATTCTCCGCCAGCCGCCCAAAATCTTCCGTCTCCAGCCAGGCGGTCATATGTCCCAGACAGTTCTGATTGGGAACCAGTTCTATGAAGCGCTCCGCGCAATAGGCGTCCAGTTCCTTTATTTCCGCCGGCGTCAGATAATCTTTTGCCCTTTTTTCCCAAAGCTTTTGAAAAGAAGGATAAGCAAAAGAAAAGCCCTCCACATAGAGCTGAAGCTGGTTTATCTTCAGACTTGCGAATAAATCGATGCTTGCTTTCAAACCCTCCACAGAAGGTACTTTACCCCGGGAAATATCTATCATCACAGCCCGGTCAGAAAGTCCGGGATGATCCTCTATACGGCAGCACTCTATTTTTCCCTTGCAGGAAAGCACAATCTGGCGCAGAGTCATCATGGCATAAAAGGCTCCGGCAGGTGAACCATAAGAAATCTCCATTCCCTCCTCCGCAATTTCCATAACATACTCTTCTTTCTGCATTTCCCTCTTTTCTGTAAACTTTATATTCCCTTCTGTGCCTACTATCTCCGGCCAGACAGAAGCAAGCGGTGCCAGCAGTTCCCCCGGCAGGCTTTCCCTTTGCACTGCCGCCCTGCCGGTAAAATAACCTGCCTCCTGTATATATACCTGAGGCTTTGGGATCAAACATATTTTTTTCATCTGATGCTCTCCTTTCTATTCCTCCCTTTTCCGGGCGCACTCACCCCTTTACAGCTCCCATTGCAATTCCCTTTGCGAAGTATTTCTGCAGAAACGGATACAAGATTAAAATAGGCACCATGGCAATAAACGCAATAGCCATTCTGACACTGGTGCTTGGCAGGGGGCCCATAGACATGGCTGTGGTAATTGTGGAGTTGCCGCTCTGCAGAAACTGAATGTCGCTGATCATTTTATTTAACAAATTCTGTATTCCCCACAGATCCGGATCGGATATATAATAAAGGCCATTTGTCCAGTCGTTCCAGTACCCAAGGCCTGCAAACAACCCAACCGTCACCAAAATGGGCTTTCCCAGGGGAAGCACAATTCTTGTAAATACTGTAAAATGCCCTGCTCCATCCACCTCTGCGGCTTCAAAAAGAGCTTCCGGGATATTATTGGAAAAATAAGTCCGAATCAGCAGTACATTCACAGCGCTCATCAAAAATCCGGGGACGATCATAGCAATAATCGTATTTTTGATGTGAAAGGTGCCGGTATACATCATATAAGTGGGCACCAGACCTCCGTTAAACAGCATGGTAAAAAAAACAAAAAAGGAAAAAAAGCTACGCCCCGGCAGTTTTTTCAGAGACAGGGGATAAGCCAGCATGGATGATAAAAACACATGCAGCGCAGTTCCCACTATGGTCACGCCTATCGTTATGGCATAAGCCCTGAAAATTTTATTACTGTTAACAAAAATATACCTGTACGCCTCCAGGCTCAGTTCCTTTGGAAACAGAGTGTACCCGTCCCGTACCAAGGTCCCTTCCTTTGTTATGGATGATAGGAATAACAGGAGGAAAGGCAGTATGATCACAATTACTAGTAAAATCAAAAAAATATTAGCCAATATCTGATAAACTCTTTCGTTTTTGCTGATATGCATCTGTTCCTTCCTCCTCTTAAAATAGCGCGTCTTCTCGGCTGATCTTCCTGACTATCAGGTTTGCCGCCAGCACAACTGCAAAGCCGATCAAAGACTGATAGAATCCTGCGGCTGCCGCCATGGGGATATTACCTGAGTTCAGAAGCGCGCGGTAAACATAGGTATCCAGTGTATTCGTGGTGGAATATATCAGTCCGGAATTCTGCGGTACCTGGTAAAACAGGCTGAAATCAGAATAAAAGATCCGTCCGATATTCAGCATGGTCAGGGTAATGACACTGCTTTTGATTCCCGGAAGTGTTACATTCCTGATCTGCTGCCAGCGCCCTGCCCCGTCCAGCTTGGCGGCCTCATAGAGAGAGGGGTCTATCCCGTTAATGGAAGCTATATAAATGAGACAGTTATAGCCCATACCTTTCCAAAAATTTACCAGGATCAGAATAAAGGGCCAATACTGCGCAGAGGCATACCACTGCACAGGTTCCATACCAAGGGCAGGCAGCAGGCTTTTATTCAGAAGGCCATTCTCATTGGATAAAATAGCGAACACAATGTAAGAAACAATAACATATGACATTAAAAACGGCAGTAATATAGAACTTTGGTACAGCCGCTTTAATTTGCGGGATGCAATATCGCAGATAAGGATTGCGATAAAAATTCCCGCAGCTGTGTTGATGACAATAAAAGCCAGGTTATATAAAATAGTATTGCGGGTGATGATCCATGCGTCTTTTGTCACAAACAGATATTCAAAATTTTTCAGCAGTGGGTCTGCCCACTCACTGTTCCAGATTCCGTCCGCAAAATTCACATTTTTAAACGCGGCGATCAATCCCGCCATAGGTATGTAATTATTAATAAACAAATATGCAAGTCCGGGCAGCATCATCAGATAAAGGGGAATCCAGCGTTTCCATTTTTTGAAACGGCCTTTTCCCGTCCGATGGTGACAGACAGCAGTATTCGACATAAGAATTTCCTCCTGTAGTTCAAAGAGGCGCCGCCTTTTTCTGCGGCGCCTCAGTATTAGGTTTCCAGGTGACTGCTGCTTTTAGGCCTACTGTTTTGCCAGCCAGTCGTCCAACTGCTGCTGTTTGGCTTCCATGACTTTGTCAAGTCCCGCAGCCTTTAAATCTGCCAGAAACTGTGGAAGAACCTCATCCGGGTTAACAGAACCGGTATTCAAAGCATCTATATACTGACCCTTCACATTGTCCAAAGCAGCAAGTTCATTAGCCAGGGCGGTTCCGTCATAGGTGAATCCGTAAGCACAGGACTTCTTTGCCTCTTCGTTCAGTTTGGTGACCTGCTCTCCCACATCCAGGGGAAGCCCTTCCCACACATCAGATATATATTGATTGGGGAGCATGAATCCAAAATAAGCGTTGTAAGGATCACTGTTTTTATCCATTCCGTCAGGGAATGTCACATGTTTGTCCTCTGTGAGTTTGTAATGCTCCCCTTCAATACCCCAGTTCAGAAGGTTAGCCACTTCCGGATTTCCGTAAATGTAATCCAGCATCCGGAACGCTTTTTCCGGCTGCTCGGAGTTGCGCGCCACTGCCCAGTAGAATCCTGCGGTAAAGCTGCTGGTTGTGAAAGCATCATACAGCGGAACCACTGCCATCTCTGTCTTATAGGCAACAGAAGCCTCATTGGCAATGGCGGGCTGGTAGGTGGAAACCAGGCTGAACGCCTTGCCGTTGCTCATCTGTACTTCAATAGAATCTGTGGTCGTTGCCGCATCTTTTCCTATCCATCCTTTTTGTGCCCAGCGGTACTGGCGGTCCAGGAAGGCTTTGTAAGCGTCACTGGCATACCAGTTTTCCACCACCGGTTTCTCCCCGTAATTAAGCAGTACCCCGTAGCCGTCCCCTAATGGATCACACTGATACCATTCTGAATCAAATTTCTGTCCTTTACCCATAGCCAGCATAGCGGCTTCCGGGTGATTTTTGGCTACCACCTCGTAAATCCCTTCCAGGTCATCAACACTTTTGATATCCTCTTCTTTGAATCCGGTTTCCTCCAGCCAGTCCTTTCTCACCATGATGGATGCCTGACGGTACCAATCACAGACATTTGGAATTCCGTAGACAAATCCATTAATATTGGCTACTTTTGCATTGTCACCCATATTTTCCTTGATATTAGTGCCATACTTGTCTATCATTTCACTCAGATCATACACCGCCTGGGTGGAAACAAAATTAGCTGCCTGATATGATTGTCCCACCATCAGGTCCAGCTTCTCCCCTCCTGACAGCATCAGGCGCTGCTGCTCATTGGCATTTGCCCAGGGTACCAGCATAATATCCAGCTTCATATTGAGGTCCTTCACCGTCAGCTTGTTGATGGCCTCCTCCACTTTCTGTTCATCATCCTGGGTATTTCCTATGAACATCATGGTCACCGTATAAGGTTCCTCCCCGTCCTTCTGTTCATTTCCGGCTGATTCCGTTTTACTTTTCTCCCCTGTATCCGAAGAGCTGCCACATCCGGCAAGCATGGAAACTGCCAGCACGGAAGTCATAAGTCCTGCGATCCATTTCGTTTTCATCTTCATTCTCCTTTTTGTAATTCCAGGCGTCTGCCTGTTTTGTGACTTCATTGTACTTCCGGTCTTCTTTACTTTCAATTATAAAACCGACATCCTTTTATCACAAAACCGTGCTCCTTTTCAAAGCACAAAATTACGTCGTTTTTCTTATAATTTTCCATCGCTTTCGTGATTGAATTCACATTTTCAAACGTGTATAATTAAACATTACTATAAATCCATATAGAATTACAGGCATAAATCCGGGAAGGGTATATATGAAAAAAGAACGTAAGAAAAAAACACATTCCGCATTTGGACGGCACAAACTTCTGCTCTTTATGATCATGGCTGCCACGGCTCTGGAAATCAGTGTCAGTCTGTGGGCTATCCACATGGTCCAAACGCAGACTGCCCAGAGTGCCAGTGTTATGGTACAGAATCGTATGGAACAGGTGGAGAATAACTTTTTCTTACTGAATCAGCATTTGAAGCAGACATTGGTAACACAGGGTCAGGATATGGTTCTGTCTCAAGCGCAAAGCGAAGACAGGCTTGCCAGAATACAGGCACGACAGACCCTTCTTGACAGCATGTTCTATCTCTCAGGTAACTCCGGCAACGAATACTCTCTCTTCTATTATTTTTCAGACAGCAGGGAATTTTTAACCGCTGTACACTCCAGGTATATTGCCTATTCCCAGAGGGAAGAACTTGAAAACGCCATAATACGTCTCCTGGATTCCGGTTACCATCCAAGCAGTGTATCTGATCAGTGGACTCTGCTTCCGGCAGGTGATACTTATTATGCTGTCCGCCTGTACCAGTATCATGATGTGTGGAACGGAAGCTGTATACCCGCCGAAGCCCTCATAAAACCTCTGTTGGATATTTATCCCGAAAGCATCAGCTTTCCTGTATTGTTTACTGAAAACGGAACACTTGCCGCAGGTACTGAAAACCTGTCCCGTGAAAACCTTCCTCCTCAAAAAGCCCTCGCCGGCAGCGGCCCCTTCTGGTACAAAGGAAAACGGTGGCTGGCTGTAGATTCTTCTGTATCGGACACCGGCTTTCAATTAAAGCTGTTTATCAAAGATTACGGACAGTTTGAGAAGGCTGTCTTGTTTCAGACCGGTGTTCTGGTGGTTATTGTTGTACTGTTAAGCACTGTGATACTCACCATGTCCTACACACAGAAAAAAATACTGAAGCCCCTCAGCCAGTTTACGGAAAGATTGAAACGTTATGACCCGGATAAACCCGTGCTGCTGGAAATGAGTTCAGAACTGGAGGAATTATCCACAGCCAGCCGGCAGTTCAATAACCTTACAAAAGAAATTAACCGTCTGCGGATCAATGCCTACGAAAACGAACTGGAACGACAGAAAATACAGATGGACTATATGCAGATGCAGATCAAGCCACACTTTTTCCTGAACAGCCTGAATCTGATCCACTCCATGGCCTGTCATGGAAATTGTCAGGATGTGGTGCGGTTAAGTGAAGTTACTGCCAGCTATCTGAGATATATTTTCCAAAGTGATGTATCTTTCGTAAAACTCAGCCAAGAGTTGGATCATCTTCGGGATTATCTGTCTATTATGAAAATCCGTTACCCGGAGCATTTCCGGTATGAAATTTTTGCAGAGGATGAAGCCCTGTATCAGGCGGTACCACCTCTTCTACTTCAAACCTTTGTGGAAAATTCCGTAAAATATGGAATCACGTCAGATAAAAAAATGGAAATCAGTATCTCCGCTCTGATCGAATTCACGGAAACATCCGCTCAGGAGGAAATGCTGACCGTATTTATCACAGACAACGGCCCAGGATACCCCGAAGACTGTCTGCGTATATGGAACCAGGGAAAAGACCTGGAAAGAAACGGCAGTTCCCATATTGGAATTGCCAATGCGTCAAAACGTCTGAAGCTGTTTTATTATGGAAATGCCGTAATGAAATTATACAACAGCCCACTGGGAGGCGCTGTTACAGAACTGCATCTCCCCTGTAAGGAGGATAAGAATGAATATACTGCTGGTTGATGATGATATCCTGATGCTGCAGGATCTAAAAGAAATACTGGATTACAGTGCTCTTGGATTTGACAAAGTTTATACCGCAGAGAATACCGCCTCTGCACTGAAAATGATCGCACAGGTTCCTGTGCATATCATTATATGTGATATTGAAATGCCGGGCAGCAGCGGACTGGATTTCATGGAAACACTGCAGAGATCAGGAACAGGCATTCCCTGTATTCTGTTGACAAGCTTTGCCCGTTTTGAGTATGCCCGCCGTGCCATAGACTTGAATGTAGTGGAATATCTGTTAAAGCCGGTCTCTGCAGAACCTCTGCAAAATGCTGTAAAGAAAGCAGTGCACCGACTGAAACTATCCCATCAGTTAAGTGATGCCAAGAAGTACCGCCAATATTGGCTGGATGAAGAAAAAAACACAGCGGAATATTTCTGGAGCAAAACTGCCAGAGGTTCTCTGGCTGAAGTTTATTCCCTGCCCCGGAAACTGGGTTACAAAGAAACACAGCTTTTCATACCTGTTCTGATCGAGGCCTTTCAGGATGCAAAGCACAGCCAAATAGATGACCCCATGTGGGAATACGCGGTTAAAAATGTAGGTTACGAGATTCTGGAACAGGAACATTTGCTGCCCCGATGTGTCATTGCTCTGCATCCGGGCCGCTGGCTGGCAGTGGTGAGTATTATAAACGGACCGGAGACTGACATCTCCCCTCTGGAAGAACAGCTTGAAGTCCTGCAGGAAACTGCGGAAAAATTCATGCACATGAAACTCTGCATCAGCGCAGGCAGTGCCGTTACTTATAAGCATATTTATCAGGAAATATCCGAACTCGGAAATCTGCTGGACAGCACCATGGACCGAAAAGGCAGAATCCTGCACAAAACCCATACCCTCCCGCGGGGCACCAGTTGTACCCAGTCTGAAATCAGACTCTGGGAAACACTGCTGCAGTCAGCAGACAAAGAAGATTTGAAAAGAAGCCTGTACACATTTCTGCAGTCAAAAGCATCCCTTCTCACACAGGAAAATATGCAGGAAATCCGTCAGGATTTTGCCCAGATGGTCTACAGTTTTTTAAAACAGAAGGAGATCCAGGCCCATCGGCTTTTCGGTGACAGAGACAGTGACCAGATGTATCAAAACGCAGTCAGAAGTATTGACCATATGTACGCTTACTGCAGCTATCTGATCGAACGCGCACTCTGCTATGCCAATATCACAGATAACTCAAAAAGTGCTGTAGATATCATACGGAATTATCTGGATACCCACTATGCGGAAGATATCCAGCGGAATGATCTATCAGATCTTGTATTCATCAGCCCTGATCACCTGTCCAGACTGTTTAAAAAAGAAACAGGGATGTCACTCATGCAGTATATGACAAAAAAACGCATCTCTGCAGCATGCAGTCTTCTGGCGGAAAGCCGTATGCCTGTCAATAAAGTGGCAATTCAGGTTGGGTATGGGAATTTTGCATATTTTTCTAAGATTTTCAGGGAGATCACTGGTAAGTCACCAATGAATTACAGGAAACAAGCGCAAGAAAAGAATCTATAAACAGAACTTCTTTCTTCCCTCTGCATACTATACAATAGATTCTCCCGTCCGGGATTTCCCGGCCTGAAATGGAGGAAAAAATGTCTCTTACTCCGCTCTTTACCCTGTCTCCCGACGAGTCAGGGATCGTTAAAACAATTCAGACAGACAATGCCAGTACGGCGCAGCAGCAGACCATCAAACGCCTTATGGATTTGGGGTTGATTGAAAATACCAAAGTTACCTGTGTTGGAGTGAGCGCCTTTGGAAGTCCCAGAGCTTTTCTGATCCGGGGAGCTGTCCTGGCCTTGAGAAAAGAAGAGGCTTCTCTGATCCTTGTTGAAAAGATCAAAGACAAAAGCGTGCTGTAACATGCTTCTGTTGATATGAATTAAGAGGTGATTAGTTCTGAAAAAAGAAATGAAAAAGGAGTTTCCACTCCGTAATATAGCATTGATTGGCAATCCCAATGTAGGCAAGAGCACTGTATTCAATGCACTCACAGGCATGCATCAGCATACCGGAAACTGGTGCGGCAAGACAGTGGAATGTGCTGCCGGGAACCGCGTCTTTCACGGAAAAGAATATCGTTTTGTAGACTTGCCCGGGTGTTATTCTCTCTCCTGCCGCTCCAGTGAGGAGGAGATTTCCAGGGATTATATACTGCAGAGTCATCCGGATGTGGTGGTCGCTGTCTGCGACGCCACCTGTCTGGAAAGGAATCTCAATCTTGTTCTCCAGATTTGTGCCGTGACACCACATGTGCTGCTGTGCGTAAATCTCATGGACGAGGCCAGGAAAAAGCACATCCGGATAGATTTTCAGCGTCTTCATAAGGAGCTGAAGATTCCTGTAATCGGCATAGCTGCCAGGAGCAGAAAGGGCCTTGAACGCATATTCGGCGGGATTGAAGACGCCCTGTCCAACCAAAAAGCCGTCACCCCAATTCCTGATATTTACTGTCAGAATGCGGAAATGTGCTGTGCATCCGCGGAATACTGCGGCACCTATGTCCAGCAGGCAGCAGGTATCTGCAAAGCCTGCGTCACTTTGGAAAATCCAGATTATGCCAGAAAAGACAGGAAACTGGACAGGGTTTTCACCAGTAAATGTACTGGTTTTCCCATTATGCTGCTTTTCCTTCTCTGCATTTTCTGGATCACCATTGTGGGGGCCAATGTCCCGTCTGATCTGCTGAACAAAGGGCTGTTCTGGCTGGAACCGCATTTTTACCGTGGGCTTATTACGCTTGGCCTTCCCGAAATTTTCTGCCAGGTTCTGATTTACGGAGTATACCGGGTTGCTGCCTGGGTTGTAAGTGTCATGCTTCCCCCCATGGCCATTTTCTTTCCGCTTTTTACTCTGCTGGAGGATTACGGATACCTTCCCCGTGTAGCCTTTAACCTGGACCATTGTTTTCAGAAATGCCGTGCCTGCGGGAAACAGGCGCTTACCATGTGGGTGGTTGGTATCTGTATGCTATTTCCGCTGTAAAACCCCTTATTTTTATACAATCATGTACAGTTTTGCACAATATACTCAAAAAAACGCTCTAAATCCGTAACAATCTCAAGTACAGTATCACATGGTATATGTCCTGCTCAATGGTGCATGATTGAAACGAAAATAGATTTTCACTTCCTGTTTCTTTATCTTTGTGTTATCTTTTTTTTCATATTTTCCCTGGGTAATTTCAATATGATCAACCAACCGGTACAACAGGTCTTCGGTAAGTTCGGTGGGCTCTGCAATATCATTCAGTAATTTTTTTAATTTACTGATTGGATTTTCCTGCTCTCTGCTTTTATCCTGATTGTTTAGAACCTCCAGTCTTTCCGAAATCTCTTCACTTTCAGACTCATATTTCCGAAGCATCTTTTTCAGTCTGTCTGCGTTAATAATTTCTGCTACATAATCCTCATATAATTTCTCAATTAATATATCCAGTTCTCGGCTGCGTTTCTTCAAAGAGGCAGTTTCTTTTCCTTTATCTGTGAAGGAAACTTGCTTTTTCATACGGTTCTGTACCTTTTCCAGTATGTCTTTTTCGTCCTGCTGTGACACCCGAACAAGCTCCTGAATACTGGTAAGGACAATACTGCACAAGGTATCATAATCAATAAAATGATTGCTGCATTCTTTGCTCCCATATAGCTTATATCCGCCACAGGCAAGATTAGCGACTGCACCTTTTTTACGTGTGCCGACTGCAGACATATTTCTTCCACAGTCCGCGCATTTTGCCATACCGGTAAAGATATTGTGGAATTTTCCCTTTTGGCAGCAGGTCCGCAGTTTACTCCTCCGTGCAGCTAATTCAAATAAGTCGCGGCTGACTAATGGGTCATGTGTGTTTCTCACTATATACCAGTCCTCTTTGGGGTTTGCTATTGTCATATCACTTTTGAATGAAACTTTTGTGGTTTTCCCCTGAGCCATATCCCCTACATAGACAACGTTTCTCAGCATTTTTATTATGGTAGAAGAAGTCCATTCCTGCCGTTTCGAGAAATTTTCTATGTTCAGATCAGGATTCCGGAGACAACGATATTGTGCCGGTGTTAATACCTTTCGTCTGTTTAAATCCCTTGCTATCTGTACCGGCAGTTCCCCGTTTCCCGCTTTTTGGAAGATTTCTCTCACGATCTCACCGGACACGTCATCTATGATCAAATGGTGCTTATCCTCCGGGTCCCGCTGATATCCATAAGGAGCATATGCCCCTATATAGGCCCCCTCTTTCATGTGGGTCAAGAATGATGAACGGATCTTTTTGCTGATGTCTCTGGCATACATCTCATTGATAATATTCTTAAAAGGAGCAATATCCGTATAGGGACTCTCAGAGTCATACCCGTCATTAATTGCTATATATCTCACCTTTTTTGCCGGAAAATATATCTCCGTATACTGACCGGCAAGAATATAATCACGGCCAAGTCTGGATAGATCTTTCGTAATGACCATATTGACCTTTTTATCCTCAATATCCCGAATCATCCGTTTGAATCCCGGTCTCTCAAAGGTCGTACCGGAAACACCGTCATCTATATATTCATCATAGACTAAATACCGGTTTTCCTGTGCATAAGCCCTGAGCATCTTTCTCTGGTTTGTAATGCTTGAACTTTCGTTGTCTCCATCATCATCCCTGGAAAGACGCATATAAAGTGCTGCTGAATAATATTTGGAATCAGGTAGCCTTTTGCCTTCCATATATTCTCCTTTCCAAAATCAGACTACCTGCAGTGGCTATATTTTATTATAATCTGTTCTAACATAGCCATCAAATGTACAAATTTTTTCCAGCAGTATTTCTATCAGCAGTTCTTTCAAAGCCTGCTTTCCTGAAAACCTCAATTCAACCTGATAAACTTCTTTTTTCTCCGCCACAAAATTCACCCTCTTACCTATCAGCCAAAAACAAATATAGCTCACTTGATAAAATTTATGATGTTCTGCTTGTACAGTATGATAGCTTCCCTTGCTTACGAAACCCGGATTCCAATACTGACGGTCAATGCCTTGTCTACTTTTTTCTGAATCGCAGGCGTGATCTTCCCAAGATATTTTTGCAGTCTGTGCTTGTCAATTGTACGGATTTGTTCTAGCAATATTGTAGAATCATGTTTCGGGTATGGCAGTCCGTGCACAAATACATGGGGGGATGCCTTACCCAGACAAGAATTTATTTTGGATAAATTCTGTTTTTTATCACTTCAAAATCACAATTTCCTATAAAGGCACAAAAGGCCAATCTGCATAAAACAGACTGACCTCTATCACACTGAGAGATAATATTTGAAAAACATTTTAGGACTCAATTATCATGTTTTTCCAACGCCTCTTTAAGTAGATGCACCTTATAATCAATTTCCCTTATAACTTTTACAAATTCATCATCATTTTTACCTGAAGGATCATCCAGTCCCCAATTCACTGCACTTTTTGAAAGAATAAGAGGACAAGAAACATTGCATCCCATAGTGATCACTATATCGGGCTTAGGAATATCTGAAATCAATTTACTAAACTGAGCCATCTCCAAATCAATCCCATAAAGACTTTTCATAAGCCGGACAGCATCCGGATTTATATGATCCTTTATTTCCGTACCAGCAGAATAACTTTCAAAAACATCCCCGGCAAACCGCCTTCCCAAAGCCTCTGCAATCTGGCTCCGACATGAATTATGCACACATAGGAAAGCTACCTTCGGTTTTCCTTTCACTTGCCCCATCACAAACCACCTCTTAAATTCAATCTACTAACCACGTACCTTCTGTAATATTTTCACCACTTCTTCGGTTTTAAGCACTTTTCCAAAGGCCTCCACCTTACCATCCACAACCAGCGCAGGAGTGGACATTACCCCATAGGAGGCAATCTGCGTAAAATCCGTAACATGATCAATTTCGTTATTCATATCCAACTGCTCCAAAGCCGCTTTGGTATTTGCTTCAAGCTCATTACATTTTGCACATCCCGAACCTAGAATCTTCACGGAAGCCCCCTCATTTTGTGCCGCCTTTGCCTTCGCCATCCTTTCGGCATCGCAATTCCCCCCACAACAGCAATCCGCCTTAGTTTCTCCTTTCTTTTTACCCAATCCAAATAATGCCATAATCATAAACTCCTTTCAAATTAGATTTATTGCAAGTCCCGCTGCAGAAGCAGCCGGCCCAGCGCCCCTAAGAATCATTTCAGGCAAACAAATTTTCAATAACTTTCTATATTACAAGAATAGATAATGAAATGTATTGAAAAAATAACCTACAAGCATAATTCCAACAGTAACAATCCCAATAAAAATTGCCAGCAGCTTCGGTTTAACGGCCTTACGCAGCATAATAAGGGAAGGGAGGCTTAAAGTGGTGACGGCCATCATAAAAGACAGAATCGTTCCAAGCCCCGCCCCCTTTGCCAGCAAGCCCTCCGCCACCGGAATCGCCCCGAAAATATCTGCATACATAGGAACACCCACCAGTGTTGCCAAAATAACAGAAAACGGATTATTACTGCCAAGAATACCCTCTACCCAGGCTTCGGGAATAATATTGTGAATCACAGCGCCAATAGCAACGCCAATAAAGATATAAAGAGCCACCTTTTTTACCGTAGCAAATACCTGCTCTTTTGCAAAGCTAATCCGGTCATGCCTGGTAAGCTCCCCAGCCTCCACGTCAACATTTCCCGCCATTTTAATAAAATTCTCTACATAGCGCTCCATGCGGAGTTTCTCCAATATAGTACCCCCAATCACTGCGATTACGAGACCTAAAACAACATAAAAGACGGCAATCTGCCATCCAAAAATACTCATTAAAAGCACCAAAGAACCCAAATCCACCATAGGAGAAGAAATCAGGAAAGAAAATGTAACACCAATCGGTAAACCCGCACTGGTGAACCCCATAAAAATAGGGATAGACGAACAAGAGCAGAACGGAGTAACCGTTCCCAATAAAGCAGCGACGGAATTGGCTCCTATTCCATGAAAACGTCCAAGAATTTTCTTTGTACGCTCCGGCGGAAAATAACTCTGAATATAAGAAATAAGAAAGATCAAAACTGAAAGCAGAACAAAAATTTTAATCGTATCATAGATAAAAAACTGCAGCCCCCCGCCAGCAATCCCGTCTAAATCCATACCAAGTGTCGTAAGACCCTTTCCAATTACTTCATTAAGCCATTTCATTCCAAGAATTTGATCCTGAAAAAACAGCCATATAGATTTAATAGCTTCCACAAAATTCTCCTTTCACAATACGAACACTTCGATTTTTTTCGATATGTTCATCTTTATAAAAGCCATCAGCGTTATACACGCAACGATGGCTTTTATTGTTTACAGTTACAATCGGCACTATCTGCGCCCTGATATTGGGAGGTTAGAATTTTCAGCAACTCACCTGCATACTTACTCCCACTTTCACTTATAGAATAATGCGTCCATTTTCCTTCTTTCCTGCCGACTACAATGCCGGAATCACAAAGTATTTTCATATGATGAGAAAGCGTAGACTGACCAATCTGCAATTCTTCCAGCAATTTGCAGGCACATTTTTCGCCGGTTCGCAGCATCTCTAAAATTTGTAATCGGTTTATATCGCAAAAGGCTTTAAATACCTGTGCATCCAGAGCATGATCTCTCAATATTGCATCACCTCATATTTATATTTTTCAATATAACATTACACTACATATCTATATTTGTCAATATGAATTTTGAAATTCCACTTAATTTATGTGTAAGCCATAGAAAATCGGATACTATGCCACAATATTTTTATCAATCCCCCTTTTATCGTATAGTCCAGGCCATGGCCGTGGCAGAGCAGGAATGAAAGCCGGTGACAGAGGAAGCCGCCAAACAGGCAATGGAAGACTCCAAGACAAAAGAACCCGGCCGCCTGGAAATCCTTACAGCACAGGCTTTACCGCAGTATAAAAGAACATACTGGCCCCGCTCCTGCGGGTTTTGCTATTGAATAAGACAAAATAACTATGGTATAATAACGTTCATCTTAATGGAGGTATATATTTATCATGATATATGAAATAAGAAACATGGAAGAAGCAGACTGGCCTCTGGTACGCGAAATATACGATCAAGCCCTTCTTGAAGGAAAGTCAACATTCCAAACAGAATGTCCTGATTACTCAGACTGGAACAGGAATCACTTGCAAAATTGCAGATATGTAATTACCGTTCATGAAAAGGTAGTTGGCTGGTGCGCTATCAGCGCAACTTCCAGTAGAAAAGTTTATAAGGGTGTTGTAGAAGTTAGCATTTACATAGATAACTCCTATAGAAATAAAGGGTTAGGGAAAGCTCTGCTAAACTATTTATGTACAGAAAGTGAAGGGAGCGGCTATTGGTGTTTATATGCAAGCATTTTCTCAAATAATTTTCCAAGCATCAACCTACACAAAAAATGCGGATTTAGAGAGATAGGCTATCGTGAGAATATTGCGAAGGACCGTTTTGGCCAGTGGCAGAATAGCACACTCCTTGAAAGACGAAGTAAGAAGATATATTAAATTTGTTTTCGCAAAATGTTCAAAACACAAAGAAATTTATTAGACTAGCATTGCTTCTCTGCCAAACTCCCATAAGCAGCCACACTCTCTTTCAGACGTTTCAGTCCATCTTCCACCTGCTGTCTCGGGCAGGCAAGGTTCATGCGGAGAAATCCCTCCCCATTTCTGTATTCATTTCCGTCAGAAAGATAAAGGCCTCTGTGACTGCGGATAAAATGGCAGAATTGGGTTGAACTCCCGCTCATGTTCCGGCAGTCAAGCCAAAGCAGATAGGTCGCCCTGGCAGAAACCGGGGAAATGCCTTTTATTTCTTTTTTGATATATTCCTCTGCGAAGGCTCTGTTTTCCCACAGATAGTTACGCAGGGAATCCAGCCACTCTCCGCAGGCAAATGCAGCAATCGGCGCAATGGCAGCAAATACGTTTGGTTCTGCCACCTCGTCCGTGTTAAGCCCACGGCTGACCTTATGTCTTAAATGATCGTCCGGGACGATGACCGCGGCTGTCTGAAGACCAGCCAGATTAAATGCCTTTGTGGGTGACACGCAGGTAATACTGTTTGTGCGGCAGTTTTCAGATACCGAAGCAAACGGTGTGTACTTCCACCCTGGTTCCGTTATGTCGCAGTGGATTTCATCAGAAAGCACCAACACATGATGTTTGCTGCATAAGTCTCCAATCCTTTCCAATGTTTCCCTTTCCCATATCTTCCCCACGGGGTTGTGAGGATTGCATAAAATAAAAAGGGTCGTCTGGGGATTTGAAAGTTTCTCTTCCAGATCGTCAAGATCGATCCGATACCGGCTCCCATCATACTTGAGTCTGCTTTCCAGCACATTTCTTCCATTATTAAGGATAGAATTAAAAAATATATTATAAACCGGAGTCAATACTACAACATTCTCCCCGACGGTCGTAACTTTCCGGACAATGCTGGAAATGGCGGGCACCACACCTGTACAGAAAATCAGCCATTCTTTCCGGATCTCAAAATCGTGCCGTTTTTTCCACCATGTCTGATAGGACTGATACCATTCATCCGTCACTACGGTATACCCAAATACTCCCTGTGTTGCCCTCTCGGTAATTTTTTCTATAATTCCAGGTGCTGTCCTAAAATCCATGTCAGCCACCCACATGGGCAGTTCCCCTTTTGCCACATCCCATTTCATAGAACCTGTATTTCTGCGGTCCACGCTTTCATCAAACTGAAAATCCATTGTCTCCCCTCCTATTCTCCTGCTTTAAAAGTAACTCCTACCGTACCACCTGAGAGTTCATTGACAAAAGCATCCTCGTCTTCGATATGACCGATTCTTGTATAGCTGTAGGAAGTGTTGAAATCATCGTAGAACAGAACAAGACAGTCGGAACCAAACAGCATAATATCTCCTGTCCGGATGCTGCCCACATTTTCGGGCTTCGTCGGAAGACCCTGGTCCAGATAATTAAATTTTTCATTTCCATGCAGTTCCTCCATGTCAAGTGTCATGGGAAGCCGCTCCATAAGTGCATGCGTCGTTTCATTGTCATATAGTGTGGCCGGGAACCGCTTCCCGTCTATCTCGATCACTAATTCCTGCATTTGTGTACCTCCTGTTTCCTCCTTGCTGCCTGCGTTTTCTTCTGTGGATGGCTTTCCCCTTTCCTCAGGGCTGTCCTCAGGCATTTCCTGCATATCCTCTTCTTCACTCTCGTCTGTGTTTTTATGCTCTGCGGACTTTCCTCCGTTAGTGAGAGTACTGACGTAATAAACTCCAAACGAATTGAGTATGCTCAATGCTGCCAACTGCGTATAGTTTTTGGTAAACTTCATGGGATATATCTCTAGTCTATAAAATTTCCCACCAGCACCACAGCACCGAAAATACTTAGGACCGTCCCAAATACACGGTTCATGATTGGAAAACGATTACTTTTCGATTTTTTCTTCAGCACTGTGACTATGCCGGACAGCAACCCCCACCAAAAATATGTTCCGATAAATACGCCGCATACCAGACATATCCCGTGTTTTAGGCCGGTCTGACCCTGGATGCCAAACCAGGAAAAGGCAAACAGAAACATAAGAATGGCGGCCGGATTTGTGATTCCCACGGCAAAGGAGGTGACAAACATCCGAATGCCTCCAGCCCCGTCCGATGGGTTTTTCTGCCCGCCGTTTTTTACCTGAAACATACGGATACCCATTCCCAGTATCAGGAAACCTCCGGCAAGATTGATGATGTTCTGATACCGGAGCAGAAAGTCGGATATCAGGGTCAGTCCGAAAGCACCGATACAGGCGTAAAGACAATCTGCCACAGAAGAGCCAAGACCCGTTAATAATCCTGCTTTCATGCCGTAGTTCAGGGTTCTTTGTGCGGTCATGGCCCCAACCGCTCCGGCCGGCATGCCAAAGAGAAGACCGATAAGAATCCCTTTTAAAATAAAACTGCCCATCTGCCGTTCTCCTTCCTTGTCCTGTTGTATATTCATCGGACAAACAATTATCTTAGTTATCTTCTACAATTTCTATCCGGATCTCTCCGGACAGGATTTCAATCCGGTCTGCACCTGACACTGCTTCTCCAAGTTCATACAGACCGCTGGCGCCTCCACACTCACCATAGAAAAGAACGACATTGCCCCAGGGCGCATAGTATGCAAGCGTTCCGGCCGGACCTTCGGCCAGCGGAGTACCGCTGGTATCCAGTTCATCCGGAGGATAAAATATTTTTTCATTATGGCTGTAATCCTCTATCTGAATAGAAAGAGGCAGTTGTTTATACAGTGTGTTTGCCGCTGTGCTGTCATTTAACCGGAATACGATATTCTGTCCGTCTTTGCCATTCACCCGGATCTGTCGTTCGTCGGCATGGTTTTCCTTTGGTTCAGAATTTATTTCCTCCGATTCCGGCGTCTGGGTTTCAGAAATAGATTCTATCGTTGGCTCTGTCTGAGCGGAATCTGTGTTATCAGATACATGCTCGGAATTGCTACCGCAGGCGGAAAGCGAGAGCAGCAGCATTCCGCCAAAAAGAAAGGACACTATTTTTTTCATGGCAAAACACCTCCTGTAAAGTCTGTAATCCCCATATGTATTCTTTCTGTGTTTATCCTGTTGTCACTGTAATTATCCCGCCATTTGTTCTGCAGTTTTACTCATGCGGCAGGTAATGACTGTCTGATCAGGGTCCACCTTATCTTTGTCTATGATCAGTTCTTCTATATGATCTGCCTTAATAATCCCGCCTGACGGATTCATAACACTGTCAATCTTCCCGTCGATTTCCACATCCACAGTGGAATACTCGAAAGCCAACGTGGTATTCAGCAGACGGCAGTTTTTCATGACAAGGTTTTCAATATAACACATGCCCTGCAGGCTCTCTATGGTACAATTGATCAGGGTCAGATTTTTGGCATTCCAGCCGAGATATTCCCCGGATATGAAGGAATCATATACCGTAACGTTCTCACTGTTCCAGAAAGCATCCTTGGAGAGCAGCTTTGCACGGTGGATCTCCATATTCTTCACCCCGTCAAAGGAATAATTTCCAACCAACTCGAAATCATAAATCTTCATGTTCTGACTGTTCATGGCAAAGTAGTCACCCTTTGCGCTAACCTGCTCCATGGTTACCCCGTCACAGTTCCACAGAGTCTCAGCTGCATTAGGAAAATGCACATTCTGAAGTGTCACTCCATGACAACGGCGGAAATTCTTTGGCGCCTCAACGATTGAATTTTTCACCGTGATATTGTCGGTATACCAAACTCCCGCACGGCCCATCTCAAACCATGTACAGTCTTCAGCCAAAATATTCTTCGCATACCAGAGCGGATATTTCCATTTAAACATACTTCCATAAAGTTCAATAGTATCGCTTTCCTTAAGCGGTGATTCCCCGTCCGTAAATATGGTATTAAATATTTTTAAATTCCGGCCTTTGAAAAGCGGACGTTCTCCTGTTAAATACTCTTGTCTGATTTCTTTCATTTCCTGCATTTTTATTCTCCTTTTTATTTGCAATATGATTTATTTTATTTTTCTGCATTATTTTTTCCATTCTTCTTAATGCCCTGCCCCCAATTCAGTCAATGCCCATCCCTGCCCTCCTTTCTCATATTCCAATTCCTATTATGGCTGGGCGATCTGTACGATCTTGTTTCCCCATCCCTCTAACACCGGGTTTTCCTCTACTGCCGTCACAAACTCGTCTGTTGCATCAAACGTTCCTATTTTGGTATATTCCCCGGTAATCTCTGCATCGTGGTAAAAAAGTACAATACGGTTGGGGTCGGAGTAATATACCCCTCCTGCTTTTTCAGAAGTCACCGTTTCCGGATAGGAAGGAATGTCGTATCTGCTGGAGACATCGTAATACTGCATGACATCATAATCAGCATCGTCATCCCGCTCATAGATCGGAAGCCTCCAGTCCGATGTTCCCACATAGCGGGCGATGGCCTCCGCTGTCTCATTCTCTTCCAGCCGCATCATGAACGGTTCTCCGTCATCCCCAAACCGAACCTCCAGTTCTGATACCCCGCTTACTGCCTGATCGTCTGCCGAATCGTCAGCTTCCGTGCCGGACTCTGTTCCTGCGTTTGAACTTGTACCTGCATTTGCAGCACTCTGACCATTACTCCCGGTATCCCGGACTTCTTCATCCTGCCCGCAGCTTCCAAGAACTGCAGCGGATAACATGATTCCAACTGCCATTGCTATAGTTTTTTTTACTGTTTTATTCTTCATGATCTATACTTATTGAACTGCCAATGTTCAATAAGGTCTCCTTTCTGCGCATTTTGCGCTCCATGAAACAGTTTGCAAATCCCGCTTGACCTGTTCGAGAGGGATAGTATCTGTTTCTCTAATCTGCTGTCAATACTGTCATATCCGACTTTTTGATCCTGCCTGCCGCCAGGTAAGAGCATCCAAGAAATAAGAGGATAACGATCAAACCCGGTATGATCATCTTAAAAACTGAAGGGTGCGAAGCAAAATTACTGATTCCCGCAAGCCGCATCACTGCGGAAACAAACGGGTCTGTAAGGATTGCCGCCAATAAGGTCCCCACTGCCGCTCCAATGGATGACACAATCCCAAACCGCAGTGCAAATGTGACTCGCAGCATTCCGGTAGAACATCCAATGGATTTATAGATGCCCATATCTTTCTGCTCTGCCGCCAGGATCTTGCTTCCGGTCATGAGCGTCACAATGAAGACAAATACTGCGATCATCCCATACATAAATACCAGAAGCCCCCGCATAGCCGAGATGATCCCGAAAAGCCCCGGCCAGGAGTTCTCATGGACATGCACATCACCGCCGTAAGCCTGCGTCAGCCCCTCTGTAACCGCCATCCTTTGTGATGTGTCTGCAAGAAAATAATGATGGCACCAAAGCTGAGGAGAATCTTGCCCGATGGAAAGATATCCTTCCCGGTTCATGCCGATGTTAGCTCCCATGTCATTCGCACAGTGATAGATTCCGGAAACCGTAAATTCCCCGCTTCCCGCATCACCACGGATCGTCACCTTCCCGCCAATGGATACCCCCAGATCGGAGGCGGCTGTCTCTGTCAGTACCACCTCATCTGCCCTTCCGCTGGTCTTTCCCTGACTGATATGGAAACGTTCCGGCTCGGTGATCACATTTGCGGTATAATTCGTACCATTTACGGATACGCTTGGCATAGCAAGAAGATAGCTGTCCGTAATTTCAGTGAAAGAGCGTACCGTATTCTCCATCTCCTCCGGGTCAAGCTCGCCCAGAGCCTGCACACCAATGTCCAGGTCCGCCGGGTTAAAAGCATCCATCATCCCCTTCCCCTCCGGCCCCAGCCAGCTATTCATCCGCCCGGCCAGAGAAGCAAAAAACACAAGCAGTACGGCAATCAGGCAGGCGCTCACATACCGCTTTTTTCCTGACAGAAGCTGACGCAGGGCTAACCGGAAGGGAAGCCCTTCTGCTTTCATCCGGAATGTCTTTCCCGGCTTCCACTTTATTTCTGTTATTTCATCCCGAATGGCCTTCATGAGTGTGACAGAGATGATCTTTCTCAGTTTCAGGATTGTAAATCCTATAAGCAGAAGCAGGATTACTGCAAAAGCTGCCAGACATGGCAGTACCGGTAAATCTGCGGTCAGAAGGACGCCGGTTGTGGTAAGTGTCATCCTTCCTGCCACCTTGGCTGCCGGAAATGCTGCCAGGATTCCGGGTAAAATCCCCACAAGCATAATCGTCAGATACTGTACAAGCTGCAGCCGGAGCAGCCGGCCTCCCGTCATCCCAACGGTTTTTAATATTCCGAGATTCTTATATTCCTGTTCGATCACACCGGTAATACTATGCCCCAGAACCACCATGGCCGCAATCAGGAGAATCAGGGCAAACGCTGTCAAAAGACCACAGAATGCATTCTGAAGGATCCCCATGAAACCTTCGATGGTCTCCGCACTGTGAATGGATTCCGTATACCGGGAAATCGGGGTGTTTTCATTGAGGAGCCGGCTGACCTCAGATATACTGGCATTGCTTTCGTCCTCGGTAAAAATATGGATCATCGCACCGTCTCTGGCCAGGCTGTCCATGCCATTTTCTGCAATGCTCTGAAGGATTTCTGTATAATCTGTCTCTGCAATCAAAAACCCTTTCATCCCGATCATGGAACTTCCCATGAAGGGATCCTCATAATATCCTGCAACCGTAAGGCTTACGTTTTGTCCTCCTCTTGCAATGGAAAATGTGATGCTGTCTCCAATCTGCAGGTCCATAATGGAAACCATAGAAGGCGATACATAGACCGTTCCCGCCGCGACCTCATTTGGAGCCTCCCTGTAGCCGGAGAAATCATCCCGAAAGAAACGATATGTTTTTTCCCCGGTGGTCCACGGGATCAACTGTCCTTCACTGTCTGATCCCACACCGTTTGCCTCATAATCAGAAAAGATCAGGTTCTGTACTTCCGTCCTTTCGATCCCTTCCTGTGTCTTTATACTGTCTGTCAGCAGTTCCATGTCCGGCACGCCGGCCACCCATGCGGTCAGGTTTCCAAACCCTGCTCTTTGCATCTCCTGCCGGATATAACTGCCTCCTCCAAGATATATGGTGAGGACGGTGGACAAGGAGAGCGAAACCAAAAACAGCAGGACGGCAATTCCCAGAAGGCTGCCTTTATGCTTTCTGATTCCGGCCCTGTATAAGATTCTGTTTTCCATGTTCCACCCCTCCTACCATTGTAATTCCGAGAGCCATTGGCTGACTCTGCTTTCCCTGTGTGTGTCCTCCGCTCCCTTGTAGGCAGGCAGTTCCAGTTCGTCCAGGATTTTTCCATCCTCTAGATACAGAATCCGGTTCCCTCTGACCGCTGCCCTCAAATCGTGGGTTACCATCAGGATGCTCTGCCCGGATTGGTTTAACCCTGTCAGCAAATCTAAAACCTCCTCGGAATGTGATCTGTTTAGGGCACCCGTAGGTTCATCCGCGAACAACAGACCCGGGTTCCCAATCATAGCTCTTGCGATTGCTGCCCGCTGTGCCTCACCGCCGGATACCTGAGCAGGAAGACGGTCCTCCGCTTTTTCCACTCCCATCCGGGTGAGCAAAGTCCGTGCCCGTTTCTGTATCTCCCCGCTACTGCCCTTTTTGCTCAAAAAACCTGCCACCGCCACATTTTCAAAGAGTGTCAGGCTGCTGACCAGATGGGTCTGCTGGAATACAAAACCAAATTCTTCTGCCCGAAGCTTTGCCATCTGCTTCTCCTTCATACGGGTGAGTTCCTTATCCTTATATCTGACGGTTCCTTCCGTCACTGTATCCATTCGGCTTAAAGCATATAAAAGGGTGGACTTTCCCGCCCCGGAGGAACCCATGATGATGGTGAAGTCCTTTTCATAAATATCCACATCCACCCGGTCTAACACTTTATTTTTTACCTGTCCCTGTGCAAATACTTTGCTCAGCCGCCTACCCCGCAATAACGCTTTTTTCATCCTGCCAAGTCTCTCCTTTCTGAAGGATCAGGGGCTTTTTGCCTGTCCTTGGGTCCGGAAGGATCTCATCCACAAAAACCACATAGAACTGTACATAGTCTAAATTCTTTTCTAAAAGGATCTGTCTCATCTGTTCAAGCATTTTTGTGCGGATCGCTTCTTTGGAGACAGAGCCGGAAATTTCCGCATACATCTCAAATGTGTCCTTCCCTGCCTGCCGGAACTGGTAGTCTAAAAGTCCTTCCATGCAAAAACCTTCAATCGCAAGCGGATGCAAAAACTCCTTGTTCCCGGAACCGTCTTCAAACCAGAGGATATCTTCATTTCTCCCCAGCAGACCAACGGCTCTTGTAAATGGATACGGGCTGCCCTCTTCTGCCGCCTTCAGTACCAGGCTGTCGGAAATTCGGTAACGGATCAATGGCTGCGCAAAATTATACAGGCAGGTCAGATACATCACGCCGCTTTCCACTTCAATAAAATTCATATCATCAAATAGGAGCATACCGTCCTCTGCATTCATTTCCACGCCCAGTGTAAGAGATTCACTGGCTCCATAGAAATTGACTACTTCTGCCCGGAAGCTTTTCTCCAGATAATTCCTAAGGCTTGCTCCAAGAGGCTCCCCGCAGGAAATGACCCGTACTGCATTTACCTCCACGTTTCCTTTTTCTACAAGCTCTGTCAAGATTTTGATCGCTGAAGGGTAACCAATTATAATGTTAGGTTGAAATGCTTTTATCTGCCGGATCCATTCGTTCAGCGGCGTTTTGATATCCAGATACATCTGTTTCGCCCCTACGCCGTCGATTCCATCCCCCACTGCCATCGCGCCTCCATAGCGGCCGTTGGTCGCTGCAATATAAACAATTCTGGGGCGTTTTGCCAGGAGAGACAGGATCCGGGGCATAGACATGTTCCAGAGCGCGGCCCGTATCATTCCTAACAGCATACTGTTCCATGCTGCCTCGTCATATACAAAATAACCGGGCTTTCCGGTACTTCCGGAGGAATGTACCACATGGTACTTCCCTTTGTATGGCTTGCGGTCTGCCGATACTACTGCATCGAATTCACGAAGCTCCCTCAAACATAAATCCTGCGGTACTACCAATTCATCAAAATGCTCCAAAAAAACTTTCTTATCTATGGTTGGGAAACAGGAAAGAGGCAGATCATCCAATTGCTCCTCTGTGATACCGGCTGCTTCAAAGGTCCTTTTATAATAGGCGGAGTTTTCCCATGCATAGTGCAGCATCGTCCGGAGTTTCTTCTCCTGCAGAACACGCATCCGTTTTGCATCCAGCTTTGCCTGCCTCTTTAAGCGGTATAGATCCAACAGTGTTTTTACATATTTCATCACGTTCCTCCTTTATTCCACCGATATGGTATACCCCTGATCGTAATTTTCCCTATGATAATAGGTCAGTTCCTTTGTTTCCTGATTCATGACAATACTCCACTCCGTTGATTCAAACTCACCGAAGTTCTCTTTGCTCACGCTATTAAGCGCATCCCTGACCTCTGCTTCTGTCATGGTTTCCTGTTCTGCCAGTGTTTCACTCAAAATGTCATACCGGGTATGGGACTGGGCGGTTCCAATGCCGTATTTCTCACCCTCTGCCAGAAAGAAGTTTGTAACAACCGGGGTTTCTATCACCACCATCTCATTGTCTACATATTCTACAGCAACGCTGTTGCCCTCCGCATCAGATAGTGCCAGATGTATCATCATCCCCATGGAGGCATGGAAATCATACTGAGAAAGGAGATCTATGGCATCTTCCACATTTGCTGCCCGATCAAGAAGCAGGCGAATGGCTGTTGTGGTTGTAATATCCGGTTTATCCGTATCCTGCTCTATAGTCTGGTCATCCTCGATCATGTTGACGGACACTGCAAACCCCTCTTCATTCATGCCGTCTAAAGGTGCATATAGTCCAATGATGGCCTGCGCAGTATCGGGCAGACTTGAAATATCCAATCCACCGGCCTGTATGAAGTCCGTATTGACTGTGGAAACAGAGGCATATCCTTCTTCCGGTCTGGAGCTTACGATCAACCCATTGCAGGTATTCCAGTCAAAGTTTCTTCCAAAGAGGTTTCCCCCTTCTGAATTTTTTACAGACAGGGTGCTGCATCCGAATGGGTTTTGACCCATGAGCAGTCCCGGTATATCAGACAGAAGTGCACTGCTTAAATACTCTACCACTCCATCATCAGAAGACGCACCTCCCTGCCCTAAAAACTCGTCAAATCCATAATTGCCTTCAAAGCGAACTACCGACAGCCCTTCTTCCAGTACCTGGATCTTTGTGTCCGGCTCAATGTGATCCTTTCCCATGTTTTCTCCTCTTGCGTTTTCGGACTGTACGGTACTCTCAGATGTCTTTACATTCTGTCCGCATCCGGTAAGTGCGCCAATTGCCAGTGACATCAGGAATGCCATGTATATTTTTTTCTTCATTTCCTGTACTTCCTTTCCTCATCTGATCAAAGCAGATACCCACAGACGATACCGCTGTCTGCAGCTGACTTTACAGCAGCCTCGCTGCTTTCAAGTTATACTGTAATATCTGCGGATAACATGGCGCTAACAAAAAGATAAACAATTTCTAAACTGATCCTTTCACATTCCTTAACTGCTTTTATCATATCATTGGCTATATGGAATAACAAATATTTATAAATAATGCATTTGAATAGTTTTTCCATATACATATTTATGGAATCATCTTATAAACAGAGCATCTGGAATGATTGGTCCGTTTATAATTCCAGATGCTCCTACTTTATCCCATATGTTGTTTTTCTTTATATTCATGAAATGTCTCACAGAATCCCTCTTGTTCCAGCATGTCAGCGAATGTTCCGGCTTCTTCCCCATGAATATCAAGCTCCAGCCCGGGTATATGAACCACTGCCAGCATGGAAACAAGGGACTTGGCATCCAGCAAAATATGTTCTCTTCTCGCGTCTACATCCATCGAGTACGTGTTTGTCAGTCTCACCAGCCTTCTGGCATCATCTGCAGTATTTAATTTCATCTTAATCGTATACATTTGACAGTTTTTCCTTTCTTTTATCATCCCATCGTTTCCTTACAGCAATATTTCCTCAGTTCCTGTACATCCTTTTCTTGTGCACCTGTTATTTTCAACTGCAGTGTTTTTGACAGATCAAGGCTGAAGATTGTCATTCCTATCTTCCTTTCTTTGGATCACTAATTAAACCCTACAAATTTTTGTGCCAGCAAATATGCCATTTCGGAAATCTTCCGGCCGCTTCTTCCCGGCAGGTTCATACTCCTCCCGAGAATGCTCCATTTCATCCAGTAATAAGTTTGCTTATCATTTTCTTTCAGGTAATTCCACAGCTCATATTTCTTCTGCAAATTTTCCGCTGTCCCGGAACGGATCAGCATAATGGAGGATACCACCATAATGATCTCCAGATAATTCCTCATATAATGCCGCAGCTTCATATGGGGTACTTCCTGGAAATTGGAAATATTATAATCATCGATCATGTGATAATTCACTTTTAGCTGCTGGTCGATGCGTCGGATCATCACCTGCTCATTTACTGACTGGTCTTCCCTGCCGATATAATACCGGTAAAAATCCACATTCAGATAATACATGGTTTTTACATAAGGCAGCGGATGATAGACAAAGATATTGTCCACATAGAAGGTATGGTCCGGAAGCTGCAGATGGCACTCTCTCAGCAGTTTTGTGCGATAGATAACAGAATGCATCAGAATGTACTGCCCTTTTCTTAAAAATTTTACGTCATCCCATGTAAATACTTTATTCTGGGGAAATGCGCTTCGGTAACGCATGGCTTTTTTATGTCTGACCCCTTCTTTTTCATAAATGAAATTACTGATCACCATATCCACCAGCTGCTGCTCACCGGCAAGTTCTGCCAGTGTTTTCATCATTTCTTTGAATGCTGAGATAGACACCCAGTCATCACTGTCCACCACCTTGAAAAACAGACCGGACGCATGGCGCAGACCAGTATTGACAGCCTCTCCGTGCCCGCCATTTTCCTGGTGGATGACTTTTACCATATCCGGATAATCTTTGGCATATTTCTCAGCGATCTCCCCTGTACGGTCAACAGAGCCATCATTCACAAGGATGATCTCCACCTCTGTTCCTCCCGTCAACAGAGAATGAATACAATTCTCCATATACGCCTCAGAATTATAACAGGGCACTGTGACAGATAACACCTTCATTTTTCCATACTCCACCTTTCTATTTTTTGCCGGCCTCACCTTCCGGAAAGATGATCTTAAATACAAAGAAGAAGATGATCATGGAGACTCCACCGGTTATAAATGTCACTAACAGGTTATAGACTGCCGGGGCAACATAAGCGGATGCAATGGGCATCCATAAGTTGTTGAATCCATTGCAGATCAGGGAAATCACCATCCACGCGATCAAATACCATACTGCCTGATACAACGGATTCCCTTTGCTCTTAAATGTAATGTTTCTCTGCAGAGGAAAGTTGATGCACTGGGCGAGAAAAGAGCCCACTTCATAGCTGATAAAATATCCAAGCCCGCCCCCGATCAATACTGCGCCGTCTGCATCATAGAGTACATTGTATCCCAGCAGACTCCAGGTAAAGTCAACGCCGAAGAGATGAAGTTCTTTCTGTGGCCACATAAATTCTGTTCCGGCAAGACCGATTCCTAGGATCCTTGGCATGAATGTAAATACCAGATACTGGAATACGGTCACCATCATGCTGAACACGAAAAAATAGAAGATCTGATACACCCACTTTGACAGCTTGGGATGCTTTTCTTCAAAGTTGTTCCATACATTCATCCATCTTACTTTTAACTGATTCATCTTTCTTCCCCTTTCCCGCGGGCTAACCTTTTTTCATATGCTCTGTTTGCCTTTAAATTGGCAAAGAACCCCTTGATCACCTTTTTCATTCCCCCGAAAAACTGTCCGTTGACGACTTCCACGATACCTTCCACCATATCCATGCTCACCGCCCCTGCTGTCATTTTCGCCAGAGCTCGGAAAGGCATATTGTAAATGAAGAGGATGTTCAAATCCGGTTTTCCTTTCTCTTCACTCTTTTTCTTCATGGCTGTGAGACGGCGATAAATGAATCTTGCAAGAAAACTATCCGCATGATACATCTGGCAGATTGCGTCATTTAAGGTGAGTTTTCCGGACCATCTCCCATCCGGTATAGGATATCCCAGAAGTGTTTCAAACTCCCGGTCAGAGATCTGCTGTACGATTCCCGTATAATAATAGGGGAGCATAGCCGGATGATAGGGGTATACAGATGTTGTGCCCTCCACTTCCAGTTCCGTCTCCAGACGGATATCGGTGACGCTGGCACCGGCCATGATACGGTAGGTTCCCATCTCCACTTCCCAGCGGTTCGTTTTTATATTCCAGTATCGAAAAGTCTTGTCATCAAATGGAATATGTACCTTCCTACTTTCCCCTGCCATAAGAAAAACCTTGGCAAATCCTTTCAGTTCTTTTTCCGGTCGGAACACAATCGCATTTGGAAGCCCTACATACATCTGGACCACTTCCGCACCATCCATAGTTCCACTGTTGGTAACAGTAAGCGTAACCCCCTGCCTGTCGGCCTTTATGTCTGAATAGATAAATTCCGTGTAAGACAGACCAAACCCAAAGGGAAACTGCACCCGGACTTTGCTGGTATCATAGTAGCGGTAACCGACATAGATACTTTCCCGGTACTCGGCATTTCGCTCTGTACTCGGAAAATGCCGAAGTGCCGGTGTATCTTCATACCGGAGGGGATAACTTTCCGCAAGCCTTCCGGAGGGGTTGACTTTTCCGGTCAGGATATCCAACATGGCACCGGCTCCTGCCTGCCCGGAAAGATATCCATGCAGAATAGCTTTGCAGTTGGTCTGCCACGGCATCTCCACAGACGCTCCCGCGCTCAGAATGCCTATAATGTTTTCATTTACCTGCAGCATAGACTGCAAAAGATCTATCTGGTTCTGGGGAATCCGCATATGGGAGCGGTCCAGTCCTTCTGATTCACTGAGCTCATCCAGGCCAAAGAAATACAGTACAGCCTCCGCACCTTCTATCACATTTAATGCTTCTTTTTTCAGGACTTCGTCTGCCTCTCCTGTCCGCTTGTATCCTCTGGATATACCGATCACCTGCAGATCATACTCTGCAATGGATGCTGCTATGGTTTCTATCCTTGTAGGCTTTACCACAGAGGAGCCCGCCCCCTGATATCTGGGTTCCACCGCAAAATCCCCGATGACTGCAACCCTGCATCCGGATTTTAGCGGCAGGATATGGTCTGTATTTTTAAGCAGGACCGCACTGGCTGCAGCGGCTTTTCTTGCTAGCATATGGTGTTTTTCTTTATCAAAACTTCCACTTTTCCCCTTTTGCTCATCAGATACAGTGAGTACCGCATCCAGCAGATCATCCACCACTGTATCCAGTTCCTCCATGGCAAGGCTTCCATCCCGGACCGCTGCTGTGATCTGTCTTGCAGAGTCCAGCCCCGGTGCAGGCATTTCCAGATTGGAGCCTGCTTTCACACCGTCCACATGGTCATTGGAACCACCCCAATCTGTGATAACTATGCCGTCAAACCCCCATTCTTTTCTGAGGATATCCCGGAGCAGATGTTGATTTTCATTGGCATAAATGCCGTTCACCTGGTTATAGCCGGACATCATTGCTTTCGCCCCGCCTTCTTTTACGGCGATCTCAAAACCGGTCAGATAGATTTCCCTGAGAGTCCGCTCATCCAGAACCGCATTCATTGCCATTCTGCGAAGCTCCTGGCTGTTTACCGCAAAATGCTTGGGGCAGGCGCAGACACCCTGATTCTGTATTCCCTGAATGTAAGACGCTGCCATCTTCCCAGACAGGTAGGGGTCTTCAGAAAAATATTCAAAATTCCTGCCGCAAAGAGGACTTCGTTTGATATTTAAGCCCGGTCCCAACAACACCTGTACATTAAGCGCCGATGCTTCCTCCCCCAGTGCTTCGCCAATCTCCCTTCCCAGGTCCACATCCCAACTGTTCGCAATGGCCGCTGCCGTGGGAAAGCAGGTAGCGGGAAGTGACTCATTTAACCCCAGATGATCTCCTGCTCCCGCCTGCTTGCGGATTCCGTGAGGTCCGTCAGAGCAGAAGATGGATGGGATTCCAAGGCGGGGGATGTCACGGGTATCCCACTCCCCTTTTCCGCTTAAAAACGCAGCTTTTTCTTCTACCGTCATTTTATCAATGATATCTTGATGTTTCATTTCCCTCTCCTTTTTTATGAAAGGGCTTCTCAATATGCTGAGAAGCCCCCACTATCTGTCTGTTACTCTTCTGTCTTCGTAACTACTTCAATCGTAACTTTTTTTCTCTTTTTGAAATAGCGCACCAGCACAAGTGCCATGGTCCCAAGTGATACCACTGCTGCCGCGGCGTCAATACCGATGAACAGTTTTGTCATTAACGGCATCTTTCCTGCATTCGGATCAGGAATGGTATAATTTCCGCTGTTGATCGTTGTATAAAGAATATTTTTAGCAGCCTTTCGCATGGCCAGCACCATGGTTGCGGAAGTGTTTGTGATCTCATTGGACTTCTGCGTTCCGAAACCTAACATCGCATCATTCCCGTTGCGCACAAAATCATCGGTATTCTGATAACCATAGGAGCCATTCCAGTCGGATAATACCATTCCCCTGAATCCCCATTCGTCACGGAGGACATTGTTTAGCAGATTCGGATTTGCTCCCGTAGATCGGGGTCCGATAAAGTTAAAAGAGGACATCACCGCCAGGGACTTTCCGTCATAATTCTTTACACAGATTTCAAAAGGCTTTAAATAGGTCTCCCGGATGACCTGCTCATCGGAATAGGTCAAAAGCAGAGAACAACGGTTGGTTTCCTGGTCATTGAGCACAAAATGTTTGATATATGGATAGACGCCTTTTGCTGTCATACCATTCACCGTATTGGATGCGATATATCCTGAGAGCACACCATCTTCTGAATAATACTCAAAGTTACGTCCTGTAAAAGCGCTGCGGTGGATGTTCATGGCCGGCGCATATGCCCCAAAGATTCGGCAGTCTGCATATTCCTGGCCTTCTGCTTCCCCGATCCGGTAGGCGAGATCTTGATTCCAGGTCTGTGCGATCAGCAATTCTGTAGGATAAGCAGTTCCATATACTTGAATATACCAGTCATTTAAACCGGAGGTACCGTCGGAATCCAGGGTTCCGACCTTTCCGATGGAATCCACTGCAGCCGTCTGAAATCCGCCCAGGTTGACCATATTGATCATATCCTCCACAGATAACTGGTCCAGCAGGTCTTCCCATAAGGGGTCATCATACTCTTTCCCCATCAAATCTGCTGCGGTCACCCCGTTGTCTGCCTCTGTGACGGGCATTAAATCCTCTTCGTCATCATATTTTGTGGAATCATAATGGGCCACGGTCTTTTCTGCAACCGCTGCTTTCGTCTCATCGTCCATAACATACATATCTTCTGAGGGCGCAGCTGTTGCTGTACTGTAGTTGGCAAAACCGTCTGTCCGGGACAAATAGGTTACCTTTCCGGCAGAATAATCCTGAAACTGGTTGACCGCTGCAGTATCATCCGAGGCACGTCCTTCTGTTTCATAGTTGATATCTGAATCTACTGTAAAGGTTTCTTCAGCCAAAACCGTATGGGCATCCGAGCGGATAGAAAGGCTATACTCCCCTGCTTCCAGCACATAACCGCCATTTTCCGTTTTGATGCCTTTGGAATCATAAGCCGCCATATCTTCCTTTGGAATTTCAAAAGAAAGCGTCTGTGCTGCCCCCGGTTCCAAGATTTCTGTCTTTCCAAACGCAATAAGATTGACAGAAGCCTTTTCTATTCCTCCATTGTTGTAAGGCGGCGTGAAATAAAGCTCAACCACTTCCTTGCCTGCAGTCTCTCCTGTGTTGGTGACCTTCACATCCATGGAGACGGTATCTCCATTATCTGTAAAATTTTGCAGTTCCTGTGTAAAAGTCGTATAGCTAAGTCCATACCCAAAAGGATACTGCACATGGTCTTCATATGGGATCAGCCCTTCTTCTGCCGCTGTCTCATAGAATTTGTACCCCACATAAATATTCTCCACATAGTTCACAAAGGGCAGGACACCCTGATACGCCTCATCCGCCTCCGTAAGCTCTGCCTGCAGGTCCTCCACATTGTTATAGAGAAAACTCCCGTAATTGTTATAAGTCGGAGTGCTTGTCAAATCATATACATAGGTATCTGCTGTTCTTCCCGATGGATTCACCGTTCCATTCAGGATTTCCCCCAGTGCTGCCATTCCTGTTTTTCCGGTGCCCGGCGCCAGGATCACTGAACCGATATTCTCATACTCATCTACCCAGCCAAGCTCCATGGGGTTGTTCGCATTAATGACAACCGCAACATGCTCAAACGCAGAGGTCACTTTCTCAATCATGGCTTCTTCCGTATTGGAAAGCTCCAGATAGCTCTCCCCTTCGTCGAAGTCGTCATAGTCACCGTTATTGGTATAATTGCAGGCAAAATAATTATACTGTTCATTCCCGTTAGCCACTTCATCCCTTGGATCATAGGTACCGTCAATCACGGCCTTCATATCAAGGGGAACATCCTGCCCTTCTCCTCCGGACCTGGAAATGACAATCATAGCAACATCAGAAAAATCCTTTGCTTCCTCCATCAGTTCATCGGTGTAATGATCCACCGTTGGCTCCGGCAGGGACCAGTCTGTAAATGTCACGCTGACCACGTTCCCTCCAAGATTTCTGGTTGGGCTGTACTCCTGATACATATCAACAAGACTTTGATTCACATGGAAGCCGGCATTTGAAAGGGATGCGATAATATCCACATTTCCTGAGTTGTCTGCGGACCCGGAACCTGTTCCGCCGTAGATCGGGTTAGTGGATGCCCAGCCAAACACGTTCAGATTGGAATCCTTATCAAGGGGCAGCATTCCGTCATTTTTCACCAGCGTCATGCCCTCTTCCCCGGTTTCTTTGATGATCGCTTCAGAAGCTTTGATGGATTCTTCTGATACGGAACCCCGTCCATTCAGGATAGGTGCCAGATTGTTGTACATGGGACCAAAGCAGATGATGTTGACCAAAACAGTGACGATCAGCACCCAGGCAACGCCTGCCCCCCACCGCACCACATGCCGGGTTCCTTTTTTTACCAGCCAGTGATCCGCGATCATGATAATAACCGCGGCAGCCAGCGCACCCAGAATGGCGTATATGTAGCCTCCCAATGAATTCACATATTGCTGGACATCTGTTGGACTGACACCCATGTTTTCAAAAATCGGTGTGAGCCAGTCAATTAAAAATTGTAGCATTTTTCTTCCTCCCTTTCCTTGAATAAAATGATTTCTTCATTACGTTATCCTCATTATAATCAAGCGGACGGGAAAAACGGGGTTTTGCGAAAAGTGGTCGTTTTTTTGCGATAATCGGTAAGAGTCTGCTATATTTCTGCCTGTGAAGGTAATAAAATATCCAGATTGAACTTGCCGTTTTTCACTGACATCAAGAGTTCACCTTGATATTTCTCTACGATATAGCGCATGCTCTTCACACCAAACCCATGCTGCGTTTTATCTTTTTTATCTGTGACCGGAATCCCATTTTCAAACCGGAGCATACGGCTGCATCTGTTTTCCAGATGGATCAGCACCATGTCATTGTGGTGTCTGATCTGGAAGCTGATGATCTGTTCTCCCTCTTTTTCCTTCAGCACCCTTTCCAGTGCATTATCCAATGCATTCCCCATCAGGGCATATACATCGGCGGGTGCCATGTAGGAGATCATCCTGCCTTCCACCATGCAGCCAAACTCAATTCTGCGTTCATTAAAAATCAGTGTCTTCTCCCGCAACACATAATCCAGGGCACTGCATCCGGTATGATAGGCGGCATCGTATATGGATACTGCATCCTGGATCTCCTGTATATACTCTGACCTTGACCGGTCATCTTCCATCTTTGCCAACGCCTTCATCTGGTGTTTCAGATCATGGCATTTCATGTTGATGATATCAATGGCCTCCTTTGAACTTTTCTGCTGTGCGGTAGCGATCTGGAGAAGCTGTTCTATCGTCTCCTGTTCCCGCTTCATACTGTTTTCACGGAGTACATAATATTCCATCAGTAAGACAAGGACACAGCATAAAAAACTGTATGCCGGACAGATCACATCTCCCATAGGAGTGCCCATATACTCTCCCGGATAAGACCAGTAAACACTGAAGCCAATGGCAAAGACCATAACGATAAACGCAAGTACTACAATGCGGAAATCACTGTCTCTCAGTTGATTAGCTTTCTTATTTGTCCGGATGATCAAAAAATATACGGCCGCCGCCCCGACTATATAAATGACATACCTGGTGACGAGCAGATGAGACAGACTTCCATACAGCGGATAACCATTTTGAAGCTGCTGCAATATAATCCGGGAAAGTGCAAAAGTCATATGTTCCGTGGCATATCCGCCTGCCAGGATAAAGATAAGCTCACGAAGTTCTAAATCAAAGCTGCCCCAGACAGGGATAGCTGTAAAAAACGCAAAACCCAGATACAACAGAGTATAGAAGATCAAGGAAGTTGAAACGTAGGGCGTAAGTACCGCATTCCACAGCGCACTCAAACAAATCTGAATTGCAAAACCGGTCAACAACCTTGGCAGGAAATGTGCTCTCTTTGGGCTGTCCGTCAAAAATATCGCTTCTGATACCAGCAATTGAAATGGAAACTGAATAAAAATAGCTTCAAAAATATCATATAACATATCATAGACCTCCCATGAAGTTGATATAATCTTGTGCAAACTGCTTTTTTAACCGTCTGGAAAGCGGCAGTTCCTGTCCGGATGTAAGTACCACACTGTCCTTCCCGATCCGCTTTATACAATTCAAATGGATCAAACAGCCGGAATTACACTCTGAAAAAGGCAGGGAATTAAGCTTTCCCTTTATCTCCTTCAGACTCCCTCTCATCTGGGAGCATCCCTGTTTTGTATGGAACAGAAGGTAATCCCGGTCTTTCTCTATGTATAGGATATCCGATACCGTGATCCGAAAGATCCCTTCTTTATTGCTGACCAGAATATCCTGCTCCCTGTGGCTTTCTATGAACCGAAATGCTTTCTCCAGCTTCATGGAAAAATTGTAGTATCCTACCGGTTTCACCATAAAATCAATGGCCTGCACCTCGTATCCATCTATGGCGTACTGTGCCAGGCTGGTGATAAAAATAATCCCAACCGCTTGATCCCTGCTGCGTATTTCATGCGCCACCTCAAGCCCGCTGCTGCCCGGCATCTCGATATCCAGAAAAATAACATCGTAATCTCCCTGATATTCTTCCAGAAAATCAAAACTTGCGTAGAATGTTTTTATATCAAGGGTCAGACCATGCTCCTGCTGAAATTGCTCCAGATAGGCAACAATACGCTGTGCATCCTCTTTTGAATCATCTACAACTGCTATTTTCATTTGTCTTTTTCCCCCTTCACTTCTTTTGCCAGAATGACCTTTATCTGTTTTTATTATAACAGTCCCGGATTTTGATAACAAATGCTTATGTTCAATACCACTCCATAGTTTTTTATAATGGTTATGATGTTGTTTTTCCTAAAATGTAAAACCTATTTTAAAGCATTAAAAAAGGATATCCCGGAGTTTATACTACCTTTGGAATATCCTTCTTTGAATACGCTCTTAATCTCTTCCTGTGTCAGCACTTTATAACCGCCTTCCATCATGAGAGTGCTCTTCACAAGGTCGTCCAGCATATCTTCCTTCACGCCAGGTTCTTTTCATACATCACTCATTGATATCGTCGGTTCTTCCGTATACACGTGGTCAAAGTCTGATCCCGCCGTAATTGTTTTCATCACTTTAGCCGGCACACCGCCCACAATGGTATTATCAGGGACATCTTTCGTGACCACCGCCCCTGCTGCGATTACTGCCCCGTTACCAATCGTAACCCCCGGAAGGACAGTGGCTCCTGAACCGATCCAGACATTCCTGCCAATATGGATCGGCGAAGGGATGATATCCCCCCTATGCTCGGGATCCAGATTGTGGTTCAGGGTTGCAAGGACTACATTGTGACCGATCAGTGAACCATCACCGATAGTGATCCCTCCCTGATCCTGAAACTTACATCCGGAATTAAAAAACACATGTTTTCCAATAGTAAGGTTTTTCCCGCAGTCTGTATAAAAGGGCGGGAAGAGCCTGAAACTTTCATCCACCGGCTTTTTGGTCAGCCGTTCCATCAAAACCCGGATTTCTTCCGGGGTATGATAGCAACCGTTTAATTCTGCTGTCAGCTGCAAAGCTTCCTGTGACAGTCTGTCCATACACTCATGTATCTTGGTGCCGCCGATCACTTTTTTCCCACTGTCCATATATTCTATAAACTCTCTTACTCCTATCATCTCTGCACTCCGTTATCTTCTATTATCAATTGATCCGAAAGCGGTATCCCGCCCCCCAGACAGTCTCAATAAATTGCGTTTTTGAAACATTTTTACCCAGTTTTTCCCGCAGACGGTTAATGTGCACAGTCACGGTTGCGGCGTCCCCCATGGAATCCATGCCCCATATCCGGTCAAAAAGCGTATCTTTAGAAAAGACGATATTGGGATTTTCCGCCATAAAAAGCAGAAGTTCAAATTCCTTATTCACAAGGAACACCTCTTTTTGATCCAGATATACCATCCTGGATCTCGGAAGTATGCTTAGGTTCTGATAAGTGATCTCCGTCTCCTCTTTTTCTTCCTGGTTTTCCAAAAGCAGGTTGTGGATATGGATATGGGATTTTACCCGGGCCACTAATTCCGCAGGACTGAATGGTTTTACCAGATAATCATCCGCACCCAGCCCAAGACCCCTGATTTTGTCAATATCTTCTTTTTTAGCTGTCACCATAATGATAGGCAGCCGCAAAGTGCGTCTCAGTCCCCGGCAGACCTCAAAGCCTGTTTTCCCCGGAAGCATCACATCCAGCAAAATAGCATCATAGCGTTCTGTCTTTGCCTTCTTTTCACCGCTGGGTCCGTCAAAAGCGATTTCTGTCTCAAATCCATTCGCCTCCAGATAGTCCCGCTCCAGCTCTGCGATCAATTCATCATCTTCCACGATCAATATTTTTTCCATCTATATCCTCCCGGTCAGCCGGCAGATGGATAACGATTGCCAGACCATCTCTGTTCTCTGCTTTCACCTTCCCTCCATGTCCGAGGATGATCTCTTTCACCACCGCCAATCCTATGCCGCTGCCTTTTTCCAACTGGCTTCTTGCGTCATCCACCCTGTAAAAACTGTCAAATAACTGCTCCAAACTCTCTCCCGGTACTCCCGGTCCATCATCTTGAAATACCAATTCGATATCCGCACCCTCTAAAGTGCGTTTCAGGGTGATCAGAATGTGTGATTTTTCTGAATTACGGTATTTGACCGTGTTCGTAAACAGATTGTCAAATACCCTCTTAAATTCCTCCCTGTCAATCTGCACCGGAAATGCCTCTTTTCCATACACAAATTTCATTTCTACCTTATTCTGCTCTGCGTCATGCCTGCAGGTTTCCAGATATTGTTCCACGAATTCTTTGAGATCCGCTTCCTCCATGTGGTAACAAAAACCGCTGTCCAGCCGGGTGTACTCAGAAAGACTGTCTACAAGACTCACAAGATTACCGGTCCTGGTCTTGATCGCACTCAGATAACGTGTTCTCTTTTCCGGAGTATCTGCAATGCCTTCCATTAACCCATCCAGATATCCAATGATGGAGGTAAGCGGCGTCCTCAGATCATGGGAAATACCTCTGATGAGATCTTTTCTCCGCTTTTCATCCCGCAGACGCTGGTCCACAGACTCTTTTAAGTAGGCACGCATCTCGTCAAAATCCCTGCATACTTCCCCAAACTCATCTTTTTTCTGATACCCCATTACCGTATCCAGATTGCCTTCCCGGATCTCTTTGGTTCCCATACTGAGCTGACGCAGGGGCTTTAAGATGCTCCTCGAGATCCACCAGGATGAGATTCCATTCACAAACAGCGTCAAAAGGACGAAGAAAAGAATAATGCCATACAGGTATTTCAGAATGTAATTCTTCAGGTAATTGACTACGCCCTGATCCGTCTGCTGTCGATGTACGGCTGTAATGCAGAAAGTCTTCTCCCCATGATAAAATGTATTTTTAATGACAGACACCTCGTGCCTGCTGGCCGTAAGTGTCTTTGCCGTATCAATCGCATCCCCGGCCACTGACCGGGCTGCCTGCATATCCTCCTCTGTAAGGTTGGTATAGATCAGCTTTTCATTTTTTGTGATCATAAACTGATATCCCATCCCCGACAGCTTATTTTCCAGATGGTGCATTTCGTCCGTCCTCGTAATTTCCCCTGAGACATCCGTATGCACTCCCTGCCCCCAGTTATTCTCCCAAAGTTCCTGCTGATAGGTATAGATCATGCTCTGGGCAAACTGGTTACTGTTTTCATCACTGTACATAGCTTCCAGTGTATACCAGAAGCTGCCAAGCGATGTGTGCAGGCAGACATTGATCACGATTGCCGTAAATAAGATTGGTATCAGGACCATCATAATATTGGACAGCCTGATCTTTTTCTTAATCGTCATTTGCTCGCTCTCCTTTATCCCTGTATCTTTACTGAACCCGGTATCCTGTCTCAAGAAGTGTGTGGATCTTACGGCTTCATCAGAAATACAGGCTATCATATGCGTATAAAGGATTTCTCACAAAAAAATAAACTATTTATAAACTAATCGTTTTCCATCATGGTTTTCATTTCTTCCATATATTTTGGAATGTCGAAGCCCTGGGGCAATGCCGGCTGCAGGAGCCGCACCCAATACAAGTCCTGGAATCATCCTGATCCTCTACCGGGAGCCTCATAACGCCCATACCCAGTCTGGAAAGCCGGATACCTTTATATTCTTTATATTGCATTTTTTATGTTCCTCTCTATATGAAATCCATATCCTTAAAGAAATGCACCGTTGCAGACCTGGAGCACCTGCCCCCGTACGGCTTTCCCCATCTTGCTGGCCAGGTACAGGCAGGCATATGCCTGATCCATGGCATCACACTCCGGTCCCGGAAAATAGACATAATGACCGCTGTATTTCAGCATCTCATTTCCTCCTGGCTGTTCACCCGCCTTATTGGCAAGATGGGCCGGTGTGATGGTTGCTCCCGGTGCAACGGCATTACATCGGATATTGGTATCGACAAGCCGCATTGCCACGTTCTTGGTCAGTGTATTCAGCGCGCCTTTTGTGGAGGTATAGGTTGCCCCGCAGAAAGGTCTTTCTCCATTTACAGATGAAATATTGATGATTACGCCTTCGTTCTTCGGCATGAATATCTTCAATGCCTCCCGAATGTAACGCATGGGACCTCCTAAATTTGTATCCATCACATATCGCATCCATTCGTCATCGGTCTCGTCAATCATCTTCTGCTCACCAATGCCCGCATTATTAATTAAGATATCCAGGTCGCCAAATGTTTCCACTGTCTCCTTCATCACCCTCCCGGTATCTTCCGTTGAACAGGTATCCGCAACAATACCAATGGCCTTTTGACCCTTCTTACAGATTCCCTCCACAACCTGATCCAGTTTTTCTTTTCCTCTGGCAGTAAGCACAACACTGGCCCCTTCCTCTGCGAAGAGCTCCGCCATTGTCCGACCCATTCCATAACTTGCTCCTGTAATGATTGCAACTTTTCCTTCTAACAACTTTGCATCCATAGTTCCTATCTCCTTTTCTACAGTCTCTCACCAAATTTTCTTAGTTCATTTAACTTTTCTTCTGATTTGTTCTGCTTACCATAAGCCGTGTAGATTCCCATATCCTCCAGCTTTAAATAATCCAGAAATGAGTTCTGATACTCATAGATGGCACCGCCAAATACACCGTCACTTCCGGAACTTAAAATCAAAGCGGCTTTCTTCAGATGTTTTGGTTTATCTAACGCATAAATGCGATTGATGGCGCATTGAAGCTGTCCTGTGAAACTATGATAATAGACCGGGGATGCCAGCACGATCATCTCTGCCTCCTCCAGAACCGGATAGATCTCCTGCATATCATCCTGCCGGATGCATCTTCCGTTTCCTTTTGTATGGCAGTATTCACAGGCAAGGCATCCTGCTATATTTTTGCTGCATACAGCCACAACGGTAATGTCATGCCCGTTTTTCTCTGCCCCTTCCACAAAAGCATTCACCATGGCAGCTGTATTCCCATTGGGGCGGGGACTTCCATTGAATACTAAGATTTTCATATGCTCTCACGCCTCCCTTATACTTCTTTTCCGGTCTGGTAGGCCTTTTCCAATGCCGGATGCTTTTCAATCTCTCCCGCTTGATCGACTCCGCCTGCGTACACAGTGCCGGCAAGACGTGCCTTTTCAAAGCAGGAGATCCATCCTTTCACTCCGGTAAGCGCTCCCTCTATCGCATTCCCACCCTCGTCTGCCGCTGTGGCAAGCAGATAAATATCCCGGAACCGGTAATCCGCAAAGTATAATGGATTCGCGCGGTCAAGCATGGTCTTCATCTGTCCGCTCATCTCGTAATAATAGATTGGGGTGGCAAATACAAGCACATCTGCAGCAAGCATTTTGCCGGCGATGTCATTCCCGTCATCCCCAATGACACACCTCCCTGTATGCTGACAGGCAAGGCAGCCCCGACAAAAGTCAATCCTCTTATCCCGTATACTTATTTTCTCTACATGATGTCCTGCCGCCTTTGCCCCACCCATAAATGAGTCTGCTAAAAGCTCTGAATTACTCCTCTTACGAAGACTAAACGAAATAACCAAAATATTTTTTCCCATATCTGCCTCTCTCTTTCTTTATTTCTGCGGACAGCAAGACAAAGTCAAGCTCATTTGACCTTGGCAGCTGCCGCGAGAGTAACATATCCTGCAGCCTGTTACAGGATATGTTCCTTGTTAATCCGGTACACCAGGTAATCCAGACAGTATATCTTTTTTTCTTCCTTGTGCACGGTGTTTAAAAGTTGTTTTCTGTGTGCTTCCAACAATGCAAGCTGCTTTTCTTTCTGTTCTTTGTCAAAACATAATAGAAAATCTTCAATAAATTCCCAGGTGCACCCTGCATCCTTCAGATTCTGGACAACGGCCTCTCTTTTTTCTAAATTTATCATTTACTTCACTGCTTCCTTCTGTATTTGCTTTTATGCACATGTTGTTATTTGATGTTCCATCTTAGTGGTTTCATCGGTCCTGATTTCACCTTTTGCATCCTTGTCATCCATAATGATGTTCCCCATATCCTGAATGGATCGTACCGGCACAAAGGCTACCCCCTGATGATTGCCGGACTTGGACTTGCTTCCAGATTTTAAAATATAACTTTTTCTCTTTAATGTTAGTATAATATTGCAGACACAAAATAACAAATACTTATAATTAATGATCATGTATAGTTGAAACCTATTCTATGACATACTAACCCATATTTATACCCGTGCGGGCATCTCGTGACATATGCTCCTAAGGAACGGACACTGCGCGATAAGGTATACTTATTGAATCCACTCTCAGACATTCATCCAAGTTACTGTCTGCAATCAGGTCACACAGTTTCTCCTGATGCCTTACTGTTACTGCTTCTATCGCATAATATCGGTTCATACAATCCCTTTTTTCCACTAAAAAAGCAGAAGAGTCCTTCCTGATTCAGAAAGGTACTCTTCTGCTCTTGATTTTTATATTATATTTTTTTAGCATAAAAACCTTTTATTCCAGGAAAAGCATCTTTTAGTTCAGCGCTCAATGTTGAGTATATTTTGCTGCCCCACTTTGACTCAGCATCTCTTTGAACGATGTCTTTTCCAATATCCCAATAGAGAAGTAACAATTCAGTATTTACACGTACAGCAGCTTTTAGCTGACTCTGTTTTATTCTCTGTTTTATATCTTAGAGCCAATCTTTAAAATATGAGTCATTAAATATCTTTATATCTTTTGACAAGCTTTTCACCTCTATTCCATTTCAAACTAATCACATATAAATTAGATAATATTACATTATATGACTTCACTGACCGGATACATAAAAACACCCCTTTCATCCTTATTTTCCACATCAAAAAAGCGCCCTGCATATACGGCACAAAGCGCTTTTTCCAACATTCCTTTACAGCATCTTATTCAGTTTTTTATCAAAACTCGCAATCTCATCACCCAGCACCCTGTGCCGTGCAATCAGGATACAATCCACAAAATCAAGGGATGTTTCTGAAAACAGGGACAATGCCTCACAGACAGCCTCCTGATTCTCCACTGTCACTTCATCCAAAAACTCTATCAAAGTCCTGCCAATCGTATCCCGTTCAATTTTGTACACGCCTTTCAGAACATAAACTACTTCCGCAATAATCTCCGGCAGGGTGAAAGCGCCATCCTCTATAATCCGTCTGGCTTCCTCTGACATTTGCGGATGGTCTCCCAGAAGATATCTCAAGATGACATTCGCATCAATCAGTTTTCTCATGCTTTCCTACCATTGCCCTTTCGTATGCGCCGTCCTCCTCTGCCGCCAGCTTCGTATTTGCATATCCTGAAAGACGCCTATAGGTGTTTTTCCGGTTTGCCGTCATAGCAAACGGCATCCCGTTTTCCTGAACGCTCTGCTTTGCAAATATGCGTACCGCCTCTGCAAAAGATGTCCCCATATCCCGGTACAATGCTTCTGCCTTCTCTTTCAAATCAGCATCCATACGAACTTGTAATGTTGCTTCCTTCGCCATAATACCGCCTCCTTTTCTGTAATACAATCGTATTACATATTTTCTCTTTTGTCAATATGATATGCTCTTTTCAGAATTTTATTAAAACTCTTTCAAAGTAAACGATACCTTCCACAGTCCCTTATAGGAAGTGTCCTTCACCAGCCCCGCCTTGTAACCTTCCATATATGAAGACAACTCCTTCGTCCAAAGGACTCTTCCTGCAGTTGATTTCATTAAACTGCTCATCCAGCATATCCCTGAAAAGAATTTCAAGATGACCCGGTGCTATGGGCTTTATGCCAGACACCGGGAGATCGACAAGCAGCTTCACAAGGCTGTCCAAAGATCAAAACACCGGATAATCCTTGATCTTAATACCTGGCGCAATCGTTTTCTGCTCACCATGGGTTTTGACCCTCTGCAATGTCCAAACTGCAAAAAAGAAATGCTCTTTCTTGAGCTGTATCATAAACACGAACGGGTTTCTCTGGAGGAATTATACAAAAGGACAATGATAAAGCATGGTCTTTATCCCCGCTCCCGGTCTGCTTGACTTCTCTTCCCATCTGTTCCATACTGTATTTATTACAGATTGGAGGATGATACAAGTGGAGCAAAAATTTATAGACGAACTCAGGCAAAAATATATCAAAGATCCACCAGAAGGAAAAGGGTTCTCCGATAGGAGAACTTTCCTTTAATATAAAATAATAGACAATCACCAATAAATGATGGTTGTCTACATTCAAAGGACCGGAAACCAATTCCGGCCCTTTAAGGTTTTTGTATTGTACAGTTTCCCCCATAACTAAAACAGACAATCGGATTCTTTCACTTCCATCAATTCCCCTGTCTCGGTATTCATTACAAAACCAAAGATACCCACATCCTCCGGAACCAGAGGATGTTCTTTTAATAATGAAACGGTATCCCGTACGGCTTCCTCCACTTCCTGAATTCCGGAAAGCCACTCATTCAGATCAAATCCTCCACTGCCTGATCTCTCTAGGTTCTCTATTTTTATTTTACGCTTACGCATTTTTTCAATCATTTGGATACTGTCCATCTTTTCCACGCCGCAGTCTGTATGTCCGATCACCATGATCTTCGTAACTCCTAATTCAAAGATAGCCACCAGCAGGCTTTTCACCTCACTCCCATAGGCATCCCTCGTTACGCCGCCCGCATTTCTGATGATCTTGGCATCACCGTTTTCCAGTCCCAACGCCGCGGGCAGAAGTTCTGTCAGTCTCGTATCCATACAGGTCAGAATCGCAAGTTTCTTTTTAGGGTATTTCTCGGTTTGGTACCTCTCATATCTTCTTTCCTGCACAAATCTGCGGTTATACATTACTATTTCATCCATCGCTTCCGGCTCTGAAGCTCTCTTCTGTAAACGCATTTCTCTTTCCCCCTCCGTTTTCTGAGGTTGCCTGATGCCATATGCAAAATACCCGGTTATAGATATGCCCCATGCCACATACGCACAGGACAGTACCTAAACCGACAGCACCGCCCATCAGGAACCCCAGCACAGTACAGCACAGATCCACAGATATCTTTGCGTACTTCATAGAAATACCGGCTTTGTCTTTCAACACTTCCAGGAGTATATCCGCACAATTTGGTCCCAAATCCTGGAATACCACAGTCGAAAATCCTGCCCCTGCCAAAAACATTCCTGCCAAAAACAGAAGATACCCTGACACCGTATAGGGTTCTACTGTAAAAGGTGAAACGAGTCCTACGAATGTATTCAGAGATACGGCAAAACTCAGCATTGACAGAAATGTCCCCCATTTCAGGTACTTCCTGTTTAATAAGGTACATACCACCAGGATCAGCATATTGACCACAAAAGATGCGGTCCCCATCTCCAGACCAATGATCTTATGCACTCCATCATAAAGGGCACTGACAGGATCAACACCCATCCCGGCCTTCGTACATAAAGCTACGCCTAATCCCGCCGCCAGATTTCCGAATAACAGCCGGACTGTCCTTATACTTTTACACATCTGCTTTCTCCGCCAGTCTAAGCGCAGCTTCCAGCATTACAGTAAAGCTTGTTCTTCTCTCATCTGCTCCCATAGCTTCCCCCCGCAGAGGAAGATCTGATATTGTAAGCATGGTAAGAGCCTTTTTCCCTAATCTGACCGCATTACAGTAGAGCGCAAGAGACTCCATCTCTACACACAGTACGTTCATTTTCTTCCACTTCGCAACAGCATCTTTTTCATCTGTATAAAATAGATCCGAAGTCAGGATCACGCCTGTCTGATAAGACACACCCCTCTCCTCCATAATCTCTGAGGCCAGTTTCACCAGACCAAAATCCGCAACCGGCGTATATGTACCCGGAAGATCATACTGGGATACATAAGCGGAATCTGTACACAGCCCCATACCGATGACCACATCTCCCATGGAAAGACTGTCCGAGATAGCGCCTGCGGAACCAACCCGGATGATCGTATCCACATCATAGTCTCTGTACAGCTCCATGGAATAAATTCCCATGCTCGGGACTCCCATCCCACTTGACTGTACCGAGATCCGCTTTCCTTTGTAGCTTCCTGTATAACCAAGCATATTCCTGACCGTATTGTAACATACAGCGTCCTCCAGATATGTCTCAGCGATCAGCTTTGCCCTGAGCGGATCCCCGGGCATCAGAACGATCTTTGCAATATCCCCTGTTTGTGCTTCATTATGTGGTGTAGCCATTCTAATCCCCTCCAATCCTTTTGATTCCCAGCCAATCCTCTACTTCCGTCCTAAAGCGGTCTAACACGCTCAGGCAGACTCTTCCTTCCACTGCCAAACCTCCTTTATCACACTCTCTTTTCATCCTTTTTCTGCAAATGACGTTTCCATTGCCTGAATCATCAGCTTTTTCGCCTCTTCGACTGAAAGGCCAAAATGGGCGTCTATAAACTGAAGCTCCATTCTTTACGCCTCACAGATTTCCACTGTATAATTTACATCCGGCTCCATATGATACTTCTGCCTGAAATCCGCCTGGTTGCTGCCGATCGTAACAAAAGAAGCAAGATCATTGAATAAGACATCCTCACCTTTTCCCACATAACCAAATGACCGCTCATAAGGGATCAGCCCGTCAAACACCTTTTTATCATCTGTTCCAATGGTCACATGCAGTTTTTCGCCTATTTTAAAACCTGCTTTGACAAAATTACTGTTTAAAACAGAAAGTTCTGCACTGCCGAAAGGATCATAACTCTGTATCACTGCTCTCACATATTTTTCACGTACTTCCGCTGTCTGGATCTTATGAAGTACGATCTCCTCTGTCGGATATTCTTTTCCAACCTCCTCAAAAGTGATCTTGCCGGAAGCCAGTTTTGCTGCACAGTAGGCGAATAAATCCCTGCCATGGAATGTATGTACTTCTTTTGTCTCCTGATAACGGTTCTTCTCCTCGTCGATTTCCCGGATCGCTTCCACCCCGATCATGGCATTGAGATATGTCAGTGTTCCATTGTCAGGAGTCACTACATAACTTCCATTTTTCAACTTTGCCACAGATGCACGGCGGCTCGTTCCTACTCCCGGATCTACCACAGAGACAAATACCGTTCCCGCCGGCCAGTATGGCACGGTATACTGAAGACAGTACGATGCCGCTTCGATATCAAAAGCCGGCAGTAAATGTGTAATATCACATGTGATCAGCTCACTGTCCACAAGCTTACACATTCCATGCATACAAGCTACAAGCCCTGAGTTCACTCCAAAATCTGACTGCATTACAATTGTCGGTTTCATAATCCATTTCCTCCTCTTATCTGTTTTCCTGGTTTCCTAACACTTTTTCATTTTCATTATCCACTCCGGTCCGACCTGGATACCATATTGATCACTCATATTTCTGCTGTTGACCGCGATCTGGATTTGGAGTGTCTCGCTTACCATCAAAAGCGGCTCTCCCACAGCAACTGCACCAAAAGACGGCTGGAACGGAACTTTCTGTGAGTATACAGGAGCATCCTGTCCTTTCTTTAAGATCTGTACATCCATCCAATCTCCATATCCGATCCCTTCTTCTTCAAAAACTTCTGCCGGAATATTAGAACAGATCAGTCCAAAATGATAGTCCGCTGTGTCGATCATTCCTGAGATACAGCCATCCTCTACCTTATATGGTATGATCTCATGCTCAACGATCTCTTCTACCGGATAAGCTTCTCCTACTTCTTCATATGTGATCACGCCTGCTGCAAGTCTTGCTGCACAATATGCGAATAAATCTCTTCCATGAAAAATATTACATTTCTCTGTTTTCTTGAGGCGGTTGACGTTCTCATCGATCACACGAACCTCATCGATCCCAAAATATTTCTTTACGTGGGTAAGACTGCCGTTATCCGGTGTCACTACATAACTTCCGTTGCTAAGCTTTGCCACACAGGCACGACGGCTTGTCCCCACACCCGGGTCAACTACAGATACAAATACCGTACCGGCCGGCCAGAAATCTATGACGAAGCTCAAAGAAGTGGAAGCCTGATAGGTGTCAAAACTTTTAATTTCATGCGTGCTGTCAAACACTCTTAATTCGGGGTCTACCATCATGCATACCCCCTGCATGGTACATACGGAAATATCCTTTGTGAAATCTGTCTGCATTACGATTGCCGGTTTATTTGTTGTCATTATTTTTTCCTCCTGAAATTTATATGATCTTATTGTAACGATTCAGTAGGTCTGCGCATTCACTGCGCTGACCGTAAGAAAGCATTCCGCAGCCAAGCAAAAATCCCATCGCCAAAGGCGATCCTGCATAGATTTTTGCCTGTAACTGTGAAGGTACTGAACAGTTACATCTTATTTTTTAACTACCAGTGACTCAAATCCTTCTGTTGTATATTCCTCGCCTACACGTTTCTTTTCCAGTGCCAGCCTCAGGGCATTCATCTTCTTATCCTGCAGAGGGGTAAGCGCAATGACAAGTCCAGCCGCCAGTACACAGATACCGGGCAATATGGTAAACATAGATTCGATCATGCCAAGCGCCCCGTTGTTTTGTGCTGCAAGGGATGCATCGAATCCACTTTTCTGAAGCAGAAATCCCTGGACTGCCGCTGCTACTGCTCCACCAAGTTTCAGCAGAAATGAGTAGTAAGACATAATGATCCCATCTCTTTTTTTCCCTCTGTTAAACTCATCGTAATCCACTACATCATAGAGAAAATTAAACACGCACATCCAATATGCACAGGTTCCCACTCCTACTAATACAACATAGACACAGCCCAGTGTAATATTCGGGATTCCCGTGAATTTTGTAAGGATCATTACCAGTCCGCTGAAAACCATACAGATAACGAACACTTTACTCTTACTGAATACGGCAACCGATTTAGTTATAAAAGGAATGAACAGGATGGAAACTATATTCATAGCTGTAAACATCAGTGATGCCTGCGTTTCCCCCAATCCCATATTATAAGTAACGTAATACAAAAGGCTGGAATTAAATAAGGTAAGGTAAATATTTGTGAGCAGTGCACAGACGATCACAAGCACATAAGGTTTCATTTTCATAAGGCTGATCACGTTGGAAAAGAAGCCTTTCAGGTTCATTTTCTCTGCATCTGCCACTTCGTCTGTCCGTTCTTTTCCTCTTGTACATCTCCACATCAGCAGTATGGTACTGACTGATATCACCGCTGATATGATCCCTGCCATAGACCATGATCTTGCATTATCAAAACCATTCTCCATCAATTTGCCTACAATGAATGTAGGTACCGAGCTGGCACAAAAGATCCCCACATATCCAAGGACTTCACGAAAAGCTGCAACTCTTACACGTTCACTGTCTACATCTGATAAAACCGAACCAAATGAATAATAAGGAATATTGAACGCTGTATATGCTGTCCAGAATATCAGTACCAATATCAGATAGTATATGTTTTTCTGAGTCTGTGGAAAATCCACCTTCAGAAACATCAGCACCAGTGAAGCTCCAAGCGGTATTAAGGATTTCAGCATCCATGGACGTCTCTTCCCATATTTGCTTTTTGAATTATCCACCAGATAACCGATGATCGGATCTGTCACCGCATCCCACACTATGGCCACCGAAATGATCGTTCCTGCCACTACCGGGCTTACCCCGGCAACAGTGATCATAAAAAACGAAAAAAACGACAGTACAAAATTATACGATGTAGAATCTCCAATAGAACCAACGGTATAACCCAGAATATCTCTTGTTTTTAGTTTTTTCTCTCCCATTTTTTCCCCCTGTTATATAAGCTGGGCCACGCCCCACCTGCCATAAATCTTAAATCCAAGTTCTGAAAAGATTGTATAGGGATTATTCTCCGGAGCAAACATGCAGGGGATCTTTCCCTGGCTATGTATCTCCCTGCACAACGTACGGATAATATCCTTTGCATACCCTCTTCCCCGGTATCCTTCACCTACACAGATTCCGCCCAGCATACAAGTCAGTTCTGCCGACGCAGCGCTGTTTCCATGAGCCACGATCCTGCCCTGTTTTTCTATGATGGCATGAACCCCTTCCATATTGCTGATCCTGTTTTCGATCATCTTCTTCTCAGAATACAGATTCTTCATTTCCGGAAAACCCATCAGGAACTCATATATCCGTCCTACATCATCCAGATCTGCAAACCTCACTTTGTTATCAGCAGGTTCCTGTTTTTCTGTCTCCTCATGGATATACAGATTATTATACGTCATTCGCTGCCGCCTACCAACCCGATTTGCTACATTTTGGACTACTTCTGCATTTCCCATGATCGTAGTGATCTTGTCGTCAGCAAGTCTGCTGACTGCCTCATGATCAAGTTCCTGATCCTCTCCTGCCACAATAAGATTGTAAAAATATTTCAGAAACACTCCAATGCATCTTCCCTCTTCTTCCTGCATGTAAATTGTCTGAAAATCTTTATCAAACCCATACTTGTCAAGATCGGAAATCAAAAACGTGTGATACACAGGCTTCTCATTCAAAAACTCTTTGAGTCTTTCCCTGTCCTCTTCCCCGCATTTCCTTAACATGACACCCTCCTTTCATCTTGTTCAACATGTTGAACTTGTTCAAATACTATCACCAAATATATTATATGTCAATAAACATACAACAAATATTTATTTTTTATCAAATATGCATAATTTCATTTTCTGTTTCTTGTGTAATTTATCCAAACCTTTCCAGCTTGCTCAACATGTTCTCACCGTATCTCTTTCAATTGTCAAAACGCTGTTTTTATGCTAAAATAAACTTGTTTATCAACCAAGGGAGGATAACTTATGAAAACTAAATTACAGAATGAGAACATGCCCACCTATCTGGGTGTTTACAATTCCTTATATTCCGATATCATAGAAGGCATATATCCGCCAAATGAACATCTGCCCGGAGAAACCGCATTGTCTGAAAAATATGGGGTCAGCCGCAATACGCTCCGCCAGGCCCTCGCAATTCTCTGTGAGGATGGAATGATCATTAAATCTCAAGGTAAAGGGACAATTGTAGCCCCCAAAAGCAGCAAAGCTTCTGCAGAGCAGACTACAACGCCCCTACTATCCATGAACAAGCTGCCGGTGAACAGCACTGTCCTCTCTTACAATTACGGTGCCCCCACCGATATCGCCAGAGACAAGCTGAACCTTTCTGCAAGCGATATCGTACTGGCCTGTAACTGTATCTTCAAATCCGATGACACTGTTCTCGGATACTCTTTTACACAGGTTCCGGCTGCATTCTTTGACGAACTCAGCCTGGATACTTCCAGAGAGGAATCCATTAAAGAACTGATCCTTGAAACGCTCTTCAAGTTTACAAAAACACTGGACATGACCGTAAAACTGATCTACGCCAACGAAATAGAGATGGAGTTCCTGAACGTGCCGCTGCAAACCCCTCTTTTGCTCATTGAGGCAATACATTATAACAAAATGAAACTCCCCTTTGCCCGGAATAAATTCTATTTTCTTCCGGAATATTACCACATTAATTTTTTACTGAACAATTAAACGCAACCCCTTTGGAATGACAAAAAAATGCAGGACCTTTTTCAGGTAACCTGCATTTTTTCAACTCTTCAATTAATACCGCTCTTATACTTACCCTGCAAATCTGATGGCAGCGGCATCCCCCGCAACCGGTGAAGGACCGCCCCATATTTCTTTCCAATTTCACCTAATATCTTTCCGGAATCCGGATATGAGCCGCATTATTAAATTTATATTTTTCTACCATATACTTTTTTACACGGACTAACATATAACGGTAGCAATCTGCCACAACCTCTGCAAAAGAACTTGCATTCCCTTCCTTTAATTGCTGAAATGCTTTCATGACTTGTCTATTGAGACGTGGAACGCTATGTTTTTTGGAAGGGTAATAAGTGAAATGATGTCCCCAATCCAGAAGGCGGCAGGTTTCAGATAATATAACAGATAGAGGGTCTAAAGTGGTATGTTTTAATATGGCCTCATATATATCTGCTATGTAAACAGAACCCGGAGAAGCCAATTTGTCTTCTAACCGGTCCAATTCTTCTTTCGTAAACCGCGGAGCTGCGGCCAGCGCAGCGGGATAAATGATCAACACCATTAACTGCAGGGCGTGAAGATAACGTAAGGCCTTTTCCGCGTATCCGGAGTTAAGCATCAGCTGATGGACCCCGGTATCATCCGGTTCTATAACAATAGTGCCTTTACCGTTTAATGTTTTTACAAAGCCTCTTTGTTCGAGTTCGGACAATGCTTTTCTGACCGTCGACAAAGAAACACCGTACTGGGCGGCAAGCTGCTTTTCATACGGAAGATACGTTCCAACCGCGTATTCTCCAAGGCCAATTTTCCGGTTCAAATCGTCAACGATCTTTGAATGGTAGTAATCCTGGCCACGCATCGGATTCCACGAAAATAACACGTTGGCCTGTTCTGTACATCCAGGCGTCACCTCTGATAAATAATGTAATGTGCTTTCAATGGAATCTGTAAGTCTTTGATACATCTCTGTTAATCGCTCGCATTTCACGGATGGATCCGTGCCTTTCAATATCTCTATAATATCACCGGCCACAGATGGAGACCCCTGTAAAAAGTGCTGAGAGAAATAAGGACACTCTTCTGTAAAAAATGTAAGTTTATTATAAAGGCCAAAGGCAGAATAGAGTTCGCTAAACAATGAATTTCCACCTATTCTCAATATATCATATCCCAAATTAGAGGGCGGACGCCACCCATCAGCTGAAAGTCCCAAACGTGCTGCTTTCATAGCCTGCTTATAGTGCGGCATGATCTCTATATCACAGGCCTGTGAAGCAAAGACCTGAATGGATGGCATGATCAGAGCATAGGTCTGGTACACCTGCAGGATACTGTCTTTTTGTTTCAGGATCTCAGTTATGGTGTCCGAAGGATCAGGCGCATCTTGTCTCGAAACAACCCTGGGTGCAAGACGGGGCTGAATCTCGATCAACCCTTCTTGCCGCAATGCATCAAAGACATGGTTGATCGTATATCTGCTCACATGAAATTGGTCACAGAACGCCCTTGAAGATGGCAGGGAATTGCCGGGGAGTATCTGACCATCCAAAATACACTGTTTAATTTCCTTATATACAAATTCAAATTTTGTTTCCTGCGGTTTCATAATCCATCTCCTATCTGTCCGAATTATAACATGTTGAACCACTTTTGTCAGTATTAAAAGCGATAACCTATTTGCACACCTTACCAATATGCTTATTGCTAACCAATTATATGTTTAGTTATAATAAAGGCAGCGGCCGGCGCCAAAATGCTGTTGACACGGATGCTTAACCGGTGAGCAGTGTGATCAAAAAGCAAGTGGTGACACGTTTCCCGGGCAGGGAAACAGACGGCATGAAAAAGGAAGGAGATATGACTATGAATCTAAGAGACTGTTATATAGGTTTCGGCGGCGATTACGATGAAGTATTAGGCAGATTATGTGGAAGCACTCCGGGGAGGCGTAAGGTAAATGGGCAGAAGTAAACAAAAAAATCCTACAACCCGTTTTCTACTATACAGTTTTATCGGTCTTCTACTCTTTAGCGTGGTTGTCTTCAGTCTTCTGGGCATTTATATGAATCGTAAGAGTAAAAATACCATTTACGAAGTTGGGGAAATCTACATGTCCGGCATGAATGAGCAAATGTCCAGGCATTTTGAAAATATCATCAAACTGCGATTTGATCAGGTAGACGGCATCATCTCCGTGGTTTCAACGGAGAACCACGATAAAGAAAGCCTATATGAGGAACTGGTTTACAGAGCGCAGGTCAGAGGTTTTGGCTATCTAGCGCTCTGCTCTGATGAGGGGGAGTTTGAGACTCTCTGCGGAGAACCAATACAGCCAATTAATCCGCCGCCTTTCGTGGAAGCATTAAAACAGGGAGAGCAAAGAGTTGCCGTAGGCGTAGACGCAGATGGAAATGATGTGGTATTGTTTGGCGTCCGGGCTGCTTATCCTATGCAGAATGGTGAGAAATGCCTGGGTCTGATCGCTGCTGTTCCTCTGGATTATATCACGGATTTTCTTTCCTTAGAGGATGAGGGACAGCTGACCTATTACCATATCATCCGGCCTGATGGCACGTTTGTGATCCGCAATCCCAATAACGAGTTATGGGATTACTTTGAACAACTGCAAGCGCAGCATGTTTCCCCTGCAGACGACTCCTCTTTAGAGAATTCCCTTGCGGAGTTTGACGCAGCATTAAGATCCGATAAAAAGTATACTACGATACTGAAAATAAATGGAGAAGACCGGCAGATTTACGGTACACCTCTCCCTTGTTCCGAGTGGTATCTGGTAGGGGTAATGCCTTACGGTATACTGGACCAGACCATAAACAGCCTGAGCACTCAGCGCATGTATATTACACTGCTGGCCTGTGCCTCTGTATTGATCCTTCTGACCTTGATCTTTCTTCGGTATTTTTCCATGACCCGTCTGCAGCTCCAGGAACTGGAAAAGACCCGTAAGCTGGCTATCGAGGCAAATAAAGCGAAAAGTGAATTTTTAGCTAATATGAGTCATGATATCCGCACACCAATGAATGCCATCGTGGGTATGACCGCCATAGCCACCGCCCACATAGAAGACCGGGAACAGGTGCGGAACTGCCTGAGAAAGATTACGCTGTCAAGTAAACATCTGTTAGGACTGATCAATGATGTTCTGGATATGTCTAAAATTGAAAGCGGCAAATTATCTTTAACAATAGAACAGATTTCTTTAAAGGAAGTTGTTGAAGGGATCGTCAACATTATGCAGCCCCAGGTGAAGGCAAAAAAGCAAAATTTTGAAATACATGTAGATAATATTCTGACGGAAAATGTGTGGTGCGATGGTGTACGTTTGAATCAGGTTTTACTGAACCTGTTATCCAATGCCACAAAATATACACCGGAAGGAGGTTCCATACGATTATCCCTGTTTGAGGAAAAATCCCCAAAAGGAGACAACTATGTGCGCATCCATATTCGTGTCAAAGATAACGGAATTGGCATGACACCGGAATTTTTGAAAAGGATATATGACTCCTACAGCCGTGCTGACGGAACCAGAATACATAAGACCGAGGGAGCCGGTTTGGGAATGTCGATCACGAAATACATTGTGGACGCAATGGAAGGAACCATTGATGTACAGAGTGAACCGAATAAAGGTACAGAATTCCATTTTACTGCGGACTTTGAAAAAGCTGCCACAACGGAAGTGGATATGGTCCTCCCCCCATGGAATATGCTGGTGGTTGATGATGACGAATTATTATGCCAAACCGCAGCAAATGCGCTTAAATCCATTGGAATAAAGGCTGAATGGACACTGAGCGGCGAGAATGCCATAGAACTGGTGGTGCAGCACCACCAAAAGAGAGACGACTATCAGATCATTTTATTAGACTGGAAGCTGCCCGGCATGAATGGTATTCAGGCTGCAAAAGAAATCCGACGTAATTTAGGGGATGATATCCCCATCCTGCTGATCTCCGCATACGATTGGAGTGAATTTGAAACTGAGGCCAGGGAAGCCGGGATCAGTGGTTTTATTTCCAAACCGTTGTTTAAATCCACTCTATTTTATAGTTTGCGTCAATATATGGGCAGTGAAGAATCCCATGATCGGATATCGGATCAGAATCTTGACATGACCGGACGCCGCATCCTGCTTGCCGAGGATAATGAATTGAACTGGGAGGTGGCAAAGGAATTGTTGGCCGCTCTGGGTATAGAACTGGATTGGGCAGAAGATGGCCAGATCTGTTTGGAGATGTTCCGGAAATCATCTGAGGGATATTATGATGCTATTCTAATGGATATACGGATGCCGCATATGACAGGATATGAGGCTGCAAAAGCGATCCGGGGACTGGATCATCCGGATGCGTTATCTATACCCATCCTTGCCATGAGTGCGGATGCTTTTTCTGATGACATACGTCAATGCTTGGAGTGCGGTATGAATGCCCATATTGCAAAGCCTATTGATGTCAAAGAACTGACCCGCTTATTGAAAAGGTATTTATTATAGATTTATGAACCTAAAGGAGACCGTTTCCGGCTTTGTGTAAATGCGAAGCTTGAAACGGTCTCTAAAAATTTAAATCCCCAAAATTTTATGGGCAGATAATACATACAAAAAAGTGCTTGCAATCCATTTTTAAAGGGCTTATCCTCAATTTAAGGATATATCCGTTAAAAATATCAAGGAGAAAACAAACCATGTTTGAAGAAAAGATCAGAGGACTGGAGCAAAAAATCAACTGCGAATATGGCAATATCGCAGGTATGGTTGTCCTCAAAAATAATGAGACACTGTACGAGAATTACTTTAATGGATATACCCCCACGGATACCTTCCATGTATTCTCAGTGACAAAAAGTATCGTATCTATATTGATCGGCATTGCGATCGATAAGGGATATATCAAGAATGTTGACCAGAAAGTATTGGATTTCTTCCCCGACTACACAATCAAGAAGGGAGAGAAAACGATCCAGACCATCACCATCAAGCACCTGCTGACCATGACAGCTCCTTATAAATTCAGGTGGACGCCATACGCAAAGGTGTTTTCCAGCAAAGACTGGGTAAAAGCTACTCTGGATTTATTGGGCGGAAAGAAGCCTGCCGGGGAGTTCAGGTACATGGAAGAAATAGGACCGGATATACTGACCGGTATCCTTACAAGGGCAACCGGACGCCCGGTGCTTGATTTCGCACAGGAATTCCTATTCTCCCCTCTTGGGATCACTGTCCCATCTAATATTATTTTATACACATCAAAGCTTCATGTTGCATTTGTCAAAAAAAACAATGCTAGCGGCTGGGTGGCCGATGAAAGCGGAACCAACACGGCCGGCTGGGGGCTGACATTGACCGCCATGGACATGGCAAAGATCGGACAATTGTATTTAAAGGAAGGGAAATGGAATGGCAGGCAGATCGTATCTTCTGCGTGGGTCCGTGAGAGTACCACGGAACACAGCCGATGGAAAAAAGAGGATCTACCCTACGGATACTTGTGGTGGACAAAGATTGTAAATGGGTACGCTGCCATGGGGAACAGTGGAAATGTGATTTATGTGAATCCATCGAAAAAAGTCGTGGTATCTGTTGCTGCGCTTTTTCAGCCTGCAGCGAAAGATATAATAGAATTTATTAATAAAGAAATTGAAACAATAGTGTGACACGGAGGTATCTCCGGCAAGGACAGCCGCGGCTGACAACAGCAGGCGAAAAACATTCGTCTTGCCGTTGACTGACGCGGCTGTTTTTACTGTCTTCTTGAAATAACAGAGTCAATCAAACCGTATTTGAGTGCTTCCTCCGCACTCATAAAGTTATCCCTATCGGTATCTCTTTCTATTTCTTCGATCGTGTGTCCTGTATTTTCAGCTAATATTCTGTTTAATCTTTGTTTGTTCTTTTGCATATATTCAGACATGATTCTTATATCGCTGGCCGGTCCTTGAATACCATTCCCATGTATCGCCGGCTGATGTATCATTATTTCAGCATTGGGTAACGCCATACGTTTACCGGGTGTGCCTCCGGCTAACAAAAATGCGCCAAAGCTTGCAGCTAAACCGACACATATGGTGGCAACATCACATTTTATATAGCTCATGGTGTCATAAATTGCAAAGCCGGAAGTTACAGAGCCTCCCGGACTGTTAATATATAACTGAATTTCTTTGTTTGGGTCCTGGGCTTCCAAAAAGAGCATTTGTGCCACGATCAAACCGGCAGAGGTATCACTAACCTCTTCCCCCAGAAAAATAATCCTGTCTGACAGCAAGCGGGAGAAAATATCATAGCTTCGTTCTCCCCGGCTCGTCTGTTCCATTACATAAGGAATTGTACTCATGCTGCCATCTCCTTGATCTCACTGATAAACATGATATATTTTGTATTATAGAAATTCCCGCACAAGGAAATTCTGTTTTGCTTTGGAATAAAAGCCCCCATACTTCTATAGGTTTTAGGCGGATATAGGTATAGCTGCTTAAAAGCAAAGGAAAATGATTGCTGTGAATCATATCCGGCTTCATAAGCGATCTGTGTAATCGGCTCATTGGATTCCACTAATTTTTCTGCAGCGATCGTAAGCCTGCGGCTTTGCAGGTATTTATAGATGGTGATCCCCGTGCATTCGGAAAATATACGGTTAAGATAAAATTTTGAATAGCCAACACTTTTAGCAATTTTATCTACGTTAATTTCTTTCTCCATGTTATCTTCCATATAATTTAGGACTTGTTTTACAATATCTTTTTGCCGTTCCATAGTTTTTTGCCTCCTTCTCGTCATTATAACAAGTTTGGATGTGGGTGTCTTAATAAAAAATGCCATTTTGTAATCAGTTTTGTCTCTGTAACATCCCTTTTCGCCATATCTGCTTTAATATCTTATACAGGAAATGAGTGTGTTAATCATATCCTTACCACTTCTTCCCATCCCTTAGACATTGCATAATCATATCCGTCAATTGACCTGAACAACATAAAAATCCGGCAAAACCTTAACATTTTGCCGGACTCTTATGACAGTCCCCACTTCAATACAAATAATGCCAAAGCAGGGACTTATTTTCTAAAACTCTGTTATTTTTTCTGACGCATATTGAAGTATCCCGTATGCATCACTGCTGTCCGATACGCCGTCCCCGTTTACATCAGCAGCCTTATGCTGTTCTTCTGTAAGCTCCTTATATTCTGCTGCATACTGAAGCACTTCCGCTGTATCTGCCGTATCCACGGTTCCATCCAGGTTCACATCACCTTTGAGGCGGGCTTTCAGGATTTCTTCCACCAACGCTTTTACAGCTGCACCCACTGACGATGCATCTGCTGTCTGATCCTCATAGATCTGTTGGGATTTCTCTGTCGTTTCCGCAAGACCTGCGATGGTGTCTGCCACATAATCTGCCGGATTTTTCAGGATTTCATTGGCTTTGTCCAGTGCATTTTTCAATTCAGATTTATCTGCTTTTCTCACCAAAGCAGTCATGGCTGCTGCCAGATCCTCATATGCCTGTTCTGCCTCCTCCGGGGCAGCCTGAGGATTCGCTGCTGTGTCCTTTGCTGCTGCCAGCGCTGTCTCCAGTGCCTTTGCGCTGCTATCAGTATACATATCTCTATTATTGAGCAGTTCCTCTGCTTTCCGTATCAGGATATCAAGTCTGCTATCTCTATCTTCAATCAGCAGACAATTCGCTGCAGACATCAGCCTTGTTGCCGCCCCATTGACGGTTGTCTGGTCCGCACCTTCAAGAGTATATACGCTCTCCGCGTATGCCAGAGCATCTCTTACTGTCTGTATGCTTTCCGATGTGTATTGTTCCGGTGCCCCGCTGTCTGCCAGTATTGCTTTGACTCCATCAATCACGGCTTTTAAACCTACCCGCTGTACATTACTCTCCAGCAGATTACACACAGTCATCAGTTTCAGGAATGCATCATCCACCTCTTGCTGGGCTGCATCCGGATCTTCCAGCAGTGCCCTGGCCTCGTCAAGGGCTGACTGTACTTCCATCCAGGATGCCTCTGTATAGCACTGGCTCTCTGTCTGTTCCTGCTCCAGTTTCTCCGCCATACCAACTGCCAGTTTTAGAGCATCATCCTGCACTGCAGCCTCCTCTTTAAAATTTATGACCAGTCTTGTTCCATAACCTTCACCGGCTTCTTTACTTCCAAATTGAAGGCAATTTCCTGCTTCCGTCTCATTTAACGCAAAGCTTATGTACTGTTCTTCCGGATAGTTTTCTTTAAATTCTCTGACCAGCTTTGTCACATCAGCCTGTACAGTCTTTGCGCCATCGTTGACTGCAAATTCTTCAGATACAACAGAAGTATTTTCAAGGTCAGAAGCATCATAATGCAGCTTAGGAAAATTCAAACCTGCAAGATCCTCCTCCTGTGTGTCCTCTTCTATACCTGTCCCTTCTCTCCACTCAGGATCAGCCAGGACAATACGCACACGATCCGTTTCTGCGTCTCCCGCCTTTTTCCCCAGATAATTCAAAGAAAGATAAGCACTTTCCACTTCTCTTTCCGTATCCGGCAGATCATATTTTAAGAATCCAATCTTACAGTCATACTCCCAATCCGGCCACCACCAGCCTGAGCTACCGGATTCCCCTATTCCCTCAACACCGGATTGTCTCTGCATCTGAAGGTATGTTCTGCCTCCGTAATTATTATATCTTTCACTTTGCCATGTCTGGGCTGTGGTATCACTTTCCGGAAGAGTACCGGCATATCGGCTGTCAACGAATTCTTTTAATGCTGCTCCGTCAAAAGGAGTGACAATAATCTTACTTCCATTCTGATCATCAGCCCTGTCCTCCACCTTCTCCACATTTATAACCGATAGCAGCATGGCTTTTAATTCACCATTTTCAATATATACATTCGGCCGTTCCAGCTTTGTCCAGTTATTTTCGGTACCATCCTCATAGCTCAAAAAATTTTCATACGGTGTATAGGCTGCCCCTTCATGCAATGTCCAATTCGTAAGGCCGTCAAAAGATGTCATATAATATGCCTGTTTTGCATTCCACTTATTTACCAGGCAGTGATACAGCCCATCTGAGTACCACATCACCGGATCTTCCATATCATCCTCTGTGGTGTCCAATCCCGGAAGATTCCACCACAATCCGTTACTTTCCACATGCCAGGGGCCGTTTACAGAATCTGCGGTGGCAATGTCTCCATTTCTGCTGACTGCCTGATATCTTCCGTCCGGTCTTACGAAGATACTGATATTGGTCATAGTAAAACTTCCGTCACAGTCCATCTGCTCAAAATGGGTCCATTCGCCCCCGTTCTCCAAAGTCTTGGAGAGATGTATGGTGCCCTGTACCTCCCAGGGGTCACCCAAAACAATGCCATATCGGTAGCCCTCCTCATAAAGCGGGTCATTTCCGCTCAATACAAAAGGATATACATTATGTCCTGCCCCTTCATAATAATCGGGCCAAAGCATCCCCTGGTCTTCATAAGGTCCGTATAAATTGTCACTGACAGCATATATGGCCTCCGAACGTTTCCATCCCGGATACCCGTTTTCTCCTTCATGACCGCCACGCTGATCCCACCGGCTGGCAAACATATAATACTTACCTGATTCTTCATCCCTGATTATGCCTCCATCCCAATAGGAATAATCAGACATATCATCGTCCTCCAGGCCATTAAACTGGTCACGAGGCCCTACTTGGGCTGCACCCCAGCAATCGGCTGACAGACCGCTTGGATCCATGACAGGCATGGGCAGGAAACAATCCATAAACTGTGAAATTTCAGACTGCCCCTCCACGGCAAAATCGGTTTCTTCTGCCCGCACATGCATAACCGGAAAGCCGGATGATATAGTCAATGCACCTGTCAGTGCAAATGCAGCAGCCCTTCTAAATAGTTTCCCCATTTTTCCATCTTCTCCTAAACTTTCTAATTTTTTTCTATAATATCACATCTCCTTTCATTACCTTTAGGACTATATTCCGGTGTTTTTTTAATATTTCTACCTATAATAGGACTTTATTTATAATTTTGTATTTTTTCCCGTATATGTAAGAAGGCTGTCTACTTATCGGCCGGAACAGATATGGTCACGGTCGTCCCTTCATGCTCCCGGCTTTCCACACGGATCCCGTATGCACTGCCATATAACAGTTTTAACCGGTCATCCACATTCTTGATCCCGATTCCACTGTAATGCTGTGCCATTCCGTTTTTCTCATGCAGTTCACTGAGCTGTTCATCCGGTATTCCGATTCCATTGTCTATGATTTGAATCTGAAGTCTGCCTCCCAAGGTGCGTACCAGAATCTTTATGCTTCCCTCTGCCCCATAGGGAAATGCATGGAAAAAGGCATTTTCGACAAAGGGCTGGAGGATCATTTTGGGAATTCTGTATTCCTCACATCCAAACGTAACAAAATATTCCACCTGTATTTTATCACCATATCTGGTATTGTTGATGAGCACATAATTTTTCAGATTTTCAATCTCTTTGGCTATGGGGATATATTCATCTGTATTGCTGATCGTATTTCTCAGTAGCGAAATAAACGCATCAATGATCTTCGTTGATCTCTCAACATTTCCCTGGAAGATAAGCCACTTTATGCTTGCCAGTGTATTATAGATATAATGGGGATTGATCTGCATCTGCAGGGCTGAAATCTCTGCTTTCCGCTTCTCCTTCTGGCTGGTCATCAGTTCCTCTATGTATCGGTTCATCTCATCCAGCATTGCATTGTAGGTGCGGGACAGTTCTTCTATCTCCTTTGACCCGGTGAGGTTTATATGTTCGTCATATTTGGTTTCCCCGGCATTTGACATCTTATCCACCATCTCCGACAAAGGCTTTGCTGTCTGGCTTACAAAATAAAATATGATAATCCCCGTCACAGCCATGACCGTAACACAGATTGCCACGATCATGGGTACATTATACAGGTCCTCCAACGCCTTTTTACTGTCAATAATACCGTAAGCAGTACACTTGTAATATGGAAGTTCCTTCTCCAGGGTTATACTTGTATGCGGATTCTTATCCGGGACTTTTTCGCCCAATGATTCCTTGTCCGAGGAAGAGATGACAATACCTGCCTCATCTGCCAAGTAGAATTCGGCGTAATCAGACGTAAAATAATCGTAATACTCCTTAAAATCTTTTTCTTTCAGCGTCACGTAAGCCACCCCATAAGGTGTTACGCTTCCAGGAGACCTCAGGGCTTTGACTGCCATAAGCACAGGGACATCTCTGGTTGTAGATGTATATCCGCTGTCTTTGAGCACATAGTGGGCAGTTTCCGGGTTTTCCATGGCGTATTTTGCCTCCTCTGACTCCATGATCTCATTCACAGGCGTTATGATCCGCTCCTCCCGGTCCAGATAACTGCCCCCGCTCTTACTCACCGCCATAACACTAATATCATCCATGCTGGACGGAATCGCTTTCTTCATATCCTGATCCGCACTGTATGCGATCTTAAATGCCTGCTGGGGATTGGAGTTCTCCTGCTGCAGATACAGCTTCAGATTCCAGCTTGAATTGACCTGATTGAACAGCTTCATCAGGTCCTCGTGATACGAATTCAGCTCATTCTCAATCCTGAAAAACACCTTTTTCTGGGACTCCCCGTAGGTATCCACAAAAACACTTTTGGATATGCTGATTATGATCACAGTGACCATTAAGATGCCGCATAGGAGTCCAAAGGTGACGACTGCCAGGATCTTTGTCACCATACTGTTGAGATATATTTTTTTCTTCATACGCATCACCGGATCCCACGTCTGTACATACTCGGCGTACTCCCTGTAGCTTTCTTGAATACCCGGCAGAAATAGCTTTGGTCCGCATATCCCACAGCCGAACCTATCTGTGCAATAGAAAGATTGGATCGCTCCAGGAATTCACAGGCTTTTTGGACGCGGATATGGTTGAGATATCCGCTGAACCCCTCAGATATGTGCTGGTTAAAATACGCAGACAGATAGGAATAGCTGAAATTAAACTCCTCTGCAAGACTCTGCAGATTAAGCTCTTCCGCATAGTGCTCCTGTATATAGTCCAAAATTTTTCCCAGATAGACATTCTGATCGTCTTCTGTATTCACCATCACTTCCTCCAGCTTGTACAGCATTTCATCAAAAACTGCCAGGAAATCATCGCAATACATGACCTGCTCTATTTTCACAAAGTACTCCCGTCTGATCTCTTCCAGTTCACGGATATGCTCTTCACAGCTCCCAATAAGATTATACAGAAGATTCTTTGTCTGGTTTTTAAGCTTAAACTCCTGCATCTGGTTATTTGCCGCTCCGTAAATATAAGAGCGGTACAATTCTATGGCCTCGTGATATTTGCATACAGCTATAAAAGATGTGAACTTCCTGAAGTCAAATTTCTCCCAAGGCATTTTGCCTGCTGCCCCTGTTTCCTTTTTATAAAGATGCATTCCTCTGTTATAGAAAATCTCCTTCTCCACAACTTCGGACTCCTGATATTCCCTTTTCAGTTCCTCCATCCGCATATGGCGGACTCCCAGAACCCCCAGAACCCGTTCTGAGATCAGGCCAAGCTGTCCCATGAAGACCTCCAGGGCATGGATAAGCTTCTCATCATCCTTTACGCTGTAATTCAGCACCACGCACAGAGTTTCCTGGCCGCGCAGGAATTTTAAATAGCTGCAGTATGTAATTCCTTTCAAAAATGATTCTACTTTCTCATAAAGGACCGGTGACATATCAATACCGTTACCATCCCTATAACAGAGCGGAAGCAGAAACAGCCTGTAACAGCTATGGGGAAATAGTCCCTGAAACGCCTCCGCATGTACGCCATTTTCCTGGGTCAGATAAGTTTCAAGTATGTCATCAGCGCTGGACGCGGCTTTCCGTTTCAATTCCAGATCAGGAACCTTTTTCGCTGCCCTGCTCACGATCTTCAGCAGCTCCTCCGGATTAAGCGTTGGCTTCAGCACATAGTCCACGGCACCGTTTACAAGCGCTTCCCTCACATATTCAAAATTGTCATAACTGCTCAGCACAACAAGTTTGATATCCGGATACTCCCTGTTTACTATTTTAATAAAATCGAGGCCGTTCATTACGGGCATAGCTATATCACACAGGATAATATGGGGCTTTAACGCTGGAATCAGGTCAAGGGCCTCCTTCCCATTGGATGCCTCTCCTGCGATCACATACCCTTCCTCCTCCCACCTCATCATAAAGCGGATTCCCTGGCGCATGATGAACTCATCGTCTATTATCATGATCCTGCACACACTTTCCATAACCGTTCCCCCATCTCTTTCTTTTCTCTACGGCAGTATCCGGCTCTGCTCCATTCCCTGCCCCTGACTCCGTTCAGTATACAAAAATCCGGACATATCTGCTGAACACAACATGCCCGGATTTTCCATCCTTTCCTTTGAGACAAAGCGGTTATTTGCAATCCGCTTCGCTTCAGGTTAAAATGATTTGATTTTTTCTGCGGCAAACTGTAGGATCACAGCCGCATCACTGCTGTCTGCTATCCCGTTTCTGTCTACATCTGCTGCCTGCTGCTGTTCATCCGTAAATTCTGCAAGCTCCGCATTGTATTTCAATACCGCTGCAGTATCTTCTGTATCCACTGCACCATTTAGATCAACATCACCCATAAGGCGGGCTTTTAGGATTTCATCTATCAGTCTTTTTAATGCATTCCCAACACGTTCTTTATCTGCTTCAGCATCATCATAAACCACTTTGGTTTCATCTGTCAATCTCTGAAGTCCTGCTATACTGCTTTCCAGATATTTTTCCGCTTCAGACAGGATTTCTTCTGCTTTATCCAGAGCATTTTTCAGCTCTGCCTTGTCTGCTTTCCTCACAAGTGAAGTCATGGCCTCTGCCAGCAGCTCATAAGCCTGCCAAAGCCCGCCCTCATCTGCCTGACTGCTGCCTGACGCTGCTTTTGCAGCTTCCAGCGCCTCTTTCAGTTTCAGGATACTGGAAGGGGTATACTGCTCCTCTCTCTCCAATAATCCCTCTGCCTTCTGAATCAGAATATCAAGCCTGGTGGCCTCTTCCCTGGCCAGCAGTCTTGTCACTGCATCCATCAGCTCCCTTGCCGCCTGATTAACAGTTTCCTGATCAGCAGCTTCGCTGCCGTATACCTGCTGCGCTTTTTTAAGGGCAGCCCTCACTGCTTCTACGCTGTCACTGGTATACTGTTCCAAAACCACTTCATCACCCAGAATGGTATCTGCGCCCTCCATTGCGGCTTTAAGTCCTGTCTTCTGTACTCCGTCCTCCAGCAGATTACAAGCGGTCAGCAGTTTCAGGAAAACCTCATCTACTGCATCCTGGGACACCTCTGGGTTTTCTTTCACAGTTCTCGCTTCTGCAAGGGCTTCTGCTGCCGCCTTCCAGCTATCAGCTGTGTAGCAGTTATTCTCAGCCTGCTGTGCCTCCATCTTCTCTGCCATAAGGATTGCCAGATTGAGGCTGGTCATATCCGCTTCTGTCTGAACTCCTCCATTTAAATCCTTTATAGCCAGACGGATTTTTTCTGCGGCCAGATCTATGTCATTCTGTGCTGCGTCTGCACGGAAGAGCAGACTCCTGCCTGCTGCCGCGGCTTCATCCAGTACCGCCAGCTTTTCATTCTGATACGGATCTCTGTCAATTTCCTCCGCCTGATTGACTGCATCTTTCAGTGCCTGCAGCTCCAGTATATTCTGAATCCGTATGTAGGAAAGCACCGGATCTGGTCCACCATCAGCAGCTATTGTAATAGTGGCATTCCCCTCCCTATCACATGTGAATTCGTATGTCTCCTCATTCCATGGATTTCCGCTGTTCCAGGTATTTGTCTTTCCAAGTTCTATGGTTTCGCCACCTGTATTCAGAGAAACCTTCATGGGACGGTCTTGATTCCACCATTCTTTAAATCCGAGATTTAACCTGTATGTACCCTTCTCCAGAGGTACTGTATAGCTGATCGCCTGTCCCTGTCCGGCATACCATCCGGTATCGTAATTGTCATTTATATCCCCATCATATGCGTTGTAATCCTCTATAAATCCCCAGCTGCCTTCCGCATACTTTTGGTCCGGCGTCTCATTTAGAAGATCCGCATACCCGTCCACACGATAATATTCCGGAGATTTTGGACTGTTGCAGTCTATAAAATACTGCACATTCTCCGGTACGATCTTCACATTTGCGGCAGCCTTCACCGAGGCTCCTTCCACAGAGCCTTTAAGCGTCGTATTCTCTGTAAAATCTATGCCTTCCAGATCCCAGACCACATCCTTTTCTATTCTGTTTCCCATGTTGGTCAGGGCATATACTTTTGTGGGAAGTGCAGGTGTTATACCACTTACTGTGTATAGATTCCCGCTCTCCTCTATTTTTTCAATTCTCTCATCCAGAGTTCCTCTGACTACTTTGGCATAGTTCAGTTCCAAAAGCCTGTCTCCTTGTCCTTCAGCCTTGGTTATGGTGACCGTATGGCTGCCCTGACTGAGTTCGCCTGTATTATAAAGCAGTGAACCGCCGTCTTTGTTGTCCGCCGCCAAAGAAACCTGCTCTGCATCCCCTCCGTCTACCGATATATTTACCACGGCACCCTCCGGAGCTTTACTTCCGTAGATCAAAGCCTGTGTTCCTTCAAATGTGAGCGTTGCAGATGCGTTTTCCGCTGTACTGTACTTACCACCCCCGAAATCCTCTGAGGACTCCCCCCAGGAATCTTCATAGGAAAACTTATCTATATCAGAAACCCATGATTCCCCAGGCATCTCCACATCTGCCTCCACGATCTCTGCATAATTTTCCGGATTGCATATACTGCTTCCATCTGCCGCTTTTATAACATAGGTAGAAACAGAATTCCATGGAAGTGTAACATCCAGCACGCCATCTGTCACATCCTGTACCTCAGCCAGCTCACAGCTTTCCGAATCAGAAGTTCTGTACAGTTCTGCCTCTTCCGCACCGGGGAAAGCCCCCAGATCTATGGTATCATTTCTGTCATCACCGAAATTCTGGGCCACGATCACAAGCTCATCCCCCTGAGGAGAAATAGCTGCGCACATATTGGAATCGTCAATCTCGATCATGGTATATCCGGCTTTCAAATATTTACTATACTGCATCATAGTGTAAAACTGCTTGGTCACCGCCCAGTATCCTTCGCCAGGTACCCAGTCAAGCCGGCTGCCGTTTCCATCCACCAGATTGGTGTGGTAATCCGGTACCGGCTGTCCGTCTTTTTCAAAGACAGCATGGAGAAGCCCCCAGTTGGAATTGGTCTGCAGGCACTCATACTCACTGTCTGCCACCAGCCATGCGATCCATGCGGAAGACTGCAGTTCCTTTAAGTCCGCCATTATGCCTTCACTCTGGGAACGGGTATTGCCTGCCTCCATGGATTCATGGCACCCGTCATAGTGGCTGCCGCCTCCCTTTGTCACCTCAGACATCCAGAGCCCCTTATCGTACTTCCTGGCAATGCTGCGCAGCTCCCGTCTCTCGCTGTCACTGCCGCTGTATGTATGGGCACTTATGGTTTCCAGATTGGATTTCACATCATCATCCAGCCTGTTAAAAGAATTTATAGCATTCCAAAGGCTGGTCTCATCAGTACCCGTGATCCGCACATCATCCAGACTGCCCTGGAATTCATCTGCAATTAATGCGTACTGCATCTCACGGTAAGCTTTGGACTGCAGTTCCCTTGTATTAAATATACAGCCTTCCTGTTTGGTGCTTCCCTCATACCAATAGCTGGTGTCCGGCTCATTCAGCGGTTCCACATAAGATACTCCGGCACCGTACTTTGACTCCAGATTTTTGTCCACCCACTCCGTGGCTCTTGCCAGGTACATAGCAAAATCATCATAGCAGTCATCCTTCAGATTGTTGGGATCCCAGCCCGTACCACCTGTGGAGGTTCCCGATTTTGTCATATAATAAGGAGGCGAATTGGAAAATACTTTATTGATCACATCATTTTCCTGCCCCGTTTCTTCGGCGTAGGCTTTACGGTACGCATTTGCCTGCTCCAGCATCCAGAGCTGCCCCGCATCCTTCATCTCCTCTGTAGACTTAGCATAAAACTCTTCCGCCTGAAAGGGCGCTGTTCCGTCTGCTGTCCCCGTCATATCCTCTGTCCAGCCGGGGACCAGGCCTTCACATCTTTTGATACTGGAATCCTCTTTATCTCCGCCTCCCACATTATAGCGGACAACGTTCAGATTCAGATATTCAGGAGAAAATGCCAGCTCTGCGATTTCCTCCCGGTCAGGTCTTCCGTCCCCATTCCAGTCCGCATCTCCCCAGGAACCTATGGTATTCCCCCACCAGCAGAGGGAGGTCCCCCACCCTTCCAGTGTCTGGTAATGGATATCCGGATCAACCATTATATTCCCCCGCATATCTGCCTCTCTGTCAGCCATTACGGGCACTGCTGACGGTATTACTGCGGTTGCCCCCATCACGAACGCGGATATACCGGCCACTGTCTTTCTGTATCTCCTTTTTTTCATACTTGTCTCCTGTCTTGGATGTATTATAAAACACAAGGGGCAGAAATCATTAAGCATTCCGCCTATATTTTCTGCCCCTTTTAAACTTAAAATTCTGTTATTTTCTCTGATGCATACTGAAGGATAGACGCTGCATCCATACTGTCTGCTGTGCCGTCGCCATTCACATCAGCCACCTGGCCCTGTTCCTCAGTAAGTTCACTGATCTCCACTACACTTTTCAATACTTCTGCAGAGTCTTCTGTGTCAATAGCCCCGTCTGTATTCACATCACCCATCAGGCGGGCTTTCAGGACTTCGTCAATGAGCTTTTTGAGAATTTCGCTGACTGTGTCCGCATCTGCATCATCACTGTCGAATACTGTCTGGGCCTCATCTGTCACAGCCTGCAGACCTGCAATGCTGGCTTCCAGATATTTTCCGGATTCACCCAGAATTTCATTTGCTTTATCCAGGGCGTTCTTCAGTTCCTCTTTGCTGCCTGTTCTTACCAGGGACGTCATAGCTTCCGCAAGCTTGTTGTACGCTGCGCTTATCTCAGCTTCTGATGCCTCTTTATTGCCATCCACCGTTTTTGCTGCTTCCAGCGCTTCTTCCAGCTTCTGCATACTGGAGGCCGTGTATTTATCTTTTTCCTTCAAAAGCTCTTCTGCTTTCTGAATCAGGATGCCCAGTCTTGTTGTCTCATCTTTTACCAGCATACCGGTCACTGCGTCCATAAGCTTTCTGGCCGCATTATTTACAGTCCCCTGATCCGCGCTGCTCTCTGCAAATACATGCTCTGCCTCTGTGAGCGCGGTTCTTACTGCTTCTATGCTTTCAGCTGTGTAATCTGCCAGTGCCGCTTCATCTGCAAGGACTGCCTTTGCACCTTCGATGGCTGCTTTCAGGCCCACTCTCTGTACACCGTTTTCCAGAAGATTACATGCTGTGATCAGTTCCAGGAATGTGCTGTCAATATCAGCCTGCGCTGCATCCGGATTCTCCATAAGTGTTCTTGCACTGTCAAGGGCTTTCTGGACTGCCTCCCAGCTTTCTGTTGTATAACAGTTGTTCTCCTGCTGTTCCTGCTCCATTTTCACTGCCATGGCAATGGCCAGTTCCAGACTTTTACGGTTAGTATCTACAGACGGTCCTTCACTTTCGCTGCCCATCATTCCAATCCAGCTTAAGACGGGATCGGAGTCGCCTGTTTTACTGATAGTCACTGTCACTTTTCCTGCTTCTGTGATCTCAAAGGACTGAGTGATCTGCAGATCTTTGCTGTCATATGGCAGCGTAAAATCCTGTTCTCCCAGAACCTGCTCTCCCATGGTGATGCTCACTTTCATACCTCTGTCTGCATCCCACCATTCCTGGAAACCTGCTGCCAAAGTGTATGTCCCAGGCTGCAGATCAAATGCGTATGCAATGTTCTTTCCTTCTGCTGCCCACCAGCCTGTTTCCAAATAATTGCCGTCTCCGTGAAGCCCCATATCAAAATTGTCTGGTGATTCCGACTCAGTAACTCCGGTATACCCGGCCTTGTTTTCCTCTGTATATTTCCGGTCAGCGGTGTCGTTTTTCACTTTATTACCCAGTTCTTTTTTTACAGCGTCGAAGTATTCTGAGCTTTCTGCACCGCTGTCAAAGAAATAAAGGGTGTCTTTGTTTACAATATTCATTACATGGTCAAAACTTTTTCCCTTTTCGGTAAGTGTTCCTGTTACCGTTACGGTTCCGATCTTATCTTCGTCATAGCTGTCCATGCTCCAGGTCACCGGAGTTGTCTCCTCCTCTGTGCCGTAAGAGATAGTCACCTCTTCCGGAAGCTGTCCGATCACTTCGGAAACAGAAGACGCCGCTGTGGGGAGATCTGAAGTCACTTCAAAGATCCCTTTTCCGTTCAGGTCTTCCAACGTCCAGTTTTCATATCTTCTCAGTGCGATCTGTTCATTTGGCTGGAATTCAACCGGAATCCATACATATCTCGATTCACTTAAATCTCCTGCATTCCATCTGTCACCCATGTAGATATACTGGCCCTTTTCTGCATCTACAGGGAATACACATGTACTCTGGGTGTCATATGTGGTTCCGCTGCCCCAGTCTGTACAGGGGTCACCGATTTCTGTCCATGGTCCCATCGGATGGTCTGCCACCGCATATTTTGCCTGATTGGGGCTCCATCCGGTACATCCTGACGTAACTACATAATATTTATCTTTGTATTTGAACATCGCCGGGGCTTCCCGGGACCAGCCCTCAAAGTTACGGGTAAAGTGCACGCCTTCTTCCGCTTCTTCCCGCGGTACTTCCAGTCCTGTATACTCATCATTTAATCTTGACACAAACATGGTCCTGTTTCCCTCTGAGGAATAGATTACATATGCAGTCCCATCGTCATCTTTAAAAAGATTCATGTCGCGGACCGAACCACGGCCGTCCCAGCCATCGTACCCATGGTCTGCATTTGGGTCGTTGTGATAATTCAGTTTATAACTTCCCAGAAGTTTGAATGGTCCTGTAGGGCTGTCGCTGATGGCAACACCTGCTTTGGCTTTTCCATAGTCAGCATCGCTTCCCGGATAACGGCCGTCAGCATGGAACCAGATAACGTATTTTCCGGTTTTATCGTTGTAAAGCATCTTTGGACGTTCCATAACGCCATTGTTTTTGTCCAGATCCACAAAAATCTCTTCCTGCTTTTCCACACTTTCATTTCCATATAATTCATTGAAATACGGGTCTGTCTCAAACTGCTCCGGACTCTCCATCGTGCGCAGTACCACACCTTCGTCCGTCCAATTATACAGATCTTCCGAACTGTACATATGGATGCCGCCAACCGGACGATAGTCATTGGTCTTATCCTCACCAATCCAATACCACTTAGTCACACCATCTACTGTCAACTGCTGTATCTGGCCTCCGTGGGCCTGAATTTGGTTTCCGTTGGTATCGTACATGGTATCCCCTGCCACACCTGTGATGGAATCGTATGTGGGAACTTCCTTCTGCTGTTCATCTACAGCCCTTACTTTTACATAGTTTAGAATGGGGTCCTGATTGTTGCCTGTTCTTCTGGGAGATTTTATCTCAAGATTCAATTCCCCGTCCGTAACCTTTGTGGTGAATGTTCTATATACCCACTCTCCATAATTAACAGATATATCCGTGGCAACTGTCTCTCCTTCCAGCATGACATTTACCAGGCGGTCGTCCCAATAATGTTTAAATGCCACAGACACCTCGTAGGTATCTTCCTCTAACCCTTCAACCGGAGTTTCCGGAACCTCAAAGGAATATCCAAGTGCACTTTTATACTGATCAAATGTCACGCTGTCTGACATGTAAATAAAGCTGCTGCCAATATCCGTTGCATCATCACCGCTGTTCACAGCACTGGAGTATTCATTTGCAGGATTACGGCCCCAAGTGGTTCCGGTCCCCTCATCCACCCCATACTCCTGATCCATATTGGACTGCAGTACGCCCATGCGCTCTGAATCCTGATTGGGAACAACCGTGGGGTCCGGAGTACCGCAGTTTACGGTATAGAGTACATTATCATTTTCTTTGATCAGTTCATATGTCAGCCCCTGCCCGTTTTCCTGCTGTACCTGAGGTGTATCCTGCTCCGCCGCCACGACCGGCATTGCCGGTGTTACAACGGATACGCTCATAGCGATCACGGATATTCCGGTGACTGTCTTCTTAAAACATCTTTTGCCCTTCATAAATACCTCCATTTTATATAAATTTTTATTGCTTGTTCTTCTTTGTCCATGTGCACCCTGCCAGAACTGCCACAGCCCCTGCGCCTAAGAACAGATATGCGGCAACCGGTGTCTCATCACCTGTCTTCACACTCCCCTTTTTTGTGCTGCTTTTTCCCCCACTGTTAGAAGAAGGTTTTTTATCGTTGTCTGTCTTGTTCTGGTTCTTTTTATCATTGTCCTGTCCACCGGGTTTTTCTGCCTGTTCTTCCCCCACGGTATAGACAATTTCCGGAGTTTCTGTTTCCAGGTCCCCATTGTCCCCTGACAGCTTCTCTGCTTTTACCTGAAAAGTAATCTCATCGCCTTCTTTTACCCCGTCTTTCAGCTTAAATCCCATATCCAGCAGGCTTCCGTCAGAAGGTATACTCTCTGCCGATGCAAATGCAACCACCATCTCTCCCTCCGGTTTATTGCCTGTGAGACAGTCATTCACTTCCAGCATTGTTCCGGAGAGTGCTTCTCCGGCTTCGCTTGGTGTAAGCGTCAGTTTCTCCGCATCATAGAAGATACGCAGCTTTCCATTAGTTACATTGTCACCGTTTTCCATCTTACAGCTCACATCGAGTGAGCGTTCACCGGCATGGTAGTCTGCCACTTCCATAAAGATTTTCGGTGTTTCCGCCGCATGTACCCATACGGACTGGGACACGAGCATCATGGAAAAAAGGCCGATCCCGGCTTTGATCCTTCTTTTCATTTTACCTTCTCCTCCTTAAGATATTGGTTTCCTGGTTCTCGCAAAATCTCGTTTTCTACTGTGCTGTGGCTGCTTCTGCCTGTGCCTGATAATCATTTAAGGTGCTGTCTGCATCAGCGCCGCCCACAATGGCCTGGACTGCTTTTGTCATTAAATCTTCAATGGCATATGTATTCAATCCATAATTTACCGAAGGTACACGAGCTGTCCACGCAGCGAAATCCTTAAAGATCTCCTGTCCGCCGAAAAACGCGTTCCCTTTTTTGTAATTTTCAGCTTCGGCTGCTGCATTCATGGTGCTTACCAGAGTGATGTCTGCTGCCAAGGTATTCATCAGTTCTACACTACTGGCGAATGTCTTTTTCAGAAAATCTTTTGCTGTTTCTTGATTTCCAACATTTTTCAATACATACCATCCACCTCCGCCGATGGAGGATGCATTGACAGAATCTTGGTTGGCTTCCATTTTCGGAAATTCAGCCACTGCCCACTTTCCGCTCTGGTCCTCCGCTTTCTGGATAGACGGCGCAACCCAGCACCCTGATATAACAGATGCGACTTCACCGTTGTTAAGTGCTCCTACAAACTGATTCCAGTCCGATACCTGTTTTGTACAGTCCGAATCCACTAATGCTTTGTATATCCCAATAGCATCTTTTAGAGCTTTGTTACCAGCTATTGTGACTTCGCCCTTATCTCCTGTATACCAGGCGCCTGCACTCTGCATCATCATCCTGACTTGTCCGATGTCGCTTGGATCCAGTGTGCACATTTGAACGCCGCATTTTTCTTTTACGGCTTTGCCAATCTCCATGTATTTTTCCCAAGTCAGGTTCCGCATGTCTTTCTGTGTAAAACCAGCCTGTTCAATGTAGTCTTTTCGGTAGAAGGTAGCTGCCACACCGCTGTCAAAGGGTACCCCGTATATCTTCCCTCCTGTCTGACATACTGCAGTCTTATATTCCGCAAAATCCTCTGCTTTTACTATGTCGGATAAATCTGCAAATTCATCCTGATATAAAGTCAGGTATCCCTGTGCCTTGTAATCCTCAATGAGTACAATATCAGGAAGTCCTTCATAGGAGGAGGAAGAAAGGCTTGTGTTCAACTTTGCTACGATGTCATCCTGTGCCATGGTCACGATGTTGATCTCCACATCAGGATTTGTTTTCATATATATATCCCTGGCATTCTGTGCAGCTTTGATATTAAATGCTTCATCCCAGGCCCAGATCGTCAGCTCTTCTCCTGCCTGGTCGTCATTGTCATTTACTGTTTCTTTTTTATCCCTGCCTTTTTCTGCGTTTCCTTTATCTGAACTGCCACATGCTGTCACACCTAAAATCAAGGACGCCGTAAGCAGCATGGCAAATACTTTCTTCTCTTTCATTTTATTCTCCTAATATTTAACAGGATATTTCGTTTTGTACTGTCATTCTACCATACCATGCCGATAAAATTTTAGTAAAATGTTTGTGTGAATTATCAATATTTTAAGGCCTTTTCAAGGATTTAGGATTTTTTCATGGTTTTGTTAAAATTTAAATGTTCGTTTGTTTCCCCATCTATTTCTCCGGATGATTTTGTATACAAAACGGTTCGCAGGACTGCCCCTGCGAACCGTTTAGACTGTAGATAAACTACTCTTGAAAATATTTTAGAAATTTCTTCTTTCTTATTTCTTCGGACTCCTCTTCTTCATCAAGTTCCTGAACATTAGCATCCTTTGTTCCCGAAAGGGCTTCGAGCATCTTGACTATCTCATTTTGAGCTATGGGACCCGAACCCAAGGATAAGCACACCATTATGGTAAGAAATAGTTTATATATCCTTTCTTTCATTATCTTCCTCCGATCTTATCTCTGCTTTGCGCTCGTAATAAGTATGCATTTTATAGTCACTGCCTAAATTGCACACAAAAAAGAAGCCATCGTTTGATCCTAAAAATGACTTATAACTACCAGAACACCTGCAATAGAGTCTTCTTATAATGGTACCTAATTAAGTTTTATCCATGATTTGAAAAACAATTGATTCAATTGTCCAGACGTACCTTCTGTTTAATTAATGTCCATCCATCAGGCAGTAATATAAATAAGGTCAAAAAGAAAAAAAGAAAAACTATAGTAAGATAAAAAAGCGGACGGATCCCTTTTGGAAGAGCTGTGACCATGAGTATTGGGCATACATTCTTCGTTATAGTTTCATTATAAGATTTTTTTTGATCCAATAATGAATCCTTAAAACCGGTAGTATGATTACTATCTTCGTTGACAATGATACTTTCTGAAGCTGCCCACGCCTCAATTACAGTTGTCTTATATAATGATCCATAGGGAGCATATGTACTGCAAAAGAGCACATTCATAGTTAAGCACACAGCAAAAAGAAGCATACGGAATGATACTGTAATACGGGACAGATGATCTATCTTATTATTTATTACCATTACGATTCCTTTCTACGCTATGGTCAACTGAAGCATCCTTGATCTTAATTCCATATCCGGAGATATGAGTAATACTCACTTATTTGATTATACCAGTAAAAAAAACAAAAAGAAAGAGGCTGTGAAAAAAACTCCTTTTATAAGACCATCGGCATAGTCAATGGTCTTATAGCTCCCCTTTTAATTTGTCAATGACAAGGAAAGGTATGCTCAATTAAGGAAATCATCTGCGGATGACAAGCAAAAAACTTTTAACAATTGGAAATGAACTTCGCCCGAAATAGAATAAGTTGTAGTTTTATTTTTCATAGCAGATAAATCTTACCACAAAAAGAGGATTTTCAACCACTAATGTGTATTGAAAATCCTCTTTTTTATTCGGACTGTTTTTTCACAGTCCCTTCATAACATCATTTACTTTGTCCACAGTCTTCATCACTCTTTCGTAGAAACATAGTTGGGATTCTCTTTAAATGCCTGTACCAACTCCTGCCCCGGTTCTTCTTTAAAAACTTTTTTCCATGATTTTAACAGGTTATCAGGCGTCACACTGATTGGCTCAATTCCGATAAATGATGGGACTTTTTCATTTAAAACGGATTTAGCAGCCGCCAATGCGATCGCCTGTCCCTGCTCATACGGGCACTGTGCGCTAAGTACCTTGATCATACCGCCTTTTGCCATATTCATAGCATCTGCATAGTCCAGATCGCTGGTAACGATGGCAATATCAGTCCGTCCCATTTCTGTCAGCGCGGCAATGGCCTCCATGGCAGGACCATCCCAGGAGATATAAAGGGCTTCTATTTCCGGATACCGTTTGATCAGATCTTTTGTCTTTTTATATACTTCATCTTCTTTTTCAAACCTAATCTCTTCGCATAAATGCAGCACCGGATATTCCTCACTTATCACCTGCTTTGCCGCGTTGTCCCTCTGCATAGTCGCGTAGAAATCAGCTCCATGGACGATCAATCCATAATTTTTCATATTATGCTGATACATATATTCCCCAAGGCCATGTCCCATATTCTGTCCATGAGAGTGTTCATTAATAGAAACACAGGTAACATAATCCTCCGGCTGCAGTCCATCCGGTACATTTGTTATCAAGATCAATTTTATCTCACTGTCCGCAATTTTTCTAAACGCGTCTGCCGTCAGCTTATTATCGGTGGGGATAGCGATCAGGATATCCGGTTCCAGCATTCTTAAACTGTCCAGCTGCCTGCACTGCAGCTGAGGATCAAAGTGGGCATCCGTGATCGCAATGACAGAAATGCCCAGATTGTCAAAAATATCCCGTATTCCTTTTTGGTGCAGCTCCATCCATGCCTTTCCCGCATAATGGAAAGAAATGGCTGCTGTCAGCTTTTTATATCGAATATTCTGTATCTCGGCTTCCGAGAGTACAAGTTCACTCATGGAAGATGCCTTTTCTCCAAATGGTCCCCTGCCGATTCCGCAAGTGGAGGAGCGCACCACCAGTTTTGTGGGCAGCGTAACGGTCCTATAAACGTTTTTATAAGCGGACACATTGGCATATTCTTTGTTTGCGATCCTTTGCAGCAAGGTCTCAATGGTCAGTTTTACATACTGTTCCGTATCCTGTTCCACAGTTGTAAGCGCCGGGGTGTGCAGAGGTGCCCAGTCAAAAGAACCGAAGCATACCACGGATATGTCTGTTGGACAGGTGATATTATGGGCATCTATATATTTCAGAAAAGGTATCACCACCGCGTAATTGGCAGCTATTAATGCTGTGGGCATTTGTTCACCACTCAAAAGTTCATCCAAAGCCTCAAAAATATCCTGCTCTTTTTGCAGATGCGGATAGATATAGCCGGACACTTCCGGAATATGGTACTCCTGCAGCGCTTTTTTGAACCCTTCCAACCGCTGGGGGGAACGCTCCTTGCTCCTCCCCAGAAATCCGATCCGTTCATGGCCCTTATTGATCAAATGCTTTGTGGCTTTATAGGCCCCATCCAAAGTGTCCGTACAAATTGTGTCTGCCATAAAATCCCTGACTTCTCTGCCAAGAACGATTACGGGGATCTTAACATCCAGAAGAACGCGCTGTATCAAAATGTCCTTTTCATCGGGAAAGACAATGATCCCGGTTACTGTATTCCCCTCCAGCAAAACGTCGAAAAAGTTTTTCATGCTGGAAATATCTGAATTACATTCTATGGTGATCAAAGAATACCCCGTATCTCTTAAACTTTCATCAATCTGCTGTTCTACCCTGCGTTGAAAATTACTTTTCTTATCAGCTATCAGCATAAGGATATATTTTTCTTTTATTTCCGGCATGTGCGGCAATGTTTTCTTTAGAACAAAATTAGGCGGAGTATCCAGTTCCCGTATTGCTTTCTCCACCTTTTCCACTTTCTCAGGACTAACATAACGTGTTTTGTTAACTACATGGGAAACCGTAGACGTTGAAACACCTGCCATTTTTGCAATGTCATTAATTGTGGCCATATTATTTTTCTCCCACCTTATATAGTATATTACTACTATACCGTTACCGAATAGAAAAGTCAATTTGTTGCGCAAATTTGGCAATATTTTCGTAACTCTTCACTCAGTACTGTGCATTCACTGCGCAGTACGTGAGAAAGTGATGCAAGGGTGCAGAAATCCCATCGCAGCAGGCGATTTTTAATGGATTTATGCATGTTACTGGAACGCAGTGAACAGTAACATATTTTCGTAACGAAAGAAACAGGAACCGCAAAGGGTCCCTGCACTCTTTTTTAATCTTCAACTTTCATCCATGCTTTATCCTGGGCGGATCTCATAACTGCGTCGCAGACTCTCTCCACACGGTATCCCACTTCAAAATTGGTACTCGGCTGATATCCCTCTGTGATCGCTTTTATAAACTCATACATTTCGATGGTTTTCAGTTCCCCGTAACCGATGTTCATACCCGGTATATTCCAGGTAACTTCCCCGTGGAAGTGCGCCGGCCCGGTATAAATTGTCTTGAATCCTCTTCTGTCATCCGGATCATCCGCAAAGCATACCTGTAATTCGTTCAGTCTTTCATAATTGAATGCAATGCTGCCTTTTGTTCCGTGCAGTTCGATGGTGATAAAGTTATTTCTGCCCCATGCATTACGGGTGGCTTCAATGCTGCCGACAGCTCCGTTTTTAAACTTTACAAGGAAGGAATCTTCATCATCCACATCCACTTCTTTTCTGGGGGCATCTGCACCCAGTTTTACAGTCCCAAGCAGGTCCACTCCGCCTTCCTGTACAGGCCTTTCTTTAATATATGTTTTTACCATGGAGACCACTTCCTCAATGTCCCCGGCCAGATACTGTGCAATGTCGATCACATGTGAAGCAATATCACCCAGCGTTCCTGCCCCTGCAATATCCTTCTGAAATCTCCATGACAGAGGGGAATCCGGGTCCGCAGACCAGCTCTGCAGATAGGTACAGCGGATATTCAGGATATCTCCCACCGCACCTTCGTCAATAAATTTTTTGGCAAGATCGATGGCGGGAACTCTGCGATACTGATAGGCATTCATGCTTACAATGCCTTTCTTTGCAGCTTCTTTGGCGGCATCCGCCATTGCTTTGGCATCGTCCAGTGTAGATGCGATCGGTTTTTCACAAATGACGTGTTTGCCTGCCTGCAGCGCGGCAATAGCAATGGGCGCATGGGCGTTGTTTGGTGTACAAATGCTCACCACATCAATTTCCGGATCATTGATAATATCATGCCAATCTGTACAGCAGGCCTGAAAACCAAACCTATCCTTTGCTTCCTCCGCGATAGACGGTTCAATATCACAGATCGTCTTTAAGACAGGTACTGCCGGAGCGGGCCAGAAAAATTTGGGCATATTAGAATAAGCTACCACATGTGCCTTTCCCATAAAACCTGCCCCTACTAATCCTACATTTAATTTTTTCATGATGAATCCTCCTTAAAATAGATATTTTATTTAATTGTTCTTTTTTCTTCGGCTTAAATTGCTGATCGCAACGGCAAGAATGATAATTCCGCCTTTGATCATTGTCTGCTGCGCAGAACTGAGATTCGCAAGGATAACCGCGTTATTCATCATTCCCATGAGCACGGAACCAAACAACGCTCCGATCACGGAACCGGTGCCGCCCGACATCGCCGTTCCTCCCAGTACGACTGCTGCGATAACAGACATTTCATCGCCGTCGCCGTAGGAATATCTTCCGGCCTGCATACGGGCCGCATACATGATCCCCGCAAATGCCGCAAATGCACCTGACATGGTGAAAGCAATGATCTTCACTCTGTCCGTTTTAATACCACTGTAAACCGCAGAGTTCTCATTTCCGCCTGTGGCCAGAACATGCCGGCCAAATGCGCTTTTGTTAAAGATCAGAATTCCAATGATATAAAACAGGATCGTCCACAAAACCAGCACCGGGATTCCCGCAACGCTTCCGATCCCAAAAATATTACAAAACGTTTTATTTGCAATAGGAACCGCCGCTGTATTGGTGATCCACATGGCAGCACCCCTTACGATCTCCATGACGCCAAGGGTAGCCAGAAAGGCCGGGAGTTTCAGTTTTGTGACCAGCAGCCCGTTGATACAGCCAATGACCACGCCAAATCCCAGGCCCGTCACCAGCGCCAGCAGAATACTGTTGGTAGCCTGCAGGACAAGAGAAACCAACATTGCTGTCATGGCAGTTACGGCGCCAACGGTCAGATCGATCTGGCCCGCTGCCATAACAAAAACACCGGCAACTGCCATAACGGATATCATTGCTGTCTGCCTCAGAATATTGATCAGGTTCCTGGGCTGTAAAAATCCTTTATTCCCCAGGATCAATGCAAACAGTATGAACACAGCGGTAAAAATAATATAGACCATATACTTATCCCACTGTATATTCTTTTTATTTTTGCTGGATTGCATATTGTAATTCCTCCTCTGAATCTATTTTGCTCCTATCCATCTCTCCGGTAATCCTTCCATCATATATGGTGATGATCCTGTCACATACTGCCATAAGTTCCGCCAGTTCTGATGAAACAAACAAAACACCTTTTCCTTCCTCCGCATAATCCCTCATCAGCGCAATGATCTCGGCTTTCGCTCCTACATCGACGCCTGCCGTGGGTTCATCCAGCATCATGACTTCCGGCTGCATATTCATCCACTTAGCAAGGACTACCTTTTGCTGGTTGCCGCCGGACAGCAGATTGATCCTCTTATGAATATCATCTGTCACTATATTAAGTTTCCGGACATTATCTTCCACCATCTCATCAGCCATTTTTTCGTCAACAAAAACTCCGTGTTTTCTCAGTTTTGCCACTTTGGGCAAGATGGCGTTTTCTTTTACAGAGTGGATCAGGACAAGACCCTTTTTTCTTCTGTCCTCAGGGATCAACGCAAAACCGTTTTTAACAGCCTCTTTTGGGTTTCCTATCTTCATGGTTTTACCATTCAGTTTTACGACGCCCCCTTCCTGTTTCCTGATCCCAAACAAAGTCTCCAAGATCTCTGTCCTGCCGCTTCCCATCAAACCGGCAAATCCCAGGATTTCTCCTTGTTTCAGGCTGAAAGAAATGTCTGATATCCTGTCGTTTATTTTAAGATGCTCTACGCTCAACAGATCAGGGCCGTCTTTGTCATATGTCCTGGGAACCCAGTCAAATTTTTTTCCTGTATTCTCCCCCATCATATGAGCAATGATCTCATCCATAGTAATGTCGGAAATCCGACTGGTATGTACAATTTTGCCATCCCGCAATATGGAAATACTGTCCGCAATCTCCATGATCTCACTCATACGGTGTGAAATATAGATCATGGAAACCCCTTTATCCTGCAGGTCCTTCATCATTTTAAAAAGCTGTTTGGTCTCTGCATCTGATAAGGACGCGGTAGGCTCATCCAGTACCAGGATCTTTGCCTCTTTTTCCATGGCCTTTGCGATCTCAATCATCTGGCTTAAACCTACACTCAGATTACCAACCATCTCTTTTGGGTTCACTTCGATCCCTAATTCTTCCAGAACCTCACGAGAGCGTCTTGTCATGTCTGAAGTTTTGCGGAATCCTTTTTCAACGATCTCCGCCCCCAGAAATATGTTCTCCTCCACTGTCATAGTCTGGATGAGAGACAATTCCTGAAATATCATCCCGATTCCGTTCTTTTTCGCATCATGCGTGTCCTGAATGGATACTTCCTGCCCATTGACCAAAATCTTCCCGGCATCCTTTGTGTAAACGCCTGTCATGATCTTCATCAATGTAGATTTTCCGGCTCCGTTACCGCCAACCAGTGCGTGGACTTCCCCCTTTTTCAAAGAAAAATCCACACCTTTGAGTACCGGTACTCCAAAAGATTTTTCAATCCCCTGCATTTGCAGCACATATGGGTTCATTTTCTCCCTCCTTATTTGCCTGCTGCTTCCTGCAGCCATTCCGGCGCCTCAACATGATATACATCTTTATATGCTTCCAGGATATTGGACCCATCTACTTTCTTTGCCGCAACCGCAACGTATGCCGGTGCCTCTTTTCCCAGCAGAGAATATGCAGCCAGTGTTGCCTCAGCAACTCCCTGGTCATAGGGAAGCTGTGCGCCGAGTCCCACAACATTGCCTTCTGCAATTTCTTTCGCTATATTATTTCCCAAGTCAATGGTCGTAAGCTTCACATCATCGCCGGTCAAGCCTGCTGCCTTTACAGAGGAGAGCACGCCTTCCATGGGAACATCCCAGCTTGCATAGATTCCATTGATCATAGGATACTGTGTTAAGATGGCATCCCCCTGTTCGGAACATCCGTTTTCATCTGTAAATCCCTGTTCTGTCACGATCTCAACATCCGGATATTTGGCTGCCATTGTCTCTTTAAAGCCCTGGTCTCTCTGATTTGTCACAAAAAAGTCCGCATCATAATAGACCATTCCAATCTGTCCTTCTCCGCCAAGAGCTTCCCCCATTAATTCCGCAGCAACACAACCGTTTCCATAGTTATCCGCAGATACACAGCTCACATAATCTTTTCCCGCTGTCATCTCTGACGGAACATTGTCCATAAATACCAGCTTGATCCCCTCATCTGCCGCTTTTTTGAATGCATCAGCGGTAGCTGTGGCGTCTGTCGGAATACTGATGATGACATCCGGATCTTTAGCCATAATGGTCTCTATGTCTGATACCTGCTGTTCTGCTGAAAAATTCGCATCCGTGGTCGCAACGATCTCTATACCCAGATCTTCAAAGGTGGCCTTTAAGCCTTCCAGCTGGGAAGTTGCCCAGTCATTACCTCCATAATGAAGCGAAATGGCTGCTTTGTATCCGCCGTCACGGATCTGCTGTTTCTCTTCCTCTGTCAATGTAATATCAGATGCCGGGGTTGCCGCTTCTCCATTCGGACCCGTTGATAAGATCTTACTGCCATCTGCATCCTGAACGGCCTCATCCGGGGCGTCCGTTTCTTTTTCTGTATCTGCATCTGCTGCTGTATCGGTTTTCGTTTTTGCTGCCGCATCTGAACTATCTGCAGAGTTTCCGCAGCCTGCCATCATCGTCCCGATCATTCCTATTGCTAATATCACACTTACCAATTTTCTTTTCATATTTTACCTGCCCTTTCTATATTTAAATAAGTTTACCTTTAAGAAATTCATAGGAAGTCCTGCACGCAGAAACCGGATCACCGGCATATCCATCTACTTCCACAAGATAATCCCCGTTGTAACCTTTCTGTTTCAGGAAGTCAAGCACCCCGTTAATATCAATACTGCCCGTACCAAGTGGAGCAAACCCGTTTTCATCCAAATCTTTTAAATGTACAAAAGAGATCCTGTCGTAATATTTCTTCACGATTTCCAGAGGGTCTCCTCCGCCTGCCGCAAGATGCGCCAGATCCGGACAAATATCAATTGATGTTCTGGCAAACAGCTTATCAATCTGTTCCGGCGCCTCTGCCATGGAACCCAGATGAGGATGATAGCTTGCTTTCAGCCCGTATTCCGCAAACACATGACCAGCCATATCCAGTCCTTTCCCCAGCAGTGTATAATCTTCTTCCTGGATCCCTTTTCCTCTGATGGCACCTCCGCAGATACCTATATATGTAACGCCAACTTCTTTTGCTGCCTTCGCAACGGTTTCCATATGATACATCTCATCTTCCAGAGCATCCTGATATATAAAGTTTGCTCCCACACAGACACTCATCATTTCTGCGGAATACTTTTGCAGCATGTCTTTCAACACGGAAAGGTCATTACTATATTTTGTAAGGTTGCCTTCCAGGACTTCAATACTTCTGAATCCAACTTCTGTTATGCTTTTCAGGATCTCCTCATCATTCCCCATAGTCAGATACCGGATATCCTTGACACTTGTCACACCGGCACCATCCCCAACAAGGGGGCCGAAACCATTTGTCATATAACCAATTCTCATAAACAATACCTCCGTTTTTGTGCTGTTTATCAAATTTGCGCAAATTTTCTTGATGCAGCAATCATACCTCGTTTGGTTTTATTCGTCAATATCTTTTTCAAATTCTCCTGTTTTTTGGTATTTTTTCACAATCCGCGCCTTTTCTTATTGTCACTTTTCACACATTGACTTTTTCCGCGCTCCCCCTCATAATATGTTATATAAAAATTTGCGCAAATTATTTTTGCCACTGTTACATACTTAGACAAGAGCGCGCGCTCCTGTCAATAAACAAACCAGAAAGGAATATATAACTATGAAACTTGGATTTATCAGTTCGATTCTTGATTCCTCTTCTTTTGAAGAAGTCATTGACACCGCCTCAGAACTTGGTTATGAGTGTGTTGAAGTAGCTTGTTGGCCAAAAGAGAAAGCAGCCAGACGTTATGCCGGGATCACACATATTGATATTGAAGCACTTACCGAAAGCAAGATCGCTTCCCTTAAACAATACTGTCTCTCAAAAAATGTTGCCATATCTGCACTGGCTTATTATCCCAACACTCTGTCAGATGAAATTGACCAGCGTCAAAAGGCAGTGGAGCATTTAAAAGCTATGATCATTGCCGCTCCGAAATTAAATGTCGACACCATCACTACCTTTATCGGCCGTGTACAAACTCTAACCGTAGAGGAGAATCTAACGATCTTCAAAGAGGTATGGACTCCTATCATCCAACTTGCGGAACAGTACAAAGTAAAAATAGCAATTGAAAACTGTCCAATGCTTTTCGGCCCCGAGCAGTGGCCGGGCGGTCAGAACCTTATGACCACCCCTGCAATCTGGCGTAAAGCCTTTGACTTGATCCCAAGCGATTACTTCGGTTTAAACTACGACCCTTCCCACTTTGTCTGGCAGCAGATGGATTACATCAAGCCATTATATGAGTTCAAAGAAAAAATCTTCCATGTACACTATAAAGACATAAAGATCTATCAGGATAAGCTGGAGGATGTAGGAACCATGGCCTACCCCTTAGACTATATGTCCCCAAAACTCCCCGGACTGGGAGACGTGGACTGGGGAAAATATGTATCCGCATTGACCGATATCGGCTACAACGGTTACAGCTGCATAGAAATAGAAGACAAAGCTTTCGAGAGTTCTTCCGAACGGGTGCTGGACGCCCTCCGACTTTCTTACCGTTACATGAGACAATTTGTTATTTGAGAGGAGAAATAAACATATGAAACCAGAGAAAATAAATATAGGACTTATCGGAGCCGGTTTTATGGCCAAAGCACACTCTATCGCATATGCCGGTATGCCAATGTTTTTTTGGCCGGCTCCAGCGATCCCTGTCAAAAAAATGATCGTAGATATGAATGAATCCATAGCCAGGGACGCTAAGGAAAAGCTGGCTTTCGAGGCTTATTCCACAGACTGGCATGATATTATAAACGATCCGGAAATTTCTGTTGTGGATATTTGTACGCCAAACAATGTACACGCCGAGATTGCCATCGCAGCAGCAAAAGCGGGAAAACACATTATCTGCGAGAAGCCTCTTGCTCTAACCTCCGATGAAGCAAAAGAAATGTACCTGGCTGCAAAAAAGAATCATGTTAAGACCATGGTGGCTTTCAACTACCGGAAGACGCCCGCGGTACAGCTTGCAAAAAAATATATTGACGAAGGTGCCATCGGTGAAATCCTTGATTTCCGCGGTACCTATCTTCAGGACTGGTCAGCTGATCCTGATTCCCCTCTATCCTGGCGTTTCCAAAAAGAAATATGCGGAAGCGGCGCCCTGGGCGATATCGGAACCCATGTGGTAGACATGCTCCGCTTTCTTGTAGGAGATTTTAAAAAGGTGAACGCACGGACAGCAACTTACATCAAAGAAAGGCCCTTACAGTCCGGCATGTCCGACAGTCTCGGCAATGCGCGCGTGGAACAAAATGCGCCTAAAAAAGCGGTGGACGTGGATGACCAGTGCATATTTATGGTAGAATGCGCAAACGGCGCTTTTGGAAGCATCGAAGCTACCAGAAACGCCTGGGGAAGGAACAACTATATCACCTTTGAGATCCACGGGACAGAGGGGTCTATTTTCTTTAACTACGAACGCCGTGACGAGCTTCAGGTCTGCTTTGCCAGTGATGCTGCAGACAGACGCGGATTCCGCACGGTGTACACAGGCCCCAATCATCCATACGGCAGCGGATTATGGCCAATCCCCGCTCTCGGCATCGGATATACCGAAACAAAAATTATTGAATGCTATGATTTCTTCCGTTCTTTGCAGGAAGATACAGAACCCGTCCCTAATTTCCGTGACGGATATGCAGTTGAATTGATTTCTGATGCCATATTAGAATCGGCCCAAACACATGAATGGGCCGATGTAAGAGATATTTCCGCTCTATAAAATTTGCGGCTGTCAAACAACCGGATATCCGCTGCATGTAAAATGCCAGCCGGATCATGTATTCTTATCCTAATATCAACCAACCGGCCATCCATGTGGGGATGGCCGGTTGGTATCAATCCTCGCCGCTCCACACGCAAAAGCACACACCCTACCTTCAATGCTTCTCATACGTTCCTTTTTGATCCGACAGCCTGCCTGCCGCCTGAACAAAGATCCATTCCTCAGCCTTCCGCCTCTCTACATCACCTGCAAGCATTGCAAAATCTTCTCCAAAGAAACGTTTAATCATATCTACGGTACTGTTCTGCCGTTCTGCCATAGAAATGGCCTCCTCTTTTAATTCTTCATTTGTAACAGAAAAATTCTGTACCTTGATGATATCACGGATAACTATGTCATATTTTGCTTCATAATAGGCAGCCTGGTTTAATTCCTCTTTCATATTTTCCAGTTCCTGTCCCGGAAATAAATGGTGCGCTCCGGTGGTCAGGGTATCATATTGCATCCGATGGCGCATCTCACGCTGAATATAGTTCCGTTCTTCCGCAATTCTTTCTTCAGGAACTTCAATGTTGTATTCCAAAATATATTTTCTGATCATTTCTTCTCTATCCATATTATTTCTCCGCTTTATCGCTTCCTGAAACAGCGGCCTCCGCAGTTGCGATGGCCGCGGCTGCAGAAACAGCCGTTTCAAATGCCAGACGTGTTACCTTGACGGGATCAATGATCCCTTCCTCCATCATGACCACCATCTGGTTCGTGTCCACATTGTATCCTGTACCTGATTCCTTTGTCAAAAGTATTTCTGTAAGGAACTTACCGTCTTCACCTGCATTTTCAAGTATCTGCACCGCCGGTGCTTTTAGAGCATAACAGACTGCCATAGCTCCGGCCTGCTCATCTCCATCCAACCGTGCTGCGAATTCCTCGATTTTGGGCGCAATGTTCAGCAGCGCGATACCTCCGCCGGGAATAATCCCCTCATCTATGGCGGCCCGGGCTGCATTTACAGCATCTTCCATACGCATTTTCCGCTCCCATATCTCCGGTTCGGTCTGCCCGCTCACATGGATTTTAGCGACACCGGATACAAATTTTGCCAGTCTTTCTTTGTACCGCTTCCGATTAAATTCGTAGTCTGTGTTCCGGGATAGAAACCGCAGCTCCCTGATACGCCCGGAAATCTTCTCAGGATCACCGCCCGGATCCATTATCATTGTTTGATTCTTCGTAACTTTTACATGACCGGCAGTTCCAAGCATCTCTCTTGAAACATCCTTTACATTCAGCAAAAATTGTTTACTGATATAGACACCCCCGGTCTGCAAAGCTATATCCTCCATCCGCCATTGTCTGCCTTCTCCGTATTCCGGAGCATTCACACAGACGATCTGCATGTCACCTTCCCTGCGGTTTCTATTGATCAGCCCGAGAGCAGAGCCTTCCACACCTTCAGAGACGATCAGGCAGGAACGCTCATCCTCTGCCGCAATAAGCAGAAACGGGAGCAGTTCCTGATAATCTGTAAACCTGGTATCACAGAGCAGGATATAAGGGTCATGCAGTTCCGCGATCATTTCTTTGGTATCCGTGCACATATCAGCGGCAATATATCCCCTGTCAAATACAATCCCTTCCTGCACCTCCATAGTTGTCTCAAAACGCCCCGAATCCTCCAACGTGATCACGCCCTCCACTCCCACTTTATCGAAAGCTTCGGCAATGAGATGTCCAAGCTCCTCATCCCGACAGGAGATTGAGGCCACTGCGGCTATCTCTTCTGTTTTCAGCACCGGAACTGCCATCTGTTCCAGGTGCTGCACTACTTGTTTTGCCGCTTTCTTCATACCTCTTCGCAGCGAAAGCGGCGCTGCACCGGCAATGATCAACCGATTCAGATAATGAAGCAATACCTGCGCCATTAAGATTGTTGTGGTTGTCCCATCCCCCGCCGCCGCATTGGTTTTATCCGCAGCATTTTTGAGGATCTGTGCTCCCATGTTCTGTATGGGATCTGCCAGAACAATGGATTGTGCAGCTGTATCACCATCGTTGGTGATCAGAATATGCGCTCCTGCCGCAGGAGCATCTGCATATGAAGCACCTTTGATATTTGCCTTTTGATATAATGCTACATTTCTTCCCCCGGGTCCCAGAGTACCCTTTACTGTATTTGCTATGGCATCAACACCGATCAGCATTTTCTCACGTGCGTCCTGGTTATATAAAATCATTGTCCGTTTTACCTCCTGTTCCTCAATCTTTGCATTCTCCCGTCACAGCTACTTCTTACCCTAAAATATGTCTGACCGTTCATTTCAGAAGACACGCTCTAATATCCTAAGACAAATTTAGCACAAAAAATATTGTTAAGATGTACTTAAAATTAAGTATTTTATACAAAAAAGCACTAATATACTAATGTTTTAGTATTTTTAATTCATGTAATGGCTGATATGATTGTCTCATAACCAAGTAACGGATAAAGAAAAAGGAGGTATTTTTAATGGAAGAACAAAAAAACATTAAGATGTCAACTGCGTCCAAGACCAGAAAGAGTCTGGCCTATCTGCAGAAGATGAAAGACAAAGGGGAAAAGATCGTGCAGATGTGCCCTGCGGAATTAGGTCCTGTATTCGGTATGGCAGCGGAGCTTGTGGATTGTGATATTCTTCGTATGCCGTCTCTTCTGTCAACCCGTGGATTCGCCCGTCTGGATGACCAACTCAGCACTGCAGGTTTATCCATCATTAAGTATCGGGAATATGCAAACATCATTCACATTAATTTCTATATGCCTACTGCAACTTATGTTGATAAAGCAGAAGCTGTCCGCTGGGGTGCCGAATGGGTATTTGATGGTGCTGACTCCATGCTTCCCATGGGAATCACCAACGATATTCTGAAATTCATGTCCGACAATTATGTACCTACTTATGGACATATCGGTGCCATATCCGGTTGGCAGACGAATGCAACCGGTTATAAAAAGGTGGGCAAGACTGCTGAAGATGCATTCCGTATCTTCAAATGGGGATATGAGTACCAGGAAAACGGTATGGGCGGCATGACTATTGAACTTACTCCTATGGAGGTGTCTCAGGCAATTGCTGAAAAACTCAGGGTGCCTGTCGTATCTATCGCCGCCGGCGCACCTTGTGACGGCTCTGAGATGGTAGACATGGATACTTTTGGAATGATGCCGACTCCTGCCTCCCACGCAAAGGTATATGCCAATTTAATGCCTTTCCTGTGCCAGGCCTATGGTGCATGGGCAAATGATGTCCGCACCGGTGCTTATCCAGAGGACAAGAACGGTTATCACATGAATCCGGAAGAACTGGATAAATTCAACACCATGATGACAAACTTCTGATCACCTGATCCCGGATGAAAAGGCCGGTATGTCACCCGACAGACCGGCCTTCTATGCTTTATAAATTCATCAGCTTGAACAGAAGGTCTTTTTGTGATGAAACACCTACTTTTTCATAGATATGGGAAATGTGCTTGTATGTAGTTGTCTTCGCTATATAGAGTGCTGAACTGATATTCCGGATACTCATACCCTGGCATAACAGATTGACGATCTCGAACTCCCGTTTTGTAAAGTTATATTCCGTCCAGCCGGCTTCTCCCTTTCTGGCGTTATTATCTGTTCCCTGATAATAAAAGTTACGGTACATATTGTTCAGTATGGGAAGCGCAAGCTGCAGACGGTTGATCTCTATCTCTGAAAATATTTTATCCTGGATCCTGTCCAGGGAAAATACAACCCGATGCTTACCATTTAGATCAAAGAAAGAGAATCCCCAGGAATACGTCAGTTTCTGTGCATGGATATAGTTTGTCAAAAACTCAGATTTTGGTACATCAGACCACTTTATTATGCGTGAATTAGGCAGCTCATATGCATGGTACATGGATTTTTTGATTGAAAACTGGGGAGGGCATTTTTCACACTCCAGATAATAATTCAGATATTCATCTACCCACTGGTCCTGAATATTGATGGTATATTCTCCGGATATTTCCCCGTTGGCATCCAGAAAAAACACAAAAGCCCGGTCAAATGCACACATGGCACCGGCAAGCTCCAGGAATCTCACCGCAAAACTTCGGGGACTGTGAGCATTGCTGCATTCAAGGATCAAATTGTAGGCATCAATATAACAAGAGGGATCTATATTCTTAATTTTAGGAAATGCGTAAATAATATCATCCATACAACTTTCCACCCTTTCTATGCAAAACCAAAGATATCTATATTATAATCTGCCAGCCAGACAACGCAGAATACTTAATTTTAAGTATATTACACCTGAATCAATTATGAAAGAAGAAAAGGAGAATAATTATGAGTAACGAACAGTCTCCCCCGATCACTCCTGAGATGATCGCCAACCTGACACTGGATAATGTAACACATGCACAGAGTCTTAAGGATGTATTCATAAATAATATGGCAGGCAAGACTGCCATTGTTACCGGAGGAGCTTCGGGCCTGGGATACAATGTGGTAAACCGTCTCAGCGAGGCCGGCGCAAAAGTTATGATTGCCTCCCGCAATGAGGAAAAGGGCCGGAAAGCCGAAGGCGAATTTAAAGCCAGGGGGCGCGAAGTCACCTGGCACAAAACCGATGTTACAAATGTTGCTTCCTGTTATGAAGTTGTGGATCATACAGAAAAAACCTACGGCAAGGTAGATATTTTGGTTGCCAATGCGGCAACCTGGAGTATGTTTGCCTTTGTTGATATGCCGGAAGAGGAGTATGACAGGGTTATGGATACTGACCTGAAAGGGGAATATTTTATGGCTCAGGCTGTCGCCCGCTCCATGATACGCAATAAGATCAAAGGTAAGATCGTATTTACTTCCTCTGCAGCCAGACACGGCAGTGATGTGACAGGTATTGGCATGATGACGCACTACAATGCAGCGAAGGGAGCTGTGGCCAGTATGACCATGGGCGTCGCGAAAGAGCTTCGTCAGTATGGCATCACAGTTAACTGTGTAGCCCCGGGAGGCATGCTCTCTGAAGGTTCCATCTGTAATTCAGGAAAGCTTGCAGACTACTATGGCACGGAATTACTGGCTGATCAGCATGCACTTTCCGGAGGTACTCCTCTGGCAATGAATCCCGACGAAGTTGCACTCGCTGTGTTTGCATTGTGTACAGATATGTCTGACTTTATGGTTGGTGAGACTATAGATGTTACAGGAGGGGCAACACTGAGCTTCCAGCAGAAGCCCTGGAGTTTCACTTTGCCAGGTTGTATCCCTGGACCAAAAACTGAATAAGAATGATCTCTGACTGCCCGGGCATTACCCTCAAAGCACCTTTGCGCGTTGTGATAAAAGAAGCTGCGGCGCTTACCCCGCCGCAGCTCTTTTATCTTCTTATCTGAGTTATGCACGTCAATCCTATAAAATCCGTACTTTTACAGTATCCTTGCTCCATCGTTTCCTTTATACCAACAAGACAATTATCGCAACGACTGCATTTCATCCCTTTGATCAAAGGCATGATAATGCTTGTCGGGGAGCCTTCCATGATCCTGCCCAAAATCGGTAACAGAATAGACAGATTTGCCGGCTGATGATAAAATGTGAATAGGGCAGGAACCAGAGAATATGAAGAACAGACGGGCGATGTTACGATAGATACGATGTTTTCTGCAGACATAGAAAATGCGATTCCATAAAAATAAAAATTACCAGAAAGGTGGAATAAAAAATGGGCATAAAAAATCTTACCGATAGAATTTATTATCTGCCACATGAAGCAGAAGTAGATCGTCCCATGCTTGCGTACTTGAAAGGAAGCAGATTTTCGCTTGCCATAGACGCTGGATATTCAGCAAAACATATTGATGACTTTTATGATCAATTAAAAGGAGCAGGGCTTAAAAAACCTGATTTTACCGTCATAACACACTGGCATTACGACCACACATTTGGCATGAGCCGGATTCATGGAGCCAGCATCGCCCACGAAAAAACAAATTTATTCCTGAAGGAGCAACAAGAAAAAGCTCTTGAACCGTCGTATATTAATCGTTTAAAAAAAGAGGATCTTTATTTTGAACGAGAATATCATGGTGAAACAAAACTGCATATCGTATTGTCCGACATTCAATTCCGGAAAGAGCTTCTTCTAGACTTAGGTGGAATGACCGCAAAAATATATCACACCGAAGCCCCTCATTCTGAAGATACCGTTTGTGTTTATGTACCGGAGGAAAAAGTCCTCTTCCTGGGAGATGCCACAAGTGAAGATTTTTTTAACAATGGTTATATGGATAAAAGCAAGCTGCGGAAACTGGTGCATATGATTCAAGCGACGGACTGCATTTACTGCGTTTTAAGCCATGCAGAACCACTAAGAAAAGAGGATTTATTAAGTTACCTAAACGGTTTGTCAGAAAGCTGAATGTCTATTTTCATGATGACCGCCCCGCCGCCAGCCAACGTCTGCTCTCTTATAAAATCGTATTCGCCAGTTTTGCCATTCCGTAATCATACCGGCATAAAGCCATAGTTGCTTCTGGGATCACAGGTCGGTTCATTATATGCCAAATACCGCAGCGATCAAAAATTGCATTACAGGATTGGTGTTCATTGCTTTTTCATACTAATCAGCAAGCTGCTCCATCGACGGCTTATGTTCAAGGCTCCTATAAATGGCTGCATACATGGCCTCACCCATCAGATTGATGAACAGGACATCATATTCTCCATATTCCGGGATGTTAGAATAAAACCCACAGCACCCGCACCTTCAGGCCGATTTTTATAGCATCTTCTCCATATTATGTACTTTTGTTCATCATTTCCGGACACCAGATGTTATTTGCCATCCTTATTCTGCCCGCTGCGTCTGTACTTAATAAAAAAAGCGATAGCCGCGGCACTGAACAAAAGTGCACAACAGCAATGCAGCAGAAACCATGTATCAAAAGTACCCCTATCATGGCAGTTTAGGGGAATAGTAGTAATCCAAATTACCGCACCTATGGCAAATAGCATTGATGAAACCAAGTATTCCTTTTTCCACTTCATAGTTTATCCTCCATTGCCGGCCCCGTCACCTCCGGGCAAGTGATTATCAGCTCTGCATCCGGTTCTTTGATCATATGTTGTTCTGCCCGATAAACCGGAAATTACCTTTCTGTATTCCGTAAACATGGTGTGTTTTATTTGGTTTCACTATAATATTCGTTTAATATTTCTGCTAAAATTTTCGGATTTTCTTCATTTACAATATGCCCCGTATTTTCAATGATCTTTAGTTTGGCATTTGGGATATTATCCGCTAAATAATATGCAGACTTCATGTTAGCACTATCTTTTTTTCCGCAAATCACAAGAGTAGGACATTTTATTCTATTGACGTTGTTGCTGAAATCTAATTCTTTCATAGAGTTTCCCAATATGAAAGTGTCTTTTTTATTAAATGCCATATTCTCAAACAATGATTTTGGCAAAAATCTAAAGATTATATTTTGAATACTAAACATTACTTTGGGAATTTTATGCGGAGTCCCGATTAAAACTAATGAATTTACTTTATCAGGGAAATCCAAAGTATAATTTAATGCCAATATACCTCCTAACGAAATACCACATAAGTTTATTTGTCCGTCATTATCATTACAATATTCAGCGAATAAAGAATATAAATTATTATAACTGGCCTCTTTTCCGTTAAGAATTGAGGATAAGTTTGGACACAAAATATCTTTATTGTTATTCATATATGAAACCGTTTCATTCCAACTTGTTGACATATGACCCGAACCATGTATAAAAATGTTTTTCATCTACATCTTCCTTTCAAATTCTGATTTTCCAGTTCGACCAACCGGAAGTTATCGCTTCCTTAACGCTTTCTGCCTGCACTTCGGGAAATAGGGGGATTCCACTGCGAAAAAACTACGCCTATATTGTCCGTGCTGATATCATTTGACACAGAATATAATATCATTATATACTAGAAACCAAAGAATCAAAAGAAAGGATATTGCCATAAGTTAACACAATATTGTTCTCCGGAAAGGTGTACGATGATATATGAAATATGAATTACACAATGACCTTGATGCGGATTTTCCGCTTATTTTTGGATGCAGGGTACTCTCAGCCAGTCATCCTGACGATGCGTATCTCCACTGGCACGACTGTATAGAGGTCGTCTATTGTGAATACGGGCAGGGCTGGGTAATTTCCGGCAGTGACCGCATTTTCGTGGAAGAGGGTGATATCGCCATTGTCAATTCCGGAGATATCCATGATGGGTTTACGGAATCCGAATGCCGCATGTATTCCCTTGATCTGGGGAGTGCGCTGTACAGCCCTCTGGGACTTGAGCCACATCTGTTTGTTTTTAAGAAAAAGATAAAGGATGCCCGAATGGAAGCATCCATCAAACGAATCATCGCGGAAATGGAAAGAAAGGATGCTTATTATAAACAGGCTGTGCAGACAGAAATCATTTCTATTGTCATCCTTTTGATGCGAGAGTACATTGATGATACAGCCGAACAAAAATCCACAGAGAATCAGCAGGTACAGGTGGTAAAAAAGATAATCTCGTATCTGCGTGTACATTTTCTTGAACATATTACCATCGATGAATTGTGTGCTGACACCGGATACAGTAAGTTTTATCTATGTCATGCCTTTAAGGAAATGACAGGCAATACAATTATTCAGTATGCAAATTTCCTCAAATGCCAGCATGCGAGAAGCCTGCTGCTGGAGGGAAATTACAGCGTCAGTGAAAGCGCTGCTTTAAGCGGTTTCAAGAATGACTCCTATTTTTCCAAAACATATAAGGCTGTTTTTGGCAGACTTCCTTCAGATGATATGCTTAAAAGCTGAAAGCCAGACTTTATAGGCTATTACAGTGGATTGTTGGAATCCTACTACGCAGTTCTGACAAGAAAAAGCCTCATGAAAAGCGTGACTTTAGGAAAACTACGCAGGTGTACCGGAAAAAAAGATAGAGCGCAGACAATCCTTTACTGATCGTCCGCGCTCCATTCGTTGCCGGTTAATGATTTCGTTACTATGTCTCCGAACAGAATATCCTTGCAGGTGCTTTTTCTTCTGTTATTCCATTACTATTTTAAAACAGTCACAATGCTCTGCATCACTTACTGCCACTTCTAATTTTGCGGTTAAAATAGTAATGCCAGTTGCATTTTTTTCAAAAGGAATGATTTCATTGGTTCTTAAAAGGCGTATTTCACGAACAGGATCTGAGATAGCTAATTCTATGCTTCTTGGTAAGCGAATAGAACCATCACTATACTTATATAACATATAAATAGCGTTTGCCTTTTGTGTAAAGGCATAGGTTTCATTGGACTCTAAGGTTTCGCAAACAACGGTTTCATATATGGCTTCGCCGTTTATTTTAAGCCATTTTCCAAGTCCATATAAAGATTTCATACCTTCCTCCGGAAGATTACCATCCGGCTGCGGTGCTATATTCAGCGCCAGATTCCCACCCTTCGCAACAATATCAATCAGCAGGTGGACAAGCTCATGTGCTGATTTATAGTGATCAGAATAAGAATATGAAAAACCTTCTCCAAGACTGATGCAGCTTTCCCATGGAACAGGAATTGGCTTTTCCGGAACCATCTGTTCCGGAGTGATGAAGTTCTCATATTCTCCCGAAACAGTACGGTCACTTACAATCAAGTGTGGCTGCGTGGTGTTTCTTATGGTATTTACCACTTCCCCTAATCGGATATCCTGTTTTTTGATCTCCGGGTTCACCCAGCCTCCATCCAGCCAAAGGACATCAATCTTACCGTAATTAGACGTCAGCTCCAGCAATTGCTTATGGGTATATTCAACAAATTTTTCCCAAAGTTCCGGGTACTCATCAATGTCATAGTTTACATTCCTGTCAACTGCATCTCCGAATTGCTTTGCCCAATAGTAGTCACTGTGCCAGTCCGGCTTTGAAAAGTAGGCCGAAATAGCCATTCCCTTCTTTCTAAATTCCTCGAATACTCTTCCAACAATATCCGCATTCGGATTCGTTGAATACGGGCAGGATGAATCTGTTATTTTATAATCCGTGGTCTTTGTATCAAACATGCAGAAGCCATCATGATGTTTCGTATTGAAGAGAAGATACTTAAAACCGCATTCCTCAGCAAATGCAGCCCATTTATCCGGCCTGAATTTGACTGGATTAAAGGTTTTATTGCAATCAATGTATTGCTGTTTAAATTCATCCATATCATCTGTCCAGTCAATGTCCTGCCGGCTCCAGCTTTCATCTCCGTCTGAAAGTGCCCAGGACTCCACGATTCCCAATTGGCAGGCAGGCGCCCAATGTACCATAAAACCCAGTTTCAGACCCATAAAACGTGCCAGGTTTTCTTTAACTGCCTGCTCCTTTGGCGGGATATAATCTTTATGGTCAGAATAGAGATGAACCCCATTATCAACAATTTCTTCCTGTAAATTTTCATCTTTTTTGATTTCTCCGGTAACGCCCATAATTCACAATTCTCCTCTTTTATATATAGTTGTGTTTAACACTAAATACGGTCTTCATATTTTGAAATTAAAGTACTGACTATCTCAAGTTCGTCAGGTTTTTCTCCTGAAAATTCCTTTGTCTGTGTCGTCCACGCAGTTTCCCAATCCGCTAATAAGTTATAGAACGCATTCGCCCGCCAAGCCTGCCGTTCAAAAATCTGGGGAAGATCGTCCTCCACATATTCTTCATCATTTTCCAGACAGCGGGTAAGCATTTCAAAAAATTTGCTCCATCTTTGTTTGTAAAATGATTCAATCATTCCCGACCATTCTTTCCACGCATAGTCAAAAATATAAGTTCGATCCGTGGTCCCCCACAGAGTAAGAAGCACACTTGCATTCCATTCGTAATAATGTTTTTCTTCTGAAGTCTCTCCCCAGCTGCGCGCATCCCCAATCCACTTATCCAACCGGAATTCAGACCGTGATGACAGCAGTATATCCATATCAGAAAGTAATTCCAGAAAAGACTCTGACTCTGCCTTAAAAGCTTCTGCATCTCTGTTTAAAAAAGCATCCGCAACCTTTGTATACAAAGCTTGTCCATAATTACTCAGTACCTGGCGTAAAATATCAACCACATCATACCGTGCACCGTCTGCATTCACCTTAGCAGCCATAAGTAGCTTTAATGCTGTAAATAGTCTTTTATTTCCATAAGGATAGTGAAATCCATCATTAGGACCGGATTTTTTAACCCGGACTGCAGGTCTTGCAGCAACAATAGAGCTTTTTTCCACTCCGTTTGTACCAGGCATGTAAACTGTTTTTAACAGGATTTCTCCCGCTTTGCGCACCTCTGCCGAGTCAACTCCGGTACGGCGCAGCATATACTTATCCATCCATTCTGACAGATCCACTGTCCCATTCCCCGTCAGCTGGGTAAACGCCAAATCATAATATGCAGGATTTTGTCCGATCGCTTCCATAAACAATCCCGTTCCACATACATTTGGCGCAATTTTGGACACTGTTTTATAAGGATTAGATGCCAGCATCTTTAAATCCCCATGCAGGTTTGTTCTGCCGCCAAAATTATGAAGCGTACCGGTAACAAACGGATACCCCCAGAAATTATCGGTTTCCGTATGCTTCTCTCCGCATAAGTCTAAAATAAGAAGATGCTTTTTATCCATTCTTGACACAATATCACGACGTATTGACCAGGATTGTGCAACCCAAACACCATCTGGATCAAAGTTTGTCAGTAAATTTTTAACGGAATCACCTACCGCTTCCAAATATTCTGTGGTGTTCAGCGGCGGCTCACTCTCATGAAATGGATCGATTGCATAGAACCCGTCTGTATCAAATAACTCTTTCTGTTTCTGTAAAAAGAGAGTGCCCAATTTTTCAAAAAGAGGGTCTGTAGGATCAAGCTGCCCTGTGGCAGGCAGGCCAAACCACTCTTCCTTTTTCATAATATTTGCATCCGGATACTTTTCTTTCAAAAGCAAAGGAACAAAGCCTGAAAATCCCTGTTGTATGGGCTGCATTCCCAAACTCCGCTCACGCTCTATTATTTTTTGCCCCAGAGCCACATGGGATTCTATCCATTTTGTTGGAAGAGGACCGCAGAATCCTTCAATATTTGTCATCCACTGCCATGCCAAGAATGCCGGGCCACATAAAAATTCACGTGCTTCTTCATCCGTAAATCCAAACTCGATCAGCGTATCACGCCAAACACCTTCTATCCCAACGACACTTAAGGGCATATTAATACCGTTTAATGCCATAAAATCGATTTCCTTCTCCCACCGCTCCCAGTTCCACCATGATGCGGAGTAGTTAAAGGTACAATAATTCATGTAAACCCGGTATTTCTGTTCGATCACAGTTCTGAAACACTTGGCTACAGGGGGGAGCAGCGGCGGCAATTCCATCCGGTTTCCACACCAAGAAAGATTACAATTTGCAACTTGTTTCAGATACCACCCCAGTCCCACAGCCATGCTTATGTAGTTATTACCCCTGATCACTAATTTTCCCTCAAGCGTATCTACTTCATAGACATCCTGTTCTCCAACAGCTTGTATCTTTTCAAAGTTTATTTGTTCCCAGTGTTTCGGCAGAACACGTTTTGCTAAATTTTGTATTGCATCCATTTCTTCAATCTCCTGTTTTCAACTTTATCCGCTTCCATCATTCTTTGGTTATTATTTTACGGTCTATTTCTTTTTAGATATTTAATGGGTGATTCTCCTACACTTTTTGAAAAGAGGCGTGAAAAGTGTTCTACGCTTGAATAACCAACCCGGGCTGCCGTCTCGTTTATTCGTAATGAGGAATTTGCCAAAATCTCTTTTGCCCTCTCAATTCTGATTTGGTTGAGATAATCTTTAAAATGCATGCCCATTTTTTCTGCAAAGCAATTGCTGATACTTCTCTGATTTACATGGAGGTCATCCGCCACATCTTGAATGGTCAAATTCGGATTGTGATAATGCATATGTATATATGCCTGAATGGCATCGGATAACGGAATATTCATCTGATCATTCAATTTCAAACTTAGTTCGTAAATTTTATTGCTGCACAGCTCTTTTAATTCCGCATAGTCAGTTGCTGATAAGATCAGTCCTGTAAGGGCTAAAAGGTTTTCCGTTGCCATACTGCCAAATTTCTTATCAATCACCCGATGGATCTCCCCAAAAAAACTCACCAGATTTTCTTTTATCAGACTTGGTGTGGTCTCTTCTTTACTAATAATACAAAAGAGATGGTCTATCCCATTTGATAATTCATGTATGGATACACTTTCCATTAATTTAGATGTCATTTCCATCAAGCGCTTATAGGCCGCCAAATATTCCCTATTTGAAGTATTCTTGTATTGAAAATAAGCCTCACGTGGGTGATAAAATCCGGCATCTAAGGATTGTTTTGCCTGATCATACAGTTCATTTAAGTTTTTATACCCCAAGCAGTTACTGGAACCAACGATGAGGATCTGATCTGCCTCCGGATCACTATGTATTTTTTGTACCAGGAAATCACAGATATTTGAAACCTGCTCTGCATCTTCTCCAAAACAAAGGATAATGATCTTCCAGTCAAAGAATCCGAATACAAAATGTGCTGCATTTTCCCGAAGTATAAAAAGCAGTTCAGACACCAGAACCGTCTTTACATTATCCTCCAGTGTTATGGTCATCATCCTAAATACACACTGCTCTAAATAGGCTTGTTCATGATTGATTTTCTGCAAGAGCTGTTCCGTTGGATATTTTGATCCAGCCATAGGATTACGCAGTTCCACTTTGGATTTGAGTTTACTCAAAAGTTTGTCCAGAACCTTTTCATTATCAATGTCAATCTTTAGTATGTAATCCTCTACCCCATTTTTAAAACTTTCCCTGACCAGGTTAAAATCACTATATGAACTGATCACCACAAACAATAAATCGGGCAGAAACTCGTGTAGCCGTTCTATTAGTTCCAACCCTCCCATATGGGGCATTTTAACATCTGTAAAAACGATATCTACATCGTGCTTTTTCAAAAAATCTATTGCAGCAAAACCATCATAGGCACACCCTACCACACGCATATTATATTTCTTCCAGTCTATTGTTCTCCTTAGGATCTCAATAATCATGGGTTCATCATCTACAATTAATACATCGATCATTGGTCTGCCTCCTGTTTTACAATGCAGGGAAGGTTAATATTTACCACAGAGCCCTCATTTTTCTTGCTGAATATTTTGATTCCGTAATCATCACCGCACAACAATTGTATCTTTTTATGCACTGCTTTTATTCCCAGATTGGTCAGATGTTCACTCTTTTTTTGTTCTCCTGTCTGCATGAAATTAATAAGACTGTCTTCGCAAAATCCCACTCCATTGTCCTTGATCTGCAGAAGGATTCCCTCTTCTTTTCTACTCCCCAAAATGGTGATTTCACCACCCTTTTCACTTGGATAGATACCATGGAAGATACAGTTTTCAACCAATGGCTGCAGTATAAAATTGGGGATCAACAAATCTTTTATATCCGGTTCAATCTCTATGGTAAAACGGATATTGCCCTTATAAACAACATTTTGGATCAGCATATAATACTCTACATTTTCAATCTCTTCGCTTAACGAAATCATATTTCCATCCCGGCCTACTGTACTGCGTAACAGCTTAACTAACGCTGAAATAAGTTGGCTGATTTGATCCTGATGGTTTAAAATGGAGATATACTTAATATTTGTAAGCGTATTATATAAAAAATGCGGATTAATCTGTGCCTGCAGTTTCTCAAGGGTTATACTTTCGCATTTTTCAACCAATTTTACAATCTCCGCTTCCCCATCCGCTGACTTCTTGGAAAGGGACATGATAGTATCGCTGATCTGCTTTAATTCATAGCAGTCACTATCTGTTCCATTGATCACATCACCTTTTTCTCCTCCTTTAGTAATGGCCTCAATAGGTTTGTATAATTTACGGTTAATATAGCGAATAAATACCGTGAACAGTATAATACAAATGATTCCTAAAAAAATTACAGTTATCTGCTGCTTCAACAGTTGTGCACGAACCGTTGAAAAAGAGATACAGCTAAACACGCAGAGTTTCATTTTTTCCTTTGCAGATGCGATATAAACAATCTTTTTATTTGATTTTTCCGCCTCGAGATACCCCTCTTGTTCCAAAGCAGCACGTTTAGTGTTTAGGAACTCTGCAAACTCATCCATATTTGGTGCATCAGAATAGAGCACAGTATTATCATTTTTAACAACATAAATATCTGTGGTATCACTTAGGCGGCTCTGCAAGGGTTGAAATAATTCCTCCACACTGTATGTAGTGAAAAGAGTGCCCAAAAATTGCAGGCTCTTGGGATGTTTCATCATCTTCCCCAGCACTAAAACATCCTTATTCTCATCATTCTTTGCAACCCCTATAATGACACTTTTTCCATTCTCCTTCTGTGCAGCGGGACACCATTCTTTCAAAACAATATCTCTCATAAACTGTTTTGACACAAAAGAATTTGTATAAAAATCCCCTTCTTTTGTCACTAAAATAACGGATTCCATCTTCAAATCGCTATTATCCGCATTAATGGAATCCATAAAATCATCAAGATATCGATAATCTGCTGCAAGCCTTGAATTGAAATTTTTAAAATCCGTTTCTTTTACTATCCTTTGAACCTCGCTATCCAGATAAATCTGTCTTGCATTCTGTTCCATTTGTTTCAGCTGCTTTTCCAGGACCAAATTCATTAATCCCACAACACTTTGCTGCTCTGCGATGATACGTTTATGAATGGTCTTTGCTGAATAATAGAATAAAATCCAGCCAAAGACCAACAACGGTATCACAAACAGAAGAATACAGGAACGTAATATAATTTGCTTCATGGTTAATGTTTTATCAGTTTTCATGATTCACCTCGCGTATATATGAAAAGGCAAATTATCGTTGCTATTCACGGCTGTTGCCCTGCGGGATGTTTTATACGCTTGTGCATGAGATACCCGCAGCAGCCAGCGCGATATTTTGCCTATTCATATTAAATAATTGTCACGTTTTCATCCTAAAACCATTATACATTATTTACCATGAAAGTCGCATTTTAATTCCCTGTTTTACTGGATATTTTTGTATATTTCTTCGCCTTCTTCCAGAACTTCTTTTCCTCCGTTTGCAAGCCATTCTTCCACAAACTGATCAAATTCACTGATGGGACGTTCCCCTGTGATAAAGTCAAGGTAAGCATTCTGATATATTTTGTTTATCGTTTCACTTTTTTCATTATAGACAGGACGATAATACGGGGCCAGCACATCATATTTTCCGGTACCCTTAGTCTCAGCATCTGTGCGTATATCCATATACTGTGGCTGTGTCATATACTTTGCCAGTAGATCATAGTCATTAAAACATCCGGGAAGCAGATACAGGTCAATACCAAATTCGTTACGTTTTTCTTGTGTATCATAGGGCGGGAGCCATGTACGGCCGTTCTCCTCGTCATATGTGTAAGTCTCTCCCTCTATACCGTAGTAAAGTAAATCCTGAACTTCACGGTCAAAGGATCCGTCAAACACTTCCAGATATTTTGCAAGTTTTTCCGGTTCATCTTCTAAATGTTTTCCGAATACAATAACCCCAATTATAGGATTTTGCTGAGTCATACCTGATTTGCCTTCCGGTCCTTTTGGAGGGTTCGTAAGGGTAAAGGAGACTTCCGGATCTTTTTCATGAGCTGTTTCATAATAATCTCCTCCGAAAAAGGCTTCTTTTGGCGTAAAGTTCCACCATGCCCAAGACGCTGATGCAATTTCACTGTTAGCAAATTTCTCATTCATTTGCTCATGTTTTGTGATTATAAATTCAGGATCGATATAGCCTGCTTCGTACCAGCGGTTCAGCACTTCCAATGCCTGTTTTGCTTCCGGCTGAATGGGACCATATTTTAATTCTCCGTCCTCCTCATAATTACACAGGTAAGTTCCGAAGGCTCCGAATATGGCTCCAAAAGGTGTCATGCATTCAGCGCCCTCCACGGTTGCCCCTTCGGCGCCAAACGCAGGAATATTCAGCTTGTCCTTTATAGCCTTAAAGGCTGTTTCCATCTCATCAATCGTCTCCGGAGCTTTTTCAACGCCTGCGTCCTCCAGGAGATCCTGACGGTATCCCATAACATTACCGCTGGTTGCCAGAGTCCATAAGTTTAGCATGGCATAATTCTTTCCATCTTTCATAAATTGCTCCCACACATTTTCTCCCATGCCGCTCTCACGTTCTACCCATTCACAGTATCTGGGAGCATGTTCTTTCAGCATTTCTACCGGAATTTCCGCTAAGACTCCCTGATCCACCAGATTCCAATAATCGGTGACATTAAATTCAACCATATAATCAGGGGTATCGCCTGAAGCGATTTGCAGATTAACCCCTTCCTTTCCGGGACTTACATGATATTCAAATTTTACATCATATCTTTCTTCTAACATCTTACGAACTTGCTGATCTTCCGTATACTTCTCGGGCCATGGGATAGCCAGATCCAATACCATAGAATCTCCCTCTTTTCCATCCGCTTTTGATGTTGATTTTGAATCGGATTCCGAATCCGATTTTCCGCCACAGCCGGATAACAGTCCGGCCGCCATGGATAAACCAAGCAACAAGCTTAACATTTTCTTTCCCTTTACCATTTTTCATTCCTCCTGCAAATTATTTTTTTATATTTCTTTGTATTTAGGCCTCCGGATCCATCCAGATTTCCTGAAGCACTTACCCCTTAACAGAACCCACCATAATTCCTTTTACAAAATATCTCTGTAAAAATGGGTAGGCGATCAGCATAGGCAAAATGGTAACCACAGTAATTGCAGCTTCCAACATTTTCGTAGACGGCATCACGCTTCCTGCCTGTATTTTGGACATCAATGCATTTATAGAACTCACGCTGTTTGCGTTGTTCTCAATGGCTATCTTTCTTAATATCATCTGCACTACGGTCTTATCATTGTCCTGAATATACAGCATGGCATCATACCAGGAATTCCAGTGGCCAACTAAGATCCAAAGTGTAATAGTGGCAAGTATCGGCTTGGACAGCGGGATAATTATCTTATACCATATATAAAACCAGTTTGCCCCGTCAATCAGGGCAGCCTCTTCAAGACTTGCCGGAATCGAACGGAAAAAGTTACGGACGATAAAGATATTATAAGCTCCCAGCATGCCCGGCAAAACAAGTGCCCAAACCGTATTAAACAAATGCAGATCTTTTACCAGTAAGTATGTGGGAATTAAGCCACCACTGAATAGCATTGTAAATAATATGAAATTTGTAAAGAAATTTTGAAAAGGCAGATCCCTCTTTGAGAGAGGATATGCTGTCATTGCCGTGAACACAACGCTTAAAAACGTACCGATCAGGCAACGGATTATGGTATTCTTATATCCGGTCCATACTGCCTCATAATCCAATAAAACTTTATAGGCATTAAAGCTAATCTCATCCGGCCACAAGGCAAATCCACCTCCGGCAGCCGTTTTACTAAGCGAAACAACCACTATGTACCAAAATGGATAAAAGGTAATTACTACGATCACTGCCATAAAAATGACATTAAAACAATTGAAAGCAATTTCTCCTTTGCTCTTTTTAATTTTGTTTTTCTTCTTTACCATAATGCATTTTCCTTTCCACCCACTTTTTTCACTATGAAATTCACGACAACAATCATGATCAACCCTATTGCGGATTTAAAAAGTCCAATTGCGGTAGATAAGCTATACTGCATATTTTTCAGACCCAGTCTATATACATATGTATCAATGATATCTGCCACCTCATATACAGATTCACTGTAAAGATTAAACACCTGGTCAAAGCCCCCGTTTAAGATTCCTGATAAGCTTAAAATCAGATTGATACAGATTACCGGAAAAATAGCCGGCAGGATAATGTAAATAATATTTTGTATTTTGTTTGCACCATCCATCTTTGATGCTTCAAACATCTCCTGATCAATACCTGCAATGGCTGCAAAGTATAACACAGATCCCCATCCAAAGCTCTTCCATACATCGCTCAGAACCAATACTCCTCGAAAGTACTCCTTACTTCCCATAAACATAATCTTTTCCATGCCAAAGAATTCCAAGATACTATTAATTGGACCATTGATGGAAAGCAGTGAAAAGAAAATACCTCCCAAAATTACCCAAGACATGAAATGAGGAAGATATGCAAAGGTTTGTACTACTTTCTTAAAACGAGGAAAGACCATCTCATTTATAAGTATAGCAAAGATAATGGGTGCCGGGAATCCTACTATCAGTTTTGCAAAACTGATGATCAAAGTATTAAACACCGTTTTCCAGAAATATGGATCCCTAAATGCCTGTTCAAAATACCGTAAGCCCGCCCAAGGGCTTCCCAGGATTCCATCCGTAATATGAAAATCCTTGAATGCCAGTACAACCCCATACATAGGGCCATAACAAAATACGGTAAAATAAATGACACCGGGTATCATCATAAGTAACAGTACTTTATTGCTTTTAATGGATTTCCATAATGTTTTTTGTGCTAAAGCACTTTGTTCTTTTCCTTTCTTTTTTGGTAATAGACTCATTTATTTACCCCCTTTCTATGCTTCATATTATAAGTAAAAGTACCTCACTAATCCATGATATTAATTGTAAATACCATGATATTTTTCGGTTTATTCCTTGTTGATCTCGCTTCTATTTACTGTTTTGTAGAAGGTTCATACAAATAGGTTCTGCCGATATTTTCAGTAAATATTCAAAAAAAGAAACCGGAATCACTCCCCAGTAATTCCGGTTAAAAGGTTCTGCCGATTGAATGCCAAACTCTCACCTTATTCTCTTTTCTTTGTCACACTAATACTCCAAAACTATCATCTGATGACAGTCTACCTTGGGTACAACAAAAGAAACGCGTCCTTCTTCTTGTCGGAACGGTATTTTCTCTCTCTGAGGTGCCAGATAAACATTTGTTATCTTTTCAGAAAGTTTTACTGTCATTTCCACGTTATATAGCGGAATTATATCCTCAATAACTTCCATTGGATAAACGCTCTCCCCTATATGCCCTTCACCCCGGATGCTCGTATAAGCAAATAATAAATGCGATATATACCGCTTGTCAGAAACCTGTTTTGTCAAGGTTACGATTCCTCTGTCCGGAAGGGATACCTGGATCGTCCTGTCTTCGCCCAGAAGCCTGTCTATTGCATCTATGATCAACTGCTTACTGTGAAGACTGCCCCACTTTCCATAATCACTAAATAAGTCCCAGCCTATATAAATACTATTTTCTGTCGCAATTCCTGCCGGATATTTTTCTGTCAAGTTATTTGGCGTATGCTGATGGGAACAGAAGTTCCGGATATCTCTATTAAAATAGGGATTCTGCCTTTCCACAAAGACCTCTCCTTTTACATTCGCAAGTTGATATGCCTGTTCATATATCACCCTCGCCGCTGCCTCTTTCTTTTTGGGATCCCATAGGACATAACTTGGTTTATACTCCGCAGCCCCTTTATGATCAGCCCCAAAATACAATGCAAATGTATCTGTATCTTGATAAAGCCCACTCTTACCACTGGCAAAGATTTTTCCACCCTGATTCAGATAGGCAGTCAACTTTTCACAAAGCGTCTCATTCAGGCGTATGGTGTCAGGCAGAATTAATAGCTGGTACTTGGAAAAATCCTCCTCACAATCAATGAAACTATAAAGAAAATTCCCTTCCAGAAGGGCACGGTTTGCCCCGATGTCCCCCCAGAATTTCATATCCCTGTCTGCGACACTACAGTTCACTGCCTCTTCACTTAGCACAGCGATATCAGCACAGTGTACAGCATCTTTACACCATTTTTCTTTTTCTTTTACTTCCCGGTAGGCTATTCCAATTAAATCATAAGTTGCCATATCCATTCTGCCGGAAGGATGCAGCTGGTCTCCAACAGAACACTTAGCTCCAAGTGCCAGAGATAGGGCACTTTCGTATCTGAGCGCATTTGGATGTTTAAATCCTCCGAATTCTCCCCATGAACTATGGAATTTTCCTGTCATTCCAAGATACTCCATTCCCAGATTCGCCACATAAGAGGCAGACATGGGGAAATGGTCATATCCCCATCCTCCGGTAGGCAGACTCTCCAGTTCCAGATGCGTATTAAAGGAAGTTATATCACGCCTCCCTCTGGAAATATGTCCCCCATTATGGAACACAGTACATGTCTTACTATATTTTCGTACAATTTCCATAACGCTTTTTGCATAATTTGCATACACGAATTCCGCCTGTTCCATGACAGCTTCTATGTCTCTGGGATCTTTTCCTCTGGCCAGGATATCTCTACGGCAATTATGACAATAACAAGGTCTTACTGCCGAAATGTCCAGAAAAATCCCACATGGATGATAGCGCTGCATGACTTCCTCAATTTCTGCTAAGAGAAGATTTAAATAATCCGAACGAAAACATAGCGCATGGTAGCCAGCTTTATAAACAAAATCTGCCAAATTATCCGCTCTATCGTCACTCCTACGGACCAGCCACTCGGGATGCCGTACTGCTTCTTTCTCATCCAAACCTGCTGATAGATAGATGGGCGCTTTAATTCCAAGCTCTTCACATACTTTTAACTGTTCACCCAGTAAATCAAAGTTCAGATTTGGATGTTTCTCATTTATTATAGTCGGGTGGTAAGACCATCCGTGATGGCACTTAGAAAATAATGTGACAGAATCTACGTGTCCTCTGATCAAAGCCTCCCTAAACTGCGATTTGTCAAACGCATCGCCTATGCCGGCAATGTGTTCCGATGTATGGAAGTCCAGATGTACCTGTCTGAAACGTAATCCCTCCATATCATTACTCCTTTCTATTCTTTTACTGCTCCCATTACCATTCCTGACACAAAATACTTTTGTAGGTAGGGATATATCAATAATATGGGAATAATAGATACAATTACCTTTGCTGAATTGAATGTCAAGCTTGACATAGCCATACGTTCAATCAAATCTTGGGCATTCATATTTGCCATAGTACTCATATTCACTTCCGCAGATAATGATTGTATATAGGTCTGCAAAGGCATTTTACTCAATGAGTTTATGTATATCTTACCGTCAAAGAAAGAATTCCAGTGATTGACTGCTGAAAATAAAGTTATTGTTGCAATCGCAGGCTTTGAAAGCGGTACATAAATCTTCCATAAAATCGTCCATGGGCTTGCACCGTCCAGGAATGCCGATTCTTCCAGAGCCTCTGGTATAGCTTTAAAAAAGTTCATCTGAACAATCACATAAAACACAGGTACCGCCATCGGAAGTACTAACGCCCAGATTGTATCCAGTAAATGCAGATTCTTCACAACCATAAAAGTAGGAATCATACCACCGCTGAACAACATCGTAAAAATGATAATCCACATATAATACTTTTTCGCTTTAAATGCCTTATCAGATTTTGATAATGGATATCCCATCATGATACACATAAGTACGTTAATACCAGTACCCAATATTACACGTAGTATTGAGATACCAAAGGATCTCCAAAACTGCTCATCCCCAAGCATTGCTTTATATGATGCCAGATTAAAGTTAACAGGGATAAATCCCACAAGTCCTTGTGCTACGCTGGACTTATCACTGAATGAAATTGCAAGTGTATTCAGTATAGGCAACAAACAGAGCAATCCACAACAAATCAGGAAAACAGCAATAACTATATCCCCCAAACTTCTTTTTTTCATTTTAGATTCCCCTCCTAATCAGAACACCTTGTAGCCAAGCCGCTTATCTGCCAGTTTATATGCCCCGAAAAGCAGTATAAAGCTGATTACCGATTTAAATAACCCCACAGTTGTTGCCAAACTAAATTGCTGATTAATCATACCCACACGATAAACATATGTATCAATAATATCCCCAGTCTCATATACAAGCGGGCTATATAGATTAAATATCTGGTCAAATCCTGCATTTAATACCTGTCCAATATTTAATATCGTCATAAGGACAACCTGAGGAATGATACCCGGTAAAGTCACATGCAGCATACGCTTCCAGCGACCTGCGCCATCCATCCCTGCTGCCTCATAAAGCGTAGGATCAATGCCCGTCATAGCTGCCACATAAATAATTGCCCCATAACCAAATTCTTTCCACGTCTCGCCTAAAATCATGAGGGGACGGAACCAGTTGTTGCTTATTAAAAACATTGTTGGCTCTCCGCCGAAAAAGGTAACGATCTGATTTACAACCCCGGTCAGGGAAAACAGATTGGAGAACATCACTGCCAATATGACCCAGGATAAGAAATGTGGCAGATATACTGCTGTCTGTACTGTTTTCTTCAGCCTCACCATACGGCATTCATTCAATAACAGTGCAAACACAATGGAACCGATGGTCCCCAACACAAGCTTGCCTATAGCAATGAAAAATGTGTTCCCTAAAATCTGTTTAAAATCAGGAAGCATAAATAATCTTTTAAAATTACCCAGCCCTACCCATGCTGATTCCAAAATCCCCTTAGAAGGAATATAATTCTGAAAAGCAATTATAGCCCCAAACATAGGGACGATGGCAAAGATCAATAACAGAATCATCCCCGGCAAAAGCATAAAGTGGTAATATGACTGAGTTTTCAATCTTTTCCTCTTCATGATAATCTCCTCCAATCTTATCGCTCTATTGCCGCCATAACCTCACTGGTCAATGTATCTCCCCCAAGTTTGAACCATTGTTCCACAAATTCATCAAAGTAATCTACACTTTTTTCTCCGGTTATGATCTTAAAGTACATCTCATCTTCCATCTTATCTAAAGACGGCAGAATGTTCGCTGATGACTCAGTAGTATAGTAATATGCCGCTGAAATAGGGTTGCACTCTTTATTCTGCAGAATATTGCTGGCCAAGACACGTGAATAATAACTCCACTGAAGCGCTTCACTTTTTTCCTCTCCCACTGCCCATTTCCGACAGTTCTCAATTTCTACTTTGTCATAATCTGTCAGACCTGTATATTCCTCATACTCACCGCTCTCCACATTCTGTTTACATGCTTTTCCAAGCTTCGGAACAATATCATAATAATCAGTGGTCCATAGACCCAAAGGCGTAACATATACCCCATTACCATTTGCGATGTCCTGGAGAATTTTATACCCCTCTTTATCCTTTCCCCTGCCCGCATCCAGACTGACACAAATTGCTTCAACCACTGCTTCATAATTCTCGCATTTCTGATTCACTACAAATACATGTGAAAAAGGTGATAATTCCACATAATTATATTTGCCATCGCTATCCAACGGACAATTTACCGGAATCCAATCCTGTTGTAAAACAGTAGCATCATTCGGGAATGACCACCATGGACCAAAAAATGCGCCCCCATTCCCCGAAGTAATTGTTCCCAGTGTCTCTCCAGTACCAATCCTGGTCGGGAATTGCTTGTCAATATATCCATTCGTATACCATTTCTGAAGAATTTCCAGAGCACCCTTCATATTCTCCCCGGTACTTCCATAATAAATATCACCTTTTTCATCTTCCATCCACTGCTGAGGAAAAGCATTCATGGCATAAAAGATAGGATCAAGACCGTATACCCCGCCTACATTTGTATCACCGACAGGTTTTGTAGCGTTAACTGTCAGACCAAAAGTGTCATCAGCGCCATTACCATCGGGATCATCCTCTGTAAATGCCCGGAGCACCTCCTCCAGCTCTTCCATAGTTTGCGGAGTCTCCAGCCCCAAATTAGACAGCCAGTCCGCCCGCAGCCACAAAATTTGCTGCTGATATCCCATATTTCCGCTGGATATCCCATACAGTTTGCCATCAATCGTAACTGCATCATTGTATCTGCCCCCGCTCGACTCATTATATTCCTTCAGTAATTCAGATGCTTTATTATTATATGCTTCAGTCACATCAGCCGCAATCCCATTGTCCACCAGCTGCCTGAATGTATCGTAATCGCTTACCTCGAAGAAATCCGGCAGATTCCCTGCTGCAATATTCAATGATAGTTTATTTGAATAGTCATCCTCCATGGCGCTCCATGCCAGTGTAAGATCCAGATTTTTTTCTTCTCTCAAATAGTCTATATAGTCATTTTCCTCTGGTGTCTGCCCACCTTTCACTCCGGAAGCTGCAGTGCCATTCATCATCTTTGCATATGTCAGCTTAACAGGGCCTTCTCCCTGGGAACTGCTATTATCCCCATTCTTGCTTCCTGCATCAGAGGAACAGCCTGAAAGTAATGTAACAGCTATAAGCGTCATTGTTATGATTTTCTTTTTCATATTAACCCCTCTCTTTTTTAATTTTCTGTTTTCACCTCAAAACCAACCATTTCATAACCAGTTGCATTTTCTTCTACCTGAATCAGTATTCCTTCTGTATCTTGTCTACATGTAAACTTCACCCGTTCATCAAGGGCTGTCACCATATTTTCCAAATTTATTCCTTTTATACGAATCTCTTTTGGAAGTGCACCCTTTAACTCTGCGAAAACGTACAGCCTGTCATCTTTCGCTGTATAAAAAATATCCATTCCGTTTTGCTGCTCATTCTCCCGTTCACTGCATCTGGTACCATAGATGCCTTCCCCATTATACTTCAGCCATCTGCCGATTGCCTGAAGCCGGCTTACCTGTTCCGCCGGAATCGTGCCATCCGCTTTTGGTCCAATATCTATGAGCAGATTTCCATTGTTGGATACTGTCTCTACCAACAGATGTACAAGTTCCGGGACTGTTATCATAGATTCTTCACGTTCTTCCGCATTATATCCAAAGGACATTCCCATTCCCCTGCAGAATTCCCATTTTTCCTTCTTGTTTCCTTCTCCGCTCAGATATTCTTTGGTTGTAAAATCATGGTACAATCCGTTAAATCTGTCATTCACTACACCGTCTTCCACAGTATTATAATAGTGTGCAAATAAGTTAGGCAGTGCATTTTCTCCTTGTTTCGGCCATCCCACATCATTCCAAAATACAGATGGCTTATAGGTGTCAATCAACTCCCTGCTCTGCAGATAAGCATAATCCGCGTATGCTGAAGTAGGGTTATAAAAGCATCCCTGCGTATCCCCATATATGGGAGTATCTTCATATGTCCAATCCAGAAGCCCTGAATAATAGGTTCCCATCTTAATCCCATGCTTTTCGACTGCCCGTGTCAATTCACCTGTAATATCACGCTTTGGTCCTCTCATAACTGAGTTATAATCTGTATATTTGCTTGGAAAAAGACAAAAGCCATCATGCTGTTTTGTTACAAGCACCACATATTTTATGCCCGCATCCTCAAAAAGCTGTCCCCATTCTTCCGGTTCCCATTTTTCTGCTTTCCACATATCCACGAAGTTCTCATATGGAAAATCTTCCCCATATGTGGCTTTATGATGTTCATAGGTTGGTCCTTTTCCTACATTCACAGAATTAAAATACCACTCTGCATACGAATTATTACAGAACCATCCCTCATCGCCTGCCACCTCACCAAATTCCAAATTCGTGGGGGCATATGCCGGTACTGAATATGGTCCCCAGCAAATCATAACACCAAATTTACAGTCTTCGTACCACTGCGGTACCTTATGTTCCTTCACAGATTCCCATGTCTGATAGTAATGTTTCTTCATATCCTGTCTCCTTTTTTCTAATTCTTCTATTATCCTTACTTTTTCTGTGCTGTCAGCCCTGAGACAACAACAAGTCCTTCTGCATATTTTTCAGCAATCGAAGCCAGATCCTCTACTGTGCTGCAGTCTAACAATGTACATTCCGCATACTTCCAGTATTGTCCCATTTTAATATACTTGTCTTTACATACATAGTTGAATGCACATAGTTCCCACCGCTCTATCACATCGATCAATTCTTTCCGGATATACTGCCCGATTTCCTCTATGTTTTCCTCCGCTGCAGTTGCCCCTGGTATGAGCGGAGTCCGTATCCACAGGCGGGAGTCCTTTTGTCTTCGGATCCTGTCCGCAATACTCTTCAAATTTTCCAATATAATTTTATTGCTTACCCCAGTATGCGCTTGATGCATTCCATCATTTATAAATTTTATATCGTACAGGAATGTATCCACAAACGGATAGACTTCATGGAGGACTTCCTGCCTTCCAAACCCAGAAGTATCCAAAGCCGTATTTATGCCTTCTTTCTTCAGCGTTCTTAAGAATTCCGGGAGAAATTCACTCTGTAACAATGGTTCTCCGCCAGATACGGTGACGCCTCCTGAAAAATCCTCGAAAAACATTCTGTCTTTGCAAGCCTCTTTTACAAGGGTGGAAACTTCCCAGGGGTTCCCCACTATCTGCATTGCCTTTGACGGACAGCCGGCTGCACAGGCAAAACACTTACGGCAGGCAGATTTGTCTGTCTTTATCCCGCTGTCATTTGCGGTCAGCGCCTTTACCGGACACGCTTTTATACATTCCATACAGCCGATACACTTTTTTGCATCCCACATCAGTTCCCTTCCGGGATAGATACTTTCCGGATTCTGGCACCATGTACAATGCAGGGGACACCCTTTTAAAAAAACAGTAGTCCGCATTCCAGGCCCATCATGTGTGGTTCCCCTATGTATGTCAAACACAAGTCCTTCGTTCATTGTGCCCTCCTGTCAAACACTTTCATAGTTAACCCGTTCCACGAACTCCTTTCTGAACTCATGGTCCATAACCACAAAATGTGCACTATATCCGGTCACCTTCACTACAATATCTGCATACTCCGGATTTTTTTCATCATCTACTGCTTTTTTTAACTTTTCCAGATCAACCACATTGAAATTGATCTGTATGCCGCCCTTCTTCATATATGCCTTTGAAAAATGCTCAATATAGGCGCCTCTATTTTCCTTTCCGTCAAAAAATTTCGGCTGCAGTTCTATCTGAAGAGAACCTCCCTGATATTCCCTGAACGGTACTTTCAGTAAGGAATTCGCTGTAGCAGTAATGCCTTCTTGATTCCTTCCATGCATGGGATTGCATCCATGGGCGATCGGTTCCTCAGCAAATCTTCCATCAGGCGTGGCTCCCAAAATCGGACCGGCATAAGTATGCCCCATGTATTGGAAGAGGGATGCCCGGAAATGGAAACCCTTGATATTTCTCTGCTCTTCCAGCGTATCATGGATATTCCGGGCTACCCTTACATACATTGCATCGACCCTATCCATGTCATTTCCGAATTTCTCCTGATTCAGCATGATCTGCCGCATCACTTCCCGGTCTTTCCAGTTCTCCCTGACCGCCTCATTCAGTTCCTTCATCGTATATCTTTTCTCTTCAAATATTACTCTTTTTATGGCATACATGGAATCCACCACGTTAGGCACACCAAGAACATTCACTGATGTAAATGCATTATGCGGTCCCCCGATAGATGTGACATCCAGCCCCTTCTGAATGGTATCTTTCATGCAGAGCGTCGTAACCATCTCCGGCCACACGCGGTCCTGCCATTTATAGACACGATTCTTGAACTCTGTAAATGCCTGTGCCGTTTTACCGACTTCCTGTGCATACAGATCCCAGAAATCTTCAAATGTCTCCGTATGCAGCTCTTCCGCCAGCTTCATTGCCCTCTGCATGGGGGCAATCAGAACAAAAGAATTTAAGTCATGGTCGCTGTATTCTGCACCTGCCGCGCAATACCATTGACAGCCGCTGTACGTTACATTGCAAGCATCCTCCTCACTGTACCCGCTGTACAGTTCGGAATCGCGCATGACATCATAGTTGACCAATGTAGGAACGCCGCAGCCATGTCTGGTCACAACATCGCATGCGTAGCTGTAATATTCCGGATCCATATCTTCATGCCACATCACCCCCAGATGATTATATCCTCCTAACATGTCATATGCCTCCAGCCCTATCCAGCTGACTTCGTTTGTTGCATCCCTGCCTTCTCTGTCCCTGCCGCCAAATGAAAAATAATTCCCTCCGTATTTCAGATACAGTTCTGCTAAGATATCCCTTGCCTTTTCCTTTGTTAATATCCCATCCTCTATGTCTTTTCTGTAGAAGCCGATCAGAAGCTGATCCAGCCTTCCATATCCGTTACCATGCCCATTGATCCGCTCCACGACCTGGAACAACTGGATCCACTGCACTGCCTGCTCAAAATTCTTAGGTGCACCTTTTGCAAGCTGCTCCATATTACCGGCAATCTGCAGGTACCGTGCTTGCTGCTCCTTGTCATTTTCCACCGCCGCAAGTTCTTCGGCACGTTTTGCATGACGCAAGGTAAAGCGTATGATGGCCTGTACCACAGTCTCCTGGGCCCTCAGATATTCATATCTCTTTTTGTTGCCATATTTTTCCCACTTTGCTTTGCTTTCCAATACCTCTTCCAGAAGTCCGCTCCAGCCTTTCTTTAACCCAATGCTTAAATCAGGACAGGTATGTGCAAGACTGGTGCCGCCTGCCCCCATCTGACGTAAATCAAATCCAAGTTCTACCACTTCATCAGGATACACAAATCTCCTAGCCTCATCCAATTGCCAATGAAATTCTCCGACGATTGTCTCATCCGGATAAATTTCTGCCGGACTGTGGTCCAGAAAAAAAGCGTAGTCCTCAGCCCAGTTTGTGGCTGAGTATTCAAATCCATTTACTCTGGAAGGCATCTCGTCCAGATAGGGAAATGGGGTACCCACATCGACACGACAATTATGGTCCCCTAAATTAATTCTCTCATCATCTGAAAGAGCCAGTTCCCCTGTTGCAGGTGAAAACCCCGCGCTATGCCCGGACCAGTGATAGACCAGGAACTCTGCATTATCCACATAGACATTTCTTTTTCCGCTTTTGGACAATTCTGTGCTTCTTTCCCAAAGTCTCTGTATCCGACTGTTTTTTTTGATATCAGAACTTACCATTTCTCAAGCGCTCTCCTTTGTTTCTGTTTTGTTTTATTTCTTTTAGTATAGGAGGAATGGCCTAATTTCTCAATGTACAAAACAGCTGTCTGATATGTAAAAATCCGTATAACGGTTTATGGCTGCCTGTAAAGTATACATAAAAACTGCAAACAAAAAAAGAAGGCATCGGCAATCCATATCCGTATACCCTCTCTTCCTTTATCGCTGGCTCTTATACTCATTCGGCGTCAGACCTGTATATTTCTTGAATACCTTACTGAAATATAACGGATTTTTGCCATAACCAACTTGCTCTGCTACGTCCTGCATCTTTTTTACTCCTACAATACGAATCAGGAACTTTGCTTTTTCTATTCTTTTCCTGTTTAGAAAATTATTGAAGTTCTCGCCTGTCTGGCTGCTGAAAGTCTTCCCCACATAATCTTCACTTAAGAACACAACCTCCTCTGCCATTCTCTTAAGGCTAATATCCGGATCGTCCAAATGCCCCTCAATATAGCTGATAATCGCATCTACATAAGGTACCCTGTCTGCCTCAGGAAACAGGATTCCTAAAGTATCCTCAACAGAATCCGGAAGACTCCTGCCATCTGAAATATCATCCTGCAGCATCAGCAATTTTTCCGGCTGAAGCTTTCCCTCGCAGATAACCTGAATATAGAATCCAAGGCAAATCTGTTGGACCGCCGGAATCTCATTTTTCACGGATATATCTTGTATCACGCTTTTAAATGCCTCACGGTCCTGCTTTTGATATGCCTTTTTCAGCGCATTAATCTGCTCGGTAACCTTCCTGCTGTTGGATTTATCGGCTTCACCTACATACTTCCATTCCCCTTCCTCAAAAAGGAATCCTCCTTCCACACCGCTACTCTCTTCTCTTACAACATTTAAGATTTCGTCCGGCATAACCCATTCGCATTTACTTAAAGACAGAAGGCGGTCTGCTTTCAGACTTAGCGCTCGTAATAACGCACTGCATTCTTCCATGTGATTTCCTTTTCCGCTGCTGACATAAAATCCGCCGATCACCTGATTCACTTTTAAAATAATAGAAGTAAAAGTAAAATCTGTACTGCTGTTTTCATAAAAAGAACGATAAATCTCACCTGCACTGGTATTGTCCAGCCTTCCTTCTATCCCAATCCAGAAAAGACGTTCACTTTCCTCCAGCAGTTCTTCCACTGCTTTGATATACTTTATAGCACCGCCACTTTCAATCAATGCCTGTATGCTCTGACGGAAAAGCATCTGCTTAACATTCTTTAATGCATATTTTTTCTCAACTTTCTGTATAGCCCTTCCAAGTGCCTCCTCTATGTCGTATTCGTCGCAAGGCTTGAGAAGGTAGATTTCTACCCCTTCCTTCATTGCTGCCTGCGCCAATGAGAATTCTGCATAGGCTGAAAGGATTATAAACTCCGGAACTTTGATAAAAGCGCGGGCACGTCTTATAACATCCAGTCCGCTGACAACCGGCATCTTCATATCAGTAACTACAATATCAGGTTCCAGCTCCTCGATACCTTTCAACCCTTCTTCCCCATTCTTGTACGCACCAATAACCTCTGCATTATATTCTTCCCAACGCACCAACTGCCGGATTCCTTCCAGTTCCATTACTTCGTCATCAATCAAAATCACTTTATAAGTGTCCATCTTCATGCTCCTTTACATTTTCTCTTGGCAGATAAAAAGTAGCCCGTGTCCCACTTCCGGTATTGCGTACCTCAAAATAATACTCTGATGGGAATAAAAGCTGCATCCTCTGCTGGATGTTCACAAGCCCTATTCCGATTCCATCAACACTCAGCCCCTTGGTATCTTCTTTTGTCCTCAAAACATCCTGCCGTATGCCCGGTCCATTATCCTCCACATGAAGGTAGAATGCCTCCGATTCTGTCACTGTATAAATCTTGATAACGCATGTCTCCATCATCATCTCCAGAGCATATTTTATTGCGTTTTCTACTACATTCTGTACTGCCAGTTTGGGGAGTTTTTCTCCATACAATTCTTCATTTATGTTATATTCTACCTGCAGCCGTTCCCGGTAACGGTAATTTTGGATTCTGACATAATGCCTGATAAAAACAAGTTCGTCGCCCAATGTAATCAGGGCGCTATTCTCCTCCAGATTAAATCTCATCATCTTGCCCAGGGAGTCTACTATCTCACCTAATTCTTTTTGATGGTTGATCTTGGCACTCCAACTAATTGTCTGCAGTGTGTTAAATAAAAAATGAGGATTCAGCTGCTGTTGCAGCGATTTTAACTGAGCTTCTTTTAGCAAAAGCTGTTTCACGTAATTTTCCTCTATCTGCCGCTGCAGTTCCAATAAAAGATGGTCAAAATTTTGATGTACATACCCAATCTCATCCTTCCGCTCCTGATATTGTGTTTCCGGCAGGAATTGTCCTTTGTTAAAATCTTTGATCTTTTCTGCCATCCGGTTAAAATGTGTCATCATTACCTTAAACATATGGAGACTCGCTGCGACAACCATCAGAACACCAACAACTATACAGATAATGAACGCTGCTTTCAGATTTCTGACAGATCCAGTCACCTGGTTGATATTCAGAAAAGTCTTATAGCTCCAACCCACGCCCGAATTCTCAAAGCTTGTTACAAAGTAGTCTATTCCTCTGTTTCGGACTTTTTGATAATCAGAATTATCAACCGACATCCGAGGGAAATCCGGCATACCGCTTGTATGATAAATCTCCCGATTCCCATTTAATATCTGTAGATACAACTGGTTTTCTGTAAGCAGCTCCCGCTCAAATTGTTTCTGTATTATGGCTTCCAAGTTGATTTCAATTTGTACTACTCCCAAGTCACTCTCTGACAGATTACCAATATATGGTATTTTTCTTATCAGAATCAGTGCTGCTTCTTGTCCCTTAAAAGGCATCCACATGACCGATGTATCTGTCTTGTGCATGATTTTCTTGTATCTCTTAGCTGTATCCTCATCCTTCGATGTAATGGCCCGGCCTTCATTAAATGTCTCTGCTTTGCCATAAACTATGACAGATGTAATGTATGGATTCTGCCCTTTATATGTCTTGATCAAATGAAATACTTCCCGCTTCTGCCGAATCATCTCGTAATCCAGTGAATCAGTAATTCCAGATGTCTCCCCCATCACCAATCTGTCCTGTACCTCACCGTTAAAAGCAAGAAACTGAGATATATCATTAATATCCATCAGTTCCTTCTCGATATTTTCCGTTATGATATTCAGATTATTCTTCTGTATCTGATAAATCTTTTCTTCGTACTCACCACTGACATATAATGTAAAAATAAACAGAATAATTACGGATAAAAGAGAAACCGATACCAACAAAAACAAAAGCTTACTTTTTATACTGATGCCTGATAACCATTTTTTCATAGGTCCTCCCTATCCGCTAAGTTCTTAATACACTCTGTGAAAACTTCATAACTTTAGAATATCACTGCTTATTATATATAGCAAGTGCCTCGGACAATCCACCTTCCCGGATATTGGATGGTTTCTCCAACCAATTTTCCTCAATTTATCTCTTAATCTTTCATTTTCTCTAACTATATCTTTTGTCCTTTTTCATAAAAAGTTAAAACTGTTCTATAAGCTGTTATAAGTATAAAAATAAAACGGCTCTGCCCCAATGGACAAAACCGTCTTGTTTTATGAAAAAAACCGGGCTTTTAGATTTTGGATTCTTTCCCAGCATCATGATTCACTCCATTATGTCTATAAAACAGAGTTGTTCTATCCAACTTTTTCAAATGCACCTTTTGAACAAAATTTCATGCATTTACCGCACCAAAACAGCTACTTTCATTATTTTATCAATATGAATCGTATTTCTCGTTTCCCACCCCAATATGACAATATCAGGATTTTTTGCCCTGCATCCGTTTATACTCCGTAATATCGAAACATGTTACAAGATAGGCATCCAAATCCCCCCATTTCATGGGTGCAGTCTTCGTCTTGCTCCAAACATCATATTTCGGGTTGTAGACTTCACTGACTTCACTGGACAGCGGGCAGAATTCACAGGGATTCTCCCTATCAAAAAACGCACCGTAGCAGGTCATTCCAATTTCAGCGTCAGGATCCAGAGTACGTGTCTTGTAATTGAGGTATAACAACTCGTAGGAACCCTTTTCCACAGCGTAGATATAGGCGTCCTGCGTGTCCAGTATCGTATTGAGCTGGATGGCCAGCTTCTGATCCCGGTCGGTGGCACGGTATTTCAACAAGAATATGGTAAGCAGCTGGGAAATCAATGTCAAAGTGGCGATTTCCGCTTTTGTCCACATCCGTATACCTGTACATTCATCGAAGCCGATAAACCCATGAAACGCATCCTCCTCCATGATTGCGCACTGAAGGGTAGAATAAACCCCCTGTGCTTCAAACATGGCCGTCTGTTCCGGTGTCAGGGAACGGATATCCCGGCAGTAAAAGACCGCGTCATTTTTGAAAAGATCCTTATATCCCGCTACGTCGCTGTATGGGAAATGCTGCAGTAACTCTTTCTGTGGAACAACACCCTCGTTGCACCATTCGTAGGTATTGTCACAGTATTCGCCATCGTCCGAGTTCTCGAAGACATATGCGCGGCTGACGTCGAATCGTTTACCCACAATTTCAAGAATCGCCTGAATCACGCGGTCGATATCCCGGTTGTCATAGAGTACCTGAAACACGTAGCTGAGTAACTCCCCGGATGCGCCTGCGGTCTGCAGGTCAGAATCGATGGAGGCGCCCAGCGCAGAATACCCTGTCTGCTCTACCGGCACAGCGTTATCCTTATCAAACAACATATACTGGTTTTTCCCAAGGCTCTTGGCCTGGTAGAGCGCCTGATCAGCACAGTAGTATAAGGATGGAAAGTCCTTTCCATCCTCCGGATAAAGGGCGATTCCCGCGCTGCAGGTAACCTCGATGGGCTGTTTTCCCTGTTCAAACAAATGCTGGAACAGGTCAAGCAGTTGCTGCGCCTTTTCCGCTGCTTTTTCCCTGGAAGTAATACTTTTTAAAAGAATCGTGAATTCATCCCCGCCGATTCGGCCGACCACATCGGACTGTCGTGTTAACTTTTTCATTCCTGCCGCAAGCTCTGTCAGAACCGCATCACCAAAGAGATGACCCTGGGTATTATTGACAGCCTTGAAGTTATCCGTGTCGATCAGCAGCAGAGCGCACAGTTCATTTGGATTACTTTCCAGATGCCGGCGGATCCGGCTCTCCGTTTCTCCCCGATTAAAAAGACCTGTCAGGGCATCCCGTTCCGCCCGGCGGCGCAGATCTTCCATCATCCGCTTCTCTGCATCAATGTCCGTGATCACGCCAATAGCTTTGAGTGGATCGCCTTCATCATCATACTGGTCCGTAGCCCGGATTCGGCACCAGATGTACTTCCCCTCGGCATTTTTGACGCGGAAATCAGCGGTTGAATAGGCCGTTCCACACCTGGCAGCTTCCATGAGCGCTAAGATCACTGGTATATCATCCTGATAGATGTTGGCGCTGAGAGGGATTCCGGCTGATACATTCTCGGTGATAGCTTCAAAACCAAACTTTTTGATCCATTTACCGGAATAACTCAAGGTGTCCGCCAAAATATTCCATTCAAAAATAATATCCGCAGTCTGTTCCATGAGGATTTGATGCCGCTCCAGGGACAAGCGCAGTTCCTCCCGGGCGTTCCTTGACTCAGTAACATCGATCAGGATGCAAATCATCCGTTCCTCTCCGTTTTCATCCCGGATCATCTGGGCATTATCCGCAACCCACTTATAGCTTCCGTCACCGCAAAGAACCCGGTAGTTTAAGATTGCTTTGCTTTTAACCTTAAGTTTTTCCGATGTTTCGACCAGAATATTCTTCCGGTCCGCCGGGTGAATCATCTCAATAAAGCGGTTCTGAAACCGATCCTCCAGTTCCTGCCTGGAAAATCCAAAGAGTTCCAGAAAACTTTGATTAACCTCTATGATCGTAAAGAACTCGTCATTTACGCACTGTTGTACACCACTGGGAATATTATCCATCAGTATCTGATATTTATGACTATGTAATGTATTGTCCATACCGCCCCACCTTCCTTTTTGTTCCGCGAAACTGCGGCTGCCTAAAAAATTTGTGGATTCTAATTTACTTTTTTATTTTTTCTCCCGCCTTTTCTATCACTTCATCAAGCACCTCACAGAGCTGCCTGATGTCCATCGGCTTACTGACATGAGCGTTCATCCCAGCCGCTAAAGCAGCTGAGATATCGTCAGAAAAAGCGTTGGCGGTAACGGCGATGATAGGGATCCGTATCGCTTGCGGATGTGAGGAAGCCCGGATGCGCTGTGCCGCCTCATATCCATTCATAACCGGCATCTGCACATCCATGAGTATCGCATCAAACTCTCCAGGCTTTGAGGACAGGAATACTTCCAGCGCCTCCTGGCCGTTAGCAGCGTGTTGTACCTTGGCCCCCTTGTCCTGCAGCAGCACTTCGGCGATCTCCCGGTTGATGACGTTGTCTTCCACCAACAATAGATATTTTCCCTCCAATGGCTTTTCTACAACACCAGGCATGATAGTACCTTCCACCGCATCCCGGATCGCATGATATACTGAGGAACGGTATAAAGGTTTTGGCAAAAAACCGTTGACGCCGGCTTTGCGGGCCTCGTCCTCAATTTCCGAAACGTCATAAGCAGAGATCATCACAATGGGAACATCTGCTCCGATTTCCCGCCGAATCAGACGAGCCAGCTCCACGCCATCCATATCCGGCATCTTCCAATCAAGCAGACAGATATCAAAATCGCCGCCCTGGCGGCGCACTTCTTTCAGGCGCTCGATCGCTTCAGTTCCAGACATTCTATATTCGGCGTATATTTTTATTTTCTCCATCAAAGAAACGGTCTGCTCACACACCTGTAAGTCATCGTCCACGATCATCGCGGACAGATTCTGATTTTCAAAATCAGGTTCATCAAATTTATCTTCCCCCCGCAGGAATGGAATATCCACAAGAAACGAAGAACCTTTGCCCTGCTCACTATCCACATGGATACTGCCGTTCATCAACGATACCAGATTTTGGGTAATGGACATACCAAGTCCCGTCCCTCCAAACCGGCCCGCAATGGTAGCATCGGCCTGCTCAAATGGCTGGAAAATCCGTTCAGCGGCATCCGGCGTCATGCCGATCCCTGTATCCGATAGAACAAAACGGATCATATCCACTTTGTTTTTGGTACCGATCCGGGTGACCGATAAATGAATTTTTCCACCCGGCGGGGTAAACTTCACCGCATTGGAACTTAAGTTAAGCAAAATCTGGCTTAACCGAAGCTCGTCTCCGACAAATACTGTGTGTTCACCAAAGCCTTCCATGATCTCCGTGAACTCAATCTCTTTGGCTTTCGCCTGCGCAAACACAGTAGATACAAAGGCATTGACCACTTGAAAGATATCAAAGGGTTCATTTTGGATGACCATTTTATTGCTGTCGATCTTGCTCATGTCCAGCACGTCATTAATGATCAACAGCAGCTGCTTGGAGGATAGGACAGCCGTTGTGATACAGTTCCCCACCCGTACAGGGTCCGTGACGTGTGCTGCCGCAATCGTCATCATGCCGATGATAGCGTTAAGTGGCGTACGAATCTCATGTGACATACGGGATAGGAAATCACTTTTTGCCATATTAGCCTGCTGAGCACTCAGCATGGCATCCTGCAGTGCCTGATGAGACTGGATTTCATCGGTCCTGTCTGAAAAGACCGAGATGAACTGAGAATGAGCCGAGGCCTGTATCTTATAAATCCGGATCAGCATCCAGCGCTTTTCCCCATCCGGCCGCGTATATTCCACAGTTTTCTCAAAGGGGGAAACAAATGCAGGGTTGGCAATGGCCTGGTTGAAAATTTCGGCATCTTCTTTTTTTAGTCCTTGATAAGAATCCCCTGTGTCAGGATTCGCTCCCAGTACCCGTTCCATATTCAGGGCGCAATATTGTATCTCGCCGGTTTCTGCGTCCCGAATCAAAAAGGTGTCGTCGATGCTCAGTGAAAGATCATCAAAAAGCCTGTTGCGGTAAACAAGCTCCCTGCGCTGTCTGCGCAGCACAGACTGGGAAACCAGCAGAGTACCAACCATCAGCACCATCAAAATGATAGAACTGACGAGCGTGATCTTCCGCAGGGATTCCGATGTTTCTCCATATCCCACCTTTTTCTCCTGTGCGACTGTTGTGATACGCTCCGCTTCCTTTAATGCTTTTGAATATAAGGGATCCAGATGTTTCTGCTCATATACTTCGATCTCCTCTCCCGTTACCATTTCATTGGCAACATACTCCAGGAAGTTTTTTTGCTTTATTTCTAAAGACATCAAAGTATCCCGAAGTGCCCGGATATCCCTTCTGTCTCCCAGATACAACTCTTCGATCTTATCCAGCGGCTCTTGGATCGATGCTTGTAACTTTTCTAATTCCGCAGTAGTAATCTCAACATCCTCCGCATTGTGGTGGCGCTGCAGACGTCCGGTACGAAGATTCATTTCTGAGATATATTGTGTTGTATCTCCGACGGCGATCACCACCTCAAAGGGATGGTCTGAAATGATATCGGTCTGCTTCGCCAGCATAGCAGAGCTTTCGATGGTCATAATGAGGTAAATGAGCATTAACAGGATAAGCACAACGGTACTGAGGGTACTCAGATGCTGCCCTTTTTGAAGCTGGTCCATTGTTTTTTTATTCTCTACTTTTTTCATAGCTGTCCTCTTTCAGATATCATTCAGTACCTTGCCAAGTGTATCGCGCAGCACTTCTACATCGATGGGCTTCGCCACATGGGCATTCATCCCGGCATTCAGAGACGCCTGCACATCTTCTGAAAAAGCATTGGCGGTCATAGCTACGATCGGGATGGTTCCCGCATCCGGACGGTTTAGTTTCCGTATGGCGCGTGTCGCTTCATAGCCCGTCATATTCGGCATTTGGATATCCATCAGGATCGCATCATACGTTCCCTGTGCCGTACTTTCAAATTCCCGAACCGCCTGGACGCCGTCGGTGGTCACCACCGAATCAGCACCGTCCATTTCCAGCAGGGTACTAAGCAATTCTGAATTGATCGGATGATCCTCGGCGATCAGAAAGGTACGGCCCGTGAAAGGTCTTTCAGATCGGCAGCCTGAATTTCCCACTTTGGCTTTTTTACATGCCCTTTCCGCATTCACAGCTGCTTCAAATTCCAGCTCTACTTGAAACACGGTTCCTTTGCCCGGATGGCTGTCCACTGTAATCTCTCCATTCATCTGCTCCACCAGTCCCTTGGTGATGCTAAGCCCCAGCCCGGTCCCTTCGATGCGCATGGCTGTAGCTGCACGGACAAACGGCTCGAAAATGTGTTTCAGCAAGTCTTCCGGCATCCCGATCCCCGTATCCCGAATGGTAAACCGGTAGCGGATATGCTTTTCCTCTTCTAGCGGAACGATTCCTTCAATCAGGAAATCTACCCGGCCGCCCTCCGGTGTAAATTTAACTGCATTGGAAAGCAGGTTGATCAGAATCTGGTTGATCCGCAGGGAATCGCCCTGGAAGTATTCCCCGCAGCTATCCTTTTTCTTAACAAAAAACTGTAGGCCAGCGCTTTTCGCCTGCGGCTCGATGATGGCGCAGACCGCCTGCACAAGATCAGAAATCGAAAGTTCCCGCAGGTTCATAACAACTTTGGATCGCTCGATCCGGCTCATGTCCAGCACATCATTGACAAGGCTCAGCAGATGCCTGTTCGCAAGATCAATTTTATGCAGGCAGTTATCCACACGTTCCCGGTCATCCGGAAAAGCCAGAGCCAGCGTCGTCATCCCCATAATGGCATTCATGGGTGTCCGGATATCGTGTGACATCGAAGATAAAAAGTCGCTCTTGGCCCGGTCTGCCTCCCTGGCAAAAGCCAGTGCATTTTCCAGCGCCCGGACAGAATCCGTGATATCCGTGCATACCAGGCAGACCCGTCCGATCCTTAGGTCAATAGGGAAAAACGTCATATTCTTGGTGCGGATATCACCTTCCTCATCTATAACAGAGTATGTGGCAATATAAGAACTTTCCTCCTGCAGCCGCCGGCAGATCTCTTCCGGATCCAGCGCCTTTGAGTATAGTTCCCTATCCTTTGGAACAACGATGGCTTCTGCCATATACGCTACCCGCTTGGAATAGCAGCCGATGGAATCCGGAACCAGATGTGCATTACTCCTGCTGCTCAAAATCCGGAAATTATCTTCGATTAAGTTCACATCAGCGATATAGTCATGGATCACAGAAGACATCTGATTTAAAATTCGGTCGGACATAGTCTGATCCGTGATATCCGTTACTGTAAGGATTCCTGTGACATCGCCGGTATCCGGCGTTTCCACCAGACTCATTTTGATCTGTACATAGCACCCGTTTTTCTGCCCGGGAAACTTAAGGAAGCATTTTTGTATCTGCTCTTTGTTTTTTTGTTTAAAGGCAGCCAGCATCGGCGCATTAAGAAAAGAATCCAAAAACGCCTGTTTTTCCTCTTCGTCTACAATAGAGCTTGCCATACCGATAAAGAATTGTTCCTGATTCCTGCCCAGTCTTTCCAAAAGATCCGATCCTGTAAAATCCTTGATCTCAATAATCATGTTTTTTGTAACGTTGCAGTGCCCCAGGATCAATTCATCCGGATTCGGCGCGTGGTAATGCTGCAGTAACAAGTCTTCATACTGCTGATGGAGACGCTCACTTTCTTCCACCGTACTACTGATATCTGTATAAATACAGTACATCCGACGTATTCCATTTGAGGCTTCCTGAATGGAGACACTGTCTCTGACCCAAATATAACTGCCATCCCCCCGTAAGAACCGGGCTTTAAACTCACAATGCTCACGGCCGCTATCTAAAAATTCCAGCATTTTGGTTTGATTACATTCAACATCATCCGGGTGGATTCCCGCAAAGACATTTTCTGAATACAGCCTGTCAGCTTCCTTTACCGTCATCTTCGTCAGAGCGGCAAAACCATCCGAGATATACTCCGGCGTCATACTGCCATCCGCTTCAATCCGGATGACCGATATCCCTCCGGGCAGATTTTGAATGAGGGTCTGGCAGTACAACTCCAGTCTCTCCTTTTCCTGTCGGGCTTTCACTTCCTCTGTTACATCACGTATGTACTGAACATAAGCCGGGATACCGTTCAGCCGGTAAACGCACAGGCCGCAGGGAAGATTTCCGAATGACGTTTGCAGCTCCTCCTCGATTTTCCTATGTTGTTCTCCTTCCTGCTTTTTATCGGTAATGTCCATGATGTATTCGATATAAGCAGACTCCCCCGCCCAGTCGATGAGCTTGCCACTAAGCTGATAGACACGGCTGCTGTGTGGAAAGCTGAATTCCCGGACTGCAAACTCGTCCCCGCTCATTTGTCCACCCTGGCCAAAAGGGCATTCACCCTCTAAGCCTGCAATACAATGGCAGTCCACATCTGACCGGCCCGACAGCGCAAATATCTCCCTTGCCCGATGGTTGGCATACAGCAGGCCATGGTCATTCACCCGGCTGACAAACACAGCTACCGGTGCGTTATCGAGGATTGCCTTCACCTGGTCCGGGGATAAAACAACCTGTTCAGACATTCTAATTCGCCCCCTTTAGCATATTACTGAATACAGCCGCTTTTTGGTATTCGGCTTGCACCTCCCGGTATAGGATCTGATATTCGTCCCGCTCTTCTTGGGTTCGCAGAGGTTCCACAATCGCACAGATTGCATCATATAACGGAGCTAACCCCAAATTTCCCTCAAAGCGCTCCATTGTTATGGAATAGTCCATACCATACGCTTCTAAACACGATTTGAATCCCTGCATATTCAAACGCCTACCTTTCTATCCGGCTTACAAGTTTCTTCCTAAATTTATTGATCAAGCAACCTTGCTCACATAGTAATAATTTGAGTATAGCAAAGCCTGACAGGGAATGCAACTATTCTCCGGATTATGGAGGAAAATATAGAATTTTATCTTTAGAAATGTTATACTATTTTGGTGCATCAGTTTACCAAAATTGCTTTAGAAATGCTGGGAGGAACTAAAATTTGGAACCAAACATCGAATTACAGCAGGTAATATATAGCATACTGAAAATACAAATACAATTTGGCGTCTACCAGCATGGAGACCGCCTGCCCACCATAAAAGAAGCATGCCGGATTTTTCAGGTATCCACCCGGTCAATCCGCGCAGCCTATCAAAATCTGCAAAAAGAAGGCTTTATCACAATCTCCCAAAAAGTCGGTGTGAAGGTAAAGGTGCAGTACAGCACGACGGAGAACGAACGGTATGTGCAGTCCTTTTTCTCTTGCCGCAAAGACGCGCTGATTGACCTGAGCCGTTCCATGCAGCCGCTATTTAGTAAAGCGCAATGGCTGGGGTTTCAGAATGCTTCACCGGAATTGTTGGATAATATGGAGCAGTTTATCCAGATTAAGGGCATCCACCCGTCTAACAGAATGATCCAGCATCTTCAGCAGGTGTATGGCTCTCTGCATAATGACATGCTCATGCGCCTGGTCTGGCAAGTACTTATGTTTTACCAGGCGCCATTTATGAGCATTAAAGAAACCGCCGAAATAACGCATCCAAAAGAGAATCCGCTGCTTCGGATGATTGGCCTTTGCCGTGAAAAAAACTGGATGCAGCTTCAAGAGGATGTGGAGACATTTCAGGCGCAGATGGCGACCGTACTCGATGGTTTCTACGAAACAAGAGCCTGCCTGCCTCCAGCTGAACAGCAGATTGATTTTTACTGGAGCGGCTATCGAAAGACCTCACAAAAGTGTTATTCTCTCGTCATAGAACTGCTCACAGATGTAGTACGGGGCACCTATCCGGTTGGTGCGTTTCTGCCATCAGCGGAAAAATTAGCGAAAGAAAAGAATGTTTCTGTCAGTACCATTCGCCGCACGCTCTCTATGCTTAACTGTATCGGTGCGATGAAATCCATCAACGGAATCGGCACGCAGGTTTTGCCCCCGGAACAGATCGCACAATGCTGTGACTTCACACAGCCCTTCATTCGCAGCCGTCTGCTGGATTATGTGCAAAGCCTGCAGACTTTGACTCTTTCCTGTAAAGAAGTCGCACAGATCACGATTGCCTCCATCAATCGGACCACTGCTGAACTGTTTAAAAAACGCCTCTGCGCGCTGCGGTACCTGCAGCATTATGAGCTGACCGGATATGGAGTCTTGGATCTGCTCTCCTATTTTGCACCATACAAGACCATTCGGACAGTATATACTGAATTATTCCAGCAGCTTTTGTGGGGATATCCACTGAAGAGTATTCATAAAAAGCAGGACGTTATGGAAACCTTCTACCTTCCTTGCCTAAACTATCTTCTGGATTGTCTGGGACGTTGTGACGCTGCCGGTTTCGCCGCCAAACTGGAAGAATTTATGTTATATGAACTGGATAATGTGGCGGAACTGTTAAATGAAGTGGGGTTCAAAGAGAGCGAAACACCTTTTCTTTCCAAACGATAACATATGCGGACCATAAGGATTGATGTATCAATGCTTTTTTAACATGAACCTGCGTGGCTGACTAAATATAATCAGCCACACAGGTTCATGACTTCAAATTGATCCAACAATAGCGCGATCCAAACTATTCTATTGATATCAGTCACCTTCCATATTTACAGGCAGAAAGAATGCTATTCCAATAAATATGATCCCCACAATCAATAATCCAACATATCCTAAAGAAAATACGGATGGGTACTGATCTGAGATCTGGAATAATGTCATCTTACCCCAGTCCATGATGCTGAACAAGCCCAAGTTTTTCCAAAATCCATAACTCATAGAAAACACCCATGCCCCCAGTAATCCTCCCAGTACCGCACTTAATGCTTTCCGAAATCCCCCACCGGCAGTTGCCGCCACACATGTGCCCGGACAGGTTCCTACTGTTCCAAAACCAATGCCAAATAGCAGGCCACCAATGATCACACCAAAATTTGCGCCTTTAACGCTCAGGTGTGCCGGATTGAAAAAGCCAAGCATACTGAATACAGAAAGCAATACGCTTGCAGATCCGATTCCGAAAACGATAATTTTCATAATCGTCAGGTCCTGAAGGCGCAGCATGGCGATCAATTTCTTTGGTGACGATGCACCGACCCAGTAAAGGACGAAGCCAAAAAGAAGTCCCAGAATAATTGCCAATACAATTTCCATCTTATTTTCCCCCTTTCGCTGCACGGCCGGTAAGCATGGCCACGGGAATGGCTACTGCAAAAGCCGCAGCCGCAAAAATATAACCGCTGACACTGCCCTGCATCATACCGCTCATCATATGCCCGCTGGTGCACCCATCTGCCATCCGGGCACCGTACAGAATAATGAAGCCTCCCAGAAAGGAAGGCAGGTAACGTCTCCAAAAACTCTGGAGGGAATCCGGTACATCGGGGTTTTGCCCTACATCGCTCATCTGCAGGCGTTTCCGTTTATCATTCGCAGCATAGGCTAAATAAGCGCCGACTGGAATCGCCAGTACAAAAACAAAATCGTAGTTCCACGGATGCTGAATCGACTTTGCAAGTTTTCCTTCACTTTTGTCGTAGTAGGCGTTAGTACTCTCATACCCGGTATCACGCTCATCATTTTCAGTAATGACTGTCTCATCCAACGCGCTGTGGAAGATGCCGGACAGTACGGAAAACTGTGTGGAAACACCAATCGGTTTGACCAGTAAAACAGCTAAGAAAAATACCCCTCCCAGGGCAAGGCCTTTTTTGATCCATAATTTCATAAAATGTATCTCCTTATGCGTAGTATTCTATAACAGAAAGGGCGCCACCGCTTAGTTGGCGCCCTTTTATTTGACTTCTCAGCTACAAATACCCTTCTTTGAAAACCTTATCTACATCTATATTCTCCCAAAAACAGCTTATATATTCATACCGGCCAAAAGCATATGTTCATTCATGATAAACCGGCATATTTTATCAAAACCTACGTTCTGTTTCACTTCAAAACAACTGATTCTAAAAATTATAGCCAGCTGTTTTTCATCAACTTTAATATGATAAATATTTAAGCTTATCAGCAATTGTATAAATGTTTGGATTCAATTATAATATAATTAGTCGAAAGGAGCCACGATATATTGGAATCGTATAGTAAAAAAAATGCAGCAAAATTAGGTGCTCGTATCGCTTTTGTATTTTTAATTGCAGTTTGTGTTTTAGCCTTCACAGCTTATGTGATATTATCCAATAACTTTCAGAATCTATTCATGGATTATACGATCCAGCTTGTACAATCCATGGCAAAGCAGGGCGTTGCAGCTGTAGAAACTGAACTAAAAAGCAGCTTAGAAGAAACAAAGGAATTGTCCAGCTCCTTTATTGTTTCCGATGATAAAAATCAGATGGATTTCCCAATCGGCATTTCACATTCTGATATACTGCGCATGGTTTACGTTTCAGAAACCGGCTCCGTTTCCTCAGACGGCAGACAGCGCGATATAAAAAGTCGTCAGGACATTACAGAAGCTCTTTCTGGTAAGACATCCATCTATGGTCCATATTTTAACGAAGAAAACGAGTATGTCATTTGTTATTCTTCCCCTATTTTCCAGGATGACAAAGTGATTGGAGCATTCAGTGTAGAAAAAGACGGATATTTATTTTGTGAACTGATTAAAAATATCCGATTTGTTGATACAGGTGAATCTTATATTATTAATGAAGAGGGAACTGATATCGCTGTCAGTGATCCTGAACATATTAGCTGGGTAAATGATGGTTACAATGCCCAGCAACTTTTATTGGAAAAAGAAGACCCTTCGGTTCGTTCCGTTATGGAGCTGGAGCAAAAGGGTCTGAATGGCGAATCTGGGGTCGGTACCTACTATTGGGAAGGCGGTTTATGTTATGTGGTTTATATTCCCATTCCATCCGTACATTGGGTGCTGCTGGCTGGCTTGCGTGAAGAAGAGCTTGCTGCCATGTTGAAATCCACCCTGCTTTCCTCCATTGTCAAGGGTCCTGCGCTTAGCATATCTGTTGCAGTGTTTCTTGTGTTATCTATGCTTATCCTCTTTTGGATCATTTCCAGTACAAAAAAGAGTGCTGAGATTAACCAAAAATTAAATTTTATTGCAAATTACGATTCACTTACAAATTGTAACAACCGAAACTGTTATCTCTCTGTATTGAATTCTTTCTCTAATAGCGATTATGATTCCTTGGCCTGTATCTATATAGATGCAAATGGGTTACATGAAATAAACAATCTTTTAGGGCATCAAGCCGGTGATGCTATGCTAAAAGCAGTTGCGGATGAACTTTTTCATGTATTTCCTCAAAATGAAGTCTATCGTATTGGCGGTGATGAATTCGTAGTATTCTGTATGGATCAGAACGAACAGGAAATCTTTAATAAAATGAAGATCGTCAAAAAAAATTTAAAGGATCAAGGTTATGAGATCTCTGTCGGAATCGAATGGCAAGATGAAGGTATTGACATCAAAACAATTGTAGGTACTGCAGAAAAAAACATGCAGAGCGAGAAGCAACGTTATTATAAAGAGAACGGAAAAGAGCGCCAGATGCGTACACTAAATCAGGAAGTAGAGCAGATGGTCCTTGAAAAGCAAGATGCGGATACATTTCTATCCGTATTGGCACCTGATTTTAAAGGTGTTTATTTCGTTAATTTGGATAATGACACCATTCGTCATCTGTTTATCCCATCTTATTTTGAAGAAATGCTGAAGGAAACAAATGACCAGTTTAGTAAGGCTCTGTTTCTATATGCAAATCGTATTGTAATGCCCGAATACCGAAATCAGTTTATAAATTTCTGCAGGTATGAAAATTTAAAGATACAATTGAATAGAAATACCACCCCAGAGTTCATCTATCAAAAAATCGACGGGACTTATATAACCCTTCGCATATTAAAATTCAAAACTTATACAGAGCAAAATAGAGAAACATTATGGATTTTCGGAGTTAATGACAATCTATAGGACTTTAGCTCACCTCCGTTTCACAGTAATCCTATTCATAAAAGGCAAAAAGGGCTGCCGCTGCACGATCATTTAATCGTTAAAGCGGCAGTCCATCAACACTCAGCCCTTTAGAATCTTCTTTCGTCCTCAGAATCCCCTCCGTATGACTGAACCGTTATCTACCTTTTTATAATAAGATAAAACTGTTTTATAATAAGATAAAACTGTTCTATAAGCTGTTATAAGTATAAAAATAAAACGGCTCTGCCTCAATAGACAAAACCGTCTTATCATTATGAGAAAACCGAGTCTTTAAACTTTGAATTCTTCCCCAGCTTCTAGTATCAGTCTTTCAAAGGATTCTGCAAATCTCAAATCATCTTCCTCTGTTCTCTTTGCAGGGCCTTTCAGATGATGCTTTCCTTTTCCCATGCGGGCTTTCTTTGCCAAATGCCTTTCCATCAGCATCTGGTCTATATTCTGATCTGTGTACCACTTCCCGCTTTGATGGATTCCATACGCACCTTTTCCGAGAATCATGGCCGCCACACCATAGTCCTGGGTCACAACAATATCTCCCTTTTGACATTGGTTTACCAGGGCAAGATCAACAGCATCCGAACCGGCTCCAATCACTTTTACTTCACTGTATTCTGAATTTAGTACATGATTTGTATCGCACAGCAGAAGGACCGGAATGTTTTTCTTCTTTGCTGCCTGTTCTACAATTCTTATCACCGGACAGGCATCTGCATCCACAAGTATCCTCATACCAATCACCTCTTTCTTGAATCCGAATGTATCATAACACAGAAATGGACCGCTTCATTCCTTTCACGGAATGTGCCGTGAAACGCGCATCCTATTTGGAACTTTTTTACCATCCATTTTAAAGACATGAAGCCTCCGTCAATTTAACCTCCTGCTCAAAGATCACTACCAGTAATACGGCAGATCAGCTTAGCCAGATGTTCCGTATCCATAGACGCTTCACCTGTTTCACGGAGCCACTGCTCCAGCATGGCAACCATGCCGCTTATGACAAAAGTAGTGGCATATTCCTGTTCCTGCTGTGTTTGCACCCCATGTAAAGAATAGCTGATATATTTTCCTTTTTGCAGATATTCCCGGCATTTGCGCTGCAGCACACCGCTTTTTCCGTTATAAACAATAAGACGGAGGGTATCTTCATATTTTTCAAAAAACGAGAAGAAAAGTTTTGCTGCATCACACAGATTATTTACTGTGTGTCTTTCCGAATGGGTGATAAAACTTTCAAAGACCGTATCAAGATAATATTCCAAAATCTCGTCCTTGGAATTAAAGATCTGATAAAAGGTCTGCCGGGACAAATCTGTAGCCCCCATTATCTGCTTGATTGAAATCTCCTCAAGAGAATTATTCTGTAAAAGGTAAAAAAATGCCCGGATGATCTCTTCACGTGAACGTATGGCAGATGGATTGGTGCCCTGGTACATATGATCCTCCTACTCCTGCTTCCGAATAAACCGGACAGACCGGTAAAAATGTCAAACTTCATTTCCATTCATTGACAATTTCATTTTTCGTGTTTATACTTTAGCATAAAGTCATACAGTTGTCAAACTTATGAAATGAGAAGGAGAAGATTCATGCAGCTTGTTTATTTAGGTTGTGTTTTTCTTACTATTGTCTTGCTGCTGACTTTTCGCCGTCCGCTATACCAGGCTGTTTTAGGCGGATTGTTCATGACTGTACTCTTATTCCAAATACCTCCATCCGGTATTTGGAAGCAGACAATGGCTGTGTTTAAGAACCCCGACTCTCTTTCTGTACTGATATCCTTGTATTTCATCACTTACCTGCAGCAAATGTTGGAAGCGCGCAGTCAGATCAAGCTGGCCCAGCAGGACCTGAACGGCCTCTTCCATAACCGCCGTATCAATGCGGCATGTGCCCCTCTGTTTATTGGTCTTCTGCCTTCTGCTGCTGCAATGATCTTGTGTGGTGATATTGTAAAGGAATCTACAGAGGGATATTTGGATTCCAGGGAGCAAGCCTTTGTAACCAGCTGGTTCCGCCATATCCCTGAAAGTACACTGCCGACATATGCCGGTGTATTGCTTATGGCAAATCTGTCCGGTGTTCCTCTTCCAAAATTTATGGCCGGTATGATCATACCGGTTATAGTCCTGGCATTACTGGGATATTGGCCCTACATACGCAAACTGCCTAAAGACCCTGGAATGCCCCGCAGCACACAGCGGGGAAAAGATGCCGTACATCTTTTTCAGCACTTGTGGTCACTGCTGTTGATCATCGCACTTATTCTCATAGGAAAAATGTCAGTGGTCACTGCTGTTTTTCTTGTTATTGCAGGAGCGGCGGTAATCTATCGGTTTCGGTTAAAAGAACTTTTTTCAATGGTCCGCAGTGCTTTTGAGATCAACCTGCTGCTCAATACCTTTTTGGTATTAGTATTGAAGGAATATATTTCCTACACAGGTGTTCTGCAAAATCTGCCTGAGTTGTTGTCTTCCCTGCCGATTCCAGCCTATTTGATCTTCGCACTGCTTTTCTTTGCAGGAGCGATCATCAGCGGCACGAACGGCATTATTGCTTTGGGAACCCCGCTGGCATTCGCTGCAGTCTCCGGCGGTATGCCGTTAATGGTTTTATTAATGTGTATGTGTCATGCAGCAAGCCAAATTTCCCCCACACATGTATGTTTAGTTGTGGCAGCCGATTATTTCCACATTACACTGGGCGAACTGATGCGCAAGACTTTGCCCTCCACAATGTTATTTTGTGGAATCATGATTCTTTATTACAATATTTTACTGTGTTTTTAGAACGTCGTTTGACATGGGAAAGGAGATATTTTATGAAACTTGGGATCATCCGTTGTATGCAGACAGAAGATTTTTGCCCGGGCACTGCTGATTTTAAATCTATTCAAAAAAGAGTGGGGGCTTTTGCGGATATAGAAGAAGAGATTGAGATCATTGGTTTTGTCAATTGCGGAGGCTGTCCGGGAAAAAAAGCTGTATTACGCGCCAAAGAGCTGGTGAAGCGGGGCGCTGATACTATCGCGTTTGCCTCCTGTATAAAAAAAGGTACACCCATCGGATTTCCGTGTCCCACGGCAGAGGCCATGATCCAGTGTGTAAGAAAAGCCGTTGGTGAGGAAGTGAGGATCATTGAATATACGCATTGATGGCAGACCCAGTCAAGTCTGCTAAAGCACCTTTTCGGGACTGATTCCCATGATGACGGAGGAGTGTCATTTTTGCAGATTCCACAACGGCCGCAAAGCTGGCCGGGGCAGTCAACGGCAGGATAAACGAGCTGCCCCTGACGTTGACTGCTTTCCTTTCTGTGTACAATGCCTCAAATACCCATGCCATCCCCATGACCCTTCCGGTTCCCAGCAGGCAAACGAACAGCACGGGTTTCTGCCTCTACCCTCTTATTTTCCCATATCCCCCAGCAAACCGTTTGCTTTTTCACATACTGCATACAGTTCATCATATTTCTGGTCAATTAACGGTGTGACCTGCACCGTTTTTTTCTTTATGATTTCCCGATAGAGGAGGTAAGGAAGCACCCACCCTATAAAGTCGGGAATCGCAAGGATAATACAGGGAACCAGTTTATCTGCTGTAATAGAAAATACGGAGCCGGCCATAAATACTGTCCCAACACTTCCTACAGAATAAGCTATCACTGACGCCATGATATACTTTAGAAATGTACTGACGGCGGATGTTCTCCGCTTTTTTCTAATCCTGTGTATTCAAATTGAAATCACTCATAATGTTCTGCATGGGCATCCTCATCATGATAGTTGATTGCCTCAACCCATAATTTGACTACTTCTTTAGACCTCAATATAAGATATCCTCCCATGTAAATGATAAATAACCATTCTATCTAATTTCTTGATCAATAAGGAGTTATCGAACCCTCAAGTTCTTTTCCGATCAAGTAAATAGCAATCTCAAAAGCAGCTATTCTCCTTTTGGCCAATGTGATTTGAGATTTATATCTATCCGGCTTTTCTTTCGCTTCCAAAGTTTTTACGGTTTCTCTTAATTTGTGTAGTGTTGAATCAATTTGCCGTTTGGCTTCTGTCAGATCTTCTTTTTTATAATCCATATGTTTATCTCCTGACTCCTGTTATCTCAATTTTATAATCGCAATTTCATTATTACTTTTTACGATAATGACATTCTGGGAATTCAGCGCCTCCAGCTAGCGCCTCCCGGCATAATTTACTGTTCCACATCCATAATTCCCATCACCGCCAGACTAAGCTGCGTCCGGTTTTTAACCTGTAGCTTATTCATGATCACGGACAGGATGTTGCGTACTGTGCCCTCACTTAAAAATAACTGCCCGGCGATCTCCCTGTTGGAAAGTCCCTGGGTCACCAGACCCAGCACATCTTTTTCCCGTGGGGTCAAAAGCTCTAGGGAACGAACCTGTGGCGAGGTAAGCGTTCTCAGTACCTTGCTGTCCATTACTGCTGCCCCACATTCCAAAGCACGAAGCTTATCGGCAATACTGCCGATACGTTCTGTTTTAAGCAGATAACCCTCCGCACCGGCTTTCAGGGCCATTTCAATATTCGGCTTATCCTGAAAGGTTGTCAACATCACCACCCGCAGGCCGGGATACTGTTTTTTCAATAGCCTGGCAGCCTGTAAGCCATCCATTTCCGGCATTCGGATATCCATTAAAACCAGGTCAGGCAAATTCTCCTCACAAAATTCCATAGCCTGTCTGCCGCCCTGGGCGATGCCTGCCACCTGAATGTCCGGCTCCTTTCGGAGCGTCAATGACAGACTTTTGCAAATAAGCGGATCGTCATCCACAATAAGTACCTTCATCCGTACCCTCCTTTCTGGTTCAACGGCAGGACGCATACCAGCCGGAAACCGTCTGAAACATCAACCGAAAGGTTGCCTCCCACCGCCTGTGCCCGCTGCTGCAGACTGCGAAGCCCAATCCCTGCAGGGCGGGCATCCTTTTTAACCCCGTCATTTTCCACACATAGCCGGATGATATGGGGTGTCATGTCCAAAGTCACAGTTACCTGCTGTGCATCCGAATGGCGCAGGATATTGGTAAAGGCCTCCTTGAGACATGTTTCCAGCACCGCCCATAAAAACACCGATATTTTGGAAGGGTCGCCGCATGAAATAAAGTTCACATGACATTTGGGAAACTCCTCGCAAAGCCGCCGCAGGGAATGGATACCGATTTCCGTATTTGGAGCCATATCCCGGGCAGCCTCTCGTATCTGTTCAATCCCATGCTCTAAGCGCAAAAGCCCCGCATCCAATAGCTCCTGTGCCTGCCCGGCATCTTCCTCCCAAAGACTCTGGGCTGTCTGCAGGGACATATAAGCAGCCACCACCTCATGTCCTGCTTTGTCATGGATTTCATGGGCGATCCGGCTGCGCTCAGACAACTGAGCGATTCGAGCCACCTGCGCGTTTGCCGCCAAAAGCTCCTGCTGTATGTTCTCGGCCTCATAATAACGCCTGCGTTCCTCATCCATCTGCCTCTGGGTGCTTTCCTGCTGCCAGCGCCAGCCCCAAAGTCCTGCTCCGGCAAAAGCACTCTGGGCCATGATGAGCAGGAGCAAGCCATCCGGCCCGGCCAGTACAGCCGCCACTAAAGCGGGCAGCACATAATAGGGCGTACCCCAATACACAGCTTCAAATACAGGGAGCACCAGTGCATATCCACCGCCCGGCCAGAGCAGCGACACACCTATGGCAGCAAACTGATCAAACAAAAGTGTCCATGTCTGCCTTGGAAACCGTGCCCGGAATAACATGAATATCACAAGCGTAAGAAGCAGGAGTAATCCTGCCACATCACTGTGAGAATTTCCCCACAGGACGTATAGCAGGAATATTCCTACGACACGGTATCCATTAAACAGTTTGTCACGTAAAGAAGAAGCAGGAATAGAAAACACCTTCCTTTCGGGCCTTATTCCAGCCTGCGCTTACCTCCAAATAAAAGGAACGCGGCGGAAAACAGCAGCATGATCAAGATAGAGCTCCAATACCCCTCTGCCGCTTCCTGCCCCTGTATCCGCGTGATCGCATTGGAAAACCAGTAGAGTGGTGTTGCCATCCCGATTTTTTGTAAAAAATCCGGCAGCATGGGGAGGGGGATAAAAACTCCGCCCAGCAGCGCCATGAAAGAAACCACCACACTGAAAATGGTATCTGCCATAACCTTACTATGGAACATGGCATTCCACGCCAGGGACAGAGTGATAGCCGCAGCATTAAATACAAGATAGCAAAGCAGCAACAGGGCTGTCCTGTTAACCTCCCAGCCATATCGAATGCTTCCAATACCAATCATCAACAATGTAGGCACATTAAGGATAAGCCAAAAAGCCAGCAGGTTTTGGGCAAGATACTGGATGGTGGTCACCGGTGCAGCAAATATACGCACAATAGTCCCAGACACCCTGTCGGTCATAGTAAGCCTTACCAGAGAAAAAGCAGCGAACATCACCACCAGGCCATAAAACAGAAAGCCCGTCCCATATTCCGGAGACCATAACTGCTCAATGAATATCATAGCCAGAGGTGCGATACAAAGCAGCCCCAGCGTAACTTTCTGCCGCATACTCCGCAGCAGTGCAAATCTGAAAATTGTCATAGCAGTTTCCTCCTTCCCACTCGAATCACAATGAATGCCAGAACACCGGTGATGCCAGTCAGCACAGCAAGGCAGAAAAATGAAGTGGTAATGGAGTTCCCAAAAATACCTGCTTCCTCAATCGCTGTCTGTGCAAGGGAGAACGGAGTTCCATATCGCTTCATAAAGTAGAAAAAGGCATGGTCCGGCAGTTTGAACATCATTCCACTCCAAACAGCCATGAGCCATGAGAGAAACCAAGACAGGTACTCCACCGTTGACAGTTTGGGGATATAGAGGAACATCACCATACACAGAAGCTGGGACAAGAGTGAGATCAAGATGATAACAGGAACTGTGATCAACAAATTTCCCCAGTATACATCGAGAAAAATCGCGGTAGCCGCCATAACACAGATTCCCTGTACGACAGTAAAAACAAGGCAGGCCGCTGCACCGGAGAAAATCAATGTGGATGTATGGCAGGGAGCTGCTTTAAGCCTCCATTTCATGGGCTTTCTTAAATCATCGTTGAGACAGGTAAGCAGATAAATACCGCCGTTTAGCTGAAACATAAGCAGCATAGGGATAGAAATCTGGGTGGATACTATGTTATAGCCGGATAAATATACCTCTCCACCAGTGTTTTGTGTATAGACATATCCCAGCAGAATAATCAACAAAACAGGCAGGATAACGAAAATCAACGGGCCAATGAAATCTCTTGTTGTCCGACGCATGTAGTTATAAAAACTCACGGCAAATCCATCAAATCTCATGAATCCACCCCCTGGTCACGCAGCTTTTTCCCAGTCAGCGTCAGAAACACATCCTCCAGCGTCGGCTTTTCCGTAATAATATCGGAGATAGCCCCGCTTTGCTGTGCCACAGTCAGCACCCGGTTCAGATTGCCGGAACCAGACCCGGATATAATGGTGTACCGCATGCCGTCCCGCGTTACAGATTTCACATCCTGAATTGCCCGGAGGCGCTCGGTCAACGTATCATCCGCGTTTGCCATTGTTATGCGGACAGTTTCTTCATGCTGTATGCGCTGGGTCAGTTCTTCTAAGGTACCGGAGGCAATGACCCGGCCCAAATCCATAATAACTATACGTGAGGCAATGGCCTGCACCTCCTCCATGTAATGGGAGGTATAAAGCACCGTTGTCCCCTGCTTTGTCAGCCGCTTTACGGATTCTAAAATATAGTTTCTGGATTGAGGGTCAATCCCCACCGTGGGTTCGTCCATGATGAGGAATTTTGGGGAATGGATCAGTGCACAGGCAATGTTTAACCTTCGCTGCATACCGCCGGAGAATTTCCCCGGTGCTTTTTTCGCATGGTCTGCCAGTCCCACAAATGCTAAAGTTTCTTTTATCCTGCGTCGTAGACCCTCTCCTTTTACCCCATACAGCCCGCCAAAAAATCGCAGGTTCTCTTCCGCCGTTAGCTCCTCATATACTGTGACCTCCTGGGTCACCAGGCCGATATTCCGTTTCAGTTCAATGTTACCCACATCCTGGGGCTGCCCGAGCAGCGTAATCTGGCCCGAATCGGCTCCGATCAGTCCTGCAAGGGTGCGGATGGCAGTTGTTTTTCCTGCCCCGTTCGGCCCCAGCAGACCCAGTACCTCGCCCTCAGCTATCTCAAAGCTCACATGATCCAGCGCCTGCACATTGCCGAACCGCTTCACAACATTTTCCATACTTGCTATTGTCATTCGGACACCTCCATTTATTTGTCTATGATATTGTGCTATCGACTACAGCTTTCAAGTGTGTCTGAAAATTGTTTTCGGCAAGCTGTGCATCACACTTTGTGGTACCTCCCCCATAAGGGAGGTATTGTGTGTACGTTGACCGAATTGGGCCAAATATACCACAAAGCAGGGCGTACAGATTGTCGGAATGATTCTTCAGACACACTCTAGTATATCTGAGGTTCCTAAACCGCAATAGTGATGAATGTCATGATTTTCCCATCCCGTAATCTGAAAGGAGATTGTAAATTTATTATTATCATTTTAATCACATTATACACCAGGTCGATTTATTGTAAAGTAAAAAGTAAGCCTTTACACTGGCCTGCTTTATCACAATTGCATAGGACTTGCCAACCCCATATGGCTTATTAAAGTGCCGCCATTATCTGAATAAATCAGAACATCCTGCTTCACAGGATATCTTCCTTTTGCAGAAATCATATCCATAGCTCTATCCCATATCAAATATTTATGTTCTATATGTATGAATAATTGTTGCATGTGGATGTCTATGCAAATTTCTTTTATTACAGTACATACTCATATAACTAATAATACGTCCATCCAGTATCTTCATAAAACATTTTTAAAGTGTGCATATAATGAAATCCCAAGCTGGTATACAGCCTCTCAGCAGGCATATTTCCATTGATTACATCTAGCCTTATTACCTTTTGGTGATTCCTTTTTGCAACTGCAAATGCTTCATGGACCATCTGTTTCGCATACCCCTTCCCTTTACTTTTAGGATGAACGCCGAGTGCATGAATGACGGTTACTTCCGTGTTAGCCGCTTTCGTCGGCCAATCAAATTCTTGATATCCATCGTTACACTGATGATCCAATACCATTGCCGCAACAATCCTATTCTCCTCTGTTCCGATAAATAAATTGCCCTCCGTAATAGAATCTTTCAGAAACTCAGGCGATGGATAGATGTCTTTTTTCCAGCCGATATCAAATTCCGAATCTTGCATTTCTTCTATTAATTCATGATAAAAATCTCTAACCATGGGATATTCTGTTATTGTGGCAGTGCGTATATCCATATTACTTCCTCCGCAAATTTTGCTTTAAGTGTATTATATCAACTACCGCAAACCGATTCAGTATGGTCAATCCATCCCTACATCACTTGGTACGTTTTGTTATTACAATAATACCACTAAAGCTCTAAAGTAAAAAAGTATTTTATTGCATCAAATATGAACCAATTTATACTAATGATTCAAAAACATACACTGCCGGGCACACGATGCCAAAAATCCCCCGAGCTGAACCCGGGGGACATCACTTTTGCCTTATTTATTTTTTCTTTTCCGCAGAGACATAGCTGTAACAACTGCCGCACCAATCCCTGTACACACAAATCCTCCTATTGGTGCAGTATCACCGGTTTATGTCCCGTCTGCTGTTTTACTGGTCAGTTTAGCTCAGGCTTCTTACTGCTTGCAACATTTACTTTGGAACTGTGCTGTCCTCTTTCGACACTGCCACAGCAAAAGGTGAAAGGGAATATACTTTTATCTGGACACTTCCATTTTCAACTGCCAAATCATCATACGTGTCTATGGTGTCCTCATCCAGTTTTTTGTTCTCTCCATTACTTTTTCCTGTCTCCCCCCTCCTCATTACACAACTGGTTATCAAACCGTCAGGCGAGATAATCATCAGGCTGCCCTGTGCCGCACCACATAAAACAAACGTGGGGATAAATGACTGGTCTCCGGCGTGAGCAGTCGAATGTCCAGTTCCTTCTATTTTATTCTGACGATCTTGATTATATCGCCCCTGACTGCTGTAAACTTTTACAGATATATCAGCACTTGACTCTACATAAAAAACACTTTTATCTTCATCCTCAAGCATAAGCGTTTTTATTCTCCTATACACCTACCGCTCTAAACATGGAAACAACAACACTAGCTTGAACCGCTCCCCCTCTTTTTCCGCAACAGATCTTCCGCCCATTTTCTGCATCATGTTCTTCATGTTCTGTATTCCAATCCCAGTGCTTTCCGGTTTCTCTTCCAACCTCTGAACTTTGTTTTCGAAAGAAAAACCGACCATATGCCCTTCCTCTACGGATGATATCTTCACAGGTGCTGACGGATCGGCATATTTCACAATATTAGAAGCCACATTGTCTAAAATCCGCATCACATAATCCGTTGAAATCTGCACAACACAATCCACCCAATCCACATGAAATACAACTTGGAATCCTTTCTGTTCAAGAAAACTGCACGTTTCTGAAAAAAAATCGTAAAACATAACCTCATATTGCTCCGGTTCTTCCAGCTCAATCTCCCCTTCTCCTGCAATCAGAGAATATTCAAAAAGATGGTCTGTCAACTGCTTCATGCGATGAGCATTCAGGTCAATCTTATCCAGATATTCTTTAAACTGTACGTCACTCTTATACTTTCCCTTCTTCAATATTTCAGTATAAAGCATGATAGAAGTTACCGGAGTACGCAGGTCATGAGACATCTCTGTAACAATCCTCTGATTTTCTTGAACCATCTCGGCTTCCTGCCGTATCAGGCTGCCAAAAGATAGGCGCATACTGTCCAAGCCTTCTGCCAGTTCAGACAATTCATCCTTTCCCTTTACCGTAATCTTGTGCTCCAGACTACCTCCCTCTAAAATTTGAATCTCATTGCATAATGTTCTGATATAATCCATCTTCCGACGGATACCCAAAAGGACAAGCACAAGAAACAGGAAAAAAGAAAGTATCATCTCTGCTATCATGACATAATTATAAAACTGGTAGATATATGCACCTGTTATGGTCACTTCTGCCATACCGTCCGAAAATTCTACCTTATAATAACTCTCCCATGCATAGTTATCCGCTGCAATCTCTTCCTCCCATATTTCCTGCTCCGGAAATTCTGAATTGAAGACCTGTATTTCATCTTTATACACCCGAATGAATAATAACTGCTGCTTTTTTACCCACGCATTCAACTTACCGGTATCTCTGGTTGAGAGTTCTTTTTGCTTAACATATTCCTGAAGTTTTCCCACATATCCCTGATTCTTTTTTTCAACGTAGTCTGTCTCTTCCAGATAACAATCAGTCAGGTATTGCCCCACAAAATCCAAAACACAAAACATAGTCAGCGCTGCAAATGATGATATTATTAAGAGGCGCAACAACTGTGTGTATATGGAATTTCTTCTATTCGTTTCCCGCGTCAAACTTATACCCCTTTCCCCATATGGTTTTGATGTACTTTGGGTATTTCGGATCTTTCTCTACTTTTACACGAAGTTTCCGGATATGCACCATGACCGTGCTATTGCAGGAGTAAAAATATGGTTCTTCCCATACGCTTTCATAGAGGTTCTGTGCAGAGAATATTTTTCTCGGATGCTGCATCATTAGCAGAAGCATATGGTATTCAATATCCGACATTTCTTTTTCCTCACCATCAACATACACCTCATTAAAAATTTCATGTATCTTAATGTTTCCATTTTCTAAGTATGGTTCTTCTTTTTCCGTTTCCGGTACATTTCTCCCCATATAGACGTTGTACCGGCGCAGCAATGCTTTGACCCTTCCCAGAAGCTCCGCATAGGAAAAAGGTTTTGGAAGATAGTCATCCCCTCCCGCCATCAATCCAATTAATTTATCTGATTCTTGTGCTTTTGCGGTAAGAAAAAGCACCGGAACATTAGAAACCTTCCTGATTTCTTCACAGGTACGCAGTCCCGACAAGCCAGGCATCATCACATCCAGAATAACTAAATCCGTATTTTCATCTAAAAGTTCCAGTCCTTGTCTGCCATTCTCTGCTTCTATAACACTGTAATTTTCGCTTTCTAATAAAATGCGGACTCCTTCCCGGATATCCGCATCATCTTCCACAAGCAGTACACATTCTTTACTCATATACTATACTTCCCCTTTCTTTTTGAATACTGCCTATCTGTTTTCCCAGATAAACTTCTATTTCCTCATCACGCTGGGAACGTTCCTGTATTACATTCCTTATCTATACCTGATTTTTTTCTAAAAGTATAATGATGGTGGAACGAACTCAAAATACCCTTTCTCCTGTCCCAGCAGCACGTTAGGAGTACATGGATCATTCTGAATCCCCCCAACTAAAAGCACTCCTATTTCCATCACAGGTCCTCTGGAAATTCCGAAATCAAGTATAATCCGGGTGTCCCTCTTCATACTTCTAATCCCAGCCCCAGTAATAGGATAACAAATTCTATTACTCCCGTAAATATAATACCAATTTTTCCAGTCAGATATGGTTTCTTTATTTTAAAAGGCAATACAAATGCCGCTGCCATCATGACAAGCGCAGCCTGAAGTGTTCCTCCATAAGCCAATTTATTATCCATCATATAGCAGACGGGCACAAACAGTGCCGCTGCAGTAACCGGAAGACCCAGATACCATGTCCGTCTACCGCCCTCCTTTTCCTGCCTTTCCTCTTCCATAACATTAAAATATGCCAAACGGACCAGAGCACACAACACATACAAAGCTGCAGCCAGAAAAGAAAAATATGTTTTGCCGCTTATGCTGTATGTAAGCAGTGCTGGGAGAATGCCAAAACAGATAAGGTCGCTTAAGGAATCTATCTGAATCCCGAACTTTTTTTCCCTTAAATCCCTTTTTTTCGTTGCCGCAACCGTACCGTCAAACATGTCACAGATTCCCGAAACCATCAGGCAGATAACCGCTTCGCGGTACTTCCCTTCTGTCACAAGCACAATTCCGGTAAAACCCATAAGCATTCCCAGATAAGTCAAAATCACCGTATAATTATAATACCCACATAATTTTTTTCTTTCTTCCATCTCTCTTCCTAAACCTTTCCCTGCGGTTTACAGCGGCATCCCTCGCAGACATTTATGCGTGCCTTTACTTAACCACAGAATTAACGCTATTTGTATATTAAAACTATCCGCCGATAGAACCGGAAAATATCAGGCTGTATGCCAGAATACACCAAGGTTTCCCTAAAACAATAATCGTCACAAATTTGCGGGCGCTCATATTCGTAACTCCAGTAAAATAGCAAAAATAATCGTCCGGAAACAGAGGCAGCGCCATACCAAGAAACAGAACCGCAGTATAGGACTTACTTTTAGCTGCCCAGTCTGCACACTTTTTATACCGCTCTCCCGGAAACATTCTGCTGACCATCCCATGTCCATATCTTCTTGCAAGGAAAAAGGCAATGATGGAACCAACCGAGATTCCAATATAATTACACCAAAAACCACCCATCCAGCCAAACATAACCGCTCCGACTACACATCCTAAGAATCCCGGCAGTATCGGTAACACTACTTGTGCCGCCTGTATCGCTGTCAGAATGACCGGAGCCATCAAACCAAATCCTGCGATATATTTTTGCAGAGTATCAACGGAATCAAATTTTCCATCCAAATATGCTTTAAATAGTAATGCGCAAAAGACCAGACATACAAGCAGAAATATCGCTGTTGTCCACTTTTTCCAGTTTTCCGTTTGTTTTATCCTCATTAATTCTCATCACCTTCAAAAATTTCTTCATTTTTTCTGTATAGTCTTCTGCTTCTTTCTGCCATGCAATATAGTTTCTCTCTCCCCTGTGGTCAGGAAGTCCATACTCTTTGTCCAGAAATTCTCCCAGATATTGTGTAACCTTCCTGGCACCAGACAGGTTCAGATGGTCTCCTTTATCCAGCGTGTCTGTATTCCAGTCAATCCCAACTTCTTTTAGTTTCATATTCATATCCAGATATTCCAGATTATGCTCCTTCGCATATGCATCAATGCTGTTGTGCCTGCGATAGTTATAATTTGCAGGGGACGGCGTTCCCAAAAGAAGGAGTTTTGCCCCATTTTCCTCACAAAGTTTTATAATATTTTCCATATAATTTACTACTATAGGCGGCATTTCTTCTTTCTGCTCTGTCTCCAGCATATAGTCCCCTTTTTCATACGCCTGTATGCTGCACCGCAGCGCAAAGCCTTTAAAATTTTCTTCCGGATACTCCTTATCCATCACAAAAGATTTCCAGATATCATGCCCTCGGAAAATCGGGATAAAGTTGTTCGCCCATTCCTCCAGTGTTTCTTTTAGATTCGTCAATTCCTGTCCCAGCCTTCCCCTGAACATAGTATTTGTTTCCAATATAACCAGCTTTGGTGACTGGGTGGCAAAAGCATTTTCCAGCATATGGTATGTTTCCTGTATCTTTTGTCCTGATTGCCCACATACATAAGCAGTAATCCCATAGTCTTTCCATAATTCCATTGGCGACACTGATGAATAGCTCAGACTATCGCCCACAACGATTACATCTATGCTGTTATCCAGCTCCCTTAAAATCCGAAAGGTACTTTTATTCCTGCTCTGAACCAGATTGTCATTTTCTATGCATGCCAACTCTATTCTTTCTGTTATTCCAACTAAAATCACAATCAGAATAGCCATAAATAAAATTGTCTGACCTGCTCTATTTTTAATACTCTTAAAATCCCGCATAAATCATATCCACCTGCTGATAACCACTTCCGTAAGCGCCAAAAATTACCACCGCCAGAATGAGTCCATAATAGACTGCCCATCTGAGCGGACAATATAGTTTCCCCATCCCCTCTTCACCCAGCAGATTCCTTTCTTTTATCATTCCAACTACAGCCACAGCCAAACATCCGGCTATGATGGCATAATAGTCCGCCTGATCCAGTCCAAAGGTTAGCAGCGTCCCATCCCATAATTTCTGTATCTCAAAATCCCGGAACATACTGCCAAACATCCGAAACCCGGCGCGCAGGCCATTTGCCCGGAAAAACAATTCTCCAATAAATATAATAAGCCATGTCTTTAAAATCTGTATAATTCGATAACCAAACGCCCGTTCATTTAAATGAACGTATTGTATTATTTTGTTTCGTATTGGCTCCAACGCAATTCCTGCAAGAAGAATCACGAAATAATACATCCCATAGAAAATGTAACTCCACCTTGCACCATGCCACAGACCGTTACACAACCATACCGGAAATAGACAAAGTGCGGAAACACCAAGCTTTGTGAGGTACTTTCCCAGATGGTTTTTTCCATATTTATTCCATCTTTTTACTGTTACTGACACCGATACCGGATAGAAAATATAAGTTTTAAACCATACGCCCAGCGTAATATGCCATCGCCTCCAAAATTCTGCCGCATTTTTTGAGGCAAAGGGCTGACAGAAATTTTCAGGAAGGGTCACACCGAACATTCTACCGCTTCCTATTATAATATCCATACACCCTGAAAATTCCATATAAAGCTGTATGGTATAGGCCACAGCTGCAACCGCTATAATTACACCATGATAATTCTCATAATGCTCAAATACCACCTGAACCAACACGTAGAGACGGTCTGCAATTACCATTTTCTTGAATAATCCCCATAAGATCCTGACACTCCCTCTGGACAGATTTTCGCCCTTTAAGGAATTTCCTGCCCAAAGCGTATCTGCAGTCTGGGAATACATGCTGATCGGTCCTTCCATAATCTGAGGAAAAAAGCCAAGGAATAACGCCACCTTACCCGGATGCTGCTGTCCATCGATTTTTCCCCAATAGACATCTGCCATATAACCAATCGCCTGCAAGGTATAAAAGGAGATTCCAATAGGAAGTAACAACGTTTTTGCTTCTAATGCAAATTGACTCCCTGTACCCTGCAGCAGAATATTTGCATTAGAGGCAAAAAAATTATAGTATTTCAGATATGCAAGTGCAGACACCAGCATAAAGATGCCGCCTGCCAGTATTCTTTTTTCCCTTTTTTTAAACTGTTTTTTGATGTCACTGCTTTCTTCTCTGGGCAATCCTGATATCTTCATACCACACTGAAGTTTATTGTAAGATATCCATGTGCCTATGTAATGAGTCACTAATGTTACACCCATCAGGTAAAGAACCAGCTTTCCACTGATAGTCCAGAAAAACACATATCCGCATAGCACTAATGTCACCCAACGTACCTTTTTAGGTGTTAACTGGTAGGCGAAAAGCGCCGCCGGAAGAAACAGGAATAAATATACTGACGTATGATATGCCATTTTATTTCTCCTTTAACCGCTGCACCATTTTCCACATAGCCTCCACAGAGTTCAGGTTCTCAGGAATTATTTCAGCCGCCTCTATTTCAATATCAAACGCTTCTTCAAGTTCCGAGATAAGGGAAATGACTCCAAAGGAATCCAGAATTCTGTCGTCAATTAATGCTTTTTCCTTTTCCCATTGGATGCTCTCATCTATTTCCATTAAAATATTCATCAATGTTTCCATCGTCTATCTCATCCTCCATATTGTATTTGTATAATCCCTGTTTTATTCTTGCCAGCTTCCATCCCATTTCTTTACTGTAAAACGCAGCCTGCGGTAATTCATGACTTAAAAACAATGCCATTCCCTCAGTCATTGCATACGCACCTGCGCGTTCAAAAACCAGCACGTTTCCAATTTATAAATTTATAATTTCCGCATTCTGCATTAATATATCGTTAACTGTACAGAGGGATCCGCAGACAGTATATGCCCGTTTTGCTCCATAGTGATGCTCTGGGCTTACCCGAAACATTGGAAGGTACATCCCCCTGATCTGCCCGTCATAATTAATCTGATGAATCCCGCCATCAACGATACAGTAATTTTTTCCATCACTCTGCTTAATGTCCTTTACGCTGGTCAGATAGTAGCCACACCTTGCTGCGAGGGCACGCCCCATCTCCAATATAATGCTTCCTTTCCATTGCATAGACAGGATTGCATCGGTAATTATTTGGATATTTTCCTCTATCGCATCCTTCTGCCCTTCAAAGTATGGAACAGGGATTCCGGGACCATACTCTAATTCTTCTATTTGGAATTCAGATGTTTCTTCCAATTTCTTTAAAAAACTATCCAGATATGCGAACTCCTTCTTTACCTTGTCCATTGATTTTTTCTGTGTGCCAGAAAAATAGTGGACTCCCTGAATTTTCAGGAACGGACACATATTTCTTCTGGAAACCATATTCTGAATGGTTTCTGCATCCATGCCAAACTGATTTCCGCTGGTAAGCCTGAGATATACATGAATTACTTCATTATTCGCATCACACCACTCCGCCATAGCATGAAATTGATTCACAGATTCAATGGTATAGGTACATGCACCACGATAATGGCTCAGTATGGAATAAATATCCTCTCTTTCTTTCAGCACCCCTGATATCAGTATTTTCTCAGGTTCGATTTTAAGTTTCCTGCAAATTTCAAACTCTCCCATAGAGCAGACCTCAATCCGGTCTGTTATCGCCGCCATCTGCCTTGTCAAAAAAGGATTGGCTTTCATAGCAAAGCAAAGCCCTGCCTTTCCTCCCAGTTTTTTCCGAAAGAGTGACACCGTCTTACGCATCTCATCTATATTAAACACATAGAGCGGCGTACCATATTTCACAATTCCATGTTCCAGACATTCCATATCCATCTCATCACCTCAGTTTCTGCCGGAAATACTCCCGGTCTGTCTTCCCATTTTTGTTTAACGGCATCAAATCTGTTTTTACTAGCTTATGGGGAATCATATAAGCCGGAAGTTTTTCCTTCATCATCTCCTGAATTTGTTCCTTACTTATATCTCCCAGATAAAAAGCCACCAATTTATTTCTCTTCTCATCCAACAAGCACAGTCCCCTTTCCAAACCTTCAATCTGCTCCATCGCATGCTCGATTTCCTCTAATTCAATTCGATGTCCCATATGCTTAATCTGGAAATCTTTCCGTCCGGAGAAATATAGTTCTCCACACTTCCCATAGAATCCCAAATCGCCGGTTTTATAATAACGCCCGCTCCCATCACCATTTTTACTGCAGGAAATAAATCTTTCTTTTGTTTCTTCGGGATTGTGGTAGTACCCTTCTGACAATGATTCACCGGAAACACAAATTTCCCCAATCTTTCCAGGAGATGCAATTTCTTTTCCACATTCATCCATCAAAAACACAATCCTTCCCGGAAATGCCCTCCCAATGGGAATTTTTTCTCCATCCAGCAGCATTTCCTTAACCCGATAATAAGTACAGTTACAGGTAATCTCCGTAGGTCCGTATAAATTGATAAATTCCGCACACGGCAGCGCCGCCTGCCATATCCTAAGCTGTTTTACCGGCATAACTTCACCGCTGAAAAGAATTTTTTTTACTGACAGGGGAACTTTATAGTCAAGCCCTTTTAACGCCGCCACCAAACTTAGAGCTGAAACTGCCCATATAAGCGCAGTCACTTCTTTTTTACAAAGATAATCGAGTAGTACCGGAGGCGTGGAAAACATTTCTTTTGGAATAATGACAAGTTCTGCTCCTGTAAACATACTGGTATATATATCTTTTACCGATACATCAAAATCGAAAGGTGCTTGATTTCCAATCCGGTCATGCACTGTAAATCTGAACGTCCGTACAAAATGTGTGATAAAATCTATCGCCGCCCGGTGGCTGACTATAATTCCCTTGGGTGTACCAGTTGAGCCGGAAGTGAAGATTCCATATAATATATCTGTGTCCTGGCTTTCCTTCCGTATTTTCTGAAGCATCTGTCTGTCCGCTGGTTCCTTCATGGCGTCATTTAACTGACATGTGTTCCCTTTATAATCCATCTGTACTAAAAGTTCCCCTGTTTTGTCATTTGCCACAATAAGTCCCGGCTCCAGTACATTCAGAATGCCCTGTATCCTCTGTATTGGCTGCGACGGGTCAACCACGACATAAAAGCACCCGGCATACACTGCACCGAACATGGCTGCCAACGTGACTGCACTTTTTTCTAAAAATATAATAATTGGTTTCCCATGCTCCGTTTTTTGTGCAAATGCTGTCCCCATCTGTCTGGACAAATTCGCCAGTTCCCTCCATGTAAAAACAAGTTTTCCGTCATCCAGCGCTGTATGACTGGGGTATTGTTGTTCTGTTTTCTCTAAATATTCCAGTATATTCTTCATGTTTTATTCCTTTCAGAAAAAATGGGCTGCATGTTCCCATACAGCCCATTCAGCTTAATTATTCTTTTTCTCCTTTGTTGTGGAACCGCTTTTATTAGGTTTCTGCGCTGTGCTGTTTTTCTTTGTGGAATTCTTTTTTGTAGAATTGTTTATCGTGGAATTCTTTTTATCAGACTTTTGTTCTGTTCCATCCTGCACCTCGGCACCATCTGTTTTGTTCTGTTCCTCACCGGTCTTATTTTGTGTATCTGCAGTATCTGCATCATTTTTTTTCTGTATTTTAGAAGACGGCTTCTTTTTTGTCTTTTTATCTGTAGACTGCTCTGTCTGTGTTTTCGGTTCTTTAGAATCAGATTTTTTATCCTTTCCACCGCAGGCTACCAAGCCCAGTGCCATCACGCCAATTATACAGATTATAAGTCCTTTTTTTGCAAATCCCTTCCATGACCTTTTCTGAGAATTATTCATGATTATCTCCCTTCTAAATTATGACATGTATCTCACTCATGCCATATCGTTTACCCTATGGGTATTTTACTATGTACTACTTTTTTACTGTTGATAGCTTCTCCGTCAGACAAATATAGCATCTGACCTCCTGCTTTTACTCCTTTCCATAAATTTCAAAAGCTGTTTCTTTTGATAGTTTCATTATTGCAGCGATATCTTATCCGTTTCTAAATGAATTCTAAACAAATCTAAAGCCTCATTTTCAATTCAGAGATACAATCTCTTCTGCCATATCTCTTGATATCTTTTAATATCTGGCCTATTCCGGGACCCCCTTTTTTCTTTATTGGCGTGGCATTTTCTCTATCTTCCGTTACCGAAACATAGGGTACGCTATTTTGTATAATAGAAAAATTATAGTTATCCAAATTGCTTTCCCCTGCATTTTGAGTGAATTTGTTTTGGGTATTAACTGCAAAGTTCATCATGACCAGCATTGCCAATATCAGAAATTTCCTTCTTTTACTGATTCAATCACCTCCCTATTTCAAAGATAATTGACATTATCGCAGAAGGTGCTGAATAGATTATGAAAGAAATCTAAATAAACCTAAAACCATCACCTAACTTTAAGTGATGGTTTTAGATTTATTTATTGCAGTCTAAATTTAGTTCTTCAATTTACAAATTATTTATAATTATGATGTATCTCTTATGTTATTTACTCATAACCTTTTCAAATCGAAACATACACTCATTATCTTGTACATTCCCTCCACTTTCATTGGAATCTGCATGACGTGAATTGAAAAATTCAACAATTTTAAAGCCGCACTTATTTACATAAAAATGGATATTTCTTTTTTCAAAATATGGTGTGACTGTTTCCCACACTTTTGTCTCCGGATACATTTGTTCTATTTTTCTCCATACAGCCAGACCAATTCCCTTACTTTGATATGTCTGGTTAATAAAAAGTAATGCCAGAGAGTTTCGCTGTATTTTTGCATTAATAACCACAACAACACCTCCCACAATCTTTCCGTTAGAAATAATGTGGTAAGTTTCTGCTCCTTTTGTATCCATCGCCTCCGTAATGTCCTCTCGTGGAATGATCTCATCCTCCTGATTTCCAAATTCTTTCACAACTGCAAATGCAAATGCTTTCTGCAAGTCTCTGATAAACCATTCCTTGTCATCTTCTTTAATCAGAATTAAGTCTATATTGCGCTCCATAATACTATTACCCCTTCCTAAATTAATGCAGTTAGTATAAATCACATAATATATCTAAATCCTAAACCACTTCTAAATAATTCTTAAACGATTTTTATTTGAATTATTCCATAACCCAAATTGAATCTGAACTGTCACTGCTTCTGCTGTATAAAATCGTTTCATATAACATTCCTTCTTTCTACTGAAAAATGCAGAATACTCCTTTTAAAAGGATGTATCCTGCATTATCTTTATTATAATTTTGTTTTTATGCTACTTCACGGGAGGGAAGTATATCATTTTCAGGGCAGCCCCTTCTTTGTGTATTGAAATGAAAGTACAAAGGAAAATCCCTCTCAAAGATCACTTACCAGTCAAAAAAGGATTATGCTGAATCGGCTAACGTTCCCAAGTCTACCTTGAATCCATGGGCTCATGTTTTAAAGTGCTGCTTCATTATGAAAACCCTACAGATTGCCAAACATACATTGACTCTTCGTCGGAAAACATATGGGATTTGTCCTATCCCTCTGATATACATATACCCGGAAAGTGTGCCTGAGGAACAAAAGAAATACAATACTTTTTATCAATTTATCAATTAAGTCGAACTCTGGGAAAGATGATAAAAATCGAAAGTCCCTTTCCCCATTGTGATTCTGCTTCCAGCTGTAAATTAAGATCATCCGCCATCTTTTTTGTAAGATACAGTCCCATGCCGGTGGCTTTCTTCCCGCCGTCGGTGGAGTCACCGGTAAAACCCTTCTGAAAGATATAGGGCAGATCATAACTCTTGACCCCCATACCGTTATCGGCAATGATCAGAATATCTGCCGCCGTGGATTGCTGCAGGGATACGGTGAGCCGAGGATCATCACCGCTGTATTTTATGGCGTTGCTGATGATTTGTCCCAACATAAATTGAAGACCTCGCCGGTCTGTATAAACGGTTTCCGATTGCAGGAGGTTTTCAACAAGAAACTGCTTTTCTTCCAGGAGAGGCGCATAATCATCCATGATTTCTTTTAATACGCTTTGAAGATGAACCGCCTCAAACCGGTAATCTTTTGTACTGCTCCCCAACCGGGCATAGTAGAGTATTTGGGTAATGTCCTCCTGAAACTGGCTTCGCACATATTCTAATTTGGCTTGCAAAGAAGGAGAAAGCTCATCGGCCCGATTATCCAAGATCATGGTGAGCAGAGATAGCGGTGTCTTGGTTTCATGTGCCCATCCCTCCACATATTCCTCATAATCTCGAAGAGATTCCTCCATCTTCTGAATCCTTCTCTGCTTTTCCTGCAAGATAGAAACCAGCAGATAAAGCTGTTCCCGTTCTTGCTGGCTCACTGCCCCCAGAAGCTTCTCCGTATTCACCACGTCCGGCTCCGTCAGAAAAGCCCGAAAGAATGCCTGTTTGTGCTGCTCTTTGAAGTAAAAGACCATCACGGTTGCTGAAAAAAGTACAAGGCTTGTAAGCAAAATGAGCCCGATCAGAAATTGAAATGCCCGCGCATCGCAAAGCCAGAGGAGCAGTGTGGAAAAGACATCTATGATCAGCAGCAAAAGAAGCCACGGGGCATATCGTTTTAAGATTTTCCAGAACTGTCTCATGGTGTGCCCTCCGTTTCCAGCCGGTAGCCCAACCCACGGACAGCCACCACTTTCTGCTTCATGTCTAAATTCGCCATGGTCTTTTTAAGACGCGTCAAATTAACCTGGAGTGCGTTTTCGTCAATGAACTCCGTGGTATCCCAGAGCGCCCTGCATAGCTGCTCAGAAGTCACCAAATTGTTTCCTCCCGCAAGCAATGCTTCCATAAGCTTTCCTTGATTCTTTGGAAGTACCACGGAAGTGTTGTTTATATATAAAGTATAAGTCCCACGATCCAGCAGGAACCCCTGCCCTTCCAAAAGATTGGAGCGGCCTTCGTATCGTTTCAGTATATTGGCGATTCTGGCCAGGAGCCGCTCTTTACGGCAGGGCTTTGTCAGATATTCGTCCGCCCCAAGCCGGAGGGCATGTAATTCGTCGGCCATCTGGTCTCTGGAAGTCAAAACAAGAACAGGAATGGGGGTTTTCTGCTTGAGATTCCGGCAAATCTGAAAACCACTGATTTCAGGCAGATTGAGATCCAGGATCACAAGATCAGGAGTGATAGCTGTCAACTGCTCTTCGGCATTTTCAAATGCAGTTATTTCCAAAACGGAGTATCCTGCCTTCTCCAGCATACTGCAAAGTTCTTCACGCATATAGACTTCATCTTCTACAACTGCAATTCTCTTCATGACAGCCCTCCTTGGTCACTCTTCTCTCTGCGGCTGCATCAGCGTCAGCAAGTACCGGTCGCTGGAACGCTTAATAACGGTCATGTATATATATTCTACCACACACAGCAGAAAAATCATAGCGGCAGACACCACAAGCATTTCCCTTTGTGTTCCCTGTAACAGGGAGGAGAGCAATCCCGTAAACAATGCCTTGACCCCAAAGATACTGCTGATCGCCGCCACAAAGACGGGCAGCCCCACAAACCAGCCAATCTGTTTCCGGGCAGATAAACAAATATCCTTATAAGTAGCACCAAGATGTACCAGCGTCTGATATCTGCGGCCTGTCTGCTGTTGATTCATCAGGAACTGAACACCCATGATGGTATTGGCAACCACCAGAAAGATGATGGCCAAATAGATGGTAATATAACTGGCTGCTACCACATAGAATAACTGCCGCCCTATATTTTGCAGATAGCTTTCATATACAATTCCCATATCCTGAAGGCCAATTCCATCCAGTCGGGCGTTCATGTCAGATATTGCGTTCATCAGACTGCCGCCCCTGGCAGCGTCCCGGCTCATAATGCCGTTGATATAGACCTCATAGTCTCCATTTGTATATTGCAAAAACTGCTCGTCAGGCAAGATCAGAGCAAAAGACAAGGTGATAGAACGGTCTGTCACCAAATCAACAGACTGGATATCCCCGGTCAGATACACAGGATTTCCGTCCAGTATGGTCTCCGGATGGCTGGATATGATCTTATTGAGCATGGCCATTCTGGACACATTCGTGAATTCAGTATCCTGATAGACGGCAGCCTCATTCTCCGCCAGTGTCAGTGCAGGCTTACCGGCGGCCTTCAGCAAATCGTTATAATCTGACAAACAGATAAGCTCTGGATAGTCGTCATAGCTCAGATTGTTCAGAAGAATATCCCGGTCCTCCGACTGTGTAAGGTTACGCAGGGACTCCATAACAGAATCCATCTGAAACACATTGTCATAATCCTTTGTAGTTTGGACGTATCCTATCCGCATATCAAAAAGCTGGGAGAATTGACTTTCAAGATCATTTTCCTTTAGTACGGTTTGTAAATGAGGAAGGGCATCCTGTGGATCTTCCGTGTTATCCTCTTGAAAAGTATAATCCAACACATGATCCTCCCCTTGCTGATTGGCGCTTGCAATTGAGATGCCGGCGCCAAAGCAGCACAGTGCTGCCAAGATCAGCAGAGAACTGATGGCCATGGCGGTAGACTGGTGAATGACATTTTCCTGGATTTGACGGAATGAAAATACATGAAGCTTTCGATTTGCTTTTCCCGCTTTCACCAGTAAAGCAATCACTGCCCGCATCCCGTAGAACAGAAGAATGGTTCCCAACAGACCCAGGAGCATGGTGAGGAGCATCATATCTGCTGCGTACCAAGCTATCCCCTGAATGGCCATGGTATAGGCGGCTGCCAGCATTATGACACCTAAGACTGTGCAAATCCCATAGACAAATGCCCGTTTTTGCTTTTTTTCATTCCCGGAGGAATGAGCCAAAAGAGTGCCAATCTCCTGACGGCTGATCTTACCGCTGAGGATCAAAAACGCTGTCAGCTTAATGGCCAGAAATCCCGCAACGGTAAAGCAAACAGCAGACAGAGAAAATGTGAACTGATGTCCAATGATCCCCATACCAACAAGCTTGGCAGTCACAAGACTGATGAGTTCAGAAAGCAGCACCGCAACCGGAAGTCCAATGACCAGTGCCAAGATACTGCTCAAAAGATCCTCCGCAAGAAGCATGATAAAGAGCTTGCTTCTGCGCATCCCCATCATCAGATAGACACCGAACTCTTTTCTGCGGCGTTCCAGCTGATATTTACAGGCAAAATAGCTCAGAAAAAACAGGATTCCCAATGTCATCACATAGAAAACAGGAATCATCAGCAGCAGCCGGCTTACCGCATCACTCTCCATTTTCGCAAGAAATATCATCACATCCTGCTTGGAGAGGGAGAGGATTATATAAAAAGCCACAATGGAAATGACCAAAGAGCTGAAAAACAGCCCGTTTTCTTTGCGGTTGCGTCTGTTATTCCTAAGTATCAGATTAGAGAACATTGCTGCTACCTCCTCCCAACTGAGCCATGACTTTTAGGATACGCTGGTAGAAATCCTGCTGGCTTTCGTCGCCACGGCGAAGTTCATGAAAGATCACTCCATCTTGGATGAACAAGATTCGTTTGCAAAAGCTGGCTGCGTTGGAATCATGGGTCACCATCAAAATAGTGGCCTGTTCGTCCCGATTCAGACCGGAGAGTTTCTCCATAATATTCTTCGCATTTTTACTGTCCAATGCGCCTGTAGGTTCATCCGCAAGAATCAGTTTAGGGTGAAGGATCATAGCCCTGGCCGCTGCCACACGCTGACACTGGCCGCCGGACATCTGCATAGGAAATTTATCCAGTACATCCGTAATTTCCAGATATTCTGCCAGTTGCTTCAGTCGCAGATGACTCTCTTTCTCTGTTACATTGTGGAGCGAAGTAGGCAGCAAAATATTCTCCCGGCCGGTGAGATTGTCCAGCAGTTCAAAATTCTGAAACAGGTAACCCACGGTTTTCCCCCGGTATTCCGCCAGTGCCCTGCCGTTCATGGACTGCAAATCCCTGCCATCCATCACGATACTGCCGCCGGTGGGTTTGATCACCGTTGCAATGCAGTTAAGCAGCGTGGACTTTCCGGAGCCACTGCTTCCCATGATCCCCAGAAATTCTCCGGGCATCACCTGAAAGGTGATGCCATCCAGCGCCTTGGTTTGGTTGGGCACAATACCATATGTTTTTGTTAGATTTTCAATATTCAAAATCGGTTCCATGAGATACCTCCTGTATTTTTTTGGCAGTGTCCATTTTATATCTCTAAAGTCGGCTCAGCCTCAAGGCTGTTTTTCACTACCATTTTCTGCTCAAATAATAGCATAGCTTGATGAAAAAATACACTTACAGTTGCTGTAAGATTCATGAGACTACCGGTCTTCCACCTGATTTCTGGCTTTGCCGGTATCCCTGCTGATTTACAGCTTTCTCCATATACACCGTGCCTAGTTTCACAAAAAATGTTAGTTTAAAATAACGGACACCATGATCCAATATGAATCATGATGTCCGTTATAAAGTCTGTCACTCCGTCACACCTAACCTTTGTTTTCCCGGTTCCAGTAACCGTGTACTTCCATCGGGCAAGATCACCTCTGCCTCTGTATTCGCAGGAATCTCTATATCAAAGATCAGTTTATCTTCCTCATATTTCCACCCGCTTACAATTTCTCCCACCGGTGATCGATATGAGGCTTTTGCGTATTGCAGCAGTTTATAGGGCATGGGTCTGATCGTGATCTTATTTCCCTCCAGACGAATTCCGCACACACCCCGGAAAAGCCAGCCACAGACTGCTCCATATGAATAATGATTCAAAGAAGCCTTCGGTTTCCCACTTTCATTGATTCCATCCCAGGTCTCCCAAATAGTTGTGGCACCTTTTTTTACTGCATAAAGCCAACCGGGCATAGTGTCCTGCAAGAGCAGCTTATATGCAGTCTCCAGATATCCGTACTCCGCCAATACGGGGCAGAGAGAAGGCGTGGACAAGAATCCTGTGTTCAGATGATAATCATTATTGATTACCAATTGATTAAGCTCTGCTGCCGCCAAAGCCTTTTCTTCCCGGTCCAGTAAATCAAACGTGATGGCGCGTACATATTCCGCCTGTCTGTCGGAATTGATCTTTCCGTCTTCGGTAGCAATGTGGCGGAAAGCTTTCTTTGCATTTTCGGCAATTTGGCGGTAATTCTCTTCATCCACATTTTTTCCGAGTATCCCCGCGATTTCAGAAAGAAGTTTTCCTGAATATGCAAAATAAGCAGTTGAAACCTTTTCCTGCGGTGTGCGCATGGCCATGGTGCTCTCCACATCCGGCTCGCACCATTCCCCATAGTCTACACCTGTCTCGATGGTATGATTTCTATAAGGATTCTTTTTTAACCGTTTAACCGGATTCAGCGGTTTTTGTTTTGCCCTGCTTTCCAGGAACTGATACCATTTCTGCATCATTTCATAATTTTCTTCCAGAATGCGGATATCTCCCATTCGCTTATACATCACATAAGGAACGATAATGGCGGCGTCTCCCCAGCCTACAGAACCTGCAAGCATCCCGGAAAAGAAACTCGGTTTATTATTTTTCGGCGCAATATTGGCAACTTTTCCGTCCTCATACTGATTCAGGCGGCATTCCCCAAGCCATTTGCGAATCACCGGATAACAGTCTTCCAGGAATAATCCTGTATCTGCAAATACCCCCATATCCCCTGTCCATGCTGCGCGTTCTCTTGTGGGGCAGTCTGTGGGCACATCGCAGAAATTAGATTTCTGGCTCCAAATGCTGTTGTGTACCAGTTGATTCACATATGTATCGGAGCATTCAAAGGTACCTGTCTGCTCCATGTCTGAATAAACCGCAATGGAAGTAAAGCTGGCATCTGTCAAATCTATATCCGTCTCAACTTTTGCATACCTGAATCCCCAGATGGTAAAACGGGATTTATAGTGATTTTGTCCCTCTCTGCAGATATACGTCACCCTCTGCTCTGTTCCCCCCTCTTTGTGCCGCTTCCGGTCCTGAAAGTTCTCTGCTGTAAAGTTGCCGTTTTCATCCAGAGTTTCCCCATGAGTCAGGACAATCTTGTCTCCTTCATGGGCCCAAATCGTAAATTCCACATATCCAGCCAGATTTTGTCCATAATCAATCACGGTTTCACCATTGGGCGTCTGTATGATTTTTCCATCAAACCGTTCACGTTCTGCAATCGGATGACTATTGGAGCACACAAGATTTTTCAGACCAAACATTTCCGTCTTAACCGGATGAAACCCCGTTATTGTTTCCATATTTGCATCATATGTCTCGCCCTGCTGCATATCATTTTCCCGGAGAGGACCATTCTGGGAGGCTGTCCAGTTCTCATCTGAGATACAGATCACCTCACCATCTGCCTCCAGTTGGAAGTATAGCGCCACATCTTCCCCGTACAGATTGCGGTCTCCATCCACGCCGGAACAGCTTCGGTACCAGCCATCCCCCAGAATGACCATAACCTCATTCTTTCCTTTTTTTATAAGCCGTGTCACATCATATGTCTGATAAGCCAGGGATTTATCATAGGAGCTTGTCCCTGGAGCGAGGACAAAGCTGCCTACTCTTTCTCCATTTAAATACGCCTCATAAACACCATGGCAGGTAATATAAAGTCTCGCATCTGACACTTTATCCGCATCAAAAGATGTCCTCAAATAACTAGCCGGTTTGTGCACTGCCGGATCACATTCCAATTCCGGATTTATCCATTTTGCATGAAAGTCGGACTCCTCCAAAAGTCCCATCTCAAACACTGCCGGTTCGCTCCACTCTCCAACTTCTTCCTTTTCATCCCAGAGGCCTACCTTCCAGATTACCTTCTGTCTGCTTTTCAGAACACTTCCGTATGCAGCGTGCATGTGATCAGTATAGACTTTACCACTTTTCCAGACAGTGCTTTTGCCGCTTATTGCTTCAATTTCATAGGCCCTTTGTCTCTTGCCATCCCGGCAAGTCCATGACAAATATGGCTTTGCAATGTCAATGCCCACGGGATTTTCCATATGTTCTGTTTTCAGATTGACTGCTTTCATATCTTTGTAACCTTTCCTTTGGTAATTCCGTTTTCATTGTATGCATCTACACGTACAAAATAATCCTGCCCTTTGACCAGCGCTCCGATTCTTTTGTCTATCCTTCCATCACAGTCCGTTTCCACGTCCCTGACACTGCGGTAAATCTGGTAACTATGATAGAGTTTCTCTTCCTCATGACCCCAGCAGATATTATAGCCAACTGCGTCTTTCTTCCCTTCAACAGCCACCAGTAAATCTAACTCATCCTCACTTCTGCCAGCCTCGAATACAGGCATTTCCGGTTTATCTCCCGACCCTATTCCAAAGATACGCAGCCCGGAAATGCAGGGTTCCACTCCATATGGAATCTCAATAATGGTAAGCCGCACATAACGAACCTGAATGCCATTTTCACGCACGATAAAATCATGGGGCAAATCTGTCACAGCCTCTGATTTATCTTCTATTACAAAATACTCTTTTCCATCCAATGAGCCTTCCAGTTTCCATCTTGTCCGCAGATTTCTTTCCTCAATATACCGCGGCTGCGTGGCTGTGCCCTTAATTTCCCCCGGTGACGCAATGGGAAGATCATCATCTGCAAAGTTGATCTGAATTGCCCTTACATCCATTGTCTTCTTCAGATCAACCTCTAACCATTCCCCTGGGGCACTGCCTGCGGCTCTCCACCAGTTTTGTGAATCTTCGTTTACCGCTTGATCTGCATCCTTTCCCTCCGCCGCAGAAGATGCCTTTGCAGGTTTTGCATAACTTAGAAGATACCATTTAGGTTCATTCCAGGGATTTCTTTTCCCTTCTTCCACTGCTATGGGCCAGTCCCCGTAATTCTGGTTACAGAACAACTCGCCATCCTGATCAAATCCCGCCGGCCAGATTCCAACACGGCGTTCAAACTGGTGGTTCATACTGATCCTCATAGTAGAAGTATGCCAGAGATTTTCCTCCTTGTCCCACATGGTTGACCCATGACCGGCCCCCGGCATGAAACCGCCCGGATGATAGGAAAAAGGATTGTTTGCGGCCAGAGAAAACGGACCAAGAGGCGAATCCGACACATACACGCCGTCTGCATAAGTATTGAACTGTGCTCCCGGACATGCATACTGAAGATAATATTTTCCACCAAACTTATCCATCCACGGCCCTTCAATAAAAGGCCTTCTTGTAAACATACCCCTGATTTGCGGTGCATACACCTTCGGAAGCTGTTCTTCTGTCATATTGCTCTGCTTCAGGAATCCCTGAAACATCATCTCCACCTCTTCCTCACCACGGGGAAACTCACAATTATCAATCCCCATCCGTTCGTAACCGATCTCGTATGGATTTCCCTGGATCACCACTTTCCTCTCTGTCTTAGGAAGCATAGTCTTCGGCTCCAGTTCTACGCCCCATACAGGAGTAATATTAGAACACCCCCAATAAAAATAAATCTTCCCGTCCTCATCAAAAAACAAATTAGGGTCCCAAAAATCAAATGTACCTGCAATCTCCTCATAGGGCCCTCTGATAATGTCTCTGGTCCGATAATAATTACAATTTTCTCCCTTCCTCGATGCACTAAAATACACATAATCACCGCATACTCTTACATCCGGTGCATAATCATAAAGGGGAAGATTCTCGGGAAGAGAATAGGACTCCCAGTTTACCATATCCTCCGATACCCAGACACTCAGATTCATAGAAGCAAAAATATAATACTTCCCTTGAAACTGAATCATAGACGGGTCAGCCCCCTCCCTGTCAATCTGCAGCTTACCATGAGAACGCGGATCCATATTAAACTGATACCGATACGGTACATTAACAGGATTACAATAATACTTCATTTATGAACACCTCTTGCTATTTATATTTTTATAACGTAACCCGGCAACGGCTGTTGACCCCGCCACAATTAAATAAGTCCACCCAAATACTTCAGACTTGGCTTTGCAGTTCTCTGCTGTGTGCTTCTGTCAACGGCAATCAACCCAAATGTCATAGAATACCCTTTCTGCCACTCAAAGTTATCCATCAATGACCAGTACATATACCCTTTCACCAAAATACCGTCTGCGATACAATTTGCCACACCATCTGTCGCCTTATTGATAAAGTCCACACGCACGGTATCATCCTCAACTGCAATGCCGTTTTCTGTCACTATAATAGGTATATTCAATTCCTTATATACTTTCCGGATACAGGCTTCCAGCGCCTGAGGATAAATTTCATAATCCATCTGTGTCAATCCTGCACCCTGGGGAGCCGCACAAATTCCATTTGCATCGATCACAGAACGTGTATAATTCTGAAGTCCAAAGAAATCATCTTCTTTTATGTAGGGCAGATAATGTAAAAATTCTTCGTTCCATTCTTCTTCTGCCCGTTTTTCTCCTCCTTCTTTTGCCTGGATGTCATGAAGAGAAAGTGTAAGTCCCACCTGAAGATTGGCATTTACCTCTTTAATGGCTTTCTTTGCAGCCTGATGGGCTTTCATAACCAGAATATCACCTTCGGGTGTCCTGCTGCTTACAAATACCTGGGGCGTGGTCACACCGAACACTTCCATGTTTTCCTCGGCCTGCTTCTGCATATTTTCCATCATTTTCTGCATATTCAAGCCAACCTGTACGGTTCCCTCTGTGCTTTCTGCCGCCTGTTTATTTGCATGGGTTCCTGCTCCCTGCTGCATTTTCTCCATCATCTGTGCTTTATATCTTGCAGAAATGGCGGCAATCTGAATCCCCATATTTGCCTCATTGATGGTACAGATGTAATGCATATAAGAGCCTAATCTTTCCACGACATACTTACAGTAATCTGCAAATAATCCAATGGTTTCTTCATTCTCCCAACCGCCCTCTTTGATCAACCATTTCGGTGATGTAAAATGCAGCAATGTGACAACCGGTTCTATCCCATACTTCTTACAGCACTCCAATACTTTGCGGTAATGTTCGATTTCCTTCTCATCAAACTCACCTTTTACCGGTTCAATTCTTGCCCACTCAATGGAAAAGCGATAAGCATTTAACCCTGCCTCTGCCATCATTTTAATATCTTCTTCATAGCGGTTATAATGGTCAACTGCATCCAGTGAAGGCTCTGCAAAAGAAGTATATTTCATATGTTCCATGGCCCAGTAATCACTGTTTTTATTATTGCCTTCTACCTGATGTGCGGCGGTTGCAGCGCCGATCAAGAATCCCTTTTCAAATTTTCCCATGACCTGTCTCCTTTTTATACTGATAATATCATTGGATTTCCTGTAACGATAAGGCGGCCAAACAGCCACGATACCTTTTATGTTATACCATGTGTTGTTTCAAAAACTCCGCACTGAGCTGCAGTGATCTTACGGGTGATCTGTCCGCCCAATTCTTATGGCTCTCCAGAATAATGGCATCCACATCCACGTCAAGGGCCTGCTTCACTAATTCTTCCAGATTCATGTTACCGTACCCCAACTCCATACTGTCTGATTTCAGGATTGGTGTCATAGACGGGCCGCTTACTTTTGTTCCCCGGTCATTGATATGATAGAGTTTCATCCGCTCACCCAGCTTTTTCATAAGCGTTATTGCCGATACTCCCGCTTCCGTGGGCCAGTAAGAATCCAGTTCAAAATTCACATATTCAGGATCTGTTTCTTCTATTATCATATCATATGCCGTTTTGCCCGGCTCCACTTTTCGGAATTCACAGTTGTGATTATGATATAATAACTGAATACCGGAATCCTTAAGCACTTTTCCTGAACGGTTCAGGTCATCTGTTAGTTTCCTGACAGCTTCTTTATCTGAATAATCAAAACGATACATTCCCGTAATCACAATTTTATCTGTTCCCAATTTATCTGCTTCTGCAATCACAGCCTCCGGATCTCTCTGAATCGTTCCCAGGTCTTCATGAAGGCTTACACAGCAGAGTTCCGCCTGATCCAGTAACTTTTTCCAGTCAAATTGTCCGCCTTTTCCAACCGGCATACCGGCTGCTTTTGTCATAACCCGAATCAAAAATGAAGAGGGGTGTATCATAAAACCATTCAATTCAATCCCATCATAACCTGCCGCCTTTATCTGCTTTAGTGTCTCCTGCGCCTGATCTTCATTTTTTGTAACCGTTCCAAGCATAATCTGCTGTACTGCTTTCTTTGCCATTTCTATTCTATCCTCCTCCTTTTAGTATAAAATAAATCCCATTCCCATGTGTCTCTTTTTTATATAAAATGTTCCTATTTTCATGTTTCAAAATTTATAACGAAAATCCAATCTTTTTTCGCAATATTTAAACATCCAAATCCCCCCTACTATGCTATTATAGTAGAAAACTACTGGAATCAAAAATGAAAGGAAGAATTATATCATGCGTCTAAAAGAAAATTGCGATCTTGAAGACTTCTTAAATAAAGTAAAAGAATGCCGCTCCAAAGTCACCTTCAGAACTTCGGAAGGTGATATCCTGGCAATGCAAAGCACCTTATGCCAGCTCATTTTTGTCTCCCTCCAACATCAACCGGCACTCCTCTATAGCGGCGAGATATGCTGCGAAGACATAAGCGATCACGAAATCCTGAAGGATTATCTGATCTAACTGTAGTCCGGCTGCCGGCTGAAGTTCTGCCTTTGTCAACGTACCATTCTCACTTTTTCTGTGTCCGGATTCTTCTCATAATGATTCTCCTGTCTCTCTGATCTGTTTATTTTTAATATTTTGTATTGTATGTACATAGCCAAAACTGCCACAATTGTCGCTATGCCATCTGCCAATGTATGTGCCAGCGCAATTCCCAAAAATCCCATCAGATGATTCATAAGAAATAAAAACGGAATTAACAGCACTCCCTGTCTGAGAAGGGAAACAATGGTTGCCGTCACTGCATTTCCGGCCGCCTGCAGAAAATTTGTTCCAAGATAATAAAATCCTATAATGGGGCTTGCCAGCACAAGGTATACCACTAACTGTTTTCCCATTTGAGCTGCCGCAGCATCCTTTAAGAACATCCCTATCAATGTATCTCTGGCAAAAATACATCCGGCTGCTGCCGCCAATCCAATGACAACTGTCAATAGACTCAAAGCTTTTAAAATCTCTTTCAGCCTGGATACATTACGTGCACCATAATTATACGCCAGCATGGGCTGCACTCCCATACAGATTCCCATCTGGATCATGGATATGATCATGGTTGCCTTGCCGGCTGCCGCCATAGCAGCAACCGCATTGGTTCCGTACAAAACCAAAAGGTTATTGGAAAAAGTAGCAGCAAATCCGCTTAAAATACTGGAAATTCCGTTTGGCATTCCAACTGCAATAATGTGCAGTAAAGATTTTGGTTTCCGAATGGCATAAGATGGTTTTAGACTCAGAATCTGTCCCTTTTTCCGGATATAGATCACATAATAAATGGTGCTGACAGCATTTCCAAGAAGCGTCGCAGCCGCAGCTCCTTTTACTCCCCATCCAAAGACCAGTATAAATATGGGATCCAGTACAATATTGAGTATTGTGCCCGTCATATTTCCAATCAGACCTTCTTTGATCGCACCGTCAGCCCGGAGTAAGGCCCCGAGGGTGGTAGATAAAAGCATCATCGGCGCCCCCAATGCCAGGATCTGCATATAATCCTTTGCATACACGAAAATTTCCTCATTCGCTCCCAGCAGTCCCAGAACGGATTTGGAAGCGATCAGCATTACAATGGTACAGAGAATTCCAAATGCGGCCGCTGTGTAAAAGCAAAGACTGCCATACGTCCTGGCATCCTCAATTTTCCCTGCCCCCGCTGCTTTTGCGATCACCGAACACCCACCGATCCCAAGCATAGTGGCCGCAGCAGCAGCCAGGGAAAATACCGGACTTACAACCGATACCGCAGCCACCTGTGCCATTTCTCCCAATTGCCCGATAAAGAACATGTCCGCCATATTGTAAAAAAACATCACCAGAATGGTAATACAAGACGGCACTGCCATAGAAAAAACTGCTGTCCAGACCGGCATGTTTTCAAACAGTTCCTGACTCTTCAATGTTTTGTCACTCACATTCAATTCCCCTTTGCTGTCCTACCAGTATTGAAATACCTTCAGTTTTAACAATTCATAGCTGTTAAAGCACAACCTGGATGCTTCGTCTCCGTTAAGCCTTCTTCCCGCCTTCCAGCAACCATTCACAAATTTACCTTCTTCCAATGAAATGATGTCATAAAACGGTTTCTCCGGATTTGCAGAAAACGCAGTGATCATGCACCCATTCGCTAATATGTAGAAGGTATCCCTGCTTTCCCTCAGGATCATACACACGCCATCTTTACGCTTCACCAACGGAATATTCATCATGACCCGGAATCCGAAATCATCAAACATCATGGTTTCCCCTTCCATATTTCCCATATCCGCCAAGCTGCTGTCCGGCTTAGCCGGTGTCATATCCATGGTTTCCGAACATACAGCCTGCAGTTCATCACTTCCATATCTGCTTGTCAATAGCGGCATCATACTATCCAAGGTTTTTGCACACCATGCATATTCTGATATGTCCTGTGGAATCTGCAGTAATGGGTCTGTCACATCAACACCAAACAGGTATGCTGTAATATCATCAAAAGGCTGTCCCATATCTTCAAAACCAAATGGGGCAAAACAGGCAGCATGATAATGTCCTATACTGTAAACCAGGCGGGGCGCTGCATGGGAGTGTACTGCCGTTTCCGGAATAAATAACGGATTTCCAAGTTTGGTATAGGTATCGCAAATACCACAGAAATTAGGTACATAGATATCCGGGGCAAACACATCAATAGCCGGAGCTGCGTATTTCCACACCTCCATCACCTTTGCGATCGGTCCGCCGGTGGGATATTGCCCGGCCTCTCCCCCTTTATCAAGCCAGCAGTTTACAACCATCGGCAGATCATACTCTGCCCGTCCGGCTGCTGCAACCTTTCCCACATATCCGGCTATATGATATGCACTGAATATCTCCTCGGCATAGTCTCCAAACACATCCTTCCAGCTTCCGCTGTCCTTTCCTTCTTGTACGGCTTCTTTGATACCCGCTTCCATGGATTCTGTATGAGACTTCATATAAGACACAAACTCTTCCGGCACAGGCTGCGCAAACAGGAAATCCGCCTGATCGGAATGTTCTCTGGCCGCTCCCTGCAGGCCTGTTTCATTTTCCACCTGTATGGCAATGACAGTATGCGTCTCACTGTCCACGTCTTTTAAATGTTTCATAAGTTTAGCAAATGCTCTGGCATCCGCACGATTTGTCTCCTCCCCCAAATATGAAAGTGTGGTATATTCCATTCCGTGGAACATGGAAAGTCTCGTTTTATTTTTCCCTTTTTCGGTCTGGGCTCTGGGAAAGCGTTCCATGTCCTTTTTCACCCATTCCGGAGCATACATACACTGGGCATTCTTCCATGTCCCGAACCACAGAAAAATGATCTTCATATGAAAACTTTTGGCCTGCTCAATCAGTGTATCCACCAGTTCAAAGGAAAACTGACCCTCCGCAGGTTCCGTTAGTTCCCAGGTCACAGGCAGTAAAAGTGTATTAAGCCCCAGTTCCTCTGCCTGTTTCCAAACGTTTTCCATATATTTCGCTGATGAAGAACTGGAATTATGTACCTCCCCCGCAATGGCTATAAATGGTTTTCCATCTACCGTTAAAACCGTTCTTTTACTGTTCATACTTTTATTCCTCCGTAATTTTATAGTATATATTTTATTTGAAAACCTTTTAATATGCGTTTAAAAATTCACTAAAATGTGTTATAATTTCAGCAAATACTCAATTTCATTAAATTTATAACATTTTAATGAATTTCAACACGCAGCATCTGTCACTTCGCGGGCAAGAGGAGGATTTCTATGAATACACCCGATAAGATTTCTTTTTTCATGGAATTGATCAACTGTAACTACGACCTGTATATATGGGCCTATGATAAGACTCTGAATATGACGCATACAAACTGGACTGAACGTATTTTTTCCGGCAATTTCCTCTCCTACACCGGTCTTTCCAAACTGGTGGAAGAATATATCGCTTCCGGCCGGAAGACTCCTCTCATTGTGGAAGCCGCCGGAAACCTCTTATGGATTGTGGGATTTGATTACCATGGTTCACTTCTGGAACAATGTTTTTTAATAGGCCCCATCTACAGCGGCCGCGATTCCCAGATGCTTCTCAGAAAACATCTGGATGACTATGATTTGACTGTAAAACTTCGATCTATGGTTTTTAAACTGTTTGAACGTATTCCCACAGTCCCCACCAATATTATCAATCAGTACGCTGTTATGCTTCACTACTGTCTGACGGGCGCCAAAATATCAACGAACGACATAACCTACCAAAGTATTGTCCCTGCGGCGAAAAAAAACGATTCCATCACCTCTTCCCTGGAACATGCCGGAATCTGGTACGCGGAAGAGCAGTTGTTCAAAATGATAGCTGACGGTAATCCCAACTATAAAGACGCTCTGGCAAAGTCCGCGTCTTTAAGTTCCGGCATGAAGATCAATGCAAAAGATTCTTTGCGCCTCCATAAAAATAATACCCTAGTATTGCTGACACTCTGCTCAAGAGCCTGCATACGCGGCGGTCTTGCGCCCTCCATCTCCTATGATCTGAACGATTTCTACGCAGCCAGAATAGAGGAATGTAACTCCATGTCAGAAATACAGAGATTAAATGAAACCATGCTTGCAGATTACGTTTACCGTGTGCGCAGATCAAAGGAAGAATCACATATCTCCGCCCCCATACAAAATGCTTGTGCTTATATCAAATCCCATATAGCGGAGCCGCTCTCAATCCATATGCTCGCCAAACGCAGCGGATATTCAGAGTATTACTTTTCTCACAAATTCAAGGAGGAGATGGGTACAAGCATGAATGAATACGTCTTGAAGGAGAAAATCGACCAGGCCAAGCTGCTTCTGTCCGGTACTACTGAAAACATTCAGACGATCAGCGATAACCTTTCCTTCAGTAATCGGAGTTACTTTTACACCTGTTTTCAGAAACATGTCGGTATGTCACCCAGCGAATACCGTGCACAGAATCACAGGATATGATAGTTCTGATTTTATCTATAATGTTTTGTTTTTCCATATTCCATTTTCTTTCCATGAATTTTTGTACATATAAGCGAATTTCTATACTACATGCAAATAAAACTTCCCTTATAGTTGTCTTATCAGCTGTATAACGCAAATATACACAAAGAAAACGGAGGATTTATTTATCATGGCAAAAAAACAAAAGCTCTCACAGAGCGAAATTGACGGTGTACAATACCGCCGTGCAAAACTCTGGCAAATTATCCTGTTCGCATGTAATGCCTTTGTCGGCATGAGCGTCTACTCTCTCATCGGACTGGCAAGTTACACAGCCAGTCTTGGTTTTGGTATTGCCACTGCAGTCGTAGGTGTTATCCTCACCTGGACAAGGATTTTAGATGGTATCACTGACCCGATACTCGCGTTTGTCTATGACAGAGTAAACACACGGTTTGGTAAAATCCGTATTCTGCTCATCACAGGTTATATCATCGAAGCTTTGGCTCTCATGGCAATGTTTGTCTGGGGACCCGGAAAAGGTCTTGGTATTATCGGCTTTACTTTATTTTACATAATCTATGTCATTGGTTATACCATCGCCAACATGACAGCCTTGACCATCAATCCATTGATCAGTAATGACCCCAAACAACGCCCGACGATCAGCGTATGGTCAACAGCATTAAACTATGTCATCCCCATGGCCCTCAGTATTGTATTAAATACTGTCCTGCTCCCCAAGTTCGGAGGAGATTATAATCTTGAATTCCTGGGTGCTGCCTGCAAGATATGCCTTGGTCTTGCCGCAATGGGTACTCTTCTTGTATGCATCGGTGTATCGGAATACGACAGACCGGAAAACTTCCGCGGATTAGCAGTTAAGAAGGAACACTTAAAACTCAAAGATATGACTGAGATCTTAAAACATAACCGTCCCCTTCAGTGCTACATCATCTCTTCCGCTTCTGACAAGATTGCACAGCAAACAACCTCCCAGGCCGTTATCGTAACAATGATGAATGGTATCTTGATAGGCAATATGGGACTTGCAACCATTCTCACTGTTATCGGTATGCTGCCTTCTATTCTCTTTGCAGTCGCCGGTGCAAAATATGCCGGAAAGTTCGGAAGCCAGAAAACCATCGTCAATTGGACTCGTATCTGTATCGTGATCAGCGTGGTCATGTGGGGCTTCTTAATTGCGATTGACCCCAGGAAGATTGCCAGTGCAGGTATCTGCATGATTCTCTACGTGGTTCTCACCCTGATGAAAAACGGTGCCAATATGTGTGTAACTACTGCAGGTACCGCTTTTATGTCAGATATCATTGACTATGAACAGGATCGCAGCGGCCGTTATGTTCCGGCAGTCGTTACGGGCATTTACAGTTTTATAGATAAAATTGTATCTTCCTTCTCCGCTTTGATCGCCACAGGCGCTGTTGCAATGATCGGTTATACTTCTACTATGCCCCAGCCAACAGATGCTGCCACCCCGGCTATTTTCTGGACTACAACGATCATCATGTTCGGACTTCCAATCCTTGGCTGGATCTGCACTCTGGCAGCCATGCACTTCTGCCATTTAAGTAAAGAAGATATGGTAGAAGTCCAAAAACGCATCGAAAAGAAGAAAAACGCAGTACCGGCAGAAAGTGAGGAAAAATAAGCATGGCCAGATGTATAACACAGCTAAAAGACAATTGGAATTTTGTAAGATCAGCAAAGGATGCCCTTACCGCTGCAACGCTTCCCGGGGAGTCAGTGACACTTCCCCATACCTGGAACGCCATTGATGGCCAGGACGGAGGAAATGACTACCACAGGGGCACTTGCTATTACATAAAGAAATTGCATAAACCGGAATTAAAACCCGGAGAACAGGCTTATCTGGAATTCCAGGGTGCAGCTATGACTGCCGGCATCTATGTAAACGGCCATCTGCTCACCCACCACGAAGGCGGATATTCCACCTTCCGTGTAAATATCACAGAGGTTTTGTCAGATGAAAATACCATTGTTGCCGCTTTAAATAACGAAGACAACAATACCTGTTATCCGCAGAAAGCAGATTTTACCTTTTACGGCGGACTTTACCGGATGGTAAACCTGATCGTCGTTCCGGAAACCCATTTTGAACTGGACTACTGCGGTACACCCGGAATTAAGGTAACACCCCAAGTGGATTTGGAAAATCACAAAGCTACCGTTACTGTAGAGGCATGGATTTCGGCAGATGACCTGGTAACATTCACTGTGGATGGCCGGTCTCAAACAGTATTATCCGTCGAAAAACATGCACAAACTATATTTATGATTGAAAACGTACACTTATGGGATGGATTAAACGATCCGTATCTCTATACAGCCAGTGCCTCTTTAGAAAGCGGTGATGAAGTAAGTACACGTTTTGGATGCCGAGAGTTCCATATAGACCCTCAGAAGGGTTTCTTTTTAAACGGAAGCTCCTATCCCCTGCGCGGAGTTTCCCGTCATCAGGACTTTAAAGACGTAGGAAATGCCCTTACCATGGAGCATCACAAAAAAGACATGGAAATCATCCTGGAATTGGGTGCAACCACCCTCCGACTGGCGCATTACCAGCACGCACAGGAATTTTATGACCTCTGCGATGAAAATGGGCTGATTCTCTGGGCGGAGATTCCATACATTACCATGCATATGAAAAACGCCCGTGCCAATACGTTGACACAGATGGAAGAATTAGTGGTACAAAACTACAACCACCCCTCTATTATAACCTGGGGATTATCCAACGAAATCACAGCCGCCAGCACCGTAAATGAGGATTTACTGGAAAACCACACACAGCTCCATGACCTGTGCCACAAACTTGATCCCACGAGACCCACAACCATGGCTAATGTATTTATGCTGGAGACGGACAGTCCTATCCTGGAAATCCCGGACATTAACAGTTATAACTTGTATTTTGGCTGGTATCTTGGCGAACTGGAACAAACTGATGAATTTTTTGACGAGTACCATAGAAAATATCCTGACAGAGCAATCGGTTTCTCTGAATATGGTGCAGATGCCAATCCACAATACCAGTCCGCCGCACCGGAGAAAGGTGATTACACAGAAAGCTATCAGGCCCTTTACCACGAACATATGCTGCAAATGATAGAAGCCAGACCCTATCTATGGGCCACACATGTATGGAATCTATTTGATTTTGCTGCTGACGGCCGTGACGAAGGCGGCAAACATGGAGAAAACCAGAAAGGCCTTGTCACCATCGACAGAAAACTGAAAAAAGACGCCTTCTATCTTTATAAAGCGGCATGGAACAGAACCGACAAGTTTGTACACCTGTGCGGCCGCCGCTATGCTGACCGCGTGGAAGAAACCACTGAGATCAAAGTATATTCCAATCAACCGGAGGTCACACTCTTTGTAGATGGAACTGAATTTGCTACTGTCTCAGGCAAAACCATTTTCAAATTCCAGGTACCGATCACAGGTACCCATGCCATTACTGCAAAAGCAGATGCCTGCGAAGACTGTATGACCATAAGGCGCGTTGCAGAAGAAAATCCGGACTATATATTTGTCAAGCGGGCTCCTGTCACAAACTGGTTTGACACAGATGACTTAGATCCTGAATGTTTTTCCATAAACGACCGCCTGGCAGATATCCGTGAAAATCCTCAGGCCGGTGCGCTCATTGACCAGATGATGTCACAGGGTGCTTCTGCGCGCGGTGACGTTGCCGATGCGGTTAAGGATAACCCGGCACTTCAGCGTATGATGGGCCGTATGACTTTGGTCAGTCTTCTGAAACAAAGTGGTGCCGATGACGAAAGCATCAAACAGCTCAACCGCGTTTTACAAGGTATTAAAAAATAACTGATATTTGAAAACCTCCCATCCCGGCAGTTAAGTACATGAGCAGATACTTAATGCCCGGATGGGAATTTTTGAAGGAGGAGATAAATGAAAACCGATGCTCGTGTCCGGTACACCAGGCAAATCATCCAGCACGTATTCATAGATTTATTAAAACAAAAACCACTTAATAAAATAACGGTAAAAGAAATCTGTGAAAAAGCGGAAATCAACCGCAGTACCTTTTATAAGCACTATGAGGACGTCTATCATCTCATGCATAAACTGGAAGAATCCGCTTTGAATCAGTTGGAGTTATTATTGTTTGGATCTGCGCATAACGGAAATATACATGTTCTCACTACATTACTCACCTCTCTTCTGGAATACAAGGACCTGCTCACATCACTTACAGCCAAATCTCCTGACAGTGATTTCCTTAACAGACTCGCTGAACGCTGTTCCCAATATGCAGTATCTCACTTGGCTTCCGGTGATGTGGATCATCTCAGCAATCCGGACAAACAATGCGTATACAGTTATCTAGCCGGAGGTACCACCATGTTAATCAAACATTGGATGAAAACAGGCGCCAAAGAAGCACCTGCCGTCATCGCAGAGAAAATAGATGATCTGAATCAGCTTATACTATCATATGATCACAGCCATTCCGTATCCTCAAATCTCTGATCATCACTCCAGGATCTCCGGATGTCTCCACTGTGAAACATTTTTACCTCCGGCGGACAGCGCCCCGTCAACAGGAATGGCAGCACCGGTAATATAACGTGCCATATCACTTGCCAAAAACAGTGCAAGATACGCGCACTCCTCGGGTTCTCCCATTCGGCCGGAAGGGCAGTCCTTTGCAAAGAAAGCCATTGCCTGCTCCGGCGCATCTCCAAATATACTTGTTTTTGTATATCCCGGGCAGATGGCATTAACCGTAATATTATAATGGGCATAATCAAGTGCAGCTGCTTTCGTCATTCCCACCACTCCAAATTTCGTTGCCGTATACAGAGCCTGACCCCGCTGAGGCATAATTCCCGCGATAGAGGCCACATTGATCAGGAATCCTCCCTGACTGTGGGAACGAAGGATTGCCTCCGCCGCATATTTCATCCCTGCAAAGACTCCTTTACTGTTCAAATCAAAGATATTCTCATAATCCTCCATTTTATACTCATGCAGCGGAGTTCCTCCCTGCCCAATGCCCGCATTATTTACCATTCCATCCAATCTTCCATATTGAGAAACGGCCGTATCAACCAACTTTTTCATCTGTTTTGCATCGCTGCAATCTGTCTGCACAAAAACAGCCTCCCCGCCATTTCCACAGATCGCATCTGCCACCGCCTGCCCCTGTTCCACACTTCTGGCCGCGCAGACGACTTTCATGCCGTTAGCCCCATATACCTCTGCGACTGCTTTTCCAATCCCCCTGCTTGCACCTGTTACAATTACAACCTTTCCTTTTACTGATCTGAATGTGGCTGTCTTATTGGTCTCGTTCATTTCTCTCTCCTTATTCTGTTATAGTGGCTGTTTCCTGTCCTCAACCTCATTTTCATTATATGGAGAGTCTAAGAGTATCTCAATCATCAAAAAATCACCATATGTTATATAATCAACACATGGTGGTGCTTTGGTGAAAAAATAGACAGATGAATTTAAATTGATGCCTTTACAGTCTGTACTCTCATGGGCACATATTTCCCAATCCACTTGCAATAAATGAAATAATACACTATAATAGACTAAACGGTCTATTATTTGAGGTGCTTATGAAGAGAGAAGAACGAACAGCAATAACAATCAATAAGATTATAGAGTTGGGGATTGAAGAATTTGGAACGAAAGGCTATGAAGGGGCATCTTTAAATCGAATTTGCGAACAGGGAATACCAAAGGGATTACTATACCATAATTTCAAAAATAAAGATGCAGTGTATATTGCCTGTGTAGAAAAATGCTATAAGGATTTAACAAATGCACTAAAGGAATTGGGGGAATATGGCAGTTTGCAAAGCTATATGCAGGCTCGATTACATTTTTTTAATCAACATATTAACGAATCAAATATTATTTTTGAAACAATGTTAAAGGAGCCGAAGCATTTGACCAAAGAGATACGAAAAGCTAATTCCTGCTTTCAAGCTTTCAACTATGCTTTTTTTTACAATATTATTTCGCAATACACATTACGAGAAGGTGTTACAAGAGAAGATGCTTTTCTATATTTCTCAGTTATACAAAGAATGTTCAATTCATTTATGGGAAACCTTGGACTTGATACATACACAAATGAGGAAGTAAAAGTATTGCATGAAGAAAAGGTATTGAAGTTTGTTGATCTGATGCTATATGGATTAGTAGAGAGTGAGGATTAGGTGGAATGACAGTAATAATTCATGTCTTAAGATGGATGTTGACGATTGTAATTGCGTTTATATGTGGGAAACTTGTTTCAAAAATAAAATTACCCTCAATACTAGGGTGGTTGGTTGCAGGAATGCTTTTAGGGCCATTTGCGTGTAATCTTCTTCCACAAGAACTTCTGGATACAAATGTTTATAAGGGGATCATTCACGTTTTGGAGTGTACGGTTGGTTTATTGATCGGTACTGAACTTGTTTGGAGAAAGATAAAAAGCTGTGGGAAAGCATTGCTTGTCACTACGCTGACACAATCGCTCGGAACATTTATTGTTGTTTCAATTTCATTTTGTATTGTATTTGCATCTTGTGGGATTCCACTGTACTTAGCTTTTGTTTTTGGTGGTATTGCACTTGCAACTGCACCAGCACCGGCATTGTCCATTGTACAGGAATTTAAGACAGATGGATCTGTGACGAGAACACTAATTCCAATGGCAGCGTTAGATGATATTGTGGGAGTTATTGTGTTTTTTACAACTATAACGATTGTTGCACGTCATCTGTCAGGTGGTGGATTACCGATATACATGATTCCTGTGATGATAGTATTACCACTTCTAATAGGGGGTTTGTTTGGAATACCAACAGGATTTGTATTAAGGAAGATACAGTTGAAAAGTGGAATTGTTATTACACTCGTAATTGGCATTTTGTTGACTTCGATTGTGGGAAATTTGTGTAACACATATTTGATGCCAATACCACTCTTAAACTTTATGCTTATGGGTATGGCTTTTTCTGGAGCTTTTTCTAATTTGGTTTCGGAGGAAAAACTTGTTGAAATAATAAATGATTTTCAAGTAATACAAGCCTTTGCAATGGTCGTTGTTATTATCAATTTGGGGGCACCATTGGATCTTCACGCTATATTGGGTGCAGGATTTTTTACCGTAGTGTATATCATCATGCGTGCAGTGGGTAAGTATTTCGGTGCGAGGGCAGGAGCAAAATTGACGAACATGCCAATGACAGTTCAGAAATATTTAGGATTTACTTTATTGCCGCATTCGGGCGTTTCGTTAGTGTTTACAGGGATTGCGGCATCCATGCTCAGCACTGCGGATACGCAGAGTGCTGCCGTTGTAACCGGAACAATCGCAGCAGCAGCGATAATCAATGAGATCATTGCGGTGATTATGGCAAAAAAAGGATTTGAGTGGGCAGGGGAGTTGAATGAGAAATAAAAGTTTCCATACAAAACTTAAACAAGCATGTTCAAGACAAGCGAGGTTGGAAGCGTGAGTTCTCTAACCGTTTATACAGGAGGACGCATCCATCTCCTTCCCAATAGAGTGCTTTCAGCCGGTTGGCCTTGCGTCCGCAGAACAGAAACAAGCTGTTTGAGAATGGATCCAGCTTACAGCGGTTGGGGCTTGCATCCCGGAAATGGGCCTGATAAATCTGTTCAAAATCCACGTTCCACCACACTTTTTATCATCACATATGGTTTTCTATGACAACTCTGCACTGCTTTTTATAACATGCAATTCCATATTTTAATATCCGCTTCATTCCCTCGTCACGCAATTGATCCTCATATTGCATGCTCCGTATCTGTTTCAGGGCCTGTTGGCATTCCGCCTCCAAATCACCACTATCAGAATATTTTACTTCAATAATAATACCTAACTCCTCATTATCAATTTCTATGGTGATATCACTGTATCCGTCACCTGATTCCCTGTTTGAAAATATCCCCCAGGATTCCTTAAACCCAAGAAGACCTAACAGAATGCCATGATAAAAGTTTTCTTTCATTTTCTTTTTCACAAAGGTGTCTCTGATACTGATAGTCTTTCGCAAATACTCCCCAAACAATCTCTCAACACCTTTTGCATCTCCCGATTTTAACGCCTCACAAAATGCATTTAAAGTCTCACCATCATGCTCAACAGTTTCCTTAAAATACTCCATGATCTGTCTGGTAAATATCTTTCTGATCTCCATGTTCGGGATAGCCAGACTAAAAACATCCCCGTCCGGTTTTCCCCGCTGTGTCAGGTAGCCGGTTGTAAACAAAACACTCCAGATATTGTCAACGGACTGATACATATCATGGTAAGTCAACTCCTGATGGATTTCCTTTCTAATCTCTTCTCCTGCGACCAAGCGTTCTATTTCACGTTTTACCGTACCATTATCTGACTTTTCGATAAAATGTTTTACCGCATCATTTCCACTTGTATTTGCCCAGTAGTTTTGCGGCATGGCGTCTTTGTCCGTTCGCCGTGTATCACAATAGTTGATCACATCCCAAGGGCAATATACCTCTATATTCCCAAACTGATATCCATCATACCATTCTTTCATCGTATGATAGACTTCTGAAAGCCGGTAATACTCCAGAAGTTTTTTCACATCAGCATCTGTGAACCCAAAATATTCGTCAAATCTCACATCCGAGATGGACAAAACTTTCAAATTATTCAGACCGGTAAAGATACTTTCCTTTGATATGCGCATACATCCTGTCAGCACTGCCAAATATAAACTTTTGTTTGTTTTCAATGCCTGCTCAAAGAGGTTACGAAGTAAAAGAACCATCTGCTCATAATATTGATTATCAAACGCCTTTGCCAATGGCACATCATATTCATCTATCAAAACAATAACCGCTTGTCCATAATGTTTTTCCAGAAGCATGGTAAGGGTTTTAAGACTCTCCATTAATACTGAATCCGACATCCGAAAAATTTGTGCATATTTAGAGTCAATCATGATGAGCTGACTGTACATCATCTTCTCTTCGCTGGATAACCTTTTACTGTCCAGCAAGAAACGAAACCGCAATGCTTCTTTTCCTATTACAGAGCACATCATGGAACGCGCGGTTTCAAAGCTGTCACCGCTTACTCCTTTGAGTGATATGGAAACAACGGGAAATTTACCCATATATTTATCACATAGTTCCTTTTCATCAGCTATTTCCAGACCCTCAAAAAGATCCTGTTTCCCTCCTATTTCAAAAAAACATTTCAGCATACTCATATTCAGGGATTTACCAAATCTTCTGGGTCTGGTGAAAAGGTTGACTTCCCCCCAATTATAAATAAGTTCTTTGATAAGCCCAGTTTTATCAATATAGTAAAACCCTTCCTCCCGAATCTTTTCAAATTCCTCTATTCCTATGGGAAGTTTTTTCTTCATTTCCATACCGTCCACACACCCCTTCTGTTCACCGCTTATTATTTATTTTAAGTATACACAAAAAAACACCAAATCACAACTCAGATTCCATACCTTTGCTTTTTCTCACTGCAGTTTGTCCAATTTTCCTGCTATTTTTATCCTGATATCAACCAGCCATGTGCATGGGATTTGGATGCAACGCGGCCGGAGTCACCGGATGCCGTATCATTGACTCTCCCAGGGAACGTCTCATTGCCATCCTGACCAACAGTTTTGTACCCTGCAACGGACGCTTTCCCACTATTTTAGCTGTCCTCACCATGTTCTTTGCTGTGGGAACCGGATTCTTCACGTCCCTTTCCCTTGCTGTTTTGCTGGCAGCGGTCATTTTACTTGGAATATTCATGACCTTTTTTTCTTCCTGGCTGCTGTCTAAAACCGTATTGAAAGGAGTTCCTTCTTCCTTTACCCTGGAGCTCCCCCCTTACCGGCGGCCCCAGTTCTTCCGTGTTCTGGTACGCTCGGTGCTTGACCGCACACTCCATGTGTTATGGCGCGCACTGATTGCCGCAGCCCCTGCCGGTCTTATCATCTGGGTTTTAGCAAATATAAAAGCCGGGGATACCACGCTGCTGCTGCATCTGGCTGGTTTTCTCGATCCTGCAGGAAAGCTGATGGGTCTGGACGGGATTATTCTGCTTGCCTTTATCCTGGGGCTTCCGGCCAATGAGATCGTGGTTCCCATTATGATCATGGCTTATACCGCCCAGGGTACTTTAAGTGACGCGGGAAGTCTTACCGGGCTTCATGCGCTGCTGGTACAAAATGGCTGGACTTGTTTCACGGCAGTTTCCATGCTGCTTTTCACTCTCATGCACTGGCCCTGTGCCACTACTCTTTTAACTGTAAAAAAAGAAACCCACAGCCTGAAGTGGACGTTTCTCGCCTTTCTTCTTCCTACAGCTATGGGATTTCTGTTTTGTTTTCTATTTAATTGTGCGGTGCGGCTGTTCTTCTGAACAGCCGTACCGGAATCTGCCCTGTCCGAGTAATTGCCTGTCACCTATCATATAGTCAATCCCATAGGTTTCCGGTGGCTGTGACAGCACTTCTTCCCCGGGAATTTTACTATGATCATACTACTGGACAAATCCAATCGGGTTTTGGTTATCCTCCACAATAAAATGATGTATGAAATCATATTCCTTATCTCTGCCCTTCATTTCAGCCACCCATTCATCCGCATCACCAAACCACATAGAAACATAGTCTTACTGCATCCATGTTCTTACTAATTCAATATCATCTTCCTGCAATACACGTAATAAATACATATTCATCTCCTTTGATCTGCATCTTTTTATCTTGTAAACTGCCATAGACCAATGTCCTCAAACACCATATCAGGGTCTATGTGATTTATTCCATTGTCTAATCCTTATTCTATAACGCAATCCCCGGAAACCCATTTTTTATAAATATTTTTCTACCGAACTTTGCTCATACACCCGTTTTCCTAAAAGCGTAATGGCCTGCACAGGGCAGCGATTGACACAGCGGTAACACATTGTACATTTCGCATGCGGCAATGCCTTTTGCTCCCGGATCGTAATGTTTTCCATAGGACAGAGGGACATACATTTTCCGCATCCGATACATTTTCCGGGATCGATCTTAAGCCTGCTGCTATATTTTTGGGTTTTTGTATAAAACCAGAGCCTCTGCCCCAACAATCCGGCCGCATGGCTGCCAAGTCCCAGTCCTTCCCGGACAGGTTTCCCCGCTTTGAGACTTTCCGCGGCATCTTTTAATTTTTTATCCGCATCCTGTATGATCTTCCGGTTCTGTTCAGAAGTCCTCTTCAATGCCTTCTCGTCACTGATACAATCCGGCATTTTCACATGCAGCCCTCCCAGAATTTCGGCATGGCAGCGTCTCATAAGTCTTGCCCCACACCCTGCACCATCTCCGCTGAACAGCCCCATGGTGGCAATTATGTATATTTTTTTACCGGCAAATAAGCTGCTGTTTTTTGTAATAAAGTCTCTCACGATCTTGGGCAGATTACTGTAATATACCGGATAACCAAACAAAATTTCCGTTGCGTCGCAAAGGGCTGTTACGGCCCGTTCCTCCTCCACTGGAAAAACATCAATTGTATCTCCGTAATATTGTAAAAATCGTTCCACACAAAATTTCGTATTTCCTGTTCCGCTAAAGTATATTCCAATCATCGGCTCAACCTTTCTTATGGATGAATAAAAAATATGCCAGTCAATAGGCAGCAAATTTTGCCACAGATACACACCTTGCAATTCTCTTGCATTTCCTTTATAGTTGTAACGAAACACTTCGTTCAAAAAATCCGGCTGTAAGCTGCACAGATGCAGGTAGTTACCGCCGGAGTAATAGAAGGAGACTGTCTTGAAGAACTTATTCAAATACATAATCAAACCATTTTTATTTCTCATCCTGATACTGTGCATACTTCTTATCTATGCGCATTTCGTGGAGCCCAACCTGTTAGTAAAAACAACCTACACTGTACAGGCCCCTTCCGATGTAAAAGAATGTAAAATCGTCTATTTTTCAGATACTCACTTGGGGAATCTGTATGATCAGGAACACCTCTCGCGGATCGTTGAAAAGATCAATTCACAGAACCCCGATATTGTTGTGTTCGGTGGTGATTTACTGGATAACTATGCCCGTGACCAAGAAATCCTGGATTTGGACTTTATAAAATCAAAGCTGAAAGCGATCAGCCCTGATTCCCAAAAATATGCAGTATATGGAAACCATGACTATGGCGGCGGTGCCAGCCGTGTCTACTCTGACCTTATGGAAAACGGGGGCTTTACCCTCTTAAACAATACCAGCTTGTATTTGGAAGAATTCAACATCCGAATGACTGGTTTTGACGATTACCTTTTAGGCAATACAGACCCGGAACTCTATCAGAGCCGGGAGGATGCATTTACGGTCCTGCTTTCCCATGAACCGGATGTTGCCCAGTTAATTTCCATGCCCCAGGCGGGCCTTATGCTTTCCGGGCACTCCCACGGCGGGCAGGTCACACTTCCCTTTCTTACGCAGTACAGCCTGCCCACCGGTGCTACCAAATATATCAAAGGGCACTATCCGGATTGTGGGGTATCTGAAAACCTTTCCCTCTATGTGAGCAAGGGAATTGGTATGACCGTGCTGCCTTTTCGGTTCCTCAATCCACCGGAAATCATGGTGCTTCAAATCCGGAACTAATAGCCCTCCTGCCGCAGTCACCGCCCCTGTTTATCTGTACCACAGGTATTTTATCCTTCTGCGGCAGGATCGGGTATTATGGTGATCCGCACCTTTTCTACCCGTTTTCCTGCCATTTTCATCACCTGCACTTCCAGGTTCTCGCAGGTAAAACTGCTGCCCTCCATTGGCACCTGTCCCATCTGGTCCATGACCCAGCCGCTTACTGTGAGTACCTCAAATTCTTCTTCTTTTCCCAGCATCTCAAATACTTTTTCAATATTGGCACTTCCCATGACCAGATATTCTGTCTCTGCTATTTTTTCAATTTCCTCTATTACCTTGTCGTGTTCATCCCAGATTTCCCCTACCAATTCCTCTAAAATATCCTCCAGGGTAACGATGCCGATGGTTCCTCCGAATTCATCCAGCACCACTGCAATATGGGATTTCTTCTGCTGCAGTTCTTTAAGCAGTGCCCCCACCTGCTTCCCTTTTGAGATAAACAGGGCCGGGCGGATAATGGCCTGGATATCCTTATCTGTATTCGCTATGTAATTGTGGAAATCTTTCTGGTAGATAATTCCGATGATGTTATCAATAGATGTCTCATACACCGGCAGTCTGGAATAACCGGTCCGTACAAACACCTCCGCAATCTCCTCTTTCCCGGCATCCGCGGATATCCCTGTGACGTCTATCCGGGGAGTCAGTATATCCGCTGCCTCCAGCTCTGAAAATTCGATGGCACTCCGGATCAAGGTACCCTCCTGCTCATCAATGCCGCCCTCCTGCTCTGCCTCCTCCACGATAGTCAGAAGTTCTTCCTCCGTGATAGACGGGTCATTGGATGTTTTGAACACAAGGGAGAGCAGTTTTTTCCACTGCTTAAACAAAAAATTAGCAGGCGTCAGCAGAACGACAAAAATATTCAGGATAGGCGCAGAAAACATGGCAAACTTTTCCGGAGATTCCTTAGCTATACTCTTAGGAGACACCTCGCCGAATATGAGCACCACAATGGTTGTTACCACCGTGGAAACACTGGCCCCTGCCTCATCACCCAGCATTTTCACAAATATGACCGTCGCCAGGGACGCGGATGCAATGTTCACAATATTGTTTCCGATGAGTATGGTTGACAGCAGGCTGTCATAGCTCTCTGAAAGACGCATTACCAGCGCTGCCCTTTTGTTTCCTTTCTCTGCCATATTTTTTACCCGGATTCGGTTCAGGGATGAGAAGGCGGTCTCGGTAGCCGAAAAATAAGCTGACATGATAATACAGAACACAATAATAATCAAAGATAAACTATCATTTTCCATCATAAAAATCCTTTCTGATTTCAATATACAATATTTATACCCGTATACAAAAGAAGAAATATCCTTACATGGCAGCCTCCTTTTCGGAGGAGCCCCTGCCAATCCTAACAAAACAAAAAGGCACAGCCACATCCCATTTCCAGGGCGCAGCTATGCCTTGTTCTATTCTCATATGCTTTCGCTTCTTACAACTGTGGTACGGGGCAGCGTCACTATCCGCGTTGTCCTTCATAAATTCCTCCGATGATCATACATAAAATTTTAATCGTATTATACTAGATGTTTCCGGCAAATGCAAGCTGTTTTTCACTTGAGAATCCGCGGTTTCCAGCTAAATATATAAAGCGTGAATTATTGATTGACAGTGTCACGTTTCACAGTATAGTATTATAGCATTAAAGTATTCCATTCCTAAAAAACATTTGATCAGCCGCACAAAAAAGGAGGTAATCTTCTATGAACGGAAACTATTATGATGAGAATTTAAACGCACAAAAACTTTACAAGGTTTACCAGACGAAATATCCCAGAGTAAAACAATATTTAGAATCGGAAATTTCATTTGTAAGAAATCATTTGCAGGGTACAGAGCGTATTTTGGAAATAGGGGCCGGATACGGAAGGATCATGAAAGAATTGGCGTCGAACTGTAAGACGATCATTGGGATTGATATCTCAAAAGACAATGCAGCTTTTGGCAATGAATATTTAAGCGATGTGCCCAATGCGCAATTATTGGTTATGGATGCTCATGATCTTAACTTCCGGGAGCCATTTGACGTTATTTTATGTCTGCAAAACGGACTGTCTGCCATAAACGCACAGCCAATGGCGTTTATTAAAAAATGTATGGATCTCCTTACAACGGACGGTAAAGTATTTGTCAGCAGCTATAGTCCCAAATTCTGGGATCACCGTGTTGCCTGGTTCCGGGAACAGTCGGAAAAGGGTTTGTTAGGTGAAATTGACATGGAGAGAACCCGGGATGGGGAAATTATATGCAAGGATGGCTTTCGTTCCTCTGCGCTCTCTCCAGAAGAGATGGATCGAATCGGAAAATCCACAGGTTATGCATATTATGTGACAGAGACCGACCAGTCCAGTATTTTCCTGGTCATATCCAAAGCTGGATAAGGCTGGAAAATATCCGCAGTAACCAAGGGGCCTCCCCTCATGCCCTTATAATATTATTCAGCCGGTCCAATTTCCGGTAATGTATGATCGCAGCACAGAAATCCTGCCGGAACACCGCATGGAAAGAGCTGCGCAGCAATTTTGCGCAGCTCTTTAACACTTGCTTTGATCCGGAAATAAAATGCGGCTCGCTCTTCATGACAGGGTCATATATGAATCAACATCTGCATCCAATCCAGCAACCAGTTTTTTTAATTCTTCTAATGGCATAGAATACCCACTGTTCACCCAGTGTTTCATCATTGCGATAATACCGTGCACCCGATAATAGGCAAAATATTCTAGTTTCTCAGGGACCTCTGTGATATCACTCTCTTCCACCCACGCATTCATACACGCAGCTACTAAATAATCCATCAGATTCTGCAAAAGGGGAGAATCTAATGTTTCATTGGGATTGAGGAATAGTACTTTTGTCAACGTTGGATTATCCTGCATATAGTCCAATAACGCATTGTAAAATGACTGATAGGACGTCAGTGATGGGTCCTCAAAGATGAAGGTCAATTTTTCAAAAATATCATGTTCAAAATCACGATACAGATCATAAATATCCTCATAATGACTATAAAAGGTTGCACGATGGATATCAGCCAAATCCGTTAATTCTTTAATTGTAATATCATGAAGAGCCTTTTCTTCTAACAGATAAGAAAAAGCTTTTTTTATTGCAGTCCTGGTTTTTACGGATCGGCGGTCTGTTTTTCTTTCCATAAATAATCTCCTGAAATTTTTATAAATAAGCGACACATAATATGGATGCTGTTGTCTGAACGACATTTAGGGGAAAATTGCAGATAGTAATTCCACATTAGTTCATTATACTTTAAAGAAAGAAAACAGGCAACAGATGTGGTTTAAACCAATAGAAAGGATGTCCCATGGAATTCAAAACATTAAAGAAGAAAGATTATAAAAAAGCCATTCAGTATGCAGTGGTTGGAATGCATTTTAACTGGTATATGAATAACCCCTCCCTTCTTAAACTGTATGGAAGATATTTTCTGTATCTGGAGCTAAATCGGGCAACACAGGTGATTGCGGCTTATGAAGGCGATGAACTTGCAGGGGTTCTTCTGGCAGAAATGTTCGGGGAAAAACCTTGCTGCAAATCCATCGGAAAACAAATTTATGCCGGGGTATTTCATTGGTTACAACATATATTTGTGAAAGGGGGCGTGGACTGTTATGACAAAGCAAATGAAAATATGCGCAATGAATATCTGCAAAACCACACCCCGGACGGAGAACTGATCTTCTTAGCCGCAAATCCCCGCATCAAAAGGAAAGGTACCGGAAGCCTTCTGCTGGCGGAACTGGAAAAAAGAGAGGCGGGAAAAGTCATCTATCTTTATACAGACAATGCCTGTACCTACCAATTTTATGAACATCGTGGATTTGCACGTTTCGCGGAAAGAAACATTGTATTGAATCTAAACAAAACGGTTCCTTTAACATGTTATTTTTACACCAAACAGCTTTGATGACAGGGGACTGCAGCCAGCCGCCCCCTATGGTCATATAGTAAGATACAAACAAACTGCCTAAATCAGATGGATTTGGTACATTCTGTTTTTACAGCACATGTTTGTATTTTCCACCCCTGCAATTCTTTATGCAGCCCCACTGCCATAAACGCCGTGATGACAGCCGAAAGTACATCCGCCGCCGGCTGTGCATAAAGAATGCCATTCAGCCCCATAACCCGCGGAAGCAGTAATATGACCGGGACAAAACATATTCCCTGCCTGCAGGCTCCCAGGATACATCCCTCTTTTGCCCTGCCCATCACAAGAAAAAGGAAGGAATATACCGTATAGAAACCAAAAAGCATAAAGGAAAGACCGTTTGCCCGCAGCGCTGCTGCGCCGATGCGTATCATCTCCGTATCCCCTTTTGTAAACAGTGACATCAACTGCGCCGGAAATACCGCAGCTGCCAAGCCAAATATTACACAAAATACCGTTGACCAGAGGACAGACGTTTTGATCGCTTCATTCAGACGGTCAAATTTCTTTGCCCCGTAGCTGAATCCTGCAATTGGCTGAAACCCTTTCAGGAATCCGAATACGATCAAAGTCCCCATAGACATGATCTTCGTAAGCGGGCCCATAGCAGCAAGGGCGGAACCTCCGTAATCCTTAGCCGCATTGTTGATCATACCAATAGAAAGACTGGTCAAAATCTGGAATAACAGGGTGGGAATCCCTATTTTCAAAATTTCACACATGATCTCTCGGGAAAAACAACATTCCCTGATACGAAAATTGAATACACTTTTTTTTCGGAAGATATAGCATAAATAAACTATAGTTGACACAATTTGCGATATAGCTGTGGCAATGGCCGCGCCGGCCACCCCAAGATCCAGTGTGTAAATAAAGATGGGATCTAATACCACGTTTAATAAGGCACCGGACATTAACGCGCACATAGCGGTTTTGGCTGCCCCCTCACTGGACACAATGTTATTCATGGTGACATTAAATACATTGAAGATCGAAAATGTGATATAAATGCCGGTATAAGTGACTGCATACGGCATAACGCTTTCAAGTGCGCCTGTGACTCTCAGGATAGGTTTCAGAAAAATGACACAGCCAAGTATAACGGCTGCACCGATCAAAACACTGCAGTATAAAGCGGTACTTGCCACTTTATTAGCAGTTTTTTTGTCACCGCTACCCAGAAGCCGGGACAGATAGGCAGCGGCACCATTTCCAAATAGAAGGCCCAGCCCTACCACAACCTGTCCAAGGGGAAAGGCTACGGTAATCGCCCCCATCTGCTCCGTTCACAAACCTCCCACAAAATAAGAATCCACCAGATTGTATAGTGCATTGATCAACATGCCCATCATAGTCGGAAGCCCCAGGGCTAAAAGGGCTTTGGGTATGGGGGCACTTCCCAGGAGCTCCATTTTTGTGTTACGTCCATTCATAATTAACTCTCCTCTCACTTCTCAATAGTTATAAAGCACATTACTATAAATTATAGCATATTAGTTATATTACTATAATTTATAGTATATGTCAAGAAAAAGATTGCGTACCTTCTCCACCTCCCCATTCATTCACTTGACACCAATTAGAAAATACAATAATATAATTTATAGTATTTAAGCATGTTTATACACGACTGTATCTTATAAGAGCAGGGTAAAAGGAGGATAACTATGGCAGCCATAGATTTAATCGTATTGGGAATACTCAAAAAAGAATCGTTAAGTGCCTATGATATTCAAAAATTAGTAGAATACCGGAACTTATCCAAATGGGTAAAGATCAGCACTCCGTCAATCTATAAAAAAGTAATCCAACTGGAAGAAAAAGGGTTTATAAAAAGCAGCCGAGTCAAAGAAGGGAAGATGCCGGATAAAGCTGTGTATTCCCTGACGGAAGATGGAAATAAAGAGTTCGAGAAGCTTATGCTGGAGATTTCGACAAAACCGATCCATTTTTTTCTGGACTTTAACGCTGTCATTGTAAATCTGCCCAGCCTTTCCCCCGAAAAGCAAAAACAATGCCTGGGGGATATCGAATGTAACATAAAGACTTTAAAAACATATTTGGAAGAAAATATGGCTATGAAAGAAAACGATTCCGGTATTCCCGAAACAGGCATGGCTGTTCTTAAACAACAGCTTATCCTGGCAAACGCTATAGAAACGTGGATTGCATCCCTGAAACAAAGTGAATAGTTTTTATATCTTTCGGAAACAGCTATGAATACGAAAATGATCAAATATGGAGCACATCATGGAAACTTTTGAAAAATACCTGTCAACCATTAAAAACGAAGAACACCGCTCTCGTATGAGAGAGGTCCTGGAATGGATCAATAACCGTTTCCCGGATATGCAGCCTAAAATTGCATGGAACCAGCCTATGTTCACAGACCATGGAACCTTTATCATTGGCTTCAGTGCGTCAAAACAGCATTTTTCCGTTGCACCGGAACAAAAAGGAATTGAAATGTTTTCATCTGAAATCAAAAAATCGGGTTATAGCTATAGTTCCAATATTTTTCGCATACGCTGGGATGAGCCTGTTAATTATTCCCTGCTTGAACAGATCATTCGGTACAACAGAACAGACAAAGCAGATTGTTCCTCCTTCTGGAGGAAATGATCGTCATACGTTAATAAATGTCTATGGTCAATTTCCCCAAATCCCATAGGCCCCCAGGTAAAGGCAGCCGGACGCCCGAACAACCTGTGTTTGTCTATCCGTAACATACCCAAAAGGACAGGGGAATTTATCCCTGTCCTTATGGAGTAACCTTCCGGAATCTTACCTATCCTTATAAAACGCAATACATTCATAAGGTCTCAAACAATACCTATTGTTTACCGGGCAGCGCCCCGTATAATTTCCGGCTATCTTTTCTGCATATCCTTCAGGGATCGTTATCTCTGCATTCTGATCTTGAAAATTATGGAACGTCAGGATCCCCAAATCGTCCGACACACGTTCATAAGCAATGACATTATCGTTCTCTGTATCATAAGGAACAAATTTCCCATGGACCAAAATATGGCTGTACGGGCTGTCCTGCCTGAGGCGGATGAGTTCCCTGTAGAAATTCAATACGGAGTTTTTGTCATCTTCTTCCTGTTCCGCATTGATGGCTGTATAGTTTTTATTTACCTTTATCCATGTCTTATCTGCATCGGAAAACCCTGCATTCCTACTCTGATTCCACTGCATCGGTGTCCGGCTGTTGTCGCGGCTTCTTTTCACCACTATGTCAAATGCTTCCGTTTCACTCAGCCCTGCTTTCAGTGCTCTTGCATACTGGCCATGTGTGGCGAGATCATCATAATCCTCCATGGATTCCATCCTTATATTTTCCATGCCAATCTCCTGTCCCTGATAAATGAACGGTGTCCCCCGCAAAAACAGAAACAGCGACGCCAGCATGGTCTTACTGTAATAATGAATGTCTTCATCCGGCAGATACTTATTCACGGAACGGTTCTGGTCGTGATTTTCCAGATACACGGCACCCCACCCCATATTCTGTACATGTTCCTGGCTTTTAAATATTTTCTCCCTCAGTTCCTTTATTGTGAAATGTCTCGGTTTGAACCATTCCCCGGTATCCGGTACATCAATATCCGTATAGCTGAAATCAAATACCATGGAGAAAAACCCATCTTCACCGATAAACCGATCCAACAGGGCCGGCGGAACATTTGCTTCCGCAACTGTCATACTATTATGGGGCTTAAATGTCTTCTCATTGAGTTCTCTCAGGAAATCCTCTATGCCCGGCTGATTCAGAATCCAATCACCGATATACCGAAGCCCATCCTCACCATCCGGCGGAAATATCCCATATTCCATTTTCTTCTTTATATTACAGATTGCATCTATCCGGAACCCGCCAAGTCCCTTATCCAGCCAGTAATTGATCATTTTATAGATCTCTTCCCTGAGTTCTTCATTTTCCCAGTTCAGATCCGGCTGTTTTTTTGAAAAAGCATGGAGATAAAATCGGCTGCTGTCCCCTACCCGCTCCCAGGCGGAGCCTCCAAAATAGGAGCGCCAGTTGTTGGGCGGATTTCCGTCTTCCGTTTCCCGGAAAATATAATAGTCTGCATATTTACTCTCCGGGTGGTTCAGCGCCTCCTGAAACCATGCATGTTCATCTGATGTATGGTTCACCACCAAATCCATCAGTACCTTCATTCCCATCTCATCTGCTTTTTCAATCAGTGCATCCATATCCCCATCGGTGCCGAACATGGGGTGGATATGGTAATAATCAGAAATATCATACCCCCCGTCATCCATGGGTGAGCAGTATACCGGGCAGAGCCAGAGGACATTCACACCCAGTTCTTTCAGATACGGCAATTTTTGTATGATCCCCGGCAGATCCCCTATCCCGTCTCCGTTGGTGTCACGAAAGCTTTTGGGGTAGATCTGATAAACCACCGCGTCCTTCCACCAGCCCTTTTTCATCATTCCTGTCATTGTATTCTTATTCATAATTTCCTCCATGGCTCACCCCTTGACTGCTCCCTGGGCTACACCTTCAATAATGTTCTTCTGCATAAATATGTAAACGACCAATATGGGCAGCATAGTCAGGATCAGACCTGCCAGTACAAGTGCATAGTCTGTAAAATACTGACCTGTAAACATATATGTCATCAAAGGCAGCGTCTTCCTGCTGTTATCTGAGAGAATAATAAACGGTGCAAGGAAATCATTCCAAGTTCCCAAAAAGTTTAAAATAAAGATAGTAGATGCAATGGGCTTCAATAACGGCAGGATGATCCTCACAAAGATTCCAACCTGTGTACATCCGTCTATCTTTGCTGCCTCCTCAAGTTCATACGGAATGGACTTCATAAAACCATGGAACATGAAAACCGCCATGGATACATTGGCCCCGACATAGAAGATGATCATGGTGAGCCTGCTGTTCATAATGCCAAGGCTGCTGAAATTCTTAACCAGAGGGATCATGATAGACTGGAACGGAATGATCATGGACACTACCATGGCCATAAATACGATCCTGTTGATGGTCCAGTCTTTTCTGGCAAACAGATAGGCGCACATGGCGGCAGCAATAATGGTAAGCACAACACTTGCCAGTGTGATCAATAGAGAATTTCCAAAAGTCTGCACATAGTTCATCTTATGGAACGCATCCACGATCGCAGAAAAATCAAGTGACTTTGGCAGCGCCAATGCATTGTCCACAATCTCTTTGTTGCTCTTAAATGCATTGACTAAAACAATATAAAACGGAATGAGGAACAGAAGAAAAATCCCGGTTGTCACCACATAATATAAACCTTTCTTTGCCTTTTTCATTATGCTTCAACCTCCTTTTTCTTTGTAACGGTTACCTGGATCACGGTTATGACAGCCACGATCAGAAACAGGATAAGAGCTTCTGCCTGTCCAATACCAAAGTCATTGTATTTAAATGCTTTGTTATATACATGCATGGATGCCATAATAGTAGATTTATACGGACCGCCTGCCGTCAGTGTCAGGTTCACGTCATACACCATAAATGCCGCCTTGATCGACAGAAAGCTGCAGATCGTAATAGATGGCATGATCAGCGGAAGGATGATCTTACGGATCGCGTAGAATCCGGATGCCCCGTCAAGGGATGCCGCCTCGCAAACATCTTTCGGAACCGCTATGATGCCCGCCATATAAATGATCATCAGATACCCTGCCATCTGCCACACTGCCACTATGATCATTGCCAGCATTGCTGTATTCGGATCACTCAGCCAGTTGCCTGCAAACGTCCCGAAAAGCGGTATCTGGCCCAACTGTACCAGTGCCTCCGAAAAGATAAATTTCCATACAATACCAAGAACCACACCGCCAATCAGGTTCGGGATGAAGAATCCGGTCCTGTAAACACCCTGCCCTCTATATCCTTTGGTCAGCAGATATGCAAGTAAAAATGCCAGGATATTGACTGCCAGTACAACTCCGATGGCATATTTGAAGGTCCTGACCAGTGATTCCCAGAAATTCACATCGTGGAACGCTTTCACATAATTGGAAAGACCCACCACATTAAAATGCTCTGATATACCATTCCAATCCGTAAAGGACATAAATACACCATTTACAAACGCCCAGCCTATCACAAAGACAAATGCCAGGATCGCAGGTCCCGCGAATCCCAAAAACAGCAATACCTGATTCCTCTTCTTTTTCATTTCCGATCTCCTCCTATTTTGCACGCCAGTAGGCTTCATATGCTTCTGCCACTTCTTCTCTGCTGATCTGGCCGTCCAGATACCGCTGAAGCGCTGCCCCTGTGTCCACATAATGGTCTGCCGTATTTGCCATGTATGCAACCTTTGTCCTTCCCTTCTCCTGATAGTTCAGGATACTGGAGGCAATGCCGTTCTCCACCTCTACGGCTGCATTGTCATAAGCCGGAATGCCCTTTGCGTCATTTACTACGAACTCCCATCCACGTTCTGTCTGGGTAATATATTCAATCAGTTCCCTGCCTGACTGCTGCTGTTCTTCTGTCGCGCCGTTAAAAACAGTCAGGTACATGGGTACCAGCGTTGCGATCCTGTTGTTTGGATAAGAATCATCCTCGCCTACAGGCAGAGGGATCATGCCATATTCCCCCTCCGGGTCCAGCGATTCAAGGGCTGTAGAACCCCAATTCCCCTGGAACCAGAAAGCCGCCTTCCCTTCTGTTAAGATCCTGGCCTGCTTGGTGGTATCTCCGTCGTTGGCATACAGAAGCGGATTGTCTGCATGGTAATTATATTCCTTCAGCAGGTCGATGGTATCCATAACCTCTTGAAACACTTCATTCGATGCCAAATCTTCCTCGCCGCGTTTCAGCTTATCCACAAATGCAGCCTGCTCCTGTGGATCTTCAGATTGTCCAGTGTAGATATCTGTGGCAAGATGTGTAGACAATGACCAATCCTGGGCGCCTAAGACAATGGGTGCGATCCCCGCTTTCTCTATTTCTTCAAAAACCATTCTCAAATCCTCACGTGTATGGATAGAATCCGGGTCGAAAGATTCACCAAGCACATCATCTAATACGGCTCTGTTATAGATCAGTCCCATTCCCTCAATTCGATAGGGAACTCCATAGACGGCTTCGCCATCCCTGGCTGCGTCGATCGTCCCAGCACTTGCATATTCTACTGCACTTAAATCGGACAGATCCGCCAGCCGGTCCTTTGCCCGCAGCAGATCTCCCGTCTCCAGTCCCATAACCGTGGGCGTGTTTCCTGAGTTAAACATTACCGTGATCATGCTTGAAGTGTCCGCCGGCATAGGCACCACTTCCACCTCTGTCGTCTTACTCTGTGCATTGAAATCTGCTGCCAGGGCGTCAATTTTTTCTGATAGGTCACCACCGCCTAAATAAGCCCTGATCTTTACTTTCCCGTCCTTCGTCTTTACCGCATCCTCCTTGCTCCCGCATGCTGTCATTGTACACATTACCATTAAACTGATCAGGATACTTAATACTCTTTTCCCTCTGGTCTTCATATGTCTCCTCCTTTGTGAAACATGTTTCATTCCGGCGATAAATTTTGGATGCCGCCGCATCCTTTTTCTTTTCTTGAAACATGTTTCATTTGTTGCTTTTATCATACACCCACATATAGACTCTGTCAATATCAAATTTATACTTTTTCACCTTATCTCCGCATACCGTCCCAAAGCTTCCCCTACTTGGTTGTCTCCCCGTCTTTTCTGACAACATCTATCAGATACTTCCTCTTTGTGAGCTTCTGTCCGGCCATCAGTTTCAGCAAAATCTCCACAGTTTTATCTCCAATTTTATCGGCTGACTGTATGATGGAGGTCACATTTACCAGATTAACATCCGCCACATACGTCCCATCGTAGGAGACCAGCGCAAAATCATCCGGGATCTTTTTTCCCAGCTTAAGGGCTGCTTTTAAGAATGCCGCTGCCTGGATATCGGCTGCCATCACTCCATCAACCTGCGGATATTTTTCTAATATCGTCTTCGCGATCTCAAGATAGCCTGAAAAATCAAACTCATTCCATTTTATTTCGATAAAACGGTTTTCGATCCCTGCTGCATTTAAAGCATGCGCCAACGCCGTATGACATTTATAAGATTCCACTTTAGATAATTCCCGGTCACCTATATGGATCACATACCTGCATTGGCTTTCCATAAACTTTTCCGCTGCAAGCCTACCGCCTTTTTCGTGGTCTGATACCACAATGGGCAGTTTTTTTCCTGCATCATAATCCAGCATGATCATAGGCTTGTCAAATTGTTGATACTCATTATCTTCAAGATCTGATACCCCCATAATGACTCCGTCCACAATATTTGTCTTTAAAATATTGATATATTCACGCTCCCGCTCAATCTGGCCGTCCGTACTGCAAAGCATTAATTTATAGCCTTTTTCATACAATTTTGATTCAATGCAGTGGGCCAGATTTGAGAAATAGGGATGCCTGATGCTTGGTATCAGCATCGCTACGGTACCCGATTTTTGCCTGAACATCCCCCTGGCAAGTTCATTTGGGATATAATTCAGTTCTTTCATCGCGTCTTCGATTTTCTGTCTTGTCTCAGGAGCAACATTTGCTGTCCCGTTCATTACGCGGGACACGGTACATGCTGCAACATTTGCTTTTTTCGCCACATCTCTGATACTGGCCAAGTCTGTCACTCTCCTTTATTTCCGCAAAAGCAGTCACCAATCAGACATGCCTGCTATATGAATGAAATATGTTTCATTCATATGATAACATACTTGCTATAAAGTGTAAAATCATTTCTTTCTTCCTATGTATCCAAAAAGCACAGACAGATCTTTGTGATCTGCTGTACTTTTTTGTAATTGAAAAGAAACACAGAAGCACAGAAGTTTTTACCGACCGGTAATTTGAAACGGCCTGGATCCGGTTAAATCATAGGCCGTATTTCTTTAAATATCCGGTCCGGAAAATATTTTTCTAACGGATAAAATTTGTATGCTGCATAGCTTCCTTTACCGGCATCCCCAACTGCTCTTTTCCAAGGGCAATGGATTTTATAAGAAACGACATATTATTCGCCAGCGTCCGCATTCCCTGCAGCCCTTCTGCGTCCTTTGCCGCCTCACCGATCTCTCTGCCGTGAATGCTGTTCCAATACTGACCGGATGCTACCGGCATTCCACTAATCGTAAAATATTTATTCAGTTCGTCAAAGGTGGATGACAACCCTCCTCTTCTGGCTGCCACAACGCTTGCTCCCACTTTCATTGTCTTATCAAAAGGCGTGCTGAAGAATAACCGGTCCAGAAATGACACCAGTGTGCCATTGGCGGATGCATAATATACCGGACTGCCAATGATCAGTCCGTCACAGGCCTCAAACTTAGGTGCGATCTCATTGACGCAATCTTCAAACACACATTTGCCCTTCTCGGCACATGCCCGGCAGGCTATACATCCCCGAATCGCTTTGTTTCCGATATGGATGATCTCACAAGCAATCCCTTCTTTTTGAAATACCTTTTCCATTTCCTTTAAGGCAATATAGGTGTTTCCCTCTTTATGAGGGCTTCCGTTGATCATTAATACATTCATTTTTATATCCTCCTTTTTCTCTTATGCAATTTCCATCTGTAATTTCCATTCCGTCAGCTTTGCAGGCAGAGCACACGAATTGCACCATTGTTTTTTGCTCCGCAATGCTGTACACTATGATTGTATCAACCGATTGTAACTATCGGTCAAGTGTTTTTTGTAAATTTCTATTTTATTTATATAGGAAACGGGGTATTTGAAAATGTATACTATGATGCAGGTCTGCAAAGAAGCCAATATGACTTATCAGACCTTAAAATATTACTGTAATGAAGGATTAGTCCCTAATGTAAAACGAGATAAAAACAACCGCAGAATTTTTGACGAACGAGATCTGAAATGGATCAAAGACTTGATCTGTCTGAAAAAATGTGATATGAGCATTCAGGAAATGAAAAAATATCTGGATTTATGTATGCAGGGCGAATCTACGATCCGTCAGCGGAAAGAAATGCTTACTAAGAAACGGAATGCCCTCTTAGCTTCCATCGAGGAATTGAAAGGCCATGTTGAATATATTGACTGGAAGCAGGCGTTTTATGATGACGTTCTTTCCGGCAAACGCCCTTATGTCAGCAACTTAATACCCGTAGAGAAATCGAATGAAAGATCAGATGATTCAGCTCTTTAAACCTACGTCAAAAGCGGATATGGTATTTCTTTCGGAAGTCCGTATCCGCCTTTCATAACGGTTCATAATTGCTTTTTATAGTTCCGCCCCCATTCTTCCATAGCATCCATAATCGGACGCATTGATTCGCCTAAAGCACTCAGGGCATATTCCACACGAGGCGGTACTTCCGGATAGACAGTGCGCGTAATGATTCCGTCACTTTCCATTGAACGGAGGCTGTCTGTCAGCACCTTTTGACTGATTCCCTCTAAATCTTTCCGCAGTTCATTAAACCGCCATGGTCTCTGCATCAGATTCCGCATAATCAGCAATTTCCATTTACTTCCGATGATCTGTACCGTAGTTGCCACAGGACAAGCGGGCATTTCTTCTTTCGTCAGCATCGAAACACTCCCTTCCAAAAGTTTAAAAACGAATGTTGTATTCAAATTATAATATAAATAGTATCTTGCTGCAAGAGAGTTACAAAAAAGTAACTAAGTAATAGATTTGTGCGTACTTTTTTTCTATGCCATTCCTCCGTACAATGTAAGCAAGGAGCAGGAAATGTTCCAAAAACGAAATGGAGGTAATGAATAATGGCACTCTCAAATTTAGCTGGTTGGAATGAAAAAGCCGCTTCCTGCGGAACATCTTGCGGTGCCGGCGACAGGCCCGATGAAAAGCCCGCTGCCTGCGGTTCTGCATGTGGGGCTGGTGATAAACCACAGGAAAAACCCACTGCTTGCGGTTCTGCATGCGGAGCTGGTGGCAAAACACAGGAAAGCCCCTCTGCTTGCGGTTCCGCATGTGGCGCGGATAGCAAAACACAGGAAAGCCCCTCTGCATGCGGTTCCGCATGTGGAGCGGGTGATAAACCCTCTGCATGTGGGGCGTCGGAACAATAAGTAACTTTTATTCTCAGCAGTCCCCGGCAGTGTTGTTCTGTTGGGGACAATTTCATATAAAGTGAGGAAAACAATATGAAAGAATATTTCGCCTTTCAATGGCACATCACAGACGAATGCGACCAGAGGTGCAAACACTGTTATATTTTTTCAGAGGATAACTGCAAGAAGCCGGACGCAATGAGCTGGGAACAAATGCAGGAGACATTTTATAATTGTCTTGATCTTTGTGAGGTGTGCAAACGGCTGCCGTATTTTTATATCACAGGGGGTGACCCCATTTTACACCCAGATTTTTGGCGGCTTCTTGCCCTGCTGAAAGAACATGAGATCCCCTTTGCCATTTTAGGAAATCCGTTTCACCTGACAGATGAAGTTTGCAGAAAATTGAAATACTATGGCTGCCGGAAATATCAGCTCTCCCTTGACGGAATGAGGGAAACCCATGATTGGTTCCGCAAACCCGGCTCTTTTGACTGTACACTGGAAAAAATCTCATGCATCAAAGGGGCCGGTATTCATTCTGTTATTATGACTACGGTATCAGGCGTAAATATCAAAGAAATCCCTGCCGTTATTGATACTGTCGTTGAGCATGGTGCAGATGTATTTGCTTTTGCCCGCTATTGTCCCACCAGTGGCGAAAAGGACACGGGAATGACCCCGCAGGAATATAGAGAACTGCTTGATACCTGCTATCTAAAATTTAAGGAATACGAAGCCACAGGCTGCTCTACTTATTTCAATAAAAAAGACCATCTCTGGACGCTTTACGAGTATGAGAAAGGTGTTTTCAAAATCCCGGAGGGCACAGAAGATGGCATGATATACGGAGGCTGTAACTGCGGGAACTGTCATATGACCATAGTTCCTACCGGCGATATTTATGCCTGCCGCCGGGTACAGAACAGCAAAGTAGGAAATGTGTTCACAGACCGTATAGCGGATATATGGGTGTGTCAAATGGAAGCCTATCGGAACTATACAAAGTTTGAGAAATGCTCCAAATGTGAGCTTCTATCATGGTGCCGCGGCTGCCCGGCTGTGGCCAGCGGAAAAGAAGGGAATTTTTATGCTGCCGACCCACAGTGTTGGAAAGAGGTGATTTTATGAATGCACAGACCTGTTTAAAGAAATTACAATATGTGGGTGTTCTGAGTTTTGCTACCGTCAGCCCGGACGGAACACCGCAGATACGATGTATCAGCGCCATACATTATGAAACAGACGCCTTATATTTTTTTACAGCCAGAGGAAAAGGGTTCTGTAAAGAGCTGCTTCGTGACGGGCGGGTGCAAATACTTGCATATACCCGGTACAATGAAATGATCCGTGTATCCGCAAAAGCGATCCCTGTCCCCCGGGCGGATCAGAAAAAATGGATAGATGTGATTTTTGAGGAGCAGCCTTACCTTGCCAATGTATACCCAAATGATACAAGAGAGATCGGCATTGTTTTTTCTATTCGTGATATGGAAATTGAATATTTCAATCTGGCTGTTCATCCGATCTTCCGGGAGAACTATATTGTCGGAAACCGCCGGATAAAGCAAAAAGGTTACGAGATAACCAACCACTGTATCGGCTGCGGAACGTGCGCGGAAAACTGTCCCCAGAACTGTATCAAAGCCGGCAAGCCCTATCAGATCATGCAGGAACATTGCCTGCACTGCGGCAGCTGCTATGAACATTGTCCGGTACAGGCAGTCATGCAAAAGGACTGAACAAACGCTGCCATAACCTGTTTTTCAGCAGGTTCCGTTAATTTAATGATCAACTCACTGCCTGCCGCACTGGCAGTATAGGAAAGTTCCCGGCCGTCACATGTAATTTTCAGTGCATTTAACTTTCCACCGCGTATATATAGTCCCCGGCCTGTATGATGAAATTGTATCATGATTTGTTTTCCCCTGCGGCAGGCTGTTCTGGCGGCAGACTGTTTTGGCGGCAGGCTGTTTTGGCTTCAGGCGCATCGCAGAGAATATGAATTTCATACTGTGCTCCAGCGTCTGCGATGGAGCACAGCATAAACTACTCATAACCTCCGTCTAAAACACACGTGAGCGGCTGTATATATAAAAAAGCTCCTGGCTTATTTTATATTCTTTCTCAAGTTTTTCAAATGTTTGATCAAACGCTTCCGCAGCCCGGCTGTCAAATTCATAAACCCGGCTTTCCTGAAATTTCCAGTTCCCCTTAGGAATCGCACCTTTAGAAAGTTCCTTTACCAATAAAGCAGTCGGAAAAATATTGTCACCAATACAAATATTATATTGTTTGCTACTTTTAAAACCGCTGCTTATATAGTTTTCGGGATTTCCGTATATTACAATAGCGTCATAGCCCAGCTCAACTGCTTTTTGAAAGGAATATTCCAATAATTTTTTACCATAACCCTTACGCTGATATTTTGGCAGCACACTAAGTGGTCCAAAGGTTAAAATTGATTTTTCATTTCCTTCTTCATCAACAAGCTTTGCTTTTGTGTACATAATATTTGCGATAACAGAGTTGTCGCATTCGATCACAAAATCAAGTTCAGGCAAAAAATCTTCATGGTCACGCATGATGTGCACAAGATAATGTTCATTACACCCGGGAACGTAGAGATTCCAAAAAGCCTTCCTTGTTAGTTCTTCCACTTCTCTATAGTCAGATTTTAATTCATTTCTTATTATCATTTTGCTTTCTCTCCATTCATACAAAATCTGTCCTGCAGTATTTCCATCACTCACGTCAGAATTTGGCCTTAACTATACATCTCCGCTTTATCCTTGAAGGTGCGTAACCGTAACTATCTGCCAAAATATCCGCTGATCTCTCGCATCCTGCCTAACTGATCCACATGGAACGGGCACCGCTGGCTGCAGTGTCCGCATCCGATGCAGTCATCTGCCTTTTTTTCCAGACTTTTATAATGCTCCCCTGCCAAAACATCACCGGCCAGGGCAAGGTCATAATATTTGTTGATCAGCGCAATAGCAAGCCCCTCCGGACATGGCTGGCAATGGTCGCAGTATACGCATTTACCCTCAGCGCTTTTCGGTGCAAAGGAACTGATCACAGCGTAGTCTTTCTCTTTTGCCTCTGCGAGGAAAAATCCCAGGAGATATTCCAAATCGGCATGGTCTCTTACCCCGGGAAGCACGGTTAGGACTCCCGGCTTGTCCAGAATATACTGGATGCACTGGTAAGCTGTAAGCGCCCTTCCAAAAGGAGATGTCTTTGCATCCAGCAGCTGCCCTCCGCTGAAGGCTTTCATCACAGAGATCCCGACCCCCTCTGTCTCACACCGCTGGTACAGGCGCATCCTTTCCGACACATTTCCCTTTCCCCACTCATCGCCGCATTCATAATCATAGGCCGGGTTGATGCTGAGCATCAGCATATCGGGAAGACCAGTATCAAGAACCAATTCAGCCGTTGCAGGGGTGTGGGAGGACAGCCCCAGATGACGGACTACCCCCTGTTCTCTGAGCCGCAGGAGGTACTGCAGAATTCCGCCCTCCTTATGCTGCTTCCAGTCTGCCTCCTCATCCAGGCAGTGCAGAAAACCATAGTCGATATAATCTGTTTTCAATGCCTCAAGCTGCCAGTCTACAGAGCGTTTTACGGTTTCCAGATCTGTAGTCCATCCATAAGCACCTTTGGTATAATCTGCGCCAAAATGGATCTGATAAAAAATCTTCTCCCTTACATCTCTCATTACCTTTCCAAAGACCTGAAAACAGGACCCATGAGATGTAGCCATATCATAGTAATTAATCCCCTCCTCAAAAGCCTTTTCCAATGTTTTGGCAGCTTCTTTTTCCTCTGCCATGGCAATCGCGCTGGTCCCCATTCCCAGGACACTGATCTTATCTCCCGTTTTCCGGTTTATACGATATTCCATAAAAATCCCCCTGTCTTTTTTCTATCCGCTTCCAATCCCTGTCCCGCCAGGCATAGAAATGACGAGAAGCATATGTTATGTCTTTATAATATCATACAAATCCAATCACGGGTATCTTTCTACTCTGTCTTTTACTTATTTATCTCTGTCAAACACTGCAGATATTGATGTATCATGCGCATCAGTTCCAGGGTACTTCGGAAATATATCTTTTCTTCCGGAAATCTTACTTCACCCTGCATGGAGGCATTCTTCCTGCAGTATATCTGAATAGTAATATTCTTCTTATACAGTGCGTGGTCCCATTTGGAAAAATCTGTACCGCTTTCTTCCTTTGCAGCACCTTGGCAATCAGCAAAACACGGAATCTTTTCTTCACACATTTTCAGACACCTGGGGGCCAAATCCCCCTGCGGGTACCCTGCCTGTTTCATTACCTCCTCCATTATGAGGAGCATCTGATCCAGGCCATGAAAAATCATTCTTGTATTGTGATATAACGACCTTAATTCACCGCTTGGCACACAATCTTTGTAATTAAAAAACTGTATGATCATTGCCGCTGCATATTCCTTGTTATCCGCTCTAAGCCTGTCATCTTCATAAATACTTTCTGTTTTCCACTGCCTCATACCGGTTTCCTCCTATATACAGAAAACACACTGCATCCACATGCCCCGTCTTATCTTTGAACAACCACGGAATAAATATTCTGTGGTTACTCTTGTAAAAAAGAAAAAACATTTTTGGAGTATCCGAAAAACAGAAGTGAAAATCTTCAAAATCACATGGAAAAATAAGCCTATAACAAGAATTACTTGTATCAGGCTTATTCGCTGCGGAATCCTTTATTTTCCTGTGAGGAAACGGAAATCCTATTGATTTTTATCCCTGAATCATCTATAATGACATCAACAAATCAGAGGATGAAAGCACACGTATGTATGACAGTTACCACAGAATATTTATTCTGTGGTGTTTTTGTTTAAACCACTAACTTCATCTTGGAGATAATACGCTCATGCTCCCGGATACTTGTCTGAACGTAGATCCGTGTGGTCTCAACAGAAGAATGCCCCAGTATATCTGCTAAATGGGCCAGGTTTTTATGAACCGCGTAAAAACAGCGGGCAAATAAATGCCGGAAATTATGGGGGAATACTTTATGGACATCCACATTTGCCTCTTTGCATAATTTTTTCATGTCATGGCAGATGTTGGAGCGGTCCAGTTTTTTTCCGCTGGAGGTGCAGAATACGGCACCTGTACGGATTCCCTGCTCTTTGGCGTATCGGCTCAGTTTATCCGTTAATTTCTTTGGCAGTATAACCGTTCTGTTTTTTCCTTTCAGATTGATATCTGCACGCCCTGTGCGGACAGCCTCCACGGTTATAAACGGAAGCTCACTGACCCGGATCCCCGTCCCGCCAAACGTCAGCAGTAAATAATACATTCTTTTATTTTTCAGTTTCCCTGCACTTGACAGCAGCCGCCGATATTCAGCTTCTGAAAGTTCCTTATTCTCTTCTATAAAAGAACAATGCTGGATCTTCAACAACTTCACTTTACAATCCTCCATGCCGGAAAAGACAAGATATGCATTGACAGCCGACAGCTTTGCATTTACCGTGCGGGCTTTATGCCTTTCCTGTAATTGTCCCCTGTACTCTAGCAGCCGGCTTTTCCCGATTGGCTGCCCCTGAAGAAATTCTTTTAGATTCTCGATTTCGGAAATATACTTTTGTATTGTCAGCTTGGCCTTCTCGTGTTCCCATAAATAATCCTGAAACTCCTCGATCATAGCTCTGGTAATTATGTCTCTTCTCATATATATCTGCCTCCAGTCTAAAGATATCATCCCACAATATTTTAACTGATATACGCCATATGAAAAACAATAACTGACCAGTGCGCTCTTACCACAAAACAGTTTTTACAACCGTTCAATCATAATTTTACAAAAAACCGGAATCTATTTCTTCTGATCTTAACGTCTTCGCCGAACTAAACTCTACTAAATCTTTTAATAAATGTTCGACAAACAATTACTGATTTATTATAATGAAGATAAAGATTTTGTTTTCAGGAGGAACCTCTTATGACCAACCAACTCCAGGAAAATCCGGATCGGAACAAAACTGGTACTTCGGGAATCTGTGGCAGATAAGCAGGTGCAGACAGAGAGACAGGAAATGCAGTGATCAGAAACTAAAAGATATGAGGGGGATAAAAAATGGAACACACAGCAAACATACCAAACACCAAACGGCTGCTCATCTGGGGCGCAGGGGACCAGGGGACCGTAGCCCTGGATTGCGCCTTAGCCACAAAGAAATACAGCAGGATTGATTTTCTGGATATTCGGGAAAAGGGCCACCGCCAGATCCCGGGATATAGGATCTACGAAGAGGCAAAGGAAAATATCAACACGCTTCTTCCATCGTATGATGAGGTCATCGTCGCAAGCGGAAGCAATTATCTGCGGGAAAAGAAAATTGCCCAGATACTTGCCGCAGGAGTTCCTCTGGCAACCCTGATACATCCCACAGCAGTTATCAGCCCTTCTGCCCGTGTATCAAAGGGATGCACGATCCTTACCAATGCCGTTATAAACAGCAATGCTTATGTGGGGATCGGATGCATTGTAAACACCAATGCCGTGGTGGAACACGACTGCCTGGCTGAGGATTATGTGAATATCTGTCCTCAGGTTTCTATGGGCGGCCACGCGAAAATAGGTAGGAGATCCTTTATCGGCATAGGCAGTACCATCCTGGATCATATCACCGTCGGCAGGGAGTCCATTGTGGGGGCAGGTGCCGTGGTGATCCGGAATGTCCCTGACGGTGTGACTGTAGTGGGCGTTCCCGCCAAAAGAAGGCTGTAAAATAATACCGCACCCAGTAATTGATATTTTACTTGTCAAGTGGACAAGTAAAATATCTAAAATCAGGTGCGGTATCATTCTTATGTGGGGGCGATCCCCCGCTCTTTTTCTTTGTCTTTCTCTTTTTCCTCCTGGAAAAATGCCTTTGTCTCCGCGATCACAACAGAGCTGAGGCCCAGAAGGCCGATGAGGTTCGGAAAAGCCATACATGCATTAGTGATATCTGCCAGCAGCCAGATGGGTTTCAGGGATAAAAACGGTGCCACTGCGATACATGCAATATAAACCATCTTGTACGGAAGTATGTATTTTACGCTGTTGAACAGATATACCAGACAGCGTTCCCCATAATAACACCAGCCGATAATGGTGGTGAAGGAGAAGAAAATAAGGCCGATTGTCACCATATACATCCCGATATCTCCGGGAAGGCTTGCATTAAACGCCGCATTGGAAAGCAGGCCTCCGTCCAGGTCTGTGGTCTCCAGCAGACCGGAAGTGATCACAACAATACCGGTCATGGTGCAGATAATGATGGTAGTAAAGAAAACACTGGTCATGGAGATAAGCCCCTGGCGCACACAGGATTTTGTCTTTGCCGCGGCCACAACGATAGGGGAACTGCCGAGACCGGCTTCATTTGTGTAGATTCCTCTTGCAAAGCCTGTCCGCATAGCTGTCATAACGGAGATCAAAATAGTCCCCCCGGCGCCGCCCAGCATGGCATGAGGGGTAAACGCTGACTCAAAGATAAGGGAAAAGGCTCTGGGTATGGCTGAAGCGTTGACGAAAAGCACTGCAAAGGAGCCGATCACATAAGCCGCTGCCATAACCGGAACCACCAGCTCTGCTACGCGTGAGATAGATTTCAGGCCTCCCAGGACAACAGCGGCCACCGCGATGGTAACCACAATCCCAATAGCCGCCACCGGAAGATGGAACGCTTCACTGGCTGACTCTGTGATGGCATTTACCTGAGGAAAGGTGCCGCAGCCCAGCAGTGCTGTGATGATGCCAAAAAAGGCAAACAGCTTTGCAAGCCAGATCCATCTTTTACCCATGCCGTTCTGGATATAGTACATTGGGCCGCCTGCGATCTGCCCGTTTTCATCCACCGTACGGTATTTGACTGCAAGCAGACCTTCCGCGTATTTTGTAGCCATCCCCACAAAAGCGGAAACCCACATCCAGAAAAGCGCACCCGGTCCTCCCACACGCAGGGCCGTGGCAACCCCCACGATACTGCCGGTTCCAATGGTTGCCGCCAGAGCCGTACACAGGGAGCCGAATGCCGACACATCACCTTCCCCCTCCTCTTTTTCAAAAATGTACCGCAGTGCTCTGGGAAGACGTGTAACCTGCAGACATTTCAGCCTCAATGTAAAATATAAGCCTGTTCCGATCAATAAAATCATAGTAGGCGGTCCCCAAACGACTGCCTGTACCTTTTCCAGCAAATGCAGAATACTATCCATAAATCTACCTCCAATCCAAGATCCAATGAGAAAAAGAGCGCGGCAAAGGTACGAAAACCGACATCTGTCTTTAACCTATTGCCGCGCTGTTAAATACTTTATGTGTTAAAAATGATAGTATCAGAACAAGGTTGTAACATCTGTATTTTCCATATTGAAACTTAACGATACATTTTTGCATGTACTTAATCCATTATACGTATTAATAGCAGAATACACAACATTATTTTCTTTGCATGCTGTCTCAAGTCCCTTTCCGGCAATCTCAAGACCATATTTCAGGGTTGCGTTGGTCAGTGCAATGGTGGATGTTCTCGGTACAGCGCCCGGCATATTTCCCACACAGTAATGTACCACACCATCCACAACGAAGGTTGGATCATCGTGATAGGTGACTTTTGTTGTCTCGCAGCACCCGCCCTGGTCCACTGCAACATCCACGATCACACTTCCCGGTCTCATATTTTTCAGATACGCTTTCTTCATGATCTTAGGGGCTGCTTTTCCCGGGATCAGAACAGAGCCGATGACCAGATCTGCATCAGCAACTGCATTTTCAATGGCAGCATCTGTGCTGTACAATGTCTGGATCCTCGCACCGAAAATATCGTCCAGGTAGGCAAGGCGGTTCAGGTTAATATCCGTGATCGTCACATTAGCTCCCATTCCTATGGCAATCTTGCAGGCATTGGTTCCCACATTGCCGCCCCCCAGAATGACTACATTGGCTTTTGGTGTGCCCGGCACGCCGGAAAGGAGGACACCGGAACCTCCAAAGGGTTTTTCAAGATATTTTGCGCCCTCCTGAATGCTGAGACGTCCGGCTATCTGGCTCATTGGTGCCAAAAGCGGCAGGCTGCCGTTTCTCTCGATCAGGGTTTCATAGGCCACGCCTTTTACTTTGGATGAAAGCAGCGCATCTGTAAGAGGACGGTCCGCTGCAAGATGCAGGTATGTATAAAGGATAAGTCCCTCATGGAAATATGGATACTCTTCCTGAAGCGGCTCTTTTACTTTTACCATCATCTCTGCTCTATCCCAGACTTCTTTTGCAGAATCAAGAATCACGGCCCCTGCTTTTCTATACTCATCTGTGGTAAATCCGGAGCCAATGCCGGCCTCATTCTCAATATAGACCTCATGGCCCGCATTCACATAAGAGACAACATTATCCGGGGTTAAACCCACACGATATTCATTGTTTTTGATTTCCTTCACGCATCCTACTCTCATAATCATATCCTCCTGATATTTTTTGTTCCGCTGATATTAGAAACACCCCAGGCCGCGGAATAACATGGGTATTTTATTTATTTCAAAACCGTCCGGTCATGAAATTCTAGTGAGATACACTTATGATATACTATGATGCAGCATCTGAAACAAATAACCGTACTGCCGCCCTATTTATGAATAATATTTTTCATTTTATATTTTAAAAGACTTTTTTCTTCATTTCTTCTATGGCTTTACTTTAACACATAGAAACCGTTTGTGCAATAAGACAGATTTACAGAAAAACCCAATGGTTTTTTGGTTAAATTGTCCATTCAAAATTTTATGATATATGTTACAATTTTAACATACACAAAGGATGTCCTGAATTTTCGGAAAAATCTGATTATTTATAAAAAATCCCCGGATAAGGGGGATCGTTGGGGGAATTATTATGAATGAAATAAAAGAATTACTCAAAAGTACAAAACTTACCAAGACAGGCAAGGTCATTGCAGAATTTATCATAGATAACATAGAGGAGGCCTGCTTCATGACCTCCACAGATATAGCCATGAAGCTGGATGTCAGTGAATCCTCTGTCATCCGCTTTTCCAGAGCCCTGGGATTTACCGGGTTCATGGACTTTCAGCGGAATCTGCGGAACAGCTATAAGGACAATGTGTACAGTATGTCCAGCAACATCACCGTCCCCTATGAGCGGCTGAAAATGAGCATGGAACGGGGCGAAGCGAATTTTATGGAAGAATTTCTGGTGAACACGGAAACCAATATCTCTTCTGTCTTAAAAAACAATTCCAGGGAAACCTTTGACAAGGCCGCTGATCTCATGATCAAAAGCCGGAAAAAATTTGTGATCGCTTCCAGAGCCAATTCCGGTGTGGGGGCCTACACTTATTTTCTGCTAAAGCACATGCTGCCGGATGTATACCCTACCAATGATTCCAATGCCAATGTCATTGACCACTTAAGCGACATTGGAAAAGAAGACTGTGTTATCGTCTTCAGTTTCCCCAGATATTCCAAGCTGGATATGATGGCAGTCCAGATGGCGGAGGATGCCGAGGCAGGTATTGTGGTGATCACGGATAAGAGAAGTGCGCTTCTGGCCCAGTACGCGGACATTGTATTCACCGTAGGCCTCAACAGCAGCACCTTTTTTAACTCCTATGTGGGTGTGGAATTTCTCGTGGAAATGTTATGCGCGGATATCAACAACAAAATCGGCTGTTCCAATGAGGACAAATTAAAAAATATTGATAAATATATCAATGAACTGCAAGTGTACTAATGTCCCCCGATGGTATCCACAAGTGTGCGATACAGCAGCCCCTGGTCAATAGGCTTCGCCAGATGACCGTTCATTCCCGCCTCAGAAGCCCGCACTACATCCTCCCGGAAAGCATCTGCCGTCATGGCAATGATGGGAATGCTTTTTGCCCTGGGATGTGAGGAACTCCGGATCCTGACTGTGGCCTGATAGCCGTCCATGACCGGCATCTGTACATCCATGAGGATCAGGTCATAACGGTCCCCATCAGACATAAATTTATCCAGGGCCTCTTTCCCGTCTTCTGCGTAATCCACTGCAATCCCTGTCATCTTCAACAGTTCCATGGCAATTTCCCGGTTGATCCCATTATCCTCCACCACAAGAACACAATGCCCCTTCAAATCCGGATGGTGAATTTCCATACCCTGTCCCGGTATCATGACTGTCTTTTCTATCCCGGTAACAGAGAGCAGGGTATTGTAAAGCGTGGACGCAAAAATAGGTTTGGCAAGAAATGCGTTAGCTCCTGCCTCCCTGGCCCTTTCTTCAATTGGAGTCAGGTCATAGGCTGTTATGATAATGATCAGCGTGTCGGGCCCCACAATCTCCCGGATGCGCCGTGTAACCTGGAGTCCGTCCATATCCGGCATCTTCCAGTCGATCAAACAGACATCATACTCCTCACCGATGCGGTGCGCTTGGCTGACCTTCCCAATACATTCCTCTCCGGTCAGCACCCAGTCCGCGCGGATCCCCATTTTCTCAAGCAGAAGGGACGCATGAATACAGCTGTCCCTGTCATCGTCGGATATGAGTACCTTCAGGGATTCCAAAGCAGGCTGTTTCTGGACCCGCTGTCTGTCCGCCGCTGCGGGCAGCGCAAAATCCAGTTCCACAGTAAAGGTACTTCCCTTATCTACCTGGCTCTTTACCGAGATCGTCCCGCCCATAAGCGTTACCAGATTTTTCGTGATGGCCATACCGAGGCCTGTTCCGCCGAACTTATTCCCGGCCGCTGCGCTCTCCTGCTCAAAAGGACTGAACAAACGCTCCATAAACCCGGCACTCATGCCAATTCCCGTATCACTGACTGTAAAGCAGAGACGTACCCGGCTGTCTGTGCGCTGTACCTGCCGGATCTCCAGCAGGATCGTTCCGTTTTCCGGTGTGAATTTCAGGGCATTTGACAAGAGATTCAGCAGGACCTGATTCAGGCGCAGGGCATCCCCGATCAGAGCGGTATCCGTAATACCAGCCAGCCGTACCGTAAACTCCAGCCCTTTTGCAGAGGCCTGGGGATATATGATAGAGGTAATAGACTCGGTCACGGATTCCAGATTAAATTCTTCACAGGCAATCTTCATTTTGCCTTCATCTATTTTTGACATATCCAGCACGTCATTGATCAGCGTCATCAGATGCTTGGATGAGTATCCTATTTTCTCCAGACAATCCGCCACTCTTTTTCTGTCGTCAATATACGCAGCCGCAATGGTTGTCATTCCGATAATGGCATTCATAGGTGTACGGATCTCATGACTCATCCGGGATAGAAAATCGGATTTTGCCTGGTTGGCATGTTCTGCCACGGACAGAGCGTCTTTCAGTGCCTCTTTCTGCTCTGTGAGTTTTTTCTGCATCCTCCGCAGTTCCGTTACGTCTGTGATGTCAATGAAAATAGCCAGATAGATCGGGTATCCTCCCTGCCATTCCACACAGGTGGCATTGACCTGAAGCCATAAGTTCTTGCCAAACCTGCTTTTTACACGCATGACAAAATGGACAGGCCTGCCTGCCAGTAAATCTTCTTTCTGTTCCAGGATGACTTCCATGTTCTCATCTATATTGCGGCGATGCAGGGAATCTTCACTCCCATTGTCTCCCTCCCCAAAGTATTCCATGAAATGGGAATTTCCCTCCAGCAAATGCAGTTCCAGATTATGTCCGATCCGGTATTTTGCCACAAATCCCGGCAGGCTCTCATAGGTCACTGACTGTTCCCGCTGCATCCGCACCAGATTATCTACGTTGGTGAGGACCGAATAAGCCACTTGATAACCGTCAATCATTTCCTCTGAAAACTGGGTGGAAAACTGTACCCAGACAAAATCACCGTTCTTCCGCCGTATACGCGAAAGCAGCTGATATCCGTTTTCATGATGTTTTAGCGCGCTTAAAACGGCTGCCGTCAGTTCTTCCCATTCCTGTTGGTCATTTTGGTAATAAAGGTCCGGCCGGTTGTGAAACGCCGCTTCATATTCTTCTTTCGGCCATCCTATCAGTTCATAATAAAATTCGTTTGCCCAGATCAGGGTAAAATGTTCATCCAGCAGATGCTTGCTCACACTCACCTTCAGCAGGCGCATCAGCGTCTCATATTCGTAATCGGACGACACGTTCTGCACACGGCCGCCGGCCTCGGTCATTTCTTTTTCCTGTTTCATGATTTTTGTGGAACCTCCCAGCAAATATTCTTTAAGTTAACGGACTGTCTCCTCTTTTATAATCTGATATATCCCGACAGCCTACAAGACAGGCTTTTTTCCTGTTCCATTCCACAATGGATGCATCTGCCAGTACCCACAGCTTCAAATAAGGATTATAAATCTCCATGGTACTCTGTCCGGTCTTTTTCGCATGTTTCATTACGCAGTTTTCACAGGGCTTCTCCCTGTGATAGAACACTTCATAACAGAGCTGTCCTGTTTCTGCTTCCGGCACCAGTTCTTTTGTCCTGCCATTTATGTATCTCAGTATATAAGTATTGGGGTCCAGAACATACAGCCAGACTCTCTGATGATCCAATACACTCTGCAGATTCACAACAGACTCTGCCAGCTCCTCCTGTGCCCTGTTTTTTAACAGGAAAACTGACAAGAGTCTGCCCAGAAATGTTAACGCCTCTATCTGTTCTTCTGTCCACAGCCTCCGTATTTTACAGTCATCAAATCCTACAAAACCGTAGAATACACCATCTTCACGAATTGCGTACTGAAGTGTGGACATAATAGACTGCTTCTCTAAAAGCTGCTGCTCCCAGCTCTTCAGTGACCGGATATTCTGGCAGTAGAAAAGCCCGTCATCGCCAAAATTGTCACGATAATCATGTCCGTCATCCACATAGGCAATATGCTGCAGTATCTCTTTCTGTGATTCCGTCCCGTCTGCGCACCATTCAAAGGTATTACTGCACCGCTGTCCATCCCTGCTACTCTCAAAAATGTAAATTCTGCTGATCCCGAAAAGCTCTCCCACCAGTGCCAGGATAGAGAGCACAGCCTGTTCAAAATCCTCTGCTCCATGTAAAATGTCAAATGCCCGGATGATCAAAAACGGAAGATTCCATTTTTTTGACAGGTTGGAATCAATCTCCGTGCGCCGGCCGGTATCCACTGCCACTCCGATGGGGCCTTTTCTCATCTCGTCGCGGTAGCACATATAGCGGTCCTTCCCAGCTGCCTTGGCCCGGTAAAGTGCTCTGTCCGCATGGTCAAACAGGATTTGAAAATCATTATCCGTTCCGCGGGAAAATGCAAGGCCGATGCTGCAGGAAAAAGCTTCCCCGTTCAGATTATCTTCAAGCATATTCTGCATGGTATGTATGATGTTCTCCGCTCTTTGTTCTGCAACACTTACCTGTTTCACATTAGGCATAAAAATCAAAAACTCATCGCCGCCGATTCTGGCAACCGTATCCTGGACCCGGAACAGGGCTGCGATCTTTGTGGCGATCTCTACCAGCACCGCGTCTCCGAACATATGCCCATACCGGTCATTGATCCGTTTAAAATCATCTACGTCCAAAAGCATCAGGGCAGAAAGGTCTTGGGAAGCGCATTCCCCAAGATGTGTCTCCACCCTTGTCTGGGCAGCGGCTTTGTTATAGAGGCCGGTCAGCACATCACGCGCAGCCCGCTCTTCCAATTCTCTGGACGCTTTCTTCTGGGAATCAATGTCCAGGATCACACCAACAACCTTGGAAGGCCTGCCGTCCAAGTCAAACTGTGTGGCTGCCCGTACTCTGCACCATTTGTACTTTCCCTCCGCGTCCGCGATCCGCAATTCTCCTTCCTTGCAGGATACGCCCGCAGACATGGCATCCATCATCTCCACAAATACCGGCATATCATCCGGATGCAAGTGGGAAGCCTTCGGCACGGACTCCCGGATCGTCTTTGTAATGGGAAGATATCCATACTGCTTCTCCCAGTTGGAGGAGAGATAAAGTTCATCACGGACTATATCCCATTCAAAGATAATATCATTGGTCTGCTCCATGATGATATTGTGGCGCTCCAGTGACAGCCGGAGTCTCTCCTCCGCCTGCCGTGACCGGGTGATATCCAGCAGAACACCACAGGCAGTTTCGGTGCCCTCCTCACTGACTATCATACATCGGTTGGAAACCCAGACGATCCGCCCGTCCTTGGCTGTGAGCCGATACTCCAGCTCCAGATTTTTCCCGGTGTTCCTCTGTTCCCGGAACTGCTTGAGGACTTTTTTGCGGTCTGCCGGATAAATGAGCTGCATCAGGCTGTTCTGAAACTTTTCCCCGATCTCTTTTTCCGAATATCCCACCAGGTCAGTCAGCCCTCTACTGACATGCAGTAAGGTAAACTCATGGTCGCACCTGTACTTCTGCATACCCCCAAAAAGCTGTTCCATCACTGGATCCTCTTTTGCTGCTTCTGGCCTGTACTCCGCTTTGGCTGTTTCCGGAAGTTCTGTCCCCTCCTTGTGCCACACGAGAAGCACCCTGCGCTGATGCGGAGCTTCCAGATTGATCCGGAGTATGGAAACCCTGCACCAAAGATAAGCACCTGTTCCCCTGTCAAGAATCCGGTATCTCTGTTCCCGCCAGGTCAGCCCCTCATCAAATAATTCCCGTATATAGCCGCCCAGAGGTTTCAGGGCCTCCGCCCTGTCCTCCGGATGTACCGCTGCCTGGACGAAAGCGCTGAGTGACTGCTCAAAACTCACTCCCGCGCGAAGGCTGACAAAATCCTGGTCCTGCAGATATACCAGATGGTATGTGCCTGTATTCAGATCCGCCTCCATAACCGTGGCATCCAGATACCGCAAAAGTGCAAAATACTTTAATTGACTTTGTTCCAGGGTATTCTCCCTGTCAGCCAGAAGCGGCGCTTCCGGAGCAGGCGGTGTTTCCCTTCCCTGTTCCGCAGACAGCCCGTCTGCATACTGCTCAGAGAGCTGTGCAAACGAAGCCCTGACATTTTTAAAGCTTTCCAAAAGCCTTTGAGAAAATGTCCCGCATTCCCCGTTCAGGATCATACTGCACGCCTGACCCGGGGGGATCGCCTTTTTGTATACCCGGTCCGTAGTCAGTGCATCATAGCAGTCGGCAATGGCAACTACCTGGGCACAGATCGGAATGGTACTGCCTTTCAAACCATCCGGATATCCCCTGCCGTCCCACCGTTCATGATGATATCTGCATATCTGATATGCATACTGCAGGTATTCCCTGTCCTGCAGACGGTCAAGCCCTGAGAGGATTTCACATCCCTTCAGGGTATGGGTCTTCATGACCTCGAATTCCTCGTCTGTGAGTCTTCCGGGCTTGTTCAGAATTCTGTCAGGAATGGCAATTTTTCCAATATCATGCATGGAAGATGCTTCCGCGATCAGACGGATCTTCCGTCCGTCCAGGTTATATTCCTGGTAATTTTCAGCTACATCTTCCAGAAGGATCTTTGTAAACATTCGGATCCGCCGGATATGCTGGCCGGACTCCAGGCTTCTGTATTCGATCACGGAAGAGAGCATATCAATAACAGCAGCATTGGATTCCTGTGCCCGCACTGCCTGTTCTTCCACCAGCGCCTCCAGGCTGCGGCGGTATCTGCCCAGTTCTATAATGTTCTTCACACGGCTCTTAACAACATCCGGCTCAAAAGGCTTTGCTATAATATCGGATGCTCCCAGTTCAAACACTTTTACCCTGTTGTCATTACTGTCATCCGCGGTAATGACAATGACAGGCGCATGGTACAGCAATTCCCCCTGCCGCATCTCCTCCAGGACTTCATAACCATCCTTTTCCGGCATGACCAAGTCGAGAAGAACCACTGTTATGGAATCATGGTACTGCCGCAGCAGCATCATAGCCTGTTCTCCGTTCTCCGCTTCCAGCAGATTATACTCCGTTTCAAACAGGTTTCTGAGTATAGCCCGGTTGATCTCCGCATCATCCGCGATCAGAATTGTCTCCTGCTTTGTCGTACCCATCACTCCTCACTCATTTCCTACTGCTGTCTCCTATGAAACCCACAACCTTGTTCATGTTCATTCCTTTCGATTATAGCATACGGTTTTTAAATCCTCAACTGACTTGTGATATTTTAGGTCAAATATATTTCTTCTGACCTTTTCCATGACACTGAATTTAGCGGCTGTCATACTGGCAGCCGCAGGGGTTCTGAATCCGGTTATTGGCGAACTGGTACATAATGCCGGGTCTGTGATCGTGATGATCAACTCTGCGTTTCTGCTGCGGTGGAGGAAAAATTTCAAGGTGTTGTGAGCTGATTCATATATTCACGCTTTGTCTCAGCCTGTATATGTACATAAAGATCAAGTGTTGTCTTCACGGAAGTATGTCCCAAAATCTCCGACAGGGATTTTGTGTCAAACCCCTGCTCAATCCAGCGGCAGGAGAACTGGTGACGGAGGGAATGGATCTTTATGTGTGGTATCTGGCATTTTTTCAGAAGGGCCGCATACCTTCGCTGGACTGTGCGGGGTTCCACACAATTTTCCGTACCTGTCAGGAGAAAGCATCCGCCATTTTTCTTTAATGCTGTGCCAATTGACAGCAGCCGGTCCGGAAGGGGGATCTCACGCATGGAAGTAGAGGTCTTAGGCGTACCGATGTTGAGCCGCGTCCGCGGGCATACCCCCTGCCCCTCTGTAAGGGTCATATCCAGGTTCTTTACACGTGTCACGGTCCGGCGGATATAGATTTTGCGGTGGTTAAGATCTATGTCCTCCCATTTCAGTCCGCACAGCTCCCCCACACGTATGCCCGTATACATGCACAAAAGAATACCGAAAGTAAATGGATCTGTGCCTTCACTCAGGCAGGCATCCAGTTTTCTGAAATCCTCTTTGCTCATGATCTGGATCTCCTTCCCCCCTGCAGGAATGCGCGGAAACTTCAGAAGTTCACCGGGAAAGCAACCTAACTCCTGTCCGTAATTCAGTATGTTCTTCAGAACGCCCATGATCACATGTATACTTCCGTAGGACATTCCCTTCTCCATCTCCCGCTGGACAAAACTTAAAAGCGTACGGTTCGTGATTTTTCTCACAGAGGTCTCCCCCAGCGCAGGAAGGATATGATTCTCCAGTATCTCACCGTAATTTGAATAGGTGCTTTCCTTGACTGTGTAACGGATATGATTTTTCCAATGCACGCTTACCGTACAGATCCTGTCATCCTCCAGCAGAGCAGAGGGCTGGCTGCCGTATGCAAAAAAGGCCGGATATTCTGATATCTTTCTTATCTTCTTCTCCTTAACCTCTTTGTATGACTTGCCATACAGATAACCGTACCTGATCTTGCCGTTCATATCCCGCCCTTTCATATAGCGGGCCTCCCAACGGCCGTCTTTCCTTTTCCTGATGTTTTCACCTTTTCTTGACATTTTGACCTCCTTGACCACTTTTCTGTCCACTCATTGTCGGCTGCTGCATTCACGAAAAGGCTTTGTTCTTAATTTTTGACATAGCGGGGCTGTTTAGCTGCCCTTCCTATGCTAAATGATTTGATAAAATATTTGTTTTTTTGATCTATTGATCTTAAAGCCTTTTCGCGTTAAACTAAAGTTTGTCTAATGATGGAAAAATTTTGTTTCCTATTTTCCATCACTCAGATGTCACGTCTCAGAAATCAAGGTGAAGCAGAAAAGCCCCTGCCGTACAGACACTCCCTGCGCAATGATAAAAATTAATTTATGTTATTAAAAAAAGCCATTACCTCAACTTTTGTTGGCAATGACTTTCATTGTTATGGTTAAATCTTACTTTCAATAGTTTCTCATAAGGATAAATATTTTGTCAATTCCTTCTACTATAAAATACCCATTTTCAGGATATCACTATGCACAGCAGCCGGTCGGCACAATTTTTCTATGCTTTCTTTTGCTTTTCAACATAATCTATTATATAATATAAAAGAATCAGATCATTCGTTTACATAGAGGATTTCCAATGTTAAAAGAAAAATTACATTCTCTTATCCGCTTTCCTTACGAGGAAAAATACCGTGACCAGCTGGAGCTGGAAATGGTATCTTTAAATTATAGATCCGAACGGACCATCGCCTTTTTTATGCTGGTCATGCAGTTATTTATGATCATAGTCTTTACCTTCCGTCCCGGCAGTATCTTTTACAGTTACCGGAGGCTGCGTTATGCCATAGCCTACGCCGTACTGGCTGTCGGACTGATCGTACTGTTGACTATACATAAGCGCGCCCAAAACAACTGGCGGCTGCATGCAAGACTCTGCACCGCCTTCGGGATACTGCTGGTCTTCTGGATCAGCTTCATCTCCTATCTGGATGCTCTGGGTGATCTGAGCATTGTTGTATACTGCTCTTTTCTCCCCATGATGGCCGCCTTCCTCATGCTGCCGCCACATATTTTAAGTATCCTGCATATACTTACCTGTATCCTGACAAACTGCCTGGTACTCTTGACCCCTTACGGACAGGAAAATATGTTCAGTACACTGATAAACAGCAGCTTCATCTGCCTGTTATCCATTGTTTATTCCTACCGCCTGTACCACGCCCGTCTGACCGGTATCTATGATAAGATCATCATTGACCAGAAAAACCAACAGTTGGAGGCAGCCAATGAAAAGCTGGACCGTCTGTCTATGACAGATACCCTGACCACCCTTGGCAACAGACGCTACCTGGAAGAATCCGTGAAATCTCCTCTTGAAAAATACGGTGTACATATGGGTTCCCTGGCGGTTCTGCTGCTGGACATTGACTTTTTCAAACAGTACAATGACCGCTATGGCCATCAGCAGGGAGATGTATGTCTCAAGACTGTCGCCTCTGTCTTATCTTCCTTTTCAAAACAGGAGGATTTTCAAGCGGTCCGGTATGGAGGGGAAGAGTTTGTACTGGTGACAACCGGCCTTTCCGCTGAGGAGATCATGGCAAAAGCGGAACAGATCCGCATGTCTGTGGCATCCACCCAAATAGCCGCCCCACAGAAGATCAATACCTCCGTGACTGTCAGCATTGGCGTCTCTTATCATGCATCATGGAAACCCGGCCTTCTGGAAACGGCTATAGAGGAGGCTGACAGGGCACTGTACCGGGCAAAACAAAACGGACGCAACAAGACCATTTTATTTACAGATTAATGTTTGAGAACTTAAAAAAATCCCGCCGGGCTTACCATATAAGCAGCCGACGGGATTTTCTTTCCCTGTTACATTCCATTATCTCCAGCTAAAATCTGCATTGCCGATTCTTCCTCGAACTGCCTGGAATACAGATCATAATAATATCCTTTCTGTCTTAACAGCTCTCTGTGGCTTCCCTCCTCAATGATTTTACCGTCTTTCACCACCAGGATCAAATCTGCCTGACGGATGGTGGAAAGCCTGTGGGCTATGACAAAAGAGGTATGCCCCTTCAGAAGCTGGTCCGTGGCTTCCTGTATCAACTGTTCCGTCTGGGTATCAATGGAGGACGTGGCCTCATCCAGCACGAAAATACTGGGATTCGCCAGAATCGCCCGGGCAAAAGATATCAATTGCTTCTCTCCTGTGGACAGCCTGCCTCCGCTCTCCCCCACATTACTCTCATACCCCTTTTCCAGCTTGCCTGCCACAATATCCGCGGAAACCTTCCTTGCGGCCTCCCGGACCTCCTCGTCCGTGGCCTCCAGGCGCCCGTACCGGATATTATCATAAAGCGTACCGGAAAACAGATGGGGATTCTGCAGCACATACCCGATCTGGCTGTGCAGCCAGAGCTGTGACCGCTCCCGGTAATCTTTTCCGTCAATGAGGATACGCCCTTTGGTAGGTTCAAAAAACCTGCCCAGCAGATTCACCAGGGTGGATTTTCCTGCCCCGGTCTCCCCCACAATAGCCACATTCATTCCCGCAGGCACATGCAGATTGAAATGTTCCAGCACATATTCTTTTCCGTCGGGATACCGGAAAGATACATCCTCAAAGACAATATCTCCCTCTATCCTCTCCCAGTTCTCCTTCTTTGCCTCAAACATATCCCCGTATCTTTCAATCACTTCCGGCGCATCTGTTACATTGGGCTGCTGCTCCAGCAGATCCATAACACGCTCAATACTGGCCTGGCAGGAGATCAGATCCGCCAAAAGACGGGCGAGCTGCTGTATCGGCTCGAAAATGACCACCGCATAAGAAATAAACACAGACAGGGTTCCAAGCTGCATCACCTGGCTCTGCACCATATATCCTCCCCTTGCCAGCACAATAGCTGCTGCCACGGAGCTGAAAAATAATATGGTCGGAATATACACTGCGTTCAGCATGGCAGATTTGGTTGCCGCCTGATGCATATTTTTTGTAATACTGCGGAAATTCTTCTGGTTATCCTCCTCGATCACCATACTTTTTGAGGTCCTCACCCCTGTGATCCCCTCATTATAGGCACTGGTGATCTGGGAATTGACCTTTCTCACCCTTCTGTTCCAGTGAAGGATCTTATTCTGGAAATACACGGTGAGGACTGCAATACAGGGCACCACCAGCATGATGATAAGCGCCAGTTTCCAGTTGAGCAGAAACATGATCACAAACACACTGACCACATAGATAAATGCCCAGAACATATCCACCAGTCCCCATGCGATCATTCCCGCTATCTTCAGGGTATCACTCATGACCCTGGCATGGATATAGCCTACCGGGGTGGTATTATAATAGGAAAACGACAAAGTCTGAAGATGCTCAAACTGCGCTTTCTTCAAATCTTTCCCCACACTCATCTCAATGGTGGTGGCTGCGTGGACAGACAGATACACGGATACCGTCTGTGTCACTATCATTGCCACATAGACCAAAGCAAAAATATTCAGCCCTTTTAATGTGTTCAGTGCAATAAAATGGTCGATGGCATAGCTCTGAAACAAAGGAACCAGCACATCAATCCCTGCCAGGATCAGATTCAGGCCAATGGTAATGGCAAAGAATTTCGTATACGGTTTAAAAAAGGGCAGCATTTTAGCCCATGTCTTAAAGCTGAAGGGTTTGTTATAATCTTGTTCTTCGTATGCCGCCATTTTACACCTCCATCTGCATTCTGTCGTCCTGGCTCATCTGGATATCATAAATCTTCCTGTAGATCCCCTGTTGTTTGATCAGCTCCTGATGGGTTCCAATCTCCTCAATGCTTCCCTGGTTCAGCACCATGATCTTGTCAGCGCTCATCAGTGTGGTCACCCTGTGGGAGATGAGGATCACAGTGGCATCTCTCCGGTTCTCCAGAAGCGCCTTCCTGATCTTGGAATCTGTCTGGGAATCCACGGCTGAAAGAGAGTCATCAAATACCATAATGGGTGCTTTCTGCAGCAGCATCCTGGCTATGGCGATCCTCTGCCTCTGGCCACCTGACAGGGTTACTCCCCTCTCACCCACCAGGGTTTCATACCCATCCGGGAAGTTCATGATAGCCTCATCAATGCAGGCTATTTTAGCCGCCTGCCTGATCTCCTCAAAGGAAGCCTCCGGCACAGATGCCGCTATGTTTTCTTTGATGGTCCTGGAATAGAGAAACGGTTCCTGGAGCACCATTCCTACATTCTTTCTGATCCATTCCAGCGGAATCTCACTGATGTTTTTTCCGCCCAGCGTTATATTTCCCTGCCCTTCCTCCAGCTCATACAGCCGGTTGAGAAGCTGCATGATCGTGGACTTGCCGCTGCCGGTACCGCCCAGGATTCCCAGCGTACTGCCCTGGGGGATGGAGAACGTAACATCGGAAAGCACCTCTTTTCCATCCTTATATCCGTAGTTTACATGAGAAAATCCTATGTCAAAGCCCTGATCCCGGCTTTGGTCCTCATACTCCTTTTTATCCTGATAAGCCTCTTCCTCGGCCCCTATGATATAATCCACACGCTCAAAGGAAACGCCCGCCTTACTCATGTCCGAGAGGATTCGTCCAAGCCCCCGGATAGGCCAGACTAAAGTTGTATTATAAGAAGCAAACGCAATAAATTCTCCCACAGAGATATTCCCGTGTACAGCCTCCGCTGCCCCAAGAACGATCACTGCAACCACCTGCAGGCCGGTGATCAGATCCCCGATTCCCCAGTAAAGCCCTGACAAGGTACCAAGCTTGATCCACAACTCTGCAAACGCATTATTTTTCTCATAAAAACGTTCCATCTCAAACTTTTCTCTTCCGAAGGCCCGCACCACCCTGACACCTGTGGCATTCTCCTGCACAACGGTGGACAATTCCCCTTCCGCTTCATCGGCTGTAGTAAAACGCCCTGCGATCAGACGGTAGAAAATGGTGGAGTACAGTGCCACCACCGGCACAAAACACAGCACGATAAAAGAAAGCTTCACATTCATGGAAAACATCATCCCGAACGAGACCGCAACCAAAAATACGGTACGGAACACCTCCAAAAGCTGGGTCACCACAAAGTTTCTGATAACCTCCACATCTGAAGTACAGCGCTGTATGATATCTCCTGTCTGGTGTCTGTCATGCCATTCCATGGGAAGCCTCTGCACATGAGAAAACAAGGCGTCTCTCATGTTCTTTGCAAAATTCTCACCGGCTTTTGCCGTGTAGGCACGGCTTAAAAAAAGTGCCGCTCCGGAAAAAAGTGCCACTCCTACCAGCATCAGTGCCATGATCCACAAATGCTCTGATAAATATTTATATTTATCCCCGCCCAGCACAGAGTCCACGGTAAACCGGAAAATCTGGGGTGTCAGGGAATTTAAACCGGTCGTGACCAGCGAGGCTAACACTGCCACCAAAAAATATTTCTTGGACCCCTGGAAAAACCGCATTACCAGGTCCGCTTTTCTATGTTTTTTACTCATGATCCTCCTTAACCTGCCTCATTCGTTTTTGTACTATCTCCATAATAATCTGGATTGCGTATATATTCAATATCTATATCATTTTCTCTTCATCCATGCTATAATCTTCGCAGTAAAACCGGATAGGAATATAGCATAAGGAATCGTTAATAGGATTTCACTTAGGAGAGAAAATATGTTTATCCAATACAATAATCTGGATATTAATTTTACCATTGGCAGCACCCGGTTCCGCACCCTCAATATCGCATATGAACACCTGCACCGCATCATCCCCAGCCACAGCCACGGAGACAACAGCTATGAGATCCACTATGTAGTATCCGGCAGGGGATACATAAAAGTGGGGGAACTGACATACGAGATCACCCCCAATACCCTCTATCTGGCAGGCCCTCATGTGGCCCATGCCCAGATATCCGTACAGGGTGATCCCATGGTGGACTACTGCATTTATCTGAGACTGCGGCGCACCTCCCCAGGTGAAAAAAGAACCGATGACCTGGACCGCCTGTTTACCGAGAAGACCTTCTGGATCGGACAGGACAACTGCCAGATAAAAAATACCCTGGAACAGCTATTCCGGGAGTTAAAGGAACAGAAAACAGGCTACACCGTCTACGTGGAGACCCTGCTGCGGCAGCTTATTGTGCAGATGATACGCAACTATCAGGGCGGCCAAAAGGCCCGCCACCACGTCAAGCCCGCAACACCGGCAGAAGCCCAGGATTTTATCATTGAGGAATCCTTTCTGTACGACTATCCTGTTCTCACACTGGAACAGCTTGCGGACAGACTGGGTCTTGGGTGCAGGCAGACCGAACGTCTCATGCAGGACATATACGGCAAAACATTTCTGCAGAAAAAAGGAGACGCCCGCATGTCGGCAGCCTCCATACTGCTTACCTATTCAGACCGCAGCATCTCCTCCATCGCTGAGGAGCTGGGTTATTCGTCAGTGGAGCATTTCTCTGCAGCGTTCCGGAAATACTACAAGAAAAGTGCCCGCCAATACCGGAAAGAAAACCGGGACCATCCATAAGGGGATGACCTTTTGTTGTTACAACAGGCACATCTGTGAGCAGCGGATCTTCGCTGTGCACAGGTGTGCCTGATCAGACCACCGGTTCTTTCTTTTGCCTATCCATTTGCTGTTGTATGCACTTCCATTTTCTCCGCTTTCTGGTAATTCAAAAGGAAGATGCCTGCGCATACCAGCAGAAGGGCAGTCACGATCTTCCATCCCTCCGCCTGATTCTTTTCGTGCAGGAAAACAGAGGACAGGATAACCCCAAACACGGGATTCGTGAATCCGAAAATGGCGATCCTGGATACCGGATGGTGTTTCAGCAAAATCCCCCAGACGGAAAACGCTACAGAGGAAATAAGCGCCAGATACACCAACATGACCACGCCTTGGAAGGAAACCGTATGGATACGCCCCCCAAGCACAAAACCGCATCCCATCATAACAAGTCCGCCAAGCATAAACTGGTATCCGCTTAAAACCACAGGGTCTTCATCCCTCGAATATATTTTGAGAAGACTGGACGCAAAGGCATAGGCAGTTACAGACACCAGAAGGAATCCTTCACCGTTTATCTTAAGCCCTGCCCCCATGCCGCCCCCATTTAAATTTACCAGTACCACACCGGCAAATCCCACTATACAGGCCGCTATCTTCTTCCCGGTCAGCTTTTCCTGACGGAAGATCAAACTGGCGACCAAGATACTCAAAAAGGTATTGGAAGCCGTTATAATGGAGCCTTTCACACCGGTAGTATGAGCCAGCCCCAGATAAAAAAACACATATTGTAAAATCGTCTGAAACATTGACAGCTTCACAATGTTTCCCCATGACCTTCTCTTTGGCACCAGCACCTTTCTCGCAAGGATACTTCCAAATACCACAGCCAGCAGTCCTGCCAGTGCGAAACGCATACCCGCAAATAAAATCTGGGATGCCGGGCTGTCTCCCGGTATCTCAAAAAGTTGGTAACCTATTTTTATACTTGGAAAGGCGCTTCCCCACAGTGCATTGCACAAAACAGCAAGCCCGCAGACCACCCAGGCCTTTTCCAGCATAGGTTTTTTGAATGTATTCATTTCTCCGTGTTCTCCTCTTCCGGCACACGGTAATCCTTCAGAATCACGTCCGCAAATTCTTCTTTCACATGAAACTCCTCTATAAGACTTTCTTTGACCAGCTCTCTGGCTGCCTTTAGCTGTCTGCAGGTCTCCAGCATTGCAGGTATTGTAGTCTCCAGCCTTCTCTCTTCCTCAAACTCCCGGCTGTTTTCCAGTTCATCACACGCCTGCATAAATCCTCCTCGCTTTCTTCCGTACATAAACGACTGTTTCTCCGATGCTTATCAGCCCGGAAAAATCTACAAGATATATTATTCAGTATAGAGGATATTGTCTCATTTGGCAAGTCAAGCTTTGCTTTGGCTGGCTGCTCACAGGAATAAAATGATCTTCCGCACACCGGGAATTGAAAAAGGCGTATCCGCAAACGGGATACGCCCTGGTTTCTTTCTGTTTCTTTTACTTTTTCAGCACCATTTCCACCGCATTTTTCCACCCGGAATATTTCTTATCCACAAGGCTTTTTTCCATCTGCGGTTCAAAAGAAGTCCTCCTCATTTTCGCAAAAAGTTCTTCCTTTTTGTAGATGCCAAGACCAATACCTGCAGCATAGGCGGCACCGATCCCGGACAGTTCCTCGGCTTCGGGTACCTGTACCGGTATGCCTGCCATGTCACTTTGAAACTGCATCAGATATGTATTTTTTGTGGGACCGCCGTCCACTCTCAGTTCCCGGATGGGTATCCCCGCATCCTCCTCCATGGCCTTTAAAATGTCAGTGATCTGATACGCGATACAGTCAAGCCCTGCCCGCACGATCTCCGCTTTCCCTGTGGTCCTGGTGATCCCGCAGAGGATTCCTGTGGCCGCACTGTCCCAGTACGGAGCCCCAAGACCGGTAAAGGCCGGAACAAAATACGTGCTGTCCTCAGGCACTGCCTGCCGTGCCAGACATTCCGTCCGGGCTGCGGACTCCACCATCTCCAGGTCATTCTGCAGCCAGCTTATCACGGCTCCGGTATAATTTATATTTCCCTCCAGCACGTAGTTTACCTGCCCGTCCATTCCCCAGGCCAGGGAGGAAACCAATCCGTGGCTGCTAAATACCGGTGATCTTCCCACATTCATCATCACGGAGGAGCCGGTGCCATAAGTGGCTTTTACCATTCCCTCCTCCAGGCATCCCTGCCCGAAAAGTGCTCCGTGAGAGTCCCCCAGCACCCCGTGGATGGGTACCGGTCTCTCTAAAAAACCATCAAAGTCCGTCTCTCCATAATACCCGCCTGAGTCTGTAACCTTTGGCAGGTTTTCTGCCGGAATCCCAAAGACATTGCAGATATCCTCATCCCAGGCAAGTGTCCTGATATTGAAAAGCTGGGTCCGTGAGGCATTGGAGTAATCCGTCCGGTAATGTTGACCGCCGGTGAGTCGGTATACAAGAAAACTGTCCATGGTCCCATAACACAGATTTCCCTCCCTGGCCGCCTGCCCGGCACCTTCCGCATGTTCCAGGATCCAGGCAATCTTGGCCGCTGAAAAATAAGGGGAAAGATTCAGGCCGGTCCGCTCTCTTATCATATCCGCCCGGTCTGCAAGCCTGTCGCAGATATCCCTGCCCCTTGCACACTGCCAGACCACAGCGTTATATACAGGCCTGCCGTCTCTTGTCCATGCAAGGGCCGTTTCCCTCTGGTTGCTGATGCCCACACCGGTTATCCGTTCCTTATCTATGCCGGCCTTCTTCACCACATTCTTTACAGACCGGATGGTATTTCTGTATATCTCCTCCGGATCGTGCTCCACCCATCCTTTGCTGTCAATGATCTGTCTGTGAGGCAGGTCCGCACGGGCAAGGAGTGCTCCCTGGCTATCAAAAAGCAGTGCTTTTGTCCCCTGGGTACTCTGGTCGATTCCCAGTATATATCTCTCCATATCAAACCAACTCCCTGGCTTTTTTGGCTATTCCTTCCGCATTTAATCCGTAGTAGTCAAAGACTTCTTTGGACGTTCCCGTGATTACGGCTGCATCCGGCAGGGACAGGTTCACAACTTTTTTCGGACACTCACTTCCCACAGTCTGGCTTACCATACTGCCAAGACCGCCGAAGGGGGCGTGTTCTTCCACTGTGATAACAGCTTTCACACCGGATACGATCTGCATCAGGGTATCTTTGTCAAAGGGTTTTACACAGTACATATCCAGTACAGCGGCCCTGATCCCCTCTTTTTCCAGGATATCTGCTGCGTCAAGAGCCGGCTTCACCATCTCTCCGCACGCCACCACCGCCAAGTCTTTTCCCTCTTTCACCACAGTGGCCTTATCCATTTCAAAAGGACAGTTTCCCTCTTCGTATACATCCTCCACCGCGTTTCTTCCCACGCGGATATAGGCCGGTTTTTCATCCCCAAGCAGGGCCTCTGTCAGGCACCTGGTCTGATTTCTGTCACTGGGTATGTATACCCTCATATTGGGAACTGCCGCCATAGCTGCAATATCCTGTGCAGAGTGGTGGCTCATGCCGAGGGCACCGTAACTGATGCCGCCGCTGATGCCTATCAGCTTTACATTGGTATTGGAATATGCCACATCCACTTTTGCCTGCTCATAGCTTCTGGTGGATAAAAAACAGGCCGGGGATACTGCATAGGCTTTCTTCCCGCATTTTGCCAGGCCTGCGGAAATACTGACAAGATTCTGTTCCGCAATTCCCACCTCAACAAACTGTTCCGGATAAGTATCCGCAAAGGGTGTCATAGACGCGGATCCCCTGGAGTCGCTGCACAGCACTACAATGTCCTTGTCTGTCTTTGCATTCTCCATTAATACCCGGCAGATTTCCTGCTTATTTGCTATTTTATTCATGAAGGGCAGCCTCCTTTTTTGCAGCGAAATCGCTGATGATCTGGTTATATTCCTCCTGTGTGGGCACTTTGTGATGCCAGTTTGCCTTGTTTTCCATAACAGGGGAACCAAAACCCTTTGTGGTATTGGCAATGATGACACTTGGTCTTCCTTTTGTCTCTGCCGCCTGGGAAAAGGCCTGCAAAAGTGCATCCATGTCATTCCCACTGACGTTTATGACCTGCCACCCAAAAGAAGAAAAGCGCTCTGCCAGGTCATCATGCCCCATCACATCCTCCGTACAACCGGATATCTGCAGCCTGTTTCTGTCCACCACGGCACAGAGATTGTCCAGATGATACTGGCTGGCAGCCATGGCGCCTTCCCACACAGAGCCTTCTGCCAGCTCACCGTCCCCCATGACGGTGTACACTCTGTACTCTTTTTTATTCATTTTTCCGGCCAGAGCCATTCCCACACACACGGGAAGGCCGTGACCAAGAGAACCGGAATTCATTTCAATACCCGGAAGTTTATTGTTCGGATGTCCGATGTAAGAGGAACCGAATTTTGAGAATTTTTCTTTTACATCATCCAAATCCAGAAATCCCTTTGCACACAGCACCGCGTAATAAGCCTCCATGGAATGTCCCTTACTGAGGACAAAACGGTCCCTGTCCGGGTCATCCGCGTTTTGGGGTGAAACATTCATAACACGGAAGTAAAGGGCTGTCAGGATTTCCATAACGCTCATATCTCCTCCGATATGCCCTCCCTTTCCGGCCATGATAATATCAACCGTGTCTTTGCGCAGATCAAACACTTTCGCTTTCAGATTTTCCATCTCATTCACCTCTCAAATATGCCTTAACCTGTTCCTCGATCGGATCATACAAATCCGGTTTTACACCTATATACTTGCACGCCTCGTAGAGCACCGGCACCACATCCTTATGAATGCCCACACAGTGATGGATGTATGGCCCTTCCACCAGCTTGGCCTCCAGGCGTTTCAGGTTTTCCACCTCAACCCACACATAAGTGCCTTTTGTATAGGGTCCTTCCACTCCTTTTGCGTTTCCCAGGAGCAGGGAGTATTCCCCGTTGTCCCCGTCAAAACGGCAGAGTGTCATATCCCCGTGTTTTGCCTCCGCTTCTATGGCTCCCGGATGGTCAAAGGCCAGAGGATAGCCGATGGACGGTTTTTCCTTTGCCACGGAGATGGGCCATGGGCCGCAGTGCTGCAAAAGCTCTCCGTTTTCATTGTCCGGATGTCTCACTGTCCAGTCCGCAAAGAAGGTCCTGGCCTGGTCCATGCCCGCAGCTTCCGCCAAAAGTGAGGTGATCGCGCCGTGGATATCGGTCTCACAGACCACAGGGATCCCCTCCTCATTCAGCAGGGAATTGGCTGCACAGGGCATGATCCCGATCTCACCTTGAAGGGCATTCCAGCACTGGATGGCAATGGCATTACAGCCGTATTTTTCTGCCAGATTCTTCATGGCAGCCTTGAGCGCGGCCACATTTTCCAGCTCATTTTCTTTGATTTTAATGCACATATTGTCATGACAGTATGCCATGATCTTTGCCACCTCTGTGCCCTCTTCCTTCACCTTTTTCATCTCTTTTGTCAATTCGGGAATGGGGATTGGGGAAAGCTGGATGTTGAACCGTTCCAGCAGTTCCCCCTCATTGCACATGGTACTCCAGAAATCAAAGGGGCGGGGGCCGATTTGCAGGATCCTTATACTTCGGAACACCTTCACCACATTGCACACTGCCTGGAAATCCCTGATTCCCCGCTCAAACTCCGGGTCCGTAAGCCTGCAGTTTGTCATGTAGGTAAACGGCACCCGGAATCTTCTCAAGACCTTTCCGGTGGCAAAAAGTCCGCACTGGCTGTCACGGAGACGGACGCCTTTTTCGTCCGGGCGCTCGTCCCTCGGTCCCCACAAAAGCACCGGAACATCCAGCTCTTTTGCCAGTCTTGCAACCTCATACTCTGTACCGAAATTGCCGTGGGGGAAGAAGAGGCCGTCCACCTTCTCCGCCTTAAATCTTTCCGCTATTTTTATTCTGTCCGCCTCGTTATAAAGGAGGCCTTCCTCATTGATATCCTTGATATCCGCAAATGCAACATCCAGTTCACGGAGCCTTTCCCTTGTCAGATCCGCATACTTGATCGCATCCGGAGCACTGAAAATACTCCTGCGTGTTGGGGCAAACCCTAATTTTATTTTATCCAAACTCACACACCCTGCTTTCTTTCCAGGACACTGTCCCTCTCTATAAATTCCGTACAAATCTGAATCTTTGTCTTAGCCTTACTTCTCTCCTGCATCATCTCCACGATGCGGCGCACTGCCAGCCTTCCCATTTCCTGCTTGGGCACCCGCAGGCTGGTCAGCCTGGGGACTGCGATCTCACAAAACGGCAGGTCGTCAAATCCTATGATGGAGACATCCTTGGGCACCCGGTAACCGGATTCCTGCAGAGCCTTCATGGCCCCCAGCGCCAAATTGTCATTGTCCGCGAAAAACGCGGTGGGAAGTTCCGGTTTTCCTGCCAGATACCGCAGCATATCCTGATGGGCAGCCTCCATGGTAACACCAATGGTCACAATATACTTGTTCTCCAGTCTCAGGTTGTGCTTATTAAGCGCGATCTGAAACCCGGAAGCCCTGGAGCCGAATGCCTTGATCCGGTAACTGCCTCTCAGATATCCGATTTTGGTATGTCCCTTCTGGATCAGATATTCCCCTGCCATTCTGGCTGCGTCCGCATTGTTGATAAAAACCCCGTCAAATGACATGTCATGGTTCCAGTAATCCAGCACCAGGAAGGGCACCTTCAATCCCCGGAACACAGCCGCCTCCTCATCCGTCAGCTCTGTACCCAGAAGTACAATGGCTGAGGCCCGGTCCAGACAGAGATTTTCCACCTGTCTTTTATAGTCCTCGGTCTGCCTGTCAAGGTAGCAGAGTGCCATCTCATATCCTGCTTCCCTGCACTCCTTCTCAAATCCATCCACAACCAGGGAAAAGAAGGGGTTGTCATCCACAATCAGACCTTTATCCTTATAAATGACCAGCTTTATTTTCGTGATTCCCATCTCTCCAATGTAGCCCAGTTCCTTGGCTGCCCGGAGGATTTCCGATGCAGTGTCCTTGTTCACACCTTTTTTATGGTTCAGCGCATTGGATACGGTAGCCGGAGAAAATCCTGTGTATTCTGATATTGTCCTTATATTTACTTTCACCGTCTCACCTCCAAAACACTCTTAATTTATCTAACGGCAACTCAGCAGCTCTGCACATGTTACTGTTCACTGGCCACTGTAGCGGGAGGCGTTTTCCCAAAGGGATGCTGCGCGATGCGCAGCAAAATCCCGAGTTAGCCAGCGCGATATGGGGCAGAATGCTCCATATCTGTGCATCGCGAAGCGCGTTACTGTGCAAAGAGCTACCTTTTTCGTATACTGTGAACAGTAACCTGCACATTTACAGCGCTGACCGTCACACGCATCTTTTGATCTGCACTGCCATGTACTGTCTGCCCGGCAGTTCTATCCTGAATCTTCCTTTATAAACACCTTTCTTCTCTGCTGTCATGTTCCAGGTGTCCAGCACGCGTACTTCAAACTCTGTCTCATCATCAAAGTAGAAATCTCTGAAGGACGGACGCATAAAGCTGTAATAAAACAGATAGTAGTCTTTTACCGGCTTGATCTGGGATGTGCTCTCCTCCGGCACGGCACATACTTCGTCCCAGCCGCATTTTTCATAAGGCATAAGTCCAATGCCCGGTGTCTCCTTCATGACATCCAGAAGAAATCCGAACCGCTTGTGGCTTTCCCCGTGCAGTTCACCGCCGTGTGACCACCAGAGGATATCCTGGGGATGCATGTAGGTCTCTCCATGTCCCGGGTATCCGCCTCTTACGGCTGCCTCCCAGAATCTGCGCAGCATCTCCTCACCGCTTATGTTGCCCCAGCCGTGCTGGATATTTCCTTCATAGGCGATCTCGTCCAGCACTACAGGTTTTCTGTATTTTTCCCGCCACTCATTTACCAGTTCTGAGGATTTGTACAGATCTTGCCTCTGAATGCTGCAATGTGTGATCCACGGACGATTGTGGTCATAGAAATTTCTGCAGTTGTGGATAGAACGCAGATGGCGGTAAGGGTCTTTTTCGCAGATGATCTTTGCATACCGCTCCCAATCCTCCACTTTCTTTTCCTCGAACAGATCAAATTCATTTGCCAGGGACCACCAGATATTTCTGTATGCTGCAAACCGGGCGATCACATATTTCCAGTACCTGTCATCTTCCACTGGCTCCATACAGGAAAATCCCCAGCGGTCATAAGGATGCATCACGATCAGATCTGCCTCGATCCCCAGGTCTCTCAAAGCCTCAATACATCCTTCCATATGCCTGAAATGTTCTGTGTTGAATCTGGTAAGATCCCAGTCATTCCCTTCACTTCTGCCTGTGTACTCCTGGAAATTTTCCTTTGTAAGCACACCGGAATCCATAGGGGTCCCCTCATAGGGATAGGAACGTGGCTCACCTAAGTTATAGTCATAGTGTTTTGGGAAAACGCAGAACCTGATCTTGTTAAAAGCACTCTCTTTTAATGTCTTTAGAGTCTTCTTGATCAATGCATCCGACTGCAGGTCCCACACATAACAGGTTGTTCCTATGGAGTAATAAGGCGTACCGTCCTCGTATGCAAAATGATAGGTATTTGCCACTCTCACAGGACCGTGATTATCCCTGCCCGGAGCTGTTGCCGTAAAGCTCCCCTCCAGGTCTGCGTCCAAAAATCCGGCACTGATCTTAAAGGTATACTCCCCTTCAAAAGAAGGCATGAACCTCACCTTATAGATACCGTTTCCGTCGTAAAAGCCGTCCGCTCTTGTACACTCGCTTTTGCTCTCAAAGGTTCCTGTCACTTCATAATCTGTGAATGGATTACCCTCTGCCGGTCCCTGAAACTCCACCTCAAAGACATCCCATTTTTCCACTTGTTTTTTATATCTGCCGTTCTCCATACTCTACCTCCAAGTCTATTTTTTATCAGGCTTTTACCGCGCCTGCCATACCTTCCACAAAGTGTCTCTGGAATATCAGATACACGATCAGCACCGGGATAACGGAAATCAATACGCCTGCACACAGATATCCGTAATCTGTTCCATGCTCGCCTACAAATGTCATGATGCCTACCGGAACCGTTTTCTTCATATTATCATTGATGATAACACTTGCCAGCAGATATTCATTCCAGGTGGACAAAAAGTCTGTGATGATCAGAGTCGCCACAGCAGGTTTGGCAACCGGGAAGATGATCTTATAGAATAACTGCCATTTGTTACATCCGTCTATGTATGCCGCTTCATCCAGTTCTCTGGGGATGCCGTTAAAAAAGCCCCGCAGGATCAGGATACCGAAGGAGATACCAAAACCTACATACACATAGAACAGTCCGAAATAAGAGTTCAGAAGTCCCAGTTTGCTGTAGATCACATTAATAGGTACCAGTGCTGTCTGCATCGGCAGCATCATTCCAATGAGGAAGAAGATAAAAGTTCCCGTTTTATGCCTGATCTCCAGTCTGGTGAGCGCAAAGGCTGCCAGAGCCTCAATAAAGATCCCCAGCGGCACTTTCAGGCCGGATACGATCAGGTCGTTCTTCATATAAGTGAACAGCCGTCCTTTGGTAATGGCATTGACAAAATTGTCCCAGGCCACCTGTGCCGGCATACTGAACAGGCCTGCACCGCTGTAAAAATCAGATTTGCTTTTGATCGCAGTTGCCACCAGCGTAAACATAGGTACCACCCAGATAAGCGCCAGGATGATCAGGACAATATACAATACTGCTTTTTTTGTGATCTTCTTTGTTTTTCCTTCCACGATAATCCCTCCCCGCTAATCTTCTTTTGCTGTAAAGGATACATACGGAATGATAACTACCATCATCATAAGTACCATAATACAGGCAACTGCTGTTCCGTATCCCACATTGTTATACTGGAATACCTGTGAATACATGTAGGTGGAAAGCATCTGGGTGGCATTGTTTGGCCCGCCTCCCGTAAGACCTTGTACCACATCGTAAACCTTCATAGCTGCCACGATCAGTGTGGCGATCACAATGACAAAGGTATCTTTTAGAAGCGGTACTTTGATCAGGAAAAACTGCTCAATCCCGTTGGCGCCGTCAATGGTGGCTGCCTCCAGAACATCAGGGGAAATGGCCTGCAGGCCCGCCAGAAACAAGATCATCGGCTGTCCGATGGCCTGCCACAAAGCTGCCGCGAACACTGCGTAGAGACTGACATTGGGGTCAGATATCCATCCCTGGGAGAAGTTGATTCCCAGTGCTTTGAAAAATTCATTGATAAAGCCAATATTGGGGTTGTAGATCCATCTCCAGATGATAGCCACCGCAATGGGTGCGATGACACACGGAAAATAGAAAAAGCCCCTGAAAAATGTACGTCCTTTAAACTGCTTGCTCAGTATCACCGCAAAAAGCAGTGCAATTGTCATAGTCACAAATATAGTCAAAACAATCCAGATCAGGTTGTTGATGATTGCCGTGTGAAAGATTTTGTCGCCTTTAAAGAGATTTATGTAATTTGATAAGCCCACAAACTGTTTCTCGCCAATACCGTTCCATTTAAACAGGCTGATGAAGAAGGAATAGCACACAGGTGCCACAATCACGGATAAATAGATGACCGCCGCCGGGAGCAGGAAAAAATACGCGGCTTTATCTGTCCTGGTATAGTTTTTCTTTTTTTTCATGGTTTCACTCCAATCTGTTTGGTCAGCACAGTGGTTTTTGGAAAGCGGAGGAGCGCCTCAACTCCTCCGCTGACCGTAGGAAAAGTCCTCTTATTATAGTTATTTGTTATTGTAAGCCTCGATTGCCTCCTGGATACTCTTTGCTCCGTCTTCCGGTGTCATCTGACCATTGGCGATAGCATCCTGGGCATTGAACAACACGTCAGCTACCTCTGTGGGGAATGCCTGGTCTGTGATGGTAAAGATGCCGTTTTTCTCGGATGTCTCTAACAGTACAGGTACATTTGGCTGTCCTTCCGGCATTTCTGCGCCTACTACAGGGAGAGGAAGGTTATAATATTCCGCATACTTTTCTGTATTTTCTTTATTGTAATAGTAATCTGTAAAGCGCATGCAGGCTTCCAATTCTTCGTCCGTATTATCCGCATTGAACTGTGTCATCTCTGCAAATGCGGACATCCTGTTCGTCTCTCCGCTTGGGAATGCAAACACGCCGTACTGGTCCATTTCAAGGCCTTCCTGAATAATCTTTCCATCCTGCCACTGGCCCTGGATATCCATAGCGCACTGGCCATTGGCCATACCGATCAAGGTATCATTAGGGTCCTGGGTCAGGAATCCATCCGGGAAGTAACCTTTATCACAGAACTCCTGATATTTTGCCAAAGCCTGTACCACTGCATCGTTGTCATAGCTCTCTTCAAATGTATTCATCTTGTCATGAAGTTCTGAACCTGCGTAATGTTCAATGAGAAGTTCCACAAAACGCATGGTGTGCCAGCCGTTGAGACCTGCGGTGGAAATAGGTGTGATGCCGTTTTCTTTTAAAGTTGCACAGGCTGCTTCAAAATCTTCAAACGTGGTCGGTACTTCTATGCCGTACTGCTCGAAAATATCTTTTCTATAGTAAATTCCCAGAACATTATAGCTTGTAGGATAACCGCAAAGCTTTCCATCTAAGGTACAGAGGTCCATGGAAGTCTGTGTGAATTTCTCGCTCCATTTATTTTCCTCGGCGTACTGTGTCAGGTCATAAGTAAGGCCATTCTCTGCGTAGAAGCCGCCCAGGCTCCCGCCCCAGTTGAACCACATATTCGGCATGGTCTTGGAGGAAGCAGCAACTTTGCAGGCATCTTTGATCCCGTCCGTATCATAATAGGAAACGGTTACTTTAACATCTTCATTGGCTTTGTTGAACTCTTCCACAATAGGGTCCACGGCATTCTGCCTGGTATTCAGTGTCCAGAATGTAACCTCTGTAGACCCGCTCTTGGAATCTCCTCCTGAACTGCTGCTCTCTTTACTCTCGGAACCGTCGTCACTTCCGCATCCTGAAAGCGCCATAGACATAACCATTGCAGATGCCATTGCCAATGCCATTACTTTTTTAATTTTCATTTTGAATCCTCCCTGAATTTTTAAACAGATTGTTTAAATCGTTTTTGCTTTCATTTAAATATCGACGTCGTTTATTTAAACTTTTTCGCTCTTGATTTAAATTTATTTTAGCATTTGTTTATATAATTTTCAAGTGTCTTTTTGCTTTTTGCTCATTTTCATAATAATTATATGTGATTTTTATGTATTTTGCACATATATTTACGTTATGCACCTACCTTTCCACCTGTTTTCGAGTGTTTAGATAAAGTTTTACATAAATCTTTATATAAATAAATTCAAGAAGTGTTTTATATAAATCTTAAATTATTTTATATAAACATAAATGTACAGAATTTATAGTTACTGTACACTCCGTGTCCAGTAACACGCTTCGCGATGCACAGATATGGAGCATTCTGCCCCATATCGCGCTGGCTGCCTCGGGATTTTCATGCTTTCAGCATGAAAACGCCTCCCGGTATAGTGGCCTGTGTACAGTAACAATTCATATCTTGTATCCAGCCTATATGGTACTTTCCTATAGATAAGGAACCGGATTTGTGATAGACTGACCGTAACGTTTCAGCGCCTTCACCCTTTTGCAAGCAAAAATCCACACAGAAGCAACTATAAAAAAATAAACAGGAAAACCAGGGAGGACGGATAATGCCCCAACAGACATTTGATAGTATTGAGAAAACAAAGAGATGTTTTGAAGAAAGTTTTGAATCAGGAACCCTTTATAACAGGCAGACCCAGGACGCCACACATCTTATGCAGATAATAAACGCCATACAGGTAACAGCCGGAATGAAAATACTGGATTTAGGAACCGGAACCGGGTATCTTTCCTTCCCCGTTGCGGAAAAATACCCGGATGCACAGGTCACCGGCCTGGATATTGTTGAAAAAGCATTGGAGAAGAACCGGGAGCGAGCCGCATCTGATGGCTTGAAAAACCTTCATTTTATCAGCTACAACGGAATGGAGCTTCCTTTTGAGAATGAGCAGTTTGATTTGGTCATCACAAGATATGCGCTGCACCATTTTCCCGCCATCCGGGATACCTTTGCAGAGATCAGCAGAGTGCTGAAACCCGGCGGAAGATTCTTTTTGTCCGACCCGGCCCCCAACGATAATGATACGGATGGATTTGTGGATGCTTACATGCAGATGAAAAAAGACGGACACATAAAATTTTACACGAAACAGGAATGGCAGGAAATCGGCAAAGAGGCCGGTTTATCCCTGGCGGATGGCTTTGAAACCTCCATCCGTTTTCCTAAGAAAATTGAAACCGCATTGGAATTTGATGATATCATGAGCAGATTTGCCAAAGAAGTGACAGACGGATATTTGCTGGAGATAATGGATAATGAAATCTGGATCACTGAAAAGGTAAATAATCTTCTGTTTCAGAAACACCCCTAAGACTTATTTTAACTTGAGAAGCCCATGGTCCGGAGGGCTCCTACGGGGGCCTTTCGTTATTTCATGGTAACTATTCAGTAAGTCTGCGCATTCACTGCGCTGACCGTAAGAAAGTGTACCACGGCCAAGCAGATTATAGTGTACACCTAAAGGCATACATCTACGGCATAGTATCCCGGCCGCCCTTCACTTTCCCCGCATGATCCTTTACATTTTCACACTATTCCCCACCACCATTTTTTCATTCACCAGAACAACGCGTCCATACCCCTCATCCCCCCGGCCCATTAACTCCAGCAGAAGTTCTGCCATCAGCACGCTTCTCTTTTTATGAGGCACTTCAAAATGAGTCAGTTTATAAGGTAAAAGTACCGTATCCGGAATGGCGTCAATACCCAATAGGGAAATCTCATCCGGCACGGATATTCCCAGTTTCATCAGTGACTGGGCCGTCCCCACGGATACCAGAAAATTCTCAAGAAATACCGCGTCCGGCAGTACCTCACAGCTCTTCATGTATTTTGCTGCCCTCTCCTCGATCTCTTCCCTCTCATTTCCCGTCTCCCAAAAACTCCCCTCAATCTCCGGGTCCCTGCACAGATATTCCCAAAAGGCTTCTCTCCTTGCCCGGAAATTGTAGATAGTCTCCTTATTTTGAAAATAGACGATCCTTCTGCATCCATGTGCTTTCAGATAATCCATCCCTTTAAAAACAGCCTGCCGGTTATTAAAATTCACAGTATTCCAGTCAGACTCCCTGGGATCGCAGTCACTCATGACAATGGGGATCCTGCACAAAGAAAGCAGCTCGTAATCGTTTTTCCCGAATTCATCTGCCCGCAGCAGTATCCCCCTTGTGCCGTCCGAATTGCTTTTCAACAGAGCCTCTTTCAGCTCCTCGTTGCCGTACGCATAGACAAGCCGGACTTCCAATCTATCCTTCTGGAGACGCTCCACGCTCTCCACATAAGTGATCCTGAAAAAGGACCCCATCCCCCCGGACAACACCCGGGGAGAGTTTTCAAAAATGATCAGTTTCACAAAGGTGCCTTTCGTCACATCTTTCCCCTGCTGTCCGCTGATGTATTCCAGGATCCGCTTTCTTGTCTCCTCATTTACCCCCGGTTTTCCGTTGATGGCAAGGGACACCGTAGCAGTGGACACACCCAGGGCCTCCGCCACTTCTTTTGACTTAACCTTCATTGCCGTCACCGCCGTTTCTGCCTTTCAAATCCTTTACACTGTCCCGCTCCACAAAAATAGTGCAGACCTGGGTCTTTGTTTTAATCTTATCAGTTCCGTTGAGCACTTCCAGGATCCTTCTGACTGCCACCCGCCCCATCTCCTGTTTCGGAACACGGAGTGTGGTCAAAGGCGGATTGGCGATCTCACAGAATGGCAGGTCATCAAATCCCACCACGGAAATATCTCCGGGCACCTCATATCCCTTTTCCTGCAGAGCCCTGATCGCCCCAAGGGCAACCATATCATTATCCGCAAAAAAAGCGGTGGGGAGCTCCGGTTTTGTCTCAAGATATGTCCTCATGTCCTCATAGGCTCCATTGATGGTGGTGGACAGTGTAACCGTATATTTCTTTTCCGGTACGATTCCGCACTTATTCAGAGCAGTGGCATATCCCACTGCCCGGGAACGAAAAGCTTTGATCCTGAATTCCCCTCTCAGATACCCTATTTTCCTGTGGCCTTTTCTCAGGAGATATTCTGTTGCCATACGGGCAGAATCCGCATTGTTGATCAATACACCGTTAAAGCTCATATCCCAGCTCCAGTAATCCAGCATCAGAAACGGGCAGGATGCATTCTTATACAGAGCCACATCCTCCTCCATCAGTTCTGTGCCCAGCATGATCACCGCTGAGGAATTATCATGGATCAGCCAATTCACCTGCTCCTCATAGTCCTCATCCTCATAATTCAGATGACACAGCACCATCTCCATGCCGGAAGCCCGGCACTCTTTTTCGATCCCGTCGATCAGAAGTGAAAAAAAAGGCGTATCATCCAGAATCAAACCATTTCTTTTGAAGATAACGAATTTGATTTTTCCGATACGCGATTCACTGATGTACCCCATCTCTTTCGCCACACGGAAAATCTCGGCTGCCGTATCTGCATTGACCCCTTTTTTGTGGTTCAGTGCATTGGAAACCGTAGCAGGCGAGAATCCTGTGCGTTCACTGATATCTTTTATACTTACTTTCATAACTGACCTATCCCTTTATATGTTTCAATCCATGCCCGGTAATTACACAGAGTACGGGTGCAGCTTACCTCTCCGCCTACAGAGGCGGGAGATAACACTTATCAAAAACTACATATAAATATTTTATCAAAAAATTTAAATATTTTCAATAAGCCAGTTATTTTTCTTTCCACATCTTCACAAACACCGGTACATACAGCACCCAGGTCACGGCCATGAGGACGCCGCAGCATACGATCAGGCCATTTACCAGAGAGAGCGGCAGCCGCAGGAAGAAAAACAGCACGAACATTACCACATAAGAAAATGCAGTACAGACCTTTCCATACCATTTAGCCCCATCCAGCTTCCTGCCCCGGTAATGGGACAGGAGAAGCCCCATAATCCCCATAAATCCCTCTTTCAGGACAAACAATCCCACCAGCCAGCGCATGTTTTCATACCGGAAAGCCAGGCAGAGGATCATAGCCCCCAAAGTCAGCTTGTCCGCCACCGGATCCAACGCTTTGCCAAGCTCTGTGATCATGTTAAAATGCCTCGCCACTTTGCCGTCCAGCATATCCGTGATCCCGGAGATCCCCACCAGCACAGCGGCTATGTAATACTCCCTCACCGACTCCGCGTGATAATACAGAAGTACATACACCGGAATCAAAAGGATCCGGAAGTATCCCATGATATTCGGAATAGAAAAAATTTCTTTTCCGGTCAGCGGTTTTTCAAAAAAAGCCATACAAATCCTCCCCTTTATACACCATCTAACGCTGCGTCCTGCCCGTATTTCTCTGCTGACCGGACACCACGTATCATAATTGAAACAATATCCCGGCAGCAGCCGCTATCCCAATGTAAGCAGCAGGGTGAAGCTTCCACCTTCTCATTGCCAGAAACACTGCAGCAGCCAGAAGAATGGGCGGAACTCTCAAGATCTGCCCTAGGTCCCCCCCTGCAGCATAAACCTCCACATTCAAAAGCGCAGTCCCTGCAACCCCAAGCCCTGCCGACGCAATGAGTCCCGTGGATGCGGGACGCAGGCCATAGAAAGCATCCTGCACCATCCTGGAATCCTTGAATTTCTGGAGCACTTTACTTATTACTATGATAATCACAATTGACGGGAATATTAATCCCAAAGACCCTAAAACAGCCCCCGGCACTCCCGCGGTGGTAAATCCCACATACGTGGACATATTTACCCCCATGGCTCCGGGAGTGGATTCAGAGACAGCGATCATATCTGCCACATCCTGATAGGTAAACCATCCCGTCTTCTCTGACATGGCATACAAAAAGGGCAGTGTGGCAAGCCCTCCTCCCACAGCAAAAAGCCCGGTCTTGGCAAACTCATAGAACAGTCTGAGCAGTATCATACCCTCTCACCTGCCCTTCTCATTCCCTGCCGCAGCAAAATCCCCAGCACACCTGCCCCCACTACAAGGACTGCCGGAGATACCGGAGTAAACATGGACAACAAAAGCACCCCGGCGCAGATTGCCAGGCATTTCAGATCAACTACGGATCTCTTTCCCAGTTTCAGCACTGCATCCAGGATCAATGCACAGACGCAGGCCCGAATCCCGTTAAATGCGTGGCGCACAAAAGCAATATTGGAAAAATTCCGCAGAAACGCCGCGATAACCGTAATGATCACAAGGGATGGAAATACAAATCCAAGCGTCGCCGCAATCCCTCCCGGCACGCCTTTTCTCTTATATCCGATAAATGTGGACGTATTGACCGCAATGATCCCGGGCGTGCACTGGCCTATGGCATAATAATCCATAATCTCCTCCTCCGATGCCCATCCCCGTTTTTCCACCACTTCCCGCTGTATAATAGGAAGCATGGCATAACCGCCCCCAAAAGTAACGGCACCCATCCGGGCAAATACCCAGAATAATGATAACAGCTCTCTCATCTCTTCTCCTTCTGCCTGTTTAGATCAATTCCCGGATCTTAAGATATCCAAGTATGGCCTCAACACATCTGTCTGCCCCCAGAATGCTGCTGTCCAGGCATAATTCATAGTCTTCGGCTCTCCCCCATTCCCTGTGCGTATAATATCTGTGAAAGGATGTCCTGGCCTCATCGGTCCGGCTGATCTTCTTTCTGGCACTGTTCCTGGACAGGCCTTCTGTCTCCATCACATACTGAATTCTTTTTTCCATATCCCCATGAATGAAAATACTCACAGCATTCCGGTCTCCCCTAAAGATTTCACTGCCGCACCGGCCAATGAGCACACAGGGGCCCACACCGCACAATTCCCGGATACGTGCAAAGGGGATCTTTTCCATTTCCCTCTCCGCATTGTTCATGGCAATGGCGTACAGCAGGCTGTCCACAGGCTGTTCCTCATAAAACGCCCTCACTTCTTCGTAATCTCTTCCTCTGGCGATCTTGATAAGTTCTTCTTTATCATAAAAGGTGCAGCCAAGCTTCTCGGCAAGCTTTTTTCCTATTGCCTTTCCCTGGCTTCCGTACTGCCTTCCAATGGTGATAATCCCCTTTTCCATCTCTACCGCTCCCTTCTGCTACATAAATCCTGCAAATACTGAGGCACCAATCACAGTCAAAAGACCCGCTACCGCAATAGCCAGACTGCTCATGGCCCCTTCCACCGGACCGAGTTCCATGGCCTTGGCCGTTCCGATGGCATGGGAAGATGCTCCCAGGGACAGACCTTTTGCCACAGGCTCCTGGATACGAAAGATCTTAAATACCACTTCCCCTATCATGTTGCCCAAAATTCCGGTAATAATGATAACCGCCACCGTAATTGTGACAATTCCGCCCAGCTCTTCAGATACCCCCATGCCGATGGCTGTTGTGATGGACTTTGGAAGCAGTGTCACATACTGGGCATGATCCAGTCCGAAAAGCTTTGCCAGCAGAAAGACACTGACAAGGCTGGCAAGCACACCGGATATAAGCCCTGCTGCCACTGCTTTCAGATTCTTCCTTAAAAGTCCCATCTGTTCATACAGGGGCACGGCCAGACAGACTGTGGCCGGAGTCAACAGGTAGCTGATATATTTGCCGCCCTCATAGTAACTGTCGTAATCAATATGCCCCACTGCCAGCACGCCAATCACACAGATCACACCTATCAGCAGCGGATTAAAAACTGCCATCTTAAATTTCCGTTTCAGAAGCAGCCCCACCTCATATCCCAAAAGACTTAAAACTGCTCCCCAGAAAACAGAGTCACTCAGCAATGCTTTCATTTTTCTTTCTCCCCTTCCGTATGATCCCCTGGGTCACAAGCCCTGTGACCGCCATGACAAAAACTGTGGTAACGGCAGTGATAACCGCAACCGGAACGAATACAGGCTTCAGCACTCCCCATGCGTTCAGCAGTCCTGCCGCGGCAGGTATGAACATCACAGGCATGATCTCAATCAAAAATCCCGCCGTTTCCCTCACCTGATGTGTTTTTAAGATACCTGTCTGAAGCGCAGCCAGCATCAGGACCAGGCCGTAAACACTGGCAGGCACGGGAAGCGGCAGGATGATATGCAGCCCTTCTCCTAAAAATGATAACAGTAAAATAATACAGAATTGTCTCAGATACTTCATAGCTCCTCCTTCTGTCTCTGTGCTTTAAGATCCGTCGGTATGTACTTAAAAAATTATACAGCCTCAGAATGAAAAGTCAATGTGTACCTGCAAATTCCTTTTTCTGCTGCTGCCGGATATACCCCCCCCTGCTCTTCTATAAAATCCTCCAAATCCTGCAAAGTCTCTTCGGCCCAGGTATCCGATAATTTCCGCGGCGATGGCAGATAGATATCCCTAGCAAAAAGATTCGTCATTGCAAAATAGAGCTCCTTATATCTGTTCCTATTGTTTTCCTTCTTGTCTTTAAAAAAGCGGGCAAAGTGTCAATATGACCTCTTTGTCCGCTTTTTCCGTACTCTCATATTCATTTACTGGCAGCTTTTTAACTGTTTTTTATTATAACATTCCAGACTTTCTATGTCTATTTACTTTTTTTAAGGACCACCATATCAAAACCTTTTACCGTACCGTCATATTCCCCATACCAAACCGCAAACGGTCCCTTGGGCAGGCGCACCTCTGTACTTCCCGGATTGAAATTCTGTACGATCAGGTAATACGCATCCTCTGTCTCCCTGGATGTCACTTCAATTCCGGTGGGAATGTGATGGATGTACCGTTTGATCCCGGCCTCTTTTACCAGCTTTCTGTATAACTCGTCGTAAAAGCCCTGCTCAAAATCCGCACACACATAATACGCTTTTCCTTCGCCGTAAGTATTACAGGTCAGGGCCGGCATTTTGGCATAAAAATCTTTTCCGTAGGTCATGAGAACTTCCGCCCCGTTTGTCCTTACCAGGTCACAGAGATGCTCACATGTATATGTCTTTGTCATGTTCAGCGCATTTCCTTCCACCGGAACGCCGCAGTTGGTCTCCCCGTCATACAGTCCGTCTATCTCCGTGCTGCGCAGACCGCACACATCCATCAGACCGTGAGGCGTACCACCCAGGAAACAGAGGTCTGTATCATCCACAATACCTGACCAGTATGTGAGGATCAGCTTTCCGCCTGCCTTCACAAAGTTCTGTGCCTTCTCCTCAAATCCGGCTCTGAACATATACAGCATTGGGGCTGCTACGATCTTGTAGCCGTCCAACTCCTGCTCCATGTCAATGACATCCACATCAAGCCCCTGCTTGCGGAAGGCATAGTAAGACTTCTCCACCGCCTCTTTATAATACAAGTTTTTATTTCTCGGACCGGCTGCGTCCTCCATAGCCCAGCGGTTTTCCCAGTCATAGATAACCGCTGCCTGTGAATTGGTACGGCTTCCCGCCATCTCACGCAGGGCATCCAAAGCCACTCCCACTTCTGTCACTTCACCGAATACTCTGGTGTCATCCCCGCCGTAATGGTCAATGACAGCACCGTGGAATTTCTCGCTGGAGCCTCGGCTCTGGCGGAGCTGGAAATACTGCACACTGTCCGAACCGTGTGCGACGGCCTGGAGGGAAGCTGCCCGCAGCATACCCGGCTTTTTCAGCTTGCTTACACTCTGCCAGTTTGTGGCTGACGGACATGACTCCATGAGAAGGAAGGGTTTTTTCAGGATACTCCTCATGATATCATGCTGCATTCCTGTATCCATAGCCGTATGGGACTCCGGTCCTTTGTGCCATGTGGGATAGTTATCCCATGTGACAATATCCACCACGTCTTGGAATTTATGGTAATTTAAACCTCCGAAGTTGTACATCATGTTGATCATCACCGGAAGGTCTGAGCCGCCATCCTTCACTGCCTGTGCCTCATGCCGCACAAAATCCACGGTCCTGTCCGTGACAAAACGCTTCCAGTCCAGATTTAATCCGTGTAGGCCTGACTCTCCTCTGGGAGACGGGCTTTCCACCTGGGAAAAATCATTGTAGATATGGCTCCAGAAAGTTGTGGCCCAGGCTTTATTCAGCGCATCAATGGTGCCGTATTTCTCCTTCAGCCACCTGCGGAATTCTTCCTGACAGAGGGGGCAGTGACACTCGCCGCCGTACTCATTTGAAAGATGCCATCCGATAACACCGGGATGCTTTCCGAATTTTTCAGACAGCGCCATATTCATCTGCCGCACCTTTTCCCTGTATACTGGAGATGTATAGCAGTGGTTATGTCTGCCGCCGAACAGATTTCTGTGCCTGTCAGCCTCCACCCGAAGAACTTCCGGATATTTGTCGCTCATCCATTTTGGACGGGCACCGGACGGAGTTGCCAGGATCGTGGAAATGCCGTTTTCATACAGACGGTCGATCATCTCTTCCATCCATCCGAAGTTGTATTCCCCTTCACGTGGTTCCAGAACTGCCCAGGAGAAGATCCCCAGAGAAACTTCATTGATCTTGGCCTTTTTAAAATACTCTATATCCTTCCTAAGGATGTCCGGGGAATCCAGCCACTGTTCCGGATTGTAGTCTCCCCCGTGGATCATTTTACCGAAATTTACGTCTTTACCCATATCTGTCCTCCAAGGGGCCGGACTTTAGAAGACCGGCCCTGTTTTAAACTGTTTTGTATTCTTATATCCCTTTAAAGCTGAATGTGAATTCCATTTTTCCTTCTGTGTTCAGAAGATATTCCGGATGGGTCTTGGAACCCCAGCTGTCATCCCCTGCTATTCCCATCTGTTTTGCAGACACTCTGACAACGGTGTAGTGCACATTGGGAAGCTCAAAAGAATGCATGGCATTCTCAATCTCATGAGGTGTATACGGAAGCGCGGAGAATTCCATTTTATTTCCCGTAAACAGCATTCCCCTGCCTTTTCTGTCTGTAACACTGGCCCAGCGGACACCTACCTTATTACCGCATTCCTGGGGAACCAGATACTCTGCCATATTGTCCGCCACTTTGTTACTGTAAATACCGAGCTTCGCGCCCTGGCAGCGGTCAACATAGGTCTCCTCCGGTCCCATGCCGTACCATGTCACATGGTCATGATCCGCATCAAATTTGAACATGACACCAAATTCCGGCATATCACCCAGTTCCTTCACCGGATCATAAGTAAGTGTGGTCTCAATGGTCCCGTCACCAAACACCTTATAAGTAAGGCTGCACTCCGCAGAAGGAAGGGACGGCATAAAATAGGTGTAAGTAATCACCGCGCAGTCATCCAAAACTTCCAGTTTCGGTATGCGGTATCCACCCTGAGGATCTTTGTGGTTCAAATACATGCTTGCCAGTTTCCACTGCCCGTAGCGCATGGGCATCAGATTGCCGCAGTCATTATCTGTAGGCGCTCTCCAGAAGTTTGGTTTTGGGATGGCCTTGATCATTTCCACACCGCCGTACACATATGAAACAAGTCCGCCGTTCAGATAGGAGAAGAGAACACGGAAACCATCGCCATGGATCCCAATATTATGTACACTCTTTACGATCTCCATCTTTCCTTTATGCGATACAGCAGGTCCCTCTGTCTGATACACCCCTTGTCCGAAGGCAACCTCGTGTCCTCTCTTTGCCCACAGGGTATCCTCTTTCAGGCGGAAGGAAACCGTGACCGCATACTCTCCCGGCAAAGTCTGAACACGGACCGGCAGTTCATACACATCCTCAAAAAGAGGCGCCGTGTGTGTTTCCAGACAGGATTCTGTTATCAGGTGCCCATTCTTTTCCACCGATACGACGCAGTCAAAGCTGTCTGTATTCACAAACAGATTTTTGTTGATCACCCGCACCTTGTCCTTCTCCACCACTGCCGTGATATTCTGGTAATTGAATTTTACTTCCTGCATCTTTGGTGAAGGTTCCCGGTCTCCGCCGTAGGCAATACCGTTGCCGCTGAAGTTATAATCACAGGGACGGTCATCAAAGTCTCCGCCATAAGCCAAAAACTCTTTTCCGTAACGGTCTTTTTTATAAATGGACTGGTCAATGTAATCCCAGATAAATCCGCCCTGATATAAAGGTTCCGTATCCGTCAGATCCGTGTATTTATGCATAGCACCGCAGGAATTGCCCATGGCATGGGTATATTCACAGCAGATAAAAGGTTTGCTCCTGTCTTTCTCCAGGAAGGCCTTGATACTTTCCACAGAAGGATACATCTGGCTTTCCATATCGCTGGACCCGTTATATCTGCGGTCCCAGAACACACCTTCATAGTGTACCAGCCTTGTGGGATCCTCCCTGCGGTAGAACTCTGACATCTCATAGATATCTTTTCCGCCGAAGGATTCGTTGCCGCAGGACCAGATAAGAATTGCCGGATGGTTTTTGTCCCTCTGATACATGGAATTTACACGGTCCAGCATCATGTCCAGCCATTCGGGATGGTCACAGGGCACTACCTTATTGAGGTCAGGCGCCTTTTTCTCTGCCTGGGAATCCCAGGAGCCGTGGGACTCCAGATTGTTCTCCGCGATCATGTAAAGTCCGTATTCGTCACATAGATCATAGATATCTGAGCCGTCCGGGTAATGGCAGGTGCGGACGGCATTGATATTGTTCCTCTTCATGGTCACAATATCCTTTATCAGCTCTTCCCTTGATACATGGCGGCCGCTTACTGAGCTGAATTCATGGCGGTTCACCCCTTTGAACACCACTCTTTTACCGTTCAGCATCATGATATTGTCTTTCATCTCAAATCTTCGGAAACCTACTCTGTAGGGAATCACCTCTGTTACGTTTCCTTCTTTGTCCATGATCTGGAAAAGCAGGTCATAAAGCACCGGCTCTTCTGCGCTCCAAAGTTCCGGGTTTTCCACTTTCATCACCAGTTCTGTCTCGCCGCCCAGCGCACATTCCTCTGTCATCCATGTCTGATCGTCCTTGGAGAGGGTGATCTTCGCTTTCCCTTCCGCCGTAGATTTCAACACGATCTCTAAATCTGCCTTTGTGAATGTATCATCCAGCAGTGTACGGATCCTCATATCCTCCACATGCACCTCCGGTATGGCATACAGATATACATCCCTGTAGATACCGGAAAAACGGAAGAAATCCTGGTCCTCGCACCAACTGCTGCTGGTAAATTTGAAAACCTGGGCCGCCAGTTTATTTTCCCCTTCCCTGAGATAGGGGGTCAGTTCAAATTCGGATGGGGTAAAGGTGTCTTCACTGTATCCTACATAACTGCCGTTCAGCCAGACTGCAATGCCGCTCTCCGCACCCTGGAAAGAGATGAAAACACGTTTGCCTTTCATATTTTCCGGCACTTCAAAATATTTCACATAACTTGCCACAGGGTTAAACCGTGTTGGGATCTCCCCGGGTTCCAACTCCTCCCAGCCCTCCCAGGGATACTGCACATTGGCATACTGGGGGCAGTCATATCCCTCCATCTGGATATGGGCCGGCACGCGGATGTCATCCCAGGACCTGCAGCAGTAATCCATGGACGCAAACCCTGGAACCGTGCTGCGGTAATTATTGGCATAGTGGAATTTCCACAGACCGTTCAGGCTGTACCTGAAATTGTCCTGCTTCTGCTCCATTTCCTCCATGGAACCATAATATCTGTGGTTCGAATGGGCATTAACCCTGTTTTCCCGGAACCAGGTGGGGTCTTTCACTTTCTCGTACTGAAATGTTTTCATGTTTACCTCCTGTTTATGGACGGCAGATAGATGTACGCCTTTCACCTGCCGTATGATTAAAAATCAGGCGGATATCTCATGTTAATAAAATATCCGCCTGTATAGTACATATTTTGTAACTGTGAAGATCATCAACAGTCACCCTATTTTCAACAGCCCGGCTGCACCGGCTACTGCCTCTTTTTTATTTAACAGCACCTGTGATACCTTCTGCAAAGCTCTTCTGCAGACAGAAGAATACAATTGCGGTAGGCAATGTACAGATCAGAACACCCAGCATCAGCATACCGTAATCAACGGTATAGCCGCCCAACAGGTTGGCTACCAGCATAGGCATGGTAATGGAATCGTCTGTCTGTAAGATTACCTTTGGCCACAGGTAGTTATTCCATGCATTCATGAAAGTGATGGTCATGGCTGCCGCATACGTGGAACGCATGGTCGGGAAGAACATACGGAAAAAGATTCCGGTTTCGCTCAAACCATCAAGGCGGGCTGCCTCAATAATATCATGCGGGAACGAACGGGCACTTTGCCTGAACAACATGATCAAAAACGGGGTCGAGATGGTAGGAAGCATGAATGCTGCCATACTGTTGACCATTTTTAAAGTGGAAAACATCTTGAACAAAGGGATCATGATAGCTGCGAAAGGAATCATCATAGCTGTCAGAAGGAGTGTCATTACAACATCCTTGCCTTTGTCATGATAGATCTCAAAACCGTATCCTGCAATAGAACATACCAGAAGGGCCAGAGCGGTGAGAATAACCGCATTTCTGAAGGAGTTCCACATAGCTCTTGCCAAATCCTGGTTCGCCAGCAGGGCCTTGAAATTGGATACTATATATCCGCCGGGGATCAGCTTGCCCGCAACTACATCTGTACTTTTGTTTGTTGCTCCGCAGAACATGTAGTACAACGGAAATACAGAGAACAGTGAAACGATTGTCAGGAATACATACTGAAATATTTTTTGGCCTTTATTCATCGCTCATCACCTACTTTCATCTGGATAACTGCCAGAATTGCAACCATGATCAGTACAATGATAGACATTGCAGCCGCATAGCCGAAATTCGGGCTCTGTACAAAGGATGTATTGTATATGTAGTGGGACAGAGTCATGGTTGATTTACCCGGTCCGCCGTTTGTCAGGTTCAGGGACTCATCAAACAACTGCAGGGTTCCGTTTGTGGACATGATGGTTGTCAGAAGAATCGTTGGTTTTAAAAGCGGTACTGTAATCTTGAAGAAAGACTGGATCGGTGAAGCGCCGTCAATCTTAGCAGCCTCATAAACAGAGTACTCAATGTTCTGCAGGCCTGACAGATAGAACACCATATTGTATCCTGTCCATCTCCAGATCAGCGCGATGATGATAACCGCTCTGGCTGTCCATGCATTGGCAAACCACATGATGGGGTCTGCTCCCATTCCTCTTAAAACGGTATTGATAAAGCCATCGTTGGCAAACATGGAACGGAAGATCATAGCATAGGATACAAGGGACGTTGCACAGGGAAGGAAAATCGCTGTACGGAACAATCCTTTGAACCGCAGATGCTTGTTGTTCAGCATGGAAGCCAGTGCCAATGCAAGTACCAGCATAACCGGCACCTGAATGATCAGATAGAAAAATGTGTTGAACAGACACTGTTTAAATGTAGGGTCTTTCAGAATACGAAGGTAGTTCGCAGCTCCTCCGAAGGTTAAATTAATACCGATACCTGTCTGCAGAGACATAACGAAAGCTTTGATCATAGGATAAAAACTCATCCAGCAAATCAATGCTGTAGCCGGGATCAGGAATATCCAGCCGGTCACATTATGTTTCTTTTCCAGAGACATCCCTTTTTTATTAGGACCACTCATAAATATGCACCCTCCTTTTTAGAATTTAGTTGTAAGCAGATGCGCTTCCCGTACTGCCGCATCCGATTAAAAAGGTCCGCCGCCGCCTTTGATAAGCAGCAGCAGACCTTTCATTTCTAAGAAATCAAAACCAATCAGGGTCTGTTATTTATCAGCCGCCCATTGTGAAGTCTACAGTATCCTGTGCTTCCTGAAGTGCGGTTCCGATATCTGTACCCTGCTGTGTGATCTGGGAAAGTGCAACACCGATAGCATCACGCGCGTCATAGTAGAACGGTCCGGTAACGTTAGAAGGTGTCTTGGTAGCAAAATCTACGATCTTAGCATAAACTTTGTCATTTCCGAAGAACGGAACTTCCTGATTGTAAACATCAGATTCACCAGCCGGTGCCCATGTTGCCAGAGCGCCTTTGGAGATCAGGTCATCATAGAATTCTGTGCTTCCGCCGAATGTGGATTTCAGGAAATCTACAGCCAGGTCTGGTTTTTTACAGTTGGATGTAACTGCCCATGAGGAACCGCCGTTGTTGGAGTAGTTGCTTGCATCGCCAACACCTTCCATCTTAGGCAGGTTTGTGATAGCCCATTTTCCGGACTGATCTTCCTGTGCTGTAATGGTAGCCATGATCCAGCATCCATTGATAACGCCTGCAACAGTTCCGTTGTTGATAGAAGCTACATACTGATCCCAGTCTGTTACTTCTACTAATGTGCCGTCTTTTACCATCTGAGAATAAATCTCTACTGCTTTTTTAACAGCTTCATTGTCAACAATATTTGCTTTTCCGTCTTCTGTGAAGCAGGAAGCTCCCACAGACTGGATCATCATCATGATGATATCAGTAGAACCTGCCTGCTGTGTCAGCAGAGGCTGTCCTGTTTTTTCTTTGACAACTTTAGCTTTCTCCATAAAATCATCCCATGTGATATCTGTGAAGTCAGCTACTGTATATCCGGCCTGCTCCAGAAGGTCAGTTCTGTAAGCGCCGATGGCAGCACCGTTATCAAACGGAACACCGTAGTTCTTGCCGTCTAAGGTAGAGTAAGCTACTTTAGCTTCTGAGAACTCTGTAAAGTCAATACCCTTGTCCGTAAGGTCAACGAAAATATCCGGGTAGTTGGTAGCATATTTCTGGAAAGAGTTATCCTGCATCAGGAAGATGTCAGGTAAGGTACTTAAATCGCCTGCTGACATAGCTGTTGTCAGTTTTGTCTCAATATCATCTGACTGGATCTCAGTAACTTTTACATTAAATCCGTCATGGTCTTTTGCGTAGATCTCAGCAGCTTTGTTGATGGCATAGATGTTGAAGTTCGGGTCCCAGCACCATACAGTTAATGTATTGTCATCATCTGTAGCTGCTACAGCGTCACCTGCCGCATCATCTTTCTTAGTGTCATCTGTTCCGGTGGTTTCTTCTTTTTTTGTATCACCGCCGTCTGTGGTTCCGCTTCCGCTGTCGCCTCCGCAGGCTGCAAGTGAAACAACCATCATAGAAGCCAGCATAGCTGCAACAATTTTTTTTCTCATAACACAAATACCTCCCTTTAATTATTAAGCCTTAAACTCATGAATGTACATACGGTCCTATTATTCGACAGATTGTTTGTGTAATATGACCACATTTCCGTTTTTTCACGGTCCAGCATATATGTATATTACATCATCTCGTCGCATATGTCAATATTTCATTTGTCTAATTTGTACATTTTTTATTACTGCCCACAGTCCACTGTCCCGCGAGGTGTTTTGCGTAGCAAAATCCCGAGTTAGCCAGCAGTGAACAGTAACCATTTTCTGTTTTCCTGTTTATTTACCCGTTTCCGGGGGCCTTACCAGCCTTTTAACACCGATACATTATAGTTGGAAGGGTTGTCTTCTTTTCCCCTTGCCGTGCTCCTCCACTGATGCGGAGCAGTCCCCACAATCTTCTTGAAGTTACGGATGAATGTGGCTGATGCCTGGAAACCAACCTTAACGGCAATGTCCTCCAGACGCTCGTCTGATTTCGCAAGAAATTCACAGGCCCGTTCAATCCGTACCAGATTCACATATTCTGCCGGAGACGTATTCATAAATTCTGTGAACACCCTCCTGAAATGTGTCTCGCTCATATGGCATATCTGTGCCAGCTGTCCTACCTTGATCTCTTCCTGATAATGCTTTTCTATGTAGTCCAGAACTGCCAAAATACTGTTCAGACTTCCGTCATCTATGATCTTGGCCTCCGGCATACTGTCCACCGGATTCATTCTGGCAATCTTGAGAAGCAGTGTGAGCAGGCATCCCTGCACGCTCTCCAGATAAAACTCTTCCCTGTTCCGCATTTCATTCAGAATGACACGGACAAGCGCCTCGATTTCCGGTGCCTCTTCCCTGCTGGTCAGAAACATACGGCTGTGAAGCCGCTCCAGCACCGTATTTGCATACACAGGTTTTTCCGCGTATACGGTCTTTAAAAAACGCTCCGTGTCTATAAAAAGATACTCCCAGCTGTCAAAGACTTCGTCCCTTCCCGTTGTGTGATGGGGAAAATTTTTGGGGATGACCGTAACAGTTCCCTCCCCATATTTGACGTCCTCTTTTCCCAGGTGCATAACACCCTCGCCATAACAGCAGTAGCCTATCTCCATATAGTTATGGAAATGCATAGGATCACTTCCATACCTCGTTACCCAGCGCTCCCCCATAAGTGCGATCAGAGGCACACGCTGCGGAATCTCATAATACCGGAATTCTACATATTCTTTTTCTCTCTTCTTCATTTGTAAGCCCTCGTTTCCATCCTAAACTAATACCTTATTCTTTAGCTTATCATAGCTTCTTGGGCTTCGTCAAATTTTTAAGGGCTTGTTGAAGAAAAACGTACAACCTCGGTCATTACAGACTCTCTCAGACTTTTCTTATAAGAAATTCCCCCTTGTCCAGGATTTTTCTCCGATTCCTATTGTCAATCGGCCTAATCACCTCGGCTTTTATCCCTCGGTTTTCATCAATTATACCATCATATCCACGGTTATTTTACTCATAATCGATTCGTTTTTTTGCATTTTCAATCATTTTAGCAACTTTTGTTTCGGGTTTTTGTATCAAATGCCAGGTTTTTTGTAAACCCAGCCAACAAAAAATGACCAAAGCAGAAGAAAAACCGGCAGTTTTACAGAACTGCACCCTCCATACTCTTCTCTGCCGCATAAAAAGGCTCCCGCACAGCCTGCTCACTGCCGCGGAAGCCTTTTAAAGCCTTTCCCCCTACGGCTCGAACCGCAGGAAATCCTCTGTCATTTCAATCCGGCACACACTCTGTACACTGCCGGTCATCTTTACCCGCCAGTCCTCGTCAATCTGGATCCAGAGCTTACCGCCGGGCATGTGCACCATCACATCCGAATCAGCCAAACCCAGACGGAAAGCCACTCCCGCTGCGGCACAGCTGCTGGTGCCGGAAGCCAGGGTATATCCCACACCCCGCTCGAATATCTCTATCTGAATGTTATTTTTATCAAGGACTTTCATGATCTGTGTATTGACCCGGTCCTCAAAATAATCGGAGCGCTCTGAAAAGGCACCTATTTTACAGACCTTTTCCCTGGAGATCTCCGCCATGGGGATCACACAGTGTGTATTTCCCATGGAAACACAGGAACAGTCATATGAACTTGGTCCGAATACCATCTTCTCTCCCAACGCTTCCCGTGGCTCCCCCACAAGTCCTGCTTCTTTGCTGGAAAAGGACAGCTTCCCCATATCCGCCTGGATCCTCGTTCCGTCCGCATTGAGAAAACGCACCTGCACTTTTCCGCCTTTTGTCCTGATATTCAGCCGTTCGCTGAGTGTGTACCCTGCGTCCTTTAAATACTTGGCAAATATACGGATGCCGTTTCCCGCTCTTTTCGCTTCGCTTCCGTCCGGATTAAAAACACGTACAGCAAATTCTCCGTCTTCTATATAAGGACCGGCCAGGATGCCGTCTGAGCCTACTCCGAAATTCCTGTCACAGACTTTCCGGATCATTTCTCCGTCCAGTTCCCCTGTATTCTTCTGACAGTCATATACCAGATAATCATTTCCTATTCCGTGATATTTTTCAAATTTCACTGCTCTCTTTCCTTTCCTGTTATGATGCGCTTTCCAATTCCGGCGCATCCCATCATATGCTATCCATGTTTTAGTTTACGGTTCACAGACCGCTGTTGTGCCAGGTACTTCTCTCCGCTTCTTTATCTCTATCTAGTTTATCAGACACTTTTATGTTATAATATAAGCATCGTGTTAAAAACATTGCAAAATATGCTGAAACTATAACGGTCCCACAGGAGGGAACAACATTGGATTCTTACAGTAAAACCGGTTATCTGAAAGACGATTTCCGCCTCTTTCATATTACAGACGGGGAGGAGCACAGCTTTTCCTATCATTATCATGATTTTTACAAACTTCTGGTTTTCATCCGGGGGGATGTGACTTACCACATTGAAGGAAAATCCTTTGATTTAAAACCCTATGATATTGTCCTGGTAAATGCCGGCGAGATCCACAAGCCGGTCATCAACAGCCGTTCCACCTACGAGCGGGTGATCCTCTACATTTCTCCTGCATTCATAGATTCCTGCCGGGATGGGGAGGATTCCCTGAACCATTGCTTTGTACAGGCCCAAAAAAGCCGTTCCAATGTACTGCGCATTGAGCTGTTTGGCCAGAGCCGCCTGTATCAGGTCCTGCAGGAGCTGGAAAAATCCTTTGGGGAGGGGGCCTTTGCCGCTGCGCTGTATCAGAAAGCCCTTTTCCTGGAATTTCTCATTCTTCTGAACCGCTTTTCCATGGATGCCTACACAGGTACTTATATAGAAAACAGCCGCTGCAATTCCAAGATCCTTCCCGTGCTTGACTATATCGGCGAACATCTGGCGGAGGATATTTCCATCGACCTGCTGGCATCCCGGTTCTATATGAGCCGTTATTATCTTATGCACTTGTTCAAACAGGAGACGGGATACAGTGTTGCCAGCTATATTTCCACCAAGCGCCTGCTGCGGGCCAGGGCGCTGATCCAAAACGGCATGTCCGTCACAGACGCCTGCTACCAGTGCGGCTTTAAAAATTATTCCTCCTTTTCCAGGGCCTATAAAAAACTTTTCCACACATCTGCCAGAGGCGAACGCTACCCAAACTGACACGCAGCCTTATCCTCTAAGTTACTATTCAGCCTTCCGGCAGTCCGGCGCGTGGCTGTCTCGGGATCGCCTTGCAATTGCAAGGCAGCACCCCGCGGGACAGAAAAAGGCTGAACTGTTACTCCTCTAACACATCTCTTTTCCCTCTTACATATAGTAAATAAGAGTTCAGACATTCAGGAGCCAGGCAATGAGTCACCAAAAATTTGATTTTGCAGTCATCGGCGGAGATATGCGTCAGGTCTATCTGGCACAATATCTCCTGGAATGCGGCTGCAAGGTTTGTAAATATGCACTTTGCGCAGATATTCCGGGCACCTCCTGCTATACTGCCCCCTCTCTTTTGGAGGCAGTTTCAAACGCAGAGACCATTCTTGCGCCAATCCCCATAAGCAAAAGCAAAGATATCCCACTGTCCCTTCTGCCGGATATGCTCCGGGAGGGCCAGTCCTTCTTTGCAGGATGCATACCCAGAGACTTCCAGGAAAAGTTATTTTCAAAAGGCATTTTTGTCTCTGATCTGATGAAGGATGAGATACTCACTGTAAAAAACAGCATAGCAACCGCAGAAGGCGCCGTTGCGGAAGCCATTCAGAAAAGCAGCTGCAATCTCCACCATAGCCGCTGTCTTGTACTGGGATACGGAACCTGCGGGAAAACCCTGGCCTCGTATCTGAAAGGGATGTTCTGTCATGTAACGGTTTGTGCCAGAAGACCCGGCGTGCGGGCAGAAGCCCAGGCGCTGACAGGGGACGCTGTCTCTTTGGAGGAACTGAAAGAACACGCGGGCAGTTTTGATTTTATCTTCAACACAATTCCCGCGCAGATCATTGACAGGTCATTTTTAAAGAGCCTGAAAAAACAGGCTCTCATCATTGATATTGCTTCCGCTCCCGGCGGTTTGGATCATGCCGAAGCGAAGAACCTGGGGATATCCGCATATCTCTGTCCGGGACTTCCGGGGAAATATGCCCCTCGTTCCTCCGCCTATGCCATTGCGGAAGCTGTTTTTCGTATATTAAAGGAATTTGAAGAATAGGAGAAACGATCATGTCGTTAAAAGGAAGGAAAGTGGGAGTGGCCTTTACCGGCTCCTTCTGCACATATAAAAAAGTGTTTGAGGAATTACAAAAGCTTGCAGACGAAGGCGCAGAAATACAAACCATCTTTTCAGATGCCGCCAAAAGCATTGACAGCCGTTTCGGCAATGCAGAGGACTTTGTAGAAAAGGCACGCAGCATAACAGGCAGGGAACCCATGCTCACCATCCCCCAGGCAGAGCCTATCGGCCCCAAAAGCCTGCTGGATATCCTGGTGATCCTGCCCTGCACAGGCAATACCATCGCAAAGCTTGCAAACGGCATTACCGATACCCCTGCCCTCATGGCAGCCAAGGCGCATCTGCGGAACGAAAAGCCTCTGCTTATCTCCATCTCCACCAACGACGCACTGGGGATGAATATGAAGAATATCGGCCTGCTCCTGAATGCCAAGAACATCTATTTTGTTCCTTTCGGTCAGGATAACCCCGAGAAAAAGCCCAATTCCATGATCGCCCGCACGGAACTTCTCATACCTTCCATTGAAGCAGCTTTAAACGGAAAGCAGTATCAGCCGGTCATACAGTAAAAAACTGCTGTCACCGTCAAACGCAGCTCAATTTTTCACCCGGCAGGGGTTTGCCCGCAGCAGTATGCGGGCAAATCCCTTATGGGGTATCAGAAGAAAGGGGAAATTCTATGTGTGGTATCGCAGGATTTTGTAATCCGAAAAGAGATTTTACGGAGGAAAAGGGGAAATGGAATCACATCCTGGAGGAAATGAACCGGATACAAAAGCGCCGGGGACCGGATGACCAGGGGACTTATCTGGACAAAAGCTGCGGCCTGGCCCATGTGAGGCTGGAGATCATTGACCTTGTCACAGGTCATCAGCCTATGATACGAAAGAGTGCATCCGGCACTTATGCCATCGCATACAACGGTGAGATCTACAACATGCCTGAACTGAAAAAAGAACTGATAAAAGAAGGGGCTGTCTTTGAGACTGCCAGCGATACCGAAGTGATTTTAAACGGATTTATGCTGCACGGGAAGGAATACATCAAAAAATTAAATGGTATTTTTGCCATAGCTCTGTGGGATTCCGCCAAAAACCAACTGTCCCTTATCAGAGACCGCCTGGGGATCAAGCCTCTATTCTATACATGGGCTGACAAAACCCTGGTATTTTCCTCTGAGATCAAAGGTCTGTTCGCCTTCCCCGGGGTAACACCCCAGCTGGACAGGGACGGCCTGTGCGAAGTATTCGCTCTGGGGCCTGCTAAAAGTTACGGAAAAGGCGTCTTCAAAGATGTCAGTGAGGTACTTCCGGGACACTGCCTGACATTGGGACCAGGCGGAGTCTCTGAACATGCTTACTGGAACCTGGAAAGCCGCCCCCATACAGACTCTTTTGACGAGACCGTGGAAAAGACAGCCTGGCTGGTGGAGGACGCTGTTAAAAAACAGATGCTCTCCGACATTCCCATCAGCACCTTTCTCTCCGGCGGTGTGGACAGCAGCCTGGTCACCTCTATCTGTGCCGCAGAGCTGAAAAAACAGGGAAAAGTCCTGAACACCTTCTCTTTTGACTTTAAAGACAACAATAAATATTTCAGATCCAACGCCTTCCAGCCAAGCCAGGACCGTCCCTGGGCAGAAAAAATGGTGGAGTATGCCGGCACAAACCACCGTTTTCTGGAGTGCGACAATATGGCACAAGTGGACTGTCTGTTCAAAGCTGTGGACGCCAGAGATCTGCCGTGTATGGCGGACGTGGAATCCTCTATGCTCTACTTCTGTTCCCAGGTGGTGGAGCACAACAAAGTGACCCTCACAGGTGAATGCGCAGATGAAATCTTCGGCGGGTATCCCTGGTTCCATAAAAAAGAGGCATTTGAGGGAGACAATTTCCCCTGGTCCATGAGCATGGAGCCCAGAAAAGTCCTCCTGTCCGACGACTTTGCCGAATCCCTCGGCATGGAGGAATACGCACATGCCGCCTATGAAAAGACCATCCGTGAGACACCGGTCCTGCCGGGAGAGAATCCCGAAGAAAAACGCCGCCGTGAAATCTCCTATCTGAACCTGCGCTGGTTCATGGTGACACTGCTGGACCGCATGGACCGCACCAGCATGTATTCCGGCCTGGAAGCCCGTGTCCCCCTGGCAGACCACCGGATCGTGGAATACATCTTCAATGTCCCCTGGAGCATGAAGTGCCCGGACGGCATCGTCAAAGGCCTGCTGCGCCATGCAGGGGAAGGATATCTCCCAAAAGAGGTTCTCTGGAGGAAAAAAAGCCCCTACCCCAAAACCTATGACCCTGCCTATGAAAACCTTTTGGGCGACCGCCTAAAAGAAGTTCTGGCAGACCCCAATGCCCCCATCCGCCCAATCCTGGACACCCGCAAAGTACACGCATTCCTGGAAAGCCCCTCCGACTACGGTAAACCCTTCTACGGCCAGCTCATGGCCGGCCCCCAGATGCTCGCCTACATGCTCCAGGTGAACTACTGGCTGGAAAAATACAAGATCCGTATTTTGTAACCGGCAAAATCCTCTAAAAAGGCTGGAGAATCACTGTCATTCTCCAGCCGTCTAAAGCATCCTGCAGTCTTCAAAAAACCGCCCCATCTTTCCCATAAGCCTCTGCTCCGGCCTCTCTGCCCACAGCCTTTTCTGAATCAAAAACTTCATCCCTGAGGCACCACCTCACATACCGTAAGAAGTCCCTCCCTGACAGTAAAACGGACCTCCAGCCCTGCAAAGCCAAACCCATAGATCCGCTCCGGATCATTCTGATATGCAGGCCTTGGGTCATTGGCCAGAACGCCCCTGAGGGCCTTTCTCTTATGTTCCGGCACTTTTTTCTCCAGCTCCTCCGGAAATTCCACTTCCAGCCTGTCTTCCTTATGTCTGGACGCAAATCCGCCCTCTGCCTCCGGGTGGCTGTCCGCATGAGGAACATAAGGCTTAATATCCAGGATCGGCGTTCCATCCATTAAATCCGCCCCTCTCACATGAAGGACAGGGCCGTATTCCGGATGCATCTCAATCCGCTCCAGACGTACACAAGACAACCCGATGGGATTTGGCCGAAAAGGTGAACGTGTAGCAAATACCCCTTTCCTTATGTTTCCCCCAAGCCTGGGCGGTCTCACCATGGGCTGCCATTTATCTCTTGCCGATTCAGAAAACTCCCAAACAAGCCATATATGCGAAAACTCTTCCAGCCCCCTGAATGCGTCCGGATTCCTATACTTTGCCTCAAAAACCACCGTTCCCGCCAGATCCTCCACCAACCCACTCTGACGCGGGATCCCAAACTTCGCAGGAAAATCCGTCCGGATCCATCCTATCCGATTGATCTCCATAAAACATCCTCCCTTCCTCTCATACCCATTTTCCCATCCCCCTCAAAATCCACACACTCCCGCAGACCTAACATTTTTCCTATAGCATACCCCAGTTTTCTCCAACAATCAAGCCGTTTTGATCATACCCACAGTAACAGTTCAGACAAGCTGAACCGTTACGCATCCAGCCATTAAGAATCGCTTCGCGATGGGCCGGATAAAGCTGGCACTACTTTTTCATACGGTCAGCGCAGTAAATGCGCAGACCTGTCTGAACTGTTACTGCCCACAGCCACAACCAGTCAAAGGAAGGGAGGGCTATACATCAAACACCTAACCTCAAGATCCCATCATACTCCCCTTCCAGCCTCTCATCCATATGATGCGTGATGGTAATGACCGTCAACTCCCGTCTCTCCAACAGCCTTTTCTCGATCTCAAACGCCGTCTCCCGATCAATTGCAGACGTACCCTCATCCAGGATCAACACCGGCGTCCTCCTGATAAGTGCCCGCGCAACGGCGATCCTCTGCCTCTGTCCCCCGGATAAAAGCTGTCCGTTTTCGCCCACCTTACTGTCTATTCCTCCTTCCATCCCTGCAAGGAAATCCTCCATTCCGCTCTCCATCAACGCCTTATGTATCTCTTCATCCGAATACTGCCGTCCCAGGCAGATATTATCGCGGATATCCGTATCAAATAAAAACACATTCTGATGGATAACAGCTATCCGCCTGTTGATCTCCTCCTGCGGCATCTCCTTGAGGGAATGCCCATCTATCTCTATCTGCCCTTGAAAATCCCGGAAATATCCGGTCAAAAGTTTGATCAGCGTGGATTTCCCACACCCGCTTTGACCCACAACAGCATACTTTTTCCCTGCTTCAAACAGAAAATCCTCATGCTCCAGCACCTTCTGATCATCCGCATAAGAGAACGTAAGATCCGTACAGCGGATCGCATCCTGCAGTCCCTGCATTTCATATTCCTGTCTGCTGCTGTCCTCCCCTTCATTGCGGGATATATCCATCAGCTCCGCCAAATGCTCCATAACCGGTTTGATCCCCTGTATTTTTGGAATATTCTGCATCAGTATTACCACCGGTGTGACAAACGTCCCGCTAAGCTGGATCAACGCAAGAAGTGTTCCCATACTTACCTTTCCCTGCATCATCTGCCAGGCCGCCACAAACACGATCACAATAACTGTCAGGGAAGAAAAAATATCAGAAAAACTCTCATTTACTGCCATCAGCCTGTCGGCAGCAAATTTTTTGTCCGCAGTATCCTTATTCACTTTATGAAATCTGCCTAAAATACAGTGTAAGGCAGAATATCCCCGTATCACTTCATAGCCATTCAAAAAATCCTTTGCCGCCGCAGTAAAGGAGGACAGCTGTGCCGAATACGCGTCCTGCCGTTCCTGGAGTTTTTTCCCCATAAGCGCAGGCACCGCAAACAAGAGCACTAAAAACAGAAGCAATATAAAGGTCACCAGGGGACTTAAATATAACAGGATCCCAAGGGTAGCCAGAAAGAGCACTGCCATCTGGAAACAAAGCAGCAGCGGAACCAGATAATTATCCTCCACCAATTTCACATCATTCACAAGAGCGGACAGATAGTCCGCTGTATTCTGTGCTGTATACTCTTTGGGGTCTTGTTTCATCACCCCCTTAAAGACCCTGCCCCTCAGATATCGGGTCACATTCCTCAAAAGGATTTTCCCCAGTAAGGCTTCCGAAAAGCTGATGACTCCAAAAGCCAGCAGAAAAGCGGCCATCCCCCCCAGTACCCTGTAAAACTCTCTGATCTCCCCCGCAACAGCCACATCTATGACTCTCTGCAGGAAGATTGAGACAAATGCTGCCAATAACGAGGACAGCCCCCCAAGCAATATGGTGCCGCCCAGAAGCAGGCGGTCTTTTGGTTTATATAGTGTCATAATATCCCTCCCGATCATTGTGTTACCGCAATTATATTGTTTTACTTACGTGAAATATATTTCATGTATATAAAATATCATATAATTCTATATTAGCCAAATACATTCTATAAAAATCGAATTCAGAACAGAATAAATAGTAACTATTCCGTAGGTCTGTGCATTCACTGCGCTGACCGTAAGAAAGCATTCCGCAGCCAAGCAAAAATCCCATCGCCAAAGGCGATTCTGCTTGGATTTTTACTGTAACTGTGAGGGTACTGAACAGTTACAATAAATAAAAAAAGGGAGGTGCTGAAATGCATCTCCTCAAACTATAGCCAATCCATATTCCTATATTTTCTTTCTATACGGCGGTGTACAAACTAATAACCTTAACCGGCAAAATACATAACGATTCCTTTCCGCTCTTCCAAACCCGGCGCTGTTAAGGCTGTCACATACCTGCTATTTTTCTAACTGTATTAGCTGTCCGAATGGTGATCCTGCCGCTTACACCGGAACCGGCAGTCTTTGACCACCAATTTGTCTTTTGATAGTCCTTCCGGCTGAAGGACCAGAAAACAACATTTTTGTAATGATACACGCTCTCATATTCCGCTTTAGGCACTCCTATTTCATCATAGAACTCCTCATAAGATAAAGGAGGCAGAAGAAATATAAGGTTATCATATATCTCTCTATTATCATCTCCCCACCAATCAGGAGCATTCTTTAACAGCTCTGCTAATTCTTCCTGCAAAATAATAAAGACCGGTATCTCTAAATGAAATCTGTCTTTGATCATGAGCTGTACTTTATTTGAAAGAACGTCTTTATCCTCAATGGCATTTGAAAAGATAACATTACCACTGTTTAGATAGGTGACAATCTCTGCAAAACCAAGTTCTGCAAAGCACTTTTTTAATTCAGACATTGCTATCTTGTTTTTTCCGCTTATATTGATTCCCCTTAACAAGGCAATATATCTTTTCATAAACCACTTACTCCTCTACCGCTCCAAATCATACTGCTTGTCAAACAATCTTTGATCACAATATGTGGAGGTGTCATAAAAGCATCTCCTCCACCTTTTTCAGGAACTCCCGTATGGTGTCTTCCTGCAAACAATAATACACTTTTCCATCCCGCTTTTCCACGGTGACAAAATCGCAGAGCAACAGCGAGTTCATATGATGCGACACTGTTGAAGGCGACAATCCCAGACTCTCTGCCAGTTCCAGGTTGAATTTCCTGGAGCACTTCAGGTCACATAATATATCCAGTTTACTCTGGTCGCTCAGTGCCTTTGCCTGGCGGATGACCATTTCTTTAGACACATTTCCGGAATGTTTCCCTGTATCCAGGTATCCCATGAGAACTCCATGGTATCCGCACGTCAGCATAACGATCTGCGCCAGAGGTACTCCCATGGACATATATACTGCCTGGTTTTCTTCACAGAGCTCTGCCATTTTTGCATAAGATTCATTGCCTTCCAGATTTTCTTTTTTCTGCAGCAGCTTTTCCAAAGGCTTCTTCACAGAATCCCTGGCTTTTTCAAATGCCGGAAGATTCAGTCTGATCATTTCGCCAAGCTGTTCCAGCCGGTAGACGGGTCTTCTCAGCCAATCCAGGACATACCACTTTTCCTCACTTTTCACAGGCAGGCCGTCCATAAACTCCAAAAGTGTCTTTTCCCCTGAAAGGTCCGGCAGGTCATCTTCTGTCTTGATATCAGGATTTTTTTCCATGTCTACAAGGTAATAGGCCAATCTTCTGCGCATTGCGGCCGGATCTGCCTGCCCGGGGTTCTCCAGATACTGGCGGTTCTCCACAGCCAAAGCTACGATCCAAAAAAACATATCCTGGGATTTATCTTTATAAAAAAACTCCTCCTGGGGGGTCTTAACTTTATGTTTCAGAAAGGTCCTGACATACTTCTCTACCGGCGGAAAATATTTCTGGTAAAACATCTCCCCTCCAAGTCCGAAGCCGTTGAGATCCCGGATGATCTCTTCCCGCCATGTTTCGGGATTTTCTACACTAAGCAGAGCAAGGGTCTCAAACAAAGGGTCCAGCTCTCTTTTTAGTACGATACCCATACAATTCCTCCCATATATATTTTATGCATATAGAATACCATAAAGGAATAGAAAAAGAAATCCCTACGGTTTCATATCCTCGTATTTTTCCTTTTTCTGCAGATACATCTGTGTATCTGCTCTTTTATAGGTATCTTCAAGGGATTGATCCGTGGTATCATCGTAAACAGCGTATCCTGCAGACATCCGAATCTCCACACCTGCAGCCAGTCCCTCAGCCGGTTTCCTTTGGCAGACCTTATCCAGCATTTCCAGGATACGCTCGCGCGGCACCTCACGAAGGATGATGGCAAACTCATCTCCTCCTGTCCGATACAGGGCTGCAGACTTCGGAAGACATGTTTTAAGGATCCCGCACCCCGCCTGAATATACTTATCTCCGGCAGTGTGCCCAAAAGTGTCATTGATGTGCTTTAATCCATCTAAGTCAACGGAGACAACAGCAAGTCCTTTCTTTGTCCTCATTGTCTCCAGGTTGTGGATATCCACTTCAAAAGCATTTCTGTTTTTCAGCCCTGTGAGCAAATCCGTATTGGCCATATCCTTGTAGGCCGGATTGGAGATCCTGCGGAAAAGCACCACGGCTGTAATGGCGGCAAGAACACAAAAAATGCAGATGATGAGCGGAGCCGCAAACTTCATATTGCTGAAAGTGCGGTACTGGCTGGAAGCATCAAATTCAATTCCCAGTACCCCCACCACCTCATCTTCGTCATGCATGGGAAAATAAGCGATGAAAACATTTCCCCAACTGGTATGATTGATGTCCTTGGGAAGCACCACCTGGTTCTCCATGGCCTTCTTCATATCCGGATAGCACTCCGGTTCAATGGCATCTCCTATATACCGGAAATCCTTGCCGGTGTCCGGCAGTCCATCCACCAGATAGATAAATGTACCGTCTTCCTTTTCCTTGGCTGTGTAGAGATATCGGACACCTGTGGCTGTTTTGACACTTTCCAGTGTCCTTTTTGCCTCCTGGTAGAGATAAGACGTGCCGTCCGCCCTGCTGTTCAGCCTCCGAAAGGTCTCCACATCCAGTTTGCCGTCCGCATACTCATAGATACTGTTTGCCCTGGCACAAAGCGCCCGGATCATTCCGTTATAAGTCAGGCTGTAACTCACCCCAAAAGTAAGTCCGCAGGAAATGATCACAATAATGGCGGTCATAAGAAAAACCTGCACATCAACTCTGTATATCCCTTTAAAAGTTTCCGGCTTGGTTTTATTTCGCTTCATCTTCCACCTCACTGTAGGATACATTTTCCACCATACCCACCGCCTTTACTGTTTTTCCGTCTTTATCCCTGATCGCAGTGAGGGTAATGCGGTTGCGGACGGTACTGCCATCCCCCATTTTTGCCTTGACCACACAGGAGGCTCTGTCCTCCCCCCTGTAAATAGCACGGTATATATCCCGGAAGGCTTCCTCGTATCCTTGGCACACCGTACCCTGTTCAATAAATCCCTCCGGTGCATTTGCCACCGTGGCATCCAGCCCAAACGCCTTCTGCGCATATTCAGAATAATATGCGGTACGCGTCTCCGTGTCCAGTTCAAAGATCACAGATCTTGTAGCCTCCATAGCCAGCCGGAAGCGCTCCTCACTTATGCGGAGATTCTCAATGCTGTTCATCCGTACGGTCTCATCCGACAGGGCTGCGTAAAATATCTCACTGCCAAAATTGGAAGTCAGGCAGAAAAAACGTATCCTCAGCCAAAGGACAGACGCACCCTTTCTTTTTCTCACAAAAACCTCTGCGCCCTTTTCCTCTTTGCTGCGTTTTGCTTCTGAGAGGGCATCGGTTATCTTCTCCCTGTCCTCAGGGAAAATATCCTGCATAACATCCACATGGCCGCTTCCACTCATCCAGTATTCGCCCATCAGCCGGCAGTATTCCCCGTTAGCCCTCAGAACAAAGAGGTGGGTCCCATCGTAGCTGTACTGAGCCACAGCACCTGTAATATTACCCAACAGCCGGTCGGTCAATGTGTCTTTGTGGAACAGATCACTCAAATCCAGAAGGTGGCTGCTCTCCACCCGTTTTTTCCCACCGTCACAAAAGTCTACTTTGTCAGGCGCAAGAAGCAGATCCTCAAATTCCTCGATACTCATAGGGCAGTAGTAATAAAAGCCCTGCCCATAGACACAGCCCACACTGCGCAGTGTCTTCACATGTTCTTCCCGGTTGACCCCCTCAGCGATCACCGGCAGATTCAGCCATTTGCTCATATGCAGGATCGCATCCAGTATACCCAGGCTTTTCAGCCCCTCCCCCTCCATAAAATGCATATCCATTTTTAGGATGTCAATATTGGTGCTGCTCAGCATATTCAGGGATGAATACCCATTGCCGAAGTCATCCATCAGAATTGTAAATCCGTTTTTCTTCAGCCTCTCCGTCTCCTTAATGATCCGCTCAGACTGACCGGCATATACACTTTCTGTGATTTCCAGTTCGATCAAACCGGATGGGATATGATACCGCTCCATTATGTCTGTGAGCACAGAACACACGTCCATGTCAAAAATATCCATGCGCGACAGATTTACGGATACGGGCACACAGGTACCGCCCTTGTCAAGCCAACGCCTGATCCAGGCAGCCGTCTCCTCCCAGACATACAGATCCAGCTTTTCGATAAAATGGTTTTTCTCGAACAATGGCACAAAATCCCCGGGAAGCAGCAGACCTTTTTGAGGATGCTGCCAGCGTACCAGAGCTTCTGCCCCCACTACTTTACCGCTCTCCATATTGCATTTTGGCTGCATATAGATTTTAAATTCCCTGTTTTTGATCCCTGCTTCCATGCTGTTGGTGATCTCCTGCTCTCTGAGGAGATTTTCCCGCATACTTTCCCGGTACACTGCCACATGGTGGTCATTGCCTTTAACCGAATTCAGGGCCATCAGTGCCCTGCCGCACATATTTCCGGCGGGAATCACTTCCTCCTCCATGCGATAGATCCCAACTGCCAAAACCGCCTGGGCGTTTACAGGGCTTCCGCTGAAGATCCCCAGCAGATGATCCACTGTGCTTTTCTCATCTTCCACAGGAATGCAGAGAGCAAAGACATCATCCCTCAGGTTCCCCGCAATATGCTTTTCTTTGCGCGAAATGTACCTAAGCTGCTCTGCCACGTATTTTAAAAGCAGGTCTCCCTGCTCTTCACCGTACAATTCATTTATCATTTTAAACCGTTCAATATCTATGCAGATGATTTCAAAGCGGATATGAGGGTTCTGCTTTATCGCTCCGTCGGCAGATGCGCAGAAAGCCTCCCTGTTGAACAAACCCGTAACTTGGTCATATTGTTTCAGCCGTATGATCTCTTCTCTTAACCTTCTGTTCTCATTCTGCAGTTCTTTATCTTTCCTATCTTTCTGCATTTTTGTTCCTCAACGATTCTTTCGTAATATTCGGGGCTTTATACATATTTTTATTCTAACACTGCTATGGGTAAATTGCTATATAATTATCCTTATGGTTTCAGAGCTGACTTCCCAAGAGTTACTGTTTACTCCGTGTCCAGTAACACGCTCCGCGACGCGCACATATGGAGCATTCTGCCCCATATCGCGCTGGCTGCCTCGGAATTTTCATGCTTCCGGCATGAAAACGCCTCCCGGTACAGTGGTAACTCCCAAGATGAACGTTCAGGCAGCGGAACTGTCACCTAAATTCCCCGGATATTGATTTATACACTGGGATATATGCCAAAAAACAGGCGGTTCATCCAGCCATGACTGGGGTATGCCGCCCGTTTTCCTTATCTGCGCTATTTGACAGATCACCTTCCGGCTCTGCCATATATAAATTTATGTATGTTTCTGTCCGATGCAAGGGGGGTCAGCCTCAGAACCTGTTCCCGGATCCTTTCCTCTGCTTCCTTGCTGCTGACTGCGGACGCCGCCTTCAAAACTTCACGGTCCCAAAAGTCCTCTGTTTTGCAAAAGGCTGTGGAGTCCCAGCCGTAGGGTTTTCCCTCCGCACTGATTTTATGCCTTCTCCCGCAAATGGTGAGGAAAAGATTCATCTGCAGCTCCACTAAAGCCCTGTCAAAACGGGATTTGTCTTCTTTTCCAAACCCGGCTGCCTTCTTCAGTTCATGCAGCGGCATCACGCCTTCTTCCTCTATACTGGTATATATACGTTTTGCCTCATTGCTGATCCTGCCTTCCAGGTACATATCCATAAAATCCATACTGCCCCTGCGGCAGGCAAAAAAATACGGATACCATTCTTTGGTGATATACCCGCTTTTCCTGAAAAAGAATTTCGCGTATGCCGTATCATTTCTTTCATCCAAAACCCGCATACGCCACTCCCACGGGTCTGTCTCCTTGTCTCCTGTGTGCCACTTGACCGGCGTATCATATGGAGGCTCCTTGTCCCAATCCCAGTCAATAATGGAATATATGCCCTCCGAATTGCCGCCGCCCATGGAAAATCCGGCATCAAGCAGCACTTCTGTAAAATTCTCGTAATTCATTACTTTTTTCATCTCACACCCCGATCCCTGCACTGTACCTGCTTTCTTTGATCCGTACATAATAATTTACTTCCTGATTCTATCATTTTATTTTCCTTTCTGCAATCAAGATACCCTTCTATTCTACAACCGGCAACATGACATCTGTATGTCATCTTTCTTCCGTGCGCAGTGCAGGTTCAGAAAGGAACTGTCGGTTAATACCGATTTTTAAGCCCTTTACCAAAGAATAGGAATATCCCGTGTAATTGGGTGCCTTTCAGCACTTGATTTTCCACGGGATACTCCTACTTTTCTATTGACACTTATTTTTGACCGCAAAAGGGCCTTGTTCTTATATGCACATTATAACATGTAGTGGAAAAAGATGGTTGTCGTTAGCCATCCTTTTCTTTTTTAATTTCAGGGGAGCCAATGACTCCTACAAGTCATTGGCTCCCCTGTTTAGGTCAGTCTATTTCCCGACCGCCCCTTTATAATACCAATCATGTTAGACTAAAATACCGAAAAATCAATCATGTCGCCCAGGCTTTGCAACTGCTCTTTTGTCAGTGACACGGGACCCTCTGCCGGTTCATTTGTCTGGACGTTAATATATCCCCCGTTTCCATCCATATAAACATTTTCATCCCATACATCCGACATATTTATACGCACAAAATTCTCTGCTCCTTTGTAAAAAATATAACTGTGTTTTGTAACATGATTGATCATGAGTCCAAGGTTATCTCCATTTTTGTTTGTATATTCCCATTCCTCATAGTCTGACAGATCTCCCATATTCAGAACCATATCACCGAACACACCGTTTCTGTTCACTGACATGCCGCCTGTATATCTGTATTCCGGCTGGTTTTCTTCCAGTATGGGGCAGATGTCTCCATTGAAGTTCCCCTCCGGAAATACCCTTGCATAGCTCCAGATCAAATGCTCCTTATCCAGCAGAAAATCACGGATACCTGTCCTGTCCATGATCTCATTATAATCTACCACTGTCTCCGGTTCACTTAACAACTTCAGATCATACTTTTGGGATATCTCATCCACCTTGTCTGCTGTTCTTTGGGTGTTTACCCCATACGCGCTGCTGTATTCTGCCAATTCTTCCGGCAGTCCGTTTTTACTGATCTCCCCCACTGCCTGCAGTTCTTCTTCAGAATTTAAATTTTCTATAACATATTTGCTCCACTCCTGTGCCGCTTTATATTCATTACTCCCCTTCAGTGCACTTGCCACCATATTTATGGCTTCTTTCTCTTTGAGCACCTGTTTCTCCCCTTCCGCAGATTCAGATACATATTCTTTTTCCTCAACAGGATTGATCTTATCATCCACCAATATGTTATTTAATCCAAAAAAATCTGACGCACCTGCTGTAATTGCCAGGCCGGTCACTAATATTGCTGCTGCCGTAAGCGTAATCCACTTTTTCTTACTCATAGGTTTTCTCCCCTTCGCATTCCTGACTATGACCTCTCCTGCATCCACCTGGTCAAGCAGTCTTTGCTGCCGTTTTTCAAATGTATCAGAAAACTTGTGCTCCCCGCTGTTTTCTCCCATACGCTCCAGCTCCCATGCCTGCCCGATCAAATATAATATGTTCTCCATGCTGTCTTCCTTGTGAGGTTTTCTTTCCTTCTCATCCTTCACCCATCTCACCTCCCATTTCACTTCTGACCTTTTCTCTTGCACGGCGCAGCCTGGAGTAAATATTATCCTCGCTCAGATTCAGGCGCAGGGCAATCTCATGAACCGGCATTCCTTCAAAATATCTCATACACACAACTTCCCAATAATGTGCAGGCAGAACTTTCCTTATTTCCTGTATCAGTTCCCTATACTGCAGACTTTTCATATAAGACTCTATGGGCCTGTACGCGTCGGTCAGCCATTCCTGTTCCTCCACAGACACGTTCCCCTGCTCCCGTCTGTTTTTCCTATATATATCTATAGCCGCATTTTTCACAAACCGGGTCAGCAGCGCTTTTATCTTGTTCTCCTCCATCTGTCTGCATTTTCCCAGATAGGGTATAAACTTTTCATATGCGTCCCCAACCGCGTCCTCTGCCTGATACCGGTCATGCAGAATGGAAAAGGCAACTGCATACATCCCATTTCTGTATTTCATAAAAATATCTTCCAAAAGCACGGCATCCGGATGCTTTTTTCTTTCGCTCTCCACCCCTTCTTCTCCCTCCTGTTCTTAAGCGGATTTTTTCTTCGGAATGATCATTCTTACTAATAATAACGAATCACACCGGAAAATTTGGTCACTTCCGGATATTTTTTTACAAAAAACAGCGCATGCCAAAGTTCCCATAAAAAAAAGAACTTCTGCCTGCGCTGAATGCGGTTCCGGGTTTACCATGGCAGCCACACACGGACACATCCGCCTCCAAACACTTCGGAATTTCCTAATTCCAGCCTGCCGCCATGCTCCTCTATAATTCTGTCTGCAATAAACAATCCCAGACCGGAATGTACGCCCCCGCTTCTGGCACTGCTGCCTGTATAAAATTCTTCTTTTCCTTTTTTGAGCGCCTCCCCCGTAAATCCCGGGCCGCTGTCCTCCACAACGATCTCTAAACCATCCTCCGGGGCAGAGGTCCCCAGACAGATGGTCCCCCCCTGCCCTGCATATTCCGCGGCATTGGCTATGATATTCAGCAGTGCCCGTTCCAGGCGCTGCTCGTCTGCCTGTATTTCCCTGCGGATCTCTGCTGCCTTCCACATCAGGACCGCCTGTTTTTCCGCTGCCATCCCCTGTGATTTTTTGTGTATCTCCTCCAGGAATGCATCTGCGCAGACAATCTTTTTTACAAACCCCGCCGGCTGCTTCCCTCTTGTCATATCCAAAAGCTGCTCCACATACCCCTGCATCTGACGGATACTAACTTCTATGGCCTCCACACAGGCGCGTTCTTCCTCCTTAAGGGTGCTCTCCAGCAACAGTTCGTTGTATCCCCTCACAATGGTAATGGGTGTTTTCAGATCATGAGCCAATGCCGATATCTTCTCCTGTCTGGCTTTTTCCATATCCCACTGGCTCATCAGGGATTTTTTCAGCGCCTCCTTCATGTGATCCAGGGCAGCCCCCACACGATCAATCTCGCGGACACCGCAGTTTTGCACCTGGAATTCCAGATTCTCCTGCTCTATTTTTTCAATGGCACTCTGTATACCGTTCATCTTCCGCTCCAGCATCCTACCAAATCGCACAGCCATATACATCAAAAATGCCAGGATCTCCAGTATTACACATCCATATATGATCTCCTCCGCTGCCGGAAGATATTTCCGAAGCTTGGGGTCCGCAAATTGAGCCTTGATGGAGTAACGCAGCACCAGAACTTCACCCTCCCGCTCCACCAACCGGTAAAAAATGCGGCTGATCCCGGAATACCCTCTGTGGCTTACTTCCCAGGCTTTCTCTGCATCCTTTTCAGGTATGGTCCCCTCTTTCCAGGTTCCTTCCTCTGTAAAAAGTGCATAATCCATCAGCGGAGGAATATCTTCCATGCGGATCTCCTCCGTATTTTTTAAATTATCTTTCTCCCGTTCATATTCAATATCCCCATAATTTGCAGGATAAATATAACCTGCCTGCATAGCCAGGGACATGAGTATAAAGCCAAGAAATGCCAAGATCAGAGACCCCAGCAGCCAGCTGACCAGATATTTTATAAAAAGCCATTTTAAACTTCTTTCTCTTTCCATGTATAGCCAATCCCCCATACGGTCTGTATCGGAATCCCGCCCAGTCCCTCTGCCTTCTGCCTGATATTTTTCACATGCATGGCAATCACGGAACTGTCACCCTCCGCGTCATAGCCGAACACGCTCTCGTAGATCTGATCTTTTGACAATGTCTGTCCGTGGTGCAGTGCCAAATATTCACAGATTGCATATTCCCCTTTTGTGAGGGGACAGACCTGCCCGTCTTTCTCCATCTGTTTCGCTCCCAGAAAAAAGCGGAAGCCCGATACCTCCAGGGCATGTTTTTTCTCCCGCTGGTCTCTTCTCAGATGTGCGTTGACCCTTGCCCGGATCTCTTCTGCACCAAAGGGCTTTTTCAGATAGTCATCTCCGCCCAGTCCAAGCCCGCGCAGTATATCTGCCTCCCCACTTTTGGCTGTCAGAAAAATGATCGGACAGTCCACCAGATCCCTTATTTCCCGGCATAATTCAAATCCGTCAAGCCCGGGCATCATAACATCCAGCAAGATCAAAGAATAGGCAGACAGGGAGAGCTTCCTAACCTCCAGAGGGCTGCCCACAGCCGTAACCCGGTGCCCGTCCCTCTCCAAAATCTTCTGTATTAAAGTAAGGAGCAGAGGATCATCATCCACTGCCAGAATTGATGCCATATCTATGCCTCCTCCCTACGGCCTTCAAACTTTTGAAACCATAAAAATGTCATGACTAAGAATAGCACAGATACTACCAGATAGCAAACTCCTCCAAGACGGAGCTGCCCCGTCAAATTTCCATATGTGCCCTGTTTGAGGGCAAGTAACATGGTGGAAAAACGCATACCATAGGAAGGCCACCACACATACCAGATTCCGTCGCCAAGTCCGGTCAGCATTACCGCTGAAACCACAGATTCCGCCACCCCTGCACCAATCGTCACCCCTTCTCCAAATTTAAGTCCCAAAAACAGATGCTCTGCATAGACGGGCAGGTTGGATGCCCAGAGTACCAGTGTCAGAAGGAAGATATCTCCCGCCTCCGGCCCCTCTCCCTGCAGGCACAGCACTGCCTGAAACCCAAATACCGCAATGGCCATAGCCAGCAGTCCTGACAAGAGCAGGAGCACGAGTTCTGCCCCCAGACCTTTCGCACGGCTGGGCATTGCAAGCAGGTTCTGCATCCTTCCCGCTTTAGCCTCCCTGTCTGTCAGCATTGCCGTCACAATCCCGGTAACAGCGGGATAGGCCATGGCTAAAAGTGTAACATAAGAAGTCAGATGTTCCCAGCCCCCTGCAGAACGCAGCCCCATGTATGCCACATATAAAAACACTCCCAAAACAGGAATGAGAATATGTGCCGCAAAAAAGAGAGAATGCCGCATTCTGTATCCGCTGCTTTTTAGAAACCTGTAAAATCCCTTCATCTCAGACCGCCTCCCGTCTTTCCCACCATTTTACACTGCCAAATACCGTTGCCGCCAGCAGCACAGCCACCATGCAGAAGCCAGACAGAAAAACAACGGGATCCAAAAGAGCATCCCCCGGCTCCAGTAAAAGCCCGTTTGGACGGATCAAAAGGACAGGGCACATAAGGCGGTCCGCGATGGAGAACGGAAACAGGAAAAACAACCCTTTTTCCACCACGGAAAAACTGAAAAAAGCAGCCAGAAGTCCCAGCATAACACATGGAATCATGCCAAGCTTTGAAGCCAGCATGAGATAAAAGGGAATCTGCCATAAGCTCACCGCCCAGACGATCAGCATGCCTGCTCCCCCAAAGCTGACGGGAACCGATGTGGTGAACACTATTCCAAGCAGACTGACGACAGCCCAAAAAATCCCTTGTGACAACAGCAGTTTCAGCGCCACAGCAATACATTTTGCAGTCCACTGTCCCGCCCCGAATACCGGTGAGGCCAGCATGGTCTGATAATGGAGTCTGATCTCACATCGTATATTCATGGCGCATAACAGCGGCACCAGACAAGGGTATAAGGTCCCATACCATATATTATAAGTAAACTGCTGGGCATACGGCCCCGCCATACTGATGAGGTACCCCAGCAAAATGGTGATAACCGGCATAACCCACATGGATCTTCCCATGGTGGAGTGCCGCATTTTAAGTAATTCCCCGCGGATCATTCCAATCATCTTATTCCCTCCCATTCTCTCTCACAACCTTCATAAAAAGCTCCTCCAGATTTTCTTTCCCGGAGATATCCCCCTCATATCCCAGGATACCTCCCGCTATGATACCGATACGGTCTGCGGTCTGCTGCACTTCACCCAGTATATGACTGGATAGGATAACGGTTATTCCCTGCTCCGGAAACCACCGAATCAGATTTCTAAGCTCTTGTATCCCAATAGGGTCCAGGCCGTTTGTGGGCTCATCCAGAATCAGGAGCCGGGGATTCCCAAGGAGGGCCGTGGCAATGCCCAGGCGCTGCTTCATTCCATAGGAAAAATGTCCTGCCCTTTTATTCCCCGTGTTTTTCAGGTCCACAGTATCCAGCACCTCATGGATCCTCTTCTCCGGAAGTCCCAGCTGCAGGGTGTGTACTCTCAGATTTTCTTCTGCCGTCAGATTTTCATAGATAGGCGGGTTTTCTATCAGCGCGCCAATATGGTATAAATCCTTTCTGCACCATTCATGATCTCCAAAATAAATCTTTCCTCCCGTTGGTCTCAGCAACCCTGTGATCATCTTCAGTATGGTGGATTTCCCCGCACCGTTTGGCCCCAGAAGGCCGTAGATACAGCCCTCCTCAATAGCCAGCGATACTTTGTTTACCGCTTTATGACCTTTAAATGACTTACTGAGATTTTCTGCCCTTAAAATATATTCGCTCATATAATTTCATCCTTTCTTTGAAAGCCGCGATCCCAGGCTTTCCTTTTCTTATACACAGGATAAAACGTAATTTTAAATTTTCTATAAAGACAGTGAAAAAATCCTGGGGTACTGTACAAGGTTGGGTAAACACCTCCCGATACAGTGGCCTGTGAACAGTAACGTCTATATTGCAATATTATATAAATTTAATAAATATAGTAATTGTAACTTTGCACACTATCAGTTATAATAGATTCACAGACAGAGTTTCCGTGTCATATTTTCCAGGAGGAAACCATATGGCAAGGAAAAAATTTGAACAGCTGGATCTAAAGGATGCTTTTCTCTTTTCCGCTGCGCTGGAAGATCCGGAGGCGTGCCGGCTGATACTGGAGTTATTTTTAGGGTATCCCATCGCAAATATAACCGTACACGCGGAACACAGTATTTTGCTCAGTTCTGATTTCAAAAGCGTCCGGCTGGATATCTATGCCAGTGACGAGTTATCCGTTGGCTATAACATGGAAATGCAAAACGAGAAGGAGAACAATCTGCCCATGCGGTCGCGGTATTACCAGAGCGAACTGGACATAGCCGCCTTAAAACCCGGAGAAGATTACAATGATATGAAGCCGGGCTATATTATTTTCATTTGTACGTTTGACCCATTTGGCAAAGGGCTGTACAAGTATACTTTTGAAAACCGCTGCCTGGAAACAGATATGCCTCTCGGAGATAAGACGATGAAAATCTTCTTTAACACAAAAGGTACCAATCCGGAGGATGTTTCAGAAGAACTGCTTGCATTTCTTGCGTATGTAGAAGACAGCACGGATTCTTGTGCAGAGAAAACCCAAAGTGAAACTGTTCATAAGATCCACAATAGGATCAAAGAATTGAAAAAGAATCGGGAAATGGGGGCGAAATTTATGCTGCTGGAAGAACTGATCAAAAGTGCTGAAAAAAAGGCCGGTGCTGAGGGACTTGTCAAAGGACGTATAGAAGGCATCTCTAAAGGAAGAAGCGAGGAGCAGAATCGCTACAGCAGACTGATTCTCCGGTTGGCCAAAGACGGACGAAGTGATCTGATCGTAAAAGCTGCTTCTGACACACATCTGCTGGATGCTTTATATCAGGAATATAAATTATAATCTGTAACTGTTCAGTACCCTCACATTTACAGGCAAAAATCCATGCAGAATCGCCTTTGGCGATGGGATTTTTGCCTGGCTGTTGAACGTTTTTTTACGGTCAGCGCAGTAAATGCGCAGACCTGCTGAATAGTTACTCAAAGATCATCTATTGACCTGATGCTTTTTAAAAGCATAACCTGAAGCCAGCGCAAATACTGCAATGCAGAGTATATACACCACAGTCAGCATGGAAGGCAGGCCAATGACCCTGCCCGGTATGTGGTAGACCAGATAATCTGTAAACCGAAACTCTGATATCTTAGGAGGTAGAAGCGCCAGAACATGTTTCCAAAGATATCCCCCTGCATTTCCATATAAAAAATTCGGTATCAGTACCAGAAGAAAATCCACTATGATCACACCGTAACTGTTCTTAAACACAGAAGACAAAAGTAGCGTGACTGCAGTCATACAGAGCACCGCACCGTAATTCAGGAACACCACCAGCAATACAGCCTGCCACATAGTCATATGATAGCTGATGGGGTTGGAGGTGTCATATGCCTGTATGGGAAGAGTTGCGCCCTGGGGACCGCATATCATAAGATAAATCCCGGAATAAACCAGAATGATCCCCCAGTAAACCGCTGTTGCATAGAGAAATGCCGTCAGTATTTTCGCGCCTGCCAGTCTGCTCTTCCCATATCGCATGGTCAGCAGCAGAGAATCCGCCCTGCTCTGGTATTCCCCTGCGAAAACAGGTGCAGTCCCCACACAGATCAGCGGTATGATCAAAATGATCCATCCTGCGGAATCTATCATGTTTTTCCAGAACCGGAAATTTCCCAGTTTTAAATCTTTTACCTGAGCATCCTTTTTCAGCCAGTAATCTTTCTGGTCCTCCAAAATGATGCCGTTCTTCACAGACCTATCCAGCGCGATCCGCACCTGTTCTCTGCGGCTCTCATAAAAATCTTTTCCTATACTTTTTTGAAACACTTCCTTCATATTCAGAGTCGTGTCGCTCCCCTGGTAGTTTGTCAGCAGAAGCGAGAACAGATCCCGGTTTCTTCTATATAAAGTTCCGTACACTTCCTCATTTAAAAAATCCAGTTCTTCCCGGTCTGAATTGGCAGCGGGGTCCTCTGTGCAGTCCAGGTATTCCCGGATGGTCCGCTGTACGGTTTCCTGGGTCACAGGCACGGTTGGCAGTTCCTTCAAAACCTTCACAGCTTCCGTTCCATAGACACTGTTCCCATTTTCATCTATGGCGGAGGTCTGTGCGATCACAGAGTATACACAGAACAGCAGAAACATACTGCAGCCCAATACCGTAAGCTGGTTCATCCTGCTTCCCCATATTTTTTTCCATTCATATCTCACCAGACGCTTCAACTACCATCTCCCCCTCTCGTCCATTTCCTCATAAAAAGCTTTCAGATATAAATCCTCCAGTGTGGGTTCTGCTTTTACGGCTGACTGCATGGGTTTTGTATTGCTGACCACACGCAGCCGCAGGTCCTTTCCCTGGCGATGGGAATTTACCACGCATATGCTGCGATCCATATTTTCCAGCTCCTTTTCCTCTGCCTCACATTCCCAGACTTCCCCGTCTATGGTTTCCGTCAGCTCCGATACGGTACCGTTCATAATAAACCTTCCTTTTTTCATGAGCAGGATCCTGTCCGCGATATATTCCACATCTGAAACGATGTGGGTGGATAAAATAACGATCTTATCCTTTGAAAGGCCTGAGATCATATTTCTGAAATACGCCCGCTCTTTTGGGTCCAATCCTGCGGTGGGCTCATCCAGGACCAGTATCCTCGGATCATTGAGAAGGGCCTGTGCAATGCCCAGCCTCTGTTTCATGCCCCCGGAAAATGTGCGTATTTTTCTGTCCGCGTCTTCCGATAGGTTGGTAAGTTCCAAAAGCTCCTTTGTCCTCTTCTTTGCGTAAGAGGGCCGCAGTCCTTTTACGGCTGCAATGTAAAGCATAAAATCTTTGGCGGTAAAACTGGGAGAATAACCGAATTCCTGAGGAAGATATCCCAGCAAATCCCGGAAAGCCTCCCCCATCTCTATATTGCTGCGTCCATCCAGCTTAACTTCCCCCGAAGTAGGGGTTAAGATCTGGCACAGCATCTGCATAAGTGTTGTCTTCCCTGCACCGTTCGCTCCCAGAAACCCATAAATCCCCTCCTCCAGTTCCATGCTCACCCGGTCCACGGCAATCTTATTTTTAAACTGCTTAGTCAGCCGTTCCATAGTTAATTTCATGACGCATCCCTCCCATACTCTTCAGAAGCCTGTTTATTTCCAACACTGTGACCACAATTCCGGCTGCTGCGGCAGCTCCCCAGCCAAACAGCCTGTCTGCTTCATACACCGGTACTGCTGATGCCCGCAGCATACTCACTGCGGCAATCAGAAAACCGCCCCAGGCAGTACAATACCACAGGGCATTTTCATCTCTGCACCGGTTTATCACTGTCATACAGCCTGCACACATGACACTGAACGGTGCCGCAAAGTACAAAATTGCCTGCCATAACAGGCCTGCAGTGAGGTCGGCTGCAAGCACCGCCCCTGTCAGACACACCGACAGATCCAAAAATCCAAATACCAGCAGACGGACCAACAGCATCTCCCCCGGCGAGTGTCTGGCCGCCTTGAGGATTTCTCTCATTCCCGGCCGGCAGATATCACACAGTTCATTTACATTCGCCAGACACAGCAGAGGCGCTGACACGGACAACAGAGGCCATGTACGTTGGTCAGGGGCCACCCCTGTCTCCAGGATTCCCAAGATCAGAAAGGCTGTCAAGATCAGCTTTGCAGCCCAGACTTTTCTGCTGATAAAAGGAAGCTGTCCTAAAAAAAATTCTCTCCTGCTTACACGCTGCCGCTCCGGATGCAGATTAATCTTCCCGGCTGCTTTCAGCGTCTGCAGATATGCCTCCTCTTCATAATCCGGTATTGGAATATCCCCCAGTCTCTGACGCAGTTTTCTGTCCCTCATGCCATCACTCCTCCCATTTGGTTTTAATGTATTTTTCCGCATTTTTCAGTTTGTACCGGACTGTGGAAACCGGCAGGGAAACCACCTGGGCAATTTCCGCCAGACGCAGATTCTGATAATATCTGAGCAGTATCAATTCTTTTTCCAGTTCCGGAAGCTCCCGGATTATTTCCTGCATAGTAAGCCTGTCACTGAGCTGCTCCGTCCCGGCAGGAGGACCATTTTCATACTCACTGCTTCTTTCTTCTTCCAGCAGAGTCTCTTTTCTTTTTTTATAATGGTCTTTGATCAGATTACCCGCCGTCACATAAAGATAATTTTTCAGTTTTCCTGTGTGCTCATAGCTGTCCAAATTTTGCAGAAAGCGCAGAAAAACATCCTGGGTCAGATCCTGGGCGGTCTGCCGGTCTTGCACACGGCAGTAACAATATGTATAGATGTCCCTGTAGTATTTTTGAATGAGGATTTCCACAGATTCCTGCTGGCCGCTGCGGATGTTCTTCAGGATTCTTTTCTCGGACATGTTTTTTCCTTTCTGCTGCATAGTATCTATAGTATATAACGACTGAGACGCAGAAAAAAACAAACAATTCACAAAAAAATAAGGCGGATGAACATCATCCGCCCAGACTGCTTAAAAACTGCATTCCCATAATTTTTTATTCTCGCAGCACATAAAGATCATGTCTGTGAAAGACCGTTACCTGCCTGCTTTCAAATCATATATTTTGCTTCAAACTCTGAAATCTCTATGGGTCTGCTAAACAAAAAGCCTTGCACCGTTTTAACACCATATTCTTTTAAAATATTTAATTGCTGCTCATCCTCTATCCCTTCAGCGATCAGTTGAATCCCCATCTCATCACACATTTTTGTCATTGCTCCCAGGATGATCCGAGAACTTTTATTTGAAATAATGCCTTTTAAAAATCCTTTGTCTATTTTCAACACATCGAGTTTCACCAGTGACAGCAGCGTTAAGTTTAAACTATCTACGCCAAAGTCATCCATAGCTACTTTATATCCGGCTTTCCTTATTTGATCTATCCTGGTTACCAATCTATCTAGATCCGTACAATTGAATCTATCGATAATATCGGTAATTACTATCTCCAAAAATTCTCTTTTGATCTGATATTTGTCACTGATAGCCTGGGTTTTTTTTACAAAATTATCATCCATGAAAGTGACCCTTGAAAAATTACTGGATACCGTAAAAAGAGAATACCCCTGTTCTGACCAGGCACTCAGATTTTTACACACTTCTTCAAAAACGTAATAATCAATCTTACTGATAAAGTAAGTATCTTCTAATATCGGAATAAATCTGTCCGGTTCTATGATCGAACCATTTTCATCCTGATAGCGGATGAGTGCCTCTGCACCGGCCATACGGCAGTCTTCCACTTCTATTTTAGGCTGTAAATATACTTTAAAATTATGATTCTTTATATTTTCTATCAATACATCAGGATCTGTCAAAAATTTCAGTATATCATTATTATGTCTGTAACGGCCGGTGGCATGATGCCCCTGATAAAATCTCTTTTTATCCGCATACATCAATTCATCCGCCTCTTTGATAATATCCTGTATATGGGAACAAGCTTCACTCCACTTACATCCTATGGCAATCTGGTATTTACTGTTCCCAAATTCATCTTTCAATAACTGGACACTGTCATAAAAGCATTCTTCTGTCATATCCAAATATAGGATCACAAACTCATCACCGCCTATGCGGTAAAGATGGTTTGAAGAAGCGCTTCTCTTCATGATACCGGCACATTCTTTTATCAGATCATCACCGGCATCATGGCCAAAGGAGTCATTGATCTCTTTCAGCCCGTTGATGTCTAAGTAAACCACTCCCACAGACTCTTTACACGTCTTAAATTCAGAAACATCCTGAATAAAACGATTTCTATTATAGAAAGATGTCAGCTTGTCTATCTGGCTTAACTCAAATAACATCTTTTCATTTTCATTTCTCTGCATGGTAAGGGAGATGAAATACTGGACTGTCTGCATGAACGGAACTGCTGTTTCAGCCATATCCAAATCTTGATTATCCAACCCCATAGACCCACTTACTTTTCCATTTTTCATTAAAGGAACCCAGACTATATTTCGTATGCCTTGTTTTGAAAGCAGTTCATAACCTGTGGGGAAGGTATCCTTCATTTCCTCGACATCATTTATAACGACTTTTTTATATTTCTCCAATTCATCCAGCCAGACCTGATAATCACCGATCGGAATGTTTTGTAAATTGTCAATCTCCGGCGGAACGCCTTCTTTGCACCACTCTGCAATATTGGAGTAGTAATCACCTTGAAACAGAAAAACATAAGCACGCTCTGCCAAAAACAAGGTTCCGATATATTCCATAACCTTAGTTATGGCAGCTTTAATATCACGGTTATTATAAAGCTCCCTGACACAGGCCAGGCGGATCTCGTCTCTCTCCAGCCTTCTTTTCAACTCGTTTTTTTCTTCATTGGCTTCCGTGATATCAAAAGCGATCTCCATTCTTGCTATGCGTCCATCCCATTCGATCAAGCGGTCCTTCAACAGGTAGTGCTTATTTATGATAGGGTTTGTATACTCCCAGGAATAGGTCTCATTCATTTTTAAAAGCTTATTTGTACAAAAAGTGCATGGCTCATCAAATCCCTGCAAAACTTTATAACATTTTTGCACCGGCAGACTGTCATCAACCTGAAATATTTTCTTTCCTGCCTCATTGACAAATAATAGTTCATAAGTGTCCATATCTGAAACGTACATTAGCTCTGATATTTCATTCATAGGTGCCAATAATTCCTGGGCTTGTTTTGATAACTGTTCACTCTTCTTTACATTTTCCTTTTCGGCCTCTATTAATTTCCATCGGCGCTTTTCCTGATAAAAGGTAAAAACGGAAGACCCAAGAGCCATAACTATAAATATTGTATTCAATATCACTAATGCTTTTCTTGCATTCTGTACTGTCTGCTCTGAATATTCTTCCGCTTTAAATACCGTGTCATTTGCCAATTCAAAATAATCCTCGCTCAGCTCATATAACCTCTGGGCAGAAGCCCCATCCCTATAGGCGTATATCTGTGTTTTGATATCCTCCCAATCCTCTTTCATTTCTATTAACAATGTCTGGAATTCTTTACTCTCCAGTCTTCTTAAATCCAAATCATCACTTCCGCTTGAAAGTCCTGACAAAATATGATCCAGGCTCTGAATCAGCTCATCATCCGGCACGTGGTTCAATTCTTTTTTTATGAGCCTCTGTGTCGCGCCGCGGACAATACCGATATAGTTTATAACTCTGGCATTTCCCTGTAGATCGTCAATCAGATCCAGCGACATAAATGCCGTGATGATCAGGGCAACACATAAAATAACAGGAACAAAAATCCCGCCTAATTTTGCTACTGCTTTCCTCATATCATTGCCCTCCTTGGTTCTTTCAGGTTCAAAATCCCATGCAGAATCGCCTTTGGCGATGGGATCTTTGCTTGGCCGTGGTACACTTTCTTACGGTCAGCGCAGTGAATGCCAGACCTACGGAATAGTTACAAAAATTAATCTTATCTGTATTTAAAACAGATGAAAACCATCCATCCTTTTAAAGACTATGATTCATTATATACTGTATATATAAAGAAGTCCAGCATGGAAAGAGCGGAGGAATACAGAATAAAACGACCCGCTGCGCAGACATTTACGCGCAGCGGATCGTCATGAAATTATTTGCCCAGAAGCTCTCTCTCGATTCTCTCTCTTGCCTCCGGTGCCTGTCTGTCCATTTTCTCCGGGAATCCGAACATGGAAACACAGGCTATATTATCGCCGCCCACTTTAGGAGCGTTCTCTTTTAACTGTTTACCCGCGAAATCCATATCCCGCAGGGTTTCAAAGATGCCGTCAAAATCCACATCCCCTTCGCCCATAGCCAGATGCTGATGTATGGTCACATCTGCTTTGCCGCGCCCGTTCAGCCAGGGCGGGTTTGCAATGTAACGGCAGTCTAACGTCTGATTAAAGGTATCTGCAAACAGAACATGGGTCAATTCATCCCCTGCGTATCTCAGCATAGAGCGCACATCCCCTTTGCCCTCGTCATAGAAAAACCCGTGAGGTGAAGAATAAACATAACCCAGGTTTTTGGAACGGAAGGACTTTACCAAGTCACATGTCTCATTATTCAGTTCACAGAAATCGTAAGGATGGGACTGGATCTCCACTCGGATGCCTTCCCGCTCAATGATGGGAAGCAGTTCCTCCATGGATCTGAACCACATGCCATTGCAGATTTCCTGCTGGTTCGGGTCCCCGGACAGCTCTGTGTTGATGACCTGTACCCCCATATCCACCGCGATCTCAATCATACGTTTCCAGTTGGCAACCGCAAACTGTCTCTGCTCCTCTGTGGGGCCTGACCAGCGATACACCACAATGAAAGAGGATATTTCCACGCCCGTCTCCTTCAGAGCCTGTCTGTATTCCTGCTCACATTCCTTTGAAAAAAGCGGATGTTTGTAAAATGGGTTGATCCTCGGATGGGGAGACTGCTCAATGTATTTATATCCCCAGTCAGCTACCTGATGGACCATGCGATTGATATCCATCTGTTTTGCCAGTACATCCACGTCAAATGCTATCTTCATATCCATTCCTCCTTGTAATCTTTATGGAATCCTCCCGGCAGCAATACCGGGAGGGTTCCTATTACAGACCTGTCTTTTCCGCGATATAAGCCCTTGCCTTTTTTGCATATTCCAGGGGATTGGCCTTTGCAGGGTCCTGCTCTGCTTCCACAACAACCCATCCTTCATATCCTGCGTCCTCAAGGATCCTGAAGATGGGAGCAAAATCCACATCTCCGTCACCGGGAACTGTAAACACACCTTCGCGGACACCTTTTAAGAAACTCCACCTCTCATTTTGGGATTTCTTCACCATCTCTTCGCGGATGTCTTTTAAATGTACGTGTTTTATCCGGTTCACATATCTTTTCAGGACCTTTTCCGGGTCAATACCCGCAAAGGACAGGTGGCCGCTGTCAAAGAGAAGAAATACCAGTTCCGGGTCAACCATTTCCATAAAACGGTCGATCTCCTCCTCTGTCTGTACAACTGTTCCCATGTGATGGTGGAATGTGAGTGTCATGCCCTTGTCTTTTGCTATTTTCCCAAGCTTGTTCAGACCCTCAGCCAGAAGCTTCCACTCCTCATCATTCATGACATATTTGCCTTCCCATACAGGCTGCTCCATCTTGCCCTGGATGCTGTAGCTCTGCTCTGATACACCGATCACTTTTGCACCCATCTCTTTCAGGAAATCTGCTGCCTTGATGAACTCCTTCTCTGTCTCCTCAAATGGTTTGGAAATGAGGAAAGAAGAAAACCATTGGTTGCAAATCTGAATCCCTCTTAAATCCAGTGCCTTTTTAAGCACTTTTGTATCTGCAGGGTATTTGCCGCCCACTTCGGAGCCGGTAAATCCGGCCAATGCCATCTCACTGACGCACTGCTCAAATGTATTTTCTTTACCTAAATCCGGCATATCGTCATTGGTCCATGCAATGGGAGCTATGCCCAGTCTGACTTTGCTCTTATCCAACATCTCTTACTTTCCTCCCTGTCTGCTCTCTTCTTTGTTTCTGATATAATCCAGGATCATGGAAACCGTACCTTCCACACCGGTCTTGGACACGTTGACCACCATATCGTAATGTTTCGGATCATCACGCCTCATTCCGGTAAATTTCTGGTAATAGCTGTTTCTCATCTCATCTTTTTCCTTCAATTCTGCCAGAGACATGCCGCCGTAGTATTCTCTGCCTTCTTTTTCCCTATATTCATCGTCTGCATAGAGGAAGAAGGAGTACGTGTGTTCCTGTCCGCCCAGAATAAAGTTCGCGCATCTTCCCAGGAATACCCCCGGTGCTTTCTGGGCCAGGCCTCTGATGATCTGGCTCTGTTCCTCAAACATCTTGACAGCGCTCATATCATCCGCCACACCTGCCTGGGGGTAGGCATACGGTGAGAAGGTAGGCTCTTTGTCCCCATAATTGTAATTATCCAGATATTTCTGCACTTCCTCCAGATTGGAAGTCTCCATTCCCATCTTCTCTGCCAGCAGACAGATAATCTGACGGTCATAGACCCTGCAGTTCAATTCTTTTGCAATTTCTTCTGCAATTTTTCTTCCGCTGCTGCCATAGACACGTCCGATCGCCACATTGATCTTATTTTCAGAATGGGCTGCCACAGGGATCTCTTCCGGCTCCCCTTTTCCTTCCCTGGAAATCAGCTCACGCATCATTTTGTCATACATTTTATCCAGCTTATAGCATGCTGCAATGATAAACATGATCACCCAGATCGCAATAGGCACATACAGATAGAATGTTTTGATCGCAGAAATCGCAGATGCTGTCTGCTCTGCTGCGGTGGCTTTCAGTCCATCAAATGCAGCCATGGAAAGGATGGCACCCATAATAGCGGATGTGAAACCGGAACCGGCTTTCTGTCCCATACTCATGGAGGAGAACATCAGTCCTTCCACACGGACACCTGTTTTCCAGTGACCATACTCAATGGCATCACTGGGCAGTGAATACTGTACGCCGTAGAACGGAGCAATACCAAAGCCTCTCATAATACAGGTAACAACGCCAAGAGGCACACTTGTGATATTCATAAGGAAGAGAAGCTGTCCTGCAATACCCAGGATACATCCGGCGCAGATCAGATTTCTCTTGCCGTATTTTGGAAGCAGTTTCGGAAGCATGGCTATACCGATGATAGTAGATATCTTCTCTGCTGCGGACAGAGGCATGACCAGATCCACATCATTTAACACATACTGGCAGTAATACGTCAGGTCTGTTCCGATAATGATCTGGTACGCTGTATAGAATATCATCAGGCCAAGGGCAATGAGGAAATACCTGTTGGTGACTGTCACTTTGAAAGCAGTCCAGAAGGGGGTGTTGACTTTTTCCTTCTTGTTTGTGTCCGCTGCCTGCACACGTTCCGTACAGGTACAGTATGTATTGATCAAAACAAATACGGATACAATGGCATAACCCGCAGTCACCAGTATCCAGGCCATCTGCTGGTTGTCGATCAGTTTTGCCACTTTATTGATAAGAGGCAGGGTAAATGCTGTAATGATCATACTTGCCGTAATAGAAAGCACCATACGGATGTTACAGATAACGTCCCTCTCTCTTCTGTCACGGCTCATGAGTGAACCAAGAGCATGGAACGGCTGACTGATGGCAGTATAAACCACTGTGTTCATAATGTTATAGGTTACAAAAGCATAAATAATTTTCCCCATATCTCCCATGGGAGGCATGGTAAACAGCAGGACTGCTGCCAATGCGTAAGGTATTGCCAGACGGAGAATCCAGATCCTGGCTTTTCCGTATTTAGAGTGGGTCCTGTCGATAATGGTTCCCATGAGTACATCAGAAAATCCGTCAAATACCCTGGAGAGCAGCATGATCATACCCACTGCACCTGCTGAGATACCTACCACGTTTGTGTAGAAATAAATCAGCAGCGTTGTTGTCATTGTATACATCAAAGTCAGAGCCGGATCACCGAAACAATATGCCAGCTTTTCCGACATGGGGACTTTGATGAATTCATTCATATCTTTTCCCTTCTGCTTATAATTCAGCAGTTCGGGAAGTCCTCCCTTTGCCATAATATCACCTTTTTACAGAGCAAATCTTACCCATCTGCCCTGCCCCTTCCTTCATTCCGTAATTACTGTTCACAGCCCTGCAAAAACGCAAATCTGCGAACAGTAACATTCTGTAACACGTCCTGCGCTTTTCTCTTGCCGTTTCGCGTTTGGATCTTGTACAGCCAGTTCGTTTTGCTTTTCCCATCTCCTTATGTCCGGGAGGTTGTTTGCATCTTCCAAACAGCCTCCGAAAGGTCATATAATTATTTTAGAAATATTTTTGCACAAATGCTTTTGTCACTTCAGCAGCTTTTTTCACGTTCTCTTCATGGGACATCTCATAATATTCAGGACGGAACTCTTCAATTGTGCAGACACCGTCAAAGCCAATCTCCTTTAATGCCGCTGCGATTCCGGCATGATCTACCACGCCCTCGCCCGGCCACAGACGTTTGTCATCACCGCAGGAGCCAAGGGGCAGGTCTTCACAGTCATTTAAGTGGTAAGCAAAGATTTTTTTACCGTCCGCTGCTTTTAAATCCTCCAGTTTGGAGCACATTTCATGGAAGTGGAACGTGTCAACTGTGATACCCACATTGTCACGGTCTACCGCTTTCACTACATCGTAAGCAGTGCCAAACTGGTTGATGGAGCAGTTCGGAGCGCCGCAGAACTCCAGGGAAATTCTCATATCAGCGCCAACCTTGTCTGATAAATAGCGGAGCCGTTCCACTGCTTCTGCTTTGATCTCGCTTACGCTCTTGTCTTTTACATCAAAATTCGGGACTGTGATCAGCATTTCCATACCGATGGCTTTGGAAACTTTCAGGATGAAATCCACTTCATCGTCAATTTCCTTCTCACCTGCCTCGTCTCTCTGGTTGAAGTAGATCAAAGTGTTGTAAGCCCATGGTTTCAGATGATGGTTTTTGAACCAGTCAGCCAATTCCTCCAGGGTATGCTCCTGTAAATAATCTTTTACACAGTCAAAGCGTATTTCGATATAGTCAAATCCGTATTTTTCACACATTTCCATATCAGCCAGAAGGGACTGTCCTTTGCACTCCAATGCAGTTGCCTCATTAAATCCGATTTTCATAATGATATACCATCCTTTCGATTCTTGTTCTATTTGTTATGCCAGACACATTTTGGTGCATCCGGCCTTAAGGTTCCGCTTGATCTTCTTATTTGTAGAATTCCGGTTTTTCTACTGCTGCGTTGATCTGTTCCACAGCGCCGGTTTCCTGTGCCTTTACAAGCGCATCTGCTGTGATGGCTGCCAGATATCCGTCCCATGCGGTAGGCCCGTTGATCGCGCCCTCTGCTGCTGCGTCTACCCAGTCCTGCACCTCTGTATCGTAAGCATCTTTGAATCTCACGAAGCAGTCCGTATCAATGGTTGTGGAAACTGCTGCATTTTTGCGGATGCTTGGGTAGATGGGGGATGGCATCTTGATAGCGCCGTCCTCACATACCACTTCGCAGTTGATGTCATAACCGAATTTGCAGTTTACGAATACTTCCACATCAATGCAAACACCTTTTTTGGTGCGGAGCAGCATGATCTGCGGGTCTTTTAACTCAGAGTGAGAGTATTTTGTAACCTTAGGCATAATAACCTGTGCGGACTCATACTCATCATCCACTAACCAGTGAAGTACATCGATCTCATGGATCGCTGTATCATGTACTGCCATTGGAGTTGTATAGTTCGTTCCTACTTCCGGATTTCTGTGTGTGCAGTGAAGGATCAGCGGTTCGCCGTATTCACCGGATGTGAGGGCTTCTTTTACCTGCATGTAGCCTTTGTCGTATCTTCTCATAAAACCAAGCTGGATCAGATGTTTGCCTGACGCCACCTCAGCTTCGACTACCTTCAGGCAGTCCTCAGCAGTTGTGCAGAGCGGTTTTTCACAGAATATCCTCTTTCCCGCCTTGATCGCTGTGAAAAGAGATTCCACATGTGCAAATCCCGGAGATACAATGAATACCGCGTCCACATCCGGGTCATTGATCAGTTCGTTTGCATCTGTGTATACTTTGGCTCCACAGATTGCCGCTGCCTGCTTTGCGCTCTCCTCAAATACATCTGATACCGCTACAACCTCAGCGCCCTGAATTTTGTTTGTCAGTCTTTTGATGTGGTCCTTACCCATTCCGCCGCATCCGATAACTCCTACTCTTAACATAATACATGTCCTCCAATTCTCTTTTTCATTGATTCGCTGTTATTTGTTTTTTGCTTTTGTTCTTTCTTGATGATGCAATCATACCATAGCGTTCACGTGAACGCAATAGTTTTATTGTACAAGATTCACAGTCTATTTTTATTAAATTTTGCCAATTGATAAAAAAGAGACAATGTTTTTGTGCATGTTATCTATTTCCACCACCTATTCTCTGTGTCAGCAGTCTCTATTTTGTGCATTTTTACTTTATCGCTATGAAATGATATTTTTATTTTCTTTTACCGAGAGGCTGATATTTGCTATTTTCTTGCTTATTTATGGTATATAATGATGATATTTTGAGTGTTTTCTTGACTTTTCATGTGTGTGCACGTATATTTTTCTATTTTATATGGAGTACGTGATATGTACACCGGTCTGTATTCGGCAGCAGTCCTATTTTAAAAACAGCAGTACCTCTTGTTCTGAGACAATTCTGCAGTCCTGCGTATTTACTGCATAAAACACAGCACAGTAAGGATGCGTTTGTTTATTTTTATTGGAATTTCGGCAGAAGCGCCTTTGATTTTTCTTTGCAGATCCCGATTTCTTTGTTTTTATCACCAAACGGCCGCTTACCAGGCGGCCGTCCATCATAGATTGTATCTGTTTTTAATGACGATCTCCGCATACCGGTAAACAGACTCCGGTTTCTCGCCATCAAAGAGCAGGTGGAACAGCATCATTACCGGTTCATATCCCTGCATATAGGAATCCTGTCCTATAAGGAAGTTTATGGCTCCCCGTTCCACCCACTTTTTATTCTCATCCAGGAAATCGTTGCCTATGACTTTGATTTCCCGCTCTTTCCTTTGTTTTACCAGTGCTTCGCAGACACCTTTTACCGCAGTACCGGTTACATAGATGCCCTTCAGCTCCGGATACTGCTCCAGAAGCTCCTCCACGATCTTTGCCGCTACCCACTCGTCATCATAGGAATATTTTGTACCTACCAGCTGGATGTCTGGAAAACTTTCCATTATCTCGGATTGAAACCCACGGATCCTGTTGTTCAGTGCAGGGTTGGAAATATGGCCGGAGATAACCGCCACCTCCCCCTCTCCCCCCGTAATCTCTCCCATGAGTCCGGCTGCGGTCCTTCCGCTCTGGATAGTATTCTGGCCCACAAAGCAGATTCTCTTTGTGTCTTCTATATCTGAGTTGAATGTGATGATCGGGATGTTGTACTCCTCTGAAAACTGGTTGATCATCTTTTTGAGCATGGTGTCTTCGGAGGGAGACAGGGCTATGCCCGAATATTCCTGGTCTTTTAAATCCTGCATGATTTCCATTACACGGCCTGCATCCACACCGTCTACCCGGAATATCTCCACCGTACCGCCCAGGCTTTCCACCTCCTGCTTGGCAGCTTTCATCCCCTCATAGACTTGTACCATGAATGGGGTCTGGGCTGACTGCATGATGATCCCGATCTTCAGATTTCTTTTCGCCAGGACAAGGGCTCTTCCTGCAAGGCTGGGCTGATATCCCATTTCTTTTGCTATCTGCTTTATTTTCTCCGCCACTTCGGGACGGACTCTTCCTCTGTCTTTCAGCGCCCGGTCTACGGTTCCCCTGGATACTCCGGCGGCCTCTGCAATTTGCTGTAGTGTTACTGGCATAATATTCCTCCTGCCTTTAGATGTACTCGTGCACGCATTTTTGTTTTATTATATTCCTTTTAGGTGGGTTATGCAAGTATAAAAATGATGGGGCATTTCATCTCTTATTATTCTGATAAGCCAGACTGCTTCTGCTGCGAGCAGAAGGGCCAGCATGTATCGCATTTGCGGCCATGTGCCGATGATGCCGGAAACAGCAAATATCCATCCTGTCATATATGTGCCCCCCCAATACGCTGTAATCTGTTCCCGCACTTCCTGCACGTGGGAACGGCTGACCGGCAGCTCCTCCTGGTTTTTCAAGACAAGGGATTGCTTTTTAAACTGCATGATATGGACCATATTCGCAATGCATCCTCTGTCTGTAAAAATAAATTCTTCTGCTGCAAGTTCATCATATACCTGCTGCAGGCTTTTCCTGAATTTTGAGATTCCCCTGGAAGTATGGAATACGGAATTTTTACCGTCTTTCATAATGTAATAGATCTCATGGTACGGTATCTTTTCCATAGAACTCCCGTTTTTAATGGTATAAAATTCGCCCTCCTCAATCAAAAGCAGCCTGACAGCGTCCGTGATGGCTGCTGTCAGGCGTTTTTCTATATCATTCTTAGGCACATAGCGAAAAATGGACAGCTCATACGCGTCGATGGCGTATTCCAGATGAGATGTGATAAAAATGATCTTTACATCCGGGAGAAAAGGCTTTATTTTTTCCGCTAACTCCATACCGTCCGTTTCCGGCATCTCAATATCTAAAAGGATCAAATCATAATGGAATCCATCTTCCGTAATATCGCAGAGCAGGTTTTGACTGCGCGTATAACACGTAACCTCCCCGGCGGCACTACACGCTTCCAGACATTGTCTGGTATATGTTTCACTGAGAGAAACCGATGATTGCTCATCATCGCATACCGCTATTTTCAGCACATGCATCCCCCGCTTCCTCTGTTTTTCTTTGTAGCTGTGATGGTACCGGACCGTCACGTTTCTTTTATTATAGAGGATAGCGAAAACTTGTGCAACGGCATATTTCTCACTGCTGTTTATCTGGATATATCCAGAACACCTTCCGCGTTTTTCATGGAAACCTTATATAAAATAAACTGGTAGATGCCGATCACTGCAATGACCATTACCATCACCCCTGCGATGCGCACATCACCCACTGACATGATACCGTCATTCTGCCACATGATCAGAATCTCATATATAAACATCAGAAGGCATCCCATTACGGTAGGCAGGATAAAACATTTTCCTATCTGGCTTTTCAAAAGTCTGCGAAGATATTTTTTATTTGCTCCCAGTTTTTCCAAATCCTTAAAAATCTGGCTGTTTTTCAGTGCCACATTCTGACTTCTTGTATATAGGATAATGCTCTCGGAAGCCAGGCAGATAACGGCAATGTATACAAACAGCAGTAAAAAGATGGCACGCCTCATAGCCGCATTTTCCCTTTCAAGGGGCAGGACTATAGGTCGGTACAGCCAGTCAGGTTCCAGGGCCGGTCTTTTCCCGTCATAGATTCCCTGCATATTATATCCATAATCTTCTCCAAGAACTTTTGCCTGATATCCATTATAGGCAGCAATATAATTCATGCTTTCCGATGCTCTGCTGCAAAATTGTTCATACAGCTCTTCACAAAATGCATAGGACTGGTCACTGTCCTCAATATCAAACAACACCTGACGCATTATTTTGTCATCCCTTACGCCGGCTTTCAGTTTTTCATAATCTGCATCATTGATAATATACCTAGCCTCGGAGTCGAATCCCACACCTCTCACCAGGGAATGATATGTCTCCAGTCCGTCAAATTCCATAGGAATATAATCCTCTTCATTCTGCAGATACAGCTTGGTCATATCCCCAAATTTATTATAAATATTTTCCCTGGCTGTTCCCATTTGTATTTCTTTGTAATGGCCCTCTGCAATCTCTGTTTTTATTCCGGTAACAGCCTCAAACTGGGCAGCACTGATGCATTCATAGTAAAAATATTTTTCTTTATATTCCTCAATAAGGTTATTGTTCTCATCCATATCCTCACGGCTTACACCGTCCCCCAGCACCTGGATAAACTCTGTCTCCCGGTAATCCTTGACAGAAATCTGATATTTGTCTGCCATGGAGAGCACATCCTCCTCGGACAATTCATCCACATCAACGGGATAACGGTAAGATATATCATCCTCAGCATCTTCAAAACCATTGCCCCCCTGAAGCGGCAGATAAAAGATACCAAGAAGTACCCCCATGAGCAGCAATGATATGACAAGCATATTTCTGACAACAGAGCCTCCCTGGAATTTGAGCATACCGTAAGATATCATATTGTCATAATATTTCTGGGGATTTTTCCCCTTTCTGTGTGAGGCAATGGAGTAAACTAAAATACGGTAAAGTCCGACTGCTGCAAGGATATAGAACAGATTCGTCCACCCTCCCAGCCAGTGGCCGCTCACTTTGACGGTTATGATCGGCAGAAAATATCCTATTATCACGCCCACCAGAATCATCACAATACCGGATATCAGATAGAAAAATGACACACTCTTTTTCAGTGGTTCCTGCTTGCGCTGTTCATTGATAATGTCCATAACATTACTTCTCTTCATAAACCGCACACACATGAACGCAACGCAGAGTATCAATATGAGGCTGTAGATCATGCCGCCTGCAACTCCCATAACAGAAATAGAAAAATGGTTATTATTTCCGCTGCTTGCCACCTTTTCAAACAGGATGCCTACGATTGCCGCAAGTAAGATACCAAGCAGAACCCCTGCTGCGGAACACAATGCCATCATCTTGCCGATTTCCGTAAATAATGCCCTGGCAAGTTTACTTTTTCCCGCCCCCAGCGCAAGGAAAATACCGGTTTCCCTGCTCTTGTATCTTAAAAACAGACTTGCCGCATAGATACTGAACATAACACATCCCACTGCCGCAAGAACGAAGATCATATCCGCTACTTTTCTGGAATCTCCTCCGTTCGGCAGTGTCTTCTGCACCAGATCACTTCCGTACATGACAAGGTATGAGGTGATCAAAAGAATCGAAAGTGTCATGCAGAACTGGAACTGCAAATATTCTTTTTTATTATTTTTCCTTAATTTTGCAAATAATCCACTGAGCTTCATTCTATTCACCACCGTTCATTTTTCTCAAAACATCCAAAAGTTCTTCCATAAATGCCCTGTGATCGCCATTGCTGGTAAGTTCTGTATACACGGTTCCGTCTTTCATCACAATAACGCGGTCGCAGAAACTGGCAGAAAAACTGTCATGGGTTACCATAAATGTGGTTGCGCGCAATTCTTTCTGTGCCTCTAAGAATGCTCCGATGACCGCCTCGCTGGAACGGCTGTCCAGGTTGCCTGTAGGCTCATCTGCAAGGATCAAAAGCGGGTTGTTCATCAGGGCCCTTGCCACTGCGGTGCGCTGTTTTTGTCCGCCGGATATCTCAGCCGGGAATTTTTTCGCAATATCCGCAATGTCAAACATCTTCAGGAGTTTCTGGGCTTTTGTCTCCATCTGCCTGTATGGCTCCTGGTGGATCACTTTTGGTACACATACATTTTCAAAAACGCTCAAACCGTCCAATAGCATGAAGTCCTGAAAAACAAAACCGAGTTTTTCATTTCTTATTTTTGCAATCTGTTCTTCTTTCATATTGGAGATATTGACTCCATCCAGCAGGATTTCGCCCCTGTCATGGGGGATAAAGCAAGAAATGCAGTTCAAAAGTGTAGTTTTACCGGAACCGGACGGCCCCATAACTGCCACGAACTCGCCCTCCTCAATGGAAAATGAAACATCCTTCAATACCTCGTATGTGGTGTTTCCTGTTTTATAGCTCTTGTATAAATGATTTACCTGTAACATAAGTGATCCTCCCTGTTTTATATATATTGTGCTTTTTTGTTCTGCACTTGTTGTTCTTATGCATTTATTCTATCGAAAAAAGGGAGGAGATCACAGATGTACGAATGACAAGTTTGACCCGTTTTTTGTAAAGTTTTGCATGAAGATTTTTCCGCAAAAATTAATCGGGGAATGCAACATGCATTCCCCGGTCTGACTCTAACCTTATCTTTTATCCATATCCTTTTCCAAACCTATATCAATAACAGTATATAAGACTGGGTTTCTACACCCTATCATTCAGTTCTGTCCCCATCTGATCTTTCCTGATCCACATTTCATACCCCTGGCGTCTCGCAGAATCGTAAACCGGTCTCATATTCTTTTCCAATATATGAAAGAATTCTTCCTTTGAATTCCCTTTGCGGTATAATTCCCGATTTGCCCAGATAGAATGCAGATTATCCCGGTAACAGGCTTCATATAATTTATGGATTCCATCCATTCTATGTATTAATCCATACATAGCGTATTGATTACCGGCAAACCTCTCAAAGAACGGTTCCCAGCAGGGAAGCTTATTTAGGTTGTCTTTGATCACCCCTTCACCATTGATCCCGCTTAGATGTACGTGAAATTCCAAAACGGAATACCAGGCGTTTGCGATCATTTCATTGATAAGCTCATCATAGGAGGCCTTGTCTCTGCCCTCGGAAATCAGATGTACGATAGTTTCCAGCCAATAGAATTTATAACAGTAAGAAGGATCTTTCATCATTCTGAAAAAACCTTCAATGTACAATGTATTATAATATTTCTTATCAATATAAAGTTCTGCCAAACTTTTGCCTCCTAACCCCCAATAATCCCGGCCACTGCCATCCAGCCCATCAGGCTCCGCTTACTAAACCCACATATCCGAAATCTGTAGTTTCTTATGTCCATATATTGGATTCCCATAATAAATGATCACTTTTTCTCTTCCCTGATATAATCACCAACATTTTCCGCTGTCACCTTAGAATACGGCAGATAAACATATTTATCCTTCTCGAATTTTATTTTATCCATACCCTCCCCGGTAACAAGTGCCACTGCCAGCTCTGCCATGGCCTCTGCCTGTCCCTCTTTATCATTATAAACAGTGCCTGCCATCTCCGAATCCAAGACGGCTTTGAGTCCCACATCTGTGCCGTCAATACCGAAAAATACAGGCAGGGCAGATTCCGTATAATTTAACTTCTTATAGGCATCTATGGCGCCAAGAGCCATATCATCGTTGTTAGCCAGCACAAGTTCAATCTTATTCTGATACTGGCTGATCAGCAGCAGCATTCGGTTCTGGGCCTGTGCCCGGTTCCAGTTTGCGATTCCGTAGCTGAGTTTTTCCAGTTCAATGCCATTGTTTTTCAAGGTTTCCACAGCATTCTCCGTGCGGATGATGGCATCTTGATGGCCCGGTTCTCCTTCCAGCACCACATATTGGATCTTTCCGTCTTTATTTCGGTCTATCTGACTGCCCTCTGCCTGTATGGCGTCTACCGCCAGTTCCCCCTGCATCACGCCTGACTGTTTCGCTTCTGCTCCAACATAATAAAGCCCGTCCCACTGCATCAGGTCCTCTGCCACCGGCTCTCTGTTAAAAAATATAATAGGCACGTCATTATCCCTTGCAAGATCAATGATCTCCGAGGGGTCTGCCCGGTCTACCAGGTTCACACAGAGCACATTGCAGCCCGCGTCGATCAGCTCCTTTACCTGGTCATTCTGGGTCCGCTGGGAACCTCCCGCATCCCGCAGTGTCACAGTAGTCTTAAACTCATCGCTCTCGTATTGATGAAGCTCCTCTTTAAAACAGGCGATCAATTCCCCAAGAAATGTGTCACTCTGGTTATAGCATATAACGCCTGCGTGAACCTTGTCTGACGCAGCCGGCTGCTGTTTTCCGCAGGCACATAAGAACTGCATACTCATGCAGAGAATCATTCCTGCCGCCAATATTTTTTTCGCTTTCATTGTATACCTCTGGTTTTCTTCCTGTTTATCAATATGCCGCAGATGCCCAAAGCTACGGGCCTGTCTGCTTTTACTGGCTCATGGTAAATAGGACTTCCTGGTTTTCTTTTGAAAACAGTGTATCTCTGCGGATAACCGTATAGGATACGGTTCTGTCCTGCATTTTGTAAAAATATTTTTTAAGTCCCTCTGCCGTCTCTGTCAGACTTTGATATCCCACATTAAATGCATCGGGCACCACAAGACATTCCGCTATGCCTGTATCCAGATAATAAACCGCTTCCGTAGAATTACCGATTCCGTACAATAAGGCTCCATGCAGATTTTTGGCGGCAGAATCCTTCCCGGCGGTTATCAGACTGTTATCATCAAGAGCGACCACAAAATCCACTCTGGGCTGGGTTTCCAGAAAATTTTCTTCTTTCTCCCCAAAAGGGCCGGATACAGACCAGCTAATCTTGACACCGCTGTCTTTCAGCACATCAGTAAATCCTTCTCGGCGGTTGCGCGCAGCTTCCGTATTGTCGGTTTCCTGGAGAATGCCTAATGTTTTCCCATTTAGATTTCCATTGTAGTCTTTCAGCAGTTCTTCTGCCAGAGCTGTGCCCATGGCATAGTTATCCGGTTCTGCAGTGGGGAGCACAGAAGCCTCCTTATCCTTGGATGCCGTGTATTCTACAAGCATGACCGGAACCTTTTTCTCCATTTTCAATAACATTTTTTCTGCGTCATCCCCCAGAGCAGGCTGTACAATAACCGCGTCTGCCCCGTTTTCGATTTCACGTTCTATCAGGTTTTTCTCCTCCTCAACCGTCAGGGGGCCTCCGGTACTGACAACAAACATCTCCAATTTCAAATCTTCTGCTGCCATTCTGAGTCCATATTTAAACGCAGACCATTGACCGTCATCCGAATTCTGAATGATCACGGAAACCTTATCAAGATCTTTTCCGTTTCTTTCCCGGAGCATGACAAAAGCAAGTACCATAACCATTACAGCTAAAACCGCTTCTATCAGAATAAACAATCTCTTGCTGTTTTTCATCTCTCTTTACCCTGTGTTTTCTTGTCGATCATTTCTTCCCTGCTGAAAATATATCCTTTTTCAAGGATCTTGCTGTTTTCTTCCGTATAGGGAACCGCCGGAATGCAGATGGATACTGTGGTTCCCTCATCCGGCTCACTTTCAATCCTCAGTCCATATTCTTTTCCAAAGAGGATCTGAATACGGTTGTTCACATTCACAAGTCCTACCCCGGAGCCATGTTTATGGACCCGCTTGCTGTCTGTCAGGATGAGACTTACCTCCTCCTTTGACATTCCGATCCCGTTATCTGTCACAGAGAAGATAATATTTTCATCTTCCAGTCTGCCGGCCACTTTTATCTCACCACAGTCATCCATGCTGCTGACCCCATAGGCAATGGCATTTTCAAGTATTGGCTGCAGGATTAGCTTCACGGTACAATACGAATAAATTGATGGGTCCACATCAAACACAATGGAAAATGCGTTCTTATACCGGACTTTCTGTATATTCATATAACTCTGCGCATGCTGCAGTTCATCTTTTACACTGATGACCGTACGGCCCTTTGAAAGACTGATCCGGAAAAGTTTTGCAAGCTGGGATATCATAAATACCGCATCGTCATTCCGTTCGCCTTCCACCATCCATGTAATAGACTCCAGTGCATTGTACAAAAAATGCGGGTTGATCTGGCTCTGCAGTGCGTCAAGTTCACTTTTTCTTCTTTCGTTCTGTTCCAGTACAATTTCCTTCATAAGCGTCTCGATCTGCTCATAGGACCTCTGTATGGAATACCCCAGATGCCTGATTTCCAGAGGGCCGCCCATATAAATCTCCGGCTTCTCTCCGGCTTCGTATTCCATTACGGAATTATTCAGTTTCAGAATGGGTCTGGATATCCTCACAGAAACAACACGATTGATGATCACAAGCATCATGGCCATCAGGAGCATAAGGACCATGATAAAATACCGGATATTGACCATACCGTGTGTAAATGTGGAATAGGGGATCACCCCTACCAGCTTCCATCCGGTATAGCTGATAGTGTTGACAATAACCTTGCGGCGCTCTCCCTGAAATGTCTCATCATAGACGCCATCCTTGTACTTTGCAGCAGCTTTGCTGTTCTCACTGCCGATTCCGTCACTGATCTGGATCTGCCGCATGTGATAGATGATCTCCCCGTTGCTGTCACACAGATAATAATACTGACCGTTGTTTAAGGTGTTGATCTGTTTCATCATCCGCGAGATATTGGAATAATCCATATCCACAAGCAGAACTCCCAACTGGGAATCCCCGTTATTTGTAAGCTCCACAACACGGCTTAAAGAGATCACCCAGTAATAACGGAAGGTTCCGTCATCAAAGAGATTCTGGATATGAGGCGTGGAAAAATGCATATTCTCCATCTCGCCCATGGCTTGTTTGAACCAGTCCTGCCTGGTGACATCAGGGTCCTCTTTCTGGGACGCAAGGGGTTCTGCTGCCAGCAGGCTCCCGTAATTGTTGTAGATAGCAATACTGCGCAGGTTGTCTCTGTTGGCTTCATACAAAAGATTCATTCCCCTCTGGATATCCATATCCTGATTGGATAAATCATTCTCTTTTATAACATTATAATAGACAGCATCCGATATCTGCCGCATACTGCCCAGATAGTCCTCCAGGTTTTCCCCTGCCTGTTCCATCAGCTTCTGTGTACTCTGTGTGATCTCCTGCCGGGATAAGACAGAAAACCGGAAATACATCACAATCCCCAAGATCAGCATAATGGAAATAGATATCACGGAAATGGCAAACATAACTGTCGACTGCATTCCGCTGGGCTCCGCCTTCTTCAAACGTCCGAAATACTTATTTTTCACTTTCTGTATGCTCCGTTCTGTATTTTGAAGGTGACACGCCAAACCGCCTTTTAAATACATAACTAAAATAATTCGGATCCGTGTAACCCACATGCTTTGCTATGATGTAACTTTTCTCATTTGTCTCGATCAGCAGTCGTGATGCGCGGTCCATACGATAGTCCGTCAGATAACCGATAAACGAGTTACCGGTCTCTTTTTTAAAAATAGTTGAAAAATAGGAGTTGGAAACGCCCAAAACCTCACAGATATTATCCAGTGACAGCTCTTCATCCGAATAATTGCTGCGGACATATTCCATTGCCCTGGATACAAAGGTTTTTGTTGACCTGCTTCGTGCACTGATCAATTTTTCCCGAAAAGAAAGGCTGATATCAATGAGCCATTTCTGCAGTGCATCCGGTCCCAGATCAAGAAGGCTGCTGTATAGTTTCCGCATATCTCCCGAAAAATCTTCCGTGGCAATATCATTATTAGCCGTGAACCTGTATAATGCGCTCACCAGTTCCATAATGTCAATATGATGCTGCTGCAGAGATTTTGCCGGAAAAGATATTTGCTCCAGATACTTCCTGACCGCCTGTTCAATATCCTCCGCCGGATTCAGGCGTATGGTTTTAAACAAGTTCGATAATTCTGTATCACCGGCAGTATCGGATCTGCTCATCTCCTGAGGCGCGATCTCCTTAATATTTATGGCTCTGGAAGCGCCATAGATCACCCTGTATGAAACCGCCTCTCTTGCACCGCTGTACGACCTGGAAAGTTCAAGGATATCCCCGCAGACCTGGCCAATCCCCACAGTGACAACGGCACCAATGATCCGGTGGGCATATCTGCAGAATCTGTCACATTCATCCGTCAGTTCTGAGACCTCGTTTTCACTTTTCAGCTGTGCGATCAAAATGGTATTCCCCAGATAAGAAAAACATTTCGCCTGCCACTTTTCTCCCAGACGTTCCGTTGCCTGGTTATAGACAGACGTGGATAACAGCAGAGGATTCATATCCTTGGGAACCTGACTTGATGATGTATGAATGACAAGACAGCAGAAATACGGCCCCGGAAAAGAGATCTGGTAATCCGCAAGATATTTGGGGATCTCCTTCTCCTGGATCCTTCCCTCCACCAACGTGGAGTAGAAGTTAGCCTGCAGAAGCGGCAGGGATTCCAGATAACACTTCTGCAAAGTCTCCACATTTCGCTTTTCGCTTATCTCCTGGTCCAGTTTTATCTTAAGCTGGGTGAGTACATTGGTCAGCTCTATGGAATTGACCGGCTTCAGAATGTATTCTTCCACCTCCAGATGAACTGCCTCTTTGGCATACTCAAATTCATCAAAACCTGTAAAGATCAATATCTTGGTTGCGGGAAATTCCGTCTTAATGCGGTTAGACAGCTCCATTCCATCCATATACGGCATTTTGATATCCGTCATGACCACATCCGGCTGAAACTCCTCCACCATCTCAAGAGCCTTCATACCGTTGTTGGCATAACCGATCACCGAAAAACCCAGCCCTTCCCAATTTATTTTTCTCATGATGACCCGGATGACTTCCTCCTCATCATCTACCAAAAGCACTCCGTATGTATTCATTTATTTATCTCCATGGTGTGAGCCACTTCCTCCTTATTTCAATTGGGTAACTGGTATTTGTCAAATTTATTATAACAAATACACAAATGTATGTAAATGTCACCGTTGCTCAAAATATGTTACTGCTCACAGTTTACGTCACTGTTCACAGTATACTAAAAATGCAGCTCTTTGCACAGTAACGCACTTCGCGGTGCACAGTTCTGCCCTTTACAGTGGCCTGTGAGCCGTAATCAGTCTACTCCTATCACAGATCTGGTACCGGAACTCCCATCCCGGAACAGTGGCCTGTGAGCCGTAACCCAAATACATCAAAAGGGCCAGAACTGCTTCTGACCCTTTTGAAAATCATTCTTAATTATTTTTTCTGAACATATTTCAGACAGTCCAGTGTCACCGCCGCGATGATAATGATACCTTCAAATACAAACTGAAGGTTTGTATCAATACCAAGAATGGTGAGCGAGTATGTAAGTGCCGTAAAGATCATTACACCCACCACTACACCTGAAATCTTACCAATACCACCGGTAAAGGAAACACCGCCAACTACGCAGGCTGCAATGGCATCCATCTCCCAGCCCTGTCCGTATGCTGCGGAACCGGAGCCAACCATTCTGGCACATTCCAGCCAGGAACCGAACCCATAAAGAATACCTGCCAGGATAAACGCGCCAACCGTTACACCGAATACGGAAATACCGGAAACTGCTGCTGCTTCCGGGTTGCCTCCCACAGCATACAGGTTTTTGCCAAATGTTGTTTTATTCCAAATGAACCAGACGATCGCAATGGCTGCCACTGCCCAGACGATAATAGTGGGGAAGCCGTTTACTTTGGGAATGATCATGTTTGGGATCGTAGGTTCAATGGCACCGAATGACACACCTTTCGTAGCGTATGTGACAAGTCCGAAGATGACCAGCATATTGGCCATAGTGGAAATAAAGGGATGCATTTTAAATCTGGCAGTAAAGAAACCTGCAATGGCCGTAAAAAATGTACATAATACAATACATACTACCAGTGCCAGGATCACCCTAACCCCAATCGGCATACTCGTAAAGTCAAACACATGTCCGAAGACCGCCCCTGTATTAATACCCTGATGCATGATGATCGTTGCAGTTGTCATGCCCATACCAACCATACGTCCAATGGAAAGGTCTGTACCGGTAAGGAGGATCAGGCCGGCAACACCCAATGCCAGGAACATACGGGGAGATGCCTGCTGAAGAATATTCAGGACATTATTATAGGTAAGCAGAGGAACATTTTTCACCACCGGAGTAATGGCACACAGCATAATAAAGATCAGGATAATGGCAATATACAAACCGTTCGCAAGAAGAAATGCCCTGCGGTTGAATGTATATTTATAATTTTCCCACTTCTGTGCCCTGGACTCGATAAAGGTGAATTTTGACATACGAAGCATATCGATCAGATGATATTTATAATTGTATGCCATATGCCTTCTGTCTTTTACCTGCTGCAGATCTTTTTCCAACTGCATTTTTGCGTCAAACAGCCGGTTCTTATAAACATACTTCTCATCTTTTATTTCCTGATGGTCCGTAAGTTTTGACATGATCTCCTGATGCTGTTTTTCCAATTCCGCAATCCTTCTGCGGTGCTTCTCCTGAACGGCTGCTTTTTCCTGCTCACAGCTTTCTTTGACCGGCAGATAATAGTCCCTGTCAAAATGCTCTTTGAGGTAAGCTTCCGCGTCAGAGATCAATTTTGAAATCTCATCTTTGTGTTTCGCATCAACCGTTTTTGCCTTTTCCAGCTCTGTCCGGATTTTTGCGATCTCGGCTTCCTTCTCTTCTTTTGTAAAATTGCGGTCTCTCTTTACACTGTCAATTTTATTCTGAAGAGAGATAACTTTGTCTATTCCATCCACTCTGAGGCTGTCGATCTTTGTCTGAATCTTACCGACATAATCCTCGATTGGCTGACGCAGCTGTATTTCCTGTTCAGCCGTAAGAATCTTACTGTTTCCTTTCGCCATATCCATCCATCTCCCTCATTATAAGTATTTTGCGCTGAGCCTTAAAAGCTCTTCCTGGTTCGTCTCTTTAGTATTAACAATTCCGGAAAGATGTCCGTTTGACATCACACCAATACGGTTGGTGATCCCCAAGATCTCCGGCATCTCAGATGAGACAACAATAATGGTCTTGCCCTGTTTTGCCATATTGATGATCAGCTCATATATTTCATATTTTGCGCCCACATCAATACCCCTTGTAGGCTCATCCATCATAAAGATCTGGGGACCTCGCTCCAGCCATTTGCCGAAAATAACTTTTTGCTGATTCCCTCCGGAAAGGCTTGAGATCATATCCTCCGGGCCCATACACTTTGTATGCATGATCTTAATCTCATTGGACGTGGCTTTTATCATCTTAGAATCAGAAAGGGCCAGCCCGGACTTATACTGTTCCAGATTTGCAATGGTAGTATTGAACGTAAGATCACCTTTCAGGAAAAGTCCGTTGGCTTTCCGCTCCTCTGTGATCATGGCAAATCCATGTTCCATGGCTTCCTTTGCACTGCCGAAATTCATGAGACGGTCATTAAAATAAACACGTCCCGCCGCCCTGGTGCGGACACCGAAGATGGTTTCCAGAAGTTCCGTACGCCCGGCTCCCACCAATCCGTACAAGCCGAAGATCTCTCCTTCTTTTACGTCAAAAGAAATGTCCTGCAAATGAGGTTCAAACTTTGTTGACAGATGCTGGATAGACAGAATCACATCCTTTGGTGTATTGTCCACCGGCGGAAATCTGTTTTCCAGAGAACGGCCCACCATAGCCGCAATAAGTTCATTCATATCTGTGTCTTCGGAGCGTTTCGTCATAACCAAATTACCATCCCGGAGCACGGATATCTCATCACAGATCTCAAAAATCTCATCCATTTTATGAGAAATGTATATCAGGGAAATCCCCTGCTCCTTCAGCATCCGCATCATCTCGAAGAGTTTATCCACTTCCTGCACGGTCAGGGAGGAGGTGGGTTCATCGAGAACGATCACTTTGGAATTATAGGAAATGGCCTTGGCGATCTCGCACATCTGCCGCTGTGATACAGACATGTGCCGCATGGACTGGGTAAGATTTACCGTCATGCCCAGCTTTCTAAAAAGCTCAGAAGCTTCCTTTTTCATTCTGCCCTCATCAATGACCCCCATGGAATTGGTGGGATAACGGCCAAGGAACAGATTATCGATCACATTTCTTTCCAGACACTGGTTCAATTCCTGGTGAACCATGGCGATTCCGTTTTCAAGAGCATCTTTCGGTCCGGAAAAGCTCACTTCCCTGCCCTCAAGGAAGATATTGCCCTCATCCTTCTGATAGGTACCGAAAAGACACTTCATCATTGTGGACTTACCGGCACCATTCTCACCCATAAGCCCCATGACCGTTCCCCGCTTCACATCCAGGTTGATGTGGTCCAGAACCCTGTTCCGGCCAAAGGACTTGCTCATACCGCGTATGGATAAGACGATATCATCTTTCTTATCTTCCATATATTTTTACTCCTGTATACTAGTATTCAAACAATTAGGGAGAATTTCTTCTCCCTAATTGTCTTATTTCAACGGTAACTGTTTCTTACCTTCACAGTCATTTACTGATTAAGTAAAGAGGTATAAGAAGCTGCGTTGTCTGTCTTAACCATGTTGATCGCAAATGCATCGTACTGGCTCGGATTTCCCAGACGGTTTGTAATGTTGGACTCTGTCTGTCCGTCACCGCCGATGTAATCTACATCCAGGTTGAGAAGATCATCATAGTTCTGAAGAAGCGGCTGATATGTTGAGCTCAGGAAGTTATCGGAAGCATTGTAGATATCCAGCCATACCTTCTTGGTTGCATGTGCGCTTTCGTCAAGCTGGGTTGAAACCGGCTCGTAAACTTTTGTTGAGTCTGTAAAGTCTTTGTAATTGTCAGCAGTAACTGCAACATTCAGTGCGTAGTAGGAACGTTCGTCCTCTTTGTACACATATACGTCCTCACCCAGTACATTGCCGGCTTCGTCGGCGGTACCGATACCTGTATCAATGTCTACCCCGTCTAATGCGTTGCGGAGAACGCGGAGTGTCAGATATGCCTGCACATCAGCGTGCTGGCTGATCGTTCCGCCGTAGCCTTCTGCGATGGCAGCAACTGCGTCGTTGTTTGCGTCATAACCAAAGGTAGGTACTGTGTTGTCTTTTGACCATGCATTGAACATGGACATGCCCATACCGTCATTATTGGAAACAACCACATCAATTTCTTCGCCGAAAGAGGATGCCCATGTGCCAATGGCGTTGCCTGCTGTCGCCGCATCCCATGTAGCGCCTGCGGAGTTCTTCATCTCCTGGGAAGCCAGCTCACGGATGGTATAGGTCTTTCCGCCTGCTTCGATGGAACCGTCCTGTACGGCTGACGCTGAGCCGTCTGAGTTTGTTCCCACCGGTTCACTGTTGATGTCGCCGTCTTTCTCAACGCCTGTGCCAAGGGCTTTACGAACACCTCTTGTACGCGCGATGGAGTCATTATGTCCGATATCACCGATCGCCAGAACATAGCCGATGACACCGTCACCGTTGCGGTCGATCTTGTCAATGTTATTCTCTATATACTCTTTTACCATCTGGCCCTGAAGCTCAGCACCCTGGTTTGCGTCAAATCCCACATAATATGTATCGTCATTATAAGTCAGAGCTGCCATATCAAGTGCCCCGGTTGAACTGTTGGATGGCTGACGGTTAAACCACACTAATGGTTTATCCTTATTTGCCACGTCTGACGCTTCGGCTGCCGGTTCCTTTTTATCTTCCTGTTTTGTTGTGTCTGTGCTGCTCGGTTCCGCATTATCAGAACCACATGCGGTAGCTGAAAGTCCAAACAATACTGCCATAGTGAGTAAAACAATTTTTTTCTTCATAGCTGTTTTCTCCTTTTCCTTTAACACTCTCTTTTTCGTGTTCTTTGTTGATATTGACAGTATATCTGATATTTAATGAATAAAACATAGAATATTTTTTTATATGCATTGAAATTTTTAAGGTTGGGTTCGTTATATATGACAATATTCGACATGTATTCTTTATAATATGGGCAGGGAATTTGCTTTGAATAAATACCTACCGGATAGCTGCAAGGGAAAATGGGGTCTGGCAAGTTTTTGGACAGATATGGATAATATGATGAATCGGATTTTGCAACTATAGATTTGCATATATGCAATATTAAGTTGCTTAAAACAGGTGTTAATTATGTTGCCGCATAAAACAACCTATGGTATACTAAACAGGTGATCACTCAAGGAACAGCGGATGCAATTTCTTACACCCTCTAGTTTTTACGAAGGAGGGTGATGCCAATGAATACACTTGAAGTATTAACATTACTGCTTGTGATTTTTGCGGCCCTGACTTACATAGATCAGCATAACGACAAAAAGAAATAGCATCCCGCCCTGAGAAAGTTGGATGCTATTTCTAATAGATTATATTCCACCGAGGGTATCAGATCTTACATCTGATTGCCTTTCTTGAGTTGATTATACACCGGGGGATGCGAGAAATCAAGTCCCCCCTTAAATTTTATACTATATCATTAACATTTTGGCAAAACCGAAAGGATCACTGACTTATGCTGAATCTGGTAATTTGTGATGATGAGAGAGCACTGCGCAATGATTTGAGAAAGGTTCTGGAGACAGAATTGGATCTGTGCGGAGAGACGTTTAAAATTGCGGAATTTGACTGCGGTGAAGCGCTGGTCCGGGCGCTGAATGATTCTGCTTTTGATATAATATTCCTGGATATTGAGATGAAGGATTTGGACGGCGTGGCAACTGCCCGGGAGATAAGGAAAAGGACTTCTGCGCCGGAGATCATTTTCGTCACCTCTTATCCTGACTTTGTGTTCCAGGGGTATGAGGTGCAGGCTCTTAACTATATATTGAAGCCGTATCAGAGGGAAAAGATCGTCTCTGTGCTGCACACTGCCCTGGAACGGTTAGGTAAAGATACGGAAAAGTATTATCTTGTGGAGTCTAAAGGCCAGAGACTGCGCCTTCCGCTTAATCAGACCCTATATTTTTCCAGTGATAAGCGGTCTGTAAATGCCGTAACCCCGGAAGACCAGTATACATTCTATGGAAAACTTTCTGATTTGGAGACAGAGCTTCCCGATCATTTTGTGAGAATACATAACCGTTATCTTGTGAATCTGAAATACGTGCAGTCCTTACAAGGAAATTCTGTGCTGATCGGGGAGGAAGAACTGCCTGTCAGCCGTTCCTGCAAACAGGAGCTGGCAATCGCATTTGCAAAATATATGCTGGATTGATAAGCAACTATGTATTCCCATCAGACATTACAGATCAGGAATACATTTGTTTCTTATTCTGCATCTGCTTATACACACTAGGAGGACCATATGACATCCCAATCAATCTCCCTACTGGAATATTTATGTAACTTTACCGGAACCTGCGCTTATGTGATCTTTCTTTTTCTTCTCCTGCGCAGATTTCTCACACCGCGGAGCAATAAAAAGTGGTTTACTCTGCTGTCCTTCCTGATCCTGCCATCTTTATCGCAGCCCTATATATACCCTGAAGAAATGACGGGAACCGTAGGTGTTCTGCTGCTTTTTATAATATATTTGCTGATCATGTTTAAAGGGACCTTGCTGGAACGCCTGTCCGTCTGTATCGTGATCTATCCCATACTGATATCCCTGAACTTTTTGACTGAGAACATCGGTTACCAAATTTGGGATATGAACCAGGATATGTCGCTTACTGCCCAGACAGTCCTGCACACCCTCACCATCTATCTGCGCATACCTGCATGGTATCTCATATGGAGGCTGAGCCGCAAATGGATTCCCCATGTCAGGGAACTGACTGTGCGCATGTGGCTGGTGATAGACATTATCAGCCTGGCCTCTGCAGTGGGACTGATCACCTTCATATACTACTCACCTATGGACAGAGCCTACACTTCCTACCCTGCCTGCATTGCCTGTTTCCTAACCAGTATGGGAGCACTCTATCTGACTTCTTATGTGGCCAAAACCATAAAAAGCAATATGGAAATGCAGAACTTAAAGTACCAGCAGTCCTACTATGAAGAACTGGAAGAAAACCAGAAGACGGTCCGAAAGATCCGCCATGACATGAAAAACCACCTGAGTGTGATTTATTCTTTTATCCAAAACCGGGATTTTCATGGGGCGGAGAAATATTTCCGGGAACTTTCCGGGGAACTGACTGTAAACAACCGTATTTTCTGTAAGAACAGTATTGTCAACGCTGTGCTGAACAGCAAGTATAACACTGCTTTGGAAAATAAGGTTGACTGTTTTTTCAATATCTCCATAGACGGACTTTTGGGCATTGATGATATCAGTCTCTGTTCCCTTTTTTCCAATACTCTGGATAATGCCATTGAGGCCTGCGAAAAAATTCAGGATACCTCCAAACGGCAGATATCCCTGAAAGCCAGATATGATAAAGGATATTTCAGCTACGAAATCTCCAATTCCAAAAGAAATCCCATCACGGTAAAAAAGAACCGTTACGTGACAGAAAAAACGGACAAGACCCTCCACGGATTCGGTGTGCAGAATGTCCGTGATATGGTGGAAAAATATGCGGGAGATATGGATATCTCTTATACGGATGACAGATTTACCATTACGATCCTGATCGGAAACTTATAGAAACCAGTAGGATGTCATCTTACGGCATTGTACTGGTTTCTATAAGGATTTTGCTGTTACTATATATGATTTCCTCCTGCCCTGTAGTCTTTCGGTGACATCCCCGTATATTTCTTAAACTGCCCGGTGAAATATTTATAATCACTGTACCCCACATCCCCCGCGATCTCATACACCTTATTTGTGGTGGTGCTGAGCAGTTCTTTTGCTTTCTCCATCCGGAGACTGGTCAGGTATTCCATGTAATTCCGGCCTGTCTCCTGTTTGAAGATATAGGAAAAATAGGTGGTGGACAGATAGAGGTTTTGGCATATTTCATCCAGAGAGATCTTCCTGCTGTAGTTTTCCGCAATATAAGCCTTTGCCTGCTCGATCACAAGCCTGTCCCTGGCCGGCTCCTCCACACCGTTTTTCTTCATCATGAGTACCATGCCGCGGGCTGCCCTCTGCATGATCTCCCTTAGTTCCTCCATGGATAGGACATTTTTGACTCTTGTCTCAAAAGAACCGTCCGGGTAGCACTGCTCCTGTGCAGGCTTCAGAATGCCGTATACAGCATTTTTGAGCATGATCCCCAGGACATAGCAATAGTTTTTTATAAGCTCCGGGTTCATTTTTTTGTCCTCGAACTCTGTGAACATCTGATCTATGGAAGACTTTACATCCTCCTCCCTTCCGGCCAGTACCAGTTCTGTGATGCTGCTTATCTCCCTGGGATATTCCTGAATCCACTGTTTTTCAAACTCATACTCAATGCCGTCCCCAAAGACATTCACCACCTGCCCTGCCTCATGAAAATTAGAATCAATCGCTTTTTTTGACTGGACAAAGGATTTATGCAGGTGGGTGATGGAGGGATATACCATTCCTATTCCCACACGCACCTGGGGACTGGCCTCTTTGAAGCATTCCTCTTTTATCCTCTTTGCTGTCCTCTCCAGATCTTTGACCAACTCGGCTTCCCTTAGCTCCTCCACTTCGGAAAAAATGAGGATGATCTCCTGTATATCGCGAAGCACAAAAATCCCCTGGGGAATACATTCCTCCAGGATTTTCCGGTATGTCTGCCTGACCTCATCTGCATCCGCATCCTGCGGATGGGCAATCCGTATGACGGCGGCCTGCACATTCCGGGTGGAGAGTTCCAGCTCCAGACGCATGATCTCCTCCTCCAGGTTTGTATAGGCTTTCCTCTCGCCTTCCAGAAGTTCCAGAAGAAGCGCTTCCCTGAGCTTTTCCATTCCCTCATTCAGCACCAGCATACGGCGCTGTTCCTCTGCCTGTTCCCGGAAGCGCCGGTCCAGTTTTTCCTTCAGCCTGTAAAATACAGCTTCAATTTCCTGCTTTCTCACAGGCTTTACCATATATTCAAAGGCACCGAAAGAAACTGCCGCTTTCGCATATTCAAATTCAGCAAAGCCGCTCAGTATGACGATTTCCGTCTGCGGGTACTGTTCCTTCACTTTTCTAGAAAGCTCCACGCCGTTCATTCCGGGCATCTTGACATCAGTGAGCACCACGTCAACAGGCATCTCCTGCAAAAGCCTCAGTGCTTCCTCCGCGTCCTCCGCCTCGGCTGCTATCTCAAACCCCTGTTCCTCCCATTTGACGCCTCTTTTGATCCCACGGCGGATGATGGCTTCGTCCTCCACCAAAATGATCTTATACATTTTTTCTAAGCCTCCTGTTAGTTCCCATATTCGTTTCTGATGGCCTCCTGTCCCTGCACACATGCCCCTGTCTCCCAGGGGATCTTTATGACTGCCCTGGTCCCTGCACCCTCTTCTGACGCATAGGAAAGACCGTACGCATCCCCGTAATAAAGGCGGATCCGCAGATTCACATTCCTGGTCCCCACACTTTTAGCCGGGTCATAATCGCTGTCCTTCATATAATCCGTCACTTCCTTTAGGCGTTCTTTTGTCATGCCTTTTCCATTGTCCTCAACCCAAAATTCCACTCCTTGTTCCGTACGCCGGCCAGTTATTATGATATGTCCGCCCTGTTTCATGCTGCGTATCCCATGCTCAAACGCATTCTCTATGACCGGCTGCAGAATCAGTTTAATGGTTCTGCCGTCCATGATCTCCCGATCTGTTTTCCACCGGACATCAAAGTTTTTCTCATATAAGATAGTAAGTATCCGCAGATAGCTTTTCGCATTTTCTATCTCCTCCCTGATGGTCACGAATTCCCCGGCTGTCGAGACACAGAGCTTGAAATAATCCCCCAGCACAGCGATCATCTCCTCTGTCTGCTCATATCCTTTTTCCTCCGCCATCCAGTAAATGGTCTCCAGCACATTTAACAGAAAATGTGGATTGATCTGCTGCTGCATGGCATTCAGTTCCAGCTCCTTGATGCGCATCTGTATCTTCTCCTCGGCAATCCTGCTCACATACATCTTATCCCGCAGTTCCCGCTGTTTTCTAATCATTTCCGTCAATTTTTGTTCCAGCATATGATGCTCATCCCCAGAAAACTCTGCCCTCTCTTCCCCGTTGCTGCACTCCCCGGTCTCCTCTCCAAGGCCTGCACGGTACATCTTCCTTCTAATCTGACCAAGAGGAAGCGTGAGGCTCTTTCCCAGCAGATACATACAGGATGCAGAAAACAGAAGCAGGGCTGCAGCCAGCAATTTTAACCCACCTTGTGGGCTTCCGGCAGAGATCCGGCTCTTGGAAACAGAAAGTTCCCAGCCGTTTCTTAAGGATATGGTATCTGCCTTCTCCCATTCTTCCCCCTCATCCTCACCAAATAGAATCTGCCCCTCTTCCCCTGTCAGACAGAATCTCTGGTCCTGTGTCCGTTTCAGCAGGGTTACGATTTCCTCAAATGCATCCATATTGCATTTGAGGATCAGGTGACATGTGATCTGCTCTGGCTCCAGGCCGGGGCTTAGAAGTCCCGCCAGGTATACAGCCCCGTCCTCCCCTGTCAGGAAAACCGGTGCATCTCCTGTATCTTTCCTTACCGATTCCACAAGCTTCTGAAAAGCGGCAGCTTTTGGCACCTCCTTCTGTCCCTTCAAAAAAACGCTGCCATCCTCTGACAGGATCACCCCATAGTCAAAGAATGCCTCCTCCCTGCAGGCATGGTAGAGAATATTTTCTATCCTGGATGCAGTGGCCTCCTCCTGGTAACGGTTGTTTTCGTGATACAGATAAACATCTGCCAGCAGATCAGGGTTCTCTGTCAGATATCTGACTTTCTGCTCATACTCCGCCAGATAGGCATTCAACTGGTTCTGCCCCTGTTCCAGATACATGCGCGTAAATCGTTTCTCTCCTTTTTCTGACTGGACCTGACGGTTCCATGCAGAAAAACAGGACAGGAGCAGCACCGGAATAAGGCATAGAACACTGAAAAAAAGTACCATCCTGCGTTCTATGGAGAGGCTTCTCAATTTTTTTGTCATGTTTCCTCCTCTTTCACCGGCACCAGAATACAGATTCCATTTTCTTCAATCGTAACACCATAGTGTTGGCCAAAGTAAAGCTTCAGGCGCTGATTCACATTCCCGCAGCCCGACAGTTCCTGTATCTTTCGGAAACCTTCTGTAGGGTTCCGTGGTACCCCGCTTATGAAAAACCGTACCTGGGAACCTTCCCGCTTTCCTTCCACACAGAACTGTATCTCCTTTGCTTTTTCTTCCAGCGCTTCATTGATCATATCCTCCATGACCGGCTGGAGGATCAGTTTCATTACCCGGCAGTCCTCTGTCCCCTCCCGAATGTCCCACCATATCCTGATCCTGCCCCCAAAGCGAAGATTCTGCAGAAACAGATAGTTTTCCACGCTCTTTGCCTCCTGCCCTACGGTTGTATACTCCTGCCCTTTGCTGATGATGGTCCGGAAATAATTTCCCACTGCAATGACCACATCACTGATTTCCTCCGCTCCCTCATACTGGCCATTCCAGTATATGGTCTCCAGGGTGTTATAGAGAAAATGGGGATTGATCTGCTTCTGCAGTGCAGACAGTTCTGTCTCTTTTTTTATTCGTTCCAGACGGCTCTCTTTTAACTCCATCTGCAATACTTCATTTCCCATATGTCCCAGACGCTCGTTCATCTGATTGAACCCCTGGATCAGCTCATGGTATTCGTCCCTGCCCTCATCTGTCAGAAGCTCCTTCCAACCGTCGCGTTCCATGGCTTTCGTCAGCTTTCCCAGAGGCTCTGTGATACTGGCTGTCATAATTTTTGACAGATAAAACACCACTAAAATTCCTGCTGCAAGAAGCGCGAACAAAACCCCGATCTGCTGATAGACACCGTCCAACAGATAGGAATAGGGCACACCATTTACGATTTTCCACTGCATGGAGGAAATCACGTGACCGGAAGTAAACATCTTCCCCTGTTCTGTAAAGGCAACCGCCCCATCCGCTCCTGACGCTCTGTCAAAGGCATCCTCCCCCGCCACCAGCGCGCCGCTGCCGTCAAAAATAGCCGTTTTCCACTGTTTCCCCGCTCCCGCATTTTCACAGAGCGTCTCTGCATAATCCTTTTTCAGGGCCAGGACAATGGTTCCGTAGGGCTTCATGGCCTTTGAGATCACAATATAGTTCTCCTTGTCCGCCCCGGTTTCTTTTGGGATAAAACTCCAGAGCGGCCCATCAAGGACCTCAGTCTCTGCCAGCAGCGGGGATCCCTTTTTCGTGATCGGTGAGGGATAATAAAATTTTGCTCCGTCAGCACTGCTGATCTCCACCGTATCCACCTCCTGATTCTGCCCGAAAATACTGTTGACCAGAAGGCGCATATCATTTTCCGTCTGCTTTTTTTCATCCCAGTCCGCACTGTTGTAGGAAGAAATCCGCTGTAAAAGTGCACTGCTCTCCTCCACAGCTTCAATCTGGCTCAAATATTTTGAGAAATGCTGCTCCATATTTCCCAGGGAGATGTCCGCCATAGCGGCAGAATAATCCACTGCCATTTCCTTCATCTCCTCATAGGACCCTGCAGCGCTGCAGATTCCCAGGATCAAAACCGGTACAATGGAAGCCAGGAAAAAGAAAGTCCTCAGTCTTTTTTCAATTTTCAGTTTCCGTATCCAGCGAATCATTGTATGCATAGCCCCACTGCTCCTCTGCTTTTTTGTACCAGTGCCGCCGGTCCTCCACGTTATCCCGGTTCATATAATAAGGCGGTATGACCGCGTGTTTTCCTCTCTCATCCTCCTGTACTTCATAGGAGCCAAACCAGGTATCCTCCAGGAAGTATTCTCCCACAGGCACCTCTTTCCCGGTAAAGATATACCCCTCCAGCATCTGCACCAGCACATCCCCGTACGCCAGGGCATCCTGTACTACGCTGCTGTCATAATATCCGCTGCGGATCTGTTTTCCCGCAAATGGGTCCCCGTCAATGGTAACGAATATAATATGCCCCTGCTCCCCCGCCTTCTTCCACATTCCGGCTTCCCGGAGCGCCTGCACAAATCCTCTGGCCGGATGATCACTGGAACAGTGGACAGCATCAATCTGACTGCCTTCTGCCAGAATACCGGCAAGCCACGTTCTGGCTTCCTTGGGATCCCCCTTCATATCAGCGGGAATGCACTGGATATTTTCATATTTTTTCATTTCGTCCTCAAATCCCTGTTTTCTGGCTTTCCAAGCACTGCTCTCCTCACTGCCGTAACCGTGGCAGACCGTTCCCCTTGGCTCTTTATATTTCTCTGTGAGAAGCCTGACGATTTCCTGCGCTGCCATTTTCCCCGCTTTATAATTGTCAAAGTTTATAGTAAGGCTTACCTGGCCGCCTGTGGACTCCGTATCTACAAGGACCACCGGAACGTTCTCTTCATTGATCCGTTCGATAGCGGAATTAATGCCGTCCTTATCAATAGATGCGGCAACGATCACATCCGGGCTGCCGGCGCAGAAATTCAGCATCTGCTGATTCTGGCGTATCTGGTCATAGTCAGCAACCGCTTCCCTGTACTCCCAGCCCATTGCCAGCGTATCATTTCTGAGAGAGGCATCCAAAAGACGGTGAAAATACGTGTTCATACTTTTCTGTACAAATGCCACCTGCCGTTTCTCATTCCCAGTTTCAGCGGTACTTGTCTCCAAAGACTTTTCCTGCCCTTTCTCTTCCCCGCCGCAGCCGGTCACCCACAAGACGGTCCCAAGGATGAGAGCGGCCGCCCAAATCCGGATATGCTTCATATGATTCCTCCGTTTCCTGTTTCTGTAGGTAATAGGTAGTATACAGTCATGTCTATTCTATCATACTACAGGTTTATAGAGTAGAAAAACAGACCGGCATACAGGAAATCCTTCTGTTCCCCCTATGCCGGTCCGTACTCTCTATCTGTTTGTTTTTTCCAGGGCCTCCCATATGCCGTTTAAATATGTGGCTCCCAATGCCCTGTCATACAGGCCGTATCCGGCTCTTCCCGTCTCTCCCCAGATCATGCGCCCGTGATCCGGACGGATATAGCCATCAAACCCATTGTCATGGAGCGCTTTCAGAATAGCGAACATATCCAGGCTTCCGCACGCTGACAGATGCGCCCTCTCCTCAAATCCTCTGTTATCCTCCAGAACAGCCACATTTCTGGCATGGACAAAATGGATCCTTCCCATGGCCGCGTATTTCCCGGCCATTTTCACCACATCATTTTTGGCACTGCAGCCAAGAGAACCGGTGCAGAGGGTGATACCGTTATGGGGATCATCCACCAGTTTTAGGAAACGGTCCAGATTCTCCTCACAGGTTATGATTCTAGGAAGGCCGAAAATACTCCAGCACGGGTCATCCTCATGGATTGCCATGTTCACACCGCAGGCAGCAGCTGTGGGAATTACGGCCTTTAGAAAGTAACGCAGATTATCCCACAGATTCTCCTCGGTCATACTGTTATATTGTGCCACAACATTTTTTAATTCCTCCCTGGAATAGCTGGCATCCCAGCCCGGAAGCGTTAAATCGCTGTCTTTCGCAAGAGGATTTACCATGTCCACCTGCTCCTGATAATACACGAGGGATGTGGAACCGTCGGGCAGCATATGGTCAAGCTGTGTTCTGGTCCAGTCAAATACAGGCATAAAGTTATAGCAGATACACTGAATCCCTGCCTCTGCAAGCCTTTTGATGTTCTCACAGTAATTGGCAATGTAGCGGTCTCTGGACGGCATGCCCAGCTTAATATCTTCATGTACCGGAACACTCTCGATCACTTCAAAATGAAGGCCTGCCTCCTCTGTCTGTTTTTTCAGCTTTGCAATGCTCTCTCTGCTCCAGACCTCACCGGCAGGAACATCGTAAACTGCTGTTACAATAGAGTGCATACCCGGAATCTGACGGATATTTTCTAATGTGACCTTGTCTTCCTCACCATACCATCTGAATGATAATTTCATATTCTTTTACCTCTTTCTTATCTATTTTCAGTTGTTACCGGACAATAAACCAAACAATCGTGGCGCCTATGATACCTACAATCCCTATGATAGTCTCCATCACAGTCCAGGTCTTCAGGTTTGTCTTCTCATCCACCTCAAAAAGGGATTTGGAAAGCCAGAAACCGGAGTCATTTACATGGCTGAATGCCGTTGCGCCGGCTGCCACGGCAATGGTGATGGTGGCAAGCTGAATCTGGGATAAATCCCCCACAGCGGGCATGGATGCCATAATACCCGCAGCCATTGTCATGGACACAGTAGCGGAACCTACAGAAATCCTCACCGCTGCTGCGATCAGAAATGCCACGAGGACCAGAGGCAGCGGCAGCGCTCCCACGAAATTGCCAAACGCCTCGCCAATCCCTGAATTCTGGAGAATAAAGCGCAGCATACCGCCGCCTGCGATCAGCAGAAGGATATTTCCGGCGGATGACAGCGATTCAGTCATGATTTTTGTCAGTTCCTCCCTGGTGTATCCGTGGCGTATGCCCAGAAGGACCATCGCGGTGATCGTGGACAGCAGAAGGGCGATCATCGGTGTTCCCAGAAATGTCAGGACCGGTTTCAACGGTCTCATAAAAGGGATCACAGAGGACAAGGTGTTCAGGATGATCAGAAACAGCGGGAGCAGAATAATGGCCACCACTGTGCCGAAAGAAGGAAGTTTTCCCTCTGCCATCTTCTTTTCATTCCGGGTAAAGGAGGACGGAACAGGAAAATGATATCTGTCCCCCGCAAATTTTCCGAAAACAGGACCTGCCAGGATCATAGCAGGGATACCGATGATAATACCTAAAAGGATCACATAACTCAGTTCCACGTTCAACATCTCCGCCACCAATACCGGCCCCGGTGTAGGCGGGATAAATGCATGTCCGATGGCCAGACCGGCCAGCAGTGGAATGGCATAGTGGAAAATAGAGCGGTTGGTCTTCTTTGCAATGCCGAACGCTATCGGTATTAGAATCAAAAGCCCTGACTCAAAAAATACCGGCATTCCCACTATAAGGCCAGTAACCCCTAAGGCCCAGGCCGCCTTTTTTTCTCCGAACCGATCGAGCAGTGTCTGGGCGATCACCTCCACACCGCCGGAAACCTGCAGAATGGCACCGAACATAGAACCCAGACCGATCAGTACAGCTATCGTCTGAAGCGTAGTTCCCACACCCTCAGATAAAGTGTCTGTGATCATGGTAAACGGCATTCCCACTGCCAGTCCGATTATCAGCGCTGACAACATAATTGATAGAAACGGCTGCACCTTCAGTTTGATAATCATGAACAGCAGCACTGCAAATCCCAGAAGCGCTCCGAAAATCAGACGCTCCGGTGATGCAACAAAATTCTCCATTTTTTCTTATCCTCCATCATCTCGTAACAGTTTCCGCGGTTTGTTACCTCTTTTCTTGATGGATTTATTGTAGCAAAAAATGCTTTTAAAAAATATGGGGGAGAATTTGTATTTTATACGGTATATTTATGTTCTTCCGTCCGGTTTCAGACACACTCCTGCCCTCATCTGCCAGAAAGGAAAGCCTTTCTTCTTACGCTGTACCATGCAGGAACAGCCGGCTGATGCAGACACTATATCCGTTGTCTCACGAACTCAGGTCCTGTTATTGAAGATCCATGGATAATGTTTTGTTATAATATTACTATTCCTATTTCAGGGTAACTTGTAGAGTGTTGTACCGGCTATTAGGATTCCTCTGCCCGACATTTGAATAGTCTTTTAGGATTTGTTATATGCCTGATTCGGCATAGATTTGTAAGACAGGATGCTGCAGACAAAGGTCTGCAGTATCCTTTTTTATTTTCAGAAACGCTATTTAGATTTTATCCATTTCCTTCGCAAATTCTGCGATAGAATCCACACGTGCCGCCAGTTTCAGATATTTTAACAGAATATCCATATCCTGCTCATTCAGGATTTTATTTCTAAGTTCATCAGGTACAGAACCTATATCCTGCAGCAGAAGCAGGATGGATTCCGCCTTGCCTTCCGCCTTTCCTTCCGCACGCTCATCTTTCAATAACTCTTCCAGCAACATAAACTTCTCCTCCATTTCCCGGCTGCTCCTGTTAGGATTCCTCTGCCCGTCATTTGAATAGTCTTTTAGGATTTGTTATATGCCTGATTCGGCATAGATTTGTAAGACAGGATACTGCAGACAAAGGTCTGCAGTATCCTTTTTTATTTTCAGAAACGCTGTTTAGATTTTATCCATTTCCTTCTCAAAATCTGCGATAGAATCCACACGTGCAGCCAGTTTCAGGTATTTTAACAGAATATCCATATCCTGCTCATTCAGGATTTTATTTCTAAGTTCATCAGATACAGAACCTATATCCTGCAGCAGAAGCAGGATGGATTCCGCCTTGCCTTCTGCTCTCCCTTCCAGCTTACCTTCCGCACGCTCATCTTTCAATAACTCTTCCAGCAACATAAACTTCTCCTCCATTTCCCGGCTGCTCCTGACATGTTCCATGAATTTCTGGATCTTTCGGATAAAATCATCCTGATAATCCAGGGCACTGTCTATTAGATCAGCCTTGACAAATTTAAGGAATTTAACAAGTTTTACAGGCACCTCCGCCTCATTTTTTCCGCAGGTACTCAAAAAAATGGTGGTACTGCCGTCCGCGGCGGGCAGTCCTGTTTCCGCACAGATATTCCGGAAAGTATAACGGTATTTTTTCTGTCCAAAGGGATCAAAATCGCAGATAAAGATCACATAGGCTGCAGGCAGTTCTCTGTAGTCCTCTCCGGTCAGCAGCAGTTCCATATCCATTTGGCTGTGATAGTATCTGGCTCTTTTTCCCAAATGGGACTTTGGAGACACTTGCATTTCAACATTATAATGTGTCTTATTTTCATCCCTTGCAATAATATCAAGCCGTATCCCCCGGTATTCCGGATGGTAGATCATACTTTTTTCCTTGCTGATCTCCACTTTCTCAATGGGAAACCCCACTGCCATTTCCAAAAAATCACGGCAGATTTCCTCATTTACCATAACTGCGCCAAACATAAAATTATCTTTAAATAAGAGTTGTGCCAGTCTTCTGTTTTGATTCATAAATAACCTCCGCACAGGCAGAGGAATCCTGTTTTGATTATAACATAATGTTTTTCCCTATGGCAACTTGAAAATGACACAGTCCTCAACTATAATATAAAGACAAAGGGGGGATGGACCATAAGGAAAAGCAGAAAATATTGTGCACAGCAAAGGCTGCTGCATATCACAAAAACAAAATAGCAATAGCCTTTGCTGTCCTAAAAAATACATTTTAGGAGGGCACAATGGGCTATATTCACGCTTTGGAAGTTTTGCCCCAAGAATTGGTCGAACAAATCCAGAAATATGTTGACGGGCAAGTTTTATACATTCCAAAAATAAAATCAAAAAGATGCAGATGGGGAGAAAAGACAGATGCAAGAGTATATTTCAAGGAAAGAAACATTGAAATATACAACAGCTATAAAAATGGCATGGCTGTCTCGGAACTGTCAGAGAAATATTTCTTAACTCCCAAAAGCATTCAGCGTATTATACGGAATATGCAAAATTTATGATCCGATGAGCCACTTTGCAAAGTGGCTCATCTCATAATTACAAACAAACGCAGCACGTTCCATCTTGCAAACAGAATTTGCTGCAAACAGGATTCTGATCCTCCCTTATCTCTATTCCAATATTTTTAGGGCGATCTCTTTCGCTGTACTGCCGGAAATCTGTTCTTCCTGTGATACATCATTTAGATATACGGCAAAATATCTCCTTTGTTCGGCTGTTTCAATAAATCCTACAAACCATGCCTCTCCATCAGAACCTGAACCGGTCTTTCCATATATTTGCTGTGTTCCGTTATCTTGCGTCAGCATAACCTTTTTAAGGATTTCAATGTCCTGCCTGTCATAGATACTTTTTCCTTCAAATATTTTTGATAAAACTGCCACTTGCTCCAAGGGTGAAATTTTCAACGATGCATTTAACCAGAACCCGTTTAATTCCTGGTATGGATTTATATTACTGCCCTCCCATTTTGAAATATCACAGTTGCCGTATTCCAGCTCACTTAACTCCTTTTCCGCCTCATCTTCACCTACAGCATCTATGATCTGACGAAAATACCATATACAGGATGTTTGAAATGCTTCCTGAAAAGTTAAGTTCCCATTCCATTCGGGATTTGGATATTCCGTTCCATTGTAGTTCATGGTGGAGGTCTCATCCGTTATAATATCGTTATGTAATCCCATTAACGCTGAAACAATCTTAAACGTTGAATAGGGGGAAGCTTCTTGTTCCGAAAGGGCCTTATTATAAAAGGAATATCTGTTTTCTGATGGACTGTACAGCACCGCACAGCCATTTATACCCTGAAAGGCATTGCTAAAATCAATCTCTTCTTCCGTAATATTTTGAGCCTCATTACCTTCTGCTTTGCCATCTGTTTTATCAATTGTTGTATCCTCTGTTTCAGATTGTTCTGTCTGTTCCGTTTCCGGCTGCTCCGGTATTTCTTGTTTTTCCCCACACCCGGACAGCATTATCAAACTTACTGCTGCCATGCAAAAAATCTTTAAAAACTTTCCCATACCGTATCCCTTTCTTTATAATTATCAATTTTTCTGTCCGGTAACATTATAGCATGGATAAAATTAAAAACGAAGCACTGCATACTTTTTTATAACCGTATCCGGCACTTTTTAAAATATTAAAACTTTGCTCCCTTCCGGAAGTACGGTAATAAAAAGCCGCACCTTTATTTTTTACAGCCATGTATGTTCCCCTATTTATAATCGGAAAAGGTATAATAGATCCTGTAGCACTGATAGAAAATAGGAAAGGAAAACCAGCCAATGGAAATTTTGAAGATCAATGACAGCGATAAAGCTAACTACATGGACTTGCTCCTTATCGCGGATGAACAGATCAATATGATAGAAAAATACTTGTATCGCGGTGATATGTTTGCCTTGTGGGAACATGACCTTAAGGCAGTCTGCGTTGTCACACAAGAACAGCCCGGCGTCTATGAAATCAAAAATATCGTCACGATCCCCAAGTATCAAAGGAAAGGATATGGACAGTATCTAATCTCCTATATTGCTGATCACTACAAAAATGCAGGCAACGAGTTATATGTGGGAACAGGCAACAGCCCGATGATACTCCGTTTTTACGAAAAATGCGGATTTGAAAAGTCACACATTGTAAAAAACTTTTTTATAGACAATTACGACCACTCCATGTATGAAGAAGGACAGCAGTTAGTAGATATGATTTATTTGAAAAAGTATATCTGATCGGTACCTTCACCGTCCTAAGCAAAATCATTTATGCCCGGCCGCACTGTGCAGCCGGGCATTGGATTTACTGGCTCTCCAGCCTGTTTATTACAAAATCTCCTTCTTTCATGATCACATCCATATGTTCCACTGCTATAGTTCTGATATCCTCCAGCGGATCACCGTCTATGACCAGCAGATCGGCACTCTTTCCTTCCTCCAGAGACCCGGTGATATCATCTACCCGGAGGGCTCTGGCACCATTAATGGTTGCCGCCACGATGGCATCCATTTCACTGATTCCCGCCTTTTCAACAAATGCGTACAATTCTCCAACCGATGTCTCTCCATAAGGAGTCATCTGAGAGTTGAAAGAGTCTGAACCAATCGTAAGGAGAATGCCTTTGGCGTTTGCCTTCCTCAGATTATCATAGATGCGGTTCAGTTCCTTTTCTTTTACCGTATCACCCGGATATTTGTCGTGGAGCTTTGGATCATATTTGGGAGGGAACGTATCAAACCAAGCCGGCATAAAATGAATGGTTGGACAAAAAGCAATCTTCTTTTCTGCCATAATATCCAGTGTCTCGTCATCCAGCGACTGCCCATGTATAATTAAATGAACTCCTGCCTTCGCAGAATTGTACGCACTTCCAAAACAATGGGACCAAACAGGAATGTGGCGCATATTGCACTCATCCACCACTGCCTGTACTTCCTCCATGGTGTAATGCTGGTCCATGGCTGTCTCCCAGCGCCAGATGCCCCCGCCTGTTGCCCAGATCTTAATGGCATCCGGATTTTCCCTGAGGCGCCGCCTCACTGCCTTTCTTAGATCCCAGGGACTATCCACACATTCCGCCCACGGATGAGCTGCCTGATTCATCTCTATGGATACCTTGTGGGAATCCCCATGGCTGCATGTGGCGCAAAATCCCAACCCTGAGGCCACTACTCTTGGGCCTTTCATCACACCTGCCTCTATCATATTCCGAATGTGGATACCAAACCTGGATATTTCCCCCACCGTTGTCAGACCTGTCTCCAGACATTCGCGGGACTGCTGTACCGCCACCACCGCTTTCTGGATATTATCCTCCAGCACCCAGTCACTGTCATTATCCGTAAGATTGCCGGAAAAATGCAGATGGGCGTCAATCAACCCCGGCATGATGGTTTTGCCTGCAATATCGGTTACATGGTATCCATCCGGTACTGCTTTTTCTTTGCCTGCATATGTGATCCTGCCGTTATCCACAAGCACCAGACTGTCTTTTACCGCCGCAGCCCCGGTGCCGTCAATAAGCAAACCGCCTTTCAATGCAATTCTTTTCATGTAAGCCTCCTCATATTATGGCTTTTTCATATCTTCTTTTTATTCTTCCGCAAAAGCGGTCATAGATGCTTCCAGAGGTACGCCTTCGGGAAGGGCTTCCACCTGCACACACACCCTGGTGGGTTTATGGTTTCCGAAAAATTCCGCATAAGCCTCATTCATGGCAGCAAAATCATCCAGACTGTTGATGAACACATCAACCCGGGCTACACTTTCCTTACATCCTCCGCCCGCTTCTACAATACTGAGCAGATTATGCAGCACCAGCATTGTTGCCGCCTTGATCTCGTAGACATATTCTCCGTCTTTTGTAAGGGGGATCTGGCCTGAGGTAATGATCATATTTCCGTACTTTCTTCCATGACAATAAGGTCCCAGCGCAGGAGATGCCTCCTGGCTTACCAGTTCTTTCAATTCCATGATCTGTCCTCCGATTTCTTTAAATATTCCTGTAAAGATGCGATACCTTCACCGTTTAAAGTAAAAATCCATGGGAATCACCTTGGGCGATGGATTTTTGTTAGAATGTATCTTCATACTGTATCAGCAATGCATCTGCAATAGACACACCTTCCTCTGTCACAAAGACAGGATTGATATCCAGTTCTTTTATACTGTCCTTTCCGTCTGCTGCCATTTTGCTGATACTTACCAGCAGATCAGCCAATGCTTCTTTATTACACACCGGATTGCCCCGGTAACCGTTCAGCAGGGGATAAGAGTTCAGGTTCTCCAGTATCCTGCGGGCCTGTTCTTTGGTAAGGGGTGCAGGAGCAAGCTGCACATCTTTGAACAGTTCTACAAACACACCGCCCATTCCAACCATGATCATAGGGCCGAAATCTTTATCGTTGTTCACACCGATGATCATCTCAACCCCTGCCCTCAGCATAGGTTTTAACAATACCCCTTCCAGGTTTGCATCCGGCGCATTTTTCCTGCAGTTATCCATCACGGTTTCAAATGCCGCCCGCAGATTTGCCTCGTCTTTTATATTTAATTTCACGCCGCCAACATCAGATTTATGCTGAATATCAGCAGAATGTATTTTCACGGACAGAGGATATCCCAGATCCGCAGCTTTTAACACAGCTTCGTCTGCCGAGGCCGCCACCGCCTGAGGCGGTATGGGTACGCCATGATCCTTCAGATAATTCAGACTCTCATATTCGCTGAGTCCTCTGGAAGTCTTATGTTTTTTTTCGGGAATTGCCGCTTCTGTATCCTGGAAATCAAAGCCCGCAAAATCCAGGATCTGTTTCAATATCCGGCATCCATACCGTCCCGAAGGAAGCAGCGGAACACCTGCCCTTCGCAGAATATCCGCACTTTCCTGATGCCTGGAGTGCTCAATGAAAGGAATCCAGAATACAGGTTTCATATCCGGATCATTCCTGGCAATAGATACGGCTTCCACCATATGGGAAATGGTATCATCCCATATCTTGGGTGTGATGGTATACGCAATACATATCGCATCCACGCGCTCATCCCTGGAGATGGCTTTCATGGCCTGCACCATAACCGGTGTGTTGTATCCGATCCCTGCCGTCATATCAAACGGGTTATTAACGGAACCGTAATCCGGAACCAAAGTCTGCAGATACGCCTTTGTCTCGGGATCGTAATCTGCCAGTTGTATTCCGAATTCATCTGCCAGATCGGCCATGACCCCGGCTTCCCCGCCGGATACATTCATAAATACACATCTTTGCCCCTTTGGCAGGCTTTCAAGCCAGGAGAACGCTGCAGCCAGTCCGCACAGTTCTTCCAGGTCCCTGGCTTCTATGACGCCATAACGTCTGAATACAGCCCGAAGGACTTTGTCTGCCCCCGACAGAGAACCTGTGTGAGAGGCGGCAAGTTCCTGCGCTTTGCCGGAGCGTCCTGTCTTCAATACCACAACAGGCTTCTTTTTCAAGGCAGCCTTGCGGAATGTTTCCACCAATTTTCCTGGTTTTGTAATGCCTTCTATGTACGCAGCAATGACTTTCGTGTCATCGTCTTCCACTAAAAAGTCCAGGTAATCCTCTACCTTTACATTGCAGGAATTGCCGGAGGATATCACATGGGAAAATCCCATATTGGGGCTGTCCAGCCCTCCCAGCACAATCTGTCCGCTCTGGGATATCATTCCGATATTGCCAAAGCGGTCCCGCTCCTCCACCAGAAAGGCAAAGGCAAATATGCCGTCAACAAAATTGGCAAAGCCCGCGCAGTTTGGTCCCATGACAGCGATTCCCAGGCGGTCGGCTTCGCTGACCAGCTCTTTTTGCAGTGCTTTTCCCTCTGCACCTGTCTCACCGTATCCACTGGCAAATACCACGGCGCCTCCGCAGTTTTTCTCTGCCGCCTCCCTTAACAGAGGCAGTATGGTTTTCTGGGGAGTACATAAGATCACCAGGTCCACATCCCCATCAATCTCTGACAGGGAGTGATATGCTTTCTGTCCCAAAATACTGTCCCTTCCCGGATTTACCAGATACAGATTGTCCAGATTTTTGGAAAACTTCAGATAATTGCGGGTGGTGTCACCGCCAAAACCGGCTTTTTCACTGGCACCTACAATGGCAACTGTTTTTGGTTTTAATAACTTTTTCAAATCCATGCTCTATCCCTCACTGCATCTTCTCTGCTCTTTCATATCCCATCATAAAGCACTGCACATTCTTATCACTTGCCTTGCCCTTTTTATTGAAATAAGCTTCCAGCGTATCAGCAAACTCGTTGACATCCATCATGCCGGTGGCCTTGATCATGGCTCCCAGAATGATCAGATTCAAGCCTCTGGGATTCTCCATCTCGGAAGCGATCCCCACCGCATCCACACCATATACCTCTACGTTTTCAGGGAACTGTTTCTGACCAAATACAGAACGGTTGATCACTACTTTTCCCCCGTCCCGCATATCGGGCACATATTTGTCATAAGCATCCTCATTCATACAGCAAAGGACATCCAGGTAATCCGGATACGGACTTCCGATCTCCTCATCTGATACCACCACACGGCAAAGAGCAATACCGCCGCGCATCTCAGCGGAATACTCGCTTGTCCAGCTCACGTTTTTGCCGTTCTCCGCCGCTATCTCGATCAGGATCTTTCCGGCAGTCAGTACACCCTGGCCGCCGATGCCTGCAAACATAATATCAGCCATTATTCTTCACCCCCATTATCCACATATACTTTCACCGGAAATACCTTTTCATTTTCCTCTTTCATTTTCTTCATGGCATCTGCCGGTGACAGTTTCCAGTTGGTAGGGCATGGAGAAAGGATTTCTATGATAGAAAAGCCTTTCTTATCCCTCTGGTTTTCAAATCCTTTTTTTAACATCTTCTTTGTCCGGTCAATCTGTTTCGGGTCGCACAGGGAGCCTCTTGCCGCATATGCGATTTTATAATTCTGAAGGATATTCAACATGTCAAAGGGCTCTCCTGCCACTTTGTCGTCCCTTCCTTTTTTACTGCTGACGGTCTTATCTCCTACCAGTGTTGTAGCAGGACACATCTGCCCGCCTGTCATACCAAATATGCCGTTATTTACCACGATCATAGTAATGGGCACATTCCGCTGTGCCGCGTAACAGGTCTCGGAAAGTCCGATCACATAAGAACATCCGTCCCCTGCATGTACATATACATTGGAATCCGGATAGATCTTTTTAATTCCGGTTGCCACTGCTGCACACCGCCCGTGAGGGCCTGCGATCCCGTCACAGTTCAGAGTATCAATAGACCAGTATGCACAGGCAATATCCACGACCTGAATGGTCTTTTCCGCCATTCCCAGTTCCTCGCAGCACTCTGCGATCAGTCTCTGTATGATACCGTGTCCGCAGCCTGGGCACCATCCCACCTGCTGGTTGATCATCTCCGGTTTTTTCATTTTTGCTGCCATATCAATATACCTCCAGTTCCTTAACATCTCCCGCAAGTATCTCCCTGCAGAAGTCTACGATTCCCTGGGTCGTGGGAACATATTTTGATGTGAGATAACCGTACAGCGGAACCTTATATTCCGTAGCCAAGCGGATATCAAGGCCCATCTGGGAGGACAGGCTCATCTCAACTGTCACAAGCCCCTTCAGTCCTTTCGGCAGATTCTCAAAGGCTTTCTTAGGATAAGGCCACGCGGTGATGGGGCGGATCAGACCCAGCTTCATGCCCGCTTCCCTTGCCCTTCTGACTGCCGACTTACAAATCCTGGACGAAATACCGTATGCTACCAGAATCAGCTCTGCATCCTCTGTCATAAAGTTCTCATAGCGCTGCTCCTTATGATACATATCAGAGAATTTTTTCCGCATCATGGCGTCATACTCTTCATAATTCATGGAACGGTCCAGATTGGTCACTTTTACTTTGGGCTCATCTTTTTTCTTTTCGCCTTTGATCGCCCAGTCAAATTTGCTCCTGTCATGTTCCTTGGCTTCAGGAAGGACTACCTTCTCTATCATCTGGCTGATCCCGCCGTCACTTAAAATGATCACTACGGTGCGGTATTTTTCAGCCAGGTCAAACGCCTCATAGGTAAGCTGCGCGCATTCCTGCACGGAAGCAGGTGTGAGGACCAATTGTCTGGAATCTCCGTGTCCGCCGCCTCTTGTAGCCAGCCAGTAGGAATCCTGTCCCTCCGTGATCTCACCGTCACCAACCCCATAGCGCATAACATCTATGATTACCGCGGGAAGATTATAAGAAGAAAGATAGGAGATGCCTTCCTGCTTCAGGTCATAGCCCGGACCGGAAGAGCTTGTCATAACACGCTCCCCGCACGCTGCTGCTCCCCAAAGCATACTCATACTTGCGATCTCACTCTCACCCTGGATAAAAACCCCTCCCCGGTCCGCCATATTGGCTGACATATATTCCAAGATCTCACTCTGGGGAGTGATCGGATAGCCTGCATAAAAACGGCATCCTGCACGAAGGGCAGCCTCAGCGATCGCCTCATTGCCTTTCATCAACTGAAATCCTTTACTCATCTTTTCTGCCTCCTCCTACTCAATGGTAAATACATAATCAGGACAGATTTTGTAACACTGTCCGCAGCCTATACAGGTATCTTCGTGAATCTGAATGATCTCATATCCTTTTTTGTTGATCTCCGTGAGAGGCTCAATGGCTTCCACCGGACATACGCCTACACACAAACGGCAGCCTTTGCAAAGACTGGTGTCTGCGGTTGCTTTTGCTTTTGCCATGATTCAATCTCCTTTCATTCATTTCATTTTTCATATATTTGTTTCACTTTTATTTTACTTTTAATATAGGGAATGTCCGCGGATATCAAGGACATTCCCCTAACGCTCCATATGTGATCACCTAAAATGAAAACATAACATTTACAGGTAATATACATGGTGATATTTTATTATTTTCTGTGTTTTTCCACATAAGCATCAATTTCTTTTGCCACACTCTTATCCAGCAGCGTTTCCGGCGCCTCCTCTATACGGCGTTTCCACTCCTGATTTGCACGGCGGAGAACATAAGTATAATCCCCCATAGGCCTGGTCTTATAGGTGCTGTTCCAATCTGTATAGTCCGGATACCAGGAATCATACATATAGTCAAGTGTATCATCACTGGTAATAAACTGACCGCCGCTCCCTTCCTCCATAATAGATTCCAGAGAGGCTGCATCCATTGAGACATCAATTCCATTCCTGATATAAAGCAGACGGCTGGTGATCTCCTCGTCAATGATGGTCTTCTCATAGGATGTAGTCATCAGACCGCCCAAAGTACCTATCTCAGACAACTGGTAATCTGCATTGGAAAGGATATTTGCCATAGTGCCCTCATAAGACTCAATACCGCATTGGATATCGCAGTTAAGGGCATCTGTACTGTAAGGAATGGTCCTGGAGGGCAGATTATAAAATTTCTTTCCCATCTCCATGGAACCGATCTGAAGCATAACACGTCCCGGTGAACCACAGCAGTAAGTAGCTCCCTTCATATTACCTGGGCAGGCTCCGACACCGTAACCCACAGGATTTCCTGGATTGACCAGCTGTGCCAGAACAATACCCGCAAGGACCTCCGCATTCTGCATGGTGATGGTGCCGAAGATACGGATAGGCCCGGTGACTCCCGTACTTGTGGCAGTCCCCATGGTAACAGCCTGTCCCCGTTCTGCCAGTGCAATAATATTGTCCGCCACTTCACGGCTGTAAGACATGGGACTCATGGAAGGTGCAGAACCCGGTGCCAGATATACTTTTCCGCCCGGCCGGAGTTTCTCACCGGCAGCGATCTCCACCATATCTATTGCCTGATGCATCTCTTTATAAGAAAACAATTTTGTGTAGAAAGGTTTATCTGTGTGATTCAACACAGCACGCATGATCTCCAGATGACGGTTCACAGGATCCACATCATTGGCCTCAACCCCATTATTAGAGTTCATGGTCATAACCTTACTGCCCTGGTAGATCTTAACCAGATTGATTACATCCTGTAAGGTCCCCTGACGCAGGCCTTTATCCAAATCTGTTACATTTACAGGCCCAATAGGACCTGGAACACCATAATCACCACCACCCAGATGAATACGCTTTTTAGAATCCAGGCCATTCATCACGAACTGGGCGGGTGCTTTCTCCAGAGCATCTCTTACTTGTGACTCTGTCATATAGACCTGTGTGCCGTCTACACGAAAACCATGTTTTTTGAAAAGATCAATTGCTCTGTCACTTGGAATATTAACACCATTCTCTTTCAACAGTTTCATAGAATAATCATGTACTCTCTGCATGTCCTGATCGCTGAACATGGACAGCGATACGCGTCTCATTTCTTCCATTTCCCTCTCCTTTGTTTCATTTTTTTATTTTATATTTCTATTTTATCTATTTATTTCATTTTATAATATTTTAATTCACTTTTCAAATATTATATCAAAAAATATTGCATAAGCTTTACCCTGTGCTTTTATGCATTTTAACCCAAAACAGTTTTATTTCATTAAGCGTAAGAACATTTCATTTTAACTATTAGAAATTCTATTTTCCATATAATAAACCACAATTAAGACTTAGCGTTCAAAAATCTTCTTGCACACTACCTGATATAACGGTATAATTAAAAAAATACTATTTTAAGAAGGAGGATATAACTTTGAGCAAAGCAATACAAAAAATGGAAACCATTCAGGCTATTGACCGTGCTTTTCAGATTCTCGAGACTATATCCCGTACAGGCAATATGACATTAGCTGAATTACATGATAAAATAAATATCAGCAAGGCATCCCTTTCCCGTTTGGTTTATACCTTAGTGGAAAACGGTTATATTGAGAAGCGAAACAATAATGAATACAGCCTTACGTTAAAGGCCTATGAAGTGGGCATCAATGCTGTCCAGAATCTGGACCAGATATCTTTGATCAACTCCACACTTGCAGATTTGAGCAGAGAGACCGGCCGGGTCGCCCAGTTTTCCATTGAAGATAACAACCAGCTTCTATGTGTTCAGAGTATTGGACAGACTGCACCGTCCTTCTCTGTATATACCAACGTAGGACGCCGATCCCCACTGTACTGTACAAGTGCCGGTAAAGCCATCCTGTCCGCTTATTCCAACAATGAGATCATAGAACGTTGGGAAAAATTTGATGTAAAGCCTCTCACAGAGCATACCATTACAGATGTTCACGCACTGCTGCAGGATATCAGTGAGATCAAACAACGGCATTATGCTCTGGACAGGGAAGAAAATGAATATAATATATTCTGCGTAGGCGCTCTTGTGATGAATTACACCAACACACCTCTGGGTGCTATCAGCATCAGCGGAAACACACTGACCGGGGAAGAAGAGCGTACGATCAGTGAAACACTTGTTGCAGCTGTAAAAAGGTTATCTGCAACATTGGGATATGTCATGCGGTAGTATCTAATTTCTCCGCCGTCCGGAAAGCAGTACCAAACGCAGAAGTTGTAAAATGGTTGACAGGGCAGATGCAACATATGTCAGCGCGGCTGCCCGGAGCACCTTTCCCGCTCCCTGCAGCTCGCTTCCCGACAGGATCCCCGTCCCGTCCAGAATGCGGAGCGCTCTGCCTGAGGCATTAAACTCCACCGGGAGCGTCACAAGCTGGAATACAACTACAAGAGAGAACAAAATAATTCCTGCATTTACCAGCCCCGGCGCTCCCATGAGAAGGCCGATAAGAAACAGCGGCCAGCAGAGGGCAGAACCAAAGTTTACCACCGGAACAATGGCTCCTCTTATTTTAATGGGCACATACCCCACGTCATCCTGAATGGCGTGGCCGCACTCGTGGGCCGCCACGCCGATGGCTGCCACAGACTGGGAATTGTAAACGGTCTCCGACAGGCGCAGCACCTTGCTTCTGGGGTCATAGTGATCTGTCAGGTTTCCACCCACTCTTTCAATTCTAACCTGACGGATTCCCGCCTGGTCTAAAATAGTTCTGGCTGCCTGTTCTGCCGTCATCTGCCTGGCATTCCCCACGGTACTGTATTTCTTGTAGGTCTGATTCACATTCGCTGAGGCGATCACGCAGAGAATCACCCCTGCGAGAACCAAAAGATATGTGGCATCATAATAAAAGAACATCCATACTCCCTCCAATGCATGAAATATTTTATAATAGAAAGTCCGGCATCGCGTACTTTTGTTTGTAACTGTTCAGCACTGCAGTTATAAACGAAAATCCATACAGAATCGCATGACTGCTTTACACGTTCTTACGGTCAGCGCAGTAAATGCACTGATACTGAATCGTTACATTCCATTTATCATAAGGTTATGGATGTCTTTCTTTAAATATACAGAAATCACAAAATTCTACAGCTATTTTCTATTCCGCTCTCCTGAGGATCTCTACCGTCCCCTGATTCCCATCCACACGAATATAATCTCCGTCATGAATGATCTTGCAGGCTTCCTCCTCTGTCTCCACCACAGCGGGTATGCCAAGTTCCACAATACAGGCAGCACAGCGGGAATCCAGTTTTTCGATCACCCATGCTGTTGGTTTATGTCCTGCCACGGAAGCGGAGTAAAAATGACTCGCCCATCCGTTACTTCCCTTAGCGCAGGGAAGGATCAAAATCTTCCCCCCGATATACGCTCCGTATTTACTGTTTGCCTCCTCAATGATAATACCTGTTTTTTCATCCAGGCCGGCCCATCCCTGTACACTGTCAGGAAGAACCAGCGCTTCCCCTTCCATAACACCTTCATAGGCTCCGCGTCCTTTTATTATATTTTTCTCCATCACGCTTCTCCTTTCCAGTAGCCTGCTTCCGCCGCATCAATGCATTTACAGATATCACCATAATAGATTGGAACATGCCTGCCTGCACCAAAGCAGGAGTGCATATAGTGTCCCTGTTTGCCGGAGTCTGTCACCATGGCTGTTACATGTTCAAATGCCGCAGGGTCCATAACCATTGCGCAGCTGCTTGACAATACATTGCCTCCGGCATCCTCTATGGTCTTAACAAAACCGCTGGCCTTTGCCATGGCAAGTGTGGACATATCTGTCCAGACATGGAACTCCACCCCATCTGCCACTTTCTTACCGTCAATATAAGCGGCTACCTGCTGAATATCTTCCAGGCTGTAGTGAGGACATCCCATCAGGACAAAATTGATCCTGCCTTCCCCTGCGCTGCAGATCTGGCGGCGGGACTCCTCATAATCTTCCTGTGTGATCGTAAATTCACCTCTAAGCGGCTTATTACCCCGAGCATCCTCCAGGGAACGAGCCTCCGGCGTCACGCCAACAATGTGACACATCTCACATGCGCTTGTGGTTGCCATAGCTGTAAAGCACTGTTTCAGCATGGTCAATGTAGGTCTGTGGAAATCGCCGGTCAGAACAGGAACTCCTGCTGAGGGAAGCATACGCCCCACCGTGTAGCCGATAATATCCCAGTCAAACCTTGTCTCTGATTTACATTCGATATGATAAATGGTATCCGCATAACGGTTTTCCGGAAGATAAAATCCCCATTTCGGAGCACGTCCGCAGATAGAGATCCATGTGATCGCCTCTTCCCCATCCGCGTTGCACCTTGCACCGAAAGCAGAGTTGCTCATAGTGATATTGCTGGATTCCGATGTCACCACATGTTCTCCGAACAGCGGCACCCAGCCGTTCAGATACGGTGTACAGGAGCCTGCAATGCAGCATCCGGCTTTTAGGGTACGTTTTAAATATTCCGTGTTCTTATCAAACAATTCCTTCGGCAGATGTGTCACCTCATACTCATACTGGTCACATGGAGCAACGCAGGTCTGACAGTAACAGGTCTTCTCAAATTCACCTAATTCTACTTTCTCATCTGTACAGAGATACATCTTTGCAAAGATTTCATCATATGTATCTGCCTTGCAGGTTTCCAGGTAGGAGTGTGCCCCAAAATACAGCGTGGATTTTGTTATCTCAACCAGTTCCTCCGCGCCTACGACCCGGGCATATTTTAAAACATTTTCCAGCGCGATCTGTTTGAAACGGCCGAATTTACCGTCCAGCATATCCTGTTCGTATGGTGTTAATTTCATAGCAATACCTCTCTTTTCTTATAATATTCTAACGGTTCCGTACCCCCAAAGCTGCATATCATCTTTACTCGTTATCTTCTTCCGAGGATTCCGGAAGCAGGTCATTTGGATACTTTTTAATCTCCTTTGCCTGTTTGAAAAAGGATATGATACAGATTCCCACTATGAGCATGATCGGAGCACCCAGCACCACATACATGGCTTTTACGGCATTGACCCCATCGGTGGCAACCGTTGTATAAGCGGTGGCTGTGATCAACAGCCCCATGATGATCTTGAATTTTTTAGGCGCTTCATCATCCACCGTCAAGCCATGTACAGACATTGTGGCAAGAACAGAGGCTATGGGGTCTGCCATTGTGGTGAAGGAGCCGATAATGGCAATAATGAATACGATCTGCACGATATTTCCGATGGGCAGTGATTTAATGATCTGGAACACCGTTGCCTGCATACCGGATTCCTGCACCATTGCCCACACATCCATGGTTCCGCTGGTCTGCAGACTGATGGTCTGTCCGCCGAAAACTCCGATCCATGTGATACAGAAAATGGCAGGAATGATCACATTGACTACCAGGAACTCCCGAAGGGTACGGCCTTTCGCCATCCTGCAGAAAAACATACCAAATACCGGGCAGTACAGAATAAAGGAAGACCAATACTGAACGATCCAATTGGCATACCAGGTATCATCCGAAAGCGTATTATTGACTAAAGTCTTAGACCCCCAATTGTCCAGGATCTTACCAAAGGACTCTGTGGAAAGCTTGCCTATAAATGCAGTATCGCCGCAGATAAAGACATAGATCAACAGGCCGCAGAAAATGAAGAACGTTATGGTAGATACATATTTCAAGCCTTTATGGATACCGGAAACGCTCATGATCACGAACATGACACCAATAAACGCTGCGACTAAAAAATAGATCATATTAGACTGGCTGATCCCGAAAGCAGATTCAAGCCCTGCTCCGATCTGCATCAGACCAACGCCCATGGAGTTCGCGCATCCACCAACCATGGCAAAGATCATAACTCCGTGAATAAGTGTTTCCAGCCATTGGCGACGTCCAAATACAGGATCCAGCACAGAGTTGAACTGAAGTTTTTTACGGCGGTTATAAACAGCCACCGTAAAGACAACGGAACAGGCTCCGTACAGTGCAAACTCAACAAAGGACCACTGCCACATCACCTGTGAAACGGAAAAGATAGCTGCATCGCGGGATCCTGGCTGGCAGCCTGCGTATGCGGGCGGCTCAAAAAAGTTATACAGCGGTTCCCCCATGGCCCAGAACAACAGCCCGGTACCGATACTTCCGCAAATAGTCATGGCGATCCAGTGGAATTTAGTAAATTCCGGCTTGGCGTCTTCCCCGCCTATCTTGATATCACCGAATTTACTGATCATAATATACATAACAACTAAAAAGCAGACCAGTGCAAACAGATTGATAACCCATCCGATACTGTCTGCCATTCCATACAGCATAGTATTAAGGACGGAAGCCAGCTGCTCTTTGAAAAAGATCCCAATGAGCAGCAATAATATTAAACCTGCGAATGCCGGCCAAAATGCCAGACTGTTGATCGAACCCTTTTTATGTTTTTTCACTTCTGTATTCTTCATTCCTTACCTCCATACATTTTGTCAAACACCTTCTTGTTAAACCCCATTTCTAATCCCGTATCCCAGAACGGTTATAGCTTTTTAGAATACCGACAGGTTATTCTGTCCCTAAAGCTATTTCCAGTGCTGTTACGCTACATCAGCGCTGATGTATGATCATCTTTACACAACTATACAAAAAAACATAAACTTTTCCTAAAAAGAGTTTCCGGACAACTCTTCTTTCATGCATTATAATGTTTCACTTTTGTTATACATTGAAATATTTATTTGTTTTTTGAAATAGATTTATGCTTTTTTGATTAAACTTATTATAAAATGAAACTAAGTCAAAATACAAATAGTTAAAAGAATTCACTAGCCATAGCTTGAAACTATAGATTCAGTGTGGTAAAATCATACAAACAGATTTTCAGTACGGCAAATCTGCGCTTATTTTTCATAGAGTATGTATTTTGGAAGGTTTTATCAGCGATATGCTGAAGGAAGGGTTACTATTCAGCCTTTCGGCTTCATAGCAACAAAAGCATGCACACAGACTGCAAAAATCGCAGTCTGGCGCGTGGCTGCCTCGGGATTGCCTTGCAAATGCAAGGCAACACCTCGCGGGACAGTGGAAGGCTGAACTGTTACAAGGAAGGTTTCTATGACATTACAACAATTAAGATATGTGGCTTCTATAGCCGAATACGGCTCGCTCAGCAAAGCGGCCAGGGAATTATATATCGCCCAGCCCAGTCTGTCAAAATCCATCGCTGAGCTGGAGAAAGAAATACAAAAGACTTTATTTGTCCGAACCCCCAGAGGCGTCTTGTTCACTGACGAGGGTACAGAATTCCTGGCTTATGCCAGACAGGTGCTCCAGCAGATGGATACCTTGGAAAAGAGATATGAGATTGGAAGTGTGACAAAGCACTATTTTACGGTCAGTTCCCAACACTATCCTTTTGCCTCGGAAGCATTTTCAAAGGTGGTGGAATCTGTAAAGGATGAACTCTATGAATTTATGTATATTGAAACGCAGACCCAGGAAATCATTGACAATGTAAAGTCACTAAAAAGCGAAGTGGGGCTTTTGTATCTGAGTCCTTTAAACAGTACCGTTATAAAACGTGTTCTCAAAGAAGCCCATCTGATCTTTGAACCCTTATTTGAAACTTTGCCCTATGCCTGTATGCGCAGGAATCACCCCCTGGCTCAAAAACCATGTCTCACATTACCGGATTTGGCCCCATACCCTTTTCTTACTTACAACCAAAGCCACAGCAACACCTACTCGATGTCAGAGATCATACTGCAGCCCCTTCACATCAGCAAGCATCTCATTGTCTCTGACCGCTCCAGTGCAACAAGTCTGATGCTCTACAGTGACGCCTACTGTATTACAGCAGGCGCCTACCCCGGCACCCTGCATGATGAAAGTTGGATCTATATTCCCATAAACGGACAGGGGAAACTCACTGTGGGACAGATCCGCAATGAACATATGATGATAAGTAAACTGGCACTCCGCTTTTTGGAGGCACTGCAGGATATTGTGGGAGATATTTGAGACGGCCTGTAAACAGTAAACAGGCCATCCGCTCCCTTTCAGGAACAGACAGCCCGCTTTCTGCTATCTCTTCTTTATCTCATGACTGCGCATCCAGATTCCTCTGGTCTTTATCCAGCATAAACACAGAAGCCAGAATAATAATACCTCCGATTATCTGATTGGCTGTAGGTATGGTCTTGTACAGCACAAGTGAGATCAGGATCGTGACTACAGGCAGAAAATCCAGCATCAGGTTCGACAGCAGCACACCAATCTTTTTGATTGCAAAAATGTTCAAAAAATAAGCAAATGTAGAATTAAACACGCCCAGCACGATCAAATTCATGAAGACGGAAGGCTTTGCCAAAACCGACGGCTCTATCTGATAGAAGAATAAGAACGGCAGTGTGGTGACAGCGCCCACAAGCGCCTGGTAGTTCAGCAATACCGTCTTCTCGTAACCGGATGATATCCTGTCTGTCAGGAAACAGTAGACCACCCAGGAAACAGTGCTCAGAAGGCACAGGGCATATCCCTTGAAATTGGTGGACATCAGGTCCCCTATTTTTACCCCCATCAGGATATATACCCCTACAAGGGAGATCAAGATTCCCAAAATCCCCAATCTTGTCTTCTTCCTGTGGAAAAACACAATTTCCATGATCAATGCGAAAACAGCCGCAAACCCAAAGAGCAGGGACGAAACCGTAGCGCCTATGGAGGTAACACTCAGAATCGTGAAACCATGGAAAAAGGTGGTGCCAAACAAGCCGGACAGGATGATAAGACCCCAATCCTTTGTCTTAACCTTCATCTTTTTTTTCGTCAAAAGATTATATCCGGTAAACAAGATCGTCATAATCGCCATCTGGATTCCCAGGATCACTACCGTAGGAAGGTATTCACTGATCACAGCTCTGGAAATATAAGACACACCGTAAATCGTGACGACTACCACCATGGCCAGCAGCCCTATGGTCTTGCCTTTTGTCTTATCCATAAGCATCCGCTCCCCTCTAACGCTTGATGTTCTTCGCCTTCTCCGTGGAACCTGCCGCCACAGCGTCAATGGCATCCCTCACTTCTTTCGGCAGGATCTCATAATCCTCCAATTCTTTCAGCATGACATTCACCTTCTCCGCGCATACTTTGCGGATATCCCGGCTGCCGTTTGCCTCCCAGTTCTCCCAGGTACCCCTTTCCATGTATCTAGGCATCCAGATCTCCTCTTTGAAATGCTCAAATGTATGGTCTGTCTCAAGGAACGTATTACCCGGACCTACCTCCTCCATATTGTCATAGGCCAGCGTCTCATCGTCAAAGCTGAGAGGGCGGGCCATCCGCTGGAGGATCTGCATACATTCATCCGAATATATCATATCCGCGAAGTCCACCATAAGGTCCATGTCAAGCTGCATGGAGACGATGAAGTCACAGCTCAATGCTCCCGCAAGTCCGCCCATGCCGGTCTCAAATCCGGCCTGTGCATCCAGTACCTTGCCGTCACGCAGATTGGCCGGCATTTTCGTAGGCAGACCCACGTAATCCCCCATCTGTGACATGCCAACCTTCATGATGATACTCTCCGGTGAGGACATATTGATACACATAGTCTTCATATCCATACTGCGCACATAGCTGGAATAGATGACAGGCGCCCCCGGATTTACTAACTGTGACAGGGCAATACAAGCCAATGTCTCCGCATGGGTATGCACCAGCGCACTCTCCACTGACATAGGTGATGTCATACCCAGGATTCCTCCGGAACTGATGACAGAGGGAACTTTATGAACGGCTGCCTCCATTAAAACATTCGACGTATTCTCATCCACACGGAGCGGCGGCATGGTCAGGACCCAGAAGGATATAAATGGCCGTTTCAGGAATTCTTCTTCGCTTCCCACTGCCAGGCTGGCCATTTTTATAGCATCCCGCACCCCCTCTTTTCCAACAGCTCCCCCGGTAATATGCTTTGTAGTATTTTTGATCGAGGTGGCCCAGGTATACCAGTCTGACGCTGCCATAGGCACATCCTGAGGTGTGACCAGCGCACTGGCTATGGTTACGGTATCCAGCTTTTCCATGATCCTTGTGATCAGGGCCAGGTCTCTGTCTGTAGCTTTTCTGCGCAGCCCGGTCTCCGGGTCCAGTACGTGGGTAGCCATGGTCATAGCAGCCAGAGACGGAACCCTGTCTTTCACATGTACGTCTTTGTCGGGAGTCCTTCCGTATAAAACGAACTCCTCTCTCTTTGGAACTGTCTTCAGTCCTTCCTCAATGATGCTGCGGGGTATCTTAACGATCTGTCCGGATACTTCTGCTCCGGCTTTTGCAAAATATTCTCTTGCCTCTGCACCCTCAAATTTCATCCCCAGATTTTCCAGCATCTCCAATGCTTTTTCATGTACCCGAATTACTTCCGCGTCGCTTAAATATTTGATCGTTGGTCTCATGTTTTACCTCCTCCATAAAATAAAAACCTTGTTCTGTTGTATCCCCGATACGCATCTTCTTTTGATACATCCAGGATACCACAGAACAAGGCCTATTACTTTTGCTGTATTTTTCTATTTATTGCTCTATATTTCTTTCAGGATTTTGGTCAAATTTTTGTTCAGGAAATCCCGCAGTTCAATGGCATCCCTGGTATAATAATCGGCTCCGATCTCCTCCGCGTATTCTTTGCTCACAGACAGACCTCCCACGAAGACCACAACCTTGTCCCTGATTCCTGACTTCTCCAACTCCTCTATCACGCCCTTCAACTCACAGACCGTTGTAGGCAGAAGTGCCGAAGCCATGACAAGTCTGGCCTCGTGCTCCATAGCTGCCTGGGCAAATTCCTCTCTGCTCACATCCACACCTAAATCCACAATATCTATGTTAAGGGTAGAGAGGTATATCTTGACCAGATTCTTTCCAATGTCATGCATATCCCCCTCAACGGTACCGATAACGGCTGTACACTGCCTGGCACCTCCCTGGTCCAGATAAGGGGTCAGACATCTGAGACCTGCATTCAGCGCGCGGGCCACCCTCAGCGCCTCCGGTACACAGACTTCACTGTTGCGGAACTTATACGCCAATGTATCCACACCCAGAATCAACCCTTCCTTCAGCACCGATTCCGGAGGATAACAGACAGCGATCGCTTTTTTTATCAAATTTACCACCTCATCGGCCTTCCCGCTCAGAAGGTTTCGTCTGATTTCTTCATATATATCCATTCTGCATCTCCTATAAGAACTTGTTCCTGTACTGTCCCGGATTGACCCCTATCAGCCTACGGAATGTTTTTGTATAATAACTCTGGCTTTCAAAGCCGCATTGTTTCATGATCTCTTTTATACTCAATTCCCTGTTTCCCATTAATTCTATGGATTTTTCAATCCTGACCCTCAGGATATAATCATTTATGGTCCCGCCGGTCTTCTGGCGAAACAAGGTACAGAGATAGGACCTGCTTAAAAATACATGGCTACAGATATCATCCAGGGTGATCTTCCTGTCAAAATTTTCTTCTATGTACTCTCTGACATTTTTCATGACACTGATATGATCATCTGTCCCCAGAAGGTAAATGCTGTCAAACCAGCGGTTCAGCATCCGATAGGTGAGTTCCATCATCTCCTCAATGTTCTCCACACGCTTCATATCCTGCCTGTAATGTTTCACACCGTTCATGACCACCTCACTGTCCGCCCCGGCCTCCACAATAGCCCTGGCAGTCACAGCCATAAAATCATGGAGCGCTGACTTCACAAGAGATCTGTCGTAGGAACACAGTATCTCAATATCCGTGAAGAGCATCTCCAGCATGTTCTGTATTTTTTCCTTATCAGCCATACGCACATACTGGAGATAGCGCTTCTCCCTTTTCAGATAAACTGACCAGTCAAATTTTTCGTTTTCCAGTGTCTTTTTTCTCTCTTCTATCCTGGCGGTCATGGCATCACGCCAGCTCATAAGATTCTTCTGGTCCATGAAAATGGCGTTTTGTGTCTTGGAAAGATACTGCATCATGACCTGAAGGAGATTGGCAGAGGACTGACACTGGTTTGCAGAGATCACGCGCAACTTTTTCACCCCCTGGGCCATTTCCCGCCTATCGTTCTCATTAAGGCAGAATTTCTCCGCATCCTGACAGAAAATATGGTCCGGTTCCCACAAAAGGACCTGTCCGCACATGACAGCCCCCACCTCCGTCCCATCCGCATAGATTGGGACTGCCCACATGACAAGTCCGGCATGGCATACAAAAAAATACGGCTCCCGCCACAAAAATGCCTGCCTGCACGCCTTCTTGTAGGTACGTCTGCAGCGTGCCCTCCCCACCTCTGTATTCTGTACCTGGCGGCAGTATGCACACTCATAGTAGTCCTTACTGGCAAGGAAAACTTCGCCGTAAGTGTTGACCGCTATGATTCCCAGCTCTGTGGCTTTTGCAAAATTATCCAGCATCTCTTCCAGATAATCTTTTTCCTCTGAATGTTCGTATCCCTCTGCCATATCCTTCCTCCGGACTCTTGCTCTTATCCTTATTCTACCGCCCGCGGCAGAAAAAGTAAACCCGGATTCTGGCACGTGGCTGTGGAATCGCCTTGCAATTGCAAGGCAGCCCCTCGCGGAGCAGAGGAAGGCACAACCGTTACCTCAGCTACCTACCGACTTATAATGCCTCACCCCTATCTTCCAAAGCCCATAACACGGCAGCAGAAAAACACCTCCCAAAAGCGGCAGGAACATATAATATCCTCTGCTGTCCTGCCCCAATATATAACAAAGGGGATAATACTGGATCAGCGCATAAGGCACAACAAAAGTACAGAACTGTAAAACTCTCTTTCCGTAAATGGCAACCGGATATTTTCCATATTCCCGTGCCCCGTCTGTAAGCACATTCATGAATTCCAGCCCTTCGATGGTAAAAAAACAGATTGCCGCGTAGATCAGAAAGATCCCGGTAAAAACTGCAGTCCCGCCAAGCAGCATGAACACCACCGTCAGCACTTTATCCCATGTCCACTCCACATGGCTTTTGGCGATCCCGTATGCAAACATCACCACGGCCTGCAGCATTCTTCCGATCCTGGTAAGCTCGATCCTGCCTGCCAGTACCTGGAAGATCTCATTTCTCGGCCGCACCATGATCCTGTCAAACTCCCCGTTGCTGATCGTGGAGGAAAAAGTATCAAACCCTCTGGCAAAAGCTTCCGCCAGAGAAAACTCCATCAGTGTGATCGCAAAACACAGAAGCACTTGGCTGTATGTAAATCCCTCCACCTCATGGAATCTCTGAAACATAAAATACACACCCAGAAACACATTGAAGGACACCAGAAACTGCCCCACAGCCGTAAGGCAAAAGGAGGCTTTGTACTGCATCATGCTCTGTATCTGGATCTGCAGATACTTTTTATATAACCGCAAATATCCCATCCTCTCACCCTCCCTGCACGGAAATCTTCTTCTCTGCCCTGTACATCAGAAGCTTTCCCATAAGAACCAGCACTGCCAGCCAGAATACCTGCAGCAAAAGCGCAGTTACTGCCGCCTCTCCTGCCAGATCCCCGCTGTAAATACGCAGAGGCACATTCTGCATGGCTGCAAAGGGCAGCAATTCCAGAATCTTTCTCACAGAATCCGGAAAGAAGGGAATGGGTATGATACTTCCGGCCAGCAGCTCCACTGCCGAGACTGCCACCATCCGCACTCCATCCGGTGAAATGGTGAAAAAGGTAATTACATACACAAGCATACAGAACGCAGTCACTACCAGCACTCCCAACACCATACCGGCTGTAAACAAAACGGCTGCCTCCGGGGAAACAGGCAGTGTCATACCATAAGGGGCGGGAACCACTGCAGCTACAAGCAAAATAGGCATACACCGCAGAACTGCCTTTGAAACACGGTTAGCCACACTTCTTGTAAACCACATGTTATAAATATCCAGAGGGCGGCACATCTCATAGGAGACATTGCCGTTTCTGATGCAGTCAAAGATCTCATTTTCCATAAGCCAGGCCATGAACAGGGCAAGAAATGCCTGCTGGAGCCATATGTAGGAACAGGTCGCCTGCAGCGTCATGGGAAAAGCCCCCGGATCTGCCCGGTAAAATGCACGGAATACCAGCACTTCCATGCCTCCCCAAACAAACTGTGTCATGATCCCGGCTGCAGCTGCAGCGCGGTACTGAAGCCCCATGGAGAAACGGAGCCTGAAAAAAGACAGATACTTTTTCATATACACCGCCCCCTTATATACGGAAACGACGGTATAGCTCCGCCACTGCCAGGTCCAAACCCTTTCCCACTCCCGGTATATCAAAAAGGGTACCGTCCAGCAGGATCTTCCCTTTGCCAATGAGAATGATCCTGTTTGTCAGCGCTTCAATATCCTGCATATCGTGGGTGGTCAGGATGACGGTGGTATGATATTTCTCATTGCATTTCACAATAAAATCCCGTACCGCCAGCTTTGACACTGCATCCAGTCCAATGGTTGGTTCGTCAAGAAACAGGATCTTTGGGCTGTGAAGCAGAGATGCCGCGATCTCACAGCGCATTCTCTGGCCCAGGGACAACTGTCTGGCCGGTGTTTTCAGCAGTTCTGATAAATTCAGCAGGGATGTAAGCTCCTCCAGATTGGACTGATATGTGTCATTAGATATGCTGTAAATGTCCTTCAGAAGCTCATAAGAATCAATGACCGGCACATCCCACCAAAGCTGCGTCCGCTGTCCAAAGACAACACCGATATCCTTTACGTGGGCCGTACGGTCCTTCCAGGGAACCCTTCCGTTAATCCGGCACACGCCGCTGTCCGGAGTAAGGATTCCGCTGAGGATTTTAATTGTAGATGACTTTCCCGCGCCGTTAGGGCCAATATAACCAACCATTTCTCCCTCCCTGATGGAAAAGGAGACGTCATCCAGCGCCTTCACTTCCTCATATTCCCGATGGAACAGAGTCTTTACTGCCTGTCCAAATCCCGCACCGCGCTTAGCCACGCGGAAGGTTTTGCACAGGTGCTGCACTTCGATCATTTTGTTTTTTCCTCCTGGTAGTAATATTAAAAAATATCTTGCCAAGCGGTCACTATATCCCTGGATTTTGCCAGGGAAACCCGTGGTAGAGCTTTCCGATTCTTTGGAAAGGAATTTTAGTGTAGCACTCTCACAGACCGGTGTCAAGTCAGCTTTCGGTTTTCCTCCCGGAGCGGCAGCACCTTTCCCGGCGCTGTTTAACGTTCCTCGATCCTCTCCATATCTGGGCATCGCGAAGCGTGTTACTGGACACGGAGTAAACAATAACGTGCCAGCAGGCATCCAGTCCATTGCGTAGATTGCGAAGCGATTTTTATTGCATTTCTTATGAAACTCTGCTATAATTTTTGAACTGGAATACATATCTTATAATTCTTGGCGAATCAGCCGATTTTTCCAGAATACAAAAATTGAATAAGACAGATGCAATTTCATTGGTATACTTGAAAAATATGTTCTGATGTTTTATACTATAAGTAAATACATACATTGCATTTGTCGAAAAGGAGTGACAAATGCATGAAAAAGATATCGCAGAAAAAATCTATCTGTCCGACCCGGAGCGCTTTGCAGATCTGCATAATGGTGTGTACGGAGCAGGTAAGTCGTTACTTGATCCGCGGAATCTACGCCCCATAGACTCCGATGTCAGTGGGCTTGATGAAGGCAAAGCAGGCATCCAGCGGCGAAAAGATATCAATATGATGTACGAAGGGAAGAGCTATGGTATCTTCGGTATCGAGAATCAAAGTGCTGTAGATCATACCATGGTGGTGCGAAACTTTCAGTATGGCTGTATGACCTATGGGCGGCAGTTAAAGGAGGAGAGCTTCAAGACGCTTATACCTTGTATCCACACAGTTGTGTATTATGGGCAGAGACGCTGGACAGCGCCCATCAGATTAAAGGAGATGATGCAGACAGAAGGACTTCCGGCAGAACTGGAAAAAGTTATCTGTGATTATGAAATAACTGTGGTAGATGTGCGAAGACTGCCTGATCTGAGTGTATTTAAAACAGACGTCAGGTATGTATTCGGATTCATACAAAATGACAGGAACAAACAAACGCTTAAAACATATGTACAGGAAAACGAAACGGTATTCCGGAATCTACGGGAAGATGCATACGATATGCTGTGTGTGGTGAGTCACATTGAAGAACTGATCAAATTAAAAGAAAAGATAAGAACAGAGAGAGGAGGCTGCGATATGTGCAGAGGAATGCAGGAATGGCTGGAAGAAAGATATGAGGCTGGAGTGGAAGCCGGAATGGATGCCGGAAAGAAAATCGGAATCAACCAGGGGGAAGCTAAATTTTCCCAGTTAGTGCAAAAGCTGGCGGCAGAAAATGGGTTAGATAAAATCCTCCATGCGGCGGAGAACAAAGATTACCGAATGCAGTTATATCAGGACTACGGTTTAATGTAAAACTTCAGATGCACCGGGGCGCATAGGAATATTCCCCCAACGGACCCTACCTATATTGTACCGTGAATATAATATAATATCATTTCATCCATCGAATCGTATATTGAATCATCCGGTTCTTTAAAGGGGCTGAAGCACTAAAACGTGCGACAGCCCTGTCCTACATTTAAATTATATGGTGGTGTGTGTTTTATGGCAGCCGCAAGGAAACAAATACAGCTCTATTTTTACCCTTTAATCCATGTCCGGCTGCTGTCCATCATGTGCTTTCCACTGGCATTCCATGATTTGCATATGAGTGAATACTGCTTTAAAGGAAGAGTCTTCCGGGGAACAGGCATAAATGCCAAAGGCAACTTTTTCCCCGCCCTTAAACATATGGCACACTCTCATCTGGCTAAAAGTAATCCCGTCAAAAGAACACTCTATACAATAATCATCTTCTCTTCTGCTTAAACGATACCACATGGATTTAACAGAAGCATCTATAGCGGTAGTTGCCCAATCCGAATATCCATGATTGGTTACAACACTTCCCAGATGCTGGTATGCTTCATTTTCATACTCTATAGAGCCTTTTAACCAGTTTTCGCTGTCCAGATACATAACGACACCGCATTGATCAAATCTATGATGACTTTCTGCAAAATCTGCTTTTACAACAAAACTAAAATATTTTTCATCCGTTTCAAGCTGTAAAACCGGGGCATTATCATTTTGAAAATGATAATAAGTTCTCTGCCACAAATCCGTATGGGGTTTTGTTACAATTTCAATTTTATCATCACATATTTTATAGCTCTTCGGCATACGCGTCCACTTAAACTCTTTTAAATTCATTTTATTTCCTCCTCTTTCCCTTTGGCAGTGTCAACTTTATATGCTTAAAATCAGCTCAAACCCAATAATTCCGCATAATGATTCTTATTATACCCTGCCCATTTTTATATATCAAGTTTAGATGGTAAAACTGGAATTTTTACACTGGGCAGTCCCTCACACATTTTGTATGATAAGATAAAATCTCTGCTCCGGACGCCGGATCAAAAAGGTCTCCGGAGACAGCCCCCAAAGGAGGAAATCAAACAAATGAATACAGAAAGCAGTCTTTTTCGGGAGATCACCCCGGAAGATATGAAAAGGATCACCTCCCGCCACCTTAACACACAGGACATCAGGGAAGCCCGGCTCATGGAAGGCGGACTTTTTAATACCACATACCAATTAGTCTGCGGCCCCCACAAGAAAAAGGTCATTCTCCGCCTTGGTCCGGTAAACCGTCACCTGCTTCTTGGGTTTGAGGAGCATCTGATGGAGGCGGAAGCCCATGTATACCAGCTATTTGAAAGCCATGACATTCCCTGTCCCCGCATCCTGGTCACAGACACATCGCGCAGTCTGCTGGACAGGGATTTTATGCTGACGGAATATTTGGACAGCACAGTCATGCTAAAAGCAGGTCTTTCCGAAGAGGAAAAGAAAAGTCTTCATAAGGAGGCAGGCCGGTTAGCGGCAGTCATGCACAGCATCACTTCCCGGCAGTTCGGATGTATCTATGACTGTATGCATGACCGTGGTTTTACGTCCTGGTATGCTTTTCTGCACCACTATGTCTCTGACATTCTGGAACGCTCTGTAGATCACAATGCCTTTACCCGGCAGGAAGCGGATGCAATCCTCTCCCTGTTCTCCGAAAATAGGCCGCTGTTTGATAAGATCACCCTTCCATGCCTGGTTCACACAGACCTCTGGGAAGGTAACCTGCTGCTGAAAAAGAACAGGGATTCCTGGAGCCTGGCTGCAATTATAGACGGAGACCGGGCAATATGGGGTGACCCTGACTTTGAAATGGCCTCAGGATGGATGATCACTGACCGTTTTCTGGAGGGCTATCAGATAGACAAAGCTGCTTATCTTTCTCCCGATAGAACAGAACGCAGAAAATACTACAACCTTGTTTACGACCTGATCGACACTTACGTGGGAAAAGCAGAGTACAATCAGGCGGAGCAGTATAAAAACGGCTACAACAGAGTATTGCATTATCTATCCTGACGCTGCATCCCTTTATCTGCCCGGATGCCCGGAACACCATTCCGGGCGTCTGTCTACATATGGATCTCTGCTGCGTATCCATCCTCCCATTCCTTTTTTACAAATTCCACACTGCCCTTGTGTGCCTCCACGATCTGCCTGACAATGCGCAGTCCCATGACATGTACAGCAGCATTTTTATAAAGATCAGGGTGTTCCAATACTCCAATCACAGCAGCCGGAATCCCAGGCCCGCTGTCTGAAAATAGAATGTCAGCCCTATTCCCCTCCCCTGCCATTTTCACAAAAACAGTACATCCCTCCGGATTATGGCGGATGCTGTTCCCCATGAGATTGCAAAATGCCCTGAGCATAAGCCCCTTATCTCCAATCAGACGTATACTCTCCTCCTCCTGCCCAATCTGCAGGTCTATCTCATATCTGTCATCCAGCCCCTGGTTATAGTAGTCTGCCGCGCATTCCCGCAATAGCTCTGCCGGGGAATATTCCGCGGTGGATAGTGGCTGGGCCTGGTATTCCAGCTTTGATGTCAGATTCAAATCTGATATGAGCTGTTTGATCATAAGACTCTGCTTCTGTATCACAGCCGCTTTTTCCCGATGTGTTTCTGACAATTCCCCATCCTTTTCCAATTCATCCGCATACCCCACGATCAATGCCAAGGGGGTCCTGATGTCATGAGAGACCCCTGCGATCCAGTCTGTCCGGGCATTGTCCCTCTGCTCCAGTTTGAGGTTCTGCTGACAGAGGATGTCGGATGCCTGATTCAGTTTTGCCGCCAGTTCATCCGTGATTCCCTTTTCCGCAATTTCCACCTTCTCTTTTTTAGAAAGAGCCTCAATGCCCCATGCAACAGGCTTCAGTGCTTTGTAAAAACGATAACCGAACCAAAGTGCCAGACAGAGAAGCAGCAGAATATTCAGGATACAGAATATACCTGCGTTCCATCCGGCATTTTTCATCAAAGTTGCATCCATAATGGTGCTGATCCTTACGATACTATCCTTACTGCATCCAAAAACCAGAAGCCCGTCCTCATGCTGCCAGATATAGACAGGATAATCCTCCAGATACCATCGGCTGAATGCAGCCACATCCGGTATGCTGTACTGTCTGGGTATCTCCTTCGGAAGGTCGTACTCCCACACGGTTTTTCCCTCATTGTCAAGAAGCATGGCCCACTGAAACGGCGTTTTCCCCAGAATTTCACAACCTTCCGGGGACAGCCTGTAGTCTGTCCCTTGTCTGGAGATCCCGCTGCTGATACGCTCCATATTCCGGCGCACGGACGTTCCTCCCATCTGCTGCTGCCCATCCGACATACTGGTATATGCCAGATAAAAAAACACAGCCAGATTGATGAACACTACAAAGACCGTAATAAATACAGCCGTCAGGATATACCTGCGGCTGATCTTCCATAAACTTTTCATCCCTGTGTCTCATCCTCCTTTTTCAGCCTGTAACCAAGGCCCCTGACCGTTTGGATCCAGACAGGATGTGACGGGTCCTCCTCTATCTTCTCCCGCAGGTGGCGGATATGCACCATCAGAGTATTTTCATAGCCATAATAGGAATCTTCCCACACAGCCTGGCAGATAGCATCAAAGGTAACTATCTTTCCCCTGTCCCGGTTCAGTTTCTTCAGCAGGAGCAGTTCCTTGGCCGTCAGAGAGATGGTTCCGCCGCTGCTGATCACCTGCGCATTTTCAAATAAAACCCTTCGATTTCCCAGGATCAGTGTGCCCTCCTCCGAAGGCGGCTGAAAATAAGAAAAATAAACGCGTTTCAGTATAGCCTGGATCCTCAAGATCAGCTCCTGGGGAAGAAACGGCTTTGTAATATAATCATCTGCCCCCAGACCCAGACCAAACAGACGGTCATTGTCCTCATCCTTTGCGGAAAGAAAAAGGATCGGTGCCTGTGACTGCTCTCTGAGCCTGCGGAACAGCGTAAATCCGTCCCCGTCCGGAAGCATAATATCAAGGATCACAAGCTGGGGCTGTTCCCTTAAAAACACTTCCATCCCGCTGCTGCAGTCTCCCGCCGTGTATACGGTATCAAACCCGTTCTTTTTCAGTATCCCGCAAATCATGGAAGTCAGCTCTTTATTGTCATCTATCAGTAAAATTTTACAGTCATACAAATTCATGCGGATTTCCTCCTCTATCCCCAATATCTGCTTTCATGATAAAACATTTTCCACCTGATATCCACAAAGTACGGAAAATTTAAGGTAAAAATAAGGCAGTCTTCAGTCCTTTTTAAGTTCCCTGCTGTAAGATGGACCATGAAATCCAACTAATGAAGGAGGTAACATTATGGGAATTGTCATTGAAACTTCTTCCCTTACAAAACAATATGGAAAAAAGCAGGTGGTAAAAGATTTGGATTTAAAGGTTCCCGGGGGCTGCATCTACGGATTCCTGGGTCCCAACGGCGCCGGCAAATCCACCACTATGAAAATGATCCTTGGTCTGGCGAAACCCACTGCCGGCTCCATCACAGTCCTTGGAAAAACAGTAAACAGCCGGAACCGCCTCGCCATCCTAAAGGATACCGGCTCTCTGATCGAGTCCCCATCCTATTACGGACATCTGAGCGGGCGGGAAAATCTGCAAATCATCTGCACGCTGAAACAAGTTCCCGAGAATTCCATTGACGAGGTATTACAGACTGTCCGTATGGAAAAACAGCAGCACAAAAAAGTGGGACAATACTCTCTGGGCATGAAACAGCGCCTTGGACTGGCTGCCGCCCTGCTTGGACATCCCCGCCTGCTGCTTCTGGATGAACCCACAAACGGCTTGGACCCTGCAGGCATTCAGGAGATGCGGGAACTCATCTGCACACTCCCCGAGCGTTTTGGTATGACTGTCCTGGTCTCCAGCCATCTTCTGGCGGAAATGGACCAGATGGCAACCCATGTGGGCATTATCAACAAAGGCGCCCTGGTCTTCCAGGACAAACTCACAAGTCTGCATGAGCATAGTCAGGCACGTATGAAACTGCATACCACAGATGACCGGCAGTCCTTTCTGCTCTTAAAACATTCCGGGCTTCCCGTGGTGATAGAAAAAGAAACTCTATATTTAAACTCTGATCAGGATGGAGATATTCTCCGTACCGGAAGTATCCTGTCAGAAAACAGGCTGGGGATTCTCCGTCTGGAAGAACAACAGAAGAGCCTGGAGGATATTTTCCTCAATCTTACGGGAAGGAGCATCAGTTTATGAGAGAGTTGACTGCTGAACATCAGAAACAAAAACGCCGCAGAATATGGCTGATCCCTCTGGGCTTTCTGGTCATCCTGTATTTATGGATCTCTGTGAGCAGAAATTCTTTTGACGCCGATGATCTGGCTATGGGATATTCCTTTCTTCTGTATCAGCTCCCACTGCTGAATGTGGTCCTGGTGCCTGTTATGACAGCCGTCATCGCCAGCCGTCTCTGCGATATGGAGATCAAGGGGAATACCTTAAAGCTGCTTTATACGCTTCAGAAGAGAGAAAAATTTTATGACTGGAAATTTATATTTGAAATGAAATATCTGGTGGCTTTCACAGTGGGTGAGGGAATCCTGATTCCCCTTTCAGGTCTTTTAGGCCATTTCACCCAGGAAATGCCCCTTGATCTGATCCTGCTCCATGTGGGAACAAGCACATTGGTGGGCCTTGTTCTTTTGACCCTGCAGCATTTTTTATCTCTAATGTCAAACAACCAGATCGTACCGCTGCTGGCAGGGCTGATCGGTTCCTTCCTAGGTCTGTTTTCCATGTTTTTCCCACCGACAGCAGCCCGATTTGTACTCTGGGGATACTTCTCGGCCTTTACCCCCTACGGCATGCATTACGACAACCGGACACGTATCATGTCCTTTTACAGTATCCCGTTTCCAACAAGGACTTTTGTACTTTTCATATTGTTCGGTCTGATCTTTTTCTTCATCTGCCGGACAGTCTTTATAAAAAAGGAGGTGTAAACTGTGCTTAACCTATGTATAAAAGCCGAAAATAAAAAGCTGCGCCATTCTGTTATCTGGGCAGCCTGTGTTATCATCCCTATCATTCCCGCTGTAATGGGCACGTTCAATTATCAGCAGAATCTGGGCATCCTCACCGGAAAATGGTATTCCCTCTGGTCCCAGCTTTCCCTGTTTTATGCCTGCTTCTTTTATGCGCCCCTGATCGCCCTGTACTGCTCTTATCTCTGGCGCCTGGAGCATCTGAACCACAACTGGAATGTACTTATGACTGCACCTGTCTCCATCCCTGATATATTTTTCTCAAAACTGGCGGTCATCTTTAAGGTAACTGTCATAACCCAGGTATGGCTGGCTGTGCTCTTTCTCCTATGTGGAAAACTCGTCGGGCTTCCCGGAGGGGTTCCAGCACAGATCCTTTCCTGGCTCCTGCGCGGAACCCTGGCTGCCATGGCCATCGGTGCTCTCCAGCTTTTGCTGTCCATGTGCATCCGAAGCTTTTCCGTGCCCATCGGGATCGCCCTGGCGGGCGGTGTACTTGGACTGGTCATCAGCAACAAAGGGCTGGGACTGTACTGGCCTTACTCGCTGATGCTCATGGGCATGAACTCCAACAAAAATGAAGACACATTAGCCGGACAGTCCCTCTTCTTTTTCCTGAGCGTCCTTTTCTTTTTCCTGCTTTTCTCTGCTGCCGGCATCCTTTTGCTGAAAAAGAGAGATGTAAAAGCCTGACTGGAGGCAGAATATCAGATCTTTGATCTTTTGATCTGCCCCCAAAGTCCCCAGGCGCCCAGCAGAACAACTGCTGTGATGGCTGCCGTAAGCAGGCCTGCATCTATTTTCTGTAACACCAAAACAGCCAGCACCGGAATTATGCCTCCCACAAGGCCGCCCAGCATTCCTGCCATGGCCGGCAGACTCTGCTTCACCAGCACAGTCTCAGAAGTCCAGTTGTAATCCGGCATCTTCAGATTGATGAACATCCCCCATAGGGTATTAAAAAGCGAACACACCACAGGGGTGACAAACATGAGTACCCTCATGGACAGTGTCAGGGGGAACCGGATATTGATGACCAGCGCCGCCAGCAGGGCAGCCGGGATCTGCAGGGTAAGGTTCATTAAAATCTTGCTTTTGCAAATGGTCATATCGTCAATGGGCATGGATTTTAATATCCACAGGTTCTTACCCTCCAGTGACAGGGAAATGCAGGTAGTACAGCTCATGGACAGCAGAGCGCTGACTGCAAATGGCAGAACCCTGGATACCATTTCTGCCATGTTTGGAATCCCTGTCATTGCATCAAGCTGTTCACTGCTTATAAATATCATGGCAATCGTAAGAACAAGGGTCATCAGGCACCCCATCCCCATATTCAGGCAGTAGATCGTGGTGGAAAAGAAGCGTTTCAATTCTTTCCGGTAGAGGGCATTTATCTGGGATGATGCCTTCAGCTCTGTCAGCTTATAATCTGAACGGGAATGATAAGTCACCAGTGAGGTGTTCAGCCTTTTGTAAACCGGAGATATCAGCTTTACAAAAAGATAAAACCACAAAAGGGAACCCACCAGAAAACCGGCCATAGCCGCTATATTCCCCCTGACGATGCCGTGGAAAAACAGGGCGGCAGGCGGATAGAGCCTGTGAACCTGCTCCAGGATCATTTCACTGATAGAATGGATCTGGCTCATATCCAGATCTTCCGCAAACTGTCCCATTCCCATAGACAGCACCAGAACCGCAAGTGTGGCGGCAATGGAAATCACTGTAACCACCGCGTTTGCATATTTAAATCTGGATGAAAAAAGAATGATAAGTGTGCCAAGCAGGGCCGCAAGCGTGGTGGGGATCAGCGGTGCTGCCAGTATCCCCAGTATCCATTCCAGATAAAATCCCACACCCGGGACAGCATAGAGCGCATATCCGACTCCCATAGGGATCAGGACAACCGCTGTCAAAAGCAGGTTCAGTACATACATGGTTAAAAATCTGCTGGCGATCACCGTGCTGGTTTTCACCGGAAAGGACATCATCATGTCATATTCCTTATAGGCAAACAATACCCCGTTTGTCTTGAGTGCGGTAAAGAACAAGGTGATCAGCCCTGTGATGGCAACGCCGTAGCTGGGGATCACTTCTTCCATTCCCATGCTTCCAAGTCCATAAGCAAGCATATAGGCATAAAATGCGATCATCAGGATAACCAGGCCTACGGCAAAGGAGGTTATTTTTCTGCCCTTGGATTTCAGGCTCCTGCCGAATTCATTTTTCATCTGGGTCTTAAAAAGCAGCCAGCATTTACTCTTTGTCATGGTCGATCACCTCCAGGAACAGGCTCTCCAGCGATTCATCCTGGGTCAGCTCTTTGGTGCTGCCTGACACCATCAGGCTTCCGCCCTTGATGATTGCTATCTTATTACAAAGTTTCTCCGCCACATCCAGGACATGGGTGGAGAAAAAAATCGCACTGCCGTTCTCACACATCTCATGCATGACTTCCTTCAGTGTATGGGTTGCTTTTGGGTCAAGCCCTACAAAAGGTTCATCCAGCACCATGAGTTTCGGTTTGTGGATCAGTGCGGAGATAATGGCAGTCTTCTGTTTCATCCCATGGGAATAGGAGGAGATCAAATCACCAAGGCTGCTGGTGATCTCCAGCATATCGCCGTATTTCTGGATTAGATCTTTTCTCTCTTTTGCCCCAACCCCGTAAATGTCCCCCACAAAATTCAGGTACTGGATCCCTGTTAAATGCTCATACAGATCAGGATTATCCGGAATATAAGCCAATATCTGCTTACATTCCACAGGTGACTTCCTGATATCCCTGCCGTCAATGAGGATCTCGCCCTCCTCGAATTCCAGAACACCTACCGCTGCCTTTATGGTGGTACTCTTGCCTGCCCCGTTATGTCCGATAAAACCGTAGATATCCCCAGCCTCCACATGCAGGTTCAGATCACTGACGGCACGCTTTCCACCTTTATAAGTCTTTGAAAAATTTCTAATCTCTAACATTTTCTTTCCTCCCGGCCCAGGCCTTCATTCTTTTTCTTTTCCTCTGTTACAGGGGACGAGATAAGGGTCAGCTTTCTCGGCTTCCGTTTCCCGTCCGGCTGATGATCCATAACACTGCTGTACAGTTCTGCCATCTTGCCTAAAAATTCCTGAAACTCTTCATCTGACAAAAGCAGGACCACGGATGACAGGGAGATCATATCCCTCCGCGGATCCACATCTTCTCCCTTCAAATACCGTTGGAACTCCCCCATGATCCCCAAAAGGGAGCTGTGTATGAGCTGTCCGATTTCCTCTTTTCCAGGCTCTCGGCTGCCCATGGGGTTTTCCTGATTGAGTTTATACACCTTCTCCACAGTTCCCCGTTTTTTATTCTCCTGCACCACCAGTATCAGACCCGCATCCTCCAGGATCCTCATATGCCTGTACAGGCTGGCCTTTGGCACGTCACTCAACTCTTCCCCAATCTGCACGGTTGTGCCGTGTTCATGGAGAAGAAGATACTGGGCGATCCGCATTCTTACCGGATTCATGACTATCTTTGCCAGGTCCGTCCCATCCATTAGCCGCACCTCCTCCTCTCACGCACGATAGCTTATTATTTTCACTTTGTGTAATATTATCATTTTTGATACTAATACATAATTTCTGTTCTGTCAATACCTTTCACGCATCTGGTAAATATTTACACACAAAAAAACGCACCGTTACCAGTGCGTTTTTTATTGACCGGCTGCCTATACAGGATCAGCCCATATCATCCCTGAGTGCATCTATGATATTTTCTTTTCGTATCTTCTCTGTTGCGTACAGCATGGTGATAAATATTACCAGGAAAACCCCAAGTATACTGATGGCCAGACTGCTCCACGGAAATATAAATGCAATCTCCGTACCGCCCATCACCATTCCTTTATAAATGACCCAGGAGAGGATCCCGGAGATGGGCAGTCCAAACAACAAGGTCCGAAGCCCATACAGAAGGCACTCAAAACGCATCATCTTATTAAAATCACGGTCCGACATACCCACAGAGCGGAGCATGGCAAACTCACGCCTCCGCAGCTTGATATTGGTGGAAATGGTGTTGAACACATTGGCCACCGCGATCAGCGAGATCATGGCGATAAAGACAACCGCAAACAGATTCACAATGAACAGTATATTACGGGTTTGATCCAAAAGGCCGTAAATATTTTGCAGCGTGTAGTCCGAGGTGATCCCTGTCCCATCTATTATGTCCTGCATCTGTGCTGTGGACTGTGCCGGATCATCCGATAAAAAGGTAAGGCCTTTGCCCCTGACATCCACCGGCAGATTGGAGGGTACAAGCTTATCTTTAAGAGACCAGGGTGCCATGATCTGGAAAAAGTACGGCTGCTGTTCATAACTGCCTGAAAAAGACGGGGTGTCCGGGGGAACGGTTTCCACACAGGTGATCCTTACATTTTGTCCCCATTCCGTAATTGGTTCCCCATTTTCTTTCGGAAAGACCGTGACCTCCTCGGCAGGATTCCTGAACAGATCGGCAAGCTGACTCACATTTTCAGCCTCTCCGCTCTTGTCCTCCATTTTAGCAACAGCGATCAGCTTCACCTCTTCCCCCATGCCGGTGTCCTTCAAGGTATATGCACCGGAAGACAGACCCAGATCCTGCGCAATTTTCAGAAAGGTGTTGTCATCAAGAAACTGAATTTCTGCGGACAGCTCCTCTGTCCCCTCCTGCTGCGCCCCATTTACAGACTTCCGGTAATCCTCTGAGAGTTCTTCGACGGAAACCGCGCAAGTGTACTTCATTACAGACTGATAGGAGCTTCCCGTAACATCTTTGGCTGTTTTCAGCTTCTCGAAAATCTCCAGCATTTCCCTGTCATCCATATTCTTGGCATCAAGGCCGATATCAAAGTCAGTGACTACCTTTGCCTGTTCTGATGCCTGTTTCAAATCTGTAACAAAAGAACTGGATGCTACAAACAGAAGCACACTCAAAGTAAGGGACAAGATAATACTGCGGTACCTCCGCCTGTTTCTCTTAAAGTTTTTTGACGCCAGGATTCCCTCCAGGCCGAAGAATCGCCGTGTAAATTTACCTATCTTTATGTGTTTGGCGTCCACCTTGATCTCATTGGTCTGGCGGATACACTCCATCACAGGTGTTCTTGCCGCCTTCTTTGCAGGAATATAGGCTGAGATCAGAATGGTCACCATACTAATCACCCCAGCCGCCAAAAGCGCGGGAACCGACACCTTCAAAGTCAGTGGTACATTGGCATAGAGTACGTTGGCAAAGTTCTTTGCCACAAGAGCAAGTACCAGCTTGATGCCCGGAATACCTATCAGAATGCCTATTGGGATCCCGATCACGCCGATGCAGATCCCTTCAAACAGCACAGAATTCCTTAGCTGCTTTTCCGTAGCGCCGACTGACATTAAGATTCCGAACTGATGTGTACGCTCATTTAATGAGATATGAAAGGAATTATAGATCAAAAATACAGACCCCAGCATAACCAGGGCAACCATTATGATACCAATGGAATAAAGCATTGTATTGAACAGCTTATCATCTGAGATCCCCATAAAACGCAGTACGTCATCATTCAGCACATAGGCATGGCCTTCCCCGACGCTCTTGGCGTAAGAACGGACCTGTCCCGGTTTCTCCATGGTAACAAACGCGCTGAAACGTCCTGCTGTCTCTGCCTCATCCGCCATAGTTATCAGCGTGTATCCCGGTGCAGCGTACTCCTCAAAAGACGATCTTTGGCAGATACCCACAACCGTATAGGTCTTCTCTGCCGTGGAAACCAGCATTTCCTCACCTGCCCGGTAAGGATCGTGCTGGCTGAGTCTCTCATCCCCGGCCTGGCGGGTTCCCACCGAAAGGGTAAGCGTATCACCAACCGAAATCCGGACGCCGCCGTTTGCCGCAACATGGGCAGGGACAAGTATTTCGCTGCCGTTCTCAGGCATCCGCCCTGACAAAATGCTGATTGGAAGCATATCAAAAGTTTCCCGGTCAAACCCGGAAATAAATAAATACGGTTTATCGGGATTTTCTCCGCCCTCAAGCACTGCATAACCTATATTCTCCGCGGACGTCACGTCTGCGGCTCTGCTGTCAGCAGCCTGTTCCTGTACAAAAGCGGAATCCACATCCGGAAACATAATGTGCCAGTCTCCGTATTTCACCACCGCTCCGTTTATCATATAATTCTGCAGAGACACGGCAAAGGCAGCCACCGCTGTGATCAGGGCGGCTGACAGGGCAACCCCGACAATGGTTACAAGAGTCCTGGTCCGGTTCTTTTTCAGTCCCTGCAGGGCAACTTTATGAAAAATGTTCATTACCGTGCCACCTGCCTCTCATCCCGCACCACTTTTCCGTCAGATATCCCAATGATGCGGTCGGCCTGCAGGGCAATATTTTCATCATGGGTCACCAGGAGAAGGGTCTGCCCATACATTTGATTGCTTTCTTTCAGCAGTTTGATGATCTCATGTCCATTACGGCTGTCCAGACTTCCTGTGGGCTCATCGGCAAGCATGACCTGGGGTGCGTTCATCAGGGCGCGACCAATGGCCACACGCTGCTGCTGGCCTCCTGAAAGCTGGTTTGGCAGGTGCGTCCTGCGTTCCTGCAGCCCAAGCAGGTTCAGCAGGTCATTGAGCCGCTCCTTGTTGACTTTACGCTTATCCATCAGGATGGGCAGCGTTATATTTTCCACCACATTCAAAGTAGGGATGAGATTGTGAAACTGATAGATCAGCCCCACCTGCCGCCTGCGGAAAACAGCAAGCTTTTCATTACTTTGGGAATACACATCCTGCCCGTTCAGATACACCTTCCCGCTTGTGGGCACATCCACACCTGCAATGGCATGGAGCAAAGTAGATTTGCCGGAACCGGAAGAACCGATGATCGCCGTAAATTCCCCCTTCTCAATAGTCAGTGAAACATGATCCAGCGCAGTGACCTGATTCTCCCCCTTGCCATAGACCTTACATAGATTATCAACTTTTAAAAACTCCATTCTATGAGCCTCCTTTTCTTGTGCTTCACTCATATCATAGAACTTACCGATTACATTTCGGTGACTTTTAAGTGAGAGATTCGTCACTTTCGGGTGAACACAGTTGAATAAGACTCCGGTGCATGTACTGCCTCAGAGCCTTATATCCTGTATTATTCTGTTTTTCTACGTCAGAGGGTACAATACTTTCTCAAAGTCCTTCACATAATATTTTATATTCGTTCTGCCCTTCTGCCCAACGCTGTGGCCTTCTGCCTCCAGCTTCTCCTTTTGAGCCTCCACTCCGCCGGGATATTTGGGATTCAGCTCCCCATTGGCCTTCAATGTGCGCCAGTAAGGCGTAATATCCTCATTCCTCTGGTAACTTGCCCATGCCGCTATAGATACAAAGATACCGGCTGTGATAGGGTCTGTAAAATCAGCATGGCCGTTTTCGGCAAAATAGCTGCGGATTTCCCCCACTGTAGTCAGCCTTCCCTCCGGGATACGTTTCATAACCTCATCATAATACAGCGGCGGGGCAAAATACATCCTGCTGCCCCCATACTTTTGTATTGTCTTCTCATCCGTAACGATCTGTACCTTAGGCATACCTGTGTCTTTATGCAGCATGGCGTTAAAATCCTTCTTATCTTCATTTGCCATATAGGACACCTCCTTTATGCTTTAAGGATACCCGCTTACAGTTAAATATGCAATGAGACTGTTTTAATTATTTACTGTTTTTCACATACCCTGTACCGCAGGATCGTTTTCATTTTTTCTGGTGACGTGCGGCTCATATCTTTTAAGTAGATCTCCCTGTGGGTGTGTCCCTTTCTCTCCAGCTGGTTTTCCTTCAAAAACAGGTCCATTTTTTCAAAAGATTCCGGCTCGTCATCAAACAGTCCCGTGTGAAGTATCTGCACACACAGCCCCTCCTCACACGTACGAAAAGCGATCTCATCCAATAGAGGATTCGTTTTTTTCTTCTTTACTGCCTCAAGGGCTTCCCGATACCTTTCCTCCGTAATACAGTCCGGCTGACGTATCATGACCGTATAGATCAACCGCTCCTTATCCTCCAGCACATGGGCTTCAGCCCCGGCTTCGTCATCCATATCCCAAACACCTTCCAGGGGATACACCGCGAATTCTTCCATCTCATCCTGCCCTGCCTCTTTATGTTCCGCCTTATACCGCATCTTTATACTATAGGCAAGAGCATAAAGCGCGCCAACCCGCTCAGAAAACGCCTCCTGATTCGGATCCCCTTTTCCGCTTATCATAATAAACTTCTGTTTTGGAACCTCCACAACCACTGCCTCCCCCCGAGGCCCATACAATTCCTTCTCCTGCTTTCTCCAATCATACTTCATATCTTTTCCTCCAGACTATTTCTATATACACTCAACGGTCCGCAGCTTTTCCTATCTGCTCCAGCCCTACCATAAGTATATCACCCAAACACGACACCTCTATGTCATCATTAAAACAGTATCCATTATCAAATACTTTTTACACAAAACAAACCGCAAACCCCTCAAAGCCTCAGTCAATAAAAAAGCGCCACTGTATCCCACCATACAACAGCGCTTCCTCTTTCATCTTATCTTTTCCTTTCTTTTCCTTCCCCCCACATTCCCGGCAGCGAAAACCAGGAAGGAGCGGCGAGGGGCGGCGGGGGATATATCTGTGGCAGCGAGGTTAAGTGGAAGGTTCTGTGAAATCCACCTCTTACGGAAACTTAGGCGCGAACCCGCTGGTGAGCGTCTTAGTTGCAGTTAGAGGTTAGTTCACAGGTTCTGCAACGTCGAGCGGCCACAGATATATCCCCCGCCGCCCCTCGCCGCTCCTTCCGTCCCCCTTTCCGTCCCCCCCTTTCCTAATTCCGAATCCGAAACGTCTTATCCGCCACCCGATAAACCGCCACACAAGCCCCCACACAATAAACCACACAAAAAAACGTTACCACCGACCCAAACACCAGCGTACTCATCCGCAGATTCATAAACGCAAAACACACAATATAAGTCACCCAGGTAACAATCTTATACGTCCCCCCGACCACCTCTGTCCCCGCATTATACGGCTGCAGCAGATAATAGCAAGTCAGATAATGCACCGAAAAAAACGCACTCAAAGCCAGTACGGACACAAAAAGCAGCAGATAATTCAGCGGATTATCCGTCCCCCCGGAGAAATACAGAAGCACCGGAAGACCCACTCCAATCACGCCCGCAGGCAGCAGGTTTACCTTTATGATCTCCCGAAGCCTGATCCGAAACAACTTTAAAATAAACTCCGGCCGCTTATAAAAAGAATAGGTGAGCATACTGTGGTCACAATTCATAAACAATGCCTGTGTAAAACTGGTCCCCCGGTTGATCATATACATGATAAACACAAAATACGGCAGGAACACCATGAGCATCCTGTTTATCTGCCTTCTGACATCCTCATTGATCCGGACCAGAAACAGTATTCCCACAAAAAGGAACAGACAGATCATGGCCTGCCTTTTCACAGATTTCCACAGGATCTTCTGATGTCTCCGCACAAACAGTTCATTAAAAAATTCAAAACCCTTCTTATCGCTTGTAATTCCCGTATCCTGGCTGATCAGCTTTCGGTTCTGCTCCTCAACGGCTGCTTTTGCGGTCTGTTTAAAATCCATTCCGTTTCTGAATTTAGCCAGAAGCTGCTGGTATAATTCCCTGTAACCATCAAATTTCGCCATATAAACCGCTGCCGCAAAAGCTCCGGCCAAAGATAAGAGCATAACTGCAGCCATAAACCACAGCGGCAGGATGACCCCCAAATACGGCAGTCCATAGGCAGCTGCCAGGAATACTGCCGTCAGCCCCCAGCCCAGTCTGCCCGGCAGATTCTCATCCCTGCTTTCCCCGCTCTTTTTAAAATCAGCAAGATAATTCCAGGCTATCAGCATTTTCACAGATACAATAAAAAACGGAAACAGCAGACAACACCAAAGAGGAATCTTTCTTCCCAAACCCAGCAGGATAAGAAACGGCATAAACCCCAGGATGCATTTTCCCATTTGATACACATAGTTGGTGAGTGTATAAGACCTGGCGTCCATACGCATCAAGATCATGGCATAATACTTGTCATTGCTGGGGTTAAACATATAAGTATTCATATAAGCGCCAATCATAGTGAGAAAAAACAAAATATGTACAAACAGCGTCCCGTTCCCCTTGTTCTCATAAACGGCCCCTATCCCGAATACCAGGATCAGAAGATATAAAAACTTTCCTAAAAAAGTACCGGCCAGTTCCCACAGCGCAGCCAGAACATTGGCAAATATCTTCAGCCCCCTGCTTTTATACAGGCTTTCCGGCAGTAGTTTTTTCACAAGAGGGATCTGTTTTATGGAATAAAGGATCGTATTTACCCGATATGTATTTTTCAGCGAAAAAGAAATACGAAATGTCCTAATCATTCTCCTCCTCCTTCAGTGCCCGTATGATCTTGTCCTTAAACTCCCCGCTGTCCAGATTGGACTGGTCCACCACCTCCAGCTCCCCGTGGTTGAGAATCACGATCTCATCACACAAATCCAGGGCCAGCTCCATAATATGGGTGGAAAAAATAATGATCCTGTCCTGTTTTAATGAGCGCAGAAGCTGTTTCATCTCCTCCGCCACCACCACATCCAGGGAGGTCAGCGGTTCATCCAAAAGAAGAAGCTTGGGCTGTGCGATTATATTGATCAGCATCTGCATCTTATTTTTCATACCATGGGAGTAGTCTTTCAGAAGCTTGTCCCGGTCCTCCTCCTCAATATTCATAATGGAAAAATACGCGTCCTCCGATCTTTTATCTGCAATACTGCTTTCATTGATATCAATGAAGAACTTTAAAAATTCCCTTCCTGTCAGGAATTCCGGTACAGTGGGCGTTGACAGCACATACCCGATATCCTCTGCGCTGATCTCTTTTTTCTCCCCATTCTCCAACAGGAAAAATGTACCTCCGTCTGCCCTCAAATCCCGGTTCAGACAGTTAAAAAGTGTGGTTTTACCTGCTCCGTTTCTTCCCAGCAATCCATAGATCTTTCCGCTGTCAAATGTAAAAGAAATATCTTTTAGTACCTGTTTTTTCTCAAAAGCTTTTGAAAGGTGTTCTATGACAAAATTCATGCAGCTTCTCCTCTCCGGCTATGTCAATAGGCCTTTAGAAATTATAGACATTTATAATATATTATGTCTATTATAACAGAACCTGCCCAGCTGTCACGTGAACATTTTGTTACATTTCCGGGCACACTGAGGGCCAGGCTGCAGCTTTCCTTTACAGGAATCTGCAGCCCGGCCCAGCTGTTATCCTTATGGCATTTGATCAAAGAATTCCTGATACACCCTACTCTTTTCCAAAGGTATTGGCCTTGCAGGTTCGCAACAGCGGCATCTTTTTACCGGCGTGGTTATGGTAACCGTGTCATCCGGAAAATATTCTTCCGAACCGGAGCTGAATACAGACGCCGTATTTGTAATAACACCGCAGGCCCTTGCGTGGACCATGCCTGCGATGAGCACCGTCACGGTTTCCCCTTTCTTTATGGTACCAATACGTTCTGACCCCTTCCACTCGGCCCAAGTCCTTCCTCCGTCTATAGAAAACTGCAGATTCCACAGCTCCCTTGGAATATAATCGGCGAGTACCACCCCGTATGCGTCCGCGGAACCACTGTTTTCCAGAAGAATGGTATAGATCAGGTATTCACACGGTACGGCACAATCCGGATAAGCAGTCTTGGTGATAGATAACTCCGGTATCTGCGCAACCGGCGTTACAAGATCACATGTGTTATTGTCAGGATAAGGGTCTCTTGTACTGCTGCTCACCTCCGCAAAATTGGAGAGCTGCCCTGCTGCATTATGGGGCACAAATCCCCGAAGCAGAAGTCTTACAAACGTACCTGCTGCCAGAAATGCAGCGGTCCATGAGCCGTTCCACGGATACCAGTTTTCCCCGTCATCACTGGAACATTCCAGATTCACCAATGTTGACGGCATGGCATCTTCCAATACCACCTGCAGGGCATCCGACGGTCCCGCATTCTTCACAAGGACCTCATAGGTAATAGACGCTCCCGGTCTGGCAGGGTTTGGCTCTGCACTTTTCTTTACAGACAGGTCTGCAGATGCATCCACGGTTACCTCCGCCTCATCTGAATTATTGTCCGGCTCAGGGTCCGGAGTGTCGGAACTTACAAAAGCTGAGTTGACAAGGCTTCCTGTAAAGGAAGGCTCTGACCGTCCTCTCAGCAAAACCTCCACCCGTTCTCCCACATCCAGGGATGTGACGGCATAGGAGCCTCCCCAGGGGAGCCAGGTAGTTCCTTTGTCAATAGAATACTCTGCCTCCATCAGATAGGGGGATGCCGTATCCCGGATCACTACATTCTCCGCCCTGCCCGGTCCCTCGTTTCCGGCCGTGATGGTGTAGACCACCCTCTGCCCGGCTATGATACTTTCTGGATCTGCCGTTTTCGTCAATACCAGATCTGCCCCCGGTTCCACGGCAACCTGGACTTCTGATGAATTGTTATCCGGATCTGGGTCAGGAACAGACGAACTCACATGCGCGGTATTGATCACCGTCCCAGTAAATCCTGAAACCACCGTCCCCCGCAGCAGCACAGTCACACTGCTTCCGGCCAAAAAAACAGGCCAGGTATACGAACCGCTCCAGATATTCCACACACTTCCACCATTCAGGGAAAACTCCATTTCTATGATCTGTTCCGGAACAACATCTGTCAGCGTTACGTTGACCGCATCGGATGGCCCTCTGTTTTCAATCAGTACGGCATATTGGATTCTCTCCCCTTCATATACCGAAGTCTCCGAAGCTGTTTTTATCACAGCCATATCCGCCGACTGATCCACAGGTATCTCTATGGTATCTTTATTGTTTGACAGATCCGGGTCCGGTGTATCGGACTGTACCTCTGCGGTATTGAAAAAACTGCCTGTGGCCGATGCCGGAATATCCCCCCTGATATGGAATCTTACACTGCCGCCTGCCGGTATATCAAATACACCGGTCTGGCCTTCAAATGTCCTCCAGGTCACTCCCCCGTCATAAGAGATCTCCGGTTTTTCCAGTTCTGCCGGGATATGATCCATCATGTTTGCGTTCAGGGCTTCATCCGGTCCTTTGTTTTCCACCTCTATCTCAAATACGATGGATTCCCCTGCAATTCCCACAGATGGAACTGCGGTCTTGACAACCGACAGATCAGCCAAACGGTTCACCGGTGTCACCACTGTGGAGGTATTGTCATCCGGGTTGTCATCCCGGGAAGCTGTGGTGACACGTGCCGTATTCTCCACCTCAGTGGCTGTACTGCTGCTGAAGTTTCCCCGGATAAGGACTGTCCGCTCCTCCCCGGCCTGCATCTCCCCGATCTCTAGGCTGCCCGTCCATGGGTTCCATGTCCCCCCATGGTCTGTACTGTACTCCGGCAGAAGGATTTCCGGGGGGATATCATCCGTAAGCTGTACCTCCAGTGCCGGATTCGGCCCCTGATTTCTGACCGTGATCGTATAGGTGATCTGTTCCCCCTCATTCAGCAGATCCGGTACAGCCGTCTTCTCCACAGACAAATCTGCCCTTGACTGGATCTCGATGATATAATCCTCAACCTCTCCGTCAGACGCAGGCCCCACACTCCTGGCATCCTGCCCCTGTAACGTCCCTTCCGGCAAATCATCCGTGGTAAGGCGCAGCCTTAAAAATGTATGCCCCGGCCGAAGCTGCGTGGAGGGCGGAACTGTAAAATCCAGAGAAATGATCTGCGTCTGGGAACTGGAAGGCACCGTCTGATGCACCGCCTCATCCGCCTCAAACAATCCGTTATTGTTAAAGTCTACCCATCCGTACAGATTGGCCAATGCCCCTGTCAGATTCCTGACAGCCGCGTTCACATGATATGTGTTATCCGTCACAGTCAGGGAGGCCAGAGGAACCGTCAGCGCGTCATCCTGTATCTGCCTCTCCAGATCATCCCCGTCCGCTGCTGCATTCTGGTGTGCTTCCATCTCCCCGGTTATCTGCAGTCCCAGCGTCAGTCCGTCAACGATCCGATGACGGGGACCGTCACTTGTAAGCAGGGTATTATAATTTCCGCTGCCGGCTGTCCCTCCGATATCCGGGGCATCTCCAAAATCCACTTCCAGCGCCGCATAAGGACACATGGTTCCATCCTGGAATGTGTTCTGCACCGTCTGTGAAAATCTGGCTGCCCGGGCTCTGTCCTGTTCGATCAGATACCGGTAGATAGTCCCGTCCCCACTGGATACCGCATAGAGCACCCCGTTCTGGTCCATGACAGCTGCCCCAAAAACACTGCCTGGGTTAGGCCCCGTAGTATCAAGAGCAGTCACCTGACCGTTTGGCTCTATCCGGTATACGGTTCCGTCATCTGCCACCCCATATAGGACATTTTCCCGGGGATGCCACACCCAGTCACCAATCTGCAGCGGTTCTGAGAGCACTGTACCGTAGTTGTCCGTCTGTTCGGTATAACCGGAGGCCGGGTCCACCAGTTTTAAATAGGTTGAGGAACCCGGCCTTAAATCCACGGTGTAGAATCTCTGCTCCCCTGACATGTACAGATAATAGTACCCGTTCAGATCCAAAGTCCCCACATGATAAAAAGCCGCAGGCAGTCCCTGCGGTCTGGGAGTCAGAACATCAACCGCGCCGCTGTCATCCACTCGGACTAGCTGGTTTGCTGTCTGGTCGTATCCATAAATATAATAATCCAGCACATTGTAGCCAATGGCATTCACATCACTGTCAGGAATCAGGCTGCCCCGCAGATCTGCCCTGCCGGTCACCATCTCCACCTCATACCAGCTTGTGGGCCTGCCGGAAAACAAGATCATTTTAGAATCGCAGACAAAGGGTCCCTTGGCCGAAGCCCGCCCCCCTGTACCATTATTTCTCTCCGCCATACTCATACCTCCGCATCTGTTTCGATTTTTGCCTCCTATAACATATTCGGAGGGGGAGCGAAATGTTCTTCATTTTTATTTTATTGTGTGATAAGATAATATGATGGAAATCATCAGACATAGAAAGAGTACATACATATCATGAAAAAATCATTATTCTACCGGGGACTCTATTACGTGGCAGGACTTCTGCTCCTTGCCCTGGGTATTTCCCTGAACACAAGATCCGGACTGGGCGTTTCTCCCATTATATCTGTCTCCTACAGCATTTCTTCCATCTGGAACCTGAACTTCGGAGACATGACTTTTATCCTCTACGGCATTTTCGTCCTTGTGGAAATGTGTCTTCACACAGTCCGCAGCAAAATATACGCTCACAGAGGCGGCCCGGCCCTTGCCCATGCCAACCGGATCAACCTGAAGCTTGTACTGGTAATGGATGTACTGCAGCTTCCTTTAAGCCTGGTCTTCACTCGCTTTCTCAATCTTTTTTCAGACAGGATCCCTGAATTTAGGACCGCATATGCAGGCAGTTTCCCCGGCAGTTTTGCCGGAAGGACCCTCATCCTTCTTTTGGCTGTGGTCCTCACCGGCGTCGGGGCAGCCATGTCTCTGAACATGCGTATCATCCCTAATCCGGGGGATGGTATTGTGCAGGCCATCGCGGACTGCACCGGCTGGCAAGTGGGATTTACCAAAAACTGCTTTGACCTGCTGAATATCTCTTTCACCATTGGGGTCAGCCTGCTTTTTGCGGGACGTCCGGTAGGGATTGGACTTGGGACTGTCATTGCGGTCATTGGCGTCGGAAGGGTGATCGCGGTCTTTAACCGCCTAACCCAGGAAAAAATGCTGTACCTGGCAGGAATGACAGAAATCTGTACCTAAACAGCCGCGGCTGCAGAACAGGGACCTTACGTGTCTTTGTTCTGCAGCCGCAGCCATTTTAAAAATATCCTATTTTAATACCAGCGTACCATGGGCAGTTCATTGTTAATCCCTTTTGAGGCCAATACCTGATGAATGTCAATCACTCCATTGTGAAAGGTTGCCGCACAGGATGCCAGGTACAGTTCCCACATACGGACAAATCTTTCGTCAAACATTTCCCTCACTTCCCGGGCATGTTCTTTAAAATTCCTCTCCCAGCACAAAAGTGTCCTGTTGTAATGATTCCTCAGATTCTCCACATCCATGACATGGAATCCATCCTCCGCCATACAGGAGACCATTTCCCTGAGACTTGGGACCACACCGCCGGGAAAGATATATTTTTTGATCCATGGATCACCCGGATGCTCTTTCAGTTCACTGATAAAATGCAGAAGGAGCAGGCCGCCCGGTTTTAGGACATGATTTATACAGTCTATGAACATCTGGTAGTTCTCACGCCCCACATGTTCCGCCATTCCTACACTCACCACCCTGTCGAACTTCCATTCACTTTTCTTAAGCTCCCTGTAGTCCATAAGCTCCACCGTCAGCAGTTCCTCAAGCCCTTCCTCCGCAATCCGCTTCGTGAACTCTCTGTGCTGCTCCTCACTCAGGGTAATGCCCGTCCCTTTGACTTTATATTTTTTAGCTGCCTCTATCAGCAGGAATCCCCAGCCGCATCCGATGTCCAGCAGGCTCATTCCCTCCTTCAGATACAGCTTCTGCAAAATATAGTCCACTTTATTGACCTGTGCCTGGTACAGTGTATCGTCCTCATGCAGAAAATACCCGCAGGAATAACTCATGGTCTCGTCCAGCCAAAGCTTATAGAAATCATTACCGATATCGTAGTGGCTCCGCACCTCTTTCTCCTGGTTCTTTTTGGCTGTGGAGGAGAAGATCAGCTTTTTCAGCACCTTCTGGTCCATGGAGAATTTATCCATCTGTCCCAGAAAGTGGTCCAGGGCCTCATACAAATCCCCCTCGATCTCCAGATCATCATTCATGTAGGCTTCCCCCAGGGCCAGGGATGTGCTCGTTACCAGTTCCTTCATGGGGATCATTTTACGGCAGTTGACTGTAAACATGGGATTTCCCTCCCCAATCAGGTACTCCTTTCCCGAAGTCTTCACTAAGAAAGGGTATTCATCGAATTTTTTCAAGAACTGTATCATCATGTTTTCTTCCAGCACTTTTATGTTCCTCCTTGCAGCGTACACGCGCTGTAACAGTTCAGACAAGTTGGACTGTTACCACTCGCATTCTCTATAAGTGCATTTTTACCATAATTTCCACAGTTCATACATTTCAAGGCCGCTCAGTCAATATTTCTCTTTCTCTCTGAAACAAACTGTACCCCCACTGCCAGAATGCCGATTCCCAATACCATTCCTGCCGCCGCAGGCACCAGATACTTCCATGTAGTGATCTCCATGAAATGATAGACTAAAAATGCGCCATAGCAACCTGCCAGTATCACCAGGGGAAGCGCCCAGGCGATCGCCGTGATATGATTTCTGCAGTACCGGGTGACAACAAAGAGTATAAGTCCGGCCCCCACTGCAGTCATAGTGCAGAACAACACATTCATCAGAGACAGGGTACCCAGCGTCCAGGGGAACCATCCGATATATCCGCTGGAAAAAGAAGCAGCCGGTGCATTCCAAAACTCTATGACACGGTTTATTTTTGCGATCAGCATATAGAACATGAACTCTGCCCCAATTACCAGAAACACAGATAACAGGCAGGCTGCCAGTTTATAAAGGTAATACTTTCTGCCTCTTTTACAGCTATATTGGAGCATGGTCATCCGGTTCCTGTTTTCCTGCACCATATAGGGCAAGATCATAAAAATCACGCTGATGATCGCAAAAGCTGCCCAGAACTGCAGGACCTCAAAGTTAACCCCAATCACCTGCGGCGGCAGTATACCGTACACTTCCTTCCAGTTCCGCTCTAAAGTCCGCTGCCTCTGTGCCTCATCCAAATCTTTATAGTATGATGTGCCATCCGCTTTTCCCAATGCTTCGGACTCATACCTGTCAAGATACATCTGATACACATTCAATTCAATGGCCCGGGTAAATTCCCTGGTTATATCCTCCGCGGTAAACACATCGTAAATCTCCATCCACAGTGCCGTATCCTCATCCGGGGAAAGGATCTCCTCCGCATAGTTAAATTCCTGGAACGTACGAAACCCATATCTCTGGAACAAAGCGTTTTCCGCGATCATCTTGTCAATCTCACTGACACCTTTTTGGGGTGCGTCCGCTTTCATCTTTTCATATTCATCCTCCGATATATAGTTTCCATACTTTTTGACAATATCAGCCGCAATATCCGCCGTCTGCTGGTAACTGCCCTCATATATGAATACATATGGACTGATAAATAAAAGAAAATACAGAATCCAAAATGCCAGCAGACACAGGCACTTTTTCCAGCTCCATATTTTTTTAATCTCCTCAAATAACATATCGTCACCTCCCTACAAATCTTCGGCCAGAAACTTTTTCCTGGCAGCAAACGCTGCTGCCCCCGCAAGCCCTCCCCAACAGAGAAGCACGATCACCTCATAATACCGCGGAGAGAAAAAATGACCGCCGCTCACCATCCAGTGCCCTGCTTTGCGGGCCAGATCCACCGGATTATACTGCAAAATAAAATAAAACCTGCTGTTCTTTGGAAACAGGGAGGTCACTGTATAAATGACTGTGCACCCAAATCCAAGCTGTATAAAAGACACAAAGCTGTTTTTATTCCTTGTGACCAGACTAAAACTGATATAGGAAAACAGGAGTGCGGCAGCTATGGAGATCATAAATTCCATCCCCACATATCCCGCTGCGGTCAAATGCATTCTACTTAAGATCGGGAAAAAGGAATCCAGAAGCATCATACTTCCAACGGGGGTTTTCCAAAGACTGCCCAATGGAAACACAACGCAGGCCGTCATAAGAGTCACACCCCAGATACATATAGTAAACAGTACACCGGCAGACGCTGCGGTCCTCCTTCTGCTGTCCTGGATCTTCCTTCCGGCCTTTGTGGTATATACCACCGCAGCGGTTCCCGTGGCAAAAGTCTCACTGACACTCTGCATCATGAGCAATACCCCTGCCAGTATACTTTCCAGGGTACAGGCAAGGGGAATCCATCTGGAAAACAATGCGAAAAAGTCCCTGCTGCATGGTACAAAAAAGCTGGCAGCTCTCCCGCTTTCTCTGTTCTCCTCCAGAATCTTCCCTAATTTTCCGTACTCCGTGCTGACATATTCTTTCGCCTCCCCGGTAAGCCGCAGGGAAGAGGAAAATGCTTCTGCCATGCTCTCACTGTCCATCTCCTTTATCATGTATAGTGTTCCATCCATAATCTGCCGGAAAGTAGGAACCCCCGTCTGCTTCTTCTCCGTTGGCTCCAGAGCCTCCAGATACTTCTCTGCCGTTTCCTCACTCAGGGGAAGCTGCAGTTCGTCCCAGATTTTCCGGCTTTTCCTGACAAGCTCTCTCTGCCCTCCGAAATTTGCCAGGATCCACATATTGAGCAGAATACTTCCTATGAGGATCCCCCAGAACAGCGGTCTGCACATCTGTCGCTTCCATTCTTCTCTCATCTCTCCACCTCATTCCCGATAGGTGTATAAAAATACATCCTCCAGACTGGCCGCGCAGGAACTCCATCCATCTTTTTCTCTGTCCGCAATAAAGCGTATCTCGCAGTTTCCTCCTTCCTGCCTCTGGGAAACAACCTGGTATTCCCTCTCAAAATCCGCCAGCTCCTCTGTCTTGATCTGTGTGCTGAATAGTTTCCCCTCCAGTGTCAAGCACAGGTTTTCCACACTGTCATTGGCATAAATCTGCTTATCTTTCAGCATAATTATATGATTTGCAATAAATTCCACGTCCGAAACAATATGGGTGGAGATAATGACAATTTTATTTCCGGAAAGGGAGGTGAGAATCTTCCGGAAGCGCACCCGCTCCTTTGGGTCCAGTCCCGCAGTCGGTTCATCCAGGATCAAAATTTCCGGGTTACCCAAAAGTGCCTGGGCGATACCCACACGTTGTATCATACCCCCGGAAAACTTCTTCATCTTTTTTTGGGCCGCATCTGTTAGACCAACCTGTTCTATGAGGCGGGGAACTTCTTTTTTTAGCTGTTCCTTTCCAATCCCCTTTAAAATGCCGATGTAACGCAGATATCTCTCAGGGGTATAATCCCGGTAATAGCCAAAGTCCTGGGGGAGAAACCCCAGTTTTTCACGGTACTTTTCATCCAGCTTTTGGATCTCCCTGCCCTCCCAAAGGATACTTCCCTCTGTGGGATAGAGGAGGGTTGCCAGCATTTTCATAAGTGTGGTCTTTCCTGCCCCATTTGGAGCAAGGAGACCATATATTCCGTAATTCAATTCCAGATTTATATCTTTTAATGCGGTAAAATTCTGGTATTTTTTTGTCACATGATTAATTTGCAGCATTTGTATACTCCTTTCTGAACGTCTGTCCGCACAAACGGAGCAGATGTCTGATATAGATGAACGCGGCTGCCACACCTGCCGCCGCGAAAAGTGCCACCGGGATCTGCTCCAGCAGTATGCCGTACCAGTCCCCTGCCAGCCCTGTAAGCAATAGATTGCCTATGATCCACATGCCACTGACTGCTGCTCCCCAGGAGATCTTCTTTCCTCTCTCGATCCCAAGCACAAGAAGAAGCGAAAAGATCATCAGGGAGGCAAATGCCGTTGCCAGCATTCTCGGAACGTCGGCCTCATATCTGACTGCCAGGATCACTGCGTAAACCAGATTTACGCCAAGCCCCAGCAGACTGTTTAAAAACATGCGCGCTGTCATCAGGTGAAAAAAAGTGTACTTACAGCTCATAAGTTGTTCGTATGTCTGATTTTGCTTCTCCTTTACAGATGAAAGAAAAAAAATGGCTGCATAGAGCATCGGCGCTCCCGTAAAGACAGCACTGTAAGCATTGAAGGAACCCACTCCCACAAGTTTCATCCCCATAAAAAGCAGGAACACAGCGAGACTGAAGGATAAAAAGAGGATATCCGCCATATATGCATACAGCTGCCTGATACCAATGCCGAAAAATATATCCCATAAAAAGGTACTCATCCCCTCCTCCTTTGGCAGCCGGCTCAGTTCTTCTGCCAGTTTCAGATTCTCTTCTTTTCGTGCGGCTTTTTTCCACATAGCTTCTAAAAATTCATTTTCCGGCTGCGTCATACCTGTTCCCTCCTCTGTCTCTGTAATTTTTTTCTTGCCCTGTGCAGCAGTATCCTGACCTGCGGAAGGGATTTCCCCATGGCTACCGCGATCTCCTCATATGACATCCCATCCACACAGAATAGAATAAGCGCCTGTCTGTAATCCTCCGGCAGCTCTTCTATCCACTGCAGAAGTTCTGCGTACTCTTCTTTTCTCACATAAAGTTCCTCCGGTGACGGCGGTGAAAGCCCCGGCACATCCGTCTTTCCTGTGTCCAGTTCCTCTGTTCTCTGCCTTGCGTTTTTTCTCAATTGGTCCACTGCCTTGTGCTTTACTACGGCAAACAGGTAGGTTCTGAAAGCGCAGGACCCGGAAAGACGTTTTCTCTGTACATAGATATCTGCAAAACTGTCCTGTACGATATCAAGTGCAGACTGTTCCTCTTTCAGCATTGTCATACAGAACCGCACAGCCTCCCGGTAGTGGCGCAGCACCAGCACGTCAAAAGCCTGTTTTAAATTTTCATCCCTGACCATTTCCATAAGCTGGTCATCCGTCTTATCCTTCAGTTCTTCCCGGGTCATATAGATTCCTTTCTGTCTTGGAAAGTTATGAAACTTAGTGTGCACGAAATAGTTTACCTCTGTAACTTTCTGCTTATTAATCGAATCGGAAAGCTAAAAGTTACACCATGACTTTCAAAAATTTAAAATTTATATCTTAACACCATGAAAAAAGCCCTGAATCTTAAAATTCAGGACTTTTTTATTACACCTTAATCATAGGATTGCACCTTAACAGTTCTTCGATCAGTCTGTCTCTGTCCCGGACAGCACATATCATTTCCTGCCGTCTTCCTTTTATCTCGATCCTGTCCAGTGATGCCGCTGTGGCGGAAATGGGATTGCATGTTCTGCGTATCTCCATGATCTCAGAAATCTCCATGGAATCCTTCATGATCCCAAAATAGATCGCCATCCGGTCTCCGTCCACCACCACATAATTCCTCACAACAATTGGAATAAAGATTGCATTGAAGACAACTAAAGCTGCCGCTATCTCAGCGGAAACCTCATTTGACACAACCAGCTCATAGGCCATCACAAGATTCCCTGCCAGCAGGATCAGCCAGAACCATACCGCAATTTTCCCTTTGAATTTCATATTGTATCACCTCTCTCATGCATTCCCGTCAATGTGTGTCACAAAGCGCTTTTCTTATGCAGTGCGATGCAGTATAGATTAAGTATACACCATGCAGCCCATGGAAACAATTTATTCTCTCTTTTTTTTTCAAAAAATCACTTTGTACAAGTAGTGTAAATTTTTTGAAAATGTCAAGAAGAAATTGAACATTTAACAATTTTAATATTTCAAACACATTTTTGTAACATTTGAGATGAGGATAGGCCGTTAAACAATCTGCGGGGGTAACTGTTAATCCAATTCTGAACATATGCTATGTATTCATCTGTATATTGCGATATGTCGGAACCTTTTGGAATAAACCGTCGAATCATACGGTTTTGGTTCTCGTTACTCCCTCTTTCAAAAGCACAATAAGGGTGACAGTAGTATACAGTGGTACGGCGGGTATTATCTATAGATGTTTCGATACCTGTCGTATCACTAAATTCTGTCCCATTATCACAGGATATGGTTTTGAAGGTTTCCTTGAAAGTTTCCTCGCCCATCTCCTTTTCTATTGCAGTTATTGCCCGGACTACTGACATTGCAGATTTGTCCGGTATCTTCCTGATTATCTCATTGCGGGTTTTACGCTCTGTAAGCACCATAAGACAGCCTTTTCCGCCACGGCCACTGACTACGGTATCAAGTTCCCAGTGACCAAACTCTTCACGGGTTTTAACGTCCTCTGGACGCTTTTCTATTGATAGTGCAGTAGGATTTTTCAGCGATACTTTACGTTTATATTCTTTTGATCTCTTTGTTTTATAGCTAATGTTCAAAAACATCCCAGAACGTAAATAATTGTACAGAGTAGACAGGCATATATCTGTGCGAAACTCTCTATCTTCCTGCTTTATAGATTCCAGTACGGCATACGGGCTATATTTGTCCTTATTTATCTTTTCTTCTACATAGTGTACAAATTCCATATCATTTCCTATCTTGAGGGCACGGCCTTTGTTTGTGACCGATTGTATGTAATCATTCTGTGCATACTCTGCATCATAGGCAAAGTAATGCCTTAATTCCGAATCCATAAATTCAACAGTTCCCCTCTTGATTTCGTTATAGATAGTTGTACGTGATTTATCCAATATTTTCGCAATTTCGGTTTTCGGTGTTTTGCTTTTCAAAAGAGCTTCTAACTGATAACGTTCTGCTTCCGTAAAGTATTTGTTCCTCATTTGTTACCCCTCCAAATCAAGATTATATCATGGACTTTATTTCCAGTTAATTGGAAAGTTCTTCCTTTTTCGGGGATTTTAGCATAAAAAAATAGCCCGTCAATGCCAAGCGCTGTTATTCCATAAGCATTGACGGGCTATTTCCTTTATGCTTTTTTACGTTTCCTCTGTTTAACATATTCTGACAAAATAGAAAGGCATTTGTTATAATCAAATTCTGTTATATGCTTAAAATAGCATATCATCATTAATTGACCTGTTAAATAGTGAACCTTTAATTCTACAAATCTATCATCAGAGGATATAATTTGATTTATAGATGCAATCAAAAATATTTTTATTTCTTCATCACTTATGCTATTAGCAATATCATATAATTCATTCACATAACCCCCTCCTTTACCTGATTATACAATCTATAAATCAGGTATGTCAATCTCTTCATGACAGATTGTAAGCCCGGCATTCTGGAAATAGCGGATATTACGGGGAGTGTTGGGACATTGTACAAACTTCTCCCCCTGACAGTCTTCCCGAAGTTCCTCAGTGAGTATCATTGTTTCCTGGCCCGTCATCTCAAATAGCTGGACGATAGGCCGGGATGCATTGCGGGATACCCAGTAGCGTTTCTTGCCCTTTGTATGCTCACACAAGTCTTTGGTCACGTACTTTGTTATGTACCTGCTGACGGCATCCGTGTTATCCACCTCTGTTGCAGTGCTGTACCCCAAGCTGTAGCTGGACACGTTATAGATAGGTTGATTATCCTTTGTGTAATGCCCGGATGGTGCTATCTTGATGCCCTCTGCATGGTTTATAACACCATGGAAATGCCATGCCCCGTCTTTGTGCTGCTCAGGGACAAAGAGGTATACCATATCAGGGGCAAGCCTGCGGATATTGTTCAGCCACTTACTCAGTGCCTTTGTGCATGCACTGTAGTCATATCTGTCAACTTCCTCTTGAGAGAAAGTGAGTGTTAAAAACCATTGCCACTTATTCGCACGTGCAATCTCATATATTTTGTTTTTTGTCCGGTTCATACTGCTTTCAGCACTCCTCTTTTTCTGTTCCTCTGTCTGCTGTGCAGTACGTTTCTCTTCCTTCTTTTTTTCCTCTTTCTTTACACCGATACGAATAGGACGGGAATAGATTCTTGTTTCAGTATCCCCATTTACATAATGGAGACATTTTACATTGTAATCCATATGTTTTCACCCTATTCAATTCCTATTTTTATGCGGTTCGTCCTCTCACCGAAAAGTATGAGTGTTAAGTGTTGCCATTGTCAAGTAATGGGGCCATGGGCGGAGTGTCCGTTTCCGCCCCCGGTTCCGGGGTCCCCATACCCCCGGCCCCAGTGACAGAAGCGGTCACCCCGTCCTCTGTGAACATAGCATGTGTGTCATACAGACCATCATATTTACGGCGGTATTTGAAGAAGTCACCACCTATTTTTTCTTTCTGCGGATACCAGATTTTGGCACAGTAGAACAGGCCGCCGCATGCGACTATATTTGCCACCTTCCCATAGATACCGATATTGCTTATCTTCCTGTGCACATACTCGTATTCAATCAAGCTCCTTATCTGCCTGTCAAGCATACGGTCAAACTGCGCTATCAGGATTATGTCATAACCCAGATGTCTGTGGAGAGAGAAGAACTTTGTCCAACCGTCCGAATAGGTCTTTTGCCATTCCCGGGCGTTGAACATGATTTGCGCTTCATCTATGTATATCTTTAGTCGTCCCTCAGCATCCTTTATACTCTTTGCTGGATGTTCCCGGAAATACTGTTCAGAAAACTGCTGGAAATATTCCGGGGTCATACCTGCATTGTCACGGTATATGAAACGTTTCCGTTGTTTATCCGTGAATTTGTCTATGTTGATAGGAAAGTTACAGATATAGGTATAGTTTCCGTATCTAAGGTTGTTATATATATTACTGGCACAATGCAGACTTTTGCCACTGCCGGGTGTACCGCTGTATAAGTAAATCATTATTTCCCACCTCGTTTCTTCAAAAAATGTAAGAATATCTGAATGACAATGATTAGGGATAATATGAGCAGAAGTGCATCTAACGGTTTTTGGACTGTAGATTCCATAAATTCTTTTCCAACAGGTGTATTATACATCCATGAAATATAAGGCATGATTTTTCCTCCTAAAATCTTATTGTATTGCCTTTATCCAACGAAGGATAAGTGACGCAATGTAAAAAGCCGTGACTGCTAAAAGCCATGCCTGACCGATTGCTACAATTTCAGATACCGGGATGAACCAGTTTAAAACATCCAGATAGGGCAGGTTCTGGATTGCCATGGTAAAGACAGTGAACGGGCTTTCTGGCAGTAATGCGATTGCGAATGTAAGGAAAACAAGTACAATACCGATATTTGCTATAGTCATTCAATCACCCCCTAATCAGTGAACGGGTCGCAAGGATAAGCCCCACGATAAACAGTAACAGTTCCAGTGTACGCAATAGTTCCGCCTGTTCGTCATATACGGACAGGTCTATGTCAAAGGTATAGTCAATATCATATTTTTCCGACTGCAAACGCCACTTGATACGCGGGGCTTGTCTGGTATCGGATTTCAAGACCGTAAAAGCGTCTATCAGGTCGAAAGGGATACAGAAGGGGAATTTCTTCTTAATAGATTCCGGGAGCAGGAAACTGCCCTTTTCCTCTTCTGTCAGGTCGGTTGGCGGGTTTGGTGAAGGGTCTGGATTAGGGTCAGGTGTGGGTTCCGGGTCAGGCGTAGGGTCGGGGTCAGGTGCAGGGTCGGGATTCACGTTAGTTATGTTCTGAATGAAATTGTTGGTGATGGTTTGTCTTTGCTGTTCGTCCTCTGTGTCTTCATCATCACGGGATTTTTCCAAGTCTTGTATGAAAGTGTCAACCTCATCCTGTGTCGGTATCTTTACGTTATCATATAAGGGCTGTTCGGGAGCATCTTTTCCGGGGTTTTTGTCGAGCCAATCCATGATATCAGTGGATAGGGGAAGAGATGCAGGGTTAATTGTACCAGGATATTTAGTGCTATCATTTCCATAATTATTTACTGCGTCTTGCAAACTATCATAAATAGTCAGATTCGTACTAAGTAAAGATGTATGTTGCCCAGGATTCAAGGTATAATTTGAATAACCATTACCTATCCAAATACTTCCTGATGGCTGTATATGTATACAAGATAAATCAGGATTAGGATTGCCCGGAATATTTCGATTATCCAATACCATAGAATTATTTGATTTATATACAATAGGTTTTGTCTTATACATATCAACATAACCGGATGTACTATTCGCATAAAAATGTACAATATATGGATAATCATTACTATATTCAAGCATCTTACTAATCACATCTTGTGTATAGGTAATATCCTCCGGTTTGACCTTGCCTTCCTCCCTTGTCTTCAATATTTCAGGTGTTATCGCCGTTACAACAGTTGCCATTGCGCCACCTGCCCCAAGTGCGAGAGTAGCGCCAGGGTGAGCCTTTGCCCATGCTTTGAGCTTTTCCCATTTAGGGGGCTTTTCGTTGGGGTTATCATTGTCGGGGTCGAAGTCATCAGGATTTTGGTCACCCCCAAATTGTGTAACAGCATTGTCCCATAACCGACTTAATGATTCTTCAGCTTTCGCAACTTCATCCGCATACCCAGCGATATCACTTTGATTGAACCATTCATAGCCGACATATCCTACACCACAAGCCGCTAAGATAGCAAGGATGATAGCTATGTCATCCACAACGGCTATGGCCTGTACTTCCTGTGCTGTATGGTATTCTGTGTACATCACTCCTGTTGTAAGGGTAAGTACCAACAGTAGGCTTAAAAGGCGTTTTTGGTATTTCTTATGCATGTTTTCCCTCCTTTTTGAGTAAAAGAAAAGGGCTGGCGTTTTGCCAACCCTTCCACCGAGAACCACTATTTATTTGTGATTCTCTTAAAGACTTTAAGTCCAATGGTCACAATGAGTACCATACCAACGATAGGCAGTGCGACCGGGACAATGGATGCAATAGCGCTTCCGGCTTCCGTTGCGATAGAAGTGATACCAGTCACTAAGCTTGTAGAAATACCTTCCATGGTCTTTTCCTCCTTAAATTGATGTTATTATTTTCTTAAATGCCACTATTACCATGCCAAGGAGCCACGGCATAGCGGCAAAGAAAATGCCATTTACTATACCTATAGAAATGATGGTAGGTATGTCCTCAGTCAATGAAAATATCTGTACAGTTGTTAATATTTCATTCATGCTGTCATCTCCATAGTTTATCCAGAAATATCCTGCTGATTGTTAAGCCTAATAACAGGCTGACGGCGAGCAGGATACCAATAGATATCGTCTCGATATTTGTTACATGTGCATTGATATCCTGTAAAATTTCCGTGTATTCTCCAGGCGTTTCCACAACCTCCGCAACGGGGGATTCCTGCTTTAAGGCCTCCTCGTCTGAAGGATTAACGAGATTATTAGATGTTTCAGAAACATCCATATCATTTTCAGATTCCGGTATGTCCTGTACAGGCTCCTGTATATCCTTGCCACTCTCTGCAGAAACATCAAAATACCCGCCATAATCAGAGATATCAAACACATTGTTTGTTTCATCCATGTTATACTCCTTTAAAAGGCATAATTGTTTTGTCACAAGCACAACGTTAAAGGCATATGCACTGCATAACGGCTGTGACCGCTCAATCGGCGCCCCAACGCCCCATGGGACCCGGCGCCCGATTGCGGGACGCTACATATTAAAATCACGCCCAAGGAAAAAGGTGTAAACGCTGTCAGGAGTGTATCGGCAGAATCCTGCGGGTTTCATCCCCTGACAGCAGAAAGAGGGCTAATCTAATGACAGGATATCGGTCATGCGTAAACTATGGTACTGTGTGCTATAGTCAACTTCAATACGCACTTCATCCATGGGCTTAACGCCGTCCAAAAGGGAAAAGGCATCTTCAGTACAGGAAAGCTGTAAGGTATCGGTACCCTGCATGAAAAGTGCCATGCAGTAGGTCTTTGTAGGGTCTTTCTTCCCCTGTACTCTTTCACTGTTCAGATAATTACAATCAATCCGCATCTTCATTTTGTCGTTCTCCTTTATTCTTGATATTTTTATACGGCGGTTTTGTGGTTAAACCGCCAAACCTTTTTATAAATCAATGTGGTTCACGATATAGATGACCTGTCCCATATAAGCTGAATAATTTGGCTGTGTTAGCAATCCTAACGCATGTGCCATACCAGCCATGCCCGCACAGATACCGGAACGATATTTCACCTGTGCTTTTGTGGCGGAATCTTCTAATTCTATAAGGGCGGTATCTAATTTCAGGGAAATGATATTTTCCGAAAATTTAATTTCCTGCATTTGTATAATCCTCTTCATATATAGCTTTCAATTCAAATGAAAAAGTAATAATGGAAATGTAGAGGTCAAACAGGCTAGAAAACAATACCGTATTTATGATTCCGGTGGACAAAAGGCAATTAGCATATCCATTTATAAAGCCAATTGAATTATACATAGAAATAAAATTACGGCATTCAAAATTTTGTTTGATATTATCAAGTCTGAAATTAATAAGCTGTAAATCAACTTTATCAGATGGAATCTGGGAAAATGCTTTTTTGAGTTTTTTTATTGTATCATCTAATCTCTTAAAAGCATCATCAAGTTTAGAAACATTTTTTGTACTATTCATGGTATCCCTCTCTTTTCTATTCATTTTTCAAAGTAGCAGACATACGCACGTATTTGCATATGTACCACCGTCAGGGACGGCTTACAAATGGACTTGCAACATACTCAATAGACGTTGCCAACAAACCGCTTGTACATGTTATCCGATTGTTACGTCCCGGATAAAAGACGATAAAGTTTTTTGCTTTTTTTGTTGGAATAAGACGTAAAAATTTGTTAATAGTTTCGTGTATCAGGGGTGTTTTTGTTGTATCACCTCTGTACAATTACATTCTACAACTCACAGTAGTGTAAATTTTTGAAAAAAATGCTTGCAATTTGTATTTTCTTATGCTATCATAATTCATGGTCGCTCCGGTAAATGCAAAGGGGCAAAAAGATAAATAAACAGTGACGGCTCCATGGTCAAGCGGTTAAGACACCGCCCTTTCACGGCGGTAACAGGGGTTCAAATCCCCTTGGAGTCACTCAGGCGCCATAGCCAAGTGGTAAGGCAAAGGTCTGCAACACCTCTATCACCAGTTCAAATCTGGTTGGCGCCTCTTTTATCTATTTATCTTAACGGCTCCATGGTCAAGCGGTTAAGACACCGCCCTTTCACGGCGGTAACAGGGGTTCAAATCCCCTTGGAGTCATTTTTTACTTGCATATTTTTGGATTTGTGGTAATATAATATAGTGTAATACTTCTTCAAAACAGAATAAATAGATATGGCGCCATAGCCAAGTGGTAAGGCAAAGGTCTGCAACACCTCTATCACCAGTTCAAATCTGGTTGGCGCCTCTCGTAAGATCTCAGGGATGAAAAGTCTCTGAGATTTTTTTTTTCTCAAGATTCCCCTACCCGCTTTCTAAAAAATAATCAGCACCGGTATCAGGAACATGACGCATAGTTGTCATGTTCCTTTTGTTATGATCAGGATAAAAAATGGAGGTTTCAAGTATGATCGAATCAAGATGTGGTATCTTATGCAGTGAATGTGCGTACAAAGAGCAGATGGGATGTAAAGGGTGTTTACATATTGACAAGCCATTCTGGGGAGATAACTGCCCGGTGAAAAACAGCTGTGAATCCAAGGAGCATCAGCACTGCGGCCAGTGCGGTGAATTTCCATGTGCCTTACTGAAACAGTTCGCCTACGATGAAAAACAGGGGGATGGCGGAAAACGTATTGAGCAGTGTAAATGCTGGCTACAATGTACTTAATGCAAAGATCATTGCAGCCCGGCACAAAACTCTTTTACACAGGCAGATATATTTTAAATGTACTCCCCTGATTTAATTCACTGACAACCTCGATCTTTCCCCCATGCTTATCCAGAATCATCTTCACAACTGCCAGCCCCAGACCGGAACCCGGTATGCGCTGGGACCTGGATTTATCTGCACGGTAAAAGGGTTCAAAAATATGGACCAGATCTTCTTGTCCTATCCCATACCCTGTATCAGCTACCTGGATAACCGCACACTTTCCGTTCATGTCCATGGAAACTGTAATATCTCCGTCTCTCCGGTTGTATTTTATGGCATTTTCTATCAGGTTATAAAAAGCCCTGTAAAGAAGGCTGGGATTTCCGTATACAAACCCGCTGACCGGCTGCCCCATTGACAGCTTCACCTGACTGCTCCGGGCTTTTTTTGCCAGCTCCTGTACTGCCTGTTGGAGTAAAGTATACAGCTCCACACGCTGGTCCATGGGAATGTCTCTGAGATTGGCAAGGGCCAGCAGGCCTTCTACTGTTTTGATAATGCGGTTCAAAGAGGTATCTGTGTCCTGCATGAACTCCTTATAGTCCGCGATTTCAGGATTCGGTGTCATTTCCAGCACCTGAAGGGAGGATTTGATAACAGCAAGCGGTGTTTTCAGCTCATGAGCCGCATTGGCGGCAAAGCTTTTCTGTATCAGAAAGGCATCCTCCAGACGCTCCAGCATACTGTTAAATGCGTCTGCCAGTACGCCCACCTCCCCGTGGGCTCTTTTAAGTTCCACCCGCTTATCCAGGTTCCGGTCATCCACCCTCTGTACCGACTCAGTCAGCTCTTTTAACGGCCGCAGCATTTTCCCTGTGGCCCAGTAAGTACCGGCCAGGGCCAGCAGTATAATGACAGCCATGGTCACTACAGACTGCACGGAAAATTTCATGGAAGCCTCTTGGTAGGTCACATCCGGATCAAGCGCAGGGGGCAGTTCTCCTTCCGGAAGTGCGGGATCATAATACACAGCCCCTTCTTCCACCAAAGAAGCATAGTCCCCATAATAACTGCGGGCAGATACCAGCGAATTTACCGTCAGGAGCAGACAGGCAAGTACCAGTATCACACCTACGATCCCTGTGATCTGAAGCTGCAGCGTATGTTTTTTCATCATGATCCCTCCTCCGGGCACTGCAGGCAGTAGCCTTTTCCTCTGTAAGTGACAATATATCCCCCCGCACCGGCTGCATCCAGCTTTTTGCGCAGGGAATGAATATGAAAACGGAAAGAATTTGAGAACAGGTCAGCTTCGCTGTCCCACGCGTGTTCGATCAATTCTTCCGCGCCTGTCATCTTCCCGGCATGGACAAATAAATATTCCAGCAGCGCGAATTCTTTCCTGGTCAGCTCCACTTCCTCTTCCCTGCACCAGACCTGCCTCCGTTTCGTATCCAGTTTCAGACATCCACAAGTAAGCACTGTATTTCCCGTGGTAAAGTTCCGACGCAGAAGGCTGCGGATACGGGCCTCCAGCTCTTTAAACTCAAACGGTTTTGTAAGATAATCATTGCATCCCTCATCCAGCCCGCTCACTTTATCCTCCAGTGTATTGCGTGCGGACAAGATCAGAACTTTCAGCCCGTCATCCCGGCTGCGGATACGCCGCAGAACTTCCATACCGTCCACTTTAGGGAGGTTCAGATCTAAGATCATCAGGTCATACTCATTCACTTCATAAAGATACAGGGCTTCTTCCCCATCAAAGGCGCAGTCTACAGAATATCCCAGTATTTTCAACCCCTTCGCCACCGTTTTGGAAAGAAGCTCTTCATCTTCCACCAACAACAATTTCATATTACTGCCTCCCTGCTTTTTATCATAACAAAACTCTTACTGCCTGATCACCAGATTGCCACACGTTCCTCTTTGGGCACATACATCCCGTCACCTTCTTTGATGCCGTAAGTATCATAGAACTCCTGGAAGTTGGCAAGTACCCTGTTGCATCTCAGGTTATTGGGCGCATGGATATCACTCTCTGCCATTTCTTTTAGTATACTATAATCTGCGGCTCTCAGCCACTGGTTTGCGTAGCTTCGGAAAAATGCGTCGTAATCCGGATTTTCCATTTTGGAAAGCAGCTCCAGGCCACAGGCGATCCCGCCGATATCCGCAATGTTTTCACTTAGGTTTTCCTGGGCATTGGCTTTTATTCCAGGTGCTGCTTCATAACCGTCATAATATTCCACCACATTGCTGCACAGTTTCTCAAAATGGGTATAATCCTCATTTGTCCACCAGTCTCTTACATTTCCCTTGGCATCATACTGGGCCCCGCCATCATCAAACATATGGGTGATCTCATGGGCAATCGTGCTTCCGATAGACCCCAGGTTCGTCTCAAAGGATGCTGTTTTGTCGTAAAACGGAGCCTGCAGGATACCTGCGGGAAAAATAATGGTGTTTGTATTTCTGCTGGCTGCAGCGTTAACGGTATAAGCTGCCAGAGGGAATCTTCTGGGGTCAACCGGTTTTTCCAGTTCCTCTATCTGGCGTTTCCACTTTTCTGCCTCAGACGCAGCCACGTTTTCAAAATAACTGCCTCCCTCTTCTGTTCCCTTGAACCGGGCCCGGTTCAGGTTCCATTCATCCGGATATCCGATCAGCACGGTGATAGAGTCCAGTTTTTTAAGTGCCTCCTTCTTGCTGGAAGCATCCATCCAGTCCAGGCGGTTGATCCGGTCTTTGAATGTATCTGTCAGCATGGTTACCATTTTTTCTATCTCCGCTTTTGATTCAGCCGGAAAATAACGCTGGGTATAGAGCTGTCCCAGTTCGTCGGAGAGGAAATTCTGCACAGCGATATCAGCGGAAGAGATTCCGGCGGTTCCAAACTTTTCTGCAAGGTCTGAACTCAGATAGGAGCTGTATCCTGTGAGCAGTGCCATTTTTTCGATGGCTTTAAATATTTCCAGATTATCCTCTGTAAACCATTTGGCATAAGAAGCAAACTGTACATCGTCAAATACAATCATCTTTACATCCTGACTAAGACCGATGGACTGAACCAACTGGGAGAGCTTCGCCTGGGGCATCATCTCATCCAGTGTCTCCGGCGTATAGTATTTGGGCTCCTTTATCTTTCCGGAAGCATCCTGGCTCTGCATATGATCCACCAGATCCTTCTCCAGCTTCAGGATCCCATCGGCATGTGCTTCGGCCTTTTCCCGGCTCTCTCCCACTGCTAAAAGCTGTTCGATAATAGAATTCCGGTATTCCTTATAGGCATCCCCATCCTGCTTCTCATAATCCTCTTTGGTCAATCCGGGAACCTGTGTCATAAGCTGCAGAACTTTTCTGCTGCTGTCTTTTGTATCCGTTACCGGTATGCCGGGGATCAGGCCATTGGCAAAGTTCCCCAGTTCCAGTACCGATTGGGCAATGGCTGCATTTAATTCAGAAAAGGAGGCCGCACGGTCAACCGCATCCAGATACTTCTGTAAAGGTTCTATGCCGGCCTGATCGCGGGAATCCATATTTTCATAATTCTTGTAGAGCGTGCGGATCTTCTGTTCCGGGCTTCCCTCTTTATAGTCTTCCTCACTGTTCACGATCTCAAGGATCAATGCCTTTAACTGCTCATCTGTATGCTTTGTTACGGAACTGGAACCGCCCGCCATGTCCTCTCCCTCCGGTATCTCAATGGTGTTAAGCTGCTGCTGATTCACCGCAGTATAAAAATCATCCTTCAAATCCGTGCCGAATGCAGCGTAAAACCTGGCGGAAATTATTTCCGCATCCTTCATAGTCACCGGTTCCTCCAGGATACTGCTGCCTGCCGCACCTTCTTCCTCTTCCCCGTCAGAAGTACCTGTCAGGTCAGAAGCTGCCAGGATACCTCCGTCTGACAGGTTCTGCAGATCTTCCTTTGCCCAATCGGGAACTTCCTTCAGGTCAGGGGCCGGGGGCGCGATCCTTTTTGCATTTCCTTTTGGTGCCGGAAGCCTGCCGAATGCCCTGCTGGCCAGCACAAGCATTTGCAGACGGGTGGCTTTATCAGATTCCTCCATCCCCTCTATGACTGCAGAACGCTCAGGGGATGCAGCGTACCCTTCCGAAGCTTTCATAAAATAATCTGCAAGCTCTCCCACATCCGGGCTGACCGCTGCCACGGTGCCCGTGTTCTTTTGGGGAACTTTTTTCTCTGTATACGGTGCAGCACATCCTGCCAGGGATGCGGTTACCAAAAGTATTGCCATAAATATTTTGAGTCTTTTTAATTTCATAATAATAGTATCCTTTCACAATTTTTTATGGGGATCATTATGTTCTTCCTGTCTTCTGTATGAGGATAACAAATACTATGTTAGATTTTTGTTAGTTTTCTGTTGCTAGTACTACAGCAGACCTGAAACCATCATTTTGTCTAATATTCTCCTCATAATTTCCCATATTTGATTAATTGTGCACATAAGGGCCATCCCCTATAATGTTAGTATAAACCATCGGATATTCAAAAAGAGAAAGGAGTTTACACTATGTTATCAAAAAGACAGAATTTATTAGAAACCATCCGCGGAGGTCATCCTGACAGATACGTGAATCAGTATGAAGCTATTGCCCTGCTTTACGGAACACCTTATTCTGTAAGAAATTCCATGCCCGCAAAAGGCGGCCCTAATGTAAAAAATGCATGGGGTGTTACCATTTCCTTCCCGGAAGGAATGCCCGGTCCTTTCCCGGTCCATGATGAAGAACATATTGTATGTAAAGATATCACCCACTGGAGAGACTATGTGAAAGCGCCCAATGTGAAATTCTCCGCTGAGGAGTGGGCACCATTTGTTGCTGAAGCGGAAAAGATCGACCGTGATGAATACTTTGTGGCTCCCTTTGTGGCTCCCGGTATCTTTGAACAGTGCCATTATCTTCTGGAGATCCAGAACTGCCTGATCCAGTTCTATGAGGAGCCGGATTATATGCATGAGCTGATCGACTACATCACGGACTGGGAACTGGCCTATGCGGAAGAAATCTGCAAATACTTAAAACCGGATGCCCTTTTCCATCATGATGACTGGGGTTCCAGAAACAGCTCCTTCATCTCCCCCCAGATGTTTAAAGAATTCTATGAGCCTGCTTACAAGAAAGTGTACGGATATTATAAAGAACACGGCGTTGAAGTTGTGATCCATCACTCTGACTCCTATGCTGCCAATCTGGTTCCTTCCATGATCGAGATGGGTGTGGACATCTGGCAGGGCGTCATGAGCACCAACAACATTCCGGAGCTGGTGGAAAAATACGGCGGCCAGATCACATTCATGGGCGGCATTGACAGCGGTGAAGTGGACAGGGAAGACTGGAGCAGAGAGCACATTGCCCAGGAAGTGGCACGTGTCTGCAAAGAAAACGGAACAAAATTCTTTATCCCCTGCAACACCATGGGCGGCCCGGAATCTATTTTCCCAGGCGTATACGAGACGATCACAGAAGAAATCGCAAAGGTCAGCGATAAAGTTTTCTGACAGAGACGCATGACCCGGAAGGAGATGGATAAATGCCTGAGAAAAAAGAACGGAATGGTCTGAGCAACTCGCTTAAACGGTTCTTCGGTGTGGGTGATTTTGGCTTTACACTGATGTCCAATATTGATACCTTTTATGCCACTTACTTTTTTACCAATATTGCTAAATTTTCACTGGGTGTTATCACAGTGATGACGACCATCTCCGCAGTTGTGGATGCCATCCTCTCCTGCCTGTATGGTCCGTTCCTGAACAAGATAAAGCCTAAAAAATGGGGACGTTACCGCTCCTGGCTTATTCTGACACCCTGGATGGTCCCTTTCCTGTATGCCATGCAGTTCATAAAGATCGGCAACGGGCTGGCAGCTGCCATCTTCGTAACGGCAGCTATGATCACCAGCCGTATTGCGTGGAATATACCTTTTATAGCCAACATTTCCATGATCAATATTGCAGGGAAGACACCTGAGGAGAGAATGACGCTGTCCTCGACCAGAATGGTATGGACATCCCTTGCCTCTGTGGTGTATTCCTACGCAGGGCCTGCGGCAGTTTCCGTTTTTGCCGCGTGGATCGGGGAGAAAAATTCTTACGCTGCCACGGCTTTCGCATTCTCCGCGTTGATGGCTGCCGGATTTTATGCACATTTCAATATGTTTAAAGGCTATGAGATGACCGGGGAGGAAGAACTTTGCCAAATGGACCGGCAGGCGAAAACCGCCGAAACTGCCAAGGATGCCCCAAAGGTACGCGCTCTTGATGCCATCCGCTGCAATCCCCATCTGCTGTGGCTGTTTTTGTCCTGTATCACAAAATATATTGTGCTTTTCCTTGTAAACGGACTGGCTATCTATTATTTTACATACATAAGCAAAAACGCGGCCCTGCTGACCACCTTTGTCTTCGCAGCCAATCTGCTGGGCGTTGTTGCCTCCTATGTATCAAAATTCATTGTTGCCAGATTTACCGCAAAAAAGACTGTGGTATGTTCCTACTTTCTGATGGCAGTGATCGCTACAGGTGCTTTCTTTGCCTACAGCCAGACCTGGGTGGTCATGGCCGCCATGTGCGCAGTCATGTTCATACTGGTTCTGACCAATGCCTGTGACCCGGAACTTTTCTCAAACTGTGCTGCCTACAGCGGCAAAAAACTTGGTTATGACGTAACCGGAACGGTTATGGGACTTTTGACCGTCCCCATAAAAATCGGGATCGTGTCGAGAGGCATTCTCATATCCGCCTGTCTGGCACTTGCCCAGTTTAACTCCGATCTGGACCCGTCCATGGCGACCCCGCAGCTTCAGAGAGGCATCAGTATGGGATTTATGATCATTCCCGCTGTTGTGATCCTTATAGGGGCCATCATACTGGCATTTGGTTATAAATTAGATCAGGAAAGATAAAAACACCTCTGGTAAAAAGTCCTCTGTTACGATAGAATACTAAATAGGAGAAGATTTTTTGATCCGTCCATCTTCCGGCCGGCCTGCATGGCCTTTGCCGGAAGATGGATGGATTTTGCCGTATTTATCAAAACCCGGAGGGAAATACCATGACTGAGAATCACAACTCACCCGCAGGCCTTCTGCTGAGTATGCAGATCTTGTATGAGAAACTGAAAGAACGTGAAATTCCGGTTTCCCTGCTTCCGGCAGACGAGGAACCCTGTCTGTCCGGCATACAGTTCTATACTGGACAGCAGGATTTATCACATACCTTTCTATATCTTGCAGATTGTAAGACCCTGGCCTCCCATCCCTTTTTGCTGCACAACGGTTATCTGGCGGTGGTTGGGCAACCTGCAAAAGAAAATATCCATGACTCCTGCTGCTGCCTTATCTTTCCGGAAACCATGCCTGTGACGGAAATCTTTAATGCCCTGCAGCAGATCTTTGTCTCCTACTCCCATCTTGAAAGAAAGCTCAATGACATTTTGAACCGGGACGGAAGCCTATATGACATTACCGTGGCAGCGCTGGAGCATTTTCACAATCCTGTATTCATTCATGATGAATACTTTCATATACTGGCCTGTCCCCGCCATTTTGAGGGCGCTCTTAATTTTACCTATAACGAGCAGACCAAACGGTATATGCAGGATTTGAATACCATTAATTTTTTTAGGACAAGCCCGGCATACAAAAAAACCCTGTCCACCTCAGGAGGGCAGTTCTGGGACAGCGATTTTAACAATGACCGCTGTATCTATGTAAATTTATGGATGAACGGGAATTACAGGGGACGGTTTATTATCTCAGAAATGGAAACACCCGTGACACGGGGGCAGCTCTATGTAGCCTCCTATTTTGCAGAAATCATCAAATTGGCACTTCTGAGACGTAATGATGCGGGGGAAGACGAGCGGCACCCTCTGGAAAAGCTGATCATAGATACCATCAGCGGCACTGAGACAGACCGTCTGGATATGAGCCGCAAGCTGGAGCTGCTGGGATGGAAGGAAGCAGACCAGTATCTGTGCGGCATTATCTCCTTTGAGAGCACAGATGTGACAAAACTTTCCGTATACAGTATCTGCAACGAAATAGAGGAACGGATTGAGGCATGTCAAGCCTGCTACTATAAGGGACATATTTACCTGCTGGTCAACACCGGCAAAAGTCAGATCACGCCTCAGGATCTGCGCATGAAAATGTCCTATATTATCCGGGAAGGGCTGCTCCGCATGGGGGTATCTTTTCCCTTCCGGGGTTTTTCCACCCTGTCCATCCACCTGAAGCAGGCGCAGATCGCACTCAGCTACAGCCAGATGGAACAGGTGCCTCACTGGTATAATGAGTTTCAGGACTATGTATTGAAGTATTGGCTCCTGGAGGGCACCGGGGATTTTACGAAAGAGAGTATCGCTCCGGATACCCTGCACCAGCTCCGTCATTATGACAGGGAACACGGCACGGAGCTGTACGAGACTTTAAAGACCTACCTCATGAATGAGCGGAACAGCACCCTCACCGCCCAGCTCCTCAAGATCAACCGGAGCACCCTGCCCCACCGCCTGAACCGCATCACACAGCTTACAGGGGCAAATCTGGATGATTTTATGACTCGGCTGTACCTGATGATGGGCTGCTATATCCTGGATTATATCTGATGTCACTGTACACAGAATGCCGCTTATCTGCAGATATCAAAGATAAACTCAGCCACCTGGTCCATAGCATCATAAGCAGCTTTAAAAGGTGACATCTGGAAAACATGCCACATACCGGTGTAATAGTCCAGCTGTACCTGCACATGGTATTTTCGGAGCCTTTTCTGCAGGTTTAGGGAATCAGAGAGAAGGATCTCATTCTCGCCCACCTGAATATAGGCAGGGGGAAACCCGGTGAAATCCGCAAACAGGGGAGAGATCAACGGATCATGCAGCTCCCGCCCCTCCGCGTAGTCCCGGACTGCCTTGTCTATATATTCCTCTGAAAGAATCGGGTCGATCTCAGCCTTCAGCTCATGTGATCTTCCGCTCTTTGTAAGGTCCGTCCACGGAGAGAAAAGGATGATGCCCCTTGGAAGGATACGGCCCTGTTCTTTTAATTTCTGCACTAGAGTAAGGGCCAGATTTCCTCCCGCGGAATCCCCTGCCACGATCACATCCCTGGCTCCGTATCCAAACTGCATCAGATAGTCCCATACCTTCAGAGCATCCTCCAAAGCCGCGGGATAGGGGCATTCCGGCGCAAGACGGTAATCAAAGCTGAGCACATCCATGGAGGTGGTGCTTGCAAGTTTATTGGTAACACTCCTGGCGTAGCGGAAACTTCCTGTGTTGTATCCGCCGCCGTGGCAGTAAAGTATCACATATTTTTTCATATGCCTTCGGTCTACACTGACCCATTCGGCAGGAATCCCTTCTATATCAAAATTCTCATATTTCATGTCTTTGCTTTTTGAGAAGATACCGCTTAGATTTTCCTGGGATGCCCTCTGTTTTTCCACATCAGGACTTTCTACAAGTGTATGCATCTTTTTAATAGCCTTCATAAGGCTTTGGCTGCTCTTCAGATTAATTTCCATTGGGTTCTCCTTCTGCTTATAGGGTTTCCTGGCAACATAGTTTCATTCTATCACAGCACAGCCCAAACGTCCATTCCGGTTTCTTTTCTGTTTTTATTGATAATTTCCCCATATCACCTTATAATAAACGTATGGAGAAAAAAACAAACAAAAACCGTGCTACATGGTACAAATTAGATTTATCTGCAAATGTATATCCCACTCTGCAGCGCAAAAATTTCTCAAGTGTCTATCGGATCACCATGATCATGAAGGAGGAAGTGGACCCGGTTCTTCTGCAGAAGGCTGTGGATTTGGCACTGCCCCGCTTCCCGGTGTTCAAGGTAGCCCTTAGAAAAGGACTGTTCTGGCGCTATTTGGAACCCAATGACAGGCCGGGGCCGTTTGTCCAGCCGGACATAGTGAATCCCTGTATGCCTATGTCTTTTAAGGCCAATAACCGATATATGATCCGGATATACTATTACCATAAGAAAATATCCCTGGAAATGTTTCACTCCCTCTCAGACGGCAACGGGGCCTTGTATCTTCTGCGGACGATCACTGCCGTGTATCTACGTCTGCAGGGGCATGAGATCCCAAGTTGTGACGGCGTACTGGATATCCACCAGGAACCGGACCCTGAGGAGCTGGAGGACGCCTACCTGCGCTATGCCTCCTCAAAAGTAAAGCCAGCGCGTACCCAAGGGAGCGCCTACCGGGTCAGAGGAACAAAAGAACCTTTTTATACGCTGAATATTATCTGCGGCATCATGCCCGTGAATGAAGTTTTAAAAGTTGCCAGAAACTATAAGGCATCTATTACCGAATATTTAAACGCAGTGCTCCTCTATTCCCTCCTGGAAAAGCAGAAGGCTGACCGTGTATTCCGGGAAAAGCCTGTAAAGCTTGCACTGCCTGTAAACCTGCGCAAATTCTTTCCTTCCATAACACTGCGGAACTTTATCACTATGGTATATCCCTCCATAGACCCCAGAATGGGAGAATACACATTCGAGGAGATCCTTGTACAGGTGCACCATTATATGCGGTATTATATCAACAACAAGTTCCTCAATGCTGACATTACCACCAATGCCTCCACCCAGCAGAGTCCTTTCATCCGCATAGTACCGCTGTTCTTAAAAGATTTTGTAGTCAGACAGTTCTATATCCGGGTACAGGACCGCCAGTCCACAGCAGGACTGACAAATCTGGGCATTGTACAGGTTCCTGAGGAGATGAAAGAATATGTGGAACGCTTTGATGTACTCATGGGGCAGCCGTTTTCCCCAAGAACCAACTGCGCCATTGTCAGTTATGAAAACACCCTGACCATAAATTTTGCCAGCAGTATCGTGGAAGCTGATGTGGAACGCATATTTTTCCGTAAACTGATATCTGACGGAATCCATGTGAAGATAGAGAGCAACCGAGAAACCAAGGATTAAATAAATTTGGAGGAATCCTTTATGTCATACTGTGTGAACTGTGGGGTGGAACTTGACAAGACCTGTAAAGTCTGCCCCCTGTGCAATACAAAAGTTATCAACCCAAAACAACCGCCGGATACCAGTTCTCCCAAACCCTTTCCTACGCTGGAAGGCCACACGGAGACAGTGCCCCGCAGTGACATTACAATCCTCATGACTGTCATACTCGCTGCCACGGCTGTCGTCTGCGGTCTGTTAAATCTGTTCATTTTCCAGTACGGAAGCTGGTCCCTTTATGTGATTGGGATCTGTGTGGTTCTGTGGATCTTTTTCCTGCCGCTGTTTTTTTCGGCAGGATTCAATCCTTATGTGAGCCTTTTTCTGGATGGTCTGAGTATTGCCATGTATTTTGGGATCATCGCTTGGCTGCATCCGGGCAATGGATGGTATTTTCATCTGGCGGTTCCCATAATAGGCATAGTCACAATGCTCATTCTCATCTTTGCGTTTTGTCTCAGATACCGGCACCGTTCCATTCTGTCCCTGGCGGCCGTGATCGTGGGGGAGATCGCAGTCCTGACCGTTGGCATTGAATTGCTGATCCACAATTATTATCAGGAGCCTTTGTTCCTGTCCTGGTCTGCTGTGGTGCTCACATGCTCGCTTATCATTGACGGGGCATTGATCACGATCCTGCGAAGAAGCGGGCTTAGAAATGAAGTCAGAAGAAGGATGCATATATAAAAGTTTAGCCGCACAGACGATCTCAGATCGTGCGTGCGGCTTAAATTTTTATTTTCCGATTGCTGTGTTTTTCCTGTATTCCGTAGGCAAAACCCCGCAGGCTGTCTTAAAGGATTTCACCGCCGTAGACCGTATTTTCATCCTCTTTATGCTTTTCCAGACATGGAAGATAAGAAACCACATCGCCCTGGGACACTTCAATCCACCAGTCAATGTAATTGCCGCTGCTTTTTTTAGTTTCATATTTCTCATTCCTCCTGATTTTCATTCCGCACTCTTTACAGTGCAGTTTCCTGTTGAGATGGCTTTATTATATCTCTGGCACTGACGACAGATAATGGCTTAAATTTTAATATGGTGTCATTTTTTTAGGAATCATTGCCTCCCGGAACCGGGAAGTAAATATCACTTGAAATTTGTCTGTTTTTCAGAGATTATCTGCTTTACTTAAAGGTTTACTTTCCTTATAATGAAGAAAGATCACTCAAAATATAACGATGAAAAGGAACGCTTACACACTATGAAATCCTACCCTTTACGAAACAAGATCAGAAATCATGTCCTGGTACAGACTTTCATCGCGTTGAAAGGAAACCCCAAATGGTCCATCTGTACAGAGCCGCTTTGGTTCATACCCTATTCCCTCTTTTCTCCGTATCAGGCACTTTATATGCGGAAGATAGGACTTTCCAGTCTGGAAATCGGAACTACCCTTTCCCTGGGTTTCCTGCTCCAGGTTTTCTTCGCCTTTATCGGTGGTGCCCTGACTGACAAAATGGGGCGTCGAAAGGCAACTGTGATCTTTGACACCATATCCTGGAGTATCCCCTGTTTTATATGGGCGTTCTCCCAGAATTTCTGGCACTTTCTGATTGCGGCGGCTGTCAACGCCTCTTTTCAGATCACCAATACCTCATGGAACTGTCTGTTTATAGAAGATTGTCCTCCAAAACATATTACCAATGCTTTTACTTTGATACAGATATGCGGTATGCTGTCCGTATTCTTTGCCCCTATCTCCATCTGGCTGCTGAAAATATATGACCTGGTGTCCGTATTTCGTGTGATCTTCTTCCTTTCAGGAATATCCATGACAGCCAAATTTCTACTCCTTTACAAATTTGGAGGAGAAACCGAGATTGGCAGGCAGCGTATGGAGGAGACAAAGAATATGTCCTATCTTTCCATGTTGACAGGATATAAAGATATCTTCTTTCAGATCATACGTTCATCCAGGATGCGCCTTGTGGTTTACATCATGACATTAACTAATATATTGCTGATTGCGACGACCAACTTTTTCTCGCTTTATATAACAGAGAGTCTGTATATCTCCGAAGAACTGGTGGCCGTATTCCCGCTTATAAGGACCATCATCATGATCTTATTCGTGGTGTTCCTGCAGAATTTGTTTCACCGGCTCAGAATCAGAAATTCCATGATCATCGGTTTTTTTATTTATATCGCCAGCCATATACTCCTGATCCTATGTCCACAGAAAAACCTTCTGCTTGTTATGTTATACACAATCCTGGAATCCTCAGCTTACGCTATCGTCATTCCCCGAAAGGATGCCCTTATGGCTTTGTTCGTAGATGAAAAAGAACGTTCCAGAATATATGCTCTTTATAACATGCTGATGATCGCCCTCTCTGTTCCGTTCGGCAGCTTGATCGGATGGTTATATGACCTGAATCCGTCGTATCCCTTCTATTTTAATATCTGTGTTTTTCTTCTGGGACTGGCAATACTTTTTTTCTCCAAAGATTTGAGACGGGAAAAACATTAATCCATGAAATTTAAAAAACCACAGTACACCTGCTTTTACAAGTACACTGTGGTTTTTACTTTATCCAATTTACAAATCCTCACGCCAAAAAGCGTTTTCTATATAACAAAAAAATCCTACGAACAATTCTGCTCATAGGATATCACTCTCATGTATCTTCAAAACCGCATATACAAAACACAAAAACCTTTTTTTCTTACCCGCCGTTCGCACTTACGTGCTTAGGTCAAGCCCTCGACCGATTAGTAGCAGTCAGCTCCATACATTGCTGCACTTCCACCTCTGCCCTATCCACCTCGTCGTCTTCAAGGGGTCTTACTTCTTTATAGAATGGGATATCTCATCTTGAGGGGGGCTTCACGCTTAGATGCCTTCAGCGTTTATCCCTTCCAGGCTTGGCTACCCTGCCATGCAGTTGGCACTGCAACAGGTACACCAGCGGCCCGTCCATCCCGGTCCTCTCGTACTAAGGACAGCTCCTCTCAAATATCCTACGCCCACGCCGGATAGGGACCGAACTGTCTCACGACGTTCTGAACCCAGCTCGCGTACCGCTTTAATGGGCGAACAGCCCAACCCTTGGGACCTACTACAGCCCCAGGATGCGATGAGCCGACATCGAGGTGCCAAACCACTCCGTCGATGTGAACTCTTGGGAGTGATAAGCCTGTTATCCCCAGGGTAGCTTTTATCCGTTGAGCGATGGCATTCCCACTTAATACCACCGGATCACTAAGCCCTACTTTCGTACCTGCTCCTCCCGTCGGTGTCGCAGTCAAGCTCCCTTCTGCCTTGGCACTCTGCGAATGGTTTCCAACCATTCTGAGGGAACCTTTGGGCGCCTCCGATACTCTTTCGGAGGCGACCGCCCCAGTCAAACTCCCCGCCTGGCATTGTCCCACCGCCGGGTCACGGCGGATGGTTAGAAGCCCAATACTGCAAGGGTGGTATCCCAACATTGGCTCCAGCACAACTGGCGTCATGCCTTCAAAGCCTCCCACCTATCCTGTACATGCAATACCGGACCCCAGTACCAAACTGGAGTAAAGCTCCATGGGGTCTTTCCGTCCTGGCGCAGGTAACCAGCATCTTCACTGGTACTTCAATTTCACCGGAT
>NZ_OIWX01000001.1:865000-1002500 GCF_900258535.1 Blautia marasmi
CTCTTCCGGAATACAGATTCTTGGAGTGATCCCCGCCTCCTTTAAAGCCCCATAATACCCCGCTATACTTTCCTCCAGTGCTAGATTCAGATTCACAGACTCTCTTTCTTCATATTGATTGGCCGAAACCACCAAAGAATACCGGAATAATTCTTCTGTAAGCTGTTTCAACGTATCAATCCGCTCCTGGACCACCGCCAGGTATCCCCGTACCTTTTCGGATACCTCCTCCTGCTCAAGCAGTTCCATATACCCACAGATTGCCGTAAGCGGCGTGCGCAGGTCATGGGATATATTGGTAACAGCCTCCTTTAGTTCTTTGTCCCCCTGCAAATACCGTATATGTTCTTTTCGCAGCCTCCGCATCTGCCTGTCAATTTCAGCAGCGAGAAGGCGCATCTTACCATCGGAAATGGTAAGATCAATTCCTACATTTGTATCTCTGCCCAGTCTGGCGTCAATTTCTTGGCATATTTCATCTGCCGCCCTGCGCATTCCCTGGATCTTCATTATTAAAATACCGTTTACCACAAAAAGGACAGCGCATAAAACACCAAGCAGATATACCATAACCTTCTCCTTATTTTAAATCTTTCCTGCTGAAACAAAAAACTCCGATCATATTCGCAGCCGCCGCTATAACGATAGAATAAATCCCAATTGTTCCCGGATGTGTCACAGCCCCCGCTGAAATCTGTATCCCCTGACCTGTAGGAAGAAAATCAAATAAAAACTGATAAATGCTTCTTTGTGATGGACTGGGATACATAGGATTGGGTATTCGCTGTATAGTCTGCGTAACTGTATCACCGACGGTCTCCGACATAGAAACCGCATCGGTAAATTCCGGTTCTCCTAGTTTCATAGTGATATACATAGACAAAAACAGAAGCGCAAATATACCCACCATACTGATGATCGCCACCAATGCCTTATTCTGATTCAGCATAGACAGCATGGTAAAAATGGCTGCGAACGCAGCAATCATGAGCACACCATTGACCATATATATAACTGTCTCCTGCCATTCCATTTCAAAAAATCCAAAGAGAGGGATTCCCGCAATACATGCGGTAAACATATAAGCAAAATTCATAAACACACCTGCTGCTGCACAGGTAATAAAGTTTGACAGATAGATATCTCTTCTGTTACACCCTACCATCAGTTTATTGCGGATGGTTCCATCGCTGTATTCCGTCCCCACAAAGAGACTGCAGAATGCTGCGATCAGCATGCCCATTATAATATGAGAGGCAAAAAATACGGAGTCAAATGTGACACTCATATCATATACTTTCACATTCCGATATTGTCCCACGCTGTCGATCACACCATACAGACCCATTACAAGGATTCCAATCCAAAAATATTTATCCTTTCGCAGGCGCAGAAAGTTTGCACGAAGTAGTTTACTCATGGCTGCCACCTCCGATCAGATTGATGTAATAGCTCTCCAGGCTTTCGTCCCTCTCTGTGATCTTATTCACTGTACATCCCTGTGTTGATAAGGCCTGCACAAGGTCCGTCACACTCCACTCACCAAAGACATCGGCTTCGTGCTCTGAAGCAACGGCATATTCTATATTTCTTTCGTCCAGTACACGGCTGAGGGCCTGTACGTCAGATACCACCATGTGCATCCCCTTCCTGCACGCAGCATCCAGTTCCTTTGCTGTGATTTCCTTTACGATTCTTCCGCTGTCAATAAATCCGTAATGTGTGGCAAGCCGGGAAAGCTCATCCAGAATATGGCTGGAGATCAGCACAGTAATCCTGTATTCCCGGTTCAGCTTCAGAATCAATTCCCTTATTTCGATGATCCCCTGAGGGTCCAGACCATTGATCGGCTCATCCAGCACCAGAAAATCCGGATTGCCCGCAAGCGCTATGGCAATCCCCAGACGCTGACGCATGCCCAGAGAAAAATTCTTTACTTTCTTCTTTCCGGTATCGGAAAGGCCTACCAACTCCAGTAATCCTTTGATTCCATCATAGGATGGCCGTCCAAGGACCACATACTGCTCGCGCAGATTATCCTCCGCTGTCAAATCCTGATAAATAGACGGTGTCTCCACCACTGCTCCCATTCGCCGGCGCACCTTGAGAATGTTGGGGGAAGTATATTTTTCCCCATAGATCGTGTATTCCCCGGAAGTGGGCTTCTGCAGTCCGCAGATCAAACGGATGAGAGTGGTCTTCCCTGCCTGTGTCAAGTAAGAACCAAAAAAAATTCTAAAACACTTAATTAAAAAATCACAATTATATAGCAGTCCGATGTGCCACATAACTCTAACTTTTTAATGGTACACCGCATCAAAATAATGATGCGGCTGTATATTATCTCACCCCTTGTACCATGGGAACACGTAGAACCAGTTTAACCATACCCTGCCTGACACTTTGCAGCACCCTTTCTCACTACTCATGCCTCCGGCGCTACCCGGACCGTGATTCTATATTACGGAGGTATCATTATCATTTTGGCTTTTAAATTATTGGTTAAATAATCCATGAATAAGTGCCGCTCATACCTTTACTTCTTCTATTACGATTCCTAGCATTCACCCATAGGGCAGGTACATTATGGCGTAGCTAATTACTTTTCTTCATGCTCTATCGCATGCCCAAAATGTTTTGTATTCCTAAAGGAAGATTTCAGCAATATGTCATTTATGGCATCTTAAAATCAAAAATCTTCCACCGTGCCGATATTCTATTGTCAAAGTACAATTCCCTGAACTTTTAATTTCAAGTCATCACATCCAATATCTAAAAAGAAAAACTATCAATGTGATATGTACTCATTCTACAGGAATACTCCATTTTTAACCATTGACTGCTAGTCCATAAATAATATAGATTAGCAGATTATCAATAAACATCTTTTCTGATGATTCTGATAATCTGCTAATCTATATTTCACATTCATATGTATAACTGTATTTTCGACCACTCACGATGCCATGTACCAGCGAGATATACCCTCTATTTCCGAAATACTGCTTGTTGAGTTCAACAATGCATATACTCTCTTTGTTATATTTGCTTTATCAACAATACATTTAAAATCTGCTGGAATCAGTGCCTGTTCTCCATCACTCATTGCTTCTTGCGGAAAATCATGTACCTCCACCATAAACCCATCACATCCAGCCATTATCCCACTTAAACACATAGGTTCAATTAATTCTCTTTTTCCTGTACCATGTGATGGATCAACAATTACCGGTAAACAGGATATGTTCTTTATAGCGGCAACAATACTTAAATCCAACGTATTCCTCGTGAAACTTTCACTGGTTTTTACCCCTCTTTCACACAGTATTACCTTATTGTTGCCTTCACTTAAAATATATTCTGCACTTCCCAACCACTCATACAACGAAGTACCTAACCCATTTTTTAAAATTATGGGAAAATCAATTTTTCCTAACTCTTTTAATAGCGGATAACACTGGGAATTTCTAGCTCCCACTTGAATTATATCAACATATTCCATAACACTTTCTATATCTCTCACATCAATCACTTCTGTAACTACTGGTAAGCCTGTAAGTTCGCCTGCCTCGTGTAAGTATTTCAGCCCTTCCTTGCCTAATCCTTGAAATGAGTAGGGAGAAGTCCGCGGTTTAAAAGTCCCACCCCTAATTATATTGCCACCACTCATTTTAACGGCCTTTGCAATACGTATTATTTGTTCTCGTGATTCAACACTACAGGGATCACCTATTTTCAAAAAGTCTTTTCCTATCGTAAGATCCTTAATTCTATATGGAACAAATGTCGCATCTTTATTATTAACTAACTCAAACTTCCCACACCGATAAGGTGTACTGTACCTTGAAAATTCAATATTTCAGCCAATAAAAAGGGCATAAATAACGCTCTTTTGATATAATGGAATTGTCCAGAAACCACTTTACAAAGGAGGATTTATGCCATGTCCATTATATCACAGAAGAACGAGAATGAGGTAGCTATTTTAGATTGCGTTCAGAGATTTTTCTCTTCTTACAAGGTAGGCAGCCTTTTAAAGCAATGCAACGGCACCAAGGAAAAAGGCGTCCCCGCTATTTCGCTCCTCAGATATAAACTCAGTAACGTTTTTACAGGAAGAAGCATGTATATGCAGCAGAGAACCGGATCTTTCAAAGAAGGATTTTCAAAGAACACTTTTTATCGTTTCCTGAATTCTTCAAAAACTAATTGGCTCCGCTTTACTTCTTCTCTGGCATCAGAGATCATCAACGGTGACATCAAAAATCTTACTGATGAAAAGCGTGTCAATGTATTCATAGTCGATGACACTCTCTTTAATCGCACCAGCTGCAAGAAGACTGAACTGGGTTCCAGAGTCTTTGATCACGTTGGAATGAAATTTCGCAAAGGATTCCGTCTGTTAACGCTTGGATGGAGTGATGGCAATACATTTATGCCTGTTAACAGTTGTCTTATCGCATCCTCCAAAGAATCAAATATCATTGGCCCAACGAAAGATTTCGACAAGAGATCTATTGCCGGTAAGCGTAGAAAACTGGCACAGACGAAAGCACCGGAGGTTATGCTTCACCTTCTTGATACAGCCGTTTCAAACGGTATTTCTGCCGATTATGTGCTGTTTGACTGCTGGTTTGCTAATCCGGCCCAGATTACGGCTATCAAGTCCAAAGGGATGGATGTGATTGCAATGATCAAGAAAAGCAGCCGCATTCAATATCAATATGAAGGACAGAAACTGAACATCAAACAGATTTATGCAAAAAACAAGAAGCGTCGCGGCAGATCCAAATATCTTCTTTCTGTCGATGTCATGGTTGGAAAAGAAAATCCAATTCCGGCAAAAATCGTATGTGTCAGGAACAAGGCGAATCGTAAGGATTGGCTTGCTTTTATCTGTACAAATCCAACTCTGTCAGAAGAAGAAATTATCCGTATCTATGGAAAACGCTGGCAGGTGGAGGTGTTTTTCAAAACCTGCAAATCTACACTTAATCTCATTGGCGAATGCCACAGTCTCTCTTACGATGCACTGACGGCACATGTAGCCATTGTGTTTGCCAGATATATGCTTTTGGCATTAGAGCAGCGAAAAAGTGGAGACCAACGAACCTTAGGAGAATTATTCTTCTTTCTGGTAGATGAGATGGCAGACATCACTTTCACACGGTCACTTTGTATCCTGATGGATGCTTTGATGGCAAGTCTTTAGGAGATACTGAAACTGAGCGAAGAACAGCTTGCTGCGTTTACTGCTGATTTTACATCCAGACTGCCGCAATATCTGCAAAATGCACTTGATTCGTGGGCAGCTAAAGCATAAATCGCTATTTTGTTAGCTGAAATATTGAATTTTCAAGGTACGAAGCCCATTTTGGGTATGGGAAGTCTTAGTTAATTATTCTACCATAGACCTGTTTTTTTGTGCTGTCTGCACAACTTGGGGCAGTTCAATTCGGGAGAGGTTATCACTTTATGCTTTATTCTTATTTGACCTGTAAAGCCTGGTCTATGAGTTTTTCAAGTGTCTTTGCTTGATTTTTTTCAGTGATTGCACCAACGATTGGCTCGCCTACAATGTTGCCGTTCTTGTCGACAACATATGTTGTTGGATAAGAGAAAATGCCTGATGTGAACTTGCCTGCATCGCTGTTTGAATCAAACCAAATGTTCTTGTATGTTACACCTTTCTTTGAAAGGATGTCCTTTGCTTCTGAAATTGCTGTCTCGTCACCGTCAATTGTGAATGTGTTGATGCCGACAACCTGACCGCCTTTTTCAGCAAGTTTCTTGTTGAGTGCTTCTAATTCCGGAAGTTCGCCGACACATGGCTTGCAAGTGCTGAACCAGTAGTTAACAACTGTTACATTGTTGCTTTTGAAAAAGTCACTGCTCTTTATATCGTTGCCATCAAGGTCCTTGCCGTCGAATGACGGAAAACTTGTTGCGCCACCGCCGTTTGAAATAACGCCGTTGCTGTCAGCCGGAACGCTGTCACCGTTTGAAGGTGCATTTGCACATTCAGGATATTTTTGCTCCAAGATTGTGAGTTTGCCCTCAATTTCCTTGATTTGTTCTGCACCGGCAACGAGTTTTTTGTATTCCTCATCTGTGAATTGGTCCTTTGCACCCTCAATTGTCTTGAGAAGGAAGTCACCGTAGTTTGTGCCGTCCTCAATCATTGGAGTGTCTTTGTTTGAAGCCATAAATACTTTTTCCCAAAGAGCTGTGTCTGTTGACAAGATTTCGTTTTCTTTTTCCATAAGCTGATTGTGGAGCTTTGAAGCCTCGTCAGCGCTGTTCGGTTCTGTTGCCATCAAGGTTGAAATACTTGAATCTATTGATTGTTTTTCGTCTTTGTTGTTTTTTGATGTTGAGCAAGCAATAAGGCTGATTGCCAATACAGAAACTAATAATACTACTGTTAAGATTTTTGAGAGTTTTGAAAATTTCATAATTATTCCTCCGTTATAATTCCTCTTTTGTTTCGTTTTTGTTTGTTTTGTTTTCAATTTTTGCGTTTTCGTCTACTGTTTTTCTAAACAAGCCAAAGCCGTATTGAAAGCTGATCGCTTCGGTAGGACAGGCACTTATGCACTTTCCACATCGGATACATTCGGTGCTGTTAGGTGTTTTTGTAACATCAACATCCATTTTGCACACCTTTGCACATTTACCGCACGAAACGCATTTGTGCTCGTCTACCTTCATCCCAAACAGCGAAACCTTGTTGAACAGTGCATAGAATGCACCGAGTGGGCAAATCCATTTGCAGAACGGTCTGTAAAACAGCACGCTCAAAACGACTACCGAAATCAGCACAACAAGTTTCCACGAAAACAGTTTTCCCAATGCCGAACGGATACCTTCGTTGACTGCCGAAAGTGGCAACGCACCCTCAAGCACACCTTGCGGACATATATATTTGCAGAAATATGGGTCGCCCATCCCCAAATCATTTACTATGAGCACCGGTAATAAAACAACTGCCAACAGCAGTACTGCATATTTGATATATGTCAGTGGCTTGAGTTTTTTTGTTGAAAACTTTTTGGTCGGGACTTTGTGCAACAAATCCTGTAACCAACCAAACGGACACAAAAATCCGCAGATAAAGCGTCCGAGCAGAACTCCCAACAAAATGAGAAATCCTGTTATATAATAGGAAAACTTATATTTTGACGAGCCGACTACCGCCTGAAATGAGCCGATTGGGCAAGCACCCGATGCGGCAGGACAGGAATAGCAGTTCAGACCCGGCACACAAACGGCCTTGCCTTTGCCTTGATAAATTTCGCCTTTAAAAAAGTTTGGCAGATGAATATTTGTCAGCAGAGTTGCTCCTGCCTGAATCCATCCTCGGAATTTGGCTACTTGGTTTGATGCCGTATATTTTTTCTTATTATGGTTTTTATTCTTTGTTTTCTTTTTATCCAATTCCTACACACTCCAAACAAAGCCTGATTGCCTTGCTCAAAACGGTTTCAGTTTCGCCACGCATTGCGCCGAAGCCGAGCATAATAGCTCCCGAAATAAGCAGTACTGCCTGTGATAAAGCCTTTTTTGCTCTGGTCAATTCAATCACTCCTTTCATTTTCTGGCGTCATTGTAGCACATCGGATATAAAATTTTCGTTAAGAACAGAAATTTAACACAGATTTTATGTTTTTGTGCTATAATCAAAATATACTTTAAAGCAAGGAGAGTTTTTATGCACATTTTAGTTGTTGAAGACGAAAGAATATTGTGCGAAACAATCGCTCGTAGCTTGAAGCGTCTTGCTTATAGCGTTGACTGTTGCTATGACGGAATAACCGCAATGCAAATGCTTGCTGACGATAACTTTGACCTCGTTGTGCTTGATTTGAATTTACCGGGTGCTGACGGCATGACTGTTTTGAGAACACTCAGAAAAACCGACCGTGACACAAAGGTGCTGATTTTGTCTGCCCGTAGTGAAGTGTCTGATAAGGTTGACGGTTTGGATGCAGGTGCAAACGATTATTTGGCAAAGCCGTTCCATTTGGAAGAACTTGCTGCAAGGATTCGCAGTCTTACCCTCCGACAGTTCACTCAAAATGATGTTGTGCTGACCTGCGGTGATGTTTCGTTTGACACAAAATCTCGCAAGGCTATTGTCGGAGGTGAACCTTTGCCGTTGACCCGCAAGGAAACAGGCATACTTGAATATCTTATGGTAAACAGAGGTCGCCCCATAAGTCAGGAAGAATTTATTGAACATGTGTGGGACAATAGCGTTGACAATTTCAGCAATTCGATAAGGGTACATATTTCTGCTTTGAGAAAGAAACTTCGCACTTCTCTTGGATATGACCCGATTCGCAATCGTATCGGTGAGGGCTATGTAATGGGGGAAGAAGAATGAAAAAAATATCTCTTCAATGGCGTATCACTTTGATGACTGCTATACTTATAGGTATAACCTGCGTGTCTATGAATTCCCTTATCGGTTATTCGGGCAGACATTATATGGATTCTATCGGCAGTGGCATTTCTGCTAACAGCGATTCGTATAAAGGTGAGCAGGAATTTTTTGACCCTGAAAGTGCCGACCTTGACCAAGAAGTAACTATTATAGTTAACGGTGCGCAGGAGTCGTTTTCCACTACAAATTGGTGCATAACAGCGGTTGTAACATTGCTTGGCGGTGTTTTGGCATGCTTTGTCAGTGGCAGAGCATTGAAGCCTTTGCACACCTTTGCTTCAAGGGTTGAAAATGTTCAGCCGAATAACTTGCCCGATATGAAGATAACCGATGATGTGCCTGCCGAGTTCAAGCAATTCAGCATTTCTTTTAATCAGATGCTTGACCGACTTGACGAGGGGTTCACGGCACAACGGCAGTTCACCGGCAATGCCGCACACGAATTGCGCACCCCTCTTGCATTGCTTCAGGCACAACTTGAACTTTTTTCTGTTGAGCATCCTGATTTGGATGCCGAAAGTGCCGACTTCCTCAAATTATTGCAGGAACAAACAGAGCGAATGTCGCAGGTTACAAAGACCTTGCTTGAAATGAGCGAGCTTCGAACTGTGCCGTGTAATGACTGCATTGAGCTTGCACCGATGATTGAGGAAATTCTTGCCGACCTTTCTCCTGTGGCAGAGAAAAAAGGGGTCACTCTTGAATGTGACGGCACCGGCACTATGGTGGGCAGTGACACCTTGATTTATCGTTTGATCTTTAATTTGACTGAAAACGCAATCAGGTATAACCGCCCTGACGGAACTGTGCGTGTTTCTGTTTCTCAGGCGGGTGACGATCTTGTTGTCAGGGTTGCCGACACAGGTTGCGGAATACCAGAAAAGTATAAAGAAAGTATTTTTCAGCCGTTCTTCCGTGTGGATAAATCCCGTAGCAGAGAAAATGGCGGTGTGGGTCTTGGACTTTCTTTGGTTTGGGAAATTGCTGATATTCACGGTGGCAAAGTGCAGGCAGAAGAAAGTACAGAAAAGGGAACTGTTATGACAGTTACTTTTCCGTTGAACAGAGAATACAAGGATGATTAGTCCAAAATAGAACGAAATATATACAACAAAGTGGCTTGAATTCAGTATTTGAGCCACTTTGTTATTTATTTTTCACAAATTGGAAAATAATCTTTGATTATATGCTGATTTTGTGATAATACATGAAAAGTGTTTTTCACAGTAATACAACTGCCTACAGGTGGTGTACACTATGGGAAAAGTTAATTATTTACTCAAACTTCCCACACCGATAAGGTGTACTGTACCTTGAAAATTCAATATTTCAGCCAATAAAAAGGGCATAAATAACGCTCTTTTGATATAATGGAATTGTCCAGAAACCACTTTACAAAGGAGGATTTATGCCATGTCCATTATATCACAGAAGAACGAGAATGAGGTAGCTATTTTAGATTGCGTTCAGAGATTTTTCTCTTCTTACAAGGTAGGCAGCCTTTTAAAGCAATGCAACGGCACCAAGGAAAAAGGCGTCCCCGCTATTTCGCTCCTCAGATATAAACTCAGTAACGTTTTTACAGGAAGAAGCATGTATATGCAGCAGAGAACCGGATCTTTCAAAGAAGGATTTTCAAAGAACACTTTTTATCGTTTCCTGAATTCTTCAAAAACTAATTGGCTCCGCTTTACTTCTTCTCTGGCATCAGAGATCATCAACGGTGACATCAAAAATCTTACTGATGAAAAGCGTGTCAATGTATTCATAGTCGTTGACACTCTCTTTAATCGCACCAGCTGCAAGAAGACTGAACTGGGTTCCAGAGTCTTTGATCACGTTGGAATGAAATTTCGCAAAGGATTCCGTCTGTTAACGCTTGGATGGAGTGATGGCAATACATTTATGCCTGTTAACAGTTGTCTTATCGCATCCTCCAAAGAATCAAATATCATTGGCCCAACGAAAGATTTCGACAAGAGATCTATTGCCGGTAAGCGTAGAAAACTGGCACAGACGAAAGCACCGGAGGTTATGCTTCACCTTCTTGATACAGCCGTTTCAAACGGTATTTCTGCCGATTATGTGCTGTTTGACTGCTGGTTTGCTAATCCGGCCCAGATTACGGCTATCAAGTCCAAAGGGATGGATGTGATTGCAATGATCAAGAAAAGCAGCCGCATTCAATATCAATATGAAGGACAGAAACTGAACATCAAACAGATTTATGCAAAAAACAAGAAGCGTCGCGGCAGATCCAAATATCTTCTTTCTGTCGATGTCATGGTTGGAAAAGAAAATCCAATTCCGGCAAAAATCGTATGTGTCAGGAACAAGGCGAATCGTAAGGATTGGCTTGCTTTTATCTGTACAAATCCAACTCTGTCAGAAGAAGAATTATCCGTATCTATGGAAAACGCTGGCAGGTGGAGGTGTTCTTCAAAACCTGCAAATCTACACTTAATCTCATTGGCGAATGCCACAGTCTCTCTTACGATGCACTGACGGCACATGTAGCCATTGTGTTTGCCAGATATATGCTTTTGGCATTAGAGCAGCGAAAAAGTGGAGACCAACGAACCTTAGGAGAATTATTCTTCTTTCTGGTAGATGGGATGGCAGACATCACTTTCACACGGTCACTTTGTATCCTGATGGATGCTTTGATGGCAAGTCTTCAGGAGATACTGAAACTGAGCGAAGAACAGCTTGCTGCGTTTACTGCTGATTTTACATCCAGACTGCCGCAATATCTGCAAAATGCACTTGATTCGTGGGCAGCTAAAGCATAAATCGCTATTTTGTTAGCTGAAATATTGAATTTTCAAAGTACGAAGCCCATTTTGGGTATGGGAAGTCTTAGTNGGTCACTTTGTATCCTGATGGATGCTTTGATGGCAAGTCTTTAGGAGATACTGAAACTGAGCGAAGAACAGCTTGCTGCGTTTACTGCTGATTTTACATCCAGACTGCCGCAATATCTGCAAAATGCACTTGATTCGTGGGCAGCTAAAGCATAAATCGCTATTTTGTTAGCTGAAATATTGAATTTTCAAGGTACGAAGCCCATTTTGGGTATGGGAAGTCTTAGTAACTAATTTTAAGTCATCCATAGAAATCCTCCTAGTATAATATAAATATAATTGCGGGACTTTCACTTCTGTGATAGTCCCGCACTCCATCATTTGGTATTTGCCTGAACCATCTTTTTCACTCCATCAGGGCAAACAGGCTGATAATGCAGAAACAAGCAGGCCGAGTCAGAAATATTCTTTCTGGCCTCATTATATGCTACTTTAGATACTCCATCATAGATTAATTTTTTGATATCCATATTAATACCTCTTCTTTCTTTAGATTTTTAATAGCAATTACACAACATAATCATTTTAATAATAATAGTTATTATGTAAGCGCTCAATAAAATAATGGCTATCCTTTCACAGGATATTCAGGTATAGTTGAAGTGAAATACTCCAACTTCAGTTTTTCGATTTAATCTTGCATCTCTGCTGTATCATGTCAGACCATGGCATCAGCTCTTCTATACCTTCGGGCTCATTTTTGTAGTCCGGCATATAGAGCAGCACCGTCTCCAGATATGCGTAGATGTTTAGATTGTTGAGTTTTGCAGTTTCTACTAAACTGTAAATAATGGAGCTTGCACGGGCGCCTTTTACCGTATCATGGAACAGAAAATTTTTCCGCCCTACCGCATAGGGGCGGGCGATATTTTCTGCGATGTTGTTTGATATGGAGCACCGCCCATCTAACAGGTAGTTCTCCATATATGGCTTCTGGTTTTTCGCATAGGTCACTGCTTTGGCCAGACGGCTTCCGCCAGCCGGGGTCACGGCTTCAAGCCATGGCCAGTAAGCCTCCCATATGGCAGGCTCCGTCTCAAGACGCTTGGCTTTCCGGGTGTCGGCATCCATATCCGCATACTCCTTTTCCAGTTNTTTGGCCAGACGGCTTCCGCCAGCCGGGGTCACGGCTTCAAGCCATGGCCAGTAAGCCTCCCATATGGCAGGCTCCGTCTCAAGACGCTTGGCTTTCCGGGTGTCGGCATCCATATCCGCATACTCCTTTTCCAGTTACAGATTCAACAGTTAATCAGTATAGTCGTGGGTTCTGTAAAAGAATTGCACAATACTGCCATCATTATGGAGGTGGTTATTATTCGGAAGCTCTTTTAGATGAGTTTCTGTCCGTGGCTGAGAAGAAACTGAGTAATCATGAAATCCAGCACCGCCACTACAATGCGACAAAGAGGACAATCCGTTGTCTCAAGGAGTATGCCAAGGGTGGGGAAATTGATTTTTCCATGCACACTAACAGCAGGAAGTACAGGCCAGATAATGGTCATTTGGATATTATTAAGCATGCACTTGATGAGACGAGTCTGCAGGAAGGGTTTAAATACAAGATTGACTGCTGTATGCGGCACTTTTTTGCTTTCATAGAATCTCTTGGACTGCAGGACAGCGAAATTACCGACGGCACGATTCGAACTTTTATCTGCAAGGTTTCTGATACAAATGCTGGAAGTATGGGTTACATTATCTATACTGTCAATCTTATTGCCCAATATCTCCGCAGAAATGGTCTTGCTGATATTCAGGAAGATTTTCATTGTTTCACACCAAAGACAGCCCCCGTCAGACTTATTGCCCCCTATTCACAGGACGAAATACTTTGCATCTTAAACGCAGTTGCTCCGGACAGCATTTCCGCGAAACGGGACCGAGCTATTCTTCTGCTGACATTTAATACTGGGTTCCGTGGAATTGACATAAGGAACCTTCTGCTTTCAGATATCAACTGGAAGAAGAGGGAGGTACGAATCATCCAGAGCAAGACAAAGTATCCTGTGACCATCCCGCTCAGCGGGACTTGCATGAACGCACTTGCTGACTATATTTTAGAAGAACGTCCTGAAACATCGGAGCGGTTTGTTTTTGTCAGGGCACTTTCCCCCCATACACCGTTTCGTGGAACAAGTGCCCTTGATGGAGCGATTGAAGGGCTCTGCCTAAAAGCAGGCATCGTAAAGAAGCCTTACCGTTCTTTCCATAGTTTAAGAAGGGCTTTGGCAACGGAACTGTCTTTGGCAGAAGTTCCGCTGACCTCTGTTTCACAAATGCTTGGCCATCAGAGTATTGATTCCGATGTGCCTTATTTAAGCTTTAACCGTACACAGACCTCCTTGTGCGCCATGGGATTCGACATGATACCAATTACAACTGGCATTTATGCCGGCCTTGTTGATATGGGAAATATATCAACTCATAAAAGTATCCCATGGAAGTTATATGGGCTTATAGCGGCAGGATTTGTGGATATCCCCATAAAAGGGGGTGTTTACGCATGACACAGGAAGATATATTTAAGGATTATCACGATTTTCTTGAACTGAAGAAAGCACTTGGTTTCGATCCAACGCCCTACACATTTTATTTAAAGCCGTTCCTTGAGTATTGTATAGAAATGTATCCTGATGAGAACCGCATTACAAAAGAGATGGTTGATGGCTGGCTGCTGGTACGGCGGTTTCAGACAAATGCAACCCAATCACATGCCATAAGTAACTTGAGGACGTTTTCACGATACATAAATTCGCTTGGCAGACAGGCATATATTCCTTCCGAAGAGTACAGCGTTCCAGTCAGGCACTACCAGCCATATATTTTTTCAGATGATGAACTGTGTGTATTATTTCATTCCATTGACTGCCTGGCTCCCTGCTTTGAGGCTCCAGACAGGGAATTTATAGTACCGGTACTTTTCCGGATGATGTACTGCTGCGGAATGCGCCCATCCGAGCCGCTTCATCTTCTTACGGAAGATATTAATCTGAGAGATGGGGATATTTATATCAGACAATCAAAAATGTCAAAGGACCGCCATATCATTATGTCGGAAGATATGCTTGTACTATGCAGGAAATATGATTCCATGATGGGAGCACGCCAATGGTTTTTCCAGAAGTGGGATGGCGGCCCTTTCCCGACTTATTGGATGACAAATCAGTTCCGTATTTGCTGGCGTAATAGTGGCCTGGAAAAACACGGGAATCCACGCCCATATGATCTGCGCCATTGTTTTGCGGCCCGGACATTAATGCGGTGGGTGGACGAGGGAAGTGACATCATGGCGCTTCTCCCCTATCTGAGCACATACATGGGACACAAGAAATTTAAGCATACACAGTATTATATCCATCTTCTTCCTGAGAGGCTCCGCATCAGTGCCGGGATCAACTGGGGAAAATTAGATGCGGTTTTTGAAGGGGAGGATATTGATGAAAATTAAGGATCCAAAACTTTTCGGAAAAATAAAGGACTTTTTGACCGCATACTTACCTATAATTAGGGCAAGAAGTCTCAATACAGTAACTGCTTATAAGATTTCCCTGAATCTGTATCTTGCATTTCTTCAGGAGGCACAGCAGAAACGGCTTGCAGATATCATGACGGAAGACTTTAACCATGAAAATATCCTAATCTTTCTTGAGTGGCTGAAGACAGACAGGAAGAATACCGTGTCAAGCAGGAATCAACGGCTTGTCCAGATCCGCCAGTTCTGCAGATACCTTATGGGTTCAGATATGGTTTTGTTTTCGGAATATACCAAAATCCAGGAGATCGCCAGGGAGGCGGACCCTAAAAAAGATGAGCTGGAATATCTGACCATAGAACAGACGAAACTGGTGTTGTCACAGCCAGACACACGCAAGAAAACAGGGATGCGAGATAAGTTCTTCCTCTCCCTGCTCTATGACAGTGGCTGTCGGGATCAGGAAATCCTGGATCTTACAGTCGGCGATTTTATAGAAATGAGGGGAACCGCCGAGCTGCATATTATTGGTAAAGGGCAGAAGTACCGGGCAACACCGATTTCAAAGAATGTACAAAAGCTGTTCCATGAGTACTGTATGATATATCACCCAGTGCCAAAGAAAAATGCCTTCCTGTTTTATACTGTCCGCCATGGTGTGGTTTCACAAATGTCCGCAGATAATGTTGCACGTTTTATGAACAAGTATGAGGAACTTGCAAAAGTATTTGACGCAGATATTCCTCATTTACACCCGCATCTATTTCGTCATACGCGTGCCGTCCATCTCTATACAGAAGGGATGCCTCTCCCTTTAGTTTCTGAATGGCTGGGGCACTCACAGATGGAGACCACAACAATCTATGCACGGGCCACGACAGAAATGAAACGAAAGGCATTAGAGAAAATCTCGACTGAAGAGAATACTGTTTTTAACAGGGATGAAGGATTCAAGTATGCTGGTAATGATGAGATTATCAGAAAGCTCTATGGTCTGTCATAAAAACACCGATAAAAGAAGTCAGAAACATTGGGCGAGCAATGCTTCTGAGGAAAATGTCGGAATATTTATTTTGTCGGAATAATCGCAGATAATCCGATATCGGATTATGTGCGATGGTTTTGGCGGTTATAATAAGCTGAAGGATGTCATCCGCTGCGGCTGCCTTGCCCACATGAGACGGTACTGGCATGAGGCACTTCCGGGGAAATCAAAGAGCTCCCCGGCTAGGACTCCGGCAGAGATCGGTTTTGATTACTGCAACCAGTTATTTGAACTGGAAAAGGAGTATGCGGATATGGATGCCGACACCCGGAAAGCCAAGCGTCTTGAGACGGAGCCTGCCATATGGGAGGCTTACTGGCCATGGCTTGAAGCCGTGACCCCGGCTGGCGGAAGCCGTCTGGCCAAAGCAGTGACCTATGCGAAAAACCAGAAGCCATATATGGAGAACTACCTGTTAGATGGGCGGTGCTCCATATCAAACAACATCGCAGAAAATATCGCCCGCCCCTATGCGGTAGGGCGGAAAAATTTTCTGTTCCATGATACGGTAAAAGGCGCCCGTGCAAGCTCCATTATTTACAGTTTAGTAGAAACTGCAAAACTCAACAATCTAAACATCTACGCATATCTGGAGACGGTGCTGCTCTATATGCCGGACTACAAAAATGAGCCCGAAGGTATAGAAGAGCTGATGCCATGGTCTGACATGATACAGCAGAGATGCAAGATTAAATCGAAAAACTGAAGTTGGAGTATTTCACTTCAACTATACCTGAATATCCTGTGAAAGGATAGCCATTATTTTATTGAGCGCTTACTATTAATCTANATGCCATGGTCTGACATGATACAGCAGAGATGCAAGATTAAATCGAAAAACTGAAGTTGGAGTATTTCACTTCAACTATACCTGAATATCCTGTGAAAGGATAGCCATTATTTTATTGAGCGCTTACTATTAATCTATATGTTATGACAACATATCTTTCAGACATGTACTCCGGTAGTCACTCGGCGATATTTTATATCTTTCTTTAAATACTCGGTTAAATGTTCTCTGACTTTCAAATCCACTATCCAGACAAATGTTTGTAATAGAATCACTCGTATTTTCCAAACGCTGGCATGCATAGTTCAGCCTTGCATCGTTAAGATATTGATTAAAGTTTCTATGGAAAGTTTTGGAAAAGAGTCTGGATAAAACATATTTGCTCACCCCCAGATCTTTTGCCATCTCTTCCAGCGAAAACTTCTTCTTAAAATTTGCTGATATATAGGAAACTGTCTGGTAAATAAGATCGTTGCTCCCCACATTACTCTTTTCTACCAAATTTAATTTTCCTATGCAGCGTGCCAACACAATTTGAAGATATGCCTGTGCAACAGTAATATCCGACTGTTCTGTCTCTAAAATCGCATTTATAACCCTATATACCTCCGATTCAACATTTTCCGCTTTGATGATCGGGTATTCAGGAGCCATGGATTGCATGATATCTGCAAATTTGGCAATCGTAAATGGCGATGCAATCAGATAAGTCGCTTTATTTACACCGGGTGTCAGTACCTGATAGTGATGAATAACATCTGGAAATACAAAGCCTATATCTCCTTTATCCATATGATATAGTTCCTGTCCGACACCAAGCTCTAATGCTCCACTTGTTACACAAACAATCTCCAGTGCATTATGAAGATGTGGTTCAATATGTTTTGACTTCCTATTTATTGCTATGATCTCCTCTTTTGTGTCAACATATTTTAACTGCATGAAATACTCCCCTTTGCAACATTTGTCTATATCTTCTTTCGATTTGGCAAGCAATCCTTTTACACCTATCTTATAATCAACTTGTAAATAAGGAAAGGAGGAATTGCAAATGAGCAACCTAAAAAAATATCTGAATGGCCTTTTAGTATTCTACACTGAATATTTTGAGCATCCTTACCATGTATAAATACTAAAAGGACTATTTTGTGAAAACTGAATATTTTCTTAAGGCCATTTCACAAAAATGAAGTGGTCCTTTTTTTATAAACTTTCAATAAATCTTTTGAATGCAGCTTTCCCTTCATCTGTTCTCTTGTAAACGCCTGCATCCTCCAGAACTTTCGCAAACACAATTCCAATTTCTTTCTGTATGATAGAATGAATATTACTATCTGTAATCTTATATTTTGGTATCCATCCCTCTGCCCATTCAGCATGGGTAGCCATTGTTTCATTCTGTCTCAGGTCTTCATGATTCAGAATTGCCTGTTCTAGTTCTGCCATCTCTTTCTTCAATCTGGCAGGTAATACAGCCAGTCCCATAACTTCAATCAGTCCAATATTTTCCTTTTTGATATGGTGATACTCAGCATGCGGATGGAAAAGTCCGAGAGGACAATCAACAGTTGTGATATTATTACGCAAAACCAAATCCAGTTCATACAAATCTCCACGCATCTTTGCAATCGGCGTAATTGTATTGTGTGGAATACCATCCGTCTCACTGAAAATATTAACTTCTGGATCCGAATATCCACGCCACTTCGTTAGGATATGATTTGCAGCCGCTACAATACTATCCATTGCTCTCCCCTGCAAACGGATCACTGACATCGGCCACTTTACAATTCCTGCATGTATATCTGGATATCTATCTAAATCAAATTCCTGTTCATAAGGAGCTTTTGCCATAGCAAAGACATAACTGCCACCTTGAAAATGATCATGACTCAAAATAGATCCTCCTACGATTGGCAGATCTGCATTGGAACCTGCCATATAATGCGGAAACTGCTTAACAAAATCAAGGAGTTTATTAAAAGTTATCTCATTAATCGCCATCGGAATATGATTCTTATTAAATATAATGCAATGTTCATTATAATACACATATGGTGAATACTGCAAATAATACTGTTCTCCACACAGAGTAATTGGTATAATCCTGTGGTTTTGTCTTGCTGGATGTGAGAGGTGACCTGCATACCCTTCGTTTTCCCTGCAGAGCAGGCACGCCGGATATCCAGATTTTTTTGCAGTTCCAGCTTTTGCAATATCCCTTGGATCTTTTTCTGGTTTTGACAAGTTAATTGTAATATCCATCTTGCCAAATTCTGTATCGGTCTCCCACTTTTCATCCTTTATAATCCGAGCTGTGCGGATATAGTTTGTAGCCTGGCTGAAATGATAATAAAATTCAGTTTCTCCTGTCAATTCTAATTTATGTCTGATGCATCTGTTACTTCATCTGCAGCAATTCCTTTTTCTGCTTTCAGTTTTTTATTTGCATCTTCTACATTCATTCTTGAAAGTACAAACATAATCAATACATCAAAGATTAACGGAAGCCAAAGATACATGAACTGCATCATATCAAGTGCAGACTGTGGCTGAGTTGCATTTGTTCCGACATATCCACTGAACTCAAGCATCCATCCAACAACAGCGGTTCCAATACCTCCACCGATTTTTACACCAAGAGAAGTACAAGAGTACATCGTTCCGTCAATTCTCTTTCCCTGCGTAAGATAAGTGTATTCAGAGCAGGATGCGATAACTGCATTCATATCTCCCTGCCATGGTCCCTGACCTAAGGCTGCAAGAGCTGTAAATGCCATCATCAGCGGAACACTGCCCATATATCCGGCAACAACAACAAGTGCTCTACCGATGACTGCTAAGACGTAACCTCTTAAGTTCAGTTTATACATACCTTTCCACTTACCAACTAATGTCGGTGTGAAAATCAGGGCAATGATCAGTGGAATATTTACTGCCCATGCAAATTGTCCAAACAAATTCTTATTTTTCAGTACCCATGTCATGTAATAAATGCCAGCTCCAATCATGGCAGCATATAACTGCTGTAAAATATATGTTCCACAAATCATCATGTAATATTTGTTTTTAACAAGAAGCTTGAATGCCTGTACCATTCCGTACTTTTCATTATCATCCTTTACTTCTCCTTCGTTAAGTTCTTCCTCCGGAAGTTCCTTAACAGAAAGTGCTGAAATCGTATTTACGACAAGACCAATGATTGCATAGATAATAGCAACCGTTCTCCATGCTGCAGCATCTCCACCACATTTATCTACAAATCCAACTGTAATTGCCTGAATCAGAAGACTTGTTGAAAACGCAAAAATAAAACGGTAAGATCCCATCTGCACACGCTCTTTGCTGTTCTTTGTAATCAGTGACGTAAGTGCTGAATAAGCAATATTGTTTGCTGTATAAAACACACCATTTAACAGTGTGTAAGAGATAAAAAACCATGCATATTTAGCCGTTGTTCCCAAGCTGACTGGTACTGCAAAACAGCAGATCAGCGTAATGGCACAACCAATATATCCATATAGCATCCAGGGTTTCGCTTTTCCCATTTTACTGTGTGTTTTGTCAATCATTGATCCAAAAAATATATCCGTAAAACCATCAAATAGTTTTGATACGGCAATCAGGGTACCTACGACACCTGCAGCAAGTCCTACTGAGTCCGTCAAATAAACCATCATAAAAGATGTCAGGAACGCATAGACTACATTACCTGCAATATCGCCTGATCCATATCCAATTTTGTTATACCATTTCAAATACTTTTTTTCTTCCATCGAATTTCTTTGCTCCTCATCTTCATCGCACTTAGAATTTCAAGATGTCTAACAGAGTATGATGTCTAATTCTAGTTTTTTCTCTGTTTTGTCTGATTGCTCTGTATATCCGGACTTTACATAACAATCAGACTCTCTTTCCTTGTTTACGGGTTACATGAAACTTTATTATCCCTTTATATACGGTATCAGTGTAAACTGGAACCGGAATAATACATCATCAAATCGGTACTGCTCCAATACAACTGGACCACAACTGTTAGAACCAATGCCATTTAGTGCATAGTCAACACAAAATACTACACTATCTGATTCTGTCAGTTCATAATTATGCGTTTTCTCCTCAAGTTCTTCCTGCGTATAATAAGAAGCATTGAATGAGAAGGCATTTTCCGCAGAGACCACAATTCCATATCGGCTGTTGTTAAGCTCTACATATTCACAATCATAATGGCTTCCATTTTCCTGTGGGCGAATATAATCCTCATGCAAATCATCTACATTTGCCTGATACAAACCGTGGCTCGCAGCCTGATGTTTGTCACAATAACTTTCCTGTGGTCCCATTCCAAAGTATCTTACAGCTGAAAGTTTTTTATCCAGGAACATCCTCACACCAAATCTCGGAAGATCCGGGAATTCATCGTCTTTTGTTACTGCAATATCTGCATCAATCTTTCCAGCAGCTTCTATTTTCCATGTGATCGTCACATCAAGAATCTTCTGTACTGTCTCTGCCACAACGGAAGCATGGCTTGTAATCTTCACACCATGTTTTCCCTGCACAACCTCTGTCGTATAGGCTCTTGTGTAAGCCTTATCATAGTGGGCTTTCTTCCATTCAGACTTGATGTACATATCGTTATCTGTTGGAGCTCTCCAAATATTTAATTCCATCGGATGGTTCAAGTATTCCCGCCCTGCGAATTTCATCTCTGTAAAGAGTGCAGTACGTTTGTCTATGGTATAAGCAAATTCACGCCCCTTGATATGAATCTGTGTATCATTTTCATTTACCTGTAATTCAGAGTCCACTACTGTTTTTGGTATCCATTTCTCTGCAAGTTTACATTTTGTATCCTCTTTACTTACCTCAATTTCATCAAATCCAAGAATATGGTCTTCATCCAACAGTGGCAATTCCTTTTTCAGATGGTAAATAAATTTTAAATAACATTTTCCACTCTCTGGCACATTGATTTTAAGGTTTATTTTTCCTTCACTGTGTGGTGCTGCTGAAACTTCTGGAAGTTTACCTTTGCTGATTACAAGCCCGTCCTGCGTCAGTTCATAACTGATCTTCACATAATCTTTCAAGTCATCAAAATCCATGTAGTTATGAAGCACCAGTTCTCCGCTTTCTTTGTTATAGGAAATAACTCTTGCCGGGCGATAAACATTCTTGTATTCCAAAAGTCCTGTATGTACCGTTCTGTCCGGATATACTAATCCATCCATACAGAAGTTGCCATCATGAATTTCTTCGCCATGGTCGCCCCCATAAGCATATATAGTCTTTCCATTCTCAGCAGTTCCATGAGCAATCGCATGGTCACACCATTCCCAGACAAAGCCGCCGCACATTTTATCATTATCCTGAATCATCTGGAAGTAATCTTCAAAATCTCCAGGTCCGTTTCCCATGCTGTGACAGTACTCTACCAAAAGGAAGGGTTTGCTTCCATCTTTATCCAGATATTCCTGAATTTCGGAAAGCGCTGGGTACATCCGGCTGTACACATCCAGATTGCTGTAATCATATGTTTCATCATAATTACGGTATCTTGCACTCTCATATTGTGTGATACGGTCTGGATCAAAATTCTTTGTCCATTCCAGTGCTTTTTCAAAGTTGCAGCCATAAGCACTCTCATTTCCCATTGACCACATAACAATACAGAAACGGTTTTTGTCACGTTCCACCATGAGTTTTACGCGATCAACGATTGCCTCTTCCCATACCGGATCATCTGCAATCTTCTCATTCCATCGTTTGAACCGATTGTAATCGGTGTCTTCTTTTCTGTAGATCATAAATGGACCATGAGCTTCAATATCTGCTTCATCTATCACCATGAATCCATACTTGTCACACATTTCATAGAAAAATGGTGCGTTCGGATAGTGGCTGGAACGGATCGCATTAAAATTATGCTGCTTCATTAACGTAAGATCGGTTGTAATCTGTTCCGGATTGATTGTAAATCCAGTAACCGGATCAGAATCATGTCGATTGACACCACGGAATTTAATCTTCTGTCCATTTAAATAAATAACCTGGTCTTTAATCTCTATCTTTCTTAATGCAATGTGATCTACAATTACTTCATTCTCTGTTTCAAGAATCAGTTTATATAGATATGGATTTTCTGTATTCCAAAGTTCCGGACTTGCGATTTCTAATACAGCTGTTCCTTCTTCAGCAATACTTCCTAGTGCTACAACTGCTCCGTTTCTATCTTCAATCGAAATTTTTACATTTAACGGAGAGTAGAATTTCATTTCAATTTCTACTTTCGCAAGCATATCCTCAATTCTTGTTTTAATATGATAATCACTGATTGCCTGTTTTGGGCGTTTCAAAATGTACACATCCCGGAAAATACCACTCATACGGAATTTGTCCTGATCTTCCAAATAGGAACCATCACACCACTTCATGACCAGAACCGCTATGCTGTTCTCTCCGTCCCGAAGGAGGTCGGTGATATCAAACTCACTGGTCATATGAGAAACCTGGCTATACCCTACATAAGAGCCATTGATCCATACATAAAAGCAACTGTCTACTCCTTCAAAATTCAAGAAAGCTTTTGGTGCATTTTCATCTTTGTGATAAACAAAGGTATGTGCATATGTTCCACATGGAATATCCTGTGGTACATACGGTGGATCAAATGGGAACGGATACCTGATGTTTGTATACTGATGTGTGTCATATCCTGCCATCTGCCATACACTCGGAACCTGAATCTCATCAAAATTTTCTGTATCATAATCTTTCTCAAAGAAGGGTTCCTGAACATCATAGATACTGTTAAAATACTGGAACTTCCAAGTTCCGTTCAATAACTGCATTCGGTCTGACTCTTCCCTGTGCTCCACCAGGTTATCCATTCTTCTGGATGCCGGAATATAATAGGCTCTGGCTGGCATTGTGTTTTCGTGCAGTACGCTTAGATTTTCATAATAACGTGGTACGATCATAAATAACTCTCCTCCAATACATATACTTTTTTGTTCTTTGTTTCCCTAAAGCAAACCTTATACTTTACTTTTTTGTTTACGTTCCTTAGTTATGCTATTTATAGCTTATCCTAATCCGCAAAATATGTCTATAAATTGGATTAGACAAAATATGCACTAAATGATACAATGATAAAAAGTGCGAAAAGAGGTGCTGTCCTATGTATTTGAACACCGGTTATTTGAACCACTCACATATGGATTTCAAAGACAAAAGTCGTCCGCTGATTGTAGGTAGCTGTGGTACTTACCGTCTTTCCAGACATCCCAAACTTCCTACCTACCGTCCAAGGGGTCGTCTGGATTATCAGATTATATATATCACTGCTGGTTGTGGGCATTTTCATTTTGATAATGTAAATAACGAAACGATTGTTCCAGCCGGCAACATTGTACTGTACAGACCGAAAGAACTTCAGAAATATGAATATTACGGAGAAGATAAGACAGAAGTATACTGGATTCACTTCACAGGAAGCAATGTGAAAAATATCTTACGTCAATATGGGTTTCCGGATAAAGAACGTGTCTTTCAAGTGGGTACATCTAATGAATATGAACAAATTTTCAAACGTATCATTATCGAGCTCCAACGCTGTCAAGATAATTATGAGGAAATGCTTGTCCTTTTGCTACGTCATCTTCTGATTAGTTTCCACCGGGAACTGACAAGAGAGCACATATTAAAAAATGAATATCTTGATCATGAGATGGATAATGCTGTTACCTTTTTCAGTGAAAACTACAATCAAAATATCAATATTGATGATTATGCTGCCTCACGAGGCATGAGTGTCAGCTGGTTTATCCGAAATTTCAAAAAATATACCGGTTCTACACCAATGCAATTCATTGTGGGAATCCGTATCAACAATGCTCAGATGTTACTTGAAACAACAACTTATTCCATCAATGAGATTTCTAAGATTGTCGGATATGATAACCAGCTTTATTTCAGCCGGCTTTTTCACAAGCTGAAAGGATATTCGCCAAGAGAGTACCGAAAAATAAGAAATAGGTTATGAAATCTATAATGTCATAAATCCAGTTTCCCCTCCAAAAGAGGATGCCACGGAATCATCAAATCAACGGTTCCATGGCATCCTCTTCTCTCTTTTTGCAACCCCTTCCAAAATTGGCGTTTCTGTCAAATATTTTGAATATTCATCTGCCGCAATAAGTTTTGTAGTAAAATTATCAAAATCCGGTGTAATGACAATCAATCCATTTTATCAGATTTCACATCCTCATAAGAAAGTTCCAAAACTCGTTTATGAGAAACTCGTTTTCCAGACTGATATTCTAACAAGTAAACGTATAATGCTTGCCATACTTGCCTTGGCAAGAAACAACAGGCTCTCCCCAGTTGACTGAATAGTCACAATGTAAAATATAAAGTGCTCTTTGCCCCCCGCAGAAGCAAACCATTCCTTACCATGACGATTTGATTTGTGTTGCTTTCCGCTGGAATTAAAGCGTCAGCCTTCTAGATGTCAAAATTTCGAGGCTCAATCACACTCTCTATTTTCTCGCTGTCTACGCTTAGCAACTGCCATTACTGGCAGTCACCCAAGACTCGCTACTGGCGGTTGGTTAGACCTTACCAGGCAGACATTTCACCTGCTAGACTACTCGCCCTTACCTGGGCGCACAATCCCGATTTATCATCCCACTTTATTTCTTCTATCCGACTGTCCATTTCTTGTTTCTCTGCCATTCTTCCTGTTCATCAACGATATCGTAGCTCATATCAAGCATATCTAAAACTTTCGAATCACTGACAGTCCCATCCATTGAAACTGCCAGCCAATGTTTCTGATTCATGTACTTTGCCGGAGCAAAGTGATACATTTCGATATAATTGCTTATCATATCTGACTCTGCCTGAACTTCCATGATTGACATTACAGATTTGTCTGATTGATAAAAAATAGCATAAGGAATGTTGTTTCTTTGGTTTTTAAAGATTATGATCTGCTTTCCATTTTGTGTGATTCTCTCCGGGTTGGCTGGATATTGCTTTTTGATGTATTCGAATATTTCTTGTTGATTCATGAGAGGATCCCTTCTTTTTCACTAGTTCTTTTTTTTATTTTGTCGCAATTTACCCACGATTACAAGAGTAACTTTTCTTTTTTATATTTCCGTCAATTTATCAGTCCATATCCCATTATAGAGCTGTAATCTACTGCATAGTTTCTCTGCCGTACCTGATCACTGGAATTTCCCTCAATCGTGTAAACTCTTCCACCTTCGTATTTTTCTACAATTCCTACGTGGTCCGATGTTCCATCGTGATCCCAATCGAAGAAAATAATCATTCCGGCTGATGGGGTTGTTCCACCGCTCTGCCATTTGTTCTTTCCCTGAAACCAGGTAACACCATCACTGCACAAGGAGAATTTTGGAACATTCCCACTCTCTATCAGACCACTCTGGTCTGCACACCAGCTTACAAAACAGGCACACCATTCTACCCTGCTGTCGAATCCATACCAGCTCCAGAACTTCTGGCCACCGCTGTTTCCGATCTGCCCCATTGCCACCGAGACAATCTGCTGATTTCCAAACAAACCAGCAAACAGGCTGCCACCGGAATAATACCGCATCACATGGGGAACGTATTCGGGATCTCCATAGCTGCTCCATCCATGCGAAGCTGCCTGCTCCTGTGAAAATTGTAAAGCATTGGCTTCTGTGTATCCGCCTCTTTGCAACGCCCATCCTATGTACCCGTTTCCATAGTTATATCCCTGCCATGCAAGTTTTAACTTGTCCATATCCTGTGGGCTGCTACTTCCTGCCTGACTGATACAGTCTGCAAAGGTCTGTACTCCCACCTCTATCGAATAATTCGGATCGGTAATAGAACCGGGGCTGTGTGAAAACCTTATATTATACGGACTTTCCGAACACTGCATCGGGTCTGTTCCTCTTCCCCCGGATTCCTGCATCATAATCGCCTGTATCGCAGACACATATTCTGGAATGCCATATTGGGATGCGTACTGCTGTATCACCGAAGTATAAGCCAGCACCTCATCACTTAGAGATTCGGAGCTTTCCGAACTACTGCTGAAGGCTGCTCCTGCAATGATTCCTGCAATCAGAATAAATACCAGAAGAAATGCACCGCCTCCGGCAGCAATCCATTTTCCCATTTTTTCAAGAGCTACTCCCCCTTTTTGAATCGTTGCTGTAATTCCCTGTACGGATAACTTTGAGCCTTTTCCTTTTACCTGAAGGACTGCTTTTCCACTTTCTGCCGATGCCTGTACTGATTTTCTTGCCATCTGTACTGCTCTTGCTTTCTGCATCGCCTGAAGGCTCTTTTCCACCTGCTGTGTCTGTATGGATGCCTGTGTCTTTATTTTTTCTTGAGACAGACCGGATACTTTTACCACTCTCGGTGCTGCTTTTACCTGCCGTTTACCGTTTTCCTTGGCAAGTGCTGCATGCTCCGGTTTCAGCTTGATCAATTTCTTTCCGCTTTCTGCCCCCTGCTCCATTGCTTCTTCAGCGGCTTTTGCTTCTTCCTGTCTGCTTTTTCTTTCCTTTATCTTCCTGTAGGTCACTCCGGCAAGTTTTTTCCCACCTCGATATGTGGTTTTCCCTATGGTTTTTCCTGCCACACTCGCCGCCCTGTACTGTACGGATTCTATTTTTTCAGTACCATACTGTGTCGGGGAGTCTGACTGCCCACTGCTTTTTTCATGTAGGTCCCTTGGCTTTTCTTTTGCTTCCAGTACAGCCGAGCGAACCAGTTCTTTCGGAAGTCGGGCAGCCGGATTTCGAATCTTCGGATTCTTATCCCTTACCCGTTCCTTGATATCTCTCATCCGGTCACCCTCTTTCCGTATCTCTTATCTCATCGGGAAACATCCCGATGTTTCTTTTTTTCCTGCTGTTTCTGTAACTGCTCCACCTGTCTGATTGCTTCATTTACCAGTGGATGCTCGTTGTAATATGGCACAAGCTCCAAATCACCCCTGTCTTTTGATGACAACGGCAATGGATATTCCATATCTGAATAAATAGAGTCCGGATCATGGATAGAAAACTCAATAGCCGGACACATATTGGCAGATGTTCTACAATACTTCTGGTACTTTTTATATGCCTCTTCCAGCGTTTTGCATTTTGTATATTCTCCAAAGTCATGGAACTCCCCACACTCTGCAGCATAAAAAGTGATCGTTACTTCTTCTTTTTTCTTCATTATGATTCTCCCGGTTTTGTTGTCATGAGTTTATAAAGGTCTGTATTCTTTGGAAACGTATTCTCAAACGGAACGATATTCCCGGAACATCGGATCAGACCACTGCCGACTGCTACGTTGGTAATATACGACAATTGATTCTCAGAAATATTCAAAAGAGCTGCTTATAAAAGTAACCATGGACATATCATTGAATTAGTAATCACCGATACAGAATGTTATTTACACGATATACAGCGTGGAATCTTTTATTCGTTTATAAAAGATTCCTCAAAACCTTATTTAAGAGATGGAATGCTTCCGCCATATACTATATATTAAAATAACCAATGCACTATTAATTCAAATAAAGTGCATTGGCTATTTATTATCTCTTATGTCTCTAAGAATCTCAAAAATATCCTTATCGGACTTTTCCACGTCCTCTACAAATATTTTGTTAATGAACTCCTGATATTGGTCATCGCGGATTATATTCTGATGTTGCTTTATCAGTTCTATAAACAAATTACAAAAACCATGCTTTAAAACAATAAAGGTAATTTCATAAAATTCATCAGCATTAATACTGTCCTGGCTTATTATCATTTGATATGCCTCGTTGTCTATTCTACTTAATTCTATCAATTCATTTAACCAGAGCAATGCTTCCTTCATCAAGTAATTCGATAACAGCATAATTCTTGTTGTCGAGCAAACTTACTCCCGACTCCTCCTTTCAAATGCCTAAACTCGCAAACTGGTATAAAATAATTATATAGCTTTACACCCTTGCTGACAATCCCCAAAATATAGCTATTGCATAACGTGTTTTTGATGTTAGCATAAATACAGATAACTAGGGCATACCTATTAGTCGCTCATTTTCAAATGGCAAAAGCGGCCGAAAACGTAGAACCGATAACAGTGAGAAATAAACTCACAAGTTGTCGGTTCTACGTTCTCAGGTGCTTAGGCAGTAATATTTAGTCCACATATATAGTTTTATTCACTAATTTGGAAGTAATTAACCTGCATTTCTCATACGCAACCTATTAATTTCGTCCTGAAATTTAAAAACGACTTCAATATTATGGTCCTTATCTACCAACACTTTTTCAATGAAGGCATCAGCCAACTCCGGAGACAACGCCTCCTCATTTTTGAATTCATCGACCAATCGGGCAAAGTCTGAATAGAATATGGTATTTGCCTCATCATATCTTTGCATCCCTTCTTCCACGTTTTTAATTCTCGCCTCCAGAGGAGCAATCTGTTGCGATAATTCCTGCTTTTTCGTTAAATACTCTTCTCTGCTAACGTCTCCTGCTTTGAATTCCCCGTATAGATTCATTTTCTTCAACCTTATTTCTTCAACTCTCTCTTGCAAGCGTTCCACGGCTGTTTGAGAATCTGCTATATTACAATTCAAAAACTTTGTAATTCTGTTTTTACTTTCGATAAATAATCTCATATTGAATTTTATAGCCTCCAACACAGCCTTTTCTAACTCCGCCGTTTTAATAGGCGTGAAAACACAATCCGACAATGGATTTTCACGCTTTTCCAAGCAAATATATAGATCACATATTTCACTTTGCCTCCTCCTGCTCAACGCTCTGCCACAATATGCACAACAAACATTTTTATATAATGCCGATATTCTATGCGGCCGCCTATTTTTATCGCTTCTTTTTGAGGCTCTTTCATCAAGCCAATCATTTACCCGGTCAAACTGTTCTTTCTTGAATATGCCCTGCTGTCTATCTGGAACCAAAATTTGATTCGCCTTATTCACTGCCCGCGTTCCTTTTGTCCCCAACACACAAGCCTCTTCCTTATGACGTACTGAATATCCCAAATAAGCTTTATTCCTTGCAATCTTTTTCAGTGTTGTTTTATTCCAGATAGAACTGGTCTTACATAATTTGGCATTGTATTTTTTAGCCAAATAAACGCTCGGCGGATCAATTCCTTTTTCAGCCAGGAACTTAATTATAAACTTATAAGTTTTTTTCTGGTCTAATAGATCCATTATTATTTGTAGTACATATGCCGCCTCCCAATCCACCTCATATTCACGGTCAGCTGTATACCGATATCCATAAAGAGGTACTGGGCCGTTATGCTTTCCTTGAAGAGCCTCCTCCATCTTAATTCTCTTCTGGGTGGTAGACGCCTGAATTGGAACTAACCCATTAATCAAATTCTTGAATTTGGCTTCAAAATCTATACCGTATTGATAATCTTTGCTGTCATAATCATCATTAATCGCAATATAGCGTACTTCCAAAAAAGGAAATATCTTTTCTAAATAATTGACGGTATCTATGGTGTCCCTGCCAAGTCTGGAGAAATCCTTCGTTGCTATTACGATCATATTTCCATATAAAGAACGGACTCTGCTCATCATATTCTGAAAATTAGGCCGGTTAAAATTACTGCCAGTGTAGCCATCATCAATAAATTCTTCTACTTGATAATCATGAAATTCACTGTGTTCATCCTTGAATCGGTTAAGCAATCTTCTTTGGTTTGTAATGCTGCAGCTTTCATCGTCTCCATCTTCCCTGGAAAGACGTTCATAAAAAAACAGAAATTTTTTCTTCATCCTCACACCGCCTTTGCAATCAAATCCATGCTGAATATATCTTCAAATTTGAAGATAACTTCCATGGAGGTTTTGTCTATAATTTTGATTTCCAAAATCAATTCATCAATAATCTCCGCTGTCACGCAGAGATTTCCCTGCTTGTCCATCAATGCAGAAAGCCATTTGTTCTTTAAAGAATATCTCCTGACCATATCATTTGACTCTATAATCAAACTCCCTTTTAGCGCCCTCAGTTCATCAACCTTCTCCATATTCTGCCTTTTAAATTCTATGTACTCTCTTTTATCCAGAATCTGGTCCACATAATCTTCGTATAATTGTTGCTGCCTCACTAAAAGGCTCTGGATTTCCCGGTCAATGTCAGCAATCTGATTCTGGTATTCCCGTTTCAATTTAGTTATAAAAGAGTCCTTTTTATATGCTTTTTTCTCCTTCATTGCTATACTGACCCACTTATCTAAGAGGACCGTAACAGCTTTTAATACTGCTTTTTCATTGATAAATTTGTTCTTGCAATGATTAGGTGCTACATCATGTCCAGGACAATGATATTCAATACCGATCCCCTGCTTTGTATGATACCTGCTTTGTGACATATGCCTTCCGCAAACTCCACATACGAGCTTCCCTGCGAATAATCCATATCTCTTATCAATTTCTCTGGTAAAGCTATTCACCCAGATTTTCTGTGCGTTCTTTTGGGCCCTGTCATAAATTGCCTGCTTTATGATACGGGGTAGAGCATCCTCTTCTATATTCCATTCCTGCCGCGGCACTTTTTTTAATTTTTTTCCTTTATAATAGCTTTGTTCTGTTTTATGGGTAACCAAACAGCCAATATAAACGGGGTTCTGAATGATACTAGAAATGAAATTGCCCAGCCACAGATACTTTTCCGGGTTCTTTTCTACCTTTTCTGCTTTTCCATGTTTTATCAAGTGATAGGCTTTCGGTGAGGGAATATTCTCCCTATTCAATATTTTGGCAATCTTATAGTATGAATATCCTTCCAGCACAAACATGTTAAATATACGGACAACAACAGAGGCAGCTTCCGGGTCAATCACGAGTATTTTACTATTGGCTTTTGAACGCTCAAATCCATATGGCGGCCTCGCTCCCCAGAACTCCCCATTACCTCTGGCCAGTTCATGGGCCTGGGTAAGTTTTTTGGAAGAGATACGGGCGTAATATTCATTTGCCAGATGTTTAATCACATAAACCATTCGTTCTTTGCTGCATTGTGGATCTGCACTGTCATATCCATCATCTATGCTGATGAAACGAACATCTAATTCCGGGAATACTACATCTAACAGCTCCAGCGCTTCCAAATAGTTTCTTCCAAATCTGCTAAAATCCTTAACGATTACAGCATTGATTTTTCCAGACTTAATATCTTTAAGCAGTTCAGAAAAGCCCGGACGATTAAATGTAGTGCCCGAAACACCATTATCGCAGTATTCACCGGTCAGAATACTTCCTGACAGATTCCTGCTTATAAATTCCCTGTTTCTCTGCAGCTGATGACTGATGGAATCATCGTTTTTAATTTTATTGCTTCTAACCGATAAGCGTGCATAAGATCCAAATCTGTATTCTCTAAGTGAGAAAATAACTTGTTCTTCAACCAGATTCCTTCTGCTTTTTCTAGCCACACATGACACCGCCTTCCCCTATTCTTTCCAGGAATGTTTCCATTTTCTGGTTAGGTAATTCTGTGCAAATCTGTCTGATTTTTGCTATGACCTTTCTAAATTCATCTTCAAACCAAAACGTAATTTCCAGATTTCCCTTTTCGGAGACTTGAATACTCTTTATACAACTAACTACCAGCCTCCGGTCAAGTTCCTTCACCTGACCGAATTGCAAAAAATGATCAATCCATGCATTCTTGCCGCAGATATTCCGAAATATATTATCATTTTCCCCCTTTTGCTGCTCAATCAGCTTTTCCAGTTCAGTACAACGGCTTGAATACTGTTTTTTCAGCTGAAGGTATTCCTCTCTTGTCAGCAGCTCGTCCTGATAGTCACCGTATAATGAGGCAGCTAATTTCATATTCCTCTGGTAATCCTTTTTTAACATTTCCATTCGAGAGCTTTCCTTCTGTACCCTGCGGTCCGAAAATGGTATTGTATCAACATATGACAAGATTGATTTTAAATCAGTAAGAACAGAAATATGGTATTGTATCAGCAGAAGAATGTTTTTTTTCAACTTTGATTCTGAAACCCTGTGAGGCGAACATGTCCTGCTATTCTCCCTGTTGGTAGAGCACACATAATATCCATATTCCTTACCACCTGCTTTCGTGGATTTGCGTACAAGTGATTGATGGCAGTCTATACATTCCAGTAGCCCAGAAAAAAGGTATACGGTTTCCTGACCAGGTGCTGTCCGCGTATCACGCTCTAACAAGTGATTGATAATCATAAAATCAATCCAGCTCACAAGGGGAGGCATTGCCCCCTCTACGACAGCCCACTCCTCTTCGCTTTTGTAGATTATTTTCTTTACTTTAAAGTTCGGAGTAGTGGTTTTTCCTTGTATCAGTATTCCCAGGTAAGCGGTATTATTAAGAATTCTTCCTACAGCTACGGCAGTCCAATGGCTACGTTCATATTTTTTAAATGTTGTCCTGTACCGGACACCCTGTGATACTTTATAGTCTGCCGGCGGCAAAATACCAAGGCTGTCAAGCCGTGTTGCGATGGCGTCCTGACTTAAACCACAGAGTTTCCAGCGAAAGATATCCCGCACCACCTCCGATGCGATAGGGTCAAGAATCAACCTGTGATGATCCTTTGGATCTTTTTGATAGCCATAATACGCGTATGCCCCGACAAAAAGTCCCTGCTCACGCATAGCCTTTAATGTGTTTCGGATACTGATACTTGTATTTGCCGGATAGCTTTCATTTAACAGACTTTTAATGGGTAATGTTAGAAAATCCTCTTTGCAGGATTCGGCTTCACTGTCATAGTTATCATCAATCGCAATAAAACGGACGCCCCACTCCGGGAATCTACGCTGTACATACCGCAATACTTCCGTAAAATCTCTGCCCAAACGACTCAGATCTTTTACGATAATACAGTCAATCTCCCCACTTTTAATCAGATTCAGGATTTTCTTGAAACCGGGGCGATTGAAGTTTGTACCAGTATACCCATCATCGACTGCTTCACCGATGATTTGGATTTCCTGTTGTCCGCCACAATAACGCTGTACTATGACTCTTTGATTTTTAATGCTGTCGCTTTCAATCTGATCGCCATCCTCCACGGATAAGCGCAGATAAGCATAAGCACGATAGATATGATTTTTACGCATAAAAACAGCTCCTAACCACTTATTAGTTAGCGCATGAACCCTGGGTCATACATCAAATAAGTAGCAGGAACCTGCTTAAATGTTTAGTTCTATTCCGCTTTTATTTTACCATGATTCATTCCAGTTGTCCACACCTATCTAACCATTTATCACCTTCTTTTTTTCTCTTTTGCGAATCTCAATCAACACTCTGCTTTTTCTATCAAATTTTCAATTATGTCGGATAAGGTTCTGCCCGTGCTTGAATAAGATACCTTTATCTTCATGTCCCCCACGCGGAACAGGTAGGGATTTACTCCCTCGTCCAGTATTTTTCTAATTCTCTTCTCACATGGTAAAGAGGTATCTATTTTTACACTATTCAAATCCACCAGCGTATCAATATCAACCTCATCCAACTTTATCTGTTGGAAAGCATCCAGCTCTTCAATCGTAAGCATTTCTCTATACCTCCCGGGACAATGATTTTCTTTACATCTTCTTAACGATACTTCACAAACGCCAAAAGTGTCATACTCAATACAGACATTATGAAATGGTTGTATCTATCATCTCCCGGTTCCATCACGAAGGGTAAATCCGGCTTTATTCATGTTTTCTTTAATACAAGCAGCAGTCTCCAGTAAAAAACTCGCTTCTCTCCCTGAACAGCCTTTTATGATATTTATAAAGGCCAATATGTACTGTTCCTTCGTGTCACCGATATCTGAAGATTCTATCAATACAGGGTATACGTTCAATGCCTCCAATACATTCAAGTAGGATTCCATACTTAAATTTCTCAAACCGTTTTCAACTTTACTCATATGATTTGCAGACACCCCTGCCCGTTCTGCAAGCTTCTCTATTGTATATCCTCTTTCTTCTCTTAAAGTACGAATGTTTTGAGCAATATTAAAATTGTTAACCATCTTCGTACCATACTCCTTTTTAAGTTTGAATGTATTTTACATGATGATTTCCTGTTTGAGAACGGACTGTAAAGACCAATATCATCCAATTCTAGCGTATAATTTGCCATTTCAGATTTTCCGACATAAATCCAGAAAAAAAGAACTGCCTGTAGATGGCAGCTCTCTTACAAAACATATTCTATTTTCAACTAATGCAGTAAAATTATACTCACGCAACTTTATCATCATCGTCATTATTTGAAAGGGCTATTTTGCTTAAACTGCCTTTCATCGACTCAATTGTGTCTAAGTAAAACTGAAGTTCCGGCTCCGGGCATTCCTTTAAGATACATAAGAAACGTAACAATAGTTCTATACTCCTTTCCGTCCCATCTGCTTCAGATACCAAAACAGGAACAACCTTTAAGGCTTCCAATATTTTTATATATGTTTTCATACCGATTGTCCTGGTTCCAGATTCTACCTTACTCAGATGGCTATGTGATATTCCGGCCAATTCGGCCAGGGTTTCCTGGGTCAGACCTCTTTCTTCGCGTGCCCTTCTAATGTTCTCTGTTATTGAACAAGTATAATCCTTCATATGTTTGTCTCCTGTTTACCGTTTATCAAGTGTCCCCATACTACGATTTTACATCGCAATACACGATCCAAGTTATTACCTATCATTTTTTCACTTTCATCATTGGTAATGGCAAAATATCATCAGATTAAACTTTGCGGCTTCCACCCTCTCTTTCCAACCTTAAAGATTATATCAATACAACAGCATCTTAAAAAATAGCAATAAAGCTCCTGCCACTGCGAACAGAAGTCAGATTTACCCTCGTAATCCCATGCACATTGATTTTAAATGCTGCTATCACGCCACCGGCAGCTCTCTATAATCAGCGCTACTCCTCTCACTCAACGGTTTACCATAAAAATATGTGCTATTATAGGGCATATCTTTTTCTATGTCAACATTTTTTAAATTAATAGACATTTTTTTCTCGATTTCTCAAACTATATCCCCATAGAAAAACAAGAGACATATCAAAAAACAGAGATGCCTCTTGTCCAACTTTAACTTTCTGTTTCCATCTTTTCTAAGTTTAAGTAAGCGTCCAAAATACAAAGCATCACTCGCTTTTTTTCTGGCGTTAATTGATATATACGTTCCAGCAATTCCTTATCAGCATTATCCTCCGTATATCCAAACAGATAATTGGGGGATGTACCTAAAACATCACATATAATGAATAAAAGCGAAACACTGGGAAGCTTATTACCAGCTTCCAACTGCCTGATATATCCATGGTTTACATGACACCTTTCAGCCAATTCCTGGTATGACAATTTACATTCTTTTCTTTTACCTCTCAACTTAGCACCGAACTCTTTTTGGTTCACGTCACACCTCACCATCTATATGCATACTTCCATCAGCTACTTTTGTTATCTTATAGTATAATTCTACTTTTCCGTTCGCAACAGTCCACCAAAATATGACACATGTTATATCTTAGTTTCATTGTAGATAAAAAAATTGTCTATTTCAGGGAACATTTGTCGATTAGTTTTACTAGACATCCATGGGAACAGATGTTATCTTATAGATACAATAATAAACTTTAAGATAACTTTTGGAGGAAAATACCATGAGGCTAGCTTCAAAATTTTTAACAACACTAGAAGGTAATTTCGATTCTTCCCAGGTCGAGAAGGCATTCTTTGAAACAAATCAACTTTTTCTATCGCAATGTGATGTAAGTGATGAAGATATCTCTGATTTACTGGACGTTTGCAAAGAATTCTTACCTTTATCCTATCTTACTGAAGACAAACAGTATGAGCAACTTTGGGCCCGGCTTGAACCTGCATACTATCAGCATATAAAAGAATGGGAACAATTCACCCCGGCTATAGCGCGCCATCCAAAAAAGCGTAAGCTAAAACGGCGCTGTATTGCTTCTCTTGTTAGTATTCTTTTTATTATTTCTTTTGTATTGCTTATTATACACCGTCCAGTTTCCAAATCCGAATGCTGGATTTGTTCAGGTAAACTCCAATCGTATATCTCGTATGAGTCTGCATTTGGTGTAATAAACTTAAACTCACGATCCGTTAGTACCATTCCAAACGGAAACTGGGAGGAAGATCATAGTGTCACAATCAACTCTTCCGAGAATGGAACTATAATCATAACCTCACCCATTACCTCCAAGAGTTATCGTGCAGATATATATATGCAGGCTGACTCTCAGCCAGACGAATCTCTTATATCAAAATATCTATGCACGGATTGTGTAAAGATATGCAGTGAGAACAAATACGATCTACTTCTCATGGACGCATCAGGTACTCCTTTTCCTATATCTGATAGTCTGGATCTTGCTTTACCACCATATACAGTTACTGCGTCTTCCAAAAGTACAGAAGGTATCAGCATTACCTTTGAGAAAACGAAATAGAATACGAACTTTTTACATAAGATACATACACAAAAGAAAACGCCACATGAACATAGTGAAGTGTTCATGCGGCGTTTGCAAAAGCAATAATTTACATCATTTTGTCCGGACAACCACTGCCTGTATCTCCTCACCCTTTTTCTTTTCTTCATAAGTTATATAAGCGTCCAGCATACATATCATTGCGTTTTTTTGTTCCGGACTAAGCTTATACAGGCAATTTAATAGTTGCTTATCATCTCCATCTTCCGCATATTCCAAGAGGTAATTGGGGGACGTTTCCAGCTCATCACACAGGCTCAATAACAATGGCATACTGGGAACCTTTTTACCGCTTTCCAATTGCCGGATATAGCCGTCATGTACATGACATAAATCAGCCAATTGCTGGCTTGTTAATCCACACTGTTTACGTTTTTCTCTGATTTTCCTACCTAATCTTTTGGTATTCATTTAATCCCACCATTCACTAATAGTTACATTTGTTATAATCCAGTATACATTCCGATTTTCCAAATATACAGACCACCAATTTATTACATATATTAACTTTCGGTTATACGCAGTAATAAAAGAACAATCTGAAAGGAGCACAGCCATATAATCGCTGTGCCCCTTTCAGATTGTCCTTTATGTTTTAGCACTGGGCCAGTAGCACAAACTATCAGCACTGTTTTCAGCGGATTTAATTGTTACATTCCGCTGCCTGCCCAAAATTCCACATATCTGTATGCATTACTGTCTATTATGGTTCCATAATCTCCCAGTGTATAACCATAGAGACGCAGGGCACATGTCCTTCTGGCGTCTATCAGGTCATAATTGTAACTATTTGCAGAAAAAGGGGGTTTTGAATTAACGCCTGCAAGATAGCTGGTATATACTTGATTAATTCCGCTATACGCCCAATATCCCGCATTATTTGTAACAGTTGCATTCAGATGAACGGTTGCTCCTGCAACTTTTTTTTCTCTATCTACTGTATATGTGCTCCGTAAACCTGCCGGCATCTCTGTTGAACAAATTCCACTGCCGCTTTCTTCTATGATCTCATTATGCAAGTCCCTGATTCGTGCATCCGCCTCTTTCTTTGCTCTGTCATTCTCAATTATTTCCGCCCGCAAAGTCTTCTCAAACTCTTCTGGTGTCACGTTTATTTCATCAGCATCATTTAATGCTGATACACCATCCTCCGGTGTTAAAAACCTAACATCAGTAGAATATTCCCTATTCAGCTTATCAAGCACTTCCTGATATGGATTCACGTTCTGTTGCTCTGCTGCCATAACCGGCAAGGAAAAAGAAAATACTGCCAGCATTGACAAAATAATTAGACTTCCTCTCTTCAATTTATTCATAGCTTCCTCCTTTTGCGCTATTGATATATGTTTACATGCTACTATATTCGGTACAACTGCTACAAACGTTACTTTTCTCTACATGGTGCATCCATAATGCGTATATGAATACGTCCATCCGCTGTTCATCTTTAATATAGTATTACAGCATTTACACCAAGTAGCATTTGCCGTATAAACATCACATCTCGTTCCTGTATGTACATGTTGCCAGACAGTATCTGTTACATGATTGCACGGTATATGAGTGCAGCCAGCTCTGCTTTTTGCATCAATATTGATTAAGTTCCCGTTGCCATCATAAATATTCCCTTCCTGCTCCTGTTGAAGTTCTGTCTTATTTGCCACGGTTGTCTCTGCCGCTAATACCTGCATTGACCCCATTATTAAAAGACAGAACACTAATAAAAATGCTCCAATTCTTTTTTTATACATAGTTACGCTCCTTTCTAAGTTATATGTTATTTGCAGCAATTATACCCAATAATCAATCGAACCTAACACTACACTCGTTTCCCTTAACCCGGAATTCAATATGAAGTTTTTCTTCGAGCACATTATCTGGATTATATATATATATATCAAATTTACACAGTCTCACTTCACCATTAAATATTTGAGATTCCATCCGCTCTGTATCCCGGTTATAAATATTACCTGCAGTCTGTATATCCGGAATCCAATATATGTTATTTTCTTCCTGATAAATGGTAAATAGGGGCTGGTTTTCCTCTGCAGGTACGCATTTAAAGGCATATTTATCCGGCAACGTAACTTCGAAAATATACCCCCTCCCCACAGGCGTATTCTGTAGTTGCAGCAGAACTTCTTTCTTGCTGTCTAACAGGACTGGACCAGATGTCCCGTCAGACATTGCCGCATAAACTGTCAATTCAAAATTATTTTCTTTGTTAGTTAATGGTATTATTAATAACAAAGCCATTACAATGATGCCGCAAATGGATACCTTCATGGTTTTTTTAACCATCATTATTCTTTTATTTCTTTGATCCCATTTATCCTTGCAGCCTTTAAGAATTCTGATCCTGGTATCACTTGAGATGCTGATGCCTTCCACAACTTCTTTAATTCTTTTTTCGTCCACTCGTTATTCCTCTCCTAATTCTTTTTTTAACAAATTTCGTCCTCGTTCTAATCTCTTTTTTACCGTAGATTCTGTAAGTCTTAAAATTTTACCGACCTCCTTGCAGCTATATCCTTCGATATAGTACAATAATACAACCTCTTTATATTTATCAGGTAAGCCTACCAGACTGGTAATAAGCACCTCGTCTTCTTTTTGATGGCCACTTATTTCTATTGAATCTATATCTATTGCTGGATGCAAACTGTGAAAACGTATTTTATTTTTACAAACATTTATGCATACTTTTAAAACCCAGGCTTTTTCATGTTCCCGTTCACGAAAAACAGGTGCCTTTGTCATATACTTGATAAATGTGTCCTGAACTGCATCTTCTGCATCGTATTCATTTTTAAGCATTATTAGGGCCACCCTATATAACTTATCCCAATAAGTTTCAAAGGCAGTTTCAATTTGTTTTACATCCACCAGTATTTCTCCATCTCTTCTCTTGTCAAATTATCTACCTTTACTTATAACACACATCAGATTATTAAATGGTGACATTTAAAGTTAATAATTTACAATAAAAATGGTGGGGATGCCAATACGGACCGTCCCCACCATTTTTTATAAAATCAACTATTCCTCTGTAACACCGCTGATATCTTGAATCGCCTTTATCGCATCTTCAACAGATACGCCGGATTCCTCAACCACCTGCAGAAAAAGAGCTTTTTCCTCTTCCTTTAATTGTGCCAGGCGCTCCTCACATTTTGCCTGTTCAGCCTTATTGGCTACGATTTTCTGTGCAAGCGTTTTTCTACCTCTTCCTGCCATTTATATATCCTCCTCACATATTTTGTGAAAAGTATACCATTTTCTGTTATCCATGTCTACCTTCAATCTCACGCGTCAGCAATTCTCTGGAATTTCTGGGACATACATGCCCTTCTTCTCACAGACTGTTAAAGTGGAAAGACAATAAAATCCACTGCAACTTTCGTTCAGTTTCTTACTATACTATTATCTATCGTACTTTATCTTGTTTTTGATACATAGGCATCAAAGCTTCCTTTACCAATCTTCTATAATTATCCACTTCTTGATGAGTTGCCCCTCCCATAGTAAACCGCGCCTGTTCTATCCCATAAACACTTCGTGTAGCCATTCGGTAAAAATACATGCTATCCAAAGTAGCCCCCAACAAATTCATTTCCATAATATCCCCATCCCGCATACTGCTTTTTCGGAATGTTGCCTGGCTCATATCCATTTTTTCTATTGAAAGCCCGGTGAACAAAGTTCCATATACCGTTGCTCCATGCAGACTCAATTCATCCGTTCTGATATTTACAAACACTCCGTCAGAAACCACACACTCATTGAGGATAAGTGTTTCCACAGCAATATCTTTAAACCTGCATTCGGAAAATCGTGTATTTCTTATTTCTATATTTTCTGGCAGCTTTGTTATCACTACCCCATCCACATAAACGTCAGATAGACAACCTTCTGGGAATCCCTCCTGTATCAGTGCCTCATATCTGGTTTGATTGATTACTTTTTTGTTATCCACCACTTATTCCTCCATATTCCATCTTCTTATTCTAAATCATTTCTGCGCATTATCGGATTTTCTTTTCTCCTGGCCGGATAATATCTGGAATCTGTAGTTTTAATCGCTCCGCAAACTCCATTGCGCTAACAAACTCCGTCTTTTCATAGTCTACAAGTTTTTCTGGCAGATTATAAATTTCTGTATCAGCATAATAATATAATCCCCGCAAGGTTCCAGTATCATATCCGAAATCCTCCGGCTTATATTCCGCCATACTTTGCAGACAATTCAATGGCCAGCATTCAACCTTTTCATCCTCATCATCTGCAAAAATATAGTCTTTGCCGTCCTGATCAAGCCGCAGAAAATAGATTATATCCTCTGATAAGGCAGAGATAATAAGAGAGTGGCAGCCATCATCCTCAAAACCATAAATTTCTCCTGATATCATCTTATTTATCGAGATATCCTCTATCAATTCCATTTGTTGGACAATATTCTGGATAGTCTTTAGCATTTCGTAATCTTCAGATATAGATTTTGAAAATATCTCACCCAATTCCGCACTACCAAGGTCGTTTCCAATTATTTTTCCATTGTAATCAATGTTGCCTGCGTTTGGTTCTTCAATTGCACCGCCAGATTTCCGGTAAGGCAGAGTATAAAACCAGCGCCCTTCTTTTATGGTTTCTCCATATATGACTGCACCAGCAAATTCGTGTTCAAATGACACCGCCACTTCCCGGCATCTTCCTTTCAATGTCCAGCCTACATGTTCCATGTTTATTTCTATGCTCACCACCTCCTATTGATAGATTAATGTCTGTTCTTCGACTTGAATATCACGATCTGTCTGGATAACCTCACACGCCCGTCCTTCAATCTCTTCCCAGCTCAACCCGGTAAAATTATGAATGCAGGTAATTAGGGAACTTCCCTGTTCCATGTACAGATACTCCTTTGTACCGGCATCAAAAAACATATAAAAATCAAAATCCGGTTCAAAGCTGTCGTCCTCATCATCTTCATATTTTTCATACCAGACACCGCTATGTATTTGCAAGCCAAGTTCCTGGATAACCAAGTGTTTTTTGTCCAGCCAGACCTGATGTTCCTCATCCGTTTCAAAAAGGAAGTTCTCGCCATCCCATTCTTCCTCTTCCAATTCCTCCAGACGGCCTATTGTAGTATTGATTTTCTTCTCCATAAGTCACCTCGCTTTTTCCTTTGCAGAGCGCAGTTTTTCCCTATTCTGCTCAAACTGGCTCATAATATCTCCCTGCAGCCTGTCATGAAAATCCTTTGTCACTGGATAGCAGATATCCTGATATTCCGCCTTTCCTTCAACCATGCGTCGCTGGGAAGGCATAGCCACAAAGTTATTTCCTGCAAAGGATCGTTTGACAGAAATCTGATTAACTACAAATACATCACCAATCACAAGTCTGGCATATGCCTTAGTGGTATTGGACAAATCTCTGTTGTTTACTACCTGAACATAATAGTCAAAATCTTCCTCCCCATAAGTGAGGTCAACTTCGTTTTTCCCTCCCATACGTTCCTGGTACGCCTCCAGAATTTCTCCCCTTAATGCGGTACTGAAATCCGTAGTTTTTGGAAAAAACACATCACTGTATATCGGCTTATTCTGTTCATCTTTTTCCCCCGTTGGATACTGCGGCATACTCACATAAAGATTCCCTGATCTTCCCTCCCTGATAGTGATACCGGTTACTTTAAATCTGTCACCGAACGTTACCGCAGCAAATGCCCTCAGTTTTTTATCTTTCTCTGTTGATACCTCATAAATATTTACTGTATATTTCATAATTTAGTCTCCTTCTACTTTTTTAATGAATTCTATCTGGACATCGCCGGTTCCGGGAGTTCCTCTGTTACCACCAGTTCTTCTCCCTCATCTTTTATCTCCAGCTCGTTATTGATTTCCTGCTGGCGGATTAGTTTTTGTTTCAACTCCGATTCATAGGGGAATTCTTTATTAAACTCCCTTTTAGATTCCTCCATATTTCTTTTGTACTCTTCCAGTTTTTCTTTATGTGCGGCAACTCTCTTTTCCAAACTCCCCAACAGGTTCTCCATACGGACCATATTTCCGGAAGCACTGCTGCTCATATCTGCCGAATAAGTCAGTTCCCCACTCAGCTTTATGATACAGTCAGAATACTTTTTTTCTACCACTACATCAAACCCCTTATAGCTGCCCACCGTCCTGCTTTCCATACTTTCAAGGGAATGTGCCATCTCTAAGATAACGCTGCCCGCCGCCTCACGTTCATCATATCTAAGGCCGTTCAGAGTAACGAAAAAGTCCGGCTCCATACAGAGTGCCTGGTCACGTTTCCTGATATCTTTTTCCATAGCATACAATCGGTTCTCAGTCTTCTTAATCAATTCTGGATATTTGAAAAGGAAATTATCCTGATGGACATAGCGCTGGCTCTCATAGCTTGCCTTCAAGACCTGCAGACGCGAAACTTCCGTGTCTACCTCGGTTTTTTCCATAATCATAGGATTCCCAGACGCAATTGCCTTGATTTCCGCAAAGGATAAAATGGTTTCGTCTACGTCCTGACATTCCCTTTCAACCGTTTTGTCTGTCATTATCTGGCTGATAAACCTCTGCTTATTTTCTACAATCCCCCAGAGGTAACTGTCAAATGTCTTTTTCGTGATATAGCGGTATATATTGACTTCTTCATTATCATTTCCCTGGCGTATGATACGCCCTTCCCTCTGCTCAATATCAGTCGGTCATTTTTTGCGGACAGTTCATACATGCTATCCTTTTCTGTTCTCTGCTCCTGCGTTTGCTCTCGTTTGATTTCTCCCTCCGTATCTTCTTGGCACAAGCAGGACAATACCTTGATGCACCAGAGCCCGGGACATATTCAACGCCGCACACCGTACAATTTTTAGCGGGCATTGCTGCCCACCGTTTTGTAGGTATGATATGTAATTCATCGACAAAGCCGATGAATTTATAGTAAATCTTGATTTCCTGCTTCACTGTTCCGTCTGCCATCTTCTCACGCTCCGAAACAAGTATCTTGTCTATGAGTGCGTTTATAACTGTTGCATCCAGTTCTTTTAAGCCTTGATAATTTCGGATAAGGGCGAGGAAGTCACGGATTCCCCGTGATTTCTCGTAGCTTTCATTAAGAGTTTCCGTCACCTCTTTCAGCCTTGCTTCAATTTCAAGCTGCTCTTTCTGGTATTTCCCCGACATCATCTCAAAATTCCGCTCGGTAATACGCTCCATGACCTTATCCTCGTAGAGAGAGGAAAACAGCCTGTCCAGTTCCGCAAGGCGTTTGTTCAGCTTCTTACGTTCTTTCTCTAATGCTTTCGCCCTGCTCTGGTCTGTTTCCGTGAGCCGCTTTTCTATGGCCCTGACCGCCTTTTCATCATTCACTGCCATATCCGCAAAACAGTTGATGTCGGCAAGAACGGCATTGAATAAATCCCTTGCTTCTATATTGTGGGCACTACACTCGCTTCTTCCGTTTCTTGCATAATTATTACATGAATACTGTACACAGTCGATAATCTCTGGGCGTTTCCTCCTGTGTACGTTCATTGCCCGCAGAGCACATCCGCAGTCCACACACTTGATAACGCCTGCAAAAATATTTACAAATCCTCCCTTGTTCTGTGGAAGCCTACGACTTGTAATAAGCTGTTGGACAATATCAAATTCCTCCTGCGTGACTATTCCCTCATGGGTATTGGGTATCACTTCCCATTCTTCGGGCAGCTTAGAGGGGCGTTTCTTGCTTTTCATATTGGCGGCAATCCGTTTGTAGCCTACAAGATTTCCCGCATATATCGGGCTTCTTAAAATGCTCCTCACGCTGTTCCCACTCCAAATATAGCGTTTGTCCTCGTTCCCCTCAAAATGACGTTCAAAGCCTGTTTCGCCACGCTCCGCCGCATAAGCGGCAGGGCGTAGGATATGCTGTTTATTAAGATGTCTGCAAATTTTGGCAACTCCATTCCCTTTTAATGCAAGGTCGAATATCTCTTTTACAACATGTGCCACTTTATCATCTATCAGCAGATGGTTGTGGTCGGCAGGGTCTTTGATATAGCCATAAGGGGCGGTAGTTCCCATGAATTTCCCCTGTTGAAACCTCGCCCGATATGCCGATTTTATCTTAACAGATATGTCAGCGGCATACATTTCGTTTAAAATGTTGCGGAAAGGCGTGATGTCCATAGCAGATTTATTCAAGGTATCTACGCCGTCATTGACCGCTATATACCTCACGTTATGCTCTGGGAAGAAAACTTCCAGATATAACCCACAATCAAGATAGTTTCTCCCCAGACGGGATAAATCTTTCGTAATCACGCAGTTTATCAGACCGCTTTCAATGTCTTTTATCATATTCTGGAAACTTGGTCTTTGGAAATTTGTACCAGAATAACCATCGTCCACATACGTTTTTGCTATGTGCCATCCCTGCTTTTTCACATAATCCGTGAGGATGGATTTCTGTGTCGCAATGCTCGCACTCTCGTTATCCGTACCATCGTCTTTAGATAAGCGGCAATAAATGCCGACTAAATAGATTTTCTTTTCTTCTTTGATTCCTGCCATACTGTAAAACCTCCGTATCTGTCCTATCTGTTTTCATGTCCCATTGCGTACATTCTAAGCGGACAGCCCCTCATTGTCGAAGGTGTCGCCCTCGGCAATCTTCTTCCGAATATCCTCGGAGATAATCGGGACAAACGCTTCTGTAACGGTCTGTGTGCCGACATATTCACGGCTGATTATCATCTGCACTGGTGCTTTTGGCACGATACGCTTTCTCTTTTTATCTGCTTTCTTATCCTCGCCCATACTTAAATCTTCCTTTCCAGACAGGGCAGGGAAGAGTTTGGAAATGTCCCCGCCCTGCCAATCAGATACCATTAATCCTCGCTGTTTAATTCTTTCTGTAATGCTTTAAGGAGTGCCGCCGCTTCATCAGCGTTCAGCGTGATTCCCTTGCCGCACTTTTCACGGTTCGGGGAAAAGCTGCGGATGTCATACTTCGGCTCTTTCCCATTCCATGAAATGAGATTGATTTCCTTTGTGTAGCCACTGTCGCCCGTAGACAATACTGCGATTTCCTTTACGATTTCATACTGGATTTCTCTCATTCTCCATACCTCAACTCTCTGTATTTACTTCCCGAAAAAAGAAGATTAGCGGCTGTCACGGTTGCGTTTCCTCTGCAACTCACGCTCCAAAAGTTTGATGATGGTTTCCTCCATCTGCTTCGGCGTTGTGTTCTTCGGAAAGTATTTTTTCAGCTTGCTTGTGTTGATTTTCAAGGTTTCTTTCTGGTTGCCCTTTTCCTCCGTCATAATCGCAAATATCGTATCCATGTCAAGCCGCCCGCTCTGGCTTAACTGTTTCATCCGCTGTGCCTGTGAGAGTGAGGGCGTTGCTTCTTCGCTCTCCATCGTGGCAAAGAGGTTTTCCTGCTCGTCTTTCTTCAAGAAGGACAGTTCCACCGCAGGCGTGAGGGCGATTTTCCCCTCGTCCACCATCTGCAAAATCGGCGGTATCAGTTCCGTCAGGCGGATAAAACGCTGCACGGTCATCCTGCCCACGCCGAAGCCCTGTGCCACCTTGTCGTCCGTCCGCAACTTCGTCACAACTTGTGACGAGGTTAAGTCTGTGCGGAAACCCTGCCGCTTCATGGCTTCGGATTTCATCTTGTAAGCAAACGCCCGCTCCGATGGCAGGATATTCTCACGCTGCAAATTGCTGTCTACAAGGGTGATGATGGCTCGGTCACGGTCTAAGGGCAGGACAAACGCAGGCACGGTATTTATCCCTGCAAGTTCAGAAGCACGGACACGCCGCTGTCCTGCAATCACTTCATAACCGTCCCCGTCCTCTTTCGGGCGTGTGATTATCGGCGTGACAATGCCAAATTCCTTGATGCTTTCCGCTAACTCTGACAGTGTTTCATCTTCTGCCACATGAAACGGATTGTCGGGGAACGGGTACAAGTCTTTGGTCTTTAACACCTTAAAATCCTGTTTCTTCATTCACATATCTACCTTTCTTTCGCTCTGCTTCTATGATTTTTCTGCAATTCTTCCAACACTTCGGGCGGTATTTTTGACAGCAGCCGCCCCATCTGCTCGTTGGTTCTCTGCAATTCAAATATCTTCTGATTCGCTTTCTGCACCTTTAGTTCCTGCTCGTACTTTTCATCACGCATACGCCCCGCATAGTCTGATTCCTGCCCAATTCTCTCTTTCAAACTGTCGATATACGCCTGCTGTTTCCCGATTTCCTTAGAGAATTTCTCCACGTCTGGCAGCCATGCAGAGAGTAAATCTAACGCTTTATCCCTTTTCTTCCCTGCGTTAAAGGCGTTGATGTCGGATAGGGCAGACACGATTTCTTCATACTGTTTATCAAGCCTGCCGCCTAATTTATAGAGCCATGTGGGGACGTGTTTCCGCTTGGTTTCCATTGAGGACTGCCCCCGTTCAAGCTGATTCCACCGTGAGGACATCCGCTCATGGTAGGCGGTCTGCCACTCGGATAATGATTTCTGGTTGCCTAAGATAGCTTTCGCTGACAGCTTATTGTCTGGCGTAATCGGCACAAAGCAGAGGTGCATATGGGGCGTTCTCTCGTCCATATGGACGACAGCGGAGAGGATATTCTGCTTTCCAACACGCTCCGAAATGAAGTCAAGAGCCGTCTGGAAATACGCTTTTTGTTCTTCGGGCGGTAACTGGTTCATAAATTCTGGTGAAGCTGTGATGAGCGTTTCCACCATCATCACGCTGTCTTTCCTTGTCCTGCACCCCGCTTCGGCTACCATGCGGTTAATCTCTTTCTTGTAGGTGTACTTTGGTGGTGCTATGAGATGGTAATTGTTTTTAGAGCGTTCCATATCTATATCTGGGTTGCTTTTGTAGGCTTCTTTCTTCCGCTCGTTGTGGCGTTCACAAGCCGCAACGCCGCCCGCTTTTCGTTTCTGGAAACGCAGGATTGCATAAGGCATAGGCGGATTCCTCCTTTCTTTCGGCGGGTGACCGTCCTTTGGGGTGACAGCGGTGACGGTGGTGACAGCAGTTTTGGGATACCCCCTGCCGACTGCCGCAACTGTCACCCTCACCCCCTGCATGACGGTCATGTCGATGATGACGGTGTTTTTGGGATACCCCCCTCGCAAGAGCCGTCACCGTCATGCCGCCATTCTTTTATCCGAAGCCGTAAGGCGTAGGATAGCAGGGCACAGCCCTGCCTTAAGGGAGTCCAGAGGGAACGTCTGGCACACGACTTTGCAGGGCAAAGTGTAGTGTGTTACACCCTGTAAACGCAGTCGGAAAAATCGGAATGATTTTTCTGACCGCAGGGGTGGTTTTACACGACCGAAAAGGGCGAGTAAATCTCACGCCTGCATTTTGCGTTTACGGGGTGTTCTCCCGTAGGGATGACAGCGGCAGGGTATCCTAAAATCACTGTCACCACCGTCACTGCTGTCACCCGCAGGGCAGAGCCGCCAGCTTTACATGGCTTTAAGCGTCAATGACAGTAACAGGGGGGTATCCTAATATCGCTGTCACCACCATCACCGCTGTCACCCGCCCTCCTTGCAAGGGCAATCCGCCTGCCGTCTTTCCTGCGGCTGTACTGGTAGCAGATACGGTTCTCGCTTAAAAATGTGGTGCGGTATTCATTCAGCCATTTCGTAATCACCGTGGGTATGGTTTCCGTTTCCCCCATAGCGGCTAACAGTTCCGTTGCCGTGCCTATCCATTCTTCCTTATCCCTCATAAAATCCACCAACCGAAAAAGGACATCTGGTATCGTTTCTTTCGCAAGCTGCTCCTGCGTTTTCCGCTCCACAAGCTCCCAACGGCAATCACGGAAACGCAGCGTGTATTCCTGATAAGGCGTGTCCCTGCCCGTCACATACAGCTTGGCGGTGTCAGACGCACGTTTCTCCTTTTCCAGAACAAAGGTAGCGTCCGCACTCCCCGTTAATCCTGTCGTCCCAGACACCTTGTTGAACACGTCGCTGTCATTCTGCTTTCGGATGTGGTGTACGACAATGACCGCCAGAGAGTGCCTGTCGGCAAAGTCTTTGATGAGGGAGATGTCCCCATAGTCGCTTGCATAGGCATTGTCTTTTGAAGCTGTACGGACTTTCTGCAAGGTATCAATGACAATGAGCCTGCTGTCTGGGTAATCTTTCAGATAATCTTCAAGCTGCACGATAAGACCGTCTGACAGCTTGCAGCTTGCCACGGCAAAGTGGAGCCGCCCGCTTGCTTCGTCCGTCAAACGAAATAACCTGTCCTGTATGCGGCAGAACGTGTCCTCAAGGCAGAGGTAAAGCACATCGCCCTCCATTGTCGGCATATCCCATAAAGGGATTCCCTGCGACACGCATAAGCATAGCTTCAGCATGAGCCAGCTTTTGCCTATCTTCTGTGAGCCGCAGAACAGCGATAAGCCTGTCGGGATAAGGCTGTCCACCACAAAGGATGGTTTCTCAAGCGGTTCATAAAGGAGCGTTTCGGCGTTGACTGTCTGTAACTTCTGCATGGCTTTCCTCCTTTCGGGCGGTGTCTTTGTTTTCGTTGCACATAGGCGTTGACCTCCTTAAAAATAGATTTACTCCCACGGAAAAAAGTGAGAGTATGTAATGCCGCCAATCCCACACAAATAAAAAACAGATTTCTTTTTCGGGCGGTGTCGGTCACGGTTGGAGATATTTCTTCAATTTCCGCCTTTACTTTCTCCTTTGCAATCGCAACAGATTTCTGTATTGCCGAAGCGGTGCAATGCTCCATAGCGGCGATTTGGTAAAAATTGAACTCATACTCGTAGTAGAGCAGGAAACGCCGCCTTTGTATCTCTGGAAGGCTCCCAACCGCCTTATAGAGCGTTTCATTCCGTTCTTCCTCAACCATGCGTTCATCAAGGCTCTTAGGCACACGCAACGCCCGTCTGTAAAGGGTTTCGTCCCATACCTCGTTAAACTCCCTGTGCCGCTCGTCCCATTAGAAAAGATTCCTGTTCCTGCGCTCCATCTGCCGAAACTCCATAAAGAACTGTTCCGACACTTCCAACTCGTGGGATTTGCCCTGCCCGTCCTTAAAGCTGATAAAATACCTTGTGCCGCTTTCCGTGGATTCCTCCCGAAGCGTGTATGCCTTAACCCTGTATGCCATCCTGTTGTCCTCCTGCAAAAAATGAGTGAGGGGATTTCCATCCCTCACCCAGTAGCCCGCAGGATGGCAGGCTGTTTTAGAAGCTATAAAATTTTCCGCAGCTTCTTCCGCAGATGGTCTAACCTCGCATAGATGGCACCAGTCGTCAAATGCACAAGCGGGGCAATCTCCTTTGTGGAATACCCCTGCATTTTCAGCAGGACGATTTTCAAGGTACGCCCGTCCACCGTGACTAATACTTGATAGAGATTTTCGCTCTCAATCTCTTCCAGTAACTCCGCAACCGTACCCACTTCCGCCTGCCGCTCCCTGCCTGCCATGTCCTCAAGATATTCCGCAACGTCATTCGTCCATCGGTAAAACCGCCTGTTGGAATTGAAGTCTGCCCTGTCCGCCATGCGTATCTGCTCAATGGTCGCTTCATCAACGCCGCACTCACGCAGCAGCTTTTCCTCCGCTTCTTTCCAGATACGCCATTTCCTGTCCTCCCGTCCGTGGTTGTATGCCATTCTTACTTCCTCCAATCAGAATTGATTGAGAGGGCAGAGAAAAGCCCCCTCATCTTCCCAAAGGAAAAAACAAGGGGGCTGAACGCCTTAAATTTTAATTTTCTATTATCTTTCTTAGTTTTATTAGGATTCTGGCTTTGCGTTTGTTTACAACGCTCTGGGTTATGCCCAACCTCGCCCCGACTTCACGCTCGGAAAGTCCGTCAAAAAAGATTGCCTGTATCAGCTCCTGTTCACTATCCGACAGCAAAGGCAGGGCGGCTTTCAGCCTGTCCACCATGACCGCATTGACAACGGTTTCTGCAATGTCCACCGCTTCATCAGTGATAAAGTCCAGAGGATTCCCCTCGCTGTCCGTAAATCCGTCGAGAGATAGCAGTCTATTCTTTGTATCTAATTTTTGCAGATAACGCCACCGTTCCTTGTCACGGTAGAAGTCTGTGTATTGCTCCCTCACGACTTCAAGCAGACAGCCTTGAATGGGGATAAACAGCTTGTCCATATAGGTCTGGTCGGATTCCCTGCAACGGCAGAACTCCGTGTAGGATAATTCCACATAGCCGCCACTTTCTCTGATATATACCTTTCTTGGTGCATATTTCACCATAAATACCTCCCATCTGAATTTTTGAAATGTAAAAAATCCAGATGGAGAGGCGGAGAACGACACCGCATATCAGAAACAGCCCTACGGCACTTTCCAACAAAAATCGACAAAAGAAAAACCGCAAAGGCTCTGTGACCTTTACGGTTATAGGAAATAGTAATTCTATTGTATGGAGATTGTACTTCTACTTTCAAGGTGAGAAGTACCGTTGCACTGGCAGAAATTTTTTTAACTGGTTTCCTGCCGTTCTCTGATATGCTATGTATTGATAAATTTTGCTTCGTATGAGCAGATAGATAACTGCCCGAAAAAAGGACATAAAAAAATCCCTCCAAATTTAAAAACAAATTCAGAGGGTAATTTAGGGTATAACAAAATAACCCACCCGAATATCGTTTTTTTTATTTGGTGAGTTTGTTCTTTCAAATACGAAACAAAAAGAGCCGATGATTCGTGAATTGTTCCACAATTTCATCGGCTCTGCGTCTTAAGCGTCTGGCTCTTTGATGACAGTTATCTTCAAGTTGTCAACTTTAATCAATCTTTCTTGTCTGCATTTTGGACAATAAAGGGGATAATTCTCCAAAACAGTGTCCTTCCTAATTTTATTACGGGTTTTGCTCCCACAAACAGGACACAATATCCATTCGCATTTCATCATAATTAGTCTCTAATCCTTTCAAATCTCATTTTATATGACTTTTGCAAGCTGTTAAGCTAACTTGTGGAACATATGCCGAACCTTATCTATACGGCTATTCGGGCGGCGGGGTTGGCAAATAAATTTACCAATAGCTGGCTGGTATCCTTTTAACTCTGTCAAGCAGACTCCCTGCCCATTTGTGAAATAAGTTAAATCGTTCCTGTATTCTTGAATACATCTAGCAGGGATTTCTCCTTTCAGAATGACCTCGTCATTCTTTATCTGAGTACTTACAATATCTGCACAATACCTTGGAGCATCATGATACGCCCGTGAGAGATATTCCTGCGGTGCATAAATTTCAAAGTGGAGATATGGCTCTAATAGTTCTGTCCCTGCTTTTTTTAAAGCCTGCTCCAATACGATAGGGGAAAGCAGCCGAAAGTCTGCGGGGGTACTTACAGGACTATAATACAATCCATATTCAAAACAGATTTTACAGTCTGTCACTTTCCATCCATACAGCCCCTGCTCGCAGCCATAAAGAACCCCCTCCATAACCGCATTTTGGAACGATTGATTTAAATATCCAAGTGAAACTCTGCTTTCATACTGCACTCCGCTTCCAATAGGGAGCGGCTCTATGGACAACCCGACAGAAGCCCAGAAAGGATTTGGCGGGACTTCTATGTGGATGGTATATTCTGCTTTTCTAAGCGGTCTTTCCATATATATAACAGTAGGCTCTTTTATTTCTGCCTCCACATGATATTTTTCCTCAAGGATGGCACAAATGACTTCCATCTGCACATTCCCCAAAAAAGAAAGTATAATCTCATGCGTTGTAGTATCCACATAATATTTTAAAAGAGGGTCGCCATCTGAAATTTCTGTAAGTGCCCCAAGCAATATTTCCCGCTGTTCAGATTTCTTTACTGCAATCGTTGTTTGGAGCATAGGGAGAGGATTTTCAATAAATTTTCTCTGCGGCAACAGTATTTCGTTCCCCAAAATACTGTTTAGCTGCAAAACATCATTTGGTAAAATTACAATATCACCAGAGCAGGCTGTATCGGATGAATATAATTCACCGTTTGTCGGAACACACATCTCTGTGATTTTTATTTTCTCTTTTTCAGATATTCTAATAACATCCCTCAAATGCAATGTTCCGCTATATATACGCACATAAACAAAACGCCGCCTTTTCTCTGAATATTCAATCTTAAAAACCTGCCCGCATAGTTCAGATTGACCTTCAGGCGTTGATGAATAAAATTTACTGGCAATTACTTCTATAAGCTGCCGAATCCCCAGATTGTTTTTAGCGCTTCCGTGATAAACGGGAAATAACGTTCCGTTTTGGAATCTCCTGTTTTCTTCCTGTTCCAGTTCTGACATTTTAAACGGTTTCCCTGACATATATTTCTCTAATAGTTCATCGTTTCCCATAATTACCGCATCCCACTGTTCCATATCGTCATTGTCCGTTACATTTATATGGGGATGCTGCCCAACCTTTTGCTTCACTATAATTTCCGAAGAAAGCTTTGCTTTCATTTCCCGATATACCATTGGCAAATCAATCCCCTCTTGGTCAATTTTATTGATGAAAAAAATTGTCGGAATCTTCATTATCTGTAGTGCATGAAACAGTATACGGGTCTGTGCCTGTATGCCATCCTTTGCAGAAACTAATAATACTGCTCCGTCTAATACGGATAAAGAACGGTATACTTCCGCCAAAAAATCCATATGGCCTGGCGTATCTATAATGTTGACTTTTACATCCTCCCACTGAAAAGATGTCACTGCTGTCTGGATAGTGATTCCCCTTTGACGCTCCAAATTCATTGTATCTGTCCTTGTTGTGCCTTCATCTACGCTCCCTAGTTCTGCAATTGCACCACTGGTATACAATAAACTTTCCGTTAATGTTGTCTTTCCTGCGTCAACGTGAGCCAGAATGCCTAAGTTAATTATTTTCATGTGATTTTCCTCCTATCAACACCCAAAAAAGGGCATAAAAATACCCAGTGATAAATACTCCTATCACTGGGTAAATAACTCCAATAGCCCCAAAACACTTATATGTTTTCGGGCATATAAAATTACATGATAAAAGTATTCTTAAACTGGGTACAAAAAACTAAGCCCCATATTAAAAGTGAAACGGGACTGCTACTTTTTGTTCCCACTATCAAATTGACAGTTTATTTAAGAATACCTTGCCGCATATTTATTAACTCCTTGTATAATACTGAATCTAATTATATTCCTTAACCCTTTATTTGTCAAGCTGACAAACTAAAGCAGAAAAAGCGGCAGGATTTCCCCCTGCCACTAATCATCTGTTTATGCAAAAATAATTTCCTTTTCCACAATCTCCCTCGCACAAGCCCTTATGTTATTGAGGCATCCTGTCCATTCTAAGGCGTTTTCTGCCTTTAGCTGTTCCGTTATGCCCTGTGCCTGTTTCATACCCTCTATGAGCCTTTCAAAGCGTTCCTGTGCCTGTCTGTTGATGTCGGCAAGGTAGGCGTTTAGCCTGCCGCTTGTAAGAAGATTGGTGTATGTAACTTTACGGTACTGTTTTAGATAATCTAAATGCCGTTGCCCCCAGATGCCTATTGCCTGTTCTTCTTCGGCGGGTACAGTTAAGCACGGTATCAAATAATCCCCTTGCCTTTCGTATTTGCCGCCCAGTTCCTCAAATAATGATTTTGCCATTGTCTGTTACCTCCACATTCTTTTTTATTTTGAATGTCCGCAAAATCCGTCCTACATCCGAAGGTTTCCACGGGCAATCAATGTGATGAGCCGCGACAAGGCGTTTTTGGATATTGGTTCCTGTTCCCATCATGGACGTGCTTCCCAGGAGGATTCGTTTCCTGCCGCTCCTCATGTCTGCAAATAATTCCTCTTTCTGCTTATCACTATGGGCATCATGAATAAATGCAATTTCATCTTCTGGTATTCCTTTCCTGATCAACTCCTGTTTCAGAAAGTCATATACATTAAATTTCTTGTTTCCTGTGGGCGTGCCAATATCGCAAAAGACAGCTTGTGTCCCCTTAAACTCCTGGGAACCAATGTATTCCTGATAAATATTCTCTGCCGCCTGAAAGAGTTTGCCGTCACCATCTACTTCCGCATCTGGGTCAATCAGCCGGGGATCGGTGCCGAGCAACCTTGCTTCGTTGGTGATCTTGAGCATGTTATCGACCGTTGGATCTACATTCCCTGCTCGTATTGCTTCCGCGCGTTTAGCCAGTTCCTGCATCATGTACTCAACACTCTCAGACGCCACGCTCTCCACAATTTTGTATTTCCCACCTTTTAACTTAGGTACATTCAGGTTCAGCATTGAAGGCAATTGGATATCAGCCACCTCCCGGAACATATTCATAAGCTCCGGCAGATTACAGAATTTATTGAACCGGCTCCGCATTCGGTATCCGCCCTCTGGTGACATTTCAAGTGAAGTGGTAACTTCGCCAAAATTGGCCGCCCAACTGTCAAAATGGTCAATCCCCTTCTCATGTAGTTTCTGTGACTGCAGATACAACTGCATGACATACATTTCACACATGGTATTGGAGATAGGCGTCCCGGTTGCAAGGATAACATTTCTTCCTCCGGTCAGTTCCTGGATATACTGGATCTTTTGGAACATATCCATAGCCCGCTGGGAACCATTGGTGGAAATACCTGCCACATTACGGATTTTTGAAAAGATAGACAGGTTTTTAAACACATGCGCTTCATCTACAAACAATGCATCTATCCCTAACTGTTCAAAATCCAGAACATCATCCTTTTTTGCATCATTTCTCAGACTTAAAATTTGGGATTCCAGATTTTTCCGTTGACGCTCCATATCTTTTATCCCCCATTTAGCCCCCTGCTCCTCCTTCATCTCCGCAATGGCCCCCGAAATTCGTTCCACCTGATTTTCAAGAATTTTCGCACGCCTTTCCGCAGACAGGGGAATCCTCTCAAATTGAGAGTGTCCCAAAATCACGGCATCATAATTATTTGCAGCAATCCTACACGTCAGCTTTCTTCTATTTTCACTTTTAAAATCTTCTTTCGATGTCACAAGTAGATTGGCACTGGGATATAAGTGCAGGAATTCTGCCGCCATCTGCCCCACAAGATGATTCGGTACGACAATCATTGCTTTATGCATCAGCTTCAGCCGTTTCAACTCCATACAGATAGCTGCAATTTCATAGGTTTTTCCAGCCCCAACCGCATGGGCCAGCAAAGTGCTTCCATGCAGTGCCCGGTCTACAACATTCCGTTGATGGTCCCGCATATTTATTTCCGGATTCATACCGGGGAACGATAAATAAGAACCGTCATAAACCCGCAGACGGTTATCATTGAAGTTCTGATTGTAAAAATCCACATATTTTTTTCTACGCTGCGGATCTTTCCATATCCACTCCTTAAAAGCATCTTTTATGAGGGTTGCCTTTTCCCTTGCCAGAGTTGTTTCTTTCTGATTTACTACATACCGTTCACTGTCCCCAACTTCAATCTTATCTTTGACGGTAATTACATTCTGGTTCAGTAACGCCTCTATGATGGAATATGCATCAATCCTTTTTGTTCCATATGTCTGGCTTGCCGCCACAGAAGAATAGTCGCTGGATTTATTAGTAACCTTGTAAGACATAGTATATCGGTTTAACTGTACCTTGATTGCATAAGTCCCGTCTCTGTACTGATCCGGCGTATTCAGCGTCTCATAGATAAATGCCTCATAATCTTCCTGATCAATCCAAGAGGTTCCCAACTTTACGCCGATTTCCGTTGCCGTCAAATCTTCCGGCTGCACCGCTTTCAGGGCTTCTACATTTGCCAAATAGACGGGATTATCTTTTGCATACACTTCTGCAGCCTTTAGTTTATTCCGAACCGGACCGCTCAAATACTCACTTGCCGTTTCCCATCCCTGATTAGGATTCCCATCAGCCGCTTTGACTGGGTTTAAGAATACCTGCCCTTTTAATTCCTGCAGGAGCCGTTCCCGTTCTACCGGATAGACACTCAGCATATAGGGGATATGTACCTTCCCATATTCCGCCAGGCTGACTTTCAACGCGTCCATGGCTGTATCCACCTTCTCAACTATGGAAACTGGCGCAATAGTCTGTTTATAAAAGATATCCGCCTTCTTTATATTCTTGTTTTCATCTTCCGTTTCCAGGCTGCATAACAGATAGTAGTCATTGTCCTCCCGGAATGCTAACTTGTTGGCACGGCTGGACAGATATCCATACTTCTTTACATAAGAATCATAAATCTTATTTAGCTTTTCCTGTGCCTCAACAAGTTGATCTGTACTGCACCCATGTGTCTGAATATCAATCAGGTATCTGACCGACTGCCGGATAGCATGCATTCCAAGGATACGATTCCGTTGCGTCTCGTTTCCCGACCATCTCACCATGATATCATTATCCCGGTAATAGATTTCTCCCTCTATGACTGTATATGTGTTATTTGCCACATCTAAGAGGGCCGGCATGGTATTGGGAAGTTCTTCCTTGCTGTTTACATCAGGGAGCAGCGTTTTTTCCTCTACCGGACAATAATCGGCTGATAGAAAAGAAATAGCATGATTCAAATCTTCTTCAAGATTAAAATTTTCCTCATCTTCTACGATCAGTTCTGTATAATTAGAGTTTTGACCATAGGTATGCCTGTCAAAAGCCATCTTTCCCAGCATCATTTCCGGATGGTTCATATAATACTCATTGACCGGCACCCCATCATCGGTATAGGTGATGTTCATCCATTCCTCTGATTTATTTGTGGACAGTACACTTCCCTTCTTTTGAAGGAAGATAATGTCAGATGTCACTTCTGCTCCCGCGTCCTTTTTGAAGGCAATCCCTGGCAGACGTACCGCGCCGATAAAGTCTGCACGCTCCGCCAAGTATTTTCGTATCGTGGAATTGGCTTTATCCATGGTGAATTTTGTTGTGACAACCGCAATGATTCCTCCAGGGCGAAGCAGGTCCATGGATTTTGCCAAAAAATAATCGTGAATACGGAAACCATACTTTTTATATTCAGGATCAAAAATTTTGTACGCGCCGAAAGGAACATTTCCCACGATGACATCAAAGCTGTCCTTTTCAAACTTTGTCTTTTCAAATCCTTTGACTTCAATTGCGGCATGAGGGTGAAGCTGTTTTGCAATCCTTCCACTGATACTGTCCAATTCCACTCCATAAAGACGGGAATCCCGCATATCTTCCGGCAGGACACTATAAAAGTTCCCGACGCCCATACTGGGTTCCAAGATGGAACCATTTGTGAACCCAAACTGCTCCAATGCTTTATAGATTGACTTAGCGACAACGGGCGGCGTGTAAAATGCGGAATTAATACTTCCCCTGGCCTGCTCATATTCTTCCTCTGTCAACAGCGTCTGCAGTTCCTGATACTCGTTTGTCCAGTTTGGACTCTTAGGATTGAATACATTAGCAAGACCTCCCCATCCTATGTATTTGGCGAGGATATCCTGTTCCTCTGGTGTAGCCGGGCGGGAGGACTGTTCCAGTTCCTTTAACAGACGGATTGCTGCGACATTACTCTTATACTTTGTCTTGTCACCGGAAGGGAATTCCCATCCATCAGGATAAAAAAAATCCGAAACCTGAATGACGTTTTGGTTTCGGTTACTCATTTCCTTATATAATAGGAAGGTTTCTTCCGGACATAGGGCAAATTCTTCTTTGCGTGCCGCTTCATATTCCCCTGGCGGCAGATACTCTCCCACATCAATGGCAGCCTGGATTGCATGCGATACTTCCTGCATGGTAAAAGCCCCATGCCCTTCATTTTCTCCATTCACAAGGCGGAATTCAACGGCTCCACTTTCGCCATATGTGTAATGAATCAATCCCCAGCTTGTATTCAGCGCAGATTTTCCATAGTCCCGTTTAGACTGAACTTTCAAAATTTTTGAAAGAAATTCCTGCTTTTCTTTTTCCCCTGCCTGTTCAAAGAACCTTTGAATCAATGGTTTGGAGGGAATCAATGCCATGGAATGAAGGGCATATGCATTTGCAGCCTCTTCAAATACTGCCTTTAACCGTTCACTTCTTCCATCAGCCTGGGTCTCCTGTATTTCTTCTCCTGTATCCTCTGTTCTTTTGTCATCTTTCTCAATTACGGTATCCGCACTTAAATATGGTATTGTTACTGCCGGTGTCTCGCCGGCCTGTTCTAATAACCCCTGGTATTGGGACGCCAGATTTTGAAACCAGGGAATTCTTTTAATTTCCTCTACAGAGAAATCCTGGCTGGATTCAGGATATTGATCTAATTCGATTATCCGGGCCAGAATGTCCCGGATCACACGCCACGGATAGGTCTGCACCTCATTACCGTCAAAAGAACAAGTAACCTCTCCAGCATGGAAGGTCAGTGTTGAGGTAAATATCCAATCCACATCTGAACCAAGCAGGGAAAGGAAACTCTGCCGTATAAATTCGGTTTCCTGCTGGGGCAGTAAGTTTATGGTCATTACATCATAAATCATGTCAAATACTATCCTGCCATCTGCCGTTGCCAGAAAGTTTTCTACTGTTTCGGCCAATGATTCCGGTATTTCCGCGTCCTTTTTTATTGGCTGATAGTATTCCCCGCTTTCGATTAATAACAGGATTTCTTCTGCCGCTGTCTTAAATGTAAGATACCCGCTTAGATACTGTCCCTGCTCATGCCAGTATAACTGGATTCCCGTATCGTCTGTTTCATATTCAAATTCAAGCCCTTCACCAGTAATAATGGTGTCTCCACCTTCGTAAATCTGATAAAGAAATTCGATACGCTCCCCTATCCCTTCATTTAACTCAAAGAAATCATAGATTTTTTTCTTTAGGATAGGTTCCAGCGCGCCTGCTAAAACCACTTCTCTGCATAATTCATCTGTCACTTCTACAGGCACTGGTTCAACAGAAAAAGAAGGAACCGCAACAGCAGTTCCTTCCTCTATATCAGTTTCTATTACCTCGGCTTGCAGATTACTTCCTGCATCACGGTTTCTTGGGCTATCATCGCTGCTTCGTTCCGAAGTCTGGTCATCTCCATCGTATCCGCTGGATTGATGTTCCTCTCCGCCGCTTTCATCCTCACGTAGTCCTCCACGATCTGGTCGTGCAGCTCCCATGCTTCCGCCTCTATCTGTTTCAGCAGCTCCGGCAGTTTGCCCGTCCGCAGCAACAGGCTGTACCGGCTTTCGTCCTTCTCCAGCAGGTATTCCTGTGCCAGCTTCGCGTATCTGCCCAGCATCTCCAGCCCTTCCGCCTGTTGGCTCCCTGTCTCCAGCATCGGGTACAGCAGCCCGTCCTTTTCTTTCCTGTAATTCAGTTCTACCATCTTGATTTCTCCTTTCATCTTCCCGGATCTCTTTCGCAATCTCTGCAAATCTCCGCAACGTCCTCTCTGCAATATCCGATATGAGGATACCTATTTTGGATAGTATCACCTCTTCCTGGTAGTTTGTTATTGCAGACAGTCCTATGTCAAAAGTATCAATCCCGCATCGCCTTAATACCAAGTATGCGGTGCTCTGCAGGATGAATTCTTCAACTGGTGACATTTGATTATCGTCCAATTCATCCTTGCTGGTAAGAACTGCTATTTCATGAATCCTGTCGTTTTCCTCTTCCATTATAGCACGTACATATGTTCTCGTAAAGTTTTTTATTGCTATCCTGAAATTATTTTCTTCCTGATATTGTTCTGGAAATAGCCTCTTTGCAAAAGCAGGAGCATTTTCTTCATTGATTTCCCATATCCAAGGCATAACCCTTCCGCCGGTGCTTTTGATATCATAGACATACTGCGCACCTCCCAGCATCTCAATGGGAAATGTTGCGATTCCAATCTCACCGCCCCTGACATAACGCTTTGCTTTCTTCCAGTCTGAAAATCCCAGGAGGATTTCTGCCTCCGGGTATTGTTCGTAAATGATACATGTATTCAAAAAGTCAAAACGATATAAATTCCCCCTGGCAGAAAACTCCAGATATTTTCTCCACTGTTCGCCGTCACGCGAGATATCAAAAATTGCAATATCATACAAATCTGATACCTTCATGGTGTGCTGATCCATAGGTTCACCTTCTTTCCCGGTCTGCCATAGTAAATAAACTCATCTGTTCCATTTTGGGTTCTATTTTCTCTGGGCTGCTTTCAATAATCTGTCTGTATTTTTTAAAATCAGGTATCTCACGGTGCCTTCTCATTATGACAAAATCCTGGTTCCTGATTGCATCCTCCAATTCCCTTACATTTCTTAATGCATTTCTGATTTCAAGCCCATTATCCATTTTAGGACTTAGTTCCAGTCCGCATAAATACTGATAGTCCTCATCGTCCCTACACTGACGGAAGATACCAACGGCTGTCCAATAAATCTTTTCCGCCTGTACCATAAAATGTTCCGGCAGCTTCTCCGGTGTCTTTCGGTGGTAAATTTCTGGAAATTCCCCTGCCTCTTTCATATCATACTTCGCGCTAATGATATGGTTTCTTAACAGGTTCATATTTTGCCCGTCAGTATAATAAGGATCACTGCCTCCACTTAATAGTTCCTTGTCCCAGCGGCAAAAAGAGTCTTCCAGTCTTTCTTTTAATGTTTCCCTACTCATCTCCCACCCATATTCCGCGGCTTTTCCCGATGGATACCCACCATTGACAAGGTTACACCCCGCAGGTCGCTGTAATCCAATACATAACCACTTTTTGCGTCCGAATAATTGTCATGTGCCTCTGATAAGGATGATTCCATGCTCTGTGCCCTGACCGTCACTATTTTACTTAATGTTTCGGTTATGCGGATATCATAATCCTGTTCTTTGGTATCGCTTATATAAACAACTTGCTTCTCCCCACATTCTTCTATCCCAAAACGCCCACTCAATTCTTCCAGTAATGTATCTGCAGGCTTCCCTAGCATATCTCTGGATTTTATTTCTGGTATATAGAATTTACCATCATCACACTGGAAAAATGGGATTTTCTCTCCATCCTTTTCTACTCCCAAGACTAGCTGCCTGTTTATCATACCTTCCTGCAGACCGTCCAGAAACGCCTCCCGTGCCTCCCACAGCCCCATCCAGGCTTTATACAGTATTACATGGTATTCCCCTTTCATCCTGACCTTTTCAAGATAATAAAAATTGTCCTCCATATAGTCAGACATTGGCATTCTCCTTTCAAAAAGGCAGTCTTGCCGACTGCCCTCAATTTTTTCTTCATTTCTTATTGATTTCTTCTTTTCATTTACAGCATGTTTATCCCTCCTCAGTTTCATTACCTTTAAATTACATTACGGTTAGAACTTCAAAGCAAATTTGTATGCTGATGCTACCGACATGGCCTTCCGTACAAACCGATGTTAGACGGAACCAATGGCCGGTAAACCACGCCATATGCTGTCCCTCGTGCGTCCACCTGCATCCCATTTCCTACATAAATCGCCACATGCCCAATAGACATAAATTCCCCCGCATTTGTATCACGGGAATGGAAGATCAAATCTCCTGGCCGTAGTTCATTTTCACTAACCTGTAGACCATTGTCTACAATATACTGTCCCTGTGTTGATGCAACGGATGGAAGGTTTATACCAAATTCTGCATATAACCTCTGTACCAGAGAACTGCAGTCATAATATCCTTCCTCATACCGCAAATCCTGGCTATACTGGCAGCCAACCTTATCTAACGCCGCAAGTGCCACCTGCTCGCCAATGCCGCTTGCAGGCATACTGTGCAGGAATTCGTCACTCATGACCTCACGCAGCAACTTCTCCTGACTGGGTGTCAGTTTGCCAAGTTCAATATAATCTTCATAGGTAAGGTTGTACACATATAATGAGGTGTGTGTTACTTCCACCGTGTTGCTGCCATTGGAATCAGCCAAAAATACCTCCATATCCTGATGTCCAAAATTCTGGGCTGTCCCATGGTCTCCAAAATACATATCAAAGTCTACACCATAACGGTCAAAATCTCCGGTATCCTCCACCACATATTCCTTTCCGCCTGCTATGATATGTGTCCCCATAGGAAGCGTGGGATTATAAGCATCAACGGCCAGGGTGTGGTCTGCTTTCGGCATGACGCCGCTTGCCGTAGGACCTCCCGACCATTGGCCACAGCAGATAGAACAGTTGCAATAACCACTGAATGTCATGATTCCAAGGCTTTCACCGGCCCGGATCGTATCTGTCACTGTCTCAGATGCAAAGTGGTTCATTTCATCAAAAATCTCCTTTAAGTGCTTTTTATTCTTATCACTCATGACGGTTGAGAAATTTCCCTGCCCGGTTCCATAACGCACCATATATACCATCATCACATCGGTAAAATTGCTACGAGCCACGCCATTCTGCATATTTTTGTAGGTTACATCCTCATCACTGTCCTCTTCCGCCGCCCTTACTTCCTCGTTAAATTCCCGGTAATACTCCGATAATACGCTTTGTACCGTATCCCCTTCCTGTAATGGCGGTAGAAAGAGAGCCAAAGGGGTGTTATACAGGATTACAATAATCAGGACAAAGGGCAAGGCAATCGTAACCAGCCCTCCCAATAACGGCCCCAACAGCCCCAGAAGATACAAAACAAGCTGTTTGACAACCAATCCAGCCCTCATGACGGCGATATCTTTTGCGGCTTTTGCAAAACTGTCCTTTTGTTCCTCACCACTTAGCTTGTTCACCATAAAAGCATACATGCGCCTCCGGATAGCTTTTTTCATCCGGGTATTTTCCTGTTCCTTTTTTACCCTTCCTCGCCTTACTTCATTCTTTGAGGATATCTTCTCATCTTTTTTTCTGGTCTTTAATGTATCCCGGTCCTCTCCCGACATTTGTTGACTTTGAAATCTGTCCTCCGACTTCTGGTCCACTGCTTCGGGTCCCCGCTCCGTTCGTGTGAGGGTCACGGTATCTTTAAATCCAAAATCATAATCTTTCCGTTTAATATCCGGGCCGGAAACATTGGCTAAGTGAAACTTAGGATCTTCTTTGCTGGCTTTTTGCTTCTGCTTTTCCCGGACAAAGTTCTCTTTTGGTTTCTCCTTCCGCTTCCGCCCTCCATCATCTTCAAAATCTGCGTTCTTCTCACTTCCAGCCGAATATCTGGGATAAGTTTCTTTCCTTGATTCCTGGCGTGATTCCTGATCTGACTTCTTTTTCTCTTGTCTGGTTTGCCTTGTATTTTTATAATCCAGGGAACTCTCTTTCTTTCCTGGCTGCTTTCTAAACCCTGATACAGAATTCGCTGCAAGAACCGCACTTTTCTTATCTTCTTGTTCCTTCGGCTCTGATACAGGATGAATCTCCGTGGACTTCATGTGGATCTTTTTATCCGATAATGAGGCTTTTTCATCCATACTCCCGGAGACAATCTTTTTTCCAAGAAGTCCAGATGTAGAACTTTTTTCAGTTCCCAGGTAATTATGCGTTTGTAATTTTACTTCCGCGTCTGCCTTCAGTTTTATCTGTGCTTCTTTTTTACTTTTAAATCGGTTGTCAATGATTCGTATTCCTCCCTTCAGCTATTACTCATATCTTTTTCACCTGATAATAGAGGCTTTCAAAGTGGAATCCTTTTACACCCTTTAGTGCAGGACAGCAGAATCCAAAAGGAAGCTGATAACGTGGATCATACTTTTCTTTCAACATTTTGTATGCCTCCTCTACCGGCACATCCAGTTCCATGTATTCCGTTCCGTCAGGCATATACTTATCACTGAAAAGGACTACTTCTTCTAAAGTTCCTTTCTCAATCAGTTCACTAACTTCCTCCGGAGTAAGTAAAGCTCCACACTTCTCATATACTTCATCCTTGAGTTTACGAAAATTGTATAACTCCCTGTCTTCCAGCATCATATAATCCCGTTCAAACAGGACAGCGATCTGATTTGGAAACACAATAGCCTCCACATTCATTTCCCTGCAGGCTGTCCGCGCTTCCCTTTCGGAACGGAATCGGTATTCTCTCGGTATTTCGATTTCAACCTCCCACTCATACAATTGAAATCCAATACTGAATCCAAATCTCATATTCTCAACCCACCTTTCTGCAAAAAACGGCTGCAAATTTTCGCAGCCGTTTTTCCAATAAAAAAAGTGGCCACTAGAAGCAACCACTTTTTCTTGTAATACATTCTTCAATTTTTATTTATCCACAGACCGTTTTCCAGACAGCCACAACGTACTGGTGCGCCTGTATTTTATCTCCTATAGAACATTTTTATCCTTTAAATATCTTTCAATCTCACAGATAAACTCCTTTGCCTTTTCAATCTGCTCCTCTGCGTCTTGCCTTGAGGCAATGAAAAAATCCGAGTAATCCGATTGTTCACGCATGATAGAGGCATTTTTGATTATTTTAGAAGTCTCCTTCGCAAAAATCCCAGTTTTCACGAAATTTTGGTTAAAATACGCAATTACGCCGCTATGTTTACTGGAATCAAATCCTTCCAGTGCTGTAATGGCACGCATGGCATGAAAAATAGAATAGTAGGAACGGTTCAGCGATGGTTTATACATACCGCCTGACAACATTTCTTTTGCCGCAGCTAAATCCTCTAACGCACGCTGGTGACGGTACTTTGCTAATGTCTCTAAGCTGCCCACAGTACCACCCCTTCTTCCTTCACATTCTTATAGAATGGTAAAGTATCCTCCCACTCCAAAAAGTTTTTATAGTCAATATACAGAATGGAAAAGACCTGATCATATTCCAAATCCATATCCACCGCCAGGTCCACCATACGGTCATGCATCTCTTTTGTTTCTTTTCCGTTCAATAAAACTGCTATATCAATATCCGATTCCTTTGTATTGGTTTTACGGGCAAATGAACCATATAGTAAAATACTTACCAATTTATCACCGTAAATATCACGCAGGCCCTTTACCAGCCTGTCAAACATTTCCTTATTCTTATCCACGCCGATTCCCTCCTGTCTTATCTTTTATATGGATATTGTACCGTATTTTTTTCTTTTATTCAATGCATATATGAAAGCCTGTTATCTGGCCTGCTTTCGCTCCTTTGGATTTTGTACCCCGTGCTGTACCGGTTCAATAATCTTCACTTCCGGCATCAGTCGTTTGATATCCTCAATTGCTTTCTGTACCAATGGGCTGTCACGATAATATGGGATAGAGTTGATAATATCCACATCCAGCCGGTTTGCTGACACCAGATCAAACTCACCGGAATAGATAGATTCATCGTCCTTGATTGTGAATCCAATCCCATTCCCCATGCACGCCATTTCTTCCGGGAGATTCCTGTATCGTTTCACAGCTTGTTCCAGGCTCCTGCACTGATACACTTTCCCCAACGAGTGAAACTCCATACATTCCGCCACGTAAAATGATATTGTGGGAATCGGCTTCTTTCCATACTCTACTCTGTTTTCTGCAGCTATTTCATTATATATTTTCTTCCCATCGGGCATCATATTCGCCTCCTTCATACTTAAATAGGTTCCCTTTCCTAATATAACGTGGTCTAACACAGTGATACCAATCAGTTCTCCACAAGCCACAAGCCTTTTAGTCACTGAAACATCCTGTTTGGAAGGTGTGCAGTCCCCTGATGGATGATTATGCATTAATATAACACTGGCCGCATTGGAAAGGATACTGGCTTTAAAGATTTCCCTCGGAGAGAGTATGCAGCTATTTAGCGTCCCCATGCTGGCAATATTTACGTTGATCACCTGCCCATTGGTCTGCATGTTAAGGACGAAAAATAATTCCCTGTCAACAGAATCGAATTCCTTTAATAAGAGTTGGACTGCATCATTCGGATTTTGGATTTTATCCTCACTGTATATGGGTGGATCATCAACCAGCCGAATACTTACCATTTTCAGCCCATTTGCCTTCATCCGCTCCCCTCCAATCTATCACCAGTAACTCACCATCTTCAATACAGTTTATACGCATAGTAAGTTCGCTCTGTTTCAGTATTTCCACATTATTGTTATCCTGGCTATCCATCTATCTTTTTGCCTCCTTATGTGTTTGTATCTGTGTGCTACCGTATATTTTGTCCAGATACTTTTCTGCCGCTTCATCTATGGAAGAGTGAATATGGCGAGACACGGCAGAATACAGACTCAAACTGCCCTCGAAGGAATCTCCCCAATCGCGCCCATCACGCACGGCCGACAATATTAAATCTGCTCTACTGGGTGGTATATCCGGATCAAAGTAAATTTTATCCTCTAAGTACCCTATTTTGTTGTCACTCACAAATTTCTCCATAGCATCAAACTTTTGTTCCCAATCCCGTAAAGTTTCCATATTAAGAAGCTGCTTAGAGAAAAGTGGAATACTGCCATACTGTCTGACTGCCATGTACAGCCAGTCCATCTTTTCATTTTCTATGCGTATCACTTCAAATTCATCCCTTCCAGCCTCATTCTTCAGTATTTTTCGTTTCCTGCCATATACCTGGCTTACGAAGGGATAGTCGTGCGAATTAAGGCCGCGGTAACACAATCTGTCAAAATCCCGGTCTGCAAGTTCAACCGTTGCAACTACACTGGCTTTGACTTCCTCAAAACGATCATGTTTCAAATCATCCAGATTAACAGATATCCATCTGCTTCTGTTTCCTGTCTTCAAAACCCTACACTCTATTGGAGGGAATAACTTTTGTACCTCGTTTACTTTCATTTCAGGCATGATGTTTATCTTCCTTTCCCATGTCCAGCCAATTTCATCTTTTCTTCCACACTGTCAGGGACTTTACTATCCCGTCCGGCTCTGTTATCCAAAGCCCTCTGCGTAAAACCGTCCAATGATTTCTGCATATTTTCTGTGTGCCCTGCCATACTTTTCACGATTTTCCCACAAAATTCTATGGCTTGCCTGATCTTTGCCACAATACCCTTATCGTAGTCATACTCAAAAACATCCGCTGCCTCTTTCCCCATAAGAAGATTTTTAGCATTTTTCCGGTGTCCCTTCGCTGCGCTAAGTTCCATCCCAATATCCCCCATGGTCCGTGCTCCATCTTCCAAGTTCTTGGCAGAATGTTCCAGGTGCTCATGAATTACCGACAGCGCCCTGCCTGCTTTTGATTTATCAATAAACGTGTATAGTGCCTGATCTCCATAATACTTTACATGCCCCACTGCCTGTTTAATACCTTCCGATACCTCATTTCTTAAAGCTCCCAGCCATACTTTCGCTGCGTGCACTCTATCTCCGGACGCCTTCACAAAATTGTCTATTTTAGCTTTCAGGGTTTTATCATTTAATTCGTCTAACTGCCCGCGCAGATACAGCAATTCGTCCTGCATATCCTCAAAATACTTTTCCATCTGGTTAAAATACTGTAAAAAATCCTCCAGGTTCTGCGCCTGCGCGTCCATGCGGTTTTCCTCCATCATGGCAAACATTTCTTTTAAATGTGCCTGTTCTCCTAACGGAACATTCAACGATACCTCCATCATAGCTGCCTCCTGTTATCTCTTTTTTTCTGATTTTCCTGAAATACTGCTTACCTTTTCCTTTTTATCCCGATTCTCTGCTTCAATCATACGTTCATTTATTTTTGCATCGTTAAAACACTCAAAGATTGCATCCAGGTCAATATCTTCCGGTTCAAGGACCTGGTAAGAGTTTACGAGGAAAAAAGCATGTTCGGATATCAAATCATAATCGGATTTTGGAATTGATGTTATCTCAAATTCATACTGTAACAGCTCCAAACAGGCGTTGAAAAGCTGTTCTGCCAGGGAATCCCCACGCTTATACAAAAGAGGGATTTCCAGATTCTCCTGCCAGGTCCGCACACTCCGCAGGATACAGTCCAATGTTTCTGTATTGCAGGACCATGTATCCGCTTCTTCTATCTTTCCCTTCTCGCAATGTTCTGGCACAACGGGTTCTGGATCTTCCAATGTTCCTTCGACAATCATCTGCAAAATATCCTTTCCTGTCCCTCCAGCCTTAAGGACCCGTGCCGCTGCCCGCATCTCATACGGATACAAGCACAATTTCTCTTGTGATAAATTCATGACCTTAATGGCCGTTTCCTTGCCGAACTCATACTGAATAGCAGAAAAAACATGATAATAGGAATCCAGCCACTTCTCTACCGCTTTATTTTGCGGTAGCTCCCTAAAACCAGCATACTGTCCCATTGCCACACAGTCCTCTGCCCATTTCACCCAGGTCCTAAGTTCCCCCTCTGTTGGCAGTTCCAGCAGATGTTTTACTACTAACACAAAGATATCTCTATTCAACGATGTTCCTCCAATCTTTCTACCTCGTCTTTGGTGGTTTTTTATTTGCCTTTGTCTGCTCTGGTTTTGCTATCTCATTGATGGCGCAGTATCTCTCTACTCCTGCCTTGTCAAATTCCTGCAGGCGTTTAAGGTCAAACGCCACCTTATAATAACTTTCCATGCCCGAATAACCCATTTCCGGAAGCACCTTTCCAAGTTTGTGCTTTTTAATAAAGTCCAGTTTGCTTTTACTGGCAAAGGCGTCAATGTATGCCTCATTTCTTTCGACAGGCATATGAGCCAAATTGATGGTCAGATCAGCAAAAGATTCCTCATATCCCTCCTCCATATGGGTAAGACCGATATACAGTCTGTTATCATAACGATAGGCATCAACTTCAAGCATCAGCTCCTCATGCCCAAATTCCCAATCATAACCCAGTGTTTTTTTCTCTTCTTCCATTTCCTTACCTCTCATAATTATGAATACTGGTCATCCGTCTTTATTCCCTGTTTGTTTTTTTCATGAAGATTTGTATTGAACAAATCATATATGATGTTATTCTTCTTTACCCTGGCATCAAAAGGAATAATGACTTCACCGTGTTTCAGGATTCCCATACCGGAATTACAGCCGTTCACGTATTTCAACTGTGCTTCCGGAATCCCCGCTACCCGTGAAAGTTCCTGGCTGTCCACATTTGCCTGTTTTAACAAAGCAATAAATTCAGAGTTCGCCAGCATGGTTACGGCTGTATAGTTCTGTAACATATCAGAAATATTCTGGGTGATGGCGGTGCACAAGCCGCCTTGTTTCCTTACTTTCTTCCACAGGGAATAGAGAAATTTCCCCGAATATTCACTGCGTCCAGAATGTTCCCCGGTTCCCAGCAACACATGGCACTCATCTATGTAAAGCCATGTTGCTCTTCCTTTTTCTGCATTTCTGGCAATCCGCGCCCGGACATTTTCCAGCATGACCAGCATCGCAATCGCACTCAACTCTTTTCCAAGGTCACGGATTCCGTAAACAATGAACCGGTTGTCTACGTCTAAATTGGTTTGATGGTTGAAAATATTCAAGGAACCGCTTACAAACAGCTCAAGCCCCAGGGCAATATCCCTGGCTTCCTCCTCTGGCTGCTTCATCAGCAGGTCATAAAAATCCGACATGACCGGCACATATTTTTCCTTACTCATGGCAATATCCAGATACAGCTTACGGATACAACGGTCAATGATGGATTTATGCCGGCTGTTTAGCATTTCCGACATCGCCTGCTCACACAGGCCAAGCATAAATTCTCCTTTATCCCGGATCAGCCCTTTGCTGTCGGCAAGATCCAACTCGTCCACATCAAGCCAGAGTGGATTGATATAGTTCTGGGTGTAATTTGACAGGTTGATGCATACACCCCCTAAGTTCTGGGCGATGTCAAAATACTCCAGTGTCGGGTCGATAACGATGATATCATCACCGGTCTGCAAATATACCCCCAACATTTCGGACTTACAGAAAAAGGATTTTCCACTGCCGGGTACGCCAAATACCATAGCGTTTCCATTGGTCAGTTTTTTCCGGTCTGCCACGCACAGGTTTTTAGAAATCCGATTCGTTCCATAACATAAGCCCGTGGGTTCATAAATCTCCTGCACATTAAAAGGCATTAAAGCCGCGATATCCCGTGTAAGCATGGTGCGCATGGTTTCGACTTGTCGCACCCCTACAGGCAGAGCAGTATTTAATGCCTCTCGCTGTTGGAGATGATGTACCTCCATATTACAGAGATATTTGTTTCCTATCGTCTGGATTGTCTCTGTGATACTGTTAAGTTCTTCCCTGGTATCCGCAATCAGTACCATATTTACACCTGCAAAGAACAGGTTCTGGTCATTCTCCCGTACATCGTCCATCAGCGCTTCCAGGGTTTTCTTTTCCACTTTCTTTCCATAACTGATGTCACTTGCAAAGTCATTGTTTTTATTACGGACACGCTGCTGGCGTAAAATATCCGACTCCACACCCAGATATTTTTTCTGCAATGTTCTTGTTGTCAGGTCCTTTGGCACAGGCACAATATCTATAGAGGTAATACTGTGTACAGGAACATTGGTAAGTTCATTGATAAAGGTGTCCGGCAGGCTTGTCGGATATCTTCTGATGAATACAGCCCTGCAGATTTTCCGTTCTGTTTCAAAATCATTCGGGGAATACTTAATCATGGAACCGCAGATATCATTTTTGTAATCTGTTTTACTTTGTACATACGCATCAAAATCAAAAGAAAATGTTTCTTCGTCACCAATGCGGTAAAAATTATACAGAACCCGGAGCCGTTCTGCCGCGTCAAGCGGCTCCAACTTTGAGCCTATCGCATGGAATTCCTGCTGCATCCCTCCTTCAAAAGTGTTATAAAATGCTTTTGCCTGTTCATAATCTTTCCGTTCCACAGTAACCGTAAGAAAGCGTTCCTGTTCAATCCCCTGTTTTCCCGCTACAATCCGTTCCTCTACGATATCATTGTAAACGTCCCGAAGATGGTCATAGCCATCATCTTTATCTGGTATCAGGACATTCTCCCTAAACTGGCTCATGTTCCTGTTTTTGTTGTATATTGTAATCTTAAAAGCAACATCAATCGCATTAACCAGCTTGCAATACTGCTTTAAGATTTCATACTGGTCTCCCTCCGACACCGTGACATAATTTATGTCAGCAAAACGGTATACCCTGCTGTATCGGTTCTTTGTATTCTCAAAAATACCATCCTTTGCAATCCTCAGAATCTCAATCTGCTGCTGAACACTCTTCGGGACTGCAAACAATGGTTTGTCCGCTTTTTTTAACTGTATGAAACGATCTGTAAAAATTCCCACTTCCGTAAACCTCCTTTAATCCAAGGCAGGCTACGGGAAGTAGTTTAGCGAATCCCGTAACCTGCTGGTCGCTAAACTACTTCCCACATATGTGGGATTATTTCATATCTTTTATTTCATGAACCTAAAGGCAAGTATCCCTGCCACGGCCACAACTAAAGCCCCCACTGTCAGTAGGATCATGCGCTTTGCTTTTTTCTTTACCATGTTAAAATCCTCCTGTCCGTCAGACAGTCCTTTTTTTTCTTTTTTCTGCTGCTGTGTAACAATTTTCTGCTCTTCTCCATAAGCGTCCTTTATCCAATCCACATTTTCCGTGGACTGGTATAAACAGGGCTTATTGAAAAAAGACATCTGGACCATTCTCCTCACCGTCTGCCAGAAACTAAGCCCATTGTGATTATAAAATCCCGTGAGTGCAATCGGCACCACAACTGGCGTTGCCAGATAGCACGCTAATGTCATGCCGATTTTATCGTACAGACCGAGTACAATTCCCGCTCCCGCCCCCAGGGACAGTACACTGAATGTAAATTGCTTCACGGTCAGTCCCATCAGGAAGCTCTCCTTATAGTGCTGTAAATCCCTGCTGATTTCGATATCCATTTATCTCACCTTACCTTTCTTTACATTTTCAATCCTCTTTTTCCCCTCTTCAAAATATTCCTGACTGATCTCAATTGAGATGGAATCCCGTTCTGATTCAAGGGCAGCTTCCGCAAGGGCAAAGGAACCAGCATATTGGTCCAATACCAGTTCTTTTTTATCTGTAACAAATTCCAGTATCTGTTTTAGCAGTTCCACCGGCTTCTCCGATTGATGAACCCTATCAGCTTTTGAGATTGGCTGAATGTCAAAAGCCGTAGGAAGCATCCCTTTCGCTCCGGACATATAGTGTTTCATCTCCGGTTCTGCCTTGTCCTTCTTTGTGTTCGGCCGCATATCACGCGCACGTCCTTTTGAAAAGAACAGGATATCCTCTGTATTTTTTGCCTTCCGCCCCGTATTGGCAACGAATGTCCCCTTCCGCCAAGCCACCTTCGCGTAATATTCAAAGCCGCTTTCCTTCGCCATGGCCTTCACCTGGTAAAGATATTCGTAATTATCACCGTTTTCCTCCGGCAGAAACTCCACGAGGAAGTGCCCCTTCTTTAGAACACGGAATTTTTCGTCCAAATCCTGCTGTGTGTACTGGAACAAATCATAGGAGGCAAAGTCCCGGTTTCCCCCTTTTAAACTTTTTTTCAGCAGATATGGGTGGTCAGTGATAATTGCGTCAATGCTGTTATCCTCAAGGAAACTCAGATCACGTCCATTTCCCTGTATGAGCATGCAGGTAATATCCTCATTCTCTGCATTTTTCTTCGTAACCGTATAGACGCCTTTGGCAACCCGTTTAAAAAGGCCCTTATTAATCCCTTCATAGATCCGCGCCCGGATGCTGGGTTCCTTCACCTCTTTTTCCGCATACTGGTATACACATTCCTTTGCATCTTTCAGAGAAAATTGGTCCACATCCGCAAAATACTCAAATAGCGTCATTTGTATGCTTTTATCCTGCACCGCTGTTTCCAAACCCAAAGCCTCCTTTGCTTACAGCCCCAGGGCCTTGCTCGTCAGGCTCTGGGCGCCCTTTACACTTCCCACAGTCAGGGCAACCGTGAATGTCATTTCTCCTAAATATATCAAAGTCTTTGTCCAATCTGCATAGTCTCCTGCAAATTGTGGTAATCCTGAACTGATAAACGTATTACAAAGAATAATCGCCAAAGCCATAGTCACCGCCTCAAAAACTACACTTATGAAATACTTCGTAAACTGTACGCTTGTGGCACTCACTCCCCGATTTCCTGCAACCGTTGCATAAGCGATACTGCCAAACGGTACGATTACAAGTATTTTTAAAAATCGGAAATAAACATTATAAATAAGGAAAAATCCGCAGATCAAAATAATCAGGCTTAAAAATACCGCCAGGATTAAAAATACAAGGCTTTCCACAAATCCCAGATTCTTGATAATATCTGCCTGCGCCGGGTCTATCGTAACCTGTGTGGCCTCACTCCCTCCAATCAGTCCGACAAGATTTCCAACACTTGTAAATATGGCTTTCATAATATCGACGTTGTATACCACCAGCCACTGCGCGATTCCAATCCTGATCAACATACGGAGAATCACTTCAAACCGCATCTCTTCCCGCACATCTACACTTTCCGAACAAAAACCAATCACAAAAAATAAAACAACCAGGCTTGAACCAACAGCAACGAAAATCGGTTCAATCCCGGTTATAACTCCCCATGGGCCGCCTCCTTTGAAAGAAGTCGGGGACTGTCCCAGCAGTTCAAACACCATGTTCACCTGCCCGTTCCAAAAGCCGAACACGACCTCAAGAAGCGAAAGGATTGCCTCGCCCAAATTAAAAATATCCATTTACCATCACCTCATTTCCGTATTTGGATATTATGATTACTAGAGTATCATTTAAAATAATTCTTTTAAAAGAACAAAAGCCTTGAAATTTGTTTGCATCACTACCTCCTTAGATGCGGCAGCTTATATTTACCCGTCTCCGTGTAAAACTCCGGAAGTGCATACCCCGGTGCGAGCAGTGAATTGTCCGATTTAATTAATCCTTTATCCAACATATCATTGATAACTTCAGCCGTTTTCAAATGAAAAAAACTAATGGCATCATAACCAACACAGATAAGAATATCCTCCTTAAATTCAGCCATAGGATTGTAAAACCATGTTTTTTCACACTTTTCGTGATTTAATTTCATGGCTTCGATTACCTTTTCCTCGTATGCTTCCAGGTTTTTCTCATAATAATCTTTCGCTTCAAGTTCAGTAAGAATATAGGCTGCTTGCAAATCAATGGCCCCTTTATAGTGAAAGGTTTTACCGTTCCGCAATTTTTTCGCTATATCAGCCAGTGAGTCAGGATATATATTACCCGATATCTCCAAATCCCTTATCCGCAAATGTTCCTCTCCCTTTGCAACATAAAACTCGTTTGCATGATATCCTAATTGAGTATAGAAATTTGGGGTTTTATCTCTGTAATCGGTATCCACCTGGAATCCCAGGCTTATGAATAAATTTTTACACTCTTCTCTACATTCCTGACTGGCTTTTGCCATTTCAAGTAAATTGTCTCCTATATCAACAAAAAAAACTACGCGCCTTAACTCCAGCATAGTGTTCCCTCCACGTTTTCATTAAAACAGCACAATCAACTGATGCCCAGGAACGTGAGGACTGTACTAATCCCCGCCATAATCAAGCCGGCAACGATGCCCTTTATCGCAGAATTCATGGAACTCGAATCCTGCTGCTGGTAAGACTGGGCAAACTCCATTACGTTTTTTGCAAGGATAATCACGCCAACGGCACCTATGATGGCAATTACGAGATTCTTCAGATTATTCAAAGGTGCCGTCACCACTTCCGCGCCTGACGCATATACATTTGTTGTATATAACATGGTTGCCATGGCTGCCCCAGCGGTTATACTGCTGATTCTGTTAATCATTTTTTTTGCTTTTTGCTTTTTTTCAGTCAAATTCTTCACTTAAAATCTCCTTTTCTTTAAAAAAGGGCGCAAAAATAGCAGGTATAAAAGAACCTGCTGCGTGCGCCCTCTATTTTTTGCAACAGATTCCCATATATCTGCCATCTTAGGCATAAGAAATATAGGGAAAATTAAGATTCTTGATGGCCGGTCAGTTGTTCGCGTATTTCACGCATTTGTCCGGCACTTTTATCTGATTTAAAGTAAGTCAATATATCCTGGTAGGAAAGACCTCCTACCAATCCAAGACGTATTTCTTCTAACTGCTCTAATGTATAATCATTATTTATTAGCATTTCATTAAACTGCTCTTCTGTAATCTGTCCCAAATCCTGCTTTTCTATATTCTCGATTTCAGTTATTTTGCGGTTCTTTTTCAGTTCATCTTCTGAAAATATCTTTGCCGGCATATCAGGTTCCTGCAATGACAGCAATTCGTCCAGTGTTATTTCATCTATCTGAACATTCAGCCCCTGGTCCCTCTGGCGTTCATAATATTCAAAAGACTGCCGGTTCAGTAATTCGCAGGTTGGCACTGTACTTTTCTCACGGATTGGTGTATGATGATATGGTGGTGCGCCTCCATCAAACGTCTCCTTGAAAAGAGGATGCGCCGGGGTATTGTATTTTGAATCTACAATCGGGTCAAATCCCCGGATAAAGATCAGGCACTTTTTATTATCCAGCTTTCTGGCCTCATCCGGTGTCAGTAGTTCCCTTCCCAGCACATCAAAGTTTCGGCTGCTGCTGCCATTTTTTCCTCTTGTTTCACCAGAACTCCGCTTATCTACCGTAGCCTTCCCGAGCATCTTAGAAATATAATCGTGTGTACTCTGTTCATTCCCGCCAAGGTAGACCAAAGTGTCACAGTTCCCTGGGATGACCTCCCATGTCTTTTCAAACAATGCTTTAATCTGCGCAAGGTTCTGTATAATAATGATCGATGAAATTTCTCGTGACCTCATGGTACTAAGTAAACCGCAATAATCATCCGGTAATGCAAATGGCAATAGGTAAACCTCTGGCACTGCCGCCTCGGGTTTTTCCCCTGCCCCGCACCGTGCATGATAGTTTCCCATCACACGGCGCTCCCCCGACTAAGAACATAATCTCTTAGTATCGGCTTGAGGCTATCCCTCCACCGCTTATTATCACGGTTTCCCTGGTACTGTGCCTCTACTCTCACAACCACTAATGCACTTATTATAGAAGTTTTTCTCCCCCTTCCTTTTCGCTGCAACTACGGTACTTTGTCGCTGATACAGTCAGCTCCCGTATTGGCTGCTTTCCACGTTCCACATAACTTAGGATTGCTACCACTTAGGCCGCTCCTTTAGCCCTGCAAGCATTATCTTCAAGGTAAATCCTCAAGATACCTATACCCTATAAGCACAGAAGGCATTTCATACTAACAAATTTTACTTTGCCCCGCCTGCGTACCCCTGGTACACCTGCATTTCTACAGGCTATTTGTTTAGAGCCGTACATTCGGAACTTTGTCAGACCTCCTTTGGGTCATTCTAGCCATATGGCAGCCCCACCCGCACTGTCACACACAACTCATACCTCTATGAATCTTTCCTCGCCTTTCAGCGTTAGGGTGTGCATCGCACGACTTCCCCGCGCTTATAACCCCAACCATCTGTATCTGGCTGACGCTACGTGGAGTATCAGTGAATCCCCTTCCGGGCGTTACCCCATCATTTGAGATTTCAGTTATGCAGTTCTCCAAAGCCATTCATGGCTTTAGGCTGCGGTTTTGTCGGTTATTTCCACCGTTTTGGACGCAGAACGTGTCACACCATTAGCAAACTCATCAAGCATAAAGGTCACATGGATTGGTAATCTTCCTTCGTAAATAAAGTCAGCCTGGAAGTACAGTTCCTGGAATATCTGGCTGTAAAGCAGCCCTACAATGCTGTTGAACGATTTATCGGAATCCGGAATCACACAAAAAAGAGCTGTTTTTGTCTTTCCGTCACCATTTCTTCCCACCCCTATCTCCGGGATATTGATATCATCATGGTCCAGGATACGGAGGATTTGTGGATTTTCCAAAAAAGCCAGTCTGGAATTTGCACTGATAACAATACTCCGGACCGTATCAGCCGCTCCTCTGATTACTTTATAATACTGTTTGACTGCTGGATGATTGCTGCCCTTTTTACGCTCCAGGCGCTTAATCCTGCGGTCTAAGTCCGATGGCGAGCCATCATCACGTACCTCTGCTTCTCCCAGTAATTTCAGTACCGTGGAAAAGTTCTGTTCACTTTTGGGGCATTCCAGCCAAACATAGTAGAACAGCGCCTGCAGGTATAGCGACTCTGCTTGTTTCGATAGGTAAGCCTTTGATATAATCTCCGGCTTTTCCCCCGACTAGCACCGGACATGCGATTTTCACCGCATCCGGCGCCCCATCGATTGTGTTGGCCTACATTTAAACAGTCACCAAATTATTACGTTACCCTATTGCTGGCAGACCAGCCCGCTCACGCAGACTGTTTATTTTGGAAATCATCTTTTTGGTTATTTCAAGTGTTTTGGTTAAGGCTTTTAATTCTCTTTGAGGTGTCTTCTGTAATAACGGCAGGTATTTCTTGTGTATGAGAATCATATTTCTGTAGCGTTCTTCTCCACCCTGTTCTTTAGATTTCTTGAACCAACATTCTATTGTTGAGGCATTCGTGAACACTTCTCCACTTATCGCACATTTACCCTGTTGTGCAGAAAATAAGGAAATTCTGCTATCCGTGTATTCTATGCTGTGGTCAGTTATCCGGTCATCTTTTAATCCATTCATGACCGCCTTGTTAAGAATGAGGCTTGTATGGATTAGTTCCCTTCCCTCTGGTGTGTAGCTACATACTTTGATTCTGTTAGGCATTGCCACCTTGAATTTCACATATGCTATCGGATAAATCATCTGGTCAATCCCAGCAGCATATCTTATCATCCTGGATTTTCCAAATCTTCCCTTTTCGCTCTGGGTTATCGTTCCGCCCTCACGCTTTAACATACATCCCTTTTCGGTGTTCAGCCTGTTTGTAAGTACCGTCATAACCTGTCTGTGGATTGCCCTGCAATCAAGGCTGATGCAGGTTGCAAGCTGGTAGTAGTTCTGTATGCCTAAAACCATCGAGTTATAAAGCCTTATCTCATTGAGACAGCTTATTTTTTCCCTTGGTCTTGCTATGTTCTTAGCTTGCTCCACTAATTTATCCTTTTCAATCTTTAGCCTTTTATCACAGATTGCCGATTTGACTACATACTTATGGTGTTTGGGAATGACCTTGATTTTGAAGCCTAAAAATTCCGACCATCTTTTACGGGTGTTTACAATCCTCGTTTTTTCTGGTGATACTTCAAGTTTCAGCCTTTCCTCAATCCACTTTGTGACAGCTTCTTTTGTTTTTACAGCGTCTTCCTTGGTTCTACAGAAGATTCTAAAATCGTCAGCATATCTCACGATATGCATTTCCTTGAGATTTGTCCTCCTCATTACCGTATATCCGTGGCTTTTATCTAAGACCTCGGACGTTCTGATAACTCTGTATTTCGCTTTTTTTAATGCCAGTGGGTTTTCTTCCCATTGGCTAGCCACCCACCAGTCAAGTTCATTTAGCACTATGTTTGCCAGCAAGGGGGAAATGATGCCGCCCTGCGGAGTTCCCTCGGTAGGGATGAGTGTTGAACCATCCTGCATTCTTATTGGTGCTGTCAGAATTCGCTTTATTACAAATATAAGCTGTTTGTCCTGTATTCCGAATGCCCAAATCTGTTTTATCAGCTTGCTATGATTCACATGGTCAAAAAATCCTTTTATATCAAATTCAATCACATAATGAAGATTCATTCTCTGTAACATCGTGTAAGTTTTTGATATCGCATGCTCAACCGAACGATTTGGTCTGAATCCATAGCTATTGTTATAAAACTTTGCCTCACATATCGGCTCTAAAATCTGCTTAATACATTGCTGTATCAGCCTGTCCCATATACACGGGATGCCTAAGGGACGCAGTTTTCCATTGGGTTTTGGTATATCTTTCCGTCTTACAGGTTTGGGTCTGTAGCCATGCTGGCTCCCCGTAACAATGAACCTCACTTTCTCCACAACCTTGTCGGGAGACATTCCCCCGATTTCTGTGATATTCCTGTTGTCCGTACCTGCTGTGTAGCTTCCTTTGTTAGCCTTTATGTTCCTATATGCGAGCAGGATGTTATCCCGGCTCAATATCAAATCCATAAGACTTTCAAATGTATCGCCGCTTAGGCTTCTCTGATATAACTCATCGAAGGTATCCTGCATATCATAGTATTCAGCGTGCCGCAAATCATCTACACATAGGTTTTTGTTTTTCTTTGGCATAAGGCATCACCTCCTTTTGAAAGTGACCCTTTTGGTCTTATTCGAATCCTTATGTTGGACTGAATAATGTATGCTTTTTACAACCGACTAGAGGCCATTCCTACTTCTTCCATTACAGAAGCTATCAACAGTTCGACCTCAACCTTTCAGCACCGATTCATCTGCTTATTGTTCTTCGTCAGATTATCCCTGTCCGGGATTCGATACCTTTCCTTGTTCCGATAGTCCTATCTGTACATTTATACCCTTAGGTTTCTGCTATAGTCCTGCCAGCTTGGATATGCCTGTAACATATCATGGTCGTTCGTAGGGAAAATTTCTACTAAACCACACTGGCTGCGCTTTAACGCACCCATACATTTCTATATGGTCTTCTTTTAGAACCGTACATTCACAGATTCGTCAGTTTGCCCGCCAAAGCAAACATACTAACCATAGGTATTTTATAGAGCCTCGGCTTATAGGTAACACACCCCACCTCTGGGGCGCTTTCGTGAGACATTTGGCAGTCTCTTACGGTTACTCTCAGCCTTTGTCATGGAGCTTCAAACCCCGACCTTTACAATCGACGCATGTCCATCAAGGCTAGGCGTTTCCGGACGTTACTCCTTCATTCCACCTATTGAACTATCAGTTCATAGACTGATTTATTAAATTAAATCGTGCCCATGCGCAGGCTTGTTACCGCCTGCGAACAAGTCGCACTCTCCCAGAAGGGATCGTTGCTCTGGGAGTTTTTCGGGGTTGTATTGGCGATCAGGTTTGTAATTAATTTTACGACATCTGATTCCTTCCGGATATACATAAATGGATTATAGCAGTCAGACTCTTCCATGTTCAGCAGATTCAGGACTTTGACAACATAACCGTGTTTCTGTAAGAATCCCCCGCAGGCTTTTAAAATTTCCCCTTTCGGGTCAGTGATTATATAAGAAGAACGGTTAAGCTGTAACAAATTAGGCTTACAAAAGAAGAAACTCTTTCCCGCTCCACTTCCCCCGATGACCAAAGTATTCAAGTTCAGTTTCGTTTTACGCGAATCCATCCTCATACGGACATTTTGGCTTAGTATGCGGTTCTCTGTCTCGTCCTTCTCGGCTAACACCTGATTCACCTGTTTGATATCTGCAAATTTGGCTGTACCATATTCTTTTCCCGGCATATAGTTTTTTCTGCTGGTCAGATACATGGCAATCGCAATCATATATACGAATTCTGCTAGTAATATCCCCTTAAAAGTTGTATCATTGAAGTAATTTCCAAATGGGCGGGCCATAACCATGTTAAGACGCTCCATAAAGGTATTGATATCAATCCCCTGTTCCCAGATGCCATTAAGAAGATACCCGCCATATGCCGCCAGCACACCACCAAGTACAATCAGCCAGACAGAAGTTTTTTTCTTATTTTCCATTACCTTCCTCCCCGCTTTTTTAGTTGGCCTGCCATCTGCAGTTTCCGGTTTTCTTCTTTTTTCTTGTGCAGCATGTCTCTGGTTTCTTTCAAGACTGGATCATAGCTCTGGTTGTATAACTCTTCCCCGGTACGTTTTCCAATTACCTGCCCCTCATTATTCACCACGCTGTATTCTTTATCCTTTCGAAGATTAGTAAATATTGTTCTCTTCTCCTCACTGATATGGGATATGGAATTTTTATCTATCCACAGGTACTCATTCTTTTTGAACGGAATCCGTGTGAGAATTCTCTTTTCAGTCTCTTCCACCGCAAGGCTCCTGGCAATAAAAATCTGATGGATATTGGGATCGTCTCTGACAGCTTCCTTTGCATGCTGCAGTACCTTCCTCTGGCGGCTATTCATCTCAGACATCTGCTTCTGTGCAGCCTCTGCCTTATGCGGCTGCTCCATCCCCCGCACAATAGGCTCCATGTCCTCCGCATGCTGCCATTTCCCCTGTTTCTCATACGCAGCAAACTCCTGTTTGTCCATTTTAAAGGCCATGCTGCCATCGTCATTGATCTCCAGGATTCCCAGGCTTTCCATATGTTTCAGTACAGGCTCTACTTCCGCCCATGGCATATCTATGGCATTACTGATTTCCCCAACACCCGCCCCTGGTGTCTGTGCCAGATATGTCCCAACTGCCTTAAATCCCCATGGAGAGACGGACTGTTCTTTAGGGGCGCTCTGCTTGTTTGGGTCCGACATATCCTTCTTGTCTATCCCGTAAGTCTCTTTCAGTTCCTTCTCCTCCCCGTTATCCAGATAATCCTGGATTGATTCAATCTTGCTCCCCTCAATGTCCCCCATGATTTGATTCACTCTGGGTGTAGCATCAGAATGAAAAAGGATTTCACTTTTACCATCCGCTTTATTGATATCTGGGAGGAGTGCATAGCGGATTTTATATTTATCAGCCAGCTTTTTCACCTTATTAATATCAGTCGTATCAAAACGGAAAACCTGCAAATCGCCTCCTGTTTTAAGAAGGTCTTTTACGGTTGTCCTTCCGGATAAACGTTCCATCTCCACCAACCTGCCAACGAATTTTCCAATATCCTTAGCCGTATGAAGCCCGCCTCCGACAATTTTCATGAATATCTCAATTCCCTCAAATGATACCCGCAGGATTTGGGTAGCTTCCTGTATTTCTCCCATAGAACTCACCTCCTGACTGCTTCATTCTCTTTTTTCTTTTCATCTTCGCGTTTCCGCAGCTCCTCCAGCATCCGGTCCAATTCATAGTCCACATTCTTATCCTGCAGGATTTTCACAAGTAACTGATTTGCTATTTCCTGATTGATATTTGCCACTTCTAACTGTATGATATACTCTTTGATTCTCTCCTGCAGTTCGCTCTCGCCCCGGATGGCATACTGCTCTATAATCCCAGCCTCCAGGTTCCCCTGGGATTTTTCCTTTTCCCTGACCGCAGCGATATGAATGACCGCATCATGCACACAGTCTAAGTCCTGCTGATGGAACGCATAACCTAAAAGTATCCTTTTATCCTCCTGGGTAAATACAAAGTCCTGCTTTTCCATTAAATCCATCATTTGGTAGCACTCCCGGACCATTCTGATATTTAATGACACCACACCAGCCTCACGCATCTGTATGTCTCCTTTCCCGTACCAGCAGCATAATCTCACGCATTTTCCGCATTTTATCAGCAGTCAATTCCTTTTTGATAATCCGCTTTACTTCATCATCGGCCAATCCTGAATCGAAGGCAGACCTGACTTCTTCAAGCTGTTCTGACGATAATCCTTCCGCAGCGATTTTATCCAGAATATCCGATGTCTTCTGCGGGAACAGCTTCTCAAGGATAGTTTTTTTTGTCTGCGGCGGCTGCGGTCTCCAATAAGATGGAGGAACGGTAGGTGCAGTTACCTTCTCTGTCTTTCCCTCAACCACTTCGGCATTTGACCGTGTTCTTGCCGCTGTAAGTTCCTCCTCCAGCTTCTTTATCTGTGTTTCCTGCACCGCAGCTTCTTCCTGCAGTTTTTTGATCAAACTGTCTTTATCTTTTAGGTTCTCATATAAGTCCTTAATCTCCTGGTTTTTCTCGTCCAGGACGTGTTCTTTCACCAGTGTTGAGAGCACCTCAAACTTCTCGTTATTCTCTTTAAACTGCTGCAGAGATGTCTCCATCATTTTTATCAGGTTTTCTGTATACTCCTTAAACGCTGCGCCTTCTGCGGAATTACCAGCATTCTTTTTGGCCTCAATCAATTGTGTCCTCATTTTTTTCATCCGGCTCGCCGGCAGATCCGGTGTCGCATAGGACATGATTTCTTCCTTCGTAAGCCCAGAGACGGAACCAGAAACAATTTCCGGTATCTGGTACTGGTCAAATGTGCCCTGACAGCACAAATCAACCAGTTCCCCGTCTACATCTTCAAGCATTGCAAAAACGGTCTGACGCATCTGCTCCGCATTAAGCTTTGGGATTGCAACCCGCCGCACGTCTTTAATGCCCAGCCCGTATTGGAAAGCCATCTGTATTACTTCAATCTGGTCCGCCCCCAGCTTTTTACGGCACTCTTCTAAATATTTCTGCTCTTCTATTGTCATATCTGCCTCCTGCAATAAAAAAAGACAAACCAATCGGCTGCCTCTCGATTCATTTCTTATCTAACTTTGGGGGAATTTGCTTTATTTTTCTGTTTTTCCGCCTTACCTTCCTGCTGAACCTGGGATACTGGTTCAAACTCGCTTTTTCCATGTTCCTCAAGCCATCCCATAATATCGTCAATCGGTGTTACAATAATTTTTTTCATGAAATCATTCGCAGCTATGGTCTGATATCCTGCACCCTGGTTCAAGATAATCATTTTTTCTGCATATTCCGAAATCTTACTATACTGGGTGTGGCTTTCCAGCAATTTGATTTTTTCCCGAAAAGACGCAATGAATAGCTCATATGGCATGGATAGGCATGTAATGCCTCGCTCCTCTGCAAATTTTAGTGCGTCTGTATAACTTTTTTGTTCTGATTCAGTCACTTTCCCATCATTGTCGAAAAATTGATACTTCAAATTATTCCTCCTATATATCAAGCAATCCCCTACCGTACCTTTCCTGATCGGGCCGGAACCTTATCCGTTATATTCTCTAAAGAAGAAATAAGAGCCATAATCTTTTCACTGTGACCTTTTTCCAAAACAGTCTCTAAATAGTCTATGATGTCCTGGCGCTTTTCCCGGTCTCCAATATCCCTGTAGAGGCGTCTTACCGGATCGGACTGGTTGTCCCCGGCTCTCATGTATCCCGCATCAAGATACTGGATAAAGTCTGTTTCCTTCATCACATCGTTCAGTTCCCATGCCACTTCCGCCATTTCTTCCTTCTTATCTGCTTTCCTGACAGCTCCGACCTCATCTAATTTATCTGCCAGGTTCACTCCCTGCTTCCTGTCCCGGTCAGGTAAGAGCGAAGAACGGTACATCAAAAAGCAGGTTAGATGGTCCCTCAATCTATGATTGTCTAAGACCGCTCTAATCCCAGGTATTTTTTTCCCTGCTGGTACTAAATCACGGAAACTCTCAATATATGCGTCTCCCAGCTTACATTCCAAAAGATATTTTTTTATTTCAGAAGCCAGTTTTTCCAGTTTATCCTGCTCATAGATCACGACTTTCTCCTCCTCTTTCCCTGCTTTTCTGCTTGTCTCTGCTCTGCATTCTCTCCTTTTGCTCCTGCATAATTTTCTTCCCTATCCTCTGCTGTCGCCTTACCTCCGCAAGAACCTCATTGAGCCGACGATTTTTCTCCTGGAAATTCAGGTACAACTGCTCTGCTGAATCAAATGTGTACCCCATATCCAACAACTGCGTTTTTAGCTGCTCTGCCTGCAGGTATTCTTCCTTAAATTCCTCATATCCCTCCTCATATAAAGAAACCTCAACCTTCAGTTCCTGGAGTTTTTCCCAAAGTTCAAATATCTCTGTATTGGCTTCACGGTTCTCTTTTTGGTTCTTTTTCTCCTGCCTAAGCGATTTTGCCTGTTCAGCCAATGCTTTCCTGATATTTTCCAAGTCCTTGTCTGTATGTATCTGATAAGCCGAAATGAAATTATATTTCTCCTGTATCTCATGAAGTTTCCGGATATCTTCTTTATATTTCCATGCATCGGAATAAGGCTGTTTTTTTAGGACGCCCAGCCGGTATAACTTTGTAAAATACATCTTCTGGTATCCAGTCAATAGGGACTTTCTTCTGGGAATATAACCAGTCACTTTTTTGACTCTGGGCGGCAGTTCCAATACTGGCTCCGGCAGTTCCTTTTCCCTTGCAGATATGGGGATACTTAGCCGTTCCCATATTTTTTCTTCTGTGTAATCGCCACCAAGGGTATCCAGCCTGCGCCCCTTATCCATACCTGGCGGCTTTAACAGAATATGCGCTCCCTGTTTTATCTCATATCCCCGTTCTTCTACTCCAATAAGGAACTCATCCCAGTTTTCCGCCTCGGCCGCCACCTGGTCGATGTCACGGCGGATCATATCATTCCAACTAAATTTACCATCTTTACCCTGATCCCAGATGCGTTCCTTTTTTTTCTTTCTGTTCTGGCGTACTTTATCCATATCCAGTGTTGCCATATGGTACTCTTCACAGATTTTGTTGACAAGCGGCTGTATGATTTTGTCCCAATCACCATTTCGGTAATCATATTTCTTCCCTTCTCCAATACAGCGGACACTATTAAATGCAATATGGCCGTGGATATGATCGGTATCATCATGAAGCGCATAGACTGCCTCAAACTCTTTTCCAAGGTACTCCTCTACAAATTTCCCTATAATCTTCATGGCAACATCTTTATCAACGGTATCTGCTGCCTCTTCAAATGAGATAATGATATGGTATCCCTGGCGTCCCCCCATCTTATCGTACCTTCGCTTAGTGTTCAGCATTTGTTTCAGTGCAGTCTCCGGCAGACAGTTATGGCCTGATACATACAGCCCATTTTCAGTTTTGCTGTCCTTCGTAATATAATTAATCGTATTTGCGAGATGCTTTGCCTGAAATCCCGATTTTGCACATCCCATATGCAATATTTTACTGATAGCCATACTTAATTACCCGCTATGTCCAAATGGCTGACTACCTGCATGACTGCCTCCTTGATCTGCTTCATATAAACATACAGACGTTTTTTATCGGATTCATGGTATAAGCCGCTGTTGTTGTTTTTGACAATCTGGTTGATGTTTATCCCAATATGGTTTATCTCATTCGTGAGATTCTGCAATGCTTCAAGAAGTTCCGGATAATCTCTGGGGCGGTTGGTTATCAGCATCCTCAAATACTGCGAATCGGATAGCCCTCTCTCTTTTGCCTTTCTGTTCAGCTCCTCCAATTCTTCGCATGACAGCCGAATTTCCTTCCGGCAGTTCATCTTTTTTACGCTTCTCAGTCTCTACTCACATCCTTTCATCGAATAAACAGCAAAAGAAAAGGAAGGAACCACAGCAATCAGCTATATTCCTTCCCTCTTGATACTTTACTTATCATCTTACTAATCTCCGCCCAGCCGTGATATCCACGGGAGGCAGGATTTCCTGTATCTTTCCACGCAGCTCCTTTTGATAATAGGTCCTCTGGAAAGCGGCATTTAGTATTTTCTCGTCCGCTTTCAATCCTTCCAGGGTTTTATGAAGAACTTGCCATTCAGAGTGTCTGCTTAACTTAAAATAGTCCCTGGTATCAGATATCATCTTGTAGTTCTGCTCACACGCAGCATCAATCACCTGGTCAATATCAGTCTCCAGAGAATCACCAGTTTCCATGTCCACCTTATACAATTGCCCGTGGCCGTCTGTTTCCAATGTATAGCCACTTTTAGTTGTATACCCCACTACCTGTTCAGCCTCCGCGCGGGTAAGAGGAAAAAGTATATCAAACTCATCAAGATATTCCATTAATTTTCCAGATGTTTCAATTCGTCCCAAAATCATCCCCTTCTTTCCATAATTCATACTATCAACGGGAATTTTTCTTCGCCGGTGTCGCTTTTTGATTTACCTGTTTCCATAAGGAGGTCTGTTCAAATATCTCGTCTAACAGCCTCTCATCTTTTTTCAGCTGCTTTATCCTGTCTATGATTTCCCTCGCTTCACTGGTTCCAGCTTTCTCTTCCAGTCTCTGTCTGGAATCTAAGATGAATTCATTGTTCCATTCACAGGCAAGGAATGTAACCTCGTCCATGGTGATTTCTTCTATTTGATCTCCCTCTAAATCCACCCAATAGAGCTGCCCTTTTTCATCTGCATACAGCCCGTAGGCACTTCCTTCCATGTAACCCAACAGAACCTGGGCATGTTCCTCATTCAGTGAAAATGGTATAGAAAAGTCATCGAGATAGGCCAGCAGTTCCGTGGCCGTATTCAACTGTTTCAAATAATGCCTCCTTGCCCGGTATCCTACCGGCTATGTCCTGATGGCGGCTTCTTATCCTTGTTTTCATACTTTTTTAATACCGCCAGAATCTCACTTATTTTTTTACGGGCCGTCTCCGGAAGTTCCCCCATCTCAGCATTTCGCAGAAACCGCGTTTCGGTCTTCCTTCCATATAATGTTGCCAGCCCGCCGTATGTCTCTTTTGCTAGGTCAGCTTCGGTATTTCCAGACTGCAGCTTTTCCGCCCAAACCTCTGGCATATAATCCCGGACTAAAATACAGATATCGCAGGCAGCCTGTTGTAAATCCGTGCGCTTTAAAATAGGTTCCTTTTGATCAATAGACCATATACTATTCAGCATGTCCTGCGCCAATCTCAAATCACGCTCATCTGTTCCATTTAGGATTGTATCTACAACCTTCTGTAGCTGCTGGTACTCCTCATCCATTCCCTGTAAAGGAATACTCTTATTTTTATCCAGTCTCTCCATAATGTCGCACACCTCCAAGCCAACAGCTTTTTGTATGGATTCCTTTGTAATGTTATTTTCCCTGCAATATTCCAGATAGGTTTCCAGTCCCCCTAAATATGTAATTTCCTCCAATGGGGTGTCAGCCAGTTCCTCCCATGTTTCATAATGGCCTTCCATTGTCATGGTTGCTATCGTACAATCATCAAATTCCAAGTCATAGAACAGGTCATCATCTGTACTGCACATTCCAATCCGGTAAATATCAGGCTGGTCTTCCTTAGCGTACACATTGAAAAATAACCTAGCTTCATCGGTGCTCGCAACTGCTGCATATTGATATGGGCTGCCCTTCACCCTGTCCTTGTTCAAGATATACAGCAGGGTGTATTCTCCAAAGTGGTTTCGTTTCAGATACTCCTTACTGTCATAGATCAATCTCTCAATTTCTGTCTGTTTTGCTTCCATATTCCACCTCACCTATTTCTTTATCAACGACTGTTGTGTCTGTTCTCCAGGTGCGGCTTATAGGCAGAATCCTGTTTTTCCAGTTCTGCCATCTTAAATAAATCTAATACCTCCCACCCAGTAGCAGCCTTAATAGCCGCTGCTGAAATGTTGTTCTCTTTACAGTATTCCAGGTAATCCGCTACCCCCTTCTTATGGGGAATTGCTCCAATGCCCCACCTGCTCAGTTCCTCCCAGGCGTCTAAATGTCCATTTATTGTCATTGCAGCAATTTCATACCCCTCCTCCAGCATCCCAAACAGATATTTATCTGTATATGCGTACCCAATATTAAACTCAACAGTCTTATGCGCAGATGGAAAAAAACTAACTGCCCTGTCAGGTCCATATTCTGCCAATCCCTGATAAGTGTCCTTTCCGTGCGCCTCCATTTTTAAAATATGATAGATAATGGCTCCCTGGTACTTTTGCGAATCCAAAAACTCTTTGTTTTCACAAAGCACTTTGAGTTCATCCATCTGGGGGTTTTGTATCTTTGGGGGCAGACTATTTAATTCCGTCAGGACTCTTGCAATCTGTATTTCCAGCCCATATTCTGGCTGCTTGCGTTTCAGATAGTCAAGCCAGAACTGCATAAATTCCTGTTTCTTCTCTGGATTATTTATTTCCCTGCACATTCTTTCCACCGCATGTGCTTCTGATTCTCCTGGTAAGCGCGCTACATTCCATTCCCCACCCCCAACAGCGTTCAGCATATTACAGATATCCCTGGATAAATCCTTCTCCATTCCCAGTTCTCTCTCCACACGTTCCCCTGATGATTCAAACTTTTCCGGTTCATATTTCAATATCTTGTCTCCTCTTTTCTAAAAACCGTTATGGTGAGTTTCCTTACCCTGCTCTTTAAATGGCGGTTTATCTGCCATTCCAGTTTTTTCACTATCTAGTTCTTTTTTTGTCTGTCTGGTTCACATGATTCTTATAATCCTGCATCTGTGATTCTGCCTCACCAATCAAATCTCCCACACTCCATCCGATAGACGCTGTAATAGATGCCGCTGTGATATTTCTTTCTTTACAGTAAATAAGGTAATCCTCGAACCCTTCTCTATAGGGCAACGTGTCGAGGCCCTCCCTGTCAAGTTCGTCCCAGACATTAAAGTGACCGTCCATCGTAACCACCGCTATTTCATAGCCTTCTTCCAACGGTTTAAACAGATCCTCATGAACAGATGTATCACCTATATAAATTTCAGTAACTTCTTCCTCAGAAACAGAAAAATAGACTGCCATTTCCTGCTCATATTCAGCAACCCCTTTGTAACTGATGGTCCCATCCTGTTCTTTTTTTAGGATATAGTAAATACTGGCATCATGATACTTTTGAGAATCCAAAAAGTTTTTATTTTCTACGAGTACAGTGATTCTCTCCATAAAAGGAGTTTCCATGTGCGTAAAACCTTTGTTCAGTCTTGTTAAAACTTCCGCAGCCTGTATTTCCAGTTCATATTTTGGTCTCATACGTTCCAAATAGTCAATCCAGAATTGCATGAACTCACGCCGCTTCTCCGGATTCTTTATTTCCTGATAGGTACGTCTCACTACGTCCGACTCCGATTCTCCTGGTAAACGCATCGCTTCCCATTGCCAGTAATCAACAGATTTTGTCATTCTACAGATATCCCAGGCCAGATTTTTCAAAAAGTCCGGCTCTCTATTTTTGTCAGGATATCCATATTCCCACAGTTCTCCGATCAAGCCTTCTGTCTGCCTTGTAACCTCAATGCTTTTTGCACGGCTGACCTTATATAAGTAATCAATAAGCAGCTTTCTGGCATCCGCAAACCGGAGCGTATCCAGAACATTTTCGGTTTGGTTGTAAGGATACGGCTTATAGAAAAATGGGGTAAAAATGTCTCCCAATGGTCCTCTCTTCATGAATTCGTCCACGTAATCTTTTAATCGTTCAAATTCCTCTGGTTCATACCTCAATACTCTGTCTCCTTTACATTCTGTATTATCTATTTTTCTGTCTGTCCTGTTTGGGAATGTCCTCCTTTTTCTGCTGTTCTTGTTCGGAAGTTTTCCCCCATATAATAAAATGGCAATATTCACTTTTATGGTTCTGCAAATATTCCGCCAGTTCGAGAAATCCCATTTTTAATGCAATTTTCGTAACTGCAATCACATCAAACATATTGGTTTCACCAGTATCCCTGACCACCAATATCTGCTCTTTCACAATCGGTTCTATTACAGTTTCAGCTCCTTCCCTTTTCTAAATCTAAGGGGCCGGTCCGGACTGGCTTTGCCAGTCCTCTGCAAGATACGGATTTTGCCGTACAAAATCCATCTTGTTAGGGGAGATCCCCTAATACCCCCGTATCAGCCTCAAAAAGCTGATATCATTCACAGTTTTTTGCTATCAATTCCGCTGATATTACGCGGAAATCTGATATCAGAAAGGGGAAACTGACAGCAGTTTCCCCTCAAATCACATATTGCCCTGCTATCAGCTTTATATATCTGATAGCAGGCAGTATGGAATGTGATATCATCAAAGGCTATGTGATATCACATTCCACGGTTATCTGCTATCAGTCAATATAAACTGATAGCAGGATTCCACTTTTGTTTTTGATATCAGGTTGCTGCATTTGATAGCAGCCCCTGACCTGCTGTTTAAAATAGTTCTGTTTTTCCCAATCCATTCTGCATTGATGTTCTTTATATTAAGATTTTATATCTCTGTCACTGATGGTTCCCATAAAATCGTTCCAGTGCTTTCTCGAAGGCACCTATGCCAGAAAAAAAGCTTCCTATCTTTACATCTTCAAACAGGTAAGGCATAGCCGTATATAACGCTTCAAAAATACTGGTTAAGACATTCACTACAATCGAGTTTCCTGCCTGCTTATATGCCTGGCTGTTACTGATGCCCGCTTCCAGGACCTTCTGGTAATCTTCATCATCAAAACCCATCAGCCGGAAGCACTCTAATGGTGTAAGCCGCCTGATACGAAGGATTGATTCCAGTCTGCACAGGGAATTTCCCTGCGCAGTGATTGTCGGGCAGATGGTCCCATGTCCCTGTACCCGGCCCCGTTTTCCGGCAGCATTCGGATAGGCGATATTTACAACTCCCTCTGCCATACATTCCTCGTAGCCTTTTACGGTGTCCTGCCGCACCAGAATGATGTTATCCTTCTGTACGGAGGTAATCGCATAGCTGCACCAAGGTTTATCCTTTAGTTCCAGGTGCTGTTCGACTCTTCCCTCTTCATTATACCTTCCACGGATTGCCCCCACTTCCAGAATCTTTGTCTGGTCGTGGCTCGCAAGCTGGGTATTGGCAGTTCCCATCCCTGATAGTATAACACTCTGTTGGGAATTTCCAATACTTCCGACCACGGTTATTTTACTTCTTCCGGCACCGCTTGCCAGCAAAGTAGGGCTGGAACCGATTGCAGAGTATACCCTGCCAGTCTGGGGATCGCCAAGATACCCCTGAACCTGTCCAACTTTATACAGTTTATTTTCCCACTGTTTCAGTTCCTCTTCCCCAGGCATATACAGAAGCGCTTTCCGCTCCTTCATGTCTGTAATCAGTTTCTGCACTTTATCATCTGACAGATAATATTTCTCATCTACCTCATCTTCAAGGATATCCATCAGCCGCCTCCCGTTTTCCATTGGCTCTGGGAATACAAATTTTCCATTATCACATTCCTTTTTAATCAGGACGAGGTATACCCGTTCCCGGTTTTGCGGAATCCCATAATTTTTCGCGTTCAGCACCTTCCAATAGGTGTTGTATCCATATTCCTGCAATTCCTGCTCAAATAGACGGAATGTGCTGTTTAGAAACCTTGCCTGAACAATATTCTTTACATTCTCATAAATTCCAAACATCGGCTTTACTTCCCGGATAACCCGAAGCCACTCTACAAGGAGAGAGGACCTTGTTTTATCCAGATTCTTTGAGCCGCATTTTTCACAAAAATCCCGTTTGCTCCAATGTACCTGCAGCGGGTTTACCTCATGCCCGCAATCTCTGCACCTCCAGACGGATCCGGCCAGCTTCCCACTTAGGGAGAAATCCTGACACGGGCTTCCACCGCAGATAAAGTTGAAATAAGGTAGCTTTTTCTCATCAACTTTCGTAATATCTCCAAGGTTGGCACTCTCGTCAACCCCATGTATGGCGCAATAACTTTTTACTGCATATTTGTCAAACTCACAAAAATTTATTAATTTATAATCCAATTCCCTTCTTAGAGGGTGTAGCTACACATTTTACCCGGGATTACCTCTTACCTCCTTTCAAATTTGAATGTAATCAGTTTCCGAATAAGTTACGAGCTACTGGTACAAATTAAATTTCTATGACTGCTGAATTTTTATTGGATTGGGCTTCACCACCCCCTTTCAAAGATTTGCCTTCATCTTATCTTGCCTTATGTCTCGTTTTTTTCTCTATCTGTGCCGCCGGTTGGATTGCAAGGCTCCCGGCATCAAACTGGTAAACCATATTAGAGACCTGGCCAGGGAACACTTCTGCTCTTTTATCCATCTCATTTACTATTTCCTGCAAAGTTTCCAAACTGTGTCCTGATATTGGACAGACAAGGATTTTATCATTTGATAACGGCATAACATACAGATCATCATCCAAACGCCTTGAGATTTCACTCAAACCCTCGGGATAGAACATGATTGCAATCCCATTCTCGCTGTACACCCCGTAATAGTCTTTTGTGTCTGGAAGCGCCCCGCTTAATGCCCCTAATGTATGAGCCAGAACAGCTCTGCTCGTATCCAAAACCGTCTGAAAGCGTTCATTTATATCGAAATATTTGACTTTATCAAATAATTCCTGCACCGTAAGTCCCCACTGCTTTAAATGATCATTTAAGACAGGTCTTTTATAATACAGAGGCCACTGCTCCTCCTCGTCATAGACCTCATCAAAAAACTGAAAATATACAGCCATATCCCCAACAGGCAGATATGGTATATCATTCCCTTCCAGCTTTTCGGCTGCCTTTTCAAAATTAGCCGCCCAAATCGTAACATTTTCTAACTGCTCAATCGTTTCAATAGCACGCTTTTTTTCAAAATAATCGCAGATACTGCTTGCCTGGGCCGTTAATTCTCCTTCTTTCCACTGTCTATATAAGGTCTGGATTGACAGTGACTGGCTACACACAGACGGCTGCATAAGTTCAAGGGCTATTTCCTCATTGTCCGTACCTTCTGCTATTACTATCAATTTCTGATGCTCTTCATCAATGTGACGCCCAAGTTCTGTGATCAGTCCCTGTTTATATTCTTCATATGTCATTCATTTACACCCTTCAACCATGCGCGTATGGTCAGCAATTTGTTCTCCGATGGTGAGTAGTGGAAACCATGACTTGATATGGCATACCCAGCCAGGCTGTGTCGAACCTGACGGTTCCCATTCTTGTGGACATCTTCAATGGAAAATGCCGGTGCCAGTGCTCCCATAGTATCAGGCAGGATATAAGCCTCCCTCTCTGAATATGGCAGGATATAGAAGCTATCCGGCATCAGGCGGCTAAGTTCCTGTAAGGTATCCCAGTATAATACACTTGCCGCTCCTCCTGGTCCCGTGACCCTATAACCAAGGCTATCCTCTGCCTCTCCATTGTTCAGACAGCACGAAATACCTTCCAGAACGTTTTCGATCTTCTCACACAACGGATAGATTTTACTCTCCATGGAAACCAGCGAATGTTCCAGTACAAAATTATGAAAATCACTTTTTCTCATTTTCCAGGATGCCAGATGTTTATTGGTTACTTCCGCCTGATAATAACGCCCGTCTCCCAGCGGTGCGTGAAACATATAGTAGAGCACCATGTCCCCCATAACCTGGTAAGGCATATCATTCTTTTTCAGGGCTTCCAGGTCACTTCTATGGTTTGCGGCATATACAGCGACATATTCCGGCTGTTCCAACTGGCCTACTGCAATACGCAGGTCTTCCGCTTCCGCATCAGAGAACACTTCCATCGCCCGGTCTGCCAATTCCTCTTCCCAGGCATCAAACATCTCCGCTCTCAAAAAAGCTTCCCTTACCGGAATGACAGGGCAGTACCGTCCCTCCTGCTCAAATAAAATTGTGATTCCCTCTGTCGGGAGACCCCTGGCTACCGTTCTAACTTCCCCACGAATTGTGGAATCCTCAAAAGCGGAACGAATACATTGCTGGTAAGCATCTGAAAACTGTTTATATAATTTGAGGTTCATATTCTTATCTCCTTTATGATTAAATGAAAAAAGCAGGTTCTTTTCTGAATCGCTCTGAAAAGTCACCTGCTATGGTTTTTATTCACTTTTGGCTTCTGCCGCATCCTTTGACTTGTTTTACGGATCTCATCTGTTTTCCGGCTATAAACATAAATATAATCGGATAAATCTTTTTCCCTCTGCTGAAAACCATTTTGTTTAGAGTCGTAGAGGGTTTCCTGAATCAATTTTCTTCCGTCCCTGTTTTTATTTGATAATGCCACGCATTGATTGATACTTGTAGGAAACAGTACCATATCGCCTCCCAGTTTATCTGACAGCTCGTGTACTTTTTCTTTGTACAAAAAAGCAGAAGCACCCCAATAAAAGCTCTCTGTTGTCATAATGTAGATATCCTTCTTTTCCGGTTCTGTCCCAAACGGTTCCACGGAAACAGCCCTTTGATTTTCCGGATTATCAAGCGACCATTGATAAAGGGTATCAAAATCCATTCCAAACTCATTCAGCATTTCACTTGTCACTCTTAAATTAAGGTGCATATCTTCAAGCAAACAATCTGTTGAATGATAAATAATCCTCAATACAATGGCAAGGTCCCCGTCTCCATATAGCTTATGTGGGAAATTGTCCAATACCTCTTGATTTCTTTTCGCATTCATCAATGTTGGAACTACCAGATTTGGCGATAACACCCCCATCTCTTTAAATGCGGCTTTGGTGATCCGGTCATCCCGCAATAAAAACTCTAGTGAATTCCTGACTACCAGCCACAGGGGTTCTCCCAACTGTGTATGACGGTTATATGCTACAAAAGGAAATATTTCCGGGCCTTTCTCCGGACTGCCCTGTAAACTGATCACACAGCCATCCGAAATATGGTCAGGCAGCACCACCTTCCACCCTAATCCCAGCTTTTGTATATTATCGTTTAATTCATATACAAAGGTTTCATAAAATCCCCTTTTCTCTTTCTCTATAACTGAATATCTATCGTTTCTCAAACCATCCACCTATCTGCCTCGTTTTTTCGTTTCTTTTAACTGGCTGGGAGTAAACATACGAAACTGTGCGGTTTCACAATTATAATGGTATAGATTCCCAGACAGAGGCTTTATACTTCCAGTGATTACCTCTTTACTATTGTGTAATGCATTAGATATATAATCTATGCCCTTTTGGTCTAAAAGCGGCATTGCCAAAAAATGGTCAACGCTCATAGGAACCAATAAGATATCATCCCCCATAGTTTCTGCAAGTTCATGCATTCTGGTTTTGTAAAGAATACCTGCAGCGCCTAAATGTTGACCGGTATTCGTCACCACGTAGAAGGGAGGTAAATCCTCTACTGTTTCATCGGGTGATATAATATCCATCATCTTGTACAACTCTATCATCTGTACAGACTCAACATTCCTCGGATTATCCAGGGCCATTTGATAAAGTTCATCATACCTCAGCCCCCATCCCTGTAGGATATCGTCTGTTACCACAAGGTTGAGATTGATACCGCCCAGGGACTGATATGCAATTTGAAGTATAACTGCTAAATCTTCAAACCTTGAATATGGAACGGTTTTCAATAGTTCCTCATTTTCCTCTGTGTTCATAAAAGTGGGAATTACCATATCTGCATGAAAAATCCCCATATCCATCAGTGCACATTTTGTGATCTCATCATCAAAAAAATCCTGTGTTGCTTTCCGTGCAGCGACACCCCAGGGCATCCCCTGCAAAAACTCCTGGTAATAATCGTAAACTTTAATCGGAGGAAAATCATGCCCTCCACCATGGATTACCACCAAAACTATTTCTCTGCCGCCTGTGTTCTCATACTTAGCCCGCCATGGAACACCCAGCATTTTTAAATTATAGCTGACTTCATGGGTAAATAACTGAATGAATTCTTCATATTCCATCTTTGTCTATCCTCCTTGAGATTTTATCTGCTTTGCTTTTTACCGACCAGCGTTTTCTCATGATTCTTAGTTGACTCCAATTTCTGATCAATGACCACCTGTAATTGTTCTATACCACCCTTGAACCTGTAAAACTTCCCCTCTGTATACGAATAAACCTGTCTGGACAAAAGTAATCGTGCGTCCGTATCCTCCGTATATTCCCGGATTTTTCTTTGTACCCACTTATCCTGTATCCGACTTTCCGGTAATATGGCCGCTTTTCGTTCTGAATACGGTACGATTATGACCCGCTCATGAAAAGCCTCTTCAAATTGACGCAGCACTTCGGGGTAAAGTATCGCCCCGGCACCGTTCAATCCATACAGCTCATATGGCGCATTGTAGATATCTTCTGCTCTTGCAATCACAGGTATATGGCCAAAATCATATGGTTGAAGGCTTTCCACCCAGTCATAAGCGCAGGCACCGATTTTCTGTGCCTCGCATTGCCTAACAATATTGAATAATTCTTCGGCTGAAAACTTCCATTTCAGGAGATGGTCTTTTGTTACAATACTTTCCATTGTACCGCCGAAAGGCAGCTCATAATCAAACCTGAAATATACTGCCATGTCACCTACTGCCAAATATGGTATACCCTTACCCCGCAGAATTTCTTTGCTTTTCTCAAAGTTTGTTACACAGGCTAAAACACTTTCTATGCATTCCACCTGTTCTCTTTGTACTGTACCAAACTCCCGGAAACAATCCAATGTATCCTTCACAATAGAAAACATCGGTCTAGCATTTTTGCAATAATCCGAATAAATTTCCTGAAGGTCTATGCAATGACAGATTTTATCGCCTAAATCCAGGGTTGCCTTTTCCAGCGATAACCCTTCCCCTATCACGACCGGTCTGATGGAATAACCATGCTGGTCTAAAAGTTCTGCTATTTTTTGTAGATAAGCAACCTTAAATTGGTCATAGTTTATTAAGTTCATCAATCCACTACCCCACCTACCTATCTCAATTTTTGTTTCTCAATTTTCGGAGGAACTGCATGAATCAGGTTTCTGCTTTCCAGATCGTATTTAAAAACCCGCTCAGATAGTTTATGGCGTATTTCCCCTGTTTCTTCTTTCATTATGTTCTCACTGGTCAGGCTCTCATATAAGTCTGACAGATTCCCAACACTTTGCGCATGGACATAAGCACCAAAGGCATCATTGGGAATAATCAGCATCTCGTCCCCTAATTTATCATGCACCAGTTCCATAACTTTCGGATAGAAGATTGCACCAAAGCCATTCACACCATAGACATTGTAGACTTGCTTCAGTTCCAATGGCACACCATCCGCCGGTCTAAAAAGGATTGTTTTATCATTTTCATATCTGTTTGTAAGTGAATCGTACATATTTACGATACCCACTCCTATTTCATTTGCATCCTTGTATCTGACTTTCTCAAAAAGTTCCTCCACACCGATTCCCCATTTTTCCAAATGCTCTTTTGTAACATCTCCGCAGTACGATCTCTCCCCTCTTTCAATACAGAATTGGAAAGTGACCGCCATATCCTGATATGGCATATATGCAATGTTTCCCTCCACCAGTTTATCCTCATATTCTGCCAAATTCATAGGATATATAAGTACATGCTCTATCTGCTCTAATTGTTCGCGCGGTATCCACTCATCCCCATCAAATATACCCAGAATCTGCGTGACCGCCTCGTCTAACTCGTTGTTCTCAGCAACATAGCAGTTAAGATACACCAATTCCATCGGAATACTGGGGCAAACTAACTCCCCTCCACCTTTCAGCATAATGGCTTCAAATGGCGTGCCTTCAGCTATCAGCTTCAGTTCCTCCCCTCTGTCTCTTTCTTGTAGCTGGTCTTGAAATTCATCAATAAAATCCTCTCGCAATTCGTCATATGCTTCGTTCTCACTATAATAATACATCTATCTCCTTCCCTTCTGGCCGTCTGCGCTTCTCCCGTTTAAAGCGGTTTTCATTTCACTCTATGCTTTTCAATGGTATGTTCCATTGCCGGGACCAGGTTTTTCCTGCCGGTATCGTACTTAAATATCTTCCCAGAGAGTACAAGGTGCCTATCGCCAGTCACCAGTTTCACACGATTGTCCTCCTGTAATTCTTCTTGCAGTTTTGCAGCACTCATAATATCCGGTGTCTGAATATAAGCCGTATAGGTTTCTTCAGGTACAATCAGCACTTCACTGCCCATTTTTTTTACTACCTGCTCCATCACTTTTGGATAAAGGGCAGCACCAAAGCCATTGACGCCATACAAAGCAGCCTGCTGTGAATCCTCTGATTTTTTTCCCACCTGCTCTACGGTCTTAATTTCGCCCCAAATTTGCTCCAGGTCTTTATACCTTACTTTTTCAAAGAGTTCCTTTGCATTTATCCCCTGCTTATTCAGCCATTCCCTTGTAACATCCCTGCGATACGACCTCTCATTGTCCTCAATGCAGAATTGATAAGTGATCGCCATATCTTCGAAGGGAAAATATGCAATATCATTTTCTTCCAGCTTATCCCTGCAATGTGATAGATTTACCGGAAACACTATTACATGTTCCAGTTGTTCCAGCCGCTCCTGGGATATCCATTCTGCCTCATCCTGAATCTCCAAGATAGTAGATACGGCCTCATCAATCTCTCGAATGGCAAAAATATAGCAATTTCTGTACACCAGTTCCATAGAGATACTGGTACATAATAAAGGTCCATTCCCTTTGTATGTAAAGGATTCAAAAGGAGTACCTTCCGCCACTATTTCCAACTTCTCCCCATTTCCTCTGCGTTCTAGCTGTGCCTTATATTCTTTAATGAAATCCTCCCGGACTTCCTCATATGCATGGTTTTCATCATATTCACGCATTTTGGTTCTCCTCTTAGTCTATTTACCATTTCCTGCATCTGTAGACTCCCGTATCGACTCTTAGACCAGGGTTTTTTTCACCAATGAAGACTGGTGCACCGTCAGGGTTTTACTCTTGAGGCTATAATACAAAACCGACTCTGACAACGGATGGCTTACAAATCCCTTTAAAGATTTTTTTCTTTCGAGACGCATCTGAAGGTCAGCAGGTGTATACTGGTCGGCGGCATAGATAGCGGTTTCCTCTGCTGTTACTGGAAGCAGGTACAGATCCGTGTTGACCATTTCCGCAAATTCATCCAGAATATTCCTATAAAGCATGCCTGCCGCGCCTCCCGGACCTGTCAACCGCCAGGCACTTGCGCGTTCATTTGTAATCTTTCCTCTCCCAAGCGTAAAGCCTGCCTCCAAGCCTTCCCGTATAACGGCTGCAACCGGTTCAATCTGCACACTATACTGGGAGATAGCATTGTCTGACACGCACGCATGCAGTTGATCTACATGCATTCCCCACCGCTGTAAGTCCTCTTCATCTACGGGCATGGTGTATACAAGTTTTTCACTTTCCTCTTTCACACGAAACCGATAAAAGATACACATATCTCCCAGTCTGGTATACGGCAGCTCCAATTCTTCCAGCCTCTTCTGGTATTTGTTTGCATTCACTGCATGGAACTCTACAAACAATGGATTCTTGACCGTATCCATCTTCAATCGGATACCTCCGGTTTCCGCCGTCTGAAATTCCTGCAGTGTCTCCGAAGCCAATATCCTGACTGGCAGCATTTCATACTGGCTTCTCAAAAACAGTTCCTCTATGCTGACCATAGGGCAGTACCTATCATGCTCCTTGAAAGTCATTGTGATTGATTCACCTGGTAGTCCTTCCATAACCAAGTTCAACGCTCCTAACGTTTTGCTTTTCTCCATCAGGTCAATGAACTGATAGAGAAACTCTTCTTTGAAATTAAAATAATCCATACTATCTCCTTGCTTTTATGAAATTATCCGATTGCCTGTTTCCGGTCCAGATTGCTATTCCTATTCAAATATTGAATCACTGCCTTTTTTCTTTCTGCAACAAGAAATTCATTCCAATCTTTCCCATATGGCGGGAACCGGACTTTAACGTGATATCCCATCTCTATATATTTCTTGCGTATAAGTGCCGCTGCTTTCCGGCCTGCCTTATCATTATCAAGATACAGGCTTATTCGTTTAATCTGTGGATTTTCCAGCAGGAATCGGTCCAATGCCCCGTCCCAGGTTGACCCTAATGCCAACTTGTTTGACTGCCCATCACGCTTATAATCCATATAAGACATCAGGTCAATGGCTGCCTCAAATACCTTGACTTCTTTATTTTTCTTGTTTCTTACATTGAAACCATAGGTTTTATCGTTGTTCTCCACGTCCCCTTTAAATGGGTTTCCATAATTATCTACCGTTCCCCTCATACTGGCAAACCGTGCTGTACCAAAGGAATCCCTGCCAATAAAAACCACGTTATGATATCTGCGTGTTTCATAAATCAGCTTTTTTTTAACGAACCAGTCAACTACTTCTTTGCTCAGGCAGCGCGTTTTTAACAGATAGGCATATAACCTACGATAGTTGTCGTTTGGTTCGGGAAGCACAAATTCCCCTTTCCCTTCTGGTTCTTTATTTTGCTCTTCCTTTCTTCTCTCGTGGTTTTTCCTGCTTGTATCATCTTTAAATGTTTTATCCTCATACCGATAACCGGCCTCGTTCAACAAATAGATAACCGCCTCACGAAAATCCATATAGCAAAATTGTCTCAGAAACTCAATGTTATCCCCGTTGTGACCGTCCTGGCCCTCGGGTACGGAAAAACGCAGCCAGCTCCTACGATTTTTAATCCTTATAGAATCATGTTCTTTCAATGTATAGTAACTGCCTACCCGCTTCACCGTGAAGCCCTGCCTTTCAGCAATAGACACCAGATCCACGCTTCTGGCTATCCCTAATTCTTCATCTGTAAACTTCATAGCACCACCTCCTGAATCAGAGTTTAAAATTTCATGTCAAAGTAACTGCTGATTTCCGGAAAGTCTCTTTCATACTCCTCCAGATACGTTCTGCAGGCGCTCCCTTCTTTTGACAAGTGGCAAAATTCACGGAAGCTCATCTGCTTATACATCTGGGGCTGGTTACACCACCTGGACAGGTTTACATACATTCCCCGGTAAGGTGATTCCTGATATTTCTCATACCGCATGATATATGGATACGCACGCACCCCCATTAGAATCCGGATACGCTCAAATACCTGTAAGATATCCCGTTCCCAGAAAGTCCGGTCATATCTTCCACCCGCATCAAACCCAACCAATACGTAAAACTTGATCCTTTTGGAACCCTGGAATATTGGGTTTATGATCTTCATCTTTTCTATGACTATTTCTTTATCCTTGATATTGTCAAAAGCAAATAATAAGTCGCCATCCAATCTACAAGATGCCAGTTCCCTGGCTTTTTTCCTGGTAATAAGCCTTATATCCAGTCCTTGCCGGAACTGGACCGGACGTCCGGTTTCCCGTAGATACCCCAATAATGCGCTCCACTCCCCACATGCCAGGAAATTATCATCCAGCAGACAGATCTTCTTTTTCTGTGGATTGTAGAATTCGTCCACTGGGCTTGCAGGAACGGATACTGTTTTATTTCTGTTCACACAAAAGGGGCATTGCCTGAAGCAGCCCCTTGTTAAAAACCCAATAGAATAATCCCGGTAATACTTATACTTCTTACTCTTTTTTCCTTCTTCTCCCTTGCATTTAAGCCAATCCGCATACAGGCTGTAATCTGGCATGGCATGTTCTATCTCGTAGGGCAGCTCGGGAGCCTGGTCTAAATAAAACCCAGTTCCTCCATATTCTACATTCCCCATCTTTAAAACTTCCGGCGGATACCTCGTAGCCGTAAATACCTTTGACAGATATACCTTGTCAAACTCATTGAAGCCTGAATACTCCGTCAGCAAATGTACCTGATCCCCCATCTGCTTATGGAATCCGCTGATCTTCATGCATGCCAGATTCGGCATGCGGTGCCTGTTCTTATCCAATAAGTCAGCATCTATAATTCCGATTCTCGACTCTCTTCACCTTCTTTACACCAATTTTTTTATCCATCTTTGCTTTTTACATTGCGGTGCTGTTGTATGTCTGCGCCTGGCAGGTGTATCCCAGGAACCGCCTCCTGCAATCTCTTTCTCACATTCCCACCCCGCCGCTTTTAAGGAAGCGCCGGATTCAGAGATAAGGATATAAGTGATGATTCGCTCATACCCCATCTCTTTTGCGATCCGGGCTGCCCGCCCGTACAGGAAACTGCAGGCGTTGGCTGTACCGTCTGTGCAGCAGCGTGTTACTTCCAGCGTTTTTCCATCGTCTAAATACCTGGATACCGGCCTTCCACACTGTATCACACCACACATTCTGCCATGCTCGATACATGCGACACGGAATTTATCCCGGTATATGGGACTGTGGTGCCTGTGATTTTGCGCGACATATTCATTTGCCGCCTTTAACTCAATCGGTACTGCTTTCATTCACTTTTTCATATAAAATTGTTCCGGTTGGAACGTAAACCTCCTGTTGTTGATTTATTGTTTTAGTCTGGTCCCATGTCCATAAAATCCGCGAGGCACAACTGCCCTTCAACATTTTTGTCCTCCATCCACCACCTGAACACGTCTTCTCCGTTCTTCCACTTAGTAGGTTTTCCCGCCGCATGAATTGCCACCAGCATTTTATCAAACGCCCGGATATAAGCTGCCTTGTACTTTGGGAAGTCAGCAAACTCTTTGTAGCGGTTTTTTCCAGCCATCGGGCACCCTACACAACCAACTCTTTTATAACCCATATCATAAAGCGGGTTATAAGACATATCGTTGGTACGGATATAATCCCAGATGTCCTTATGTGTCCAGTCAATGATTGGGTTGGACACTACCCTGCCACGGATTGCACACCGCTCAATAACCAGCCGCTTATCATCGTTATCGTTCATCAGAGTGATCCTGTTCTCGACTTTTGGGGCAGCCGCTTCTAACTGTCCTCTTTTAGGCCGTTTGGTGCTTTCGTCCCAGCGCACACCCGTTGATACCAGTCTGTCCGGCGTTGTGTTCTCTTTTCAAATTTTATGGAAAGCTTTCCATAAGATACTTTATGAAAAGAAAGTAATTATGGAAAGAAACAGGCGAAAACACTGCTATTTCAAGATATTTCGCCTATAATCTTTCCATAATACATTTACTTATCCTGTCCCAGACTGGTCAGCCAGGACATAAGATTATCGTTCTTTTGCCATGAGGTCGCTTTATCTGTTGAAATTCCTATGTTGGCTTTTTCAAACGCTGCTCGTTTCATTTCGGCATCCGCTTTGGCATAAATTTCGGTTGTGCTGATATCAATGTGTCCTAGAAAGTCACGGATATAATGCAGATCAACATCAGCTCTTAATAAGTGCATGGCTTTTGTGTGACGCATGACATGAGGCGTCACCATCGCATTTGAAATGTTTCCATCGGCCTGCAGTTCATTGGCATACTTTTTTAAGATATAAGTAACTCCAGGGCGGGTAAGACGGTTTCCCTGATGATTACAGAATAAAGCCTGATCTGGATTCCTTTGGGGATTCAATCCGTGTCTTTCCATATAACATTTTAAAATCTCTGCTGTCTGGTGCAGGATAGGCACGGTCCTCGTTTTCCTTCCTTTCCCTGTCAGACGGATAACACTTGGTCCATCAATCCTCACATCACGGACTGATAAATCAATCAATTCCTGAACCCTTGCACCGGTGTCATACAAAACACATAGCAGTGCTGCATCCCTCCTTCCATAGATGGTGGCCTGATCCGGCCTGGCCAAAAGATTTTTTAATGAGTCTTCCGATAAATAATTCACCACAGCCTTTTCATGTTTTTTCATGCGTATTGACAGGATTTTCTGGCATTGCAAAAGCATATCTGGTCTGTCAAGCTGGAGATATCGAAAAAAGGCATGGATTGCCGCCAGTCTCTGATTACGGGTTGAAATGGAATTACGTCTCTTGTCCTCCAGCCAAGCCATAAATTCGTTGATGGTCTGGTCTGTCAGCTTACTCAATTGTACTTTTTCCGGCGGGCAGTTTTGTTCCTCTTCTAAATAGGTCAAAAGAAGACAGAACGTATCACGATAAGAACGGATTGTATTCGCACTTAAGTTTCTTTGACCTGCCAGATAGTTAGTGAAATAGTCTGCCAGACTTCGGGCAAAATCAGTCGGTTTGTTCATCAGCCTCCATCCTTTCCGGCAACAATCCGCCAAATGCGGCTTCCATTTTTTCCAAAATTTCAGGATATAATTCGGAAGTCAGATGAAGATATTTTGAAGTTCCTTTGTATGTTTTGTGTCCCATATATGTGGATAAAATCGGCAGGACCTCAGCGGGCCTCTTCCCTTCTTCAAGAAGTTTCTGGAGACTGTGTACTGCAAATGTATGTCTCAGGTCATGGAGGCGCGGCCCAACATTTCGTCCTCCGTATGAAATACCGCTGTTCCAGAGGATATCCCGGAACGTTTTACGGATTGTAAAAATGTGATAGGTAAGGCCATCAGGCGCCGGAAAGAAATACCCTTCCGGACTAAGTTCGGATAATACATGTTTCTTATAATTCATGCACCGCTGGCACAAGTCCTGGTTTAACGGAATCAAGCGGTCCCTATAGTCCTTTGCATCGTGGATAAAAATAACGCCGTGTTCAAAATCAATATCGGAAACTCTCAGATTCAATGCCTCTGAAACCCTAAGTCCACAGCAATAAAGGAGACGGAATAGTAAAGGAAAGATTAAATGACGGCGGACTGAAAAACAGGATGGTGAAAGACTGTCAATCGTCTTGAATACACGTCTGACTTCGTCATGGCTAAAAATATAGGGGATATGCTCATAGGTCTTCTTTGGAATCATACTGCTGGGATATAGATAGACCTCGCAACCATTCCGGGACATAAACATGGCAAGCTGCCGGATTAAGTTGACTTTAGAACGGATTGTCTGCGGGCTATGGTTTGCCTGGCGTTGTGTCCAGGCAAGTACAAGTTCTCTGGGAAGCCTGTCCATACAGTTGTAGTCAATCGAAAACCTGTCCAGGTTTTTCAGCTCAAAATATTCTCGCTCATATTTATAACCGAGGCGGTGCTTTTCTTCCAGAAATCCGATGATCCATTGTGAAAGACCACTGGTGAATTTATAATCTTTTTCTTTGGCCTGCATTAGAACACCTCCATTGATAGCGTGCAGTTACGCAGCTGCTCGGTATCCACACGAAGATAGTTCGCCGTAGTCTCCACTCTTTGATGGCCGAGTATTTCAGAGATAACCGGAAGGGGCACTTCTTTTTTTAATAATTCGGTAGCCAGCGAATGGCGCAAGGTATGCATCCCATGGGATTTTTCTGGTGTAACCACAATCCCGGCTTTGTAAATGTAGGTGTTTAGCATATGGTGGAGACGGTTGTTTTCATTAAAAGCACTATACGGAACCCTATGGCAAATAAAAATGTTTGGTACTGGCGATTCAGGCCGGCCATTCCTTAAATACTCAATGACTGCGTTGCCTACATCTTCAAACAGAGGAAGCGTCAGTGGCTGCTTAGTTTTAAACTGCACAAGCTCTATGCAGTTTTTCTCCCATTTAATGTTTTCATATTTCATATGGATGATATCCCTTACCCGAAGTCCCAGGCGGGCAACCATCAGTATGATGGCATAATCCCTTTTCCCGATTGGATTACCAATATCGACACAGCCCAGGATTTTTTCCAAATCTTCAGGACTCCAGATGGAAGGAAGATGCTCCCTGGAGCGCAAGATGTTTGATTTAGGTATAAAAAGGGATAAATCCTTTTCATGATATCCATTGAGATACAGATAATGGAAAAACTGCCTCAGTTCACTTAACAGGGCAGCAACAGAACGGCCATGATAACTAGCAACAGACGCAATAAAGGGGGTGATATATTCCGGCTTAAGCATACGAAAGGATTCGACCTGCTCCTGCTGGAGGAACTTAGTCAGGCGCCGCAGCGTTCTGGCATAGTCTGTAATAGTAGACAATACACATCCGTTTGCCTCTAAATGCTGTAGGAATAGGTCCGTAATAGCACAAAATGGGGCAGGGATTGTTTCCGTATCTGACCGGACCAGACTCCAATACTGCAGACGGCCCTCTTTATAAAACTGGTAAAGTGTTTGAAAAGCTTCCCGTGCGGTGCGCTGATTGCGCGTAAGTTCTCCCTGCAATTCTTCAATTCCATAGACCTTCTTCAAAAAATCATGCCAGTCCTGTAGCTGGAAGTCTTCTTTATTGGAAAACTTAAGATAGCGTTTCCAGACTTCCCAGCGATGTCGGATAGTAGAATCAGAATAGCGGAGTTTCCGGAGCTCATTTTCAGCTCCAAGCATAAGAGAATATAGCGCAGAGTCTGATTGAAGATTGGGTTTGTTCATTTGTGTTTACCTCCGATAATATGATAGGCTTAGCCTTCCATTTGAGTAAACACTACCCACATTAAAAATACAATCAGAATTATGGAAAGTAAAAGCCCTGTAAAGCTTATCGTTGCTTAAATTTTCTTAGAAACTTTCCATAATATATAACTTTTCATAAAGGATTTCACAACAGTAGCGCTGCATCCTGGTGGGTGGCATCTTCTTTTTAACAATCAACTGCCACATGCTCAGTGGCGGCATATGGATATAACATGGGATTCCCTTTTCTTTTAAACCTCGAAATTTCTCCCGAATGTAATATACTGTATCGGGAGCATCGACCGTTGTGTGAGAATTGTGGGCCTCAAATTCAACTCCTGACCGGATAAATAAATCCAGAAGTACGTCTGAATCCTTCCCCCCGCTGTAAGTACAGATTATGGGGGCATCATAGTACCTCTTTGACATTTCACTTGCTAATTTAATCCGTTCAATGCTCTTCGCCTCTAAATCCAATAAGCGCCGAAGAGACTATCGTTTTACGTGGCCACAACTTCTTATCCCTCCTTTTTGCATTTCTATTTAGATTTTTACCAGAGGAATCTATGAAACCTCTCTACTTGAAGGGATTCTGTTTCCTTAATCTGTCCTATATCATGGACATATCCAGGCCCTGGTCATCTGCGACAGCTGGGACTGTTTCTAACAGTTACTTTTTCTTTCCATGGCTTTATTTCCTGGACCTTTTGGATTCTTTCACATATATCAGCGATTCTTTGATACTCTGCATCCGTCTTATCCAGTATTGCAAGCAATTCCTTAAAATACTCGGACGCCTCTTTGCAGCCCTTTGGTTCGGACAGCCATAGATACGTCTCATGTATCCGGTTTTGCGGTGTTTTTATCACTTCATCGTCGTCCGTAAGCCCAAATGGTCCAAGGTCCATCACAAGGCTGTTTACATCCTCTGCCAACTGCAGGACATAATCAATTGCTTCTTTCTCCATTTGTTCGTCCTTCCTCACGATTACAGATTTATTTTTCTTTTTTTCGACGCTGCGCTACTATCTCATTAATCTCCTGGCGCATTTTCTTTGTGTTATTACTGGGTAAGGCGAAAATTGCAGCTTCCTCGACTGTCAGATTATCGTATAAAAATGCCCTTTTTATGGTCCGCATCTGGTAACAATCAAATTCTTCTTTCGCATAAAATGCCACCTGTTCATAGGCAAGCCCATAGCGAAAACCCGACAGGATTTCTTCAATCTGCTCTTCATCAAACCGGTTATCTGTTGCCAGTTCCATTTCCTGTATGCTTCTGCCAGTATAAAACCCATAAAACACTAAATCCATTTGTCTGTAATCGTGTTTTCCATCTGCCACAATCTGAATTTTCTGGATTTCCAGTTTCCGTTCCAGTGCCCCAGCTATTGACCTGATTTCCTCCGGGCCGTCTGAATCATGTACAAGACCGATAAGGCTGTCAAAATTTACACCCATCAAATACGCTTTGCGCAAAGCATTTATTTTATTTCTATATCCTCCAACCTCCATAATCTTCTTTACCGTTTCATAGGGTATCTGATCAGAATTTAACGCTTCCTCCGCTAGATACAGGTTGTCTTTTGACAAGAAGATTTCATTTTTCAGGGTATCCAAAGTTTTGTTTTTATCGTACATGCCACTTCATTCCTTCCTAATAACAAAAAGAGAAAGATCTCTGCGTCTCCCTCTTTGGTAACTGTTTATTTATTTTTACTTTATTTTCTAATCTAGTCTCTGTGGTGCGATATGCCAGTCCGTCCACAAATTACCGCTGATTGTCAGATTATCGGTCAGGTTTAGTGATAACATTCCTGCTGGTGTCCAGGCATCTATTAACCATGTATAGGGTGTATATTTGCCATCTGGCATCCATATCGGAGTGAAATGTGTCCTCCGCTTAAATGTACTGTATTGATTTTTTTTGAACTCAAATTCGGAATGATACCCACCCGACATCCGCTCCAATAAACGCCAGTATTTCTTGTATTGAAACTCCGGAAAATACGTCACGGCATTTTGGGCTCCAGTCACGGCACTGGACTGATTCGTGCTCACAGAACTGTTCACATATTCGTTAAATCCGTATCCGCTTTTTAATGTTTTGCCATGGGCCGTAGGGGATTTATCATCTGGCTGGACGCGCATTGTTGCGTTCAAACTTGCATGATATCTATCAATATTGAACTTCCACCAGCCATGATCACACCAGTATCCATCATCATCATCGTCACCACTATGCCATACCCAGTAAGAATACCAGTATGGTCGCCAAATACTCCAATCAGCGGACGTTTGCTGACTCTTTGATGGGACTGCCGGCCTCGCATAACTGTCATTACGGTCATCTGCAACTGGATTCGGCGGTGGATTCTTGTCCAGGTTTACTATCTTGACCCGTATAGTCCCTTTGTCTGTACGGCCACCACCTCTTACTGTTACTGGAATTTCCATAGTCTGCTCTGTAGATGGTGTTGTCCACCGAACCCAGGCAAGTTGACTTCCTCCCTCGGGATAATATACGCTGTCCACCTTATAATTTCTCCCTTGTATTTTAAATGTCACAGATACCTTATGGTCCGGATCACTTTGACCGCCACTCACGCGGATACTGGTGATAACCTCCGTGTTAGTGCGGTATTCATAATCAAAAGTCGTAACCTCCGGTGATGGTTCTGGCAACTCCCCATTAAAACGTATGATTCCAAGTCCCAACGAAGTTTTGATTTCCTGATGTGAACGCAATCCGGTAGTTGGACCGTTCCACGCAGGATATCCTAAATCAGATTTTTCGAGAAACATCGCAAGGGGCAGATTTTGAAAGGTAACTGAACGTAACCAGGAATATACCACCCCGCCTGCAACCTCATCATATAAAGCCGCTTCCGTTGCTGTCATAGCAACTCTTACTCCCTGCAATGTCACATACGCAATCGGCTCTATCATAATTCTGTACTCGCCGCTGATAAGTATATCAAAATCTATTCCCATATAACCTGCTATCCCACGTATCGTCTGCTCGTCCGTAAAGTACCGCTTTATTTCCGCAATACTTGATGGTCCCAGACTTTGTGAACTTATAATTATAGGAAGTCTCTGTGCTGGTCTTATGTACTGGTATCTTGAACCGGATATACCAATTCCATGACCTGATGTATAAGACATCTTGCTCACCTTTCCAAAATGAAGCCTAATATCAGATGGGCTTTTATTGGTAAGGTCAATAGGCGTGCCTACTACTTTATGGTCACTTGTACTTATCACCGATACACGTACCCCTTCATCACCTGGGGACCAAAAATTTTGCGAAGAACCTTGTCCCATGCTGCCGCCTCCGCCGTCCACATTACCTTCCCCTGCCGCATACGCTGGAACCGACATGATCAAAAAACACAGGCTGAACAGTACAATCCTTGTCAGCCAACTTATTCTGCTTTTCAAATTCCCAAATGTTCTCCTTTCCAATGAAAAAGCACAGCCATAAATAGCTGTGCCGAACGATAAAATTTATATCTTTGATTTCTCTCTATGCCTAGCAGGAGGGCGCTACAGTTCATAGCCTTTCTGTCATGCATCTATTTAACCAACCTATTGATAATTAATCCATTATCCCAATTTTATTACCGTTTTCATAAATGTTACTGTCTTCAATGCCTTCCCCTTCCCCAATGTCATCAATCCATCCAAAGCCTGGGGCATATATTTTTCCTTCCTGTGACTCACCTTCTGGTGCGGCTCCAGGAACCGTGTCTGTCTCCGGCTGTTTTACTTCATCATGGTTTTCCGGAACCGGCGTGCCCTGCACGCTCTCCCCATCTGGTTTCTGATTAGGATTTTTTAATACTTCTGGATCTGGTTCTTCCGGTTTAGTCACTCTGGGCTGAATATTCTGTACAGGCTGCCCGTTGTCCTTATTTCCCTCTTTTCCCTCCTCTGATTCTTTCTGCTCCTCCGTAGTTTCCGGTTCTTTCTTCGATTCCTCTTCTTTACTTTCAGTCTCTTTTGACTTCTTGTCTAATTCGGACTTTTTGATTTCCGGTTTCACTTCTATTTCTGTAGACTGGCTCTCTGCTAATTTATCCTTTGTTTTTGCTGGCTTTCTGAAATTACTTGCAATCATCACTGCAAGAATAACACAACACACCACGCAACCCGCAATAATCATACCTTTTTTCACTTTATCATTCATATAGTTCTCCTTCCTGGTTCACATTCTGTCGCATCAAACATACTACATTTTTCCAATTCTGTCTATTGAATTCTAAAACACTTCTATATATCCAGCCTGCACTTTTAGCCTGATTTTCATTTCAGGTAGACGTTTTCCCGCAAACTGGACCGGTACTTTTAATGTTACGATTGCATCAATTTCAAATCTCTGTTCATTTTCCGGTGTTCCAGGGGCGAGCGGCGCATTACGTGCAGTAACACTTAAATCCGATATGCTATATTCCAGAACCCCACCTGTATATTTTACATGCCGCCCGGATTCAACTTTTGTTCCAAGGATTTTATCCATTTTTGACAGCACATTTCCTTTATCTACACTATACTTAAAACCTCCATTATTGGGCTGATATCCTCCACTGTATCCTTCCCTGACACCGTGATAAACGTTTGCATAATTATCATTTACAGTTATCATGATAGCCTCCTGTGCCGCGTCCCTTACGCCATTGGCTATGATCTTTAGCCGATAAAACTCCAAAAATCCGCACATTATTAACATCAATACCAATGTAACCGCAATCACAAATGGGAAAGAGGAACCACGCCTATCTTTTAAACAGCAAATCAGGCGCTTCATTTATGATATACCTCACTCTTTCCTGTAGCACTAGCCCTTAAGGTAATTGGAAAGGAACCAAAATTCCCAAATAACCCAAGGTCCCGCTGCAACGTCAATTTTACAGTAATCTCCTGATTTAGTTGGATATTACCCTTTTTTGACCACTCAACTTTAGGATTTAGTCCGGTCCTTTCTCGTAATACCTGTTCCCGCCTAGTGGTCTCAGTTCCGACTCTGCCACTCATTTCAGCCTCACGGCACAATTCCACAGCAAATGTATCTAACTGATTCTTAGCCAAAAAAACCGGAAATACGCTGACCGCCAATGCAATCACCAGCATGGCACACAATACCAGTACGCATATGTCTATATATCCCTCTCCACGATTAGTTTTTAATATTTTTTTCAAGTTCCTTGACCTCCTTTCATTTGGAGCTAGAACATACCTCCTAATGACTTAATGATTTCAAACACGATAATCGCAAGGTAAGTCAATAAGAAGCACATCAGCATGAGAAACGAAAAAACCCTGATTTTAGGCGGTATTTTCTGGGCCTCACTTTTTAATTTCTGTAATTCAAGCTGTTTAAAATCATGAGCAAGCATCTGGAAATATACCACGCTGTTATCTCCACGCAAAACCCCAATCAGTCCTCTGACAACATCAGACAACATTGGAGAGTTTAACCGTGCTTCAAATCGAGTAAGTGCCGCCTCATAACTGGAGGATCTCATGTCTGCCACAAGTACACCTAGCTCCTCCCCAAATTCCGCACCGGCATTTTTTCTAAAATTCTCTACCATTGAAAGCACATCACGGTTATTCTGCAGCTCCTGTTCAAGATTAGCAACAAAACGTGGCAGTTCGTCTTCAATTGACTTTCTTTTCGTCTTTAACATCTCGTCTGCGCGCTGAATTTCCTTAAAGTAAACCATGACAGCAAGAAACACAATAACAGGTGTTAGGAGCGGAAAAAGAAACAAACACGGAATAATGCCAGCCATCAGTAAACCAGCTTTTGTAAGTGCATACGCCTGATATACTTCCGGTGTCATTTTAATCCCTGTTGCTTTCAGCACATTTTTCATTCGGCTTTTCCGATATTCGTCCATTCGGATTACATGAGACAATTTCATGGCTCCTTGCAGTAAAAACGTATCTAACGCCGCCGACCCTTTTTTACTATTTCTTCCCCTGTCCAGTAATGCCTTTTCTGTCTTCATATATGGCATTTTTAACAAATCCGCTGCCAGGAAGAACATTCCCAGAAAGAGAAATCCTCCAAATAATAACAGTAATATCACTGACATCTCCCTACCTCCTGTATTCTATCGGTTTTGTCAGCCTGACAACGACCGCAGTAGAGACAAAGATGATTGCCGCAGTAATGGCAAGTATCACCTGTCCCATTGGTGTGTGCATCAAAGTGTCATACCAGCTCTTATTCAGAAAATAAAGCAGCGGGATATTACCAATCACAAAGATTGCCATCGTGATAAATTCTTTCCTCGGCTCCACAATCAAATATTCCAGTTCAGCATTGACGATACGGATATCGCTTAATTTTGTTACGATTGGTGTCAATGTTGTCTTCAAACTCCGATCATACTGACAATCACACAGGGCATCGCACCATTCCTGGAATACATCATTATCAATTTTCTCCCTCAACTCCTTTAGTGCTTCATGAACATCCGGATTTACTAAGTTGATCCGCACAATAAAATCCTGGAATACCCTCTGGACTGGCGGATTCAAATACTGAATATTTTCCTCTATCGCAGTTAGAATGTCCTCCGTCCGCAGATAGCCCGTCGTAATAACGCTTAATGCTGTCTCCAGCTCTGCGGCTACATTTTTTTTGTAATTACTGGCTGACAGAATTACATACCAAAAAGGGAAGAACATAAATCCAACAGCCATCACCGGGGCCAGAAAAAAATTTCCAATCATGATGGCAACCGAGGCCCCCACAGCAAACAACACCAGGGCGGCAGCACAAATAACCGAAAATTGCTTTTCCCTACCCGTCATTTTAAGTACCTGCTGTGCCTCAATGATTGCCTTTTTCAGAAATCTTGCTTTTTTCCTTTTTGTTACTGTATGGATTTCATTCCGAATATTCTCAGGTTCTTTTGCCAGAAAGCCGAACAGTCCATCTGTAAATTCTATTGGTTGAATCCCCAAAAGAAGAAATCCACCCACTATCATACCAAGGCATGCAAGAAGCTGTATACTTGTCAAGATTCCTCTCCTCCCTCTCCCTTTGAACGGAACCGGTTAAGTGTCTCCATTGGCATCCCATTCTCCAGCAAACGCTTATAAAGCCCATCCGAAATGGAATTCATTACCCTGTGTTTCCCATTAACCACAAAATAATCTCCTTCCAACTGGTTCTCCATGATCTCGTACTGATACAGTGGACGATATCTCCGTGTACCGTCAGGCTTTATCTCGCATTCCATAATCTCCATGATTACCCTCTGCCGGTTTTCCAACTGCTTACAAAAGACTATGATAGGGTATGCTTCGGTCACATATCCCATCAATGTCTCGTCCGACATATCCACGGCACGCTTACACAAGGACACCATACGGCGGTATGTAGCCTCACACGAATTGGAATGGATGGTTGTAACCACCGCTACACCAGTTCTTGCAGCTTCCTGGGCGGCGTTTGCTTCCGCCCCTCTCATTTCTCCGACCACCAGAATATCAGGATTAAATCGAAGCGCAATATCCAAAAGGGCAATCTGGTCAATTCGCTGCCGGTCATTCTCACTGTCTCTTGTAAGAGTGTGGACAACGGAATTTAACACTTTTCCACTTTCCTCCCTTATTAGATCAAGTTCACGGCTACCATTTTCAATAGTAAAAATTCTTTTCCGGTCAGGGATTGTAGTAAGCAACCAGCCGGCCACCGTTGTTTTTCCGGAACTTGTAGCACCTGCAACACACACCGAAATTCCATACCGAATACATTCACTCAAAAAGTCTAACATCTCTCCCGTGGCAGTTCCACCAGAAATAAAATCCTCCTTTTTCATACTCTGGGGATTTACGATTCGGATTGAAGCGGCAAGACCTACCTCTTCATCTACAACTGGAGTTTTTAACACCGCTATACGGATATTTTTAGCCAGTGTTCCAGTCACCACAGGACTTGCATCATCAAGGATAGTTCCTGAAACATGGAGCATCCTGCGGATCACATTAATAGCATGAGAAGGGCTGTCAAAATGTTCTTCCAACTTTTCAGTCCCACCACCGCTGTACTGGATCTCAATATCCTTCCAGCTATTAATGTCTATTTCTTCCACGCCCTCTCCAAAAATGTACTTTGTTAGAAAAGAAAACTCCGCCATTTCCGTGTATAGGTTGTCAACAAGTTCCTGATTTGACATTCCCTGAACTGCAACCCGGTTTTCCTGAACATATTTAGTAATGTAACGCTTCATCTGCCTTTTTACATCATCGTTATTTCCATCAGTCAAAAGGGAGCTGTAACGGCTCGCAATGTGTTCCTGTACCTCCTGTAGCACCGTTGCAAAATCTTTCCCCTCCACGGCTGCAAAAAAGAGGTCATCTGCACTCTTACTTACCACTTCTACCGGTTCTCTTGCAACCGGCTCCACTGGGGCTGCCTGTGTTGGCATAAGTTCCTGCATCCGCGAACCCCACTCTGAATTTTTTCCCTCATTAAATACTCCTCGCGTCTTTCTTTCCCCTAACATCCATATACCTCCTTAACAATCTTATCTATTTCATTTTTAAAACCACGGCTTTTTTTCCCCTCCAGACCAATCAACAAATTCCCAGCCATCCCCTGTTCCGTAACTTCGGAAGCAGACGGAATCTGAAAACTAACTTTTCCAAGCACCTGTTCCATATGGTTAATGGCTTCCTGCCCCTTTATGTTGTTGATCGTTTTTAAATGCCTCTCTATTCTCCATTTTGGCTCCTGGAGTAACGGTAACTGGCTTGCCAGGTAACTGATAGATTTAAGGTCGCAATTTACTATCTGCAGAACAGCATCTGCTTCCATTAGGGAAACTGCCGATAAAATATCGTTAGATATATAACTGCTACAGTCAATAATAATGTATGAGGACAATTCCCGCAGCCCTGTAAGAAATTCCAAAGCCTGTTCCGCTTCATAGGGGGCATAGCTGTATTCATTTTCCCCTCTTAACATGCCAAGCATTGCCAGATACTTTATTTTTTTGTGGACAATACAGTTTTCTTCTATAAGCCCTTTTGTAACATGTGGCGCTGCCAGTACATTGCCAAGGGACCATATGTTTTCTAACTCGTCCATTGGACAGATACAAGGCATCATGGGTAAAGTCATATCGGACAGCACAAGAATTACATTTTTCTTCTTTTCCGCTAAGTGTTTTGCAATCTTCACAGAAACCGTAGTCTTTCCGCATCCAGGGCTACCCCAGACAGCCAGTATCTGGGCCTGATGTTTTCCCACCTCATGTACTTCCTCGCTCTCAGGCTGATTTGCGCGCTTCTTGATTTTAAAGTTCAGCATTTATTCTGCACTCCCTTCTATCTGTTCCTCGGGCTGTCCAGTTTCCGCTTCCGCCGCCTCCGTTTCCGGCGGGTAAAGTTCCTGCAAAGCATGTTCCTGCTCTGTAATAAACTTTGCTGCATTTTCTTTTGTTCCCCTGTATACAAGAGATATGTGCAGGTTCCCGTCCTTCTCCATCATGGCGAGTATCCTGCTCTGTTCCGGTGTTGCCAAGAGTGTCACCGTACTGGGCAGTTCCTTTTCCTCCGGGTCTTCTTCTCCTGTATTGGCATCGTAGCCACTGCCTGCAGTTACAGCAATAACTTCGACATATTTGAGTTCGGGAGGAATCACTGTTTCACCTTGCTTCTGGTAGTCCGGTGCAATCACAGATACAATATCACCAGATTTGAGTTTTCCGGATAACCCCGTTGCAAAAGATTTGACCGACACGGATATTGCCTGTTTCTCTCCTGATAAATTATATAAGTAGGCATTCTCCGCAGCCGGTTCGTCTGCGACCTTGCTGTTAATGATATAATCGCCTGGAGCCATATCTGCAGATGCATATTTCCCAATGACATTTTCTTTATTTTTCATGACTTCAGACGGCAGATTTAAACTTCCCACCTCAACAGTCCTGACCATATCGCCAGTGATTTTATCCCCGATTTTTATATCCTTTACCACCCGCACGATTTCTACCTTTTTACTGACCTCTTTATTAAATAAAGGGGTAACTCCGAAGCAAATGAGCAGTGATACCACAATGCATATTACTCCAAGCACGGTACGGCTTTTTAATATTTTCATACTTATTATCCATTCCTTTCAATCAAATCAAAATTATCGTTTTAAATGCGGCAGGGAATACCTGCCGCCGTGATTACCTCACTAAGTATCTCTTTTTCCTCCGGCATCTGTAAAATGCCAGGACAGCACCCACAAAGGTAATTGGAGCCGCTACACAAATACAATAAAATGCTTTTCTTTTCATTCCGTCCTCCTATCCAATCAAATACCCCGCTGCACACCCAGCCGATAAAAAGGGTACTAACGGCACTGCGATAACCTGGGTTTTCTTACATATTTTCAAAAACACAGAATAAGCAAGTACCAGTAATAATCCCAAAATAGTTGCAAAAATCCCTGCTGGAAGTCCCAGGACAAGTCCTGCGGCTGCCATCAGTTTGATATCACCGCCCCCCATTCCTCCGCAAAAAACTGCTGCAAGAAGAAATGGGAGTGCGCTGAAAATCCCCCATAACTGTTCTGGACGAAAAGAAATAGCGGCGGTTAATGCAATTAGCATACATAACAGATCCGGCACGATTCTCTTCTTTAAGTCCGTGACAGATGCCAGCAAAAGCAACAGCAAAAATACAATTGTTTGAACTGCCTTTCTATCCAGCATAGTTAAACATTTCAGTAATACGCCGTGTTAATGTTGGCAGCACTGTATCACCAAACAGTGCATACAGCCCTGCCAGAAGCAGCGCTCCAATCACAACAGCCATTAAAATTTTGATGGCCGTATCAACGAACCCCTCCGCCTTATTGTTGTTAATAGCCGCTTTTACCTTCATTACCTTAGCGATCAGATAGTTTCTCATCTTTGTTTTCATTTACATACCTCCTACTGGTTTTCTAATTTAATTGATTTTCAAAAATAAAAACGGACTGAAGATCAGCCCATTCCATGTGTTTTTCTTAATACCCGCGCCATCATACTCTCAGCGGACTGCCCTGTTATTTTTACTCTTGATCGGGGCATTAACAAATTCCTGCAAGCCATGACCGCACGGTACGTACTGCCTGCGGTTTTCTTCACATAGAAAAATATCATATTTCTTGCCGCCGGCAGCTTTATAAAAAGCTTCATAATCATATGCATATTTTCTCCATGGTTCATCAGTGGATGTCATCCCTAGTTCCCGGTCATCCCGCAGTTTGCATGCGCGTTCCATAAAATCGCCATCTTTATCCTCAAATGTCCTTAATGGATAAAAATGATATCCACCATACTCAAAACTTTTTTTATCCAACGGTTTCCTCTTTTCTGCTAAAGTTCAGTAACCCACTCAAGTCATTTCCCTTACGATTTAGGTTCGTCACGAATCCGGTTCATCTTCACGCCCTTCCTGCCTGTCAGCATATATTTAAAGGAACTTTCATTTCCACTTCTTTATTTCATCATCCGTTATGTAATCGCAGATTACAGCAATCATCCTTATTTGGATTGAAGTTATCTCTCCAATACTCATAATGTTCTGTTACATCTTCGCAAACTGTTATCTCCGGTATCCTGATCTTCTTGATGATTTCCATCTTTTTTTCCAATGGTAAGTGGCAGTATCCTCCTTGTTTTAACCTGTACCCACTGAAATCAACATCGTGCAGCCAGCTCTTAATCCAGCTATTGACACGCAAAAATTCCACAACACAGCGATTGATTCCTAATGAATTTAGGCTGTCAAAGTCCATGAAATCCTCAATCAAGGGGCTTAACCGGATTGACACATCATATCCCGCAGATTGCAATTTTTTTATTGCCTCTACTCTTTTTGATGGGATACTTGCTTTTTCATAGGTCAAAGCCTTGTTATCATCTAAAGTCGTGACCGTGATTTGTATATGGGCCAGATCCTTGTCCAAAATTTCCAGATATTCGGGCTGTGCGATCAAATGGGATTTTGTTACAATCAGATATCCAACACCACACCGGTTCATTTCACAGATTGTCTCATAAGTCACATGATGTTCCGCTTCAAAAGGCTGAAAGCAGTCTGTCATTCCACCCATGCGCAGGATGGTTCCCGGAGGTATCTTCCGAATCTTCCTCTTAATCTTAGCAATATCTGCGATGCTCGGTGCCGATGGGTTCCAAAATCCACGAAAAGCCAGAAGTGACCGTGCATAACAATAATCACAATCGTGCTGACAGCCACATCCATACGTATCCAGTCGTACACTGTATTTGCATTTGTCTCCTTCGTTACCTCTTACTTTTTTGTAAAAACTCTTATATTCGCTTCCTATTCCTCCTCTTCTTTTCAATTGGTTGGTCAACTTATTAATCTTTGGAAATGGTTCCCTTTATTGCGGAGTGTAGTACCGCCCTACAATCTCCTGGTAAAGCATCCAGACATGTTCTTTACACTACCCCGCTTCATTTATTTTTCATTATAAGTACCAAGAAAAGCGCAAAAAAAAGCAGGCTGACGAATCAGCCTACCACGGTGATACTATATTTTAAGTTTATGGCGATATTATTTTAATCCATATTTTCTACAAAACCAAACAGATTCCCCTCTAAATCATATATCTCTTTCAAGGGAATACGAAGACCATCCGCCATCAAGAGGGCTTGCGCATACATATCAATTTTCTTAACATTACCCGTTATAGAAAGATAGGTGCCTCCTGCCTTTTTTTCATCCGCCTGAAAATAAGTAACTGTTAACTCCGGATTTTCTGTCAGCACTTCCTGTACCAGTCTTAGTTTTTCATCCAGGACCGCCTTTGCGTTCTCGTCCAGTTCAACCCTTTCCTCTGTCAGCCGGGCAGTTTCCTTAATGGCTGCGTCATGTCCGGTCAGCGCCGCAAAAGGGGCAAATTGAGCTGCCCGGTCAGGTATAGGCATATGCGGATGAACTTTTGATACATGATGTGGGAGGTTGATAATATCATCATAACAATGGATATCTACTCTTTTTTTATTCATTCCAGCTCCCTTCCCCGTACATCATGCCTTGTGACCGCCAATCTGTCTGTTACGCTCCTGCGCCATAGCGCCCTCTTTCAGATTCATACCTTTTAGTATTGCATTCTTTCCATACTTTTTCTTAATTTTCAACATAGCCTCCTGCATCTGCTTTTCACGTTGGAGTTTTTCCTCTTCTTCCATCTTGTTTTTCTCTAAAGCATCATAATCAGTAAACAAATCAAGCTGTTCAAAACTGGGCGTATCAACAACCGAGCTTTCTTCTACAACATGACAAGCTGCTATATTTACTCGTCTGACAAGAAGCTTTCTATCTACGATTCTTTCAAATAAATCCATTACTGCTTCCATAATCAACATTGTGGAGGAAGTCTTCCGTCCGATATTGGCTGTGCCATGGGCATGTTTTGGTATCCTGCGTCCGTAGTGGTCTGTAACAATCTCACCTTTATAGGATTTCCTAATGTCTGGATTTGTAAGATTTTCAATATCATATCCCACAGTAAGAACCATTTGATCTGTCACTAGCCCCTTATCCACCAGGTCAAGAACCAACTGGTCTGTCATTTCCTGTACGATCAGTCTTGCTTTTTCATAACTATAGGGGGATTGCAGCACTTGTCCGGAACCAACACTGTTTTCCGATGGTTTGTATGATTTAATATCAGCCATCGTGCAAGGCTCCCATCCCCAGGCATGGTCAATCAATAATTCCGCATTGACCCCAAACAGCTTATATAACAATTCTTCATTATGGAAATCATCGGGTTTTCCGATTGAACACCGGGCCACATCACCCATAGTATACATACCATGTGCTTCCAGCTTGCGGGCATATCCTTTTCCAATGCGCCAGAAGTCGGTCAATGGCTGATGGTTCCAGAGGAACTGTCGATAACTCATTTCGTCCAATTCAGCAATCCGTGCCCCATTTTTGTCTGGTTCTATGTGCTTTGCCACAATGTCCATGGCAATCTTGCATAGATACATGTTCGTACCAATTCCGGCTGTAGCTGTAATTCCTGTATTTAGCAAGACATCCTGCATCATCTTCTGTGCAAGCGCCCGAGCAGTAAGATGGTAGGTTTTCAGGTACTGGGTAATATCCATGATAACTTCATCAATAGAGTACACATGGATATCTTCTTGAGCGATATAATTCAGATATATATTGTATATTCTGGTACTGTACTCCATATATAAGGACATACGGGGAGGTGCGGCAACATATGAAATTGCCAATTCAGGAAAATCTCTCAATTCCACAGCATCACAGGAAGAACCGGTTAAGGTATGTCTGGGTGCCACACGCTGCCGCTTCGCATTTGCCTCCCGTACCTTCTGTACCACCTCAAACAATCTCGGACGTCCAGGAATACCATATGCTTTTAAAGCAGGTGATACAGCAAGACATATCGTCTTTTCTGTACGGCTTGAATCAGCTACTACCAAATTTGTAGTCAGCGGATTGAGATTACGTTCCCTGCACTCTACAGAGGCATAAAATGATTTCAGGTCAATTGCAATATATGTCTTTTGCCCTTCCATTATCGGCATCCTCCTTCCATTATACTTCCATCTGTGTCTCATAATTCGCTTCTAAATCCTTTAGCGCCCATCATATACTTTTTTCTTATTTTTCTGTTATTTAAGATGGGGTTCCCATATCAACTAAAATCAAAAAGATATGGAACACGAATAAAAACATATAACCTACCATTTTAAAGCTGAATGAAACAATCTTTAATAATGCGTAAGCCAACCCAAACACCAGTTTCCCTATTAATTTAATAATAGCACATAATATCATCATAAACAATCTTCTCCTTCGTCTTCAAAGTCACCGAATGAACCATAAAACTCAAGCAGTTTAAAATCCTTCTCTGTTGCCGGGTCTATATCCGGTTGTTCATTCTTTTTTTCTGGCTCCTGTTTCTCTTCTGTTTTCGTCATATTTTCACTAAGCACCGGAGTGGATATGGCCTGCATGTCGTGCAATGCCTTTTCCATGGCACGCTTTGTCAGTTCCTGAAAAAATTCCTCATGCTCCCTTATACTGGATATTGTATCTTCCAGCTCTTCATATTCTGCTTTCTTTTTCAAGTGTTCTGCATAATAGATCACCGCCTCGGCAATAAAATCATTCTTTGAGCTGAACAATTCCCGGTTATATGTTTCCAGACAGGTGAGTGCCTGGAAATGTACCGGATTGTTTTTATAAAGCCGAAGGGTTGTTGAATATTTATCGTCCATTTATGGCCTCCTTATCCGGCCATGTTCTGTCTGGCCTTCCATATGCTTTTTAGGGTTTCTTCATACCCTCTTGCATTGGCATGGATATCTGGAATAAAAATCACGTCCTTGCCTTCATTATCACCAAAATTCTGCATGATCGAAGCCCCGCCACCCATAAAGATTATTTTTTCCAGATGGAGATTGTACCCATGTTTCTTGATAAGATTATAGATATAATCTGTATATCTTCTTAATTCCCTTCGGATTACCCGAAGATACGCCTCATCACCCGCATATGTTCCTGTTTGCATGATTTTTTCAATGATATAAGGTTTTGCTTTCTCACCGAATTCAGCCATCAGAACCTCATTCACACTGGAAATACATTTTATTGTCCCATAATTATCTATAATAGGCTGTGCACCACTGGGCCGCATATTCTCAATCGGAACCCCATCAACAGTTCCGCCTCCAATATCAACTAATAAGCAGGATTTTCCTTCTGTTTCTGTCAATACGTCAGCTATTGCTGCAAATCCCTGCATATATACGCTCACACCTTCCAGATAAACACGGAATTCCTCTCCCTGATACCGGAAGTTTAATTCTTTCTCCTTTCCCAGATATTTTCGAAATGTTTTCATCTGGGATTCATACCACCGTGGAGGCAATCCCGTTGCCAACCGGACAGCCACCTGATTCTTTCCTCTAAATTTTAATTCAGTGGCCAGAGACGCTAAAGTGAGAATATAGTAATCATCATCTACTGTTTTGTCAATCTTCGTAATCACATCCTCCCTACTGCCACCGATTGCATAATACTTTCCGCCAAACTCCAATATCTGGCTTAAATTACTGGGTTTGACCCTCTGGGGCGTTACTGTGGATAAAAATTCTGTATTTGCAGTTTTCATTTGTCTATTTCCATGATCAATTCCAAGAATCTCCCTATCCATAATGGTGTTTCCTCCTTGTAGTTAATATTCGCCGCTACATTCCAAAAGTTCAAGTTCTGTAACCGCTTCTCCAAAGCCTTCCGGATTCCTCCAATCTGGAGCGTGTTCCTTTAATGTGATGATAAGATTTCCTTCTCTGTTGGCTTCAAAACCTGCATATTTATTTTTCGATTTCCTGCCAGTCTCCAATATCTCAATGATATCATCAATCTTATACATCTTCATATTTCCTGTCCTCCATATTATTCTATACCGTATCGAAGTTTGACAGATTCAATAAAATACCTTGCATAAGGACAATCAAAGATTTCCTCAACCGTATAGTCAGGGCTGACCTCACCGAAATCGTACCCCTCTTCCGAATCGTCCCTGATAATTTCCTGTGAAAAACCAGTATAAAGATTAATAGCCAGCCTTGTCACCTTTACCGAAGCAGATGTTTGCCAACCTGCAAATAGCACCAATGGGTTTACCTGCTGTGTACTTTGTTCCACAATCTGTGTATAGGCAGCTCTGGTCTTATCACAGATTCCAAGAGTGTATATCATAGCAATTTCTTTACTGTCCCTGCGCGTATTTGGAAGTTCACGGACCTTTTCACGGAAAAACCTTTCATGAGCTTCGTCGGCAAATACGATGTCCATAACATCTATCTGATTCATATCAAACATACATTTCCTCCATTTCATATTCAGCAGCTACATATCCTGCAGAATAGACTCAATCTTATCTTCAAATATCTTTTGTAATCCTAATACGACTTTATAAGACGGTTTTTGCTGTCCATATTCAATCCTCTGATATGTACGCAAACTGATTCTCAGCTTGTCCGCCAGTTCCCATTGTGTGAATCCTTTCTCTATGCGTAGTTGTCTAAGTCTGATTACGTTCCATCACCCCCTTTGCTTATAAAATCCCGGGGAAAATGTCACCGTTCACCGCCGCCTGATTCATCACAACATTGCTTGATGTAAAGGCAGCATTGTAAAGGACAGTTACCAATGCAGCTCGCATATTGCGAATTTTGGTTTTTGTCTCTGACAAGCTGTTTAAAACAAATTGAATGCTGAACATATCCAACTTCCAAAATACAGACTTTACGATTGCTGAAGGCTTCTCCTCTTGATTGATCCTGACCGTATTTTTCGTTGTCGTAAGGACATCAACGGCTATCCCCACAATTTCATCCAGGCGGTCTTTGTCGTAAGGACGGTCTATACAGATCGCATCATATCCAATCTGTTCAAGAAATGCCTGATGTGTATCCCGATATGATTGGACAGGATTGGTATAATCTGTTGTTGAAGTATTTGTGTTAATATCTGTATTTGTCTGTACACATCCGGTCAGAGGTATATCTTCCGAAATGTGGCAGGTCCCATTTAGAGATACGACAGGTCTCTCTTTTTTAGGGGATACCCTCTCCCTTTTTTGAGGGACACCTCTCTCGCTAGAAGTAGTTATCTCCCCTTTTTCTGCGATAATGCTTTGCTCTTCGAAATTATCCTCCGCAACCTCCTGCCCCCTATCCCCCATATAAGGCACAGGGGTTTCATAACAGCCTGGATACGTTAATTCTTTCAGCTTCCCAACAATCAGCTCAATATACAGGACGTTGTTTACAACAAGACCATTCAGGTTGACTGTCCGAAAAACTCTTTTTATGACTCCCAATTTTTCCAGAAAAACAATCGCATTCGTGGCTTCCTTTTTACTAAGCCCAAACTGCTCCGCAATCTGTTGATAGCTTCTTTGTAATAAATCTGCCTTAAATTTCTTGCGGATTGCGATTATCTGACCGGTACTTTCATCCCTCAATTCAGTAGGACGATACCAATAAACTATATCCGCTAGTATAACTATTGCTGTCAAATGGGGCTTTCCTGTTTCTTTAACAATTGTTCTATACCATGCTTGTGGTGTTATGTTGCCGGTAATACTGATTTGGGCACTTGCATCCACAATCGGATTTCCTGTTGTATACTCTCGCATTCTCTTCACCTCTCCTTCTGTTCAAGATGGAGACAGATCGTGCGTAATCTTTCGTCAGTTTTTTTTGCTGTTACTGCCAAAGCAAAACTGACAATCATTGATAAAACTAATAAAGTAATAAAAATAACGACTAATACCTGCATACCCTATCCTCCTAAAACGCAAAAGAGGACTAAGGTCAGCTAACAAAGTTGCTTTACTCAGTCCTCTTTGTATTTATATTTTAAACAGCGCTGTTCCCCCGAAAGAGGGTTTTACTTCAAGATGAAGCAAAAGAAAAGTATTTTTGGAATAGGACTAAGTATAAGCAGGTCCAAACCACCCGGTTGCGACCCCTAGCCCAAAATATCCCACTCTTTGGAAAACGACACTGGATTTTTAATGAAAAAGCAGTTCGATTGTGGTATAATAAATTAAGACCAAAGTAGCCGCAAACCCTTGATTTCATTGGGTTCCTTGCTAACTTGGTCTTATTATAACACGGTCACCGGCCCCGTTCTTTCCTATAAATCCATAAATTGCTCCTTTTTCCACATGCATGGAAAGTCTGTTTAAAGCTTTGAAATTTTTATATTGTTTTGAAAGATTCTCTGTACTCAAAACGTAATCCATATCCGTGCCTCCTTTATTTGATACAGCCATAATAGCACGACATGGTTAAGAAAGCGGTTAAGGAAACAGTTAAGAAACCGTAAAGATACTGTCAGATCATTGTTCACGCATTTTAAATCCAATTCCCCATACCGCCTCAATATAATCTTTTCCTGTTATCTCCCTGAGTTTTCTCCGCAGATTGCTCACATGTACTTTCAGGGAACTTTCCATGCAGTCCGGTGTATCTTCACTGATCAGATCCAATATCCGTGTCTTTGTGATGACCTGGGAAGGGTTCTGCATCAGCAGTTTCAAAACAGCAAACTCCGTTTTGGTCAGGCGGACAGCCATACCGTCTGCCGTAACCTGATATGTTTCCGTATTGAGACACAGATCCTCAAACATCAATTCTGTATGATCAACGGGAATGGATGCCTTTCTGAGCTGCACCGTTATCCTGGCTAACAATTCTTTTGTTTCAAAAGGTTTTGTGATATAGTCCGAAGCGCCTTCCAGCAGAAGATTCACCTTGTCATCTAACCCAGCCTTGGCGCTGACTACAATAACGGGAATCCCGGAAAGCTTTGGAAGGATTTCCTCCCCGCTCAGTCCTGGGAGCATTAGATCCAGCAGGATCAGATCCGGATGCCTCTGGGCCAAAAGAAGCAGTGCCTCCGTCCCTGAATACGCACGCAGCACCCCGTATCCCTCTTTTTTCAAAATTGCTTCTACCATATCACCGATGGGAATATCATCTTCTATAATTGCAATATACTTCATGAAACGCTGCCTCCCTTTCTGCCGCCTTAATGTCTGCCACGCCCACGAAAGGGCAAACACACTTTAATTCATATTGTAACAAAAAGGCGGCCATTATGCTATAGGCTATTCCTTCCGTTAGGCAGGTATGCTGATTTCATAGGTTCCTGACCCACATTACTGACATATGCCCGAAACACGCTTATACAGACCTGCTTACAACAGATCATTCCGTATTCTATATTGGGGAAAAAAACGGTTTTGCAGCTACCGGAAGTTTGTCCAGAAATTCAAGCAAAAATCCCATGATACGCCGCTTAAAATTGGCAAGCTGAAAATGCGGCAACAGAAAACTGCCGTTTGGTCTTTTTTTCCAAGCGGCAGTTTAGGCTGTTATATTCAATTTTCGATCTTCTCAAACCTGTATCTCTGACTGATCTCCGGGTATTTTTCTCTGTCCACCTCACCCATAAACATATCGTACGGCCTGGCCCATACTCCAAACGGACGGTATAGCGCCTGATAGATCACCAGTTTTTCATTTGTCTCAGAATGCGTTGCGAATGCAATGATCTGATACAAATATAAGTCACTGTCCGGATGCACGGTTTCTCTCTTAAAATTCCTTACAATATCCCCTGGCCTCAAATCCCGTTCCATAATACCCTCCTTCTTGTGTGCCTGCAAATTTTCTCCTGACTGCTGCATCGTTTTCTTTTATCTCATATTACGATCCCATCACAATGGTCGATTTCATGCTGTATGATCTGCGCGGTCCATCCTTTAAAACGTTGTCTGCATCGCTTATAGCTCCGGTCCCTGTATTCTACCTCTATGGTTTCAAAACGGGTGGTCTTTCTGCTTCCCTCCAGGGAAAGACATCCCTCTTCTGTCTCATAAGGCATGGATTTCTTAATGATCACGGGATTCAGCATAGCCATATCCACCCCGCCCGTACTGACCACAATAATACGTTTCTTAACGCCGATCATATTAGCTGCCATCCCTACACACCGCTCCCGGTTAGCCTGAAGGGTGTCCAGTAAATCCTTTATCACCTCATCGTCATCCCTTCCGGCAGGTTCCGATTTTTGACTGAGAAAAAAAGTGTCTCTCACCACTGCTCTTACCATAATATCTCCTTCAACAACTGTTCTTCTTCACTCTAAGAACCATCAAAATTCATCTGCTTGAAGTATAACCGATTTTCAAATTATATACAAGTATTCATGCATCTCTTCCCTCCTCCTTCCTATTTTCCCGGAGCCACTGCCCTTTCCCTTATCCTCCCATTTTGCATAACGAAACTCCAATCTTCCACTTTTTTCCAGTCTTTTTCTACAACAAATTCTCCTCACATTTAAAATTCCACAATTTCAGCAGTAAATTTTTTTAATATTTGTTCACACTTTTTCCTTGAAATAAGGTATAAATAAATTACCCCCAATACATTATATAGTTTTTGCTACACCCCATAAGAAGAAATACCTTCTCCAAAAAGACCAGCTCCCCCGCTGGTCTTTTTCCTTATGAAAAAAGAGCCCGGCTGCTGGCCGGACCCCCTTTCTCCTTCCCTACTTTTACATTTCTCCCCGCGCTTCCCGTTCACACAATTCCTTCATGATAGCAGGGTACTTTTTATCCAAACCGTAAAACAGAATCACCAGAATGACCAGTATCCACACCACAACAGGCGCAAATGCATAGATTTTAACAATGGCATTGACCACTGCCTCCGGTTGTGTAACTGCGGCTCCGGTGGATGCCACATAACCGCACAGGCTCAGGATTCCTGTAATGAGGGCCTGAGAAGCCCCCATTCCAATCTTGGCTCCCACAGACCCGCCGGAGAAAATAAAACTCTCCTGACGCACATGTGTTTTCCACTGCCCAAATTCCACCACATCACCGATCATACCGAAAATAAAAGCACTCAAAGGCGCCTGCCCAATTCCACGGAGCACTGTGGTCAATACACACCATTTAAAGTCATAAGGATTCAACAGAAACAGAAACTGTCCTGCCAGAACAATCACTGCCCCCAACAGGATAACTCTGCTTTTGGTAAAGAATTTCCGCAGCAAAGGACACAAAAATGTGACAATGATGATCACGACTGTCTCAATAAAATATAATGTACTGTACATCCAGGAATCATTATGGAACACATATTTACAATAATACGGAAGTATGGTCCCCACTACTGTCTGCGTAGTCCCCTGGAAGGTCCAAAGCAGCAAAACGGCCCAGAAATACTGATTTTTTACCAACGCTTTCAGATTATCCTTTAAGGATATAGTCCCCTGTTTTTCTCTTGCCACTATATGCACCTTCTCCTCACAGGAAAAGAAGCAGAACACAAGAAGGATAAGTGCCAGCACAGCCCAGATAGACATACATTTTATCCAGGCCGCCTGATCATTGCCGAAAGCCTTGACCAAAGGCAGCGTAAAAGTGACCGCAATGATGCGCCCTATTGGAGACATCCCCATGCGGAACACGGACAGCATGTCCCTCTGTCCGGAATCCCTGGTCATCATGGCAGAGAGAGACCCGTAAGGCAGATTAATGGCAGTATAACAGACTGTCGTACAGAAATTATAGGTAATAAACATATATATAAACTGCAGCATCTCACCGGTATGGGGCACCGTAAACAGCAAAACAGCTCCCAGGGCATACGGTGCCGCCATCCATATGATCCAGGGACGTGACTGTCCCCACCTGGAATGTGTCTTTGACACAATATATCCCATGATCACATCTGATACGCCGTCAAAAATACGCGACAGCATCATCACAATCCCCACCAGATACGGAGAGACTCCGGCATAATCCGTATAAAACAGAACCAGCAGCGTGCTGATCATGCCATAGACAATATTACACGCTACATCCCCGCTTCCGTAAGCGATCTTCGTAGTAAAGCTGATGCGGCCTTCTCTCGGAAATCTTTGTTCCTGCATAAACATCCCCCTTGTTCAGATCGTCATGCGTTCCATTTATCCGCAATACACTCTCTCATGATTTCTACGCATCTCTTTGCTTTATCCACATTATTATGTATCGTGTATACATCACGAATGGTCAATTCAACGGTACAGTTTTTCGCATGTTCCAGAGTTGTCATAATATGGCTGCGCCATGCCTCTTCATTGAGCTTTTCATCCACACCCAGATAGTTAGGGCTTGGCTTTCTCTGATAAATGATTTTCTTTCCGGCCAGCACCTCCCCCATAAATGCCTCATTGGTCCAGGGTGAAATAGAGGCTTTTCTCAGATTTTTCAATTGACTCAGGCACGGCCACAAACGTTCCAGGGGATCACAGCAGCCAAAGGAGACAAGCCCGAAACGATCTGCTACTTTTTTATAGGAATCCCAAATCAGGGTCTCAAACATTTCCTGGGAGACATTGATCGTTTCCTGGGAATCCATATGAAGCCAGACTTTGTCCAGTGTTGCAGGACCTTCACTTGGAAGCTCATCTGTCAGGCAGATAGAGCCCTGATTGCATTCTTCATAACCGGCAGTGGGATACAAAAGTCCGCTGTCCTGCCAATCCTGGAAAAATTTCAGATAATCATCCGCAAGCTGGTTCAAAACCTGTTTGATCTGGTCCGGATAGTCATAAAGTGCATAACACATATTCTGCATTCCCATAATATGTACCAGATCCTGTGTCAGCCAGCATGTTAGTGACTTGCCGGTATGTTTGACGGGAAGGATATCTCCAAAGGCATCCTGTGCCGCTTTAAAATATTCATTGGTTTTTTCTGTCTCCAACCGGAACCGGGAAGGCCTAAATTTGTCCATCTCTTCTCCCAGTTCTTCTACTTGTTCTCTGAAGTGCTGCCCGATTCCTCCATTTGCGTCCACATCCTTCAGCACATCAAAGCCCCAGGGTCTCAGCTCCAGATCCCACCATACACCAAAATACGGGGCAACTACCTTATCGTCATCCAACACCTGCATATTATAGAAATTATGCAGAAGGCGCTCTTCTATCCTGCGTGCCATAGGGTCCTCGCACTGCATCTCGGGGAACAATACCTCCTGTGTAAAATTATCAATTTCCAGATGGATCATGGGACGTTCCCCTCTGCAGGCGTTGTGGGCGATCCATTCCCGGGTCCTCTTCAGATTTTTTTCACTATTTGCAATTTCCAGCTGCCGTCTTGCCAATTCGCGCAGACGTTCTCTTTCTTTTTGTGATATCATAGCTTATCTTTCTCCCTTCGTATTATATGGGTTTTCCTTATCTGTTAACCATATGATACGTCAGAAAAAATAGATTTCCAATAAAGATTCTGACTATAATATTGTAATTTTCTGCTCTCTGAATCTCCTTCTTATTCCTACAGGGGGAATTCCCGGAATTTTTTTGGGGATAATCCGTTTTGGGCTGTAAACGTATTGCAAAAGTGGGATTCGCTGTTGAATCCTACCAGAAAAGCAATCTCCTTCACCGCAAGAGATGTGGTTTTCAACAGACATTTTGCCTCATTGAGCCTTTTTCGGATCACATATTCTTTTGGAGAACTGTTCATAGCCTTCCTGAACTTTCTGGAAAAATGGGATTCGCTCAATCCTACATGATCTGCTATCATCTCTACAGAAAGGTCACTGTTCAGGTTATCCGCAATAAACAGCAGGGCCTCTTCAATCATCAGCTCCACATTCTCGTTTCCATTCTGCAGGCTCCCCTGCATGTTTTTAGATATACCAATTATGAGCTGGTAGATATTCAGGGAATCGTCAAACTCGGAACAGAATCTTCCATATCTGCAGTTGGATATGATCTCTTTTAATTTCTTCTGCACCGTCTCCCCATTATCAAGACGGAAAACCTGGCGTCCGCCTGTACTCTCCATAATATCATGATAAAACTGCCTGGTATTTGCCCCGTCAAAATGTACCCACTGAAATTCCGCATACCCCACAGCACGATACGCATGAGGTCTGTGACAATTCAAAAACACCATATCCCCTTCTTTTGCTATACTTTTCTTCCCTTCTGATGTTATCATCATTTTTCCTTTTTTTACAAACAGCAGCATATAATTTTTATAATCAACCTGCCGTTCAATGCGGTATTCCGCCTCACAGAGGAAATGCCCCACAGACGTAAAATAAAACAGACGCTCTTTTGCCAGCGCAGACGGCGTGTAAAAATAAAAATCAGAGCCTGGCAGCACTCCCGGTTCCTGACATATCATCCTTATATCCCCCTTTCCCGTTCAGACAGACATGCTATGCCCCGCATAGTATGGTCCAGCCACATATCGCTTTACACAAAAAACGGCTATACCTCTTTTTAGAAGTATAACCGATATGTTTTTTATATACAAGGATTCAGAAAAACAGTGACTGGATGGAACACTAGTTCTCCTCCGCAGTACGAAACTCTATGTCTTTATGCAGCACAGCAATATGAAGCTTTTCTGACATAATTACCATTAAGACCAGTATAACTGCCATAAAAACCGGATAGAGCCCAATATTTATATACTGTGCAATAAGTCCGAACAGAGGCGGAACCAGGCAGGTCCCCACATAGGCAGCCGCCATCTGTACCCCAATGACCGACTGGCTTAAATCTGCTCCAAAATTAATTGGCGTCTCATGGATGATAGATGGATAAATAGGTGCACATCCGCAGCCAACCAAGATCAATCCGGCAAAGAGCACATTTCCTCCAATAGGAAGAAGAATGCAGACAATGCCCACGGCAGTTACCACCTGTCCCAAACGTATCATATTGCGGTCATTCACTTTCATCGTGATAAACCCACACACAAACCGGCCTGCTGTGATTCCCATATAGAAAAGGCTGGCCCAGCGCGCTGCCCGTTCCGGGCTGATTCCGTGATATAAGGTACAATAGCTGGCTGCCCAAATACCTGCCGTGCTTTCCAGAGCACAGTAGCAGAAAAAGCAGATCAGCACTTCCTTAACGCCTCTCAGCCTCACAAGCTGAGGCAATGTGTAGTGACGGCCCGGATTTTTTTCAGATACTTCCGAATCATCCCCTGTTTTTACTGCGTGGGATTTCTGCATCTTCCTCCAGAGTGGAAGTGAAAAAATGAGGACTGCAGTCAAAACCACCTGCATAATAGAAATGGTCTGATACCCGCCATTCCATTTTAATCCTCCTGCCACAGCCCATCCCATTACTACAGGTCCAATACTGGCTCCCAATCCCCACATGCAATGCAGCCAGCTCATATGCCTGGCAGGATAATGCAGGGCAACAAAATTATTGAGTGCCGCGTCAACACTTCCCGCTCCCAACCCATAGGGCACTGCCCAAAGGCATAAAAGCCAGAAAGAATTACTGATGGAAAAGCCAAACAATGCCACAGCCGTCATTCCCACACTGATGGCAGTAACCTTGCCGGCCCCCAGTTTCCGGGTGAGATGATCACTTGCTAAACTGGAAACGATCGTCCCTGCAGCGATGATCATAGTGATAATACCAGCCCAGGAGACGGATGCTCCCAATTCCTGATACATACTGGGCCAAGCCGATCCGAGAAGGGAATCCGGAAGTCCCAGACTGATAAATGCCAGATAGATAATAATCAATAACAATGATGTCATACCATATAAACTCCTCTTATGTCTCAAATTCAGGTTACAGTTCAACAACCCTTTCTCAAACGGTGGCTGTGAACCGTAATAAATCAGTATCTTGGCATATTATACTTCAAATTGCGGATTGCTTCCATAAAGATTGCGTATTATACTATAAGAAAAGCGACAGACTAAAATATCCTGAGGTGAAAAATGATTAGCAATCCCATACGTGTTGATGAAAAAGGCAGGGAACTACTCAATCATGGAACCCTGGCCTTCCCATGTGCCTGGTATTACAGCGGCATGAACCAGGGTGATGTGCCCTGGCACTGGCATGAAGAGATCGAGCTGGTGTATCTGAACCGGGGAACTCTGCAGTGTTCGGTTGGGAGCCGACGTTTTCTTCTTTGCGCCGGAGAAGCTCTCTTTATCAATACAGGCATTCCCCATGCCTTTTTTGAGGAGCCGGGCGTTCCCTATGAAGAAAGCGACATTGTATTCCATCCCCGTCTGATTTACGGAGATGTTGGCAGCATATTTTATGATAAATATATGCTTCCGCTTATGCGCTGCCCATACATGGCAGGCTTTGTCTTCCATACGGACACAGATTGGCAGAAAGAAGCAGCTCTTTCTATAAAAAATGCGATCACAGTCTGTAAAAACAAACCGGATTTATATGAGTTTACCGTGCGAAGCTTACTGTCTAATGTCTTTACTCTCCTTCTTGGGCATAGCAAGGACCAATTAGAGCAGAAGGAGACCAGGGCTTCTTTTCTGATGGAGCGTGTAAAGCGAATGTTGGATTACTTCCATAGCCATTACCGGGAACCCGTCAGCGTGACACAACTGGCAGACCAGGCCAATATATGCAAACGTGAATGTCAGAGGGATTTCAAAAAGGTACTGGGCCTGACACCCACCCAATATTTTGAGCAGTACAGGCTTGCTATGTCCGTGCATCTCCTTACTGAGACCAGCCACAGTATTATAGAAATCGCGGACCAATGCGGTTTCCAAAGTCCCAGTTACTTTACTAAGCTTTTTAGAGAACGGTACGGAGTCACACCTTCCGCCTTCAGATTGCATAATGAACCGGCGGATAATATCCGTTTTCCGGTCTAATCTTACAATGAATTCTGCCTATTTTTAAAACTACACAATTTCTATCCGGATATTTTTGAAATTTTGTTGACACTTATCTGTCGAAATATAGTATAAATAAATTACCCCCAATACATTATATAGTTTTTGCTACACCCCATAAGAAGAAATACCTTCTCCAAAAAGACCAGCCCCCCAGCTGGTCTTTTTATTTGCGTCTATGTATTGCTAAAACTATAATAAATAAGAATATGCAGATTGTTTCATCCACTCAAATGTATATCCCTCCGGATTGTTTTTCAGCTTATGCTTTAGGAAGTCCTCAAATGACCGGAACTTTGGAAGCAGGTATGGCGTGTTCTCATCTGCTCCGGGGCGCCATAGATTTTAACGGCCTGGACAGCGGCCTGTATCTTTTCCTATGCTGTGCAGGGTGATATATTATTAAAAAAGAATATAGCAGGTGTCGGGCCTGATTTTGCTCTTAAAACATAGTCACGAACAAGTGCCACTATCTTATCAATAGACTCAAACACTCCCTCCCCAAACACAGACTGCACTTAGTCTTAAAAATTCCGTATAACACAAAAACTCCATAAACAATCATGTTTACGGAGTTTAAAGCTCCCCCTGTTGGACTCGAACCAACGACACTGCGGTTAACAGCCGCATGCTCTACCGACTGAGCTAAGGAGGAATAGATACACTGATACACCGTACCTTCAAAACCGCATATACAAAACACAAAAACCTTTTTTCTTACCCGCCGTTCGCACTTCCGTGCTTAGGTCAAGCCCTCGACCGATTAGTAGCAGTCAGCTCCATACATTGCTGCACTTCCACCTCTGCCCTATCCACCTCGTCGTCTTCAAGGGGTCTTACTTCTTTATAGAATGGGATATCTCATCTTGAGGGGGGCTTCACGCTTAGATGCCTTCAGCGTTTATCCCTTCCAGGCTTGGCTACCCTGCCATGCAGTTGGCACTGCAACAGGTACACCAGCGGCCCGTCCATCCCGGTCCTCTCGTACTAAGGACAGCTCCTCTCAAATATCCTACGCCCACGCCGGATAGGGACCGAACTGTCTCACGACGTTCTGAACCCAGCTCGCGTACCGCTTTAATGGGCGAACAGCCCAACCCTTGGGACCTACTACAGCCCCAGGATGCGATGAGCCGACATCGAGGTGCCAAACCACTCCGTCGATGTGAACTCTTGGGAGTGATAAGCCTGTTATCCCCAGGGTAGCTTTTATCCGTTGAGCGATGGCATTCCCACTTAATACCACCGGATCACTAAGCCCTACTTTCGTACCTGCTCCACCCGTCGGTGTCGCAGTCAAGCTCCCTTCTGCCTTTGCACTCTGCGAATGGTTTCCAACCATTCTGAGGGAACCTTTGGGCGCCTCCGATACTCTTTCGGAGGCGACCGCCCCAGTCAAACTCCCCGCCTGGCATTGTCCCACCGCCGGGTCACGGCGGATGGTTAGAAGCCCAATACTGCAAGGGTGGTATCCCAACATTGGCTCCAGCACAACTGGCGTCATGCCTTCAAAGCCTCCCACCTATCCTGTACATGCAATACCGGACCCCAGTACCAAACTGGAGTAAAGCTCCATGGGGTCTTTCCGTCCTGGCGCAGGTAACCAGCATCTTCACTGGTACTTCAATTTCACCGGATGCATTGCCGAGACAGCGCTCAAATCATTACGCCTTTCGTGCGGGTCGGAACTTACCCGACAAGGAATTTCGCTACCTTAGGACCGTTATAGTTACGGCCGCCGTTTACTGGGGCTTAAATTCAATGCTTCGTCTCCTGACATCTCCTCTTAACCTTCCAGCACCGGGCAGGCGTCAGCCCATATACCTCACCTTTCGGTTTCGCATAGACCTGTGTTTTTGCTAAACAGTTGCTTGAGCCTATTCTCTGCGGCCAGGTCTCCCTGGCACCCCTTCTCCCGAAGTTACGGGGTCATTTTGCCGAGTTCCTTGGCAATGCTTCTTCCGTCGGCCTTAGGATTCTCTCCTCATCCACCTGTGTCGGTTTACGGTACGGGTACGGTATAAACAATAGCGGCTTTTCTTGACGCATGGCTCACACACTTCCCTACTTTAGTTCGGTACGCATCACGCTTTTGGGTTGTCTGACGGTTTTTCCTATCAGACCCCTCCTTCGCTTGCCCCGGGATTCCATTCCCGGGTTGTGCTCTCCACACGTGTCCCCACAGTTCTGTTATATCGCAGTACAGGAATCTCAACCTGTTGTCCATCGGCTACGGCTCTCGCCCTCGCCTTAGGCCCCGACTTACCCAGGGCAGATCAGCTTTACCCTGGAAACCTTAGATATTCGGCCACAAGGATTCTCACCTTGTTCTCGCTACTCATTCCGGCATTCTCTCTTCAATGCAGTCCACAGCTCCTTACGGTACTGCTTCTTCCCGCATTCAATGCTCCTCTACCAATGACTATGTCATTCCTCAGCTTCGGTGTCGTGTTTCAGCCCCGGACATTTTCGGCGCAGGACCTCTCGACCAGTGAGCTATTACG
>NZ_OIWX01000001.1:1007500-2205000 GCF_900258535.1 Blautia marasmi
AACACAACGCTGAAAAGAGGCCGCAACATCTGCCGCCACAATCTCTTCCCCCTGCATTTTGCATTTGTTTAAATGATTCAAAACCGCTGATTTGACGCCGCTGAAACTAAAATCATATGGCGCTTCGTCCACTTTCGCCTTTGGAAAATCAAACGCATAGGCATTTCCCTCTTTGGAAAGCCTGTCTATTTTGGGTCCTCCCGGATAGCCAAGGCCAATAGCCCTTGCCACTTTATCAAAGGCTTCACCAGCCGCATCATCTCTCGTCCTGCCCAGGATTTCAAACGTACCGTAATCTTTTACGATCACCAGATGGGTATGTCCTCCGGATACTACCAGACAGAGAAACGGCGGTTCCAGATCAGGATGCTCTATATAATTCGCTGAAATATGACCTTCTATATGATGCACTCCCACAAGAGGGATATCTTTTGCAAAGCTGATAGCCTTTGCCTCGGCCACACCCACAAGCAGTGCGCCCACAAGCCCCGGCCCGTAAGTGACACCAATCGCATCTAAGTCATCCAGGGTCACATCCGCCTCTTTCAGGGCTTCCTCAATAACCTGGTTGATTTTTTCAATGTGTTTTCTGGACGCGATCTCAGGAACAACGCCCCCGTATAACTTGTGAAGCTCTATCTGGGACGAAATAATATTAGATAATATAGTCCTGCCGTTTTTTACCACAGAGGCGGCCGTCTCGTCACAGGAGCTTTCAATCGCCAGGACAAGTACATCCTCATTTGTCTTCTCCATCTTACATTCTCCTTTTTTACAGAACTTATTCGGAATCGTTCAGACGACTGAACGATCACACTTATTCTTCCTCAAACTGCAGTTCCACGGACTGTCTGTCCCTGGCTGCAATGGTATTCGGAAATACTTTCGACGCCTCCGGAAGCGCTTCCTCCGGCCGCACAAGGGATGGGCTGTAATGTGTGAGCCATAGCTCTTTTACCTGCGCTTCTTTCGCCAGAAGTGCGGCCTCCCTGAAAGTCATATGTTTGTGCGCTTTAGCCTTTTCCTCTTTGTCCTGCTCTCCGTACATGCCCTCACAGATAAACAGATCAGAGTCTTTTGCATGTTCTGCAATGGATCTTACAGGACGGGTATCTGTGGTATATGTCAGTTTTATGCCTTTTCTGACAGGTCCCAGAACCATATCCGGTGTATATATTCTGCCGCCCGCCTCTATAGTCTGGCCTTTTTGAAGGGGATTCCAGTATTGCAGGGGAATTCCCTGTTCTTTTGCACGGGAAGCGTCAAATTTGCCGCCTCTCTTGATTTCTATTGAGTAACCATAACAGGTCACATTATGGTTTACCCGGAATGCCGTAATATGGTATCCGCAGAGTTCTATCTGCTCCTCCGGCTGTGTCAACTCTATACATTGTATATCAAATGGAAGCTCCGGAGCAATGACACGAAGAGCCTGAACTACCCGAACCAGCCCCTTAGGGCCGATCAGTGTCAGCGTTTCTGTCCGCTCTGCATTCCCCATGGTTAAAAGGAGTCCCGGAAGCCCGCTGATATGGTCTGCGTGATAATGTGTAAAACATATCACATCGATCGGCTTGAAACTCCATCCTTTTTCTTTTACTGCGACTTGTGTGCCTTCGCCGCAGTCTATCATAAAATTACTGCCGTTATAGCGGGTCATAAGTGAGGTGAGTTTCCGCCTTGGGAGCGGCATCATTCCTCCTGTACCCAATAGACAAACATCCAGCATCTGTCATATCCTCATTTCTCTTCCATATTGACTTCGGCAACTGTTCACTACCTGCACAGTACCTGGAGTCTGTTTGAAAATTCATGCAGGATCGCCTTTGGCGAGGACTGCGCTTCTATCTTAGCACACATTTTTTTCCACTACAACAATTCCTTTTCATTTTTCTTATCAACGGGTATGGCAAATCCCCGGATAATCTCATCGTAACAGTCCTCACACAGGTCAAACTGGTGGCGCTGCGTGTCTTTTTTGGAAAAATATCCCCAGGCTATGTCTACAGGAAGAACCCCTTCCATAGCGATACCGTTTTCCACATGCAGTTTCTTTCCGCAGCGGTTGCAGTATAACTCTGTGAGCATGCCCGTTTCCTTTTTTTCGTATTTTCGCATAATCTTTATCCTCCTGCTTTGAGCTTGTACGCCAAACCATATCTGTCTCTTCTCTGTCATTATACAAAAAATATGTGCAGAAACCCAGTGGGAAACAGTTGCAGATATAGAAAAAGATAGCAGCTCTGCTATCTTTTGCACATTACGACGGCGTGTTCCGTGGGAGCCTCGTAGAAGTTTTTTCTTAGTCCTGCCTCTTCAAAACCACAGGAACGGTACAGAGCGATCGCTCTTTTGTTGCTTTGGCGCACTTCCAGAAAGAAGGAGGAGACCCCTGCTTTTCTGCCTGCCTTCACAAGTGCCTCCACAAGCTGACGCCCTATATGTTTTCCCCAGCAGGAGGATCTTACGGAGACATTGGTTATTTCGCCTTCGTCCAGGGCTGTCCACATGCCTGCGTATCCTGTGACAACGCCGTCAAGCTCCGCCACAAAATAAATTGCATGGGCAGAGTGCACAGCGTCCAGAAAACCGGATGCCATCCAGGGGCGTGAAAAATTTTCCGCTTCAATCTGCGCCGCTGCTGTGGTGTCTTCAGGGCGCATATCTCTAATTATCAGCATTTTTTTCTTTTGCAAGACGTTCCGCGCGTTCTCTCTCAGCCTGTGATACTCTCAGATAATCCGGCTGATGCTCTGCGGCGTCTTCCATTTTTCCTTCCTTATAGTAAATCTCGGCAAGGGCAGCAACAGCGGCTGCTCTTTGTTTGTTCACATGAGCCGGGGCAAAGGAATAGGGGACCCGGCATGTCTCCTCTATGAGCTCACGGTAGACAGGGACGCCGTCACCCAGGAAGATAACAGATTTTCCTCTCCGGTTCAGTTCCTCTATCAGGTCGGTCATAGGGAGGGCGTCCTGGGGTCTTAATATTTTCAAGGTATGGTTTTCAAAATAGTATAGGCCTGTGTAAACCTGTTTTCTTCTGGCGTCCATGATGGGGCAGATCAGCGTGTCCGGGGCTGTGTCGTATAGGTTATAGGCAAGGGCATCTACAGTGGGAATACCTATCAGAGGTTTATTCAAGGCAAGTCCCAGGCCTTTAGCTGTTGCGGAACCTATTCTGAGTCCGGTAAAAGAGCCGGGGCCGGCAGCTACTGCTATGGCATCAATGGAATTTAAGTCCAGGGATATGGCTTTTTTCACCTCGTCCAGCATGGGAAGCAGGGTCTGGGAATGGGTTTTCTTGTAGTTCATGGTGTATTCAGCCACCAGTATATCGTCTTCCACTACGGCAACGGATGCTACCAGTCCGGAACTGTCAAGTGCTAAGATTTTCATTTTTTGTCATCTCCTTATTTATTTAGACCTTCTATGGTTATTTTTCGGTAATCAAAGCCTTTGGAGGGGTCTTTTTCTATGTTTATTTTTATGATATCCGGAGGGAGAAGTTCCTCTATAAGCTCTGCCCACTCTATGAGGCAGATGCCTTCACCGAAAAAGTAATCATCGTATCCGATTTCTTCCATCTCTTCTATGTCACCAATGCGGTAAACGTCAAAATGGTAGAAGGGCAGACGGCCGCTTTCATAAATCTGGACTATGGTGAAGGTTGGGCTGTTGACAGGCTCGTCTATGCCCAGACCTTTGGCTACGCCTTGGGTGAAGACGGTTTTGCCGGTGCCCAGGTCACCGTTTAAGGTGTAGATTTGGCCGGGGGTGGCTTTTTGGGCCAGGTGTTGGCCTAGGGCGAAGGTTTCTTGAGGGGTGTTGGTTTCTATTGTCAGCATGTGGGACAGCTCCTTTTTTGGTTGATATGGGGACGGGACGGGTAAGCCGGAGTGGCGGCGGGGCGTGTGTCTGTGGGAGCGAAGCATTTCGCTTGGTCAGAAGCTAACCTGCTCCCAGCCACTAAATTCGTCAGCAGAGGCTTCCTCATTAAGTGTCTGGGGCAGGTGGATCTTCTGCCCGCTCCACTATACATCGCTCCCACAGACACACGCCCCGCCACCACTCCGGCTTACCCTGGTTTTCACAGGCGGTACAATGGCATGCTAAAGTTTAATGGAAATAATATGTGCCTGTTTGGTGCAGTAGTATTGTATGATACATGTATTAAGTGGAATAATGTATGGTTTTATCATTTCATCTGTGATAAATTTAAAAAATAATTTAAAAATATATTTATTCTGTGGATATTTAATTTTGGAGATATCCTAAATTATAATATAAAATTATCTTTTATGCTACAAGTATAAAAAAGAAATTTCTTGCACCTTTTATTTTTAGAGATTATAATAGAGGAAAATGTTTAAAAGGAGATTTTTGATATGGCTAATCCTATTGTTACGATCACTATGGCAGATGGGGGCGTTATTAAGGCGGAATTGTATCCGGATGTTGCGCCGAATACTGTGAATAATTTTATTAGTTTGGTGAAAAATGGATTTTATGACGGACTGGTGTTTCATCGGGTGATCCGTGGTTTTATGATTCAGGGCGGCTGCCCTCAGGGAACCGGAATGGGTGGTCCGGGTTACTCTATTAAAGGTGAATTTAGTGGAAATGGGGTTGAGAATAACCTGAAGCATGATGCCGGAGTTTTGTCTATGGCACGTGCTATGGATCCGAATTCTGCCGGAAGCCAGTTTTTTATCATGCATGAGAATGCACCGCATTTGGACGGGCAGTATGCTGCTTTTGGTAAAGTGACGGAAGGCATGGATGTGGTGAATGCCATCGCTGATGTTCAGACAGATTATAGTGATCGTCCTATGGAGCCACAGACCATCCAGAGTATGACTGTGGAAACTTTTGGTGTGGAGTACGCTGAACCTGAGAAATTTTAATGTGTGAGTACCCTGTCGGCACAGACTGGAGTGTTGTATTTATTTGGCGTAAATAGTGAGTGCTAATTACAGCCAGAGTAATACAGCGCTGAACCGGGTTTTGTGCGGACAGGGTATTTTTTTGTACAAATGCTATTGCTCAATCCGACGGAAACAAGACCGTCAGTGCTGAATATTTTGTCAGTCTGCAAGGCGGAGGAGGGAAGCGGGTATTGCTGGTCAGTCATGGAAAGTCAGGTATTCACCGTCCAGGGCTGCGAAGTAAAGTTCTTTTAAGTCTGTGATGGAGGCACGGCCGTTGGTCGCTTCTGTCACGGCTTTTTTTATGGGATTTTCTTCGGACTTGGGGACGAGGACCTGGAGTTTCACGTTCTCGGTGTATTGAGAATCCGTGATGGGGATGCCGCGCTGGCCGAAAAGATATTGAAGTTTTCCCACACCGTTGTAGTCGGTTCCGATCTCCAGGAGGATACCGTGATGTTTTGTGATTACCCGGCTGCAGGCAAGGCCCTCTTGGACGGCTTTTGAGTAGGCACGGACAAGACCGCCGGTCCCTAAGAGCGTGCCGCCGAAATATCTGGTGACTACCACGGCTGTATCGTAAAGGTCCTCTCCTAAAAGTACATCCAACATGGGTTTACCCGCTGTGCCTGACGGTTCTCCGTCATCACTGCAGCGCATGGTCTCTTTTCTCTGACCTATGACGTAAGCATAACAGTTGTGGGCAGCATTCCAGTGTTTTTTCCGAACCTCTTCTATGAAGCTGAGGGCTTCCTCTTCAGACTTTACCAGCCTTACGGCAGCAATGAAACGTGATTTCTTTTCTGTGATTTCACCTTCGCCGCCCTCGTAGATTGTTTTGTATTGTTCCAGCATGGGAATCCTCCTTTTACTGCTTTTCTCTGTAATCCGGAATACTCAGTAACTATTCAGTAGGTCAGCGCATTCACTGCGCTGACCGTAAGAAAGTGTACCACGACCAAGCAAAAATCCCATCGCCAAAGGCGATTTTGCATGGATTTTTGCCTGTAACTGTAAGGATACTGAACAGTTTACAATTATCATATCACAAATCATAAAATGCGGGTAGTACAAGATATTTTTCCTGTACTCCCGCATTTTGTATTTATTCGAGACACCTTTTCATGATTTCTTTTTCTGCTGCAGGGTCACCGTTTGCTGCCAGTTTTTCCAGATTCCAGTCTAAGGAACGATACTTTTCTCCTCTTTCGTCCTCTTCCAGAAATTTTTCCATATTTTCCAACATGTCCATACTCCAAATGGTGCTGTCCACCTGGGCTGTAGTATAAATCTTCTTTTTCAGCATCTCAAATCCAAATATGTCTTTGGCGTGGGATTTGTTGGCCTCATTAATGACCGTTTCCACCATGTGGGAGGGAATGAACAGCACACCGCTCTCAGTGGCAAATACTACATCTCCTGGCATGCAGACTGCTTTGCCTATTCTGGTTGGACCGTTAAACCCTGTCATAACACATTCCCGGATAGGCGTTGGGTCTATACCCCTGTAGCACACTTGGATATCTTCTATCTCCCGCATCTGCTCCACATCCCGAATCCCGCCCCAAATAACAGCTCCGCCGTTTTTTGTCCTGGCTTTTATGGCAGTGGTGAGATTTCCCCCGATAAAAGTTCCGTTGTAAACTTTATCGTACATATCTGCAACTACCACATCCCCCTTTGTCAGGGAGTCTATGACCCACTGGTTGCAGGTGCCATTCCAGCCTCGGCCTGTTCCGTACTCTTTTACTGTTTCACAGAGATCCGGCCTTGCTGGTACAAAGGTACAGGTCACAGCTCGCCCCACCATTTTCTGCGCCGGGTGCAGCCTTTTTAAATCCCCCTCAAACTGGAAATGGTATCCTTTTATATACAGCGGCAGCCAGACCTCCTCCAGTGTCATTCCTCTCAGGATTTCCAGGTATTTGTCCGGAACACGCGGCCTTCCATCTTCAAACCGCTCCTGGCTCCACTGTCTTGTAAGTCCAATAACCTGCTCCCGTTCATTTAAATTTGTCATCATCTCTATCCCCTTACAGACACTATCACTTCGATTTCTACCGGTATATTATTGTTTGGAAGATTGTGGGTGCCCATAACTGTCCTTGCATGAAATCCCCGCTCTTCCAGCGCCTCAGTCATTACATCTGAAAATCCATTCATGATCCCCTCTAAGTCAGTTTCCGCCCCTTCACAATTCACCATACCGAAAGCTTTTACAATTCCCTCTATGCGCTCAAGACTTCCCAGGGTGTCTTTTAACGCACCTAAAATAATGATCCCGCATTCACGCGCTGCCAGATACCCTTCCTCAGGGGTCAGTTCTTTTCCGATCCTTCCGCTATATAAAGGTACACCTGTGACCTGGTCCTCTGGACCGTGGCCTGAAACAAAAATCAGATTATCTGATCGTCTCAGAAGGATGATCCCCTTTTTCTTTTTGTACTGCGGTTCAATTTCCATATCATTTTGCATGACTTTATTGATTTTATCCATAAACACTGCCCTCCTGTCAGCTGCGAATGCGAACAATAGCCTCCACGGACACCGGAACGTTCAGAGGCAGTGCATACGCTCCCATGGCGCTTCTCGCATGCTGCCCCCTTCTTCCGAAGACCTCCACCATGAGATCTGAAAATCCATTCATCACTGCAGGCTGGCCGGAAAATTCCCCTGTACTGTTCACTAACCCAAGAGCCTTGACTACACACTCCACCCGATCCAGCTCCCCAATATGATCCTTGATAGTTGCCAACATATTGATGCCGCATAGTCTGGCCGCCTGATATGCTGTATCCACGTCAACTTCACCGCCGACTTTTCCCGTATATATTGCTTTCCCCTCATTATCTACGGGCAAGTGCGCGGAAAGAAAAAGCAGGTTTCCGCTTAACACTGCATCCACTGCCCCTGTACCTTTCCGGTTTCTAACAGGAAGACTGATTCCCAAATGTATCATTCTATCTCCGGTTTCTCCCATAAAAATTACCTCCGTCATCCTTCCGCCGCTTCACATAACAGCGGATAATATGTTCTTTCATTTCCACTTCATTTTCCAACTGCCGCAACAGTCTCTTTTTCCACAATCCTGGTCTCGTAAGTCTTTCTCACATTTGTGACAGTCTTCTGGTCCTCCAACTGCTGGCTCAGCAATGCCACACTGTCATATCCGATTTGATGCAAGGGCTGTTCCACAGTTGTGATCCGGGGGCCCCTGTAGCAGTCCGGAAGGATGGTCTGATTATCAAACCCGATGACCGACACATCTTTCGGAACACACAGGCCCATATCTGTGGCAGCTCTGATCGCGTAGCTTGCTATGGCATCATCAGAACAGAAAACAGCGCTTGGCCTGCAGGGCAGCTCCATCATCTCCCGCATTCTTTCATAACCACTTTTATAATCTGTTGATGTGTGTCCAATATAACCATCATGGATCTCCAGTCCTGCCAGTCTCATTTCATTGAGATATCCGTTCAGCCTGTCTATCGTTACTTTCTTATTTGGATTCCCGCAGATATGTGCTATACTGTGGTGTCCTTTATTTTTGAGATATCTTATTGCTGACTGCGCACCCCCGGTATTGTCGATCAGCAGCTTATTGCAGGAAAAATCGGGAATATCATTTTCAATCATGACATATTTCATGGCATCTCTGTCTTTCAGATAGCGGGTCACCGATTCGTCTGTCAGATATGAACCATAAAGGATGATACCGTCCACTACGCCGTTTGTCAGATATTTCAGATACTTTTCCTTGCTCTTGATATCCGAACCGAGAACACTGCAGAAAATCACATTATATTTTGTCTGCTGGGCCCCTGTCTCAAAGCCTCTTATCAAATCATAAAAAAATGGATCATGCAGATTATGTACAACGATACCGATTGCATTTGTCTTATGGCTCACCAGTGCTCTGGCCGCATTATTGGGATTGTATCCAAGGCTCCTTACAGCCTCCATGACTTTCTCTTTTGTTGCTTCACTTACCATATCAGTCCCATTTACAACTCTCGAAACCGTTGCCAGTGAAACACCGGACGCTTTTGCAACATCCTTGATCGTGATTCCATTTCCCATCTTTTTAACTCCTTCAGATATTTAATTCGTAACCACTCAGCACCTTCCCATTTGCGGGCAAAAATCCATACGGAATAGTTACTATGATTCACAGATATTGGGTTCATTATATTCCATATTTCCTTTTTTTTCCATATGGAGACAGTAAAACCCTTTATCTGTTTTTTCCCACGGAGTTTACCAAAGTATCAAAATACAAATCGCAATCTACTGTCATCGCAGCGGTATTCCTGCAAAGCCTCCTCGTTTACCTCCACCCCCAGTCCCGGCCCCTCCGGAACCAAAAAATTTCCATCCGATACAACGAGAGGCCTGGATAAAATATCGCCCCCATGGGCTGTATATGTAGTATCCATTGCCATTTGAAATGCAGGAAGAGCGCTTGTTGCCTGCAGAATGGCTGCTGTTTTAACCCCCATATCCCAAGCACAGTGGTGTGCCAGAGGTATCCCTGCCGCCTCCGCAATGTGTGCCGCTTTCTGCAGTTCCCCTATTCCTCCCAAGGACTCCATATCAACCACTAGCGCATCCGCCGCGCTGCACCGGAGTGCCTCCCATATACCGCCCGGAATATAACTGTCCTCATTGATCGCAAGAGGCGTACTGCTTCTGCTGCGAATCTGGCGGTACTCGCTCAGCATTCTGACTCTCACAGGCTGCTCTACATACTGAAACCTGCACGGTTCCACTGCATTCATATATCTTACAGCCTGATCCATCCGGTATGCCTGGTTCATATCCACACGGATTTCCACATTCTCGCCTGCTGCCTCCCGGAGCCAAAAAGCCCGCCTGATATCCTCTGTCAAAGAGATACCACCTTTTGTCTTTATGGTTTTAAAACCATTTTTACACACTTCTTTTACTTTCTTTATTGTATCCTTTTCATCTAAATATCCAAAAGCATAGGCTGCCGGTATGGTATTCCGTACTTTTCCTCCAAGGAGTCTGCTGATAGGACATCCAAGAACTTTGCCAGTTAAATCCCACAGTGCCATTTCTGCTCCGGACACCAGATGGAGTGTATTGATATCTGGGTTATATAAAGACCGCAGGGATTCCATGATCTGATTTCTATCCCATATCTCTGCTCCTTTGAGGGCTGGTTCCAGCAAATCTTTTATAATGCTCATTGTCATGTTCAGGGAATGGATCATATTCATCTCACCCCATCCCACCAGACCATCCTCTGCCGTGAGCTTATAAATCACCCCTGTGACCCAGGATGTTCCTTTCGCCTCACGGCTTCCGCGGTATGGTGCCACACCACCCTCTGCGAGAGGTTTGATCGGCAGTCTTACAGGATATGCCTCTACTTTTCCAATTCTCACGGCTCCAATATCACTTCCTTGTCCTCTCTTGCGGAATTGAGTATGGCCTCTACCACTGCAACCTGCCGGATACCTTCCTCCAAATCTGTGAAAGGCACTTTACGCTCCCCATTTTCCATAAAGGAATCCGCATAAAGGCAGACTCCCTCATTCCAATCAAAATCATTTTTATCCTGTGCCTTTAGATCGAATCTGTATGCTTTCATTTTTTCACTGTAGGAAAACTTTGCATGTATACCTTCCTGCTCCAGAAGGCCGGCTGCCTCCTCTGCTTTTTCCTTTGGAATTTCCAGATAGATCCTAAGTCCCTGTCCTGCCTCATATCCTGGTGTCTTATTATAGGCAAACCCGCCTTTTTCGGCCGTAAGCTGTACATAATTTTCCACCAGTTCTTCCATGCGCTTTGTCCATTCTGTCTTAAGACGGATGATCATCCCATTGTCAAAGGTTAGCAGGCAGTCCAGAAAATCAAACTCGCTGCCAATCACGCTTCTTTTACCTTTTGCGTATACTCTGGCCACTTTTCCCGGAGCAAAGTAATAATGCAGTAAATCCACCGCATGGCTGAGGAGAAAGAACGCAGGGGAAGAGATCGCTGAGAATTTTTTGCTGTCCTTTCCCCATAAGTTCCTGGGCACATCAATGGAATCATCCATACGCATTTCTCCGAACTGAGGTGTCCCCAGATACCCCTTTCGCAGAAGCAAACGTATACTGCGGTCCAGAGGATAAAAACGATTGGGGAACAACACCTTGATACAGGTTCCTGATTTTTGGGCCGCCTCTCGTATTTCATACGCGTCCGCCAGAGAAGTAGTAAGCGGCTTCTCACTGATGACATAGGGAACGCCTCTTTCACAGGCCCCGAGTATAGGCGCTTTGTGATAAGGGTCCTGGGTCGCAACCACTACCAAATCCAATTCTTCTTTTTCAAGCATCTCTGTAAAATCTTCATACCAGGAACAGGCATGTGCTTCTGCCCAAACCCTTGCTTTCTCTGCCTTCTGGTCACACACTGCTGCCACGGATGTATTTTTGTGACTAAATAGATGGTCTGCGTGCTGGCTCCCCAGAAGCCCCATACCTATGACTGCACATCTCAAATTCTTTTCCATTTATATTACCGCCTTTCTTTTTTCTTCTTGTTACCCTTTGACTGCCCCTGATGTGATTCCCTTAATGAAATACTTGTTGCACAGCAGAAAAATCAGCAGCACCGGGACAGCGATCACAACAGCCGCACTCATCATCCCGCCCCAGTCGATGATAAACTGCCCTTTGAATTCTTTCAGCGCAATGGACAGTGTTTTATATTGTGCAGAATTCGTAAAATTAAAAGCAAATATAAACTCCTCCCAGGTATTTAAAAATGTATAGATACAGACTGTGACGATTCCCGGTGAAATTACCGGTACTAAAATGCGGAATAAAGCTCCGGGACGATTACATCCGTCAATCAGTGCCGCTTCATCAAGCTCCCTGGGCACTCCGGATAAAAATGCAGTCAGTGTCATCACAGCCATTGGTACATTTAACGCGATATTAGAAATAATATTTACTTGATATGTATCAATCAAATGTATCCTGCTGTAAATTTTATAAAGAGGCAGAAGAAGAACAATTGCAGGCATCATCTGCCCAAAGAGCAGTGAAGCAGATAAAGTCCTGCTGCCCTTGAACTCAAACCTGGAAAATCCGAAACCTGCCAGCAGTGAAACCACCAGTGTAAACACGGTCGCTGCCAATGCAACCATCAGACTGTTAAGAAAAGACCTGGGTATAGAAGTCTCAAATAAAACGCGGGCAAAGTTGGAAAATGTAGGGTTGTCTGTAAAAAACCTGGGCGGCGAGATAAATAGCTCAGATGCCGGTTTTATAGATGACAGGACCATCCATACAGCTGGAAACAACGCTGCCAGACAGCAGGCTGCCAGAAATATATAGGCACAGAGAATCCCGGCCGTTTCCAGCGGTTTTGTCCCGGATGTCATTTCTGTCTGCATACTTCTCATGAATTCCTGTCCCTCCTTATCACATACCTGTTATACAATAGCGCAATTGCTGCCGTGACCACGAACAGCACCGAAGCCGCCGCACTTGCTGTTCCGAAACTATAATTCTTAAATGCATCTCTGTATATGTACAGGGATAATATTTCCGACGCATGGGCCGGTCCCCCTTCCGTGAGCAGATAGATAAAGGTAAAAGAATTCATAGTCCAGATACTCAGAAGCAGGATAACCGTATTTACCGATGAACTGATTTCGGGTATTGTAATATGAAAGAACACCTGATACCCTCTGGCCCCATCGACTCTGGCCGCTTCCTTCAGGTCCTGGGAAACACCCTGCAGTGCTGCCTCTGTCATGAGTACCACGAACGGCACCATTTTCCAGACATTAACAATGATCGCAGATAAAAGCGCTGTATTTGCTGAGGATGTCCAATTCAAGCTCTCCGAAATAAGACCGATTCTTTTTAGTATCTCATTGATGATCCCATAATCCGGATGGTAAGACCAGTCCCATACCATAGCACTCACTACACTTGGCAAAACCCAGGGTATCATCAACAGTATTCTGATGATATTTTTCCCCCGTAAACGGCTTGCATTTAATATATTTGCAATAATAAACCCTATCAGAAACTGAAAGACAACACTTCCCACGGTCCAGACAAGTGTATTTTTCAACGCCAGTCGAAAGACGGCATCCTGGAATATGTCCGCAAACTGGGAAATACCCGCAAAAGTTATACTGCCTGTAAAGAGATCTGTCTTAAAAAATCCCATTACCAACGTGTATACAAGAGGCACCAGCATAACTATAAAAACAAATAGCATCGCCGGGGCAATATAAAGATATCCCCAATTCTGTTTCTTCATTATTCTCCTTTTTTTCACCATCTCATATGCCGCCCCTTCCTTTGGGAGCCTGCCTTCCAAACAGGCTCCCAGCTCTTTTGCTAATTCTGCAGTGCTTTGTTTACACTTGCCTCCGCGTCCGCAAGTGCTGTTTTTGCGTCTTTACTGCCGGATAACACTGCCTGCGCTTCATTGTAAAGAATGTCTGTGATCTGATTCATATAAGGGCTGCCCGGAAGCGGGACGCCGTAATTGATAGCTTCTATAAATACTTTCAGCTTTTCATCCGCATATTTTTCATTGTCTACCGCTGACTTACAGGAAGAAAATGTGCTGCTAAAATCCACGGATACTTCCGGTGAAGCCAGGTAACTCATCAGCGCAAAGGCTGCATCCGGATTTTTACAGGTGTCCGACATGCCAAGATTCCATCCTCCCAGCTGTGCGGCACTTGTCTTACCTTCAAATCCGGGACACAGCGCAAATCCCATATTCATATCAGGATTTGCCTCCATAATGGGGTCAATGTCATAACTTCCGGATACGAACATGGCCAGTTTCCCCTCTGCAAACAGGTTTCTGTTGGTGGTATTGTCATTTTCCAGCACACTTTTCGGCACTACATTGTCTTTCAGATAAAGGTTTGACCAAAAAGTAAACGCATCCACCCCATCCTGTGTATTGAATGCGGCGGCTGTCATGTCCTCATTCAGCAGGGATACCCCCTTTGAAAACATCATGCTATAAAACTGGGCTGTAGTATTTCCCGCATTGCTGCCGCACAGACCAAATCCATAGACATCCCCGCTGGTCAGTTTAACCGCGTCCTCCCGCAGTTCCTCCCAGGTAGCAGGTGGTGATTCCGGGTCCAGGCCTGCTGCTTCAAACAAATCCTTATTATAGAACAAACACATAGTTTCGCTTCTGTACGGCAGTGCATAATAACTGCCGTCTTTGTATAAAGTCTCTACCGCACCTTCATAATAATCTGATACATCAATCTGATTTTTCTCTATGTATTCGTCCAGTTTCTGAAGCTTTCCCATAGATGCGTAAGGAATTGTCCAGGCAATGGCCATATCCAGCACGTCAGGGCCCGCGCCTGCCTGAAGCGCGGAGAGATACTTGTCTTCCATACCATCCCAGGGAAGATATTCAAATTTGACTTTGACATCCGGATATTTTTCATAAAACCCCTCCAGCAGCGTATCCATCAGGCCATCATTCCAGGTACCTGTCCACATGGTGATCTCTCCGCTTATGGTATCCTCTGCGCCGCTGCTCTCCCCTGTGTCCTGGCTTTTTTCTGTTACTTCCTTATTTTCTTTGCTACCTGTTTCCGTTTCCTTCTGCTCTCCTCCTGTGCTTCCGCAGCCTGCCAAAGCCGTCATAACCATACACCCGGCCAATAATACAGCAATTCTTCTCTTCATCTGGTAATACCCTCCTATTTCCGCTCATTTGCGTCTCTGCTTTTCCTCCTGCAGCAAATCTTTTTCCCTTGTTCTGCCGATTCCTGTTCCCTCTCCAGTATCCATATGGTATCAGCAGCGCTTTCGGCAGATACCAGGGAAATCACATTTCTTCCTTCTGTTTTTGCCTCAAATTCCTTCAGTTCCCTGATAACCCCCACAATATCTGAAGGGATCCCCATACTTCCCTGTAGATCAACTTCCCTTGCCCCCTCATTTGCAGGGTATTCTTTTACCACTCCTTCCTTGTATTCCAAAACTCCATGCTCAAACACCGCCCTGTATCCCGCCGCAAATTCCAGCGATGAGTCACTCCAGCCTGCCTCCGCCTGCATCACTGCTTCAGCCCCTGCATACAGGTACCTGGTGGAGATATAGCTTAAATGAATCCCCGGTACTTCCCGGCCCACGCTATCCACATAATCAGGGAGACCAAACATACTGTTGATAAAATCCGTATCGTGTATGTGCATTTCAAAACAGGCCATCCTGCACTTTTCCGGATCCATATACCAACTGCCCGCTTCATGCGTACCGTATTGGCGCTGCATCAGTAAATGGCATAATCTGCCGTATTTCTCATTGCTGATAGACTCCTTCAGATACTGGTATTCCGGCCAGAACCGCAGGACTTGCCCAACCTGGATCACACGCCCTCTTCTATCTGCTTCCTTCAGAATCTGTTCTGCTTCAGTCGATGTATGGGCCAACGGCTTTTCACAGAAAATATGCAGATTCCTCGCCAGGCATTTCATAACTGTCTCAAAATGGAGAAATGACGGTAGGCAGATATCTACAGCATCCGGTTCACAGATATCCAGCATGGCATCCATATCAGTAAAAGCCCTACACCCCATTTCTTTTCCTGCATTGGATGCTGCATTGCTGTCAATATCACAGACAGCAATTACTTCCAGCATCGGAATCCTCTGATATGCTTTGAAATGAGATGCAGCCATTCCCCCCGCTCCAATCACAGCAACCCGCATAACAACCTCCTTCTATATTTACGAAAACGTTTACATTTATAATGTATCCTCTATCTTGCTTTTTGTCAATATGTTTTTGTACAATTTGACTTTTTATACAATAATTTTATTTACATTTTGAGCATAAGTTACATATTCTTACATACATTAATTGAAAACATTTTCGTAATATATTTGTAGTTATTTTATTTTTTCTTTTCTTATTATGTAATTAGCCATATATAGAAAATACGCCCCTTATATCTGCAAACGTTTACAGTTTCATAACTGTCTATTCTACTATCAGACAAACCATTTTTCCGCCTTGACAGCCGCCCTGTAAGTTATAACTTTTCTCTTAAATTCCATTAAATTTATAAGTTCTACTTTATTTCGCTATGCCATTTTGCTATAATAGGAACGTATACTGCTTATATTGCCCTCTTATCTTTACCGGAAAACAGGCAAAACCAGGCGCGGACAAGCTGGTCTTCTGTATAGATGGTATGGGTATGGTATATAATCAGGAAAAGGAGGCAAACTACATGAATTTTGGAAAACGTGCGACTGATAAGAAGCGCAATTCGCTTTCCTCCCGCTCTACTATGATGGGGAAGAAGGCACACGTTTCTTTTATACGCATCATTTTCATTTCCCTGATTGCCATAATGGTAATCGGCGGCTGCGTAGGTTTTGGTGCCTTCAAGGGTCTGCTGGATAATGCGCCGGATATTGATGACGTAAATATAATGCCAATTGGCTCAGCAACCTTTGTCTATGATTCTGACGGCAATCAGCTTCAGAAACTGACAGCACCTAACTCAAACCGTATGCCGGTCACTATTGATAAAATTCCTCTTGATCTGCAGCATGCAGTAGTCGCCATTGAGGATGAACGTTTTTATGAACACAACGGTATTGATTTGCGCGGTATTGTCCGTGCAGGGGTAAAAGGCATCACCAGTGGTTTTAAATTTTCAGAAGGCGCCAGTACCATTACCCAGCAGCTTCTGAAAAATAATGTATTCAAAGACTGGACCAATGAGTCTGTAGTAGAACGTTTCAAACGTAAATTCCAGGAACAGTACCTGGCTATCCAGCTGGAAAAACAGCTGAAGGACAAGGATCAGATTCTGGAAAGTTATCTGAATACCATCAACCTGGGCAATGGCAATTATGGTGTTCAGGCAGCCGCGCACGGCTATTTCAATAAGGACGTCAGCGAGCTGACACTATCGGAATCAACCGTTATCGCCGGTATCAGCCAGAACCCCACGCGTTTTAACCCGGCTGTGAACCCGGAAGAGAATGCGAAAAGACGCCAGGATGTCCTGGAGCATATGCTGGACCAGGGTTATATCACAAAGGAACAATATGACGAATGTCTGGCAGACAATGTTTATGACCGTATCCAGGCAGTGGAAGCGGAATCCTCCGAGGAGGACGATACTTATTCCTACTTCATTGACGAGCTGACAAGACAGGTGATTGATGATCTGATGACCCAGAAGGGTTATTCCGAACAGCAGGCCTACAATGCGCTTTACAGCGGTGGTCTGCGCATCTACACCACACAGGATCCTCAAGTCCAGCAGATATGCGATGAGGAGTACGGCAATCCGGAAAACTTCCCTGCCGGTACCCAGGTGGGACTTGATTATGCGCTGACCATCGCGCATCCGGACGGGACAGAAGAAAACTTCAGCAAGGAAATGATGACCACTTATTTCAAAGAAAATGAAGATCCCAATTTCTCTCTTCTCTTTGACAGTCAGGAGCAGGCGCAATCCTATATTGATGCTTTCAAAGCAGCAAAGACGGAGGACGGAAGTACCGTTATCGCGGAACAGGCATATTTTACACCGCAGCCCCAGTCCTCTTTGTGTATCATGGATCAGCACACAGGATATGTAAAAGCAATTGTGGGAGGACGAGGCGAGAAAGCCACCAGTCTATCCCTGAACAGAGCGACCAGAACCGTAAGGCAGCCCGGTTCTACTTTCAAAATTGTATCCACCTATGCACCGGCGCTGAATGAGTGTGACAAGACACTGGCAACCGTTTATGATGATGAACCTTACGAATACGCTAACGGAAAACCTGTAAAGAACTGGCTGACCGGCAGCTATGGCGGTCCTACCACCATCCGGGATGCTATCGTAAATTCTGTCAATGTAGTTGCCGTAAAATGTATTACCGATGTAACACCTCAGCTTGCATACGATTATCTGCTGAAATTCGGTTTTACCTCTATTGTTGATACTCTGACTGTGGACGGAAAGGTCTACTCCGATATCGGACAGCCTACCGCACTTGGCGGTATCACAAGAGGTGTGAGCAACCTGGAACTGACTGCCGCATATGCGGCGATTGCCAACAACGGAACATATATCAAACCAATGTTCTATACCAAGATCCTGGATGAGGATGGCAATGTATTCCTTGATAACACACCCGAAAAGACAAAGGTCATCAAACCCAGCACAGCTTATCTGCTCACCAGTGCTATGGAAGATGTTGTGGACCACGGTACAGGTACCAGACTTCAGCTTGACAACATGCATGTAGCTGGTAAGACAGGTACCACAGAGGGCTACAATGACCTTTGGTTTGCAGGATATACCCCTTATTACACCTGTACGGTGTGGTCAGGATATGATGATAATACAAAACTGCCATCCGGTGATTACCGAACCTATCATCAGGACTTATGGCGTAAAATTATGCAGAGGCTCCACGAAGGCAAGACAGATACTGATTTCAAGATGCCGGCAACTGTGTCAAAAACCACAGTCTGCAGCGAGACGGGCCTGCTTCCAAACTATAACTGCCCAACCATCACAGAGTATTTTGAAACGGATGAGATACCAAAGAAACGGTGTAATGTCCACTCCAACAAAGTATACACGCCTCCGGCTGAGGAAAACAACGAGCCGACTGACACACCTACGGATACACCTACAGACAATCCGGCTAATACGCCGCCGGATAATAACGGCAATACACCAACGGATAATCCCGGTGATACCCCCACGGATACACCCGGAGGCGATACACCAACGGACAATCCTGATACACCCGATACTCCGGACACGCCGGATACGCCCGATACACCGGATACGCCCGACCCGGCTCCCCCTGAAGGCGGCGGAGAGACTGAATAGTTTATAAAAAAGGAGCATTTCCAATCGGTTCAGATTGGAAATGCTCCTTTTAAGTTGTGCCGGATCATTTACTCAAGATCAATTTTGCCGCTCCATAGATCCCGGCATCATTGCCCAGAGTTGCCAGCTTTATTTTTGTATCCTTGCAGGCTGTAAATGCATACTGTCTGAAGTATTTTTCCACACAGTCAATCAGCACTTGTCCCGCTTTGGAGACACCGCCGCCGATCACGATAACATCAGGGTCTGCAACGCAGGAGAAGATTGCCAGGGCATTGCCCAGGTAACGCGCAAATTGATCCACCACTTTGGCTGCCAGTGCGTCCCCATCCTTGTAGGCGTCAAACACGTCCTTTGCTGTCACATTCCGAATTCCCCGCAGTACTGAATCCTCTTCACAGGATGTCATGGCACGCCTTGCCAGTCTGGCGATCCCTGTGGCTGAGGCGTACTGTTCCAGACACCCCTTGTTGCCGCAGTTGCAGGCTTCCTCCTCGTCCATCTCCACAGAGGCATGTCCGATCTCGCCGCCGGCTCCGTGGGCACCTGTCACCATTTTTTCATTGACAATAATACCACCGCCTACACCGGTTCCCAGCGTGACCAGGATCAGGTTTTTAGACCCCTGGCCGCCGCCCTTCCACATCTCACCGAGGGCTGCCACATTGGCATCATTTCCGGCTTTTACCACAAGACCGGTCAACTCTGCCAGCTCTTTTTCGATGTTCTTTCTTCCCCAGTGAAGGTTGACTGCACAGGCGATCTCCCCGTATTCATCCACCGGTCCGGGAATTCCGATCCCTACACCTGCCACCTCTTCTTTTGCAATCTTTCTTTCTTCCATCTTGGCAAGGATCGTTTTCGCAATATCAGGAAGGATCTCTTTTCCCTCATTCTCCACGCGGGTTTTGATCTCCCACTTTTCCTCCACTGTGCCGTCTGTCTGAAACAGTGCACATTTTACGCTTGTTCCTCCCAGGTCTATTCCAAAACACCATGCAGTCATCAGTCTTCGTCCTCCTCGCTTCTCTTCTTTGCCATATTCTCCTGTACACGGCGGTACAGTTCCTGTGCCGCATTGTAGCCCATCTTTTTCTGCCTGTGGTTAACCGCAGCGGATTCCACAATAACAGCAAGATTTCTGCCCGGGCGGATAGGGAGGGAATGGCATACGATCCGGTTGCCCAAGAACTCCGTATATTCTTCCTCCATGCCCAGACGGTCATATTCCCTGTCTTTGTTCCACTCTTCCAGTTTGATGACTAGATCAATTGACTGGGTGTTTTTCACACTCTCCACACCGAACAGGGTCTTCACGTCAATAATGCCGATACCCCGCAGTTCGATAAAATGACGGGTGATATCCGGTGCTGAACCAACCAGCGTCACATCACTGACACGGCGGATCTCTACCACGTCATCACTGACGAGGCGGTGTCCTCGTTTGATCAGTTCCAGAGCCGCCTCACTTTTTCCAATACCGCTCTCACCCATGATCAGTACACCTTCACCGTACACGTCCACCAAAACACCATGGATGGAGATACACGGCGCAAGCTGAACGTTCAGCCAGCGAATGATCTCTGCCATAAAGGTGGAGGTTGTCTGCTCTGTCACCAGAATAGGCACCTCGTATTTCATAGCCAGCTCCAGCATATCTTCGTCCGGCTCTGTCATGGTGCTGAAGATCACACAGGGGATCTGGCTGGAGACAAAACGCTCAAAAGCCTCTATTTTCTTCTCACGCCCCAGATGAAGCAGGTATGTGTATTCTACATATCCGATTATCTGTACACGCTCATTCTCAAAATGCTCCAAATATCCTGTCAGCTGCAGTGCTGGACGGTTAATATCAGGTGTGGTGATTCTTTTCTTGGAAATATCAATATCCGGTGTCTTATTATACAGTTTTAATTCCTGTATCAGCTTTTTCAGTTCTACACCTTTCATATGGCACGCTCTCCTTTTCAACATTTCTTGTAACTGTTCCGTAACTTACCCGTACCGCTACAATTCTTCTTATCTAGTTTATCATAAGGCATTTGGAAGTTCAACAAGCCTGCCCAAACTATTCCTTTTTTTCTTGCTCCTTGTGGAAGAATCCATACACTGCTTCCGCTGCGCGCTCATTCATGGAGGGGACTGCCTTCAATTCCTCCACGGAAGCCTCCTTGATCTTATCCGGCCCCGGAAACTGCTTCATAAGGGCTTTTCGTCTGGCAGGACCGATACCGGGAATATCATCCAGGATAGAATGTACCTGGCCCTTACTTCTCAAAGAACGATGGAATTCAATGGCAAAGCGGTGGGCCTCATCCTGGATCCTTGTGATCAGCTTGAACCCCTCGCTGTTCCTGTCGATGGGAATCTCTTTATTATTGTAATACAGCCCTCTGGTCCTGTGCTTATCATCCTTTACCATACCGCAGACCGGTATCTGCAGATTCAGCTTGCCCAGTACCTCCAGCGCAATGTTGACCTGTCCCCTGCCGCCGTCCATCATGATTAGATCCGGAAAACGTGTGAAACTTCCGAACTCCTCATCCAGATTTTCTTTTCTTCTGGCTTCCTGCTCATCCAGTCCATGCACAAAGCGGCGTGTAAGGACCTCCTCCATACTGGCGTAATCGTTTGGTCCCTGAACAGACTTGATGCGGAATTTGCGGTAGTCACTGCGTTTTGGCCTGCCTTTTTCGTAGACGATCATGGAACCAACTGACTGGAATCCGCTGATATTGGATATATCATAGGCCTCTATCCGCTCCATTTTTGGCAGTCCCAGCATACCGGCAATTTCTTTGGATGCGCCGATCGTACGGCCCTCCTCACGTTTTATGCGCTCTTTATCCTGGTTAAGTACAAGTTCCGCATTCCTCTGGGCCAGTTCCACAAGCTTTTCCTTAGTGCCCTTCTTTGGTATCCGTATGTGTACTTTTCTTCCCTTTCTCTTTTCCAGCCACTGGGATATGACCTCCCGGTCTTCAATCTCCTCCTGGATCATGATCTCTTTTGGGATAAACGGAGTCCCCGCGTAAAACTGTTTCAGAAAACTGGACACGATCTGGGCACGCGGGTCCTCCTTGGCAACCTTCAGATAGAAATGGTCTCTTCCTATAAGTTTGCCGCCCCGGATAAAGAATACCTGTGCCACAGCATCCTCCCCATCTTGGGCAACTGCCACAACATCCTTGTCCTCCCCGTGCTGGTCCGTGATCTTCTGCCTTTCACCGATCCGTTTCACGCTCTGGATCAAGTCTCTGTACTGGGCTGCATCCTCGAAATTCATTTCCTGAGATGCAGCAAGCATTTTTTCTTCCAGCTCTTTTAAGATTTCTTTGTGATTGCCGTTTAAAAAATCCAGCAGTTCATCCACTTTTTTCTTATATTCTTCCTTGGAAATATACCCCTGGCAGGGTGCATCGCACTGGTGGATCTGATGGTAAAGACAGGGACGCTCTTTCCCTATATCCCTGGGAAGATTTCTGCTGCACGTCCTCAGCCGGTAAAGCTTTGTAGTCAGCTCCACCACGTCTTTTACAGCCATAGCACTGGAATAAGGGCCGTAATAACGTGATTTATCCTTCTTAACCCTGCGGACGATCTGTATTCTCGGGTAATCCTCCCCAACCGTAACCTTGATAAAGGGATATGTCTTGTCATCCTTTAAAAGAATGTTGTATTTTGGTGTATGCTCTTTTATTAAATTGCACTCCAGGACCAGAGCTTCCAATTCGGAATCCGTGACGATGTATTCAAATCTGGCGATCTGTTCCACCATCTGCTCCTTACGGATACCCAGGTTCCGGCTGCCCTGAAAATACTGGCGCACCCGGTTCTTCAAGCTGATCGCCTTGCCCACATATATAATGGTGTCGTCCGCATCATGCATGATATAGACCCCAGGTCTGGCGGGCAGCTTTTTCAGTTCTTCCTCTATGTTAAACATCTATTCCTCCTTACTGCTATTACCTTTTCTGATGGACTTTCTTGATAAATAAAGAAAAAGAAGTTACCGCCATGCGATAACTTCCTTTATTCATGATAATGGAAAACTCGCAGCGCGTGTTTTCTATTATTCTATCATATCATTCAGCTAAAAGGAACAGGTGTACGATTATTTTTTTCTTCCTCCTCTGTGGGGACATTGTCCCCGGATGAAGCTATCGTATCGTCCGGAGCCTCAATGACAGGCACTGACGGCGCTCCGTCTTTTTCCGCGATCCTTTTTTTCTCTTCAGGCTCTGCGATTCCCTTGATCTCCCTGAAGATCTTCATAAATTCTTTGCCGGTGATCGTCTCCCTCTGAATGAGGAAATCCGCTATTTTGTCAAGGGCTTCCCGGTTGGCAGCCAGAAGACGTTTTGCTTCGTCATAAGAAACCTTCAGAAGCTTCATCACTTCATGATCAATCTCTGTTGCCGTGGCATCACCGCAGTTTAATACCGCACGGCCATCCAGATACTGGCTCTGGGTATCCGCAAGCCCCATAAGGCCAAAACGGTCAGACATACCATACTGGGTGATCATGGCCCGTGCCACTTTTGTTGCCTGCTCAATATCATTTGCAGCACCGGTGGTCACTGTGTCAAACACAATCTCCTCAGCAGCACGGCCGCCCAGGTATCCCACCAGCATGGCTTCCAGTTCTTTTCTGGTATTCAGGAATTTTTCTTCCTCCGGCACATGCATCACGTATCCCAGAGCACCCATGGTACGGGGCACAATGGTGATCTTCTGAACAGGCTCAGAGTCTTTCTGAAGGGCACTTACAAGGGCATGGCCCACTTCATGGTATGAGACGATCTTACGCTCCTCAGCGCTTAAGATCCTATCCTTCTTCTCTTTACCAACCAGCACAACCTCCACAGCCTCCAGCAGATCTTTCTGGGCTACTGCCTTTCTGCCGTTCTTGACAGCTAGGATGGCCGCCTCATTGATCATATTTGCCAGGTCAGAACCTACAGCTCCTGACGTTGCAAGGGCAATTGCTTCCAAATCCACCGTTTCGTCCAGAGAGACACTCTTTGCATGTACTTTCAGAATGTTTACCCTGCCTTTTAAATCGGGTCTGTCCACAATAACACGTCTGTCAAAACGTCCGGGACGCAGAAGCGCCGGGTCCAATACCTCCGGTCTGTTGGTGGCTGCCAGGATCAAAAGACCTTTCGATGTGTCAAATCCATCCATCTCAGCCAGAAGCTGGTTCAGGGTCTGTTCACGCTCGTCATTGCCGCCGAACCTGGTATCACGGGTTTTGCCGATGGCGTCCACCTCATCAATAAAAATGATACAAGGGGCATTCTTCTTTGCCTCCTCAAACAGATCACGCACACGGGAGGCACCTACACCTACGAACATTTCCACAAAGTCAGAACCGGACAGGGAGAAAAATGGAACATGGGCTTCCCCGGCTACCGCTTTTGCAAGCAGTGTCTTACCGGTTCCCGGAGGGCCTACTAACAGGGCACCTTTTGGGAGCTTTGCACCGATGGCTGTATATTTGCCGGGGTTGTGGAGAAAATCAACAACCTCCTGCAGGGATTCTTTTGCCTCATCCTGACCGGCCACATCCCTAAAGGTGACACCGGTCTCCTTCTGCACATAGGCCTTCGCCTTGCTCTTGCCTACACCGCCCATCATGCCGCCGCCTTTGTTCATCCGGCGGAACATAAAGCTGAACAGGGCCACCATCAAAACAACGGGTATGAGAATACTCAGCAAACTGTAGATCAGCTCTCCCGCTATATTGGGCTGCTCCTTATCAAAGTCTTTGATACCTGCTTTCTCAAGCCTTTTGGTAAGTTCGCTCAAATCCTCCATCAGTGTGGTGGTCTTGGTCTGCGCTGCAACTCCCGCGCCATGCTTCAGGGTGATGGTGAGTGTATCGGACTTGAGGACTACACTCTCTACTTCCCCCTTGTCCAGCATAGTGATAAATTCACTGTATTTTATTTTGCTGGAATCTCCTCTGCCTATCTTTGTCATCATATTCATGCAGAGCAGCATGACTATTATACAAATCAGGAGCACCAAAAGGGACTGCTTATTTTGAGGACTTTTTTTGTTTGGGTCCTGGTTTCTATTTTGGTTTTGATCCATCTCTTTCCTCCTATTATTATCTCTTCTATTATACGGATTGGGACTTGATAAATCAATAAGAAGATTATGAAAAAGACGACACATTTATAAAACTTTTGTTAATTTACCTGTTATTCTGTGTAATCTGAACAAAATAATATATTTTTCCCTAAGCCACTGGAATTTCCTCTATCTTTTGTAGTATACTATGGAAGGCGACATCACATGTCACTATTCATAGCCCTGCAAAAAACGCAGTTCTGTGAACAGTAACACGCTTCGCGATGCACACAAAATGCAATAAATTGCATTTCGGCGCTGGCCAACTCGGGATTTTGCTTTGCAAAACACCTGGCGGGACAGTGACTATGAATAGTAACTATCACATACCCCAATATTTTGTAGAATAGAGGCATAGAAAAAAATGAAAATCGGATTTGATAATGACAAGTATTTATCCATGCAGTCAGAACACATCCGCCAGCGGATCAACCAGTTTGACAACAAACTGTATCTGGAATTCGGCGGCAAGCTCTTCGACGACTACCACGCATCCAGGGTTCTGCCCGGCTTTGCCCCTGACAGTAAGCTGCGCATGCTGATGCAGCTCAGTGACCACGCAGAGATCGTTATCGTTATCAGCGCCGGCGATATTGAGAAAAATAAAGTCCGCGGGGATTTAGGCATTACTTACGATATTGATGTACTCCGCCTGATCGACTCTTTCAGAGGCAGAGGCTTTTATGTGGGAAGCGTTGTCATCACCCAGTACTCCGGACAGAACAGTGCCAATAAATACAAGGACAAACTGGAAAAACTGGGAATTAAAGTGTATCTTCACTATCCCATTGAGGGATATCCAAGCAATATTCCCCTCATCGTCAGCGATGAAGGCTATGGCAAAAACCAATACATTGAAACCACCAGACCCCTTGTGGTCGTCACAGCACCGGGGCCCGGAAGCGGCAAAATGGCTACCTGCCTGTCCCAGCTCTACCATGAGCACAAAAGAGGAGTTCACGCAGGCTATGCCAAGTTTGAGACCTTCCCCATCTGGAACATTCCGCTGAAACATCCGGTGAATCTGGCTTACGAGGCGGCAACTGCTGACTTAAATGACGTGAACATGATCGACCCCTTCCATCTGGATGCCTATGGTGTCACAACCGTCAATTATAACCGGGATGTGGAGATCTTTCCTGTCCTCAGCGCCATATTCGAGCGCATCTTCGGTCAGTGCCCTTACCAGTCACCAACGGATATGGGCGTCAACATGGCCGGAAACTGTATCTTTGACGATGAAGCGTGCAAGGAGGCATCCAAACAGGAGATCCTCCGCCGTTACTATCAGGCCATTGACGGACTGGCAGAGGGCACCCGCACCCAGGAAGAGGTATTCAAATTAGAGCTTCTGATGAAACAGGCCCACATCTCCACAGATGACCGGAAAGTCACCTCAGCAGCACTTATCAGGGCAGAAGTCACAGGTGCCCCTGCCGCTGCACTGGAACTGGAGGACGGACGAATGATCACAGGAAAAACCTCTGATCTGCTGGGCGCTTCCGCGGCGCTTCTGCTCAACACCTTGAAGGAACTGGCAGAGATTCCTCATGAGACCCATGTCATTTCCCCGGCTTCTATTGAGCCTATCCAGAAGCTGAAAACAGCTTATCTGGGCAGCAAGAATCCGCGGCTGCACACAGACGAAGTGCTTATCGCTCTGTCAAGCTCTGCTGCAACCAGCGATGTGGCAAAGAAAGCACTGGAACAGCTCCCCAAACTGAAAGGCTGCCAGGTGCACTCCTCTGTGATGCTCTCCTCTGTGGACAGGACCATTTTCCAGAAGCTGGCTGTCCAGCTTACCTGTGAACCGGTTTACGAGCATAAAAAATTGTATTAATAATAGAAAGACAGCGCCTCACCATTCTATATGGCAGGCACTGTCTTTGTTTTTGTGCATAATAAGAGACGGACACAAATGATCCGCCCCTCAAAAACTTTATTTCTTACTCATCATAGCCATTCGGGTTATTAGACTGCCATCTCCAGGAATCCGCACACATTTCCTTGATTCCGAATTCCGCTTTCCATCCCAGTTCTTTTTCTGCTTTCTCAGCGCTGGAATAGCAGGTGGCAATATCGCCCGGGCGGCGGTCTTTGATCACATACGGGATTTTCACGCCGGTTGCTTCCTCAAAGTTATTGACAATGTCAAGAACACTGTAACCGATACCGGTTCCCAGATTGTATACTTTCAGGCCTGCTTTCTCCTCAATTTTCTTCAGGGCTTTCACATGGCCTTTTGCCAGGTCTACCACATGTATGTAATCACGCACACCGGTTCCGTCGGGCGTATCATAGTCATTGCCGAACACGCCCAGCTCTTTTAATTTACCCACAGCTACCTGTGTGATATATGGCATCAGGTTGTTAGGAATACCGTTGGGGTTCTCACCGATCATGCCGCTCTTATGAGCACCGATTGGGTTGAAATAACGCAGAAGCACTACATTCCACTCCGGGTCAGCTTTCTGGATATCCATGAGGATCTGCTCCAGCATGGATTTTGTCCAGCCATATGGGTTGGTACACTGGCCTTTTGGGCACTCTTCTGTGATAGGTACAAAAGCCGGATCCCCGTATACGGTTGCGGAGGATGAGAAAATGATATTCTTCACGCCATGTTTTCTCATGACATCCACCAGAGTCAGGGTACCGGCAATATTATTCTCATAATATTCCCAGGGTTTCTGTACAGACTCCCCTACCGCTTTAAGACCTGCAAAATGGATACAGGAATCAATGCTCTCTTTTTCAAAAACAGCATTCAGTGCATCCCTGTCAAGAATGTCTGCCTTATAAAAGGTAACCGGTTTGCCTGTGATCTTCTCCACTCTCTGTAAAGATTTCTCACTGGAGTTACTGAGGTTGTCCAGTACCACTACATCATATCCTGCAGTCTGCAGTTCCACTACCGTATGGCTTCCGATGTAACCAGCACCGCCTGTCACTAAAATTGCCATTTTAACTCCTCCTTCTAACTATCCTGTTTTAAAACATATTTTCTGTTCATAACTACTGTAACACTTTTTTTGTGAAAAGAAAAGGAAAATTTTCTCTATCTTTCACCCTACCTGTACTTGTCCACAATGGCATTCATGGCAGAGAGCTTTTTCTCCATATCCGCAACCAGCTTAAACTGTGTACGGCACCGGTCCAGGTTATGTCCCTCCCGGTGTGTCTTGAAATACACATCCCCGTCCAGATGATCAGCCAGAAAACGCATGCCGCATTCGTATGTCATAACCATGGCACCGATAGGCAGCATGTCCAGCTCCTCATCTGTCAGGCTGCCTGCGCAGCCCTCCACGAACCCTTTCGTGTACAGCTCAAACAATTCCATGTCACATGAGACTTTCGCCAGATCCCTCTCGTCCTCATCCGCAGTGCTGGCGCCGAAACGGATGGAATCTCCAAAGTCATTGACCGCCAGTCCCGGCATGACTGTATCCAGGTCAATGACACAGATGGCCTTGCCGGTCTTATCATCAATCATAATATTGTTGAGCTTTGTATCATTGTGGGTAACCCGAAGAGGCAGTTTCTTCTCTGCCTGCATCTCTCCCAGCACATAGGCCAGGTGCTCCCGCTCCAGAACAAACCGGATCTCCCTCTGCACATCCCCTGCATGACCGCAGGCATCCCGCTGTACGGCTGCCTTAAAATCATCCAGGCGGCTTGCTGTATTATGGAAATTTACAATGGTTTCATGCAGGGTTTCCGCCGGATAATCCGCCAGCAGTCCCTGGAAATGCCCGAACGCAACTGCACTCTGGTAAAAATCTTCCTTTTTCTCCACCTTATCATAACAGCTTGCGCCTTCGATGAACAGATACGCTCTCCAGTAGTCACCGGCAGAGTCCAGATAATATGGCCTTCCATCTCCGGCCGAGACAATGTTCAGGGTCTCCCGGTCGGCATCCCCGCCGTTTTCCAGGATTTTTTTCCTGAGCCAGGATGTGACCCCAACAATATTCTCCATCAGCTCCACAGGCTTATGGAAAATGCTCTTGTTCATCCTCTGAAGGATATATCTTTTCCTGCCCTGTTCCGTCTCAAAGACCAGACGGAAGGTATCATTTATATGTCCGCTGCCGTATGGGATCTCCTCCACCAGCTTCCCCGGAAATGTAAAATTCTCAATTACCTCTCTGCGTATCAGTTCCTCGCCGCTCACTTGTTATTCCTCCCAAAGTTTCTCCGGATATAGGCCGCTTTCTTTTAATTTTCTGATGGCAGCAACTACCACCGGCTTATCCTCTTTATATGTAACGCCGTACCATTTATCCATGGATTTGAGGACTTCCACGGTAGCCTTATCTTCAGCCAGAAGCTCTCCAACCACTGAGGGAAGGAAATATTCACACTTCATGGGATTACTCTGCAGATTTTTCTCAAGGAACAGAGGAAATCTGTTTCTCAGTTCCTTCAGCATACTGACTGTAAAGCCCCACATATTCATGGACACTGTGCTTCCCTTTGGGATCTCTGTCCAGGTTCTGCCCTCATCCTCCGTGTAAGCAGTGCCGTCTGCCCGCTTCTCAATATGGGTCCTCTCGTGGATCCCCACAAGATGATGATCCTCATCTGTCTCACAGACGCCTCTTGCCACATGCCCGTTCTCTGTAAGCGTATTCTCAAGCACATAGCCCACCATGGTATAACGGTATTTATCATCGTCCTCATGAGTAGTCAGGTAATCATAGATCATCCGGAATGCATGGGCACCGTAATAATCATCTGCGTTGATCACCGCAAAAGGTGCATCCACCACATCCATGCAGCTAAGGACCGCGTGTCCGGTACCCCATGGTTTCTCCCTGCCCTCAGGCACGGCAAAACCTTCCGGGATATTCTCCAGATCCTGAAATACATATTCCACCCGGATCTGTCTGCCCAGCCTGTCACCGATGGCCTCCCTGAAATCCTTCTCATTGGCTCTCTTTATAATAAATACTACTTTCTTAAACCCTGCCTTCACTGCATCATAGATGGAAAAATCCATAATGATATGTCCCTGTTCGTCGATCGGGTCAATCTGCTTCAGCCCGCCGTAACGGCTTCCCATCCCTGCTGCCATAACTACTAATACCGGTTCTTTCATCTTCACTGCTCCTCCTTATGAATGCGTTTTCCGGACACAGGATACCCTTGTATTCCTGCCTGTTAAACATTATACTACACATCCCTTTTTTTCACCACAAGTAAAAGCAATTTCAATGCACAGCACTCCCTTTAGGAAAATGCTTCCCGGAACAGCACCTGGCGGAAAAGCAAAAGGCAGGACTGTTATGTGAACAATAACTTTAGTATATCATATTTGTACAATTGTTCTTTACACAATTTAATATGTTATTTATCTTAATAATATCTTAAATTTATAATTCCGTATTATACCACAATTTTTGACGATTTTTTTATGCATATAGCACTATAAATAAAGTAAGTGTATCTATATTCAGCAACACATATCCTACAGGCGACATAATAACTTTACTGATATGGCAATCTGATTGTACAAATGCATTTTCGGTTCAGCCTGGTGATATGTCTCATTACAGACAGCATCCCTGCATTTCTTGCTGTTTTTTTTCCGTAATAGTCCAACTGGCGAAACGATATGGTTTTTCTGGAAAAGTTGTTTTATAATGTATTCATGCTATGGAGGTGTTTTATGCCATTTGAAAGTCTTGAATTAAGAGAAGATATCAGTATCTCCAAAGTTGTCACCATACACTATTTTGAATATATGAGTGACTTTAATTTTCCCGGGGAATCCCATGATTTCTGGGAATTTGTCTGCGTTGATAAAGGAGAGGTGGATATCATGGCCGGCGACAGGCCCCACACATTGAAGAGGGGGCAGGTTGCCTTCCACAAACCGAATGAATTCCACAGCCTGAAGGCCAATGGCCGGATCGCGCCGAACCTGGTGGTTATCTCATTTGAATGCAGTTCTCCTGCCATGCAGTATTTTGAGGGGCTTATAACCGAAATCGGTGAAACAGCCCGTTATCTCATGGCTCAGATCATTTACGAAGCCAAACACTGCATTGCCACACCCCTTGATGACCCGTATACTACCCATATGGAACGGCACCCAGGGGCAGATTTCGGTTCCGAACAACTGATCAAGCTTTATCTGGAACATCTGCTCATACACCTTGTGCGGGAGCAGTTAAAAGGCCGCAGCACTGCACCTGCTGTAGTCAAATCCATCAAACAGAAAAATGATGCCATCATTTACAAGCGGATCACCGCTTATCTGGAGGAACATATCCGTGAGCATCTGACCATTGATGAGATCTGCAGAGAAAACCTGATCGGCCGCTCCCAGCTTCAGAAGCTTTTCCGGGAGCAGAACCAGTGTGGTGTCATTGAATACTTCTCACGGCTTAAGATCGAGCTGGCAAAACAGCTCATCCGGGAGAATCACCACAATTTTACGCAGATATCAGATTTCCTTGGCTATACTTCCATCCATTATTTTTCCAGGCAGTTCAAAAAGCTCTCAGGCATGACCCCGTCCGAATATGCCTCATCCATTAAACTGCTTGCCGAAAGGCCATAATTCTGAAACTTCTTTCAGAATTTTATCATTGTTTTACAAGACTATTCATATTATAATGAAGAAAAAGAGCACGGTGAAACGGGGGCTCGCAATAAAGGAGAATGTGTTATGAAAATCTACAGAACAAAAGACTACGATGAAATGAGCAAAAAAGCAGCACACATCATTGCTGCTCAGATTGTATTAAAACCTGACTGTGTTCTCGGTCTGGCAACCGGCTCCACACCGGTAGGCACATACAAGAACCTGGTTGAATGGTATAAAAACGGGGATTTGGATTTCTCCACACTTTCCTCCTGCAATCTGGATGAATACAGAGGATTAAGTCCTGAAAATGACCAGAGCTACCGTTACTTTATGAATACAAATCTGTTCGACCATGTAAATATCCGCAAAGACCATACTTTTGTACCGGACGGACAGGAAGCGGACAGCAACAAAGCCTGCCAGATGTATGAGCAGATCATCCAGGATCTGGGGGGCATTGACCTGCAGCTTTTGGGCCTTGGACACAACGGACATATTGGCTTTAACGAGCCTGCAGAGGAATTCCCCAAGATCACACATTGTGTTGACCTGACAGAGAGCACGATCCAGGCCAACAAACGTTTCTTTGAAAAAGAATCTGATGTACCGAGACAGGCCTACACCATGGGTATCGGAACCATCATGAGTGCTAAAAAAATCCTTGTTGTGGTAAGCGGTGAGGATAAAGCGGAAATCCTTAACAAGATCATCAACGGACCGATCACCCCTCAGGTTCCTGCATCCATCCTGCAGCTTCATCCTGATGTGACAATCGTTGCTGATAATGCGGCACTTTCCAAAGTTAAATAATTTGTAACGGTTTAAAAATCCCATCGCCAAAGGCGAATCTGCATGGATTTTTTGCCTGAAACTTTGAGGGTACTTGACAGTTACAATAATTTCATGAAAAAGAGGGAACGACCAGCCGGCTGTTCCCTCTTTTTTACTGCATTCTATTGATCATCTCATTTTTAAAAGTTCTTTCATTTTCAGCTTATTGCCGTAATGGAGAACAGATGCACTGTACACCCTGATCGACACTGCCGCGATCACAATGATAAAGAGAAGGAGAAGGCCCATGGAAACCAACAGATCCCCTGTCTTCATCCCGCCTGTCAGCAGAGTAAACGGTACGGAAAACGGTGAGGAGAACGGCAGATACATGGCAAATTTGGCCAATCCGCTGCTTCCGCCTCCGGCGATAGCTGTAAAATATCCCAGATAAAAGCTGCCAAGACTGATAAACATTACAGGCATCATAGCTGAGTTCAGGTCTTCCACCTTGCTCACAGCCGCGCCGCATACAGAATTCATCACCGCATACAATGCATATCCGAGTATAAAATAAACCAGTAAAATGAAAACCGTGAACGGTGTGATGCTGGAAAAACTAATTGCAACTCCGCCTATATTAAAGTTCGCAGGCACAAAAACCGTGTAGCATATAACTGCAAAGGCAATGATAACCACCATCTGGATCAGTCCTAGGACGCCCATTGCCAGACATTTTCCGATGAGGATCCTGGATGGTTTTGCTGAGACCACCAAGGTCTCCATAACCCGGGAGGTCTTTTCCGATGCCACAGACATGGCAACGCCGTAGCCGTAATAATATACTGCAAAAAACATGATAAATACCACGGCCAGGCCCAGGATGTAGCCTGTAACATCCATATCACCTACGGATTCCTCTGTGTATGGCAGAGACAGCGTGGATTCTTCAATGGTCCGGCTGTCCACACCACTCTCCTCCAGGACATTCTTCTGCCATATTTTATTACACTCATCTGATATTTTCTGAGCGCTTATTCCCTTCATGAAATTAGCATTTACCACATGGATAAAGGGAACTCCGTCCTTCTCCTCAATGGAGATCAGAGCGTTATTTTCATTTTCTCTGATCTCAGCACGGATGCCTTCCTCCTCCTCTTTTGAGGCAATCTTAAAATTCCTGTCCATATATATCTTTCTCAAGGAATCCAGATTTTTCTCAAAGATCCCGGTCTGGTCGATCAGGTAACAGACGGGTGCATCTTCGTCCACAGCGATCTGTTCTGAAGAATTTTCCGTGCCTGCCGTGCCCGTCTCTTTCTCGCCGCCGCTGCCCTTCACGGCTGATATGATCCGCGGAGCCAGACACAGACCCAGCACCATGACCATAATGATCACGGTTGATACAATAAAAGCTTTCTTTCTGGCTGCCTCTTTTAAGGTGTATGAAAATACTGTTGTTACCTGTCTCATTCTGTCTCCCCTGCCTTTCTGACGAAAATCTCCTGTAAAGATGGTTCCCGGATTTCAAATTTGTTTGGGTAGATCCCTGCATCCAGCATTCTTTTCAGGAATCTGTGAGCCATCTCATCCCCATTGATTTTATACTCTGTCTCAGCGGCACGCACTTCAAAAACGTCCAGTCCTTCTTCTCTGGCTATCTCCTCCACCTCTGCATTTACAGAAACACATAGATTGGTATGGCCAAACGCCGATTTAATCTCTTTTAAATTCCCCTGCAGGATTGTTCTGCCCCTGTTCAGGATCAGAAGGTTCTTACAGTATTCTTCTACGGTCTCCATCTGATGCGTACTCAGAATAATATATTTCCCCTCTTCCACAAGCTCAGACACCAGATCCCTCAGCATTTTGCCGTTCACCGGGTCCAGGCCGGAAAAAGGTTCATCCAGAAAGACAAGCCTCGGATTATGGATAATGGCAGATATCAGCTGCACCTTCTGCTGGTTTCCCTTTGAAAGCTTTTCTGCGGGCATATTTCTGTACTCCATCACCCCAAGGCGTTCCATATAGCCAAGGGCTGCTTTCTTCGCTGCTTCCCGCTTCATGCCGCGCAGCATCCCGAAATAAATAAGCTGTTCCAGAACCTTTGTCTTCATATAGATGCCGCGCTCCTCCGGCAGATAGCCGAAAGCCAGTGTCTCCCTGTTGATCTTTCTTCCATTCCACTGGGCTTTTCCTTCATCAGCTTCCATAATCCCCAGTATGGTCCGGATCGTGGTGGTCTTGCCCGCCCCATTGGTTCCCAGAAGGCCAAATACCCCCGGTGTCTCCATGGAAAAGGACAGATGGTCAACCGCTGTTTTCTCTCCAAACCGCTTTGTCAGATTTTCCACTACTAAACTCATATACTCCTCCTCTTCTGCCGTTCCATCCCATCAGAAACAAGACTGTCAGTGCCGGCGGCCTTGTTTTTGACAGGATGGAACACCAGTTTCCTTAACGTCAACTGTCCACGAAACCGCAGCGGATCGTTACCCTTAACGTCTTTTTTCATAGTTACACATATATAGAACAATCTGGTACGTCCAGATAATTCCTAGCATAAGAAACGGCAGTACACCGATATCCACTGCCACAGAACACATAAGCAAAACTATATAGATGCCCGCATAAAGCCAATTGGACTTTCTGTATACCACATAAGCAGCCCCATACATCCTGGCCTTCTCCTGTTCATCGCAGCTTTTGTCCCAGTCCCGGTTAAAATGCAGCGACAAAGCATTTCCTTTCTTTTCAGGATTCATCTTCTTTGTCTGTTCGACCAGAATATGTTCCGAGAAGGCGGACCATAAACAGTATCCCACAAACAAAGTGGGGATGACTGCAAGACTGGCTTTACTTTCACTTCTGTGAAGTCCGTAAACAATGTTAACACCGCTTAATACCATTGTCATTGTGGCGCAGCATGAAATGATGCCCTGGCAGCGATTGTTATATCTTTCAATCTGTTCTGCTGTCTCATCGTCTTCTCCATCCCATTCACGGAATTTCTTCCGGACTGTGAGTACCATGTATGTATTGGCAATACTCCCCAGGATGGACATAAGGACTATGAGCCAAAAGGCGCCCTTACCAATGAATGCCTCCAGGATGCTTCCCAGTTTTTCCACATCCCCGCCGTGCTTTCCTATGATCATAGTACCTACCCCGCCCATAAGACCGCTGACCAGAATGATCATAATAAATTCCAGATATCCTTTTTTCTCTTTTTTATGCTTCTTCATTCCCGTCCTCCACATACCAGAAAATGTCCTCCACGGATGCCCCGCACTCTTTGGCTATTTTCAATGCCAAAGTCACAGATGGGGAATAATCTCCTCGCTCAATGAGGCTGATGGTCTGCCGGGATGCTCCCACGCGCCGCCCCATTTCCTGCTGGTTGATATCCAGCTTTGCCCTGTATTCCTTCAGGCGGTTGTGTAGCGACATTCCCATCCCTCCTTTGTGACAAAATTTTTTGTCATTTTGACAACTTTTCTTGTCACCAATTATAGCACTTGACAAGGATAGTTGTCAACTGTTTATACAAAAAAGACGGGGCTGTTGTTTTTAGCCACCGTCTCTTGCAATCATATTTTGCCACAAAGCTGATTCGTCGGTTTACCTGCTGTTATATCATTTATAGAGATACTCTTCGTTTTTTCTTTTTTCCCAAATAAATAAAATCACCAGAATTGCCGCGCATACCAGCGCCCCTGTGAAAATTCCCATTATGCTGAAATTTATTACAGACATCACCTGTCCGCTGAAATTAATAATAAAGTGACAGAGTATGGATGCCTTCAAGGTACCGTATTTCTTTACCAGCCTGCCCAGGATCAATCCCATCACAAAAGCATAACACCCCTGTACCAGATTCATATGATAGATGCCGAAATACAATGCCTGAAGGAAATTTGCAGCCCAAAAAGGGAAACTATTTTCCAATATTTTCAGGCAAAGCCCTCTCATAAGCAGTTCTTCCGCCAAAGGCGCCATAATGATCACATACAGCATGGAAATGATGGATGGCTCTGACATTCCCAGTCCTTCCATCACTTCCATGTATTGTCCCATCAGGTCCGGGGCCACCACGGCAAGAATATTCAAAAGGCTGCTGACTGCAAACTGGATAAATAAGGCCACAAAAAAGATACCCAGTATTGCCCCTGAATCCAGGACCGGCTTATGCCCCCGCTCCAGATAAACAGCCCGTCTGTCTGCCATCACTCTGCGGTACCAGAAATACCCCACCAACAGAAAAAGCCCATAGGATGCAGCACTTATGATATACACATATTGATTTATCACATACTGCAGCACCGGCGACTGGTATATGTGGATCATGGTCAAAAAACGGTCAGCAAAAATGATCAGAAACTGCACCCCAAATACCACAAGGATCTGGATGATATACATAAGTGCAATTGGTGTCAGACTCAGCAGAAGTGTCTTTGCTTTTTTTACCATTCCTTATTATGCCTCCAGGTCTTTAAAATGAAACTGCTTTGTACCGCCTGCATACTCTCCCACCGTCTGTCCGCTGCCAAACAGCTTATATTTGTAAGTTACCAGACCTTCCAGCCCCACAGGACCCCTGGCATGGATCTTCCCGGTACTGATCCCCACTTCCGCACCGAATCCGTAACGGAATCCGTCGGCAAACCTTGTAGAACAATTCCGGTAAACACCTGCGGAATCCACAAGCTGCATAAAGGTCAGGGCTGTCTCTTCGTTTTCTGTAATGATACAATCCGTATGGTGGGAGCCAAATCTGTTAATGTGTTCCACTGCCTCCTCTACATTGTCCACCAGTTTCACTGAGATCACCAGGTCCAGATACTCCGTATCAAAGGCCTCCTCCTCCATAATTTCACAGGGTATGATCTCTGACACTTCCGCGGTTCCCCTGATCTTCACATGGTTCTCTTCCAGGGCTTTGCTGATCACTGGCAGAAACTCCTGTGCAATCTTCCTGTTGACAAGCAGGGTCTCCACAGCATTGCAGGCCGCTGTATACTGTATCTTAGCATCAACGATGATTGGCACTGCCTTCTGTTCTTCAAAGGATTCGTCCACATATATATGACACACACCGTCAGCATGACCCATGACCGGTATTTTCGTATTGTTCATAATATATTGTACGAACTGATTGGAGCCTCTTGGAATGAGGAGGTCAACTGTCTCATGGCAGGACAAAAGCTCATCAATTTCATTATGCAGTTCGGCCTGCAGCATACATCCCTGGGGCGCACCTGCTTGGACAGCGGCCTGATAGATGATATCAAACAGAACTTTGTTTGTCCTGGCTGTTTCTTTCCCACCTTTTAGGATGGCACAGTTTCCGCTTTTTAAACAGAGGGAAGAAATCTGCACCAGGGCGTCCGGCCTGGCTTCAAATATAATACCGATCACACCGATAGGACATGTCACCCGGTATAATTCCAGCCCTTCATCCAGCTCTCTTGCAAGCTGTACTTTTGAGAGCGGATCCGGCAGATTGATAAGTTCCGCAATCCCTGCGGTCACATCCTGGAGCTTATGTTCATCAAACTTGAGTCTTTTCATCACAGCAGCTGCAATTCCCGCTTTCTCTGCCGCTTCCATATCTTCACGGTTTGCTTGGAAGACAGCCTCCTGATTTGCAAGAAGTGCGGTTCTCACTGCCTCCAAAGCAGCATTTCTCTGTTCCTGGCTGAGAGCTGCCATGCGGAAACTATCCTGTTTCATTTTTTTTGTTGCTTCTTTTATATTCATATGATGTATCCTCCTGTTATTCTTTACTATTATATATGTGTGAAATTTCTGTAACGTCTCGTAACCGTTCAGACAAGTCTGTGCATTTACTGCGCTGACTGTATGAAAAAGCAGTGCCAGCTTTATCCAACCCATGGCGAAGCGATTTTTAATGGCTGGATGCGTAACGGTTCAGCTTATCTGAACTGTTACAACGTCTCAGCAGGCCTGTAAATTCACTGCATGAAAGGCTTTACATTTACGCTACCATTCAATCTTTTCCACCGGAATGGGGGATGGATTTTTTATGATCTCCGTCACTTTTCCGCTCCTGAACCGGATGACCCGGTCAGCCATGGGCGCCAGCGCAGAATTATGGGTAATAATGATGACCGTCATATGCTCCTTGCGGCAGGTATCCTGCAGAAGCTGAAGAATTTGTTTGCCCGTATTGTAGTCAAGAGCGCCTGTTGGTTCATCACAGAGTAAAAGCTTGGGATTTTTGGCTATAGCCCTGGCTATAGCTACCCTCTGCTGCTCACCGCCGGAAAGCTGTGCCGGAAAATTCGAGGTTCTCTCTGCAAGCCCTACTTTTCCCAAAACTGTAGCCGGATCCAGGGAATCCCTGCATATCTGAACAGCCAGTTCTACATTTTCAAGGGCTGTGAGATTTGGAACAAGGTTGTAAAACTGAAATACAAACCCCACATCATTACGTCTGTATGTGACTAAATCCTTTGCCTTTAATTCATTTACATGTTTTCCGTCTACAATGACTACTCCCTCAGTGGCACTGTCCATACCGCCCAGAATATTGAGGGCAGTGGTCTTTCCCGCGCCGGATGCTCCCAGGATCACTGCAAGCTCCCCTTTTTCCACGGAAAAACTGGCATTGTCCAACGCTCTGATCTCCACCTCATTCTTGCTGCCGTATATTTTTTTTACATTTTGGAATTCTATAAATGACACACTTCTATCCTCCCGGCTTCAGAGCGTATTTGATAATTGCTCTAATGTTAGTTCTCATTATATCGCCATTTTAGCTGTACCGCAATCAGGTTTTTTATGCCTGGAAATATTTTTGATAACTTTATTATTGGTCACAGTATGTTTCACCCGTGGTTTTTTGAATCGTAACACCTTTTAATATGAACAAGTTCTACCATCTGTATCTGCCGTGTGTGATGTCTTCTTTCTTTGGGATACTTCCTTCCTACCAACTAGTTCCAGCCTTTAGGGTAGTTCCTCTATGCAGGGGGAGTTTGCATTACAGGTGTGTTTCACCTTACAGGGGCAGTCCGCCTTGCAGGGTGAAAAACACAGAGCATTTTGGCATTGACCGGATATGGCGTTTACTTCGCATGGAGCAGCATCCTCTTGGGTAAAATGTTTCCTGAACAGTGACCTGTGAACTATAGCAGAACTTTTACTTTTTTCTGTATAAGTATTGACTTTTCCACTTTTTCATATTAATATATGAACAGATATTCATATGATTAATATACTATCATTACATAGGTAAAAAATATATTTGGAGGGTCCGAATATGAAACAAGATAAAAAAAATTCTTCCATAAGTCAGCAGAGGTATGAAAAAGAACCTAATCATGAACATCTGCATGATGAACACTGTGAGTGCGGATGCGGACATGACCATGGCGAGCATTCCCATGAGCACTATCACGATGAGCAACAACACCATGAACATTGCGACTGTGGGTGCGGACATGACCATGGCGCGCATTCCCATGAGCACTATCATGACACCCACCACCACGATGAACATTGTGATTGTGGGTGCGGGCATGACCATGACGAACATTCCCATGAGCAATATCATGACACCCACCAACATGAGGAACACTGCGACTCTGAATGCCAGCATGACCATGACGGGCACTCACATGATCATCTTAACGACAGCCACCAACATGAGGAACACTGCGACTGTGGGTGTCAGCATAACCATGACGGGCACTCTCATGATCATCTTAACGACAGCCACCAACATGAGGAACACTGCGGCTGCGACCATGACCATGACGAGCACTCCCATGAACACCTTCACGACAACCGTCATCACGAGGAACATTGTGACTGTGGTTGCGACCATGACCATGACGAGCACTCTCATGAACACCATCACGACAACCGCCACCACGAGGAACATTGCGGCTGTGATCGCGACCATGATGAGCATTCCTATGAACACAATCGCGGCAACCATCACCACGAGGAAAACTGTGACTGCGGCTATGAGCATGAACACGGACATGAGGAATCCCATCACACGCCTGGTCATCCCAAGGACTGCCAGTGCGAATTGTGCCACCCGCATGAGGATTACTGTGATATCTGCGGCGAGAGTCTTGCAAACTGCAAGTGTCATATGCCGGATGCCGACTGTGAAAAGAAAGTCTATATCCTGAAAAACCTGGGCTGTGCAAACTGCGCCGCTAAAATGGAAGCCAAAATCAAAGAACTTCCCGGTGTAGAGTATGCCACTATCACTTTTGCCACGAACCAGCTCCGCCTATCAGCCAGGGACCATGCATCCCTTTTACCGCGGATCCAGGAAATCTGTGCCTCTATTGAGTCGCAGGTAGATGTAGTGCCCCGCTTCAAAATGCCCGGTGCATTTACCACCAAAACATACCTGATAGAAAATCTGGGCTGCGCCCACTGCGCGTCCAAAATGGAGGAAAAGATAAACGCTCTCCCGGAGGTATCCAATGCCACCCTGACTTTTGCCACACACCAGCTCCGCGTCACCGCAAAACGTGACCCTGACATTCTGCTGGATCGGATCCAAAAAATCTGTACCGACATTGAGAGCGGTGTAACGCTCAAGGCAAAGGATACTACCCCCAAAAGTGCAGATACCCTGCCGATCGGGGACGTAGTCCCCCCCACAAGGGTGCTCTCACAGGATACAAAAACGATCCTTGCCCTCTGTACCGGCGCTGTCCTGTTCGTTGCAGGGGAAGTGCTGGAACATATGGGTATGGAGATACCGTCCTTTTTAGTGCTTCTGACCGCCTATGTACTGTTGGGCGAAAGAATTGTCCTGACTGCCCTTCGTAACCTGACAAAAGGCCACGTGTTCGATGAAAACTTCCTGATGAGCGTCGCCACCATTGGCGCCATCATCATCCGGGAATACCCTGAAGCTGTGGGTGTAATGCTGTTTTACCGTATCGGAGAATACTTTGAGCACAAAGCTGTGGAGAGAAGCCGCTCCCAGATCATGGACGCGGTCGACATGAGACCGGAAACCGTCACCCTGGTTATCGGGGATGATACAAAGACCATCGCAGCCGGGGATGCAGTGGTTGGCGATATCATCCTTATCCGACCCGGCGACCGGATTCCTTTGGACAGCGTGGTGATCGAGGGTGAAAGCCGTATCGACACCTCCCCTGTGACCGGAGAACCCGTGCCTGTCAAAGCAGGATTCGGAGATGAACTGACCTCCGGATGCGTCAATACTTCCGGCCTCTTAAAGGTACGTGTTGAAAAAATACTGGAGGAATCCATGGTGACACGTATTCTGGATTCTGTGGAAAACGCTGCTGCCAACAAGCCCAAAATTGACCGGTTCATTACACGTTTCGCAAGAGTATACACACCATTTGTTGTATTTCTTGCACTGGCAACCGCAATTATCCCCTCCCTGATCACCGGTGACTGGAACCATTGGGTATACACAGCGCTTACTTTCCTGGTGATCAGTTGTCCCTGTGCCCTTGTTTTAAGTGTACCCCTTGCATTTTTCTCCGGGATTGGGGCCGGCTCCAAGAGAGGCATTCTTTTTAAAGGCGGCGTGTCCCTGGAAGCTATGAAGGGTGTAAATGCAGTTATTATGGATAAAACAGGAACCCTGACAGAAGGAAATTTTGTCCTGCAGACAGTTCTTCCTGCCGGCCATATGAACGCGGACGACCTGCTGGAACTCTGCGCTGCTTGTGAATCCACTTCCTCCCATCCCATTGCGAACAGTATCGTCACTGCAGCACAGGGAAAAGGTCTTCCCATCAAACGTCCCGATTCTGTGGAGGAAATCGCAGGCTGCGGGATCCATGCATTTATAAACGGCTCAGAAATTCTATGCGGCAACCGCAAACTGATGGAAAAGTTCCATATCCCTATGGAAAATATCTCCACTGAAGGCCTGGGTGCAGAAGTCTTTGCCGCAAAAGATAAGACCTATGCAGGCTGCCTTGTCATCGCCGATACCCTGAAAGGGGACGCCAAATCTGCGGTTAAAAAGATAAAGGATATGGGAATCACCCCTGCCATGCTGACCGGTGACGCCCAGGAGACGGCTCTGGCAGTGGCCAAAGCAGCGGGCATTGAGGAAGTGCGCGCCCGTCTCCTGCCCCAGGATAAACTAAATGAACTGACACGGCTGCGCAACACATACGGCTCTGTCATGTTCGTAGGTGACGGTATCAACGATGCACCGGTACTGGCAGGTGCCGATGTGGGCGCTGCCATGGGAAGCGGTGCGGATGCTGCCATAGAGGCCGCCGACGTGGTATTTATGAATTCTTCCATGGAGGCAGTACCCCAGGCATTATCCATTGCCAGAGCCACCAGCCGCATTTCCTGGCAGAATGTTATCTTTGCCCTGATCATAAAGGTTTTGGTCATGATACTCGGTCTTTTTGGATTTGCGTCCATGTGGATGGCTGTCTTTGCAGACACCGGTGTTGCTATTTTGTGCGTACTCAATTCCATCCGTATTCTTTATAGAAAGAATCTTTCGTAACACATAAACAGGTCTGCCTGTAAAACCAATAGAAGCTGTACCCTGACTGAATATCCTGTCTGGGCACAGCTTCTTCTTTTACATCTGCTTTCTTACAATTTTATACTCATCATTCATCTGGAAGTAAGGACAGTTTTGGAATGTATTGGTCATAAATCTGCCCATCTCGTCCTCGTCCAAATTCACGTCGCAGCTATAATAGCCGTATTCCTCATCATAGACATAATTACTGCAATATTCGCAGTTAGCTGTTTTCTTTTTTTCCATAATCCGCTCCCTTTTTCTATCTTTTGAATTATGTATAGCAGAATCTTCTCTTTTTGTCAAATTTCACTATAAATTTCCTATAAAATACAGAAAAATTTATGATTCTATGATTTAAAAAAACTGCAAGTGGTGTTATAATGATTGGACGATATCCCTTTATAAAATCTTTATGTCAGGTATATTTTTTTTATACAATTTTAATTACTGGAGGAAGTTATGAAAATCATCATTTTAGGCAGTGGTAAAGTGGGCCGTACCCTTGCCGAACAGCTCAGCAACGAAGGACACAATATAGTTATGGTAGATATAATCGCCAAAAAGGTCCAGGACATTTCAGAAGACGCAGATATCATGGGCGTACTGGGCAATGCATCCAGTATCAATACCCTGCTGGATGCCGGAATTGAAACCGCTGATATCCTGATTGCGGTTACCGGTTCCGATGAACTGAATCTTCTCTGCTGCCTGATTGCCAAAAAGGTCAGCAAATGTCACACGATTGCCAGGGTACGAAACCCTGTATACAGCAAAGAAATTGGATTTATTAAGGAGCGTTTGGGTATTTCCATGATCATCAATCCGGAACATGCAGCCGCTATCGAAATTTCCAGGCTTCTGCGTTTTCCCTCTGCCATCAAAATCGACACCTTTGCCAAAGGCAGGGTTGAACTTCTGAAATTCAAGTTAAAACCCGAATTTAAACTGGACAAGATGACTGTCATGGAAGTAGCAGAGCGCTATAAAAACAGTATCCTCATATGTGCGGTAGAGCGCGGAGACGAGGTAAGCATTCCCTCCGGTAATTTTGTTTTGAGAGATAACGACATTATTTCTATCGTTGCCTCCCCAGTGAATTCCGCACTGTTCTTTAAGCGGATCGGCATTCATACCCACCAGGTCAAGAGTACCATGATCGTGGGCGGCAGCACCCTTTCCTTTTATCTGGCTAAACTGCTGCTGGCTATGAAGATCCGGGTATTGATCGTGGAGGCCAGCCAGGAGCGCTGTGAACAGTTGAGCGAACTTCTTCCTGAGGCCACAATCATTAACGGTGACGGCACCGATAAAAATCTTCTTCTGGAAGAAGGCCTGACACGTGTTGAATCCTTTGTAACACTCACCAATCTGGATGAGGAGAATATTCTTCTGGCTTTGTTCGCCAAGAAGAACAGCAATGCCAAGCTGATATCAAAAGTAAACCGTATCGCTTTTGACGATATCATTGAAGGTCTGGACATCGGCAGCGTTATATATCCCAAATATCTGACCGCAGATTACATCCTGCAGTATGTGCGGGCCATGCAGAACAGCATCGGAAGCAATGTGGAAACTCTCTACCAGATCCTGGACAACAAAGCGGAGGCCCTTGAGTTCTCTGTACACGAGGACTGCACTTTCTTAAATATACCGCTTGCTGACCTGAATATCCGGGACAATCTGCTGATCACTTGTATAAACAGAAAAGGAAAAATCACCATTCCCCGGGGACAGGACAGTATTCAGCTTGGGGACACCGTGATCGTGGTCACCACTGTGAAGGGGCTGCACGACATTAAAGATATACTGAAAAATAAATAATTTACGAGGGATGAAATGAATTACTCAATTATTTCCTATATTATAGGATGGATCTTAAATTTTGAGGCACTTTTTATGCTCCTTCCCTGTATTGTCGCCATGATATACAAGGAATCCAGCGGGTGGGCTTTTGTGCTGGCCATGCTTCTGTGCCTCCTCATCGGCATACCTCTGACTCAGAGAAAGCCAAAGAACAAAATATTTTATACTAAAGAAGGCTTTGTCACCGTAGCGCTGAGCTGGATCGTGCTCAGTATCATGGGAGCGCTGCCGTTTATATTCAGCGGCTCCATTCCTAATGTTATTGATGCTGTTTTTGAAACCGTGTCGGGATTTACCACCACAGGTGCCAGCATTCTGCCGGAGGTGGAATCCCTTTCCCACTGTATCCTGTTCTGGAGGAGTTTTACCCACTGGATCGGAGGTATGGGTGTACTTGTATTTCTGCTCTCCCTGCTTCCTCTGACCGGCGGCGGCTACCATATGAATCTTATGAAAGCGGAAAGCCCTGGCCCCTCTGTCAGCAAACTGGTTCCAAAAGTACAGTCCACCGCAAAAATCCTGTACGGTATTTATCTGGCCCTCACTCTGCTGGAGATTCTTTTCCTGCTCTGCGGCGGTATGCCTGTGTTTGATGCACTGACCACTGCCTTCGGAACGGCTGGTACCGGTGGATTTGGTATCAAAAATGACAGTATTGCCAGCTATTCCACCTACATTCAGGTGGTTGTCACGGTTTTCATGATATTATTCGGTGTCAATTTCAGTGCTTATTTCCTGATAATAAGCGGCAAGCTTAGACAGGCCCTCCACATTGAGGAAGTGCGCTGGTATCTGGCTATTATTGCCATTGCCATCATTACGATTACATTTAATGTATACCACATTTACGGAAGTATCGGCGTATCATTGCAGCAAGTGTCCTTCCAGGTAGCTTCCATCATCACAACCACCGGATTTGCCACCACTGACTTTAACACATGGCCGGAAATGTCCCGAACGATTCTGGTCATCCTGATGTTTGTGGGTGCCTGTGCAGGCAGTACCGGAGGTGGTGTGAAGGTATCACGTTTTGTCATTCTGATGAAGACCATCCAAAAAGAACTGCGCCAGTTCCTGCATCCGCGCAGCATCAAGAAGATTAAAATGGATGAAAAACTGGTCGAGCATGAAGTAGTCCGCTCCACCAATGTATTCATGATCGCCTATGTACTGATATTTGCGTTTTCTGCATTGTTGATAAGTTTTGACAATCATGACCTGATAACCAATTTTACCAGTGTTGCTGCCACTTTGAACAACATTGGACCTGGACTTGAACTGGTTGGCCCCACCCAGAATTTCTCTATCTTCTCCGGCGGAGCCAAATTGATTCTAATCTTTGATATGCTTGCGGGAAGGCTGGAATTATTCCCCATGCTCCTGCTGTTTACCAGGGATACCTGGAAAAAATTCTAAAAAAGGCCGTTATCTGATAAGCTTAAATGTTTCAGATAACGGCTTTTTCTATTATTTCTGAAGAAACTTCTTATCAAACTCCGGATTAAAATAATAATAATTATTGGAATCCAGTCTCTCTTTTGTCCTCTCCAATGCCTCTCCAAAACGCTGAAAATGCACGATCTCTCTTGTCCTTAAAAATTTCAGCGGTTCTCTCACTTCCGGGTCTGTTATCATGCGCAGAAGGTTGTCATATACTACCCTGGCTTTCTGCTCGGCCGCCAGATCCTCTGTCAGATCCGCAATGGCATCGCCTTTTGACTGAAATTCCAACGCAGTGAAAGGAACGCCTGCTGCTGCCTGAGGCCACAGGGCTTTTGTGTGGTCAATATAATAGGCATCAAAACCCGACGCCTGGGCCTGCTCCACTGTCAAATCCCTGGTAAGCTGATAGACCATGGCACATATCATTTCCATGTGGGCCAGTTCCTCCGTGCCGATATCGGTCAAAAGCCCGCCCACTGACTTGACAGGCATAGTGTAACGCTGCGCCAGATATCTCATGGAAGCGGATAATTCACCGTCAGGGCCGCCGTACTGACTGATAATCAGCTGAGCTGTTTTGGGACACGTTTTCGTAATCTTCACCGGAAACTGCAGTCTCTTCTCATAAGTCCACATCAGATACACGCTCCTTCCCATGGCATTGGGCCATCTCCCCAACACCCAATACAGTCTTTTGTCAGAGCATAGTATTTCTCATCAAAATCTTTCAAAAGACATTTTCTCTGTTCAATGAGATTTTTCCTAAGTTCCGTAGCCTCTGCGGATTCCGGATGGGTATCCAGATACAGGACTGTGTCATCCAGGGCAAAGCTCAGCGCGCTGATTTCCTTCATCAGCTTCTCTCTCTCCTGCTGCTCGGGTGACGCATTTTCGTCAGGCTTAAACCCTGTCTCAAAGGGGGTTTCTTCCAATACATAGAAAGGTTTGTTCAGGCCCGGAAAAATAGTTCCAGTTGCCAGTGCCTGTTCCCAATCGTATAGAGTCTCCCAACTCTGCATGGGAACGGAGGCAATTGCCAAGTGCTGCTGTTCCATATCATCGTCTCCTTTCTGATACAAAGACATTGTTTGACAAAAACCATCAAATTTTCTCTGCATTGTTAGTATGCGCAGAAAAAATCGTTTCACAAAGGTAGTTTTTTCAATTTTAAATATACCTTGACAGGCGAGGTATATTTATGTTTAAATGTAACTAAGAAAAGGAGGTATGCTATATGTCAATCGCTTCTGATTTGATCCGCGGTCATACCGATACTATTATTCTGGCACATCTGCTGGAAGGCGACAGCTACGGATATAAGATCAATAAAGAGATACAAAGAAAGACAAATCAACAGTATGAACTAAAAGAAGCTACCCTCTACACTGCATTCAGACGTCTGGAAGAGGCTGGCTGCATATCATCCTATTGGGGCAATGAGCTGACAGGTGCCCGTCGGCGCTACTATTCCATCACCCCTGAGGGAGAACGGACTTATGAACGTCTGAAGGAAGAATGGGACACAGCGAAACAATTAATTGATGTTCTGATCCAATCAAAAAAGGAGGAAGTAAAAGATGGAAAATAGACTCAGGGAATATATGGACAATTTATTCGGGGAAATTCCCCCCACCAAACAGGCTGTGGAGCTAAAAGAGGAGATTCTTCAGAACCTTATAGACAAATACCATGACCTTCTGGCTGAAGGCAAAAGCCCGGAAGCGGCATTTAATATTTCTGTAGCCAGCGTAGGAGACGTGGATGAGCTGCTGTCCAGTCTGACTGCCGGCTACAATCCCAACCCCTTCCCTGATGAAGAAAGCCATAAAAAACAGAAGCGCAAATCCGCCATCCTGTTCTCCTCAGCCATTATGCTTTATATCACATGTGTGGTCCCTGTCATCATTGCGGACAGTTTAGGCCACGATACCGTAGGTGTATGCCTCATGTTTCTAATGATCGCCGCTGCCACCGGTCTGCTGCTCTATAACAATATGACCCGCCCCCGCTATACTGCCAATGACGGCACTATCGTAGATGATTTCAGAGAATGGCAGGAATACAACGGCGGCAGCCGCCAGACTTTCCGAGCAGTCAACAGTGCCTTATGGAGTCTTGCCACTGTACTGTATATTATCATCAGTTTCACTACCATGCGGTGGAATGTAACCTGGATCATTTTTTTGATCGCCGCTGCGGTACAGTCTATCATCCGAGCAGCCTTTGAGCTGAGAAAGTAGGTAACCATGAATAGAAAAACATCTGCTGTTATACGCATAGTTTCCTGGTCTATTGTGGCTGTTATCCTGACAGTTGTACTTATCATGGGTATTTTAGGCAACTGGAGTGTCACCCTGTTTCCTTTTGGCAATCACACCTCTTCCGGAGGCTGGACCTACGCGGAAAGCGGCAAGTACACGGCCGGGCCCGCCGAATTGCCTGCGGATAAAATAAAGAACATAAGGGTAAACTGGTTAGACGGCAGCGTCACTTTGTCTGCCGCAGATACCGATCAGGTCATTGTCAAAGAGACATCTTCACGGAAATTAAACACCAAAGAACAACTGCACTATTACCTGAAGGATGACACGCTTCTTATTGAATACCGCGGTGCCACCAAAAATATCATAACCGCTTTTGCCAACGGCCTTTCAAAAAAACTGGAGATCCAGATTCCGAAGAAATACGCGGACTCCTTCCGGGAAATTCTTGTGGATGGTGTCTCCTCAGATATCAGCCTGGATAATTTGAAAACAAAAAAACTGTCCCTGGATAATGTGTCAGGAGATATCAGTCTTAAAAATGTGGAGTCCGACACCCTTTCCGCGGACACCACCAGCGGCTCCCTGAATTCCGCAAATCTGATCGTCAGCGAAAATGCGGTTACCAATACTACCAGCGGCGACGTTATCCTGGATGGTTCTCTGACTGCTGTGCAGCACGACAGTGTATCGGGAGATTTACAGATCACATCTGCTGCCTGCCCTGAAACTATCCAGGCAGACACCACCAGCGGAAGCGTAACCCTGAACATCCCCGACAATTCCGGTTTTACATTGGAATATGACACCGTAAGCGGTGACCTGGAGAGCGACTTCCCGACTACCGGTTCAGACTCCCACCGCACCTACGAGTCCGGCAAAAGCCACTTCCGGATCGACACGGTAAGCGGCAGCATCAAACTGAGCAAAACAAAATAAGTTACTGTTCACAGTATACTAAAAACGTAGCTCTTTGCACAGTAACGCGCTTCGCGATGCACAGATATGGAGCATTCTGCCCCATATCGCGCTGGCTAACTCGGGATTTTGCTTCGCATCGCGCAGCATCCCTTTGGGAAAACGCCTCCCGGTACAGTGGCCAGTGAACAGTAACCAAAATAATACTGCGCACATACAAAATAATACTGCGCACATACAAAATTGAGGAGCCCGCCAATACAGACGGTCTCCTCAATCTTTTACAGCCTCTAAAATCTCAATACTATCTTACTGCCCTTCCCAGGCTCACTGTTCAGCACGATCTTGGCGTGATGCAGCGCGGCTCCATGCTTCACGATGGAAAGCCCCAGCCCTGTTCCCCCGGTCTTTCTGGAATGGCTCTTGTCCACACGGTAAAACCGCTCAAAGATTCGCTCCTGCTCCTCTTTTGCTATGCCGATCCCGTTATCCTCCACGCTCCACCGCACCCCGTCTTTTTCCCGGGCGAGCAGAACCTTCACGTATCCACCTTCTTTATTATATTTAATGGCGTTATCCACAAGGTTATACAGCATTTCATATAAAACGTGCCTTACCCCCTGGATCGTCACGCTCTTTCCTTCCATCAGAACCGTCACTCGTTTCTTTTTGGCAGGGAGCATAAGGGTCTGGCAGATATCCTGGGTCATTTCATACAGATCCACCTCTTCCAAAGGCATATTCCTGCTCTCATCCAGCTTTGAGATTTCAATAATGTCCTGCACAAGACTGGTAAGCCTGCTTGCCTCATCGTAAATCCTGCCTGCAAATTCCGGCACATCCTGAGGCTGTACCAGCCCGTCACGCATGATCTCCGCATAACCTGAAATGGACATGAGCGGGGTCTTCAATTCATGGGAGACATTTGCCGAAAATTCCTTTCGCACCAGCTCCGCCTGTTTCAGTTCCTCTACCTGCTTGGCGATCTGCACATTCTGCTCATCCACCCGATTCAAAAGAGGCCGCAGTTCCTCATACGCCACATTCTCCAGCGGATGCTCCAGATCCAATTCATTGATGGGCGCGATCAGCCTTCTGGTCTGCTTCTCGACTACAAAAAAAGCCAGCGCCAGAATCGCGATCAGCAAAAGCCCCAAAAGCGTGAAGCTTGACATCATGGTAGACAAAACACTGTCTGTTGTCTTCGCCACCCGCAAAATATTTCCGTCATTTAATTTGACTGCATAATAAAAGGTCTGCTTTGACAGCGTCTGGGAAAACCGTACCACTTCCCCGGTCCCCTTTTCCAATGCCTGGATGATCTCAGGTCTGTCCTTATGGTTCTCCAGATCAGAGGCATCTTTTTCTGAATCATACAGGATCGTCCCGTCAGGCCTTGCCAGAGTAATACGGCTTGTAGTCAGATCACCTGTGGTTTTGTTCAGATACTCCTCCCCCGTATTCTCCACCGCGTAGCGGATGTACTGGACTTCATTCCTGACATCCTGCTTCATATAATGATTGTATTTCCCGTACATAACAGCACTGGCCGCGAAAAAGGTCAGTATCACGGAAAGAACCACCATGATCCCTACGTGGTTCAGTATACGTTGTTTCATCTTCCATCTCCAATCCGATAGCCCACTCCCCGGATGGTCTCAATCAGGTTTCCGCAGTCTCCCAGCTTCTGCCGCAGTGTCCGGATATGTACATCCACTGTCCTTGTCTCACCGTCAAAGTCATATCCCCAGATATGTTCCAGCAGCCGGTCACGGCTCAGCACGATCCCCTGATTCTCCATCAGATAGCGGAGCATTTCAAATTCTTTCAGTGTCAGTTCCACTCTCCGCTGCCCATCCAGCACTTCATGCCTGTCCACATTTACGGAGAGATCTTCACAGCGCAGGATTTTGTCCTGATACTGCTTTTTACTTCTGCGGAGCACTGCCCTGACCCGGGAAATAAATTCCATCATACCAAAAGGTTTGGTAATATAGTCATCCGCCCCGCCGTCCAGCCCTCTCACCTTATCGTATTCCGCCTCCTTGGCAGTTACCATAATAACAGGGATGTCTCTGGTTTTGTGCTCTTTTTTCAATTTTTCCAGAATCGCATACCCGTCGTCACCGGGCAGCATAATATCCAGAAGTATCAGCTCCGGTATCTCACCCTCCAGTGCTGCAAACAATTCTTTTCCATCACTTAATCCCTTTGCCTGAAATCCGGTAGTGCCCAATGTATATACAAGAAGTTCCCGAATATTTCTTTCATCCTCCACACAATAAATCATATGCGCTCCCTTCTTCTGCCATCCTATCCTATAGACAGTATACGCATTTTTCAGGGAGCGCACAAGAAAAATTTATGGAAGCTGATAATGACTGCGGGAAAGTTCCATTACCCGCTGGAACTCGGAGTTATCCTCACGCTTCATATGCTCCAGATAACTGTGGGTATCAAACGCATCATCCGGAACCTGGGTGATACAGACTGCAATGTTGGAACAGTGGTCTGCGATCCTCTCCAGACTGGTTGTGATATCAGAAAGGACAAAGCCCTGTTCAATGGTGCATTTGCCTTCCCTGAGCCTGCGGATATGACGGGCCTTCAGCTCCATATTCAGCTCATCTATTACCTGTTCAAGAGGTTCCACACTTTTTGCCAGCTCCTGGTCCTGCCCTGCAAATACTTTGTAGGCAGAATCAAAGATGTCCTCAACAGCTTTGGCTATCACGTGCAGTTCCTGTATTGCCTTATCTGAGAATTTCATGTTTTTTGCATACATTTCTTTTGCTGACTGCATAATATTTACCGCATGGTCAGATATACGCTCAAAATCACCGATGCAGTGGAGCATAATGGACAAGTCATGGCTGTCCTTCTGATTCAGATCTTTCTGGCTTAATTTCACCAGATACGTTCCCAGCGCATCCTCATAGCGGTCCACATGATCTTCCAGGCTGACCACATCCTCCGCCCCTTTCTCATCGTAATTATCAATCAGAGACAGGGCTTTGCGCAGAGACTCCTGTGCATCTCTTGCCATACTGTCCACCACGTGGCGGCTCTGCTCCATGGCGAACGCCGGTTTATCAAGAAAACGCACATCTAAAAGCTGTGTCTGAATATCCTGTGGGGATGTTTTTGCCTCCTCCTCTTTGTTCCGGATCGTAAGGGTGGCAAGCTTTTCCAGGCCTCTGGAGAATGGCAGCAGGACCAAAGTCGCAAAAACATTGAATGTGGTATGCACGATGGCAATACCTGCCGCATTTGCCGCATGTCCCATAAATCCAAAATGGATAAAGGAGTTAAGTGCATAGAAAAGGATCATGAATGTAACCGTACCGATCACGTTAAAGTACAGATGTACCATAGCCGCACGTTTTGCATTCTTATTAGCTCCCACAGCGGAGAGAAGCGCGGTCACACAAGTACCGATATTCTGTCCCATAATAATGGGGATGGCAACATCAAAGCTCACCGCCCCTGTCACACAGAGTGCCTGCAGAATACCCACAGACGCGGAAGAACTCTGGATAACTGCTGTGAGGATCGTACCTGCGATCATGCCCAGGATGGGGTTGGAAAACTGTGTCAGAATACCGGTGAATTCCGGAACGTCCGCCAGCGGCTTCACAGCGCTGCTCATACTCTCCATACCAAACATAAGCACCGCAAATCCAATAAATATCATGCCAATGTCTTTTTTCTTCTCACTTTTGGCAAACATAAGGAAAGCGACACCCACAATAGCCAGGACGGGTGAAAATGTGGATGGTTTGAAAAGCTGTATAAAGAAGTTATCACTCTGAATTCCGGAAAGACTCAGGATCCAGGATGTAATTGTTGTACCGATATTGGCCCCCATGATAACACCCACTGCCTGAGAGAGCTTCATGATGCCGGAGTTAACGAAACCTACAACCATGACTGTGGTTGCTGATGAAGACTGAATGACCGCAGTGACAGCGGCTCCCAGTCCCACGGCTTTTAAGGGATTTGAGGTCAGTGTTTCCAGAATCCTCTCCATCTTGCCGCCTGATACCTTGGCCAGACCGTCGCCCATGACATTCATTCCGTATAAAAACAAAGCCAGACCACCGACTAAGGTCAAAATACTAAAGAAATCCATACTTTTTCTCCTTTTCCTTTTGTAGCAAGGCAAACTTGGTTACGGTTCACTCCGTTCTCAGCAACACGCTCCTAGGGATCGTGGCAGTGAGCAGTAACAGCTTATTACCTTTTATTCTGTCCTTATTGTAGGGGAGGTATGTAAAATCTTTTATTGGGGTTTTGTAAAATCTATGTAAAATTTTCTGATACCTGAAATACAGGCTTATAGATTCACAAACCGCTGCCTCAACCTCCGGCAGCGGCCCTTGAACTGACTATTAGAATTGACGATCGCCTGGGCAATGGGATTATGCCTGGCTGTTGGACTTGTTCTCACGGTCAGCGAAATAAATACGATGACCGAGGAGTCATTACTCTGCAAGAATCTTTTCAAATTTCTTTTCAGATAAGATTTCATTTGTCAAAAAAGCCCCATTATAAAAAAGGCTGTATGACGTAAAAGGTGCCGGGGCATTTTGTGCCTGTTCTTTCGTCTCAAAACGTATGGCCCGGAAGGGCACCCCTTTGTTTTTTGCCAAATTCTCAATGAGCGGAACGTATTTTGCGGTAAAAGGACATTGATGCGTATAATATAGAACAAATCCCTCCTGCTCTATGTGCGGGGATTTTGCCTGTTCCCTGAACTGTGGCTTTTCCGCATTCTCCTCAAAAGGCAGATAAAGCAGCTCATAATGCGGCTTAGCCGTATCTGCAGTGATAAATCCTTTATAACGGAGATAGCCGGGATCAGACAAGTATGGCATTTTTTTAGGGGAGGAGAGGACTGCCAGTCCCTTTTTTCCTTTTGCCTTGCTGTCCCTGATGCATTCGTCCAAAAGGAGATTAGAATACCCAAGTCCTTTAAATTTCCCTGATACCCACAGACAGTCAATGTACATATAACCCTCCGCTAAAACCGGAGCCCACGCGTTCTCCGCAGGAATGTATTCAATAAAACATTTCCCCCGCACATCACATTTTTTGAACATCAGACCAGCATCCAGCTGCCGGGAGATCCATTCCTTCTTTGCCGCCACCTGACAGTCCTTATTGTTGGAGATCGCACAGCAGATATGCTCCTTTTCCAGGTTTTCCTTTGTCAGTGTAATAATATCCATATAAATTTTCCCTTTTCCTTTCTGAACTAATGCCAGTATAACATATTAAACATGACACGGTATGTCATATTTTTATGGGAAACAAATTTATCTGCCCCGGCCTGCAAAAGACATATCCGGCCAGAGGCATATACAACAGACGGGAAATATTTTTATATAGTTGACAAAGCCACTGATTGCTGTCTCTTCCTGCGTGCGGCTTGTGTTATTCTGCCAAAGCTGCGGCATGGCGGATCGCTTTCATCTGAAATCCGGAATTTCAACTCCCTCACCTTGTTTCATGGCTGACAGATGCCCACAGATCCCCGCTGCCGTCCAGTTGGCTGCCGTATATACGTCGATCAGAGGTTCCCGCTCCTCCACAATACTCCGTACAAATTCATTCACCAGATGCGGATGGGAGCCATGGTGCCCTCCCCCTTGTTTCATATACATTTCAGGGTTATCCGGATCCAGGATAGCAAACTCCGTGGTATACTTTCTGATCTCTTCCGGCAGAAGTTCTTCTCTGTTTGGACAGTGTACAGCCTGCCTGCTTATCATCCTGCCTCTGTTTCCGATATTTGTCTCTGCCATCCCCTCCTCAAACGCATACACGTAGGGGTCCTCATTTTCAAAATTCCACTCAAACGACATTTTATCCCCAAAGACACTGAATCCCTCCACATAGTCATGGGCCGTCTCAAACAGGGAACGTGTAACATCCGCTGAAGTCCGCCCGTCTTCCAGCTGAAAGACAGCCGTCTCCACAGGATAAGGATTCCCATAATGTTCCACAAGCTCCTCCCTCATGGTCCCGCTGCCGAAACAATGTACCTTTAAAGCTCTCTGTCCGCTTAGATACAGAAGCGGCGATACCGCGTGGGTGGCATAATGAAGAGGGGGAAGTCCCTTCCAGTAATCAGGCCATCCCTCCATATCCTGAAAATGTGTTCCTCTCAGATATTGGATTCTCCCCAGCTTCCCCTGTTCCATCAGTGCTTTCACGTACAAGCACTGATATGTATAGACACTGGTCTCCATCATCATAAATCTCTTCTGGCTCTTCTTCTTTGCCTGAATAATATCCCTGATCTCATCCAGCGTTGTTGCCATAGGCACCGTCACTGCACAGTGTTTTCCTGCATTTAATGCCTGCACTGCAAGATCTGCGTGGGTATGTATATTGGTAAGTATATGGACTGCGTCCACATCCGAGTTCAATAACTCCTGATAATCCCTGCAGCATTTGGTAAATCCAAACTTTCGTGAAAAACTGTCAAGCAGCTCTTCGTTCTTATCACAGATAACTACCTCCTCCACATCGGGATGGTCTCTGTAAATGGTGGGAAAGGCTCCTCCGAACACAAGTCCCACAATACCCACTTTTATTTTTTTACCGCCCATGATCCTTCTCCTTTACTCCTGTATTTTCCGGTATTCCTTTGGTGAATATCCGGTTGCTTTTTTAAATCCCATGCTAAAATAATACTGGCTGGAATACCCCAGCTCACTGCTGATCTCTCCGATCTTCTTGTCTGTTTCCACCAGAAGCTTTTTAGCCTGGAGGATCTTAAGACTGCTGATATAATTTACCAGCGTACCGCCTGTCTGCTCTTTAAAAATACGGCAGATATAATTTGGACTCATACAGAAGACCTTTGCGATCTGCCCAAGGCTCAGATCTTCCTCCCTGTAATTCTTTTCAATATACTGTTTGATCTTAGCGACCGTGTGCGTTGTGTCCTTTACCGTATAATTTCGTATCTCCCGGCATGAGGATATGAGGATCTTCTCAAAATACTCCAGGATATCCGAGGCATAGACCATAGCATTGAGTTTCTGCAGGCTTATCAGATCCTTAACCCTCTCCTCCGGAAGAAGGCTGCACATCTGTGTACTTAAAAAATTAGTGATGAAGAACAGCAGGTACGGCCTTTTAATGCGATGGTTTTCCACATAGCTGCGAATTTCCGTACACACTTTGTCGATTCCGCCAAAATCACCGCAGGTCAGACTGTCGGCAAGCTCTTTTTCAAAATAATCAAACCGTGTATAATCTGATAACTCTTTATCCGCATGATCATGGATGTGGAACACCTGATTCCTGCCCAGGACAAAACGATACTCCAGGGCCTGCATAGCAGTGTCTGCCGCATACTGCAGCTTTCTGATATCGTCCACCCAATATCCCACACCAATATCCATATACACGCCTGTCCCGTTGTCTGCAGAATCCCGAATATACTTTTTCAGCAGATGAATCAGGGTACTCACAAGAAAATTCTCCTTTTCCCCGAACACAATGCAGTACACACCCGTCTCCATAAAAAACGGCCCCCAAAATTCCTGGGTCTGATAATACTGAGACAGGTTTTTGCAAAGATCAGCACAGATCTCCTCTCCCGTCCTGCCGCTCTCCCCCGCCTCCACAGCTATCATTATGCAGTTAAACTGCATTTTCCGCAAATCCGATTCCAGTATTTCTTCCAGCTCCATCCGGTCCAGTTTACTGCTTTCCTTACTGTCCTTCAGCAGCTTACGGAAAAAAGCCTCCTGATAAATCCCGTGATTGTTTTCGTACACACGCTGCACCTGCTCCTCATGATGTTTTTCTTTGCCCGCCTGTAAAATGCGCTGGCTCAAAAATTCATAATCCACAGGCTTCTCCAGAAAATCGTAAACGCCCAGCTGAATGCCCTTCTTAGCATATTCAAATTTACTATATGCGCTGATGATTATAATTTTGATATTACATCCCAGCCCGTTAATATACTCGCAAAAACTAAGGCCGTCCATTCCGGGCATCACAATATCCGATATGATAACATCCGGCTTTCGCTCATCCAGGTTCTTCATTGCCTCCTGACAGTCAGCATAAAAGCCCACCGGATTCAGCCCGTACGCCTCCCACTGTATCTGTGTTTTCAGTGCATTCAAGGTTAAGATACGGTCTTCAATCACCATTACATTTATCATAACTCATCATCCTTTACGTTACTGCTTTATACTGCCCATCATCAGACCGCCCATAATATTCTTCTCAAAGCAGACAATAAACAAGATTGCCGGGAGCAGCATCATACATCCTGCTGCACTGATGGCCCCCCACGGCATCTGATATTGGTTCATCTTGGGAATGGACGACATTAAAAGGCTCATTACCTTCACATTTTTAGTAGTAAACATCAGAGGTGTAAAAAATTCATTCAGGCAGGTAATAAAATTAATGATACAAAGGGTTGCCATGATCGGTTTCAGCAGAGGGAGGATGATCCTCACAAATGCGCCCGCCATGGTTGCCCCGTCAATCCTGGCGGCTTCCTCCAGGGAAGAGGGAATCTGGCTGATAAAGCCGGAATACATGATGGTTGAAAATGGGATCAATATGGAAAAGTATAAGATCACCAGCCCTGCAAATGTATCACTCAGCCCCAGATGACGCCATAATGTCATAAGCGGGATCACCGTCACGGTACCGGGGATCATGGTAGAAAACATAATAAATGCGAAAGCCGCGTTCAGTCCCTTTGTCTGACATCTGGAAAACCCATAACCGGCCAAAGCACACAGAAAGACTGAAAGGATCAGGGATACTGCAGTTATGATCACGGTCCCCTTCAGGTATTCCGTCAGCCCTGCCGCCTGAAATAACAGCTTATAATTATCCAGCGTCAGATGGATCGGCCTATATTCTATAGGGGATTTGAACAGATCCACCTGCTGGGTAAAGGATGACTTTATGATCCAGTAAACAGGCCACATAATGATAAATCCCACAACAATTGTCATGATCCATAAAAAGACTTTCTTTTTCCCGGACATTTTCATATTCATCCCCCCTTAATAGTCCACTTTTCGGTAAATGGACAGCCCCACAACCCCATAAACTGCCGTGGCTAAAAACATGACCACCGTAATTGCAGATGCCATTCCATAGTTCATATTCTTTGTTGCTTCCATATACAGCCTGTATGCCAAAAGGGATGTGGAAGTACCCGGTCCTCCTTTTGTCATGGCGTAAACGATCTCAAAACTGTTGATTTGAGACACACCGATGAAAATTATCATGATAATGAAGGTTCTCATAACATAAGGCAGAGACACATGGAACAATATCTTCCAGTCATTTGCCCCGTCAATCTTGGCTGATTCAAACAATTCCCCGGGTATTCCCTGAAAAGCAGCCAGCATGATAATTCCAAAGAAAGAAACGTTCTTCCATATATTTACCATAATAACTGCGATCTGTGCCCCTGACTTATCTGACAGCCAGCTAAAATGGTATCCCGCAAATCCGATCCTTCTGATCAGATCATTTACGATCCCATATGTATCATCAAAAGCCCAGAGTGCCGCTATAGAGACAACGATCATGGACAGGCCCCACGGAATCAGAGATACGGTCCTTATCAGCTTCCGTCCTCCGAAATTCTGTTTCAGCAAAAGAGCCAGGCCGATCCCCAGCACAATAATGGCCAGTATGGACAATACCGTAAAAACTGCCGTGAAAGATAAAGATTCCAAAAACTGTTTATTGGTGGTAAGTTTCTTAAAATTCAGCAGACCTGCAAACTTTTTTGTTCTCCGAATCAGATCATAGTCTAACAGACTATAATAAAACATGGTCACCACCGGATATATGGTTGTCCAGGCCCGGATCAGCAGAACCGGAAGAATGCAGAGCCATGCAAATAAAATTTTCCGCTTTGTCAGCGTCAGTTTTCTCAACATCGCATTCCCCTCCTCCAAATATTTTTCCTATGGAGGCTGCACGCGCTGCAGCCTCCTGTCCGTCTTAGTTTTTTCCTAATAGTTCATCAATCTGCTGCTGTCCTTTTTCCAGACATTCCTCATAACTGATCTCGTCCATAAGATATTCCTGAAGAGTTCCGGTTACTGTATCCATATATTCACTGTGTCTCTCGCTTAAAGTCCTGGCCTCAAACGCATTGTCCTCCACATAGGACTTATGTTCCTCCACAGTCAGAAGGTTCTTCGTCAGCTCCGTATCATCCCATGCACGCAGATTGGCTGTAGGGGAGAATTTACCTGTTGCCTTCATATAAGCTGCCTGTGCCTCAGGCGTTGCCATGAATTTTACATATTCTTTGGCGGCCTCTTTCTTGGAGGAGTTTTTATTCACCACCCACATCCAGGAACTCATTGGCGTCTTGTTGGTGACAAACGCAGGCATTGGCGCACAGATGATCTCATCCCCGTATTTTCCTGCCTCAGCAAAAGAGGAGGAAGCTGATGCCCACTGAAAATACATAGCCGCATTTCCATCCGTAAACTTCTGGTTGCCGGTCTCATAATCCACGCTGAGATTGTCAATACTGGTCACACCGTAGGTATGTACCAGATTATACATAAATTTAATCGCTTCTTTTGTCCCGTCCAGTGTCCAGTCATAGAAATTCCCGCCAAACATGAGACACCAGCGGTTCAGGTTATCCTGAAGATGGGAAGCCTTATCCCATGCCTCAAGAAGCCCGTATTTTCCGTCCTTTGTCAGAGCCTTTGCTGCCTCAATAAATTCTTCCTGATTCGTAGGCACAGCGATCCCCGCCTCATCAAACATCTTCTTATTCACAAAGAAAAGGATACCACCGAAATCGGCAGGTACTCCATACACATGACCGTCCTTTTTCAAGAACTTATCTGCATACCCATCCATGAACTCATTCAAATCTTCTTCTGTGATCACATCATCTACAGGCTCCAAAAAATCAGCACTCATAAAAGATAACTGCATGATCTCATCAATAAAATACACATCCACAGAATCATCACCGGAAGCCAGCATCGTAGTGGCCTTATTGACTGTATCCGCATACAACAGAGGTTCCGCCTCAAAATTAACTTTAAACTCCAGGTTGTCCTCCACCATTTTCTTAAACGCCTGCCCATACTCATCATCATTAATAGCTGAAGTATAGACGGTTATCTCCGTATCCTGAGTGGTTTCCTCCTGTTTTGTCTCCTGTTTTCCGGCACCGGCATCTTCTTCTGCGGATGTACATCCTGATAAAAACATAGTCCCTGTCATAAATACAGCAGTCCCTGCTGCCAATTTACTTCTCCAATTTCTTTTCTTCATACCTTACTCCTTTTTTCAGCTCTTAGAATCTCCTGCGCAAAAGAATCTGTAAATAGTACCGCTTGTTCAGCTAATATTAAGATATCACATCCATTTAGGAAAATCATACAATTTATTATCTATTTTTTAATATATCATATCCATTTTTACATTAATCGTTTTTATTCCTCCCGGATTTTGCTATAATATTGCCAATACAACAACAATCGGAGGCCATTATGAATACATTCAAAAAAATATTCAACAAACATTTTTCCACCTTCCGTTCCAAACTGACGGCTGCCTTTATTTTAACTTCTATGATCCCTCTGCTCCTCTCCATCACCATAGCCATGTTTATCATAAACAGCTATCTGAGAAAAGAGACTGTCAATCAGCTCACCTCTGATGCCAGCTTGGAAGCACAGCAGATAGAAGCCCGTCTGAGTCAGATCATTGACATGCAGAATGCGCTCTCCTCCCTGTTCTCCTCCTCCCTGACCCCGGACAACGCCTCAAAAGACATTTCCTCCCTGGCCTTGTCGCGCTTTGAATCCCTGCGTGCCAATGTCACCAGCCTGGAATACGTCTATAATGTTAAAAAAATAAGAATCTACTCCGACTATTTCCCATTCACAGATGGGGACAGCTTTCATTTTTTCCCTCTCGAAAACCTGGACCCCTCTGCCCTCCGTCAGATAACAAACGAATCCTCCGGTGTCAACCGCCTGAAAACCTTCACTACAGCCGGCACGTCCTCTGCAGACACTGCCAGCTTCTACAAAGCCATCAAAAACATAAACGGGACCATCATTGCCGTTTACTTCATAGACATAGATCTGCCCAGTACCCTGAAAAGCATCCTGTCCCCAGGCTCCAATACCACTGCCCTTGCGCTCCTGAACCCCCAATCCGGTCTTTTATACAGCAGCAGCCAGGACATGACCCTTCCCGGTTCCCCGGCCTCCTGCAAAATAAATGAAGTCTTCTCCACGGAAAACGCCCGCTGCCAAATACTTAAAAAAAGCAAATACACAGACTGGTATTATCTGTTTGAGTCCTTAAAAGGCAGTTCCAAGATAGTAAACCAGGCCTTGCTGACAGGATATCTGCTGGTATTTTCACTGACCGTACTTTTATGCATCATTGCAGTCATCATCTTCCCCATCACCCTGTCCAAACGCATAAAACACTTTTCAAACACCATCAACAATATCTCCGACAAGGACCTGACATCCGCCAGTGCTGCTGAAGCCATCCTGGATACCCTTGTCAAAGACGACACTACCGGTGACGAAATAGACGCCATCATCATCACCTTCAGCAACCTGTTCAAAAAAAACACCCAGCTCAACACATCCATAAGAGAACATGAGCTGGAGATTGAAAAATCAAGATTCACCATACTCCAGGAACAGATAAACCCCCATTTCCTATACAACTCCCTGGACACCATACGCATATGCATGCTCATGGACAAAAAAGAGACAGCCTGCCGTCTGATCCAGTCACTGTCCCAATTTTACCGCATCTCCCTAAGCAAAGGAAAAGACATCATCACCATAGACCAGGAGCTGCGCATGATAGAGGCCTACCTCCAGATCGAGCAGGCCGGCTACGACGGAAAGATCACATGGCAAATAAGCTGCAGCGACCGGATATCCTCCTTCGGAATCCCCAAATTCACCCTGCAGCCCATAGTAGAAAACTCCATCATACACGGAGATTTCATCTCAGCGCCAACGCCTCTAACCATCACAATAAACGTGGAATACACAGAAATCATCAAGATAACCCTAAAAGACAACGGCCCCGGAATCCCCCAAGACCGTCAAAAAGAACTCAATCAACTATTAACATCCAACACCCTAATCCCCACAACCGGCTACGGCCTCCAAAACTGCTGCCAACGCATCCGCCTCCACTACGGCCCCGCCTACGGCCTCCAAATAAACAGCACCCCCAAAGGCACCCAAACCACCCTAACCCTCCCCCCCATCCACCCCTAAGGGCAAGGCAGCCTTATGTCCCGCATTCCAGTCCCTATCATCCCCGCATCCTTATGTCCCGCATTCCAACCCCAGGCAGGCGAGGCGGCGCAGCAGGGGCGGGAGGCAGAGATACAGGCTGGCGAGTGTCAAGCGGAGCGAGCCGAAGATCCACTTGCCGCAGCTGATTAATGAGGAGGCCATTGCCGACGAATTTAGCAGCTGGGAGCAAGTTAGCTGAGGGGAGCGCAGCCAGGAGCCAGGCTGTATCTCTGCCTCCCGCCCCTGCTGCGCCGCCTCGCCTGCCGTCCACCATCCGCCATAATCCGCCCCCATATAACATTGCCCTGTCTAAATCCCCCCTATAACCTCCGTAACAAGCCCCGCAAACTCCCGCGAAACCCTATCCGCCGTCTCCTGCACCTCCGCATGATCCAACTTCTTCCCCATCCCCGCAGCCTGATTCGTAATACAGGAAATCCCGCACACTTCCATCCCCATATGCCGTGCAGCCATAGCCTCACATGCGGTACTCATCCCAGCCGCATCCGCCCCCCACACTCTGCACATACGGATTTCTGCCGGAGTCTCATAATTCGGTCCGCTAAACTGCATATAAACCCCTTCTTTCAGAGAAATCCCCAGCTTACATGCCGCCTCCTTCACCACATTCTGCATCCGCACACTGTAAACCTCACTCATATCCGGAAATCTCGGCCCCAATTTATCCATATTTGCCCCAATCAAAGGACTGGGCACCGCCGTGGTGATATGGTCACGGATCAGCATAAAATCCCCGGGTTCAAAATCAAAATTCACTCCCCCTGCCGCATTGGTGAGAATCAGTTTTTTCGCCCCCAAAAGCCCCATCAGTCTCACAGGAAGCACCACATCCGTCATAGGATACCCTTCATAATAATGAACACGTCCCTGCATGATCACAACCGGCACCTTCCCCACATATCCGAACACAAATCTTCCCTTATGCCCCTCCACTGTGGAGGTTGGAAATCCCTCAATATCCTTATAATCCACGGTATCCTCGATCCGGATCCCATCCGCATAATCTCCCAGTCCGGACCCCAGGACCAGCGCCACCTCCGGCTTAAATCCTGTTCTCTTCTTAACACTTTCCAAACACCTGAATAACTTTTCTTCTGCCTGATTCATAATTTCACCCTTCCTTTCATTCCTGTTCAACCACGGAGGAAACCATGGCCTGCATCCTCTCATACTGTTCTCTGCTTATCAAGATAGAATTACCTTCCCTGGATATCAGTCCCTCATCCTGAAACTTCTTAACCGCACGGTTGATCGTCTTCACACACAGGCCCGAAGCCTCTGCCAATTCCTGTCTCGTGCTTCTGATCCGGTAAACATCCTGCTTCGCATAACGCTGATACCGCTCTGTAAAAAGCATGGCCAGCCTGTCAGCTCCCTGCAGGAACAAATACGCCCTGCTGTTCCGCCCCTGCTCCAGCAAATACTCTCCCATAAGCTTTGCCTCCTGTTTTAAGGCACGGATATCCGTTTTCAGCCATCGCTCAAATTTTGCTCTGGGAATCTTTATCACTGTGCACTCTGTCACTGTCTCCAGTGTTGTCCGGTATTCACTCAAATCCATGATCACTTCCATACCGCCCATGGCATACACACCGTCAAACCGCATAAAATCATAGGCAATGCCATAGATCCGGTAGTCCACTGCCCGAATACTTCCCTGCCCCACAATATAAACCGTCTCTACAGGTGTGTTCTCCCGGACAAAAGTGACGCCCTTCTCCAGCACCTCTATCTGAAAAGAATCCATGAGCCAAACCGGTGCCGTCTCGAAATACGCCTCAAAAAGTTCCCGCCTTCTCTTATCCAGCTCCCGCAGAAAAGGCAGCGCCTGATACAGATACTTCTGTTCCATTAATATCCCTTTGTCTCCTGTCCCTGAATCAGTTTGACCGCAGAGCTTGTACCGATCCTGTCACATCCCGCTTCCAAAAATGCCTCCATGTCCTCCACACTTCTCACACCGCCGGCTGCTTTTATTTTTACATTTCTGCCAATGTGCTCTTTGAAGAGCAGGATATCCTCCAGAACCGCACCCCCGGTCCCAAATCCTGTGGAGGTCTTGATATAATCCGCGCCTGCCTCTGTCACAGCATGACACATGGCTGTCTTCTCTTCTTTTGTGAGATAACAGGTTTCAATGATCACCTTTAGGATCTTATCACCTGCAATTTCTTTTAATGTGCGGATTTCCCTCTTCACAGCATCAAAATCCCCGTTCTTAACATCCGTGATATTGATCACCATATCCACCTCTGCCGCACCGTCCTGAAGCGCCTGTTCTGTCTCCGCTGCCTTTGCCTTTGTGGTACTGTAGCCCAGGGGAAAACCGATAACGGTGCAGATATTGATCTTCTCCCCGTAGGTATCATGAATTCTTTTTACATAACAGGGTGGAACGCAGACCGAGGCAGTCTGGTAGCAGACAGCCTCATCGCACAATCTCTGTATTTCCTCCCAGGAAGCATATGCTTTTAAAAGCGTATGATCCACATGCCTTAAAATTTCTCTCTCTGTCATTTTGCTTTCCTCACTTTCACTATTGCCGGTATACTGACACGATGGCTTACAGGCAAACCTGCTTATCCATATTACTGCAAAGTCCTACCGGAGATCCATCATGCCGGTATCCGGTACACCTCTGGACAGATAACCAAATCCCAAGCTCATCCTGCTGTATAAGTTACCGGATGCTCTTCAGGGTATGTTTTATATTATAATGCATTTTCCACTCCGAAAAAAGGACTAAAGTCTTTTTTACGTTTACTTTTGCCGTTATGTCTATGTGAAGTTCATTTCACATTTGTATTGACATTCTTTTCCTCCTGTTATATTATGAAGTTAGCTTCATACGAAGTTAACTTCACATAGATGGTGGGTGGAATATGAAAACAAAAGTACGGGAATTACGAATATCCAGAGGATTAACCCAACAGCAGCTCGCTGAGCTTGTTCATGTGTCCAACCGGACGGTCATTTCTATTGAAAAGGAACAATATAGTCCGTCCCTTATGCTTGCCTACCGAATGGCCCAAGTATTTGGCACAACAGTTGAGGATTTATGCTGTCTAAAGGAAAATAAAGAAATGGAGGATTTGGAATATGAAAATAAAGAATAGGCGTGGATTTGCTGCAGGTATTATAACTTTTTTACTGGGTATGGCAAGTATCATCTTTTATGTTATTTCAAAAGAACAGAGATTTTTTATCTCATCCATACTCCTGATCGTATTCTCATTAACGAATTTAAATAACGCTTTTACTAAAAAAGGGATTTTAGAAGAACTGGAAGATACTGCTGACGAAAGAGATCTGTATCTGACCATGAGAACCAGCCATGTATTATTAAAAATTACTAACTATGTATTATGCACTTTTACATTTCTATTTCTGATCGCTTATAGTGCATGGAAAGCATCCTCTTTACTAATTATCTCCATGACTCTTTGTGCAGTTACCGTTTTCATTTTTATTGCTTTTCTGTGTATTAATATCTATTATGAAAAAAACGAATAGGTATACGTCACCGAAGGGGGCCAAATAAAATGATAGGAAGGAACGATAGTATGAGAAAACCACCAAGACCGCGTCCCATAAAGGACGAACGCGATAAAATGATCGAGACACAGTCAAAAAGTTATGCGCTTGAATATGTTGCCACAGTAACCCAGATTTTTACAATTATATGTCTTATCAAAGGCAATTCCGCCTGGATCGGTAGTCTATCCATCTTATTTTTCGCCCTTGCCTTTGAAATGTTTTATCAGCATACGCAGTATGAAGAAAAACCGTATATGCAGGTCGGTATCGGTTCCCTGGTGATAGGGATCCTGTTGATCCTCTGGTTTATCGTTACCGGTTAGAAAAAGGCCGGCCCTCAATTGGCCGGCCAGCCTTAAAAACTCCTGATCTGGTCATCCTCATCTTCTGTTGTCTTTACAATAGATTTGATCACCACCGGATAACTTACCGTGTCATTGACCTTCACCATGACCCGGTCGCCCTCCCGGTGACCCCGGATGGCTTTTCCAAGAGGCGATTCTATACTGATCTTATTGTTAAGAGAGTTGCCTCGGATGGACGTTACCAATTTATATGTCTCTGTCTCGTCATCCTCCTCATAGAAAATTTCCACCACATTGTTGATTCCCACCTGGTCATTTCCGGAATTGTCCTTCACAATGGCAGCGGTCTTCAGCATTCTTTCCAGATACCGGATACGGCTCTCGTTCTTGTTCTTATCTTTTTTTGCCGCATAGTATTCAAAATTTTCACTCAGGTCTCCCTGAGCCCTGGCCTCTTTCACAGCCTCTATGGCTTCTTTTCTGACCACCAGCTTCCGGTATTCGATCTCCTCCTGAATTTTCTTTACATCACTCTCAGTGAGCTGTTCACGCATATCTCTCTGCCCCTTTTCCTATATTCCCGGTTATGATATTTTGGTTCCCGCCTTAGCTAGAAAACCGCGTTTCATAAGTTCTGCCCCTATCTCGTCCAGAGTCTGCTCACTATCCGCTAGGACCGTGTGATAATGATAGCCGGATGTTATGTTCTTCAAAGGGCTGGATTTTCCGCCCTGAATGCCTTTTACAAACTCTGCAGCTTTTTTTCTGGAGTCAACAGACAGCTCAGCCCGAAGCTGGCCGTAAACCTCATGGCATATGAACACATCCTCCACCTTGCCTCCGCAGTCTACGATCAGATTCAGCTCTTCCAAAATCTCACTGTCCTTATGGCATACATAAAACACACGGCTGGCAAACACCGGTGCGTGAAATACATAACCCCGGTGTGTGGAAAGAATATCCTGATTCTGCGCCCGTAAAAGTGCAATATCCTGCACGATCACCTGGCGGCTGACCTGGAACCGCTGTGCCAGCTTTGTGCCGGAAACAGGTTCCGGGCTGCGCCTGATATATGCTAAAATTTCCTGTCTGCGTTTTTCGCCGTTCATCCTCCACTAATCCTTTCTCACTGTCCTTTTGCGGTGCTTATCCCATATCTTTTCCACATCCTCTGATTCCATACTCCCGGGCAGCACTGGTCGGCTTAACAGGACACGGGATGCAGATTTTTCAAAGAAATATCCAGGATCGGCGCGGAATGGGTCAAGGCCCCGCTGGAAATATAATCCACACCGATAGATACCAGCCGCTCCACATTTTCCCTGGTCACATTGCCGGAACACTCGGTTTCTGCTTTTCCGTCAATGATCCGGATCGCTTCCATCATCATCTCCGGGGTCATATTGTCTAGCATGATGATATCAGCTCCTGCTTCCACGGCCTCCTTCACCATATCCAGATTCTCTACTTCCACCTCGATCTTGCGCACAAAAGGAGCATACTCCTTTGCCATCTCCACGGCTTTTGTCACACTCCCTGCTGCCCCGATATGATTGTCCTTTAATAAAATCCCATCAGACAAATTGTATCTGTGATTATAGCCGCCGCCCACTTTGACTGCATACTTTTCAAAGACACGCATATTCGGCGTTGTCTTTCTGGTATCGAGGAGCTTTGTCTTGCTTCCCGCAAGCAGATCGGCAATCTGTCTTGTGTAGCTGGCAATTCCGCTCATTCTCTGCAGATAGTTCAAAGCCACACGTTCCCCGGAGAGAAGCACACGGATATCCCCGTGCAGTGTTGCCATAAGCTGGCCGCTCTTCACCCGTTCTCCGTCTTTTACATAGAATTCCACTTCTGTCTTTTCATCCAGCAGCTCAAATACTCGTTTAAAAACATCAAGTCCGGCAACCACTCCGTCCTGTTTACAGATAAGCTGTACCTCGCCCGGACACGCTTCCCGCATCACCGCATTGGTGGTAATATCCTCATTTGTGATATCCTCCTGCAGAGCCTGCATAATAAGATGGTCTGCATTTAATTTCATTGTAATCTGATTCATCCCGCTTTTTTCACCCTTTCGATTTCTTTCAAAACACTCTCGCCATACATTCTCTGAAGCTCTTCCTGCCTTGGAAAACCTTCTCTCTCTGCTTTTGTCAGAAGCATAGCTGCCCTTTCCTGGCACATCTCTCCATTTTCCTGCGCCTCACGGGCAGAAATACGCAGAGCCGCACGTTTTGCGAATACCAGACTTTCCAGCAGGGAATTACTGGCCAGACGGTTGGCCCCGTGAACACCGTTACAGCTTGTCTCTCCTGCTGCGTAGAGATTTTCCATCGTGGTCCTGCTGTCCAGGTCCACTTTCACGCCGCCCATAAAATAATGCTGTGCAGGTACCACAGGAATGCACTCTTTCCGCACATCGTACCCTTCCTCCAGGCACCGTTCAAAAATATTCGGAAAATGTGACATGATCTCTTCTTCCCCAAGAGGGCGCATGTCCAGCCACACATAAGGCTTGTGGTCTATTTCCATCTGTCTGTGGATCGCGTCCGCAAGGACATCCCGCGGCAGAACCTCATTGGCAAAACGTTCCATATTGGCATTGTACAATCTGGCACCTTCCCCGCGCACGGATTCGGATATAAGGAATCGGCGCCCCGGTTTCCTGGAATATAAGGTTGTAGGGTGAATCTGCACGTAATCCGGATGCTCCAGCTCGATATCATGTTTCAGTGCAATTGCCAGGGCGTCACCGGTCAAGTGTGGGAAATTGGTGGAATGCTCATAAAGTCCGCCGATTCCCCCGCAAGCCCAGATCGTATCCTGGGCAGTGACTCCAAACACACTGCCGTCCTCTTTCCGGGCCACAATACCATAACACCGGTTATTCTCCTCCAGTATATCAATCATCGTTGTCTGTGTCAAAATTTTTACATTGGGGAGTTTCTGAACAGCCTCCAGCAGTCTGGTGGTGATCTCTTTTCCTGTGATATCCTTGTGATACAAGATCCTGGGCTGGGAATGGGCCCCTTCCCTGGTATAGGCAAGCTCTCCTTCCCTGCGGTTAAAATCCACACCACAGGCGATCAGTTCCTCGATCACCTCTCTGGAGGAACGGATCATCACATCCACGGATTCCCTCCGGTTCTCGTAATGCCCGGCCTTCAGGGTATCCTCCATGAACAGATCATAGTCCTTTTCATCCCGCAGGACACAGATGCCCCCCTGCGCCAGAAAAGAATCGCTGTTCTCCAGGTCATCCTTTGTCAGCATCAGAATCTGTTTCTCTTTTGGCAGATGAAGCGCTGCAAACAGCCCCGCAACACCTGTACCAACGATCACGATATCTGTTTTTTTTCTTTCCATTTTCTCCTAAACCTTCTTTCCTTCCGCAGCCTGCCCCTCCTTAAAGGAACGTGCAGGTTCCATCTACTTTGCAGTCTCCAGCATCCGGTTCAAAGGCACATTTGCCCGGCTTCGGAGGCTGTCATCCACGCTTACCTCTCCTTTATTATATTTCAGGCAGTCACGGACCTTTTCCAGCGTCACTTTTTTCATGGAAGCGCAGGTCTGTCCGCCGGGAACGGTATAGAACTTCTTGTCCGGGTTCTTCTGCTGCAGTTCATACAGTACGCCGTTCTCTGTTCCGATCATAAATTCCTTTCTTTCACTCTTTGTGGCATAATCAATGATACCTGATGTGCTGCCGATATAATCTGCAAGCTCCAGAACTTCCTTGGTGCACTCAGGATGCACTAAAAACTCCACACCTGGATGCAGGCGTTTCATTTCCTCCACCTGCTCCTTCTTCACTTCTTTATGTACATAGCAGTAACCGTCATTGAGAATCACATTTTTTTCCGGTACCTGCTTCGCCACGTAACTTCCCAGGTTTTCATCCGGAATAAAAAAGATATTTTTGTTAGGCAGCTTCTTTACGATCTCCACTGCATTGGAGGAAGTCACACATACATCCGAATATGTCTTTAACGCAGCACTGGAATTGATATAGCAGACAACTGCCAGGTCTTCATATTCTTCTCTCATTTTTTCAATCTTATGAACATCCGCCATATGGGCCATAGGGCAATCTGCTGTGGTATCCGGCATAAGTACGGTCTTCTCTGGATTCAGTATTTTTGCACTCTCCCCCATGAAGGTCACACCGGCAAAAACCAGGGTGCTGGCTTCCAGCTTTGTGGCAATCTTGCTCAGATAAAAAGAATCTCCAATATAATCTGCACATGCCTGCACCTCTCCCGGCACATAGTAATGGGCAAGGATCACTGCGTCCTTCTCTTTCTTCAGTTCCTCGATTTCCCGATAAATGGAATCCACGGTTTCTCCTCCTCAATTTTACGAATTTTTAACATTATACAACTTTCCTTTACATCTGACAAGACAGTTGTAAAATTGTACTGTAATTCATACAAAAAGAGACTGCACCGTGTACAATCTCCTCCTTAACACATTATCTTTTTTTCAGGCATCCAACCCCATACATCATCATATCTTCAGCCATGGCCGCGATCTCCTCTGCCCCTGTCACCATGCCCTCTCTGAGCCATTCCTCCAAAAGGCCGATACACCCCGCACTTGCAAATGCATAGAAATACTCTATTTCCTTAGGTGTGGCCAGAGCAAAGAACCGGGAATAAGCTTCCACGCATTTCTCCCGTCCCAGACTGAGCAGCCGTACCGCAAAGGATTTATCCCCGTAATCCCCCAAAGTCACAGTGCATAAATCCGCGTTTTCCTTTAGGCAGCGGAAAATTTCCGTAGTGATCTTCAGTGGGGTCAGTTCCTTATTTCCCTCTGACAGAAGCGGTTCCAACGCTTTTTCAATCTCTCTGGTCATCTCCTCCTCAATCTGCTCCAGCAGATCATAGATATCTTTATAATGCGTGTAAAATGTACCCCTGTTTATACCGGCGATCGCACACAATTCTCTGATGGAAATACTTTGTATGGGTTTCCTGCTGAGAAGATCCATAAATGCATTTCTGATAAGCTGTTTCGTCATTCTGGTCCGCTGGTCACCTGATTTTCCCATAGAAAGACCTCCTTATTATCATACCCGACACTTTCGCCAATTCTGTTCAATAACTATCCAAATGGCCGAAATCTGCCGATTGTTTTCCTGTTATCCCCTCATTATAATAAATAGTAGAAAGAGATACAATATCTGTATCTAAAAAGGAGATGTTTCCTTATGAAAACACTATATCTTGTCACAGGAGCGGACGGTCACCTGGGCAGTACCATTATCCGCCTGTTAAGAAAACAAAACCGAACGGTGCGGGGACTTCTTATTCCCGGAAAAAACGCACCGGATATTCCCGGTGTCCGGTATTTCCACGGTGATGTAAGAGATCTGGAAAGTATGCGGCCCCTTTTTGAAAATGCCGGATGCCGGGAGCTGGCTGTCATACACACTGCAGGCATGATTTCCATTGCTGAGAATGTCACACCGGAATTATACGAAGTTAATGTAAACGGAACAAAAAATATCATCTCCCTCTGCTTCCAATACAAAGTAAAGAGGCTTCTCTATGTAAGCTCCGTACATGCGATCCCGGAGCAGAATAAGCTGAAAGTTCTGCATGAGACAACAGACTTTTCCCCTGATCTGGTGGAAGGCGCCTATGCCAAAACAAAAGCCGAGGCCACAAAAGCGGTACTGGATGCTGTACAAAAAGGCCTGGATGCCGTGGTTGTCCATCCGTCGGGAATCCTGGGACCCTTTGACACCTCCGGCAATCATCTGGTGCAGATGGTCACAGATTATATCGAAGGACGCCTTCCGGCCTGTGTAAACGGCGGTTACGATTTTGTGGATGTCCGGGATGTAGCTGACGGGTGCCTGGCAGCCCTGGAACGTGGAAAGAAAGGAGAATGTTACATTCTCTCAAACCGCCACTATGAGATAAAAGATGTACTTAGAATGGTTAAAATGTTAAGCGGCGGCAGACGCCTGCCGGTCCTCCCCATGTGGATGGCAAAAATGGCGGCACCTCTGATCGGCGTTATCTGCCGGATCCGGAAACGGCGCCCTCTGTACACCCGGTACTCTCTGTATACCTTACAGAGCAATGACCGTTTTGACCACACAAAAGCCACCTCTGAACTGGGTTTCAAACCAAGAGACCTGTTTCAGACCATTGCAGACACTATAACCTGGCTGAAAAAGAAAGGCCACAGCGACTGTGAGGGTACTGAACAGTTACAAAATTCCAATATCTGAAAAGGCGGACGGCCTCCCTAACCCCTTGGGAGGATACCGTCCGCCTTATATCATATTGCATGGATCTCAAAGTGATCATAACTCCCAGCCAGCAGCCGAATATTCCTTTGGCAGTTACACGAGCCATATCACTGCCAGTTCAGTCTGTGCTCCATTACAACCTTCTGTTCCCCTGTCCGGATTCGGCCAATCTCATAGCATTCACAATAATTGTTCATATGGACAGCGATCTGTGCTACCGCCTCTGCCTGCACTACCATTATAAATCCCACGCCGCAGTTAAATGTGGAAAGCATTTCTCTGTCACTGATATTTCCGCACTGCCTGATAAAACGGAATACAGGCAGTGTCTTGATCTTGTCCAGGTCTATGACAGCGCTTAACCCATCCGGAATCACCCGGCACAGGTTGCCTTCTATTCCGCCGCCTGTAATATGGGCCATGCCATGGATGCAGTCCTTCCCCAATATCCCTTTCAGGGCTTTATAGTAAGGGGTATGAGGCTTCATGATCTGTTCTATGAATGTCTCTCCCTCCACTTTTTCCAGCTTGATCTCCGGCATCCGGTCCATGAGCATACGGACCAGGGAATATCCGTTGGTATGCAGCCCGTTTGATGCCAGAGCCAGCACCACATCTCCCTCCCCCGCAGCAGACCCGTCAATGATCCTGTTTTTTTCCACAATCCCGGCAATGCTGGACGTAAGTACATACACGCCCTTTTCCACCACCTGGGGCTGCACGCTGGTCTCTCCCCCCACAAGAGAGCATTCATTTTCCCGGCAGGCCTCCGACACGCCTTTGACCAGGGCGCCTATGGTATCCTTCTCCGCATTTCCGCAAACAATGGTATCCAGCACAGCAAGGGGCTTTGCCCCCATGACCACAATGTCATTGACCAAATGGTTGATCATGTCATGGCAGATGGAACCTGTATAGCCATATTCCATGGCAAGCTTCTGTTTGGAACCAGGCTCCTCTGATTTCAGCACCAGTACAGGGTTCTTTATCTCCGGAAAAGAAATATCGTAGAGGGAAGCAAAAGGTCCAAGTCCATTTAAGACTCTTCTGTCCCCTGTCTCCAGATGCTTTGCCATCTCTTTTTTGATCGTGTCCGTATAAGCAATGTCCACACCGGCTTTGCTGTATGACAATTCCTCCCCGTCCTTTTCGCAGCCTGCCAGCAGTTCATCCACTGTCACTTCCATGACCTTGGAAAGTTCCGGGAGCAGCTCTACATTTGGAAATGTACTGCCGTTTTCCCACTTGGAAACTGCCTGAAAAGAAATATTCAGACGGTCGGCAAGCTGCTGCTGTGTCATCCCAAGTTCTTTTCTCTTTCCGGAAATAAAACCTCCGATTTTTACACTGTCCAGCATGATGAATCCTCCTCATTTTCCCTGCCAAGAGTCACGCATAGTTTTACCAATTTTCAAGCAAGCTCCGGGCCTTTTTCTGTCTTAATCATACCTCGGCTTATCGGCGGCAGCAATAACGGGATATTTGAGTTTCTTTTTATTTTTCAACCGGCGGTAGAACCGGGTTTTTATATCTTTTTAAAAACCATGCGGTCAGCAGCAATGTGGAAATCTCCGCAGCCGGAAATGCCAGCCAGATACCGTCCATCTTCCAGATAAAAGACAAAAGAAACGCAAAAAACAGTATGGCTGCGACGCCCCTTACAAAGGCGATGGCAAAGGACTCTCTTCCCTTTTCCACTGCCCCCATATAAGCGGCTGCCACAATGTTAACACCAGCCGGGCAAAAGCCCAGAAAATACAGCCTCAGTCCCCAAAATGCGATCTCTGCCAGCTCACGATTTCCTTCCCCGTTAAAAATGCCAACCAGGTTTCCGGTAAAAGCAAACGCAGCAACACTGAAGAAAATCCCCACAGCTCCCGCCAATATGGCGGCACGAACAAACACAGCGGCACTCTCCTTCTTCCTGCCCTCCCCATAAAAACGGCTGATAAGCGGCTGACTGCCCTGAGAGATCCCGGTAAACACAGACACAGCCACCAGTGCCAGATTAGCAACGATCCCGTAAGCTGCCACCCCTGTATTCCCTGCCAGATGCAGGATCAGCAGATTAAACACAATGAGCACAACAGCGGAGGACAATTCATTGATAAACGCAGATATCCCCAGACTGCAGATATCACGTACCCGGCAGCACAGTGCCCCCATAGGCGAACTCCAGGTAAACTGATTTTTCCCCCTGATAAAATGCAGGGACAAAAGCCCTATACTGATAACCGGTGCAAAACCGGTTGCAAGGGCAGCCCCAAATATCCCCATATTACAGGGAAATAAAAACACATAATCCAGCACAATATTAGAAAAACTCCCGGTCAGCATAGCAGCCATGGAGAGACGGGGGCTGCCATCGTTCCTGACAAAGGCGATGAGTATGTTGTTCATAATGAAAAATGGGGCGAATCCCAAAATTGTCTTCAGATAACTCCCTGTCATCTTCTGTATATTCCCCTCAGCCCCCAGCATTCCTGCCACGGCATCCGAGCCTGCAAGCCCAATGAGCAAGAGAACGATCCCCACGGTGATCCCAGCCACGGCTGAGGCAGCGAAGACCTGGTTTCCCTTCTCTTTCTCCCCCTGTGCCCGGCAGATGGCAAAACGGGTGGCCCCTCCGATTCCCAGCATCAGCCCCAGCCCGTTAATAATACTGTATACAGATATAGCCAGGTTCAAAGCGGTCAGGCCATCTGCTCCCAGCCGTTTTGAGATGAAAAAAGTATCTGCCAGAATGTAACAGGACAGTCCCAGCATTCCCAGAACGTTCAGGGATATGTATTTATAAAATTCTCTGTTTATTTGTTTCTGCATAACCTGTCTCCTTATATTTTAAGATAAAAAAATGCCCCAATACATTCCTTCCATGACCTACCGGAATGTATTCAGGCATTTTTCCGTCTACCCGGTGGCAGACGGATGCTTATGCTATTGTATCATCAATAAGGGAGGTTTGGCAAGGGGGATTTTGTATCCTGTTCACCTCCATTTTATTCAGTATCCCCTCCCCCGTCACACCGGGGTGTGTGGCGATGATACGGCAGACCTGTTCCGTAAACTCCAAAGTACAGCCGTATTTTTCTGCCATATATTTTATGGTTTCCCCTTTTTTCATACCTTTGCTGATATTTTCCACCGTTTTTCGGATATCCTTTTCCCGGGGCGCATGGATAGCCGGTTCCGTATGGGAGATATCTATCCGCTGTACCTCTATCTCTCCGCCTTTTAACTCCAAAACTGCCATGGTAATCTCCTGATTAAACCGCCGCTTTCCACAGCTTCCCGGATTGAGAAAAAGACGTCCGTCTTTTCGTTCCTCCAGATATTTGTGGGAATGCCCAAAGACCACCACGTCCACACCTGTCAAATCAAGGGGAATCTCTTTTTTGTTGTGTACCATATAGAAACCGATGCCGTCCAGTTCAAAACGAAGGGACACCGGTATATGTTCCGCCCATTCCTTGTCATTGTTGCCTCTGACAATATAGATGGGCTTATCTTTAGACAGTTCATCCGCAATTTTCTGCGTGTTGATATCCCCGCCGTGGAGAACCACATCACAGGTATTCACAATTTCCATCACCTCAGGGCGAAGAAGCCCGTGGGTATCAGATAAAACGGCTATTCTCATTTGACTGCTCCCGATCATTTAAGCTTTTTCAACTGTATGGTTATTCGTAAGGATTCGGCAGGCCTGCGCATTCACTGCACGGACCGCCAGAACGCATTACAAAGTCAAGCAAAATTCCTATCGCCAAAGGCGGTTTTCTTTTATCTTATCTGAAACTGTCCTGTTTGTAAAGGACCTGCCTGCTGCCTATGAAAATTTGGTCACACCCATCATGCCAAGCAGCACCATGCCCCCTGCCACATAAATACTATGGACTACCAGGCATATTTTCATAAGATTGTTCTTAACCTTTCCTCTGTTGTAGGCGATAATGGTGAAAATACCACCCAGCAGCATTACCGCTATATATATCAGTATGATGGTTTCCGCTGCTGGCGACTCCAATGCCCAAGGATTTGACCGGACAGGGAAAATTGTGAACGGGAAAATCAGCAAAACAGTGCTTATGGCAGTAAATAATTTTTCTTTCATTATCATTTATCTCCTTTCCGCCTGTCCGAAACGGACGCAGGCGATCAGCAGGCAGACAACCGTAAGGCCCGCCGCCACCGGTATGAACGGTATCAGATCAAAACCAAATGTCCCCATATTGGCTGCCAGTTCATGCATCCTGGACGCAGTCATGAGAAAGGGGTAACACATGGGATATGCAAACCAAAATTTCGTATTGATCAAAAGCACAGACGGCACTATGGACGCCATCCCCATACCCATAGAAAAAATAGGTGTCTGTATACATACAGCAAGCATCCAGAAAAACGCTGCCATAGGAATGGATGAAAGGTAAATCCTTCCCGCCTCTCTTGCTATGTCAAGGACAGGAAGCATGAAAGGATAATTCTGCATGTGGGACGCAATGGCTGCACTTGGAAAATACGCCAGTGTCATGACCAGGATCTGTACGGCCGCCAGCAGCAGAAGAACGAAAAACTTCACCAGGCAGAGCTGTGCTGCGGAGACAGGCAGGGCCAGCATTTTCAGGATTCCTTTATTCTTCCTCTCCGTCTGCACCATCATTACCGTACTGATGACAATACTTGCCGGGTACATAAACCAGGCATACCCCATAAAACTTTGAATAAAAAAATTGTTTTCCGGTGATATCCCCTCATTCCCCATGGTGAAGTTTATATCAGCGTTGCTCACGCTTGTCAGCCATATCAAACATACAGGAATCAACAGGATCCAGAGGATACCTGAGCGGCGTATTTTCTTCAATTCTACTGCCGTTAAGGATAAAAAGTTCATGTAAAGTTCCCCCTTATTTTGATATAGATCATTTCCAGCAGTCCCAGTCCTGCTGTTTCCCCGCAGGATATCATAATACATTTCATTATCTGCGCCTCCTTTAGCGCCGGGTATACCTTAAACGGCATCATAAAAGGCAGATAGGCTAATATCCCTTCCGCGTTTTGTAGGATGGATGTCATAAACAATCCGATGGTTCCGATCCCAAGGGCTATCCACATGTTTCTGCAGATGGAAGACACCGCTGCCATGAAGACAAGCAAAGGCAGAAACATGACCAGGGAAAATCCCATACTTTTCAATATCTCCGCCGCAAATGTCCCGTCCGCCAAAAACCATTTCCATCCGCAGAACAGAAGGGCCGCACCTCCCAGCATCAATGCCCCCAATGCCAAGACTGCCAGCACAATGCATTTGCCCAAAAACAGATTCTTAGGCTGCACAGGCAGGGTATCCATGCGCTGCATGGCATTATCCGCAAATTCTGTGTGATACATGATACATGCACCTATGATGAGAAGAAACGACAGCAGCATGGACATCACCTGCCAGTTGGCATCCATCAGAATTGCCCCGGGGGATTTTGGCAGGTTTACGAAGTTCTCAGAACGGACCGTCATATTTACCACCGGGACTGCTGCAGTCAAAAGACCTCCCGCCAAAAAGGCAGGAAAGAAACCGGTCCGCCTCATTTTTTTCCACTCCAATGCAAGTGTCATTGTCCGGCACCTCTCTTTCGGTTATCTTCCTCCACCATTGCCAGAAAGGTATCCTCCAGATTGTCTGAAGGGTAACCCTCAAAATCTGCTTTCTGCCTCAGTTCCTGCAAGTCGCCCTCAAAAAGCAGGCGTCCGTGATTCAGGATGCCGATGTCATCAGCCATCAGTTCCACCTCCGGGAGCAGATGGGAGGAAACCAGGATGGTACAGTCATATTTCTTTGGCAGGGATCGAATCAGGGTTCGGATCTCATGGATCCCCACCGGGTCAAGACCATTGGTAGGTTCATCCAGGAACAAAATGGGAGGACGGCCGATCAGGGCAGAGGCCAGACCCAGCCTTTGTTTCATACCAAGAGAATATTTTCTGGCCAGGCGGGTGCGGTACTGGGTCAGTCCTACCAGCTCCAGGGCATCCGCTACACTGGACTTTGGAAGCCCGAGTATCTTTCTTATGATCTCCAAATTCTCCTGGCCTGACAGGTTTCCGTAAAAAGCAGGTGCCTCAATAAAAGACCCCACCTCCCTGAGAATTTTCATCCTGTCTCTCGGAAAGGTGCCGTTATGAATGGTAAAACGGCCTTTGGTGGGTTTTGTAAGTCCCAAAAACATTTTCATTGTGGTAGATTTGCCCGCCCCGTTTGGTCCCAGAAATCCGTAGACACTCCCCTTGCGTATATGCATATTCAAATCTGAGACGGCTGTAAAGTCAGCGTATTCTTTTGTCAGATGATGGGTTTCAATAATATTCATGATCCTTTCTCCTTTTGCGGCTCTTTTACTTTGTTTCTGTCTTTATTATAGAAACCCAACCTTACAGCAGCATTCTCATAACCTTACATTTACCTTACATTTTTGTTTTATGCCATCCGGCGGGATGATTTCCTGATATAATAAGGACAGGGAAATTTGCGTTTACAGGAGGTATGGATGATGGCGAATGAATATTTGAAAAGAAAAAGAATTCTTCTTGTGGATGACGAACCGGAGCTGCTCCATATGGTTCTCTCTATCTTGCAGGACGAAGGCTATTCACAGATAAAAACAGCAAAGAATGCGGCGGAGGCGCTGGCGGCCTGTCAGGAGTGGAATCCTGAGCTTGGCATCTTTGATGTGATGCTGCCGGATGGGGACGGTTTCTCCCTGTTCCGGAAGGTTCGGGATCTTTCTGACTTTCCTATTCTTTTTTTAACGGCCAGAGGGGAGGATGAAGATAAATTTACCGGTCTGGGACTGGGCGCCGATGATTATATGGTAAAGCCGTTTCTGCCCAGGGAACTGATCCTGCGGCTTCATGTGATCCTAAAAAGAAGCTATAAAAATCAGTCAAACCTGGTGCATTTGAAGGCCTGCGCCCTGGACTTTGACCGGGCAGAAGTGATCCGGAACGGATTACCTGTGGCTCTGACTGCCAAAGAATTTGATCTTCTTCAGGTATTGAGCCGAAATGCAGGCAGGATTGTGACCATTGATATGCTCTGCGAGGCAGTGTGGGGGGACAATCCCTTCGGATATGAAAATTCCCTTATGGCACATATCCGGCGGATACGGGAAAAAATTGAGGAGAACCCTTCCAAACCCCAGTCTTTGCTGACTGTGAAAGGACTTGGTTATAAACTGGTCACGGAGGATGGACAATGAAGAGTATTCTGAAGCTGATAAAACGGTTCATTGTAACCATGCTGTTTTCTCTGGTGCTGCTGGTCTTTCTGAATTTATTTCTTCTGATCCTTATTTCTTATAAGCAGGCTGCCAACCATGGTGCATGGTCCACCGCAGATCAGGTGGCATCTGCTCTTACCGGAAAGGATGACGGGACTTATGAATTGTCTGCTCAGGGAGAGGAAGCCCTATCCAGGACAAAAGCCTGGGCCGTTTTGGTTGACAATGAAACCGGATCTATTCTCTGGAACAGCAGCAATCTTCCGGAGGGAATACCCACCCAGTATTCTGCCGCCAGCATAGCCACAGCGGTCAGAGGGTACATCAATGACTATCCCGTGGCTTCCAGCGGATATGGCGACGATCTGCTCCTGTTGGGATTTCCCAAAAAATCTTATTGGAAATTAATGTACAATACTTTTGATTATGATCTTATCAAAAATATGCCCCAAACGATCCTGTTATTTTTGAGCTGTAATCTGCTTTTTATATTTTTTGTCTATCTAATAGTAACTTCCGGGGTCCTGCGCTCTGTAAAACCGGTCATCCATGGGATTGAAGCACTGCCTGCTGACAGAAATGTGTATGTAAAGGAAAAAGGGCTGCTTTCAGACCTGGCCGTTTCCATTAATAAGGCGGCGGAGAAGCTGCGCAGCCAGGATTATCAGCTCAAAAAAAAGGAGACTGCCAGGGCAAACTGGATAGCTGGGGTCTCACATGATATCCGGACTCCTCTTTCCATGGTTCTGGGTTATGCCAGCCAGATTGAGGAGAACCGAAATGTACCAAAAAGAGACAGGAATAAAGCGCGGATCATCCGGCAGCAGAGCCTGCGGATGAAAAATCTGGTCAATGACCTGAACCTGGCTTCAAAGCTGGAGTATAACGTACAGCCGCTCCATATGGATACCGTAAATCTGGTACCGCTTGTCAGGCAGACAGCCGTGGACTTTCTGAATCTGGATCTGGAAGGGAAATTTCCTATTGAATGGGCTGCCGGGGAGGATATGCAGAACTGTTATGTGAAGGCGGATAAGGGACTTTTGTCACGGGCGGTCTCCAATTTGATAACCAACAGCCAGGTGCATAATCCGGATGGATGTACCTTATTTATCTCTGTGGGGAAGGCAGGGGAAACCTGCCAGATCGCAGTGGAGGACAACGGTGCCGGGGTAACGGATGAAGAGCTTGAGCGGATCCGGAAGGCGCCGCACTATATGGTCTGCGACAGGGAGACAGGAAATCAGAGGCATGGGCTGGGGCTGATGCTGGTGAGACAGATCGCCGAGGTGCATGGGGGAGGCATGGAGGTTTCACACGGGGAAAGAGGGGGATTCCGGGTTGTTATCCGGCTGCCCTATGGTAACTGACGCTTTAGCTCCTGCAGACTTTTGGTTATGTTATTTCCGTGGACATAGAGGATTTTCTGCCCTTTTTTTCTTTGACCTGTGATCTTATAGTATAATCCATGCTTCATCATGTCTGTGTTGAATACAAGATATTTCTTGCAGTATAGTACAGAATTGTCAAAATGCAGATTGTCGGAAGATAAAAACTGGCTGTGGGGTAGGTATTGTTTCATCTTTTTCTGCCAATTTGCATGTCCCCCGATGATAAGCATTTTTTCACCTTTCATCAGCTCTGCATACTCATCATTGCTGAGGGCCTCCTCCTGTTTTGGCTTTTCTTCTGCCTGTACGCACTGAAAAATATAGTTGCGCAGACTGATGAGCTCATCCCGCTCCAACGCATTGTTTTCCTCCGCGCTTTGGAGTCGGGCCCTCAGCTTTGCGTTCTCTGTTTCGCTTTGCTCCAGATGTTTTTCCAGCTCTTTTTTCTTTTGTTCCAGGTATTCTGTCCTGCTTTGCAGGTTTTCTATTTCACTGAGCATAGTATCCCTGTCTTTTTCAGCTCTGCGCTGCAGGTAGCGGCGTTCCTTAGGATCCTGCTCTTCACATAACTTATGCAGCCTGTGGATATATTTGCACAGGGTTGCGGTAAGCAGTATTTGTATATAGTCCTCCCATTTTATGTCCTCTGCCAGAGAACAGAGAAAATCCACATCTTTCTGCTCCAGCGCAATTCCCGTCAGCATTCTCAGATTCAGATGAAAATATGCAAAGACCAGCTCCAGATCCAACTCGTTTTCTTTCGCTGCTGCCCCATCAAGATAATAACAGGTATAGTAGGATTCCATCTGCAGGTGTTCTTTCTGAAGTTGTCTGTGCAGTCTTCTTCCCCTATTATCCGTGTTTTCCAATTCCGGCAATCTTTCCAGATCCCCTTCATAAGTCAAGAGCATCTGAAGCCCCAGATAGAAATCATAATCCTCATGTACCGGAACTTCCGAATCTTCGGCCATTGTCAAAAGCACCATCATTTCCGCTGCTGCCAATACCATATCATTGCTGTTTTTAACTATTTTTTGAAACATGCTGCCATCTATGTAGTCTGCCTTTTTTAACTGGTTTTTCAAATTTCTGTAACCTTCTTCCAGGATTTCCATAAGACTTTTGTACAGCTTGTTTTCCCTGAGTACACAGCACTGCTGTGTCTTATATTCCTGACGTATCCGCTCTATCAGTCCGACTGCCATGCTTGCCGGAAGTCTGTCATCCACGAGAAACCAGGATGGGAAGGCGGACTCTCTAAACTTGGACTCTCTGTAAGCTTCATAGCATTTTTCCCCTTCCTTTTTGGCATATTCCATCATCGCTTTTCTGCAGGCCTCATTTCTCACAACTGCATATGCCAGAAAGAGGATACTCTCCACATGGACTTCCTCATGATCCAGGTTCAGCGCAGGTCCCATTGCAACTGCCAATCTCTGGGGCACTTCCTCCTGCTGGCGCCTCCGCAGCTTTTTCCTGATAATGGCATCAAACACATGCTCTTTTTGTTCTTGGTTCCACCGGATCTGCATTTTAACAACACTGCCCATCTGGGAGGACTCAAAAAACCCCTCTCTGCGGTCTGCCTCCATCATGGCCTGTATCAGCATACCACGGGACTCTTTGGAAGATTCCATACACCAGTCAATAAATGCAGACTTGGAGCGCACATAACAACGAAGCCCTTCACACACCATGTTTTTTTGCACCATAAAAAAACCTCCTTCAGATATGAATTAAGATGAATTGATAATTTGGCGAAATGCCTGATTTTGTTGAATAGATAAATAGATATTTAAGAAAGGCAGTGACACTGCCTTTTGTAGTGGACTAACAATATCATATTTTCTGAGGAAATGCAAGGATGAAATCATTTTTTTATGGCTCCGGCTGTTCTTTCATAAACATAAGTACAAAACCTGCCAGAAGAAGACACGCGGCTGTCCAGATGGCGGGGCTGCCAAGAACTGATGTGATCAGTGCTCCTGCAGTTGCACCTATGGCGAAGATCAGGATCACAAAATAATAGTGGATGCTTTTCCGTCTTAGTGTTTTGTCTTTTGTTATGTGATATCTGCAGAGCATTTCCGTGGCGCTGCGGATGTTGCCGATGCACATGGTGGTGGCACAGGGCAGGCCGTGAAATTTTCGGAAGCTGTTGACCTGCATGGCACAGGCAAAGGACATAAGGGCATTGGCACTTATATTCAGGGTCTGCGGAAGAAAACCGGTAATGACCAGCAGGAGCGATTCTATCAGAAGGATCACCTGCCTCCAGTGGATTTTTTCGTTTGCCCGGAAACGGTGGTGTACACGTTCTGTGATGTAAACACCCAGAAGGAATGCGCAGAGGGGAATAAAATAGCGAAATGCTGCTCCCCAATGTCCCTGAGCCAGGTTTTGCCCCAGCAGGACAATGTTTCCGGTTTGGGCATTGGCAAAGACCCTGCCGCGGCAGTTGTAGGAATAAGCATCCTGGAAACCACCGGCCAGGGTTAGAAATATGGCAAGTGGCATGGATTCTGACATTTGACGGGATTTGATCACTGGTTTGACTGCCGGCTTCATAGTTCCTCCTGTTGACTGCTGCTGATTTGCATTGTTTTTTATTCTTTTCTATATTATACTTTTGAGGTGTAAGATGTAAAATATATATATGTTATTATTTCTATATCATATTTATATATCAGATGAGAGCATTGTCTATTGCAGCAGAGATTGGCGGAGATGTGCGGCAGGGAATAAGCTTTTATCACAAGGAGTTTAAAACAGAACCGTAATGTGGGGGAAAAATGATGAATGTGACTTACGATTATTATAAAATTTTTTATTATGTGGCTAAGTATCATAGCTTTACAAAGGCAGCCTCTGTTTTGATGAACAGCCAGCCCAATATTACCCGGTCTATGAATAACCTGGAGCATGAACTGGGATGCAGACTTTTGCTGCGCTCTAACAGGGGCGTTAAACTCACGCCGGAGGGGGAAAAGCTTTTCAGACATGTAGCCTTGGCTGTGGAACAGATCCAGGCCGGGGAGGAAGAATTGAGAATGGAGCAGTCTCTTAAAAGCGGTCAGGTTTCTATTGGAGCCAGTGAAACGGCACTGCATGGACTGCTTTTACATAAACTGGGAGAGTTCCACAGGGAATACCCGGGCGTAAGGATACGGATATCAAATCAGACAACACCTCAAGCCATACTTGCTTTAAAAAATGGCACGGTAGATTTTGCGGTTATCACAAATCCGTCCGGTATCCGCATACCTTTAAAAGAAACACCACTGAAACAGTTCAGGGAGATCCTTGTGGGGGGACCGCAGTTTTCAGGGCTTTCAGAAAAAACATGGGATCTTGGGGAACTGGAACCTTACTCTTTTGTCTGTATGGATAAGAAATCCAGAAGCTATGAATTGTATGGGGACTTTTTTCTGGAACATGGGCTGACCCTGGAACCAGATCTGGAGGCGGCTACTATGGATCAGGTACTCCTGATGGTAAAAAACGGGCTTGGGATCGGCTTTCTCCCTGAGGAATTTGCCAGAGATGCATTGGATAAACATGAAATCTTCCGGATTCCTCTGCATGGGGAACCGCCGAAACGCTCCATATGCCTGATACAGGATATGGAGCGCCCACTCAGTGTTGCAGCCAAAAAGCTGACAGAACTTTTGTGCGGCCCGGATACTACAGCTTCTTCCTCCCCATTCTGACGTCCTCCATCAATCCCTGCAGTTCATCTGATAGATGGTCAAATAAATAGTTTTTCCCATTCTGGCCCTGGTTCAGATAGTTGCTCCTGATTTCAATATTTGCGGCCTGGATCTCCTCTTTTAGTCCCGCGGCTGAAAGGCGGCTTGCACCCTGTCCCAGAATGATGATCTGCTCCAAGGCGTCAGAGGTTGCTACTGTGACCCGGTGTTTCCTTCCAATCTCGTGTACGGTCTTTTCAATATACTGGTCTGCGGTCTCCGCTTCTTTTGTGTAAACCACATAGATATTGTGATATTTCATCACCTCACCTGTATTGCCTTCCACTTTGTAGGCGTCGTATACGAGGATCAGTGTATTTTTCTTATATCCCTGATAATTGCTGAGAATATCCATGAGTTTGTTCCTGGCTGCTTCGATGCTGGCATTGGCAAGGTCTCTTAATCCTTCCCACGCAAATATGATATTGTAGCCGTCCACCAGCAGATATTCTTCCTCTGTCCCCTGCTTTTTCGGTTTGTATTCCCTGAGGGAAGAAGTTTCCGCACTGACCGTTCGCTTTCTGTTAAATGGATTTCTCTCTTTCTTGGCGGTTCCATACGTGCGGGTAAATATTTCTTCCAGCTCTTTTTCATCTGCCGGACCGCCCCTTTGGATTGTCTGGCTAAATGTCGGGAGGGATTGTTCCTGTATGGGTTTTACCTTTTTTTCCAGACGAATCCCACTGTCCAGGTGCATATAATCCCGCACCTTGTCCCAGCTTACCACAAAACCGGCGCCGTGGGAACAGAATACAGAGCCTGTGGGGTTTTCTGTATCTTTTTCCGGATCATAGGCTATTTCCCGGATCACTTCCTCCGCATTGTGACAGGGTTCGTACCCTTTCAGTGTACAGGAGAGCCGTCCGTGGCCTTTGGTGTAGGCAACCACCTCTGTCTGGTAATCCCGCATGGCAGCTACAGGAGCAGTACCTGTCAATATAGTCATATCTCCCTCTATGACCGGCTCAGAAAATGTACCATACATTTTCTGGATGTCCGAAAGTGCCCTGCCCACCTTATCGGAAGGGATCTCCAGCCTGTATTCATAAACCGGTTCCAACAGGAGGCTGTTTGTGCATTTCAGTCCATGACGCACGGCTCGATAAGTGGCCTGTCTAAAGTCTCCGCCCTCTGTATGTTTCAGATGGGCGCGTCCTGTGACCAGCGTGATCTTCATATCCGTGATCTCTGAACCTGTCAGTACACCTCTGTGGCGTTTTTCCTCCAGATGTGTCAGCACCAGGCGCTGCCAGTTCCGTTCCAGGATATCCTCACTGCAGGCAGCCTCAAACTGAAGGCCGCTGCCCCGCTCCCCCGGCTCCATCAGAAGATGCACCTCCGCATAGTGGCGGAGGGGTTCAAAATGCCCCACACCTTCCACCGGTTCTGTAATGGTTTCTTTATAGACGATGCTTCCTGCGCCAAATTCCACCTCTGTGTCAAAACGTTCCGCGATGAGACGCTTCAATATCTCTATCTGTACCTCTCCCATGACCTGGGCATGGATCTCATTGGATTGCTCCTCCCAGACAATGTGCAGTTCCGGTTCCTCCTCCTCCAGCTGGCGGAGCTTCAAATACATCCGGTGCACATCACATTCCGGCGGGATTTGGATTTGATAAGTGAGGACCGGCTCCAGAAGTGGCAGCTCCGCCTCAGTCTCAGCGCCCAGTCCCTGACCGCAGAACGTCCATGAAAGCCCTGTCACCGCACAGACCGTACCTGCCGGGGCCTCGCTGATGGTGCGGAAACCGGCACCGGAGTAGATACGGAGCTGATCTGCTTTTTCCTCCCAAATCTCCTCACTGCTTTCCTTTCCTTCCCGGCGGTTTGTCAGCATCTGCTTTACTTTCAGGATACCGCCCGTGATCTTCATATACGTCAGACGGGCCCCCTGGGTATCCCTGGCTATCTTGTAAACCCTGGCACCGAAATCCTCCGGGTAATCCGGACAGGCTGTATAAGTGTCCAGTCCCTGCAAAAACTCCTCCACCCCATCTATTTTAAGGGCAGAACCAAAATAGCAGGGGAATACTTTCCGTTCCCGGATCAGCCTTATGATCTCTCCCGGCTCCACCGTGCCGTCAGACAGGTATTTTTCCAATACAGCCTCATCACTCATGGCCAGATTCTCGAAAAAAGTTTCTCTGTCCTCCTTATCATCAAAGGCTATACATCTTTCATCCAGGCGTTTCTGCAGTTCCACCAGAAGTTTCCGTCTGTCAGTTCCTTCCTGGTCCATTTTATTGATAAACAGGAATACAGGGATTTTGTATCTTGTCAGAAGCCTCCACAGAGTCTGCACGTGTCCCTGCACACCGTCCGCACCGCTGATGACCAGCACCGCATAGTCCAGCACCTGCAGGGTCCGCTCCATCTCCGCAGAAAAATCCACATGCCCGGGTGTGTCCAGAAGTGTCACTTCTTTTTCTCCCAGCCTCACTTCCGCCTGCTTGGAAAAAATAGTGATCCCCCGCTCCCGCTCCAAGTCGTAAGTGTCCAAAAACGCATCCTGATGGTCTACACGTCCCAGCTTTCTGATGCTGCCTGTCAAATAGAGGATGCTTTCAGACAGGGTTGTCTTGCCGGCATCCACGTGGGCCAGAATGCCGACTGCTAATTTATTTGTTTTCATATTGCGTTCTTCCTATTCTATTGTTTTCTACCCTTTTCTTCTAAAACTGTATTCCTTATTCATCATAACATAAAAGAATCCCCCGGAAAAGTCCCTGGAGATCCTCTGTCTTTGAATCTTTCTTATTCATTTGTAACAGTTCAGACAAGCTGAACTGTTACGCATCCAGCCATTAAAAATGGCTTCGCCATGGGCTGGATAAAGTTGGCACTACTTTTTCATACGGTCAGCGCAGTAAATGCGCAGATCTGTCTGAACTGTTACATTCATTTTTCTTTGCCGCTACAACAAGGGGAATAAATGTACACAGCACCACCGCCAGGCTGACATATCCCCTATATCTCCCCCACCATGCTGCCCCCAGGATCTTAAAGAGCAGAAAGCTGAACAAGGGATTAAAAACCACAATTCCCATCATGACGATTCTGCCCGCCCTCAACACATGAGGCCAGTTTTTGTTGTTAAAATGCACTCCTGCAATATGTATCCGAAACGGACCCTGACTGTAATAATTGATCTTATTCTCATCATAAAAAGACGGGAGTGTCTCCCTTGCAAATAATAAAAACCATGCCCCAAACAAAAGGCACATTCCCTCAATAGTAAAAAATTCGGCAGAAAATATCTCTTTACCGCCGCCTGTGCACATCACCCCCCATGTTTCCAAAGCTGCAGCCACTGTGCAGAGCAGAAAACAAATCATGCGTTTTCTCTGTCTTACCCTTTTTTCTTCCTGCTCCTCCACAGATAAGTGGATGGAACCTGAAACCAGATCATCCACCTCCAGCTTTGTCATGGTTTTTTCCTCACTGATGCGGCGGGCCTGCAGTAATTCCGTTACTGTCACGCCCAGGATATCTGCCAGCGGGCCCAGAAGGGTGATATCCGGCAGACTCAGCCCCCGTTCCCACTTGCTTACCGCTTTATCAGAAACAAATAATTTTTCGGCAAGCTGTTTCTGGGTATATCCCTTTTCTTTCCGCAGTTCTAAAAGAAATGCTCCGAATCGCTCTTTGTCAATCTCAAACATTTTATTCGCCTCCTGCTTTCTTAATCAAAAGCTTATCTTAAAATGCATGATTTGGCAATCGACTGACAGTAGAATCCTGTATTCTCCGCGCTATGATGTGTTTTTAGATATGGACTTTGCCAAATCCTCCATCTTCTGGATCCTCTCCAGCACAAGCGCGGCCTCATCCAGCATAGCGGATATGAGATTGTATTCAAATACGGCAATTTCCCTGCGCTCTTCCAGCACCATACCCACCACGGCAGAAACCTTATCATCCTCCATGACCGGAAGATAAATAGCCTTGGCATTTGGAAGGGTATGGGTAGTGCATCCGGCTCTGTGGCCGTTTTCAAATACCCATTTGACCACAGCCTGCTCTGACCGGGAGGTATAATCTGCCCTCAGGCCTTCCTCCCCGCCATTCTCAATTCCGCTGCGCAGATATATGGAAGGCATCTGTATCACACCATCTTTCTTCATATATATGATCACGGTAAACTGCATCAGCTTTTGTATCTGGACAGCCAGATCATCACTGACCTGCTGTCTGGATTTGGCACGCCTCAGTTTTTTGCTGTTCACCAGAAGGATTTCCGTGCGGTAGGCCCGCTTTGCATTTTCCTCATTCTGCTTTTGTATCTTTGACATATTCCAGGATGTGAGAAGGCTGACCGTAAACATCATGGCAAATGTTACCGGATAACTTGCGTCATATGCCTGAAGGCTGTGGACCGGCACAGTAAAGAAATAGTTGAACAATATCACACTGAGGATGGAGGCCAGCACAGAACACACATACCCCTGGGTAAAGATCGCAGTCAGCATCACCCCCAGCAGATATGCCATGATAATATTTGCTTCCGTCATCTGAAAATGTGCCAGCAGTAAACCGCCCGCTGTACTGACCGCCATCATGCCCAGCATGATCCAAAAATCGGTTCCTTTCATACCCTGCAGAAATTTCCCGGCCTTTATTATGGTATAGGGCCGCTGACCGATACCGCTCTGCAGATCAGGTATGACATACACATCGAGATTGGGGGCATATTGATTCAGGCTCTCAACCAGGGTTTTTCTTGTCTGCCCAAACAAAATCCGGTGAGCCGTTCTGCCCATAACGATTTTTGTCACATTGCTGACCTTGGCATATTCCGCGATCTGCCTGGACACATCCTCCCCGTTAACTGTGGCAACTTTTGCCCCCAGGCTTCTGGCAAGCCGCATATTTTCGTCCCTTCGTTTTTTCACCTTTTCATCCGCATTCTGCAGATACCTGGTCTCCACATACAGCGCAGTGAATTCTGCATGAAATGCATAGGCCAGACGGGCTGCTGTGCGGATCACCTTTGCGTTGGAGGGTGCGGGCGAAATGCAGGTGAGAACATGCTCACCGGTGGAGTATTCTCCTGCGCCAAAGATCTTTTTCTCCTCCTCAGCAAGATGGTTCACACGGTCCGCCATACGGCGCAAAGCAATCTCCCGAAGGGCAATCAGCTTATCTCTGGTAAAAAAATTCTGAAGAGCCCTCTGTGCCTGCGCGCCCTGATAGATCTTCCCTTCCTTCATGCGCTCGATCAGCTCTTCCGGCTCGATATCCACAAGTTTCACCTGGCTGGCCCGGTCAAACACACGGTCAGGTATGGTTTCCCTGACCATAACGGAAGTGATACTCGCTACATTGTCATTGAGACTCTCCAAGTGCTGGATATTGACGGTGGTGTACACATTGATCCCGTGTTCCAGCAGTTCCTCTATATCCTGGTACCGTTTGCTGTGGCGGCAGCCCGGGATATTGGTGTGCGCCAGTTCATCCACCAGGATCACTTTCGGATGACGCTCCAGGGCAGCATCCAGATCAAATTCCCGTATTTTTACACCCTTATAATCCACCATCAAAAACGGAAGCTGCTCCAGCCCCTCCAGCAATGCCGTGGTTTCCGGCCGCGCATGGGGCTCCACATATCCGGCAACTACATCTATCTTCTGCTTTTTCAGTTCACCTGCTGCCTGCAGCATGGCATATGTCTTCCCTGTTCCGGCTGCATATCCCAGAAAAATTTTGAGCTGCCCCATCTCCTTTTTCCGGGCTATTTCCTCCTCCACCTGAATCTTTTCAAGCATTTCCCGGGAACTTGGCCTTTCCTCTCCTCCCATGGCATACTCCTCAGATTTCTCCAATGGCTTTTGCTATCTCCAGATTGCATTTCAGGATATTGACTCTCTCATGTCCGAACACGCCAAGGACTTTGCCTTCTGTGTTGTTCTCAACTATTTTCTCCAGTTCTTCCTCACTCAGTCCTGTATTTTCAGCAATGGCAGGAATCTGTATCTTGGCTGACTGAGGTGTGATATCCGGGTCCATACCCGAACCGGAAGCGGTGAGGAGGTCAGCAGGAATATCTCCTTTTTCCACACCCGGATTTTTTTCCAGGAATTCATCCACAGACTTTTCCACCCGTTCTTTCAGCTCTTCGTTGGACGGAGCCAGATTGGATCCGCCGGAGCCTATACCGCCGTAACTATTATCTTCCTTTTCTTCCTCTGTATAAGTGTTATAATTCACACCGGATACACGGCCTTGAAAATACCTTGGATTTCCTGAAAAATCCTGCCCTACAATGGCAGACCCTATGGCCTCTTCCGGTTCTGTTGTCTTCTCTCCCTCTGCAGTGATCAGACTTCCGTTTGCCTGATGCGGGAATATCAACTGCCCAAGTCCGGTCAAAGCTGCCGGATAGGCAAACCCACAGAGGATCAGCATGAGAACAGTCAGGATCAGGGCACTCTTAAAATATTTAAAAAATGATTTCATAAAATCTTCCTCCCTACATTCCCAGCACTGCCAAAAGCGGTGCTACCAGACAGTCTATGATCTTAATTCCAGCAAATGGTACAATAATACCGCCCAGACCGTAAATACCCATATTTTTCAGAAGCATACGCTCCGCACTCATAGGCTTGTATTTCACACCTCGCATGGCAATGGGAATCAGGCACGGGATTATGATCGCATTGAAAATAAGTGCTGATAAGATAGCGGACATAGGTGTCGCCAGCTTCATAATATTCAGCATCTGCATCTGCGGGATCACCAAAGTGAACATGGCCGGTATAATGGCGAAATACTTCGCCACGTCGTTGGCTATACTGAATGTGGTAAGGGAGCCTCTTGTGATCAGAAGCTGTTTTCCGATTTCCACTACTTCCAATATCTTTGTGGGATCAGAATCAAGATCCACCATATTTGCAGCCTCTTTTGCCGCCGCCGTACCGGAATTCATAGCCAGACCCACATCTGCCTGGGCAAGGGCCGGGGCGTCGTTAGTACCGTCACCTGTCATGGCTACCAGTTTTCCCTCTGCCTGTTCTTTTTTGATCGCCCGTATCTTATCTTCAGGCCTGCATTCCGCAATAAAGCCATCCACACCGGCTTCTTTCGCAATGGTGGCCGCTGTCAGCGGATTGTCGCCGGTACACATAATGGTCTTGATCCCGATTTCCCTAAGTCTCTGAAAGCGTTCCACCAACCCCGGTTTTACTGTATCTTTCAAATAAATAACACCGTAGATCACAGCATCTGCTTCCACCACAAGGGGAGTTCCTCCAAGGCCCGCGATCTTTTCCACAATGGTGTCCAGATCATCCGGCACGCTGCCTCCATTTTTCAGGACTCTCTCCTTGATGGCATCTGCCGCTCCTTTTCTGATCTGAGAGCCGCCTGCCAGGTTTACCCCTGACATTTTGGACTGGGCTGTGAATTCCACAAACTCCATCTGATCAGCAGCACTGTCATCTATTCTGCTTCCCATACTTTTTGCCAGTTCTGCTGTTGATTTTCCCTCAGGCGTAGGGTCACAGAGAGAAGTAAGCGCCGCATAGTCCATTAAGTCCTCTTTGCTCTTTCCGGCGACAGGATAAAACTCCGCTGCCAGACGATTTCCAAAGGTAATGGTACCTGTCTTATCAAGTATCATGGTGTCCACATCCCCGCAGGCCTCTACTGCCTTTCCCGACATGGCGATCACATTAAACCTGGTAACTCTGTCCATTCCCGCAATACCGATGGCGGAAAGCAGGCCGCCGATCGTAGTGGGGATCAGGCAGACCAACAGGGCTATCATTGTGGAGACAGGTATCTGCACCCCTGAGTAAGTAGCAAAAGGATACAGGCATACCACAACAATCAGGAAAATAATCGTAAGACCTACCAGCAGGGTGTTCAACGCGATCTCATTGGGCGTCTTCTGGCGGGATGCCCCCTCCACCAGGGCGATCATTTTATCCAGGAAAGACTCTCCCGGTTTTGATGTGATCCTGATCTTCAGCCAGTCGCTGACCACCGTTGTTCCTCCTGTGACAGATGAAAAATCGGTTCCCGCCTCACGTGTTACAGGCGCGGATTCCCCTGTTATGGCTGATTCATCCACAGACGCGATCCCCTCTATGACCTCCCCGTCATTTGGGATTATCTCTCCCGCTTTTACCAGGACCACATCATCCATTTTCAGGTCAGAAGCATTTACGGTCAATTCCGTACCGTCTTTGTCTATAAGACGTGATCTTGTATCCTGTTTTGTCTTTTTCAGTGTGGCAGCCTGGGCCTTTCCCCGCCCTTCCGCTACAGACTCCGCAAAATTGGCAAATAATACGGTTATAAAAAGTATTACACACACGATCCCGTTATAGACTCTCAGATAACCAAGTGACGCATCATCCCCAAACAGGGTTGGAACAATAGTCATGAGCAGCGTGAGCACAAAGCCCACCTCCACTACAAACATGACAGGGTTTTTCACCATATATTTCGGACTCAGTTTCTGAAATGCACCTATAACAGAACTTTTTAAAATGTCCTTTGTCACGAACTTTGTTTGTTGTTGTTTTTTAGACATTCTTCTTTTACATCCCTTTCTCAAATTTTATGCAAACCACAAGGTCAGATGCTCCGCAATCGGCCCCAAAGCCAGTGCCGGGAAGAAGGTCAGAGCTGCAAAAATGTATACAATGAATACCAGTAAAATGGTAAATACCGCATTATCCGTACGCATGGTACCAACGGAAGCCTTTGTCGTCTTCTTCGCAAACAGAGATCCCGCAATGGCAAGTTGGGCAATAATAGCTATATAACGGCCAAAGAACATTGCAAGTCCTGTTGTGATATTCCAGAAATAGCTGTTGTCAGACAGTCCCTCAAAACCGGAGCCGTTGTTGGCCGACGCGGATGAAAACTCATACAACACCTGCGACAACCCGTGAAAACCAGGATTGCTTATGCCCTCCAGACCTGCCTGGGTGGAAACTGCCAGCGCGGAAAATCCCAGGATCAGCAGCGGATGCACGATCAGCACCAGCGCCACCAGTTTCATTTCTTTTCCCTCTATCTTCTTCCCAAGATATTCCGGTGTACGTCCCACCATCAGCCCGCAGATGAACACTGCCAATATCGCATACATCAGCATATTCATAAGGCCAACGCCTTTGCCGCCGAAGACACAGTTCAGCATCATATGTAAAAGCGGCACCATTCCGCCCAGAGGCGTCAGTGTGTCATGCATATTGTTGACCGTACCTGTGGTGAAGGATGTCGTGACAGTGGTAAACAGGGCAGATTGGTCAATCCCGAATCTTACTTCCTTTCCTTCCATGCTGCCCATTTCCTGGCTGATCCCCGCGGTCTCAAGGACAGGATTTCCGGCCTTTTCAGACACAAAGCACAGAGTCAGGCCCACCAGGAAGATAACGGACATGGCTGCAAAAATAGTTCTTCCCTGTTTTCCGAATAATGGTTCTTTTGTTTTGACTTCTTTTGTTTTAACTTCCGCTTTCTTTCTCTCCTGGCACATCTTTCCGAAGGTCAGTACACATGCACCCGGAAGGATCATCATGGAGATCAGTTCCACGATATCCGTGATAACGGTAGGGTTTTCAAAGGGTGTGGAAGAGTTAGCTCCAAGGAAACCGCCTCCGTTTGTTCCCAGATGTTTGATGATCTCAAGTGCCGCTATGGGACCCATGGCAAAATCCTGAAGTTTTCCGTGGATCGTCTCTACGGTGATATTCGAGCCAAAGGTCTCCGGACAGCCCTGCCAGATCAAAACAAGGCCGAATATCAGGGACCATGGGATCAGGATACGTGTGGTGATACGCACCATATCTTCGTAGAAGTTTCCCAAGTCCTTTCTCTTTCCTGCAAGCCCCCGGCAAAATGCCATACAGGCCGCATACCCGGATGCCGCGGAAGTGAACATCATGAAAATGATCACGAGCATCTGGCTTAAATAAGAAAGTCCGGATTCACCGGAATAATGCTGCAGGTTGGTATTTGTCATAAAGCTTATAATTGTATTGAAGGAAAGGGTGGGCTCCATTCCATCGATTCCGTTGGGATTCAGAAACAGCCCATGCTGTAGTCTCAACACCATATATCCCACAAAGATCATAACTGCATTTGCCATGAGCAGGCTTAATGCATAAGTCTTCCAGTTCATTCCGTTTCTGTCAATACGGCAGATTTTATATATCCCGTTATCCACCCTGTCAAAAAATGGGTCTGCAAATGTTTTCTTTTTGGCTGCAATGTGATACATATATCTTCCCATTGGAATAACTGCCAAAATGAAAATTGCCAAAGTCAGCGTTATCTGTAACATGACTTTTATATCCTCCTGTCATTTTCTTTATTCCTGTCACTGATTTTTTATATCTGCGGGCAACGAGCCAAGCAGCCATGCCTGCAGACAGTAACACTTTGTTTTCTATAATTTTTCGGGATAGACCAGGGCATAGAGCAAATAAGCCGCTGTCAGCAGAATTACAATTCCCAATAATATCATGTTGTTCCCTCCTGTCGTCGTTCTGCACTTTTCCTTTACTCCTTATTTTCGTCGCTGCCTGTATCCACCTGCCTGCTGCACCATCCGGTAAACAGCTTCATGAAACCAAAACAGGCAAGCAGTACAGCCACCATAGCTAAGTCCATCATATCAGGTCCCCTCCTTTATCTTTCAGGATGTAACTGATGTTACCACGTAATATCCTAAATGCGCATAAGGGAAACCGCTTTTGTATTAAGATTGGATAAATAACAGAAGGATTGTAAGGAACTGATGCAGCAGGAACGCAAAAACCCCCTGAAAGCGCTGTGCTTTCAAGGGGTTTATGAGTCCTCTTCTATTTTCATTTATCCGTATTCAAAACAAATCTCTTCTCTGTATCCTGCCCAATCTCTCCTGTCTTCCTTCCATATTTCAGCCCTCGTTCTACAGCAGCGATCAAGGCCGTTCCACTCCTTGCGTATCCCATTGTCCGAATGGTTTCTTTCATAAGTATGTCCTTATTGAGTGCGCCTTTTTCCTGCAGTGTGAAGCAGACTGCATTCTTAAGCTCCTGCTGGCATATCTCGTCGACAGTTCTTTTCTCCGCAGAAACAATATCCATTCTGTACACTCTGTACATATCCGGCTCCTGATCCTTCCGCCAGTAAAACCTGACGCCGGCCTGCTTATTTAACTTAGTCAGAGCTTTCTTTAACGCCTTGTCTGTTGTTTCCAGTGTCTGGGGACTGGAACGCGCAATATTGAATGCTCGAAGCGTTTTTTTCATGAGCCTGTCATATGCAATAGGCGCTTCAGCATCTAGGATCTGCTGTATCTTTGCGGTGATCTGTTCCAAATTTTCCTTTTTGTTATAATCAGCAGCAGTAAGATCTATCCCCTCTTCCGAAGCATATACATAATCCTCGACACGGTACTCCAACACTCCCTGTAATACTTGTTTGACTACGGCCGAAGTATTCTGTTTCCCGGCAGCAACCTTTTTATCAAATTCCTCTGCTATCCGATTTTTAGGAGCAAAACGATTTTCAATATCAATTGCAAACTTAGGTTCCGACTTTTCATCCATTTCCGGTCCGGCCTTCGTCTGCTCTGAAACATTCCCTTCATTCTCCACAGCAGCCTCAACATTTCCGGTAACTTTACTGGATAAATCTTCTGCTGTCTCATCCTGTTTCACTGCGGCCTCCGACTCATCGGCAAAAACTTCAACCGTTTCTTTTTCCCCTGCTGCCGCCTCCGCAACACTAACCGACTGCGCTTCAAGAAATGTCTGATATGCCTTTTCCCTCTTTTCTTCCAACACCTGCATCAGCTTAGACAATTCTTTATCCCTGTTATCCCACCAGTCCATAGTCCAGATACGATGCAGTTCCCAGCCAAGTCCGTTCAGAACACTGCTCTGCGCCACCTCGCGGTCTTTGGTATTCGACGACTGGCGATAGGACTCTCCATCCAGCATAATACCAAGCAGATACTCCTCCTCATTGTAAGGATTGGCCACTGCAATATCAATCTTAAACTTTGAATGCCCTACAGCCTTCTGGTATCTGTATCCGCCATCAGAGATCACCTGACAGATGTGCTCCATAATTCCCTGATCTCTCCGCACTCTGGTCTCCACATATTCTCCCTGCAGTCTGCCCTTCTGCGCAAACTCCAGGAAATCCTTCAGAGCCTCAACCCCCTTTGATTTCGTTCTCCTCAGATCGATCATATCGGCAGTCATGACAGTAAACACCACCATTTCAAGTCTGGCACGGGATACGGCCACATTCAGCCGCTTCCAACCGCCGTCCTTATTCAATGGTCCAAAATTCAATGACAGTTTACCATCTGCATCAGGACCGAAGGCAATCGAGAACAGAATAACGTCACGCTCATCTCCCTGTACATTCTCCAGATTCTTGACAAACAGAGTCTCTTCACCAACATTTGCCCATCTGTCAAATGCCGCATCCTTTTGGTACTCTTCCTGCAGCAGATCCTCAATCAGCGTCTGCTGGCTTATATTGAAGGTAACAACGCCAATGGTCTGATTCGTCAGCTCCGTACTCTGATATCTTCTCTTTATTTCAGCAACAATCGCTTTTGCCTCCCCTTCATTGACGCGGCCCTTTCCACGGTCAAAAAAGCCGTCCGCCTTCACCAGGTTTACCCTCTTTTCCCGGTCATTTACAGACGGGAAGGTAAGCATGGAGTTTTCATAAAACTCCTGATTACTGAAAGCGATGAGGCTCTCATGCCTGCTTCGATAATGCCAATGCAGATAAGCGGATGGCATCCCAAGTGCCAGACAGTCATCCAGAATGCTGTCCAAATCCTCAATATCCAGGTTATCTTCATCTACTGTATTCCCCGCAAAGAAGCTGGTAGGCGGCATTTGATTGGGATCACCTACGATAACCGCATTTTTGCCTCTTGCCAGTACACCCACGGCTTTACAGGTGGGGAGCTGTGAGGCCTCATCGAAAATCACAATATCAAACAGATCATTTTGGGCCTTCAGATACTGTGCCGCGGAGATTGGGCTCATGAGCATACACGGACATAATCTTGTCAGGATATGCGGAATCTGCTCAAACAGCGTCCTGATGGATATCCCCCTGCCATTACTGCTGATCGCTCTTCGTAAAATATTCAATTCCCTGCTGATATCTACAGACTCATAAGATGTGGGCAGTTGATGCGTCAGCTTGTAAAACATCTCATCCTTGGTCAGTTCCATGAACTCCTGGTCCAGCTTCTTAAATTGTGCGATTTTTTCATTGAACCCGATACCCGTGAATCCGTTCAATACCGGTTCCTTTTCAATCACCGACAAAATGATGGTTCTGTATATAGACCGCAGATATACGGTCATAACCTCATCATGGGGAATCCCTGCTTCATATGCATCACAGATGGGGCCCAGTCCTCTCTGTCTGCACTCCGCGGCAAATTGCCGGTAGACGATCCAATCCTTTATGGAAGAAGCATTTTCCAGAATGCCTGCACAAAGCTTTAATCTGCTGTCCATCCAATTTTCTTCCGTGTTTTCAAAAGTCAGCTCCAGCAATTCTGCTGCTTGGGTTTCTGCTGCCTTCACAGACTCCAGGCTTGTTATCAGATTTTCTGCCTTCCGGATACAGCCTTTCAAGGCTCCTTCATTCTCCAGTATCTGTATCTGATCCGAGAAGTGTGATATGATCTGCAGTTGTCCCTTCACATGGTCTTTGTATACCTGCAGAGCCTCCCCTGTGGGATGATCTTTGAGAATTTCTTTCCACTCATAGGACAATGCCGCCTCGGCTTCTGCTATTTCCTTAGCTTCTTTTTGATAAAAAGAAATATCTGTAAGGTACACTAAGATCCGGTCTGTCTCCACTGTAAAAGATGCAAATGCCTGCATTTCAGATGTCAGTGCTGCCAGTGCTTTTCCTTTGCCAAAAAATTTCTTATTCGCCTGCTCATACTTTTCACGATATGTATCCATCTCCATACGGAGAAAGTTTTCATTCCAATTTGCCAGGAACCCGGCCTTCTTAGCCTCAAATGCCTGCCGCATGGACAAATAGGTCTCCGGTGCTGCAAATTCACGTTCCACACTGCCGGACCGCCGTAAAAATGCCGGAATCCTCTCTATAGCAATGACGCTGCGGGCATAATTGCAGATATCTCTCCACTCATCCTCTGTAACGGGGGCCTTTATTTCCATGGATTCCACGAAGCCAAGCATATCCTTCCGGAATACTTCCAGGGACTCTCTATAGGAGCGGATGATAGTTTCAAGCTCAAACTTCAGCCTCTGGCTGTATTCTGTCTTGTGTACCACCTGCAGCGGATGATCATGAGGATGACCGATTCCTTTTCCTGCTGCGATCAAACGCTCCAGGCTATGAGCCTGATGATCCAGGTCACTCTCTGTCAGGGAACCTGCATATGTATGATCAAAACGCACGCTCTTATTCAACTCCGGGATCATTTCATAGATATCCATTAGCTGGCGAAGGCTCTTACCAAACGGTCTTTTCACATGCAGCGCTTTCGCATAGGCATCCAGATCAGCACGCATTTTGCGAATGTCCTGAATCTTTTTATCGTAATCTGTCTTCTGTCCCCAGACGCCAATCTCCAGCCCCCTTTTCAACTGATCCAGAACTGCCTTCTTTGTTGCCTTATTGGAATGCACCTCCAGACAAAAATCGCGGATTCCCAAAGCCGAAAGCCTCTTTTGTACCACTTCAAGAGCTGCCATCTTCTCCGCAACAAAAAGAACCGTCTTCCCCTTCGTAAGGGCATTGGCCACCATTGCTGTGATCGTCTGTGATTTCCCGGTACCGGGGGGACCATGTAATACAAAACTCACCCCGGCTGCCGCCATATTGATCGCCCGAAGCTGAGAAGAATCAACAGTCACCGGCAGATAAGCTTCATCCGTGTCCACACCCTCCGGAATTGTACAATCCCAATCCACAGCTCCCATCATCAGGCTGTGAACGATTTTGTTGTTTTCAAGAAATGTGCAGTTGCTGTGAACATCATTCCACATCACAAACTGCGAGAAGGAGAAGTTTCCAATGAATCCTGCCTCTACCACATCCCACATGGGAAGGTTCATCACCCCATGGCGGATGATCGCAAATATCTTAGGCAGATCCAGGCCATGCTCATCCATCGGCGGCGGGTTCAATCCATAAATCTCCGTATCATAATTTTGTTTCAGGAATTCCAACAGTGTGATATTGATCTGTGCATCCTCATCGCGCATACGCATAGCATATCCTTTACTGGCCGATTTCCGGATGATATCAATGGGTACCAACACAATGGGCGCATACCTTGCCGCAGCACTTTTCTTACCCTCAAACCACCGAAGCAGACCCAGTGCCAGATATAATGTACTTGCTCCGTTCTCTTCCATAGAAGTTTTTGCAGAGCGGTACATTTTTGTCAGGGAGCTGTTCAATTCTTTCTCCGCATACAGAGAGTGCAGTCTGCGGTGTTTGCTCTCCAGTGCAATAAAATCCGCAAACAGCCCCAGATCCCCCAATGCTTCCACCGTGACGCCGCCATCTCCTGCAATTGACATATCTGCCGGCCGAGGCATAACCCGGAATTCTTCCCCTTCCGACAATGCATCCTCCAAAATACTTACATCGGAAGACAAAAGCGGAACTACTGCTTTTGTCATACGCATATTGATCAGCATATTGCGAAGGCTCAGATCCAAAAGCTTGCGTTCCCACTGTGTCAGCTTTGTGACCGTTCCTTTTTGGGAAGGATCCGGGAGATTGAAAATCTCGACTTTATTTTTAGTGGCATTTGTGATATCCTTCTCTTCCCTGTCCTCATGCTGAACCTGAAATCCTTCTGCTGTCTTTACACGTACCGGAAGCGGACGGATCCCCATGCTTCTGGCACGCTTCACATCAATGGCAAAAGCAAAATTGCCATAGTCGGACACGTTACGCTCTGCCAGCGTAACGGCCTCATCAAAGCATCTTCCCTTTCCGGCACACATGGCTGTACATTCCACAACGATCATCTCACGAATACCTTTTGACATACGCTTTTCCATCTGAGAGGGATCATCCATGATCATATCGGAGAAGGATTCCTCAACCAGCCACACACCGGCAAAGATATGCCCCCTCATCATGACCATAACAGGATTAAGCCCCATGGCTTCCAGGCACGCCACATAAAGCAGTGTCATATCCATGCAGGTTCCCAGACGCTGATCCAGGACTGTATCTGCCAGACGGATTCTCTGCCCAAACTCTTCAAAGCTTGAAGGCGGCTCCGCATAGGTGATATTTTTCTGCTGGATTGCCGCATAGGCTGCGGCAGCCATATGCACAACCCGATTGGGGTCTTCAAATTGATACCCCGCCAATGACGGATCTCCGGTCCACTTTTCCATATATTTAGCAGCAAGCTGAATCAAACTTGTCACTACAGGATGATTCGGCATGGAAAATGCTGCTAACAGCTCCGGTGTATACTGTAGGCCCGGCCATTGTTCAAAGGCCAATGCGGTAATATTTATGGTTTCCGATAGCAACCGGTCTTCTTTAGAATAAATTCCTACTGTAAGCTGACACGAACTTCTCTCTGTAAGAGATGCCAGGTATCCTGCATTAATGGAAACATTCAGATTTTTAAGATGAAACTCTTCTCCAGGCTTTATCTTCTCAATACCCTGCTCAAAATCCATAATGAGTTCATTTCCGGAACTGATCCTAACCATCAGATCATCCAAATCGGCTTCCGATATATTTTTGATACAAATATCTCTGACTATATGTACACCGTTGTGAACAATCGCATAGGTCAGCACATCATCGATATCGCAGGTCAGCTGCAAAACATTCTTAGATGCGATTTCCGCTTTCTCCCTACCTTTTGTGTTGTTCTCTCCCGCTGCATGATCTGGGTCAGCCTTGGTATCGTTTTCCCATGCCAAAAGAACGGCAGCCATATGTTCACAATTGCAGCCAGAACCTGCATAAGAGCAGGTGCATTTCATTGAAGACACCGTATTCTCCGCAAGGCGAATCTCCACATTAAAATTTTCTATACCGCTCACACGGGCAGTAAGCCGTTTCTCATCCACAGTCAAATTTTGGATCGAACCGCTCCTAATATATTTCTCCGCGGCATTTAATACATTTTGATCAAAAAGTGCTCTCCATTCCACTTTCATGCCCCCTGTCTTATTATACACTGCCGGTTTATCTGTTATATACAGTCTATAATCTTTGATTTACCATCTCATTATCAAAAACTCTTTTTCAGCTAACGAAAGATCGTTTTTTACATATATAATATCATTATACTCAAATACTATATTCACAGCAATCTCTTTGTGCAGGTTATTGCGGCGAAAATCGACCAAGCATCAGGGTGGTTATTGAAATAACTCCTTTACAAACCGCCTACTGTTGTAATTTTATCTTTGCACAATCCAAAGCTATAATAATCATTTTAATCCAGTTTAATCATAAAAAAAAGAACACTTACTTTAAGAAAATGTTCTTACTTTTTTAATTTCACAGACCATTATCATATCTTTTCAGCCAGCATAACCTTACACCGCTTTTTATAACATGCAATACCGTATTTCAGGATATCCTTCACCCCATCATCCTGTAAGTCATCTTCGTATCCGGTATGTTCTATTTGTTTTAACGCTTCTCCGCAGGCAGCATCCAGATTACCGTCATGGGCATATTTCACTTCAATGATAATTCAATTATCAATGCCAATAGGAAGTTTCTTCTTTAGCATTTCCATTCCCCCTCAGTAAACGCGTTTTACTCTCAACCACTTCTATTATCATAGACGCTGTTTCTTCAACAGAGCAATCTGTTATGTCCATAACATAAGGTTCATAACACCCCAGATCATTGAATTGCTTCCACATTATTTCCACCAGTTCCATGTTGGTTTCCCTGTCCAGTTTATCCCGTCCAACAGCGCGTTTCATAGTTTCCTCTTTATTGGCTCTCAATATAATGTAATGCACCTCGTAGCCATCCTGCACGGCTTTTAACCATGGCTCTAAAAACCAGGGGCCTATGATTCCGTCCACAATCACATCATAGCCTCCGCGCACATAACGTTTTGCAGCTTCCAGGAAAGCTTCCATAACGATTACATTTTGTCCATTGGATCCTGGTAAATGCGGAGGTATTGCTCCTTTGCTAAGATAATGATAAAAGTCATCTGTATGCATATGTACTGACTTTTCCAGACTGGATTCTTTGGCAGTCATCGATGCCGTTGTCGTTTTCCCGGTTCCGGGGGCTCCTGTGATTATGACAATCCTTCCCTTTTTCATATGGCTTCCGCCCTTTCAATAAATTCCTGTAATTCTCTCTGTTCTTTTAATTTATTCTAACACACCCCTACGTCAAAAAAAGTTTTCATTGGATAAAAATACACTTTTATTTCATGTTTATCTGTGGTTTACTTATTACATAACGTAAGACAAACGAAAGGAAGTAGAAATGTTTGATTTTATTTTCGTCTGGGGTACACTTCTCTTTATGTCGACTTGCTACTCTCTGGGCATATATGTTCTGACTGTACATATGTTGGGTGAAAAAATACACAAGAAGAACGCCGTACTATTCTGTACCATTTATTACTTAATCCAGATAGTCGCCAATCAACTTCTGATACAGGGTGTAATTGATGATGAATCCTTTATCATCAGTTGGAATATTTACTTATATACCCTTCACGTAGTTATCCTGATATTTCTGCTCATCTGGACTTACCGGCAGAATGTGCTTCGGACGATTACGGCTGCGGCGCTGGCACATTTTGTGGTTTTCACCCTTGGCTCTCTGGCAGAAGAAGTATTTACGAATTATACTCCTGAAATGGACAATATTTATCTGTACAGCATAATCGTGTCTGTTATTCCTCATGCCATAATGATGATATCTTCTCTGTCAATTGCATTGCTGCTGAGGAAGTTAGAATTTAGTGGTTACTTGGGGGTTTTGTTCACAAACCGCATCCGGGCAGCCATTACTTTCATCATCAGTCTGCTGCTGATGCACATCTATACCATAATCCGGCTGCTGTTTCCAGTGGAAAAGGTTTCACTGCTCACCGCGTCTTATTCCGTTGCCCTGATTGCACTGGCACTGTTTTTTCTTCAGTTTACAGCCATGTATCAAGCCAACAAGGAACGTGTAAAAGCCCAGGAAAATATTATTCTCCAGCAGCAGTCCCATCTGGCTCTGCTGGAAGAACTTCAGCAGGAAATGCGCTCTTTCCGCCATGATTTCATTAATCTGATGGCTGGAATGTCATTACAGGCCAGAGATGGGGATCTGAAAGGGATTCAGGATTTTATGCGCAATACCAGCAGCTATTTTGATGAAAGGCTGGGGGATGAGATAAAGAATCTGGAAGCGGTTAATCGAATACAGCTCCCGCCTCTTCGGAGTCTGGTAACTTCCAAGCTTGCCCGAATGCAGCAGGCTGGTATTTCGACCAATGTAGAAGTTCTCTACCCGGTCGTTTCAGAAGGGATGCAGCAGCAGGACTTGCTGCGGAGTCTGGGGATTTTGCTGGATAATGCCTTTGAGGCGGCGAAAATAAGTAAAAAGCCACGTATCAGCCTGGTATTGCTGCAGACGGAGACACAGCTTCTTGCTGCTGTTGCCAATTCCTATGCAGAACAGCCTGATCTGGTTAAAATGAGCCATGACAACTATACAACCAAAGGAGACAGCCGCGGCACTGGGCTGATGAGCCTTCGGAAAATCACACGGAAGTACCCCGGCTGCATTACCAACATGAATCTGAAAGATGATATGTTCTATTACGAAATCAGGATTCCGCTAAATGAATACTGAAATAAGGAGGCAACACCGATGATACCAATCTACATATGTGATGATGAAACTTTGCTGTTATCCCAGTTGAAAAAGCTGGTTTCGGACCAGGTCATGATTGCCGCTTACGACATGGGCCCCATACAGACTTTCACAGCTCCGGAAGAACTGCTGGTGGAAATAAGCGGTAAATGCCACCGGGGCATCTACTTTCTGGACGTTGACTTTCCCGGCTCAATGAACGGATTTGAACTGGCCCGTAAAATCCGCAGTCTGGACTCCCGGGGATTTATTATCTTTATCACCGCACATGAGGACTTAGCCGCCGAAACATTTCGCTATCAATTAGAAGCAATGGATTATGTGGTAAAAGGAGATGAGGATCGAATCAAAAGCCGGATCCAGAGCTGCCTTGCAAACGCTGAGAAACGGATTTTGGCTGAACCAAAGGAGGACACACCTTATTACCCCCTGAAAATGGCAGATACTATCCGGCATATCCCCCTTTCTCAGATTCTCTATTTGGAAGCAATCGGGAGAAAGCATCTGGTGCTTCTGCGCCTGCTTAACGAAACCGTAGAATTCTATGGCTGCCTTACAGCTATCGAAGAAGAATTGGGAAAAGGATTCTGGCGCTGCCACCGTGGTTATCTGGTCAACCGGGAGCATATTCACAAGATTCATCTAAAAGAAAATTTTGTAGAATTGACCAACGGGGAACATTGCCTGCTATCCCGCAGGGCGAAACTGAATCTGCCATAACAGATATTTTGATTCCGTTTGCGAAGCATTCTATACCATTTACGAAACATTTATCATTCTTCTCCTTATCTGTGTTAGAGTAACGGCAACAAATAAAATGTAAGAGGAGAAGATAATGAAAACGAAAGAACAAACCAAAAAACAGATTATTATTTTTCTGGCAGTTGCCTATTTGCTGCCATTTATTCTTGGAATTTTTATGGGCTTTGGATATAGTAAAGGTGCCAGCCTCTCCATATTTCCCAATGCCCAAATGTATTATCCTGCGGCAGGTGTTATGCTGGCGGCATTGATCACACGAAAAGGAGATGCTTTGCTGCCGCGCCGCTTTTTTATTGGATTTATTCTGCTTACTGCTGCGCTGGTAGTTGCTGCTATTGGAAGTGTTCTCTCCTCTTCCACTATCTGGGCAATCATGAGCCAGTGGCTGATGATAGGCGGTTCCCTTGTACTGTGGATCCTGTATTTTATCGAAGGTTCCGCGCGGCGCAAGGCTTACGGCATGAAAGGCGGCAAATGGAAGCTGACATTCCTTATGTCTCTGCTCTTTCTGGCGCTGTATATACTCAGACTGGCTGTCTCTTACGGCATCAGCGGCCAGATTGGCTACTTTGCAGATATCTTCAAGAATCCAACCGCCTGGATTGTAATGGCTACCTTCATACCCAGCTTTTACCTCAGTTTCTCTGCATTCTTCGGCGAGGAATACGGATGGCGCTATTATCTCCAGCCGCTTTTACAGAAGAAATTCGGTATGAGAAAAGGTGTTATACTGCTGGGACTTATCTGGGGCTTCTGGCATCTGCCCCTAAATTTCTTTTACTATACTTCCCCATCCATGGGAATTATCAGTGTAGCTTCCCAGCTCATTACCTGTGTAACATTGGGAGTATTCTTTGCCTATGCCTATATGAAGACAAATAATATTTGGGTGGTTGTAATTGCCCATTACTTAAACAACAATATGGCCCTGGTTGCCACAGGCACCTTTTCAGCAGAAGTAATCTCCAACCAGACAATCACCTGGAATGACGTTGTATTCCTGCTGATCGTGAATTCTCTTCTGTTTCTGGGCTTTCTGGCCTCAAAGGTTTTCAGGGACCGCAAGAACAGAATACCGACTATGGATGAACGGGCAGATGCTGCGGCGGCGGAAGCAGCGAATTCTGTTCAATAGAAGACATGCAAAAGGGGCTGTGAAAAAAGCCCCTTCCCCACAGATTACTGCTTCTTCTTTTTAGGCTGCTTTCTGTAGTCTCTTCTGCTTATTATGATATTTATAGAATTATGGCCTATGGAAACCAAAAATATCTCCATTCGTACTGATTCTATTCCTCTTCTTACGATTTGATACTGCTTTATATCTCAATTTTGTGTTGAATTAAATGAACCCTTATGTTATATTATAGATAGAAAAGGAACAACCGCCCACAAGGGGTTGACCCAGAAGTTTAGTTAAAGAACCGCCCTTACTCGCCAAAGTACAAGGGCGGTTTTGCTATGTAGAACTACTTACAAAACGAAAAAACGAATGTAAGTAATGCCAAAAGGAACAGACCAAAAGTCATTATATCCTTAAAATCAAAATGATTTTTCATAAGCATTACCCCCATTCTATAAGAATAGGAGTCAACTCACCCTGCAACACGATTGTCCTTGCGTCCATTTTATCATATGGAGTATCTCAATAACAATCTATAAATTGTATTGATTTTCGCAAAAATCAAAAACCCACAAATCTGATGTTTGTGGGTTTCCATACACGCATATATACAATTCGATTAACGCTTGCAGAACTCCGAACGCCGTACTACGCTATTTTTAAACTGTTTGTCAGTTACGTGTTCGTTACCCATATACGCTCATATGTGCGCATACTGTCTCCAAACCATATATTATGCTATCTTTTCCACCGCCATCGGTAATTCATACAGTGTATCCGGGTCAATATCCAAACATTTCGTATTATCTCGGTTCCCACCGATATCCCATGCCAATGTATCATTCATCACTGTACAGGCCTCTTTAAAAACAGTGATATCTTTCAATGGACGAAATACCTCTTTCTCAATCATTTGAGTCATATCATAACATACGATTTTACCGTCTTCAAAGTATACATATACCGAATAATTTTCCATTGGTATTACCTGCACAACCTTCGGAAACATAACATTCACCTCACTTTTAAACTAACGGATTGATTCGGTTCATCGGTTTTCCATCCTTTGATAATTCCCAATTCTGCATCAGTTCATCCTGATGTAAAACACACCATGCTAAAATCAATTTAAGTTGCCGGGATGGCAATGCGCCTTTTATACACCTTGCTGCATCAATTTCAATAATCGCCTTATTTCCATTATATTCCGCATAGAAATGTGGAGGATTATGGTGATCATAATACATTGTAACTCTGATTCCATAAAACAACGATATTTCTGGCATTATATTTACCTCCTCATTTCATTCTATAGCATATATAGTTGACTATATATACTTGACAATATAAGTTTACCACAGTTATCACATCGAGTAGGGGGAATTTAATCCCCCTCTCACACCACCGTACATGCCGTTCGGCATACGGCGGTACAACATAACTTCAAAGCATGGCGTTCCATGTAATAGTCATAGCAACTTACAAGCCCCGCCTGTAACAGTTTTTCTTTTGAGATTGCCCTGACTACACACGTTTTGGTCACTATCCATTGGTAGCGGTTACCGCAGTATGCTGTCACTCTTGCCAGGTCTTTTCCTATTCCCAGCTTCTGCAATCCCCATTGCCGTTTTGACGGTACTTTCCATTGCTTCCAGATGATCACTCTTAACCTTGTACGCAAATGAGCGTCTATGTCGTTCATTGCCGTTTTCATTGAGCCTAACGCAAAGTAGTTTATCCACCCTCTGATTACCCTGTTCAGCTTCTGCACCCTTTCCGCAAATGCCATGCTCTGGCTTCTGTTTGTCAGTTTCTTTAGTGTTCGTCTGAATTTTGCCACGGATTCACCGTGCGGTCTGCATTTCCATTCCTTTGCCTTTGGGTCTTTGTAAAACCCAAAGCCCAGATACTTCAGCTTGCCCGGTCTTGTGATATGCGTCTTTTCCGCATTTACCTTTAGTGCGAGTTTCCTCTCTATCCAGTCTGTAATGGAATACATGACACGTTTGGCGCTTGCTTCGCTTCTGACTGCTATCACACAGTCATCTGCATATCTTACGAATCGCAGTCCTCTCTTTTCCAACTCTTTGTCCAGTTCACTCAGCATGATGTTTGACAGCAGCGGTGACAGATTTCCGCCTTGCGGCGTTCCTCTGTCCGTCTTTTCATATCTGCCCTGAATCATGACGCCTGCTTTCAGGTATTTTCGTATCAGCGATTCCGTGTCTCCGTCATTTATGATGTTGTGTACGAGGCTCATCAGTTTATCCTGCGGTACATTGTCAAAGAATTTCTCCAGGTCAATGTCCACTATCCACTCATATCCCTCTTTTAAGAATACAAGCATTTCCCTGATTGCCATTTCACAGCTTCGATTCGGACGGAATCCATAACTGTTCTCTGAAAACAGCGGTTCACACATCGGGCTTATGACCTGCGCTATCCCCTGCTGGATTACCCTGTCCATGACTGTCGGTATTCCGAGTTTCCGCTTACTTCCGTTAGACTTGGGTATCTCTACCCGCCTTACCGGTTGGGGTGTGTAACTTCTTTTTCTGATTTGCTCTTTGATACTTTCCCAGTTCCCACGGATATATCCGTCGAGTTCATCAATCTCCATGCCGTCCACGCCGCCTGCGCCTTTGTTGGCACAAACTTTCTTATACGCTTCGTTCATGTTCCTCTTGTCCAGTATCTTTTCCAACAATTCTGACATACTTTGTGTGCTTCGCTCCTTTCCGCCCCCTGTGATTATTCTTATGTTGTGCGTTTACGGCTCCTATACGTTTTGCCTACATCCGCCTGTCAGACATTCACAGGTACATACATTCGTCTGCACGGTTACGTTGTTCAGCCCTTCGGTTTATCTCTGGCTTTCAGAGTTTGCCTACTATGGCTTCTGCTGACTTCTCACAGTTCGTTGTTACTACGGCTAATGGAACCGCCTATGAGACCTCACGGGATAAGTCTGTGTTCTTTCCTCGTCTACCCTCCTGATCTACGCCTATGGGTTACGGCTACCTTTGGGGCCTCATTGTCTTAGGCCAATTTACCCGCCATAAACGCCTTATTATCAGGTTTCTGTCCGTAGGGCTACGATTTCGCTATCTCTTCTTCTCGCCTGCACCTCACGATGCAAACCTTGAGAGTCGCTATGAAGTTCGTCGGTAGCTACGCCTATGTGGACTTTCACCACAGAACACGGACATGCCCGTCATACCTAAAAAAACCCACAAACACGATGTTTGTGGGTCAGACTGTAGACAAAACGGTTCGCGATATCATGTCCGCGAACCGTTTTTTTGCCCATTTCCAGTTTTCAAATCTAAATTTTATGCTGGAAAAGAAAAATTGCAATGATGAAGAGCGGTATTTCGCTCCCCATTTTATCCGCCATTTCCAAATTGCCAGCTTCTTTAGATTCATGCAGCCAAATAAGAGGTTTAGCTCCATTTTTATCTTAGCCAGACCTCTGTACTGCGTATATCTCATTCCGTGTTTTTCCTTTGCATCTGCAAAGACTCTCTCTATAGTTTCCTTGCGTTTTTTGTATCGTTCTTTCATTCCGATTGTATGACGGATTTCTTCGACCTGCTCCATGTAGTCTTCCCATACATGACGCGTAATTACTTTTACGGAATCTTTACTGTTTGTGCAACGATCACGGTGAGGACAGCTTTGGCAAACAAGCCAGTCACTTTTATACTCCCGATACCCTTCACGGTTTGTTGTGGTGTAATGAAGCACTTTGTGATCCGGGCATAGATAGCAGTCAAAGAATTCATCGTATACATAATCATATTTTGTGAAAAAACCAGCTTGAGTCATAGGCCTTTTATATGGCATGACCGGAGTCTTTCCATCTTTTATCAGCTGGCGGGCGATTGACGGTATCTTATATCCTGCATCCATTACATAGTAGATCCCATATTTCCAATCCTGTTTTAATCGTCGGTATAAAGATCAGAATAAGACACTGTCATGGAAATTCCCCGCAGTCACTTCAAAATCCAAAACATAATTATTCTTGTCACAGCAGGTGTTGGCAGCGTAGGCAAAGACCTGCTTATGCTCACCTTTATGGAACCAGCCGCGGTCAGGGTCAGTGGTGCTGACCTTCTGTGTGATCATTTCCGGTTCCTTTTCTTTTTCTTTCAGTGGCTTCTTTCCGTGTTCCTGACGATCCCTTTTGATTTCTTCCTGCAGTTCCTTTTCATAACTGCGTGCTTCTTTTCGGATAACCTCATTATGATATTTATGAGAATTGGCACTGTCTTTGATGTGAGTGTCGTCAATAAACAGGCTTTCTGTATCAAGAAAATCATTCGCTGCAACCTCGGACAGTATCTTTGAGAAGATCTTCTCAAACAGATCCGTGTCTTTGAAACGTCTGGAATAGTTTTTGCCAAAGGTGGAGAAATGAGGGATCTCCTCATGCATTCCATAGCCCAGATACCACCTGTAAGCAAAATTCACTTCAATTTCACGAATTGTTTTGCGCATGGAAGGGATCCCGAAAATGTACTGGATCATGGCAATTTTAATCAATACAACCGGATCGATACTTTCACGTCCAAAATCACTGTATAAATCTTTCACTTCCTCATATATAAAACGCATGTCAATTGCTTCATCCAGCTTCCGTACCAGATGGTTTCTAGGTACAAGATCCTCCAGACTTGCGATTTCCATCTGTGTTCTTTCTGCGTTATCTTTTTTCCCCATCATAAAGAAAAACCTGCCTTTCCTGATGATCCTATTATACCATCTGGAAAGGACAGGTTAAACTAAAAATAGACAACCGCCTCCAAAAAGAGGGCGATTGTCTACAGTCTGACCCACAAACACGATGTTTGTGGGTTTACCATGCAATAGAATATCCAATTTCCTATCGTTTGCATAACTCCGAACGCCCATAAATAAAGCATTCTCAAGCCTTCTGTCAGTTACGTGTTAGTTACCCGCAGCTTCTTACGGCACCCGATGCTGCTTTATATCTCAATTTTGTGTTGAATTGAATGAACCCTTATGTTATATTATAGATAGAAAAGGAACAACCGCCCACAAGGTGGTTGACCGATTAATGAGATAGCAAAGCCACCCGAACCGACCAAGTATCAGGGTGGTTTTTGCTATGTATAGCTACTTACAAAACGTAAAAACGAATGTAAGTAATGCCAAAAGGAAAAGACCGAAGGTCATTAAATCCTTAAAATCAAAATGATTTTTCATAGGCATCACCCCCATTCTTTTAGAATGAGGTCAACACACCCTGTAACACGATTGTTCCATAGTCGAATTTTATCATATTATCCAATTTCATACAATTCTTTATTTCTTTTCATTAAATATCTTTTTATGTCTTATGCTCAGTCTTACATAAGACATGATAAAAACTTTTTTCTGTTTGTCACTTACGTGTTAGTTACCTGTCAGTTACCCACATATTTCCATATCTTTCTATATTGCTTTATGACCATCCGAAATATAAAAGAACCCTTGAAAATACTGCATTTTCAAGGGTTCTGACAATTCTCTTATAAAGTTCTTTATTATCGTTTGCAGAACTTTGAAGCCTTGATTTTACTGGATTCTTGGAATGTGGTGTTGCAAACACGTTACAAACGCAGGACTTCTCATTGCTCCTCACCACATCTCTGAATTATCAAAGTGGGAGATGGATCAAGAAAATGTGTGTCTCCCTCTTTTTCTCTCAACATCATTCAAACTCGGCAAGTCCAAAGATATTATTAAATATATTTGTTTAAGTTTTATATCCTTTTTGCCGTTATTTTATTTCTGTTGCATATATTATTTTGACTCGCTGATTTTCTGTTGCCAATTTGTTGCCAGCTTATTGTAAATGGTGTAAATAAGTTTGACTACATTTATTTTGAGAACACTGCATCATTTTTGGAAAGAAGGTACACACAATACTGATTCATGCTGATTCCTTCTCTCTGAGAATGCTCTGCCAGTGATCTGTGCAGGCTTCTCGGAATTCTCAATTTAAACTGTCCAGAATAGTCTTCCAGACTGTCTGGCTCATGAATCTCTACACCATCTTCTAGTGCAGCTTCAATCCATGCTTTTTTTGCATCCAGCGCATTTGCTACCGCACTCTCCACTGTCTCACCACAAGTAATGCAACCAGGCAAATCCGGATAAGAAACTACAAATCCGCCTTCATCTTTGTCTTCCACAATTTCCATACGATAGGACATTGCCATATAATCGTTCAGCGTCTTCATCATTCTTCGCCTCGCTTTCTACAATCTGCCTTACCATTTCTACATATACTTTTTTGATTGGTTCATGCTTTGGTATTGTAATTGGCATACACCCTTGTTTTCTGAAAGTATAATGGCTACTTCCGCTTCTTGGTACATTCATTTCGTATCCATAACTTTCCAATACCTTCCGTAACTCATCAAACCGGAGGTCTTTCGATAAATTGCATATAAATGTTATCGTTTTATCCATTTTGACATTTGTTATGCCTCCTATCTATATTATATATGGTGTCATATGTGGTGTCAATCAATTTATTATATTATTCCATGATGATCTCAATTGAAAAAGTAAATTCCGTTCGGGAGTGGAATTTACTCCTTCCTAACCTCACTCATTTCGGATATGGAATTTAATCTTTCCGAAATTTCTGGTATCCTGTTCTTACAAATATGACTTCTTCTTCTGGCTTTATCATAGGAGGAAATTTTCATGAGTAAAAATAAACATATGACTTTAGATAACAGGATCACCATTCAAGGGGAACTTGACAAAGGTTCTACATTTAAACAGATTGCCGTACTTCTGGGTAAAGACTGTACTACCATCTCCAAAGAGGTCCGTAAACATATCCTCAAACAAAAAACAGGCTCCATGGGCAGAGCTTTTAACGACTGTCTGATAAATTTCAAACGCCAGTGCAGGATACACTCTTCTTGTTCTCATTGCACTGCCAGATCGAACAGGCCCTGCTGGTCCTGTGGTAAATGTATGGAAGATTGTCTTTCTTATGTCTCTTATCCCTGTAAAGAGCTGCTAAAACCTCCTTATGTCTGCAATCCCTGCAGAGAACGCTCACGCTGCTCTTTAGAAAAATCTTTCTATCGTGCTGCCCATGCACAAAAAGAATACGATATGTTAAAGTCAGAATCCCGGTCCGGTTTTGCAGTCTCTGAAAAAGAACTGCTCCATCTTGACAGCATCATTTCTCCCCTTCTTCGCAATGGACAATCTCTTCATCATATAGCGGTCCATCACGGGGATGAGACTATGCTGTCTGAAAGGACCTTGTATACCTATGTCAAGCACGGCCTCTTTTCAGCCCGGAACCTGGATATGCCCAGGATCGTCCGGATGCGTCCGAGAAAAGGTAAAAAGAGTCCCTTCAAGGTAGACAAAGCATGCCGGATCGGGCGCACTTTTGAAGACTATCAGGCTTTTATGGCTGAAAATCCGCTTTATCCTGTGATACAGCTCGATTCTGTGGAAGGTATAAAGGGCGGAGCTGTCCTTCTCACAATACACTTTGTACAGCAGGAACTCCAGATCGCCTTCTTGCGCGCAGCCAATGATTCCCGGTCTGTCATTGATATATTTGAGAAACTGTATATGGAGCTCCGCCCTGATATCTTTCTTGATCTGTTCCCAGTGCTGCTGACAGACAATGGCGGTGAATTCACGAATCCTGCAGCGATCGAATACGACAGACAGGGGAATCAAAGGACCCGTATGTTCTACTGTGATCCAGGCGTCCCTTCCCAGAAAGGCAGCTGTGAAAACAACCATGAGATGATACGCCGCTGTATTCCCAAAGGTATAGACATCGGTCAATATACCCAGGAACAGATAAGCCTCATGATGAGCCACATCAATTCTTATACAAGACCAAATCTTGGAAACAAAAGCCCTTACGATGTTTTTGCATTTCAGTATGGGCAGAAGATATTAGATGTATTTGGCTTAAAAAGGATCCCGGCAGACGAGATCATCCTGACACCAAAAATTTTAAACAACAATAAATAAAAAAACAGCCAGGAGTTTGTGATCGCGCACAGTCATCATAGTCTTCTCCCCAGGGGTGGAATTTACAGCTTCCGAACAAAGACAAGTAAATCCGACTTCTGATCTTAATGCACAAAAATATCAAAATCCTGCTGTTTTATCTTAATTATATCAGTAAAACGCGCCTATGGATAGTATATTTTACTTTATAGCAAAAGTAAATTTCACCCAAGATACTCCAAGTGGAATTTACCCCTGCAAAACGGAAGTTACTTTTTCAACTCACCTATTCCATGATGATTCTACGCTCCTAACAACTTCTATTGGTTTTCCCTGAATCATAGTCTCTCCACCTTTATTTCCTGCATTTCTTCCTACATCTACAAGATAATCTGCTACATGAGAAATGAATTCTATATTATGCTCAATAATTAATACAGTTTCATTTTCTTGATTTAATTTCAACAAAATTTTTTCTAATAATTCAATATCCTAACTGTTAATTCCAGCTGTCGGCTCATCTAAAATATATAAATTTTTCCCTTTAATCTTTGCACCAAAACATTTAGCTAATTTAATTCTTTGAGCCTCTACGCTCCGGTCGGCGCTAAACAAGCGTCCCCGGACGCTTAACACCCTGTCATGGGTACTTTCCTTAGATAGTATCCTAACATAAGAACTAATGCTTCTGTAAGAGTATATGTAATTCTTTCAGATTATTATTTCTTATAAATGCTCTTTGCGCTTACGCATAAACTACTCTCTCATCTTTAGTACTTACAACAATGCTTTTTTAGTATTCCACCTCTTTGACAATGTACAGCAGCTATCACGATACGTGCAATACCCACAAGAGCAATGGTTTGTTTGGACACTGATGGTTGATACAATTTAACCATATTTTTTCAAGGGTGCTCAAAAGGGGGGCATTTGCCCCCTAAGGAATGCACTGTTTATAGGCACAAAAAGTGGCAGACAGCTAAGGATTTAGCCACCTGCCAGTTGATGAATCTTATACTATTTTCTGTATTTGCCAGTGCGACAAATAGGAAGTTCTCACTCTTTATTATCCCGTTTTAGTTTGTTTTCTCATGTATACCAATTACTGCAATTAATACAAGAATAAGTGTTCCTACTGACATTGATAAAAATGCAATATTCAGACCATGCATGTCTACAACAAACAGACGATATAGCTCGAATTATTAATGTTCAAATAAAATACTTCAAATTGCCAAAAAATCTTTGATAGGCGGAAAAATCTGTTGTTTTCAATAAGTTTTTTGCTTTACTTTCTCGAACCATCTGGAGCGCCTGTGTGATTGCTGGACGAACTCTACGCATAACTGTCGATCACGAAACATGAAAGAGCCAGCTAGAAGAAAATATATGTATTAAGTTAAAAGAATAAACCCTTAAACAGCAGATCCCCTGCAAAGCTTGAAAACTCTGCAGGGGAACACATAAATTTTATTTTCCCTATGTAATCATCTCCGGTTTCATCTTTCAAAAACAGGTATATCCGAAACATCCCGCTTTTCATTACGGATATAATCCTGATTATACGGGAATCTGGCAACCTTTGCGCGAACCTTCATCTGGCGGGTTCCCGGCGTTCCCCAGAGTATTTCAAGCTCCGTCCCTTCTTTGGCATATTCTGCGGAAATAAAGGCCAGAGAAATCATGCTGTTATAGGTATAAGAGATGATTTTTCCGCTTGTGATCCCGATCTCCTTATCTGCAGCCAGCACCTTATCCGCCCGGTACTCAAAACCAAACTCTCTGACACAGAAATAGTATTCAAGAGCGGATGGTTTGGTAATATCCTCGCAGGGTTCCTCCCCAGGGCTGAGCATGGTTGCAAAGACTTCTGCCACATCCTTGGCGTTCCATTCCAGGGTTACGCATTTTTTTTGGGGCTTTTTCGACATTTCAAGGAGGGCTTCTTTTCCAATGAAGTCATGATTGTATTTAATCAGGAAATCCCATCCCACATCATAGGGAGTAACAAAGCGAGCCTGAAGATCATCCCCTACACTTCCGAGAAGCCTTCGATTGAGATTGAACATGGATAACTGAGGCACTGTGCGCATATATTCTGTCATTTTCTCGCTGGTTTCCAGCCACGGAAGCGGATAGTGAAGATTGATATTCGGGAATCCGGCCTCCGTATGGTTAAACATGTTATAAGCCTGGAGCCCAAGCTTTCTTGCTCCCAGCTTTTCACCTGCCGCCCATACCAGATTGTAGATCTCCACATAATCCGCCATATCTCCGTGAATTTCATAAGCAAGGTTGCCGGACATGCCAAGCCGGATGATGCGTACCTGTTTTCCGTTTACCTCCTGGATTCTATGCCTGCCGAATTTGATGTCGTGAAGATTGGCCTGGAATGCGTTTTCCAGAATCTCTAAGGACTTTTCACCGTCAATCTGGATAAAATATTCCTTTCCGCTCATGTTTTCGCCATGCACATCCAGATCTGATGTATTGACATAATAAGAGATCACTGGATCAAGCCAGTAGGTTCTGTAACGATCTTCTCCGATACGGATTACAACGCCGTCTGTCAGAATCTGACCTTTCTCATTGCACATTACGGCATGGCGTATGCCGTTCATTCCCAGCGTGGTAAAATCATTTGTACAGACCTGTCCCATTAATTTAACGGCATCCGGTCCGTACACATCATAAATGGGGGATGTCATAAGCGCCGTTCCAATCCATGCGCTGGTCTGATATGCCTTGATCTCATCCTCCACGCCCGTATAAGCATATGCCGTAATAAAAGATCCCTGTGGGAACATTAAGGTGGCGCCTTCCAGCGCCGGATTCATCATTTCTGCCATTTTTCGTCCTCCTACTGTTTTTAATTATCTGTAGATGTTCTTGTTCCGATTAAATGATTTTCCATATCTTCAAACATTTCTCTTACCGTGATGGGCTTTTGCCCTGTCAGCTTTTCAAAATCATCTGTAAATGTACTCATTTGATTCAAACGGATTGCCCTGCCAAAGGACACCATTCCATCTGAGCAAAATGGGAAGTTCTTCGCCGTATCCGCCCACATTTCCTCCGTTGTCCTTGGAACGCCGATGGAGTCAAAAAACTCATACATCTCATCATCGTTGATATATTGATATTCCGTCTTTTTACCCGTAACCTCCGAGGCGATTGCCATGTACTGTGCAATTGTCAGAAGCTCGGCTCCATTTATATCAACAATTCGGTCTTCCCAATCAGACATTGCCGCACAGGCCGCCGCAAGCGCACAGTCATCCCTCGAAACAAATGCCATTTTCCCATCTCCCATGTTATTGCGGATGATGCCGTTTGTATTTTCAACTGCTTCCACAAATGTGGAGACCATTGCTTCCGCATATTGGGAATCCCGAAGAATCAAATAATGGATGGGCTGTTTTTTGATATACCTTTCGGTCCATACATGATCGTTTACTTCGTAAGCATTGATATCCTCATGTCCGGCTCCTACAATCGATGTATAAACCAGTTTGTTTACACCTGCCGCCACAGCCGCATCAATTGCAATTTTATGTGCCGCTCTTCTTTTCGGTCCAACGAATGGCATGGAGATCAGAATAACTGTATCCGCATCTTTAAATGCTTCCGTCAGTTTTTCCGCATTGTTAAAATCGACAATTCTGGTTTCAATGCCCATTGCCTGGTATTTTTCAAGACCATTTTTTGTTGGAGCCGTAAAAATCAAAGCTTCATGAGGATATCTTTCCAGCAGTACACGGGCTGACCTGCTTCCAAAATTTCCGTCTACTCCATTTAACAATATCTTTTTCATAAAAAATAATCCTTTCAACTATATTAGTTATAATATTAAAAAATTGATACCCCTTTATAGGATGCTCCCTCAGCTCTTTTTATTGCCTCCCTCCTTTTGTCTGAATTATATTATCTCCTCTCTAACTGTCGGCGCCTGAACAGTGTTTCCTATATATTTATAGTAAAGCAGTTGCCATCTCCCGTCATCAGTTATATAATTCATTTATACCGTCTTTTTTCGTCAAAAATAACCAAAGGAGTTTTTTGCAATGAAATCTATGAGCATTTCTGTCATCCTTGACTGGATTCCTGATAAATACAGGATTTTTTATAAATCTACGGGCTTAGATCAATTATTCCAGCATGCCCGCATGCTTGATGATTCCATGGAAATAATCGATAATGATTTTCTGTATTTAACACAAGAGATCTCTTTCCTTGATAGGGAATGGGATATACGTAAGCCCCGGTTCCTGATTTTCTGTACCAAAACCGGATCAAAGGAGGGACAGATAAACCCTTCATGGATGGAGCATGCCGCCATCTTATATACGGACGAGCCTTTTCATAAGGTATTCCGTGAGTTTCTGGATATTTTTGATAAGTACTATGCCTGGTATGAGCAATGCCTAAAGATAATTATCGAAAACAAAAATGTTTCAGATCTGCTTGATTATGCGGCCACCTTTCTTTGCAACCCGATTGCCCTTTTTGCTCCAACCGGAAAGCTGCTGCATTATACCGGGAAATTTCAGGAAAAAATCGAGGGAACTCTCTGGGACGAGGTTATCAATTTCGGCTTTACACCGACAGAATCCATATATCCTGACGAACACCAGAGAATTATGCAGGAAATTCACAGCGGAAACCGCTTAATCTCCAGCGTCTTTCGTCAGGATCCATCCCATCACTCTCTGACCGCTCCGCTTTATTTTGAGGGAAAAAACTTTGGAGCATTCGGTACGACAGATATGAACGGTCCCTTTACGGAAGCACAAAAGGCTTTGTTATTAGAAGTCGTTCATTTTACAGAGCTTGCTATGAATCACCAGATTCAGGCTTTTCTTTTGCAGGATGAAGAAAACTATTATGTTATACGGCTTTTACAGGGATATCCGGCAGATGAGCTTTCTACCTCTTATTATCTCCAAGCCAGAAATTATACGAACGAGGATATTTGGTATCTTTATCAATTTTCCCTTCCGGAATCTGACGTCTCGGATACCCGTCAGTCTGCCTATATTCATCAAATAAAAAACATTCTGCCTCATGGAGTTGTCCTCTATTTTGAACATTCTATTGTTGCGGTTTGCCGCAGGCGGGATTTTGATCCTGATTATGAAAAATCATACGCCGCACTGGAGGATTTGCTAAAACGGCTTTCCCTTAAGGTCTATATAAGCACCCGTTTTTTTAGATTCACGGAGCTTTCCATGGCATATGGACAATGCAGGCTTATGAAATCTTACCCTTTGGAGCCTCAAAAACATATTCAAAGGTTTGATGAAGCCTTTCCGCATGTTTTATATGGTGTCCTTAAGGAAAAAAACTCCTTGCCGGGCTTCTGCCACCCAGCTGTTTTATCCCTATGGCAAAGCCATATGGAGCAGGATCTCACGCTCATTCATAATTTAAAATGCTATCTTATCAACGGAAGAAATATAGCGGAGACTGCCCGGACGCTTCATCTTCATAGAAACACCTTGATCTACCGGCTACGAAAAATTGAAGACCTGCTCCATATTTCACTGGATTACCTGGATGAAAATATGCTTCTCTATTTATTAATATCCTGCTTCATCTGCGAAACACTCTAATTTGGACATCCTCCTATGCTTGAAATTTGGCTTGCGACAGCATTTTCATTGCAACATAGGAAGATTTTCATTTATTTTGTGATTCTTACTTTTGATTGTTTCCAAACTGAGGAAGTAACAGCCCACAGAGGAACATAATTACCATACATATGGATGCAAGCATAAACAACAAACTATAATTTTCTCCCGCAATCGGTGTTAAGATATAAGTTGGAATCAAAACAGCTCCAAAAAGCTGTAATGTAGAGATGACACCCGCCGCACTTCCTGCATATTTAGTTCCAAGTCCTTCTAACAAAACCGGTGCGGAAAGGAAAATAGGCATTGACGCTCCAAGCATAATTCCAGTATAAAGAACCAGTATGTGTAAAACGAATATGGACGGAAATCTCCAACACATAATAATTCCGGCAAAACTCAACACGGCAGCTCCTGATACAAACACTTTAACATTTTTGATTTTAGAGAATACAATGGGACCTGTAATAGAACCAATACAATTTCCCAATGTCAACATAGATGCAATCGTACCACATACTTTCAAATTTATTCCATACATGGTCTGCAATGCTACCGGCATAAAAGTGGATAAAGTTACCGTACTGCCAAGAACCATCATAATGCAAATAGAAACCAGCCATATACCTTTATTAGAAAGTACTACCTTAAGAGGAATCCCCAATGGAAGGTTGATTTTCCTGATCTATCTTCTCCCTTTCTTCCATTGTATCCTCTGGCCTATCTTTCACAAAAAGCAACCATAAAACAAATACACTAATACAGAATATTGCTGATACAATAAAAGCAGATGTCCTGCTATCAAACAAAACTGCCGTCGTTGCTGTCGCAAAGGCTCCCGGAAGTTGTCCGCAAAATGCAAATATGCCCATCAAAATCCCTAGCTTTTCCTGCTCAAACCAACTTGCAGTAATCTTGGATGCATTAATATTGACAAACATATTGGAGAAACCGGTTAATGCCATGCAAAGAAAAAATGGCATATAGCTATTTGCAAAAACTCTCCCAATCATTCCAATTCCAGCTATAACAAATGAAATATTAATGACTTTCTTTGAACCAACCTTGTCAGAAATCATTCCTCCTACAAAACTCAAGAAAATTGCTACAATCATAGGCGCCGTAAATAAAGATGAAAACTGCGATGTTGTAAGTCCAAAAGATTGTATTAGTTCCGGGGCAAACACGGATAACTGGTATTGTGCATAACTTCCCGGCATATATGCAAGACACATAATCGTAAATACCAGCCATTTTCTATTTTTTTTACTCATGGAAACTCCCTTCATTCTTCAAAGCCATACGGACAAGAACTAATATCATAATTTTTATTCTCAACCAGATCATTTAATGGAAATTTTGCAATTACTGCACGGATATCCTTTATACGCTTTCCATAATCGCCCCATTTTACAATCACTTCTTCGTGCTCTTTGGCATATTCCATATCTATGGTACATTCAGAAATCATTTTATGATAATGGGAACTATATACCGCACTACTGGATAAACCAATAACCTTGCCATCCCTTGTGGTAACATAGTCCTGATGTCCTCCACACATGCCCGGAACGCAACAAGGATACTCCATCTGCTTATAAGGCTCCCCCTCTCCATACAAAGATGCCTGTACATCTAAAATATCTTCCGGATTCCAAATTAAAGATACAATCATCTTTTGAGGATTTGACATTTCTTTCTCAAGAGCTTTTCTTCCAATAAAGTCATGATCCAATTTTGCCATCCATTGCCAGCCAACCTCTACCGGCGTACGGAAACGTGCACGAAGATTCTCTGGTTCAACACTTCCAGTATATGAAATATTTGCAGGTGACATTTCTACAACCTTCGGATTTTTATAGGAAGCGCTCTCAAATGATACCGTAACTTGCGGATATCCTCCAAAAGCATGATTCACCGGATAACTCCGCCATCCAAGCCTCTTTAATCCCATAGGTTTTCCAATCTCATAAGCCGCATGATATACATTGGGACCATCTTCTTTTAAACCACGAATTTCATATGCAAGTGTTCCACTCATGCCAATCCTGTTTACTTCCACTTCAATATTCAGTCCCGGAATACTTACCTTACGAAATTGCAAAAATGCTAGATCATGAAGATTCGTATTCGTAAGTTTTTCTATAATTGTTAATGACTTTGGTCCTGAAAATTGAAAGACAAAGATATCACGCATGGTCATTTTCACATCATAAGCACCAGTCTCCAACAGTTTCATTGCTGCAAATGGAAGTGCAGCCGTAATCCGATATGTATTATCGTCGTCTTTCATACTAAGACAATGAGCTGCTATCAATCCTTCTTCATCAAGCATAACCAAATGTTTATTTTTTCCGTTTTTCCATTTGCTAATGTTATTCATACAAAGTTTTGATAGAAACGCCTGTGCATCTTTTCCTTGGAATGTAATTTCAGCCCCACTAATCCCTGCATGAATATAACATGTTTCTGCCCACGATTTACAAGTTTCATACCAAGGATCAGCCTCCCAAGTATAAAGATTCCCAATATTCTGAAAATAGGTTGAAACATCTTTATACTTAGGCTCATAATCTACTCTCGCTCCAATATAATCCTCCACTACACTTTCCTCCTTATTCCGCTAATACCCCAAATCATTCCCAGCTCTGTTCCCTCTTTTGCATAGTCCGGGTTGATAAAGCCCAGTGAAATCTTGCTGTTGTAATGATAAGAAATAATCCCACTTTTTTTAATCTTGCATCACAATTATTTACTCAAATTTTCTTAACCGTCGGCGCCTGAACAGTCACATTTGATATTTATATTCTAAAACGATTAATCATCTTTGTCATTGGTTATATGATTCAATTACTAATACCTTTTTCGTTATTTTTAACCCGATTAGATAATCTTATAAAAAAATACATTTATCCATTATTCTTGATTCACTTTAACAATACTACAAAGTTTTTATGACCTCTTCATAATTGATATATCGTTTATTCAATCAAATCTCTTTGAAACCTCAACAAAAATTTTATATATTTAACCAATGGCATATCCATACTAAATCGTGATCAACGTGAATCAGCACCGCCAGTTTTAATTCCATCTGTTAATGATAATTTCGATTCTAAAATCTATGATATTACTTGGAAAGAGCACTTAATTTTTCTATACTATCATAAGCCTTTTTTGAAATTTGCAATAAAATACTGGATATATTTACTCAGTACAATCATTATATGAAATTGATTTTGAAAAGCAAACCGCTGTCTGAATTACTGGATTATGCCACTATATATCTGGACATCCCTATTGCTTTTTGAGCCTACAAAAATTATGCTACATCAGACAGGTTCTTTTCAAAAAATATTAAGATATCTGAAAATAAGGCCCCTATTATTTGATAATGTTCTTAACACTGTTAGAGTCCGCTTGAAACAGCCAACCTAAGACTAGCAGAAACAACCAATCTGAGTCCAATTAGAAAAGCCATTACCATATTAATTCATGTTCTATAATGGTGTTAGCCAATGCACCATGAAAGGAGAAACATGAATGAAAATAAAAGTAATGACTTGCAGACTATCATAACACAAGTCATAGAAGAAATGAAGTCTGAGCAAGGGGATAAGTTTGATTTAAACAAAATCAACCTTGCTGAACAGATGCAATCGGAGCAGTCATTTTTCTTTTGCTGTCATTCATTTTCCCCTTTCAATCCATACAATGTCTCAGCGACCAATCTCAGGGTACTCAGTAGCTCTTCGTTTTCCTCACTGCATTTTTCCAGACGTTTCAGTTCTTCATAAATCTCTGCCATCTGATTTCGCAATGCTTTATACACTCTTGGATTTCCCTGTACCACAATTTCCCGATCAGTTAATCGTTTTGTGATATAGTCCTGCTTGCTAAGTCCTGACAACCGGACACATGCATCAATCTGCTCTGCTTCTTCCGGTGATACCCGGAATGCTACGATTTTGTTTCTCCATCTTCCTTTACTGTCCAGATTTTTCTCCATTTGATTTTTCCATCCTTTCAATATCCAGCTGTTCTGCCATCTGAATCTGCTCACTTGGAAACAGATGTGCATATCGGTAAGTGATATCAATGCTCTCATGTCCCATTCGGTCTGCGATTGCTAATACCGTAAATCCCATATTGATCAATAACGATACATGGGAATGTCTCAAGTCATGCACTCGAATTCGTTTCACCCCAGATATTTTTGAGCCTCTGTTCATTTCATGATGCAGATAAGATTTGGAAATTGTGAAAATCCGTTCGTCCTCTTTCGGCTCATACAACATTTTCAGGTAATCCTGCATCTCATCACACAAAAACTGCGGCATCTTAATATAATCAATCCTTCCTGCCACATCGGACAGCTTGCTTTGTCTGATAAATGAATGTCTGCCTATAAGTATCCTCCTTCCCCAGCTCTCGCTGACTTCATTGTGAGTAGGTGCATAGGCACCTGTTTACGAACTGATTGCCGTATCCGGCATAAGCCTCGCAGAGCGACTTCTGAAATTGCAAGCAATTTCATCAGTACACGGCTCTCGCCAAATCCGTCTGCAAGCAGCCGCGCTTGGCTCGATGCAATCGCGAAATACACAGAGTATAAACCGTAGGTTTGTGCGATGGGTGTATTTCGCTCTCAATCGCCGAGGGCTGTTTTTGCATCACATAATCTGATTATTACTCAGACTTACGATTTCATTTATGGCGTATCCGCCCTTTTGATTTGCCCATATCTGGGCTGCTTTAACATCTGCAACACTTCCTTCTGTAAAAAAATAAAATAAATTCAAAAATTACACGTATAAGCGTATAAACGTATCTTCCATACTTTTCAGAAACCTGTAATCCCTTGATTTTCCTAAAGATATACGCTTATACGCTTCTTTGGAAAATTCTTTTTTATCTGTATCTCATCTGTATCAGCGGTAGCTGTCTATGCGTATCTGTGTATGGATTCCCTGAAATCCTCTGCTCAATGAAATCGCAAAAGTTTTAGACTGCGAATCCACATATCTTATAGGGTATGATGCCGAGAGAAAACCTTTAGAAAATCTTTCTGATATTATGAATTTCTTATTTCAGTTAGATAAGATAAAGGAACTTGGCTTCAATATCGAAGTCAAACGCCCGCCACATTATGATGGATGGGAATGTGCTATTACTTTTAACGGCAAAGATGTTTCTACGGAGTTAAATCAGGATCTCTGTCTATTCTTGGAAGAATTTGAGGATAAAAGAAATGAAGTCAAGGACTATCAGACAAGTCTTGAATCTTATCAGAAGTGGCAGGATAAAACACTTGCTTATTACGCAAATGCAAAACTGACCGAAAAAGAAACAGAAGAAATCTCAAACGAAGAACGAATACGAAGATTTCAAAAAATCATGAACGAGCGGTACGGTAAGAAAGAGTCCTAATTTTTAAGGAGGATTTTTAGAATATGAAATTACCGAACGGCTACGGAAGTGTAGTAAAACTATCTGGAAAAAGAAGAAAACCTTGGATGGTTCGTAAAACCACAGGCTATCGTATTGATCCAATCAAAGAAAAGAAAGTAAATGAATATATCATCATTGGATATGCCGCCACAAAAACAGAGGGATTACAAATGCTAGCTGATTACAATCGTAATCCTTATGATACAAAGGCAGCCAAAATGACTTTTGATGAAGTGTATGAGGAATGGTCTAAGAAAAAATTTCCTACGGTATCCGAAAGCAATATCAAAGGATACAAGGCATCTTACAAAACATGTGGCATTCTTTACAACCGAGTTTTCAAGGATTTAAAACTGGCAGACTTACAACAGGTTATTGACACCTGCGGAAAGAATTTTCCCACATTGAAAAAAATCAAAATCCTGTTCAACCAGTTATATGAATTTGCATTGAAGAATGACATCTGCAACAAAGATTATTCTACTTTTGTTGAAATCGCCCAGTACAAAGACCGCAATCCAAACAAGCATACACGTACAAAATTCACGAAAGAAGAAGTTGCAAAGGTCTGGACAATGAAAGATGACAAATACTATCAGATCATCCTCATGCTGCTTTATAATGGCACACGTATCTCTGAATTTCTTGACTTGAAGAAAGAAAATGTGCATTTGGAAGAACAGTATTTTGATGTAATTGACAGCAAAACAGAAAACGGAATCCGAAAAGTTCCGATTGCTGATAAGCTCCTGCCTTACTATAAAGACTGGTATAATTCTTGTCCTGATTGCGAATATCTTCTTCATACAGAGGATGGCAAAAGATTTCTTTATCGCAATTACTATGACAGCTATTGGACTCCTCTTGTGGAACAGATTGGAATTGACCGTACACCACATTGTACCCGGCATACCTGTATTTCCATGTTATCGGAAGCTGGTGTTCAGGATACAACAATCAAGAAAATTGTGGGTCACTCCGGTGCTATGACTTTGACAGAAAAAGTTTATACTCACTTAGATATGCAGGTTCTTGTAGACGCAATCAACAAAACCTTAGAAAATGAGGACAGCGTAACTGCCGATACAAAATCTGCATAACAAAAAGGACACTCTCCAGTGTCTATCACCGAAAAGTGTCCTATATTTTTTAGATATTTTTGTTGCAAACGTGTTGCAAATGCGTTGCGAACTGAGTAAATTCCACCGCTTTTCACCACATCTGACAACTCCACAAACCCTTGTAAAACAAGGATTTGAACGTAAATCCAAGTTCCGAAGATTATCTCTTGCGTAACTGAAATTAACGTTTGCTGAACTGCGGTGCACGACGAGCTGCTTTGAGACCGTATTAGGCGTGCCCGTGTGCCGATTTTCCTTGGTTTTACGGGCTTTTTCGCACTTTATGTTCTCAATTAACCCACCCCTTAACCAAAAAAGCGGGGGCTTTTAATCAGGAAACCACCTGCTGAAATGCTCCATTCACCACATCAAACAATTCCTCTGGTTTATTGTACTTTACCTTTGCATAGATGTCCATAGTTGTTTTGCTGTTCTCATGCCCTGCAAGATACTGAACCGTTTTGGGGTCTACTCCCGAATAAAGCAGGTTCGTGATGTAAGTGTGCCGCAGCTGGTGTGGGGTCACATCAAAATCTATTGTGTATTGAATGTTGGGATTGTTCTTCTGCTTCATGCCCAACGTAGGCTTCACACTATATTTAATGCTCTGTCCATTCACATATTTATAATAGGTTCTTTCTTTCGTAGAGCGTACCACCACATATTGCCATACGCGCTGGAACTGCGAATAGGAAAGCGGCTCTCCTGTGCTGTCTGCAATCACATAGTCCGAAATGGAGCTTGCCTTGGCTTCCCGCAGACACTCTACCAGACACTTGGGAATCGGAATATCCCTTTTTGCTGCCTTAGTCTTTAATACCGTGGAAATCACCGGTCTGTTATGCTCTGTTCTCCATGCACGCTGTACGGAAATGTAGGGAGTGGGTACATCCAAAAACACACAGTCCCATTGCAGGGCAAGTATTTCTTCCCGGCGAAGGCCGGCATACAACCCAATCATAACAAACAGATAGGGTGGCAGTCCCTTGACCGCGTCCAGAAGCACCTCTGTCTGCTGGTCTGTGAGCGCTTCCTTCCTTTTTCCTGCTTTCCCGCCTTTTGCGGAAAGCCCCTCGCATGGATTATAGGTAATCAGCTGGCTGCGCTCTGCCGAGTAGAAAATACACTTGATAAGCATATTTACCGTGTTGTACATTCCCTCTGATTTTTTTGACATCGGCACAAGTGCTAAGCGTATATCATCTGCTGTCACTTCTTCCATATACATATCACCCAAAGGCTCGATGATGTGGTTCTTCATTGCGAAGGTATATCCTCGCAGGGTAGCTGCCGTTACTTTTGCCGATTGCATCAGCAGCCACTTCTCGCAATATTCAGCGACTGTAGGGTGCTGTCTGCGAAAGAGGATTTCCTCAATCTGCCGCCGCGCATCCAACTGCTTTTCATACAGTTCCTCACAGGTGGTAGCGTACAAGTTCACGCGCTTACCATCGGCATCCTGAATCCGGGTTCTGTAATATACAGTTCCATTGATTTCAACTGTCCCATACTCTGGAATATTCTTTTTCTTCTTAGCCATAATCTGTCTCCTTTCTGACTGTGGGCGTTTTCCGTTTACACATTCTTTTTATCAGAAATCGCCCGCTTAATCCATGATGTCGATTATGTAAAACAAAGAGCGAGACATCCTTGCCTCGCTCTTTGCTTTGTTTCCTATTTTATTGTGAACGCTTATCCTGCTATACGGCATCCCATAGATCAAATGCTTTGCCCATTGCTCTCACCAATTCATCAGGCCTGTTGTATTTTACCTTTGCGTAAATATCCATCGTGATTTTGCTGCTTTCATGGCCAGCTAAATATTGAACTGTTTTCGGGTCTACCGAGGAATGAATTAAATTCGTGATATAGGTGTGCCGCAGCTGGTGCGGTGTCACCTCAAAATCCAGACTGTAAACCACCTTACCATTATGGGCAGCTTTTTCTCCCAGAACAGGGGTTACGGTATGTTTTACTCGCTTCCCATCTTCATATCTGTAATATGACCGTTCTTTGGCTGTTCTGGTTACAATGTACTGCCAGAGCCGCTTAAACTGTGTATAGGACAGCGGTTCACCATCACTGTTTGCAATCACATAATCCGAAGTCGAACTCGATTTTGCTTCTTTCAAGCACTCCGACAGGCAATCAGGAAGCGGAATGTTTCTCTCCGCAGCCTTTGTCTTTAATTCATCCAGAATGACTGGTCTATTGTTTTCTGTATGCCACGCCTTGCGTACTGTCAGATAAGGGGCTTCCGCATCCAGATAGACTGCATCCCATTTTAAAGCAAGGATTTCTTCACGCCTTAATCCCGCATACAGCCCCAACATAACAAATACATAGGTTTGCAACCCTTGGATCGCATCCAACAGGCGTGATACCTGCTCATCCGTCAGCGCCACTTTATCTTCCTGCGGTACACCGCCGCCCTTTGCAGTAAGATAGATGGTCGGGTTATTTTCAATAATGCGGCTTTCCTTTGCTGCCCGAAAAATAGATTTGTACAGATTGATAACCGACTTATATACCGATGCAGATTTTTTTGATACCGGGACGAGGGCAATCTGAATATCGTCCAAGCTGACATCCGCTATCCTCATATCCCCTAGTTCTTTGATGATATGACGCCTGACCTTGGATGTGTAATCCGTCAAAGTTGTAGCTCTCACATGAACCGACTGCATCAGCAGCCACTTTTCACAGTATTCTGCAACCGTGGGAGATTTACGATTGAATGTTGCATTGTCGATTTTCTCATACGCTTCCAGTTCCTTGTCGTACAATTCTTCGGGTGATCTCGCATATAACGGCACCATCTTACCTTCTGCATTTTGTATTCTCGTTCTATAATACTTGACACCGTTAATCGTCACTGTACCATAGTCCGGAATCACTACTTTCCTTCTTGCCATTTTCGGCACCTCCTAATCGTGATAGTATCCAGCGCTGTACCCTTGTTTTATCAGACATATCCGATTCCGGCAAGGATACGGATTGGCTCACACTCTGGGGCTTCTTGGCTTGCGATAAGTTCCGCTTTTTTCCACTGGCTTTGCTCTGCGCGTACATTTTGCAATATATTCCTGAAGGGCTGTATCCGTAAAATAAACGCAGCCATTTTCCACATACTGCACATAAGAAATCAACCCATTATTACGAGCTGCATCAAGGGTTGCAATGCTTATCCCCAAAATATCGGCAGCTTTTTTTCTGGTAATCAGCTTCTCCATGCTGTGTCCTCCTTACTTCTAAAAAAGTCAAGGATACCATTTCGCACTATGGCATCCTTGACTTTACTATTTTATTTGCCCCATCTCTGTGCTTTCGGTACAGGCAATGAAAGGCTGATTGCCAATGCCCGGTCAACAAAAAACAGCTCTTTTCCCGTCAGCTTCCCTAAATACCTCTGCACCCGCTGCTTGTCTATCGTAAAAAGCTGTTCCAGCTGCACCACAGAGGGCTTTGTCAAGGCCGCGTTCTTCCTTATTAAGAAATGTGTGGGTTGGCCGGGTTTCTTATCAGCGCGGGATGTAACCGTAGCCACAATCAAAGTCGGCGCATGGTAATTGCCGCGATTGTTTTGAATGACTACAACAGGGCGGATGCCGCCCTGCTCAGAGCCGAGATACTGTGTCAGGTCGGCATAATAAATATCGCCTCTGCGATATACCCAATTTTCTTTTATCATTTGCGGTTCCCCCTTTCATTGGGTATGTACCAAAGGGCGGCGTGATGCCGCCCTTCCTTACAATATGTGAGTTTCATATTTGTCCTCGACACCCCTGAAACAATGGAGCGCTTTCAGGCTCCATAGGGAAATCATCAAGCGGCTGGCAGCGAACCGGCTCCATAGGCGTTCAACCTCCCCATCTTCTTTGTGATCGGGCCGCGAATTACGGAAGTATCATTATTCCTGTCATGTGTTTTCGCCTTATTGGGTGCTGCCCAATATTTACATGCCGGTCGTTCTCGCTCCAACAGTCCAAAATCCTTACTCACATAGCAGAAAAAGAAATGGTTTGATTTTGTGCTGCAATCGTCGCGTACCGCTGATGTGGCTGCTGCTCTCGCATCCATGACAGTAATGTACTTGATGAATGATATGTAGTTTTCAAGGTACTGTCAGCTCCGTGTTTCCTTCGCTGTAAGTAAAGTCTACCTTGGATAGCCACATCTTTTTAGCGCACCGCTTTCCCGGTAAGCGCCCATCTAATGGGCGGTTAGTATTCATTCACGCAGGCATTCAGAATGTTGATTGCCGCGTTGATTCTCTTACGCATGATTTCCTCTGAAAGTGTTTTTCCAAGAATCAGATAGTCCAGAGAAACATCAAAATACTCTGCGATTTCTACAAGCAGATCTATGGAACCGCCACTCACACCGGATTCCATTTTTCTCAAATGGCTGTCACTGATATTCAAGTGCTGGCTGAACTCTTCCTGTGTTAAGCCGTGGGCAGCACGGAGCTTCTTGATTCTTGCACCGCTGGATTTAGGGTCAAAATACATTACTTTTTCCTCCGATTTTTTGAAATTTGATTTGCGAATTTCAAAACCGACCGGAGGTGACCGGCAATGGAATGGTCGGGAAAAATGAATAGAAAAAAGCGCACCAGAACTCAGAATTGAGTGACTGGTACGCCAACAGGAAACGATATGATATTGCTTATTTAGGCACCTCGATAGTGCCGACGATACTTGCTTGTATGTTGCATTTTTCTTATTGTCTACTGGCACATGACTTTTTCAAAGCAAACTCATTTATAAAAGAGAAGACCAAGGTTACCTCCAGAACGATAACATTGGTCGAAGCATAACAAACCGCCCTGATGAGTTACCGTTTTTTTTACTCATCAGAGTGACTTTTTCTTTTTAATATAATTGGTACAATCATGCCAATTTAATACATTGGGGACAACTGAAGTTGTCCCACTTCACGATCACTAGTGCCTCTGCGTAGATATAAAATTGAATATTTACCGTTCATGATAGGTTACGGTACTTTCCATAAACACTCTTTTGCTATTGTCATTTCCATCCAAATATGTAACATTGGGCTTCCAGCCGCAGACAACAGTACCACCAGAAAAAGCAAACGTATATTCTTCTCGGTAAGAAGTGTTAATCATGCAGTCTGCAATCGCAAGTACGCCTGAAGAAAAAGCATAGGACAGACAATGCTGGCGCTTTGTGTAGTCTGTGAACAGGTCGTTTTTAATCCAACGCTTATAACCAGCCCAAGCGGTTCTTACTGTTGAATCTTCCATTTCAAATTTGATTCGGATCATCTGATCATCCTCACGTTCAAAACGAACCTTACGAATTTCACGGGGATTCTGATTCAACAGGAGCCATCTGCCAAACAGTTTATCTTCCGCTTCAATGGTCGGAAACTCACCGCTTGCGAGTGGAAGTTGCAAAGACTCAATTTTTCTAGCTAACACTGCTCCATCAGAACTACCAGTATGGTTTTCCAGTGCTTGGTAAATATACTTCTGACAAATATCAGGAACAAACGCACAATTCGTACCGGAAGTGATTCCAATCGTAATCGGAAGTTCCCTGAAACAGATTAGCAGTTGTCCAAAAGCTCCTTCTGCAGCATACAGTTTTTCTCCAGTGTGGAAATGATACCCATATCCGTTCAGCACCTTGTGCTCACATCCAGGCTTTACGATACGTGTAATCCCCATTTCGCGAACCCAATCTGAAGGAATAATCTGCTCACCGTTCCATTTTCCTTCATGCAAAAAGAGCTGTCCTAACCTTGCAATCTGTCGGGCGGTCAGATACATTCCCCATCCACCAGTATTATATCCTTCCGGACTGTGAAGCCAATCCACATGTTCAATACCAATTTTAGAAAACACTCTTTCCCGCAAAAGATTGATACAGGTTTTTCCCATTACCTTGCTGACGATTTTTGAAAGAGTATAGCTGCAGCCGGAATCGTAGTGGAACGCTTTTCCCACATCGGCTGCAATCCGTTTCTCGCCGAGCCATGTTTTTTCCCAGTCTGACTTCAATGCGGTAAAATATACGTTGTTGGCACACGCAGCTGAACCGGCCTGCATTGTCAGCAGATCATAGATGGTTACCTGTTCGAGAATCCTATCATAATTTTCAGGAAGATCTTCCCTGACATAATCGATGAACTTGTCATCCAGTGACAGCTTTCCCTCGCAGACCGCAATGCCCACGCAAAGCGAAGTGCCGGTTTTGGACAGGGAATGCATCATCTGCGGAATATCCTTTTCATAAGGCGCCCAACTGCCATCTACAACTACTTTATTGTCCTTTATAACGACAATACTGTGCAGCTCTGCTTTTTCTTCCAGTTCACAAAGCATTTGGGTCAGCACATCGGCATTCAGACCAACGCTCTTTGGAGTTGCATATTCAAACTTCATTATTGGTTTCCTCCTTCCGGTTCTTCATTTTCACTGCTTGCCCACACAGAGGTTTCCACATGAATACCCCCGCGCTTCGACAGATATACACCCAGCAGAATAAAGCATACCATAACTGCAACTGCCGCTACAGCATAAACAGGTTTAATGCTGACAATTCCCTTAACAAAGATGATAGTATAAATAATAATGCTGACTGTACAGAAAGCATACAGCGCACCCTTGGAAAGATGGAATTTATTCTTCGCCCATGCTTTCGGGTATTTCTTGGACATCTGTGCAATTGAGTATACAATGGTCACATTCATAAAGAAAGTGATGACCTGGAAAATGTTCGTAATTGTTACAATGCTCATATCCAGCAAAATAGGAAGAAGTACAATAATCAGAGTGTAAATATAGATCAGAGTAGGCATACCAAACCGATTTTCTTTAGCAATGGATTTCGGTAGCCAACCATCCACAGTAGCCTGTGTAATCGGATAACGAACATCGTTAAAAACACCATTCAACGTGGTAGTGATTGCCATTAACGGACCGCCAAGCAGGAATAATTTGTATATTCCACTCGGAAGAATGGCCGAAGCAGCAGGAAGAATGGTTTCGACTCCTGCCACCTCATCATGAGGAAGAACGCCACTGGTTACCATTGCGAGGCTCACATAAATAAAGAGCAGGCAGGGAACGCAGGCAAGGCTGGCAAACGGAATGTCTTTCGTTGCGCGCTTGGCATCTTTTCCATACCACAGGATATTGTAATAGCCGTTTGCGGAGTTAATCAGGAGCAGAGCAGCCATCATAAAACCGACAATGCCACCGGTAAACATTTTCTCGCCAGAAAAATCAAAGATTGGCTGCTTGATTTGGGTAAGGCCGAAAACAACGTAAGCCACCATGGTAACAAGTAAAATCCCGGACATGATTTTACTTGCTTTCGCGAAAATGTCCATACCCATCAGGTTCAATACAAAAAGAATCAGAACGCTGGCAATGGATAAAGTCTTAGCCGAAAACATAGGCAGCAGCTCATGAGCATACATACCGAAAGCTAGCGCAAAGGAGCTGTTCAGAATCGGCATGACCAGCTTGGAGTAGCAGATCAAACCGCCGGCGCTGATGCCTCCCAGATTGGTAACGATGGAGTAGGGGCCTCCGGCCAGCCGGAGCGTACCGGAGAGAATGATGTAGGGGAACACCATGAAGAAGCCCATGATGATTGCTACGAGGTAGGCCAGCCACACAGAGTAGCCGGTGTAGGCCATTGCCGGTCCAATCAGAGTGACCATTCCGGAGCCTACGACCATACCGATTGCTATGGCAAACAAATCTACCCGTTTGAGAATACCTGAAGCAGGTTCTGGTTTGTTAGTAATTATATTTTTATTCATAGTACAATACCTCCCAATATCGCGGCCATATAGTCCGCTTATAGTTTTTGCTGTTGTCCTCCCGCCCCTAATGGCAGACAGGTACAAACCGTTTACTTGATGAAGCCAACCTGTTTGGAAATCAATTCTATCTGCTCATCCTTCTTTTTGTTGTACTCCACCTTTTTTTCCTCAAAGTAATTCCGCCCCTCTGAGTCGATGGAAACAATCAATGGTCCAAATTCTTTTACCCTGCAATTCCATAGGGTTTCAGGCATTCCCAATTCCCGCCATTCAGCCCGCACAATCTCCTCTACCTCAACGGCGGCGACTACTGCGTTACCAGCGGGGAACACACAATGGATCGCTCCCAATTCTTTACAGGCTCTCTCCGTATTTTCTCGCATACCACCTTTTCCAACAATGACACGGACGCCTGTTGTTTTCACAAAATCATATTCAAATTTTTCCATTCGCATAGAAGTGGTAGGTCCTACAGAGACCATTTCAAATTTGTCATCCTCCAGAGGACGGACAATAGGACCAGCATGGAGAATTGCATTGTCCCTTACATCCACAGGAATTGTTCTCCCTTCTTCCACCACGCGGCGATGAGCTACATCCCTACAAGTAGTCAAACTTCCTGTCAGGTATATAATATCGCCAATATGTATACTTTTCAGTTCATCTGCCGAAACAGGAGTAGTCAGAATTGTTTTGCCATCTTTACGTTCTATCATTACAGTGTCACCTCCGAATGAGAAAGAATTTTGTAGTTTAGGTCTTTATCAAAAATGATATGACCTCTGCGATGACTCCAACATCCTACGTTGACAGCCACACCAATAGCAGAAGGATGCCGAGCGGTGTTTTCGATATGAACGCCCAGAACGGAGAATTTGCCTCCCATACCTTGAGGACCCAAGCCAATTGCGTTAATGCCATCCTCCAAAAGTTTTTCCATCATTGCTGCCCGTTCATTGTCATTGTGGGAACCGATAGGTCGCATAAGCGCCTTTTTCGACAGCAATGCTGCCGTTTCCACAGAGGTCGCCACACCTACCCCAACCAGCAATGGCGGACATGCGTTGAGACCATAAGAGGTCATGCGTTCTAACACAAATTTGGTTACCCCCTCATATCCTTCACCAGGCATAAGAACCATGGCATGACCAGGAAGTGTACAACCTCCTCCAGCCATGTAGGTATAGATTTCGCATTGTTCTGAGTTTGGAACGATGTCCCACCATACTGTGGGAGTTCCCGTTCCTACATTCTTGCCAGTGTTGTACTCATCGAAAGTTTCTACCGAATTGTGGCGGAGCGGAGCTTCAAAAGTAGCTTGTATTACGGCCTCTTTCAGCAAAATTTCCAACTCATTAATCAAAGGAAATCCAGTACCGCACTTCACCCAGAATTGAAGCACGCCGGTATCCTGACAGGAAGGGCGATTCAACTTTACTGCCAATTCCTGATTGTGAAACATGGTATCATAGATCGACTTAGCGAGATGAGTGTCCTCTTTGTCTCGCAGTTCTTGGAGCTTGGCTATAACGTCATCGGGTAACTTTTTTCCAGTATGCGCGATAAACTTTGCCATTATCTCCTTCATTTTCTTGCTTTGTCTTTCATTAGACATGATTCAATTGACCTCCTCATTACATTCGTGAGAAATAGTTACACGTAGCTTCCATCTCTATAATTTACATTCTAGTATAAATAGAATAGTATGTAAAACGCAAAAAAGTGATTGTGCATAAGAAAAAATTATGCTAGAATTTATAAAAATGATTAGGAGAGAATACGCTATGACACTTCAGCAATTACAATATTTTGTCACTGTCTGCAAATATCAGAATTTTACAAAAGCTGCCCGTGAACTTTATATTTCCCAGCCGGGACTATCTACTGCTATCCGGGAATTAGAAATAGAATGCGGTTTTGCTCTGTTTGAACGCCGTCCCAACAGCATTACACTGACAGACCAGGGAAAGAATTTTCTCCGAGAAGCAGAACATATGCTTCGCTCCTATCATAAACTGCAAAAAAATTCAAAACTCATCGCAGAAGAAAAAACAATCCTACGTATTGGTGTGGCTCCAATGGGGACAAGTGCAGTGTTCCCAAGGTTACGAAAAGGCTTTCTTTCTGCCCACTCTAATATCACTTTTGAAGTAACGGAAGATTCTACCGAATCACTTTATCAGAAAATTGATACTGGAGAATTAGACTTTGCGCTATGTGTATCTATTGCTCTCCCTGATAAGAATTACAGTTATGTAACCATTGGACATAGTCGCCTGCTATTTTGTGTAAATCAAAAAAATCCATTGGCTTGTGAAAAAATTCATTCTATCCAGCAAATTGGCCAGTCTCCCCTTATTATGCTTCCAAGTTATTATAGCCAGACAAAATACTTGAAGCGCCTGTTTCGTGAAGCAGATTGTGTTCCAAATATAGTCCAATACACTTCTCAAGTGTTTATGATTCTTCAACATATTCGAGAAGATGCGGCGGCAGGCTTTCTATCCGAAGAAATAGCTAGACAAAATAACGAATTGGTTAGCTTTGCACTTCAAGAGGTAGAAAATGCTTCTATCACAATGATTCGTAAAAAAGGCGCAAAGACATTTCCCGCTATAGAAACATTTATCCATTATCTCCAAAGTTCAAAGAAAAAATGAGATGAAACTGCTTCATTTAACTCCTAATAAATATGATAACTACATTGTAAACCAATATTTTTTCTAATACTTAGTCGAATTTTTAAAGATTTGGGGCTAAAACAAACTGGCAAGCAATGCCTTTGGATAGCCATTCGGCTTCCAAACGCTGCTTGTTGGGGTATCCCCAAGCCCCTTTTGAACACAGAATTTCATTCTGTGGCTGCGCGTTCTGCGAACGCTTTTGGAACATGACCGGCTCATCGCTGGCCATGTTCTTTTTCTTTTTCGGCCTCCTGCTCCTCCGTCCCCAGCAGCCGATCCACATTTGCCTTTGCCGTCAAAACTTCCTGCATTTCCTGTCTTGCCTGCTGGTACTCGGCATAGGCTTTTTTCTTTTCTGCCAGCAACACGGCATACTCGCTTTGCAATTCTTTCACCCGTGGCAGCTTTTGAACGCCCAACTCGTCAAAGGCTTTCTTTGCCGCCTTATGGAGCAGAATATCTGCTTCATGCTCTGCAAGGAATTTCTTAGAATAACCAGCTTTGCGATAGGCGGTGTAAACATCACGGGTCTTGGAATAGTTGATGATTTGCGTCCGCAGAACAGCGATTTCCGCCATGCGCTTTTCGGCAGATTTTATCTGCCCAGCCAACAGATTATAACGCTCCGTCACAGCCTGCGCTTTGTCGGCAAGGGCAGCATACTCCAGCAAGCCGTTTTCCGTAAGGTAGTTCATGGTCTTTGCCATCTGCTTTAGGTTGAACACCTTTGCCCAGCGCGCATACCCGGCACTTTTCCCGGCCTGCAATTTTGCCTGAATATCCACCAGCAGATTGACCGTTTTAGGCTCCGCCTGCAACAGCTTTTTCTTGCGGGGTTTATGTGCCATTTCTCCGACAAGAACAGCGGAAAGGACGGCTTCGGAATATTCATCTCCCAGCGTATCCAACCGGGCAAAACGGTCTTGCCCTGGTGCTTTCAGGGAAATGGATTTGCCGCGCTTTTTCACTTCTATACCCTCTTGCTGAAGAAGTGCAAACAGGGCTTCCAAACTTTCCGGCTTCTTGGCTAAAGCGTTGTCGATAGCAACGCGCAGCATTTCCCGATGGGACGGCTTTGCAGCTTCGCCCAGCCACTTGTTATAGCTTTTTCCATGGGGCTTCGGATTCTCCACAATGGATAAACCGTTTTCAATACAGATGGTATCATTCAAGCGGCGCACCGCTTTGGTGCTACCCCAAAAGTTACGAAACTTTCTGTCGCAATCCACCGTGACAGCGTTCCATATAATGTGATTATGAATGTGCGCCTTGTCGGTATGGGTGCAGACTACAAAAGCATTGTTGTCCTTGGTAAATCGCCTGGCAAGTTCACAGCCGATGCGGTTCGCTTCCTCCGGGGTTATCTCCCCCGGCACAAAGGACTGGCGCAGATGATAGGCAATCACATCATCGGCTCCGCGCACTCTGCCGGTCAGGGATATATACTCCCTTTTGGCAAGCGCAAATTCAGCGTCAGCGGTGCGGCTGTCACAGGCATAGCTTGTTATGAGCCTGCCGTTCTCTGTCTTTTGCGGGTTCTCTGCATAATCAATAATATCGCTGATCGCCTGACCGACTGTGCGGCCTTTACCGATATGCAGCGGCATGATTCTGGTGGTTGCCATTTGGTTCTCCTCCTTTGATTTTTGATGGAAATATCGCACTCTGGAAATACTACATTGAAATAAAACGCGGCTCTGGGTATAATAGAATGTGTAAACAGATAAAATCGCCTTATATGGGAGGCTTATGATGATAAAAAAATTGATTGCTGAAGCAACCGAATGTGACTTCAAGATTGCCCTGGAAACGAAAAAGCCAAAAAGCTGGTTAAAAAGCGTCAGCGCCTTTGCAAATGGTATTGGCGGCACGTTGTTTTTTGGCGTGGACAATAATGGAAAAATGGCAGGGCTGGCAAATGTCCAGACTGATGCTGAAGCCATCAGCAGACTAATTAAAGAGCGTATCACGCCCCTGCCACAGTTTGTACTTACGCCTGTCCGGGAAGATGATAAGGATGCCCTGATACTTTCTGTTGCTGCCGGTCGCACCACACCGTATTACTATAAGGCTGACGGTATTATGGAAGCCTATGTGCGTGTCGGCAATGAAAGTGTTATAGCCCCGGATTATGTGGTAAATGAACTGATTCTCAAAGGCACCAACCGTTCTTTCGATGCGCTGATTACAGATGCCCGCAAGGAAGATTATAGTTTTACACTTTTGGAAGCTACTTACCGGGAACGGACTGGCCTGCGGCTGGAAGCATCCGATTATGTTTCCTTTGGCCTTGCTGATAAAGATGGCCTTTTAACCAATGCCGGGAAGCTGCTCGCCGACCAGAACATTGTATATAATTCCAGAGTGTTTTGCACTCGCTGGAACGGACTGGAAAAAGGCTCTATTTTTGATGATGCTCTGGACGATAAGGAGTATGAGGGCAACCTGATCTATCTGCTGCAAAGCGGCTGTGATTTTGTCCGCAACAATTCCAAGGTACGCTTTGTCAAAGAAGCACGCTACCGTGTGGATAAACCAGACTACGCAGACCGGGCGGTGACCGAAGCCCTTGTGAACGCCCTTATACATCGTGACTATATCGTTGCGGGCAGTGAAGTCCACATTGATATGTATGATGACCGTCTGGAAATTCAATCTCCCGGTGGTATGTTTGAGGGAAAGCCGATTCAGGAATGTGATATTAACGCCATCGGCTCTGTACGTCGCAATCCCGTTATCGCTGACCTTTTCCATCGTATGAAATACATGGAACGCCGGGGCAGCGGCTTAAAAAAGATTTTAAGTGAAACAGAAAAACTGCCCGGTTATACGGAACAAATGAAGCCGGAATTTTACTCAACACCATCTGACTTTCGTGTAGTATTGAAAAACATCAATTACAACTTGCACACCACAGCGCAAGATGGTGTGCAAGATAGTGTGCAAGATGAGCGTATCACTAAGCTGATTAAATTTTGTTCTGTTGCAAGAACAAGAGATGAAATACAAGAACATCTCGGTATATCAAGCAGAGAATATCTCCGCAGGAACGTACTGAAACCTCTTTTGAAAACGGGACAGCTGGAAATGACAATTCCGGATAAACCCAATAGCAAATACCAGAAATATATCACTTCTCAAAAATAATCTATCCCTTACAAACAGTAGCGGTGCCGGAAGATTGTTTCCGGCACCGCTATCTTTATCCATATATTCCGTCCTGAATCCAATACTTTAACTCCTGCACCTTGGAGAGCAGCCACGCCGCTGCCATTGGCAGTCCCATGGGGCTGACCAGAAAGGCAATGATCAGCAGGATAACTCCGTTTTGTACCGAGTATGTAACCAACACGGCCAGCCCCAGCAGGGCAACGATGGATGCCGCCAGTCCAAAGAGGAACGCGGAACAGTAGAGAAGCCCCATGCAGAGCCAGACGAACACAGTCAATGCCAGGATGACCGGCGCAAATAAAATCTTCAATACCCATCTCATTCTGCTTCCTCCATTCTCCGTTTATCCAAAAAGGGCTGGCAAAGGGCATCCAATTTTCTGGAATCCTCCGCTGTCAACTCCCGTCGTCCTTTCGTCAGCCTGATTTCTTCATATCCGCGGTAATCATCTAACAGCACTTCAAACAATTCTTCCGGTGTGCGGCACAGACACCCATCTTCACAGTAGCGCGTATTTTTATCCCACTGTACCCTGACATAACCGCGCCGCGAATGAAGCACTTCCACCTCGTGATCTGCTGCTAAATAGTCCTTAAAAATTTCAAATACTTTTTCATAGGTCAACATTTTATCAGCTCCTTGTATTATAGAGTAGTAGTGATTAACGCCCCTCTCCAAGGGCGATGTGCTACACTGTAGAGGATGCTGTGGATTGGTCTATTGCTCCTACCACTTGATGGTTTTCGAAAGGCTCCAACCACAGCCCTTTGCAGTATTGTTGATCAGTTAGATACCGCCAGACGGTTTATTTAGAACAAGGTTACAAGAGCAAAGTGTTCTGTGGATACAGCAGCATCACAATCTTACCGTTGGAGGTTTTACTATGATTTGCGTTGGAATTGATGTTGCCAAGGACAAGCACGATTGCTTTATCATCAGTTCAGAGGGCGAGGTGCTCGGCGATGTGTTCACCATCGAGAACAACACGGAGGGATTTCAATATCTGCTACAAAAAATCCGTTCCAACACCTCAGCTCAAGACAAAATGAAAGTAGGACTTGAGGCGACCGGACACTACAGCTACAACATCCTGGGGTTTCTTCTGGACAAAGGTCTTCCCACCTACGTCTTGAATCCCTTGCACACCAATCTGTACCGGAAAAGCCTCACCCTACGAAAGACGAAGACTGACCGAGTAGATGCGCGAACGATTGCGGCTATGCTAATGTCTGATGTGAGCCTCAAGCCCTACACAGACACAGCTTACCACAACGAGGAGCTAAAGTCACTCACAAGATACCGATTCGACAAGGTCAACGAGCGCGCCAAGCTCAAGCAATCGGTCTCCCGTCTGGTCTGCATTCTGTTCCCTGAATTAGAAAAGCTTGTGCCCTCGCTCCATATGGTTTCTATTTATGCTCTGCTTGACGAATTCCCAGGTGCTCGTCAGGTTGCAGGCGCTCATCTGACGCGGCTAAAATCTGTGCTCAGTGACGCTTCCAAAGGGCGTTACGGTCGCGACAAAGCCCTTGAGATTCGTGAGGCTGCCAAGCAATCCATTGGCTCTGTCATGCCGGCAAAATCGCTGGAGCTGCGGCACACCATCCGTCTCATCCGCGAGCTGGACGCTGAAATCAAAGAAATTGAGGTTACTATCGAAGGCATCATGGACGAGATTCAGTCGCCCATCACCACCATCCCCGGCATTGGCACCCGCATGGGCGCGATGATTCTAGCCGAGGTCGGCGACTTCGCAAGGTTCGATTCACCCGACAAGGTCTTGGCCTACGCCGGTCTCTCGCCCTCTACCTACCAGTCCGGGCAGCTCACAAGCAGCTACGCCCGCATGGAGAAGCGCGGCTCCAGATATCTGCGATATGCCTTCTACAATGCGACCAAGTATGTCTGTCACTGGGATCCGGGCTTCGCTGCCTATCTCGCCAAAAAACGTGCCGAGGGCAAGCACTATAATGTCGCAATCTCTCATGCCGCTAAGAAGCTCGTGAGGCTTATCTTTGCTATGGAGAAAACAGGGGAAGCATATCGCCTCGCTGCCTGACCTTTTTGAATTTGCTTGCTCGGCGTCCGGTGGACGTCTGCTTTGCTGCGCCTTTTTTGAATCGCCGATAAATTTGCCATTCACATCATTGGGGGGCTTGACTTTTAATAGTTAGTCTTTCGTTTCCTTCTGCCTGTCTATCTTATTTTATCCACAACCACCCATCTCATGCAAGGATACGGCGGCATAAAAAAATAGCGGAGGGAGTGCGGCAAAGTTTGCCGTTCTCCCTCCGCCGTCAGGGAACCATGCCCCGGTTACGAAATGGAACTTAGATGGGCCAGTACCTCGTTCAGCCCCGCCCATACCGCGTCCTGCTTTTGGAGAATGTCCTCCATATCCGCATCATAGACGCGCCCGGTTTCATGCACCCGTTTGGTCAGCTGGTTCAAGTTGTTGCTGCTGCGGCGCATCAGTGAAAGCAGTTCCTTTAATTCCGGTAAGTCCAGCTTTACCACATAACCATCGATTGCCATTTTCCGCAGATAGGCTTCCCGGTTGCGCGTACCCATCTGCGCCATCTTGGTTTCAATCAAATTCAGTTCATGGGGAGATACTCGGAAATTCAACTGCACATCACGTTTGCGTTTCGGGGCACTCATCGTTCCATACCACGCTTTTTCGGTGCCGGCGGCTTCGGCTCGCCGGTGGCCTGTTCCAGTTTTTTGCGCACCGAAGGCTTGCGCAGGGGCTGGTTCCTGTTTTCCTCTTTGGAAATCATGACGAAGATGCCTTTCCTGTCCTTGATGCCGGAAAAAGTCAGCGACTGGAACGGCAGCATGGAAAACAGTTTATCCTGGTCTTTGGACGATGCTCGGAGAAGGAAGTCCTGGGAGATCTGCGCCATGTAGTGGGTGCCGCTAGGGCTGTTAGGCTGTCCGGGTTCCTGAAGCCGCCCCAAAAGGCGGGCGGCTTCATAGTGAATGTCCTCTTTGGTCAGCAGATAATCGCGCCGTGCCTGTGTGGTGAACAAATCCAGCAGGCCGGGGTGAGTTCTGTCCACCACAAATTCGCATCGGCGGTCGCCGCCCCAGCCGTCCTTGTCCTCATACACGGGAATGGTCTGCGCCCATGCTTTATTATCACGGGAAATGCGCCCGTCCCAATCCTTTTGCCGTACCGTATTGGCCAGAACATAAAGGGTACGGTCATAGCCGAATTGCTCCACCACCTGTTTGACCGCGCCATGCCCCAGCGAGTTGTCCCGATAATGATCCGAAACGGCTGTGTCGATAGCATCCCGGCAGGCAATGTTTGCCTTGTGGGAAGCACGGTATTGTTCCAGTTCGTCATGCTCACGGGCATAGGAAGCCGGATACGGATAGACCGGCAGCTGCAAAAGAGCCAGCTTTGCTTCCTGCTCCCGCTGTACCAACGTATTGGCGCGGCCGGTGATGCACTCCAGAACCGTATCCATGTAGCCGGTTTCCAGCTTTTCAAACTCCTGAAATACATCATTAAGCGGGCTGGACGATTGCAAAAGCGCCGCCGCCTGCTGGTCAGACAGGTCATTGTTTTCCAGTGACATCAAAATATCTTCACGCACGGTGTATTCATAGGTGTGCTTGAGGATTTCATCGGGCGTCTGTGTCAGGAGCCAGTCCCGGTAGGTTTCCTGTTCGGCAAACATCTTTTCATACAAAGCGGTGTTCAAGGCTTCCGATGCCTTTTCCATGTGTTCACTCTCTGTGCTTTGATAATGCGCCAGATCGTGGGGATTATCCTCGCCATATTCGTTGTAGGCCAGATCATCAACGGCTTTCCGTGTGGCGGCATCGGCGTACATCACCTGATAGGTGAAACCGGAGGTGCTGCGGTACGGGAGTTCTTCTTTCACAGTCTGGATAAACTTTTTGGGATCAGTAAAAATCTCCTGCTCCCCACTGGCGTAGGATGCAGTTCCAACAATATTCGACATTATAGTACCTCCTCATGTGGTTTTGATTTCTTTTCCATAGTTCGCAGTGGCATAGGGCGTTTCAGATTTTCCAGCACAGAGGGGCGGCTGCTTTTGGCGATGGCCTGCTCCGGCTGGGAACGCCTTCCGTCCATGTTCAGCTGGGAATCCAGTTCTGTGAGCCGTGCGGTTTTTACCCGCAGTTCCTCCTCATGGGGAAAGGGCTTGCCAACCTCAGCTTGGGCGGCGCTTTGCTGCTGATAGAGGTTTTCAAGCTGCGCCTGTACGCTGCCCAAACGCTCCGGCATCTGCGCCAGCGCATTGTCGATACGGGTCAGGTTGCCGCGCGGATCGGTGCCGAGCGCCGCCCGGTGAGTCATCTGCCCGCGCAGGGCAAGTGTATAGCTTTTTTCAAAGGCATCGAAGCTGACCGTCATGGAAAAGCCGCGATAGGAGCCTATCTGCACCGGGTCGGTTCCCTTGACCTCCTTGCAGGCATCCAGCAGGGCGGCCCCGGCATTTTCCTTGTCGGTGAGGACATCTCCCCGCACCTCCATCCCGGCAAAGCCATCTGCCGGGTGCGGGTGTGCCGCCAGCGTTTCCATATCCGCCTGCAGGCCCTTGATGAAGCCTTTGTTGGCTTCAATCTGCTCTGGAAAGTATTTCAGCAGATTGTCCTCCATGCGGAACTGCTTGCTCTGGTGGTCTGCTTTCATGATTTTCAAGCGGGAAACCTCCACATCCAAATCCATACGCTCCTTGATGCGCGGGTCACCGGCGCACAGCGCCTTGATTTCCGCAAAGGACAGCGCCGTTTCGTCCACATCCTCGCAGGAGCGCACCGGGCTTTTGCTGCTCATAATCTGGCTGATGAATTTCTGCTTATTCTCCACGGTCTGCCAGAGATAGGCATCAAAGGTTCCCTCGGTGACATAACGGCAGACATGGACTTTTGCGTTTGTATTGCCTTGGCGCTCAATACGGCCTTTGCGCTGGGTCAGATCGCGGGGACGCCAGGGGCAGTCTAAATCGTGCAGAGCGATCAGCCTGTCCTGCACATTGGTGCCTGCGCCCATTTTGGCGGTGCTACCCAACAATACACGCACCTGGCCGCTGCGGACTTTGCCGAACAGTTCCTTCTTTCGCACATCGGTGTTGGCTTCGTGGATAAATGCAATCTGTTCCGCCGGGATGCCTTTTTCTATCAGCTTCCTGCGGATATCCGCATAGATGGTAAAGGGCGGCTCCGGTGCGTCCAACGGGATAGCGGTTTCCAGGCCGTGCAGCTCCGGGTTATCCAGATTTCCGCTGACGGCTTTCGCCGCCTTTGCGCTGGGGGCGGCCTGGGGCGTGGAAATGTCGCAGAACACCAGCTGGGTCAGCTTATCGGCATCGCCGTCACGCCAGAACTGCAGTACATTGTCCACGCACTGGTTGACTTTGGTGCTTTCCTCGTCCGGGAGCATGGGATTGATGATACGCTGGTCAAGCCCCAGCTTGCGCCCATCGGAGGTTATTTTAAGCATATTGTCAACGGTAGGGTCTACCGTACCGCTGTGTACTTTGCTTGCACGTTCCGAAAGGCTTTTTACCATTTCCTGTTGGATTTCGGTAGGCTTGGACGCATAGGTGTGGTACTCCACCTCCGGGGTGGGGAGGTTCAGCTGGTCGGCGGTCTTGATGTCCGCTACTTCTTTGAACATGGCCATCAGTTCAGGCAGGTTAAAAAACTTTGCAAAGCGCGTCCTTGCCCGGTAGCCGGTGCCTTCCGGGGCTAATTCCAGCGCCGTGACGGTTTCGCCAAAGCGGGACGCCCAGCAGTCAAAGTGCGTCATGCCGGTTTCCTGAAGGCGGTCATACTGTAAATACCGCTGGATGGTGTACATCTCGGTCATACTGTTTGAAATGGGCGTTCCGGTGGCAAATACCGTCCCCCGGTTCCCGGTCACTTCGTCCAGATACCGGCACTTGGCAAACATATCGCTGGACTTCTGTGCATCGGTGGTGGATAGTCCCGCCACATTCCGCATCTTGGTGTAGAGGAACAGATTCTTGTAATTGTCTGACTCGTCCACGAACATCCGGTCACAGCCCAGCTGTTATGGCAATAGGTAAGACTCCAGCATACAAGTATGCCACATCTTTTCCCCTGCCCCAAACCGTACGGGCGAGTTTCCCCGCATACGGCTTTCCCTCTTAATTTGTGAGGATTCTCCCTTCACGAGAATCTTTACTCAACGAACAAAAAATATATTTACCTAAGAAGGGACTAAACCGCTTTAATAAGCTGTTCAATCCTTGCCTTCCTTTTCGGAAACAATTCATACAGTCTTTCGGGTGTTGCACTGTGCAAGATGATATGTTCAGTTTCTGACAATACACAAAGGTTCTCAAAATCATGCGTTCCACCTTTTTCTACCGGCTTAATATGATGGCAGTGATAATCTTCAACTGACACATATTCGCCTGACAGATAACTTTTGCCTTTGACTGAACTATATTTACTAATCCTAAACATAGCTAATCTACTGCTTTTAATATATTTAGACGAATTGACAATGTAACGAATATCCTCTATTGACACGCCTGGCTTATGTTTATTCTTGCCATAGTTATAAGGATTTTCCCGTGATACCCTACCTTTCTTGGCATGTATCAACTTTTTGTCCCAATTCGCCCACCAAACCTCAATAACAGGGTAGGTATCAAAACAATAGTATCCTTTATTTCCCCAAGTACTGTATCTACCATTCATAAAATCATTCTTAAATGACTGTTCTGCGGTAAACTTAATCTTCTTATTCATTGTGTGATAAAACAGTTTATAAATTCGCCAGCCAATTCGCGTAAAACTTTTACAAAAGCCAGTCATTCCCATGTAATAGTTGTGAACGCCTACTACATAAAGATTCCAGTTAAGTACCGTTTCAAAGTTTGTTTTCTTCCGTATTGCTTTCAGAAGTTCTTTACACTTATCAACAATTTCATCTTCTTTACTTTTTGGCAGCACATTCGCCACCATGAATTTTCCGTTTTGCTGTGGCTTTTTCGTGTTTCGTTTGAAAACATAAAACACATAGCCTAGATATTTCATTCGTTCCGTAGTCAAATCGTAAATTTTCGACTTTTCATGATTTATTATAAGCTTCATGTTCTTGGTCAGATACTTGGTAATGCTGTGCTTAAAGCGTTCAGCATCATTTTTATCTTTGCATAAAACCAAAATATCATCAGCATATCGAACGTGTATACCTATTTTTAAGTTTGTTTTAGCCATATTCCGACGCTTATTGAAATAATGATGAAATTTTGTTACACTTTCATCGTGCCAACAATCACCTTGATCTCTAAGCCACACATCAAATCTATGCAGATATAAATTACTGATGAGCGGTCCTAAAGCGGAGCCTTGTGGTGCGCCGAGAGGATTCTTTACTTTGCAAGAATTTTCATAGTAACCCTTTTTGATAAACTGATACACATAATTTAGGATTACTTGGTCTTTGATGCCGATATGCCACATTTCTCTATAGGTTATTTCAGGGTCTATCGTTCCAAAATAATCTTGTAGGTCAATTGCAAGCACATAGGGCATTGTCTGACATTGGTTTTTAACTTTGGCAAGTGCATTGTGTGCACTTACTTGTTCCCGAAAACCAAATGAACTATCGACAAACTTTGTTTCGCAATACGGTTCTAAGACAAGCTGTATACATTTTTCAACTAACTTGTCCCATACCGAACATATGCCAAGAGGGCGCATTTTCCCGCTGTTTTTATTACCTTTAGGAATATACTTTCTCTTAACATAATCCATTTTCTTGTTTATAAGGCGGTCTTTTACGATATGAGACAGTTTGATGATTGAATAATTTTCAAGGGTTTTATAATTAGTACCATCTTGCCCCTTTGCCATTCGCCCTTTTGCTTTACTCAACTGCCTAACCGCAAGAGCTACATTATCCTCATGATATACCATAGGATGTAATGTCCGCATATCAATCCTACCGTCCTTAAAATCGTTAAACCGCTGTTCCATGTCCACATAATACACATTATTAATACTCATTAGCTGTTCTCGCCCCGCTTCCGTATGATTAGTCTCTTGCGTCTAACGTGACGAATTTGAAGTTTCTGTTTTATTATTCAAATCAAGACTAAAGCCCTTCGCTCCTCCCTATTTCTTGATAGGGTATCTTAACTACTACGGCTCCTGTGACTACCCATTCATAATCTTTCTTGTCCTACCCTTTCAGTGCGGACAGTCCCCAATTATTACTTAATCGTCGGGCAGTTCCCCTTTCTCGATACAATTGCTTTAATACCGCACTTAGGACTCCTCTATACTCCGTAGACTTGGATTACTCCGATACGATTTTCACGTATTCTATAGCGACCATAACGCTATCCCCCATAACAACCTTTTGATATTGCGTGAGGTAAGTCTATTGTTCTGTCCTCTCATTGCTGAGTTCGGACAGCCGTGATAACGAAACGTACAAACAAGGAAATTATATCCATATACGGCAGAACCCGAGGTGTACCATCACTGGCATTGTCCCCGTCTTCACCTATGCTTCGTGACTACCTGTTACCAGAATAGCCAGCAGGAGTATTAGTCAGAATCGGATACATAAGATATTTGGTTCTTATGCCGTTCTCAATCGTATCAATTACCTACAGAGATATGCCTTTCCCACCTCCTCGTGGCATTCTCCATCAGGTTTACAGCGGTGTTCTCCCAACCACGGGAGCTTTTACGCTGCAATTAAGGGCGCACCAAAGGTCACCACATCGTCCTTGCGGCTGTCGGCACGGAGTTTTTCTAACCGGGATTCCAGTCCCTTTCTGGTGCGTTCCAGCTGCTTGACGGTAAACCGCTCGCCGCCGCTGGCCTGCACCTCCTCTATGCCGGAAGTGATCTCCCAAATCTGCTCCTGAATCAAGCGTTCCTGCCGCTCTCTACTGATAGGGATACGCTCAAACTGGCTATGGCCGATGATGACGGCATCATAATCGCCGGTGGCGATACGGGCGCAGAACTTCTTGCGCCGATGGGTTTCAAAATCTTTCTTGGTGGTAACAAGGATGTTGGCGCTGGGATACAGGCGCAGGAACTCCGACGCCCACTGCTCGGTCAGGTGGTTCGGCACAACAAAAATAGACTTCTGGCACAGCCCCAGCCGCTTGCTTTCCATTGCGGCCGCAACCATTTCAAACGTCTTTCCGGCACCCACTTCGTGCGCCAGCAGCGTATTGCCACCGTAAAGCACATGGGCGATTGCATTTTTCTGATGCTCCCGCAGCTGGATTTCCGGGTTCATGCCGGAAAAAACAATATGGCTCCCGTCATACTCGCGGGGGCGGGTGCTGTTCATTTCCTCGTTGTACTGCCGGCATAATGCCTGCCTGCGCTCCGGGTCACGCCAAATCCAGTTCTTAAAGGCATCCCGGAGTGCCTGCTGTTTCTGTGCCGCCAGTGTGGTTTCCTTGGCATTGAGGACACGCTTTTCTTTGCCGTCTGCATCTTCGATGGTGTCATAGATACGGACATCCCGGAGGTTTAAGCTGTCCTCCAGAATACGGTAGGCGTTGGCCCGGTCAGTGCCGTAGGTGGTATAGGCGGCGACATCATTGCGCCCAACCTGTGTTTTGCCCGTAATCTGCCATTCGGCGGTAAATGGGGCATATTTCACATCAATGTTTCCGCGCAGATACCGGGGCGTACCCAGCACCTCATACATGAATTGGCGGTAGTAATCCGGGGCAATCCATGTGGCACCCAGCCGCACCTCAATCTCTGATGCGTCCAAATCCTTGGGCTGTGCTTTCTCAAGAGCCGATACATTGACCTGAAAAGCCGGGTCATGGGCAGCGGCACGATTGGCTTCCCGCAGCTTCTTTCTGACATTGCCGGAAAGGTATTCGTCAGCGGTCTGCCAGCCGGATAATGGATCGCTTCCATAGGCCGGGTCTTTGAAGATAACGCCGGCCAGTTCGGAAATGATTTCTTCCTCGCTCTTGCCGCACAGCTGGGACATATACGGCAGATCCACCCGCGCTTTTTCCCCGATGGAAACCGCAAGGGCTTCGCTGGGCGTATCCACGCTGGACACGGCGGTGTGCTGCCTGATGGTTCGCTTGGTGAACATATCCGCTTTGCGTTCCAGCTGCCCGTCATCGTCCAGCACTTCCAGAGAACAGAGCAGGTAGTAGGAGGAATCAGCAGAGAACGCCAGACGGTTTGCTCGGTCATTCAAAAGCCCATGCCTGGCTGAAAAACTGTCATAGAGCCGGTTCAGTTCCCCCTGCTTTTCGGTGATGGCACTGTCCGGGGTATAGGCATTCATCTGAAGGTCGATGAGCTGATTGACACAATCCCGCAAGGCAACCATGCCCTTGATACGTTCCTCGGCGGTGGCGTTTAAGTCCGGGCGCACCATGCGGCTGTTTTCCCGGTAATACACATTGCCGTCTACCACCGTATAGGAATAATTCTTCACATCCGGGTCAGCAGGGAGGGAGGTATCAACCGTTTCGTCCTCGCCCAGTTCCGGCAGTTCCGCTTCGGTGTACTGACCGTTGATATACTTTATCGCATCATGCAGCTGGTCAGATAATTCCAGACTATCAATGGGGGAAACAGTGTAATCCATGCCGTGTGCGGTGCTTTCCTCGGTGGAATTGCCCAGCACCATCTCCGGGTGGTCGGTAAAATAACTGTTAATAGCATAGCCATTGTCCGTCTGTCCCAAATGCACCCAATTCGGCTGAATATCCATTACCCGGTCGCGCTTTTGTAAAAAGAGTATGTCAGACACTACTTCCGTTCCGGCATTGGCCTTGAACGCATTATTGGGCAGACGGATTGCACCCAACAAGTCAGCCCGCTGCGCCAGATACTTCCGTACCGTGCTGTCCTTGGAATCCATGGTGTAACGGCTGGTAACGAACGCCACCACACCGCCCGGACGCACCTGGTCGAGCGCCTTGGCAAAAAAGTAGTTGTGAATGTTGAAGCCCAGCTTGTTATAAGCCGGGTCGTTGACCTTGTACTGGCCGAACGGCACGTTGCCCACAGCCAAATCATAGAAGTCGCGGCGGTCAGTGGTTTCAAAGCCTGCCACGGTGATATTGGCTTTGGGGTAAAGCTGCTGGGCGATGCGCCCGGTAACCGGGTCAAGTTCCACGCCGTACAGCCGGGAATTTTCCATGCTCTCCGGCAGCATACCAAAGAAGTTACCCACGCCGCAGGACGGTTCCAGAATGTTGCCCGTGGTAAAGCCCATGTTACCGACGGCTTCGTAAATGGCACGGATAACCGCAGGGCTGGTATAGTGGGCGTTCAGGGTGCTGGCCCTGGCAGCTTCATACTCCGCTGGGGAAAGTGCCGCCAGCAGTTCCTTGTATTCCTCTGCCCATGCCGGTTTACTGGCATCAAAGGCATCCGGCACACCGCCCCAGCCTACATAACGGGAAAGAATTTGCTGTTCTTCCAATGTGGCTGTGCGTCCCTCTGCTGTCAGGGTGTTCAGAGTGTGGATCGCGTCCATATTGGCGCGGAATTTTGCTTTCGGCCCGCCTTCGCCAAGATGTTCATCGGTAATATGAAAGTTTTTGGTTTCCGTCTTTGTGGGTTCTTCGGCTTCTTTGTCCCGATCCACGGCAGGCTGTCCGGCTGTTTCTTTTCCTGCAACGGCTTCCCTCACCTGATAAAGATAGTCATTGGCAAGCCACTCGCTGTCAAATTCCTCGGTAACGCCTTCATCGTCTACATAATAGCCACCGTGCAGGTCATCCCAAATGGCATAGCCATTCTCGCTTTCTATAACCGCAAAACGCTCATACCTGTCGGCTTCCGCTTCGGCGGTGACATTTTCATCCGTGCCGGGTAGGGTGGGCTGATACTCTGCGGCAGCTTCGTTACGGGCCTCCTGCCCCAGAAATTCTTCCTCCAGATATGCCTGTGCCTTTTCTGCATCGGGGAACGTAACAACACGTCCATCCGGCAAGGCATAATAGGCATCCTGCCTGCTGTCCCAAATGGCAAAGGCATCTTCCGGGTCAGGAAAGGCATCGCTGGTCATGGTAACGGAAAAACGTGGTTCCGGCTCGGAATTTTCTTCTCCGGCAATTTGCTCCTGACTGTAAAATCGTCCTTCCTTGATAAGCTGGGCAATGCGGCGCTGTACCTTTGTCCACGGTATCTCCCCGATGGCTCCTTCCGCTGTGATGGGGAACGCGGCAAGGTCATTGCCGTATTCGGCTTTCAGCCAGTCCGCCGTACCTTTTTCACGGGCGTGATCCTGCATATAGCGCACAACGCTGTGCTTGCTGGCAATATCACCGTTCCACCCCTGCAGGGCGGCGTCAATATCCGCCTGCGTAATTTCTTTTGTCGCTACCGGTGTTTCAGCCGGTTCCGGCTCATGGACAGCGGCTTGCACTTCTTCGCGCGGCACAAGCCCTGGCACAGATGTCTGTTCCGTTACGGCCGGCTCTGGCGTATCTTCCGCCACTGGCCCCCGCAAAGTTTCCGGCTCTGGGAAGCCATAGCGGGGTTTCGGCGTGGGGATGCCGCCGACCTCCGCATAGCGGCTTTGCAGTTTGGCATACTGTTTTTTCTCGTCTGCGGTCAGATAACGGTCTTTACGAACCAATTCGTCCAGACGCTTCACCACAACAGGCCAAGACATCTGCACAGCTTCACAGTTGTCTTTTTCCAGTTTAATGCCTTTCCCATCGTGGTTTTCATAACTGGAAAAGCTGCCAGAAATGGCGGCACTGTGACCGCCCCAGCCATATTCATCTTTCAGGAAATCGGCTTTTTCCTTGGGGGTATGCGGTTCGGAAAAATAGGTGTAAATTCTGCCCTTACTGCCGCTGACATTGCTTCCCCCGGCAAGAACGGCGCTGATCTCATCCTCTGTGATAAAGCCTTTCAGCCGGGGCACCTCGGCCATCTGCGCAGGGAACTCCCGGCGCGGCAAATCCAAATCCTGCAAACGGGCCAGAATATCCTCTGTATGGTGGTAATGGAAACGCAGCAAATCCCTGTCCTGCCTATAAGCAGCAAGAAACTGTGCATATTCAGCCGTCAGTGCTGCACAAAAAACCGGGTCGGACAGCTGCTCCGCCAGAAACGCTGTTTCATCAGGGAAACCGCTGCCGCGCATGGATTCCAGCGAAGCAAGATAGCCCTGCCCGGCAACGCCATCTGCAAAATCATGTCGTACATACCAAATTGATTCGGCAAGCTCCTTCCGCTCTAAGCCGTAGGCTTCGTCCAGTTCCACATTGGAAGCAAATGCGCCGGTGTCCAGCAACTCCCCGATACGGATTGCTGCATCTTCCCATGAAAGCACCTGGGCGCGGGGTACATACTGTACTTCATTCCCCTTGGCAAGGTGGATGCCGGCATCATCAAACCACGCTGCCAGTTTGCCGGTGTCTGTAATCAGTCCAGTACCGCCACGATATTCCCGTTGCAGGAAATCGGCAATCTGGCTGGTGGTTTTTCCTTTCTGGTACTCTGCCGCAACACGCATACGGCTGTGGCCGGTGTTGCTGCCCAGCCGCAGCACATGGTCAATCTCCTCTTGGACAAAAGAAAAAGCGAAGGGCGTTTGTGTTACGCTCTCCGCTTCATCAATATGGTAAATCTGTTCTGCTTCGGTGGGGAATAAACTCAGCTGTGTATAAGTTCCGCTAAAATCAGTTCCTCCGCCTGCGCCTTGCAGTTGTTCATCAGGCCCACCCATTTCATCTGGTCGCTGGCTTTCAGGCTCTCGGTCACGCCCGCCGCCTGCATCAGCCGGGGCATCATCTGCTCCATGCGGCTGTTCGCCGTCTGCTCGATCTCCGTCAGGTGTGGGTACAGGGTTTCCGAGAGAAGCATCTGGCTGTACAGAACCGGGCGGTGTTCCTTCAGATAGGTTTTCCGCATCCTCCCGTATTTGCCCAGGGGCGGGGTCTGCTGGCTGCTCAGTTTCAGGTTGGGAATCTGATAATCCCCGTTCTTGCTGTAAGTTAAGGTGTTGTTCATCGCTATTTCTCCTTTCCGCGATTTTCTCGCGCTCTACATTCTGAATTGTGATACCGATCTGACGCAGTACCTCTTTGCAGGACTGGCTGACCGCCGTTCCCAGCGCACCCACGGTAGCCGGGGTATTGAAATCGAAGATCGCCATGAAATCCTCATGGTCAAAATACTGTTCCGGCTCCAGTCCGCAGCGGGACATCAGCGCGTAGGTGATACTGATGGTTGCGGCGGATTTGAACTGCACCGCTACGTTGAGTTCATCGTACTCCTCTAAAAAGGAACCGTCAACGGTGCGGAGGATGTCAGCGCCGTTGTCCGCCCAAAACTCATCCGCCAGCTTTCCGGCAATATCGGCAAGCTGCTGGTGCAGGCTGTCCCCGCCAATCCCGTAGCGGCTCTCCAGCATAGCCTGGACGGGTATGGTGTGTTCCGGCTCCATGCTCCAGAGAAACGGGGTGCGGGAATGGGGGCGTGTGCCGGTATCGGAAATATCAAAGACATACCGCAGACGGGGCGTGCCCCCGGAATCGTCCACCAGCGCAATGCCCTTGGAGCCGCGCCGGATGTATCTGCCCATCGTGTCATTCCACAGGTCATATTCCGCACAGGCCGTTGCTTCCGGGCGCTGGGCGTAAATCATCAGCTGGTCATGGAACGGATATTTGTAAAGGCGGGAAGCGGTGTTTAAAAACAGCATCCACTCCTGCCAGCTGGCGGTGAGCCTGCTTGCAACGCTGTCCGCCATCTGTGCATACATTTGTGCTTTTGTCGGCATAGTGGTTCAAACCTCCTTTCAGGTCTTGCCAAAAGAAAAAGGGCAGCTTATGCCGCCCTTTCCGGTCAGGGTTATTCGTCAAAATCGGGAAACAATTCCAACTCATGAAACTCTGCATCGCTCATGGAGCGCAGCTTCTCAAGGGCGGAATCTGTCAATGCCAGCAGTTCCGTTTCATCTTTGGCAAGTTCCGTCCTCATTTCTGTCAGGGCCGAAATGGCTCCCTCACGGGTTCCGGGGCTGTAAATACACAAAAGGTTCTGTTCCTCAAAGGTCAATGCGTTCATATCAAATCTCCCTTTCTGCGCTTTTCTTTGGCGCGGTCTTTTTTGTTTCCTGCTTCGGCTGGCTCTTGAGTTTTCCTACAACAGACGGTTTCTTTTCCTGTTCCTCCCGGTGGGATGCGGCGGCTAAATCCATGAGGGAAATCGGCTGGCCGGAACGGGCCTGCTGTTCCAGTTCCGAAACTGTGGGCTGCTTGGGGCCGTTGTTGATGATGCCGTCTATCATGCCGTAATCATCTTCGGTGGAGATTTCCGCCGCCTTCAGATAGTTCTCCGGCTTGATAAAATCCGGCACCGGTGCAAATCCAAAGCTGTCAACATAGTGACAGGATACCGCACCGGCCTGTTTCAGCACAACGATGTCGCTAACGCTCATGGATGGGCTGTGGTAATCAGCCGGATGTTCATTGTTGAATTTGTACCACAATTTATCTAAAGCCGCATCTGCGCTGTCTGTTTTTTGCAGCGGTGCGGTGTAGATCAGATCGTAATTCTCACGTTCCACCGTGCGGTCAATGGATGTTAGCCACTCCAATCCCTCAAAGCGGATGTCCCGCAGTCCCTCCGTGTCCTTTACCTGATAGATGGCAAAGCAGTCCCCATCATGGGAGAGAAATGCCGCTTCCCGTTCTTCCTGATGGTTCAGCCGGTCTTGGATCGTCTTGTCAAAATCAGGGCTTTCTTCCCATTCCTCACGGCTCACCGCAAACAGCGTACCCGTTGGCTGCGTGTTCAGTTCATCGGTGTCGAACAGCATTTCTGCGTTGCCGCCATCCAGCATGGCATAGACCGTAAAATCCTGTTCCAGTAATCTCTGCGCCATCTCTTTGGAGAGAGGGAGCATATCGCCGTCCAGATAGCCGGTCTTTTCAATATCTTTCTGTGTTAAGTCGGCATCCGGCATGGGGTACTCGTCCAGCGCCTGCTCCGGCGTTTCCGGCAGCATGGAAGCGGCCTGCGCTTCGGAGTTCTCCTCCATACCCAGCATGGCTGCGGTTTCTGCCATGAACGCCTTGGTATCCTCCTCTGTGAACTGTTCCGGCAGCTTGCCGTTCCATGTGCGGCGCATCTCGCCGTTTTCGTCCATTGCATAGCGGCGGGGCGCTGGCATAGGCTGGGCATCCTGCAATTCTTCCACAAGGGAAAGGTCAGCGGCTTCAATTTTTTCGGCGGGCATCCCATGAATGGCGAAAATCTCTTTTCGGGCTTCCATCAGGGGAATGTCCGGATTTGCCAGACAGCCGCCGTCCACTTCCAGCCTGCTTTTTGCATCGTAGATGGTGTAATCATAGCCCTCATCACTGGTCTGGATATGCAGATAATTGGCACCGTCCACAAGGAATAAGGCTTCGCCCGGTTCCTCCACTGGCGCTTCTTTATCCGGCTGGGCGGCCAGGTCAATGCCGCGTTCTTTGCAGATTTCCTTGAAGTGCCGGTCAATATCGGTAATCAGCCCGCTGGCGGTCTTGTTGATGGTTTCCAGGCTGGCTTTGAGTTCCGGTAATTCTTTGTCCTTGCTCCATGTAGCGATGTAGCCGAAGCTGTTCTCGCCGGTCTGGATGCCGTAATACTGGCAGACGGCATAAGATACGCTTTCGGCTTCCACCTCCTCAGTGTGGCGGTCTTTCGGCTTGGGCGGCTCTTTGGTTTCGTCCCCGGCAGCCGCCGCCATTCGTTCCTTTTCCCGGTTGTGGAGCAGGGAGTGGGTAATTTCATGCACCGCAGCGGAAACAGTCTGCGCTTCGCTCATCCCCTCGCGGATGGCAATGCGCTGGTCGGTCAGGCTGAAATAACCGTCCGAACCGTCATTTATGGGCTGGATTGCGATTGGCACGGGGGAAGTGCGGCGCAGGGCTTCCATAAAGACATCAAACTGCGCCACATTTCCGGAAAGGTCACTGGCCAGCTGGGGGAGCGGCTTCCCGTCCGTCTGGCTCACATCGAACACCTTCACCGGGCGGAACATGGGGATTTCCACTTCTTTTTCCTCGGTGACGATTTTCCCGTTCTTATCCAGCATGGGGGCTTTGGTATCGGGGTCAAGTTTCTGTTCCTCGACCTTCTTTTTGAAGGGCGTGGGCGCGATGATGGTAATGCCATGCTCGCCCTTTTTCACATAACGCTCAAATTGATTTTTCCATTTGTTAAAACCGGCTACCAGCGTGGCGTCCGGCTTCTGCAGATAGATCAGCATGGTGTTGTTGACCGAATAGCGGTGGAACCGGGACATGGTGGAAAGGTACTGCCGGTACTTATCGCTCTCAAACAGTTCCTTAATGCCGTCCTCGATGTTCTCAGTAATCTGCCGCAGGCGGTCTTTGTTGCTTAATTTTTCAGGCATGGAAAGGTTCCTCCTTTGCTCCATTTTTTTGATTTCGTTTTCACAGTCTGCAATCAGAGCCTTCTTCTCCTCGACGCTGCCGGAAATCAGCACATCAAGCAAATATCCCACATAATCCTTTTTCTGCACCGCTTCAACAAACAGGTCATTCCATGTTTCGTCCGGTGCAGCCGGGGCATATTCTGCTTCCCATTTCCTCAGCTGGTGAAAATAATCGGAAAGGACAAGGAAACAGTGCTGCTCCTTTTCCTTCCATATCTGTGCATCCGTCTTTTGCCGGATGTATTGCCTTTTTGCCGGAGCATGGCTGTCATAAGCCAGCCCAAAATCCTGTGCCAGCTTTTCGGCGGCTTCTTTCGGGGATAGATTATAGAGCTTGGAAGTGAAGTCGATCACATCGCCATCTTCCCCGCAGCCAAAGCAGTGAAAGCGTTTGTCCACCTTCATGCTGGGGTTGCGGTCATCATGGAATGGGCAGACCGCCATTCCGTTGCGTTTTACCTCAATCCCATACATCCCGGCGGCTTCTCTGGTTGTGACAGCCCCCTTTACAGCTTCAAATACATTCATAGCCACCTCCTGCCCCGGAAACGGTTACGCTGCCATCAATCAGGAATCCGGCTTTCCCCTGGTGCTGGCAGGCGGGCGGTACCCATTTGCCTTTGCCCGTTCGCTGGCGGCTTTCCTGCGTTCCTCGCTGTAAGGCTCCCTTACCAATACGCAGGCTTTCGGCACAATGAATTGCCGGTCACCGGTGCGGGCAATCTGCTCCGGGTACTTTTCCGTCAGCCGTTCCAGCTTTGTCAGCAGCTTCTGGTCATAGGTAAAGACCTCGGCGGTGGACTCTGCTTCGTTGTAGAGGATAATGGTTTCCTGCTCGATCCGGGACAGCTTCATCATTTGCCGCCTTTCTGGGCAAATTCCATCTTGAAATTCGTGCGCTGCCCGTCATCGTCCAGAACAATCACGGCATCATAGGTCTTGCCGGTCTTTTCCGAATAGCAGCCTTTCATCTGCACACGTCCATTTGCCAGGAGGTCTGCGGCAACCGTTTTTGTCAGCTGCTTTTTCTTGGCGGTAAAAAACCGGCTGTTTTTCCAGAGGGCAAACTGGCAGGCGGCGTTCTCGCAGAAAAAGCCCTGCTTGCTTTCCGTCACAATTCCCCCACAGCGGGGGCATTTGCCAACCACCTCACGGCCAGAGGGGAACAAGACCTCCGCGCCCTCAATGGCATGGTAAGTGGAAACCAGTTCTTTGAGCATTTCTGTGATGCCGCCCATAAACTCATCCGGCTCCAGTTCGCCGCGCTCAATCTCCTTTAAGCGGTATTCCCACTCTGCGGTGAGAAGCGGCGATTGCAGCTGCTCCGGCAGTACCGTGACCAGCGATACCGCGTCATGGGTAGGAAGCAGCTGGACGGTTTTCTTGGATTTCTTCCGCTCCACAAAACCGGTGGAAACCAGCTTTTCCAAAATCCCGGCGCGGGTGGCAGGCGTACCCAGCCCTTTGCGCTCGGCGTCCTCCGGCATATCCTTTGCCCCGGCAACCTCCATGGCCGAAAGCAGCGTGTCCTCGGTGAAGTGCCTGGGCGGCGTGGTCTTGCCCTCCCTGATGCAGGGCACTGTCACGGAAAATACCTCTCCTTCAGTGATCACCGGCAGGGCCTTGGCATCATTGTCGGCGGCCGGCTCCGGCGCATCTTTCAGGCTGGCACGGTAGCGTTCTTCAAGCTGTTTCCAGCCGGGGTTCTGTACGGCACGGCCTTTGGCGGTAAACGTATGGCCGGCACAGTCCAGCATCACCACGGTTTCCGCATATTCATAGGGCTGGCCTACGGCACAGAGCAACCGCAAAGCAACCAGTTCCAGCACGGCGCGTTCCCCAACCGGCAGCGCCGCAAGGTCGGTGGTGTGGATATTTTGGGTGGGAATGACGGCGTGGTGGTCGGATACTTTCTTGTCATTGATGACCTGGGCTGCGTTTACCCGGACGGCGCTCCCGCTGGCAAAGGGCATGGCTTTGGCGGTTGCGTTTACAAGCACCGGCAGCCCCTCCGCCATATCGGAAGTCAGGTAGCGGCTGTCCGTGCGGGGGTAGGTACACAGCTTTTTCTCATAAAGGTTTTGCAGATAGTCCAGCGTCTGCTGTGCGGTAAAGCCCAGCAGACGGTTGGCGTCGCGCTGGAGGGTGGTCAGGTCATAGAGGGCGGGCGGTTTTTCCGCTTTATCCTTGCGCTCCACTTTCTGCACCGTGGCATCTGTCCCGGCGCAGGCTTCCTGCAATCTGGCCGCTTCTTCCTTGTCCTTCAGCCGTTCGCCGGCGGCGGTAAAGTCCGCCAGCCCCAGCACCAGCGTATAAAACGCTTCCGGCTTGAACGCAGCAATCTCCGCTTCCCGCTGAACCACCAGCGCCAGTGTCGGGGACATGACGCGCCCGATGTTCAGGGTGCGGTGGTACAGTACGGAAAACAGCCGGGTGGCATTGATGCCCACCAGCCAGTCCGCCTTGCTGCGGCAGAGCGCCGCTTCATGCAGGCCGTCATAGTCCGCGCCGGGTTTCAGGGCTTCAAAACCCTGACGGATTGCACAATCCTCCATAGAGGAAATCCAGAGCCGCTGCATGGGTTTCTTACAGCCGGCCAGGTTGTAGACCGTGCGGAAGATTGCTTCGCCCTCGCGCCCTGCATCACAGGCATTCACAACGGTATCCACGGTATCGGAGTGCATCAGGTCGTGCAGCACCTTGTACTGCTCCTGTTTCTCCTTTCCCACCACGAACTGCCAGCGTTCCGGCAGGATAGGGAGGTCATGGTAGTTCCACTTGGCGTACTTCGGGTCGTAGGTTTCGGCATTGGCAAGTCCGGCCAGATGCCCGATACACCAGCTGACCAGATAGCCTCCGCCCTCCAGATACCCTTTGCGGCGGGTGTCCGCGCCGATCACGGCGGCGATACTTTGTGCGACAGATGGTTTTTCAGCGATTACCAGCTTCATGTTGGTTCCTCCGTTCTTTCAGATATTGGTTTAGTTCCCGCTGGCAGATGCCAAAGCAGCGCTGTCCGGCGTTGCCGCATCCGTAGCAGGGATGGCTTTCGGGGAGAGATGCCAAAGGGCGGGAGCGCTTGCCCCCGCCGCTTGGCTTTTGTGTCATCATGCGTTCAAAGGGGCTGTTGGTAAATTGGGTCAATCCTCTTTATCCCCCGCCGCTTCGTTGTTTTCAGGCTCCGGCGTTTCGTCCTCGCTCTCCCACGGGGCGTCCTCGGAATCCTCGTCCTCATCTTCGCCGTAATCGTAATCGTCCAGATCCGCATTGCCCTTAGTTGTCGGCTTATTCTTAATAAGTTTGATGTAAGCAAACACGCCGCCACCGGCAAGGGCAAGCAGAAGTACCACAAGCACCGCCGGGTTCATGCTGCCTGGCTGTTCCGGTTCCTCCGGCTCCTCGGCCACGGGTTCCTTTGGCTCCTCGGTGGCCACTGGCTCCGGCGCTTTCCCGGCGCACTCGGTCATGTCGGCAGCGCAGACGGGGCAATCCATATCAATGGAACCGGCAGCGCACTTTTCGGTACAAGTGCAGGCGGCCGGTTTGTTTTCGGCTTCCTCGGCCAGCGCTTTCAAATCATCGGTATCCACCGGGTTCAAGAAATAGGTCTTGTACTGTTCCTCGTCCTCGCTGACCGGGGAATCGTAGTCGATGACCAGATAGAAAACATTGCCGTCCCGGTCGGTAATGGTGATGAACTGCTTGTTGGTCGCTTTGTCATAGAGCAGGTCGCGGGTGGAAATATCGCTGTCCTCGGAAAGCGGCTCGCCGGGTTCGGCGGTTTCCTCCGGCACCGGCTCCTCTGTGGGTTCCACATAGTCCGGGCCGCCGGCGAAGGCGGTGGTGGAAAAGGCGGTCAGGCAAAGCCCCGCCGTCAGCAGGCCTGCCATAAGGCGTGTTTTGAATTTATTCATAGGTTTCTTCCTCCGTTTCTCCAGCCATTGCCGCAGGACGGCTGGTATCCAGCTTCTGAATCAGGGCAGACAGGGCGGCGTAGTCCAGATGATGCTCATGCACCAGTTCCAGAATGTCATTGTTCTTGATTTCCGTGCGCTGCTTGTCAAGTTCCCGCTGGCGGGCCTGCAGTTCTGCAATCCTGGCGGCGTTCTTGTCATATTCAGCGTTGATTTTTTTCAGTTTCGTGTTCGTCATTGCTGTGTTCACTCCTTTCACGGCAGACGGGCAAAGGTATAGAAATGCGCCTGCCAGTAGCTTGTATTGATGGATGCGTAGGAAATCGGATCTCCGCAGTGGATCATCATGGAGTTGCCAACATAGATACCCACATGGGATGCGCCGCTGGTGTCGTAGGTTCCCTGGAAGAAAATCAGATCACCGGGCCTGGCATTGGCGGAGGATACCGGGGTGCTGATGTCCAATAGCCCATTGGCGGTCAGCCTGCCTACATTCCAGCCGGAATGGTTGATGACCCAGCTGACAAAGCCGGAGCAGTCAAAGCTGGTGGAGGGGCTGGCCCCGCCCCATACATAGGGGTAGCCCAGATATTTTTCCGCTTCGCTTATCATGGCGGCAAACTGTGCATCGGCCAGTGCTTCGGGCGGCACATCATAATCATTAAAATCCTCCCGTCCGGCTGCATTGGGGTACTGGTCTGTGGGGAACAGGTCAGGACGGTTGCCGAAGGTTGCCATATATCCCGCATACAGCCCCAGCCTGTCCTCGTCCAAAAAGTACACTGGCAGGCGGGACAGGTCAAAATTCTCCAGCTTCACATGGCAGATGTAATAGTCGTATGGCACTTCCACCTCATACTCGTATTCCTCCGTTGTGGTTTCGCCAGTTTCCGGGTCTGTGCTGCTGGTCGTTCCTGTTCTTGTTTCAGTACGATACCGCACTTCCACTTCAATAGTCTGCGTCAGGGTATATTGCCGGTCAAACAGTTCGGATAAGAAGCCCTGCGCCTGTGCAAGCGTCCATTCTCCCTCATAGTAAGCGGTCAGCAGGGACACCAGCACATAAGGGTCATGCTTAATGTCATCCAACTCATACCGGTACTCATCATAGCCAGGGTGCATGGTTTCGTAGTGATCGACCTCATACTGCAAATCCGCTTCTTTGGCTGCATAGGCGGCTTCGGCTCCCAGCATATCCTCATCCCGTGAGGGGTAGGAGGTAGAGGTCAGCGTTGTGATGGTGCTTTGGAAGATGACCGAACAGGAGGAAAGCCCGCCCATCAGCATGGCGAGCAGCAACAGCAATACAACGGCAATCAGGAAACCCTTCTTGTGGCGGGCGATGAACTGCGCTGCCTGTTCGGTTTTCGCCGCGGCGCTTTTTGCGGCTTTGCCGGTGGCCTGCGCCGCTGACGATGCCGTGGTTCCGGCACCCTGTCCGGCGCGCCTTGCTGCGGCATACTGTTTTTTAATCGCCTGCTTTTGCTGCCAGCGGGAAACAGGGTTGCTGGCAAGCTGGGGATTTTCCTGCAAAGATTTCTGGTACAGCACATTCACATTGGCTTTTTCCAGCCTGCGTTCTGCCTTTGCCGCCTTTCGGTATGGCTTCAGACGGTGGGAACGGTAGCCCTCCCGCATCAGCCTTACGCCGGATTCCGCCGCTTCCTCGGATTTATGGGCGCTTTCCACGCCCACGTTGTCCTGTTCGGATTTACGGATTTCCCGATGCAGCTTACCCGCCGCCATGTTGCCCGGTGCGTCACGGGCGGCATGGGTCAGCTTGGCAGGCGGTCTTTTCTTATCCACCTCCTCGAATTTCAGATGGACTTTTTTCTTGCCGGTTGCCGCATCCACTGTTTCTATTTTGGTTTTTATCGTCTTTTTCGGGATTTTCGCCTGAGCTGCGTCCGCCTTTTCTGCTGCCTGCTCCGCTTTGTGAACCGGCTTTTTCAGCACAGGGTCGCTGCGTTCGGCATCGGTAAACTGCAGGCGGGGTTCTTTTTTCACGAAGATACCACCTCCTGCGGCTTGGTGGTCATAATGCGATACAGTTCGGTGTTCTTCGGGAACCGGTCTACAAACGGCAGAATCACGCTGCCATAGAACAGCAGCCCCTCCCCTTCACCGGAATGGGTCACATAGGACAGCTGGTGGGTGGAGATGTTCAGCTGCCTGGCAAGAATGTTCCGGTCACCGCCTGCCTGGTTGAGCATATACACAAAGTCAGAGTTCTCAAAAATGTTCTCCACCTCGCGGCTGGACAGGAGGTCTTTGACATTCTGCGTGATACCTGTCGGAATCCCGCCCCATTTCCTGAACCGCTTCCAGATTTCCACCGTATAGCTGGCGGTCTGTTCCTCTTTTAAGAGAAGGTGCATTTCGTCAATGTAATAGCGGGTGGATTTGTGGGCGGCGCGGTTGACTGTAACACGGTTCCACACCTGATCCTGCACCACCAGCATCCCGATTTTTTTCAGCTGCTTGCCCAGCTCCTTGATGTCATAGCAGACAATGCGGTTGTTGATGTTGACGCTGGTCTGGTGATTAAACACATTCAGGGAGCCGGTTACATAGATTTCCAGCGCCGTGGCAATGTACTGTGCTTCCTTTTCCTCCTGCCCGCGCAGCAGGTTGTACAAGTCCTCCAGCACCGGCATATTCTCCGGCCTGGGGTCATTGAGGTAGGTTTGATACACCAGACGCACACAACGGTCAATGATGGTTTTCTGTACCGGCTGCAGGCCGTCCTTGCCGCCGGCAATCAGTTCGCACAGCGACAGGATAAAATCCGATTTCAGCGACAGCGGGCTTTCATCGTCAGAGTAGTCAAGGTTCAAATCCATCGGGTTGATGTAGTCCGTGGAGGTAGGTGAGATTTTGATGACCTGGCCGTGCAGGCGCTGAACCAGCGGCGCGTATTCTGCTTCCGGGTCGCAGATGATGATGTCGTCCTGCGTCACCAAAAAGGCATTGGAAATTTCACGCTTGGCAGAGAAGGACTTACCGGAACCGGGCGTACCCAAAATCAGGCCGTTGGGGTTCTTTAACAGCTTCCGGTCAACCATGATGAGGTTGTTGGATAAAGCGTTAATGCCGTAGTACAAGGCTTCCTTTCCGGCCTGAAAAAGTTCCTGTGTGGTAAACGGTACAAAGATCGCCACGCTGGAAGTGGTAAGGCCCCGTTCAATTCCCACCTGGTTTAAGCCCAGCGGCAGGCTGCTCATCAGGCCCTCCTCCTGCTGGAAGTCCAGCCGGGTCAGCTGGCAGTTATATTTCTGCGCGATACTGGACGCCTGAAAGATGTTGTTGTCCAACTGGCGTTTGGTATCGGCGGTATTCAGCACCAGGAAGGTCACAAGGAACATCCGCTCGTTACGGCTCTGCAAGTCCTGCAGCAGTTTTTTGGCTTCGCTGCCATAGGTGGCAAGGTCGGAGGGGATGATGTCCATGTCATACCCGGCGCGGACGGCTTTTTTCTGTTCCTCAATCTTGGCACGGTCAAGGTCGGTGATTTTACGCTTCACCGTCTTGATGGCTTTGACCTGATCTAAGGACTGAATATGCAGGTTGACAATGACGCTGCTCTCCATATCCAGAAAATCTGCCAGCATACGGTCGTTCAGTTCCGGTGCGAGGATTTGCAGGAAGGACACCGCCCCCAGCTTCCCGCCCATGGAAAAATGCTTTCCATTTTTGAACGCAAAACTGGTGGGCGCAATAAAGTCCTTGGTGGAAAGGCCGGAGGGCACAAGCCAGTCCCATTCAAACCGGAACGGCTGCTGCCCGTCCATGCAAAATACGCTGTGCATCTGACGCAGGCGTTCCCGCCCGTCCAGCACCTCCGCAGCTACTCCCATGCGCTTGAAGTTGTTGAGAATGTCCGTTTCCACACGCTCCAGCCGGGGCTTTGCCGCCTGGACACCGTCGGCGTCAATGCCAAAGGTCAGGTACTTGGTTTTAATCAGCCCGTTGTTCCCCCTTGCCAGCTGGTTTTGCAGCATTCCGGTATATTCCTCACGGATGGGGTCAAAATCATCCCCCTGTGCCGGGATATTGATGCTGCTGGCAAAGGTATCGTCCGATGCCACCAGATTGAGGAAGGACAGCTGAAATTGCACCGAACTGTCAAAGTAGTTGAGAAAATCACACCACGCTTCAAAGATGGCGGTCTTGTCCTCGTTCTGGCTCAGTTGGTAATTGATGTCCTGAAACTGGATGGTCTTGGTGTAATGGGTATCTGCCACACGGCAGATGCCATCGGGCCACATCCGCTGATAGGGGATGCTGTCCTGTGCGGACTGCTCTTTTTTATCGGTACGGTTTGCCCGCGCAATGGCGGCTTCAATCTGCTTTTTCTCTGTGCGGGTCAGTTTGCGCTTCGGCCGCACCGGCTTTTCTTTCCGGCCGGGGCCTGCGGCGTGGTTTCGTTTTTTGGCAAACAATGTGATGCACCTCCTTGTCAAGCTGTTCCTGCCGCATCAATACGGCATAGAAATTGTTGGTTTTGTAGGGGCGCTGCTTGGGGCGGATAAAAGCAACGCGGATGATATTCCCAATGATTTTTTCTAATGTCTGGCCGTTTTTCTCATACATGGCCAGCATAAAAAACGGCAGCATGGCAACCACCATACACATGGCGGCGGCGCTGTTGCCAATGGGGGTTTTGAGTAAAAAGAAAAGCGGGACGCCAAACAGCGCGCCGCCCGAAAAGCAGACCAGCTGCCGTTTCGTGAGATTGAACATGACCTTTGTTTTTACTTTGGTCAGGTCTTTGGGTACGGGTACATAAGCCACTTGAAATCCTCCTTTCGCGGTTACGAGGCATGAAACACCGATTTTGCAAGGCTCCCCGTCTTAAAGAGCGTGAAGCACAGCAGCACCGTATAGCCCATGCAAGTCCAGATTGCCTTGATGATGTCGGTTTCCGTTGCAATGTTCTGTACCAGCACGGCATAGATTGCCACGCATACAATGATGAGAAATGCCTGAAAGCCCAGCGCAAATAAGCTGCGCAGGTACCCTTGCCCCATCTGCCCCCATTCCCGGTTGGTTATGGTGGCCATTGGGATCGGCGCTACGGAAGTCACCAGGTAAATCTCTATCATACGTCCGTAGATGACGATAAAAATGCAGATAGTCAGCGCCCACATGGTCACGCCAACGAACAGGGACTGGAACCAAAGCCCGAACAGCGGGCCAATGTCCATCTCCATCAGGCGGTCATGCAGGTTATCGACAACCGAAGAAATGTCGATAGCGGTATTGCCGACAATCACGCCGGACGCACGGCTTACCACGCTCTGCGCCATATCAAACACACCCATGACGATATTCCATGTGTTGGTGACAATCAGGATTGAGCAGGCAGTTTTGAAAATCCACTTGAAAAACATCCAGGTGTCCACATCATTCAGGTTGTTTTTATCGGTAATCATCTGGATCAGTTCCAGCGTCATCACCAAAGCCAGGATCAGGCCGGCAATGGGCAGGATCACGGTTTCCGACAGGTTCTGTATCATGTTGAAAATGCCGCCGTTCCAGCCCTGTGGGGTCTGCCCCGCCTGTGTGGAGATTTCCCCGACTTTTTGGTTGACCGTATCAAACATCCCGGACAGGTTGCTTTCGATGCCGCCTGCAAGGATTTCCTTCAGCCATTGGGTGATTTGTTCCTTGATATAATCCACTTAACTTTCCCTCCTTTCTTGCCCCGCCCGCATGGCACGGGAGGGGCAGAGGATTTTTTGTACAGAGATTAGCTGAACAACCCGGACAGCAGGGGCACAAGGGTCATGCCGATGAGCGCCACGCCGCCGCCAGCCATCAGCTGTTTCATACCCTGCGACTTCGCGCCGGGGTTATCGTTGCCGTAGCCTTCCATCAGGTTGATTGCGCCCCAGATACCAAGGCCGGCACCCAGCGCCACAACGAGGGTCTGCAAAACGGTTACTGCACTGTTGAAAAAAGCCATATGAAATACCTCCATGTTTTCTGCCCTTGCGGGCAATCTGTGAGAATGTGATGTAACAAAAGCCGCACGGCGGCAAAACCGGCAGGCAAACGGCTCATTCAAAATGGTTGGGGAGCCTTCCTGCGTTCGGCATTTGCCGCGCGGCCATTTTACGGGGGAATCCGGCGCTGTTTAGCTGAACAACCCGGACAGCAGCGGCACAAGGGTGATGCCGATGAGGGCGACACCGCCGCCTGCCATCAGCTGTTTCATACCCTGCGACTTCGCGCCGGGGTTATCGTTGCCGTAGCCTTCCATCAGGTTGATTGCGCCCCAGATGCCAAGGCCGGCACCCAGCGCCACGACAAGGGTCTGCAATACGCCTATTGCACTTGTGAAAAAAGCCATGTTCAATACCTCCATAATGTTGTTGGTTGACAGAAAAAGACGCAGCCCTTAACCGGGTGCGTCCGTGGAAGTGTCTACCTCGTAAACCTCGTAGACTTCATTGGGTTTTGGTTTCAGCCGGGTGGACAGGAACGCCTCAATGTCAAAGGCATTTTTGCTGTCCGCATCGGCTGTGAGATGGTAATTCGGGTGCTTTGTGATGTCGTATTTATCCGAAAAGAACGGACGGACACCGCGCAGCTGCAAAATGCACTTGCCGCCGTCCATGACAGCAAGTTCGTCCTGGCTCATCAGTTCTTTGCCAAGTTTCTGATAATTTAAGCTATGAGAAGTTTCCCGCCCACGGCTCTCGCCGGTGTTATAGGTATCAATCGTTTCCTTGCCCAGCACCGCCGCCAGTTCTTTTAGCGTGGTCGGCTCTTTTCCGCCGAGGAATACCGAGCAATCCATATTCCCTATGATGGTGTCAGCATTGTCCTTGTAAATAGCTTTCAGCTGGCTTTGTGCCTGCAATACCAGACAGGCGGAGATTTCGCGGCTTCGGATGGTCGCCACCAGCTTTTCCAGCTTTGGGATCTGGCCGATGTTGGCGCACTCGTCAATCAGGCAGCGCACATGAACCGGCAAACGCCCGCCATATACATCATCTGCCTTTTCACAGAGCAGATTGAACAGCTGGGTGTAGCACATGGAGATCAGAAAATTAAAGCTGTCATCGGTGTCGGACATAATCAGGAACAACGCCGTCTTGCGGTCACCCAGCGTATCCAGTTCCAGTTCGTCATAAGCGGTCACTTCCCGCAGCTCCTGAATATCAAACACCGCAAGTCTGGCACCGCAGGAAATCAGGATGGATTTTGCGGTCTTGCCCGCCGCCAGTTTGTATTTCTTGTACTGGCGCACAGCAAAATGGTTGGGCTTTTCCGCTTCCAGCGCATCAAACATCAAATCGACGGGGTTCTTAAATTCCTCATCATCCTCCCGGACTTCCATCGCATTGATAAACTCAATCAGCGTGGAGAAGTTCTGTTCTTCTTCCGGGGCTTCATAGTGGATATAGCCGATCAGCGCCACATACAGCAGCGTTTCGGCCTGTTTCGATAGGTAAGCCTTTGATATAATCTCCGGCTTTTCCCCCGACTAGCACCGGACATGCGATTTTCACCGCATCCGGCGCCCCATCGATTGTGTTGGCCTACATTTAAACAGTCACCAAATTATTACGTTACCCTATTGCTGGCAGACCAGCCCGCTCACGCAGACTGTTTATTTTGGAAATCATCTTTTTGGTTATTTCAAGTGTTTTGGTTAAGGCTTTTAATTCTCTTTGAGGTGTCTTCTGTAATAACGGCAGGTATTTCTTGTGTATGAGAATCATATTTCTGTAGCGTTCTTCTCCACCCTGTTCTTTAGATTTCTTGAACCAACATTCTATTGTTGAGGCATTCGTGAACACTTCTCCACTTATCGCACATTTACCCTGTTGTGCAGAAAATAAGGAAATTCTGCTATCCGTGTATTCTATGCTGTGGTCAGTTATCCGGTCATCTTTTAATCCATTCATGACCGCCTTGTTAAGAATGAGGCTTGTATGGATTAGTTCCCTTCCCTCTGGTGTGTAGCTACATACTTTGATTCTTTTAGGCATTGCCACCTTGAATTTCACATATGCTATCGGATAAATCATCTGGTCAATCCCAGCAACATATCTTATCATCCTGGATTTTCCAAATCTTCCCTTTTCGCTCTGGGTTATCGTTCCGCCCTCACGCTTTAACATACATCCCTTTTCGGTGTTCAGCCTGTTTGTAAGTACCGTCATAACCTGTCTGTGGATTGCCCTGCAATCAAGGCTGATGCAGGTTGCAAGCTGGTAGTAGTTCTGTATGCCTAAAACCATCGAGTTATAAAGCCTTATCTCATTGAGACAGCTTATTTTTTCCCTTGGTCTTGCTATGTTCTTAGCTTGCTCCACTAATTTATCCTTTTCAATCTTTAGCCTTTTATCACAGATTGCCGATTTGACTACATACTTATGGTGTTTGGGAATGACCTTGATTTTGAAGCCTAAAAATTCCGACCATCTTTTACGGGTGTTTACAATCCTCGTTTTTTCTGGTGATACTTCAAGTTTCAGCCTTTCCTCAATCCACTTTGTGACAGCTTCTTTTGTTTTTACAGCGTCTTCCTTGGTTCTACAGAAGATTCTAAAATCGTCAGCATATCTCACGATATGCATTTCCTTGAGATTTGTCCTCCTCATTACCGTATATCCGTGGCTTTTATCTAAGACCTCGGACGTTCTGATAACTCTGTATTTCGCTTTTTTTAATGCCAGTGGGTTTTCTTCCCATTGGCTAGCCACCCACCAGTCAAGTTCATTTAGCACTATGTTTGCCAGCAAGGGGGAAATGATGCCGCCCTGCGGAGTTCCCTCGGTAGGGATGAGTGTTGAACCATCCTGCATTCTTATTGGTGCTGTCAGAATTCGCTTTATTACAAATATAAGCTGTTTGTCCTGTATTCCGAATGCCCAAATCTGTTTTATCAGCTTGCTATGATTCACATGGTCAAAAAATCCTTTTATATCAAATTCAATCACATAATGAAGATTCATTCTCTGTAACATCGTGTAAGTTTTTGATATCGCATGCTCAACCGAACGATTTGGTCTGAATCCATAGCTATTGTTATAAAACTTTGCCTCACATATCGGCTCTAAAATCTGCTTAATACATTGCTGTATCAGCCTGTCCCATATACACGGGATGCCTAAGGGACGCAGTTTTCCATTGGGTTTTGGTATATCTTTCCGTCTTACAGGTTTGGGTCTGTAGCCATGCTGGCTCCCCGTAACAATGAACCTCACTTTCTCCACAACCTTGTCGGGAGACATTCCCCCGATTTCTGTGATATTCCTGTTGTCCGTACCTGCTGTGTAGCTTCCTTTGTTAGCCTTTATGTTCCTATATGCGAGCAGGATGTTATCCCGGCTCAATATCAAATCCATAAGACTTTCAAATGTATCGCCGCTTAGGCTTCTCTGATATAACTCATCGAAGGTATCCTGCATATCATAGTATTCAGCGTGCCGCAAATCATCTACACATAGGTTTTTGTTTTTCTTTGGCATAAGGCATCACCTCCTTTTGAAAGTGACCCTTTTGGTCTTATTCGAATCCTTATGTTGGACTGAATAATGTATGCTTTTTACAACCGACTAGAGGCCATTCCTACTTCTTCCATTACAGAAGCTATCAACAGTTCGACCTCAACCTTTCAGCACCGATTCATCTGCTTATTGTTCTTCGTCAGATTATCCCTGTCCGGGATTCGCTACCTTTCCTTGTTCCGATAGTCCTATCTGTACATTTATACCCTTAGGTTTCTGCTATAGTCCTGCCAGCTTGGATATGCCTGTAACATATCATGGTCGTTCGTAGGGAAAATTTCTACTAAACCACACTGGCTGCGCTTTAACGCACCCATACATTTCTATATGGTCTTCTTTTAGAACCGTACATTCACAGATTCGTCAGTTTGCCCGCCAAAGCAAACATACTAACCATAGGTATTTTATAGAGCCTCGGCTTATAGGTAACACACCCCACCTCTGGGGCGCTTTCGTGAGACATTTGGCAGTCTCTTACGGTTACTCTCAGCCTTTGTCATGGAGCTTCAAACCCCGACCTTTACAATCGACGCATGTCCATCAAGGCTAGGCGTTTCCGGACGTTACTCCTTCATTCCACCTATTGAACTATCAGTTCATAGACTGATTTATTAAATTAAATCGTGCCCATGCGCAGGCTTGTTACCGCCTGCGAACAAGTCGCACTCACCCAAAAATCGTCCCCGGCTTTTCCCTCGCCTTTGGTGTTGGCAATCAGGGTCGTGACCAGCTTCAAGATGTCTTTTTCACTGTGGATATATGCGAACGGGTTATAGTGCATGGACTTCTTGAAATTGATGGTGTTCAGCACCTTGATGTGATACGGCTCATAAATGATTTTGCCGTTTTTGTCTTTTTCCGGCTTTCCGTCCTTGCCCAGCTTGGGCGCGCCGCGCTGGAGCATTTTGCCGCACTCCACCAAAATGGTTCCTTTCGGGTCTGTGACAACATAACTTGAGTGCATTTGCATCAGGTTAGGCTTGAGCCAGAAGCGGGTCTTGCCGGAGCCGGAGCCGCCAATGACCACCACATTTTTGTTGCGGGCGGTCTTGGGGTCTTTCGGGCGGCTGCTCATGGTCAGGCGTTCCGTCTGCGTGAGAATGACGTTATTCTGGAACACCGGGTCAATATAGGGCTGAATGTCCTCATGAGTTCCCCAGCGGGCAGAGCCATACTCCACATCTTTGCGGTACTTCTTGGCGTTCTTGCCCTTGATGTAAACCGCCAGCCGCAGCGCAGCGCCGCACAGCAGGCCAACCAATAAATCCGCCGGCACGAAGCTGGGGAGGGGAGATTGGAACGCAGCGGAAAAGCCCTCACCGATGTGAAGCAACTTGCTGCCAAAGTCCACGCCAGCCGCCAGCCGGTATGCCTGCCCCAGCTTGGTGGCGTACAGCCCCAGCACCACATACGGCAGATTCAGCAGAACGAGTTTTCTTATATTGATTTGCTTCATCGTTCACGCTCCTTTTTCCTGGTGTGGTCGGTGATGGCGTTCTTCACCAAATCCTTGAAGTGGTTTAGCCTGGCAAGGACAGAGGGACGCGATGCTTTCTTGACTTTCTTACTGGAATACTCCGAAAAGGCGGCGGTCAGGGCGTCGGCATCACGGGCCTTGAAGAAAATCATGTATTTGGGCGGTGTGGTGCTGCGGTCTTTCTTCACGGCATAGTCCACACCGTACTTCCGGGCGATTTTCTCAAAATCCCGTACCGATGGGTCTGTGATTTCCAGATTGGAAACGCCCTGGTTCTGGCCCACCAACTGCTTGACCGTCTGTTTCCCCTTGGGGATTACCGGCGCATCCCGGCTCTTTTTCGCTTTCTTTTCTTTGAGGTGCGCCATGTACTTGGAAATGGCGGCTTTTAACAGCCGGCCGGTAAAACGGGAACCGCTGACAATTAGCGTCACGGTTCGGTTTTCAACTTCTTCCTGCATCGTTCATCGCTCCTTTCCTTGGGATTTGCAGGGCATATTCCGACTAAGGCGGCACCACCAGCCGCCGCAAAAGGTGCTTTTGCATGGCATCCCCCTTACCGAACCTGGTCTTTGCGGTCGTAGTAGAGATTGCCACTTACCACCTTTGCATGGCTTAAAATCCTGATGTCCCCGCGCTCCTGACAGGCAAGCATTTTCTGGTATCCCCCGTCCGTCAGGAACAGGCGCATCCGCTCCCCTTTGTCGCCCACCGGCGATTCATGGGTCAGGACATCAAAGATAACCATGTGCCGGGTATCCGGGGCAAAACGGTTTAGATCCATGTATTCGTGGCCTGCGTACTCCTTGGCTCCGGCTTTCAGCCGCATTTCCTCCATCAGTTCGCCGATTGTCTTTTTGTTACTCACAGTCCTGTCCTCCTTTCCCGGTATCGCGCCCCTGCCCTTTGACAGTGAGGATACCAGCCAGCGTGGTGGCGGTGATCCGCAGCCGCTCCGCCATCGCAATGTCATTTTTTACAGTTTCATCTACCACGGAGCCACAGACCACCAGCACATGAGCGCGCCGGAGGTAATCCCTCGCCATGTCGATGCCGTCCTTATGCTCCGCTGGAATCTCATCTTTCAGGAATAAGGGCAGGAACAAAAGCGGGCAGGCGGGAGAAAAACCGGCCTCGTAAACCAGCCGGCAGTACCGAGCGGCATTTTCCGTGTTTTCAAATTCATTTGCGCCCCACGGGGCGGTGATATAAGCTAAAGGTCGTTTCATAACAGTTTCCTTTCTCCCGGCATCCGGGCCGCAAAAAAGGCAGCTAAATGCTGCCCTGTGCCATATCGTGGTTGACAAGCGCCGAATAGTAATTGCTGATAGTGGCCGGCGCATTGAACAGTACCGTCAGCAGATATTGCTTGATATTGCGCACCTTGGTGGTGTTCTCCTTCATGCAGGAAAGCACGAACTGGATATGCTCGCTGTCCAGCTTCAAAAGTCTTGATTTTACCACCTCATGAGGAAAATCACTTCCGGCAACCCGTGTATATTTGCGTTTCGCGCAGACCACCTCCAGCATCAGTTCCACAATTTCCTCCAGGGCTTCGGTGTCATAGGGGAATTGCTGGCACAGGCCTTCAAAGCCGATATTTTCAAGAATCAATTTCCGATAATTCTCAAAATCATCTGTGTCCATCATTTCCCTTCGTTTCGGTTCCGGCGGGCTTGCCGCCGTTTTCCCGAAAAGGAAAGGAATCGAATCGGTACTTACTCTGCCTGTATTTATTTTTTCTGTATTTTGTATATCTATATTTAATTGCGTTGGATTTTCCGATGACGATTTTCCCGTTGACGGATTATCCGTTGTCGGAAAACCCGACAACGGTTTTTCCAATGACGGTTCCGGTTCCATAGGGCTTTCGTGGATGATGTACTCATTCCCACTGAATTTGCCGCTGGCATCGGTGGTCTGGCGGCGGATAATATACCCGCCCTTTTCCAGTTCATTGATTGCTGACCGGATGGCGTCCTTGCTTTCCCGGTTGATAAAGGACAGCCCTGCAAGGGTATAGTCCCAATCCTCCGGCAGCGAGAGCATCTGTGAGAGCAGACCCTTTGCTTTCAGTGACAGGCTTTTGTCCCTTAGATGATAGTTTGACATTACCGTGTAATCCCGTGTGCGTTCGACACGAAACACAGCCATTGGCTTCACCCCTTCCTGCTTTTTGGCATGAAAAAAACCGCAGCTTCAAATCTGTGAAACTACGGCAGTATCAATGATATTTTATTGTTTTGGCGCGTCCGTAAAAACCGTATGGCTTCATTCGGAAACGCCGTTCCTGCGCAGGGTGGAGCAGCGCGTCCAGCTGTGACAGGGCGTGTATGCTTTTATCACGGCTGTCCTCCTCGCCGCTGTTATAACACTCCCGCACACTTTCCCGGATTTCTTTTTCCGTACACATGATACCCTCCTTACAATTCATAGAATGGGGCTTCGCCCTCAAACTGCGGCTCACACAGTTCAAACAGCTCTGTTGTCAAATCGTCCGGCATAAACCCGATGTCACAATCGGCATCCAGCTTTCCCTTGACCGTGCGGTATTCCGCAAGATAGCTGGCATCTCCGCAAGCGGCCTTTACCGTCATGTTGGAAACCGCCATGACCGTCATATCCTCCAACAGCCACAGTTCATAGGAATGGGAAGTAAGGATGAAGTCAGCCTGACAGCGGTTGACTGTTTCAAACAACTTTGTCGCCCGCTGGGGAAACAACTCCTGCCCGCAGTAAACAAAAGCGTGTTCATAGTCGCCGCCGGCTTCAAACGCATAGACCGTCCTTGCGTTGTCACGGACAGCCTGCGCGATGGCTTCAAAGTCCAGCCCCGCCAACTCCTTTGCGACTTCCTCATCACTGTAATCAGGAAGCAGGATTGTAAAAATATACTTGATTGCGGATGTAATCGCCCTTTCAGAATACATAGATTAAGCCCTCCCTTTCTTTTTCAGGTTTTGATAAAGGATATTCCCCTCGATCACATGGGCGTACCTCTTGATTTTGATCTCTTTCTGGTTCTGGCTAAAAAGCGCCTGCCGGTAGGCTTCATCGGACAAGAACAGGCGGATTTCATCGCCAACGCAGCCATAAGCAGATTTTTTTCGGACAACAAACTCAATCATGTGCCGGGTACTGTCCATGAATCGCTCCAGAGCCAGAATGTTATGGCCTTTCATTTCTTTTGCGGAAATGTCCTGCATAAGCGGCTCCTTTCATCGCTCCTGTTGCTGCTGTCGTTTTTTCTGCCATTGGTCTAACAGTTTGATAATGGTTTCCTGCATACGCAGCGGCGTGTAGCTTTTCGGGAAATACTTTTTCAGCACATCCGAGTTCAACACCACCTTATCCAGATCGCTTTTCTTTTCTTCGGACATAATCGCGGACATGGCATCGTACCCCAACTTCCCCTCGGCACTGAATTTTTTCAGCCGCTGCGCCTGCGATAGGGACGGGGTGGCCTGTTCCTCATCCATAACGTCAATGAGCTGTCTTTGTTCCTCTGGCTTGAGGAAAGACAGCTCATAGGCGGGATTAAAGGCTATTTTCTTTTCATCGACCATATCCAGCAATTCGGGGATAAGTTCGGTCAGACGGACAAATCGGAATATCTGGTTTTTGCTCTGCCCAACCTGTTCGGCCAAAATCTCACTGGATTTCTTACCGCCATAATCGTTCCCAAGTTGGGAACCATTTTCTTTAGAAGGTCTACCGGCCTGTCGCTTCATAGCTTCCAGCTTCATCTTATATGCAAAGGCTCTCTCGCTGGGGAGCAGTTCCTCACGCTGTAAGTTGCTGTCAACCATGATAATGGTGGCAGCATCATCGTCCAGATCGCGGATAATGACCGGCATGGTATCCTTCCCGGCAATCTCGCTGGCATGGTGGCGGCGGTGTCCGGCAACCAGTTCATAGCCGCCGTCCGGGTCTGGTCTGGCAATGGCAGGCACCAGAACGCCGTACTGGCGTATGCTCTCGGCGGTATCCATCATCGCTTCATCATCCTTGACTTTGAACGGGTGATTCTTGAACGGGTGTAACTCCGCCAGCGAAACTTCCATCACCTTTTCATGTTCCACATCGGCTCGGCTTTCTTCTGTGGAAAACAGGTCATCGACCGAAGCCAGCTTTACATTTTTCGCGCTGCTTTTCAATTTTAAGCACCTCCTTTGTCAGATTTTCATACCCCTCCGCCACCTTGCCGCCGGGGTCATGGGCAAAGATGCTCTTGCCCTCGGCGCTGGTTTCTTTGGCGCGGACAGAATGGGGAATGTCGGTTCCAAACACCTTGATTTTGCCGCCGTAGGTTTCCCGGAGCAAAGCGCTGACCTCTTTTGCAAAGTTCGTCCGGCTGTCCACCATTGTCAGCAGGATACCGTCAATTTGCAGCTTCGGATTGATTTGCCGCCGCACCTTGCTGATGGTCTGCAAAAGCTGTTCCAGGCCTTTGGCGGGCAGATACTCTGCCTGGACGGGAATCAGTACCCTGTTGGCGGCGGCAAGGGCGTTGACCGTCAACATACCAAGGGACGGCTGACAATCTATCAGAATATGGGTATAGTCCCGCTTCACAGTGTCTAAATATTGCTTTAAGACTGTTTCCCGGCTCATGGCGTTTACCAGCGATACTTCCATGCCGGAAAGCTGAATATCTGCTGGCATGAGATCAACCCCCTCTGCATGGTGCAGGATTCCCTCGTGCGGTGCTATCGGCTGGTCGGTAAGAACCTTGCCCATCATGTCAGAGAGCGTAACCGGCAGCTTGTCCGGCTGCGGGTTTCCTAAGCTGATGGTAAGGCTCCCCTGCGGATCGCCATCCACCAGCAGCACCTTTTTCCCTGCCCGTGCCAGTCCAATGCCGAGATTGGCACAGGTGGTGGTCTTTCCAACACCGCCTTTCTGATTTGCGATTGCAATGATTTGTGCGTTCAATTTGAAACACCTCCTTATTTTTGGACAAAAAAATAGAGCGCCTATCCGTCCCCGTGAGTAGGGGCGCATAGACGCTCTATGTAAATTGTCGAGGCAAATCGGACATTCGGAATCCGCTTCGCTACTTCCTCATAACCTCAAGTAAAAAGCAACTTGAGGTTAAATTTTATTTGGATTGCACAAATTCATTCAAACCATGCCAAACTGCATCAGCGGAAATTTGCTCTCCAGATGATCCTAAAAATCGTTCTCGAAAAAGGGCCGAATCCGGCTCGAAATTAGCCCATTATTTAACCAGTCAGCCTATCTTTTTTGCGATTTAACCCCTATTTAACCAGTAAAAATTGAGTTAAAGCACATCAGATACTGTCAAATTTCGTCAAACCATTTAGGTAAAGAAAAACCCCGAAAGCCGCATGGCTTCGAGGTTTTTCGGGGTTTTTGTATGTCGATTATCGCTTGGAGAACTGCGGTGCTCTACGTGCTGCCTTGAGACCGTATTTCTTTCTCTCTTTCATTCTCGGGTCACGAGTCAGGTAACCAGCGGATTTTAATACTGGTCTGTACTCAGCATCTGCCTCCAGTAATGCTCTGGAGATTCCGTGACGGATAGCACCAGCCTGTCCTGTAAATCCACCGCCATGAACGTTTACTAACACGTCAAATTTGTCTGCTGTCTCAGTTGCCACTAAGGGCTGACGAACAACAACTTTCAGTGTCTCTAATCCGAAATATTCATCAATGTCTCTTTTATTGATAGTGATCTTACCTGTTCCCGGTACTAAGTAAACACGAGCTACAGATGATTTTCTTCTTCCTGTTCCATAGAATTTTGTACTAGCCAATGTTCTCTACCTCCTATTAAAATGTTAATACTTCTGGCTTCTGAGCTGCATTCTTGTGTTCCGGTCCTGCGTAAACGTGCAGCTTTTTGATCATGGATCTTCCTAAAGGTCCTTTCGGAAGCATTCCCTTAACAGCGAGTTCAAGAACCTTTTCCGGCTTTTTAGCCATCATTTCTCTCAATGTGGTCTCTTTCATTCCGCCAACATAGTCAGAGTGATGATAATAAATCTTCTGGTCTAATTTCTTACCAGTTACGCTTACTTTCTCAGCGTTAACGATGATTACATAATCACCTGTATCAACATGAGGAGTGAAAACTGGTTTGTTTTTTCCTCTTAAAACTTTAGCTACTTCAGATGCAAGGCGGCCTAAGGTTTTGCCTTCAGCGTCCACTACATACCATTTTCTTTCAATCTTATCCGGATTAGCCATATAAGTGTTCATGGTTTTACCTCCTAATTTTCAGCATATACAGTAATATTCAAATTCATAAATTTATAATGAAAAATACCATACCGGGGCTTTTGGCTAGGTATTTTCGCACTACGTCACATTGAGATATTATATTACACTTATCCGGGCATGTCAACAGGTTTTCTCGAAAATTTTGGCAAAAAATAAGCCTTTCTGCGTGCTTCCCATCTAAATGGACCAGCCCGGCAGACGGATTTGTCTGTCGGGCTGCCACTTCCACACTTTTGCAGTTACTTTCTAAGATGATATATCTCGATTGCTTTATTCATAAGGCATTCGGGCATTTTTTGTTTTATTTTTTTGTCATGTTTTACTGGATATATGTGGATGTATATGATATAATAAGGGTATTGGAGGTGTCAATTATGCATTTAAGAAAAACTAAAACATCAAAAGGACGTATCTATCTGGCAATTGTAGATTCCTATTATGACAAACAGCGAAAAATGTCTCGTTCTAAGACTGTTGAATCTTTGGGCTATCTTGATGAATTGGAAAAACTATATGATGATCCTATTGCCCACTTTCAAAAACGTGCTGAAGAATTAAAAATCGAAAAAAATGCGATGCAAGCTCCCATTAACTTTACTTTTTATCCTTCCGATCGTTTGTGCACGGATGATACTTCTCTTCGAAAAAACTTTGGCTATGCTGCTCTAAGTAAGATTTATCATGAACTTGAAATTGATAAGTTCCTTATTAATCGCAGGCGCCATTCAAAAGAGAAGTTTGATGCAAATACTATCATGAAGATGCTTGTATATTCAAGGCTTCTCTTTCCAGCATCAAAGAAAGCTTCTTTTGATAACAGGGAACAGTTCTTCGAAAAAACAGACTATTCTTTAGATGATGTTTATCGCTGTCTTTCCTTCTTTTCAAAACACAAAGAAAGCCTTCAAGTCTGGATGAACGATAAAATCAAAGAGAAATACGGTAGGGACACCAGCCTTATTTATTACGATGTGACGAATTACTATTTCGAATCAGATGACCAGAATGATTTCCTTCGAAAAGGTGTTTCCAAGGAACACCGTCCAAACCCAATCGTACAGATGGGATTATTCATGGATAACAATGGAATTCCTATTACCTACGAACTTTTTGCAGGAAATACCAACGACTGCCTCACCTATCGTCCAAACTTTGGGCGAATCAAAAAAGAGTTTGATCTTGGTCGTGTTATTTCTGTTGCAGATAAAGGAATGACCACTGGTGATAACATTTGGTATACCATTAATACTCCCACAAAAGATGGCTATGTATTCAGCATGTCTGTACGTGGTGCTGATAAAGAAATGAAAAAGTATGTGCTCGACGAAGAGGATTATACCTGGCTGGGCACTGAATATAAAAGAAAGTCACGCAAGCACCCTCGCACGATTCAAGTCACCTCTCAAACCGGACGCAAGCTAAAGAAAACTGTACATGAAAAGCAGGTTGTCTTTTGGAGTGAAAAATATGCGAGACGAGCAAAAGCCGATCGTGCTGCGGCTCTTGCAAAAGCTGCAGACCTTGCAAAAAATCCAGGTGGTTATACCCGAGCAACTTCTTATGGTGCAGCAAAATATGTAAAGAAAATCGATTATGATAAAGATACTGGTGAAATTTTAACCGCATCTTCCATCTTAGAAATTGACGAAGCAAAGCTTCGTGAAGAAGAGGCACTTGATGGTTATTATGTTTTACTTACAAGTGAAATGGATGAAAGTGATGACAAAATCATTGACATGTACCGAGGACTTTGGAAAATCGAAGAATCATTTAAGGTAACTAAAAGCGAATTAGAAGCCAGACCCGTATATGTATGGACAAGAGAACATATAGAAGCACATTTTCTTACCTGTTTTGTGGCCCTTACCATCGCTCGCATACTTGAAACAAAGTTAGAGCAAAAATACAGCATTGGTAAGCTTCTGGAATCACTCTCTAAAGCAAGCTGTACCCTAATTCAACAGAACTATTACTTGTTTGATTACTACGACAATGTACAGAAAGACATCGGCAAGGTTCTTGATATTGATTTCAGTAAGAGAATCAGAACTCTTGGTGAAATAAAAAAAGTTTTAGCAGCCACAAAAAAGTGAAAATACACCATGAAAATATGACAAAAAGACAAACCCGTTAGTCAGCTTATTTGCTGGGCTAACGGGTATTTTTATACTTAATCATCTGCAAAAGTCAGGNGTGAAATAAAAAAAGTTTTAGCAGCCACAAAAAAGTGAAAATACACCATGAAAATATGACAAAAAGACAAACCCGTTAGTCAGCTTATTTGCTGGGCTAACGGGTATTTTTATACTTAATCATCTGCAAAAGTCAGGTTATATTACACTTATCCGGGCATGTCAACAGGTTTTCTCGAAAATTTTGGCAAAAAATAAGCCTTTCTGCGTGCTTCCCATCTAAATGGACCAGCCCGGCAGACGGATTTGTCTGTCGGGCTGCCACTTCCTTCCTATATAATATTTACAGAACTCAAAATATTATGACTTGCGGACCTGTTTTTTCTTTTTTATTACAAGGCCGATCCCGCCCAGTCCTGTGGCCGCTAATATGAGATAAAGTACAATCGGTGTCTCGTCTCCTGTCTTGGCATTGCCGGCACTTGTTGTCTTAGTCCCCTTGCTTCCTGTACCACCTCCCTGATCGGAAGGTTTTGTACCGGGAGTTTTTTTATCTCCGCCTTTGCCGTCATCTTTTCCGTCGTCTTTACCATCATCTTTGCCATCGTCCTTGCCGTCATCTTTTCCATCATCAGACGGGTCCTTGCCATCATCCTTTTTCTCAACACTTACATGTGCCAATTCCACTGTCTTATCAAAAACAGCAGCCGTCCAGCTCACATCATATGCTTCATCGGGGTTGATACTGCCTGTTATGTCATAAGAAAAACTGTCTTCTGCAGAACCGTCTGCCGTATAGTCCCGTTCAGATGCGGTGTATACGGTTTTACCTCCCTGTGTGACCGCAAGGGTAACCGGTATGGAGAGTGACGGCGCTTCATTCTCTGTGTATATGGATTCCGGTATCTTATTCATATAACTGCTGATGCTGTCCTCAACTTTGATCCCGGCCTTTACAATGGCCTTTCCATCTGTATTTTCCAGAACCGCCGAACCGCCAATCTGCTCTGTCACCGTTTCGTCTGCCTGATACATATGATCTCTCACATAAGAAAATGCGGATTTGAAGTAAGGGATATAAAATTCACTGTTGTGGTCCCCGTTCTCAATGAAGAAGCAATGCTCCACACCACGTTCCGTAAGAGCGGCATCCAGTTCAATGGCCGGAACGCCGAAGCCATAGAGATCCTGGTTTCCGCACATAAAATACATGGAAAAATACTGCAGGTATTCTGTTGATACCTCCTGTACAATTTTATTTGGGCTGTAGTCACCACCCATACTGAACGCTCCGAAGAAGCTGACTGCACCTGAAAACAAATCAGGATTGCGCAGAGCCAGGCCATAAGCCCCCTGTCCGCCCATGGATGCTCCTGCTGTCAAACGGTATCTGGCATCCCGGATCGTCCTGTACCCCGCATCCATCATGGGCACTATCTCATCTGTGACCATCTTCTCCCAGTCACCTCTCCACCAACTGCTTTCCGCACTGTTTGGTATTACCACGATCATTTCATCAATGAGACCTTCCTCAATCGCTTCATCAAAAAGCCTGTCTACATTATCTGTCATGTATGATGTATGGTCACTGTTAAACTGGTGCAGCAGATAAGTAGTCGGATAATTTCTGTCAGATTCAAAATACCCTTCCGGCAGGTATACCAGATATTTTTCTTCTGCTGTTCCTTCTGCACCTGCCGCGGATGCCGCATAAGCAGAATCGTATGAAGTCTCAAAAAATCTGGAATGGTTTCCATACATATAAATCCTGTCATCTCTGCTGATATATGTATCCTGGAACTTTATTTCCTGTATATTTCCGTCTGCAAAAGTAATTTTTCTCTCTGCATTGTATAAATAAGAAGTGACACCCTCTTTATCCTCTGTCTCAAATATGGTAATACCGGTATCCTCAATATCCGTAATGTCATTCTCATTTATCAGTGCTTCTGCCTCTTTTACCCTGTCTTCCTTTTTATTTCCTGATGAGAAGTAGTCCTCTGCTATTGTATTTGCATAGTCTTCTATCTTTCCTTCTTCCAAACAGGTATTCTGATATGCAACTGCCTCTGTTACAGACTCTTTTACTTCTTTTTCAGGCACTCTGGAGGGCAGGCCCTGCAGTTTATTGTAAGCAGCCTGACTGTAAAGGCCAACCGGACCGCTGTACCATCCGCCGCCGCCGTACGGAGGATCATTGTATACATGCACATACACCGTATTTGTACCACCGTAGTTCAAAATACTTGGGTCAATGGAAAATTTGCTGAGAACAGCCCAGGTTGTATCCCCTGTACTGCTGCCGTCTTCCTTGACACCGGTACCTCCCACTCTTTTTCCGTTGACAAAAACTTCGCCTCTGTCATCCATATAGCCGATGGAAAGTGTCAAATTCTCTTTCGTGAAATCTTCCGGCAGTTCAAAGGTTCTGGCATACCAGCCCCAGCCGGTGTTCATATACCAGATTTTTGTAATATTTCCAAATCCCTGTTCCCAGTTGGCAAGGGCAGGCTGAACCACGGACCATGATTTATATTCCTCTGCGGTCAATGTATCTGCCTGAAACGGGTCAGACAACCCTACATAGTTAAAGTACCAGTCCCCCATCAGATCGATCTGCTGCTCATCTTCCGACTCCCCGGTATCCTGGATCCGGATCAGTGTGGCTGTATCAAGGTCCAGGCGGACGCCTAAAAGATCAGCGTACATTTGGATCGTGGAGGACGTCTTATTTACTTTATTCGGAACCTTCACGCCGCCCTCATACTTTCCGGGGCCGTTTATGGTCTGTGAAATGGTGGTATCGTATAATACCTCTTTTGTGGAGGGATCAAGAACTGCAATGGTGATATCCATATTGCTGTTCCCTCCCTGGAAAAATTCAGCATACTTATTTCCAATCTCTATGGAATAGTTCACTTCCGCTGTCTTATCATTTCCTGTAAGCGCCGCTTTTTTCAGAGAAACATTTCCTGACGCCATACCGGAAATAAAGCGGTTTGTCATGCGGCTTACAACTCTTTCCAGGGATTCCTGCAGGTATTTGGCGCTGTAAGAGCCTGTTCTGACCGTAAATTCATGATAGTCAAAGGAAATGGATTTTTCCCAACTGATAAACAATGCGCCCATATCGCTGGTAGAGTGGGCCATATTTGTCCATCCATCGCCCGCCGGTGCATCCATGTACGTGTAGAAACTGTTATAAAATCCCTTCTTTGCATTTTGGCACTGCACTAAATAATCATATACATCACCGTATATCTCATACCAGGGGTTTTCACTGCTGACAAAATCACCTCTGATACTGGCGATCATGCCGAATGTTTTAGGTGTTGTAAGAGGAGTGCCTGCAATTACCTTCTGCTGTGCATCAAGTGTTTCGGGTGCATCCGTATCGGTCTCCTGCGGTTTTTGTGCATTCATGTCCGTATTCTTTTCGGATTCCTGCGGAGTCTGTGCATCGGTATCCTCATTGCTTTCGGACTCCTGAGGGGTCTGTGCATCTGTTTCTGCGTTCTTTCCAGACTCCTGTGGGGTCTGTGCATCTATTTCCGCAGTTTTTCCGGTATCCTGGGGGGTCTGTGGAATCTGTGCATTTATTTCCGCTGTCTTTCCGGTCCCCTGGAGATTCTGTGTATCTGCTTCCGTAGTCTTTCCGGTTCCACGGAGATTCTGTACATCTGTTTCTACTGTCTTTCCGGTCCCCTGAAGATTCTGTATATCTGTTTCTACTGATTCTACTGTCTTTCCGGTCCCCTGAAGATTCTGTATATCTGTTTCTACTGTCTCTCCGGTCCCCTGGAGATTCTGTGCATCCGCTTCCTCAGACTTTCCGCTCTCCTGCGGATTCTGTGCATCTGCTTCCTCAGACTTTCCGCTCTCCTGCGGATTCTGTGTATCTGCTTCCTCAGTCTTTCCGCTCTCCTGCGGATTCTGTGTATCTGCTTCCTCAGTCTTTCCGCTCTCCTGTGTATCAGAATCCGAGGAGTCCGATTTGTCTATGTCTGTATTTTCCTCATTATCCTGCCCGGCCCGGGAATCCACGTCTGTTTCCGTCTGACCTGCCGTCTCTTCTGACTGTTCTTCCGCTTCCTTTGGATCCTCCCGGTCCTCAGATTCTTTTGTCTCTGTCAACCCCAGTATATATGCAAGATATCCACCCACACCGGTCCCCACAACTGCTCTGTTGGCGGCTCCCGGAACCGTATTATACTTTGCATCCACATCAGCAGCAACCAGATCCATGACCTGCCGTACGTCCATATCCATGGTAAATACAGGTTTTACCAGGATCATATCCATTCCTTTTTCCCCGGACATGGTTTCCTGCAGTACATCTTCCATTCCCTCCGGATAATTTCCCAATCCGTCCTCCGGAAGCAGGTACATAACCGGATATTGCAGTCCCCCATCCGGGTCATATCCCTCAGGGAGTACCACCTGATACTCGCAGGTATTCCCATTCCACTCCACACTCTGGTTATCAGCCGCTTCTGTTTTCGCCTTTATTTCCAGAGGCGAAATAATGCTGCTAAGAACCATGGAAAGAGTTAGTAAAACCGTCACAATCTTTCTCTTCATAAAAGCTCCTCCTGTACATTTTGACATATGACTTTTATTCTCCCTTTTTAACTCCCGTCATATTGTCAGATTCATACCTTTAAAATACAGGATAAGCCTTCCTCATAGTAAGCAAAATCGCTCCTTAAACAATCAAATCTGATTTTCTTTCCTGTTTCATTTCTGCTCCTCCACCAGGATCTTTTTAATTTCGTATTCTCCCCTCTCCTTTTTTCTGTAAAGCCGTCTTTCCTCCCTCCATTTTGCCGGCAGAACGCCCATACGTTTTTTAAAATTCCGCTCAAAGGATGATATGGAGAGATAGCCGCACTTCTCCCCGATGATCCTGATCGGCTCCATTGTATTTTGGAGCCTCCAGCACGCTTCCCTGACTCTTATGCAGTTAATGTAATCCACCGGACCGAGCCCCTTCATTTTCTGGAACACCTTACGGAAATGGCTCTCACTGAAATGGCACATTGCGGCCAGCTCACCCACTTTTATCTGTTCCATATAATGGTCGAATATATAATCAATGGCCGGCAGAAGGGGCAGGCTCACTGCCTCCTCCTCAGCCATATGATCATGCTCCAGCACATCATACAGCATAAACAAAAAGGCACACAGCATGTTCATGATCTGCACCTTATAGGTTCCCTTTTTTTCATCCGCTGCTTTGAAGATCTGTTTCAACAGAGAGGTGATCTGCCCATGTTTCCTCTCATCCAAAATCTGGATCCCATAAAATAATTGTCTGCAAAGTTTCAAATGCATTCTTTCATCAATGAATGAAAACAGTTTTACAAAATCCTCCAAGTCTACGAACAGATACCCCCACATAGTATACACGCCATTTTCGTTTCGTGTGGCATGCAGCAGATTCGGTGCCACAAGGCTGATGCTTCCCGGACTGAAGGCTGCCTCTTTCCCCTCGCTCATGATCGTTCCCTGCCCCTCATAACAATAGCCAATCTCCAGATAATAATGAAAATGAAGGGGATCATTTGCCCCTGCTTTTGCCCATGCGATTTTATCCAGTACCATTAACGGATAGTCCGGATATATTCTGAAAATATGGTCCTCCACATATTTTTTCTTTTTCCGCCCCACTTTTTTCTTCTCCTGCTTTTCATACTGTATTTTAGGTGTATGATATTTTTATATTATACATTATTTTTGTAGGATTGTGTCTTTATTTGTCATATTTATCCGTAATTTACTGGTATTTACTCTGAGAACTCTTTTCTTTATTGCAGTTTTTTATATTTTTCGATATAATAGGAGAGCATAAAATATAAGGGAGAGAAAGACTATGAATGAACAAAAAGAATTCAAGCCTTATATTCCGGCCGAGCGCGTAACGCCGGAATTAACTGTCACCTCCATTGTTATGGGTATCATTCTGGCCGTCGTTTTCGGCGCTGCCAATGCTTACCTGGGACTTCGTGTAGGTATGACAATCTCCGCGTCCATCCCCGCAGCCGTTCTAGCCATGGGAGTCATCCGCGTTATCATGCGCAAGAATTCCATCCTGGAAAGCAACATTGTACAGACCATCGGTTCCGCCGGTGAGTCTCTGGCTGCCGGTGCCATCTTTACTTTACCTGCCCTGTTCTTATGGGCTGCTGATGGCAAAATGGAAACCCCGAGTATTCTGGAAATCACTTTGATTGCCCTGCTGGGCGGCCTTCTGGGTGTACTTTTCATGGTACCGCTGAGAAATGCCCTGATTGTAAAAGAACACGGCATTCTTCCTTATCCGGAGGGAACTGCATGTGCGGAAGTCCTTCTGGCAGGTGAAGAAGGAGGCGCAAACGCGTCCACTGTATTTGCCGGTATGGGATTTGCGGCAGTCTTCAAATTCGTCATTGACGGTTTGAAAGTAGTTCCAAGTGAAGTATCCCTGAGAGTAAAGGGCTTTGCAGGTGAAATCGGAACGCAGATCTATCCGGCTGTTATGAGTGTGGGTTATATCTGTGGTCCTCGTATTTCTTCTTATATGTTTGCCGGCGGTCTGGTAAGCTGGATGGTTCTGATTCCGGCTGTTGTGCTTTTCGGTGCTGACCTGACTCTGTATCCGGGAACTGCCCCCATCGGTGAAATGTTCGCAGAAGGCGGTGCAAGTGCTATCTGGGGAAGTTACATCCGTTATATCGGCGCAGGTGCATTGGCAGCGGGCGGTATCATCAGCCTGGTGAAATCCCTGCCCCTGATCATCCGTACATTCCGTGATGCCATGAAGAGCCTGAAAGGCAATACAAATACCAACACAACCCGAACAGGACAGGATCTGAATATGGGTGTCATTCTGGGCGGTGTGCTTCTGATCACGATTGCTATCTGGCTGGCTCCTCCGATTCCGGTAACTTTCATGGGTGCCATTATCGTAGTAATCTTCGGTTTCTTCTTCGCTACCGTATCTTCCAGAATGGTCGGTCTGGTAGGAAGCAGCAACAACCCTGTTTCCGGTATGGCAATTGCCACGCTGCTGATCGCCACTATCCTGCTGAAGGCAACAGGCGACAGCGGAATCCACGGAATGCAGGGCGCTATCGCAATCGGTTCCATCATCTGTATCGTAGCTGCCATTGCAGGCGATACCTCACAGGATTTGAAAACCGGTTACCTTCTGGGCTCCACTCCCAAGAAACAGCAGATTGGTGAGTTCATCGGTGTATTTGCTGCTGCTCTGGCAATCGGCGGTGTGTTATACCTGCTGAATGCTGCATGGGGATTTGGTTCCGAAGAACTGGGTGCACCTCAGGCCATGCTGATGAAGATGATCGTGGAAGGTGTTATGGAAAACAACCTGCCATGGACACTGGTATTTATCGGTGTATTCCTGGCGATCGCAGTGGAGATCGTGGGTATCCCGGTACTTCCATTTGCAATCGGTGTATATCTTCCGGTCCAGTTAAATGCCTGCATTATGGTTGGCGGACTTGTTCGTCTGGTATTTGACAAAATGAATATGAAAGATAAAAAGAAAAAAGATGCCATTGTCAATGACGGTGTGCTTTACTGCTCCGGTATGATCGCCGGAGAAGGTCTGGTGGGCATTCTTCTGGCTGTCTTTGCAGTCTTCCATATTGATAAAGCCATCGACCTGTCCGGCAAACTCAATCTGCCGACAGCAGTTTCCAACATCGGAAGCCTTGTTGTATTTGCACTGGTAATCCTTAGTCTGCTCAAATTTTCTCTCTGGAGAAAACGTAAAGAGAACAAATAATGAAAAACAAAGAAAATGTAATTGATAAGAACTATCTGGAATTCATTCCTGAGAGAAATACACTCCTCACCTGGAAAACAGACAAAAAGGGCATTGTAACCCTGGATGTGGAAAACACCGGATTTTTCAACCGGTTGGCACAAAAATGCTTTAACCGCCCAAAATACACCCATGTCCATCTGGACAAGCTGGGAAGTTTCGTCTGGCCTTTGATCGATGGTAAGAAAAATATTATTGAACTGGGCAAAGAGGTGGATGCACATTTTGGTGAGGAGGCAGCCCCTCTCTATGAGAGGCTGGCTAAATTCTTTCAGGTACTGGAAAGTTATCATTTCATTAAATTGAATAAGGATGTATAAAAACCAGCGCACTGTGGAGGAAGGAATCCATGGTGCGCTGGTTTTACTTTGTGTGTGAATACCCGGCAGCTATGAGGAGATCAAATTACTGTTTTTTATTTTTCTGTATCATAGGGCCAGTCCGTGATCCCCCCGAAATCGTATACCTGGGTGTATCCTGCCTCTATCAGTTTCTTAGCAGCCTGGGCACTGCGGTTGCCGCTCCGGCAGTATACCAGGATTTCCTGATCTAAATCCGGCAGTTCTTTTAACGGTTCGCTGCTGATCGTCTCATTTGGGATCACAATCGCTCCGGGTATATGTCCTTCCCGGTACTCCTCCTCTGTACGGACATCCAAAATAATGATCTTATCGCCTTTATCCATCCTCTCTTTCGCTTCTTCTGCTGTGATCTTTTTATACTCTGTTTTCATTGTGTCCTCCTGGGCCGACTTTGTATCCCGGCTGGTCTTGTCCTGTCCGCACGCAGACAGCGCTGCTGCCATGATACCTGCGGCTATGACCGCCAGAAGCCATTGTTTCTTTTTCTTCATGTGTTTTCCTTTCCTCTGCTGTATAGGATTCTAATATGGTGAGCAGATTATACATACTGTGGCTATTTCCGTTACAGTTTATACTGTAATTATAATTGTTTCAGTTCAACTTGTCAAGTATGGATATAAATTTTATTTTGGACAGGTATCCGTCTTCTCCCATTAAAAACACCCCATCTTCATCTTATCCCATCTCTATCACCATGACAATATCACTGCAAATCCCCTATTGGCTTGAGAAAACCAGGGCGGTTGGGGCAGGGTGCTGTTCTCCTTTGGCAGACATTGCGGCAGAGAGCCTGAAAATAAGCGGTTACGGAGACTTGGCGCGAAGCCTTTGCTGAGCGTCTTAGTCGAAGTTAGCGCTTAGTTGAAGGGGAACGAAGCTGGCTGCCAAAGGAGAACAGTACCCTGCCCCAATCGCCCGTCCGCCTTCATCCCCCACTGCCTGCCCCNGGATCAGGAGGCGGGGGCTGGAGGCAGCAGGGTATGGGGGGAACGAAGCGTTCCGCTGCCGGGAAGCTAACCTGCTCCCAGTCACTAAGTTCATCGCCAGTGGGCTCTTCATTAAGTGTCTGGGGCAGGTGGATCTTCCCGGCGCTCCTCTGTACATCGTTCCCCCCATACCCTGCTGCCTCCAGCCCCCGCCTCCTAATCCTCCTGGTTTTTTCTGCCGGTAGGTAGGTAAAGAAAAAAGTCAAATGCGTAAGTGGATTGAAAAATGGGCTTACGCATTTGGCTTTTTTATAAAAGAGTATGAAAAAAATTATGAATCTAGTATGGGTGTTCTTATTATGTTTTTGTCGGTGAAGATGTCGTACTCGTCTTGGCTGGTGGTGCTGAATTCTGAGATTATGGCGCCTTGGGGGCCGGCTTGGAACCAGTGTTTTGTGTTGGGTGGGATGGTGTGCTGGTGGCCGGGATGAAGGATAATCTCGTGATAGACAGTGTAGGTGTCTTCATAGCTGGCTGGGATTTTTCCGGTCAGCGGCTGGGTGGGGGTGCCTTCTACATAGAGGTAGACTGTGCCGTATCGGCAGCGGAAGGTCTCCTCTTTACCCTCGTAATTAAGTGACTGGATGGGGGCATGGCAGTGTTCCGGACAGGTTTGTCCCGGGAAGAGGACCATCTCTTTGGAACAGCACCTTGGTGTATTGATGTAGGTGATCAGCTGGAGCCCGATGTGTTCCAGGTCGTTCAGGCCGAAATCGGCGATCTCTATGTTTGCTTTCTCTTCTTCGGTGAGTGCTATGTGTGCCTTCTCAAAATAGGCCAGTACCTGGGCTTTTTTTTCGTTGTATTCGGTCTTTTTCATGGTGTTCTCCTATTTTACAGATGTAAGTTCCAGTGAGGCTTGCCCGGCATTTTTGATGGTGAATGTTTTTGTTTCCCCGGGAAGGAGGTCAAAATAATTGTCGGAACATCTGTAGTTGCCTTTTATGTGCACGCCGTGGGCAAACGCTTCTGAGTGAACGGTGAGGGTCCTGTCACTGCCTTCCTGATGGTCTGCTGTACAGATGACAGGACTTTTCTCAAAGGCAAGGTTTCGCATATCGTCTAAGCGCAGCCATATATTGTCTATGTTCTCGTCATGGATGTAAAGCATGATGGTTCCTTTTTTGTAATCTCTGTCCGGAAGTTTCTCTTTCAGAAGATAGGTTCGTTCCCCGGGGGATACTTCCAGTTGGATCTCTTTTGTTTCGCGAATCGTACCGTCAAAAGATACATAGCCGAAGTCTGCTTTTACGGACAGGGGGGCCGGGGTATCGTTTGCACCATGCAGGATAATGCTGCCGTCTATGAGACGCATGGTGAATTTCCGGTGGGCAAGGGCACGTTTCACACCGTAATAGGCGATTTTTCTTCTCAGGTAGTAGTCTATGATCGTCCAGCCCACTTCTCCCCATGCATCGTTGTACATCCAGAAAAGGCCGCCGTAGCATTGTTCCTTAAAACGCATGGCCTCCAGGGAATACCCGTACATCATTCCATGTACCATGCCTGCATAGGTAATGTAATCCTCCAGGGACAGTTTGTCTGCATGGTCCACGTAATTCTTTTCTATAGCTGTATTTACAGTGTCTTTTTCAAAGACGTTGTTGTGCATCTGCCATACTTCACTGGTTCTGCAAAGGGGCTGCCCGTCCATGTACTCCAGGATCGTTTCCATACAGCAGGGGCCTACATAGCCGTATTCGCTGACAAATTTTGCTTTGATCTTGTCGTAGTCTTTTGCCTCGATACGCTCTTCCATCTTTTTGCTCATGTATGCCTGCTGCCAGTGATGGATATCCCCCACCGTATCGTCATTGGGAAGTTCTCCTCCATATGGGGAACTGTTCCAGTAAGGGATGAAGGGACAGTTTGCATGTATGATCTCTTTTGATAGTATGTTTGCAACGTACATGCCGTACTGGTGCTCATAGGTGAATTCAATTCCCCACTTTGGATTGTCGGTGGAATTAAAAAGCCAGTGTACTTCATTTGTACCACAGAAAAGTCCTAGGCAGCAGTGGCTGCGCAGACGTTTTGTCTGATAGTCGAATTCTCTGCGCATCTCTTCCCGAAACCACTGGCGATGGTCCGGATATGTGGAGCACGCAAACATAAAGTCATGCCAGACTAAAATTCCTTTCTCATCACAGAGCCGGTAGAAAATATCTCGTTCGTACAGGCCTCCGCCCCAGATTCTCAGCATATTGAAATTGGCTTCTGCCGCCTCGTCGATCAAAACCCGGTATTTTTCATCCGTAACTCTGGCATAGATAAAATCATTTGGTATCCAGTTTCCGCCTTTGCAGTAAATGGGCTTGTTGTTGATCACAAACTGGAACTTCCGGTCTTTTCCCTCCAGAACGCTTGTGTCCAGCTCCAGCTTACGGATACCATAGGAAAATGCGGGATATTTTTCTACGCTTCCTTCACACGCTGCCTCCACCTGCACTTCATACAAGGGCTGTTTTCCATAGCCATTGGGCCACCAAAGCTCCGGATCGGATAGTGTGATTTCTTCCTCAAAGTAGTTATATCCCGATGTGAACAGCCTGTCGTCATAAGTCTGCTCAAAGACCGGCTTGTTTTCATAGCTGATCCTGACTTTATACGCTCCGTCTCTGGAACTGATGAATCCCAGGTTTTCCACGTTCAGCATCAGTTTTAATTTTGCCTGTTCCCCCACTTCTTCTGTATGCAGGCAGACTTCCCTGAGTGCTATTTTTTTGTGGCCTTCCAGCCTGGCACCGCCTGTGATACCACAGGTGATCACTTTTGGTCCCCAGTCCCATCCTACCGTATACTGCGGTCTTCTGACAAATGCCCTTCTGGCATCCCCCCGGTATTTTCCCCCGTTGTCCGTCTCCAGGCACACAGCGTGATTCAGTTCTGACAAATCCTGGTCTGACACAGTCTCAAGTCCGCTGGTCACCCGGACTGTGATCACGTTTTCACCCTCTTTGATCATCTCTTTGATGTCATACACGAATGGATAGTGAACACTGTAATGGCTGCCGATATATTGTCCGTTGATAAAAATATCACTTCTGGAATCCAGACCTTCCAGGATCAGCTCAATAATATCCTCATCTCTGTCCACTTCACTGCTGTCAAAAGTGCGCTCAAACCACCAGGCTCTCTTTTCTATCCACTCAGATTCCCTGCAGTAATCTGCCAGTACCGGGTCTTTGATAACCCCCTCTTTTATAAGCGGCATCCTTACATCTGCAGGCAGGCTGCATGTATACCATCCGTCTTTCAGACCATGCACATAGGCCCACTGTTCCTTTTCCACACGCAACAGGCTTTCGTGCAGTTTCCAGTCTTTGTTTATCTCCAATCGAAACATATTGCTGTTCCCCCATTCTATATGACCATTTTATGGTTTTCCTCCAGGTCCTTCCAGTGCGGCACCGCATTCTGGGCGCCTTTTTTCTGCACGGTGAGAGCTGCCGCTGCATTGGCAAACTCCACTGCCTGGAAAATGTTTTTTCCATCTGCCAGAAATACTGCCATTGCAGCATTGAAAGTGTCCCCCGCTGCCGTGGTATCCACAACCTGCACCTTTTTTGCAGCAAAATTTCTTCTGACAGTTTTGTTCATCAGCAGAGCACCCTTACTTCCTAGTGTTACGACCACATTTTTGATCCCCTTTTCAAGAAGTATGGCGCATCCTCTCTCTATCTCCTCTTGCTCTGTATCTCTGATTTTTGTCAGTTTCTGCAGTTCTGTCTCATTGGGTGTGATGTAGTCGATCCACGCATATGCTTCCTCACGGATTTGGGCGGGCGCCGGTGCGGGATTAAAGATCACAGTCTTTCCCATACGGTGAGCCTGTTCCATGGCATAATAAACCGCATCATGGGGGATCTCCATCTGCACCAGCAGAATACTGCATTCCTCTATCACCTGCAGATTCTCTTTTATATAAGAAACATCACATGCAAGGTTAGCACCGGGTGAGACGGTTATACAATTGTCACCGTCTGCATTTACCGTGATGATCGCAAGCCCGGTTTTCTTCCGGCTCTTCTTTATAAATTCTGTATGTACGCCTGCAAGCTTCAGGTTTTCCAGCAGTGTTCTGCCGTTCTCATCACAGCCCACTGCCCCCAGCATGGTTACATCTCCGTTCAGCCGCCCTGCCGCGAAAGCCTGATTGGCGCCTTTTCCTCCGGGTGACTCCTGAATATCCCCTCCGAGTACCGTCTCTCCTATGACCGGGATGTCCTCCACCTTCAGGACCCAGTCCATGTTAAGGCTTCCTATTACAAGTATTTTTTTCTTATCCAATTTTCATTCCCTCTTCGTCATATCACTCCCAGGGTTTTAAAATCACTTTACAGGTATCCTGTCCCATAAACTTTTCAAAAGCTCCCTGTACATTAGAAAATCCATATACATCTGTAATGATTTTATGTACAACAGGTGAACGCCTGAGGATTGCAAACATTTCCTCCCTGTCGTCCATGTTGTAGTGCCAGGAACCGATCAGAGTTAGTCCCTTTCTGATAAAATCATCGCTGGGACAGATGGGAACTGTATTGTGGTTTTCCCCTATAAACGCCACGGAACCTCTTGGGTCCATCATATCAATGCAGAGTCTCTCTGCGTTTCCGTTCCCTGAGGCGTCTACTGCCTTGATAAGCGGTGCACCCATTTTCGCTTCCCTGATCTTTTCTTTGATGTCAGGGTCTGTAGGATCCAGAACCACATCAGCGCCCATTTCCTTTGCCATATTTTTACGGAAAGGAACACTGTCCAGGGCGATGACCCTGGCGCCCAGAAACTTCGATACTGCAATGGCACCCATCCCCACAGGACCAAGGCCTGTGATCAAAATGGTGTCAAACCCCTTTACATTGAGCCTTTTGATGGAGCTGAACGCGGGACCCAAAGCACAGCAACCCAGGGAACCCTGGTCATAAGTGATATCATCCGGCAGTTTTGTGCAGACGAAATCCTGTACCAGCACATATTCCGCAAAATGACTGAAATACTTAGGCTTATCCGTACAATAAATATAGTTACCGGAACGGCACAAGGAGCAGTGTCCGCAGCCGGAAAGAGGATTCAGGATCACTCTGTCCCCTTCTTTAAGCAGGTTAGACCCATTTGCAGCAACTACTACGCCGGCACCCTCATGCCCTGCGTCGCGAACAGGTGTGGGGGAAACAAAAGCTTTTCTGTCACTCCCGCAGATGGGTGTGGATTCCACTTTGACAACTACCCACTCTCCGTGAGGAACAGGATCCGGAACCTCCTCCAGATATGCCTGATTATTTCCAAGAACCAATGATTTCATAATAATGCCTCCTTTATGCCTCTTTCGGCCATACTTTATTGATGGCGCTGCTTACTACCGCCACAGCTTCTTCAAATTCCATTTTTCCTAACTCTTCCACAAACGGCTCCGCAAGAACAGGTCCGGTATATCCCATATGTTTCAAGCCTTCAAAAAACTCCCCAATCCTCAGGATCCCTGTACTTCCTGGAAGCGCGCGGACTACATCCACCTGTTCTTCCCTGGGTATTCCGGCAGGCGCGTCCATAATATGCGCACAGACAACCCAGGATTCATCCGGAAATTTTGCAAAATCATCAAATGTCTGCCCCGCCATGTCCCAGTGCCACACATCCATCAGGATCCCCACATTTCCGGTCCCGATAGCCCTGCACAGTTCCAGCATTTGGTCCAGGGTATGGATGAATTCATATTTTTTCCCCGCTCTTAATTTAGGCGGCCCTAAAAACTCCAGGCCAAGTGAAATATGGTATTTTTTTAAGATTCGGGCAGCCTCCCCAAGTCTTTCACGATGCATATTGAAATTCTCTTCATAAGTCAGCTCGTCACTGGCCGGTATGATCCAGGTGATACACCTGTGCATCCCGCATTCCCGGGCATACGCGGCGTACTCCTCCAGTTTTTCCATGTCCTTTCTGAAAACAGACTCCTCTTTTCTGTATTCCACGGGAAGACCAAAACCTGCAGCCTTCAGACCGTATTTTTCCAGCAGCATCTTTGTCTCTTTTACAGGCATCCGGGCATCCCGTTCCATATTGAACCAGATTCCCTCAAAACCATATTTCTTCGCAACAGGTGCAGATATTTCAAGCCCGGCCTTGTGTCCGATACAATCCGGTGCCAATGTCTTATACATAATTTTTCCTCCAACTTTAACCTTTCACGGCTCCCGCCACCATACCTTCTATGATTCTCTTACTGAATACAAAGTACAGGATCATGACCGGCAGCGTGGTTGTCATGATACCGGCCATTAACCTGGGATAGTCCACTGTATACGCGGATTTAAACATGGTCAGCCCTACTGGAACCGTCCGCAGGGTATCACTGTTCACCAGGATCAATGAAAATGAAAATTCATTCCATACCGCGAAAAACTGAATGATGGCCACTGTGGACAATATAGGCATTGCCAGCGGAAATACGATCTGGAACAGGCACCGGAAAAATCCGCAGCCGTCAATGGATGCCGCCTCCTCCAGTTCTTTGGGTATGGATGCAATATAACTCTCGATCAACATGATAGATATGGGAAGCCCAAACGCCACATAGGGAAACAGCAGCGTATACCAGTGATTGGTAAGCCCGCTCTGCCTGAGCTGTACATACATAGGTACAAGCAGTGCATGTACCGGGATCAGCATACCCATGATAAAATAGTTATAGATAAGGCTTCTTCCTCTAAAACGATATCTGGAAAGGACATAACCGGCCAGGAAGGAGAACACGATTATGATCAATACCGATAAAATTGTATTCCTGGCACTGTTCAGCATATACATCCCCAGTTTTGTCTGGGTAAATACGGATATGTAGTTTTTCAGATTCAATGCCTGCGGAAGTGCGGTTGAGCTCTGCGTGAATTCCGTCTGTGTTTTGAAAGAGGAATAAAATATCCATACCATTGGAAAGATGCAGGAAAAAGAAAACAGCAGGAGCACTACATTACAGATTACTTTTCCGATACTTTTTCCGGCCTTTTTCACCGGCACAGTATTTCTTTTTATATCTGCCATGATCAGTAATCACTCTCCTTTCTCCATGGTCTGGTAATCACCAGCCTGCTGACTCCAACCAACCCAAGGCTCAGCACCAGAATAGCAATAGACATGGCACTGGCGTATCCGAACTGGTTCTTAATAAATGTTGTCTTATATACCTGAAGCGCCATGACCATAGAACTGGTTCCTGGGCCTCCGTTTGTCATAACATAAATATGGTCGAAAATCTTCATATTACCTGCAATACACAGCATAACCGCCACCGCTATGGAACCTTTGATCAGCGGAAGCGTTATCTTTACTGCCTTCTGTATCCCTGTAGCCCCGTCAAGCTCGGCCATCTCGTATATACTTGGGTCAATGGAAGTCATAGCCGCCATGATAATAACCATATAATAGCCAATGTACTGCCAGATCAGCGGTATGCTGACAACACTGATGATCGTATTCGGATTATCCAGCCATGGTTTTGCAAAGCTTCCAAGATGCAAGGCTCTCAAGATCACATTTACCAGTCCATAGTCATAGTTAAAAATAAAGGACCAGGTAAAACCTACAACAACTGCGGATATGGTGGCCGGAAAATAGGCCACGACACGGTGAAGTTTTTTGAATTTTACAAACCGGGACGTCAAAAGCGCCGAAAAAACAAATGCAATGCCAATCTGCCCCAAAATGCACAGAACTGCGATCCAGATATTATTGCTGAATGCATGCCAGAAGGATGTGTCCTTTAACAGGATCTGATAATTCTTCCATCCTACATACTTCGCCTGAGGTCCCCCCGACCAGTTATAAAAACTGTAGCTAAACGCATTGATGATCGGCAGGATAACCACATAGGTATAAACAAGGAGAGCTGGCAGCAGGCATACAATAATTGCCATTCTCGTTTTAGGCTTCAGCGTGGATTTTCTCAAGCCGGTACCCCCTTTTCTAATATCGCGGGGATTTTATCCCCGCGAATTTACGTCATTCTCTATGATCCTGTTTCTTTACTGTGCAAGTTCCTGTTCCATCTGTATCTCTTCTGCCAATTCCTCAGGTGCCTTCTCTCCGATCAACAGAGACTGAAGTCCCACATTCATGGTCTCGATCACAGATGCATCCATGCAGGCATCATAGATCTGGACAGCAGTGATATCTTTGATCATGTCATTATATTCATTAAATAATGCCGGAACTTTAGCGGTATCATACTCCGGGTTTGCCCATGCGGTAACACCGCCCATGGAAGCTGTCACGTTTGCCTGGCGCTCATCTGTCAGTGCTTTCAGCAGATCCATAGCCAATTCACGTTTTGCCGGGTCTGTCACTTTGCTGCTCAGAGCCATAAACCAGGCAGGCCCGCCGGATACTGTCTTCTGGTCTTCTGCGCCGCCCTCAACAGACGGAAGGATCGCCAGTTTTGTTGCAGCTTTTACATCCTCCGGAGCAGTGTTGTCAATAGTCGGGATAAACCAGGTACCGTTTACGATGGCGGCTGCTTTCTTGTTGAAGTACACCGTATTCTGCTCTGTATCATCAATGGAGTTGATATCTTCATTAAAAGCACCTCTCTGGGCCAGTTCCTGGAAAGCAGTCAGCGCTTTTACAAATGACTCGTCCGTGAATTTGGCGCCTGAACCATCCAGTATGGACTGTGTCCATTCCGGTCCTGTAAAACGGTCTCCCAGTGTGCTTAACCAGCAGGACTCTGCAGGCCAGTTAGGCTTATTTCCCATGACAAATGGTGTGATGCCTTTTTCTTTAAATTTATCCACTGCATCCAGCAGTTCATCCCATGTCTCCGGGAAAGTCTCATATCCAATCTCCTTCCACATGTCTGAATTATAATAAACCATACCTGTGGACATACTCTCCTGGGGAACACCATAGTTCTTTCCGTCTCTTGTTGCTGCGTCAAATCCGCCTTTTATGTAAGCATTCTTCCATTCCTGGTCTGCGTCCAGTTCCGCAGTAATATCCGATACCCATCCGTTCTCCACGAACGTTTTCGTCCAGGAACCTTTCATCATGAACAGATCGGGTATATCACCGGAGGCACCCAGGGAGTTGATCTTTGTCTGATATGCCGTCTGGTCCATCTCCTCCACTTTTACTTCCACATCCGGGTGTTCCTCCTGCCATGCATCAAGGGCCCCAAAGAAACCGGTGGTAAAGCCTCCCTCGCCGATATTGCTTCTGGATTGGTGGCAGATCAAAGTAAGCGTGGTCTTGCCTCCCGTACTCTTCTCCCCTTCCTCCCCGCTGTCCTGCGCTTTGTTCTCTTCCTTCTGCTCTGTTTTCTGGTTGTCACTGTCATCGTTCACTGCCTGAGGTGCACCGCATGCTGCCATGGATACTGCCATTGCTGCTGCCATAAATCCTGCTAAAGCTCTCTTCTTCATCGTTTTTCCTCCAATTCTTTTTCCTTGTCCTTAAGGCTTCACTACAACTTTTACCGCTTCTCCCTTTGCCAGCTTCTCAATTCCTGACTTCAGTTCTTCAAGAGGGATTACGTCTGTCACAAGTTTCTCCATATCCACCATGTGTTCTTCCAGAACCCGGATGGCCTCCGGAAAGGTTGCGTTGGCGAGCCAAGTTCCGTGAACCGTGATCTCTTTTGTGGTGATCTCACACTGTGCCACTTGACTGACGGATTTTTTATTCACACCGAAAAGTACCACGCGTCCGCCTTTTCTCACCAGATCCACTGCCTGCACTACCTGGGAACCCGTCACATCAAAAACGTAATCCGGACCGATCCCTGTCTGCTCCCGTATGATCTCACCGGCATTCCTGCTTTTCACATCTATGACTTCCCCCAGCCCAAGCTTCTCTGCAAACGCAATTCTGTAGGGTGCAGCTTCCAACAGGAATAATTTTCCCACGCCGGATGCCTTTGCAAGCATGGCGATCATCAGTCCGATAGGCCCGCAGCCGATGATCACCGCACTCTCTCCCGGCAGAATGTTCACTTTATGAAATCCGTTGATGGCACAGGCCAGAGGTTCTGTACATGCCGCGGCCTCTGATGACACCTCTTCTGAAATCTTATATGCGACTTTCCCGGAAATCAGGCAGTATTTTGCAAAAGCACCGTCATAGTCTATTCCCAGAGGAATGATATTCTCACATTCATTGGGAAGATTCTTTCTGCAGTATTGGCATACACCGCAGTAGTCGTTTGGATTTACCACAACCCGGTCTCCCACCTGGAGATGTCCCACCGCCTCTCCTTTCTCTACAATTTTCCCAACCAGCTCATGGCCCAGGATGGTACCGGGGGTTGCCTGGTATCCGGGCGGCACTGCTGTGATATGTACATCTGTCCCGCAGATACTAACCGCCTCCACTTCCACAAGCACCTGATCTTCCTTCCGGATCTGAGGGACCGGGACCATTTTCAGTTCCAGTTTTCCAACATCCTCAAAAACCGCCGCCAACATTTTTTCCATGTATGTTCCTCCTCTTAAAAATTAACGCCGCCCTCTAATATGACATTGGCGTAGGGTGTGCACTCACCGGTCCGGATAATCACTTTCGCCTTGGGAAGCATGTCCTTTAAATCCTCATGAGGCATTTTCCGGCCCGGTACATTGGAAAGTCTTTTTTGCATGTGCTGCAGAAGTTCCGTGCCGGATGCCTCTATCTCTTCCGCGTAAATGTAGGAATCTATCACCAGCTCCCTCGTCACTGCATCAAAAACTTCCATAAATCCGGGTACTCCTTTTACAAGTGAAATATCAATGACTGTTACATTCTCCGGTATGGGAAGTCCCGGATCTGCGATCACCATGTAATCCGTATGACCAAGTGATGATATGGCATAACAGATATCAGTATTTAAAATTCCTTCCTTCCGCACGATCTATTCCCCCGCTCTCACATTCCCAGTATTTTTGCTGCATATTCCCTGTTTGTTTTGGCACCTTCATAATTGCTCACCGTAGGGGTATCGTTCTCTATCACCAGGTATCCGTCATAGCCGTTCTTTTCCAGCAGCTTTAGGACTTTCGGAAAGTCAATTCCTTTTGTGCCCAGTTCATAAAATCTCTGATGTTTGTCCCATTCATGGATCCACTTATACCTGTAATCCTCCACATCCACTTCTGTATCCTGGTCTTTCAGATGTATATAACCGATCCTTCCCCTGTATTTCTCAAACAGACGTTCAAAATCAATTCCCGCAAGTACCGTATGCGCCGTATCAAAACAAAATTTTACATAGGCCGGATCTGTATGCTCTGCCACAAAGTCAATCTCGTCCTCCTGTTCTACGGTCATCTGAAAATGAGGATGGAGGCAAAGTGTCACATCATACTCTGCAGCCATTTTCCCAATCTCGTCCAGGATACCTGACAACTGCAGGAGATGTTCCCGGGATGGCTTTCCGTTCCTTGCCGGTGCCTGGATATTCATGATCCTGGCTCCGGTTTTTTTACAGAACTCCAAATATTTTTTTGCCTCTCCCACATGGTCAGCATCCATATCACGTATGTAATGGTATAAAGCTGCAAATTTCAGTCCGTATTCTTTTACCAGCCGGTTAAACTCCTCCTCACGTCCTTGATACAGATCAGCCATGCCAATGAAATTCTCAAAATTATGATAGCCCAGCTTTTTCATGTCATTAAGCGCTGTCTTCAGGTCTTCTTCTGATTCCAGCCCCCATTCCCAAACCGTATAACCTATCTCCATAAGCCATTTTCCTTTCTCTGGTTGATAAAACGTTTTATCATTATTTATGATTTACATTATATACGCTTTTTCTACATTGTCAACACTTTTTTTGATTTATTTTCTATTATTTTGTGCATTTTAATTTTTTATAAACTTTTTTTACTATTAATCTCCTATCATTTTGCCCCTAGTTTTCCGGCGCTACCCCTGTATTCATGTTAAAACGCTTTATCATTTTTACAGATAATGCTGCAATACAGAACAACTCATTGCATTCAGAATTTACACATGATAAAATCAGATTGCAATACCATACAGTGTACCGTTGCTATAGACAACTGGCAGACGGCATACCAGTATTTACGAGGTGAAAATATGCGGGTAACATTAAAAGACATCGCAAAAGAAACGAATCTGTCTGTAACTACAGTCTCACTGGTCCTGAACAAAAAGGAATGCCGTGTTTCAGACAGTACACGCAGTCTGATCCTGGAAACTGCCGAAAAAATGCATTATTATCCCAACCAGCTTGCGGTTGGTCTTGTAAAACAGGAGACAAAGACCATTGGGCTTATCATCCCTGATATCAGCAACCACTTTTTTGCTAATCTGGCTTTGGGAATCGATGATGAAATGCTGAAACATGACCGGAATATTATACTCAGCAATACGAGCGACCGTCCCGAACGGGATTTAAAGAGTATCCAAGTATTAAGATCCCGTGGTGTGGATGCCATCATTCTTGCCATGGCATCCAATATCGACCGGACCTATATACCTTCCTACAAAGACCTTATAAACGATTCCCCTATTCCCATCATCACAGTTGACCGCTGCAATCCCGCCCTCAACTGCAGTGCCCTAAAGCTCAATAATAAAAAAGGCGCCTATAATGCGGTCAGCCACCTGCTGTCTCTGGGGCACAAAAACATTGTCTGCATTACCGGTCCCGCCAACTCAGACAGCACGCAGGAGCGCCTTGCAGGTTACGAGTGGGCTTACCGTGACGCGGGAATCCCCCTGCCTAAAAAATATGTATTTCACGGTGACTATCTGCGGCACAGCGGAAACGAAGCCACAAAACAGATCTTAAAAGAGACAGACGCAACCGCCGTCTTTGCCTTCAATGATCTGATGGCATTGGGAGCTTACCACTGCCTGAGGCAGGAAGGACTGTCTGTCCCTGATGATATGTCCATTGTGGGCTTTGACAATATTGATTTTTCCGATATGCTGGAGGTTCCGCTGACCACGGTCAACCAGCCCACATATGAAATCGGACGGGAAGCCGCCAAGCGCGCACTTCTGGAAATCTCCAGACCGGAGGCGGAAAAGCAGACCATAAGCTTTGAACCCCACCTGATCATACGAAAAAGTACGGCAAAGCCGAGATAGAGGTATATTGTATGGGAACCACAAAAAATATGCAGTTTTTAAGAACCAGCAACCGGGCTGCCATTATCAAAGCCCTGGCCCTTGGGGAGGCATCCAACCGTGTAGAACTCTCCTCTCATCTGGGTTTGTCCAAAATGGCTATCAGCGGCCTTATCAATGACCTGGTTGCAGACGGCTATGTGGAAGACAGAAAATATTCACCCTTCCGGGATTCTACCTGGTACACCGGAGATGCCAGCGGCAGAAAGCCATCCGCCCTTTCCATTGTCCCCAGAAGGATCCATGCCATAGGGATCTTACTGAAACGGTATGAGGTGCACTGCCTGATCGCGGAAATACAGGGAAATATTTTGTATCATGATTTTTGCGCGCTGCCTCAAAACGCAGACAACCTTTCCCTGTCGGAAATACTGGTTTCCCTGGTTGAAAAGGCTCTGCGCGCCCATGAAGACCGTTTTATGGCAGGTATAGGGATTGCGTCTATCGGCCCCCTTGACATTACGCAGAAAAAGATCCTTTACCCTCCCAATTTCTGCAGCATTGGGAATCTGGATATGGGAGAATTACTGGAAGAAAAATTTCATCTGCCGGTCTATCTTGACAACGATATGAACGCCAGCGCTATTGCAGAACAGTTCTACGGTGTGGGAAAGACGGCAGATACCCTTGCCTATGTGGGCTTTGGCTCCGGTGTGGGCGCCGGGATCATTATCCATGGAAAACTACTCCACGGAAGCGCGGGATTTGCGGGTGAAATCGGGCACATTTCCATCAATCCGCAGGGTCCTCTGTGTTCCTGCGGACAGAAAGGATGTATTGAAACCTACACCAGCGTCTCAAAACTCCTGGACGATATGGGGACCGATTCCGTCTCCAATCTCTGGCAGATGATACAGGATAACAAACTGGATGGACCGAAGAAAGAGCGCCTGGAAGCGTGCCGGTATGCGCTGAAAACCCTGCTCATCACTATCGCCAATCTCTATGATCCGGAGGTCATCATATTTGGAGAGATCCCGCCAAAACTGACCCCCATCTATCTGGATGAAATGGAGGCTTATATGAATGCCAATATGTTCCATCACGGCTTTCAGAATATACGTCTTTATCCTTCTTCCTTCGGTGAAAATGCACCGCTGATCGGTTCTGCTTCACTGATCTTTAAACGGATCTTTGACGGAAAGATCCCTCTTCCCGATAAAGTTCCCGACTAAAAAAATACCGTCTTCCGAATGATTTCATTCAGAAGACGGTATTTTATTACAGCGATCTCTTTATATAGTCTGTGATCATTTCCATGGACACCACAGAAGGATTAGCCCCATTCAGGATCATATCAGCCCTCCATTTGGAGGGTTCCACATACTGGTCATGCCGGTATCTCACCACATCCAGATAAACATCTGTGATTTCCTCCTCGGAAAGCCCTCTCTGCATATTTCGTTTCAGCCTCCGCAGGATTCTCTCATCCGCACGGCAGTCTACATAAAGCTTCAGGTCCAACAGGCTCAAAATGGCATCATCGTACAGGGTAAGGAGTCCTTCTGTCAATATGATCTGCACCTTACCGCTTTCTTTTTCTTTTGCCATATCCTCATATAACTGTGTCAGGTACATAGTGTCCGGATGATTATCGTCCACGTACTCCCGCTCCCCAACCAGTGCACGGGAGCGGGGACGCAGCTCTTCCGGTTTAAAATAATCATCCATATGAAAGACTTTTACTCTATGATCTTGAAGCTGTTCAGACAGCTTATCGCATATAGTCGTTTTACCGGAAGCACTTCCCCCGGCGATTCCAATGACTAACGTTTTTGTTTTTTCCATCCCTTGCGCCATCCTCCTCCCGGCTATTCTGATGCCAGGTTTATTCCCAGATCATATGCTTTTTTCACACCTTCAGAGTGCTCCATATCTCCCTTAGCATCCATCCCCGGAACAGTAAGTATCCCCTTATTTTCCCATCTCAAATAGGCACAGATATCCTCATAGGCAGCAATCGCAGAGCGGTAAACACCATCGGAGGCGGAGTCCAAAAGAAGTGCCGCATACCGGATATTAAATCCTTTTCTGGCTCTTGCATACAGTCTGTCAATAGCAGCTTTTAACTGCGCACTGATAGAAAACCAGTACACAGGTGATGCAAAAACGATCATATCCGCGCTATCCACCTTATCCAGTATCTCCGCCATATCATCCTTCTGCACGCACACACCGTTATGGGTAAAACAAAATTCACAGGCCAGACAAGGCGCGATCTTCCTGTTCCCAAGATTCACTTTTTCAACCATATGCCCCTTTTTGCGGGCCCCCTCTATAAAAGCATCCGCCATTATTTCCGTATTTCCATTCTTACGGGGACTTCCGTTAAGTACAAGTATATTCATTCTCTAATTCTCCTGTTTTGCTTTCGTAATCCTTCTAATCTATTTCTGTTTTCACTGCCCTACGGGACATAGGAATCAATAAGTATACATGGATATTCGCCGCACAAAGCGCAGTGCTCCGGATCCTTTTCCTTCAGTTCTTCATCCCCTGTCCCAGCAGCAATAAAAACCGAACACTCCGAACAGACAAGACAACAATAAGCAATCTTATTCTCCTTAAAACTTCCTTCTTTTCGGGTTTCTATCACTATAACATTTAGAGGGGAAAAAGTCACTATAGAGGGGGGAATTACCAGGAAAAAATTATAAAAAGGAAGGTGGCTGCGGAAGTTTCTTGGATAATAGGACGGGCCGTTGCGGCGGGGTGCGGTCCTCCTGGGGCAGCCAGCTTCGTTCCCCTTCAACTAATCGCTAACTTCGACTAAGACGCTCAGCAAAGGCTTCGCGCCAAGTCTCCGTAACCGATGGATTTTCAGGCTCACTATCGCAATGTCTGCCCCAGGAGGACCGCACCCCGCCGCAACAGCCCTGGTTTTCTCTCCGGTTGTGTATTAATTCAATCTACCTCAGTAATTTTAAAGAGTGAGACCATATTTTTATAATTTCATGGTTTAATCTCATGTCAGTAGAGGAGACCCATTACTCTCCTCCTCTGCCTCTAATCATCTTTTTTCATTTTTTTCACTCGATCTATAGGGGCGATTCTCACTTAAAAATATGTATACGTTTAAGTTATTTACTCTTACATCCTGCCTAGAATCTGTGGGTCGTAGACAAACAGGAAGTGGCTTGGAGAGGACCGGGGGGAGGGAGATGCGTGTGAGCGATGTATAGTGGAGCGCCGCGGAGATCCACCTGCCCCAGCTACTTAATGAAGAGGCCATTGCCGATGAATTTAGTAGATGGGAGCAGGTTAGCTCCGTGGCAGCGGAACGCTTCGCTCACAGGCATCTCCCTCCCCCGGTCCTCTCCCAGCCACTTCCGTCCGCCCTATCTATCCTACCTCACAACCAGTTCCACCACTTCCCCTTTTTCTACATCCACCACCCCAAAATCCGTCAATTTCAAAGCCGGACTCACCGGAAGCCCCAGCGTGCAAAGCGACATGATCGGATTATAATGCTCATACCCCAGCCCCGCCAGGCTCCTTCTCACATCACCCAGCATCCTGCCAATATCATCCGCCGGAAGTTCTGAAAGGATACCGCATACAGGCAGCGGAAGTTCCGCTGTCACCTGACCGTTCTCCACCGTACATATTCCTCCCTGCAGTTCGATCAAACGTCTGGCCGCTGTGAGCATATCCTCAGGATCAGCACCGATCACCATTAGATTATGATGGTCATGGTAATAGGTGGTAGCTGCCGCTCCCCGTTTCAGACAATCACCGGTCACAAATCCATAACCTATATTGCCATTCTTTCCATGACGTTCCAGCACAACTGCCAGCACACACCCGGTTTCCTGCCATTTTAAACGGCCATTTTCCACTTCCATAGAGACATGTTTTTCTCTTGTCTGCGTGCGGCCGTCACTTACTTCAATAACCCGCACCTGCACAGAGCCTTCCTTCACCCGGACCTTTGGCTCCAGATCTTCAGGCTCTATCTTCTCCAAATGTACCGAGTGATAAAATTCCGTTGGAAAGCCATAAGGCTTTAACTGCCTTCCGTCTCTTCCCTTGCGGAAGATCTCCTTCCCGTCTTTGAACACAAGATCCGGTTCAAAACCGGATACTGCCTCCTCTTTCACAAGCTGGAAATCCGCCTTTTTTCCCGGTGCCAAAGCACCTCTGTCCCTGAGATTCATTCGTCTTGCCGGGGTATAAGACGCGCAGTATATTGCCTCTTCAAGAGGAAATCCCATCTCCACGGCCTTTTTCACAATATAGTTAAGCTGTCCTTTTTCAAGCAAAGCATCTGCCATGGTATCATCCGTGACAAAACAACAGTGCTCAAAAAGGCTGTTTTCAATAATATGATCCAGAATCTCCGGTTTCAGCATTTTCTCCTGGAGTTCCACAAACATGCCATTTTCAAAACGCTGTCTGATCTCCTCCAGCGTGTGCTCTGTATGGTCCCCGTCAATTCCCCTGTACAGGAATTTTGCCAGATCCAGACCTACCAAAGAGGGACAATGGCCTTCAATCACTGCCTGAGGCTCCTCCTCCCTAAGGTAATCCAGAAACCTGGTGATCTCCATCTCAGTGCCCTTGACAATCTGGCGGTAGTTCATGATCTCTCCCACACAGACAACGCCCTCTTCTCTCATGAGATGCTTCATTTCCTCAAATCCGATGACCCCGCCTGTGGTTTCCAGGCTCTCGTTTGTGGATGGAACACTGCTGGGAATTCCGTAAAAAATATCAATAGGCGAATCTTTTGCCCCGTTGATCATCTCGTGGATTCCTTGTACTCCCATGACATTAGCAATCTCATGAGGTTCCGAAACCAGTGTCGTGACCCCGCAGGAAGCTGCCCGTTCCCCAAAGGAAACCGGGGTCATCATAGAGCTTTCAATATGCATGTGTATGTCAATAAATCCGGGAAGCATCAGATATCCGCTGCCGTCCAGCACCTCACCCGGAGAAAGCGTTTCCTCCTGTCTGGTATCCACATAGAATATCCTTCCCTCCCGCACATATACATCAGCAGGCATAAAACATTTCAGGTATGAATTGTAGACTTTTGTGTTTTTTATCAGTAAATCCGCCTTTTCCATAAGGCACCTCCCATCTTACACAATTGAGTAGAAATAGAGCAGACAGACTGCCACCAGCACCCACATAACGGGACGGATCTCTTTTATCTTTCCCGCTGAGATCTTCATGACCACATAGGTCGGAAGCGCGGCGCAGATACCGTTTGCAATGTTGTTTCCGAAGATAGTAAACGCAATACATACAAAGGATGGAAATGCCTCTGTAAAATCATGAAACTTAATGTTTTTCATGGCGCCCAGCATGTTGATTCCAATATACATCAGCACCGGGGCAGTAGCTGCTGAGGGGATCATAAGGGCGATCGGTGCAAGGAACAGTGCCAGGCCGAAGAATATAGAGGTGAACACCACCGACAAACCGGTCTTTCCTCCTGCCTCCACACCTGCTGAGGACTCCAGATATGTGGTCATACTGGGCATACCGAACAGTGCGCCGAAGCTGGTTGCCACTGCATCTACCTTGAAACATTTGTCGATTCCCGGAAGGTTGCCGTCCTCGTCCAGATATCCCGCTTTTGCCCCTACACCCAGAACGGTTCCGAAGGTGGAGAAAAAGTCAGGGACAAAAAGGGCGATCAAAAAGGGAATATAGGCAAAATTCAATGCTCCCAGAAAATCAACGTTCAGGAACTGCCCGCCGATATTGGCCGGCATGGTGAATAGGCTTTCCGGCATTTTTGTAACGCCAAAAGGGATTCCCACCAGTGTGGTAATGGCAATGGCCAGGATCATATCCCCCGGTACATTTCTTGTTTTCAGTATCAGTAAGATCACAAAGCCAATCACTGCCACAATCACAGTGGGCACGGTCAGGTCACCGAATCCCAGGCTTTTCTTTGCCTCGTTGGCAATGATCAGGCCGCAGCTCTTTGCACCCAAGAGCGCAATAAACAGGCCGATACCTGCACTTACTGCGTGTTTCAGGCTTACGGGAATGACTTTTACCACTGCTTCCCTGAGTCCCAAAAAGGATATTGCGATAAACAGCACGCCACTCCAGAATATTACGCCGGAGGCAACATCCGGTGCGATCCCGTCATTTGCTATCATTGCGGTTACGATACCTACACTGCCAAGTCCCGGCGCCAGTGCAAAGGGGCGGTTTGTATAAAACGCCATTGCGCAGGTTGTGAGGATGACCAGCAAGATCAGCACAGTGAACATTACGTGCTTGTCCAGCCCTGCGGACTCCATCATGTTGGGCACTGTTGCCAGAACATAGGCCATGGTCACAAATGTAGTAAGACCTGCCAGAAGCTCTGTTCTGACATTTGAATGAAACTCTGATAATTTAAATTGTTTTTCCAGCCACTGTTTCATATAGATTTTCTCCTCTTCGTATTTCCTTGATTCTTTTCCATTTTCATTGTATGATAACCCTGATCGGAAGTCTAATTCATCTTAACTATAAATTCTATTCCAAAGTGGAATAGTGGCAGCCATTCGGTAACGATCCAGTAGGTCCGGACATTGACTGTGCCGTCCAACAGCCGGGTAAAAATCCCATGGCCAACCTAAAACACTGTCTGCGGAAAGGTGGAAGAAAATCTATGAACATCCACGAATTGAACTACGTGCTCTGTATTGCCAAACATCAGAATATGACAAAAGCCGCTCAGGAGCTTTTTATCTCCCAGCCAACCCTCAGCAAACATCTCGGAAAACTGGAACGTGAACTGGGTGTCAAGCTGTTCAACAGGATTGATAACTGCTATATCCCAACTTATGCCGGAAGACGGTATATGGAATACGCATCCCGTGTACTGGAACTGACCCATGAATGGGAGAAGGAGCTGGATGATCTGTGTTCCTTAAATGACGGCGAGCTGAACGTTGCCTTTCCCCTGATGCGCAGTTCTTGCATGATCCCCAAGATCCTGCCTGCTTTTCGCCGGATACATCCCAATATCCGTCTGAACTTTCTGGAGGAGACTTACGCTATCCAGGAACGTCTTCTCACAGACAGCCGGATTGATTTTGCGATCTTCAGCGACGGAAACCTGAATCCCAAACTGGAATATGAAACTCTGGGCCGGGAAGAGATCCTGCTGGCGGTCTCCCCAGCCCACCCTCTTGCCAAAGAAGCAGGAAACCTTTCCTGTCAGGACTGTGTTTATCCCCAGGCGGATTTGTCCCGGCTTGGAAACGAAAAATTCATTCTGCATTTTCCGGAGCAGAATACAGGGGCCATAACTGAACAGCTCCTGAAAAAGTACGGTATAGAACCAAAAGTTCCGTTCTACACACGGAATACACAGGCTGCGCTTTTGCTTGTCCAGCAAAATGAAGGGATCTGCTTTGCGCCGGAAACTTATATCCAGAACATGACCTTTGCCACCCCTCCGGTCTGCTTTTCCCTCCATGACCCCGATGCCTTTACAAGTACGATCCTGGCTTACCGGAAGGGTGCCTATCTGACTTCCTATGCTATGGATTTTATTCAGATAGCAAAAGATTATTTCCGCATTCCTTAACAGAATGCCCATGGCGGCTGATAAATATGCCCTGCGCTACCGCCGGAAGCTTTTTTGTATCCCGAAGGCCTCTGTAACAGTAGAGCCGCTCCGGATGAAACCTCTCTTCATCCCTCCCAGACATTCTTTCCGGATGAGATGAAGAGGGGCACAGCAGTTCCGATGGGACAGCCTTAACCTGCACGTACATCCGCACGGCTTTCCCGCATGAATCGAGTAGGGGGAATTTAATCCCCCTCTCACACCACCGTACATGCCGTTCGGCATACGGCGGTTCAACATAACTTCAAAGCATGGCGTTCCATGTAATAGTCATAGCAACTTACGAGCCCCGCCTGTAACAGTTTTTCTTTTGAGATTGCCCTGACTACACACGTTTTGGTCACTATCCATTGGTAGCGGTTGCCGCAGTATGCTGTCACTCTTGCCAGGTCTTTTCCTATTCCCAGCTTCTGCAATCCCCATTGCCGTTTTGACGGTACTTTCCATTGCTTCCAGATGATTACTCTTAACCTTGTACGCAAATGAGCGTCTATGTCGTTCATTGCCGTTTTCATTGAGCCTAACGCAAAGTAGTTTATCCACCCTCTGATTACCCTGTTCAGCTTCTGCACCCTTTCCGCAAATGCCATGCTCTGGCTTCTGTTTGTCAGTTTCTTTAGTGTTCGTCTGAAGTTTGCCACGGATTCACCGTGCGGTCTGCATTTCCATTCCTTTGCCTTTGGGTCTTTGTAAAACCCAAAGCCCAGATACTTCAGCTTGCCCGGTCTTGTGATATGCGTCTTTTCCGCATTTACCTTTAGTGCGAGTTTCCTCTCTATCCAGTCTGTAATGGAATACATGACACGTTTGGCGCTTGCTTCGCTTCTGACTGCTATCACACAGTCATCTGCATATCTTACGAATCGCAGTCCTCTCTTTTCCAACTCTTTGTCCAGTTCATTCAGCATGATGTTTGACAGCAGCGGTGACAGATTTCCGCCTTGCGGCGTTCCTCTGTCCGTCTTTTCATATCTGCCCTGAATCATGACGCCTGCTTTCAGGTATTTTCGTATCAGCGATTCCGTGTCTCCGTCATTTATGATGTTGTGTACGAGGCTCATCAGTTTATCCTGCGGTACATTGTCAAAGAATTTCTCCAGGTCAATGTCCACTATCCACTCATATCCCTCTTTTAAGAATACAAGCATTTCCCTGATTGCCATTTCACAGCTTCGATTCGGACGGAATCCATAACTGTTCTCTGAAAACAGCGGTTCACACATCGGGCTTATGACCTGCGCTATCCCCTGCTGGATTACCCTGTCCATGACTGTCGGTATTCCGAGTTTCCGCTTACTTCCGTTAGACTTGGGTATCTCTACCCGCCTTACCGGTTGGGGTGTGTAACTTCTTTTTCTGATTTGCTCTTTGATACTTTCCCAGTTCCCACGGATATATCCGTCGAGTTCATCAATCTCCATGCCGTCCACGCCGCCTGCGCCTTTGTTGGCACAAACTTTCTTATACGCTTCGTTCATGTTCCTCTTGTCCAGTATCTTTTCCAACAATTCTGACATACTTTGTGTGCTTCGCTCCTTTCCGCCCCCTGTGATTATTCTTATGTTGTGCGTTTACGGCTCCTATACGTTTTGCCTACATCCGCCTGTCAGACATTCACAGGTACATACATTCGTCTGCACGGTTACGTTGTTCAGCCCTTCGGTTTATCTCTGGCTTTCAGAGTTTGCCTACTATGGCTTCTGCTGACTTCTCACAGTTCGTTGTTACTACGGCTAATGGAACCGCCTATGAGACCTCACGGGATAAGTCTGTGTTCTTTCCTCGTCTACCCTCCTGATCTACGCCTATGGGTTACGGCTACCTTTGGGGCCTCATTGTCTTAGGCCAATTTACCCGCCATAAACGCCTTATTATCAGGTTTCTGTCCGTAGGGCTACGATTTCGCTATCTCTTCTTCTCGCCTGCACCTCACGATGCAAACCTTGAGAGTCGCTATGAAGTTCGTCGGTAACTACGCCTATGTGGACTTTCACCACAGAACACGGACATGCCCGTCATACCAAAAAACCGCCCATCCGTATAGGACAAGCGGTCTGCTGCTTATTGTTATCACAAATTCACCCGGCATACTCCAGTACCTTTTCCCTATATGAAACCATTGCAAAAAACTCCGGTTTTCATTCAGGGCATCTCTGTGTTGATTCTACCTGTCATCTCCTCTATCTTCTCATTCACCCTTCCGCGGAAATCCAGAAGCCATGTATCAGACACCGGATATTCGGAAAAAGTGATCTCTCTTCCCAATCCCTTCTCCATCTCTTTCACAACCGCTTCCCTGCCGATCAAATGCTCTAAAAGTTCCATGGCACGGATATCCTGCATGGCATGGAAAAGGACCATCAGACGCAGGGATTCTTCCGGCTTCTTATCATCCCCCGGATATACCAGAAATGCATCCCCGGATGGGAATGCGGAATCAGCGTCCGTCACAGCATACGGGTTGATATGCTTCAAAGAAAACTGAGAATTATAAAAATTAAATCCCCAGTGCAAAAATCCCTCTATTCCAAACTTGTACAACTGCACACCTAAAATGCGGTTTCTTGCGGAAGGCATTGCCATAAAGCGGTTCGCAACCGCCGTACACTGCGCTGTACAGTAATAGGTCCAAAGTCCGGGAACTTTTGCTTTCAGAAAGGGTTCGATGCAGTCACTGGCCGGAACCGGCTTTTCCACCAGACCTTTTTCATAAAACGCATGATCCGACAACGCGTCTATTGTCTTGAATCCCTGCAGATAAGGTTCTATCATTTTTCTGGCCCTCTGATATGACTGCAGATGCTCTTCCGAAGGTTCATCGGATGTGTGAAAATACACATAATCTTCCATCCCCCACTCTATCAGTATGGAAGTGAGGGCCTGCAGGTATTCTTTCAGGAAATCCCGGTAATCCAAAGAATCGGATTCTGTCTCCCAGCCGAATATTTTCTTTACTTCCCCGTCCTCCCGTACGATCACTTTAGGCGCGTATTTTGCTCCCCACTGTGTAAACAAATGAGAAATCTCAAAATACCGGATCCCGTATTTTCTGCACAGCGCGATCCACCTCTTCAAACGCGAAAAATCAAAAGAATAATGTCCCTTCTCCCTTTTAATGACAGCTAACTGTATGGTTGTTCTCTCACCGCCCACCGCCGTGTCAAGAGGCGGCGTCAGCACAGGAGTGAGAATCGTATTCATACCTCTTTTTCCATAGACTTCTATGTAATTTTCAAGCATTTCCCAGTATTCTTCACTCCACGGCTCCATTCCGTAATAATCCGCAAGACAGTCCCCATGGAACCATTCTGTGTGATACAGCTTCTGCGTTGGAAGCAGGGCATCAATGACCTTTATCTCCCCACGGCCGCTGCAGAGGTCCTCACCCTTTTCGTTTTTCAGAGAAATCACGATCTCATAACTTCCGGCCCCGGCATCCTCCGGAATTTCCGCGTCGATCCACAAGGCCCTCCACTGCCGCGGGATAAGCGCTGCTTTGCTGTCCTCTAAATCTCTCAGTAAATCCGGGAACATTCCCGGAGTTGTCCGCAGATAATTGTCATCATAAGCTGCGTTGCAGGGATAGGCGGAAGGCACCAGCTCCACGCTCCGGATGCGGATCCAATCCCTGATTTCAGAGTCCACTGCCACTTGGGCGTATTCCTTTGTCATGCAGGCGCCATAATAAGCCGCCTGAAACGAGACCGTCTCTCCTTTTAAACCGCTGTACCTCATGTTTTCCGTCATTTCCACAGGCGCTTCTTCAGGAAATACTTTGACCAGCGGACTTAGAATTTTCATTTCAAAATCTGTTCTCCCAGGTATCATACTTATGCCTCTCTCACTTCATTGTCTTATTGTAGTCTGTCCCGCAAAACTTTCTCATATATCTCAAGGTCCTCATCCTTAAACACATTGAATACCACCCGCTCTATCCTGCTGTGTTCCAGCCATTCCCTCACTGTTTCTACCGCAATCTCCGCTGCTTTTTCGTTAGGGAAATGAAACTCTCCGGTAGATATACAGCAAAATGCCACACTGTCCAGCCCGTTTTTTTCAGCCAGGCTAAGGCAGGACTCATAACAGGAGGAAAGCTGTCTGCAGTGGTGTTCTGTAAGGGCTTCATACACAATAGGTCCCACTGTATGCAGTACATATCTGCAGGGCAGGTTGTACGCACCGGTTATCTTTGCCTTTCCTGTGGCCTCCTCATATCCCTGTCTCTCCATGATCTCCCCGCATTCCTCCCGCAGGCCTAAACCTGCCGCAGAATGTATGGCATTGTCGATGCATCCGTGACAGGGAACAAAACAGCCCAGCATCCCGGAGTTGGCCGCATTTACAATGGCATCCACAGACAGCCTGGTGATATCCCCCTGCCACAGGGAAATCCTGCTGCCCAGCTTTCCGTTTATCCCGTACGCCTCCTGTATGGTGGGAATGGCCTCCACCTGCACAATCCCTTTTTCCGCGGCCTCCTGCTGCAGGAAGGCATCCTGTATTTCCAGAAATTCCTCTGAAACCGGCCCCGGCATACGTATATTCATAAGGGAGCGGAGTGTGGCGCGCCGTTCTGCTTTTTCAACCCTGAGACCTTTGTACCGGACAGAATCCCGGCACAAATATTGGATCAGATACTCCAAACGCTCCTCCTGGGTCATATCCTTAGCTTTCATCTTCCATTCTCCTCCTCCATATATTTAAGATTCCGCCGATATCCCGGTTGATACAGATGGATTTTTCCTCTATATCCCGGGGTGCAAAAGCCTCTCCCAGATTGATACACCCATAGGACGCTCCCGGCCATTCACAAGCCATACGCCAAAAACTGAATTTAATGATCCCCGGCGTATTCATCCCGCAGCCCAGTTCCAAAAACAGAACCCTGCTGTTTTCATGCGCCTTCAGGAACTGCTCATACCGTCCGCTGGCCTCATGCCATCCCGCATCCTCCACAAACGTATCGTCTGCCCTCAGATTCATGCTCATGGGCTTTTTACAGACCGGACAGAGAGGAACCAATTCTCCCGGAACGCGCATATCTTTTTGCTCTGCAAACATGCGGCGCACCACTTCTTCATTGTCATATGTTTTCTCATGACACGGCACGGAACACTGCCACAGTCCAAAATCCCCCTGGGTGTAAAACAGCCGTTTTTTGTCAAATCCGGCCCTCTGGAAACAGTGGTCCACATTGGTTGTCAGCACAAAATAATCCCTGCCCTCCACCAACTTAAGCAGATCCTCAAAAACCGGCTTTGGCGGCTCCTGATATCTGTTCAGATAAATATATCTGCTCCAATACGCCCAATATTCTTCCGGAGTCTCATAGGGATAAAAGCCTCCGCTGTACATGTCATGAAAACCGTATTTTATCTCAAAATCATGAAAGTGATCCCGAAATCTTTTTCCGGTATAAACATATCCGGCAGAGGTGGAAAGACCTGCCCCTGCCCCGATCACCACCGCCTCTGCCTCCCGCAGCTCCCGGTACAGTTCCTCCTCCTTCTTTCCTTCCTCTCTGCTTAATGCCTCCATCTGTTCCACCGCAAATCCCTCCTGCCTTCCGTCCTGTATCACTTCTGTGTGTTTGGTCATTTTCCCCATGTCAGCTCACAAAACACTTCCCGGCTGACAGGATAGTAATAGTGGAACCCGCTGACCATAGTGCATCCCAGTTCTCTCAAAAAGGCTTCCTGTTCCTCATCTTCCACCCCTACACTGAGCACCTCCAGATTCAGCTTCCTGCATAATTCCACTACGCTTTTCACTACCACTTTTCCCTGGGGCTTATGGATCTCACTGATCATTTCCTGCCTCAGTTTAATCCCGTTAATTCCGCAGTAAAGATAATGAAAGAAAACCCTATCCAGCTCCAGACCTGCCAGATACACATCAAACCCATACTGCCTGAGCTGTTTTATCGTCTTCATGTAAATGTCTGACTGACTCATTTCCACCATCTGGTTTAACTGGACTATGATCTGATCCCGGCTGATCTCATACTGTTCGGCTATGGCATACAAATGCCCTGCAAACTGCTCGTCACCGATATTCTCAACGGTAAAGTTAAACAGCAGTCTGAGAGAATTCCCCTTCTCTGCCTCCTCCTTCAGAAACCGGCAGCCCTGCCGGTAAATCTCCATATTCATCTTTCCTGTGAGCTGCTTGCGCTTCATGACATTTAAAAAATCATTTGGTCTTAAAAGCCCCCGGTTGGGATTCTGCCATCTGACCAGGGCCTCCGCTCCACATATTTTGCCGCTTTCCAAGTCCACCATGGGCTGCAGATACATGATAAACTCTTCATGCATCAGCCCGTGGATCGCCTCATGTTCCATGGCATAACCGGATATGGTCTCCCGCTCCACATATTCATCATAAAGGGCGTAATCCTGGACGTGCATCTTTGCATATTCCATAGCTACTTCGCTGAACTGGATGGTCTTCAAAGGGTCCTCGTCCACACTGGTCATTCTGTAGATACCTGTGTGCATCTCCAGAAAATATTTTTTCTGCTGTTTTTTAAACGCCTCCACTACTTGCTCCTGCATGTCCCTGACCCGCTCTTTCAGCTGATCCACACCGGTATACTCTACGAAGAAAATATAATAAAATTCATTAAACCTGGAAAATGCCTCCTTTTCAGGTTTGATCAGGGATTCACAGGTATCACTGATCAGTTGAAGTGCATTCTCCGCCTCCTTGTATCCGTAAATATGGCTTACCACGTCAATACCCGCATACAAAAAGAGCACAGCATAATGGTTTCTGTTCTCCTCCACAATACATTTTGAGAATTTCTGCTTCCAGGATGTAAGATTATCTCTGCCCGTAACGTCGTCTTTATAAGCCATCAGCTCCATCTGGTGCCTCTTTCTCAAAAAGAAAACCGGAAAAGTCACCAGGATCAACACAGAAAAAACGGAAAGTCCCACTATGGTCCAAAGATAAATGCCTGCTCTCCCTGCAGCGTCATCCCCCTTAGCAGCATAGCCTGCATAAACCCCCTGGATCTTCGCTTTATCAATATTCAGAAAAGCCTCTTCCAGTTTTTCTATATCTCCGTCCTCCATACTCTTGGTATAAGCCAGGCTTATTGCCTGTTCTTTCTTGTCATTCTCATATACGATCAGGTCACGGCCCTTTTTAAGACCTGCGTCGTTTATCTCATCTTCTGTAAGTCCCAGGGTCCAGACCGCATCGGCCTGAATATTCCCAGCCAGAGCCAGACGCCTGTCCTTATCGGAAGGCTTTATATACTTTATGGTGATTCCCGCAGCATCCCCAGCCTCTTTTAAAAGGTCAGGAAGCACCCCTTTGTAGTCATTCTCCCCCTTGCTGTAAAACTCAAATGGCCAGGAGTCCGGCATACCGGCCACATAAACCTCATTTCCTGCACGGCATACAGAGGGTGCCCAAAAAAGCATGGCTGCGGCAAACACTGCCAGACACATGACTTGGGATCTGCGCATTTTTCCTGTCTTCCTATTTTTCATCTCCTGTTTTCCCCTTTTCTCCGCCTGTTTGATTGAGATGTATTTTCTGTCTTTTAATCTGCCCCCACACATTTTTCCGCTTCTTATATCCGAAAAATGCCGTCATTCTGGTAAACGCCTGAATGAATCTGAAAAAAACGCTCTCCGCAATACACAGATAGACAGCCTTCACCACATCCAGCGCGGACAACTTGATATTCTGTGTATAGATTCTGGCAAAGAACGCGGTGATGGTCAAAACAGCTCCATAGAGGGCGTAAATCAGAAAAAACATTATCATAAACGGCACATTTATCAAATTTACCATATATGCCAGAAGAATAGTCACAAGCCCGAACAGTTCGATAAATGGTGACAGCAATTCATACAATAGATAGTATAAATATGAAATATAACCCACCACTCCGAATTCTGGGGCCATAAACATTCTCCTGTGTTTATTCAGACACTGGAAAAGTCCTAAAAACCACCGCCTCCGCTGCTTCTTCAAATCCCCTATACTGGATGGACACTGGCTCCAGCAGATGGCATCGGGAATATACCGTATTCCGTAAGGTATCTTGTTGATACGGCAAAAAGCATGGAGTTTAACCACCAGTTCCATATCCTCCCCCATGGTGGAAGCATCATAACCGCCCACGCTGGCAGCCATATCCTTTTTGAACAGCCCGAATGCCCCGGATATGATCAGGTTGCCGTTAAATTTATCCATAAGGATCCGGGATGCCATAAAAGAGCGGTCATACTCCAGTATCTGCATTCCCACAATGGGATTCCAGGGCATGTGATAGTCCACCAGCTCTCCCTCACTGAGCACTGCACAATTGGATATCCTCACCAGCCCGCCTACAGCTATAATGGTATCATCCTCCAAAACAGGGCGGACAATATATTTTAAAGAGTCCTTCTGCAACACACTGTCCGCATCCATACATATAAAATATGGATATCTGGACGCATTGATCCCCATATTCAGGGCATCCGCCTTACCGCCGTTTATCTTCTGCACCAAAGTGATATTGATTCCATTCACCACCGCCTCATAGACATTTTGTTCCTTTTTGCACCCTATCTGGCGGTTTATAGGCCGCATCACCTTTTTCAGATGAAAAGCATCCAGAAGTACCTGCGTTGTCCCATCCTTTGACCCGTCATCCACAACCACTATCTCATATAGTTTGTAATCCATCATCAGCAGGGATTTTACGGTATCAACCACCGTAACCTCCTCATTATATGCGGGAACTACAATAGACACCGGTACATAATAGTTATGATCGATCTCATTGTGGTACCTTCTTTTTTTGCTCTCTTTATACAGGTCAAGGGAACCGGCGATCACAGAGGCTATCAGAAATGTGGAATACCCCAGCAGGTAGATGACGAACAACACACCAACTACGGTATAAAAATACTTAACAAATTCAAACATCTGTCTCCCTCAGCTCCATTTCCTGGCCTTTAATCTCAATTTTTTCTGTGACGTAATGCAAAATCTCCCTGGCATAACGGTCACGGCCATTGTACACGTCGAATAAATCTTTTTTCTGTATTTTAAGTCCCACAATGAGCGCATCCGCGCAATTGAGCCTCACATACCAGTTAGCAGCTTTCAGCCCTTCTTTCAGACAGTCTACGGTATCCGGCCCCGGATAGGACGCAAGCGCCTGGGCCGCCACCGCGGCGTATTCCCAGTCCAGAAATTCATGGTACTGCAAAAATCTCTGCAGTGCCTCTCTTGCCGGTCCATATGGGTATTTTCTGAAATATCGGACTGCCTCCAGGCGGATTTCCTTATCCTCTGTCTCTTTCTTCATGATTTCAAGGAATCCACTCCTGAAGTCCTCACCTAAGAACCGGATAAACTGCATGACAGGCAGTATCAGACGTGGTTCAAATCTGTCCCTGTGGCCAAACAGCAGACAGGCCAGCTCACCCCTGTCACCGGTGAAGCTTAGAAGACCATCTGACAAAAGTTTTTTGCTGTGATAGATCTCGTTATCCTCCATCTTCTCCCAGGCTGCCAGCACTGCCCCTTTATTCCCCATCATATAGAGGGCTTTCAGCGCATTTTCCCTGACATACACCCCTTTATTCACTACCATCCGTATCATAAGATCCATCAGACCGTCATACCCCTTATGCCCTCTGTCAATTTCAAATTTCTCCACAAGGCTGGCAAAATATGCCTGTTCGATCTCATCCCTCTTTTCATATATGGGGACCAGCTCCAGAAAAACCCTGCGCAGATGCTCCAGATACTCTTTCATATCCTCTTTTGGCACTGTCTTCTGTATCTCATCCATGGAAAACTCAAATGCCCTCAGCTTTTCCAGCTTTCTAAGTCTGCGGGCCAGACCAAAAAAATAGGCCTCCTGTATATTGCCTTCCTTCGTGTCCTGTATCTGCCCGCTGATCTCGTCAACCATCTCCAGACTCCTGTGCTCCAGGCGCCGGCCTTTATACTTATCCACAAATATATAGAGTATATTAAACACAAGGACAGCCAGGCAGCTTGCCATATAAAAATAGAGAATCATTTCCGGCTTGATTGAAAGTACATGCATTGGCTCCTCCTTTATGTTTTCCTATTTGTTCCATATTTCCTGCATCATGTAATAAGATTGTTTCAGCCGCTCATGATAGGTTGGATTTTTCCCCCATCCCTTCAGCTCCTTCCATTCCATCCCGATCCTGTCATTTTTCGCAGCATCGGTTCCGATTCCTGCATAAATTCCGTCTATCTGCAGATTCTCGATTCCATAGTTCTCATAATAGTCATCATGCACCTGCATTTGGGAGGGATTGGAAAAGTTCAGCAGATCCCACGGAAGGCGGATTTCAATATCGTCGCCACTGACAATAAAGTCCGATACGGAATTGTATTCCCGGTCATACGGGTTTCCATTGCCATAGGTAAGGCTTCCCGTCTCGAACTTCTCAGACATTCGGTCCCCCTCTTCCGCTGCATTTACATTGCCGATCTGCAGGGCCATATAGATTCTGTCAAACACAGGGCTATCCTTATCCGGTGGATCAAAGAACGGATTTTCCTCCCCGTAATCTTCGCTGTACACTACGTGAAATACATCGTAACGCTTCTGCACCAGCACACGGCTATTCTTCCTGCCGTCCAAAACCAGCAGAAAATCGGCCTGGCGTTCAAATTTCACATCCTCCCCTTCCGCATAATAACTGCCCGTCTTAGGCGTAATATCAAGAGGAATATAAATTTTCTCATTTTCAAGATCCAGGTTATCCTTGTGGACTCTGAAATAGATAAACTTCTCATCATATTTCATGGACAGCGCATAATCTCCATTTTCCGTAAGAACGTCATCCCCGCTCCACTCCCCTATGTCTCCGTCCGTGTAGCAGACGCTCTCTTCCTCCCCGGGGTCAAAAGACATCAGCCCGAAAAACTGCTCATTTGTCTGAAAATCGCTCCAATAGGCAGTCTTGGTCAGATCCACGTTGGCCATGGTATTCCACGTCCGTTTGAACCACTCATCCTGCCAGGAAAAAACAACGCTTCCCGCACACCCGGACTTTTTAATATCCTGATAGCTTGACACCAGGGCATTTCCCTGTTCTTTCTCTGACATATATCCCTGGGAACGGGCAGTATGAAAGTCAAGCTGTGCCCTGCCCCTGGATGTAGGTACCCCGAACTCCGATATAACAACCGGCATAGAATGGTGCCGGTTCAGCATCTCCAGATATATGCCATAAGTGTTATAGCTGCCGTCCTCCTGCAGGTAATCGTCCGCATAAGGGATCTCATCCGTCCAGGAGTCATAATGGCTCAAATAATCAGGATAATAAGAGTATACATGGTATGAGGCAAACTGACCTGAGAGGAATTTGTCCGTGGACGCAATATGCTCCACATCTACTTTTGCACATTTCATAAACAACCGGTTGATCTCTTCCGGATACTCCATGGGGTCTGTTGTCGGCCAGTTGGAAAATGCCACAAGGCGCTGCTGCTTATATTTTTTGCTCTCATACATAATGATCTGGTCTCCCACTTCCGCCAGCATGGCCTCAAATGGTGTGGCCTCCTGGGTGGTATACATGTATTCCCCCCGGTAAGTATTGTTTTCTTTTCGCATATGGTCCGTATATGCCACCGTCACATCTTCCCACTCCACTCCCAGAATATATCCCAATACCCATGGGGAGATATCTTTTGTATAAGAACCGCTGGCATTGGACGTGCTGTATCCAAGATTCACCTTTTTCTTACCGTGGATGATATCAACAAGAGTCCTGCAGTCTGTCTTAAACGTTTTTAGAAAAGAATCATCAAACGCATCCACATGGGAATTCTGTATATAATCATTGACCCATACCCCGTGGATAATATAGAGGGGATCGGGATTGTCCTTATTATATTCATACACTGCCTCATAGAAATCGCTGGAAAGAATGGTGTACACACGGATGGTATTTGCTCCCATCTCCCGGATCATACCAAACCACCTCAGGTACGTTTCCTTGTCAATGGCATATTCTGTGGCAAAATGTCCCGGTATTCCGGCCCCCAGATCCACACCCTTTATTTCAAAAGGCTTTGGACCGTTTCCCTCATTCACCAGGATCTCCTTTCCGCTGACTCCGGTAAATGTACTGACCTGCCTGCCCGGATGAAGATCAATATAGAATCCCCACCGGTAATATGCCGTATCCAGCAGGAAAACCAGAAGGATCAGTGAAACAGCCCCTATCAAAAATTTCTTCAAAATGTGTTTCCTCCACTAGTCATTGAATTTTTTATTCACAGACTCATGACTATAAGAATACAGGTCATCTATGTGTTTATCCAGCCATCCCATGCGGCTCACAAGACGTTTCCGGTATTGTTCCACCGCCTCCTCATAAGAGCCGATCTGCCGTCCTTCCCCTGCCAGCAGATCATTTTGGGATTCAAAAGTATATCCCCATACCCGGAAATTCCGCTCCACCGCACATCCCAGATAGTCCTGCACTTCTTCCATATATGCCTTTACATTATCATCGCTCAATATGCCTTTTCTGAGCTGCCTGTATCTGGTTATTATCTTCTCCGTAAAGTCCTCATCCTTGGTGAGCATAAAAAACCAGGTTCTGTTCTGCATGAAAAATCCTGCCATGGGCTGCTGGTATTCCATATAATTATCACAGCAGTTATTAAAATCCCACACTGACATTTTCAGCTTTCCCGTTATATCTTTGTAAAAGTAAGTGGAATAAATGCCTGCATCAGCATTCTGTGTCACCTCATTGATAATAAAATAATCCACAAAATTGTCTGTATCTATATAATTCCGGTATCCATAACGTTTGGAAGTATAATCGTAGGAATACAGCGACTTCTCAAATTCCGAAAAATCCCGGCTGATATAATCCGTGATCTCCGGTGTCAGTTTCCTGGCCCCCGGATATTTGACCTCCACCTTGCTGGTCATACGCCTTGCATATTCTGTAAAGTTATCCAGGTAGTCCACATCATTAACGCTCTCTCTGTCCACACACACAATATAGCTGGAGATATTAGACCTTCCGTCGTACTCCGTCACCTCTATCCTGCCTTCCTCCACGCTTATCTGTTCTGTCATCACATATACTCCCTGGTAAGCCCCGTTTAGGAACACCTCACAAAAACGTACATCAGGCGCCCACTCCATGATCTGTCCGGAAAGGTTATACCACATGTAATTCCGCATAAGCGTTTTATCCAGAAACGGCCCGTGCAGCACCCAGGTGCTGTCCTGCTCCATCCCCATAACCTCATAGGGCTTATCGCTGCCGTCCGTGTCAGTAAATTTAAACAGATATCCCACCTTATCAAACAGCCTGGAAGAATTCCCCCTGACACGTATCTGTATGTCTGCGTCCACCTGTGGTTCATCTTTCAGTGTATTGAGCTTTCCGTCATTTTCCATGATCTGCATCCTGGCTGAGATAAAGGTATTCTCCACCTGGCTTACCCTCTGGCCTTGTTCCGGCCTTCCCGGTATGGTCTGCCCATCTGTCTCAATACTTACAACCGGCAGATGGGAGGAAAAATCTGAGGCCTCGACAGATAGATTGGTATCCTTCACCTCTGTATTGTAAGACTTATGCTGCTGCACCCTGGCATTTTCCGGCTCCGCAAATTTTGCTATGCTCAGTACGCCGGCCAGTGACAGCAACACTGCCCCCACGTATATCCATTTACTTTTCATGCTCTGTTACCCGCTGATCTCATCATTCTGCGTTACAATGTTCACATATTCAATAGATTCCAGTTCATACAGCATTTCCGCAATGCTCTTTTCTTTTTTATTAGAAATAAGATACGTCTTTCTGGGCATCTCGTATATCAGTTCAATGGATTCCCGGCTTGTATTCTTAACCCTCAGCATGGCTTTTGCTTCAAAATAGTCAAATACTATTGCTTCAATCCTGCGCTCCATATTTCTGGCCCCCCGTATGATGAGGAGAATCCTGTTGTCATTCTTGACTCTGCCAAGCACAAGCAGGACCAAAAAGACAATTCCGCTTCCCACGCAGGCTACCACATAGTCCCCCACACCGCAGCAGATACCCACAATTATAGTCCAGAAAATATAAGTGGTATCCCGGGAATCCTTGATCGCTGTCCGGAATCTTACAATGGACAGCGCACCTACCATACCAAGCGATAATGCAATGTTATTTCCGATGACAGTCATCACTGTTGCGGTCAGGATTGTCAGGGTTATGAGAGATACATTAAACTTTTTGGAATACACCCCGCCTGCGTGGGTGAAATAATAAGACAGGTAAATGACAACTCCCAGAATAACGGCCACCAGTATATTTAAGATGATCTGTTCCGTATTCAGGGAACCTGTCTCCTCAAACATAGAGTAAATGTAATTTTTCATATGGTTCTTATCCTCTCTTTCTGCTCTCCCTGGAGTTTGTGTGTATCATGAAGCGGCATCTGCCAGGGTACGGAATCGTTTTTTAAAATAAATAATGAAGGCTGGTGCTTCTGGAAAGACTGTATTTGCTCACCGAAAGAGGACTTTTCCCCTCCAAGCTTACCATCTTTTTTATATAGCTTAACATAAATCCGCTGTATTTTACTTCCATAACCACCAGATATCTATCCATCACAGGATTCTGATTTAAATCCGGGGCAAAAATCCGGAAATCACTTTCTGTAGCTTTTATATCAAAATCAAAAGTGATACGGGTCTTGTTCTCGCTTGCTATATATGCTTTCCTCTGGTATTCCACAATGGATTTTGGGCGGTAACACATCATATTCATAAGCCCATAACACTCCTTTGCAAAGGAATCCTCATACCCCAGAAGGCATCCGTATCTTCCCTGTGACAACTCTATTGCATGCTCTCTTGTGACCCGCAGAGACCTTTTTTTCTGATTCTCTCCCTGCTTTTGTTTCATCTCCAGCATTGCAAAATCGGACGAGGGGTCATAGGTTCTCAGACGTATCTTTCTGCGGATCTCAAGCCCATCCTCCTTTTCATAAAAATCTCTCTCCTGCATGGTATCAAAATACAGACTGCGCACCGCGTATCCGGTCACACCGTTATGGGGGTCCGGATGCAGCACTTTTTCAAATGTATTATCTAATGTTCTGAACTGGTCATAAGACAACAAATATTTTTTTTCCTGGCGCAATACCTCTCTCATAATCCATTATTCCCTTTCCCTCAGCAATTCCAGCACAGGTTTCAGGTAATGCCAGGAAAATCCCATATTCTCATTTGGGATTTCTTCCCTGAGATGTTTCCAGCTTTTTTTGACCGCCTCAAAACCATCCTGGTAATACGTGTTTTTCGGTTCCAGTTCATGGGTGCCCGGCTTCTGCATTTCCGTGATATGAATGATCCCCTTTTCATATTTTGCCGCCAGCTCCGCTTCTCCTGATATCTGTCCTGCCTCATCTGTTTTGTCATAATTCATAACAGCTACAGCATCACAGCCTGACTGGATCAGCTTTTCCAGCGACTCCTCCATGCCCACTGCGTCGTAAAAATTGGGAATACACAAAATCACCAGCAGATCCTGCTCTTTTGCAGCCCGGTATGCCTTTACAGCGTTCTGTACAAACTGTGCCATGACTGTGACAGGGTCAGTCTCCCACCGCATCAGCAGATAGGGTTCCACATCCCATACGATTCCGCAGAATCCCCCATCCCCTCTTGCCTCTTTATTCCATTTTCCTACGATTTCAACAGTCCGAAGCATGGCTTCCCCGTTCTTCTGCACTGCCCACTTTGAATCTCCGGCCAGGCAGTAAACATCCTGCCCCGCTTTCCTGCGCCGTTTCAGATAATCCTTTATTACGTCAATATCCGTATCCTCCGGTATCTGCTGGTACACCGCCTCGCAGCCAAGTGTTTCCAAAGCCTGCCCTGCCTCCGCCTCCATATCTGGCAGCAGGTATTCCTCTTCCCATGAAAACATACTAGTTTTACATACCCTTTTTGCTGTATCCTCTTTGTTATTTCCACATCCGCCGGTGCAGCAGACCAGCAGACAAAGCAGCAAAAAAAACGCAGCTCTGATCACCCCTGCCATGAAAACCTCCCCTTGATCATCAATAGAATGAACCTTTTTATTATTTTTTACATAAATGATACAATAATTTTATTATAGCATATGGGTAAACTACTGCAAATTAATATATTTTTAAATGACCGGTACTTCCATGCACGGCCTGGAAATCACATGAAAAAAGCCTCTCCTAAGAGAAGCCTTTTCCATCTTATTTACTGTTTCTTCTTTACCGGATAACAAACCTCCGTCACATACTCCTCCGGATCCTGTGTATCCTTTGGTCCCACATGATAAATGTTAAATCCCATTCCATCGAACTCATACCCGTTGTCCGCACACCACTTAGCCACTGCTTCATTCACCTTAGTGATCTTTTCATACTGCCCTTTAAAAGCAGCTCCGGCATACTGGACCTGGGGTGCAGTTTTGAATTTCACATGTTCTGTGTCCTGATAGGTGCCGGTTACCGCCCGCTGCACCTCCACATCCACATTTCCCTCCATATGCTCCCCATCATAAAATACGGCCAGGTCATAAGCAGGGCTGTCATAGCGAATGTTCCTGCCCAATGTCTCCTCCATCATAATATGCCACAGCCTCCCCTCCTCCTCATAGGAAGGGATCACCTGCCGCACACTGGCTACATAACGTTTCGGCAGAATCTTCAGACTTACATCGTATCCCATAATATTACCATCCTTTCTCAGCCACTCCATGGTACTGTCAATCAGATGTTTTCTCCGCCTCAGTATCTGCTCCTGCTCTGCAATTTCATGTCTTTTGATCTCCAGAAAATGCTTCAGTTCCTCCGGGTCTGCATAATTCTCCATGATCTCCCGGATCACGGAGAGACCAAATCCCATGTTCTTCAGCACCTGGATACGCTCTCCGTCCAGAAGCTGGGATTCGTCATAATATCTGTAGCCAGTGAACACATCCACCTTTTCCGGCTTCAGCAGACCGATTTCATCGTAATGCCGCAGCATACGGATACTGATCCTTGACAGTTTTGAAAAATCTCCTATTTTTAACATGTTTTTTTACCTTTCACATATGTGAATGATTCGAGCTCATTTAGAGTATAGGGTGTAACATTATGGGAGAGTCAATACTTTTATTCAAAAAACCGTCTGTACTAAAATCATGTAAAACACCGTGCCCCCTGCTATAGATAACAGCATCTGCCGTTTCCAGAGATGAAGCACCACCACCAGCAGAATAGCCAGAAGTTCGGGTATGCCGTGACTGCCTGTAAAAACACTTACATTCTTCAGGCAGTAAATGACCAGCAGCCCAAAGACAGACGCCGGCAGCACCCTGCCAAGATACTGTATGTACTTGGGAGTCGGTTTTCCCGCGGGAAAAAGCAGAAAGGGCAGAAAGCGTGTGAGCATGGTGCCCAGAACCACCATAGCAATCGTTATGATCTGCTGCGTAAGAGTCATTGGCAGACTTCCCCCCTTTCTTTTTCAATAGGTTTCCGAAGCAGGGTCAGCACTCCTATGATTGCCGCCATGGCAGGGATCATGAAATTCTCCGCCCCAAAGGCCAGCAGGCACAGAAGAGACAAACCCAGTCCCAGCAGGGAACTCACATGGTTCTTTTCTTTGAGCCATTGCTCCATAAAGATAACCACAAACATGGCAGTCATCACAAAGTCAAGCCCTTCTGTATTGAACTTCAGAAGAGAACCAAAGATCCCACCCAATGTGGAACCGGAAAACCAATAAAAATAATTCAGCAGCGTCACGAAAAACATAAACCAGCCTCTGTCTACGTCCTCCGGTATCTTTGCTGTATAGTTGATGGTAAAGCTCTCATCACACATCCCAAAAATCAGGAACCCCTTTTTCCAGCCTGTATTTCTGTATTTATCCAGCATGGAAATGCCGTAAAATAAATGCCGGGCATTTATCATCAGGGTCATGACAAAAGCCTGCAGGGGATTGAACGCGCCCAGCAGCATATTGACCACCACAAATTCTATAGAGCCTGCAAAAATGGTGAGGCTCATGATCATGGGATACCAAAAACTGAATCCGGAGACATTCATGTAAATGCCATAGGTCAGCCCCAAAAACCAAAACCCTGCAAAAATAGGTATGGTATAAGGGAAGGCCGCACAGAATGCCCTGAAGATCCTCTTTTTCTTTCCTTCCATTTTCTTTCCTGCCTTCTTATCTTTTGTCATTCGGCACACAGGCTGGCTGTCCGGGAGGACATTTCTCCTCATTGCGGACGATCTCCTCCTCACCGCTCAGCGGATAACTGCTGCCATTTTCCTTTCTATTCTATCAAAGTCACAGATAAAAGGAAATGGAAAATGAAAAATTTATGGTGTTTTCTGACTCTTCCCGGCCGGCTTTTTTCTTAATTTCAATTCTATCCCATGTGCCCCGGCTGCTGCCTGAAACAGCTTAGAGACAAAAGCTGCCCGCTCTTTTGGCGGCAGGTCCATGATCCCCTCTTTCTCCGCAATCACCTTCATCACGGACCTGATATCCTCTAAATCCAGCAAATTTACTGCCAAACAGTAAAAATTCTTTTTTCTCCCATCATTAAAATGCTCCAGTAGATATCTTAAAATTTCCGCTTTCTCTGCCTGTTCTTCCCCATAAGCCCTGCTGCCTGCCTCTTTAGCCTTCTGCATGTCTTTTCCCCTGCTGCGATGTGTGATAAAACTGTCGTATTCGTCTCTCCCTTCATATCTGCCGCAGGGGTAATCCCCGCACTGCCAGCAGTATTCCACTTTATCGTGCTCCAGACTGCATCTGGCAATGGCACAGGACTGGTTTCCCTCACCACCCCCGCATCCGGGACAATACCCTCCAATCTGCATGGGACACAGCCCGCAGTTCAGCCCGCACAGCGAAAACCGTTTATCTTCCCTGGTAAATCCCTTCATCTCATCCTCCTCATACTGCCCTGATCTCCGTTTTCTTTCCTATTCCCGCCTGTATACCAAATCCGTCATACCGTTATAGCATTTGGCTGAAATAAGTCTCAGTTTTATCTTGGGATTTTCTCCGTCAAACAGCCTTATGCCTTTTCCCAGAATGACAGGTATGACGGTGATCCGGTAATCGTCGATCAAATCTCTTTGGACCATCTGGTTTACGATATCCGCCCCTCCGCAAATCCAGATATCCTTCCCCTCCTGCCCTTTCAGACGTTCCAAAAGAACCTCAGGGGTTTCCTCCGTGAAAGTGATCTCCTTTTTATCCGAGATATCTTTATGGGTTAATACATAGGTCTGCATACCTTCATAGGCCCATCTGTCCGGTGAAAGCTCTGTCACGATCTGATGATAGGTTGTAAATCCCATCAGCACGGTATCTACTGTCCTGATAAACGCAGGATAACTTCCCTCCTCCAGGCCATCCGGATATTCCCCGGTCAGCCAGCTCACATCCCCATCGGGTGCTGCAATAAAACCATCCAGACTTTCCGCAATATATAATACTGTTTTTCTCAAAACTCTCTCCTTTCTGCTGCTAAAATCCTTTTTTCTTCAAACCCGCGATTTTTACTGCTGTCCAAATCATACCAGATAAGAGCAGAATAATAAACGCCGTACTATATTTATTTACAGAAAAATAGGTTTCATCCGCAAATATTGCCATCACATCTGATACAGGGGGAAGTACCCATAAAATCACAGCCAGCACAGGTACTTCTTTTAAAAGAGCCGTCTTTGTCACAGCCGTGACTGCCAGCAGAAAGGTGAAGATAATGGCGGCCTTTCTGTCCTTGTTCAGCCTGGGATGTGAGATCTCTCCCAGGGATGCACCTGAGAATCCGCTCAGGCACATAAGCGTAAAACCGCCGGCCAGGTCTGCAGCACCAAAAGGCCGTTCAAAAAGCTGTCCCTGATTCCACAGATCCATAAGGACCGGAAAGATAACCGCAACGGCACTTATCATCATTCCAAGTAAAAACAGGAACACTGCGTGACTGACATAATATTTTCCGGCACTCTGCACTCTCAGTATCAAGATCTGTTCCGATACCATATCCTCCATATCGCAGGCAGTGACCCCAACCCACACCATGACTAAAAACAAAAATACACAAGATACTGTCAGGCTGTCCATCACTCCCACCGGCTTTGAAGAATAAATACTGTACAATAAGATCATGAGCACGGCAAAAGGCATGACAAACTTGCTGGTGCTGAAATACTGCTGCATCTGATATTTTATCAATCCGTTAAATTCCCGCATCACGCATCCCCCTCAGTTTCCATCCGCACCGGATCATCTCCATTATCATCTGACTGCTCTCATCTTCGGGGATCCTGGCCCTGCAGCCTTCCCCTGTCTGCCGGATATAGTGACTGTATTTCTCCGGCATAGTGGCATTTTTCTGCTTTTCAAACCACAAAATGCACTCTCTTCCGGAGAATGCTGCAGTTATGTCAACCTTTTCCACCTTACCCTCTCCCACTGATAATACCGTGTCCGAAATACTTTCCATCAGATATTGTTCGTGACAGGACATGAGAAGTGTGACATTTTCTGCTCTGAGGGCATTCATTTTCTCAATAAAGACCATCTGGGAATCCATATCCTGGCCGGACAGAGGCTCGTCCAGCAGCAGCACCTGCGGCTTACGCAACAGGGCCTGTATGACACCTATTTTCTGCAAAGTCCCCTTGGACAAGTCCTTCATAGAGGTATTGACCATCTCGGTCAGGAAAAAATCCTCAAACAGGTTTTCGCAACTGTCTTCCAGAACTTTCCGCGGTATCCCGTCTATCTCCCCCATCCTTTTTAAATACTGCCAAGCTGTGAGGCTCATTTTAGGAAAACGTTCCGGTACATAATGAAACAGCAGCCTGTCCCTGTAAACCACTCTTCCGCCGGAAGGCTTGACCAGCCCGGCAATAATCTTTAGCATGGTGCTTTTTCCGCTTCCGTTATGACCGGTAAACGCAATAGACTGCCCCTCATATATGGATAGATTAATTTGGTTTATGATCCGTTTATGATCATATTCTTTTGAAATCTTTTCTAACTGAATGATCTCTTTCATCTGCTCCCCTTAATGGGTGACCATCACTTTTCCGGTGATGTCACGTTCCCTGATCATATGCTCATTATTTTCTGATGCTTTGAGATTATCCTCCAAAACAAAATATTCATCACTGCCAAGTTCTGTCTGCGCCAGACTGCAGTCCTTTGGATAATCCTTGTACTCCCCGTATCGTCTGCCGTCAATGTACACGTCTCCCTGTCTCATCTCCACACATTCCCCGGGCAGGCCTATCACTCTGGTAATATGGTAAATGCCGTCTTTCTCATATACAAGAATATCCCTGCGGCTGGGGACATCTGTTTTGTATGCCCATTTATTTATTATGTAATACTCCCCGTCCCTGACGGTTGGCGCCATACAATCACCTGAGACAATGGCCGGCTGAAACATGCTGGCTGTTATAATGAAGATCAAAACACATAATAATACAACAAGCCCCACCACTCCTGCCCGCCTGCGGCGGATACGCTTTGCCACTTTTTGATACCGCATTCTTTCCTCTGACTCATTGGCCGTGTTGATGTCCTCCCCCTTTATCTTTTCATAGAGCGCTCTGCACTCCCCGCACGCTCTCAAATGCCTGCTGATCAGTTCTTCCGTCTCCTGACTCAGCGCACCATCCCCATAGAGGGGCAGCAGATCCTTTACTGCCGGACAGAAACTATTATCCTTCATCCCCATATCCCTCCATTCTATCACGAATCATGTTCTTCCCCCGGTGATAGATCACCTTTGCGGAATTTTCTTTTATCCCCATCACCTCTGCGATCTCATGAAAAGACATATCGAAAAACAGACGGTAGATCAGCACATCCCTGTACTTTTCTTTCAGTCCCATGATCTCCTGCACAGCATGGGAAAATATCTCCTTCTGCTCTGCCCTTTCCTCCATGGAAGTAAATTCCCTGTCTTTCAGAAAAGCAGGCTCTATTTGCTCAAAGTCTGCTGTGGCAGGATTTTTCTTATAATATCTGCGGCAGACATTTTTTGCAATGGCGCAGATCCAGGTGAGAATGCTGGAATCTCCTCTGTATTTGGGAAGGGAGAGGTATACCTGATAAAAGGTTTCCTGGGTCAGTTCATCTGCAAGGTCCGCATTGGAGTTGGTAAGTTTCAGCATAAAATTGTAGACGTATTGATTGTATTTTTCATACAGTTCCTGAAATTCCTGCATTTTCTCACTCCCCTCTATAGATTAGTAACTGATTTTTCCGAATGGTTACATCTTACCCGCAGAATTTATATGATACTCCGTAATTGTTCAGTACCCTCACAGTTACAGGCAAAAATCCATGCAGAATCGCCTTCAACTACAACAAGCAGGTTCTGCCATTTTGTATGAACTGCCAGACCTGCTTGTTATAATGATTTTACAGCTGTTGTTATCTGTACCCTTTATTGTGAGGCTGAATCATATTTGTTTCTGTGATGAAGGCAAACCATGATAGCGACTGCCGTGGCTGCTGCTAATATAATAAACGGCAGTGTAACTCCCGGAAAGATATTCCATAGAAAATCATTTTCAAAGGAAATACCTCTCAGAAGCACAATAACCGCAATGGCCGCCAGATAAATACCCACACAGCTCAGGACACAGAACTGTTTTTCTTTTCTCTTCCTGCTCTCTCTTGCAAGTTCCTGCTGCTGTTTTTCCAGCATTTCTGTTTTAATAGAAAGCTCATCCAGTTCTGAAGGCTTCAGCAGATGATCGGTAGTCACTTCAAAAATCCCACTCAGCGCCACAAGCTTTTCTAATTCCGGTACAGACTGTCCTGATTCCCATTTTGAGACTGACTGTCTGGAGACATTGAGCTTTTCCGCCAGCTCCTCCTGTGTGAAACCCTTAGCTTTTCTAAGCTGTAATATTTTTTCTGATACATTCATTTATATTTCCTCCTTTTGTTTCCCCAACTATAACAAACATGGTGGTTGCACACCAGCAAGTCTGCCGTATAATTGGGCAACCGGCAGGTGCATACAGGGGAAATGCCTCTATTTCAGCTTTGGAAGTATCTCACTGAGTGTTTTGGCCGCCCCGTTCAACTGCCGCAGTTCTTCCTCTGTGAGCTGTTCCTCCAGCATCTGAATAAAGACTTTGTTTTTCAGATAATACTCATCCAGATAGGCCGATGCCTTTGGGGTGAGCTGAATCCAGACCGTCCTTCTATCTTTTTCATTGCTCACACGCTCCACAAACTCATATTCACTCAGCTTATCGATCAATTTTGTAACCTGCTGCTTGGGCACTTTCAGTTCCCGGGCAATCCTTGTCATGGTCACAGTGCCGCACTGCTTCACCGTCTCCAGACAATAATATGTCTCCAGGCTCATCTCCCGGTTCAGTGTATCCTTAAACGGTTTTACCAACTTAGAATGCCAGTTTGGCATAACCAAAAGTAAATTTTGTACAAACTCTTCCGAAACTTTTACATCCTTCATCTTTTTTCTCCCCGTTGACAAATATATTGAAAGGTGTTATGCTGATAAATTAGTAAACAAAATATGACTATCATATTTATTTAACAATAACAGACTCATTATAAAACATATGGGTTTTAATGCAAAAGAAACAGAAAAGGAGATGCCGTTCTACATGCAAAAAAATAAATGGAGCATACCGGATGTGATAAAGGATAACTTCCGATTCAGTACACTGAGTTTTATTTTTATCATTTTCTATGTGAATGTATTTCAGATCCTCTTCGGCGCCGAAAATTCCATCGTGGGTGTCATCTTTACCATTATGATGTCTGCCTCCATGGTACGCGATCTGACTGCCACACCTTTTCGGCATCTTTGCATTCAGGCCATGGTTCTGATCTGGATGGCACTTGCTGCATTCTGGGTCAGCACACTTCCCGCCCCTCTGTCCTTTGTCATTAATTTTATCACATTATCGGTGATTTTGTATGCATTTACATATGAATATTCCAGTCACATATATTTTCCATATATCTTGTCATATTTATTTCTTGTATTTATTTCACCTGTAAACGCACAGCAGCTCCCCAAAAGAATGCTGGGTATGGCGGCAGGTGCCGTATCCATTATGCTTTATCAATGGATAATGGGAAGAAAAAGAGTGGTGGAAACTGCCAGAGATGTACTGACTGAAATGATTGATGATATATGTCTTCTTATCTCCCATCGGATGGATGAGACAGCGGAGGAGCCGAATCCCCCGGACATACACCGGAAACTCTGCCGGCTTGGCAGAACGGTATATGAGCGCAGAAAAAAAGTACTGTGTATTTCAGATGCAAGTTTCTCCATGGTGGCCGCAGGACGTGGACTGGAACATCTGCTGCTGCTGGTCCATGAACTGCCTGATAAACTTTCTGAACAGGAAACTGCCCTTCTTGCAAAAACTTCTGACTATCTGGCCTCTTTCCGCTCTTTCCTCCATATGGAAATCGCGGAACTTCCGCCTATTGCTTTACCTGACTTTCCCGCTGTTCAAAGCGAAAAAACAGCCCGTCTGTTTTATAATACACTGTTGTATACCCAGGACAGACTTCTGCACATGACTGACCCCCAGAACAAGACCCATTACAGGAAAACAGCCATCTCCTTAAAGGTGCGTATTCAGGCAGCGCTTGATCTAAGCCCTGTGAGAGCCATCTATGCGTTTCGTACCGCACTGCTCTTATCCTGCGCCACCCTGCTTGTGCAGTTTCTCGGTCTTCCCCATGGGAGATGGCTGCTCTTCACCCTGGCATCCGTCTCTCTGCCCTATGCGGACGATGTGCCTTCAAAAATGAAAAAACGTATCGCCGCAACCATAGCCGGCGGGATCTTATCTGTTGTGATCTACTCACTGATCCCGTCTCCGGCGGGACGGACGGCTGCCATGATGCTTTCCGGATACCTTTCCTTTTACTTTACGGATTACAGGGAGACTTTTACTTGTTCCACCATAGGTGCGCTGGGAGGAGCTGTCTTTATGAACCGTTTCGGTTTCCAGGCTGTGGGCAGTATGTTCCTGATCAGACTTGGCTATATTTTTGTGGGGGCTGCAGCCGCTTATCTGGCAAACTGCGTGATTTTCCCTTACAACCGTGCCAAAGCCACAAGACAGCTCTGGAAAAAATATAGATCCGTCACAGAGCTCCTTGACAGGATCTGCCTCTCCGATTCCATGGACACCCAGCTTTATTATCATCTGGTCATACAAGCTTATCTGCTGGAGGAAAAACTTTCCCAAAACGCGGATTTGGATGCCTGGGAAGAGTTCCCCGCACTTCTGACCACATATCAGGAAAAAATACGGAAAGCCCACCGAAAACTCATAGCGGGACGGGCAAATGCCCCTGTGTTTGAAGGCGGACATTTAAAATAGTCCGCCTTTACACATAATCTTCAATCCAGCCAGTGGTCCCCTGCTTTTTCCAGCATCTTTTCTGCGGCATAGGGACCATAGCTCCCCGGTTCATACGCATAGACCGGAAGCTTCCTGTCATGATATCTCTTGCGGATCTCGTCTACATATTTCCAACTGGCCTCAATCTGGTCCCACTGGGAGAACCAGAACCGTTCTCCTCTGACGCAGGCTCCCAAAAGCCGCTCATATGCCTCCGGTGTGTTCATCTGGTTAATAAAAGAACAGCTCTGGCAGAAGTCCATTTTTGCCTGGGCAATCTCATCTTCCTCACCCGGTCTTTTAATATTAAACTGCAGATAGACCCCTTCTGTGGGCTGTATCTTAATATTCAATATATTGGACTGCACATGAGGGGCTGCAGGTTTAAATACCACAAGTACCTGCATTTCACGGTGACCCAGCTTTTTCCCTGTCCGGATATAAAAAGGCATACCTTTCCACCTGTCATTGTCAAGGAAAACCTTCATGGCTGCATAACTTTCCGTCAGGGAATCCTCCGCCACTGCTTTTTCTTCCCTGTAGCCTCTATACTGTCCCAGGACGAGGCTGTCCTCAATATCCTCAGGCGTATGCAGGGAAGACAGGACACGGATCTGTTCCCTGTGCATCTCTTCACCAGCAAGCATCAGATCCCCCGGCTGTTCCATCGCCACTATGGAAAGGATCTGAAACAGATGGTTCTGCACCATATCTTTCATGGCCCCGCTGTGGTCATAATATCCGCCTCTTGTCTCCACCCCAACCTCCTCCAGGGCTGATATCTGTATACACTCAATGTGTTCCGCATCCCAGACCCCCGAAAAAATAGGATTGGCAAACCGTATGGTCTGTATATTCCGCACCATTTCCTTCCCCAGGTAGTGGTCGATCCGGTAAATGTTATCCGGTTGGAAAAAGCTTTCCATCTTCTCATTCAGCTCTTTTGCCGCTGTCAGATTTTCACCAAAAGGCTTCTCCAGAACCACTTTTCCATGGCAGGCATGTTCCACATGGGCCAGTCCTGTCACAATGGAAGAAAAAAATCTGGGGGCAACCGCAAAATAGAATATATGGCTTTCTGCCTCCATCTCTTCGTAAAACTCGTTGAGCTGTGTATAGGCTTTTTCATCCGTAAAATCCATCTTATAGTAGAAAATGCCTGCTGCCAGCCTGTCATAATCTTTTTCCCTGTACGGCAGCCGGGCAAATTTTTCCACCCAGTCCCTGGCGATGACCCGGTACTGCTCACTGGTATAATCTCTTCTGCCGATGATGATCACCTGTCCCACAGATTCCCTTTTGCTCGTCACGGACATATTGTAGAGCGCCGGAAGCAGTTTCCGGAAAGTCAGGTCACCGGTGCCTCCGAATATGGTAAATGTGAGTTTTTTATTCATATCCCTGCCCCCATTCATGATGGAAGGTGCCCTGCCTGTCAACCCGCTCATAGGTGTGGGCACCAAAACAATCCCTCTGTGCCTGAATCAGATTGGCCCCCACGGGCATTCCTCTGAAGGCATCCAGATAGGCTGCGGCCTGGCTCATGGCTGGCATGGGAATCCCTGACAAAATGCCGCAGGATAAGATGCTGCGCAGGCTCTCCTGGTTTTTATTGATCTTGTCCAGGAAAAATCCGTCCAGGATCAGGTTGGTCAGTTTGGGATTCTTCTCAAATGCTCTGGTGATGTCGTTGAGAAACTCTGCCTGAATAATACAGCCGGCCCGGAATATGGCTGCGATCCTGCCAAAGTCAAGATCCCATCCATATTCAGTGGAGGCATGGGACAACAGGTCAAATCCCTGGGCGTAAGCTACGATCTTCGCCGCGTAAAGACCTTCCCTCACAAGGTCTGCAAAGGTCTCTTTCTGCACAGGTGTTTTCCGTGTCCCCTCCATGGTTTTTGGTCCCTTTATGACTTTTTTCGCTGCTGTGCGCTCCTCCAGGCGGTTTGACATGATCCTGGCATTGCAGGCAGCCGTTATCATGGAAACATTTACCCCCTGTTTCAGGGATTCCAGACTTGTCCACCTTCCGGTGCCTTTCTGCCCTGCACTGTCCACAATATGATCCACCAGCCTGCCCTCTTCAAAATCATCCGCCTCACTGAAGATCCCGGCCGTTATGCCGATGAGAAAACTTTTCAGTTCACCCTGATTCCATTTGGAAAACTCATCAGCCAGTTCCTCATTGGTAAATCCACCCGCGTATTTTAACAGTAGGTAAGACTCTGCGATGAGCTGCATGTCCGCGTACTCAATCCCGTTGTGCACCATTTTCACATAATGTCCCGCCCCGTCAGGTCCCATGTATGCACAGCACGGCTCTCCCTGTGCCTTTGCTGCGATCGCCTCCAGTATAGGTGCCACAGCCTTATAGGCCTGTTCATTTCCACCCGGCATAATGGACGGGCCGAACCGCGCTCCTTTTTCTCCGCCGGAAACTCCCACGCCAAAGTAATGAATCCCTTTTTGTGCAAGCGCCTCTGTGCGCCTTCTGGTATCTTCAAAGAAAGAATTTCCCCCGTCAATAAGAATATCCCCCTCATCCAGAAGCGGTTCCAGTTGGGCGATCACTGCATCTATCGGATTTCCGGCTTTCACCATCATCATGAATTTTCTGGGGTGTTCCTGGGATTCCACCAATTCCTCCAAGGTATAAAATGGTATGAGATTTTTATGAGGATGCTCTCTCATGACCGTGTCTGTCACCTCTTTGCTCCTGTTGTACCCTCCTACTTTAAACCCATGGTCTGCCATATTTAATGCCAGACTTCTGCCCATCACTGCCAGGCCTATGATCCCTATATCTGTTTTCTGCATGATCTGCCTCCTTTTTCATTCATTTCCGCGCCACTCCCGGCGAAATACCGGGTCATCTGCCGGAAGTTACACCAGTATCACAGATACTCCCTGGGGAATATTTGTCTGTCCTGTTATCTTCACGATCTTTCCGCTGTTAAGGTCCCTTTTCATACTGACAAGCCCGCCCCGGCTCCTGTTTACGGTCAACACAAATTGCCCGTCACTGCTGAGTATAAAGTCCCGGGGATGTTCCCCCTGGCTGGACACACGCTCCACCGGTTTTAAATGTTCTCCCTCCGCTGCCAATACTGCGATCTGGTCTGCTCCCCGCAGGGAAATGTACAGAAAGCGTTCGTCACCGGATAAACGGACAGCCGCGGCTGCCCCTTCCTCCCTCTGCAGAAGCGGAAATGTCTCCTTGAGCTGAAACTTGTCTTCTTTTACTGCAAAGTAATAAACTTCATTGCTCCACTCGCTGACAACCCAGAATTTACTGTGGGCCCGGTTAAATATTCCATGCCTGGGGCCACTGTTTTCCGGAAAAAGCAGTTCCCCGGTTTTTTCAAAATTCCGGGTTCTGTCAAAACACAGAATACGATCCAGCGTCAGGCAGGGAACCAGCATAAGCGGACCGTGAAACAGGATCTGGTGGCAGCCTGCCCCGGGCGCTGTGACGATCTTTTTCACAGGGCAGAGCGCTTCCCTCTGTCCCGGCCTTTTCTCATATATCATGACCAGGCCTTCGTGATAGTTGGCGGTATATACATACGTCTCATCCTGAAGGATATAGCAGGGCGTATGTTTTTCCGTCAGAACTTCTCCCAGAAATTCAGCCTTTCCGTCCGATATATCTAAAAGGCAGGTGCCGGCCCATGCATGTTTTTCCACAGGTACTGCCATGATATTTTTATACAGGGATATCCATTTTGCATCTTTTGCTTCATAGAATAACTCCGGTTTTCCTAAAGTCCCGCTGACTGTGTCAAATGTAAACCGGTATACGCCCTTACTGTTTTCAGATGCATATGTGCCGATAAATCCATTTATTTTTCCCATGACCTGCGCCTCCTGACCGTTTTTCTTACTCTATCACTCTATGCGGGTTTTCCATGACTTTGCCCCCGGAAGAAGTGCCTGCCACAATACGGCTGCACATCTGTCCAAAATACCCGGTCTCCACAACCCCCGGCATTTTACGGATCCTCTCCGCTGCTGCAGGAATATCCGCATCCTGTGCAAACTGTATATCCAGAATATGGTTCCCGCTGTCTGTCAGATAGGGTGACCCGTTCCTCACGCGCAGGACAGGGACTTCCCCCATCTCCCTGATCCTAAGCTTTACAAACGGCATACCGAAAGGTACTGTCTCAACAGGGAAGGGAAAGGTTCCCAGGTGTTCTACCAGTTTGCTCTCATCCATGATCCAGATCACATCATCTGCCCGGGATGCAATGATCTTTTCCCTCAAAAGCGCACCGCCGCCGCCTTTGACTGCTCTGAAATCCCTGTCTATTTCATCCACACCGTCAATCGCCAGGTGAATCTTCCCTGCCTGCTTGGGTCCAAGAAGTGGTATTCCCAGTGATGCTGCCAGTTGTTCCGATTCCCTTGATGTGGCGATTCCGTAAAAATGAAGTCCCTGTGCATATTTTTTCCCTGCTTCCCGGATCAGATAATGGGCAGTGGTACCGGAACCAAGTCCGATTGTCATGCCTTCTTTGATGTAATTTGCTGCGGTTTGGGCTGCCTGTTGTTTTTGCTGCTCTTTTTTCCTGTTCATTTTCCCACCCCTTTTTGTTATTCCCCAAATGGATGAATCTCACTCTTTTGCTTTTACATGGGAGATTACTATGTTGTATTAATGTAATTATAATTGTTACAGTTTTGTTTGTCAATGTATTTCGGGAATAAAATAAACAGAGCACCAATCATCTCTGACGGGTGCTCTGTAAAACGTTCTGGCTGTCAATTTCGTTTTGGCAACGACAGAAAGCACGCTCTGCGGGCTTTCTATTGTCAAGAATTAAATAAGGCAGTCTTTCTTTTCGAGAATCGCTTCTGCGGCTGCACATGCCGGGCAGTCACAGTATTTTGCTCCGGCTGCCTTGATCTCCTTTGCGTGTGCTGCAACATTTTTCGCAACATCAGCTCCGAAAACCTGTGCACCGGCATCCGATTCTGCAAAAGCGATCAAACCGTCAATGGGCATAATATCCGCTTCCAGCTCAGCTATGTATTTTTTGGTTTCTTCTGCCTCATTTTCCGTCCCAACAGCATCCAGCCAAGCCTGAGCTGCTGTTTTTGCCTCACTGCTGCATGATGCCGCATTCATTAAATCATGCGTTTTCTCAACTACAAAATCTAATACTTCTTTTTCCATAATTGACATACCTTCTTTCTTTTGGAATATCTATATTTTACCATAAAGGGGATGTAATTAGAAGATATGGGGGATATTTAATTTTTATTTTATACTCTGCCGCACGGGTGCAAAAAACAACAGCCTGTTACATTTTCCATATCCGGAACTTTTTACCGCCTATGGTTTGTAGAAAGCTGCTTTTTGAGAGAAGATCAAGCTTTGCGCTTCAAAAAATATTGCACCATGGAGACAGCATCTATCTTTTCTTTCTTTTCTATTTCAAAGAAATCAAGGAGAATTACTTCAAATTCCTCCGTGGACATGTCAAATTTATCAGGCCTGCCCATAGAGGTCTCAACCAAATTCATAAAATGGCGCATTTTTCCTGCATGATCAGGAATATCCAGAACAAATTTACTATAAGGCTTCAGTATCCTATGGATTTCTATAAGAACTTCCCTGACAAATGCTTTTTCATAATATTCCAGAACACCTATACAAGCCCCTATATGGAAATAATTGTCCTCAAAAGGTGTCTCATGTATACTTCCGCAGTGCAGCATACCTACACGGAGTCTCTTCTTTTCGGAAAACTCCCTGAGAAGCTTTATTGTTTCGGTACTTATATCAACCCCATAATAGGTGGATGGCCATTGATCATACCCATTAAACATTAGATTCAGACAACACCCTAAATCAACGAATCTTGCATTTACTGCTGGTGACAGAAACGCTTTGATTTCTATACGCCCGCTGTCTGAATCTAAACCGTTTTCTCTTGCTGTTTGAAAATTAATGTAATCCGGATCCTTCATTAGATATTCCGGTAAATTATTGTATGAATCGATACCGTTTCTTCCTAATTCAATTGCTCTGTCATAGGACTGCGCTATTGCTTTTAAATGACTGTTTATGTTTTTCATCTCCTTCGGTGGCTGTTGATTCCGGGGGCGAACTCTAATTCTGTTACCCGGATGTGCTTATCCTATAAAGAAAGTGTTTCAATGTCTGATTTTTCCACAAACCTAATCTTCACATACTCCCCTCCGCATACTCTAACCCATGCTCCCGGCACCACTGGATCGCCAGTTTCCTGTAACATTCTGTCTGAAAATCATACCACTGCTGTGATATTCCCATTCTATCTACCTTATCCTTAAATCTCCTGAATGCTCCCCGCCCCCGTATGGCACATTCCAGTTTATCCGCCTTTTCACCTTTTAAAGTCCAGATAAATTCTTCCATTATATGGTATTTGTGAATTTCAAAACGATGCCAATAGCATCTGCACGGATGTCCCTAATCCGTTCAAGTAATTCTTTAAAGTAACTACCGCCACCCAAATTTTTCAACCGTTCATTATCCAACGCAAAACCTTTTCGCATATTGCTTGTTCGCCTAAAGGTTCCAATAAAGCGTCTTTAAAGTTCGTTGCCTTTTTAACCAGAGCCTGCCTTTCATGCAGCTTACTTTCAATTTGATGCACTAAAACAGTACTTGACCACCCATTTTCCATACATTGTTGTGCATACCATAAATATTCCTCCAAATTTTCAGTTTTATCTATCAATCTGGTAATTGCTCTCCAACTTAATTTTGCACCCACCTGTTACAAAATTTCTTCTGTAGGTATCCGAATGGCAAACTGCTTCATTTTCCTCCATTATTACTCACAGTAAATCTCTTCTTTTTTTGACAATATAGGACTACCTCTTGTTTAAAGATAGTATACAAAATTTCCCTGGCATAAGTTTCACTAAATTACTCAAAAAGTTGTAATAACTTTTTCTCTGGATTTTCTGTTATAAAATCTTCCATAAACTGTGGTAAATATTGTTCGCAAATATCTGACCTTACAATTGCATTTCCACCATATATCAAAAAAACAACAGCATCTAATTGACTATTAATAATCATTGGTTTTCCTATCACTTGTTGACAAGATTCTATAGCAGCCTTTGGTATTACTGGTCTAATTCTCCGGATTTCCAATTTACATTCATCATCTGCCCAACCCACCCATTGAGTTTGTCCTCCAATATATTCATCTTTCAATTCGATCCAGTAATATTCAGCTCCTTCTGTGATTTCATAATTATTCATGCATCTGAGATATTGACTGTATAATTCGTTATAACCTGTTTCTCCCCTTAATTTGTGTTCGCGTTCCTTCATTTGTTCTTTATATCCCTTTAATCCAAGCAAATAATCTACAGAAACATCAAAGAAAGTTGCAAGCTTTACTAAAGCATAAGTATCTGGTCTATATCCACGTTCATAACGTTGCACAGATTTTACAGTAATGCCTAAGTGCTTTGCAAGCTTCTCTTGACTTAACCCTGCTGCCACTCTTAACTCCTTAATCTTATTAGCAAACAAATCCATGTTCTACCTCCTTTTTATACCCTGATTATATAGTATTAAAATAACAATTAGTAGAGACACTTCTGTCCTTAGAATAAATCTATATGTTTGCTTATAATAGTTTTGGATTTCATTCAACCTTGATTTTCCACACTCAACACTATATTAAACAACAATATTCATCCACTCTTTTGCCAAAACGTTAATTTTTCTTACCCCACCCCAGTAACCGGAAACTTATATCATTTAAATCAGCAAAAAAGCACACCTATATATCCAGCTCAAATCCCCGAAACCCTTTGATTTACTGGGCTTTTCTCGTCAGCAGCGCAACCGTCTCAACATGCACCCCAGCCGGAAACATGTCACAAACTGCCACCCTCTCCAACGCATACCCCTCACCGCACAAAATCTTCAAATCCCTTGCCAGTGTAGAGGAATCGCAGCTCACATACACAATCCTCTCGGGTTTCATGTCCAGCATAGTTGACAGCAGTTCCTCATCGCACCCTTTTCTGGGCGGGTCAACCACAATCACATCGGCACAGATGCCTTCTTCCTTGTATTTCTTTGGCAGGACCTCCTCCGCCTTGCCCACATAAAACGCCGCATTCTCTATCCCATTCAGCTCTGCATTCTTCTTGGCATCCTCTATTGCAGCAGGTACTATCTCAACACCATACACCTGCTTTGCCCTCTGCGCCAAAAACAAAGAGATGGTTCCAATACCGCAGTACAGATCCCAGACTGTCTCGTTCCCCGTAAGACCTGCATATTCCAGTGCCGTCTCATACAGTTTCACTGTCTGCACGGGATTGACCTGGTAAAAAGAAAGGGGGGAGATCTGATATTTTACATTACCGATATAATCCGTGATATATTCCTGCCCCCACAGCGGAATGATCTTGTCCCCTAAAATCACATTGCTCCGCTTTTTATTCACATTTGCCGTAATACTTGTCATTCCCTGAACCTTTGTAAGCTTTTCGATCAACCTCTCCTTTTTCGGAAGGCGCTCCCCATTGATGATCAGACATACCATAATTTCTTTTGTAGTAAAACCATAACGGATCAGCGCATGACGGACAAGGCCTTTCCCTGTCTCCTCATTGTACGGCTCCACGTGGTTCTCTTCCATGTATGCAATGATAAGATTCAGTATCTCCTCATTTTCTTTTACCCCCAGATAACAATTCCTGTTTGGGATAATGGCATGGGTCCTGCCGGCATAAAACCCTGTGACGATCTTGCCGTCCTTATCTTTCCCAAAGGGAAACTGCGCCTTATTTCTGTAACGCCACGGCTCCTCCATACCCATTACCTTTTCAATGGCAAAATCCTGAAATCCCCCGATATGGCGCAAATTTCCATCCACCTTGTTTTTCTTGAACTCCAGCTGTTTTTCATAGCTGAGAAACTGAAGCTGGCATCCGCCGCATGCCCTGGCCTTTGGACATTTGGGTTCAGTCCGGTCAGGGGACGGGACAAGTACATTTATGAGACGGGCAAATCCATAATTCTTTTTTGTCTTCATGATCTTTGCTTCCACTTCATCCCCGATTACCGCGTCTTTAATAAAAAGCGTATACCCGTCCGCTTTACCGATTCCGGAACCGTCATGGCTCATATCTTCTATTTTTACTGTGACAATATCATTCTTCTTAAATTCCATCTCTGCTTCCTTCCATCCGGATAAATTCCACTGCCTGTATCAGAGCGTGTCTGAATCTTTGTTCCGACATAGTGTCACGCACCTCTTGCCAAAAACAATTTTCAAACCCACTCCGGCCCAAAAAGGGAGTGGCTTCTGCCTAATGGCATTCTGCCGCTCCCCTTATAATGATTGCCGGGCAGATAATTACACTCTGCCCGGCTGCCTAGCCAGGTCAAAAAATATTCTCTTCCCCTTACTCTTCACATCCGGTCTTTCTCAAATTTGACTCAAACAGCCGATTATAACCCAGCCATTCCTTACTATCTCCTGCTGCGCGGAAGATTTCCGTCAGCGTCTCCATCTTGGCATCCGTATTGTCCGCAAGATTCAGTGCCATTGCCTCTGCAAGGGCAGGTTTCTTGGGTGACCCGTATTCCAGTTCACCGTGGTGGGCCAGTATACAATGCTTCAGCTCACTCTCCAGCCTCTCCGGAAATCCCGGGATTTCGCGGGCCTTATCATGGATCATTTCCGCCCCGATCATAATATGTCCCAAAAGCTGTCCGTCATCCGTATAATCGTTCATGGGAAACGGGCTGAGTTCTTTTGTCTTGCCGATATCATGGAGCATTGCCGCTGCAATCAGCAGGTCCTCATTCAGAATCGGATATGTACTGCAGTAATAACTGCAAAGTTTCACTACACTCAGCGTGTGCTCCAAAAGCCCACCGATAAATCCATGATGCACGGTCTTGGCAGCGGAATTGCCCTTGAACGCCTTGATAAACGCCTCATCCTCCGCAAAAAAGCTGTGCAGGAGACGGGAAAGATAGATATTCTTCACTTGGCTTACAAAATTCAGGAGTTCCCCATACATGGCGTCCACGCTTTTGTCGCTGACCGGAAGATAATTTCCCGGTTCATACTCTCCCTCCGATGCCTTGCGGGCGCGCTTGATGCTCACCTGCAGAGCGCCCTGGAAGCTGGTGACATCACCCACAACATCCACATAGTCCAGTGTACCGAAATCATCAATCCCAAGAGAATTGGGATCCCATATCTTGGCGTCAATGGTGCCTGTCTTGTCCTGTAAAATCACGTTTTCGTAGGGTTTTCCGTTTTTTGTGACTGCCGGCTGCTTATGTTTGCACAGATAGATCCCCGCTAACTTTTCGCCTTCGTGCAGTTCATTGATAAATCTCATATTTCAACCACCGGCGCGGTAAAATGCGCTCCGCCGCCGGTTCTGTGTGTCTGTTTCACACAGAATCCTTTCTTTTTATAATGCCCCCAGAGTCACTTCAAAAGTGACCTCCACATAGCCTTCTGTTCCCTGGCGCATTGCCTTGACTTCTATGACAGATCCGGCTTTGCAGGACTTAAGCTGCTGCTGATAGCCTTTTACTGTCTCCACCTTTTCTTTGTTGACCTCCACGATCACATCCGCATTCCGGATATCGGCCTGCATAGCCGGTGAATCCACCTCCACGCCTTCCACAAAGACGCCTTTGGGAATGCCTTTCTTCTCGGAAATCTCTGTGGTGATGGTCTGGCCTGTGATTCCCATATAGATAATATCCTTATTGTTGGACAGATTTTCGATCAGATCCTTCGTCTGGGAAATGGACAAACCGGTAATGATATTTTTTGTATCAGCCTTGGCAAAGGACTGGGCAATCACACCCACAACCTCTCCTTTGAGATTGACCAGAATACCGCTTCCGTCTCCGCTCCCCACAATATCCGTCGTGAGGATACCGTACTCCGCATCCACTTTTGACACAGAATTGGTGGTAGAAGTCACCACTCCATAAGCTATAGAATCACTATACCCCATCGGGCTTCCAATTGCAATAACAGGTTCACCCTGATTTAATCCGTAGGAATTTCCCAGAGGTGCGGTTATGATTCTTTCCTTTGTCTCCGCCGGGATATCGGTCACGGGAACCTTCAGGATAGTAAAACCTGTATTCTTATCCGCCTTTTGGAATCTGGCATCCACCATGCTTCCGTCACAAAATACCACTTGGATCCGGTCCACATTCTCCACGATCCTATACTCTGTGAGTATAAACATCTCCTGCCCGTTATCTGCCACGATCAGACCTGATATCTGGTTCTCATAAGGCGTTTGAAACCAGTCCTCGTCCTTTTTGCTGCCGATCACAGTCACCATGGCTTTCTTAGGTTCCTCCGCCTGCTTCAGGATCTCCGTATACAGGTTCTCGTAATCATCCAGCGTGATTTCCCTGGGTTCCGCCTGGGCTGTCTGGCTGTCCTCCCCGGTATTGTCCCCTGTCTGCGGTTCTTCCTGCCCGTTGTCTTCTGAAGACTGCTCCTCCTGTGTCCCGGGTTCTTCATCCCCAGGAATATTTACATAAGGAACCTCTTTGCGCTGCATGTTTTTCTCTATCTTGGGTTCCACATAAGCAAATGTCAGCGCAGCCACAAGTCCGAAAAGAACGCCACCGGCTGCAAGAAAGCCGGCGTGCCTGGCCAGCTTTTTTTTATCAATAGGGCGCTCTTTGATTGTCTCTTTCAGAAACTCATAATTATCTGTTATACTGTCCTGTTCCTGCTTTTCGTCCTCGTGCCTTAAATCTTCTTTTTTTTCATCATCCATAACACATCTCCTGCCGCTCTGTAAAAGATGCAATAATTTGTAACTATACAGCAGGTCTGCGCATTTACTGCGCTGACCGTAAGAAAACGTTCAACAGCCAGGCAAAAATCCCATCGCCATAGGCGATTCTGCATGGATTTTTGCTTGTAACTGTGAAGGTACTGAACAGTTACAATAACTTTTAACTATTTTATCAGACAGATATGAACAATTTGTGAAGAAGGAGAAAATTATTTCTCCTACTCATAAAATGCACCTTTCCTTTCCGGCAATTTTGCGTTAGAATAAGAATATCTGTGTTACTATTCACGGCTGTTGTCCCGCGAGGCGTTTTTATGCGCTTGCGCATGAAAATCCCGAGGCAGCCAGCGCGATATGGGGCAGCATGCTCCATATCTGTGCATCGCGAAGCGTGTTACTGTTTACAGAACTGCGTTTTTTGCAGGGCTGTGAATAGTAACATATCTGTATCATGGCCATAGTATGCCATCACAGAACCGGACATATCAATGATATACTGAAAAAGGTGAAATTTATGAATGAAAAAGCATTAAAAACTCTTGAGTATCACAAAATCATAGAACAACTGGAGAGCTTTGCCACATGTTCCATGGGAAAGGCCCTGTGCCGGGAACTGGCTCCGCTGGATGAGATCGGAAAAATTGAAGTGATGCAGCAGGAAACTGCAGATGCCCTGGCCCGGGTCTATCAGAAGGGCAGCCTGTCTTTCGGCGGGGTAAAGGACGTTCGCGGCTCCTTAAAGCGCCTGGAAGTGGGAAGTACCCTGGGCGCCGGTGAACTGCTGGCTGTCTGCTCCCTGCTGGAAAATACAAACCGGGCAAAAGCGTACTCCAGAAAGGAAAACGAGGATGACCGTACAGACTCCCTGGACAGCATGTTTGAGGTACTTCAACCCCTGACTCCCCTGTCTGCAGAGATAAGGCGCTGTATCCTCTCCGAGGAGGAGATCGCCGACGACGCAAGCCCGGGACTCCGCCAGGTACGGCGCTCCATGAAAAACGCCAACGACAAGATACACAGCCAGCTTACTTCCATTGTGAACGGCGGCTCCCGCTCTTATCTGCAGGATGCGGTGATCACCATGCGGAATGGCCGCTACTGTATCCCTGTAAAAGCAGAGCACAAAGGCCAGGTACCCGGTATGATCCATGACCAGTCCTCCACCGGCTCCACTATTTTTGTAGAACCGATGGCTGTAGTAAAATTAAACAATGACCTGCGGGAACTGGAGATCGAGGAGCAGCAGGAAATAGAGATCGTGCTGTCAAACTTAAGCGAATTAGCTGCCGAAAATCTGGAACTTATCGGTGACAACCTGAAAATCATGGTAGAACTGGATTTCATCTTTGCCCGCGCCCTGCTGGCGAAATCCCAGAACGCCTCAGAACCTGTCTTCAACCGGGATGGGATCATTGACATAAAAAAAGCCCGCCATCCGCTAATTGAAAAGCACCAGGTAGTACCCATTGACGTGCGCCTGGGCGAATCCTTTGACCTGCTGGTAGTCACAGGCCCCAACACAGGCGGCAAGACCGTATCTTTAAAAACAGTTGGGCTTTTGACCCTCATGGGACAGTCCGGCCTTCACATACCGGCCTTTGACAACTCCCGCCTCAGCGTTTTTAAGGAAGTCTACGCAGATATCGGCGATGAGCAGAGCATTGAACAAAGCCTCAGTACCTTCTCCTCCCACATGACCAATGTGGTACGTTTCATTGAAAAAGCGGACAAAGATTCCCTGGTGCTCTTTGACGAGCTGGGTGCCGGAACAGACCCCACAGAGGGTGCTGCTCTGGCAATCGCCATCCTCTCCTCCCTGCATGAGCGGGGTGTGCGTGTTATGGCAACTACCCATTACAGTGAACTGAAGGTCTATGCCCTCTCCACCCCCGGTGTTGAGAACGCATCCTGTGAATTTGACGTGGAGACCCTGCGTCCCACATACCGTCTGCTCATAGGTATTCCCGGAAAGAGTAATGCCTTTGCCATCTCCGGCAAGCTTGGGCTGCCGGAACATATTATTGACCGCGCCAAAGAGCAGATCAGCCAGGAGGATGAATCCTTTGAAGATGTACTGACCAGCCTGGAGCAGAGCCGCATAACAATTGAAACGGAACGGGAGGAGATCGCTTCCTACAAAGAAGAGATCAAAGCCCTGAAGGCACAGCTTGAAGAAAAACAGGACAAACTGGAACAGCGTAAAGAACGGATCCTTGCCCAGGCCAACGAGGAAGCACACCGTGTACTGCGGGAGGCCAAGGAGTACGCAGACCAGACCATGAAAGTATTCAACAAGGCCGGTAAAGAAACCCTCTCCGCCAAAGAACTGGAGCAGAGACGTTCCGAACTGCGCAAAAAAATGGATTCCGCAGGCAAAAAGGTTGCCCTTAAAACACCTCCTAAAAAAACATCCACACTCCGCCCCCAGGATTTATCTTTGGGCGACTCCATCAAGGTACTGAGTATGAATGTAAAAGGGACCGTAAGCTCCAAACCCGATGCCAAAGGAATGCTCTTTGTACAAATGGGCATCCTGCGCTCCAAGGTACACATTTCGGACCTGCAGCTTCTGGATGAACCGGTCATCACAGGCCCGGCACTTTCCAAAACAGGGGCCGGCAAGATAAAAATGAACAAATCCGCCTCTGTCAGCACAGAGATCAATCTGCTGGGCAAAACCGTGGATGAGGCGGTGGCAGAGCTGGACAAATACCTGGATGACGCATATCTGGCGCACTTAAACAGTGTCCGCGTAGTCCATGGAAAGGGCACAGGCGCCCTGAGAAAGGGAATCCACAATTACTTAAAACGCCTGAAATATGTAAAAGACTATCATCTGGCTGAATTCGGCGAAGGGGATGCCGGAGTCACCATAGTAGAATTCAAGAAATAAACCATAGGGGGTATATAATGGCTGCGAAACAGAAAATACTGATCGTTGATGATGACAACAACATAGCAGAGCTTATCTCTCTGTACCTCACCAAAGAATGCTTTGACACCATGATCGTCAATGACGGGGAGGAGGCTCTGAAGGCCTTCGCCTCCTTTGGCCCCAACCTCATTTTACTGGATCTGATGCTGCCGGGTATGGACGGCTATCAGGTCTGCAGGGAGATCCGCCACAAATCCAATGTTCCCATCATCATGCTCTCCGCCAAAGGGGAGATTTTTGACAAGGTGCTGGGACTGGAGCTGGGCGCGGATGATTATATGATCAAGCCTTTTGACTCTAAGGAACTGGTGGCAAGAGTGAAAGCCGTCCTCCGCCGCTACCAGCCCACCGTGGCTCCCGGAAACCAGCCTTCAGGAAAATACGTGGAATATCCGGACCTGGCCATCAATCTGACCAACTATTCTGTTGTGTACTACGGAAAACAGGTGGATATGCCGCCAAAGGAACTGGAGCTTCTCTACTTTCTGGCTGCTTCCCCCAATCAGGTCTTCACAAGGGAACAGCTTTTGGACCACATCTGGGGATATGAATATATCGGTGACACAAGGACCGTGGACGTACATATCAAACGTCTGAGAGAAAAAATAAAGGACCACCCCGCCTGGTCGATCAGCACCGTATGGGGTATTGGCTATAAATTCGAGGTCAAAAACGGATGAAAAAATCGCTTTATATCAAGTTTGTGGCCTTCTTCCTGATCCTGGGGTTTATGGGATTCTTCGCAGTTTCCATGATAGGCCCCTCCATGGTGGAAAGCCACCTGGAAGATGTCTACAGCGGAGATTTATACCGGGAAGCTGCCTCCATAGCGGAAAACAGAGCCTCCAAATATTATCAGGAACAGGCCTCCCTGGACAGTGTGGCCATGAATCTGAAAACCCTGTCCATCTATCAGGATGCGGAGATCTGGCTCATCAGTCCCAAGGGTGAGATTCTTCTGAATACCTCCGATGATTTTTCCGCGGAGGAGAAAAAGATCATAGAGCATTTTAACCCCGGACATTCCAGCGGCTCCTATTACCAGATTGGCAGCTTTTACAGCCAGTTTGAGGAGGACCATCTCAGCGTCATGGTGCCTGTCACCTGGAAAATGTCCATTCAGGGCTATGTTGCCATGCATCTGCCCATGTCCATTCTGCAGGAGCAGGAAAATGATGTCATGAATATTATTTACATTCTGATCCTGATCATTTTTCTGGTCATGCTTTTAATGCTGGCTGTATTTTCCTTCATGGTCTATCGTCCCCTGAAGAAGATCATTGCGGGAGCGGACCAGTTCGCCTCAGGTAACCTGAAACACAATATCCCGGTTTACACCAGGGATGAGATGGGCTATCTTGCCCTGACTCTGAATTATATGTCTGATGAGCTTGACAAGACAGGAGAATACCAGCGGAAATTCGTCTCCAATGTTTCCCATGACTTCCGCTCCCCTCTGACTTCCATCAAAGGCTATACAGAGGCCATCCTGGACGGCACGATCCCCCCTGAACTGCAGACCAAGTATCTGAACATTGTGGTGTACGAGACAGACCGCCTCTACAAATTGACCCAGAGTCTTCTCACCCTGAATGACATGGATGAAAAGGGCAGGATGCTGGACTATACGAACTTTGATATCAACAATACCATCAAGACCACTGCTGCCGCCTTTGAGGGCACCTGCCGGGAAAAACGCATTTCCATTGAACTGCTGCTCACAGGCCAGACCCTGTATGTTTCCGCAGACATGGGCAAGATCCAGCAGGTCCTTTATAACCTCATTGACAATGCCATCAAATTCAGTCCCGCAGATTCCGTCATCAAGGTGGAGACCACCATAAAACATGAGACTGTATTTGTCTCCGTAAAGGACTCGGGCTGCGGTATCCCCAAGAGCAGCCTTCCGAAAATCTGGGACCGCTTCTACAAAACCGACCCCTCAAGAGGCAAGGACAGAAAAGGCACCGGACTTGGACTTTCTATTGTCAAGGAGATCATCAATTCTCATAACCAGCATATCAATGTCATAAGCACAGAGGGCGTGGGAACGGAATTTATCTTCACGCTTTCTAAAGGCACCGAAAACAAAAACTAAAAACAACAGGCAGCCAAATACAGTGGATCATACTGATTTTGGCTGCCTGTTATTTTTGTGCCTTCTATTAATTCCAATCGTATTTCGTCAGATGTCCCTCCATCTGCATATGGTCAAAATGATTCTGCCGCAGCGCCTCATAGAGTACGATAGCCACGGAATTAGCCAGATTCAGAGAACGGATATTTCCGATCATAGGGATACGGATGGCTGTCTCCTGGTTTTCCAGAAGGATCTCCTCAGGAATCCCGGCACTCTCTTTGCCGAACATAATGTAACAGTCCTCCTCATACCGGACATCCACATAAGTCTGAGGGCCTTTTGTTGTTGCCATATATATTTTCGCCCCCGGATTGCGCTCCAGAAAATCCTCATAATTAATGTAGGTGGTCACATCCAGGTCCTTCCAGTAGTCCATCCCTGCGCGTTTGATCGCCTTTTCATTCAGCATGAAGCCCAAAGGCTCGATCAAATGCAGTCTGGTGCCTGTGGCCACACAGGTTCTCCCGATATTTCCTGTATTTGCCGGAATCTCCGGCTCGAAAAGTACAATGTTAAGTTTTGCCATAATTGCTTCGCCTCTTTTTCCGCCCGGACGCTTTCCGGTCCGCCTGCGGATCTTTATCCAAGATATATTTTATAAAGCTCGTCACTCTGGGGTTTATCCAGATATCTGGTATCCTCACCATTTCTCAGGATCCTGTCATTGCTGTCCGTGACTTTTCCCACCACTGCCGCATGAATGCCCGCCTGCCCCAGCTTTCTGACCAGACCAAAACCGTCATCCGTGGTTATGAGCATAGAGCCGCTGGACATGAGGATATAAGGGTTCAGCCCCAGCACCTCACACACCTCCACCGTCTCCTGCCGAATGGGTATCTTCTTCAGATCAATATCAAGACCCGTGCCGGAACCGCTTCCCATCTCCCAGAGCGCACCGAACACACCGCCCTCCGTAATGTCATGCATGGCAGAAACACCCCAGGCTTTTGCCACTCTGGCCTCGGGTACCACGGAGAGATACTGGTCAAACCTTTTCGCCGTCTCCACAAAAGAAGGGGCAAAACGCTCCAGCAGAGTTTCCTCTTTCTCTTTGGCAGCAATGGAAGTGCCTTCCAGTCCGATCCATTTTGTTATGACAACATCCTGGCCGGGCTTTGCCGCAGAGGTGGTCAAAACTTCTTCTTTTGGAATCCTGCCCACACCTGTTATGGAAATGAGAGGCTGCTTCACCACATCTGTGATCTCCGTGTGCCCTCCCATAACCTCAATATTCAACTGTTCACAGGCTGCCTCCAGCCCCCGCATCATCTCTTTTAGCTGTGCTTCCTCTGTCTCCGGTGTCAAAAGTATCGTCACCATGATCCCCAGAGGCTCTGCCCCGGAAGCAGCCAGGTCATTGGCTGTGATATGCACACTGTGGCTTCCGATATCCTTCACGGTCCCGGTGATGGGGTCAGAGGAGAATACCAGCACATCTCCTTTTGCCGGCTCCAAAACCGCACAGTCCTGTCCCACTGCCGGTCCGACCAGGACCTCCGGCCTTCTATGCTGTACTTCTTTTAAAACGGAACGGATCAGCACCGGTTCCGGTAATTTTCCTATCTTCATGTTCCCTGTCCTCTCTGTCTGTCAGTTTAAAAAGGACAATGCCATGGGAAGGACCATAGCCAGGACCAGAATCCCTGCCACAATACCTGCAACCACGCGTTTCACTTTTTTATTGTTCATATTCATCATTGTCATTTCACCTCTTAATCTTTCCATAAGACCCTAGGATCGTATCTATCAGTCTGGAGGCTTCATTTTTAGTCAGGCTCTCCACATCCATGCTAAGCTCTATTCTATGATATTTTACTAATTCCTGCAAGTGGCGTTTTTGTGCCTGTGTGGCAGGTCCCTGCTTTTTTACTCTGTAATTCAGTTTTTTGGGTGTAAACAGCTCTGCATTGTCTTCACCGTACTCACGTTTCAGCCTTTGATACAGAAGGTGTGTTGTCAGTGCATCGTCCAGTGCCCTGTGGGCATTCTCCTGGGGGATCCCATAGTGTAAGCGGAGGCTCTGCAGGCTGCGGCTCGGAAGGTCTGCAAGCAGCGCTCTGGAAATTTTCAGAGTATCCATTCCCTCCGCCTCAAAAGTGAGGCCGCTGTTGACTGCACTGTGCTTTACAAACCTGTAGTCAAACATAATATTATGGCCCAGAAGCGGCAGATCACCGCAGAACGCAACAAGACCTGCCACCACATCTTTTATTTCCGGCATCCCCGCCACCATATCCTGGGTGATTCCCGTCAGTTCTGTGACCTTTTCCGGAATCTCCATCCTTGGATCAATGAGTGTGCTGCATCTTTCCTCCACAATTCCATTCACCACCCTGACAGTGCCTATTTCCAGGATCCTGTCTGATTTTGGTGACAATCCCGTAGTCTCCAGGTCCAGAGCTATATATGCATCCATATCCTTAATTCCCCTGTAACTGCTCGGTAAGTGTCCGTACCGTTGCTGTTCACATGTAACAGTTCAGACAAACTGAACCGTTACGTTCAGATGCCTTCACCCAGTGAACAGTAACTCCGGGCCTGCTGATCCGTTACTTTTTCCTTTTCTTTTTTTGTCGTTCTTTATACTCTTTACAGTAATCTGTCAAAAAACATTCCTCACATTTCGGACTTCTGGCAAAGCAGATCTGCCGTCCAAAGGTGATGATCTGTATATTATAGAGGATCCAGTGTTCCTTTGGCAGAACCTTCATAAGATCCATCTCAATCTTTTCAGGGTCCTCCTCTTTTGTGAATCCCAGGCGTTTGGAGATCCGCTTTACATGGGTATCCACCACAACACTGGGCTCATGAAAAATATTTCCCCGGATGACATTGGCAGTCTTACGCCCCACGCCCGGAAGCAGTGTCAGCTCCTCCAGGGTGCTCGGCACCTCACCGCCGTATTTTTCACAGACCATCTGCGCACATCCTATAATATTCTTTGCCTTGTTGTGATAGAATCCCGTGGGCTTAATATCCTGCTCCAGCTCCTTTAAATCCGCATGGGCAAATGCCTGCATATCCGGGTACTTTTTAAATAAATCCTTTGTCACTATATTAACCCTGGCATCTGTACACTGGGCGCTTAACATGGTAGCGATCAGAAGCTGGCCCGGATTTTCATGGTTCAGATAACATTTATATTCTGTTGTATAGACTTCATCCAGTTTATCAAGTATCTCTTTTGTCCTTTTTGTCATGGTCATCTCCTTTATTTTTATAATCCGTTTCCCGGCAAAACATTTACCGCTGCTGTCCATGCCTGGCCCGGTTCCCATCTACAGCTGCAGGTCAGCCGCGTACATGGCGGCATCATAAGTCAGCGGGTTCCGCTTCCGGTAATCAAAAAGCACCGGAAACTCCCCTCTTGCAGGCAATGCATGTTGGCCATCCGCTGTTCGCACAATGCCGGCACGCTTCTCACTAACGCGCATTATATCGTAGTGGAAAACTTCCAGATGGGTCATTTTCATGGTCTGTCTGGCCTGATATCCTTTGTAGTCCCCAAGGAGAACCGGGGCTTCCTCCTCTTTTTTGTAGAACTCCATTACTTTTTTCTTATAGGGTGCCATGTCACATGCCCAGGCAGGCCTGGTCTTCAGGTTTTCCCTGGCATACAGGTCAAACAGCATCAGTTCCCGGAAATACGCCATATCCGCCTGCTGCCTCTCCTCCAGATATTCCAGAAGGATTTCATACCTCCGGATACGCGTGTGGGAGATCCCCCGGTATCCCTTTTCATCATAAAACGCTGCCAGAGCCTCATACATGGAAAAGGCATCTGCAAACAGCTCTTCCATAGCTGTCACTGTGCGGATAAACTGGCTGCTGTTATAATAAACCTCCACCATCTCCTCCACACCTTTTAATTTCAAAATATCCCCATAGGAAATCCAGTCGGTCCTCAGGACTTCATAGGGTTCTGTCTCCTGATAGACACATCCGTACGCCTCTGCCCTCTCATACATATAAGAACCTTTTAATACCTTCAGAAACCCAAGCTGAAGCTGCTGGGGCCTGAGGCTGTAAACCTGATCAAAGGAATGGCAGAAGCTTTTGTAATCCTCAAAAGGAAGTCCCGCGATCAGATCCAGATGCTGATGCACATTCTGCCCCTTCTGCACTTTCTTTACGGTCTCCTCAATTTTATCAAAACTGGTCTTTCTCCGTATTTCCCGGATGGTCTTTTCATTGGTGGACTGCACCCCGATTTCAAGCTGGATCAGCCCCGGCCGCATGGTAGCGATCAGACTGATCTCTTCCTCTGTCAATAAATCAGCGGCAATCTCAAAATGAAAGTTCGTTACCCCGTTGTCATGGTCCCTGAGATATGTCCAGACAGCCATGGCGTGTTCTTTTTTGCAGTTGAATGTGCGGTCCACAAATTTCACCTGGGGCACCCTTTGATCCAGAAAAAACTGCAGTTCATCAAGCACCAGGTCCAGGCTGCGGAACCGCAGTTTTTTGTCAATGGAGGACAGGCAGTAGCTGCAGGAAAAAGGACAGCCACGGCTGCTCTCATAGTAGATGATCTTATGAGAGAACAAGGACATATCCCCATAGGGAAATACCAGTTTGTCCATATCCATGATGGGCCTTTGGCCTGTCTTTATCATGTCTTCGCCCTGTCTGAAAACGATCCCCTGAATGTCTTCCAAGCTCCCTGTCTGCTGCACATAATGGGAGGCCAGTTCCAGGAAAGTCTCCTCCCCCTCCCCGCACATAACACCGCAGGCCCAAGGACAGCCCTTTAAAAACGTCTCCGCATCAAAAGAAACCTCCGGTCCACCCACCCAGATATCCGTATCCGGCAGAATCTTTTTCACATCCCCCATAAGCTCTTTTACATAGGAAATATTCCAGATATAGCAGGATACACAAAGTACATCCGGCTTCTGCCTGTATACTCCCCGCAGGATCTCATCCTTCTGCTGATTAATGGTATACTCTGCAATATCTGCCCGGATCCCATGCCCGGCCGCATAAGACTGCAGGCTGTATACCGCCAGATTAGAATGTATATATTTGGCATTCACTGCCATAAGCATGATCTTCATGACTCATCCACCTTCTTTTTCTGCCCCCCGCAGCCTCTGCCGCAGTCCGCACAGCTGCCGCTGCAGCTGCAGAATTTTCCTTTTTTTATATCTTTCACCTTTTTTCGGATCACAAACCCGGCATAGGCTGCCACCGCAGCAGCAAGTATAATGGTAACTGCCATATTCCCTCCTATTCAAAGGAGGTGCCGCACCCAAAAGCTCCCTGCGAAGCCCGATACAGCACCCCCACTATAATTGATTCTTACACGATTGTCACAGGTACGCCATCCGGCCAGAAACCATAGCTGCAGCACCGCTGCTATGGTTTCTGACCGACGGCATACCAGGAGACTACAGGAACAGACTTCCCACCTGGAAGACCAGCACAGATGCCGCGTATGCCAGTATGAGCTGGAACAACACCATTTTTAAAGTCCAGGCCCAGGACCTTGTTTCCCTCTTGATAGTGGCCAGTGTTGCCACACACGGTGTATACAGCAGACAGAATACCATCAGGGAGTAGGCATTCAGTGCACCGAATCCCACAGTACCCAGTGAAGCGCTGAGCACTGCCATCCCCTGCACGGAGTTTACATTGTTCACACCGTAGAGCACGGAAAAACTGGATATTACTACCTCTTTGGCAGACAGACCGGAGATCAGCGCCACCACGATCTGCCATGTGCCCAGCCCTGCCGGAACCAGCAGCGGTGCCAGCACTTTTCCGATCTTCGCGCCGAAGCTCTGTGTCACATCCGCAGTCATGCCATGGATACCGTAATTCAGGATAAACCAGATAACAATGGAGGCAACAAAAATGGTTGTACCTGCTTTTGTCAGATAATCCTTCACCTTTTCCCACACATATATGCGGATCGTCCTGGCATTCGGCACTTTATAATCAGGAAGTTCGATCAGAAGGGTTGCTTTCTCTTCACTCTTCCACACTTTTCCTATCACCAGCGCTATGGCTATTGCCATGAGAAGACCCAGCGCATAGAGGGAAAAAGCAGCGATCATGGCATACTTTCCGAAGAACATATCCGCAAACAGAACGTAAATGGGCAGCCTTGCCGAACAGGACATAAACGGTGTCAGGAGTATGGTCTTCTTCCTGTCCTCCTGGTTTTCCAGCGTCCGGGATGCCATGACGGCAGGAACCGTACACCCAAATCCCAGCACCATGGGAAGAAATGCCTTGCCAGAGAGTCCCACCCTTCCCATGATCCCATCCATAACATAGGCCACACGCGCCATATAGCCGCTGTCCTCCAAAAAGGCCAGAGCCAGAAACAGGATAAAGATGTTAGGCAGAAAGGTCAGGATACCACCCACACCGGTCATGATCCCGTCCACGATCAGGGAGACAAGCCAGTCCGCGGTACCCAGATTTTCCAGGGTGTTCCTTGCCACGGTAAAAGCCAGATCCATCCAGGATTCAAACAATCCTTTGACGGCATCCCCCACCGTAAAGGTAAGAAAAAACACCATCGCCATAATCCCCAGGAAAACCGGAACGCCCCAGACGGGATGGGTCAAAACCCTGTCCGCTTTCTCTGTCAGGGATTCCCTGTTTCCCTTATAGAAAACACACTCTTCCAGAACTGACTCTATATATTCATATTTCTGATTGATGATCTGTTTTTCATAATCCTTGTCCATCAGGTCAGACACATCAAGGGGATGCTCCTTGAATATCTGCTCATCATTTTCCAGGATCTTTATACTGTGCCAGCGGATATTTTCACTGTCAGGATGTTCCGCTTTAATACGCTTGGACACTTCCAGGATCTTTCTCTCAATATCCGGACTGTAAGTGACAACCGGATCAGCCACAGGCTCCTCATAATGATGCTTGACTGCGTGCAGAAGTACATCCAGGCCGCTCCTCTTTCTGGCAGACACAGGCACCACCGGAATATTGCCCAGCATTTCCGGAAGTCTGTGAAGGTCCAGCTCCATTCCCCGCTCCTCCACAATATCCATCATGTTAAGAGCCAGGATGACCGGTTTCCCCAGCTCCAGAAGCTGCAGCGTCAGATACAGATTCCTTTCCAGAGCGGAGGCATCCACAACATTTACGATCACATCCACCTCACCGCCCAGAATAACCTTCCGGGATACCATCTCCTCCATGGAGTAGGAGGTGAGACTGTAAATGCCGGGCAGGTCGATCAGCCTCATCTTCTGCCCTTTATAGGATGTCTCCCCCTCTTTTTTCTCAACCGTGACACCCGGCCAGTTGGCAACCTTCAGGTTTGCCCCTGTATATGCGTTAAACAAAGTGGTCTTGCCGCAGTTTGGATTGCCTGCAAAGCCTACGCGAATTTCCTCTTTCATCCTCCAAGCTCCTCCACTTCTATTCCCTCCGCGATCTCATTGCCAAGCGCCCATCTGGTCCCTCTCACCTTGATAATGGTGGAACCATTGTTCTTTCTGTTCAGGACCACTACCTTTGTCCCCTCCAGAATCCCCAGAGCCTCCAGGCGCCGCTGGATCTTTTCCTGCTCCTGAACGCTGGTTATGCGGTAATTCTGCAATATTTCCGCCTGATTCAGCTTCATCTGTTGTACTTCCTTCCGTTTCTATTTTCCCTGCTGCTTTCCGCCCACATAACGGGACGCATCGCTTTTTCCAGCCGCCTCGGCTTCTTCTATATGTTTTGCGTATTCATTCTCCTGATATTCCACCTTGCCGCTCTTCTCACTGAAGGTCATCTTGAGCAGAATAGGTGAAATGATCGTAGTGATAACTACCACTACCACGATCGGCCCCAGAAGGGCGGAGGACATCAGACCTACTGCATTGCCCTTTGCGGCAACAATGAGGGCCACCTCGCCTCTGGATACCATGCCCATGCCGATGCGGACACAGTCCTTGTTCTTATACTGACAGACTTTAGCGCCCACACCGCAGCCCACGATCTTAGTGAGCACAGCGACAATGACCAGAACCACAGCAAATGTCACGATCATGGGACTCATATCCGGAAGTTCCACCTGAATACCAATGCTGGCAAAAAACACCGGTGACAGCAGAATATAGGACAAAATCCCAAACCGCCTTGCAATATAATTGGTGTGCGTTGTCTTTGTGATGATCAGACCTGCGAAAAATGCCCCTGTAATGTCCGCAACACCGAAAAACTTTTCTGCACAATAGGAAAAGAGCAGACAGATAACAAAGGAGATAATGACGAACCGCTGCAGGTCCCTCTCATAACCTTTCACCCATTTTTTAAAAACTATGTGAAGCACATAGCCGCCGACACCTACGAACACGAAGAATCCCACGATCTTTGCAAATACAACCACCACATTGACGCTGGAATCCGCCAGGCTTGTGATGACAGTCAGAGCGATAATGCCCAGCACATCATCAATGATGGCAGCGCCCAGAATGGCATTACCGGCCTTGGTGTTTAACTTGCCCATCTCTTTTAAGGTCTCCACAGATATGCTCACACTGGTGGCTGTCAGAATGACACCGATAAAAATGTTCTGCAGCATAATACTTGCTGACGCATTGGATGCTATCATGCCCGGCCGGTTAAAGAACCAGGCTACTCCAAATCCTCCCGCAAGCGGAACCAGCACACCTAAAAGGGCAATGACAAAAGAGGCCTTGCCGCTCCTTTTCAGTTCATCAATATCTGTCTCCAGGCCTGCGCAGAACATCAGCACAATGACACCGATCTCCGACACTTCGTGGATAAATTCCGTCTGCTTCAGTATCCCAAAACAGGCCGGCCCCAAAAGCAGTCCCGCAAGCAGGGCGCCCACCACCTGAGGCATCCTGACTTTCCTGGTAAGAAGTCCAAAAACCTTGGTGCTCAGTAATATAAGCGCCAGGTCCAGTAAATAATTATAAGAGTTCATGTTGTTCCGTCCTTTCTCTCCCCTGTGTCTTGCTCTTTTCCCGTTTTCCTCACAAAACGAAATCGAATTAATCGTACCACACTTCTAAAAAAAAGGGAATGGAAAAACATCACAAAACCTCAAAAAACCACACAAAAGGCCGCCCCAAAAGGGCAGCCTTATCCTTGTCCGTCATCTCTGCGCTTTACATGGATCTGCGCTCTGCAATCTCCGCCATCTTGGCAGTGTTCAGCCTGGTATCACCATGTACACGGCTGTACGACAGATACCCGTTCATCCTGTCAATCTTAGTCAGGTTTGTGGATCCGCAGACCGGGCACACATCCATCTCCAGCTCCTCATGGCCGCAGTCATCACAGTAAGCCAGGGAAAGATTCACACCCTCATAATATCCCAGCGTCATGGCTCTTCTCACCAGCGCCCGGATCGCATCTGTGTTGTACCCGATGGGATAGCGCACATACTGGATCTTGCCGCCGTTGCACAGCTCCCAGAAACGGCCCTCGCAGTCCTGCTTCTCAATGGGGGTGATCTCCTCTGTCACATGGCAGTGGAAACTGTTGCTGACATAGGGACGGTCCGACACGCCCTCCACGATGCCGTACATCTTCCTGAACTGCTCCACCTGCAGACCACACAGGCTCTCTGCCGGGGTGCCGTAGATCGCGTACAGATTGCCGTCCTCCTCCTTGAACTGGGTCACCTTACTGTTGATATACTGAAGGACTTCCAGGGCAAAGGCACCGTCCTCCCGGATAGACTTTCCGTTGTACAGCTCTTGCAGCTCGTTGAGCGCGGTGATGCCAAAGGAAGCTGTCATAGGCTTCAGAAGGGGTTTTATCTTGTCAGAGGGTTTTAAACTGCCTCCGTAAAATCCGCCCTCACAGTATGCCAGCGGATTGGTGGATGCTTTCATCTCCCCCAGGTAGTCATAAGTTCTGATATGAAGCTGGCGGATCATCTCCAGATAAAAGTCAAGCACCTCATAAAAATCACGGTTCTCCGCTCTGGCTTTTGCCAGGATCATGGGCAGATGCAGGCTGACAGCCCCCACATTGAACCTTCCCACAAACACGGGCACATCCCGGTCATCCGCAGGTGTCATACCGCCCCGCTCATACCAGGGGCTTAAAAAGGCGCGGCATCCCATGGGACTGATCACCTTTTTATACTTTTTGTACATACTGGAAATATAGCCTTCCCCGCTCATGGACAGCCAGTCCGGATACATGGTTTTGGCTGAGCACGCAATACCGGCCTCAAACACATCCTCGCTGGCACCGCCCTCCCCGTGAATGGCCTCGTCATATAAGAAGACGATCTTGGGAAACAGCACCGGTTTCCTGTGTCCTGCTTTTCCCTGTCCTTCTTTATGCACATTGAGCAGGGAAATACTGCACATCTTCTCAAAGCGCCCGGTTCCCAGCCCCAGTGTCACTGTCACAAACGGATAGTCTCCTCTGGAGGAACCCACGGTATTGAGCTTGTACTCAATGCCCTGCCATCCCTGGTCAAAATCCCGCTGTACCTTGTCATATGCGTACGTTTCCGCTTTCTCCTGCGCGTGTTCCCACTCCGGGTCTACATATTTTAAAAATTCTTCTCTGTATTTTCTGTAGCTTTTCTCTGCATAAGGGGCAAGTATCTTATCCACCTCCGGCACGGTAAACCCGCCGTACTGCTGGGCCGCTGTACTCAGAATGATATCCCCCATAACATCAAAGGCGGTATCCAGTGTCTTCGGTTCATTGTACCACACATTCCCCATCTCAAATCCGCCCTTCAGCACATTGGCCACATCGAAGAGACAGCAGTTCATGGTATCCAGCCTTGCGGACTGGTCGTGAATGTAAATATAACCGTCCTTACATGCCTGCAGCTCATTGCGGTTCATAAAGAATTTACGGTACAGTTCCTTGTTCAGTTCATTAAATATCAGGCTCCTCTTGGTCGCGACCAGAGCACTGTCCGTATTTGCATTACTCTTGTCACCGATATAACGGATGGACTGGCTTTTGGTATACACCTCGTCCATCATGTGGATAAAATCATGCTTATAATTTCTGTAATCCCGGTAGCTCTTGGCAACCGCAGGGTTCACCTGCTCCAGTGCTCCCTCCACGATATTGTGCATCTCCTGGATAGTGATTTCACCCTTTCCCAGGGATTCTGCCTTATCTGTGGCATATCTGCACAGAAAGTCAATCTCCTGCTCCGTAAAGCTGTACATAATTCTTTCCGCGGATTTATTGACTGCTCTGACTATCTTCTGTACGTCAAATTCTTCTCTTGTTCCGTCTTTTTTAATCACATAAATCATTGCCTTCACCTCATTGCAGCACTACATCTTGTGTCACTTATTATTTTATTCTTTTGTTATTACCAGATTTTGTATCACAAAGTATATCATGTTTTTCTTTGAAATGGAAGTGGGAATATTGCACAAATTCTTGACGAATTTAATCCAATATCCCCATCAAAGCCCTGTGGCCTCTGCATTTTTTATCGCGTAATATTATTAAGCCATTTATAACTTTTATACCGCTTCCAGGAAAACGGCACCTTTATCACTTCATCGCTGCACAAGATTATGTAAACCCATGGCATGGGTACATGTATCACAAAGGCTGCCACAGCCGCAGCGAAAATAGAGCAGAGCCACATGATCCCCACATCCAAAAACAGCCCGAACATGGTATCACCCCCGGCCCGGAACACGCCCACCACCAACGTGGAGTTAAAGGACTGCCCCACCACATAATAGGACATGATCACCATCATGACCTGAAGATAGGATTTTGCCAGAGGCGTCAGTTTCAGCATATTGCACACAAAGGGAGAAATGAACAGGATCAGGATACCTCCCGCCGCCCCAAACAAGAGGGACAGCTTGGCAAACCGGTTTCCATAGTCCCTGGCAAGTTCCTCTTTCTTCTCCCCGATCGCCTTGCCTATCATGATGGCCGTGGCGTTGGAGATGCCAAAGGCAATGACCATGGACAACTGTCTGCACACCTGTGCCACGGAATGCGCTGCCACAGAGGCGCTGCCCAGATGCCCTACAATGGAGGATATGGCAGCCATACCCGCGCCCCAGGCAAATTCATTGAGGAGCACCGGAAACGCATACACGAAAAAGTCCTTTTCCAGCCACTTATATCTCTTAAACATATCTTTTATGCGGATGCGGACCACATCATTTTTCTTCCGCGCATAATATACCACAATGATAACCTCCACAGCCCTGGCGCAGAGCGTGCCGATAGCCGCACCCGCTGCCCCCAGAGCCGGCGCCCCAAAAAGGCCGAAGATAAATATTGCATTCAGTATGATATTCACAGACAGGGATGTGGCGTACACCACCGTGGCGATGACCACACGCTCAATACTTCTGATTATGTTCAGATATACATTGGTAAACGCTGCAAGTATGTATGAAAATGCCACGATCCGCAGATAACTCACGCCCTCCGCAATGATCGCCTCGTCCGAAGTAAAGATCCGCATCAGCAGGTCCGGCACACACAGAGCCAGCGCCGTAAATACTGCTGCAGACAAAATGGCGATCCGAAAAGACATGCCCATGACCTTCTCAATGGTTCTGGTATCATGTTTTCCCCAATACTGGGCAGTCAGCACACAGGCCCCTGAGGTGAGCCCGAAGAAGATCAGTGACAATATAAAGTACACCTGGTTAGCCAGGGAAACGCCGGAAAGGGCAGTCTCACCCACTCTTCCCAGCATGATAACGTCCGTGGATGTAACCCCCACGTTGATCAGGTTCTGAAGTGCCATAGGCATGACAAGCCTCCATACATTTCTGTAGAACCGCTTGTCCTCTGTTGTCATGCTAAATCTCATAGTTCTATCGTACCGTCAAAAACCACTTCCGCCGGACCTGTCATGTAAATGGTATTCTCTTTTCTGTCCCAGAAAATCTTCAGGTCGCCGCCCAGCAGTTTTACCGTTACCTCCTCCTCTGTATATCCGTTCATCACACAGGCCGCCGCCACTGCACAGGCTCCGGTTCCGCAGGCCAGGGTCTCCCCGCTGCCTCTCTCCCAAACCCGCATCTCCACGGTCTTCTCGTCCAGGACCCGGACAAACTCTGTGTTAACCCCCTCAGGAAATGCCTCGTGTTTCTCAAAATACGGACCGATTTCTTTAATATCCAGCCCTTTTACATCATCCATGAACACAACTGCATGGGGATTTCCCATGGAAACCGCAGTCACCTCGTAGACCTGCTGATTGACAGCCAGAGGCTCCCGGATGACTTTTTCTTTTTTATGCTTCATGGGGATATTTTCCGTGTGAAACTCCGGCTTTCCCATATTCACTTTCACCTGGGCTACCCTGCCGTTTTTCACCGTCAGATCCAGATATTTGATTCCGCTTTTGGTATCCACACTGATTCTTGTCTTGTCTGTCAGGCCGTAGTCGTACACATATTTTGCCACACAGCGGATGCCGTTGCCGCACATGGCGCCCTGACTGCCGTCCGCGTTATACATTTCCATCTCAAAATCTGCTTTCTCTGAAGGTTTGATCAGGATTAACCCGTCAGATCCAATGCCGAAATGCCGGTCACTGACCTTTCTTGCGGCTTCAGACGGATCTTCCACTGTCTCCTGAAAACAGTTCACATACACATAATCATTGCCGATTCCCTGCATCTTTGTAAATTTCATCGCAGCTGCCTCCTTTGCTTTGTAACCCGTGTTCTCCTTTTTCTTTTCCTCCGGACAGCATAATCCCCTATCCAGTCCGCAGAGAAAAAAGAGGGTGTCTGTAAAAGATACCCTCTTCGTTTCTTTGCTATTAATCATAGCAATCCATAATTCTTTTGTCAATGCAGAAAAACAGTTTGTGTCAGGACTCTCCTTATTAACAGGTAGCTCCGCCCACCTCATGGAGCTTGGCGGAAAGGATTTCCTCTTTCCTCTCCAGGATCTCATCAGAGATCAGCTGCGCTTCCACATTCTCAAATCCAAGACGTTCAATGGTATCGGAGAAACGCTCCCCTGTCTTTCCCTGTTCCCTGTACAGAAGCAGTGTTTTCTCAATCACGCTCATAAGCTCTTCCTTGGTTGTGAAAATCTTGCTCATAGGCTTGCCAATGGCAATTTTCTTTCCCCATCTTCCGCCCAGGTAAATCTTATATCCGTAAGTACCATCCTCGATGGCGTCAAAATGACAGGTTCCGATACAGCGTCCACAGTTGATACATTTCTCTCTGTCAAGTTCCATAATGCCGTCAACCAGTTTCACGGCATCAATAGGACAGGCTTTCACAACTCCGCATTTCTTACATCCGCTGCACATGTCCTCATCATAGTTGGGAATGAGCTGGCCCACAATACCAAGATCATTCAGGTTAGGCTTTACGCAGTTATTTGGACATCCGCCCACGGCGATCTTAAATTTATGAGGCAGTTTTACATCATGCCAGTTTACATAAAACTCATCATGGATTTCCTCTGAAAGACCAAAGGAATCTAAAAGACCGTACTGGCAGGTAGTTCCTTTACAGGAAACCACAGGGCGCACTTTGGAACCGGTACCGCCTGTGTCCAGCCCGCATTTCTGGATATAGGCACGGAACTCGTCGATCTTCTCATAGGGAACTCCCTGTACTTCAATGGTAAGACGTGTGGTATATGTAACTGCGCCGTTGCCGTACAGCTTTGCCGCCTCCCCAATACAAATCTGCTGTTCTGCTGTAATTTTTCCGTTCTTTGTAATGATCCTGGCGGAAAAATTATCGGTTCCCTTGTTGCTCAAAAAGCCCAGGGCTTTTACTCTTTTTTCATCTTCACTGCTCACTGTTAATGTTGCCATTTTAATTTCCTCCAACTTTTTATCTTTTATGGCCTTGCCTGTCCTGTGTGATCCTGTTGTTTCTATTGCTCATTTTGTCAGTCTTCCATCAAATCTTCCCCGTTAAAGGTACTTCCGCCTTCCAGAACCTTTGTATTGGTATACCCATAAGATTTCAGGCGGTTCTGCAGCATGTATGCCCTTTTTCCTTTTGCACATACCAGAAGCATCTTCTCATCCTTGCTGTGTCCTTCCACTTCTCCGTCAACTTCCTCCAGGTTCATGAACTCCACACCTTCCAGGGTTGGTTTCAAAGAAGCGTCGATCACCTTATAACCTTCTGCCTTGCCCTCCGCAAACTCAACCGGAGTAAAGGTCTCGAAAGAACCGGACATCTTGTTCAGAAGGATATTGATGCAGTGTGCAAATGGATGGATAGCGGTTGAGAACGGCGGTGCATAAGCAAAATCCAGATGCTCCAGCTGCTGCACCGTGGCCTTCAGACTCAGTGCCACTACAGCGATATCCACCATCTTGTCTACAGCACCTTTTCCAAGAACCTGGATACCCAGGAATTCACCTGTTGTCTTATCCGCGATCATCTTAACCAGGAAGGAATCTGCTCCCGGATAATAATGAGCCTTATCATCCACTACAGCCACAACGGAAACCACATCGTGTCCTACATCCTTTGCCACCTGCTCTGTAAGTCCTGTGCGGCCTGCGTTCAGACCCGGCAGTTTTACCACACCCGTTCCCAGAACACCGGGATAGGAAACATCAGCACCGGCAATATTCTGTGCCGCGATCCTGCCCTCAATGTTAGCTGAGGACCCCATAGGTGACCATGCCCTGGCCTGTGTCATGCGGTTGGTGATCATGGAGCAGTCCCCCAGCGCATAAATATCCTCGTCATTGGTCCTCATATGATCATCTACTAAAACGGTCCTGTTTGGCGCAAGCTCGATGCCCGTATCAGCTAGGAATGCAGTATTTGCACGGATACCAAGGGAGAGCACCAGCGCATCCGCTTTGATGGCTCTTCTGGATGTTTTGACCTTCTCAACCGTTCCGCTGCCTTCCACGCCTTCCAGCTTTGTATCGAGGAGTGTCATGATCCCCTGGTCTGCCAGGTGGTTTTCCACAAACTCTGCCATCTCCGGGTCAAATCCCGGCATAATGTGTGGCAGCATATCCAGAACTGTGGTGCGGATGCCGCGGCTCTGAAGATTCTCTGCAACTTCCAGGCCGATAAATCCACCGCCTGCGATCACTGCACGCTTAATTGTGCCCGACTCTGCTGCTTTTCTGAGCGCTTCCGCATCATCAGGAGTCCTCATAAGAAATACATTTTTCATATCCAGTCCCGGAAGGGGCGGTACAACCGGAGACGCACCTGTTGCTATTACCAGTTTATCATATGTATACTCTTTTGTCTCACCGGATTTTAAGTCTTTTGCAGTGACCTTTCTGCCCTGGCGGTCAAGCCCTGTCACCTCAATGCCTGTCTCCACTTCCGCACCTGTCAGTTTTGCAAATTTCTGAGGTGTGTTGACGATCAGCTGGCTTCTCTCATGAATGACATCCCCTACATAATAAGGAAGTCCGCATCCTGCATAAGATATGTCTTCACTCTTGGTCAGAATCAGAACTTCTGTTTCTCTGCTTTCTCTTTTCAGTTTTGCTGCTACCTTTGTACCTGCGGCTACACCGCCAATGATCAATACCTTCATAGCCCATACCTTCTTTTCTCAAATTTGCTTTTCGTGTTATCCGGTCCCTGCTCCCGTCTCCGTTCCGAAATCGTTACGGTCTGCAGACCTGCCTGCGAACAGTGACCAAGGATTCGTTACTGTCCGCGGGATAGTGTTATACGATCAGTAACAGGAATTATTTTCCTTAGCTTTATATCCAGTATAGCACTTGTACATGTATAAGAAAAGTAATATAATATTATATAATTAATAGGTTTTACCTATGTTACTGTACACAGGCGATTGTACCGGGAGGCATTTTCATGCCGGAAGCATGAAAATCCCGAGGCAGCCAGCGCGATATGGGGCAGAATGCTCCATATCTGTGCATCGCGAAGCGTGTTACTGGACACGGAGTGTACAGTAACTTACCTATGATAAAGGAGATGTGTTATGACAATCCGACATCTGAAAATATTTCTGGCTGTTGCAGAAGCGGGAAAGATGAGCCTGGCAGCGGAACAGCTTTTCATCACCCAGCCCTCCGTCAGCCAGGCAATCCGGGAACTGGAGGAACACTATGGGACCCTGCTCTTTGAACGTCTCTCTAAAAAACTGTATATCACAGAGGATGGCAAAACCCTCTATGTCACTGCCAAACAGCTTGTCACACAGTTTGAAAGCCTTGAGGAGAGCATGCGAAAGGAAAACCGGCGGGAGAAGATCCGCATCGGCGGTACCATTACCCTTGGCAGCGGCATCCTCTCTAAGGTAGTCCGGGACCTGAAAATGGAACAGCCGGACCTTGATATTTATTCTTATATGAATAATACGCAGATCATAGAACAGAAGCTTCTGAACATGGAACTGGATGTGGGCATCGTGGAGGGCAGGGTCAAAAGCCGTGATCTGATCAGCATCCCCCTCATAGATGACATGCTTGTACTTGCATGCGGTCAAAACCATCTTTTTTATGGCCGTCATACCTTATTTATCAATGAGCTGAACGGACACGATTTTGTAAAGAGAGAGCCCGGCAGCGGCACAAGAGAGCTGTTTGAAAATTTCATTGTCCGCCACGGCCTTGATATCCACACAGTCTTTGAGGAGAGCACCCCTGATTCCATAAAAAATGCCATACAGATCAACAACTGTATGGCTGTTATCTCCATCCGTCTTCTGGAAAAAGAGATCCAGAACCAAGAGATCCATGTATTCACCGGCCCTCACAAAGAATGGAACAGGGACTTTTCCTTTGTATACCACAAGGACAAATACCTGACCGATTCCATTATCCGCCTGAAGGAGATCGTGAGCAGTTACAATGATGTGGAAGAAATAAAAAAACTGCCCGGAGGACAGTTAGTTGACCGCTGAACACAGAATGGCTGCCGTTTTTAGCGGCAGCCATTCCTATTTCATTTAAGCTTCTACAAATACTTCTTTTCCCATACCGCAGATCGGGCAAACCCAGTCTTCCGGAATATCATCAAATGAAGTTCCCGGTGCGATTCCGTTCTCAGGATCTCCTACCTCAGGGTCATATTCATATCCGCATGGTTCACATACATATTTTTTCATAATATTATATACCTCCTATAATTAGCTTCTCCAGTTATCTCCTGAATTACACTGATTTTATCACATATTCATTCATAAATCCAGTCTTTTTTTGTCCAATTTATCCATTGCTAAATATTGTGTTACTGTACACAGGCCACTGTTCCGGGAGGCGTTTTCATGCCGGAAGCATGAAAATCCTGAGGCAGCCAGCGCGATATGGTGCAGAATGCTCCATATCTGTGCATCGCGAAGCGTGTTACTGGACACGGAGTGTACAGTAACAATATCGTTAAGAAGAGACTGCACACTTACAAAACTCATAAGTGCGCAGCCTCTCTATCCGGGAAAGTAAGAGGAGTTTACTTTCCCTTCCCTATAATTTGGAAATCCGTATGTATAAAACAGATTTCCAGGACATATTCCAAGTAACTATTTCTTTTTCTTGTAGCCAGCCATCTGCCGCGGGTCAGCATCCGCCACCACAGCTCTGGAATTTTTCTTTCTGGCCAGTACCATAATCTGTTTTGCATCTGCCTTTGTGAAAAACAAGCGCTTGCTTCTATTGCCCCTGCCAAAATGGAGCGCTATCAGTTCCGGATGCTTTCTGTCCTCGCGGATCACCGAAACGATCTCTTTCCAGCTCCAAAAATCATAGTGTGTGGTAATCCTCATCTGATAAAAAATCTCCAGTCCCCTCTCGGTAATGACGGTATCTTTTTTCATCATCAGTGTCAGTATGTACAACACACCAAATACAGCAGCCACGCGGTAAGGCGTGATAATACCGCCGATAATCAGGGCAGCGGATAAGATCCAGCAGCCATATGTCACCCACGGTTTACGTGGTTTCAAATCCCTTGCATAATATATCGGTCCTTCTAATGAGTCCCAGGGAAGATGCTCAACACTCACTATGATACTCCTTTCAAAAAACAATAGACATCATGTTTATGCCTGTGCTCTCGGTGCTTTACCTGCTGCACGCATAGCTTCAAGATTCTTCACTGCCAGCTCATGTTTATCTGCCGGAGCCGCAGCCGGTTTGCGCATGGTCGTCTTTCCAAAAATATTGGTATACGCGCCGTCAGCCCAGAAGATATTGCGTCCCAGGAACGCCAGGATTGCTGCAAGAATCGGGTTTAACAAGTTAACGAATGCAAATGGGAAGTACATGAACGGATGCACTCCCAGAACGCCCATCTGGTAAGCGCCGCAGCCCGTCCACGGGAACATAACTGCCCATAGAGTACCACAGTCCTCCAATATCCTGGACAACATATTTCGTCCCAGACCCATCTCATCATATTTGTCCACATAAAGCGGAGCCGGCACACCAATTCCCAGGAACTGGTCGCACATGGTAGCATCGCAGAATAAGGATGTCAGAAGTGTGGCAAGGATAAGACTTCCCACAGAGTGAAGTCTCTTCTTCAGACCTCCGAACAGTGTATCCACACATCCGCAGCGCTCCAAAGCACCGCCGTAGGCTACAGCCAGCAAGATCAGGTTAATGGTCCACATCTGGTGGTCCATACCTCCCCTGCTCAACAAGTCGTTGGCCAGATCGTTGGTGGATTCAAATGTTGTACCATAATGCAGAACGTCGAACAGTTCTCCTAAGCTGTGCATACCCTGGAAAACTGCTGCAAACAGAACACCGCATCCCACAGAGATGGAAATACCAACCAGTCCCGGTACCTTCATGATACAAACAACCACGATCACAACAATAGGAAGCAGCAGGATCGGACTTAAATTAAAGCCTTCTGCCAGTGCTGCCTGCAAATCTGTTGCAACAGAGGCATCAAATCCTGATGTATCAATATTCAGGCCCATGATCGTATATAAGATCAAGGCGATCACAAACGTTGGCCCGGTGGTCGAGACCATGGCCGTAACGTGGTCAAACAGTCCCGTCTCCGAAACTGCTGCTGCCAGGTTTGTAGTATCGGACAGCGGTGAGAATTTATCTCCCACGTATGCGCCGGAGATGATCATACCGGCTGTGATGGCAGGATTAATACCAAGACCTGCACCAATACCTAAAAAAGCAATACCGATGGTAGCGGTAGCAGTCCAGGAAGAACCACATGCCAGACCAACAACAGCACACATAATACAGCCGATTGGCAGGAAAAGCTTAGGTGTCAGTAAATCCAGGCCGTAATAGATCAGGGCCGGAATTGTACCGGACATAATGAAAGATGCCACGAGAATACCAACTGTACAAAGAATCAGTATCGCTTCCATTGTAGCATTCAGCCTGTCCAACATACCAGCCAGCATGTCGGAGAAGCTGTGTCCGCAGAGACAGCCGATGATACAAGCCACTACGATAGATACCAGTAACGGCATATGGGCATCGCTGTATCCGCTTCCTCCTACGAAGCCATAAAGCATGAGTGCCATCATGACAACGATCGGAATGATCGCTTCGATAAAATTAGGAAGGCGAACTGTACGTTCTTTCTTTTCTTTTTTTCCCATTAAGACTTACCCTCTTTTCTTAAATTATTTTTGCAGGACAGTTTAAGAATTTATTTTGTTTCTATAGCTCCGCCAAGGGCCTCCTCTACCGCTTTGACGAGAGAGCCATCCTTAATAATTTCTTCACAGTAGTTGATATCACCATATAATTCACGGTCCTCATCTAATGTGGCAACCTGTTTGCGGACTAAGTCATAAGCAGCCTGTGTTCCTTTGCCCAGACCTTTATTGCCGCGCATATCAATACCCTGGCATGCAACCATAAGCTCCATAGCCAGAACACGTCTTACATTCTTAGCGATCTCCCCTGCTTTTCTGGCAGCGATCGTACCCATGGATACGTGGTCTTCCTGACCGGCGGATGACGGGATACTGTCAACAGATGCCGGATGTGCAAGAACTTTATTCTCGGAAACTAATGCTGCTGCAGAATACTGCACGATCATGAATCCGGAGCAAACGCCGCCGTGAGGTGTTAAAAATGCAGGCAGTTCACTGTATGCCGGGTTGACCAGACGCTCAATACGTCTCTCAGAAACGTTAGCCAGCTCGGAAACTGCGATTCCCAGGAAGTCAAAGCTTAATGCCATAGGCTGTCCGTGGAAGTTACCGCCGGAGATTCCGTTCTTATCCTCTTTAAAGATGATCGGGTTATCTGTTACAGAGTTGATCTCAATATTTACATGGTCAAGTACATAATTCACTGCATCCTTGCTTGCGCCGTGGATCTGCGGTGAACAACGCAAGGAATAAGCATCCTGTACGCGGATCTCGCCCTGGCGTGTGGTGTTCTTGCTGCCGTCCAGAAGTCTCAGCAGGTTTCTTGCTGTTGCAAGCTGTCCTGAATGGGGACGTACATCATGCAGACGATGATCCAGAGCGCTCACAACACCGTTCTGCGCCTCAAAGCACAGAGAGTCTGCAATATCTGCAACCTTCAGAAGCTGCAGCGCGTCGTGCAGTGCCAGTGAACCGGCGCTTGTCATAGCCTGTGTACCATTGTTCAGAGCCAGTCCTTCTTTTGCGGACAGTTCAATCGTCGGGATACCTGCACGCTTCATAGCCTCTGCACCCGGAAGGAGCTCTCCTTCATAGTAAGCCATACCCAGGCCCAGCATCGGCAGAACCATATGAGATAAGGGTGCCAGGTCTCCGGAAGCTCCAAGGGAACCTTTCTCCGGGATAAACGCAGTAACACCTTTATTCAGCATATCAACCATAGTCTGAACGGTTTCCAGACGAATGCCTGAAAAACCTTTCACCAGGTTGTTGATCCTAAGCAGCATAATACCTCTTGCAACATCAACGGGGAACGGATCACCAGCACCAACCGCATGGGTGATGATCAGGTTTTTCTGAAGAGCCTTGCACTGGTCCTGAGAAATCACAACATCACTGAATTTACCGAATCCGGTAGTGATCCCATAGACAACCTTCTCTTCCGCAACAAGGTCATCCACCACTTTTCTTGATTCGATAATGTTCTGTTTTGCCTCCTCGGCTAACTCAATTTTTGCATTCTCACGACAAATTAAAGCAATCTGTTCCAGTGTGAGGTCTTTACCAGTAATTACAATATTGCTCATATCGCACCCTCTTTTCCTTATATTTTATAGTGCAATTATACAGACCCTCGTGTCAAAAAAGCGTCAATAAATGTCAATTTCCACAAATGCAATTATCTGACAATTCTCTTTCATCGTCAAATTCTTTGTGGTACGGTCATTTTTCCGTCATTGGCGAACAATATTTTTTCGTGTTATCAAGCTAAATTAAAATATTTTTTTTATAGCGGGAATCTTTTATCAGAATCCCGCTTTATTCTTGATCTCCTTCAAAACTTTCACAGTGGTAGGATTATTCATTTTTTCCGAGAGTTGTACCCCCTTTTTGTAATGACGCTCTGCCTGTTCCGTCTCTCCCTGTTCCAGAAGAACAAGTGCCATATACGCCTCCGCCCGTTCCAGTCCCCAGTAATATCCATGCCTTTCAAAACAGGCGATCGCCTGTTCCAGATATTCCCGGGCTGCTTTTATCTTTCCCAGAAGATAATAAATCTGGCCCGCATTGGAATAGAACTGCCCCAGTCCGTTTGTGACCACCTTGCCGGTCCCCTTTTCTATGGCAATTTTATAGTAGGACAGGGCTGACTGGTAGTCACCGGTAGCACGGCAGGCATCCCCAATGTAGTTGTAACATGCCGCAATGCTCATAATATAGCGGGAATCTCTTCCGCTGTAATCCTCAAATATCTGACGAGCCTCTGTCAAAGTCTGGCGGGATTCCTCATATCTGCCTTCATGGAGCAGATACCAGCCTTTCAGCCTCATAAAGGCGCCTCTCTCATCCGGTTCCTGTACATTTATCAGGGACAGACCTTCATCCACGTATTTCTTTACCAGTTCCAGGTCCTCCACCTGAATCCCGTAAAAGATCATCTGCTTGAAATTATTCAGAAGAGACTTTTTATCCTCCAGCATCTCAGCCAGTTTCATGCTCTCCTCAATATTGCGGATGCCGGACGCGTAATCCCCTACAGCAATGTCAAAACGGCCCTTGACATAATACATTTCCTTTTTCATTTCCTGCAGCTGATGAGAATCCTCGTCAAACTGGATCACCTTCTGGGCCAATTCTAACAGTTCATTTGCCTCAAAGGTCACTCCATAATTGTCGTCGCCATATTCCATCTCCCAATGAAGTACAGGAAAGTTTTCATTGACAATCGTATAATACTCTTTCAGATATTTAATCTTATATTGATACGCTTTCACCATGTTATGGCACTTCTCATAGTGGTGGATCGTCATTGGAAGATACCCAAAATTTTTCTTCCCCTCAGCCTTTGACTCATAATACTCAGCCAGCATCTGATGATACATGCGTTTCTTGCCTTCGCTCTGGCGCTCGTATATAAACTGGCGGAATACCTGATGCTCAAATTTATAGTAGACATTCCAGCCAACAAGGATCTCTTTGATCAGATGGCGTTCCTGCAGTTTTTCCAATATGCGGACCAGCGTCAGCCTGTCCATCTTTGGCAGCAGAAGCTCTATCTCCTCAATACTGATCTTTTCCGGAAACATGCTCATGCAGTCCAGCACTTCATTTTCCGTTTCCGGCAGACCTGCGAGCCGGGCTTTTATCACATTGTTGGTCTTCTGGGATTTTTCCAGGGTATATCCTTTTTCTTTTATGAGACTGACCAGCTCCATCAGGAAAAATGCATTTCCGTCCGTCATCTGGTAAATGCTTCTCTGTTTCTGCTCATCCCCATTGAGTTCAGGCAGATACTTGTGAAGCAGCTCCATGGTCTCCTCCTCCGTAAAGGGGTTCAAAGAGATCACATGGAGATAATCCTTTTTCATCAGTTTCTCCAGCGATTCCATAACCTCCACATCATTGTTCTGGTTATAGGTACACATGAGCAGGATCCGTTCTGTCCCAAGTGTCAGCAAGATCCTGTTCAGCAACTGGAAACTCATGGTATCCATCCACTGGATATCGTCAAAAAACAGCACTACCTTATGCTTCTCCACAATTTTGCGGAACATATCCAGAATGGCCTTCTCCATAAGCTGATATGTGAGTCTTCCAAGGGGTTTCTCATCCCCCAGAATACTGCCTTTGAAGAAGCGGTCAAGCTGTGCCTGTTCCTCCTTTGTGATGGAGCGCTCCAGCAGCCCATTTTCCACGCATTGCTCCACCTCCCAGAAGATATCATTCCAGGGACGCAGGAAAAATTCGGACTCCTCCCTGTAGCAGGCAGCATACAGAGGGATCATCTGATACCCCCGGACCATCTGTTTTGCCTTGTCAAGAAGGGCTGATTTTCCCACTCCGTCCTCCCCGCTGATGGCCACACATTGGGGATGGCGGCTTTTCCCTGTGCCTACAATACACTCGCTGACCTGGTATATTTCAGAAGTCCTGCCCAAAAAAGGAGCATTCCAGCCAGCGGCTTCCACAGTGGTATTTCCTTTTACATTAAAAATGCGGTGAAACAGTTCCTTGATCTCCGGGGACGGCTCCACACCCAGTTCATCAGCCAGGACCTTCTCCAGATCGTAATACAGCTTGATCGCCATATTATAGTTTCCATTCACCGCATAGATGTCCATGATCTCATAGTACAGCTTTTCATTGTAGGGATCATGCTTCAGCAGGATATTGCTGTACTTTTGAATCAGATCCACATCTTTTGTGGCATCTGCGTCGTACAGCTTTTCCCTGGCACATTTTATAAATGCCTGATTGTACTGTTCCTGCATGGAAGTGATCCACTCTTCATATTCGTAGCTGTTCTTTATCATAAAATGGGAGAGAAATCCCTCCTCCTCGTTTTCCAGAATGTTCTCCGCACTGATATGGTCCCAGTCAATATCGGGCATACAATCCGGATTCAGGGAGATACTGGTATGGCCTGCTGTCACCAGAATTTCTTTGCCCAGCAGTTTTTTAATCTGGTAAACCGCTTCTCTCAGGTTCTTTCTGCCCACATTCTCATTGTCCGCACCCCAAAGCACGTATATGATCTCTTCCCTTGTAGCTGTCTTCTTCACACAGAGGTAATAGAAAAAACCCTCTGCTTTCTTATATGGAAAATTCACACGTTCTCCGTCTACCTCTACATAAGGTCTTCCCAAAAGATGTACACTGATGTTCGCCACAATTCATCCCTCATATTCTAAATCGGTCACTGCCCACAGCCCTGCAAAGCAGGAGCCTCATGAACAGTAACCTCAATTTACAGTCCCAAAGTCATAAATTATACTGTGTTAAGTATACTCTAATGCGGACACAACTGTCAATACTTCACCAAATTATGGAAATTTAAAGCTTCTTCTTGTTATTACTTTACCATACAAAAATATAGCAGATAGATTTCCTTGTATTTTTTCACTGATATAGGCTGGTTTCTTTTCTGTTTCTTATATATTTTCACAGTTTGTTTTTTCACCGTAACTATTCAGTAGGTCTGCGCATTTACTGCGCTGACCGTAAGAAAGTGTACCACGGCCAAGCAAAAATCCCATCGCCAAAGGCGATTTTGCATGGATTTTTGCCTGTAACTGTGAGGGTACTGAACAGTTACTTTTCACCTATTATTATAGGAAGAAACTCCTTCGCAAAGTGTAAAACGGTTCTTGCGGAATGTGATCAGCCCTTCCTCCTGCATTCTCCCCAGCTCATCGGACAGAACACTACGGTTCACGCAGAGATAATTTGCCATTTCCTCCCTGGAATAGGGAATCTCCACGGTATCACTGCCTCTTTTGCGGCATTGAATGCGCAGGTATTTTAATACTCTCATTCTCACACTTTTGGTGGAGAGAATATCAATTCTGTAAAACTTCCTTACGTTTTCATTGGCAATGAACGCCATCAGCCTGCGTTCCAGCTCCTCCTCCCATTTTTCATGACCCGGCATCCAGTCAAAATACCAGACTTTTGCATCCTGGCTGCAGTAGGCCGAATAGGGACTCTGCCGTGTGGGAGTGCAGACCACATCTGCGCCCAGCATATAGGAGGGGACCAGTTTCTGGAAAAGTCGTTCATTTCCCTCCATATCAATGCGCACAATGCGCACCTCCCCTTCCAGAACAATGCCCAACTGTCCCACAGTGTCGCCTTCGTGCAGGAGTAGTTGTCCTTTACCATAGTCCTGTATCCTTCCTCCGAGGAGACTGCAAAGTTTTTTGATTTCTTCTTTATTTTTTTGCCTGAACAGGCAGCTGCGTGTTAATATTTTTTCATAATTTTCCAGTTGGCCCATTTTGTGTTGTTCCACCTTTTTTGTTTGCTTGTTTTATTTTATCATTTTTGGGTGGGTTCGTAAATTGTCACTTTGGATGGATGGGGTGGACGGGCTGGCGGGGGTGTCTGCTGTGCGCCTTTGGCAGCCAGCTTCGTTCCCCTTCAACTAATCGCTAACTCCGACTAAGACGCTCAGCAAAGGCTTCGCGCCAAGTCTGCATAAGCGATGGATTTTCAGGCTCTCTACCGCAATGTCTGCCAAAGGCGCACAGCAGACACCCCCACCAGCCCTGGTTTTCTCTCCGGCAGTAAAAGCATTGTAAGCGAAACATTTTTCCAAAACATAGCAACCATCCACTACAACTTCCGATCCGCCAACAACCAGGAAGAGGCATTTCTCTTCCCCGGCCCTCTCCCTGCCTCTTCCGTCCCCCCTTTCATTAATATTTTCAAAAGATGTAAGAACCCCGTTGAAAATTCATAACATATAGTATATGATGAACTTATGAAAACTGCCTGGAGGGATTGTTATGATTCGCAGACCCAATATTTTATACTATAACAATGGGCAGACGGAAAAGGAAAAAGTTTTGGAAAAAGCAGCACGCCGTATGGGATTTGATTTTTCTCCCATTCTCCCACAAAATGTACTGCAGACAGTGGGATATCTGGCAAAAATCAAAGGCTTTCCTCCTCGGAAAATATCCGTGCTGGAAAACCTTCCTTCTATTCCTATGGATGTTATGGTTATGTGTAATTTCACTGACGATAACCTGAACCACCTTCTTCGTATGATGAAGAACGGGGAACTTCCATCCGTTGCCTTAAAAGCAGTCCTCACATCCCAGAACTGCTTCTGGACATTTGCTCATCTTGTAAAAGAGCTGGAGGAAGAACACAGAGATTTTATGGAGAGAGAAGAGGAAAAATAAGGCTGAGGGAACGCAGGTGATGCGTTCCCTCAGCCTTGTTTCATAGCTGTTTATTTCTTTTTCTGTATGGGCAGGGTGACAGATTCAGGGACGTTCTCAAACCGGGCCTGTACGTTTCCGTCCACGGATATTTGAAATCCGGATGGGCCGCCATATCGTTGGCCGTTCTTATCATACTGGATTGACACCAAATGCCCTCCTGCCGGAACATCTGTCAGCTTGAAATAGTTCCAGTCTTCGTCCAACAAAGGAGATATGATCAGTTTTCCCTCTTCATACATATGGATCCCTGCTGTGCCGCTGATGAGCAGGTCACAGAAGGTGGAGTGGTTGTAATCTTTCCCCCGCTCATATCCTCCCGCTTCCTTTGGGAATCCCTGTTCTTTTAAAAAACTGCGTGCTTCCCATTCTCCCGTTTCGGGATGCAGGTTCTCATCTATCCAGCAGATTTTTTGACCATCTTTGTTCAGCCTGTAATGAGAATCTGCATACAGGCGGAGTAAATCCGTATATCCTTTTTTTCCGAATCCCGTGTCTCTTCTATTTTCCCTGCACTTTTGCAGGTATTCTGCCGCTGCGGTCAGGGTCTGTGATGTGGAAAAGGGCCAGGAATAACCATTCCACAGACATGGGTGATTGACCGTTTTTTCTAAGTATCCGGGATAAGGGCTGCAGGTTCTTGGCCCATAGGGCGCATAAAAACATGCGCTGTCCAGCAGACAGGAAAAGGACCTCCCCATTTTTTCCGCCTGGGTATTGCCCTCAAACAGATACGGCAAAGCGAAGTACCAGGGCAGATAACCGCTGATCTCATCCATTTCCGTAAAGCTGCCCAGATCTGCGTCTCTGCTTTCTGCCTGTATTCCTCTGTAAAAATTCAAATCCGGCTGCCAGAGCAGTGTCTGTATTCTTCCCCATAGCTGTTCTGCCTCTTCAAGATATTTCTCCTGCGCAAAATGGTCTCCTGTCCATTTTGCCATATGGAAGAGCGCATAGGCCGCTGCTGTCATATAAGAATTTAAGGTAAGACGGAGTCCGCTGCCCCCTGCAGAGTATTCCATACCGTCCCGGTCGTCTGAGGACCAAAACAGGCCGCATTTATGCATATTTTTCGCTTTCCATTTTCCATAGCTTTCTTCCATGCAGGGAAACAAGTCTGCCGCCAGGCTGTGAACCCCTGTTGTTCTGCAGAATCTGTAAACTGCGTGAATCAGCCAGTTGCTGTATTCCAGCTCGTATTTGCGGCCGCTTCCCTTGAACCAGTAGATGCAGTAATCCCTCAGATATTTTTCACCGCCCCTGAGCCATCGCCCTTCCATCAGATGATGGCCTGCTGCGCACGATATGGCGTTATAAGCACCGGACCAGGGGACTTCCGGAAGAAATTCTGTGATGATATATCCCTCTGGGGTTCTTTTTATATGTTTCCGGTAAACCCACCAGCGGAAATAATAGATTTCCTCTATGACCGGATCCGGGCAGTCCAGCAGGGGAATGTGTTCCTCCATCCAGGCTGCGGCATGTGCATTGTCAATCTCCTGTCTGCAGACTTCCTCATCCTGACCGGAAAACTTCCCTGCATAGTATTTTACTTTCCCTTTCAGGTGCATTTATCTGTCCTCGTTTATGTACCATGGAAATTGACTGACTCTCAGCTTTGTGCAGCCATAAGGGATCAGAGCAATCTCTTCCTCCTCACCGTCCGGACGTACGGGACTGGTGGGAAGGGTTCCCGCGCTGTTTGCTTCCAGCTCCCAGGCGTCCAGCCGCCGCCCTTTCGTTTTCAGCTTCACCGGGGGATGCGCTTTTGAAAAAGGTGTTTCCCCCACTGGGTTTATGCTGACTTCAAAAGCCGGATTTTCTTCCAATGCATAATTCCAGGCACTTTCCGGGTAAACCTCATAATCCCTGACTCCGGCTACCTCTTTTACTGTTTTCCATTTTTCTTTCATATCCAGGGCATACACCAGCGGACCTCTTTCCACTGCCATGCTGTTGCGGAACCAATAGGATCTTTCAATGTCCATGGAAAACTCTGCCCGGATCACATCACCTGTCTTAAGCCCTCTGCACACAGGTATTATGACTCCTGTCTTTTCTCTGTGATCCTCTTCTTTTATACAAGTTCCGTTTTTGTATAATTTATAGCTGGTGCACCACTGGGGGATCCTGATACCAAATTCCAGGTTTTCATGGGAGGCTTCCTCCACGTGGTATGTAATTTTATCTTTGAAGGGATATTCTGTCTCCTCCCTGATGCATATCTTTCTTCCCTCCGCCTCTGTCTCCAGACTGCAAGGGGCAAATACCATGGAAACCAATCCCAGATCCTCCGCTCTGTACCACAGGCTCTTCACGAACTTCGGCCAGCCCTGATGCATATTTGCCGTGCAGCAGCCAAAATTCGGCTCCAGTCCAAACATATTGGACTCCTCATTGTTATTGAACCAGCATCGTTTGGCCCTGCTGACCAGCACCTGGTTCGCCTGCTGCACATACTGATGGGCCATAAAATCCTCTGTGATGGTGGCAGGCAGCGCATTGTAAGCCAGCCGCTCCATTTGATCCGCAAAGTCCGGAAGTCCGAAGGCTTCCAACATGGTCTGAAGGCTGAACATGTACTCCACCACGGAGCAGAGTTCCGCGCCCTGGGAAGGGTTATTTCCGCTCAAATGCTCATCCCCATTTACAGCGCCGCTTGCTACCCCGTGATATTTCCGGGCATTCTCTATTCCTGCAAGGGAAATCGCCTCATAATCCCTGTCCTCAAAGAAATAAGACAGCATTGCCGGGTATTTAAATCCCATGGTCACATTTACGATATGATTGGCGTGGTACTTCATGGTGTCATGGTAATCCTCACATGAAAAATGGCTGTACTCCTTATCCCAGTTATAATAATAACCTGCGGGCCTGGTAAATGGAAAATCCTCAAATATATCTGCCCAGTCAAGCGCCTGCTCACGGAGCATCCTCACCAGTGCATGGATGTCAAACGAATCCCCCTCTGTATGGATATGCTCCTTTTCTCCCTGCTCACAATACCACCGGATACAGTACAGCAGATCCCCAATCCTGGCGCTGGACCACTGCTTCATGGGAACTTCCCGGATCCTTTTATACAGGTATTGAAGATATTTGTCAAAAAGCTTCAAAACCCTTCCGTCTCTCTTGATCTCATAATATTGGATCAAGACCTTCAGCATAACAAACCTGGACCAGTAGTCATCCTTGCTGGCTATGGGGCCGAAATTGCCCTCCTCGTCCTGGCTGCCCAGGGTCCATTCCACGAACCTGCATGCAGTCTCCCAATGCCGGGTATCATCCAGATAATAGGCCAAAGGAAGCAGGCCGTCCAGATAATAAGGTGCCCTCTCCCAGTTTTCCCCCGTGCCGCCCAGCCATCCGGAATAGCTGCCTACACTGTCCCAGATGTCATACAGAATACCGGTAAGCCCCTGCATCTGTATTTCCAACTGGCGTTTCAGCCATCCCTGGGGTTTTACTTCAGGTATGGTAAAGGTATGTAATCTTTTTTCTGTTTTCTTGCTCATAATCGTTCCTCCAAGGTGCCATTTTATTTTAATGCCCCGCTCAGCATTCCCTTAATAAAATATTTCTGCAGGAATACAAACAGGATCAGGATAGGCAGCAGGCCTATAATGGAGCTGGATGTGAGAAGCCCCCAGTCCGTCCCGTACTGGCCGATCGCCAGGTTGGTAAGTCCCACATTGAACGTTTTGATGGAATTGCTGTTGGCAAATACCAGCGCGATCAAATAGTCGTTCCATGTAGTGTAAGCCGCGTATACGGCAATGGTCGCCACAGACGACCAGGTGAGCGGAAGGCATATTGTGGAAAACACAGAGAAAGCCCCCGCACCGTCCAGTTTGGCGGATTCCAGCAAACTGTCCGGCACCATATCAAAAGCATTTTTCATCATATAAATACAAAACGGTGACTGGAAGGTAGCGTAGATCAGCACCATGCTTGGGATTGTATTCAAAAGATGCAGTTTTGACATAATGGAGTACAGCGGGTTTAACAGCGCCTGAAACGGGATCATAATTGCCGCCAGGATACAGGCCATAAGCAGTCCCTTGCCCTTTAACTGCAGTTTGGAAAACCCATATCCCGCAAGCACACTGACAAAGACTACCAGTAAAATAGTGATTGCCGTAATGATAAAGGAATTCAGCAGATATCCTCTGTACAGACCGTCATCCAGAGTAAAGATCTTTATGTAGTTAGCCAGAGTCGGATGCTTGGGGATCAAGCTGGGCGGTGTCCCGTAAATCTCCGTCTTATCCTTCAGTGAAGTCACAATCGTCCAGTACAGCGGCAGGAAAAAGATGACTGCCAGAACTGTATTCATCCAGGTTTTTTTCGTCACTCTCTTCATACGTCTCCTCTATTTCGTGGGGTCCTGCAGGACCTTATTTTCAAAATAACTCAGGAATCCCAGCACAACCAGCAGGATCATAGTCATAGCAGACCCATATCCCATCTTAAAGTATTTAAATGATGTGTTATATATGTAGTGCACAATGGTGGTTGTATCCTGGGCCGGGCCGCCCTTGGTCATGATCAGAAACTGCTCAAATGCCAGGACAGAACCGATAACGGAAAGGATCAGTGCCAGAGCTGCGTGAGGCTTGATAATCGGCAGTGTGATCCTGAAAAACTGTTTTACTTTATTTGCTCCGTCCACACTTGCAGCTTCATAAATCTGTTCATCCACGGACTGGAAGGCTGCCAGGATGATCAGCATGGAGAATCCCGCCATTTTCCAGGTGACCATAAAGATCACGGCAGGAAGGGATGTCTTTGCGGAGTTCATCCAGAGAATGGGGTCCTGTATGATTCCCAGTGTCTGGAGCAGATAGTTCAGCACCCCGTACAGATCATTGTAGATCCAGAGCCATACCATGCTGCAGCAGGTCATGGATATGACCACCGGAGCGAAATAAAGAGAGCGGAACAGATTCACACCTTTAAATGCTCCGTTGATCATAAGCGCAAGGACAAAAGCCAGAATAAACAGGCAGGGGGTTACAAAAACCGCATATTTCATGGTAAAAAGCAGTGAATTCCAAAACTGGGAATCCTGAAACAGCTTTATATAATTATCCAGAAAAACAAACGTTTTTTCCCCCAGCACCGGCCAGTCATAGAATGACATGAGCAGGGACTGGAGAAACGGAAATACAAAAAACATCAGATTCAATATCAATGCCGGGAGTATGAACAAATAGGATACCAGCGATATTTTCTTTTTATGTCCTCTCTTCATCAGATCTCCTTATTAGGGAGGGTGCCTGCCCTCTCAGACAGGCCCTCCTATCCATCACTGCATGATTTTATTGATAGCCTCCGCAGCATCCCCAAATGCCTGTTCCGGTGTCTTTTCTCCGTTCAGACAGGTCTGCATAGCCTCCAGAATGGGCACATACATCTCATCATATTTCAGGGATACCGGAGTATGTCCAACTTCCAGTGCCTCTTTCAGTACCTGATATTCCGGTGTATTGTTAAAATACTCATTGTCAAAGAAATCGCTTCTTGCCGGAAGCAGGCCGCCTTTTGCCAGCTCATCCACCTGCACTTCTTCTGAGAGGCCAAACCGGATGAAATCCCAGGCTGCATCCACATCTTCACACTGGGAGGTGATCCCAATGGAATCTCCGCCGGAGAAAGATGCATATTCCGTACCGTCCGGTCCTTTTGGAAGAAGACAGGCACCCCAGTCCATATCATCGTGCTCACCGCTTATGAAGGAGTAGATAGCCGCGCTTCCCAGCACTACCTGGCTGGCCTTCCCGGTAAGGAATGCATCCTGTGCTTCATTCCAGGAATATGTGGTGACACTTGGAGGCGTGACTTTATAAGTGTTCGTCAAATCGTTGAACATGGAGAGGGCTGCAACCGCATTTTCCGTATCCAGTTCACATGTCTTTCCGTCCTCAGATAATACCTCACCGCCGTTATTCCATACATAGGGCATGAACGTAAACATATGTCCTCCTGCGTCACCTCCCGCATAGACATAGCCGTACCGGTCTGATGTGGTCAGCTTCTGGGAATACGCGATCAGCTCATCCCAGGTCTTGGGCGGGGTTTCCGGGTCCAGTCCTGCCTCCTGGTAATGGTCTTTGTTGTACAGGAGTACAGAGACATCCGGTGCAAACGGCACTGCGTAAGTCTTGCCCTCAAGCTGCCCTGACTTTATCATGCCCTCACTGAAAGTATCCTTATAGTCCAGCGCTTCATACTTGTCAGAAATATCAGCAAAAGCTCCTATGGATGCAAAGTAGGGAACTTTTGTACAGTCCAGGGACACAATGTCCGGCGCCTCGTCAGAGGACAATGCCAGGGAGAGCTGGTCAGCCATCTGGGACGCGGGCTGCTCCACTACCTTGATCTCCACTTTATCGTTCTGTTTATTATATTTCTCTGCTGCGCTCTTTACGGCAGCAACGGTGGAATCACGGGTCAACACAACAATCTCTGTCTTCCCGGATGCTGCTTCCTTGTCCTTTTTTTCTCCCGAACCGCCATCACCGCCGCAGCCCGCCAGCATGGAAACTGCCATAAGCGATGTCATAGAAAGAGCTGCCCATTTTTTCATTTTTCCTGCTTTCATAATTTTCCTCCTGGGATGCAGACCCCTTTTGTCTGCTCCATTATGCATTTTGATATGTTTTACGTTGTATCGGACCGATATCTTGGGTATATTATACAAAAGCTTTTTCTATAAGTAAATTCATATTCTTTACCCAAAATAGTAAAATATTAACAGCATAAAATTGTAATAATTTAACATATTATCTTGTTATTTTTTTCTTTAATCGTTGATTTACAACAAATATTCATTTATAATTATATTAAAATATAAACATATCAGATAGGAGGCCGTCATGGAATATGTGAACTTTTCTACTCCCCCTTACCCCCATTTCATTATTGCCGGGTCTGCGCTCTACCGCCCCGGAGACGCGCACGGCAGAAGAAGCAATATCGGTATCTTTGATCTGATCTTTATTGAATATGGGGAACTTTATATCACCGACGGAGATGCTGCTTATCATCTCCGGGAAAATGAACTGCTTATCTTAAAACCGGATTCCACCCATTACAGCCACAAAAAAGTGGCGGAAAAGACTAAATTTGACTGGCTTCATTTCAGAAGTGTGGGAGATTATCAATACTCCCGGGAATTCCATCTGGTGAAAGAAGAACGGAAATCCCTGAGTATCTATACAGACCGGAAAAGCACGCTTACCCTTCCCTTATATAAAAAAATGACTCCCATGGAAAGCAGTGAATTCACATCCATATTTTCAAAGTTGATCTCAGCCAATATAGACAAATACCAGCAGAAGGAGACCCAGGACCAGGCTCTTTTATCTCCCCTGGAATGCCAGGAGCTTTTCTTCCGGCTTCTGAGCTTTGTGCAGGTTTTCCAGCCCCAGAGAAATTCCTCGGAACTGCTGGCTGCCAATATTATGGAATACATACTGCAAAACTTTCACACACAGCTCACCCTGGAAAGCATTGCCGATTATTTTAACTTCCACCCGGTCCATATCATACGCTGCCTGAAAAGAGAATACGGTATCACCCCAAACAAAGCCATCATACAGATCAGGGTCGACAACGCAAAAAAAATGCTCATAACCTCTAATCTGAGCATCAATAAGATTTCTGAATTTGTGGGTTTTTCCTCCCCCTCTTACTTTAATAAAGTCTTTCGGGAGTATACAAGTATGACCCCCAAAGAATACAGAGCACTAAAAAGGCCCGGAGCATAAACCGGACCTCTTTCCTCTGTGTTTATTCTATTCCGGGCTGCATCTGTACAGCCGTCTCTTTTTTTAACTCCCGCTCCAGAAGCAGTAAAAATACAAGTGCTGCCCCGCCGCACAGGGCGCCTATGGCAAATACCACATTGATATCCATACCTGCACCCAGCACGGAATTGGTAACAGCAGGAGCACTGAGTGTTGCCACAATAATGCCGAACATGACATACCCGTAATTTTCCCCGGAATGTTCCATACCAAAAATGGAACTTGCCAGTGAGGGAAAACTGCCCATGATCCCACCGTAGCAGGCATACATGAGTATCACGCACACGGTTGTCACAGGTGCCGGTGCGGTTATCAGAAGTATCATAGCCAGGACAATGGCAGCCAGCACACCTTTCAGGCAGATGGTACGCCCCACTTTATCTGCAGCAGTGGGCAGAAGAAGCCGGGCAGCCGCATTGCAGACAGACCCCGCCATGACAGACGTCACTGCTACAGATGATGCTATCCCTCTGTCCATCTGTACGGTCTGGGACAGGGGGGACAGGATCAGATAGGGAATCAGCCCAAACAGCATGACTGCCAGCAAGTAATAAAATTTCTTTGTCCGCAGCATTTCACCCGAAGTATACTGACGGCCCTTATTGATGGCTGCAGCGGTCTGTTTTTTTCCTCCCGGTCCTATCTTTCTTGTTTCCGGATTCCTAATAAAAACGCTTGCCAGAATCCATGCCAGAGTCAGCACGGAACCGATTGCCAGCAGCGTGAATTTGATCCCCTTTTCTGCCAGCATCACCCTGCTTAAGGGTGCCAGAAAAAATCCGCACAGACCGTTTGCCGTCACGATGACTCCTGAGGCAAAACCTGTCCTGTGGGGGAACCATTTCTGGGCAGTGGATATTATTGTTGTATAAATCATTCCCTGTCCGAATCCCTGCATGATCCCATAGGTCAGATACAGCATGACCGGAGACTGCCGCATGGAAAAAGCAGACAGCAGGATACCTGCCGCGAATATCCCGCCTCCCACTGTCACCACAATTTTGGGGTTGGATTTATCCTGTATCCTTCCTCCGATAATATTTCCCGGCACAAATGCCAGAAAACTCAGATAAAATCCCATACTGGCCTGGCTCTGGCTCCAGCCGGTAAGCTCCATGGCATACGGCTGATAGATAGACCAAATATGCGGATACCCTGTAAAAAATATGGCAAAGGCGCCAAATATCAGTATCAGATATTTTGTCTTTGCACCGGTTTTATTCTCTTTCACAATATCTCCCTCACAAATCTCTTCTCTCTTTATGTAAACCACTATTTCCCCGTTACTGTTTTAAAATACCGGACAACAGCTTACACTGCTATCCGGTGCTTTATTTTCTATCAATACATACTTCCCTTACTGTGCCTGCTCCGCCCAACACTGCCGTTGATCTTGTTTTCGGTGATTCATCTCTTCACCTGTAAAGGTGGGAAGATCCTCACTTTATCATGTTGAATACCCGAATGTGATGTTTCACATTCTCATATGTTCCCTGCACCATGGCTTCATTCAAGTCAAAATAATTGTGTTTCCCCTCAGCGGCAATGTACTCTTCCACTTTCTTTGTCAGGCAGTTGAAGCTTGCTGTGGCAATATTCACTTTCTTGATCCCAAGAGAGATGGCCTTCTGGAAATCAGAATCTGTGATGCCGCTGCCGCCATGAAGCACCAGAGGGATATCCACTTTATTGTGAATCTGCTCCAATACATCAAAGGCAAGCTTTGGTGCTGACGGGTAATTTCCGTGTGCATTTCCGATGGCCACCGCGAGGGCGTCGATACCTGTCTGCTCCGCGAATATTTTGGCATCATCCGGGTCTGTGCAGCGGATGCCGTGGTCGCAGCTTCCGTCCTCACTGCCGCCTACCAGGCCAAGCTCTGCCTCCACGGTCGCGCCATATTTTGCAGCCAACTCCACAACCTTTTTGGTGTTTGCAATATTCTCTTCAAAAGGAAGTGTGGAGGCATCCAGCATCACAGAAGTGAAGCCCAGTTCCAAAGCTCTCTGCACCGTCTCAAAGGTAAGGCCGTGATCCAGATGCACTGCAATATCCACCTTTGCAGATTTGGCTGCCTGCACCATCATGGGTCCCATCAGATCAAGAGGGGAGTGTTTCAGACGGACTTCCGCGATCTGTAAGATGATGGGAGTATCAAGCTCCTCGGCTGCACGGACAGCCCCTTTTACCATTTCCATGTTGCCTACGCTGAACGCGCCGCATCCTCTGTTGTTTTTTGCTGCATTTTCCAGTAATGTTTTCATTTTTACCAGTGCCATAATTTTTTCCTCTCCTTTTTATCAATAAATTTATTTCGCAAAACTTTTCGTTCCCATTGCCACAGCCTCTGCTTTCTCCCTTTTCATTTCCCTTTCCAGAAGAAGCAGGAACAGGAAGGAGATTGCCGCGCAGACAGCTCCGATGGCAAATACCACATTGATGTCATATCCCTGTCCGAGAACTGTGTTTGTGATCGCAGGGGCTCCTAGAGTGGCAACTGCGATACCCAGCATAACGTATCCATAATTTTCACCGGAATGTGCCATGCCGAAAATGTTGCTTGTCAGTGACGGGAAGCTGCCCATGATACCGCCGTAACATGCATATACCAATACCACGCACACGGTTGTGACGGCTGCCGGAGCTATGACCAGCAGCACCATGGCTGCCGCTGCCACCACCAGAACCACCTTCAGGCATATGATTCTGCCCACTTTATCTGCTGCTGTGGGGAGTGCCAGACGTGTCCCCGCATTGAATACTGACCCTGCCATAACTGCTGCCACTGCCACGGTTGATGCGATTCCCCTGTCCATCTGAATAGTCTGGGAAAGGGGGGATAAAATAAGGTATGGGATCAGGCCGAACAGCATGGTTGCCAGAAGGAAATAAAACTTTTTGGTCTTGATCATTTCCATGGAGGAATACTGTTTTCCCTCATATCTGTGGACTTCATGTTCCCCTGTCTTATGTTCACTATCCGGATTTTTAATAAAAATACTTGCAAATATCCAGGAGATGCCTATCATAGCACCGATCACAAGAAATGTAACTTTAATCCCCTGGCCTGAGAGCAATGCTCTTGAAAATGGTGCCATAAAAAATCCAAACAAGCCGTTGGCCGTCACAATGACGCCTGACGCGAATCCGGTCCTTCCCGGAAACCATTTCTGCGCGGTGGAGATGATGGTGGTATAGATCATACCCTGTCCAAATCCCTGCAAAATCCCATAGGTAAAATACATCATCATAGGTGACGGGCGAAGTGCCAGCGCACAGAGCAGAACACTCACTGTGAAAATGCCGCCTCCGAAGATCACTGCTATCCTGGGACTGTATTTATCCTGAATACGGCCGCCGAAAATATTACCCAGTACAAATGTGACAAAATACAGATAGAAACACATAGATGCCTGACTCTGGCTCCAGCCGGTCAGCTCCATGGCATATGGCTGGTAGATGGACCAGATATGGGGATACCCTGTAAAAAATACTGCAAAGGCACCAAATATGAGAATCAGGTATTTTGTTTTAGAATTTACTTTTCCTGTCATAATAGCTTCCCTTCCTCTTTTGATAAACTTCTTATTAAGTCTTGGTTATCTCTTTGTATTTAAAATAGCATTTTTTGGGTATTTAGTCAATAGATTTTGATTATATTTTACATCTTTTTCATTTATCTCTTCACAACTTACCCAAAATATACTATACTTATATCAGAATCCATTTAAATTAGGTAACTGTTCCGGAATGTAATCTTCATAAGGGGCGGCAGAAAGCAATGATTTAGACTGTTACAGATATCCCACCATTAGAAATCGCTTTGCGATGGGCCGGATGCTTACTGCACCCACGCATTCATACGGTCCGCGCAGGAAATGCGCAGACCTGATCGAACAATCACTCTGAAAGGACATAATCATGCGCACAAAACGAATTGATTTAATTGAAGCTTTCATCGAACAGGAAAAATCGGTACCCCTGGATACCCTGTGTGAAAAATTTAATGTATCCAAAAACACCATACGAAGGGATATTGACGATCTGGTAAAGAAGGGAACTGTGGAAAAAGTGTACGGAGGTGTGGTCAGCACACAGCAGGCCTCTGACACACGGCTGCTGCCCTATGAACAGCGCCACACGGTTCTGAGTGCTGAGAAGGACGCCATATCAAAAAAAGCCGCATCCTTTGTTGAGAACGGAGATGTGATCTATATTGACACAGGTACCACCTGCCTGAATATGGTGGACTGTTTGTCACACCTGAACTGCACCATCATCACAAATAGCCTGCAGATTTTTATCCGCGCGGTTCCATACCCCAATCTGCAGGTTATCTCCCTGCCCGGCATACTAAACAGGGACACACTCTCCTTTGTGGGAAGCGAGATTCCGGGATATCTGCGCACATTTAATATTACCAAAGCGTTTATGGCATCCACAGGTGTCACCATTGAAAACGGCCTGACCAATGCCTCCGCTGAGGAATATGCCGTAAAAAAAGCAGTCATCCAGAACAGCCGGACACGCTATCTGCTGTCTGACCATACAAAATTCGGAAAATTCGCCCTGATGACTTACTGCCGTTTAAATGAAATACAGCATGTGATCACAGACCAGGCGCTTACCGTGGAATATGAGGATTACTGCAGAGAATACGGAATTTCTGTCCACCTGGCATGACTCATGGGTACCCCTCCCTCATTCCTGCCATAATATAAAGGGGAAAAACAGCCAAAGGCACCGACTCCATCAGGAAGCGGTACCTTTGGCTGTTTGTAACTGTTCAGCAGATTAACAGTTACGGCTGTTTTCAATATGATCAATTTTCAATTCAGAGGTAACAATTTTTATAAGCCTGTCTTTTCGGCAATGAATTTTCTTGCCTTCACGGCATACTCCAGTGGATTGGCCTTTGCAGGATCCTGCTCTGCCTCCACCAGCATATACCCTTCATATCCTGCCTCTTCCAGCACTTTGAAGATCGGTTCAAAGTCTATGCAGCCGTCACCCGGTACGGTGAAAGCTCCAAGGCGCACGCCTTCCAGGAAGCTTAAATTCTCTTTCTTTACTTTCTCCACCACTTCCGGACGGATATCCTTCAGATGTACGTGTTTTATCCTGCCCACGTATTTCTTCACCATCTCCAGAGGGTCTGCCCCGCAGTAAGTGAAATGGCCCGTATCAAATAACAGGCTCACATATTCCGGGTCTGTGTTGGCCATCATGCGCTCCACCTCTTCCGGGTCCTGTACCACTGTCCCCATGTGGTGATGGAATGTCAGACTGATCCCGTACTCTTCTTTTGCGATCCTGCCAAGCTTGTTCATTCCTGTGCAGAAGGTTTCCCACTCCTCATCATTCATCACGTATTTATGGCCGAAGATGGGGGTGTCCTGCATTCCCTGCACGCTGTGGCTCTGCTCGGACGCGCCGATGATTTTGGAACCCATTGCCTTTAAGAAAGCAAGCTGTGCGCGGAACTCTTTTTCCACCTCCTCAAAAGGCTTTGTGATCAGGAAGGAAGAGAACCACTGGTTGCAGATTTCAATGCCGCGGAGTTCCAGGGCTTTTTTCAGCACTTCCGGGTCTTTCGGATATTTATTTCCCACCTCTGAGCCTGTGAAGCCTGCCAGCGCCATCTCGCTGACACACTGCTCAAAGGTATTTTCTTTTCCCAGGTCGGGAAGGTCATCATTGGTCCATGCGATGGGTGCAATACCTAATTTTACTTTTTCTTTATTAAACATGATCTGCTCTCCTGTCTTTGTCAAAGGGATATTTGCAGCCCGCCCGGCTGTCTTTTGACAGCCGGAGGGAAATCTGCAGTATGCCTGCTCTTAATTACATGATCTCAGAAATCTTAACCGGTCTGTGCTCCTCACAGGATTTCTTTGCAGCCAGTCCCATAAGTACCGGTTTCAGTCCATCCATAACATTCAGAGGCGTTTCTTTGTCATTTACGATGGCATCAATAAATGCTCCGATCTCTTTTCCGTATGCGTCCATGTATCTCTCCAGGAAGAAGAACATCGGCTTCTCTCCTGTCACACCGTCAGCGTTGCTGATCACTGCGGAAGACTGGCTGTCATTGCTGACTGCAACCATTCCCTCAGAGCCGAATACTTCTGCTCTCTGGTCATATCCGTAAACAGCCTTTCTGCAGTTGTCAATCACAGCGATAGCGCCGTTTTCCATCTGTAAGGTGATAACTGCCGTATCCACATCCCCTGCTTCTCCGATAGCCGGGTCAACCAGGTTGGCGCCCTGCACATAAACCTCTGTGGCATCACAGCCGGCCAGGAAACGTACCATATCGAAATCATGGATGGTCATATCCAGGAACATACCTCCGGAAACTTTTACATAGTCAATGCTGGGCGGCTCCGGATCGCGGGAAGTGATCTTGATGATCTCCGGTTTGCCGACTTTGCCTGCTGCGACAGCCTGCTGAACAGCCTCAAAGTTATGGTCAAATCTTCTGTTAAATCCTACCTGGTATTTCAGGTTGGTTCCTTCCAGAGCTTCGATCACTTCTTTGATCTTATCTACATCATGGTCAATTGGTTTTTCACAGAAAACATGTTTTCCAGCTTTGATTGCCTCCAGGGAGATTGGAGAATGTGTGTCTGTGGAGGAACAGATCAACACAGCGTCAATTTCCGGGTCATTGATGATCTCTTTGTAATCTTTTGTTGTGTGCTCCACACCCATACTCTTAGCCCATGCTGCTGTCTCATCATTTAAGAACGGATCTGCAACTGTTTTGATAACAGCGTCCTTTACTCTTGTGCTGATGCTTGTGATATGTACTCTTCCGATTCTGCCTGCTCCGATAATACCTACTTTTACCATTTTTTTCTTCTCCTTTATATTTTGAGATATATTTGTGTGTTCTCTTCGTGTGCCCGAACACGCATTGCTGATAATGTTATAATAGCACTGCGTGCCCGAAAACGCAACCCGGGAAATTGTACAATTTTACCATAATAATTCTATTCAATTTTACCAAAAAACACTCCGGAAGGACGGCTGACATAAAATAAGCCGTCTCTTCCGGAGTGTGAACCTCTCAAATATCTTCCGGTATGGTATATTCATTCCTGATGAAAATCTCCGTATACTGCAGCTCCCCTTTGGGCTGCTCTCCATTAAAGAGAAGCCGAAAAAGAATCATGACAGGCTCATATCCCTGAATCTGGGCATCCTGTCCGATCAGGAAATGGATACTTCCCTCCCGCATCAGTTCATAGTTTTTCCCCATAAAATCGTTGGCGATCATCTTGACTGTACCTGCCCTGCCGTATTTTGAGAGCATCCGGCACACTCCCTCCTCACCGTGGGAGGTCATATAAATTCCCTTTAGATCCGGATTTTCTTTCAAGATTTTTTCTGTTGCCTGTCCTGCCAAATGATTATCCTCAAAACAATATTCCGGTCCCACCAGCTCAATATCCGGGTATTTAGCTTTCAGCTCCGAATCAAAACCGAGAACACGGTTACTCAGAGACGGATTAGAACTATATCCGGATATAACAGCTACTTTTCCGCAGCCCCCCACCAGCTCTCCCATCAGGCCGGCAGCGGCACGTCCGCACTGAAACGCATTCTGTCCCACAAAACAAAGACGCCTGGTATCCTCCATATCTGAGTTAAACGTCACGATCGGAATATGGTATTCCTCTACAAAAAGGTTGATATGATCTTTAATCTCATCCTCCTCAATAGGTACCATGGCGATGGCGCTGACCCCTTCTTTTCTCATATACTCCATGGCATCTATGGTATCACTGCAGCTTATATGAGGAATCTTACATAGGATCACCGTGCCGCCCAGACTGTCTACCTCCTCCTTCGCCCGCTCAATGCCTTCCAAGACGCACTGCATAAAAGGTGTCTCCGCTGCCTGAAGGATCACCCCTATTTTAATATTATTTTTACTCATGGAAAGGGCTCGTCCAAGCTGGTTGGGCTTATACCCCATCTCCTCTGCTATCTGTCTGATCCGATCAGCCACTTCCGGCTTAATTCTGCCCCGGTTGTTAAGCGCCCGGTCCACAGTTCCCCGTGAAACTCCGGCTGCCTCCGCTATCTGCCGTATTGTCACTCCCATACTGTCTCCTTTTCGCGCGCCTCCCTGTGTGCGTTCCTGGGCACGCAATGTCTATGCCTATTATATAATCCCCTTGCAGAATGTGCAAGAGATATCCGCATTCTCATATGGGAATTGCATTTTCTAGTTACTGTTTCCGGTTTATGTCAGCCTTACTGCATTTTTTGCTCAAACTCCTCAATTGTCTCAGCTTTTGCCGCACATTTAAGCCAATGATTCAGAATCTCGGTATCCTTCTGTCCCATGATCTTATCTCGCAGCTTTTCAGACACTTCACCCAGGTCATGCAGCAGTTCCAATACAGATTCCGCCTTTCCTTCTGATTTTTTTGCTTCTAGTTCATCCTTCATCAATTCTTCCAATGCCTCGCACATGGTCTTTACCTCGTCAAATTATTCCTACATCAATTTCCTTTGGCTTTGTTCCCAACTGAGCTCGCTCTCGAAAAAAAGATTTTCCGTCTCCCCCTCCAGTTCAATCTGGATTCCAGCATAAAAAGCCGGATGCCACTGCAGGAACAATAAAACCAATTTCTTATTGGCATCTGAACTATTTTTCGTATAATAGTTCTATAAAGAACAGTTTTATATAGAACTATTTTGTGAACCTTCCACCACCCTTTTCAAACAGGAGGTACCAATGAACACACTAAGTGACACTCTAACAACAAGCTGGCTTTTCCACCAGCTATATTCACGGAAAATAGGCGAAACCGCAGCCCTCTATGAAATTTCCAAAACAGAGGCCGACATCCTCCTCTTCCTCTGCAACAATCCCGGTTTCGACACAGCCAGAGACATTGTAAATATCCGGGGGATTGCAAAATCTTACGTCTCCAAATCCATAGAGATACTGGTCCAAAAAAACTATCTGACCACTTCAACGGATTTAAAGGACCGAAGGATCACACATCTGCGGCTCACTGCGGAGGCCGGCACTGCACTTGCCGATTTAAAAAAAGCCCAGGAGGAAGTTTTTATCCTGATCACCCGGGATATCCCGGAAGAAAGAAAAAAAGAAGTCAGACTGGCATTTCAACAAATTGCGAAAAACATTAAGGAGGCACTTTAAAATGATTCTGAAACTGATTGTATATCTTCTTGCAGGTATGGGGGCAGGTATAGGAACCGGACTTGCCGGACTATCCGCTGCTGCCGTGATTTCTCCCATGCTGATCACTTTCCTGCATTTTGACCCCTATCAGGCCGTGGGAATCGCCCTGGCATCCGATGTACTGGCATCTGCGGTCTCAGCCTATACCTACAAAAAGCATGGAAACCTGGATGTCCGGCATGGTATCATCATGCTTTTCTCTGTCCTTGCATTTACCCTGTTCGGAAGTTACATTGCATCCCTGCTTCCCGGCACCACCATGGGCAACTTTTCTGTATTCATGACACTGCTCCTGGGTATTAAATTTATCATACGCCCTGTCATGACAGAAAAAAGCGCACAGGAAAAGAAAAGTGAGAGGACCAAGATCATACAGTCCCTTCTGTGCGGAGCTGTCATTGGTTTTATATGCGGATTTATTGGTGCCGGCGGCGGTATGATGATGCTCCTCATTCTCACAAGCGTACTGGGCTATGAACTGAAGACAGCTGTTGGCACAAGCGTATTTATTATGGCTTTCACCGCATTTACAGGCGCTGCCTCCCATTTCTTCATTGATGGTTCTCTGCCCGATCTAGGCGCACTGTTTTTCTGCATCCTGTTTACCTTTCTGGGCGCCAGGGTTGCCGCTCTGTTTGCAAACAAAGCACCTGCAAAAACCCTTAACCGCGTCACCGGCGTAGTGCTGTCTCTTCTGGGACTGCTCATGGTCGGGGTAAAATTTTTAAGCTGACAAATAAAAAGCTGGCTCATCAAGTCTATTCCACAAAAAAAGATACTGCCGTCAAAACAGTTCCCTTTGGGTCCTGTTCTGCGGCAGTATCTTTTTGTTTCACGATCATAACGGTTCCGTGCCTTCACAGCTACAGGCAAACTCCATACAGGATACCATCTGTAATGAAATATTTGCCTGCAGTAAACGGATAGACTTACTGAATCGTTACCTGTGATCATTCAATTAGAGGGGCATTTATTGTATATAAACTGTCCTTTTGGAGGCTGCGATCTCCGTCGGGACAGTACATACCGTTTTTAAAGTCCTGTCTTCTCAGCAATGAATTTTCTTGCCTTCACGGCATACTCCAGTGGATTGGCCTTTGCAGGATCCTGCTCTGCCTCCACCAGCATATAGCCTTCATATCCTGCCTCTTCCAGCACTTTGAAAATCGGTTCAAAGTCTATGCAGCCGTCACCCGGTACGGTGAAAGCTCCAAGGCGCACGCCTTCCAGGAAGCTTAAATTCTCTTTCTTTACTTTCTCCACCACTTCCGGACGGATATCCTTCAGATGTACGTGTTTGATCCTGCCCACGTATTTCTTCACCATCTCCAGAGGGTCTGCCCCGCAGTAGGTGAAATGGCCCGTATCAAATAACAGGCTTACATATTCCGGGTCTGTGTTGGCCATCATGCGCTCCACCTCTTCCGGGTCCTGTACCACTGTCCCCATGTGGTGATGGAATGTCAGACTGATCCCGTACTCTTCTTTTGCGATCCTGCCAAGCTTGTTCATTCCTGTGCAGAAGGTCTCCCATTCCTCATCATTCATCACGTATTTATGGCCGAAGATAGGGGTGTCCTGCATTCCCTGCACGCTGTGGCTCTGCTCGGACGCGCCGATGATCTTGGNTGGCCATCATGCGCTCCACCTCTTCCGGGTCCTGTACCACTGTCCCCATGTGGTGATGGAATGTCAGACTGATCCCGTACTCTTCTTTTGCGATCCTGCCAAGCTTGTTCATTCCTGTGCAGAAGGTCTCCCATTCCTCATCATTCATCACGTATTTATGGCCGAAGATAGGGGTGTCCTGCATTCCCTGCACGCTGTGGCTCTGCTCGGACGCGCCGATGATCTTGGAACCCATTGCCTTTAAAAAAGCAAGCTGTGCGCGGAACTCTTTTTCCACCTCCTCAAAAGGTTTTGTAATCAGGAAGGAAGAGAACCACTGGTTGCAGATTTCAATTCCTCGGAGTTCCAGAGCTTTTTTCAGCACTTCCGGGTCTTTCGGATATTTATTTCCCACCTCTGAGCCTGTGAAACCTGCCAGTGCCATCTCGCTGACACACTGCTCAAAAGTATTCTCTTTTCCCAGGTCGGGAAGGTCATCATTGGTCCATGCGATCGGTGCGATTCCTAATTTTACTTTTTCCTTATTAAACATGATCTATTCTCCTTTACTTATCAAACTCCCCAGCGGGCCGTTCCTTTGTTCTTAAATAAAGGATATCAGAAATTCACCATGTCTGAAATCGGAAATATTTTTAGCTTTGTTGTATTTTCATGTGTTGTTTTCATCACATCAGAGAATGTGGAATATTTTTGTGTCTTTTTTTTAGAAGTCCCCCTGATTCCCCGGCTACTGGTGTTCCCTCCGGTAATCCGCCGGGCTGCAGTCATTGAGCTTCTTAAACGTTTTGGAAAAATAGTGGTAATCATTAAATCCTGCCTCTGACGCCACATCCTTAATTTTATAATTGGTCGTGCAGAGAAGTTCTTTCGCGCATTCCATTCTGCACTCCTGCAGATAATTGGAAAATCCGATCTGCATCTCCTGTTTGAACAGATAACTTAGATAGGCAGGATTGACTCCGGCCGCCTCCGCTGCATCCTGCAGGCTGATGGGGTTTTTGTAGCTGCTGTTGATAAATTCAATGGCATGGCGCACTGCCCCCGATACCCCGGGCGGAACGGCCATTTTCTTATCCGCAAACAAGTCCTGTCCATATTGATCGGCAATCCTGCACAGTTCATCTATACTGTGCACATTGCTGTAAAAATCCGCCTTACGCTCCAGACCTGCCCTCTTATCCAGACGTCTGAGCCACTGCAGGACCAGTTTGCTGTCCACGTGGGAACGTTTACAGGCGTCTGTTACCCGCTTCCACATTTCCGCCAGTTCTTCCTGCTTTCTTCCCACTTTCAGGATTTCTATCCGTTCATACAATTCTTCCGCAGCAGCGGGCATCTGTGAACTGATTTCTTTCCCATTGTCAAAATAGAGGATATCACTGTCATCATAAAAGCTCAGCTTCATCATTTCCCTGGCCTGCTGGTATGCCTGACGGATCCCCTCCTCCCCGATACAGATATTGCTCACGCCGATCCCGAAATGATATGGCTCCTTTTTACAGTATCGAAAGCAGGCGGATGCCACATTTGTCAGGCGCTGACGCATCACCGAACTTCTCCGCATAGATGACATATCCAGAAAACAGCAGAATATCCCTGCTCCCAGATAAATGATCTCCGCGTGATCACTGTCCTCCTGCAGAAGCTCCTCCATCTCTGTCATAAGCCCGTGGCGGAACCCCTGGGAATACTGTTCCGCCTCCAGAGGGCTCCATATCTGGTTCTGGTCATTCCATTCGTGCATGAACATATTAATGACTGCACTGTTCTGGAAACGCCCTCTGATACCGGCTTCTGCCCGCTTTTCCTCCCTCTCCTGACCGTTTAAAGTGCCGGAGAGGATGCCGTTGAAGAAGTGGTATTTCAGAGTATGGCTTCCCATTCGTATCAATTTCCTGGTCTGCTCCTGCTGGCTGCTTTTCTCAAGCCTTGTCTCAATCTGATGCCTGGACTTCTCCAGGATCTCAAAGAGCGTGTCCTCGTCCAGGGTGTTTTTTAGAATATACTCATCCGCCCCCAGACGCATGGCCTCCTTGACATACTCAAAATCATCATGGCAGCTCAGTACCATAATGTATATATTTTCCTTTTCTTCTCTGATATGCCGTATAAGCTCAATACCGTCCATGAGCGGCATGGAGATGTCTGTGATGACCACATCAATCTTCTCTTCCTCCATAATGTGCAGCGCCTCCTCGCCGTCCTGCACATCCTTTACCACCTCATACCCCGCTTTTTCCCAGGCACTCAGAGTTTTCAAATAACTCCTGACCAAAAAATCGTCATCCACTAACAATGTACGAAACATAGGCATCTTCCCCTTTGTCACAATTTATCTGTCTGTCAAATATTCACTTCCCTGTCTGCCGGAAGGAAAATAGTGGCAGTGGTCCCGTTCTCACTACTCTCATATATAATACCGCCCTCCGCCTCATAATAAAGCTCCAGACGCTCCCTCACATTGGGCACTCCAATGGCGCTGAGACCGTTCGTCTTCTTGGCTTTGCTGGAAAGCAGTGTCTCTATCTGCTCTTTTGTCATTCCCCGTCCGTTGTCAATGACAGACAGGGTCAGACGCGTGCCTTCTACTCTTCCCCGGATGATCAGACGGCCATTGCCGCCCTTCATATCAATTCCATGGAGTATGGCGTTCTCCACCAAAGGCTGCAGGATCAGTCTCGGAATATAACATCCGCAGGCTTCCTTGGCAATATCGTACTCCACGTCAAAACTTCCCTGATAACGGAACTCCTGCAGATGAATATAATTCTTCAGAATATGCAGTTCATCCGCCACGGAAATAAAAGTTCCTTTTTTATTGATGCTGGCCTGAAGCAGCTCCACAAAATCCCCGATCAATGCCCCCAGTTCCTTTTCCCCTTTGATCAGGGCAGCGTACTTGATGGAATTTAGCGTGTTGTACATAAAATGAGGGGTGATCTGATACTGCAGTGCTTCCAGTTCTGCGTCTTTTTTCAGCCTTTCCTCCTCAATCACTCTGGCGATCAAATCCTCCAGATTATCCAGCATGTGATTGAATTCCCTGCACAGAGTTCCGATCTCATCCTCTGTGGTCACATCTACGCGAAGGCTCAAATCCCCCTTGCTGACTTTTTCCACCGTATTTGTCATATTCTTAATGGGTTTGTACATGGCTCTCGTGATGGAGGTGGCAAGAATGCCCCCGATCATAAGAAAGAGAAAGAAAATGGCCACCAAAAAAATCTGCATCTGCTTTAAATCCCGCAAGACCTGGCTTTTCTGGATATCCATGTAAAGACCGCATTTTGAAAATGCTCCCTGGTAAAAAATACGGATTTCCTTTGCATCCTGATTCTCAATGCCGCTGACTGCCGGGAGCCGGTCTTTCCCTTCATAGACCTGTCCCACACTCTCATAATCCTTACTTGTGACAATTTCTTTATTTTTATCCAGAATCAATGCCTGGGATACCTTATCATCATACACGGGTTCCAGATATTCATAGAACAGTGTCCTCTCCTCTGTATTTGCCAGCATATATCCCAGCACAGTGCCATCCTGATCAGCCACTGACTGGATGCAGGAAAGCTGTTTTCCCGTTTCATGGACCATATCTCCAAACATGATGGGGACAGCCTCCTCCGCCTCTGCACGGCGGATCTTTTCTATCTCGTCCTCCGGTATATCCCTTTTACAAACCGGATAATCCTCCGATGTGACGGCGATCCTCTCATCCGGAAAAATGAAATAAAGAGAACTCAGGTCCTTGTATTCCGTGCGGTAATTTCTGAGAAGTTCTGCGATCTCATCCAGCGCCTCATTTTCCCCTGATGCCCTGTATTCTTTTACGCATTTTACCATATTAATATCACTGGCCGCTTTTACGTTGATATAATAAATTTCCTGCAGAGAGTCATCCAGGGATGTGACCGTCTGCTTCACCCTGCCATAGAGGTTCGTGGAATAATTCTCCTCTATCATACCTGCTGATTTGAAATAAAAAACCACCGTGATGGAACAGGCGGTAACCATAGTCACCGCCAGAATTGCCAGCAGCACCTTGCTTCTGATACTTTGCCGCATACTCTCTCCTTTGCTGTCCATACATGCTGATGCACGTTGCTTATGCGTACATTATAACATAGAACCTACTAGAAATCACGCCCCGCAGCCACTGATCCGCCTTCTGTCCGAAGGACTTGTTATTGTTCACTCTGTGTCCAGGAACACGCTTCGCGATGCACAGATATGGGGCATTCTGCCCCATATCGCGCTGGCTGCCTCGGGATTTTCATGCTTTCAGCATGAAAACGCCTCCCGGTACAGTGGCCTGTGTACAATAAGAAGGAATTTTTCCTTAACGAATAACAGAAGTGTGCTGCAAAAAAACAGCACACTTCCGAATTTATAAAGGTCTTCCTCTAAACAATATGAGTGCGGATCAGTATTCGATTTTAACGATTCCGCCTTTTTTCCATGCTTCTGTAGTAGCAAAGCCAATCTGGGTGGATTTTGTTCCGTCATATACGGTCACTTCCGGTTTTCTGCCGGATTCTACACAGTTGATAAACTCCTGCATCTCTAACTGATAAGACTCTGCGAATCTCTCCGGGAATCCGCTGACACACTCAACAACCGCACCGTTTTTGTCATAAATCATGCACAGGTTTTTCTCCGGAACCGGGCTGATGCGGAGAGAACCTTCTGTACCAATGATCTCTGTCTCAACATGGTAGCCGTGTGCTGCGGTACGTCCCACATGTACAAATCCCAACGCGCCGTTTTCACAACGGTACATAGCAACACCTGTCTCGTCATCACCTGCTTCTTTGAATTCCGGATGTTTGAAGGTTGCTCCTGTCGCATAAACCTCCACAGGGTCAGAGCCTAAGAACCATCTCATCAGGTCAATGTCATGGATTGCCATGTCAATGAAGATACCGCCGCTGGTAGCTGCAAATTTGATCGCACCCTCAACCAATGCTTCCGGGTCAATGCCGGTAGCTTTTACCATGTATGGAGTTCCGATTGCACCTTCCTCAATTTTCTTCTTTGCGTAAGCATAAGAAGGGTCAAAGCGGCGCATGAACCCTAAAAAGAATGCCAGTTCCGGATGGCGCTCAACCGCCTCCTCTGCCAGCTTGCACTCCTCAACCGTAACGCCCAGCGGTTTGTCTGAAAATACATGCTTTCCGGCATCCAGAGCTGCCGCGATCTGCCAGCAGTGCTCACCGCTTGTGGTAACGATCGCTACTGCATCAATGTCTGCTTTTTCCAGCATCTCACGGTAGTCAGAATAAACTTCTTTCACACCCAGCTCCTTTTTTGCGTATTCCAGCTCTGCCGGCATAATGGAGCAGGCTGCTGTCAGCTCTGCGTTTGGAATCTTAAATGCAATATTATTTGCGTGTACTTTTCCTAATCTTCCTAATCCTGCGATACCTACTTTTACTTTTTTCATGTTTACTTACCTCTTTCTTTGATATTGAATATAATTGAAAATGTATATTGAACTTTGCCAAAGGCGGTCCTGCTTAACTTTTCGCCTGCTACGAAGGTGGCTAAACAGCTGCGCCTCTTTTCTGTTACTCATCCTGACTGCTCATCACATAATCCCAGATAAGGTCTGCTGCCTTCTGGACGGAAAATCTGCTTGTGTTGATCATCAAGTCATAATTCAGAGGTTCTCCCCATTTCTGCCCTGTATAGTAATTGTAATAACGTTCACGGGTTTTGTTCTCTTTTTCCAGTTCTTTGATGGATTTATTTCCATAAAACTCTTTTGCTCTTTCTCTTCTGAATTCTTCGTCTGCATAGATGAAGAAATTATAACATTCCGGAAAATCTTTCAGAACCACATCGGCGCATCTTCCCAGGAATACAGCGCTTTCCTTTTCCGCTATTTTGCGGATAACTTTGGCCTGTTCCCGGTACATCTTATTATAAGAAGGAATGGTCTCATATCCCAGGGAATTCACACCCTCCATGAAGGAACCCATGCTGTTGTCCGGCATTTTATAAGACATATCCAGGATCGTGTCCATATCCAGGTCTGAGTCCCCCAGTTTCTCTGCTGCCAAATACAGAATCTGTCTGTCATAACAGCGGGTCTCCATTTTTTTTGCAAGCAGTTCGGCGATTTCCTTACCGCCGCTGCCATACTGACGGCTGATAGTGATCAATGTACGCTCTTTCATATTTTATAACTCCCCTCTTGATTCACGTTCAATTAACTCCTTCATAATATCCGGGTACATCTTATCCAATTTGTACAGTGCAAGTGTAACAAATGCCACAACTGCGATCAGAATTGGTCCGAATTTATAAATGTTCACGATCATGTTAAGCGCTGTTTCCGGCTGTACTGCGGTTCCCACTGAGGAGCTTACATACCCTGCCAGAGAGAGAAGTCCTGTCATTGCTGCTGATGCAAGTCCTGCGCCTACTTTTGTTCCAATGGAACCACCTGCAAAAATAAGACTTTCCTGTCTGATATGTGTTTTCCACTGTCCGAATTCCACCACGTCTCCTACCATACCGAATACAACTGCATTCAGAGGAGCCAGGCCGATGGCACGTGCCACGCAGCTCATCACCATCCATGGGAAGCTGTAAGGATTCAGGAAGAACAGAAGCTGTCCTGCCAGTGCGATCAGTGAACCTACAAGAGCGATATTACGTTTTCCAAACTTACGGATAAGCGGTGTACAGGCGAAGATACCTGCTACCAGTGTCAATGTCTCCGTAAGGAACAGTGCACTGTACATCCATGTGTCATTTCCGAATATGTATTTGCAGTAGTACGGTAAAATGGTTCCGGAGATACCAAAGGAAACACTCTGTACCATCCACAATACCAGAACAGCCCAGAAATACTGGTTTTTGAAAAGTGCTGCAAAGCCTTTTCCAAGAGGTACTTTCGCTGCTTTTTCTTTGGCTTCGATCCTGACTGTCTCCTCACATTTGAAGAAGCATACAAGAAGAAGGATCAATGCCAGAACTGCCCAGATGGACATTGTCTTAACCCATGCTGCCTGGTCATCTCCAAACAATTTAACGATTGGAAGTGTACAGGTTGCAGCAATGATCTTACCGATAGGGGAAAGTCCCATTCTCACAACACTCAGCATATCTCTCTCAGAAGAAACCCTGGTCATCATGGCTGAGAGACTTCCGTAAGGAAGATTGATGGCTGTATAACAGACTGTTGTACAGAAGTTATAAGTTACGAACAAATAGAGGAACTGAAGCATTCCTGTGGTATGCGGCACTGTGAACAGCAGAACTGCCGACAAAGCAAAGGGTACGCTCATCCAGAGGATCCACGGTCTTGATTTTCCCCATTTGGAATTGGTACGTTCCACGATAACACCCATGATCAGGTCAGACACACCGTCAAAAAGCCTTGACAGCAGCATCATCAAACCTACGGTAGCCGGGCTGATTCCCACATAATCTGTGTAGAACAGAGTAAGCAGCGTGCCGATCATTCCGAACACAACGTTACACGCCACATCACCGCTGGCATAAGACAGTCTGGTTCCCCACGACAGCTTGCCTCCGGTTATTTTTTGCGCTAATTCTTTTCCCATTTTATTTCCCTGCCTTTCTTTGAATCATCCTTTTGATGATTTTATTTTACCTTTTTGCAGGGAAAATCCTAGTAATAGAAATTTTAGATTCCTTAGTTTTATTTTTACGTTTTTTCTTATATGGTTCTAAAAATATTCCCATTTTTCAGCACGACTCCGCCTCCCGCTTTATGACTGGGATTATTTTTAGATTTTTGTGTCATTTTTTTAGGTTCTGGTAATCTTCCACGTTTTCCCGGGTCAGTATTTGTGTGACCAAAATCTTTTCCCGGTCCTGTTTTACCCCTTTTTTATCATTCACAATATATTTCACGGTCTCATATCCGATATCATAGCCGGACTGGGCGCCCAGCACAGTGATGCGTCCTTCCTCCACTGCCCGGATAGCATCCTCCTGGTCATCCACAGAGGCTATGGCAATACCGCTTCCTTTGGTAGCCTCTGCAAGCCCCAGCGCCGTCACTGCGCTGGTGGTCATAATACCGTCCAGATCCGGATAGTTGCTCTGAATCTCGGCCATCTCCTGTTCCGACACCCGCAGGTTGCTGTACCCACTCTTCTCCACCTCAATATGCATATCCGGTTCCTGCTCCATATACTTTTCAAACCCGGCAATCCTTTTTTCGTGGGACGTCTGTTCCCTGCTGCCTGCAATGATGGCAATATTCCCTTTATGCCCCATCTCCTCAGCAAGAACCTTGGCAAGCTCATACCCCACTTTCTCATTGTCAATGCCAATATAGGGTACCTCCACATCCGCAATGGGGGTATCGTAAGAGTATACCGGGATCTCCAGTTCCTGAGCCTGCAGATAATAGTCCTGATTATCATTAGAATCAATGGGGGACACAGCCAAGGCATCCACCTTCATTTTCAGCAGGTCCCGGATCATTTTCTTTTGTATTTTTTTATCCGTCTCGGTGTCTGGGGAGAGAATGACTGTTTTCACGTTCATCTCTTTGGCAGCCTTCTCCATACCGGCATTGACGGACATCCAGTATTCGCTGTTTCTGGATTTTGTCACAACCCCTATGATAAACTCCCCTTCCGGTTCTTGCACATCCTTCCCGGCGCAGCCGCCAATACATAACAGGCACACTGCAGCCAGAAGAAGGCATCTCTTACGCTTTCGCATTCCACATTCCCTCATTTTGTTTTTTCTGTCCTAATTTTAACATTTTCTGCTATTTCTTACAATACTGTGTGTGATGGCGGAACTTTTTTTGCAACACGGACGGGCTGTTGGGGGTGGGGGCTGTGCTCCTGTGGCAGCCAGCTTCGTTCCCCTTCAACTAAGCGCTAACTGCGGCTAAGACGCTCAGCAAAGGCTTCGTGCCAAGTCTCCGTAAGCGCTGGATTTTCAGGCTCTCTCCCGCAATGTCTGCCACAGGAGCACAGCCCCCACCCCCAACAGCCCTGGTTTTCTCTGCCGGAAGCATAAAACCATTGCATATAGACTTTCATCTCTTGCCTTTGACTCTATAAGAGTAAATCATCTAGCAAACCCGCGGTCAGTGAAGAACAGGAAGTGATTGGGAGAGGGCCGGGGGAGGGAGAAACCTGTGAGCGATGTTTTAGTGGAGCGCCGCGGAGATCCACCTGCCCCAGCTACTTAATGAAGAGGCCATTGCCGATGAATTTAGTAGATGGGAGCAGGTTAGCTCCGTGGCAGCGGAACGCTTCGCTCACAGGTTTCTCCCTCCCCCGGCCCTCTCCCAATCACTTCCGTCCGCCTTCCCATTCCCCATCTGTTCCTCAAAAAAGCCCCAGAAACCGATACGCCCACCGGTCCTTGGAGCTTCATACTATCTATTGAATTACCACAAATTCTTATAAATCTGTTTCACATCATCCTCAGTAACATCTCTCATAGTATTCTGTGGACTTCCGCTGTCCATAGCATCAAATGCCATCTTATCGATCACTTTAAAGAACTCGTCTTTATCAATCCCAAATTCAGCCAGTGTAGGTGTTTCCAGCTCTTTTGCTATAGCATCCACTGCTGCCAGGAATTTTTCACTTGCTTCTTTGTCAGAATCCGTATCTGCTGCAACGCCAACTGCGCGTCCCAGTTCTGCAAAACGGTCATATGCGCCTTCCAGTGCAAAGGTCAGGCACTCTTTTAACAGCATGGCATTGGAAAGACCATGTGCTACATGGAACAGGGCGCCGATTGGACGGCTCATTCCGTGGATAATGGTAACAGATGCGTTGTTGAATGCGATACCAGCCTCAAGAGCTGCTACAGACATCTGTACTCTGGCTTCCTCATTGCTACCGTCCTTGAATGCTGCCGGCAGATATTTGAAGATACGTTTTACTGCTGACATAGCAAAAGTATCGGAAAGAGTCTGTGCTTTTCTGGATGTATAGGCCTCCACTGCGTGGCATAAAGCATCCAGACCTGTAGCTGCTGTGATCTTAGGCGGTGCGGTCATGGTGAACTGCGGGTCAATGATGGCCAGGCTCGGCATCAGGACTTTGCCCTTTAACAGCATTTTGATATTTTTCTTTGTATCTGTGATGATCGTGAACTGTGTAGCTTCAGAACCGGTTCCTGCTGTGGTGGGAATCGCTACCATAGGAGGTACCTCCACATCAATCACTTTTCCCATGTAATCAGAAATATTTCCTCCGTTTATAACCAGAGAACCGATGGCTTTCATGGAATCAATGGGACTTCCTCCGCCCAGGGCTACCAGGAAGTCGCAGCCTTCCTCTTTGTATAATTTCAGGCCATTTTCAATCATGGTATCTGTAGGCTCGCCTACGATCTCAGAGTAGATCGCATATGCAACACCCTGATTTTTCAGAGCCGCCTCAACTTTTGCACAGTTTCCAAGCTGGATCATCACTTTATCTGTAACAATAAGGGCTTTTTTTCCCAGTCCTTTTAATACTGTCTCTGCCATATTTAATGCGCCTGAACCGGAAATGATCTGACCCGGTACGATAAATTCTCTTGCCATAATCGTGTACTCCTTTTTCTTATTCTCTATTTTTTTATATGGGATTTCTTAACCATTCAACAAGTCTGCGCATTCACTGCGCTGACCATAAGAAAGTGTTCCACGGCCAAGTAAAAATCCCATCGCCAAAGGCAATTCTGCATGGATTTTTGCCTGTAACTGTGAAGAACAGTTACGGGATTTCTTAAAACTCAGCGTCGTGAAGCCAGGTGTAACGCTCATCCTCACAGCGGTCTGTCTGCAGCCATGGATTTCCTTCAATATGGCGGATCATCCAGCAGGTGTACATCTGGAATCCCGGAGCCACTGCCTGAGGATGCAGCTCACCGCCCGGGATTGCGGAAAAGCTTCCGTCGGTGCTCTTGAAGACCTGATCTCCCACAAAGCTGGCTCCAAAACCTTCCGGACGGTCAAACATGAAGTAATAAGTCTCCGGCTGGGGATGTCTGTGGGGCAGATATCCTGACCAGTTTCCTCTGTCGTTGAGGACTTCCCCTAATACCATGTTGGACCAGGGAGCGATATCATGGTCAAAGATCGTGTTGACTCTTCTCTTGGCAACATTGCCGAATTTACCTTTGCAGGAATAGCCCCAGGGAGCATCCTCCGGCCTATATAATTTAGCGGCAAACTCTGTATTGTTCTTTGTGCACTGTACTAATATCTCGGAATCCGCTTCTGCAGTTACATGTACCTCTGATCCTGTGCACACATGTACACACCAAGGACCCTCTGTGAATACGTCTTTTCTGCTGACAGCCTCCTCATTTCCTTCCCATGTATAAACGATCTTTCCGGAGAGCAGAAGTACAGCCACTTCCTCACCGTCTCTTTTGAAGGATCTGGTCTCACCGGCTTTCATGCGGTAAACACGGATATCCATCATCATGTCTTTATATTCGTTGTCATAAGTTGTCAGAATCTTTTCACCGTTTGCGTCAAACTCCGGGTATCCAAACACTTTTCCCATATCTAATATCCTCCTGCTACAATATATTTATGGTTCATATCCCTAACAGACCGTAAGGGATCATCCATCTTCTTTTACATGCTGTTATCCTGCGGCAGCCCTCCGGTATCCGGTATCCGACTGCGGCATCTGGTTTTGCCGCACCGGCCCGATTTCCCTGCACTGCCGCTGTTATTCCGGTTAAGGAAAAGGGCGGCCGTGTTGAGAGCGGATGGGTCCGTGCGGCATCCTGTTTTTATATAAGATCAATAAGCTCTGGACTCATTACGTCCTGTCATAACGCCTTCGCAGGCTTTCTTTACACTGTCCTTGTCAGATGTGGTAGCGATTCCTACGTTCCACCAGGATTCGTAACCGTCTGTCATGGTTTTTGGAATTACTTTCAGGTCAAAGAGGCAGGCAATCTCCTGTTTCTTCGCATCCTCAAGTGCGTCAACCAGTTCAGCGATGGTTTTGCAGGTATATGTCTTCAGGCCATAGCCCTCACCGATTTTTGCGTAGTCTACAGGGATCAGATCTCCGGTAGGTTTCTTTCCGTCTGTATAACGGAACTCTGTGGCAATACTTCCGATACCGTGGTTCATCTCCAGGTTGTTGATACAGCCGAATCCGCAGTTGTCGAATACTAAAATGTTTACTTTCTTTCTCTCCTGCATGATGGTCATGATCTCACTGTGGAGCATCTGGAAGCTGGAGTCACCTACTACGCAGTATACTTCATTGTCCGGCTCTGCAAATTTTACGCCCAGAGTGGCTGCAACTTCGTAGCCCATGCAGGAATAGCCGTACTCTGCATGATATCCGCCTCTCTTGTCTGTTCTCCACATACGCTGCATACAACTGGGAAGGGAACCGCCTGCTGTGATGATGGTAGCGTCCTTGTCAATGGTCTTGTTGATAGCTGCCAGGGCTGCAGTCTGTGTGATCTTACCGTTTGTCAGTTTTACAAATTCAGGAACTGTTCTCGGGTCTCTTGCCTTGATGATCGGCTCAAAGTCATCGCCTGTGTATTCAATCCCTGCCAGACGATCCCACTCTTTATCCCATGCCTCCTTGGCTGCTTCGATCTCTCCGTTGTAGGAAGAAACATATCCTTTTGCGCGGAGCTTTTCAGCCAGGGCTTCCACAGTCACTTTTGCATCACCGATGGCCTTTACAGCGTCCATCTTGTATGCATGGTATCTATTGTTGTTAATGGTGACAAATTTCACGTCATCATTTCTGAACAAGTGCTTGGAGCTTGTGGTGAAGTCGGAAAGTCTGGAGCCTACAGCGATCACTACGTCAGCATCTTTTGCAATGACATTGGATGCCAGGGTACCTGTGACGCCGATACCGCCTAGGCAGTAAGGATTGCTCGTCTGGCACGCACTCTTTCCTGCCTGGCTCTCGCCGAATGGAATATGGAATTCCTCGCAGAATTTCTCAACTGTCTCACCGGCTTCAGAATATTTCACACCGCCGCCTACAATAAGCAGAGGTCTCTTTGCGTTTGCAATGATTTCAGCTACATCTTCCAGTTCTTCTTCCACAGCTACAGGACGTGTGATCCTGTGTACGCGTTTCTCAAAGAAATAATCCGGGTAATCATAAGATTCACCCTCTACATCCTGGGGAAGGGCGATACAGCAGGCACCTGTCTCAGAGGGATCTGTCAGCACGCGCATTGCGTTGATCAGTGCTGTCATAAGCTGTTCCGGACGTGTGATCCTATCCCAGTATTTGCATACCGGCTTAAATGCATCATTTGTTGTTGTAGCCAGGCTGCTGCTCTGCTCTAACTGCTGCAGAACCGGGTCAGGCTGTCTGGATGCAAAGGTATCAGCCGGGAACACCAGAAGCGGAATATTGTTCACTGTGGCAGTCGCGCAGGCTGTCACCATGTTGGCAGCTCCGGGGCCTACAGAGGAGGCACAGGGAATGATGCTCTTTCTGTTATTCTGCTTTGCAAATGCTGTTGCCACGTGGCACATGCCCTGTTCGTTTCTTCCCTGCATAACTCTTAACTGTCCCGGATCAGTATCCAGAGCCTCTCCAAGGCCCACTGCAATACCGTGTCCGAAAATGGTGAAGAAACCTTCTACAAATTTTGTCTCCACGCCGTCCATGGATACATACTGATTATCTAAAAATTTAACGATAGCCTGTGCAACCGTCATTCTTGTTGTCTTTGCCATGATTAATCTCCTTTCATTTTACCGTGCAGGCTTTGCCTGCGTTACGGGCGAGGGGGGAACTCCCGGCCCGCCCCGCAGTCAGTGTTTATGTTAGTATCTATGTCAACGAATGTTACATCCGTTATGATGCCTTTATACCCTTGCGATCATCTCTCCGAATTTTTCTTTCTCTTCTTTGATAAATGCGTGTACCGCGTCCGGTCCCGGAAGGGAATCGGAACAGTTGTTGCTCCTTACCATCATGGAAGCCTCTGCGGAACCGAATTCCAGGCAGTCGATCACTTCCCATCCCTGATACAGGCCGTATAAGAAACCTGAGCCGTATCCGTCTCCGCCGCCAAAGCCTTTTCTGGCGTCAACCGGGAAGGGTTTGATGGAATATTTCTGTCCGTCACAGGTGTAGGCTGTGGAACCTTTCATTCCGTGTTTGATCACAACGATCTTTGCGTTGTAACCCTGCCACAGGGCTGCGGACTCTTCATCTGTCATGCCCGGCTGGATCAGCTTTTCTGTCAGGTCAAACTCTTCTCTGGAACCCATGATGATGTCAGCTTCTTTTGCTACCATGGAGTAGTAGATTGCTATCTCATCGCTGTTCTTCCAGTTATACTCTCTGTAGTCAATGTCAAAAATAATCTTTGTATTGTTTTTCTTTGCCAGAAGTACGGCTTTGATAGCTGCTTCTCTGGAAGGACTCTCTGCCAGCGCTGTTCCGGAGATCAGGATCGCTTTTGTCTGTTTTATGTATTCCTCATCAATGTCATCCACGTGAAGCTGTAAGTCAGCAATGCAGTTTCTGTACATCAGGATGCTGCTTTCCTTGGCTGATAACATCTCTGTAAATGTAAGACCCAGTTTCTCACCGCCGGTGCATCTTGTAATGTGTGATGTGTCAATTCCCTGCTCATCGAAATAATCCACTACATAGTCACCAAACTGGTCATCCGATACTTTACCCAGAAAACCTGCCTTCATTCCGTGTCTTGTAACACCTACAGCGATGTTGGCCGGTGAACCGCCGACAAATTTCTCAAACATATGAACTTTCTTCAGTGGTTTGAACTCCTCTTTTACCTGGTCATTGTAAGCTGGGTTAAAGTCAATTGCCACGCGGCCCAGTAATACCAGATCCATTGGTCTGCTCTGATCAAATTCTACATACTTCATAACAACTTTCCTCCTGTTTTCTCCATCCATGTTTGCGTGCTTTTTATTTATGTGTGCGTTTACGTGCTTTCCTTTTGTGCTTTTATAGTATCACACGCGCAGATGATGTGCAAGCACTTTTTTACTTTTCGCATGTTTTCTATTTTATGCACAATTTCAACATGATATTTTGTGTCATTTTCACAATAACTTTGTGTGCTTTAATGTGTGTGCTTTTTAACGCAAAGAGCCTGTGAACCGAAACAGATGTCGGAACACAGGCCATTTTAGCTTCTATTTATTTCATTTTCCAATATCATATACCCGTCTTTGGGATTTAGCACTACAATCTTTAGAGGTTTATTTTATTACGAAACAGCCGCAGTCAGCATAAATGCTGGCTTTTTTTGTTTTTGAAAAACTTGACAAAAATCTTTTTTATATATTGACTATATGGTGCTATAGTGTTATAATGAAAAAGGGTGATTTTATGGCATATTTTTTAAAGAAAACTAAGAATAAAAAAGGCACTTATCTTCAAATTTATGAAAGTTATTACGATCCCGAACGCAAAGGCGGTGCTCATCGTTCTTATAAACCGATCGGCTATGTTCATGAACTACAGGCAAACGGCATTGAGGATCCTATTTCCGTATTTGGCGAAGAAGTACAAAAACTTAATCAAGAATACAAAAAGAAAAAACAGTCTGAAAAAGAACGACAGATATCTGAAGAATCTCCTGAAAAACTTCTTGGCTATTTCCCTTTGAAGAATCTCAATGATTCTCTCGGATGTAAAAAATATCTCGACCTTATGCAGACCGCAACGAATTTTCGGTTCAATATCTTTGATATGATGGCAGCCCTCATTTATGCGAGAGTGGTCTGTCCCTGCTCAAAATTAAAAACTTATTTAGAGGTCATCCCCAAGCTGTTTGAAAGACACGACTTCTCCCTTGACCAGATCTATTCCGGTCTCGGATATATTGGTTCTGAATATGAAAAGATCATCGAGATCTTCAATCATCAAGTAGCCCTGAAGTATCCATTTGATACTTCCCACTCCTACTTCGACTGCACAAACTTTTATTTTGAGATTGACAAAGAAGATGATTTCCGGTTAAAAGGACCCTCAAAAGAAAACAAAAAGGAACCCATCGTCGGGATGGGCCTGCTCCTTGATGCAGACCAGATCCCTATCGGTATGAAACTGTATCCCGGGAATGAAAGTGAAAAACCAGTGATACGGGATATCATTGATGATCTGAAACAACGCAGCCACATATCCGGCAGGACTATCCAGATAGCAGATAAAGGGCTTAATTGTTTTAACAACATCCTGCATGCCCTGAAAACAGGAGATGGCTACATTTTCTCGAAATCTGTAAAGACACTCCCGGAAACAGAAAAAACATGGGTACTTCTCGAGAATGATTATACTGATGTCAAAAACAAGAAAGGAGAAGTCCTTTACCGCATCAAAGATTGTGTGGATGATTTTTCATATACTTATACGGATGACAACGGACATAAGAAGACACTGAAACTTACAGAAAAACGTATTGTGACATTTAATCCAAAACTCGCTGAAAAGCAAAGATATGAAATCAACCGACAGGTGGAAAAAGCCCAAAAACTCAGATCATGTGAAGCAAAGAAAGCCGAATACGGAGATAGTTCCAAATATGTCACCTTTGTCCCTGCTGACAAAAAGGGCAAAAAAACAACTGGAAAGATCAAGGTGGAAATGAATGAAAAAGCAATAGAAAACGCAAAAAAGCTAGCGGGTTATAACATGATCATAACTTCTGAAACCCGAATGGAGGCTTCGGAAATCTATGCTGCTTATCATAATCTCTGGAGGATCGAGGAATCCTTCCGCATCATGAAATCCCAGCTTGACACAAGACCGGTTTATATGCAAAAGCAGGAAACGATCACCGGTCATTTCCTCATATGCTATCTTTCTGTGCTGCTGACGAGGCTCTTACAGATACATACCTTAAAGGATGAATATGGCACAGAAGAGATCTTTGATTTTATACGTGATTTTAGGGTTGCCAGAATCGCTGACCGAAAATATATAAATCTAACCAGGAGTTCGTCATTTATCAAGGATTTATCTTCTCTGACAGGATTACCATTAACATCTTATTTTCTCGGAAATGAAGATATAAATAAAATGCTAAGTCATAGGTTCTAACCTATGGCTTAGCACTATTTTTTTACCTCAACTTCAAAAGACAGGTAGTATCACACGCGCAGATGATGTGCAAGCACTTTTTTACTTTTCGCATGTTTTCTATTTTATGCACAATTTCAACATGATATTTTGTGTCATTTTCACAATAACTTTGTGTGCTTTAATGTGTGTGCTTTTTAACGCAAAGAGCCTGTGAACCGAAACAGATGTCGGAACACAGGCCATTTTAGCTTCTATTTATTTCATTTTCCAATATCATATACGGAACGGACCTGAAGGTGTGCTGCCTGCCCCTCTGACACAGTGACACATACTTCACCCGCATTCATATCAAAATAATTGTCGGATAGCTTTACATCCTGCNATTTTCACAATAACTTTGTGTGCTTTAATGTGTGTGCTTTTTAACGCAAAGAGCCTGTGAACCGAAACAGATGTCGGAACACAGGCCATTTTAGCTTCTATTTATTTCATTTTCCAATATCATATACGGAACGGACCTGAAGGTGTGCTGCCTGCCCCTCTGACACAGTGACACATACTTCACCCGCATTCATATCAAAATAATTGTCGGATAGCTTTACATCCTGCTGCAGATCTCTGATCTCAATACATTTTGCATAGGCGTCTGCATGTATTCTGATCTCATTCCCGTTTATCTCCCAGGTAAGTCCCGGGTCTTCAAAGGCAAAATGTTTCGGTGCGCAGAACAGGGTAGTACCCCATGAGACTTTCTGCCCGTCCATCCAGAATTCATAACTGATATAGTTCCTAAGCTCGTCTGCTTCAGGAAAGATAAGATTATCCAGCCAGACAGAGGACAAGGCCGGAATCTCTGCCTTCTTTTCTCCCTGCATGAGAATTGCAGAACGGGGATTTCTCAGTTCCCATTTTACCGTCCCGCAGATATCCCTCCTCGTCTCATTTGCCACACAAAGATGAGCTGATCTCACAATCTCTTTTCTTTCTTCCACGCATGAGGGACGCTGTGTCATTTCCCCCTCTTCACAGCACGATATCATGATCGGGGCAAAAAAGCGTCTGGCAAAATAGTGCAGTGCCTTCCAGCGGCCATAATAATCTATACTTGACCAGGATGCTGCCGGCCAGCAGTCATTTATCTGCCAGTAGATCGCCCCCATGCAGCGTCCTCTGTTCCGTCTCCAATGTTCCACCCCATACCGCACCGCATCTGCCTGCAAAAGCTGGGACGCATATAGAAGAGTATCAAAATCCTGGGGGTAAAGATATGTCTGGGACAGATAATTTAAAATCTTTCCATTTGCAGCCTGATTTCTCTGATGCATTTCCATTACTCTGGAAAAAATATTTCTATCCTCCGGCGCCGTAAATGCCTCCACGGTTTTCAGGCACGGAAAAGACTGGAATCCGAATTCTGACGCATATCTGAAGTAATACTTTCTGTAATCTGAAAATGGTTTGTTCCCATGCCAGACATCCCAATAATGGACATCGCCCCTGTCAGGATCATTGGGGGTTTTAAAGCCTCCTCCGCAGGAGGGAGAAGAAGGCCAGTAAAATCTGTCCGGGTCCTCAGATTCCACAATCCGTTCTATGATATATTCAAAAATCTTAATATAGTCTGCGCGTGTCTTTTCATCAGCATGATACTCCCCGTCTTTCTGCTGCCATTCCATCTCATTATTTCCGCACCACAAAGCCAGAGATGCATGGTGACGCAGTCTTCTCACATTCTGCTTTGCCTCTATTTTGATATTATCCTCAAATTCACGGGTCAGTTCATAGGACGCACAGGCAAACATAAAGTCCTGCCACACCATCAGTCCCAGTTCATCACAGATATCAAAGAAATAATCATCTGGATAATAGCCGCCGCCCCAGACCCGCACAGTATTATAGTTTGCTTCTGCACAGTCCTCCAGCAGCCTTCTTGTCCTTTCCGGTGTGATCCGTGATAAAATATTATCTTCCGGAATATAATCTGCCCCCATGGCAAAAACCTCAACTCCGTTCACCACATGGGTAAAGCTCTCTCCCCATCCATCTTTCTCATTTTTAATGGTAAGCGTCCGCAGCCCTATCTTTCTTTCCCATACATCCAATACATGTCCCCGGGCATTGAGCAGTTTAACAGATACGGTGTATAAGGGCTGAGCCCCATATCCCCGGGGCCACCAAAGTTCGGGATTTTCTATTTCTGTGATGTTATCTATCGAAGTAAAGGTATTGCCGAGGGAATCTGTAACGAATGTGCTGATCTGCGTTTCTCCCGATTCCCATTGCTCAATCTGTGCCTCTGTCTTTAGGATCACCCTGTCTTCTGTATGTATCTGACGGATTCTGACGCTCTGGATGCGGGCTTCGTCACATCCCAACAGTTCAATATCTCTCCATATCCCGGCATCCGGCAAACGGGGGCCCCAGTCCCAGCCAAACATACAATGCGCTTTTCTAAGCAGTGGAAATCCTTCCATAGCATCCCTGGACCCCTCTACCCGATGTTCACGGAAAGCTTCCTTTATATAACGTATCGGGGAACGGAATATTATCTGCAGATGGTTATCACCCTCATGCAGACAGGATTTGATATTAAACTCCCATGTTCTGTGCATATTATCCGCTTTTCCGATAATCTTTCCGTTCCACCGCAATTCCGCAACCGTATCCAGCCCATGACAGCAGAGCAGGATCACATCATGTTTCAAAAACTCCCCGTCTATCCTGACTTTACGCTCATATATATAATCTTTTTCCATAAGTCTGGTGGCTTCCAGTTCATTATCCCTCCAATAGGGGTCTTCCATTTTCTCCTGGTCAAGGAGGGCCTGGTACACACTCCCCGGGACCCGGGCAGGAATCTCAAAACTTTCGGCCGTATCTTTTAACATCCATTCGCCGTTCAGACTTAAACCTTCTATCATACCCTTCTCCTCTATCCTCACACCTTCTCATTCACAGTGACAATCACCTTTAACGTGGTATCACGTTTCAGGCGGCACATATCCAGCCCTTCCCCGATCTGTTCAAAAGGAATGCGGTGACTGATGACCGGCAGGAGTCCCGTATCTTCTCTCTCCGCCCATTCGATACATCTTTTCAGGGATATTTTTGCACTCTCCACCCCCTGAAATTCAGGAGGACAGATCCCTGCTTTTTCCAGTTCTGTTTTTTTCTCCGCCCAGTCAAAGGGCGGCACACCGTAAGCGATGATCCTTGTCTCTGCATGAGCCAGCTCTGTCATTTCTCTCACCACATCCCCGCCAGTCGCATCAATGATCACATCCGGCTTTCCTCCAAGGCCTTCACATATGGTTTCCAAAAAATTTTCTTCCTGTGAACTAACCGCACAGTCGGCCCCCATTTCCAGGGATTTACCAAGACGCATTTTCCGTCTTCCGATACCGCATACTTTCCCGGCTCCCAACATTCTGGCCAGTCTGTGATAAATCAGCCCTGCAGGTCCCAGACCAAATATACAAACCTTATCACCTTTTTTTATCAGTGGTATCCCATTTTCATGGAACAGGAGACGTCCTGCCCCGATCACCATCTCAAACATGGCAGCAATGTCTTCCGGAAACTCTTCTGAAATTTTTCCCACAGCCGATTCTGCTGTATCCAAGATCACATAGTCGGCAAATGCATTCCCGTTCACTGTCCAGTACACAATACGGTCATTCATCTGTAAATCTTTGACCGCCGCTCCTTTTTCAACAATTCTCCCTGTACATTCATGGCCGATAATAAACGGAAACGGAACATTGGGCCAATATTTTTCCGGTGTATCTGTTGCGTAGACTTTATTGTCTGTTGTATTGCATATTGCCCCCCTGGACACATGTATTTTTATCTGTGTATCCTTTTCTATTACAGGTTCCGGCACTTCTTTAATCTTTATCTTACACTTGCCTTCCACAACCGCAGCTTTCATAATATCACCTTTCTTTCAGAAAAATGGAACACATACAGAGTTACTATTCACAGCTCTGCATAAAACACAGTTCTGCGAATAGTAACCACACAGATACTTTTGCACCTTCTGTGCATTCCGTTTATTATGTACTCTGCTGCGGAAAAGAGATCAATACTGATAGTCCAACGTTATCTCTTTTCCCCCAAGCTCTCCTAATTCCCTCATCTTTTCGATTGTATAATCAACCCGGTAACCGTCCACCACAGAGGAACAACCCTCCCGAAGACTTCCTGTCCCGCAGTTTTCCACAAAAGCGGAAAGTTCAGAAATCCACTGTTCCTTGCACTCACAGGAGAAAGTTTCTGGCCCACACATGCCCTGCAGCCACATAGTCACCTGCATGACCTCATACCCCTGCCAGGACGGATTATCCACGCGTAGATATCCCCTTGTCCCGATCACCTCCACACTTTCATTCCACCCATCCCTGAATGGTTTCCACTGAGGCCCCAGGTTCCTGATATCCACACGACCAAGCTTCATTCCGATGTCAAACCCTTTTTCCATTTTCAGAGAAGCATCCAGGAAATAATCTCTCCCGTCTGCATTATCATACCGGGTTTTACAGGCTACCGAGTGAATATCGCCAAAACAGTATCTTAACAGATCCAGGTGATGACTTCCCGAGTGAGTCAGAAATCCTCCCCCGGACAGCCGGGCATCATCATGCCAGGAACCGGCTTCATTTTTGCCTGAAATCTCCGGCTCAGGTGCAGAATTAAAGATGCTGAATGTGACAAACTCCAGCTCGCCCATCTTATCTGCCAGCTCTTTTACTTTCTGAAATCCGGGATTGAATCTCTTCATATAGCCTGTCTGAAACATGATACCTTCTTTGTGCACAAGTTCAACCAGCTTTCTTGACTGTTCCGAGGTAATACAAAGAGGCTTTTCACAGAGTATATTCTTAAAACCTGCTTCAATAACATCCACACATCCCTGGTAATGCATATGATTTGGCAGCGCTACAATGATTCCGTCCAATTCTTTTTCCTTTGCCAGCAGCTCTTTATAATCCTTATAATAGACTGCCCCAAAATGTTCACATGCCTTTTTACCTTCCTGCTCGTCCAATGATGCTATTGCTGCCACTTTAGCTGTATCAATTTTATCTAAAGCAAAAAAGTGGCATTCCGTTATAATTCCGGTTCCTAAAACTCCCAATTTAATCATTCTGCAATCTCCTTTCATCCTTTGATCCCGCTTGATGCAACTGATTCCACAAACTGTCTCTGCAGCACCAGATAAACAATCACAATGGGGAGTGCTGTTAAGGTACAGGCAGCCATGGTAGCGCCCCACTTCATATCATTTAACGTTCTGTATCTGTCAATGGCAACCTGCATAGTGGCCATATGATCCTTTTGCACTGTCACCATCATGGGCCACAGATAATTATTCCATGACCAGAAAAAGTTGGTCAGTATTACCGTGGCAAAGGAAGGTTTTACCATGGGGACAATGATCTTGTGATAAATTCTCATGTGTCCGCTTCCGTCAATCAGGGCTGCCTCTATATAATCGTCGGGCAGACTTACCATACTGGAACAAAGCAGGAAAATAGAGAACGAACTGACGGCACTGGGCAGTATCATTGCTGTATAAGTTCCTAAAAGATTCATCTTTGTAACCAGTAAAAACAATGGAACTATCATTAACTGAAATGGAACCATCATAAAAGCCATTACCACCCCGCGCAGCAATCTCTGCCCCGGAAACCTTAATTTCGTCAGCGCATAGGCAACCATCCCCGACAGCCATGCATTCAAAGCAACCGTTATCACAGATACGATCACACTGTTTATAAACGCACGAGGCACATTCATTGTACGGAACACGTATTTAAAGTGTTCCAGAGTTACATTTTTCGGTATGAGATCCGGAGGATATTTTGCGATTGCATTGGATGGTTTAAATGCAGAAGACACCATCCAGTAAAAGGGAAACATTGCAGCCACCGCCCCGATCATCAGAACACCGAACAATATGATATTGGTTACCGTGTGCTTTTTACTCTTTTTCATCCATGCCGCCCCCTACTCTATGTCACGCTGAAATACCTTTTTCTCCATCACACTGATGATCATGATCAAACCGCCAACCACTACGCCTATTGCCGAAGCATAACTCATATCATGTATCACAAATCCCTGCCGGTAAAGATACAGCGATAGGGTGGTTGAACTTCCCATTGGGCCTCCCTCTGTCATGATATAAGGCTCATTAAACAACTGGAATGCCCAAATGGTAGCCATCATGATACAGAACATAACCGTGGGATTCAGAAGCGGCAGTTTGATCTTCATAAATATCTGAAAGGTACTTGCGCCGTCTAGCTTTGCCGCTTCAATGTAATCCTTTGAAATTCCCTGATAGGCGGCTAAAAAGATAACGGTATAATATCCAATATCCATCCAGGCTTTTACCAGTGAAATAGATATCATAGACATTTTCGGATCTGTCAGCCAGTTCACCCCGTTAAGCCCCATATACTCCAGGAAATAATTAATAGTGCCATTAGACCCCTGCAGCAGCCATTTCCATATGATGGATATGATAACGGAGCCTGTAACGACCGGCAAAAAGTAAATCCCTCTGAATAAATCCCGTCCAATAAAATTCCGGTTCAGAATACTTGCAAATATCATTCCGCCTAAGATAGATATGGTAATCTGTATCAGAAAATAGATAAAGGAATTTCTCACTGCCATCCAGAACACAGAGTCCTGAAAAAGCCTGCGATAATTATCTATCCCTATAAATTCCGTAAAGGAATTTGTCACCAGATCCCATTTTGCAAAGCTTCCGGCAATTGCCATAAATGTGGGGTATACCATAAACAAGATACAGAAAATTATGTACGGTGCAATAAATACAATTGCAATCTTATCCCATCTCCCTCTGGTTTTCCCAGGCAGCTTTTTCATAACGGTCAGTCACCTTCTCTCATTCCTTCTGCAGAATCTGATTCGCTTCCTCTTCCGCCCAGGCAACTGCTTCCTGCGCACCCATTTCATTATATGCCACCTTTAAAAATGCGGTTTGTAAAGGTAGCATAAGATCGCATTCATGAAGGGTATTCATATCGGAAATCGTAGAATTTTTCCCAATCTCCAACAGTTTTGACGCAATTTCCCCGAATTCTTCAAATACCGGCTTTATTGTCTCGTTTTCCTGTACATTCTCTAAACAGGGATACTCGCCGGAAACCGCAAAATCTTTGGCACACTGTTCATCTGAAAGTATAAATTTGATAAATTCCCAGGACGCCCGGCGGGTCCTGTCACGTTCCTCCCCTTCCGGAACCCCCAGTTCATCTATAATACATAGGTTTCTCACGAATCCGTATGTATCAAATTCGCCCCTCTCTGTCCCATCCGGCACCGGTATGGGTCCCATGACATATTCAAAGTCTTCCGCCGCAGAATTTTTAATAGTGGCCAGCATATCGGACTGTCCTCTGGCGGATGCGGTCTGGCCTGTCACGAAGGGATCCAGGTCCCAAAGTTCTTTATATGCCCAGCCTTCATCAAATAATTTCTCATAAAACTCATACACTTTGATCATATTCTCATTATTAAAGGTAACGGACTTCCCGTCTTCCGCCACGATCTGATTACCGCCATTGGCTGCAATATAAAACGGATACATGGTAAACTGCCATCTCCACCACTCTTCCCCCATCCAGGGCGCGATTGCCCAGCGTTTTTGATTGGGGTCTGTCACTTTCTCAGCAAATTCAAAATATTCCGAATACGTCTGCGGGGGATTTTCCGGATCCCAGCCAATCTCCTCCATCATTTTTTTATTGTAGAACATTACATTGGGGGAGGTATACCAGGAAATAGAGTAGGTATTCCCATCAATCCAGGTATAATTCAAATCAGGGTCCATCCTTTTCATCTGCTCTTCATAATCAGGAAAATTGTTCAGAGGATACAACAAGTCATTATCCACATACCACAGGTCCTCTATGTTCAGAGACTGGTGAATATTGGAATTAGTCCTGGACTGGATATAAGTCATCAGCATTTCATTATCCGTATTATCCGGTGCAACACTTCCGCTTACTTTGATATTGGGATATAATTTCATGAACTCCTCTACCTGTTCTTCCCCAAGCGCGATCCGCTCCGGCGTCTCATAATACCAATAACGTATGGTTGTCTCCGGCATATCAGAAATATCTTCCGCAGTGATCCAGTCAACTTCTGTCCCGTCTTCTGACGCTGTTTCAGAGGGATTGGCTTCCTTTTCTTTTGTCTCCTTCTGACATCCGGCCAGCATTCCGGTACATAGAGCAGCAGCAAGACTTACAGCCCATATTTTCTTATGTTTCATTTAGATTTCCTCCTTATTTTTATAATTTTACAGTGCGCGCGCCGACTGTTAATTAACACTTTCCGTCTCTTATTTTCTGATTACACTATATCATGACGCTTTCATTTTATCAATTGATTATTTGATTTTGTAACTTTATTATTTGCAATGTGTCAATCAGGCATCCATATACAAAGGTACCCGGGACCAGAAGCTCCGCGGCGGAGCGCAACAAAAAATGCCAGCGGACTTTGCAGACCATCTGGCACATATTTTCAATCTATTCTTTTTTTATTTACAATGGATCGAAGCTTTTCCCCGCATAAAACCGCTGATCTAATCCATCTTTTTCACGGATTCACCGATCACCAATTCACCGGCAACGCTCTCGATAACGGATTCACCGGTATATCCTGTATGAATCCTTTTTATCAGCAGTTCAACTGCTTTCTTTGCCAAAACATCTCTTTTCACATCATAACTGCAGAGTACAGGATGTCTCATATATATCCTCTTCATCCCGTCAAAACCCGCCACCGACACATCATCTGGGACCCGGATCCCCCGGTCTTTCAAGGCATTGATCAGTATAAATGCCGCCGCGTCGTTACCGCATACCCATGCCGTCGGCGGATCGTCCATATGCAGGATTTTGTCTGCAAAGGAATCTGCTGCCGATAAATCTATAAACCCATACCCGGAAGTGCTCAGCAATTCATTCTGCCTCTGTTCACCTAGTCCTGAGGTCAAAAGTGCATGCCGGTAACCCCACAGCCGTTCAACAAAGCTGCTGTAAACACCTACATCCGCAAAATATCCGATCCTTTTATGTCCGCAGGAGATCAGATGCTTTGTAACTAAAAATGCGCCATCCACGTTAGCGCTGAGCACATAGTCAGCTTTTACACCATAATGATGTAAAAGCATCATCAGGCAGGGGATCTTTTCCTTTACATAATATTCCAGATAATCCTTTTCAATCTGTCCGAGAAAAACAACCCCGGCCGCGTCCATCTCATAATAAACACTGGGAACTGCATTTTTTTTCTGCATCTCTTCGCTGACAGTTGTGAGCATCATACGGTATCCCTGTTCTGCAGAATGCCGCAGCAGACTTGAGATCAACGGAAGAAAAAATTCATCTTCGCGGTCAAACCTGTCATCTACGATCAGAAGAAGGTTTTTCTTTTTTAGTTTTATCTTATTTAATCCTCCGTAATCAAGCTCACGGGCTTTCTCCAGTATTTTTTCTTTTAATGCATCGCTGATCCCGGGTTTCCCATTCAGAGCCAGGGAAACTGCATTTTTTGATATATTCAATTCATCTGCAATGTCCTGCATGGATGTTTTTCCCATTATTTTTTACCTCTTATCCGCCACTGAACCGTTACACTTCTTTTTTCATTATATTCATGGCACTATATTTTGTCAAGTATTGTCAAGTTCAGTTCAGATTATATTTGGTCTTAATATTGATCTCCGTATACATGTATTCTTTTTCCGGCATTCTGCCCCGTCTCAACAGATCCGACAAAATGGACAAGGCCCGGTATCCCTGATCATAGCCTTCCTGGTCGATGAGAAAATCCACGGTATCTTCCAGAAGCGCCTTCTCATTCTTAGGTGTCAGGTCATAGATGATGACATACGGACGTTTCTCAAGCTTCAGCTTGTCAAAAGCTTTTCTGACACCTGCCTGCCCGCCGGATGCCACAAAAATCCCCTCCAGATCCGGAAATGCAGACATAGCATTTACAATGATCTTCTCCACCTCATCCGTATGGTCAAAACTGCTCTGCACCCCCACCAGGTCCATTTCCGGGAAACTTCTCTTTAGCTCCTCCACAAAACCATCCACCCTGCGGCTGCCTGCACTGTTGGAAAAGTATCCGGTGATGACCAGCACCTTTCCCTTCCCACGCATCATCATTCCCATAAGTCCGGCTGCCGTCCGGCCGCTTTTCCAGTTGTCAAGTCCCACAAAACAACAGCGTTTTGTTCCTACTATATCAGAGTTAAAGGTGACCACTGGTATGTTCCGCTCCTCTGTCAGTGCGTTGAGCTTAACCCTTACATTGTCACAGTCCACAGGCATGACAGCCAGTCCGTCAATACCTGCCTCCTCCAGTTCCGTGATCGCCTGCATCTGCTCGGATTCATCCACAGATGCATTCTCCTTTATGATCACTTCCATACCCTGGTCCGCCAGCTTCTTGGCCGCGTCCCGGATCCCTTTATTGACCTGCAGCATGAAGGATGACTGGGATAACTGGGTCACTACGCCGATCCGCTTCCCCCTGCTGCCCTGCTTTCCTGCACTGTCTGCTTTTTTCCTGTGTTTTGGCACATATCCTATTTCAGACGCTATCTGTTCTATTTTTTTTGCCACCTCCGGGTTAATTCTTCCCCGGTTATTCAAAGCCCTGTCCACAGTTCCTCTTGAAACCCCTGCAAGCTCTGCAATCTGTTGTATTGTCCCCGCCATAATCCGCCTCCGGAATTTTTTGATTGATAGAATCTCTGACGCACACGCAAAGCACACGTATATTCCAATTTAGCACGCGTTTTTTCTATTATATCCTTTTGCACGCTTTTTTACAAGCGGTATATGAAAAAACATTGTAACTGTTCAGTACCTTCACAGTTACAGGCAAAAATCCATGCAGAATCGCCTTTGGCGATGGGATTTTTGCTTGGCTGCCGAATGCTTTCTTACGGTCAACGCAGTGAATGCGCAGACCTACTGAATAGTTACAAAACATTTACTTCCGTTCCGGCAGCCCATGGTTCATTTTACGATATAATTCTGTGACCATAACAGATACCTGCATATAATTTCTGGTATAGGCATCTTCCAGATCATATCTCAGAAGTTCCTTGATTTTCTTTATTCTGTACAGCAGGGTATTCCGGTGTATATAAACAGCCTGGGAAGTGTTCAAAACCGAACGCTCGTATTTCAGATAAGCGGAAAAGGTATCAAACAGCCCATCCTGCTCCTCCTGCTCTCTTTTCCATAGACTTCTCACATCCGGATGGCAGGCGTACATCATATGCTCCAGACTGCCAGACATAAGGATATAGTTGATCCCCATGTAATAAAAATCCAAGATCTTATCACTGCTTTCTCCAAGCAGATCCTTATTGTCCACAGCCGCTTTTGCCTGTGTATATAAATATGACAGGTGAAAGATCCCTTCCATGGGAAGGCTGATCCCCACATCCGCATCTGTCTGCAGAAAAATCTGCCGTACCCGCTCTCTTTTAAAGGCCCCGGACTTACTAATGTTCCATATTAAGATAAATTCCTTTTCCCTGCCGATCATTCTGCATTCAGGAAAAATCCCCATTAGGGTGGAACGCATGACTTCTGCAGCTTTTGCCGAAAGTTCTTTTCGCCGGGTCCTCACTATGACCACCTGATATCTATCCCCTGCGCTCCATCCCGCGTACATCAGCTTTCTGTTTAGTTTTTCACTATCTGTCATTTCATCATTCAGGAGACTGTAAAACACGGAGTTCTCCGCATTTCTGTTCTTCTCCCCCCGCTCATTATCCAGATAATGATGCATCATCTGCAGAAGCATCTCCAGCATCTGGTAGTCCCCCTGATTCAGGGCGCGGTCTTTCTCTATCACATTGATCCGCAAAAAAAACTCATTTTGAAAAATGAGAGCACCTGTGATTCCCTGACAGTTCAGTATTGTGCCCTGAAATTTAAAAGGAAGTACTTTCTCATACTCAAAATCATGCTCCGGGTAAAAGGATCTCATATATTCCAAAGCCTGAATCGAGGAATATCCATATCTGGACAGGTACGCCCACTCCCTGTCCCCATCGTCCTCTCCATACTGGGAACTCATGCCCAGCACTTTGCAGTCTGTGTCAAACAGGGTCATAGGATTGTGGAAAACCCGAAAACACGCATCCACCAGATCCTGATATGCCCTCTGTGTGATAAGCCCCTGAATATTCTGGTACCAGTCATCATAAAAATCAAACACACTCTGGATTATATCAAACCCCTCCGCAAGCCTTACATCTTTCAGCCGTATACTTCCGCTTTCCGCGCTGCATATGGTATCATTTTCATCCGCATAGATGTAAGCACAGTCCGTTGCATACACAAGCCGCGCACTTTTTAAAACCGGAGGATCGCTTTCACGCAAATGGACCTCCATATCAAGAAAATATATCCGATTGGCAATCATATGCATACTTAACTTCATAAATCTCCCTTTCCCCTCCAAAATCTCTGCACATTCTACATCACATGATACCATAAATCGACAAAAAAATATATAATTCGACCCAATTTCAAGATTTGTGCTTATCACACCAAATACGGACTCTATATTTTTGTTTTTTTGTGCGTTCAGCTTCTATATTTTTTCTCTTTTCTGTCCTATAATCCAATTAATTCAGAAATTAGCAGTAAACTATTTACCCTATATCATCTCCATGGAAATAAGAAAGGGGGGATTTTATGAAAATTTTAATTCTGGGGGGCTTCCTGGGGTCAGGAAAAACTTCTCTCCTGCTGCAGCTTGCCTATTACATCACCGGTCGTTCCGCCCATGACCCGGAATATAAAGTGGTCATACTGGAAAATGAAGTGGGGGAAGAGGGTATTGATGACAAACTGCTGCGGGGGAACGGGTACCGGGTGGAGAATCTTTTTTCCGGGTGTGCCTGCTGTACCCTGTCCGGAGAACTCCTCACAGCAGTCCACAACATTCAGGAACAAATGAAGCCGGACTGGCTCATCCTGGAAACCACAGGCCTCGCCTACCCGCATTTGATCCAGAAAAACCTGGCTGACAGTATGCATCTTACTTCCAGAATCTGTGTTGTCACCGATGCCTCACGATGGGAACATCTTTTGACGCCGCTTCACCAGCTTATATCCGGACAGCTAACAAACGCAGACACCGTGCTGGTCAATAAGACCGATTTGGTTACTTCAGACTTGCTAAATAAAATGGAACAGCAGATCTCGGAGATAAACCCGCACCCAAAGATTTTCCAGACTTCAGCAAATCAGCCGGTTTCTCACAGTATCTGGGATTTTGTACTGGGGGTGATCTAAATGCATGAAAATTCCCACGACTGCACACACGGACATGAGCAACACACGCATTCCCATAGCCACGAACACCATGAACACACTACAGTTTCCCTTCATAAGGATCATATGGTCATTCATTTAAACGCCTATGAACAAGACGCTGCCAGTGTCGTGTCCCTGGAGTGGAATACCTGCGGGGATGTACGGCAGACAGAACTTTTGGTGAAGCAGTTTTTCAAAAAAATCGCCCGGGATATCACAGAGCATAACGGTATAATCGGGCACATAAAGGCATCCATGGAAACAAATGAGGTTATCATGATTTCCCTCACAGACACAGACGCCATGAAAAAAGCCGCGCAGTCTCCAACTATATCCATACATGCCGTCGTTATTGCCCTCTGCATAGAGAAAGATACATTGACACATCTTGTAGAGTCCGCAGTTGACAGCAGCCCCTTATTTTCCATCTGACCACAAGGGAGGGAATCACTATGGCAGAACAGAAAAAATACACGTTAATGAACACGGTAGCTGTGTTGTCTGTCAGTACCTTACTATATCTGGCCGGCATCAATGCATCATCCCTGGCTTATTTGGTCAAGGAATTTCCGCAGTATGATATCACAACCGTAAAGCTGTTTTCCACTATCCCGTCACTCATGATGATCGTCTGCTCACTATTGTCGGGAAAACTGATACAGATTTTCCCCATTAAGAAGATTGTCATCAGTTGTGCCTGTCTTATGCTGGTGGCAGGCTTTGGTACTTATTTTTTATTTAATCTTCCATCCATCCTGATCATGAGGGTAATCTACGGTATGGGTTCCGGAACCGTTTTCCCACTGGCGAATGCGATCATTCAGCAGCTCTATGAGGGGGACGAAAAGGCTAAGCTTTTGGGATTCCGTGCCGCCTTTGGCGCACTGTTCGGAGCCGGGGTAACCTTAGTAGGCGGCTGGCTGACCTCCTTTGGGTGGAGATATGCATTCTTTGGATATCTGTTCGCAATCCCGGTAGCGCTTCTGGTACTCTTTTTCTGTCCGTCCAACGAGCCTATAAAAAAAGAAAAAACCTCTTCCAGCGCGGGAGAAAAGAAATACACGCGGAAAACCTTTTATGTTCTGCTCTTTGCAATATTTTTTAACGCGTGCATGATGTCCTTTAATGTTGAACTTTCCCTTGTCATAACAGGGGAGAATATCGGCGGCGCCGGTCAGGTTTCCATGGTTGCCTCCACCAACACTATTTTTGCCTTTATCGCAGGCCTTGTATTTGGCACTCTGCAGAAAAAGACACGGCGATATATGGCGATCATATCCACAGGACTTGTTGGACTGGCTCTGACACTGTTGTGTTTTGTCCAGCAATTTCCTTTATTTATTATATGCGGCGCAATCTTTGGACTTGGTTTCGGCTTCTACAACCCCACATACAACCTGCTGATCGCGGGGACCGCTGCAAAACCAAAGTTTGGCTCCCAGGCAATTGCCATTTATACAAGCTGTGTGGGACTTGGACAGTTCCTCTCTCCTTACCTGATCAGCGGTGTCAGAAAACTGCTGGGCCTGAATATTCCCAGGGCGGAGTGGAGGATCACATCCACAGCCACCATTTGCCTTGTTGTGGGTGCCGCAATATACATTCTTGTCACCGGAGGAAATAAAACGGCAAAACAAAACTGATCCAGCTACAGCAGGAAACCAATCATCTATGAAAAGGAGGAAATATTATGTTAACTGAGAAAGAAAACTATTTGATGACGCTGCGCGGAGAAACCCCTGAATGGGTACCAAGACTTCTGATTCCCTCGCCCGGACATGCGCCGGCTACTGCCTGGGTAGGCCCAGGATTCCTGAATGCCAGAAAAAATCCTTCAGGCGGGTTTGACATCTGGGGCGTGGAGTATGTTGCCACCAAAGAAACCGGTTATATGTCTCTGCCCAAACCCGGAAAATTCATACTCGATGACATCCGTCACTGGCGCGATGTTATAAAAGCACCTGATATTTCTCATATTGACTGGGAATCCATGGCTAAAAAAGATATGCAGCATATAGACAGAACGCAGACGGCTGTCACTGCCACCATCCATGTTGGTTATTTCCAGCAGCTCATGAATTTCATGGGATTTACTGAGGGACTCTGTGCTATGCTGGAAGAGCCGGAGGAAGTAATGGCACTCTTTGAATATTTGAATCAATTCTATGTGCAGGTATGCAGCAAAGTGAGGGATCACTACAAACCCGATGCCTGGGCTATCACAGATGACACGGCTACCGCCACCAATCCCTTCATTTCCGTTGCTATGTACAGGGAAATGGTGAAACCATTCCACGCAAGTGAGGCAAAGTTTGCCCAGGAAGCCGGACTGCCTATTGACATGCATGACTGCGGAAGATGTGAAGACTTTATTGAGGACTGGCTTGACTTCGGTGTGTGCGCTTGGAACCCTGCCCAGACCATGAATGACCTGGTGGGAATCAAGAAAAAATACGGAAATCGTCTGGTTCTGGAAGGCTGCTGGGATTCTTCAGGTCCTGCGGGCTGGCCGGGCACCCCTGAAGAGGTGGTCAGAGCTGAGGTCCGGAAATGCATTGACACCTTTGCTCCGGGAGGCGGATTTGTTTTCTGGGCAAGTACATACGGCGCACCGGACGATGAAGAGATTAAAAACAAAGCACGCTGGATCGCTGAGGAATATGACTCCTACGGAAGGAACTTTTATAAGAAATAACAGGCTTGATACGGGAAAGGGTTGTATACCTTATAAGGGGTATGCATCCCTTTCTCTGCCTGCTGCGTTCTTTTCTGCCCCCAAACGGCATATCATTATAACAACATTCTATTGGGGGATTCTCCCTTGCTTAAAAAATTGATCAATACCATTATCACACTTGGATTTGCCGGTGCACTGGTACTATGTGCTGTTACATATCTGCCAAAAGCCGTCTCTGTCAGCAGCACTGTCGGAAGCCGGGAACTCCCCATCTACTGTGTAAAGACCGATAAACCACAGATTGCCATCAGTTTTGATGCTGCCTGGGGCAATGAGGATACTGCCACACTCCTGGACATTCTGGCAAAACACAATGTCAAGGCCACCTTTTTCATGACGGGCGGATGGGTTTCCAGTTATCCTGACGATGTAAAAAAGATCTATGAAGCAGGCCATGACCTGGGCAACCACAGTGAGAACCATAAATACATGACCAAGCTCACAGACGAGGAAAAAACCCAGGAGCTCATGTCAGTACACAATAAAGTAAAAGAACTGACCGGATATGAAATGTTTTTATTCCGTCCCCCCTATGGGGACTATGACAACGATGTGGTTAAAAATGCCCGTGCCAATCACTACTACCCGATACAATGGGATGTTGATTCCCTGGACTGGAAAGATTACGGCGCTGACGATATCATAAAAAGGGTCACGGAAGATTCCCATCTGGGCAGCGGGAGCATTATCCTCTGCCATAACGGGGCCAAATATACCAAGGATGCACTGGACACCCTTATCACGACTCTGCAGGAGAAAGGATATGAATTTGTTCCAATATCACAACTTATTTATAAAGACAATTATCATATGGACCATGAGGGCAGACAGATAGCAGACTAAAAAAGACAGCGTACAGAACCGTGGAATATCCTTCCGGAACGATTTCCGGAAACTATATCCATTTCCCTGTACGCTGTTTTTACCGCTTTCGATTTCCTGCAGTCTTTCTTATAAAATGCCGGGCAGTTCCCTCATTTTCACAGCCGCCCGGCTGTCAACAGTTTCCCGGCTGACCATACTTTCATGAACTTTGTATCGGACGATCAAAATATACGGACCATTTCTTAAAATGGATACCCGGTAAGTCACCTCAGGAACTTCCTCCCCGGACTCCTCCGTCTCCTTCCTATTCCAGTAATCCGGTTCATGATAAAAAAACCCCTGTACATATATGTTTCCATCCCAATACGCACCGGATTCTCGGTAATTCGGGCTGCTTTTGCTCAGTTTCCTTATATAATTTAAAACCCCTTTATACCTGGACTTATATAATGTATAGGAAAATTCATTTCCGCTCTGTGATACCCGATAACTTTCCTGTTCCAACAGGATGCTTCTGCTGCTGTCGTGGAGTCCCCTTTGAACCACACCGGTTTCACTGTCCTTTGCATCATTGTCCGGTAAAAGCAACGAATACTCCAGAAAAGGACCATCCCCAGTCATCCATGTGTCCTCCTTTGGCTCCTCCATACCTGCAAGGGTGTCTATTTTATGTAAACCCATTATCATAATAACGATAGCAGCCAATGCAAACAATAGATATCTCCACCGAAATCCGTTTTTTCTTCTGCTCCACATAAAAAGATACAGGCTTCCGTATATAATCACAAATAATAACAGAGTTGCCAGCCCTCTCCAATCCCTGTCCTGTATCAAACCGCGCAAAATCCCTATATAAAAGAACAAACAAAAAGTTTTTGTGGCTATATCCTTTAGGCGGAATAAAGGATAGGACCTGTATCTCACGGGCTTTTTCTGTGATACAGCTCTTTTTGCCGCCTGGCACCACACCAGATAAAAAACCACACCGGCTAAACCGCTAAGAAAAAGATACAACATACAAAACAGCGCAAGGACTCCCCCATTGGTTTCAAGAAGCACGCCCAACTTATATCCCGCCAGACTGGGTGCTCCCATAAGAGCAGGCCAAAAATAAATGCCCGCAAATAACACGCCTAAAACCATGAGCAATACCGCCTGCTTCCGAAACTGGCTCTTCACTGCCTCCATCTTCAAAGCCTCGTCAGTCTCCACAGGGACAAGGCCCCTATCTTCACTCCATAAAATCTGCATACATTTCTCGGCACACGCAAAATGCCAGCCTGCACGCTCGCAGTAGAACTGAAAATCCCCGGACTTCTCGTTTACACTCCCTTCCCACATGGAAACATCTTTTAATATAACAACCGAAAATTTCACATTCCTAGGCGTCTGCCTCTCAAATCCCCAAAAGCCTCCATTCGCATCCTTCAGCATCCATCCACGAGCTGCCATTTTTTCAAAGAAATACTCCATTGCCGGAGCATCCAGGACTCCAAAGGTTCTCCATCTCCAATACAGCATCTCCATCCCCCTCCAATCTGGCAGCCCCGTCCCTTGCCATGGCTAAAATACGGCGATACTCCTTTTTCAGGGTATCATCCCCTTTTTCCGTGATCCGGTACCACTTTTTCCGGCCTTCCTGTCTGGTCTCTTCGATCATATCACCCTCCTGGAATTTTCCCAGAAGCGTATACAGGGTTCCGGGTCCCACCTGTACACGGCCCCCTGAGAGAACTTTTACTTTTTCCATGATATCCACTCCGCAGCATTCATCCTGCAGGGACATGAGAATATAGTACATAGGTTCCGTCAAACTCTGAAATTGTTCTCTTGGCATATCTGCTCCCTCCCCTTTGCCTTATAAATCATCGCTTTCTGTTATTTCGCATCACCGGCGTATACATCGCTTTCGGCAATATCGTTATACGATATTTTTTATCTTCATTATAATATCGTATAACGATATTGTCAAATAAAACGCATTCTACCCCAATACAATTTTTTTGTCGGTTTCTGTCAGGATTTACTTGCTTATTTTGGCAACAAACCGTAGAATAGTAATGGTGGCAATGTCCACGAAAATGAAAAAATGGGGGAATATCATAATGTCTAAAATGGTAGGTACCATATCCCGCGGCGTCCGCGCTCCAATTATCCGTGAAGGGGACAACCTGTCGGAAATCGTAGTGGACTGCGTGCTGGAAGCTGCAAAAAGCGAACCCTTTGAGATTCGCGATAAAGATGTAATCGCTGTCACAGAGGCGGTGGTTGCCAGAGCCCAGGGCAACTATGCCAGTGTGGAACAGATTGCCAAAGATGTACATGAAAAATTCGGTGATGATACCGTTGGTGTCCTCTTCCCGATCCTCAGCCGGAACCGCTTTTCCATCTGTCTGAAAGGAATCGCCAAAGGCTGTAAAAAAATCGTGCTCATGCTGAGCTATCCTTCTGATGAAGTGGGAAATCATCTGGTGGACCTGGACGTCATGGACGAAAAGGGTGTCAATCCCTGGACCGATGTACTGTCAGAAGAAAAATACAGAGAATTGTTCGGATACGAAAAACACGTATTTACCGGTGTTGACTATGTGGACTATTATAAAAATGTGATCCGTGAGAGCGGCGCAGAAGTGGAGATCATTTTTGCCAACAATCCAAAAGCGATCTTGGACTACACAACCAGTATCCTCACCTGCGACATTCACAGCAGAGAACGCACCAAACGCATCCTGAATGCCAATGGCGCAAAAAAAGTCTACGCGCTGGATGATGTTATGACACACAGCATCGACGGAAGCGGATACAATGACAAATACGGCCTGCTTGGCTCCAACAAAGCCACAGAGGATACTGTGAAGCTCTTCCCTATCCGCTGCGAAGAAATGGTTGATTCCATACATAGATCCATTCTGGAAAAAACCGGCAGACATGTGGAAGTCATGATCTACGGTGACGGCGCCTTCAAAGACCCTGTGGGAAAAATCTGGGAGCTGGCTGACCCGGTCGTATCACCTGCCTACACAGAGGGCCTGAACGGAACTCCCAATGAGGTGAAGCTGAAATACCTGGCGGACAATGATTTCGCTGATTTATCCGGAGATGAATTAAAAGCTGCCATTAAAAATTACATCCAGGAAAAAGATGAAAAAGCAGAAAACCTGAAGGGTACCATGGTAACCCAGGGCACGACACCAAGACGCCTGACGGACCTGTTAGGCTCCCTGGCAGACCTGACTTCCGGTTCCGGAGATAAGGGTACGCCTATTATCTATATCCAGGGATATTTTGACAATTACACAAAAGAATAATGGGTATTAAAAATCCGGGATTCCGGTCTTTTCTAGACTGGGATCCCGGATTTTTGTCTGCCTGCCGGTTTCTGTATCCCCCGGGGCATTCCTTTAGTCGGTACAGCAAAGGCGACGGTTTCCGCTTTTTTATCCTCTCTCTTCATATCGTATGTAAATATTCGACAAAAATCGACTTCGCTTATAAAAATCGTTCACCTGTTTTGCATATTTTATTGACTGCAGGTGCATCCTATTGCTGAGGTGATTTTATGGCATCCTATATATCCCCGGCAATCCGGGACAAATTTGAAACTCTGTCTGTTGATTTAAAAAACTGTATTCTGGAACGAAATGTCCACTTAGAATCCCTGCCTGATTTGATAAAAGTTTTAGAAGATATAGTGGCAGAGTCAGAAGGCAGATAACCGCCTGAACGCAAAAAGGACTTCCTTCTCAGTATAAACTGAACCGGAAGTCCTTTTTGTTTCCGCTCTGCAGATCACAAGAGTTGAACCTGCCCCCACTGCCGACCAGATAAACCGGCTGAAGGAAGGGATAGCCGAAAACTTGATAAGGTCACATTTCTAAAGCCCGTTAACTATATTTCCTTTGCGAAGTTTCAAAACCACATCAGCCTGTCTTGCCAGCTCATTAGAATGGGTGACCACAACCACGCATTTATTCATCTGATGTGCGCTTTGCTTAAGTATTTCCACAATTTCCGATGCCGTATCTTCATCCAGATTCCCCGTCGGCTCATCTGCCAGAATGACAGGCGCCTCACTTGCCAATGCCCGTGCTATAGCCACCCGCTGTTGCTGACCGCCGGAAAGCTTCAGCACATTCCGTTTGGCTTCATCTTTTGTAAGCCCAAGTTTTTCTAAAACAGGCATGGCCGGAAGGCGGGATGTCAGAGCTATATTTTCTATAGGTGTCATATAATCGATCAGGTTAAAGCTTTGAAAAATAAAAGATACATGCTCTTTCCTGTGTTTTACCAAATCAACTTGTTTCAGTTCCTCCTCGTTGAAAAATATTTTTCCCATGGCAGGCACATCCAGGCCACCAAGTAAAGAAAGAAAGGTTGTCTTCCCACAGCCGGACGGACCGAGTATTGCATATAATTTACCCGCTTCAAATTCAGTTGTTACTCCTTTTAAGATTGGTTTCCCCAACCGGTATAAATACGTCAGGTTTTCTGTTTTCATAATGCTCATAATTTCAATTCCTCCTAATCTATTTTTGTAAGAATATCTTTTGGTTTCAAACGGATTACCGTATAGGACGCAATTGCTACACATAGCCCGACCACCAGAAATCCAATTCCACAGACAGAGACTGTCTGCCCTATCGTCACGCCCACATTAATCGTGTCTGCATCCACACCTGTCCGGCCTGCGAGAATCGCACAAACTTTATCGGCAATCAGTCCAGTCAGAAAATATGATGCAGTAAAAGCAAGTGCTGCCACGACAAAGTTTTCCGCTAAAAGCTGTCCGATGATGTCTGCTTTACTTTTTCCAACTGCCAGAAGTATGCCAACCTCTTGCTTTCTGTTCTTTGTCCACAAAAATAGAAGGAGTCCAAGTATAGCTATACCTACTGCTGCTATTGCTGTTACCACCATACCTACTGATTTCTGTATGGATTCTAATGGGTTGGATATTGCTTCGTATTCCTCATTGATAATCCTGGTCTTTAAGGTCTTACCTTTCATTTCCGGCAAATTCTCAACCTCATCACGTACGGCTTCGATCCTTGCCGGGTCATTTACCAATATGTCAATGCTCGGATATCCTTCAATCTCACGCCCAAAATTCTCACGCATCGTGGTAAAGTCTACAAACCCGGCATTCTCCGGAATTTGTGATGCTATCATAGCATCTCCGCCTGTGCCGCCTGCACCTGAATAGATCCCAATAAGCTCCAATGTCACTTCACCATCTATATCCATGTTATATAGTTGTATTTTGTCCCCAACTTTAAGCTGATTCCGTTTGGCTACTTCCTCTGAAAGGATAATTACATGTTTATCCTCTTCCGTAATATGGCGTCCTTCCTCCAGCGTGAACTTTCCACTTTGAAATGGGTCGCTGTTTTCAGAATTTAAAACGGCAGTGTTAGGCACTGGCATTTCTCCCATGCTAAATTGCCCGGGAATATAGTCAAAATTAATTCCTGACCCCCAAAACCCCTGTTCATTCTGAGCATTTATCCCTACTACTCCTTCAATCTTTTTAATCGCATTGACCAGTTTCTCTGCGACAAAATCTCCTACATAGGAGTGTATTGCTCCGTTTTCCCCTTCTTGTGTCGTCCGCGGACCATTCTCAACATCTGCCTCCAGCCGGACGATACCGCCCACCTCTGTCCTCAGATTTTCTGCATTATCTACGGTTGCCTTCTGAATTGCGATGCCAGTCAGGACAAAAGCCGCCAGACAGGTTATCGTTAAAAATAAAAGCAGGCTCCGTAGCTTCTGTCGCCTGCAATACAGCAATGCACGCCTAATAAAATTCATGATCTCGTTCCTCCTAACTCATTTTTGTTAAAATTTCTTTTGGCTTCAGGGACATCACTTTAAAGCTGGATAACACCACGGCTGCGGTCACAGCCACTCCCTGTCCCAATAACAGGAGCAGTGCCAGACTGCCATCAAACTGTAGATATTGTTTTACCTCAGTTCCTTTTGCAATTCCAGTTTCAATAGCACCTATATCAATGCTTGTTTTCAATAGCCCCCCAAACACCATGTTATCAATGCCATCCGCTGTCAAATAGGACAGGACTGCTGAACACAGGAATGCTGCCAGAAAGACACCCAACACCTCTGCCACAAACTGTCCGGCTATCTCCTTTTTTGTCTTGCCTATTGCCAGCAGGATTCCTGCCTCATGCACCCGTCCCCGAATACGCATGGTAAGGATCAGGATCAGCACGGCCATACTCGCCGCAGAAGCACATACGATCAAAATTCTGATCAGATGTTGGATTGCACCGAGGCTGCCTGCTATCTCCTTATACTGAAAATCATTCTCCCGGAGGGCAAAATCTCCCCAGTCAATGGTTTCCATCTTTTCTACTTGACTTATAATCTCCTTTAACAAGAGCGGGTCTGAGACATAGAAATTCACTTCCCCTTTGTACTCTCCCTCCTTCTGCTCATTCAGTTCCACTAAAAAATTGTGGTCAGAGAATATCAGGTTTTCTTTGCGCCCCGGTGTGGGGGTACCAGCCTCCCCCGGCTGTCCTGTCTTATCTTTATAAATACCGACAATCTCAGCTTCTGAAAATGCATTCTTTATCGGAATCGAATCCTGGTACTCCCCGTCAGCCTTATTAAGACCCGCATGGGTGAATTTCACACGGTCACCAACTTTTAACTGGTTAGCCAAAGCAAGCTCTTCACTTATCAGTATTTTATTCTTATCCTTTTTTGTAAGGTGGCGTCCTTCTGTAAGTTCCAGCTTATTTTCTATAAACTGGTCTGCCAGAGAAGTATAATTCATAGCAGCTACTTTCCCCATATTGCTCCCATCATTGAAACCTTCACCCGGGATAAAGTCCAATGCGTCACTTTTTGCATAGCCATAATTTAATGCGTTGCAATATTTTATGTTCCCTCCTTCCATTATTTCCCTGATATTGTCGTCTGTAATAGCTGAAGTTCCCCCCTCACTGCGAATCATCTTACCATCTTCTAAATCAAAGCCAGATGCAGGACGCAGATAGAATGCCCCTCCAATGGATGTCCGCAGTTCCTTTGCCGCAGTATCGGCTGCCGCCAGTATCGAAAAGCAGATAAGCAGAAATGCCGATATCAGGCAAAATAGTGTAAACAAGGTGACAGTCTGTCCTTTTTTTCTTTTCATATAGAGCAATGACCGTCTAAATACATTCATAATAAAACCATCCTTTCATATGTTCTGAATGCAGCTTTGCTGTATCTGTTTAGAATCATAAACAGTTGTGCTTAACTACAATTCAAAGTATATAAAAGGATGGTTTTGTTATGAATTAGGATTGATTTAGTTTTGGTTTTATTTGAAGTATACCGTAAAGCAAACTCCATGCGCACTGTTCTGTATGGTGCAAGACAACCCATGCAAATCCAAAATTGTTTTGACAATATAAAGCCCCAGACCGCTGCCTCCGGTGTGTGTATTACGTGATGCCTCCACACGGGTGAGAGGTGCAAACAGATTCTCCTGATAATCTTCCGGGATATGGACACCTGTATTTTCTATCAACAAAGCTTCCGCTGTCAATTCAACTTTTACCTCTGCCCCATCCGGGGAATATTTGATCGCATTATTCAATACGTTTGAAATTACCTTTTCAAACAGCTTTCTGTCAACCTGTATGACAACATCACACAAAGCACTGCTGTCCAGCCTTATATTCTTCTTTTGTGCCAATGGAGCATAGACATCCATAAGTTCGCACACGCTCAGACGGATGTTTACACTCTGCTTCACCAGTCTGAAATCATCGGATGTAAGCCTTGAAACCGTCAGGATCTCCTTTACCAGATTCTCCATGCGCTCAATTGTTTCCAATGTCAATGGGAGGTATTTTTCCTTATTCTTATAATCTCCAATTCCATAAATCATACTTTCTACCTGCCCCTTTAAAATGGTAATCGGGGTTTTTAGTTCATGGGAAACGGCTGCGAAGAAGGTTCGGCGTTGCCGTTCCTGCTCTTTTTCTTTTTTAATATCCTCCTGAAGCTGATAGTTTGCTCCTTCTAATTCTGACATCGTGCCATTTAGCTTCTCTGCCATAGTATTCAGGCTCTTTGCCAGCACACCCAGTTCATCAGTCCGGTTAACATCACAGTGCCAGGTCATATCCAGTTCTGACATCCTTTTGGATATCCGGCTTATCTGTAAAACAGGCCTTGCCAATATCCGGCTGCATAGAAAGGAGCCAATGATAGAAATAAGAACAATAAGAAGAAAGATCCATGGCAGAAGCCTTTTAAAAACAGCTGCCATCTCATTTACACCTTTCATCCCTTGAGCCATCATCAGGCTATAAGGAGTATCAGAATCTATAAATCGGATTACCGAACTTACAGTCTGTGTTGCGCCTACATTCTCTGTACTGCCTTTCTGTAAAACATCAATTTTGCCAAATGTAAGACTTTCTCCTTCTCCCTGTAATGATACTGTTGCATTGTTTTCAAGACAGAAAGCTGTGATTATTTTTTCTGCTTCATCTCTGGCTGCTTTTTGCAATGCCTCAGCAAGCTGTTCAGCATTTTTAGAAAAATTCCGATTAGCCTCAGCTTTATAGCTTTGGGGCGTTACAAACATCACAATACCATAGATCAATAAACTGGTTATGATCAGAATGGCTCCAATGCTTAGAAACATTTTCGCAAATATACTGCTTTTAATCTTCTTTCGCAAATCGATATCCCACCCCTCTGACAGTCTCGATACAGTCCAGATCCAGTTTCCGCCGTAAATTCATGATGTGGATGTTGACTGCCTTTTCATATCCTACATAATCATACCCCCACACCAGATTGAGAAGTTCGTCTCTTGTAAATACCCTTCCTTTATTCCGCATAAAAAGGACGAGCAGGTCGTACTCTAACTTTGTTAAAGGTACTTCGCTGCCTGATACGAAAACCTGTACCCCCACCGGGTCCAACCGGATATTCCCATGGCAGAGGCAGTCCCCGTCTTCTGTATTCTCCGCCTCGACGGACCGTCTAAGCAATGCTTCTACCCGTTTGAGCACTAATTTAAGTGAAAAAGGCTTCGTCATATAATCATCCGCTAATACGTCAAAGCCTCTCACCTGGTCGTCCTCCTCATCCAAAGCCGTCAGCATGAGCACAGGAACTTGCGATTCTTTTCTAATCATTTCACAGACGGCATATCCGTCAATTTTAGGCAGCATAAGGTCCAGCAGGACTAAATCATACTCCTTCTGTCTGAAATCCGTGATGCCTTCCAGCCCATCTCCGGCTACATCCACTTTGTAGCCTGCATCGGTCAATAATTCTTTTAAAATATTCTGTATCTCTGTTTCATCTTCAATAATTAAGATATTTGCCTTCAATATAAATACCCTCCTGTTATAACCTAAACTTGTAAAGTGAGGCGGCCATTATCAAAAATGCCCTAATTAAGGATAACACAGAATGATTTCATTTTGGTTTAGTTCTGGTGATTTACAAGTAATTTCCAGTAAAACAATTCTGTCCATTACTAGCATAGCAGAAAAAAAAGCACTGAATCCCACAAACAAGAACTCACTATATATCATCTTTACTGGCTTTCGTGAACTGTACATTGCATTTGTTCACGTCCATATTTCTTCCTACTATTATGTGTCAACGCAAAAAAAGAGCCTCTTCCCTCTCGGAAAGGACCCTTAATTTAATCGCAACTTTCTTAATATAGGAGTTGCTCTGCTACATAACTGCGGATAACAGGACTTGAACCTGCACGTCGTAGACACCAGAACCTAAATCTGGCGCGTCTGCCAATTCCGCCATATCCGCATATTACAGAAAAAAATAGGAACAAGCACCTGCTTGTTCCAGTGAAGCATCGGGGATTCGAACCCCGGACAACTTGATTAAAAGTCAAGTGCTCTACCAACTGAGCTAATGCTCCATAATATTGAAACTTTGAACTGGGCTAGCTGGATTCGAACCAGCGAATGCAGCAGTCAAAGTGCTGTGCCTTACCGCTTGGCGATAGCCCAAGAGCGCCGTAACGGCAAGGGTGGGTAAAGGGATTCGAACCCTCGGCCTCCAGAGCCACAATCTGGCGCGCTAACCAACTGCGCTATACCCACCATAATCCATTATGCATCTTTCGACACAAGCGTGCTTGAAGGGATTCGAACCCCCGACCCACGGCTTAGAAGGCCGTTGCTCTATCCAACTGAGCTACAAACACATCCTCGGTTTTAAAACCGAAAGCGGGTGATGGGAATCGAACCCACATATCCAGCTTGGAAGGCTGGTGTTCTACCACTGAACTACACCCGCACGGGCACTACTTGCACTTGTTGAAACATCGGGGTGACAGGATTCGAACCTGCGACCTCCTGGTCCCAAACCAGGCGCTCTAGCCAAGCTGAGCCACACCCCGAAAGGTATCTTACCGTCTTACGCAAGTGCTCTTGCCTGACGCAAGATAAAATATACCATAGGGAAAGTGAAAAGTCAACACTTTTTTTAGGAATATTTTTATCTATTCCATTTTTTGACATATTTCCCCGGTTTTCCCTATTTCCCATATCAGTTCCCGTCAAAATACATACCTTTTGGGGGATGGCACCTGTGAGCCCTCCCCAGATGCCATTCATATGATTTTTCTATTATTTCAGATAATTAATTGTGTAGTGAGCTTCCCCATCCCTGTCGATTTCCATAAGGATATAGCTCGGTTCATGTCCCCACTGTCTGGGATAAGAAATACTTCCCGGATTTAATACCGTCAGATCTTCCTCTATTTTCAGCTCAGGTCTGTGGGTGTGCCCGTACATGACAATATGGAATCCTCTGGCACGTGCCTCCTCCTCCAGACGGCTGGTCCCCATGGATACACCATAGTAGTGTCCATGTGTGAGCAGTGCATGGTAATCCTCCAGCCACAGCTCCTCCTCCCTGGGAAGTTCGGAAAAGAAATCATTATTTCCTGCCACTATATGTACGGGACATCCTGAGATTGCCTCAATATAGTCCTCATGCCCTTCCACATCTCCCAAATGGATCAAATGCTGGATATCTCCCACTTTTCCCAAAACCTTCTCCAGATTTCCTTCATGACCATGGGTGTCGCTGACAATTAATACCTTCATATTTGAAAGTCCTTTCCATTTATTATAATAAATGTTCCTTCTCCAGCAAATCTTTCATACTGCGCAGGGCATTTCCCCTGTGGCTCACGCTGTTTTTCTCATCCGGCGGAAGCTGGGCAGTGCTGCAGCCCCTTTCAGGAAGATAGAAAATGGGGTCATATCCGAATCCGTTCTCCCCTCTTTCCTCATAACCGATCATGCCCTCTATTGTCCCCCGCGTCACCAGCTCCCTGCCATCCGGAAATACAGCCGCAATGGCACATACGAATCTGGCCGTACGTTTTTCATCCGGCACCCCCTCCAGACGATCAATGATATTCTGGTTCTTAATCTTGTAAGAGGTATCCTCTCCCATATAGCGTGCAGAGTAAATACCCGGTTCCTTGTTGAGATGATCCACTTCCAGCCCCGAATCATCTGCAAGCACCATCTCACCAGCCAGCCTGCAGACGGCCCGTGCTTTGATCAGTGCGTTCTCCTCAAAACTCATGCCGTCTTCCACAATGTCAGCCTCAATACCTGCTTCTTTCATGGATAAAATTTCAACCGGAAGGCCTTCCATGATTTCCCTGATCTCTTTCATCTTATTTTCATTGCCGGTTGCAAAGATCAATCTTTTCATCTGCTGTTAACTCCTCTTTTTCTTTGGGGGTTTCGGCCCCAAAAACTGATAGAAATACGTTTTTATCATGCCATTGTATATCTTCCTGTTTTTATCTGCTTTTCTTCCTATGTAGCGCTCTGCGTCCTGATAGGCTGTGATCAGATACATAGACCAGGAATCCAGCGCCTGATAACGCTCTCCTATGGTCTCGTAAAGGGAAGGAAGATTCTCCTTATCTTCCAGGCGTTCTCCGTATGGAGGATTGGTGACAATAAAGCCGTATTTCTTAGGATGGCTCAGGTCTTTGATGTCTCTCTGCTGAAAATGTATCAGCTTGTCAACACCTGCCCTCTCCGCATTTTCTCTGGCTCCCTTGACCATTTCAGGGTCCAGGTCATATCCCTGGATATCCGTATCCACAGACAGATCAATCATTCCCTGTGCTTCCTCCCGAACCTCATACCAATGTTTTCTTGAAATGAGATGTTTCCAGTCCTCACATAGAAAATTTCGGTTCAGTCCGGGTGCAATATTAGCGGCAATCATAGCTGCCTCAATGGGAAATGTTCCACTTCCGCAGAATGGGTCCACCAAAATACGGTCCTTATACCAGGGTGTCAGCATGAGCAGCGCTGCTGCCAGAGTCTCTGTTATGGGTGCCTTGCTGGTCATCTGCCTGTATCCTCTCTTGTGGAGAGAGATACCTGATGTGTCAATGCCAATAGTAGCCACATCTTTCATAAATGCCACACGAACCGGAAAACTGGCCCCGTCCTCCTCAAACCAGTCCACATGATACACTGCTCTCAGGCGTTCCACCATGGCTTTTTTCATGATAGACTGAATATCAGAAGGGCTGAACAGCTGGCTTTTCACAGAATTCGCCTTAGCCACCCAGAATTTTCCGTCCTGAGGGATATATTTTTCCCAGGGAAGAGCTTTTGTTTTCTCGAATAACTCCTCAAAAGTGACAGCCTTAATTTTAGCCACCTTTAAAAGTACCCGCTCCGTTGTGCGCAAAAACATATTTGCCCGGACAATTGCCCCGGCATCTCCGAGAAATGTCACTTTCCCGTCCTCTACTTCACTGATTTCGTAGCCTAAATCCTGTATTTCCCGTTTTAATACTGCTTCCAGTCCAAAATGACATGGTGCGATCAATTCAAATTTTTCCATTATAATTTTAACTCCTTAACAATTTCCCCGTCAAATCCGCGGATTGAGAACAAGCCGTCCTCCAGCACCGCATAGGTGGGGATATTTCCTTCCTTGGGAATGGAAACAGAACCCGGATTCAGGATAGTATAGTTTTCCTTCTTATCTGCACGCAATACATGGGTGTGGCCGTGTATAAAGATATCCCCATTTTTCATAGGCGGCAGATTTTCTTCATTATATATGTGCCCATGGCTGGCGTAAATAGTGCGCTCCCCATCCATGATCATGCAGTAATCAGCCATAATCGGAAACTGGAGCACCATCTGGTCCACTTCCGCGTCACAATTGCCACGTACCACATACAATTCATTTTTATATTCATTGAGCATGGCGATGACTTCTTTTGGCGCGTAATCTCTGGGAAGGTCATTTCTGGGACCATGGTACAGCAAATCCCCCAGCAGGATCAGACGGTCTCCATTCTCCGCCTTATATGCTTCCAACATCCTTTTACAGAAATAGGCTGAACCGTGGATGTCTGATGCAAACATGTATTTCATAGATATATTCTCCTCTGTTTTTCTCATTAAGCTGTTTCGTCTACCTTATTTTACTATGCTCTGCGGGAAAATACAAGTTCGTTCCTTTATATGCGTGGAAACCGCCTACAACGGATTTCACACGGTAGCCTCTCTGCATCAGTTCCCTGGCTGCCAAAAGGCTGGCGCTTCCCCTGTCGCAGTAAAGAACAAGGGTCTTATTGGCGGGAAGCGCTTCAAAGATATCAAGCTCCTCATACGGAATGTTGACAGCTCCGTCAAAATGGCTTGCTTCATATTCCTCTTTGTCACGCAGATCTATGATCATAACATTCCTGTCCCCATAATATTTATCCAGATCATGGGCTGAAATTGTTTCAATACCAGTCATATGAATTACCTTTTTCTTCTATTATATGCATACCAAATCCAGGACGCAAATAATAGAAACCACGCCCGCGCGGTTTCTATCATCATAAATCAGGGAGATTCCGGATGTTGTCCGAAATCTCCCTGACTGTATCCTCTTTTAGTTATAATTAATAGTTGTACTCTGAGGATGTGTTGTTTTTAGAAGAGTTTTTGCTGTTGGAAGAAGACTCATTCTGTGAGTTTCTTGTTCCGCAGTTCTCTGTTCCGTTTTTGTTTCCTGAATAGGAGTTCTTCTGAGAATTCTGGGAATTCTGAGAATTCTGAGAGTTCTGGGAGTTCTGAGAATTCTGGGAATTCTGAGAGTTCTGGGAGTTCTGAGAGTTCTGAGAATTCTTGGAGTTCTGAGAGTTCTGAGAATTCTGGGAGTTATTTGCATTAGTGGATTTGTTGTTGCTTGACTCATTGCTATAATTTTTAGCCATGACTTTACCTCCTGGTTGTACATTTTTATTTACAGTCTTATTATGTCTTTTCTGCTCCAAAATATTCGCCACTGTTCAATTCTTCTTCTTTTCGTCAATTTATCCGGCTAAAATCATTAATATTTCCTTTTGTTATGCGTATCTCGTCAAAAAAGGATTGCATTTTTTTTCCTTTTATATTATAATATGGGTTGTAAAAAGAATTTACCCTTCAAAAATTTTTTTTACATTATAACCCCTTATTTAATTATTTATACTCCCCTCGAAACACCCTGTAGCTCCCCTACAGGGTGTTTCTCTGTCTATTTATAAGGGGTTGGGGGATTTCTGTGATTTACATCTCTGGGATGTGAGTGATCACAGGAGAGTTTTTATACCACTTTTACACCACTAAGCATTTATGGAGCATGGTTATACTTGTGTGGCCCAGAGTTCCTGCATAACCTTAGGCGGGATTCCGTTCTCCAGACCTCTGGCAGCGAATGTATGCAGTCCCTTTGCTTATCACTCTCCATTTACAATCAATACCTTTTTCCCCTGAAAAGCAAATCCATATTTATAAATTCTTTCTCGGCAGATTCCTTTTGCTTCCAAAGAAGCGGCATAATCCCTTTCTTCAATCTGGTGCAGTGCTGACCGGGCGGTATCATCCAAATCTTTTTCTTTCCTATCCTGAACTTTGAACTCCAGAATCATTGCCGCCTCATTTAAGTCTCTCGGCTCCATCATAACGTCATAGCGGCCAAAACCACTTTCCCGGTTAGATGTAATCACATAGCGATTTTCCAACTCAACCATAAGGCCCAGAACAAATCCATGATAGAACCGTTCCGGTTCACATTCTTCAGATGGCTGGCTTCCGCTGTCAAAAAAACTAAAAGTCGTTAGGGCAACACGATTCATATAAACATTCATGGCTTCCAGATCATTTTTCAGCAATGCCTGAATGAAGCCATTGTAATTAGATGAAGTCGGGGAAAACCAGTCCCTTACCATATTTCGGAACATAATCATAACTTCGAGATTTGTAATTCCTAATGTATAGTCCTGTTTCCAATACTCATACAAAGAATCCTGTACTTTTGTTCCGCACACTTTTAAATATCCGCTGGCAAGCAACAGGCTCCATATTGCTTTCTCGTCAAAATCCAGCTGGTCGTATACAATCTGCTCGTCGACTTCTGTAGTAATGGTCTCCCCAGTTAATAACCGCTCAAACGCCTCCTTTATCTGTCCCGTTCCCTTCTGGATCTGGCTACTGATCAGTCGGTTACTGCTAGTATTAGCCCAGTATGGACCTGCATTATGGCTTTTCAGATAATTAATGATTGACCACGGATTATATATATCTTCTTGATTTCCAAACCTGAAGCCGTCATACCATCGCTTAACTTCGTCTTTCCGGTCATACAATCCATACTCCTGCAAGGCCTCATCCACTTCTGCTTCTGTAAATCCGAAGACATCCGCATATTGATTTGACGTGGTCGTTATCACGATTAGATTATTCAAATCTAAAAAAATAGATTCTTTACTAACTCTGGTAATTCCTGTCATAATAGCACGTTCCATATACGGATTATTCTTAAAAGTTGCATTAAACAGGCTTCTGTTAAATGACACCAATTTTTCCCAATATCCTCCAACATAAGCTTCCTGCATAGGCGTATCATATTCATCTAAAAGAATGATCACTTTCTTACCATAATATCGGTAAAGATAATCCGATAACCGATGTATTGCTAAAGAAGCCTCATACTCCTCCATATCAGCCGATACACTTAAAAAATACTCTTTTTCTTTTGCATTTAGAACACTGTCTTTCAGCAGAAAATCATATTTATTGTATAATAACTGAATCAAAATACATATTTTCTTCTTCACTTCGCTGTAGGAAGTCTCCTTAATAGTGGAAAAGCTCAATGCAATCACTGGGTATGTTCCCTGGAGCTCCCGATATTTTTCTTCCTTCCATATATTCATTCCATGAAAGATATCTGTCCCGGCGTAATTCACCGAGAAGAACTGTTCCACCATACTGAGAGTCAGTGTTTTTCCAAAGCGCCTCGGACGTGTGATCAGCGTAACATCATCTTTCTCTTCCCACCAATCCTTTATGAACATGGTCTTATCAACTAAAAACACGTTTTCTTTCCTTATTTTTTCAAAATCCTGCAATCCGATGCCCACAGTTCTTGCCATATCCCCACCATCCTTTTTATTATAATTTCCATTTCTTTCCTAATTTTCTTCTCGTAATACTTTTTATTAAATAATTATAGCCTAAAATATAATGCCCTACAACCAAATGTCAAAATGAACCCTGTTTTTTACACCAATTTTACACCACACACCACATTTTCCTATGAACTCTAATAAATCACAAGAGGCAAAGAACGCCTTAATATAGCCCATGTACAGTCTAAGGGATGGCTTACTTACGTCAAGGATGGTGAGGCTGCCGGTACCACAGGTGAAAGCCGCAGACTACGGGGGCGGCCAGGCGAGTTCCGAAATATGGTAAGCAAGTACCCCCAACCCCTTATAAATAGACAGAGAAACACCCTGTAGGGGAGCTACAGGGTGTTTCAAGGGGAGTATAAATAATTAAATAAGGGGATGATCAACTAGCTGTTCAAGGAGGGGTAAAAGAGGCAAAGTATGCATATAATCCTTTAAATTTACAGAAATCCTCTAATGTCTTAGGCGTATATCTGCATATTCCCCAAACTTGTCATACATCGCCCATTTGTGATACATAGGGACATAAAAGTGTATATTGTAACTCAAGCGGTAAAATCATGTTCCCCCATCACATCTGCAAAAAACTTCCGCAGGAGCTTTTCATCGCCCCCGCGGAAGTTTTCAAACTATTATCCAAAAACGGCCTCCTCCAGCATGGCACACAGCGTATGATACAGGGGCAGGGTATACTCCTGAACACGGTACGTCTCTGCTGACGGCATCCGAAAACAAATATCACAGTATTTTGAGAGCACGGATTCCTTCTCCCCTGTGATTCCCAATACTTTCATCCCTTTTACTTTCGCGGTCTTTGCGCCCTCCACAATATTTGCAGAGTTTCCGGATGTAGTGATAGCTATGAGCACATCCCCCTTTTGTCCGTAAGCATAAACCTGCTGCGCGAATATCATGTCAAAGGAGGTATCATTTCCCACAGCTGTCATCAAAGACGTATAGCTGTTGAGGGAAATAGCGGGAATTCCCTGCTGCAGCCTACCGGATAAGGTCTCTCCCCCTTCCAGGTTCCTGAATTTTTCCTTCTCCTCATCCGGCAGTTCGCGCTTCAGCAGAAAGCCTTTCATCAGTTCTCCTACAATATGTTCCGAATCCGATGCACTGCCTCCATTTCCGCAGACCAGTATCTTTCCACCGCTTCGGCAGCTCTGCAGGAGCAGTTCAAAAGCTGCCCAGACAGGCTGGTCCCTCAAAACAGGATAATCCTCCCGGAATTTTTCATACACTGCATACTCTCTGCCCATTTTTCCCTCCCTGGATCGCCACGGAAAGTGCCGCATAATCACCGATCTTATTTCCCAGTTTAGCGGGCACGATCCTGCATCCTTCTCTTGAAATAGCCAAGGCCTCCTGCTCGATCACTCTCTGCGCACATGGCCATAACAGATCTTCACTTCTTTCGTAGACACTGCCCAGCACAATGATCTCCGGATTCAGAATATCTATGAGGATCGCAAGTCCCCTTCCCAGATAATATCCACTGGTTTCATAGATATCAAGCGCCAGAGGGTCACCACCCTTGGCAGCAAGAGCTACCGTTTTAGCAGACAATTCCTCAATCTGTTCAAAGCTCGGGCAAAAAGACGGGCGTTCACCTATCTGCAGCTTCTCCAGCACCTTCATCCTGGCGATCTGGGCAATTCCTCCGCCGCTGCAGAACCCTTCAAAAGAGCCGGATTTGCCAAACCCCACAGGGCCGCTCTCTGTCATTCTCACATGTCCGACTTCCCCGGCCATATTGTTAGCGCCATTATACAGTTTTCCATCCAGGATAAGGCCGGCGCCCATACCTGTGCCATATGTAAGGAATATCACATGCTGATACCCTCTGGCTGCCCCGAATTTCCATTCCGCCAGCGCACAGGCGTTGGCATCATTCTGTATGTATGCGGGAACCTGAAACTCCTTTTCCATAATATCCACAATAGGTATATTATCCCATCCATATAAATTGGGGGGATTCTTCACCACCCCCTTTATATGATCCAAGGGGCCTCCGCAGCTTATGCCTATTGCCTGCAGCCGCTCTGTCTGAATATGGTTTTTCTCAAGCAGTGCCCGGACTGCACCAAATAAATCCCGGATCACACAATCCGGCCCTCTCTTAGCCTCAGTAGCAAAGCATACTCTGTCCAACACCCGGCAGTCCTCATCCGCTTTTCCAGCTTCACCCAGCACCACTGCGCATTTTGTGCCGCCTATATCAATACCGATCACATAGTCGTCTTTCATAGTTCAATCTCCTCGCAGGCATTCTTTTGGCGCATCATTCTTCCCATTCCAGGAAATTCACCTTGGCTGGCTCTGCATCCACAGATTCACTGACCAAAAATGTTTTGATCTCATACGGTTTAAACTCCGCATGAATGGTTTTTTCAAGGAAATGCAGACAGATCTCAGCCTGACACGCCTTTCCCTCTGTCTCATAAAGCCTGACAATATATCCCCTGTCTTTCTCCGCCTTTTTCAGGGCAGACAGCACCACATGGGACTCACTCACTGTCAAGAGTTCTGCCTTCTGGGGATAGTCACCTTTGTGATACGTCTCTATCACTGTGACACAGGGCTGGTTTAATTCTTCTGCCCGCTGCACCAAATGTGCCTCTTTCCCGGTTCCCAGATGGGGAACGATGGTATAACAGAAATTCTGTATTCCCTGGTCTGTGAACTGATAGTCATCCTCCTCCTCATCCAGAATATAAGGATTATGATGTGCATACACAGGACTTCTCAAAACTGTCATTTCCATGCAGTTGTGCTCCATACAGGCACTGTATTTACAGTCATTTAAAATACCCACTCCACAGATCACCTTATGATTATCCTCCTGCATTCCTGATAGATCCATCCAGCGCTGTACCGGTTCCTCCTCCCCGTTGCAGGCCTTCTCAATACAGCCAAATGGAATTTCGTATATTCCTCTGTACTGGTCCAGCGCAACTGGGAACTGGATTTTTACACAGCGGAATTTTTCCTGCCAGTTGATCTTTGCAGAAACCCTGACAGAACTGTCTTCCTTATATAATGTATAAATCTGTACCAGTGTGGAATTTTTGTATTTGCTGATGACCCGGATACTGCTCCTTACCGGCCCATCCTCTGTCTTTTTCACGGACTGCGGGACAAAGAATCCCTCTGTCTCATGAAATCTGGTGACACCATGGCTCCACGTATCCGAATTGTCCTTAACTACCACAGCTCTTCCGAAAACCCCGTCACAGTATTCAATCTTGTTTTCCTTATCCCAGATTGAAACCATTGCCCCTGTCTTCTCCTCAAACTGGACACGGACTTTTTCATTTTCCAAAACCAGTGCGCAAGAGGTATGCTCCTGCTCCTGTTCCTGCTCCACTGCATAAATGCGGAACACAGCATAACCAAGGGAGGGCACACAAGCCTGAAACACAATGCGGTTTCTTCCGTTCACCTTAGCGTCGGAAGAGATTTTTTGTGACGGTACCACATGGCCGCTGCTGTCTTTTACAATATAAGATTCACCCCTGCAGAAATTGCCGAACATTCCTGTCTCCACTTCCACGTATTCCTCCACTTCCCATCCATGGGGATTAAACACCACTGCCGGCAGCATATTCTCTTCCTGCTCAATCCCAATATGGAAGGAGATGGCCTGCAGGCTGTTATTCTCGTTTCTGGCTGCGATGGACAGCGCCTCCCCGAATTCATTTCCGGTATCTTCATATGCCTTTTGGATACTGGTCCCTGCCAAGATATCATGGAACTGGTTAAACAGGACACGCTTCCATCCCTCTGTCAGTCCCTCCGTATAGCCATGTCCGGTGATTAGCTTTGACATAACAGAAAATTTCTCTGCCCTCAAAAGAGCATTCTCCGCCTTCCTGTTGTAACGCTTCACCTGAGATTCCGCACTGTAACAGCCACTGGAATGATGCTGCAAATCTCCATGTACCACCGGAAGTTCATATTTTCTTTCCCTGAGTTTCTCAAAGTAAAAATCCGGGTCAGCAAAGACGATCTGAACGTCATCCCATTCCTTTTGAAGCTTTTTCACAGTCTCAATATTTTCGATGGTTGGGCCGCCTCCATGGTTTCCCACACCATAAAAACACATCAGCTCATCTACACCGGCGTCAAACTCTTCCTTGCAAGCCCTCATATGGTCCTCCAGCCTGCCGAACGTACAGTAGGAAAATGGAAGACGAAAAGCGTGCACCTTTGAACCGTCATCTGATTCCCAGATAAAATTTCTGGCGGGCAGCCCCTTTTCATGAGGCCCCGGGCGCATAAACACATAATTTTCCATACCCGACAGCTTCAAGATCTGAGGCATCATACCCTGATGTCCAAAGCTGTCCACATTATATCCGGTTTTGGCAGTCACACCAAATTTCTCTTTAAAATAATTCTGGGCAAGCAGAGCATGGCGGGCAAACGATTCCCCACAGGGGATATTGCAGTCCGGCTGCACCCACCAGCCCCCGCAGATCACCCAGCGGCCTTCCCGGACTCTCTTTTCAATCTCCGCAAACATCTCCGGATCATTTTTTTCGATCCACTCATAAAACTGCGCGGAGCTTGACGTAAATATTACATCCTCATATTCACTCAGCCGTTCCAGCGCCGATCTGCAGGTGGCTTTATTTTCCTGGAATCCCTCCTGCCACGGCCAAAGCCATACAGGGTCCAAATGCGCATTTCCGATCATATACAATTTCTTCATAATTGTAACCTCCCAATCTTAGAAATATAGACATTACGGTCCTTACGCTTCCATCCTCAAGCCCGCCGGTACGATCAGCCCGGGATGCTCCGTATCTGTGCATGGGGAAGCGTGCTGCCTGCAGCGGAGTGAACCGTAACGTGCAGGTGATTGCAGTCAGCCTTTTGAGGCTCCGGTCATTGCAAATCCCTTTGACATATAGTTTTGTGAGAAGAAATATAAAACAAATACAGGAAGCATATAGACAATGGAATAAGCCGCCAATTGTCCGTAGATAACCTGTCCGCGTTCCCCAAAGAAACGGTAAATATTCACGGCAGCCGGTATTTTCTCTGTGGACTGCAGCAAAATCAGCGGTACAAAAAAGTTTCCCCAGCTCCCCACAAACGTGAACATGGCAACTGTAAATAATCCGGGAAGCATCAGCGGCAGCACCACATGTATCATACTCTTGACCGCGGACGCACCGTCAATCCACGCCGCCTCCTCCAGATCAACGGAAACCCCGTCCAGAAAATTTTTCATCATCCAGATGCCATAGGGAAGCCCTGATGCTGAAAGGAAGATAATAGTTCCCCCCAAGGAATCAACCAGCTTCATCATAATAAACATCTGATAAACAGGCACCATCACCGCTGTGATGGGAATAGAGGTCAAAAACAGCATCCCCATGGTGATCTTCTGTCCTGTCTTCAGCTCATATCTTGACAAGGGATATGCTGCCAGCAGGGAACACACCAGAACAATACCTGTCTGTACAACAGAAATAAACAAACTGTTCAGGAACCCCCTCTGGTTTTTGGCATCTGTGAGGATAACCCTGAAGTTTTCAACACTCATATGCTTTGGCACTGCGAACGCCTGACTGGCTTCCGGATTAAAAGCAGCAAATACCAGCCACAGGAGTGGAAGCAAAAATGCGCCTGCAATTATCAGCAAGATCATATAGGGAATGATTTTCTGTACGTTTTTCTTGTTTTTCTTCATGATGATCCCCTCCTAATTGCCGTCGTTTGCACGAATCAGCCTGATATATACAAGACTCAGCAGAATCCCGATCGCCAGAATAAAAAGGGCAATGGCCATACCGTATCCTATCTGATATGCAATGAACGCTTTTTGATACATAAATATAGAAAGTGTTGTTGTCATAATAGCCGGTCCGCCTCCTGTCATGGCAAACACAAGGCCAAATGCGCCCAAGGTAGACAATGTCACGATCACGAATGTGGTGGCCATAGTGCTTTTTATCATGGGCAGTGTGATCCTGAGCAAGATCTGGAATCCATTGGCACCGTCAATTTTAGCTGCCTCCACAATATCATCTGATATATTATCCAGGGATGCCTGGAACATCATCATGGAATAGGCTGACCCTTTCCATATATTTGCTATGACAACACAGGCCATGGGAAATGTAAAGAGCCAGGAAACCGGCGATATCCCGAAAATACCCGTGATCTTATTCAATGTACCTGCATCGGCAAAAAAGGAGCTGAACATAAATGCCGCGATCACTTCCGGGGTGATCCAGCCTGCCACTACTGTAAAGCCGACAAATTTCCGAACCAGTCTGTTTTTCCCTCTCATGAGAGATGCCAGCAGAAATCCCAGACACTGCTGCCCAATAATACCTGAAAACACCAAAAATACCATGGTATTTTTTAATACAGTAAGAAGTTTCGGGTCTTTGAAAATCTCAATAAAATTCCTGAACCCCACAAATTTCATTGCCTGTGCGGAACTCCCCGTCAGTGAAATGTCCGTAAAAGAAAAAAAGACAGTCATGATCATGGGGCCTATGAAGAAAACGCCAAGCAGTAAAATTGATGGGGAGAAAAAAAGTGCTGTCTTCCATATCTTTCGTTTTTCTTGATTTCTTGTTCCAACCATCCTCAGTCTCTCCTTTAAAGATTCAGCTTGGAGCAATGCTCCAAGCTGAATGTAGATCCTTTATTTATAACTATTCAGTGCCTTCACAGTTACAGGCAAAAATCCATGCAGAATGGCCTTCGGCAATGGGATTTTTGCTTGGCTGCGGTACGCTTTCTTACGGTCAGCACAGTAAATGCGCTGACCTACTGAATAGTTTCCTTTATTTCACAGTCACGTTTTCCTCGCCCACAATTCGTTTCATCTCTGACTCAAAAGTAGCTGCCGCATCATCCGGACTTGCGCTTCCCATGGCAATGCTCTCCACCACCTCTGTAAACATGGTTGTCAGAGTGGAATATCCCTCTACGGACGGTCTGAAATGTGCATACGGCAGCATCTCGCCGGCCTCTTTTACTACAGACATTTTCTGTGATAAGTATGTTTCATCCTCCATGACGTCTTTACGCACGGCCAAGTCACCTGAGAACATGGCGTATTTAAGCTGGCAGTCTTTTCCTGCAATGAACTTCAGAAGTTCTTCCCCGCCGGTTTTATTATTGGCATTCTTGGGAATCGCCCAGGTCCAGCCGCCGGACATGGTGCTGAAACCGTCACCGCTTCCGTCATATGTGGGAATCTTGGCAACCGCCCAGGTATCAAGACCTTCCGGCCATTCATAGGTCCTTCCCTCTCCCCAGTTTCCGGGTACCCAGCTTCCTGTGAAGATCATGCCCAGTTTTCCGTTTTTCATATAATCACTTACAAAAAGGTCTTCCACTTTCTGCTGTGATACAATACTGAGAGGTGCACCGATCTTCTCCACATTGTAAACATCATTTACAAAATTATAGACCTTCAGTAAATTCTCTTTATCAACAACCCATTTCTTTGTGTCAAAATCATATAAAGTTCCGCCTGTTCCCGAGTAAAGCTCCTGGAAGGTTCTCATAGAAGTCTCCTCAGGTGAGGTTTTGGATGCATACAGGAAAAATGGGATAAATCCTTCACCTCCAACCTCTTTCAGCTTTTTGCCGGCCTCAATGATCTCATCCCAGTTCTTTGGCTGGAACGGAACAGAAACCCCTGCTTCCTCCATCAGCTTCTTGTCATACCAAAGACACTGGGTATCCGTGGAAAATGGAACCCCGTACTGCACACCGTCAGCACCTTTGGCGCCGTCCAGGATAGCCTCCTCAAACTGGCCTGCATCCCCCCAATTCTTCATGAATTCATCCAGCGGTTCCAGATAACCGGCCTCCGCATCGGACATGATCATGAACCCATCCTCGGTTATCAGATCAGGAGATGTCTCTTTTGACTGCATCATCATTGTGATTTTTGTGTACATGTCAGAGCCATTGACGATTTCAATGATCTCCACTTTCTTTCCCGGATTCTGCTTCTCAAACTCATCTGCCAGCCCTCTGTAAAAATCAACACGGTCTGCCCCCACAGCCATCTTGATCACATCAGACTCAGCGGAACTGCCGCCGCTTTCCTCTGTCTCTGCTTTTTTTGTCTCATCTGCCGGTTTATCACCCCCGCTTCCGCATCCAATCAATGATACACACATCATCGCTGCCAACAGACCTGCAATTTTCTTTTTAAACATAAAAATACCTCCTCCTTTACACAAAGACCAGCTTTTTGGTCTCTCTTTTTGATGAGTACATAGTAACATCGTTTTACTATAAAGTCAATTTATTTTACTATATAATGTGCAATTCGACCTTTTTCACATTTTTTTATCAAATTATTTGTGCACTTTTCACTTTTCGCAACAACATTACAGACGCATAAGTAAACTCTCCGTACTATTGCCTTTTATTAACATCTATACTATAATGAATTTAAGAATACAAAGTCACTATGCATTTTGGGGTTTTATGTTTCTTTTCAACCTGCTCTCCCACAAACGCAAAGTCTGATCTCTGTAACTGTTCCGTAGATCTGCATTTCCTGCGCTGACCGCAGGAAAGCATTTTGCATCCAGGCAAAAACGCCCCTCACCAATGACGATTCTGTACGGATTTTTGCCTGTAACCGTAAGGGTGCTGAACAGCTGCAAATTTACTATATAAAGGCGGTATTATATGATGGAAAAAACCGGATCAAATATCCAGGACGTGAAATCGAAAAATCGAATGCTTGTTTTAAAGCATATAGCAACAAGCAGCGGAATATCAAGAGTTGATATTGCCCGGAGTACCGGGCTGTCAAAAATGACGGTAGGCAACATTGTTACAGAACTGCTCAGCTCCGGTCTGGCAGAAGAGACCATAAATGTTTCCAATAATACTTCTGCAAGTTACGGACGCAGGCCTATCCTTCTTACTCTGGCCCAAAACTCCCCCTGTATCTGCGGAATGCTGATCAAAAGAAAGCTGTTTCAGATCATTCTCTCTGATCTGGGCGGCAGGATCTTTAAACAGGTGGATTACCCTTATGACACCCTTAACAGCTCAGAAGACCTGCTTCAGATTTTAACGAAAGCTTATACGGAGTGTGCAGAAAGCACGAAACGGCGTATCATTGCAATTGGTATCGCTTCCCTCGGGCCATTGGATTCCTCAAAGGGTATCATACTGAATCCCCCTTATTTCTATGGCATCGAGAACCTGCCCATTGTTTCTATCATCAGGGAAGAGACCGGCCTGCCTGTATTTCTGGTGAATGACGCCACAGCAGGGGCTTTTTCAGAAAAATTGTTTGGTTCCGGCACCTCTATATCTAATTTTGCTTATCTTCATATTATGAATGGGATCGGAGCCGGGTTTATTTTGAATCATGCTCTATATGACGGGGATTCGGGGCAGAGCGGCGAGATTGGCCATACCTCTATTAATTTTGACGGCCCCCTCTGCGCCTGCGGCAACCGGGGATGCCTGGATCTATATGCCAACCTGGATAACCTGCAGCAAAGGATAAAGGAGCTTGCTCCCTTTTACCCCAACTCTCCCTTATCCATCCCCAAGACACCCGGCTGGCTGGATATTGTATCCTGCGGCAATCAGCAGGACCCTCTTGCAGTCACCGTGCTGGAGGAATTCTGCTCCTACATCGCCTATTCCCTCAGCAATACCCTGAATCTGCTCAACCTCTCCACCATCATCGTGGGGTATGATTCTGATGGAACCAACACCATCATCGAGGATCTGCTGTATCACAAACTCTCCAGGATCACCCTGACAGCCAAATTCAATCCTCTTTCCATCCTCCACTCCACATTCGGAGGCAACGCCCCGCTCATTGGCTCCGTAGCCCTTGCAGCGGACAAGGTTTTCAGCGGTCATCTCACACTGCTGGAACTGGAGACACTATAACGCATAAAAGGCGCTGTACAGCAAGGAATACGCAACACATATTCCTTGCTATACAGCGCCTTTCATAAGCCTTGGCCGCTACATCCTTCTGCGCAGGAAGGAGAGCAGGATCAAAACTGCCACAATAGGGAGTACCACCGGTAACAGCGCACTGACAATACTGATGATCAGAGCGATCACACCCACCACGATCAAGATCCCCAGTGCCAGATGCACGGTTGGGTTATTATGCATCTTTTCCTGCACATGGTGGAAACCGCTGCCGGAGTTCTCGCTCCCACTCTGGCTGTAGGAGGTCTGGTTGTATGAAGACTGGCTCCCGTGCCCTTCCTGGTGACCAGTGCCGGACGCACCGGAAGTCTCCAGGATCGTGCGGGCGATCAGCCGGGGATCTCCCAGGCGCCCTGTCACCTCCGCCTCAGATGCGCCTTTTTTTATCTCATCGCTTATATATTGGTCGTAATATTGTACATGTCCATTTACCACATTTTGAGGAAGCTCTGAAGCGAGCGTTTCCCGCAGTACCTCTAAAAATTCTCGTTTGCTCATGGCATCAAAATCCTTTCCTGTTATACCGCCATCTTATCATATCTTTCCCAAAAAGTAATGATAATTCATTAAAATTTTTATTAAAATAAAAGAAAAATCCCCATGTCCCTGCCTAGGGTAATATAAAAACACCCTGGGGAAACTGCATCAACAGTTCCCCACAGGGTGTCCTCAATTCTAACTTAATACGGAACCAAGCGCTCCATATCCCAAAAAGCACATGATAATCGTGGCTATACAGAGTCCCAGCAAAATGGCGGGAACGGACTTTTTCAGATCCACTTCCAGAAGAGATGCGATCAAAGCTCCTGTCCATGCTCCGGTTCCCGGCAGCGGGATCCCCACGAACAGAACAAGTCCCCAGAACTCATATTTTTTAATCTTGTCACTCTTTCCCATGGCCCTTTTTTCCAGCTTAACGATCAGAGGGCGAAACACTTTTGTCTTCTTCAGCCACTTAAAAATCTGTCTGATAAAAAGCAGAATGAACGGGATAGGAATGATATTCCCGAGGATACAGGCAATGACGGCCTGAAGCATGGGAATTTTCAATACGGTTGCCAGTAAAAGTCCGCCCCTCAGTTCCAGTATGGGAACCATGGAAATCAAAAAGACGGCTGCTTCCGGTGTCAGGAAGGACGGCATGTTTTCAGCAAACCAATGTACTACGGATTCCATTAAAACCTCCTGTTACTTTACCTGGAATTCTTCAGCCAGAGCTTTGAAGCCAGGCATAGAATTCATGATTGTTTCGTAGGATACACAGTAAGCGATCCGCACATAACCGGGACAGGCAAAAGAAGATCCCGGAACGATCAGGATATTGTGCTTCTTCGCCGCCGCACAGAAGGCCTTCTCGTCCTCCACCGGGGATTTTACGAACAGGTAGAATGCGCCTTCCGGCTTTATGCACTCAAATCCCAGTTCTTTCAGTCCATTATATAAGGCTTCCCGGTTACGGTTATAAAACGGTACGTCTACTTTGGCATCCAGACACTTTGCGACAACTTTCTGCATCAGGGACGGAGCATTGACATATCCGAGAATACGGGTAGCCACGTTCGCTGCTGCAATTACATCCTCAGCATCACTCACTTCATCCGGAATCACCAGATATCCGATACGCTCACCCGGAAGGGACAAGGACTTGCTGTAGGAATAACCAATGATAGCATTTTCATAGTATTTTGTCAAATACGGAACCTCAATCCCATCATATACCAGTTCCCTGTAAGGCTCGTCCGAAATGAGATAAATATCGGTTCCCAGCTCTTTTTCTTTTCCGCGGAGGATATCTGCCATCTTCTTGATCGTATCCTCAGAGTACACAACACCTGTGGGGTTATTTGGAGAGTTGATGATCACAGCCTTGGTTTTGGCAGTGATCTTTTGCTCCAGTTCTTCCAGGTTCGGCTGGAATGTCTCCGTATTGGGGCTTACAACCACGATCTTACCGTCATAGTTTGAGACATAGCTGTTATACTCACCAAAATACGGTGCTATGACGATCACTTCGTCCCCCGGGTTCAACAGGGTTTTCAGGATAACGTTCAATCCTCCTGCCGCACCTACCGTCATAATGATATTCTGTTCCCCAAAAGCAGTGCCGAATCTTTTATTAATGGATGCAGCGATGGCTCCCCTTACATCCTCGTATCCGCTGTTGTTCATATATCCGTGCAGCACAACCGGATCTTCTTTCTCCAGCTCCTCATAGACTGCCTGCTTTACCTCCGCCGGCGCCGGGACATTGGGGTTTCCAAGGCTGAAGTCATATACATTCTCAGCTCCGTATTTGGCCGCCATAATTTTGCCTTCCTCAAACATAGCCCGGATAGCTGAACTGTTTTTTACCAAATTCACCATTTTATCTGCTATCATATTATTACTCTTCCTTTCTATGTAGTCTTTCATTCGGATACCTACGATTATACCATTTTCCGTCCGGCAAAATCAACGTTTTAACACATTAAATCAAAAAATTATTTTTTTACACAAAGGACAGCTTATAAAGGCTGCTGTACAGACCCTCTCTCTGCATCAGCTCCTCATGGGTCCCCTCCTCTGCGATCCCGTCGTCAGTCAGGACGAGTATCCTCTCCGCCTTACGGATCGTGGACAATCTGTGTGCAATGACAAAGGTTGTCCTGTCTTTTGCCAGGCTTTCCAGAGACTGCTGTACGATTTTCTCACTCTCATTGTCCAGTGCGGATGTGGCTTCATCAAAGATCAGGATCGGCGGATTCTTCAGGAATACCCTGGCAATGGAAAGCCTCTGCTTCTGCCCTCCGGAAAGCTTGACCCCTCTTTGTCCGATATCCGTGTCATAACCATCCTCCAGACCCATAATAAAATCATGCGCATTGGCAGCCCTTGCCGCACGAAGTACCTCCTCGTCCGTTGCATCCGGTTTTCCATAGCGTATATTCTCCATGACCGTTCCCGCAAACAGATATACATCCTGCTGTACAATACCAATATGATTTCTCAGACTCTGCAGCTTGATATTCCTCACGTCCATGCCGTCCAGACACACGCTTCCGCCGCTCACATCGTAAAACCTGGGGATCAGACTGCAGAGGGTTGTTTTTCCCGCACCGGAACTTCCCACAAGGGCCACATATTCTCCTGCCTTTACCGTCAGATCCACATGGCTGAGCACTTCCTCCTGGCTCTCCTCATAGTGGAAAGAGACATCCCGGAATGCAATCTCTCCCTTCACATCCCCCAGTTCCACTGCATCAGGTACATCCTTGATATCCGGCGCAATGGCCATGATCTCCAGAAACCGGGAGTAACCGCTGTATCCGTTCTGGAACTGCTCTGTAAAGGTGATCAGCTTCTTCACAGGATCTGTAAAGTTATTGATATACAAAAGCACGGTCACCAGGTCCTCCACAGGCATTTTCCCTCTTGTCATGAAAAACGCACCTACCAGAAGCACCGTGATAGTGATCAGGGTAGTGAATGCGCCCATGCCGGAGTTATAGGTTCCCATGTATTTATAACTACGTTTCTTGGAGTCCACAAAACGCTCATTGCCTTTCTGGAATTTCTTCATCTCTTCCTTCTCGTTGGCAAAAGATTTCACCACACGGATGCCGGAAAGGCTGTCCTCAATCTGGGTATTGATATCCGCGATCCGCGCCCTGTTTTCCCTGAATGCTGATTTCATCTTCCTGTTATAAATAAAAGCATAGATAAGAAGGAACGGCACAAACAGGAAGGCTGACAAGGCCAGTTTCGTGTTAATAAACATCAGGATAATAAACGCACCGATAAATTTAATGACAGAGATCACCAAATCCTCAGGTCCATGGTGCAGCAGCTCACTGATGTCAAACAGATCAGAGGTAATTCTGGACAGAAGATGTCCAACCTTCTGGTTATCGTAAAACGCAAAAGAGAGCTTCTGGTAATGTCCAAATATCTCGTTGCGCATATCCCGCTCGATCCTGGCTCCCATAATATGACCGTAATAGGCAATATAATAGTTACAAAATGCCTCCACCAGCACAAGGGCAACCATAAAAATACCCAGCTTCATGATCAGGTCTGTGGCCTCCCGCACAGGCTGGTTCACTACTGTGCTGGTGATATAGCGTACGATCAGCGGAATCACCAGCGTGATCCCCGCTCCTAAAATCGCAAAAAACAGGTCAGAAAAAAACAAACCCTTATAGGGCTTATAATAGCTGACCAGTTTTTTCAGTGTTTTTCCCATCTCTTTTTATCTCTCCTTTTCTTTCTCGTGTCTATTCCGTGTTTTCGTATGATCTCAGACAACGATTCCATAGGTCTGCGCATTTTCTGCGCTGACCGTAAGAATGCGTTCCGCAGCCAAGTAATATCCCATTGCCGAAGGCGATCCTGCATGGATCTTTGCCTGTAACTGGCCTGTAACTGTGAAGGTACGAAACAGTTACAATCACAGTATAAAACAGGACACTGTTTTTGGCAATGTCCTGTTTTATAAACTTTTACACAGGGAAACTGTCCCTGAGACATAAGGCTCCATACCCCGTCTGGTTATTGGGATAAGGGCCTCCCAGTAGATGGCGTGCCCCCCTTCGCAGATATGCCTTCACTTTTTCTCCGTAGAGAAACGGATCATTTCCTCTGACGATCCCCCATTCCATCAGCAGAGCCGCCGAACCGGTGACAAAAGGCGCCGCAAATGAGGTGCCGGTCCTGGAGGTATATCCCCCGTTTGGTGCGGCTGTTGTAATATCCACACCCGGGGCAGCGATATCAGGTTTTACCATATTCGTGATCCTGGTAAACCCCCGCCCGGAAAAATCAGCGTAAGCCTGGTATCTGGAATTGTATGCCCCAACCGAGATCACCCTTGCGGCTGTGGAAGGAATGGTAAGGGTTATCTCCGGCACGGGAAATAGGAAACGTGTACCTTCATTCAATGCCGCGCCTCCGGGCATCCACAAATTGTACCTGCCGTCCACAATCCTCCCCGGTATCAGGTTGATCTTCCACACGCCGCTGTCAATGTAAGTATTCTGGGGGATAAAGTCAATGAAAATCTCCTGGGACAGACTGAACGGACTGGGTTTCCCATAATAGATCAGTATCTGGGTGGTCCCCAGATTAAAGCGCTGGGGCCCCAGTATTTCCTGAAACGGCCCGGCCACCTGACCGTTAGGATGCTGAAGGGAAATATCCATCTGGTCCACATACTGTTTCCAGATCTGTATATTCATCCCAGTTTCATAAGCACCGATCTGGAACGAAGCCGCCTGGCTTTCCCCCTGCCGGAGAGTCCCTGAGGTGTGCACTGCCTTGTTTCCTTCATTCCCCGTTCCCACGCATATGACTGTCCGCCCAAGATTGGACGCATTGTCCAGATATGCCTCTATGAGAGATTCCCCGCTGTGGGAACCATAATTATTGCCAAAGCTCAGATTCAGCGCGAGCGGCATTCCCATGGCAATAGATTGGCGGATGCAGTAGTCAATTCCCTGCATCAGTTCCGTGGTCCTTGGAAATCCCTCCGTCTGAGGTGTCCCCAATTTCACCGCTATGATCTGGCTCTCAGAGGCCACACCTCTGCGCAGCCCCCCGGAAGCCCTGCCGTTACCTGCGGCGATTCCCAGAACGCCTGTGCCATGCCCGCTCAGATCACGGCTTGGGACCGCTGCGTACCGCTCTGCCGCTGTCGGTTTCTGAAGTGCCTCATCAATCTGCTCTTTGGTATACTCTGTTCCAATGACATAACCGGCCGGCGGATTCCCGGGCACAGTCTGGTCCCACAGTCTCAGGATACGGCTGCTCCCGTCTGCATTGCGGAAATCCGGATGGGCATAATCCACCCCGGAATCCACACAGCCCACAAGAACACCTGCCCCAAAAAGCGGCTGTCCCAATGGTGAAAACCCGCTCTGCACCGGATTAATACAGGAAGCCGCGCGCCCCTGCTCCACCGCGAAAAACAGCCGCTTAGGCATTTCAATAAATTCTATCTGGGGATATTCCGAAAGACTGTCGATCTGGTTCTCCGGAACAGAAAGTATGGCAAATCCACCCAAAAGCTCCACAGCCTTTATCTCCGGGTTCAGCGCGCCCTGCAGACTTCCGGAGTATTTTACAATTAAATCCCACCTTCTCTCTTCCGGCTCAAACCCCACATCCAGTACAAGGGACTTTTCCCGTTCCTGCGGTGTGGCATCCAAGGCCAGATTCAAAAGATTTTCCAGCTTTTGATCCTGCATAACAGCTCCTGGTCTTTGCGGTATCTCTCCATTATATGCAAAAAAGGCGGCCAAAATCTGTCTTTTTTCCAAACAGATTCTGACCGCTCCTTTATATTACGAATTTAGCGCTTTTGATTTGGTCATAACATGGTACGGACCTGCCACGAAGAACACGCCGCCTATCATATTACCGATGGTTACAAATAAAAGATTATAGAAATAACCTCCTACGCTGACTGCTGCATCCCCTGCATTTAAGATTCCAACTGCCAGAATACTCATATTGGCAATACTATGCTCAAATCCGCAGATCATAAATACAAAAATACACCAGAATACCATGATCAGCTTTCCTGACTCGGATTTCATCTTTAATGCGCACCATACGGCAAGACATACCAGGATATTACAGAAGATTCCCCTTACCAGAAGCTGTACAGGTGTCAGAGACATCTTTGCGGCAGCTACCTGTGCAAAATAAGCTCCTATATCACCTTTTGGCACTCCGGTAAGCTGGAAGCCGGCAACACCTAACAGAGAACCTAAAAAGTTTCCGATATAACATAAGATCCATGCTTTGACTGTCTTGCCCCAGGGCACACATCCACTGAAGGATGCACTTCCAAGAACCATATTGTTGCCTGTAAACAACTCGGCACCCGCCATAATAACAAGGCTCAATGCTGCCGCAAATGCAAAGGCCTGCACGGCTTTCAGCATTGGGGACCCCGCTGCGTTCAATGGTGTTCCCAGAGTAAATGTTACAAAACTTCCGAATGCAATGAAAAGCCCTGCAGTGATGGAGGATACCATAAAACCAAAGGTATTGTTCTCCATGAAGTTTATCTTACCTTTCGCCGCATTACAGACTGCACTGAATTCATCAAAATACATATATTTTCCCCCGCTTCTTTCGCTAACGTATGCATACAAAATTCAGGTACGGCTTTAACCGTACCTGATTTCATCTTTATTCAGTTTTCAATATGGAATTTTATTAGAACAGACCGGAGATCTTTCCTGTCTCATCAACATCAATTCTCTCTGCAGCCGGAACTTTCGGCAGACCAGGCATGGTCATGATCTCTCCGGTAAGAGCAACAATGAAGCCTGCACCTGCGGAAATCTTCAGGTTACGAACGGTTACTTCAAAGTCTTTCGGTGCACCCAGTTTTGTCTGGTCATCTGTCAGGCTGTACTGTGTCTTAGCCACACAAATCGGGCAGTTTCCATATCCAAGAGCTTCCAGCTGAGCAGCCTGTTTCTGAGCATTTGCTGTCAGAACCGCTTTCTTGCCGCCGTAAATCTTCTGAACGATCTGGTTTAATTTGTCCTCAATGCTTCCTTCCAGCTCATAGGAGAATGTAAAGTCATTCTTCTCTTCCACAAGACGTACCACTTCTTTAGCCAGTGCAACGCCGCCTTCGCCGCCTTTTGCCCAAACTTCGGAAAGTGCAACATTTACGCCCAGTTCTTTACATTTTGCTTCTACCAGGTCAAGCTCTGCCTTGGTATCGGTCGGGAATGCGTTGATCGCAACAACACACGGAAGTTTGTAAACATTTGTGATATTGCTTACATGTTTCAGTAAGTTCGGAAGACCTTTCTCCAGAGCTTCCAGGTTCTCGTTATTTAAGTCTGCTTTCGGTACGCCGCCGTTGTATTTCAGGGCACGTACAGTCGCTACGATAACAACTGCGCTCGGTGTCAGGCCAGCCATACGGCACTTGATATCCAGGAATTTCTCTGCACCTAAGTCCGCGCCGAATCCTGCTTCTGTGATAGCATAGTCACCTAATTTCAGTGCCATCTTGGTAGCAATGACTGAGTTACATCCATGAGCGATATTAGCGAACGGTCCGCCGTGAACGATTGCAGGTACATGCTCCAGAGTCTGAACCAGGTTTGGTTTCAGAGCATCTTTCAGCAGTGCACACATAGCACCTTCTGCATGTAAATCATGAGCTGTAACAGGTTTCTGCTCGGAAACCTTGCCATATGTATAACCAACGATGATCCTTCCCAGTCTCTCCTTCAGGTCTGTAATGTCTTTTGCCAGACACAGAACAGCCATGATCTCGGAAGCAACTGTGATATCGTATCCATCTTCTCTCGGACAGCCGTTTGTCTTTCCGCCAAGACCATCAACTACAAAACGAAGCTGGCGGTCATTCATGTCCACGCATCTTCTCCAGGTAATCTTTCTTGGGTCAATGTTCAGGTCGTTGCCCTGATAAATGTGATTATCCAGCATTGCTGCCAGCAGATTGTTCGCTGCACCGATCGCATGGAAATCACCTGTAAAATGCAGGTTGATATCTTCCATTGGAACTACCTGTGCATATCCGCCGCCTGCGGCACCACCTTTTACACCGAATACCGGTCCCAGGGATGGTTCACGGAGCGCTACCATTACATTTTTTCCTAATTTCTGAAGGCCGTCAGCCAGACCTACTGTTGTTGTGGTCTTTCCTTCACCGGCAGGTGTCGGGTTGATAGCGGTAACCAGAACCAGTTTTCCGTTCGGTTTATCAGATTCTTTTAACAGATTGTAGTCAATTTTAGCTTTGTACTTACCGTACTGCTCCAGATATTTGTCATCAATACCTGCTTTTTCTGCAATCTTTGTAATTGGCTCCATTGTGCACTCCTGTGCGATTTCGATGTCTGATTTGAATCCCATGTTAATACCCTCCTTTTCATAGCAATAGCTTTGTCTTCTGCCTGCCACCACTGTCTATGTATGAACCTCTTTGAAAAAAAAGGGCAACATTTGTCAATTACACAATTACAAACGTTGCCCAGACGGTCGGCTCTCACTTACATTTTGACTTCACTGTGGTGCTCCACATTGTAATCCGTCAGAAATCAAAACTATTATTTTGTTATGTCTATAATTTATCACAATTTCCGATTACTGTCAATGCTGTATTATATTAAAAATTCACAACAATATTTCGACAATTTTACTCTATTTTCCAGCGATAAACGCTAATACCTCTTCTTTTTTAGGCATAACACGGAGGGCGCCCTTCTTTGTAGTAATAAGAGAGGAGGCACCATTGGAGAATTCCAGCATTTCATAGAGCTGTTCCTCTGTAAGGCCTTCCATTCCGTGCTCCAGCACATAATTCAGCGCACATGCGCCGAAGGTATCCCCGGCCCCTGTTGTCTCGATTGTATTCTCCTGTAAAAACGGCGCATGGAACACTTCTCTGCCCTCATGGAACGCAGTGCTCCCTTCTTTTCCCATGGTTACATTCATCAGCTTCAGATTAGGATACTGTGCAAGCAGCATATGGGCGCCTTCCTTCACATCCTTGGTTCCGGTCATGAATTCCAGCTCCTCCTCTGAAATTTTCAGCAAATCACATTTTGAGAGGCCGTAGGCGATCTGTTCTTTTGCAAGCTCCATGCTGCTCCACAGAGGGGGACGCAGGTTCGGATCAAAAGAGATGAGAAGTCCGGCCTCCTTTGCAACATCAATGGCTTTGGCAGTGGCTTTGCGCACCCCTTCATGGGTCATGGACAGTGTTCCGAAGTGGAATGCCCTGGCTGATCTTATGTATGCTTCATCGATCTGCTCAACATTCAGCATCATATCCGCACCGGGATTTCTGTAAAACGCAAAGTCCCTGTCCCCGTCCTCAAACGTATGGACAAATGCCAGTGTTGTGTGGACCTCCTCGTTCTCATACAGATGGCTGGTGTCAATACCCAGGCTGTTCAGTGTACTTCTCAGGGATGTACCGAACTGGTCCTTTCCCACAACCCCCAGAAAAGATGTAGTTTTTCCAAGGTTATTCAGCATAGCCAGCACATTACACGGCGCCCCGCCCGGATTTGCCTCGAAGATGGGATTTCCCTGTCCGCTCACACCGTTCTCCGTAAAGTCGATCAAAAGCTCGCCCAGCGCGATAACATCAAAATTCTTATTCATATATGTTCTCCTTGTCCGTTTTATTCTACTGTGAATTATATTCGTTTTGCCTGCTTTACGCAAGTACCGCGGCATAATTATTCATAAAAAATACATTGGATGTAGAATTTTTGTCACTGCACAGCTAGGAAACAAGGGATTGATTCTTAATGAATCGAAAGGTTTTCTTTAGAATTTCTTTTAAATTGAGCCTGCAATTTCTTTTAAATTTTATGATGTAATGAAAAGGTAAGAAAAATGTCGAAACTGAGGTGATTTTTATGAATATATTGAACCAGATATCTGAGTATGCCTCCATCTGCCCGGAAAGAACAGCCATCTGCTGTGACGGCTTGTCTGTTACTTACGGGGAGCTGGAGTTATATTCTTCCCGCCTGGCCTGCCATCTTGAGCAGCTATGCGGACAGAACCGTTCCCCCATCGCAGTGTACGGGCACAAACATCCCCTGATGCTTGTATCCTTCCTGGCATGTGTGAAATCGGGCCGGGCCTACTGCCCCATTGACACCTCCGTACCGGATTCCCGTGCGGAAATGATCCTGGACGCCCTTGATTCACCTGTCTTTTTATCCCTCTCTCCTCTGCGGGCTGAATGCAGGGACAAACGTACACTATCCCTGGAGGATATTGATATTATCGTGCATACGGATCTATCCTGTATGAATGGCTGTCTGGAAACCGGCAGACCAAAGCCGGTTTCCGGGGATGATGTTTTCTATATCATATTTACTTCCGGAAGCACCGGTACCCCAAAAGGAGTTGCCATCACGGAAACCAATCTAAGCAATTTTCTGGACTGGTCCATCACCCTTGGAACTCCAACCAATGCCAAAAAGGGAAAGGTGTTTCTGAATCAGGCCCCCTTCTCCTTTGATTTATCTGTTATGGATCTGTACACCTGTCTGGCAGTGGGCGGAACGCTCTGGTGTCTGACAAAAGATGTGCAGAAGGATTACCGGAGACTGCTGGATTCCCTGAAATGCTCCGGGGCATCCATTATGGTCTCCACACCGTCCTTTGCGGATGTGTGCCTGTCAGACCCAGCCTTTGCCCAGGCCTGCCTGCCTGACCTTGGTCTGTTTTTATTCTGCGGGGAAACCCTTACGAACCGGACAGCCCGAAAGCTCCTGGAACGCTTTCCTGATGCCAAAGTCATGAATACATACGGCCCCACCGAATCCACCGTGGCAGTCACCCAGGTGGAGATAACCCCGGAACTGGCAGCCAGCCCTTCTCCTCTCCCTGTGGGCAGGGCAAAACCTGGCACTCTGCTGCAGATCTGCGGTCCGGACGGCAGTGTACTCCCGGAAGGGGAAAAAGGGGAGATAATGATCATAGGTGATACGGTAAGCCCCGGCTACTATCAGAATCCCACACAGACCAAGAGCCGCTTTTACCCGTATACCAATAAGGGCATCATCAAGCAGGCATACCGCACAGGTGACAAAGGGTATCTGAAAGACGGAATGCTCTATTACTGCGGACGCATAGACCTGCAGATCAAGCTGCACGGATACAGAATTGAGCTGGAGGATATTGAAAATAATCTTCTCCGCCTCCCTCAGATAGAAAAAGCCGCCGTACTCCCAAACACGAGGGAGGGGCGTGTCAAAAGCATCAGTGCCTATCTGGTCTGCCCCGGCATGACGGCGCCGGAGCGCAATTACGCAGAAACTTTGAAAGAGGGACTGCGCACATTCCTTCCGGAATACATGATACCTAAGAAACTCGTATTCATGGACCGTCTTCCCATGACCGGAAACGGAAAAGTTGACAGAAAAGCTCTGGGAGACCTGGTTCTTTGAGTTTTTACGAAGGGCTTTCCTTCTTTGTCTGCCTTTTTCTCTTCCTGATACCCGCCGTCATTCTGGGCATCATGGAAAAAAAGATGGGCCACTACACCCTGGCTGTCTCCCTTGTATTTATCGTCCTGGTTTTCGGCCACAGTCCCAGGCAGTTCCTCTACCTGCTTTTGTTTTACGCATGGTCTTACCTGGTGGTACGCGGCTATGCGGCTGTCCGCAGAAAAAACGGCAGGAATGAAAAACAGTATTATCTGTTTCTGGCAGCCATGCTGCTGCCACTGATATTATGTAAACTATCGCCCTTGTTTCACATGAACATTTTCGGATTCACGGGCATTTCTTATATGAGTTTCCGCAGCATTCAGATGGTCATAGAGATTTACGACGGAATCATTGAGGAGATTCCACTCCTGGAATTTTCAGGATTCCTCCTTTTCTTCCCCTCCATCAGCTCCGGACCCATTGACCGGAGCCGCCGTTTTCACGATGACTGGGAGCGCACCATACCGAGGGCGGAATACCTGGAAATGCTGGGAGAAGGCATTTTTAAACTTCTTTTGGGCCTGGTCTACAAACTGGCGCTGGGCACTCAGCTCTACACACTGCTCACCATATGTGAACAGTCCATGGGGCAGCGCGGCGCCCCCTGGTATTTCGCCGCCGGGTATGCCTGGCTGTACGGTTTCTACCTGTTCTTTGATTTTGCAGGATATTCCCTTATGGCAGTGGGAACCGCATATATTCTGGGCGTAAGGCTGCCTGACAACTTCCGGGCGCCTTTCAAAAGCCTGGATATAAAAGAATTCTGGGACCGCTGGCACATAACCCTGTCCCACTGGTTCCGTGATTTCCTATTCACCCGTTTCATTATGAAATGCTCAAAGAAAAAATGGTTCTCCACCCGCCTGAACAGAGCCTGCGCCGGATTTATTGTCAATATGGGCGTCATGGGATTATGGCACGGCGTCACGCCCTCTTACATCCTCTACGGACTCTACCACGGTATACTGCTGTCAGCAACAGAGGTCTACCAGAAAAAATCAGGCTTCTACAAAAAACACAAAAACCAAAGACTATACAAAGCAGTCTCCTGGCTGCTTACCATAAACCTGGTGATATTCGGCTTCTTTATCTTCTCCGGAAAATTTCTGGAGCTTTTAACCGCCTGATATCCAGCATCGGCACCTATACGCAGCAAACACGCTGCCCGGTGACCATCAATGATACTTAAAAAGGAGAAATGAAAAATGGAAGAAAAAATTTTAGATCTATTAGCAGAAATCTGTGAGGATGACATTGTAAAAGAAGACTTAAAAACCGAACTTTTCCAATCCGGTCTTCTGGACTCTCTGGGATTTGCCGAACTCCTCGCCGGTCTTGAGGAGGAATGCAGCGTTGTCATTGCCCCCTCAGAAGTCACCAGAGATGAGATGGATACCCCGGAGAAAATTCTGGCTCTCGTGAGATCCAAATGCTGACCCAGGAAAGGCAGGCGCAAGAAACATGAAAAGACTGACTGCATTTTTCACGGCTTTCGTACTATTCCTTGTCACTGCGGCAGGCATTCATCTGACTGTCCGTGACAAGAAAATCCCGGACTCCCATACATTTTCCACATGGGCCAATGAGACCAAAACACGATCCCGCGAAACCATAAAACAAAACCTGAACTCCCACAGCCTTCTGGTATTCGGCTCTTCCGAGTTCATGCACGGACAGGACACCCCCTACCATCCCTCATCCATGTTTGCTGACAGTGACTTTCAGCCCATGCTCATAGGCGCGGGCTATTACCAGTCCCTGAGCCATGCCATTGCCCTCAGCGCTTTAGGGGAGGGGCAGAAAAAAGCCGTTCTGTTCCTATCCCCACAGTGGTTCCGAAAAACGGGTGTCCTGCCCCAGGCCTTTGCATCCCGTTTCTCGGAAAATGACTACATGGGTATGCTGCAGAACGAGACCCTTTCAAAAGAGACAAAACAGTACATCATAGACCGCACCCACACCCTTCTGAAAGACGACCCCAAAACCCAGAACCGTCTGACCACCTACGAACGTGTATGGAACACCAAGACCGCAACAAGCGAGGACACTCTCATAGCCAACGCCTGGCAGAGCTTCCTGAACGAGAAAGAAAAAATAACGGTCCCCCTTCTCTTTGACCTAACCGCCAAAAAGCCAAGTCCACCCGCCGGCAATCTTTCCATCAACTGGACCAAATGGCTTTCCAAAGCCGAAGAAGACGGTGCCCGCTATCAGGAAAACCAGTTCTACATAGATGACAAAAACTACAAAAAACTAAAACCGCGCCTTTCCAAAAAGAAAGACTGCAACAAAAAAGCCATCCACGGCTACGGTTCCTCCCCGGAGTACGATGACCTCCGCTGTTTCCTGAATGTCTGCCGTGACATGGACATCAAGCCATTACTTGTAGTCCTGCCTGTAAACGGCTATTACTACGACTACACCGGCTTCCCCCAGACCGCCAGAGAAACCTACTATTCCAACATCCAAAGCCTGGCCGAAACCTACAACGCCGAGCTTGCCGATTTTTCAGCCGACGAATACACCAAATACTTCTTTGAAGACCAAGTCCACATCGGACGGAAAGGATGGGTACTGATCAATGAAAGCCTTTACAACTTTTATAAAGAACCTTAAAAAAAATCCCAAAACCCGCTTCCTCCTCCAAGTCCTCTCCTTCTACGCCCTCCTCATGCTCCTTTACCTCTACTTCATGACCGCCAACCTCTCCACTGCTCCCCCCTTCCTCTACTCCCAATTCTGAAGCCGCCCCGCGGCTTCTTTTTCTCCCTCTTCTTCCCAACACTCCAACGCACCGCCCCATCTTCTTCCTGACGCTACAACGCACTGCCCTATCTTCTTCCTGACACTACAACGCACCGCCCCATCTTCTTCCTGACGCTACAACGCACCGCCCCATCTTCTTCCTGACACTACAACGCACCGCCCCATCTTCCCCGCCAACACCTGAATCCCATTAAAAACACCGTGGCCGGCAGTCTTCTCCCGGTACTGCGTTGCGCAGGGCTTTTAGGAAGTCTTAATGCGAAACGGCCAAAGATTGGCAGATAAAATTGGGTTCACAAAACCCAATTTTAAGCGGTGATGAGATGTAAAATCATCAGATTTTACATCGGTTCGCCGCGGTTCTGTCAATCTTTGGCCGTTTCGCATTTAGACTTTCTTAAAGCCCGAAGCCGCAGTACCGGGAGAAGACTGCCGGTCACGGTGTTTTTAATGAACAATGAACACTACTCCCTCTTTATCATCCGATACCCAATCCCAATATGCGTCTGAATATACCTAGGCTCCGAAGGCTCCTCCTCAATCTTCTTCCTAAGCGTCGCCATAAACACCCGCAGGGAAGGCACGTCACTCTGCATCACATTTCCCCACACTTCATTCAGTATAAAATTATGTGTCAGCACCCTCCCCACATTCTTAGCCAAAAGACACAGCAGCTTATACTCAATAGGCGTCAAATGGATCTCCTCATCCCTGATAAATACACATCCCGAAGCATAATCAATCTTCAGATCCCCATTCTCAAAAACAGCGTTATCCTCCACACCCCCGCTGCTCTGATACATAGCCCTGCGGAGACTTGCCCGCAGCCTTGCCAGCAGTTCCTCCACGCTGAATGGCTTCGTCAGGTAATCATCTGCCCCCGCATCCAGCGCATTTACCTTATCTGCATCCTCGCTTCTGGCACTCACCACAATAATAGGAACATTTGACCAGGATCGCACCTTTTTGATCAGATCCACACCATCCATATCCGGCAGCCCCAGATCCAGGATGATGACATCCGGCCGCTGAGACACAGCCTCCATCAGGGCCTGCGCCCCGTTTTTCGCCATGTGGTATCTGTATTCCTGCATATCCAGTGTGGTTGCCATCAGGTTTCTGACTGCCTTATCATCCTCCACAATAAGTATCAATGGTTTATTCATGTATCACAACCTCCTCTGCCGGCAATGTGAAATAAAAAACACTTCCCCGGGGCTTGTTATCCCTTACCCCGATCTCTCCGCCGTGTGCATTTATAATAGATTTACAGAGGGCAAGTCCCAGGCCCAGTCCGCGCCTGCCGTCCCCCTTCTGGTTCTCCGCTGTATAAAACATCTGAAACAGCTTATCTTTCTCTTCATCCGCCACACCTTTTCCATTGTCTGCAATTTCCGTCCACACAAATCCATCCTTTTGAAACACGTGGACCTTAATCTCCGATCCGGGTGGCGTATATTTAATGGCATTATCAATCATGTTAATAAACACCTGCACGATCAGTCTAGTATCCATCTTTGCCATTAGAAATTCATCATCCTGCTTCACAGTGATCCTGTGTTCTCCGCTTTTTCTGTCCAGATGGTGCATGGCCTCGTTGATCACATCATCCAAAAGTTCCGTCTGTCGTTTCAGATTCATGGCACCGTTCTCGATTCTGGTGACCGACAGCAGATTCTCTACCAGATTGATCAGCCAGATGGCATCATCATAAATATCCCCGTAGATCTTATGCCTCTGCGCTTCCTCCATCTGAGCACCGCTGTTGAGCAGCACACTGGCATTTCCGGAAATACCGGTCAGCGGCGTGCGCAGGTCATGGGATATGGCACGAAGCAGATTTGCCCGCAGCCGTTCCTGCCTGGCATTCATCTCCACCTCTTTTTTCTCCTCATCCAGCCTCTGCTTTTCAAGTGCCAGAGCACATTCATTCAGCATGGCAAGGAGCAGGCTTCTCTCAAAGGCAGTGAGTTCCTCGGCCCCAATAACGATCCCAGCCACTGCCAGCGCTTCTTTTCTGCCCCTGACAGCCAGATACAGGCATTTTGCCTCGGGCAGCGTATCTGTTGTGGCACCGGCATGTTTATTGTTCTGGTATACCCAGGAGACCACTTCCAGTTCTTTCTCATTGATATACGGCTCTGCGTCCCTCATCTCCCGGTTATCTGTCCGCGGTACCAGACTGCCCGTTTCATCGGGCATATAGAAAATGACCATACGGCCCAGCATTTTCTCCATCTGCACCATAGTCTCTGAGATGATCTGTGAAACATCCCTGGCCTTCTGCAGCTTCTGGCTGGTTTCCAGCAGAATTTCCGTGCGGTAAGCCTTCTCCGCCGCCTGGTGTGCCTGTTCCTTCACCCTGGTGGTAAGAGTGGATATGAGGAATGCCACAAGGAACATAATAATAAATGTAACGGGATATTCCGGTCCGTAAGCTTTCAGGGAATACCTGGGAAGAGTAAAGAAAAAATTAAAGGTAAACACACTGATAAAAGAGCTTACCAGACTGTATGCCTTACTCTCTGTCCACATGGCAGTAAGCACCACTCCCAAAATATACAGCATGATGATATTGACCTCTGAAATCCCATGACTGTACATCCAGCCACCGATTCCCGTTGAGGCAACCAGCACTCCCACTGTTTTCAGGCTGTCTTTCAATGTAAATCCTGTGCTGCCGTGCCTGATCCTGAATCCCGCTGTCCCCGTATTTTCTTCCATGGAGGGGATAATATAAATATCAGGATTAGAGCCCAGGGCTGTGAGCCTGTCGGCAAAGCTGACTCTGGAAAATGAAAGACCTCCTATCCATTTTGTCCGGCCCAGTACGATTTTTGACACCCCGGCCATTCTGGCATATTCCGCGATCTGCTGAACCACATCATCCCCATACATGGTGATGACCCTGGCCCCCAGTTTTTCAGCCAGCTCCATATTTTCCCTCAAGATCTTCTTATCCGTATCCGGCAGATTTTTATCGTGGGATGTCTGTACATACAGGGCCGTAAAGGCACCGTGAAAGGCATCTGCCATACGTGCAGCCGTTCTGATCACCCTGCCGTTGGAGGGGGATGGTGATATCCCCGTAAGGATATGTTCTCCCGGATAAGAGGTTTCCCGTACCGCCTCTCCTTTCTCAGCGATCTTATTGATCCTGTCCGCCATTCTTCTAAGCGCCATCTCCCGCAGGGCAGTGAGAATGCCCGAGTCAGCCGCATGATTTCCGAGACGTTCCCGCACTTTTTCCGGCTCCGCATCCACAAATTCCACCTGGTCGGCCTGGTCAAACACTTTATCCGGAATCCGCTCCCCTGCGGGCCTGCCGGTCAGAGAGGATATCACATCCGAAAGACTCTCGATCTGCTGTACATTCAGGGTAGTATATACGTCTATCCCTGCCCGGAGTAGTTCTTCTATATCCTGATAACGCTTTCTATGCCTGGAGCCGGGCACATTTCCATGTGCAAGCCTGTCAATGACTAAAAGCTGCGGCTTTCTTCTGATGGCACTGTCTATATCAAATTCAGGAGACAGCTTTCCCTGGTAATTATGGAAAACAGGTGCAAGTCTTTCCATCTCCTCCCGCAGATCCCATTCCAGGGGAATACAGCCAATCACCACATCGCAGCCCTCTTCTTTTCTTTTCCCTGCATCCCGCAGCATCTGCACCGTTTTTCCCGTACCTTCCGCATAGCTAAAAAATATTTTCAGTCTGCCGCCTCTATCCAAATCCATTGATGCTCCCCTTTCTGTACTGCTTACATCACTCCCGGTAAAATATACGGTTATCTGACGGGAGTTAACAGGTTTATTATAGCTTATTTTATAAAGTAATCAAATAAATCGCAAAAAGAAAGGCAAAGAGCGCCGGCTATCTCGCCTTTGCCAGCGCTCTTACATCTTTGTAATGTCCCATTATGATCAGGGTTTCACTCCCCCGGAAAACATATTCCGGGCGGGGCAGAGGGTAGATCTCCTCCTGTTCCTTGACTGCCAGGATACTGATATGATATTTATTCCGCACTCCTTTTTCCACAATGGATTTTCCTACCCACGGTACCGGCACAGGGATTTCATAGATGGAATAATCAGGCGTAAGTTCAATATAATCAAAAATATTTTCCGTGCCGAATTTTACGGCCAGCCGTTCTGCCATCTCTCTTTCGGGATAGACTACCTTATCCGCCCCGTTTCTGAGAAGGAATTTTGCATGTACATCCCTGTTGGCCCTTGACAGGACAAAGGGTGCGCCATAGTCCTTGAGAAGCGCTGTGGTTTCCAGGGAGCTCTGAAAATTGTCTCCAATCGCCACTACGCACAGATCAAAATTCCCCACCCCCAGAGAGGCAATAAAATGCTCATTGGTGGTATCCCCGATCTGCGCATTTGTCACCAGATCAAGCGCGTCATTGACACGCTCCTCATTTATGTCAACCGCAAGGACTTCATTTCCCTCTTCGATCAATTTAGCGGCCATATGTCGCCCAAAGCGGCCCAGTCCCACAACAAGAACCGATTTCATATTTTACTTTTCCTCCTTTAATAGGCCTTAGCCTACAGATACTTTTTCCATTGGCAGTTTTGACGGTATACACGCGATCCTGTTGCCGAAAGCAATGAGTATGGTAATACCTCCAACCCTTCCGATAAACATGAGCAGGATCAAAACGATATGTGACACAGTGCCAAGCTGAGCTGTGATTCCAAGGGACAGCCCCACCGTTCCGATCGCGGATGCTGCCTCAAACAGCGCATCCTGGATCATGACCCCATCTGCAGAGGATATCAGAACCGTTCCCACAAGGATCAAAAGCCCGTACAGCATGGTCACACAGCTTGCGTGCCGCAGGGCATTTTCCTCCATTCTCCGGCGGAAGCACTCAATATCCTTCCGTTTCCTGAATTCCGACCAGATACTCAAGATCATAATGAACATGGTAGTTGTCTTGATTCCTCCTGCAGTGGAGCCTGGGGAACCACCGATAAACATCAGCCCCACCATAAGGATCTTGCTGCACCCGGTAAGGGTTGTCAGATCCACGGTGTTGAAGCCTGCTGTTCTGGGCGTTACAGCCTGGAAAAACGCACATAACACCTGTTCGCCAAAACTCCGCCCCTCCATGGAGGGTTTCCCCAGTTCAAAGAAAAATATAAGGACAGCTCCGCCGAAAATCAGAATGGTCGTTGCCATAAGCACCACCTTGGTATGGAGCTTATAATTTTTATAGTGCCATTTATGTTCCCTGATATCTGACCAGACAAGAAATCCCAGTCCTCCTACTATAATAAGAAGCATAATGGTAATACTCACCAGCGGGCTGCCCGAAGCAGTCATAAGGGACGAACCGGGTTCAAAATTCCCCATCAGATCTATTCCCGCATTACAGAACGCCGAGATAGAATGAAATACGGAAAAATATATGCCTTTTCCAACTCCAAGCCTGGGAACAAAATAAAAGCTCAGCAAAATGGCTCCGATCCCCTCGAATAATACCGTTCCGCCGAACACAAACTTTGCCATACGCACGATCCCGCCCACCTGAGGTGCAGCCACGGATTCCTGCATCAGAAGCCTCTGCGACAAACCAATCTTTCTTTTTGTGATAGTAAGCGCGGAAATGGCAATTGTCATAAATCCAATGCCGCCTATCTGTATTAACAATAAGATAACACCCTGGCCGAATGAGGACCAGAATGTATAAGTGTCATGCAGGACCAGTCCTGTGACACATGTTGCTGATGTAGCAGTAAACCAGGCATCCATAAATGGAACCGCAGTCATCTGCCTGCTGGACACAGGCAGCATCAGCAGAAGCGTACCTGTGGTGATCACCGCCAAATATCCAAAAACTATAAGTTTCGTTGTGGTCCAGTGATGTTTCTTTATTCCTGACATAAGAGTTTTCCACCCTTTTTATTCTCTTTATATGTTGTTCTGTAACATAACTGTTACATATCTTCACAGTTACAGGCCTGCTGAGTAGTTATCCTGTAACTACATATTCTAAATTCTTTTATATTAAAACGGCGTAAAGCTATATTAAGGACACATTAAGATAGCATAAAGATTTATATGCTCTTTATGCTATCTTGTCCTGTTCTCTTATTCTTTATTCTCTATCTGTTCGTCGTCCCTGGTATTGCGGTAAAACCATTCCAGAAGGTCCTCCAGCGCTTCCTTGACGGACTGAAGAGGCTTGTCAAACATTCCGGATTTATAAAAATTGATCACAACAGCACCAATGGGGACTGCAAGTATCATGCCTATCACACTGCTGATACGGTATCCTGTATACATAAAAATCAAAGTAAGCAGCGGGTCCATACCAATGGAATCCCCCACCATTTTGGGTTCTATGATCCGTCGCAGCAGTTGAGTGACCAAATACAGAATGATAAGCCCAACCGCAAACTTTGTATCTCCGGACAGCAGTTTAAATATGGCCCATGGAATAAGCGCCGTACCGGTACCGAAAAACGGCAGCATATCCAAAAAGGAAATGAGAAACGCCACCAGAACAGCAAAACTCACCTGTAGAAACAAAAGTCCCACGCAGAGTATAGCCCAAATGATCGCCATGATCTTAAACTGTGCCTTAAAATACCCGCCAAAAACTTTCTTGAAGCTGTCTGAGAGCACCTTCCATTTTTCCTGTATGATCTGCGGCGTGTTATTCCGCCCAAACTCCAGGATCCCATCCCTGTCCGCAATGAAAAAATATGCAGACAAAATGGTAAAGATAATAGATATCAGCACACTTGGAAGATGTTTTGCCAGGTCTCCCGCATATCCCACCGTCCACTCACTGATATTACCCACCAGTTTTCCAATCCGTTCTCCCAGATCATCCTGTATATTATTGATAGAAGTCTGTACATTTTCCGGAAGCTGTTTCATAAATTTATTCAGGTTGTGTTCCACCTCACGAAAATCTTCCCGAAAACCGCCGTAAATATCTGGCGCCTGGTTAATCAGCTCGCTGGTTTCCTCCACTGCTTTTGCCCCAATAAAATACCCCGCCCCGATAATGGCGGCCAGAACTGCTATGATGATCAGCATTGAGGTATGCTTTCTGGCTATCTTCATCCGTCTCTCCACCATACGAACCAGAGGACTTGCTATCATAGCAATAACCCAGCCAATGACAAAAGGCATAAAAAATCTGAGGAATTTGATTCCCAGAACAATGAACAATATAACGCCTAAAACGCTGAACAACGCCGCCAGAATACCTTTAACATACTTTTTCCACTTCTTCATATCTAAATATCTCCCATGCCTGCCTGTTTTGACTGCTGTCACTGCAATCTGACAGTAGCCGGGGCAGATTTTGCCTGCACCGGCTACTTTAAGTATACTCTCATCCGCATGGGATACAATGCATATCCCGTTAATTTTTTATGAAAAATTTGCGAACTGTATCTGGTTGTTATTTTTCCTTCGGAAAGGTCAAAAGTGTTTGTTTGTACTGTCAAATTTCTCTGAGAAAAGCAAAGGGTTCCTCGTCATGCAGAAAATGCATCAGCATATATGCTGTCATGATCGCAGCCTTCTCTTCTCTCAGGATCCGCCTGACTTCCTCCCTGTCCGCCAGCACAATCTCCAATTCCTCGGAGTCTTCCAGGCCGTCCCCGGAAATCTCACCGGAAGTATAGCCATACACCGTGGCGCAGGATTCGTCAGTCATGCCAATAGTTGTGAAGTACGGCTTTTCGTACGCCGGATCCACATCAATGGGGGACAGCTCAAGTCCGGTTTCCTCTTTCATTTCTCTGATTCCGGCCTCTTTGTAGTCCTCACCGGGTTCTACCAGTCCCGCCGGAAATTCATAGATATAACTATCAATGGCATAGCGGTACTGACGCACCAGCACCACTTTGTCCTTTTTCTCTCCGTAAAGGCTGTAAATGATCACACCATCCGGGGTATTTTTCTTCGTTCTTATTTTCAGGTCATTTTCTGTCTTTGCTCTGGACGCCACGTAATAATGGCCTTTTCTGCCTGTTTTGCTCTCCACATCCAAGTGATAGAGATTCACGTGGGGGTTTTCTGTGAGCGGCGTCACTTTTTTTATTTCCGGCATATTTTATTCTCCTCGCAGTAATACTCTGATCCTTTTATATATAAGCAGTGTGACGGCAGAAATGATACATCCTTTCACCAGATTAAACGGTGCCACTGCCAGCACTACAAAGGTAAACAGGTTGTTGATCGCAGGATGGATGGATGTGCCCATCTGGATAAATGCGCTTACCGGCATGCCAAATGCTGCCCCATATGCGGGAAGCAGAATAAATGCATTTACCACGCAGCCTACAACAGCCATTGAGATCGTTCCTATCACCATTCCAATCACGGCAAATTTTTTATTCCTGCGGTATTTATAGAAAAATGCTGCCGGAACAATGAAAGAACACCCAATCAGGAAATTGGCGATCTCACCTACCCCGGCTGTGGCGGAGCCATGGATCACTGCATACAGCAGTACCTTTAAAAGTTCGATCATAATACCAGCCACCGGCCCCATGGCAAACGCCCCTACCAGTACCGGTACTTCTGAGAAGTCCATCTGATAAAACGGCGGTGCGATCACCGGGATAGGAAACTCGATCATCATCAATACCGTAGCCACTGCCCCAAGCATAGCTACCTGCGCCAGTGTCCTGATCTTAGAACGATTCTGCGCCCCTGCAGGCCTTTTGTTTACAATTGCGTCATTACTCATTTTCATTCTCTCCTTTTTATGATGGTTTCATAGTAACTATTCAGTAAGTCTGCGCATTCACTGCGCTGACCGTAAGAAAGTGTACCACGGCCAAGCAAAAATCCCATCGCCAAAGGCGATTCTGCATGGATTTTTGCCTGTAACTGTGAAAGTACTGAACAGTTACGTTTCATAAAAGGAAATTCTTCTTTTCTGTCATTGATGTACAGATTCCATCCTGCTGCGCTGCCACAGTAATAATGAAAAAATGCCCTGAGATCAGGGCACCGACGAAATCTGTATTGTGACATACATTTTCTTCTCTCATCCAGACTTTAACTGTCGGTACCGGAATCACACCGGTTCAGCCATTTACATGGGTCGCGGACTATACCGCCGGTAGGGATTTACACCCTGCCCCGAAGAATTTTCTTTTATTCTATTGGGAATTATAGCGCATTTGACTATATTTTTCAAGGGTTTTTGTGGATATTGTATAAAAATGAGCGGGGATTTTGTAGGTGTTTTCTTATAAATCCTCATAACTGTTTATAACTCCTTATAAAATCGGCCGGAAATGGTGTAAAAATAGTGTAAATCTAAATGGCTGAATGCCTCTAACTGGTATCATATATTATCTCATGCCATTGTAATGTTCCTTACATTTACCTATCTACTTATCTTCTCTACTATATAATATTATACCGTACTTTTTTATCTACGTCATGATGTATTTCAAGATTTTACCAATGGCAGCAGGATAAAAGAAAGCACCAGTTCAGGAATATTCTCTTATTGGTGCCAGTCCTTTACCAAGTCAACCAACCATACGTTTTGTAATCTCTTGATCTAATATGGTAAAACGCTTCATTACAAATATCTTGTTTCATTTTCCTCCTGAAAGCTCTCTGGTAAAGTTTTCTAGCTTTTTTGTTTTCTTTACACCACCAACGCACTGTTGGTCTGTTCATAGAATTTTTCTTACTATGGTTCCATCTATATAACCTCTTATTGACCTTAATTCCATAAACTTTTTCCATGTTCTGATATTCTAAATCACTTTCCCATTCGTAGATATCAGTATAGTTTGTCTCCATTCCTTTCACCAGTACAAAGAGCATTATTTGCCTAATGGCAAGCCACTTCCGTACTTAGAAGACATTCAATCTGTAAAATAACTTATTGCTCATCTCCCTTCCTCTTAACCTTATCCTATTATTCCTTTGATATTTTCCTAACGGCAGCAGGAGATAGAATCAAAATCTCCCATCTAAACATTGAACACCAGTTCCCTGTATGGTATAATTTATTTGTATAATTGAACAGAAAACGGATGCGATTTTCCGAAAGTTAGATGCCCTCTAGTATCACGAAAGAGAGGGTGATGCCCTATGAATACCATAGAAGTGCTAACGCTTTTGCTGGTAATATTTGCGGCTCTGTCTTACATAGACAATCATAAAAAGAAATAGCATCCCTACCCTGAGAAAGTAAGATGCTATTTCTATAAAACATTTTAAACTACTGAGGGCAATCGGAAATTCATTCCGATAACCTTTCTAAGTAAATTATATACTAGAGCTGCTTGTTTTGCAAGTGGCTCTTTTCATTTACCATTCTGTTTTGATGTGCTGCCCCTCAAGTTGACAATTAAAAAAACAACAAATTATTTTCTGCCCGGTGCTATGCTGGGCAGTTTTTATGCTGCACCCAGCAGTTGCTTTTTATAATACTCCTGTGGATAATAGCGATAAAGATAATCTGATAACTGATATAGAATCTCAAAGAAGCTTCGTAGTCTTCCATTACAGCGGAAACATTTAAGAAATCTTCTTTTTCACCCTCATCCAGGATATCTTCTTTCAGTAAAAAATTATACTTGCGATATAAAAGCAGGATCAGCTTACATATTTTCTTTTTCACCTCACTGTAAGAGTTCCTAGTAGTACCTCCTGTTAGATAGCAAGCCCCTCCTTGTTCGTTACACAATTTTTTTAAGCAAACCTGCCAGTACAGATGTGAGATTTTAGTCATTTGGTATTAAATATCCGCCATCATAACTTACTATTTTATCTATGGCAGGAATACTCAAGCTGATTACATATTCACAAGAACAATCGGTACCAGAGATTATAAATTCATTCAGCCCTTTTGACAATTCAACTGTAATCTCACCGGAATCTTTTTCACTTACATTACCCTCTTCTAACTGTAAGATTTTCCTCCAATCTTGAAATATTTCTAATTCATTTTTATCATTGCTGTAAACAATTTTCATCGTCCCCGGCGTATTTTCACTGACTTCAACTGCCAACAGAACACCATATGAATCATGTACTTTTACCTTCCCTTTGGACATAATAACATTATCATTTTGCTCGATTTTTGATGCCTCAAATGATGTAGTTTTTATTTGAATGGGCCAATCTGTATACGCACAGCCAGATAAAATACTTGCAATTAGAATCAATAAAATAAAGCCCTTTATTTTTTTCATGGATACCCTCCAATAATTCTTATCTAATAGTTTACCAGGCATTGCGCTTTATCACGAGAAGCCAATGCAGTGTTAAAATCCCATATTGGCCTGCAACATATCCAAATTTAAATATTGATTATCAATAGATGCATCGTTGTTTGACACAGATCTGTTTCTCTCAGTAACAATTTGGTTAGAAATTCCTTCTCTCACCTCATCTATCCACTCACCACTGCTTGCAAGATACAATGTTCTTGAATCGCCATCTACTATAACGTGCATATTTTGGTTATTCAGAGCGCCGTTTCCATTATAAAAGTACCATTTTACACCCATTTGTTTCCAACCAGTCAGCATATGTCCAAGAAAATTTAAATAATACCATGTTCCGTCAATTTTCTGCCAGTCTACCAACATATGTCCTAATCAATACAGATAGAACCAGTTACCATTGGACTGTAAAACCAATTAATTATTTCAGTCTTTTATTTTTAAGCTTTTTCCTCCATAAAAAGACCGTTACAGAAATTATAAATATGATAACCACAGCTGCTGTTATCCTATATAGTCCAATCGGCTGTGACTTTTTTCCAATATCAATTACTGCTGATTCACCACCTTGTCCAAACGTATCTGGAACATTTGCCGCCGCTTGCATTACACTCTTAAAATCATATGCTTGAAATCCATCCGGATCTGAAGGCTCCAATTCTTCATCTGAATATATATTTCTACGTGTTTTACTGCTATCAGTTATCATTGCAGCAGCCGATGTCCGCGCTGGAATAACATACAAAATCTCCTCATTATCAAGTGCTATGAATAAAGGCTGTCTAATAGGTGATACCCCACCGACCAAGAAAAATTGATAATCATTCATTTCAATTTCATTTTTTTCTAGAGATGCGTTTAATTGTTCTTCTAATGTTAAATTCCCCGGTTCGTAACCATACACACCTTCCACTTCCCATGAACCAGTCTGCTGCCCATTTTCATCTCGTTCTCTTGTAACACAAGCTTCATACAAAACATCATCCGCGCGGATAGAAACTATCCACATATACGGGCTTTGGCTTAAAGCATCCATTACTTCAGCATAATTTATAATTTTATTTTCAATTAAAGGTGTATCTAAGTATTCCTTAACCGCGTTATTAAGGTCAACATCCTCAACCGTAATTTGTCGCCCTCCTGATGATGTCGTTGGACCATTATTTACAAATTGAACAATTTGACTTTCAATATTATACATTGAATCATAATCTTCTGAGTCCTTTAATTTTTCTATAGAGCCTGCCATGACATCTTTAACTATAAAAAACATTGAAATCATTAACCCCAGCACAATAACTCTACTTTTCTTTTGCATTGACACCCTTCCTTAATTAATAATAATCAGATTTTTATTGTATCCTGTTATTGTTTGATAATAAACTGTATGACTCAATACCAAAGTACACCATCAGCACGCTGTGGTCTATTGTTTCTTACTCTCGCTTCGTTTATCGAATACTTTCCTACTGGCAACAGGCGGCAGAATCTAAATTTCCCATCAGCTCATTGAACGCCTATTCCCTGTATATTATAATTTATTCGTATAATTGAACAGAAAACAGATACGATTTTCCAATAGTTAGATGCCCTCTTGTCCGCTGTCTTACATAGACAATCATAATAACAAAAAGAAATAGCATCCTACCGTCCAAAGTAGATGCTATTTCCATAAATACATTTTAAACTACTGAGGGCAATCGGAAATTCAATTCCAATAACCTTTCGCTTGTTTTAATTCCAATAACCTTTCGCTTGTTTTGCAAGCAGCGCTTTTTTTCCATAACATATTCAATTGCTGCCCATTTCTTTCATAACACTTTTAACAGAAATCCTTATTCCTTACTAACAGCCTTTCAGCCACTAGTCCTATCTCCGCATTAATCGTACGCCTGTCCGAGAACATCCAAACTCCCTAACTTCTCATCACTTAAATATCTTCTTCGCAACAAATAAGAAAATACATGCGCCAAAGACAGACACAATAACATTAGCCAGAAAACCATATGCATGAAATCCCACTAATGAAATGACGGCGCTGCCCACAAAGGAGCCGGCGATTCCGGTGATAATGGTTCTGATGAATCCTCCTTTTTTTACGTCCATGATCTTCCCGGCGATCCAGCCGGATACTATACCTATAACTAATGATGTAAGCATTTTTCCCTCCTACTATTACTCCTTTTATGGAATGTCTGTTACTGTTCAATCTTTGTATATATCATTATATGATATCCTTATATAACAATAATATTATTGTACCATAATTACGATCATGTTTCACCATCAACTTCTTATCACAGAACAAATCCCCCTGCCTGTAACATCACCGTTATCAGGCAGGGGGATTTTATTCATTAGAAGATCTCTCTTCCCATTTCATCAGGGATCATAGATTTTCTATAAAAGAAACTGTTGATCACATCGCACCATTCCCGGCTGTTTTCTGCCTGGCGCACAAAGCGTTCTTTGACTCTTTGGAAAATATGCTGCGGGATTTTATCCTCCAGGCAGTTCCAGTCTCTCTGCATTTTTTGAACATCAGCATATCCCTCAAAATGACTGTCATATATATGCTGAATCAATGTCTTCCCGGAACGCAGCCGGTGTGTGTAGGGAACACGATGGAAAAACAGCAGCAGATTTTCCGGACAACTTTCTGTATCTCTGTACAGAGCTGCATTTTTCTCAAAATACTGCTCACTATATCCGGTGCCCTTTTCGCTTCTGTCGACACCCACGGCCAGATGGTCGGCTCTGTGGTAGGTACCCCATTTGGAGTATTCGTATCCTTCCGGATTCGGCCCATAGTGGTATGCAGGATTCACCATAAAACCGATTCCCAGAGGCGCCGTATATTTTTCGTAAACTTCTCTGGAACGAAGAAGGATATCTCCGATCATCATCTTCACATCACTGTCTCTGCTGATCTGCAGGGAAATCCACTCCTGCACGATCTCTTCTGCTGATATCTGAGGATTCCAGGCCAGGCGCCCGAAGCCGTACAGGTTGGCGCCAGCAAGATCATGCCCTGTCCAGTTGGCATCCCTTCCTGTGTTGGCGACAGCAGCCATGCCGCATTTCTGCTGTCCGAATGTCCTGCCTGAGACTATGTCCGCAACGGTATCTTGGGGTTTTCCACAGCCTGTAGAAAAATCAAGCACTTCTTTCCACATGGGAACAAGATAACACACATCAATCTGCTGGCCAGTGTATTCCTGAGCTATCTGTACTTCCAGCATTTGGTTGGTGTGCTGGAGGCCGCCGAAAAGGGGATGCACCGGTTCTCTCACCTGGAAATCAATGGGGCCGTTTTTGATCTGAAGGATCACATTGTCATCAAATTTTCCGTCCAGAGGCATAAAATTGTCATACCCGGCACATGCACGGTCTGTCCTGCGGTCCCGCCAGTCCTGCTGACAATTGTACACAAAGCATCTCCAGATGATCGTTCCTCCATAAGGCTTTACCGCACGGGCCAGCATGTTGGCGCCGTCCGCATGGTTCCTGCCGTATGCAAAAGGACCCGGACGTCCCTCAGAGTCTGCCTTTACAAGAAAACCTCCCATATTGGGAATCCGGCTGAAAATCTCACCGCATTTTTTCTCCCACCATTTCCTCACGTCCTCATTCAGAGGGTCTGCGCAGGGAAGCCCGTCCAGAGTCATGGGCGCTGCAAAATCAATGCACAGATACATGGAAATACCGTATTTCCCAAAGATACCGGCAATCTGCGCCAATTCGTTATAGTGCTTTTCTGTGATAAGCCATTCTGCCCCATCCCGGACATTCACATTATTGATGGAAATTGCATTGATTCCAACGGAACAAAGCAGTCTGGCATAATCTGTGATCCGCTTCGTTACGCATACTTTTCCGTTTTCATAAAAAAAAGAGTTTCCTGCGTAACCACGCTCAATGCTGCCGTCTATGTTGTCCCACTGATTCAGCATTCTGATGGGATTCTGCGGATTTTCCTGAAGGGAAATACCCGTGATATCTTTTCCTGCGGAAACCATAAGAAGAAACCGGAAGGTTCCGTACAAAAGTCCGTTTTCCCCGGCTGCACGGATATAGATTCTGTCATTTTCTTCGGTTATCTCATATCCTTCCGTACCCAGGTCCGGGGATGGATCTATTTCTAACAGAATTCCTGCTTTCTCCCTGTCATCTGTCCTGATGATCTGAATGCTGAATAGTTTTTCAGATGCAGTCTCTATTTCCCGCAGAGCGCTTATGATCAGCTCTCCGTTTTGATCTGTATAGACAGACTTAAAAAATTTCCTGTTCCTCTGATTTTCTATCGGTTCATATGCAAGCCACGCCTGCTCCCAGTTACACATAATTTCCTCCTCGTCTTTCATATCCCAGATATTGTTTCAGCATGTCTGTCTCCACACCTGCCAGTATAACAATTGCGGAAACTATCATCCCTTTAATCCGGAGGTTGCAATTCCGTCCGCCAGATATTTCTGGAAGAAAATAAATATCAGCACAATCGGCACAATGGAAAGAGTCGCCATTGCAAACATAGCACCATAGTCCGATGAGGAACCCGGATCGCAGAACAATTTCAGCGCCAGGGCAACCGGATACATGGCGGCATCATTGATATAAAGCAGGGCTGACATAAAATCATCCCATCTCCACATAAAGGAGAAGATACCGCCCGTGATCAGCGACGGTGCCATTAGCGGCAGGATGATACGGAAGAAGATCCCGTAATAGGAGCATCCGTCTATCTTAGCAGCTTCATCCAGCTCTGTGGGGATACCTTCGATAAAATTCATCATCAGATATACGAAAAATCCCTGAATGGCAAAGAAAAACGGAACGATAAGCGGAGAAAAACTGCCTACCCAGCCAAGTTTTTCATACCACAGATACTGGGGCACCATAAGGATCTGGCCCGGCAGCATCATGGATGCCAGCATGGCACCGAATAAAATCTTCTTGCCCCTGAACTGGCATCTGGCAAAGCCGTAAGCCACACAGGCGGAAGATGCCAGCGTACCGATGGTACCCACAACTGCTATAAAAAGAGAATTTTTGAAAAAGGTACCAAAGGACACCCCCGCAAAACCTCTCCAGCCATTGGAATAGTTCTCCAGTGTAAATGTCTCAGGAATCAGGCTTCCCGCTGTTGTAAAAATGGTGCTTGTCTCTTTGAAAGAGCTCATGAACATCCAGCAGAGCGGATACAGCATGGCTAACCCGAAACCGCAGACTAAAACATGATAAACAACTGTTCTTATATTCTTCGTTTTCACAATCTCACCCCTGTTCATATACCCAATATTTTTTCGTCTTAAACAACACAAATGTGATCACCGCAATAATGCCCAGCATAACCCACGCCATTGCGGATGCATATCCGGATTTGCTGAAGGAGAAGGACTGCTGGTACATATACACAGCGTAGAATAAGGTAGTATCCATAGGTTTCCCCTGTGTGATGATCAAACTCTGTGTAAATGCCAGGAACCCGTTGATCATCTGCATAACCAGATTGAAGAAAATGGTAGGCGTCAGAAGCGGCAGGGTAACGCGGAAGAACTTTGTCACCTTGCTGGCACCGTCCACATCTGCTGCCTCATACAGCGATTTTGGAATCTGTTTTAATGCAGAAAGGAAAATCAGCATGGAGGAACCGAACTGCCACACAGCCAGCAGGATCAAGGTCCAGATCGCCGTCCTGGTATCACTGAGCCAGGCAAAGTTTGTATCAATTCCGAGCATTCCCAGAATACTGTTCACTACACCGTCAGGTGCAAACATCCTCTTCCACAAAATAGCCACTGCCACAGAGCCGCCGATGATGGATGGCAGATAGTATGCCGCACGGTAAAAGCCTGTAGCTTTTGTTGGTTTCACCAGTATCATAGCCACCAACAGGGCAAAAATAAGCCTCAGCGGAACAGACACCAGCGCGAAATAAAGAGTCGCTTTGATGGAATGCCAGAACACTTCATCATTTGTAAACATATCTATGTAGTTCTTGAGTCCCACGAACTCCGGCGGGGACAAAATGTCATAGTCACACAGGGAGTAGTAAAAAGAGATTCCCATAGGTATGATCAAAAACACCAAAAATCCTATGATAAAAGGAAGGCAGAACACAATTCCTGCTGTCTTTTCCTTATTTAAAAACTTGTATAATTTTTTACTGGTAGGTTTCAAAATCTCCTCTCCTTTCTAAAGGCAGAAAAAGGGCTGCCGCCGTCCAAAAGACTACAGCAGCCCTGATTATTTATTGATGGGTAACTTGTTCAGTACCCTCACAGTTACAGGCAAAAATCCATGCAGAATCGCCTTTGGCGATAGGATTTTTGCTTGGCTGCGGAATGCTTTCTTACGGTCAGCGCAGTGAATGCGCAGACCTACTGAACTGTTACTATTGATGTTCCGCGTAAATTTCGTTTGCGCTTTTGAAATATTCCTCCGCAGCCTGCTCCGAAGTATATTCCCCGTATTTCACTTTCTCCTCCAGCTTTCTCAGCAGATCCTGAGACTCGCTGGTCCCCTCCGGTGCCAGAGGCGGCAGTGCACTGGAATTTGGAGTGATAACGTCCGTGATAAATGCAGCATTTTCCTGGTCTTCCTTGCTGATTAATGGCATGATCTCCTCTGAGATCTTGCTGGACACCGGGATTCCTCTTTCTGCCAGAAGGATCTTGTATGCCTCTGAAGAATTTGTAAAGTAATTCAGCACTTTCACTGCCTCTTTCGGATTTTTCGTATCAGCGCTCACACAGTAATACATACTGGGTTTTACATAGTTGGATTTTTTCGGGTCTGTGGATGGTATGGTTGTGATCGCAATGTCTGTTCCCTCCGGTGCTGCTGTCTGGTAGGCAGTCAGCATGGCAGAACCATTGATGGTACACCAGGTCATATTGTCCGGATTGGAACCGTATACCATTGGGTCTTCCTCAACGCTGGCTGTGTCAGCTGCCTGGCTGGGGGAGATGTGCCATCCCTCTTTGACACCGTCTTCAGAAATTTTAAAGTAATCTACATAGTCCTCTGCGCTCTCTCCGCCAAGTTTGTCCACTACCTGAATCTCATTAGCCCTTGCATAGACTTCCATGTACATTCCGTAATGGATAAGGTTTGCCCGGTATCCGGTCTCATCATAGACCTGCTTTGCGATATCGATAAACTCATCTAAAGTCATATTGTCCTTGATCGTGATCCCCAGTTCATCCAGCAGTGTTTTATTATAGAACATACAGGAGGCACTGGTCCCGGATGCAACACCGTAAATCTTGTCTCCCACCTTGCCCATATTGACTGCATCTTCTGACAGATCGGAGGTATCCAGAGTTCCGTCTTCAATATAGGGTGACAGGTCTAAAAGCTGGCCCTTGTCCACATACTGCTGCAGATATGACATATCCATCTGGATGATGTCCGGCATTTTTTTGCCTGCCGCTGAGGTAGCCATTTTACTCCAGTAATCATCCCACTGGAAGAACTGTCCCTTAACTGTAGTTCCCTCTTCTTCCTTATATTTATCCAGCACCTGCTGTGTACGCTCATTTCTTACCTGGTTTCCCCACCAGGCCATGGTCAGTTCTCCTGATGCTGCTTCCTCTTTACTTCCTTTTCCGCTCTTGTCTGATCCGCACGCTGTCATGGAACCTGCTGCCAGTGCACATGCCAGTGCCACTGCTGCTGCTCTTTTTAAATATTTCCTTTTCACTGTTTTTCCTCCATGTTTTCTTTTGAGAAGCTCCTCTTGATGTATCTCATTATATAATGATTTTCCCCGGATGAAAATTGATAAAACTTACTTCCAAACACAAAAAACACACCTGCATCAGCAAAAAAATTACTTTACCTGTAAATAATTGACTTCCGACATTTTTTGTTTGTTTTTTCCGGGTAAATCAATTGCACTTTTATCTTTATTTTACTATAATTTTTTTAATCCCCCGTTTTCCTCCCTCAGGGAGGCGAGCGCAGAGGAGCACTGATTTCATTTCACACATACTGAAAAGAAGGGCGTTGACCATGAAAAAAATGGGAAGAATACAAAGCATGTCCCTGAAATACAAAATACTGACCGTTATCCTGACCGGATTTCTGGTGCTTTTTCTGGCTGGGATCGTCAGTCTGAATTTTGTGTCAAATTCTTATGAAAAAAAGCTGTACAATTCAATTGCGGCCACTCTCACCGATTCCGCACTTGAGATTTCCGACCAGCTTCAGTACATTGATACGATCGTGGATTCCATACTGGCGAACCAGACCATACAGGGCAGTCTGGACCGTTCAGGCAAGAGCACCCAGAACTCCGAAAAACAGCTCTGTTTTAACCAGGTGTACTCCACTCTTTGTGATTATTTCTTTATTTTTAACAGTGACGCCATTTCTTATATCTCCGTGTTACAGGGAAATGATGTCATCAGCACTTCCAACCGGAAGTTCCAGACTGTACCGGAATCTGTCCGCAGCAAACTGCTCAAGACAGCCATCGACAACCAGGGAGCCACTGTGACGGTCACAGATTACGGACCTGACTATGGGATCTTCATTGTAAAGGAACTGAGGAAAATAGAAGGCCTCAGCCTGGATTCCCTGGGTGTTCTGATCATAAATATAGATATGGATGCTATTATCTCTGCCGCCACAGCCGCCAGCGCGGAGTTTGAAGATATCTCTTATTACCTGTATGATGATAACAGCCTCATATTTAATGACAGTGCGCTGTCCCGGGAAGATTCCGACCAATTGTATAAAGAATTAAAAGGAGACTATGATGTTGTCTCCCTGAAAAACGAAAAACTGTTTGCTGTAAGCGGTTTGATCCCCACCTATGGCTGGAATTATATCTGCACAGTCTCCTATACTTCCATCTATCAGGCCATCACGCTCTCCAGCCAGTCCTTTTTCCTGATTATGATATTGGCTGTGATCATCGTGGGCATCTTCAGCACCAAACTGGTCTTTGCGCTTTTCAGGCATTTTGACCGTCTTATTGAAAATATGAAACAATTCGGGGAAGGCAGATACGAGATTAACGCTGCGCCCAAGGAATACCAGCAGGATGAGATCGGGCTTCTCTATAAAAATTTTGATACCATGGTAGAAAAGATCAATACTCTGATCAATGAAAATTATGTCAATGAGCTGCTGAAAAAAGAGGCACAGATCAAGGCAATGGAAAGCCAGATGGACCCCCACTTTCTATACAACACACTGGATTCTATCAACTGGCGGGCACGCATGATCAAATCAGAGGAGATATCCCAGATCACTACAGCCCTTGGAAATCTGCTGCGCCTGTCTCTCGGCAACAACTCCAAGGACTTTACCCTGCGCCAGGAGCTTACCATTGTGGACAATTATATTATCATACAGAAAATAAGGTATCAGAAGCGTCTGGATTTCTCTGTGGAGATCCCTGACAGCCTTCTGGATATTCCCATTCCCAAATTCACCCTACAGCCATTGTTGGAAAATGCCATCCGCTATGGTTTGGAGGAATCCTCCGAGACCTGCTATATTACCATCACTTCCCATATAAAGGACAACACCGTAATCCTGAAGATCATGAATACGGGTTCCGCTTTTGAGGAAAATTTCATGGAAAAGCTGCTGGACGGGGAAATACAGCCTCACGGATTTGGAATCGGAATCCTGAATATCCACAAACGGATCCAGATGACTTACGGCAGTGAATACGGACTGCATTTATATACCATAGAAGATGAAGAGACTTATGAAGAATGTGCAGCAGCAGAAATACACATTCCTTATACACAGAAAGAGGAGAACAAGCCATGTTAAAACTATTGATCGTGGACGACGAGGAAATGATCTGCCAGGCCATTGCCAACATTATTGACTGGAAAGCCTATAATATTCAACTGGTGGGAACCTGTACAGACGGGGTGGAAGCCTATCACACTATTCTGGATGAATGCCCGGATATTGTGATAACAGATATTCGGATGCCCGGCATTTCGGGCCTGGAATTGATCGAGAGGATCAACCGCACGGATCTGTGCACGCAGTTTGTGATCCTCTCCGGATACGGGGAATTTGAGTATGCCAAGAGAGCTATGAAATGCGGCGTCCAGCATTATCTGCTGAAGCCCTGCACAGAGACTCAGATCGTTGACTGCATTCAGGAAGTGACTAAAGATTACTATAAAATTGCTTTTGCAAGGGATATGAAACCGGAGCAGGACAGCCGGGCTTTCCATAATCTGCACAAAACCCTGATCCGGAATATCATACGGGAGGGGATCTCCTGTGCACAGGTGTCAGATACCTTTTTTGACTTGTACGAACATTATATCAACCTGACGGATGTGCCTTATCAGTTCTGCAGCGTCTATTATCTGGAGGAGAAAGATCTGGCAAGGTGCCTGGAACGCTTTGATGACTACTGCCGAGAAAATATGCCGGAGGTAGAGCGGTATGCTGTCTATATACAGAATGTCCTTCTGGTCTTCTTCCCTAATTTTGAGACCTCTTATGCACAGCTTGACAGTTTTTTCAAAGGCCTGGATTTCCCCGGACAGACGGTGTCTGTGGAGTACAGCCGTATGAGATATGCAGATTTGAAAACTCTGTTAACCATGCTGATCAAGAAACTGAAACGGTACGACATTCTTTATTTTATAGACGGCACAGATGCAGTCCCCAATTTTAACTACGGACAGATTGTGGACCGTGTAAACCGGCTGGTGCCTGTGCTTGCGGATAAATATGCAGAGGGCAGGGAAGAGATCGTGATGGAGCTGAAAAAAATACTCTATGCTATTTCCAATAAGGATTTTTTGCTGCAGTTATCAGATAATATAATTATCTCTTTGGGGACACAGCTCCCCTCCCACACACTGCCGGAAATCACGGATTTTTTGTACCAGCTCCACAAAGAGGAGGATACAGGCCGTATTGCGGAGTCCGTGCTGGATTATATGAACAAGCTTTCGGAGGTGCAGTCTTTTAATACAAAACAGTACAGCCCTTTTATCTCGCGGCTGATCGACTATATTTATGAACACTACTCCAACCCCGATCTGACGCTGAAATGGATTTCTGAAAATTATCTGTATATGAATGTGAACTATGTAAGCCGCTGTTTTACAAAGGAGACAGGGGAAAAGTTTTCGGGATTTCTTATGAAATTAAGAGTGCAGAAGGCAAAAGAGATTTTGGCTGCCCGGGATACGGAACAGATCCAAAACGTGGCCCAGCTTGTGGGGTGCGGAAATACGCCTTATTATTTCAGTAAGATTTTCAAGAAGTGTACGGGGCTTACGCCTTCGGCTTATGTGAAGAAGATGGGGAAATAATAGGGCATGGGGTAAATATAAAAAACAAGCTGGTCTTAAAAATCAGCTTGTTTTTATATTTAGCAATACTCCCCTGAAACCATTTTTATTATAACGTTGCAGCCCTATGTATAAGGAACATCACTGTCCTTCTTCTATATCGTCTGATTCGATAATTCGTAATTCAGTGACACATTGATCTATCACAGAATCCCTGGACGCCCGGTATGCCAGATAGTAGAACCAGACATAAATCGCCGAACAAATGATGGCTGCACTCAAGCATATAGCTACACATGTTTTCCATATGCTTTTTTTCTTAATACAAGCCAGAATGTACTCAAAATCCTGGTCTGCAAGATAGTCACGCACAATATCCTCCGGTCTGCCGAACGAATCCACCAGCTGTTCATAGGTCATATTGGGATGCTCCCTGGCAAAATCCGAAAGTTCCAAACGGATATCTCTCAAAAATCTGCCGTCTTTGAAGCTAATGCGGGGAAATAATTCTTTTAATACCTTATAATATTGTACTACATATTTATTTCTTGTATCCCATTGGCATAACATTATTTCACATTCCTCATGTCTGATGTAAATCCCTGGTCCTGTTTAAGAAAAAACTGTAATGTCTCTGTTAATTCCAGACACTTTTTTGACAATTTCTCTAATTCTTCGTATCCCTTTGGTTCAATATGGTAATATACCCTTTCCATTCTTTTTCCAGTCAGACGCTTTTGCCCGGTTATCAGACCTTCTTCCTCCATGCGGTAGAGAGCCGGATATATAGTGCCTCTCTGAATCGTCAGAAGACCATTAAAGGTCTGGTCCATCTCCTGCATGATCTCGTATGCGTATGCTTCCTTTCCGGACAGCAGCTTAAGAATGATCATGCTGATGATATCTAATCTCAATGTCTTTTCACCCATGTGAACCCCTTCCATAGCTTCTGCCGTCAAACCATTTGTCTGATGAAAAGGGGGATTAGGCTCCCCCGTTAACGGAATGGTAGTTAATTGTCCCTGAAAAGAAGCTTTTTACTTTTTCTGATAAATATATTATACTGACATAAGATATCTATGTCAATAAATATCTATAAAATATGAATATATAATAGAAAAGATATCCATATTTGTGATCGCAAAAAAGCCACGGCCTTAGTGCCGCAGCTTATTCTCCCTCAATCTCTCCCTCTTCCCACAGAAGGCGTCTATAATACCCCTGGGGATTCCCAGTATGCACTGGGCGCATTTTCCCATTCGGGCATACCAATCGCCATAGGGTTATAGACAATCCTGCCGCCCCTTATTGTCATAATACATTCCAGCTTCCTATTGCCCTTCAGGGATGCATGGCCTGCATCTGCAAATCCAAACCTGCCTTCCCTTATATCCAGCAGCGCAATGTCTGCATCCCGGCCGGCTTTCAAGTCCCCCAGTTCTTCGTGTCCGATGATCTCTGCAGGCCGTTTCGTTGTGCGATATATGACTTCTTTCAGTGGCATACCCATATTCAAGTATTTTGACATGATATGGAGCAGATTTATTACAGGTCCATTCACATTATCCAGATACAGATCTGTGGATATGGTATCCGGATAAAAACCTTGCCGCAATGCAGGCACAGCGTTGCGGAACCAGAAGCTTCCCGCTCCATGGCCCAGATCAAAGATCACGCCCCTGTCCCTTGCCCTGTACATATGCTCCTGCACTTTTCCATCTGCATCCAGAATGGGAAACTGCTGAGCATACACGTGTGTATGAATATCTCCCGGCCGTAACTTTTCCAGGATCAACTCCGGATAAGTACGCCACGGAAGATTCGGCTGAAAATCTGCCATTACCGGCTTCCCGCACAATTTTCCGGCCTCCACTGCACGATCCACAGATTCCCAGGCAGGATGCTCCTTGTCCACCGGCCTGCCCACCCAGTAATGGGCCGTTTTAATTCCCACTACACAATCATAGGTTCCGGCTATGGCTGCCGCAATCTCCGGCTGGAATTCCTTTCTATCCTGTTCGGATTCCAGATTCACCATTCCACCTGACGCAATATTCACAAAGGCAAATACTTTCAATGGGGAGCGGTCAATCACATGTTCCTTAAACTGCAGAAAATCACGGCTTCCGCAGGTACCTGCATCCACACAGGCCGTCACACCAGATTGGAACATGTGGGCATCGCCCTGTATTGTAGGAAGCCCGTCCTCCTCAAAGGGAAACCTGGGATAAATATGGCAGTGCATGTCAACCAGCCCCGGTGTCAGGAGATACCCGCGGACATCTAAAACCTGTTCCCCTTCCTCTGCCGGAATTTGTTTTTCCATACTGCTGATCTTTCCATCTTTTACAGCAATATCAAACTCTCCGTCCACATCCTGGGATGGGTCTAGTACCCTTGCTCCTTTTAAAATCAAATTGTATTTTTTCATATGTATGCCCCATCATTTCTCTTATTATTCTCTAATATATATCTAAAGATCATTTTGTAAGCTGTATAGCACTGCTTGATACCACATTTCATAAGGATCATATTACAAACAATCTTTTAACAATAGGTACAAATTCATAAGGCTTCTGGACACATGATACGGACCTTTTAATTCAAATCCTTTTGCATCCATATACATGCTGTTGTCCCGATGCAGGACACTATACCATTCCCCATATTGGGTATCTCTGAAATATTTCTCTACATATTCAAATTCCCTCATAAAATACTCAAAATGTCTCTCGTTTTCATTGTACAGTGCGCTCATTGCCAGCGTGTAAAGTCCTTCTGCCTGCACCCACCAGATTTTATCATCCCATCTTACCGCATTACCTGCATAATCTGTCTCCTGAAATTCCTGCTGCGGTGTATGGCACAGAGCATCCACATTCTGATAAAATCCACCGAACTCCTGGTCATAACAACTGTCAATAACCCAGTCCAGTACGGTTCCGGCTCTTTCCAGAATCTTTTTATCCTCCTGCTCCAGCCCCGCTTTCATGGAAAACCATAGAGACTCCATGGTATGCCCCGCGTCAACCACTCTTCCCGGCCCTTCTGTCAGGGGCTCTCCTGAAATACGGATGTACTCAAATGGTTTTTCGTACCGGTCACTGGCAAATTCATAGAGTGATTTATATACACACTGGTCCAGCACCTGCCTGTAGGTATCTCCGAATAATTTCCGGCTCTCTAATGCCACAAGAAGGGTCATGAAGTTCACCGCGTGTTTCTGGAATCCCCGGGGTATCCCCTCCTGTCTGAGTATGTCCTGCTTTTTTACATTCTCAAAAAGGATCTCCGTCAGAAGTTTTGCCTGCTCTGCTTCCCTCTCCCAGTCCTGGCCGCGGCGTTTCCGTGCCAGCACATATTCATAGAAACCTTTCACCATAAAATGGTCTGTAAAAATGGAAACCGGGCCTTCCAGCACCTTTCCCCCTGCATCCATCATCCGGCAAAATCTTCCCTCCGCGGTGCAAAATTTTGTATTTACCGCCTCCCTTCCGGCTTCTGCGAGAGAAAACCATTCCTCCCTGTCCTCTATGTGGTTATATAAAGCGCCGAACAGGTACATTGTTCTTCCCACAAACCAGCCCGGACGAATGTCTTTCGTTCTGCCGCCCTTCCGGTCATAACAAGTTGTGTAGCCAAATCCTCCATCCGTTCTTACCCTCTGTTCCCAAAAAGGAATTACTTCCTCAAAAAGCTCCTGTTCAATCTTATGCAGGCAATTTCGCAGTTCCTTTTCATGGTTTCTCACAAACACACTTTTCTTAATTTCGGTACGCCCCCTTTATTTTGTGCATTATTGCTAACTTATCTTACTTATTTATTTCCAGTTTTTTGAAAACGTTTACATTTCCCCAGTCAAAAATCCTATTACAATATCTCTGCCAGCCTGTCCCCAACGATTTCCGCCTCTTTATCTGTCAGGTTCAGCGGACTGATATAAATCATGTTTTCTTCCGGGACTGCGCCTATATAAATACCGGCTTCTCTCATTTTATCCGCTGTCTCTTCTGCTTTTCCAATCTGTTTCAGTTCACAAAATAACCGGGGATATTCTTGTCCCACAGGGCCCTTTGCAGTTATTTTAGTGCCCAGCACGCTGTCCCTGCCTTCTATTTTCTTCTGTATGCTCACATTTCTTTGATACATTTTCTCTTTTTGTTCCCGGTGGTTTAAAGAACAATATTGTTCCACCGCTTTGTAAAGGCCTGCCATGGCCTCCCGTGATGTTTTGCTCGATCTGCATATGCCATGTCCGGGCGAGCCAATGTTTCTGCAGATTTCAATATATTCCCGTTTTCCTAATATCAATCCGCTGTCCTGTGGTCCGCAGAGTGTCTTTCCTCCGCTGAAGATCACCATATCTGCGCCCATCTCCGTAAACTTCCAAAGATTTTCAACCGGTGGAAGCTGCGCTGCTGCATCAACCACCACAGGTACCCCTTTTCCGTGTGCTGCGGCGATCGTCTTTTCCAGGCTCAGGGAACCTCTTTGGTACAGAGCGGATGCAAAGTAAAATACACCGGCTGTCCTGCTGGTGATCCTCCCTTCCAGTTCAAATTCCAGCGTCTCGTCAGCGTCTCCGATCTCGGCTACCTGTGCGCCTGACGCCTCTATTGCCTTGTCGTAAGCATTTCGCTGCGCCCTCATAACAAGGATCTCATTTGGGATATCCTCCGTATCCGGCAGTTTTCTATAGTGATACAGATCCCCCCTGGTCATACACACACAGGCAGCAAGTAGTAAGCCTCCCGAAGCCCCGTTTGTATAGTAGGCCCCCTCATTATGGGTAAGCCCGGCTGTCCTGTCACCTAAGACGCGCTGCAGTTCCTCCATATCAACAAAGGCACCCGCCATTTCCTCCATGGTTTTGAGTGTCCGGGCCGACATGCGGCTTCCGCCATATATGGTGTATGTGTCATGGGCATTGATATACTTCTTTACTCCCAATTCCTCAAATATATCCATTTTCCCCCTCCTGTTCTCAATGTGCCTTAATACTGGCACCGCCGTCCACCAGCAGCGTCTGTCCTGTCACATATGCGGATAAATCACTGGCAAGATATAATACGGCGTAAGCAATATCCTCCATCCTCCCCGGTGGAAGAGGCTGCATTTTAACCAGCATATCCAAAAACACATCGCGTTTTTCTCCTTCCGGATATGTATGGATCTCGTCCATCATCACATCACTTAAGATCAGTCCCGGAGATACGTTGTTCACACGTATGCCATAAGGCGCATAATCCAGGGCCATAGCCCTTGCCGTAGCATTAACCGCTCCTTTTGTACCAGCATAGATATCAAATCCCGGCATGGTCATAGTTCCGTGGATGGAGGAGATATTGACAATATTCCCTGCCTTCTTTTCCATCATGGACGGCAGAAAGGCTCTGGAAAAATAAATGCCGCTCAGATAATTTGTCCTTATCATCTTTTCCATGAGCCGATCGGAATATCGGTGCAGAGGATGCTGTTCATTGATTCCCACTGTATTTACCAGGATATCAATGCTCCTCTCATTTTTGAGTATTTCCCTGCACGCACTCTCAATTTCCTCTTTTTCAGATAGATCCGCCACAAATCCTCTGGAATCAGGTGACAGCTTTTGTATCTCCTTTACAGTCTCAGACAATGTTTTCTCATTCCTGCCTCCCACATAAACCTGTGCCCCCTGCTGGGCAAATAAAATTGCCGTCTCCCGCCCGATTCCTCTTGCTCCGGTGGTGATGACTGCTTTTTTACCCTCCAGCAGACGGTTAAAATTCCGCTTTTCCATATTTATTCTTACATCCCTCCATAGTTTCCCACAGTCTCCTTTTCAATCACTTTGGTTTCATATACATGCCGTACCGTTTTCGCCTCCTTTGAAAATTCCAGTTGTTCTGCCAATATGTGAATGCTGTCCTGCCCAATCTGATACAAGGGCTGTTCCACAGAAGTGATCCGCGGTCCCCGGTATCCGTCAGGCAGAATCCTCTGATTATCGAAGCCCACAATGGAAATATCCTCCGGGACCTTAAGTCCGCTGTCCATCACTGCCCTCACGGCAAAGCTGGCAATGGCATCATCGGAACAGAAGACAGCACTTGGCCTGTTGTCCAGAGATATGAGCATTTTCATTTTTTCATAGCCGCTGCGGTAATCTGTGGAGGTATACTGGATATAGCCTTCGCTGATCTCCAGACCTGCATTTCTTATACTGTCCAAATATCCGTTCATGCGCTCCTGGGTCACTTTTTTGTTGGGATTTCCGCAGATATGGGCTATCTTTTTGTGTCCTCTCTGCATCAGGTGTTCCACAGCCTTTTTGCTGCCGCCGTAATTGTCTATGAGGAGTTTATTGCAGGTACACTCCCTCACGTCATTCTCTATCATTACATAATTTACATGATTACTTTCCTTCAGATAATCCAGGACTTTCCTGTCATTTAAGTAGGAGCCGTAGAGAACTACCCCATCCACTACACCGTTTGTCAGATATTTTACATAGTTTTCCTTGCTGTCAGCATCTCCCCCCAAAACACTGCAGAATATCACATTGTATTTCGTCCGCCGGGCCCCATGTTCAAATCCCTTGATCAGGTCATAAAAGAAGGGATCATGCAGATTGTTGACTACCACGCCAATACAGTTTGTCTTCCTTTTCACCAGGGACCTTGCCGCATGATTTGGACTGTACCCCAGTTCACGGATCGTATCCTGAACCAGTTCCCGCATCTTGGGTTTGACATTATCACTGTTATTGATCACTCTTGAAACGGTGGCAAGTGAAACATTAGCCGCTTTAGCCACATCTTTTATACTAACCGTTCTTCTTGTTTCCATGTTTTTCCTCTATTCATTTATAAAAACTGTGTAACGGTTCCATACAGGGAAAGGACGGACCTGTATCGTTACCAAACTGCGAAGTTTGCTGATGCTGCATTCATTGAAAACGTTTACATCTAACTGCATCATATAATACGGAATCATAACTTGTCAACTGTTTCCCTTGCTTTATGGTGTATTTCGCACTAATGCACGAACATCTCTTATATTTTTTATGCAACTTTTATCCCAAAGTGTAGATACATGGCTCACCGGCGCCTGGGGGCGTCCCCCTCCTGTCCCGCGGTTCCAAATTCCGCAAGCTATAACAGTTGTCAATTCCGCCACCCCTATGTTATGATAAGACTGCGGGAACAATAGCATATCCGGTATCTTTACGCTTTGCTGTACTGAACCGGTCGGGGGGCGAGTCGCCGCCTGATCATAAACGGGGAGACATTAGACTTCCGAACGCTCCGAGGTACTTCTGCACACTGCGTGTGCTGTACGGCCTTCGGCCTATGTACATCTGCGCATTCTCCAGAATCACCTTCTTGTATTGTTCCCGCAAAATTCATATCCGGGATGTGGTTAAATGGCAGGCAATGATCTATGGAAATATTGTGAGGCAAAGGAAGCAGAAGATGTACTGCGTTCCTTTCATTTGCTGGAAGGCACAGGCGTCAGCGATGAGAAATATCTGGCTTGTCTTTATGCAGTCAGTAATCACACAGAAGAGCATTACCATACTGCAGTTATACAAAAAAAGAACGGCGGGATGAGAAAGTTGTCGGTACCCGACACACTGCTGCGGACAATACAGCGGAATATTGTAAAAAATGTATTATGCGAGCGTTCCGTCTCGCAATATGCAACTGCATATAGAAAGAAAGCTTCCGTCATGGAAAATGCCCGGCCCCATGTTGGTGCAGAAATGGTGATGAAACTGGATATCAAGGATTTTTTTGACTGTATTACCTTTCAGATGGTATATCAGTATGCATTTCCGGCGATCTACTATCCGCCTTCCATCCGGATGCTTTTGACTTCCCTGTGCTGCCGGAACGACTGTCTGCCACAGGGAGCCCCCAGTTCCCCGGCAATCTCCAATCTGGCTATGCGTTCTTTTGATGAATATATGGGCGCCTGGTGTGGGGAACGGCAGATGCAATATACCAGATACTGCGATGACCTGACCTTTTCCGGTACTTTTGATCAAAAGGAAGTAAAGCAGAAAGTCCGTAATTTTTTGCACGTACTGGGATTTGAATTAAATAGAAAAAAGACAAGAGTCCAGGATCAGTCCCACAGACAGACCGTGACAGGACTTGTAGTAAATGAAAAAATGCAGGTGAGCAGAGAATACAGAAACCAGCTCCGCGCAGAGATTTATTATTGTCAAAAGTACGGAGTGACCTCACATTTGAACAAAATGGGGAATCCTGCCTGGATGAGGGAAGATGAACCGGATGGTAAAAGATATCTGCAGTATCTGCTTGGAAAAATAAATTATGTGCTGGCAGTAAATCCCCATGATGGCCATTTTTGTAAAAAGAGAGAGGAACTATCTCTTATGGTCAGGGAAATATCTACCCGGAGCAACACACTCTAGTGCGGGAAAGCACCGGCATACATATCTCATAAATCCCCGCCGGCAAAAAACGGCGGGGATTCCCTTTAGGCTTCCGTTCCATACACTTCCAGCTGCACAAGCGCCGGAAAGGGGGACGGTTCCTCTGATCTTATCAATTCTCCGATCTGAAGCCATTCGATCTTTTTTTTCTCAAATGTAAATTCCTGAGCGTCCCCTGTCTTTTTCAATTCCAATTCCATAGCTGTGCCGTCTGAAAATGTGACAGTCGCCTTTTTCCACCAATTGTCATGTGGGTAATCCGCTCTTGTATAAAGGATAATCCGGTCAACCTCCACCGTCCGTCCAAATTCCAGCTTCATGGCTGCATCTGCCCGCTGGTTAATCCCCCAGGATTCATAAGGCCACTCCCCGTGGCAGGCCGCCGCAGTGATACCGTCAACAGCATTCATGGCTGCAAAGACAGACTCTCCTCTTGTCTCCACATTGGCTGATGCGTGTGGGTAACAGTTGGTCTCCCCATGGCAGTCATTCACATTCAGCGCCAGGTTCCGGTATGCCTCATATTCAAAAGGATAAGCTTTTCGGATGTGGATCAAATGCCTGCTTCCGGAAAATGTCTTGGGTGACATATTGACCCGCTTGTTTCGATAGGTAAGCCTTTGATATAATCTCCGGCTTTTCCCCCGACTAGCACCGGACATGCGATTTTCACCGCATCCGGCGCCCCATCGATTGTGTTGGCCTACATTTAAACAGTCACCAAATTATTACGTTACCCTATTGCTGGCAGACCAGCCCGCTCACGCAGACTGTTTATTTTGGAAATCATCTTTTTGGTTATTTCAAGTGTTTTGGTTAAGGCTTTTAATTCTCTTTGAGGTGTCTTCTGTAATAACGGCAGGTATTTCTTGTGTATGAGAATCATATTTCTGTAGCGTTCTTCTCCACCCTGTTCTTTAGATTTCTTGAACCAACATTCTATTGTTGAGGCATTCGTGAACACTTCTCCACTTATCGCACATTTACCCTGTTGTGCAGAAAATAAGGAAATGCTGCTATCCGTGTATTCTATGCTGTGGTCAGTTATCCGGTCATCTTTTAATCCATTCATGACCGCCTTGTTAAGAATGAGGCTTGTATGGATTAGTTCCCTTCCCTCTGGTGTGTAGCTACATACTTTGATTCTTTTAGGCATTGCCACCTTGAATTTCACATATGCTATCGGATAAATCATCTGGTCAATCCCAGCAACATATCTTATCATCCTGGATTTTCCAAATCTTCCCTTTTCGCTCTGGGTTATCGTTCCGCCCTCACGCTTTAACATACATCCCTTTTCGGTGTTCAGCCTGTTTGTAAGTACCGTCATAACCTGTCTGTGGATTGCCCTGCAATCAAGGCTGATGCAGGTTGCAAGCTGGTAGTAGTTCTGTATGCCTAAAACCATCGAGTTATAAAGCCTTATCTCATTGAGACAGCTTATTTTTTCCCTTGGTCTTGCTATGTTCTTAGCTTGCTCCACTAATTTATCCTTTTCAATCTTTAGCCTTTTATCACAGATTGCCGATTTGACTACATACTTATGGTGTTTGGGAATGACCTTGATTTTGAAGCCTAAAAATTCCGACCATCTTTTACGGGTGTTTACAATCCTCGTTTTTTCTGGTGATACTTCAAGTTTCAGCCTTTCCTCAATCCACTTTGTGACAGCTTCTTTTGTTTTTACAGCGTCTTCCTTGGTTCTACAGAAGATTCTAAAATCGTCAGCATATCTCACGATATGCATTTCCTTGAGATTTGTCCTCCTCATTACCGTATATCCGTGGCTTTTATCTAAGACCTCGGACGTTCTGATAACTCTGTATTTCGCTTTTTTTAATGCCAGTGGGTTTTCTTCCCATTGGCTAGCCACCCACCAGTCAAGTTCATTTAGCACTATGTTTGCCAGCAAGGGGGAAATGATGCCGCCCTGCGGAGTTCCCTCGGTAGGGATGAGTGTTGAACCATCCTGCATTCTTATTGGTGCTGTCAGAATTCGCTTTATTACAAATATAAGCTGTTTGTCCTGTATTCCGAATGCCCAAATCTGTTTTATCAGCTTGCTATGATTCACATGGTCAAAAAATCCTTTTATATCAAATTCAATCACATAATGAAGATTCATTCTCTGTAACATCGTGTAAGTTTTTGATATCGCATGCTCAACCGAACGATTTGGTCTGAATCCATAGCTATTGTTATAAAACTTTGCCTCACATATCGGCTCTAAAATCTGCTTAATACATTGCTGTATCAGCCTGTCCCATATACACGGGATGCCTAAGGGACGCAGTTTTCCATTGGGTTTTGGTATATCTTTCCGTCTTACAGGTTTGGGTCTGTAGCCATGCTGGCTCCCCGTAACAATGAACCTCACTTTCTCCACAACCTTGTCGGGAGACATTCCCCCGATTTCTGTGATATTCCTGTTGTCCGTACCTGCTGTGTAGCTTCCTTTGTTAGCCTTTATGTTCCTATATGCGAGCAGGATGTTATCCCGGCTCAATATCAAATCCATAAGACTTTCAAATGTATCGCCGCTTAGGCTTCTCTGATATAACTCATCGAAGGTATCCTGCATATCATAGTATTCAGCGTGCCGCAAATCATCTACACATAGGTTTTTGTTTTTCTTTGGCATAAGGCATCACCTCCTTTTGAAAGTGACCCTTTTGGTCTTATTCGAATCCTTATGTTGGACTGAATAATGTATGCTTTTTACAACCGACTAGAGGCCATTCCTACTTCTTCCATTACAGAAGCTATCAACAGTTCGACCTCAACCTTTCAGCACTGATTCATTTGCTTATTGTTCTTCGTCAGATTATCCCTGTCCGGGATTCGATACCTTTCCTTGTTCCGATAGTCCTATCTGTACATTTATACCCTTAGGTTTCTGCTATAGTCCTGCCAGCTTGGATATGCCTGTAACATATCATGGTCGTTCGTAGGGAAAATTTCTACTAAACCACACTGGCTGCGCTTTAACGCACCCATACATTTCTATATGGTCTTCTTTTAGAACCGTACATTCACAGATTCGTCAGTTTGCCCGCCAAAGCAAACATACTAACCATAGGTATTTTATAGAGCCTCGGCTTATAGGTAACACACCCCACCTCTGGGGCGCTTTCGTGAGACATTTGGCAGTCTCTTACGGTTACTCTCAGCCTTTGTCATGGAGCTTCAAACCCCGACCTTTACAATCGACGCATGTCCATCAAGGCTAGGCGTTTCCGGACGTTACTCCTTCATTCCACCTATTGAACTATCAGTTCATAGACTGATTTATTAAATTAAATCGTGCCCATGCGCAGGCTTGTTACCGCCTGCGAACAAGTCGCACTTCCCCAAAAGGAATCTTGTACCATATATTTCCTGTCAGATACACCAGGGAATGGCCCCTTCCGTCATCCAGGGACAGCCAGTAAAATGCCGGTATCTCAGCCGCCTCCACTACGATCTGATCACCTTCCCTGTATTCCGCGCAGTAAGGAAGGTTCACTTCTCTCTCCCCGCGGGCAACCGCCAATGTGAAGCCGTTTTTGTCCTGTACTTTTAAACTGATAGACATCTCTCTACCTCTTCTCTCTTTCTATTTCTGCACGAATGCCTGTCCGTTTCACCAGACAGGCATTCAGATATTAATTCAGTATTTTCTTCACTGCCTCTGCCATCTCTTCACATTTGCAGTCAGCAAAGAAATATTCCCGGAATTTCTCGCCGCTGAGTGTGCCTTTTACAAGCTCCCGATCCAGGTTTTCCAGAATCTCGGGAAGGGCTTTGTATGTCACCTCTTTTACCTTGTCCAGGATCTGTTTGTTACGCTTCTCCGGAACTGCACGTTCCCTTGGGTATCCCTGTCCGCTCTCCTCACAGAAAAGTTTCTCAAAGATATACTGGAGATTCAGGTCTCCGCCCCAGCCAAACCCTTTTGCAAAGGGAATGGCAATGGCATTGCCGTCATTGATCTGGGCAAATGTGTAGGCATCCAGTGCGTCCTCCACATGACCGCATATCACCCCCGGGAAGGAGTTGCAGGCCAGCATTGCGCCCTCGCCTGTACCGCAGCCGGTGATCACATAATCGGCTGCACCGGAATTCAAAAGGACTGCTGCAAGGATCCCCACCTGTACATAAGTGAGCTGGCAGTCATCCTCTGCTGTGTACATACCGTAATTGCGCACTTCATGCCCCATGGGTCCCACTACTGTTTCCAATGCTTGACAGATGATGTGGTTTTTAGCCGCCTGGCTGTTTTCATTTATTAAAGCAACTTTCATGATCTTTTTTTCCTCTCTTACTATGACCTCTAAAAAGTAAATATCTTTATCACGGCTGTTTTCCAATGTATGCCAGGATCCCTCCGTCCACATAGAGAATATGGCCGTTTACAAAGTCAGATGCATCGGACGCCAGGAAGATGGCAGGTCCCATCAGGTCCTCCGGGGTTCCCCAGCGCGCCTGAGGTGTTTTTGCCAGGATAAACTGGTCAAATGGATGTCTGCTGCCGTCCGGCTGCTTTTCCCTGAGGGGTGCTGTCTGGGGTGTGGCAATATACCCCGGCCCGATGCCGTTGCACTGGATATTATATTCGCCGTATTCTGACGCTATATTCTTTGTCAGCATTTTCAGGCCGCCCTTTGCAGCCGCATAAGCGGAAACCGTCTCACGGCCCAGCTCGCTCATCATGGAACAGATATTGATGATCTTGCCGTGTCCTTTTTCCATCATGCCGGGAATCACTGCTTTTGACACAATGAACGGTGCGTTCAGGTCAATATCAATGACCTGGCGGAATTCCTCTGCTTTCATCTCTGTCATAGGAATGCGCTTGATGATACCTGCGTTGTTGACCAGAATATCAACGGTGCCCAGTTCTTTCTCAATATCAGCCACCATTTTTTCCACCTGGGCCTCATCCGTCACATCACAGATATAACCTCTGGCGTCAATTCCTTTGGCTTTGTAGTCAGCCATAGCCTTATCCATGTGTTCCCGGCCTCTGCAGTTAAACGCGATCTTCGCACCAGCTGCTGCATATGCCTCCGCAATGGCAAATCCGATCCCGTAGGCTGCTCCTGTCACCAGGGCAACTTTTCCTTCTAAAGAAAATAATTTGTTTGTTTCCATATGGGTATCTCCTCTCTTTTTTTCTGTCATCATGTTCTCTATTTACAGGATATCTTGGTTTCTGATGCCGTCCATATCGTCAAAATCCTGGTTTTCTCCCACCATTCCCCAGATAAAGGTATAATTTCTGGATCCGGAACCGGAATGGATGGACCAGCTTGGGGAGATCACTGCCTCCTCATTTCTCATAACAATATGTCTTGTCTCCTGAGGTTCTCCCATATAATGCATGACAAAAGCATCCTCCGGCATGTCAAAATACAGATATACTTCCATCCTTCTGTCATGGGTATGACACGGCATGGTGTTCCAGACACTTCCCGGCTCCAGACTTGTCATTCCCATCTCCAGCTGACAGCTCTCCACCTGGCCCGGAAGAATATATTTGCAGATGGTTCTGTGGTTGGACTGCTCCAGACTTCCCAGCTCCACCTTGTTTTCCTCTTTGATGATCACCACATCTTCCTCTTCTGTCCCCTCCCGTTTGATCAGCACAGTGGGGTAGGTAGTGTGTGCGGGAGCACTGTTAATATAAAATTTTGCCGGATTTTCCTTGTCTGTACTGGAAAATGTAATGTCCTTTTTGCCCATGCCGATGTACATTCCGTCCCTTGGCGCCACCTGGTAAGTTCTGCCGTCCACACAGATGCTGCCCGGGCCTCCGATATTGATAACTCCCATCTCCCGTCTCTGTAAAAAATATTCTGCTCTCAGTTCATCTCCTGCCACCAATTTCAGTTCTTTTTCGGCCGGAGTGGCGGAGCCGGTGATGATTCGGTCAATGTGGCTGTACACCAGCTTGATCTCATCGGGTACAAACACGTTCTGTATTAAAAATTCTTCTCTGAGGCGCTGGGTGGTATAGTGTTTCACATCCCTGGGTGATGCTGCGGTTCTGAGTTCCATAATGATTCCTGCCTTTCTTTTGCTTTCCCTTATCGTTATCCTCATCTTATCATGACAGATTTTCGGTTTCCTGTGTTTTTCTTTCAGAAATATTGCAAATCTTACACTGATGTTTTATACTAAAAGCGTGACGGTTCCATACCTTCACAGTTATAGCCACAGAAGCAAGACGGCATCCGTTGATCACCGGGAGGAAACATCCATGAAAATATATAGTTCCTGTAAAGAGGGAATACGTTCCTGTATTGAAACGCAGACATTTTCCGCTGCGCATCTGTACAGCTATGAGAAGCCTATGGATATCCATATCCATGACTGTTATGAAATTTATTACTCCATCTCCGGGGGAAAGCAGTTTTTGATCGACAACCGGTTCTATACTTTCAATCCCGGAGATATTTTCTTTATCAATCAATATGAAAGCCATTATCTGTCCCAGATCGACAATGTGAAACACGAACGGATCATTGTCTCCATCTACCCTGATTACCTGAAGCAATGCTGTTCCGGCAAGACCGATCTGAACTACTGCTTTACCTGCCGAAATACTAACTTCGGACATAAGATTTCCCTGTCCCTTGAGGAACAGAAGCGCTTTCTGTACTTTATACATAAGCTGTCCGAGAATAACGAATACGGACAGGATATTTTAGACCACGCAGTATTTCTTCAGCTTATGACCTTTTTAAACGGCATCTTTCTGAGAAACTGCGACCACGACCTGCCCCGGCATGAACCTGTCGGAAGCCGTCACGAACAGATGGACGCCATTCTTTCCTATATTAATCAGCATATCTCTGAAGATCTTTACATTGAGCGGCTGGCTAAACACTTTTATATCAGCACCTCCTATCTGTGCAGGATATTCAAGAGTGAAACGGGAACCACCATCAATAAATACATTACTGCCAAACGCATCACCCTTGCCAAATCATATCTTTCAGAGGGATATTCTGTCACAGATGCCTGCATCCGCTGCGGCTTTGGGGACTATAGTAATTTCCTGAAATCTTTTACAAAAGCTGTGGGGATCTCCCCCAAGAAATACGCCCAGTTCTCCGCATAAAAACAACCCGGCTCGAAGAGCAGAAACTGCTCTTGGAGCCGGGTTATCTTACCGGAAACAGGTACCTGTTTTCACGGGGCAGGGAACTGCCGGGCTAATTTTATGCTGCATAGGTCCGGATCAGCTGCTCCAGATTTCCGACGCCCTCATCGGAATAAATTTTCAGTTCTACTTTTTTGCCGGCCCCGATGGCCATCATTCCCATAATGGATTTGGCATCCACCATATAGCTGCCGTAACAGGCATCAATCTGGAAGGGAGCCTCTGATACTTTGTTCACAAAATTCACAATTTCATTTACTTCTTTAAAACAAACTTGAACGCACATAAAACCATTCTCCTTTTTTTAGTCTTTATATGATCCGTGATTTTCTTCTTATTCTGAGTACATTATAATCGAATCTTTCAGGAATAAAAATGGATTATTTTTCGATTTTATGTGATATTTTTTTATTTTTTTCGCCTTTTTTCTATTTTTCCTGTCTGACCCAAACTGTCATTTCATTTTCTCCCCTGTTTGCCCAGACATAATATGGTATGAAACGAAGCTTAACCGGTTCCTTTACAGCAGCTTTCAGAGAGTGATATAAGCCCTTCCGGATAGACGGCAGCTTCTGCCGGAATCCATCTGCCACAACAGAAGTGACCGGTTCCCCTGCCACTGTATAGGCTTCTGTGCGGGTCTCTGCACTGCAGTCCACTGTAAGCAGATGCAGATCTGCCCCATTGTCAACTTCCTCCAGGCAGTACACCACAGGGCCTCTTGCCACTGCCACCCTGCCTATGTCCTCCCGGACTCTGGGGTCAGCCTGCAGGATTTTCACATCCATGGCAAATTCCAGAGTCATGGATTCTCCCGGATCCCAGCTTTTTGTCACATACAGGTAACCATCCCTCATGACACAGGCATCGTCCTGCACGCCCTTCAGTGAAAAACCGGTCTGAGCTTCCTCTCCCCCTGCTTCCTCCCTGCACCAGTCCGGAATCCGGAGGGCTATGGTGAACGGTACGGATTCCCCGCTCACCTCTATGGTCACCTTACCGCTGTGGGGCAGCCCGGAGCTGATTGAGATAGTCACTTCTTTTCCATTCACCTGCTTTTTCACAATACTTCCCATATAGAGATGTACAAACAAGGTATCTTCTGTCTCCGTGAAGGCGTAAGCGCTGAGGGAACTCAGCAGCCTTGCCAGGTTGGGAGGACAGCAGGAACAGCCGAACCATTTCTGCCGCACGGGCTTCACATGCGCCTTCCTCTCATCTTTATGGCAGGCCTCAGGATTTACTTCCAGTGGATTCACATAGAAAAAGCTTTTCCCATCCAGGGCCATTCCGCTGAGTACACAGTTGTACAGTGCCCGTTCCATCACATCCGCATACCTAGAATCAGGTTTCATCTCCAGCATTCTCCTGGCAAAAAATACAAGGCCTATGGCTGCGCAAGTCTCTGCGTATGCCGTGTCATTGGGCAGGTCATAATTAAAAGAAAATGCTTCCCCTATCTGGGTGCCGCCTATTCCTCCGGTGATATACATCTTCCGGTCCACCATATTATCCCATAATTTTTCGCAGGCTTTATACAGGCTCTCATCCTGCGTCAGCCTGGCTATATCTGTCATTCCCGAATAGAGATAGACCGCGCGCACCGCATGGCCCACCGCTTCCTCCTGTTCCCGTACCGGAATATGCGCCTGATTGTATGCGTAGCGGAGTCCATCGGGCTGATCTTTCACACCTTCCGGGTGTTCTTTATCAAAGTAATAGGGTCTGCGGCCTCTTTCATCCACAAAGAATTTCCCCAGGTTCAGATATTTTTCCTCTCCTGTGGCCTCAAACAGGCGGACCAGTGCCATCTCCGCGATCTCATGGCCCGGATACCCCTTACATTTTCCCTCTTCCGGGCCAAAATGTTCTGCCGTATAGTCCGCATATCTCATGGCCGCTTTCAGCAGTTTATCTTTCCCCGTAGCCTGATAATAGGCCACTGCCCCCTCGATCAAATGTCCGAGGCAGTACAGCTCGTGATGGTCTTTCAGGTTTGTAAATATTTTATCTTTCCCGTTCAGGATATAATAAGTATCCAGGTATCCGTCCTCCTGCTGGGCAGCACAGACGATATCAATGGCATGGTCCGCTGTCTTTTCCAGCTCCGGGTCCGGGTGCTGGGTGAGGGAATACCCTGCCGCCTCAATCCATTTATAGAAATCACTGTCCTGGAAAACAAACCCGTAAAATTTATCTTCCGGGTGTTCGGGGTCCTGTGGAAGAGCCTCAAAGCCGCGGAAGGTGTAGGAGGGTTCCCGGAACGTTTCCCCCTGCTCTCTTCTCTCCAGGTTCTTCTTACCCGCGATCTTAAAATTCCTCATACAGTAGCTGGGCACAGCCCCCTCTACCTGGTCATTCAGTGCATCCCACTGATAGGGCAGCATCTGGGTCCTCACCAGCTCCATCTCTTTTTTCCAAAAATCATCGGTTATCTGCACGCTCCTCAGAGAAAGCGGCCTGCTGAAATTTTTTCTGTCCATTTTATCCATCCTCCATCTGCCATTTTGGGCTGCCGGCAATATCACTTACCGTACTTGATCTGTCATGATAATTTTAACAGAGCTTTGCTTTCCTATCCATTGCCAATACGGAATATGCCATGTATAATATGGAAATAAAGCTATAGAAAAGGAGAGTCTCTCATGCTTCTTATGGAAAAAATGGCGCACCGGCAGATAACCGGCGCCAACTATATTACATCCATTAACGGCATGGTCCATCCCGACCGTGTACTTTCAGAACATGATTTTCTTTACATGCTGGAAGGGGACTGGGAGATCATGGAGGATGGAAGTGTATATGAAATGCACCGGGATGACCTGCTGATCCTCGGCGCCGGCAGGCACCATTACGGCGAAAAACTATGTAATCCGGGAAACAGGCATATGTATTTCCACGTGCTGCCCTCCCCCGCTGAGAAGAGCGAAAAAAACGGCATGGAAAAAATGGAACCATCCACACTTTTTCCATGCCATACCCTGCTGCACTGCCGCCACAATCCCCACATCCGGATGTATTTTGAAGAAATCATATCCGCGTTCTGGTCAGACAGTCCTGAAAAGCTCTGCCGCCTCTCTCTGCTTTTTAATCTGCTGTTATGTGAAATCGCAGAGCTGCAGGCTGCCGCCGGAGACAAAGGACCGTCTGATCCTCTGGTAGAAGAAATCTGCCGGCAGATACAGTCTAACCCCCAGAGGTTTTACACTGCCGGGGAAATGGCGGAAGCTCATTTTATCTGTGCCCGCACCTTGAATAACCGCTTTCAGAAAGCCTGCCAAAAGACCTTCTATGCCTATCAGATGGAGACCAAGCTGGAGATGGTGCGGTACTTTTTGATACACCAGCCTGATGCCCCTCTTCATGAGGCTGCGGTCAACTTTGGATTTTACGATGAATTTCATCTGAGCAAAGCTTTCAAGAAACACTTTAAAATGTCTCCCTCCCGGTATCGGAAATACCATGCCTCATGCAATGTGCAGACCTACTGAGCGGTTACAAAATAAGCATCTATGCCGTCCGCAATTCCCTGTACCATATTTTTCTGCATCTCAGGGTCCTGCATTCTCTCATCATCACTTTGGTTGGTCATAAAACCCATTTCCAAAATGGTCACCGGAACTGTACTCCAGTTGATGCCAGTCATATTGTCATAGAGCCTTACGCCATTGTTTTTAATGCCTGTTGCCTGGCAATACGCATTGATGATCTCCTCCCCCAGCCTGCTGCTTTCCTCATGAAGCTGCCCCACATAGGGATTGTCAGCAGATGGGATCATAGTCATGGCACCATTTGCGCTGTTGTCCTCGCTGCCGTCGGCGTGAATCCTGACAAGGATCTGAGCACCGTTCTCGGCGGCGATCTGCGCACGTTCCACGTTGCTGACGGCGGTGTCATTGTCCTCTCTTGTCATGATGACCTCATAACCGCGGTTTTTAAGCTCCTCCTGAAGCTGCATGGAAACAGCCAGAGTCAGTTCATATTCCGGAACACCGGTGTAGACGCCCTGGGTGCCTGATGCGAATTTATCCTTCATCTCCTCAGAACCGGGGCCAAGGGGTTCCGTTCCCCCTGTATCTGCTCCCGGTCCCTGATGTCCGGGGTCGATGGCTACTTTTCTTCCGCTGCTCTTTTGGTCCGCAGGAGGCGCTTCCTGTGCATCTGCTTCCTGCACATCTGCTTCCTGGGCATCTGCTGTCTGGGCGCCTTCTGCTGTCCCTGCGTCCTGACCGGCACCTGCTGCTTCCTCCCGCTTCGCTTCCTTCAGCGCCTCCAGTTCTTCTTCCAGCGATTCCGACGTTTTCTGCATTTTATTTATCTGCCTGTCCATGCGCTTCATTTCCTGCTGAAGTGATTTGCTTTTCTGTACACCTGCCACGGCAAAGACCGCAAACACAGCGGCCAGTACAAAGATCAAACTGCCGAAAATAATTCCCATTTTTTTCATTCTCCCATTCCTTTCCTGCTGCATTTACCGTTTCCATTGCTCTCCCTGTAGCTGCCCGGGCTAATACCCACATGCTTTCTGAAGATTTTTGCAAAGTAATTTCCATTGGAAAATCCGTTTTTTCTGGCGATACTGTCTATACTCCACTCTGTGCCCAGCAGATCATTCATGGCAGACTGCAGACGGAGTCCTGTCAGATAGGACAAGGGTGCACGCCCCATCTCGTCCTTAAACGCCCGGGACAGATGCTCCGGGGATAGATCCAGTCTGGCTGCCAGCTCCTCTATCCCGGTAAGCCTTGGATATTCCTCCTCCATGATTTCCGCTGCCCTCTGCACAGCAGAGCTTTTTTTCTGTGCTGCCGGATGTTCTGTCTCCCTTAGCAGAGCGCAGAGAAAGCGGTAGAGAAACTCCCCGCCCTGGTATTTTTGCAGCCGCTCCCCGTTTGTCAGGCGTTTCTGCAGATGCAGTGCCATACGGATCGGCGGGCTGCTTTCATCCAGGGACATAAGATCCGGGCATATGTTCCTTATTTTACGAACAAACGGAATCGCCCCGTCTCCCAGAAAATGCAGATATAAAAATTCCCACGGCTCATCCCGGCCATTTTCCAGATAGTATCTGCTCTTTTCGGGAAACTGTACCAAAAAACCCTGCCCCCGCCGCACCTTGTACCCGAAATTATTTTTCTCAAATACGCCCTCCCCTCCAAGTGTATACTGAAAGAGAAAGCCTTCATATCCCGGCCTGTCATCATTGTAAAAATCGTACGTTTCCCCTAACCGGCTCTCCACGCCGCCGTCCAGCAGAACCAACGGCTGTCCCTCCATGTCGTCCTGATTCAGAACGCCGAATATCCCCCTGTTGTACCCCATCAAAAATTTACCTCTATATATCAAATTTCTATTCTTTTGTTTTACACACAATCTTATTATAATTAGTGTTATGGAAAAAGTCAAAAGATTAAAATAAGTCAAATTTCTACCCGAATGATACCAGGAGGTTTTTTATGAACAAAAACAGTTTTGCAAAAGTCCCGCCTATGGGCTGGAACAGCTATGATTATTATGACACTGCCGTAAATGAAGAACAGGTAAAGAAAAACGCGGACTACATGGCTGCACACTTAAAAGAATACGGATGGGAATATATTGTGGTGGATATCCAGTGGTATGCACATAAAGCAGGTTCTAAGAGAGACCAGTTCCAGTACATTCCCTTTTCCGGACTGGAAATGGATGAATATTCCCGCCTTCTGCCTGACCCGGAGCGCTTCCCCTCCTCGGCCGGCCAAAAAGGGTTCGCTCCCCTGGCTGCTTATGTACATAGCCTGGGACTGAAATTCGGCATTCATATCATGCGCGGGATCCCCCGTATTGCAGCCCAGGACCATATGAAGATAAAGGGCAGCGAAGTCACTGCCGACATGGCAGCCAATCCCTATTCCATCTGTCCCTGGAACCCGGATATGTACGGCCTTAACAATTCTCCTGCCGGACAGGCTTACTATGATTCCCTGCTGGAACTGTACGCATCCTGGGGTGTGGATTTTATTAAATGTGATGATATCTGCAACACCTGCAACCAAAGCCCTCACCGGGAGAATCAGTATAACGCGGCCCATGAGGTGGAAATGCTGGCAAACGCCATCAAACGCTGCGGACGCCCCATCGTATTCTCCCTCTCCCCCGGACCTGCCCTGATCGACAGGGCATGGCATTATGAGAAATATGCCAATATGTGGCGTATCACGGACGATTTCTGGGATGACTGGAAATATTTAAAGGATATGTTTCGCCGCTGTGAACTGTGGCAGACACAGGTTTCGGAAGGATGTTATCCCGACTGTGATATGCTCCCTCTGGGGTGGATCGGAAAAGGCTTCGGCAGGGAGCGTATGACAGGATTCACCAGAGAAGAACAGCGAACCATGATGACTCTTTGGTGCCTTTTCGGTTCTCCTCTTATGCTGGGCGCAGAGATGACCAAAATGGATGACTGGACCCTGTCCCTGCTCACAAACCAGAAGGTACTGGCACTGCTGCCGCCCTCCTGCCGCCCAAGACAGATCTGCTTGGATGAGGATAAGGCCGTCTGGACTGCATGTGATGAAAAGGAAGGGACTCTGTATACCGCACTGTTTAATCTCAGTGATGAAACTGCTTCTGTCAGTGTGGGTCTGGACGACCTTGGAAAAGGATTTGAGGAGGATGCTGCACTTACCGATCTGTGGGACGGAGCAATCAGCCGCAGCGAGGACCTGGAGATCCGGGCTATACTTCCTGCACATGGATGTGTGCTGTATCAGGTTCATATAAAATAGGACCCCGCCCGGAGGGCTTTCTTACACATAAAAAAGTTCAGAGGGATTTCCTATGTGATAAAGAATAAGCAGCAGTCTGTGAAAACTTAATTTCACTTTGACTGCTGCTCCTATTTTTTACATCCGCACCATACATTCCTTTTTGTAAAAGCTTATCCCATATTTTAAAATCTCTGTGTAGCCCTCATCCCGCAGCTCTGCATCGTATTTCTGTTCCTTTATCTGCCGCAGGGCAGACGCACATGCTTTCTCCATATCGGAAAACTTTGCGGAGACCTTGATCTCTAAAATAACTGCCCGTCCCCGGATACTGGGAGTTTTTAATATAATATCAGGTCTGCCTTTTCCGGATTCCCGGTTTGACAATATCCTGTATTTCCCTATATTTTTTAACAGCCCGGTCAGAAACCCATGATAGTAGCTCTTGGCATAATCGTAAAAGCTGATCGTTTCCTGAAGCTGGCTGCTGATCTCCTCCTCCATCACCCTGAAATTTCCATGTTCTATGGCCTCATACAGCACACCTAGATCCATGTTCCGAACCTTTTGGTCAAACCAGGAAAGGATCGTATTCTTATAAATATAACGAACTTCTGCATTTGGGATCGCCATCTCGATATACTGGTCTTCCCCTACCATCCGCCTGTCTGTCTGCCTTAAATACCCTGTAAAAAACAGAAAATTCCACAGGTTATCTTCCGACTGATACACATCCCCATATGTGATATCTTCATGGACAGGCTTTTCGATCGTACTGCCCTCGATCAATGCCTCCAGCTCTCCTCTGACCGAAATATCTGCCCTTTCCACCAGCCCTCTGACAATACTGTTTGATGAAGGATTGGCCCAATAAGGGGAAGGAAACGCCTCTCTGTCTGCACATAAATCCTTGGTAAACTTAACAACGCTCCATGGATTATATACCTCCTCGTCACCGAAACGATATCCGTCGTACCAATGCCGCATTATATCTTTTTTCTCTTCAAGACCATAGTATTGAAGCATTCGGTCTACTTCTTCCTGTGTAAAACCAAAATACTCCCCATAGCTCACCGCCAAAATAGAATTTATATCCAGATTGTTCAGTCCCGTAAAAATGGACTCTTTAGAAATCCTCAAGCACCCGGTCATTACTGCAAATTCCAAGAATGGATTTGTCTTGAGTACTGACTCAAACAAAGAACGGAGAAACTCTGCCATCTCATTATAAAAACCGGAAAAATACGCATTTTCAAGGGGTACATCATACTCATCCAGAAGTATAATAACGTTACTGCTATAGATTTTGCTCAGACATTCTGACAAAAAACGAAGAGATGTATTACACTCTCCTCTTACCGCCTCCATCCTGGTCATTCGGATATACCGCTGTTTTTCCTGCGGATTCAGATCCATATCTTCTAAAAATGGTTGATGCCGCTTATGCTCCTGGGAAATGGCTTCCTGTACTGCATAAAAGGCCTGCGGAAAATCAGGCTGTTTTGCTGATTTTAAAGAAATACTGATAACCGGATATTTCCCCATCTGTTCTGTATAGATGCTGCCGCAGGAATAGATTGAAAGCCCCTCAAACAGCTTTTTATTTTCACAGTTTCTCTCCTCACTTCCTGTATTTTCAAAAAAACATTTCAGCATACTAAGGGTCAGGGTCTTTCCGAACCTTCTGGGACGTGTAAAAAGGCTCACATCCCCCTTTTTATCAAGCAGTTCCCTGATAAACAATGTTTTATCTACATAGTAATAACCATTTCGTATTAACTTCTCAAAATCGTCCACTCCCACCGGCAACGGTTTTCTTATCATGGTCTCCCGCCTTTCCCTTTTTCCCAATTATACTTCATTAACAGAAATAGATAAAGCCCCTTTTCGGTATAAAAAAGGGGCTTTATCTCTAATAGTGTTACTGTTTCGTAGCTCTTTGCACAGTAACGCGCTTCGCGATGCACCGATATGAGCATTCTGCCCCGTATCGCGCTGCCTGCCTCGGGATTTTCATGCTTCCGGCATGAAAACGCCTCCCGGTACAGTGGCCTGTGAACTAATATAACACTTCCGTCTCTATAACATTTTTCCCTTTCCGGATCTCATATTTCACAACAGGGATCAAAGTTTTGCTGTGAATCAGGTTGGTATTGGGGTCCGGCTTGATGACCATGGATTCCCCTTCTCCCTGCAGAGAACGCACTTCACATCCCTCCGGTTCCGTCATGGGCAGGGCAAACCCGGCATCATAGGCGGTACAGTCATAATCACTTTCAATAGTATGTATCCTTCTGTGTCCCGCACCGGTGGGAATGATACGGGAATGCACCAGGATTCCCGGCAGGGGAGACCATACAGAAACGATCTGTTCTTTTGTCACCTCATAGCTCTCTGCCTGCCCGCGGATAAAAATATGTCCCAGCACTTCAAAAGAAAGTACACTGTCCGGTGCGGCTTCCTGAACATTCACCGGGGAGCGCATCACGCTGAAGCCATATTTTGTGGAGTAGGCGAACTTGGCGTATTTTTCCTCGGTATGGCCATGAACATGTCCAAAGGTACGGCCTCCCGGAAGGGCCACCACATTGCCGCCGGCTCTTCTCTGTATGATCATATCCGCCTTTTCCAGGTATTTCTCTGACCGGAGCAGAGGAAGAGGCGCCGCCTCGCAGGTCCAGAAAGGGTCATCCTCCGGCAGGGCAAGACATGCAAAGGCCTTCATGGCCCAATAGGGTGACTGGGGAGAATTGTAGCTCTCCGTCATCTGCAGATTGGGATAGCAATACCCAATGGTCAGAAGCCCTGAATGATCAAAGATCGGCAGATTCATCCAATACTCCAGATGCCGTACAAGGATCCCCTTCATGACAGGCAGGGGAAGAGGCTCAATATGCGCCATGACGCAGGCAGAATAAAAGGCCGCCTGTGCAAAGCGGTAAGTCAGAGAGCGCCCATAGGGAAGGGCACTGCCGTCCTCTGCAAACCAATACACAAAGTCTTTCCCAAACTGCTCCGCCCGTTCCAGGTAACGCCTGCACCGCTTGGGATCCTCCTCCTTCATGACCATTGCGTACACAATTCCATAAAACTCCATGGCAAACGGAATATAATAATCCGCCTGTCCGTTCTCTCCGTCCAGATACCAGCCGCCGCCAAGGTAGCAGGACTCAATGAAATCCAGGCTTTTTTCCATTCCCTCTTTGTCGTAGGGCATTCCCGTCTTTCTGAGTGCCGTGTTCACCAGGATGTGGAAGAAACGCCAGTTACAGTCACAGCATTTATTCCGGTTTATCTCGCAGAGCCAAACACTAACCTGTTTTTTCTCCTTTTCCGTCAACGGCTCCCAGATCTTCTCTCCTGCAAACAGGATGGCAAAGGCAATGGCAGCCATCTCCACCAGCTTCTGGTCATAATCTCCACATTTGCCCCAGTATTCCACTGAAGCAGGGTCTGTACCGGAAACCAGGCCCTGCCTGTATATCTTTTCAAAGGCCTCATCACTTCCGCCCCCTGCCCAGAAGGCAGCCAGTCCCCAGAGCGGACGCGAAAATCCTTCCATCCAGGCACTCTCATCCGGATAATGGGCGCTGGTGCAGCCTATGTTCAGACGGGCTTTTTCTTCACTGTAATACGGTTTCAGCGGGTTCAGGATCTCCAGCATCCATTTCTCAAAATCCTGCCTCGTGTTCAGCTTTCTCTTATCCATAAGGCACCTCCTACCAAATCCAGAAATCTCTGCCCATCAGCCGCAGAACTGCTTCTATAAAGAAATAATCCCCGTAAATAATAGGTACCTGAAGGTTCTCCCCCTCATCATGATACGCCACTTTTCCCATACCCAGAACTCCGTCCTCATCCGGGTTCCAGTTACAGAACTGTTCTTCCATGGCACGCAGGATCCGCAGGGCACTTTTCTCATACAGATTTTTCTCATTTTCCGGTACATGTTTCGCGATCTCCAGAAGGCCGCAGGCTGCGCAGGCACCGGCTGTGGAATCATAATACAGCGGCTCCTTGGGTGCTCTGAAATCACACAGGGGAAGATAATCCGTAAGGGATACATTTGCAATAAAATAGTGGGCTGTCTGCTTTGCCGCGTCCAGGTATTTTTGTTCTTTTGTGTGGGCATAACTGATGGCAAATCCATAGACTGCCCAGGACTGTCCTCTGGACCAGGAAGACCCCTCCTCATACCCCTGCCCTGCCGGTGCTTCCAAAAGCTCTCCGGTCAATGGGTCCAGTATGGCAATGTGATTACAGGAACCGTCCGGGCGCAGTATCTTCTCCATTGCTGTGTCTGCGTGTTTTCTGGCGACCGCTTCAAAACGCGGATCCTTTGATTCCTCGGAAGCCCAGTAGAGCAGGGACAGATTCATCAGACAGTCAATGATCATCCATCCTGCCTTATCGTCATTCCAGGCTCGTATGAAGTTTCCCAGCACATTAAATCTGCCTGCCAGCAGATTGGCTGCGTGCTGGCCTCTGATATAGGACTCATGACTGCCTGTGAGCCGGTAGTCCGCCACTGCTGTGTGCATCCACATGAAGCCCACGTCGTGGTAAAGCCCTTCATATTCCTCCATGGATCTGTCCAGGCGTTTCTCCACATTTTCAGCTTTCCTGCGGTATATTTCCTTCCCTGTGGCGTGATACATCTGCCACAGGATCCCGCCCCAGAACCCATTGGTCCACCAGGCGATATCCCGTTCTCCCAAATCCTCCTCATAGTGTCCGTTTTTTGGAATGTAGGGAATTTTATCCCCCAGCCTTTCACATTCCTTTTCCATTTTCAGATCGAATCTTGCAAAGGTTTCTTCCAGCCATTTACAATCTGCTTCTGATAAAAATTTCTGCATGAATCTGTTTCCTCCGAATATTAAATATGGTAACGGTTCAGTAACCTCACAGTTACAGGCAAAAATCCATGCAGAATCGCTTTTGGCGATGGGATTTTTGCTTGGCTGCGGAATGCTTTCTTACGGTCAGCGCAGTGCATGCGCAGACCTACTGGATCGTTACTAAATATGTTATCTCTTCCTCTATGGATTTACATATACCGGTTTCATCAACCCGTCTGCTCCGAATTCCACCCGGTCCATACAGGTCTCACGGTGATAGCCTTTTCCCTCCGGATAATCACTGAAAGGAGTGGCAAATCTATGATAAGCCATGTAATAAGTATCTTCCCCGGACCCTTTGAAAATGCAGTGATGGCCTGTCCCCAGCACACCCGTCTCCGGCCTCTTCAAAAGCACGGGATACAGGTATCTCACAGGTCCGTACAGACTTTTTGAGATACCGTAGTTCACATGATAATCCTCACATCCGGTGTCCTCGCACGACCAGGTAAAATGATAGATCCCCTGCCTTTTCAGAACGGTCACAGCCTCTCTGAAATCCTCTGCGCCCTCCAGGTTTTTCATGGTTTCCGGGCAGACATGGAGCAGGTCGTCACTTAACTTTACAATGGCCGGCTCTCCGTTTCCAAACAGCATATACACCTGTCCATCCTCTTCATAGATGGAAGGGTCTATCACCTGACTCATTTTTACCCCTGCGGCCTGCACCGTTTCAGGGGTCAGCAGAGGTTCCGGCTGTGCCAAAAACCCGGACACCGGGGAATCACTGACAGCTGCACCGATACAGGAGACACCATCCGGCCTTTTTGCGCAGAAATAATAATAAAACCGTCCATTCCGCTGAAAAACAGCCGGAGCCCAGGCCGAACCCACAGACCAGGGAACCTGCTCGGAAGCAACATCCAGTATGATCCCCTCATCCTTCCATTTTCTCAGATCTTTGGAGGAGAACACATGGAATTTAGTCCCTGACCAGTGTGAAAAACCGTCTGTTGTGGGATATAAATAGTAAGTTCCATTAAAGTTCAGCACATCCGGGTCTGCATAAAGCCCCGGAAGTACAGGATTTTGTCTGCCTTGCAGCCTTAAGATACAGATAGATTCCGGTTTTATGTCAACTTCAAATCTGTTGCTATCAAACGCGGCTGCCGTTACCTTGGGAGTCACCAGATCCGGGTGTTCAAACGTGTTTCTGTCCTCTCTCCCAAATCCATCCATTCTGTATAGGCTGCCTGCAAAACGGCTGTTTTCCTCACCCTCCAGGCATATCTGTACCTTCTGCTCCCGGGGCAGTACATTGACCAGTTTGATGATCACATCTCCTGTGTCCTTTTCCAGGCTGCTGGTAATATAAACCGGCTCTGCCAGAACCAGAAGCACCTCTGTCTCCTGCTCCGGGATTCCATCCACAAATGTCTCCACCTTTCTGCCCCGAACACGGATCTCCAGGTCGTAAGTCCTTCCCACTTCCACGCTGCGGCTCCGCTGGATCAAACAGGAATTTCTCCCATTCACATCCTCACCGATGATAGAATCTTGATTGGCCCATCCGCCAATTTCCCAGAACAGGCGGTTTTTCTCATCCTGCTGCCCAAAACTTATGGTAAATCCCTTTTTGCCGCTCAACTCTCTGGCATGCAGATGAATGGTATAGTCTCTGCTGCTTACATCCATGAGCTTTTCCTTCGGTTTGTCAGGGTTCACCACTGTTTTCGGATATGTATACTGTTTCCCTGTCTCTTCCTCTGTGATCACGATATTGTCAAATACCACCTCGGATTCATTGGCTTCCAGGACAATGGATCCGGGAAGACTGTCCGGATACCTGCTCAGCATTACGGACGGACCCTTATCCTCAATTTCCTGCTGCAGCACCACATCCCCGTGATGGTTCATAAAAAGTTTCTGAACATAATAACTGGGAGAAGGCACTGCCCCATGGTTATCCATCCATATCATATCCGGTTCCCAGTTTACATAATCCTTATGACAGAACAGCGGTGCATAGCATGCCAGTTTTACTGCATGGGCTGCGTTCTGCATTCCCACCATAAAAGATGCTTCCGCCAATGCATTGAACCAGGTATTATCATGGGAAGCATACTCTCCCAGAAATACCTTGGGCCCATTCTCAGGAAATACATCGTAGCGGTGGTGATGGGCAATAAACCATTCCGGGGACTGGTAATAATGTTCATCCACCAGATCAGCCCCCTCCTCTCTTGCGGACCGCCACCCTCTGTCGTATTCCCTGCCTGCCGCAAAGGGGCCACTGGTGCCAATGATCCGTATCTCCGGATATTTCTCCCGGATCGCCTTATGAAAAAGAGGGTACCGTTCAAAAAACGGCTCTCCCACCTCCTCATTACCGATACCGATATATTCCAAATGAAACGGTTCGGGATGTCCCATTTTGGCCCGCCTGGCGCCCCAGAAAGAGTCTGCATCCCCATTGGCAAATTCGATCAGATCCAGTGCATCCCGGATATATCCTTCCAGTTCATCTCCCACAGCCCCCTCGCGGGTATGGGGATTATAGCCCCCGGGAAGTACAGGAACAGGCTTTGCACCTAAATCTTCGCACAGCAGAAAATATTCATAATACCCCAGTCCCATGGTCTGGTTATATCCCCAGTTATTTCGACAGGCAGGCCGGTTTTCCACAGGGCCGATGGTGTTCTTCCACCGGTATAGGCTGTCCCTGTCTTTGGCGTGCAGGGAACCGCCGTGGATCAGGCAGCCTCCGGGAAAACGCAGAAATTTAGGATGCATATCCTCCAGAAGCTGCGCCAGATCTCTGCGCAGGCCGTTCTTTCTGTTCTTATAGGTATGTCTTGGAAACAAAGACACAAAATCAAGTTCCACGCATCCGCTTCCCTTTACTGTTACAGCCAGTCTTCCCTGCCTGTCATCCATAGGCGCCTGCAGCGTAAGCTGGTATTTCTCCCAGTCTTCTGTCATATAAATACTTGCACAGGTATAGACCTGTCCATTTGCGGAGCGCAGGGAAACTTCCAATCGCTCACAGTCCCCCCTCTCTTTTCTGGCATAACAAGTAAAGTCATAGGACTCATCTTTTTCAAAGGAGATTCCCTGCCCGAATCCCAGATTCCAAACACCGGTATCCTCCCCTGTCTCCGGTATTTCTATCACCAGATAATGGGGATTTTCAGGGAAAAGCCCATGTTCTTTTTCCACGCGGAGTTCTGTTTTCCCACCCTTTTCAATCTTCTCCCAGGCCGTCAGTCCATGATACTCCGGGTTGTCTACAGAACAAAATTCAAAGGCACGGTTCTGAACCAGTTCCGCATATAATCCGCCGTCTGCCGCATGGTTCAGATCTTCAAAAAAGATGCCAAACAGGTCCCGCATCTCTGCTTTTTCTGCTTTTGTATTAATGTTTACCTTTATATCAGGTTCCGCATTTTTGCTGCCCCACCGCTCATACAAGCGCTGGTATTCACTTTCCTTCAGCACCAGCACAGACCCGTGGCGTTTGCAGACATTTCCCATATCATAATCCGCTGCTTCAGCCACTTTAAAATCACCGTTTTCCAGACTTGTACAGATGAGGGGAAGGTATCCGAGTCCTTCTGCAAACCGGTCCACCATAAGGCACCACTTCCCTTTTTCCCCCATGGGGAATGCTGCCGGACCTTCCACTCCCATCAGCGTGCCCAATTGTTCTGCACATACCTCCGTAAATTCTCCCTGCAGGCTTGTGCCTTTGTCCATGCGTATATTTTTATTGGTTTCATCCTTTGAGAATCGGTAGAAAACGCCTTCTTCCTCTATAATGGTGGTGTCTATTACATGATGATCCCTCTCAATGTATTTTTCCGGTGCTGTGAACACCCTAAAATCTCTGGTGTAGGAACAATAAATTCTTTGTTTATGCGCTGAGTCCCCCGGCTCTTTTGTCATGGAGGCCCAGAATACAAGGTAGGATCCCTTCTCCGGATCATAGATGGCCTCCGGCGCCCACGCACAGCCAGCCCCCGGGATTCCCGTCTCAAAACTCCAGGGTTCTGACCAGTGAAGCAGATCTTCAGAGCACCAGATAATGATCCGGGTACTCCCCTCCATCTGTGCTGCCGTCCAGCCTTTCTTGCTGGCAATCCTCAGATCTGTGGCAATGATATAAAACTTTCCATCTATGACAGACTTTATTATAAATGGGTCCCTGACTCCTTTTTCTCCGATCCCGGACCGGATCACCGGCCTGCCCTCATTCAAATCCTGCCAGTGCATCCCGTCTCTGCTTAGCGCAAAATACACCTGTTCTCCATCCGGAGACTCCCCTGTAAAATGTACAAATAAATAACCGTTTTCTCTCTGATCCATGCAGTTTTTTCCTCCTTACTCATGCCATATCCCGGTATTTTGAAATCGGTTTCAAATTTTCTTTCATTCTACTACACCCAGCGGACTTTTACAATGCCTTTCGGGAAAAAGTCGCTGATTTACAATAAGTCTCTCCCAATTCCATTGTTTTCCCCTGCCGTTTCCTTATAATATGTTTTAGCAGAAAAAGAAACTAGGAGGTATTCCATTGAATACAACATTTTATCCCATAACACAAAGCTGCAGATTCCATCCGGGAGACTGCCCGGATGCATGGCAGGCATGGTATGATGACTCAGCCTGGGAGACGGTTTCGCTCCCTCACGACTGGTCGGTAACTCTTCCGTTCTCCAGAGAATATTCCAGTGGTACCGGATACCTGGCAGGCGGCATCGGATGGTATCGGTTCCGGATCACACCCCATAAATCCTGGAAAGGTAAAAGGCTGTCTCTGGCCTTTGACGGTGTCTATAAAAACAGTCGTGTCTGGTGCAACAGCTACTATCTGGGAAACAGGCCAAACGGTTATATTTCCTTTACTTATGATATTACAGAACAGTTTTGTTTTGACCGCGAAAACATCATCTGTGTCTGTGTGGACCACAGGGATATTGCGGATTCCCGCTGGTTCACCGGCTCCGGTATCACCCGAAAAGTACAGCTCCTAGTACAGGAGCCTGTGCATATGGTCCCTTACAGCGCGGCGTTTGAAACACCTGAGGTATCCCCTGAAAAAGCGGTCTTTCGTACATCCTGTGAGATAAAAAATGATACCTTGCAGGATGTACGGGCCACCGTTACATTCAGGCTTTTGAGGACAGGATATGATGGTCTTGCTGCCAATGAAACACAGGGAGGGCAGGCCGTAACCAACCCTTCGGCTGCTTCCGGGGTGCAGGCCGAAGCTTCTGTCAATATGTGCTTCCCTGCCGGTACCGTATGCAAGGCTGAGGCTTCCCGTGAGGTAACTGCCCCTGTCCTGTGGTCTCCGGATTCACCGGAATTATATACTTTAGAAACCTGGATCTGCCTGTCCGGTGAGTGTGCTCCGGAAGCTGACTGCACTATAGGATACAGGATTGACACACGCAGCGTCGGATTCCGCAGTATCTGTTTTGACGCTGACAGAGGCTTTTTCTTAAACGGCACAAACACTCTGATAAAAGGAGTCTGCGTCCATCACGATGCTGGCTGTCTGGGTGCTGCCGTGCCCGCCGCAGTATGGCGCAGGCGCCTCAGAAAGTTAAAGGATATGGGATGCAATGCCATACGGATGAGCCACAATCCCCATATGCCGGAACTTTATGACCTCTGCGATGCGATGGGTTTTCTTGTCATAGATGAAGCATTTGACGAGTGGGAAGGTCCCAAAAACAAATGGAGCACCGGACACAATGTGTATCCCCCAAAGCACCAGGGCTACTATCTGGAGTTTCCCCAGTGGCATAAAGAGGATCTGACAGCACTTGTGCGCCGTGACCGCTGCCATCCCTCTGTTATCATGTGGAGTATCGGCAATGAGATCGACTACCCCAATGACCCTTACTGCCACGCCTCTTTCACCACCATGACAGGCAACAATGATGCGGATAAACCGGCGGAGGAACGGCAGTATAACCCCCAAAGGCCGGATGCCGGACGCCTGGCTGTGCTCGCACAAAAACTGTCCAAAATCGTGAAAGAAAATGATAAGACCCGTCCTGTCACCCTGGCTGCTGCTTTCCCGGAGCTGTCTTCGGGACTGGGCTTCCTGGACTCTGTGGATGTTGCCGGATATAACTACAAGGAACATCTCTATGAGGAAAGCCACCGCAGATTCCCCGGCAAACCATTTATCGGAAGCGAAAACGGTCACAGCCTAGAAGCGTGGAGAGCAGTGACGGATAAGCCCTGGATCTCAGGACAGTTTCTCTGGACCGGAATTGATTATCTGGGGGAAGCTAAAGGCTGGCCCATTCATGGCTCCGGTGCAGGGCTTCTGACACTTGCCGGATTTGAAAAACCGGGTTATTACCGCAGACAGAGTCTATGGTCCTCCAAGCCCATGATACATCTGTCCACTGCCCGGATGGACGCTGACCGGGGGGAATGGACCCCTGTTGCTGATACCTGGAACTACCCGGAAAAAGAAGAAGTGCTTATAAAGTGTTACACCAATCTGCCCCGGGCAGAAATATGGCTGAATGACAAGTGCCTGGGCACTTTTGAGAAAGATCCGGACGCGGATGCCATTACTCTTTCCGCTGCCTACACGCCCGGCACACTGAAAGCACTGGGAACCGCTTTGGATGGAACAAAAGTCACACACACACTGATAACTACAGGCACTGCCTGCTGCGTATCCCTGCAATGTTTTGAGGACTTCCCGCATCCCGGCCCCCAACCCGTGTTATATCAAATTGAGGCACTTATGAGAGATACCTGGGGCAATCCTGTCCTCTCCGACTCTTCCCTCCTGCATGTGACAGCAGATAACGGCAGAATATGCGGGCTGGAGAATGGAAACCTGGCGGATGTGACGGATTACAGCGCCCACTTCAGACGGGCATATTGCGGCAGATTATTAATTTATGTAAACCATATCAATGAGGAAAAAGAAGTGACCATCACGGTTTCCGGTGATGCGGAGGCAAATATCAAACCGGCGGTCCTGATACTTCCTCCCTTAAAGTGACAGAGATAGAAAGAAGGAAACTCCATGAAATTCTTTCATTATGACAAAACCTTAAGCATTATGAAAACACCACAGGGCACCATGACCCTGTCCCGCATCTTCGTGCCCTTTTTTACGGAAATGCTGCTTCTTAATATGATGGGCACCATCAACACCCTGATGCTCTCCCATTACTCAGATGATGCTGTGGCAGCCGTTGGCTCTGCCACCCAGCTTCTGGGAATGATACTCACCTTTTATACCGTGATCGGCACAGGCGCGTCCATAGTCATCAACCACAACCTGGGTGCTGAAAATACAGAAAAGGCTTCTGACGCTGCTTTTACCTCCATTATCTTGTGCGGCACATTAAGTTTGGTTCTGGGCACTTCTCTTTCCCTGGCAGCCAGGCCTCTTCTGGGCCTTATGCATCTGGAAGGGCAGGTTTTGGACTATGCAGTCACCTATTTCCGGATTGCCGTGCAGTTTTCATTTTTCCAGGCAGTGACATCCAGCGTCTCCGGTATTTTCAGAAGTTACGGGAAACCTAAGATATCTGTCTGCGTGTCCCTGACCATGAACTGTATGAACGCCGCACTGGACTATCTGATCATTTTCCGCCCGGTAGAACTTCCTCTTTCCGGGGTATCCGGCATTGCTGCCGCCTATGTATGCAGCCAGTTGTTTGGACTGCTCCTGATACTCACTTTCCTGCGGAAAATACCGCTGGGGCTGAATTTCAGAAAAAAAGGTCCCGCTTCATTGAAAATTGTCACAACTATGCTGAAGGTGGGCATCCCGGGAGGTGTCAGCACCATTTCCTACAATCTTTCCCAGGTAGTCTCCACCTCCATCATTGCTATATTGGGGGTTGGTGCTATCTCCACTAAAATATATGTGTCCAATATTGTATTTTACGTATATGTATTCGGTATGAGTCTGGGATTATCCACTTCCCTTATGATAGGATGGCTCGCCGGAGCGGGTAAATATGAGCAGGCATACAAGTTAAATCTTCAGAACCTGAAACTGACCATAGGCGCCAACGTGACCCTTTCCTTCCTGATCTTTCTTCTGGCAGAGCCTTTGCTTGGATGCTTTACCTCGGACCCCCAGATCATTGCCATGGGCAGGCATCTGATGCTCATTGATATCCTGGTAGAAACCGGCCGGGGATTCAACCATGTGGAAGAAAATTCCCTGCGCGGCGCCGGGGACGTGATCTATCCCATGACGGTATCTATGATATCCTGCTGGACCATGAGTATTCTCTTTTCCTATATTCTGGGAATCCGCATGGGACTTGGCCTTGCAGGGTGCTGGATCGCCTTTGCCATGGACGAATTTTTCCGCGGAACTGCCTATCTGATACGCTGGAGATCCAGAAAATGGACCGCAAAAACAGTCGCGGCCCATGTCTAGTCAGCAAAACGGGAGCACCATACAGGGGCTCCCGTTTTGCAAAAATGATCAGCGTGACCGTCAGTTTTTTTCAACAGATTCAATCACACATTCGTGTCTCTTTGTCTTTATATTATAATTAATTGCCACTAACAATAAATTCCCTGAGTAACTCTCCAGATTTTTAATATAGCGTTTCTCTTTCATCTGATTTATAGCACCTTTTGCAGATTTATTCCATTTTAATTCTATTATCATAGCCGGTTTATCCGAATGATTAATTTTCGGAAGAAACACAATATCCGCAAATCCTTCACCTGTGGGCATTTCTCTGAAAATATCATAATATATCCTTGCGCTATAATATGCCAGGGTGATAGTACAACTGAGTGAATTTTCATTATTATATGTCAAAACTGATGTCTCTAAATGTGAAGCATCTATTCCTTCCGCTACAGCATCCGCATCTTTTTTCCACGTAGCTTCCAAAAGCATTTCGGATGTACGGATTGCCTTTATAACGGCATTCCACCCTGCTCCCTCTATTGCATTTACAAATTCTGAACTTATTTCTGCATTCGGAATAAATACCTCTTTTTCCCACATATCATACGCCAAGTACCCCAGATGGATCAATAAGGTCAAAACATCATCCCTGGTCTTAAGTGATGTCATATCATTAACAAACGTATTTGTATTGATCCTGCATCTTTCACCGGAAAGCATCCGGACAATACTGTCTTTTAGCCCATCAAAATTCATATCTATATAAATTCTCAATGCCTCATACGTCTCTGTCTGTGTCCAATAATTGTCAAATTCCTGATTCAGCATTGCATCAACTACGGATTTTGGACTATATACATGAGGTGCTTTTCTAAATTGATATCCATCATACCATTGCTTTGTCTCTCCAAAGTCCATCCCAAATTCCACACAAAGATTTTTCACTTCTACTTCTGTAAATCCCACATATTCTGCGAGTCCCTTGGGATTTGTCATTGAAAATTCCATGAACATATTAAGCGCTGAATGTGACCCATACTTTTTAATGGGAAGGATCCCTGTCATATAAGTCAGCTTTGCATACTCCGCATCTTTTAGCAAATCCCTTAAAAAATCAAGATATTCTGTCTGTGCTTTTGTATCATGCTGCTCTTCCCGGAAAATACAGTCCCATTCATCAATAATAAATACAAACTGGTTACCTGTTATTTTATATATTTCTTCTAAAATACCTGCCAGTTTTCTGGTTTTCTTTTCCACCGGCTTGCATTTTTCTTTTTCTGTCAGAAATGGATAATTTTCATATAACTCTTCCAGGACTCTTTCCTGCAGATATAAGACTAAATCCTCAGGCTTCTCAACCCGGCTGAGGAATTTCTGTATATTTAGGAATATTAAATCATGCTGATTCAAATGCTCTTTAAATGACTCCGCCCTTTCAATCTGCAGTCCTCTGAACAGCTCCCTTGAATCACATCCACAGCTATAATAGGCCGTCAGCATACTGGCTGCCATAGTTTTTCCAAATCTTCTTGGACGGCTGACGCATAAATATTTCTGCTGAGTGCCAAATACTTTGTTTGTGTATTCTATTAAACCTGTTTTATCCACATATATTTCGGAAGCTACTGCTTCTTTAAACCCAATGTTATTGGGATTCAAATAAATGCCCATCGTTTTGGCCCTCCTGCTGAATATTATTCACATTGCACCAGACATTATACTTACATGATAGTGCAGCACTTGCTGCTGCATAAATTATGGAATCCATCGCCAAAGGCGATTCTGCATGGATTTTTGCCTGTAGCTGTGAAGGTACTGAACAGTTACATATGAAGTATTATAACATGCTGTCATGAGATTATGTCACTTTATTGTAAATTTCCGTTACCGTCCTCACACTCCATCTCCCTCACCCCTGCCAAAGCCCCATACTGCCCCGGTGATATCCCGGTATACTTTTTAAACACCTTGCAAAAATATCCGTCATCCTTAAACCCCACCCGGTATCCCACGGCGGAGATCTTCATGGAAGTGGTAGCCAGCAGCTCCATGGCACGGTGTATGCGTATTTCATTCAGGCAGGCGAAGATGGTTTTTCCGATGTTCTTTTTAAATACCCGGTTCAGATAATCAAAATTACAGGAAAACTCCTCCTCAATTCCTGCACCTGATATCTGCCTGTGATAATTCTCATTCAAATAATTCAAAAGCTCATGGACCCGGTGATAGGAGGATGGGATCCCGTGGGTGGGCCTGGCCGTCCAGGAAGACAAGGCCTCCCTGGAGATTGCCACCAGGGCCTCCATAAAGCGGCACTCACACGCTACTTTATAATTCTCCATCTGGTTTCTATGCTGTTCCATGGCCTCCTGGATCAGCTTCAGTACCCGCAGATATCCTCCCTTTCTGCCCAGAGAAACGTGTTTCGGCAGCCAAAGGACGTCATCTCTGTACCGCTTATGGGAACCGCTGTCCTGCTGCAGGCAGGTTCCCCGGATTCGCAGAAGATTCTCCATAAAACCCGGCTGCACCTCTCTTCTGTAGATCTGAGGATGGCGGAAATGGATATAATAATACTCACACTCGGAGGCCTTCAGTCCTTCGTGCACAAAGTCCGTATCCAGCAGAAGTACATCTCCTTCCCTGAGTTCATACTCTTTTTCCTCTTCCCTCAGGTACAGCACCCCCTGCTTCATAATATACAAAATATATTCATCCGGCTGCCGCTTTCTGTGTACATAGGGCGGCTCCAGCACGGCTGTGTCCACCAGCCTGATCTGCGGCAGGATATTGGCATTTATTTCATAATACATCTCTTTATCCTAGGTCCGGTTCACCGCAAAGTGAGATGCTGCCCGGCGCCTTTCCCTCTGTCTCGAAAATAAGGATCGTATTTTCCCCTTCTCTCAACAGCGGGGCCGGTATATATAACCGCTTCTGCGGACCGATCTCCCAAAAACGTCCGATATTAAATTCATTGACCAGCACACAGCCTTTTCCCCATCCGGTAAAGTCAAGGAAGGTATCCCCTGTCTCGTCAGCCTCAAATGTAAATTCATAGAATCCCGGCTCTCCCGCTTTGATCGGGACCTCAAAATCGAGACCGCTTAAATCTTCCATTGGCAGGCAGTATTCTGTCCAGTGATAATGCTGGTGGCCGTTGATCTGCACGCTTCTGTCGATTCCTTTGCGCTGCTGCTCCAGAGCCGGCCCAAAGTTGACGCGGCCCATATTTTCCATCAAAATGGAGATTTTTTCCCCCTTTTGGATCGGATCCTCAAACGCATACTCTGTCAGCAGTTCCCTGTCATACAGTGTCAGTACAGGCTTTTCATCCACAAACATATTTGCTCTGTCATTGGCGCCCCACAGACGGATCTTTTCAATAGGTCCCTCGTATTTCAACGGACTTTCGTACAAGATGTAGCCGTATCCCTGGCCCAGCTTTTCCATGGACTGAGGATATACACAGTCAACCGGAGAGGCTATGTTTTTCAGGTTTCCGAAAAGCCCGGCTTTTCTGGCTGTCCTCAGCGTTCCGTAGTCTTTTCTTTTTATCTCCGTACTCAGACTTACTTCCGGTATCTCCGCATATTTGCTGATAACCCGGCGGAACGCTTCATATTTGGGTGTGATCCTGCCGTCCTCAGTCAGCAGGGCATCATAATCGTAGGAAGTCACATCCGGAGTCAGCACATCATAGTAGTTGGAGCCATTTGTAAATCCAAAATTCGTACCGCCCTCAAACATATAAATATTCACATGCCCCTCAGACAGGATTTCGTCCAAATCCTTCACATGCTCATCCAGATCTCCGGTCTGATGGCATTCCACACCCCAGTTGTCAAACCAGCCCACCCAGAACTCCATGCACATAAGGGGCTTGTCCCCTATCTTCTCACGCATAATGGCAAACTGTTCTTTTCCCTTGGAGCCAAAATTCCCAGTCTGCAGGACACCGTCTATTTTTCCGCAGTCAAAGGCGTCTCCCCACGGACCGTCTGAAGTGACAAGAGGAACCTCACATCCGCATTCTGTCATGAGATCCTTCATGTATTCCAGATACTCCCTGTCATCGCCATAGTAGCCGTACTCATTCTCAACCTGCATCATAATGACCGGACCGCCCTTGGTATACTGCAGAGGCGCAATGACCTTAAAAAGCTCCTCATAGTATTCTCTCACATGCTGCAGATAAGGCTCATACATGCAGCGAAGGCGCATACCGTCCTCCCGCAGAAGCCAATAGGGAAGTCCGCCGAATTCCCACTCCGCACAGATATAGGGAGACGGCCTTAAGATCACCATCAGTCCCAACTCCTGGGCCGTATTCACATAACGGGCAATATCCAGAATACCGCTGAAATCAAACACACCTTTCTCCTTCTCATGAAGGTTCCAGGGAATATAGGTCTCAACCGTATTACATCCCAAAGCCTTTAATTTTTCCAGTCGGTCCCTCCAATATTCAGGAACCACACGGAAATAATGCATCCCTCCGGAAATAATCTTGATCTTTTTTCCGTCCAGATAAAAATCATCCTTTATTTCAAATTTTTCCACAGTTACTCCTTTCTGAACTTTCATTTGTTCATACGGCAAATGGGAATGCCAAATGCCGGGCACTTTTTGCTGCGCCAGTATTGGTATTCCCATGCGTTTTACTAAATTTTCCTAATTATGATTTTATCACTTTTCGCCTCTGAATGCATCAATATCTTTCTGGATAGATGCCTTTACTTCTTCATAGCCGGCTGCTTTGATCTTTTCCCTCATTTCGTCGATGGCTTTGTGGGGATCATCATATTTACCATAACCAAGCTGAGGCAGATATTCAGATAATACATTGGCAATGGCTGCCTGCTGTGTCTCAATTGCATTTTTGTCAATGATCAGGTTTTCAAATTCATAGTCATATGCAATCTTATCATAGTTGTCGATCATATCCTGTGTGCCATCCCACCAGCTTACATTCTGCAGCTCCAGGTCATCGTTACGTCCGCACCAGAAGTTGGCATCCACTTTGTCAGTTGCCTCATCCCATCCTTCCGGATAATCCAGCTTGCCGTCCTCTGTCACAATGTAGTCTGTTCCCTCAACACCATAGTTGATGTAACGGTAGCACTCTTCGTCGTTGCGCAGCAGATCATATACCATCAATGCTCTCTCCGGATGTTTGGAGTTTGCGCTGATCGCTGCGGCGCCGTGAGTCTTGAGTGGTTTTGCCACATTGTTGTTTTCCTGTCCCCAGTAATACATTTTCACATCAGAACCCGGCTGTTTTACATCCATGTTGGGTTTTACCTGTGAATAGTAAGTCTGGCTGTGGTGCTGGTCTGCCGCGCAGGTACCTGCATACATTTCCACTCTGGTATCGCCGTCATAGTTCAGGGCATCCTCACGCCATACGCCGATCTCATTCCATTCTTTCATGATATCTGCAGCTTCATAGATGGCATCGTCTTCCATGAACGGAGAAGAAACGGTATAAGGATCTTCTTTGGAGGTAAACCAGAATTCATAGTTACCTGCATTACATCCGATAAGCGGACGGTAATTTGTATTAGATAAAATGTATGGCTCCAGAAGGCTTCCCAGGTTATTCTTTCCTGCATCCCACGGAACAACATCCGGCTTGTTGTCTTTTACATATTTGAAATATGTGGTCAGTTCGTCAAATTTTGTGATGGTTCCGTCCGTGATGCCTGCCTCTTTTGCCCAGTCTCCACGGTACATCATTCCATGGTTTGTATACTGGGTGTATTTATCCTCAGGGATGAACATGATCTCATCGTTCAATTTGCAGATATCCCAGTTGCCGTCAGCGTCAACCTGTTCCCAGGTCTTCGGTGCGTATGTCTTCAGCATATCTTCTGTCAGGGGCAGGAATGCACCTTTCTGCGCATTTTCCCATCCGTACAGCCAGTCTGTAGCGGTTGTGATAATGTCAAGGGATGCGTCACCGCTTAAAAGCTGTGTATTATACTGTGTCTGCCAGTCAGCCCACTCAACATAAGTGAGTTCCAGCTCTGCATTTACTTTTTCAGTCAGGACTTTGTTTAACCCTTTCAGCACCTCATCTAATCTGCCGTTGGAAGGTTTGTTTCCCAGAACCAGCATGTTGATGACTTCATGACTGGAAGTGTCAATGGTTCCGTCCTCTTTTACTTTGGAACCTCCGTCACCGCCTTTGCTTCCGCAGCCTGCCAGGCTTGCTCCCATTAATACCGCCATGGTCAGGGCCAGAGTACGTTTTACTGTGGTATTCTTTTTCATTTTGATCCTCCACTTCTTATATTTTTTATTCATATAAATCCCTTACAGGGTAATTCATATCAGTCAGCAGTTACAAAATATCAGCCTTTTACCGCTCCCACGGTGATACCGGAGATAAAATACTTCTGTACAAAAGGATACAAAAATACGATCGGTCCGGTTGCCACAACCGCTGTGGCCATCTTCAGTGTATTGGACGGAAGGTCTGCAACCGTCACAGCGGCACCGGCCATTGAGTTCTTAAGCGCAGCGGCCTGGTTTATGATGTTGTACAGATAATACTGCAGCGGCTTATAATCCACCTCTGAACCCAGATACAGGGATGAGAGGTACCATTCGTTCCAGTAGCCCAGAGCCAGAAACAGACCCACAGTTGCCAGCGCCGGTTTCAGCATGGGCAGAACAAGGGAAATAAAAATCCTGAAGTCTCCGGCCCCGTCAATCTTACCGGACTCGGTGATCTCAAAGGGCACGGATTTTGCAAAGTTCTTCATCAGAATGATCAGCCACGGGGTCATAAGTAATTGGAAGAACACGGCAAAGTATGTACCTTTTAACTGCAGATATCTGGATACCCAGATGAAAGTGGGCGCCATACCTGCGGAAAACAGGGTTGTAAAGTATATGAAAAAGGATATTAGATTTCTGAAGGGAAAATCCTTTCTCTGCAGGGCATAGCCGGTCATGGCAATGACGAACAGTCCCACAAGGGTTCCGCAGACCGTAAGAAGGATGGTGACTGCGTAAGAGCCCAGTATCATTTTCGGGAAACGGAACACCCAGGTATATGCATCCAATGTAAACTCTTTCGGAAGCAGGCCGAACCCTTCCTTCATGATCACGCTCTCCGTACTGAATGAAGCCGATATGATAAGAATAAACGGCAGCAGACAGATCAGCGCAAAAGCTGTGATCACCAGATAAGAAATGATTTTTACGATCCAGGTACTGGCGTCCTGTTTTATCTTTGTCTTATTTTGATTCTGCACTTTACTCACCTCCTAGAATAATGCGTAATCCGGATCGATCCGTTTTACCAGCCAGTTACTGAACATAACAAGGGCAAATCCAAAGATGGACTGGTACAGCCCCACTGCAGACGATGTAGAGAAGTTGTTCTGCGTTGTCATGGTCCTGTATACAAACGTCTCAATAATATCTGTTGTCTGGAAGAGCTGGGAGTTATTTCCTACCATGTTCCAGAATAAACCGAAGTTACCCTTCATAATGCCGCCTAAAGCAAAGAGCAGAAGAATAATAAATGTAGGTTTCAGGCTTGGAAGGATGATGTAGCGGATCCTCTGCCAGCTCGTTGCTCCATCCACTTCCGCGGCCTCCATCATACCGGAATCAATGCCGCAGATCGCTGCAAAATAAACAACCGAACCGTATCCTGTCTGCTGCCACATCTGACAGAAGATAATGATAAACGGCCATATACCTGCCATACTGTAAATCTTGACAGGGTCTCCGCCGGTTTCACGCAGCAGGGTATTTAAAGCACCTGTATCGTAATTCAGGATATTAAATGCGATGGCTCCGATCAATACCACAGAGATGAAATACGGCAGGAACATAATGGTTTGGGATACTTTTTTAAAGTATTTGTTGCGCACTTCGTTGAGCATAACGGCAAGTGTGATCTGTACCACATTGCCCAGAACAATAAAGACCACATTATAAAGCAGTGTATTTCTGGTCAATTTCCAAAGTTCACCGGATTGGATCAGGAATTCAAAATTCTTCAGTCCCACAAACGGACTGCCGAAGATTCCATCCCGGAAATTATAGTTCGTAAACGCTATGTACACACCCGGCAGGGGGCAGTAATTAAAGACTATAAAAAACACCACGGCAGGAAGACACATCAGCAGCAATGTCCGGTTATCCTTTACTTTTTTCAAGAATGGCTTCTGGGTACCTGCCATGACCGCTGTTCCTGTTTTATTTTTCCTTGCTTTCACATCATTCTCCTCCTCTTTTTGAAATCGGTTTCAACAATTGCCTGTTTCCACTCACTCTCCTAGGTTAAACACACGTACATTTCCTCCTGTTCTTGTTCTCTTTTATTACAACTGCCCTTTAACTGCAGATGTTTTTATGTATTTCCACGATACTCACGCCCCTCATATTGAAACCCGTTTCATTATGGGCATAATCTAACTCTTCTATATTTTAAGATCGTTTACATTTTCTCTTATCCCTTATACTTTGCCGTTGACTCACGGATCACCAGTTTAGGGGGTATGAGCTGCATTTTTGACGGATTTTCCCCCTCGATCGCCATGAGCGCTGTCTCTACCAGAGTATTGGCAAATCTGTCATAATTATATCCCACACTTGTCAGGCATGGTGTCTCTGATTCCGCGATAAATGTGTCATCAAAACTTAAAATGGAGATGTCTTCCGGTATAAAAAGTCCGTGGCGGCGGATAGACTGCATAATGCCCATTGCCATAAAATCGTTGATGGCAATGACCGCTGTGGGAAGTTCTTGTCCGCTGTCGAAAATCCTGTCCATCACCTGAAGCCCGCACTCCACGGAATACTCCGGTGTCTCCACAATGTCATCCGCAGAAAATGCGATCCCATGTTTTCTCAGACTGCTTCTGTAAATGACCCGCTTTGTATAAGTGGAATTCACATCTTTCCTGCCTCCAATAAGCGCAATCTTTTGGTGGCCGTACGCAATGAGATGTTCCATTGCAGCCTCCATGGCCTTTTTCTGATCTATATTAACCTGGTAGCAGTCACTGCCGTCCAGTTTGCCTGTGATGACCACCGGGATCGTATCTGTGATCTGGTTGATCTTCTCCACATACTCCTCGTCTGAAACCATCTCATCCACTTTGCCGCCGATCATGATCAGGGCATCCACCCGCATCTCGATCATCTTCTGCAGGTTCTGTTCCTGAAGCTCCATATCATTCAGATAATTGCTGAGCATCAGGCTGTAGCCTCTCTCATTGGCAGCCCTCTCACAGGCCACGGCAAGTGTTGCATAAAAAGGATTTCTGATATCCGGGATCAGGAAACCAATGAGCTTTGTCTTTGTACTGCTCAGACTGCGCGCCATGGCATTTGGCCGGAAATCATATTTCTTGATCAGAGTCTCCACCTTGATCCGCTTCTCTGTGCTGACATTGGCATTGCCTGTCAGGACCCTGGAAACGGTTGCCGGGGATACGCCTGCTTCCTTTGCGATATGATAAATACTAACTCTCTCTTTTCCCATTGTCTCACCTGTTCATATATAATGTATAGATTGTAATACTTCCAGTATAATATATGAAACCGCTTTCTACAAGACAAATCTTTCAGATTGCTGCTTTGTCATAATCACTAATGGATTTATCTATATTATAAATGGAGAATCACAGAATGCACATGTAATTATTTTTTTATTTTGGTACTTTTTTTGATTCCGGGTAAAAATTTTACCGGCTTTTGTTCAATGCTACATAATCGTTCAAACATGCCTGCACTGCGCTGACCGTATAAATGCGCGGCGGCAGCAGGCATCCCGTCATTGGGAAGGGATTTTCTAATCTGTTACATTTCTACAGATTCTTCCTGTATTTGCTGGGGGAGATCCCTGTGTTTTTCTTGAAAACCTTTATGAAATAAAAATAGTCATTATAACCTGTCTGCTCTGCAATGGATTCCACGGAAAGGCTTTCATCCGCAAGCAGCTCCTTTGCTTTCTGGATTCGTTTTGAGGTAATATACTCTGAGAAGGAGAGTCCCAGCTCTGCCTTTAACTGGCTGCTCAGATAACCGGTGCTGATCCCGTGAGCCTCCGCCAGGCCGGAGAGGGTGATATTTTCTGTGTATCTCTCCTGTATCTCCCGGATGATCTTGTTCATCATGGAGGAGTTTATGGGTTCCGCCGCAGATACTTCCTCCGCCTCCCCCCGCTCGCTTCTGAATGCTCCCAGCAGTCTTTCCAGAACCTGGTCCAGCTTCTCCTGCTCCACCGGTTTCAGCAGATAGTCAAATGTCCCCATCCGGATCGCGGACTGCGCATACTCAAATTCTGCGTACCCGCTGATAAAGATCACTTTCACATCCAACCCTTTCTCTCTGATCTTCTCCAAAAGCTGCAGACCGTTCAGGCCGGGCATACGGATATCGGAGATCAGGACATCAGGCTTTTTCTCCAAAATCTCCTCCATGGCAGCCACCCCATTGTTTGCTTCCCCGATCACCTGAAACGGCAGTCCTGATCTTTCAATCTGCTTTTTCAAACCGATCACCACCCATGTTTCATCATCTGCCAGATAAATCCTGTACATTTTCACCGCCCCTTTCCTCTACCTCATCCGGTATTATGATTGTGATTTTTGTCCCCACTCCCAATCTGCTCTCTATCCGAAATACCACGTCATCCCCGTAAAATAACTTTAGTCTCTGGTATATGTTGGCCACTCCGATCCCCTTCTGTCCGGTCGGCTTGCTGTCCAGATTGTCCCGCATCCATACCAGTTTTGCCGGTTCAATCCCACAGCCGTTGTCCTCCACCACAAACATCATATGGCTCTCCCCCTCCATGTGTATGGATACATTTACTTCCCCGTCCTCCATTTTCTGTTCCAGACCGTGGAATACGGCATTTTCCACCAGAGGCTGAAGCATGAGTTTGATCACCCGCTTCTCTTTCACCGTCTCATCCATCTCAATATCCACATCTATTTTACCCATGAAGCGGTAATCTATGATCTTGGCATATTCCCGGATGTAGCTGACTTCCTCCTCCACACTGACAATGTTATCCCCTTTTACGGCAAAGCGGAATACCTTTGACAGCGCCATGGTGATCTCCGCAATATCCTCCACCTCATAGTACAGTGCCATGGAACAGATACACTCAAAAGTATTATACAGAAAATGAGGATTGATCTGATTCCGGTAGGCCAAAACCTGAAGCTGTTTCTTGGCGATTTCCGCCTCATACATTTTTTTCTGGGATTCCCGGATTTCCTGGTTCATCTTCTGCTGTTTGTCCAGCATATGATTCAGGCTTTGCACCACTGTACCGATCTCATCCTCCCTGCCGATCTCCATTCTCTCCTCAGGCCTGTACACAATCCCCTGGATAAACAGGTCCACCCGGTGCAGTGGCCCTACAAAACGTTTATAACAGAACCATACAAGCAGTATCAGGAGGGCAAATGCCAGCACATAGGCTGTGGTCACAAATTTTTTGCCGTTCTCGGTGCTGCTGTTCATTTCACTTTCCGGTATACGGCTGACCACTTTCCATCCGTCCATGCGCACACTGCGCACTTTCACATAATAGCCGTCCGTGCTCCTCATCATACTTCTGTCCAGCTCTTCCAGCCCGTCATTTCCTCTGGAAGCGATTATCTGATCATTGCCGTCCAGCAGATATACCTGTGTATTCTCCGTGGTCTGGGAATCCTCCAGAAGCCCTGACAGGTTATCTGTCCGCATCATCATCACGCACATGCCGATCTGAATGCCGTACTTCCGGTTATTCAGATCATAGACCGGAAAATATACCGTATAAAAAGGCACACCGGCCTGATTCAGATAAAAGATATCTCCAAATTCCATCTTTTTTTTCAAAAGTGTTACAAAATCCGGGTTATTTGCTGCCTTTCCCATGGCTGCGATCTGGTTCAGAGAGGTGTCATAGAGATAGATCCCCGCTATGTCACTCTCCAGCAAAACCGTATTGGAAAATATCTCCGACAGATCTTCTGACGCCATGACTCTCGCAACAGGGTCCATGGTAAAATAGTCATATGTTGTGGGCGCATAGGCCATGGCAGTGGCTACGTGGTTCAGCGTATCATGGAAATCTTCCATTTTTCCTTCTACCTGCAGCAGAATCTTTTCGTTCAGATCAATGGTCCGGTCCCTGAGCATTCTGCTGGAATAGCTGTCCGTCACAGTGTATGCCGCCAGCAGAAGGAACATAATAAGGGCAGTGAAGGCGATAAGCTGAAGCCATAAACTGTCTTTTAATCTCTTCCTCATAGTTGTCCTCTCCCTCATTTATAAATGAATATGCAGGCCTACTGAACTGTCACGTTTATTTTCTCTATACTCTTGCCGTACTCCCTGCAGTTTTTCTGATATATCTCATTCTTATAGGCATCCACGCTGTCAATTCCCATTCTGTTCAGGGTTTCCGTCATCTCCGTATACCGGGCTTCGGCTTCCTCCCGGCTTTCCGCCAGGATGATCCGGGGAATCTGTTCCTTTTGATATTCCCTTATTTTCGCATCCAGGATCCCCTCCTCGCTCTCCGGGGGGATATCCTCCGCAGTTAAGGGAAGCAGGGATTCATCATAGCCCGCTGTCCTCTCATGGCTGCCGTAGGCTGTAAAGATCTCCTTTTCTGCTGCTGCGCTGCTGCCTTTTTTCGGTTCCGGCAGTACGCTTCTCTCCCAGGAAAAGTTGTCAAACATCCACCAGGCCCCCTGCCCGGTCTGCCCGTAATCCAGAGATGCTTTTTCCCCTTTTTCTGTCTGTACCACATATCCTTGGTCGTCCAGATGATAATCACTGCCCTCATATCCAAAGCTCCAAAATAAAAGCCCGTCATCACTGCTCATATAATCCAGCCATGCCGCTACCTGGGCGGGATGGCTGCAGTCTTTTGAGATAAACGTTCCCAGCCAGCCTGTGGGAGCTCTCAGATTTTTTCCGAGAACCGGGGTCTCCCCGCCTGAGGAAAAGATGGGACCTGAGGAGACCCATTCGGTGTAATCAATGCCGCTGTTTGCCACATTGCCTATAAAACAGAACACATTTCCTTTGGCCATCAGGGTCTTTATCTTTGCATTTTCATAAGTAAGCTGTTCCGGAGATGCATAGCCTTTCCGTATAGCCTCATTTAAAAACAGAAGCGCATGTTTTGCTTCAGGCTGCAGAAGGATATCCCGGTAATTTCCGTTCTCGTCCACCCGCTCGGCGCCAAAAGTGTATTCCAGAAATTTCACGGTGGGGTCGCTGTATCCCTTTCCATCAACCAAAAGAGGGATCACCGCTTCCCCGCCTACGTCCAGATGCATATTTTTCACCTGTTCCCAGGCAGCCAGAACCTGTTCCTCTGTCTGCACATCCTCAATAGTCAGCCCTGCTTTCCTGAGCAGTTCCCTGTTCCATATGACTGCATTGTTGTCATTATAGTTGGTCCAGTCCTCAAAGAACTTGGAACTGGGCTTCCAGATTTTCCTGGAATCCTGGGAATTCATATGGGAGGGATACGCATACCAGCCGCCGTCCCGCTTGATCAGTTCCTTTTTTATATCTTCGGGAAAAGACTTCAGGAGATGGGAATCCGGACAATACTTTTTTAAAAATTCCTCCAGGTTCCAGACCTTTCCTGATGTGATGAGCTGGCTGATCGTCGTCTCATCCGTGAGGGATATGATGTCCGGCAGTTCATCATTCAGCAGCATCAGACTGAGCTGTGCGTCTGCATTCTGGGGCGGCACGGTAATATCCAGGGCCAAGCCTGTCTTTTCGGTAATATCCCCGGTAATGGTCCCCTCTCCTGTACTCCAAGAGGGCGGTTCCCAGAAATTCACATCGCAGAATAAGGAAGCCGTCACATATGGGTCGCCCTCCTCTTTGGCTATATCCTTCTGTCCTGCACCGCATCCTGCAAACAGCAAAACACCTGCTGACAGGGTGATCAAAATCATTTCTCGTATTTTCATCTCTTCCTCCAGGTTGTGTCACGAACCGGCAGCAGTCCGGTCACCCGAACTGTCACACAAACTCCTCTGCTGTTATTCTATCATTGCAGGCACTACATTGACAATGCCATTCCCCAACTGTTTTTTCCATGATAGGGTTTGAGTTACTATTCACGGCTGCTATCCCGCGAGGTGTTTTTATGCGCTTGCGCATGAAAATCCCGAGGCAGCCAGCGCCATATGGGGCAGAATGCTCCATATCTGTGCATCGCGAAGCGTGTTACTGTTTACAGAACTGCGTTTTTTGCAGGGCTGTGAATAGTAACGGGTTTGAAGGTAACGGTACACTGCGTGTCCGGTCACTTGTTACACCGGTTTTTTATTTTTCCTAACAAAAAGCGCTTATATCCATAACCAAGTACAGATATAAGCGTCTTCCTGTTATACTTCCGTTGACTGTGTTAGATCACGGCTTAAATCTCGGCTGTAGCCTCCTTAAGCCACTCACGCTCCTCCTTGTTTTCAAGAAGAGGTGCTATGGTCTCATATACGTGTTTGTGATAAGCATTGAGCCATTTGCGTTCTTCTTCTCCGAGAAGTTCCGGCAGGATCGCCTCCCGCTCAAAGGGAACCAGGGTCACAACCTCAAACTCCATGAACTGGCCGTAGGCATTTTTCTCACCTTTTCGGCACATGAGCAGATTCTCGCAGCGGATCCCGTATCTGCCTTCCAGGTAAAGTCCCGGTTCGTCGGAGATCAGCACCCCCTCCTCCAGAGGCACATAGCCCCCCGGACGGATCGCGCTGTTCCAATTAATATTCTGGGGTCCCTCGTGTACGTTCAGAAGAAATCCCACACCGTGTCCCGTACCGTGATTGAAATCAAGACCTCTCTCCCACAGCGGGCCTCTTGCCAGACAATCCAGATGCGCTCCGCCCATTCCATACATAAACTTTGCAGTTGCCAGACGGATGTTTCCCTTGAGCACCAGTGTGAAATGTTCTTTTTGTTCCTGTGTCAGCTCACCAACCGCAATGGTTCTGGTGATATCTGTAGTCCCCTGCCAATACTGTCCGCCGGAGTCAATGAGAAAGAATCCTACCGGCTCCACTTTGGCGCAGTCGTCTTTGGCAGGTGCATAATGACACATAGCCGCATTCGGTCCGTAGGCGCAGATGGTTCCAAAGCTCAAATCCAGGAAATCAGGGTCCTGGGCACGCAGTTCATAGCTTTTCTCTGCAGCGCTGTACTCTGTTATCTCCTCTTTTCCCACGTTCTGCTTCAGCCAGTATATAAACCGGCACATAGCCTTTGCATCCTTTATGTGGGCTGTGCGCACATTTTCCCTCTCCACCCGGTTCTTCATGGCTTTCATAGGTTTGGACGGATTAACACAGTCCACCATCTTTACACCCGCAGGGATATTTTCAAACAGAGTATAATTGACAACCGCTTCATCAAGCAGTACTACATCTTCATCCGCAAGTTTTTTCACGTCCTCATACACCTGGAAGTAAGGAAGGACCGTGATTCCGGACTTCTTCAGTTCTTCCCGGACTTCAGCGGATACAGCCTCCTCCTGTACATAGAAATATACGTCCTTCTCTGTGAGGATCACATAGGAGAGGATCACAGGATTGCACTCAATATCATTGCCCCTGATGTTCAGCAGCCACGCAATATCATCCAGGCTGGAGAGCAGATGGGTATTGGCACCCTTTTCTTTCATGATCCTGCGGACATCTGCCAGCTTCTCTTCTCTGGATCTGCCCACATATTTCACGTCCACAAGAAAGGCCTGCTCTCTTGACATCATAGGTCTGTCACTCCAGATTTTTCCGCCAAGATCGTCCTGGCACAGAAAACGGCCCTGTTTTCTTTCCATCATGTCCGCATAAGCCTTTCCCTGGCTCACACTGACGGTCCTTCCGTCACACCCCAGACAGCCGCCCACCGGAATATTTTTCTCCAGGAACTGGTCCACGGTAGGAACGCCTTCTTCCCTCATTTTCATAAGGGTAATACCGGTATCCTCCAGCTCTTTTCCCGCCTGGATAAAATACCGCCCGTCTGTCCAGAGATATGCACTGTCTCTGGTCACCACCAGGGTTCCCGCAGATCCGGTAAATCCTGAAAGCCAGGCACGCACCTTAAAATACGCCCCCACATACTCCGACTGGTGAAAATCCGCTGTGGGCACAAGATACATGTCCATGCCTGCCGCTGCCATCTCTTCCTGCAGCTTCTCGATCCTTACTCTGTTTGCATTCATTCTCCACGCTTCCTTTCCGTATCCTCAGATACCTTTCATAGTAAGAGAAATCCTCTTCTTTTTCAAATCCACACTGAGAACTTTCACATCCACAACGTCACCGACACTGACCGCCTCAAGGGGATGTTTGATAAACCGTTCCGTCATCTGGGAAATGTGAACCAGGCCGTCCTGATGCACCCCGATATCTACAAACGCTCCGAAATCAATGACATTTCTCACCGTTCCTTTCAGGACCATGCCCTCTTTTAAGTCCTTCATATCCAGAACGTCTGTGCGCAGCACCGGTTTCGGCATCTCTTCTCGTGGGTCGCGGCCCGGCTTAGTGAGCTCTTTTACAATATCTCTCAGGGTCATCTCCCCCACGCCCAGCTTCTCTGCCATCTTCTTGTAGTCCTTCACATAATATACCGCATTGCCGCCAAAGATATCCGCCGGCTTCATTCCCATACTGTCCAGGAGTTTTTCCGCAGCTTCATAGCTCTCGGGATGGACACTGGTAGCGTCAAGAGGGTTTTTCCCGCCTGTGATGCGCAGGAACCCGGCACACTGCTCAAAGGCTTTTGGTCCCAGCTTTGCCACTTTCAGAAGCTGCTTTCGGTTCTCAAAACGTCCGTTTTCTTCCCTGTAGGTTACAATGTTCTTTGCGATTGCCTTGCTGACACCGGACACATACTCCAGAAGAGAGACCGAGGCAGTGTTCAGATCCACACCCACCTTGTTTACACAGTCCTCCACCACGCCTGACAGGGCTTCGCCCAGCTTCTTCTGGTTCATGTCATGCTGGTACTGGCCTACACCGATGGATTTTGGATCAATTTTTACCAGCTCCGCCAACGGGTCCTGGAGACGTCTTGCTATGGATGCCGCGCTTCTCTGCCCCACATCAAAGTTGGGGAATTCCTCTGTGGCAAGTTTACTGGCAGAGTATACGGAAGCTCCGGCCTCATTGGTGATAACATAATGCACCTTCTCCGGAATCTCTTTTAAAAGCTCTACGATCACCTGCTCCGATTCCCTGGAAGCCGTTCCGTTGCCAAGAGAGATCAGGGTGATACCGTATTTTTTGATCAGCTTTTTCAATGTTTCTTTCGCAGCTGCGATCTTAGCCGGTGTAGTGGGCGCTGTAGGATAAACCACCACGGTATCCAGCACCTTTCCGGTGGGGTCTACCACAGCCAGCTTACAGCCGGTACGGAAAGCCGGGTCCCATCCAAGAACCACCTGTCCCACAATAGGAGGCTGCATGAGAAGCTGTTCCAGGTTCTTCTTGAAAACCTTGATCGCACCGTCCTCCGCCTTCTCTGTCATATCATTGCGGATTTCCCTCTCAATGGCGGGACCGATCAGACGGCTGTAGCTGTCCTCCACCACATCCTTCAAAACAGGCGTAGTGTTTGGATTGCTGCGGGTGATCACCTGTTTTTCCAGGTAACGGATAACATCCTCTGTTGGCGCCTCTATCTTCACGGTCAGGATTTTTTCCTTCTCCCCCCGGTTCAGGGCCAGGACTCTGTGGCCCGCCACTTTTGCGATGGGCTCCTCATACTCGTAATACATCTCATAGACAGACTGTTCTTTGGGGTTCTTGGCTGCAGAGATCACCCTTCCCTTCTTCACGGTCATATCCCGGATACGGATGCGGTAGTCTGCTTCATCGGAAATGCTCTCAGCCACTATATCCTTTGCCCCTGCAATGGCATCCTCCACTGTCCCCACTTCTTTTTCCTCAGACAGAAATGCCTTTGCTTCCTCCTCCAGAGACTTGTCCGTCATCTGCAGCAGAATAATATTTGCCAGAGGTTCCAGGCCCTTTTCCTTGGCGATCGTGGCTCTTGTACGGCGTTTCGGACGATACGGACGATATAGATCTTCCACAACAACCAGGGTCTGGGCTGCCAGGATCTGTTTTTTCAGCTCCTCCGTCAGCTTGCCCTGCTCCTCGATACTGGCAAGCACCTGTGTCTTCTTATCCTCCAGGTTGCGCAGGTAATTCAGGCGTTCGTACAGATTTCTCAGCACTTCGTCGTTCAGCGCACCGGTGGCTTCCTTACGGTAACGGGAAATAAACGGTATGGTATTTCCCTCATCTATCAGTTTAACGGCAGCTTCCACCTGCCACTTCTCCACTTTCAGTTCTTCTGTCAATGCTAAAATGATATCCATGGGGTTTCTCCTTTTATCCTTCATTCAAGTTTGTCATATAACACCTTATCAATAGGAAGGGAATTTGTCAAGAAAACAGCGTTTTGTTTCTCTGATACAGCTCCTGAAAACGGGCAAAGCCTTCCCTGTAGATCTTCACCCGCTCTTTATCCGGGACTGTCACCTCGGTTCCCGGACGGGTCAGCACGCCGCAGGCCTCCTCATAGGAGGAAAAAGCACCGCAGCCCACGGCTGCCGTCATGGCGGCTCCCACGCAGGCCTGTTCCGCCTCCCCTGCTGTATGGATCTCAGCCTCAAAAACATCTGCCTGTATCTCCCGGAAAAGCTGTCCCCTGGCTCCGCCGCCGGATGCGATCACCCTGTCAAAACGGATCCCCATGTCTTTCAATATCTCCAGTGATCCCTTCAGCCCGAAAATAACGCCTTCCATTGTACTTCGGATCAAATGTTCCCGGCTGTGGTACAGGCTCATGCCAAAATAGATTCCCCGGGCATTGGGGTCATTGCAGGGACAGCGCTCTCCGCTCAGATAGGGAAGAAAGAGGAGTCCGTCACTTCCCGCAGGGGCTGTCCCGGCCAGGCTTGTCATCTCCTCAAAATCCCTCATATGAAGCATATTATCCCTGAGCCATTTCAGAGCCACGCCTCCGGTCAGGGAAGAACCCTGTATCTCCCAAAGCCCTCTGCCTGTATGGCAGAAGGTATTTGTGCGGAATCCCGTATCGTAGACCGGCTTGTCAAGGGCACAGGCCACCTGGCTGGCAGTGCCGATATTGCAGGAGAGGATTCCCGGCTTAATGATCCCGTTCCCGGCCAGCTGCATCATGGAATCACCGCCCCCCAGAAATAAGGGCGTGCCCTCCCTGATCCCTGTTTCCTTTGAACAGGAAGCACTGACACTGCCTCCCCTTTCAAAAGCTTCCCCGCAGACCGGAAACATTTCCCGCTGAAGGCCAAGCCTGTCGATCAGTTCCCAGGCCCACTGCCTCTTTTTCACATCAAATATGCCTGTGGAGGAGGCATCTGTCACATCCGTGGCTGCCTCGCCGCACATACAAAAGCGGATATAATCTTTGGGCAGCATGACTTTTGCAGTCTTGGCGTACCGTTCCGGTTCATGTTCCCGCATCCAGAGCAGGGAGGATATGAGAAACCCTGTACAGGGTGTGTTTAAGGTGATCCGGTTCCACTCCTCCCTGGATATGGTGTCCCAGATATGCCCAATGGCATCCTGGGAGCGCTGGTCTGCCCAGATCACAGCATTTCGCACCGGCTTACCGTTTTTGTCCACTGCTGCCATACCGTGCATCTGTCCCGAAAAACTAATGCCCCGGATATCTGCCGCTGCCCCCGGGTGTTTGCCCAGCAGCGCCCTGATGCATTCTTTTGTCTGCTGCCAAAGATATTCCATGTCCTGCTCCGCCTCACAGGGTGTTTTTTTAATCATGTCATATCCTGCTGCCTCTGTGCCCAGCACCGCACCGTCAGCACCCAAAAGCATAACTTTTACACTTGATGTCCCCAAATCTATTCCGCAATAATATTCCATTTCATTTAGCTCCCTCACCCGGCCTGCATTCCCAAAGTCCGCATCCTTTTCGGATAAATGCCTCCAGTTCATCCTGCAGTTCTTTTTCAAAAGCTTTCCATATATGATTCAAACAGGACAGATTTACTACGTCCTCCTCCAATATGATGGACGGCAGGTATCCCAGGTTCTCATAGAGGGAGGCCACTACCTCCGCATTGGCCCTGGTATTTCCCTTTTCAATCTCCCTGTAGCGCTTCACACTCACGTCCAGGACATCAGCCATCTCACTCTGGGTCATTTCGTTTGCCATACGGATCTTGTACCAGATGGTCCGCTTGGAGGTATGAGGAAATACCTGATACCTGAGAAGTTCGATCTCCCTGGTAAAAAGCGCTGCCGCACTCCCTGCTATCTGCGCGGATTCCATGCCCTGCTGTACGGTCCAGACAATGAGCTGGAGCAGCTCTGCTCTCTTCTTGCTGCTGCACTGTTCCATCAGTTCGTCCAGTACCGTTCGGAGGCTGCCGCGCCCTGAGATCAGGTAATCCACATCTATATTATTCTTTTTCAGATTATACAGCTCCTCACCGGAGATGATCTTTTTCCCCTTCTCCAGCTTGCTGTAATGGCTCTGCGTAATCCCCATGACACTGCCCATGTTCTCCTGGCTCATGTTCTGCATCTGCCTGTACGCATTTAACCGATTTAACATTTTATCATAAGCATTGCTCATGGTTCATCCATTCCTCACTTTAAGTTTCACGTATTGGATAGTTCCATGTTCAATTGTAAATTGTTTCTGTATGCCCTTTTATATCCTATTTGTGACTATCCCTTATATTTTCCAGTCTTGCCCTATTTTCCTATCCATGATAGAATGTAGTTTGACAAACGAAAAAAATATTCTTATATGATTGAAAATACATGAAATGAGGTTTGACTTTATGAATGATCCTTATGATGAGAATAACCAGGAGATGGGATATGGGCAGGAGCCCCCGCAGGGTCCCGTCATCTATCCTGAACCGCCGGCAGAACACATCTATGAAGGCAGTCCCGGTTTTGCCTCCGCTGCCCTTACAATGGGAATCCTTTCCCTTGTGTCCATGTGCTGTTTTCCGCCTTTGGCACTTTTATTCGGAGGGCTTGGCCTCCTGTTCGGCATTATATCAAAGGGAACCTATGCCCGCCCCGGCAATGCCAAAGCCGGCATGGCACTTTCCTCCGCAGGAATCGCCATTGTGGCGGCCATTGTCCTGTTCTTTACTTCCACCATGCTCTCCACCAGTGAGGGACGTACGTTTTTCAGCCAGTATCTGCATATACTGACACATCCTGAAGAATATACGGAAGATGACATTTATGATTTCCTGCAGGATTACCTGTACCGCAATGCAAACCCAGGCAGTGGTTCCGGTAGCGGCATCACTTCCCCCTACGGTCAGGATGATGATCATGACTATGAAGATCCGGACCGGCCGGATCAAAATGACGGTGGACAGGATCACTATTATCCCGCACCGGATGAGGGTGATAATTTTATCTAAATGTTTATGAAAGCGTCTGACCGGAGCCTGCTCCCATGCCGGACGCTTTTACAATATATCAATTCCCCATACCAGCTTCAAAAGATTTCGCACCACCCACTGGATGAGTATAATGGCTGCTGCCAGATAAAGGTACAGGTCGCGGTAACGCATTCCCACTGCCAGCCTGCCCCTGGTCAGGTATTCTATGGTGTGGGAGATCATATACCAGGCAAAGACAACAGCAGTGTACACCACCACCGGATGACAGAGAAAGGATCTTACGATCTCCCCCCGGAAAAGGGCTGCACATGCCCTGGTACCTCCGCAGCCCGGACAGTAATAACCTGTCAGCTCCCAAAAGATACAGGGAAGGGAAAAGATTTTCTTCTGCATAGGAAAGCCCTTGGTGACTCCTGCAAGGACTGCGGCGGCTCCAAGGAGCATCCACCCCAGTATATATAGACTTTTTTCTTCTTTTTTACTCATTCGCGGTTCCATTTTACCCTCTTGTAACCTGGTTTAGTTATGTTATAATAAGCATGATAACGTGCCGGAATTGCCGGCCATTTCCTTAAATACGAAAGAATGGAGATTTTATTTTATGAAAAGAAATTCTGCTGCTATAAAGCTGATCGCCCGTGAAAATCTCTCCGGCAGATACGGCACCCCCATGGCTGCGCTGCTCCTGATGTTTCTGTGCAGTCTTCTGCCGTCCATGTTGATCACTAGTACCATGAGCACTGCTACTGTCCTGGGGATCGTGACCACCCAGCTTCTCAATTATATGGTTTCCCTGCTGGTGGCTGTTGTGGGCGCAGGCTATGCAAAGCTTATGCTGAATATCAGCCGCGGTGAAGCTTTTGCGGTAAAAGACTTGTTCTTTGCCTTCTCACACCACCCTGACCGTTTCATTGTTGTCCACCTGATCCTGCTGGTTATACAGTTTATCTTTGCCCTGCCTTTTGACCTGCCGGGTTATATGAACAAGGACATGTCTGACAATGCCTTTCTGCTTCTCATGCTCTTCGGCAGTCTGACGAATCTGGCGGTGAACATGATACTTGGCCTGTTCTTCGGCCTTGCAGACTATCTTCTCCTGGACAACACGGACATGAGTGCCATGGAGGCAATGAGAGAAAGCCTGCGGCTTATGAAAGGAAATAAAGGACGTCTCCTCTACATGGACCTGAGCTTTATCCCCCTTATGCTGCTGAGCCTGCTTTCCTGCTATGTGGGATTTCTGTGGCTGACACCGTATATGAGAGCTGCCGGCGCTGTGTTCTATATGGACGTTACCGGTGAACTGGATGCTCCCAGGCCGAAACCTGCGCCACAGGAGAATGACAGTTACAATCATTCATATTGGACCGGACAGTAATTATCATACATCCAATTTAAGAAGATAGCAATAATTGATAGGTTTTATACCGAAAAAAAACAAAATACAACCATTCAGACAAGTGGAACCGTTACGCATCCGGCCATAAAAAAACATTTCACTATGGGCTGGGCGTCTGTTCATACACTTGGCAGTACATGCGCAGACCTGTCTGAATCTTCACTAAAAACAGGCAGCAGAAGGTATGCTATGCAAACCTTCTGCTGCCTTAAACTATGGCAGGCATCTATAACGCCTCCGTGCGAAATCCCATCTCTTCTAAGTTTTTTATTACCGCATCAGCCTTTGACCTTCCCCGGATCTTTATATATACGGTCCTCACCTGTACGGTAGTTCCCGTTAATGCCAGGATTTTCTTCCCGCTCTCATATGGTATATAGACCCGGCTTTCTATATCCTCCAAAACGGCGGCAAAAATACCTGTCTCCCTGTAAACTGCGGTCGTCTGTTTCCATATCTCCTCATCTGCGGCTGTTCCCGGCTCCTGCGCTTCTCCTTGTACCGGAGAGATTTCTGCTGTCATTCCCAGACTTCGTTTTATAAGATCCTCTTTTTTCCCTTTTGTGATTTTGTACTGATTCTGATCCTTAAGGCCCTCCAGGGCCTGGGGTGTAAAATAAAGAGGGATTTTACTGCCTGCCTCCAGCTCCGTAAGACAGCGGTCTATTTTCAGAGGAAAAATATCCGTATCCACTGCCCGCAGAGATACATCCATTTCATACTCTTCTATTTCCATATGTACAGGGATATCCAGAACTGCTGAGACAGCCTCCACTCCTTTTTGTTCCCATAATTCCGACAGGAACGTATCCGGCATATCCTCCATATCACTGTATAGCAGATATTCAAATAACTCCTTGTCCTCCATATGGTTTTTTATCATACCGGCGCCGCACCATAACAATATTGCCGGCAGCAGCACGGACAATGCTATTTTATAAATACTCCCGTAAAGTCTTCTGCTTTCCAAAAGCGCTCCCCGCTTTCCCGACGCACTCCGGCAATCCGTCCGGATGATCTATCCGCATCGTTTTTTCAGATTCCTGATTCTCATACTCTGAACAAAAAAACCTCCTATAAGCCCAGCCCCAAGCAGTACCAGGACGGACACCCACCACTGGTTGGTCTCCTCCTTCTTATCTGCTTTTAGACTCAATACCTTTGGAGCCTGTATCTCTGTTTCATAGGCAACACCCTGGCTGTAGGTCTGTCCGTATATATCCTCGTATTCCAGAACCAGGGTACCTTCTGTCTTCCCGTATTTTTCCCGGTCTGTTCCGCTCATCTCCTCATGAATAGATTCCATATTTCTGGCACCGGCATAGAGGGACAGATTCCCCTGCAGGCTCTGCCCTGCCTCCAAGGTTCCTGCATAAAAAGTCTGTACCGCAAATATTCCCCTGCCCTGTGAGGAAACCCTTACATTATATACTGTGGATTTGCCGAGATTTAGGATCTGAAGGTCCGAGGATATGGTATCTGTGGAGTATACTTTCGCCGGAACCCTGTAATTTGCCAACGAAACCCGGGCCGGCTGCCGAATCCGGAGGGTGTATGTCTCGGTACCGGTATACGCCGTGCCCTTTTCATTCTCATATTCAAATGTAAACTTTACAGGTACATTCCCCTCTTTGGCGTTATCCTGTATCTGCAGTTTCTCCTTCCATACCACCGTTCCGCCCGGTCTTACCGTCTCATAATATTCAGAAGTACGCTCAAATACAAGATTATTTCCCTCTCCCTCCTCGGTGATCGTCACCTTTACATTACAGGCTGTAAATTCTTTGCTCTTATTGCGGAAGACCAGCTCTGCGGACTGGCTGCTGCCGGCGTCTAAAATGCTCCCGTCCAGGCTGCACTGCTCCAGGATAAACTTCGGCTGATGCATGACTGCCTCTTCTGAAACTTCACTGCTCTGCCCTCCTCCGCTGTCTCCTTCCGGCTCCATACCTGTTTCCTGCGAAGGCCCCTCTGCGCTTTCCTCCTCGTTCCCGGGAATCTCCCCATTCCCTGTCACATTGACAAAAACCACATATTCCAGGGATACGGGCTCCCCATTTTTATCAAATCCTTCTGCTTTTGCCTTAACGGGGTACTGCCCTTTTACCCTGTTTTCCTGCAGCAGTATATCCTCCGTATACAGATACACCTCCGTCGTTTCTCCGTCAAACGTAACCGTCTGCGGGTTGATATCTTTCTGATAGTTCTTGATCTGAAACGGTGTCTCCTTATCCCCGGCAAAATCCAGTGCAACGGTCAGGGTGTTGTCTTTCAGCTCACCATCTGCAGTGAAGGGAATCACAATCTTTACGTTATCCCCCTCCTCCACCGGGACGTACCCGTCCGCATAAGAATTTTCCATCCCCTCAAAAATGTGTCTGTTATCAATCCCAAGATGGACCGCCTCCTCCGGCTTTCCGGAGCCGTCCTCTGTTTCCTTTTCTGCCGTTTCTTTTTCCTCAGCATCCCCCGGCTCTTTTTTGCTGTCCTTTTCTCCTGGCTCCTCTATTCCTGCTGCTGTCTCTGGTTTGCCGGCCTGCCCTGTTCTTACGAACGATCCTGTTTTCCCTCTTCCCCCTGTTCTTACGATCGGCTCTGTTTTCTCTGCCTCCTCCATTCTTACGAACGGCTCTGTTTTCCCTGCCTCCTCTGTTCTTACAGATGGCTCTGTTTTCTCTGCCTCCTCCATTCTTACGATCGGCTCTGTTTTCCCTGTCTGTACCTGTCCAAACACGGTCAGTCCGCCCGGCACGGCCAAATACACTGCCAGGATCACAGCAGTTATTCCCTGCAGTCTCCTCCTCATGTCATACGCTCCCTTTCCTGTACCGTCTCCCCTGCCATATGCCGCAGGATACCTGCATCCATCTCATATACCTCGTCACACAGTATTTCTATATCCGTGCTGTTGTGGCTTGCCAGTAAAATGGTCTTTCCTCTCCTCTTCAAATCCAGCAATATAGATCTTATGTCAACCACACCGCTTTTATCCAGCCCGTTAAATGGTTCATCCAGAATCAAAAAGTCAGGATTTTCCATGATCGCCTGGGCTATGCCGAGGCGCTGCCGCATGCCAAGGGAATATTTTGCCACAGGCTTTTTCAAATCCGGGTCAAGTCCCACTCTCTGCAATACCTCTCTTATCTCCTTCACAGAAATTTTCCGGTTCAGATCTGCCAGGATCTCCAGATTCTTTATGCCTGTATATTCAGTCAAAAAACCGGGTGTTTCAATAATAAGCCCCAGGCTTTCGGGAAAATCTGTGTCCCTGCCGATATATTTTCCTCCCACCCGGATGCTGCCGGACGTAACGGGGAGAAAACCGCAGATACATTTCATGAGGACCGTCTTGCCGGAACCGTTATTCCCCACAATACCATAGACCTTTCCCCTGCGCATGGTCATGGTTGTCTCTTTTAACACAAGCTCATTCCCGAATTTCTTCGTCACCCTGTCCACTGCCACATACTCAGATATCCCTGCATCTGTCATATAACATCCCTCCATATAGAAACATCAGCAGCATAAGCAGTAAAAGTAAAAATGCCCACAGTCCAATACCGTCCTTTCCCCAGTCACCTGCCGCCTTTATCCACGACTGCGGGTCTATGACATAAATCTTTTCCAGGTACCGTTCATGGAGTATCGTCAGAAGATAATATACCGCAAAGGGTATGCCGTATGCCATGTACACTGAACCGGACAGAAGCGCCATAATGCCGCTTAGATCCGCCAGTACGGCGGACACCAAAAACAGCCTTGCCATGGTCCGCAAAAGGGGGATCATAAGTTCCCATCTCCACTCTGCCTTCAGTTCCAGGGGAAAGAAAAACACAAAATACAACAGCAGAGTTATAAGAACAGCCAATGCCCACCCAAAACAGCCGCTGCATGTGGTCGTGATGACCCTGTCCTCCACAAAATCCTTTTTCCCCTTCCGGGCAACATAAAACCCCAGAAATCCGGAAGCCTTTTCCCCGATCCATACATCCCCGTAAGGCAGTACAGCCACAACAGGTACCAGAAAGATGACGGTTTTGGAGGTCAATGCCTCTGCCACCATGCCATACCAGCTCCCGCCGGGAAAAGGACTGTCAAATGCAGGGAATTTCGTTCCTGCCACCAGTCCCGCCACGGCGAGAAACACTGCCAGCCAGGTTGTCCTCCGCCCCATCATACGCTTACTGTCCATACTTAATACCCCATAAAAGTAAAATTATAACGCTTCAATGCCCGGCAGGATAAAAGACCCAATACTGCCAGAAGGACAAGAAAAAGGACAGATGACTGAAAGATCGTAGGCAGCTTGTCATATCCAAAGCTGTGCCCCGGGTAAGATGCGTGGTTCAGGGGACTGATCCAGCCTGTCAGCACATTTACTTTATACCGCTCATGTTTTTCCAGACCCAGGATCCTGGCTATGATGTCCGGTTCCAGCAGGAATCCATACAGACTGTAAAAAATCCCTGCAAAGATTCCCTTTGTCCTTCCAAACCGCAGATTGACCGCCAACATCAGAAAACAAAGTGTCCAGGAATAAAACAATATCAACACCAGTGTCTGCAGCATGCATTCATAAGGCGTAATACTCTCCATTGCCTTTACACTGGCCGGAATCCCCATAGAATCTCCAAGTTCCGAGTAGGCGAGACGCACCGCTGTTTCGCTCCATATATTTCCCGGAAACGTGTACTTCTGGCACAAAATGATCGTCACAGACATAATAAATGCCGCATAAAGGATCGTCCCCAGAGCAATATAGAAAAACTGCGCTGCCATCCACTGCATCCTTTTCATTCTGGCCAGGTAAAAAGGAGTCACCGGACCCGCCTTCGGCACATCGGAAAACATAAGGATCAGGAGAAGAGAGGCAAGCAGCACATTGGTACCGTCTCCAAAAGTCCAAATAAATGGTTCCGCAGCCTGCATGGATGTTTCATAATGCTCTGCCACCCGGATCACCCTCTCACTTAATAAAAAACAAAGGACAACCGCAAGCAGGAAGGTGAGTATGATCCTGGTATTCTTAAAAAATCCCAGAAAATTAAAACGGATCACTGCCTTTATTTTCCCCGGACCGTTCATCAGTAACCAAGGCCCCTGTCAATGATCGTGCCGTCGATGGCATTGATGGTGAACAGGCTGTTGTTGGGAATGGAGGACGCATCCCGGGTGCCCTCCTGGTCATTCAGGGTCATTTCCGAATTTCCGAAAAAGTCCCAGACCGGGACTAAAAGCCCGCTGCGGCTGTCCTGTGCCGGACTATAGATCCTGGTATAACCCAGTGTTATCCTGTCCACAGTTACCTTGTATTCCTTCAGATATTCATTGTCCATTTGGCTGGATACTTTGTACTGCATCATCTCTGTATAAATCTGTTTGATCTCCTCAAAGTCTAAAAGCTTCACATTCTCCACCTGAGTTTTGCCTATTTCATAGGGGCTGACATAAGATAACTCCTCCAGTCCATTTTTAGAGACCACGATCTTCAGTGTCTCATATGTCCATGGTTCTATGGTACTGTCCATATCCTCCAGTCCGCCGCCTTCCGACAATGTGTAGATTATGGGTGTGCTTCCAATTTGTCTGGTATAATAGAACATATAACCTGTATTGGAAACCTGCACTTCTTCCCCCTCGTTTCCACGGTACATATATACCGCATAATCCCATGAACCAATATCCATGTCTGACACGCCAATAGCCGATATCTTATCATCCGCTATTTTTTTTGCTTCCTCATAGGAGATTCCTGCGGAGGACTTTATCTCATCCTCTGATCCGATCTGGGATATAATATCATCTTTGGCAAACTGATACTCTCCCCATCCGGCTCCCGGCTGTGCTGCCTCATTTTCCCCGTAATGGCTGACTCTGACCCTGATCGAATCACCTGACCCCTCAAAGATACGGTAAAAATATGGCTCCGGTGTTTCCACAACCCCGCTAAAGGACTCAAATCCGCTTTCATCCACAGCCAAAAGAGGGGATACTTCCTTCTTTTCGGCGGTCTCCGGGGCCTCTGCATATGCGGCCTCCAATTCTTCCAGCATATTCTGAAGGTTTTCTTTGGATATCTCTTCCTCATCCTCTGACTCTGTACTGGCCTGGGCCATTTCTGCCTTTATTTTATTTATTTCCTTTTGACAGTCATCCTTTGTCATAACAAAATAGGAATCAGAGCTATATATCTTTCCCTCCGGGAACAGCCCCTGGGTGATCCTATCCATAAAATCCTGGGTGAGCGGTACAGCGCTTACTTCTATTGTGGAAAATCCCGGGGCTTTTGGCAGTTCTATGACAGCATCCGTGGTTAATGTGACTTTTCCGTCCTCCAGAACGATCTCATCCTGAAATCTCTCCGGCACGCCCAGTTTTTCCCGCAATCCCTGCTGCTCCTCCCCGGATTCCTCCCGGCTCTCGTCCTCCTCGTACTGCTCTATGGCCTCCCTGCCCTTTGGCTTTACGATCACAGAATCCGGTGTCTCCTGGCAGCCGCCAAGCAAAACAGCCCCGGATAACAGAACCGTCAAGATACAAGTGCTTTTTTTATTCATTTTTCTCCTCCCTTTGCCCTTTCCTGTAACGGTTCAGCCGTCTGAACTGTCACATGCATCCAGTCATTAAATATGGCTTTGCCATGGGCCGGATGCTTACTGCCGCCATGCATACAGCCAGCGCAGTGAGTGCGCAGACCTGCCTGAACTGTTACCCTTTCACTCCTTCTATATTAACGTATGGGATGTAAAAATACCGCACCGACTTGTAACCAATTTGTAAACATATGTGATGATTCGGCAGGCCTGTGCAATCACTGCGCTGAATCCAAGAAGGGCTTCAGCTTAGCCTGATGTGATTTCTGTTGGTCAGACCAGAGATTGGCCCATGGATCCGGGACTTGCCTCCCTTAGAAACATGCGCTGCCGGGCGCACAACATATAATGGTGCGGCTGCCTTTCGGCCTCCGCACCATTACTCTTTATCTGCTATCCTGTTCCCAAAGGAAACTTACCTTCGTCCACTCCCCCAGCCGGCTTTCAATGACCAGCCTGCCATTATGAAGTTCCGCGATCTTTCTGCAAAGGGAAAGTCCCAGGCCGGAACCGCCTGATGCCCTTGCCCTTGATTTATCTACCATATAAAAGGCCTCCTGTATTTTCCCGATCTCTTCTTCTGGTATCCCGCTCCCCTCGTCCCTCACGGAAATACCTTTTTCCCAGGCCTCTATCTCTATGCATCCCCCCTCATGGGAAGCCTTACAGGCATTATCCAGGAGATTCATGAGCAGGCTTGTGATCAAATCCTCATCCATCAAATGACACAGCTCCTCACCGGTCATCTTGACGGTCAGAGACAATCCTTTTTCTTTCAAGCGGAATGTCATGAGACTCTTCACATTTTCCAAAAGTGTTTTCATCTGTACATTTTTCTTTTCTATGGTCTTCTCCCCATCTTTATAAAGCCCTGTCAGCTCCAGCATTTTTGCTGAAAGCCTGGACAGCCTTCTGGACTCACTGCCGATATATATAAGTGCCTTTTCTTTCTCTTCCTGCGGCAGACGCATTTTTAAAAGGATATCCGAATAGCCGATGATGGCCGTCATGGGAGTTTTCAGTTCATGGGCAAGGCTTCCCATTAGCTGAAGCTGGCGCTCATTGGTATGGGCCAGTTCTTTTATATGTTCCTCAACCTTATCAGCCATGCGGTTAAAATCCTCACTGATCTCTCCTATCTCATCCCGCCTCCTGACCTTGATCCGGGACTCATAGTTTCCCCCTGCGATCTCATCTGCGGAGTCTTTCAGGCTGTAGATCGGTCTCATGACCAGCCGGATGACAACCACCAGGATAACAGCAATAAATCCTGTCAATAAGAACGCTGCCGCCAGCCCCTGGAAAAACATTTTCTTACTGTTATTATGGATCTCCGTCACATCCTTGTAATGCCATACATCATAATTCTGCCTTGGCCCTATGTCCAGCCGCTTTCCCATGACCAAAAGATATTTTCCGTCCATGTTGATCTCATAGAATGGGTCCATATTCTCCGTGCCGGTATCTTCGTAGTCATACGGGGTCATGTTGAAAATCTCCCGCCCCTCCTCATAGACTGCATATTCCAGGCCCAGATACTCCTTACTTCCGCTTCTCATGATACGCTGTTTCATTTCCTCAGACATGGATAAAAAATCAAAGGAACCTTCCGCATACTGTCTCAGGGCTTTTAATCTGTTGTCAAATATGGCATACTCATATTTGCTGATCCGTTCCAACTGATCTTTTTGGGAAATATAAAGCATAAACAGGGAAAAGCTCTGGGACAGCACCAGCATAGCTGCCACACAGACCAGGCAGATTTTGGTCCGCAGCTTCATCCCCCCACCTCCAGACGGTACCCGATCCGCGGTACGGTCCTGATCATATCCTGCCAGCCTAATTTTTTGCGGATTCTGGCAACATGTACATCCACGGTCCTTGTCTCACCTTCAAATTGGATTCCCCAAAGTTCATTTAATATCTGCTCTCTTGTGAGGGCTATGTTTTTATTCTTTATGAACAGCATAAGGCAGTCAAATTCCATGGGTTTCAGGATCAGTTCCTCTTCCCCTTTCATTACCCTGCGTTCTTTTACATAGACGGTCACATCCCCAATCCGGATCTCATCACCGTTTTTCTGATGCCGTTCCAGGACCTTTTCTATTCTTACCAGCAGTTCCAGGATTTCAAAAGGTTTCACAATATAATCCTCCGCTCCCTCTTTCAGCCCTTTCACTTTGCTGCCCACCTCACCTTTGGCGGTGAGAAAGATAACAGGGATCTCCCTTTTACTGCAATAGGGGAGCAGTTCAAATCCATTCCTTCCCGGAAGCATGATATCCAGCAAAGCCAGGTCACAGCTTACATCGTCCGTACTGCACAAAAATTGCTCCGCCCGGCTGCCGTCATAAAAACGGTGCACTTCATAACCTGCGGTTTCCAGACTTATTGTGATCAGATCGTTGATGGCAGCCTCATCTTCCACTACCAGTATTTTTGATTTCATGGGGATTCCTCCATTTTCGATTACAGCGGTTTTATAAGGAACTGTTGTTTTCATCATTGTAGCCTAATATGCGGGAGATTTCAATTTTTTTCATTGACTGACATCTTTTCCTTTATTGACGCATGTAACAGTTCAGACAAGCTGAACCGTTCCGCATCCGGACATTAAAAATCGCTTGGCCATGGGCCGGATGCCTGCTGCCACTACTTTTTCATACGGTCAGCGCAGTAAATGCGCAGACCTGCCTGAACTGTTATTGACGCATTGCTTTTCACACTATATACTGGGACTGTATTGTAAAATTGTCATGGTATTCTATTATATAAAGGTGGTGAATCGTATGATATATGGCCTTCTCACTTATTTGGCCGCCAGTTATTTTACGGAAGCTGTCATCTATTTTTTGAGCTGCAGGCTTCTGGGTCGCAAAATCCTCTGGATAAAACTTCTGCTGACCGCTCTGGCCGCAGACATAATAGTAGCTCCTGTTGTCTATCTGGGATTGTATGGTAATATTATAACAGGTATTCCCCTTCCCTTATTATCTTATCTTCTGGATATGTTTGTTCTGACAGTTAATATTCTTTTCCTATATTTTGTGGCAGAACGCAATTTCAAAAGAATAATGATCGCCGTACCCTTTGCCTATTTCACGTTCTACCAGACTTATCTGATCACCTGCTTTTTTATTCCTTACAGATATGAACTGGGTTCCATGGTAAATCAATGTATCTCCATTACGTTATTGCTTCTTTTTACTTTTTTCATGGGAAAGCTGATCGTGAAAACAGATGCGGCAACCTTTGTAGATTACTGCACCAGGAAGAAAAAACATAGCATCCCGGCAGCACTGACCGGACTTTTTCTGGCAGGTGCCCCTCATTATCTGATCGTGCTGTCCATGGCTGATATGAATTATAATACTCTGCTGACCATGATAGGAATGACTCTGCTTTTGTCCTTCACGGTATTCTTTCGATTTCTCTCAAAGAATGTTATCCTCGAAGAGACGGAAAAAGCACAGGCCGGTATCATTGCCCAGCAGACTGCATACATTCAAAACCTTGAGGAAATCCAAAAGGATGTCCGGGTGTACCGCCACGATTTCAAAAATATGATGTCCGGAATGTATCTGGATGTAAAAGAAGGAAAGACAGAGGCACTGGAACAGTACATGCAGCATATGCTCAATGAATTTGACCATACCATCGGTGCTAAAATCCAGACCGCCAACCAGATCATGAATATTGAGATCATAGAGTTAAAAAGCCTGTTAATGGCTAAACTCTCTCAGCTTGATACCCTGAATATACCCTGGCACCTGGAAGTCTTGTACCCGGTCAGGGCGTGCCGCATGAAGATCCGGGATCTGCTGCGCTGTATTGGCATTCTGACCGACAATGCCATGGAGGCGGCAAAAACTGCGCAGGGTGAGGTGGACATTATGATCACTGCCCAGAATGACTGTGTGATATTCTTAGTCTCCAACCCCGTGGAGGGTGAGGTGGACATGAACAGGATCTGGCAGAAAGGATGGTCCACCAAAGGCAGCGGACGGGGGCTTGGCCTGTACAGCTACAGAGAGATCACCGGACAATATCCCAATGTAAGCTGTTCCACCTTTTGCCGCGGCGGACGTTTCTGCCAGGAATTAAGAATAGAGGGATAAAATTATGGTTCAGATATTATTATGTGATGATGACGACAGAATCCGGGAAGAAATTGCCCGCTGCATCAAAAGCCAGATATTGATCATGGAGTATGACATGCAGATCGCCCAAAGCTGCCAAAGCCCGGTGATCCTGTTGGAAGAACTTAAACAGATGGAAGAGAAAAGAAATATCTATTTCCTGGATGTGGACCTGAAACACCCGGAATACGACGGCTTTCTGCTTGGCAGGAAAATCAGGGATACCGACCCATACGGAACCATTGTCTACATAACAAGCTTTGGGGATTTGGCCTATAAAACCTTTCAGTATCATGTAGAGGCCTTTGACTATATTGTAAAAGACAATATTAATGAACTTTCCTCCTCCATTGCAAAATGCCTGGCCTCCATACAGAGCCGCCTTGTGAGTGAAAAAACGGACCCTGTGAAATACTACACTTTTAAGACGGGAGATACCATACGGCATATCCCCCTGGATGATATTTATTACTTTGAAACCTCCACAAAATCACACTTTGTCATTCTCCACGGAAAAAATGAACACATGGAATTTCTGGGAAATCTCAGTACCATCGAAAAAGGGCTGGAGGAACATTTTATAAGGATCCACCGCTCCTATCTGGTGGCGCTCAACAAAATTGAGCAGGTGGACCTAAAACATAACACCGTCACCGTTGCCGGGGAAGTATGTCCTGTGGCAAGAAAAGAGAAATCAAAGCTGCTGGAACGCATGAATTAACAAAAATTCATGTGTTCTTTTTTTGTAACAGTTCAGCTCGTCTGAACTGTTACTTTTTTTTGCCGTTTGGGAAGCGGCAAATACCATTTGGGAAGTGGAAAACAATTCTATCTATGTTTATGGTATTGTCAGAGCAGAAAGAAAAGGAGGCATACGGATATGGACAGAGAATTTATCAGACTGGAACATATTTCAAAAAAATACAGAGATGAACTGGTTTTAAAAGGTATTGACGCAAAGCTGCATGAAGGGGAAATCCTTGGTTTCCTTGGTCCCAGCGGTGCCGGAAAGACCACTACCATCAAGATCATAACCGGACAGTTAAGGCAGACCTCCGGTGAGGCATATATTCTGGGTATTAATTCTAAAAATATAGATGAGACCATTTATGAACAGATCGGGATCGTCACGGACAACAGCGGTGTCTATGAATATCTCACTGTATATAAGAACCTGGAGTATTTTGCTAAAATCCTGAAAGTAAAGAAAAACAGAATAGCGGAAGTCCTGAAACAAGTAGGCTTGTATGAGCACAAGGATAAGCCGGCAGGAAAGCTTTCCAAAGGACAGACCCAGAGGCTGGTCCTTGCAAGGGCTGTACTGCATGGCCCGAAAGTGCTGTTTTTGGATGAACCCACCTCGGGCCTGGACCCTTCCACGGCCATTGAAATCCATAAAATGCTGCTGGAGCTGAGAAAGCAGGGCATGGCAATTTTCCTGACCACCCACAACATGGAGGAAGCCACAAAATTGTGCGACCATGTGGCTCTCCTGAACGAGGGGATCGTGGTGGAATACGGCTCTCCCAAGGAAATCTGTCTGAAGCATAATGTCACTAAAAAATATGCTGTGCGTCTGGATGACGGTACCGAATGTCTCCTGGAACAGAATCAGGAAAACATTGAAAAGATCAATGACTGGATGGCGGAAAACAAAATTGAAACGCTTCATTCCTGTGAACCCACACTGGAGAGCGTATTTTTGAATGTCACAGGGAGGGAATTATCATGAAAACTTTACATATGAACAAGATTATGGCTATTGCCCAGATAAAGACCAAGGCGTTTATGGGAAAGAACTGTATCATCATGCCATTATTTGCACTGGGATTCACCCTGATGATGCGCTTTCTCTACGGAAATATGCGAAGCGGCAGTGCATCCCCGGAATTTTTAAACGGCTATGCCCTGAGCATGGGGCTTGTCATGAATATCGGCATGTGCGGCATTTACTGCACCAGTCTTTTGCTGGCTGAGGAAAAGGAAAAGAATACCCTGCGTGTACTGATGACTTCCTCGGTGAATGGACTGGAGTATTTTATCGGATGCATCCTGCCCGTGTTTGCGGCAACGGTGATCCTGAATTATGTGCTTATGCCCATCAGCGGCTATCTCATCACCGGGAAGAACCTTGTGTTCTTTTCCATTGTCACTGTCCTTTCTTCCCTGATCAGCTGTATCATCGGGATGCTGCTTGGCATCTTCGCAAAAAATCAGGTGAGTGCGGGGACCATTACCACACCGGTATTGCTCATACTTATGATGGTACCTATCTTTTCCGGTTTTGTGGATATACTGGAGAAGGTTTCAGGACTGCTTTTTACAGGGATCCTTATGGATATGATCATGGATATTGTCTCCGGTAAAAGCCGGGTCCTGCATGGGGGGAGTATTGTGGTGTTGGCTGCTGAGGCGGCGTTGGCGGTTGGCTTGTTTGTGGGGTTCTATAGAAAGAATGGGTTTGAAAAAGACTGACAGTTATCATGATCGGACATAGCAATGCACAGAGATCAAGAAATTATAATATACCCTTTTCGCCGATACTTAACTTATCCTCTCCTTTGTACATGGTGTGTATAAACTTTATATATTTTCCTTGCCTGCTCTATCGTCTTTTTATCTTCCCAACCGTATATTTTATTTAAAAATAACAAAATCATGATTATATCCTAAAACACTATATCTATCGCATTTATAAAGGACAGAATAACTCATTTTACTCCTTATTTACTACTTATAAGCACATCAGTATTGAAATTAAAAATTGAATAGATTATAGAGAAAAGGAACACAGTAAAAAAGTGTTCCTTTTCTCTATCCGGCCGTTCAGAAATAGACGGTTATTTTATTACCTAGCCACAGGAAAAGGTTATCTGCTTACTGATACAGCTTACGACTTCGATTTTACATACATGGGACAGAAAGCACCCTATATCCCAATCCACGTGAATGATGGAAAAACAATTATGAATAAGCTAATGTGTGGCAACCTTGAAATCACCAAAACAAGTGAGGACAAAAAAATTGAGAGTATCTGGTACAACGGAAATCGGTACTTCCATTAAAGAAATGTCCAAGACAAACAAAGACGGTAAAATCAGTATCGAAAATCTGTTAATGGGTACTTATGAAGTATCAGAAGTACCACTATATCCGTTTTGCAGATAAGGACGAAAATAAGGAGCGTTGCGATTGGGAAACGTCCGCAAACTGGCAGTTCTTTATTGGCACTGATAGATAGAGGTTAAAATTAACAACAAAGCCAGAACCTTACACCTATCAGCGTATTTTGCCTTGGTTACACAGGCAGGTAGCACCGACCCTAAAAATGGCTATGAAGCTGGATAAGGTAAACGGTACAGATTACATCGATACCATGCTGAAAGAGGAAAAGCTCACGGACAGGCACAAAAAAATCCAGCACAACTATACGCTGAATTAGCAGACATTATCAATAAAAGTGAGGAAAACAATTGTTTGAATTATTGAAAGACCTGCTACTTATTAGCCTTGGTGCTGATGTCGGCATTATGACACTGACAATCGCACAGGCTGGAAGCATGGCAGATAAATGAGGAAAAATGAATTTTTGACAAATCTGTATGCGTGGTTTTTAAGCAACGACAAAGCCTTGTTTTGATAGCTAGTGTTGTGATTGGGGTGTACTTAGGCTTCAAGCGTTGGTTCTTAAAATAATGGTTTTTTTACTTTAAAATTGTTATAATACATTTAACAAAAAGACTTTGTAGGAGGATATTATGGCAGAATCTTATATATCTGAATTATTACCAACCGAATATATCAAACGACACAGTTTATTACTCTTTTATAATGATTTGATAACTGATATGTTAAAAAAAGCAGATGAATACAAATTATCATCTATAAGTATAGATTTAAAAGAGGAAAGCGAAATTCCTAAAGAAGATGAAGAAATGCTTGAATGGATGTTCAAGCATGGTTATGAAACAAAAGGATATGAGATAACAAAAGCACATATTTTCTTTAGTTTATTACGTGATTTTATGCTCTATATGCACGAATCATTTAGTTGTTCAGAAAGAGGAAAAGTAACCGTAGCATTTACTATAAGCAGAAAGCCTATCAAAGATGATTTGTTCTATCTATGTTGGCTCTTAGTCGATAGCAAAGAATTAATTGATTGTATTTTAAATAAGGATATTTCTACATATGATGTTACTAAACTTTCTGAAACCAAGAAGCGTGATATCATAAATAAAGCGTGCAATCTTGTGAACAAAAAAGATTATGAAAATATTCTCTTCGATTTAATATATAAAAGAGATTGTGAATATGGATTATCTTCAGTATGGGACCAATCAATTCACCTAGTTACTTGTAATAAGCATTATCAAACAGAAAATGGAAACCTAAATTTTGTTTTTGCAAATAATGATATATGGAATGATTTTTGGCAGTTGTACTATGATAAAATCCCTTATATTATGAATATTGTTGTAGAAATAGCAACTCATATTTTTGAAAAAATTCTGAAACCCCATGAAATATTTATCACATTAAATAAAACAGTTCGAGATATGAAATTTATATTAACATATGGTAAAAACTTTGAAGTTTCCATATATGAGGATATATTTCAAGATATCAATATTAAATGTGTTCATTGCTCGAAAACTTATGACTTGCAGGGTACAGTTTTAAAAGAATTTATTTATGATTACCTATATACTTGCCCATATTGTGGTGAGGTGGAACGGGTTGGTGAGTATCAATATGCAGATGAAATTAAATAAGTTTTAAAATTGGAGAGGTTAAGATGGAAACAACGATTATTATCAAACTCAAAGATGAGAATACTATTGTAACTGATAAGACGTATGATATGTCAGGTGTTTGGGCGCTATGGGCAGAGAATAATTCTAATTGCTACATATGTCTTGAAGTCGGCGAAACTCAAAGTATCAAGGAAGAACTCAATTGGGATATAGATATTTTTAGAACCGCTGATAGTAATGTGTGCTTAAAATGTCAAGAAACTTATGTCGCCAGAAAAAAGTATGAGTGGAGCATGGAGTTTAAGGTACACAAATGTAAAGAGTGTACGAGAAAAAGCGTTTTAAGAGCAAAGTATGCTACACAAAACCCTAGATATGTAGATAAATACAAAGATATGCTCAACAAATATAAAAATTTTGAATTTAGATTAGTTGATGGTTCATTGAACAAATCTAGTGATGAGAGAAAAAAAATCGAAAAAGAATATGCACACAAGCATAAGGCATTATACTGGTATGCATAACGATTGTTGATAATTTTATATCCAACCACAACGAGCAGTAAATCAAACACTGTTTACTGCTTTTTTCATACCCGAATTTAAAGATTAGCATAGAAAAGAGGTGAAATCTATGGAAGAAATGAGGGTCTTTATTGTCAATCTTGGAACTTATAATGAGGGAAGTCCTATTGGTGACTGGTTTCCTTGTCCTGTTGATGAGGACAACATCACAGACCATCTAAAACTCGGTGAAATTATGAAGAATACGCAATCCATGACTATGAGTTACCTTTTGTAATTGACGAATATACCCCATTGGAAGAATTAAACCTAACAGCTTTGAAGATTTGTACGATCATAAGGATGATATCTTTTGTTATCCAAACTGGAATTCCAGATTGATGTCCCAATGGACCGTGAGGGAGAGTTTGAACCCAAGCTGCAATTTATAAACCGATTGCATGGTACAATCAAATTTTAACACCTTGCCAAATTATTATACTTCATACTCTTTTAGTTCACAATCATTTCTTTATAATTCACCTTTATAACCCGGATTCCATATAAAAAAGCAAGCAGGAACACGGCTTAACGGCCGCAGTTCCTGCTATATCTTCTTTTTCATATTTATCTTTTCGTATGACTATTCAGCCCCAAACAAATACCCCATCAGCTCATGCCCTTTTTCCACCAGCTTCCCGCTCTTAGAAGTCTCATCCTCATTATACATCCAGTCATGTGTCTCCTGTCTCCTGCTGTCATACAAGAGATAAGGAACCGGGTTGGCTGTATGTGTCTTCACACAGATAGGGGTCGGATGGTCCGGCAGTACCAGCATTCTGTACTCCTCGCCGGATGCATCCAGCGCATCCTTTACCGGCCGGATCACCCTGGCGTCCAGGTATTCGATCGCTTTTATTTTCTTTTCCACACTGCCCTGGTGGCCCATCTCGTCCGGTGCCTCCACATGGATATACGCAAAATCGTATCCCTCTTTCAGCAGTGCGTCCACAGCCGCCTGTGCTTTTCCTTCATAGTTAGTGTTCAGGCCGCCGTTTGCGCCTTCCACAGTGATATTATACATATCCGTGCCCACCGCAATTCCTTTTAACAGATCCACTGCGGAGATCATGGCGCCTTTCTTGTGGTATTTTTCCTCAAAAGAAGACAGGGCAGGCTTTGTCCCCGCACCCCAGAACCACAAGCTGTTTGCCGGATTCAGGCCTTTTTTCTTTCTCTCCTCATTCAGAGGATGATGGGCCAGAATCTCATAGCTCTTTTTCTGCATATCCAAAAGAAGCTGTTCCTTGGGCAGATAGTCTTTAATACCTTTTCCACGGATATCGTGGGGCGGTGTCAAAGGCACCACATCGCCTTTTGCCCAAATCAGGCAGTGACGGTAGCTGGTTCCCACATAGAACTGGAACATTTCGTTCTGCAGCTCTTTTTTCACCGCTTCTAATAACACCGCAGCGTCTTCTGTGCTGATCTCATCGGAACTGTGGTCTAAAATCCTCTTGTCCTCGTAATTCTCCTCTTCCTCGGAGAGTGTGACAATGTTGGCGCGGATAGCAACATCCCCGTCTTTCATTTCCACACCGATATTCAGCGCCTCCAAGGGAGAACGCCCTGAGTAATATACCTTGGGGTCGTAGCCGAGAACTGACAGGTTCGCTGTGTCGCTTCCGGGATTCATCCCCTCCGGTACGGTCTTTACCATGCCGATCTCCGACAGAGCAGCCAATTCATCCATGGCGGGAGTATGGGCATACGCCAGAGGCGTCCTGCCTCCCAGTTCTTGAAGCGGCTCATCAGCCATTCCGTCGCCTAATATCAAAACGTATTTCATTCTCAGCACCTCTATGCACGAACGCGGATTCTTGTGATAATGTCCGGAAGTTTGGCAGCTTTCTCTTCAAATGCCGCCTCGCTCATGGGCGCTGTGACAAAACCAAATTCTCCCGCCACATCGGGCACACCCACTGTTTTAACTTTTCCAAACACGTCTTCCACACTGCCGATATCTCCTGTCATGCTGCCCTTGATGCGCACAAAGAATGGATGCTCCACCTCTTTGATGTCCATCAGTTCCAGACGTTTGCTGCTCCAGCTCATCATGATATTTCTGTGCAGATGCTTTGCACAGTCAACCACATCACCCACCACCGCGCTTGCAGTGGGAAGCTTGCCTGCGCCGCTGCCGTAGAACATGGCATCGCCCAGCACATTGCCGTGTATGAAAATAGCGTTAAATACGCCGTTTACGCTGTAGAGAGGGCTGTCCTGTCCTACCAGGACCGGGCTTACCATGGCATAAAATTTGCCGTCTTCCCTTTTGCTGGTTGCCAGCAGTTTGATGCTCATGCCAATGCCTTTGGCATATTTCACATCCTCCACCGTGATCTTAGTGATACCCTCTGTATAAATATCCTCATAATCCACATGGCATCCGAATGCCAGGGAGGAGAGAATGGCAATTTTCCTGCAGGCATCATAGCCTTCCACATCCGCCTCCGGATTGCGCTCTGCGTAGCCTTTCTCCTGTGCCTCTTTCAGCACATCCTCAAAATCTGCATTCTCTTCCGCCATTTTGGTGAGGATATAGTTGGTTGTTCCATTTAATATACCGGAAATCTCGTCAATCTCGTCCGCTGTCAGAGAAGAGTTCAGTGGACGGATAATGGGGATCCCTCCGCCGCAGCTTGCCTCAAATAAATAGTTGATGTCTTTTTCTCTGGCGATCTCAAGAAGCTCCAGTCCGTGTCTTGCAACCAGCTCTTTGTTGGATGTGCAGACACATTTGCCTGCCTCCAGCGCACGCTTTGTAAAGGTATAAGCAGGCTCCACACCTCCCATGACCTCCACGATGATCTGTACTTCCGGGTCATTGATGATGGTCTCATAATCATGCACAAGAACATCTTCCACCGGATCTCCCGGAAATTCTCTCAGATCCAGCACGTATTTGATGTTGATCTCCTCGCCGGCCTTCTTGTTGATGCTCTCATGATTGGTGTTGATGACTTCCACAACGCCTGAACCTACGGTTCCGTATCCTAAAACTGCTATCTGTATCATGCTTTTACTCCCTGCCTAAGATTTTCAGATAATGTACGCCCTCAATGTGCTCTATTTCATCCACCATAGTCTCCGCATCCCCCTGTGTGGGCAGGATTTCCACGCTGATAGTCAGACTGGCTATCCCGTTGATGGGAATACTCTGGTGTACGGTCAGAATGTTGCCGTGATACTGGGCAATGGTCCTTAATACCGCAGAGAGCAGCCCAGGCTCGTCATCCATCTGAAGTATGAATGTAATGTTCTGTCCTTTGGTCTTTTCTTTAAAAGGAAAGATATCATCCTTATATTTATAAAAGGAACTTCTGCTGATACCCACAGCTTCCACTGCTTCCTGCACCGTAACAGACCTCTTTGATTCCAGTAGTTTCTTGGCTTCCACTACCTTCAAGAGGACTTCCGGCACTGCTTTTTCTGTTACTACAAAATACCTTTTATTGTCCGACATTTTCTTCCCCTTTGTTTGTTCTTGAAATACATTTGTATGTCTCCAAAAGATATTAGCACATTTAGGCAATTTTATCAACTGTTTTTCTTATTTCCCAAAGCAATCCACTTTAAATAGGCATTGATAAAGTTATCAATGGCACCGTTCATGACCGCATCCACATTTCCGGATTCCTCGTTTGTGCGATGGTCCTTCACCATAGTGTACGGCTGCATAACATAAGAACGGATCTGACTGCCCCAGCCAATGTCCGTCAGTTCTCCCTGGATGCCGGAGAGTTTCTGTTCCTGCTCCTGCTGTTTCAGAAGATACAGCTTTGCTTTCAGCATCTGCATGGCTTTGTCTTTATTCTGGAACTGTGACCGCTCGTTCTGGCACTGTACCACGATCCCTGTGGGGAGATGGGTGATTCGTATGGCAGAGGATGTTTTATTAATATGCTGTCCGCCCGCACCGCTGGAACGGTAGGTGTCTATCCTCAGATCATCATCTTTGATCTCAACGTCCACATCCTCCTCAATATCCGGCATAACATCGCAGGACACAAAGGAAGTCTGGCGTTTTCCCGCTGCATTGAACGGTGAAATACGGACAAGACGGTGAACGCCTTTTTCAGACTTCAAGTATCCGTAGGCATTTTCCCCGTTGACCTGGAAAGTCACAGACTTAATCCCTGCCTCGTCCCCGTCCAGATAATCCAGAACCTCTGTGCTAAAGCCATGGCGGTCCGCCCACTTCATATACATACGGTACAGCATGCTTGCCCAATCGCAGGACTCGGTTCCGCCGGCCCCTGCATGGAGGGTGACAATGGCGTTGTCCTTGTCATATTCGCCTGACAGAAGTGTTTTCACACGGATATTTTCAAAATCCGTGATAAACTCATCCAGCATTTCCTGGATATCCGGGATGACGGAGGCGTCATTCTCCTCGTATCCCATCTCGATCATCAGCTCGATCTCTTCCTTCTGGTTCTGGAGTTTGTTGTAAATCTCTATATCTTCTTTGAGGGTGCTCAGCTCCTTCATCATTTTCTGGGACCGCTCCGGGTTATCCCAGAAATCCGGTGCCTCCATTTCCCTCTCTAATTCTTCAACCCGCTTTTCCTTATTAGCCAGGTTAAAGTGAATCCCTCACTTCCACTAATGGTCCTGTGTAGTTGTTCAAAGTATATTTGAACTGGTCTAATTCTACCATTTAGCTTCACCTCTTTCTGTGAATATTTTTTTATTTTTATTCTTCGTCGATCTCCACAGTCACCATGTAAATGGATACCTGCTGTTCGACCTTGCGCACAGTGCCTGCAAGCTTTGTGAGCGGCCGTTTCAGATTGCTGGACATGGCTATGGCATCCTTGATGGTATAATAATACATCATGCCTGACATGGTACTGGCCCTGTCCTCCTTCAGCTCTACGCGGTCGCCGGGTTTTACCAGACCCTCGCGCTCCATGGTGAAATCCACCATCTGTCCCATTTTCTCACCTTCCTGCTCACATAGGATGTGTTCTATACACACCCGTATACTGACATATACCGGGGCCGTTGCAGCCCGGAAAATCCCCCGGATGTAACAGCCCCGTATCTTACTGTGGTCTTTTTTGTGTGCTGTTTAAACCGGCTTTCTGCCGCAGCACTGTTTATATTTCTTACCGCTTCCGCAGGGGCAGGGATCATTTGGATATACCTTTTTCTCTGCTCGCTGCACCGGTTTTTTAGGACCTGTTTCGTCCTTGTTGGTGCCTGTCACCTGGGCAACCTGCTCTCTCTCCACCTTCTGCTCGATCCTTACGTGGTACAGCAGACGCAGGGTGGTCTCCTGGATAGCGGAGATCATGGTGTCAAACATTTCATATGCCTGCATCTTATACTCTACCTTTGGATCACGCTGGCCATATGCCTGCAGACCGATACCTTGGCGGAGCTGGTCCATATCGTCAATGTGGTCCATCCACTTCTGGTCAATGACCTTTAGAAGGATGACACGCTCCAGTTCACGAAGCTGCTCCGGTTCCGGAAACTCTGCCTCTTTTTCCTCGTAGAGCTTGACTGCCTCTTCTTTGAGATTCTGTTTTAACTGGTTCTTCTTCAGACCTTTTACTTTTTCCTTTGTGATCGGCTGCAGCGGAATAGTGGGAAGAAGGACACTGTCCAGTTCTCCCAGATCCCATTCTTCAGAATCCAGGTCATCAGAGATGCACATGTCAACCGCATGTTCCACGGTATCGGTGATCATCTTGTAGATAGATTCCCGCATGTTCTCTCCGTCCAGAACCCGGCGTCTTTCTTTATAAATGATCTCGCGCTGCTCGTTGTTTACCTGGTCATACTCCAGCAGGTTCTTACGGATGCCGTAGTTGTTGCCCTCGATCTTCTTCTGTGCTTTCTCAATGGCACTGGAGAGCATTTTATGCTCTATCTGCTCGTTTTCCGCAACGCCCAGGGATTTGAACACGGACATCAGCTTCTCGGAACCGAACAGACGCATCAGATCATCTTCCAAGGAAATATAGAAACGTGATTCACCCGGGTCTCCCTGACGTCCGGAACGGCCTCGCAGCTGGTTATCAATTCGCCTTGACTCATGACGTTCCGTACCGATGATCTTCAGACCACCTGCCTGTCTGGACACATCGTCCAGCTTAATATCCGTACCACGGCCGGCCATGTTGGTGGCAATGGTAACTGTTCCTGCCTCACCGGCATGGGCCACGATCTCAGCCTCCATCTCATGGAATTTGGCGTTCAATACCTGGTGCTGGATGCCCTCACGTTTCAGCATACGGCTTAACAGCTCGGAGGTCTCAATGGTAATGGTACCAACCAGCACCGGCTGTTTTTTGGCATGTGCTTCTTTGATGGCCTCAACCACGGCACTGAATTTTTCTTTCTTTGTCATATAAACAGCATCGTCACTGTCGATACGCGCCACCGGCTTGTTGGTGGGGATCTCAATAACATCCATGCCGTAAATGTCACGGAACTCTTTCTCCTCTGTGAGCGCAGTACCGGTCATACCTGACTTCTTGTCATATTTGTTGAAGAAGTTCTGGAAGGTGATGGTGGCAAGGGTCTTGCTCTCTCGTCTCACCTTTACATGCTCTTTTGCCTCGATCGCCTGGTGAAGACCGTCTGAGTAACGGCGTCCCGGCATGATACGTCCCGTGAACTCATCCACGATCAGGACTTCGTCGTCTTTTACCACATAATCCTGGTCACGGAACATGAGGTTGTGGGCACGCAGCGCAAGAATGATATTATGCTGGATCTCCAGATTCTCCGGATCTGCCAGGTTTTCAATGCTGAAGAATTTCTCTACTTTATGGACACCCTGCTCAGTCAGGTTGACGATCTTGTCCTTCTCATTGACAATGAAATCTCCGGTCTCGATGATCTCCTCACCCATGATGGCTGTCATCTTTGTCATTTCCCCGCTGGCCTCACCGCGTTCCAGCTGTTTTGCCAGTATATCGCAGACTTCGTAGAGACGGGTAGACTTTCCGCTCTGTCCGGAAATAATAAGAGGTGTTCTTGCCTCATCGACCAGTACAGAGTCCACCTCATCAATGATGGCATAATGCAGATCTCTCTGTACAAGCTGCTCTTTGTAGATCACCATGTTGTCACGCAGGTAATCAAACCCCAACTCGTTGTTGGTCACATAAGTGATATCACATGCGTACTGCGCACGTCTCTCGTCATTTTTCATGGAATTCAGGACCACACCCACGGTCAGTCCCAGAAATTCATGAACCTTGCCCATCCACTCCGCATCACGGTGTGCCAGGTAATCGTTGACTGTTACAATGTGTACGCCTTGTCCTTCCAGCGCATTTAAATATGCAGGGAGTGTGGAAACAAGGGTCTTACCTTCACCTGTCTTCATCTCGGCAATACGGCCCTGATGAAGGATAATACCGCCGATGAGCTGCACCCTGTAGTGCTCCATATTCAGCACACGCTTGGCAGCCTCTCTCACCGTAGCAAATGCTTCCGGCAGCAGGTCATCCAGTGTCTCTCCTTCTTCCAGACGTTTTTTATATTCCCTGGTCTTACCGCGCAGCTCGTCGTCACTTAACGCCTGCATGGTGGGGCGCAGAGCTTCGATTTTGTCCACAGTGGCAGTGATGCGTTTTAATTCCCTCTCACTGTGGGTTCCAAACATTTTTTGAACTAAACTCATGTTTTATGCTCCTAATTTTCCAATTTTCAGACTGCTGTAGGGTTTCCGTTCAAATAGGAAAACCTATTTTCGTGGATATTATTCCACATTACTTTACATTGTAACACTTTCTTTCTTTGAAAACAACAAAAAAAAGCGTGTGCACGGCTTGACTGCTGCATCTTTTCCCTGCCAACTGAAAAAGGACCTCGGATTGCTCCGAAGCCCTGTTGTTCAATGCCTGTTTAGTTATTCATTAAAATCCGGCTCGATCAGCCCGTAAGTATTTCCCTTTCTCTTATAAACAACATTCACTTCTTCCGTCTCAGCATTCAGGAAAACGAAAAAGTTGTGTCCTAACAGTTCCATCTGTACACATGCATCTTCGGGATACATAGGTTTGAATCCGAATTTCTTGGTACGGATGATCTTGATCTCGTTGGTATTCTCATCTTCAAAGTCCTTCTCCATAAATGCCTGCTGGAAGGTCCCTGCGTTCTGTTTTTTGTCGATGATTTTTTTCCTATATTTTCGTAACTGTCTTTCGATGATCTCTTCTACCAGGTCAATGGAGACATACATATCGTTGCTCACCTGTTCAGAGCGGATGATATTACCTTTTACCGGAATCGTCACCTCAATTTTCTGACGTTCTTTTTCTACGCTCAGTGTTACATGTATCTCGGTGTCATCTGTGAAGAATTTTTCCAGCTTTCCAAGCTTGTCCTCTACCGCACTTCTTAATCCGTCCGTAATATCGATGTTTCTTCCGCTTATAATAAACTTCATGATGTCCAACCCCTTTAACGTGTATTTTACAGGTTGTTTACTCCTGTAATGTATTCTTATTATATCAATATTCCTGCGTTTGTTCAACAGTTTTTAGAAAATTTTAACCATTATAAGTTTTTTGTATAGAGTATTGTTTCCCTACTTTGCAATACACTATATGTAGTGGCAGATACCCGGTTTCCTGGTGTATCTGCCGCATACAGAGATTACGGAGTATTTGTGGTAGTGCTGTTGTTATTGTTATTGGCATTGTTGTCTGTGGCATTGTCAGCATTATTTTCCACTGCATCGCCTACATCCTCTGCTCCGTTTTTCACATCATCGCCCAGGTCTTCCACACCGTCTTTGATGTCTTCACCCAGGTCACCTACCATGCCGTCGCCTGTGCCGGCCTCTCCGCTTCCTGTACCTGTGTCATTGGCTGCGCCGTTATCTGTGGCAGGATTCTCATTGTTCCTGTCAGTGGTGTTGGCGTCATTTGTACCGTTCTTGTTGTCATCTGCCTTGTTGTCACCGGCTTTGTTGTCCTCTGTTGCTGCATTGTTGTCACCATTATCTGTGGCACCGCATCCGGCTGTCACGCACAGTACACCGGCCAGAAGGACACTTAATAAAAGTTTCTTCATCTTACGCATGGTCGTTTCTCCTTTTCCTCTTTGTACTTAACGATAAAAGGCTCTTTATTGGCACTTTTACTGTCACGATTAATATGTGCGTTTCCGTAAGAATTTATGTATGGGCAGATATGCCGAAAAAAATGAAAAAACCGCCGTAAAACAACACTGCATCTGCGCAGTCTTACGGCGGTTTCAAATTAAATTTAAAATTTTTACATAACAGTATAAAGCCCCCACTGCGCACTTTCCGTTAGTGATCAGCCATTAATAACATTGCTCATATTGTACATGCCCGGGCCTTTACCCTTCAGGAATTTGGCAGCCTCCACAGCACCTTTGCCAAATACGGCCTTCGAGTACGCGGTGTGCTTAAATTCGATCACCTCGTCCGGACCTGCGAAGATCACCTCGTGCTCTCCCACAATGCTTCCACCGCGGACAGCAGACAGGCCAATCTCCTTTGCATCACGCTTCTCACGGGTCTGGCTCCTGTCATAGACATAATGGTACTGGTTGTCCATGGCTTCATTCAGGCTGTCCGCCAGAGCCAGGGCCGTACCGCTGGGCGCATCCACCTTCTGGTTGTGGTGCTTTTCAACGATCTCCATGTCAAAGCCTGCCTGGGCCAGAACCTTAGCAGCCTCCTGCACCAGCTTCAGAAGTGTATTGATCCCCAGGGACATATTGGCAGAACGCAGCACTGCGGTGCTCTTGGATGCCTTCGCCACATGCGCAAGCTGCTCCTCGCTAAGCCCTGTTGTGCACAGGACCAGAGGCAGCTTCTTTGCCGTACAATAAGCCAATACCGAATCTGTGGCTTTTGCAGATGAAAAATCAATCATCGCATCTGCCTGCACATCACAGTCATTTATATTCGTGAACACCGGATATCCGTTGTCACGGTTGTCAACAAGATCTATGCCCGCCACAATACAAGCCTCCGGGTCATCCTTTACAAGTCCGCATATGACCTGACCCATATGACCGTTGCAGCCGCTCATAATTATTCTAATCATCTTTTGTACCTCTTTCATAGCTGTTCCGTACAGGGCTGTACATTTGCTGCACCGTCTGTACAAAAACATAAGATTTGCTATCACAAGCTCCATCGCCAAAGGCGGTTTTATGAAACGGATATGGCTTGTATTATGCCAGCTTCAGACCGAATTTTACCATTTCCTCTTTCAGCTTTTCCCTGCCTGCTTCTTCCATCTCTGTGAGCGGGGAACGGAGCGGACCTACCTCCATGCCCATCAGGTTCATGGCAGCTTTTACAGGAATCGGATTAACTTCCAGGAACAGAGCGTTGATCAGAGGCATGGCATTTAACTGCATGTCACAGCTTTCTTTTACATCCCCGTTCAAATATTTTTCTACCATATCATGGGTGTATCTTGGCGCAACGTTGGAGAGCACAGAGATCACACCTTTTCCGCCCAAAGACATAAGCGGTACGATCTGGTTGTCATTTCCGGAATAAATATCAAGCTTTCCTTTGGTCAGGGCAGCCATCTCCGCTACCTGTGCAATGTCCCCGGAAGCTTCCTTGATACCCACAATGTTCTCCACATGCTCCACTAAATATGCAACCGTCTTAGGCTGGATATTGATACCCGTGCGGCTTGGCACATTGTAGAGGATCACTGGAATTTTAATAGAATCAGCAATTTTTGTGTAATGTTCGATGAGGCCCTTCTGAGTAGCCTTATTATAGTAAGGAGTTACAAGGAGAACTCCGTCTGCACCATACTTTTCCGCCTCTGTGGATAAGTAGATCGCTGTCTCCGTACAGTTGGAGCCGGTTCCGGCGATGACCGGGATCCTCTTATTCACTTTGTCAATTGTGTACTTAATGGTCTCCAGATGTTCTTCATGGGTGAGCGTGGAAGACTCTCCTGTGGTTCCGCAGATCACGATGGAATCTGTACCCTCTTTAATCTGTTCCTCCAGGATTTCTCCCAGTTTTTCAAAATTTACGTCACCATTTTCTTTCATCGGTGTAACGATCGCAACACCTGCACCTGTAAAAATAGCCATTTTTCTCCTCCTTATGTCTGCAATACTGCTTTTTCTTCCTGTGTTATCAGCAACTTTTGGACTGTCTGTACAGCCTTTATTTTATAACCTCCAGAGAAACAACCCTGTCGGCCGCCTCCCTCAGACGCACGGGAACCACATTACCGGTCAGAATCAGTTCAGTCTCCTCATCCTTCGTCCGGATCAGTTCCTCCACCTCTTCCTCGGTTATGATCCCGAACTCCACTGCTCCCAGAATTTCGTCCAGAATCAGCATGTCACATTCCTGTGTAACCAATACCTTTCTGGCGTAGTTAAGACCATTCCTGATATTGCAGTTTTCTTCCTGCTTCTCCTCATCACTCAGGTCTTCGTAATACTTATCCTTTTTCTCAAACCGGAACAGCCTTACATTCGGTTCCAGAACAGACAGGTAATCCAGCTCGGAAGTTGCTCTTCCTTTCAGGCACTGGATGACAATTGCAGTCTTCCCATGGCCCACAGCACGTATCGCCTGCCCGATCGCCACACTGGTCTTGCCCTTGCCAGGTCCACAGTATATCTGCACTAATCCTTCATTTTCCATACATTACACCTCTTGCGGATTCTATGACGCTTTATTTAAGAGTTGTGTATATATTACTACACATGGCCAAATAATGCAATATTGGAATCTCAGGCTTCATCTCATTTAGCTGTATGTCTCTCCATATTCCAGCTTGCTTACAGATACCTCGTACGCGATCCTTTTTTCAGTGTCTGTCTCACTCAGCTTCTTAATATATTCCCTGCTCTGGATCCTGCCCCAGATATGCAGGCGTCCGCCCACCTCGAAAGATTTGGCGAAATTGGCGTTTCTGCCCCAGCAGATGCACGGTATGTAGTCGGATTTTCCATAAGGCCTGTTCACAGCCAGCAGGATATCTGCGATCTCCCTGCCCAGCGGCGTCATACGATGGACCGGCGGCTTACAGATATATCCATTCAATTCAATAAGATTTGTCTCTATGGATTCGTCTTCCTCCTCCACAAATGTAAGTTCCCGCACAAACACAGAGAGGACCAGACGGTTTTTCTTCTCCTCATGCCTGTTGTAGGAGCGGAACTGCCCCTGCACTTGTATGTACTCGCCGATATAGCTCTGTGTCACATCCACCAGCCTCTCGGAAACCATGAGCGGTATTCTGTCCTCGGAACCGCTGAGACGCTTTACCAGCACATCCACCATGTAGAATCCTTCTCCGTATACCTCGTGACTTTTCTCAAACTCTGATGCGATGGCTCCCATGATGGATACCTGATTGTTTTCAATTATTTTATCTGCCATTGAATTATTTACCCCTTCCTCTGACTTGTATTTTGTCTATATCATATTTATTCTGGTCATACTTTTTTTAGAACAACTTTTTTTCATTTTTTTGAAAAAAATATTTATTTCCACTTTGTATTTACTCATAAGTGTGATAGAATGTGACTGGATTTAGCCGTAAAAATGCGGTTTTTCCATTAGAAAAGAGGTTATTTATGAAAACGAAAAGAGAAAACATCAGAAACGTAGCAATCATTGCCCATGTTGACCACGGCAAAACGACACTCGTGGATCAGCTTCTGAAACAGAGCGGTGTCTTCCGCGAAAACCAGGAAGTCCAGGAACGCGTTATGGACTCCAATGATATTGAACGCGAGCGCGGTATCACAATACTTTCTAAAAATACAGCAATTTACTATAAGGATACAAAGATCAATATCATAGATACACCGGGCCATGCAGATTTCGGCGGCGAAGTGGAGCGTGTCCTGAAAATGGTGAACGGCGTCATCCTGCTGGTGGATGCCTTCGAGGGCGCTATGCCCCAGACCAAATTCGTGCTGAAAAAAGCCCTGGAGCTTGACCTGCATGTTATTGTATGTATCAATAAGATCGACCGTCCGGAAGCACGTCCCGATGAGGTAATCGACGAGGTGCTGGAGCTCCTTATGGATCTGGATGCCTCTGACGACCAGCTTGACTGTCCGTTCCTGTATGCCTCCGCCAAGGCAGGCCATGCAGTTCTGGACTTATCTGATTCACCGGAGAATATGGAGCCCTTATTTGAGACCATTCTCAAATACATCCCTGCCCCGGAAGGTGACCCGGAAGCAGGCACACAGGTTCTTATCAGCACCATTGACTACAATGAATATGTAGGACGTATCGGAGTAGGCAAGGTGGAGAACGGTTCCATCTCCGTAAACCAGGAAGTGCTCCTTCTGAACCATCATGACCCGGATAAAAAGAAAAAAGTTAAGATCAGCAAACTCTATGAATTCGACGGACTTGGAAAAGTAGAGGTAAAAGAAGCAGGCTTTGGTTCTATTGTAGCCATATCCGGTATCGCGGACATCCATATCGGTGATACCCTCTGCTCACCGGACAATCCGGAAGCCATCCCTTTCCAGAAAATATCAGAGCCTACCATCTCCATGAATTTCCTGGTAAATGACAGCCCCCTGGCCGGTCAGGAAGGTAAATTCATCACCTCCCGCCATTTAAGGGAGCGCCTGATGCGCGAGCTGAACACTGACGTGAGTCTCCGCGTGGAAGATACAGAGAGCACAGACTGCTTCAAAGTATCCGGAAGGGGTGAGCTTCATCTCTCCGTATTGATTGAAAATATGCGGCGGGAAGGCTACGAGTTCGCAGTCAGCAAAGCGGAAGTCATCTATCACGAGGATGAACGCGGCAAGAAAATGGAACCGGTAGAGATCGCCTATATAGATGTACCGGAAGAATTCTCAGGAACCATCATCAATAAATTAAATGAACGTAAAGGTGAACTGCAGGGCATGAGCCCGTCAAGTGACGGAACCGTGCGTCTGGAATACCATATCCCTTCCAGAGGACTTATCGGTTTCCGCGGCGATTTCCTCACCTCCACAAAGGGTACCGGAATCATGAACACTGCCTTCGACGGCTACGCTCCGTACAAAGGTGATATGTTCTACCGCAAGCTTGGCTCTTTGATCGCCTTTGAGGCAGGTGAGACCGTAACCTACGGCCTCTTCTCCGCCCAGGACAGAGGTACACTTTTTGTCAGCGCCGGCGAGAAAGTGTACAGCGGTATGGTGATCGGCGAGAGCGCCAAACCGGAAGATATTGAGCTGAACGTATGTAAGACCAAACATCTGACCAATACCCGCTCCTCCTCCGCTGATGAAGCCCTGAAGCTTACTCCGCCTAAGGTTCTCAGCTTAGAGCAGGCCCTGGAGTTTATTGACACGGATGAACTGCTTGAAGTGACCCCCAAGTCACTCAGGATCCGCAAAAAGATTCTGGATTCCCGTCTCCGTAAACGTGAAGGGTATAAAAAATAAGAAATACCGATGCCGTCATATCTTTTTCAGGTATGGCGGCATACTTTTGTCTATATTTTTCAGAATATTCTGCAATATTCTGACTTTTAATAATTTATACAAAATACTTGTTGGTTTTTATTGTTTTTACATCCATTTTATGGTAAGATAATTTATACCAACAGACAAGACGGAACATAAAAACTTCAGGTACTTCAATGAGTAAGGGCTCAAACCAAAAAATTTTTAAGGAGGATTTCTATGGCAAAAAAACCAGAGAACAAAGCCCCGGAACCCATCAACAGCGTGGAAGCACTGCAGGAAAAGATCGCTTCCATGAGAGAAGCACAGAGAAAGTTTTCCGCCTTCACACAAGAGCAGGTAGACAGGATTTTCTTCGAGGCAGCCATGGCAGCTAACAAACAGCGTATCCCGCTGGCAAAGCTGGCTGTCGCCGAGACCGGAATGGGCATTGTGGAGGACAAAGTTATCAAGAACCATTACGCAGCCGAGTATACTTATAACACATACAAACGTGTTAAGACCTGCGGCGTGGTGGAACAGGACACCTCATACGGCATCAAAAAGATCGCTGAACCGGTGGGCATCGTAGGTGCGGTCATCCCCACCACCAACCCCACATCCACAGCTATCTTCAAATGTCTGATCTGTCTGAAAACAAGAAATGCCATCATCATCAGTCCTCATCCGAGAGCTAAAAAATGTACCATCGAAGCAGCGAAGATCGTACTTGATGCCGCAGTGAAAGCAGGCGCGCCGGAAGGTATTATCGGCTGGGTTGAAGAGCCCACCATTGAGCTTTCCAACGAACTGATGAAATCCGTGGATGTTATCCTGGCAACAGGCGGCCCCGGAATGGTCAAAGCCGCGTACTCCTCCGGGAAGCCGGCGATCGGCGTCGGTCCCGGTAATGTTCCAGTTATTATGGACAGCTCCTGTGATGTTCCTACAGCGGTATATTCTGTTATCCATTCCAAGACCTTTGACAACGGCATGATCTGTGCTTCTGAGCAGTCCGTTACTGCAGTGGCAGATATCTACGATGACGTGAAAAAGGAATTTATAAAGAGAGGCTGCCATGTATTAAATAAGACAGATCTGGACAAGGTACGCAAGATCATCCTGACAGAAGCCGGTACCGTCAATCCTAAGATCGTAGGCCAGCCTGCAGCAGTCATTGCAGAGATGGCAGGCGTAACTGTCCCCAAAGAGACGAAGATCCTCATCGGTGAGGTAACTTCCGTGGATATCTCAGAACCGTTTGCGCATGAGAAATTATCCCCTGTCCTTGCCCTCTATAAAGCAAAGGACTTTGATACAGCACTTGACATGGCTGACCAGTTGATCAAAGACGGCGGTTATGGACATACTGCATCCTTATATATTCATCCGTCCCAGACGGAGAAAATGGCACAGCACGCAGACCGCATGAAGGCCTGCCGTATCCTGGTCAACACCCCATCCTCCCAAGGAGGAATCGGTGACCTTTACAACTTCAAGCTGGCTCCGTCCCTGACCCTGGGCTGCGGTTCCTACGGCGGCAACTCTGTATCCGAGAACGTAGGTGTCAAACACCTGCTGAATACCAAAACCGTTGCCGAAAGGAGAGAGAACATGCTTTGGTTCAGAGTCCCGGAAAAGGTATATTTCAAAAAAGGCTGTCTGCCGGTTGCTCTCGATGAGCTGAAACACGTATACGGCAAGAAAAAAGCCTTCCTGGTAACCGATACATTCCTGTATCAGAACGGCCATACCAAACCGATCACAGACAAACTGGATGAGATGGGCATTCCGTACAGCTGTTTCTTTGATGTAACACCTGACCCCACTCTGCAGTGTGCGCAGAAAGGCCTGGAGCAGTTAAATGCCTTCGGCCCTGATGTGATCATTGCCCTGGGCGGCGGTTCCGCTATGGATGCTGCCAAGATCATGTGGCTCATGTATGAGCACCCGGAATGTGATTTTGAAGATTTAGCCATGGACTTCATGGATATCCGCAAGCGAGTCTATGAGTTCCCCAAGATGGGAGAAAAGGCACTGATGGTATCTGTTCCCACATCTTCAGGTACCGGTTCCGAGGTAACACCTTTTGCCATCATCACGGACAAGACCACCGGCACCAAATGGCCTATCGCAGACTATGAGCTTCTGCCAAACATGGCGATCATAGATGTGGACTTCATGATGAGCCAGCCAAAGGGACTGACAAGCTCCTCCGGTATTGACGCCCTGACCCATGCCTTAGAAGCATACGCTTCCATTATGGCTACCGATTACACCGATGGTATTGCGCTGAAAGCGGTACAGCTTATCTTTGATTATCTGCCGTCCGCATACGAGAACGGCGCCGGTGACCCGGTTGCAAGGGAGAAAATGGCAAATGCCTCCACACTGGCCGGTATGGCTTTCGCCAATGCATTCCTGGGAATCTGCCACTCCATGGCACATAAGCTGGGTGCTTACCATCATGTACAGCACGGCATAGCCAACTCCCTGCTAATCGAACTGGTAATGCGCTACAACGCTGACCCGGCTCCGGTTAAGATGGGAACCTTCTCCCAGTATCCTTATCCTCACGCAAAGGAGAGGTACTGCGAGGTTGCACGTTTTATCGGCATCAAGGGCAAAAACGATGATGAAGTGTTTGACAATTTCATCGAAGCCATTGCCAAGCTGAAAGAAAGAGTTGGGATCAAGCGGACGATCAGAGAATATGGCATAGATGAGAAAGCATTCCTTGCTACCCTGGACCAGATGGTGGAAGATGCCTTCAATGACCAGTGTACAGGCGCCAACCCCAGATATCCGCTGATGTCTGAGATGAAAGAAATCTATCTGAAAGCTTATTACGGAGAATAAATAATCCTGAAATTTATATGGGCGGGTGTTTTCACCCGCCCATTTCCCCGTTTGATTTCGTTTATTTTTTATCAATTTCTTACCTTTTCTCCCATCATGCCTTTGTGAAATCCCCTTTTAATTATCAGAATTTTATATTACTTTTTTCTATTTTCAATATTAAATAAATTTTTACATCAAGTTAAACATCTATTCCTTGTACAAACACTGGCAAAATTTAACTAATCAATTTTCACTTTATATATTGACAAACTTTTAACAGTATTATATAATGCGTTTATCGTTAAAAAATTATCAATTCATTATAAGGGAGGATATCACATGGAAAAGAAAACAGAAGCAGAAATGCCAAAGACCGTGAACAGCCTGGAGGCATTACAGGCAAAGATCGCTTCTATGAAAGAAGCCCAGAAAATATTCGCATCCTATACCCAGGAGCAGGTAGATAAGATCTTTTTCGCCGCCGCTATGGCTGCCAACAAGGAACGTATCCCGCTGGCAAAGCTGGCTGTAGCCGAAACCGGAATGGGTATTGTGGAAGATAAAGTGATCAAGAACCATTACGCGGCTGAGTACACCTACAATGCTTATAAAAGAGTAAAAACCTGCGGTGTGGTGGAGGAAGACAAATCATTCGGCATAAAAAAGATCGCAGAGCCTGTGGGAATTGTGGGAGCTGTCATCCCTACTACGAACCCCACGTCCACTGCTATCTTCAAATGTTTGATCTGCCTGAAGACCAGAAATGCAATCATAATAAGCCCGCATCCCCGTGCAAAAAGATCCACCATTGAAGCAGCCAGAATCATCCTGGAAGCTGCAGTGAAAGCAGGGGCACCTGAGGGAATCATCGGCTGGGTGGAGGAACCCACCATTGAGCTTTCCAATGAGCTGATGAGATCCGTGGACGTGATCCTGGCAACAGGCGGTCCCGGAATGGTAAAAGCCGCCTATTCCTCCGGAAAACCTGCCATCGGCGTCGGACCGGGCAACACCCCTGTCATCATGGACAGCACCTGCGATATCCCTACTGCGGTTTACTCTGTCATCCATTCCAAAACCTTTGACAATGGCATGATCTGTGCATCGGAACAGTCTGTGACCGCCATTGCCGACATTTATGATAATGTGAAAAAGGAATTTGTAAAAAGAGGCTGCCATGTACTGAGCAGCGAAGAATTGGATAAAGTACGGAAGATCATACTGACAGACGCAGGAACCGTAAATCCCAAAATCGTTGGCCAGCCTGCCTCTGTGATCGCCGAGATGGCTGGTGTGACTGTGGAAAAAAATACAAAGATACTGATCGGGGAAGTATCCTCTGTAGACGTCTCCGAACCTTTTGCCCATGAAAAGCTTTCCCCCGTCCTTGCGCTCTACAAAGCTGAGGATTTTGATACAGCTCTTGATATGGCTGACCAGCTTGTCAAAGACGGAGGTTACGGACATACAGCAGCGCTCTATATCCACCCGTCCCAGACAGAAAAGATGGAAAAACATGCAGACCGCATGAAAGCCTGCCGTATCTTGATCAATACCCCCTCCGCCCAGGGCGGCATCGGTGATCTTTACAACTTTAAACTTGCCCCTTCCCTCACACTGGGCTGCGGTTCTTACGGCGGCAACTCCGTGTCTGAGAACGTAGGCGTAAAGCATCTGCTGAACACCAAAACGGTTGCTGAGAGGAGAGAAAACATGTTGTGGTTCCGAGTACCTGAAAAAGTATATTTTAAAAAGGGCTGCCTGCCTGTTGCCCTGGATGAACTGAAAAATGTCTATTGCAAGAAAAAAGCCTTCCTGGTAACCGATACTTTCCTGTACAAAAACGGCCACACAAAACCGATCACCGACAAACTGGATGAAATGGGCATACCATACAGCTGCTTCTTTGATGTCACACCTGACCCCACGCTCCAGTGCGCTCGGAGGGGACTGGCACAGCTTAAAGCCTTTGAACCTGATGTGATCATTGCCCTGGGAGGCGGTTCCTCCATGGATGCGGCAAAGATCATGTGGCTCATGTATGAACACCCGGAATGTGATTTTGAAGATTTGGCTATGGATTTCATGGATATCCGCAAGAGAGTCTACACCTTCCCGAAAATGGGGGAAAAAGCTATGATGGTCTCCATCCCCACTTCCTCCGGTACCGGTTCTGAGGTAACACCATTTGCCATTATCACAGACGAAGTCACGGGAACCAAATGGCCCATTGCAGACTATGAGCTTCTGCCAAACATGGCCATCATTGATGCAGACTTTATGATGACACAGCCCAAAGGCTTAACAAGCGCATCCGGCATTGATGCCCTGACCCACGCACTGGAGGCTTACGCTTCCATCATGGCAACCGATTATACAGACGGTGTGGCCTTAAAGGCTGTAAAACTAATCTTTGACTACCTGCCCGCAGCTTACGAAAAAGGTGCCGCTGACCCTGTTGCCAGAGAGAAGATGGCCAATGCGTCCACCCTTGCCGGTATGGCCTTTGCCAATGCCTTCCTGGGGATCTGCCACTCCATGGCACATAAACTTGGCGCTTACCATCACCTGCCCCACGGCGTAGCCAATGCGCTCTTGATCGAACTGGTCATGCGCTACAATGCGGATCCTGCTCCGGTCAAGATGGGAACCTTCTCCCAGTATCCATATCCTCACGCAAAAGAGAGATACTGCGAGATCGCACGTTTTATCGGTATCCAGGGTAAAGATGAGGATGAGGTATTTGAAAACTTCCTGAAAGCCATTGCTGAACTGAAGGAAAAGGTGGGTATCAAGAAAACCATCAAAGATTATGGAATTGAGGAAAAGGCCTATCTGAAAACACTGGATGAAATGGTTGAGAACGCCTTCAATGACCAGTGTACCGGCGCTAACCCCAGATATCCTCTGATGTCTGAGATGAAAGATCTTTACTTAAAGGCATATTATGGAGAATAACTCTTCTATATCAATAGGGAGGTCCCGCAAATGGGCCTCCCTATCTTTCACTCCCCTGTGATCACCTGCCGCATATCTCCTCTATAAAATACCTGTGTATTTCAGGATTGCCTGTAAGCTCCGGATGAAAAGCCAGGCCAAGCTGACTGCCATAACGGGCTGCTACTATCTTTCCGCCTATGACAGACAAGATCTCCGCATCACCGCACACTTCTTCTATATAAGGTGCCCGTATAAATGTCATGGGAAACTGCCCTATTCCTTTCATGTCCCCGGCAGTCTGAAAACTTCCCAACTGCCTGCCGTAAGCATTGCGCCTGACAGTGACCGGCATTGTTCCGAAGCAGGGCTCCCCTCCCGCCACATGCTCAGCCAGCAGGATCAAACCGGCACAGGTTCCCATAACCGGCATACCTTCCTCTATACTTTTCTTGATCGGATACAGAAGTTTAAGTTCTGTGAGCAGTTTCCTCATGACCGTACTCTCCCCGCCGGGAAGAACAAGAGCATCCAGATCCCCCATAAGATCTGCCCTCTGCCTGATCTCCACGCAGTCTGCTCCCAGGCCTTCCAACATACTCCTGTGTTCTGCAAAGGCACCCTGAAGTGCCAGAATACCAATCCTCATCATTTCCCTCTCTCAGCCATGAGCAGTTCTATCTCCTGCTCATTAATGCCTACCATAGCTTCCCCCAGATCCATGGACAGCTCTGCTATCATCCCGGCATCCTTATAGTTTGTCACCGCTTTTACAATTGCAGCCGCGCGCTTCTGGGGATTCCCTGACTTAAAGATGCCTGAACCCACAAACACGCCCTCTGCTCCAAGCTGCATCATCAGCGCCGCGTCTGCCGGAGTTGCCACACCACCTGCCGCGAAGTTGACCACAGGAAGCTTTCCCTGTTCCTTCACATATACTACCAGGTCATAAGGAACTGCAAGTTCCTTTGCCTTGTTATACAGCTCATCCTCCTCCATGGAGGTGATCCTGCGTATTTCCCCCTGCATCATACGCATATGGCGCACGGCCTGGATAATATCTCCTGTACCCGGCTCCCCTTTTGTGCGGATCATGGACGCGCCCTCATTGATCCTGCGCAGTGCCTCACCCAGGTCTTTTGCTCCGCACACGAAAGGTACCTGAAATTTTCTCTTGTCTATATGGTATACATCATCCGCAGGGGAGAGGACCTCACTTTCATCTATGTAATCAATCTCTATGGCCTCCAGGATCTGTGCCTCCGCAAAATGCCCGATCCTGCATTTTGCCATAACCGGTATAGATACAGCCGCCTGGATTCCCTGGATCATCTTCGGGTCACTCATTCTCGCCACACCGCCTGCTGCCCGGATATCCGCAGGTATCCTTTCCAGCGCCATGACCGCACAGGCACCTGCCTCCTCCGCGATCCTGGCCTGTTCCGGTGTCGTTACATCCATGATAACGCCGCCCTTCAGCATCTGGGCCAGCTCCTTATTCAACGTATATCTGTCTTCCATTCTTAACTCCCTTTCTGCTTTTCCTCTCTTGTGAGAAACCTTTATTCTTTTGGTTGTTATGAATTATAGACGTCATCTGTCCTTTTTTCAAATGCCAGTTTTGACATTTTTAACCATGCCAGTTCTCATAATGGACATAAAAATACCCCTCAGGCATTTCTGTCTGAGGGGGTATGTCCGTAATTCTCCTGCCGCACTACTCTACCTGCTGCTCTCCTTCGCCGAAGAAGTAATGAGCTGCACCATTTTCCAGCTTGATACCCTTGGCTTCTGCCAATTCACTTACGGTTACCAGTTTGTAGCCCTGTTCCACCAGTTCCGGGATCACACGAATAGCTGCTTTTACAGACCATTCATGAATATCGTGCATCAGGACGATAGAACCGTCTTTAACATTGTCAACGGTCACCTGATACGTCTGGTCCTCACTCTTAGTCAGCCAGTCCTTTGTATCAATACTCCACATGATCACCGGCATCCCAACTGCGGCCTGCACGGACTCATTATAAGCACCGCCCGGCGGGCGCATCACAGTCGCAGGCACACCTGCCGCACCGGAAATGGCATCATTGGTCCTTTTGATCTGACTGGTGACACTCTCTGAATCCAATGTAGTCAAATCCAGATGGTCATATGTATGATTTCCCAGTTCCATACCGGCATCCTTCAAGTCCTTCACCACATCAGGAAATGCTGCTGCATTGGAACCCAGCATAAAGAATGTAGCCTTTGCATTATTTTTTGTCAGACAATCCAGCAGTTCTTCTGTATGTTCCCCCGGACCATCATCAAAAGTCAAAGCAACCATGGGCCGCTTCTTTGTCTCGTCGTATTTTCCGCTGTCATCAAAAAAGTAGTCTTCACCGTCCAGCTCCAGCCATCCGGTCTTCATATAGCCGTTCTCATCAAAATAGTATCTTGAGCCTTCAATCTCTTTCCATCCACCTTTAAAAAAGGTTCCGTCCGTATCACGGTACCACCAGCCCTTGTCATCCTGCTGCCAGCCCATCACACCGGCGGATGCCATTTTCGCCAAATCTGCGGCTCCCATAACCGGCTGTTTTGTGGCCGCTGATGTATCTTCCTGGGAGGTCGTCTGAGCCTTAACCTCCACAGCGCCTTCCTTCGGGACCCCTGTCTTACCCGAGATCAGCTTATGTATGCCTGTTCCCACCAGACCGATCACCAGCACCAATACTGCTGCCATAGCTACCAGGCGCATTATCCTTCGTCTGCGCATCTGCCGCTTCTTCTCAAGCCTTCGCCTGCGCATGCGTTCCTGTCTTCGCCGCTCGTACTCCAGATCTCTTTCGTCTTCCATCATTATACTCCCATCTCCGCTTACACTAGATATTCCATTTCATGATACCTTTTTTCTCGACAAGTTGCAACAGCAAATCTCTTAATTTTCCTTAAACCGGAACACTTTCTGTAACAGTTCAGACCGGTCTGCGCATTTACTGCGCTGACCGCATGAAGAAGTAGTGCCAGCAGGCATCCTGCCCATCGCGAAGCGATTTTTAATGGCTGGATGCGTAACGGTTCAGCTTGTCTGAACTGTTACCACTTTCTTTGTTCTTATTATAATACATTTCGACAAGTTTGCATAGCCTAATCTTTACTATTTTTATCCATTTATTTTATATAAAAAAACCGGAAGGAAAATTACGGCTGCATTTCTGACTGACAGCCGTTTTTTCACTTCCGGATGTTCCGGAGTATGTCTGTACGCATTGCTATACGACACCTCCGTCCATATCTTAGCTCTCTACAATCCTGCCTGCACCTCTGAGATACCATTCTCCTGTTCAGCAGCCGATTTCCCGAAATAAGCTTTTGTCTCCGCAAACACTACACGGCTCAGAGCAGCTAGCGCGATCAGATTGGGGAATGCCATGAGGGCGTTGAAGATATCGGCAATGTTCCATACAGCCTGCACAGTCATATAAGGTCCGATAAAGATTGCCAGGATATACAGCCAGCGGTACCCCTTGACCACTTTCCTGTTTCTGTTGAAAAGGTATTCAATGCAGCGCTCCCCATAATAATTCCATCCCAAGATGGTAGTAAAGGCAAAAAACACAAGGCATACCATCAGCACTACCGACGCCACAACAGGAGGAAACGGCAGCCCTTTTTGGAATGCGGCGGTGGTGATAGCCACACCCTCCAGCCCTGTGTTCCAGGTTCCTGTCACAACGATGGACAGGCCTGTCATTGTACATATGACAATGGTGTCAATAAAAGTACCTGTCATAGATACAAGCCCCTGACGCACCGGAGATTTTGTCTGTGCTGCGGCGGCTGCGATAGGCGCACTGCCAAGTCCCGCTTCATTGGAGAAAATACCTCTGGCAATTCCCTTCTGCATGGCAACCATCATGGTCCCCATGGCACCGCCTGCCAGGGCACTGCCGGAAAACGCGCTTTTTACAATGGATACAGCCGCCGCGGGGATCTCTCCCAGATGGGTCACAAGGATAATAAACGCAAATATAAAATACAAAACAGCCATAAACGGCACAACAACCTGAGAGACCTGTGCGATCCGCTTCAGCCCGCCGATGACTACCAGGCCCACGCACACAGTCAGGATAAGGCCTGCGATGACGGTGGCAATAGAATAACTGCTGCCCAGCAGAGATACTGTATTGGCTTTCTCCGGGTCAAAAAAGTTGCATACCGCAGAGGATATACCATTTACCTGGGTAAAGGTTCCGATCCCCAGAAGTCCCACGCCGGCTCCGAAAAAGGCGAATATCTTAGCCAGCCATCTCCATCTGACTCCCATGCCGTTTTCTATATAATAAAAAGGTCCGCCCAGCACATGTCCGTCACTGTCAATGGTACGGTATTTTATGGCAAGCACACCCTCTGCGTATTTGGTGGCCATACCAAAGAAGGCTGCCAGCACCATCCAGAACAGTGCTCCCGGGCCGCCTGCCGCAAGAGCGGTTGCCACTCCCACAATATTACCCGTACCGATGGTGGCTGACATGGCTGTACAGAGGGCGCCGAAGCTGGTCACCTCACCGTTGCCCCCATCCTCATTCTTAACCATGAACTTCAGTGCTTTTCCCAGGTGCCTGATTTGTAAAAATCCCATTCTCACCGTCAGGTAAATACCTATGGTGAGGATCAGAACGATCAGCGGCGGTCCCCACACCACCTGGTCAAACCATGTGATAAAATCATTCACTTTCTGCAAAACTACCTGTAACATTTTTTCTTCCGTCCTCTCTTTTTCATAAATACCACACATTTTCTGTTATCATGAACAAAAAAGACTGTGGTTTCCCACAGCCTCCATAAGAGTACGACAAAACATATACAAGATATTATCTGTGTATACTCTGTCCTTTTGCCTGAGAGATTGGCAGCTGATGAAACTGCTGTACACCTTCGGCGCTCTTACTGAGACTCTCCAGAGCCGTTGTTTTCACAACGTTTTATACTTTATCATATTCGTCTGACAAACACAAGTGTTTTTTCTTAAAAGACACCCCTTTGCATGTGTTTTTTTCCGTACAGTCCTGCCTTCTGCCGGTTTGTTCCGACAGGACAAACGCCGGGCTGCATGAAATGCAGTCCGGCGCAGACCTGTGGAAAGATCACGATCAGAATTCTATATTCAGTTCCTGCTCTTTCACATTGTGTTTCTCCGCATATCCTGTTAAAAACAGAGTCAGGGCACCGTCTCCGGTCACATTGCAGGCTGTTCCGAAGCTGTCCTGAAGTGCAAAGATGGTCAGCATCAGAGCGGTTCCCGTCTCATCAAAGAGCAGGACACCTGTAATAAGTCCCAGAGACGCCATGACCGTACCGCCCGGCACACCGGGTGCTCCGATGGCAAACACACCCAAAAGCATACAGAACAGCACCATCATCCCCACAGACGGCAGCTCACCATAGAGTATTTTAGATACTGTCATGACAAAGAATACCTCTGTCAGCACAGAACCGCACAGGTGGATATTGGCAAACAGCGGGATACCGAAATTCACCATATCTTTTCTCAGGACTTTTGACTTTCTTGCACCCTCAAGAGCCACTGCCAGAGTCGCAGCACTGGACATGGTACCCACTGCGGTCAGATAAGCAGGTCCGTAGTATTTCAGGACTTCCATCGGATTCTTTCCGGAATATGCACCGGCTATACCGTACAGAAGCGCAAGCCAGATGTAATGTCCTGCCATGACGATGACAATGACTTTCAAAAATACGGGAAGCTGCTTTGTGATCGTTCCTTCATATGCCAGTCCGCAGAAGGTGGAAGCAATGAAAAACGGCAGTATGGGAATAATGAATTTTGTCACGATCTTCAGCACGATCTTCTGGAACTCATCCAGAATGGCGGTTGTATAGCGGGCTTTTGTCCACGCTGCCGCCAGACCCAGCATGATGGAAAATACCAGCGCACTCATAACCGGCATGATCTGCGGGATATCAAGCTGGAACACCACATTTGGCAGTTCCTTCAGCCCTTCCACCTCGGACTGTATGGACAGGTGGGGAATCAGCCCGTATCCTGCCCCCATTGCCATAAATGCAGCTCCGATGGAGGAAATGTAGGCGATGGACAGGGCCACGCCCAGCATTTTTGAGGCGTTATTTCCCATCTTGGTGATGGAGGGCGCAATAAATCCAATAATGATCAGGGGAACGCAGAAGGTGATCACCTGCCCCAGAATGTATTTGACAGTCACCACCACATTCATGACAGCCTCGTTTGCCACAAGGCCGATCACCATACCCAGAACTACGCCGATCAGCAGACGCACCGGAAGGCTTTTAAACAATTTTTTCATCTCATTTCTCCTCTCTCTTTTTTGATTCCTTGTTTATTACAGTATACCCAGATGCTCCAACAGTATTTTCAACCCCAGAAGCACCAGTATAATACCGCCCGCAAGTTCCGCTTTGGCTTTGTACTTTGTGCCAAAGACATTTCCCACCTTCACACCAAAGATGGAACAGACAAATGTGACAATGCCGATGAAGCTGGCCGCCGGAACGATGGCCACATCCAGAAAGGCAAAGGTGATCCCCACTGCCAGCGCATCAATGCTGGTTGCCACAGCCAGAGGGAACATGGTCTTTACATCCACCCCGGCCACAGGACAGGATTCCCCTTTATCCAGGGACTCCCGTATCATATTGATACCGATAAATCCCAACAGGATAAAAGCGATCCAATGGTCAATGGCAGTTATTTTGCTCTTGAACTGTACTCCCAGCAGATAACCGATCACCGGCATCAGCGCCTGGAATCCGCCAAACCAGAGGCCAACGACTGTCATGTTCTTTATGCTCAGCTTCTCCATGGAAAGCCCTTTGCAGATGGAAACAGCAAAAGCATCCATGGACAGGCCAACCGCCAGCGTAAATAACGTTAATAAATCCATAGTTTTCTCCTGTTCATATGTATTATGTTGTTACTACTTTCATTGTATTGCCCATTATACTATACGGAGCAGGTTTTGTAAAAATGTTTTTATCACGTTTTTTTCCAGGGAAAAGGCGTTTTTTTCTATTTACCAAAATGGATTCCCTGCCTATAATGAAGAAAATGGAGAAATTTTGTAAAGGAGAATACGATATGCTAAAAGAAACTTTTCACAACCCGCTTCTGCCGGGTTTTTACCCGGACCCATCCATCTGCCGTGTGGGGGATGACTACTACATGGTGACCTCATCCTTTGTCTACTATCCGGGACTGCCCATTTTCCACAGCAGGGACCTGGTCCACTGGGAGCAGATCGGCCACGGCATCCACAGGCCGGATCAGCTCAACTACAAAAACTGCGAAACCAGTGAGGGGCTTTGGGCGCCCAGCATCCGTTTCCATGAAGGGACCTTTTATATTATTAATACGTTCGTTTCCGAAGGACGTGAGGCAAAACGCGATAATTATATCATAACAGCAAAAAATCCTGCAGGACCTTGGAGTGACCCGGTTGTGGTGGAAGGTGCTGACGGCATCGACTCCAGTCTGTTTTTTGATGATGACGGCTCTGTATGGTACGTGGGTAACTTCATCAGTGAAGAGAAGCTCTATGAAGGGCATCACGGCATTTACTTAAATGAATTAGACCCTGATACCCTGCAGTTCAAAGGCCCCAGAACCATTATCTGGGACGGAAAGAAAACAAGGAGCAAGTGGATCGAGGCTCCCCATATTTATAAAAAGGACGGATATTATTACCTGTTAGTGGCAGAGGGCGGTACCTTTGTCACCCACAGTGTACAGATGGCGCGCTGCCGTACCATTGACGGTGATTATGAGATTTGTCCAAGGAATCCTATTGTGACACACAGGCATATGCCTCTCCTGAATCCAATTTCCGTTACCGGACATGCAGATATTGTGGAGACCCAGAACGGGGAATGGTGGATGGTGCTGCTGGCCGTGCGCCCCTACCGGGGCGGGCACTACAATCTCGGACGTGAGACTTTCATGGTGCCTTTCGTATGGGCAGAAGACGGCTGGCCTATGATCGACAATGAAACAGGGCTTGTGCAGGAGGAGGAGCGTCTTCCCAAACTGCCCCGCACTGTATATCCGCTTATGCCGGAATCCGACAATTTTGAAGATGAAACCCTCCAGATGCAGTGGAATACCATCCACCCTCCAATAGAAGCCTTCTATTCTCTCACAGAGCGCCCCGGCTTTCTGCGCCTTATGACAAGGCCTCAGGTCATGGAAGAGATCTGCACCCCGTCTTTCATTGGACGCAGACAGCGGCACAAAAGCTTTCTGGCAAAAACCGCCATGGAGTTTCAGCCTGCTTCAGACTGTGAGGAGGCAGGTATCGCGCTGGTACAGGATGACCGTTTCCACTATCTGATGGTTATGAAGAAAAAAGACTGCACACCTTTCCTGCAGTTCTACAAAACAGAAAACGGCTGCCGCACTCTGGTAAAAGAAACAGAAATAAAGGACAGCAAACGCCTGTATTTAAGTGTTCAGGGCAATACCACTGACTACGATTTTTATTATGGATACAGCGAATCCGAACTGCTTCCTTTCCTGTGCGGCGTGGATGCCTCTCTTTTAAGCTCTGTTGTAAACAACGGCTTTACAGGCGTCTACCTGGGCATGTATACCAGTTCCAACCACCAGCCCAGCACCGGTCACGCTGACTTTGACTGGTTCCAATATCAGGGCCGGTAAATTTTATTATGTAAACCATCAGGCCGGGGCGCAGATATCCGCGTCCCGGCCTGATCATCTGTATCCGCGCAAAAACCCAGACTCCTGCCCGCGGCTGCACAGGCTATGCAGAAAACGTATCCAGATTTTCCTGGAGCATACGGAAAAATTTCTCTGCATGATACCCATCATTTGCTGCATGGTTAAAGTTCCCCGTCACGGACATCTTCATCCTTCCGTCTCTCTCCTGATACTTTCCCACTGTGATAAAAGGTATGTAACTCTCGCTGCCCGATTCCGGATTTACAAAGGAAGCCGGACGCACATAGCAGATGGATGCATACGCCGTGTTTGGCAATATGGTTATGTCCACACAGCCCGGGACAGGATTTCCATAATAGTACAGGGTGCTGCCGTTCTCGGCCTTCTCCTTGTCCTCCAGAAACGCTTTATAGAAGCTGTCAAAATCCTTATCAAAATCGGTGACCATATGCGTAAACAGATGCCCTTCCCCTTTCCGCATAAGCGTATAGCAAGGGTTCAGCCTCTCGTAATACCCTATGGCTCCGTCCACTTTTGCATAGCGGAAATCCACATCACTGTTTACCGTATTGGCAATACACCAGCATATGGACGGATAGAATTTGTAACCTTTCTCATGTATGGCCTCTAAAAAATCCGTGACATCTGCCTCCGCGGTCAGATTATAAGTATATCCTGCAAAACGTTCAAAAATTTCTTTTCTCTCCCAATTTTCATAGTCAATTGTATAGAACATAGCTGCCTCCCTGATCTATTCTCTTTTCTTACAGCATATCTTTTTTTCACAGATAGCACAAGCAGTATTTGTAACGCTTCAGCCGCCTCACCCTCCCAGGCTTCCCCATGCCCAGCCGCCTTTTCCTGTACAATATAAAAAAGGCACTGCCCTGTGTACGGCAATACCTTTTTTATTAGGTCAAATCTATTAGTCTACGCCTCCGGCGTTAAAAGATCCATCTTGTGGTTTCAGAAACATCCATAGTGATCCCAGGCCCCATTTTGGGGTATATGGCTGAAAACACCAAATCAACCGTAAACAAAGTGATCAGCACAATACAGAGTACAATCTTTCCTGTCCGGGGGATCTTTCTGAACAGATCATCCATAACCGGTGCTGCGATATAAAGGATCGCGCAGGCACCCACAGCAAACAGTGCCAGTACCTCCAGACACACACGGCCGTTAATGTTAAACAGGCTTTCACTGTAGTCCCAGTATTTTACGCCCCGGAACTGCTCCAGTGCCCACCCCGTTGTATATTCCAGAATACCGCTGCCCACATACGCAAATACAAATACATGAAGCGGCTTGTCGGCAAATCTTTTCAATAATACCAGGGTCATCACACCGCCCACACCATAGATGGGAAGCCATGGTCCCCATGTGGTTCCTCTGTTGATGATCGCCCCGTCAATAAATATGTGAAGAAATACTTCCCACAGCCATCCGACTGTTGATGCGGAAAAGAAAAATAAGATCATACTTGTCAGGGAATAGGCCCTGTCATATTCTGCTGCTATAAATCTTTCCTGTGTAAACTGTCTTCTCACGCCCTCTGAAATTCTTATCACCATGTCTCTAGCCATCTCTTTCCCCTCCTTTTATTCTTTCCTCGTAACTGTTCAGTACCATCACAGTTACAGGCAATTTCCTCTTCTTTATTATGGCTTTATCTTACCAGTGAAAAAATAAGAAGCAATTGTAAAAAAACGAAAGAAATTATAAAGATATTATTTAAAAATTCCTAACATGCCTGAAGTCATGCTATACTGAACGTGGTACACTTTCTGCACCTGAGATTCCCGGATACCATGTATGATGTCAAGAAAACAGCGGTTTAAGAGGGATATCATGAGCGGATAGGGCTGTGCAAAGCTTTTGTTACGGCGCTTTTACTTTAAGTTAAGGAGGATTTTTTATGACACTTGATCACATACACCATGTTGCTATTATTGTATCAGATTATGAAAAGGCAAAGGACTTTTATGTAAACCAATTAGAATTAGAGGTCATTCGGGAAAATTACCGTGCGAAGCGGGATGACTGGAAGCTGGATCTGCGCCTGGGTGACTGTGAGCTGGAGATATTCGGGGTAAAGAACCCGCCAGCCCGCGTTAACCGCCCGGAGGCCTGCGGACTCCGTCATCTGGCCTTTGCCGTTGCGGATATGGAGGAGGCAGTTGCATGGCTGCACAGTAAAGGTATTGAGACAGAGCCTGTGCGCACCGATGATTTTACAGGGAAGAAAATGACATTCTTTTTTGACCCGGACGGCCTTCCACTGGAACTGCACGAGTAAGGTTCTGCTCCTATCAAAGGGAAGGGTGCCGGACCTGCGCTGCAGAAACGCCGGTCCGGCACCCTTCCCTTTGGAGTATCCGGTTATATTCTTATTTTTACGGTTGTCCCTTTTTCTTCCGAAGATTCATAGTCCATCTTCCATCCATGGAGCTTTACGATCTCATAGCACAGGCCAATTCCGTAACCGTTCCGTTCGGCTTTTGCCCTTGGAAATTCATGGTTCCGGTTCAAGTAGTTCAGCTTCTGCTTCTCTATGTATTTTCCGTCGTTCCATATACTCACACAGTGATCCGAAGCTGTCACGGTCACATGCTCCCCTGCGTTTACCGCATTGCTGATCAAATTCTTAAACAGGCATTTGACCAGGGATACATCCCCCTCTATGATCCCCATATGGTTTTCCACATGAATACAGGGGTATAACTTTTTCATCTCCTCAAGCAGTCCCTCCATATCAGCCCTCTGATACTTAATATTTCCTTCCCTCAGATTTCCCATGACCAGCAGTCTGTCCACCGTCTCTCTGAGGCTGCAGGCTTCCTTTACGATCTGCTCCCCGGCAAAGAAGCGGTCCTCCTCCGTGATCCTGCCCATCTGGATATACTGTCCGTACCCCTGCAGTACCGTCAAAGGGGTCCGCAGTTCATGTGCTATGTTATTGATGGGCATGTATATTTTCTTCATGGTCATATAAAGCATGGAGCCGATCACAGCTTCCAGAAGCAGGCCCGTCACCAGGAAGGCCAACAGCCTTCTGTTCTGCCCGCGGTATAAATCCTGTATGTTCTCCATATAGACTACATGGCAGTCATCCTCCCCGGTGCCGGTCTGTCCCATGACCGCTGCATGGCGTTCCCCTTTATATGTGACAATATCCGCGTTTCCGGCGATCCCCACTCCTTCCGGAAGGTGGTTCACAATGGTCCTCTCCCCGCGGCTCACGTTAATATAGATCCTGTTCCTGTAATATCCCTGTCCCAGGTAGATCAGCTTATCCTCCCCGCCCTCCGCGCCGATCAGCCCCTCCACCGTATAGGCAAGCTGCTGCTGCCGCTTGATCACATCATCCATACGGGTTTCCAGATCATTCTTAAATCCCATGGTGGACAGAAGAAGCAGGGAGAGATTGAGAATCACCAGAAACAGCACATACGCTGCCAGATAATTTTTCTTCCAAAGCTGCATATCATATCTCCAGTCTATATCCGTATTTAAAAACGGTCCTGATATAGCTCTCCAACCCCAGTTTTTTCCGGATCCTCTGGATATGGACATCCACAGTCCTGTCATCTCCGAAATAGTCCATTCCCCAGGCCATATCCAGAAGCTGGTTTCTGGAAAGCGCTATATTCCGGTTGACCAGAAGTACCCTAAGAAGCTCAAACTCCCGGTTGGTAAGCTCCACATCTGCCCCTGCTTTTGTGACCTTGTGCCTCTCTATATCTACCCTCACGTCATGAATGGCAAAAATTTTTTCTTCCCTGTGGAACCTTCTGAGCACTACCTGAACCCTGGCAACCAGCTCCTCCATGGCAAACGGCTTCACTATATAATCCTCCGCGCCGCTGTTCAGTCCCTTAACCCGGTCTGTCACTTCGTCCCTGGCTGTCACATAGATGACCGGAACGTCACCTATTTGTTCCATCACCTGAAATCCGTCCTTATCCGGAAGGTTAATATCCAGGAGCACTAGATCCGGTCTCTCCTTTTTCACTGCCCTGAGTGCTTCCCTGCCGGTGTATGCCTGAGAACATTTGTGCCCCGTCATAGCCAGAGTTCTTTTCATCAGTTCATTTATGGCCTGCTCGTCTTCCACTATTAAAATATCTGCCATTTGTTTCTGCCTTTCTGTCAGTTTTTCGGATGCTCCGAAGTGTCATAAGCAATCTCGCCTATAGCCACCAGATCCTCTGCCGTCAAATCTTTTATCCGGGCACTTTCCGCATGCAGCCCATGCTCCCGGCAATAGGACTCAAGGACCTGCTTTCCGCCGTCAAAAGCGTAGACATCACCAATATAAGTTTCCAGTGAGTCCATTCCCTCTCCCTTTTCTGCCAGAAGGGGCTTTTCCCCCATCTCATCCAGAAGCCAGAGCGCTTCCTCATAATTTCTCATCTCGCGGGTTATGTCTTTCATGGTGGCGCTGTTGGGATCCAGGCCGTATTTTTCACACACCTGCTTCACAATATCCTGATTCTCCACGGTTTCTTTGTACAGCGTATCTTCATCCCAGGGTATATAAACTGCTTGCTCCTCCTGTGACAACTTCTCCTCTGCCGTCTCCTTTACCTGCTTCTCTGCCGCATTCTGTCCGTAAACCGCCAGAGTCCCCGCTGCTGCAGTGACGCACAGAGCTGCCGCCACCGCTACGGCTGCGGTCTTATGCTGTTTTAATTTTTTACGCATCATCTTGATTCCTCCTCTTTTTCAAAACCTGTCTTATAACAATTTTCTTTTACATTTACAGCATAAGCGCTCTATGTTGCAGAGTTATTACAGGGAAAAAACGAATTTGTTTTTTAACTATAGCAGTCAGGGAAGGATTTTTCAAGAGCCGGGAAGAACGGATATCTCACAAAAAAGAACCATGCCGCATGACTCTCTATCTGCAGCATGATTCTTTTTTCGTAACTATTCCGTAGGTCTGCGCCTTCACTGCGCTGACCGTAACTTTTTTCTTTATTTCATATGATCAAAACGCTTTTTTTATCTGCTCTGTCAGTGCATCCACATCCGCGGATCTCACCAGAAAATGTTCACTGCCGTTAATGGAAATACTGTCATAGGTATCATCATAGGAATAATATACCATCTCCACTTGGGGGGCATCCTCCGTATTTCTATGATACACCACACGCAGCTTCTCTTCCCTGTCACCTTCCGGCTGGCTGCCTTCCTCTATCTCGGAATCCAGCATCACAGTTAAAAGGGCCTGATAGACATCCGTAAACTCCTCTTTTTCCACTTTCTTCCCGTTCATCTTATACCGGTCCTGGTCCGGTTCCATGGTGTATGTTTTGCCGCCTGTCCGGATCTCCACGCTTTCCACAGTCTCGATATTTATGAGAGCCGGGACTTTCAGGATGTAGTCAAAAGGATTCAATCCGTAAACAGCGTCCAGCAGAGCGGAGGGAACTCTGTACACAGCATCTTCATATCCCTCCACAGCCGCGTAACGGTTTCCTTCCCCGTCCGCACCGCCTATGAGAAGCGTTGCTGTACTGTCTGCATATTTTGTCTGTTTGGCTGTATCCGCATCCTGGGTATTTACAAAGTCAATGGTGATTTTTGTGGAGGTACCTGCAATGCCTGTATCCACCCCGTCTTCCACTGCCACGGGAGAAGTCAGATCCATCTCTTTCAGCATGTCAAACAGAGTGTACATAGTCTCTGTATTGACTGTTGCGATCTCATCATAGGGATTCAGTATTTCCCAATAGTCAAAATCCATTTTATAATCAGCAGGCTCCTTGGACAGATTGAAGATCTCCGTACCCTCCTGTACAAGCACAAGTCTGCGGACTCCGTCTGAGATGAACTGAGGATGTTCTGACACTGTCATCCCGGGCTTCTCTTCTGCGGATCTTACTTCACTTTTCCCTTTTTTCGTCTCTGTCTTTTCCGTCTTCTCCTGGGAGGAAGTCTTCGCTTTGGTCTCCTGGCCGCAGCCGGACAGTACCCCGGCTGTCAAGGATGAGACAATACCCAAAAGCAACAGTTTCCGTAAAATTTTCCTCATATCCATCTCTCCTGTCTTATATGTTTAAATCCAGTTCCACTGGTCTTCGTCCTGTCAGTTTCTCACTTCTCGCATCCGGCTGGGAGGTTCCCGCAAACAGTTTAAAGTGTCTGCTGTCAACGCGGCGTTCACCATTCTCATCCACAACATTCATAGCTGCGCCGGCAACGGTAACTGTTATGGTCCTGCTCTCGCCTGCTGCCAGGGAGACACGTTTGAATGCGCACAGGCTGCAGTTGCGAACGGCCAGCGGGGATTCCATATCCTTGATATAGATCTGTACCACGTCCTCCGTTGCTGTGCTGCCGTCATTTTTCACTGTCAGCTTCACCTGAATATCTGACTGGGCGGTCACTTCCCCTGTGATCTCTGCATCCGTCACGTTCACGTCACCGTATGTAAGCCCGTATCCGAAGGGATAGAGTGCCTCTTTTTCCATGTAGCGGTATGTGCGGTTTTTCATGCTGTAATCCGTGAACTCCGGCATTCCTTCCAAATCTCTGTAGAATGTGATCGGAAGTTTTCCGGAAGGTGATACCTTGCCGAACAGCAGATCTGCCACTGCTTTTCCGCCTCTTGCCCCCGGATACCAGGCAAGAAGAATGCCATTGCAGTTTTCATCCGCATAATTCATATCTATGGCACTGCCTGCCATAAGCACTACGATGGTGGGTTTGCCCACTGCTGCCACTTTTTCAATGAGTTCCTCCTGTGCTTTCGGCAGATGAAGGTCATGTTTGTCACCGGACGCATCACTGTTTCCGGTATCTCCTTCTTCCCCTTCCAGCGTCTCATCCAGGCCTACACAGAGAATCACCACATCGCTGTGTTCTGCTGTAATGACAGCCTCTGAGATCCTGTCCTGGTTCCATGCCAGATTCTCCACTTTGTCTTTATACAGGTGGCAGCCCTCTGAATAGAGCACGCGCACGTCATCGCCCACCTCATCCTGGATGCCTTCCAGAACGGTAATATATCTGGAGGAAGTTCCGTGGTAGTTTCCAATGAGGGATGCACGGCTGTCCGCATTTGGTCCGATCACACCGATGGTCTTCAGTTTTGACTTGTCAAGAGGCAGGACACCGTCGTTCTTTAAAAGGACACAGCCCTTTCTTGCCATATCCAGGGCTTTCTCCACATGCTCTTTGCACTCAACCACTTCGTACGGAATATTGTCATACTCACTTCCGTCAAAAAGGCCTAAGAGGAAACGGGTCGTGAACAGTCTCTCGGCTGCCAGCGTGATATCCTCCTCTGTGATAAGGCCGTCTTCTATAGCGCCCAGCAGGTGCAGGTAGGTATTCCCGCAGTTTACATCACACCCTTTTTTCAGGGCAAGTGCAGCGGACTCTCTGGCATTTTTTGTGATCTTGTGGTTCTCGTGGAAATCCTTGATCGCCCAGCAGTCAGAAGTGAAATGTCCCTCAAAGTTCCATTTTCCCCTTAAAACATCTTCCATAAGGTAGGTATGGCCGCAGCAAGGCTCCCCGTTGGTCCGGTTGTAGGCACCCATGACAGATTCCACGTCCGCCTCTGTGACCAGAGCCTCGAAGGCCGGAAGGTATGTCTCCCACATGTCTTTCATGGTTGCCTCAGCGTCAAACTCATGGCGGATGGATTCCGGACCGCTGTGTACAGCGTAATGTTTAGCACAGGCAGCGGCTTTCATCACCTCACCGTCACCCTGGATACCCTCCACAAATCTCACACCCAGCCTGGAGGTCAGGTACGGGTCTTCACCGTATGTCTCATGGCCTCTTCCCCAGCGTGGATCACGGAAGATATTCACATTTGGTGACCAGAATGTCAGCCCTTTGTAGATATCCCTGTCTCCGTGTTTGGAATACTCATTATACTTTGCACGTCCCTCTGTGGCAATGATATCGCCCACTTTTTTCATCTCTTCATCGTCAAATACTGCTGCCATGCCAATGGCCTGCGGAAACATAGTAGCCACACCGGCTCTGGCAACACCGTGCAGGGCCTCATTCCAGTAATTGTAGGTGGGAACACCCAGGCGCTCCACTGGGGATGCGTCATACTTTAACTGGGATGCCTTCTCCATAAGTGTCATTTTAGACACCAGTTCTTTTGCTTTTTCTCTTGCAATGGCTCTCTCTTTTTTGTGGTCTCTCATTGATCGTTCTCCTTTAATTTTCTATTTTATATACCCTTCTGCAAAGGACGGCCTCGCAGCCTTTTTCTTCCTTCATCTTACACCATACCTGCCGAAACCGCATATACTTCTTTGCTGTCTCTTCCTCATTTTTTGCGCTTCTTTGCTGTGTACCGCATCCACACGCCAAAAAGGTATGGTACTTTTACCTATAGGCATAGTGTACCATACCTGCATCCCAACCGTAATAAAAAAAAGTTACTTCCTTCTATAAAATTCTTCCTTTCTTCTATACGTTATGCTGTATCTCCTCACGGTATTTTGTGGGGGATTTTCCTGTATGTTTCTTGAACGCCAGGGAGAAATAATTTGTGTCACGGTATCCCACCATCATGGCAATCTTTCCGGTCTTCATGCTGGTGGTCTCCAGCAGGGATTTTGCCTTTTCAATCCGTTTCCGCACAATATACTCATTACACCCCTCTTTTGTCACCCGCTTAAAAAGCCTGGAAAAATAGTTCGGCGTAATATACAGGCTGGCCGCAATATTGGATACCGACAGCTCCTCGGTCAAATGCTCGTCTATGTAATGCTTTGCCTTTGTTATGATCTCGTGAACATTCTCCTCCTCCTTGCCCAAAAGCTGGGAGATAAACATACGGGTCACCTCACAGGCCTCCTCCCGGTCTGCACAGATCAGGCTTTTGGAGAGGGAATCCAGCTTCCCTGACTCCACCTCCCCGGAATCTCCCATGTAGGAAAAATACAGGGCAGATGCGATCTCAAAGCAGTTTCTGCGCACCATGGCAGGTGAGAGATTATAGGACTGAGTGGCTTTTGAAAAGGTATTGAACGCTTTCATCACATAGTCCGTATTGCCCACATTGGCGCACATGATCCCTTTCAGCTCTGCGTAGATATCCCGGAAGATATCCGCCTTATTCTGGGCCCCGAAGGTCTGCACAATATCCCGGATCCCCTCTTTTTCGTTGTCCAAAAGAAAGCGGGCGTCATTGTAGGAGATAAACAGATTGGCAAATCCATGCACCGCACTTCCCACCACCATCTTGGGTTTGGCGTCAAATTCATCCTTCAGAATATCGGACAGCTCCTCAATGGCATCCAGGACCACGTCCCCGGTCTCTGCCTCGAACCAGGTAATGGCAATGGTTCCGTCGTCATCCGAGAATGTGATGCCTCTCTCCTGGGCATCCACCATGCCCATGCATACATTTTTCACTGACATAGCCTGGAAGTTCTCCTCCGTGGGCTGCTGGTTCATGTACAGGGTAGGCACGATCAGCATAAGCTTCAGATCCATCTCTGTATCAAAGTGATAATACTCCCTCAGATTATCCAGCAGATTGCCCATGTCCTCCCGCTTGTGCACCAGATTCCGCATGTAGTGCTCCAGTTCTGTCTGTTCTGCCGTTCCCTGGGTTCTCTGGAGAAGCCTTAAATTCTTTTCCTCGGCTTTCAGATCTTCCAGATAATTTACCTGCTTGCCCACAGCCCGCGCAAGCTCGTCCTCCTCTATGGGCTTCAGGAAAAAGTCCTGCACCTGCAGGCGGAGGCTCTGCCTTGCATACTCAAAGTTATCGTACCCTGTCAGCACGATCACCCTCAGCTCCGGTACGATCTTCCGGGCTGCCTCGATCAGCTCCAGCCCTGTCATCTCCGTCATCTGGATATCAGATATCATGATCTCCGGTTTCTTTTCCCTTATAATGCCCAGGGCTTCCTTGCCTGAGGCCGCGTCGTAAACTTCACTGATTCCAAGGCTCTCCCAGGGCAGCACTTTTTTCATGCCCAGGCGAATCATCTTTTCGTCATCCACAATCAATATTTTATACATGGATCATCTCTCCTCGTATGATACCGTCTTCTACTTGTGTCACATAAGGCAGGCGTATTTCCACTGTCACGCCGCCGGATTCATTTCTCAGATAATAAAGTCCGTACTCCTCTCCATAGAGAAGTTCAATCCTCTTGTTTACATTCCGCACACCATATCCAAAAGAATCATCATATTCTGAGAGATGCTGGTTCATCTCATCAATCTGCTGCTGACTCATACCCGTACCTGTGTCGGCCAGGGTGATAAGCACATCGCTGCTGCGTTTTCTAACTTTTAAAAACAGACTCCCTGTCTTGCCTTCCTTCACCTTGATCCCATGGTAAATGGAATTCTCCACCAATGGCTGCAGTGTCAGCTTGGGAATCATCACATCAAAAGCAGCTTCCTCCACATCAAACTCACTTCCGATTATATCATCATACCGCATATTCTGGATGATCAGATAATTCCGCACATGTTCCAGTTCCATCTTCAGCGGGATCACGTCATGGCCGCCGCTTAAACAGATACGGTAATATTTTGCCAGAGCTTTCACCAAAGTGGAGATCTCTTCATTGCCGTCCACCATGGCCTGCCAATGGATGCACTCCAGGGTATTGTACAGAAAATGAGGCTGTATCTGTGACTGGAGCGCATTGAAGCGGATCTGCTCAATCTGATGCTGCTCCATTTTCACCTGCTCCATAAGTACCAGGATCTCCTCCATCATGGAATTGAACCCAACTGCCAGCTTGGTAAAGTCCTCTCCCATATGCTCCACATTAATGCGGGTCTTCAATGAGCCGGAAGCCACGTCATCCATTTTCCGCACCACCTTATCCAGGGGGCGGTATACCTTGCTGATGATCCTCTTAACCACCAGAAGACTCACAGTGAGCAGGAACAAGAGGATAAATGCCATGAAGAAAATGGTCCGAATACTAGACTTATAAAGCTCCATCATGGGCACGCTGCTCACCACATAGAACCGCCAGTTGGAAACCTTCTGGTAAATATACAGCCTCCCGTCCATACTGAAGGTTCCTGATTTTTCCTTCATTTTCGGGATAAAGTCCACATTGGTGCCGACCTTTTCCTTATCCCTGGCGGAGATCAGCATCCCGTCCGTGTCCACTACCATGGATTCCAGCCTTTTTGAGCTGTCATACTCCAGGATCTGCTGCAGACTTGGGTCCGTAAAATTCATACAGAGAAGCCCCAGTTCCCCCAGCACCCGGTTGGTGTCATAGATGGGAAAATAAATATTCAGGGTGTATCTGCTGCCGTTATAATAGGCATTGTTAAAACACATCTTGATGGAGCTGTCCTGCACGGTCTTGCACTGCTGGGAGTCATGGGAATAAACCTGTGTAAACTGTGCTGCCGAGATAGCGATCTGCCCTTTGTATATGTAATCATCCGGGGATTTTCCCACAACCGCAATAAAATTCATATCCGAATGCATATTGGAGATACTTGAAAGAATGTTGTAGGCACTGCTTTTAAGTCCGCCGCTCTCTTTTGAATAATTGGCTGCCTTCAGATACTGCTGTATAGACGTATCCATGACGGTTGCAATGGCAAGCGTTTTGTAATTGTCCAGAGAACTTTTGAAGTTTTCAGCCGTGGTGCTGTTCTGGGCCTGCAGCAGTTCTATGGACTGCTGCTTCATGGACGTCACAGAGGATATGGTGGACACCACCAGAACGATCAGTGTGGTGGCTATAATGGAAACGGTCACAAGAAGCTGCATCTTTTTGTCAAATTTCCACCGGCTTATTTTTTCCATCCACTTTTTCATACGTGTTACCGCCCTTCTGCTGTTTTCTAATTTTTATCATACCATGTCCCACAGCCATACGGCAATTCTCATTAACTGGAAAAAGCGTTATTGTACACTCCGTGTCCAGTAACACGCTTCGGGATGCACAGATATGGGGGCATTCTGCCCCATATCGCGCTGGCTGCCTCGGGATTTTCATGCTTCCGGCATGAAAATGCCTCCCGGTACAGTGGCCTGTGTACCGTAACAGAAAAAGCTGCCGCCTGGATAACGAATCCGGCAGCAGCTTTGAAGTCACAGCATACTCATCCTTTTACGGCACCTGCTGTCATACCTTTCACCAGTTTATCCTGGAAAATGATAAACATGATGATCATAGGCAGAAGCGTCAGTGTCAGAACTGCCATGATCATAGGGGTGTTCATGGAATACTGGCCCTGGAATTCCCAGATTGCCAGAGGCAGGGTACGGTTTGCGGAAGACTGTGTCAGTGTATAGGCAAAGGAGAACTCATTCCACATATTTACACCGTTATAAATTGCCAGTGTGGCAAGGCCGGGCTTTGCCAGCGGAAGGATCATGGAGAAAAACATCTGAATCTTGCCGCAGCCGTCAATCTCGGCGGACTCTTCAATCTCCCGCGGTATCTCTTTCATAAAGCTGGTCAGAATGAACACGGAAATAGGAACCGCAAAGGCAATATATGGTCCGATCAGTGCCCAGATACTGTCATACAGGCCTGTGCTCTTTGCCATTTTGAATACCGGGATCAAGGTGATATGGACCGGTATGGACATACATGCCACGATCAGCGCATAGATCGGATTAGCCAGTTTAAACTTAAACCTTGCCAGCGGGTAGGATGCACAGGCTGCGATGAACAGCAGCAGGATCAGGGAGATGGCAAGCACGATCACACTGTTCTTGAAATAGGTACCGAATCCGCCTTTCAACACTTCCGTGTAGTTGCTCCAGTTCAGGCTGTCAGGAAGCTGGAAGACACCTTTTGTCAGCATCTCAAACTTCTCTTTGAAGGAGTTCAAAACCATAAATACAAAGGGCATAAAGGATACGGCCAGCCAGAAGATCGCCAGGATAAAGGCAACGGTCCAAGCTGTTACGCTTTTTGCTTTACTCTTTTTATAACTATCCATTTTTTCAGTCCTCCTTCTTTCCATTTAACAACTTCATGGTGATCAGGGATACCATACTGATCAGGATAAACATGCCGCCGGCCACTGCGGAACCATAACCCATATTGAAGGTCTTAAAGGATTGTTTGTACATATAGGTGGCCATCAACTCTGTGGAAGTTCCCGGCCCGCCGCCGGTCATTACATAGATCAGATCAAAGTATTTCAGGGAACCGACCATGGAGAGGATCGCTGCACTTTTCATGGATGGGACCAGAAGGGGAAGTGCGATCCTCCAGAAATACTGTCCTCTGGTAGCTCCGTCGATTCTGGCTGCTTCAAATACATCATAAGGTATATTGGTAAATGCCGCCATAAAATAAACCATATAGAACGGGGTAAACTGCCAGCAGATAACCATGATAACTGTCAGGAGAGCCGTCTTGGGATTGCCCAGCAGGTCAATGTTTCCGCCTCCGAACCAGCCTGAAATTGTGCTTACCAGACCGCCGTTTGTTGCCAGTGCATATGTAAAAAGAAAACCGATCGCAACTGATGACATTAACAGGGGAATGAACCAAACTACTTTAAACGGTGTCAGTTTCTTTCCGCCGAAATCCAGGAATGTTGCCAGTGCAAGACCGATGGGGATCTGGATACAGATGGAAAGAACCATTATGATAACATTGTTCTTGAACGCGATCCAAAAACTGGTGTCAGCAATTAACTTTTTCCAGTTTCCAATACCGATAAATTTCTTAGCTGCAGAGATTCCGTTCCACTGATAACCGCTTGTGATAAAGGTATCCACGATTGGGTAAAAAATAAATACAACTAGTAAAACAGTTACCGGTGCCAGAAAAAGCGCCGCAACTTTTCGTGTGTTTCTCTGTCTTAACTGTGCCAGAGAAATACCATTTTCCTTCATAATAGAAGCCCTCCTTTTTGTTTCTTAACACGTAACTGTTCAGTACCCTCACCGTTACAGGCAATAATCCATGCAGGATCGCCTTTGGCGATGGGATTTTTGCTTGGCTGCAAAATGCTTTCTTACGGTCAGCGCAGTGAATGCGCAGACCTGCTGAATAGTTACCTTAACACTTTCTTTTCTTATTATATATACTAGCAAACAGACTGCTGAAAAGACATAGAACAATCTACGCATTATCTATAAATATCTGCCTTTTAAAGAACATAAATTTATAGAAAAAACAGATGCTTGGGCACAGGCCCCTCCATATGCGGAAGGTAAAAAAGCGCCCTGTCCGCAGAGGACAGAGCGCATTTTTAACGGTAGGTTTTACTCGGCTTTTGTGCTTAAATAGTCATCCATTGCAGTCTGCATAGAGTCCTGAGCCTCCTGAGGAGTCATGGTCAGACCAAACACTTCCTGTAATCCGTCAAGATGAGCCGTTGCAACTGCCGGCGGCAGATACTGGTCATACCAGAGCTGGATCTCCGGAGCATTGTTTGCTGTCTCAACGATCTTTTTAGCAACCGGGTCCGTGATCTTATCTTCAATTCCTTTTACCGGCGGAATCTTGCCTTTTTCAATTTCAAAGTCAATCACTTCATCGGACAGATGTGCTTCTGCACATTCAAAAGCTGCTGCCAGCTTGTCGCCTTCACAGTTGAATGTGATGAACTGGTCACCTACAGTACCGATCTGGATGTTTGCATCTGCATCGGAACCCTCGATGGCCGGGAATGGGAACCAGTCAATTTTCTGGTAGAACTCTTCGCTGTCGGAGGAGAAAGTACCTGTATACCAGGAACCGCACAGCAGCATGCCTGCTGTCTCCTGATACATCAGCTGTTTTGCCTGTCCGTCATCTTCACTCAGAGAGTTTACACCTTCCGGGAAATACCCTGCATTGACCCATTCCTGGATCTTTTCTCCAGCTTTGATGAAGCAGTCATCCGTAAATTTACCCTCGCCTGCAACTGCTTTCTGGAATGGTTCCAGTCCACCGTAGCGTGCCGCAAGGCTCATAAAATACATGGAACCTGTCCATTTGGAACCGTTAGCCAGAGCAAACGGAGTGATGCCGTTGTCTTTCAGTGTCTTACAGATGTTCTCTAAGTCACCGAGGGTTTTCGGCTCTGAAAGTCCGTATTTCTCAAATATTTCTTTGTTGTAGAATATACCTGCAAGAGATACGTTCTGGTAAGGAACTGCGTACACATGGTCATTGTATGTAGCCTGTGAAACGGCTGCGTCCATGAGTTTATCCTTAATATCAGATGCGTTGAACAGGTCATCAATAGGCTGTCCAAAACCGGAATCTATATATTCATACATAGGACCACCGGACCAGTTAGAATACATATCCGGGCACTCACCTGAGCTCATGGCAACTACCAGTTTTTCTTTGTAGGTATCATTCTGGGTGGGTACTACTGTAACGGTATAACCTGATTCTGTCTCGGAATTGAATTTGTCTACTGCTTTTGCAATAACATCCTTATCCGGGCTTTCTGTTCCGATATTCCAATAGACGATCTCTTTGCTGTCATCACCGGAATCTTTTGTTTCTGCTGCTTTCTCGCCTGTAGAATCACTTTCACCTGCACTGCTGTTCCCGCCGTCGCTGCCGCATGCACAGAGTGATGCTGCCATGAGAGCTGTCATAGAAAGAGTAACCAGTTTTGCCATTCTTTTTTTCATACTTTTCCTCCTTAAAATGAAATACGTGATTTTGCTTTATGCATTATATCATAGCCTTCTTTTTGCCTAATAACCATAAAATAAAGTGTCCACATTATATAATATTCTTACCTGAACTGCAGATTATTTATATAGTTTTTCCCACTGGGAACAAAAGAATCCCTCTGAAAAGGGAAAAGCCGACAATGAAAATCTCCCACTGCCGGCTTTCTGCCCAAATCCAATATTCTTCTTTATACTGAGATGATCATTCCTCGCCTTGGCTGCTGTTGTACTCGTCCATTACCTTCTGCAGCTCTTTATTGGCCTCCTCAGGTGTCATGGTAAGTCCGAACAATTCCTGGCACGTATCTTTATGTGCCTCTGACACTACCGGCGGCAGATACTGGTCATACCAAAGCTGTACGGAAGACGCATTTGTGGCAGCTTCCAGAATCTGCTGGCTGACCGGATCTGTGATCATTTCTTTTACTTTTTTCAAAGGAGGAATCTTTCCGTTCTCTACCATGAAATCCAATTCCTCCTCATCATAATAGTAACTTGCCATCTCAAAAGCCGCATCCAGTTTCTCGCCTGTGCAGTTGAAGGTGAGGAATGCGTCACCGATGGTACCGATGATGATAGAAGCATCTGCGGAGGAACCGTCAACTGCCGGGAACGGGAACCATCCTAATTTATTATAGAACTCTTCGCTGTCCTGTTTAATGGTGCCTGTATACCAGGAACCGATACAGGTCATAGCTGCCTTATCCTGATATAACAGCTGTTTGCCCTGTCCGTCATCCTCACTGAGAGAGTTTACACCTTCCGGGAAGTATCCTTTTTTGACCCATTCCTGAATCTTTTCTCCGGCATAGACAAAGCTCTCATCCTCAAAAGTCCCCTCTCCGGAAACCGCTTTCTGGAATGGCTCCAGACCGCCGTAGCGGGTAGCTAGATTCATAAAGTACATAGAGCCTGTCCATTTGGAGGCATTGGCAAGGGCAAAGGGAGTGATGCCGTTCTCCGTCAAGGTATCACATACCTTTTCCAGTTCACTTACCGTTGTAGGGACTTCCAGGTTATACTGCTCAAACATTTCCTTGTTGTAGTATATACCGGAGATCGCTATGTTCAATACCGGGAGTCCGTATACCTTTCCATTATAAGTTCCCTGTTCCAGGGCTGCATCCATAAGCACATCATTTAAATTATATTTCTCTATATACGCATCAAGGGGCTGGCCGAATCCTGCTTCCACGTACTCGATCATAGGGCCGCCGGACCAGGTCTGATAAATGTCAGGGCACTCACCTGAACTTACCGCTACCACCAGCTTTTCTTTATAGGTATCGTTTTGAGTGGGAACGTAAGTCACCTGATACCCTGTCTCCTTTCCCTTTCCGTCATTGTACTTGTCAATGGCATAATTCCAAATGCTCTTGTCCGGGTCTTCTGTGCCGTTAGCCCACATTATAATTTCTTTGTCCCCGTCTTCGCTGTCGGACGACGCAGTACCCTCTTCCTTTTTCGTCTCATCCCCAGCGTTGCTTTTGTCATCTCCTCCGTTGGAACCGCACGCACCGAGAGCTGCTGCCATAAGTACGGACATGGAAATTGCCGCCAGTTTCATCATCCTTCTCTTCATAGTCTTACCTCCTAGCATTATCTAATATGAACTGATATTATGGTCTTATCATAGCATTCGTTGTGCGTATTTCCCATTTAATAAAGTGTTCTTCTTCTATAATATTCTTACATCTTGTGTAACTGTTCCGTCCCCTCACAGCTACAGGCAAAAATCCATGCAGAATCGCCTTTGGCGATGGGATTTTTGCTTGGCTGCGGAATACTTTTTAACGGTCAGCGCAGTGAATGCGCAGACCTGCTGAATCGTTACCATCTTGTGCAATCATCCTATAAACAGACAGTGGAGGGGTCCATATTTCGGAACCCTCCACTGCTATTATTTTGCTATATACCGATTATGGAAACAAACGGTCAGGACAAAGAACAGCGGTATTTCCACTGCCAGCACTGCCAGTATCACATGAGGTATCCAAAAAGAGAATGACCCCAGATAAATAAAATTAAAATCAAACAGTTCATATAAAAAACAGCTTCCCAGTCCAAGTCCTCCTGTGGGCAAAATACATCGGATCCAGCCGGCCAGATTTCCGCTGCTCATCTGCCCGATGACAATGGGCAGCAGACAGATGACCATAGCGGCGATCGCCGCTGCAGAGACACTTCTGCATCTGGAGGAAATCATCAGAGTACACAAAACTGCCGCTGTAATGGTAAGAAGTCCAACGCCCGCTCCGATCAAAAGCATCTGTCCCAAATCCAGATTCGACAGGCTGACTGCTGAGTATAGCATCTGTATGGAACTTTTCAAACATTCCGCCCCAAATATACCTTTTGTGAGTGACAAAAAGATCGTAACGCCTGCAGTCACCGTGAGCGTGGATATGAAGAGCATAACGATCACCCTGGCAACTGCCAGCCGGATCCTCCCGTATTTGGCACACCGCTGGATATCATCTGCCTTTGTCTGGTGATCCGATGAAAAAATCGGCGCAGCCAGCAGCACACAGATAAATTCCAGGAGAAGAAGGTAGAGGATCAGATAGTCCGTGGCATCCTTATTAAAGCCCGGATAATATTCATAGGGCTGTTCCACTTCCGCATAGAGCGCTTTTGCCTTCCTCCGGGCATCCGGATGCTCCTTCTGTTCCATGTCCATCAGACTGTCCAGGCGTTCTGAACACTGCTCATAAAAACGTTGCGCGTTCTCTGGGTCTATCTCCATAATATCCGGCGCAATCCCTGTTTTACTGTCAGCATTCACTTCCCGGACCACATGAATGATGGCTTCAACAGGCAGGATTTTTTCATTATATACATTGAGCGGAAAGTCCCCGCCTGCTGTAGGACCATATTGTTCCACGCAGGCCTGATAGGTTTCCAATGCTGCCTTTATCTTGTCCGGTGTTACAGCTCCGGCGGAAACCGCCTGTTTTTCCTTAATTATTGCTATGGCCTTTCTTCCGGTTATCGTTACCTGTTCACCGTTTTTGTCCATGTAGGAATACTGCATAAAACTCATTGGAAAATAGGCCATGATAAAAGATAATGATAATGCTGCTGCCAGAAGGAACCAAACAGCCCGGGTCTTCATAACCCTTTTACATTCTGCTTTCAACAGACGCATTTACTCCGCCTCCTTTTCAAATCTGTCTTCCGGAAACAGCCAGAGGTACAGATCCTCCAGCCTGGGCACTTCTTTTCTGGAATCTGCGATCCCCGGATCTTCAGACAAATATCGAACGGAGACCTTTCCGTTCTCCTCATTTTTCAGATTTACGATCTGTAGTTTCCGCTCGTACGCTGCAAGCTGCTCCAGGGGTATGGAACCGGTCCAGACCTTACCCTCCACCATCGTCACCAGCTCCTCTGTGGTACCGGAAGCCAGTATCCTGCCGTCTTTCATCACCGCATTGCACGTAGCAATATATTCCACATCTGAGACAATATGGGTCGATATAAGGACGATCCTGTCATGGGAGGCAAATTCCGAGAGCAGATTGCGGAATCGGACACGTTCCCCCGGGTCAAGGCCGCTTGTGGGTTCATCCAGGATCAGGACTTCCGGCTCATTGAGCAGGGCCTGGGCAATCCCCACCCTGCGCTTCATTCCGCCTGAAAGCTTTATGATCTTTTTCTTTCTCACTTCCACAAGTGACATGTTCTCCAGAAGTTCTCCTATCCTTCTTTTGCTTTCCTTTTTGTCCAGTCCCTTCAGCACTGCCATATACTCAAGATAATCCTGAACCGTAAATTCAGGATAAAATCCAAACTCCTGAGGCAGGTAGCCGAAGATATCCCTGTATTTCTCCCCCAACACCTGAATGGAAATGCCGTCATAGAGAACCTTGCCCCCGGTGGGTTTCAGGATTCCGGCCACCATCCGCATAAGTGTTGTCTTTCCTGCCCCGTTAGCCCCCAGAAGTCCCCAGACTCCGGGTGTCAGCTTAAGGCTGACTTGACTGACGGCTTCCTTGTCTTTATATTTTTTCGATATCTGATCAATTGTCAGCTCCATCTTATTCCTCCTTATATCCATGTATCCACTGCAGTCTCTCTTCTTTCCACTTTGTTAAGCTGGATTACGTCCCACAGCACTGCCCCTGCGCAGACAAGCGCCCACCCGGCCCGGAAAGACTGCTCATAAAAACCGTAATAAAAATAATACATCAGCAAAAGGATCACCACAGCTCCCATCCCTGTGGCAAGGCAGGTTATGAGCACGTATCTGATCTGCACATGCGCGGCAATGGTTATATAAATACTCCCCAGTATGAGAAACGGCACCAGCAGGTATAATACCGCAACCCCCGGATTTCCTCCCATGCCCCCCACTGTAAGGAAAAACAGCAGTGTCAGCATCAGAAAATCCCCTGCTCCGATCATTACCAACCGGGCGATCAGCAGGCGGTTTGAAGAGAACCGGGAAACCTGTTCTGTCTCTGCCATCTGATAGCGCCTGGACCTGGCCAGTATGGGCAGAGTGGGAAAGAGCAGAAGAACACTTCCAAAACACAGCAGCACCGGAAGATGCCGGCCCCACAAATACGAGATATCACCGGCGCAAACCGTATAGATCAAGAAATACACGACAACCAGAGACGCTGCCTGCATACTCCATATTTTCCAGCCTAAAAATCTGGCCTGGCTTGTCATAAACTGCCAAAAAGAAATCCTCTTTTTCCCGGAAGCGGTGCGGTATGCCTGTCTGGCTGCCAGCATCACAGCCTTTCTTCCTCTCTCTTCCGTATCCGGTTCTGTCTTTTCATGCATGCATTGCAAAAGCTTTTTTTCTATCTCAGATCTCCTCATGCAGAATCCCTCCTTTCCCCAATTCTTTTTTCATCCGCTTCAGTGCGGCCCGCAGTCTGGACTGTACGGTCCTTTGCGGCAGATTCAAAATCTGTCCAATCTCCTTTTGTGTCAGTTCATGGGCAAACCGCAGGTATATGATCTCTCTCTGCTCTTTTGGCAGTTCTTTGATGAGCAGCATAAAGTCCATCTCTGTCTCAGCTCTCTTAAATCCTTGTTCCAGGCATTCAAACGTATCCGGTAGCTGTTCCTCCTGATGTTTTTTTCTCCACATATCCACACATGTATTGGCTGCCACCTGGTATAAAAAAGCACGGAATTTCCCCTTGTGTATATATCTGTCCAAATACCGCACGGTCTTTAAAAAAGTCTCTTGTACGGCATCCTCCGCGGTCTGCCTATCCGCTGTGTGGCAGATACAGTACCGCAGAATATCGCTATAGTACAGGGATATCAGCTCATCCAGGGCGCTCATATCTCCATGTTCCAGTTCTTTGATCAGTTTGTCTTCACGCGTCAAGATTTTCCTCCTACAGGGCGTCCCCTATATAATAAAACGTATCCAAACATGGAAAATGATTTAATCATTTCATTTTATCAAAAAAAGTCATAAAAAAATACCGGTCTGCATAGTATCCTGCAGACCGGCACTCTTTTATAACTGTTTTCTGATCATGATTCTTTTTTCTTTTTTGCTGCTACTACGGCGGCTATCACTACTGCTGCCGCTCCAACACCCAGAACAGGGAATAAAATGTTGGTATCATCCCCGGTCTTTGCTGATTTGGAGGTTGTTGTGCCGTTTCCGGATTTTTTGGCTGGGGTAGTGGTTGGTGTGGTTCCCTTATTGCCGTTTCCGTCGTTCTTGTCACTGCCCTGGCTGCCGTCATCCCCGCCCGGATTTTTGTTATCATCTTCGCCCGGTTTGTTGTCATCTCCGCCTGGCTTATTGTCATCTCCGCCCGGATTGGGATCTTCACCCTTTGCTTCCACAGTAATGGAAGCCGTATGCGTTTTATTGTTCTCAATATTGCCGTTTTCTCCGGCCAGTTCTTCAACATCTACCTGAATGTCTGCTGTATCGCCGGCTTTAACACCGTCTGCCAGCTGGAATGTCAGGTCAAGCAGACTGCCGTCCTCTGCAAGAGAGGTGGAAGAAGCAAATGCTGCTACGATCTCACCTTCATCTTTATTCCCTGTCAGGCAGTCATTGACTTCACACAAGGCCCCGGACAGCGCACCTCCGGCGCTGTCCGCAGTGAGGACAAGTTTGGAAGCATCGTAATGGATACGGATTTTTCCGTTGGTCACTTCCTGGGCGTTTGTGATCTCACAAGCCACCTGAACCTGGCTGCCCTCCTGAGCCTTACCTGTGTTTAATGCGATTTCTGTTCCACCTGCGGCCCAGACAGGCATTGCCTGTACAAACAGAAGTGCACTCATACATAACATTGCTATTTTCCTGGTTCTCTTTTTCATATAGGTTACCTGCCTGTTCTCCTGGATTTTCCTTTAAAATCAGAATGTAGTGATTTTCTCTGCTGACAACTGCAGAATTTTGGTTGCATCTGTTGTATTGGTTTCATTATCTACATTCACGTCACCAATCAGGATCTGCTCTTCCGTCAGCTCTTTGAGTCCTACGCTGTACTGCAGGAGCAGTGCACTGTCTGCTGCATTTACAACACCGTTCAGATCCACGTCACCGAGAAGTCTTACTTCTTCACATTCTTTAATCAGTGCTTTTAATACAGCGTTGATCTCATCCTGAACTGCTTCCTGATCATCATAGACTGTCTTAGCATTATCAACTGCTTCCTGCAGTCCCTCAATACTTCCTGCCAGATATCTGCCTGCGTTATCAAGTATATTCTGAGCTTTTGCCAGCGCTGCTTCCAGCTCTGCTTTATTGCCCTTGAAGATAAGACCTGCAATGGCTTCTTCCAGTGCGTGACGGGCATCTCTTGCTTCCTGTCCTGTCAGTTCCGTATTGGCTGCTGTCTCTTTTGCCGCATTCAGTTCAGCCTGAAGTCTTTCCACGGATGCTGCTGTGTACTTGTCAGTATCCTTGAGGATCGCCTCTGCCTGCGCAATGATTGCATGGAGACGTGCAAAGTCTTTATCTAACATCTGGGATACTGCAGTGAGCAGATTTGTTGTTGCCTCATTGACTGCCTGCTGTCCTGCCTCTACCTCGTCTTCGCCGTAAACGGTGTCAAATACAGTCTTAGCTGCCTCTAATGCATCTTTAACTGCCTGAACACTGCCTTCTGTATAACGCTCTTCTGTTACAGGATCTGCAAGGATAGCTTCTGCTCCCTGGATCGCAGCTTCCAGACCGAATTTCTGTACGCCCGGTTTCAGTGCTGTGATCGCATTCAGCAGTTTTGAGGATGCATCATCAATCTGACCCTGTGTTGTTTCTGGGTTTGTCAGAAGACCATTTGCCTCATTCAGAGCCTCTTCCACTGCTGCCCAGCTCTCCGGTGAGAAGGACTGGCTGCCGTTTGCAAGATTCTCTGCCATGGTGATAGTTAATTCCAGACCTTTGGTATCTACAGTTAAGTTGACCTGTACAGTAAAGGCTGCTGTCAGTTCAGTCTCACCTTCTGTGTAGGTTACTGTGATCTCTTTTGGTCCGATCACGCTGGAATCAAATCCGGTGATGGTGTATTCGTCCGCATTCAGTGTCCTTGTGGTACCATCATTGTATACGGCCTCCACTACGATTCCTTCTGCACTGAACTCTTCGCCTAACAGATACTCTGTCTTGGCATTTTCTGTGTTGACTGTGATGCTTTCCAGCGCAACTTCAACCAGCAAGTCTTTAGCATTGTTTAACGCTATTATAGCATCTGTGATTTCTTTCTGAGATACTGCATTTTCCATAACTGTTTCTGCCTGTGCAATGGCTTTCTGGAATTCCTCATAGCTCTCAGCCGTATATCCATCTTCAGGGATTGCTCGCATCTCTTGAATCAAATCACTTAATCCTGCGGTTTCTAACTTCTTAAATGTCACTTCCAGAGTGTGGTCATCTGTAACATTTTTAAATGAAACTTTGTTACCCTCTGGAACTGCAGGCTGTCCGTCAACTAAAACTTTTTCTACATAATAACCTTTTTCCGGCTGTATTACAAATGTTTTATCTGTTTTGTCGTAAACTGTCACGTTACCAGTCTGGCTTACAGTACCGTTATCTCCGGCAGTCACCTTAATTGTATGTGTTTCAACTACATCACCATAATAAACTTCTTTTACAGTGATTTGGTTTTCCTGTTCTCTTGCCTGCAGCTGGTACTGACCCGGTTCTGTACCGTATGGAATATTCTGGAAGCTTCCCATTTCCTCACCGTCATACTGCAGACTTAAGTTATATAATCCCGCAGCTCTGCTCTTACTTTTTTCAAATGTGAAGACTACTTCATGTATTTCTCCCGGGGTAAGAGGTGTTGAATTTTGGAAATAATCATATCTCTTGGTATCTAGTGCACTGTCATAGAACCATGCCTTGGCATCTGTATCATAACCAAATCTGATATTATCACCAACCACAAACAGTACTTGGTCATTTACCGTTTCCGCCTCAAAACGGATGTGGAAGATACCTTCATCAATGAATTCTGAACTCTTGTCTGTCACAGAACCGTTTGCCCCAATTGATAATTTCAATCCAGTTTCTGTTAATTCACCTGAAGCGGCATCATATGCCAAGTCCACATTATCTGTCTCCTGGAAATCCTGATGCTTCTTAATCTCACCAAATGTCACATCTAAGGTGTGGTCTCCTGTAATATACTCGAAGCTGACTCTATTGTTCTCAACCTCAACGGACTCTCCATCCACTAATACCTGAGATACATAATAACCTTCATTTGGACTAATCACAAATGTCTTATTTGTTTCTTCGTATACAGTTACATCACCTGTCTGATTTACTGTTCCGTTCTCTCCTGCATTAACATGGATTGTATGTGTGGGTGCATCACTTCCATAATAAACCTCTTTCACAATGATATTGTGTGCACTCCTTCTGGTCTGAAGCTGATATTGTCCTGGCTCCGCGCTATAGTCGATACCACTGGCTGTACCAAGAGATACACCATCATACCATAATGATAAATCGTAATAACCACCGTTTCTTACAAATTTAAGAATGATCTCATGTTCCTCATTAGCGGTAAGAGGGGACGTAAGTGGGAAGTTACCCCAGCCACCCTTGTTATTTGCAGAATCCCAGAACCAGGCTTTGCTGCCGTTATCAAATCCGAAACGGATTCCTTTACCTACAACAAACAAGGTCTGATCCTCAACGCTGTCTGTCTGGAAACGAATACGGAAGACCCCTTCATTGACAGCAACTGCATTTAAGTCCTTCACTTTTCCTGATCCATTGATTGACAAGTTCAACCCTTCATCTGTCAGCTCTGCAGAAGCCTTATCCTTTTCAAAATTCACATTTTCTGCAATTTCAAAGTCCTCATAATAGTTGCTGTACTGAGCAACATTTACTGCCTCTGAAAAAGCTTTAATCGCTGCTTCTAATTTTATAAAAGCTTTTTCATATTCAATTGCATCTTTCCCTTCGGGAACCGCTTTTGCCTCACTTATTGCAGCGTTCAATGCGTCTACTGCTTCCTGGGTATATTCACCCGGCTTAGGACCTACCACTGCTTCGTCTAATTTAGCCTGTGCATCCTGAATAAGAACACCTAAATCTTCAAAAGTAAAATTATTCGGAACATAAGTCAGCAATTTTTCAAGAGCTGTCACATGGCCTTCTGCGTTGCTGAAAGACACATTTATAGCTACTGTTTTTCTGGTTGCTCCTTCTTCTGCCTTGAATGTAACATTCATCAGGTCGGCTGCCTTTTTGAATGCATCCTGTTTCTTAATTCCATATGCAAAGCGAACCGTTTTAGTGCCGTCTTCATTGTCAACAACTGACGGTTCTTGTGTGTTTAGCAATGCATCTTTATTAATTTTCGCGCTATCTGTATCGAGCGTAATCTGAGCCGGATCATATGTATATTCCACAACTGTATTTCTGTACTTGTTATAGATATTCTCCAGACCTACATTTACCTGATAGTTATTATTTCCCTTATCTTCTGTACTTACTGTCGCTGCCGGGCTTCCCGTGATCTCCTCACCGTAAACACCCATCTCTGTCATGGACATTCCCCATTCATTGGCATTGCTGATGGAGACAATCGCAACATACTGAGCTTCTGCCGGATCAAATTTCACCAGATTCAGTCCCGGATAAGCGCTGTTTACTGTCTTGACCGTATTCCATGTTTCTCCGTCTGCAGATACCTGTACTTCATAATCTGTGGCATATGCACCCGGTGTCCAGTCAACTGCAACTGTGTCTACCATATATTTCTTTTCCAGATCTATACTGATCCACTGGCCGCTGCCCTTTCCGCTGCTGTAACGTGTGGACTGGCTGCCGTCAACCGCATATTTTGCTGCCATGGAATCTGCCTCCTGGCCGCTTGCCTCTGCCGGTTTATTCAGTGCCAGGTTCTCACCTGCAATCTCCTGATAAGGCTCAACGATAACTGCATTGACAATAGCTTTCCCTTCGGCGGCTTTCAGTCCGATATCGATCAGACCGTCTTTTGCCTCCGCTTCAACCGTGATATCGTATGCTTTGTTCTGTTCCGGAATGGTAAATCCTTCTTCCACTACAGAACCGTTGACACTCACATCAAATGTTCCAGGGGTGAAATCGTCTGCGCTTGTATCATTAAAGTAAAGTTTTACTCTGTAAAGTCCAGGTGCTACTTTGAATTTATATCCAAAGTCTTCTCCGGCACGTCCGCTCTTCAGCGCAGTTCCAAGCCCGGCATCCGGTACCGGTTTATTACCGGCGAGCTTGCTGTTGATCTCCTCTGTTGAGGTGGATCCATTTGCGTACCAGCCGCTTCCTGTGGCTTCAAATTCTGCATCCTCGAACAGTCCGTCATGGTTGCCCATATTGGATGTATCGGAGTTACCTGCATCCAGTCTCATATTCACTTCTGACATAACAGCCATATCTGCTGCGATACCATTCAGGATCGGATCCGTCATGGTTCCGGCTTCTTCACTGTATGCACTCTGAAGTTTCACCGTGATAACACCGCCTGCAGGATACACAGAACCGATTTCAATCACATCTGTGTCACCGGACAAGGTGTATCTCTCTTTCACTACCTCACCGTTTACCAGAACGTCAAAAGTACGCCCGGTTGTATCTTCCATCTCGGAAACATAGAGTTTCAGATTGTGGGAAGCATCTGATGCGTAAACCTTGTATTCAATTGTATCAGCAGTAACGCCTGTAGCATATACACCGCTGCCGCTGCCGGTCAGTTTGGTATACTCCTCAACATAACCGGATAATTTTTTATTTGCATCGTAAGCCTGGTCTGCGCTGAATCCGTCAATGGCATCTCCGCCTACATTATAGGACTTGGAATGCTCCTGAAGGACAAACTGCCAGTCTGTACCTGTGGTGCCCAGTGAAAGTGTTCCATCATCGTTGCAGACAAGGAAGTTATTCCCGGATTTCAACTGATGAAGGCCGTTCTTTTGGTCAACGGCAGTCCAAACAGTAGAATCTTTTTCGGACAGAACTGCGCTGTCACCATCCGTATTTAAGTATAAGTACGCATTGCTCTCTGTATCCCAGATCTTAACCTTATATCCGTCGCCCGCGTTCTCCATGACAAACTGGCTGCCTGAAGCGTTGACTTCCAGGCCATTCTCTCCGCTTGCAAGATACTCTCCGCATTCCGGATCATATACTTTATATCCCGCATTGCTCTCAAGTGCAAAGTCTGCACCTTGAACGCCTGTCATTTCCATAATACCGATATCCGGTGCGCCGTCATAGAGGGCGTTTCCAAAGAAGTCGGTCTTTGCATTTCTGTCTGAAGTGTAATCCCAGAGTCCTTTGTTTTCCGGGCTGGTTGCCGGAACTACATTGACATACACACCATTGCCGATAGCAGGTGAACCTTCCTTCAGCGCGTAGGCTTTCAGGGATTCCCAATCGGATGTGGCTGTCATACCATCCTCACTGATCGTGGCACTCTTGCCGCCGCCCGCATTTTCAAAGAGCGGGTCTGCCTGGATCGCATTAGGGATTTCACCGGGATCATGAATGCCGCTGGCTTCATATACCAGGTTTCCTGCCTGCTGCAGATAAGAGTTGTTCCAGCTTTCCGCCGTTGTCTCCGCACTGCCCCATTTACTGGTCACTTCTTCATTGTAGTTATAGTAAATGTTGTTGTACATATGCCAGTTGTAAGCGCTTCCCATAGCGGAACCGCCGCCGTTGCTGTGATTGAATACCCAGTTTGCACCATCGTAATAGAATACATTATTGTAAATGTAACTTTCAGAATTGGTATTTCCTGCTCCGTGACGCCATGCAAGACCGTCATTCTGGCTCACATTATAACGGATAACATCTGTATTGTTATTACCCATCATAAGCATAAAGCCCATAGGCGTATCATGGCTGTAATTGTACTCAAAAATGCTGCCTGCACACCAGTAATCACTGTCGTAAGAGCAGCCGTCCTGGTTGTAGGCCGGACCGTCAAAGCTCTCATTATAACGGAATAATGTGTCAAAGGAGTTCCATGCCCAGATACCTGCATTGGCTCCTTTTGCACGCATAGCCTGTCCGTTTACCACGTTGTGCTCAACTACTGCGCCCTGTGATTCACAGACCAGGATACCGTCACCGCCGATATCACTCAGATAGTTTCCGACAATGTGAAGACCTCTCTGTGCCTGGTCTTTATAGCGGATATTGTCATGACGTACACCGTCATTGGCTGAGTTATTATCCGCATCATTATTGGGGTCATATCCGGCTTTATCCGGGTCATTGTTTCTGAACTGATCCAGGTCGGAAAGGCGGATAGCCTTGATTCCTGTACGGTCACACTGGTCAATTCTGTTGTTCTGGATGGTTACGCCGTTAAAGTAAGGAAAGACTCCTGCTTCTGAGCTGAAGATAACCTCAATACCGATACCGCCGTCAACTTTGTTTACACCGCGGTTTTCATTTCCGTCTACATCATGTACATAACAGCCGTCAATAACCACGGTGTTGTACTCTCTGTCGCCTTCTAATGTTTTGTTTACAGTTTCCCGCTCATCAATGGTAACGTGAATACCCAGACGTCTGGGAATTACATCGTCGCTTCCGGAATTCAGGTTGTTTGGATCTCCTGCATCGCTTGTCTCATTGAAAGCGTCATCATTTGTGACTTCCAGTCCCGTTACATATGTATACTCCATATTCTGGATCAGGACTGCCTCTTTGTAGCCTGCATATTCAGGTGTTCCGTCCCCATTGGTGCCGCCGGTCCTTCTGAATCCTCCTGCATTGATAACAGGCATGCTTCCCTCGCCATATGTGTTGATCACAATTGGCTTCTCCTCGGTTCCCGTTCCTTTCGGTGCAAGCTGCTGGTTGTCAAAAATGCTGCCCTTTTTCAGGCTGATGCCGTCTCCGGGCTGCAGTTCAATTGAGTTTACCTTAGCCAGAGTCTTAAATGGATTTGCCTCCGACCCGTCACCGCTTTCATCATTGCCGCCTTCACTGTCCACGTGGTAAACGGTTCCTGTGATTTCAGGGATTGTCTCTGTGGCTGCCTCAGGTATGCTTCCCTGGTCTTCTACGGCCGCTTGTATATAGACTGGGAAATTAACTGAAGTGCAGACAAGAGCTGTAGCCAGAGTAACACCAAACGCCCTGTTCCATCGCTTCCATGATTTCATACATTGCTCTCCTTCCAAAAGAATATTTACGCAATGAGCTTCAACACGCTGCGCTGATCAGCTTCCGTCATTTTGACAGGTGTTGCATTGCCGTGTCTCCTATTATAGTCCACATATAAACATAATTTTTTACGAATTCTACTTGTTTTTCGTCATTTTCGACCATTTTTAATTCAAAAAGATACAATAATGCAAAAAAATTGTATGATTAAGCAAATCTTACAGCGATCACCCGGCTTTTCTTGTTGATTCTGCAATAAAAAAAGACATCCTGCATACCTTTTTTATTGGGTATGTGAATGTCTTTTTTCCTATATACATGTATTCTATCTTGTCACTATTCACGGCGGCTATCCCGCCAGGTGTTTTTATGCGCTTGCGCATGAAAATTCCGAGGCAGCCAGCGCGATATTGGGCAGAATGCTCCATATCTGTGCATCGCGAAGCGGGTTACTGTATACAGAACTGTGTTTTTTGCAGGGCTGTGATTAGTAACTCTATTTTTTATTTTCCTTCCAAAACATCCTTGACAGCCTGTACCAATGCCTTTTCACTGGGTATTTCCACTTTGGCAGCCTCTGCCATCTCTTGTAAATGCTCCTCATACTTATGATCCAGAACAAGGTTTTTGGCGTATGTCTCCACTGTTTCATACTCCTCATTGTTGAAATAGTCCGGGTCTGCATCGTAAGCTGCCCTTGCCTCCTCATCCGACACAGTGAGCACTTCTTTCTTTATCAGTTCTCTTTTATTCTGAAGGGAGAGATTTTCATTAAAATAATCATAGAACTGGTCTGCTGTGTACTGGGTCATTCCAAACACGGTCTCATTATTTCCCTTTTTCTTCTCTCTGTCCTTATTCTCTTTTTCCATGGCCTCCATCAGGGAAGGATAGTCAATTGCATCGGCAAGGCCGTTGTCCATAGCCTCCTTCTGCATGGTTTTCACTTGTTTTAACTCATCTACCACTGCGTCAGCCAAGTGTTCATACCCTGTCTTTCCTTCCGCCTCTGTTTCCCAGGTGAAATCCGATATATCAATTCCTGCCTTAGCCGCTATCTTTTCCCTCTGATGCAATTTGATCTTGCTGACAACACAAGCTGCTTCTTCCTTGTAAACCGGCTGCCCGTCAACGGAAAACACCGCTTTCTCTGTCCGGCTCTTCATAAAAAATATGACTGCTGCCGCCGCTGCCACGGCTATGACCACCAGAAGAAGCCATATCCGTTTCTTTGATGAATTTCCGTTGTCTTTCTGCATTTTACCCATTTTCTATCTCCTGTGTTTTTATTAGCCAATCACTTGAAGACCTTCATTCTCCCCGGAGGCATCCAGCAGGACCCGCCATATCCGCAGAAAATAATCCTGCGCCAGCTCCCGGTTCTCCACCTCTATCTCCATCTCTTCCTTTTCTGTAAGACAGTCATACAATGCATCCAGATTACTCCCGCAGTAATCCGGAAGTCCTAATTTTTCCTTCAGATATCTGTGCGCCTGCTCCTTCTCGTCCATGCATAATGCGTCCAGGACTACCTTCATAGATTCTCCTCCCCGTATAATAGCTCAAAGGTCTCGTAGTGGTCCTCTGTATAGTACACGAGGCCGTCATCTGAATAGACGATCCTTTTTGCTCCCCGGTAACTTCCGTCGCTGTCAATATCGCATTCGTAATACTGCCGCCCCTCTTTTTCCGGCAGGTTTCCCTCATAGTTGCCGAACCGGTCTCCCCCGATACTCTTACCCGGTGCTGCCTCAGCCAGATTTCCTTTGCTGCTGACCCATCCGGCCTTCTTTGCTTCCTTTTTCGTGATAAAGTTATCCGGAAGATGTCCAAATTGGTGAATGTAAGCAGCCACATCCTCTTTTGAGGTATAGCTCCCCGATTCTTCAAGGGAAGCGGCTGCCTGCCGGGTGTCTTTGTCCGCACCGCCTGTCATACTGTCTGTGGTGCTGCTGCATCCCGTCAGAAAGCAGAGCAGCAGCACCAGAATGCTGCAGATATATTTTAACTTATGTTTCCAGTTCTGAATCATGCCTTGTGCCTCTCTTATAGTTTAAGTATATTTCTGATGCCATAAGCAACGCCGCAGGCTTCATTGGACAGGGTAATGTGATCCGCGGCTTCTTTACATTTCGGGGATGCGTTCTCCATTGCAATCCCGATTCCCGCGAATGCCAGCAGCTCGGCATCGTTATCCCCATCCCCAAAAGCCGCAAGTTCTTCCTGCCGCAGTCCAAGGTGCTCCAGCAAAAAGGCAGCTCCCGTATGCTTTCCTGCATCTTTATAGGAAATCTCCAGAAGCTGCGGGACGGATGACGTGATATACACATCCTCTGCCTCCGCGTCCAGCATCTGCCACAGCCGGGACTTCAGTTCCGGATCACTTATGATCACATCCATGCCATCCAGAACAGACCCATGGGCACAGATAAAATCCCAAATATCCTCCACCGGTTTTCTGGTTCCCCGGATATAGGGGACTGCTCTGACATCGGCACCAAACTGTATGGGATCCTCCACATACGCCCTGGGTGCATATGCCTCCCCATCCACAAAGGCCTCAAAGGTCACAGGAAAGTTTTTTGTCAGATCCAGGATCCGATGCACGGAGTCCTCTGTCATCTTATACTGTTTCAGACACTTTCCCGTGGAAAGATCATATACAGCCGCTCCGTTTGATGTGATAGCGTACCGGATCCCCGTCATTTTTCTGATGGCTTCCGGAAAAGTGGAGAGGGCTCTTCCGCTGGCTGCCACCACCTGCACGCCCTTTTCCATGATCTGTTCCAGCACCAGCCTGTTTTCCTCCGGCAGATATCCATCCCCGTCCAGTGTTGTCCTGTCAAGGTCAAGAGCAATACATCTGATTTCCATAAAAACTCCTTCCCGCCGTTATTTTTCGGGCTTCGGATACTTCACCGCATTTTTTATCATCTTATCGCGGATGATCTCATCAATATCAAAAGAATACATCTCGGCAAAGCGCAGTGAAAAAATCAGCGTATCTGCCAGCTCTTCCCCAATGCGTTCCCTCTTTTTCTCATCTTTCATCATTTCCTTCATCTGGTCATTGGATTTAAACCGGAACAGATCCATCAGTTCATTGGCCTCTGTGGAGATGCCGATAGACAAATCCTTAGGATTATGGGATTTATTCCAATGCCTCTCTTCGCAAAAATCAAATACCCTCATTTTTAAGTCTTTCACGGTTGTATTATTATCCATATCATCTGTCTCCTTATGTTTTTCCTTATGTTTTTCCTTATGTTTTTCCTTATGGTATGCCTCAGTTCAGGGAATACTGTTTCATGATTCCCTTTCCGCTGTTCTTCGCATCGTAAAGTGCATAATCAGCCGCCTTCAGAAGTGTCTGGAATTCATTGAGACCGCCGCCATACCAGGCCAGTCCGGATGATATCTCCAGCGCCTTCCTGCTCTTATCCGGAAACAGCACAGGGTTTTGCTGGAGCCGGCTGTAGAATTCTTCCATATCATTGGCAATCTCCTGCCTTGTCTTATAATGGTGGAGAAACAGGCAGAATTCATCTCCGGAGCGTCTGGCCGCAATTCCCCTGCCGCCATTGAACTCTGACAAAAATCCGGCACAGGCACGCAGATATTCGTCCCCCCAGTCATGGCCGAAACGGTCATTGATCCCCTTAAAGCTGTCAAGGTCCAGCATGATCATGGCGCATTCGCCGGTGTCCCTCTCCTCCAGAATATGCTCCACCTCTTTTCTGAAAGTGTCCAGATTGCAGAGGCCGGTAAGAGAATCATAATCCCGCTCGTGTTCCAGCCTTTTCTTTTCCTGCATCTCCCCTGTCACATCCGATATAATGCCAAAAGTACCGCCATTCTCTGTGGTTGTGAATATACGCACCCATTTCTCGGGATTTTCTCTTATTTTGAACTCATTCTCTCTCTTATCACAGGCAGCTTTCAGGGTATCCCCAAGCATTTTCTGGAATATGTTCCTGTCACGGCAGGCCTGGCTCATTTCTTCCTCTGTCCAGTCCAGCACAAGCCGGATGCGTTCGGTTGCCATAACCTTCTCACTGTCCTGATTAAACTCAAACACACCGATAGGCAGATCCAAAGTATCAATGACTTTGGAAATTTTAACGGTTGCATCCAGGATTCCCTGGACCATCTTATTGATGCCCTGGCTCAACTGTCTGAATTCGGGATTGCTGTCCACCTTCACCACAGTATCCAGATTGCCGTCTGTGATCCCCTTCAGGTCATCCATTATGGTGTGGACCCCGTCCACGATCTGATGTTTCAGCAGACGGTTTATGACCAGGATCGCCACCAGATACACAAGGACCAGGTAGAAAAAAGTAAGGATGGTCTGTATATTCCGCTCCTCATAAAGCTCTGCCTCACTCTCCCCTGCTCCCAGTATCAGGCCGTCTTTTTCCCTGATGACACAGAACATTTTTTCTCCGTCCTGCCGGATAAATCCGCCGTCGCTGCATCCGGCCATAACCTCCGGGGTGAGCCCCAGATCCTCCATGCTGCTGCCTGCCATATCCTGGTCCGAGTGGGCCAGCACCTCCCCACTCTCTTTATCTATGGCAAAGAGAACACTCCCCGCATCCACCGGGACCCTGGAGAATATGTAATCAAGCTGATTTCTTTTCTGGGCATCCAGCATCCTGGTGGGTGCCATCCCCACCTGCACGATACCCTTCTGATCCTGGCGTGCCACACCGATATACTGGAATACTTTCTGTTCATATCCATTTGGCCGTATTTCCTGTACCAGATAGGAGTCCGGGTCATCCAAAATGCTGAGAAATTCTTTTGTCTGGTCCGTAGTATGAAAATCCATGCCAAAATACAGGGGAATACTGCCTGCAAAGAGAATCCCGTTTTCGTCGATCACATGCAGTTCATCCACATTAAGCAGCTCTGCTATCCGTTCCAGTTCCTGCTGGCTGTCCAGTACACTGGGATTCTGTTCTATAATATAGGCGAAGGCATAGGCTCTTGTCAAATAGTCTTCACTGAGGCTCTCTTTTAAGTTCTGCAGTTCCACCTCATTATTGTCAATGGTCTGCGATATCTGTCCCAGCTTCAGCGCAGCGTTCTGTACCATCTGTTTTCTGGCATTTCGCCCCTGCAGCCCCCAATTCAGCGCTAAAATAGCCAGGAGCGCTACGGCGACAACGTAGCTGATATACCTGGTAAAAATTTTCTGCACAAAATTTCCCCTTTCCCACCATTTACGCCGCTGATGGCCAGCGGCCTCACGCTTTTTAGATATTATAGCATAGAAACGCACAAACCGCATGCCATTTCTGACATGCGGTAAATACTCTGCATCTGTTTTATTACTGTTCACAAACCAATGTTTCGGGATTTTTCAACGGGTCTGCGGGTTTGTTCTGACTGCCCTGAGAAATATCTTATTAAAGAGGGCCAGTTCATCATACATGATTCCATGCCCGCTGTTCTCCAAGGTCACAAGCTGGGAGCAGGGAATTCCCTCCTTCTGGATGCGGGCCAGATCATTGGACACTACCACATCTTTCCCTCCGTGGATGATCCATGTGGGAACATGGACACAGGCCAGGTCACTGCGCCCGTCCTCGTCCCTGAGTGAGATCGCTGTTCTGACTGTAGCAATGCCGGACGCGGAGAGCGATATATCCTGGAACCACTGTTTTACCGGCTCCCGGTGGGGTGTGGCAAAAAGCTGCTCATGACTGAAGTTATAAGCCAACTGCGGTCTGTCCGTCTCAGCCAGGGAGATCAGGCCATCCACATATTTTCTGGTAAGTCCGTATGGATAGCCTTTCCGCTGCGTCCAGGATGGGGCAGCGGCGGCAAGAAGAATCAGCTTCTCCACTCCGTAGCCGCAAAACAGCCGCATATAACGCAGCACAATGGCCCCTCCCATGGAAAAACCTGTGAGAATGAATTTTTTCAATCCCATGGATTTCACCACATGATAAATATCCGCTGCCATTTGGTCATATCCATAACCGCAGGCCGGCGCATCAGATTCACCAAACCCTCTCAGGTCAATCGCCACCACATGGTATCCGCATTTTGTCAGCAGTTCGATCTGGTACTCATAAATCTTATGTGAGAGAGGCCACCCGTGGACAAGAAACACGGTCTTGGAGCATTCCTTGTTGAACTCATAGACAGCAATCCTAGTGCCGTCGTTAGATCTTACATAGAACATAAAGGAAATCTACTTTTTTCTTTATTTATATGCACCGGACACGGCCTCTGTTCCGCTGTCCAACATTCCCTCTGTGATCCATATTTTTCTCAGATACAGACCAACGAAAATACTGGCAATGCCTGCTGTCATAAAGATCGCCCATTCCAGACCTCTGGCCTGTTCAAACACCACACCGTACACAGCCTGCCCCAGAGGCTGGGAACAGGTGGCGATGGCCATAACCCAGGAGATCACTTTTCCGATCAGATGTCCCGGTGTTTTCATCTGCACAAAAGACATTGTCTGTACCGTAAATAGAGATGCACACAGCATGATCAAAAATGCTCCCGCGGCCAATACCAGATATTTTCCCATATCGGGAGCCGATGAATACAGAACTCCGCCCATAGGGAACATGAGCAGGGCCACAGCCACGATCAGCTTCCAGGTATCTCCGATCTTGATCTTACCTCCGAGAACGCCTGCGGCAATTCCACCTGCAATTCCGCCGAAAGCCATGATCCCTGACAGATATCCGTACATCTGGTTCGGATCAACCTTTTGGAATTCAAGTACCTGGGTACAGAGGACCGGAAGCCCGATGATCAGCAGGGAGGATATGAATAAATTTACAAACGCTATAATAACCGTAACTTTGCCTATCACCTTCTGGCTCTTAGCAATAAAATGTACGCTCTCCTTTAAGTCTCCGAAAATGATACGGAAAGCGCCCATATCCGTTTCTCTTTTGGTAAATGGGATTCTGATAAAGATTTCCATCACAGCCGAGAGGAAGAAACACACCATACTGATAGCAAGCACCACATGGATCCCCTTCATACTGTAAAAAATACCGCCCAGCACAGGTCCTAAAAGACCGGCCAGGGAAGATACTGTATTGATAACGGCATTAGCCTGCACCAGTTTCTCCTCAGGCACCAAAAACGGCATACTGGCCTGCACAGACGGCTGATAAAGACCGGAAATGCTATAAAGCAGTATCAGTGCCACAAGGATCAACGCCACAAGATTCACCTGCCCTGACAGCAGAAGAAACAGAAGGATGATTCCGGCAGTGGAAAAATCCAGCACCACCATGATGTTTCTTTTATTCACCCGGTCCGCGATCACACCTCCAAGGGGTGACATGATAAGCAGCGGCAAAAATGCCAAGGCTGACACCATCCCATACAGGGTAGGAGACTGGGAAATATTGAGCAGATGCAGAGGAAGGGCAAACCTGACCACCGCATTCCCGAACAGAGAGATGATCTGCCCGATAACTACCAGAATAAAATCTCTTGAAAAACCGTTTTTCTTCATATATTTATACCTCCATATTCTCTATTTTGTTTGTAATCCCCACATAACATCCCAGACCTGCAGCCAGGGTAACCGTCATGATTCCAATCATGATCCACAGCCCGCTGTCCGCTCCCAGCATGAAAAGGTTTGTCACCGGGCATATGAGGATAACGGAAGTTACCACAGAAGCCACCAGTGACTTTTTCCAAAAACCAATACGCATGGAAATCTGTCCAATAGAGGCTGACATCACGCCCAGTACCACACCTGCTGCCAGCACCCTTCCCATCTCGGTTATGCCAAAGGTTTCCGGCATGAAATGAAACAGGTTGGCCGCCATACCCACCACAAGAAAGCACAGTGTCTCACAGAGGAACGTAGCCGTAAATATAAATCCCCACAGCAGGGTACATTTTGCCTTCAGGACCGATTTTCTTTTCACAGGGTAAGAGAAGAGCAGAAGCGCATTTTTCCCTGTATATTCTGTCACCACCAGCCTGGCTGCCATAGCGCCGCCCAGGACCGCAAAACAGGACATGATCAATCCCGAAACGGGCAGCAGAACCCCTTTCCAGGTGGCAAACAGCAGCGCATCGTCTCTTGTCACACTTCCCTCCTCCAGTTTGGGAAGCAGCGGAAATGCAAAGGTCATGATAAGACAAAACACAGCGATACCCGCTGCTGCCAGCAGATAGCCCTTAAAGTCCGTTCTTCTTAATTCCAGCTTTATCAGCCTCATATCTGTTTCCTCCTCATAATGTCAATGACGTAATTTTCAAAATTTTCTCCGTATTGTTTTCTCATCAAAGACGGGGAGAATTCTTCCACAATCTTTCCCTGGGCCAGGATTCCCACTCTGTGGGCAAGCTGCTCCATTTCACTCAGAATATGACTGGAGACCAGGATTGCTGTACCTTTTTTTGCCAAACCCAGCAGAATATCTCTCACTTCCTGTATTCCCACAGGGTCAAGGCCATTGATCGGTTCGTCCAGCAGCAGACATTCCGGGCTATGGAGCATTGCCCTTGCAATCCCCAGCCTCTGCTTCATGCCCATGGAAAATCTGGACACCGGCTTTTTTCCTGTCCGCCCCAGCCCTACCTGCTCCAGGGCGCCGTTAATATCACTTTTCTGATCCATGTATGCCATATGGATCTCCAGATTCTCCCTGGCTGACAAGTGATCGTAAAATATGGGCGTCTCGATCAGAGTGCCTATCCTGCTCTGGATCTTCTCTCTGTACTCCCAGCTGTCCCTGCCTTCTATCCGCACTTCACCCTCGTCCGGCTGCTGAAAACCGCCGGTTATTTTCATCAGTGTGGTCTTTCCGGCTCCGTTGATTCCCAACAGACCGTAAATTTCACCCTTCTGCAGATTCAAAGAGCAGCGTTCCAGCACCCTTTGTCCCTGAAAGCTCTTAGACACTTCCCTTATTTCTATTACTGCATCCATCGTTTCTCTCCTTTTGATACCGACCGTAGGTATGTATAATGATAAAAAAATGGGCTGCCGGTTCAGACAATGCTGCCGGGCAGCCTTATATTATTTATGTTCATTATAAATTTCTGTCAGTTCCTGCAGTCTGTTGATAGTTTTCTCATCCATAATGTCAAGACCAAGGGCCTCCAAAACCTCCTTAAAACAGAGGCATTTCCTGAGCGTCTCCTCAGGGGTGGAATCCATAGTCATTGGATTGATCCATACATTCCCAAGCAGAAGCAATACTTCCCCTAACTCTGCCGGATATTTTGTATGGATGCTGCCGTCCTTTATCCCCTCTTCCATGATCGGGGTTAGATATTGGGGAGCCGTGATATCAAGGGTTTCCCGCATTACCATGGACAATAGCTGCGGATTATCTCCAAGTCGGGGGGCGGAACGAAACATATCTTTCTGCTCCGGACGGTTGAGGGATTCAAAAAACAATTTTTTCAGCTTTTCTTTTCCTGTAAGCGTCTTATCGTCTCTTATCCGGCGCAGCAAAATTTCCGACCCTTCCGTCATGCGGTCTGTCACAGCAGAGAGGATTTCCTCTTTTGACTTAAAATGGTGATAAATAGCGCCTTTGCTGAGTCCTCCCAGATGATCAACGATATCTTGGATAGAAGTCCGCTCATACCCCTTTTCCACAAAAAGTCTGCCTGCAGTTTCCAGGATCAGATTCACAGTCTCCTCCGGATATTTATTCCGTGCCATATTGTACCTCCATATTTCTTTGGATTATATTTAAGTTAACATACCAACGGTATGTTTGTCAATAGCTTTTATTGTTGCTTTTTTCCACATGAGGAGTAAAATAGTAACCGTTCAGACAGGTCTGTGCATTTACTGCGCTGACCGTATGAAAAAGTAGTGCCAGCTTTATCCAGCCCATCGCGAAGCTTTCGGCCTGATCTTCTTACAAATGAAAATGGAGTGATACTGTCATGGATACAACAGAATCTAAAACCCTGATGACCTCAGGTCCCATATGGAAAAAAATCATAATGTTTGCACTCCCGTTGTTTCTGGGAAATCTTTTTCAGCAGCTCTATAACACTGCGGATTCCCTGATCGTAGGGAATTTCCTAGACAGCAATGCCCTGGCCGCTGTCAGTTCCTCAGGGAACCTGATTTTTCTTATGGTTGGCTTTTTCAACGGCATTGCCATGGGTGCAGGCGTGGTGATCGCCAGATATTACGGCGCCGGAAATAGAGACAGCCTTCAAAAGGCAATACACACTACCATAGCCCTTGGACTTGCCGCAAGTGCTGTTCTTACCCTGGCGGGTGTCATTCTCGCGCCCCAGATACTTGTCTGGATGGGAACACCAAAGGATGTGCTGCCCCAGTCTATTACCTATTTCCGTATTTACTTTGCAGGCTCCCTGGGGTTTGTTATGTATAATGTGTTTGTGGGTATTCTGCAGTCCGTAGGTGACAGCAGGCACCCGTTAGTTTACCTGATCATTTCCTCTGTGGTTAATGTTGTACTGGATCTGTTTTTTATTATTGTACTGCACCTGGGGGTAGGCTCCGCCGCTCTGGCCACCATTATCTCCCAGTTTCTCAGCGCGGTGCTATGCCTTGGGAAGCTTAAGCGCTGTCCACTTGAATATCGGGTTTACATAAATAAAATAAGGTTTGACAAAGCCATGCTGGGCCGGATCATACATAACGGGCTTCCCGCAGGTTTCCAAAATTCAATCATAGCCTTTGCCAATGTGATCGTACAGACTAATATCAATGCCTTCGGAAAAATGGCGGTGGCCGGATGCGGTGCTTACTCTAAGATCGAGGGGTTCGTCTTCCTGCCAATCAACTGCTTTACCCTTGCCCTGACCACCTTTGTCAGCCAGAATCTGGGGGCCAGGGAATACGACAGGGCAAAAAAAGGTGCTAAATTCGGGCTTGTATGTTCTATGCTGATCGCGGAGATCATCGGTGTGCTCATCTATACTTTTGCGCCGGTTCTCATTGCTGCCTTTAACAACGAAGCACATGTGATCCAGTTTGGAACCGCCCAGGCCAGGACTGTCACACTGTTTTATTTTCTTCTGGCACTCTCCCACTGTATCGCCGCCATTCTGCGTGGTTCCGGAAAGGCCTCTGTCCCCATGCTGGTCATGCTGGTGTTCTGGTGCATTGTGCGGGTCTCCTATATATCTGTGATTGTGAGATTCATACCGGTTATCCAGGTTATCTTCTGGGCTTATCCGCTGACGTGGTTTTTAAGCTCTGTGGTGTTTGTATTATATTACAAAAAGGCGGACTGGGTGCATGGGTTTGAGCGTGTATAGCGCTTTCCCGCGGATCACCCGGATAACTGCAGGGACACTTTAAAAAATCAGCCGCATATCGTTCCAGACTGCATTTCCGTGGCAGGAATCCGCTCTGCCGTGGCAGACAAATCCAAATTTTTCATAGTAATGGATCATGTGATCCTTGCAGGTCAAAATGACTCCTTTTTTCCCCTCTTGTTTTGCGGACTGTATCAATGCATTCATGAGTTTTTCAGCAATGCCTTGTCTTCTGTACCGGGGCAGAACGTTGAGGCCGAATACCGTCTGATAGCTGCCATTTGGATTATGTAAACCAATATTGTGATACATCTCGTCAGGCAGATATGGTTCATCAGTCACGCCTCCGTTGACAAATCCCACTGCTTTTCCCTCTGTTTCCGCAACAAAAAACTTTTCAGGAAATGCGGCCAGACGCTCTTTTATGGCTTCCACGCTGGCTGCTTCCGCTGCCGGGAAACAGGCCGCTTCAATGGAAGCCAGGGTCTCACCTTCCCCCGGCTGGGCATTTCTTATGGATATATTTGATTTAGATTCCTGCATTTTAAATTTTCCCTTTCTCAATCTGTTGTTTCTGTTCTTTTTTCATAAACAGGCCGCAGAGCATTATGTTCTCTAAAATATTCCTCAATAGCAGTTCGGATATTTCCAGTAACAGTCTTTGCCTGTTTCCGCCCCTCCACGGCCTCCCGGTCAAGCCCCAGGAAACTGTCTATATTATTGTAGTGGAACAGTTCCAGGCCCACAGCAAATACGGCGTCGTCCTGTATTTCTTTTCCGTTAAACCGTGCTTCTGTCAATACCCGGCTGCCGGTGGAATATACAATATGGATGCCTTTGCTGAACTGATAATATTCGGAATCGTTGTCCTTAGCACTGAAGCTTTTCTTCATAGCATGGAGGATTCCCCTCTTCAATTCTTTTCCTGTCAATTCAATACGGACCAGTGTCTCATCATAGGGATACATATTCAGTAAATCCCCCACCGTGATAATAGGTCCTATCTCCTCCGCCCTGAGGCTTCCGGAACCAAGCATGACGATATCCAATCCAAACTGCTTTTTCAGCGCGTCGCAGAACAGATTCCCTGCGCTGGTGGACTGATAGCGGCTGGGATGAGTGGCTTTTCTCACCATACTAGTGTATTGTCCGAATGATAACTATGGTAATATTGAGGCACAATTATCCCGACTATTCAAGCTGGGGATATAGTGAAATTAACTTTACTCTAGCATCAGCTGCTGTAAAGTGCCAAGTTACGGTTCTTTGATTCTCGTTGCGCTGGTGCTCCCATATATTTAATTGTTGTTGCAGGTGTTCAAGCGTATCAATCCGCCGAGCCAGACATTGCCGAGTCATTGCGTTTAATTCGATCTCTGCTATATTAAGCCAGCTTCCGTGTTTTGGTGTGTAATGAATCTCCAAACGCTTTGCCAAAGCTCTTGCTTTTTGTGGAGCGTATCTTTTATATAAGGAACTGAGCGCATGTGTATTCAAGTTATCCATGACAAGAATGATCTTTTCTTTGTCAGGATAACATTCTTCCAGAAGATAGCACATCTCCTCAGCCCAGTCAATCGCTGTGCGATGTTCTCTGGCGCTTACATGGCGCCAGCCAGCCAGAACCTCTGTAAAGACAAATATGCTACTGGTTCCTTTGCGGATGTACTCAGAGTCTATTTTGAGGATGTCGCCCGGACGTATCGATAATGGTTCCCGCGCATCATCAAGTAACTGATATGGTTTTTCGTCCATGCATATAACCGGAAAATCCGGATTATAGGGCATTTCATAGATATCCAGGACATCTTCCATACAAGCAACAAAAGCAGCGTTTTCTTTTGGTGGAATACACCAGTATTCATTTAGGTGAGGTCTAAGTTGTGTTTTTTTAAAACCTCCTGAATCGTCGATTTACTAACCGGTGTATCTAATACAACACGTGCATGATCCGACAAAAGTCTCACGGTCCAGCGTGAAAAACCTTCTGGAGGGGCCGAACATGCTAACTCGACAATATGAGCCTCTGAACGCCCATCCACCTTACGCTTTGCATTGGAGTTTGGATTTCTGTGATAAGTGATGGTGTAATCTAAACCATGCTGCATATAATCTTTTACGATATTGGAAACAGTTGCTTTACTGACACCAAAAGTTTTACTGATCTGCTGCTGTGTTAGGTGGTTCGGATTATTGACAGCTAATTCCAAAAGAATTTGGCATCGTCGAATGATTGACTTTGATGTTTTCTTATTATGGATTAGCGATTGTAACTTGTTGATGTCAGATTGATTAAGATCAATCAAGTACTTTTTAGGTCTGGCCATGGTATTGCTCCCGTTTCTTTTGAGCTTACCATATATTACCATAAATATCAACCAGACATTACACTAGTGAGGATCGCTCCGTATTTTTCATCTGTCACTTTTTTAAAGTCATAGATCAGGTGTTCCAGTTCCTCATTTCTTTCACAATGCGCGTCATCAATAGGAACCGTTTCCCATGTGTAGCTCTCTACGGAATTGGTATCCGTGTTCACCTCTATCTCAAAACGTCCGATCTGGTCTGTTCCGATCCCGGCCTGTACAATGAGGATGTTATTCACCTCTGCGGGCGCGTCCAGATATGTGTGGCTGTGACCGCCGATGATGACATCCACACCCCATCTGGGATCAAGCTGTTCTGCAAGCTTTAGGTCTTCCGCAAATCCAATGTGTGTGAGGAGTATGGTAAAATCAATATCCACATTTTTATAACTGTTGCAGATAATGCCCACTTCCCTGGCTGCATCGGTCAAATCCACAAAGGTTCCAAGGAGCATGTCTGATTTTGCCTTGCTCATAATGTCTTCCGTCAAGAGGCCCATAACAAGGATTTTCATACCATCCACTTGAAGGATTTTGTGGGACTGGAACAAACGCATACCTGTTGGCCTGATGTAGATATTTGCATTTACGATGGGGAATTTGCAGCAGCGCTCCAAAAAGAGCAGATGCGCAATGCCGTAATCCAGTTCGTGATTTCCCAGGGAGACAATATCAGGTCCCAGGACATTCATGATCTCTATTGTGGAGATTCCCTTGAATTCAGTGTCTATGAGAGAACCTCTGAACATGTCTCCTGCGATCATGTATAAGGTATTGGGATTGTCTCTTCTCACTTGGTTGACATAACCTGATAAAAGAGAGACACCTCCCACCAGCTCATTATCAATCTCCTCTGCAAGGAAATCGCCGTGCATGTCATTGGAATGCAGAAGTGTCAGATGTTTTATATTCTTTTGTGTCATTCTTTATTTCCTCTCAGTCTGCTTCATTTACAGGAAGTCGAAAAGGTTTAACTGTTCTCCTCCGTCGTTTTGCTTTCTCTTATCAGCACCTTCTCTCAGCAGGGATTCCTCCGGCAGATCCTCCAGAAAGACAGAGGCTTCCCGGGAGGTGGTAAGGATCAATTCCTCTTTGGCTCTGTTCATTCCCACGTAAAAGAGCCGGCGTTCTTCCTCAATATCAGTGATGAAACTCTCCCGGATACCTGCGCTGTCTTCTCTCTTTTGATGAAAGTCCCTCTCAAAAGGAATCACGCCTTTTCTGACGCCATAGATGATCGTCACCGGAAATTCCAAGCCCTTTGAGCCGTGGAGTGTCATGAGCGTGACACAGTCGGCTGTATATTGCCTGCCGCCGCAGCGTTTCAGATCACTTTCCACGCCAAGGCAGACGGCATCCATAAATTCCTGCATGGATTTATAGAAAACGGTCATTCCAAGAAGCTTATTTACAGCTATATCATCTGTAAGATTCATGTCTTCTATCCATTGTTCCAGGACTTTCTGTGATTTTCCCTTCTTCAGAAAAGGGATATATTTTTCCAGCATGGTTTCAAAAATACTGCCGCTTATCCGGTCTGGTTCCAGGTCCCACAGTAATTTCAAGCAAAGATCCCTGTTCACTGTGTCATCCTGATCTGCCAGGCAGCGGAAAAAGCAGATGCATCCCCGGACGGTCTTTTCTGCAAGAAAATCCTCGCGCCCGGCAATCACATATGGAATGCCTTCCCTTTGCAGACATTTTTCTAAAAGTTCTGCCTGGCGGTGGGTTCTGTACAATACTGCAATATCGGCAAAGCTTCTTATCGTATGCCCCGTACGTGTTTCCTGTGTTTCCTGTTTTTCCTGTGCATCCAGCATATCAATTCCGCCAATCAGGCGGTTGATCTCTTTAGCGGTAAATATAGCCTCCCCCATCTCGCTTCCGGCTGTGACAAGGCGGACCTGCGTGTTGTCCGGCCGGTTGGGGTGGATAACTCTCACCATGCCGGGATTTTTGGAAATAACCTTCACCGCCCCGGATATCACCTGAGGTGTGGACCGGTAATTTTCGGTCAAGCGGATGATATTAAGGTCTGAGAAGTCGTTTTTTAAATGTTCAAAACACTTATCATCTGAGCCGCGGAAACCGTAAATGGACTGGTCCGGGTCGCCAATGACAAAAAGCTCTCTGCCCCGCTTTGTCCACTCCATGATCAGTCGGTACTGGATTGGGCTGATATCCTGAAATTCGTCGACATGAAGATAGTTAAAGCTTTGAGCTGGGATGGTTGGATCCACTTTAATAAGGTTCAGGGTTTCTGTAAGCAGGTCGTCAAAGTCCAGAATATGCAGGGATCTTAATGCCTGCCGGTATTCTATGTACGCGGCGTATTCGGGTTCCGTTATGCCAAGGGCGGCAAACGGTGTAACGTCCGGAAGGTTCGGAAAGTCATTCTCTGTGACCACATCGCTGTTCGTCTTTATCAGGGATACTTTCTGGAGGAACTGCCTGGGCTTTAATTCCAGCTTCCTGCTTTTAACTATGTCTGCGGCCATATCCAGGGTTTCCGTCTCATCGGCAAGGGTAAACTGCATGCCTTGTTTTTTCAGCAGATCAAGGCAGATGGAGTGGAAGGTGCCGACTTGGATCAGACGGGCTGATCTGCCTTTTCCCAACTGCTGTCCCAGGCGCTCCTGCATCTCAGCAGCAGCTTTGTTCGTAAACGTTACTGCAGTTATCTCCGAGGACTTTACCTTTCTGGTCTCCAGAAGATAGAGAATGCGGGATATAAGGGTCTTTGTCTTCCCGGTGCCGGGACCTGCTATGACTGCCACTGCCCGGTCTATGGACCGGACGGCCTTCTGCTGTTGGGGGTTCAGAGGCTGGGGTGCGGGTCCGTCTACGGGTTTGCTGATCGTTTGGCCCTTCCGGGATTTCAATGCATTATCTGACCGGCCGTTTTTCTGCACTTCGTTTGACAGGCCATTTTCCTGCACTTCGTTTGACAGGCCGTTTTCCTGCACTTCGACTGACAGACCGTTTTCCTGCGCTTCGTCTGACAAGCCATTTTTCTGCACTTCGTTTGACAGGCCGTTTTCCTGCACTTCGTCTGACAGGCCGTTTTCCTGCACTTCGTCTGACAGGCCGTTTTCCTGCACTTCGTCTGACAGGCCGTTTTCCTGCACTTCGTCTGACAGGCCGTTTTCCTGCACTTCGTCTGACAGGCCGTTTTCCTGAATAGTTCCTGTATTGCCTGATATTTCTTTTGTATCCCGGATGATTTCCATGCCGTCAAAAAGGCTCATCTGTCCATCCAGATTTTCTATTTCTGTCTGTTCAAATAATTTTATGGTGCCATACTCTCCGTCAAAACCGGGGATTCTCTCCACTTTCCCTTCCCGCAGCCTCCGGATCCCCTCAGTGATCAAATGCCCGGAAACGCTTCTGATCTCTTCCAGAGGCATTATGCGCAGGATATCAAATTCAGGTCCCAGCTTCCGGAGCATTTCTTCATACTGCCTTACAACCTTTCTGCTTGCCGCCGAATAGCCTACAGATGCACCGATGACTTCCGGCAGCGGTACCAGACTTTCAAATGCCTTCCCATCGGCTCTTAGAAATCCTTCCGGGCGGTCAGCTAACTGCTCCACTCTGTGAGACACTCCGATCGTGAGTTTTCTTCCGCAGACGGGGCATTTGCCCTGGTATTTCTCGGCCTCCGGGGGGCTTAAACAGAGATGGCATTTTCTGTGCCCGTCAAAATGATATTTTCCTTCTTCCGGGAAAAACTCTATGGTTCCTGCCAGACCCACTCCTTCCTGAATGGCATTCCTTAATCCTTCATAGGTAAGTTCTATGTCAAGCAGATTGGCCTCCCTGCCCAGCTTTGCAGGGGAATGGGCGTCGGAATTTGAAATAAGCTGGTATTTATCAAGGGCAGATATCCTCCAGTTCATAGGGGGATCTGAGGAAAGTCCTGTCTCCATGGCACGGATGTATGGTGATAAGTCATCAAAGCATTCCTCAACTGTATCAAAACCGGAAAACGCCCCAAATAAAGAAAAATGAGGTGTCCAGATATGGGCCGGCACATAGACGGCACGTGGACACAACTCCAGAAGGATTTCCAACAGGTCCCTGCACTCTAATCCCAATATTGGACGTCCGTCGGAATGGATGTTGCCGATGCTCTCCAGTTTCCCGGAGATGATCTCCGCATCCTCCAGTCCCGGAAGAAGAATCAGGCTGTGCACTTTACGGACTTTATCCTTTTTCTTATAAATAGAACTGATCTCGCCTGTAACGACAAAACGCGGCTGCATGGCTGCGGCCGCTGTAGAATCCTGTATTCTATATCCTTCCTTCAGCACATACAGCCCATCCTCCGCCGGTTCCAGCTTCTCCCGCAGTTCCTCCCTCCAGGCAGGATGTGTGAAGTCACCTGTGCCGACTATCTGGATCCCTTTCCTGCGCGCCCAGAGATCCAGATATTCCGGCGTGCAGTCCCTGCTGGTAGCCCGGGAATATCGGGAATGAATGTGTAAATCTGCGATGTACATTTTTTATCACCTTATCCTTTTTGACGTTGAATGGTAATTACGATCATCATGTATCAGTTAGTATAACATTTTATACGTGAAATATCCAACTTTCTTGAATGTCATTTTCCTTTAGATGTAGTTTTTTATAACACAAATCCGGCATTGCTGCCGGATTTATCACTGCTATAAAGATTATGCACCAGAAATAAAAAATGTATATACCGGTTCCATCTGATTCCCCCCAAAGTCCGATTTAATGACAATCTGCTTTCAATATGCGTCTTATCATTGCGTATTTTCCTGATATTCTTTCATTACCCGCAGCCACACACGCATCTCCCCTTCCCCCCTGTTATTCCACATACAGTACGGCACAGCCTTAACCCTGCATTTCTCCAATCGTTCCGTCACGGGCTGATATAATTTCCCTTCCCATCCTTTTTCACTTACACGCCAGGCATCCGCTAAAACAGCGGTAGTCCCTCCCAGCAGATCCTCCTGGAATACCGGCTCCATACTACCGCCGGCATCCAGTACGACAGCTCCCAGATCTTTTCCGTTATCGGCTTCCTCCAGACAATACACCAAAGGTCCCCTTACGATTGCCGCCTTCCCTGCATCCGAAGCAACACGGGGATGGGCACACATCAGGACAGGCTTTAAAGGTACCTCAAAGCTAAACTCTGCTCCGCTCTCCCAAACTGTTCTTTCAGTGTACAGATATCCCTTCTCCCGTCTGACTAAAACCTCTTTTCCGCTCTTACTGATGATCCGCTCCACTTTTGTCCATCCGGGCTCTCGTACTGCCAGGGAAAACGGAATACATTCATGGTTTTCTACTGCTATTTTCACCCTGCCATTATAGGGATAATCTGTCCGGACAGACACAGATATGGTGCCATCCTTTAATTTTACTGAACACTTTCCGGCGATAAAAAGATTGACGAACAGAGTATCCTCATTTTCAGAATAAATATAATTCCCTAATCCGGTAAGTGTACGGGCAATATTGGGAGGGCAGCAGGCAACACCAAGCCACTTTCTCCGGGAGGGAAGTACATGATGAAGGGTTCTGTTTGTCTTTAACTGTTCTGGTACCACCTCCAGAGGATTCACGTAAAAAAATTCTGTCCCGCTTAACGACATACCGCCAAGAACCGTATTATAAAGCGCTCTCTCGGCGATATCCATGTATTTTCCGTCTCTCTCCACCTGGAACATTCTCAGTGAGAACATGGCAAGTGCTACAGAAGCACACGTCTCCGAATAGTTATAATTATTAGGCAGATCATAATCACAGGTAAAACATTCCCCGTCAGCCGCTGCCCCTACGCTGCCGGTGATAAACATCTGCGCGCCGGTAATATTATCAAATAGTGTTCTGCAGGCATCCAATAAAGTCTCATCTCTGGATTCGTATCCCACATCAGCCATAGCCGAATACAAATATAAAGCCCTGACCGCATGTCCGTCCGCCTTCTTCTGCCTCCGTATCGGCTTATGGGCCTGTATATTATTATACCCCAGATGCTCAAACTCCGGAAAAATGTGTTGAAATCCGTCCATTTTCTGTTCTTCCTCAAAGTGGCCGGGACTCTGACTGCCCCTGATGTCCAGGAAATACTTTGCCATATTCAGATACTTTTCATCTTTTGTCAGACGGTAAAGCTTAACCAGTGCCAGCTCAATCTCCGGATGCCCCGGACATCCGTGGATCTTTCCTTCATCAGGACCAAAGGTATTGCAGATACAATCTGCCAGTCTGCATACGATCTTCAAAAAACCGTCCTTCCCTGTGGCCTGATAATATGCCGATGCAGCCTCGATCATATGTCCGGCAGTATATAATTCATGTCCCTCTCTTAAATTGCTCCATCTTCCCAAAGGCTCCTGAATGGTATAATACGTGTCCAGATATCCGTCCTCCTGCTGCGCCCTTCCGATCAAATCTATAACTTCATCAGCCTCTTTTTCCAGTTCGCTGTTCTTTTTTCCTTCCAGGCTGTAAGCCAGGGCTTCCAACCATTTTGCCACATCCGTATCCTGGAAAACCATTCCGTAATACTTTCCCGTACTCTCTTTTGCGGCGATCTTAAAGTTCTCAATACAGTGGCTTTTCGCCGCATCGTTTACCCTGTCATTCAATACTTCCCATTGATACGGCAACATCTTCTCCCGCACCAGTTTAATATATCTGCTCCAAAATCTGTCCTCTATCTCCACGTCTGACAGCTTTGGTGAATCTAATTTTTTCATCTGCCTAAACCTCCCTCTGCCTATCCCCTGAGCCTTTCATACTGCCCGGATTCCTCTCTGATAAAAAACGGTATCACTTCAAGAGGTGTAGGGTACCTCAATGTCTGCCCGCCTTCATACACTTTCCCGGTATAATAATCAATCCATCTGTCTCCTCTCGGCAGATATACCTCCCTGGAAGTCATCCCCGGATATGTGACCGGCGCTGCCAGAAGATCTTTTCCCAGCATAATCTCATCTTCCGTCTCCCAGCAGTTTTCATCTGCCGGGTAGTTAAAGAACATTGTTCTGAGCATAGGCTCTCCTGTTTCGGATGCCCCGGCTGCTGTTTCCTCCACATAGGGACGCATTCTCTCCCGCAGCATCAACAGCTCTTTTAAGATTCCATAATTTTTTTCTCCGTAACTCCATACCTCATTCGGACCGCAGGTGTTAAAGTCGAACATCCCGCTGTCCACAACTTCCGGCAGGGTTCCGGAGGGGCGGCGATGGCCGTGAAGCCGGCATATTGGACTGAACACGCCAAACTGGAACCATCTGACCAGAAGTTCGCGGAACTCTTCACTCTCCGGATCTCCTCCCCAGAATCCGCCGATATCACTTGTCCACCATGCAATTCCGGCCATACCGGCATTCAAGCCGGCCCGAATCTGCATACGGAAGGAACGGAAACTGGAATATATATCCCCTGACCACAACAGTGTCCCAAATTTCTGACTGCCTGCCCATGCACTTCGGGTAAGATTTATGGGATCTTCAATCCCGTCTTTTTTCATTCCGTCATAGATGGCCTGACTGTAACAAAGAGGATATATGCCGCCGATTTCTCTGGCAGAGCCGGCCTGGTAACGGTAAATATCATAATCAAACTGCTGATATTCCGGTTCCGCCTCATCCAGCCAGAAAATGCGGATACCGTATTTCCCATAGTTCACTTTCAGCTTTTCATATAAAAACTCTCTTGCTCCCTGTGTTGTGGGATCAAAAAATACCTGAGCCCCCAGACAATGATACTGTGTCCTCACCCCTCGGTCCGCCCTGGTCAGAAATCCCAATTGTTTCAGCCTGGCATAATTCTCACTGTACGGCTCCACTGTAGGCCATACAGATACCATGAGTTCAACACCCATCTCTTTCAGTTCATCCACCATAGCTTTGGGATCAGGAAAATATTCCGGGTCAAATGACCAGTCCCCCTGATGTTTCCAGTGAAAAAAATCTATGACTATCACAGATAAAGGGAGTCCTCTTCTCTTATATTCTCTGGCTGTTTCAAGAACCTCTTCCTGGTTGTGATACCGCAGCTTACTCTGCCAGAAGCCGGACGCCCACTCCGGAAATTTTCCCGGCCGCCCTGAAACTGCTGTATAATTTTCCAAAATTTCGGCTGGTGTCTCCCCTGCCGTGATCCAATAATCAATTACGCAGGACGCCTCTGCGGTCCATCGGGTCATATTCTTCGCGAAATTAACAGTTCCCACTGCCGGATTGTTCCATAAAAAACCATACCCTTTATTTGAAATGTAAAAAGGAATGCTTGTCTGGGAATTTTTATGGCAGAGTTCAAGCTCACACCCCTTCAGGTCCAAATATTCCATTTGATATTGGCCCATGCCGTAAATTTTTTCGTTTTTATTTGATTCAAAGGTCATAACCGCCTTCGGCACGGTGCCACCCCATTCTTTCAGGACACGGGCGTAATTCTCCGTAGCCATCATATCCACCGGAACCTCCCTGGTTTCCCAGCGTTCCTTCAGGATTTCCTCGTTCTTCTCATTATAAAAAGAAATATAACCATATGTATTGATCCTTGCACAGATTTTACCATTTGTTATGCTGGCAGAATCATCTGAAATTTTGATGACCGGCTTCACTTCTCTCTGTGGTTCCAAAGCCCAGTCCTTTCCCGGCATTTTCTCCAAATGTGTGCTTCTGACCCGCAAGCTGTCCCTGCCCCACGCCTCAATATACAACAGTTCGTCATCATACCGCCAGCTTAAACGTTCCTGCTCACCTTTTACAATACCTTTCATCCGATGTGTCTCTCCTCTCCAAAAATCACCTGAAAACGTTTAGTAAAATCATATCTCACGATATGAAGTCCTTTCCAGAACCGTACGTGCGGCTTTCCCGCATACGGCTCTTCATAATAACGTTTACAGTTTCATGCTACGCATAGAGATTGAAGTATTTCTTGGGATAAGCTAGTGGGTAATATTCCAACATCTGCTTGAATCCCTCCCAATTGTAGCTTTTCTTCTGACTTCTGCGGTTCATCCAGCGATATAGCAGCTGTGTTATGTAATAGTGATATTTTACCAGTGACTGGATGTTATAGGTCAAACCATAGTACCTGTAATGTCCTATCAGTTTGAGGTTTAGTATCGGCATCAACTTCCTCAGCGGCGTTGTCCGATTATATTTCAGCCACTGTTTCATTTCCTTTAGCTTTGTTGCTAACCGTTTACCATTGGTCTTCGGTTTTACACAAAACTTCCCTGCTTGGTTTTCACCGCAATAGAATGTAAATCCTAGGAAGTCAAAGGTCTCGGGTTTCCCCTCCCCCCTCCGCTTTCTTCTTTCCTTCGCATATCTCCCGAATTCCAGAAGTCTGCTTTTACTCGTCTCAATCTCTAACCCGTATTTACTCAATCGCTCCTGCATTTCTTTGTAGTAGCGTTCTGCTTCTGTCTTATGTTCAAAGCCTGCAAGGTAGTCATCGGCGTATACCACAAGAAAACTGTTCCCTGTTCCACTCTTTTCAAAGTATGCTTTATACCACAGCACCAGTACATGGTGCATGTAGATGTTTGCCAGTATCGGACTGATGATGTTTCCCTGTACTGAACCAACCTCGTTCGTTTGATACTTTCCGCTTTCTAATACTCCTGCCTTCAGATATTTCTTTATCAGCCAGAGTATGTTGGGGTCTTTGATATAGTACCCAACGAATCTCAAGGTCCATTCATGGCTCATATGGTCGAAGAAACCCTTGATATCTGCGTCCACTACATAATTGATCCGTTTGCGGACAATACTGATACACATCTCTTTGATTGCCATATGGCAGTTCCTGTTTGGACGAAAACCGTACATGTTATCTTGAAACTTTGGTTCATATACTGCTTCCAGTATCTTCTTTAATCCTAATTGTACAATTTTATCTTCATACGATGCGATTCCCAAAGGACGTCTCCTGCCATTTGCTTTCGGGATGTATACACGTAATGTTGGCTTTGGTTTATAAGCCTTGTTCTTCAGCCTTTTCACCAGACTCCTAATATTCTCCCTTAAGTTCCGGGCGTATTCCTCTTTTGTTACTTCATCAATCCCTACTGCTTTCTTTCCGTCTAATTCTTTGTGGCACTCAAGCAGCAGCTCTTCATTTAGTAAGTGATACAGTGACGTAAATATGGGGCGGCTTTCATGAGCCGATTTGTCTGCTATTCTTTCTAATTTCGTTCCCACTTATCCTCCCGTCCCTGAGTACGGTAAATGTGTCCTCAGAAAGAGCGTTATTATGTATTCCCCTTCCCTCCACCGTGATTAGCGGTTTCTCTGGTAATATAGGAATATCCGACTGCCTGTGACTCATTTGATTTCCTCCTTGTCATCGTTGTACGTCATACTTGTCTGGGAGTAAGCAATCTCCCTGCAAGAAATCACAGGCTCTCTCCAGTTGACTGATTGGTCATTGTGAAACATGATTGGCCCTCGGACCCCGCCAAAGCCACAACAAACTCGCTTAACGCTTGCTGTGATGTTGTCTTCCGCATGGTTAAACTGCGTCGACCTTTGAAGCTTTGTAAAATTTCGAGGCTCAATAGCATTGCAACCCTATTTCCTAACTGTCTACGCTTAGCCCTGCCTGTTACCAGTCAGCACCCAAGACTCGCTAACGGTGGCTCGCTACGCCTTGCCGTATGGGATTTCCACCCATTAAACCAACCGCCCTTTTCTGGACGCGCTCAGCCTTTCACAGCACCGCCCACGAGTCCGCCTACAATATACTTCTGCAGGCTTACAAACAACACCACGATTGGCAGCACAATGATCACACCATAAGCCATGATCATATTCCATTTTGTTCCGTATGCATCGAGAAACTGATAGATCCCGGATGTCATGGGAAGCAGATCACCTTTGTTGTTAAAGGTTATGGAATACACCAAATCATTCCATGCAAAAATAAAAGAAAACGCCGCAGCCGTTATGATACCGCTCTTACATATAGGCAGTGTAACTCTGAGAAATGCCGTAAAGTAATTACACCCGTCAATTCTTGCCGCCTCCTCTATCTCCTTAGGGCATTCCATAAAAATAGGCCTGAGCACCATAATTACAAATGGAATGGATATTGTGGCTGTTGCCAGGATGGGCGCAAGATATGTATTCAAAAGCCCCGCTTTGTTGTAGATCAGGAACAGAGGCGTCAGCACCAGGGAACAGGGCAACATCTGTGTTGTCAGAAAAATCATCAAAATCGATTTCTTCCCCGGGATCTTAAATCTTGACAATCCATATCCAGCGGGAATAGACAGGACAAGTGAGAGAACCATGGAACCTATAGCTATGATCCAGCTATTCTTAAACTGAACAAAAATGTTAGCTGTATTGGATTTATTCTGAAACTGTTCTATATAATTCTCCCAATGGATCTCCTTTGGAAACCATGTCTGTACCTGCGCAAAGATCTCAGTATCGGATTTCAGGGAACTGATAATGATCCAGTACATGGGAAAGAGAAATATTGCCGCTATTATAACTGCTATTATGGTATCAATTATATTTTTTGTCCGCTGCTTCATCATAGTCAACTCACCTCATCTTTTCCAATCAATTTCAGATATACCAATGCCACCACGAATAGGCATAGGAACAATACATTTGCTACAGCCGCCCCCTGTCCAAAATAATAAGTCTTAAAGGAAAGACGGTACGAATAAGTGGAAAGAACCTCCGAGGCATCCACCGGCCCTCCCCCTGTAGTCACATAGACCAGATCAAAGACTTTAAACGTATATACAAATCCTAATATCAAAACAGAAAGTATAGACTGCTTGATCATCGGCACAGTAATATAAAAAAACCTCTGTACGGAATTTGCACCGTCAATAGATGCACTCTCGTAGACATCCTGGGGGACATTGTCAAGACCGGTTGATAATAACAACATATTAAAGGGGATTCCCACCCAGGTATTGGCAATGATAAGCCCCCAGATAACTGTTTTTTCATTCAGCAGCCATTCCACAGGTGCTTTCACAAGATGCAGATTCATAAGAATATCATTGATAACTCCGTTTGTGGGGCTCAGCATGAACTTAAACATAAGTCCTACCACTGTCATGGGAAGCATATAGCTGATAACCATAAGGCCCTTTAAATACCTTGCAGCCTTAAATTTTTTACTGAAAAACATAGCAAAAGCAAATCCGATAATAAACTGAAATACAATACAAAAAATTGTATAAAAAAATGTGTTTTTAACAGCCTTCCACATCGTCGGATCACTGAAAATCGCTTCATAGTTTTTAAGACCGATGAATTCCGCATGACCCATGCCTACGCTTTGCGCTGTCATGTCAAAAAAACTGATATAAAAATTATACAAAATGGGAAATCCGATCATGGCGACCATGAAGATCAGTGCCGGCATAATATATGCATATCCGTTTCGTATTTCCCGCCTGCTGTTTCTGGAATATTTACTGCCCATAATGTCCGCTCCTTTTCAGGGTATTTAGAGTCAAAAAGTCTGCCGGGATTTCTTAAAACCGAAAAACCCGGCAGACTCCTGGTAATGTCACTTGCCTGAGATCGGCAAATTCAACATTTTATTTTTTTAATGATTCCTCAATATCCGCAATAGCCGCGGCTGCATCCTTGCATGCCTGCTCCGGGGTCTTTGCCTCCGTCAGTGCGCTCTGACAGGCTTCAATGATAACATTGTCCACTTCTGTCCATTTTGGATAGGGCCCGCGTGGTTTTGTATTTTCCATCTGTTCAGCAAATACTTTCATCTCCGGATCATCTGCAAACTCTTTATCAATATCCACATCGGAGCGAGGAGAGAATTTTGCCACACTCTTTGCATACGGAGCAGAAATATCCTTTCCGCAAAGATACTCAATAAACTCAAAGCAGGCGTCAGCATCTGCATTCTTTGTGATACAAAGAGCTTCGCCTCCCAGACAGGATGCAGGTACTTTATCCTGCGGAATGGGCACAACTCCCCAGTTCTTATCCGGTGCATCATTTCTGAGTGTTCCTACGTTCCAGGAGCCGTTTACCATCATGGCACAATTGCCGGATGCAAATTGTTTGCACACGTCAGCCTGTGACCAGTTTAAAACTTCTTTATTTGCAAAACCGTTTTTCACGAAATCAGAGTAATAGGTCATGGCCTTTATGCTGTCATCCGATCCCATATCCGTCCAGTCCCCTTCTGCTGACCAGAGGAACGGCATAAACTGGAATGTACACTCCGCATTTTTGATTGCTGAAAATCCCAGGCCGTAGACACCATCTTTTGTAGTCTTTTCCGCTGCATCCACCAGTTCATCCCAGGTTGTCGGTGCTTCCACGCCCGCGGCTGCCAGCATATCCTTGTCATAAAACAGGGCAAGGTTATTTCCGATATAAGGAACACCGTACATTTTACCTTCATATACACAGGAGTTTGTGATACTGTCCAGGAACTGGTTTTCATCCCATCCGTCAAACTGTTTTTTGATATCTTGGAATACGCCCATCTCTCCATAATTGATCACTTCCGGGTTGTCCACAAATACCATATCCGGCAGTTCACCTGCCATATTGCCGATCGTGAGCTGTTTTGTCTGCTCATCCCTGGCAACCCATTCTGTCACAACAGTTGCCTTTTCACTCTGTGCATTAAAATTATCTATCATTTCCTGGAACGGCTCTACCTCAGGAGATACCATACTATGCCACAGTACAACCTCAGTTTTTCCCCCGCCGTCAGAATCTTTCCCTGTATCTGCTGTTTTTTCATTCTTTGCATCTTTTGCTGTATCCGCCTGAGTATCACCTAAACTTCCGCAGCCAGCCACCAGACCCGCCGTCATCATTCCTGTCAGTGCCATCGCCAAATATCTTTTTTTCATTTCTTTCCTCCAATAATCTGTGTTTTTGTTACAACTTGTTAACTTTTTCAAATACCGGTATTTTTACTGCTCTCTTTAAGATGATTTTATTATATCAGTTTTCATTTTCAGGCAAAATTATACGATTTTAACAAAAGTGGATTCTTTTGCACAAAAAATGACCAAATATATGTTTTTCGCTACACATATCCGGTCATTTTATCTATATTCAAATTATTCTGTTTTGTCTTCGTTTTCACCAAACTGAAGATATTTTTTCGGGGATACTCCTGTAACCTCTTTAAATACCCGACAAAAATATTTCACGTCCGAATATCCCGCTTCAAAAGCAATCTCATATATTTTTCTGTTTCCCTTCTGCAGCATCTCCTTGGCCTTGCCAATACGGTACTCTTTCAGATAATTGACAAAAGGACGGCCAACCTCCCTGGAAAACATACGGCTCAGATATTCAGGTGTCACCTTATACCTCTCCGCCAGATCATCCAGTGTCAGTTTATCCTGAAAGTGTTCATGTATATATCCGATCACCTTTGTAACAAGAAGAGAATAAACCGCCTCCTCCTTTTTTGCCTCTTGGCGGACAGGCTTCAGTTTTTCCTCCAGCCGCTCCATCAGTTCTTTGATCTTCTGCACAGTCACCGGCTTCAACAGATAGTCTGTCACTCCCAGAGAAATGCCCTGCTGCGCATAAGAGAACTCTGCATAACCGCTCAGAATCACGAACAGGCAGTCCATATGGATCTGCCTCAGGCTTTCAATCATTTCCAGTCCATTCATCCTGGGCATCTTAATATCTGTGATAACAATGTCAGGTTTTACCTCTTTAACCAAGACCATTCCATCACAGCCGTTATCTGCATAACCTGCAATATGATATTCTGGATTGATCTTCTCAATCAGATGCCCCAGTCCTGTCTGGGCCATATACTCATCCTCCACAATCACTATTTTTAGCATATACTTCCTCTCCATAAGGTATTTCCACGGTTACCACTGTTCCTGACGTCTCTGAACTATAGTAACGTATGAATGCTTCTCCTCCGTAATAGCTTTCCAGTCTTGCCCGCACATTATCCGTGCCGATATCCCCTCTGTTATCCTTACGGTTAAGCCTTGCCAGCGTCTTTTCCTCTATTCCCTTTCCGTTATCCTTAATAACAAACCGCAGCCGATTCCCCTCCTCCATGGATGCTTCAACTGTGATCTTTCCATCTTTTTTCATTTCATTAATACCATGAACCACACAATTTTCGATAATCGGCTGCAGCAGCATTTTATGTATCAGAATATCTTCCGCTGCCTTCGGTATACGGATAATAAAGGTGAATTTATCTGAAAAACGTTTCTGCTGCAGAAAAAGATACTTGTTCAGCCATTGCTTTTCTTCTCTCACCTGCACCATCCCGTCTATATCCGTAATACTGTATCTGAGCAGGTCCGCAAGGCATGAAATCATTTCACTGATTTCATATTCCTCATTTTCAATTGCCCTCCAGTTAATACTGTCCAGGGTATTATAGAGAAAATGGGGGTTAATCTGGGATTCCAGGGCACGCAGTTCTGCCTGTTTCTGCCTTGTCACCGCCTCCTCTGTCTGGGCACGCTCCCGTTTCAGCCGCTTTATCAGACGTTCAATACTTTTTGACATCTGATTAAATTGCTGGATGACGGGATAAAACTCATCTTCAATGGTGGCATCAAGCTGCATGCCCACCTGTCCTTCCCCTATTTTCTTCAGGTTCATGGAAAGCATGCTGAGATTTCTTGTAAAATATTTGCTCAGTGCCCAGACCACTGCGACAAACGGTACAATGAATATAATGCCAATCAATATAGTTATCTGCCGGAAACCGTATAGATTTTGTTTTATTTCTTTAAGGTTTACATAAGACCGCATGGTCCAATTGGATTTTTCTATCTGATTTTCCTTTATCAACCTGTTTTTGTCTGATTTATCAGTACCTTCCGAGATCTTTCCTATTCTGTTTTTCTCCTGGGAATATATGATCCTTCCCTGGGGGTCTATCACTTCCACCATATCATTCCACTGGGAATCATCCTCGTCACCGGTATCCAGATTCTGAAAAAACTCCATGCCGATACCCATGACAAGCACTCCCACATTACTGTCAGCAACATAATCCTGAACAGGTATGGCTATATAAAATAAATCAATCTGCCTGCCCCCGGCAAGTTCTTCCTGGATCGTGGGCAAAAATACGGCTGATTCCGATTCTTTTGTCCGACTGCACAGCCCCAGGCGCCGCTCTTTATCAGACCACATATTGTTGTCATAGACACTGTTGAACTTCTCATAGGTATAATAGTTTTCTCCCCGGTTATCTATGTATGTCATACTCTGGACCGCCTCCAGCATCTGACCATAAGATATGAATTTACTACGCAGGGTTGTTTTGCTCTCCACTGGCTCTTTGCCACGGTTGAGACTGTCCATGGCTCCTGCCACCGCAGGGTCCACCACGGTCTGGTAGATCAGATCAAATACCTGCCGCAGGTCCAGTTCAAGAAAACGGACACGCTGGGTGATCTTATAATCTGTCAGTTCGTATGCCTGTTTTTCAAGATTTTTTGCCGCCACATTAAAAATTATAGAGGAAATAATGACTGCAGGCATAACGGTGGCAATGATCAGGGCTATGATCATACGTCTTGTCCAGGATATTTTATGGAACTTTTTTTGTATGGGCATTTTGTTGAATTCCTTTGTATTTTGTAGGTTTTTTTGGGGGGCTTTGATGAATATTATAGACATTTATGCCGGGAAGGGCAAGATAATTAATATGGTTGCCATGGTAAAAAAAGAAAAATGACATAACCCCAGCGTTTATGCCACTTTTCTTATATATTCCATATTCATAAATTTAGCATACTGAAACTTTTAAATCCAATACAGCCTCGTATCATTTTTCAAAATAACTCATATCTGTCCCCGATTTCTCCAGCACCGCTCTCACTCTATCCATAGTCTCCGCGTCTGCCTCCGGACGGCTGTCGTCATAAGTTTTCAGCAGCCTGGCAATCCAATTGTGAACGCATTAACTCATGAATTGTTTATTGTAAAATAGAGCATCTGAGACCGGCCTTAACTGGAAAACGGTCAAAAAATATGTGGATATGGAGGACTTTAACGGTCTTTCTCCCATAAAGGCATCATTAAAGGCTCATGAATCCAAGCTTGACCCGTTCAAGCCTCTGATTGATGAATGGCTGCAGGCAGACAAGCTTGCGCCAAGAAAGCAACGACATACAGCCAAAAGAATATTTAAACGCCTTAAGGATGAAGCAGATGGTTTCAACTGCAGTTACCGTCTTGTCGCTTTATACGTCAAGCAGAAGAAAGAGGAACTACGCCTAAAAAGAACCGATGGCTATATTCCTCTTGAACATCGCCCCGGCGAAGCTCAGGCGGATTTTGGAACAGCCGATTTTTACGAAAACGGCAGGCTCTATCACGAAGCCAAGTATCTTGTGCTTAGTTTTCCTTTTAGCAACGGCGGTTTTTTACAGCTTAATTACGGTAAAAACATGGAGTGCCTTCTGGAAGGTCTGGTTGCTATATTTGAGCACATCGATGGAGTTCCCACCGAAATCTGGTTTGATAATACCAGAACCATTGTCACTAAAGTCATTAAAGGCGGGGGATGCGATATAACAGAACGTTTCCAGCGCTTCTGTGAGCACTATCATATCAGGCCGATATTCATGAATCCCGAATCCGGTTGGGAAAAGGGAAACGTGGAAAATAAGGTCGGCTATCTGCGCCGTAACGAACTTGTGCCGGTCCCCCGCTTTGATGACCTTACGGAAGAAAACAGGCGTCTTCTTGACCGCTGCGAAACAGATATGCGGCGTGAACACTATGATGACGATGCCGACCGCTTTAGCAGTGAGCTATTTGAAGAAAATAATGCACGTTTACTGCCGCTTCCTTCTGTACCATTTGACACGGCACTTTACACGACCTCAACAACAGATAAATATGGAAAGTTTACCCTTGATGCAGGAAAGCACCGTTATTCCGCTTCACCGGCTTTCTGCGAATCCATCCTAAATCTTAAGATTACATCATCTGCTGTGACCGTCATGGATGCAGACATGCATGAAGTTGTCCGTCACAAGCGTCTTTACGGTGATGAGCATAAAAGAATGGATTGGCTGCCATATCTTACATATATCGCAAGGAAACCCCGCTCTCTGCGTAACAGTGGCATTTATGATATGATGCCGCAGAGCATGCAGATATACATGAATAATTGTGAAAATAAGGAACGCGGGCGGGTACTCAAGGTTCTTGCTGAACTTACAGAAAGAACCGGATTTGCCAGTGCCGTCAAGACAGTGGATGAGNTTTATGATATGATGCCGCAGAGCATGCAGATATACATGAATAATTGTGAAAATAAGGAACGCGGGCGGGTACTCAAGGTTCTTGCTGAACTTACAGAAAGAACCGGATTTGCCAGTGCCGTCAAGACAGTGGATGAGTCTGTACGGCTGAATGCAACCGATCCGGACAGTCTGCAGAGCCTTTACAGGCGAACCTATGCAGATGTACCGTTTCTGCCTCCCCTTGAAAACAAAGCTTTTCTGTCACAGCAGAAGGTCATTCCGTTCAGAAATAATCTGAAGATGCTGGATGCCGCCCTCAAGAAGGGAGGTGTCTCAAATGGCTGATATAGAAAAATCCATTGCAGCATGCTGCAAACAGCTCAAGTTGTCTACAAACTTTGCAGGACAGGCTTTCGAGCAGAAAGGAGACACACCGCAGGAATACCTTTTAAATCTTCTGACAAATGAAATTGAATATAGGACAGCAAAAAGGAAGAGCAAGTTCCTCAATACAGCCGGCTTCCCACACAGATACCGTGTGGAAGAATTCAGGACAGATGAGATAGATTTCCCGGAAGACGTCAGCTTCCAAAGCCTGTTAGACCTGGATTTTTATCATACAGGAAAAAATGTCATCATGTATGGTGGAACAGGAACCGGTAAAACAATGCTCTCCATTCTGATCGGAATGTCTGCATGTAATCAGGAAATTCCGGTAAGATTCTACCGCACTGCCGGACTTATCAATCTTTTTTCCGAGAGTCAGAGCAGCGGAAGGCTTACTGCACTGAAAAAGAAGCTTAATAGTGTCCAGATACTGATTCTGGATGAATTCGGATATGTTCCGTATGACCGCACCGGTTCACAGCTTCTATTTGATTATCTTTCTGAGATACACGAGCAGAAATCGGTGATTCTAAACACGGATCTTGAATTCTCACAGTAGGTGAACGTTCTTTATGACCAGCGGATGACAACAGCACTGATTGGCAGGCTCACTCACCACGTGGAACTGATTTTGTTGCCGGGGATCAATAATCGGTTACGTGAATCAAGTATCAATGCAACTCTTTCAAGAATCAGCAGTCAGGAGGCAGGTAACAATGACTAAAAATAAAAAAGTTATCAAAGAACAGAAAAAATATCAAAATCTTTAGGAACGCTATGCGGAGATGGATGATTATCTGCTTGATATCATAGATGACCATAAATGCGCAGAAGAAGATTTGAGATATCTGCATGACTTTGTCCACTATAAAAATCTGGATGAGGAATTCCGCTATTTCAGAGAACATGCACATGAAGATGAAAACTCGGAACCTCCGTTTCCATATCTTACGCTATAACAACTAAATATGGTCTGCAATGGCTATGTGGCTGGCATAATATCTGCCAGCCGGGGCCTTGCATCTTTCTTCAATTTGGAGATGCAACATTCTCCAAAAATATTTTACATTTTTCTCCAAAAAGTGCTTGCAAAAAACACTCATGAATCAACGGACTGCCATCAGCCGCCACAGGCGATAGCAGTCCGTCTAATAGTTTATTTTTTATCTGTTTTTACAGATACAGTTTAAAAGTCTTAATCATGAACGGTGTAACCTCAAAGGATACTTTGGAACCTTCCACCGCCTCCCCGCTGTCATGTTCCAGTAAATTACAGGGCATAATACGTTTTACTCCAAACTGGGAAGTGAGTGTCACTTTTCTGCTTCCGCACCTGCACTCATGCAGCCTCACAATCAGGCAGTCTTCATCCTCCGCTTTCTTCACTGCATCAATCTGCACACAGTCTAAAGACACTTCCACAATCTTTCTCCGGTAGGTAAATACACCGGAAACAACCTGTGCAGGCAGATTCAGTTGGTTGGCGGCTTCGATGGTCTCGCCTTCTGTCACATTTTCAATATGGGGATACAGAGAATAAGTGAATCCATGCATTCCTTTATCCGCCATTGTGTCCGGGTAAACTGCGCTCTTCAATAGGCTTAGCTTTATTGCATTGTCCTTGATGCTGTATCCATATTTACAATAATTTAACAGGCTGACGCCATACCCATTCTCTGAAAGGTCTGCCAGTGACACAAAGATTGATTCTGCTTCTGGCTCAACGGAGAATTTTGGGTTGAACAGCTCTCTATTCTTCTTCCAAAAAGCGGTTAGCCTCCGTTACGGTCGTTATCCCACGTTTGGCAAATTCGATGGAAAGACGGCTCTGTAAGGTTACCCTTAGACGCTCAATGCGCCCTTTGGCCTGTGGCGTCTTAGCAAATATCAAGTCAATCCCGAGTTCATGAATAGGCCGTTCAAACTGGGTCAGGTGGACAGTCTTCCCGGCAATCAGTTCCTCCACGGTGAGCTTTTTCCTGTTTTAGGGGAACGGAAAATCGTATGGTTGTCTGAGTAAACCGTTTGGGGGATGCCGAAGTCCACACGGCTTTGGCGCATGGTTTCATTGTCGCCGTAAAGGCATTCGTTCTGAGTAAGGAACAGGCCAACCACCTTGCCAGAGGCATCAATAATTGCCCTATGGAGGGCGCAGGTGGCATTTCCGCCAAACCATTCATAGGGGGTGGCATCAATCTGGATGAGCTGTCCTGGATGGGGCTCGCTTACGCCGGTGAGTCCGGTAACGAATTTTTTTCTTTTGGGGGCTTCCAAACCCTGCATTTTTTAGTATACTGGAAAGAGCAAAATAGGAAATATGGATTCCAAAATCTGCGAACCGTATCTCTTTGAAGTGGAGGAAGTTAGTCCCAGACAATTCCGGACGGGAATAAATCTTAAGGACAACTTCCTTCGTTTCATCTAAAACAGCGTGGGTTCTACTGCTTTAAATCATACAGTTCGTGAAATTGCAGCGGAATACGAGTCTGGAACATTGGATGATAATCTGGTCCAGTTACAGTATAAGGATTCTTTACAGACTTTTAGTGTTCCGATTGAAGATGCAAAATAATATACAAAAAACATCCTCTGCGAAATAAATCAACAACACAAGGAAAACGAAATCCCCCAATATAAACGACGCCACGATTTACACTCCGGATTAAGTGCAAACCGTGACTTTGCTGTTTTTTTATAAGAACAAGTCTTGACTTCCAACTACAATATTTGGTGCGAGTTTAACTGCCATGCCACCTTCAATATCCCAAACGCAATCTAACAACATTATCGTTGTACCATCTTGTTTGAATAAAAGCGTTTTGGGTGTAACCATCTGAGCAAGCTCACTGATATTGACGATGGTTCTTGCACTAATCCAATATTCTGCAAGAGAACTAAGGTTTTCATTCACATAGCTTTTAAGCTGTTCTCCAACAGTATCCATCATTCTTTTTTCATTATTCATGAAGTAGGAATATGCTTTTTGCTGTTCTTCTGTAATTGGTTTTCCAGAATATGCTTTTGCTGCAATCGTAATCGTCCAGTCTTCACCAAACATAGAAATTGACTGTTTCTTGCACCATCTATGTTTATAAGACATTTCGCCAAATACATTATCTATACAAGTTGCTTCCATTTCATTCACTCCTTTCAGTTAAGCACTTTTGCTTTGTGATTTTGCTTCAGATATACCACCAGAATGAGAAATATTACCGTGTACTTCTGTTGGGACTTTTTGCATTGTTTTACAGTCCTTGCATTCGTGCCAGGTATATTTGTTTTCCTCACGCCAATTTGCAACTTCTTCAGGAGTACATCCTCTTTGTTCTGCGAGCTTTTCGTCTGCTTGGTCGAAGTTAGAATCTCTGTCATCGGAAAAATCGTCGATTTCCACTTCTCCTTTTGCAACTTCAGAAAAGTCAGGTTCATCGTCGTTGAATGGAATGGAATCGAAATCATATTCGTCCATTATTTGCTCCCAAGTCTTATGCTCTGGGTTTGTACCATGCCTATCTCCTGGTTCAACATTCGGGTCTGGTTTCCAATCAGAGTTGCCAGGTTCTCCAGACCACTCCCCACCATTTCGTGGAAGCAAACCACACCGTTCAATTTTGATTTTTGCGTCTATTTTTTCGGTATAGGTTGTTTCAATTTTCAACTCACTCTTTATTTCCGAATTGTATACTTCTCCATATTTAGTTTCGGGAAAGAATGGATTACTCACATTAAATGCCCCCTTTCAATGATGGTGTTATACCATGATTGATAATACTCACTTCCATCTTTTTTTGTTTCGCTGTATGCTTTCATCAAACAATGATTGATACTAATAATCAAATCATCAGAAGCATTTTCAACCTTTTGTGCCACCAGAGAGTTTAGGTAGCAGTTGAAACCAATGAAATCAATAGACATTTGTCTTGCGTTATCGACAGCTCCATCTAAGTCAAGAATATCTTTCACAAGAATTGCCTGCTTTGAGAAATTTTCCGGTTGCCATAAGTTCAGTTTCTTCGTTTGATTGTACTCTTTAAGAATAGAATACAGCATGGTTTTTATCTTGACAGTACAATGGCACTTCTCTATTGCCCATTCAATTTCTTTATTTGTGTATGTATCTGAATTATCCAGGCGATTTTTAGCAACAATGTTGATTAAAATGGTAGCTGCTTTAGTGCTGTTATCATCGTTTTGGATTGAAGCAGGTCTTGTGTATTCCTTTTCTTGACCTTCATACTTATCTATCTTACAAAGGACAGGTTCAATCCAATCGTTTTGGTAAATAACTGCAACGCCTTTTGGTAAACGAGCTATTTCATCAAGTTGGGTGTCTTTCATAGCAGCAGACTTGCCAGAAATTCTTCTGTCACTTTCTTCTGGTAATCTCATGATGATTTTAGTATTAGTATTGCGTATTGCTGATATATCAACAGCATTTGGTGATTGGTCTGCTATAATAAAACCTTCTCCGTATGTTCTCATTTCAGCAATAGCGTTTGAAATCATTTCAACAGACTTTCCAGCTATATCTCCACCATCTTCAGAAGTTGCATGAGTGCTTGCTTTTAGGATATTATGTGCTTCCTCCAGAACAGTCACATGATGTAATTTTTCATTTGAGCCGTCGTTGGTTGTCATACGATGTTCTGAAAGACGCATGACAAGTATTCCCATCAGCAATGATTTTGTTTCCTGCGAACCTACACGACTTAAATCGACAATAACATTTGAATCGAAAAGAGTAGTGTTATCTATTTCGTCAGCGGCAAATATTTGACCATTTAGCCCATTAGTAAGTGACTTTACTCGTGTAGTCAATGAGCCAATGTAATTTGATTTAACTTCCTCGGAATAAGCGGATTCATTTATTACACGGATCAACTGTTCCAATAAATCTTGGAAGGTTGGGTACAATGTTGATGAAACAATATTTACCGAAACAGTCATGTCCCATCCACAGGATTTATACGAAGCCAAGACAGCTTCTTTTAATACAGCAGGCATTGCTGCATACATAGGCCAGCAAACATTGAATATTTCAATCAATCTGTCAATATGTTCAAGAACATGAACACCAGCAGGAAACTTAAATGGATTGATTTTCAAGAGTTCAGTGTATTTGGGGTTTGTACCAAATACATGAACACCTCGTTTGTGTCCAAATACACGCTTGTATTCTCCCTTAGCTGGTTCAATTACAAGGAAATTTAATGTATCTCTGCGAGTAGAGGTAAGTTCATCTAAAATTTTGTAAACTGTATTTGATTTACCGCTACCAGTTGCCCCAACAATAAATGTGTGCATTGAAAGACTCTCAACATCAAGAGTAACCTTACTTTCTTCAACAGCACGACCCATGTTAAAAACACTTCCAAGACGGATGACTTCAGAGCTATCTTTTTTATCGTATTTTACGACTTCTTTTCCAAAATCGGCGTGTTCTATCACAGGAAAACCGCAAACAGAATTTCTCGGTAATCCCATATGAATAGCCAATTCGTTTCCACTCACAAGATTAGTGGGCATAATTGGAATGTCAAATCCATTGATACGGTAGTCAAACACTGGGTGGATAAAGTTCCTTACATATTCAGAAATCAATTCGTTTTGGGAAACTCCTTCTGAAATCAGTTCTTGTGGCTTATTCCATGTGTTTATTGCAGAAACTTCTAAGCCAGAGTTTTCCCCACTCATCAAAGCTTTATAAGTGGCAGCAGCCACTTCAGAAACTGATGAATCGGCACTAAGGAAATATGTTGCACATTCCCACATTCCAACACTCTCAAATTCAGAAAGACGCTCTAATTGCTTGTCAATTCTGTCAAGCATATCTATCAAAGGCTTGTTTTGAATTGTCAGTTGTAAATTTTGTGTTTCACCGGTTGTTAGTCCGAGCGAAGTAGCTAAGCTATGAGATGATCCTGTGGTAATGGTATCGTTTGTTCCAGTTGCGTCGGCTGTACCAGAGCTTTCGCTACCTCCACCAGAAGTAGATGTAACGGTTTTATTTGTCGCAGTAGAAATTGCTACTCCAACTAAGCCACCTATTGCACCACCAATAGCTGCTCCAGCGGCAGTACCAGCTCCAGGAATAATACTTCCGATAACAGCACCGGCAATAGATAATGAAGCACCGATAGTACTTCCTACTTTACTTCCTGCTGTCTGTTCAGAAACAGAAGTAGAAGTACCCGTATTAACGGTAGTGCTCTTGTTATCGGTGTGCATTGTATTGGTTCCGTGTGCTTCGCTTTGGTTTTCGCCGTTTGTTTCAGTTTCATTTTTTGATGTAGATCTGTTAGTCCCGTAGCTGACAACTGTATTTGCATACGGCGATAATTGAGTGTATATGGTTTCATATCCCTGCCGTACTGCATTAAGTTGGGCTTGGGATGTAGAATTAGCAACAATGATCGCAGTATAACGGCTACCTTGCATTGCTAATGCAAGCTTTTCAAGACCCTGCAAATATTCATCGTTGCCTACAAACTCCTTATTTTTGTTATTTGCAACACACGATACTGCCGACAAAGAAGTTGAGTCAATAGAAGATAGTAGTTCTTCAATTCGACTATTTTTCAAGTTTTCAATCTGAGTTCCAGGAAACTGCCCTTTCATAGCATTAATAAGAGTAGAGTATGAAGTCTGTGTGCTGTTTTCCTCAGATAGAGATCGAATTCCCAAATAAAAATCCGTTTTAACGCCATCACTATCAATAATTGTTACAATGGCACTATTTGTAGTTGCAACTGCATTAAACATACTTGCAAATTTATATGTTGCCGATTCATCTTGTTCATATACCATTTCGGTAATTTTGAAAAGACGAATTTTTCCCAGATTGTTTGCAAGGGCTAACTTTTCAAGAGGTATAACAGAGAAGTCAGGCAATCTTGTAATGTAATTTTTGAGTACAACATCATCTACTAAAGTAAAAGCAGATGAGAATCCATCCCTTATTACTTTTTCTTGGGGAATAATTGTATGAGATTGATTATTAGCTCGTTGTAATTTTGTATCCAAAAAAATCACCTCCGATTCTTTACTTTTACGCCAACACCTGCACCAGCAACAACAACACCAGTACCGACAACAATAGGTTCGACCGTTGCAAGCCCGACTGCGGCAATAGCAACACCGCCCACAATAAGGGCAGTTCCTAATATGTCAGGTTCAGATGATGATTTCTCACCATTCTCATTGGAAGAAACCGGTGTTTCACTTACTATCCATGAACCTGTTTTCTTTGAACCATTTGTCGATTTGCGTGATTTTGAGTAGCTTCTATTCGCTCCGTTACTTGATGGCGTGCTATTTGGGACAACCGGTGTTTCAGATACAATGTTTCTTCCTGTTCTTGAGTTAGTGCGAGAAGTAAAAGATGTATCTTTACCAGTATTTCCTTTGACCGGAGAATCTGTCCACCTTTGATTTGAGAAGCTACTATCAGATTCATTGGCTTTACTTTTATCTGTATTATGCGGTAAAACTGTCGTAATAACTTTTTTCAAATGCTCTATTCTTTCTGCTGAAAAGTTCATCATCAGTGCAACCTTTTGTTGATTTAAGTAATCAATACCCCAAGGTTCCGCAGAGAATGGTGGCTCATTGTTAAAAGGCTCGATAATTTTCAATGAATCTGCTGCATATGAGAGAGCTTCATCGAATTTTCTGAATGTGCGATCAATAATGAGATAATCAATCAATGCACTTCGTACTGTATCTAAGTCACCGGATGAAACATTTTGTCTAAATTCCTCTGAAACCATATCTCCACCTCCTAGTATAATAATGGTGTAGTCAATAAGGACTACAAATTAATAGTTACAATATCTGTTTGAATAGATAACTGAAGGAGAGGTTCTCCCTCCATCAGAGGTTATGTTAATGGCTACTTATATTATTTATCATGTCTGAGGTTTCCATAATGCGCCAGGCAGAACATTAAGGTATAATTATCGAGACAGGGCTATTGACGACACCTCCTTGGGAACCAGCCCCGGCTGGTCAAACCTCTTACAAAGTCTGTCAGTCCATTCGGTGGTGATTTATGTTTTGGCTGGTTGGGAAGCCTCAGGCCATACCTGTATAAGCCGCTAGGTTGTGTATCCACCTTTTGGAAATGGATGCCTGCCAGAAAGGATAAAACTATGCATTATCAAAAAGTACTTAAAATGCTTGACGGCATCCCCTATCTCTCTGTCGGGCTTGATGTCGGCGCCGATTTCTCCTGGATGTCCATCATGCTCCCAAACGGCACCCTTACCGGAAAGCCTTTTAAGATCCTGCATTCCGCCCCCTCTTCAAGGGAGCTTGCCGTCACAAAAATAAAGGAAGCACAAGAGACGTATTCCCTCGAAAGCCGCTGCTTCCTCGAGTCCACCGGGATATACCACATCCCGCTCCTGTACTTCCTTCGTGATAAGGTGTTTGACTGCTCGGTCATTAATCCTATCATCACTAAGAATAGCACAAATATGAACATAAGGAAACTACATAATGACAAATTTGATTGAAAAAAAGCTGCTAAAGTCGGCCTGGACGCTTCCCTGAAAACTTCCATCATCCCAGATGATGGGATCGTCGACCTGCGGAACCTTGCCCGCGACTACTATTATTTTAAAGACCTGCAGTCCTCTGTGGTCCTTAAGCTGGATGCCGAGCTTAAAGTGTCTTTTCCGGCTTATCTGCATGTCTTCAGCAAGATCACTACAAAGACTTCACTGAAGCTGCTTGCCGAATACCCTCTCGCCACTGATATGCTTGCTGCTCCGAAGGATAAGATTGTATCTGTTATCAAAAGCACGGCCCGCTTTGGGGAAAAGTATGCCCTTGTCAAATATGATGCCCTATGCGCGGCGGCCAGGGATGCCGCTGTATTTGGACGCGCACTCCCAAGCAACGCCGTCCGGATCAGGATGTACATAGAAACCTACCTAGCGTACCAGAAACACCTGGATTCCTTGCTGGATGAGCTCCACAAAGCTGTGGATAAGTTCCAGGGCAAGCCTATTTATGACCAGATCACCCTCCTGCAGTCCATGCACGGTATCGGCTTCCGCAGCGCTGTTGTCCTGATTGCAGAAATGGGCTCTTTTGACCTGTTTACTCGCCGAAGAAACTGTATGCCTACTTTGGTTTAGATCCCGCTGTGAAGCAGATGGTTGCCCTAAACAACTTAAAGGTGGATAAAGGGACGGAGTCACCTGTTAACCCCGTTATATACGACTACTATGCCGGTAAATGTGCCGGAAAGAAAAAGAACGTTGCCGTTGGTGCAGTCATGCAAAAATTTGTAACATTATTTTTGCTATGCTCCGGGATAACAAACCATTTGAAATAATCAGCCCCCAGGAGCATTGCAGCCGCTATGCGGCAGAACACCCGTTTCCGCCTAAAAAGCAGCCTGATAGAATTAAAAAGTTTTTAATTTCCCATATCAATGGGTTTATTAAAGTTACCCTTTTAGAAATGAAAAAATATTTTATCTTTTTTCAAATCACCTCTTGACATTTCTTAGCTGGACTTATATTTCTAAGATAGCTGCAAGTTCTGCTTTTACTTCTTCGAGTTGCTTTAAAAGAGTGTTTGCATTTTTCAAAGCTTCTTCTGAAGCCTTCTTTGAAGTAGTCGCTTCTCTTAGTTCATTAGCTTTCTGTGTCAGGATAGCGTCAACTTCATCAAATTGCTCGTAAAAATACTCTTTAATGTTAGTTGTTTCCTCTTTGGCGAAGTCCAAGATTCGTGTTCTTTCTGTTTTTAAAGACTTACGAATAGGAGCAACAAGTTGATTTACCAGCTTCTCTCTGCTGACAAACTTGATTTCCTCTTTTACATCAACTTGATATGATTCCTCTACGTCGTAATAATCACCCTTGAAAAGACGCATTGGATTAAACCATTTTCGTTGTTTGGATACAGTTCTTGTCCTCGTTTCTTTATGATGTTCAATTCTTGAATCTATTGAACCGTCAATTATCGAATCTGCATTAAGTGTTGCTAATTTGTTTTGAACAAATGATGCTAAATCAATGCTTAATCCATTTCCACTAAATTCCTCGCTAAGTGCAGCTAATTTCTTGATATATTCATTAAGTAATTGCTGGCTTTTTGCCTGAATATCTTCATGCAACAGCCGGTCAACGGCGACTTGAAACTCGTTTTGCTTAGTTAGAGTCAGTTTTGTAAATTTTCTAATATAATCCATAGCTTCGTCTTCTTCCATTTCAGAAGGACATTGGCTAAAAAATTGCGTTAAAGACGAATCCACATCAGAAATTAAAGAATCGACATTTCCTGTAAGTTTCGTTGTTATTTCAAGAGCAGATATTTTCTTCTTGAACGCTTCATTTTCTGACTTGCTGCTAAGTTTTTGGGTCAACTTACTTATCTTTGCTTCCAATTCTTTCTGTTCGGATTGACGAGAAGCGATTTCTTTTTTTGTAGTTTCAAAGGCTTCTGCACTATCTAAGCCGTGTTTGAAAGTGTTTACCACATTCGTTATTTTTGCTGGGCGGCAATACTTTGTAACATACATACGAATAGTTTCTTCAATTCCACGAATGCCACTGTGAATCAGAGCTTGTCCCAATATATCATTGTTTTGGATTGCAGTTGCCAGCTCATCATCAATCTTTGTTTGACAGCTACGAACCAAATGAGGATATGTTTCCAAGTGTAACTGTTCCTGGTCGATAAGCTTTTGAGCTAAAGGTTTGATTTTTTCCAAGAGCATTTCTTTCTCAACATCATCATAGGTATTTAAGTATCTACGAATTAAGAGTGCAGGCTCAGCAGCAGCGGGGAAGATGTTTGGATTTTCAATCCCCATATCCTCAAGATATTTAATAGTATCTGGGATTGTTTCATTGGCGATGTCGTCATCTTCTTCTTCGTATGCGTCCAACTTGTTGATGACAAACATAAATCGTTCTCTCGATTGCTTACCGCCGACACTCATGCTTTTTGCAATTCGTTTAAGAAAAGCGTCCTGTGCGTCATCATGAAGCTTACCACCGTTCATTACAAAAAGAACCAACATTTTTGAAGATTGGTCAAGAGCTTTTGCGGTAACGAGCCCGTGTTTTTTATCACGAGCGTTATCCGGACCAGGAGTGTCTATCAACACTAAAGACACTTCTTCAGATGTAACGAATGGAATATTGCCACTTACCTGTACTTCGCTTACTTCCGGATTTCTGTTTAATGCCATCATGGTTTTATAATCTAAAACAGAGTAGTGTTCTATCTCGGTTTTATTTGCGTCAACAGCGGTAGCTTTAAAAGTGTCGTCGTCATCATCTTGAATTTTAGTGATGGTAGCAGTACAAGCCCCCTGTTTAGACGGCATTAGCTTTTTACCCAAGAGTGCATTGATTAGAGTGGATTTTCCCGCACTCATAGTTGCAACAACATTTACTTCCAAAAGTTCATTAAATGCTAATTCAAAAGCATTAGATACTGCGGGAGATTGCAGCTCCTCAAACGGAAGTTTACGCACTCGCTCAAATAAGTCACGAATGTCCTTTTCTTTATCTCCAAATTCCTTTGCAGCCATCTTCTTTGCTCTGAAGTGAATGTCGCTTTTTTCAGCGACTTTAATTGCCGCTAATAAGTCTTGGTAATCAAGTTCTGTACCAAAGAACGTAAGGTCAAATTCATCATCATTGTATTCCTCAGCGAGCAAAGAAGGAACCTGATCTACCCACAACTGGAATCTTTGATTTAAGAATTGATTTAGTTTGCTGTTTTGTTTTGGTTCTTCTCCATTAACAGTGATGGTTGAAACAACCTTATATGGATTATATTTGATAATAACATCTAACATTTTTTACCCCTCCTTAGTTAAGCTCAAAAGTAGTGTTTCAAAACCAGGTAAACCGGTGTTGATATATGCCGACCATATTTTTTCAAAATCAGACGATAACCAATTTGTATCATTCTTTGAAAGAATTTTTGTGACCGGCGGATATAAAACTCCTAATTCCAATTCCGTGTTCTGGAACATATCAACATATGTGCTACAAGCTTTTTTATCATTATCTGATAGAGCAGAACCATATAGAGCTTGCTTTATCAGCATACCCGCTTTTGCAGACATAGGACAAACAATAGGTTCTTCATATCCAATATCAGATAAGTGTTCGCTGATGTTTGCGACTATTTCGGAAACAGAATCATCTTCAAAATCACAGGAATCCATCATGTTTACGACAAACACTATTCTGTTATAATCGACTTTCTTTTTTATATATGACAAATGAATGTAATCATCTTCAGAACCGTAATTTTCAACTGGAATTACATATACCAATATATCTGTAGCACCACTGGATAATTCTTCACGAGTTATTTTCTTGTGTTTCGGATTCTGAGAAGAATTTACACCTGGTGTATCAATCAATGTAATGTGACAACACGAAAGGGGAGAGAAAAAGTAACTATTTATACTGCATGGTATCTCCTGACCTTTTGTATAATCTCGAACATTACTTTCGGATTGAAACAGCTTAACTTGGTCGTTGTAGAAGATATTACTGCCGATTCCACTTGTGGGACTTGTAATAAACTTCATTACGGTTGCTGTACACGCTGCCATTTTCGCATACGAAAGTTCTTTCCCTATGATTGCATTTATAAGTGTCGATTTACCAGCACTCATAGTAGCTGTAAAGGTAATATTTCTGTTGCGAGAGTTAATATATTCTTTTGCTCGTATCCATTCATTCACCATTTCATCAGTGATGAGCTTCTTACTTGCAAAATCCGAGTCACATAAATACATTTGCTCTTTCATGGAATTTATTGTATTGTGATAACGACTGTTAATAGTTGCTTTGAGTTCATCACATATTTTATTGCCCAGCTCCTCATTGTTGATTGCCAGAATGAATATACAGTCAAACAAAAACAAATATCTGTATGAAAACAATCTAAATGGAGTAAAGCGTGTTTTCATTATTCTGCCTGTTAATTTATTGATGTTGCCGTCTGGTGGTAATGAAGCAGAAAAGTCATTTGTTCCAAGTAAAGATAGAGAAAAGGTTTTAAGCCTATATTCAATAACTTGATTTCCTGGACAAAATTTATCAGCATAATATTTAAGCAATGCTATATATTTTATCTTTAAGTCAGTTTTTTCTGTTCTTAAAGGATGTTGTATTTTGGGATAGCAAATTGCATATCCATCAAGTACGTTCATATCTATTTATTTGCTCCTCTCAATGATTTCTATCATATCGCCCTGGCTACGCAACCACATATCAATACCTTTTCCAAAAACTTCTGCGGATAGAAGATATGTCCCGTTATCCTCCGATAAGATTGTTGCAGTAGGTAGTCTGTCAAGAATTGCGTCTACATCGTTGCCAGAGTATTTGAATTTTACTTTTTGTAATTTTCCTCCATACATGAATTGAACTCGTTTACGAAATTCCCCTTCCTCAAATCGACTACTATAAGGAATATGAAATTTCTCGCTTAGTATATTGAGCCTTTTTATACGGTCAATCCGGTATATAGTTGGGAAAGAGTCATTGATTACATCAAAATCTTTCCTTGCGTCGTCATCGTCATCAATGAAAGCTGTTAAGTAAAAATAATATTCTGAAAACATGATTGCGACAGGTTTCACTTTTCTGTTGACAAGTGATTTATCTTTTGTTCGCAGATAGTCAATTTCGATATAATTACAATTACGAATAGCTTGTCCTGCATCCCACATCAAGTCTAAAAAATCAGACTTATGCTTTGGTTCAACATAATGAAATGATTCATTGTTAATGAGATCCGTAACCAATTTCTTATTGGCCTCTGGAACGCAACAGGATATAAGTTTGCTTAGCATATCAGACATTTCTTTTTTGGTAAATGCACGACTATCAAGCAAAATTTTGCATAACGCTAAAACTTCGCTGTTGGAAAATTTCATCTTATAAATCTGTTCAAGTCGATAACCTTTCCCTATACGGTCATAAATAACGGAATTGATACATCCGATTCTCTCGGAATCTGCTTCAAGATAATTTCTGATGTCATCAATATCACGCTGAATGCTTCTTTCGTTTACGCCGTAGTTTGCACTTTCTTCTGATTTGTTAATCAGATACCCATTCAAAAGTTTGGTGTATATACCAAGGACTCTTTCAATTTTATCTCTTTTAATCGTTTCCATAGACACCTCCAGTTCATAATTCTATTATACATTCTCACAATGACAGGATGTGTCTATCTCATGAATTAGTATCTTTGTTTCTCCAGTTTTTGTATTTGCCTGTTGTTATTCTTTTATCTTCAGGCTTTTTTGCGTCTATGGGTATTGCCCAATCACGACCAAATTTTACAGCACCAGAAATCTTTCCTTCTGAGCAAAGAACTTGAACTCGCCTTGGTGTTATACCCCATTTTTCTGCAATGACTTTAATTGTGGTATAACCTTCAATCATTTTTCGCTCCTTAATAAAAAAAAGCATTGCCAGCGGCAATGCTATCAACGTGTAACTGACTGCCATTTTTCAGGCCCTTTAGTTTTGCGTCATAGACTTTCGCATACTTTGCCTCTTAGCTATATCATATTCTTCTAAACGTATTTTGTCAATATTTTTGGTAGTTCCGCTTTTATATTTCGTCTGTTTCAAATATTTTTTGTGTATTATGATGTATTTTCCAAATTCATAGTTTTCATCTCATCTTCTACTTAATCAAAATAGAAACCTTCATTTTCTCTCTCTTAACTTTACTGACATTTTGCTGACATCAAAACTGGGAAGTCGCTTATTTAGCGGCTTCCCAGTATTTTCACCCTATTCAAACCCCCTACGAGTTTAACATTAATGTTAAATATTCGATTGTTTTTCATTGATTTTGGTGCTTATATTAAAAAATTATCTAGCTTATTCATTGTTTTACCGCCAAAAGGTATCATATAGGTATCACAAATCCCTTTAGCTGACGACCATATTTACATGGTGCTAGCACCATGTCTTTTTAATTGACAACAACTGGCTATTTAAGCGTCTTCTTTTTTTAACAATTTCATGACTGTTTTTCTTACTGATTGTATCATACTTTCTGTTGGATATACCTGATCATAGGGATAATCATCTTTCACGCTCCACAATAACGAAATATACTCTGGTAATCTACTCTGCATCTCATGTTGCATTTGAATTATTAGCGGATCTAGTCTAGTTGCTGAGTTCGTTATATACTGAATACCCGCGTGCACAATTTGTATTAATGTAATTCCATGCTTTTCAGCATACATTGTAGCTCCCGATTGAAACCCCGATGTTGATATAAGAATACCTTTATTTGCCCCTATGCTTGTAACTTTTGCATATAATGCCGCGACTTTTTCTCTCTCCACTGGACGCTTATATCTTTTACATTCAACAATAACTTTAAACTTCGCCCCCATTGCACTGAATTCACTGTATAAATCTATCTGATATGTACCATCATCAGCTTCTATTTTCTTGTCATGTGTAATCAGAAATCCTTGTAACTGTTCTTTTTCAGCATAGGCCGCAAGTGTATCTCTACATATCAATTCAAACTGAGATGGCGTTATATCTACTGCCATCTTTCTATATGGGTTTGTATCTAAATCCATATTATTCATATTTCGCCTTTCCGTCTTTATTAATTATTTCTCATTATAGTTTGTTAGAATCTCTTTATATCGTTCACCTTGATTTCCTAGTAAAATATCATTTATTACAAACAAAACAATTGCCTGTCCCCCAACAACTTCATCAGGATCATAGTCTTTTGGTATATCTTCTGCACTTATTGAAATCTCAATTTCATTAATCCACCATTTATCTAATTTTCTGTAAAGTGATAGTAAACTACCAAATAGTTCTATGTCTATTTCATTAAACCCATCCCCTGAATTTTTTAGCAGCTCATGTATTATATCATTTCTCCGCGTTCTTATAGTTTGATATAATTCATAATCAGCTTCTGTAATAGCGCCTGAATCTATAAACCATTTCATAGATGCATCATCTATATATCGAGAAAGGGCTCTAACAACCTCTTTGTACTTCTTCGTCTCCTTATGTATCCATTTTCCGTCTTCTATTATATTATCTGAATAAAAATCCCTAATTTTATTAACAACAAAATCTTTAAGACATTCAAAATTCAAAACAAATAACGATGCAAACTTTACATTTAACTCCAGATTATCTTCATCAAAAATATTGTTCATCCAATCCTTAAAAGCATCTCATTCTCCCTCATCATTTTGTATGAAGTTGTGATTATAATTTTATAATACATTACCATATTAGATAAAATTTAACTATAAATAATTTACCACTTATTTTTAATGAAAGATACCCCTGCTTTTTTTAAGGGCTTCCAGTCGTCTTTCAAATTACTCATTGGCAAAACCTCATATACAAACAACCAATACTGATTGAAATCATCTATATCTTTAGATAATTGTTTTGCATGATTCTTTAACTCTTTATGCGCTACTTTATCACCTACATATTCGAAGTACTTAGAACCTAATAACATTAATACACAATCCTTACTGTTTATTATATCTGTATATTTTACTCCTGATAATGTGAAGCTATATTTAATAGCAAAATACAAGGCATAGCTTCCAACTTCAAATGTTCTGCAATTAATACACATATCATAAAGTTTATTTGAAATTTGTTCAATATCCATTACAGGTGTATTACAAAAGGAAAAAACACACTCTTCCAACAACGGAATTAAATAAGGATATATTAAACATAGATGAAATGCTGTTTTTTGCAGATATTTTTTTGCATTATAAGTCAACTCTTTGCCTTTAAGCACCTGCATAGCATAGTTTAGGACTGATGAGTTTTCACCCTCATTTTTTGATATTTCAATTGCGAAGTCTAAATATGCACGGCAATTTTTATAATCTACTTTACCATAACTGGTTAAAACTGAAATAGAGTTAATCTTTCTAACCCAATGTTCTGTTGCGTCTAACGGAAGCTCTCTTACTTTTGTCTTCTTGTGATTAAGGGATAGATCATATTCTCTTAATTCTGTTTGTAAATCAATTAAAAACTGACGTGCATCTTGTTCACTTCTAACATAACAAGTATAATCATCAATGTTCCTGATATACTTCCACCCCTTGTCAACTAATCTATTATCAATAGCCGATAAAACAATCTCTGATATTAAGTTAGAGGCATGTGGCCCAATTAAAATACCATGCGTTTCTCCATATTTAGTATTTTGAATATAGCGATCAAGATCATTAAACCAACCTGATCTTCTTGATTTTTTAGCTGAACTTTTGCCTACCAAAGCCCAAGGTATAGAGTGGGTATATATACTAGGAAAGCATTTAGATATGTCAGCACATACCATGTAGTAATTACCTATTAGCAAATCTTCCTCTGGTCCGGGGTCTAATCTCCAATTAGAATAATTCATTTCAAAGATATGCTTCTTATCCTTCAAATTTCTAATGTGGATTCTACTTACTTTGTGACTTTGATTAATCGTCATATTATTAAAATATTCTTGAAGTTCCCTCCAGTTATCCTTTAAACATTTGCAAAGTCTTTGATACGACATTGGCGTCGGTATGCCTAACGGCCTAGGAATATTTATATTTCTCATATTTTCATAGTATACAAATTGACTTGGCTTATCAGCAAACGGCAAACCACTACACTGACAATATTCATAAAATTGTTTTGACGTTAGAAATGGTGGTAGCTTTTCTGAAAACATTCCATAAGCTAATAACGATTCGTACAATTTATCTGCTGTAATTTCATACATGAAATCTTTATACATCTTCATCTCTTATCCTCTGTATTAGCATAGTTTAATAAATTAGTTTTTAAAAAAATTAATCATTAAAGAACATATCATAATCAACATCAAAAAACTTCTTTAAAAGCTTCAAATCACTAGCCTTAATATTCCTCCGACCAGCTTCGATATTAGCCAATGTACTTCTGGACATTTTACTGCCTTTTAGCTGTAACTCGGCAACTACTTTCTCCTGCGTATAGCCCTTTGCCATCCTAACCGCCTGAATGTTCCTACCAATTGGTATATCATGTAATATATACTGCATGTTCATCCCTCCCATACGTTTGTTACCAATTAGTAACTTTTGTATTGATTATAGTTGAATTACATGATATAATTGTCACCATCTAGAAACATTCGTATTTCAAGGAGGCTATATGGAAAAGATTTTGGAACAGCTTTACAAAGGGGAACTCTACCTCTATTCAACCTTTCAAACAACCATTGAAGATTTCAAAATGAATCGTGACAAGGCTTTTGTGTCTTACTCATCTTTTCTGGAAAAACTACCAGATAACTTTAAAGAAGAATTTGTACAGTTAATTGATACTCATCTTGATCTGCTCCCTTATGAACTAGAACAGAACTTCATTGAGGGCTTTCGTATCGGCGCTCGCATGATGACAGAGGTATTCCAATCTCCGATTTCCGAAGAACCGGCGTAACTTAAAAAAGACAACCACAAGGTACATACCTGTGATTGTCTTTTTTCGTTACTATCTTTTAAATAATTCCTGCTCTGCCTGCCAATGCTTATGCTTTAACTCTTGCTGCTCTTCATATATTTTGTTTCGCTCATTACATATCACTTTTCCTCGCTCCAATGCGTCCTTAATATTTTTTCTCCTGTCATTTTCGCCTTTACTATATTCTCCCATCAAGCCACGGATTTTATTATTGTTCTCTTTAATGGCATGTTGAGTTAACACCCAGTCCACCAAGAGCTCAACTTCTTTATCCTCGCCAAAATCAGCATATTGCATAAGTTTATTACATAACATAACCATCACTTTCTTTTCTGTATCTGTCACTACTACCTCGCCCCTCGTGTAATTCCTCTGTTTTTTAATACCTCTATTTATGTGCTGGCTTTCCGCTTTCATCTTCTGAAGTTTTTCATGTATGCTCTCTTTATCTGGCTCCTTTTCGTCACCATGCTTTTGATAGCGTTCTAATGCTGCTTTGTAGCGTTTCACCTCATTTTCCATCTTGCTATAAATTCTCATGAAGTCCTGAACGTCAGAAAATCCAGCTCCCCTAACGATGATTGATAGAGATTGATTGATATTTACTAACCGCTCCTTTGTCTCAGAAATCTTATTTTGAATATTTTTACGCTCTTTTCCCTTAAAGAAACCTTTTGCATTTTTAAGCTGATATTCTAAGTCGGGCAATATCCGATTCTCAATTTGTTTGATTGAACTTGCTCTTTCCCTTAACTGGCTCATAATGTGCTGCATACTCCTGAACTCTGCCAGGTCAACGGATAAAACAGGTTTCGGCGGTGCCGTCCATCTATCAATCAGCGTTTTTATTTGTAATATAGCCATATCTACAATTCTCCGAAACAAGCCCGGTCTATTGCCATACTGTTTAATCGAATCTTTAACCTTTAGCGTTATTTCCATTTCTTTTACCTTACCTATTTCCGTTTCCGCTACTCCAGCTATTAAAGCTCGATCTACTGAGTGATTCCATTCCTGCCTTGTCTCATTATCCGCTGCTATTTCTGCTTTTCTCGGATTATTCTTGCCAATCTTTTTAGTCGGAAGGTAAAGACCACCGCTGCGAAAGACCGGTAGTTTCTTCGCCGGATCATCTATACATTGATTAATCAATTCTGTATATATCCGCTTTTCCTCTCGTAAAAACCCTTTATCTTTAAAATAATCATTCTTGGCAGTAAATAACTGTTGCTCGTATACCTCTCCCTTCGGCACAATATAACACCCGGATTTTACTGCACCAGCTTCATCTAATATTTCTTTCTTCGTCCTGACACGCTTGCCAGATTCATTATAAAACATATTCCGAGATGCCCTCTTTATTTCTGGATTTTCTAACAACTGTCGTTCACTGAATATTAGATGAATATGATAATTGGTCATTTTCTTGTTATGATGCAAAGCTGCTACACACTCAACTTTATGCCTGCTCTTAAAATTATTTGTAAAACGTTTTAAAACCTCTTGTGGATCATATTCTAAATACTGCTCTGGTAACGCAATAATCAGCTCACGTGCTTCAATACATTTTCCTTTTGATCCACTTTTATGAAACTCCTGCTGGCTCTCATTAGCCAGTGCTTTCCAGAACACTGTAGTAGCAGTTTGATAAGTCGCATATAGATTCTCTTGTCGCTCATGACTTGAAATATAATCAATTCGCCCGGCTACATCTGACAGTTTTTGTATCTGAATAAATGAATGTCTTGCCATATACCACCTCCTATTTCTTAACTGACACTCTTTAAAATGTGAATGGTGCTATCAGGCACCGCTTATGAACCCATGTCCGTTATCGGACGACAAAGCTCCCGGCAGGGCGAAATATACCGAAGCATAAATCGAAGATTTGTGCGCTGGGTGTATTTCGCTCTGCCTTTAATCCTCCTGCTTTATTCATGTGACCAATCAAAACTATAGCACAGCCGGTACGATCCGCAAGCTGCCCCAGCTTCTTTGTCATATCCCTGGCTTCATTAGCCCGGTTCATATCAACACCGTTCCCCAAATATGCCTGTATTGGCTCAAGAATTAGAAGTTTAGCCCCCGTCTGTACAATTGCCTTTTCCAATCGTTCATCATCCATCGTGAGGGATTTCTCGCTATCATCAATCACCAATATTCTACTGCAATCAGCTCCTGCTTCTTCCAACCTTGGCTTTACCGTATCTGCCAATCCGTCCTCTGCGGTCTGATAAATAACAGATAGCGGGCTTCCTGTGGCACTTTCTTCATCAAAGTGATTCCCGTGCTGCCAGATTGAGTACCAGCGTTGTCTTGCCCTCGCCGGGATCGCCTTGTACAATCGTAATTTTTCCATAAGGTATATATGGATACCAAAGCCATTGTACTGCTTGACTTTGGATCGTATCCATACTTAGTATTTTGACAGGTTGATTAACCTGCTGCTTTATTATTTCTTCCATATCACTGCTCCTCTCCAACATTTTTCGTGTCAATAACTTTTGAAAATGTCACTTTTTATTGTTCAGTTTCACTTGAGAAAATGTCACTTCTGTAAAAGGGCTTTTGCCCTTTTACGAAGCAGACTGCTGTTTCTCAAAGAATAGTTCATATAAAAATTTTAGCGACAGGTTGTAATCTTCCATCCACCAGATGGCTTTCCATTCATCGCTGCTATGGCGTAGTTGTAAATGGGGTTCTACGGTTTTGACCACCTTTTTGGACACTTTTATGCTGGCATTCTTGTTTTGTGGCTTTAGATACCGTATGGTTTCGTATATGCGCCCTCCATAAGCAATGCGAATCCCATACCGGGGATTGAGGAGCACCTCGATCTCCCTTCTCGCATTAATAATCGGAAATCCTTCGTCTAAGATCTGGAAACATCGGTTTTTGAACGAAAAGGTTCCAGCTGCATCGGTCTTCCTTTTATGCTTCACACAGAGAATGGTATCAATATCCATTCCTTCTGCCAGAGGAACGAAGATAGATTCTGCTTCTGGCTCAACGGAAAACCTCTGATTGAACAGCTCTTTGTATTCTTCTTCCAAGAAGCGTTTGGCATCTGCTACGGTGGTGATTCCACGCTTAGCGAATTCGACGGGGAGACGGCTCTGTAAGGTTACCCATAAACGTTCAATGCGCCCCTTGGCCTGTGGCGTCTTCGCAAAAATCAGGTCTATTCCCAGTTCATGCATGGAACGTCCAAACTGGGTCAGGTGGACCGTCTTTCCGGCGATCAGTTCATCCATGGTGAGCTTTCCTGTTTTTGGGGAACGGAAAATGGTGTGGTTGTCTGAGTAAATGGTTTGAGGGACACCAAAGTCCACACAGCATTGGCGCATCGTCTCGAGGTAGCCATAAAGGCATTCGGTCTGTGTGCGGAAAAGAGCGACGCAATTGCCCGTGGCATCATCAATTGCCCCATGGAGGGCGTATTTCGTGTTTCCGCCAAACCATTCATAGGGAGTAGCATCTATCTGGATGAGCTGGCCGGGGTGTGGTTTTCGCGTCCGCCGGTGTGTCCGGTGACGGATTTTTTTCTTTTTGGGGCTTTCAAAACCTGCATTTTTTAGTATACTGGAAAGTGCAGAATAGGAAAGAGCGATTCCAAAATCTGCGAGCAGTATGTCTTTGAAATGGAGGAAGTTGGCCCTAGACAATTCCGGGCGGGAATAAATCTTAAGGACAGCTTCCTTCGTTTCATCTGTAACAGCGTGAGCAGGCTTTCTACCAGTATTTTTATGAATCAGTGATTCAGCGCCAGAAGTAAGGACCCCTTTCTTTAAACGTGTAATCTGGCGGGTAGAAAGGCCAAGAAGTGAAGCTGCCTGTTGTCTGGAAATAGACTTGTCGATGAAACGATTGATGACAGTAAATGTTTTTAGTTGTTCTTGTGACAATGTAATTTTACCTTCTTTCATAACTTTTATAGTTTATCAAAAAGAGACAAAATCTCAAGTGATTCTTAAGGAGACATTATCACAAGTTAATAACACTCTCCAACATTTTTCGTTGCTTTATATTAGAGCCTTTGATACACTATATTTGCGAGATAAGGTGACAAAGGCTCTTGCTTTTGTTATCTAAAATGCTTCGGATTAATCCTCCGGGGCATTTTCTTTCCAGAGGTATTTAGCACCGTCAAGCATCCATAGAATTGCTTTCAACATATCAATATATTGCTCTTTCACCTCTTGGATATCTTCTGGTAATCCATCAGAAACCCCGGTTATAATTTGCTGTTTCATTTCTTTTGAAGACCGTTGCATATCTGCCATTTTTTCCACTAATACATATACGGTTTCCTTCATCCCCACAACACAGACTTTGTTATAGATGCAAGAACGGACAAAGTAGTCTTTTTTCTGTAGTCCGCTTGCTAATATCTTCGCTTCAATTTCCTGCCGTTGTCTTGGTGAAATCCTAAAACTTATTGTCGGATATTTGTGTGTACCGCTCATAATTAAACGTCCTCCTTAAATTGCTCATTTAGCCTTGATGCCATCTGAATCTGCTCCGTTGGAAACATATGCGCATATCGGTAAGTGATATCAACACTTTCATGTCCCACCCGATTACCGATAGATACGGCTGAAAAACCCATGCTGATAAGCAGTGATACATGCGAATGCCTTAGATCATGAACTCTTATCCGCTGTATTCCCGCTGCTTGCGCCCCTCTGGTCATCTCATGATGCATATAACTCTTAGTCATATGAAATATCCGATCTGTTGGCATAATACCGTATAATCTACCTATATAATCCTGCAATTGCTCACATAGAAAATCCGGCATACTGACATTTCGTTTGCTCTTTGGTGTCTTTGGATCGGTAATGACGTCCTTCCCCTCAATTCTTTGATAGGATTTGTTTATCTTGATTACCTTGTTCTTAAAATCAATATCCTGCGGTGTCAGTGCTAACAGTTCACCTATCCTCAAACCACACCAATATGATATTTGAAAAGCATAATATGAATAAGGCTTATCGCTGATAACTTTGGCAAACTTTAAATACTCGTCTTTCATCCAGAATGACATTTCCTCTGCTTTGCCTTTTACTAATGGCCCGGCTTTTACTACTGGATTGCTCTTTAGTTCATAAAATCTTACTGCATGATTAAACAATGCACTCAACTCTGACTGTAATGTCTTTAAATACGTTGGAGCATACTTCTTTCCCTGCTTATTCTTACCTTCAAGCATTTTATTTTGCCAACGGATAATATCTCTTGGACGGATATCACACATTTTCTGATCTTTAAAGTATGGCAGTATCTTTGTCCTTACTATATGCGCTTTTGTCAGCCAGGTATTTCGTTTTAACTTCGGTTGCATATCCTCTGTATAGACCTCAAGAAATTCTGTAAAGGTCATATCCAGATTGGAACTGTCTTTCATCTTAAAATGGTTTTCCCATTCTACCGCTTCTCGTTTGGTTTTAAACCCACGCTTCACTTTCCTGCGATCCTTTCCAATCCAATCAGTATAGTGGAAAGATACATACCATGTTCCACGTGCTTCATCTTTGTATGCTGCCATAAACTCACCCTTTCTTAATTTGCTTTTTTCATGCCGTATATTTTCTCTTGAAAATAACTTCTGCTAACTCTGCCGGCAATTGTAATAAATCCCTGCTGATCCAGTTCTTCATTCATCTGCTTCACTAGCTTATATGCAAAAGGTTTTGATACACCTAGTTCTTCTGCTACTTCACTTGCTGTTACAAATAAACCTTTCCCCATCTACCTACCCCCTTTCGTCTTTATTAATATTGGCTTCCATTCATATCACACACTGCCAGCATTTCAACTGACCTCAATCACTTTTATGATTTGGGATTGCTCCTTTTCGAGATTCCCACCATTTGCAGGAGTGTCTATCTTCGCTCGTCCTATTAGAGTTATGACAAAGTCTGGTGATGTGTAATACAGCTCATTCGGTTTTAACATTTTTGTTAATGTTGATTTGAATTATGCATTAACTCATTTGTTAATGTCAAGTGTTTTATTCGCAAATTTGTTAAAGTTTTTATTTACTATATTTAAATCATGGTATATAATGGGTGAAAAGGCGGTGATAATATATGACTATTGGTGATAAGATCAAGCATATTCGTAACTTCCGTGGGCTTACTCAAAAGGAGTTAGGTTTAAAGATTGGATTGGATGCGAAGAGTGCTGATAATAGAATTGCTCAATATGAAACTAATTACAGAGTTCCTAAAAAGGACATGCTTGCGCATCTTGCAGATGCATTAGATGTGAATGTGATAAACTTTACTGGGTCAACTCCTGGTTGTGCGGAAGACATTATGTTTACGTTCTTCTGGATGGATGAAGAAAACCGGGGGATGATTAATCTTTTTCAGTTGGAGAGAAATCCCGGAAAGACCAATGCCTCTGATGATAGGGCTGTGCGCTATAACGATAATAATGATTGGCCTGCTCATGCACCTGTGGGGATATATTTTGACTATGGAATTGTTAATGATTTTATGAGAGAGTGGTTGAAGAGAAAAGAAGAATTGAAGGCTAAAGAAATTACCAATGATGAGTATTTAGAATGGAAATTAAATTGGCCAAGCACTTGTGATGATAACAAAGACCCAAAAAGATGGAAAAACCTAAGGAGTAGTTATAATGGATTATGAATACGAATTAAGCGAACAGCTTTTTCTAGATATTTGGTCAAATTATGATTGTCCCTCTGAAATATCTGATAAAAATCTTATAAATGAATTTCTATGTAAAATAGTAGCAAAAAGTAAAGGTAAGGTTATACTGGATCATTATTCTGGGATTAACTTTGATGATATAAAGGCTATTGAAACTGATAACCTTTTCACCAAAATTTTATGGATAGATATGAATGATACCCGAAAACGCTACCTAGATAAAACGATAAATGACGATGAATTTATGATTTGGCAAATATTTGGTTGTTATTCATATGAGTATGTTTATATGGATATTGCTAAAATAAAATTCGTACGTAACAAAGATCATTTATTTATGCTCCTGCAATCAACCCTGACGAATCCTCGTAAATTAGAAAAACAACTGCTTAAAAACAATACTCTTATAAGTAAAGAAATTAATACCGAAAAGCTATATACAGAATATATTTTCTTTGAGGGTGATGGAAAGGATTTAATAAAGCATAGTGGTATCGTTGGTAATCTTCCTTATTATTCCTGTATTATACAGCCCAAAGAGCATTGTACCCCCAGTTCAGTAGATGCTAAACTAATAATGTTGCGTGAAACCCTACTAGAAATAAAAGAACGTTTAGATAATACATATTCCAAGCTTATTAATGTTTCAGAAACTGATACGGATGAACTTTTTGCAAAAGGAAATACTATTAGACGGATTATGGAATTTTCTCTAAAACACTATTGTGTATGGAAAGAGATATCTATTGAAATCGAGCAAAAATATGGGCATATAAATCTGGGTGAGTTAAAGAAAAAGGTTAAGAATTTTTTTGAAATACCACAAAATATTATTGATACTGCCAATGAATTATCACATGATTCTGGTCAATCCTTCAGCAAAACAGATGTTTTAAATTTCTTTGAGTCAGTTAGTAATTTGGTTGAAAATATAACTTCAGAAATATCATCTGATCCTCATCGATTTAGCGAAGATCAAATATAGGTATCAAAAAGGTATCACACCAATCATAAAAGCCCCAGAAACGGCGCAAATACGCCATTTCCAGGGCTTACTTTACTATTCAAACTCAATCGTAGCCGGCGGTTTCCCCGTACAATCATACATAACCCGATTAATACGCTTCACCTCATTCACAATCCTACTAGTCACCTTCCCAATCACATCCCAAGGCACCTCCGCGCTCTCAGCCGTCATAAAGTCCGTAGTAGTAACCGCCCGCAGCGCCACTGCATAGTCATAGGTTCTCTCATCCCCCATAACCCCCACAGACCTCATATTCGTCAAGGCCGCAAAATACTGACCTATCTCCTTATCCAGCCCTGCATTGGCAATCTCCTCGCGCCAGATAGCATCAGCCTCCTGCACCATCTCCACCTTTTCCGCAGTGACTTCCCCGATGATCCTGATCCCAAGTCCAGGACCCGGGAACGGCTGACGGAACACCAGATAATCCGGAATTCCCAGTTCAAGACCGGCCTTACGCACCTCATCTTTAAACAGATCACGAAGCGGCTCAATAATCTCCTTAAAATCAACATAATCCGGCAGACCACCCACATTATGATGTGATTTGATCACCGTAGACTCTCCGCCCACGCCGCTCTCCACAACGTCAGGATAAATAGTTCCCTGTACCAAAAAGTCAACGGTTCCGATTTTCTTAGCTTCTTCCTCAAACACCCGGATAAACTCTTCGCCGATAATCTTCCGTTTCTCTTCCGGCTCTTCCACGCCCTTTAACTTCTCATAAAACCGTTCCTGTGCATTCACTCTGATAAAGTTCAGATTATAAGGACCCGCCGGTCCGAATACAGCCTCAACCTCATCCCCTTCATTCTTCCTTAAAAGTCCATGATCCACAAACACACAGGTAAGCTGGTTCCCTACCGCCTTTGACAGCATAACAGCCGCCACAGAGGAATCCACACCGCCGGAAAGCGCACACAACACTTTACCTTCTCCGACTTTCTCCTGGATCGCTTTAATACTCTCCTCCACAAAGGAGTCCATCTTCCAGTCTCCGGAACATTCACACACATTATATACGAAATTGGAAAGCATCTTCTTGCCTTCCTGCGTATGCAGCACTTCCGGATGGAACTGGACAGCATACAGATTCTTACCCGGATTCTGCACCGCTGCAACCGGACAATCAGAGGTATGGGCAATAATCTCAAATCCAGGTGCTTCTTTTGCAATATAGTCATTATGACTCATCCAGCAAATTGTCTTCTCGGACACATTCTCAAACATTTTGGAAGACTGTTCCACCGTAACTTCAATCTTTCCATATTCCCTGACAGGCGCTGTGCCTACCTGACCACCCAACAAGTGCATCATAAGCTGCGCACCATAGCAGATTCCCAGAACCGGAATTCCCAGCTCAAAGATTTCTTTTGTATATGTGGGGGAATCCTCCAGATACACACTGTTAGGACCACCTGTAAAAATAATTCCCTTAGGCTGGATTTCTTTTATTTTTTCAATATCTGTTTTGTAAGAATATATCTCACAATATACATTGCATTCCCGAACACGTCTTGCTATTAACTGGTTATACTGGCCGCCAAAATCAAGTACAATTACGGTTTCTCTCTTCAAAAAAGTGCCCTCCTGTTCTTTCGCATTCCTCAAAATCAGATTTTATTATAAAATATCCCGCTTCAATTTACAAGAAAATTTCCTTTCCATATTCTAAAAACAGAATATCTGACAAAAATCGTCCCTGCAAAGCCCCATTCTTAGTAAACCTTACTTAGAGTGTGTCAAACGGGATTTACATGAACCATGCAGTGTTTTACCAGCGGAAACTCCTTTTCAATGGCATCATGCACCTTCTGTGCAATCTCATGCCCTTCCTCCAGAGAAAGGGTTCCGTCCGCGGAGATTTCAATATCCACATACATTTTTGCACCAAACAGCCTGGTGTGCAGCATATCAATATTTAACACACCTGCCTGCTCCGAAATAATACCGCGCATCTGCTCCAGCGTCTCGTCATCACAGGATTTATCCACCATCTTGTCTATAGCATCCTTGAATATATCATAAGCCGCTTTTCCGATAAATAAACAGATGATCACACTGGCGATAGGGTCTAAAATAGGATAACCCAATCTGGCCCCCAAAATACCGGCAAATGCACCGACCGATGAGAGGGCATCCGAACGGTGATGCCATGCTTCAGCCATGAGCGCTCCCGAATTGATCTTTTTAGCTGCTGACCTGGTGTACCAATACATCCATTCCTTAAATACAATAGAAACAACAGCTGCCACAAGTGCGATCACTCCCGGAACCACCGCACTGCTGCTGTTCCCTTTTATGATCTTCTCCAAACCGCTGATTCCGATACCAAGCCCTGTTGCCAGCAAAATCACAGCCAGCACAATAGCTGCCACACACTCCAGCCTGTCATGCCCATACTGATGGTTCGCATCCGATTTTCTTTTCGAGATGCTGATTCCCAGCACGGCAATGATAGTGCCAAACACATCGGAAGCGGAATGTACCGCATCAGAAATCATAGCCCCTGAATGCCCTATAATACCCGCAAGCAGCTTAAATAGTGACAACACCACATTGCCGGCCACACTGACTCCGGATACGTGAAGTGCAATCTTCTTTGCCTTTTCGTCTGTTACAAATTCTTTTCTTACCTGTTCCATTTTAAATCCTCCCCGGTATTGATTCTTTATACTGCATAACTTCCTCTGCCGCTTCTTAATACCCGGGCTGTTTCCAACCATTTTAAAAAGCACCTGTGGAACAATAAAGTAATCTACTGTCCCACAGATGCCCTATGCTCATCTGCTGTCACTAAAAGTGACCCGGCTATACGGATGCCCAGCATCCGTGCCTGCTCAGTTTGTACTGTAATTTAAATGCAGTGCAAAGAAGTTTATGTTATTTTATGCCAGAGCAGGCCCATTAGTCAATGCTAATTTTTATATTTAATTTTCAGTCTCTAATTCCTTGATCACAATACCCATCCGTTTTGCACAGACAATGGCCTGTGTCATGTTGAGCACTACACCCCGCAGTTCTTCCTTGCCATCAGATATGATGATCCTGTCCATATCACAGTCAGACATATCCACACCTTTAAGCGCAGTTTTGAAAAAGCTTGCGCCGGCAAGTTTTACCTGATGTAAGTCCAGATTATCCAGCCCGCATTTACTCAGGCTTGACTCTTCCAGATTCGTGTCTTTGATCTTGACATAGCTCATTCTGGACGCATCCAGATTCATGTCAGAAAGATTACATTCCAGAAAGGACACATGACGCATAAGACTACCGTAAAAATCAGCTCCGACAGCCTTGCAGGACTGAAAGGAACATCTTTTAAAATACACATCCGTGAGGCTAGTGTTGGAAAAGTCGCAGTTCTTAAAACGTACATCAGTAAAACTGGCTTCATCGAAGAAACAGCTTATAAACTTACAGTTTTCAAAAGCCATTTTTTTGAAGCGAAGCAGTTTTCCATCAAACTTAGTGATAAACACTCCCTTAAAACAGCAGCCTGTAATTTCTTCCTCAGATATTTTTGCATCTTCCAGAACAGAAACTACATCTTCTGTGACTGGAAGTTTCACAGGCGCTTTTGGTTCTTGAAACATCTTACTGTTCATATTTTACCTACATTTCTCTTTCGTTTTAAATTTTAATGCAATACATTAACCACAAATATCCGCACTTTTTGCCTCAACATTTCGGGTTATTCCCATTCAATCGTAGCGTTTGGCTTTGGACTCATATCATAGCAGACACGGTTCACGTTTTTGACTTCTTTCATTATACGGTCAGTAATTTTAAGAAGTACCTTCCAGTCAACCTGCTCAATCGTTGCGGTCATGGCATCCACTGTATTGACTGCACGGATGATCACTGGATATTCAAAGCTTCTGGCATTGTCACGTACACCGACTGATTTGAAATCCGGAACAACGGTGAAATACTGCCATACTGTTTTATCCAGACCTGCATTCTTGAATTCCTCACGCAAAATCGCATCTGATTCGCGCACTGCCTCAAGACGCTCCCTGGTAATTGCACCCAGGCACCGAACGCCAAGCCCCGGTCCCGGGAACGGCTGTCTGTACACCATTTCTTCCGGAAGCCCAAGCTCAATCCCACAGGCACGTACCTCATCTTTAAATAACTGTTTCAGAGGTTCCACCAGTTTAAACTGTAAATCCTCAGGCAGGCCGCCCACATTATGATGGGATTTCACCATTTTGGCTGTTTTTGTCCCGCTTTCCACAATGTCAGGATAAATGGTTCCCTGTCCCAGGAACTCAATCCCTTCCAGTTTTCTTGCCTCTTCCTCAAAGACACGGATAAATTCCGCACCGATTATTTTTCGCTTCTGCTCCGGATCATCCACATTTTCCAGCTTTGTCAGGAAACGCTCTGAAGCATCCACATAAACCAGATTTGCATCCATCTGGTCTTTAAACACTTCCACTACACTTTCGGATTCACCTTTGCGCATGAGTCCATGATTCACATGCACACAGGTAAGCTGTTTGCCAATGGCTTTGATCAAAAGTGCTGCGACAACCGAGCTGTCCACTCCACCGGATAAAGCCAGAAGAACCTTTTTATCTCCAACCTGCTCCCTGACGATCTCAATCTGGTCTGCAACAAAGTTTTTCATATTCCAGTTTGCTTCCGCATTGCATGTTTCAAATACAAACTTTTTGAGGACCTCTGCTCTCTGCGCTCCGCACAGGCCCTGGTATTTCTCACTGCAGGATGCCGGCTCATGGTCAATTGCCATTACAGGGCTGCCTGCCTGGTAAATTTCCTGTCTAACATCAATGCGGACACCGTCAACCATATGGTTCGGTCCGCCGTTAATGATGATTCCTTTTACATTCGGGAGCTTTTCCAGCTCTTCTTTGGTAATATCGTGGGGATAAATCTCACTGTACACACCCATATCCCGGATTTCTCTTGCAAGTACAGTGTTCTCTGTGCTCCCCAGGTCAAGAATAACAATCATATCCTGTTTCATCAATACTTTCTCCTTTTGTATTTTCATATATTACACTGCCCATGAGAAATATATCTCCGGCAGATGTATACTCTGATCAGACAAGTGACTGGTGCTGCCATTTCCCTCTTATGTAGCGGACCGTAAAACAAACAGCGCGGAACAGCCAATCAATGGTCATGGCTACCCACACGCCAAATACGCCCCAATGCAGTTTCACTCCCAGCAGTACCGAGAATCCAATGCGGAAAATCCACATGGAAACAATGGCAAGGAGCATGGTAAAACGTACATCAGCTGCTGCACGCAGAGTATTCGGAAGTGAAAACGACAATGGCCATATGGTCACCACACATATGGAATGGTATATCAAAATTTTATAAGCGTAATTACTGGCCTCTGCTGATAACCCATAGGCTCTGATGATGAAAGGCATAACAAGCATTAACAATATGTTTATCCCTATCAGGGAAACATAGGCAACCTTCATCAGTTTCTTCGTATAATAATGTACCTGTTCAAAATCATTTGCCCCAACACACTGAGCCCCCACTGTCAGCAGTGCAAATCCAATGGACATTCCCGGCAGGACCGCAAATGTTGCCACATTGTTTGACACAGCATTCGCTGCAATGGATGCAGTTCCAAATCCGGTGACAATACTGAGCACCAGGATTTTTCCAAGCTGGAACATACTGTTTTCCAAGCCGTTTGGTATGCCGATATACAGTATTTTCTTCAGAAGCATCCAGTCTGTTTTAAACGAAAACGGATGGTGGATATGCAGAATTCTGCTCTGATTATTTAAAAGACACAACATTACTACGCAGGCCACACCTCTGGATACAAGCGTAGGAATCGCAACACCCTCCACGCCTCTGTGAAAGCCGTAGATGAGCAGCGCATTTCCTCCCAGATTGATGGCATTCATAAGCAGGGACGTCTTCATGGCAATAGTTGAGTTCCCCATTGCGCGGAAAATAGACGCGCCTGCATTGTATAAGGCGATCATGGGTACAGACGCAAATACGATCAACAGATAAACATTGCAGTTGTACATAACGTCTGCTTCAATCTTTCCAAATACACCATTGATAATAAGATTCTTCCCAAGATATCCAAGCACCATAATGATACAAGATGCTTTCAGGGTAAAGGACAGCAGTTGGTTGGTTGCTTGGCAGGCATTCTCAGCTTTCTTTTTCCCGATGAACTGTCCTGCGATAACGGCTCCTCCTGTAGCCAGTGCTGTAAAAATGTTGATGATCAATACCATAACCGTATCGATCAATGATACACCTGAGACGGCAGCCTCGCCCACGCTGGCCACCATAATAGAATCGGCAAGTCCTACAAACGCCTGCAGAAACTGGTCGATAATCAGCGGTATGATCAGCTTCCGCAAATCCGCATTTGAAAAGAATCGATTCATTTGTCTTCCCCTCACAATAAACTTTTGTATTTTGATAGGAACAATTATACGCCCATATTTTTTTCAAAACAAGAGTCTCTTTTGTTATTTTTGCACCTTGTGCAGATATTTTTCCCTGGTAGCCATCCCGCCGCGGATATGACGCTCCTGCTTGTTCACGTCAAGAACCTTTCGGGCGCATTTAGCCAGCGAAGGATTAAGCTGCAGCAGACGCTCTGTAACGTCCTTGTGGACCGTACTTTTGCTCACCTTGAACTCCCTGGCGGTCTGGCGGACGGTTGCGTTGTTTTCAATGATGTAGTTGGCTATGGATATAGCACGTTCTTCTATATAACTTTTCAAGGAAAAATCTCCCGGAAACGTTGTTTTTACAATGTATGCCGGGAAATTTGGTTGTATGTCAATGCAAATTATTACTTAATGTAGTGTAGGATATTTGATCATACATGGCTGTAGGATGGCAGGCGACGATTGCTATTGCCATCTGGATATCAGTTTTAATTCAATTAACTTACGCTACCGCAAAGGCAGCGACTCTATCATGTGATGCAAATGTGGACCGTAAAAAATTTCAATACACGCTACCGCGAAGGCAGCGACACAAAGTAGGCGATAATTGCCCGGCCCCCAGGGTATTTCAATCTACGCTACCGCGAAGGCAGCGACAAAGATTTGCATAGTCTCATTTCAAAATGATGTTATTTCAATCTACGCTACCGGAAGGCAGCGACAGTAGTAAATGAGAATGATGAAGAGATTACACAAATTTCAATCTACGCTACCGTGAAGGCAGCGACACGCTGGGGTGCGAGGCATGTTATAGGGAATTTGAATTTCAATCTACGCTACCGCGAAGGCAGCGACGGACTGGCCCGGCGCCAGTTTGCCACCAGCATGGATTTCAATCTACGCTACCGCGAAGGCAGCGACGAATGAATTATATAAAAATCTTCAGTACAAATATGATTTCAATCTACGCTACCGCGAAGGCAGCGACACGAAGGAGAGCTATTGCAAGTGGTATTTAACACATTTCAATCTACGCTACCGCGAAGGCAGCGACAGGTAATTATGATGACCTGTATTTGCTTAAAGGATTTCAATCTACGCTACCGCGAAGGCAGCGACTAATCTCCTCTTGCGTTGGTATACGGACATTATCATTTCAATCTACGCTACCGCGAAGGCAGCGACTACATCGGCACAGCTTGCAGGCTTAAAGGGTGCTATTTCAATCTACGCTACCGCGAAGGCAGCGACTTGTACCCTTGCAAGTCAATGTCGCAACCAGGATATTTCAATCTACGCTACCGCGAAGGCAGCGACGGGAGACCTAGAACTGAGGAGTATGTTGCAATAAATTTCAATCTACGCTACCGCGAAGGCAGCGACGGAGCTGTTTGTTCTCCAGTGTCTTAGCCACATTAATTTCAATCTACGCTACCGCGAAGGCAGCGACTCTCATAATCGCCCACTATAAACTCACATACACTATTTCAATCTACGCTACCGCGAAGGCAGCGACTATGTCAACAATGGGAAAACGGAACATGTAGGAAGATTTCAATCTACGCTACCGCGAAGGCAGCGACGGAGTGTGAGGCATCTGTGTTTGGCCAGACGTACATTTCAATCTACGCTACCGCGAAGGCAGCGACATTGCAACAAAATCGGAAAATGAGTAAATATATAATTTCAATCTACGCTACCGCGAAGGCAGCGACAGCAAAAATGCATAAACACTCTCACTATTTTTTGTATATAATACCACATTACCCTCACATTTACAATTAATTTCCACTGATTCATCCCATTTCTCCCAAATTCCCTTCTACCTTTAACCGCATATCAAGTGCGAATCCCCCGGCAAATTCATGTGCACTGTCATTTCGCACCAGAAAATCTCCCCCCTATACACTTGACATCTCCCACCCCCACGTATATTGTATATAAAAAGCAACACCACCCCAAAGGAGGCATAACTTGAACTACACACTTTATCAACTTCTATGGTTTTTCTTACTCTATTCTTTCATCGGCTGGACGATCGGCACATCGGTTGCGGCTGTCAGGGAGCATCGGTTTATTGATGTGGGTTTTTTATTTGGCCCTTATTGTCCGGCTTATGGTTTCGGCGCAGTGGCTTTTGCCGTATTTCTGCCGGAGCTTAGAAATCACCTGTTTTTTCTTTTTCTGGGCGGTGTGATCCTTTCATCTGTTATCACATTTTCAACAGGCTTTGTTCTGGAAAAGATATTCCATCGGAAATGGTGGGATTACTCACGAAAAAGATTTCAGTTTGGAGGTTATGTCAACCTTCCCTACACCATTGTATGGGGACTCTCAGCCGTAATATGTATTTCCTTTATCAACCCTTCCCTGAAAGAACTGCTTGCTTTGATTCCTTCCAATCTGGGAACCATAATACTGATCATCCTTTACGTTGTCCTCTGTCTCGACTTGGCAGGAACGGTTATGGCCATCAAAGCCGTGCACTCCAGACTGCGAAAGCTCTCCATTATTGAAGATGTATCCGAAAACCTGCAAAAGGCCGCAGATATGATGGGTGAAGGCCTGACCGGATGGGTACAGAAGCATATGGCTAAGGCTTATCCCAGCCTGGAAGCGAAAGAATTACTGGCTGCCAGACAGGAAAAGGAACGGCAGATGGAGGCAGCCAGAGAGCGTGCCGGTGTATTTGCTGTGGGCTGTTCGTTCTATAAGCTGGTCTGCCTGTTTTTCCTCGGAGCCTTCCTGGGAGATATCACCGAGACTGTTTTCTGCCTTGCAACTACCGGAAAACTCATGAGCCGCAGCAGTGTTGTCTATGGACCTTTCAGCATCGTATGGGGCCTGGGCTGTGTCCTGCTGACCGCTATTCTATATCAATACCGCAGCCGCAGTGACAGCTATATCTTTATCTTCGGTACCATATTAGGCGGCGCTTATGAATACATATGCAGTGTGTTTACAGAGTTGGTTTTTGGCACCGTGTTCTGGGATTACAGCAATATTCCTTTTAATCTGGGAGGCAGGATCAACCTGTTATACTGCTTTTTCTGGGGCATTGCCGCAGTCATCTGGCTGAAATGCCTTTACCCGCTGCTGTCTTCGCTGATTGAAAAAATCCCCAAGAGAGCCGGAATCCCCATAACATGGCTTATGATCCTGTTCATGATATTTAACATGATCATGTCAGGCCTTGCACTGAACCGATACACAGAGCGTCACTCCAATAAATCTGATAATGACAATGCTGTCACCCGTTTTCTGGATAAGAATTTTACCGATGAACGCATGGAACAAATCTATCCGAACGCTATTTTAGTGGAAGATTAAACCATGTATTAATCCAGAAAAAAAGACAAGATTTCGGAAATCACTTCCACATCTTGTCTTTTTTTCTACCCCTGAAAGGATATATTCCGTAACTATTCAGTCGGTCTGCACATGCACTGCGCTGACCATAAAAAGGCATTCGGCAGCCAAACAGAAATCCCATCGTCAAGCCATACATGGGGGTGCCTGTAACTGTGAGGGTACGAAACAGTTTCTATCTTCTATTTTTTCTTACCGCAGCAATGCTTATACTTTTTCCCTGAACCACATGGACAGGTATCATTTGGATATATCTTTTTCCTGCGTTCTTCCTGGAAATCAATAATATCCGCTTTCCCGCCGGGCGTATCACCCAGCGGCTGAAATCCCATCCCGGCTGCCTTCTCCTTTACTTTCTTTACAGACTCAGGACATGACATTTCATCTGGCATATACCCTCGGTTCATTTGCATACGTGTATGATTCCAGACTCTCATCAGAATTTCTGCAAACTGTGGGAATACTGTCTCATCTATCATGACCAAATCGTTTTCCAGATAGTTCATAATGTCCCCAATCTGACCGCCAATACGAATTATGCGCTGAATGTTCCTGCATATATCCCTGGCATCCTCCTCTTTCTCTACTGAAAACTCCTCAAAAAAATCTGCCATTTCATTCATATATCTGTCAAAAGGCACATAAAAGTAACCTCCGAGCGTCTGTATTTCTTCTCTTGTTGGGGTATAATAGGCCTTGATTCCCTGCATGCTTTTCAAATGCTGCATTCTGCCAGCTTCCAGCAAATGTTCCTGAACCAGTTCGTTCCCAACGATTTCAAAATACTTTAAAAATCCGGGGATTTGACCACAAAATTCCCGCAGTTCTGCCTCTGAGATTATATTTCCAGTATTCTTTTCATACATGGAAATCATCCGTTCCAGGGGACAAATTCCATACAGTTCTACACAGGCGTTGATATGATGCAAAATATCCTGCACTCTTTTCCGTTCCTTTTTCCACTCCTCATCGCAATTTTTACGGAAGGCGTCCTTCACATCTTCCGGAACATAAACCACCTCTATGTAGGTTGCTCCAGCATATCCGCTCTCCACAAGATTCCATACATCATCGGATTCATCCACACCTGTATTTCCTTTATCCATAAGGGTCAATTCCGTATCATTCATATACAGGAGGCATCTGCACATAACCTCCTTTGACAAAAGCTTTTCGTATACAAAATCTATTAAATCTTTCTTTAAAAATTTCCTATAACCGGAAAGACCATGTAATTCACAAATCTCCTGCAGATCATCCTTGCGGTAATCCTCCAGAATATCCCTGAGTGTCCCCTTTGCCAAATCGGCTCCCCACGCGTCTTTTAACTGTTTATATTGTGTCTCATACTCCTTAAGGATGTCATCCATTTTAGAAATCATTTTTTCACTCAACGCTTCATCCTTATTATCATTTACACCCTTATTGACACACTGAATCGTTTTGAAGCCGCTGCCCTTCTCTATTAACGCTTCGTAGATCTCGTTCTGAAGCATAGGTCTGCTTTTTTTCTTCTTCAAAGCCATATGTTTCAACGATTTATTTACTTCGCCCATATCATAAACAGAGGTAAAATGCTCCTCTGTCCAGCTCTTCATATTCTCAAACTCCGGATGGGACGAATCCTTTAGAATCTCCAAAAGATCATAATATCCGTAAATACCTCCGCAGTCCTCATATGGCGTTTCTCCCTTATACTTAAGAACAACAGGGTAAGAAAAGGCATAGTCCTCTATAACCTTTTCAATAGTCACCCTATGCTCCCAGTAATCTCCAAAATCGTACACATAAGTAAACCAGTCTTCCTGCTCCATAAAAGGATCTATGAGTGTTTCGGATGCCTTCAGATACTCCATATCATCCAGACCTATGAAATCCTCAAATTCCTCTTCAAGACTTATCTTCAAATGGTAAAATTCAAATTTAAACAAGTGATATCCGCACCACCCCATAACCTCATTGAGGACAACACTGAGCTGCGAAAAACTCAGTCCGGCCGGAACGACAAACCGCCTCCATATGGGCGGATGTGAATTCTTAACTGCAATCTTCATCTGGTATGCTTTCATAATACTGCCCCCTTTTATTTAGAAATCCAATAACTGTTCAGTACCCTCACAGTTACAGGCAAAAATCCATGCAAACTTGCCTTTGGCGATGGGATTTTTGCTTGGCCGTGGTACACTTTCTTACGGTCAGCGCAGTGAATGCGCAGACCTACTGAATAGTTACGAAATCCAATCATATTAACTGTTTCGTTTGTACCTTTTTGATTTATTATAAGCTCATGGCTTACAATTCCCGCATGCCTCATATCCGTTATCCATAAGCTCGTCTTTACTGCCTTTATAATAAGCCTTATTTTCTTCCTTCATCCCCTTCAAAGAAGAGCAGGAAGGCAGGTGGATTTTTTTCGTATGTGTGTTCAATACATAGTCACAGTGCTCCGCATCGCTGTTATTTTCCTCCACATAAGGTTCCTCCTTATCACCGGACGCCGTTCTTGTGCCGGGCGAGTAATCATTACATGGCTCCTGTTCCCAGGATATCGTTTTTCCATCGCTGTGGAGAATGACTGTCCCCTGCTTGTCTGTACGGAATACAGGAATCCCGGCGTCCTCCAACAGCTTTATGGTATCCTGCCTGGGATGCCCGTAACTGTTGCCGTCTCCGCAGCTTATCACCGCGCAGGATGGAGAAATACGCTCCAGAAATCCACTGCTCAGATAAGAACCGTGATGATTCAGCAAAAATACATCTGCCCCAATATCCACACCGGACTCCATCACTTCTTTTTCACCGGTTTTCCCCATGTCTCCTCCAAAAAAGATACGGTTATCCCCATTTTCCACTATGACTCCCACGGAATCCTCATTCTCATCCTCATGTCCGTAGGCAACCGGGGAGATGATTCGTACGGAAGCACTTCCGAGGGTAAATACATCCCCCTGTGACGGGTGTATCTCCTGATACCCCTGTTTATCCATAGCTTCCAGATAAGACTTATAAATGGAAGAATCTGTCTCATAATCAGCCGTTATGACTTTCCCCGCAGGAAACTGGTAAAGCGCACCGATAGCCCCTGCCAAATGGTCCTCATCAAAATGGGAGATCAGTATATAGTCCAGCGCCTCCACATTCTGCCGTTTCAGATAGCTTACAACAAAGGAGGACGCTTTCCGGTTCCCACCGTCTATGAGCATATAGTGTCCGTCAGACTCCAAAAGCGCTGCGTTCCCCTGCCCTACATCCAGATAATGCACCGTCAGCTGTCCACTGCCCGTCGCCGAGCCATCGCCTTCTGTCTGTACAACATCTGCCGCCTGACTGCTTTCTGATGTTTGTCCGCTCTCTGCTGCCTGACTACTCTCTGACGTTTGCCCGCTTCCTGCTGCTCGGCTGTTCTCTGACGTTTGCCCACTGTCCATTGCCTGGCTGCTCTCCGGCGTTTGCCCGCTCCCTGCCGCCTGGCTGCTCTCTGACGTTTGCCCACTCCCTGCTGCCTGCTCCACTGCACTGCATCCGGTCATAAGAAGCGCCAGAACCACCAGTCCGGCTAAAAGATTTTTCCATTTTTTCATTTCTTCAAGATTCCTTTCCTGTCTAATCCATGATGCCTGTTTATCTGTCTATTTTCTCCACAACGCATCTTCTTTTGTAACTATCCAGCGTACTCAATAGTTATCTGCTTTTTTATAAGCCTTTTCCACTCTCTCACTAAAACATACCATAATGATCTCTTCTATATCGGGATACTTTTCCAGTCCTTCCCGAATGGTCTTTACCGCAATACGGGCAGCCTGATCCAGAGGATAACCGTAAATCCCCGTACTGATAGACGGAAATGCCACGGTCTTGCACCCATGTTCATGCGCTAACCGGATGCAGTTTTCATAACAATTTTTCAGCAATTCCGGCTCCCCAAAAGCCCCACCGCTCCAGACAGGCCCCGGTGTATGAAGCACATATTCAGCAGGCAGCCCATACCCTTTTGTTATCTTTGCCTGACCTGTCTCACATCCTCCAAGCCCTCTGCATTCCTCCAAAAGTTCCGGTCCCGCAGCTCTGTGGATAGCCCCGTCAACACCACCGCCCCCTAAAAGGGAACAGTTTGCCGCATTAGCAATGGCATCCACACGATACGTTGTAATATCACCTATCTCAATCTTAAACCTTCCCATACTGACCACTCCTTTCTGGCATTCCCAATTGGCGCGCCATAATTGTTCCTTACCTTCGCTGTTACAGACAAAAACCATCTAAAACTGTCTTTACCATAACACGTTACCTGTCTGCCGAACATTCTAAACTGTAAACTCTGCCTGTCTGCCAATCATTCTAAACTGCAAACTCTGCCTGTCTGCCAAACATTCTAAACTGCAAACTCTGCCTGTCTGCCAAACATTCTAAATTGCAAACTCTGCCTGTCTGCCAAACATTCTAAACTACAAACTCTGCCTGTCTGCCGATCATTCTAAACTGCAAACTCTCCCTGTCTGCCAATCATTCTAATAGGAAAAGTAAATGCACAGCCCTCCCAAATGTCCGCAATCAACCAATCTGTTACGGCACTGAATACTTACGCTTTTTCATGATCTGCCGCAGCTTACACCAGCATACCAGATGTGCTGCCGCAGTGATCACCCAGGTTATGGGATACGACAGATACAAAACAAACAGGCTGTGCTGCCAGGCAAATACGGTAAAGATCCATACGATCCTAAGTCCACAGGCTCCGGTCAGGGATACCAGCATAGGCATAACCGAATATCCCATGCCGCGCAGACTCCCCACCAGCACCTCCATAATTCCGCAAAGAAAATACGGAAGGCATATAATCTTAAGCCGCTGTATCCCATATGCGATCACCTCCGCATCCGAGGAATAGATCCCCAGCAAATGGGGTGAAAACAATACCATAAGACATCCGAAAATACCACCGATGACCGTCACCAACACCAGGCACCTCCACAGGATCTGATCGATCCGCTTCTGATTCCCTGCCCCCATATTCTGGCTGGTAAAACTTAAAGTCGCCTGATAGATGGCATTCATGGAAGTATAAACAAACCCTTCCAGATTGGATGCCGCCGTATTTCCGGCCATAGCAATGGCACCGAATGAATTAACGGATGACTGGATCAGTACATTTGATATGGAAAATATGGCGCTCTGCATCCCGGCCGGAAGCCCAATGCGCACAATGTGCTTCAGCTTGTCCCTGTGCAATTTCAGCTTCTTCAGCTCCAGCCTGCACATGCCCTCCGTATGCATAAGACAGCGCAGTACGAGAAGTGCTGACACTGCCTGGGAAATGATCGTAGCCAGCGCTACCCCCGCCACACCCAGTCCGCACACGATCACAAAAAACAGGTTCAGCACCACATTGATAACCCCAGCCAGCAGCAGATAATACAGCGGCCTCTGGGTATCTCCCGTAGCTCTCAACACCGCCGCTCCAAAATTATAGAGCATCATAGCCGGCATACCCACAAAGAAAATCCTCATATAAAGCACTGCCTGCCCCAACACTTCCGGGGGTGTTGCCATCCATTCCAGCATGGGTCTTGCAAATGCCACTCCCAGAAAAATAAGGATACAACCGCATACAATACTGAATAAAATGGACGTGTGCACAGTCTCACTGACATTCTTAGCATCCTTTGCCCCATAAAAACGCCCCACTAAAACATTTGTCCCAATAGAGCATCCAATAAATACATTGACAAAAAGCTGTATCAGGGAACTGGTAGACCCCACTGCTGCAAGCGCATGGTTTCCTGAAAACCTTCCCACCACCACAATATCTGCAGCATTAAATAAAAGCTGCAGAATACCTGATAAGATAAGCGGCACGGAAAACAGCAGAAGCTTCCCCCAAAGCGGCCCGCTGCACATATCTATCTCATATGACTTCTTCATCTTACTCTTCTTTCCAAGGCGGAAATCTGCCGCCTAACCTCCTATTTTAACCTGAAAGCCGCCTAAAGACCCGGCAGCTCACAGCTATTGATCCTTTTATAATAACCAGACACAGACAGGGCTTCCCACCTGCAGTTCATCCTCCGTTTCCGCCATATGGCAGTCCGTGTGCTTCACAGATAGAAGCTGATCAGAATCCTGGTTTGCGATCACCAGAAATGTATTCCCTGACTCTGTATCTTCAGCCGCAGCAAAGCACCGGGGCGTCTTCCCACCGGAAGGTATACTGCTGTTTGGCGCAATCCTCCCTGCCCCGTCCACATCATATACCGTAATACAGTCAGCGCCTCTGTTGGAAACATAAAGCCTTGTCCCCGAGGAATGGATGCGTATTTCGGCAGCCGTATTAAAAATCCCTCTGTCTTCGGTCACAAGACTGGAAACATCCTGTACCTGCTGCGGTGTACCATTTCCATACTCATATACAAGAACCCTGTTCCCCATCTCCTGCACCACATAGAATATGGGCAGAGAGGGATGATAAACCAACATCCTCGGGCCGTATCCGGGCTTTGTCATCCAGCTTTCCTCCTCTGTAAAGAGCCACCGGCCATCCTGCTCCCTGACCACACAGCGACTGATCCTATCCAGTCCCAGATCACACACCAGCACTCCTTTTCCAAACCGGCATGGATGAATAGAATGCACATGCGGCCCCTCCTGCCGTTCTTCATCCACGGAATGCCCTTGATGCTGGATCACCATGGCAGGCTCCTGAAAGCGCCCCTCCTGACCGATCCTGTAAGCACAGGCAGAACCGCTTCCATAATTACTGATGTACAATATCCCCTCTGTCTCATCCAGATACAGATGACAGGGATTTGTTCCCATGGAAGGTTTCCTGTCCAGCAGCTTCACTGAACCATCCTCCCCCACCTCATAGACACTTACAGCGCCGCTTTTATGCCCTTCATACTCTTCCAGTTCACTGACCGCATAGATTCTTTTTCCGGCTTTATCTGCGCAGACATAAGAGGGGTTTTTTATCCCCTCTATGATCTGTTTCAGCCTTATTTTACCGGATACCATATCTATATCTGCCCAATATATGCCCTGACCATTACCTGCAAAACGGCTTCCGTCACCAAATATAACGGTCTCCGTATACGTGCCGATCAAAAATTCCTGTCTCTCCTTTGACATCCTGCCTCTACTCCCTCTTCTCTTATCACTCAGCGTCCTGCGGATAACGGATTCCGCAGATCCTTCTGATCTCATCCAGTTCTTTCATGATCTGAAGACTCTCTTCCCAGGGCATGACCGGACTCTCCATCCTGCCCTCCTTAAGCATCTTCTGTACCTCCAAAGCCTCATAATGGTATCCGTTCCCCGCCACTTCCACAACTCTTTTTTCTTTCAGCGTATCCGTACGGAAATCTTCATTTGGTTCAAACAAATATACGGTATTCGGACGCCAGAAATACGGTATTTCAAGTTCTGCCTTATCCGTGATGATCACTGCCCTGTTGTCCACTTTTCTATTGATGGAAAATACCATATCCGCCAGGCATCCGCATGGATAAGTCATCTGAATGCATGTATTTAAATCCACTGTCTCCTCATTTTTTTCAGACCATGCATGTATTACATCCGGCGCCTCTCCCAGAAGATACTGTGCAACACTCACACCGTAGACTCCCACATCAAGAAGTGCTCCGCCCCCAAGTCCTGCCTCAAACAGACGCCTTGTCTCTGGTTTGGCAGGCCCGCCAAATGTAAAATGCATATTATGTACTTTTCCGTACACACCAGCCTGTATTTCCTTTCTAAGCCCCCGCATGGCAGGAATGAACCTGGTCCACATAGCCTCCATAAAAAAGGTTTGGTTCTCCTTGGCCAAATGAAGGATCTCTTCCAGTTCCCTGGCGTTCATAGTCACCGGCTTCTCGCACAATACAGGTTTCCCAGCCTTCAGGCAGGCCTTTACACACGAAAGATGCTGAGGGTGGATTGTCCCTACATACACTGCATCCACCTCTTTATCATTTACCAGCTCTTCATAAGAACAGCAGTATTTCTTTGCCTTTATCCCGTAATCATTCCTTCCGGACCTGGATGCCAACACTTCCACCTGCATATCTGCCGCTTCCTCCAGCCCCCTGGCAAACTGGGATGATATAAAACCGCCGCCCATAATTCCCCATCGAAACATATAAATACCTCCTCATCCGTTCAGTCTCGGGTTATTTTTCCTCAATTATACCACAAACGGACAGCCGGGAATATACTTTCCCGCCTGTCCGTTAAAAATATGTAACAGTTCAGACAAGCTGAACCATTACGCATCCAGCCGTAAAAAACGCTTCGCGATGGGCTGGATGCCTGCCGGCACTACTTTTTCATACGGTCAGCGCAGTGAATGCGCAGACCTACTGAATAGTTACCAAAAATGTACTTTTTCAATCATTCCATGAATAAGTCCGCAGACCCGCTTTCAAGCAGCCAAGCCCTGCGCTATATTCCTCTATTTCCCATCCACTGCTGCCTGGAGTTTTGCTATAAGTTCCTGTACTTCCCGTGTACTGACCCCCGCAAAACTTCTGAATGTCCTAAGCGGTGAGTTCTCCATCATTTTAAGAGACATTTCCGGAGAAATGGCTTCACTGGCTGCACTTTCCCCATCATCTCCTGCCCCGATATTTTCCATCATGGTTTTCAACAGCCCACTCATGATCTCTTTCGCTTTAGGCTCTGCCAACAGTTCTGCGACTGTGGTATTCATATGAATCTTTACGGAAATTTCTGTTGTGGAGACAAGCTGTACCGCATCCCTTAAATGGATGTCCCTGGATGAACTTCCCACAAGGATCTCATATGTCCCGGTAGCTGCATACCAGTCTGAAATTTCTGTATTATACCACGCAAAACTTCTCTTATCCAGCTCCATTATAACTGTCTTTTCCTCGCCCGGTTCCAGCTCCACTTTGGCAAAATTCTTCAGTTCTTTCACCGGTCTGCTCACAACCCCTGTCTTATCCGCCACATAGAGCTGCACAATTTCCCTGCCTGCCATGTCCCCCGTATTTTTAACTTTAAGGGAAACGGTCAGCCTGTCCGTATCCTTTATTTCTTTTGCGGAGAGCTTCAGATCACTGTAGGCAAAGGTAGTATAACTCAGGCCATAACCAAAGGGATAGCGAACAGGCATTTCCTTTGTATCATAATAGCGGTACCCAACAAATACGCCTTCCCTGTACTCCACGGTCTTCCCATCTCCGGGGAAATTCAGATAGGAAGGATTATCAGACAGTTTATACGGAATGGTCTCTGCCAGCTTACCGCACGGATTTGCCCTGCCGAAAAGAAGATCCACCTGAGCCTCTCCCACTGCCTGTCCGCACAGGTAGGATTCCAGGATGCCCTTCACATCATCCGCCCAGGGCATTTCCACAGGAGAACCATTGTGAAGGACCACCACGGTATTGGGCTGTACCTTTACGATCTCAGCGATCAGTCTGTTCTGGCATTCCGGCATTCTCATATGCTCCCGATCATACCCCTCCGATTCAAACGCATCGGGAAGCCCTGCAAATATCACAGCTATATCCGCATTCTCTGCTGCTGCAACAGCCTCTGCAAGCATGGCTTCATCTGCCTTATCTTCTTTCACATCATATCCCTGGGCATAGGACACATCCGCATATTTCTTCACAGCCTCCAGTGCGCCGGTCACCTTAAACGAGTTAATGTGTGAACTTCCGCCGCCCTGGAACCTGGGCTTCTCTGCAAATTTACCGATAAATGCAATCTTCTGACCATTCTCTTTCAGCGGCAGAATCCCGTCATTTTTCAGCAGCACCATGGATTCCCTGGCAATCTTTCCCGCCAGTTTATGATCTTCCTCCCTATCGAAGTTTCCGGGCTGTCGGTTATCCGTGAATTTAAAGATAATGTTCAGGATCCTTTCCACTGCAGTATCCAGAACCTCTTCCTTAAGCTCACCGGATCTCACAGCTTCCACGATCTCCGCATCCGTATGTCCGCCGCTTGCCGGCATCTCCAGGTCAAGCCCTGCTTCCAGTCCTTTTACCCTGTCATTGACTGCACCCCAGTCAGACATAACATATCCTTCAAATCCCCACTCGTCTCTCAGGATCTCCGTGAGCAGCCTGTGATCCTCAGACGCAAAGGTGCCGTTGATCTTATTATAAGAGCACATCACCGTATCCGGTCTGCTTTCCTTGACTGCTGTTTCAAATGCAGCCAGATAAATCTCCCGAAATGTCCTCTCATCAATTTCAGAGGAACAGGACATTCTCCTGTGTTCCTGATTATTTGCGGCAAAATGTTTGATGGAGGTTCCCACATTTTTAGACTGCACACCCTTTATATGTGCCGCAGCCATCTGGGAAGCCAGGTACGGGTCTTCGGAAAAATACTCAAAATTTCTTCCGCACAGAGGAGACCGCTTAATATTCACTGCCGGCCCTAAGATCACCGACAGATTTTCTGCCTGGCATTCCTCACCAAGTGTCTCCCCCAAAGTTTCCAGCAGTTCTCTGTCAAAAGAGCAGGCGGTAGCACAGGCAGTAGGAAAACATACTGCTTTGATACTCTCATTTGCACCCAGATGGTCTGCTTCTTTATCCTGTTTTCTAAGTCCGTGAGGTCCGTCGCTGACCATCACCTCAGGGATACCCAGCCTTTCCACACTTTTCAAATGCCAGAAATCCTTACCGGAACACATGCCTGCTTTCTCTTCCAGAGTCATTTGTTTTACAATTGCTTTAACATCTCGCTTCATATTTATCCGCTCCTTTGCATAAATGCACCATGCTTTTTTACCGTTGTGCCGCATGATGAGGTATATCATTAAAATACCACGCAAACGCCCGAATGAATATCATAATCCTGCTGTTTCTATCATATTATTGTCACAAATTCTCATTTCTGTTATACTTAAATAAGCTTATATGATCTCTGGAGGAACACCACATGGATATGCAAACCATCCGCCATAACTGCCGCCTGCTTTATCACTTGACACAGATACCTGTCTTCTGCCAGGCACCGGACGGCAGCATATGCTTCACCTATCCCCGGCTTGAAGGTATGGACTTATTCCCCCTTCCCCGCATGCCCAAGAAACTGCCCCGAAAAGGTACGGCCCCGCTGCCTGTTCTCTTCATGGAAAACAGCGCGTATTACAGTGCCGGGCTCTCTCTTCCCCCGGCTGACGGTTGTTTTTCTCTACACTTTGGTCCCTGTCTCTTTTCCCGGCTTTCCGACAGGGAATTGAAACAGGCTTTCCCGGGGCTGTGCGCACTGTCTCCGGGCAGCCGTTACACGCTAATGTCAGCGCTGCCTGTTATGGAACAGGAATACTTTTATAATTATCTTTCCCTGGCCTGCAGCTTATTCTACCGGGAACGGATCAATGCGGAGGATATTATGGAGGCAAATGACCTGATCACTCCCGCACCTATACCTGCTGCTGTGCAAAAGACACTCTTTCATCGAAGAGAATCCTCCGCGTTTCACACACCTTATTCCTACGAAAAAAATCTCCTGGACGCCGTGCGTGCAGGAGACCTTATACGTGCCAAAGAATGTATGAACGAATTAAGCCTTACAGGTAAACCGGGAATTCTCTCTGCAGATCCCCTGCGGCACGCGCAGAATCTTTTCATTGCCCACATTACCCAGATCACCAGGGCCGCTATTGAAGGCGGCGCGGAGGAAGATATAGCCTATGCAATGAGCGACAGCTTTATCCAAGCTTCTGAAAAATGCACTTCCATCACACGCCTTCTTACTCTGCGTGACCAGGCCACCTGTGAATTCACGGCAGCAGCAGCAAAGGCAAAAGGTATCACCACCCATTCTCCGGCCATACGCAGAGCCGTGAATTTCATAAATGACCATCAGCAGGAAAAAATATGCCTCTCCGACATTGCCCATGCAGCGGGATTGAGCAAAGACCGTTTCTCCCATCTGTTCCGCCAGGAAATGGCTATAAGCCCTATGGAATACCTGAACCGGAAGCGTGTGGAGACATCCAAGTCTCTGCTGACTGTTTTTCAGTATTCTATTTCTGAAATCAGCATGATACTGGCCTTTTCCAGTCAGAGTCATTATATTTCCGTGTTTAAAAAATACACAGGCATGACTCCCAGGCAGTATCGGGATTCTTTCTAAAAAAATCCTATCTTCCAGCGGACTGACAACCTGTCAGTGCTTCTGGAAAATAGGATTCTTCCATCAGACATATCAGCCCGCGCTGTATGCGCGTTCTCTGTCCTTTTCCTTATAATGATGCGCTTCTTCAAGCATCATATCTTTTACTTTCATCAGACGGATCTGTGTACTTCTCTCGCTCTCGTCCAACTTCATGGTAATATACTTAATATTTTCCTGCGTCTCCGGAATAATAACATGTTCCAGAGCGTTTACTCTGCGTCGGGTCTTCTCAATCTCGGAAGCCATAAGCTGGCAGGACTTCTCTATCTCCGCAAGCTTCAGCATATCCGGCAGGATATCTGCCAGAGATTTCACCGCGCCGTCCAGGTCACCTGATGTAAAGGCAAAACCGTAGGAATAGATGTCATTTGCATCCGCGGTCCTGGTCTGGGACTGGAAGACAGGAATGTCAACACTCATGACATTCTTCTTGCCCGCATCCAGATACACCTCTTGTTTTGGTGCCATCAGCGCTGTGTTCAGGGTCTGTTCGGACATGCCGGCTTTTGCGATCACGAAGTTCTTGTTAGCCTCTTTAATACCCTCTTCCACTTTCAGGCGCAGAGCCATATTTTCTCTTGCCAGATCCAGGAACTGACGCATAAGCTCGTCACGTTTGTCCTTCAAAAGCTTGTGACCCTTGACGGCGGTAACCAGCTTTTTCTTCTGCTTGGTAAGCTCCATTCTGGTAGGATTCACCTGGGTAGATGCCAAGACAATCACCTCTTTCTATGCATTTTCTGATGGAACAGTAGGATATTTTGTCCTGCTGTTCCGCCGGCATTATTGTTTACCGTAATATTCATCAAGGAATTTATCATCAATACGTTTCAGCTCGCTCCTCGGCAGTATGGAGAGCAACTTCCAGCCGATACGCAGTGTCTCCTCAATATCGCGGTTTGTGGTATAGCCCTGTGAAACATACTCTGCCTCAAAAGCATCCGCGAATTTAGCATAGATAAGGTCAATATCAGAAAGCGCTGCCTCACCGAGGATCGTCATCAGCTCCTTTGCCTCTTTACCACGGGCATAGGCAGCGAATAACTGGTTCATGGTGTTTGCATGGTCAGCACGTGTCTTGCCTTCACCGATACCTTTATCTTTCAGTCGTGACAGAGACGGCAGAACATCAATCGGCGGTGTTACACCCTTTCTGTAAAGCTCACGGCTCAGGATGATCTGACCCTCAGTGATATATCCGGTAAGGTCAGGGATCGGATGGGTTTTATCATCCTCAGGCATGGTAAGGATCGGAATCATGGTAATGGAACCATTACTTCCTTTCTTACGTCCTGCTCTTTCATACATGGTTGCCAGGTCTGTGTACATGTAACCCGGATATCCACGGCGTCCCGGAACCTCTTTACGGGCTGCGGAAACCTCACGCAGGGCATCTGCGTAGTTTGTGATATCGGTAAGGATTACCAGTACATGCATATCTTTTTCAAATGCAAGATATTCTGCTGCAGTGAGGGCCATCTTAGGCGTTGCGATACGCTCAACAGCCGGGTCATTTGCCAGGTTGATGAACAGAACTGTCCTGTCAATAGCTCCTGTCTCTTTAAAGCTTTCAATAAAGAAGTTAGACTCCTCAAAGGTAATACCTAAAGCGGCAAATACAACGGCGAAGTTCTCACCCGTACCGCGAACCTTAGCCTGTCTCGCGATCTGTGCTGCCAGCTGCGCATGAGGAAGACCTGATGCGGAGAAAATCGGCAGCTTCTGGCCACGAACCAGTGTGTTCAGACCATCAATGGCAGATACACCGGTCTGAATGAACTCTTCCGGGTACATCCTGGCAGCCGGGTTCATAGGCAGACCATTGATATCACGTCTCTCATCCGGAAGGATCTCCGGACCTTCATCTATAGGACGTCCCATACCGTCGAATACACGGCCCAGCATATCCTCAGATACCCCAAGCTCCATGCTTCGTCCCAGGAAACGCACCTTACTGTCAGACAGGTTGATACCTGTAGAACTCTCGAAAAGCTGTACCAGGGCATCGCTTCCGTTGATCTCAAGTACACGGCAGCGGCGTGTCTCACCGCTTGCCAGCTCGATCTCACCTAACTCATCAAAATGTACATTTTCAACACCGCGCACCAACATCAGAGGGCCGGCAACTTCCTGTATGGTTCTATACTCTTTCGGCATTAGAAGTCCTCCTTCCCAAATACATTGGCAATATCAGCAGCAAGCTCTTTTAAAACTGCATCATATTCTTTGTCCAGTTTGTCTTCGGTCACATATTTAAAACGGCCGATCTTCTCACGTACTTCCATTTTGATCAGCCCCTGGATATTCGCACCTTTTTCCAGTGCCTCCTTTGCCTGCTCATAGAAAGCCAGAACCAGCTTCATCATCAGATGCTGTTTCTTCAGTGAACTGTAGGTGTCCACCTCATGGAAAGAGTTCTGATGCAGGAAGTCCTCACGGATGGAACGGGCAGCCTCCATTTTCAGCCTGTCAGAAGCTGAGAGGGCATCCATACCAACCATCTTAACGATCTCTTCCAGTTCCGCCTCATCCTGCAGAAGACTCATGAGCTTCTGGCGGTTCTCCATCCAGTCTGCAGCCACATTATCGTCAAACCAGTCAGCCATGTTATCCACATACAGGGAATAGCTGGTCAGCCAGTTGATCGCCGGGAAATGACGTTTGTATGCCAGTGCGGAATCCAGTCCCCAGAACACCTTAACGATACGCAGGGTTGCCTGGGATACAGGCTCGGAAATATCACCACCCGGAGGGGATACGGCTCCAATAACGGAAAGTGCACCCTCTCTCTGGTCGCTTCCCAGAGAAACCACATGTCCGGCTCTCTCGTAGAACTGCGCCAGACGGGAACCCAGGTATGCAGGGTAACCTTCCTCACCGGGCATCTCTTCCAGACGTCCTGACATCTCTCTAAGTGCCTCTGCCCAACGTGATGTGGAGTCTGCCATCAGAGCTACGGAATAACCCATATCACGGAAATATTCTGCAATGGTGATACCTGTATAAATAGAAGCCTCACGTGCCGCAACAGGCATATCAGAGGTATTTGCGATCAGAACGGTACGTTCCATCAAGGACTGTCCTGTTTTCGGGTCTTTCAGTTCAGGGAACTCGTTCAGAACGTCTGTCATCTCGTTTCCACGCTCGCCGCATCCGATATAAACCACGATGTCGGCCTCAGCCCATTTTGCAAGCTGATGCTGGATAACTGTCTTACCGCTTCCGAAAGGTCCCGGAACGGCTGCCACACCGCCTTTTGCGATAGGGAAGAACGTATCCACTACTCGCTGTCCTGTTACCAGAGGCATTTCCGGCGGCAGTTTTTTCAGATAAGGACGGCCTTTACGAACCGGCCATGTCTGCATCATTCCCACTTCTTTGTCACCGTCTTTTGTTTCAATAACAGCAACAACGTCTTCCACCGTAAATTCACCGGCTTTGATCTCTTTTACCTTACCATTGATCCCGTAAGGAACCATGATCTTATGGTTGACGACGATGGTCTCCTGTACGGTACCGATAATATCGCCGTTCTGTACCTCGTCACCAACTTTAACAGTAGGAACGAAATTCCATTTCTTATCTCTCTTCAGAGAAGGAACCTCAACACCACGCTTTAAGTTGGTGCCGGAAACCTTCATGATCTCATCCAGCGGACGCTGGATACCATCATAGATACTTGTGATAAGACCCGGTCCAAGTTCTACGGAAAGAGGCGCATTCATGGATTCAACCGGTTCTCCCGGCCCCAGTCCTGATGTCTCCTCGTATACCTGAACACTGGCTTCGTCACCGTGCATCTCGATGATCTCACCAATCAGACGCTGATTACTAACACGGACAACGTCGAACATGTTTGAGTCCCTCATGCCCTCCGCGATAACCAGCGGTCCTGCAACTTTTTTAATCGTACCTTTGCTCATCGGAACGAATCACCTGCTTTCTAAATTAGTTCGTATCTGTGACATTTCGCCACCAAAATTCCGGTAACTGCGGCGCTGCCGCTAACCGGACCTTTTAATTATTGCTGAAAAGAATATCCGATCCAACAGCCTTCTCCACGGATAACTTAACTCCCTGCACACCTTCACCGGTATTTCCGAAAACACCGGGTATCAGGATAATTGCAGGAAGGAGCTGTTCCTGAAATTTATCAATCGTCTTTTTACACTCTGCAGCCAGCGCTTCTGTGATATAGATTATCCCATATTTGCTTGCTGCCAGATGTTCCAGTTTTTCTTCAGCTTCTTTTCGGGATGTTACCGGGAAGGTATCCAGACCCAGTGTAGCAAACCCGTAAATACTGTCGTAATCGCCCACAACTGCAATCTTAAACATACATTTCCCTTACCCTTTCCCGGATGGAATCATCCGAAAGCCCGCTGCGTTTGCCGGACAAAATGATTCGTACCGTTTTGATCTCGTTCTCCCTGGCAAGCACATAGGCAACCAGAGGTCCCACTGAAAATGACTGATATTTCTGAGGCTGCATGGTCTCCATCATACGGTTGTCGCACCAGCGTTCAAATGCGGACATAGACTCTGCAATGGCTTTTCCGCCCTCTGCATAAGCAGTGCCTGACAAATATTCCACAATGGCATCAATGCCGCTTACTGCTGCTTTGGAAAGCTGTGCCACACTTAAGGATTCGCATTCCACCATGGCACGCTTCATAAAGTCCATGTTTTTTGCGGTTTTCTGTGAACGCACAGCAATCTTAATATCTGCTATGGCAACGGTAGACTCCGCATAATCCTTGATAATGCTGTCCTTCGCTTCCCTGCCTGCTGCATAGATGGCTTCCAGGGCTGCCTTGTCCACAATAACATCACAGAGCTGTCCGTCCCTTGTGTGAAGCAGTGTCTCGTAGGCCTCTTTTGCAGCACCGGCCATATATTTGGGAAGTCTGGAAAAATCCTTGCTCCTCACGATCTCCAGCATCTCTTCCGGTGAAATGGCAGTGTCATCATAATAGATATTCATGGCCCTGCCGTTTTCCTCCGTACATACATCCTTGATGGCTGCCTTCAGATTGTGGAACATATTCGGGTAGGAAAGTACATCAAAAACGGACATATCAACACCCAGGTCTTTAATATTTTCCCAAATCTTTTCCTGCTCCCTGGTCAATATTGCCTCTGCATTCACCGGCGTATCCGCGCCGCCCCAACCCTTTTCCTGTATAAGCTGCAGGCACTGCTCCTCTGTCTGGCAGGCCATGAGCTGGTCAAGAGTGGCAGAAGTGAATAACGCCGTCTCAAGCGCACGGATTCGCGCAACCGCATAGGTATATTTTGTATCAATCAAGATAATTCCTCCTTCTTGCGGTTATCGCTTACGAAAATAATAATGCATGAACTTTATCGGAAAGTTCACCTCTCTTGGAATCAAACATGGCCTTAAAGGTACAGTTTTCCTCGATTCCACCATATATAAGGACAAAGCCGCCGCGGATATTTCTGTGTTCTTTGGAAAGAACCAGTTTTCCGCCCTTTTTCTCGGCTATGCCTGAAATTTCTTTTTCAAAGCCCTGCGGCATTCTCTTCAAATCTTCAGGTGAGAAACAAATTTCCCCTTCCTGAGCCAGAACGAATTTGTCCAGCATTTTGCGAAGCATGTTGAAATATGTCTCGTCATCTGCAGAAAGCAGTGTGTTATAGGCTCTTTCCAATACTTCGGAAATCACTTCCTGCTTTGCTTCCAGAAGCGCTTTTCTTTTCTGCAGATCACAGGAGGAAAGTGCGCGTTCCTTAATATTTTCAACATCAGCATCCGCTTTTTTGGAGATACGTCCGCATTCTGCTTCCGCCTTTTTTTTCATCTCCTGTTTTACTGCTTCTGCGCTTTTCTGCGCCCGGTCGATGATATCATTAGCGGAGCTTTTTGCTTCATCCAGAATCTGGCTTTTCATTTTTTCTAATCCAGTCATTCTTTAGCTCTCCTTTACTATTTCTATTCTGTCCTGTAATATCTGTCCCCATGCAGGGACTGCCCTCCTTTTATGATCAAAAGGAAAGGTTCGTTACGGAAAGAATGGAAATCAGCAGAGCAAGGATTGCATAGGTCTCAACCATGGCCGGGAAGAGCATAGCTTTACCGAACTGTTCCGGTTTCTTGGCAACGATGCCGATAGCTGCTGCAGATGTCATTCCCTGATATTTACCGGAGATCAGACCAACGATACCGATCGGCAGACAAGCTGCTAATACCAGTAAGCCCTGCTGTGGTGTCAGGTCTAACATACCGCCGCCTAACAGACCGATCTTGGAAAGTGTGATGAAACCAACCAGCAGACCATAGATACCCTGTGTACCAGGCAGAAGCTGCATGATCAGAACCTTTGCAAATTTGCTTGGATCTTCCGTAACAACACCTGCGGCTGCCTGACCGGCAATACCTACACCAATAGATGAACCTGCACCTGCTAATAATACTGCTAATGCTGCACCAAGTAATGCGTAAACAATTCCTAACTGACTCATAAATAAGTTTCCTCCTTAACATCTACATATTTCGTAGTTAATTTAAACGGGTTGAAAGGTCTTCCTCCACCCTCATAAAACTTGCCGAAGAACTCGACAAACTGTAAACGGTTTGTATGCACGTATGCGCCCAAAAGATTGATCGCCAGATTCAGTGAATGTCCGACAATAAAGATCACGATAAAACCAATGGCAGCGATAAAGCCATCCCCCAGCATACTTGCCATCTGATTTACTACAGAGGCGATAACACCTGTTGCAAGGCCCAGGGCCAGCAGACGGGAATAGGATAATACATCACTCAGCCATCCTGTTACATTGTATATATCATACGCACCCAGCGCCAGACGCAGTGCGATGTTCTTATTGGCACGGCCTGACATAAGGAGCAGGCCTACAGCACCTGCGATCGCCAGCACTTTTCCAATCTGTGAAACTGCCGGCGGGAAGGTTCCTTCCGGAAGCTGGGAAATTGATGCAAAGATACTGCTGGGAAGCAGCATCATGATCAAACCGATCAAAAATACATACCAGATAATAACATCACAGAAGAAATCCATATATTGTTTTTCTTTCAGATGCATGTATCCCTTTAAGGCAAGTCCCATAAACAGATGGATCACACCAAACAGCATTGCATACAGAAGAAGACGCATAGGGTCATTCAGCGGAACGAACCAGGCAGCCTTGATCAGTCCGCCATCCGGTACATTCACGTGGAAGAACGTTTTCGCGATCACATCCACAGCATCTCCGAAATATCCTCCGAAGAGTACGCCCCATACCAACGTGGAAAGTCCACAGTACATAAACATCTTCAGTGCCTTGTGCATGCCCTGGCCCATGCGCGGATATTTTTTCAATACAATAAAACATGCCAGGAAAATGATCAGCCCGTATGCCGCATCAGACAACATCAGACCGAAGAAAAACACATAGAAAAACGACATGATCGTCGTTGGGTCTACCTCGCCTTTTTTGGGAAGACCGTAAGATTCCAAAACACCCTCCACGGACTGGGAAAATGGATTGTTGCTCAGAAGCACAGGTGCTTCCTCATCTTCCTGTATCTCCTCCACGTCAAAGACCAGATCATAGCCTTCCTCCATTGCCTTTTTCACTGCGGGAACTGCCTTCTGGGGTATATACCCACTTACAAAAAAGGTCCTGGAAGACTGTGGAATATGTCCCAGGAGTTCATATTTCTCTGCTCTGGTACGGAAATAGTCAGATATCAAACGCAGGTCTGCGCGCTTGTCTCCATATTCAACAATATGCTTCTGACAAGTATCAATTTGTTTTTGGACAGCACCGATTTCTGCCTCCAAATTTTCTTTTTCGACCGCCGGAACTTCATCCACGATCTGAGATGGCTTAGCAAAGCCGCCCTGCCGCAGCGCATCCTCCACCTGCTGCGCGTCCTTTTTCAGACACAATGCAACAATATAAGTGGAATCTCTGTCCGCAGAAAGGACTGTCACATCCACGCCTTCAGCCTCGGGAGCATACTCCGCGATCAGGCTGTAAACCGCTTCCAGTGTCATTTCTCCCGAAATGGCACCGATGAGTGCCCTGGTAGAACCTGTGCCCTCAAAATTCATAGGCACATCCAGACTCATCCATGGAGCCAGTGCTTCTATCTGGTTTTCCATTTTCTGGATATTCGCACGGCACTCTGCGATTTCTTTCTGCCAGCCGGTTATTCTCGAAGCAATGTCCATCATTTCTTCTTTTCTAACCGCTACCTGGTTGTAAGCTTCTTTTTCAATCAGTTTTTTTCCTTCCAGACTGGACAGCAGGGATTTTTTCTCCGGTGCATATTCCTGCAGGATATCCAGTGCTAAGTCTGCCAGATTCGCTTTCTTCTCAAAAGTGTTTCTGGCTCCCTGGGTATCCATCTTTTCAAAGCCTGACTCATCGTCCAGAACCTGGGTCATTTCCATGACTCCCATGGTCTGCAGCTTTTCCAGGATGGCCTTCCGGTCCCTTTTCAGCGCGCAGATACTGACTCGCTGCATCTGCATTACTGCCATACTCTCATCCCTCCTTTAACTCGTTTTCTTGTAACTGTTCAGTCCCCTCACAGTTACAGGCAAAAATCCATGATAAATCGCCTTTGGCGATGGGATTTTCGCTTTGCTTTCGGGGCGCTTTCTTACGGTCAGCACAGTAAATATGCAGACCTGCTGAATCGTTACGTTTTCTTTTCTTTCTCTCAGACTAATTCGGAAATAATCAAATCAACCGCTTCTTTTTCCCGGCTTTTTGCCGCGCTCTTCAGCTTCTCGATTTCTTTTCCGGCCTCCAAAAGGGCCTCGTCCGTCTGCTGCTTTCCAAAAGTTTCAGCAGAATCTCTGAGTTTTTTCGCCTTCTGCTGCGCTTCGGAAACCATATCGGAATACAACTTTTCGGAAGCTAGTTTTGCTTCCTCCGAAATCTTTTCACTCTGGCGCTTTGCATCCGCAACAACGTTTGCTGCCTCCTGCTCCGCATCCCGGATTTCTTTGATTGTTCCTTCTATCACAGTATCACCACCTTCACATAATTTAAATATTACTATGAATTATGCAATTTGTCAATTTGTTCACAATATTTTTAACCGAATTACACGAAAAAAAATTGCCTTATTTTGGTAATCCCGATAAAAAAAGAGAGATTGTATATAATTTACACAATCTCCCCGAATGTCTTTGTTTAATTTGACTTTATCTTACTCGTATAAGTAATTCTTCAGCTTCTCATCATCCAGACTGGCTGCATCAATCCACTGATACCCCGGATTGATAAAGGAATCATTCTCCAGCCCCAGCCAAGCCCTGGCTGCCGCTACCACTGTGGCATATCCCATGCCGTACGGATTCTGGGCAATAACTCCGGCCTCTCTTCCGTTTTTGATGGCTTCCTTCTGCTTCTTGCCTGCATCAAATCCGACTACCGCCATGTTTTCTTTTCCCGCTTCCTCAAGCGCGTCCAGGACTTCATCTGCCGTCATCTGATTGGTACAGAAATAGCCTTTCAGATTTGGGTTTTCCTCCAGCACTTTTGCAGCCATTTCCTTGACGGACATTTCCTCATTTTCATAGGAGACATTCACGATCTTGATCTCCGGATGGTTTGCAGCGATCTCGTCGGCAAACCCTGCTTCTCTGTCCTGGCTGCTCTCAGAACTTTCAATATGGGCCATGACTGCGATCTCACCGCTGCCTCCAATGGCTTCGCTGAGTTTTTTAGCAGCGTCCGCTCCTGCTGCCTTGTTGTCTGTGGCACAGACAGAGTTCACAGTCCCTGTCACAACGCCTGAATCCAGCACCACAACCGGGATTCCATTCTCCTCTGCAGTCTCAAGCTGTGCCTGGCAGGATTCCATATCTATGGCTGCCAGACAGAGAACCCCCGGGTTCTCAGCCAGGACCGCGTCGATGATATTGATCTGACTCTCCACATCCGTCTCATCGGACGGTCCTTCAAAGGATAGTTTTATCTTATCATCACCTTTATATTCCAGTTTTTTATTTAAATCTTTTACGGCTGCCTCCATGCCTTTTTTTACAGTTTCCCAGTAGCCTGTCTTGGTGCTCTTGACAACTACTGCAATATGGCCGCCTGCCTCCAGATCCAATCCCTCCAGGGACGTATAATCAATGGTACCGGCACTGCTCTTCAGGGTTGTCATGGTCAGATTTTCAGACATGTCAGCGTCTTTCTCTTCTTCCGCATCCTGACTTTTCTCATCCTCACCGGTATTCACTGCGTTCTCTGTATTATCTTTTTCCTCTTCCTTCTGATCCTCTTCTGTATCTTTCTGAGGTTCCCCATTACTTCCCACAACCGGTTTATCTTCGGCTTTTGCCTCTGTATTCACAGGTACCTCATTCTTATCCTTATCACCGCATCCTGCCAGGGAACCCACTGCCAGCGCGATGCATAATAAAGCAACTATCGTACGTTTCATGCCCTACCTCCAAGGCTCACACCATGCCCCTGCACGGCTTTACCAGATTTTTACATGGACTTCTCTTCATTTTAACTACGTTTCCATTATACACGAAACTATACATTAGTCCATATGCTTTTTGTAATAATTTCGTAAAATTTTCAGGAACTTTTCTATTCATTTTTCCCATAGTCCAGAAGATTCCATTCGCGTAAAATCCCGTAAATCACCAAAGCAGAGAGAGGGCCAAGCAAAAAACCTGCTCCTCCGTACAAAAAAAGTCCCAGATACACGGACAGCAGAACAAGCAGAGGGGATACACCCACTTTTTTTCCGATCAGGCGGGGTTCCAGAAACTGCCTGACGCAGCTTGTGACAAGATAGAGGGCGATACATCCAACAGCACCCACGGCATTTCCCCTCAGGGCAAGTACCAGCGCTGCGGGCACAAGAAATGTTCCTGTTCCCAATACCGGCAGGGCGTCCAGAAGTCCCAGTGCCAGCCCGGCGAGGAGGAAATGGGATGTCCCCAGTAAAAACAGTCCGGCTATGCAGAGCAGAATAATAATTCCCATGATCTTTATCTGGGCTTTGAAATATTCCGCTATTCCGTTCTTCAAATTCCGGAAAAGGTTTCTGATCTTCACGAAAACCGGCCAGGAGGCGAACTGTGCTTTCCAGTCTCCGTGTTCCTGCAGGATCAAAACCGCGGATACCACGCACAGGATCAGGCCGCCTACCACCACCACACACGTTTTCATGGAATCCACCGCAGCTTCCATGGACTGGCTTCCGCCAAAAAAAGAACTTCCCAGATTGTTGAGCTGCATATAAATATACTGACTGCTCTCCTGGGCCGGTATTCCCATTGTGTACTCCACCTGTCTGCAGCATTGTCCGATGATCTGGCAGAATTCTTTTTTTATTACCGGATAGAAGGAGATCAGCCGGCCAATCTGTGTGGATAGAGCCTGGAGAAGCCACATGAAGCCAAGAATGCTTCCCACTGAGAGAAGAAGGATCAGAACCGCGCCAATGCCGCCCTCTGTAAAGTGAAGTTTTCTGCAGAGTTTCCGGTCAGCCAGCCATCTGGCCGCCGGAAGTATGGCGAGTGCCAGAAGCCCACCTAATAGAAATGGGAGCATCACAGGTACCGCATATTTCATTATCAGAAATACGCCTGCGAATACTCCCACTGTTATGCCCGCCTTCTTCCATCTCATCTTCCACTCACCATACCTTATTTTTTTATTCTTCTCTATCAGTATGTGTGGACTTTTCTTACCTATACTATAGGAAAATTTCCAGAGGGCTTTACCTGGAATTCCATTTTTTTCTTTGTTTTTGGATGGATAAATGATAGTTTGTATGCACATAAAGCTATGTACTGCCATTCTTTTTCTTTCCCTGCCTGAGGGTTGTATTTGGTATCCCCCAGCAGTGGGTGGCCTGCATATGCCATCTGGACACGGATTTGGTGATGACGGCCTGTCAGAAGGTGGATCTCCAGTAACGATCTGTCTTCCTCCTCTTTTAATACACGGTATTCCAGAACGGCTTTTTTACTTTGAGGTGTTTTTTGCCTGGATACTCTGGAGGTGTTGGTTTTGGGGTCTTTGATCAATTCATTTTCCAGGCGGGATTCTTTTTCGGTCAGAATGCCGCTGACAGCGGCAAGGTAGTATTTTTCCATTTTGCCGTTTTGTATCTGGGTGTTTAGATCTTTGGCTGCCTCTTTGGTTTTGGCGAAGACCAGGATGCCTTCCACGGGCTGATCGAGGCGGTGGATCACGGCTAGATAGGGAGGATTGCCTTTTGAGGTCAGGTAGGTTAGGAGGGTGGATTCCAGGTCCGGGGTGTTGATCTTTTTGGTTTGGACGGGGAGGCCTGGGGGTTTGTGGCAGATTAGGAGGTGGGGGTCTTCGTATAGGATTTTGGGGGTTGTCATAGTTATGGGGTCCTTTTTGATTTTTATTGGCAAGGGGGACGGGAAATACAGGGGGATGGGGCCGGGGTGTGGGCTGTGTCCGCGTGAAGCGTTCCGCTGTCCCGAAGCTAACCTGCTCCCATACACTAAATTCGTCAGCAATGGCTTCCTCATTAAGTGTCTGGGGCAGGTGGATCTTCGTGACGCTCCACTGAAACATCACACGGACACAGCCCACACCCCGGCCCCATCCCCCTGTATTTCCCTGGTTATCTCTGTCGGTAAAATAATTAAAACCAAGTCTGATTGATAGCTTTATATTATGAAAAAAATGCTGTTGATCTGCTATGCGGAATACGGAATGCTTGGTGTGTGACAGGGGAACTTTGTTTGCCTGAGGGTATTATAGCATAGAATGCAAAAAATGAACAACCGTCATATCTTCGATTTTCGGATACAACGGTTGTTCTAATGATCTGCGTTATTCAATTTTTTTATTCCTTTCTTTTTCTATTATTGATAAAAAATCCGGAATGAATACTGTTATTTTGTTCTTTCCTTATTCTTCTATACTTCTTTTTAATCTTCTCATTCCCTATTTATAAATCTTTCACTCTGAATTCTTAATCTCTTTGAGCTTCCTTTCATTTCTTGTATGAACGTTCTACCCAAATCCCTTTTGGACTCTGACAAAACCTTCTTTGAAATGGTCTTCACTCTTCTTGGATATTGAAATTCTGGTTATTTGATAAGATTTATTGAAAGTTCATATCAAATCTATTATGGATAATAAAAAGCTTCTAACAAATAGTTCGGGCTATTTTGTTTTCAAAACATTTCTTTATACATTTCTTCGGGATATAAAATAACTCACTTCTTTTTCAAGAACTTCTAAATACAACAGGCTTATTTCAACAAATATAACTTATTATATCTTCTACATTTTTTATATCTTTGAATGATGTATAAATACTTTGTTCTTTCAAAATATATTTCTTTACATATATCCTGAAACCTTTTTATTACTTTTGTGGTAATTGTTCAATATGAGGGCACTTTTTGATATATCACCTAACCGCTTATTTATCCTCTTAATAGGATTCTTTTTCGGTCTTATGTAGTTAGGTCTTTCTCTAGGGAACTATGCCTTACCACTCTCATATTGATAATTGATAATTGATATTCGCTATTTCCAATGGAATATACCTCCTTATCAATATTTCAAATGACACCTTTTACATTACTTTTTATCCTTGGTACTGTTATTCTTTTGTACTTTTTGTATCTCTCATACGTTGTACTGTTTAACATTACTCTGGTTCCTATTATGTATTCTCCATACACTTTAAGGAGATATAATGTTTTATCTTTTGTACCTTGTAGCCAACTTCTTAAATAAAATTTATCTTCTCTTAGTTAAGAATTGGTTATGTAGTAATGTGTGTAGGTGTTTTCTTTTGATGGTTATATATTACCATGGGTTGTTTTATTTGTCAATATACTTTTCGAAAAAAGTTTTGTTTTTTTATAAGTTATATCTTTAACATTATTAAGCTGTAAATTATCTGTTTTTATGTGAATTTACTATACAATTCTTGAAAAGCATAATAATTCTGAACATTGGAAATTGCCAAAATAAAACACCGTACGACACATTGTTTTATCCTTCATACCGGAAATGTCTGGTTTTGTCGGATAAATCCTGTGCCGTACGGCCTTTATGTTAACCTCTGTAGTAATTGATCAAACAGCCTTTCAGAATGATCTCACGTTCATCATCTGTCAGATCACCTATTTTAACTGTAAATTCTGTACAGGAATCTCCTGCCACATAGATTTTTATTTCCTCTGCCTTTTCCTCCACAGCCTTTCGGATTCCCGGAAGGAACAGATAATCGCCTTTCTTGAACGGCAGATCACCGGCCTTTATGAGCAAAGGAAGCATACCCCAGTTGATCAGGTTAGAGCGGTAGCGTTTGGTCGCGTATTCATTGGCAATGTTAGCCCATCCGCCCAGTACTTTCTGACAGGAAGCAGCCTGCTCTCTGGCTGAACCGTCGCCCGGCTTAACTGCGAAAATGGTGCTTCCGATCCCTGTGTTGGAGCTGTCCATATCAGGACACAGTTCTTTCAGTTTGTCCCACACCGGTTTCAGTTCAGGCACAGCTTCCAGCGGACAGTTTCCTTTCTCACGGGCTTTCTCCGCAGCCTGGATCTCTTTTGCCAGCGGTACATACTCCGGATCTTTTCTGGACAAGGTAAATTCGGCAAGTCCCAGAGGGTTAGAGCGGAAGGATGAAGTCTCGCCGGACGGGATCAGTTCATCTGTTGTGGTGACCGGATCATGGATCTCGGATACCACCTTAAGCACCAGGTTCTCTGTGAGAGCCGGCATTTCAGGCCAGTCCTTGATGTTGGGACCAAACTGTATTTCCGTATCCGGGTCAGCGATGCCTTTGCTGTCAAAAACCCGGTTCTCATAAATGGCCTTGTCAAAGAAATAGCGCGGTTTTGTATATTTCACATCAAAGTCAGTTGCCGCGGTCAGATATCCCTTGTTTGCTGCAGTGGCTGCAATGGAACGGGCATCCATCAGAGCCACAGAGGAAATCTGTCCGTTCTGTACCTTGGAGCCTTCCCGGTTAGGGAAGTTTCTGGTTGAATGGCGGATGCTCAGGGCATTGTTTGCAGGAGTATCTCCGGCGCCGAAGCAGGGGCCGCAGAAGGCGGTCTTCACAATAGCACCTGTCTGCATCAGGTCTGCCAGGACTCCGTTCTTGGCGATCTCCATGTAAATCGGTGTGCTGGCCGGATAAACACTTAATGTAAAGGCATCTGAACCAATGCTGGTGCCTCTTAAGATGTCCGCGGCATCACAGATATTCTCAAATCCGCCGCCTGCACAGCCTGCAATGATTCCCTGCTCCACATACAGCCTGCCGTCATGCACCTTATCTTTCAGTGTAAAGGGAATCTTGCCGTCCAGGCTCACCTGTGCCTTCTTCTCCACATCATCCAGAATATCCATCAAGTTTGCGTTCAACTCTTCTATGGTGTAGGTATTGCTTGGGTGGAACGGCATGGCGATCATAGGCCTTACCTGGCTTAAATCCACATAGACCATTCCGTCATAATAAGCCACTGCTCCCGGAGCCAGTTCTTTGTACTCTTCTGCCCTTCCATGTATTTCATAGAAATCTTTTATGGTATCGTCTGTGGTCCAGATGGAGGAGAGACATGTGGTCTCTGTGGTCATAACGTCAATTCCAATACGGAAATCAGCACTCAGCCCGGAAACGCCGGGGCCTACAAATTCCATAACTTTATTCTTTACATACCCGTTGGCAAACACAGCGCCGATAATAGCCAGAGCAACATCCTGAGGTCCAACGCCCGGCGTGGGCTTTCCGGTGAGATAAACACCTACAACCTCCGGCCTGTGTATATCATAAGTCTTTCCTAAAAGCTGCTTCACAAGCTCCGGACCACCCTCACCCATAGCCATTGTTCCCAGGGCACCATAACGGGTATGGCTGTCGGAACCCAGGATCATCCTGCCGCCGCCTGCCAGCATTTCCCTTGCGAACTGATGGATCACTGCCTGATGAGGCGGCACGTACATTCCGCCGTAGCGTTTTGCACAGGTCAGACCAAACATATGATCATCCTCATTGATGGTTCCGCCCACTGCACACAGAGAGTTATGACAGTTTGTCAGCACATAGGGAATGGGGAATTTTTCAAGCCCGGAAGCCCTTGCCGTCTGAATGATCCCTACAAATGTAATATCGTGGGATGTGAGTTTATCAAATTTAATCTTTAAATCATCCATATTCCCGGATGTATTATGTTTTTCCAAAATAGAGTAAGCCATTGTCTGCCTGGATGCCTCTTCCCTGTCAAGAGACGCTGCACCTGTCATCTGCGCAACAGCATTTGCTGCCTGGGGACCATCTTCCACCAGATCGGTCCCATTCACCAACCAGACACCGCCATCATAAAGTTTCACCATGATATATCCTCCTTGTCACTAATTTGTATCATTGTATACACTTATACAGTTCTTTTCTATTATACGGATTATCACGCTAAAATGCAAGCATTTTATCTCTCTATCGCTTTATTTAATTCAAGTGCCCTTACCGTCCGCATACCTTGTTCCGACAAGTGACTTCCATAAAGGGATGTAGCACGGTTTCCAATAAAATACCAAATAGGGGTGCAGCACGATTTCAAATAAAATACCAAATAGAGATGCAGCAGGATTTGCAATAAAATACCAAATAGGGATGCAGCACAGTTTCCAGCAAAATATCAGAGCCGGAAGAGGCTGCGAAAAAAGCTGCCACATGCCCCGGGTGGATTCCCCGCGGCATATGGCAGCTCTGGCATATGATCCTCTTTAATCCTGTTTTTTCATAAATTCCATATAGCTGGAAACCATCAGCGCAATTTTGAATGTCAGTGCATCGTCAAACACTCTGATGTCAAGCCCTGTACTTTTCTGGATCTTCTCCAGTCTGTATACCAGTGTGTTCCTGTGCAGGAATAACTGACGTGAGGTCTCTGATATGTTCAGGTTATTGTCAAAGAATTTGTTGATCGTGTTTAGTGTCTCGTCATCCAGGGATTCCGGCAGTTTTCCTCCGAATACCTCTTTCATGAACATTTCACACAGAGGCATGGGAAGCTGGTAGATCAGACGGCCGATACCCAGGTTATTGTATCCCACAATGGTTTTCTCCACATAGAAAATCTTTCCTACATCAAGGGCCATTTTGGCTTCTTTATAAGAGCGTGATACATCCTTTATCTCATGGATAATATTGCCGTATGATACACGCACCTGTGACATAGCCTCCGCATTGAGCATATCCACGATCATTTTGGCGATGCTCTCAATGGACTCATAATTGTCGGTCTCCTCCAGGGTGCGGACAATTATTATATTTTTCTCATCAATCGCTGTAATGAAATCATTGGTTCTGGACACAAACAGATTCTTCAGAATCTCAATGGCATCCTGGTCCTTCTCATTTTTGGTCTCAACCAAAAGCACTACTCTCTTGGCCTCCACCGGGATGTGCAGCTTCTTGGCACGATTGTATACATCAACCAGAAGCAGATTATCAAGGATCAGGTTCTGGATAAAGTTGGATTTATCAAAACGTTCTTTGTAAGCCACTATCAGGTTCTGGATCTCAGCAACCGCTACACGACCAATCATATAGGCGTCCTCATTACCGCCTTTTGCGATCAGAATGAACTCCACAGACTGCCCGTCGTAGATCTTGAAGAAATGGTAGCCTTTCATTACCTGGCTGTCCGCCATTGATTCCACAAAGCCGGACACATCACCGAAATCCTCGTTCTCCACCGGAAATGTAGTAGAGTTTACCTTTCCATCCACATCCATAACACAGAGATCTATTCTCGTTATGGTTCTCAATTCTTCTAATGTCTTCTGTATCACCTGGCTTGAAATCATAGTTCTTCTCCTTCTGCGCACTTGTCAAAATACTAATATATCAATTACTATAACGTATTTTCGACAAAATATCAATTTTTTATTTTCATACAAAAGCTGGACGTCCCTGAGATATAAAAACTGCCGCAGATAAATCCGCGGCAGTCTGTATCTTTTCATAACAATTAGTTTGTAATTACCTGTTCTGTTTCTTTGTCGAATACATGAATCTTTTCCAGATCCAGAGAGAATTTAACAACATCGCCTGTTCTGGCTGTTGTACGCGGATTAACTCTTGCTGTCATCGGGAATCCTTCTGTGTCGAAGTATAAGTAAACCTCAGCACCAAGTAATTCGTAAACAGTGATCTTACCTTCAATCACGCTGCCCGGGAATGCCTGGATACGAGCTTCATCATCGTATACATGCTCAGGACGGATACCCATAACAACTGTCTTTCCATCATAACCGCCGTCGATCAACGGTTTTCTCTTGGAAGCAGGTAATGCGATCGTTGTTCCGCCAACTACCAGTTCAACTTCGCTGCCTTTTACGTGGCATACTGCATCCATCATGTTCATCTGCGGAGAACCGATGAATCCTGCAACGAACAGGTTCTTAGGAGCGTTGTATAAGTTCTGAGGAGTATCAACCTGCTGTACAATACCGTCTTTCATAACAACGATCCTTGTACCAAGTGTCATAGCCTCTGTCTGGTCATGTGTTACATAGATAATGGTTGCACCTAATCTCTCATGCAGTTTGGAAATCTCAGTACGCATCTGTACACGAAGTTTAGCATCCAAGTTTGACAGAGGTTCATCCATCAGGAATACTTTAGGCTCACGTACGATAGCACGTCCCATAGCAACACGCTGTCTCTGACCACCGGAAAGAGCTTTCGGTTTACGGTCTAACAGTTTCTCCAGGTCAAGGATCCTGGCTGCTTCTTTTACCATCTTATCAATCTGGTCTTTCGGAACTTTTCTCAGTTTCAGACCGAATGCCATGTTGTCATATACGGTCATATGCGGATACAGAGCGTAGTTCTGGAATACCATTGCGATATCTCTGTCTTTAGGTTCTACATCATTTACAACTTTATCACCGATTTTTAATGTACCGCCTGAAATCTCTTCCAGACCTGCGATCATACGAAGTGTTGTAGATTTACCACAACCTGAAGGACCTACGAAGATGATGAACTCTTTATCTTCAATTTCAAGGTTAAAATCTTTTACTGCTTCGAATCCGTTTGGATATGTTTTGTTAATATGCTGTAATGATAAGCTTGCCATTTTCATTTCCTCCTAATTGTTACGCGTCTCTTTGCTTTGATTAACTGTTACAAGTATAACACTGCCACCCCGTTTTTTACCATAGTTCAATTAAACAAAGATTAAATAAAGTCTTTGTTATCATCTCCAAGGAATTACACCCCATTGGCAATTTACCGAATTTTTTATTCTTCAATATACAACTTGCACAATGGATATTATTTCTCCATATTTTCTCCGCAGCCCGTGGACTCTATGGGAAATATCAGGGTGGTCTTAAACAGATCCCCATCCAGATAGATGATAAACCGGCCTCCCATAAGCTCCACCAGGTTCCTGGCAATGGAAAGTCCCAGGCCGCTGCCCTCTGTGCTCCTGGATTCATCCCCCTGGATGAACCGCTGGGTAAGCTCTTCCGCATCAATATTGAGAGGCTGCCTGGAAATATTCTTCAGGGAGAAGGCGACCCTGCCTTCCTCTATACTCATGTCCGCATATACACGGCTCCCAGGAAGGGCGTACTTGACAATATTGCCATAGAGGTTCTCCATAACCCGCCACAAGGCTCTCCCGTCAGCCCGGATATAAACCCGCTCCTTAGGCATACTGCTCACAGTCTCCAGACCGCGGCTTTCGAGCTGCTCAAAGAATTCCCCCTGCACCTGCTGCTGGAACTCCTGATAGTCCATCTGCTCCGGCTGGATATGGAAATTGCCGGAGTTGATCTTGGATACTTCGATCAGATCCTCCATCAGTATTTTCAAACGCTGAGTCTTTTTGTCCAGTACATCCACATACTCTTCAATCTTGGGGTTCACAGTTTTCTCCCGCTTTAACAGTCCGATATAGCTGATCATGGAAGTGAGGGGCGTCTTCAGGTCATGGGAGACATTGGCTATCAGGTCCGTCTTTCTGCGTTCATTGTGCACGCTCTCCTGCACAGCCTTTTCCAGATTGTCGCCGATCCTGTTAATGTTGCCGACGATTTCCGCATTTACCCCTTTCAGGTTCTCTGTAGGCAGTTTATATGCAAAATTATCCTGGGTGATCTTCCGCACACCATCCAGCATCTGCTCTCTTGCGGAGATCTCTTTCAGGATATGTCCGCCCGCGTACAGATTCAGGAACACCAGGACCACACCGCCCACGGTCCCTGCATGACACAGCAGATAACTGATGACCGTATAGGAAACAAACCCGGCCAGTGCCAGCGCCGCCCGCTTTCCGCCCCGGATACCTGCTTTATAATTTTCAATGATCTGGTTAATAATGCTCCCTCTGCCAAGGGTCCCGGTCTTCCCTCTGCGGAGGATACTCAAAACTCCTGCCAGCAGAAACGCATAGATGAAAAGAAGCAGGATAACATTTGCAGTAGCCTTTGGAGGAGGCAGGACTTCCTCCAGGCTGTTCCTGACGATCCATGCTCCAAGGTACAAAAACAATCCCATGGGAACCAGCAGAAATTCAATGGCGATCTTATCAAAATACCTGCCGATCCCTTTTCCCTGTCCGGCTCTTTTTATGGTCAGCACACAGAGGATCATCAGGGAAATGAAAAACGCGGCAGCGAATAACACCAGCCCCTTTGGAAAGGTTTTGATAAACCAGGACCATTTATGATAAAACTGACTGCCGCCCCACAGGTAATCCTTGGCTGCAAATGTCCGGTCGATCCAGACGGAGAGGGTGATGTTCTCCGTATCCACAATATCCTGATTGAGCTTCTTGATAATATCATACCGCATTTCATAAGACAGCGGGACATCTGTATCCAGAAAGAAGGTGTCTCCCTGAAACAGAATATGCGCGGCATTCTGCCGGTCCTCCTCCCCGGTACAGTTGGTGTAGACCTGGCCTGTCTCACGGTTTTCAAACCTGTATTTTATATTAGTATTTTCTGGCCTGAACTTTTCTTTGTCTTTCAGATATACCGGCATATCCGCGTCAATTTTCAGCAGGCACACAGCAAGTCCGGAGGAGCAGTGTACCTCGCTTGCCTTTTTCACATTTTTGTCCGACATGACAAATTCCAGAATGCTGTCAAATCCCTTAGGCGCATAAAGTTCGTCCAGAGTCCCTTTGATCTCCCTTAATTGACTGAAACTGTACAGACTCTTGTCATTCTCCTGGATGTAATTCCTCCACCACTGATAGCTCTCATTCTCCTTGCTCCAGTCATAAAGGTGCTGGAGCTTATACACAAGCCCGCTTGTATTACTGCCGCTTATGCTGCCCTGCTCCGAATATTCCAGGATATCCACCAGCTTATCCGGGTCGTATTCGCCGTCCGTCTCAAAATCATTCCTGAGACGGATATAATTGATCAGTTCAGATACCTCATTCTCCACATTCTGGGCATAATCCCTGGTCCTGTAATAGGGCGGTGTCTCCCCTGCAAGCCAGCCCGGATCCTGCCATACCTGATAATAGTCGGCAATGATAATGTAGATCATCACAATTACCGCAAATAAAAAATGCAGGATCAGTGTCCCTGGATAACAGAACGGACGCCTATTCCTGCCGGGTTTTTTCTCTTTTCTATTACGAAATATTGTCAATTTTGTATCCCACTCCCCAAACAACTTTCAAATACCTCGGGTTTTTTGGATTCAATTCAATCTTCTCTCTGATATGCCGTATATGTACTGCCACCGTATTATCAGCGCCTATGGCTTCCTCATTCCAAATATTACGGTAAATCTGCTCAATAGAAAATACTTTGCCCTTATTCTTCAGAAGAAACAAAAGGATATTATATTCAATGGGGGTAAACCGCACCCCTTTGCCATCCAGGGTCACTTCCTTCGTATCATCATTCACAAGCAGTCCCCCGGAAAAATAAATGTGCTCCCCCTGTCCTTTCGGCATATTTCCCAGTTCGGTGTAACGTCTTAACTGGGATTTCACCCGGGCAACCAGTTCCAGGGGATTGAAGGGTTTTTCCATATAGTCATCTGCTCCCGCATTAAGCCCTGCGATCTTGTCCTCATCCTCTGTTTTGGCTGTCAGGCAGATAATGGGGATACTGGAGAATCTGCGTATCCGGGTGATGGCCTGTATTCCGTCCATTTCAGGCATCATGATATCCACCACCAACAGATGAACCTTCTCCCTGCGCACCGCTTCCACAGCCTCTATTCCATCATATGCGCACAGTACCTCATATCCTTCCTCCGAAAGATAGAGCTCTATGGCACGAACAATCTCTCTATCATCATCACAAACAAGTATCCTGAACATGTAACCACCTCTTGTCATTATTTTGCTATCGGGCACGACATCCTGCCAGGGATGCCTGTACCCTGAATCGTCTCAGGACGTGGCGTCACTGCTGTAAATCCATTATACCATTATTTCTACATTTACCGTAAAGAAACGTAGATAAATTCCATAAAATTAAGAAATACTTAAAGAATACATATTAAATATACAGATAATGAACTTTTCTTCTGTATACAGCATTAACAAAACAATGACTTCAGGCAATTCCTAAATCAACAGTAATTCTTTCCGTATTACTTTACATATGTCGAATTCTTTTTTATAATAATACGAATTAGACAAATTCAATGGAAAGGAATTTTATTATGTTTCGTTTGATGGGAACAATTTATAAAGACACGCATATAGTCAAGAGTACCGTTATATGCGATGAGACGGATACCAACCGCACCAAAAAAGTATTTCACGGTCTGGACGCCATATGCTATGAATTCGATCTGGAAAAACCGCTGTGGCTGGATGTGAATATCAAGGACTTCCAGAAGCACGCTAAAGCGCGTTTTAACCAGGATAATTTTATTGAGGTATTGGATTTTGATTTTCTGGAGATCCAGGTGATTGAGGAGGGATAAAAAAATGGCCTGCACGGAAGTTGTGAACTTCCGCACAGGCTTTTTTATTAAAGTCTTTTCAGTAACTCTTCTCTTCTGTCCTCGTATCCCGGTTTTCCAAGGAGTGCGAACATGTTCTTCTTGTAGCTCTCAACACCAGGCTGATTGAAGGGGTTCACACCTGTCAGGTAACCGCTGATACCACAGGCAAATTCAAAGAAATAAAACAACTGTCCGAGATAGAACTCATCCTGTTTCGGGATTTTCACCATCAGGTTCGGTGTGTTGCCGTCTGTATGGGCAAGGATGGTTCCGTTCATAGCGCTCTTGTTTACAAAGTCCATGCCTTTTCCTGCCAGATAATTCAGGCCGTCCAGGTCACTGTCTGCCTCTTTGATGGCAAGATCTTCTTTTGGCTCTTGGATGGCAAGAACTGTCTCGAACATGATTCTGGAGCCGTCCTGGATAAACTGTCCCAGGGAGTGCAGGTCTGTGGTAAAGTCCACGGATGCAGGGTAGATACCCTTCTGATCCTTGCCTTCGCTCTCGCCGTATAACTGTTTCCACCATTCTGCCACATAGTGCAGGGTTGGCTCATAGTCAGCCAGAATCTCTACGGATTTGCCTTTTCTATGAAGAATGTTGCGGACTGCCGCATACTGCAGAGCGTCATTTTCCGCATACGGAGTATTCAGTGCCAGTTCTCTTCCGGATGCTGCACCTTCCATGAGCTTGTCAATGGAAACGCCGCTCACTGCGATCGGCAGGAGTCCAACGGCTGTCAGCACGGAGAAACGTCCTCCAACGTCATCCGGAACTACGAAGGTCTCATATCCTTCCTCAGTTGCCAGGGTCTTTAATGCACCCTTCGCTTTATCTGTTGTCGCATAAATCCTTTTTGCTGCTTCTTCTTTTCCGTACTTGTTCTCAGCCATTTCTTTGAACACACGGAAAGCAATTGCCGGTTCTGTTGTAGTACCGGATTTTGAAATGACATTAATGGAGAAGTCTCTGTCTCCGATAACATCAGCCAGGCCTTTTACATACGCACCGCTGATATTATTTCCTACATAATAGATTTCCGGAGCTTTACGGGCTTCTTTTGTAAGGTTGTTATAAAATGGATGGTTCAGGAAATCAATGGCAGCTCTCGCTCCCAGGTAGGACCCGCCGATACCGATCACAAGCAGCACATCGGAATCACCTTTAATCTTCTCTGCTGCTTTTTTGATGCGGTCGAACTCTTCTTTGTCATAGTCTACCGGAAGGTCGATCCAGCCCAGGAAGTCATTTCCAAGACCGTTTCTGGATACCAGAGTTTCTTTGGCCGCTTCCACCATTTTTTCCATTGCTGATACTTCTTCTTCGCGGATCACATTGGCGGCTTTTGAATAATCAAATGTAACTTTATTTCCCATTGCTCTCTTCTCCTTTTTCCTGTCGTTTGCCTGAAGCTGACCTGACAAACCGTCAAGACAGCATGTAGGGCTTTACTTGAACGTTGTCATTCAACAAATATAGTTTAGCAAATGATGGGAGGTTTATCAAGTTAGAAATTCCTTTATCACATCTTTGACGATGGCCTCCTCCTCTTTGTTCAGGAGATGACTGTACCGTTCATCTGTGGCTGCCGCTTCCCGGATACGCTCTTCCACCTTCTCGGCCCGGGTGTCTTTATCCTGCCCGCGGCGGTCCGGCATAGCACGCTCCTTCTGGGCTTTCAGCCGTTGTTCCTGCTGGATCTGTTCCTGTTCCTTTGCCTTTGTTCTTGCCCTTCTGCCCGTCTTTCCCGCTTTTGCCGCTCTGGCAGCTTTGGAATTTGAGTTCTGACGGACCGGTTCGATCTGGATGACCTTCTGGCTGTCACCCTTCTGGTTTTCCATATAATCCAAAAGATTTGTCTCAATAACCTCCTCCTGGAATCCCATGGATATGACCATTCGGATCAGAAGAAGCACAATACCCATAACCGCTGCGCTGCCCACGAGAAGTCCCATAGCCGGGAAATCACGGGTGATGACCGGAAATGAGATTCGTTCCAGGCCTGTCCTCCTAAGCCACAGCACCCCGGCACCCGCTGCCAAAAAAGAGAGGACAAAAGTATACCAGGATACCCCTTTCATCTGCCGAAGGGTTATCGGTCCTATCTTTCGTCCTCTCATCCGCCTTGTGAGATACACAGCGGGGTTATGTATCGCTGAATCGTCTTTTACATTTCTTTGATATTCCAGCAGAAACTGCTGCAGCCATTTGTCTTTTACCGCCGGAATGTTTTTCATATCCCGGATTACTCTTCTGTTGCTCCCGTAGATTGCCAGTACGCTGAACAGGCTTAATAACCCCATCAGCCAGGTGCCATAATAAAATAAGTGCACAGTAAATCCTCCTCACTATTTCGGCGCGCAAAAAGCTCGCTCTTTATGGCATTCATTATATAGCAACCCGGGCGTTTTGAAAACAAAAATCGTGCGTCAAATGGCGACAAAAGCCGCCTTTTCGTTACTGTACACAGGCCACTGTACCAGGAGGCGTTTTCATGCCGAAAGCGTGAAAATCCCGAGGCGGCCAGCGCGATATGGGGCAGAATGCTCCATATCTGTGCATCGCGAAGCGTGTTACTGGACACGGAGTGTACAGTAACGCCTTTTCTATAGTCTCTCCACCATGCTCTCCACCAGATTTACGGTGTGGCGGATGGCCTCTCTTTCAAAGGCGGGATAGTCCATATGGGCGCTGTCATCCGCCTTGTCGGAAATGGCCCTTATGACCAGATAGGGGATCTGATTGAGGTATGCAGCCTGTCCGATGGCCGCCCCTTCCATCTCTGTACAGTATCCGCCTGTGTTCTCAATGATCCGGTCTTTCAGCTCTTTTTGGGCTACAAACTGGTCGCCGCTCACTACACGGCCCTCAAACACCCGGATATCGGGATTGACCCGGCGGCAGACCTCCGCGGCCAGGCTGCGCAGTTGTTCGTCCGCAGGAAATGCCAGTGTGTCCATTCTGGGGACCTGGCCGATGGGATAGCCGAACTCTCTGGCATCCATATCGTGCTGCAGGGTATCTGTGGAGAGGACAATATCGCCGATATTGATCTCCGCCCGCAGTGAGCCTGCCACGCCGGTGTTGATGACAGCATCCACGTGAAAATCATCCGCCAGGATCTGGGTGCAGATACCCGCATTGACCTTGCCGATCCCGGAGCGCACGATCACAGCCTCCCTGCCGTTTAACCTGCCGCTGTAAAACTCCATGGACGCCTTTTTCTCTACTTTCACGTCCGTCATCTTTTCTTTCAGGATTGCCACTTCTTCCTCCATGGCTCCTATGATCCCTATATGTTTCATTATGATGATCCTTTTGTAACTGTACAGTGCCTGCACAGCTGCATCCTTTCTGTCATTTATGATCACGGTTCACACGTCACTGTCTTGCAGGTGTCTTGCTGCAGGTTCAGATGATCTCCGCCTGTTTCAGTATTTCCCTGATCTTCTCTGTCTCATTCTCATCCGCGGAAAGCAGAGGCGCCGCACAGGCAGGATCCATCTCCACGCCGCACAGGACCATGGCCTTTTTGATAATAGGTATAAACTGCTCCGCCACGTCGTAGATCGCCATCAGGCTGTCTATCTTCTGCTGATATGCCTGCATGGCCGGCAGATCATTATCCCTGGCCGCTCCGGCAAATCCTGCTGCCACAGCCGGAGCAAAGTTGGAAAGCCCTGCAATACAACCGTCCCCGCCGCTTAACACATTGTGGGCAAAGAACTCGTCAAAACCGGAATACACCAAAAATTCCGGAAACTCACGCTTAACAGCCTGGATAATGGCACGGGTATGTCCCATAGTTCCCACAGTATCTTTGATCCCTACAATATTCTTATGTCTGCGCACCAGACCCAGGATCACTTCCGGTTTTAAATCGTATCCTGTTCTTGCAGGGAAATTGTAGAGGAGCACAGGTCCGTTCACACGGTCCGCCAGGCTGTCGTAGAAATTTTCCACCGCGCTGTCAGGCAGATTGAAGTAATATGGGGAAATCACCATCACACCGTCCGCCCCGGCATCTAGGGCAAAATTGGAAAACTCCACGCACTCCTCAAACTCCATGCTGTTGGTGCCGATGTAAACAGTGACTCTGTGGTCAATGCAGGCCACTGCTTCCCGCACCATATCTTTCTTTTCCTCCATGGGCAGCGCGAAAAATTCACCGATGCTGCCGAAAATCAGGATCCCGTCTATGCCTCCCTGAATCAGGTGTTCATAAATCCTTTTATTGGCCTCTGTATCAATATGTCCGTTCTCATCCAGTGCCGTCACCACCGGTGTAATCCATTTTGCTTTCATTGTCTTCTATCCTCTCTGTTATTTGGTAAAAATTATAACACGCATTTTCCCATGAAACAACTTTCCGACGTGAGTTTTTATCCGGCTTTTTCTTGTAACTATTCAGTAGGTCTGGGCATGCACTGCGCTGACTGTAAGAAAGTGTACCACGGCCAAGCAAAAATCCCATCGCCAAAGGCGATCCTGCATGGATTTTTGTCTGTAACTGTGAGGGTACTGAAGAGTTACTTTTTCTTTATAAAACTTCTCTGCGGCATTGCGAAAAAGCTTGACTGAACCCCTATTTATATGTACAATATTTATATAATAGGTATTATTTTCCAACATTTTTTCGTCATTATTCATGTAAACCGTGACCTTTACATGGGCTGTGGTCCTCTCCCTGACCGGTAATGTCAGACACCTTGTCCGCTGCTGTCTCAGAGAAAAACACGATCTCGGAAGGTTCCCCGGAGACATTTTCCCCGCGAAGGACCAGTCCGTTGCTGTTTTCTCTGTATGTAAGCGGCAGCAAACGGCTGTATACGCGTCCCTCTGCCTCATCCTGCACATGGACGGTAACCTGGGATGCCCGGATGTATTCCGTGTCTGCATCCCCATACAGCAGTTCCATTCTGGCATCCAGGGCCTGCAGGATCTGTCTGTGAAGCTCACCTGACTGCCTGGGATCCTCCGCGCCGGCTGCGGCCATAAGGTAATCCAGCAGTCTTGCCACCTGAAGTTCAATCTCCTGATATAAATTCTCCATGTTCTCTCCTTTCTCTCCGCCATCTTGTATATCTGCTATTATACAGGAAGAACAGCGGAAAGAAAAGATGTGATACACTGCTACTTACGAGACATAATACCCCCCTGCTACCAGAACAGCCTGAAGGAACTGATAACAGCCAAAGGAGGTATCCATATGATCAAAAAAGTATTGAAAATCAACGGTCTGCCCCGCACTTTAATTGTAAATGAGGAAGATTCCCTTGCCAAGGTCCTCCGTGAGCAGATGATGCTGACGGGATGTAAAGTAGGCTGCGGTCAGGGCCAGTGCGGTACCTGTACTGTCATCGTAAACGGTAAGGCAGTCCGCTCCTGTATCATGAAGATGGGCAGGCTGGAAGATGACTCGGAAATTGAAACCATTGAGGGTATCGGCACCATCGACGATCTCCATCCCCTTCAGGTGGCATGGATGGGACACGGATGTGCCCAGTGCGGGTTCTGTTCACCCGGATTTATCATGTCCGCCAAAGTTCTTCTGGAAGAAAATCCTTCCCCCACCCGTGAGGAAGTGCGCCACTGGTTCCAGGTACACAGGAATCTGTGCCGCTGTACCGGATATAAACCTCTGGTGGATGCCGTTATGGACGCGGCAAAGGTCCTGAGAGGCGAAATGAAAAAAGAAGACCTGATCTTCAAGCCGGTGGGCAACAAGATACTGGGAACCAGCTATATCCGTCCGTCAGCCCTGAAGAAAGTAACCGGAACCTGGGATTACGGCGCTGACATGGCGCTGCAGATGCCCCCGAACACGGCACGGCTGGCGCTTGTACAATCAGAGATTCCCCATGCAGTCTTAAAGGGTGTTGATCATTCCGAAGCAGAAAAGATGCCGGGCGTGATCAAAGTCATCACCGCAAAGGATGTAAAGGGAAAGAACCGCATCAGCGGCCTTATCACATTTGCCAACAACAAAGGGGACGGCTGGGACCGCCCAATCCTCTGTGATGAGAAGATTTTCCAGATAGGGGATGCGGTGGCCATGGTAGCTGCCGACACGGAGGAACACGCAAAGGAAGCGGCAAAGAAGGTCAAACTGGACCTGGAACCTCTTCCCGCCTATATGAGCGCACCGGAAGCAATGGCTGAGGATGCCATTGAGATCCATCCGGGAACACCGAATATTTACTATGAGACCAACTGTATCAAAGGGGAGGAAACAGGCCCGATCATGGAGTCTGCGCCCTACGTGGCTGAAGTGGAGACCTACAGCAGCCGCCAGCCTCACCTTCATCTGGAACCGGACTGCGGCTTTGCTTATATAGATGAGGAGGGCAGGCTTACCGTACACTCCAAGAGCATTGGTATCCACCTGCACTCTGCCATGATCACTGCCGGCATCGGTATTGAACCGGACAAATTCCGGCTTGTGCAGAACCCCTCAGGCGGAACCTTCGGATATAAGTTCAGCCCCACCATGGAAGCCCTTCTGGGCGTTGCCTGTCTGGCGCTGGACGGACGTCCCTGTTCCCTGGTTTACGATATGTACCAGAATATCACCTATACCGGAAAACGCAGCCCGGCCTTTATGAACATCCGTATGGCGGCAGATGAAAACGGCAGATTCCTGGCACTGGAAGGTGACAATTATATTGACCACGGCCCGTACTCCGAGTTCGGTGACCTGCTGACCATGCGTCTGTCACAGTTTACAGGTGCAGGATATGACATCCGTAATATCCGCAACAAAAGCCAGACCGTATGTACCAACCATGCCTGGGGCTCCGCCTTCCGCGGTTACGGTTCTCCCCAGTCCTATATGGGCTCTGAGGTCTGCATCGATGTGCTGGCAGAAAAGATGGGCATTGACCCCTTTGAGCTGCGGTACCGCAACATTTACCGGAAAGGAAGCGGATGCACCACACCTACAGGACAGGAACCTGAAGTGTACTGTCTGGAGGAGATGTATGAGAAAGCGCGGCCTGTCTACTATGAAGCAAAGGAAAGGCTTGCAAAAATGAATACTGACAAGTTCCGGTACGGCGTAGGCTTTGCCAGCGGTATCTACGGCTGCGGCCTGGACGGCAAGGACAGTTCCTTTGCCAATATCCGCCTGAATCCTGACGGAACCTGTACGGTCTACAACTCCTGGGAAGACCACGGACAGGGCGCTGATATCGGTGCGCTGACCATGGCCCATGAAGTTCTCAGGGAAGCCGGATTCACACCGGAAATGATCAAGCTGGTGCAGAACGATACAGCCCTCACACCTGCATCCGGACCTGCGGGGGGAAGCCGTTCCAATGTGGTTACGGGTAATGCCACACGTGTGGCAGCGGAAATGCTTTTAAATGCCATGAGAAAGGACGACGGAACCTTCCGCACCTATGAGGAGATGACAGCAGAAAACATCCCCACTTACTATGAAGGCACATGGGCTGCCGCAGCCTGCACGGACTGCGACCTGGAGACAGCCCAGGGTGCACCGTTCAGCAATTACATGTACGAACTGTTTATCCCTGAAGTGGAAGTCAACATGGAAACCGGAAAAGTGCGTGTCATCCGCCTGACCACGGTATGCGACTTTGGAACCATTATCAACAAGATCGTGGTGGACGGCCAGGTCTACGGCGGCTGTACACAGGGTATCGGACTTGCGCTCACTGAGGACTTTGAGGATTACAGCAAACATACCACCTTAAAAGGATGCGGTATCCCTTATCCTGAGGATGTGCCTGATGACTTTAATATCATATATACGGAAACCTCCAGGCCTTTAGGCCCGTTCGGGGCATCCGGCTGCGGAGAAGGCCCGCTCACTGCCGGCCATCCGGCTATATTAAGCGCCATCTATAACGCCACCGGCGCAAGGGTCCTGGAAATCCCCGCACGGCCTGAAAAGGTAAAAGAAGCCATCAACGCTTTGAAACAGTAGTTTAAAAACACCCATAGGAGGGCGCTTCGGGGCCTTCCTTACATAAAAGGCAGGAGGGATCCCATGCTTGAACTGAACCAGCAAAAATTGCATGAACTGGAAGCGAAATGCACGAAAGAACAGCCGCCTGCTGCCATGGCCGCCTGTCCCCTTCATGTGGACTGCCGGGAAATATGCCGGGCCATCGCTGTCTCCGATTTTTCCAGAGCCAGAGAACTGTACGAAAAAAATGCGGTCTTTCCCGGTATTTTGAGTTATTTGTGCGAGGAACCATGCCAAAATGCCTGTATCAGAAAAGAACACGGTGATCCCGTAAGCTTACGCCTGCTGGAATGTGCCGCGCAGGCCTATGGTTCCCTGAAGAAAAAAAGAACGTTCCTCTCTAAAAGAGCTGAGAAAGCCGCAATCGTAGGAGCGGGCCTGACCGGGCTGGCTGCCGCGCTTGAATTAGGGAAAAAGGGCTATTCTGTCACCGTGTTGGAACAGGCCCCGAAACCCGGCGGTTTTCTGCTGACAGAAAGACGCCTGCCCCGGGAGATCCTGGAAAAGGACTTGGAGCGGCTGAATGAGTATAAAATTGAAATCCACACCCTTAATAGGGTTGATCATATAGAGACTCTCACGGCGCAGTACGATGCTGTTTTACTGGCCTGGGGGCTTCATACACCGGCTGTACATGCGGATGCCGTAACCTTTGCTGCCGATGAGGACAAGCTGTTTGCAGCGGGAGATGCCGTAAAAAGCAGCAGCGGAACTATACCGGATGCCATCTCTGAAGGCAGACGCGCGGCCATCTCCATGGACCGTTATCTCAAAAAAGTATCGCTCACCGCAGGCCGGGAGGGGGAAGGGGCATTTCGCACTACACTCCACGTCACGGGAAAAGATGTGGAGTCTTTAAACTCCCGCCTATCATCCCGGCTCCCCTCAAAAGAGGAGGCCGTACAGGAGGCCTCCCGCTGTCTGGAATGTACCTGTACGGACTGCATTGACGCCTGCGCCTTTATGCGCCGCTACAAAGCCTGGCCAAAGAAATATCTGAGGGAAGTATACAACAACCTGGCTATCGCCATGGGTACCAGGCACGCCAACAAAATGATAAATTCCTGCAGCCTCTGCGGGCAGTGTGCCTCTGTTTGCCCCCATGGTTTAGACCTGGGCGAGGTGATACAGGAGGCCAGGAATATCATGGTATCCCAGAATAAAATGCCTTCCTCAGCCTTTGAATTCGCCTTGAACGACCTGACCTTTTCAAACTCGGAGCACTGCTTTCTTGTGAAGCCTGACCCTGAGAATATCAAACCCGCCTATGTGTATTTTCCGGGCTGCCAGCTTGGGGCTTCCACCCCGGAGACTGTATGGCAGTCTTACAATGACCTCCGCGCCCGCCTTTCCGGGGGAACCGGCATAATACTGGGCTGCTGCGGCATTATGGCAAAATGGGCCGGACGCGGGGATATCTATGAAAAGACAGTCCTGCAGCTTAAAACTGCCTGGGAAAGCCTGGGATGCCCTGAAGTGATCACCGCATGTCCTGCCTGCCTTACCTCTCTTTCGGAGGCGGTTCCGCAGATGCACTGTACAGGTATCTGGGAAATCCTGCATACGATGGGCCTGCCGGTGACAGCGCATACCGGGGATATATCCCTGAGGATCCATGATGCCTGCCAGGCAAGAAATTCTCCCCGGATCAGAGAGCAGGTCAGGCATCTGGCCCATTCCATGGGATGCAGCATATCAGAAGGCCTCTATACAGGGGCGTCCTCCGGCTGCTGCGGTTACGGCGGACTGACACAGTTCTCCAATCCCACACTGGCAGATGAGATGGCGGGGCAGTGCGTCTCGGATTCCGATACTGCCTTTCTTACATACTGCATTAACTGCCGGGACCGCTTCCTCAGACAGGGAGCGGAGGCTTACCATATACTGGAACTCATTTACCCTTCTTCCCATGAAGAACACAGATGGCCTTCCTACTCTGTAAGACAGCAGAACCGTATGTACTTAAAACGCAGGCTGTCAAAAGAGCTGTGGGGGGAACAAACTAAAGGAGAGATGCCCTTGAAATTATTTTATGACAGTGAGACCGCGGACCTGCTGGAAAAACGCCTGATCTTAGAGCGGGATATCTGCTCTGTCATCGAAGCGGCTGAAAAGGACCGGGAACGGATACGTGATACCAGGAGCGGCCTGTGCATTGCACATAAGAAGGTGGGGAATGTCACGTTCTGGGTACGGTACCTGCCCAGGGAGGACGGATATGAGATCCGCAGGGTATATGCACATCGTATGGAAATCAAAGGGGATATGTAATGTCAGAAAAATACTATGAAACTTATGCGTTTGAACCCGGCAGCCTTGTCTGCGACAAATGCGGCACGGCGCTTGAACCGGGTGAGGTGGTGCTGCACTATATGGGAAACGATTTCCCTATTGAAATGCCGAAATGTCCTGTCTGCGGACAGGTCTTCATTCCGGAGGAACTGGCAACCGGGAAAATCCTGCAGGTAGAACAGGCATTGGAGGATAAATGACTAAATGACAGAATTAAAGGAAAATGACATCTGGGCAGACCAGGCGGCCTCCCATCCGGGAGGTAAGATGCTGACCAAAAGAATGATACAAAAGGCGCTCCAGGGAGGCTGGCTGGCAAACCACTGCCGGCTTCTGGATCTGGGTTGCGGCAGCGGGGAGACAGTAAGACTGCTCCGCGGCATGGACTTTAACGCTGAGGGCATTGATCTTAGAGCTGATCTAAACCAAGCCCATCTGGTAAGAGGGGACGCGTCCCTGCTCCCATGGGAGGCAGAAAGTTTTCAGGGGGTCCTGGCGGAATGCACTTTATCTGTAACCGGAACCGAACAGGTACTGCCTGAGGTCCTGCGGATCCTGGAGCCGGGAGGCATCTTTCTGGTATCCGATCTCTTTGAACTCGGGTGCCGGCCTTCCTGGCCTGAGAAGTATGATCTTGAGCTTTTGTATCTGGAGAATGCAACACCTTGTCTGAGAAATTACATCAGTGAGTGGATCTGGAAACAGGAACGAGCCTGTCCGCCCCTCTGTCTTGGGGGCCGGCGGATCTCTCCCGATGATCTGACTTACTACTATGCAATACTGCGAAAGAGAAAGGGGGCAGGATACTTTAATGGAACTCAGAGAATATCTGATGGAGTTAGGAATGCAGGGCTTTGAGTGCAGCCAGATCCTCATGCTGCTGGCCCTGGAAACGGACGGCTGTGAAAACCCTGACCTGGTACGGGCAATGAGCGGACTTACCGGAGGAATGGGGCACTGCCGGAAGGAATGCGGCGCACTGACCGGAGGCTGCTGCGTACTGGGATATTTCGCCGGAAGAGGAAGCACGGAGGAGATGGAACATAATCGGTTTACACAGATTGTAAAGGATTATGTAAACTGGTTTCAGGAGCAGTACGGCACTTTGGAGGGAAATACAGACTGCCGCTCCATACTGGGAGAAGATTTCTCCAAAACTTTTGCTGTATGCCTTCCCATACTGGAAGCGTGCCAGGAAAAATTGACAGCGCTTTTAAGCGAGAATGGTGTGATTGATTGAGTGAGAAAAAATACGAAAATATTTATGTACTGATCGCGGCTGCCGGTTGTTCCCGGCGCATGAAGCAGTTTAAGCCGCTGCTGCCGCTGCATGACATGTGTATTCTGGAGTCCACTCTGAAAAATTTTCAGGATGCGGGACTGCACAATATTATAACTGTTGTGGGATACCGGAAACAAAAGATGATTCCCATTCTGAAAAAAGCCGGTGTCCTTATTGTGGAAAATAACGCCTATGACGAAACAGACATGCTGGAGTCCATACGTCTCGGACTGCAGTCCGTCCCGCCCCGGGCCGATGCCGTATTTCTATGCCCTGCTGATGTGGCCCTTGTGTCCCCTTTTACCGTACAGGAACTCATTGCACATCACAGGGCATTTCCGTCTTCTGTTCTGCTGCCTGCTTATCACGGGGAATGCGGGCACCCGCCCCTTTTTACCAGGCCTGTCATGGAGGCCCTGACTCACTACAAGGGGGATAAGGGGATGCGCGGTGTGCTGGAGATGTTTCAGGATGACACAGAGATCCTTGAAGTACCTGATCCGGAGATCCTGGAGGATGCAGACCTGCCCAAGGACTATGAACGCCTGAAGGCTGCCGCAAAGAACAGGGCAGTTCCCAGCGTCCGGGTGTGTGAGGATATATGGGATTACGTGAAGACGCCCTCCCGGGTCCGGGCGCACTGCAGAGCGGTGGAGAGAACCGCACTGAAACTTGCAGAAACATATGAAGCCCGACACGATAGCCGGAGCAGCAGCCTTATAGATATTACGGTGCTGTCAAGGGCAGCACTTCTACATGATATGCTGAAAACACAGCCACACCATGCCAAAGCCGCTGCGGACATGCTGGAACTTATGGGATACTGCGGTGTGGCCGGATGTGTGCGGTACCACAAACAGCTTCCCACGCATTTTCGGGACACTGTGAGTGAAACCACCCTGCTCTATCTGGCTGACCGACTGGTGATCGAGGACCGAAGTGTAAGTCTTGCGGAACGTTTCCTGCAGAAGAAAGCAGGATTTACTGGAAATACGGAGGCACTGGAATGTCTGGAAAGAGACAGGAAAACCGCGGAACATCTGTATGAATTGATAAGGGGTGAAAAGCCATGATCTATCTGAACAACTCTGCAACCTCATTTCCAAAACCGCCTGCATACGCGGACGCCTGGGCCAAGACCGCAGGAAAAATACCGGGGCACGGAGTCCGTTCCACGTACCGTGAGGGAAAAGAAAATACGTCATGCCGCCAGCGTCTGGCAAAGATGCTGGGTATTGATGACAGCAGACAAATCATATACACACTGAACGCCACTCACGCCCTGAATATGGGGCTGCTGGGCTTCCCCTGGGCGCCGGGTGATGTGGTCCTGACAAGCCGGGCTGAACATAACTCTGTACTGCGTCCTCTTTACTTTCTGCAGAAAAAGGGCCTTATCCGTTATTATGAGCTGGATACAGACAGAAGCGGACGGCTGGACATGGCAGTTTACCGTGAAGCCCTGAAAACCCTTCATCCCCGTATGGTCGTGATCACCCATGCCTCCAATGTGACCGGAGCCGTGAATGATATTCCCGTTATTGCCGGGGAAGCCAAAAAAGCCGGGGCCGCGGTCTTTTTGGACGCTGCACAGACAGCCGGGCTGATCCCGGTCCTGCCTGCCTTATGGGGTGTGGATATGGCTGCGCTCACAGGGCACAAATATCTTCTGGGACCACAGGGTACCGGAGCGCTGTATGTCTCCCGTGATATAACTCTTCAACCTGTTTATACAGGAGGCACCGGCATCCATTCGGATCTGGACGAGATGCCGGAGGAATATCCCATCCGGCTGGAGGCAGGCACCCAAAATGAACAGGGCATGGAAGTGCTGGGGGAAATGCTTGCCTGGGCAGAAGAACATCCCTTCAACCCGGGGCAGATACTGGACTATTCTTATATGCTGGAAGACACGCTGAAAGGGCTTGGATGTTCTGTAGTTCCGGTATCCGGAAACCGCACGCCTGTGGTAACTTTTACTTCGCCAGACTATTCACCTGCTGATATCGGGGATATGTTAAGCGGCAGCTTTGACATTATCTGCCGCACCGGACTTCACTGTGCCCCACATATTTTTCCCTGCATAGGAGCGGGAAGGGATGGGACGGTGCGGTTCAGTCTGTCCAGATTCACTTCACTGATGGAGGTTCAGGAGGTCATAGGGGTGTTAAAGGAGATTTTCAATGGGAATTAAAATACTGGACTGCCAAAGGGCAGATAACTGTTTTGCAGATGCCAAATCTTACGCCTATACACTCTCTTCCCCTGTGGATGACCGTCTCTTAAAGCTTCTGTCCGGCTGGGGAAGGATTAAGGTGCGCAGAGATTTCAGAAGGCCGTTCTTCACGCTGGACACAGACCAAGGGATCCGGGTGAAGGGGATTCTCAATCAACCTATCATTAAGGCCGGATTTTCCGGGGATGACTGGGAGGAAATGAAGATGGAGTTTGAAAAACGGCTGTGTGGTTGTGAGGACTCTGCTGAAGGCTGTGATGGGACTAAACAGGACATTCTGGGATATACAGAGAGTGTCTGCCCTGTCTGTCTTAAAAAACTGGAAGCCCGGAAGGTGCGGACAGGGAATCAGGTGTTTTTGGAAAAATCCTGCCCGGAGCATGGTGATTTCCGCGCGCTTATCTGGAATGGTGCCCCTGCCTATGAGACCTTTGACAGAGAACGCTGTTTTGTATCCCCTGTGGCACCTGCTGTCAAAGCAGACAAAGGCTGTCCCGATGACTGCGGGCTCTGTGCCCAGCACAGACAGCGTACCTGCTGTGTGCTGCTGGAGGTGACGAACCGCTGTAACCTGGAATGTCCTGTATGCTTTGCCTCCTCCCGGGCCGAAACAGATGCGCAAACGGCAGGGTCCGAAAATGAACCTGACATGGAAAATATCCAGCATCGTTTTGAGGCCATGATGAGCATGGGCGGACCCTTTAATATCCAGCTTTCCGGCGGGGAACCTACTATGCGCAATGACCTGGCAGATATTATCCGTATGGGTAAGGAGACAGGATTTCCATTTTTCCAGCTCAATACAAACGGAATCCGGATCGGGAAAGATCTTGCTTATTTGAAGGAATTAGCAGATGCTGGACTTGACTGTGTGTTTCTGCAGTTTGACGGACTGAGGGAGGAGACGTACAGGGCACTTCGGGGCCGGGAACTCCTGAAAGAAAAAATGGATGCCATTGCGGCCTGTGAACGTGCCCGTGTGGGGGTTGTACTGGTACCTGTGATTGTTCCGGGGATCAATGACGGGGAGGTGGGGGATATCCTTAACTTCGCGCTGAAACATATGCCGGCTGTGAGAGGCGTACACTTTCAGCCTGCCAGCCAGCTCGGCAGATATGACCCCCTGCTTTCCAAGAAGCATTTTACCCTGCCTGACCTGCTTCGGGCCATCGAGACCCAGACCGGGGGAAAGATGAAGGCAGAACATTTTTCACCGGGAAATGCGGAAAATCCTTACTGCTCCTTCAGCGGAAATTTCATACTCCGAAAAGACGGAACTCTGCAGCCGTGGCGTAAGGAAAAGACCTGTGGATGCGGCACCAAGGACGCTTCCCGGAAAGCCAGGGAATTTGTAGCAAGGCAGTGGGCAGCTCCCTCTGAACCATGCTGCTGTTCTGATTCACCGTTTCACAGCAGATCGACCTGTTGTGACACCAGTTCACTTGATGATTTTCTGGAACGCCTGGAACATGATACCCTGGCAGTATCGGCCATGGGCTTTATGGATGCCTGGACCCTGGACCTGGATCGGTTAAAGGAGTGCTATATCCATGTGGTCACAGGGGAAGAACCGGTTCGTCTGATCCCATTTTGCGCCTATAATCTGACTGCACAGGACGGGACCTGCAAATATAGGGGACATGAGAAAGGAAACTGAAAATGCCCATAAAAACATGTGTGTTAGATGACTGGATAGCGAAAAAAGAAAATATCACCCTTTCTTCCCGAAAGGAATTAAATAGCTGGCATCTGGAAAGAATACGTGCTCTGCTTTCCTTTGCGGGGGAGAACAGCCCCTGGTACAGAAAAAAATTGACCGGATTCCCTCTGCCAAGATCCCTGGAGGCGTTCGCATCCTTTCCCACAATGGACGGAACGGATTTAACTGACGCCGGACTGTCCCTGCTGTGTGTTTCACAGGGGGAGATCAGCCGGGTAGTTACTTTGCATACTTCAGGCACGGAGGGGCTGCCTAAACGTATTTTTTATACGGCTTCTGACCAGGAACTGACCGTGGATTTTTTTCATCACGGAATGGCTGGGCTGACAAAAGCGGAGGAAACTGTGATGGTATTCCTGCCCTTTAAAAAGAAAGGAAGCGTGGGGGATTTACTCATGCAGGGGCTTAGGCGGCTGGGCGCATATCCCATTGGCTTCGGAATCATAAGCAGCCTGGAGGACTGCGCGGCTCGCTTACTTGAAAGGCAGGTCTCCTGTGCCGTGGGAATTCCGGTCCAATTTCTGGCACTGGCGGAATACTGCAGGCAGCAGCATATAAAGCTGCCTTTGAAAACTGTGCTTTTAAGTACCGATCACCTGCCGCTTCCGGTGCGGGAGAGAATATCCTCCGGTCTTGGATGTGAGGTATTTGATCATTTCGGCATGACAGAGACAGGACTTGGAGGTGCCCTGGAGTGCAGCGTGCATAAGGGAATGCATATCCGGGAAAATGATATTTATGCGGAAATCCTGCATCCGGTCACACATGAGGTCCTAAAAGACGGTTCGTGGGGTGAACTTGCAGTCACTACGCTTACCAGAAGGGGTATGCCTCTTCTGCGATACCGCACCGGGGATCTTGCCAGGTTCCTTCCCGGTTCCTGTGCCTGCGGAAGTGTATTAAAACGTCTGGAATGCGGAGGGAGGATCAGGGAGAACGGCCTGACCGTAAAACTGGATGAGGCCTTGTTCTCCATAGATACTCTGGTTGATTATGAAGCGGAATATGAACCGATGGAAAAAACGCTTTCCCTGAAGCTGAAATTTATGGGAAACGGATTCCGTGGAGATCAGGCAAATATTGAAATGAAAGTAAAAAGGGCAGTCTTTGGACAGGGACTAAATCTGGTTTTTGAAAGGATACTGGTATCCTATTACAGCGTGGATAGATTTTTAGATGCTTATGCAGGAAAAAGGAGCATTAAGATAAGGGGGAAGTGATGAGGCTTATTTTTATGCGGCACGGTATTCCCGATCTTATGTACGGGAACGGAAAATGTACAGGACAGGCAAAATGTGTGGGACAGACCAATTATCCCCTGTCGGCAGCCGGATGCGGCAAGATAGAGAAAAGCGCTCTGGAGCTGAAAGAGAATAATACTCCTCATGTGATTTACAGCAGCCCTCTGCTGCGCTGTGTACAGAGTTCCTGTATACTGAGGCCGTATTTTGATTGTGGGATTTATTTTACCGAAGGCCTTGCGGAGATTTATATGGGAGAATGGGAAAATCTGCTTTTTTCTGAGATAAAAGCCAGATACCCGCAGGAGTATCACAGACGGGGGTGTGCAATGGGAGATTATTGTGTGCCGGGCGGAGAATCCTTCCGGGAAGTCCAGATGCGGGCGGCGGCGGTTGTTCGCCAGGCTGCAGCGGCCGCAGCGGCGGATGATACGATTCTCTTTGTAACCCATATAGGGGTGATACGAAGCCTGTTGTGTCTGTATGAGGACAGGCCCCTTGCACATTTGTTTGAATACTCCCTGGATTACGGCGAATATGTGGAGGTGTCTCCATCCGTTTTTTAAATACGGGGGCAGCGGCAGTATATCCGCCGCTGTCGTATTTTTATATTTCGCCGTATTTCTATCTTTCACTGTATTTCTATATCTCACCGCATTTCTATATCCCACCGCATTTCTATATCTCAACGCATTTCTATATTTCAACGCACTGCTATATCTCAACGCATTTCTATATCTCAACGCATTTCTACATCTCAACGCATTTCTATACCTCAACGCATTTCTATATCTCAACGCATTTCTATATCTCAACGCATTTCTATATCTCACCAAATTTCTATATCTCTTGGTATTTTATACTTCCTCGTATCCCGCGCCTTTCATGGCTGATATGGCATGGCTTGTATAGCGGCCAAACAATCCTTTTCTTTTTGGACGGGGAAGGATGCCGGACTCTGACCGTTTTTTCAGGATTGCTTCTATCTCTTCCCGGGGAAGTTCTTTTCCCCGTATGCCCACAACATCCAGGCTTCTGTTCTGTACGCTATATTTCAGTATATCACCTGTCTCTATAAAAGCCAGGGGGCCTCCTGCGGCTGCCTCGGGGGAAACATGACCGATGGCGGCACCTCTTGTGGCGCCCGAGAATCGTCCGTCTGTTACCAGGGCAACTGTGCCGTTGAGACGTTCATCGCAGACAATGGCTTCTGTTGTCATCAGCATTTCCGGCATACCGCTTCCTCTTGGTCCTTCGTAGCGGATAACAAGAATGTCTCCCGGATCCACCTGTCCGTCCACAACTGCCTGGTAGGCATCTTCCTCACGGTTGTATACCTTTGCCGGGCCAATGTGCTCCCGCATAGTTTCGATGCAGGCTGAATACTTGATCACTGCGCCTTCCGGTGCCAGATTGCCCTTTAAGATGGCAATGGAGCCTTTTTCCTCCGCTTTCTCCACAGGGAAAATGACCTGGTCACGTTCCAGACCATAATTGTGAAGATAACCCAGGTTACGGGCAAAAAAATTGTCTTTTTCCAAATCTTCCAGATTCTCACCCAGCGTTTTGCCTGTGACAGTCATCACATCAAGATGCAGCATGTCCTTTAAGTAAATCTGGACCATGGGGATTCCTCCGGCAAACCAGAAGGATTCCGTCAGGTGCTGACCGCTTGGATTGATATTGCCAATATGGGGCACTTTGTGGTTCAGGTCATCGAAAAGTTCCGGCTCCAGCGTAATCCCCAGTTCCCTTGCTATGGAAGGAAGGTGGATCGTGGCATTGGTGGAGCCTCCGATGGCACTGTGAATGATAATGGCATTTTCAAATGCCTCTCTTGTCATGATGGCTCCTGCCGTAATATCACGCTCTGCCAGCTCCATGATCTTTCGTCCCGCCTTTCTGGAATAGGCGAAAATATCACGCATAGTAGCCGGCATAACGGCAGTTCCGGGAAGCGCCATACCCAGAGCCTCCGCCATACACTGCATCGTGCTGGCAGTTCCCAGGAAGGTACAAGCCCCACAGGACGGGCAGCCTGTAAGTTTGTAATCTCTGATCTCCTGCTCTGTGACAGCCCCTTCACGCTTTTGCCGCAGAGAAATGTCTCCGGCAACCAAAGATGTGGTCATATCCGGGCCGGGGCGCATACTGCCTCCCGGAATAAAGATTGTAGGCATGTCCAGACGGGCCGCTGCTTTTAACTGGGCAGGAATAGACTTATCGCAGGAGGCGGAAAGGATCATACCGTCCCATGGATATACGCAGCCGTGTACCTCAATCATATCGCAGATGGCTTCACGGGAAGCCAAAATGTAATTCATGCCGTCGTGACCCTGGGCACATCCGTCACAGATATCTGTAGTGTGATATTGAGCCGGATAGCCGCCTTTCTCAAATACCCCGTATTTTGCCTGTTCCATAAGGCCGGACAGGTGGGTGCTGCCGGGATGACTGTCTCCGAAGACATCTTCCAGCAGGATCTGCGGTTTTTTTATGTCCTCCTCATCCCATCCTGAGCCCATCTGCAGGGCGTCAAACTGGGACCAGAGAAGACGCTGGGGAGCACTTTTTTGTTTGTGGTTCATAGTGTGTTATGTATCCCTTCTTTATAGATTATTTGATGATTTCATATTACAACTTTTTGGGGGATTTGACTACTGTTAATTGAGAGAACGCTGAAGTACAAAAGCCGCGGAACGAAGACGAATCTCTTTGTTCCGCGGCTTTTGTAAATATATAAGGAGGTTTTTATCAAGCTTACTTTAAACGTTTTCTGACTACATATTCCCTTGCTCCGGCTATAAGCAAAACACCTGCAAAAACTCCTACACACAGAAGACCCGTATAGTCGTTTTTTGTTATGTTTTCCCCTTCATCCAGGGGTACCTGCTCACCGTTGATCGTAACTGTTTTTCTGTTATCTGTATCTTCTGCAGTGTCCGAATCATCTGCTGACACGGTATTACTTTGCTGCTTATCTTTATCATCCTGAGGGATATTTCCTGTACTTTCCTGTGTCTGTTTTTCGTCCGTCTCTGTATGGGAAGCTTCTGCCTGCCGGCTCGTGCGGCTGCTTTCGCCGGATAGGCTCTGTTTCGCCTGGGCAATGGTTATGTTTCCCAGGATCATGGCAATGCATAATGTGAGCGGTAAGATTTTTTTCCGTAATCTCTTATGTCCCATAATGCACTCCTTCCCAAGCCTTATTGTTGCTTTTTTTTCTCTTCCGACTGTTCTAAGGCTCTGTCTATAAACTTTATTAACTCTATAGCACTGCGGAAATCCTGTTCGCTCTGTTCTTCCATCCAGGTGACACTGCCCTGCCATGTAGCGCTTTTATTGTCAGCAATTTTAACCACAAAGGTCTCTGCATTTCTCGCCATTCTATTTTTCACAATGTTTTTCTCCTCCGGAAGGTGTTTATCAAGTTGGATCATCCAGTTATTATATATAATATTGTACTGCAGACAGCATTACAAAAAGCATTACATCATTACCTATCTGTAACCCTATTTTCCCTGTATGCTAATCTGTAATGGTGAAAAGACCAACAAGAAAAAATCACCAAAAGCCCTGAAGACTTTAGCTGCATTTTCTATCGCCTACTCTATTCCCGTCTGCGGATCACTGAGGCTATAATCTCCAGAAACAAAGCTGCGGCGATCACACCGCCGGCAATGATCTTTCCGATCGTACTTGTGAGGGCCTGTGCAATTCTTCCCAGAACGGGAATTGTGTACACTACTTTTCCTATAAAATTGCTGTAGGAAACCGTGTTCATATCTTCCGTCTTATTTGCGTCACCTTTGGTGACAAATTCACCCATGACCACTTTATTCTCTACAACTCTATGGGTGATTATGGCATTGGAATCCTTAGCTCCGTAGAAAGCGATCACATCATCCTCTTTCATATCCTCAGGTGCTGCTTCCTGCACATATACCAGGCTTCCCGTGGGGATTGCCGGTTCCATACTTCCGCTCACCACGGAATAGGCATCATAGCCAAAAAGCCTGGTTGCTGTTATGGGAAGACAGACAAGCACCAGACCTATCAATAAAACAGTGCCCAGTGCACTGCAAACTGCAGACACTGGGCTTTTTTTATCCTTTTTCTTCTTTCTGCTCAAAATCGGATATCCTTTCTGTTACCTATGCATTTTTTATATATATTATCTGCGGCGTCTGATCAGAAATACAGCTAATGCTGAAAGTGCAGCAACTGCTCCGACTCCGATCGCAATACCGGCTGCCAGCGGAAGACCTTTTTTCACTTTCTCTTTGGTTTCCTCCGGGTTGTCAGCAAGGGGAGTTTCCTCCTCGTCTAAATCTACAATATCCTGATTACCTTCCGGAACTTCCTCAGGCTCGATCACCTGGGTTCCCTGATCCGCTCCGGCTTCCGGAGTGCCAGTTCCCTCAGCAGTCCCCTCTGTACCTGGGGTTCCTGCCTCACCGGGGGTCCCTGCGCCCTCTGTACCTGTAGTACCAGTTGTGCCAGCTGCGGGTGTTTCAATTACGGTGGTCTCCGTTGTTGTGGTTCCCGGTATTATGGTTGTGACTGTTGTGGTCTCACCGGGGACAGGTATAGTTTCTGTGGTTACCGGTGTATAAATAAAATTGAATACATTCTTAGATTCGTCAGATAGCAATGTTTTTGTAAAAGCTTTCACCATAGGTGTGTAATTTTCTATATACTGATATGCCACTACTGGTTTATCACCCACATTACCATAGTTAATACTGCTCGGTAGCAGTTCATTACCCTCCTCATCACGGTAATTAACAGTATAACTAACCATATCACCTTTGATACCATAAGCAACTACAAAATCTTTGTCACCGTCTACATTAATTCTTGGATTTTCAACAGCGTCATTATTATCACGTCCACTTTGCCGGATACCTTTTATATAATATTTACCAGAATCTATAAGCTCTAATCCTCCGCTTGATATATCGAATTCTACTATATCGCCTGTTCTCAATCCAGTTTTAACAATTTTATCTTCACCATTTAGAAATATACCTTGTTTTCCAGCGTAAAGGGTTACTGTATAGGTGTATTCTTGTTCTGCTGCTGTAACATTAACTACCGTTGAGCTAAGGAGCATACCAACAGTCAGTAAAGATATTAAAATCATTTTCAACTTCTTCATGACTTCAGATCCCCTTTCTCATTTTCATGGTGTTTTTTTATAGAAAGCATTCCGAAAATCAACAGTATGACCCCACTTATCATGGCTATTGCGCTATAAAGCAGGATATTCGTTGTATCACCTGTCTTTGGACGGGTTATGGTCTCTCTCACTGTATTGGATGTACCCGTGACGGTCTTTCTAATCACAGTGTCCTCACCTTTTACTGTGACAATAGACGGAGCAACTTTTTCAACTGCGAAATTCATCTGCAGACGGGCCAGTGTATTCTGATAACCATTTCCTTGTGTTTCACCATCTAAAGTAACTTTTAAATGAACAGAACCAATGCTACCCGCATCCAATCTATCCAAATATAAAAAATCATCAAGAGAGTCAGTAGCCTGCTCAAGTCCGACACCAATATTAGATGGTTCCTCACCGCCTACTGTTTCATTGTTATATAATACTGCCTCCGCACCAGACGGTGTAACATATGTCAATTTATAGGTATATGCTCCACCTTCTGCTTTGCTTTCTTCCTCCAAACTTTCTAAAACTTCATTGGACATATACCAGTCTGTCTGCTCTTCACCCGAATTCTTTATATCCACCTGCAGTTCTATAGTATCACCGGGAAGAATTCCATATATCTTCTCTGCCATCTCCCTGGAACTAAAATTGCTATTTACGTCATCCCCGTCAAAGTTGACCTGCCAACTTTTATCGCTTTTAAATTCTTCTGCATGCACAGTTAGTGCAGTGCCTACGGTCATGACTACTGCCATGACAAGGCACAAAATTTTCTTTTTCATATTCTGTACCTCCTATCGTAAGCTGATATCTCCATTGCCTAAAACTCTTACATCTACGCCCCAAGCACTCTTTATCGCATCAGGAGCATTATGCGTCTGAACCGCATCCACCTCTGCCTCTACCTGAAAACTATAACCATCATAGTCATAGACAGTCGTAATAGTCTTGTAACCCGTCTCTTCATCCACATTCACATGCTCTGTAATCTTCTTACCCAAAGCCGGGTCGATTCTCAGAGAATCTGCAAAATTGGTAGTTGTTTTTCCTGCTGGCAGAATTTTTGTATAATAAAGAACCGTACGCTCCTTGGTAGATGCATCTGAATCCACCTTCCATCCATCATCCGTCAGATTAATTTCAATTAGTTCCGGTGAAAGTTTAGTATCCTTTACAGCTTCCGCTCCTTCACCTTTTAACCAGCTTTTGGTGAGAATTACTCTAACATAACTATCAATGGTACCACTGTTAGTGACACTAAGTTCTTCATGATATCTCTTTCCAAGAACAAATTTCTCTTTTTTTAAATCTTCCAGAAGATTTCCTGTTGTCACATTCCATTCCCCATCTGTATCATTATCATAATCCCTGCTACTGACTATGTTTCCGTTTTCCACCAAACTTACACCTATGCTGGATGTACTCATCTGGACTGCATAATTTTCACTGTAATAGGTCAGAGCTGCCTGAGCACTTCCCACTGTACTTCCAAGCAAAAGTAATGCGGATGCGGTGAGAAGGATAACTGGTTTAACAGAAAAGGATTTTTTCTTCTTTTTCATTATTCACCAACCTCCTCTTGTTTCGCGTTCCAGTCTGCGTAGGGATTGCCCTGGTCATCATATAAAACCGGTGTGCACTCCTGGGCCACGATAACATTAAATTCTTCTTCGCTGTCTTTGGAATCAATCTTAACCTGAAGTTCTTCTGTCTCGCCCCCCGCCGGAACTACATCGCTGTAATAATAGTAATCCCCTTCTCCCGGAGACCATTTCTCGCTGCCCTGATATTTCAGCCCATCCTGATATTTATCTCCCGCAAATACTTTTACGCGGACATAGCATTCAAAATCGCCTGTATTCTTGATCACAATGTGCTTTGTCCAGTCGCTGACCGTCTCTTCCGGGACAGTTGTTGTTGAACCAAGGCTGATGGTCACACCGCCCGCTGCTGTTGCATAGGTGGTAAAGTATGCCATAGCGCTGTTCACTGACAGACCTGCAGTGAGGGCGAGAGCTGCTGCAGCCAGACAAAGGCTTTTTTTACTGAATTTCTTCTTCATCTCTCCATCCTCCTTTACTCCTGCTCACCTGTATTGTCTTTCTGCTGTTCCCAGTCCCAGTCACCTTCATTGTATGTGAAACGGTTGACTACGCTGCTGCCGCCGTTGTTTCGGTGGTCGTATTCATTTTCAAAAGAAACTCCTGCAATATCATCTGCTGCTATGACTGCGTGCTGTGTGGCTTCAGTTGTGAGTTCATAACTTGCACCGCTGTAAACCTCTGTAACTGTGACATTCGCACCTGCTGGGATATGCTCAATCTTCACACTTTTTGTTCCCGGAGCGTTAAAGGAAATGGAAACTACATTGCTGTAAACTACCTCATAGTCCTTCTCTGCCTCTACCTGAAAAACAAAATCTGCTCCGCCTAAAGTTTCGTTGTAGGAGGTGAGTGTTTTACTGATCTCCAAATCTCCATAGCGTTTTGTCTGTGAAGGTTTTAAACCGGTTGTCACATCATATACCCAGGTATCATCCTGTGTGGACTGATAATAGTTGTTCGGAAGGGATACCAGGTAAGGTGTAAAGTCATAGGTATTGTAATCTGACTGCACGGACCTGGCCGCTACCAGATACATTCCTGTTGCAAGGTTCTCCGCACTTCCTCTGGATTTATCCTGGCCTTCCTGACGCTGCATCTGGACATTTGCTGTGGGCTGGGCCGCAAGGCTGTTTACCAGATCTGTGGCTTTTCCTGCCAGCTTCTCCCAGTCTTCTGCTGTTGTCTTGTCGCTTATAGAGGTCAGATCCAAATCTTCGTATCCGGATAAAACTGTGTATTCCCCGTTCTCTTTCACATCTGCTACTTTGTACAGGTCAATGGGGATTACCAGATTGTCCAGCTCTTCATACTGTCCATCCAGTTCAAATGTCAGGGAACAGCTTTTCTCTGTATCTATGCCGAAGGCTGCATATACCTTTGGCAAAACCGTTGCGGAAAGCACCAATGCCAGAGCCAGAGCTAATGCACTTCCTTTTTTTATTATCTTTTTCATCTTCACATTTTACCCTCCTCTGAAATCTCATTCCCTGTCATCCACTGTATCCGTATTTTATTTTTTCTTCCGTGGTCTAAACAGGAATTTCATTAAAAGTATCACAAGCAGTGTCACAGCCAATCCAAGGATCAGATATATCATATAATAATTCTGAACTGCTTTCAGCATGGACTGAACCGGTGTGCTTTCTATTTCTTCCTCTCCTGTATACGGTACCCGATGTCCGCGGACTAAAAGCCTGTGGGAGTTTACACCGTATGGAGTGCAGGTGAACAAGGTTACATAATCCTGGCCTTCTTCGATGGCCATAGCGCCGTCTAAGGTTTCCCTGTCATCTTTGTCTATCATAGTAAGGATTTCGTCTACCTCATAGGCTAAAGTTTCGTCCAGTACGTGAATGTAAAATAAATCTCCGCGTTTTAACTGGTCGACATCTGTAAAAAGTCTGGCGCTTGGAAGTCCTCTGTGGGCTGCCAGTACGCTGTGGGTGCTTTCGCCTCCGATTGGTAATTTGGTTCCGTTTAAGTGGCCTACTCCGGTCTGGAGGACATCGTCTCCGGTGCCATGGTAGATGGCAACTTTTATGTTGATCTTGGGGATGGAGAGGTATCCCATGATCCCGTCATTGTTGACATTAAGAACTTTCCAATATTCTGTATTTTCCAGTTCTTCTTTATCCTCTCCAAATACATCACCATAAAGATTGTTCTGGGTTAGAGATTCATCAAAGGCTCTTGCGGCTTCCCATTCTTTTGTAAAATCTTCCGGCGTCATATCACCGATGGTTTCCTCATAACTGCTTATGAGTTTACTCTGGCGGTAGGTGTTCCACTGATTGGAAACGGTTGGGTAAACCAGGATACCAAACCCTGCCAGAAATAATAATCCGAACAGAATCGTTGAAATTTTTCTCTTCATTTATTTGTCCGTCAGCTCCTCATTCTCCTGTTTCTCACCCAGATCAAGCTTTTTTCTTAATTTCTTTTCACGGAGATAGAGGAAAGTAACAAAGGCTGCTGTGACTGCCAAGCCTACAATTACCCAGAAGAGATAACTTGTGTGCATACTTACACCGGTCAGCAGGGAAGTAGGTGTTTCTTCCATTACTGTCTCTTCATAGGGAACGCGGTGCCCGCGAACCAGAAGTCTCTGGCTGTTCACGCCGTATGGTGTACAGGTAAAGAGGGTTACTAAATCTTTTCCTTCCTCTACTGCCAGCCCTTCGGTTTGGTCAGGTTCTACGACTGATATCATATCCACTTCATAGCAAAGGGTATCATCTAATATATAGAGAAGGAAATGGTCGCCTTCTTTTAACTTGTCAAGATCCGTGAACAGTGTCGCACTTGGAAGCCCTCTGTGGGCGGAGATGACAGCATGTGTGCTCTCTCCTCCAATTGGAAGGGAACTGCCTTCCAGATGGCCTGCTGCTTTTTGAAGTACCTCATCCTCCGTTGTATGAAAAACAGGGATTTTAATATCAATTTTAGGGATTTCTACATATCCCATCATACCATCACCTGTGAGGTTAAGACAAGACATATATTCTTCGTCTTCCTCGGAAGCTTCCGCTACGGCAAAGGAGTCTGGGAGGATGCTGGGAAGAAGGGCATTGTTGTAAGCTTCTGCGCGGCTTGCTTCGGCTTTGTAGTCAATCTCACCGGCTGTGCTTTTTTCATTTACCACTTCTTCGTAATTACTGATCAATTTGCTCTGTCTGTAGTTATTCCATTGATTTGATACGAAGGGATACAGCAGCAAGGACAAACCGGCTAAAAATAGAAGGGAAACAATGATTATGTGTGCTCTTTTTTTCATCCGGACTCTCCTTATTGTTGTATTTTTCTAAAATGCCGGGGCGGGCCGTCCGCCCCGGCATTTTGTTGTTGCTTGGATTTGTTGCTAATTGTTATAAATGATTGTGGTTATATTATTTTGCAGATTTTCTGCGGCTTGCGAAGAAGAGACCTGCTGCTACAATCATGATGAGGCATCCGCCGATGGTGAAGATTGTTGTACCGATTCCACCTGTGCCAGGAAGAGAGGAAAGCTTTGTATCTAACATTTTTGAAATACCTTCTACAGGTTTATCCAATTCAGCTGGTACATCTCCCCAAGTTACAGTTGCATCTGTTTCATTGATGCTATAGCCATCAGGAGCTTTAATTTCTTTGAACTTATATTCAACACCTTTTTCAAGACCGTTTACTGTGACTGTTCCATCATCCTTGGTTACTAAAGTTGTTGCATCCTCTTCTACTGTAGTCCATCCCGTAAGCTTCTTTGTTGTTTCATCAACTATGGCGTAATTTACTACGTTACCTACTACTTTTGTCAATACAAATTCTGCTCCGGCAAGCACTATAGTATCATCATTTGCATCTTTTTTTGTAAGAGTAACGGTACCACTAACTAATTTATCATTATTGCTACCGTAAACATCTTTACCCTCGTTCTCACCTTTACCTGCATATACAGTATTATTAACTATCATATCTTTTACTATTGCAGTATAAGTTAATTCAATATACATATTAGCATATGGGTTTCCAACCAAAAGTTCGTCTAAATTAAGTTCAAATGTCTGGTTATTATCTGTTGTTGTAGTAGGCACAACTTGATAAGTATGTGTATATTTTGACTGTTCTGCATCTTTGGTTTCTTTAATGACAACATTTACATCAAGTGTATTATCCTTCAACTCATATGCTGCACCTTTAATTTCATCAATAATTCTATAATATTTATTAGTGTCTGTCTCAGGAACAAATGGTACTATAGAATTAACTTTATAGGTAACAGGTTTGTTAATCTCAACTACTTTATCTTCGTCATTATTCTCTTTTTCAACATGTGTTGTAGATTTCTTGGCATTGATTTCTTCTGCATTCAAAATGCCACTTGGTTTTCCAGAGTCATAGTCAAATCCTACATATGCTGCCATGGGGCTGTATGTAACGCCTTCTCCTTCAAATCCTCTTATTACATAAACACCTGCATTTTCAACAGGTATAGGATTAGTGTCGGTTGCAGTCTCATCTTTAATAGTACCAAATACATTCTGTAATGCAGCAGCATATTTATGTGCAAAACCTGCAATTTCTTCAGCTTCTTTAGCGCCTGGGTTCTGTGCATATATCATGCCTTTGATAATTTCTTGCTCATTATTTGTATTAAAGGCATTCGCTTGTGTAAAGTATTGTGCATATCCATCTACAAACGCCCAACCAGTATCTGTAGAAGCGTCATCTTCAATTACCTGTACTGTTCCGAATCTTGCACCCTCTGCATTGTTGATTTTGATTTCTGCATTGCCATCTGTTGATTCTGCTGCAAATGTTGTTAATGTGGTTCCCAGAACCATCGCCAATGCTAATAACATGGCTAATACTTTTTTAATCTTACTCATATCTTTTCTCCTTTTCTTTTTAGGGCTATACCCCATTGTTTTCTTAATGGTTTTAATATGATTTCCATCCGCTCTTTAGCGGTACAGGGACCGCTGAAAAATCCATTCATATTATCTAATTTTCCAGCACCTCCCTGTATTTATTTTTATATAAGATTAGGACTGCTGCCATCATAAGCAATACGCCTCCAATCATATATCCAAAAATCCCTGAACCGCCTGTACTTGGGAGTTCATAAATGGCATCATTAGTAATATGAATTACGATACCATCTGTAGAATTGCTTAAATCTTTCACTGATTTTCCATCAAGTGTTATTAATAAGCCATTACTAAATTCTAATGTCCAATCTCCACTAAGTACATAACCGACTGGTGCTTTCGTTTCATGAATCGTGTACTCTCCATCAAGTTCGTTCAGGTTAACTGTTGAATCCTCTGAAAGTATCCACTCAATAGATCCGTCACTCCCGGATTTTCCGGTCGCAATTACTAATTCCTCTTGTTTTAATTCAAACTCCGCACCAGGGAGTGGCTCAGCCTTCTTATCTCCAATCGGCGTACTTGTCTTTATCACCTTCCAGTTTAACGTATTTGTAATGGTGTATGCATTGCTTGAAGTTGTCACCTTCGTATTATAGCCAGATTCTACATTTGTTTCGACGATTTGATATTCGTATGTGGCAGGCAGATTATCTATTAACATAGTCCACGATGAGCCATTGTCTATATTTTCAGCAGTCATATTATAAATACCATACCTCTTCCAAATATCACTTTCACTTTCTCTATACTGAAGGGTAAATGAAATAAATTCTGGCCTTGTATCTATATCACCATCATTCCATTCCTTATGAACAGTAATACTTGTTGTTTTTATCTTGTTTACAAAAGAAAATATTGTTTCATTTTCTTTTGTGGTTGTGTTCATGCCTTCCCGCTCATAGAACTCACCAGCACTGCCTAACAATTCTTCAGCAGTATAGGTTACGCCAACTTTCTTTAACAATGTCACGGTTTTCGTCCAAGAATTAGTATCGCTCAGGTAGAAAGTCAGATCATTCTTTTCATCTCCGTCCGATACTTTTATTCCCAATGCATTAGGACGTTTATTCAATGCGTTATCATTGTCATTCCATGTTTTTTCAAGCGTTACCTTTTCCGTTTGTAAAACGTTTGCAATATAGTAGTTTTCATCCGCGCAGTTAGGATCGTATACATTTGTAATTGTAACAATAGTCATATTATCTGTATAATCATATACGATATTACTGATGTAATTTGCTGGAGAATTTTCCTCACGTACAGCATACATATATTCTACTTCGCTACTTGCGCTGCCTTCTTTCATAGGGAGATCAGACCAAAAGAATTCCCAGTTATTATCATCGCTTAATGTCTGAGTATCATAAATCTTTGCATCTCCACCATCTGCACTTTGATAAAGGCTTACCTCAATTGGATTATGTGTAGTACCACCATCCCAAACTTTTTTTACCTTTATAGTATTTGTTGTCACCTTGGAGTAGCTATTTGTAATAACTGCCTTTGTACCCCCATCTGTAATCTGGTAGGACGCAGTGTAACCATCTATAGGCTCCTCCGTAATACTGCTGATTGTTTTAGTAACAGGTACTTTTTCTGTATATTTGTATCCATTTACTTTTGTTAATGTAATTGTGTTCTTTGTTCCATCTGTATAAACAACATAGAGTTTTACATCACCAGATGGATTTTGAACACTACTTGGCTGCTTCCATTCCTTCATATAACTTAGTTCATGTGTAGTAACCTGAACTACTGGCATTGGATATATGGCAGATCCGTTTTCATTGTTAACTGTATATTTAACTGTTGTCTGTTCTTTATCATTTGAATAGAATCCTTTTTGACCTGCACTCGTATTACCTGTTCCAGCATCACCTATATTGGGATAATCACCGCCTATATTACTATATTCTTCATTAGCTTTTTCTGACGGCTTTACCTTAAAGCTTACAGTATAGGTTGCTCCGTCTTCAAGGGAATCGCCATTTAATAAAGTGACAGTAACTGAATGATCCTTAACTTCTTTACTGTAGTCCTCTTTACCTAAAGTTGTCTTAACACCAGCTGCTGTTCTCTTCGTTACTGTAATTGCCGGACTTGTTTCTGCAAACACTACATTTTCACTTAGTGTATCTGTGATTACAACATTTTTATAAGTCGGAATAACTTTATTTAATATCCCATCCAATGCAGTTTTTAAATCTGTTCCATCTACTAATTCAGAATTTGACACTTTCCCAGAGAAAGTCTCCATTCCCACCTTTGTTCCACGAGTTAAATAAACAGAATACATTTTAGAGGCGCTTAATGCTTCTGACCCCCTTACAACACTTGCCGCATCTTCATAATATGAATCTTCTGTTGAATTTCCGGTCCCTATTTCTGTATACCGCCCCCGTTTATTATATCCCATGGAATATGTTGGCTTACCATCAGAGAGAAATACTACAACCTTTTCATTATTACTATTACCTCTCTTGGACATCAATGATGATGCCTGCTGTAATGCATATGTCCAGTTCGTCCCACCAGTTGCTTTGAGTTTATTTATTCCCTCTTTAAGGTTTTCTTTTCCGTTTGTCTGATACCAGCCACTTACTTTTGTCTCGGACTTACCGGCAAATGAAACGTATGCAACTGAATTTACATTTCCTTCTCTGGAGAATATCCGATCAATAATCCCTGTATCATTTCCTGTCAACAGTTCTTTTAACTTAGGAAGTAAATTATTATAAGTACTATCTGTCTTCCCATCTGAATTAGTCCCCATACTTCCTGACGTATCAATTACAAACAGGATGTCAGCACCTTTTGCCTTTCCTTTTGCTCCTGTCACATCCAGATTCAAGGTATATTCAGCAGTATTTTCGTTGTACTCAATATACTTATTGTGCGCCGGTTCACCAAGTCCTGAGTCTCTGCTATCCCCCGTCGCTGTAGCAGTCTTTTGCCCAGCACCCAGTGTAGACACTGACGCCATACGGCTTATGACATTGGGGGGTAAATCCGATTTATTGCTTACACCACTAAAGTCTGTTTTTTCATAATCCTCACCGGTTCCCGCTTGTGCTATACCATTACTTGGCGATTCATAAGTATAACTACTGTTAATCACACCTTCCTCTACTGTATAGTTGATTTTTACTTTAGAACCATGATAATCATAATATACTGGAACCTCCCACGTAGTCTTCCACTCACTGTCCTCGTTTAATGTAGCCGTCTGTTCATACTCATCAAGAGATTTTTCTACAGTTGCCCCATTTTCTTCCACAATGATAGATGCCTTTAGAGTAACATCCAGACTAGACGGTCTTGTGTTAAATTCATTATTATTATCATCCCAAATCTTTGTGAAATTTATTTTTTTATTTTCTTGCCGATCATAACTGTTAGTAAACTCTACATTTGCAATTGTTTTTCCTTTAAGCTTTTCTATTACTGCACTTGTTGTACCCGTAGTTACCGTTGGTTTTTCTTCACCTAGTACAACCTTTGTCTTTGAAGTTGATATTAACCTATAATCGGAAAGTTCGGCATTTAATTCTTTAATGGTCACTCTATATTGGCTTCCATTTTTAATTTTTTTATTTTTCAAACTATAATGAAGGCTGCCGTCAGGATATTGCTTCATATCCGTCCCGTTAATAACAGTCATTCCGAACAGTTCCAATATTTCCCGTTCCGACAGTACGCTGCCATCAGCTTTATTTGCAGTAATCTCAAATTGAATCTTATTCTGTACATTTGTCAATACCTCATTACCAAGCCCTTTAAATTTCTTCTCAATCTCAATTGAAAATTCATTTTCATCTACTGGCGGAAGGTCCTGCGAAAATCCAATCTTATCAACGAGGTTACCAATCGTATTATTCCCTGATGCAGTTGCACCTGACACAAAGAAGAATCTAGTTAAGGACTCTGTTGGTATGTATTCACCAACAATCTGATGCCAATCTTTAGAATCGCTGGATACATTTACAACCAATAGACCATTTTTATCGAGAAGTGTATTATTTACTTCTTCCGGCTTCTTAGTGCGCTCATCACTACCTTCGATAATAACACCATTTTTTTTAAGGTATGCTGCTAATTGACTCTGAGTCTTAACATCCTGAACCTGGGACGCTGGTGCAATAACCAAATACATTGAATCATAAGTAGTACCATAATACTGATTAGGCCACTCATAACGAACATCTCCACTCCTATCATTTCTTGCCCTATGGTGAAACCAATAGTTTAATTCTGTATCGGGAATAGTCAAAACTTCCTGATAAAGAGCTCCTGCCGCTTCACAATTTATTTCTGCAAATTGTTCACCATCTGCTGTCGAAAGATTTTCGCTCATAAACCTCGGCTCAATATTCCCCCTCCATATCCACGGCACTTCTATATCACGACCCCATTTATTGTATTGCCCTGTACCAGTTGTTTGCCATACACCGCCTGCATCAGCATAGGCTTTATTACTCCATTGACTATCTCTATTATCGCTATAGCTACCATCATGGCCGTCTGATTTTGGATTTTCAAAACTACCATTTTGCAGTTCATCGTAATATACTACCTGCACCGGATCTGATGTAACTGACATCCCATCACTAAAGCTTATCTTGACCTTATACCATTTGCGAGCACCTTCATCAAACGCCGGATATAGCTTGGTACCATCAGCCGAAATATTTGAAGCCTCTCCTTGATATTGAATTCTTTCGACTATAGAATATTCACCATTTTGGGTATTACTCTTATACCATGTAACATCTTTAGAGATTCCACCTGTATAATTAGCAGTTAATGTTCCGTCTAACAAAATTTCATTTTCAATTGTTACTGTCTTATTTGAAGAGGCAGCGAGCCATGTGATTGAATATGCTGAAAAGCTATCAGTTATAAACTCTGCCTTTCTTACTTTTATATCATTTGTAGTTTCTACTGTTGCTCCCTTACTGGTCTCCCCAATCATATCAACTACTTCTTTGATTTCGCCTTTTCCATCCTCTTCTAAGTGCATTACTGTGACATCAAGATTTGAGTTTTCTTCAATTCCTTCAGGAATCGCCTCCTCCTTATAATCTATAGTAACTTTCACATCACCATTTGGTTCCATTTTTTCGCCGTTGTCGTTGATGAAGCTAATATCATAAGCGAGGAACCCGGCAATTTTGTAATCTTCACTTTCTGCTTTCTTGCTCAGCTGTTCTTCAACTTCCTTGTATTGTTCTTCTGTCTCTGTTGTATCCTTTTTTATCGGTAAAACCTGAAGTTTAATATTCTCAGGAATCACACCTTCTTTTTCTGCGCTTACTGTAACCGTTACATCTTTATCTTCATATTTTATTGTTTGACTCTGTTTATTTTCTTCCAGAATATCTTTCCCTTCATCAGGAACCGCTTCAGACTTGGTTTCTTCTATGTAGCATCCATAGATAGTGGAAGTTCTGCCTTCCATCTCAATCTTCTCTGCAACTCCATCCGTATTAATAGAAATCTCAGATAAATCATACTCATCAATATTTTCAATGCTCTGTCCTGCATTCTGAAGATTTTCTAACATCTCATTCTTCTGTATGATCTCAATGATCTCATCTTTGTCATCCTGCACTTCCGGGTCAGCCGGGTCAAAGTAGAAAACATTTGCTTTCTTTGTGTCTTCTATATGAAGTCCGCTTCCCTCAAATATAATGGTGATTTCTTTCTGAGGTTCTGTGACTTCTCCGTTCACTTTAAACTTAATATCATAAAGTATGTAGTCACCGAGAATATCGTTTTCCGGAAGAGCTTTTGTCATCAAATCCTTTAAATGATTTTCTGTGGCTTCATCCAGGTAATTTACTTCCATTGTGATTTCAGAAGCACTTGCCTGAAATGCACCTTCCGGTAAGTTTGCTGTTACACGCTGTACAACATTTCCGTTCTCGTCTGTGAACTCTTGTTTTAATTCTGTTGCTTCAGATACAGTCTCCGTTTCCTGCTCTGTTATCTCATTACCTGCCTCTGTTCCCTGCTCAGGTGTCCCTTCCTGAGATGAATTACCACCAACCATTTCCGTTACACCGGATACGCTGTTCTCATCTGTGTTCGGTACATCTGTGTTTTCCGGTGTATTTGTTTCTGTCGGTATCTCTTCCTGTGTCTCTGTGGCTTTATCCTGATCAGCAGATTCATCTGCAGGTTCCTGTTCTGTCCCGACTGCTTCTCCCTCAACACTTGCTGCTGCAGGTTCCTGATTGGCTGTATCTTCTGGTGTGGAGGTCGTTCCGACTGATACCTCACCATTTGCCATAGTAGATATGCCAGTACTGAGCACCAGGACCATGCAAAGTACAACTGCTAATATTCTTTTCTTTATATTACTTTTCATGGCTTCCTCCTTCTACTATATCTTCTTCTATTCCGGCAATAGCTCCATCTATCATCTTCAATAATTCCAAAGCGCTGCGAAAATATTGTTCCCTTTGTTCTTCCACCCACAGGACACTGCCCTGCCATGTGGCATTCTGACATTCATGAATTTTTATAATAAAAGTTCCTTTGTCTTTTTTTACTGTTTTGCCACTCACAACACTCTCGCCTCCTTTGGGTAAAGTTTTTAACTCTTGCTTAACTATGGTCTTATTGTACTGAAAGGAGCATTACGAAAAGCATTACACGCATTACTTTTTCAAATCTTTTTCTCTTCTTTATCTCTTGTGTAATGGTAATGTGAAAATCCTGTGAAACGGTCTAAAAAAGGGCAAAAAAATACCGCCGGCAATCCGGCGGCATATTCATGTCAGATATCATATTCCCCAAGAGCACTGTCTACGAGCTTTATCAGCTCCAGGGCGCTGCTGAAATGTTGTTTCATTCCTCTCTCTTTCCAGATCACTTCACCCTGCCAGGTGGCATTCTGTCTGTACTGGACATAGATGACAAATGTAGCTACTTTTCCATTCTGTTTTAGGATTTCATCCTGAGGTACCCGTTTTTCTAACCTCTGTGAGGGTTCCTTTTCTTTTTTTACAAAACTCCGGCTTTCTGTGGAAGCCTGAGGGTAAGAAATTATATCGTAAAGATTGTCCATAAGACGCAGGAGCTGTACCACATTTTTATAACGCCACGGTTCTTCCTCGTAACACTGATAGAGGCGTCCTGAGAATTCCCCATGGTCGCTGGTATCCACACAAACACTGATCAGGTTTGGGGCGGATACATTTATGTTTATATTGTCTTCTCTGTTCATAGTCCACACTCTCCCGTCATTCCCGGAATTTTTTGTTAATCCCAATGGAATCCATTGCTTCGGAAACTGATCCTGGATTTGTCATTCTCTACATCAGCTATGGAGGAAACATAGTATTCCAGATGTTGCTCCCATGATTTATGTTCTCTGGCAAAATAGCGGGAAATACGGTTAAAAATCATTCCACAGTTTTCCTGGTTGGTTCCTACCAAAAGAATCAAAAACTGTGTGGGGCTGTATTTTGTAAAGGAATCTCCCCTGCGCAGACAATGTTTAACTGCATAATACAATTCATCGGACATGGCTGTCAATTTATCTTTGTTTTCCATTGGGTGTCCTTTGCCATCTGTAATGGTGCACAGCATAAGATAAACGGACTGGCCGCTTCGCTCAATGATTCGCCGCACAAGACGATATCCATCCCGAAAGCTTGGAAGGTTACAGTAGAACGCACCGTCCTCCTCCTCATCTTCTTTCAGTCCGCCTTTGATTTCATTGATCGCCTGTGGTTTATGGCTCATTTTAGCGCTCATTTCCTTGAACTGGTTCATCATTTTTTCAGAAGGGCTGATTCCCAGTTCTTCAAAGAACAGTTTTGCCGTATCCTCATAAATCTGGATTGCTTCTTTATATCTGTTCAAGGCCATCAGACAATCCACCTGCACGGACTGCCATTCATCAAAAGGATAAAGTTCACTGGCAGTATCACATAATTTTAATACTGTCTCATATTCCCTTTGTTTGATCATATAATCACAGATTTCTTCCAAAGCATAGGTGTATTTCTTTTTATACTGCACACTCTCCAGCAAAACCCAGTCTTCCCCTGAAAGCCCCGGCAAGAATTCACCGTGGTATGTTTCACAGGCCTGACAGAAATATTGTATTTTCTTTTCTTCATCCGTTTCCGCTTTTCCTAATTCAACTAGGTGTGAGAACATAAGGGCATCCACCTCTGCCTCCATAGGCGCATTCCAGCGGTAGATTCCACTTTTAATCTGTATATAATCATACTCTGGAAGGCCGGCATCCACAAGCATTTTTTTCAAACGGTGTGAAGTTACCCTTAAATTGTTGGATACATCCGCCAATTCCTCCCTTCCGTACAGATTCTCTAACAGTTTTGCCCTGGCAATTCCATTTTCACCGCAGTGGAGAAGGATCTGAAGCAGCTTCATTGATTTGGTTGCTGTATTTCTGCGGAAGGATATGGGTCTATCGCCATATTCCATGGAGAAGCCTCCCAACATGTGCACTTTTAACACCGGTAATTTTACTTCTATCATACTCTCTCCCATTTGTCTGCACGCCTCCGCTTGTTTTATAGCCCTAAAATATATTTGTTTTAATTTTATAATTTGTGTAATGGTTTGTCAATGCTTTTAGCCTCTGCAAAAGTGCAGTTCGGTTAACAAACAAGCATTTGGTCCATGAGGTAAAAAAATTTAATATTATTTATTTACTTTCTCAAATCCTTTAACTTCAAGGTATTTTTCAATAGTAGGATATTCTGGGTAATCTTTGTTATGTATCCTAAACATATCAGATATAACTGTAGGCCCTGGTTTTCCTTGGTCAATTGCCATACTCTGATAAATGTCTCCATTCACGTATATCAAATATGATTTCCATTCCGCATGTGATGATGTATTGTCAGGGCTGGCAAACAACACCATCTCATCCTTTGAAACATAATATGGTTTCCAATACAACTCCTTATCCGCAAATGATGTCTTATTCGCAATGGAATCTGATACCTTCAATAAGCTCCCTTTTTCATCCATGACCTTCTTGATCACTTCTTTTCTATCTATTGAATCTTTCCCGCTATGACTCAATTCATTATAATATTTTGAACATATAGATACATATCCCTTAACACTATCTACACATGCACATAAAAATTCAACATACTGCTGACCATTCTCCATAGATATCTCAAGCTCATACTTTTCATTATATACACAACAAGTGGTAATATCCTCAGAACAATATCCCTTCTCAACCATGTAATCTAATGCATTGCCTCCTAATAAGTTTTGTGCTTCATCTGTCAATGTACATAGTGCCAATTCCGGCACATCTGTTCCCATGATCTGAAACTGTGTCTCCAACTCATGCCTTTGATTCGCACACTTTGCTACCTTTGACTTCTGCACATAACGGGTTATGGATGGAACAGCTAATGCGGCAAGTATCAAAATAATTACGATCACAACAATTAATTCTACCAGCGTAAAACCCTGGTTATTGTTTTTCTTCTGCGCCATGTCCTGTTTTGCCCTTCACTTTCTTCATGTATGATGCCTAAATATACTTTAATCCCATCATATTACTAATATTGGATATATGTCAATGGGTATGTCTCTGTATAGCACACAAAAAGAGCATTTTATGCTTAAAATGCCCTTCTCACACTTTCTTAATTTTTTATTAAGCTTCCAGCATAAGTTTACATAACTTAAATTGCTGTGCCCGGTTCCCCAGAATACACAATAACTAACTTACAAGATGAACGTATCCTTCATTCATGTCTGTTTCTTCCATATATAATGTACACCAATCATATCTTGGTTACCATTCACTCCATGACCGTAACATGTATCGCGATGCACCATTTATAGCAGATAAGACAACCCAACGACCACAGAAGGTTGAATGTGATCGGTTAATCATAAACTCAAGCACTTTTTTCCTTCACTCTCTGTACACGCAGTGGGACAGTTTCAATATTTCAACTCCTTAGTTGCCTGATAAATCCTTACCGAGTGGCCTCACTGACCCTTTCCGGGCTGTTGAATGGCAGAGAAACAGTAGAAATGGAAACCTTTGCTCTTTTTGCGATAAATATTACCAGAAAGTAAAAAAGAATCCCTAAACCCTTGTGGTCCAAGGGCGCCGGGACTCTGTTTTGTATATCGATTCAGCATCACAAAATTGCAAAATGTACCTCAAAATCTAAGTGCTCTGCTTATAAGTTTATTAAAACTCAAGATATTGTCGTTTCAAGAGAGTAATTCCTTTACCTCCTCCAGTGAAAGGCCAGTGGCTTTTGAAACTTCCTGGGGTGAACTACCTTTCAGGAGCAGTTTAAGTGAAACAACTTTTAATGATTCCTGATTCTTCTTGGCTCTTTCCTGCTCCGTGATGGCTTTCTCCTGCTCTAACAGATCCATCACTGCTGCCACTGCCTGCTGTTTTTCTTCTTCAAACAGTCTACCTACCTTCGTCATTCTAATCCACTCCTCTACTTGTCTTGCGAACTCCGGTTCTATGATCTTATCGGAAAATGTGATGATGCCTGACAGAACAAACAACTGCTGTTCTTCATCCTGTATATTTTTGGCAAGGTTTACTGCTTCCTCTAAAACCACCTTTTGTTTTTCTTTCTTTTCCTCTGTCAAGGGTAGGATGATGAGCTGCATGACCTCTGTATCACTTAGTTTTTCTCTGTTCTCTATTCTCTCCCTGACAGTCTTCAAGATGATTTCCGCATTGATAGAAGACAGATATCCCGGCTCCACCGTGAGACGGAGGCATCCCACATCCAACACAGCATTGATATGGCGGATTCCGGATGTGCATAAGACAATCATCCTCAACCGGATATTACTGCCATATTTTTTCACGATCCGGGCTATGTGGTTCACGTACTTGATCTTGCTTTTCTCTGAAAATGTACTCTCATAGTCTATGACCGCATAGCTGCTGTCTTCCAGTTTGAAAAGATTATCTGTCGCCATTTCATTTGCTTCTATTGCGGGCAGGTTGACGGGCAGTACCTCTTTTACTTTTGACATAGGTATCCCGTATACGGAAAAGGATTTTTCCTTCATCCCATCTCCCAGGATTTTAGATACAATATCCTTGTTCTGATATGCAATCTCTCCCATATACATATCTCTCCTTTATTTTAGCAAACTTTTATTTAACATGCAATCCCAAAAATACTGCCATTTGCATCACCTCCGGATCCTTATAGATTTTAAGTGTTGGAAATAAGCGGCGATATGCCTCAATGCAGAGAAGCTGCACTGTAAAAGAAATTACCTCCAGCGGTCCTGTTTTCCGCTGTTATTACAGATTACATGATATATAAATGAAAGTCAATTAAGTTTATATAACCTTTTTCTGTTATTTTAAGAAATAGTCTGGCAGCAAAAACTGTTGCAGGCTGAATGTATAACGCATGAAAATCCCGAGGCAGCCAGCGCGATATGGGGCAGAATGCTCCATATCTGTGCATCGCGAAGCGTGTTACTGGACACAGAGTGATCAGTAACAATTGCTTTCCTCATCCCTGCCTCCCCGCAAAATCCCTATTTTCTTTTCCACGCATATCTGCTATAATTATTCGCAGATAATACAAAACGGAGGATTATAATATGACTGTATATAAGACAAGAGGCGTATGTTCACGCTCTATCGAAATTGAATTGGATGGAGATACGATCTCATCTGTAAAATTCAACGGGGGATGCAATGGCAATACCAAAGGAATTGCCAGTCTGGTTAAAGGCATGAAGGTTGACGAAGTCATCGAACGCCTGAAAGGAACCGACTGCGGCGGACGCGGTACATCCTGCCCGGATCAGCTTGCACTGGCTCTGGAATCTATAAAAGCTCAAAATGCCTGAGACTGAAAATTTATCAGAAAATAAAAGCCGCATCCTGCCAAGGACCAATTTTATGGTTTCCCGCAGGAGACGGCTTTTCTTATGAGGTGGATATTGATGAAGTCCTTTCTATATAAAATACTCCGGGAGGAGACGGTTTTCTGTATCTCGCTCCTTTTTGCTCTGCTTTCCATGCTGGCTGTAAAGCCTGATGCCGAATATGCGGGCTATATAGATCTGCGCACCCTGTGCCTCCTGTTTTGTCTCATGGCTGTGACGGCAGGTTTTCAGAAATGCGGTATTTTCCGTATACTGGCCGAAAAACTCCTGGGTGCCCAGAACCATATGCGGGGGCTTGCACTCGCCCTGGTACTGCTGCCGTTTTTCTGCTCCATGGTGATCACAAATGATGTGGCGCTCCTCACCTTTGTTCCCTTCACCATCCTGGTACTGCATATTATCAAACAGGACAGACATACTGCGCCGATCATTGTGCTGCAGACCATAGCTGCCAATCTGGGAAGTATGGCTACTCCCCCCGGAAATCCCCAGAACCTTTTTCTCTGTTCCAGATATGGGCTGGGAATGGGGGAGTTTTTTCTCACCATGCTGCCCTTCACTGCCATAAGCCTTATTCTGCTTCTTTTTTGTATCCGGTTCGTGCGTCAGGAACCAGTGAGGGTGTATTTTAAGGAATCCTCCCCTCTGGAGCATCCACGGCTTCTGGCTGTTTTTACGGTTCTTTTTCTTTTGTGCCTGCTGACTATCTTCCATGTTCTTCCCTATCAGGCCCTGACCTTGTGCGTTATTGTATGCCTTATACTTCTTTCCAGGGACATCTTTGGGAACGTAGACTATTTTCTTTTGGCAACATTTGTATGCTTTTTCGTCTTTTCCGGAAATCTTGGCAGAATGGAAACCATGCGCTCCTTTCTGTCCGCGTGTATGACAAAAAACGGTATGCTGACTTCTGTGCTCTCCAGCCAGATCATCAGTAATGTCCCCGCTGCTGTGCTTCTGTCTTCCTTTACGGAGAATTGGAAGGCCCTTTTGGTGGGTACTAATCTGGGCGGCCTGGGAACTCCCATCGCCTCTCTGGCAAGCCTGATCTCCATGAAATTTTATCTCAAGACCGAGGAGGCGGATTTTCATTCCTATCTGCTGCTTTTTCTGGCCTTGAACGCTGGCGGACTTGTAATCCTCCTTACAGCCGCATACATACTTTCAGCCGCCGGTCTTCTCTTTTGAAAACCGGCGGCTTTACCGTTACATCTCTATCTCTGTCTTTGTGGTTCCGAAGGACTCCTCCGCACCGCTTTTCTGCTTATTTACCGCCAGCGTAACACAGAGGACTGCTATTGTGAATCCCAGAAGGATCCCCATACACTTCCACACCGGAAGCAGATTCTCCATGCCGAATCCGGTCAGACCGCTGATTTCATCCAAACATTCTTCGTACCAGTATACGGGCAGGCATCTGGCAAATTTCAGAACACCGTCCCCCATAATGCTGATGGGCACAAATGCGCCTCCCAGGAAAGACAGGCCCAGGGCCAGTATATTAGCTGCCGCGTTCTGCATATTCGTATCCCTGACAAAGAGGGATGCCAGCACCGAGACTGCCATAGCAAGCAAAAGCATGATAAAGCTGTTCAGCAGGATCAGACCTGTGATCCTGATATCCATGTCCTTCACCGAATCGTAATATAGGAAAAGTCCCGCAACGGTAAGTATTATCCAGAATACGATCCCAACACATGCACATCCCAGTCCCATCTGCCACAGCCGTGTAAATGGTTTCAAAGGCCCGCACAGATTCCTCATACGGATATCCGGCCTCTGGAAGCTGAGGAATATGGAGGTAATGCAGAGAACACAGATAACCAGGATGATATACGGCGCCACCTGATATTGAGCCTTAAATCCCTCGGAAACGGGCTGTGTCTTCAAATACTGGCGTTTTTCCACGCTGACACTGCTGTTTAAAAGTTCTGATACCTCATCTGCAATTTTCTCTCTGTCCGGATTCTCCTCTATCTTTTCCCTGGTCTGTATATAACCCCAATATTGGTTAACATAACTACTCATCTGATATCCACTGGCGGAATCTTGTGTCTTATTTTCCAGTAATCTGACCGGTTTCTCATCCTTCAGGGCATCCTGGAACCCCTCCGGGATGATCAGGATATAGCTGACTGCCTCGTTAAATCTGGCATCCTGAATGGCTTCCAGATCATCTTCAAGAGGCACATAAGTTCCATGCTCCTTTAAAAAATCCATCATTTTTTCCGTATAGGCTGTTTCTTTATCTCTGTTTATCACTGTAAACGTAGGGCGGCTCTCCTCAAATACACTGCTGTAGCTCTGACTGCCAATCTGTGAGAGCATAATGGATACGCCGATAAATATGATAAAATAAGTGGCAAACATGACCATCCTGCGTCTGATCACCAACAGACATGCCTTAAATACTCTCATAATTCTGCCTCCTTAAAGAAAATGCTGACAACAGAAACATTCCGGCTGCCATTGCCAGTATCACAGCTATGTTCTGGCAGTATCTCTGATAGTCGTCAAAATAGTACAGGCAGTAGAAGGCATCTGATATCCTTGCCGCAGGGTTCAGCCAGGAGATAATAGGCATATTCTGGTCCACAATATATTTCATGCCTGAAACCATCATACCTGCCCCAAAACAGCAAACCATAGTGATGGATACCAGAATTCCAACCTTCATATTCTCCCCCAGTTTAGACAGGCAGCTTACAACCGTACCAAACGCCACACCCAGGATAGTGCCTGCCAGGCACGTGAGAACGAGAAGCGGCAGCCGGTCCCCAAAATCCACTCTCAGAATAACCGTAATATAAAATAATAGAAACAGCAGGCTCATCATATGCACTGTTGCGCTTGCCAGCAGGTCGTAGAAGATCACACGGATCCTGCCAAGAGGCGCCATCATGCGCCTGGCTCCCAGAGCGGACAGGTTTCCCTGCAGATATGTGATACTTGTAAGCCCCTGCATACCGCCGTACATGCATACCATTGCGATCAGGGCATAATAGAAGTTTATCACCGGGGAATAGGGCTGTGAGGAGAGAGATATTTCCTCTGTAAGGGTATCTCCTCCCATGATCTCCTCAAGATCAAGGGCATATCCCGGATTTTTTTCCATTATGGCCCTTATATTTCCCTCTGTCTGCACATAACGGTCCAGAAAGCTTTTCAGGATTGTCTGATTCATGCCGTCCTGCTTTACCACAAGCTGAGGGGTATTTTCCCTGATAAGGATATATCCATCAATGTCTCCCTTCTCCAGCGCACTGTCCGCTTTATCCCTCTGTGCATATTCCGTCACCTTCAGTATGGCATCCTCCCCGCTGCCCACCTGTTCCAGAACCTGACTGAACATCTGGTTTTCCTCATAGGCGGTATCCGTGATCACACCCACCGGAACAGGCTCCAAATTGTCTGACTGTGACACGGCTGACAAGCAGAAATAAAACAGGGTCGACATGATGAGCGGAAAGGCCCAAATCCAAATCAGCTGATCCTTGTTCCGAATGGAACTGAGTAAACGCTTACTGTAAATATTCCAGAACATATCCATCCCCCCTAATCCCTCAGTTCTTTTCCTGTGATCTCCAGGAAAACATCGTTTAATGTAGGCGGCTCTGAAAATATCCTGCCGAAATATATTTTGTTCTTCCGCAGAATATCCAGCAGCGTAATGAGGCTGTGGCCTCCGCTCTCACACTGCACCTTCAAAAGATTCCCTTCATATTCCGCTTCCAGTACACCTTCCACTTTCTGCATTTTCGCCATGATCTCTGACGGAAGTTCTGATAATTCTATGGTGATCTTCTCACCTGTACGGATCAGGCCCTTCAGCTCCTCTTTGGTGCCGGAAGCAATCTCCCTGCCTTTATCCATGATCATGATGCGGGAGCATATCTGCTCCACCTCTTCCATATAGTGGGTGGTATAGATGACAGTGGCACCGTTTCGGTTCAGCATTTTGATACCTTCCAGAATGCTGTTTCTGCTCTGCGGGTCAACCGCTACCGTAGGTTCATCCATAAAGATCAGCTCCGGCTTATGGGCAATACCGCAGGCAATATTCAGACGCCTCAGAAGGCCGCCGCTGAGTTTTCTGGGCAGAAATTTCCTGAAATCTTTCATATCCGTAAATTCCATAGCCTCCTCTACCAGAGCCTTTCTTTTCGTCTTTTCGGGCACATACATGCCGCAGAAATAGTCTATATTCTCATAAACGGTCAGTTCATTGAACACTGCCACATTCTGCATCACAACACCGATCCTCTGTTTCACCGACCGGTTGTCCGGCGCCATGGTCTCTCCGAAAAGCCGTATTTCCCCTTTATCGTATTTGAGCAGGGCAAGCATACAGTTGATGGCAGTGGTCTTGCCGCTGCCGTTTGGCCCGAGCAGACCGTAAATCTCCCCTTTCTTTACCTGAAGATTAAAATGGTCCAGAGCCACCAGATCCTTATACCGTTTTACGAGATTGTTTACTTCTATAATCATAGGTCTTCCTCCCCTTTTTCTTATCTGCCTTCATTCTACCAATTTTGCTCCGCCTCTGACAGTGAGCAGTGTCATGAATACAGGCCGCTGTATATGACATTTGTCATTTCTTCCTGCGGCACCTTACTTTTTACGCGCTCCTGTGATACACTCTTACTACAAGCATTGATAAATCTTAAGACACACTCCGGGAAAGGGGGCGTACATATGAGGCGTCTGTGGGATAAATCCTTTATTTTTATATTTTGCACCCTGAATCTTGCAGGCTATGCTATTAATACTCCTCTTATCTCAGCCCTGCTTTTATCACTCAGTGTAACCGCTCTCATTTCCTATCTGGACCGGGAACGGTCCCGGGATTTCCTGTGTGGGATCTGCATCGCTGTCTCCCTGTTCTACCCCGGTCTGGCAGTCTTTCTTCCGGTCATTTACTATGACTGCCAGCGTTCCCGGAAAAGGCTTCTGCAGTTTGTCTGGTTCCCGGCATACCTGTACCATTTTCACAATTTCACGGTATCGGCCTTTTTTCTGAACCTTATGACAGGGCTGCTCGCAGTCTACATCTCCCGGCGGACGATAGAATATGAAAAGATGATGACGGAATTTCACAGTTCCCAGGACAGCACCCGTGAGGAATCCCTTTATCTGGAACAGAGGAACAGGGAACTTCTGGAGAAACAGGAGTATGAGATCCAACTGGCAACCCTCACCGAACGAAACCGGATCGCCAGGGAGATCCATGACAATGTAGGTCATCTGCTCACTCGTTCCCTCTTCCAGATACGGGCCATGCAGGTTGTGTGGAAAGAACAGGAGGAGCTGGCCGCACAGCTTTCTGCTGTTAAATCCACACTGGATGATGCTATGAACAATGTGCGGAGCAGTGTGCACAATCTGTATGAGGAATCTGTGGACCTGCAGATGGTGCTCTCACGCCTGACCCGGGAGTTTACCTTCTGTCCCGCGGCACTGGACTACAACGCCAAGATTGAGTCCAAAGAGCTGAAATACTGCGTGATCGCCATTGTAAGAGAGGCCCTGTCCAACATTTCCAGGCACAGCAATGCAACAGAAGCTTCTGTCTCTGTGCTGGAACATCCCGGCTTCTACCAGCTCATCATCCAGGACAATGGTACCCAGACAGCCGTATCCGGTTCCGGCGGTATCGGACTTATGAATATGAGGGAGAGAGTGGAGGATTTTCACGGCATTTTCAGGACGGAGAACAAGAACGGGTTCCGTATTTTTATTTCGATTCCCAAACAGAGCGAGCAGGTTTCAAAATAATCCGGATAACAGAAGTGAGGTATTGATATGAAAGTTATTATTGTTGATGATGACCCTTTTGTCTGCATTTCATTGAAAACGATCCTGCAGGCAGAGCCGGGTATTGAAGTATGTGCTTCCGGAAACAGCGGGGAGGCGGCTGTCCGTCTGTACGAGGACATGCGGCCGGATATTCTGCTTATGGATATTCAGATGGGGGACTTTTCCGGTCTGGATGCAGGGGCTGAGATATTGGAAAAACATCCGGAGGCCAGGATCCTGTTCCTGACCACCTTTTCAGACGACGAGTACATTGTGCGCGCTCTGCGCATTGGTGCCAAGGGTTATCTGATCAAACAGGATATTGAGACCATTGCTCCGGCTCTGCACTCCGTCATGTCCGGGCAGAGTGTGTTCGGCAGCGAAATTGTTACCAGGATCCCGAAAATGATGGAACGATCCGGGAGCATGGATCTTAGCAGATATGGGATATTAGAACGGGAAATGGATGTCATTGAGCTGGTGGCAAAAGGCCTGAATAATAAAGAAATCGCACAGAGCCTTTACCTCAGTGAAGGCACTGTGCGGAATTATTTAAGTGCAATATTAGATAAACTGAGTCTGCGTGACAGGACGCAGCTTGCGGTTTTCTATTATAAGAACATGGAAAACTGATGCTCACAGCCATTAAAAAGAGCCAAAGCTGGTGATATAGACTCCCTCTCTCAGCTTTATACCTATATGGAAATTCCCTTGTTGATAGTGAATGGTCTGGTACCATCTGTTTTCACTCCATTTTAATAAATTATTAGGTTCAAATCCGGTCATTCCAAATCCCACAAGTCCCACAGCTGCTCCAGCCAGCATAAAAATAACGCCAGCCAACAGGATCTTACTTTTAAAAGATTTCATTTTCATGCTTTAACACCTCTCTTTTTCTGAAACAGTCCTGCAAGCCATCTGCTGAATGTTTTTGTAACCACTACAAATTTTTTACCTACTTCCCAGGTAAGCAGTGCGGTTACCAAAAAAACGCCTGCAAGCAGAATTCCCAGTCCCATCTGCACCAAACCTGTGGCACTATCCTGGAACAACAATATTGCAGAACCTACTGTGCTTACCAGGGCTAAAAAAAGACTGGACACACTAAATACGCCGAATAAAAAGGGAATACACCAGATAATTACATAGGCACATAATACCATGATCACGGCTGAAAGCGCACAGCAGATAGCCGCCAGGACCAAACTTCCCCAAAGCGGAGACCCCAGGACTAATAATGCAATAACACCTGCCTTCATCCACTTGGGTGTGGGCTTCGGCGGCAGGGCGTCTCTGTCTGACAGGATTTCCTGTGCTATCTCGCCGGGATTCCCAATCCGCTGCACAGCCTCCTCCTCCTCACATCCGTCCTCCATATAATCCGCGATCATCTCTGAATAATAGGATAGGAATCTATTCCGTTCCTCCCTTTTCAGGCTCCGCAGCAGCCGCTCCAGACTGCTTATAAATTCATCCTTCTTCATTTTCCACTGCTCCCTTCACAAAATCATATATATCTGTTACCTGCTGCCAGTCATTTAAAAACTCCTGGATATGTTCCTTTCCCCCTTCGGTGATCCTGTAGTATTTACGCAGGCGGCTGTTGTGCTCCACTGAGTATGTTTCCAGACGTCCGTTTGCCTCCAGGCGTTTTAATATGGGGTACAGGGTTGATTCTGATATTTCAATACATACGGATATGTCTTTAATGATCTGGTATCCGTAGGAATCATTCTTGTATAATGCCGCAAGAACACAGAATTCCAGAAAGCCCTTCTTTAGCTGTGTATCCATCGTATCGCCTCCTTATGCATTATACTATACATTGCATAGTATAATGTGTCAAGAGGTATTTTGTATTTTTTTAATAAATTCTGCCGGCTCCGCACCGGGTGTGAGGCATCCCCTTTGGGGTACAAAAAAATCGCCAACTTTTATAAAGTGACGATTTCCGCTCAATGCTTCCGTATTAAATTCCTACCACGCCTCACCGCTGTCGCTATGGTATTAGCGCTCTTCCTGTCCGGAAGGGCCGTCCAAATACAGATCCTCAGACAGTTCCTCCAGACCTTCGATACCATTGGCCGCTGCCAGCGCTTCCACGCCGTCCAGGATTTCCTGTCTGCTGTAGCCGTTTGCAGCCAGAAATTCATCTGTATATTGGTTGATATGGAGATAAAAGCTCATGGCCATCTCCATGTATCGTTTGTCAGTCTGATCCATATCTGTGAGGAGTATGTTTTCCGCCTCATTGATCTTTCCCTTGTCTGCCATCTCAATGATATCGCGGTAGAGAAAATCCGTGTCATCTGCTTTTTCTTCCTCCACCTCATACTCTGTAAATCTCTTTCCAAAGATGACACAGGCCAGGGCCTTGATCATATCCTTAATTATCCTCATGATATAATCCTCTTCAAATCTCATGCTGCGTCCTCCTTCTCACCACTTCTTCGGAATCCCGGGACAGTTGTTCTTTTTCATGACAGCCCGCATCTCCACAAAGCATCCGCAGATTCTGCACATTCCGCTTATTAAATGATCACATTCCCTGCAAAATGCGAGTCTCCGGTCATAGAGCTGCGAGGAGACCTTCAATTCCTCATCCAGATTTTCAATGTATTTACGCATGTCATCAAAATACTGCCCTTCATCCATATCCTGAAGAAGACACTTTCTGCAGAAACGTTTGGGTTGGTTTCCCGTATTCTCCATGCTGTACCTCCGTTTCGCATAATTATGTAAACCAAATCCAGTCTAAACCTTTTCTTACACCACAGGCGGAATCCCAATAAAATCCCGCCTGTGCTACTGCTATTTATAGATCATAATAATATTTAAATTCTGAGGGGCTTGGAATCTGTTCGATTTCCTGCAGCTCTTTTTTCTTTTTCTCCAGCCAGATATCAATGAGGCGCTGCGGGAAGACACCGCCTGCGGTGAGATAATCGTGGTCATTTTCAAGGGCTTCCAGAGCTTCTCCCATGGAACGGGGCAGGCTCTGTATCTTTTTCTGCTCCTCAGGCGACAGGGAATACAGATTACAGTCAAAGGGGCCCCATCCGTGTTCACGCGGGTCTATTTTATTCTTGATCCCATCCAGGCCTGCCATGAGAATGGCAGAATATGCATAGTATGGATTTGCTGTGGCATCGGGGTTGCGCAGTTCAAATCTCTTGGCTTCCGGTTTCTTGGCATAAGCCGGTATACGGATGACCGCGCTCCTGTTTGACGTTGCATATCCAATAGTTACAGGTGCTTCATAACCGGGCACCAGACGTTTAAAGGAGTTTGTGGATGGGTTGGTAAATGCGCACAGGGAGGCAATATGCTTGAGCAGGCCGCCGATAAAATAATGGGCGGTGTCGCTCAGTCCTGAATATCCATCCTTATCGTAAAAGATGGGAGCGCCGTCTTTCATGAGCAGCATATGCACATGCATACCGTTTCCGGCTTCTTTGTGAATGGGTTTCGGCATAAATGTGACGGTTCTGCCTTCTGCCGCAGCCGCATTTTTCAAAACATATTTTACGATCATGGTCTTATCTGCCATTTCCACCATGTCACCCAGCTCAACCTCAATTTCCATCTGGCCCGGGCCACCCACTTCGTGGTGATGATATTTTACTTTGACACCCCACTCCTCCAGGAGCATACACATTTTACTTCTGAGATTATATCCCACGTCCTGGGGCGCTGCTGCGTGATATCCACCTTGATACGGAACCTGATAGCCGTTGTTCTGTCCATTATCTATACCGCTGTTCCACTCCGCCTGCCTGGTGTCAATGCTGTAGCTGCACTTTTGAGGTGTAACGCTATAGCTTACATGGTCTAGCAGATAAAATTCAAATTCCGGCCCGATCACCATCCGGTCCGCGATCTGCTCCTCCTGCATATATTCCACTGCTTTGAGCGCAACATTTCTCGGATACTGGTCAAAGGGCAGGTTCTTATCAGCGCCGATGGTGCAGACATTTCCGCACATGGTCAGTGTGGGAATCTCTGCAAATGGGTCCACGGTAGCGGTGTCCGGGTCGGGAATAAATACCATATCACTCTTTTCTATAGGAGCATACCCGTAATTAGAACCGTCAAATCCGATTCCATAGACAAAAATGTCATCATCAAAACGTTCCACCGGAATGGTCAAATGGCGCCACCGTCCGTTTAAATCCGTCATTTTAAAGTCTATCATACGGATTTGCTTTTCTTCACACAGTTTTCTCACGTCTTCGCTTGTTTTCATGTAGAATCCCCCATTCTCTCTGTAAAATAGTTTCTTCCGCTGTCCCTGGCTGTCAGCGGTCCCACTTATCGCACATGGAATTGATCTGGTCTGCAAATTTTGCCAGGTCTTTATTTGCACCACCCTCATTATGACGGATAACCGTCATTAACCGCTGGCCTGCTGCAAGAAGTCTTGCATAAACACCGGAAGCCTTGCGGGCTTTTGCCTTCTCCTTCGCATGTTTGATGACAACTCCAACGGTTTCCTTCTCAAATTCATTTGCCAGCATATCAAATTCCGTGCCGCTGAAAGGCGCCATGGCATTGTAGCCCAGTTCATTTTTCAGCCTTTCCGCAAACAGATCACATACCTGGTCATCCCCGTGTGTTACAAAGACACGCTGGGGCTTCTCCTTAAAAGCGGATGCCCAGCGGATCAGTCCCGCATCATCCGCATGGCCGCTGATACCCGGCAGTCTCACAATGTCCGCGCAGACATGGATATCCTCACCGAACAGTCTTACATCTGTGGCGCCCTCCAGCAGCGCCCGTCCCAGTGTACCTACAGCCTGGTATCCGACAAATACAATGGTGGACTCGCGCCTCCAAAGATTATGTTTCAGATGATGCTTGATACGTCCCGCATCACACATACCGCTGGCCGACAGGATCACCTTATGGCTGTCATCCATATTGATGGCTCTTGACTCATCACTGGTGATGGAGAGCTTCAAACCCGGAAATGCTATAGGATTGATGCCTTTCTCTATGAGGTCCATGGCCTCCTCATCATAGCAGTCCGTATAATGCTCTTTGAAAATATTGGTGGCCTGGACAGCCAGGGGGCTATCCACATACACATCAAAATACGGGTATTCGGGAAGCATATTTTCTTCTTTGATCCGCCTGAGAAAATACAGCATTTCCTGTGTTCTGCCGACAGCAAAGGAAGGCACCACCACGTTTCCGTTTTTGTCAAAGGTTCTTTTCAGAATTTTCACTAATTCCATGGCATAGTCAGGTCTTTCACCGTGACTCCTGTCACCATAGGTGGATTCCATAACCACGTAGTCCGCGCTGTCCAGATATTCCGGATCTTTTATAAGCGGCTGGTCCAGGTTGCCGATATCTCCGGAGAACACGATCTTCTTCTCCACACCCTCCTCTGTGATCCAAATCTCAATACTTGAGGACCCCAGAAGATGCCCGGCGTCCACAAATCTCACCTGTATGCCGTCCGCAACCTGGATTTTTCTGCTGTACTCACACCCCACAAACTGTTTGATCACATTCAGAGCATCCTCCATGGTATATGCGGGTACAAAATCAGGCTGTCCGTTTCTCTGTGCCTTGCGGTTCCGCCACTCTGCCTCAAACATCTGGATATGTGCACTGTCACGCAGCATAATGTCACACAAGTCGCAGGTAGCGTTGGTCGCATAAATAGGTCCCCGGAATCCTTTTGCATAAGCCAGCGGGAAATTGCCGGAGTGGTCAATATGGGCATGGGTCAGCAGCGCAAAATCCACATCAGACATTGCCACCGGGATCTCCTGGTTTTCATACTGATCCGGTCCCTGCTCCATTCCGCAGTCCACCAAAAACTTCTTCCCCGCCGCCTCCAGGAAATAACAACTTCCCGTAACCTCATGAGTCGCACCTATAAAAGTCAGTTTCATAAAAGAACCCCCTTTGCGGTTATATAAAAGTATGGTTACTTTCATTATACCGTAAAGGGGGGGAGTTTAATAGAACTTTTCAGATTATTTTATTAAAATTGATTCTTGGCCATTAAATTATATTAGCTAATCCATATACCATCAGTTGTTGCTGTTTGAGATTCACTAGAACCGTTTTTCTGTGCCATACAAGCTACTTTTACACGATAATAGTATCCTTTACTAACACTTAAATTATGACTTTTTGTCAATGTGGCTGTATTATAAGCTGTGTCTTCAAATGTTTGAACATTATACCAACTACCACCTGAATATCTCTGCACAGTTATCTTTAACATAACTTTATCACAAGTCACTGAACAAAGTGCTGCCCCATAAGCATTTACAACACCCCCACCCAAGTCTGATATTCTGCCTGAACCTTGATTTAGGAGATTTCCTCTTACTAATGAACGCTGGATATCTTCAGCGAACTGCTGATTTGTTAATTTTGAACCATCCACAACTTTTCCTAAATCGTCTAATCCTTCTGCCATAACACTAGTGCAACTTAATACGACTACTGCTAGAATAACTAAAAATTTCTCAACTATTTTTTTCATCCTTTATTATCTCCTTATTCTAATAAATAATATCTGATACTATTTCTTCCATTTCTTGTTCATTAATTTTTGCATTTATATTATAATAAACGTTATTGTACTCCCATTGAGCAAGATATGTCGGCATTTCATCTCCTTCTTCCTCAATTTTCCATAGTTCCACATTAATATCCACCCAATCGCTTGAAAGTGTATCAACCAATTCACCTTTATCATTTTTCATAATGCCACTGGCCCCATTGCTATTGGAAAATATTTGTAGATATAAATATTTATCCTCATATTTATATCTAATACATGCCGTCTTTGCCTTCTCATCAATGCTAAAGGAATCATATTCCATTCCATCTAGCATATAAAAAAGTATTGGAACCTTAACATTTAAGGTATCTTCAATTTTTTTTCTATCATCTTCCTCTTTAGTATCACTTTCGACTATATCAGTTGTATTATTTATTTTTGTATTAATATCATTTCCTAATATAGAATCTACTTTTTGCATAACAAATGTTCTGTTAGCCTGGCTACTCATTGAAACGCCAAATATTCCCAATAACGTTACAGCCAACATCGCAACCCATTTAACAGCAACCCGTTTACGCGATGAATAATAACATAAAGTTCTATTACTTTTTTCATTATTAATGGCTGCTATGCTAATAGGGTTTTCTTGTATTTTATCATCTGAAAATTCTATCTTCTTAACTCTTACATCGTCTGTCTCTTCTTCAGCTGTCTCTTCTTCGGCCAGCAGCCCTCTCTCATTTGCTATTCCCACAATTTTCTGGAACAGTTCCTCGGAGGGCTCAAAATCATCTAAATCCGGGTCGTTTTCCAACCCGTTTACCATCTCTGCGGTTTCATCAAGGACGCTTTGGCTGACCCATTCCTCAAAAGCTTTGTCTTTCTGGACTGCCGCAGACTTATGTGCTTGTTCAACTTGCTTTTCGTCCAATTTACTCATGAAACTCCTATCTTTCCTTGACTTTTCCTGACAAGTGTATCATATTATCTTATAGTATTTGTTTGTAACTATTCAGTAGGCGTCTGCACATTCACCGCGCTGACCGCAAGAAATTGTTCAGCAGCCAGGCAAAAATCCCGTCGCCGAAGGCGATCTTGTGCGGATCTTTGCTCGTAACTGTGAAGGTACTGAACCGTTACAATTATTCTTTTAACTATTATTTTTGAATGAGCAGGAGGACACCATGAAACATATCGTACTTACCGGCGGCGGTACTGCCGGACACGTTACCCCTAATATTGCAATGATTCCCCGCCTAAAGGAGCTGGGCTATACCATTTCTTATATCGGTTCCTATGAAGGAATCGAAAAAAAACTGATAGAGGAATTGGGTATCCCTTATTATGGGATTGCATCCGGTAAATTAAGACGCTATTTTGATGTCAAAAACTTTACTGACCCATTCAAAGTTATGAAAGGCTTTGCGGAAGCTAAAAAACTTATGAAACAGTTGAAACCTGATGTTGTCTTTTCCAAAGGCGGTTTTGTTACCGTTCCCGTGGTCATCGCGGCAAGCAGGCGAAAAATCCCTACCTTTATCCACGAATCTGACATGACACCTGGTCTGGCTAATAAAATTTCTATTCCTTTTGCTACTAAAGTGTGCTGCAACTTCCCTGAAACCGTGTCTGAACTGCCCGCGAACAAAGCGGTACTGACCGGAACTCCCATACGGCAGGAACTGCTGGAAGGAAGCCCCGAAAGAGCACGGGCTTTTACCGGTTTTACTTCTGACAAACCGGTTATTATGATTATTGGCGGAAGCCTTGGTGCAGCAGCCGTAAATGATGCCGTCCGTGCAGTTCTTCCTGAATTGCTGAAAAATTTCCAAGTTGTCCATCTCTGCGGCAAAGGAAAACTGGACGAATCATTAAAAGACACAAAAGGTTATGTACAGTATGAATATATCAAAAAAGAACTGGCCGATCTATTTGCCCTTGCGGATATTGTCATTTCCAGAGCAGGCGCCAATGCCATCTGTGAACTGAGTGCACTGAAAAAACCTAATCTCCTGATTCCGCTATCTGCCCGTGCAAGCCGCGGTGACCAGATACTGAATGCCCGTTCTTTTGAACGCATGGGTTACAGTATGGTTCTGGAGGAGGAAGAAATCACCAATGAAAAGCTTCTTGATACAATTAACTCCCTCTATGAAAACCGCTCTACTTTTACGGATGCCATGTCCAAAAGCAAGCTGACTGATTCTATTGAAGAAATCGTTCAGCTATTTGAACAGACCATAAACAGATAATTCATAGCGAATCGTATTCTGACTGATATCTTTGTTTCAGCCATTCCATCATCCTGTGTCTCTTGGTACGCACATTTCCAATGGTGATGCCAAGAGCACAGGCAATTTCTTCATCGTTTTCTCCCATGACATATGTCCTTACTGTGATTTCATACCAGTCCGTATTCTTCGTTCTCAGAGAATTGAGAATCTTTCCGGTAAATTCTTTGTGCACCATCATCTCAGCCATTTCATCATTATAAAATCTGGTGCTTTTGCCTCCGTTGTCATTCTTGTCCGCCATTTTCTCCGCACCTACTTTTTCAGCACGGTCTCCTGCTGTCACTTCATGTACCTGATAAGCCTTCTTACAAAAATCTATGGCTTTTCTTCTGGCACAAACGGACAGCCATTCCGCATAACGTGTTTTATCAACAGTATCCACCTTTTCCAGAAACGTAAGAAATGTTTCTTGGCAGATATCCTGTGAAAGATCTGCATCATACAAGACACAGTATGCCGCTTTCATAACTAAACGATAATATTGATGAAAGATTTCACGAAATTTTTCTTCTGTCATCTTAACCCTTTTCCTGAAGTCTAATCCATTGAAAACTTCTCAAGGATTTCCTGTTTATCCTCCTCTGTTAATTTCCCCGGCGTCCATGTAATCCCAGCGTTATCCCCAACACTGCGCGGTATCAGATGGATATGGAAATGGAAGACGGTCTGGCCAGCTGCTTCTCCGTTGTTCTGCACAACATTATAACCATCGCAGCCGAGAACGTCTCTCATTCTGGTGATTATTTTCTTTGCAAGCACCATCGCTTTACCTGCCAGCTCATCAGGGATTTCATAGAGATTGGCATAGTGCTGTTTCGGCAGAATTAAAGCATGTCCTTTGTTCGCTGGTCCCAGGTCCAATATGACCCGGAAGTCCTCATCCTCATAGAGCGTTGCGGACGGAATCTCGCCGTCTGCAATCTTACAAAAAATACAATCCGACATATTTATTTCTCCTTTCTGTGCTGCTTTTGCCGGCTCTTATCGACGGCATTCTGTCATAAGTTTGTCGTTTTTTGGCGCTTTTTAGGTTATGAAATTATTTGATATTTGGCAGTAACAGTGCTACACTATCAACGTAAAGAAAGAACAGGGGGGACACCTAATGACGATACAATCCGGCACCAACCAGAGCACCAGGATGCCTGAAACTGCTGATTATAAGATGCTCTATCAGCAATTGAAAATGAAGCATCAGTTTATGCTTTCTCAGGTTTCTCACGAAATAAGAAATCCTGTCACTTTGATCAACAGCTTCATGCAGCTTTTAGAAGGACGGCATCCTGAACTAACGCAGGATAATTACTGGCAAAAAATCATGGAGAATATGGATTTTCTCAAATCACTTCTCAATGAATTATCCGCCTTCAATAACTCAGAAAAACTGAATCTGCAGATTTCCAATATTTATACAACCTTCTGCGATGTAATTGAATCTGTGACCCCATCTTTGAATGAACGGCATGTTACCATAGATTTGCAGAAATTATCTCCAATACCCGTTATAAAAGCTGACGGCATAAAACTCCGTCAACTTTTTCTGAACCTGATCAGAAACGCATCGGATGCTATTGAAACCGAAGGCCATATTGCCTGTACCATACAATCAGACGGTGAAGCTGTCATATTTACGATAGCAGATACCGGTAACGGCATTCCATCTGAATATCAGAATGATCTGTTTGAGCCATTCATCACGCACAAACAGGAAGGTACCGGCCTTGGTCTGCCAATCTGCAGACGCATTGTCAGCGCCCACAAAGGCACTATTTCCTTCAAATCAAAACCAGGTGAAGGTACCATTTTCAAAGTAATTCTCCCAATCAGTTAATCACACAAAAATGTGCTGCCTCTTATTATGAAGGCAGCCTTTTCTTTCCATGATAAAGGATTATCCCAAGGGCGAAGCCGCATAAAAGCCCGCCAAGATGTGCTGCATTGTCTACCCCTGCACTTGTATACCCATGATAAAGTGTAAGCGCGGCCAGGAAAACAAGCTGTCTGGTCGTAAAGTTTTCCACTCTCCCACGATTTCTTATCACCACATAGATCAGCGCTCCAATCACGGCAAACACCGCACCGGATGCACCTGCGGAGACTACCGTCTCCCCTCCTCTTATCTCTGCGTAATAAGAAATATAGCTGGCACCAATTCCGCCAATCAGATAAATGAGAAGATAGCGTATTTTGCCCACTTCTCTTTCCAGACTGTCTCCAAGAAATACAAGCACCAACATATTATTTCCCAGATGTGTCAGCCCGAAATGAAGAAACATACAGGTAAAAAGACGGTAATATTCATGCCCCTGTTCAATGAACGGCGTATAAGCAGCTCCCCAGTTTACAAGATGCCTGCTGTCCAGTGATGACCCGGTTAGCTCTGTCAACAAAAACACTAAAATATTGACAGCTACCATAATCGTGTTCATCAAAACACTCTTCCGCATTCGTAAAAACCGCCTGAGATCGGATTCCGGCTTCTGGTTCCAGTTACTGTAATCTACCATGCACTACCTGTCCTTTTCTTCTTATCTGATATAGTCTTCAGCCCTGCGAAATCCTTAAACCACTCTTCACTCCCTGCCTGCAGGACATAGCTTCATTATAAGCTCTTTCCCAGATTAACGCAACCATATACTTCCAAATTAAGCCGCCTAAAATAAGCCAATCAGCCCCCTATATTCTGAAAATTGCGGTACTCTAACTCCGTTCCCGCAATACTTATCTTATCACCATTATGCAGTAAATATTCTCGTTCCGGTTCCAGCATTCTGTCGTTTAAGAGGGTACCATTCTTTGAATTCAAGTCGGAAATAAAAAAATCTTTCCCCTCTTTTCGTATTCTGCCATGTATCCTGCTCACTGCCGGATGCCTTAGGCATATATCCGCAGATCCCGTCAGCTTTCCGATCATCCCCATATCTTTGGTAAGCATAAATCTCTTTTGAACGCCTTCTTCCGTCCAAAATAAACATGCGTCTGCCTCATTCTCTTGATCCGGCGACAATAGAATGGTGGGGCCGCATGTATCCAAAACATCAGCTTCCTTTTTCTCCACTGGACTTTCGTTTGCATATCTTTCCGCCTCGCTTATATCCTCCCGCTCATATTCAGCATCCCGTTCCCATCCCCATGCTTCCAGTTGGTCCAGCTCTTTTTTCTTCCTCTTTTTCTCCTCCCTGGCCTTCTTGAGCCTAAATACAAAAAAGGCCCCTGTACCCGCTGCCGTCGCTGTTGATAATCCAATACAGATTTGAAATGTGTTGGCGATCTCATAGTGCAGCAGAAGATAAATGCACACCGCTGCTGCCGCCAATGTAAAAATACACCCCACAGCATTTAACAGGGGATGCTTCTCTTCAACCTCTTCCTCCTCCTCGAAAAAAGCATCCAGTGCCTGCCTTCTCTTCTCCTCTGTCATCACTGCCTCCCCGGTATATTCCTGCTGCGTATACTCCTGCTGCGTATACTCCTCCTTCTGTCTGGCCTCTCCTTCCTTCAGATTCTCCAGGGTTACCTTTCTTAACTCTTTGCGGATCTCATCCGCTCCCATACCGGACTCCACGCTCTCCCTATACACGCCATATCCCAAAACTACAGCCCCTGCATCTTTATGGTCTATCTTCGGCAGTATATACTCTGTCAATTCCAATATCCCGGCCTGTTCCTTTTCCTCTCTCACAGGAAAACAGCAGAAATAGATATTCTGCCGTTCTGTATCCATATAGATATAGCGGGGATTAAAAAGAAGTGTCTCAATATCCAGAAGATATTCCTCCAGTCTCTCGATCACATCTGCTGCTGCCCTGAAAATCCGCTCCAGATCTTCCCTTCCAAACTTTTTTGTCTCATAGAGCAAGGAAATACTCTGCTTGGATGTGACCTCATAATAAAACAGCGGCTCGCCGTCTATATATCGCACAGAGAGGGGAAGCAGCCCCGCCGGTGCGTTGTGTAAAAGCATTTTTATCTCATATCCCTGCGGATCCATTTCTTCGTCAGCTTTCAGAACCAGATAACTGTGATTCATTTCCCTTCTGTACTCTGCCTGCATCTTGTCCTCCTTATCCCCCCATTTCGTCCTTCCATCTTCTGATGCTTCTAACCTTTTCTATAAACGAAACAGGCCGGATCACTTTACTTTTTCCATTGCCTTGTATATGCCACTGTAAACCGGCGAAAGGGAATTTTATATGCTCCTCATAGCTGACGGTAACTTCCCTTTTGCTGCCGTTCACAGAATAATGTCCGCTTTCACCGGCAAGCCGTTCCCCTGCTGCTGCCACGCCATCCCCCTGTCTGCGTACAGCCTCCGTGCTGCCTGCCACTGCCGCCTCATATGCTTTTGCTGTGTATACCCCTCTTTTTATGGTTCCCATCAGCAGCAAAAGGACCGCAAATACGGTCAGCATCCACACGCCGCTGATACAGGCAGCCTCCAGGGTATAACTGCCTCTGCACACAAACCTTCTTCTGTTTTTTCTTATCATGATCTCCTATCTCATCCTATAAAGAAATAAAACATCATCCCTGCAAATAAAAACGGGATGAACGGTATCTCATACTTCCTGTCTTTCTTCCGCACTGTCAGTAAAAAACCGGCAGCCAGTACCGCCAATATGAAAGCCCCTGACAATACGCTGAGAACCTGCCAGAATCCCAGGTAGATTCCTAAGATCAACACGATCATTCCATCTGCACTGCCCACTGCCCAGCCTGAGATCCTTCCGAACAGCAAAAGAAGGATACCCGGAAGGCTGCCGATCAGAGCGTCCTGTGCTGTGCTCCATACTTCCCCCGGAATCCCTTTTGTCTTGACCGCCGCACATATCAAACTTCCTGTCAGAAATAAAAGGATTTTCCAGACCGCAACTGTTTTCCCTCTGAAATCTTCCCATCCCATAAACGCAAGTAAAATACCTGCGGTTATCTTCTCTGTCATTTGAATCTTCCCCCTATTTTTCCCCGCAGCGTGAACAGGCACTCCTGTTCTCCGCCTCAGATTTCTTCATCAGCCGTACATGCCGTGCCAAACCGCCGCACGAACTGTCACTGTGGTAACGGTTTCCTTTTTCCGTAATATACACAAACCTGTCATTCCCGTGCCCCTTCATGCATTTTTCACAGGGATGATACTTATTCCCGTATTGGTTTTTGCCCTGTAAGGCATTCTGCATTCCCACGTGCTTTACCGTAAGCTTTATATGGGTACAATCCTGTGAGGTGTGATACACACTTTCATAATCCGTCACAAAAACCATCTCCTCCCCCGGCCCGTCATCTGCTCTGCCGTATTTATCCCCCTCATATCCCAGCCAGGCCTGCGCACCGGCTGCAGCCTTTATCTTTACCGGGAGGACCGGAAATACTGCTGCCGGACTTCTGTACAGATAGTTGGCTTTCAGGGTTACAATACCATTTTGATACTGTGAACCCAGCAGTGTGATCCCCGCCTGTCTTCCCACAATTCCGGTAAGATTTTCTCCCTTTATTCTCTTCTGTACCTCCGCCGAAGCATAAGCAGCACAGGCAGCGTCCGTCACTGCTCCCACGGGTGATCTACTCTCCCCGTCTATGCTGTATGCATACATTCCCAGCTCTTTGGCACTCTGGCTGAGCGCGGATACCAGAATTGTCTGAATGCGGAAGATATCCATCATACTGATAAGCATTACCATTGCCAGAAAATAAAGAGGAAGAACAGCCGCACTCTCCAGTGTCAGGCTTCCTTTTTGCTGAAGAGAGTACCATTCCTTTCTATTCCATTGATTTTTGCCTTTTACACCGGGCAACTGCTCCCCCTCCTTCTTTCTGCTTTTCACAATTGCATTTCACATGTCATATCCGTAACTTCGGATTGCTGTCCACCTGTTTCCCGATGGGCTTAGAAAACCGGTTTCCATCTCCAGACATTCCATACAGGAATCTATACGGAAATTTTCTTTTCCGGGTTTTAGCCGTATGTTCTGTTCTATCATATCCATACAGCGAAATGTCAGGTTGTTCCTGGAGGATGTGAACAACAATATATGCAGATAGTCATTATAATCCAGGCCGGAAGTATTTTTTGCCTGCCCGTCCTGCAGCAGCGAAAAAATCTGTCCTATATCCGAAAGTGCAAGCTGCCAGCTCGCACTGTTTTTTACCAGTGGGACCTTCCCGCCTGCCATCAGCTGGCGCACGTCCAAAAGGCTTTCCCCGTAGGCCCACCCCAGCAGAAGCAGTTTTTCAACTACAAAGGCCCCCTCCGGTATCAGAAGTGCCGTGCACAGTGATGCCGCCAGTGCACCGGACTGTGCCCGCTTTTCCGGGTCTGTATAAAGATACGCCGCGTTTGCAGCCTCGCGCAGCAGCAGCATCCTGTTCACTGTCTTTTTCAGATTTTCCCTGTCGCTGCCCTTGCCGCCTACAATGTATTCCACCTGATAATCAAGGGCTCCCGGATTCACAGGTTCTCTGTAAGTTCCCAGTTTATTCATTGCGTATGCCTGGAGAAAAAGCTTATCGGATGTACCGGATTCACGGCCTCCTAAACTTCCCATCCCCTTCTGCAGATTTCGGTTTGAAGTGAAAACGGAAACATCTGCTTCCTTTTCGGAAATAACTGCATCGTCAGGGAGAACCAGCCCTAAAATCCCCATGGTCCGTATACGCTTTATCACCTCCAGGGGATTGTTATCCGGGGTAATTTCCGATACAGACGTGTCATCCGGCACCGGTTCCTCCGGCATGGGAGGGACTCCGGCCTCCTTTTGTTCCTGCTGCTGTTCTATCACTTCCCCGGTATTGCTGAGATACTCCTTCAGGCGTTTCACGGCATCCGTACCCAGATGTTTTCTGACAGCCTCTGCCGCCTGTGCACAGAATGCCTCCCCGCCGTTATCGGAGGCCAGCCTGTACCCTGTAATAGAACAATTTTCCCGTCTGCTTCCCCGTATACCGGTTTTTAGAGTCAGATCCATGGAATTTTCCATTTGCTGTACCACACGGAAAGCATCTATGGCTCCTCCCCCGTACCCGCTGTCCAGAAAAAACAAGTCATACTCCTCCAGCAAATCCCTTTCATACTCCGAGAATACGGAATACAATCCTGTGTCCACTGCATTTACAGCCTGTACCCGGGCATACTGTTCCCTGCATAGCTTGATACCTGCTGTAAGGATTCCAAGCATTACAGAGAGCATCATACACATGGCAATTGTCATACTTCCCTTTTGTCTCATAAGGACCTCTCTAAATACTGTTACTCTGGCTTGTGATTTTTGAAAGAATACTCTGTATTAGACTGGTGAGCTGTTTCTTAAAAATGATAACAAGCCCAATCAGCACCACTAACACCAGCACGATTTCAATCACAGTGATTCCTGATTCATCATCATAAAAATCCCTGAACACCTTCATGATCATCACCCCCTTTCTAAATATTTTTATGACTTTTGACTTATATCAGCTAGTAAAAACTCAGAAAAGCAGGAATCATGATCAGTGCCATAACCAGTCCAAGCTGTATAAACATAGGGCCTAAAAGTTTCGTAGATGCCTGTTCCCCGCTTATTTTTGCTGTCCTTTTCCGCTCCTCCACAGCAGCCGTGGTTTCCCGTTCCAGAAGGGCTAATACTCCCTGATTTCCCTTCTTTAGATTCTGTACCAACAGCACGGAAAGCACCTTATATTCCGGCGTATTGCAGCGGTTTCCCAACCTCTCATATGCCTGTATCTCAGGCATACCGCCTTCCATTTCTCTGTAAGTCTCCACCAGTTCTTCATAGGCAGCGCGCTGCTTCTGACCATACATTTTGCAACTGCTGACATAGTCTTTTGCAATCTTTTCCACTGCACTGTGCACCGTCAGTCCTGCCTGCAGAAACAGTAAAATCCTGCTCACAATATCGGGATAATCTGCCTGCATTTGGGCCTTTTTTTCCCTGTCTTTTTCCTTCTCTTTTTCTCTGTATAAAGGGAGGATCAGCAGACCAAAAGCTGTCCCGAAAAGGCAGATCAGCACACCGTTTCCGCTCTGTTCTTTCTGAAAAAAGACCTGGGTTCCGTCCACTTTTTCCGGCAGTTTTACCTTCTCCTCAGAGACATTGTTCTGTGTATCCACCACCTTCTGCACCTCCCTCTGCAGTCTTTCTTCACGGGTGATCTTCTCCGGATAGACCATCACTTCCTTTTCCCACCGTTCCGTCTCCTGGCCCAGACTCAACTCGCACGTTAGGTTTACTTTTGTACCGCTCTTCCCGGTATTCTCCCCGATCTTGCCTTCCCAGTTCAGCACTTCAGGCATATCCGTACTCCACGACATGTTTACCGGAAAATCAGGACTGCGATCCGGCAGATGAAGGGGATAGCTGATTTTATCCAGGCCGCTGTTCTTCCCTCGGATAAGCGAGGGCATCTTATCTTTTACCCGGCTGAGGATTTCTTTTGCTTCACCCGGTCCGTATTCTTTTTCGCGGACACGCACCGTTATATTCTGCTTACCCTGCTCTGACTTTACTGTCAGTTCTTCCTCATAATCACCTTGGCCATATTCCCGCCGCTCTAGATATTCCGTCTTTTCTTTTCCGGCACGTTTGTTCTCCAGGAAATACGTGGTAAGGCCGGCTGCATTAGCCAGTAAAACCACCGCCATGCCGGCTGCAAACGCTTTCTTCTCCCCAATCAGGGTTTTCTTATACTTCAATCTCCACAATCCTCCTGCCCCAGATAAAAGCTCCCGCGTAACAGCCAAGTCCGGCAGTCATGATGCAGACCCCGGCAGCATTGTGGTACAGCACATCCATAAACCCCGGTGAGGTCAGACGCATATAGAGGATGATACCAACCGGCATGAAGCTCATGATGTTCTGTTCCATTTTTCTGGCAGCCAGCATGGCGTCAATCTCCTTTTTCACATCAATCTTGTCCTCCATGATCCTTACACAGTTCTGAATGGTCTCCCGCATATTGCCTCCCATACGCTTCGACTGTGCCAGGATCTCGGAAAAACTGCGGATATCCTCCACCCGGCTTCTGTGTCCCAGGTCATAGAATAGTTTTTCTACCGGAACGCTGACGCGCATCTGTGCTGCCATATATGCAAGTTCTCTGGAAATTTCCCTGTCAGGCCCGTATATCCGGTCCATATCCTTTCCTGCTTCCAAAACCGCGTTCTCCAGGGAATATCCAGCTGAGATTCCCGCCCCCAGCGCGTTGAGCGCATCCCTGAACTGGTGATGGAGCCTTCTGCGCCGCAGCAGCAGGAGCTGCCGCTTTCTCTGCCTGATATACCAGAAAGGTATGGGCAGCATAAACAGAAAGGTGAGCAAGCTCTGGTAGCACAGCGCATCTATGATCACGCAGATGAGTACGCTCTCCCCCAGATATCTGGCCCATTCCAGAATTGTCAGTTTGTAGTGTTCATAATCCATCTTCAAGTGTCATCCCCGCCTTTTCTAATTTTTCTCTGTGTCTCAGTTTTCCTTTCTGCACAAGGCCCCTTTCCTCCTCGTACAGAAACAGTGGATTCATAAGTATTTCCCCCTCCTCCATCCCGTCTATCTCACAGATCTCCAGGATCCTGCGGCTTTTGTCCCTGAGCCGTCCCAAATGTATAAATATATCAAACCCCGCTGCTATCTGTCTCCTGATCGCCGGAAGGGGAAGGTTGATCCCCATGAGAACCAGGGTCTCCAGCCTTGTTATCATGTCAGTGCAGCTGTTTGCATGAATGGTGGACATACTGCCCTCTGCTCCCACATTGACGGCCTGCAGCAGTTCCTCCGCGTCACTTCTCACCTCCCCCACAATAATTCTGTCCGGCCGCATCCTCAAGGCAGTCTTTAATAAATCAGCCATGGTGATCTCCTGTGATTCTTCTATATTGGCTGCCCTGCACTCCAGTCTCACCAGATTGGGGATCCCCTGTATCTGAAGCTCTGCGTTATCCTCTATGGTTATGATTCTCTCATCCTGGGGAATGAACGCGGACAATGCGTTCAGCATGGTGGTCTTGCCCGCTCCGGTCCCTCCTCCGATGAGGATGGTATACTTGGCGCGCACCAGAGGGAGCAGCAGTCCAAGCGCCTCCTCCGTCACACTCCCTAAGGAGAGCAACCGCTCCATGGTGACCGGTTCTTTTGGGAATTGGCGTATGGTGAGTATAGGGCCGTTCAGTGCCGCAGGGGCTATGACGGCATTGACCCTAGAGCCATTCTCCAGTCTGGCATCAACAATGGGATGCAGGGTATTGATTACCCGGTTGCATCTTCCGGCAATCTGCTGGATCACGTCATCCAGCTTTTCCGGGGATGTAAAATGCTTTTCCCAGGGGGAGATCCTGCCCTCCCGCTCCACAAAAATATGCTGCCACCCATTCACCATGATCTCCGTAACACCGGAATCCTCCAAAAGCTCCTGCAGCACATCCAATTTGCGGATGGAACTAAATAATTCCCGGCGCAGTGCGCTTTTCTGCCCCAGATTCAGTCCAAGTCTTCTTCCCTCCTCCATGAGCAGACGGTCAATAAGCTCCATCACCTCCTCATCCGTGCTCTCCCACATACTGTCCAGCCGTTCCATCAGGCTGTTCCTAAGTTCTGAAAATACCTCCATCCTGCACCAGCTTTCTCACATGATCCCCAAATCTGCCGACAGTCAGGCACTCCGGCCACGGCATCTCCCCCTGGGGAGCCACTGTCGGAAGAATGAGCTTCTCCGTCTTTTTCAACACATCTTCCCGCCCCGTACTTCCAAGCCAGGCCTCATACTGTGCCAGCTTTGCCTCTGAAACCCGGTCCTGGCGGACAGGCATATAAATCTTGCTGCATGCATCAAACAGTACAGACGCCTGGGTGATTCCCCCACCGAAATCCAGAATGACCACCTGATACCCACTGTAAAGCCTCAGTTCCTCCAACAGTGCGCTCCATTCCTCCCCGGTAATCTGTTCCACATCCTCCGGTGTGATGACCGGGGGCACATACGAAAGCCCTCCGGCCTCACGCACCATAGCTGCAAGCTGCACTGCCGGCTGTCCCTTCTTCTGCCGGATATAGTAAAACAGATCTCCCAGATTCCTCTCAAACCCGCAGGAGAACAATTGCTCAAAACCGGAATACGGTTCCAGGTTTAAAAAGAGCACAGAATACCTTCTTGCAAGGAACTGCCCCAGGGCCAGCGCAAGGGAAGTCTTCCCCACACGTCCAAGAGGAGAATAGACTCCCAGAACATGCATTGTCCTTTTGGCAGCCGCACCCCTCCCCTCTTCCCGGGCTTCCTCCCCGTAGAGGGCTGTCACCTCCTGCATGATCTTTTCGCAGGACTGGTATTTCAGCACAGCAGGGAGTTCTTCCGGCACTGTGCCCTTCTCCTCGTCTAAAACCACAAGCTTCTTCACAGGCAGACTGCTGATCGCAGGACACATGGTCCCCTCTGCCACCAGCAGCAGCTCCACAGGATTCGTCTGTACATAATCGCAGACTTTATCCGCTCCGGTAAAAGCTATAAACTCAAAAGGGTAATGTCCCTTTCTCTCCAGCCATGCGGTAAAGCTGCAGGCATAAGACGCCTCCTCATCACAGACTGCCAACACTTTTTTTCTCAACAAAAACCTCCCGCATACAGCATGATCCCCAGAAGTATGGGCACGGTAAAATGCAGATTCTCCGCCTGTGCCCCCTGTTTCCCATAGGGAACAGGACAATGCTCCTCTTTACAGACTTTCAGATAATGGAAAAAATAAGAAAAACGTTCCCGCAGATTCCCGCAGGAAATAAGAAATGCCAAAGAAAGTACAGCGCCCAGGATAAAGGCGCAGAACATCCCTTTCAGGATACCGGAAACACCCAGGATTCCGCCGAGTACAGCCATAAGCTTAATGTCACCTGCCCCCATCATGCGAAAACAGAACAGCGGAAACAGCAGCAGCAGCGGCAAAAACACACCGCCCAAAAACAGCGGCATCCCTCCCGCGCCGTGTGACAGCCCCTGGTACCCGGCGCCTGCCGCAAGCCCCAGGAGGATCCATTTGTTAGGCACTTTTTCCAGAAACAGATCGGTGCAGACCGCCCCGGCGGAAAAAAACAGTGCCATACCTGTCGCAAAAGACATAAAAACACCCCTCTTCACTCTTTACTTTTCAAGACCCCCGCCCGGCATCACTGCTGAACCTCACATACCGCACCTCCTGCAGAGGTGAGATCTTCTTTGTATTATTACCAAATCTACATGGAATTCATTTGCCGAACGGCTGATCAAAAACAGAAATGCCAACTTCTAAGTATAAGATGCAAACTCAAAGTGGCTGCAGCAGTCTTGCTGCTGTTGAAGATGATTATATACTTCCCGGCACGACTTGTCCATAGAAAAAATCACCAAAACGACTTTTTGGCAACCCTTCACAAAATTACTATTTGCAATAACGGTCATTTTCAGTTAAAATAGTATATTATACAATCAGATGGCCTGAAAATGGTTATATGCCGAAGGAGAATCGCTATGGGTATCATTGTATTTTTAGGAGACAGCATTACCGATGCCGGCAGAATGACATCTGACAATCCTCTGGGTGATGGATATGTCAGCGAATTCGCGGCCTATATTACCGGAACCAACCCCAACTGGCGGGTTTTGAATAAAGGTGTGGATGGCAATATCACGGAACGGATCGCCGGAGTCCTGCAGAGGGACTGTATTTCTTATCATCCGGATTACGTGAGTATTCTGGTGGGCATCAACGATGTGGGGCTTATTGTACAGGCTGATGTCTCAGAACAGGAAAAGCTTTATATGCTGGAGGACAGCATTCGCGCATATCATGAAATGCTCTTTGACCTATCCAGAGAAACCACAGCAGCAGTCATTACACTGGAACCGTTTATTTTCCCGAAACAGGGAACATATGACGACTGGGTGCCCTGGCAGCAGAAAATGTCCAAAAACATCCGCAAGCTTGCCAGAAACTACAGTGCTCACTTTATTCCACTGCAGAAGCCTCTGGAACAGCAGATTGAGAAGCACGGCTATGACGCCATCACCACGGACGGCATCCACCTGACCAGGCTGGGACAGAAGATCCTGGCAGATATTGTCAGGAATGCTTTTCAGTTATAAAGAACTGTCGCGGAATGTTGAAACCCCTTTTAAACAGGTGCTTCAACATTCCGCAACAGTTCTCTTTTTTTACCCTTTTACGATAAAGTCAGCAAAAGCGGCATCGGCTGCCCGCGCCAGATCCACAGGGTTCACCTTAATAGTTGAACCGATCCTTCCCCCGCTCACATAAATCTCGCTGTATTTCTCAGCGTTCTCCTGGATGATGGTCTTATACTGCTTTTTCATGCCAAGAGGACTACAACCGCCCCTCACATATCCGGTCACTGCCGTGATATCTTTTACATGGATCATCTCAATGGACTTTTCCCCCAGCACCTTGGCTGCGGCTTTTAGGTCCACTTCCTCTGCAATAGGGAGGACCAGAACATAGTATTCCTTACTCTTTCCCCGGGCCACCAGCGTTTTAAAAGACTGCTCCACCGGAGCCCCCGTCTTCTCTGCCGTGTGCAGGCCGTCTATGAACGCATCGCACACATAGGTGATGGTCTCATAGGGAATCTTATTTTTATCCAGGATCCTCATGGCATTTGTCTTCACTTCTTTGTCCTTGTTTTTTGCCATTCTATCACCTTCCTATATCTCTAATCTCTTCATGTACCGTTTAAACAGTATCACTGCTGCTGCCGCTGCAATGGCCTCCGCCAGAGGGAAAGTCACCCACACACCGTAGATGCCCCATATTCTGCAGAACAAAGCAGACAGCGGCACAATGATCACAAGCTGTCTCAGTATGGAGATCAGAAGGGAGTGCAGTCCCTGTCCCAGTGCCTCAAAAGAGCCGGAGAGTACGCACCCTACAGTGGACACCACAAAACCAAGGCTGATAATGCGCAGCATGGGAACCCCCAGCCGCATCATTTCATCCCCTGCATCAAACAACTTCATGATCCATTCCGGACACGCCAGAAAGAGTACAGTCCCCAGGAGCATAATGGCACCAGCCACCTGAAGACTGCTTTTCAATGTCTCCATCATCCTCTTTCTGCTGCCTGCCCCGTAATTGTAGCTCATAATGGGCCGCATTCCCTGCACCACCCCGTTGGCCGGCATATATACAAAGGACTGGATCTTAATGTACAGCCCAAAAGCCGCAATAGCAGTCCCTGAAAAGGCGGCCAGTATGGAGTTCAAGGCACCTACCAGCAGGGAGGGCATGGAGATCATAATGGCAGAGGGGATACCCACCATATAAATCTTTTTTACGATTTCCCAGTCAAAGCGAAAACCATGAAAATCCAGTTTTACCTGGGTACATTTCCTCAGATAGCAGACCATAGCTATGATCCCCGCTGTGATCTGTGCCGTGACAGTAGCCACCGCTGCCCCCTTCACTCCCATAGCCGGAAATCCCAGCAGCCCGAAGATCATAATGGGGTCCAGGATAATATTCAGAACCGCACCGATGGCCTGGAAGAACATGGGGAGTACCATATTGCCCACGGACTGAAAGATCTTCTCTGCAAAGAGGTGGTACATGCTGCCAAAAGAAAAGCAAAGCACAATACCGGCGTACTCACAACTCATTTTATAAATCTGCGCATCCCGGGTAAACATGCCTATAAAGGGTTTTACCAGCAGAAGGCCAACCAGTATGAAGAGGATACCGTGCACGGCTGTCAGTATCACTCCATGAGCTGCCGCTGCCTCTGTCTCTTTTACATTTTTTGCCCCCAAAGCCCTGGCAACGCAGGCATTCAGACCAATGCCAAAGCCCACGGACACTGCCAGGATCAGATTCTGGAGGGGATAGGCCAGGGAAACCGCTGTCAGGGCATTTTCACTGATCCTTGCCACATACATGCTGTCCACAATATTGTAAAGTGCCTGTATCATCATGGACACCATGGGTGGTATGGACATGGAAACAAGAAGCGGAAGCACCTTTTTTGTCCCCATGATATTTTCTGTCTGTTTCATATTTTGTCATTCCTCTGCTTTAGTCATACATTGTAGTTGAAAGATAGTGGTCTCCTGTGTCCGGAAGAAGGGCTACTATGTTTTTACCCTTATTTTCCGGACGGCGGGCCAATTGGGCCGCTGCCCACACAGCCGCGCCGGAGGAGATCCCCACAAGGATCCCTTCACATTTGGCGATATCATTCCCTGTTTTATAGGCATCCTCTGTGGTGACACAGATGATCTCATCATAAATATCCCTGTCCAGAATACTTGGAATAAAATTGGCACCGATTCCCTGAATACCGTGCGCTCCCGCCTGACCTCCCGATAATAGAGGGGATTCCGCAGGTTCCACTGCCACGATCTGGATCGCAGGGTTTTGTTTTTTCAAATATCTGCCTGTGCCGGTCAGCGTTCCCCCTGTTCCCACTGTGGCAACAAAAATATCTACCCTGCCGTCTGTGTCCCTGTAAATCTCAGGGCCTGTGGCAGCTTCATGTGCCTCCGGGTTGGCTTCATTGTCAAACTGCCCCATTATGACCGAACCGGGAATGGTGCGCTTAAGTTCTTCTGCTTTCTCTATGCTGCCCTGCATCCCTTTCTTCCCGTCTGTAAGGATCACCTCCGCCCCATAGGCGCGAAGCAGTTTCTGCCGCTCCACACTCATAGTCTCAGGCATGGTGAGAATGGCGTGATACCCCTTGGCAGCCGCCACGGAAGCAATGCCGATCCCCGTATTTCCGGAAGTAGGCTCTATGATCGTGGCTCCGGGCTTTAGCTTTCCTTCCCGCTCTGCTCTCTCGATCATGCGAAGGCCCACCCGGTCCTTGGCGCTGCCTGCCGGGTTGAAATACTCCAGTTTTGCTATAACATGCGCCGGCAGATCCTGTTTTTTTTCGTAATTACACAGCTCCAAAAGCGGCGTATTGCCGATGAGCTGTGAAGCGCTTTTCTTAATATTTTCCATATACTATACACTCCTTAAAATTTTTCCGTTTCTCTCTTGTCAGGTAAAAGCATAGACTATGGCTGTTTTGTTTGTCAATGCATTTTCCCATATTTTTCGCACATACTATTACTACAAAAAATGCAGAAAGGAAACTTGCGAAATGAAAGATATCAACGAATCAAATGAATATAAAAATTCTGAAAACTGCCACAGAGGCGGCAAGGGCGGCAAGGGCCAGGGAAGCGGCATCGGAGGAAAGGGTGGGAGCAAGGATGTTTACCATGTGGAATCCAGCTCCTCCGATGACTTAGACGGGCAGGCAGCTATGGAGATGACCGGTCTTATGTATAAACCGCCCACCAGTCAGGCTGAACTGGACTCTTACAAAGAGGTCTATCCATTCTCTCCGGAACAATATGCCGAAGATTAAAGGATCTTCCGAATAAAGGGCGGAGCTGTGTCCTCACACATCTCCGCCCTAAGTTCAGGCTAGTCTTCACCGCCTGAAGTGCTTTCTTTTTTATCCGTATTCTCTTTATTGGTGTCTGAACCGCTGTCCTCCGGATCATCTGACGCCCCATCGGACACGCCTTTTCCCTTCACTTCTGTCTCCGGTGCGTCAGAACTGCTCTGTCCCGAGGCGGGGAATGCCTGTGGGGATTCATACTTTGCGGCAAGCTCTTTGATGCTGTCCAAAGTAAATGTCTCCTCCGTCTGCTGATGTATGCCGTGTTCTTTCGCCAGCTCCTCTGTATAGTCAGAGACCTTGTACACTGCACAGTTTTTCTTTTCACTGTCATAATGCATGACAAGGGGTGTCATCTTATAATCACTGACGGTCACTTCCCCTGTCTTGCCGTCCTTTTTCAGTGTGATATCTGCCATGCCTCCCACAAGACCTTTGATTTGATCATCCGCGGAAACAAAATTGCCGAGTGAGCTGTAAACCAGCATATTTTTCCCATCCTGCCGCGGCATCATGCCATACGCCTGCAGTACATGGGGGTTGCTGTAGATCACCGCGTCCACTCCCTGCGCTGCCAGGAAATCGATCCTCTGTTTTGCCGTGTCAGAAAATTCCTCTGAATACTCAGCTCCGGCGTGAAGGAATACCATGACAAAGTCTGCTTCCCCTTTTGCCTTCTCCACATCTGCCTTTACCTTATCCTCTGCGTAGACATCGATCATATAAGAGTCCGCTTCGGAAAAGCCGGCATCCTCATCCACACCGTATGTGTAATTCATCACAGCGATCTTCATGTTCTTCTTATCAATGACTTTGACACGGTTCTCCGCGTCCGCCTCATCCCCGTGAATGCCCAGAAGCTGAACATCCGCATGCTGTGTCTGCCAGAAAGTGGCTGAATTCAGAATTCCCGGCTTGCCCTTATCAAAAGCATGGTTTGTGGCCTGGGTCACCAGATCAAATCCTGCCTTTGCCAGCGCATCCCCGACTTCAAGGGGCGTTCCCATAAGCCCGCTCCCGGATACATCCTTATGGTCATTGACAAAAGGTGTTTCCTGATTGACACAAGCAAGGTCAGCGCCCTGGATATCTTCTGCCACCTGTGCGTACAGGGCATCATAATTCCATGTTTCTCCGCTCTCTTTTCCCGACTCGATCAAAGCATCCTGCAGAATGTTGTCACCCACTGCCAGGAAACGCAGTTCACTGTCCGCCTCCTGCTTTTTTGCCTCTTCCTCCGCTTTCTTCTGCTGGGCGGCTTTGATCTCCTCTTCCTGTTTCACTTTTTTCTTGTGGTTGCCCACAGCGACGCTCACAATAATGACCAGTAATATTAAAACGGCTGCACCTGCCAGGATCATCCTTTGTTTCATTACCTGCTGACGGCGTCTCTCTTCACGAGCCTGAATCCGTTTCTTTCTCTCAATCTCTCTTTTTTCGTCTTCGTTCATATATTCACCCTTTTCTGCCTGATTCTGCTGTAACGGATTACAACTGTATTCCAGTGTCAGTTTCATTTTACACTATTAATAACCATTATAACAAATATTTTTCAGAACGCAAATCCATTTCTTTGTAAAAATATCCAACACTTACCGTTATCCGGGCCAAAATTTCTATTTGCACCTGTTTTCCATCCGGTGTATCATACAAAACGAGACTGTAAATTTATCCGCAGAAGTCAGAGGTGATATTATGTCAACTAAAAACCGTGACTACTTTTTCGATAATTACAAAGCCCTTCTCATTGTTTTGGTGGTGGTCGGTCATTTTATCGAACCCTGCTATGACAACAACCTGTTTTTATCCGGGCTGAAATGGGTGATCTTTTCCTTCCACATGCCTGCGTTTATTTTTATATCGGGCTATTTTTCAAAGAAAAAACTACCTTTTGGAAAACTGGTACAAAAACTGGTCATTCCTTATTTTGTCTATGAACTCCTGTATTACTTTTTATATGTTTTCATCATCCACAAAGACACCGGGCTGTACTTAGCAAGGCCCAAGTTTTCCCTCTGGTACATCATGGCCCTGTTTTTCTGGCGACTGGTGACACCTTATCTGAAGAAAATCCCGGGGCATATGTTTATCGCCGTCACTGCCGGGCTGTTGGTAGGCCTGACGGAATTGGACAACTTTTTCAGCATCCCCAGAATCCTGGTATTCTTCCCCTTCTTCCTGGCAGGATACCACTTTGAGAGGGACTGGTTTGAGAAAATAAGAGTACAGGCCGGGAAAATACTGGCAGTGCTTTCCCTGTATCTGTTAGGCTGCCTGCTTCTGGCCTATTCTTTCAAGATCCATCTGACTCCGAAGATCTTTTACGGAAGATATTCCTATCATGAGATGGGGGCGGGAGACGGGGAGGGGATCCTGGTAAGGCTGGTCTGTTACGGCGTATCTTTTCTGGCAATTTTTGCGGTGAGCGCCATGATCTCCAGAAAACCACAGGTATTTTCCATACTGGGACAGCGCACCATGCCCATCTACCTGTTCCACGGCCTTGCATACAGTGTGCTGAGTGCCACCCCGATCCTGGAATCTGTATCTGAAATCTGGCAGGGTGTGCTGCTGATCGGCTTTTGTCTGCTTCTTTCCTGGCTTTTTTCCATGGACGGGCCAAACCGTTTTGTCACTAAGGTTTCTTCCCTGCCTGTGCCATCCTTTTTCGGCAGCGGTCCCGGAAAAAGCTCCGGGCCTTTCTCCGGAAAAGCCGGTGGTTTTGGGCGTAAAGGGTCCTATCCCATGTAAGAAAATGGCTGTATTTCCACTATCCTTTCGGAGGCGGAAATACAGCCATTTTAATATTTATCCGGTTATTCTCAGATTCTGCTAACGCCTGTGTCTCTGGCCGCTTTTGCCACTGCCTGGGCAACCGCCTTTGCCACACGTTTGTCAAAGGGATTCGGGATGATGTAGTCCGGTGTCAGTTCTTTCTCATCAATAAGACCGGCGATGGCATAAGCTGCCGCCACTTTCATCTCATCGTTAATGTCCTTAGCCCTCACATCCAGCGCACCGCGGAAAATCCCCGGGAAAGCCAGAACGTTGTTGATCTGATTGGGGAAATCACTTCTTCCGGTTCCCACAACGGCTGCTCCTGCTGCCTTTGCAAGGTCAGGCATGATCTCCGGTACCGGATTTGCCATTGGGAAGAGGATGGGGTTTGGAGCCATGGTCTTCACCATCTCCTCTGTCACAGTTCCCGGAGCGGAAACACCGATGAACACATCAGCGCCCTTCAGCACATCGGCCAGGCTGCCTTTTTCCATGCCTCGGTTGCTGATCTTAGCCATCTCCTGTTTCTCTGCATTTAAGTCGCCGCGTCCTTCATAGATGGCGCCTTTTCTGTCGCACATGATAACCGTCTTCAGTCCCAGGCTTACCAGCAGCTTGATGATGGCAATCCCTGCTGCACCTGCGCCTGATGTTACCACTTTGATCTCCTCCAGCTTTCTGCCTGTGAGCTTTAAGGCATTGAGCATGGCGGCAGCGGTGACAACGGCTGTTCCGTGCTGGTCATCGTGGAAGATGGGGATATCACAGCATTCTTTCAGCTTTCTCTCTATCTCAAAGCAGCGCGGCGCGGAGATATCCTCCAGGTTTACACCGCCGAAACTTCCTGCCAGCAGACGGACTGTGTTTACGATCTCGTCCACATCATTGCTTCTGATACATAAAGGAAATGCGTCCACATCTCCGAATTCTTTAAAGAGCACACATTTTCCTTCCATAACCGGCATACCCGCCTCCGGTCCAATGTCGCCCAGACCCAGAACTGCGCTTCCGTCGGTCACAACTGCTACCATATTGTGGCGTCTTGTATACTTATAGGATAAATCTACATCCTCGGCGATCTTTAAGCACGGCTCCGCTACACCAGGTGTGTATGCCACTGCCAAATCCTCCGGGGTCTCCAGCTTTGCACGGCTGATCACTTCAATCTTGCCATTCCATTCCTCATGCTGTTTTAAAGCGAATTCTTTTGCGTTCATGATTTATCTCCTTTTCCTATGGAATCTCATGTTGTTTGCTTCTGTACACACAGTCTCCTGCTGCATCTGCTGTTAAAAACTGCGTGCGCTTTTATTCTAGCATAAGAAAAGCCTCAGGGCAATACTGCCCTTTGGCAAAATGTTATTAACTTGTGATAATGTCTCCTTAAGAATCACTTGAGATTTTGTCTCTTTTTGATAAACTATAAAAGTTATGAAAGAAGGTAAAATTACATTGTCACAAGAACAACTAAAAACATTTACTGTCATCAATCGTTTCATCGACAAGTCTATTTCCAGACAACAGGCAGCTTCACTTCTTGGCCTTTCTACCCGCCAGATTACACGTTTAAAGAAAGGGGTCCTTACTTCTGGCGCTGAATCACTGATTCATAAAAATACTGGTAGAAAGCCTGCTCACGCTGTTACAGATGAAACGAAGGAAGCTGTCCTTAAGATTTATTCCCGCCCGGAATTGTCTAGGGCCAACTTCCTCCATTTCAAAGACATACTGCTCGCAGATTTTGGAATCGCTCTTTCCTATTCTGCACTTTCCAGTATACTAAAAAATGCAGGTTTTGAAAGCCCCAAAAAGAAAAAAATCCGTCACCGGACACACCGGCGGACGCGAAAACCACACCCCGGCCAGCTCATCCAGATAGATGCTACTCCCTATGAATGGTTTGGCGGAAACACGAAATACGCCCTCCATGGGGCAATTGATGATGCCACGGGCAATGTCGTCGGTCTTTTCCTCACACAGAACGAATGCCTTTATGGCTACCTCGAGACGATGCGCCAATGCTGTGTGGACTTTGGTGTCCCTCAAACCATTTACTCAGACAACCACACCATTTTCCGTTCCCCAAAAACAGGAAAGCTCACCATGGATGAACTGATCGCCGGAAAGACGGTCCACCTGACCCAGTTTGGACGTTCCATGCATGAACTGGGAATAGACCTGATTTTTGCGAAGACGCCACAGGCCAAAGGGCGCATTGAACGTTTATGGGTAACCTTACAGAGCCGTCTCCCCGTCGAATTCGCTAAGCGTGGAATCACCACCGTAGCAGATGCCAACCGCTTCTTGGAAGAAGAATACAAAGAGCTGTTCAATCAGAGGTTTTCCGTTGAGCCAGAAGCAGAATCTATCTTCGTTCCTCTGGCAGAAGGAATGGATATTGATACCATTCTCTGTGTGAAGCATAAAAGGAAGACCGATGCAGCTGGAACCTTTTCGTTCAAAAACCGATGTTTCCAGATCTTAGACGAAGGATTTCCGATTATTAATGCGAGAAGGGAGATCGAGGTGCTCCTCAATCCCCGGTATGGGATTCGCATTGCTTATGGAGGGCGCATATACGAAACCATACGGTATCTAAAGCCACAAAACAAGAATGCCAGCATAAAAGTGTCCAAAAAGGTGGTCAAAACCGTAGAACCCCATTTACAACTACGCCATAGCAGCGATGAATGGAAAGCCATCTGGTGGATGGAAGATTACAACCTGTCGCTAAAATTTTTATATGAACTATTCTTTGAGAAACAGCAGTCTGCTTCGTAAAAGGGCAAAAGCCCTTTTACAGAAGTGACATTTTCTCAAGTGAAACTGAACAATAAAAAGTGACATTTTCAAAAGTTATTGACATACTGCCCTTTGGCAAAATTCATCCAGGCTTATCTCATCTGTGATATACCGCTGGAAAAGCTCTCCTATGGCCTTGATATCCTTCATGGGCGTTTTGGACAGCGGGCGGGATCTCAGTTCCAGTTCCTCCGCGTATTTTTTCAGGATATCCAAATCCGGTATGTCCAGGTTCCCCTCCCTGATAATGTCAAGCCGGGCCGGCAGTTTCTTCATATGATCCGCATAGGCAGTGCTCCCTTCCCGGCCCGCTGCATAGGATAGGAATTTTTTTGCGGCTTCTTTGTGGACAGACGCCTTATTGAGCACATACTGCCATGTAGCCACGTTCGTAGCGTTGGTCTTGAACAGGGGCATGGGGGCCGCGTGGATTTTATCATCCCCGTACACCCCTGCCCGAAGAAAGGTATCCATGGCGCCGCTGTACATGAAAATGGCGCCGTATTTTCCCTGTATGAATTTTTGTTCCATCTGTTCATACTGGTCCACAAGCTGTTCCCTGGGTGTCAGATCCTTCTCTGCCATGTTGTGCAGGAAGGCAAGGGCCTGTCTTGTATCTTCATCCTCCCAATCCCCGTATGTTCCTCCGAACATGTGGATGAACTGGGATAATTCGTTGTACACATAGGTGGTCTCCCAGGCACTGCCGTATCCGTAATACCCATATCCGTATCTGCCGTCCAAAAGCGTTTCAAAATCTTCCTGATCATTCACAGCATCAAGGCCGGCTTTATCCAGAAATTTTTCATTTACCCAGAAAACCATAAGGTCCATCACATAGGGGACGGAATATACTTTTCCCTCCGCCATGACGGTTTTCTCCATATAGTCTCCGGGATAGCAGGAACGTATCTCCTTGGACATCACATCTTCCCCCAGCGGCTCCAGATATCCCTGATACTTAAATTCCTGGATCATTTCATCATTCACCGCGATCACATCAACAGAAGTGTCCCCGGAAGAGAGAATGGTGGATATGCGGGCATGGCGGTTGTCCGCATTGACCGGGCTGGCAAGCAGATGGATGTCCAGATCCAGTTCTTTTTCCGCTTCCTCTATATACTGCCGGAATTCCGCCTTTTCCGCATCCGGGTGCATGAGGGTTATCTCCTCCCTGCCTTCCTCCTGATTCCCGGGTGTTTCCTGCCTTTTGCTGTCCTTCCCGCCGCATCCGGCACATAAAATACTCACTCCCAATAAAATCCCCAAAATATATTTTTTCACCTTTTACACCTTATCTTGGCCAGCGCTCCTCTTTATCCATCAGGACCGGAAAGGTATTGTGCGGTTCTGCCTGATACCAATACGCCACACTGGCAACATCATCCTGCCGTTCAAACAATCCTCTGTGGCCCACACCGATCTGCTGTATGGTCACACGTAGATCCTCCTCAAAGCAGACAGGGTCCTGGATATGCCACCTGTAAAAACCTCTCATGGGCGGACAGTCATCATTGTGGTAAAAGTTATGGACCGCCGTATCGTGGGCGGAATAATAAGGATAGCCCAGATACGGAGTGCAGTAATTCTGCTCCACAGTCTTGCCGTCCACCTGTCTGGCGAAGCTCCAGGAGCCGCCGAAATAGTCCTCTGTCCCCGTACCGCAGATGGTGGGATAGGCCTCATCCCCGTCCAGATAGAACTTGATCTCCCCTTCCCCCCACCAGTAACGTTCCAGTGTGGTCAGCGCCATATACGTTCCCACATAGTGGCCCTTTCCTTTTACCTTGTCAAGGATCACATAATCCTCCCGGAGTTTGGTGATCTTCTCCCGTCTCCACTGCGCATGAAAATAGGAAATATCATCCGGCAGTGTATCATACAGGCAGTAATCCACCTGATAGAAAAATGCGGGAATGGGGTTTGCGTGCTGGTTCTCCAGCGTGATCCTGGCCTTTTTGCGGAAAGGCATTTGAAAATAGCAGTTCATCCCCCGGCTCGGCACCACTGCCATGGGAAGGGAATTGACAATGCATTCCCTGCCGAATCCGCAGCAAAAGAAATCGCCCAGAGGACTTTCCACAGACGGCTCTGTCTCATCATCCCAGTACATGCGCAGCACCAGGTCACGGAGCACAAAGCAGTCCGCCTCTGTAGTCTTGTCCGTCACTGTGACCCAGATATGGTTGATCACACCCGGCCCCTCCATCTCGGCAAGCGTTACCGTTTCCCCACTTTTTATGTCATGAAGGCAGGGGCTGCCCTTTCTGGAAGCACCCAGATGGCTCGCCGCCATTCCGCCCTTTCCCTTTTCCCCTGTGGGGTTCTCCGCATTAATGGCTCTGCTCTTTCCATGCTTGGCATACGCCAGTGTTCCCAGACTTCCTCCTGTAAAATCAAACATATTCTTTTCCTCCCTGTTTACGCTTTCACTCCGCCTGCCATAATACCATCCATGATCTGCTTTTCAAACACTGCCACAAACAGAATGATTGGCAGAAGGATGATCCATCCCATTGAACTTACCAGATCCCACGGCACGCCGTACATATTGTCCCGAAGCGGAAGCTGCACAATAGCCACGGACAACACCTGAATGCCGTTGGAATAATATAATGGTGTAAAAAAATTGTTCAGGCATGTGATAAAGTTGATGATGCACACAGTTGCAATAGCCGGTTTCATCAGGGGCAGGACCACCAGAAACAGCCTCTGGGAAAAGCTGGCACCGTCTATGGCAGCCGCTTCCTCCAGAGATACCGGTATCTCCGACACAAAATTCCTGAGTATCAGCACAGTAAAGGGGATCACCGCACTGATATAGAGGATGATCAGTCCCGGATAGGTATCATACAGCCCCACCTTGCGCATGAACTCATATAAAGGCCTGGCAGTCACCACCTCAGGGATCAGCATGGTAGCGATAATAAACGCAAACGCAATACTGACAGCCTTTGACTGAAACCTTGAAAATCCATAGGCAGCCATGGCACACAGCACAGTGCTGACAACCAGGGTCACGCCTACAATTAATACTGTATTTCCTATTTTAGCAAGTAATCCTACATTTTCAATCAGAAATTTATAGCTTTCCAGTGTGGGATGTTTTGGCAGATACTGGATGGGTGTCTGAAACAGTTCACCCGGCGGTGTGATGGAGGAAATAAAGATCCAGTACACCGGAAAAAGTATGAGAAAAGCCACAACTGCAAACAGCAGCCATCTGCCGGCTGTCACACAGCCCCTGTAAATTCTGTATTTCTTGGTATCTCTCATGTTCACCCTCCTAATCAGACATCTTGTTCATAACCTTTATATTGAACCAGGAAAACAGCGCCATCACAATAAACAGCATCACCGCCAGCGTGGCTGCGTACCCCACATTCAGGTTGGTAAATGCCTCCATGGTGATCCTGTAAGCGATCAGGGACGTATCCTCCCCCGGTCCCCCGGATGTCATGGCGTATACCAGGTCAAAGGTGGTCAGTCTCCAAAGCGTAAATGGAATACACAGGGTGATCACATTGCGCGTGATCAGAGGAAGTGTGATCCTGAAAAAGCTCTGTATGCCGTTTGCCCCATCCACTTTGGCAGCCTCATAGATATCCCCGGATATGAACTGCAGGCCTGACAGTACCAATATGGCAAAAAACGGCAGGTCTTTCCACAGGTCCATGGCGATCACCGCTGCCCTGGCAGACCCGGTATTGATCAGCCAGTTAAACTGAAAATCCGACACAAACCGACGGATAAAATCATTGATCATACCATAATCATTGTTGAACCCCCATTTTGCCGCCATACCGATAACAACTGCGGGCATGGCCCAGGGAATCAGCACGATTGTCCTTAAAAACCTGCGCCCCTTAAACTTCATGTTCAGAATAAGGGCCAGGGCCACACCCAGGATAATATGGAAAACCATGGATACCACCACAAAAATCACGGTAAAGCTCATGGATGAAATAATCTTGGGGTCCTTAAACACATTGACATAATTGCTGAGTCCCACAAACTCATTGACCCCTGAAAGCACCTTAATGTCAAACAGACTGTTTTTCAGGGTCGCACCGATGGGATACAGAGTTGTAAATCCCCGGATCAAAATAACCGGCAGGATCAGGATCCACGGTATCCATTTCATTGATTTTTTACTGATCGTCAATTGGCCTCCTCCTCTCTAAAAGGCACCGCGGGACAAGAATCCGCTGCGGTGCCTGTACCTGACTTTATTTACTATACTTATCCACAAGCTCCTGTGCCTTTTTGCAGAAATCATCCACAGTGATCTCATCTTTCATACAGGACTGGTAAATGGTTCCCATATCGGTAATGAATTCCATGGTCTGGGGAAGCATGGGACGTCCCTGTACATTGCATTCCTCAGCATATCTGCTGTACATCTCCTTTGCGGGGTCCGTGTCCGGGACCACCTTCGCAGCCACATCAGCCCTGGCAGGATAGCGGTCAAATGCCTTGTAAGATGCTTCCATACCGCCCTCCTCAGCCATATATTTCAAAAATTTCTCTGCTGCTTCCTTGTTCTTGGAAGCCTTGTTCAGCACATAACTCCAGGAATCCGTAAAGATGGCGCGCTCACCCTTGCCGCTGAAATCAGGAACCATTGCCATATGTATCTTATCCTGGCCAAGCATATCCGCCTTCTCGTAGTCTGTTCCCAGACCCCACATGAACCAGCTTCCGTATTTTCCGTCATTGGCCTTTGGATTCATCTGCTCATATTTATCAGCGATCTGGTCAATGGGTGTCTGTCCGTTCTGTACCATGTCATGCAGGAACTGGATGGCCTCTTTGTTTGCCGGGTTTGTCCAGTCAAAATAGTCACCGCCGAACATGTTGACAAACTGGGCAACCTCATTAAATACATAGGTTTTCTCCCAGGAACCGCCGTATCCGTATCTGCCGTCCTTAGAAACAGCTTCCATATATTTCATGAAATCTTCCTTGGTGTCAATGGATGTGATCCCCACCTCGTCCATGATCTCCTGGTTGACCCAGAAAGCCAGATATCCGGAATATCCGGGCACGCCCACAATGTTTCCGTCTTTGTCTGTGATCATGTCTTCCAGATAACCCTGCGGGAATTCACTTCGGATATCCTCTGTCATGACCGTATCATTCAGCCCCTCCAGCCAGCCGGAGTTTTTAAAGGAAGCGCTCATCTCATCATTGATCTCAATGATATCCACACTGCTGTCGCCTGTGGAGAGGATGGTGGTGATCTTCTGCTGACGGGTATCGGAATCCGTGGGTGCTGCAATGACATTCAGCTTCAGCCCTGTGGCATCCTCCACATTTTTCTGCCATTCATCAAAGTCAGGGTCCGTGGTATTGATGCTGTAGAGGGTCAAGTCATAATCCCCCTTCTTTCCACTGCCGCCTTCCCCCTGGGCATCACCGGAGTTTCCGCCGCAGCCTGCCAGCAATCCGGCTGCCATTGTTGCTGTGAGTAATACACTTACTATCTTTTTCTTCATACTTCCTCCATTTCCGGCATTCTCTTTCGTGCCGTCTGCATTGTTTATTGATAGCATAAAAATACCAGAGATAACCCTTTTTCTAAATACAATATTTTTTGATTCGTTTATATTATTTTTATCTCTGTTGAAATAGGGGTTTCCTGTGTTCTATAATGAAAATCACTAAAACACAGGAAAAAGGAGTCCGTTATGAAAAAATGCGCTGACCGGATAAGGTCCGTCTTTTCCCATTTCCAGGCAAAGCTGCTGCTGGCCTTTCTCATCTGCACGCTGCTGCCCCTGGGTATCATTGGTTTTATCTTCTATCATGTGACTTATCAGATTGCGGAGGATAAGATCATGACCTCTGCGCTCCTGGCAGATGACCAGTTGAATGTGCAGATGAATGACCGCATACGACAGACGGAAAATGTGGCCGATTCCATTCAGTATGATATGTACACCCTGTCACAGACAGACAGTTCCTCCACACAGTCCCTGTCTGTATTCGGCAGTGTGAGAAACGATATCTCCATGTTTAAGACAACCTTCGGCTATTATCATATTTCCATATTTCTGCCCCGTGATCAGACGGGGGCAGACGAAGGTCTTTACTTTTATCCCCTGGAGGAACTGGAGAGCTTCCGCATTCCCGAAGAAAAGAGGCTCAATCCCGGCACAGACTCCATCTGGTTCTACCATCCTGATATGCAGCTCCCCTTCATCCTGTCTGAAGGTTATACCTCCAGGGACGTGATCGTGTGCTGCCGGCTTCTGCGCAACCAGGGTACCGGTGCCACAGAGTATGCTTATACCATCCTCATAGACCCCTCTGAATTCTCCGGCGCCCTTGCTGATACCTTCAGCGATACGGACATCACAAGCTATCTTGCGGCAGAGGACGGCACTATCATGGCGCACAGCAATGAGGCCCTCTGCGGTACTTCCCTGGATGCAGATACCCTGAACCTGATCACCGAAGAAGAGACCGGCACCTTAAAGGAAGGAGATATCAATTATCACACAGCAAGGCTGGACAACGGCTGGTATCATGTCACGGAGATTCCCGGCAGCTACATAAGGCAAAACACCCAGATCCTTCTGAAGACCCTTGTATTCACCCTGCTGGTGTCCCTGCCGCTTACGGTCCTTGTCATCATCATGATCTCGGGCAACCTGACAAAAAGGTTAAAAAAGCTTTCCCTGGCCATGGAAACCTTCCATCTGGGAAAAAGCACACACCACACCGTGCCGGAGCTGGCACCCCCTGCAAAGTCCCCCTCCTCTTATGACGAGATTGACCGCCTTGGAGTCACGTTCCGGAACATGCAGGAATCCCTGAATCAAAATATGGATTCCATCCTGGAACTCTCCCTCTCAGAGGAACGTCTGAAATACCAGCTTCTCCAGTCCCAGATCAACCCGCATTTTCTCTACAACATCCTGGGATCTGTGAAGACCTGTATCAGCCTGGGACGACTTGAAACCGCGGAGCAGATGATCTCAGACCTCACACAGTTTTACCGCCTTACCCTGCGCAAATCCGGAGACCTGATCCGCATTGAGGACGAGCTTGAGATCGCCCGTCTGTATCTGGAAATGGAAAAGCTGTGCCACAAAGACAGCCTGACCTGGGAAATCCATGCGGAGGACGGCATCCAGAACTTCCTCATATGCCGCTTTACCCTGCAGCCGTTTCTGGAAAACAGCATTCAGCACGGTATCTCCCGGCAGACTCCCTGTGTACACATATCCCTGGATGTCTCTTACGGTGATGATACGGTCATCATTACCATAACCGACAGCGGAGCCGGTATTGCGCCCAGACAGCTGGAAGAACTGCGGACTACTCTGAAAAACAAAACCGTTGATCATCAGAAACACTTCGGCATTGGAAACGTAAACAAAAGACTCTCCAGCCCTTCCTTTGGAAACGGAACCGTTCGCGTGGAAAGCAGGCTGAATGAGGGAACGAAGATAATAATTACATTTGAACAGATGGAGGACAGCGATGAAGAAAGTAATGATCGTGGATGACAATACCCTCTCCTCTGAGGGTATTGTCCAAAATATTGATTGGGAGCTTCTGGACGCGGAAGTCATCCACGTGGAAAACAATGGGGATTCTGCCATAGAATCCATGCGGCGTGCCCCTGTGGATCTGATCATCTCTGATATTGAAATGCCCAACCTGGACGGAATCTCCATGAGCAGCCTTGCCCTGTCCGTGAATCCCCTGGTAAAGATCATCCTGATCAGTGCCTATGATAAGTTCGAGTACGCCAAACGCGCCATCCGTCTGGGTGTCTGCGACTATATTGAAAAGCCTCTTGACTACCGTTATCTCACGGAAAAAATACGCAATGCCTTCAGCATCATTGACAGGGAACGGCACAACCGGGAACTTGTGGAACAGAGCCGCCCCCTGATGACAGAAAAATTCTTCACAGACCTGCTGCATTATTCCGGCAAGGACGCCGCCGCCCATCTGGGGCGCTATCCCGGATACCTGAACTTAAACCTTGACTTCTCCTGCTTTAATGTACTGAAGCTGGAGGTGGAAAATGCCTCCTCCGCGGAAGATGAACTGGGTATCACCCAATACCAGATCGAACTTTTGAACGTGTGTGACTTGTTAGCGGAACAGTGCGCCGTTTTCGGACAGGTTTACTTCGTAAAAGAATTCAACGGCGTGATCGCCATACTGGCACAGAACACAAGCAGTCCCAATCATTTTCTCCAGGCTGCCCACAAAGCGGTCCTGGGGCTGATGGAAAAGTACCGGGAAGGACTTTTCTCTCTGAATGTAGGTATCGGCACTGTGGTGGAGGATTTCTGGGATCTGCATATCTCCTATGAAAATGCCTCCCACGCGCTGAAATACCGCTTTTTCTTTCCTCACAAAAATATCTTTGACGCACGGGAGGCTCTCGGCCGGGAATTCAGCCTTTTCTCCTTCTCCGAATCGAAAGAGGAGGAGCTTATCCGTCTCCTGTGCCAGAAAAACGCGCCTGCCATTGAGGAATGGCTCCGTGGATTTTTTCAGGAAATCTCCCTGAAATACCAGACCAAGAACATTGTATTCGTAAGGATATACTCTCTTCTTGGACGGATCCTGAAATTCTTATATGAGCTGAACATTGACACCGGGGATCTGGAACATGATATCATCTCTGTTTACAACCATTTTGAACTTTTCAATACCTATGAGGAATTCTATAAATGGATGAATCACCTCTGTCTTCAGGTCTGCCAAAAGCTGGACACCTCACTCCAGACTTACCATGACCAGATCTGCGAGCTGGTACTTAGCTATATCAGGGAAAACTTTGAGGACAACACCCTCTGTCTAAACGATATTGCAGGACATGCAGGTGTAAGCCCGGCGTATCTCAGCGCACTTTTTAAAAAAGTATACGGGCAGAGTATCAGCGACACCATAGCCGCCCAGCGGACAGAGGCTGCCTGCCAGTATCTGAAAAGCTCCAATCTATCCCTGAAAGAGATCAGTATCCGCTGCGGGTACGCCAACCAGTATTATTTCAGCAACAGCTTTAAAAAGAAAATCGGAATGTCACCCTCCGCATACAGAGAGCAGCATTCCGATATATAAAAAACAATAGTTAAAAGCTTTAACCAATCCCTTTGTAGATAAGACCCAGGATAAATACGATCACCGCAAGAGGCACGTACAGATACTTTGCCGCCACCTGGAACGCTTTTGGCAGGGGTTTCTTCCTGCCCTCCTCCAGTTCCTCCTTTATCTTGTCAAATCCAAGGATATAGTAAATGGAGACGGCACCCAGCACGGCACCGAACGGCACAATGATAATGGTGATAAAATCCATCCAGCGCCCTACTTTTGACTCCTCTTCCAGAAACAGCCCCACCACCAGCGCAACCCCGCCGCAGAGGGCAACTGCTTTTGTCCTCTGGAGGTTGAACTTATGCTGCCAGCTCTCGATCACCGCCTCAAACATATTGATGAGGGATGTAATTCCCGCAAAGCATACGGAAAGGAAGAAGATAACAGCAAACAGGCGTCCCATCGGCATCTGCTTGAAGATATTCGGGATCGTGATGAACATCAGGGACGGCCCTGCGGATGGTTCGATTCCAAACGCAAACACAGCCGGCATAATAGCCAGCGCTGCCAGCATAGCCGCAATGGTATCAAAAACCGCTGTCTGTATGGAGGACTTGGGGATATCCTCCTTTTTGCTCAGGTAAGAGCCATAAACGATCATACCCGAACCGGTAATGGACAGGGAAAAGAATGCCTGCCCCATAGCCATGACCCAGGTATCCACCTTTGCCAGTGCTTCCCACTTTGGCACAAACAGGAAGCGGTATCCCTCATGGGACCCGGGCAGAAAGAACACCCTCACCGCCAGAATGGCAAAGAGGATAAAAAACAAAGGCATCAGTATTTTGTTCGCCTTCTCGATCTGGCTTGCCGCGCCGGTGATCAGAATGATCACTGTAATTGCGATCACGATCATATGCCAGGGCAGATTCTTCATATTGGCAGTGACCTGACCGAAAAATTCAGCGGAATCCTCTGTGAGCACCACATTGGTCACAGAGCCGGCCAGGAAACGGAGCACCCAGCCGATGATGATAGAATAACCGATAGCGATCCCCATAGATCCCAAAAGAGGAATCCAGCCCAGCACTTTTCCAACTGTCCCCTTCTTTCTGGATGCCCAGCAGTATTCATAAGACCCCAGCGTTCCTGTTCCGGCCCTTCGTCCTATGGCAAATTCAGCCGACAGGCCTACAAAGCCAAACAGGCAGATAAAGATAAGATAGGGGATCAAAAAAGCCGCACCCCCGTATTCTCCCAGTCTGTATGGGAACATCCAGATGTTCCCAAGCCCCACCGCAGACCCCACACAGGCCAGTACAAAGCCCAGGGAATTGGTGAAGCTTCCATTTTTGTGTTTCTGCATTTTCTCTCCTCCGTGTGATCCGGCTGCAGGGACAGCCAGCTTTCGTCCCCTGACCGGTTGATGCGTTAGCTTTTTAAAGTATGTAGCTTTAATGTATCAAACCAGGCAAAAAAAGTCAAATCCAGTTTTATTCTCTCCATTTCTGACGATTTTTTTACATGTATACCGTATAATAAATAATAAAATCTATTTCAAAGGGGAAAATATGGATACCTTTATCTTTATATTGGAAATAATCGGGACAGTGGCCTTTGCCTCGTCAGGGGCAATGATCGCCATTGAGAAGAAAATGGATATTTTCGGAGTCAATATTCTGGGGGCTACCACGGCGGTAGGCGGCGGTATGATGCGTGATATCATCCTGGGCATCACACCTCCCACTGCTTTTGCCAAACCGGTCTACGTGCTCTTTGCTGTCCTGACCTCCACCCTGCTCTTTGCCATAACCTACACGAATCCGGAGATCTTAAAGTCCAGGGCTAAGAACAAATATTATGACAATGTCATGATGCTCTGCGACACCTTGGGCCTGGGTATTTTCACTGTGGTCGGCATTCAGGCCGCCGCAAGCGTTGTGACGGAAAATAATACTTTCTTTTTTGTTTTCGTCGGTGTTCTGACCGGAGTTGGCGGAGGTGTGCTTCGGGATATTCTGGCAGGGGAGACGCCTTATATTCTGGTACGTGAGATTTATGCCTGCGCTTCCATTGCCGGGGGAATTGTCTGCGTTGTGTGCAGGGACTCTATGGGGGAACCGGCGGGCGTTATACTGGGGTTGATCGTTACGGTGGTCATCCGGTTGCTGGCTTCTTATTTCAGGTGGAATTTGCTGAGAGTGCGGTGAATCTGGCAGAAGGGCGAATAGGTTGGAAGGGTGGACGGGATGAAACGCCTCCACCCTCGCTGTTTCCCATATTCTCATCTGCTGCTGCGCCTGATATACTTGTTTTATTTCATACTCCACAGCCATTTTACATCAGGGAATATAAAATGCAGGATCAAGGCTAAAACAGTTAATACCAGGATAAAAATCCCTAAACAGCACATTACCTTCCAACATTTTTGTAATAAGTCTTTCCCTTTCTCTACATCCGAGTAAATGGAGGAAACTTTTTCGTCCATCAGGTTTTTTTCCCTGACGTCCTGAACATCTATATCCTTCACAAGTTCATCTAATGTCATATTAAAATAATCACTCAGCATAACCAATCGCTGAAAATCGGGATAGGATTGCCCTGCCTCCCATTTTGAGATAGTCTGCCGTGAGACCTGCAGTTCCATTCCCAACTCCTCTTGTGATAATCCCTGTTTTTTTCTGATCGCTAACAACTTTTCATTAAATTTCATTTAACAGTCCTCCTATTGATTTGATGGCTTGAGTATATAATACCCGTCAATGATCCGCAAGCAACAGGTCTTGTCAATTTGTCAACGCCTGTTAACAAACCCCTGATTCCATGATCCTGTACAAATGTAAAGATATGTTACACACCCATTTTACTGTACTCTCACTCCTCTCACGGGGAGCTGTCTCTGCGCTGTAATCCGCTGCTTTTCTATATGCAGCTCAGTCTGTCATGGTGAATTACCAAAAAATAAAATGTGGCACCCTCCCGATTATAGTGGTATACTAATAAGCTAGAACGCAGACCGCATCCTCCCAGATGCCTGCTGCCATGAAAAAAAGAAAAGGAGATTCCGACAATGAGTAAAATTGATGAAGTGAGAAAAGCCATGGTCGCTGCCATGAAAGCGGGCGAAAAAGAAAGAAAAGAGTCCCTGTCCATGCTGCTGTCAGCCCTGAAGAACAAAGCCATTGACAAGAGAGAAGATCTGACTGAAGCGGAAGAGAATGAAGTGGTATTAAAAGAGATCAAACAGACCAAAGAAACTCTGGAACTGACTCCTGCAGATAGAAGCGACATTATTGATGAGTGCACAAAACGAATTGCCGTCTATGAGGAATTTGCTCCCAAGATGCTCAGTGAAGAGGAAATCAAGGAAGTTATTGAGGGCGTACTGAAAGAACTGGAAATTGAAGCCCCTACAGGTAAAGATAAAGGAAAGATCATGAAGGTACTGATGCCGAAAGTAAAAGGTATTGCAGACGGCAAACTGGTCAACCAAGTTCTCGGAAATATGATGAAATGACATATAGCAACAATTCTGCGGACTGGCTTTAGAAACGCGGTCTTAATAGTCCCTGTTTTCCACAGTCAGCAATGGCCGAAGGATACTGTCTATCCTTCGGCCATAACTTTACCACTTCCCTGTTCCTTATCTTCCTGCTCTCACATATTCTTTTGCCTGTTCCAGCGCTTCCACTACCCTGTCACAAAATGCGTCGAACGCCGGGTCCGGGTTCTGGCATTCCGGATGGCTTTCAATGTACTCCAGACTTTCCCTGACCCCCTGGTCAAAACGCTTTTCAGCAGAAAATCCAGGCACCAGCCGTTTCAGCTTGTCATTTAAGAACACCACAGAGTTTGATTTATCCCCCATCATGCTTCCATTAAAATCATAGTCACTGCAGCTATCCAGAAAATCACTGGATACCCGTACAGGATGAAGCTGCACCCCAAGCGCGTCCGCAACTGCTTGGTATATCTGGTTCCAGGTCAGCGTCTCATCTGAGGTGATCTGCACAGCCTCCCCGATGGCATGGATATTTCCCATAAGGCCCACAAATCCCTTTGCAAAATCAGAGTTATGGGTCACAGTCCAAAGGGATGTCCCGTCCCCCGGTATCAGCACAGGCCTTCCCTCTTTGATCCGCTTGACCACCTGATAGCTTCCGTTGTCCCCGTGTAATCCTATGGGTACATTCCTTTCATCATAAGTATGGCTTGGACGCACAATAGTCACAGGAAATCCCTCTTCCCTGTACTTTTTCATAAGAAACTCCTCACAGGCGATCTTGTCCCTGGAATACTGCCATTTTGGATTGGAGAGGGGTGTTCCCTCTGTCATTCTGTAATCGGAAGGGGGCTTCTGGTATGCGGATGCGGAACTGATAAAAATATACTGTCCGGTTCTGCCTTTAAACATCCTGTAGTCACGCTCCACATGTTCCGGCACAAATGCGATAAAGTCCGCAACCACGTCAAACTTCATGCCTTCCGTGAGTCTGCACACCTGCTCCTCATCCTCTATATCCCCGGTAAGCCCGATAGCTCCCGTGGGCAGCTCTTTGTTTCGTGTTCCCCGGTTCAGCAGATACACTTTATGTCCCTCTGCCAGCAGTCTTTTGGTAATTGCCATGCTGATCGTCCCGGTGCCCCCAATAAATAGCACTCTCATCTGTTTTTGTCCTCCCTGGAATCGTAAAATTACCGGCTCATACTTTGCCCGGCCTGTACCTATTATTATATCCCGGAGAACGGCAGCACACAAGCATTTACTTTTGCTATCTTATCTCTTTTCGCACGGGTCCCACACTCCTGTCCTACTGCTACCTGCCCACTGCCCTGCTGCTACTTATGCACCGCCCTGCTGTTAACTGTCCACTGCCCTGCTGCTACTTATCCACTGCCCCGCTGCTACCTGTCCACTGCCCTGCTGCTACCTGTCCACCGCCCTGCCCACACTTGCCGCGTACACTGCGCATTCATACTCCGCCCCGGCAGACGGTCCCGGCGCAAATCCCAGAAGCTCGTCAAGGCAGTCCTGGTCATAGGCACCAATGGCACAGGTTCCGCAGCCAATGGCCTCACATGCCAGATACAGATTTTCACACACATGTCCTGCATCCAAAAGGATGTACTTATGTGCCTTCATGCCGTACCGCCATTCTGTCCGGTAGGGAACCACGCTCCACACAAATGTCACAGGTGCTGAGGCCGCAAAATACTGTCCGCAGAGCGCCTCGGTCAATTCCCCCTCAAAATCCTGCCTTCCATCCCATATCTCAAGGGCATGTTCCATGGGAAGATAATGGTAGATCCCCTTCTCAAGTCCGTCCACATGGTTCACAAACAGATATGTCTCAAAGGGGTGCCGGCAGCCGGCTGAGGGAACATTCCTGAGCGTGGCAAAATGGTTCTTTCCAATCACCCTCCTGATTCCCTGGGCCGCCCACAAAAGAAACGACAACTCTCTTAAAGTAACTGCCTCACCGCTGTATTTCCTCCTGCTCACCCTGCCTTGCAGAAGACACAACAGATCCGCATTTCCCGCAATCCCATCAAAATCCGTTGTCAGAGATATGATGTGCTCTCCCTTTTTCGCCTTCACATAAGGCGCTTCCGGAAGCTTCTGCTCCTGGTCCGTGGCCTCGGCCCCGGCATCGGAGACATTATAGGCCTTTAACAGTTCCCGGTTCTGCATAATCTTATATTTCGTCTCATCATTCATACCTTTTTCCTCCCTGTCCGTTTTGCCTTTTATTATAACAAAATCCCCATATTAGTACAATCCGATTCCAGGCCCGTACTCTACGCAGCGTAGGTTGTGTTTTTGCTCCCGGTAACGTACTATAAAGGTAACTATTCCGTAGGTCTGCGCATTCACTGCGCTGACCGTAAGAAAGTGTACCACGGCCAAGGAAAAATCCCATCGCCAAAGGCGATTTTGCATGGATTTTTGCCTGTAACTGTGAGGGCACTGAACAGTTACCTATAAAGAAAAAACAAAGGAGTTTGATCATGAATCACTACATCACCGGCAGCACCATACGGGAGCTGCGAGAAAAAAAGAAAATGACCCAGGCAGAGCTTGCAGGCAGGCTGGACGTAAGCGACAAAACCATATCTAAATGGGAAACCTCCAAAGGCCTTCCTGATATCAGCCTGATCGAGCCTCTGGCCAAAGTGCTGGGCATATCCGTGGTGGAGCTGCTGACCGGAGACTGTGTCTCCAACAGCAACATTTCCAGCAATATGCTCCGCTCAAAGCTCTATGTCTGCCCTGTATGCGGAAATGTGATACACACCATGGGGGAAAGCGTTGTGAGCTGCTGCGGCATCACCCTTCCGGCCCTGGAAGCCGAAACCATAGATACAGGACACACCCTTGTCACAGAGATTGTAGATGATGAATATTACATCACCATGGAACATGAAATGACAAAGACACATTTTATTTCCTTCTTTGCCTATGTGACCTCCGGACGCTTTGAGCTTGTCAAGCTTTATCCCGAACAAAGCCCGGAAGCCAGGTTCCCCAAAAAGGGGCATGGTATTTTGTACGCATACTGCAACCGGCATGGGCTGATGAAAATGAAAATATAAAAAAACCGCCCGGATCTTACACAGCCGGGCGGACACAAAAAGAAAAGCACCGTCCCCGCAGCTCCAACTCTGCAAAAACAGTGCTTTTTAGTGCGCCTTCAGGGACTCGAACCCTGGACAAATAGATTAAGAGTCTACTGCTCTACCAACTGAGCTAAAGGCGCATATTTTGTAACGCAAGACATATTATAAGCGATATTCCAGAAAAATGCAAGTATCTTTTTTACATTTTTTTATGTTTTTTATCATATACATTTAACACTGCACCCAAATAACGCAATTTCCGCTGTTTTTCCACATCCGGCCGCAGGCCGGGGGCGGCTTTACAGCCACACCCCAAGTTCCTCTGCCAGCTCTTCCTTGCTGATTCCGCCGGTCTCCCGGCTCATTACCTTGCCGTCTTTTACGAACAGGAAGGTGGGAACCTGCAGGATCTTATATCTCTGGGCCAGATTGATATTTTCATCCACATTGACCTTGCCGAACAGGGCCTTGCCCTCCAAATCCTCAGACAGCTCCTCGATCACCGGTGCCATCTGTTTGCACGGGCCACACCAGGTTGCATAAAAATCCACCAGTACAGGCAGATCCGCCCCCATCACAACCTTGTCAAAATTCTGTTCCGTAATCACTTCAACCATGATTTTCTCCTTTCCGGTTAAGCGTTACACGCTTTCTTATAGTAGTTTTTACTGTTTTCCCCGTTTTCTTACTTTTTCTTTTTTCCAGCTGAACTTAAAAGCTTATTCACTTCTCCGACTGATTTCAAGATATCCGCAGTTTTGCTGCCCATTTTCCTGTTTGTATATGCCCATTCAAAGAGGGAGTTCTGCATATTTTTCATCTTTGCCATAGGATACTTCCTTTCAGGTAAAACTGCTTCTCTATATCATATGACAAAAATCCCGGACCGAAACCCGGTTTCTGCTTCCCTATCTGGCTGCGACCAGCTTGTGGATAGGATTCCCTACGGAGGAAAACTTCTCCTCATATTCCGTCATCACATTCCCCCGGTTCAGTTCCTTGTCGTGATGCAGGTCATAGGTGCAGGCCAGCAGCTTCCACCCGGCCTCCTTAACTTCCTCCACGGAAAAGTCAAAAAGCTCCCTGTTGTCTGTCTTGAACTCCACAGTGCCGTCTTTAGCCAGTATGGCGTCATAGCGCTCCAGGAACTGCCTTGATGTGAGCCTTCTCTTTGCATGGCGCTCCTTGGGCCACGGGTCGGAAAAGTTTAAATATATTCTGTCCACTTCTTCGGGATTAAATACAAGCGGCAGCTCCCTGGCATCCATTCTCATAAAAAATAAATTGTGAGGTGCCTCTGTCCCGTTTTCCCGCTCCTCCATCTTCTGGAGTGCCCGCAGCAGAACGCTGTCATACATCTCGATCCCTACATAATTAATATGCGGACTGCGAGCAGCCATGTCCATAATAAAACGGCCCTTTCCCATTCCCACCTCTATATGGATAGGATTTTCATTTCGGAACACCTCATGCCACTTTCCACGGTTTTCCTGAGGATCCTGTATCACATAAGTGCTCCCGGCAATGGCATCCTTTGCTCCGGGTATATTTCTCAAACGCATTTCATATCCAGCCTTTCTTCGCATCTTTCTTGCAGACGAAGCCGGCCGGCATACACAGCCGGCATTTTCCGCCTTCTTTCAGTATAACTGAAAACTTTTTGCTTTGTCAAAGATTACCGCAAAATTCGCCAAAAAACTTAAGAAAAACGCCCGTCACAATTATATCTTTTGTATAAATTAGCTTAAATATTATGAAGATTTCTATGGATTTTTTCTGAAAAAGGTGTATGATATATAGAAGACACAAGGAGGAAAATCTATGGAAGATGTAATCAGCAAACTGGCAGAGATTGAATCCGCCGCTTCCCGGATCATGGAGGACGTTGCTGTCCAGAAAAAAAAGCTTTCCGAAGAGAATGATGCCCAGATCAAAGCCTTCGACGAGGAAGCCGACCGGAAAACTGCCAAAGAACTGGAGTCCATCCGCAGAGACCTGGAAGTCAACATGGAAAAAGAACTGGATAACCAGAAAGCGGAAACGGATGAAATCCTGCATAAAATGGAAAAGTATTATGAAGCCCATCACGAAGAGATGGCTCAGAAACTGTATGACAAAATATTAAGGATGTGATGTTATGGGAACCCTGTTATCTTACAGCGGTCTTTCAACAAAGATCCGTGCCATGCAGAGCAAGCTCATGACGGAAAGGCAGTATCAGGAAATCGCACAGTTAGAATCTGTTCCCCAGGTGGTTGCATATTTAAAAAAGCAGCCCGGATTCAAAGAGCTGTGGACTGACCTGGATGAAAACTCCCTCCACAGGGGGGATATCGAGAAGCTGCTTACCCACACGATCCATCAGAACTTTGCTAAGATTTACAAATTCGCCAATCCCTCCCAGCGTACTTTTATGGCCCTGTACTTTAAGCGGTACGAGATCGCCATTATGAAGGAATGTCTAAGAAGGGTATTTGACAAGACCCGGGAAGGGTTGGATCTATCGCTGTTCAAAGATTTCTTTGACCGGCATTCCAAACTGGATTTGGATAAGCTGACCCAAGCAGCTACAATTGAAGAATTTGTAAACAGTCTGAAAGGTACGGAATATTACTCCCCACTGTCTAAGATCGGGGAAGAATATACACCGCTCCTTTTTGATTACGGCATGGCGCTGGACCAGTATTATTTTGCGAATATCTGGTCTGTAAAAGATAAGCTGTTCAAAAAAAGAGATCTGCAAGAAATCATAAAGGCCTACGGCAACAAATTCGATATGCTTAACCTGCAGTGGATCTACCGTTCCCGCAGGTATTACCATATGGCCCCGGCTGATATCTACGCACTGCTCATACCTGTGCACTATAAGCTCTCCCACAAAGAGATCACCGCGCTGGTGGAAGCAGCGGACAATGAGGAGTTCCGCCGCGTGCTGGATACCACTGCCTATAAAAAACGTTACCCGGAACTTGCGCCGGAGAACCTGGAAGAATACTATACTCTGAATCTCAGGAATGTCCTGGAATCGGAGGCAAGAAAATACCCGCACTCAGTCATTATGATCTATTCCTATTTTTATCACAAGGAACACGAAGTAGACCGGCTCACCACTGCCATAGAGTGTATCCGCTACGGACTGTCCCCGGCTGAGACGCTGGATTATATTCACAAAAACTAACCTCGGAGGTAATTGACATGATTGAGAAAATGAAATTCTTGAGCATTACCGGTCCGAAGTCTGACATTGACAGAGTTGTCAACGAATACCTGGCTAAGTATGAGATCCATCTGGAAAATGCCATGGCACAGCTGACGCAGGTGCAGCACCTGTCCCCTTATATTCAGATCAACCCCTACAAGGAACTTCTGAACAAAGCCACGGAATTTGCAGGGCTGCTGCAGAATACAGAGGATGTGCCGGTCCGGGATATTTCCCTGGATGAAGCCACGGATCTTATTGACTCCCTCAGCCAGAAGCTCTCAGACATCAATGCAGAATGCGATGACCTGAAGGCACAGCGGACGGCAGTTGTGGAAGACTTAAACCGTATCACCCCCTTCCTGAATCTGCCGGAAGATGTGGATAAACTGGTACACTACCGTTTTGTCCAGGTTCGTTTCGGCCGGATCGCGAAAGAATATTACAACAAATTTAAAGAGTATGTCTATGACGGCATGGACACCTGGTTCTATCCATGCCATGAAGATGAATATGTATGGGGCGTCTATTTTGTACCCTGGACCAAGATGGAGGAGGTTGACGCGATCTTCTCTTCCATGCACTTTGAAAGGATTTATCTGAAAAAGGATTATTACCACGGTACCCCCCAGGCCATTCACAGGGAGCTGAAGGAGAAACTGGAAACCATTGACAAGCACATGGCCTCCTGCCAGGAAGAGATACGGCTGCTGCTCCGCGGTGACGCTTCCGCCATACTCTCCGCAAAAGAAGCCCTGAGTGCTCTCTCCACCAATTTTGATGTGCGTAAAGTAGCGGCCTGCGTCAAGGAACATCAGGAGACCTTCTATATCCTCTGCGGATGGATGACAGAGAGGGATGCCCTCGCTTTCCAGAAAGACATTGAAAATGATGCCAAACTGTTCTGTATCATTGAGGATGACCAGAACAACATACGCACACAGCCGCCTACAAAACTGAAAAATCCAAAAGTTTTCAAGCCTTTTGAGATGTATGTTAAAATGTACGGCCTTCCCGCCTACAATGAAATGGACCCCACCATGTTCGTGGCGATCACCTATTCCTTCATCTTCGGCGCCATGTTCGGCGATGTGGGACAGGGACTTTTGCTTGCCATCGGCGGATTTTTGCTTTATAGATTCAAAAAAATGGATCTGGCGGCCATCATCGGCACTGCCGGTATCTTCTCCACTTTCTTTGGCTTCATGTTCGGCAGTATCTTCGGGTTTGAGGATGTGCTGGAACCCATATGGCTGCGGCCTGTGGACGCCATGACCAATGTACCCGGCCTGGGCAATATGAACACTGTGTTTATTGTGGCGATCGTCTTCGGTATGTTCCTTATACTGCTGACCATGGTCTTCCATATCATCAATGCAGTGAGGAGCCGCGATACGGAAAATATCCTGTTTGACCAGAATGCCGTCTGCGGACTGGTCTTCTACGGGGCGTTGACCGTTATGATCTTGTTGTACCTGACAGGACATTCTCTTCCGGCAACGGCGATCCTGGTCATCATGTTCGGTGTACCGCTTATCCTGATCATGCTGAAGGAGCCGCTGACACGTATCATTAAGAAAAAACAGCCTGTTGTGGAAGGCGGAAAGGTCATGTTCTTTGTTCAGAGCTTCTTTGAACTGTTTGAGGTAATGCTGAGTTATCTCTCCAACACCCTTTCCTTCGTCCGTATCGGCGCATTTGCGGTCAGCCATGCAGCCATGATGGGCGTTGTACTCATGCTGGGAGGCGCTGAGAGCGGAGGCAGTATCAACTGGCTGGTCATCGTGCTGGGCAATGCCTTTGTATGTGCTATGGAGGGCCTGATCGTAGGTATCCAGGTACTCCGTCTGGAATATTATGAGATGTTCAGCCGCTTCTATAAAGGCAGCGGCAGGGAATTCCACCCTTTCTTAAAGCGCGTAAAAAGAGATAACAAAAATGCAACGATTCAGTAGGTCTGCGCATTCACTGCGCTGACCGTAAAAAAGCATTCCGCAGCCAAGCAAAAATCCCATCGCCAAAGGCGATTCTGCATGGATTTTTGCCTGTAACTGTGAGGGTACTGAACAGTTACACAAAAATGCATAAACCTAAGGAGGATTCATTATTATGACAACATTAATTCAATTTACTATAGCAGCCGCATTAATTTTAAGCATCATTGTTCCCTTCGGATACTTTTTCCTGGGTGAGAAAAATAAAAAACGCTACAAAAAATCACTGGGCGTGAACTGCTTCTTCTTCTTCGGAACCCTTCTGGTGGCTTCTGTTGTGATGATCGGCGGGACCGCTTCCGTAAGCGCTGCCACTGACACAGCTTCCGCCGGACTTGCAACAGGCCTTGGCTACATCGGCGCCGCACTGGTTACCGGCCTTTCCGGTATCGGTTCCGGTATCGCTGTTGCCTCCTCCGCAAGCGCTGCACTGGGTGCCATCAGCGAGGACGGTTCCCTGTTTGGTAAATCCATGATCTTCGTAGCCATGGCAGAAGGTATTGCTCTGTACGGACTTATCATTTCCTTCATGATCTTAGGTAAACTGGGATAAGGGCTGCCTTATATTTTGAATAGAAAGAGACTGATGCATTATGAAAATGTTTTTGATCAGCGATAATATTGACACCTACACAGGAATGCGGCTAGCAGGCGTGGAAGGTGTTGTGGTGCATGAACGCGAAGAGCTGAGAAAAGCTCTGGAGGACGCCATTGCCAACAAGGAAAACGGCATCATCCTGCTGACGGAAAAATTCGGCAGGGAGTTTCCCGATATCATTGACGACATGCGGCTGAACCATCGTCTGCCGCTCATTATAGAAATTCCCGACAGACATGGTACTGGCCGTGCACCCGATTTTATTCTCTCTTATGTCAATGAGGCGATCGGTTTGAAATTATAGATAAAGAAGGTGAACGACATGACAACCGAAGAAAAACTGCAGCATTTCTACGAAGTATCTATGGAAAGCGCACGGGAGGAGTCTGAAAAAGCCCTGCAAGAATACCGGGCCGCCCTCTCCCAGATGCTGGCTGAACATAAAGAAGATAAACAGAAAAATGCCGCCAACCAGTTAAAACTGGAGACGGAGAACGCAAAACGTGAGATAAACAAGGCATTGTCTGCGGAGCAGCTTCACATTAAAAGACGTCTGTCCAAGAAACAGCAGGAACTGCGTGAGGAATTGTTTGTGGAAGTCAGGAACAAACTGGAGACTTTTATGGGCAGCGCTGAATACCTTGGCTGGCTGGAAGAAAAGATCCGGGAGGCTCTGACTATTGCCGGTGAGGACGAAGTTCAGATTTATCTGACCCCTGCGGACGCCAACCTGCTGGAAACCCTTGCAGCCAGATGCGGGACCCCTCTCTGCCTGTCGGAAACTCCCTTCATGGGCGGTGTCCGCGCGGTGATCCCGGCAAAGAATATTTTAATTGACCACACATTCAAAACTTTATACGAGAACGAAAAAGAAGAATTTAATTTTGACGGAGGACTGCTACATGAATAGAACAGGAATTATCTACGGCATCAACGGTCCCGTCATTTATCTGAAAGGTAATACAGGATTCAAGATGTCGGAAATGGTATACGTGGGAAAGGAAAACCTGGTAGGCGAGGTCATTTCCCTGAAAAAGGATACCACCACTGTTCAGGTTTTCGAAGAAACCAGCGGTTTAAGACCAGGGGAGACGGTCACTGCCACAGGTGATGCCATCTCCGTTATGCTGGGCCCGGGAATCCTGGACAATATATTCGACGGCATCCAGCGTCCCCTCTCTGTCATTGCTGAGCAGTCCGGCAAATACATCTCCCGCGGTATGCAGGTAGATTCCCTGGACACAGAGAAAAAATGGGACGTGCATATGACTATAAAGGACGGCATGGAGGTTCACGGCGGCACCATCATCGCGGAGCTGCAGGAAACCCCGTCTATTGTGCATAAATCCATGGTTCCGCCTCAGGTGGAAGGTATTGTATCCCAAGTGGTAAAGGACGGCGCATACACCGTGACTGACGTTCTGGCAGTGGTCCAGCTTGCCGACGGCAGCGAATATCCCCTGAAACTGGCGCAGAAATGGCCTATCCGTATCCCGCGCCCCACAAACAAACGTTACCCGGCCACCATCCCTTTGGTTACGGGGCAGCGTATCCTGGACACCCTGTTTCCCATTGCCAAGGGCGGCACAGCAGCCGTTCCCGGCGGTTTCGGAACAGGTAAGACCATGACCCAGCATCAGATCGCCAAATGGTCTGACGCGGATATCATTGTCTACATCGGCTGCGGCGAGCGCGGCAATGAGATGACGCAGGTTCTGGAAGATTTCTCAAAGCTCCACGATCCCAAGACGGGCAATGCCCTCATGGCCCGCACCACACTCATCGCCAACACTTCCAACATGCCGGTGGCAGCCCGTGAGGCTTCCATCTACACAGGTATCTCCCTGGCGGAATATTACCGGGATATGGGATACGATGTGGCGATCATGGCTGACTCCACATCCAGGTGGGCTGAGGCTCTGCGAGAGCTGTCCGGACGTCTGGAGGAAATGCCCGCCGAGGAAGGCTTCCCGGCTTATCTGGCATCCCGCCTCTCCGCATTCTACGAGAGGGCAGGCATGATGCAGAACTTAAACGGCACGGAGGGTTCTGTATCCATCATTGGGGCCGTGTCCCCCCAGGGCGGTGACTTCTCCGAACCTGTCACCCAGAACACCAAGCGTTTTGTGCGCTGTTTCTGGGGTCTTGATAAATCCCTGGCTTATGCCAGACATTTCCCGGCGATTCACTGGCTTACCAGCTACAGCGAATATCTGGGCGACCTGTCCCACTGGTACAGTGAAAATGTATCACCCAAATTTGTGGACGACAGAAACCGCCTGATGGCTATCTTAAACCAGGAGAGCAGCCTGATGGAGATCGTAAAGCTGATCGGAAGCGATGTACTGCCGGATGACCAGAAACTGACTCTGGAGATCGCGAGAGTCATCCGTCTGGGCTTCCTGCAGCAGAATGCTTTCCATCCCGACGATACCTGTGTGTCCCTGGACAAACAGTTTAAGATGATGGAGGTCATCCTCTATCTGTATAAACGCTGCAGAAGCCTGATCGCCATGGGTATGCCCATGTCAGTGCTCCGCAGGGAGAATATATTTGAGAAGATCATCTCCATCAAATATGATGTTCCCAATGACAAGCTGGAACTGATCGACGATTACATGAAGGCCGTTGACGACTTCTACAACACCGTCATGGAAAAAAATGCATAAGGAGGAACGATTATGGCAATTGAATATCTCGGCTTGAGCGAAATCAATGGACCTCTGGTTGTGCTGGAGGGCGTGCGCGATGCCTCCTTTGATGAAATTGTAGAGTTCAAGGTGGACGACGGTTCCAAAAAGCTGGGCCGAATTGTTGAAATATATGAAGACAAAGCAGTCATCCAGGTGTTTGAGGGTACGGAAAACATGTCCCTTTTGAACACCCACACAAAACTCACAGGCCATCCCATGGAGGTGGAGCTTTCCTCCGATATCCTGGGAAGGACCTTCAATGGTATCGGTAAACCCATTGACGGCCTTGGCCCTGTCATGCCGGAAGTCCGCTCCAACATTAACGGACTTCCCCTTAACCCTGTGACCAGGGAGTATCCACGTAACTATATCCAGACCGGTATCTCAGCCATTGACGGTCTGACTACCTTGATCAGGGGACAGAAGCTGCCTATTTTCTCCGGAAACGGCCTTCCCCATGACCAGTTAGCAGCCCAGATCGTGCAGCAGGCTTCCCTTGGTGGGGACAGCAATGAAAAATTCGCTATTGTATTTGCCGCCATGGGTGTCAAATATGACGTGGCTGAATTTTTCCGCCGTACTTTTGAGGAGAGCGGTGTTGCGGACCATGTGGTCATGTACCTGAACCTGGCAAATGACCCGGTTGTGGAACGACTGATCACCCCCAAAGTGGCCCTGACCGCTGCGGAGTATCTGGCATTTGAAAAGGGTATGCATATTCTTGTGATCCTGACCGATATCACATCCTTTGCGGAGGCCATGCGTGAAGTTTCCTCCTCAAAAGGAGAGATTCCTTCCAGAAAGGGTTATCCCGGATATCTGTACAGTGAACTGGCAACCCTGTACGAGCGGGCCGGCATTGTAAGAGGCGGAACCGGCTCTGTCACACAGATCCCCATCCTGACCATGCCCAATGATGATATCACACATCCGATCCCTGACCTTACAGGCTACATTACGGAAGGCCAGATCGTACTGGAGCGTCAGCTTCACGGGCAGGCTATCTATCCGCCTATCAATGTTCTGCCTTCCCTGTCTAGGCTTATGAAGGACGGTATCGGTGAGGGGTACACAAGGGGCGACCATCAGGATGTAGCCAATCAGCTTTTCTCCTGCTACGCCAAGGTAGGCGACGCAAGAGCACTGGCATCTGTAATCGGTGAGGATGAACTTTCACCGCTGGATAAAAAATACCTGAAATTCGGTGACGCCTTTGAACATGACTTTGTAGGACAGAGGCCGGATGAGAACCGGAGCATTGAGGAAACCCTTGATTTAGGCTGGAAACTGTTAGGCATGATTCCAAGAGACGAACTGGACCGTATCGACACCAAGATTCTGGATCAGTATTATCATCCTCTTGATGAGGAAGCATAGTTAATGAAAATCAGGACGCAGTCAGGCAGCCGCCGCTGTGAGTCTGAAAGGCTTAACAGCAAAGTCTTTATAGAAAGGGTGATGTTATGGATCCAAATACCTTTCCAACCAAAGGTAACCTTATATTAGCAAAAAATTCCCTTACACTGTCCAGGCAGGGATTTGATCTGATGGATAAGAAGAGGAATATCCTGATCCGTGAGCTGATGGATCTGATCGACCAGGCCAAGGATATCCAGGACCAGATTGATATCACCTTCCGCACCGCCTATGCAGCACTCCAGAAGGCCAACATGGAGATCGGTATCAACTATGTGCAGGAGATATCCCGCACTGTGCCGGTGGAGGATTCCATCCGCATCAAGACCAGAAGCGTCATGGGGACCGAGATCCCCCTGGTGCAGTCAGATCCGCCGTCAGGGGCACCTACCTATGCTTACTACGGCACCAAAGCCTCCCTGGATGAAGCGAAAGCGGCCTTTGAGAAGGTAAAGCAGCTCACCATCCGCCTGTCCATGGTGGAGAATTCCGCTTACAGGCTGGCTATCAATATTAAGAAAACCCAGAAGCGCGCCAACGCGCTGAAAAATATCACGATCCCAAAATTTGAGGATCTGACAAAATCTATTTCCAACGCACTGGAGGAAAAAGAGAGGGAAGAATTCACCCGACTAAAAGTTATTAAACGGATGCAGAACAAAGGGTAAAGTAATAGAAAGCACACGTGGCGGGTTTGTATTATCATAAGTAAAGGCTGCAGGAAATGTAAATATACATTTTCCGGCAGCCTTTTCCTTCCTCTCATACGAAAAGCTATCCCTTTACAATTGACAACTCTTTTTTATAAAACCCTATTCCATATTTTATAATAGTCCTACTTATCTCTTTTTTATAAACACTGGCTAATTCCTGATTAGGAATGCATAAAACAAAATCTCCGCCATATTCCGGTTCCTCAAGGGCATCCGCCTTCAGGTATCCCGTCATAACCAAAAAACTGAAGATATTATCCGGATTATCATAAATAGTCGGATACACGACCTGCGTATTAAGCGAAGTTATAAGATACCCGCCATCCATCACCTGCTTTAATGCCGCTTCTGTCTCAGGGGTACTCTTTTCAATTATCTTGTGTATGAAATCATTACTGCTTGTGGACAGCCAGTAAGGTGCAGGTTTATTTCCGGAACGAATATATTTTACTACTGACCATGGATTATAAATATCCAGCCCGCCCAAATTATAACCATTATACCAAGCTCTTATTTCCCCACGTTTATCCCCGCAGTCATAATAGGCGGCAATCTCATCAACCTCTTCCTGTGTGAAACCAAAATATTCCCTGTAAGGTTCATCCAATACGGTATACACATCTAAATTATTTAAACCGCTGAATATACTCTCCTGTGCGATATGAAGAATCCCTGTCAAAACAGCAAATTTTAAATTCTGGTTGTCTTTTAGCCCTCCGGAAAGCCAGTTTCTCATAAAATTAATTATTTTATCGTAAAAATCCATCATATGCTCTTGTTGTATGGGGACATCATATTCATCTATAAGAAGGATTGCCGGTGTCTTATGATGAATTTTTAAATAACCTGTCAGACGGTTTAAGGAATCCTGCCAATCTGCATCAGAAGCACTCATATTCAGGATACGTTCCATATATAATTTGTCAAACCTGGTAAGGTTTTTACTTTCCAGTAAATCGACGTGACGATTAAATTCTAATTGTATTACATTCTTCAGTTTTTCATATGTTTCTTCCCAACTGTCACACTTTATATCCTTCAAGGTTAAATACACCACCGGATATTTGCCCTGCTCCCCTCTATATTTCTCGCTAGGCTCACATTTCCATATTTTCAACTCACTGAACAATCCCACTGCTGCCTCTTCCGTTCTTTCAAAAAACGATTTTATCATACTCATATTCAGAGTCTTACCGAATCGTCTGGGCCTTGTCAGCAGTGTTACTTCTGATCCTGAGTTAATAATATCTCTTATGAGCAGTGACTTATCAACAAAATAATATTGCTCTTCCCTGATCTTCCTAAAATCACTGATTCCTACCGGAAGAATTTTTTTACATTTATCCATATAAACCTCCTACAGCAATATTTACGATCAGCCGCTTCCTAAAGAGATTATAGCACATATTTTCTGTAATTATAAACTTTATAGGTTATTTAACATTTAACAATTGAAAATAAGTCCCATTTAACTTTACTTACATTTAACAAAACTAAGATTTTGTATTTAACTTTCCCATTATATACTAAAATTCGTAACGAGGACAAATAATAGACAATGTGAGGAAAAAAAAGGAGATTAAAACTATGAAAAGATTAGCAGCAATTTTACTCGCCGGTGTGATGGTATTCGGACTTGCCGCATGCGGTGGAAATGAAGATGCAGATAACAGCACAGACACAAACTCCGGTACAGAAGCTACTGCTGATAAAGCCGATACAGACAGTAGTTCAAAAGACGATAAAAGCAGCGACTGGGACAGCAGCAATGACATTACCGTAGTATCCAGAGAGGATGGTTCCGGTACACGCGGTGCTTTTGTGGAACTCTTCGGTATCGAGGAGGAAGTAGACGGAGAAAAAATGGATATGACTACAGAGGAAGCCAACATCACCAACAGCACGTCTGTTATGATGTCATCCGTGGCACAGAATGAATACAGCATTGGCTATATTTCTCTGGGCTCTTTAAATGATACAGTAAAAGCTTTGAAGATTGACGGCACGGAAGCCACAGCAGAAAACATCAAAGCCGGAACTTACAAGATTTCCAGACCATTTAACATTGCGGTAAAAGAAGATGCAAGCGAAGCTGCACAGGATTTCATAAACTATATCCTGAGTAAAGAAGGCCAGGCTATTGTTGCTGACAACAATTACATCCCGCTGGATAACGCAGAAGCCTACGCATCTAACGGAGCTTCCGGCAAAGTTGTAGTGGCAGGTTCTTCCTCCGTATCACCTGTTATGGAAAAACTGAAAGAAGCTTACGCGGATGCCAACAGCAATGTAGAAATTGAGATTCAGACAAGTGATTCCACCACAGGTATGCAGAACGCTATCGACGGTGTCTGCGATATCGGAATGGCTTCCAGAGAACTGAAAGATTCCGAACTGGACGCAGGCCTCACCCCCACAGTCATTGCACTGGACGGTATTGCCGTTATTGTCAACAATGACAATCCTACCGATGAAATGACTTCCGACCAGGTGAAATCCATCTTTACCGGAGATGCTCTGGCTTGGGATGAAGCGTTGTGATCATAACTTATGACCGAGGTTAAAAGCATGAAAAAAAATATGGTATCTCGCAAACAAAATAAGCTTAAAGAACAAGTAATGCAGGCAGTCTTTTTTATAGCTGCCTGCGCATCTATATTTGCAGTTGTATTAATTTGTCTCTTTCTTTTTGTAAACGGTATCCCGGCCATGAAAGAGATCGGCATTTTCGATTTTCTTCTCGGTGAGCGCTGGAAACCGGGCAACAATATTTTTGGTATTTTTCCCATGATTATGGGAAGTATTTATGTAACAGCCGGAGCCATTGTCATCGGCGTGCCTGTGGGCATCCTGACCTCTGTCTTTATGGCTGAATATTGTCCGAAAAAAATTTACCCGTTTTTGAAATCCGCCACGGAACTGCTGGCCGGGATCCCATCGGTTGTATACGGTTTCTTCGGTCTTGTGGTACTGGTACCCCTGATCCGCAGTCTTTTTCAGGAGGGAAACGGAAACAGTATGCTCACTGCCTCTATCCTTCTTGGAATCATGATCCTGCCCACCATCATCGGTGTCAGCGAATCTGCCCTGCGTTCCGTGCCCCGCACCTATTATGAAGGGGCTTTGGCACTGGGAGCCACACATGAGAGAAGTATCTTCGCCATTGTCCTTCCCGCGGCAAAATCCGGTGTTATAGCCGGTGTGGTACTGGGCATCGGACGTGCTATCGGTGAGACTATGGCAGTTGTCATGATCGCGGGCAACCAGCCCAGGATGCCAAGAGGGATCTTAAGAGGTGTCCGGACCATGACTGCCAATATTGTACTGGAAATGGGCTATGCAGCAGACCTGCACAGGGAAGCTCTCATTGCCACAGGTGTTGTGCTCTTTGTCTTTATCCTGCTGATCAACTTCTGCGTTGCCCTGCTCAATCGGAGGAACCGCCATGCATAATAAAAAAAATCTGCGGCAGAAACTAAAAGAATACAAGCGCACACCCGGCTCCTTTCTCCTTATGCTGCTGGTCATGCTCTGCACTGCCATTACCTTTGCTGTCCTATTTTTCCTAATTGCCTATATTTTAATAAACGGGGTTCCCAATCTGAATCCCGGACTTTTTTCCTGGACCTATACATCGGAAAACGCATCCATGATGCCTTCCATTATCAACACCCTGATCATCACATTTTTATCACTCCTGATCGCCGTCCCCCTTGGGATCTTCTCTGCCATATATCTGGTGGAATACGCCAAACGCGGCAACAAATTTGTGGAGATCATCCGGCTTACTACCGAGACCCTGTCCGGTATCCCTTCTATTGTATACGGACTGTTTGGCGCTCTTTTCTTTGTGACTACCCTGAAGTGGGGATATTCCCTGCTGGCCGGCGCTCTGACCCTGTCCATCATGATTCTCCCCCTGATCATGCGTACCACGGAGGAGGCTCTGAAATCAGTCCCTGACTCTTTCCGTGAGGGAAGTTTCGGCCTTGGAGCCGGAAAGTTAAGAACAGTATTTAAGATCGTGCTGCCAAGTGCCATCCCGGGTATTCTGGCAGGCGTTATTCTGTCCATAGGCAGAATTGTGGGGGAAACCGCTGCACTGATCTATACAGCCGGTGCTGTGGCTGAGGTGCCGTCAGGCGTCATGTCATCAGGCTCCACACTGGCTGTCCATATGTACAATCTCTCCAGGGAGGGTCTGTATATGGATCAGGCCTACGCGGTATCTGTCATACTGCTTCTGCTTGTACTGGTCATCAACTGGATATCCGGTACATTGGCAAAAAAACTGACGAAAGGAGTATAATAACTATTCATCCGATCTGTACATTTACCGGACTGAACAGTTATCAAATATAAAATGAATAATACGGAAAAGATATCCATCAGCAGCCTTGACTTATACTATACAGATTTTAAGGCCCTGAAAAACATAAACTTAAAAGTACCTGAAAATAAAATAACCGCATTCATCGGCCCCTCAGGCTGCGGCAAATCTACCCTTCTCAAATCCCTGAATCGCATGAATGACCTGGTTGAGGGCTGCCGCATTGACGGCAGTATCCTTCTGGACGGTGAAGACATTTACGGTAAGATGGATGTAAACCTGCTCAGAAAAAGAGTGGGTATGGTGTTCCAGAAACCCAACCCCTTCCCTATGAGCATTTACGACAACATTGCTTTCGGCCCCCGCACCCACGGTGTCCATTCCAAAGCAAAGCTGGATGATATTGTGGAAAAATCCCTGCGGGATGCAGCCATCTGGGATGAAACAAAAGACCGTCTGAAACAGAACGCCCTGGGTATGTCCGGAGGACAGCAGCAGAGGCTCTGCATTGCCCGGGCACTGGCAGTACAGCCGGAAGTCCTTCTCATGGATGAACCCACATCCGCACTTGACCCCATTTCCACTTCCAAGATTGAAGACCTGGCAGTGGAACTGAAGAAGGATTACACCATTGTCATGGTGACCCATAACATGCAGCAGGCAGCCCGTATTTCCGATAAAACTGCATTTTTCCTGCTGGGAGAAATTGTGGAGTACGGGGAAACGGAACAGATATTCTCAATGCCTCAGGATAAACGGACTGAGGACTATATTACAGGGAGGTTTGGTTAATATGCGCACAAGATTTGACAAACAGCTGGAACAGCTTCATGTGGAACTGATCAAAATGGGAAGCCTGTGTGAGCAGGCCATTACCCTGGCCGCCCAGGCACTGGATGAACCGGAGCCGGATGTGGTCAGGAAAGTGGCTGTCATGGAGGGAGAGATCGACGAAAAAGAACGGGAGATTGAAAACATCTGTATGCGCCTTCTTCTCCAGCAACAGCCTGTAGCCCGTGATCTGAGGATCATATCGGCTGCCCTTAAAATGATATCAGACCTGGAACGTATCGGTGACCAGGCAGCGGACATCTCGGACCTGGCCCCCTATATTGTCAAAAGCAGCATCAGCAGCAAAGTACAGATCCACGATATGGCAGCAGCAACCATCCGTATGGTAACCTTAAGTGTGGATGCCTTCGTGAAAAATGATTTAGAGCTGGCAGAATCCGTGGTCATCTCCGATGATATTGTGGACGATCTCTTCAACAAAATAAAAGGGGAGCTTCTGGATCTGATCAAAAAAAACAATGCTGACCCCAGAGCTGCCCTGGATATCCTCATGGCTGCCAAATACTTTGAACGCATTGGTGACCACGCTGTCAATGTGGCAGAGTGGGTACAGTATTCCATAACAGGCATTCACCAGAGCGACGAACATCATCTGGATGCCGAAAAAGAATGAGGTGAATAAATTGATCTATCTTGTAGAGGACGATGAAAATATCCGGGAATTGGTCACTTACACCCTAAACAGCCAGGGATTGGAGGCTGAGGGATTTGCACGGCCTTCTGATTTTTGGGATGCCATATACATGGCTGTCCCCTCTCTGGTCCTTCTGGATATTATGCTTCCGGAGGAAGATGGACTGAGCATTTTGAAAAAGCTCCGCACATCCAGAGATACCAAAAAGCTTCCTGTCATCATGCTGACTGCAAAAGGAAGCGAATATGACACGGTGCTGGGCCTGGACAACGGAGCCGACGATTATATTCCAAAACCTTTCCGGATGATGGAACTGATTTCCCGCATCCGTGCCCTGCTGCGCCGCAGCCAGGAACAGGAAAAGATTCCGGAATACCGCCTCGGCTCCCTCTACGTCTGCCCCTCACGCCACATTGTGCGGGTGGATGGTGAGGAGATCATCCTGACTTTAAAAGAATTTGAACTGCTCTGCCTGCTTCTGTCCGAACAGGAAACCGTATTTACCAGAGCTCAGCTTCTGGACCGTATCTGGGGATACGAATTTGACGGGGAGAGCCGGACTATTGACGTCCACGTCCGAACCTTGCGCCAAAAACTGGGGATCGCCGGTGACTGTATCAAAACCGTAAGGGGCGTAGGCTATAAAATTGGAGGAAAAACCGCATGACAAAACGAATCTTCCGCTCCATAATGCTTGTATCCGCCCTGGTACTGGTCATTGGGCTGGGTTTTATTATGGGCATCCTATATCACTATTTCGGCAGCCAGATTGAAAAAGAACTGAAGTCTGAGACTGCGTATCTGGCTATCTCTGTGGAAAACATGGGCCTCTCTGCTCTGGAAAAACTTCCCGCGGAATCCGCCAGAGTCACTTTGATCGCTGAGGACGGTACCGTTCTCTTTGACAACAAGGCAGAGGCCTCCGGTATGGAAAACCACGCTGACCGCCAGGAAGTGATCGCAGCGAAATTAAAGGGAACCGGAAAGGCCACCCGCCAGTCCGACACCCTTGCGGAAAAAACCATCTATTATGCCAAACAACTGGAAAACGGACAGATCCTCCGTGTTTCCAGCACCCAGTATACGGTTGCGGCCCTGATCGGAGAGCTGGTCCAGCCTATGCTGTATGTACTGCTCATGATGGTGGTCCTCTCCGCTCTCTTTGCTGCCAGGATTTCCAAAAAGATCGTCTCGCCTATCAACAGCCTTGATCTGGACGAACCTGAGCGCACAGAGGCCTATGATGAGATTTCCCCGCTGCTTACCAAGATCAACAAACAGCAGCGCACCATCCGCAGACAGCTCTCAGATGCCAGGAGACAGCAGCAGGAGTTTTCCATTATCACTGAAAATATGAGTGAGGGCCTCTTAGTCATTGACGCCCAGACAGACCTTCTCTCCTACAATTCCAGTGCCCTGCACCTGCTGGATGCCACGGAAGCACAGGCCCATGCCAGTGTTCTGGCACTTAACAGAAGCGAACCCTTCCAGCAGACCGTGGACGCGGTCCTGTCCGGAAAACACACTTCATCCAACCTGCAGATCGGTGATAATTTCTGCCAGGTCATCGCCAACCCGGTGCTGCGAGACAAGGAAGTCACAGGCGCAGTGCTCTTATTGGTTGACATAACTGAGAAAATTCAGCGCGAAAACCTAAGGCGTGAATTTACTGCCAATGTATCACACGAATTAAAGACACCTCTTACTTCCATCTCCGGTTTTGCGGAAATCATTCAGGACGGATTTGTGAAGCCTGAGGACATCAATAAATTTGCAGGAAAAATTTTCGATGAGGCCCAGAGGCTGATCGCTTTAGTTGGAGATGTCATCAAGATCTCCCAGCTCGATGAGGGCTGTCTTCCGTATCAAAAGGAGGAAACAGACTTTTATACGCTGGCTAAAGAGACCCTGGAACGTCTGCGGGAGCCGGCAAAACGCAGGCAGGTTTCCCTCTTTCTGGAAGGGGAACATGCATCACTCGCCACCACGAAGCCGATCTTGGAGGAAGTGTTGTACAATCTGTGCGACAATGCCATTAAGTATAACCATCCGGACGGAAAAGTGACGATCACTGTGCTGAACGGAAAAAACACGGTCAGCATATCTGTAGCAGACACCGGAATCGGAATCCCCATCGCAGATCAGGCCAGAGTATTTGAACGGTTTTACAGAGTGGATAAGAGCCATTCTAAAGAAATCGGCGGAACCGGGCTTGGACTGTCCATCGTGAAGCATGGGGCGGCTTATTTGGGGGCGCAGGTGGAACTGGATAGTGTAGTTGGTGAGGGGAGTACGTTTCGGCTTATTTGGGGGAAGAATGGGAGCATAAAGTAACTGGAATGTTGACGGTAATACTGGCTTATGCGGACGATACTGGAATGTTGACGGTAATACTGGCTTATGCGGACGATACAGAGAAGCGGAACCTCAGACGGAATAGTCGGAACGTGAAGAGTTTCTAAATGAAAAACGGCCTCCGGGTACGTGAACCGGATAGAACCGCAAACTAATCTGATGATTAGTCTGCTCAACTATCCTTGAAATTTGATTCGGAAATCAAATTTCATCACGCACCCGGAGGCCGTTTTTCATTAAGAAACTCTATTCACGTCCCTCCAATATTCCGCCTGAGGTTCCGCTTCTCTGTATCTGTTGGTTTAATGCTCATGTATGGTAAAGAAATATTATAATTGATTAACAGCTTTCATTATTCCGAAGTGTTAAAGTCAGAGATTATTTTTAGAAAATTATAAACATTTTCAGTTCGCCGACCATTTTGTATAACCATATTGATATTTAGACTTTTCATATTGTGTGGCTTAAAAACAGCTATTTCTTCTCTGTTTGTGATAGTCGAATATGGGAGCAGCGATATTCCCATTCCAAGTGAAACGGAGTGAACAATCGCTTCAATAGTATCAAACTCTATTATTTTCGGCATTTCAGAGGATTGCGAAGCAGCCCACTCCAATAAAATTCTGCGATAAGGACAAGTAGGTATTTTATTTGTGATAATAGGACTATTTCTTAACAATTTTCCATCACTTTGAACAGGTGCAATCAGGCATAATTCTTCATCAAATGAGAAAATAGATTGTAACTGCTCAGACACATATTTTTTCTCTACGAAAGCGCAATCAACGACTTGATGAGATACAAGTTCTACAAGCTGCTCTTGATTTTCTGTAAGGACAGATACATTTACATCTGGAAAGTCCTTTTGATAATGGGACAGCCATAAAGGAAGTTTGTAGGCTGCCAAAGTCTGTGTAGCTCCAATATGTAAGCCATGGGTATCTTGTTGAAATTCATATTTTGCTTTATCAATTAAATCCAATATTGAATTTGCATAGGATAGCAATTTTTCCCCATTACGGGTTAATGTAATTCCTTTATTGTGCCGTACAAATAGAACAGTACCTAATTCTTTTTCTAGTTTTTGAATATGGGCTGTAATGTTTGACTGTACATAGCACATATTTTCAGCAGCTTTGGAAAGAGAACCTGCTATTGCGACTTCTCTAAAAATCCTAAGTTCTAAACTTTCCATAGGAACACCACCTATCATTTGAAATGATATCAAATATCAGTAATAACTATTATACATCAGGTCAGTGAAAATGTATAATAAAAATCATAAAGAAGGATCTGCAGCAGATAGCTAAAGGTAACAGTTCAGACAGGTCTGCGCATTTACTGCGCTGACCGTATGAAAAAGTAGTGCCGGCAGGCATCCAGCACATCGCGAAGCGATTTTTAATGGCTGGATGCGTAACGGTTCCGCTTGTCTGAACTGTTACTGCTAAAGGAGGACACTATCCATGATAGCGATGCAGTATAAAATTTTATTGCCAGATAGTTATGACATGGGAATTATCCGGGAAAGAGTGAAAAATAACGGAAATAAGACAGACGGTTTTCAAGGCTTACTTTTCAAAGCATATCTGATTTCTGAAAAGGGGGAATTTGGCAACAGTAAAAATGAATATGCACCATTGTATGTATGGCAAGATGAACAGGGAATGAATGAGTTCATCTTTGGAGGATTTTTTGACAATATTCTAAATTCATTTGGATGGCAGAATATAAATATTGGAATTACCATGATAAACGACTTAAAAAAGAATTTTATCACATCAAAATTTGTTGTAGAAATTGAAAATGATATTCCTGAAACAAAGCAAATGAAAGCATTAAAGTTTTTATCTAATTTTGAAAATGATACTAGCAAATTGCTTATTTACAATCCTGATAAATGGAACTGCGTAGAGTTTCACTTCTTTGAAGAAATACCAGAAGCAGCATTAAATCTAAAGGTTTATCGTTTGTTGCACTTGTCTATGTAATAAGTGCTGCCGCCCTTTCCCATAATCTAAGAAAGGTTAATATAGATATGATAAAATAAAATCAGAAACCAAATAACAATCGTGATTTGAACAGGAGGTTTTTATGCAAAAGTTTAATATTTTTATTATCCCTGTCTTATGTTTGTTGTTAATAGACCAGATTACTAAAACTATTATTTCATTTGCATTTATGCAATATGATTTTGATATAATAAAGAATTTTATAACGTTTAACCCAAAACTAAATACTGAACTATCATGGGCTGGAAATTATATTGATATTTTTTCAAGCCCGTTGGTAACAGTTTTGCTAAATGTTATCGCCATTTTTATTTTTCTGACAGGATATTTGCTATATAAAGCCAAAAGAGAGCAGACCAAACTTTCAGTAAAAGTAATTATGGTTTGTGGATTGGCCGGTTGTTTATGTAGTCTGATAGATAAGTTGCTTTGGGGCGGAAGTTTGGATTTTTTACAGATACTAGACTTGTTCATTTTCGACTTAAAGGATTGTTATCTTACCGTTGCAGAAGTTTTATTTGTTATAATTGGAGTTTTACATAACAAGGAAATATCGGTTAAAGAGTATAGCCTTTTTTGCTATCATAAATTTAAGCTATAACTTTTAACTTATATTGCAAGGTAGAACTGCCCGACACATAAAGCCCGTCCTATCCGGTGTAATAGATAAACGCCGAATAGGAACGGCAAAATTTTTAAACTTCTTTATTTCTTTATCGCACATAAACAAAGGCGTAGGAAATGTAGCTGTGTGGTTCCTCCGGTGACTGAGTGAATGTGTTTAGTTGTAGGGCTAAAAGCCCAATATCGTGTGCAGCAGCACGGCAGATGGAGAAATAGACGATGCTGGCAGTTTGATTTCCGGGCGGGTGAGCACCGGAGCGGTTCTGCAATCGCTTTCGGCAAGCTGTAGTACTAGTTTATAATGTCTGTTATTTTGTATAGGATGTATAGGGCAACGATTGTGAGGAGGAGGGGTACTGCGTGGATGGTTAGGATCACTGTATTGAGGAAGAGGTCTGTACATATGCAGATAACCAAAATTAAGATGCATAGTGCGGGAATTTTTTTGCTTCTTAGGAATCTTGCGTTAAAGGAGTTCTTTGTAATGAAGTTATAAATTAAGATAGCTGCACACAGAATTAAGAATGTGCTTATGATATTTCCTGTTGTTATGGGAATATCAGGCCAGGTGTTGTTTTCTTTGAGTGTATCCGTGAGAGCGAATAGCAGCCGCACTGTCAGCAGGACTGCGGAAGCGGCGCATATGGTTCCCAGGAAAGAAATGGATTTTTCTGCGGAGGTGAGACGTGGAACTTCCATTAAGACATTATCGCAGAAGGTTTTGTAATCACCGCCTATTATATCCTCAGCAGTATCCCCACGCTGCTCTCCGTCTAAGATCATCTGTGTAATATCACGCCTGACCAGTTCCTGCCGGTAAGCGCTTATATCTGCACCGCGGATATAAACCACTATATCCGTCAGAATACGGTTATCACCTTCATGAAGCTGTAGAGCTAAATCATTATTTTCCTTCATTAGCTGCTTCGTCTGTCTGCTCATTGATCATCTCCCCTTTCATGTCATCTAACAGCCTAGAAACCGCACCTGTCAATTCCAGGTAACTATCCGTAAACCTCGCAAATTCTTCTTCCCCCTCCGGGGTTATAAAATAATACTTCCTCCGGGGTCCAACCTCAGACTCCCGAAAGACCGCCTCAATAAACCCATTCTTCTCCAGCCTGAGCAAAAGCGGATAAATAGTCCCCTCCGCTACCTTCCCAAATCCATATCCCTTCAACTGTTCCGATATCTCATATCCATACGTCTCCTTCTTCCCAATAATAGCCAGCACACACCCCTCTAAAGTCCCTTTCAACATCTGCGAAGAAATCACCGCTCCACCTCCCTATCTTGCAATACAATATAGTCACCTATATTGTATTGCAAGACACCGTTCTTGTCAATTACAAAATATAATCTTGTCCTATCTATCTATCTATTTATCTATCTATCTATCTATCTATTTATCTACCTATCTATAAAATGGCAAGTACGCTCTTTCTATATTATGAAATAGCATTTCCCCTGCCGGCAGAACTATAAAAACGACACATACGGTCTAGGAAAAGAAGCATTCCGTTACCACAACCAGGTGTGCAGGAGGTATCCGTGTGTGGGAAAATCGGAAGGGGAGGCAGGAGTTTCTTACAGGCAGCGGGCCGGAAAATGGGGGAGAGAATTTGCTCTCCAAAGCAAATTCTCAGCATGGCTGAGCAGCCGAATCATCAGATTCGGGTGCGGTTCCATGCGGTGCCCCCATTTTCCGGCCCGCTGCCTGTTAGAAACTCCTGTCTCCCCTGACTTTTCCCACACACGGATACCTCCTGCGCACCGTCCGTGAGCCACCGTCCGTGAGCCACCCTCCGTGAGCCACCCTCCCATAACTCCCCCCATCTCACTCCCCCACAACATTATGGAAACCAACAATTATCAGAAAACAATATCAATTTTCCCCGGATTTTAGCATATTATGTCGCACCCCGTCAAAAAATAGATTTCAAAAATGTCAATCCCTTTTCCCCACTTTTCCCCAAAATTCTTCTTTTTATCACAAGTGTACAAAACCTTTGTTCTTTCTATTATTATGTAAATCACATTAATCCACACACATTTTTGTGGAGAATGTGGATAACTTTGAGGATAACTTTATTTTTACGGGGTTTTGTGGATTTTCATATGTGGATAACTTTGAGGATGGAATGTGGTAAATGTTGGTTTTTTCGACAAGCATTGTGCATATTCTACAATTGAGAATATTCTGAAAATTAAGTCCAAAAAAACTTACTGTTTTCTCCAATTTTCCCTCTTCGACGGCATCCCCTTGTCCCAAATTCTGTTATGTAACCTGTTCGGGAAATTATGTAAATCAGTGTAAACCAACCTTCAAGTTCTCCTACTTGAACCGTCACATGAACCCCTCAAAAAAACTGCACCGGACATCCCAAAAGGGACTATCCGATGCAGCCTTCATCCTCTTATAAAACTTTTCTTCCGCCGGACTGACGTACCTTCAGAATCTGGCAGGAACCTTTTCCAAAGACTCTGTCCATTCTGGTCTTGTACTCATCCACAAAACTGTTCTCCACAAAAATTTCAATCGTACCTGCGAAACCGCCGCCGTGTACACGGGACACCCCATGCTTTCTCAGGATCTTATCGCTGACAGCAAGGGCAATAGACATGGCCTGTTTCTGTACATTGGTGCTGTTGTAGATATTCTGGAGATACTTAAAGGAAGAATTGCCTGAATCCTTTACAAGCTCCAGGAACTCCTTGAAATCACCATCTCTCAGGGCTTTCACTTCCCCTTCAACCCTTCTCTCCTCCTCAAAGAAATGAAGGGCACGCAGGATAGGACGGTCACCCAGCACGCTTCTGAGTCCTGAGATCTGTTTGTAGAAATCATCCTCTTCCACTTCACGCAGATAAGCTTTTCCGAAGAATTTTGCCACCTTTTTCATCTCTTCCGGGATGGATGCATAGTCATCTCCCATATCGGCATGGGATGCTTTTGTGTCCACAATACACATGCTGTACTGGTAAGCCTCAAAATCTGAGGGAACCTTCTCCACAACAGGGCAGCCCGGTTCCTTGAAGTCAATATGGATCATACCGCCCACGGAACATGCCACCTGGTCCATGAGACCGCAGGGCTTTCCGAAATACACGTTCTCCGCATACTGCCCCGTCTGTGCGATCACCACAGGGTCAATGCTGCCTTCATTAAAAAGACCGGAGATAATGGTTCCCAGGATCACTTCAAACGCGGCGGAGGATGACAGGCCCGCACCGATCAGAACATCGCTGACAATATAGGCATTGTATCCCTGCACCTCATAGCCCCTGGATTTCAGCTCAGCCGCCACACCGCGTACAAGAGCCGCTGTTGTGCCTTCCTCGTCATAACGCTCTTCCAGATCATTGACATCCACATCCACCATATCATATCCGTCTGAGAGCACGTGGATCATGCCGTCCTCGGATCTGCCCACTACCGCCAGGGCATCCTGGTTGATGGATGTGGCAAGTACCATACCGTGCTGGTGGTCTGTGTGGTTTCCCCCCACCTCGCATCGGCCGGGCGCGCTGTAAATCTCCACGTCACTTTCACCGAAAATATTTTCAAATTCTTCAATTGCCTTTATATAACGCTTTCTCTGGTAATCCAGAACGCTTTCATCCACATAAATATCTTTCAGGATCTCGTCGTGTCTTCCCTGGCGAATCTCCTCTGCCAGAACCTTCATGTTTTTCATTTGTAATTCCTCCTTTATCCTTTTGTTGCGCATGGATTTTTATTCTGCTGGTTCTTCTCCACTTGGGGTTATGCATGTTCCATCAGGTATTTCTGGGCAGAATCCACCGCGTTGGCCCCGTCTGCCGCTGCTGTCACAATCTGGCGCAGTTGTTTTGTCCGTATGTCACCGGCTGCAAAGATACCCGAAATACTGGACGCGCAGTCTTCCCCTGCCTCTATATAACCGGATTCATTCAGCTTTACAAGACTGCCGAATTCCTCTGTATTCGGAAGAATGCCCACTGCCACAAACACACCGTCGACGGCAAGCTCTTTTGTTTCTCCTGTCTTGACATTTTCTACCGCAAGACTCTGCACTTGTTCTGTTCCCCTGATTTCCCTCGGAATAGTATCCCACACAATCTCCACGTTTTCAATAGCCTTTACACTTTCCTGCAAAATACCTGCCGCCCGCAGTTCATCCCTGCGGTGTATCAGATATACCTTTTTACATATTCTGGACAGGAAAATGGCATCCTCAACCGCCACATCACCGCCGCCGATCACCGCTGTGACCCCGCCTTTGAAAAACGCACCGTCACAGGTGGCACAGTAAGAAACACCCATTCCGGAAAATGCCTCCTCACCGGGGATGCCCAGTGTCCGGTGTCTGGCCCCGGCCGCAATGACAAGTGTTCTTGTAAGATACTGGTTTTTATTTGTTGTGATCTTTTTCAGGTCCCCTTCTGTCTGCACCTCTTTCACATTCTCCCTGACAAATGCTGCACCCAGTTTGTCCGCATGTTTTCGGAAGGCCTCAGCCATATCATAACCGCTCATTCCCGGTAGTCCCGGATAGTTGTCCACCTCGTAGGTCTTCACCATCTGTCCTCCGCTGGAGAAATCTTTCTCAATGACCAGCATTTCAAGCTGGGCCCGTTTGGCATAGATCGCCGCACAGAGACCTGCAGGACCGGAACCGATGATGATAATGTCATATATTTTCTGCTCCATTTTGTTTTACCTCTGTCTTTTTATTCGTAACTGTCTCATACACTCCCGGCCGCAACCAAAAATCTATGGGAAACCGCCTTTAGCAATGAAATTATTCATTTGTTACCTTCTATTCTTCCTTTTCCTCACCGGGAAATTCGTCATCTCCGTACATTGCCGCGGCCTCCACACTGTCCGGTTCTTCCTGCGGTGTTCCCATTGACGCAGCAGAAAGTGTATCCGGGCTGTTGGACAGTTCTATTTCCCTGACCAGCTTCAAATCTTTATCCACAAATATCCTGGTATAGTTTTGCTTTTCCTCATCCGCATATATGAAATAGGAAACACCTCTGTCCGTCTCCTCGGTCTCATATGCGTTGTCTCCAAGCAGGGCTTTCATGGTCTCCTCACTCATTCCCAGGGTGATTCCTCTGTACATTTCCACTGATACTTTCGTGACATCAAAGTCACCGTGCACACTGATGATAAAACTGTTTTCCATGGGAACTGCCATATCCGCGTAATTGTTTACAACCGCATAGAGGGTCTGTCCTTCACGCTCAAGTGTCACATAGCCGTGACGTCCGCTCTTTACAATGCTGTCGGAACCATCCTCTAATATTTTCCATCCGTTTTTTGTAAATTCACAGACCGGTGCCGGAAGCTTATAGAAATCTCCTCCGTACCGCACCACAAACGCCATAATGTCATCCGGAAATGCTCCCGGCGCCTGATAGTTCTCCACCTCCGCCGGCGTTTCCTTGCTCACTTCCTCACTGCCGTCTTCCGGTTCTCTGTAGTTTTTCAGCACAGCTTTATATAGTATTTCATCCTGTACGTCAAATACCAAATCTGCCTGCTTGTATATTCCGTATTCATAGGTCAGGTAGATATTGTCTTTTTCTTCATACTGGTCTGTAGGCATACCGTATGCTTCGGTAACTTCATCCAAAGTGGAGGTTCCCATTCTGATCTTCCCGGGAAGCTGGTACACACGGCTGTCATCCCCGGTGCTCTCCAGCTGTACACCGCCCACATAACATTCCCCAAGCAGTTTCTTCTCCCCATCCAGATTGACAATATCCACGGCAAGGGAACCGCCCTCACTCTCCAATATCTCCCCCTCCAGAAAAGATTCCGGGTCCAGGGCCTTTTTGCCGTTGTCCTTCTCATAGGTCCATCCTGCATTTTTCCAAGCCTGAAGCCTTGCAGGAAGGGTGTATACGGTCTCGTTGACGGAAAACTGGAAATCCGAAAGTTTATCGGAAAGCTCTACATCGTATTCTTTTTGTACATCCTCTGTCTCTTCCTCCTGCTGTTCTTCATCCGGCAGGTTTACCACGTCCTCCTCGTCAGGCATAGGATCCTGCGGTGTGCATCCTGCAGTCAAAAGGGCTGCCAACAGGCATACCATACATATCTTCTTATTCAAACAAGCCACCTCCCTTAACTTAACTCCCACTATCAAAAGTTTATCACATCCGCGTGCCTTTTTACAATGAAAATACGCATACATGCCTGATTTTTTCATAAACTGTTAAAGAGTTTTCAAGTATTATCCAAGGAGCATCTTTTGAAAAAATTCTTATCTTCCAGGAGGAAATTTCTGGTACCGGGATTTATTGTCCTGGCTGTTTTCCTCTTCCTTCTTATTTTTACCCAAAAAGACCGCTTTCTTACAGAAGATGCCCGTTTTGAGAAATTTACACAACAGATTTTTACCGAGGAGGTGAAATCTAATACCCTAAACCTGCATTATACCCTGGCTTATCCCGAAAAATACGGGATCAAAGATTATTCCATCAAACTGGGATGTATGGACCCGGATAAACTGAAGGAAGGCTATGATTCTGTTGAAAAGTATAAGGAAAAACTGGAAAAGTTCACATACAAAGAGCTGTCCAAAGACAACCGGCTTACTTACGACATCCTAAACCTGGACTTTGCTACCCAGTTGTCCATAAAAGATAATTATATGCTGCAGGAACCCCTGAGTCCCAATCTGGGCTTTCAGTCCCAGCTTCCTGTACTGCTGGCAGAATACACCTTCCGGACCGCTGATGATATCAAGGATTATTTTACCCTGCTCTCCTCCATGACCAGTTATTTTGACGAGATCCTGGAATTTGAGAAGAAAAAGGCAGAGGAAGGTCTATTCATGAGTGACACCAGTGTGGACCGGATCATAGAACAGTGCAATGCGTTTACAGAGGATCTATCCACCAATTACCTTTCCACTATGTTTAAAGATAAAATGAACAAATTTGTCTCCCGAAAAGCCATGACTAAAAAGCAGGCAGACTCTTACATAAAAATGCATGAAAAGATCATGGAAAAACGGGTCTTCCCGGCTTACCGATCCCTGGCTAAGGGCCTGGCTGACTTGAAGGGAAACGGAACAAATTCCGGCGGATTGTCAAATCTCCCCGGCGGGACTGCCTACTATCGTTACCTGATCCGCAGCGGGACCGGGGACTACCGGACTATCAAAGAGATCGAGGAGCGGCTCTACACACAGCTTCTCACTGATTACAAAAAAATGCAGAGCCTGATCGTGGCTGATCCAAAACTGCTCACAGACGCTTCCTCCCTGCCGGAGACTTGCAGCAGTACCCCGGCACAGATGCTGGATTATCTGAACAAGGCCATAAGCAAGGATTTCCCTGACAGCGGTAAACCTTCCTATAAGGTAAAATATGTGCATGAATCCATGGAGGACTTTTCCAGTCCGGCCTTCTACCTCACACCGCCTGCAGATACGCTCAGCCCCAATGTTATATATATCAACAAAGGCAGCCAGGTAACGGAGGCGGAACTTTTTACCACACTGGCGCATGAGGGATTTCCGGGACATTTGTATCAGACATTGTATTTCAGCAAAACAGAGCCGGATGATATACGTCATATTTTAAGCTTTGGAGGTTACGTGGAGGGCTGGGCCACTTATGTGGAATCCCTGTCCTATGGATACGGTGCAAAATATCTGAAGCTGGATGACTCCCTCATGGAACTTCTGTGGCTGAACCGTTCTGTGAGCCTGTGTCTCTATTCACTGCTGGATATCGGCATCCACGACCACGGATGGGATCTGGGAACTGTCACAAAAACGCTGAATTCTTTTGGCATTGCCTCTCAGGATACCTGCGGGGAAATCTACCAGTATATTGTGGAAAATCCAAGTAATTATCTGAAGTATTATCTTGGATATCTTAATTTTATTGATCTGAAAAAAGAAGCCCAGGAGGCTGCAGGCAAGTCCTTCCAGTTAAAGGAATTTCACCAGTATATCCTGGAGCTGGGTCCGGCACAGTTTCCTGTTTTGGAAAAATATCTGCTGATGGAATATAAATAAAGGATTTAAAAAGCGCCGTAAAAACAGGCTGTATATTTACAGGCTTGTTCTTACGGCGCTTTTACATTTCTATTCTTTTTTATCCTTGTAGGAATCAAAGAACTTTCTTAGATTAAGCAATGACTTTACCAGTATTTTCTGCTGTTCTTCGTCCAGGTCCTTCATCAAAGCCTGAATCATTCCGTCATGGAATTTCATATGGTGGGTGTTTGCTTTTTCTCCCTTTTTCGTCAGGGATATGAGCACTACCCGGCGGTCCTCCTCACTTCTGACTCGGTTTACATATCCTTTTTTCACCAGGCTGTTTATGGCAATCGTCAGGGTTCCCACGGTCACGGACAGGGTCTTTGCCACGGATGACATGTTTCGGGCGCTTTTAACTCCGATTGCTTCTAAAATGTGCATGTCGTTTACGGAAATATCTTTGAATTCAGAAGTAATAAGGGCCTTCTCTTCTATGTCCATGATCTCCTGGAAGAGATTGACCAGTACGTCATGGAAGACTTCATAAGGTTCCACTTTATCACTCCTTTTGGTTTGGTTGATTCTATTATATATGATTTATTTATATAACACAATCAAAATTTTTGATAATCAAAGGATGTTGCGCAGGGAACGGAGGGAGAGGAGGGGGGAAGATTCATCCGACGTTCCGCTGGTGGGCAGCTAACCTGCTGGCATTCACTAAATTCGTCGGCAATGGCCTCCTCATTAAGTGACTGCCGCAGGTGGATCTGCCCGCCGCTCCACCCGAGCGTGTCTGAAAATTGCTCCACACTTTTGCAGTTACTTTCTAAGATGATATATCTCGATTGCTTTATTCATAAGGCATTCGGGCATTTTTTGTTTTATTTTTTTGTCATGTTTTACTGGATATATGTGGATGTATATGATATAATAAGGGTATTGGAGGTGTCAATTATGCATTTAAGAAAAACTAAAACATCAAAAGGACGTATCTATCTGGCAATTGTAGATTCCTATTATGACAAACAGCGAAAAATGTCTCGTTCTAAGACTGTTGAATCTTTGGGCTATCTTGATGAATTGGAAAAACTATATGATGATCCTATTGCCCACTTTCAAAAACGTGCTGAAGAATTAAAAATCGAAAAAAATGCGATGCAAGCTCCCATTAACTTTACTTTTTATCCTTCCGATCGTTTGTGCACGGATGATACTTCTCTTCGAAAAAACTTTGGCTATGCTGCTCTAAGTAAGATTTATCATGAACTTGAAATTGATAAGTTCCTTATTAATCGCAGGCGCCATTCAAAAGAGAAGTGTGATGCAAATACTATCATGAAGATGCTTGTATATTCAAGGCTTCTCTTTCCAGCATCAAAGAAAGCTTCTTTTGATAACAGGGAACAGTTCTTCGAAAAAACAGACTATTCTTTAGATGATGTTTATCGCTGTCTTTCCTTCTTTTCAAAACACAAAGAAAGCCTTCAAGTCTGGATGAACGATAAAATCAAAGAGAAATACGGTAGGGACACCAGCCTTATTTATTACGATGTGACGAATTACTATTTCGAATCAGATGACCAGAATGATTTCCTTCGAAAAGGTGTTTCCAAGGAACACCGTCCAAACCCAATCGTACAGATGGGATTATTCATGGATAACAATGGAATTCCTATTACCTACGAACTTTTTGCAGGAAATACCAACGACTGCCTCACCTATCGTCCAAACTTTGGGCGAATCAAAAAAGAGTTTGATCTTGGTCGTGTTATTTCTGTTGCAGATAAAGGAATGACCACTGGTGATAACATTTGGTATACCATTAATACTCCCACAAAAGATGGCTATGTATTCAGCATGTCTGTACGTGGTGCTGATAAAGAAATGAAAAAGTATGTGCTCGACGAAGAGGATTATACCTGGCTGGGCACTGAATATAAAAGAAAGTCACGCAAGCACCCTCGCACGATTCAAGTCACCTCTCAAACCGGACGCAAGCTAAAGAAAACTGTACATGAAAAGCAGGTTGTCTTTTGGAGTGAAAAATATGCGAGACGAGCAAAAGCCGATCGTGCTGCGGCTCTTGCAAAAGCTGCAGACCTTGCAAAACATCCAGGTGGTTATACCCGAGCAACTTCTTATGGTGCAGCAAAATATGTAAAGAAAATCGATTATGATAAAGATACTGGTGAAATTTTAACCGCATCTTCCATCTTAGAAATTGACGAAGCAAAGCTTCGTGAAGAAGAGGCACTTGATGGTTATTATGTTTTACTTACAAGTGAAATGGATGAAAGTGATGACAAAATCATTGACATGTACCGAGGACTTTGGAAAATCGAAGAATCATTTAAGGTAACTAAAAGCGAATTAGATGCCAGACCCGTATATGTATGGACAAGAGAACATATAGAAGCACATTTTCTTACCTGTTTTGTGGCCCTTACCATCGCTCGCATACTTGAAACAAAGTTAGAGCAAAAATACAGCATTGGTAAGCTTCTGGAATCACTCTCTAAAGCAAGCTGTACCCTAATTCAACAGAACTATTACTTGTTTGATTACTACGACAATGTACAGAAAGACATCGGCAAGGTTCTTGATATTGATTTCAGTAAGAGAATCAGAACTCTTGGTGAAATAAAAAAAGTTTTAGCAGCCACAAAAAAGTGAAAATACACCATGAAAATATGACAAAAAGACAAACCCGTTAGTCAGCTTATTTGCTGGGCTAACGGGTATTTTTATACTTAATCATCTGCAAAAGTCAGGAAANAAATAAAAAAAGTTTTAGCAGCCACAAAAAAGTGAAAATACACCATGAAAATATGACAAAAAGACAAACCCGTTAGTCAGCTTATTTGCTGGGCTAACGGGTATTTTTATACTTAATCATCTGCAAAAGTCAGGATAAGGTTCCACTTTATCACTCCTTTTGGTTTGGTTGATTCTATTATATATGATTTATTTATATAACACAATCAAAATTTTTGATAATCAAAGGATGTTGCGCAGGGAACGGAGGGAGAGGAGGGGGGAAGATTCATCCGACGTTCCGCTGGTGGGCAGCTAACCTGCTGGCATTCACTAAATTCGTCGGCAATGGCCTCCTCATTAAGTGACTGCCGCAGGTGGATCTGCCCGCCGCTCCACCCGAGCGTGTCTGAAAATTGCTTTCGGCAAGCTGTGCGTCACACTTTGTGGAAGATTTGGAGCCGATGAGGGAGGCGTAGCGGGCTACGTTGACCGAATTGGAGCCAAATCTTCCGCAAAGTGGGGCGTGCAGATTGTCGGAATGAATTTTCAGAAACGCTCTAACCTACTGAATCTTCCCCCACCTCCCCTCCCTCCCTTCCCTGCTGGCTGGCTAAGCGAAAGGCATACGGGCTGCGCCTGCGGCGGACGCGTGATTAGATGTTAATGATAGGATGCGTGAATGCCTGGTTAGATGGTAATGGTAGGATGCGTGAATGCCTGGTTAGATGGTAATGGTAGGATGCGTGAATGCCTGGTTAGATAGTAATGGTAGGATGCGTGAATGCCTGGTTAGATGGTAATAGTAGGATATATGGACGCTTGATCAGATGTAGACGGGAAATGTATGCAGGAATAGGAAGGGTTGACATATGGAGAGGATGAGGGTATTATGACTATATTGAGAATTTTAGTCAAAAAGGAGGGATATGGGTGCCTAAGAGGTTTTCTGAGGAGGAAAGGGCTTATATTGTGAGGCGGCTTAAGGAAGAGGCGGCCAAGTGTATGGCACAGTATGGGATTCGGAAAACTACGGTGGATGAGATTGTGAGGAGGGTGAAGATTCCTAAGGGGACGTTTTATCTTTTTTATCAGTCTAAGGAGATGCTGTTGTTTGAGGTGATCCTGGAACAACATGAGATCGTTGAGAGGGAAGTGGTTCGGGGGTTTGAGAGTTTGAAGGGGAGGGAATTGGATGTTGAGGGTGTGACAGATGTTATGATGGGGTTTTATAGGATGATGGATGAAATGCCTGTGTTGAAGGGGATAACCTCGGAGGAGGTTGAAATGCTGGCACGGAAACTGCCCGGGGATGTGCTGGAGAAGCATTTGACGGAAGATATGTCCATGACTGAAAGGATCCTGCATGGAATCGCGGCAGATAAGGGGATGGATACAGAGGCGCTGACTGCGGCGTTTCGGGCTGTTTATTTTGCTACTTTACATAAGGATGAGATTGGAAGTGCACAGTCTGATCTGGCACTTAGATATCTGGTCCGCGGGTTGGTAATGCAGATCTTGTGAGTTGGTCCGGCAGAAATGTTTGCCGGACTGTATATTGTTATTATTTTGACTGTTTATTTAGTTATAGTCATATAGTATGGAGGAGTGAATATGATCGAAGTTAAGGAACTGGCTTTTAGTTATACCAAGAAGGCGTTTATAGAGGGTATGGATTTTTCGGTTGGGAAGGGGGAGATCTTCGGATTTTTGGGACCTTCGGGGGCGGGGAAGAGTACCTTGCAGAAGATTTTGATTGGATTGCTCAGGGATTATCAGGGGTCTGTCAAGGTGAATGGGGTGGAATGCAGGGAACATAACAATGGATTTTATGAACAGATCGGTGTTGATTTTGAGTTTTCCACTATGTATGAGAAGATGACGGCAGAAGAGAATCTCCGCTTTTTTGCTTCGCTGTACAAGAAAAAGGGGCGGGATATTGGGGAACTGCTGGAATCGGTGGGGCTGGAGAAGGATGGGAGTAAAAAGGTGTCCGCCTACTCCAAGGGGATGAAGGCCAGGCTTAATTTTATAAAGGCTTTGCTGCATGATCCGGATCTGCTTTGTCTCGATGAACCTACCAGCGGACTCGACCCTGCCAACAGCAGGGTTATGAAGGATTTGATCCTGAAGGAACGGGAGCGGGGGAAAACCGTTTTACTCACTACGCATAATATGCAGGACGCGTCAGAGCTCTGTGACAGGGTTGCTTTTATTGTAAATGGCAGGATCATGGCTTTGGACAGCCCTCATAATCTGATCATGTCCAAAGGGGCGGCCCGGGTTTCCTACTCCTGGATGGAGGAGCAGGAACAGACGGCTGATTGTCCGCTGCATCTCATATCCCAGGATGAACGACTGAGACAGTTGATCCTGGAGAACAGGCTGCTGTCCATCCACAGCAGTGAACCGACACTGAATGATATTTTTATGGATGTGACAGGGAGGACACTGGTTTGAGATTAAAGGCAATGATATTGTGGGATGTGCGTTCACAGATGAAATATGGGTTTTATTTTCTCTATGGGGTCTTGACTGTGCTTTATCTGGGGATACTGTATGTCATGCCCGCGTCCTGGCGGCAGCCGGCTGCCGTTCTATTGATCTTGTCAGACCCGGGAGCAATGGGATTGTTTTTTATGGGGGCTATTGTACTGCTGGAAAAAAGCCAAAGGATACCTTACGCTTTTGCTGTCTCACCGGTTTTGGCTGCGGAATATATTGCTGCCAAAGCAGCTTCCCTTTGTTTTATAACTCTTATTGTGGCATTTGTGCTGGCTGCTGCAGCGGGCATGGAGCATCTCGGGCTTATGGCAGCCGGTACGGCGTTCTGCTCTGTTATGTTTACGCTGCTTGGCATTATCACAGCTGCGAAGATCCACAGCCTGAATCAGTTTATTCTCTGGACTGTGCCTGTTGAAGCCGCGGCATTTGCTCCGGCAGTGCTGTATTTGTTTGGAGTGCTGCCCAAAGGGTTTCAATACTACCCTGTAAATCTGTGCTTGGATATGATTGCCGGGAATTGGCCGGAACCGGGCGGAATACTTATATTATGTTTGACCATGGGCGTATTGTTTTTCCTTTCCGGGAAGAGTGTGAGCGCTATGTGGAAACATGCGGGAGGTGTAAGTTTATGAGAGCCGTACGAATGTGTTTTCTGCAAATGCTGCTGTTTATCAAAAAGGATAGGATGCTGTCTGCCGCCTGTTTCGCTCCGCTGCTTGCCGGTGCGGCTTTCCGTTTCTTGGTCCCCGTACTGGACAGGAAAATGGCAGGATGGTTTTCCGGTACTCTGATCTTGAGGCCTTATTATGGGCTTATTGATGTGCTTTTTTCTATGCTGGCATCCATAATGTTCTGCTACGCTGCCGCAATGGTCATACTGGAGGAGGTGGATGACCATATTGCGGGGTATCTGTTTGTGACGGTTCTGGGGAAAGAGGGATATCTTTTGGCAAGACTGGGGATCCCTGCCGCAGCGGCATTTGTGTTTACCGTGATCCTTCTTCCTTTCTTCAGGCTGCATGGATCCGGTATTTCATCTATTGTATGCCTGGCGGCAGGCGGCGCCCTACAGGGTCTTATCCTTGCTCTGCTGATTGCAGCACTGTCTGCCAATAAGCTGGAAGGGATGGCTGTGACAAAGCTCTCGTCCCTTACTGTTATGGGGGCGGCTGTTCCGTATTTTTTTCATGGAAATGTGCAGTACGTTTTCTCTTGGCTGCCCTCCTTCTGGATGGGAAAACTGGCCTATCACGGGGAATTGCTGTATATACTTCCCATGATGGCCACGTCGGCCTTATGGATATGGTTCCTGGTCAAACGGTTTGTAAATAAAATATGACGGCGTATTCCATACGCAGAAAAAGCACCGCAGAACAGGGCACGCTGCACTCTGTTCCTCGGTGCTTTTATGGTTTTCATCTGATGACAAGGATATTCCTGCATCCTCCGAAGGATTCGGGAGGTGCCTGGTCTGTCAGAACCTCCGCAGCATCAAACGACGCAAAGGTGACGGAACTGATGTTACCGAACTTTGCCGCGTCCGCCAGGATATACCGCCTTCCCGACTGTTCCAGGGCTGTCTTTTTTACCAGGGCCTCATTGTAGTCCGGTGTTGTATAGCCTGATTTTCTGCTGACGCCGTTTGCGCCGAAGAAACCTTTTGTGAAATGAAAGCTCTGGAGGCTTAGGATTGCCTGGTTGCCCACCACGGCCTCTGTGGTCCCTTTCAGCTCTCCACCGATCAAAAGGACACGGAAATTAAGAGCTGCCAGGCGTTGTGCATGGGATACGGCATTTGTCACAAAAGTTACGGATCTCTCTGTGACATAGTCGATCATGTATCCTGTGGTGGTTCCGGCATCCAGATATATAAAATCATCCGGAACGATCAGGGAGGCGGCATAGCGGGCAATGGCCTGCTTCTCCTCCTTATTTACCCCCACTTTCTGGGCAACGGAAGGCTCAGCAGCCGTGAATGCCGCGTCCACTGCCACCGCACCGCCGAAAACCTTCACCAGCTTTCCCGCCCGGTCCAGGGCAGTCAGGTCACGGCGGATGGTGGACTCTGAGGTGTTCAGCATTTCCTTTATCTCCGTGACTGTAATACTCTTCTTTTCATCCAGAAGTTTCAGTATTTCTTCAAAACGTTTCTCAGTCAGCATTTTTTTTCCTCTTGTATTCTTCTACATCTGTCTCCAGAACGATCTTTCGGATTGGGAGGATACGCCCCGGTGAAACAGAGAGTTCATCCACTCCCATAGCCAGAAACTCTTTGGTAAGGCTCAGATCCGCTCCCAGCTCCCCGCAGATGCCAGCCCAGATGCCTGCCTTGTGGGCATTCTCCACAGTCATACGGATCATAGAAAGGACAGCAGGGTGATGGGGGTCATAAAATTCATCCAGTTTGGGATTCTGACGGTCAACGGCCAGGGTATACTGGGTCAGGTCATTGGTTCCGATACTGAAAAAGTCCACCTCTTTGGCAAGGTCAGCGCTCACCATGACCGCTGCCGGCGTCTCTATCATAATGCCCTGTTCCGGCACCCGAAATTCCATATTCTGCTCCTTAAGCTCTGCCTTGACTTCCTCCGCAATTTCCTTTATCCGCTTTATTTCCCACAGGCTTGTTATCATGGGGTACATAACTGCCAGATTTCCGTATACGGCAGCACGGAACAAAGCCCTAAGCTGTGTCTTGAATATTTCGGGACGGGTCAGGCAGATGCGGATGGCACGGTAGCCCAGAGCGGGGTTTTCCTCCTCATCCATCTCAAAATAGCTGCACTTTTTATCAGCGCCGATATCCAGGGTACGGATAATGACACGTTTTCCGGCCATAGTCTCTGCAACTGTCTTATAGATCTTAAACTGTTCCTCCTCCGTGGGATACTCCTCCTTCTCCAGATAGATAAATTCACTTCTGAAAAGGCCGATCCCGCCGGCATCGTTCTGTATCACAGTAGCCAGGTCTTTTATATTTCCAATATTAGCATATAGCATGACTTTTTTACCGTCAAGCGTTATATTTTCTTTTCCCTTTAACTGCTGGAGAAGTTCTTTTTTCTCCTCTTCCTCCTGCCGGCGTCTCTGCATTTCAGAGAGGATCTCCGGGTCCGGGTCTACATAAACCGCACCGTTCGCTCCGTCCACCACGGCAAGCTTTCCGTCCACCTGTGCATCCAGGGGGATCTGTGTACCGATAAGGGCGGGGATTCCCATAGTACGGGCCAGAATGGCTGTATGGGAGTTTACAGAGCCGTGTACTGTGACAAAGGAGAGCACTTTGTCCTTATCAAGCTGTACGGTCTCGGAGGGTGCCAGGTCATCTGCCAGAATAATGACCGGTTCCTCTGTGTTCACCGTACTTTTTGCACCGCCGCCCAGGACCGCCAGGATACGCTCGGAAATATCTTTTACATCAGCAGCACGCTCCCTCATGTAATCATCCTCCATGGAGGCGAACATCTGAGAGAAATTATCACTGGTTGCGGCAACCGCATACTCTGCATTCACTTTCTGGGTTCTGATAATGTTCTCAACAGATTCATTGTAGTCATCATCCTCCAGCATCATCTGATGGATCTCAAAAATAGCAGCGTTTGCTTCGCCCACCTCTTTTACAGCCTTCTCATACAGGGTTTTTAACTGTCTAACCGCCTCCTCTTTTGCCTGTGTGTAGCGCTGCATTTCTCCCTCTGTGTCCTCTGTCTTTACACGTTTTACCTGCTGCTCCCCTTTCCGGTAAACACATATTTTTCCAATGGCAATACCGCCAAATACACTCTTTCCTCTATATTCTTCCATCTCTGTGCTCCTTTCCCCGTAAGCGCGTTTGAAACGGGATCTTTAAACGCGCTCCAGCCTGAAAAGAGCTGCTGCAGCTATTCTCTGCAGCAGCTCTTTGCCTACTTGAATGTGTTTTGTCCTGATTACAGATTTTCCTGCATAAATTTGCTCACTGCCTCATAAGCAGCCTCTTCATCTTCCCCTTCAAAGGTCAGGGTCACTTCCTGTCCCTGTTTCACTCCAAGACCCATGATACCGAAAATCCGCTTGCAGTCTCCCTCTTTTTGGTCCTTCACCAGCTTGATGCTGCTGGCAAATCCTTTTGCCACTTTCACTAATTCTCCTGCCGGACGTGCATGGATCCCTTCCGGGTCTGTGATGGTGTAATTAAATTCTTTCATGGCATTTCTCTCCTTTTATATGATTTTTTATTCCGTTACTTTCTTTTTAAAAGCTCCCAGCAGACCTGCGGATACAACCGTTCCTGCTACCAGCGCCACCAAGTACATCACCGCATTGCCCACCACAGGGAAGACGAAAATCCCGCCGTGAGGAGCCATCAGTGTACAGTTAAAGAGCATACTCAGCGCACCGGCCACACCGGAGCCGATCATGCATGCCGGGATCACATGAAGCGGGTCGGATGCTGCAAAGGGGATCGCGCCCTCTGTGATGAAGGCCAGGCCCATAATAAAGTTGGTAGGGCCTGCTTCCCTCTGTTCTTTTGTGAATTTATTCTTAAACAACAGGGTTGCCAGGGCAATGGCACAGGGCGGTGTCATACCCCCGATCATGACCGCTGCCATAATATCGTAGTTTCCGGCAGCAATGGATGCTGTTCCGAACACATATGCCGCCTTGTTAAACGGACCTCCCATGTCTATAGCCATCATAGCGCCCAGGATCAGTCCTAAAATAATCTTACTGGACCCGCTCATGCTTGTCAAACCATTGTTCAGCGCAGTGTTGATGCCGCCCATGATGGGCTCCACCACAAAGGTCATGAGAAGCCCCATGAGCAGAATTCCCACCACCGGATAGATCAGGACCGGAGCGATCTTCTCGATGGCCTGCGGAAGCTTATCGCACAATTTGCGCAGCAGTCTGATAAGATATCCCGCCGCAAAACCTGCCGCCAAGGCTCCCAGGAAACCGGATTGACCCTGGGAAGCGATCATACCGCCCACAAAACCAACCGCCAGGGCTGGCCTGTCGCCGATTGCCATGGCAATGAATCCCGCCAGGACCGGAAGCATAAATGCAAATGCTGTACCGCCGATACTCTTAAACAGAGCCGCCACCGGGGTGATGGTACCGAAATCCGCTCTCTGATCAATGGGAAGGGAATTCATATCCACACTGAAACCGTCGATCAGAAACGCTATGGCGATCAGGATACCGCCGCCCACCACAAAGGGGAGCATATGGGATACACCGTTCATGAGCTGGGTATAAATCTGGTGTCCTACGCTGCCGCTGCTCTTTGCCTGAGAACTCTTCTGCACTGCGCCGGAAGCGTGATATACAGGGGCATCTCCGTTTACGGCTCTCTCAAGCAGAGCGTCTGCCTTGCTGATTCCGTCTGAAACCTGGCACTCGATCACCTTTTTGCCGTCAAAGCGGTCCATGGGGACCTGGGCGTCCGCGGCCACAATAATACAATCTGCTTCCCGGATCTCTTGGTCTGTCAGCACATTCTTGGCGCCGCCTGAACCTCTGGTCTCCACTTTCACGAAACATCCCTTCGCCTTAGCCGCTTTCTCAATCCCTTCTGCCGCCATATAGGTATGGGCTATTCCCGTTGGGCAGGAGGTGACAGCCAGAATCTTTGCCTGCCCTTTCTGCTCTGTGGACGGCTCTGTCACGCGCTCATCAATATCCGGTCTTTCATCATCTGCTTTATCTATGATCTCCAGAAATTCATCCACAGACCGGGCGTTTCTCAGGGAATCGGAAAATGCCTCATCCATCATTAGAACCGACAGCTTACTGAGTACATCCAGATGTACATTGTCTTTTGTGTTGGGTGCAGCGATCAGAAAAATAAGGGTCACCGGCTCGCCGTCCAGGGCATCAAAGTCAACGCCGTCCTTTACCACCATGGCCGCAAGGCCCGGCCTGTCAACCGCATCACATTTTCCGTGGGGAATGGCAATTCCCTCACCGATACCTGTAGTGCTCTCCTCCTCCCTTGCGTAAACCTGCTTTCTGTAGGCTTCCTCATCGTTGATCTTACCGCTCTTTGCCATCAGAGCAACTACCTGGTCAAGTGCCTCCTCTTTGTTTTTAGGCGCACCGTTCAGGGAAATACTTCTCTTGTCCAGTAAATCCGTTATTCTCATACTTGTTTCCTTCCTTTATATGGTTTGATAGACCGCTTCTATTTCCTCACGTTTTGCCAGATATTCTGAAAATGCACTGGCACTTCCCGCTGCGATTCCCATATGAAATGCATGGACATAATCCTTTTTCTCCATCCACCCGGCCAGAAATCCGGCTACCATGGAGTCACCCGCCCCCACAGCGTTCACAAGATCTCCCTTGGGGGCCGGGGCTATATGACAGCTTCCGTCTGAGGCCGCCAGCACCGCGCCTTCCCCTGCCATGGATACCAGCACATTACATGCTCCCATCTCCTGCAGCTTTCTGGCATAGGGAATGACTTCCTCCCTAGTCCTGATCTCTGTATCAAATATTTCTCCAAGTTCATGATTATTGGGCTTTATCAGGAACGGATGGTATTCCAGTACATTGACCAGCAAATCCCTGGTGGCATCCACCGCAATCATGATCCCTTTTCCTGTGAGACGTTTCATGATGTTCTTATAAATGTCATCCGGCATGGATGCCGGGATACTGCCTGCCAGGACCAGCACATCCCCCTCACGCAGTCCGTCCAGTCTGCTCAGAAGTTCCTCTACTTTTTCTTTTCCTATGTCCGGCCCCTGTCCGTTGATCTCTGTACCGTCAATGGATTTCAGCTTCAGGTTGATTCTGGAGACCCCTTCCCGGATCTGGATGAAGTCCGCCTTCACCCCTATCTCCTCCACTTTCCTGCGGATCTCATCGCCTGTAAATCCAGCGATAAATCCCAGGGCGGTGTTTTCAATCCCCAGATTCTTCAGCACTGTGGATACATTGATCCCCTTGCCGCCCGGCAGCAGCAATTCGGAATCTGTCCTGTTAGTCATGCCAAGCTGAAAATCCTCAACGGAAACGATATAATCCAGTGACGGATTAAATGTGACCGTATAAATCATATGGCTTCCCTCCTGTCCGGTTGTTCCGGTTATCTCTGTTTTATTAACTATCTGTATTATACAACCATAATCGTTCAAATTCAATCAAATTAATTCACGAAAATCACGGTTTATTTTGGTGCAATATGCACAGTTTTGAATGTTTTAATGCTTTATAAAACATTTTCATTCTTATTCAATCACATTCAGTCACGCGTATTCTCCTGTCATCATGGATAAAGAAAAAAACCGAAGATAGAAAGATATCTGCTTTTAATATCTTCCTTCTTCGGCTTTCCTATACCATATCTTTACTTTTTGTGCGGGATGATCCATTTACCGTACAGCCTGCTCCTGTTTTTCTCCCCTTAAAAGTCTGGCTGCAATCTCCACATCAGTGTCCTCAGGATAGTTCTGCATAAGAACCGCGATCTGCTTAACATGTAAGACATCTATTTCCAGTACCTCTGCAATTTCTATTGCCGCGTAACCTTTTTTTATTTTTTTTCTTATGCAGCGTATCAGATCCGCTTTGCCTTTGGCCAATCCCATCTCAATACCCTCATCATAAAATAATTGTGCCACCTTATTCATTCCAATCGCCTCCTTGATCCTTTTTGCGTACTCTTTATCTATGATCTTATCCGCAAAGGTCAAAATTCCGGACAGCGCCTGTATACGCTGTTCTTCGTTCTGTATCCCCCCTGCCAGCTCCACTGTTTTCTCAGCTAAGGCCTGTTTTTCTTCTCTTCCTTTAACGGTCAGCGGCAGGATGATCAGCTCCAGTAATTCATCATCGCCAAGGGCTTCCTTGTTTTTTATTTTGTCCTGTATTTTTCGGAACACCTCTTCTGTTTCAATCCCCAGAAGATATGCAGGCTCTATTTTAAGCTGCATACATCCCACATCCATAATATCAGGATCTACCTCTCCGATATCTGCCGAAAAGATAATGATCAGGTGAAGGATAGGCAGTTTTGCCCTGTGCTCATCTGTATTCCGGATCCTTTCCTGTCTGATGAAACGCTTTAAGATCCTGGCTATGTAGTTCACATATTTTACCACATCCTTAATGGTAAACGTACTCTCATAGTCTATAAGTGCAAGGGATCCATCCTCAAGGATAAATAGATTATCCAGCCTTAATTCATTGGCTTCTATAGCAGGGAGGTTTGTGGGTCTGCAGTCCTTGATCCGTATATGCGGCAGTCCATACACAGCAAGGCTTTTGTCTATCAGTGTGTCTGCAAAATATTTCAGTGTAATATCTTTGTTTTGATATGCAATATCACTCATGTGTTTCTCCTCTTATTATATCGTTATATATTGGGAATTACAATATAAAAACACTTTACAAAAGCCTCACCAACTTCCTGTTATAAATCTTAAAATGTGGAAAACCGCAGAAACTGCGCAGATATAAAAAGCAGAACGCTTTTGAATATGTTCTTAGATTAGCAGAGTTCAATGGGTCTGTCAATATCCTTTTTACAGTGGGATCGCAGCGAAAAAAAGCGCCCGGAAAATACCGGGCGCAAAACTGTTGAAATAATATGATTGCTTTTTTGTAATTATTCAGTAAGTCTGCGCATTCACTGCGCTGACCATAAGAAAGTGTATCACAGCCAAGCAAAATCCCGTCACCAAAGGCGATTCTGCATGGATTTTTACCTGTAACTGTGAGGGTACTGAACAGTCACGCTTTTTTGATTATTTTGTCATTTCTCCGTAGCACTCTTTTCCAGGAGCTAAAGCGTTAGCTTCATCTGTGTCAATGTGTGCTGCTGTTGCGTAGGATGCGCTTACGCGTACTACTACATCACCGAAAGTCAGGGATCTTCCGTTAGGAGATTCAATGTCCAGTTTAACGATATCTTTGTCTTTCACGCCTGCCTTTTCAGCATCTTCCGGAGTCATATGTACGTGGCGTTTTGCAGCGATCACGCCCTCTGTCAGTTCTACTTCACCTTCCGGTCCAACTAACTTACATGCACCTGTACCTGCGATATCGCCGGACTCACGGATTGGAGCAGCTACGCCGAGGCTTCTTGCATCTGTCAGGGATACCTCGATCTGTGTATCTTTTCTGACTGGTCCTAAAACGGACATTTTCAGGCTGCCTTTGGAACCGATCACTTCAACTTTCTCTTCACATGCAAACTGTCCCGGCTGGCTCAGCATTTTTTTAACGGTCAGCTCATGGCCTTTACCAAACAGGATCTCCAGATGTTCCTGGGATAAATGTAAATGTCTTGCAGATGTTTCAACTAATACTTTCATTTCATATCCTCCACACAATGATTTCAATTCTCATTCTGAATTGACATCTTTTTCAGAACGTTATCTATTCTTAATTATAACTTTTTTGGGGGGCTTGTCAACGCATCTGGGAGGATTCTTTTGGAACTTTTTGCATTTTTCACCGTACATGGCTCGAAAGTGAGAGCTATCCCTTCAGGCTCGAAAAGCTCATGTAACAGAAGGACATGGTACAGTATCACAAAGTACGGGAGCTGTTGTCACTCCTCGCCGGTGCTTTTTGGAAGTTTCTTCTTCAGATAGTCATATTCCGCCATAATGCTTCTGGTTATCTCATCCTCCCCAAACCGGTTGTCCGGCTGGTAGATCTTTAGGAGTGCCCAGGCACGCCGTTTTAGTTCCTCCTGTGAACGGATGCCCTTAAAGTAATGTATCTTACGTTCACTCTCTCCAATGGTGGAATTTCTCACGCTGTTATAGACTTTATTGCTGTCCCAGTCATAATCCGCCCATTTATATCCGGTCTTTTTATGTACGATATTTACGCTCTCCAGAGCTGTTTTGTAGAACTTCATGATCCAGCTGCAGATTCCCTCCAGCACCACCATCACGGCGCCTACGCCGGCTCCCGGCACATATGCCAGAACGGCTGCTATCAGAACGCTGATTATAATTGCAGCGATTCCCGGACCGCGTCCCTGAATCTGCAGTGCTATCTGCGCAACGACGCCTATCGTCAGAACCACTGCTGCCAGAATGCACACAAACGTTACCAATGCTCCGCAGACTTTTAAAAAAAACTGAAAACACCTTGCCAGTAAAAATACGCAGAAAAGTACAGGTGCCGCGATCACTTTCCCTGCTGTTTTCAAAAACTTCATCTTTTATCCCTTATCGTTTTCCTTATACCGGACACTGCCCGGTATCTCTAATTCCTCAGTAACTGTCAGCCTCTTCACAATTATGAACAAACTCCGTGACGCCTTAACTTGGGGATGGACTTTTTGTCCGGCTGCCGAATAGTTACATTTCTCGTAATTATTCAGCAGGTCTGCGCATTCACTGCGCTGACCGTAAGAAAGTGTACCACGGCCAAGCAAAAATCCCATCGCCAAAGGCGATTCTGCATGGATTTTTGCCTGTAACTGTGAGGGTACTGAACAGTTACCATTTCTCATTCTTTTTCCTTGTTTAGTTTAACACAATCTTCCATGAGAGGGAAGGGAAACATAAAAAATAACGGCCTCTGAGGATTTCCCCCTAAGGCCGTAAATAAAAGTCTATTCTTTATTTTACCGGAACTGCACCCCCATCTTTACGCTGCTGGCCGGGTTCCTGTCAATGCTCATGTAGGTATCTGCCGCCTCGTCTATGGATACAACCGGATCAACGATATTCTCGCATTTTAGAAGACCTTTTGCTAGCATATCCCAGCAGGTATCACAGATCCTTTCAAAGCTCCATCTGGGGTATTCCCGGTTCGGCTCACTGCAGGCTCTGGAAATGATGATATTTGGCTGATTGAAATGGGCTTCTCTTCCAAGATTCAGGCCGCCCTGGCATTCGTGATACCACCCAACAACTGCCACATTTCCATTATAGGCTACGCCCCGGATTGCCTGCTGGAGGGCATAATAGTTTCCGCTGGTCTCTATCACTACATCCGCGCCGCGTTTGCCTGTAGCCATCTTGATCTCCAAGCCCACGTCCACGGATGAGGAATCAAGGGCAAGGTCCGCACCGTTATCCAAGGCCACTGCCCGCCGTTTTTCGATAGGGTCGCAGACAATGACTTTTGCTGCCCCTGCCAGTTTTGCGAACTGGGCCGCAAGCAGACCGATGGCTCCCAGGCCGGAGACCACCACGTTATCTCCCACTCTCACCTGACCGTCACGGATCCCTCCCAGGGCAAACTGGGCCGGGTCGTAGCACACAGCCTCTTTCCAGGTCATGCGCTCCGGCATTTTAAAGGCTTCCCGGGCTTTCAGGGTGTGGGTGCTTTTGAGCGGGCCGTAGCCTGCAATGCGCTCTCCTATTTCAAATCCCTGTACTTCACTCCCCATCTCAGTAATATGTCCAATCCACATATTTCCCGGCCGCATGAAAAACGGTTTTTCCGCAGCCTCTTGGCTCTCTCTAAAAAGAAGATACTCCTCATCAAATATATTTTCCAGGAACGGGTCCTCTCCCCGGAAATGGGTAAACTCTGTTCCGTGTTTTGCGGCGGCGAAATCCACTTTGGCACGGATCTCGTTCTCTTTTACCGGACTATCTTCGTATTCTCTGAGGAATGCCTTTCTCGGTTCTGTTGAAACAATCTCTTTTCCTGTCATTTTATCTTCTCCTTTATGTGAATCATTGTAACTATTCAGTAGGTCTGCGCATTCACTGCGCTGACCGTAAGAAAGCATTCCGCAGCCTAGAGTGTGACGTACAGCTTGCCGAAAGCAATTTTCAAACACACTCTAGCAAAAATCCCATCGCCAAAGGCGATTCTGCATGGATTTTTGCTTGTTACTGTGAGGGTACTGAACAGTTACGAATCATTTATTTTTTATTCCGGCACCACACATGCCCCGTTTTTTGCGGAGGACTCCACCACCGCACTTACCAGCTGCAGACCTTTCAGTCCCTCAGGCACACCGGCCATATTTTCTCTTCTGCCGCGTATCGTTTCTATAAAACAGCAGTCTTCCAGGTATGTGGCATCCACATCCTCTGCAACCGTCTCTGTATGGGGAGTTTCCTCATCCGTAAAGGTGAAGACCGCATGGTTATGGTCCATGAAATCAGCGGTCATATGCTGGCATATTACCCGGAATCTGCCGTTCCACTGTTCTTTCACAGAACAGTTGGAGCCGCATATGGAACCCAGGGAACCGTTTTTAAAATGTATACTGCAGACACTGGTGTCCTCAATGGTATATCCCTCCACATCCTGATGGCAGAGGTTGGCGATATGTCCATTCACGCAGTCCGCATCCCCCATGAGATACAAGCCCATATCATACAGGTGGATGACTTGCTCAAAGACCTGCCCGCCACATTTTGTGACATCCCGCCACCAGGGGCCGTGAAGGCTGTTGCACTCATAATCTGCCATATACAGGGTGGGCCTCCCGGCTTTTCCGCTGTCCATATATTCTTTCCATTTTCTGACGGCGCTTCCGAATCTCATATGGTACCCCACCTGGGAAACAATATGATTGCGCTCTACCGCGTCTGCCATGGACTTTCCCCGCTCCACATTAAGGGCAATAGGCTTTTCGATAAATACATGAATCCCCCTATCTGCGGCTGCTTCCAGCTGTCCGCTGTGGGCGAAGGGCGGCAGGCAGATATACAGTGCGTCAAGCCCTGCATCCTCTATCATACGGTATCCGTCATCATAGATCCCGCAGTCCAGATGATTTTCGCAGGCAAAGGCCCTGGCATCATCTGCGGGGGAGGAACAGAGTCCTGCAATCTTAACATTTTCCATTTTCATCATGCTGCGCGCATGGGCTTTTCCCATGTTTCCCATGCCCAGCACGCCTACTCTCAACACTTTCTCCATGTAACTGTTCTCCTTATCATTTCCGTATATGCCCTATTGGAGGGCTTCCAAAAGTCGTGGGACTCCGGCCCCTCATCACACTTTATCCTAATGTCATCTGTATTTCGGCATCCATGAACCTTGGACCTGCGGCATCTCATCACACTTTATCCTAATGTCATCTATATTTCGGCATCCATGAGCCGTGGGCCTCCAGCATCTCATCACATCTTATCCTAATGTCATCTGTATATCGGCATCCATGAGCCGTGGGCCTCCGCCATCTCATCACACTTTATCCTAATGTCATCTATATTTCGGCATCCATGAGCCGTGAGCCTCCGGCATCTCATTACATCTTATCCTAATGTCATCTATATTTCGGCATCCACGAGCCGTGGGCCTCCAGCATCTCATCGCACATGGCCCTGATGTCATCCATGGACAGCTCTGCCGCCGTATGGGGGTCCATCATGGCTGCCATATAGATATCCTCTTTCCGCCTGGATCTTGCAGCCTGCATGGTAAGCAGCTGGACATTGATATTGGTACGGTTTATGGCCGCACACTGTTCCGGGAGGTTTCCCACATAGCAGGGATGGATTCCGTCCCGGTCCACCAGGCAGGGAACCTCCACGCAGGCATTTGGAGGGAGATTTGGTATCAGGCCTGTATTCTGTACGTTGCCGTGAACACGGTAGGGAACATCATTCTCCATGGAATTTATGATAAAAGATGCAAACTCACGGCTCTTTTCATGCTTGATCTCCGCATTCTGCACCAGTTCCCCGCGCATCTGCTTCCAGTCACCGATCTGTTTGATACAGCGCTTTGGATATTCGTCCAAGGGGATATTATACCTCTCGATCAGTTCCGGATATCTGTCTTTTATGAACCATGGTGTGTATTCCGCATTGTGTTCTGATGACTCTGTTATGTAGTATCCGAATCTCAGCATCATCTCGTAACGGACTTTATCCCAGTCTGCGTCGTATGCAGCCTCACCATTCAAAAAGGCGGCCGCCCGCTTTTTGATCTCCGGATACAAATCCTTCCCTTTACCGTCCTGTACCTTTAAAAGCCACGCCTGATGGTTGATGCCCGCAATCTCCCACCTGGTCTCCGGCACCAGTTCTTCCATATCAAGGGCCTTGAAGAGCTGGGGAATGCAGACCTGAACGCTGTGGCACAGTCCAATGGTTTGTATTTTCGTGTAGGTCTGCAGATACCCTGTCAGCATAGCCATAGGGTTGGAATAGTTGATGAACAGAGCATCCGGGCAGACTTCCTGCATATCTTCTGCAAATTCCTCCAGCACCGGTATGGTGCGCAGTGCCCGGAATATACCGCCTATGCCCAAAGTATCTGCTATGGTCTGACGCAGACCGTATTTTTTCGGAATCTCAAAATCCGTGATAGTACAGGGATCGTATCCGCCTACCTGAATGGCGTTTACCACATATTTCGCCCCTCTCAGGGCCTGTTTCCTGTCTGCGTGAGCCTCGATCCTCACTTTACGCCCCGCATTGGAGGCGATATTCTCCAGCATTTTTCTGGAATCTTCCAGCCGCACCGGGTCAATGTCGTGCAGCGCGATCTCTAAATCCTGTATTTCGGGTGTCAGGATACAGTCCCCCAGCACGCTCTTGGCAAAGATCGTGCTGCCTGCCCCCATAAAAGCTATTCTTGGCATATGTCCCTCCTGTTGTAATTATTATATCTTCTGTTAATCTCTCAGCAGGCCTGGGCATTTACTGCGCCGGCCGTAAGAAAGTCATGTTACGGAAATCCCTCAGCTCTTCATTCCTGTGATCGTAATTCCCTCAATGATATATTTCTGCGCAAACAGATAGACCATCAGCACAGGGATCACCGCAATGGTCGAGGCAGCCATGATTAGCGACCAGTCCACCGTATATTTTCCCTTAAACATATTTAGAAGCAGGGGTACCGTATATTTTTCCTGAGAATTTAAAAATATCAGGGGTGTATAAAAACTGTTCCAGTTCCACATAAAGGAGAAGATTCCCAGGGAAGCCAGTGCGGGCTTCACAAGAGGAAGTACGATCCTGAAGAACATGGAACCATAATTTGCCCCATCAATGATCCCCGCCTCCATCAGCTCATCAGGCAGTGCCATAATAAACTGTCTGCATAGGAATACTCCCATGGGCATATAGGCAGCTGTCATCAAAATAATGGACAAATGTGTGTCAATCAAGTTAAGCTGGCTAAAGATCAGGAACAGCGGAATGGAGATCACGGTATAAGGAACCATCATGACCGCAATAAATCCGCCAAACACCACCCCGGAGCCCCTGAACCTAAGTTTCCCCAGCGCATAACCCGCCATAGCGGAGGTGAGCACCTGTCCTGTCACATTGATGACAGCCAGCTTCAGACTGTTCAGATATGCTGTCCCAAAGGGAAGTGCTGTCATGGCCTTTTTGTAATTATCCCAGTGGAAGATTTCCGGTATCAATTTGGGCGGGTAGGCAAATGCCTCCTCAGAGCCCTTAAAAGACGTGGATATCATCCATAGAAACGGGAACAGCGCAAGTACAGCCATAATTATGAGTATCACCTGGACCAGCAGGGTATTAATCCGTTTATTCTTTTTATTTGTCATCCTCTCACCTACTCTCCGTAATGGTAACAGTTCAGACAAACTGAACCGTTACGCATCCAGCCATTAAAAATCGCTTCGCGATGGGCTGGATAAAGCTAGCACTACTTTTTCATACGGTCAGCGCAGTAAATGCGCAGACCTATCTGAACTGTTACCCGTAATGAACCCATTTGTCAGAAAGCTTAAACTGTATCACAGACACAGCCACAACCACAAAGAACAGGATCAGTGCTGCCGTGGATGCCTTCCCCAGTTCGTAACTTTTAAATGCCGTCTGATAAATGTGAATTGCCATAGTATACGTCTTCTTGGCCGGTCCTCCCGAAGTCAGCAGGAACATCTGGTCAAAGACCTGAAACGCATTGATCATGGTGGTGATAGTCACCAGCAGTGTGGTTGGTGAAATTAGAGGCACCGTAATATTGAAAAACACCTGCCGTTCGTTGGCGCCGTCTATCTTCGCCGCGTCCACATAAGTTCTGGGGACATTCTGCAGCCCCGCCAGAAACAGTACAATATTATATCCCAGCCCCCACCAGATGCTCATAACGATCACCGCCCCCATGGCCGTGGAGGGGTCGCGCAGCCATTCTTTCCCCTGGATCCCGAAAAATTTAAGTATCATGTTCAGAATCCCAAATTGAGGCTGGTAAATCCAGGACCATACCACCGCTATCCCCACAGAGGTGACAATCTGCGGCAAGAAAAAAACCGCCCGGTAAAACATTTTCCCCCATGCCTTATTCAGAAGCATGGCAAGCCCCAGAGATAAAACAATGGAACACGGCACATAGATCACGGAATAGAGAAGCGTATTCTTAATGGCGATGGCCGTATCCGGGTCTGTAAACACTGCCTTAAAATTCTGAAATCCCGTAAATACCGGAGAACTGAATCCATTCCAATCAAAAAAACTCAGTACAAAGGCAATCACAATGGGTATCATGCCAAGGCAGACCAGACTGATGAGCTGAGGAAGGATAAACACGATTCCCCATCTGTTTCTGGATCTTTCCAGTTTACTTTTCTTCATATGTCCATCCCTTCCCCACATACCTGATCACTTCTGAAGTTCATCATCAACTGTCTGAATGATATTTGCCAGGGTCTGCTCCACATCCTGCTCTCCCACGAGCAGTTTCTCCACCTCGCCTGTGACAGAATCCGTCATACCCGGGTGAAGTGCCTCTGCCTTTGGATATACCAGTGCAATATCAACAGCATCCAGGAAGTTCTGCGCATGTTCCGGTGTTCCTGTCAGTACAATCTCATCCAGTCCGTCAACTGTGGGAACCGCATTGCCCTGCCCTTCCATCCTGATCTTCTGTCCCTGTTCACCACAGTAGAAGGATACGAATTCCCACACCGCGTCAGGATTTGCTGTCTTCTTGTTGATCACCAGCGGTGTTGCCGGCATAGCGCAGACTGCCTGTGAAGGCTCCTCATAATAAGGGAAGGGAACCACATCATATGTAAAACTCAAATCTGTAAAGTCCGCCACATACCAGCGCCCTGCATACAGCATTCCCGCCTGCCCTGAGACAAACAGGGTATCCGGTGACTCTCCGCTGGTAAGGGAGCCTGCAAAAGTAAAGGCTTTTGATTTGATATTGCTGTCCAGATAAGTCAGCCCCGCTTTCGCCCGCTCAGAACTAAATTCAGATTTTGACATGTCATCTGAATAGATTGGATCCTCTGCCGAGAAAAGGAAGGAGTAAAGCGGCCCCCACCAGTTTTCATACACAAATCCCACCTTGGATGCGTCCCTGAGCTGTTCTGATACCTGCTGCAATGCCTCAAAATTCCATTGGCCCTCATCCACATATTCCTGAGGTGTCTTAATATCCAGACCCTTAAACAAATCAGCATTATAATAGATCACCATAGGGTTACAATCTACCGGAACCCCTGTTACCTTATCCTCAAACGTATAGTTTTCCAGTAGGTTCTCCGGCACATCCGCCCGTTTCAGGTTAGAGTCCCCATCGTCCAGGTACTTGGAAACATCCAGCAGCATGTCCGACTTATTCAGTTCCCCGTACGACGCCTCCTCCGAGTAAAAACAGTCAGGGGCCTCCTTTGACTTGAGCTGTGTCATGATCTTCTCGTTATAATTGTCCCCCGGCACACCTACAAAGGTCACCTCAACATCCTCACTCTGCTCATTAAACGCATCCACTGCCTTCTTATACTGCTCCAGCTCCGCTGCCGAACCCCCGACCATGAACCGAACGTTGTCCTTTCCGTCAGCAGTCTTCCCTTCGTCTCCACCGCTCTGGCAGCCCCCTAGCACTAAAGTCCCCGTCAATCCTGTCACCAATGCTGCCGCTAACATTTTTCTTCTCAACATACTTTTTACCTCCTTGGCAATACCTTCTCTGTTTTCCATGTTTCCATCAGCATTTCTTACCGGCTGATAACTGCTTCGCACCTTAACAGTTACTATGGTTTTAATTATAAAAGATTCCCTTCAAAACAGAATACCTTCTCTTGTCCTTATGATGGATTCATGTTGTTTTTTGTGCATATTAATATTATACTGAGAGAAAAAGGGGGATTCATTATGAAAATTGAGGAATATTACGCATCGAAAACAAAAAGAGATGTAAATTTAAGATACTGCGGATATGAAGAATGCGCACCCGATTTCCGCATGCCGCCCCACACCCGTTCCGAATACCTGATACACTACATTACCCAGGGCCAGGGAAGCTACATCTGTGAGGGGCACACTTATCCCATTCGGCAGGGAGAACTCTTTATCATATATCCGTCTCAGCTTGTCAGCTACCACACCTCCCCGGAAGACCCGCTGCATTTTTGCTGGCTTGCTTTTATCGGAGAAAACGCCGACACCCTCACAGACCAACTGGGGTTTTCCCACAGCTCCCCTGTACGCAAGCTTCACCCCCAATACTCCATAGATGAAAATATCCGAACCCTGGCGGAGCACCTGTCCTCTGTAGGCTTTTGCAACGACTTCACCATCCAGTCCCTCATGTACTCCATCTTCTCCAACATTGCCCAGTCCTACAGTCTCTCCGGCAATTACCAGAAAGAGAGTCAGACCATCCTCTTTGAGCACATTGGAAAAGCAAAATCCTACATCAAATGCAACTACATTTACCCCATCACCGTCCAGGACATTGTGGATCACGTAGGTCTGGAGCGCAGCTATTTCTCCAAAATATTCCACAAATTCACAGGCACCACAGCCCAAAACTATCTCCTGAACGTCCGCATCCAGCGCTCCAAACTTCTACTGGAGCGTACAGACTACACCGTCCGTGAGATCTGTTCCTATGTGGGCATGAAAGACGAATACTACTTTTCCAGGGCTTTCAAACGTTCTGTGGGTCTCTCCCCCACCCAATACCGCCAGAACGTCCGGCAGGACACTGCATCTTCCCCCGCCGCATCCACTTAAAATAGGCATGCAGCGTTACTGTTTGCTGAATTTTCTGTGAACAGCGGCAATAGCCTTACCATGTTTATTAAATGTTTTGCATTTTCCAAATAATCCCTATGTCTCATCGAAAACCAGGAATATGCCGAAGGAAAGGGAAGGGCTCCGGGGCAACGCAATCATTTATCCCACCATAAAAAGCGGCTGCCCCGGACACCTTGCACCTAACATGCAAAGTTCCCGGACCAGCCGCCCAGTTCCTTCTTATCCACAACCTATTCAAGATCCACAACCTATTCAGGACTCATGATCACTTTCATGAAACTTCTTAAGATTCCCAATCTTCTGCCGTCTCTCTTCCAGGATCCCTTCCACTTCATCAATGGAAATCCCACTCTCCACCATCATAACCACCAAATGATAAAGAAGATCACAGATCTCATTAGCTGTATCCCCATTCTCCCCATTCTTTGCAGCAATGATCACCTCGCTGCACTCCTCACCGCACTTTTTCAAAATTTTATCAAGCCCCTGCTCAAAAAGATAGCAGGTATAAGAACCTTCCTGTTTTACAGCCTTGCGTTCCAAAGCCACATCATACAATCCTTTGATCACATCCATCATAAAGGCCGCCCTCCTTTTTCTTTTTTCCATATATCTTTAAAAAAGCAGCTATGTGCCCCTGTATGACAGGCAGCGCCTGTCTGTACTACTGTTACGAGCAAGGTATCATTATCACAGTCTGCTTTTATATCAATCACCTTCTGAACATGTCCGGAAGTGGCACCTTTGTTCCACAGCTCCTGTCTGGAGCGGCTGTAAAACCAGGTATATCCGGTTTCAAAAGTTTTCTGAAGACTCTCCCGGTTCATATAGGCCAGCATGAGCACCTCCCCTGTGCCCGCTTCCTGTACAACGGCAGGTATCAAATCGCTCTTTTCAAAATAACATTCTAAATCCATCCTCTACCTCCTGACCGGAATCCGTTCTTCTTCCAGATGTTCCTTTACCTGTTCCACCGTCAGTTCCCGAAAATGAAACAGGGAAGCTGCCAACGCTGCATCCGCTTTACTCTCCTTGAAAACCTCAGAAAAATGTTCCAGTTTACCACATCCGCCGCTGGCAATGACCGGTATGGATACCACCTCACAGACCGCATTGGTAAGCTCCAGATCGAAACCGTCACGGCATCCGTCTGTATCCATGGAGGTGAGCAAAATCTCACCTGCCCCAAGCTGCTGGCACTTCTGCGCCCATTCTATGGCATCCAGACCTGTATCAATCCTTCCGCCGTTCACCACGACTTTGAATCTGCCCTTCTCATCCCTCTTTGCATCAATGGCGACCACCACACACTGGCTCCCGAATACTGCTGCCGCCTCCCTGATAAGCTCAGGGTTTTTCACCGCTGCTGAATTGACGGAAACCTTGTCGGCTCCGGCCCGGAGGATTTCCCGGAAATCCTCCACTGTACGGATGCCTCCCCCTACTGTAAGGGGTACAAATACATGTTTTGCTGTCCTGGACACCACATCTGCCATAGTCGCTCTTCCCTCATGGGTTGCTGTGATATCCAGAAAGCAGATTTCATCTGCTCCCTGCCTGTCGTACATAATGGCGCATTCCACCGGATCTCCCACCTCTTTGATTCCCACAAAATTCACGCCCTTAACCACTTTGCCGTCTCTTACGTCCAGGCAGGGTATAATTCTCTTTGCTAACATGACTGCTCACCTGCTTTCTCTACCGCCTCACACAGATCAAGAGCGCCTGTGTAAACGGCTTTCCCGCAGATACATCCGTATAGATCAAGCTTTTTGCAGTCCGTAATATCCTTTATGGAGCTTACTCCTCCGCTGGCAATGATCCTGCAGGATACCCTTTCATTCAGCTTTCCCAGCTGTTCCGTATTGACTCCCGTAAGGGTGCCGTCCCTGGAAATGTCTGTATAGATAATGGTTCTGACTCCGGCCTCTTCCATGGCCTGTGCCAAATCCAAATAGGTGACATCACTTTTTTTGAGCCAGCCCTCTGTGGCCACCATACCGTTTTTCGCGTCTATGCCCACAGCTATTTTCTCACCAAATTCCCGGACTGCCTCTTTTACAAGAGACGGATCTTTTACCGCCACGGAACCCAAAATGACTCTCGAAATGCCTTTTTCCAGAAACCGCTCTATGGTTTCCATGCTGCGGATTCCCCCGCCCACTTCCACTTTAAGGCCGGACTCTCTGGCCACTCTCTCAAAAATCTCTTCGTTTACAGGCCTGCCGTCTTTGGCACCATCCAGGTCCACCATATGTATCCAGGAAGCGCCTGCCGCCCGGAAGGAAGCTGCCGTATCATAGGGACTTTCCGCCACCTGATGGGCGGTTGCATAATCGCCTTTGACCAGCCGCACACACGTTTTGTCTTTTATATCAATTGCAGGTAATATAATCATTCTCTCACCAGCCTTGCAAAATTTTTCAGAAGTTCCAGCCCCACAGCACCGCTTTTCTCAGGATGGAACTGGGCGCCGTATACATATCCCCGGTGTACCAGAGCGGGGATCCGCTCGTTATATACCGTATAACAGGAAATATTCTCCTCCCCGGTCTCTGCCCGGAAGGAATGGACAAAATATACATATGCATCCTTTGACATATTCTCTGTCATGGCACAGGGATTTAAAACTGTCAGGTCATTCCATCCCATATGGGGAATCTTAAGGCCATTGCCGTCAATAAGCTGCACACAGCCCGGTATCAGTCCGAGGCCTTCTGTCTCCCCGAATTCATAACTCTTTTCAAAAAGCATCTGCATCCCCAGGCATATGCCCAGAAGAGGCTTTTTCTGTGCCTCCTCCTTTATGACTTTTGCAAGCCCCTGCTCCTTGAGCATACGCATGGCATCAGGAAAAGCCCCCACTCCCGGCAGTATCATGGCATCTGCACAGCAGATCTCTTCACAGTCTGCTGTGATGACACTCTTCTCTTCTAAAAAATCAAGGGCATTCTTTACACTGAAAAGATTACCCGCCCCGTAATCAATGATCGCTATCATGCCAGCATCCCCTTTGACGAAAGTATTTTTCCTCCATTTGGTTCCAAAGCCTCTTTCAGGGCATGTGCCGCCGCCTTAAAAAGGGCCTCGATCTTATGGTGGTCGTTTTCCCCATAGGGACACCGCAGATGCAGGGTGATTCCGCCATTAAATGCAAATGCCCGGAAAAACTCTTTCACCATACAGCAGTCCAGGGTTCCCACGCTCTGATTGGCAAACTCCGCGTCGAATACCAGATAAGGCCGCCCGCTGATATCTAAGGAGCAGAATCCCAGCGCTTCATCCATGGGAATATAGAAGCTTCCATATCGCCGGATACTGCCTTTGTCACCCAGAGCCTTTGAAAACGCCTGCCCCATGACAATGCCCAAATCTTCTATGCTGTGATGGCAGTCAACCTCCAGGTCACCTTTCATATCCAAATCCATATCAAACCCGCCGTGTACACAGAAGGCCTGCATCATGTGGTCAAAAAACCCCACCCCGCAGCTTCCCATATAACGGCCGCTGCCGTCCAGATTCCATCTCAGCCTGATATTCGTCTCCTTTGTTGTCCTCGTTATCTCTCCGATCCTCAAATCAGCTTCCTCCTTTCCCATTTTCTATATTTGCATTTAACTGCTCAGTCTTTTCACCGTAACAGGAAAAAATCAAAAATCTTCAGACCGCATTCTTTCAACGCAGCAGTTCATCCAACACCCGTATCACCGCATCGTTTTCCATTTTCCTGCCGGCTGTCACCCGCAGATAGCCGTTCATGTACCGGATGGAAATGCTTTTCTTTTTCATCTCTTCAAACACCAAAGCCGCATCCTTTACCTTCATGAAAATAAAGTTTGTGGTAGTTGGATATAAGTTCAGGATATCCGCTTTTCTGTCTTTCAGCTCCAAAAGCTCCTGATACAGTTCATCTCTGGATTTCCGGATAGAACGGATACAGTTCTTAATATAATCCGGATGGTCCAGGATCGCACAGCCCACCGCCTGTGTCAGGGAGTTCACGTTATACGGGGACTTTAATGCGTGCAGGATATCTGTCAGCTCTCTGCCCGCCGCGGCAAATCCCAGACGGATAGCTGCCAGGCCCAGGGCCTTGGAACATGTTTTCAGCACAATGAGGTTGTTGTATTTCTCTATCACATCCAGGACAGAGCCTTCGGCAAAATCCATATACGCTTCATCCACGATCACCAGGGCATCGGTACCTTCAATGATCTTTATAATATCATCCCTGGAAAGCTTCAGGGATGTGGGATTGCAGGGGTTGGAAAAAATAAGCAGCCTGGCATTTTTCTCCTCTGCCCGCTTTAATATATCCTCCGCGCTTGTCACCATATCTTCGGCTTTCTGCAGCGCCTCCACACGGATATGATTCATCTGCGCATAGAAGGTGTACATGGAGAAATCAGGAAGGGCTACCAGCATGGTGTCCCCGCTCTCCAGAAAATTAGGCACAATAAGGGAGATCAATTCATCAGAACCGTTTCCCGCAGTGAGCAGTTCAGGCTTTACCTGAAAGAAATGGCCGAATTTTTCACAGAGTTTTACTGCAAAGGGATCCGGATAACGGTTGAATTCCACCTGTTCCACAGCCTTCAGCACATCCCTGCGGATATCATCCGGGAGGTTCTGGAAACTCTCATTGGCATCCAGGCGGATATCATAGGCCTCTGTCACCGGCTCATATATCTCCAGTTTCTTTAACTTCTCCGGGATTGTATACGCCATGACCTACGCCTCCTTTGCCCTGCGCTTCTGCACATCGTTTTCCATTTTGTCTATTAAGTTCTCGATCTCTTTTTTTCTGAGCTTCATGCTGGCAATGTTCACGATCAGTCTGGCACTCACCGGACACACATCCTCAGCCACTACCAGCCCATTTTCCTTCAGAGTGGTCCCTGTCTCCACAATATCCACAATGGCATCCGCAAGACCCAGGACAGGTGCCAGTTCCACACTGCCCTCAATCTTCACAATATCCACGTCCATACTCTTCTGTTCAAAATAATTCTTAGCCACATTCACATATTTACTGGCAATGGTCAGATTGTGGTAGCCCTCGTACAGATTCTTACCTTTTACTACCGCAAGGGCAAATTTGCATTTTCCGAATCCCAGATCTGCCACTTCATAAAAGGTACCGCCCTTTTCCATGATGGTGTCTTTTCCCACAACGCCCATGTCACAGACGCCGCTCTCCACATAGGTGACCACATCGGCAGCTTTTGCAAGCACTACCTCAATCTCACCGTCTCCTATGGGCATGATCAGTTTTCTGCCTTTTTTTCTCGCATTGGTACAATCATATCCAAGACGTTCCAGCATATCTATTGTTTTACTCTCCAAACGCCCTTTTGTAAGAGCGATTCTAATTGGTTTCATTATTCTGCCTCCCAGTGAAAGATTCCGGCCTACAGCCGTATCAGTTTTTTCAGTATAACTCAAGGTAATAACCGGAGGGTTCGGTGAGGATGATCTTCTGAGAGTGCAGGTGTAAAAACGGAGCGCAGCGGGCTGCGCTGCGTATTTTACACCTGTGCTGTCGGAAGATCAGACCAGCGAAACATCAGGTTATTTACCGGGAGTTGTACGGGTCAAACAAACTGTGATATCTTCTCCCACCAGGTGTACTTTCGGTATCCCTCTCATTTTTGCATAATCAAATGCTTCTTCCATGGTATCAAACACACAGTTCTCCGTCAGCACGCCCTGGTCCTCCAGTGTCCTGCGATGGTGGACTGCTTTTGATAAGTACTTCATATCCGGCGCAAACACCAGAATCTCCGGTATGGCTTCCGGCATGGGCTGGACCTTCTGGCTGGCCAGGTCCACATTGATGCAGAAGCCCACAGAGCAGTGGTCCTCCCCAAACTCGTTTAGGAGTGTATCGTAACGGCCTCCTGACAAGACTTGTTCCCCTATTCCCCGGAAATATCCCCGGAAAATAAGGTCTGTGTAATACTCTGCCAGATTCACAAGGCCCAGGTCAATGATCACTTTATCCCCAAGCCCAAGGGTCTGCAGATATTCATAAATACCCTTCAGGTAGTCAAGGCTCTCTCTTGCGCCGTTCTCATCGAAAAGCTCATACGCCTTTTCAAAGACCTCCGCTCCGCCGAAGAGTCTGGGCAGCTTCAAAAGCGCCTGTGCTGCCCGGCTGTCCTGGTATTTACCCAGCATATCGGTGAGGGAGGCATAATTTTTCTGCTCGATCTGGAAACGTATATCCTCTTTTGTATCCTCATCCACATCCAGACTGTCCATAATCGCCTTGAAATATCCGATGTGGCACAGCTCCAGGCGGTATTTGCCCCCGCTTATGACATCCAGGCTCCTGGATGCCAGCTCCACCACCTCCAGGTCACTTCTCAGCGGTACACCGCCGATGAGTTCAATGCCCACCTGGTTAATTTCGGTGCTCTTTCCTTTCAGCTCCGGAAACATGCGGTAAATATTCTGGTTGTAAAATAAACGGAGCGGCATCGGCATCCCTTTTAACCGGGTAGCCGCCAATCTGGCCGCAGGCACCGTACAATCCGGGCGCAGTACCATAAGTCTCCCTTTATGGTCTGTGAGTTTGTACATGGTCTCCTTGGGCAGATATTTTGCCGCCTTTCCAAACACATCATAAAATTCCAATGCAGGTGTCATCACCCGCCGATACCCCTGGGCGCCAAACAGGTCCTTCAGGGTTTTTGTCACCTGGGAACGCTGGTCGCACTCTCCAAACAGCAAATCTTTTGTTCCGTCCGGTGTTACTTTATCATAATATCTCATTTGCTGACCCTGCCTTTCTGCGTTATTTTTCATACTGTATGCTGCACATTTGCTGCGCTTTAATCTGTAAAATGCCATTTATGCTCTGCCTTATAAGTATATATATCTTGTGCCCCGCCCGCTTTAGCGTGCTACCATATTATCACGCGACTATAAAGTTGTCACCACGGTTTTCACGAAATTATACATGTTTCATAAAAAATCCACCCCGCCACTTATGACATTGCTTCCCGCCTCCCCCATATGGTATACTGAACACATCAGAATATTGCGGTAACACCGCACTTAAAAATCAATGGGGGTCCTATGTACAAGAAGCGAAAAACCTTCATCTTCGGCACAACGCTGGCGGCTGTCCTGGTTATGACCATAGCCGTATATTTTTTTACTCAGATACGCCTGGGCGTTCAGAAGGACAATCTGAGTAACCTGTCCGCGTTCGGCACCCAGCTGGATGCCCATTTCGATGAGATGAACGGCAAATATTTCTCTGTTTTGAAAAGCTGTCTGGAAGCTTCCCGCAGCGGTGCATACCACAGTCGGGAGGAGATTCTGGACTTTTTCAGAGACAAGCAGGATATCTGGCAGTACCGCACAGCCGGAATCATGGATAAAAACGGCGGATATGTCACCATTGAAGGGGAGACCGGGACGCTGGAGGACCTGAGCTTTCAGGAGAAAAAAGCGGGATACATTGATAATGACAGTATGAGCATTGTCAATTTAGGTGTTGGAGATGAACTGCTGTATTACGCCTCGTTAGAGGAGAGTATTTGGGATGCGGCTGAGATAGGGGGCATTTTCGTGACACCTGCCTTTGATGAGCTGGAATACCTTCTGGCCCTGAACGTGTACACAGAAGAGGGGTATGCCACCATCATTGACAAAGAAGGCAATATCCTGCTCAAGCCCCACTATGACTACTCCATGATGATCACAGACAATTACCTGGACAGCCTGGAACACTCTGACCTGTACGGCCAGGAACCGGATGAGCAGCTTAGAAATGATATGGCCGCCTCCGCGTCCGGCTCCCTTATTTTTTCCTGGATGGGCAAACGCAACTATCTGGTGTACATGCCTGTGGGCAGAAGCTCCTGGTACCTGCTGGTCACCGTACCTGCAAATGTGCTGGAGACCACCACCCGCTCTTTCCGTAACTTTATGATCGCGGCCCTGCTGGTCACTGTTGTCCTGCTGCTGTGTTTCTGTACTATTTATTTTACGGGAAGACAGCATATTATTGATAAGAAAAACAGGGAGATCCTGGCCAAAGAACAGATAAGCAAAAAGCAGCTGGCGGATGCTCTGGAGGAAGCCAGACAGGCCAACCGGGCAAAATCCATTTTTCTCTCCAACATGTCCCACGATATCCGTACACCTATGAATGCCATCATAGGAATGACGGGAATCGCCCTCTCACATATAGACAGGAAGGAAAAAGTAAAGGACTGCCTGAATAAGATCTCCACGGCCTCCGCACACCTGCTCTCCCTGATCAACGATGTGCTGGATATGTCCAGGATCGAAAGCGGCAAGCTGACGCTGAACAGTGAGAACTTTAACCTGAGAGAGCTGTTTCATACATTGGAGGGCATCATACAGCCGCAGATCATCAGCGGTCATTTTGATTTTACGGTAGATATGGAAGAACTGGAGCATGAAGACCTGATAGGAGATCCCCTCCGTTTCAAGCAGCTTTTTCTGAATATCGTGGGAAACTCCATAAAGTTCACAGACCCGGGCGGCAAAATCTGCGTGAAAGTGCAGGAGATCCCTTCCGGTTCAGAAGATACGGCCCGGTATCGTTTTACTTTCCGGGACACAGGCATAGGCATGTCACCGGAATTTCTGCGGCGGCTTTTCCAGCCCTTTGAGCGTTCGGATTCCCCCCGTGCTTTCCACGCAGAGGGAACGGGCCTCGGCATGGCGATCACAAAAAACATTACAGAAATGATGCAGGGGAGTATCCGTGTTGAAAGTACCGAAGGAGAGGGGACTGTCTTCTATATTGAGCTGCCCTTTAAAAAAGGCGCGCCACATCCCCAGCAGCCTCTTCCGGATGCCTCCAAAGCGGGGGATGCGGGAACCGATACCGATTATTCTAACCGCTGTCTCCTTCTGGTGGAGGACAATGAACTGAATCTGGAAATTGCCAAAGAGCTTATTTCCGTCACAAATGTCCGGATCGACACTGCAGTAAACGGGCAGGAAGCCCTGGAGAAAGTTACCGCCTCCTCCCCCGGATATTACAGCCTGGTCCTGATGGATATCAGAATGCCCGTTATGGGAGGATATGAGGCCTCCCGGAAAATACGCAGCATTGACAGACCGGATCTTCGGCAGCTGCCCATCATCGCCATGACAGCAGATGCCTTCACGGAGGACAAACAACGTGCTCTTGACGCCGGAATGAACGGACATATAGCAAAGCCCATTGACCTGCGTGAGCTTTATAATATCCTTGGAAAGTATCTGTCATAAAAAAATGAGCCCGGAAAACCGGACCCAAAAACTGGCTTTAAACTGCCATCATTCCCGCCAGCCATACACTGGCCGCGATTCCTGCAAGTGTTGCCAGCAGAGCGCCAGGTATGGTATAGCGGGTATTTTTTACCTTTGCGGCAATAAAGTAGACAGAAACCGTGTAAAAAATAGTCTCTGTACAGGACATCATCACAGAGGCGATCAGCCCAATCCTGGAATCCGTCCCGAATTCCTTGAAAATATCCAGCACAAGCCCTGTAGCCGCACTGGAGGAAAACATTTTTACAATGGTCAGTGGGACCAGCTGCGCCGGAAATCCCACCGCACCGGTCAGTCTCCCAAGCTGTCCGCCCAGCATATCCAGGAAACCGGATGCCCGCAGGACGCCCACTGCCACCATAAGTCCTATGAGGGTGGGCAGGATCTGCACCACTGTCTTCAGACCATCCTTTGCACCTTTTACAAAATCTTCATACACATCGCACTTCATCAGAATACCAAAACCCACTATGTAAAACAGAATAAGCGGAATGATCACTTCCGACAAAAAGAGCAATACTCTCATACACTCACCGGCTGTCCTGTCTTTCTATTAGTTTACGCCCGGACTGCCGGAAAAAGTACCCGGATTGCATCAGCTGCCCCTTACAACATTTGTCTTCCATTTTCTTGAGAGCAAAAACCATATGATCAGAATCAGGCTTCCCGCCGACGCAGCCGGAGCACCGATCCCCACGCCCATGATCCCCATTCCCATAATGCTGCCGAACAGCACGCTGGCCGGAATCCGCAAAAGCAGCGCGGAGAGCATGGAGTTCATCAGTGTAAATGTTGTGTGCCCTGTTGCAACAAACAGCCCGTTCAGGCAGAAGCACAGGGGAACCAGAAGGTAGTCAAAACTGAAGGTGCTGAAATACTCCACCCCAATCCGTATCATCTCCGCATTGCTGCTGTCAAACAGGCGCAGGATGTCCTCCGGAAAAATCCTCACCAGGATAAATATAAGATAACTGCAGATGACCGCCGTCAGGGTTCCCACCGTGCAGGTCTTCTTTACCCTGTCCCACTGCCCTGCCCCTACATTCTGGGCACACATGGTGGATATGGAGCTTCCCATAGCCACAGCCGGCATGATGGCAAACCCGTTGAATTTTCCTACCACACCCACAGCCGCCGACGCATTCACACCGCCAATGGAATTTACCAGGGTGGTTATGATCAGGAAAGAGAAACTGGTCACACCGTTCTGGATGGCAGCGGGCGTGCCAATCTTAAAGATCATCTTCAGCTCGTGTTTATAGATACGGAAGGATGAAGGACGGAAATCAAACACAAATCCGTTCTTTACCATATAAATAATACACAGGATCATACTGAGCGCCTGGGAGATCACGGTGGCTGCCGCAGCGCCGAAAGCTCCCCAGCCAAATCCTGCGACCAGCACCAGGTCCAGTACAATATTTGTCACGCAGGCGATCAGGACAAAATAAAAGGGCCTCTTGCTGTCCCCCATTCCCCTCATCACGGCTGACAAAACATTATAGCCGAAAATAAAGATAATGCCGGTCAGTGTCACCGTCAGATAACGGCTGGCCTCCTCAAAGGATTCCTCCGGTGTCCGGATCCACCCCAATATCTGGTTCTTCAGAAGAAGGGAAATCACGGTGATGATCACAGCGGCACAGATCAGGGTGGTCATCAGTGTAGCTACTGCCCTGCACATCTCCTCCCTCTTCTGTGCGCCCAGATACTGGGCAATGAGTACGGTTCCTCCGGTACAAAGTCCTACCACTATGTTGGTCAGGATAAATGTCACCTGGCCTCCGATATTCACTCCCGACATACTGACCGTACCGCTGAAATTCCCCACGATCAGCATGTCCGCCACATTATAACAAGACTGGATAATGTTGGACACCAGAAAGGGGACTGCAAACAGGATCAGCTGCTTGACCACATTTCCCTTTGATAAATCTTTTTCAAAACTGCTCATATATCACAACTCCTCTTTTGTATATCACTGGCTCCACCCCGGATCTGTCTGTCCATACTGCACGGCTGCCCGGCCGCCTGGTATTTACCTTTATCCTCTCTTTGGAGCGTACAGTTCCTTTTTATTATGAACCATATATTCCTTTTTCGCAATCCTCTGTTATTTCTTATGATTTAGCATAAATACTCTTTTTATCCGATATTGCTAATTTTGATACAAAATTCCATAGAAACCAAATCTGTTTTGGATATAATAGGGATTGACAAAGCAGCATACACGAGTAACTGAGGAAATGCCAAATATATATAAGAAAAGGGAGAGGGCAGATATGATGACATTGGTAATTATGGCGGCCGGTATGGGGAGCAGATATGGCGGACTGAAACAGATCGACCCGGTGGGAAGACACGGGGAATTTATTCTGGATTATTCCGTTTACGATGCAGTCAAGGCAGGATTTGAAAAAGTGGTATTTATTATCAAAAAAGAAAATCTGGATGTATTCCGGGAAACCGTGGGAAAACGTTTGGAAAAAGTCATCCCTGTGGCGTACGCATTTCAGGAGATCGACCAGGTTCCGGAAGGTGTGCAGGTCCCGGAGGGGCGCACCAAACCATGGGGTACCGCACACGCTGTGTGGAGCTGCCGGAATCTGGTGGACGGTCCTTTTGCCGTCATCAACGCAGATGATTTTTATGGCAGGGAAGCATTTACACTGCTTCATGATTTCTTCCTGCATATACCTGATGATACCTCCCGATACCATTTCTGCATGGCCGGCTATCTCCTGAAAAATACACTGACGGAAAACGGACATGTGGCAAGAGGTGTCTGCACTGCTGACCACGGATATCTGACCTCCGTTACAGAACGGACGAAAATACAGAGAAACCACGGACAGACGCAGTTTTACGAGGAAGGCCGGGACTGGACGGACATTGACGAAAACAGCATTGTGTCCATGAACTGCTGGGGATTCACCCCTGATCTATTCCGGGAGATCGAACAGCAGATGCAGGCGTTTTTCGCAGACAGCACAGACGGCCTTGCCAAAAAAGAATTTTTCCTGCCCTCCGTGGTACAAGAGCTTATAGATTCCCGGAAATGTGATGTAAAGGTTATGGATACCCCTGCCAAATGGTACGGCGTAACCTACCATGAGGATAAAGAAAAGATTGTAGCTTTCATTGAGCAGATGATCGAGGAGGGCGTATACCCGGAAAACCTCTGGAATGAAAAAGGAGAATGAAAATGCTGGAGATGATCAAAAATGAAATTGTAAATGCCTTCCTCTTTGACGGCGATTTTATCTACGCAGAACCTTTTGGGTGCGGTCATATAAACGCCACCTATGCCGTCTACTTCCGAAGAGAGACAAAACCGCCTGTGCGCTATATTCTGCAGGCAGTCAACACCACCATTTTCACAGACCCACAGGGCCTGATCGAAAATATACAGGGCGTTACCTCCCATCTCAGGAAAAAGATTCTGGAACAGGGCGGAGACCCCCAGCGGGAAACCCTGACACTCATCCCCACACGGGACGGGAAATTACTCTATGAGGACAGTGAGGGCAGATTCTGGAGAAGTTATCACTTCATCGAAAATGCCACCTGCCACCAGTCCGTGGACCGCCCGGTACTTTTTACCAACGCAGCCAAGGCATTCGGCCATTTTCAGAAACTTCTGGCGGACTACCCGGCAGATACGCTGCATGAGACCATTGCCGGCTTTCATAACACCGTGGACCGATATGCTCTGTTTGAGAAGGCGGTGGCTGAAGATAAAGCAGGCAGAGCTGCTTTGGTGGAAAAAGAAATACAGTTCTTCCTGGACCGGAAGGCTGACGGTACCGTTGTGGTGGATGCCATTGCCAAGGGACAGCTTCCCCTGCGTGTTACCCACAATGATACCAAGCTGAACAATATAATGATGGACAATGAAACGGACGAGGGTATCTGCGTCATTGATCTGGATACGGTCATGCCGGGTTCTGTGCTCTATGATTTTGGAGACAGTATACGTTTCGGCGCCAGCACCGCTGATGAGGATGAACAGGATCTCTCCCTGGTCTCCATGGACCTGGAACTTTTTGAGGCTTATACGGCAGGTTTCCTGTCTGAAGCAGGCAGCTCCCTCACAGCGGAAGAGATCCGCCTTCTCCCATTCTCCGCAAAGCTCCTGACTCTGGAGTGCGGCATGCGATTCCTGACAGATTACCTGAACGGCGATACATATTTCCGTATCCACAGGGAACATCACAATCTGGACCGCTGCAGGACACAGATGAAGCTTGTGGCAGATATGGAACATAAGATGGAGGATATGCATAAAATCGTGGAAAAATATGTATAAATCTTGACTTATACAAAAAACTGGCGTAAGATACGGACAAATCCGGTTACTGTTCACTCCGTTCTCAGCAACACGCTTCGCGATGCACAGATATGAAGCATCCTGCTTCATATCGCGCTGGCAGGCCTCGGGATTTTCATGCATTCTTCATGAAAACACCTCGCGAAATAATGGCCTGTGAACAGTAAGCAAATCTGGTCTTACACCAGTTTTTTTTTATGAGAAGGAGAAACCAATGGAACAGTCCCTGTCTATTGAGCGAATACTGAAAGAACTCTACCATATATCCGGTTTCCGCATCTGCATTTATGACACCGATTTTCACGAAATTGCCGCTTATCCACATGAGCTGGGATGTTTCTGCGGATTGATCCAGAAGCATCCGGAGGGAAAGCGTCTCTGTGTGGAACACGACACCATGGCCTTTGGACGTGTACGGGAACAGGAAAAGCTCCATATCTATAAATGCCATTTCGGGCTGTACGAGGCGGTTGCCCCTCTGTACAGCTTCGGCGCCCTCACGGGTTATCTGATGATGGGGCAGACCCTGGAGGCCGGGCCTGACGCGGGCAGGACACCATATGAAAAAGCCCTTCCCCTGGTATCTGATCCGGCTGCCCTGGAAGAGGCCATTTCCCGGATTCCGGTCCGCGGACAAAGTACCATAGACTCCCTGGTAACCATAATGGAAGTCTGTGCCCAGTATATCACACTCAGCAACCGCATGAACCTGTCCAAAAACGAACTGGTCAGCGAGGTCCACCGTTATATTCAGAAACATTATGACCAGAAGCTCACCATTGATGACCTTTGCCGCCAGTTTTTCTGCAGCCGCGCCTCCCTTACCAGGAAATTCAGGGAAACTTACCACATTTCCATCCATGACCACATCTGTAAGGTACGGCTGGAAAACGGATGCAGGCTGCTTCGGACTACCACCCTAAGTATTGGGGAGATCGCATTTTCCTGCGGCTACGGTGACCAGAATTATTTTACGCGGGCATTTTGCAGGACTTATGGGCTTACGCCTATGCAGTACCGGAAAAAGGAAACCCAATCACCTATTTGATCAGTATTCCAATGCACAGATTGACAACTCCGCACAGGCTCATGACCAGAATAGGATTCCATTTCCGTTTCCGCAGCACCACAAACGCGGCGGCGAACAATCCGGCGCCAATCCAGTTGACCGCGTGGAGGCTTATCGGGGCGTCTGCAAAAAGCACGACCCGCAGTATGGAAATACCCGCCGCAGCGATCAGGGCAACCACAGCCGGCCTGAGGCAGGCAAGCACAGACTGCATGGCAGATACCCCTTTATATTTGTAATAAACCCAGGCCAGCAGTGATACCAGCAGACAGGAAGGCAGAATGCAGCCAAAGGTGGCGATCACGGCCCCCTGCCAGCCCGCTATGCGGATCCCAACGAACGTGGCAGAGTTTACGGCTATGGGGCCGGGTGTCATTTCCGCTATGGTTATCAAATCGGTAAACTCATTCATGGTCAGCCATTTATGGGCTTCCACCACCTGGTTTTGGATCAAAGGCATTGCCGCATAGCCGCCGCCCACGCTGAACATGCCCACCTGAAGAAAACTCAAAAACAGTTTTATATAAATCATGCCATTTTCCCCTTTCTGTATATCCAGAATGCCTTTCCTGCCCCAATGATCCCGGCAGTCAGAATAATATATATGACATTTACATCAAAAAAGAAAGTGGCTGCAAAGGCTGCTGCCATAATCACAATACCAACCGCACTTTTTTCTTTCAGCACATTGCTTCCGAGTCCGCATACCACATCCAGGATCACCGCGGCCACACCTGCCTGCATTCCTTTTAACACCAGCGCTACATATACATTGCTGGCAAACGCAGCATAGAAAAAGGATATAACAGACAGGATGATCATAGGGGGAAGAATGGTTCCCAGCACCGCTGTCAGCATCCCTGCAAATCCACATACGCGCCAGCCCACCAGGATGGCGGCATTTACGGCAATAGCCCCCGGGGAGGACTGGGCCAACGCCACCAGATCCAGCATTTCCTCCTCATCTATCCAGTGGAGCTCATCCACAAATTTCCTTTTCATAAATGTAACGATCACAAATCCCCCGCCAAAGGTAAAGCTGCTGATGTACAGCGTACTGAGAAACAATTTCAGCAGCAGCGCTTTTTTCTTTATCTGTGTCTTTTCCATTTCCATATACTGCCTCCTTTTCTCCATCATATCCCTTGTGTATTAATATGTAAAATGCTATTATTTTATTGATATAATATCATTTTTGATATGGATGGAGGAAGAAGAATGACTATACGTCATATGAGAATTTTTCTGGAGGTTTACCGGATGGAAAATATTACGCAGGCGGCAAAGAATCTCCACATGACGCAGCCTGCAGTCACGAGGGCGGTTCAGGAGATTGAACGGCATTATGGGGTACTGCTGTTTGACAGGATGAACAGAAGGCTGTTTGTCACAGAGGCGGGACGGCAGTTTTATGCCCAGGCGCTGCACATTGTGGAGTCTTTCGACAGGATGGAAAAGGGGCTTTTGAACGGGGATGCATTTGGTGTGCTGCGGATTGGGGCAAGTATCTCTCTTGGGAACTTTTTTCTGCCGGGACTGGTGAGTGCATTCCGAAAGAACTGGCCGGATATGAAGGTTAAGGTGACCATATCCAATGCAGGAAATCTGCAGAGTGGTCTTTTGAATAATGAACTGGACCTGGCTTTGATCGAAGGAGGGATTTCGGAGGCAGAACTTGAAACACGGGCATTCTCAGAGGACAGAATGGTGTTGATCCTCCCTGTGGGACATGAACTGGCGGCTAGGGAGAAGGTGTTTGTGGAGGATTTGAAGGGATATGATTTTCTTGCCAGGGAGAAGGGGAGCGTGGGGAGGACATTGTTGGATCATGTGTTTGCAGTGAGAGGGATCACTTTGGAACCGCTTTGGGAGAGTGCGAGTACGCAGGCGATCATTAAGGGGGTGCAGGAGGGAATAGGGGTGTCGATTCTGCCGGAGATGCTGGTGGAGAGGGAGATTTCGGAAGGGAGGATATGCGGCAGGGAAGTGGCGGATGAGGGGTTTCGGAGGGGACATTATGTGGTTTGGCATAGGAATAAGTTTTTGACGGAGGGGGCGGTGGGGTTTATAGAGATGGCGGTGGAACGGGGGCAGCGAAAGNTGATTCTATTATATATGATTTATTTATATAACACAATCAAAATTTTTGATAATCAAAGGATGTTGCGCAGGGAACGGAGGGAGAGGAGGGGGGAAGATTCATCCGACGTTCCGCTGGTGGGCAGCTACCCTGCTGGCATTCACTAAATTCGTCGGCAGCGGCCTCCTCATTAAGTGACTGCTGACGGTGGATCTTCGCCCCTCTCCGCTTAACCTCGCCTGCCTGGAATGACCTGCCTCCCCCTCCCCGGCTCCTCTTTCACCTGACTTTGGCTGCGGGCGTTTTGAAAGAAAAAACCTGCTGGGGTCAGTTTTTAACTGGACTTCAGCAGGTTTGGTGATTTATAGGTATGAGTGGAATTACTCGGCAGCCTCGGTGTTGGTGTTTCCGGTGTCAGCGGTGTCGGTATCTCCGGTGTTGGTGTTTCCGGTGTCAGCGGTGTCGGTATCTCCGGTGTTGGTGTCTCCCGTGTCAGCGGTGTCGGTATCTCCGGTGCTGGCGTCTCCCGTGTCGGCAGCGTCAGTATCCCCGGTGTTGGCATCTCCCGTGTCAGCAGCGTCGGTATCTCCGGTGTTCGTGTCTCCGGTATCGGCGGCTTCGACTTGTTTGAAGGTGTAGGAGTCGGCATCGGTGAGGGTTACTTTTTTCCAGACTTTTTTGTCTACTTCTATTTTGGTGTCTTTGCCCCAATCTTCCAGGAGTTTGTTGTAGGCCTCCTGTTTGCGCTCTGTGACGATGCTCTCTTTTTTGGTCTCAGTGGATGTTTCGTCAAAGGTGGCGTCCATGCGGGCTACATAGTAGGCGGATTCGCCTTCGATGACTTCAGGGGCTACCTGGCCGTCGGTCAGGGATTTAACGGCTTCTTTGAGTTTGTCATCCAGGGTGGTATCGTCGCTTCCGAAGGTTTTGGCGGATGCGCTCAGGTTCTCGTCTACTTCTTTTGCAAGAGCATCCATATCGGCTGATGCCGGGTCTTCCTGGGCGTTTAATTTGTCCAGAACTGCCTGGGCCTGGTCTTTTTTAGCCTGCTTTTCTTCGTCTGTCAGGTCCACGGTGTTGCCTTCCTCGTCCTGGGTTCCGGCTGTGGAAATCTGGCAGATGGTGATCTTGCTCTGTGCCGCTTCGGAATCTTCCACGTTGGTGTCAACATCCGCAGTCATGGGGTCGTACATCTTTTCCTGATAGGTGTAGAACTCCAGAATGGTTTCAATGTCAGACTGGCTGACAGCCAGTTTGGCAATGGTCTCTTCGTCGTTGTCTTCCATGAATTTTTTGGCGGCCTCTTCGATCTTCTTCTGCTCGTCCTCTGTGATGGACACATCGTAGTCTTTGGCATGTTGTTTTAAGAGTACCATGTTATGTATCTGGTCCATCATGTCGTCTTTGGTGTTCTCACCGTATGTTTTGCCGCCCTCACCTTCCTGGTCCCAGATACCGGCTGTGGAGCCGCCGAACATGGAATAGTATGAGGCCATCTGCGCCTGTGTCATACGAAGCATCATGTTGGCTGTGCCCAGGGTTATCTTGTCGTCACCGCAGGTGGCAGCTATCTTGGTCCCGTCCAGAGATTTTCCGCAGCCTGCAAGGCTTGTGGTTCCCAGAGCCACCACAAGTCCTGCGCAGGCCAGAGTTTTTGTAAATTTATTCATAAAGTCCTCCTGTGTTTTCCTATACCCCCAAGGGGTCTGAAATAAAGCATCGGCAAATAGGGACACCGATGCTTTATAGTATATTCTTTTTTTGCGTTCAGGGCAAGGGATTTTCCTCTTTTTCCTGTAAAATCCCCTCAAATTCGTGAAGAATACCGGACACGATATCCACGGCATCCAGGATTTCTTTGGGCCTGCGGCCTTTCAGGGAAACCAGGAAATAGGGCTGACCCTCCATGCGCATGGTCATGGTGTTTTTGTATTTTTCCAGAACAGCAGGGAAACCTGACGCGTCCAGTTTCGCCCGCTCAAACATGGAAATCTTCACTTCCGCACCGTTCTGCTTGATCTCACGCACATAGACTTTGTGGGCAAGTGCCTTTAAGTTGGCGATCGCAAGCAGGTTCTGAACGGATTTTGGGGGTTCCCCGAATCGGTCCATAAGTTCCTCCAGCATATCCTCGTATTCTTCCTGGTTTTCTATGCCGGCAATGCGTTTGTAAATGTCCAGTTTCTGGTATTCGTTGGGAATGTAGCGGGGTGGAATGAAGGCATCCATATCCAGGTCGATGGTTGTCTCGAACTCCTCCTGCTGTTTGATGCCTTTTGCCTCTTTTACCGCCTCGTTGAGCATTTTGCAGTAGAGGTCATATCCCACGGCTTCCATGTGGCCGTGCTGCTCAGAACCCAGAAGGTTTCCGGCGCCGCGGATCTCCAGGTCCCGCATGGCTATCTTGAAGCCGCTGCCCAGGTCCGTGAACTCACGGATGGCATGAAGGCGCTTCTCTGCCACTTCCTTGAGCATTTTGTTCCGCTTGTACATAAGGAATGCATAGGCAGTCCGGTTGGAACGGCCCACACGTCCTCTGAGCTGGTAGAGCTGGGACAGGCCCATCTGGTCCGCGTCGTGGATGATCATGGTGTTGGCGTTGGAAATATCCAGACCTGTCTCAATGATGGTGGTTGACACAAGCACATCAATTTCACCGTTGATGAAGCCGTACATGATCTTTTCCAGCTGATGCTCGTGCATCTGGCCGTGGGCAAACGCTACGTTGGCCTCCGGGACCAGTTTTGCCACGCGGTTGGTGATCTCATCTATATCGTTGACCCGGTTGTAGACGTAATAAACCTGACCGCCTCTGGCGATTTCCCGGCTGACTGCCTCCCGGACCATCTCCTCATTGTACTCCATAACATAGGTCTGAATGGGGGTTCTGTCCATAGGCGCCTCCTCTAAGACGCTCATGTCACGGATTCCGATCAGGCTCATGTGAAGGGTCCTTGGAATGGGGGTTGCCGTCAGGGTGAGCACATCCACGTTCTCTTTCAGACTCTTGATCTTCTCCTTGTGTGTCACACCAAAGCGCTGTTCCTCATCCACAATGAGAAGGCCTAGATCTTTGTATTTTACATCTTTTGAGAGGAGACGGTGGGTGCCGATGACAATGTCCACCAGTCCCTTCTGCAGATCTGTTATGGTCTTCTTTTGCTCCGCCGGGGTTTTAAAACGACAGAGCAGGTCTACACGAACGGGAAAATCTTTCATTCTCTGGATAAAGGTGTTATAGTGCTGCTGTGCTAGGATGGTGGTTGGGACAAGGTACACCACCTGTTTGCTCTCCTGAACTGCTTTGAACGCGGCCCGGATGGCAATCTCTGTCTTGCCGTATCCCACGTCCCCGCAGACAAGGCGGTCCATGATCTTGCGGCTCTCCATGTCGTGTTTTGCAGCCTCTATGGCACTTAACTGGTCCTCTGTCTCCTCAAAGGGGAACATTTCCTCGAACTCCTTCTGCCAGACCGTGTCAGGACCGTACTGATAGCCGCTGTGGGACTGTCTGGCAGCGTAGAGTGCCACCAGATCCTTGGCAATATTCTTGACTGCACCCCTTACCCTTGTCTTTGTCTTCTTCCACTCCTGCCCGCCCAGTTTGTTGAGTTTGGGCGCCTTTGCATCCGCCCCCGCGTATTTCTGCAGCATATCAAGCTGGGTTGCCAGGATGTAAAGGTTGCTTCTGCCTGAATACTCGATCTTGATATAATCCTTGACTATCTTATCAACCGTAACTTTCTCGATGCCGCGGTATATACCCAGGCCGTGGTTTTCATGGACTACATAGTCCCCCACATTCAATTCGGAAAAACTCTGGATCTTCTTTCCGCTGTACTCGGTTTTCTTTCTGCGCTTTTTCTTCTCCTGCCCAAAGATATCCGTCTCGGTGATCAGCACAAATTTGATCAGGGGGTATTCAAAACCGCGTTTTGCATGGCCGTAGGAAGTCATGATCTCTCCGGGGGATATGGTCCTGTCCATGTCCTCCGTGTAAAAACTGCTGAGTCCTTCCTCCTGAAGGTCCTGGGCCAGCCTCTGTGCCCTTGTCCTGGAGCCGGAGAGAAGAAGTACCTGGTATCCGTTTTTCTTCCAGTACTGCAGATCTTTTACCAGCAGCTCAAAGCTGTTGTTATAGGAATTCACAGACTTTGTGACCGTGCGGTACTGGCCGTTGATCTCCCAGTCTGCTTTCTGCTGTTCCATTGTGCAGAGAGACACGCAGTTTTTCCGGTTCAGACAGTATACCACCTTCTTGTAGCCGCACAAAAGGTCTGTCTGGCCTGCCAGGAGATATCCCTTTTCCAGACGATTCTTCATGCTTTCCCGGAATTCAGCCTCCACAGCTTCCCCTTTTTCCAGAAGACGGTTTGTCTCATCCAGAAACACCAGGGTGCTGTCCTCATCAAAATAATCCAGAAAGGTCACAGGTTCTTTATAAAAATACCGGATGAAGTGTTCCGCTGCTGCAAAATCCTCAAACTCCTTCATGGCATTTACGGCTTCCTCCACCGTATTTTTCAGCCTGCCTGCCTCCTCTGTGAGAAATGCCTCCCTCAGCTTTTTCACAGAGGTATTCTTTTCCTTCTCTATGGCCTTTAATCCTTTTTCCAGGACCTCTTTGGTCAGTACCATCTCCGCCGCGGGATATATGGTGATCTCCTCCAGATTTTCTATGGAGCGCTGGCTCTCTGTCTCAAAGCTTCGGATCGAATCAATCTCATCTCCCCAAAGCTCTATACGGATGGGATTCTCCTCTGTGAGAAGAAAGAGGTCCACAATGCCGCCCCGGATGGCAAACTGCCCCGGCGCCTCCACCTGTGCACTATACTCAAATCCCATGTTGATCAAATCCTTTTTCAACTTGCCCAAATCCAGCACACTGTCATTTTTGAAATGCAGCACATGCTGTTCAATGACAGACAGCGGAAGCAGATAGTCCATACAGCCGCCCATGCTGGTGATGACTGTCACGCCCTTTTTCTGCAGTAGGGACGCGATCACCTGCATCCTCTGCTTTGTCAGCAGATTGCCGTGAATATCTGCCTGGAAGAAAATAAGATCCTTTGCAGGATAAAGAAGCACATCCCTGTCATAGAAACGGTAATCCTCGTAAAGCTCTTTTGCTTTCAGGTCATTCTCCGCAATAATAAGACAGTTGGCATTCTTTTGCTTTTCATCCTGCCTCATTCCCTCAAACAGGCCGTACATCACATGGGCTTTCTGGGACTCAATGCAGCCGGACAGCTGCAGAACGCCTCTGTTTTTAGGGAGACGGCTCCTGATCTCTTGATATTCATTTAGATTTAAAAGTGGCTGTATGACTGCTTGCATATCCCTCTCCTGTCACCTGCCGTTCAATATTTTTATTCGGTCAGCGCCGTAAATGCGCAGACCTGCCAGGTAGTTACTGTGTGTTTTTATCACTGCTTCTTCTTTGCATTATATTTGTTCATGGCAGCGTCTATGCCTTCCCCAAGGATTACTTCCACCGCATCTGCGGCCTCCTCTATGGCTTTATCCACCTCTTCCCTCTCCTTGGTGGAAAAACGGCCCAGCACATAATCAGCCAGATCCCAGCCTGCCGGTTTTGCACCCACACCTACCTTGACGCGGTAAAAATTCTGAGTGCCGATCTGGGAGATAATGCTTTTCATTCCGTTGTGGCCGCCGGCACTGCCCTTTTTTCTGATGCGTATCTGGCCCGGCTCCAGATCTATATCATCGTAAATGACGATCAGTTCTGTTTCCGGGTCCATTTTATAGTAATTGATAAATTCCCGGACAGAATCTCCGCTCAGATTCATATAAGTAAGGGGTTTGGCCAGGATCACTTTTTCCCCGGCGATCATCCCTTTACCGTACATGGCCTTGTGCTGCATACCCGAGCCGGGAATCCTGTGCCGGTCAACCAGCTCGTCTATGGTATCAAATCCCATATTGTGACGGGTCCTCTCGTACTGTTTTCCGGGGTTTCCAAGTCCTGCTATTAAATACATATGGTTCTCCTTAGGTGTTTTCCGGTTACTATTCACGGCTGTTATCCCGCGAGGTGTTTTTATGCGCTTGCGCATGAAAATCCCGAGGCAGCCAGCGCGATATGGGGCAAAATGCTCCATATCTGTCAATCGCAAAGCGTGTTACTGTTTACAGAACCGTGTGTTTTGCAGGGCTGTGAATAGTAACGTTTTCCGCCTGCAGTGACGGAAGGCTCCTGGTTTTTAGTTGAAATATACCAGTTCATCTTTCAGGGGTTCTGTGCGCTCCACAGAAACGGCTGTGAGCACAGGTCCCACTTTGTTGTAAAAATCTATATACTTATAATCTATTGCTGCCACAACCTTCACCCATTTTCCCGTTCTCAGGGCCCGGGCTTCGGGGCTTTTGCATACATAGCCGATAAATGTAGTGTCGTCCGCGCAGCAGGTCATTGCCATACGGCCGGGTACAAACATATCTTTTTCAAATTCCCTGGATTTTAAAACCATGCCGGTGAAGGATACTTTTTTCCCTTTATACGTTTCAGGGTGGTCCATGGCGTCAATAAACCAAATGCCGTAGTCCTCATCCATGATCTCAATAATATCGGCATTTACGTCAAAAGGCATTTCATCCTCAAAGATATTTTCAATCTCGCCTTCCTCGTCCTCGAAGATGATCTCTGCCGCCTGGTTCACTACTTTAACACTTCTGCGGAAGGCTGCCAGAGGCATCCCCTGCTCACAGCGGTTGAAAAGGACCATGTCCGCATTTCTTATCATCTCCACAAAGAGGGATTTCATGTTATTCATATACACCTGGAAGGTGCCGGCATCCACAGTCACAATGTGCTGGACGATCCCCCAGCCCTTGGGCATATCCATTTCTTCCAGTTTGCTCAACTGCCACATGCCGTTGTATTCAATAATGATGCGGGCAGGATTGTAAAACGCATCGTATGCCACCAGCCGTTCCGGGGTCAAATCCTCCGGGTTGTCCAGGATCTCCACGGATGTCCTGCTCTTTTTCATGGCTTTTTCATCAAATTCTTCCTCCCCTTCCTCACAGAGAATGAGAAGTGTGGGGCCGTCTATCTGAAAATAATCCTGCTCAATGGTAAAATTCAGGAAAGAGGTCTTGCCGCTCTCCAAAAATCCTGCCATGAGGTAAATAGGTACTGTTATTTCATCCATATCTCCACATCCTTTCCCGGGCTTTATGCCAGTTTAAAAAGTTTTTCCAGGCTGCTTTCTTTCAACTTGGAGCCTATGACACAGATCCTTCCCGTGTATTCCGGTGAGCCTTCACGCACATCCGCCTCACCCGGTACCATGTCAAAATAAACCCAGCCGCCGTTTTTGCCTTCCACCATTCCTTTTGCCCTGAGGATCATGCCGTACTCCTCATCATCGGAAAGGGCCTCCAGGATTGTGCGGATTTCCTCTTCCGTATAAGTTTTGGCAGTCTCACGGCCCCAGCTTGTGAAAACTTCGTCCGCGTGATGGTGATGGTGGTCATGATGGGCATGGTCGTGGCCACAGCCGCATGCTTCGTCATGATGGTGCTCATGGCCGCCTTCTTCTCCGTGGTGATGCCCACAGCTACATTCTCCGTCATGATGGTGCTCATGGCCGTCTTCTTCCCCGTGGTGATGCTCACAGCCGCATGCTTCGTCATGGTGGTGTCCATGGGCGCTTTCCTCTCCATGATGGTGCTCATGACTGATTTCCCCGTCATGGTGATGCTCACAGCCGCACGTTTCATCATGGTGCTCATGGCCGTTTTCCTCTCCATGATGATGCTCACAGCCACATTCCCCGTCATGGTGGTGTTCATGGTCGTGGTGCCCGCCGCATACGGGGCATACCTCCTCCTCCAGCAGCTCTTTCTCCAGAGAACGGTTATTTTCCATAGTATCCAGAATCTTCGCACCGGAAAGCTTTTCTATGGGGGTTGTGATAACTGCTGCGGATTTATTCAGACCGCGGATCAACTGCAGGGCAGCGATCACCTTTTCCTCCGTGGACTTGTCTGTTCTGCTCAAGATAATGGTTCCCGCGTATTCAATCTGGTTGCTGAAAAATTCGCCGAAATTCTTCATATACATTTTGCACTTCATAACATCCACAAGTGTTGTGAAGCTGTTAAGTTTTATGTCAACCTCTCCCTCCACTTTTTTCACTGCCTTGATCACGTCGGAAAGTTTTCCCACTCCTGAAGGCTCAATAATAATGCGGTCCGGCTGGTATTTCTGGATCACCTCTTTTAATGCCTCACCGAAATCCCCCACCAGGGAACAGCAGATACAGCCGGAATTCATCTCACGGATCTCAATCCCTGCCTCTTTCAAAAATCCGCCGTCAATGCCGATCTCACCAAACTCGTTTTCAATGAGCACGACTTGCTCACCGCTGTATGCCTCTTTCAGAAGCTTTTTGATCAATGTGGTCTTGCCTGCTCCTAAAAAACCTGAGAAAATGTCAATTTTTGTCATCTTTGTCTCATCCTTTCAAATCAAATTTTTATTTATATTCTGTCAGTATAACCGCCGTAAAGTCCGGATAACCAGCCGTTGTCTCCCTGATTAGCTATAACACGGTAAAAGGGGACGAAAGTACTACTTCCGCCCCTGTTGTGCATGAATTTGTCCGAAACGCTTTTGCGCTTTTATCATATTATCATAAATTGATAGAAATTAGCAAGATTTTTTTCAACGCCTGATCTCCTCCACAACTGAATCTTTCAAAACCGCTCTCACCGGCATTGCCACTGCCGCCATACTAAGCAGGATATTCACCGCCGTAAGCCCAAAAATAAGCCACATTGATACCTCCTCCTGAGGCATGACAAAAAGGTAAACCTTCTGCATCATATAGAGCAGAAATCTTCTCATCAGCACATAACCTGCCGCCATCACCAGGCTTGCATAGATTCCATACCGCAGAGCCTCCTTGAGCATCATCCCCATATAGCCTCTGTCACTGATCCCCATTGCACGGAGAATACCAAATTCGTGACGCCTGGACAGCACCATGGAACTGATACTGTTCATAATATGCAGAACACTGATGAGCAGAAGGATCAGGCCCACACCGTAGAAAAATAACATTTTCTGTGCTAAAAAAGTATTCTCTCTGGCAATATCCGCAGTGTAGTCCTTAAAAACACACCGCGGAACGCTTGAAACAGCTTCTCTGACCTGTTTTTCCACCCCATTAGTTTCTGAAGCAGAGGCTTTATCCATACTGATGATCTGATATCCCTGCACCCCAAAATTATCTTTCATCTGCTTATTTGTAAAGATAAGACTTAGACAATCCGAGTCCCCTCCTATATAGAAATCTGTTTTTGCCATTGTCCGGTTCACAAGCGCAGCCACCGTGAATTCTTTCTCCCGGTACCACTCCTCCCCGGACTGAAACTTATATACTTCTTCGGGCACCCCCTGATCCTTCGGTACTTTTAAAGTGATGGTATCCCCCGGGCGTATCTTCAGTCCGTCATAATTCCCCTGCCCGTCCATAATAGTCTGAAGTATCACTGCGTTTTCCTTCTCCAGGGACTCCGGGTCAATGGTTCCCTCCAGCAGGTAATCTGAAAGTTTCCCTATCATCTCCGGTTCATAACCGTACACGTTTGTTTTCAGGCGGAAATCACCGCCGGCGTCTTCCACTGCCCTGCCTCCATACAGCTCCATATTCCTCCGGCTGATATTTTCCGCACATTCCGGGTCGTATTTAACACCGATTTCAGCAAAATAGGTAAGCCATTCAAAATCCTGCCTCTTAACAGGTATCTCCCCCAGCAGATAGCTTGTAGGAAGGACCTTTGAGATTCCCCGGATCTCCTTCAGCTTGTCTGCCGTATCTTCCGGGATCACCTGTGACAGATCATTGGACTCCTCATACAGGAGCATATCTGACCCCAGGCCGTCATCTGCTTTCATGGTCAGCATATTATTCTTCTTTGTGTTGGCAGTCATATAAGAGGTTCCCAGAAATATGATTCCCCCAAGAGCCAGCGAGAATAAAATCCCCACAAAAACACTTTTTCTCTCAAACATAAATTTTTTGGTAAGGACTTCCGGCATATCTTCTGTCTTAAGGCTGTAGATCTTCCTGCTTCTCTGTTTTGCCGGATTTTTTCGGAGTATTTGCATAAGATTCATTTTAACCAGCTTTCTGCAGAGCCTCATACTGACCAAGACCAGTAATACAGACAAGACTGCAAAATTTCTTATAAGAGAATCCGTATCGGCCATAAAACTGCCCGGAACCGCATCTTCACTGGTAAACACACGGGAAAAGCGGCCGTATAAAACCCTGGCAGCTAAATTCCCCAGCAGACTGCCCACCGGATATCCTATCAGAAAAATCCCCCATAGTTCCAAAAACATCATTTGGAAAAGACGGATGCCCCCAATCCCCAGCACATTTAATACCCCATACTGGGATATCCTTTTTTGCAGAGAGATCCGGTAGATGCTGTAAATAATAAAAATACTGAACAGTATCAGCACAACAGATATGGCGCTTCCGTTTGTCCCCGGATTATCTCTCAGGATTGAGGACAGGATATAAGTAAATTTTCCCTCCGGAAGCTGAAGCCCGGTCTTGATAATATATAAAAATGCAGTGGGCAGGGTCCCCTCCACATAGGCAGTCAGCTCATTGTTTCTTTTTAATGTCTTTGTGGGAATCTTAAATTGAGCTGCCAGGGCTTCCAACTGCTTATATACCTTTTTCCCTTCATCAAAGCGCAGATAGAGCCGTGTCTTCCCTGTTTCATTTGGTGTATCTTCACTGACAAAAGCTATCATCTCTTCCCCGCTGTTTGCCGGGCGGCTTTTCACGATCCCGCAGAGGGTATATGTCTTCTCACCCAAAGTAACCCGGGTTCCCAGCTTTTTTTCAACCTGAAGATTGCTGATGGTATAGGTGTCCAGAGCAATTTCATCCTGCTGCTGCGGATACTTTCCTTCCTCCAGCGTCCTACCCATGATATCCATATAGTCCCCGTCACCGTAAGTCAGGGAGATCACATACGGTTCCCCTATCACTGCTTTTGTCTCCATATGGCCTACACGTTTCAGTTCATATCCTCTGCCTTTGGGATGTTTTTCAATCTCATCCTCCATCTTTTCATCCGCGTCTGCATAATAATGCCAGTCTCCGCCCCTTTGCCTGGCATTCTCCCTGCTGCTGGACTGACCGCTGTATACAAGGGAGCTGATCCCGCCCAGAAGTGCCATAGCAAGAAGGATACTGAAAAAGATAGACAACGTCTGGCGCAGATAAAACCGGCTGTACTGCCAGGCAAGTTTTGCGGCTGTCCTCATACCCACGCACCGCCTCTCTCATAAACCCTGCCGTCCTCAATACGGATAATACGGTCACAGGTCTGGGCAATTGCCTCGTTGTGAGTCACCATAAGTATGGTCTGGTGGTACTTGTCACTGCTGGCTTTCAGAACCCCCATAACCTCCATGGTGGTCTTGGAATCCAGGTTTCCGGTGGGTTCATCTGCCAGGATCACAGCAGGCTTATTGGCTAAGGCTCTGGCTATGGCCACCCTCTGCTGCTGCCCTCCGGAAAGCTCATCCGGGTACTTTTTTCTCTTTTCCCAGAGTCCCAGATCCTTTAAAAGTTCTTCTATGTACCGGTGGTCCACATACTTCCCCTTGTCAAAAGTAACGGGCAGAGTGACATTGTCATATACATTCAAGACCGGCATAAGGCTGTAATTCTGGAACACAAACCCTATATTTCTTCTTCGGAAAATTGTCAGTTCCCGGCGCTTCAGGCTTTGGATCTCCCTGTCTCTGATCGTTATTTTCCCCTCAGTGGGAACATCCAGACCTCCGATCAGGTTCAAAAGCGTACTTTTCCCGGAACCGGAGGTTCCCACCAAAGCGGCAAATTCTCCCTGCTCTATGTCCAGCGAGATCCCATTCAGGGCCTTCACTGCATTCTCACCCTGACCGTAAATCTTAGTCACATCTTTTACCTGTAAAATCATTTTGTCTCATCCTCCTTTACAAGTTTGATTTTATCAGGCCCGCCTTTCAAACAGGCTACAGGATCCGGGCTTCTCACTTACAGTTCTGTAAGAATACACGAAAGGTACTTCCAAGTCCAGGCTGTGAGTTTACTGTCACATAACCCTTTTCCTTTTCCAGGATCAGTTTCACAAGATACAGGCCGATACCGGAGCCTTCTTCCCCGGACACCTTGGGACTCCTGTAAAAACGTTTGAAGATCTCTGTCTCCTCCGCCTTTTCAATCCCTGCTCCCTGGTCAGATATCTGCAGTTCACTGTACATTTCATACGACTTTACACGGATGGTGATCCGGCTGCCCGGCGGTGAATATTTCACTGCATTTTCCAGCAGGTTTTCCAGCGCTTCCGCTGTCCATGACGGATTATGCCACAAATACAGGGATGGAAACTCTTCCACCTGTATCTGGATCTGCTTTTTTTCCGCCTTCTCATATATGCTGTTCACTGCCTGTAGCAAAGTGGGCTTTATATCCGCATCTTTGCCCTCAAAGGTGATGACATCCTGTTCCAGGCGGACCATCTTCAGAAGGGAATTGAGCACCCACTGTATTTTCTCTGTCTGGCGGCGCAGCTTCTCCAGAAAATGTTTTCTCTGTTCCCGGGAAAGCTCCTGGTCTTCCAGTATCTCACCGTACATCCTCACATTGGCAAGAGGTGTTTTCAACTGGTGTGACATATTGGAAACCAGCATCTTAACCTGTTCCTTTTCCTGGCTTGCCCCTGATATCTCCAGATTCTGCCGTTCTTGCAGCCTTCTGGCTTTATACGACAGGGCCGACAGCGGCCCCTCCTTTAAATCCGATATGTTGACCGGCTTTCCGCTCAGGATCTCATCCATCATCCGGTCCATTTCCCGGTACATTTTCCTTGACCTGTACCGTTCCCACAGGGCAAATCCCATGCAGAGAACTGCCATCCCCAGAAACACTGGCTCCATATCATATCTCCTTCCACATATATCCCATTCCGCGGATATTCCTGATAAATACAGGATCATCCGGATTCTCCTCTATTTTCCGGCGAAGACGGCGGATATTTACGGATACTGCATTCTCATCCACAAAACGGCCTTCGCTGTCCCAGACATGGGCCAAAATCTGTTCCTTGCTGACGATTCGGCCCTTGTTGTCTATCAGATAAGTGAGAAGCCTGTATTCCACTGTACTTAAACATATCTCCCTATCACCGCGCAGCACACGGCAGGTATTTTTATCTATGTAAAATCCATTGGAACACTGGGTGAGTTCCCCATCCTTACGCTTTAGCTGTTTCTTTATCCTTGTCTTTAAAACCGCCAGGGAAAAGGGCTTTGACATATAGTCATCCGCCCCTGTCTCCAGGGCCTGCACCTCGTCCATTTCCGTATCCCTGGCTGTAAGCATCAGCACCGGGACCTGACTGTTTTTTCTTACCTCCCTGCAGAACCCATACCCTGTCCCATCAGGCAGGTTACAGTCTAATATGATAAAATCCGGAGAGAATTCCCGGAATTTTCTCAGGCCCTCCTTCATTGTGGACGCACAGATAACCCGGTATCCCTCACTTTCCATAGAAAATGCCAGACCCTCCAGCAGATCCCGGTCATCCTCCACTATCAGCAATTTGTTCATTCTCTTTCCCTCCTGATCGTCCGTGTAAGAATGAAACGCATACCCCAAAGGACATCCCCTAACTTATGCAGCCGCAAGTGCTGCGCCATAAGATATACATTTTCGTAATTGTTCAGTACCCTCACAGTTACAGGCAAAAATCCATGCAAGATCGCCTTTGGCGATAGGATTTTTGCTTGGCCGCGGTACACTTTCTTACGGTCAGCGCAGTGAATGCGCAGACCTACTGAATAGTTACACATCTTCCATCAGTATAGCAAAAAAGAGGAAAAAATGCGAACACAAGAAATACCGGAAGGTTCATACCTTTTATGGAGTAGTTAATGTACACTCCGTGTACAGTAACATGGAGTATACTCCATGAAATCTTTCTTTTTGCTTGTTGACATTGGTTTTACAGGCTATGATAGTCTTAATTCATCAAAAGCTGAAACATTCTGTGACGATAAAGGAATGAAAGCGTTACGGATTTTCAGTAAGAATGGAGGAAAAAGATTTATGAACGCAAAAAAGAAAGTAAAGAAAGAGCCTACCTTGTTTCTGGCTCTGACCCCGGTGGTGCTGACTGTCATCATCCTGATCTTTTCCGTATCTGTGCTGAAGGTGGATGTACAGGTTCCGCTTATTCTCGGTACCTGCATCACTGCCTTTATCGCTATCGTATTTATGGGTTACACCTGGCAGGATCTGGAGGACGGGGCCATTGAATCCCTGAAGAGTATCATGCAGGCAGTCCTGCTGCTGATCATCATCGGCGCCACCATCGGAACCTGGATCGTAGGCGGTATTGTCCCCGCCCTTGTATACTATGGACTGCAGATCCTCACTCCTGCCTTCTTCCTGGTGGCCTGTATGATTCTGTGCAGTATTGTCTCCCTGGCTGCAGGAGGGTCCTGGGCAACTGTGGGAACCATCGGCATTGCGCTTGTGGGAATCGCCAAGGGTCTTGATATCCCTGTAGGTCTGGCAGGTGGTGCCATCATCTCGGGCGCCTACTTTGGTGATAAAATGTCTCCCCTCTCTGACACCACGAACCTGGCTGCTGCCATTGCCGGCGCCAAACTCACGGACCACATCAAACATATGATGTACACCACAGTTCTTGCCTATGGCATCTCCATTGTGGGATTCGGTGTTATCGGCTTCCGCTTTGCCGGACAGGAACTAGACCACGGTCAGATCAACGGCATTTTAGATGCCCTGGCTTCCAACTATAACATTACCCCCTGGCTGCTTCTGGTCCCGGTCATTGTAATCGTACTCATTGCCCTGAAAGTCCCGGCCATTCCCGGCCTATTTGCGGGAACCGTGCTTGGGATAATCTGCGGTGTTGTTTTCCAGCACCAGGACTTATCCATTGTTTTCAATGCGGTACAGAACGGTGTCGTGGTTGAGACAGGCCATGCCATGGTAGATGAGCTTCTCACAAGGGGCGGACTGATGAGCATGATGTGGACGGTTTCCCTGATCATCTGCGCCCTGTCTTTCGGCGGGATCCTGGAGTGCACAGGCATGATGAGCGTCATTGCCAACAAACTCCTGGAATTTGCCAAGAACACCGGATCACTGGTGCTGGTGACCATTATATCCGCCCTGTTCTGCAACGTTCTTTTGGGCGACCATTGTATCGCCATTGCCATTCCCGGCAGAATGTTCAAGGACGAATACAGAAAGCGGGGACTGGCCCCCAGAAACCTTTCCCGTGTACTGGAGGATGCAGGTACCGTGACTTCTCCCCTTATTCCCTGGAACACCTGCGGTGCCACCATGTCCGGATTTTTAGGGGTACCCACGCTGGCTTATCTGCCGTACTGCTTCTTTAATATTCTTTGTCCCATTGTCTCAGCCATCTTCGGCTTTACAGGGTTGACCATCATGAAACTGGAAGATGACCCGTCCTCAGACCAGTATGTGGAAAAAAAGAAGCACCTTGTAAAAGAATAAAAATAGTTTGTTTTCTGGAGGAACTTTATGAAAAATCTTAACCGGGACCATGTGATCTATACAATGAGCGGACAGCATGCTCCTGTTCTCACCATAAAAGACGGTGAAACCGTCACTGTACATACTTACGACTGTTTCAGGGACAGGCTGATCCCGGAGGACAGTTCCTTTGATTCACTGCGCTTTGATGAACTGAATCCTGCAACCGGCCCCATTTTCGTGGAAGGGGCAGAGCCGGGGGATACCCTGAAGGCAGAAATACTGAAGATTTCACTTGCTGATATGGGTGTTACTGAGATTGATTCCGACTTTGGTTGTCTTGCCCGCCTGGTAAAAGCCCCTGCATTCAAACGTCTCCCCATAGAAGATGGGAAAATCCGCTTCAGTTCCCGTCTTTCCCTGGACAAAAAACCTATGATCGGGGTTATCGGGGTAGCCCCCGCAGGCCGGGAGATCCCCACAGATACACCGGATACTCACGGGGGCAACATGGACTGTACCCAGATTGGGGAGGGTGCCAGTGTGTATTTTCCCGTGTCTGCCAAGGGGGCGCTATTATCCCTGGGCGACCTGCATGCCTGCATGGGTGATGGGGAGATCGGCGGGTGCGGCGTGGAGATCGCAGGTGAAGTGACCTTAAAACTCACCGTCATTCCCGGCTGCAGAAAGCCCTATCCGGTTGTGGTCACAGACAGCCAGGTCATGGCTGTGGCATCCTGCCAAACAGTGGACCAGGCTTGGGAAAAAGCAGTGGAGTATCTGCATGATTTTATGGTGACTGAGACAGAACTCACCTCTGATGAGGCTATCATGCTGCAGTCCATTGCCGCTGATCTGTCCATCTGCCAGACCGTAAATCCCAATAAAACGGTACGCATGTCCATTCCTCTGAAGTATCTGGAGGCATACGGCTACCGTCAGAAATAATCTGCTTGCCAAAGCATTTCCCTCTCTTGTATACTAGATGTAACGTAACTTTTCAGTGCCTTCACGGTTATGGTATATCAGCATTTGCAAGGGAGGGATTTTTTTTGGAGTATCTGAAGAAAGCAAAGCCTGTGGATGGCCGGAGACAGCAGGATCTGGAGGCTGAAGTACATGCCATCATCAGAGATGTGGCTGTGCGGGGAGACGAGGCTTTGATCGAATATAATACGCAGTTTGACGGAAATACCCGCACCGGTCTGCGTATTTCCCCTGAAGAGATCAGGCGTGCCTATGAACTTACTTCCCCTGCACTGATCGAAGACCTGAAAACCGCGGCACAGCGGCTGGAGGATTTTGCAGTAAAGCAGAAAGCTTCCCTGCACGGGTTTACTGACTATGAGATATCACCCGGCATTTTTCTGGGGCAGAATATCATTCCAGTTGATTCCTGCTGCTGTTATGTCCCTGGGGGCGGATATCCTTTGTATTCCACTGCCCTTATGATGGGCATTACTGCCCGGACAGCCGGCGTGAGAAGGATTGCCATGTGCACGCCTGCCGTCAACGGCACTGACAGTGTCCATCCCTCCACCCTGGTGGCTATGGATATTGCCGGGATCCATGAAATATATGCTCTGAGCGGTGCCCATGCCATTGCGGCGTTTGCATGCGGAACCAAGCAAATCCAGCCTGTTGATATGATCGTAGGCCCGGGCAACCAGTATGTGACTGAAGCCAAACGCCAGTGTTACGGGCGTATCGGCATTGATTTTCTGGCCGGTCCCAGCGAGATCCTGGTGATCGCTGACGGAAACGCCGACCCATCCTGTATCGCTGCAGACCTTCTCTCCGAATCGGAACACGATCCCCAGGCCATCGCCCGCCTGATCACCACGGACAGGGAGCTTGGTCTTGAGGTTATCCGCCAGGTGGAAAAACAGCTTCCCGAGCTGGAGACAGAGGACATCGCATCCGCCTCCTGGAATGCGTGCGGCGAAGTCATACTGGCGGATTCCCTGGAGGATGCCTGCAGGCTTGCCAATGCTTTTGCACCGGAACATCTGGTGCTGCAGTTCGATGACGCTTTGGCATATACGGATCATTTTAAAAATTATGGCTCCCTGTTTATCGGGAAATACTCGGCGGTTGTGTACAGCGACTATGTAAACGGCATCAACCATACCCTTCCCACGGGAAAAGCAGCCCGTTACAGCGGGGGAGTATGGATCGGCACATTTTCCAGAGTCTGCACAACACAGCGCCTTACAAAAGAGGCGGCGCAGCAGATTTCGGGTCTGGCCTCCCACCTGGCAGAAGGCGAAGGATTTCCCGGTCATGCAAATGCGGCATCTATCCGGATGAAGACATGAGAGGAGCAGCAGAATGCGTTTTGAAAGGGCAATACCCGGATGATTTACTTCCGTGTATTGCCCTGTTACGTTATTTGCGCAATGCTGCAATATTGTTCTGTCCGACTATGCGTCTTCTTTTCTGCTTTCGTACATCAAAAGCCGGTTGTCTTTTCCCACTTCCACCGGGCAGTCAATGATCCGCTCCTTTATCAGTGCATATCCATTTTCTTTCATTTCCTCAAGAAACTGCATTTTATCAAACTGCCTTTCCCCGGCTTTTCCGGAAAAATAGCAGCCTGTTATCTCTGCGTCTCTCTTCAGGTATTTGAATATCTGCCTATGCATAGATTCTCCCCTTGCCGCCTCCCTGTAATTGGAGCTGAAATAGTCGATCAGCAAATCCACGCTTTCCTTTTTCAGGGGGTAATCCCCGCTGCCATCTGCCAGATAAAGGATATCCAGGTCCAGTTTCAGATACTCGATCCTCTCCTTATACATCCTGAGTACCTGGGGGTAACGGTCTGTGATAATAAACAGCACATGGTTCTCTATCTTTCTGAAATGTGTATATAAATAGAAAAATTCGTTGATATCCGTCTCCATAACCACCCTGTCATAGAGCTGCAGCCCGGAAACACGGTGCAGGAGAAAGTTATAGCTCCTCTGCAGCATGGTCACCACGGATGCGGGAAGATCCTTGTATTTTTCACGTTCCAAGTCTGCACCCCCGTCCGCTTCATCCGCCGCACCGGGAGACAGAACGATCCCATCCCTGATTTCCAGCGCATATCCACAGGCGCAGGCCAGTTTTCCGTTATAAATATACCTGCTGTTCATCTGCACCTGCTCCACAGCAAACGCCTCCCCGCAGAAAGGACAGCGCAGATATTCCAGAGCCTTCAGCGGAACCCCTACCAGAACCTTGTCCCCCGCAGTCTCAATGGTGAAGGATTTTTCTTCCTCCTCTATGCGGGCAATTTCATCCTTTATGTTCTCTATGTCCTCACGCAGAGATTTCTTCTTTTTATCCAGAAGGATCAGGTACTCGGCAATCTCCTGGGGTTCTACCCAGTTGGAGGTACGCCTGAGGGACAAAACTTTCTGGATCTCTTTTAACAGGAATCCCATTTCCTTCAGCTTGTGTATCCAGCGGATATCTTCAATGCTGTCCTCACTGAAATCATACAGATTCCCATGCCTTCCGGGAACTAAGAGGCCCAGCTCCATGTAATAGCGGATTGTATCCTGAGATATATGCAGTAATCTTGAAACTTCACCTATTTTGATACAACCTCACCTCTCTTCCCACTTGGCTCGTTGCGCCCATTATATTGGAAACTGCGTTCCCAATCTCCTTGCAGTCGCCAAATGTGAGCGAACTCCCACTTGGCTCGTTGCGCCCATTATATCAACAAAAACGGACATTTTCAACGAAATGATTTGTTTTTCCGGGAAAGTGTGATAGAATGTAGCTTGAAACAGCAGCATGTCATTTTGAGTTTATGTATGAACTCTGAATGCGATTGAATTACGGAAAAAAGGGGATTTTTACCATGTATAGTTTTCAGAATGATTACAGTGAAGGAGCGCATCCAAACATACTCAGGGCGCTGGAAACCATCAATTATCACCAGAACAATTCATACGGGCTGGATGAACACAGTGACAATGCAAGGGAATTGATTCAGGAAGCACTTGAGGATTACAGCGTGGACATTCACTTCATCGCCGGCGGGACTCTCACAAACCTGACTTTTATCTCCCACATCCTGCGGCCTTATGAAGCTGTTTTAAGCGCTGATACCGGTCATATCAACACTCACGAGACCGGAGCCATTGAATCTACGGGACATAAGGTTTTTTCCATTCCCACAGATGATGGAAAACTGACACCGGACCTCATCCGCCCTGTCTTAAAACTACATGAGAATGAACACTGGGTGGAACCCCGCCTGGTTTATATATCAAATCCCACGGAAGTGGGTACTGTTTACACCAAAGAAGAAATGGAAACCCTGTACGCCTTCTGCAAGCGCCACGACCTGTATCTGTACATGGACGGTGCGCGCCTTTCCATGGCTATGGCTGTGGAGGAGACACACCTGACCTTCCCGGACCTGCCGGATCTATGTGATGCTTTTTACATTGGCGGAACAAAGGTGGGTGCCATGTTCGGAGAAGCCCTGGTGATCGTAAAAGAGGAATTTAAGGATCATTTCCGTTTTAATATGAAACAGCACGGAGCCATCCTGGCAAAAGGCTGGATGATGGGCGTACAGTTTGAAGAACTGTTTAAGGACGGGCTGTATCTGGAACTTGGACGAAAGGGTGTTGCCATGGCTCAGGTCCTGAAGGACGTGTTTGAAAAAGCGGACATTCCGCTTCTGGCACCTGCACCTACCAACCAGGTATTTCCTATCTTCCCGGATGCCTTGGCGGAAGCCGTAAATGAAAGATTCCTGACCACCTTCCAGTGTAAGCCTGACGCGCAACATACCTGCCTCAGATTCTGTACTTCCTGGGCGACCAGCGAGGAGGCTGTCAGAGATTTTGCTTCGGAATTTGAGGATTTGGCGGCCAAATTCAACAGGTAATATCCGAACCATAATGTGTTTGAAACTTCATGTAAAGGCATTCCGGAAGATTTTCATCCAGAATGCCTTTTCTTTGTACAGGAGATCCACTATGAAGATCCATCCAGCGGTTAATGATAACTTAAAAGAGCGGGCCGCTCACGGAAGCCATGAATTTCCCATTCAGGTATACCAGGACATGGAATACTGCGAGAACGGCCTGATCCTCTACAATCACTGGCATGAGGAGGCCGAAATCCTTTTTGTGACGGACGGCATAATGGAACTGGTGGTAGACGGGATTTCAATTCTTGCGGGAAAAGATACGGTTGTCCTCATACCGCCAAATCAGCTTCACGTTGCCTATCAGTACAGGAACCAAAAATGCCGTTTTTCCTCCATCGTGTTCCATCCTGACTTTATTTCCAGCAAAAATCAGGACATTATCCAGGCCGAACAGTTAAGTCCTTTCTTTGAGAACAGTTTTGTCTCCTCCTATGTCATGTATGGCACAGATTTAAAATGTGAAGCTGTACAGCATCTCCTCAGAGAACTGACAAAAAGCTATTTTGCCTCCCACCCTTACCGTGAGCTATTGATCAAGGGATATCTTTACCAGATTTTGTTCCACCTTCTGATCAAAGAAGAAAAACATAATGTCAAATCCACCTCTGACTACATAAATGAGGAACGGAAAAAGAAGATTTTAAGATACATTGACGAAAACTACCAGAATCCCTTAAACCTTGACGCACTTGCCGGTTCTGTCTCCCTGAGCCGGGAGCAGTTCTGCCGTTTTTTCAAGAAGTCCTTCCGCTCCACCCCCATTTCCTACTTAAACCGCTACCGCCTGAACCGCTCCATGGCACTGTTAAGGGAAACCAGTCTTCCGGTCATTGATATTGCCATTGCTGTGGGATTTGACAGCAGCAACTACTTTGCCATCTCTTTCAGAAAGGCCACGGGGATGACGCCCAGCCAATTCAGAAACATGACATGATTTTAATATGATCTGACATCATCCTAGATGTTTTTTTCCTCTGATAATCTTATAATACTGGAAAATGCACGGCGGCCGGCAGTGTCCGGCTCCCAGACTTTTATTCATCTATTTACAGGAGGAAAATTATGTCATTCTTTACCCAAGGCGAAAACTATATTGAATACCACAATGCAGGTGAAACCCTCCGCATTATGGCATGGGGCCGGAACAGCCTCCGAGTGGTGTCTGTCCCCTCAGGCCCTCTTGACCTGGCCTGCAGTGCCCTGAAAGAACAGGCACCGTCAGATACTCAGATTCAGGCAGATGAGGAGACCGCCACGATCACAAACGGCAAAATCTCAGCGCTCATTGATACCAGGGGCTGGAACAGCGCAGCGGTTGTGACCTTCTTCAATGACAAGAAAGAAATGCTGCTCAAGGAAATGGACGGCGGCGGCGCCCTGAATCGCAAAGCCCGGAAGTTCTCCCCTTATATCGGCGGTGATTTCCGTCTGAAAGTCTCCTTTGAAGCCAACAAGGACGAGAAGATCTACGGCATGGGCCAGTATCAGCAGGACATCCTGGATCTGAAAGGCTGCAACATAGAGCTGGCACACAGAAACTCCCAGGCGTCTATCCCCTTCTATGTATCCAGCAAAGGCTACGGATTTTTCTGGCACAATCCTGCCATCGGAAGCGTATCCTTCGGCAAAAATGTGACAGAGTGGAGAGCTGACAGCACGAAAAAAATGGACTACTGGATCACAGCGGGCGACACACCTGCCCAGATTGAATCCCAGTACAGCCAGGTAACGGGAAGGGCTCCCATGATGCCCGAATACGGGCTGGGCTTCTGGCAGTGCAAGCTGCGCTACTACAACCAGGAACAGGTGTTGTCCGTTGCCAGAGAGTACCACCGCCGCGGCATTCCCGTGGACGTTTTTGTGGTGGATTATTATCACTGGCCGCGCTGCGGGGATTACCGCTTTGATGAGCATTTCTTCCCTGACCCCAAGGCGATGGCAGAGGAACTGCGCTCTTATGGCATGGAACTCATGGTGTCCGTATGGCCCCAGATTGACTGGCGCAGTGAAAACTTTAATGAGATGCGGCAGAAAGGGCTTCTTGTCCAGACAGAACACGGCCTGAACGTGCAGATGGATTTCCATGGCAACAATGTATTCTATGATGCCACCAACCCGGAAGCCAGAGAATATGTCTGGAATAAATGCAAAAAGAATTACGGGGAAAATGGGATCAAGCTTTTCTGGCTGGATGAAGCGGAACCGGAGTTCACCACCTATGATTACGAAAACTACCGTTATTATGCCGGAAGCGTTATGCAGCAGGGAAATATCTATCCCCGGGAATACGCCCGCGGTTTCTATGAAGGACAAAAAGAAAACGGGCAGGAGGATGTTCTGAACCTAGTGCGCTGTGCCTGGGCAGGAAGCCAGCAGTACGGGGCTTTGATCTGGTCAGGGGACATCCACTCCACTTATCAGGATTTCCGCAACCAGATCGTGGCAGGCCTGCAGATGGGTCTTTCCGGAATCCCCTGGTGGACCACAGATATCGGAGGCTTCCATGGCGGCAATATTTATGACAAGGACTTCCAAGAACTGCTGATCCGCTGGTTCCAGTTTGGTGCTTTTTGTCCTGTGATGCGCCTTCACGGCAGCCGCCTTCCGCGCACGCCCCTCTACAAAGCAGACGGGGAGGAGACAGAGGGAACAGGCGCTGACAATGAGATCTGGAGCTATGGGGAAGAAAATTACCAGATCATGAAGAAGTTCATTGAAATCCGTGAGATGATGCGGGATTATACCAGAAGCCTTATGGAGGAAACACACAAAACAGGTGCTCCTGTTATGCGCACTATGTTCTACGAATTCCCGGAGGACTTAAATACCTGGGAACTGGATACCCAGTATATGTACGGACCTGACATCCTGGCAGCCCCTATTGTGGAACCACATGCCTTCAAAAGAAAGGTCTATCTGCCTGAAGGAAGCACCTGGACCAATGCCCATACCGGTGAGATCTTAAACGGCGGACAGTGGACAGAAGCAGAGGCTCCTATTGACTCCATGCCTGTATTTTTAAGGGACGGCAGACAGGAATATCTGATCCATACTATTTGACAGAAAATTAAATGTTGACATTTCTTTCCTGCCGCTATATGATTATGGTAGGAAATATCTGAAAACAATTGAATACGCAAGGGGAGCTGACGCGTCGGCTGAGAGGAAATACGAACGGATTTCGACCCTGGAACCTGATACGGATAATGCCGGCGTAGGAAGCGAACCAGAAGTTTATGTATATTTGGTGCATCCCATCCGGGGTGCACTTTTTTTCTAAAAAGCCCCCTCTATAAACATCTAAAGCCCATATCCGGCCGCTTATCCCCGTATCATTCACAGAAAGGAGAGTTTCATGCAGTACACAACACAGATGGACGCTGCCAGAAAAGGAATCATCACCGGTGAGATGGAAGCAGCGGCAAAAAAGGAACAGATGGATGTACATGAACTTATGGTCCTCATGGCCAAAGGCCAGGCCATCATTCCCTGCAACAAAAGACACACTTCCCTGGAGCCAAACGCCATCGGCTCCATGCTCAGAACAAAGATCAATGTAAACCTGGGCATTTCCAGGGACTGCAAGGACATGGATATGGAGATTGAAAAAGTCAATAACGCGGTAAAAATGGGGGCAGAATCCATCATGGACCTCAGCTCCTACGGTGACACCCACACCTTCCGCAGACGGCTGACAACAGAATGTCCCGCCATCATTGGAACAGTCCCCATCTATGATGCTGTGGTCTACTATCACAAGCCCTTAAAGGAGATCACATCACAGCAGTGGCTGGATATTGTGCGCATGCATGCGGAGGACGGTGTGGACTTTATGACCATCCACTGCGGCATCAACAAAGAAACTGCAGGCAGATTCAAACGGAATAAACGTCTCACCAATATCGTCTCCCGAGGCGGTTCCATTATCTTTGCCTGGATGGAAATGACAGGCCAGGAAAACCCTTTCTACGAACACTACGATGAAATCCTGGATATCTGCCGGGAATATGACATCACCATGAGTCTGGGGGATGCCTGCCGCCCAGGATGCATACAGGATGCCTCTGATATCTCTCAGATCGAGGAGCTGATCACCTTAGGGGAACTGACAAAACGCGCCTGGGAAAAGGACGTTCAGGTTATGGTGGAAGGTCCCGGACATATGCCTCTGGATCAGATTGCGGCAAACATGAAGATTCAGCAGACACTCTGTCAGGGCGCCCCCTTCTATGTTCTGGGGCCTTTGGTAACAGACATTGCCCCTGGCTATGACCATATCACTGCTGCCATCGGCGGCGCCATCGCGGCCACTTATGGAGCCTCCTTTCTGTGCTATGTAACGCCGGCGGAACATCTGCGCCTGCCTAACCTGGATGATGTTAAGGAGGGCATTATCGCTTCCCGCATAGCAGCCCACGCAGCCGATATTGCAAAGGGAGTGAAAGGTGCTGCCGACTGGGACAATAAGATGAGCGCTGCCCGCAAGAGACTGGACTGGGAAGAGATGTTCCGGCTCTGTCTGGACCCGGAAAAAGCCAGGCGCTACCGGGCGGAGGCCAAACCGGAAAAAGAGGATACCTGCAGCATGTGCGGTAATTTCTGCGCTGTGAAGAATATGAACCGGATCTTGGAAGGTGAGATCGTGAATATTTATGATGAATGACAAGCCCGGAAATGCACGCAAGGATTCCATGTCCGCTGACCATTGGGTGCTTTTTGAAGTAAAAGCAGCACATACATAAAAGAGGTATATGAAATGATAAAGATTAACGGAAATGCAATTCACCCTGCTGACCCCTGTACAGTAGAAACACTTCTTTTGGCACAGGGATATTCCCTGCAGCGCATCGCCGTGGAGCGAAACGGCGAAATCCTTCCCAAAAGCCGTTATGCTGACACCCCTGTGCAGGACGGCGATGCGTATGAAATCGTCAGTTTTGTAGGAGGCGGCTGAATTGGAAGACAAACATACCATACTGACAAAATCTGAGATCGATCAGGTTTTGATAAAACGCCACACCCTTCCTGTACATAAGAAGATCAGACAGGCCGGGGCTGCCATTGCGGGCCTTGGGGGACTGGGCTCCAATGTGGCTGTCATGCTGGCGCGGGCCGGGATCGGAAGTCTTCATTTGATTGATTTTGACAGAGTAGAACCAAGCAACCTAAACCGCCAGGTTTACAAAATGAAGCACCTGGGAGACTACAAAACAGACGCATTGAGGGAAGAGATCTCAGAGATTAATCCCTATATTTCCGTCCGCACAGATACGGTGAAACTGACGCCTGACAATACAGGTGTCATACTTGCAGATGACAGGATCATCTGCGAAGCCTTTGACAGGGCGGAAAGCAAAGCCATGCTGGTCAATCATCTGCTGGAACACCGTCCGGATGCTGCCATAGTATCCGGCTCCGGCATGGCCGGTTATGGAAGCAGCAATGCCATACACACGCAGCAAAGAATGAAGAACCTGTATCTCTGCGGGGACGGCACCAGCGATATCGCCTCCGGTATAGGCCTGATGGCGCCCAGAGTCGCACTCTGCGCAGCACATCAGGCAAATATGATACTGAGACTTATTCTTGGAGAAAAGGACGTATAGAAAAGAGGTTAATAACACCATGAAAGATGACAAATTGATATTGGGAGGACACGAATTCCACTCCCGTTTTATCCTGGGTTCCGGTAAATACAACCCGGAACTGATTCGCGCAGCCATAGAAAATGCCGGGGCCGAGATCATCACTCTGGCCGTGCGCAGAGCCAACAGCGGTACTGACAGTATACTGGAACATATCCCGGAAGGTGTAACCCTCCTCCCCAATACCTCCGGGGCCAGAACCGCCCAGGAAGCAGTGAGGATCGCACGTCTGGCCAGGGAACTGGGCTGCGGGGATTTTGTTAAGGTTGAAGTCATCCGTGACTCCAAATATCTGCTTCCTGACAACCAGGAAACCATTCGGGCCACAGAGATACTTGCAAAAGAGGGCTTTATCGTCATGCCTTATATGTATCCCGATCTAAACGCTGCCAGAGACCTGGCAAATGCGGGAGCCTCCTGTATTATGCCTCTGGGTGCGCCCATCGGCACCAACAAGGGCTTGTGCACAAAGGAATTTATCAAAATATTGATTCAGGAGATTGACCTTCCCATTATTGTGGACGCAGGGATCGGCCGCCCCTCCCAGGCATGTGAGGCTATGGAAATGGGCGCTGCCGCGGTTATGGCAAATACGGCCATTGCAACGGCTGGCGATATACCGGATATGGCGGAGGCTTTTAAAAAGGCGGTTGAAGCAGGACGCACGGCTTATCTCTCGGGCCTTGGGCGCATTGTAAACGGCAGAGCCAGTGCCTCCTCTCCGCTTACAGGATTTCTGGAACAATAGGGAGGATTCAAAATGACTGCAAAAAGAACGAATCATATGGAATATATGGAGGGCATGGAAGCTCTGGATTCTGATGTGATGGACAAGGTTATCCGGGACATGAACTGCTATGACTACAATGCTTTTTCAAAATCCCATGTGCTGGCTGCCCTGTCTCATGATATCCGTACACCCAGCGATTTCGCTGCGCTTTTGGCCCCTGCCGCTGAACCTTTGCTGGAGGAGATGGCACAGGCTGCGCAGGCTGAGACAAGGAAGCATTTTGGTAACTGTGTGAATCTGTTTACACCCCTTTATATTTCTAATCACTGTGAAAATCACTGTATTTACTGCGGGTTTAACTGCCATAACCATATCCGCAGGGCAAGACTGAACGCGGAAGAAATCGAGATGGAAATGGCGGCCATTGCCAAAACAGGACTGGAAGAGATCCTTATACTGGTAGGCGAAAGCCGTGCCAAAAGTGATGTGGAGTATCTGGGGGAAGCTTGCAGGATAGCAAGAAAACACTTTAAAATGGTTGGGCTGGAGGTTTATCCCATGAACAGCCATGAGTATGCCTATCTTCACAAATGCGGCGCAGATTATGTGACGGTATTCCAGGAAACCTACAATTCTGATAAATACGAGACCCTGCATCTGGCCGGACATAAACGGATCTTCCCCTATCGTTTCCACGCACAGGAGCGTGCATTAAAAGGCGGTATGAGGGGCGTTGCCTTTGGGGCCCTTCTGGGGCTGGATGATTTCAGAAAGGATGCGTTTGCCACAGGGATGCATGCGTGGTATCTGCAGAGGAAGTACCCTCAGGCTGAGATTGCGTTTTCATGTCCCAGACTCCGGCCCATCATAAATAATGATAAGATCAACCCAAAAGATGTACATGAACCTCAGTTACTTCAGGTGATCATGGCTTACAGGCTTTTTATGCCCTTTGCAGGGATCACCATATCCACAAGGGAGCGGGCCGGGTTCCGTGATAAGGTTATCACCATAGCGGCCACGAAGATTTCCGCAGGTGTCAGCACAGGTGTGGGAAGCCATGTGGAGGAGCTGGAAGATAAAGGGGACGATCAGTTTGAAATCTCAGATGACAGAGGCGTTCGGGAGGTTTATCAGTCGATTCTGGAACAGGGGATGCAGCCGGTGATGAATGATTATGTGTTTGTTTAGAAGGGGGGGACGGAAGCAGTGGAGGCGGCGGGCAGGGGGAGGTGTATGTTTGGGGCCGCTCGACGTTCCAGAACCTGTGAACTAACCTCTAACTGCAACTAAGACGCTCACCAGCGGGTTCGCGCCTAAGTTTCCGTAAGAGGTGGATTTCACAGAACCTTCCACTTAACCTCGCTGCCCCAAACATACACCTCCCCCCTGCCCGCCGCCTCCACTGCTTCCTGGTTTTCTCTGCCGGTAAGTTTTGATAGGGAGGATTGGCTGGCGTATAGATAGGTGCTTTTGAAGGTCAAATATTAGTGTTGGGAATTTTGTTTAGTTCGGGTTTTGGGGATGAGATGATGGAAAAATATGGGAATAAGATGATGGGGCGGTTATATAGTGGGGTTCCGTATGGGAAAATGCTTGCGGTGACGAGTCGGGGGTTTTGTGAGGGGGACTTTTTGGAGAGGGTTGAGAAGATTGCGGCGAAAGGGCCGAGAGGAATCTTGCTGAGGGAGAAGGATTTGGATGCCGGGGAATATGTGGAGCTGGCAAGGAAGGTTTTGGAAATTTGCAGGAGGTATGGGACTGCCTGTATTTTGCATTCCTGGCCGGAGGCTGCACGGGAGCTGGGGTGTTCGGGGATCCATCTGTCTTTTGGACAATTCCTTAAGGAGGTTGAGGAGGGAAATTTATTGGAGGGCTTTGGGATGATCGGCGTGTCGGTCCATTCTGCAGGGGAAGCTGTTATGGCGGAAAGGATGGGGGCCGGTTATGTGACGGCAGGACATGTGTTTTTGACGGAGTGTAAAAAGGGACTTCCTGCAAGAGGACTTCCTTTTTTGAGGAGTGTCTGTGAATCTGTCCGAATACCTGTTTATGCTATTGGCGGGATCACTCCGGATCGTGTAAATGACGTGCTTGATGCGGGGGCAGCCGGGTTTTGTGTTATGTCCGGGATCATGCACGGCTCACTTTGGGGGTTTTCCGAAAAGTGAGCCGCGCAGTCTGAGGTTTTATTCGTTCAGGTTTTCTTTTAGAAATCTTTTTACATTACCGCCCAGGATTTTTTCTGTTTGGGTGTATGTAAAGCCGTGTTTTTCCATCTGTTCTGCCAGAAGCGGTATCCGGCTGCAGTCGGAGATTTCAGGCAGTTCTAAGATGCCGTCGAAATCGCTTCCCAGGCCAAGGCAATCTGTTCCGCCAATGTTAGTGATGTAGTCTGCCATCTGTATGATCTCTTCCACTGTAGTGCCGGCCTCGCCCGGCTTCCAGCCGGGGCGCATGAAGGAGACGGCATAGTTCAGACCCATGACGCCGCCCCGGTTGGACAGGGTGCGGATCATATCGTCTGTCAGGTTTCTGGCAGAGGCTTTTACCAGACCTCTTGCGTTGGAGTGGCTGGCAAGGAAAGGACGGGTGGAGTATTTTGCCACATCCCAAAATCCGCCGTCTGACAGGTGGGATACATCCACCAGTATGTGTAAGTGTTCCAGTTCTTCCAGGAACTGAATGCCTTTTTCCTTTAGTCCGCGGTTGTCACCCCAGCTCCAGATTTCCTGGGTAAAGGGGTTGCCCATGCAGTTTGGAAAGCCAAAATCATTCTCATAGTTCCAGGTAAGTGTAGCCATTCTGACGCCCTGTTCGTGAAACCACTTGAGGGTATCTGTAGATTCCTGGTATATGGCCCCTTCTTCAAGGGAAAGCAGTGCTGACATCCTGCCCGCCTTTTCGTTGGCTTCCAGCTCGCTGTAACTTGTGATCTGAGAGATCAGGTCCGGATTTTGGTCCATCTCCCGCTGGAAGACTTTCAGGATTTCTTTTGCTGCCCCTGCTGCGTCCGGTTCTTCCTCCCAGTTGACGTAGATGGCAAAGGTCTGCATGGTATAGCCGCTCTTTTTCATTTTTTCCAGGTCCACACTCAGTGAATTACGGCGGAGGGAAGTGTGTTGTCCCTCATTTTCTAAATGACGGATTTTGCTGATGGTGTCGCAGTGCATGTCTATAATATGCATAAGTCAACCTCGTTCCTGTCATGTGTGACATTTTTATTTCTATTATACACGATGATACGACTGTAATTCAATTTATACCTAACACAATTTTCTATGCAGCGTGAAATCCTTTTTCAAAGAAAAGACAATTTTTCTCATTCAGTCGCTCATAGGAAATCTTATCCAGGAACAGTTTTGCCATATATATTCCCAACCCCCCAACGGTTCTGTCCCTGGCCGATAGCGTTATGTCCGGATCTTCTTTTGCTAGAGGATCATATGCGGTTCCGCTGTCTGTCAGCTTTACATAAAGTTTCTCAGAATTGTCTTTCTCTTCAAGAACACTATACTCGATTCTGACAATTCCTCCTCCATCCGGATATGCATAATGTACTATATTAACAAATAATTCTTCAAATGCAATGGAAAATTCCATTTTAGACTTTTCTGGGCACCTATGTTCCTCTAACAGTTTTTCAAAAGTATCCAGCGCTGTCTTCATTCCTGTTTTGGTAGCATCCACGGTCAATTCTCTCATACACATCTCCATCCGGACACAAACTATTCCACAGTTAAAACATTCATAAATCCTGTAGATGTAAAAACAGATTCCACTACCTCGTTAATATTAAAGATTATCATCTCTTTCTCTTCTTCGTCTACATATTTCTGGCCATTTAAGAGTGCCCGCAGACCTGCACTGGAGATAAATTCAACTTCCGTAAAATCCACACGGACGCATTCCTGTTCTTTCAATACCTCCATCAGTTTCTTTTCAAACTCCTCAGCCGTGTAGGTATCAATTCTTCCCTGTGCACTTAAAACAGCTTCGTCCTCTTTTTTCTCTACTGATACATTCATATACTATTCTCCTATCTCACAAATTCTTATATCCATAATCTCTCCCAGACGGGCAAGAAATTCTTCCTCCACAAACGGAAATGCCTCCCGGGGAAGATAACCGGAAAATCTGGAACGACAGATATTAATTACCTTGGGTACAATATGGTTTTCTGACAGCCATGAAGTAAAATCATAGATTCGTTTTTCTACTTTCTCTCGTTCCGGGATGCGTTCCCTCAAAATCCGTTCATGATACCTCAGATAATGTTTTTCCCCTTCCTGTTCCACTGTAAAAAGCCGCTTTGGAAATATTCTGAACGGATGATACGGATCTTCCTGAAAAGAATCATACTCCTCTCTGGAAATCTCCACTCTTTTTGGCGGCGTTGTGGTCAGGGCATCATCCCAATAAAAATAATCCAAATCCATATCCAGGACCAATGGTTCCTCGATAGTCAGTGGTTTTAGGCTTCCCTGCCTCATCTTAAAAAACTTATAAGGGCTGTTTGGATCCTTTTTATATTTTGCATGAATAAACGGTACATAATTTGCCGGAACTAATTCACCTTCTCTGCCTTTCAAAACCATATCCCTGTCCTCATACTCTTTTGGACGAACAGACAAAAAGGTGTGTAAAGTAGAAAAAATCCCTTTATAGACTGCAGGATAGATAAAATCTGCTATTCCAAGCTTCTCATAGGTGAATCTTTTTGCCTCCTCCAAAGTATTTGGCATACATTTGAAATCCCAGTCATAACTGCCCGGCGATAAGTCATCATGATGATCCACATGAAGCAGGTAATTTCCAGAAGCAGGGATCAAGCCTTTCTCCACAAAATAATTCCAGTAGTAATAAGCCTCATAATGCTCTTCCATTATATATACAGGTATTGTCATAATCTTTCCTCAGCCTTTGCTCTTATTAAAGCTTTTCCCTTCTCCAGACTCACCAGCAATCCGAAAATATCATCAGGTTTCTCAGAACAGTAATGAAAGAGCCATTCCATATCCTCAGAGATCCACTGCATCATCTGTTGCGCTGACTGCCCTGCAACGAGATAATTTTCCAGCCTGCCTCCAGGTCTGTAATCCCGTCCCTCTATTCCTAAAAAAGCCTTCGCGAGATTTATATCATAATGTCCGGTTCCCGCCAGCAGACCTATATAATCAGCTATTACCTCATCGCGCAGAGGTTCTTTATTTTCAGGAAACAAGGCCCTGCTCACCACATGGGCCATTTCATGATAAGCGCGAATTTCCCTGGACACCTCCAGCCATTCCTTCTCCCTATAAGGGGTATACTTATACGGCAGTGCACTGTATGGTCCACTGCTTAATATAATGAGGGGCAGTTTTTTCTGCTTCGCAATATGATAAAGTCCCCACACAGTCATAGCCCCCATAGATTCCGGCACGAGACTTGCATCTCCGTGATATTTAAGCATACCTATAAGCTTCTCAAAGTCCTTTCTGTTATCTGCACAAAATACACCCAGTTCTCCCGCCGGAGTCTTAACGCCAAAAAATGTATCCTTGTCAGACAAAATATATGGGGTGGGAAGCCTGTAAGGCAGTATTTTAATTTTCATGGCATACTTCTCCTCTTTTCCATAATTCGCAGCTTGTATCTCCAAAAGAAATCCGGTTTTTCATTTTTGCGTTAACAGCCATACAGGGCAGACAGTTACGGTTGTATTTACACCCACCGCACGGCGATTCTAAGTGTTCCTCCACCTGTCTGAGCTGTTTCAATATCTCGGAGTTATTCCAATACTCTGAAAGACTTTTAGTATCCTCCGGATACTCCAAGTGACGGCATGGCGTCAACTTCCCATCAATATTTACAGATATCCCATCCCGTCCGGCTCCACATCCCCTGTCCACCCCTCTGTTTAAATTACCAAAAAAGCGCTCCCCCAGCAAAACCCGTAGTTGTGAAAAGCAACTTTCAGCGGAGAGAGATACACTACCATGGTAATTTTTTATAAAATGCGCAGTTTTTTCTATCTGTTCTCTTGTAGGCAGCCCCTTGCGTTCATGTTCTGAATCAGGTTTAAACACCATGATCACCAACTCTTTGACACAATATTCCTCGGCCAGCTTTGCCATATCCTCCAGATAGTCTGCATTACTTCTGTGCATCACCCAATTTATGCAGGTATTTTGAAACCCATCTTTTTTTAAAAGTTCCAGCGCTTTGATCGCCAGATCAAATCCCTGTCTGCTCATGGCGTTAATTTCATCGGTAGGGCCGTTTAAAGAGATACATATTTCATGGATGCCGGCCTTTTTCATGTCTTCCAGCTCTTTTCGCTCGAATCCGGCCCCCGAGAGGGCTACATTCGCCTTCATACCGAGTGTATGTATCTTTTCCAGAAGCGGAAATAGATGAGGGTAACACATCGTTTCACCTCCGCTTAAATTAATGTATTCCACTTTGCAGCGTGCCGCCTCTTCAACCCAGTAAACCGCCTCCTCCAAGGGAAGATCCCTGCCTCCTGTCAGCTCACAGTAACACTGTGGACACCTAAGAGGGCATTTGGTGGTCAATTCCAAATTCATGAGAAGCGGTGCCTCATATATTTTATTATTATTCTTCAAAATAGACGCCTCCGGGAAAATATATTCTTTTACTTATATACACCCCAAAAGCCCCTGTGTTACAAAAAGCCCGCTGTTTTTCCATAGGAAAAACAGCGGGTCTCCTAATATTTCTTTTTTACCACCTTCTGAACCATCTAGCAACAGATTTCCAGGTACTCTTCTTTGTAAGTGTGTTTGCAATGCTGACAATATCATCAAACGCATCTTTGATCACTCCGCCGCCAGCAACATTTTCAAGATCATCTTCACTCAGCTCTTCACTTGTAGCAGCCTCTAACACTTTACCCAGTTCCTGTACCTCTTCCAGAGACATTTCAACCCCTTTATCTTTCAGGAACGCCTGCGCTTCTTCCGGTGTCTCTTTGCTGAAAAATTCTAATGCAACTTCCTCGTTTTGTAATACTTCTTTTAATTCTGCCATTCTTTAAATCCTCCTTTGATTTATCTTTTTGTTATATCCCTATATACACCGCTGATCTCTTTCTGTTACAAAAAAGCAGTAATTTTTTCAGGCCATCTGCCTGGTTGCCAATTTATAAAACAATCCTTTTTGTTCCATTAGCTGTTCATAACTCCCAACTTCCACAATACTTCCTTTGTCCATGACAAATATCCTGTCGCACTTCATGACCGTGCTCAAACGATGGGCAATGACAAGTCTTGTAGCTCTCAACTTTTCAAGACTTTCGCATACCATAGACTGGGTTACATTGTCAAGTGCGGATGTAGCTTCATCAAAATACAGTATCTTTGGTTTCCCTACAATTGCTCTGGCTATAAGGATCCTCTGCTGCTGCCCACCCGAAATAGTTCCGCTGTTCTCTGATAAAATTGTATGGAGACCCATAGGCATTTGTTTGATATCCTCCTCCAGCCCCACCTCTTTTATCACTTGTTCCACCCGTTTCAGTGTGGTACTAGGAGAGGTGATAACAATGTTGTCAAAGATACTTCCTGATATTAAATCCCCATCCTGAAGTACCACCCCAAATTTCTTACGCAGTTCCCGCTTATCCATACTGTCAATGTCTTTGCCGTCATAAAAAATCTTGCCCTGCTGTGGTTTCTCAAATCCCAAAAGCAGCTTTAGCAATGTGGATTTACCACACCCCGAGGAACCTACTATTCCAATATATTCACCTGCATTTATATGGAAGGACAGCTCATGCAATACATTTCCCGATTCCTGATTGTAGGCAAATGTCAAATTGCTCACTTCAATATCCCCATGAATGCTGCCCGGAAGAATAGTGTCCTCCTCATATTCAGGAAGTGCATTCAGCACAGGCTGGCATCTTTGATATGCCGGGATTACATTATTCACATCCAGGAAGGAGGAAACCATCTCCATCATAGAACCGGAAAAAGATCCGAATGCCGTCATAAATCCCATAAATGCACCAATGCTCAGGGAGACACCTTTCCGAATCATGATAAAATATAATACCATTGAGAAGACCAGTGTTGCAGCACCTGCAAAGGCATCAACACCAACACTCATTTTTTCCTTCCTGATATTAATCTCCCTTGACCTGGAATATGGTTTCAGATATTCTACAAGTGCCCTGTTTTCTACGCCGGCAATACGGATTTTTGATATACCTGTGAGAAACTGATACATGATAGAAGATATCTTTCCATCCAGTGTCATCTTCTCTCCCTCATACTTTAGCTGACGGAATCCCACATACCCAATAACAGCCATGGTGAACACTACCATGAGGACAGACGGCCCTGCCAGACCGGATGAGTAGCTGAACATTTTCCAAAGGTACAAAAGGGAGAAGACGGCACTTAATACTGTTTTTATCATCACATCCGCAAGAACCTGAAATATGGCGGTAACTCCCATAGTTCTCTGGGCAAGATCCGCAGACTCATACTGCCTGAAAAAGCTCTCGGGCAAGTTGAAAAGCCTGTCGTAAGTTGCACTCTGGACCGCATATTCCATACTGTTCATACTGCGGAACGTGGCCAGATTTTTTACCACCGTAAACGCCAAATTTCCTATGGTACAGCACAATACCACCATACAAATCTGGACTAATCCGTTTTGGTCCGCCATAGGTATAAATTTATCATAGAGCTGCTGGTTCATGATAGGCAGAAGCAGTCCGATCAAAGTCCCCAAAAAGGCAAGCACACCGAAGTTTATAAAATCCCTTATGTAAACACCCTGAAAACCAAATTTCATCAGCTTTTTCAAAGTGATCTTCTCTGCTGGAAATGGTCTGTATATCATATCAGCCTTAATTTCCAATGTCCTGGCATATTCCTCATCTACAATCTGCTGTTTTCCCTCTGTCACATCATACGCAATGTACTTATGAGGCCCTTTTGGAATACAGGCTACAGGTGTCCTTCCTTTCGTTTTATATGCCAGAATAGGTCCGGAATCATGCCGGTACCACTTCTCCTCAAGTACGATCTCCCGACAGGTAAAGTGGGATATCCTTCCAATGTCCCATATAGAAAATTTTCGTTTACAGCTTTCTTTTATAGTCTCGAAGGGCGCAATATGTATTTTCATAGCATCGCAGAGAACTGCAGCGGCATCATAAATCTTATTTCCACTGGGCTCGGTCTTTTGGTTTCTCTGTTTCTTGCTGAACATATTGTATATGATCTGGATCCCCTGTTCATAGGTCCGCTTTTGTTCCTGAGAAGTGGCATAGATATAGCCTTCCTCTTTAATGATATTGATATTATACTGCTCTACTGCCTGCTCCTCAAATTCCTCAGCATCAAACAGCCGGATTCCCATATGCATCGCACAAGTCATCTTGACCTGCCCCATATCCTCAGGGATATATTCCCTGAGTGATGCTGTTTCCAGCGCTACCATGGTAAACTTCCACGCTCCGAGATGCTCATTTTGGAAGCAAAGGCCGGGAATATGCTCCCCTTTTACTGCCTCATGAAGGAGAAATCTTCTTCCTTCCTTTCCGTTCCGGTAAGGAAAAATATAAAGCAGCACATTGCCGGAAAGGACTTCATAAGCCCTATCCGGAAATTCCGTAGTAAACATGGTGCCGCCCTTTAAGCTGATAGTTTCCATTCTTCTCCCCCTTATATATTCTGGATCAACCGCTGATAATGTCCCGGCTGTTCGGAAAGTTCTGTGTGTCCCCCGCGCTGCACAATCTTCCCCCTCTCCATAACAATGATCTCATCGCAATCACGGATGGCAGAAAGACGGTGGGCCACAATGACACAGGTACAGCCTCTGCGCTTGATATTATCTATAATTTCTTTTTCTACCAAGGGATCCAGGGCACTGGTGGCCTCATCCATAATAAGGATTGTGGGATTTGTCACAAGGGCCCGGGCAATTTCCAGTCTTTGCCGCTGCCCTCCGGAAAGATTTGCTCCCCCTTCATCCAGCACAAACTCATAAGCCCCCGGCTTCTTGGTGATCACATCATGGATACAGGCATCTTTTGCCGCCTTGATAATGTCCTCCTCCAGAATACTGCTGTTCCACATAGTCAGATTGTCCCGGATCGTCCCGGAAAATAGGGTAATACTCTGACTGACTGTGGATACACTGGAGCTCATGATTTCCTTAGGTATATTTCTTACGTCGATACCGTCCATAAGTATCTGGCCATTCCATGGCACATACAGACCACTCACAATCTTCGAGACAGTGGATTTTCCGCATCCTGAAGCTCCTACAAAAGCAATGGAACTGCCACTCTTTAATTTGAAAAAAAAGTTGTCTACCAGCGGTTCTTCCAATATACTGTATCCAAAAGAAATATCTTTAAGCTCCACTTCTCCGGTGAGTTTCGTTGTCATATGTACCGTGTTTTCTGACTCCTCATACTTTTTATCGGTTTCATATTTCATGATATCTTCCACCCGGCTCATATCTGCTTTCAAAGTCTGGATCTTCTGGATAAATCCTACCAGCTTATTGACCGGCTCCGTGAAAGACGTTAAAAGACTGGTGTATGCCACCAGCATACCTGCGGTCATGCTTCCCCTGATAACCAGTATACCGCCAAATAAAAGTACCAGAACATTAGATATCTCGTTAAAAACCTCCGGTATAGCATTTATCATCTGCTGCATCTTACCGAGTTTTTGTTCCAAACGGATGGTTTTGGCATAATACCCCAAAATACGGCTGACATATTCATTCTCCGCACCGGACGCTTTCAGCGTACTGGTAATATTCAGGCCTGCAAATACAGCACCTATCATTTTTCCCTGATCCTGCTGCATTTTCATAGTAGAATTTGCAATAGCACCGGAACTGAATTTGACCAGAAACACATTTATGACAATACTTGCCATACCTATAAGAGTCAGTGCAGGACTGTACAAAAGAAGCAGGATCAAATAAAAAGCAGCCACCAGAATATTTAGTACGGTCTCAGCAAGGTCACCTGCCAGGAATGTATTCACATTATTGTTATTTTCTACTCGTTCTGCAAGGTCTCCCGCATACCTCTGGTCAAAAAAATTCATTGGCAGCCGGAACATATGCGACAGAAACTTGTGCGCAGAGATCATGGACATCTTGTTCTGAAGCTTTTGGAGAAGAACCCCTCTATAAAAAGACAGGGCCGCCTGAAAGACCATAGTCCCCCCCATAATTGCCAGAAATGCCGTCATCCAGCCCGTATTGCCTCCCAAAAGAATATCATCAATAAACACCTGGGAAAAAATAGGTATGATCAGCCCCGGAAATACCAGCAGAAATCCGATTGCCACAAGGGCCAGTATGGAACTGTACTGTCCCTCCAGACGTCCCCTGATAAAGCTGAACAACGTCTTTTCTCTCTTGGACTTTTCAAATTTTTCTGTCTTCTCGAAAGTCAGGACAACACCGGTAAACGCATCATCCAAATCTTCAAATGAAAGCTTGCGCCTCCCCATGGCCGGATCGTTAATGTAATAATACTTTCCTTTCTGCCCCTCATATACTACAAAGTGGTTAAAATTCCAATGTATGATACATGGTGGTTTCAACTCCAGAAGCGCATCTATGGATTTCCGGTAACCTTTTGCCTCGAACCCAAACTTTCTTGCAGCGATCAGTATATTTTTAGCGTTGCAGCCATCCCGGGAAACACCTGTCTCTATACGCATTTTCTCTAAAGGAATATATTTTCCGTAATACCCCATAACCATAGAAAGAGACGCTGCCCCGCACTCGGTGGCCTCCATCTGATATATGGTAGGAGTTTTTGCATAGTTTTTTACCATATTACTCCTCCGTCTCCTGCGCGTTAGAAGATGCAGATTCTGACAGCATTTCCTTTAAGTAAGGAATCAACATTGTGATCGGCGCTTTCCGCTCCGTAACGATGCTTGCCTCCAGCATAGTCCCCTCCGTCAGATTTACCTCAGCCCCCTTCTTGCTGGACCAATAGTACCCGCTTACAGTATCAGAATCTTCCTTGATAGAGCATATTACCTCCACCACAGGTCCATTATTCAAAAATGCACTGACAAGAGTATCATCCCCCAGCTTCTTGGTCATCTCCGTCTGCGATGTTACATATGAGGCAACGGAAACCACTGTGCCGGTCATATGTCCATACTCCTGTTTATTGACTGTTGTGGGATAGATCATGACTTCCATACCGGGAACAACCTTTTTCCCTGTCCCCACCGGCATATAACAGAGTGCTTCTTTTTCATCTGAAGTTCCTTTTTTTACTTTAATAATTTCTGTACCGGCTCCCACCATGGAACCTGAACCTATTACGATTTCCTGTACCGTACCGCTCTGGGTGGATGTAATTTCATACTTCTTCAGATTTTCCGTGTTTTTTTTCAGTTCTGTATTTAGCTGGTCTATAATGGAAGACTTTGCTGCCGAGAAGGTTGCATCCGTCTGCTCCTTCTTCACTTCCACCTCCTCCTTGGCTTGCTTTGTCTGGGTTTCCAATGCTTTTACAGTCTCCTCCAGGGACTCTAAAATTGCTTTTTCCGTACTGTAATCTGTCATGGCCTGGCTGTACTCATTGCTTGCCACATTCTGACTTACACTCGCTGACTGCTCCCCATTCAGGGAGGAAACGTATCTGGATTTTGCCGAATCAAATTCACTCTGTGCTGCATTCAAGTCATCCGTACTTGCTGTATAACTGTCATAAGCAGTCTGATAAGCACTGTCTGACAAATTCATCTGTGCCTCCGCCTCACTCATAGCAGACCTATCCGCCAAAAGCTGCTTTTGTGCAGCCTCATTTTCCTCCTGCATCTGGTTTTTCTGTGTTTCCATTTCCTTCAGCTCTGCCTCTGCCGCCTGGATCTCCGTATCAGAAGCCTGACTGGCTCTCAGTTCCTCCACATATACGTTCTGCGCATTCCAGGCATCTGTGCACTGCTGATAAGCATTCTGCGTACTCTCCGCATAAGAGGCTGAAGAGTCATAAGTACTCTTTGCAGCGGAATAGGCAGCCTGTGCCTGCTGTGCTTCCACTTCTGCCTGCTGATATGAAGATACTGCTGATTCATAAAGCTGCTGACGCATACTCAACTCTGTCTGGGCTTCGCTGTAATCAAGCTGAGCCGAGGCATCACTACTGTCGGCCAGGCTCCCGTAATAGGATGCTTTCAGAGAATCTGCCTTTGCTTTTAGGTCTGTAACCTTCTTCTTCTCCCGGTTGAATTCTTCCTTTTTTGCTTCCCACTCTTTATTGCTCTGCCCGTAAGTTGTATCTAAGGCAATCAATTCAGTTTTTAAATCTACCAGCTCTTTGTTGTCCGCAGTTACCGTATCATTCTTGCTGTCTATTGTAACCTTCCTCACAGCCTCCAATCGTTCCCCCAGGCTTTCTATCTCGTTGGAGATTTCTCCGCCCCCAACATAGGCAATGACCTCACCTTTCTCTATCTTCTGGCCTTCCTGGGCTTTCACCTCCGTTACAACGCCCTCAATCTCTGAGTAAACACCGCTGGTACCATCACCACTTACATAAATTCCTGATGCTTCCACATCCACCGGTATTCTCCCGAAGATTCCCCAGATCAATGCTCCCAATATAATTAAAAAGCCTCCCAGCAAAGCGATCCAAAAGGACGGCGGCGTAATTACCACCGCCCGGTCCAACTGCTCCGGCGATGACAGCTTCTCCAAAGCTGACTTTCTGAATAAATCTGACATATTTACCTCCCGTGCCTCTCCATAATGGTTTTTAATCTCTCAAGGGAGCGTTTTAAAATAATGCGGACATTACCGGCTGTAAGATTCATTTCCTCCGCAATTTGAGCAGAATTCTCCCCCAGATAGTATTTTTTGATGACAATACTTCTCTCTCTTTTCGTTAAAAGTGACAATCCTTCCAACAAAGCCTCTCTTTGCTGTTTCAGAAGAAATATTTTCTCCGGACTTTCCTCATCCGGTATAAAATCATTTTCCATGGCATCAATGGAAGCAAAGTCCCTCCGGTCCCTGTAATAGTTTTTCAGGCGATTATTTGTGATTACAAAGATCCACGTATTCAGACCACTTTTGGATATGTCGTATCCTGCCAGACCTTTATAAACATTTATGAACACATCGCTTGTAAGCTCTTCTGCATCATGAACGCTGGAAATCCGTTTCTTGATATATGCAAATATTTTGTTATAATAGTTTTGATAGATAACTTCAAACTCCTGATCTTTCATTACGGGAATTTCCATTTTTTCTCCTTATGTAACAAACGCTTGACTTCTGTGTATACCTTAATAAAATAATCTTCAAAATAGATGAGGTATTGTTATGAAAACAAATAAAAATTCTTCCCCGCTTTCCAGCGAAGATCTGTTGCAGCTATTTAAAGCTTGTGCTGAAATGGATGAACTTTCTGGTGACAAGGATGATTTTCTCTCTCTTCTGGATACTGTCAGCACTCCCGAAGAACCACCGAAAAGTAATCCTATACACGTTCAACCACCAGAATAGTGATATCGTCAGCCTGCTCAGCGCCATCTGCGAATGTGTGAACGGATTCTGTGATCTGCTCCACCGTTTCCCTGACAGGTTTTGTGCAGCAGTTTTTTAGCGTATCCTCCAGACGCGGCTCCATGTACATTTCCATGCTTGTGTTGACTGCTTCGGTCACACCGTCTGTGTAGAGAACCAGTTTTTCGTGCTTCTGCAAGGTTACTTTTTCTGTGTGAAATTTAGTTTTCTTTAGCCCTGCCAGTACAAATCCCGGATTCATTTTCAAGGCTTCCACCGCACCGTCTTCTCTACACAGATATGGAACGTTGTGACCGGCATTGCAGAATTTCATCTCACCTGTGTTTACATCCATAATCCCTAAAAATGCAGTTATGAACATTCCCTCTTTATTATTTTCTGCCAACTGCACATTGGAGTTTATAAATATCTCTCCCGGTTCCATTCCCAGCAGTGCCTGATTCCTTATGATAGCTCTGCCACTCATCATAAAAAGAGCAGCAGGAACTCCTTTTCCCGAGACATCCGCTATCAGCACCGCCAAATGATCTTTGTCTACAAAGAAAAAATCATAAAAATCTCCGCCTACTTCTTTAGCAGGATGCATGGTTGCATAGATATCAATTTCCTTTCTTTTTGGAAAAGCCGGGAATTTATTTGGAAGAGCTGAAAGCTGTATCTTGCTGGCAACATCCAACTCTGCTTTCACCTTTGCTGATCCGGCAGCCACTGTTACAGCCTTAAAAATAGCCCAGTACATCAAAAAATACATTACAAAAATGGAAACCACTACGGTCACTGCGATCAGAAAACTACCAGGATCTACAGACATTAGGGTAATACCATATGTCGTCAATGTACCTTTTACACTCTCAAAAACAACATAACCCAGACAAGGTACCAAAATAATATGGGCAATCTGTTCCTCAGCAAAATTCAATACTTTTTTCAGCTTCTCACAAAGGGTCTTCCGGTAAATGAGAAGTATGCATAAAAGCCATGCGAAATCTACCGCACTTTTTATTGCCGATGATGGGGCATATCTGGAATATCCGTCATTGCCATCTGAGAAGAATATATAGGTAATGTCCGTAAAGAACTGTGATACAGCAGCGACTACCAGCATAAACAGTACGGATACAAAAATCTTAGTACTCCTTTTTCCACTGTGTATCCAGTCCACTGCCGCCATCACCAATAATGCCGGAGCTGTATGCAGGAACACTGTGGTTACTGTAATCAGACTGTAGATAAACTGTATGACTCCATTAGAACTGGAACTGTCCGCAATACTGTCCAGCCTCTGTATAATAGTATCTGTTCCATAATATAGGCAGAATCCAAGCACAAAAGCCCCCAGGATCACACCGCCCCATTGAACAGCGGCTGTCTTTTTACTCTTTTTAAGAGGTAACGTCAGCATTACCATCAACGCACCAAATAACGCTATCTGCGCATACAAACCACCGTAATATATACTCTCTGCTATGTTCTCTCTCATTCTCATTCCTGCCTTTATTGACGGAGCCGTTAGAAAACGGCTCCTTTTGGACGGTTAACGTACCGGCTTGTATGTGCGGTGGGTTCTGCTGCTGCCTCCCGTAACCTGCTCCATCTCTGATGGAGTAATTTCACGGTTTACCTTTTTCTCACCGTTTTCCTTAACTGTCTTTTTTGTGTCCTCTTTTTTCATGGTCACTGCCTCCTTTCCATGGTTATTTATCCAAACACCTCATGGTGATGAATAACCAACTGTCTCTTATCCGAGTATAGCAGTGCTAGGACAGCCAAAGTATTACAAAAACAGCCCGATTTCCGCGGAAATCGAGCTGTAGAAATGCCTTTCTCTATTTTATTTTTTCCTCAAATAAGCCTATCGTAAATTCACTCCAGCTATAACTGTTCATATAGTCATGCCTGTAGCTGTTTACAGCCCGTACATCTCCTTTTAAGAACAGATAGCTGTCACACTCAAATTTATCCGGAAGAATGGCAAAACTATTTCTTTTCTTTATCATGATATCCTCAATACCTGCCTGCCGCAATGTTTGACGCAAATCATGCACGATACTCTGAAAGTAATTTTTTAATGAATTGTCATAGTTTTTATCCTCCCAGAGAACAGCACACGCCTCCCGTGTAGTTATATCTGCCCCTCTGCGGTCTACAAGGTAAGCCAGCAATTCTTTTGACTTGGATCGTCTGAATGTAATTGGCTGCTCATTGACAAAAACCCGAAAACCCCCAAAAGTCTGAATCCGTACCTCTTTTTGGCTTCCTGCCATCTTTTCTCCATAGATAAATTCGAGCTCATTTCTAATCTCCTCCGGATACACCGGTTTAAGAAGATACCCATTGGCATGGATTGCAAACGCGTCCACTGCATATTTCTCATGACTTGTAACAAAGATTATATGGATATCCGGCTGTATGTCCTTTAGATTTTTAGCCAGAATGATCCCATCCATATACCCCATCTCAATATCCAGAAATGCCACATCCACCTTGGCCTCACCCACGTAGTCCATCGCCCCCTGAGCACATGTAAATCCCTTTACTTCATCGTCAGGGAACGTTTCTGTCAATGCTTCCAGCAAATCTTTTAGCGCATACGGCTCGTCATCAACTGCTAAAAATTTCATCTGATTTCCGCCTTCCTCTTTGGTATTTTTATTACAACATCCGTCCCTTTACCTGGGATACTGTTGATTACCATATTTCCATGGCACAGCACTTCAAGCCTCTTTTTCACATTCTCGATACCTATATGTCTGCTGCCATCCGAAAAAGCCCTATTGGGATCAAATCCCACACCATCATCAGAGATACGCACAATATAGGACTCCTCATCGCTTTCTGTATGTATAGTAACCGTTCCGCCTTCCTGTTTACTTAAAATACCATGTCTTACAGCGTTCTCTACAAGTGTCTGCACTGTGAGAGAGGGAATAGAAAAATCCCACTCTAAAATTTCATATTTCACATGAAGACGTCCCTGAAAACGTTGTTTTTCCAAATACAGGTAATGTTTTACATGGTTAATCTCCTTAATGATAGGAATGGGCATCCTGCTGGATAAAGAATCCATATTTCCTTTTAGAAAACCGGCAAACTCCCGCATTGCTAACTTTGCAGTTTTAGGATCAATATCGCAGAGCTGCCGGATGGTAATTAACGTATTATATAAAAAATGGGGCTGGATCTGCCCCAACATAATACTGATCTGTGAATCTTTCAGCTCCTGTTCACGCTGTATTAAAAGCAGCTCTCTTTCTGATTGAAGATTCACAAAAATCAGAAATAAGCTGATAGTTATTGCTGTATTCAGCAGTGCTATGCCATAATTATGTGCCTGTATTAACTCAGCCGTAAGGGGGAGGATAATATAGCTTAAAAACAGCACGATATCTTTTTTCTCCATATAATCTTTATATCTGATAATAACCCACGCATTGATAAGATATATAAAAAATGGTATTGCCTGGGACACCCAAAATCCCCATCCCCTTGTGTAAACATTTCCGGGGGCAATTCTGAAAAACATCCCGTTGAACATGGACAATACGGTCATTACCATATATACCACACATAAAACTTTTGATGCTGTAAGATATTTCTTATGGACGACCACCTCCGTTTTCAAATATTCCACTACATACAGGGTATAAACATACAATATAGGCCCTACACATAAATAATAGATCAATACACCTGTGGACAGCAAAAATGGATACGCAGCATGCGCAGTTCCTTCACAAACCCAGTTCGTTACATCACCTGCTGTCATCCACATATTTAGCAGACAAATCCATCCAAAATATTTATTCAACTTCTTGTTCCGCCGGTTTCCTGTTGTCAGATAGACTCCTATAATCAGGCATAGTAAAAAACCATATCCATCTAAAACAATATTAATAGTCTGCATTACTCCCTCTTTCCGCAGGAGTAGAGTCCTATTAAAACCTCTACCCATTAAAAAGTGCAAATTAAAATTCCTGCCCGCAAATTTTATTAATATTATTATTTTATCATGTCAAAAGTCCTTAAAACAGAACCGTTCAAACATAATAGTTACATTTAGTACACAGCTGCTCCTGCCGATATTTCCGCTAAAAATATATTAAACTATATTTAATGTAACAAAAAACTGATACACAGTGACTTTTATAATTTAGTCTCTGCGTATCAGTTCTACATTTTAGCATTCACCAATCGGATTTAATACAGGAACACCGCCACCCCATAAGCCGGCAGCGGATAAGCAAAGGAAAAGTCCCTTCCATCGCATTCCTTCTTCACTGCCTTATAGACAGTCTGCTCCACCGGCGTATCCCCGCCGAATCTGGGGTCTTTGCTGTTCAGGATCAGTTTATACTGTTTCCTCTTCGGCACGCCAACCCGGTAATCCTCTCTGGCAACCGGTGTGTAGTTGATGACAAACAGCAGATTATTCCTTCCGGTAGGAGACTTTCTCACAAAGCTGAAGATGCTTCTCGCCGCATCATCCGCGTTGATCCACTCGAACCCTTCCTGGTTATCATCATTTGCGTAAAGAGCAGGGTATTTCTTATATAAGGTAAGCAATTCTTTCACATAAGCCTGAAGCTGCTGGTGTTCCGGCTCTGCCAGCAGGAACCAGTCAAGCTCCCTGGCCTCGCTCCACTCCTGGAACTGGCCGAATTCCTGTCCCATGAACAGCAGTTTTTTGCCCGGATGACCGAACATATAGCTGTATCCGGCCTTCAGGTTCTCAAACTTGTCCTGCCCAAGCCCAGGCATCTTGTTGATCATGGAACATTTCAGATGCACGACTTCATCATGAGACAATACAAGGACGTAGTTCTCACTGTAGGCGTAACTCATGGAGAACGTCATCTTATGGTGATTATATTTGCGGAAATATGGGTCGAGTTTCATATATTCCAGAAAGTCGTGCATCCATCCCATATTCCATTTTAAGCTGAATCCCAATCCGCCTTCCTCAGCCTTTCCGGTTACCATAGGCCAGGCTGTGGATTCCTCCGCGATCATGACTGTGCCTTTGTTTTTCCCAAGGACCACAGAGTTCAAATGTTTGAAAAACTCAATCGCCTCCAGGTTCTTGTTTTCCCCGTATTTGTTTGGTATCCACTGTCCTGCATCTCTTCCGTAGTCCAGGTACAGCATGGAGGCTACAGCGTCCACACGGAGTCCGTCAATGTGGTATTCCTGGATCCAGAACAGCGCGTTGGCGATCAGGAAATTCTTCACTTCATTTTTGCCGTAATCAAAAACTTTTGTCCCCCAGTCCGGATGCTCGCCTTTTCTGGGGTCTGCATACTCATATGTGGGGGTTCCGTCAAAGTCAGCCAGCCCATGGGCGTCCTTTGGGAAATGGGCCGGCACCCAGTCAAGGATCACACCGATCTTATTCTTATGCATGTAATTTACAAAATACTGGAAATCTTCAGGCGTTCCGTACCGGGACGTAGGGGCATAATACCCTGTTACCTGGTATCCCCAGGAACCGTCATAGGGATGTTCCGCTATACCCATCAGCTCCACATGGGTGTACCCCATCTCTTTGATATAGTCTGCCAGAGAATGGGCCAGCTCCCTGTAGTTATAGAATCCGTCCTCATCCTTGTCATTAAGCGGATGTTTTTTCCAGGAACCCGGATGCAGCTCATAAATGGACATAGCATCCTTCTTCTCATCAAATTCCAGGCGTTTTTTCATCCAGACAGAATCACCCCATTTGAATTTGGAAATGTCATATACACAGGAAGCTGTACCGGGGCGGTGCTCCGCATAGTTTGCATAGGGATCTGCCTTGAAGAGCAGCTTGCCGCTGTATGTGGTAATGCAGAATTTGTACAGGTCACCCTCCCGCACTTTTGGTACGAAGAGCTGGTAAATACCCATATCATTGTCACATTTCATCACATTTTTGTCGGGATCCCATTTGTTGAAATCTCCCACAACCGATACCGATTCGGCGTGAGGTGCCCAGACGGCGAAATATACGCCGTCTTTGCCCCGCTGTGTTGTGGGATGTGCACCCATCAGCTTATAGATTTCATAATGTGTTCCTTCTCCGAATAAATAGCGGTCCATCTCCGAGAATTTCATTGTTTTTCTTTTAGCCATAAGTCCTTCCCCTTTGTTTTCCTCTGATTTTACAGCACTTTAATCCCGCTGTAGGATTTCCGTAACAGTTCAGACAGGTCTGCGCATTTACTGCGCTGACCGTATGAAAAAGTAGTGCCGGCTTTATCCAGCCCATCGCGAAGCGATTTTTAATGGCTGGATGCGTAACGGTTCAGCTTGCCTAACTGTTACGGATTTCAAGCAGGACACTGCCTGCTGCTTCTATTGTAAAATTCAGTCTGCCGTTCTCCGGCACTGCTTCCTCCTGCGTTAAAAGGTTTACATAAGTTTTATTATCCATTGGCACCGGAACACTGATCTGTGCCGGGTTCTCATCATTGTTCACGGCAATGATAAGCCCTTCCTCCTCCGTAAATCTGGCAAAGGAAAACTGTCTATTGGTAAGCAGCAGCTCCCTGTATCTGCCTTCTGCAAGGCAGGTTTTATATTTCTCGTGTATTTCCCCAAGTGTCTTGACCCACAACATGATCTTGGAATCTTTCTGCTCGTTCAGGGCTTCCTCAATATCTACAGCAGGTCTGAGCGCGTCGTCCCCGCCATTATTCTTGCTGCCCTCAATTCCCCATTCGGAACCATAATAGACGGAGGGGATCCCGGGAAGCATATACAGAAGCGTATAAATAGGGAAAATGTGCTCCTTCACGTTAATCTTACTGTAAATACGGTCCACATCGTGATTGTCAACAAAGGAATAAAGCTTCATCCCCCTGTAGATACCGCCGTTTTCCTCAAATTCCCTTCTTATGGTATGGGCAATCTCAAAATAGTTATGGTCATTGTGACCCGAATAAATACCTTTGTGCAGTTCATAGTTCGTGACACTGTGCAGCATGTTCTGCCCATTCTGGATGTAGCGGCTGTAATCTCCGTGAATGACTTCCCCCATAAGCCAGAAGTCCTCTTTTTTCTCCCCTGTGCGTCTTCGCATATCCTCCATGAAGCCAAAGTCCAGACAGTCCGCACAGTCCAGCCGGATGCCGTCTATATCAAACGTATCGATCCAGTGATCGATCACATCCAGAAGGTATCCCTTCACCTCAGGATTCTGCAGGTTCAAGTTCACCAGCTCAAAACAGTTTCTCCATGCCTCATAGGAAAATCCGTCGTTATAGGGATTGTTTCCTCCAAAATTGATGCCCTTATACCATCCGCAGTAGGGGGAACCTTCCCGGTTCTGTTGAATATCCCGGAAGGCAAAAAATTCTCTTCCCGTGTGGTTGAACACACCGTCCACCACAACCTTGATCCCCATAGCGTGGGCCTTCTCCACGAACCGGGCAAAATCCCCGTTGTCCCCAAGCCTCTGGTCCACGGACTTATAATCCTTGGTGTCATACCCATGGGTGGTAGACTCAAAAAGGGGACCGATATAGATAGCTGTTGCTTTGATATCCGCAAGATGCGGCAGCCATTTTTCCAGCTCCTCGAAACGGTGTACAACGCCTTCCTCTTTATTCACCCTGGGGGCGCCCGTCATCCCGATAGGGTACATATGGTAAAATACTGCCTCTTCATACCATTTTGCCATTTTGTTTCCTCCTTTTCCGGCTCTGCTTCATGCTGCAGGCCCAGACAAACCATGCAGGAACGCCATTTCCTTACTACGAATATATTCCATACATAAACTGATGCACGATCTCATATGTGGTCTCATCAGAAATTTCAAATCTTTCATCCTCGGAAAGTCCGTAGCTCACTGTCATAATATGATGGTTGAGCACACCTGTAAATCCCACGGCAAATAATTCCTGCCGCCCCCGCATGTTTCCCAATTGGGAGGACGCATCCTCAAAAATCTTAACAATGATCTTATAATACCGCTCAATAAGAGGTGAAACCGTTTTATAGGCTTCATTTTCCCTGCCGGAATAAAATAGAGACAGCATGAATAAATAGAATTTCTGGTTGGACGCAGCATAGTCAAAAAAGGTACGTGCTGCCTGATAAAGCACCCCCGGCAGACTCTCCCCCGGCTTTGCAATATCAAGGAGCCTGCTCTCAAACTCCTGATATCCCGCCTCCAGCAGATTCTGCAAAAGTCCCAGCTTGCTTCCAAAATAGTAATATAACGTTGGCTTTGATATCCCTGCCTTATCCACGATTTCCTGAACGCCTACCGCGTCATATCCCTTGGCATAAAACAAATCAAGCGCTGACTTTAAGATCAATTCTTTATTATCCATAACTGCCTCCCGGCTGTCCTGCATTGTATCTATCTTTTGTTTTTTATTTTCCATCATTTGTTCTGCCTATTATTATACCAATCGGTATACAAAAAATCAAGAGGGTGTTGTAAAATCCATATTTTACAATACCCTCCTGTGAACAGATGGCATTTATTCTGTTATCCCTTCCAGTACATCCTCTTTCAGCCTCTCACACGCTGCAAGGATCTCCTTGATCTGCTCTCCTCTGATCCCGTCAATATGGATCCCGCAGGTGCATACTGCAGACGCCTTAGCTTTTACGGCAGCCGCCTCCGAAAACCTTCGGGCGATCTCCTCATCCTTATGCCCCATACAGCTGAGCACCGACGTGGTGGCACTGATTCCCCGGCCTGTAAGACTGGGCCTGGCTGCCGACAAAGTAGTGCAGCCAATATGCCCTGCCTCCTCATCCTGCAGTGTCACCGCATAGTCCCTGCCCATCCGGATCACATCACACCTTATGGTGATGCCGCATACTTGTGTTCTATATACTTTATGCATCTTTATTTACCTCTGCTCATCTTTTTTTTCTCCGGTACCATCCCATGGCCGGAACCCTTCCTGCCTAAGCCCAAACTGCAGCAGTATCTTTCCCGTTATATGGCTGATCTGATCCTCTATTGTCTCCGGATGGTTGTAAAAGGTCAGGACCGGAGGCACGATGACACATCCCAGATCGGATGCATGCAGCAAATTTCTCAGGTGCACTTTTCCAAAAGGCATCTCCCTCGGCACAAGTACCACTTTCCTTCCCTCTTTCAGGCACACATCCGCGGACCTCTGAATGAGATCATCCGCATACCCGCAGACGATCCCGGCCAGGGATTTCATACTGCAGGGCATGATGATCATCCCATCTGTAACAAAAGAACCGCTTGCTATAGAGGCAGCCTGATTTTTGTTGTCATGTACATGATCAGCCAGATTTAAAAGCGTTGAAAGGGGCAGGCCGGTTTCCAGCTCCCATGTTTTTCTGGCTCCCTCCGACACTACCAGATGCACCTCACAGTTATCCACGCTTTTCAATGCCTTTAAAAGATACCTGCTCATGATCACACCGCTGGCTCCGGTGACACCTACCACGATCCTCATATGTCTGCCGCCTCATTTCTTATGATATCTGCTGTTTCACTCATTTGGAAGGACTCCTTTCCATTTCAGAGGGTCTGCCTCCATAAACCGCGCACGGACAAACCTTTCCTTCTGGTCAAACGGTACCGTACAGTCAAAAATAGTCTTGCAGGCAATTCCATGATCACGGATTCCGGCAGAGCAGGAAGGGTCATTGGAGGGGTCTAAGGGATGGCATCTGACACCGGGAATGGTGATAATATCCGCATCCCCCTGAAAACGCGTATTCATAGCCCAGAGTACGTCATTCATGTCAAAACAGTCCACATCCTCATCCACCAGAAATACATGTTTTAGCTCACTGAACGCGGAAAACGCCAGCAGTGCCGCCTGGCGCTGGCGGCCTTCATCGCTGGGCACGGACTTTTTGATCTGCAGTACCGCCATATATTTTCCTCCGCCTGAAGATGCACAGTATACATTCTGCAGCTTCCCGGGCATGGCTCTTTCCACCATCCCATATATACTTGCCTCGGTGGGGATACCTGCCATAGATACATGCTCCTCGCTCGGACCGATACAAGTCTGCATAATAGGGTTTTCCCTGTGTGTCACTGCCGTCACCTTGATCATCCAGCACTGGTCACTGGCAGGTCCTGTGTAGCCTGGAAATTCCGGCATGGCATATCCTGTATCCGTATTCTGGTCTTCCCTCACCCGCACATGCGGCAGGATCTCACCCTCGATCACATACTCCGCATTGGCAATGGCCCGCTCCTCTACAGTCAGGCACCGGCAGAGTTTTACCGGTTCTCCTCTGAGGGCTCCGGCCACTGCCAGTTCATCATAGCCCATAGGCGTTGTGGGCGGCTCAAAACAGGAGCCTATTTCAATGGCCGGGTCCACGCCTATGCTGATGGATATGGGCAGTTTCTGCCCCAGTTCTTCCGCCCGCTCCGCCATGGCTCCGATATGGCGGGCACCCGGTGTAAAGAATATGGAGAGTTCATCCCTGCTCTGGATACAGAGCCTGTGGATCGTCACATCACTGAAACCGGTGTCCGGATGTGTAGCGTAACACATTCCCATTGTTATGTACGGTCCCCCGTCATCCGGCGTATTGGTCGGCGCGGGAACCAGTTTATATAGATCAAAATCCGGATCAGAGGCACGGTGCACCACCTGCTGGCATGGTGCCGGTTCCTGTATCAGCACTGGGGGGATGGGATTTTCCGCGCTTTTGCAGAGCACTTTTCCCAGGTCTTCCGGCCTGCAGTCCAGCAAAACCGCAGCTCTTTTTCTGCTGGCAAGCACCCCGACAGCCACTCTGGCACCGGGATGTCCCAACACATTGCCAAATATCATAGCCGGTCCCTCTTTTGTTGGACGCATGATCGTTCCGCCTGCACCTACATACCTGTATACCCCTGACAATTCTGCCATTGGCTCCACTTCCACATCCGTCTCCATAAGCTGTCCCGGCATGGTCCTCAGTAAATCCAGCGCACTTCTCAAATCTGTTACTTTATTCGGCATCTTAGTTTCCTCCTGTATTCCTTTTCCTATCGCAAAAACGGCTGGGTGTATTGCCTGGCCGTAAAATCTTTTATTGCCTGATCCGCTTATGAGTCTATCAATTTCAGCGCACGGAATCAATTCGATTTCCCGGATCATTCATTCCAAACAGGAATCAAATACAGGGCATAAAACGAAGAAACCTCCGGAATCAGAAAAAGGTCCCCGGGATTTACTCCCAAGAACCTTTCAAACGATCATATACCAAACAGTTTTCCTGCATTTTCCCTGGTGACATCCACCACCGTCTCATAAGAGACACCTTTGATCGCTGCGATCTCCTCCGCCACATAAGTCAGATACGCAGAGCAGTTTCTATGTCTCCTGTACGGCTCCGGAGCCAGATACGGGGCATCTGTCTCCAGCAGCAGATATTCCAGCGGTGCGTACGCTACCACGTCCTTCAGCCGTTTCCCGTTCTTGAAGGTGACAACTCCGCCCACACCCAGATAATATCCCATATTCATGTATTCCTTTGCCTGCTCTACAGAGTAGGAATAGCAGTGGATCACACCCTTCAGATTATCTGCCCTCTCGGCCTTCATAAGATCCAAAGTATCTTTAGCCGCGTCACGGCTGTGGACAATAATAGGAAGCTTTGTCTCCTTTGCCAGATCCATCTGGCGGATAAACCATTTTTTCTGAATGTCATGGTGTTCCTTATCCCAGTAATAATCCAAGCCAATCTCACCGATGGCAACCACTTTCGGCAGGTCACACAGGCCTCTGAGCCATTTTATTTTTTCTTCGTCAAGGTTACCTACCTCGTCAGGATGAACGCCCACAGCGCCGTAGACAAAAGGATATTTCTCAGTCAGCTTAACCGTATCCTCCACACCCTGCAGGCTGGCACCCACATTGATGATCTTTTCGATGCCGTGCTCTGCCAGGGAGGGAAGCAGGCTGTCCCGATCCCCGTCAAAGGCCTCGTCATCGTAATGTGCATGTGTCTCAAATATCATGGATCTTCCGCTCCTTCAACTTCTTGTAAACAGTCTGGCGGAACAGCGCATAGACAACCGATGTAAGCGGTATGAAAACCAGCATACCCACAACACCCATCAGACTGCCGCCCACGGTGACTGCCACCAGCACCCAGATAGAAGGAAGCCCCACAGAGTTTCCCACCACATGAGGATAGATCAGGTTGCCCTCAATCTGCTGCAGCACCAGAAACAGTACAATAAATGCCAACCCTCTCATGGGGTCTACCACCAAGATCAGAAAAGTACCAACAGCACAGCCGATGAACGCTCCGAAAATAGGGATCAGGGCCGTAAATGCGATCAGGATCCCGATCAGCATGGCATAAGGGAACCGCAGCAGTGTCATGAACACGAAAAACATGGTGCCCAGGATCACTGCCTCCAGACACTGACCTGTCACAAAATTGGCAAAGGTTCTGTAACTGAGGGAACACACATCCAGAACTTTCTTCACAATTTTCTCTGACAGAAATGCATAGAAAACTTTCCGGATCTGCACTGTCAGTTTTTCCTTCTGCAGAAGGATATACACCGCAAACACAAGGGCGATGAAGAAGTTCATAAGTACATTGACTACCGTACGGGCCATTGCCACAGTGGAATTGAGTACATTTCCGGCACCGTTTTTCAGGAAGTCAACCGCTGCTCCGATCAGGGAATTCCAGTCAAATTCCAGATTCTGTATCCACTCCGCGATCTGCTTGTTGTCATGGAAAGTTTCCACAGCCCAGGTCTGAAGCTTTGGAATGGCAGCCTCTACGCTGGCACTGACGCTCATAAAGGTCTGCCCCATCTCCGGAACCACCACAAGGATCACAACAAGGACTACGCCCACCACCAATATAAGGGACATGACCAGGCTTAACGGTCTTCCAAGTTTTTTCATCTTTCCTTTGCTCTCAGCAATACCGAAAAGCTTTTTCTCCAAAAAACTCATGGGTACATTCAGCACAAAGGCAAACGCTGCACCCAGAAGGAAAGGATAGGCGATCCCAACCAGGAAACGGGCAAAAACCAACAGCACATCCGCCTTCTGTATTCCCACGTAGACTACCACAGCAAACAGAATCAGAAACATCAGATTTTTTATATCTTTTTTATTCAGGTTCATTCTACTCCTCTCCTTCTCCCCTCTCGTCAACCGTGAACAGTAACCTTCTCTTTACTTTTTCAGTTTGGCACGGACCCATTTAAGTGCCTGGATAATCGGCAGATTGGCAATGGACAAGCCATACACTGTGAAAAGCTGTGCCATGTTCAATGTCTGCACGCTGAAGATCTTATGCAGACCCGGTATCATCAACACAGAGGTGATCAATACTAATCCTAACACAAATGCACCGATGAGGTAAATATTATTAAAGAATTTCTTAGTAAATAAAACAGGTCTTACGGATTTGCAGTTAAATCCATGGACAAGTCTGGAGGTACACAGGGTACCGAATGCCATAGTCATAGCCAGCAGCGGACTCTGCTGATATCCAATGTAAAAACCGATCATAGTCATAATACCGATCACAAGGCCTTCTGTCCCGATATAGGAGAGAAAATCCCTAGTCAGTATGGACTCATTCATGGGACGGGGTTTTTCCTTCATGACATCTTTCGTATGAGGTTCCAGTCCCAGGGCGATAGCCGGAAGGCTGTCTGTCAGCAGGTTGATAAACAGCAGATGCACGGGCGCAAACGGTACGGGCAGATTTGCAAGGGATGCATACAATACTGCCAGGATCCCTGCAAAGTTTCCGGAGAGCAGGAACTGAATCGCACTTTTAATGTTTTTATAGACATTTCTTCCATTTTCCACGGCTTTGACGATGGTTGCAAAGTTGTCATCCGTCAGCACCATGGATGCAGCATCCTTGGAGACCTCAGTTCCCGTTATCCCCATCGCCACACCGATGTTGGCCTGTTTTAAAGCCGGAGCGTCATTGACGCCGTCCCCTGTCATGGACACAATATTTCCCTTTTCCTGCCATGCCCTGACAATACGGATCTTATGTTCCGGTGAAACACGTGCGTAGACGGAAATGCCTTCCACAAAGTCCTGCAGCTCCTCATCCGACATGTTCTCGATCACAGCGCCCTCACAGGCTTCTGATTCGTCCTTCAGAATACCGATGCGTTTTGCGATAGCCGCTGCAGTCACCTTGTGGTCACCTGTGATCATGATGGGTTTGATTCCCGCACTGATACATTCCGCAACCGCGTCCTTTGACTCCTCACGCGGCGGGTCCATCATAGCGATGAGTCCCAAAAATACCAGGTCCTTTTCATCTTCCACACAGAGCTGTTTACCATTTTCCACTCTTTTATAGGCAAATGCCAGAACACGGAGGCCATTTCCGGAGAAATTCTGGTTCTGGTTTTCAATGGCAATGCGGTCCTCCTCTGTAATGGGCACGATCTCACCATTTTTCTGGATGGAACAGACACGGTTTAAAAGAACATCTACCGCGCCTTTTGTGATCATGGTTGCACCCTCTCTTAAATTATGAAGGGTGGACATCATTTTACGGTCACTGTCAAAAGGTACCTCACTGCATCTGGGGTATTTGTCACGTACTACCTCTGCGGGGCGTCCCAGTTTATCCCCCTGATTGATGAGGGCCGTCTCCGTGGGGTCTCCAATCTCCTCGCCGTTTTTATTGGTGGAGTCATTGCAGAGGATGCTGTGACGGAGGAGCTGTTTCTGTGCCGGGTCATCCAGGTCAATATCCTTTGCCGGAATCTCACGGCCCTCCACATAGTAATATTCCACAGTCATTTTGTTCTGGGTCAGGGTGCCTGTTTTGTCTGAGCAGATGATAGATACACTTCCAAGACCTTCTACCGCCTGCAGTTTTCTAATGATGGCATGTTCCCTTGCCATCTTCTGTGTTCCAAAAGAAAGCACAATGGTGACAATAGAACTGAGCGCCTCCGGGATGGCTGCTACAGCAAGGGCCACGGCAAACAGGAATGCCTCTCCCCAGGATTCTCCCCTGAAAACACTGACTCCAAACAGAATGCCGCAGAAAACCAGGATTATGATGGACAGCTTCTGTCCAAACTGGTCCAGGTTCATCTGCAGGGGTGTCTTTTTCTCCGATGTGGTCTTCAGCAGCTTCGCAATTTTTCCCACCTCTGTCTCCATGCCGATGGAGGTTACAAGGAAGGAACCCCGCCCGTAGGAGACAAAGCTTCCGGAGAACACCATATTGGTTCTGTCACCCAGAGGCACCTGGCCCTCGATGGGGTCTTCTGTCTTATCCACACCCAGACTCTCACCTGTCAGTGCGCTTTCATCTACTTTAAGGCTGGCATTTTCCAGAATGCGTCCGTCAGCCGGTACATAGTCCCCGGCCTCCAGCATGACAATATCGCCTACCGTGACCTGGTCAGACGGTATCTTTGCCACATCTCCGTTTCGCAGCACTTTTGCCTCAGGTCCTGACATGGCTTTCAGGCTGTCAAGAGACTGCTCTGCCTTCACGGTCTGCACGGTGCCCAGAATGGCATTCATGGTGATCACCACCAGGATGACAATGGCACTTTCCATTTCCCCCAGGACACCGGAAACAATGGCAGCTACGATCAGGATGATAACAAGGAAATCCTTGTACTGCTCCAGGAAAATCTGCGGAATGGATTTTTTCTTTTCTTCCACCAGAGCATTAGGGCCGTATTTTTCCTGATTGGCCTTAATCTGTTGGTTTGTCAAAGGCTGCGTACTTCCATTGATGGTTTTCTGCGCCTCTGTCCTCGACATTTGATAAAATTCTTTCATTCGCTCTCCTCCAAACGTTTTTTGCGGAACCTATGCACTGCTGCCATAGTTCCATGTGCGGATACATCTAACTATTCAGCAGGTCTGCGCATTTACTGCGCCGACCGTAAGAAAATATTCAGCAGCCAGGCAAAGATCCCATCGCCAATGGCGCTTCTGCATGGATTTTTGCTTGCAACTGTGAAGGTACTGAACAGTTACGGACACATACTACTTATCTCTAGTGTGCTTTATAAAAACCTCTTTCATACCGTTTTGCGTTACAGGCGCTGTAAAGACCAGTGGTCTCTTATGGCCTGTAACGCAAAAAAGCGAGGCTTTTACTGCACAACAAGCATGCAATAAAAGTCTCGCTGTTTCATCACGATACGGACAGGATTTCTCCCATCGAGATTGACGATATCGCAAACGCCTGCGGCGCCAGCTACTCCCTCTTATTAATGGATACTATAACCGATTGGCTTTCAACTGTCAATGACAAATTTGGAAAATATTCCTGTCAGCCGATGGTTATCAGAAGCCACAGCGCCGTCCAGGATTAATGGCAGACTTATAGTTACTATTCACGGCTGCTATCCCGCGAGGTGTTTTTATGCGCTTGCGCATGAAAATTCCGAGGCAGCCAGCGCGATATGGGGCAAAATGCTCCATATCTGTGCATCGCGAAGCGTGTTACTGTTTACAGAACTGCGTTTTTTGCAGGGCTGTAAACAGTAACGACTTTTATTTTATGGATAAAGCCTTGTCTTTTTCTTGAATAAAATATATAGAACACTTATAATAAAAACACGGAAAATATCATCGCTCTGCTGAAATATTGCAGCAAATCTCTATGGAGGAAACCCAATGACAGAACGCGAAAAAATGCTGGCCGGAGAACTGTATGACTGCGGGGACCCGGGACTTTTAGAACAATGGCACCTGGCTAAGAATTTAATTCGGGAATACAATTCACTTCCGTCTGAAGATTCGGAAGATAAAGATCATATACTAAACCGCCTTCTGGGCGGCCGGGGTGATAATCTGTGGATCACTGCACCTTTTTATGTGGATTATGGGAACAACATTTACTTTGGAGATAACTGTGAAGTGAATATGAACTGTACTTTTCTGGATGACAACAGGATCGAGATTGGCAATAACGCGCTAATCGCCCCCAATGTGCAGATCTACACTGCCTTTCATCCCACCAACGCAGCAGACCGGTTCGGCCCGTTAAAGGAGGACGGCAGTTTCTCATTCTGCAAGACCAGGACCGCGCCTGTCATTATCGGGGATCATGTGTGGATTGGAGGCGGCGCTGTGATCCTGCCCGGCGTGACTATAGGCAGTAATGTGGTTATCGGAGCGGGAAGTGTTGTGACAAGATCAATTCCGGATAACAGTGTTGCTGTGGGAAACCCCTGCAGGGTGATACGGAAGAACTGTTAAATCCCCATCACTATTCAGTAGGTCTGCACTTTCACTGCGCTGACCATAAGAAAGTGTTCCACGGCCAAGCAAAAATCCCATCGCCAATGGCGATTCTGCATGGATTTTTGCCTGTAACTGTGAGGGTACTGAACAGTCACAAAATCCCACGAAAAAAGCAGCAGATAGCCCCCGACACACCCGGCGGGGTATCATCTGCTGCCTTGCTCTTTCTTTTACTCCAGATACATATCCCTCAACCTCTCTGTTTTCTCATCCGTAAGCCCCAGCCGCTCCCTCAGAAATGCCTCTGTACTCCCACACTGTCTCTCTGTCTCCGCAAACATAGACTCTATGTAACTTCTCTCCGTTCCGTTTAAAATACGGATTCCATTTAGAATGCGTTCGTTCTGAACCTTTTCAGCCACCTTTGCGATCATGGCCTCTGTCTCCGGCTCCAGATATCCGTTCGTCAGGAGATAATCCCGGATGATCACTTCCCGGTCCACGCCCAGCGCGGTCAGAAGAAGTGCTGTCGCTGTGCCCACCCGGTCTTTTCCTGCAGAGCAGTGCCAGAGGACAGCCCCTTCTTTTTGAGCTAAGAGGATCTCAAAGAAATGTTTCAGCCCTGTGACGGAAAAGGTGTCTGAGGCAAGCGCCAGATAGATGGCTTCCATTTTTTCTTTAGGATGGTTTTCTGCCTCTTTCAGCAGATCCTGGATCATGGCAGAAAGACTGTCCGCCTGCTCCTGGCCTTCCCTGGTGATTCCCAGCATGGTGTCACTTAAAAGGGGATCATGTATGAATTCTATTCCCTTTATCTCGGGGTCCGGCAACTCAGTTCTCTCGCCGTTCGTTCTTAAGTCCACGACTGTTTTCAGTCCATATTCCTCTGTCAGACGCCTGATATCAGACTCTGTACATTTTCCAAGGGCACCGCTCCTTATCAGGCGGTGAGGTCTGATACTCCTGCCGTCCTTTCCTGTATATCCTCCCAAATCCCGTGTATTATAAACAGGGCCTTCCATTTCAATCCTGCTGCACATAGTATCCTCCTCCATAAATAAACAGTAATGTATAACTGTTTTGTGCCCTCACAGTCACCGGCAAAAGTCCATGCAAAACCGCCTCCGGGCCAAAAATCCCGCGTACGAAAATGGGGCTGCCACCCGCCGCGTCTGCTGTCCCGCAGAGTAGGCCGTCCGCATCCCCATTTCATATTTTCAGTTATGCTATTATTTTACCACCGGAAGGAGGCTGATTGCAAAGGTAAATTCATTTTCAACAAAGCGGTACTGCTCCAGAAGTCTGGGACCGCAGCTGTTGGAACCGATACCGTTCTGGCGGTAATCCAGACAGAGCACGGTATAAGGTGAAGCGTTCAGCTCATAATTATGAGCCTTTTCGGTAAGCTCCTCCTGGGTATATACTGATGCATTAAAGGAGAATGTACCGGCGCTTACTGCTGCAAGGCTGATTCTGCTGCCCTCTGCCTTTACATAATCACAGTCATCGTGACTGCCGTTCTCCTGAGGACGGATATAATCCTCATGCAGGTCTTTTACACTGGCATGGAACTCATCATGATAGCTTGCTTTCCGTTTGTCCTGATAGCTTTCCACAGGGCCTAATCCATAATATCTGATCTCAGCCATATCACGGGGCAGGAACAGACGAAGACCAAATCTTGGAAGTTCCGGGAATTCCGGATCTTTCTTCACATCCAGCTTCACGTCAATCCTTCCGTTGGCATGAATGGTCCATGTGGCATCAATATCCAGAATCCTCTGGATGATGATCGCTGAAACCGACAGAACCGTGTGGATCTGCACCTCATCCTCCAAAACGGTATAGTCTGTGCGGTAAGCTCTGGTCACGATCTTGTCGTATTTTGCTTTTCTCCAGATATTCTTTATGTTTCTGTCGTTGTCTGTGGGTGCTCTCCAAACGTTGTATTCCATTGGGCGTTCCAGTACTTTACAGTTTACATAACTAAGTTCGGAGAATAACCCGGTAAGCTTGTCGTAGGTGTAGGAGAATTTATCTGTGCTCACAAACAGGTTTCTGTCATCCTGAGCCACACTGAATACAGGCGGCTGCCCAGCCACTTTGCCTGTTTCTCCTGATTCCTCTGTCACTTCCAGAATCTTGACAGCTTTCTGGTTTCTCATATCCTCTGTCTGAATCTGCATTTCATCAAAGCCCAGTTTAAAGCCTTCCGGCAGGAATTTTGTTGCATTCTGCAGATGGTATTCCAGTTTCAGATAGCATTTGCCGGCTTTGGGCACCTCATAAGAAAGTGCAAGGATCCCCTCATTGTGCGCACTGATATCCGGCATATTGTCCGGGCAGATCTCTCCTTCTCCAATAATGGTCCCGTCACAGTTTACAGTATAAGTGATATAGAGATAGTCCTTTAAGTTTACATAATCCATGTAATTGTGAAGAACTGCCTCTTTTTTCTCCTGGTCAAAAGAAACCACTCTGGCCGGGCGGTGGACATTCTTAAACTCCCGAAGTCCGGTATGGGGTGTACGGTCAGGGTACACCAGTCCGTCCATACAGAAATTGCCGTCCTGAGGATATTCCATATGGTCCCCGCCGTAGGCGTATTTCTTTTTGCCCTCAATGGTCTTGCCCATGTAAATGGCATGGTCACACCACTCCCATACAAAACCGCCGCAGGCGCCGTCATACTGCTGGATAACCTGGAAATAATCCTCAAAGTCACCGGGGCCGTTGCCCATTGCGTGGCAATATTCGCACATAACATACGGTTTGTCGGGATTCTCCGCAAAATACTGATGGATCTCCTCAATGGCAGGGTACATCCGGCTGTGCAGGTCTATGTTGGAATAATCATACTTTTTATCCTTTGCTGTATAGCGGGCGCTCTCAAAATGGGTCAGTCTTGTATGGTCAAATTCCTTTGTCCAGGCAAGCGCTGCCTCAAAGGTGCATCCATATGCACATTCATTTCCCATGGACCAGATCACCACGCAGGGACGGTTCTTGTCTCTGTGCACGCAGCGCTGTGTCCTGTCCACAGTGGATTCTGTAAAGGCAGGGTTATCCGCAATGGCATGGTTCCATCTGGATGCCCTCTCCTCCCAGGAATCATCCTCCATATAGATATCCGCGGTTCCATGGCTCTCATTATCCGCCTCATCTATGACAAAGAAGCCATATTCGTCACAGAGCTGATAGAACTGCGGCGCATTTGGGTAATGGCTGGTACGGATACAGTTGATATTGTGCTCTTTCATGAGCTGTAAATCTTTTTTCATCTGTTCCAGGCTGATGGTAAATCCTGTGACAGGGTCACTGTCGTGACGGTTGGTGCCGTGGAATTTCACTTTTATTCCATTTATGTAAACCACTCCGTCTTTGCTGCAGATTTCACGGATACCCATGCGGTCCGTGATGATCTCTCCCCCTGCTTCCAAAACTACGGTGTACAGGTATGGTTCCTCTGCGTTCCAGAGAACCGGGTCCTGAAGGGTTATACTGATCCTGCCGTCCTCTGTAACCTGACTGCTCTCGGCTGCCAGACTTCCCTCTGCATCATAGACAGAGATTTTTACAGGCACCGCTTCATTGAAATACGTCACTGCCACGTCCACTGCCGCGCTCTTTCCATCCGGCGCAATGTCTGTTGTCAGGAAATAGTCAAAAATTCCCTGTGCAGGACGTTTGAGCAGATATACATCCCTGAAAATGCCGCTCATACGGAATTTGTCCTGGTCCTCCAGATAACTGCCATCGCACCATTTCAGGACCAGCACCGCCAGGGTGTTCTCGCCCTCTCTCAAAAAGCTGCTCACGTCAAATTCACTTGTGGAATGTGATACCTGGCTGTAGCCCACATAGCTGCCGTTTACCCATACATAAAAGCAGGAATCCACGCCTTCAAAATTAAGATAAGCTTTTGGAGCACTTTCATTTTGTGCATAATTGAAGGTATGTACATAAGCACCGCAGGGGTTCTCCTGGGGCACATACGGCGGGTCCATAGGGAACGGATAACGTGTATTGGTGTACTGGTGCTTGTCATATCCAAAATTCTGCCAGCATCCCGGTACAGGGATCTCATCAAAACTTCCTGTATCGTATCCCTCTCTGAAGAATTCTTCTTTCAGGTCATAGATACTGTCAAAATATTTGAATTTCCAGTTACCGTTCAGAAGCTGGAATCTGTCGGAATTCTCTCTGTTCTCACACAGGTCGTCTCTCTGTGTGCCGGCAGGTATATAATAGGCCCTGTTCGGCATGGTGTTCTCGTGCAGCATGTGAAGGTTTTCATAATATCTGGGTACAATCATTGGTCATAGCCCTCCTGAAAATGTATTTTATACTGTGACTTTTCCGGACCGGCGCAGTAAATATGCGGACCTGCCGAAAAGCCGCCCCATACTGCCTATTATAAAAGACAGAACAGCAAAATCCATATCCTGTATTAGACAAAACATGCACAAAATGATACAATCAAGAAAAGAAAGAACAAAACTGCAAAAGCAAAGAAGGAGCACCGCCCTATGTATGTAAACACCGGATATCTGAACCACGCGGAAACAGATTTGGAAAATATGCAGGTTCCCCTGCGCATTAACAGCAGCGGAGTATATAGAGTTATCTCCCGCCCTTCCATGTCCACATTAAGACCCAAAGGCCGGGCCGATTACCAGCTTATCTATATTGCTTCCGGGAGTGCCTGGTTTACCATTGGCCAGGAAAAAGTGGAAGTGAGTGAGGGGAATATGGTCCTTCTGCGGCCCTTCGTCCGCCAGGAATATGTGTATTACGGAAAAGACAAACCTGAAGCCTTCTGGGTCCACTTTACCGGATACCGGGCAGAATCTCTCCTGGAGGAAGCCGGGTTTACACAAAATCAAATTCTCTATGCAGGTGTGTTCTCTGAATACAGGGATCTTTTCTTCCAGATGATACGGGAACTTCAGGTGTTCCGCCCTGCCTATGAGGACCTGCTTCCCCTGCTTTTAGAGCAGCTTCTTCTGCTGGTGCGCCGCCACTGCATGGAGGGGCCGGGGGAGAGACACAGGATTCAAAAAGAGATGGAAAAAGCAATCCATTACTTTAATGAAAATTATTACCGGGACATAAAAATTGAAGAGTATGCCAGACAGCAGCACATGAGCACATGCTGGTTTATCCGCAGCTTTAAGCAGTACATGAATGTGCCGCCTCTTAAGTATCTCACCTCCGTCCGGATCCGCAGGGCCAGGGAGCTTCTGGAGACAACGGACTATACGGTCAGTGAGATCGGCGCCCTGGTGGGGTATGATAATCCCCTGTATTTCAGCAGGATTTTCAAAAAGCAGACAGGGGTGTCTCCGGCGGGATACAGAAATGCCGCGGGAAATGTGCCATGATGCAGCACATCCCCGCGGCATTTTCTCTTTATCTTCCCCTTAACAAATCTCAGCACCCGCCGGCATATCCTTATCCGGTGTCATAAGAGCCAGTTCTCCGTCCAGCCCCTCTGCACACAAGATCATTCCTTCAGATAAGATCCCTGCCAGTTTTGCAGGCTTTAGATTCACCAGGACCATTACTTTTTTGCCTACCATATCTTCCGGCTTGTAGCTTGCCTTGATACCGGAGACGATCTGTTTTACCTGACTTCCGATCTTCACCTGGGAGCAAAGAAGTTTTTTGGATTTTTTCACTTCCTCACAGGAAATGATCTCACCCACCTGGAACTGCATTTTCATAAAATCATCAAATGTCACTTCCGGTTTAGCCTCTATATCCACAACAGGCTCCTCTTCCTTATTCTCTTCTTCCGGTGCGTTTTCTGCCGCCTCGGCTGCACGCATGGCTTCAACTTTTTCTATGATCTCTTTCACATCAAGACGTGCAAAGAGAATTTCCGGCTTCTCTGTAACTTTGCTGCCTGACGGATATAAACCGAAGTGATCCAGTTCCTCATAGGACCTCTTTGCCGCATTTAACTGGGACAGGATTTTCTCTGTGGTCTCCGGCATAAAGGATTCCAGCAGGGATGCACCAATACAGATACCCTCAACCAGATTGTAAAGCACCTCTGCCAGACGGTCTTTCTTGCTCTCGTCTTTTGCAAGTGCCCACGGCATTGTCTCATCTATATATTTGTTGCAGCGTTTGAACAGGGAGAATATTTCCGTGATGGCGTCCGCCACACGAAGCTCTTCCATTTTGTCCTCCACTTTTTTCTTTGTTCCGAGAACAACTGCCTTTAAGTCCTGGTCAACCGGCTCCGTCACACCCGTACCGGTCACAATGCCGTCAAAATATTTGTTGGACATGGAGATCGTACGGTTTACCAGATTTCCAAGGGTGTTGGCCAACTCGGAATTCAAGCGCTCCACCATCAGTTCCCAGGTAATGACACCATCATTCTCAAAGGGCATTTCATGCAGCACGAAGTAGCGCACAGCATCTACCCCGAAAAAGTCTACAAGCTGGTCTGCATAGATGACATTCCCTTTGGATTTGCTCATCTTGCCGTCCCCCTGTAAGAGCCAGGGATGTCCGAATACCTGTTTCGGAAGGGGCAGATCAAGGGCCATCAGGAAAATGGGCCAGTAAATAGTATGGAAACGGATAATGTCTTTACCGATCAAGTGCAGATCTGCAGGCCAGTCTTTCTTAAACTGCTCTGTACTCTCCCCGTCACAGTCGTATCCGATTCCGGTAATGTAGTTTGTCAGGGCATCCAGCCACACATACACCACGTGTTTCGGGTCAAAATCAACCGGGATTCCCCATTTAAATGAAGTTCTGGACACACACAGATCCTGCAGTCCCGGAAGCAGGAAATTGTTCATCATCTCATTTTTTCTGGAAACCGGCTGGATAAATTCCGGATGTTCATTGATGTGGTCAATCAGGCGCTGTGCATATTTGCTCATCTTAAAGAAATATGCCTCCTCTTTGGCCGGAGTTACAGGGCGTCCGCAGTCCGGACATTTGCCGTCCACAAGCTGGGACTCTGTGAAAAAGGATTCACAGGGAGTACAGTACATCCCCTCATAATGCCCCTTGTAGATGTCACCCTGGTCGTACAGTTTTTTGAAGATCTTCTGTACCTGTTTTTCATGATGATCATCTGTGGTGCGGATGAACTTGTCATAGGAGGTGTTCATCATATCCCAGATATTTTTAATTTCCCCTGATACCCGGTCTACAAATTCCTTGCAGGTCACACCGGCTTCCTCTGCCTTCATCTCGATCTTCTGACCGTGCTCATCTGTTCCTGTCTGGAAGAACACGTCATAACCCTGCTGTCTTTTAAATCTGGCGATACTGTCAGCCAGCACTGCTTCATAAGTGTTGCCAATGTGCGGTTTGCCTGAAGTGTAGGCAATCGCTGTGGTGATATAATATTTTTTCCTGTCCATTTGTATCTCCTTTACTTTCTTGTGGAACAAAAAAACACCCGTCCCCTCATTATGAGAAGACGAGCATCCTAACCCGTGTTACCACTTCTTTTTATCCGCGCCTCACAGCACAGACCTCATCAGGTACCTACATACCTTCCCGCTGTAACAGGCGGAACCTGTCGCAGCCTTGCTGCCCCTGCCGCTTATGTCAGGTTACAGTTCGGTGCGCCTCTCAGGAGCCATCTTCCGCACAGTCCTCTTTGTTCCTCTCAGCACCCGGAACTTCTCTGTAAAAGAAAATCTGTACATACTCTCTCCGTCCTCGTGTTTCCACTATAAATTTCATGCTAGCACATTTCCTGTTTTTTGTAAAGCCGGAAATTTTGTCTTCACGGTCAGTGGGTAACAGTTGAGACAAGCTGAACCGTTACGCATCCAGCCATTAAAAATCGCTTCGCGATGGGCTGGATAAAGCTGGCACTACTTTTTCATACGGTCAGCGCAGTAAATGCGCAGACCTGTCTGAACTGTTACGTCAGTGGCTCATACCTATTACCATGCCCAGAATATAAGGTACCAGCCAGACAAGCCAGACAAAAATACTGAATTTGTGAAAGCTTTCCTGTTTCTTCTTATCTTTCTTCACAAGCACAAGAGTTGCCCATAATGCGTGAAAAAGCATCAGAACAATGGCCAGCGCACCTGTTATGCCGTGAAGACCCATGCCGTTCTGTGCCCCGCCGCCTTCTTTTGTGATAAAGCTCATGATCGTAGTACCGGTGGTGTCAAAAACAAGACCAAGCCAGAAAATGAAAACATGCTGCTTTTTCAGGGTATGCGCCCTTCGCTCTGAGAAAACACCTATGGTATAGAAAACAAGCGCCAGTGTAATGGTTATTATAGCCATGATCAGTTTCATGTCCATAGAAATATGCCCCCTTTATTTTAATATATTGCCAGCTATCCCGTGTCCTGCAGCCGCCGCCCGGCAGGGCAGAAAATGCTGCACAATTACACGCATTACCCTATTATAGCACGCCTGCCCGGAAGCACAAGAGAAAAACCGGAGGACAGGGCAATTTTCCATTGCGCTGTCCTCCGGCTCTTATATATCCCGTCATTTCGGGTCTCTCTTTTCGATATAACCAAGGATCACTTCCGTACTGGCGGCTGATCGTGATGATGGTCTTTTCCTGCATCGAAATCCCTCCTGACTTATATTCCCATAAACAGATCCGGCATATGCGCTGCCGATGTTATGGCATTCCTGTTATCCATATTCTTTATGGTTCCCATATATTTGTCGTATTATTATAATTCTCCGCGGGATTCACGTTCAATAAGCTCCTGCATAATAGCCGGATATTTTTTATCCAGCTTGTAGAGGGTCAGGGTTATAAGAACTGTCACCCAGACAACAAGAGGGCCGAATTTATAGATATTAATGATCATATCCACCGCCGACTGGGGCTGCATGGCAGAACCGGCGGAAGAACTGATATAACCGGCTGCCGATAAAAGCCCTGTGATTATAGCCGAGGACAATCCGGCTCCCAGTTTCATTCCCACGGAACTTCCTGCAAAGATCAAGCTCTCCTGTCGAATATGTGTCTTCCACTGACCAAATTCAACCACATCTCCAAGGAAACCAAATACTACCGCATTCAAAGGCGCAAGCCCAACCGCACGGACGATGCAGCTCATGACCATCCAGGGAAAACTGGTTGGGTTCAGGAAGAAAACAAGCTGACCAATAAGCGCAAGCCAGATGCCGGCCAGGGACATATTTCTCTTTCCAAACTTTTTCAGCAGAACAGGACAACAGAATGTCACTGCTACGATCAATAGTGTCTCTGTTAGATACAGGGTACTGTACATCCAGGTATCATTACCAAATATATATTTGCAGTAATATGGGAGGATGGTTCCGGTAATGCAGTAAATTCCGTTCTGCATAGTCCATAAAACCACAACCGCCCAAAAATACTGGTTACATACAAGTGCTTTTAATGCACTTTTTACTGGAACCTTTTTCTGGTTTTTCTTTGCTTCAATCTCCACTTTTTCCTCACATTTGAAAAAGCAGATCAGCAGGAGCACAAGAGCTATGGCTGCCCACATTGCCATTGTTTTCACCCAGGCTGCCTGATCGTCTCCAAACAGTTTCACTACCGGCATAGTACAGGTCACAGCCAAAATACGGCCAAAGGGGGACAGCCCCATCCTGACGATACTCAGCATATCCCTCTCGGATGAAACCCTTGTCATCATAGCGGAAAGACTGCTGTAGGGAAGGTTGATAGCCGTATAGCAGACTGTATTGCAGAAGTTATAAGTGACAAACATATATAAAAATTGAATGCTCACCTTAGACTGGGGAACTGCAAACAGCAACACTGCCGAAATTGCAAAAGGTACGCACATCCACAACAGCCAGGGCCTGGATTTTCCCCACCTGGTATTGGTCTTTTCCACAATGATCCCCATTATGGCATCTGATACACCATCGAAAATACGGGATAAGAGCATAACTAATCCTACGGTTGCTGCATTGATACCCACGTAATCCGTATAAAACAGTGTGAGCAGCGTACTGATCATACCGAAAACCACATTGCAGGCCGTATCTCCGCATCCGTAAGCTACACGTGTCCCCCAGCTCAGTTTCCCGCCTGACTGCTGTATTCCTGTAGTGTTTTCATTTTTCATACCGCTTCTCCATTCCTCTCTCTTCTCAGAGAAGTTCTTTTTCTATCCTCTCACGTGCTTCCGGAGCCTGCCGATCCATTTTTTCCGGAAATCCAAACATGGATATACAGGCAATGTTGTCTCCGCCTGTCTTGGGCGCACCTTCACGCAGCTGTTTATTGGCAAAATCCATCTCCCGCAGGGTCTCAAAAATGCCGTCAAAATCCACATCGCCCTCTCCCATAGCCAGGTGCTGGTGAATGGTCACGTCAGCCTTTCCCCGGCCGTTCAGCCACGGGGGATTGGCAATATAGCGGCAGTCCAAAGTCTGGTTAAAGGTATCCGCAAAGAGTACGTGGGTCAGTTCATCTCCGGCGTAGCGCAGCATGGAACGGACATCCCCTTTTCCCTCATCATAGAAAAAACCGTGAGGGGAAGAATACACATATCCCAAATGTTTGGAGCGGAAGGATTTGACCATGTCACAGGTCTCATTGTTCAGTTCACAGAAATCATAGGGATGAGACTGGATCTCCACCCGGATATCTTCTTTTTCCATTATGGGAAGCAGTTCCTCCATGGACTTGAACCACATACCATTGCAGATCTCCTGCCTGTTGGGGTCACCGGACAGCTCTGTGTTGATGACTCTCACACCCATATCTGCGGCGATCCGGATCATACGCTTCCAGTTGCGCACTGCAAACTGGCGCTCCTCCTCTGTGGGTCCTGACCAGCGGTATACCACAATGAAGGAAGATATCTCCACACCTGTCTCCCTCAGGGCTTTGCGGTATTCAGCCTCACATTCTTTTGAAAAGAGGGGATGTTTGTAAAAAGGATTGATGCGGGGATGGGGGGACTGTTCGATATACTTATATCCCCAGTCCGCCACCTGATGCACCATCCGGTTGATGTCCATCTGCTTTGCCAGGACATCAACGTCAAATGCTATCTTCATGTTGATTCCTCCTGTTTTACCGGCTGATGGTCTGGCGGAGCGCATCGATCGAGGTATTTACCCCTGCCTCCACAGACATAGTTAAATCTTCCATTTCCAGGGATACATCCCCATGATAACCCATCATACTGAGAACAGAGAAGAATTCCTTCCACCACTGCAGATCTTTTCCGCATCCCACAGCGACGTAATTCCATACCCGGTCAGCGGATGCTGTCACAGGCTTTGGTTCCAGGATACCGTTTCTGTCTGCCAGGCCCCGCTCGATGCGGGCATCTTTGCCGTGCACATGGAAGATACAGCCTTTCAGGGCACGGGCTGCCGCAATGGGGTCTGCTCCCAGGATCATCATGTGGGATGGGTCGAGATTGATGCCGATGATGGGGTCTGTGGCCTCTCTCAGCTTCAGCATAGTCTCTGCCGACCATACCATGGTCCCCGGAAATTCCTCAATAGCGATCTGTTCAATCTTATGATTCTTTGCATACTCTGCGAATTCTTTCCAGAAATCAATGGTGACTTTCCACTGGTATTCATAGGCAGGCGCCATGAAGTCCGGCCATGATACGGTTGAAGTGATCCAGTTTGGTGTAGTGTCCGTCTCGTTTCCTGCCGGCAGTCCTGCCATGGCTACGATTTTTGTAACACCTAGTTTCTCTGCCAGGTCCACACAGGCATACATGGATTTTTTATACTCTTCCCCTGTCTCGGAAGGCCAGAGAGGGTTGCAGGAGGTATTCAGGGCCGCAATGCGCATGCCCCTTTTCTCCAATTCCTCCTGAAAGGCTTTAAGCTCTGCCGGGTTCTCCAGAAGTCTGGATGTGTCACAGTGTTTGCGGGCCCCCCATCCTCCCGCTGTCATCTCCACTGCGTCGATTCCCAGAGATTTTACTTTGTCCAGCATCTCTGTGTAGGATAAATCTGCAAAAACATCTGTACATATGGCTAACTGCATTTTTCTTTCCTCCTCTTATCCGATTATTTATAATCTACCCAAACGCCGCCTTTGTCAGCGGATTCCACACATTTTGTCACCCAGCGGATACCATCGATACCAGCGTCGATCCCCGGGTAAACAAGATTTTTCAAAGTTTCCTCATCGCCTCTGTTTTTAGCGTCAATGGCAATGGCAAATTTCAGATAAATATTTGCCCAGCTCTCCGGAAGCCCCTCTGCATGCAGGGCACCCAGTCGCTCATCAGCGTTGCACGCATCATAAAGGTAGGGCATGGAACGGATCATTTTGCGTATGGGCTCACCTTGGACCTGATAGAGCAGTTCGTTTGGCTGATTGTCGGAGAATTCAACGGAAGCTTTTGATCCCACAATGCGGATCCTATGTCCGTCCATACAGCCTGCATTAACAGCGGAAGCCCACATACGGCCCACGGCACCATTCTCGTAGCGCATCAGAACGTAAGCATTATCCTCAAGGGGTTCCCGTGATCTTACAAAACTCTGGCGGTCACAGAGAACTTGTTTCAGCTTCAGTTCCGGGCAGATTAATTCTGACATATAAAAGGTATGTGTGGACAGGTCGCCCAGTACAAAGGATGGGCCTGATTTTTCCGGGTCAACACGCCATTTCTGCCCTTCTGAAACTTTATCACCGATCTCATCACAGGCGAAACCGTGTGTGTACTGCAGCTCTACCATGTGAATGTCTCCCAAATCTCCGTTCTGCACCATCTGGCGCATCTGAAGCAGGAGCTGGCTTCCTGAGAATCCGTATGTAACACCTACGATTTTATTCATGTTCTCTGCCAGGGCTTTGATTTCCTCACCCTGCTCCACTTTGAAGAACAGAGGTTTTTCACAGATCACATGAAGTCCTGCATTAAGGGCTGCCTTTGTGATCTCATAGTGCGTAAAATTTGGTGTTGCGATGGAAACCACTTCCACACCGTCCGCACGCTTTGCCTCCTCCTCAAACATGGTCTTGTAATCCGGGTATAAACGGTCTTTGGCAACGCCCAGGTTCATACCAAAATCTTTACAACGTTCAAAGTCAAGGTCAAAAGCGCCTGCCACCAGTTCATATGCCGTGTTGTCCCTCAATGCTCCCAATCTGTGTTTGTAACCGACATTTCCTGTTCTTCCTCCACCGATCATTCCCCAGCGAAGCGGTCTTTCAATTCTCTTTTCTCCGTTTAACATTTTATTTTCCTCCTGATAAATTCACATTAATTTGCTTTTTTATAAATTGTTTATTCTTTTGATGCTTTTAAACTGCACGCAGTTATCCCATCATGAAAACGGCCATTTTCTTTGATATAACGGTGATTTTTTGAGTTTGATTTTGCTTTGTTTGTTTTGATACTTGTATTATACGCATATACGGCGTGCTTTTAAATATGGGTTTTTGCCAAAAAGTTCATGGATATTGCTTTTATTAGTCAGGGGGATTATAATGAGATAAAAAAGACAGGGAGAAAAGAAGATATGAAAAGTGTGGATACCGGTGTCCTTGCCCGTTCCGTATGCTTCTCTTTTACACCTTCCGATACAGCCAGGCAGCTTTATTTTTATCCTACCTGGTGCGGGCATTATTTTTGTACAGGAAGATATTTTATGAAAAGGGAGTATTTCCCGCCGCTTCTTGTGGCTTATATCAGGGAAGGAATCCTGCACGTGGAGTATGAGGGGGAATCCTTTGACGCGAAGAAAGGGGACGTGGTGCTGCTGGACTGTGCCAAACCCCACTATTACCAGGCTATGGATGGGCTGGAGTTTGTGTATATCCATTTTGACGGTTCCAATTCCCATGAGATCTGCGGGCATATCCTCAAATTATTCGGACCGCTGATACGCAATCAGAACAATGCGCTGGTTGGAAATTTAATTTACAATATGGTGAAGTTTTATGAACAGGATGGGGTTGAAAATATGTTTGACAGTTCCATGCGGATCTACAAACTGCTTCAACTGCTGAGTGAGAGGGAACTGCATAATCAGAAAGAAGATACTTCTATAGAAAAGACCATCCGATATATCAGAGGGCATGTGGGAGAAAAGATCACGCTGGAGGAACTGGCGGACATAGCCAATCTGAGCACTTATTATTTTTCCCACCGTTTTAAAGAGGAGACCGGGTTGTCTCCCATCGACTATGTGATCAATACACGGCTTGACCAGGCCAAAATACTGCTGGCCCGCACTTTTATGACCGTGGAAGAGATTGCCTATGAGGTGGGGTACCAGAGCAGCAACAGCCTGATCAACCTGTTTAACCAGAAACTGGGGTTCTCCCCAAAGGAATACCGAAAACTGGTACAGCATCGCGTAAGCGTGGGTGAATAGCAGGTTAGGGCAAATATACCGTAACGTGGGGCGTGCAGATTGCCGGAATGAATTTGCAAACACCTTCCGGACAAAGAGCTGTGCAAAAACCCGTCTGTTCAAATGCCGTGGCATCCAAAGACGGGTTTGTTGTTCAACTGGTCATATATTTTTGTAAAACGTTCTCAAAATGCGGGTCCGGTTCTTCATAAACCACACGGAGTTCCTCATCCCAGTTCAGGCTCAGCATACCCAGAATGGATTTGGCGTCAATCACGATTCTGCCGCTGACAACGTCGATGTCAAATTTACATCGGCATGCCGCGCTCACAAACTCCTTAATTTCATTGATCTCACTGAAGCGAACGGTTCTCTCACACATGCCGGTTCCTCCTTTATCCTCTGTCTTATTCTCCTCCCCTGCAGGGTCTAGTGCGGCTCTGCCTGGTATCTTAATTGCCGCTTACGACTCCGGAGTGGATTGTCTTTGGCGGTAATTATAAGAATATAACAAAGTCGAAAAAATAGCAATGTGTATTTTTTTTAGATTTTCTATCCGATACGGTTCCTGTTTCCAGAACGGTGTTTGTGAACGATAACCTGGTTACCCATTCAGGGAAAGATATTTCCACGCTCTTGGGTTTGTGGCAGGATTGAACGGTGCATTCCATGCGTCGTTCATCTTGTCAGCGGCCCGTTTCCTGGTCTGTGTATAGTTCTTTGTAAACTAACCAAAGTCATTGTACAAAAAACGGAACCGGTTTACTAAGATCATCCGTATCAGAACCGGCCCGGTTTATAAATGTAATTCCCGGAACAAAGCCTGCTGGTATTCTTTGTCGCTGACTGCCTTTTCAATTTCATCTGTGCGCGAATTTACAATAAGAAGCTGTATCAGCCGGTTTACTCTACCTTCGCCCTGTTCAATGCCTTTATTTATACCAATCTTCTTTCCGGCTTCCAGCCCGGCCTCCCAATTGCTTTTCATAAGATAATCATGGTCCCGCAGCGCCTTCTCCCTGGCTTCATATTCTAATCTCTTTTCCTCGTCCGCGCTGATGTTCTTCAAAGCTTCATATGCCTTCTCAATATATTGATCTTTCTCCGCCATCTCTTCAAACTCCTCCTGCCTCTCGGCATTCATGAATTTTGCCCAGTTCAGAAGCTCTGTTTCAGGGTAGTCATGCTTTTTAAGCTTCGGCAGTTCCAGGATACTCATGATCTGATTTATAATTTAAACTCAATAAATAATTTACTCTGATATTCTTTGTCAGTGACTGCCTTTTCAATTTCGTCTGTACGCGAGTTTGCAATAAGAAGCTGTATCAGCCGATTTACTCTGCCTTCCCCCTGTTCAATCCCTTTATTTATACCAATCTTCTCTCCGGCCTCCCAATTGCTTTTCATAAGATAATCATGATCCCGCAGCGCCTTCTCCCTGGCTTCATATTCTAATCTCTTTTCCTCGTCCGCGCTGATGTTCTTCAAAGCTTCATATGCCTTCTCAATATATTGATCTTTCTCCGCCATCTCTTCAAACTCCTCCTGCCTCTCGGCATTCATGAATTTTGCCCAGTTCAGAAGTTCTGTTTCAGGGTAGTCATGCTTTTTAAGCTTCGGCAGTTCCAGGATATGTACTTCCAGCTTATCTGTGTAGAGACAGTTTCTGACATCCTCTCTTATATGGAAGCAGGAGTAATACTCCTTGTCCTCACCAAATAAGATAAAATCCAAAATTCCAACGTGTACGCACTTCTCCAGCTTCTCATAGCCTTCACCTTTTTCTATCTGGTCCGTAAACATTTTAGCAAGATAAAACAGGGAACGCTCCGGCCACAGTAAAAACGGACTGACCTGAATCTCGATATCAATCTGTGTGCTGTTATTTAATAATACACGTACATCCAGGATTCCAAGTTTGTCTTCCTCATATTTTTTTCTCAGATTAGTTGGAAGCAGCAAAGTCTCTGCTATATCTTCCGGAGGAATATGAAGTACAGCGGCTGAAAAACCTTTCCGCACCTCCGCCTCCTCCATCAGCTCCTTGAAACAGAAGTCCACCTTTGGCTTCATGATGAAATCTTCGCCTGCATATCTCTCCATCTCCACCCCTCTCCGCTTCTGAAAGATGAAAAGATATCGGTTATCTATAAGAATAGTATAACCATAAAAGACAGATTCCTCAACAACTTTCAGACGGCTCTTTATTTAATTATTATTTTTATGGATATCCATTCCCTGAATAGGGAAATTAGAAATATATCGGTGTAGTCTGAATTCCGGTATAGGATCAATATGATCCCTTCCGGAATTCAGCTTCTACCGAAAAGAATAGATTTGCCTATTTCCTATCTTTTAATCATCAGAATAATCCGTTACTGCTTTGCAATACGCAGTTCTGGCCTCATGATCTGATTTATAATTTAAACTCAATAAATAATTTACTCTGATATTCTTTGTCGGTGACTGCCTTTTCAATTTCGTCTGTACGCGAGTTTACGATAAGAAGCTGTATCAGCCGGTTTACTCTGCCTTCTCCCTGTTCAATCCCTTTATTTATACCAATCTTCTCTCCGGCCTCCAGTCCGGCCTTCTTTCCGGCTTCCAGCCCGGCCTCCCAATTGCTTTTCATAAGATAATCATGGTCCCGCAGCGCCTTCTCCCTGGCTTCATATTCCAATCTCTTTTCCTTGTCTGCGCTGATGTTCTTCAAAGCTTCATACGCCTTCTCAATATATTGATCTTTCTCCGCCATCGCTTCAAACTCCTCCTGCCTTTCGGCATTCATGAATTTTGCCCAGTTCAGAAGCTCTGTTTCAGGGTAGTTTTTCTCGGAAAGCTTCGGAAGTTCAAGGATATGGACTTCCAGCTTGTCCGAATAAAGATTTTGACTGACATCCTCCCTCATATGATAACAGGAATAGAATGATTCCTCTGCGTCAAACAAAATAAAATCCAGTATCCCAATATGTACGCACTTCTCCAGCCTCTCATAGCTTTCACCTTTTTCTATCTGGTCCGTAAACATTTTAGCTAGATAAAACAGAGAACGCTCCGGCCACAGCAGAAACGGACTGACCTGAATCTCTATGTCTATCTGTGTCCCATCGGCTAAAAGCACACGTACATCCAAGATCCCCAGTTTATCTTCCTCATGTCTGGTCCGCAAATGTGTTGGAAGCAGGGTTGTCTCCACAATCTCCTCCGGCGGAATATGCATAACTGCCGCTATAAACCCTCTTCGTACCTCCGCTTCCTCCATCAGCTCCTTAAAACAGAAATCCACCTTGGGCCTCATGATGAATCCGTCATTTGTATATCTCTTCATCCTTCCTCCTCTCTGAATCTGAAGGATAAAGAAAAATCGGTTATCTATATCTATATTATAACCTTTACAGACTGATACCTCAATATCTTTCAGATGGCAATTTATTTAATTAGGTATTTATGGGTAGTCAATCCCTGAACAGGGATAATCAGAAAATATATAGAAAATATTCTATAACGATGTAAATACTTTATCACGCCTCCACAGCCATGTCAAGCAAAATCCACCATCAAACAGCGCACAGCCCGGATGCCGCAAATAAACATCCGGGCCGCACACTGTCATCCGCCTCTGTACACTGCCAACCGCCTCTGTACACTGTCATCCGGCTCTGCACACTGTCACCCGGCTCTGCACAAAGCGCTGCTCACCTCTCACTATCAATATCTAAGCTCAAAAATCCTGGCACTTACCCTTGCCGGCAGTTCAATGGTCAGGGTACCTGCCTCTTTATTCCAGTGGTACGCGCACTCCGCATTTTCCGGGTAGGCGCACACTGCCTGCACATCTTTTCCTTTCAGATGTTTCACAGGAATTTCCTGTACCGGTGATTGGCTGTCCCGTCTCCACACAGCCAGGAAATCTTTTGCTTCCGCTTCCAGCCCAAGGCTCACCCACGGGTCCCCATAGGAGGATAATCCCAGAGGCCAGTAGGGCAGCGCTTTTTTTGTCAGAGGACGAATGGTTTTATAATAAGTAATCGCCTCTTTCACATAATTAAACCGTTCAGGACTCAGATTCACTAAATGCCCGCTCTGGTGGATCCGCAGAAGCAGGGCGTTCACCATATTAAAGATAACCTCCTCACAGTCCCCGTCTGTCAGAGGATAAGACCAGACCGCTGCCTGCTCAGGTGTCACTGCCGAAGGCGCATTTGCAGTGATGGTGGCATATCTCACATAATCCTCCTGGTCACTGGTAGACTGGATACTATACCTGGACAGCATAGCGTAATCCATACGCAGGCCGCCGGAGGAACAGTTTTCAATAATAAGGTCCGGATACTTTTCAAAAATACCATCCAGCCATTCCAGATATGCCCGGTTATGCCCCAGAAGCCCGTCCCCATAACTGTCCGCATCCACTTCTGTGCCAATCCCCGGTTCAATGTTGTAGTCCATTTTGATATAACCCACACCATACTCATTTACTACCCGGTCTATGACCTCCGTGGCATGGGCACGCACCTGAGGATTGCGGAAGTCCAACTGATAACGACTTCTGTCATAGACGCGTTTTCCATGGCGCATAAAATACCAGTCATCCTTTACCCGGCCTGCCTTAGGACATTTGATCCCCATGACCTCCAGCTCCAGCCATACACCGGGTATCATTCCCTTAGCCCGTATGTAATCGGTAACTTCCTTAATACCGCCCGGGAAACGCTCCTTGGATGGCAGCCATTCCCCCACACCGTCCCACCAGTATCCCGCGGAATACCAGCCTGCGTCAATACAGAAATACTCGCATCCCGCCTCGGCAGCCTTATCGATCAGCGGTATTTCCTTCTCAGTGGTAGGGTCCCCAAACAGGCAGTTCATATAATCATTAAAGATAACCTTTAGATTCTCATTGTCATCATTTACCCGGCGGATGGCGCGGCGGTACTTTGTCAGCTCTCCCATGGCTTCGTCGAAGCCACCCGCTGCTGTGCCTACAGACACAGGGACCGTCAGAAAAGTTTCCCCTGGCTGCAGGTTCTTCCACCAATGGTTATGGTGCTCTGTGGGACCGCTCAGTTTCAGATACACATGCCCATCCTGGTCACTGATCTCCCAATACCAGGAACCGTTATGTTCGATCTGCCAGAACAGAGAACTTCTTGTCTCCTGATTCTCCAGGTATCCCATAGGTATGTATTCCTTTGCGGACCAGTTACCGGTATTCCCTATGCCAATCGTCTTGGAAGATCGGTGCATGGAGTGCGGCTGAGTAGAGGAAAGCCCCAGTTCACGTAAGGTATAAGAGGCCCAGTCCAGCTCCTTCTGCCATGCGTTGTGAGGGATCCTAAGCTCCAGTTTCTCGTCAAACTCACGCAGCCCTTCCTTCTCAATACCGTTGAGCGCAAAAGAGGATACATATTCCAGACCCTGAGGCTCTGTTCCCCGGTTCCTCACCTCTGTCCAGGCACGCACCACGGAAATCCCATCATAAAACTGATAATGGCTGGTAACATCCAGACCGGTGATATGGTCCTCTGTCACAACCTCCAGTTTCCTTCCCCTCTCATTTCTGAAGTCCCGGAACTCCCTGTATTTCATTCTGTATCCGGGGGACGTCTGGATATACTTATGTCCATGCCGTTCACCCACACGGTCCTGTCCGGAAACCAGGATCTCCACCGGATAAAAGGACTGGGTCCCCGTCTCGGAAGTTAAGGTGTCCTCCTCAAAAGGCAGTGCGGAAAAATGCAGGAGTTTGATCTCCCCCGCATCTGTCACTTCCCACAGCATGTGGATCTTGTTCTCATATAATTCGATTCTTTTCATTTCATTCCTCCCGTCAGCCCTTCACGGAACCGCTCATAAGTCCTGCCAGGAAATACCTTTGCAGGAACAGGAAAATAAAGGTGACAGGGATCACGGCAACCACGGAACCGGCCATAAGGCCGCCCCAGTCAACCGTATTTACCCCTTTAAACAACATGATAGCCGGGGTCAGTGTCCGGTATTTATCTGTAGAGATAAATATATACCCGAACATGAACTCATTCCATGCGTTGATAAAGGCGTAAAGTCCTGTGGACACCAAACTGGGCAGAGATAAGGGCAATATGATCTTAAAAATTGTCTGCGCCTTGTTGCACCCGTCAATCTCCGCAGCTTCCTCAAGAGCCAGAGGCACTGTATCAAAAAAGCTGCTCATCATAAAGGTGCACAAGGGTATTACAAAAGTTGTATAAGCCAGGATCAAAGAAGTATAGGACTCCAGGATCTGCATTTTCTGCATGATCAGATACAGGGGCACTAAAAGCAGCACACCCGGGATCATCTGAGAGAGCATCATAGCCAGATTGGAGGTCTTTACCAGCTTCATCTTATAATACCGGCTCAGGGCATATCCCGCCATGACTGCAATGACCATGGAGAGGATACAGGCCACTATAGAAACAAAAAAGCTATTTTTAATATACTGCAAAAATCCCACATCCACCAGCACTCTTTTAAAATTTTCCAGAGTAGGCGCATGGATCAGAAAGGACGGGGCGGCCGTACGAATTTCTGTTTTGGGTTTCAGCGCTGACAACAGCATCCACAAAAAGGGGAAAATACAGATTGCCGAAAAAAACACCAGGGATATATAGGTAACGATCTTGCCGATAATACGGTTTCTTTTATTTAACATCTCTTTCTCCTCCCTTCTTATGCCATATCGTCGCTGAGACTGGAACGTTTTCTGTAATAGAAAATGAACAGCACCACCATAACGGTAAACATCATAGTTGAAAGCGCCGAAGCGGCTCCCACATCAAACTTCTTCATTGAGTAGCGGTAAATCATAAGCGGCAGCGTCTCTGTCGCATAATTTGGCCCACCCTCTGTCATGACCCAGATAAAATCAAAGTTGATGGCAGTCCAGATAATATGTATAAATACGATCACAAGAGAAACACTGCGAAGCTGAGGCAGGGTAACCCTGAAAAACCGTTTGAACACGCCCGCCCCGTCAATGGCTGCCGCCTCCGATAGATCTCCGGGAATGGACTGCATGGCAGACAAAAAGGAGATGGTATAGTACGGAAAGCTTCTCCATATATTTACAAAAATAACGGTTGCCATGGCATACTTGGAGTCCCCGAGAAAATTAATGGGTTCACTGATGATATGCATATTGGTCAGCATATAATTGATAATGCCAAACTCCGGGTTCAGCATCCAGTCCCAGGTCATGCCCGCAACAATGATGGGTACAAGCCATGGGATAAAGATACAGGTTCTGAATATGGCCCTGCCTTTAAACTTTTGGTTCAGCAGCACAGCCGTCACCATACCCACAAGGTATTCACCCAACACGGAGAAAATAGTCCAGTATGCCGTATTCTTTACAGCCTGCCCGAAATGTTCATCAGCCAGAACCTTCTGGAAATTAGCTGCTCCGGCAAAACCGGTCAAAGATTTATTGATCAGATGTACATGGTAAAAAGCGTCGTGTATCACTTTTCCAAGCGGATATGCGATCAGCAGAGCCAGAAAAACAAGAGCGGGCAGCAGCATGATGATGGCGGTCCTCCACTTCCGCTGGTCTCTGGTAAGTTTCTTAAATTTATTCAAGTCAAATCCCTCCTATAAGAATTTTCCGGGGCCGGGCCCCTGCCTGAGACGAACAAGGAGCCCGGCAGGCCGGACTCCCGCACCGAAACACTTATGTCAGAGTGTGTCTGAATGTATTTTCAGACACATTCCGGCTGCCTAAACATTCCGGCATATCATTTTATTATTCGTAACTGTTCAGTACCCTCACAGTTACAGGCAAAAATCCATGCAGAATCGCCTTTGGCGATGGGATTTTTGCTTGGCTGCGGAATGCTTTCTTACGGTCAGCGCAGTGAATGCGCAGAGTTACTGTACACAGGCCACTGTACCGGGAGGCGTTTTCATGCCGGAAGCATGAAAATCCCGAGGCAGCCAGCGCGATATGGAGCAGAATGCTCCATATTTGTGCATCGCGAAGCGTGTTACTGGACACGGAGTGTACAGTAACTGCGCAGACCTACTGAATATTTACTATTATTCGCTCAATTCTCCGGAATCGGATAAGGAAGCATTGACTGCGTCGCATAACCATTCTGCTGTTGCCTCCGGGGTCTCGCCTTCCTGGAGTACCTTTGCCATGGCATCCTGCATCGCCTGTGTGATTCCGCCCAGAGTCACAGGCGGGAAGGTGATACCTGTGTCAGATAATGCCTGGAAATCTTTGCTCCATTTGCTGTCTGTGGATACATCGGAGCGTGGGGAGCGGTCCGCAAATCCTGCTTCCTGCCATTCTTTGCTGCAGAACGCAGCAGCCAGATCAAATGCATCATCTTTATTTTTGCTGTCCGCCATGATGAACAGTGGTTTACATTCCATGTAAGTTGCCTCATGTCCGTCTGAGGGATAAGGGATTGCTGATACCGCCACGTCATCCATCGTGTCCGGATTGGAGGACTCACGCTCTGCCAGCCAGTTTCCGGAAACATATGTGGAGGTGATCCCTGTGGCGAAGTTCTCGTCCGTCTCCTCCCATCCCCAGTTCTTACAGTTGGGATCAATGATACCCTTGTCTACAAGGTCTTTATAGAACTGGAATACCTTTGTGGCTTTCTCCAGCTCATCTTTATTATCCTTCCAGGTGTTCTTATATTTTCCGTCCTCCTGGGCAGATGCAATTTCCAGGTCATACTGTGCCAGATATACCAGCAGCTCCTGTGCGGAGCGGACACCGGTACAGGCCAGCTCTGTCAGATATTTTCCGTTTTTCTCTTTGTAGTCTGTCTGTGCCAGCAGATCTTCCCATGTCTGGGGAACTTCAATTCCGGCTGCCGTAATATCTTTTTCATGTGTCAGGTAAGCACGCACGGTCATCTCGTATGGGATTCCCACAATTTTGCCGTCAATGGTCATTGCCTTCACCACCGCATCGGACAGGGCGTCTTTGTCCTCCCACTGGTCAAAACGGTCTGTCAGGTCCTCCACAATCCCCATGTTGTAGAACTCACCTACATATTCCGGAAGTCCCCAGATCAAATCCGGCACATTTCCGCCTGCTGCCGCTGTCAGGATCTTTTCATGAAGCATGTCATATGTGAAGTTGGTCTGGTTGACTTTAACTCCCGTCTCCTCCTCAAACTTCTTGATCTGCTCCGTTCCCGCAATCTGTGTGTCCGCCCCGTCTGTCCAGCAGGTCCACAGTTCCACTACTCTTTCCTCTTCCTTGCCGTCACCCTTGGATGCTGATCCACCGCCTGAACTGTCCGAACCGCCGCCGCAGGCTGCCAGTGAGATAGCCATTGTGAGACACATTAATGCTGCTACTGCCTTTTTCTTCATGATTGTTTTCCCTCTTTCCTTTATTTGATCTTTGGTAACTGTTAATCCCTTTACAGTTACAACTGCCGTACCTTCTGTACTGACGAAAGAGTATCATACTTTCAAAATGCGGACAATAAAATGGGACGCTCATCTAAAAAACCCCACGGAATAATATTAAAAACACCACCCTTTTTAATTCTTTCTGCGCTTTTTATAGGCAGAGGGGCTGTCCCCGAAAACCTCCCTGAATTTATCTGTAAACGTACGGACATCGTGATACCCCACAGCTTCCGCCAGCTCATACGTCTTCATTTCAGAGCACATAAGCAGCTTCATGGCTTCCCTCATGCGCACCTCCACCAGATAGTTTTTAAAGTTCTGCCCTGTCTCTTTTTTAAAGAATGTGCTGAAATAATACTGGTTCATATACACCATTTTCGCCATGGTTCCAAGACTGATATCCTCAGCATAATGCTCCTGGATATAATTTTTTACCAGGGTGATAGTCTCCCGCTCATTATCTGCACCGCTTAATACCCTCTCACCCATAAGTTTCCCCAGATACCCCACAACCAGTTTTTTCATGTCACGGAAGGTACTCTGCGCCCGTATTTTTGCTGTAAACCTGTCGTACTCCTCCCTGGAATCTTCTGTCAGCACACGGTACTCCTGTAAATCCCGGTACAGGTCCATGGTCATGGCAATACAGCGGTTCTCGGCTGCATACCGGTTTCCGTAATGCAGGTTTTCAATAATGTCCAAAATTCTTGCAAGGGATCTTGTCCACTCACCTCTCCTGTTAAAGATCCGGTCCAGCAATTCTTTATAGCAGGAATTGTAGTCTTCAAAAGATGAGTGGAATTCTCTGGCTATATCCTGATACCAAACCACTTCCTCCTCGCAGAAATAATAGAGTTCACAGGAGAACTTTGCCGTCTTATACGCATACTTTAGGTCAGAAGCCTGCTCCACACGCTTTCCGATACCGGTTATGAGCCATACCTTATATTCCCCGTAAATATGCTCCCTGATACGCCCGATCTCCCCCTGCACCCAGGCATCATCCTGTCCCTTCTCCAAGAGAAGGATCACATTACTGCTGTTTGGCTCCCGCTTGATGACAAATCCGCTTTTCTTTTCCCGAAGGTATTCCTGGATCCGTTTAAAAATGGAGAAACGCAGCAGCTCCCTCATATTCTGGTCTGTGACTCTCCGGTTCAGTTCAGGGGAGATTGCAAAACATACGCCAATGAACTCTTTGCCCTCTGTCTCTATACCCATCTCCTGAAAATGTCCGTACAGATCCCTGCATTCATATTCTGAATTGATTTTCTTGAATACCGTCTGCATATCGTCCTTCTCTTCCTCCCAGTATTCCATAGGGCTGTCTGTGCGCAGCATTTTTTCAGCGCGGAGAATAGACTGTTCCAGCTCCTCCTGTCCTACTGGCTTCAAAAGATAATCAACAGCCTCGTAGCTGATCGCCTTTTTCACATAGTCAAACTCCTGATATCCGCTCAGAAAGATCACCTTTATCTTCCAGCCGTTCTCCCGGATCCGGCGGATAACATCCAGACCTGTCTTTCTTGGCATAGCCACATCAGAGATGATAATATCAGGCTTCAGCTCCTCTGTCTTTTTCAGCAGCTCCTCCCCGTTGGCAGCCTCCCCAATCACCTCTGCACTCAGGCGCTCCCAGTTTATCATTTTCTTCAGCCCTCTGATAATGACCGGCTCATCGTCTGCAATTATGATCTTAAACATTTTCTCCTCCTGGATCTTCCTTGGCCGGCGTGTTTCCGTCTATGATGGGAAGCCGGTATTTTACCATAGTTCCTATATTTTCAAAGCTGCTTATCTCAAGCCCGTAAGTATCCCCGAACATCAGCTTAATGCGGTCATACACATTCTTCAGTCCCAGACTTGCCCGCTTGCTTCTGGGATGTTTGACCGTCTCCGTGCTTTGCAGCCGCTCCTGCACGGTTTTCATACGCTCCGGCTCCATGCCCACACCGTTGTCCATCACTGTGATCTCCAGACAGCCGTCCTCCTCTTTTGCATTAATTGCTATGACCCCTGTTCCGCTTTTGGGTTTCAATCCATACTTTACCGCGTTTTCCACCACCGGCTGGATAATAAGCTGGGGAACCTCCAAACCCAGAAGATTTTCCTCAATATTTATCTCCAGCTCAAAACGGTTGTCATAACGGATCCGGATGATCTTAAAATAATTGCGTATGCTGTCAATCTCTGCCTGAAGGGTCACCATATCCCTGGCATTTCCTATGAGGTATTTGAGCTGTCCTGACAGACTGTCGATCATCTCTGCTGTCACATTGTCATCGTTGGTGATGGCAGTCATGCGGATAACATCCAGGGTATTGTACAGATAATGGGGCTGTATCTGTGTTTTCAAGGCCTCAATCTCTGCGTCCCGCTGCCTGATCTCCGCTATATAGACCTGCTGGATATGATTTTGAAGGTTTTCCGTCATTTGATTCAAACCCTTTGCAAGAAATCCTACTTCATCGTTGGACTTTATAGTCACTCTGGTGTCCAGATCGCCGTCCTGGATCTGCTCCATGGCATCCTTCAGCGTGCGTATAGGCTTGTTCATCATCTTGGAATAGAAGAAATAAATGATCATCAGAAGGATAACACTGAACCCGATTATGATCAAAATATTTGTCTGTATCTCCTGATAGCTGTTTTCCAGATTAAATGCAGGGATCTCCTCCACTACAACCCAGTCCGTATTCGGTATGAGTCTGTAAATAAAGTAATTGCCGTCCGCCTTTATGTACTGTTTGTCCTCATCCATATCCGGCAGGTACTCCTCCAGCTTCCCAATGCTTTCGCCTGTGTTTTCCTTCTCTTGGCTGTAGACAAAGACCTTCTCTTTTCGGTCGATCACATACATCCGGCAGCCTTCTTCCAGGTCTGTCTCGTTGATGATGCCGTCAAAATAAGCAGCACTCACATCAATGTACAGCGTGCCCAGCACCTGCTCATCCGCAGACTGTATGGTCCTGGTGTTCATAATATTTCTTGACACAGTAAAATCACTGGAATCCGAATAGTAGCCGGTGTCGTGAGTGGGCAGCAGACGCATCTGCTTATCCCCTTCCTGAAAGTTTTTCCTATGGAACGCTTCCATCTCCTTCTCTTTCACCATCACTTCCGGGGGACGCATGACGGAATACCTTTCCCGGTCAGGGGTTATAAAAAATACATGGTCAATGTGCTGGTTCATGTATAAGATATCCCTGAGCACATCATTCACCAGGGCCTCCCTGCGCGACTGTGTGATCGTTTCATCTTCCATCAGCTCGTAGAGATAATCGTATTCTGTGATATTATAGTTATAGAGATATTTGGTCGTCTCCTCCATCTCCTGAAACAAGTCTGCCGCGTTTTTCCCCACATAAAGGGCACTGCGGTACATATTGGACAGGAGCGTCTCTCTCAGAGAATCCATGTATGCACTGTAGATAGAGATACCCATGATCAGCAGGGGTACGATCCCGATCAAGATCAGCGCTGCAACGGATTTCACAAAAAGACTCTGATAATGCTGTCCTTTTTCTCTTCTTCTCATATTCTCCTCACCAGCTTCCCGGCACATTGTCCCAATATTCATCCAGTTTTTCCGCAGCAGTATCCACGCTCATGGTGCCGGTGGCCACAGAATAAAACACATCGTACATACTGCGTTTGAAATTCTCCGGTGTATCCTCGTTCCCAAGGTAGACGTCACTTTTGTCTGCATAACGGTAATCCACAAGAAAACTCTGCTGCACAGCCGGAGCCGGATACAGGATCTTCTCCTTTGTGGCAGGGATGGCGTAAACGGTCTGGAGTACCTTCCTGTAGTTCTCCTTCCGGAAACAAAATTCCAGGAATTTCATGGCTGCCCTGTTCTTTTCCCGTTCATTGCCGCAGGTATCTGATATGGCCCACTGGGCGCCTTTTTCGCTGACAACCACAGGTTCCCCCTCCGTATCCTGGAGAAAAAACCAGCCCAGCCGGAACATACAAGGGTCCTCTTCCAGTTCCTCCCCCAGTGTGTTCTTCCCGGATTCCACCGCCAATGGGTATGCCTCCCATATTTTTGACACCATGGACGGCTCTGTGAGGACCATTGCGGCGTCCTGGTTAAGCAGGGCTTGGATCACCTGATTCTCGTTCATATTTACGGAATCCTCCAACATGTATTCTCCGTTCATCATGTCCTGATATTCTGTGAGCATCTCTTTCACATTTTCATCCTGAAAAGACACCTGGCCCTGATTTCTCTCCCTCTGCCAGTCCGGGTCCCCTTTTGCCAGATTCACCTGAAAATAATAGTTCAGCCAATATTTTCCCGTCTCTGTAGGATTTCCGCCTGCGGCCAGAGGGGCAATGCCTCTCTCTTTTAGGACTCTGCAGGTTTCCAGAAACTCTCCGTATGTTCCCGGCACCTGGAGTCCCAGTTCCTTGAAGATCACCTGGTTATAGATGATCCCAAAAGATGTCTTGTAAAAAGGTACGGCAAAGATCTCACCCTCAATGGTAAATGGCTGTTCCACCAGTTTTCCCACATCCTCAGAAATGGCTCCCAGCTTTCCTGCCTCCGCGAAAGTATAGGGGTCCTGGATCTCAAAAATGTCGGGAAACTCCCCTGCAGCCTCTTTTGCTTTCAGTGTCTCTGAGTATATACCGCTTCCAGAGTGCTCACTTATAAGCCTGATATCCGGGTTCTCCTCCATAAATTTCTCGCACAACTCTTCCATTACGGAGATTCTCCTGGCATCCTCCCCCGAATAAAATACGGCAAGCTCCGTCTTCTCTTCTGTTGTCTGTTCCTTTGACGGCACCAGTCCCCCGCCCTTCTCTACCCTGCCTCCGCATCCTGCAAGAGACAAAAGAACGGTCAGCAGAACAAACAATCCCTGTTTCTTTCTCATACTTTTCACCTCTGTATACTCCTTAAGCCAGCGTTTTTCCCCTGCGCTTCATCTCTACCCAAAGTATCATAACAACCTTTTCTTGTAAAGCGGACAAGTTAGGCAGATTTTCCCAATCGTCAAAAAAAGCATGAAACCAAAACTGCTGGTCTCATGCTTTCTTACTGTTTTTATGGTTACTTTGAATAGTCCAAAACAAATTGGTTCCTGCCCTGTCTCTTGGCTTTATACAAAGCCTGGTCTGCCCGTTTTATGACGGTTTGATAGTCTGTGTCACCTTGTTTTGCCGCCGCGATCCCGATACTGACACTCACGGAGCCGGCCTGCCGGTATTCTCCCAGGATCCTGTTTGCAATGTTGACCAGGACTGTACTGTCCACATCTCCGTAAACCCAAATGCAGAACTCGTCACCGCCATATCTGCTGACAATATCCGTATTTCTCAAACACTTTTTCAGTATGGCCCCTGTTTCGATCAGAACTCTGTCCCCCGCATCATGTCCATAGGTGTCATTAATCTCTTTGAAGTGGTCTATGTCCAGAAACATGCATACCCTGTAGCTTCCGCCCCCTTTTTTTGCAAACTCTCTCTGTATCACCTGAAGTGCAGCTTCTCTGGTGAAAACTCCGGTCAGGGCATCCTTTTTGACTGTTTCTATCTCCTTCCGCCTCACCTTCAGGGCATAGGCGGTAAGCACAGCAGCCGCCATGATCAGGACTGTAGTGGCCAGCAGAATAATAATGGACATGCTCCTCAGCTCATTAAAGATCTTCTCATAACTGTCCGTCACAACAAGGGAAGCAATATACCAGTCCCTGATCCCCACCGGCTGGTAATAGAACAGCCGCATCCTGCCTCCGTTATGATAGACCAGATATCCGCATTCCCCCGACGCAATACTTTTCTTTAGCCGGCCTACCTCCCCCTGCTTTTTATATTCCATGGTTTCCAGCATCTCATAGACGGTCCCGAATTTTTCCATGCCGGGATAGGAGGCCACCATGATACCTTCCGCGGTAAACGCCAGATTGGCGCCGTATTGGCTCATTTCTGAACTGTTTATCAGCTTTCCGAGACTGTTTACCGTATATTCCGCACATACCGCACCCTGTACTTTTCCGTCCCGCAGAATGGGAACACCAACGACAATGCTGTCCTGCCCCTCATATCCCATGGACTGGATGCCTGATATGCTTCTTTTTCCTGCTATGAGCTCCTGATAATATGGCTTGTCCCCTACATAACCGGACTGATGGTCCCCATAATAAAGATTGCCCTCTGTGTCTCCGATCTCCAGTCTGTAATCCTCTGTACAGAACTGCTTTGTCTTGTTCCACCAGTTCTCATTCCCGGAACCGTCAGGCACATCACAGAATGCCGCGATCATCTCCAGCCATTCCTGCTTTGCCTGCAGTCGGCTCTCCAGATTACTCCGGGCAACATTACTCTCCTTTTCCAGGTCACTGTAGGTCTGTTCCAGAAGTCCGTCCTGTATTTTTTTATAATAGAACATATCCAGGGCACAGCAGGATATCAAAAGTATAGAAATAATGATCCAGATCCTGCGGCTTTTCGCGGGATATTTGTATTTCTTTTTCCTTTCATAATGCCTGTCCGATAATTCCATACACCCATCCCCCGAATCTGCTGACATCCTTTGTATTTATTACCATTATAGCTTTTTGCAGATTAAGATTCAATCTTATTAGTAAAACCGGACAAAAAAATACCCCCTAAGCAGATTTCGGCTATTTACCTTATCTGCTCAAGAGGTAGCATATCATTTCCGCTGCTGGTATCTATTTTGCTCTTGTATCATGTTTCGGGTATCTGCTCCGCCCCGTCTTCTGTTTGGGATGCACTTAATTCATGTTCTATCAGGTGAAGCAGATCCAGTTCACTTAAAAAGGAGGCAGAAAATTCCCCGCATGTAAATACCCCCTGCCATGTATTGTGCTCATATCCTGTAATGATAATAGAAAATTCCTTTTTTTCAGTCATGCTTTTCCCTCCAAACAATTTTTTTCTCTATCAACCCATTAAATATATAGAAAATATACCATACTGTCTGAATAATAAACAGAACCTTTCACCCAAACTCTGTTTTCCAAACGGAAAGACATTTTGATTACACGGAAACTCCATTTTTTTTACCCAAAATCCGTTTTCTTCAGTGTACAACCAAACGTGATATGTTAAAATATTTGTAATAATTGCGAAAAAAGAGAGGGGAAAGCTTTATGCGGATAGCGATCGTGGAGGACAGAGAACAGGACCGGCAGGAGCTGATAAATATGCTCAAAACGTATTTCCATAATAAGGGCTTGGCAGGCACCTGGGATTGTTATACCTCAGGCCTGCGTTTTCTTACAACATTCTCTCCCGGGCAGTATGATCTGATCTTTCTGGATATTTATATGTCTGAATTAAACGGTATGGATACTGCGCGGCAGATAAGACAGGCCGATACCTCCTGTTCTCTTATCTTCTTCACCACAAGCTATGCCCACGCTGTGGAGAGCTATGAGGTGAATGCCTCTTATTATCTGACCAAACCCCTGAAGGAGACAGCACTGGCAAGAGCACTGGATATTGTCTGTACCCCCTTAGAAAAAGATAACCAGTATATTACCCTGACTGTAAAAGGAAATATTAAAACAGAAATCCTGCTGAAAGATATTATGTATGTAGACTGTATCTCCAGACGAACCTATATACATCTGCCGGAAAAACAGCTTATTGTCTATGATCCCATTGCCTCTGTCCTGGATAGTCTCTCACATGACCCCCGGTTTTTATCCTGCAACCGTAATGTGATGGTCAATATGGACTGGATAGAGAGTGTACCCTCCGATGAATTTCTGCTGAAAAATCAGGAGCGTGTCCCCATACGGCAGAGGGGAAGAAAAACCGTTAAAAAGACATTTCTGGAATATACCTTGAAAGGCCTCAGAAGGGAGGAAACCCTATGAAAACCGAAAAAGCGCTTTTTTTTACCATTCCATTTCTGCTTTTCCTGCTCACGGTTTCCTCCTGCCCTGCATATGCCTCAGAAAATGTCGAAACCTATTACTGTTCAACCGCAGAGGAACTCTATGAGACACTGACCCTCCATCCCGGAGGCACAATTTTCCTCACGGATACCATTGAGTGGAATTTTTCAGTCAACACCATTACGGTCCCGGCTGCCACTGTGATCCAAATGGGGGAGTATGGGATCTGCGTTCAGGAAAATGGTTATCTTGAAATGGATGGACCCGTCTCGTTCTATGGCAGCGGAAGCCGTATGCCTCTGTTTTTGGTGGAAGGCTATCTGTCCACCTCCCCTGAGACTACGATCACGGCATCCGGGGAGGGTTGTACTGCTGTGCAGATCACCGGGAAGGGTAAATGGGACCCTGATCTGACAACGGTCACTGCCTGCGGAGAAAATGCCATCACGGTAATTTATGACGATGGCCCTGACACCGTGTTATCCCTTGCTCAGATCACATCCCAGGGAACAGGGGCACAGAGTCTTTATACAGAGCGTCCTCTTGAAGCCGTACTCTGCAGTATCACCAGCGAGGGCGGCAGCGCCGCATCCGGCACATCCCCCATAACCATGACCGGCTGCCGGGTCACTCCCCAGTCACCGGAGTATCTGATCTATGACTGTAACGTCAGCCTATATGACAGGATACTGGAAAATTACGGTTTTTCCTACCCTATCGGAACCGCAGGCGGTGCAATAAACCGTTCAAGCCTGGCATATTATTTTACATCCGATAATGATCTTGAATTTACATATGACATTCCGGTTTCTTTTGACGGTGTCGCAGGTTTATACACTGAAGCAGGAGAATATTCCCTGACTTCCACCCCTATCGTACCGGATTGGTTTCCGGTCAGCCTTCCTCCCCTGGAATTGTCCATTCATATTATAGCACCGGACCAGCCGTATCTAACTGCCGCATATGAGCTGATGGACAGCATTGGTATACAGTTTTTCTCCGAGATCACCGATGCACACAGTCTTTCTCTGTATTATTCAGATGATAACGGAAAGACCTGGCAGGACATCATGGGACTGCCGGGAAGTTACACCTATTCCCTGGGCGCCCAGATAATCGGACTGCCCCAAGACAAGGATTACCTTTTTTACCTTGATGTACAGGGCGGGAGCATGGAGGGTGTATCAAACATCCTGCGCTTTTCTTACGGAAGGATTGATATTGACGGAGGCGGTGACAATGACGGGGGCGACCGCACAGACCAGGATCTTCCCCCTTATGAACAAGATCCCCCGGATTCCGGTCCCGAACCGGGCACAAACACACCGGATTCTGAAAATGGTTCACATCTTCCGGAAAACCCGTCCACAGAAGCTAATACCATTCCACCTAAAAATTCAGCCTCTGACGCGGAAAAACTGTCCCCGGAAGGCTCTGACCCCGGCGCGGGAACAAACTCCCCGGAAGGCTCTGACTCCGATGCAGGTACAACTGCTCCGGAAAGCTCTGACCCCGGCGCGGGAACCCGCTCCCCGGAAACATCTGCCTCCGGTGCCGGGTTAACCGCTCCCGGAAATACATCCTCCGGCGCAGAGAAAGATTCCCCGAAAGACACCGGATCGGATCAGGAAACCGCCACCTCAGACCAGACTTCGGAGCCTTTGCTGGAACAGGTCTCAGAAACTTCAACTACAATCTCCGGGATCCGCCTGCGGCTTCTGCTCCAGACCAATCCTGACACTGTTTTATTTGAAAAAGACGGCATCACGGTAGAGATCCCCTCTGCCTTCCTGGCTTCCCTGGATTTGCCGGACGATGCGTTTTTGAAAATTTCCATACGAAGGACAGATCCCACATCCTTCTCCCTGTCTGTCAACGTGGACGGCAGGGAACTGCATGAACTGGAAGAAACCACGATCACCATGCCCTTTTCCCCCTCCGGTGACTGGAAGGAAAAGCAGCTTACCCTGATCCATACAGATACCGGAAACAAAAACGCAGTACAATATATGTCCGTACAGGGCAGGGTGTCCTCAAACATTTATGAAACCGGCACATATACCCTGCAGGAACCCAACGGCCAATTGCCCGGCAGACTGACAAAACAAGAGACCGTCTGCATACTTCTGCTTTTGACTGCAGTTATCCTGTGTACAGCCGCTGCTGCTGTTTTGCTTCTGCGCAAAAGGAGACTATACCATGAAAAATTCTAAAAAGCTGGTATTCCTGTGTGTGATCCCGCTCCTTATCCTGATCTTATCCTCCCTGCTGTTCCGCCAGCTGTATTACATTGATAATAAATACACATGGAAGGGTACACAGCCCATCTGCGGACTCCTGTCACTCTCGGATGAAGACCTGGAACAGTGCCCCCTGCGTTATCTTATCCGTGAATGGGAATTTTATCCCAATGTTACTTTTACCCCTGAAACCTTTTCTGAAAAACCAGCGGATACCTATCGGCAGTATGTCTCTGTAGGGCAGTACGGGGGAATGGAAACGGGAAACACACTGCATTCCCCTCATGGGTGCGGCACATACCGTCTGACTCTGCAGCTGCCTGCAGGTGTTAATTCCTATGCGTTGGAACTGCCTGAGATCTATTCGTCCTATCGTCTTTACCTGGACGGCGAACTGCTCCTGCAGTCCGGGGATCCGAACCCGGAATCATACACCCCAGAGGTAAGCTGCCGCATGGCCATCTTCCAGGGCGGGGGAACGGTCAGTCTCCTTCTTGCAGTTACTGATCATTCCTGGATCTACAGCGGAATGGTCTATCCTCCGGCTTTTGGAACCGTGGAGGCTGTTAGCAATGCCAGGGAAATCAGGTATATGCTCCGGATCGCCAGTCTGCTCCTGGCTTCTTTCGGTGTTTTCCTTTCACTGTATATGGGATTCCGGGCCCGCTGGAAAAAAGGGTTTCTGTATGCCCTGCTCTGCCTGTGTCATATAGGATATACCGCGTTTCCCCTGCTCACCGGATTTTTCACAATTAAGATCCAGCCCTGGTATACGCTTAACCTTTCCTGCTTCTATATAATTCTGCTGCTGGTGGTCATACTTCAGAACAGCCTGTGTCATGTAAAGGAAAAATATTCGATCTTGTGGACAGTGGTCTGTGCCGCAGGGGTCATTCTCTCTATTGGCACCGGAATATCCGCATCCAGCCTGAACCTCAACATGCTCATGGGATTTTCCGCTGTGTCCGCCATATTAAAATACGGGACCGGCATTTATCTGCTCATCACCTCAGCAGCGGCCTTTTTTATGCACAAAAAATATACCCTCCTGCTGTTCTACGCCTCTGTGGTATTCTCCGCCTCACTTTTGGCGGACAGGACCCTGCCGCTGTATGAACCGGTGTATGGAGCCCGTTTTATAGAGATCGGCGGGGCTGCCATTATGCTTGCACTTTTCTGCGTGTTATGCGGAAATCTTGCTGAAGCCTACCGGCACAGCCTTACCATGGCGGAGGAGCACCGGCAGATGGAACGCCAGCTCGCCATGCAGAAGGACCATTACAGACAGCTCACGGACCAGATCAGTGCTGCAAGGACTGCGTCCCATGACCTTCGGCATCATATGCGCGCACTGCGGGGAATGGCGGATAAGGATTCCCTGGATGATATCCGCCGGTACCTGGCAGAATATGAACCCAGCCAGGAGATACAGGATGTAGTGACCTACTCCAACAATCCTGCCGCAGACGCCATTCTGCATTACTATGCTTCCGCAGCCGCACAAGTCAATGCCGCATTTGACGCTGTGCTCCTTCTTCCGGAAACCTTGGATTTCACTGACGCGGACCTCTGTATCCTCCTTGGAAACCTCATGGAAAATGCGGTGGAGGCCTGTTCCCGCCAGCATACAGGAAAACGGTTCATTATCTTAAAAGGGAAGACCAGCAGCCATCAGCTCCGCCTTGTGGCGGACAACAGCTTCGACGGGACCATCCACAAAAAAGACGGGCATTTCTATTCCGCCAAAAGAAATGGCATCGGTCTTGGCATCCAATCCGTACAGGCCGTGGTGGAACGCCATGGAGGACTGGTCAGTTTTGAGGAGAAAGACAATATTTTTCAGGTTTCCGTGCTGATTCCTTTAGAACACTGAAACATAACAAAAAACGCAGAAGGCGCTCCACGTATCCCGGAGGCCTTCTGCGTTCTGTCTGTTAAAAGATGCGGTAAACCTTGGTCCCGTATGCATTCAGCATTACGCTTCCCTGTACTTCATCTTTTGTATCCATGTCCATGACTGGTACTTTGAGTACGATTTTCTGAGGTTCCTTGTCATAATTCAGAACAAAGAGATATTTTCTTCCCTCTTTCACCCTCATGGCGATCTCACAGACTTTTGGTACTTCTGCCAGTTCCTCAAAGGGTTCCAGCACCCCTGTATGATCCAAAAATCTTTTTACATTATCCCGGGTAAAAGTACCGCCAAAATGCAGGACCTTCCCCTTGCCGCAGGCTGTCTCCACCAATGCGGGGCGGCCTTCGTAATAGTTGGAGCTGTATTTTGCCAGCACCCTGGCATCCGGACCCGTGACTGCCAGGATATCGTTAAACAGCCCTGTTTCCACCTGTTTGTCTTCCCACTCCATGTAAACGGCGTCATCCGCCGGACCCACAAACGTGTATTCTTTCACATCCGTCTGTGTCAGGGACCGGAGCAGACCAGGCATTGGCTGCATCACACATTTTCCTGTCTCATCCTTCTGCCCTGTCCTGCACCCCAGGATCAGGCATCCGCCTGCCTCCACATACTGTTTCAGAACCTCTGCTCTTCTCTCTGTAAGGATCAGGGGATGAGGATAAATAAGTACCGGATATGCAAGCAGCTCTTCCACATCTGTCCCTTCCAGGAGATATACCATATCCATAGGCGTATGGTTTATCTGTGATGCCGTGAATATCTCCTTCTCACTCTTCTTGGCAAACCGCATATGCCAGGCATCCAGCTGTGCATCCCAGATATTGTCGTAATCCCGCACCAGTCCAAAAGCCGCCTGATACTTTGCCCCTGCCATCTCATTTATGGCCTCTGTTCGTTTCCATATCCTGTTCAGTTCAGACAGCTTCCGGTTGTCCCTGTTGTCATAATCCAGGATTCCATGCCAGTAGATCTCGGTTCCCATGACAGCGGTCCTCCAGCGGAAAAAGCTCACATAATCTGCCCCATGGGCAATACTCTGCATAGTCCAGAGCATCATCTGTCCTGGCTTGGGAGCCGGGGCCTCCATGCGGGTATTCCATCCGTTGGCCCCGGACTGCTGTTCCATAATGCCGAAATGGGGGCAGATGGACCGCACCTCCGCCAGATTTCTGCTCCATTTCCTGTCGTTCAGGTCATCGGAATGTTTTGGGTCCTCACACAGACAGTACGCAAAATTAGGATAGGAGTCATAAGTATATACATCCAGACATTCATCCTGCATCTTATGATTATCCAGATTCCCAAACATGCCATTTGTGGTGATAAAATCCTGCGGTTTTTTATATTTCCTGATAATGTCGCTCTGCAGTCTGCAGAACCGGACTGCGCTTTCCGATACAAAGCGTGTGTAGTCCAACACCTGATGGGGGTTGGTGGAGTCATGTACCGTAGGCCGCGGCACATAAATCTCCTCCCACTCTGTATACGTCTGATTCCAGAACACCGTCCCCCAGGCCCGGTTGAGGGCGTCAAGGGTCTGATATTTTTCCTTCAGAAATATCCGAAACGCAGCCGTATCACTCTCTGAATAGAAGACATCCACCTCGCAGTTGATCTCATTGTCGATCTGCCATCCCACAATACAGGGGCGCTGTCCATAATGTTCTGCCGCTTTTTCCACAATAACGGCACACAGCTTCTGATAGACCGGAGAGTTATAATTATAATGTCTTCTCATCCCATGCCTGAAAGGCGTACCGTCCAGACGGCAGTTCAGGACTTCCGGATACTTTCGTGTCAGCCAGGCCGGGGGTGTGGCTGTGGGGGTGCCGAATATGACTTTCATCCCTTCCTCCTCAGCCACATCAAGGAATGAATCAAAAAATCCAAAGGTAAATTCCCCTTCCCGGGGTTCAATCTTACTCCACGCGAACTCCGCGATCCGTATGTTAAAAATACCATTTGCCTTCATTCTCTGAAGGTCTTCCCTCCACAGGCTTTCGTCCCAGTGCTCCGGATAATAACAAGTTCCAAGGGACAGGCCGTCCCATTTGAAATTCTGCGTATTTCTCATTTAGTTTTCCTCCTGCTGCTGCCCCTTGATCATAACAGTTCAGGCTTGTCTGAACTGTTATCCTTGATCATCATGGGCAGAATAAAATTAATTTTCGTTCCCCTGTGCTTCTCACTCTCTATATGAAGCCTGCTGCTTTCACCATAACACAGGATAAGTCTGCGGTAAACATTTTTAAGCCCTATATTTTGATTGGTCTCATTCATCTCACATTTTTCATAGAGTTCCCGTATTTCTTCCCGGCTCATGCCCACGCCGTCATCCGCTATGCTGAATACTACGGTGTCCTTTTCCAGTTTGATCCGCACACAGAGCATCCCTTTTTCCAGCTTTGGTTCCAGCCCGTGGATGATGGCGTTTTCGATCAGCGGCTGAAGAATAAAATTGGGAACCTGACAGGGATAAGCCTGTTCATCCACATCATAAAGGACAGATATCTTATCCCCGAACCGCTGCCCCTGTATCAGAAGATAATCCTTAACTGTCTTCATCTCCTCCTCCACTGTGACAAACCTGTCCTTCTTGATCATGGCTCTGAGTAAATCCGCCAGAGATATGGTCATCTCCGAAATATCCAGGTTTCCCTGCATAATAGCCATCCAGCTGATGGTATCCAGTGTATTGTAGAGAAAGTGGGGATTGATCTGCATACATAAAAAATCTATCTCCGCCTGCTTCTGGGTGATCTCCATCTTGTAGACCTTTTCGATCAGAGTCTCTATATTTTCGGCCATACGGTTGTATTCGCTGCCTATCTGACCGATCTCGTCCGTGGTCTTTACCTCCACCCTGTGGGAAAGGTTTCCTTTTCCGAACAGCTTCATACTCTCCAGCAGGTCCTGGGTGGGCCTGGCAATATGTTTTGTAGCCATATTGATAGAGAAAAAACTTAGGATCAAGATCCCCAGAAGAAAAATGCCTGTCAGCCCTATGACTCTGTATGTATTTTTATAGAACTCCTTTACCGATACCGCTTCCACAAGGGTCCAGCCATTTGGCATCTCGTTTCCCACATAATAGAAAGAATTAGTATCATTTAATATATCATATCTGGATGTGTCCGTTTCCCTCAGTGCCTCGATGGCCACGGGGAAACGGGTGCCCAGATATTTTTCATGGTTGGTGACAACTATGATCCCATCCCGGTCCACCACATATGACGCGCCCGAGTATTCCGTGGAATTATCCTTTACAATGTCACCGAAATACTCCCTCTCGTAAACAATATTAATATATCCGATGGGCTTCATAGTGGTCAGATCCAGAATCGCCTTGGCAATACAGATATCCTTGTCAGGTCCCACCAGTCCCCAAAGGGTGGTCCCATTGGCCTTATAGATATCTCCCTCCAAAAAAGCAAGGTCAGTCCCGCGCCCTGTGATCTTTTTTACGGAAAACTCCAGACCGCTCTTTGAGATAACACTCAGTGAAACCACATCGGAACTGAACAGGGCGTTTGTCTCCAGCTCCCGCTCCACGATCTTGCTGATGTTCCGGATACTGTAAGGCTCCATCTCCTGCCCGTTTACAATCTCCAGCTGCTCCTGGATCACAGCGCTGGAGAGGATCTGAATATTAATGTCCTCTATAGTCTGAATCATATTTTCAAGATTGTTGGTAGTCTGCTGTGTTACATCCTGGAGATACACTTTAGAAATCTTGCCGTATCCCTGCTTGAAAACTGCCGCAGAAAAAACAGAGATGCCTGCACCTGTTATTGTAATAAGCACAGCAAATACAAACAGCATCTTTTTTCTGATCCCCGTGATCCTCAGCTTCCGCTTTCTTTTTTCTGTCATCACATGCCTCCGGATACCTCTGCTGCTTCCAAGCTGCGCAGACCTGCCAAAGAGTAATCTCATTTCTTCTCCTGAATCAGTTCCAGTATACTCTTAATACTGTGGTTTTTCTGCTGTCCGGCATTTTTTCTAAATTCGCCGGGACTGCATCCAAACGCTTTTTTGAACACCTGGCTGAAATATCTGGCATCCCGAAACCCTGATTTTTCACACAGCAGCCCGATTTTCACATGGTCTTCCCTGAGCAGCCACACTGCCTCTGCAAGACGCATACTGTTTAAGATCTCGCTGAAAGAGTACCCTGTCTCCTTCTTGATCATTCTGGAGAGATACGCAGGTGAAAAATGATAGGTATCCGCAATGGAATTTAATGTGATATCCTGCGTAAAGCTCTGGGCCATATCCTGCAGGATGTTCATACACTGCGTATTGATGCCTCTGAAATGATGCCGTATCTGGTCACCCAGATCCACGCTGTCCGCGTCGGTCTCATACCTGCGCACTACATTTTTCTGATAGCGTCTCTGCTCCAGCCGCTTCATAACACCTGACACGGTCTCCAGAATATCCTTAGGCCGCAGCGGCTTTAGCATATAGTCAAAAACTTCATTTCTGATTGCCTTCTGGGCATAGGAAAAGTCAGAAAATCCTGTCAGAAGTATCACTGCCGTGTCCAAATCATACTCCTTCACATACTCGGCCAGCTCTAATCCTGTAAGTCCGGGCATCTTAATATCGCTGATTATAATGTCCACCCGTTTTTGCCGCAGGATATCCTTTGCCTGCAGTCCATTTTCCGCCTCATATACTTCCTCGATGCCAATACTTGTCCATGGGAGGGACAACATCCCCCTCCGTATCGCCATCTCATCATCCGCAACCAGTAAATTCATGTCTCCTCCTCTATCCCTTGACCGCCCCGGCTACCATGCCCTCCATAATGTGCTTATGAAGCCATATGTACACAATGATACTGGGTATTATGGTTATAATCACTGCTGCGATCTCCGCCACATAATTCGTTGCATACTGACCCTGGAATTCTGTCAGCCCCACCGGGAGCGTCATCTTGGACGAATCCGTCAGGAAAATCTGCGGAAGCAGCAAGTCATTCCATATATTAATAAAAGTCACAACCGCCACCGTCACAACCGAAGATTTTGAAATAGGCATAATGATCTTAAAAAATATCTGGTAGATATTACACCCATCCATAACCGCTGCCTCCTCCATCTCCTTGGGAAGAGACCCCATAAATCCTGTCATTATAAAAATAGCCATTGGAAAAGCGATCGCAATATGCGGTATGATTACCGCCAAATGTGTATTCAAAAGCCCCATCCTGTTAAACATGGAAAACAAGGGAACCACCATGGCATACACCGGGATCATCATCCCCAGCAAAAATACATTCAGCGTCAGCTTAGACAGCTTCCACTGCATCCTTGTGATGGCGTAAGACACCATACTGCTCAACACAACTGCCACCAAAACGGCCGATACTGCAATAATAACAGAGTTGCCGAAATATTGCAAAATGTGCCCCTCTGTTATGGCCTGGATATAATTATCCAGCCTGAACTGCTCCGGCAGCCCCCAGGGATTGGCGTACAGTTCCGTATTCGTCTTAAAAGAACTCAAAAACAGCCACAAAAGAGGATAAAGACACAGAACGGTAAAAATCCCCAGCACAACATATTTCAGTACAAGAAAAACCTTATCCTTTGCCGATACTTTCATCTTTCCGCCCTCCTCCTAAAATTCAACAGGTTCCGAACGGAACACCAAATTTGACAGCAGCACAGAACACATACATAAGATCAGCAGGATCACACCAATCCCTGCGGAATACCCATACTTCAGCGTCCTGAACCCCTGATAAAACATATAGGTTGACATAAGTTCCGTAGCATGATTTGGCCCGCCTCCTGTCATAACCGCGATCAGATCATAATATTTCAGGGAACCTGTAATGATCAGTACCGCATCCACCTTCAAGATAGGCTTGATCAATGGAAAGGTAATACTCTTAAACTGCACCCATTTACTAGCCCCGTCAATCTCCGCCGCCTCATAATAAGAGGCCGGGATATTTTTCATAGCCGCAAGCTGAATGATCATGTGATACCCAACAAACTGCCACATAACAACCACAATGATACAAAACAGTGCCAGATTTTTATCCGACAGCCACACATGCTGCAGACTCTCCAGACCGATCACTTCCAAAAACTTATTGAGCAGCCCAAACTCCGAGTTATACACAAACGTCCAGGTCAGCCCCACAGCCACCCCGCAGATAACACTCGGCAAAAAAAACACCGTCTGAAAAAAATGGCTCCCCTTAATTTTCTGAAACAAAATATTCCCAAACAACAGCGCCAACGGCAAATGCGCGATCAGCGACCCAATCACCATCAAAATATTATTCCTCAAAGCCCCCGTAAAAGTAGAGTCCCGAAACAAGTTTACATAATTCTTCAACCCCACAAACTTACTGGGACTCATCAAATCCGTCTGCAGGAAACTAACATACACATTATACCCAATCGGCACCAACACAAAAACCGCATAAATCAAAAAAGCCGGCAGCACAAACACCGCAATACTCCTCTTATTCCCTAAAACCTTATTCATCCCATCTACCTCGCCAACCCAAACTCAATCCATCCACATCCTACCACTAAATTCCTTTCCTACCACTGTATCCTACCGCTATATCCTACCACCGCATCCTACGCTGATTCCTACCGCTGCATTCTACCACCGCTTCCCACCGCTGCATCCTGCCACTGTATCCTACAGCTGTATCTTGCCGTCGCATCCTACCGCTGTATCCTACCACCGCATCCTACCGCTATATCCTGCCGTCGCATCCTACCGCTGTATCCTACCACCGCATCCTACCGCTATATCCTGCCGTCGCATCCTACCGCTGTATCCTGCCGTTGTATCCTGCCATCGCATCCTACCGCTGTATCCTGCCGTCGCATCCTACCGCCGCATCCTACCGCCGTATCCTACCGCTGTATCCTGCCGTCGCATCCTACCGCTGCCATCCTACCGTTGCCAAAATCAGGGGAAGGAGGAGGGGCAGAGCAGGGCCGGAGGGGGAGGGGAAGCGGAAAACGATGTTTCGCGGAGCGGTCAGAAGATCCACCTGCCCCAGACACTTAGTGAAGAGCCCACTGGCGATGAACTTAGTGACTGGGAGCAGGTTAGCTTCTGACCAGCGGAGTGCATCGTTTTCCGGTTCCCCTCCCCCTCCGGTCCTGCTCTGCCCCTCCTCCTTCCCCGTCCCTTTTAGCCATCCATCAACTAACTACCTATCAGCATTATCCTCCGCAAATTGCTGCAACCCATCAAACGCCGCTTTCGCATCCTCCCCCCCAAGCACAGAAACACAAGTATTATTAAACTCAACCCCTTCTCCAGCTCCAAACTGTCTATCCCACCAGGGAGTCAGTCCTACCTGCTCATTGGAGATGGTCAGCACCTCCCCCATAAGCGGTGTCAGCTTACTGGTATCCAGTTCAAAATTATCTGCCGGGATCCTGCCGTTTTCATACAACAGCATTTCCTCCATTTCCTGGGAAGTCCAGAATTTCAAAAACGCCACAGCCGCATCTTTATTTTTACAAGTCTCTGAAACGGCAAAGCTGGTATCCACAGACCCCACGGAAATATTATTATACTGCGCATCATAAGCCGGCAGCACAAACGCCCCCGCATCTTCACCTATACCGCTCTTCTGGATCTTATCCGCATCCCACGCTCCCATAAAATACATGGCGGATTTTCCATTGGTAAATAAATCTGTTGACTCCTCCGGCCCCATGCCGATATATCCATCCTGAAAATACCCTGCATCTGCCATTTTCTTCACTTCCTCGGCCGCCTTTACATGGGTTTCATTATTCCACTTTTCACTTCCATCACAAATATCCTGGAATAGCTTGTCCCCCGCCATCCCACCTGCTATCTGCTGCACAAACTGCGCAGGGATCCAGGCATCGGTCCCGCACATAGCCATAGGAGTCACCCCATTACTTTTCAGGGTGTCACACACACTCAAAAACTCATCATACGTGGAGGGCACCTGAACTTTGTTTTCCTCAAATATCTTTTTGTTATAAAACATAACACACAGTGATTTCTGGGTGGGAATTCCATAGTTCTTACCGTCATATGACAGCAGATCCAGGGTTCCGTCCGCAAAACTGTCCTTCCACTCTGCATCCTTCTCCAGATATGAGGTGATATCCGTTACCTTACCTCCCTCCACAAACGGTTGCAGATAAGACAATTCCCAGGTAAAGAACACATCCGGCACTGCATTTGAGGCCATCAGGGTAGTCAGCTTTGTCTTATACTGTTCATTTTCATAGAAATCAATCTTTACCTTTACGCCATACTCGTTATCCTCTGAAAACTTCTCAGCAATGGAGTTGTAGGCATCAATATAAGTATCTGCCTCTGTCCCCACACACATAACGGTCAAGGTATCACCGTCTCCCTTTTTGCCGCCTGAGCCGGAAGCCGCTTTACTGCCGTCCCCCTGGCTGCCGCACCCTGCCAGCATGCCGCAGGTCATTGCCGCTGTAAGCAGCATAGCCACTGTTTTCTTTCTCATTTTTATTACCTCCGTGATCTTTTTGATGAAACCATTGTAACTCATGTCATTATGACGGAACAGGTGCCTTTCCTACCAAAAATGTTTGATATTTTGACCACTACCAACCCGCGGCGCCTAAAACAAAAGGGAATTATCACCAAGCGGCACATCCGCCGCCCGCGATAATTCCCAAATATGATGAACTCTTCCATCAGTCCCGCTGCTATCTGCTCTTAATATAGCAGATATTACTGATCAGAAAACTACTGTGTTTCCTCACATAATTGTAATACTCCTGCCTGTTGATATAATATTCCTTTCCCCAGGAGGAAACCCGCATCCAGGTCTCATCCATACCTGTCACAGTTACAAAATGTGCCTTTATCTGGCAGGAAGGGGAATACTCCCCTGCCGCTGACCGATGGTACATATTCAGCCTGTGTTTTCCCCATACGAAAGGAAAATTAGGCCCCACCAAAAGAATGACCGGGATATCATGCGCCAGCATGGCACTGATCCGCACCCACAGATTCCTGGGAAATACCCCGAACGCTGCCCTGAGCCTGATCCGTTCATGCCTGAAATACCGATTCAGCCCCAGCACCAGCATCCACCCTGCCATACCGAAATAAGGGATGACCGGCAGATACCTTTTCCTCATATAGTTTACATAATTCAAATACTCCGGCAGTTCAAGAATACCGTTTTCCAAATAGGCTTCCTGAAATAATTCCGTCCGGCAGATATCTTTATGTAAACTTAAATACAACAATAAATCTGTCCCGCCTATCACACCGCATCCACATTTCCTCATAACAGCAGAATCTGACCAAGCCTGATTGCCGCCAAAGGAAAGGGTGCCGTCCTTTTCAATTACTGGATATGGATTATGTAAACTGCTTCTCTGCATATTTATGTCAACCTTTCTTCTTCCTTTTACATAAGCTCTGTCTCACCGTTTCATTCTGCACAGCACAGGATCTCGGCTTCCAGTTCATCAGAAATGGAAACCTTACCGCCCATTCTGCACTCTGCTGTTTTCCCTTTCCGGCGGATCACGGATGCTTCAATCAGGCCGTCCGGCTGTTTTAAAATATAAATATAAGTCCCGTCCTCCTTTTTATCCGCCAAATAAGCCGCACATGCCATACTCCCGCTGCCACAGCTTGATTCCCACACCAGAGAATCGGTCTTGGCCACATATACCACCGGTGTCATCCGGTAACATTTCTCCATACCGTCCCCGCTGGGTTCCAGAAACATGATACCGTATGCATCGCATGTTTCCTGTTCCTTAGCTGCCTTCAGCACGGTCTGCACAAACGCATCACTTCTTCTTGGTCCCTTCACGATAATGTGGCTGATGCCCTCAAAGCAGACCATAGGACAACTTCCATGTCCAGGCACTAAAAGACTCACCATCTTCCGTGGAAGCGGCATGGCGGTACGGCTGGTGCCCGCCTCCAGATCCACCTCAACCTTTAAAGGGGAATCCGAGCCGCTCACATCCACCTCCACAAGTTTGGGATGGTCCGGGTCCAAAAGGCTTTTCAGATATCCGAAACTCCTTGTGGCATTTCCGCAGAATTCTCCGCCCATCATCTGCATCCGGCAGGTACCGTTCCTCATCTCCTCCATGAACCCCACCTGCTCCGCCTTATATTCCCTCTGTTCTAAAAGCTGATTGGCAGCTTCCGCATACCGGCTTCTGTCAAGTGGCGTCATGACAAAAATTGTGATATTCCCTGCAGGGTCAGCTACACGTATTTTTACTTTCATAAGTTCCTCCAGTCTTACCCCAAACAAAATTTTTCTGCCTTTATCATACCACAAAACGGTTATTGTTCACAGTACATTTAAAGTGTATTTTTTGTACAGCAACGCGCCCTGGAAGGTGCATTCCTAAACCCTCTGACTGTGAGGTACCAAACCGTTACAATCCATCAAAATATAAAAACTATTTTATCTTATCGACTTTCTTGGAAAACTGTGTTATATATGTATATATAGGGCATAAGGCAGCATATCTTATGTGCTTTTTTTTCGATATGAACACACGATAAACAGGGGGGAACATCATGAGTACAAAGCAATCCGGCCAAAATCAGATCACAGAGGGAGTCATCTGGAAACAGATCCTCCTGTTTTTCTTTCCCATTATGCTGGGCACCTTATTCCAGCAGCTATACAACACAGCCGATGCCATTGTGGTAGGCCGGTTTGTGGGCAAAGAAGCCCTGGCCTGCGTGGGCGGTTCCTCCGGCCAGATCATCAATCTGGTTGTGGGATTTTTCGTGGGGCTTTCCTCGGGTGCCACGGTTATCATTGCCCGATACTTTGGGGCCAGAAATAAAAAGGACCTGAATGCCACCCTGCACACAGCAGCAGCCCTCTCCATAGTGGGCAGTGTCATCATCACCGTCCTAGGACTGATCCTGACTCCTTTTATGCTGCAGCTGATGCACACACCGGAAAATGTAATGGCCGGTTCTGCTTCTTATCTGCGTATATATTTCGGAGGGATCGTCTTTGTATTTATTTACAATGTAGGTTCTGCGATCCTGAGAGCTGTTGGGGATTCCAAACGCCCCCTTTACTATCTGATCGTATGCTGTTTTATTAATATTTTTCTTGATGTCCTGCTGGTTGTGGGACTTGATCTGGGTGTAGAGGGTGCTGCCATTGCCACCTTGATTGCCCAGGCCGTCAGTGCCATCCTGGTGGTGCGGGCCCTGATGCAGCCGGGGGACATGTATTTGCTGGAAGCCAAGAGCATCCGCTTCCACAAATTCCTGCTCAAATCCATTATCACCATCGGTCTTCCTGCCGGTATCCAGTCTGTTATGTATAATATCTCAAATATCATTATACAGACTTGCCTGAACAATCTGGGGACAGATACCATGGCAGCTTACACGGCTTTTGGCAAAATGGACGCCATTTACTGGATGATATCCGGCGCCTTTTCCATTGCTATCACCACATTCGTGGGGCAGAATTACGGGGCCGGAAAATACTCACGTATGAAGAGAAGTGTATTTGTGTGTCTGTTTATGGACTTTATTGCATCCATACTGGTAAGTGCCCTGTTCCTGCTGTTTGGCAGTTATATATTCCGCATGTTCACCCAGGACCCTGAGGTTATCAAGGTGGGTATGAAGATCATCCAGGTGATCGCACCCAGTTATGTGCTGTTTATCTTCATTGAAATCCTCTCCAGTGCCCTCCGCGGCATGGGAGATGTGCTGATTCCAATGATCATGACATGCGGGGGTGTCTGCCTGCTGCGGATCTTCTGGATTTTTGCGGTTGTGCCCCATATTCCGGGGATCCAGAGCATACTCATGAGCTATCCCATCTCTTGGGCGCTTACGGCTGTGCTGTTTATCATCTATTATTTTATACGGCAGAAGAAGTTTTACCGTTCTCTTCCCAGCGAAGCTGAATGATAAAAACTAAAATATCCCTGCGGTTGGACAAATTTAAAAGAAGCGGGCCATCTCCTTAAATGGAGATAACCCGCTTTTATGAATCCGGTTAATCTATTCCACTATTTACATTCCAGATATTCATGTGCCATGACCAACATGACACTGGCGGTCCAGGTATAGGCTCTGTCCCGCAAGCCACTGCCTGTTAAAGCATCGAAATTCTCCGCACAGCCGCTCTTTTGTATCATACGGCAGAATTTGCGTGTGGTTTCCTGTACAAATTCCTTTTCCCCGCATTCCATCATACCGTCAAGAATGATCATGGTGCTGGGTGCCCAGATTGGACCTCTCCAGTAACCATCCGCTTCGTACGCGCTGCTCTTGGGACTCTCTGTAGCCAGACCGTATTCTGTGTTGAACTTTCCGCCCTTTAAATCATCTATCATGTTCTTACGGATTTTTTCTGGCAGCTTATTTCCCAAAATGATAGGGAGATACAATATCAGGCTGTCCGTCTCTACCGGCTCCATGCCAAATCCTGCCAGGGCCACCGGACTGTCGTCACAGAAAAGTACATCCAGCATCCTTCCCATCAGTTCATCCGAACGTGTCCTCCACATGGCGGCATCTGCTTTATATCCCAGCTTGACTGCCACATCCGCAAGAACATCCATCTGCAGGACAAGAAATGCGTTCAGATCCGGCAGAGTGGCTGGGGGGAGTTTTGAAAAGGCCGTAGCGTTATCCCAGCCGGAGTCATTTCCGTGTGTATATTCACAAAGTCCGTCCCCGTTCTCATCTCTGCAGTTTAACCACCAGTTGGTCCATCTGCCGATTTTGTCATATGCCTCAAGAAGCTGTTCTTTACTCAGGTCCATGATCTGCATAAGTTTTTTCAGGGTCCAGCCGTGGATGGGCGGTTTGCAGTAATTGTTTATGATCACCGCGTCGTTGACACTGTCCGGGATATTTCCTGATCCTTTCTGGAAATCAAACATCACCATGAACTGGTCCCATGCCTCCCTGGGGTTGTTGTAGGCAAGAGCCATGGCATTAAAGCAGTGGTCCCAGCTCCACACATTGCACATCCAGTTTTTCGACATGAACATGGACTCCCTTTTGAGCAAACCGCAGGGTGACACCATGCTGGCCCACTCCACATAAGCCGAAACCTGGGCAGCCTCCCGGTACTCTGCCGGAACCGACGGCATGGAATGGAAGAATGCAAGAAACTTTTCCCTGCTTTCCCTCACCACCTCTGCATAGTCATAGTCCGTTCCCCTGTCCAGCCAGTCCTCAAAATTCTCCTCAAGGGTTACTGTGTACGTCTTTTCCTTCCCCTTCTCAAGCCTCATCCGGCAATACTCTGCTGTGCTCACGCTCCACTTCTGGTCAATTTGGATCTGTCCTTCCCCTGCCCGGAGCATATAGCGCGAATTGCCGTTAAAACAGTTCATCAGATAAAAGTCTCTGTCTCCCGCCTTCCACGGCTGCGCAAAGGTGAACATGGTCCCCTCTGCCATAAAATCCAGTTCCAGCTCCACGTCCCCATGGAGCACTATGGTCCTGTCATCCGCAAAGGCGATCCCAGCCTTTCCGTATTTTGTAAATATCCGTATTTCCTGCGGTTCTGCCTCATATGTATACTCTACAGGTTTTCCCTCATACACAGGAGCGATCCGGGCAAGAAAAGAAGAACTGGCAGCGCCGTGTACTGTCCTGAGATACAGTCCCGTCTCCATCTCTCTTCCCTGGAACCCACCTTCCAGATATGACACTGCCATATAAGAACCTCTGGTGCTGAAGGGCACCTCCTTTAAATTAAGCCTCATTTCCCATACCTCCTCTTATCCTTTTAATCCTGAAAATGTGATTCCTTCGATAAAATACTTCTGGGCCGCAAAGTACACTGCGATCATAGGTATCGTTATGACCGTCGCCACTGCCATGAGCAGGTTCCACTGGCTGTTGTGCTGCCCCATAAAATTCTGGAGTGCCAGGGACACTGTCTTCAGTTTCTGGTCATCCAGATAAAGCAGCGGTCCCATGAAGTCATTCCATGTGTTCATAAAGGTAAAGACTCCCACTGTACACAGCGCAGGCTTTGCCATGGGCATAATGATCTTCAGATAAATCGTAAAGTAATTCGCCCCATCCACAAGTGCCGCCTCGTCGTACTCCTTGGGAATCCCGCTGTAGAACTGTTTCACCAGGAATACATTGAACGCCGTCCCGAAAAAGCAGGGCACCGTCAGCGGAAGAAAGGTATTATATCCTCCCACGGACTGCCAGATGAGGAACTGCGGTATCATCAAAACCGTATATGGTATCATCATAGTGGACAAAAGGAGCGCGAACCAGATATTGCGCCCTTTGAATTTAAGCCTGGAAAATCCAAACGCAATGAAGCTGGAGCTTAAAATAGAACCCACCATATTCACCACCACAATGACCGCGGAATTTAGGAAATATCTCCCAAAGGAATCCTTTGTAAATGCCTCCACAAAATTATCAAAATTAAAGCTGGAAGGGATCCACTTGATTGGTACTGTTGTTATCTCTCTGTTGGTCATGAACGCACTCCGCACCATCCAAAAAAACGGAAACAACATGGTAATTGAAATTACGATCAATAATATATAACAGGTAACCCTGATTCTTTTCTGCTTTTTACTCTTCATATGTCAATCTCCATTCTCGTAAACGACCCACTTTTTCTGCGATTTGAACACAAGCAATGTCAGGACTGCAATGATGATAAAGAAAATCCATGACATAGCAGCGGAGTACCCCATCCGCGACTGCTTAAACGCGGTCCTGTACACCATAAGGGAATAGAAGAAGGTGGCATTGGCAGGGCCGCCGTCTGTCATGATATATGCCTGTGTGAATATCTGCATGGAATTGATGATCGCCATTACAAAGTTGTAAAATATGATTGGCGTCATCATGGGCACGGTGATATGGAAAAACCTTGCAATTGCTCCTGCTCCGTCAATCTCTGCCGCCTCGTACAACTGCCGTGACACCCCCTGAAGGCCTGCCAGATATATGACTACCGTATTCCCTGCTGCCCAGAGTGCCATCACCGCAAGGGAAGGGACCGCGCCAGTCTCGCTGAATATAAAATTATGAGTATGAAGCCCCAGGGCCTTCAATATACTGTTGAGCAGTCCGTACATGGGGTTGTAGATATACATCCAGACCGCTGCACTGGCAACGATGGGAACAATAGACGGCACATAAAAAATGGCTCTGAATATAGAGATCCCTTTTATCTTGGTGTTCAGCAGCATGGCGGTCAGCAGCGGGATGCACGTTATAAGAGGTACGCTTAACAAGGTATAATATAAAGTCACTTTTAAGGATTTAAAAAACAACGGATCATGGAACAACGCCTTATAATTGTCAAGTCCTACAAACTCTTTTGCTGTTATCACATCCCATTTCGTAAAGCTGATACCCAGGCTGAACAGCATGGGACCAAAACTGAAACAGATAAGACCGATGATAGCCGGGGCGATAAAGAAATACCCCCATTTCAACTGGCTTTTTTCTTTTAGGTTCATTTTCTTTTTCACGTTACTGTTATCCATATTTTCCTCCTGACATGGTTTGCCTGCTTTTCAGATATGTCCCAGGAACAAAAAGTTCCTGAGACATAAAGATTTACATCAGTTCCATGTTCCCTGAAGATCGGAGGACAGGTCCAGAGAGCCCAGGGCATCTGCCGCTGTCTCCTCCCCCAGCCAGACATTGTCCAGGGTGGGGATAATGGTGTTGTCTACAATAACCGGGAAATTTTTCAGTGTTATATTCTCCCCCACACGTGTGCCTTTCTGGTTCAGGATATTTTTAAATGCCTCACAGTTGCTGCTCTCGTCTATATTGGTGTAGGTTGCCTTCCATGCCTCTTCGTTCTCCCCGCCGTCAAACACATTGAGAGTATGGGGAAGTCCGCCGAGAGCCACATTATTTTCCTCAGCCGCATGGATCGCCTCGTTAAAGTCTGTGTAGTATCTGAAAAAATCAAATGCTTCCTCATTTTCTGCATCCTTAGGTGACATACAGATACCCGCTGTCCAGCTCATATTCGCAGCCTGGGAAAAGGCCGGGATCTGCGCAACTCCCACGTCAAAGCTTTCATTGGAATAGTTGCTGAGTGCCCAGGAGCCGTCAATCAGCATGGCCACCTGTCCGTTCATGAGCATGGTACTCTTGTCGGCAAAAGCCCCCTTCGCCATAGCCACAGACGGCGCACAGTTCTCTTTCAGAGACAGATCCGCAATCCCCTGGATCACCTCAAGCCCTTTATCTGAGCTGATTTCCAGCTTTGTTCCGTCCTCATTTGCGATTCCGGCACCGTTGCTGTAGAGAAGCGGTGTGAACACGTTCCAGTCCGTGGGCATCATAGTGCCGTATACACTGATGTTTTCAGCGTCAAAGCCGTCTTCTCCTGCCGTCTTCCCGTTTGCATCCTTTGTGAGCTTTTTCGCATTATCCACAAACTCGTTCCAGGTCCAGGGATTGTCCGCATCTGTGGTTGGAAATTCCACACCCGCCTCCTTCAGAAGATCTTTGTTATAATACAGGGCAATGGTGGCTACGTTGCATCCGCCGCCCCATATATTTTCACCGGTCTTGAAGATTGTTGACTCCAGCATGATATCTTCCGGTCTCACTCCTGCCTTTTCATATAAAGGCTTCAGATCCAAGAGCGCCCCTTTTGATCCCCATTCCAGCACACTGCCCTCCGGCATCTTGAATACATCCGGCAGACTGTCGGCAGCGGCCATAGTGTTCATTTTACTCAGATATTCATTGTAGGGTATGAAATTCTCCTCTATATCCACATCCGGGTGCTCTTTTTCATACTGTGCTACCACAGCCTTGTCAAAATCCTGCTCCGCACTCTCGGACCAGGAGTAGAAACTCACCACTTTCTTCCCCCCGGCTGACTCCCCCTTCTTGCTTTCCTCTCCGGAACTGCCGGAACCCGCATCAGATGAACCACCGCATCCTGCCAACGAACAAACCATACAGGTGCCAAGTAAAACGGCTAGACTTTTCTTAAACATTTTGTATCCTCCTTCTTTTCCCTGTGTTACTATTCACCGCCCTGTAAAAAACGCAGTTCTGCAAACAGTAACTTTACTGTTCCTCTGTTTGATAAGTTCATTTTATAAAAACCGGGGTTTTCAAACTAGTACATTTCCGCCCAATAATTAGCACAAATCAAACCTTTACCGGTTCCTGAACTCTCTGGGGGATACTCCGTACCGTTTTCTGAACGTGCGGGCAAAATAATTCGCGTCATTATAGCCCACCTTTGCGGCAATCTGGGTGACGCTCTGCTTTGTGCTCCTTAAATAGTCTGCTGCCCTCTCCATCCTGTAATTTTCCAGATACTGCATGGCCGTCACATTCTCCTTCTCCTTGAATTTCTTTGCCAGGTAATTGGGGGCAACGAAAAACTCATTAGCCACATCCGTGAGGCTGATATCCTCCGTATAATGGGATTCCAGATACCGGATGACCTGCTGTACAAGTCCCAATTTTTCGGACTGCCCGGCAATCTTCTCGTGTATCATCCTAACATATCCATTCACTTTATCACGTATCTCCTGCTGGTCTGCACAGTTCAGGAGGGAAAATGGGTAAAGTTCTGTCTTCAGTTTCTCTGGAATCCCGAAATTGTGCTGTGTATATTTATTTGCGGCAAGGATCAAAACAGAATGGTAAAAAGATTTCAGAAGTCCCCTATTGTTCCTGTCAGAAAATATTTCTCTAAAAGCGTTCTCTACCTCTTCCTGCCATTTGTCCTCCCTAGTATTTTCTATAGCTCTGTCAAGCTCCTCCAGGGCAATCTCCTTATCCTGTTTCCCCGGAATCTCTCCCTCCATCATGTGGATAGCTCCCGGAAAAAATCTCCTCAGCATGGCATATTCCAGCGTGTCGATCAGTGCCTTCAGCTTCAGGTCCCTGCCCTCTTTATATGCCAGAGAGACCTCCATATATTTTCCTGCTTCCTCCCACAAGGCGCAAATTTTCTTTTCACTGAGCCACTGGTCTGCTCCCAGTAACAGGACTAGCTGCTCATTTCCGTGAAATCGGATATAGTCCCAGGAATCATGGGGGAATCTCTTCGCAAACATCTCTCCCAGCCCCTCCCCAGCCTCTTTGATGTGCGCAGGCATATCCTCCCCGCAAAATAAAAGAGCTGTGCCGGAAAAATCCTCATGTGCATTTTTGTAATCCTGAAAATAGTCCCACTGCCTTCCATATTCCTCTATCTGTTTTTCCCTGATCTCCTTAATACCCTCACAGGCTTCCACCAGTGTATCCATGAATTCCTGCTGTGAGATTGGTTTCATGATATAATTTACCACACCCGTCCTGATGGCCTTTTTCATATAGGCAAAATCATCGTACCCACTGACGATTATGAATTTTGTCTGACTGTCCTTATCCAGAGTGCGCACTCGTTCTACAAAGTCAAGGCCGCTGCATAAGGGCATATTGATATCCACATAGTAAATGTCAGGATTTACTTTTTCATATAATTCATATGCCTCTACCCCATTCATCGCCGTACCGGAGATCACCACGTCAAGTCCTGACTGCTCTATCCTGCGTCGTATACTTTTTAATACATATTCCTCATCATCAGCTATACAAATTTTAATCATCTTCTCCCTCCCCCGGCAGTGTGATCTGAATTCTGGTCCCTGCATTTTCTTTTGATATGATCTGGAACTCCATGGAGGCTCCATACTCCAGATAAAGTCTGTGGAATACGTTCCAGATGCCAATATGTACCGATGACTCTTTCTTTTGATTGGGATTTTCCCTGATATCCTGAAGCTCCTTTAAAAGCCAAATATATTTCTCCCTGGTGATTCCTTTACCGTTGTCCATGATCGAAATACAGATTTTTTTATCCTTCTCTTCAATGGATATGGATATACAGCATTCGTCTGTCCTTTGGGCAAATCCGTGTCTGATACAGTTTTCCACCAATGGCTGCAGGAGTGCCTTTAGGATCTTTTTCTTTTCCACCCCCGGCTCCACCTGACAGAAAACCGACAGTCCGGGAATCTTATACTTCATGATCAGGAGATATTGGCGGATATATGCCATCTCCTCTTTTACGCTGATCCATTTTTCCTGCTTCAGGTTGTAGTGGAACATACTCCCCAGATTCTCGCAGATGCTGACTGCTGACTCCTCCTCATGATTCAGGATCAGACCGTTTATGATCTCCAATGTATTATATAAAAAATGCGGATTTATCTGCTGCTGCAGCATCTGATATTCAGTTTCCTTCTGAAGGGTACTGATCATCCTGTTCTTCTCTATGAGTTCGTGTATGGATCCGGACATGTCATTGAATCCATCTATCAATTCTCCAATCTCATCGTGGTAATGGTTTTCCATGGTAATACCCATCTGATTGTTGCGTATTTTTTTCATAGCATCCCTGCATTCCAGAATGGGTACTGTCAGATATCTGGAAAACATGACCGCTGCCAATAGGAACAATACTGCTGCAAGCAGGAGTACGGCTGCAAATCCCAGCCAGATATTCCTGCTGTCCACCGCAAGACCTGATGTATCAAGGACTACCTCGGCAGTCCAGTATTCACCTCCTATGTCTATTTGTGCTGTCCTGGTACTGAAATAGCCCGGTTTTCTTTTTACCTCCTCCGCCGTTTTCTCCGGGAGACTGGACGTTATGACTTTGCCGTTTTGGTTTTTTATAGTCATGTACTCGCCTTCTGCTCCAATATCGGTAAAATGGGCGATATTCTGAAGCGGCAGCGTCATGACCAGGATGCCCTCCTGTTCCAGGGTATACTGGTTGTTGATGGGATAATAGATATTCATATACCATCCCTGGCCCTTGGTATATATGCCCTTCCCCTCACCTTCCTCTATATATTTTCCGTTCATGAGAAAAACCGGATACCAGCTTTTTCTCTCCAGATGTTCAGAATAATCAAGATGCAGATGCCCGGTTCCCCGCAGACGCACCCCACTGTCCATGATAGCTGCCAGCTGTACCCCTTCATTCATATCGGATATGCTGCCCAGAAAGTATTCAATATTCTCTGATACCTCCTGCATGGTACGTGTATCCAGGCTCTTCTGCTGGAACAGGGTCTGCATCCAGGAGGAGAATCCTATGCTGTAAGCCAGGCCTTCTAGATTGTCAAAATAAGTCTCCATATCCTCCTTCTTCTGCGACATGAGGCTGTCCACCGCCTTTTTTGTAGTCTCTATCCTCATGTTTTCATAAATCGTAAAGAAAGTGACACCGGACAAAATAACCACAACCATAAAAAATGCCATAGCCAGTGCCACCGTCTTCTGTCTCAACCCCATATCCATGATCCTGTACTTTAACTTTTTCCTGCTCCTCATATGATCCCCCCGGTTCTTTTCCGCTCTATTTCGACATTTTTCGATATTATATGAATTATATAACCAAACCAATGCGATTTACAATCCTAATAATCCTGGAACTATTTACTGCTTTTGCAGTGTGTTACTGTCCACACTTCTCAGGTGTGCGCAAAAATGGGAGAATGCAGTTTCCTGCTTTCTCCCATTAAAGTCTTGGTTTCCTGCTTTCTCCCATTAAGGTTTTGATATGGATGATTTAAAACACATGATCACCAGTACCTATGTATGTTTTTTATTGTTATACTTTCTATATTTTCTCTTCTGCCCTTCCCTCAAAAAATGTTATGATTTTCCGAAAGACTTCAGAAGGCACATCATGCATGAGGGATATAGGTAAATTCTGATATTTCCCGGCTGATGGTACAAAGATCATCCACCTGCATATCATGCACATCTTTATGCCCTGTGATCCTTGCAAAAGTTTTCAGTTCCTCCTTGCTGCAGTTCAGGAAATTGGCAGTCCTTTTTGCTGCTGCATCCACTTTCAAACGTTCCCTCAGCTCCGGATCCTGTGTGGCTGCACCAACCGGACACTGGCCGGATCCGCAGATGCGGTACTGCTGGCACGCAGCTGCAATAAGAGCTGCCGATGCAACCGCAACCGCATCCGCTCCCATGGCAATGGCCTTGGCAAAGTCCGAAGAGACGCGCAGACCCCCTGTGATCACAAGGTCAATCTCTGCTCCCACGCTGTCCAGATATTTTCTGGCTCTGTGGAGGGCATAAATGGTGGGTACACTGGTAGAATCCCGGACCAGTTTGGGGCTGGCTCCTGTGGCGCCGCCCCGCCCGTCAATTGTTATAAAGTCAGGCGCCGCGAACACACAGTACTCTAAATCCTTCTCAATCCTGCCCGCCGCAATTTTTATTCCTATGGGACGTCCGCCGGATGCCATCCTTAATTGGTCTACCAGTTCTTTTAAATCCTCCTTTGAATTGACGTCAGGAAATTTGGAAGGACTGATCACATCCTGGCCCAGAGGTTTGTTTCTGATGGCTGCGATCTCAGGTGTCACTTTCTCTCCCGGCAGGTGGCCGCCCATTCCCGGCTTTGTGCCCTGTCCGATCTTTATTTCAATGGCGTCCGCTGTGGAGAGATTTTCAGGTGTGACGCTGTAACGATTTGGAACATATTCAAATATGTACTTGTATGCAGCCGCTTTTTCCTCCGGCAGGATACCTCCCTCACCGCTGCACATAGCAGTCTTGGCCATGGCGCTGCCTTTTGCCAGGGCTGTCTTCATCTCCTTTGACATGGCTCCGAATGACATATGGGAGATGTAGACCGGCATGTCCAGAACCATTGGTTTTTTTGCATGTTTTCCAATCACCGTAGTGGTACTCACCGCTTCGTGCTCCATGAGAGGCGGGGGATTCAGCTGGGCCCCCAATATCAGGATCTCATCCCAGCACGGCATCTTCATCTGTGTACCCATGGCCTCAATGATCGGTTTACCTGTGACTGCCATCCGGTGGATCTCTGCCATATAGCGGCAGGAGGGATCACGGCGCACATATTCCGCCGGATAGTCAAGGGAACTCTCTTCTCCGGTATCCTGTGGTGCCTGCGCCTCCGTTTCCTCCTCAATACGCTCAAATACGGACGCCGGCTGTTTACATACAGGACACTGCTTTAGATCTTCAAACTTTTTGCTTTCTGTCTCTTCAAAAATATACCCGCACACACTGCATTTGTATCTTGCCACACTTACATCCTCCTTTGTACCTGCGGCCCTGCAGGCAGAACCTGCGGCCCGTGGTTTATAACTTCATCTTACCACAGCGGCCTGCAGAATTCTACTCATTCTCTGCATGTACAGCTTTGGGAATATCATTTCCTGCGCTTACCGGGGGAAGTGTAAATTCATCATCGTCCTTCATACCGTTATATATAATCTGCCCATCAATAATGGTATAAAGCGTTTTGGTGAAAACTTCCATGGGATTCCCTGTGAAAATGGCAATATCAGCATCCTTTCCGGCTTCCAGGGTGCCCACTCTCTGATCCACACGGCATATTTTTGCCGGATTTATGGTAATCGCTTTCAGTCCCTCCTCCATGGGAAGTCCTTCCTTCACAGCCAGCCCGGCACACAGGGGGAGATATTGGATCAGTGCCACCGGATGGTCTGTGGTGACTGCAATGAGCACCCCTGCCTCAGCCAGGATCTTATTGGTCTTAAAATTCATGTTCTGTACTTCCAGTTTTGAGCGTGAGGTCAGATCGGTCCCTACGATCACCGGGAATCCCGATGCTTTTACCTCATCCACCACCAAATGTGCCTCTGTACCATGGTCTATCGTTATATCTATATTGAATTCTTTTGCTATACGGATAGCTGTCAGTATATCATCTGCCCGGTGTGCATGTACCTTCATAGGGATCACCCGCTGGAGCACAGGCATCCATGGCTCCTTATCAAAATCTTCCCTGTCCAGCCTGCCCCTCTCTTTATCTTTCCGGTATTGTACGGCTTCCTGCAATGTCCTGCGGAGCAATGCTGCTGCCCCCATTCTGGTAGCCGGACATTTTCCCTGGTCACCGTAAATGGTCTTGGGATTTTCCCCCAATGCCGCCTTCATGGCTGCCGGAAAAAGGACTGTCATATTGTCCACACATCTGCCCTGTGTTTTCATAAACACAAACTGTCCGCCCACTACATTGGCACTGCCCGGTCCGGTCATGACAGAGGTGATACCTGCTTTGATGGCATCATGAAAGGCCGGGTCCATGGCATTTACCGCATCCACAGCACGCAGAGCCGGAGTCACGGGGTCTGTCTGCTCATTGCAGTCATCCCCTATGGCACCCCACTTTTCCTCGGAGATCCCAATGTGGGCGTGAGCCTCGATCAGTCCGGGCATTACCCAGGCGCCGTCTACGTCCAGGACCTCTTCTCCTTTATGTCTTTTATCCAGAGCAGACATGGTTCCCACCTCTGTGATAACTTTTCCCTCTGTCCGTACATATCCGCATTCCACCGGTTTTCCGGTCATTGTCAGTATTTTCCCGTTTATAATAAGCATATTTTGCCTCCTTTGCAGATATCTGATTTTTTTAGTATCCGCAGAGGACGCTTTTCATATTCTTCGGGATAAAAAAAACAGGATGTCTCCATATCCGCCAAAAAAGTGGAAGGTACATCCTGTTTCCGTTTTTTATTTCCTATCTCATCTGCGCGCCTGCTGATACATTTGCCGGCACATGCTCAAGCTTCCTTAAAATAAAGTGCAGCGGTTTATATAATGCCAGGCATATGATCACATTGGCCACACAGTGCACCACGTCAAGGTACATGCCCGATACCCAGTAAGCCATGCCTCCGCCTAAGCCGCCTGACACGAAATACGGCAGGGAACACAAAAGGCCAAATGCCAGCCCATACGCACCGGATATAATGCTCCACACAACCGGAGACTCACTGCGTACAAACATCACGATCAAAGCCAGGATGCTCCAGATGTACAGATAGTTGAACCACCAGATGCCAAAGCCGTAAAAAACACCTTCCAGCAGCGCAAATGCATAAATAATAAAGAAAACCCTTTTCCTGTACACCTGTGTATACAGGATCACCAGCAATGTGACGATTTCAATATTTGGAAGCGCAGCCATACACACCTGACCTGCGAACAATATGGCTGTCAGCATTGCCATAATAACCAGAGACCTTGTTTTCATTGGTACCTCGCATCCTTTCAATCAATAACCTTCGGTTAAGGTCAGTTCAAATGTGTCCCCGTCCTCTATGGGCGTCTGATCTGCCGATGTATTCACCTGTTCCCCGCCTTTTGTAAGACACCACCACTGCTGTTTGGATTCATCTGCTTTCTCGCCGTCCACGGAGGTCATGAAAAGCCCGTACTCTCCTTCTTCCCCTTCCACCAGCTTGTTGTCCTGGATCACAGCTCCTAAATATGCCTCGTCGGTCTTATACTCAAAATCTTTTTCACTGCTGTCCCCATGTACTACTTTTACGGTGATCGTCTTTGCACCCTCTGTACCTTTCGGCATAAAGTTCTTGTAAACCAGGAGCAGAGCTACACATACCAAAACAAGCGCGGCTGCTCCTATGATCACTTTTTTATTGCTGCTTTTCTCCTTCATGTCCTACTCCTTCCTTTGTAAAAACAATTCCCGGTTTCAGGATTTCCGCACCGAAGCGAGTTTCACAATAAAAAACAGGCCGGCTTTCCACTGCTGACCTGTTTCCGAATCTATATATGTGCTTATAGAGAGTCCGGAATGCATGGCTTTGTACGGAAGCTTCATTCCATCCGGCGCAAGGTATCCTGGCTTATAGGAGTTTGCTCCTAATCACAGTGACCACATCGCTCAGGATTCACACCTGATTCCCCTTACGGCAGATTTCGTTATTTTATTTTGCAGCGTCATCTGCGTCCTGACTGCTGTTTGAATTGATTTCATATTAGCACACGAAGGATAGGGTGTCAAATCACATTTGCGCAATGCTGTACTAGTGCCCGTTTCGGCAGCAAGTTTCTTCTGCCGTTCTTTGCCGGCGAACAGATGCCGATTCATATACCCCATAGTATTTACACTTTTCTTTTGTACGCCGGCTCATATTTTACTCTCTTTTTCCTTTTTTAATATTTCGTATCTATCCTTCAGACAATCCCGCGGTTTGATTCTCTTTTTAACACCATACTCATACACTTTTATCCATAAGTCATCATTTTCTATTATATTTATCAGATCAAGAGCACAATAAAGCGTAATCTCCCTATTGAGCATTCTGGTATGCTTGAAATAATAATTTATGCCTTCTTCCGGCTCTCCTAACTGGATTGATATGAGCAGGACCATGCCGCAAAGCTCATTCACTACCTCCTCCAGATAATAGTTCTGATTAGAATGCATCCCTCTCTCCATCAGTTTTTCCGTCTTTCCTTCTATCAGCTTTTTTGCCTCTTCTATGGCCATAAGTTTTACATCGCTTGTCTTTAATCCGCCAAGGAGCACCAGTTCCTGCTCAATATGTAAAGATTCCCTGCTCAATCCTCCGCCAGTTGCATCTAACAGCAATTGCGCAATATTTACCCGGGTATACCCCGACGCAAAGGTCATTTTGACCAGTAATTCAAATAAATTTGACTGCTCCCATCCGATAGAGCGAAAGGGGTCTTCCGTAGAAAATAAATAGTAGTTGCAAGCCGCACATATCAAATGGTATATATCCGACAACAGCTTAACCGCTCTGGGATAATATTCGCTCTCAAAAGGAACCTTTTCCAGTTCTTTAATATAATTTTTAACCATGAAACGCCATTTAGGACGCTGGCTTTTGGCAATAACACGGTTGGGTGCAAAATAATTCTGCGCATAAGCGTTCTCAATAAATCCCTCAATTTGCTGTTCCAGTTCCTCAAAACTTACTGTACTTTCCGTTTTCTTCTTATCAATAGCCCTCCCTTCCAGAATATCAACTATTACAGGGTCAATTTCTTCCTTCTGTCCCTTACGAAGCTGCTTGTAGCATTCAGCAAACGCCTTTTCCAGCCTTTCCTTGTCAGAGGCGCTTAATAACTTCCGTAATTCCTGAATTTTCATAATTGTTCTCCACCTTCTAATGACATAGACTTTATTGTTATTTTTTACAACCACTGCCTGCCAGAAATATTTATGCGCTTGCGCATGAAAGTTTAAAAAACCAGGCCACATGTTATAAATAAAATGATAACACAAGACTGCTCCAATGATAGCTAAATCTAAAAAATAAAAATATTTACGCGCTCTCTTCCTCCGTCAGCATTAAAAACTGCCAACACATACAAAAAGAAGGAAACACTGACATACTAATATGGCATCCATTCCCTATTCCCATCAATCAGCATATACGAAGGTACGGTATGTGGAATTATTTCCATTAATGTTTTTGATAAGCATTACTGGGAAGAGATATTATCTCTGAATATCCCTGCTGTTTTTATCAATACTTTTTATAACCCTTATCATTTTTCCGGAAAAACTGATATTATAACTGTAGAAAGCTGAGGTCCAATTTACAGACTTACAAAGCCTTTTGTAAAAAAGGAAAAACTTCGTTTGGATATGTTGGTGACCGGGAATTTTGTTATTCCACATACCAGGCATGGAGTTCACTGAAAAATGTTTTAGAAGGATACAGACTTGAGCTTGAAAATGATAACTGTATTTTATTCAATCCGATATCGTACTTCGGGATTCTACTGATTTATGATTTATTCTATAAGAATCAGGCAGGAGGAAAAATTGAATTATTTTTTCCCCTGCCCGAAAACCATATTGTTATCCGCAGGACGGTTTCAACTCTCTTTGCCCTCTTTCATGCAAAGATGAACCGAAGCCCTCTTAAACGCCAGCGGCAAAGCCAGGATATTAGGCTTATCCCCCACATATTTCTTCATGGCATCCTCAAGCGCCTCCTCAAATGTGGCCCGGGTCTTCAATCCCATTCCCCTTGCGATTCCAGGTTCCTGCGCCCCCACAATATATATAGCAGAGGTATTCATCTCCGCTATATGGCCGCAGCTCATCATAGAAAACCCATGATAAGGATGAAATGCGCCCGCAAAACGGTATTTTCTTATATACTCCTCATTGGTAGCAAAATACTCACCGTACTTATCCATATCAGGAAGTATATTCATATGATCATGCTGGAACATTTCATAGAGTTCTCGCAGATAGGGCCAGCGCTCATCGTGAAAATAGCCGTTGCAGATGGATGAACATAGGATCACACAGTTGTCGCTCATGACTCTCTTATGACGGATGACCTGCGCTGATAAAGCCTGCATCATCTGGATTGGATTTGTACCCATACCATCCCCGTAATGAAAATCCTGAGGCATGCCAAATACCATCACATCATATTTCTTTTCCGCCCATGGCACATATGTCCTTTTGTCAGCAGTCTGCCAGGAGAGTGGCTGCATTTCTTTTGCATACCCACTGTTGATCTCTATTTGCCGGGATATGGAATCCAAAACAGCATCGCAGCAGAAAAATTTCTTACCCATACATTTTTCCATATGCATTCCGATCTCATCGAACTTTGTTCTCATGAGAGAATGGTTATTGACAGGTGTAAAATCACTTCCGTGCATCACATCAGGGATGTGATGTGACGCAATACTTCTCCAGTGGGTGATTCCTGTAGCACAGTGCTTATATCCCCCGGAATATCCGCCATAAGGGTTTCCCTGGGTGTGCCCGATCAAAATGGGAATGTCAGAATCATAGACGTATTTATTCATAAGAACTCTGTCGCCCCGTTCCGTGCAGCCCAGATCAACCAGATGTTCGTAGTCCTCGCTGTCATGGCTGATGATCTGATGGGAATAGTAAAATTCATGAAAAAGTTCATCTCCCAAAATCTGCCGCATCTCCTTTTTGTTTGTTCTGGGATGCAGGCCATTGGAAAATATCAAAAGAATGTCTTTCTTTTCCACACCGGCCTTATATAATTCTTCAAGAATCAGCTTAACAGACAGTTTTCTGTGTGAAGTGGGCTGGCATCCCCCTTTTACAATATCGGGAATTGTTATGGTAACGGTACTTCCTTTACCGGCCAGCTCTGCAAGCGGCGGCATTCCTATGGGGTTTAAAATAGATTCCCTTGTCTTATTTACCAGTTGGTTCCTGGAAATGCAGGCAGGATCAGAGACCGTTATGCCCGGAATAAAAACATCCGTCCGTTCATCCGGCAGATCAGCCGGCATGGTACCTGTACCATATTCAAAATCAAGTTTCATATCACATCACCTTCCCCCAGATATTTTTCTACGATAGCCGCAAATCCCTCCGGATAAAATCCGATATCACCGCTGAATTTCGTAAGTCCGATAAGGCCCCCGTCTACGCACGGAATATCTGCCAGCATACGGGCATTTTCCTCCTTCAGTCCACCGCCATATATTACCGGACAGCCTCCGGTGCGTAATTTAATAAATTCAGCCACCTTAGTAATGTAATCAGAATCCGGAACAGGCTTCCCGGGTCCTATTGCCCAAAGAGGTTCATAAGCCACGGCAATCCCTGACAGATCCACTTGACACAGCCCCACATCCAGCTGCTGCCCTATAACCTCCTGCCATCTGTCCTGTTCCGCCTCAGTCTCCCCCACGCAATACAAGACAGATAGACCTGCCTTTACCGCACAGGAAATTTCTTCGTTTAAAAGCCTGTTCACAGCTTTCGGGTCCACCACTCCCGCCTCTGCCAGAATCCCGGCCTTGTCCATGCGCTCCTCACAGTGTCCGATCAAAACGTATTCACATCCCATGGCTTTCACGCTTTTAGCTGTCCTGTTAGTTGTAAATGCACCAAAGTTTCCCCCCTTTTCCGTATCCTTCCGGTAAATACCCTGCACCCCTATCTTCCACTTATCCTCTGTCCCTTTGGCCTCCGCTGCCTGAAGAAGATAGGCTTCCGGATAAAAAATTCCGATTTCTGCCTGAGCAGCATATTGATCCATAGTCTCCCGTATCTGCTGGGTCAGACAGCTTCCCCACTTACTGACCGGGGCTAATCCATTAATCCCGTCCATTTCCTTTGGTATATCAAACCGTTTTAAGTTTGCAAATATATACTTCATTTTTTGAATCCCCCCATTCCTTCTATCTCTGTATCATCCCGTGCCCGTAGTCATCTTTCGTGAAAGCTGCATCAGCCCCATGTTTTCTGTTATAATGTCTGTCGGCCACGGCTCGTTTCATATGCTGTGCATTTTTATCTATGCACAGCATATGAACCGCCATTTTGCTTATCTCTTCCAGCACAACGGATTTGTGAACAGCGTCCCACACATCCCCTCCCCATGTAAACGGACCGTGCCCAGGTGTTAGGGCAGCCGGAATATCCTCCGGAGAAATATGGTTCTCTTTAAAGTAGTCCACAATTGTCATCCCTGTATTCCATTCATACCTGTCAAGGATTTCTCTCTCCTCCAGCTCCCTGACGCAGGGAACATCGCCTGCGAAATAGTCTGCATGTGTGGTCCCAAAGCAGACTAACGGGAGTCTGAGCTGTGCCAGAATTGTTGCATAAGTGGAATGTGTATGGACAATGGCATTGACACCGGGGAAATTCTCATAGATGGCTCTGTGGATATCCAGATCCACAGATGGCGTCCAGGATTCCCCCAGTATTTTTCCATCCTTTGTCACAACACTGATATTTTCCTCTGTCAGATTTTCATAAGGCACACCAACAGGTTTTATGATGATAATACCTCTTTCCCTGTCCGCTGCACTCACATTCCCCCAGGAATATTTGACCAGTTTTCGGCGGGGCAGTTCTTTATTTGCCTCCACCACCATCTGTTTCAACTCTTTTAGTTCCATACTGCTCATCCCCCTGTCCGGCATCCTTTGACGTAACAGTTCAGACAAGCTGGACCGTTACGCATCCAGCCATTAAAAATCGCTTCGCGATGGGCTGCATACCTGCTGGCACCACTTTTTCATACGGTCAGCGCAGTAAATGCGCAGACCTGTCTGAACTGTTACCCTTTGACAGCCCTCTGAAATGCCTCATAATTATCCGCTATTGACTTTTCCTTCTGAAACAGTGTAAAATATCCTCCTACCACAACATCACAGCCAGCATCTATACATTTCTTTGCGATCTCATTATCTATGCCGCCGTCAACCTCGATCAAAAGCTTATGTCCCTTTGCCATTGCCCTTAACTCTCCAATCCTGCGGTATGTAAAATCCATAAAATCCTGTCCTGAGAATCCGGGTTCCACTGACATAAGTGTCACTGCATCCAAATAAGGAATCAAATCCCGCAGAACATGGATCGGTGCAGCCGGATTCAATGCAATGGCAGGTTTCATGCCCTGTGCCCTGATTTTTTGGCACAGCCGAAACGGGTTCTTGACCGCCTCATAATGAAAACAATAATATTCCACCCCGGCCTCCGCATATAAATCCACGTATTCCTCGGGTCTGGTGACCATCAGATGTAAATAAAAAGGGCTTTTCCCAACTGCGGTCATCTGTCTAAGGAAATCCGTGCCAAAGGCAAAATTCGGCACAAAATTCCCATCCATAACATCTATATGAAACCAGTCGATTCCCAGCCGGTCCAGAACATCCATGCTTTCCCTCATATGAAAAAGGTCTGCGCACAGTAAAGTCGGCGCAATATGATACATGCTCATTCCTCCTCAAAGTCCATGATAGTTTTCATGTTTATCCCTTTATTCTCCAGTGCCTGCTCCATCATCTCCTGAACCTGTGAAAAACAGTATCTCCTTGATATAAAACCATCCAGATAAACACGGCCTTTCTCTATCAACTCTTTTGCCCTTATAAAATCTTCCTCCCGGTATGTGATACATCCTTTCACCGTAAGTTCATTTCTCTGGATTTTTGCAATGTCTGTTTCTACCAAAACACTGTAATTCCCAACGATCACAATGGTGGTCGTCTTTCCGGCCAGCTCTAAGATCCCGGAAAAAACTGACGGGACGGCTGCGCAGTCAATGATCACATCCGGAAATCCGCCAAAGCATTTCTGTGATGCCTGTTCCAGGGTGAGCCCTGATGTATTGACGCACAACGGGATCCCCGACCGCCTTGCCATTGTGACTTTATCCTGGCTGATATCACAAACTGCAGTTTTCTCTGCGCCTGCCAGCCTGCAGGCCTGAGCCGTAAAATTCCCTATGGTCCCTCCTCCCACAACCAGAACTTTTTTGCCCTGCACTTCCCCCTGATAGGCTGCATGTACCCCTACAGCAAAGGGTTCAATAAAAATAACCTTGTCTAAATCAGCGTCCCTGTCCAGCGGGTATATATATTCCCTGCTGATCACAAAATACTCCGCACCTAGTCCGTCGGACTGTACGCCCAATGAATTAAAATTCATACAGGCATTTTTCCTTCCCCTCTTACAGGAATAACACGTATTGCAGCTCAAAATAGGGCGGATAGTAACCAGACTGCCAGGCTCTATATCACACACGCCCTCCCCTGTCTCTTCCACCACGGCAATCCCCTCGTGGAACGGCACTATGGGAAACTCCATATACCTGTTTTTTCCGGCAAATACTTGGATATCTGTTCCGCACACCCCAATCCTTTTCATCTTGACCAGAACCTGCCCTCTTCCGCATTTGGGTTTTTCAGCCTGTTTGATCACGGCTTTTAGGGGACTTTCAAAAACTATTTTTCTCATGACTTCCCCTCTTTTCTCTTTATTGTCCTTCGTACTGCCTCAATTATATTTTCACCGGTCAGTCCATAATGTTCTGCCAGCTCACCAGGCACACCTGAACAGCCAAACACATCCTGCACGCCAACCGTTTCCACCGGAACCGGATACTGTTTAGAAAGCACTTCGCAGACCGCTCCCCCCAGTCCTCCCAGTACATTATGATCCTCTGCCGTCACTGCACATCCTGTTTTTTTCACGGATTCCAAGAGCAGTTCCGCATCTATCGGTTTGACAGACGCCATATCAATCACTTCCGCACAGATGCCGTCCTCCTGCAGCCTTCCTGCAGCCTCCAGTGCCCTGCTCACCATATCCCCCACAGCTACAATCGTCACGTCCTGTCCATCCCGCACCAGGGTCCCCTTTCCGATTCCGGCTCTGCACACTTTTGCACCGGTATATATCTCCGGGGAATCCAGCCTTCCAAACCGGAGATAAACAGGCCCTTTATATTCTATTGCCTCCTTGACACACCTTTTTGTCTCTGCCGTGTCCGCGGGATAGAGGATAGCCATATTGGGAACTGCCCTCATAAGAGCCAGATCCTCCACGCACTGGTGAGAGCCCCCGTCCGCCCCGATCAGGACCCCGCCGTGTGTGGCTGCAATCTTTACATTCAGATTTGGATATGCGATACTGTTCCTGATCTGGTCATAAGCCCTGCCCGCCGCGAACGCGGCAAATGTGCTTGCAAATACCACTGCTCCGCTGGCCGCGTATCCTGCCGCATATCCCATCATATTGCATTCAGCAATACCCATATCTGTAAACCGGTCCGGATATTGTTTTGCGAAATGCACTGTCTGGGTAGCTTTTGATAAATCGGCGTCAAAAACAAAAAACTCATATTTTTCAGCTAATTCTGCCAGCGCAGCACCATATGCCTCTCTTGTTGAACTCATATGCATTCCTCCCCCAGCTCTTTCATGGCCTGTTTAAATTGTTCTTCATTGATGGCTGCCCCATGCCACCCCGCCTGGTTCTCCATAAACGATATTCCTTTGCCCTTCACCGTTTTTCCTATAATGAAAGCCGGCTTCCCTTTTACCTGCCTGGCATGGTCCAGTGTCTCTATCAGCCCTTTCACATCGTGTCCGTCAGTCTCCTCCACATTCCATCCGAAAGCCTGTAGTTTTTCTTTTACGGGATATACAGACATGACCTGGTCTACTCTTCCGTCAATCTGTAAATTATTGTTATCCAAAAGCACCACAAGATTATCAAGTTTAAAATGTCCAGCACTCATGAATGCCTCCCACACCTGCCCTTCCTGCATTTCCCCGTCTCCTATGATGCAGTAAACTCTGTAGTCTGCCCCTGTTCTTTTTGCGTAATGGGCCATTCCACACGCTGCTGATATGCCCTGCCCCAGAGAACCGGTGGACATGTCAACCCCCGGTACCTTTTTCATATCCGGGTGCCCCTGTAGAATACTTCCCATTTTCCTGAGTGTCTTCAGAACGCTTTTTTCAAAATAGCCTCTTTCAGCCAAAGCTGCATAATAAGATGGCGCTGCATGACCTTTAGATAGGACAAAGCGGTCACGCATCCTCTCTTCCGGTTTATCCGGACTGACGTTCATCTCATAAAAATACAGAACTGCCAGCATCTCAACTATGGACAGAGCGCCCCCCGGATGACCGGACCCTGCGCTGTGCAGACTGATGATCGTATTCTTCCGTATTTCCTGTGCATATTTTATTATTTCTCTCTCGTTTTTCTGCAGCCTCATCCCTGCACCTCCTCATAATCCCATATCCGGCAGTCCCAGGGCATTCTGTCCCCCGTCCACAAACAAAGTCTGGCCTGTCACATAACTGGCCTCATCGGATGCCAGGTAGACAACAGGCCCGGCAATCTCTCTCACATCAGCCAGCCTTTTCATTGGTACTGCTGCCAATATCTGTTTCTCACTGACGATTCCCATGTTCATCCCATCCAGCAGCAACTGGGTTAGGATCCATCCTGGGGCAACGGCATTTACCCGGATGTTATATTTTGCCCACTCAGCCGCCAGAACAGCCGTCATGCCGTTAATGCCCGCCTTGCTGATGCAGTACGGCGCCCTTCCGGGCAGGGTCTCTGTTGATGTCCCGGAGGAAATGTTTACAATGGCCCCACCTCTGTCCTTCATCATACCCGCTGCTTCCTGGGCACAATAGAAAGCTCCTTTTAAGTTGATATTCATGAGCAGGTCCCACTTCTCCTCCTCAAATTCAAGGGAAGGTCTGCGGATCTGGATACCCGCGTTATTGATCAGGATATCCAGGACTTGCTGCTCCTCCTTGTACCTTTCAAAACAGGAACGAATCCCTTCCCTGCTGCTCACATCCAACTTGTATGCCTTACTGGCAGTTCCATACTTCTCCTCCAGCGTTTTTGCTGCCTCCTCTGCTTTTTCAACCCGGATATCCCCAATAAAAACATCCGCGCCCTCCCCGGCAAAACACTCTGCCACTGCAAAACCGATTCCCTGTGCACCCCCGGTCACCAGCACTTTTCTGCCTTTCAGATTTTTCATGTATATCCCTCCGCCTCTTCCGGCATCAATCAAACATCCCCTACCACCACTTAATCTCTTCTGTTATTTTTTTTCTGATCTCAACAAACTTTTCATCCGCGATATCCCTGGGCCTTGGAAGTTCCACAAATACCTCATCCTTTATCCTGGCAGGTTTATTTGATAAAATCAGTATTTTCTCTGCCAGGTATACTGCCTCCTCCAGATTATGGGTGATAAACAAAACCGTACTGCCTGTTGCCTTCCACAGTTTGATCACCTCATCCTCCAGAAAATACCTCATCTTAATATCCATCTGACCATATGGCTCATCCATCAGCAGCAAGTCGGGATTCATGGCAAATGCCCTGCCGATCACCACTCTCTGTTCCATGCTCACTGACATTTCATGGGGGTAAGCTTTGCGGAACTTTTCCAGTCCCAGAAGTCCTATGATCTTGTCAGACTGCGTCTTTATTTCACGGGCCGGCCTCTTCTTAATCTTCAGCCCGTATTCGATATTTTCCTCCGCGGTCAGCCACGGAAAGGCCGAAGGCTCCTGAAACACAAAGGATATGTTATGTTTCTGAGGGTCAGCCGGTTCACCGTCTATGTAAATTTCTCCTGAAGTGGGCTCCGTAAGTTTTGTTAAAAGCCTTAAAAATGTAGTCTTACCGCAGCCTGTAGGACCTACTATACATACAAATTCACCCTTTTTAATCCGGAAGGAAACCTGATCAAGAACTTTCAGATCCCCAAAACACTTTGTCAGGTTTTCTACTCTTACCTTTACCTCTTCTCCCATATGTGCATCCTGCCTTCTATGTTATAATGCCAAATCCATATTTTTCTCTATTGTTTCCCTCATTTTAAGAAACTCTGTATCTACATAATCTCTCGGGCGCTGAAGGTCTTTCAGAGGGTAAATCTCTTTTACTGACGCCGGACACTCACTGAGGAGTATGATCCTGTCACCCAGATATACTGCCTCCTCAATATTGTTGGTGACAAAGATCACAGTACGTTTTTCCTTCTCCCAGATCCTGAGCACTTCCTCTTCCATCTGATACCGGGTCTGCGCATCAAGAGCCCCGAAAGGCTCGTCCATCAGTAAAATATCAGGGTTGCTGCAGTAAGCTCTGGCAATACCCACCCTCTGCTTCATTCCTCCAGACAGTTGACGGGGATAGGAATCTTCAAAGCCTTTTAATCCAACCAGCTCGATCAAATACTGGGCCTGTTTTCTTCTCTCCCTCTTATCCACACCCTTCAGTTCCTGAGAAAACTCCACATTCTGCATGACGGTCTTCCAGGGAAACACTGCTGTTTTCTGGAAGACAAAACCCACCTTTTTTTCATCCTTATTTGGAAACCTTATCTCCCCGGCAGTGGGCTCTTCCAGGCCGCTTATCATGTTCAGCAGTACACTTTTCCCGCACTGGCCGGGTCCCAGTATGACAAGGAATTCATTTTCATAGACATCAATGGAAATTTGATTCACTGCCTCGAAGATCTCCTTCCTGGCATAGAAGGATTTTGAAATATTTTTTAATGTCAGTTTTACCCGTTTTTCTTTTCCGTCCACGGACACAACCACCTTTCCATTAATGTGAAGACCGCACTTAAAACTGCCCCGACAAGGCCGATCAGTATCATTCCGCACAGAACAAGAGCCACGTCATAGCTCTCATTCCCCCTTGTGATCAAAAAACCGAGGCCTGATTTGCTGGCTATCATCTCTGCCGCCACTACCACCATCCAGCCGCTGCTCAGCGCGATCTTAACTCCTGCCATGATTGCAGGGAGCGCTGCGGGCATTACCACATGGCGCAGCATTTGAAATGTATTGGCGTTATAGACATGCCCTACATTTAAATACATGGGGTCTACCATACCCACCCCCGTTGCCGTATTCAATACAACCGGGAAAAAAGCACCTATGAACACCAGTAAAATCTTAGAAAATTCTCCAACTCCAAACCACAGGATCACCAACGGTATCCAGGCGATCGGGGGAATCGGACGCAGTGCCGTCAAAATAGGACTTAACACGGCGTTCATCCGTTTGCTCCATCCCATGATCAGGCCAATGCCGATACCCGAGACCACTGCCAGAATAAGAGCTGACAATACACGCTTTAGGCTGATCAAAATATGTCCCGTTATAGTGGTCCTGCTGATTGGCCTTTCCGCCATCTTTACAAATCTCTCCCAGGTCGCCTGGGGAGTTGGAAAGAAGTCCGGCTTGCTGTTGGAAACAATTACCCAGAGAATGATCAGCGCAGCAAGTGATATACATGTCAGGCAGAGGTCTTTTATCTTGCGTCTCTCCATTATTTGGCCCTCCATCGTATTACCCGGTTCTCCAATTTATTCAGTATCGCTGTGAGGGCCGCCCCGATAACTCCGATCGTAAGCATTCCCACAATGATTATGTCTGACCTTCCAAGTGCCCTGCCCTGCTGGATCATATATCCTAATCCCGCGGTTGCAGAAAGCATTTCCGCTGCTACCAGAGTTGACCACGCATTGCCCAAAGCTACCCTGACCCCCGTAAAAGCCAGGGGCATGGCCGAGGGCGTACAAACAGTGATGAAAATTTTCCACCTGCTTGCCCCGCATGTTTTTGCCACGTCAATCAGCACCGGGTTGGTCAGCTTCACTCCTGTGTAAGAATTGATCACACACGGGACAAAGGCAGCCAGAAATATAATGAAACACTTTGCCGTTGTCCCTATTCCCAGCCAGATAACAGACAGCGGAATCCAGGCAATCGGCGGAATCGGACGGATAATTTCAAAAATAGGGTTTATCAGTCTGTCGAATGTACGATAATATCCCAGCAGCAGCCCCAAGGGGACCCCTATGACCGCTGCCGCTACATATCCTATAAGTGCCAGCTTCAGGCTTTCCCAGATATGTATACCCAGGACCGCCCCGTCAGGGTTTGGCTGAGTAAGCTTGTCTACAAATGCTGCGAATGCCTCCGATGGAGAGCAGACAAACTGGGGGTTCACCCAGGCCAGACGCACAGCCGTCTCCCAGACACCCAAAAACACCATCACGCTGGCAGCGGAGATCAAAAAGAGCTGTACCTTCTCCCTTGCCCTTTTCCTCTCCTCAATCTGAACAGAACTCACATTTTTTTCCGTTTCGTTCATAATAACTTACCTCATTAAACACCTTAATCCAGTTTAACGTTTGCCATAAAAGTCCCGTCAACCGCTTTATTGTCAATCATGGCCTGTTTGTCCGCCTCCGTTAATTTCCCCTGTGATATCATAAAGTCAGCAAACTTCAGCAAATCCTCCTGGGCACTGATGTTACCTTCCGCATCCTCAGCAAAAGCTTTCTGGTTTTCCTCCAGGGACGGGAAGATACGGGTCTCTATATCTCTCTTGGCCGCTGCTTCTGTCATGGAAATCCCTTCTTCCTCCTCAAAGTCAAACAGCAGTTCTGCACTGCCCTCCGGGTCAGCTCTTAATTCTTCCACTGACTGCAGATAGCAATTCAGCCATTCCTGTACCACTTCGGGTCTGTTCTTGACCGCATCCTCAGTGGCAACGATCAGCGTGGGCATCTTTAGCCCCAGATGGCCTGCATCGGCTACTTTTACCCAGCCCTCATCATCCTCGGCCTGGTATCCAAACGGTGACCACAGGCATACGATATCAGCCTCCCCCGCCTTAAAAGCAGCATATGACTGTGCTACCGCCGTATCAATGATCTCAACGTCATTCATGGTAAGACCCAGATGTTCCAGGGTGGCGATCAGGGTCATATGACACGTTGTCCCTGTCTGGCAAAGGATTTTTTTGCCTTTCCAGTCCTCAGCAGTCCCTCTGACCCCCATCTCGTCTGCCTCCTTGCCGGCCAGTGCACTATCCTCCCTCACCCAGATATCCAGCGCCTGCGTATCATCGCAGGAGTACCCGATCACTTTCATATTGTACGCCGGACACCCAAGGACAGCCCCGCCGATTCCCGTGGTCCCCACTTCCCAGGCCCCGGATGCAATAGCTTCGTTCTGCACCGGCCCCCCTGCGTACATATCAATCGTGTAGTCAAATGCATCGTAAAGCCCATTGTCCTCTGCATAGATACTGGGCAGCGCATGCAGATATGGATGATGACTGATCTTAAGCGGTATCTTATCTTCGCTTTTGCTCTCGTTTCCTGCAGTCTCAAAATCTTTTTCCTCTTCATTCCCGCCGCCGCACGCAGTCATGGATACTCCTAAAATTCCCGCCATTAACAGTACCGCTAATCTTTTCTTCATGTTTTACCTCCCAATATGATTTGATTTACGCTCCATTTGTTACTATCTACAATTTATCTTGTATTTTCTTCCCTTTCAACGCCTATTTACACAAACGTTTTTCCTATTTTTGTTATTTTTACAGTCAATTTGTTTATTATTTTCGTATTTTCTTTTATTTTTTTATCCAAACCAGGACAGCGCAAATATACGCAAACGTTTGTACTTTTTTGCATTTTATTATTTTATTTTTCCAATATAATAAAAACATGGACAGCTTTAGCTGCCCATATCTGATGAATCCTTAAAAATATAAATATAAACCGTATATTGGGATTAGTTCCTGCACCTGCAGAATGTGTATCAGGCTTTGCAGGAAGATTTGATTTTCAGACATGACCAGGACGAGGAGGGAATTCTATGATCTTGAAAGATATCGCCAAAGAAGCAGGTGTCTCCATCTCAACTGTCTCACGGGTGATCAATGGAAAGGAACAAGGTGCTGCCAGTAAAGAAACACGTGACAAAATCTGGGCCATTGTGCGCAAAAACGGCTATAGTCCCAACATTCTTGCCCAAAATCTAAAACGCAGAACATCCCTCTCCGACGCAAAGGAGAATCCGTTGTACTATATAGACTGCCTCCAGGCCCGCACATCCAATCTGAATACCGATCCGTTTTTTTCTGAACTGGAGCGCGCACTGGAACAGGAAGCATTTAATTATAATTATATTGTAAAGCATACATACCGCCCCATGGATCTCAAATCCCTGGATTCCATTATACGGGCAGATGAGCGTAATATATGCGGTCTTGTCATACTGGGAAGATATATGTTCACAAAAGAACAGTTAAAAATTTTAAAAGAAGTCTACAAGAACATTATCTATGTAGGCCTCAATGCCATACCCCTAAAATGTGACCAGGTCATCTGCGACGGTTACAAGGCAGGTATCAGTGCAGTGGAGCATTTGATAGAATTGGGGCATAAAAAAATCGCCTATATCGGAGAACAGGCGAATGAATGCCGCTTTCTGGCCTATAAAGATGCTCTCTCCCTGCATAATTTGAACTTTACCATTCATAACACAGCCAATGTGATCCAATCCACAGACGGGGGATACAGAGGTGCCCAGAAACTTTTGAAGAGCAGTTCAGAATTTACAGCCGTTTTCTGCGCAAATGATCTAACCGCCATTGGCGCCATCAAAGCCTTTCACGAGAATAAAAAACAGGTCAGTAAAGATATTTCTGTTATCAGCGTGGATGATATTGACCTGGCCCAATACATAACTCCCATGCTCACCACTGTGCATATCCCCATCGAAGAATTAGGCCGGCAGACTGCACGTATATTAATAGACCGCATAAACGGCAGGCACACCCTTCCAATGAAAGTTGAGCTTCCGTTTTTCATGGCCCAACGTGACAGTTGTGCAAAGTGCCGTTCTGCAAACAGGTAGCTGTAGATTGATTTCTGATCAGTCGGTCCTGTTCTTTTGAGGCTGTCCGTGGTAGTATGGATTTTTCGTATTGGCTCATAATATAAACTACACAGGAGGAAATCAAATGACACTGAAGGATATTGCAAAGGAAGCCGGGGTTTCCATCTCCACAGTCTCAAGGGTTATCAACAATAAAGGATGTAATGCAGCCAGCAAACATACCCAGGACAAAATCTGGTCCATTGTCCGAAAAAACGGATATATTCCAAATGCCGCGGCACGGACATTAAAGAACGGCAGCCCTATTCCGGAAGAATCCGCCCCCACCTACTCCATTGATTGTATATACACCGAACATTCCAAAACAGATGTCAGCCCTCTTTACCAGGAATTAGAACGGGCAATCGAACAAATAGCTTTCCGCCAAAAATGTATTGTACGCCGCTCTTTTTTTCTGGAAGAATTTTCCTTTCCCCCAAATCCCCCTAAAACACAAAAAAACAAAGCTGACGGCGCTGTCTTATTCGGAAAGCGAAGCATATCACAGCGGCAGTTTGAACTTCTTGAGAACACCTACAGGCACCTTGTATACGTTGGGATCACGCCTCTTGATCTAAGATGCGATCAGGTCCTCTGCAATGGCTGCCATGCTTTTGTAAGTGCGGTAAAATATCTATATGGCCTAAAGCATAAAAAGATTGGTTATATTGGGGAACAAAAAGACAATGCCTGCTTTCAGGGTTATAAGCAGGCACTGAAAGACCTTGGCATACCGTTTCATATAACAAATACAGTCAACGCCAAGCAAACGTTTGAGGGCGGATATCACGGGGCAAGGCTGCTTTTGGAACGTCAAGCTGACATTACCGCCGTAGTTTGTGCAGACGATTTAACAGCCATAGGTGCAATGCAGTGTTTTCGGGAATATAAAACAAAGATTCCAAAGGATATTTCCATTATTGGGATTGGTGACATCCCTCACGCCCAGCGCACTGCGCCTATGCTCACCACCATTCATGTTCCCACTGAAGAGATGGGAAATATTGCCCTGAAACTTTTATTAGACCGGATCCAGGGGGGACATAAACTGGAATTAAAAACAGAACTGCCCTATTACATTGCGGAAAGGAACAGTTGCACCAGATTTACCAGATAATTTTATAAAGTTCAGTCTATCCCCTCCGTTTTCTGTCCTTAAACTTGCAGAAAACAACTGCTACCGCTGTACTAATCAGTGTAGCTACAATTCCCGGACCGACGATACCGGCCGGATTCGCACTGCCATACTGACTTCTGTAAGCGATAATATTTACCGGTATCAACTGCAGAGAAGATATGTTTAATATCAAAAAAGTACACATCTCATTGCTGGCTGTACCCTGCGGAAAAATATGAAACCGCTTCTTTTCCATTCCATGTCCATCCTCCAGCCGCCTTTCATCCTCCAGCTCCGCCAGCTTTTCCATGGCCTTCAGCCCAAACGGAGTCGCCCCCCAGCCCAGTCCCAGGAAATTCGCTATAATATTGGCAGAAATATACTCCATTGCAGGATGGTCCTTCGGCAGATTAGGAAATAAAAAACGCAGCAGAGGCTGCATTTTCTCCGTCATCTTCTCTATCATGCCGGAAGACCTGGCTATCTCCATGACACCCATCCACATAGCAACAATACCCGCCATGGTAATGCAGAGCACAACTGCCTCCTTTGCAGACGAGAGTGCTGCATCCGTGATCTCCCCCATACGCCCAGTCATGGCGCCGTATGTAATTCCTATGAGCATCATTGCTCCCCAGAGAATATTAAGCATGTTCACGCCTCACAGGCTTTTTTCTACTATATGCTCCACATATTTTTTTTATTCTTTTATAACTATCCTCATTTTTGACCGGGTGTATAATATACCTTTCGGAACTCTGAAGGCGACATATAACACAGTCTTTTAAACACTGTCGCAAAGTACTGACTGGATGAAAATCCATATTCAAAAGCAATTTCAGTAATTGAAAGCTGTGTTGACAACAACAACTCTTTGGATTTTTTTATTTTTTGCTGCAGAATGTATTCTCCCGGAGGAATACCTGTTACTTGAACAAACTTTTTTTTGTAAGCAGACAGAGACATATTTTCCATTTGTGCTAAATCCGAAATATGAATTATATTGTTTAAATTCTCTTGAATATAAGTCATACTGCTCTCTATCTCCCGTGTACTAATATTTTTTTCGGGTGATGGCGGGGTTGAAAGAGCTATTAATACTTCGGCTAGAGCATTCCTTATTCGAGTATCAAAATGTATATCCGGATGCGCAAAAATTTCCAGCAATCGGTTAAACTCCATCTTAAGCCGTGGAGATGGTTTGAAAATACGGGAATGTATATTCAAAAAATAGTTCTCTATTCTTGAATATTCACTTTGGTATATAAAAGCGTCAATTTCTGAAACTAAGCATAAGTCAACGATCAGGTAATAAATAACCGATATTTCCTCCGGAAGAATCCCTGTGCTATGAGGCTCATTAGGCTTGGTAAAAAAAACCTCTCCTTGTTGAACAGTATAAACTTTATCAATAGTTTGGTAGTTCTGCGTCCCCTTTTCCAGGAAAACAAATTCTGTCATATTACCATGCTCATGAAGCGGTATAGGCGGATGCGCTTTCTGAAACCGTGCATGTCCAAGGCGGAACAAAAATTGATTATGGTAATGGTAATCGTATACTTTGCGGTATTCTTTAATCATAGCATCTCCTTTTCTGCCTCAAGCACCTATATTACAAATGTTTGAAAATGTGTTTTACCCAATGTTGTAAGACAAAATCCAATATTCTTACTATAATAAATATATCATTTAACTATTTAGAAAGAAAGGAAAAAAAATATGAATAGCAGAACAAACATACTGAAAGCTATATGTTTTGAGACTCCTGACTATATTCCCATGGAGTTTGTCATTAATGATTCCTGCTGGAACGCATATCCACAGGAAGCACTTTTTGAGCTGATGGAGCAGCATCCTTTTTTATTTCCAGATTATAAAAAAAAAGCAATCCCATATACTCCCTCGTATTCCAATGTAGCAAGGAAGGATCACCCCTACTTAGATGATTGGGGATGTCTTTGGGAGACAACAGACGATGGAATTACCGGCTCCGTCAAACAGCATCCTCTGGATGATTGGAACGATTACACCTCTTATAAAATTCCCGATCCCAGTCAATGCATGGGTATCGGAAAAATCAATTGGCAGGTCGAACAAAAAAGAATAAAAGAGAAGAAAAAAAGGGGGGATCTAACTATAGAAGGCCTGCGGCATGGGCATACATTTTTACAGCTTTGTGACATCAGAGGATATCAGAACACTATATTTGATATGGAAGACAATGAGCCAAATCTAAATGATCTGTTAGAAAAGATTGTAGCGTTTAACACTTATATTATTGAGCAATATGCTAAAATGGATGTAGATGTTTTAACCTATGCGGAAGATTTAGGAATGCAGGTAGGTCCAATGCTTTCTCCTGAAAATTTTGAGCAGTATATTTTACCATCCTATAAAAAAATGATGAATCCAGCAAAAGAAGCAAATATATTAATCCATATGCATTCAGATGGTGATATCCGAACCCTGGTTCCTTATCTCCTTAAAAGTGGAATACAAGTTTTAAATCTGCAGGATTTGGTAAATGGCATTTCCTGGATCAAACACAATTTAAAAGATAAAGTTTGCATTGATCTCGATATTGACCGACAAAAGATAACTCCCTACGGTTCAAAAAAGGATGTGGATAATTTAATATTAGAAGAGGTAAAAGAATTGGGTTCGGCCAAAGGAGGACTTATGATGATTTATGGCCTCTATCCTGGTGTACCACTGGAAAATATAAAAGCTCTTATGGATGCGATGGAAAAATATGCATTCTACTATACTTGAATCTCAGAATTCCCCAGAATATCCCGATAACAGTAATTTAAAATGGAGGAAAAGTTATGATACAAAAAAAGATTATGGCAGTTATTTTATGTACAGCAATGATGACGGCTGCGCTGACAGGCTGTGGCAATGTAGACAGTGCAAAAAAAGCAGAAGACAGCACTGATGAAAAAAAAGATGTCGAAGATGTTGTGTTAAGAGTGTTTGACTCACAGGCCTATGGGTTAGATGAGTATGGGGCAGTTGTAGATGCTTTTGAAAAAGAACACCCCGGAGTCACCGTGGAAGTGCAACATGCAGCAAATGACGGTAATACTTTATTACAGGCTCGTGTCAATTCCAACGATGTGCCGGATGTGTTTGCAGTGGAAACAGGAACGTCTGCTAAATTATATTATGAGTATGCATATGATTGGAGCAATGATACGGATGTAACAGGGCTGTTTCTGAAAGATGCGCTGAAAACAGGCATGGACGAGGATGGAAAAATCAAATCGTTACCGTGGGCCTATGCAAATATGGGATTGCTGTACAACAAAGAATGTTTTGATAAAGCAGGAATCACTGAACTGCCAACAAATATGGATGAACTGGAAGATGCATGCAAAAAATTGGATGCATCCGGAATAACTCCTATCTCATTGGCTGCAAAAGAAACATGGGTTCTGGGGCAGCTGGCAACACATTTTATGATTGATAAGACTTTAGATGCTGAGGGTACAAATGATGCTTTAAAATCAGGAGACCTGGAATTTACTGACCTGCCTAACTGGAATAATCTTTTTCGTTTTTTAGATTTAGCCGTAAAATACGGACCGGATAAGCCACTAGAGGTAGATTGGGAACAATCAGAAAATATGTTGGCAAATGGAGATGCTGCTATCATTCATATGGGCGACTGGTGCCAGTCTACATTAGATTCATTTAATCCGGAAGCAGACCTTGCTTTTCTTCCTGTTCCAGTAGGTGAAACAGCGGAAGATGCAACGGTGCTTTCCTGTTGTAACTGGACATATATCGTCAATAAAAATTCAAAAAATTTGGAACTGTCAAAAGAATATCTGCAATATATACTTACTTCTGATATGGGACAGAAATGGACATGTGAAGGTGTAGGCGCCGCACCTGCAGTAAAGACCGACATGGAAGTAAGTGGAAAACTGGCAAATGATGCAAATAAATATATTACTGCTGGTAAAACAAATGGCTGGATTCATACAATCGCGCCTCAAAGTTATGCAGAGACCTGCGGCCCTTATTTACAGGCTTATATGACTGGTGAAATGAGCCAGGATGAGGTTACACAGCTCTTCCAGGAGTTTTACAGGAAATAAAACATATTCCATATAGTTCAAAAGTACTATATTATCTATATTACCTATTGTAAATATGGTATAATACATATATTATTGTCTAACTTATATATGCAGATGTACGCCGGATTGGCGAGGAATGGAGCTTATTATGACACATATCATTGCGTTGGCACAATGTGGTTCCCTACCAGACATATCCGCGAATTTAATGCTTGCGGAACATTATATACTGGAGGCAAAAGCTGCCGGTGCCATATTGGTTGTCTTTCCTGAATATTTTATGTTTCCTTGTACAGAAGATATTCAAGCCTATATAAACAATGCTCAGGCTGTTGACGGCTGTTTTACTTCCCGCATGAAGCAGCTAGCCAATAGGCACAAAATTTGGATTCTTTTTGGTATGAATGAAAAATCCGATTCCTCTAATGATAAAAAATGTTATAACACATTAGTGCTACTAAACAGTAATGGTGTCATTCACGGTATATATAGAAAAACTCATCTGTTTGATGCTTTTAACTGGCAAGAATCATCACATACTCTTCCCGGAGATGCTCTGTTTATTCCCATCTCAACCCCTTTTGGAAAACTGGGACTGGGCACCTGTTATGATTTACGTTTCCCAGAGGTAGCACGACACGCCGCGCGGCTTGGGGCCGATTTACTTATCTATCCATCTGCCTGGGTACATGGTGAGCAAAAGGTAGTACAATGGAAAACACTCCTTGCGGCGCGAGCTATCGAAAACACGATAACGGTTATTGGTTGCAGCCAATATATCCAGGACACTTTTATTGGACAGAGTTATGCCTGTGACCCTTTCGGCAGAGTTCTGGCAGAGGGCAGCGAAAAACAGGAACTTCTTCTTGTGCCAGTCTCATCGGAGGTTAACGAACATGCAAGACGTTTAATCCCCTCTCTCAACAATATGAGAAAAGATTTATATTGACTTTCAATAACACATTTACTAAAAGAAGTGATGAGAAACTGCTGCCTGTTTCTCATCACTTCTTTACTATAATTATAATAAGACCTATATCAAACTGCCCGTACAAGATTACTTTTCATGAATCTGTCATCCCTGCACCCAAGAACTATACTCTTCAATTTTCTGCAATATATCATCCTTCTGCTCCCCCTCCGCAGGCGTAGGCTGATAATTATTATATCCATCCTCAGAGGAAATCCTGCACGGAATTATATTCTTTACATTATCCTCCTGCAGTTCCCCGTCCTTTATGGTAAATGTCTGCTGAAATATCATGGTATTCATATCAGACGGATACGCGTTGCCGCCAAAGCAGAAATTACCCAGGCTGTACACAATATTCTTCCCCTGGTACTCCTCAATCCCTTCCAGCACATGCGGATGGTGCCCAAGGACTAAGTCTGCCCCGTTATCTACAGCCGCATGGGCGAGTTCTATCTGTGTGGAGTCCGGTTCATATGCCTTCTCTGAACCCCAATGGAAGCTGGCAATAATGATCTGCGCCCCCTGCTCTTTCAAAGACTGCAGATTGGCGATCATAGAATCTTTTATTCCAAGTCCCTCTCTCAGCACATAAGTACCCAGCAGTCCCACCTTGACTCCCTTCACATCCATCACAGCGATCCGGTCATAACCAAATGTGGTGATCCCCTCATCCTCCAGTGCCTTAATGGTGTCTGTGTAGCTCTGCTCACCGTAATCCTTGCTGTGGTTGTTGGCCATGTTGGCAGCCTCCACGCTGCCGGCGGTAAGTATTTTGGCGTAAGCCGGGTCAGCCTTGAATGCAAACTGCTTGTCCTCACGCGCCTCACTGTTGGTAAGGGTTCCCTCAAAATTCACGATCGTCAGATCATCCTGCGAAAAAATAGGCTGAACATTCCGGAAAAAATAGGCCGGGTCGCCCACCTCCTCATATTTAGCAGGGAGGCTGTCACTCCAGTCAAAAAACTCATCGGTTCCCAGCGTACAGTCACCTGCTGCGCTGACGGTGATTGTCACAGGTTCATCTTTCTTCTTCTCTGCCGTATCTGACGCCTTGTCCGTATCCGGACTATCCTCAGCTTTTCCGGCGCTGTCCTTTTTCTCCGATTTATCCTGAGCAGTCTCTGTTTTGGCTGTCTTGGCCTCCGCGCTGGTCTCCTTTTCCGAAGATCCGGCAGACATGCCTTTTCCCACAACGAAAATAAGGAGAAGAATCAGCACCAGAGCTGCATCCACTCCGAAAATAATCTTAATCCTTCTGACTTTCCGCTCTCTTTCTCTCTTTCTTCTTTCCTGTTCTTTTTTCCTGTAATGGTACGCCATTTATATCCCCTTCTCTTTCGGACAGCAGAAGGCTGCCCAGTACCTTTGTATCCCTCTATTCCTCTTCCAGGAGGGCCTGATAGATATCTCTTTTACTGACCCCTCTGTCCTTAGCCACTGCCTTCATGGCTTCTTTTCTATCCATTCCCTGGTTTACATAATAATCCATATGTTCCTTTAAAGGCATCTCACTCCAGCGCTGCTGTTCCTCAGCCTCCATTTCACTGCGGCTTCGTCCCTCCAGGACTAATACACATTCACCCTTAGGATCATTCGACCCATAATAGGAAACAGCCTCGGTAAGCGTAGTCCTGAATATGGTCTCATGTCTCTTGGTAAGTTCTCTGCACACAGAGATCCTGCGTTCGCCCAATGTCTCCAACAGTTCCTGGAGTGTCCTGACAAGCCGATGGGGTGCCTCATACAGCACAATGGTCCTGGTCTCGTTTTTCAGCTCCTCAAGCACTTTTCTTTTCTCTTTTTTATCTGAGGGCAGAAAAGCTTCAAATGCAAAACGTCTTGTGGATAGTCCTGATAAAGTCAAGGCCGTGATACACGCCGCTGCACCGGGAAGAGCTGTCACCGTAACTCCCGCATCCCAGCACATAGCCACCAGTTCCTCACCGGGATCGGAAATTCCGGGTGTCCCTGCATCTGTGACCAGTGCAATATTTTTCCCTGCCTGCATCTGTTCCACCAGATATCTTCCCTTATCCATCTTATTATATTCATGATAACTGGTCATGGGCGTCTTAATATCAAAATGATTCAGCAGCTTAATACTGTTTCGGGTGTCCTCCGCCGCGATCAGATCCGCCTCTTTTAAAATACGCACCACCCGGTAAGTCATGTCCTCAAGATTGCCGATGGGTGTGGCGCACAAATATAATGTTCCGCTCATGTTTCCTCTTCTCCTGCAGCTCTTTCCTGCCGTTCTCGACCATAAATCTCCAAGATCTCGTCTGTATACACTCCCGGTTTCTCGTAGACGATCAGCGGCTTCTCCACGGTTATCCGGGAATTTCCGCCTCTCATCCCCTCAATAAGCACAAGATTTGGCTCCTTATCCACATAAGGATAGACCAGACGCATCCTTTTAGGCTCCAGCTTATACTTCACCATGGTTGACATAATTTCCGCCAGCCGGAATGGCCTGTGCACCATATAAAATCTCCCTTTTGGGACCAAAACGGAAGCTGCCTGAGATATAACGTCATCCAGGGTGCATAGGGTTTCATGGCGGGCAATGGTCTTCGCCGTGTTTTCCCCCACCAAACCATGACTCCCGATCATATAAGGAGGGTTGGTAGTAACCGCATCAAAAGAAGACGGGCTGAAAATCTCAGAAGCCCTCTTGATGTCCCCTGTCTGAATTACAATATCGTCCTCCAGGCTATTGTAAGCTACGCTTCGTCTGGCCAGCGCAGCGCTCTCTTCCTGGATCTCCAGGCCGGTAAAACGGCCTCCGGGATACCTGGCTTTCAGCAAAATAGGGACGATACCCGTCCCCGTCCCCATATCCAGCACCTTCTCACCTGGTTTTACTCTGGCAAACCAGGCAAGAAGCACTGCATCTATTCCAAAACAAAACTGTTTGGGGTTCTGAATCAGCATATAGCCGTTCTGCAGATCATCCAGACGTTCATTTTCCATAATTAGAGATTTCTCTGCCACTTGACCGTCCTTCCTATTTCTCCAGTTCCTTTAATGCCTTCAATTCCTCGTCAGACAATTTTATTTTTTCTTTTTTCTGCCGCGGTTTGAATTTCAGATCCTCCACAGCATATTCTCTGATCTCTTTCTCGTCATCCACATCCACGATGACCTTCACAAGCTGACGCAGCACATTTACACTCTGCACCTCGCCTCTGAGTCCCTCCGGTGTGTTCACTCTGTCTCCGACCACAGGCAGTTTCCGGTTCAGCTCCTCATAGGTCTCCTCCTCGTTCTTCAGACAGCACATAAGTCTTCCGCACACCCCTGATATCTTGGTTGGATTCAGAGAGAGATTCTGTTCTTTCGCCATTTTTATGGAGACAGGAGCGAATTCTGACAGGTAAGTATGACAGCACAATGCCCGCCCGCAGATTCCAATGCCTCCCAAAATCTTTGTCTCGTCCCTTACACCAATCTGGCGCAGCTCGATTCGTGTCTTGAAGATAGCCGCCAAATCCTTCACCAGTTCACGGAAATCAATCCTTCCGTCAGCAGTAAAGTAAAAAAGGACCTTATTGTTGTCAAATGTATATTCCACGTCTATGAGCTTCATTTCCAGCCCGTGCTCTTTGATCTTCTTCAGACAGATCTGATAAGCTTCTTTTTCCTTTTTTCTGTTGCTCTCCTCTTTTTTGTCATCCTGTGGGCCTGCGATACGGATAACCTCTTTCAGAGGCTGGACCACCTTCTCATCCTCCACATCCCTGGGGGGCAGAACCACACTGCCGTACTCTACGCCCCTGGCGGTTTCCACGATCACATGGTCACCGGATTTTATTTCCAGATCCTTAGGGGAAAAATAATAGATCTTTCCCACATTCCGGAATCTGACTCCAATCACTCTTGTCATTTTAGTTCTCCCTGATAGTAAGGAACAGAAGTTCCATTGTTAAGTCAAAATTAACGTTTGCCTGCAGACGTGTCTTAGCAGTCTCAATGGCCTGGATGATCTTCTCCAGCCCCTCGTAGGAACTCTTGTCTGCACGATCCTTGATCGCATTATATTCCTGACGGAACACCAGCCCGTCCACCTCTTTTGTAGCTTTGAACATCAGCACATCCCGGAACCACACTAAAAACAGGTCCAGATATTCATACACGGTATGCTTTTCCTCTGAAAGTGTTTTGATGGCATCCACCATCTCATAAACTTCCATGCCGTCTCCCTTTTTCAGGATCTTAAGGGCAGCATCCATCATATCGGCAAAATCCTCTGCGGTCGCGATCTGCTTTGCCTTCCCTACATTTCCCTGGGCAAATGCCACGCTGACCTCTGCCTGGTAATCGGGCACATGCAGTTCCTCCATAAGATAACTCTTGATCAGATCATCCCTGACCGGTTTGAAGTTCAGGGTCACACATCTGGATGTGATGGTAGGAAGCAGACTCGTGTTGTTGTTAGCCAGAAGCAGGATCACCGCATAAGCGGGCGGCTCCTCAATGGTTTTCAAAAGAGCATTCTGCGCCTGGACGGTCATCTTCTCCGCCTCGTCCACAATATATATTTTATAAGGTCCTGTATAGGGTTTGATCTCCACATCTGCAATGAGCTGTTCCCTGATATCCTCAATACCAATGGAATTTGGCTTCAGATGACTGACATAGATAATGTCAGGATGATTCCTGTTCATGGCCTTTTTACATGAGCCGCACTGCAGACACGGCTCTTTTCCGTGCTTCTCGCATTGCAATGTCATGGCAAACAGCTTTGCCAGAAGTTTTTTTCCGCTCCCTTTCTCTCCTGCAAAAATGTAGGAATGGGAAACCTGATCCATGGCAACCGCATTTTGTAAATGACGGATAACCTCCTCATGTCCTAATACCTTTTCAACTTCCTGCATTGCAATCACCTCTATCCTTCCGCCCTGCAATAAGGGCATTTATATAATACTATTCGCAGCCACTGTTCCGGGCGGCATTTTCTCCAAGGGGATGCTGCGCTATGCAAAGCAAAATCCCGAGTTGGCCAGCGCCAAAATGCAGTTAACTGCATTTTGTGCCCTAAAGGGCAGAACTGTGCATCGCGAAGCGTGTTACTGTTCAAAAAACTGTACTTTAAATATACTGCGAACAGTAACATCTATGTTCAGAGCTGGTCTGCACCGGCTCGTTTCTATCATTATAGCACAGGTTTTCCGAGTCCTGCAACGTTTGGTACGCTTACTTTTCTATTAAGGTTCTGTTAAATTACTGTTCACAGGCCACTGTACCGGGAGGCGTTTTCATGCCGGAAGCATGAAAATCCCGAGGCAGCCAGCGCGATATGGGGCAGACTGCTCCATATCTGTGCATCGCGAAGCGTGTTACTGGACACGGAGTAACAGTAACTCTGTTAAATAATCGGATAATATGTTAAGCGTTCCGGCTGCGGATATAATCCCGGATCTCCTTCATACAGCTTTCCAGCTCCACGTTATGAAAACGCCTTCCAATTCCTGCCCTCTCCAGATTCTCCTCAGAGAAATCCTCTGTGTCGGCCAGAAAACGCCTGCACATTTCCGCATAGCGGGGCTTCTCCTGTAATTCTTCCCTTGCAAGGGCACGTTTTAAACGCTCCCCATCCTCAACTTCCACATAAATGGGGCACACATTTTCCTCCCCATAGTATCTCTTCATATTTTCATAGGACTCCAGTGTTCCGATCGCCAGATAATTATGGGTTCTCAAATCCACCTGCCCGTCATCCGCTGTAAAATAAGTCCATGGTCCGTGCACAGTCTCATAAGTCCTGTATTCAATCACTTTTCCCTCATTTTTAAACTGCCCGAAGCGGTTTTGGTCCACAAAATGATACTCCCGCCCATCCGCCTCACCCTGGCGGATAGGACGCGTAGTATATAACAAAATATGAAAAAGCTCCAGCTCCCCGTCATGGAGGAGCCTGCTGTAGATCGTATCTTTACCGGAAGAGCTCTTGCCCATAATATAAAAAATCCTGCCCATCTTTCTGTTCCCCTATCTCTTGAGTACGTGAATCTTCTTTAGAGTATAGTCACTTAGCCCCTGAATGTCCAGCCCCTGTTGTTTCCAGACGCGAAGCTGATCCAAAATGTGGCTGCTGATCCTCTCTCCGGGCACCAGAAACGGGATTCCCGGGGGATACAAATATGCGTATTCGGAGGAAATCCTGCCTTCACTGCCCTCCAGATCAATCTCCTCCTGCACGCCCTCCACAGCTTCCGCTATGGCAGTGCAGGCCTCCCCGGAGATATAATCCCTCATATTCTCAAAGTACAGGTCGGCCTTCCCAGGCGTACTCTCCCTACCGATTTGCAGGGATTGCCAGGCATTACCTGACGCACTTTCCCTACTGCTCTTCAGACATTGCCTGGCCTCACCTGATACGTTTTCCTTACTGCTCTTCAGACATTGCAAGGCCTCACCTGACGTGCTTTCCTTACTGCTCTTCAGACATTGCCTGGCCTCACCTGATGCACTTTCCTTACTGCCCTTCAGACATTGTTCTGCCTCACCTGATACGCTTTCCTTACTGCCCTTCAGGCATTGCCGGGCCTCTGGGCCTCTCGCTCCTTCCAGCTCTTTGTCAATTTCCAGAAGCGCCTTCTCCAGCCTGGCAAAGCCTTCCTCTGTATCCATGACACTGGTAAGTGCGATCACGTACTGGCTTGCCGCCATTTCCATCTGCAAATGATACCGCTCCAATAGGATCTCATGAAGCTTTGCCCCGTCTATGGAAGTATTGGCCGTAGATACCACCATTTTTGACTCATCCAGGTCATACACAAAGCCCAGCCCTGTTATCTCACCTTTTTCAAGCAAATGCAGATTTTTAAGACCTGCCAGTCTCTCCCTGCAGTCCCCCAACCGTATTGTATATTCATCAAAAAGCTCTCTTCCCTCCCCCTGCATCAGCCTCAAACAAGCATCCATCCCCGCCATAAACAGATAGGAAGGACTGCTGCTCTGATAAATCCCTAAAAAACGCCTGAGCTTATCCGCACTCACCCGCTCACTGTTCCTGTGCAGAAGGGCTGTCTGTGTCAGAGACGGCAGTGTTTTATGTAAACTATGGATCACCACATCTGCCCCGCAAGCAGTCGCTGACACAGGAAATGCCTCTGAAAACGGAAAATGAGCCCCATGAGCCTCGTCCACGATCAAAGGAACATGGTATGCATGAGCCGCCTCAGCAATCTTTTTCACATCTGAAACCACGCCGTCATAAGTGGGTGACGTAATAAGAATAGCCTGGATTCCAGAGTGCATTTCCAGCATGTCTGTCACGTCCTCCGGGGAGATTCCCCCATTCAAACCCACAATCCTGTCCGCCTGCGGAAATAGATAATGCGTTTTCAGTCCCCTCAGATAAGCGGCGTGATAGGCCGCCTTATGGCAGTTTCTGGCCATCAGGATTTCTCCGCCTCTGGAAGTACACGCAGAGACTGCAGACAAAATCCCCGCCGTGCTGCCATTTACCAGATACCAGGATTCCGAGGCTCCATAAAGAGACGCGGCCCTCCTCTGCGCTTCCAGCAAAATTCCCTCCGCATGATGCAGATTATCAAACCCATCAATCTCAGTTATGTCAACCTTATAAGGATTTTTAAGCGTCTCCGGACAAAACTCCCGCTTATGTCCGGGCATATGGAACGGATAATAATCCTTTTCGCTATATTCATATAACGCTTCATCCAGCCACATCTCTTCTCCCATCCTTCCTCCTATCCCTGTCATTCCTTATCTGCGCATAAGATCATCTTCATAATCTCACTTACAACATCCTTGAGTACCGTCTTTTTTTGAACCTGCTTATCCCTGGTCACAATCTCACAGCATCCTTCCTTCATATTTCTCGGACTTGCGATCACACGTATGGGCACTCCCATCAGGTCCGCATCTGAGAACATAACCCCGGCACTCACCTTTCTGTCATCATAAAGCACCTCCACGCCACGTTCCTGAAGTTCCTCATAAAGCTTATCTGCAAACTCCTTTACTTCCTTATTATCCGGTCTTACACAGCACAAATGCACCTGCCAGGGAGCAATAGCCATCGGCCAGATGGGTCCATACTCATCATGATGCGCCTCACAGACAGAAGCCGCCAGTCTTCCAATACCGATCCCATAACAACCCATGAGAGGATACTTCTCCTTACCATCCTTATCTAGGTACTGCATCCCCATACTCTCCGTATACTTTGTACCAAGCTGAAAAATATTACCCACTTCAATGCCTCTGGATACCCGGATGGTATGTCTGCCGCATTCCGGGCACACGCCGCCCTCTGTGATCTTGGCAAAATCATGATACTCTGCCTCCGGGCAGTCCCTCTCCATACAAAGCCCCGTATAATGATGTTCCTCAACATTCCCGCCGCAGGAAAGATTCATTCCACCCTTCAGAGAGTTATCATAAAGGACCGTGAAATCCCCCTTCAGACCAAAAGGCCCAATAAATCCCGGATGCAGGCCGGATTCCTGTGTGATCTCTGCGGGACGTATTTCACTTTTCAGAAAATTAGTGACCTTCGTCTCATTCACATCCAAATCCCCGCGGATAAACAACACCACAAACCCATCATCCGAATTCTTCTGATAAACCACCGCCTTACAGGACCTTTCCTTGGGCATATCCAAATATCCGCAGACATCCTCAATCGTATGCATATCCGGCGTATACACAAGTTCCAGCTCCTTCTGTACATCATCCAGTACATTTTGGGTGATACTCTCAGCCATCTCCACATTTGCCCTAAACCCGCATTCCGGGCATACCGCAATAGAATCCTCCCCAACAGGAGTCAGCAGCATAAATTCATGAGACAGACTGCCGCCCATCATCCCGGAATCCGAAGCCACAGCAATGGTCTCCGGAATCCCGGCCCTTGCAAAAATCCTCTCATAAGCATGATAACACTTCTGATAATATTCCTCCAGGTCCTCCTGGGAAGTATGGAACGAGTAAGCATCCTTCATAGTAAATTCCCGCACCCGGATAAGCCCTGCCCTTGGTCTTGCCTCATCCCGAAACTTAGTCTGGATCTGATAGATCATAAACGGATACTTCGCATAACTCTTTCCATACTCCCGCACAAGCTGCACCGAAGCCTCCTCATGTGTCATCCCCAGCACCATCTTACTCCCATTCCTATCTGTAAACCGAAGCAATTCACTCCCCACACTCTCATACCGCCCCGACTCTTCCCAAAGCGAAGCCGGCATAGCCACCGGAAACTGCACTTCCTGTCCCTCGATCCGATCCATCTCTTCCCTGATGATTCCCTCAATCTTCCTGCAAATCCTCCTAAGCGGCCCAAACTGCGAATAAATCCCATTCCCCACATACTTCATATACCCGCCTCTCACCATCAAAGCATGACTATCAATCACACAATCCGCCGGCCTCTCCCGAAACCTCTCTCCTACAACTTTTTCCATCTTCATTGCACATTTCCTCCATTTTCATTTTTATATTAAAACCTTTTTCTCTATTTACTTCCCAAGATATCCCATGCAGCTCTTCACAATCCTCACTCATCCATACACAACCCATACATTCCCAGCCTATCATGATAACAACATCAAATTTCTGTCATACACTACTCTATCCGGCTCTACTTTACACGGCTCTACCTTGCACGGCTCCACTTTGCACAGTTCCACTTCGCGCGGCCCCTCTCTACTCTGCAAGTATACCCCCACCGTCTCCAATAACCTTCCGCCCTCACACGCACGAAGTGCTTTTTTCTGCCGCCGCTGTCCCATCCGTCCGGGCAACGTGGTGTGTTGCAGTGCCGTATGCATTCCGAAGCTACACCGAGGGTATTTCGTCCGTCTGAGCCGTACAACCCCTTGTTCATCTCAGGCGGACGAAATACCCTCGGTGTAGAATTCGGCTGCATACAAACGCAACACACCACGTTGCCCGGACGGATGGGACAGCGAGCGGCAGAAAAAACAAAAACCCTGAACCAGATTAGAGTGTGTTTGATAATTCATTCCAACACACTCTAGCCAGTTCAGGGCGAATAAACAAATATCCGTGTTACCACCTGATTTCAGAATCCTCATTCTGCACTCCACAAGTACGGGACACCAATCCTCATAGATCATAGCCATCCGATACTCCATCCCCATAACGGAGGATACCCGTCAAAACCTACTCGTCACCTTTCAGCCCGCAGCTCAAAGACCGGTTCAGCGCCCCTAAATAAAGCCTCGCACCACCCGGCTTCTCTCTGGAACATTCGGACACGCTTACTATCTCTTCTCAACGCCTTTCTCATGATTCCGAATCTTATCACAAAATTTTAGCCATGTCAACGGTATCCAAGACTAAAGTGTGACACAGCGCTTATGAAAAGCAACTTTCAAACACTCTAATCCAATTTCAGTATCATCTGCAATATCCTTTTTGCACATCTCTCCATCTCTTCCCGGCTCACCAATCCCTTCTCCTTTGCCTCCATAATTCTATCAGGATAACCGCATCCCATCTTGATATCTCCGCCTGCCTTCACCTCTAAATAATGCTCCGCGTGATTCCACCAGTCCGTGGTCACCATCCCCTCAAATCCCCATTCATCCCTGAGGATCCCCTGAAGCAGTTCCGGGTTACAGGATGTGGGATATCCATTCATAAGATTGTATGATGTCATCACTGTCCACGGCTGGGCTTCCTTTACAGCGATCTCAAAGCCTTTCAGATAAATCTCTCTCAGTGCTCTTTCCGATACTCTGGAATCGCTGTCCTTTCTATTGGTTTCCTTATTATTACAGCAAAAATGCTTCATGGACGCTCCCACATGCTGGGACTGGATTCCCCTGATCATAGCTGCCCCCATCCTTCCCGATACCAGGGGATCCTCAGAATAATATTCAAAGTTCCTTCCACACAGAGGACTCCTGTGGATATTCATAGCAGGCGTGAGCCAGATCCCTATGTTATTCTCCTTTACTTCTGCCGCACCTGCCGCTCCCACTTCAAATACAAGTCCCGGATTCCAGGTGCAGGCCAGCAATGTGGCACAAGGCCATGCCGTGGTGTAAACGCCGCATTCCTCCCTGATCCTCAGGCCCGCAGGCCCATCTGCAGTCATAATATTGGGAATTCCAAATGCGGGCAGATTCCCCATTCCAAATGTATTTGCAACACCTGCATTAGCCTGTCCGCCCAGCAGTCCGGCCACTTCCCTGTCACTGAGCTGTGCCAGGAGCTGGTCCAGGCCTGCCTTTCCTTCCGCTACGTCCTCCAAAGTGATCCTGTCTGCATCTGCCCACTCTTTTTTCTCGCCAAAGGCAATTCCCTGCACATCAGGCTCCACACCCTCCAGGGTTTCGATATCCTGGGGAACAAGCTGGTTCTTTTCATATCCGTTCTCGTACTGAGTCAGTTCCTCATAGGTTCCATCTGCCAGAAGACGCGTCCTCAGTGCTGTGGGGGCACATTTCCCGGTAAGCTGCTCTATCACTGCGTTCTCTTCTGCCCGGTATTCGTAATCCAATTTTACTGTATTTCTCACAGAATTACCGACCCTGAAACAGTAGGTTCCCGCCTCCAGTACATAAGCGGATGCCTGTATCTTGCCCAAATCATCATAGGAAGCCATATCCGTAATGGGCAGCTCCAGTCTAAGGACCTGGGACTGTCCGGCAGCCAGAAGGTCCGTCTTGCCAAAAGCGCCCAACACTTCCAGCGGTTTTCCCAAAAGACCCTGGGGAGCACGGTAATAAAGCTGCACCACCTCTTTCCCGGCCCTGTTTCCCATATTTGTGACTCTTACATCCACACGTATGATGCCGCTTACTTCCTCTGCCCTAATAGGCTCAATCTCGAATTCCGTGTAAGAAAGCCCGAACCCGAAAGGATAATTCACCTTACCCGCGGCATCCGGAATGGTTTCAAAATACCGATATCCCACATAAATATCTTCTGTATAATCCACATACTCCTCAGACTCGTTAAAACCGGCAGATGATGGGTAGTCATCAAAGGTCCGGGCAAAGGTATCTGTCAATTTTCCGGACGGATTCTCATCCCCGCATAAAAGGTCTGCAGCCGCCAGACCGCCCTCCATACCACCCTGCCAGGCCAGCAGAACACCCGGAATCTCTTCTGAACTGCAGAACCAGGAGGTATCTACCATACCGCCCACATTCAGCACGACCACAACTTTGTCAAAGCTGGCTGTCACAGTCTCCACCATCTTCTGCTCTTCCTTTGTGAGATAAAAGTCTCCATCCCCCAAAATCCCTTTTCTGTCCCAGCCTTCGCCGGAAAATCTGCAGATAGATATCACAGCTGCATCTGCCCATGCCCTTGCCTTTTCCAGGAGTTCACCCGGAATCTCCGGTTCCGCAGTCATGCCCGGCAGTACGCCCCTGTCATATTGATTTTTTACATTTTCCCTGTAAAATTCACCCAGAGGTGCAAAGACCTGTACCTTCCCCTCTTTTTCCTTCATTTCCAAACCATCCTGCAGGCTGCGCACATAGGCTGTGGTCACATCTCCGCTGCCTCCGCCGCCTTTCACATAATCCACACACCCCTTACCGAACAGAGCCAGCCTGGTGCCTCTCTCCAGCGGCAGTATGCCCCTTTCATTTTTCAGCAGCACCATTCCTTCTGCGGCTGCCCTCCTGGACAAATCTATATGCTCCTCACATCCTGTAACCCTTTGTCCGTTTCTGCCTAAAGGCAGGCATGGCTGATACAGCGCCCGCGCCCATCTCTTCATAATAAATATCCTCCTATTTTGCTTCCTGCCCCGCCCATCCGGACAGGACATCCACGTTACTTTTTTTCATCTTATCCCGCCTTCCCCCATACAGCAAGAGCTTATATTGACTTATATGTTCCTGATATTGACATTCTCTTCCCCTTACGATCCACCTCGGGATCTCGCCCATATTCTTCTGCCTCATGATCCCCATTTCCGTAACAGTTCAGATAAGCTGAACCGTTACGCATCCAGCCATTAAAAATCACTTCGCGATGTGCTGGATGCCTGCTGGCACTACTTCTTCATACAGTTGGCGCAGTAAATGTGCGGACCTGTCTGAACTGTTACCCATTTCCTTCTTTTTTCCAAAAAATCATAATATCATCCATTGAGATAATCCCTCTGTTTTTTATAATAACCTCAAACACAAAAAGACAGGAGATTCCTATATGAATATTTACGAAACCATGACAGATCCCAAATCTCTCCCTGTCCCCAAGGCAGACTGCAGGGCGCACTATGAGGGAAGCATCGACAAAACAGGCGGAAATGCCGACTGGGACTGGGTCCTCTACCGGGACGCCAACAAAGAATGGGTCCTTTTTGAACACCTGGGCCCGGGATGTATCTATAATTTTGTCCAGCACCGCTATCCAAGCTGCGAGGAGCCTGTTTTTCGTTTTTACTTTGACGGGGAGAAAACGCCGCGCTTTACCATCCGCCACTCCCAATTCGGCGAAAAATACCCTTTCACAGAGCCGCTGGCCTCCCGCTATATAGGACCTTACGATAACGGCAGAGGTCCTATCCGAGTGGTACGCAGTTTTGTACCCATGCCATACAAGAAAAGCTGTAAGATCACCAGCAGCATCCGTCTGGAAGGCTGTGACAGGGAAAAAAATGAGGGCGGCTGGGGGCATGTCATCTATCATTCCTTTGAAAACCGGGACAGCATAGAAACCTTCTCCCCCGCAGAAAATCCTGCACTGCAGAAGCTGACGGCCCTATGGAAACAAACCGGAAGCTGCATACACTCCCTGCAGTCACCAAAGCGCCACCGGCTTACAAATCTCACTCTAAGACCAGGAGAAGAATTTCCTCTTTTCACCTGCAATGAAAATGCCTGTATAGCCGGCATCCGCTTTCTGACCGGACCGTATTTACCTATGCATCTTCACGCCCTATCCCTCCGTGCGTGTTGGGACGGACACAGCACTCCTGATCTTGATGCACCTTTTGGATGCCTCTTCTCCAATGAGCTGGGATATCACAGTGTACGATATCTGTTGTCCGGTATGAATACAGACGGGTACTATTATAATTTTTATCCCATGCCCTTCTCTGAAAGTGCCAGCCTGGTCCTAAAAAACAATGGAGATTCTGTTATTGAGATCCCCTTTGCCGAGATTCTCTGGACCCGCGAATGGAACCAATACTACCGGGAAAACGGATTTCTATATTTCAGAGGTGCTCCTTACTTCAAAAGAAAACATACCGAGGGCGCTGACAGCCTGCTTGCGCAGGTATCCGGATACGGTCATATCGTTTCCTCCACCATCACTGCATTTGGAGCCTCCCCTGAATCCAGAGCTGACTGCGAAGGTGATGTGCGCATCCATTTTGACGGACTGCGTACACCGCAGATCGAGAGTGACGGTTCTGAAAGCTATTCCTGCTATGGCTGGGGATTTGAAACACCCCAGGAATGCAATCCCGCAAGCGGTTATGACGGGCATGAGCACAAAGACTGGTCCATGCACCGCTCCCTTTTAGGGGACTGGTATCCCTTCTACTCCGGTTTTCGCTTCGGAATCGAATCGGGCGGATGCAATGATTTGTACATGGAACACTCCGGTATGGTCTTTTACTACGGAAGAGATGATGTGAAACTGAAAAAAACAGGAGAAATACAATTTCAAGATCCCCATACGCTGGAACAATTCCACTATACATGTGAAGATGATCTTGTTCCCGTACCTCTCACCTCCTATTTTGAGGGAGATGATGACCATATACCTGTTACCCTTTACGGACACTACAGCAGAAAGCCACGTTCCTTTACTTTCCGGATCCCGCCAAACACAACGGCCGTCCTCCTCCGAAGAGTCAGTGACCAAAAATACGGCCGTCAAAAAGCTTCCGTATATGTAGATCAAACGTTAGTGGAAGAATATCCCTGGTATTTCCCGGACCACAATCCATATAAAAGATGGCTGGAGGATGAATTTGTCATTCCACTCAAATATCTAACGGGCAAGACAAGCATCACCGTAACCATCGAACCTCAGCCATGCGGCGGCCCCGAATCCCCCGATACCGTAACCTGGAACGAGTTTGGTTATCAGATTTACGTCCGCACCTGATTTTGTCCTTCCGGATCATGATAGCGGTCTATCTGTAAACAGGTTTCATACATCGGTCCCAATCAGCCCTTAAAAATCCAACACAGCAACCCAGTCATGCCCTGCATCCGGCGGTCTCAGAACAACCGGGCAGGGCGGCCAGATTTCTTTTTTCTTAAATACACCATCTGCAGGATCAAACCAGCTGCACTGTACCGGTCCATCCCCTATCTTCTCCAGATGGACTTTCATCTCCTGCCCATATGGTGTGTACAGAAACGCATATTTATCTCCTCTGGCTGCGGCAATATACTGTCCGCACCACTCCTCCTGTTCCACAAGCTCCGGTGCCGGGCGCAGTTCAAAAAACGGCCTGCACAGCCGCAGTTGTTCCATATACCGCATCTGTCCGGCCCCCTTCTCCTCAAGCCCTTCCCACCAGGTCTTCAAATGCCCGCTGTCCTTCTCCCTGCAGAAACACCATACCCCATGGTGGCCGTAAACACAGCCACAGGCCCCCTGAAGAAGATTCCAATACCCATTCTGCCTTACCTCACGTTCTCCCCAAAACACACCATACTCCGGCTGAAAACACGCCGGGTGTCCCTCATACCTGGGTTCCATATCAAGACAGGGCTTCTCTTCCTCCTCCTGCATCTTCCTGATAAACTTCCAGCTCTCATATCCCTCCAGCCCATGACCCGACTGACAGCAATTAAAATCAATATACGGCTTATACTTCAAAAAATCCGTGGAACAAGATGCGCCGCTGGGGTGAAACGTCATCAAATGCCTCGTATCCCTGCTCCTGATCCCCGCTGCCATTGCATCCAGCACACTCTCCTGTCCTTCATTTTCCACCGGCCTGTCACCGCCCAGGATCCAAATAACATTCCAATCCCCCCGATACCGTTCTCCTATCCAGGCACCATATTCATAAGCACTGTCCGAATCCCGAAAGATCTCAGGCCCGCATCCCCACTTTTTATTCCATTTATCCCCCCAGCAGGGCAGAATCCCCATAAAAAGTCCCAATTCCGCAGCCCTGTGAACAACCCAGTCCACATGCTCCCAATACGCCGCACACTCCTCCGCCCCGGAAAACGATTCCCCCTGCTTTCCCGGCAGACAAACCTTCCCCTCTTCCATCACTAACGGTCTGTGCCCATAAGCATTCCCCATATAGATCCCATCCAGCTCCGCCAACGCCGCAGCCTGAACCACATGAAATCCCTGCGCAGCCCTTCTCTCAAGATACTCAGCCGCCTCCTCCCTATCCAGCCTATGAAACAACTCCCAAGCCGTATCCCCCAAATAAAAAAACGGAGTCCCATCCTCCCACATAAGATAATGTTTCTCCTGATGCACCTTCAGCCCTTTCATCTTATCCCTCCATTCCAGTCCATTTATCATTCCCAATCCATTCCCCTTGCCATAATCTCCAATCCTTGCCCTCTCCCGCCGTCACAATCCACCAACCTTACCATCTCTCCGCTGTCATAATCCACCAGTCTCGCCAACTCTCCGTCGTCATAATCCAACAGCCTCGCCAACTCTCCGTCGTCATAATCCAACACGAGCCACAACAATATCACACATTTCCGGCAGAGAAAACCAGGGATAAGCGGAGGTGCTGTGAGGGGCCGTGGGGTGTATATCTGTGGCCGCTCACAGCACCTCCGCTTATCCCGTCCCCCTTACATCATCCCCTATCGAATATCATACACACTCCTAACCTGGAGCTTCTCCACCTCCCCTTTTATCACCTTAATCCTCCTCTCACCGCCATTCATATCAAAATAATTATCCTCTAACACCAGGTCCTCATTCTCATTCCTGATCTCCACACTCCCCGCATACGCCTCCGCCCGTACAACGATCTCATCCCCGCAAGCCTCCACCGTAAGCCGTGGATCCTCATACCGGAAAAACTTAGGCAGCGTCAGCAGCACTGTAGACCCTGACACCCACTTCTCCCCCTCAAAAAGCTCATAACTGATATATTCCTCCTCAATCTTCATTTCCGGGATCTCCACCTTATCCATCCACACACTGGAAAGTGCCGGAACCAAAAGTTCCCGCTCCTCCTCCCGCAGGACCTCTCCAAAACGATCGCGCACAGCCCATACTACCCGGACCGCCTTCTCTGTCATGGTCTCATTAGAAACATTAAACGTGACACTTTTCTCCATCTGAAACGGCTGTGCGTTTACATTTGTATTCTGTGTCATCATCCCTTCCTCCTGACAGGACAACAGCACCGGGGCAAAAAAACGTTTTGCAAAATAATGCAGAGCCTTCCATCTGCCATAGTAGTCAATGGATGACCAGGACGCCACAGGCCAGCAGTCATTAAGCTGCCAGTACACAGCTCCCATACATCTTCCCCTGTTTCTGCGGAAATGCTCCACCCCGTACTTGATCGCCTCCCCCTGCAGAAGCTGCGATGCATACAACAGCGTATCAAATTCCGAAGGATAGAGAAACGTCTGATACAGATACTTCATGATCTTTCCATTTGCCGCGTCATTCCTCTGATGCTTATCCATAACATAGGAAAAAATATTTCTATCCTCCGGCAGGGTAAATGCCTCCACTGTCTTCAGACAGGGAAAAGACTGGAATCCAAACTCACTTGCATACCGGAAATAATATTTGCGGTACTCGGAAAACGGCTTATCTCCATGCCACACCTCCCAGTAGTGGACATCTCCCCGGTCCGGATCATTGGGTGCGTCAAAGCTCCCGCCCGAAGACGGACTTGCAGGCCAGTAAAATGTCTGCGGGTCCTCCTCCCTAAGCACCTGGGGAATGATATACTCATACATCTTTATGTAGTCCGCCTTCTGTTTCGGTGTGTTTACCCACTGTCCCTCATCCACGAACATCTCCATCTCATTGTTTCCACACCAGAGTCCCAGGCTGGCATGATGACGGAGACGGCGCACATTGTCCCTGATCTCCGCTCTGATATTTTTATCAAATTCCTCTGTCAGTTCATAAACGGCACAGGCAAACATCAAATCCTGCCATACCACCAGTCCCAGTTCATCACAGATGTCATAAAAGTCATCATGGGGATAGAATCCGCCTCCCCATACACGGATACAGTTAAAATTAGCTGCCCGGCACTGCTCCAGCAGGTTTCTTGTCCTTTCCCCTGTGATGCGGCTGAAAATATTATCCTCGGGAATATAGTCTGCACCCATGGCAAATATCTGTACTCCGTTTACCTCATGGGCAAAGCTCTCACCATATGCATCCTTTTCCCTGTGCATGGTCATAGTCCTAAGCCCAATCCGCTTCTCCCAGCGGTCAATCTCCCTGCCGCCCTTCATGAGCTGTACACAGATTCCGTACAGATTCTGCTCTCCATATCCATTTGGCCACCACAGAAGAGGCTGTGGAATGACCAGACTCTCCGGTGAGTTCTCCGCTGTCCTTACATTCCCATTTGGGTCCGTCACCGTAACCCTGTATGAAAGCACTTCCGCATCTTTAGCGGAATCCTTTTCTTTCCCGGCCCGGGCAATCTTGGCACTGATGTGCAGCGTGACCTTATGAGTCTCATGCTCCTGTGTCACATACACGGATTCCAGTCTTCCTGTCTCCACGCCCTCCAGGAAAACATCCTTCCAGATACCCGCATCAGGAAGCCTTGGCCCCCAGTCCCAGCCAAACATACAATGCGCTTTCCTGATCTGGGGAAATCCGTCCATACAGTGCTCAGAGCCCATTGTCACACACTGGGCATACCGCTCCCTTATATATCCGGTCGGGCTGTGGAAGTAAATTTTTAATACATTCTCTTCCTGCCGCAGCACCTCCGTGACGGAAAATTCCCATACCCGGTGCATATTATCTGCCCTGCCAAGCAGGATCCCGTTCAGATAGACATCTGCGATCGTATCCAGCCCGGCAAAACAGAGCCTTATCTCGTCCGTATCAAAAAGTCCTTTATCCGGTACAAAATGCGTCTCGTATATAAAGTCATTCTCCATCAGCTTCAGCGCTTTGTCCTCATTATCCCGCCAGAACGGGTCTTCCATCCGTTTGCTGCAGAGAAGATCATGATAAACAGATCCCGGAACCTGTGCCGGGATCCGCTCCTCCTCCCCCCGGATCTGAAGCATCCATCCCTGTGTGATATACTGCCTTAACATATTTTTCCTCCAGTCTTGTTTTTTGTTTTCCGGCCTTTCTCCCGCTTTTTCCCCTGCACTATACCCTGTCCAAAATGCCCGGAGTATGGCACACAGCTTGCCAAAAGTAATTTTCAGACATACTCTGCGGGTTATCACAGCCAATACCGGCAATACTCTGCATACTTGCTATACTCTGCATACCTGCTATACTCTGCATACCTGCTATACTCTGCATACCTGCTATACTCTGCATACCTGCTATATCTGTTATATCTGCTATTACTCTATTATATTACACCGCTGCAGGAAAACCAGCTTTTTCTCCATCTGTATGCTGTAAGCATTCTCATGGCCGCAGAACGGATAAATTTCAATCTGCTTTTCCGCCCGGATCCTGTTATAGGTGGCAAAAAAGCATTTTGCAGGACAGGTATTATCTTTCAAAGACACAGAGCACAAGACAGGACAGGTAATACGGTCCGCCAGATTCATGGTATCAAAATAACTCAGCGTATCAAAAGCCGTGTCTGTATGCTGGGGAAATCTGCGAAGATATGCAGCAACGGCGCCAAAGCTGCCGTATTCCCCCTCCACCCTTGTCCTCAGGTCACTGTTTCCCGGCACATCCGCCAGCGCAGCAGCGGGACGCCCGTCCAGTGCGGCGGCAGCCATGACCAGTGCCCCGCCCTGACTGATCCCGTGGAGTATGATTTTCTCCCGGTCCGTCTCCTCCATAGCACAGGCTGCGTCAATCGCCCTGATACTGTCCAGATAAACATGTCGGTAATAATACTCATGGGGATTTAATATCCCCCTGCACGCAAGCCCGTCAAAGTACGCTTCCCGGTACCCGGCATAATCTGCTGTTATGCCTCCCTGTCCGCGGCAGTCCACAGCCAGGACTGCCATCCCCAGCGCGGTCCAGTAAAGATGGTCCGAGGGCAGACCTCTGCTCCCGGAAAATCCGTGGTACTGCACCACACAGGGCACCCTGTCCCTTCCGGCTGTCTGCGGAGCCAGATACCAGCCGTGGATCCTGGTATTTTCCATTCCCTGATAGCTGATCTTATACACTTTGACATACTTGGACGGATACTCCTCCACCCTTTCTGCCCTCAGACCAAGGGGAAGATTCCGGCTTTCTTCCAATTCCCTTTCCCAGAACAGATCAAAATCCTGTTTCCGGGTCAGCAAAGGCAGATAGCTTTCCAGTTCTCTTTTCCTGTCTTCCCTATATCCCATCCCTGTCCTCCTGTATCCCTTATGAAAATACAAAGATATTTTTCAGATTCCTTCCCTCTTTAGCTGCGGTAAATGCTTCCTCATACTCCTCTATGGAATAGGTGGCTGAAACAATCTTATCAATATTCAGGACGCCCGCCTGCACCAGCTTCATACATTTTCTGTACTGGGTCAGACTGGCACGGCAGCTTCCCGTGAGGACAAGCTGCTTGTAGTGCACCTGGTTTGTGTTTATGGTAACCTGGCTTCTGTCAGCCGGAAGACCGCCGAAGAAATTCACCCTGCCGTTCACTGCCAGCAGTTCCAGAGCCTGGGCCTGTGCCTGCGGGGATGGACACGCGGTGATGCAGACGGAAACACCTTGTCCCTGTGTCTGCTCCATGACAAATCCTTTCAGTTCCCCGCCCGCATAGGTAATGAAAAACGGATCAAATTCTTTGCAGATAGACACACGGTTCTCGTTCAGGTCTGTGATGATAACTTTTGCCGCACCTGCCATTTTCGCCAGCATCCCATGCATAATACCGATTGGACCCGCTCCAATGATAAGCACCGTATCACAGGGTTTGATCCCCACCTGCTCAAAACCATTGTACACACAGGATAAAGGCTCCAGCACTGCTGCCTTCTCAAAGGTCATGTCCTCGTCAATATCTATTTTCACCACATTACCCTGGCGCACTGCCGCCTCCGGGATGACCACATATTCCGCAAATCCCCCGTCCATATTAATACCGAAGGCACGGTACTCCCGGCACAGATGGGTATTTCCCGATACACAGGCATCACAGGTGCCGCATCCCATATTCGGCGCAATGGCCACAGTCATTCCCGGTTTATAACCTGTCACGGATCTTCCTGTCTGTTCGATGATCCCGGATATCTCATGCCCATAGATACGGGGTGTTTCCCTGGTTACCCCCTGGTATCCGTTCTGTATCATCCGCAAATCACTTCCGCAGACAGCCGCTGCCTTCACTTTCAGCAGGATTTCCCCGTCCTTTATTTCCGGTCTGGCCACATCGGTCAGCGCATAGTCGTTTTTTCCGTAAAACTGTATTGCTTTCATCTTAGTCCCTCTCATTTCTAAATAGTTTCAGGCGCATTCCAGGCCCGAATCTCCAGATTTTCCGTATGGGAAACTGCAACTCTTTTCACTTCCCCCGGATTCAGCCAGAACATGCTGCTCCCGGTCACAAACTCCATATCTTTCTTGGGACATTCCACCGTAACTCCCACTGCCGGCATATTTCCGGTGTTGGAGATCACAGCATGTCCCGGCTCTGTATGGCAGGTAATGACCGTCCTTGGGAGTGTCAGAAGACACCCCTGTTTCTTCTGATAATTAAGCCAGTAAAAGGTGTCATCCACCTTTTCCCCCTCCGCATATACCTCTGTAGTCAGTAAAACCGGACCGTCCCCGGCCTCTGATGCATTTACAGGCAAATGTCCAAGCCAGGTCACATTGGCGCTGTCCCTGCCGCTGTATACGGCCTCCCTGAAAACCTTCAGGTTTTCATCATAGGCTCTCACTTTTACACTCCATGTTTTTCCTTCCAGACTCCCTGCATCGTCCAGCAGGTAAACCGGGAGCCTTACATCTTCCTCCACCCGCATGGAGGAAAACAAAATGCAGGCGTGAAGCGGCTGATAGCTGTCCTTAATGGCATAATAAGATAACTTAGGCACACCGTAATAGTCGATGGTGGACCAGGAGCAGGCCGGGTACACATCTGTCAGTTTGTAATAGCAGATACCCGTGGATTCGGGCCACCTGCATCGGTAAGCTTCCAGTGTGTGGCGGACAGCCGTGGCCTGAGCCATCTGTGTCCCCCAGATAAAACTCTCCATCGTATCCCCTGCACAGAACTCAGGGACACGTTTTCCAAGATGTGCCATATCGTCAGGTTCAAGCTGATTGAACCGGGGTGTGTGATGCCCGAAGGAGCCAAAACGGCTGGGCGGCCACTGTTCTGCCTCCTCTGCCGGAACGTATCTCAGCACGCTCCTGTGATTGGGTGCAGAGGCCATGCCAAATTCCCCCATAAAATGTGATCTCAGATTAAGACTCACATCAATATCCTGCATATCCCAGTACGTGGAGTAGTTGTGCAGTGCGCCGCCCCAGGGTGAGGTCCTGTGAAATCCTCTGCTTCCGTCAAGTTCAAACGCATAGCGCGCCATCATATCCATAGCCTCCCCGTCAGCCCTGGCCGATTCATTTCCGCCGCACCACATGATCAGGGACGGATGGTTGCGCAGGCGGGGCATATGTACCAATACCGTCTCCTCCAGCTCCCCAAAGGGCTGGTCTTTCTGGCTGTCCCAGCAGGTGGGCCATTCCTGCATTACCATGATCCCCAGCTCATCGCATAAATCATAGAATAGATCGGACTCCGGCATACCGCCGCCCCATGCCCTGAGAAGCTGTATATTCTGGTCCTTTGCCAGGCTTAAAAATCTGTGATACAGATTCCTGTCAAACCGCAGAAGCACATCCAGGGTACACCAGTTGGTTCCCTTGATAAATGTGGGACGGCCGTTAACGATAAATGTCCAGTTATGCTTATCCTCATAAGGGCCTCCCGGAAGCGGCCCCATCTCTATGGTCCGCATACCAAATGTGGTGTCAAAATACTGCACATCCCCTTGTTCTGTTTTCACAGACAGACGAAGTGTGTAGAGATTCTGTTCCCCCATATTGACCGGCCACCAGAGCTTTGGCTCCTCTATCCGGGTCCGCAGATGGACAACCTGTTCCTCCCGCGTAAGTTCTGCCTCATAAGAAAAGCTCCCGCCTTTTCCGTCATGGTTTTTGCCCTCCACCACACCGGATATAATGGTTTTTCCACATTTCCCATGGATTTTCAAGCAGATATCCACAATCCCCTCATGGGTATCCCCACAGGACACCAGAGGTTTTTCACTGTAACAGGCAGGTCCCTTTTCCTCCAGTCCTGCCGGTGCCCAGATGCCCCTGCTTGGAAGGCAGGCATAGTGCCACCCATACACGCAGTTGATGACAACACCGTCATGCCATCCCTCGTCATTGTCCATATAATCGGACATGGGCTGGGGACGGGCCGGAGAATTTTCTATCTTCACGATCAATGTGTTTTTCCTCTGCAAATACGGAGCAGCGTCAAACACCGGACGGCCGAACATCCCCTTGTGTTCCCCCAGATAATGGCCGTTCAGCCACACCTTTCCATAATGGCAGATGCCCTCAAAAAACAATTGGTCTGCCCTGCAGCCGTCCTCCCACAAAAATTCCTTTTTCAGCCACCAAGTCTTGTAACTGTACTCCCTGGCGGTCTTATCGTTCAAGCCAACCGTTGGGTCCGGAATGATGCCGGCCTCATAGAGGGCGGTATGTACACTGCAGGGAACATTTGCCGGTATGCTGTCTTCCCAGGGCACAGACAGATCTAGTCTTTCGGCTTCCGTCCCATCCCAGACCATCTGCCAGATGCCGTTTAGAGAAACACGGCTTCTGCTGTCACTTATGATCATTTTCCCGTCTGTATCCAGTTTTACCATAACAGCAGGCGTTTCCAGCATGGAAGGTTTCGGTGCCCATGCTTCTCTCTCCAGCTCGTCCAGGGATTTTCTGATTCCCAGCCTCTGTGTCATAAAATTTCCTCCTCTCAGCCTTCTGCTGTCAGCCGTTCTCTGAGCTCCTCCACAATTTTCACGCCGGCGCTGGTGCCAATCCGCTCTGCTCCCGCTTCGATCATGGCAAGGGCAGTGTCCAGGTCTCGGATCCCCCCTGCTGCTTTTACCTTGATTTCATCTCCAACCAGGGATTTCATGAAGCGTACGTCCTCAACTGTAGCTCCCCCTGTTCCGAATCCGGTAGAAGTCTTGATAAAATCCGGTTTTACCTCCAGGGCGATCCCGCACAGGATCTCTTTCTCCTCCCGGGTCAGGTAACAGTTCTCAAAGATAACTTTGGATATCACTCCCGCTTTCCGGCAGATCTCCACAATACTTTTCATTTCTCTGCGGATATGATCCAGATTTCTGTTTTTCAGCTCCACGATATTTACCACATAGTCAATCTCGTCCGCGCCTTCACGGATCGCTGTCTCTGTTTCAAATACCTTTGTCTCGATGGTGGTCTGCCCCAAAGGAAAGCTTATGGCTGCCCCCACATGCACATCACTGCCGCCCAGGAATTCCCTGCATTTTTTTACCGGCGCTGAATTGATGGCTACCATCTTAAAATCATAGGCTGCGCTCTCCTCACAAAACGTCCGGAAATCCTCATCGCTCACATAGGCTTTCAGCAGTGTCTGGTCGATCATTTTTGCAATTTTCTGTGGTGTAAGATTACTGTTCATGTTATTCTCCTCTTCTTATCTCTCCCCGGAAAGTACCCAGGGTTTCCAATAAATTTACATAATTTTTTTTCTTTTTCCGGTAAATCTCATATCTGTCTTTGTCCGGAAGAACCGTTTCCTCTCCCAGGGACGGTTTCATGGCAGCTTTCAAGTCATCAATGATTCCCACGCCGTAAGCTGCCAGCATGGCGCTGGCATATACCGCCGTATCTGCCTCTCTCAGAGGCCGGTAAGGAACTCCGAGGGCATCTGCTTTTATCTGACAGAAGATCCTGCTCCTGGCGCCTCCCCCCGCACCGTAAATATATTTGGGGGATATCCCGGGATTCTGCCTCTTCAATATGGAAAAATAGTATGCATATTCACAAGCAATACTCTCCATAATGCTGCGGTACATATGGGCTGTGGTATGCTGAAAGGAAAGCCCCCAGTAAGCCCCTCTCACACGGGGATCATTGGGACAGGTGCGGCCTGAAAAATGTGGTACAAAGTACAATCCCCCGCAGCCTGCCTCCAGTTTTTCTGCCTGTTCATTCCAATACGCATAGTCCTTTCCATTCTGTTCCAGAAACCATTTCAGACACAGCCCCCCGCCCCCGATGTAGGCCAGGGGTGTGTAAAGCCCGTCGATCACAGAACGGGAAAACAATAGGGTCTCAGACTTCAGATCCGGTGTAAAACGGTCTGTACTGCAGGAGAAAATAGAAGCTGTCCCTGCCACATCATAGATCATATCTTTCTCAACAATTCCCGCTCCCAATGCGGAGGCAGCCGAATCTCCGCACCCGGCAGCCACTTTTGTCTCCGGGGTCAGACCGCAGGCCTTTGCCGCCTGCTCTGTCAGCCTGCCCACGATCTTCCACGGGCTTACGATTTCAGGCATCCTCTCTTTCCCGATGCCGAATTCAGAGAGCAGTCCCTCATCCCATTGTTTCCTCCGGTTGTCCGCAAATCCGGAAAAATGCAGGTGGGTATAGTCGATCCAGGCATCCTCGGCCTTCAGGCCGCATAATTTACCTGCCACATACACCCCCGGCAGAACGAATTTGGCAATTTTCTCATATTCCGCCTGTCTCTCCGCCTTCCTCCAGAGGATTTTGGGACCATGTGCATAGGTGATCTGGCCTCCTGTGCGGCGGACTACCTCATCCCCCGCCTTATCTTTCATTTTATTGATATGGGGTTCACACCGGGTATCCAGCCAGGAATCATAGGGACCCACTGCCTCAAAATCCGAATCCACAGCCATGATGCCGGCCATCTGCCCATCAATCCCAATGGCTGCCACCTGTTCCGGCGGAACGTTGGCTTTTTTCATCAGTCCGCTCACAGTCCTTAAAACAGAACCGTAAATGTCGCCGGCATTCTGGCACACCTCTCCCGGTCCCCCGTAAATGAGACGAGATCTTTCAAATGTCTCGGACACTTTCCTTCCATCCAGAGAAAAAAGAGCGGCCTTAGTTCCCTGGGTTCCGATATCTATTCCGGCTGCATACTGTAATTTCATATGTCATCCTCTTTCTGCATCCGGAAAAATTTCCTCACACAACAGCTCCGGAGTCACCGTGACTCCCAGTTCCTTCAGCATATACTCATCACTCCAGCGGTCGTTTTTTGTCCTCCAGGAACAGGAGGCGAACCAGGAATAATCCTTGTCACAGTTGTGAAGCTGCCCAAAGGTGTGGTAACGGTTTCCAAATGCTGTGATCTCCAGCAGATGCTCCCCTTTCTCCGGATGGCCCAAATCCACCTCATAGGGGGCAAACGCAATACTGCCCACACGTTCATGATCCACTGCAACACCAAGAAGAGGACCGCTGAAATACTGGGCTCTCAGCCGTATATGGCCGCCCGGTGCCCAAAATCTGCATCGGTAAGTGAGATTGCCCCCGTAAAAAGGCATTCCCTGCCGCGTCAGATCCCCAAAGACAATTTTTTCCCAAGCGGCAGTTATCCGTTTTTCTTTACCATACACCTCCACCCCGAAATCTCCCAGAAGATAACAGTTTTCCACATTTGCTTTTTCACCGTACGGAATTTTAAGCTCTATGGTGTTGTTTCCCCTGTGAAGCGGAGGGATTTTGACCACCTCAATGGCTTCATCCGTAAACCAGCCGGAGGCTTTTTCTTCCACCAGACTGCCATTCACATATATTTCGGTCACATCCCGGCTTTCCAGTGCCAGGCTGGCAGATGTGTCAATGCCGGAAACAATGTCAAACCGAAGAGAGAGTACATTCGGAAATCCCTTTTCCTCTTTTATGGTCCAGGGCTGTGCTCCTGCCTCCTCTTTGGGCGGATAACCAAAACGTCTGCGGCAGATATTGTCCAGCTTCAGGATATCCGCCTCCGGCTGCCATGGTTCCCGGTCAATCCTGTATGCTGCTTTGTCAAGAAGAAACACATTTGGTTCCTCGCGGATGACCTCCAAAGGCTGCGAAAGCCGGATCCTGCAGGCTGGTTCTTTTTTATCTGCTATCGTTTCCCTGCCGTACCGGGACTGTACAGCCGGGATCAGCCTCATAAGCAGGCTGTCATGGACTCCCAGCCCCCACACAACCCTGGTCTGGCCATCCCTGTGTGTATATTCCGGCTTTTTGGTATCTCCTGTCAGGGCATCGTAAACCGTCAGGTCATATTCTCCCTGTATCCGCAGATGTATATTCTCCACATAAGGGTAGTCCTCACAGTCCACCATACTCCAGAACGTGTCCCGCACCTTCTCATATCCGTGTGCCAGAAACAGCCATTTCCCGTCCTCATCCTGCCTCATCTGATAGACCAGGTTGTCAGCCCTTCCGCCGCTGTCCAGAAGTACATCTACGTCACGCCAAGGTTCCAGGCATTTCAGGAGCGCCCCCTTCTCGAAAGTGAGGATCTCACACTTTTGGGCAAGTTCCCTAATTTTTTCCGAGAATACCCCATCCATGCAGACAGGAAGCTGTCCCAGGATCACCACTTTTCCTTTGTTTCCGGCAAAATCCAGAAGACGGTCCACGGTAGTTTCCCTGAGGGTGATGCATCCCGGAACCAGAACTACGGGATAACGCATCTCACCCATGCAGAATCCCTGCTCATCAAAGGCAGGCTTTGTCTCCTCAGCAAGCAGGGATTCGCTGATATAGTCAAAGTCCATCTGCCCGAAGGTAAGCCAATCACACAGATCTCTATACTGGTTTTCCAAAGCCTCCTGTCTCTCATATGTCTGATCATACGGTCCGAACGCCATCCAGAAAGATTCCACGGGATGTATGACACCAATCTTTACCTGAGGTCTCCCACTTGTCAAAGCAGCATTGACCCGGCCAAAATAATTTTCAATGAGAGGATATTCTTTATACCATGGTGACTGATAGTTGATGGAAGCGGGATAATCCCTTTTCGCTTCCCCCTCCATGGAGAGCCAGCTCACATGATGGACCCTTACCGCAATGCCCAGGGCAGCCTGCCAGTCCCCTGACATCTTATGTCCTCTGAAATCAAAATCCCAGTTCGTCACGCCGTATGTCTCACTCAGCGCGCCGAAACGCCCGAACTGCCTTGCCGTGCTCTGTGCCATTTTTGCAGTGGGGTAGTCCCTCTGATCCGACAGCACATCATGCCCCGGCAGATGGAAATGCCGCAGGGACCTCATGGTCTCCCCTGTAAATACAGTCTGGGAGCGGAGCGTCTCCTCCCCCTTCATATGTCCTGTCAGCGCAAGGCCGCGGTGTTCACACCAATTCCCGATATTTGCCGCGTACGCCTCCACAAAGCGGCCTGTCAGATGATTGATATACCGGTATCTGACTGTAGCCGCAGCATTTTTTCCTCTTTCCCAGATCACCTCGGGCAGGTGTTCAAGAAGGGAATCTTTATATATCCTTCGGAAGCTCTCATCCAGATCATCCGTAAAAGGCAGACGGACGGATTTTTCTTCCTCCGCAAAATTCAGGTTCTCCATCTCCGCGAACTGCGGTTCGTCTGTAAATATGGCAGGGATACTCTTACCGAAATCATCCCCGACTTTCTCAAAATACCGCTCATGGGTAATAGCAATGAACCGGTCCAGAGCGTTTTTATCCAGGGTATTCACATACGTCTGGTTGTTCCACCAGGATGTTTTCTCATCCACGGTCAGATACGCGTACCAGATCTTTTCCCCGTCCCCGCATGGAACGCTGCTGTCACTGTGTTCTATAATCTCATACTCTTCCAGATATCCCCGGACCAGATGCACCTTGTATGCCATGAGAAAATATCCCTTTGGCTCCTCCCCCTGCCCGCATTTCTCCAGAAAAGTTTCACGGTCCTCCTCATATCCATTCTGTCTGACAGGGGTGAACAGAAGATACCTCTCCCTGTACTGTATATCCTTGGTCACATACCCGCCTCCGAATCCTGACGCGTACCTGTCCTCATCATAGAGCCAGCAGAGCATATCTTTCTGCTTTGCCGTCTCATTGCAGTCTGCCACCATCTCCATGAACTCATCACTTAAGTATTCCGTATTCATACCGGTACGGCAGTGCATGTGAAATCCGCCCATACCCATTTCCTTGAAATACCCGATCTGTTTCCTCAGATCTTCCTTTTTCAGGGTACAATTCCATGCCCAGAAAGGCGTTCCCCTGAACCTGGCTGGCGGATCTTTGAAATCTTCCTCCCTCATCTTCTCCGGTCTGTGGTCTAAGTACACGTTTACACCTCCTGCTGCAGAATCTGCACATCCATATTCAGAAGATTGGCTGTCAGTTTCAGGGCCTCCACACAGTCACCATATACACCATGGATGTGATTACACGGGAACTTTTCCAGGAACTGATCCGCACTCACCTGTAGCCTTGTAAATGCCACCGGCCAGGCAGGTGTTGTCGTATTACCCATGGCAGTCATTTTTTCCTTCTCAAATTCCACAATCTCTGCCGGAACGATGGTCATCACATACTTTCCGTTCTTTCTGGCAAGTCTGGCAAGTGTCACCCTGCCCCCGCGGGCAAAATGATGTACGCTGGCACCGCCGGCCGGATAGTAATGGGTCTCCGGGCAGAAGGTCACATGCTTCAGGTTTTCTGCGGGGTCCATGGAGGCCCCTGCAAAGTATGTGGCATGGGTGCCGGAGTTGGAGAAAAACCAGACATCATTTTCCTTGTCATAGTGGCGCACATCCGCGAAGAGGACCGGTTTTCCGGTGAGCAGCTTGAACAACTGCATGGTCAGGGCACCGTCCATATCGGATTCTGTTGCAGCTACGATCGGCTCCTTGGGTCCGTCAAAATCATAGGGATCATTGAGAAATGCCTCCGCGATATCCATGGTAACATAGCGGTCTGTCAGGTCCCCGTGTGCTTTGATCCCCACAAAGTCCAGACTTTTATCCGCAATGATCTTTCGCAGGCCGTAATAGGAACGGATCTGGAGTTTCAGCTTTTTCGGAGTCAGGCCAATGCCGTCATACTGGATGCTGCCCACATTTGCTTCCAGCCATGTAAATGCATGCTCCACCTTTTCCTCCGCCACGGTCTCCCCTGCGCGGATGATGTCATCCTGCTCCACATTTTCCACGTCAATCCCAAACTCTTTCTGCCACTGTTCCAGGTTGGCCACAGCGGTATACATACCCAGGGGACGGCCTCCGAAGTTTCCAAAAGTCATTCCCTTCAACCTCTTCACCGCAGCCGCAGCCCTCAGGAAATCCACCATCTTATTAAGGACCTCCGGCTCTTTGACCGAACCCCACAGTTTCTGGAATTTTACATTTAACTGCTCCAGGGTTCCTGCTGCCGCCATCATGCCCACCATACCGCATTCGGAGGGATGGAGGTTGCAGAACAGCAGATACGGGCCGGGAGCAAAATTCTGTGCCACTGCGGTAAACTGGGGATAACACCATATTGTGTAATTGAGGATCGTGGCCTCCACACCTGCTTTCTGCAGCTTCATGGCTTCCCTTTTTGCCTCCTCATTACTGTGCAGGGGCATATCCCCCGCTGTCACCTGGAAAAGACCTGTAGACTCCAGCGCCTCCTTGATTTCCTGCTGATAATCCATATTTAACTGTATGTAATCCTGATGCAGATACTCTCTGCCGTCTGACATGGTCAAAAGACCTACTTTAATTTTTTCCATTCTGATATCCTCCTACTTCAGTTTTTCTCTGATAAACTTCAGTGCCTCTTCTGCCATGCTATCCATCCGCATGTCCGAAGCATTTCCACTCTGGTCCCTATATATCTTAATATCCTTTCCTACCTGTCCCCCGGGACGTACGAAAGGTTCCATCACGATCCTGCCCTGATAATTGATATCCTTTAATCCGCGGACAATCTCATCCCAATCCATATGTCCTCTGCCGGGAACCTTCCGGTTACACTCCCCTATATGGAAATGCCCCAAAAGCTCCCCTGCTGTCTCTATTGCTTCATGGAAGGAATCCTCCTCTATATTCATATGGAAACTGTCAAGGAGCAGCTTAATCTTCGGACTGCCCAGCTCACGGGCAAAATCCACGCCCTCCTTAGCTGTGTTCAAAAGATATTGTTCATAACGGTTCACGATCTCCAGGCAGTAGTTGATATCGTATTCCTCTGCCATACGGGACAGCTCTCTCAGGGAATCGAGACTTCTCTCTCTTGCCTTCATCTTATAATCATATGTGACCGTTCCCCCGGGCCAGCAGGAGTATAGGATCCCACCCAAGGTGTCCCCTCCCATCTGCTTAATACAGCTCAGTAATTGTCCCACATAACGGATTCCTGATTTTCTGACAGCGGCATCTTCACTTGCCAGATCATACCGGGGCGGAAGACCGATACAATAAGTCAGGTCAATTCCCGCGTCCCTTGCCCTGTCCGCGATTTTCTCCCTCTGTGCGGACAACATATCCGGCAGGCATCCGGCTGCCAATTCCAGCACGTCAAAGCCTAAATGTTTTGCTTTTTCAATATACCTGCAGTAATCTGCCTCCCATTCTTTTTCCCAAAAGGCAAAATAAATCCCAATCCTGTTCATTCATACATCCTCCCTGTCATAATGTAATGATCTGTCCGGTGGACACAGACAGGTTCCCGGCGTTTACCACCTTTACTGCCATTTTCCCATCATGTCCTGTCACTTTCGGTTCCCTATCTGTCAGGATACAGTCCACAAAATCCATATCCTCCTCCAGATAGGCATCCTTAAACAGGAATTTCCAGCTGTTGGTGAAGGCTTCATAGCTGCGCATATCACTGCGGCACACGGTGATCGGCCTTTCCTGGGTCTTCCCAAGGAAAATGCAGCCTTTGGTTCCCAGGATCTCCACCCTGGCATCATAGCCGTACAGAACACCCTGGGCTCCGTCTATCATCCCCTGCATACCATTGGCAAAGCCTGCTGCCAGGATGACATTATCGTAGAAATCCGGGAAATCCTGCTTTGCATCAGGACACCGGTAATTGCCTCCCATGGCATATACGGTTTTAAACTCACTCCCGGTAAACCAGCGCAGCGTGTCTATATCATGACTGTTTACCTCAGCCAGTGGGCCGTTGCTCTTTCTGATGTCATACATCCATGGCTTTGGTATGCTGGGTCCTCTGGTGTTGGACCTGACCATGACCACATCACCTATCTCCCCTGCGTCCACAACATTTTTCGCCTCCGTAAAGGCACGGTCAAACCTCCTCATAAAAGCGACCTGGAGCTTCACATGGTATTCTTTTGCCGCGGCCTCCATGATCTCACACTCTTCCACTGTCATGGCCATAGGTTTTTCGCACAGGATATGCTTCCCCGCCTTGGCGGCCGCCACTGCGATCTCACAGTGATACTTGGTGGGCGTGACAATGATGACCGCGTCAATCTCCTCATCCTCCAGAAGCTCCCTGTAGTCCTCATATCCTTTCTCGATCTCCAGTTCCTCCAGTGCTGCCTGCACATTGTCCCTGCAGGGGTCTGCCACTGCGGTCAACACTGCGTGGGGCACTGCGGCCCGGAAATTCCTGGCATGGATCATTCCCGCCCTGCCCGCTCCTATCAATCCTAAACTGACTTTTTTGTTCTTCATCTTATTTACTCCTGTCTTTTTATTTCCTTGGTTTTACCGCTTGTTATTTTCCCTATTCTTGATATACTAAATCTATCACGCAGTTACCATTCACAGCGCCGGACCCGCCAAAGGCATTTTTCTGTCCGGCCTGTGCTTAACTGTCCTATTATTTCTGAGAAAAGTACGGGGGATTTACACATGTATAAGGTACTGATCGCCGAGGATGAAATGCTGGTCCGCACCGGGATCCGCGCATCCATCGACTGGGAAAAATTCAATATGTATGTAGTGGATGAGGCAGCCGACGGGCAGACTGCCTGGGAACTTTATGAGCAGCATCAGCCCGATCTGGTACTCACTGACATCAAAATGCCTTTTATGGATGGCATCGAACTTATCCGTAAGATCCGGGATACCGGCAGCCACACAGAGATCATCATCCTGTCCTGTCTGGATGACTTTTCCCTTGCAAGAGAAGCCATCCGGCTGGGTGTAAGCGGCTATATCCTGAAACTTACTATGACCACACAGGAGATGGAAGAGGTCCTGAAAAATGCCTGCCGGTCCTTGGATAAAGTCACAAAACCCAAAAGCAGTTCCGTGGCTCCTGTGAACATCTATGATGTTCTGGAACACAGCCTGCTGAGCCATCTTACATACAATATCCCATCCCTGTCCGAATGCCTGTCCACCCTGCAGGAATACTCCGTCACCATCCAGCCCCACGATCTGGTAACCGCACTGATGGTGGTTGACCAGTACGAACAGCTTCAGGACTTATACCAGGACAGCCATGGGCAGCTTATTCAGTTCTCTCTTCTGAATATCATGAATGAGATCCTGACAAAGACCGGATCAGGACTTGTGGTACATGAGTCAGGTTCCCGCTATCTGCTTCTCTTTTACAATGAGAAGGAGACCCGTTCCTTTCATCTGATCACAGGCGTGCTGGATGAGATCCAGACTGTGCTGAAGAACTATTTCAATGTCACCCCGCATTTCTGTATCAGTGAAATGACCCAGGACCTTTCCCGCCTGCGGATCCTGTATCAGCAGTGCCACCTGCTGGAAGAGCAGGAATTCTTCCTTTTCCCGGGTTCCGTGAACCATTATGACAGTTCTTGGAAAACCTCTCTGTGTCAGGCATTGCTCACACGTACCAGACATACCCTGAACACTTTCATGGACCCCGGCTTCACATCCGGTTTCCTCCTGCAGCCACTGGAAAAGCAGCTCAAGGAAGAACTCTCGTCAAAAGCGGTGCTGAATATTTTTTATGACAGTTATATTGTCTACCTGCACAACCAATGCCCCAGTGATGACGACTCTTATACATGGGTGCGGGATTTTCTGCAGGCACTCTCTGCCTGTAAAAACTATTATGAGATGCTGGAACAGTTTGTGGCACATGCACAGAAGCTGGAAAGATTATCCCGGGAGCGCATGTCCTGCAGCCGCGAGATCCTCCAGGCCCTGCAGTTCCTTCAAAATAATTACAACCGCCAGATCACTCTGAATGAGGTGTCCAACCTGGTCGGACTGAGCCCTAACTACTTCAGCAGTATCTTTAAAAAAGAGCTGGGGACATCCTTTTTGGAGTATCTGAACCGTTACCGTATTGAAAAGTCCATGAAACTTCTGCAGAATACTTCCATGAAATCCTACGAAATAGCCTATGCATGCGGATTCTCTGATGAGGGCTATTACGGAAAGACCTTTAAGAAGTTTACAGGCAAGACACCCAATGAATATAAAAAATCCTGTGTTTTCACTACATCCACTGAGTAAAGGAGTACCTGTCCATGTTCCGACTGCTGAAAGACAAAGCCATCAGCCTGAAACTGAAATCCAAACTGATCCTGTCGTTTATGCTTACAAGCGTGTTTATCCTTCTGCTGTTTGCCCTGTTCTTTTACCGTTATACCTCCACCACGCTCCTGCAGCAGTCAGAAAAAGCCACGCTCAGCTCCCTGTCACAGCTTGAGGTCAATCTCACCACTGTATTGAACACAGTAAACACCGTGAGCAGGAACATCCTGGTATCCTCCTACTTCTCCGAAGAAATGAAGCTGGATCAAATCAACTCCCCGGACGATGTGCAGTTTGTCAACGATGTATACGACTATTTTTCCGAAATGATGACAAGCTATGACTACATACATTCCATTCTCTATTACGGAGACGACGGTGTGATCATCGGTTCCAGTGACAATAAGAATTATTTTAACTTTGACAGGAACCTGTCTAACTTTTTCTACCGGACCCCACTGAAAAAGGACCTGGAAGAGAATGGGGGCCCCGTGGTATGCGGCAGTCTGAGATACAGTGATTTCTTCGGCGGAACCTATTCCGGCAAAATGGATACCCGCTACATCACCCTGGGCAGAAGGCTTCAGACCATCGGACAGACCTCGGGCTATGTAGTCATCAACATCCGGGAATCTTATCTCCGCTCCCTATATCATGATGACAAGAAAAATGTCTCAGGGGAAAGCCTGCTGCTGGATGCCCACAGCCTTGTCATCTCCTCCGAAAACAAGAAGCTTATCGGTACAAAAGCATTGACCAGTCCGCTGGATACGGACAACACCGTACACCTTACCCTGTCTCTGGGGGACAATGATCTTCTGAATAAAAACAACCAGATCATCTATTATCCCTATGAACATTACGGATTGTCCATTATCTATGAAATGCCCTATGACATCCTTTTTGAAAATATACATCAGTTAAAGGTCCTGCTCATCACACTGCTGGCTGTCTTTCTTGTCCTGGCCCTGATCATCAGCCTGTTTTGGATCTATGCCATCACCAAACCGCTCAACAGCCTGATCGCTGCCATGAAGACCATGGGAAGCGGGCAGATCGGCATTAAAATGGAGGCTGCCGAGGCATCGGACTTTAAATTTCTTACAGACCAGTTCAATCAAATGTCACAGAACATCCGACATCTGATAGATGAAAATGAGACCATACAGGAGGAGCGCCATGAACTTGCCGTGCAGAATCTGCAGAATCAGCTCAGCCCCCATTTTCTTTACAATACGCTGAACACTATCAAATGGATGGCCATTGTGAGCAAAGCTACAAATGTGGCCGACTGTGTAACAGCCCTGGGCAATCTTCTGCAGCCCCTTTTCAGGAATACAAAGACTACCTGGCCTCTACAGGACGAACTGAATTACCTGAAAAACTATCTGTGTATTATGAATTACCGGACAGGGACCCCCATTGATTTTTCATCTGAGATCGACCCGTCCATCCTGCCCTGCCTTATGCCAAAATTTATCCTGCAGCCTTTACTGGAGAATGCCATTTCCCATCAGAACCCTTCCCCGGAGGTAAAAAACGCCATTACCCTTACCGGGTATCGGAAGGACAATATCATTGTCCTGGTCCTGAAGGATAACGGACTGGGGATTGCCCCTGACAGACTGAGGATCCTACAGGAACTTTTGGCCTCCAATGAGGACTGCACCAAACCTCTTGACCGGGCATCCCTGCCCCAGGGGATCGGCATCGGCATCCTGAACACCAACCGCCGCATCAAGCTCCAGTACGGCAATGCCTGTGGGCTTACCGTCACTTCAAAAGAAGGTTCCGGCACTTCCCTCACACTGACGCTTGTCAACGTGACCGAGGGAATGTAAAAATAATTCCCGGCCGTGCCGCTGCTAGTAAAAAGGCACTGCCCTACCAAAGCGTGTCTGGACACGCCCCAGGGCAGCGCCTTAAAAGGGCCGTAACCGTACAGTACCCTCACAGTTACAAAGGGCCTTCTATTTATCCGCAAATTCCTTTGCTGTCTTCTGTGCTTCGGACCAGATGCCTTCCATCTCTTCCACTACATCTGCATATCCTTTTTCCTCCACTGACTGTATAAAGGATGCTTTCTTTGCTTCAAAATCTTTAGGGTCTGACATGATCACATCCGCAACGCCCACTTTTACATACTCATCTACCTGGGCGGACAAATTCTTTGTCTCGTCAGAAGGTTCCTTGATAAGATTGGGTGTCAGATCCACTTCTGTGCTCAGCTTATATTCACCGGACGCAATCTTGGATTCAATGACCTGTCCCGGATACTGCGCATCCGCAACACCGCTGTCCGCAATGAATATCTCATCAATCTTGGTTGTTGACTTCTTAACTTCCTCTGCTGCCTTTAACAGGCTGGCCGGATAACCGTCAGATAAGATCTGGCTGGAACTGAGGCCTGAAAGCTTGGTATAGGCAAAGCCTTCGCTCTGCGCATAGGTTGCATTGGCAGCCACACCGTCACGGTACTCTTTTGTCATCTGCGGAACACCGTCCACTTCTTCCCAGTGCACGCCCTCAACACCGCTGTTCAGAAGCCTTGCACCTTCCTCGCTGAACAGATAATCAATCATCTCAATAGCCTTTACCGGGTCCTCGCAGTTCTTTGTCAGAGCCAGAGGATAATCCTGCGCCCATCCGAAGGGTTTGTCGCCGTCATAAGCGCCGTACATATAGTCCAGGCCCGTAGGAACGATCTCAAATCCTTTTTCCGGTGTTCCGGCTGCGGCATAAGCGTCATTTGCCGTGTTATAAAGCCAGTTGGCATAGGTCACAAAGGTCTGTCCGTTCTTCAGTTTATCCATATAGTTGTCATATTTCTGCGTGAAGATTTCAGGATCCAGGATTCCCATGTTGTATGCCTTATTATAAAATTCCATACAATTCCAGAACGGCTCGGAATAGTAGGTTGCCAATGGCTCTTTATTTACCATGTCATAGCACATGCCGTAGGACCAGTTTGTAACCCCTGACATAGCCTGATAAGGAATGGTCCACATCCAGAGTCCCCAGTCACTCCATCCTGAAATAGCATAGGTCTTATTTCCGTTCTCTGTCTCCGGCTCTGCGTCCTGCATAGCCTTTAACGCTTCCAGATAATCGTCTGTACTCTTGATCTCCGGCGAACCGATTTCCTTATACAAGTCATATCTGGTATACAGTGCCAGATTGGCACCGGAACGGTCCACTACCTTCGTATCTGTTGCCTTATTGATCTGAACGGGAAGATAATACAGTTTCCCGTCATTGCTCAGGAACTCTTTGGAGTATTCAATGGCATCTGCAAATTTTTCCTTGATATTCGGCGCATGTTCCTCGATCAGGTCATCCAGAGCAATGAGCTGTCCGCTCTGTAAAAGCGCCTGGGCATCCACGCCCAAATCCCCATAATTACTGTTTACAATACCCGGAAGGTCACCGCCTGCCAGCAGCACTTTAAACTTCTGTGCATCACCGTTAATGACATTCAGACGCACCCCTGTCTTTTCCGCAATGGCATCCGCGATGGTGGTATTCTGAGGCCCTGTCTCCAATGCATCTTTATCCCAGAAGGTGATCTCCACTTCACCGTCTGCACTGCTCTCTTTTCCCTCTTCCTGTTTTTCCGTATTTTTTCCGGTGTCTTTTTTACTCTCGTCTTTTCCCCCGCATCCTGCAAGCATGGACACTGCCATAGCTGTACTTAAAAATATGGCAGAAAGTCTCTTCATTCTTTTTTTCATACTCATTCTCCTTGATCCTGTATTTTTTTCGCTGCACTCATCCCTTGACTGCCCCCATCATGATGCCCTTTACAAAATGTTTCTGCAGAAATGGATATACACACATGATCGGTACGGTTGCGATTACCGTAATGCACATTTTAATTGCCATTGGCGTGATTTTTACAGCATTTGCTGTGTCAGCCATGGTCTGTGATGATACGTTGGCCACATTTTGGGCCTGATTGATGTAATTGTAAAGTATCATCTGCATTGTCTGTAAATTTTCGTCATTTACTAAGAAGTAATTATCTGTCCAGTTGTTCCACTGCGCCACAGCGGCATAGATAGCAATCGTAGCCACAATGGGCTTACACAGCGGGAAGATAATGGAGCAAAATATCCTGAAATAACCGGCCCCGTCAATTCTCGCTGACTCCTCCATGGAAATGGGCAGAGACTCCATATACGTCTTGATCAGAATCATATAATATGCGGAAACTGCTGTGGGAAGGATATACAGTAAAAAATTATCCTTCAGCCCATATGCCCGCATGGTCAGATACCAGGGTATCAGCCCGGCATTAATATACATTGTGATAACAAAAAAGCGGTAAACAAATTTTCTTGCAAACATCTCCTGCTTTGTCACCAGATACGCCAGAAAGGACGTACATACCACTGTCAGCCCAGTTCCTAAAACAGTTCTCGCCACAGAAATCCCAAAGGCTCCCACGATATTGTTCAGAGAAAAAAGCGTCTTATAGGTCTGGAGGGAAAAGCCCTTTGGCAGCAGAACCACCTTGGATGCCAGCTCCGGATTACTGATGGAATAAATGACCACGTAGTAAAACGGATAGATACAGGCAATCATGATTAGGATAAACAGCAGGTAAATGATTGCGTCAAATACTGTGAATTTCTGTTTCATTTTTTCCTCCTATACGATTGACTCGCCTCTGACTTTTTTGGAAAGCTGGTTTGCCCCAAACAGCATGGTCACACTGAAGAGTGTCTTCAGCATACCCAGCACCGTTGAATAGGAGTAGTCATTGATCAGGATACCTACTTTATAGACATAATAATCAAGGACCTCGATCCTGTCCGCAACCAATGGGTTGAAGAATACAAAATACTGGTCAAACCCGTTGTTCAGAAGATTACTGATACTCAGCAGTAAAAGTACAAAGAAGGTAGGATACAGGCTTGGAATCGTGATATTTTTGATCAGTTGGAACCTGTTAGCCCCATCCACCCTGGCCGCCTCGTAGAGTTCGGCGTCAATACCGGCAATCGCCGCTATGTAGATGATCCCATTCCACCCCACTGATTTCCAGATACCCAGAATCCACTGCATCCACCATACCGCATCATTCTCTCCCAGGATATTTGTAAAAGCCTTTGTTGAACCCAGCATTTTCAGGACATTGGAGATCAGTCCTTCATTGGAAAACACCGCAAAACTCAGTGCAAATACAATGATCCAGCTTATAAAATATGGCAGCGTGGTTGTGGTCTGTACGAATTTCTTAAAAAACGGCCTCCGTATCTCATTTAAAAATATAGCAAAAAACATAGGTATCGGTGCCGCAAGCAGTCCCAGACCGCTCATAACCAGCGTATTGCGCAGGACTCTTGACAAATCTCTCCAATCACTGAAGATTTTCATAAAATTTTTAAGTCCCACAAACTCCATATCACTCAGCGCCAATCCCGGCTTATAGTCAAAAAAGCCATACATCCAGCCAAATATAGGTACATAAGCAAATGCAAATACAAAGATTATGAAGGGCAGGGCCATGAAAAAAAGCCTGTACTTTGGTTTTATCTTTCCAGCCCTAAATTTTCCCAATTTCATTCCTCCTCTCTTATTTTATACGCTCCGGATTCGTATCTCTTGTTGATGGTTCTATTATATTGTCCGGGAGGGGGGTGTCTCAATGGAGAGAATTATGATTTTCGGGAGAATGTTCGACTGTTAGAATAGATGATTTTAGGGAAACAGAAATTGATTTATTGATATAATAAAAAAATAGGGGGATTTTATGATTTTTAGGAAATTTATTGAATTGTTATACTTAGATTTGATGTTAAAACGAAACGACACAGTAAGTCTGCCATTTCCTGTGCTGACTGTAAGGGGAACTGAATCCGCCGGGCAGCCTTTTCTACGTGCACACATAAATGTCAAAAGGCGGGAAACCGCACCATAAAATCTTATTTTTCGGCAAACCCTCTGCCGCTTATTCTTATTTATGTGCGCACACGCAGAAAAAATAAATAGGATTCACTGGAAAGCATGTGTCTGTATCAATAATGTTTCAGGAATTCTTCAATACCTCTATGATTTTCGCAATCTCCTCCTGGCTTTCCTCTAACTCTTCAGCGATTGCCTCTATGGATTTTCCCTTTTTCAGTTTCTTCTGCACCAAGTCCAGCAGCTTTTTCCGCTGGCCTTCCTGTTCCCCAGCCGCATATGCCTCCTCACGCTGTACTTCCAGGTCCAGATCATAATCATATTCTGCTATCAGCATATTCACCACCTCACTGCCTTTCTTCCTCAGATAATCTGCCAATATGCCTGCCTCTATACATTCCTCTATGGCTCTCTTGTACGCATCAGGACTGCCCGTCAGCTGATGTTTTCTCAAAACCTCTACAAATTCACTGTACTCCCTCAGTATGTCACACTTATCCAGAATTTCATGACCTTTCTCCGGGTTAATATTGATGACTTTTACACAGAGTTCCAGCATGGGATTTCCATCCTTCTGCGCATACGCATCGGAGAGACGCAGTATCTTCTCCTTCGCCCAGTGTTCTTTCCCATTATAAAACGTATAAAACTCAGGACTCGGAATCCTCACCGCCCTTTTCCTGTAACGGTCACGCACCGGAACGATCTGTTCTAACGCCCGTCCTATATACAACAGGTCTCTCAGCGGCATATTTTCATTTATAGTGGACTGATGCTCTGCGAAAACAATAACTTTGTCCTCAATACCAAAGGATATGTCGTTGTAGAAATTCATATAGAGTACATCTTCTACCCTGATTTTTTGTACTCTGGTTCCCACCGGCAGGACTTCCTCATGCAGTGCATTGTACAGTGAAATCTCGTTCTCCTCCGCGGATTCATCCTCAAAGAACAAGTCCACAAATACACTATTCTTGTATTTCCGGTTCTCTTTTGCTGCCATAAATGCCCTCCCTTTACATGTCATATGACAAAAGGAAGGCTTTCTTCTATAGTTTAGTATAGAAAAAACCAATAGATTATTCAAGACCTTCCCCTGAAAAATGACTGTTATTTAGTTTTAAATATGGTAATTTCGGGGGAATTCCCCATTTGACGGCCTCACGGCCAAAAATATAAACATAGGATTCATGAAATAATTTTTCATGAGTGAATTTAGTATAACATAAGAAGATCATGCTTTCAACAACAATCTCGTTAACAAATAGCAGAGGTCACGCTCTGCAAGGCGCTGGCTAACCCGGGATTTGACTTTGTACCACCCGATACCCCTTTGTTAAAGCACCTCGGGATAGAGACTGTAACCGTAAACAAAATGCATCCATAAGATTCCCCTATGAATGCACCTGTTCCCGTTATACGGACCTCCGTATCTTTAAACCTTAAAGCGATACCCCACACCCCATATAGTCTCAATATACTGGGGTTTGGCTGTATTAAATTCAATCTTCTCACGAATCTTCTTAATATGCACCGTCACAGTTGCAATGTCTCCAATAGACTCCATCGCCCAAATTTCCTTGAACAGTTCGTCCTTTGTGAACACCCTGTTAGGGTTCTGTGCCAGGAAGGTGAGCAGATCAAACTCTTTGGTAGTAAAATTCTTCTCCTCACCGTTGATCCACACACGCCTTGCGGTCTTATCAATCTTCAGGCCCCGGATCTCGATGATGTCATTCTCCTGCACACCGGTCCCTATGAGCCTCTCATATCTGGCAAGATGGGCTTTTACCCTGGCCACCAGCTCACTTGGGCTGAATGGCTTTGTCATATAGTCATCTGCACCCAGACCCAGGCCGCGGATCTTATCTATATCATCCTTTTTGGCGGACACCATAATGACAGGATTATTCTTTACGTTCCTGATTTCACGGCAGATTTCAAAACCGTCCACCTCCGGAAGCATCAAATCCAGGATAAACAGGTCATAACTGCCCTCCAGGGCTTTTTTTAGCCCCACGTCGCCGCGGTGCTCAATCTCCACCTCGAAACCGCTCAGCTCCAGATAATCCTTCTCAAGGTCAGCTATTGCCTCCTCGTCTTCAATAATTAAAATCTTACTCATTAATTGGTACCTCCTGGTATTTTCTAAGAACGAAGTACATCACCGTTCCTATATTCTCCTTGCTCGTTGCCCAGACTTTTCCGCCGTGATCCTCCATAACCTTCTTGACTATGGAAAGACCGATCCCGCTTCCCCCCTTGGAAGAATTCCTGGAGGCGTCTGTGCGGTAAAACCTGTCGAAAATATTGGGCAGGTCTTTGGCTGCAATTCCTTTTCCGTTGTCCTCAATCTCCACCTGGACAAAATCGCCTACGTCCTTCACCCGCAGGTTGATCCTCCGCTCTCTGCTGCTGTCCATGTATTTGAGGGAGTTGCTCACAATATTGTTTATAACCCTCTTAATCTGCTCCGCATCAGCAATGACAAGCACCCCAGGTCCCACATAATTGGAATACTGGAACTGTACAGATTTAGACTCCAATTCAGAATCCAGCTCCTCTGCACAGTCATCAAAAAATTCAGTAACGGAAATCTTGTTGAATGTGTATGGGATTCTGTTGGTATCCATCTTGGAATAAAAAGTCAGCTCATTGATCAGCCTGTCCATGTCATTAGCCTTATTATAGATTGTGTGGATATATCTGTCCATCTTTTCCGGCGTATTTGCCACGCCATCCATAATTCCCTCCACATATCCCTTGATGGCTGTAATCGGTGTCTTCAGATCATGGGAAATGTTGCTGATCAGTTCCTTATTATCCTTGTCAAATTCCAGCTTCTCCTCCGCATTTTCTTTCAGCCTCTGCCTCATGGCTTCAAAATCCTGACATAAGTCAGATATCTCATTGACACCCTCGCTGGCAATGGAGAAATCCAGGTTTCCCTCCTTGATCTTCTGGGTGGCTGTCCGCAGCTTATCAAGAGGTGAGATAACGCCCCGGTAGATCCACCAGGTAAGCCCAAATGCTGTGATCGTAAGGATTATAACCACAGCCGCCAGCATATTCCGAATCAGCTCCTCAATCTGGGGCAGTGTCTTAAACACACTGGAAACCACAAAGAGGCTGCCTTTCCCGTGTTCGCTGGTCTCAAAATCAATCTGCTTTACCAAAGCTTTTATTTTGCCGCCCAGGTAAAATCCGTCACTGCTGTCACTGCTGTCGTCCTTATAATCCGGCAGTCTGCTGATCAGCTCCGACGGGTAGGGATCACATCCTATATATCTTATCTTATCATCTTCCCGCACAATAAGATAGGAGTGAACCTGCTCCAATTCCTTATTTACAGAATCCAAATATTCTATATTTTCCAAATCTTTTGGGGATTCCTTGGCTGCCTCTGACAACCGGCCAATCGTGCCGCTCGTCATGCTGTTGATCACTTCTGCCGTGTTGGTCAGGCTTTCATATGTGGCATTCTCAATTCCATACTGTTTTTCTATGGCCTTGAGCTGATACTGGCTGAATCCCCAGAATGCCACACCGGTAAACAGCAGAGGCTCCAGTATGATGATAAAAAAAGAAACGATGATCCTTGTCTTTAATTTCATGTTCCGGCACCTTTCTGTCCTCGTCTATTGCTTTTTCAGCCAAACAGGCTCTAATACAAATACCCGGAAACGGGCATAATGTCTTCTGGTAAATATTATAGCATAATTTTACACATTTTCTTCTAAACAAAAGTGAATCAAATCTAAACTTTCTATAAAAAACCTTACAAAATGCTTTGACTTTACCTGAAACACCTTCTAAAATATAAACAAACAGCTACCGCGGCCCGTCCGCAGAATATACCGAGGAGATATTATGTTTTTAGATAAAGATAACCATCTTGCAAAATTAAATGAACTGTATGGGCAGAACTGTTTTCAGTCTGCAGCCATCTACTGTGATGCCGGTATGGGAAAGACTACCCTTCTCAGACAATTTTCTGCCGGCAAGCGGACTTTGTACTTTAAGCCTTTAGAGACTACGGACAATGAAAACTTCCTGGCATTAAAAGAAGAAGCCATCCGCGTACTTGGCCCATTAGAAAAATTGAAAGCTGCCAAAAGATTCGCGGAACTGTTCCGCACCATCGGAAAATCCGCCAGAGAGGAATCTCTTGTCTTTATTATTGACGATTATCCACATCTGATCAATAAAAACAGGAGACTTTCCACATTGATCCAATCCTATATGACAAAAGAGTGGAAAAACTCCCGGCTTTTTATTATTTTATGTAAACCCGCCTCCCTTTACGAAAAAGAACAGCTCCAGACTGCCCACCCTCTGCTCCTGAAACCCTTCACCTTTTTCGAGACACGCCAGCTCTTCCGCCATCTCCCCGTGGAACAGCAGATCTGCATCTTCGGCATAACAGGAGGGGTTCCCGGCTATCTGGCCTATTTTGTCAATGACAAGCCTTTTCAGGAAAACCTGTATCAATTATTTTTCACGGAGGAGGGTGCGCTTTACCGCCGCCCCACAAAATTTTTGAAGGTGCATTTGTCTGAACCTGAATTGGCCCACTCTGCTCTTTTGTGCCTGGGCGCCAAAAGGCGGAAACTGCACGAGATCTGTGAGCGCACGGAACTGACTCCCAGCGCTGCGGGAAGTCTCATGAACACATTGGATCTGTTAGGCCTGGTGGATAAGATAATCCCCGTCACCGAAGACGCGGGAAGCCGCAGGACCCTCTACCGGACCTCTGACGGCGTATTCCGTTTCTGGTATACTTTTGCTGCCCCGCACCGCAGTGCCATTGAGATGGGATACGGTAGAGAGGTATTTGACAAGGAAGTCCTTCCTTTCCTGGACCGCTACTCTAAAGAAACATTTGAAGATATCTGCAGACAATATCTGGATCTCATAAGCAGCCTCGGCCAGGCTCCGTTTCCTTTTGACCATGCAGGAAGCTGGTGGGGACAGCACCCAACCAGAAAGCGTACGGAGTATGTACCTATTGCCGCCGCTGACGACAGTAATATATTGCTTGGTGACTGCTTCTGGACAGATGAATGGATCGACCTGGATGGCCTGCAGAGTCTTCAGAAACATGCCAGCCTTTTTCCGCACAGTACAATCTGGTATTATCTTTTTGCCAAATCGGACTTTGTCTCAGGTATGGAAACGATTTACGGGGACACTGTAAAGGTCTTCACTTTGGAACAGATGTGTACCTGTGCAGATGCCGCGATCTGCACACCTGATATCTGCTAAATTTGGCAAAATAGGTGCACATGATAACTGCCGTTTTATAAATGTCAATTACCAGTTCGTTTTTATCAAGTTTCCTTTTGGATATACTTAAAAGAAAAAAGGAGACACGGCAGTTATGGACGAGAAAAGAGAACGCCAGTTTCGGGAGCTGGGACTGACTATATCGTATTACCGGAAACTGAAAGGGCTCACACAATTACAGCTAGCAAATGCCGTAGGCCTGAGCCGTACCCATATCAGTAATATCGAGGCTCCCAGGATCAAAACTTCCCTTTCCCTGGAAAGTCTGTTTGATATTGCAGATGCCCTGGACATCCAGCCCAGAGATTTGTTCAATTTCCGGGAACAGCAGCAGCAGTAAAAAAGGTTCCGCATTCCTCTGTACAGTGAATGCGGAACCTTTTTATTCATGGCCACAGAACGATCTATGGTTTCTTATAAATATTTGTAGCTGTTCAGTACCTCACAGTTACAGGCAAAAATCCATGCAGAATCGCCTTTGGCGATGGGATTTTTGCTTGGCTGCGGAATACTTTCTTACGGTCAGCGCAATGAATGCGCAGACCTACTGAATAGTTACAAATATTTCTTTAAATCCTCTGCCTTGTCCAGTCTTTCCCAGGGAAGATCCAGGTCATTTCTTCCAAAATGTCCGTAAGCTGCGGTCTGTTTGTAGATCGGACGTCTCAGATCCAGCATTTTGATAATTCCCGCCGGTCTCAGATCAAAGTTTCCCCGCACGATCTCGGTCAGCTTCTGGTCTGAAAGTTTTCCTGTGCCAAAGGTTTCCACCTGGATTGATGTGGGATGTGCCACGCCGATAGCATAGGAAAGCTGGATCTCACATTTTCTTGCCAGCCCTGCTGCCACCATGTTCTTAGCCACATAGCGCGCCGCATATGCTGCAGAACGGTCCACCTTGGTACAGTCTTTACCGGAAAACGCTCCGCCGCCGTGACGTGCGTATCCGCCGTAAGTATCTACTATGATCTTACGCCCTGTAAGACCGCTGTCCCCGTGAGGGCCGCCGATCACAAAACGTCCTGTGGGATTAATGAAGAACTTTGTCTCCCCATCCACCATATGTGCAGGAAGAATGGGATCGAACACATATTTTTTAATATCCTCATGAATCTGTTCCTGGGTCACATCCGGGTCATGCTGTGTGGAAAGTACCACTGCATCCAGGCGGATAGGGCGGTCATTCTCATCATACTCCACAGTTACCTGTGTCTTTCCGTCCGGTCTTAAATAGGTCAGTGTACCGTCTTTTCTCACCTTAGTGAGCTGGCGTGATAATTTATGGGCAAGGGAGATGGGATACGGCATAAACTCCTCTGTCTCATCTGTGGCAAATCCATACATCATACCCTGGTCACCGGCGCCGATGGCGTCGATCTCGGCTTCAGACATGTTGTTTTCTTTTGCCTCCAGAGCCTTGTCCACACCAAGAGCAATGTCCTTTGACTGCTCATCAATGGTAGTGATGACACCGCAGGTTTCAGCATCAAAACCATATTTTGCTCTGGTATATCCAATCTCGCGGACAGTCTCCCTAACGATCTTAGGAATATCAACATAGGCATTTGTAGTGATTTCGCCCATTACCATAACCATACCTGTTGTGGTGCAGGTCTCACAAGCCACGCGGCTCATGGGGTCTTTTTCCATCAATGCATCCAGAATGGCATCAGAGATGGCATCGCACATTTTATCCGGATGGCCTTCAGTTACTGATTCGGAAGTAAATAATCTTTTTTCCATGTTTTTCTCCTTTTATAAGATTGTTTATCCTGCGGCGGCATATACCGCCAGTGACATACTCCTGACAGAGATATAAACTTTTGTCCCGCTTCAGGACCATTCAGCAAAACAAAAAAAGGTCCGCATAAGCGGACCCATATCTTACATAAATGAATCCTCTTATTGTTCGACTACTTCGCTCAGGTTGGCACCTTCCTTCTGCAAGGGGTTGCCGTGACTTCACAGATCCTATGTATCTCCATCACTCTGAATAAGAGAAATTATAACCTATTCACTTGTCTCATATACGATAACGCTTTTTTACTTGTTTGTCAATGGGTAACTCCGGAATTTATTTTACCAAATACCCACCATCCACCGGAATCACCGCACCGCTCACATAATCACTTGCATGGGAGGCCAAAAAGATAGCAGCTCCCTTCATATCATCACCGGTTCCCCAGCGGTGTGCCGGGATCCTCTCAGATATGGATGCAAACCTGGGATTCTCCGGGTCCATGAGCGCCTTGTTCATCTCAGTAGCCATATAGCCCGGCGCAATGGCATTCACATTGATCCCTCTTGCCAGCCAGTCATTGGTGAGTTCCTTGGTAAGCTGTGCCACACCGCCTTTTGACGCTGCATATGCCGGGATGGTCTGTCCGCCGAAGAAAGAATTCATGGATGCGATATTGATGATCTTGCCATATCCCTTTTTCAGCATCACCTTGGCCGCTTCCTGGCAGAGGATAAAGATACTGGTCAGGTTCACACGGATGACCTCATCCCACTCTTCCATGGGGAATTCCTCCGCGCTGTGGCGCCTCTGGATCCCGTGAGCCGTGAGGAGGATATCCACCTCACCGCCCAGCTTCTCCAAGCACTCACGGAATACACGGTAAATGTCCTGCCTGTCCCCCAGGTTTCCCTTGACGCCATGACATTTGAATCCCCGGTCCTTAAACTCCCCGGCCACCCGGTACACACTGTCAGAGGTTCCTACGATCACCACCTCGCAACCTGCCTCCATATATCCTTCTGCCATTCCATAGCCCAGGCCTCTGGTCCCGCCTGTCACGATCGCCTTTTTTCCGCTGATATCAAACAAATCCTGTGCATGCATCCTTTTACTCCATGTATCCGCCCTTCATAGGAGAGACGGCCCTTTCTGAAAAGATTTTTAATACACCTTTCTCATATTTCACCGGCTTAGGCTGCCACTTGCTTCTGCGCTCTTTTAAAACAGTCTCTATCTCTTCCGGAGTTTTCTTCTCCCCGGCAATCCCCACTATACGGAGCACACGGTTTGGAATATTTACCTCGATCAGGTCACCCTCCTCAACCAGTGCAATGGGGCCGCCCTCCGCTGCTTCCGGGGAGATATGTCCGATAGCCGGTCCCTTGGATGCACCTGAAAATCTGCCGTCTGTGAGAAGGGCAATGGATGCACCCAGTTCTGCGTCAGACGCAATGGCTTCCGTGGTATAGAACATTTCCGGCATACCGCTTCCCTTTGGTCCCTCATAACGGATGATCACCGCATCTCCCGGTTTGATCTCATGGGTCAGCACCGCATGGATGGCATCCTCCTCACAGTCAAAGGGACGTGCTTTCAGAGTCGCCTCAAACATTTCCTTAGGCACTACGGTATGTTTTACCACTGCCCCCTCAGGCGCCAGGTTGCCATAGAGGATCGCAATACTTCCGTCTGTTCCGAATGGTTTGTCAAAGGGACGGATCACATCCTCTCTCTTCAGACCTACCTGCTCCAGATATTTGTCACATTTATTATAAAATCCGTTCTTTTTCAGTTCTTCCAGGTTTTCGCCCAGCGTCTTGCCTGTGACAGTCATGACATCCAGATGGAGCATATCTTTGATCTCTTCCATAATTGTGGGAACGCCGCCTGCATAATAGAAGAACTGTGCAGGCCACTCTCCTGCGGGGCGGATGTTCAGCAGGTAATGCGCACCCCTGTGCAGCCGGTCAAAGGTATCCCCGTCAATCTCTATGCCAAATTCTCTGGCGATGGCCGGAAGATGAAGCAGGGAGTTCGTGGAGCCGGAGATGGCAGCATGTACCATAATGGCATTCTCAAAGGATTTCATCGTCACGATCTTATCCGGTGTCAGGTCATGTTCTGCCAGCCACACGGACTGTTTTCCGGCCTCCCTGGCAACTGTGCGCAGGTCCTTGCTGGTAGCGGGCATAAGAGCGCTTCCCGGCAGCATCAGGCCCAGTGCCTCTGCCATGATCTGCATGGTGGAAGCTGTTCCCATAAAAGAGCAGGCACCGCAGGAAGGACATGCATTCTGTTTGTAAAAAGTCAATTTTTCCTGTGTGATCTCCCCGCGCTCGCACATGGCATTATACATACCGATCTGCTCCAGGGTCAGAAGGTCAGGACCTGCGTCCATGACACCGCCGGTCACGATAATGGACGGAATATTGACCCTTCCCACCCCCATCAGATGTGCAGGCATGCCCTTGTCACAGCTTGCCACAAAAACACCGCCGTCAAAAGGTGTGGCATTGGCATGAATCTCGATCATATTGGCGATCATATCTCTGGACGCCAGGGAATAGTTGATCCCATCGTGGCCCTGGGCTTCTCCGTCACAGATATCTGTGGTGAAATACCTGGCACCGTGTCCGCCTGCCTCTGCAACGCCTGCCCTTACTTCCTCCACAAGCTCCATAAGGTGCCCGCTGCCGGGATGGCTGTCACCAAAGGTACTTTCAATCATAATCTGCGGTTTTGATAAATCCTCCAGTTTCCATCCGGTCCCCAGACGGAGCGGGTCTAATTCCGGTGCAATTTTTCTTAATTCCTGGCTTCTTAATTTCATAATCGTTCTCCTTTGATTAAATGGATCTAATGAATCGCTGCTTGATTTGGAATGGTATATTTCTGTCTTTTCAAGACATCATACGTCGTATCTGTTTGTATAGTACCACTTCTTTCCTCCGAGGTCAATAGGCCCGCTTATTTTATCCCTTTTGCTTATTTTTACCCTTTTATATTTATGCAATTTTCACAAAAATACAGCCCCATAACAATCCGGGAAGGACCGCTCTTGCAGTCCGTTCCGTACAACAAAAAAATTCCGGGCTGACTAAAGCCCGGAAAGTCTTTCTATTTTATCCTGATTACTTGCCAGATGCTCTATCATGGCATCCTTTGCCGCCTGAGGACAGCGCGCCCTGATGGCATCCACGATCATCTGGTGGGTGCGGACGGTTTCCTTTGTCAGAGAATAATCCGTTATGTTTATAAAAAGGGAAATACCTGTCTGGATCACAGGAATGATATTTGGCATGATCATATTTTTGCTCATCTTTGCCAGCATTTCATGGAACTCAATATCCTTGTGCATATGAGGCTCCTCTTTATCACAAAGCTCCTTCACCTCATCCTCAATTCTCTGCAGTTCTTCTATTTCCTCAGCTGTTGCCCGCTCCGCTGCCAATGCCGCAATCTCCGGCTCAATTATCATACGGACCTCACACAGATCAAGGCCAAGTCTTTTCTTGTCTTTCACAAAAGCAAATCCCAGGGGGTCATCCACAACACCCGGCTTTTCACAGACAAAGGTTCCGCAGCCACGGCGGATCTCCAGTATATTCCTGGAAACAAGAATCTTAACAGCCTCCCGTATGGTGCCTCTTCCCACAGATAACTGCTGTGCCATATCAAATTCATTTGGCAGCTTATCACCGGCCTTCAGCTCCCTGTCCGCGATCAGGCTGATGATCTGCTCTGCCACTCTCTCTGGCAGTAGTTTTTTACTCTCATTCAACGACTCTAACATATATTTTTACCTCTTTGATCATTTAGTAACTCTTCGGTGCTCTCACAGTTCCCACATTGGCCAGGAGGCCAATCAGCTTGTATAACAGTTATGAACGGATATTTGCACATGTTTTTATATGCCCTGCACGGACACTGCTTGTCGAAGGTTTTCTGCATTTTTCAGCATTTGTTTACATATTATAGCACGTTCGTTTAAAGAAAGTCTACCTGGCACTGCATATAAATCAGATTCTTCCAGCAGGATGTTACTGTTCACTCCGTGTCCAGTAACACGCTTTGCGATGCACAGATATGGAGCATTCTGCATGAAAACACCTGGCGGGATAGTGGCCTGAGAACAGTAACGGCAGGATTCATTGTTTCTCCTTTGTGATAAAAAATGCCGCCCGGAGGGCATCTTCCCTCGGGCGGCATCTATGGCCTTATATGTTCACACTTACATCATAAGTCCCGGCAGGAAGCCCTGGAACAGAGAAAGTATGGATACAAATATCAGGATCGCCACACCGGCAACAAAACCGCCGATACTCCATCCACGGATGGTATCCGTTACAGAGATCTTAAAGAACCGGCTGATCGCCCAGAATCCGGAGTCGTTCGGCAGTGAAAGGCCGATACCGCCTGCACAGATAGCGATCGCACACAGGATCGGGGATACACCGCCGGATGCAATTGTGCTGGACATAATGGCTGCTGTTGTCATAAGAGCAACGGTTGTGGAACCCTGTGCACAGCGGATGATCTGTGCGATCAGGAAACACAGTACCAGGATCGGGATGCTGAACTGTGACAGAGAACCTGCAACATAATCAGCAATACCGGTAGCCTGCAGAACTTTACCGAAAGCTCCGCCTGCACCTGTGATCAGCAGGATCAAACCTACCTGGTCAGCAGCTTCTGTCATAATGTCTGTAGCTGTCTTTGTTATGTATTTTCTGGAGATGACTGCGGCGTAGATAACACCTGCCATCATAGCAAAGTTTTTGTTTCCGATAAATGTGACAAACGGAACGATCGCTGCATCTTTGCCAACTGCCAGCGGAACAAAGCTTCCCAGCAGAATCAGGACGATCGGAACCAGGAGGATAGAAAGTGCTTTTCCTGCGCTCATTTTTGCGCGTTCCTTTCCTTTTCCTTTGCCGCTCTTGGACATTTCTGCCTCTTCCTCATCTAAATCTTCAAAGGTGTAGAAGTGGTTGTTCTTCTGATCCTGTTTGTTCAGAATAGAACCATAAAAGATACCGCCCACGATCATTCCCACAAAAGCGGAGATCAATGCATAGAAGAAGAAAATACCAATCTCAATATTCAGCTCTTCAGCAACTGCCAGAGGCGGTGCTGTGGGGAGCACTAATGCGAAGGTACAAGTGGTAGCAACAGAGATCGCACAGGCAAACGTTACCATGGAAATCTTTGTTTTCTTGGAAAGTACACGGAGCATGGGGGCAAACATGATGTAAACCACATCGCCGAACACCGGAATACCTGTGATAAAACCTGAAAGCGCAACAGCGATGGGGGATTTCTTCTCGCCGAACGCACCTAAGATCTTATTGGAAATTGACTCGATTCCGCCGGACTCAAACATGAACTTACCCAGCATTACACCAAGACCTGTTACCATACCGATACCGCCCAGTGTACCACCGAAACCGTCTGTAACGGTCTGTGCCACATCAGCCAGCGGCATATTTACCAGCACACCTGTGCCAAATGCAGTAAGCAATAATGCCACAAAAGCATTCAGCTTAAATTTAATGATCAACAACAATAAAACGGCGATCGCCAGAATAAAAATACCTATCAGCAATGGCCCTGTTACCATTTCTCCTGAAAACATATACGTTTTCCTCCTTTTTCCCTTTTCCTGTTATCCCTGTCACTTCTTTTACAAGTAATAACACGTATGACCTCTCATCCATTCCATAAATCGACTATAACAAATCAGACGTCACACGTCAAGAGCAAATATAAATTATGTGAGATTATTATAAATTTTAAATAAACTTTTTGTGCATATTTTATACACACCCGCGCTTTATTGCTGTGCTAGCAGAAATACTCCGGGTATTTTTCAAGTATTTCCTGAAAATGTCTCCGGTAGGTGCCCAGGTGCCTGTCATAAAAGTCTTTCAGATCAAAATCCACGGAGAGGCCCAGCAGCAGCATATGATATATATCTTTGTGTTCCTGATGTATGGCTGCAAGGTCCGTCTTATTCATGATCGCGTCCAGATAGCGCACTCTGTCATAGTGGGAGCTGACTTTTTTCATGGCATACCAGGTCTTCTGCTTCCCTGCCATTTCATAGATCAGATGATGAAATTCATCATCAAGTTTAAAGAACGGGTCTATTTTCTCCTCATTCTCCAGGGCTGCCTTTTGTCTGTTCAGGTTCTCCTTCAGGACCATCATTCCCTCCTCCCGGAGATTACCCGCGATCTGGCGGATGATCTCCGGTTCTATCACAGACCTGAGAAAATACCCTTCCTTCAATATATCTATATGTATCATGGATACCCTGGAGCCGCTTTGAGGGAAAACGTCCACAAGAGATTCTTCCTTTAACATAATGATGGCTTCATGGATAGGTGTTCTGCTGATCCCCAGCAGTTCTGTCAGTTCCCCTTCATTTAATGTGGTCCCGGGCATGAGCTGCAGTGTCATAATATTACTTCGCAGCAGCCTGTAGGCATATTCCCGGTTGTTTTCCTTTGCTCTTTTTTCTGATATTTTCATCATCTCGGTCCCCCTGTTATCTGTCCTCTGTTTACTGAAGCGTAACACACCGCAAACATCTCGTCAACTTCTGCAGGCCGCAGGACAGAGGACGTCATACGTTTTGTGAATTCTATACAGAAATTCCATTTATATGTTGGCACTTTTTCATATTGTACTTTGCTTCTGCATTTGTTATAGTTATGCCAAGACAACTGATATATCAATTTATTCCATTCATCCATTCCATCTCGGCCGGTTTTCTTAAACATCATGAAAACAGCAGCCGTCAATTAATATATCAGTTACGCCGCAAGAAACGGGGCGTGTTCTCTATCAACTTTTTATTTTCCAAACAAAAGGAGTGTTCTAATCAAATGAAAGCTATAAAAGTAATCGAACCATTTAAGGTTGAAATCGTCGATGTTCCAAAACCTGAGATCAAAAATAAAGATGATGTGATCGTTCGCATTACGTCCGGCGGTATCTGCGGCTCTGACATCGGTATATATAACGGCACCAACTCACTGGCAACTTACCCACGGCTGATCGGACATGAGTTCGGCGGTATTGTAACAGAGGTGGGCCAGGATGTAACTGCCGTAAAAGTAGGCGACAAGGTTGCCGTTGACCCGGTTGTAAGCTGCGGACACTGCTATGCCTGCAAGATCGGACGCCACAACGTATGCTCTACTTTGGAAGTTATGGGTGTTCACAGAGACGGCGGATTTGCAGAGTTCGTATGTGCTCCCGAATCCAATATCCACAAATTTCACAAGGATTTTGACGAATCTTTCCTTGGTCTGGTTGAGCCATTCACCATCGGTGTGGAGATCAACAGAAGAGGGCAGATCACAAAAGGGGATAAAGTTCTCATCATGGGTTCCGGTCCTATCGGTATTGCGGCCATGCAGGTTGCCAAGAGAAACGGCGCTGAAGTCATCATGACAGACCTGGTAAAGGAACGTCTGGACAAAGCCCTTTCCATGGGTGCAGATGAAGTGGTCCTGGTATCAGAGGAGAATCTGGAGGAGCGCCTCCTGAAGTTTACAGACGGTGAAGGTATCCCGGTCATTGTGGATACGGTCTGCATCCCTTCTTCTTTTGAGCAGAGTGTACAGCTGGCCTGCCCGGCAGGACGTATCGTGGTCCTGGGACTGAAAAACGTACCTTCCCAGATCACAATGGCTGACATCACCAAAAAGGAACTGACCATAGCCGGCTCCCGCCTGAACAACAACTGTTTCGATGAAGTCATCGCAGGCTTTGAGGACGGCACCCTGCATCCGGAACAGCTCATGACAAAATCCTATAATTACAAAGATGTTATGGAAGCCCTGACTATGATCACAGAGCATCCCCAGGATGTGCTTAAGCTGGTTCTGAAATTTGAAGACTAGTACTGGACTAATCCCTTTGATGGAAAACAGGAGGAATCTATGAACGAGATATACCTGACAAACGAAACTTCCGGCATCTCTCCAGCTGAAGTGGAGAAATGCATGGATGAACTGCTGGCCCAGTATCCCGGACTGAAAAAAGTCCTGATCATACCGCCGGACTTCACCCGCTGCTACTCCTACGCCGGGGAACTGACCCAGGTCCTCTATAAAAAACTCTCCCCCACCGCCACTGTACATGTAATGCCCGCCCTGGGCACCCACATGGCTATGGACGGGGAGGAAAAAGAAAAGATGTTCGGCAATGTCGTGCCGGAGGAAGCATTTTTAGTGCATCACTGGCAGACAGACACCGTTTCTATCGGAAAAGTGCCACAGGAAGTCATTGAGGAAATATCCGGCGGTCTGTATTCCACGGATATTGAAGTGGAAGTCAATGAAAAGCTCATAAACGGCGGGTACGACTTGATCCTCTCCATCGGTCAGGTGGTGCCACACGAGGTTGTGGGCATGGCAAACTACAGCAAAAACATTTTTGTAGGTGTAGGCGGACGCCAGATGATCAATAAATCCCACATGCTCAGTGCCATATGCGGCATGGAAAAAGCCCTGGGTGTTGCGGACTCCCCCGCGCGGAAAGTCTTTGACTACGCCCAGCAGCATTTCCTGGACGGAAAACTTCCCCTGGTATATATCCAGACTGTCACCACTTTAAAGGATGAGGAAATCTGCCTGAACGGACTTTACACCGGACCTTCCAGAAAACCCTTTGAGCTTGCAGTGGAGCTTTCCGGCAAACTGAACATCTGCCATGTGGAGCGCAGGGCAAAAAAACTTGTTACTTATCTGGACCCATATGAGCTGAAGACAACGTGGGTGGGGAACAAAGGTATCTACCGGACAAGAATGGCTGTGGCTGACGGCGGAGATTTGATCATCCTGGCTCCCGGCGTCAAAGCCTTCGGTGAAAATGAAGAGATGGACAACATGACCAGGACTTACGGTTATAAGGGACGTGACTATGTACTGAAGCTGTTCAATGAAGGGGCCTTTGAGAACAGGATCATGGCTGCCGCCCATCTGATCCAGGGCTCTTCTGACGGACGGTTCAACATCACTTACTGTACAAAGCCGGAGAATCTTTCAAAAGAAGAGATTGAAAGCGTTGGCTATCAGTGGATGGATTATGAGGACGCTGCGTCCCTGTACGATCCGGATACTCTTCATGACGGATGGAACACTCTGGAGAACGGGGAAGAAATCTATTTTGTAAAAACCCCTGCCTTAGGACTTTGGAAAGTGGATTGATACTGACAGCAGAAGGCGCCGTTTCCCATGAAACGGCGCCTTCTGCTGTAAAGTTCCTTTTAAAACCATATGGCTCTTACGATCATCCATAGGAGCAACAGCCATATCATAACGATAGGGATTGCAAAATACCAGCGCTTCGGCTTTCCGTCCTTCCACATTTCTGCGGACCGGGTACAGCTCCGCTGCCATACCTCCTTCGGTATCAGTTTAACGGTTAATACTATCATTGCAGGCAGCAAGATCACATCATCCAAATATCCAAGAACCGGTATGAAGTCCGGTATAAGATCAATTGGAGAGAGGGCATAACCCAAAGTGATACCAGCCGCCAGTTTTGCTAAAACAGGTGTCTCTTTATCTTTCAATGCTAAAAAGACTGCCGGTATATCAGACTTTAATTTTTTTGCCCTTTCTTTTAAGTCCATAGGCTTCTGCCTCCGTTATATACAATCTCATGACCTTATCCGGATTTCTTTTGGTTCCCCAATTCACTTTTTATCATAGAGGTAGATACTGAAAAAGGAAACGATATCTCCATTCCACTGCATATCCATGTTACAGTGCTTTGCCATTTTAGCTGCGTCTATGCAGTAGGCGGACAGGCAGGAAAATCTTTTCTGCTCCTGGACGCATGGCTCTCCTGCCGGCATCTTACATTCCTCACACATATTGCACGGTCCGCACATAACATACATGCCGTTATCATCCAGGCCGTTCTTTCTCAGCGCTTCCACAGTACGGAGCGTCATCCTGGTATGTATTTTTTTAATTTGTTTTGTCTCAGCATCATCAAATATATTATTTACCGGTGTTCTGGACTGGAAAACCACTGCTTTTTTATACTGCATGACCCGGTTCTCCATTTCCTCGGGAGTTCCGCAGTAGGGAGGACATCCATAATTATTTCCATAGTTCCCACAGTCATTCTGCTCACAAAACATACGAAATTCATGTTCAAATTCCAAATCCTCTGTACTCATCACGGCTGCTTTTGCAAACCCCGCTTCCTCAGCTGCTGCAATCATATCCTCTTCCCGCATATTACTGATTCTCCCTTCTATAACCCTTTTGTCTGCCGGGCTCCTGCTAAAGAGCGCGGACATTTTCACTCCCCGTGCAGAGACTCGGCCATCTACGGCTCCCCCTGCATCTCCGCGGGGATCTTTTCTGATGCAAAAATAAAGCTGCTGTCAGACAGATATCCTACAGCAGCTTCACACACTATTTTTTTACCTGCAGGAGGCCCGTGGGCGAATTTGTTAGACCAAGCTCTATACATTTGGGGTGCGGAGGAATATATAGAAACAAATTCGTCTCCACTGACCCTCCTGCTTTTTTGGATGCATAAATTCCTCACACAGGTTCCTGTTTCGTTCACGTTCTAAGCAGGCATTCCATATCAAATGTCATAATGGATGGAAAACTTTCGTCGGAAGTTTCAACCTTTTACTTATCCAAGCAGGTTTCCTGACTCACAGATCTGCACTTAACGCTCCTTCTCATATAATCTCTTATACAATGGATCTTTGCGCTTCGCTCCCTGTTCACAGTGACCGGATCGTCCAGGACTTACACCTGATTCCCTTTTCACCAGGATTCTTTAAAAGAGGGCAAAACATAACCCTGGTGCACTTGGTAAGCTGATATGGAATTTATACACACATATACATTAGCATACTGCTGACTGAATGTCAACCATTTCTCTTTAAATCGCACGTTTTCAGCGTTTTTCTTTGTTTTACTGCATTTTCATCTAGTACAGCATTGCGTAAGTTTCGGTGATAGAGTGCCTGATATTTTCGTCAGTGCAAGGCGCCGAAGCGACGGCGTAGCGGTTCCTACGACTAGCTTCGGCAACGCGGCACTGGCGTAAATAGCGGGTGCTATATCACTGGAACTTATGCAACGCTGTACTAGTTACTTGATACTTTTAATTTCTCAGAATAATATATTCTTCCGTGTCCCTTCCTATACCTTAAAATGCAGCACTTGCTGCTGCATAAGTTATGAAGTGCCCCGAACATGATCTGCTGTTGCTTTAAAACCAGCCGTGCGTTACTCTTTGCCTGGTATGCTGTCCATATCTTTCTGCCATCCTCTGACCGCCTCTGCAATCTCGGGGTAATTATGCTCATCCTCTGGCTGTAAGATTTCCAGGCATTTTTTTCTTCCTCTTTCTGTTTCCTCCCAATCCAAAAGTCCCCAATGCCTCTGTTCCAGCAGACACGCTTCTAAAACAGCCCATAATACGCCGCTGCTGCTTCTTTTCCATTTATGGACTTTCTCAACAGCCTCCTGTTCCTGTATATGATCATCCAGTCTCATGATACGGCTGGTCAGCACATCCTCTGTCAGTCCAAACCTTCCCAGACGCCTAAGCGCGTCATGCTGTACGGAAGCGCCAACGCCGCTCTGCCTGAAGAGAGCCTCTTTCACAGCCCTTTTCACAACCCGTCCAATCAGTTCTCCTGCCTTGCTGTAGCTCCCTGTCTCCGTCAGATGAAGGGAGGCATCCATATCTGATACCAAGATCACACCATCCGTACCGGACCCGGTGGCAATCCCCCATGAGTATCTGCTGGAAATACACAACTCCTGGATTGCCGCCGCCTTTGCCTCTGTACAGGTGATCAATGCCTTTGCAAGTGCTCCGTCTGCCAGGTCAGCATGGATGAACAGCATAATATTGATGGTTCCCAACGTTTTGGATGAAACTTTTTCCCAATATCCCCTCTCCTCACACCATTCAGTGGGATCTCCTGCCCGCGCCCCGTTTACTTCAATACCGCCTGTGACTATGGCTGTTACCGTAAGGCTGCAAAAGCTCTCTGATAGAAAAACTGCATTCCGCATACTTGCCGCAGTCATGATACCGGCAGAGGTGTCCGGATAAAGCCGATGATTTCTTTTGACACATACTGCATGTGGCTCTCATAGGTCCCGCCCTGCAGAGAGATTTCTTTATTTCCTTCCTGCTTACCGTCAAAATTATAGACAGCAGTCAGATCCGTGCGCATCCCGCCGTTATGAGGAGCAGAGCTGAGTACCTTTTTTCTTCCGTTGAACCTGACGGCAATATAGCTTTCACCTTCCAGAAGAGTATCCTTACTTCCGGGCAGCGTCTGTTCTTTCTGGGGTTTATTTATATCCATATTCTTGTACACCTCCGGGTAGTTACAATGGCCTCTACTTCTTTTCTACGCCGTGCACCACCAGTCTGACTGAGGCGTCACTGGTACAGGTTGCCAGGGTGACTATCTTATCAGAAGTCGTCACCGGCACGTCCAGTTTTTCTTCCGATGCTTCAGTGACTGTCTGAAGAAACTGACGGAACGCCTGCGCATTTTCAAATTTGATTTGAAAAGCCATATCCTTCTTCGTTGCATTTGCATCGTGATAGGAAAAAATCTGATACTCCTTCCACCCGTCTTCTGAATAAATCCAGAAGCAGGGATTGTCCTTCACGATTCCCTCGTCACGTATCTTCTTCATGTTTCCGAACATGGAACCATCCCTCATGTTATGGCCGTAAATGAAAGTATTATCATCCTTAAGATCCTTATTGCCATACGCATCCAGAAAAATACTCCCCACTGCGTTTTTGTCCCCTGAGAAGGTGTGCTTGATATAATAGGAATTGTCACTGTCCTGCATAACAGGATAATTGATTCCCAGTACCGGATAATACAGCCATCCCACAGTATCCGGGTTCTCCTTCTGCAATGCCTTTAGATCCACCTGTACATCAGGTACCTCGGCCTCATCACCGGTTTCAGGTACCGGCTTGTCTTCATTTCCATCCATACCAGCTGTCTTCTGCACCTGTTGGTACTCCTCACCTGCCCGCTCATACTGCTTCTGCAGGGATATCATATTAAAAATGCCATACAGGATGATACAGACTGCACCCAGAATGACCACATTTAATATCCTGTTTTTCTTTTTTTGCCTGGCAGTGTCTGTTCTTTCCTCTGCCGCCGTATTTTCCTCCGGTTTTTTCTCTTCTTCTGCCATATCCTACTCCTCGATCAGACCATATTTTGTTTTGATTCTCTCCAGTTTTTCAATCATGGGTTTACTTGCTATCAGGAGAAACAGAACGGTTGCCGCTCCATGTACCATATCCACCGGCAGCCCGGACATGTAAATCGCCAGAAGGTTCCTCTTAGTCAGGGCATAAGACATCATAGTAAGGGACGCGGGGTTCATGATCCCGCCGTATATGAAAAGTGCCGCCCAAAAACCATAGATGCAAAGAGATATCTTCCTTGCCTTGAGCCATCCTTTCTGAAACAAAATACCTGCCAAAAATCCGATAATACCCATGGCAAACATCTGCCACGGCGTCCACGGTCCCTGCCCAAACAGCATATTAGAAGCCAGCATGGAAACTGCCCCTACCAGAAACCCGGACTCCGCACCAAAGCACACGGCGGAAATGATCACCACCGCCATGACGGGCTTAAAACTGGGAACCATGAAAAATGCCGCCCTGCCTGCCACCGCTATTGCCGACAGGACCGCTAAGATCAGCATTTCTCTTGCCTGCGGCTTTCTGCTCTCAAATGTCATAAAAAACGGTATCATGGAATAGACCACGATCACAAGACTCACAACAAGATACTTCCTGTCCTCAAAGAAATATATACCGATCCATATGGTAAGCGGGATCAGCAGTATGATCAAAAGTATAGCAGTCAGGGTTCTTTGCGGCAGCTTTCCCTTGTTTTTGGGAGCTGTCAGCAAATCTGTGTATTCCAGCAAGTTATATCTGGCAGGTTCCTCTTCCCCTGTATCCTCCCAAAAATCCGTATCCACCGCTCCGTCGCTTTTTCCGTCCAGAAAAGCATCCAGAAAACGGTCAAGTTTTTCATCCTGAAGCATCTTGTCTCCCCCCGATACATTCCCTGATTCCGGCAGCCACGTCCTCCACTGTCACAGCTTCAGGGAAAAACTGCCGTGCCATGCGGTTCGCTGCTGTTGTGTAAAAATTGTTCCCCGCAAAAAATTCTTTTGCAGGCTTATCCGTAACCACATTTCCCTCAAAAAACAGACCCACCCGGTCCGCATACCGGGCACAGAACTCTACATCATGAGAAATCAGAAGGATAGTGACCCCATGCTGTGTGAGCTTTTTCAGTATTTCACCTAATTCCTTCTTATAATGATTGTCAATCCCCTTGGTAGGCTCATCCATGAGGAGGATCTTAGGGCGCAGGAGCAGCACTTTTGCAAGGGCCAGCCTCTGCTGCTCCCCTCCGCTCAGGTCATAGGGGTGGCGTTCCAGTAGGTGTTCCAGTTTGGTCAGGGTTACAATCCCTTCTACAGCCTCCCTTTTTTTCATCTCTATGGGAAAAGCATCACTTTTTCTCTCCTTCTCCCCATCCAGCAGTTCATATAGATCGGCACGCACCGTTTTCTTCACAAAAAGGCTCTGCGGATTCTGTGGCATGACACCGAGAAAACCGTGATACAGTTCATTGTCAGTATATTTCTCTATATTTTTTCCTTCCAGCCAGATTTTGCCTCTGTAGGGATACCGTATACGGGCGATCAAATTCATGGTGGTGCTTTTTCCCGTTCCGTTTCCTCCCACCAGCGCAAAGATTTCGCCTTTTCTTACATCCAGGGATAATCCTTTCACCACATCCGGAAGTTCCCGCTCATACCTAAACCAGATATCCCGAAGGCGTATCTCCGGTATGTCCCGGCCTGCTGATGTATATACCTTCTTCCCGGATTTGTGCCTGTCCGCCTCTCTGCCATCGGAAGCACCGGATCTGTCTCTTCCCTCTGATGCCCTGGCTGTGTTTTTTCCCAATTCCTGTTCCAGCCACTTTCTTCCCTGCCGTACGGTCAGCGGACATTCCTGCCTGCTGTCTGTACCCGCATACACCTGCATAGGTGTGGGCATGGAGAGGAACATATCATGTCCCAGCTCTTTCAGCCTGCTGCCAATCTCTGACGGGGTACCGTCTGCGATCATGCTGCCGTTGTCCATGACATACACCTTATCCGCCCAGGGGATGACATCCTCCAGGCGGTGCTCCGTCAGAATAACCGTGGTTCCCACATCCCGGTTTATCTTCCTCACAGTCTCAAGAAAATCCGACGCTGCTATAGGGTCCAACTGGGATGTGGGTTCATCCAAGATTAAAAGCTTGGGATGCATTGCCATAACAGAAGCCAGGTTCAGAAGCTGCTTCTGGCCTCCGGAAAGTTCACTTACGTTTCGCAAAAACCAGGCCTGAATACCGAAATAAGACGCCATCTCAGCCACCCTCAGCCGGATCGTGGCGCTGTCATATCCAAGGCTCTCCAGACCAAAAGCCAGTTCGTGCCATACCTTGTCCGTAACGATCTGATTATCCGGGTTCTGCAGTACATAGCCAATCTCAGCACTTTGGGTTCTCTCATCCACATGCTCCAGCTCTGTGCCAAAGTACCGCATACTGCCGCTTTTCCTCCCATGGGAGGCAAGAACTGTTTTCAACTGCCTTAACAGCGTACTTTTCCCACATCCGCTTTTCCCGCACAGGACCACAAAGCTTCCTTCCTCAACTTCCATGTTTACCCCGGTAAGCGCGGGTTCCTCCTGCTGGGGATACATAAAACTGAACTTTTCTATCTCAATGCAATTCACAGTCAAATCCTCCCTGCATTTCTTTTTCGCCGTACATATATTCTTCAAATGTCACTTCCGCATTGGAAAATGCAGACCGTTTTGTCTTCTCCTCCTCTTTCATGTACCAGGGAATATTTCTGTCCAGACACATCCTCTTCTCCAGCCTTTTAAACCGTACATCTTCCCACACTCCCAAAAGTACAGGAAAACTGCAGAAAAGAGCCCACGCCAGGTAGGTAATGACACTCCAGGGTGTCAGAGGTATCCCGCCTATTTTAATCACCGGGTCATACTGTGCAAAAGAGAAGCCTATGTAAAATCCCAGAAAACTAACTCCCATCAGGCCGCCCAGGAATCCCGTAATGAAGGTATCCCTCCTGTCAAAATAATAGATGGAGAAAGCAGAGCGGCCCTTCAGCCCATATCCCCTGGCCCTCATGGAATCAGAGGTGTCAATGGCATTTTCCAGCGCCCATGTTATAAGAATAGACAATGTGGTGATGCCATAGCGGATTTTTTGAAGCAGCCTGCCATTGCTCATATCCCGCCCCACGCATTTCTGTCCATTGCGTATCACTTTAAGATGGGCACTGAATTTGGGCACAAAGCGGAATACCATGGACAGTACCAGGGAAAGCGCAGGAATGACCCGTCCGAACAGATACACAAATTTATCCGTTGTCATCACCTCGTTATAACAGGTGAACCACAGGATGGCTATAAACAGCATGGAGGACAGCACAATACCATATACAATGGCCTCCAGTGTCACCGGCCCTGTTTTCAGGTAAAAAAGCGTGGTAACTCCATAGTGGTTAAATGCAGGATTGATAAATGCCACAATGATCATTGCCGGCAGCGTAAAAGTCAGGTTGAATTTCACCAGCGTTTTCCATCCTTTCAGGCGCAGCGCATACAGGGTAGCGCCGAAAAAAGAAATGCCTAGCAGTACAGGATGGCTGAGAAACATGGTGACAAAAAGCACCGTGATAAAATAAAACAAATTCACTGCAGGATGACAGGAGGAGAACGCATCCGCCCGTTTATTCATAATACTGATCCCCCACATCACGTCCCAGGTCGCAGGTGTAGCGCCATTCTATCACATCATTGTCACTTACCTCATACTGGGAACAGCCGTAGTTGGGATACCAGCCGTTTACGCTGTACATCCAGCCTGACAGTTCACCGCAGTCAAATTCATAGAGCTGGTTGATCCCTTCTACATAATAGGAGCCGTAGGCAGGTGTATACTTTGCACTCATTTGAATTGAAGTATCTTTACATACCCTGTAGAGTACATCATATACTGTCTCACCAGGAGAGTACTCCACCTGGGACGAATATAGGATCCAGCCGTCGGAGGGCACAAAATCCGCTTTTGATGTTTCAAGGTTGTCCCAGTTGTTTAAAATCGTTGAACACTCAATTGATATGGTGCATGTATGGGATGTTCCCTGGTTATCCGTGTTTTCATCAGGTGTTTCACCACTCCGGTTTTCTGTTGTCTGTCCCGATCCATTTATCTCATTCTCTGCGGGCGTATTATTTTTATCAGTACCTTTGGTCTTGTCTTTGTCTTCCCCATTATCTGTTTTGTCATCAGAAGTTTTATTTGAAACGTTATCCTCTTTACTCTTACCGGCAAGTACATAATAAGTGTCTCCCACTTCTAATGCCTTAAAAGAGAGCACGGTCAGCTCCTTATCTCCGACTCCTGAGCTTGTTTCTATCTCAACATCACAGATTTTCTTTGCTTTGCCATCCACATATTTGCAGAGAATCGCTGTATCCGCATCCCATTTTTCATTCAAGGTAAGATTCAGGGATGCAGGTGCCACCAAGTTCATTTTCTCCAGTGTAATACCCAGTCCGTATGGGGCATTCCCCCCCGCCTTCTTTACCTCCTCTGTTTCATCATCAGGGAATGCGATCTTTAAGTTTTGTTCATCCGGATTTTTTATCTGCTTGCCTTCATAGGTCCATATGTAAGTAATACCTTTATCTCTATCTTTTCCGGAAAATTGGAATGTTCCGTCTTCACCTGATATTGTCTCTATTTGGGCAGCCGTAATAATACCGTCATCCGGTATTTGATTTATTTTTTCAAGACCCTTAACGGTTTTATCTTTTTTTTCTACGGTATCGGTCTTTTCAAGCTGTGTAATCTGGCTGCTATTTATTTTTTGGCTACAGCCTCCGTTGACCAGTACTGCCAAAGCCAGTAAAAGGATCGGGAATATTTTATTTCTTCTTCTCATTTATTCTGCCTCCAACACAGCACCGAAAGGGAGAGTGCCTACAGACATTTTCTCCCTTTTCATGCTAATTTTTTTTCTTGAAGTACACACAAACACCGATCAATGAGGCACCGCAAGCTATACAGAGTATATAAGGCAATGTATTTTTGTTAAATACCTTGGCCAATCCTTGTCTGCTCTCACTTCCGCCGGCGCCGGCGGCGGCTTCTGCTGCATCATGAGCTGCTGTCGTTCCCGCATCACTGCCAGTTTCGGGCTCGTAAGTATCTCCGTTAAAACTCCAGGGTACCTCTTCCTTACCCTTTTTGGAATCACTTCCCTCGGTCTTCTTCTTGGCTGTGCTGCCACTGTCCGCTTTTTTCTTTCCGCTTCCGTCTGCTGTTTTACTGGTTGAGGACTGGGTGCCTCCCGTCTGCTTTGAGCTTACAGAACCGGATTCTGATGATACCTCCTCCTGCAGACCTGTTCCCTTGCCGTCACCAGTCCCGCCAGGCTCTACAACCAAATCTGACATATCGTAAAGGCTGGTCTTTTTATCCAGAAAGCGCCGGTAAGCTACCAAAGAATAGAACCCCTGCCCTGTTGCCAGTCCATCCACAGTCCCCGGTTCAGCACCTCCGTTATTTTCTGCTCCGGCCTTTACATGCATAAATCCGCTGTCCTTTATATGGTATGAGATCATATTTTCAACAAGCCACTTTCCATTCTTTATAAACCTGGGGTCTGTCTGAGGATCAATACCCAATGCACTAAGCGCTGTAAGGATCTGAGCTCCCGATTCAGAGGTTTCCACATTCATGGTTGCAAATCCACCGCTGGATAGCTGCATACTGCCAAGATTGTCCAGTGCTTTATCAATCGCTTTTGTCACCTTGTCATATCCATCCTTCTTATAATAGGGTGCCAAAGCCTGAAGAGCCATACCCGTCATATCTGAGTCAGCTATTTTGCCGGTCAGCGTCCACCCGCCATCCTTTACCTGCGCATCCACAATATAATCTATCAGCTTCTGCTCCGTTGTCCGGTTAGAGATTCCGCTCACCTCCGGAATGGTATAATCCGGATGGCAGTTAAGTGCGATCAAAGCCCATATGGGACCATTACGGCCCTGTGATGTTACCTTATCGAAATCGGCAAGATACTCTAACAGATTATATCCTGCAACATCTCTGGCGTCCTTTCCTATAGCGGTCACTGTCAATATTGTTTTACTGTACTCAGAATATTTTTTTGTATCTGTAAGTTTCCCTTTCTTTTCAACAATATAATTTGCCAGATGGTTATAATATGTAGAAAAGTAACTGTCATCCAAATTTGATCCGTTGCGGGCAAGGGCAATAACATACCATTCACTTCCGATTGTTGGACTCTTATCTACCTTGAGAACATATTCTTGTGTCTCTGAAAGCACTTCCGCCAATGGCCGGGACAAGGCATTTGCCTTTGTTATAACCTTAACCTTTACAGTTGCCTTAACAGATGACTTATCTTTCACAGATGCGGATACGGCAGCTGTTCCTTCCTTTTTAGCTGTGATCACACCATTGCCGTCAACAGCCACAATAGAAGGATCTGAACTTTTCCACTCATAATCCACCTTACTGGTGGCATCAGATGGGATCTTTTCAGGATTTAATGTCTTACTGTTTCCTTTTGTGATCTGGATCTGATTTTCAAGACTTAAACCGGTAAGCGGAATCGGAACGTCAACCACTAAATACAGTCCGCTTGCTTTTACCTTGGTGGAAATTGTATCCTTTCTGCTATTGATCTCCGCTTTACATTTCTTCAAATTTCCATTCTGATAAGAGAACAGTATAGGATTTTCCATGGAGGACAGCTTATTTACCGTAAAAGTCAGTGTGATATTTTTTTCCTGTTCATAGCTTTTTCCGTCCCTGATATCTGTATAGGACAGATTCCATGCTGCCTGGGGTTTTTCAGCGTTTTTATATTTTTTGCTGATTGCTTTTTCTGCTTTCTGTGTATCCTTGGTTATTTCGGCATTTGTTTTTATATACCAGTAGCTGTCTGCATTTACGCCATTATGGCTATGTATGCTGCTCCCTATCCGGTTTTTAACTTCCCCGATCTTTTCTGCTGTACTCTCTTCTATTGACAGCAAGTCTTTACATTCATCATAGGCGTCTGCAGCTTTGAGAAAGTTTTCCGTCTCAACCGATTCCAGATCCACTTCAGTAGTGATATCCATAATCTGCGCTGCATCCGTGATGAGCCGGGACAGGGCAGAAAGTGCCCATGTCAGCTGATCTTCCGCCCCTTCAAAAAGCTGCCCCTTCTGAGCATCGTCCAGCATATGATACTCTTCTGCAGCCTGCCTGATCAGGGCGGCTTCATCCAGCGTCAAATTTCCGGGCAGAGATGCCAGGATACTGTTCACTGTATGAACTTGTGCCTCCAGCTCTCTCATTCTTTTCACAGCGCTGTCCAGTTTATTTTTGAGAGAAGTATCTATCAAAGCCTTCTCCTCCGCCTTCAGCCCCTCATATGCAGCCTGTGCATCCTCCACTGATTTTCTGCTGTCAATGTTCAAGGCAGACAGGGATGGGATCTGCCCTATAAGACCTTCGGCAGTATATACATTTGCATATTTTTCCTGAAGTGTCCCCATCATAGATACACATCGGTCCAGCTTTTGTTCCAGTTCTGTCCGGTGTTCGAGATAAGACTTTGCCTCTTCCGATAATGACTGAAATGCGCCAAACGCCTCCGCCACCTGAGCGGCATCCTGAATCGTTAAATCCCCGGCCTTCGGAAGTGCCTCAACAAGAGCCGCTGCCGCCTCTGCCATCTCCATAGCATTTCCCACCGTCACCTGACAGGATGCAGCTATCTGCGTTCCCGATTTTACAACCGTGATGACTGCATTTCCTGTGGAAACCGCTGTCACCAGTCCTTCCTGTGAAACCACAGCCACATTATCATCACTGCTGCTCCATTCCAGACAGAGCGCCTCTGTGGCATTGGACGGTGTGCCCGTCACGTTAAGCTGATAAGTCTGTTCCGCCTCAAAAAACAATGCTGTCTTATCCAACGCGATCGCTGTAAATGGCCTGGCTGTAACCGTGACTTTACATGAGGCGCTTACTCCGTTTTGTGTGGTTGCCGTTATGTCTGTTTCCCCGGGTGTATGAGGTGTAACGTTGCCTTTGTTATCAACACTGGCTATGGATTCGTCAGAAGTACTCCATACAACCTTCTTAAATAAAGTCTCCTCCGGATATATATCCGCTGTAAGCTGCACTGCCGGGTCATTGTCATACAAAGTCAGATCATTACTGGAGAGAACCACCCTTTCCGGCCATACCGTCTGTGTCTGAGGAAGATTTTTAAGCGCACTGTCCACTTCACTCTGGGAAGCATTCAGTTTCTGCATTACTGTCAGCGCTGTTTTATATGCCTCTTTCTCCTCCTCTCCTTGAAGCCAGGAGTCTGTATCCTGATTAATATATGCAATTTTTTTCAGCAGTTCTGACTTATCTGCCTTCTTGTAAATGGAACCATAGGCATTTGTTCCTTCTATATCAAGTCCGGTTCCATATAAGCTGAACTGTATCCGCACAACGTCTCCCGCCTGCAGTTTGTAGCCATTCATACTATATCCTGGAAACGTTTCATTAACGGAATACATCCATCCAGATGTTGTGGTACCTGCATTCTCGTCTGAATATGAAAACTCGGTAAGGTTGGGCTTATATTCATTTACTAAGCTGTCATCCAGCTTATATCCATCCTTCTTTGCCTTGTCTTTAATAACTTGGGGAACTCTCAGGGGCAGTCCATCCCCGTCAGCGTCGGAAATACCCTCCAGATACCAGCCATAAGAGCTGTCCTTCGTTACAATACAGGGGTATCCCTGGTCTTCCATATACCGTTCCAGAAGTGTGGACACCGTGTCACCGCTCTGCAGCGGCACCACGTCCGGCACCGTCACCCAGCCTTTGCCCAAAGCAAAACGCTCTACAGACAAAACCACGGAATTGGAAGCATCCCGGGCCATGACCGGCGCCGGAGTACCCAGCGCCAGTCCCAGACCAAAGAAGCATGCCATCAGGAAAGCCCATATTCTTTTAAATGTCATTTTCCTTCTGTTCATACGCTTCCTCTTTTCTTATCTGTTGTTTTCTCTCTTTTTTTTCAGGCATGCCAGAAGGATACAGCCGCCTGCCAATACCAGAAGGCTCATGGCATCCATATAATAAGCCAGCATATCCCCCGTCTTTGGCACACCGGTGCTTCCGCCTGTGGTGGTTGATTTATTTCCGCTTCCGGATGCATTATTGTTTGCATTTCCTGAGGTTGTTTTATTTCCGGTTCCCGAATTGCTGCCGTTTCCGCTGCCATCCGTATTGTTATCTTTGTTGTCATCACCATTGTCTGTTTCAGACGATGATTTAACTTCTCCCACTGCAAATGCTGACAGACTTTTAACTGTAAATGTCAAGTCATTACCATCTGCCTTGCAGTCCAGATATTCTACGGTGCCATCTTCCAACAGGTGTGCAAGCACTATGGTCTTACCGGTAAGATCAGTCCCTGTGTGCACAACAAAGGTCAATCCTCCGTTTAAAGTGAAATCTTCTTTCGTTCCATCGGCAAGCACTCGGTATGCTCTTATTTCAAACACTTTCATTACAGAAGCTTTCTTATCTGTATCCAACTTTCCGCTGAGAGTTGTGTAGGCGCTGTCGGACTGTGCCACAGATTCCACATCGAGGATTACATCCCACGGGATGTTCCCTTTAAACGTGGCAAGACCATTCTCTGAAGATGCCTTTGTCTTAACCTGAGATATTTTACTCTTCAGGGCCTCCATATTCTCTAGGGCATCACTTGGTATAAGTGCCTGCTCAGCCGGAGTCAGAGCATCGTATGCATCCTGCGCTTTTTTTAGTGCCGTGATGATTTCTTCAGATGTAAGCTCGTATGCATCCTCATCCACAGCATCCGCCATCATTTTAAGTACGTTTTCTGCATTAGCCGCTGCTTTTTCATAATTCTGTACCAGCGCTTCCGCAGTTTCCCATGTGCCAATATTATTTACATATTCTTTTGCCTGCTCACTCAGGGCTTCATAAGCTTTATCAATCTCTATCAGTGCCGTCTTCACATCATCAAGATTATCGGCTGTCATTTCAGACGGCAGTTTTTCAATCATGGCATCCACCGCCGCCGCCTGGGTAAGGTCCTCATTTACCCGGTTGATCTGCTCTTTTATAACAGCCATTTTGTCAGCAAGTTTTGTACCGTCGTCCCAGACTATACTGTCAAGATACGTTTGTGCTTCTTCGTTTGCCTCATATTTTGTAAGAAGATCTCCGGCCTCTCCCAGGTTATATTTTGTAACCGGAAGTTCAAAAGCCCCGATCCGGGAAACAATGGGTGCCAGAACTTCTGCCACATATCCCTCATACTGCTCTGCAATCATATTTAATGCCATTAATTTTTCATATGCATCGGGATTTTCATTTTCAAATATTTTCTGCTGTGCAGCATCCATCTGCTGATATGTACTGACTGCATCAGCAATTGCCTGCAGGGTCTCCTCCGTAACCTGGATATCGGAGCCGTCCGGTTTTGTCCCTTCCAGTTCCTCCGGCAATGGAAGATTTTCGATTTTGCTCAGGAGATTATCTTTCGCCAGTGTCTCCAATTTCTTCTCGGCCTCCACAAGGAGATCATAATTGCTTACCTGTGCCCGAAGATCGTCTGAAGATAACTTATCATACAAACTGCGCACATTTCTTACAAACTCCTGATCCTCCAGTGTAACGTCATCCAAGTTTTCCAGCTTCGCAATGTTATCAATAACCTCTTTTACGGCTGCCGCATCTTTCTTTGCCTGGTCAAGTGCGGTATAGACGGTCTCCAGTTTCTCTGACAATTCCGGATTTACCATTGCTTTTTGGTCAGATGTAAGCAAATTGTAATTACTGTATGCCTCCAGAATCGCAGCTTCCTGTTCCGCTGTTATGTCATCGGGAGCAGGCAGTGCAGTGATCATATCTTCCACACTCTTAACTGCTTTCAGGTCTTTTATTGTTTTTTCTGCCTGTACAAGAGCGGATGCGTTATTAACCTTTGATCTCAAATCATCTGTCATTGCATCATAAGAAGTACGGATGCGCTCCACGGTGTCTGCGTCATTCAGCGTGATCTCGGCTGGCAGTTCTGCAATAGCAGACATTACATCATAAACCTTTCTGCTGTCCATCAGTATTTGGTACTTGTCCATAAATGCCTGTTCTTCTTTGAAAGCGGCATCTAAAGTGTTGTACGCACTTTCTGCCTCCTGGATGGACTGACCACTTTCCAGCGTTATTTCTCCAATCGCATCCACCAAACCGGAGAAATCCAGATAAGCTTCTGCCTTTTTCAAAATATCCCGGTTCGTGACATAACCCTGAAGTTTTGCCTTCAATTCTGCATCATCACCGCCAAGGGCGGCATATGCATTTCCGGCTTCCTGAACAGCTTCTTTTGTTATGGTATTTAAGTCTTCCAGCTTGCTGATAGATTCGATCACGGCATCTATCTGGGCAGATTCATCGTAGGTGCAGACCCTTACCTGAGGCTGTCCTACCAATGTGTGATCTATATCTGCGATAGCTTCATACAATGCATAATAATAACTTCCCAATCCCTGTGTATTGTCCGGATTTTGGTTTATTGCATCTGCTGCACTTTTGAGGGCCATATTTAATGCTTCTCGTTTTTGTTCATCTTTTATACTGCTTCCATCCTCGCCATAGCAATCCGAACCAATATCTATCAGAGCATTATATTTGTCAATGGTCAGTACATATCTTTTCCATACATTATCGCCATGCATGGTATCTCCCAGCCCTATGATTGCATCCTTTGCCCACATGGACTGCGTCTGGCTTATATCATACCAAAAAGATCCATCCTCCAACTGATATCTCTGGAGCGCCTTTAATGGTGTAATTGTATCGCTTACTGCAAAGACTTTTTCAATATCTATTCCTGCTGCTGCCATTCCTTCAAGTACACATCCGTGAGATATAGTATTCGCATACTTATACCAGAAGTTGTAAAACATTCCGGCTTCGTCTCCCTCGGTAATCAGTGTCGAACGGAATCCTTCTACCAGCGATGCCAGCTTTGTCGGGGACACCAAATCTGCCACAGCCCCCAATGCCCATGCACGCATGTCCAGATCAAAGGTATCTGAGGCAGCCAGTCCCACTACATCATTTACCAATCCATCCGGTATATTGGCGCCTGCTGCTCTCAGTCCCATTAATGCCCATATTGTATTTGCATAAGGCCCCGTCCAGTTCTTTTCCAAATGTTCAACCAGATTATTTCCCTTATCATCGTTATAATTATAGGGATTTTCACCCGTTATGATCAACTGGAGAATTGTCCTGGCATAATCCGTTGGCTGATTATATGTATTTTTGTTCACATCATTAACAGCCGCACCATCTAAATTATTATTTTCCTCTGTAGCTGTTGCACTTGCCATAAATATGGGCCAGGAACCAGCCAAATTCTTTTTATCCTTTTCCGGGCGGTCATACCAGCCTTCCAGTATATCTTTTGCCAGAGATTTTGTTTCATCTGATATAGAATAATATGGAAGTGTGCCGTCCTGCTTTTGGTGAAGGAAAATATATAATGTTGAATTTAATCCATCTTCTGCCGTGACTTCCAGCCGGGTGATATCATCTGCATTTACCGTTACCGCGCTGCCTTCTATCTCCTCCCCATTTACGGTACAAGAGGCATTATCTGATATTTGTATATCTTCAAATGTCAGCGGACCATCGTCAGAATCAAGTTCAAGTATAAAGCTTTTTTCTCCGCTTTTTAGTTGTTCATCCAGGGAATCCACAGAACCGCCCTTTATAGCCAGAGAATTTAATACACATTCACTTGATTTACGCATTACCCTTATTTTATGTGTCTCTTTGCTTTTTCCATCCGGCGCCGTAACTTCAACTTTAATTATTTTATTTTCATTCTCATCTGTTTCAATACTGGGGTCCTCTAAATTAATCCCATAGTAATTACCGCATTCCCCCTTACCGTCGTCAAAATATCCGCCTTCGCTCTTCTCATTGCCAATGACATTTACCTGTGCTCCGGCAGATGAAGGAAGGATACCTAAAAGCAGCTTATTATTTTTTGACGTTTTAGGAATATTGAGAATATAATCACCCGTATCCTTATCTAAGGCTGCCTTATATTCTATGGGAAATACATAATTTTCCGGAAAAGATACCGGTTTTATTTCAGATATACTTGTATCACTGCTTTGTACTGTTTCCGTCTCCTCCCCATCCCAATAAAAGATGTAAGGTATATTAAGTACATATCTCTCTTTTAAATTATCTGATTTGTCTAACCCGGGTATGTTAATGTCTGTATCCAGGATTTTCATTACCGGAGGCATTGTGCTCCAATCTATATCCATGCCTATAGGCGGTACGCCTATCATAAATGACAGATTGACTACATTCAATCCTTTATGTGCCTGTATTGCCGGACTGCTATACTTTCCCTGATAAATATTGCTATTCACATCAAACCGCTGAAATGAACTGCCGTTTACAGAGATATAGTTATTTCCTATACCCATCCAATAAAAACAACTTTTTGTAATGGCACTAAAATTTATCGTCTCCATTTTGTTTTGCTGTCTGTTAACCACTATAGAAAAATCATTCACATCGTCCGGTATTACGGCATAATGATATTTACTGTCAGAGGTGTTTATCATCTCTGTGTCCCCTGACAGGATCTCTCCTGTCTCATTATTATTCACACCTACATATTCAACTAATATGGGAAACCCGGAATTTTCATCAAAAGATGTCTGCTTATCATCTAATACAGCAATATATTCATTTTCCTTCCCGTCCTGGCTCTCCGTTTTAATATCAAAATAAAATGCGCCCACTATTGCTGTTCCAAAGTACATCTGGCTATTACTCATAATATTAGAATACGTTATGGTAAAATGAGTCTTGCCATCCACCACTTTATTTTCTATTGTTTTATCTGAACTATGAAACATAGTACCGGCTTCATTATAAATATCTAACGAACTAAATACCTCAGAAACTTTATTCTCAGAATCTGTAAGAATACCTTCTATGATTACCTTATCCCCGCCGGAAAATCGCTGAAAACCTCCATCACCTACATATATACTTGAATTATCCTCAGATGGCTGTAATTCAATCTCTTGATTTCCTATTTTTATACTCATTTGTATCAGGCCTTTATCTTCTGCAGCATGTGCAGCCCATACATTGGTCACATCAAATCCAAACAGTGATATTAAAAATATAAAACTTAAAATTTTTAATATTTTTTTCATAATCTTCCTCCAGAATATATTCGTTCATCCAAAAACAGGACGGTATAAAAATACCGCCCTGTCCTCTAAAATAGCTTTTTATTTAGAAGCTGTTTTTGGATAATAATAGTTAGCATAGCTGAGTTTAACGCTGGAACCATCATTGTTAATAGTATTCTGGCTCATATAATTATTTTCATTCAAAGGTGTCTTTCCATCTTCACCAGAATATGTCCAGCCAACACCATAGTATGCTGCGTCTGATTCGTAAGCTGCCCCCTGATAAAACAGGTTCGATTCCCCAGTTCCGCCAATATACAGTCCATCTATTGCATTATATGTGATTGTTGGATCCTGCCAATCCGGCACCACCTTCCAGTATCCCTGGGTAATATTAAGATTTAATTTTGGTAAAGCTTCTTTTACAATTGTCTCAACATCTGTTCCAGGTGCCACATAAACTGTGGTTTTTCCAGACAGAGCAGGATGCGTACCGTCCGCTACTGCGTTCAATGTTACCGTTACCGAAACATCGGTATCAGCCGCAAATGCACTGATGCTCATCGACAGCACCATCACCATTGCCAATACAATACCTAAAAACCGTTTCATACCTTTTTTCATTTTGTTTCCTCCTTATGATATTTTTTGTTTTGCCTTCCGGCAGTATCTATCATAACAAGACTGGGCCCCCGCCTTGTCATAATCTATTAAGTTTTTAAAAAATGGCACAAAAAATACACGTCCGTCATGCCTTCGGACACTGCAAAATATAATTTCCGCTTCCATGTTTGTATTCTGACTTGGGTTCGTCCTACTAAAAGCGCCTTCCCAGGAAGTTTCCCAGTGGCATAAGTGCTTCTTTCGTCCCCCTCACAGCAGGGATGTTCTGCCCGGATTCTCACCGGATTCCTTTAAACAGGGTATTAAACCCTGACCACAGAAGTTATATGTATTTTTAATAGATACAGAAAGTGTACAAATGTAATGCCACACACTTTCTATAAAAAAATAAAACGCCTCCCCTCACTATACAGGAAGACGTCCTTCATTCATGATAGACATACCCGGACTGCTCCCTTGTATTAAACAGGTCAACAGCGGGTACTGACTTTGTATACAGCAGATTTTCATCTGTTCCGGAATTTCACCGGATTTCCCATTATTATTTTGACAATTAATTATCAAAATAAACTGTAATCTTTTTTCTGTATTCTCAACATGGCTTTATTCTATCTCATTTGGTATATTTTGTCAATATATCCGTAGGATTTTTTCATACTTTGTAAATATTGTGGTTGCTGTTCACAGGCCACTGTACCGGGAGGCGTTTTCCCAAAGGGATACTGCGCGATGCGTAGCAGAATCCCGAGTTGGCCAGCGCCAAAATGCAATTCATTGCATTTTGTAGCCTAAAGGGCAGAACTGTGCATCCCAGATCGTGTTACTGAGCACAGAATTAACTTTTTAGTATACTATGAGCGGTTACATATTGTGTAACAATTCAGGCACGTCTGTACATTTACTGCGCTGACCGTATAATCATGCGGCGCCGGCAGACATGCAGTCCATCAATCATTCCCCGTATACTCTACCTGAACACCATACCGGGCTGCATAAGATTCCATTTTGCTTCCCCGGGGGCAGCGAATGATACAGTTCTTATTGGTCAGCCATTCCCCAATCTCTCTTGGATCATGGCGAATCTCCAGCACCTTCAGATTATTACATCCGTGAAACGCCCACTTGCCGATTTTCTGTACAGAGGGCGGTATAAACACATATTCCAGCTTTTTGCATTTGAGAAATGCACTTTCGCCGATGTATTCCAGATGTTCCGGAAAATGGATGGCCTTAAATCCGCACTGATAAAATGCCTGGTCCTCTATCCTGTGAAGCCGCTTGGGGAATTCTATGGATTCCAGTGACTCACATTTATAGAAAGCCTGCTCCCCGATGGTCCACAACATCTCCGGAAGCGTAGCCTCCTTCAGTGCCCGGCAGTTTGCAAATGTCATGGCCGGGAGTATCCGGCAGCTCCCCAACGGGTCAAACAGGGCGCACTCCAGCCGCTTACACCCGCTAAAGACCCCCTTGCCCAGTTCCCTCAATGTTTTGGGCAGCTTTATCTCCCTCAGATTGCTGCAGTTGCCAAATGCATTCTTCCTAATCATACCTACTCTTGGCAGCTCTGCATACCTGAGAGCCGTACAGTTATAAAATGCCTCTGTGCCCACAACCCGGACAGCAGAAAGCTCTATATGCTTTATTTTTATATTATTTTTGAGAACATTTACCCCCAGCTCCTGGTAGCATACGGGTATCCTCATGTCTTCCTCCGCCGCCTGAATGGCAGTTTTTCGTTCCAGTACACTGTATTCCATTATCTTTCACTCCTGCTTTGCATATGTGACATTATAACATAGAGCGGGCGGTTTTTAATTGTCCAAATTGGTTATCTTAAAGGAAGATAGACAGACACCTTATTTCCATGGTATCTCTCAAATGTAAATCCCATCCTGTCCACGATCACATCATTTGCAGGCACCCATTTGTTAAATATGTATTTGCAGAGATATCTAACTGTCTCTGCCAGCTCTTTTTTGTCGGAATCCTGCTTTGTCTCAAATACAGCGTAATGCCGCCCCGGCATGGTCACCGGTATAAATCCCAGGGGTACGCAGGTCACTTTTTTCACAACAGGTCCCATCAGGTATGTTATCTCCTGACTGTCCGGAGGATGGTACCACATGGCTATGTGATCATCCTTAAAAGTCTCCATTTCGGCAAGAACGGCAGGGTCCGTCTCAGGAAATTCATGGTCCAGCCAATAGGCCACTTCCTCCAGCAGGTCTGTATCTGCTCCGCCCTCCGGAATCACGGATTTGCCCACCACCCGGATCTGTGGGGTATCCAGGAATGAAATACGGATCTTATTTCTGTCATACTCCGGTTCCGGCAGTACGTCCAGCCTTATATTATCCTGCTTTTTCAGCTCACTGGCAGGAAACCCAAACTCCTTTTTAAATGCTTTGGCAAATCCTGCTGCAGTCTCGAAACCATACAGCGATGCAATATCTACGATCTGCTCCCCGTCCCCTATCCTTTTCGCTGCCTGTAAAAGCCGTCTTCTCCGGATATATTCGCCCAGGGGCGTATCATAATACATGCGGAACAAATGACGGAAATGGTCTATGGAGTATCCAAACGCTTCCGCAAAATCTTCCTGCCTGTACTCCATCCCCAAATGGGCCTCTATATATGCCAGTATCTTGTCTTCCGTAAGCTTTTTCATATGTACCCTCACTCCCAAACGGCTCTTCACAACCGTATCTCTGCTCCAAAACGGCAAGCCCCCGCTGGAATATCTGTAAGCTTTTTCGACAAATTACGACAAAAATAGGATGTCGCACGTCCTGCACGGCATCCCACATTTTTCATTTGTTATCAGCCTACACGAAGCTGGAATTTCTGTATTTCCTTCTCACTGGACACCTTCTCGATCTCAGCTCCCAGATTTCTTAATTTTTCCTCAAAACGCTCGTATCCCCTCTGGATATAAACAATATCATCCACAATGGTAAGGCCTTCCGCTGCCAGTCCTGCAATAACAAGCGCAGCCCCCGCACGCAGATCGGGCGCACTTACCCTTGCACCTGTCAGCTTATGCACACCGTCTATGATGGCTGTATTACTCTCCACCTTGATATTGGCTCCCATACGGGATAGTTCATCCGCATATTTAAAACGGTTCTCAAAAATGGATTCTGTCACAATGCTTGTCCCCTCCGCCAGTGTCAGTGCCACTGTAAACTGGGGCTGCATGTCAGTGGGATATCCGGGATAAGGCATAGTCTTAACATGGGTGCGTTTCAGGCGTTTGGAAGCCACAACGCGGACAGCGTCGTCAAACTCCTCCACCTCACATCCAATCTCTTCTAACTTGGCAGTGGTAGCCTCCAGATGCTTGGGAATCACGTTCTTCACCATGATATCCCCCATGGTCGCTGCTGCCGCGCACATGAAAGTACCCGCCTCAATCTGATCCGGGATGATGGAATAACTGGTGCCGTGAAGCTTCTCCACGCCTTTAATACGGATAACATCCGTACCGGCGCCTTTGATGTTGGCACCCATACTGTTCAAAAAGTTGGCTACATCCACCACGTGAGGCTCTCTGGCCGCGTTCTCAATGGTAGTATTACCATCCGCCATGGCTGCTGCCATCATGATATTGATGGTCGCACCCACAGATACCATATCCAGGAAGATATGCTTTCCTGTCAGCTTCTCCGCTTTGGCTACAACTGCGCCGTGCATAATATCAACGGACGCACCAAGAGCCCGGAAACCTTTCAGATGCTGGTCAATGGGCCTGCTTCCGATGTTGCAGCCTCCGGGAAGAGGAACTTCCGCAGTCTTGTATTTTCCAAGTAATGCGCCCAGCAGATAGTAGGACGCTCTAATCTTCTTGATATATTCATATTCCACACTGATGTTGGCTATGGTGGAACCTGTGATCTTCACCTCTGTGGGGCTGACCCGCTCAACAGACGCGCCAATCTCCCTGATCGCCTCTAATAAAACATTGATGTCACGTACGTCCGGTAAGTTCTCGATGTAAACCATTTCATCCGTCATGATTGCCGCCGCAAGGATGGCCAGTGCCGCATTCTTCGCTCCGCCGATCTCTACTTCGCCGACTAACGGGTTACCGCCTTTGATAACATATTGTTCCATATTCACACCTCTATATTTTATTTATGCTCCCCGCCGGTATACTCGGTACCAGAAAACATAATCTCGTCTTCAAATTTAATTGTAACTGTTCAGTACCTTCACAGTTACGGGCAATGATCCGTGCAGAACCGCCTTTGGCGATATGATCTTTCCCCGGCTGCTGAACGTTTTCTTACGGTCAGTGCAGTAAATGCGCAGACCAGCTGAATAGTAACATATACTTTATCTCTTCCCGAATAAAAGACAGACTTCCCGGCAGGTTATTTAATTGTCTTCCTGCTAAGATAGTCTACGACTTAAATATTATATTATAACAGATAAAGCAATTTGTAAACAAAAATTAATATTTTCATCTTTTCTTCATAAACCGACACTTTTTATTCTCTGTCACTGTTTCAGTCTCTCTACTATTTTCTGTAAAGTTTCCTCCACGTCCAGATTTTTCTCATCAACCGTGATATCCGCATATTTTTCGTACAATGGTATGCGTTCATCGTAAAGACCTCTCAGGTCCTGACCGTCCTTTAAGACAACGCCCCGCCCCTTCAAATTACAGAGACGTTTGTCAAGGGTATCATAATCCAGTTTCAAATATACGATCTGCCCTGTCCCGGACAGGTGCTGCATGGCCTGTTCACAGTACACCACGCTCCCTCCTGTGGCGATCACTGCTTTCTTTGCCTCCTCAGCAACCTGTATATTTGCCTTTTCCTCCGCTTTCAGGAATCCTTCCAGCCCGTCCTGGGCGATGATCTCACGGAGCAGCCGGTTCTCCCTTTCCTGGATCACCAGGTCCGCATCTATGAACTGATAACCCAGTACCTTTGCCAGAATGACTCCCACTGTACTTTTGCCCACGCCGGGCATTCCGATCAATACTATGTTCCTTTTCATTTTCTGCTTTTCTTCTTTCTGCGCTTCTTAATACTGTAGCCAAAGGTGCCCAGCTTTTTCCCCAGGCCATAGTATTCCCCGTGGGAATAAACTATGGGGTTTGCAAGAGCCAGGTCAAATTTCCCCTTCTCATCCATGTATTCTTTATCCACATGTACTGCCAGCACGTCTGCAAGAAACATGCTGTGGCTTCCGTACTCCGTAATTTCCTTCACGCGGCACTCTATGGAGACCGGTGATTCTTTTATCATAGGGGCACCCACATGGGAAGCCTCCTCCCTGGAAAGTCCCGTCATTTTGAACTTGTCCACGTCCTTTCCTGATCTTACTCCGCAGTAATCTGTGGCAAATGCCAGCTTTTCCGTAGTCAGATTTATGACAAACTCCCTGGTGCTGCAGAGCATTTTATAAGAATAACGCTCCGGCCTTACGGAGATGGATACCATGGGCGGATTGGTACAGACCGTCCCTGCCCATGCCACGGTGATAATATTGTCATGCCCTTCTTCATCCGCCACTGTCACCATGACAGCGGGGAGCGGATAAAGCATGTTTCCGGGCTTCCATTCTATTTTAGACATTTTGGTTCCTTTCTTCGTAACTATTCAGTAGGTCTGCGCATTCACTGCGCTGACCGTAAGAAAGTGTTCCACGGCCAAGCAAAAATCCCATGGCCAAAGGCGATTCTGCATGGATTTTTGCCTGTAACTGTGAAGGTACTGAACAGTTACCTTTCTTCAAAGGTTTTTATTCGCATTTTTCGAGCACGATCGGCACGCCCTCCTCAGGAGTAAGCTCCATGACGCCCCCTTCGCTCTCGATCACAGTGCCCTGAAAACGCCATCTGCCCTTTGGCACAGCCACATTTCTGGAGGCTCTGCCTTTTTCACAGATAGGCGCCACTAAAATATCTTCCCCCAGCATAAACTGGTCATTCACTCTTTCATAACCGCCCTCCGGGAATTCATATGCCATATATCTGGCAATAGGCTCCCCCGTACAGGCCGCATGATGGGCCAGCTCCAGGATCCTCGGTGCGTAACCTTCTCTCAGTCTCACACTTTTCAGTATCCTGTCATAGCTTTCCTTCCCCAGCACCCTCCACGGCGCTGCAGAAAACTGCATGACAGGCAGAAGGCAGGCGATCTCACTGTGGCGGTTAAACAGCTCCTGGTCCAGATTCCCGCTGTTCTCCCGGAAATTCATATATTCCCCGCCTCCGATCATATCCGGGCTTCCAAAAGGATGTCCCGTGATCCCCTGCATCAAAGTGTCAGGCACAAGTGCCCGGATACCCTCCTCCCCCCAATTGTGGGGCTTGTCACAGAGCCTCTGCATCAGAGCCATGCCCCCGGCCTTAAAGGCCATGCGCAGCTCATTAAAAGCATACTTCTCCGCATAAGCACACCATAAGCGAGCCATCTCATTAGGTGTGACACTCCCTGCGGTCATTATATCATCAGGATAATACAGCACATCTGCTCCGTCAAATTTAAAACCGTCCACGCCTATCTCCCTAAGGGCCTCCAACTGCTTGTCCAGCCATTCAACAGCAGCCGGGTTTGACAGATCCAGGGCAGCGGAATAACCGTTCCACCACTCTGTGATAAGAGGCTTCCCGTCTGGATCCTTGATCAGGATATCCATTTCTTTTGCCTGGCGGTACTGCAGGGTGTCCGGTGTGATATAAGGACAGATCCAAAGCATCACAGAGAACCCTTTGCTGTGAAGGGTTTTCAGCATCTCTTCGGCATGGGGGAACTTTTCTTTGCTGAATTCCCATTTTCCATAATAATCCGTCCAGCCGTCATCAATCATCAGCACCCCTGCCGACATCCCATTATCCAGAATACTGTCTGCATATTTTAGGATTGCCTCCTCATTCTGCCAAAAAGTAAGCTCTATCCAGGAGTTATAGACCGGATTCTTAAAGAATTCATCACTGGGCCCTTCTTTTCCGAACGGAAAGTGCTCCCTGCTGGCTGCCAGATATGCCCCTTTTAGGTTTACATAACCCTCCCGCAATTCCACATCCCGGTCAATTGCAATTTTCCCTCCTCCAAAATGAAGGAGAAAGCCCTCATCACACCAAAGATAACGGCCCTTTGTAGATACAAAAAAGGGCATTGCCTGATTCGTGCTGTCATTTCTGCGCAGATCGATCTCCGCTTCACTGGAAGCGTTGTAGGGCTGCACATAAGAGCCGAACACATATCCGCCGTACCAGTATTCATTTTCCAATATTGAAAATACCATATTCTCCTCCTGATCACAGTACATTCCCAGTACTAATTATTCTGCTGCAGCGTACTGATAAGGGCAGGGATCAACTGCTTCTTCCTGGATACCACTCCCTGAAGAATATAGCCGCCCTCCTCCTCCTTCACGCCAAAAGCATCCTCCACCAGTTTTCCGCTTCCATCCCCGTAACATATGATCTCAGAGGATTCATCCAAAATATTGGTAAGCATAATAAATACCATCGTGATACCATTCTTGCCGCACTCTTTCTTCATAAACGGAATCAGGCGCTTTTTCAGATCCTGCAGCTCCTCCTCGTTCATAGAGCTTATCTGACCCACCCCGAAATTGGTATCATCCGCAGTGAATCGTTTAAAATCCTGATAGAAAATACCTTCCGTTGTCTTTCCCTTCAGGTTACTGCCTGCTGTAAACATCTCTCTTGCAAACTCTTCTATATTGACGCCTGCAATAAGGGCCAGCGCCCCTGCTGCCATCTTATCCATATGAGTGCAGGTGGGTGAACGGAACATCAGCGTATCTGAGATAATAGCCGCGCAGAGAAGCCCTGCTATATTCGGCTGTATTTCCATAGCCTTTTCCGTATAGATCTGATACATGATCGTAGCGGTACAACCCACCGGCTGATTCCGGAACATAATAGGCGAAATCGTTTCCAGGGATCCCAGTCTGTGGTGGTCAATGATTTCCAGAATATCCGCAGCGTCAATATTATCCACTGCCTGCGTCTTCTCATTATGGTCCACCAGGATCAATTCCTTCTTCTTCATTCCCAGCAAATTCCTTCTGGAAACCGTTCCGATATACTTCCCGTGCTTATTCACCACCGGGAATGCCCTGTGCCTGTTCTTAACCATCACATCCCTGATATCATCCGTAAAATCATCCGTCTGGAAAGTGATCAGATTATCCTTTTTCATAATATGTTTCACAGGAATACTCTGGTTGATCAGTCTTGCCACCGTAAAAGTATCCAGAGGCGAACGCACAATAACACAGTCATTCTTAAGTGCCGCATCCTTAATATTCTCCGCCACCTCAGCATTATTACAGACAACCACACAGCTCACATTCTCACGGATCGCGCACAGATGGTCCTCATGCCTGTCTCCCAGGATCACCAGGTCATCCTCCTCCAGAAATTCCCCCAGCTTGTCCGGATGGGCAGCCCCAATAACCACCTTCCCCTTCACAAAATACCCATGAGGATTCCCTGTTACCACAGTCCCATCAACGGTATTGGCAATACTCCTGTACTGCGTTCTTGCATTTGACAAAAAATAGTTATCATGGGCGTCCATATAAGACTTGGCAATATCCCCGGTAGTGATCAGTCCCTCAAGCTGTCCATCCTCCTTTGTAATCGGCAGGGTCACGGCATTACTCTCCTTCATGATCGCCCAGGCGTCTTTAATAGAAATACTGCTGGATACCCCAGGCGTCTCCCTGATCTCCATATCCTTCACCTGCGTACCCACATCCGCCAAATACCCCGGTGCCTCCATCCCAAAACGCTTCAGCACATACTCTGTCTCACTATTGATCTGTCCTGCCCGCTTTGCAAGATATCTTCTCCCATCACCCGAACGATTCTTAATATCCGCATAAGCGATCGCCGAGCAGATAGAATCCGTATCCGGGTTTTTATGGCCCATTATATAGATCTTCCCTTGTTTTGCCATTTCCGTTTCCTTTCCCTTACTTCTATATAATAATCACTTCATAACCGTTCCGTACCTTCACAGTTCCCGGCAAAAATCCATACACCTTCGTCCCGGAGCATACCTACAGCCACATCCTCTCACACTCCGTTCCCCGAAATTCCCACCCGTCTGCAAAATACTTCCCTACAATCAGCACACCCAATGCCCCAATCTCCTGAACCATTACATTATTTTCTACAAATCTTCCCACAACTATTCAGCCTTCCCACTTTCAGGAAACACTGTATCTGTATCCTTATCCTAGCACAACCATTCCATACCCTAACAGCCCTCAAAAATCCCATACATCCTCGCCAACATCCTTCTCACTTGCCCACAAAACACTACCTCACAACTACCACAATAAATACGCCCCCCACTGAATAGTTACATCCTAACATACTTTTAAAAGAATATCAATTTCCCTCCCACTCCTCACCCAATTTTTCCATCATCTTTTTCCTTTATCTTTTTTCCTTTATCTATTTGCCTATCTCTTTTTTCCTTTATCTTTTTTTCTTTTTTATCCCGTAGTGGGCAGTTCTCACCCCCGGCCCTCTCCCATACCTCTCCGTCCGCCTCTCCCGCCTCTCCCCGCTATTTTCTGCACACAATCATTGCAGCCCCTCCCCTTTCTGTGATATAATCGAAGGCAAAAGAATTTGCTAACCGACACAGGAGGGAAAAATCATGGCAGAAGAAATGAAAAACCAGGAAACTATGGACGACTTCGCAAAAGAGATCGACGCTTCTTTTGAAAGCTTCAGAGATGCAGATATGGACATCTGGGAAAAGCTGGAGAAAATGAAAGAGGACAAGACCGAATTTGACGTAACCATCGAAGGCATTGTAAAAGGCGGCGCTATCGCTTATGTGGAAGGCATCCGCGCTTTCATCCCCGTATCTAAACTGTCCCTGCAGTACGTGGAAGACCCGGAGGAATTCCTGAAAAAGACTCTGACAGTCCGTGTCTTTGATGTAAACGAGGAGGAAAACAACCTGGTACTCTCTGCAAGGGAAGTCCTGAGAGAGAAAAGAGACGCTGAAAAACGTGAGAAGATCGCTGATATCAAAGTAGGCACAGTCCTGGACGGCACAGTTGAGACCCTGCAGAACTACGGCGCTTTCGTAGACCTGGGCGACGGTATCTCCGGCCTGGTCCACGTATCCCAGATCAGCCAGAAAAGGATCAAATCTCCAAAAGCCGTATTATCCGTAGGCGACAAAGTGACTGTAAAGGTGATCAAGAATGAAGACGGTAAAATCAGCCTCAGCATGAAAGCACTCCAGGAAGTTCCGGAGGAGAAGGATGAGTTTGAAGATATCGAGATCCCCAAAAGCGAAGAGCTGACAACAACACTTGGCTCCCTGTTTAAAAATATCAAACTGGATTAAGACAGGAGTACAGAACATTGAAAAAATTACTGAACCGCATTTTTGTGGACGGTTTAAGCGGCATGGCTTCCGGTCTTTTTGCCACGCTGATCATCGGCACCATCATCCAGCAGATAGGAAATCTCATTGGCGGAAACATCGGAACCCTGCTGTACCAGTTCGGCAAAATGGCTGCCGCCATGACAAGTGCCGGCATCGGCGTGGGTGTGGCATGCAGATTTAAAGAAGCGCCCCTGGTGGTTCTCTCTGCTGCCACCGCAGGCATGGTAGGCGGTTTTGCAGGCAAGATCACTGCAGGTGCCGTATTTGCTGAGGATGGCGCTGTGATCCTGTCCGGCCCGGGGGAACCTCTGGGTGCCTTTGTAGCCGCCTATGTAGCCATTGAACTGGCACGCCTGGTCGCCGGAAGGACCCGTCTGGATATTATCCTGGCGCCTCTGGTAGGCATCCTCTCCGGCTCCGCTGTGGGCATTCTGGTGGGACCGCCGATCAGCCGCATGATGACCCAGTTAGGCTCCCTGATCAACTGGGGAACCGAGCAGCAGCCACTTCTCATGGGCATTATTGTATCCGTCCTTATGGGAATGATACTGACGCTCCCCATAAGCTCTGCAGCCCTGGGTGTGATCTTGAATTTATCCGGCCTGGCAGCGGGTGCAGCTACCGTGGGATGCTGCTGCAACATGATAGGGTTTGCTGTGGCAAGCTTTAAGGAAAACGGAATTTCCGGCCTTTTAGCACAGGGAATCGGTACTTCCATGCTCCAGGTACCCAACATCGTAAGAAAACCGATCATCTGGCTGCCGGTTATTTTATCCAGCGCAATTCTGGGTCCAATCGGCACCATGGTATTTAAAATGACCAACAACGCCACCGGTTCCGGTATGGGGACCGCGGGTCTTGTAGGCCAGATCATGACCTGGCAGACCATGGTTCCCGCAGAGGGTGCTGTGCTCGTAATGGTAAAGATCATACTGCTCCATTTCCTGCTTCCTGGACTTTTGTCTCTGTTCTTCTGCAACTGTATGCGGAAGCTGAACTGGATCAAAACCGGAGATATGAAACTGGAAGTGTAAAATATTGACAGACCTATAAAATTTTCATTAACAATCGTCAAAATTGTGACAATCTGACGCTTTTGTGATATACTTGATAAAAGTGGGAATGTTCCCGCCGGCAGTGAAAAGCACCTGTAAATGCACTGCCGTGAATCACGAAAGAGGATGTGAAAAGAATGAGCAGCGCCCTTCATATTACCAATTACGAGGACGTAAACAGCTGGGAAACTCTGATGTTCCTGTACAATGCCGCACTGAAGGAAGTGGGGACCAAGATTGATATTCTGAATGAAGAATTTCAGCACATCCACCGTTATAATCCGATTGAACATGTAAAATCCAGGATCAAAACTCCTGAGAGTATTGTAAAGAAACTGAGAAAGAACGGATATGATTCCAATATTGAAAACATGGTCAAGTATGTAAACGATATTGCAGGTATCCGGATCATTTGTTCTTTCACTTCAGATATTTACCGCATAGCCGACATGATTGCAAAGCAGACTGACCTGAAGATACTTTCCCTGAAGGACTACATAAAGAATCCCAAGGAAAGCGGTTATCAGAGTTATCATATGATTGTAACCGTCCCCATCTTCCTGTCAGACGGTGTAGTGGAGACCAAGGTGGAAATACAGATCCGCACCATCGCCCAGGATTTCTGGGCAAGCCTGGAGCACAAGATTTATTATAAATTTGAAGGAAATGCCCCGGATTATATAAGCAGTGAATTACAGGAATGTGCTAAAATAGCATCTCAGCTTGACCGACGCATGCTTTCCCTGAACGAGGCAATTCAGAAATGCAGCACCGGTTATGAAAACGAATAGACGTCCCGGCCGGCTTACACAGAACTCCGGCTGTTAAACAGGTAAGAAAGAGAGGCCCCGAACCACAGAGTGATCTGTATGTTCGGGGCCTTTATCTATTGTCGTTATACGGATGGCCGGCTGCAGGCCTCCATGCTTTCTTAGCTGAACAGATCCTTAAAGAACTGGATGATCTTATCAAAGAAGCCCTGTACCTTTTCCTGGTTGATATCCAGCTTCAGTCCCAGGTCCTCAATCTTACCGTACAAGTCCTTAGCCTGCTCTTTCAGACTGTCTACATCCAAATCCAGACCCTTGATCTTCTCCATCAAATCTACGATAGCCTGTCTGTCCTCATCAGAAAGTTTGATCTCCATCTCGTTTGCAGCCTGGTCCACCACATCACCGATCTCATCCTCTGAAAGATTCTGGGCTTCCACTACTTTTTCCTTTACCGCGCCTACAAGCTGCTCTGCCTTTTCACTGTCACCCACATTTTCTGCAAGCTTTCCCGTGATGACCAGCTCATTGGTGGCTGTGTCCACATTTTCCTGTTCCACCTTCTCCCCGGTCATGTTCTCGTAGGATTTGATGGCACCTACCAAAGCGGCTGTTCCGGAAATCTTGAAGGGTCCTGCTACCACAATATCTGCATCCTTGATCCCGGCAGTTACCAGAGCGTTCTGGTACATGCCTGTGGTGCAGTAGGAAATGTTGTGGGTTGTTACTTTGATCCCGTTCCCATCCGTCTTGCCTTCAACCAATACGGAGGAAAGTGCCCTTGATCCGATCACACTTTTGTCCAGATAAGCGTCCAGATAGTCATGCTCATCCTGGTTGGTGATGGTGGCGACCGTATAATTTTTCAGATCATCCTCTGTCACCCCCAAAAGCTCCAGCACAGTGGCACGCTCCTGTGCATTCAGATCCGCGCCTAATGATACATATGGTTTTTCCAGTTTGGCGTCCTCACGGTCTGCCAGTACACTGACAGGTGATGCCAGCAGCATGATCCCCGCCACCAGAAATGCAAGTCCTTTTTTCATCATGTTCATAACTCCTTTCTTATATCCCCTTGTAACACGCAGGATGTCCCTGCCTGCTATAAGGATAGCATAAATCGTCAAATCCTGCATCTAAAGTTTCTCTTAAAAATTTCCTAGGATTTTCCTAAGTTACTGTACACTCCGTGTCCAGTAACACGCTTCGCGATGCACAGATATGGAGCATTCTGCCCCATATCGCGCTGGCTGCCTCGGGATTTTCATGCTTTCGGCATGAAAACGCTACCGGTACAGCGGCCTGTGTACAGTAACTTTCCTAATACACTCTAAGACTGCAGTTTACTGCCCACCGTCCAATCCGGTATTTTCCCCAAGGGGATGCTGTGTGGTGCAGAATAGAATATGGCTTTAATTTGTATAGTGGGTAAACAAATTACTTGCCCCAAGTATAGGAGAAGTGGTATGATTACCATAACAGTATTTACATTCGGCATTACGGAGGATTATTTATGGCAATCGCAAACCAAGAAATGATAAGAGACAACAACAGGCGGCAGGTCCTGGAATATATCGTAAACAATCCGCCCATCTCCCGTGCCGCTCTGGCTAAGGAGCTGCATCTGACAAAGGCAACCATATCCAACATTGTGCAGGAGCTGATAGACCAGAATCTGGTGGCTGAGATAGGGAGCGCCCAGACCGCCCTGGGCAGGAAGCCCATCCTTTTGGAATTCCAGAAAAAATGCGGTTATGTTTTTTCCATAGATGTCCATCCCCGTCAGATCATCACACTGACCGCTGACTTAAAGGGTGAAGACTGCCATTTGAAGGAATATCCCTTCCGGGAGGAGGATTGTCTGCTGGATCTGCTCCGCGGTATTATGAAAGAGGCCATTCCCCGGTGCAAGGATGCGCCTTATGGGATTGTCGGAGTATCCATCGGTATTTACGGTGTTGTGCGGGACAATGAGATCATTTTCACCCCCTACTACCCTCTCCCGGAGCCTTACCTAGGAAAAATACTGGCCGGAGAGTTTGGCATACCGGTACATGTGGAAAATGAATCCAATCTCTCCGTGCTGGGTGAGTCCGCGTTTCATTATAATTATAAGAATATGATCCATCTGAACATACACGATGGAGTCGGCATGGGTATCCTTATTGATGAGCAGCTCTACAAAGGCCGTGACGGCTACGCCGGAGAGTTCGGCCACACCATCCTGTTCCCCGACGGCAAACCCTGTCCCTGCGGCAATAACGGCTGTTTTGAGCTGTATGCTTCGGAGAGGGCTATCCTGAAAGAATATGCTGCGCGCACCCATCAGGACACCGTTACCATCGACAGCTTTCTCAGGGCATATCAGGATCGGAACGCAGATGCACTGGAGATGATGGATCTTTTTGTAAAATATATGTCTATCGGCATTAATAATATCATCAATACCTTCAATATTGACCTGATCGTGCTCAACAGTTCCTTTTCCAACTATATCCCTGATATTAATAAACGGATCGTGGCATACCTGGCTTCCCATCAAAACCGGGACTGCCGCATTATCCCCTCCAGACTGCAGGATACATCAGGACTTATGGGGGGGATACGGCTGTGTGCAGAGCGCTTTTTGGATATCAAACATTTGAAAATACGGGTTCCATTTAGTGACAATTTACGATAATTTTTTACATTCATAAAAGATTCGGTTTTCGTTCATGAATTCTTCACAAGTTAAACATGATTTGCACATATTTAAGGAATATACTTATATCATAAAAATAATTTAAATCAAACATTATTTTTATATTTTCTTTTTCATATGTCGGTCGCAAGACCGGCTCTCCTTCCTTTAATATTTATAGAAAAAGCCATCGCCCGGTTTGGATATGTCCGGGCGATGGCTTTTGATTTGGAAAAAATCATTCCACTGCAAAATGTGTTTTCAGTCTATCCTTTTGGGTCTGTTTTCTCCTTCCAACAGCCATATTTCTTTTTCTTTAAAACGAATTGGCAGTATAACAGATACAAATGTTATACTGCCAAAAATTCTGTTTTATTTACCTGTCAGACATTCTCACGTCTGCTCTTCAGCTCTTCCACATTGGCTTCCACCTTTTTCTTACTCAGCGGATACACAAACCATAAGAACAGAGCCACAACGAAAAAGCAGATAGCAGGTATCAGTGTGGAGGTTGTGTACAGGCCGTTGATCACGGACGCTGTCTGTACCTTAGCAAGCTGGTCGTACCCGATAATGGACAGTGCCCAGCCTCCCGCGCCTCCGGCCAGTGCCTGGCCCAGTTTTCTTGCAAAGGAATACACTGCGTAAACGGTACCGTCCTCCCTCTGCCCTGTCTTTACCTCCTGGTCATCTATAACGTCTGTGATATTGGCCCAAATCACGGTATTGAAGAATCCAAGTCCCAGCATACCCACATTGGCAAGTACAATGTAGACCACAACGTTCTGCACATGCATAAAATACAGGCCAAGGAAGATAACTCCTGCCAGAAGCACTCCTGCCGTGGATGCTTCTTTTTTCCCGAATCTGCGGCTGATGGGCACACTGAGCGGTGCAACCACCAGCAGCATAAGGGCTGTGTTCACTATGGTCACAATGGAGATCGCGCCTGCAGATCCAAAATATTCTGTGTACAGATAATTGTTCATGGCCTGTATGAGAAGCTGGCTCAGCAGAAGGAAAATAGCTGCCCCGATGATCCCCAGCAGTGCACGGCTCTTGAAAATAGCTGCAAAGGTCTGTCCCAATGTTACCTTTTTAGCATTCGGATCCGGCTCCACTTTTACACGCTCTGTGGTAAGCTTATAGCAAATGATATAGCAAAGGATTGCGCCTACTGCAAACACACCTGCAATGATAGTAAAAATGGAGGTACTCCTGATGACCTGATTGCCGTCCGCATCCTTCACGTAGATCAGAAGAGGTGTCACCGTTCCGATAACCAGACCGGCCAGTGTGGCTCCCACAGTACGGAATGTGGAGAGGGCAGTCCTCTCATCCGGCTTCTCCGTAATAGCAGATGCCATAGAACCGTAAGGGATATTGATCGATGTATAAAACACACTGCCCCATAACAGGTATGTCACATACATATAAACAATCTTCAATGTCATCGGCGCTCCTGCCATGCCGCCCTGGTACATCAAAAAGCTGGCAATGGCAACCGGACCGCACATCCTTCTCAGCCAGCAGCGGAACCTTCCGTCTCTGGAGGGCTTCACAGAGTCGACAATACGCCCCATGGTGATATCCGTAAAGGCATCCACTACCCTGGCCAGCAGAAACAGTGTTCCTACCATAGCGCCGCTGATCCCAAGTACCTTTGTATAAAATACCATTAGGAAGGAGCTGGCAAATATAAAGGTAAAATCATTTCCAAAGTCACCGAACATATAGCCGATCTTATCCCGCATCCCAAATGGCCTTGCATTATTTTTCTCGTTCATGGTAATCTCCCTGTATTTTTTTCTTATCCTCAGGCAACTGTGCCTCGCGAAGCGTGTTACTGTTTACAGAACTGCTTTTTTTGCAGGGCTGTAAATAGTAACTCTCTGCTTAGTGCGGGCTATACTTACTTACTTTTATGGTCCAGCGGCAGGCTTTCCCAGCGCTCCTTAAAGTAAAAGGCTGCATCTTTTGGCTGTCTCTGTCTGGTGAAGATTCCCTTTTTGTTGCCGTTTACACGCATGATCCCCTCTGTGGTCTGAAAATCCGCAAAATTCCAAACCTGCTCACCTTTGATGAAATCATAGGAGTCAAAGACTCTGTGGCACATTTCCAGATATTCTTTCTGGTATTCCTGGCTCCACATAACAGAAGGCAGTTTATGCTCCGCGGCATACGTGTCAGCTCCATATTCAGTGAATATAAACGGCCTGTCCAAGTTCTTGCCGGCCCACTTGTCCATCTCTGCCCGGAATGCCGCCTCTGCGTCACACATCTCGTATCCGCCCATAAGATACCAGCCATAGTAACGGTTCATACTGATCACATCTGCCAGATGATAGCATTTGCAGGTATCCGGCAGGGAATTCATGATCAGCGCAAATGTTCTGGGGCGCTTCTGCACATCCAGCTCATGAGCCCGCGCAAATACTTTCTCAAAATATGGCACCGCGGCCTCATCTGTGGTCTCAGGCTCGTTTAACAGGGACCAGGCAATGACACAGGCATGGTTCTTGTCCCTGGTTATCATCTCCTCCACTGCGTGCAGATGATTTTCCAGCAGTTCAGGGATGGTGTCTTTTGCAAAAAATGCCGTCTTCTTTCCGGTGGATGCCTCCATGAAGTTCATCAGACTCTCAAAAAGTCCCACAGCCGGAACCTCATCAATGACCAGGAAGCCTTCACGGTCTGCCATCTGGTAAATCTCATCACTGTATGGATAATGGGAGGTACGGAAGGAGTTGGCTCCGATCCATTTCATACATTCAAAGTCTCTCTTCATGACCCCAATATGAAATCCGCGGCCCACAATATCACTATCCTCGTGTTTTCCGAAACCTTTCAGATAAACAGGAGAACCGTTGATCAGAATATCTTTTCCCTTTACCTCCACAGTCCGGACGCCGATCTCCTCACTGTATTCATCCAGCACTTCCTCTTCGTCCTTGATGCGCACCGTAAAGGTATAGAGATAGGCGTTTCTCACCTGCCACAGATGTGCATTTTCAATGTGGAGGATTCCCTCTTTTCCCTGGGAAACTGCCACTTCTCTGCCGTCCTCGTCATACACCGTAACCTCCACCGGATGCTCTCCTGTGGTTACAACGCTGTAAGAAACATCCGCGTCTCTGCCGTTTATCCTGTGGTCCACTGTCAAATCAAACACATATTCCTTGGGATATGCAACCAGCTTTACAGGACGCTGCAGCCCGGAATAGTTGAAAAAGTCAAAATACGGACTGTTCATTTTCTTTCCATTGCTGAGGACTTTTGTCTTACCGCAGGGGATATTGGTCTCGCTCAGCTCATTGTTGATCTTGACAACAACCTTGTTTACTGCATTGTATCTGGCCACATTTGTAATGTCAGCCATAAAGGGAAGGAACCCGCCCACATGAGACGTCACATGGACACCGTTTAAATAAACCTCTGCTCTGTGGGTTGCACAGCCAAAGCGGATAGCTACATTTTTTCCCGCGTATTCTTCCGGAACAAATACATCTGTCTCATACCAAAGATCACCTGCATATTCCCTTGTGTCTTTGTCTGTGTAAAAATCCTGAAAGCTGGCAGGCACGGGAATCAGGTCTGCCTGCGGGATTCCATCTGTCCACCCGTTTTCTGTTCCCTTTCCTTCCGGGTCCAGGCTAAATTTCCACATGCCATCCATGCTCACGGTTCTTCTGGATACGGACTGCTTTGGGTATAACATTGAATACTGTAACATTTCTTCTCCTCCTCGTTCCTTGTATGGCTAGATTCTAGCAGTTTTAAGCCAACATCATTCTTACATTTTTTTGCTTTATTCGCATTTTTTTATTTAGGACTTGAACATTTCAAAAAATTGTATGATAATAATTAAAAATAGTATGAGGGGGCAGATGTATGGCGTCGTATGACACTGTTTTGAATTTTTCCCGTAAAGTGTTAAAAAATTATAATTTCCAAACCTATATTTTAACGGAAGATGAACTTGACCATGTTGATCTGGATCTGGGACTGAGAAAGAAAATCGCGGCAGACAGTGATTCCAGGGATAACGCACTGCATTTTATCAGAAACAGTAAAGAGCATGTGATGTATTTTTCCAAAGATTGTTTTAACTGTCATCACACAGTGATGCGGCTGCCGGAGACGGAATCACCTGCCTTTTTTATAGCCGGGCCTTATCTGCAGCACAGAGCCGATAAAAAATTCATCCTGCAGATGCAGCAAAGATTGTCCATCCCCACAGAGTTTTCCGGATTTTTGAAACAGTACTATGAACTGATCCCTTTCATTAACCACGCAGATGATGTGCGCACCATACTGCTTCTTCTGGCAGCGGAAATATTTGGCGGGGCTGAACATTTTTCTGTTGAATACTGTGATATGTTTATGGATGAAATTACAAAGGTTTACTATGGACAGGCACAGGTCAATCTGGAAAACCGGGAGCTGATCGAACAGCGGTACCGGTCAGAGCAGGAGATGATGCAGGCAGTGGCTTCAGGAAATTATAAAAAGATAGAACTGCTGGCAGCCGGGGAAATGACGGTCTCACTGGAGCAGAGGCTTTCCAACCGGATCCGGGACTCTAAGAATTATCTGATCATATTAAATACCCTGCTGCGGAAGGCTGCGGAGTATGGCGTGCACCCGCTGTATCTGGATGAACTTTCTTCTAAGTATGCACGGGAGATTGAGACGATCACCAGTGAGGATGAGGACGGGAAACTGAAACGGGAAATGATGCGGAAGTATTGTCTGCTGGTGAAGTCTCATTCTTTGAAGGGATATTCACCTATTATTCAGAATGTGATCAACCATATCTGCCTGTATTTGACAGATGATCTGAGTCTTAAAAGACTGGCGGAGGAGTTTTCTATCAGCCCCAGTTATCTGTCTACACTGTTTAAGAAGGAGACGGGGAGTACACTGACGGATTTTGTGAATAAGAAGAGGATTGAGAATGCGGTGCTCTTGCTGAATTCTACGGATTTGCAGATACAGAGTATTGCGGCGGCGTGCGGGGTGGCGGATCTGAATTATTTTACGCGGTTGTTTAAGAGGAATATGGGGAGGACACCTAGTGAGTATCGGGAGATGATACATCAGAAGTAGGTGGCGAAAGGGACGGGGGAGGAGGGGAGAGGTTTCAGATTCTCTTCGAGGTTCCGCGTCCCTCAGCTAACCTGCTCCCAGTTGCTAAATTCGTCGGCAGAGGCCTCCTCATTAATCAACTGGGGCAGGTGGATTTGGTTGTTGGGATGGGTAGGAAAATGTTGGGATGTGGCGGAAAGAACCGCACCCGATTGTTGGAGTTGGGGGCGGTTCTTTTTGGGGGTGTTGACTATAGGAGGTCTAGGAGGCCTCGGATGTCTTGAATGATGTGGTCGGCGCCGGCGGCCTTGTAGGTTTGGGTTGCCTGGGTGAGACGGGCGGACTTGTCGGCTGGGGACAGGGCGTTGTATTCGGATTCGGTGAGGCCCAGGACGGAGCTGCCTTCCAGGATGCCTACGGAGAGCATGCCTGCGTTTTTGCCTTCTTTGATGTCAGCTACCGTGTCTCCTACTTTTATGATGCGGCGGACATCCATGAGATGCATGGATTCCATGTTGCGGAAGATCATGTAGGGGTAGGGACGGCCGATGCCGCCTACATCGTCGGGGCTGAACCAGAAGTCGGGAGCATAGCCTTGTTCTGCGGCTCTGGGGGCTACAATTTTCATCATTTGCTCTGTGTAGCCTGTGGTGGAGCCTATCTGCAGGCCCAGGCTCCGCAGTTTTTCTATGGTTTCAGGGACGTGGGGCTTGGGGGACGCAAAGTCCGGGAGGATCTCCAGGATGGCGGTCTCGCTGTGCTCGTACACTTCTTTTACGTCGTCCTCGGTCCAGGGGGTGCCGTGGATCTGGGTCCACAGATCTTTAATGCGCTCCATGGAAAGCATGGTGCGGATGTGGTCTATCTTCAGCATACCCATGGGGGCGCGTACCTCTTCTATTGTGGGGGTTATGCCAAACTCTTCAAAGGCTTTTATGAATGCCTGTACGGGAGCAAAGCTTCCGTAGTCTACTGTGGTTCCTGCCCAGTCGAATATGATTGCGTCAAATTTGTTCATTTTTTGTCTGCCTCCAGAAATTCTTTGATGATGTTGTAAAGGTTTTCCATGTCTTCATGGTAGATCTCGCCTATGTTTCCGATGCGGAAGGTGTCGGCATCTGTGACTTTGCCCGGGTAGATGGCATAGCCTCTCTCTTTGATGTACCGGTACATCTCCTGGAAGGAGAAGTGGCTTCCCTCCGGATAGAAGAAGGTAGTGATGATGGGACCCTGGTATCTGCCTTCTATGTAGGGGCGGATTCCCAGCTCCTGTAGTTTTTCGATGAGGTATTTGTTGTTCTCTGCGTAGCGTTTGGAACGGGCCGGGATGCCGCCCTCCTCCTCCAGTTCCTCCAGGGCTTTCGCAAAGGCCAGAACTACATGGGTGGGGGATGTAAAACGCCATTTGCCGTCTTTGTTCATGGTCAGCCACTGGTCGTACAGGTCCAGGGACAGGCTTCTGGCTTTTCCGCTGCTGTCCATGAGTTTGTCTGTTCTGCAGATGATGAAGGAAAATCCGGGAACACCCTGGATGCATTTGTTGGCACTGCTGATCAGGAAGTCAATACCCCATTTGGCTGCGGGGATATCTACGCCGCCGAAGCTGGACATGGCATCCACGATGAAGGTTCTGCCCATCTCCTTTACTACTTTTGCAACTGACTCTATGTCGTTGAGGATACCGGATGTTGTCTCGCTGTGTACCATGGATACATGTGTGATCTCCGGGTCCTCTTTCATGATCTTTTTAATGATCTTTGCGGAGGGGACTTTGTCGTATTCCTCGCGGTAAAGTACATAGGGGATGCCTGCATGTGCGGCAATGTCGGCCATTCTCTCCCCGTAGGCGCCGTTTGCTGCGATGAGGAGTTTGTCGCTTTTGCCGATCACGCTGGTGATGACAGACTCCACACCAAAGGTTCCGCTGCCCTGCATGAGGACAACTGTGTATTCCGGCTCGGATACATGGGCCAGCTTTAGAAGCTGGCTGCGGATTTTCAGGGTGATCTTTTTGTAGTCATCATCCCATGTGCAGTGGTCGAAAAGCATCTCTTTTTTAACGGTGTCTGTTGTGGTCAAGGGGCCTGGGGTTAATAATTTATAGTTTAACATTTTACATTTCTCCTGTGTTTTTATTTTGTATTGGTGTGGCTGCTTATTTACATTCCTCTGAAAGCTCCTGATGGCGTTCCAGAAGGGATACGGTTAACTTCTCTGAGAAAACTTTCGGATAGGTGGACACATTTTCCGGGTCTGCTTCCTCTCCCTGATAGATTGGGTTCGGATATGTCTTGATCAGCTCGCTTCTTCCCTTTTCCACGATGCATTGGGCCATTTCCATAGCCAGGGGATTGGCGTCTTTCTTGTCAATCACTGCAACGGACTCTGTGAGGGAGAAATTGCCCTCTTTTGGGTCCACATAGTCTACGGGAAGGCCGTCCTTTTTGTCGGCAACTGCTTGGTGGCGGAGACCGAATCCAACTGCAACCTCACCGGCACGGATCTTTTTCAGCGGCGCTGAGCCTGAGCTTTCGATGTGTGCGCCGGCATTTTCATAGATGCCTTTCAGAACGTCCTTGGCGCCGTCCTCCCCGTATTCGCTGACAAGGGCCTGCATGAGAAGCCATGCTGTGGATGAACTTTTGATGTCTGTCACAGACAGCAGGTCTTTGTATTCCGGCTTTGTCAGGTCTTTGAGGCTTTCAGGCCTGTCCAGCTTATTTTCACTGAGCATCTCCGTGTTCAGAAGAATGGCTCCCTCCTGGGAGGTGATAGGCGCATAGAATGCGGGGAATTCTGTGAGAGTGTCATAGTCAAAGGTCAGATCTTGGAACATGTTGTTCTGCTCCTGGGCACTGTCCAGGTAAAAGGAACTCATGGTTACCATGTCTGCCTCAATGTTTTTTCCCTCTGCCAGCAGTTTGCCCCCCAGTTCGGAGGTGCCGAAGGTCTGGAAAAGATATTTTCCCTCGTAGCCGTTTGCGTCCAGGGTCTCTTTCATAGCTTCCACAGCCTCATCATCTGCGTTTGAATAGATGACTACCTGTTTCTCACTGCCTGAGCCGCATCCGGCAAGAATGGATGCCCCCAGGGCTGCTGTCATTATAAATGCTGTTACTTTTTTCATTTTCATACTTTTTGTACTCCTCTTTTCTTTTTTAATATGGATAAGTCCAGGATCTTTCCCGGATGGAATTCCCTCTGGGACAGATATCCCACAAGTCCCTTCACCAGCAGATTCGTTGCCAGGATCAGCAGGGACAGGACGAATATTTCATTGAATCTGGTATAATACTGAAGTTCCTTTATCTTGGTGGTGATGACCATGGTCCTGGCACCGGCAATGAAGATGACGGCGCTGACTGTCACCATGGCGTTGACGAAGTAATAGCTGAACACTTCCAGGATAGTGGAGCGCATGTTGGGCGTCACGATCCTGAAGATGGTCTTTGCCCAGGAGTCTCCCATGAGAAGGGCAGTTGTCTCCCAGGAACTGTTCAGCTTCTCCAGGGAATTCTTCATCATCAGATATGGTGTGGAGAAAAAATGCACCACATTGCACAGGATGATCAGGGCAAAGGTATTCTGCAGCGGTGTGCCTGTAAAAATGAGAAGAAAGGCAATACCGATCACCATACCCGGAATGGTGTTGGTCACCAGCGCGATGCTCTCAATGATCCCCTTCCATTTCCTGCCCAGCTGGCTTCTGGCTGTGGCAAGTGCCGCACCGTAAGTGGTGATAAGCCCCGCAAGGGCTGTCAGCACTGCCATAAACAGTGAATTTTTGTAAACACCCAGCAGACTGCTGTCCCGGAACACTTCTGTCACATGCGACAGGGTGAAATCAGTTCGGTACGGCCATTCCTCCACAAAGGGAACCACAAGGATCACAGCAAACACGGAGAGGATCACAAGCAGGATCACGCTGCTGGTCAGGCCGCAGAAGTAATCTCTCTTCCTGTTTTTTCTTATTTCTATGGTGGAAATTTTGTTGTATCGGACATTGTAGCGTTCCAGCCAGTGAAGCAGGGAAATACTCAGCACAGAGGGAAGGAGCATCATCATTGCCACCACGGCTCCATTCTGGAAGTTGGGTATACTGCCCAGCATCTCGTTATAGAGAACGGTTGCCACAACCTCAAATTTTCCGCCCACTGATGCAGGGATCCCGTAATCTGTGAAGCACAGGAAAAAGCACTGTACCATGGAGGCCGCAAGGGTGCCCAGAAGAGGGCGTACCACGGTTCCCATAAAGGTGGCGAAGGGCTTATCTCCCATGACTCTGGACACCACCATGAATTTCTTGTCTATGTAGCTCATGGTGTTCAGAATAAGCAGGAAGGAAACGGGAAGGGTATAGATCACATACCCCAGAAGCAGACCGTTAAACCCATATATCTCAAAAATCTGGCGTCCGAAAAGTCTTGTCAGAAGTCCCTGTTTGCCAAAGGAATAAATGATTGCAAACCCGTAAGTAATTGTGGGAAGCAGCATAGGCAGCACAGCCAGGGTACGGATCAGTTTTTTGGTCCTCTTTTTCAGGTTTGTATAGTGGATGGTATAAGCCAGGAAAAAAGCCAGCAGAGTGGCCAGAAGCGCGCTGCAGACTGAGATCCACAGACTGTTCAGAAGCGCCCTGCCGAATCCTTTTCCTGTCAGCACGGTTATGTAATTCTCCACGGACAGCCCCGCTGCCCCTTCAAAGGACTTTCCCAGAAGTCTCAGTATGGGGACCGCAAGGAAGACCAGAAACAGGAGGACTACCAGCACATAGATTACTTTTATTTCCTTTTCGTTTCTTTTTATCATATGTTTACACCACCTGCAGGCTCACCTGCTTATCCTGACGGAACAGCATAAAAATATTGTTTTTCTTGATCTCAAGCTGGTTCAGGATAAACTCTTTTACAAAGAGATTCTGCGGGGAAGTGATGATTTCTTCCGGGCATCCGTACTGGGAAATGGTTCCCTTGTTCACGATCAGCACCTTGTCGGACAAAGTCAGCGCTTCCTCAGGATCGTGGGTAACGATGATGGTAGTCAGGTGAAATTCCCTGGCAATCTCTTTTATCTTCTCTTTGATGGATTCTTTAATGACTCCGTCAAGGGCACTCAGAGGCTCATCCAGAAGGAGTATCTTAGGCTTCATTACCATGGTCCTGGCAAGAGCCACACGCTGTTTCTGACCCCCGGAGAGCTGTTCTATTTTTTTATCCAGGTGTTCTTCCAGTCCCAGAAGGCGGACGAATTCCTGTACTTCCTTATCGCTGGAAATATTCGGTTTATTTCTGAGGCCATAGGTAATATTTTCATATACATTTAAATTGGGAAACAGGGCATAATCCTGAAATACAATGTTAAATCCACGTTCCTCCATAGGTACGTTTGTGATATCTCTGTCATTGAATATGATCTTTCCTTCATCTAAATCAGTAATACCAAGTATAAGATTCAAAAGTGTTGTTTTTCCGCATCCGGACGGGCCCAGGATAGAGACGATCTCTCCCTCCTCGATACAAAGATTGATATTCTGCAAAATGGTGACTCCGTCATAGGATTTTTTTACATTCTGAAGTTCTAACATGAAATGTATTCTCCTTTCCTTTCATGTACAGCAAAGCTGCTGACAAAGCTTATTAAATGTTACTGTTCACTCCGTGTCCAGTAACACGCTTCGCGATGCACAGATATGGACCATTCTGCCCCATATCGCGCTGCCTGCCTGGGGATTTTCATGCTTCCACATGAAAACGCCTCCCGGTACAGTGACCTGTGAACTGTAACTATTAAACTGCATTTTTACCTTTTCATCCATCCTGTTTTGGTAAGCTCTTGGTTAAATGCCTGTAAAACGGCTGCCGGTGCCGCTGTTTTACAAAAACTCTCAGCAGATTTAACAATGGACGGATAGAACCCTTTCCTATATAGATGTAAGATTGGGATGTAAAATGAAAAAACAGGAGGGACCTTATTATATGAAAAAAATATTCGTCCTGGACACCAATGTGCTGATCCAGTCACCGGATGCTCTGGACTGTTTTGAAGATAACCAGATTGTACTGCCCCTTGCGGTTCTGGAGGAGCTGGATGGATTAAAAAAAGCGGACGGGGAAAAAGGCGCCCACGCAAGAGAAGCCATAAGGCGCCTGGAGAATCTCCGGCTGCAGGGAAACCTTCTGGAAGGTTCACCCCTGAAAAACGGCGGTACGGTTCGGGTGGAAGCCAACTGTGTCCATGTGGAACTTCCGGAAAGCCTTCCGGATGACAAAATGGATAACCGGATCTTAAAAGTCTGCCGACACCTTATGGATGGAAGACTTCCTGTGGTCCTGGTCACAAAAGATATCCTTCTTAGGATGAAGGCACAGATACTGGGCATCCGAGCTGAAGATTTTCTGCAGGAACAGGTTTCATCCAGGGAAGGCCAGTACACCGGAAGATGTGAGTGTTTTGTACCGGAGGAAACTTTTAAGACTTTTAAAAAGAAGGGAATCCCACTGGATGCTGTATACCTGACAGACGCACAGGGAAAACCTTACCCGCCGGAACTGTGGGAGAATCAGTTTGTTCTGCTGAAAGCTGACCAGTCTTTGAGAAAGACGCATCTCGGAAGGGTCTGTCAGGAAAAGATCGTACCTCTTGCCTACAAAAAAAGCCGCCCTTACGGAGTAGAACCGCGAAATGCCGGACAGTATTTTCTTCAGGAAGCTCTTATGATGCCTCCTGACAAAATCCCTCTGGTGATCGTCAAGGGGATGGCAGGAACAGCAAAGACTTTTTACTCTCTGGCGGCAGGGCTTGAAAAAGTTTTAAACAGCAGCACCGGAGAGTACCGGCGAATATTGATCAGCCGCCCCAATGCACAGTTTGACTCTGATATCGGCTTCCTCCCCGGCGATGAACAGGAAAAAATATCCCCGCTCATGCGTCCTGTCATTGACAATCTGGAACAGCTTATTGACTCCAACGAGGAGGAACGGTATAAAAACGAAACGGAGCTTCAAGGTAAGATTGATGAGATTTTTGAGAGAGGGATCATTCAGGCAGAGGCCCTGAATTTTATAAGGGGGCGCTCCTTTGTAAACACCTGGCTCATTATAGATGAAGCCCAGAACATGACACCGAATCAGGTGAAAGGCATTATCACCCGGGCCGGAAAGGGAACTAAGATCATCCTGCTTGGTGACCCAGGCCAAATAGACCGGCCATTTCTGGACGAGAGGACCAATGGCCTTTGTTATGCATCAGAATATATGAAAGGAAGCCCACTCTGCTGTCAGGTCACACTCACAGCAGAAGAATGCGAACGTTCTGACCTGGCTATGGACGCTGTCAGAAGGCTGTAAACTAAGAATATGAATGAAAGTATTTATAAAGAATTAAAGAACTCAGAGGAAGTGAAAGCGTATATGGAACAGGGCAACCACAGCCTTGGGGTCCTGGGCTTCACGGAGCACTCCTGCAGGCACGCCATTAAGGTTGCTGAGACAGCAGGGAAGATACTGAAAAAACTCGGCTATGGAAAACGGGAGACGGAGCTTGCAAAAGTAGCGGGACTTCTCCACGATGTAGGCAACTGCATCAACCGAAACGACCACGCCCATAGCGGCGCACTGATGGCTATGCAGATCCTTCAAAAATATAAGCTATCTCCCAGGGATACGGCCGTGATCATAAGCGCCATCGGCCAGCACGATGAGGGAACTGGAAGTGCCGTGGATCCGGTATCCGCCGCTGTCATCCTGGCGGATAAAACGGATGTGCGCCGCAACCGGGTGCGCAATCCCATCAGGGAAAACTTTGATAAACACGACAGAGTCAATTATGCCGCCATTTCCTCCACCCTCTCCATTCAGATGGATAAAAAAATCATCCAGCTCAATATTGAACTGGATGAAGAGATTTGTTCCATTATGGACTATTTTGAAATTTTCATGCAGCGTATGCTCATGTGTAAGCGGGCCTCGGAAATGCTGGGCATGAAATTTAAGCTGATGGCAAATGGAAATAAAATCTGCTGATCCTTTCTCATTACGGATACGGATCTCCTGTATCAGCAAGCGCGTTGGCGAGCTGTGCAAAATCCGCCAGTGTCAGTGCCTCCCCCCGGATCCCTTCCCGGAATCCGCAGGCTTCTATGGTGCGCTGTATTTCCTCCTTGGTAAATGACAATTCAGGGGAATTGTTCAGTCCGTTAGCCAGTGTTTTTCGCCTTTGGTTAAAAGACGCACGAATCAGGCGGAACATAAGCTTTTCGTCTTTAACATCCACCGGAGGTTCTTTGTGGCGTGTCAGGCGTATGACTGCGCTTCCCACTTTAGGTCTGGGCATAAAGCAGTTTGGCGGTACATTTGCCACAATATAGGGTTCCGCATAATACTGGACTGCCAGGGACAGGGCACCGTAGTCCTTGGTTCCCGGCCCTACCTGCATACGGTCCGCCACCTCTTTCTGTACCATTACCGTAATAGACGCAATGGGCACATCACCCTCAAACAATCCCATGATGATCGGCGTGGTAATATAATATGGCAGATTCGCTACAACTTTGATCGGTTTTCCTGCGTTGTGCTCCTCTGCCAGTTTTTTGATATCGACTTTCAGAATGTCTTCATTTAATATGGTCACATTCGGAAATTCCTGAAGCGTGTCTTCCAGAATGGGGATCAGCGTCTTGTCGATCTCGACCGCATATACCTTTCCCGCCGCCTGTGCCAGGTATTGGGTCATGGTTCCGATACCGGGGCCAATCTCCAGCACAAAGTCCTCCTTCGTGATATGTGCGGCATCTATTATTTTGTCGAGTACATGGGTGTCGATCAAAAAGTTCTGCCCGTATTTCTTTTGAAAAACAAAATCATATTTCTGCAGGACTTCAATCGTCCCTTTTGGGTTTCCCAGATATGGGGCTGTCATCTTTTCATCTCCCGTCATAATTAAGGTTCCCCGGCAGGCATGTGCGCCTGCCGGGGATATTTTTATACATCAAAGTCTTTTTCGTAAAGCATAATGCGTCCGCTCTCATCCAAATGGCGCTTTGCCACTTTCTTGCCCGGGCGTCTTCCGCCTCTGGAGGCGCGTTTGATGGCGTTGTCCATCATCTCTTTTACCTGTCCCACAGATACGGGGTCGTCTTCATCCTGGTTGTCGCCAATCAGGGTATACAGGGCCAGAACAGCCATGTCATCAATCTTATATCCCATCTCTTTGGAGTATGTCTTAGCAAAGGATACCAACTCGTCATTGGTGAACACCGGAATGACCACACGGGAATCGAATTTTTCCATAAAGTCAGGATATGTCTTTTCCAGGCTCTGAATGCCGGGTTTTAAGTCTTCCAGAATAACAGTCAGACGGTTTGTCCTGAACTCCATTGCCTTGGAGAGTTTTTCTATTACATCTTCCTTCAGGGATGAAGCGTTCTCTACCACCAGGAATCCGCCTGCAAGCTTGTCAACCACATAGGCCGGGTCTTTTGCGTTCATCTTCTCTGCATCCAGATAGGCGATCTTGGCACCTTCCATGTGGCGTTCCTTGCAGATGGCTTTTATAAGGCCTTCGGACAAGCGGGTTTTGCCTGCGCCTTCACGGCCTGTAATAACTATATTTCCGGATTTTGATGTCCTCTCACATGCCGATTCCTGGGCAATGTCAAGGGCTTCTGTAATCTGCTGGGTCAGTCCGGGTATCGGAGCAAAATAGGTGAAGAGACGTTTCTGTTCCTCCGGGGTAAGGTGATGTCTCAGAATGGATGCCGTGGCTGTTCCCGCAGGAGACATGGACGCCTCTGCGGGCATACGCTTATCCTCGGCAACCGTATGCATATATTCATTCTCTGACTCGTCGGACTCTGCAAAGTCTTCAGACTGTACGGGGCTTTCCGGTTCTGTTACGGCTGATTCCAGTGCCTTCTGAAGGTCAATGGTCATTCCGCCAACTCCTGCCCGCACCTCTTCCACAGGTATCTCGATGGTTCTTCCGTCCAGGTTGTCCGGTTCTGTGGTTATGGCAGCCTCTGCCATGATAGCTTCCATAGAAGGCTGCTGCAGGAATTCCTCCTCTGCCGCTTCCCCGGAAACCGGCTGTGCAGATTCCTGCGTCGATTCCTCCGCCTGTGTGTATCTCTCCTCTGTCTCAGAAACAGACGGCTGGGCACCGACTGTATATTCTTTGACGGCTTCTTCAGCAGCTTCCGAAAGCAGCTGTGGTTCCCGGTCAGGCTGGTATATTGTCTGAGGTTCCATGCTGCCGGCTGCGGCTGTAACTGCATCATCACTTCTGACCGTGACTGTTTCTGTATCACCGACTTCTTTCGCTGCAGCGGCCTGCACAGCAGATCCTGCCGGTACAACAGCTCCCGCTTCCACCATTGACGGCATACCTTCTGATGCAGCGGCTCCCGCTTCCGCCATTGACGGCATACCTTCTGATGCAGCGGCTCCCGCTTCCATCACTGACGGCATACCTTCTGATGCAGCGCCTTCCGCTTCCGTCACTGACGGCGTATCTTCTGATACAATGGCTTTTGTCTCTGATACTGACCGGATATCCTCGGGTGCAGCGGCTCCCGCTTCCACCATTGACGGCGTACCTTCTGATACAGCGGCTTTGTTCTCCGCTTCTGAAGGCGTATTCTCTGCCGCAATTGTTTCCATTTCGCTGACTGGTGTCACTCCACTGGAAACCTTGGCAACGGCCTGGGCCAGCTCTCCGGCTGTCTCAGCCAGAATGGCATCCAAATCCACCTCCGGTGCAGGTTCAGCGGCGGCCTGTGCTGCCTGAGGCTTTGGCGCCTCAACCGGCCTTGCTGCCGGCTGCCTTATAGCTGCGGCTGCGATACTTCCGGATGCGGGATTGTCCGGTTCCAGTTCCTTCACCACGTAATCCTCAGTGTCATCCTCCATGCTGTAGTCCTGGGTATCTTCAGCAGCGGAATCTGCTGTCTCCCCCGCCTCGGCTTCGGTCTCTTCCTCTTCCTTCGGCCCTCCGGAGAATACATCCCGGATGCCCTTGGCGATTTTATCCTGTAAAACCCCTGTAGTCTCAAGAATCGGTGAAAATACGGATACTTCCTCCGGTGCCTTTCCGGTTGCCCTGGAGCGGACTGACTCGATATGGGGCATTTCATCTGTAATTTGTTCCGACACGCCTGCGCCGACGGACTGACTGACAAGCTTTGACGCTGCCTGTGTAGCTGCAGTGATCGTGGCCGCCGCGGCTGCCGCAGCGCTCTCCGGTGATGGTTCCACGTAACGGTTTCTGTATTTTTCCTCCTGGCTGGGAGAAAGAGGAGCGTATTTCATCTTCAGCTCCATGGCCTTTACCACGTATTTACCTTCACTGAACCAGAGGATCAGATCATCGCACTCTTCCACACATTTGTCCTTCATACCTGCCTTGGCATAGAGCCTTGCCAGTTCATAGGACCAGCGCTCTGTATATTCACGTCCTTTATACTCTTCCAGAATCGCAATCTGCTCCTGGATGGGGGAACGCCTTCCTCTGTAAATTTTGTACTTTAATATGTAGCGCGAGTTATCATTGGGGGATATTTCCGCAAATTGATTGTAATAATCCACCGCTTCATCAAAATTCCCCATCTTAATTGCCAGCTCAACCAGCCGGTATATTACTGTTTTTCCTATAGGAGCCCTCTGATGCGCCAGTATGAGAAGCCTGCGGCTGTCTTCATACCGTTTATTTGCCTCATAAATCTCACCGACCATACAGAGTGTCCTTGCACTTCGCACCCTGCGCCAGTCAATCGTATCGACAATCTCCAGAGCCCCCTTATAGTCCTGCCTGTCAACCAGATCGTTGATCACGTCCAGTTTGGCACGGTATTCGTTCTTGTCCACTGTTTTCACCTCTGTTAGTATATTCTTCAATTTTGAGTAGTCTTCAGACATATTACGGTAGGGTATATTTCTCCATAATTATTTTCAGTGTACCATAGACGAAAAAGGATGTCAAAGTAAATGATTGCCTGCACGTTATAAAACGATCACGGGCCGCAGCAGCAAACATTCTCTGTCTGCCTCCGCGGCCCTGCCTTTTATCCTTATTTTTACCGGATATATTTAGTCTTCAATTGTAACCTTATCCAGATTCCAGATTTCATCCACATACTGCTGGATTGTTCTGTCAGATGTGAATTTACCGGAGCATGCTGTGTTCAGCAGCGCTTTCTTAGCCCAGCCGGCTTCATCCTTGTAAGCAGCCTCCACACGTTTCTGTGCCTCAGCGTAGGCTTTGAAGTCAGCCAGAATGAAGTAAGTATCTGCCCGGTCACTGCTCTTGGTATTGAGCAGGGAATCGTAGATGTCACGGAACAATTCAAAGTCACCGTTAGAGTAAGTTCCGTTGATGAGCTGCATGAGAACGTTTCTGATATCCGGGTCGTTGTTGAAATACTGCATAGGATCGTATCCGCCGTGGTTCTCGTAGTTGATGACTTCATCTGAAGACAGACCGAAGATAAATGCATTCTCCTGACCTACTTCCTCCACGATCTCCACGTTAGCACCGTCCATTGTACCAATAGTTACCGCACCGTTCAGCATGAACTTCATGTTACCGGTTCCGGATGCCTCTTTACTTGCAGTAGAAATCTGCTCAGATACATCTGCTGCCGCAAAGATCATCTCCGCATTGGATACACGGTAGTTCTCAATAAATACGACTTTCAGTTTGCCGTTGATGGATTTATCGTTGTTCACCACATCTGCAACCGCATTGATCAGTTTGATGGTCAGTTTTGCGCGCACATATCCTGCAGCGGCTTTTGCGCCGAAAATAAAGGTTCTCGGATAGAAATCCATTTCCGGATGCTCTTTGATCTGGTTGTACAGATACATAACATGCAGAATATTCATAAGCTGGCGTTTATACTCATGCAGACGTTTCACCTGTACATCAAAAATGGAACGTGGGTCAACCTCAATGCCGTTGTTCTCCATGATGTATTTTGCAAGGCGCACTTTGTTCTGATATTTAATGTTCATGAACTCCTGCTGTGCCCTCTTGTCATCTGCATATACTTTCAGCTTGGAAAGCTGTGCCAGGTCGGTGATCCAGCCGTCTCCGATATGGTCTGTCACCCAGTCTGCCAGCAGCGGGTTGCCATGGAGCAGGAAACGTCTCTGGGTGATACCGTTGGTCTTGTTATTGAATTTATTGGGATACATCTCATAGAAATCCTTTAATTCCTGTTTTTTCAGGATTTCCGTATGCAGCCTTGCAACACCGTTTACAGAGTATCCGCCTGCGATAGCAAGGTGTGCCATCTTCACCTGGCCGTCATAGATGATGGCCATTTTGCGGACCTTCTCCTGATTTCCCGGATATTTGTTGTTGATCTCCTGGATAAATCTGCGGTTGATCTCCTCAATGATCTGGTAAATACGGGGAAGCAGTTTGGAGAACAGTTCAATAGGCCATTTTTCCAGTGCTTCTGCCATAATGGTATGGTTGGTGTAAGCGCAGGTATGGGTAGTAATGTCCCATGCCTCCTCCCAGGTCATGCCTTCCTCGTCCAGAAGGATACGCATCAGCTCTGCAACCGTCATGGTCGGATGGGTATCATTTAACTGGAAGGTGACTTTCTTTGGCAGGTCATGCAGGTCGCTGTGAGATTTTTTGAATTTCTCAATTGCAGCCTGGATACTTGCCGAGATGAAGAAATACTGCTGTTTCAGACGCAGCTCTTTGCCGGCATAATGGTTGTCATTTGGGTAAAGAACGTCGCAGATATTCTTGGCAAGGTTCTCCTGCTCAACTGCTTTTCTGTAATCACCTTTGTCAAACAAGTCAAGCTGGAACTCACTGATGGCCTGTGCATCCCAGATCCTCAGGGTATTGACGATCTTGTTGTTGTATCCCACGATAGGCATATCGTAAGGAATAGCCAGCACAGACTGGTATCCCTCCTGTACGAAATTGTTTCTGCCTGTAGCAGGGTCATATTCTACTTTCACATAGCCGCCGAATTTTACTTCTTTGGCGTATTCCGGACGGCGAAGCTCGAATGGATAGCCGTCTTTCAGCCAGTTATCCGGTACTTCCACCTGGAATCCGTTCTCGATCTTCTGTTTGAACAGACCATAATGGTAACGGATGCCGCAGCCGTAAGCACAGTATCCAAGGGTTGCCAGGGAATCCAGGAAACATGCTGCCAGTCTTCCCAGACCGCCGTTTCCAAGAGCCGGGTCCGGCTCCTGGTCTTCGATCACATTTAAGTCAAAGCCCAGTTCATCCAGAGCTTCTTTCACTTCATTGTATGCGCACAGATTGATCAGGTTGTTGCCCAGCGCACGGCCCATAAGAAACTCCATGGACAGGTAGTATACAATCTTCGGGTCATCCTTCTCATACTGTTTTTGTGTCAATAACCAGTTGTCAATGATAACGTCTTTGACCGCAAGGGAAACTGCCTGGAAAATCTGCTCCTGGCTTGCCTCCTCAATGGTCTTTCTGTAAAGCATCTTTACATTCTCTTTGACGCTTTTCTTAAATTCTTCTTTTTTGAAATGATTATCTAACATTTTCTCCTCCTCCGGAACTGACCGGCAGGGATGATTTCTTATGAAATCTTCTCCACACCTAATGTCACGCTTTCAGAATTGATCTTCCAATCCTTTGTATAGCCGCTTACTTCATTGTAGTTGACGTCTTCTGCCAGTACTTCTGCCTTGATGTCTGCCTCATGAGCGCGGAAGATGCCCTCAATCACCTGGTTTCCAGTAAGGGAAATTTTGATTTTATCCATTACCTCGAAACCAGCCTCTTTACGCATGGTCTGGACTTTGCTGATGATCTCTCTCACAAAGCCCTCTTCAATTAATTCCGGAGTCAGGTTTGTATCGAGTACAACCGTGATGTCATTGTCTGATTCTGAAACATATCCTTCCATCTGCGCAGTATCAATGAGTAAGTCACTTTCTAATAATACTATTTCCTGACCGTCTATGTCAAGTTTCAGCTCACCGCCCGCCTTCAGCTCATCCATGGCTGCATTACCGTCAATGGCTGACAGAGCTGCTCTGATACTGTTCAGGTGCTTGCCGTACTTAGGTCCCACGGTCTTTAACTGTGGCTTGAAACTGTAGGATGTGAAATCCCTCACATCGTCTGTGAAGCTCATTTTCTTCACATTCAGCTCATCCTCTATGATCTCCTGATAGAAGTCAGAGAGCTGGAAGGCTGCCTTCACGAACATTTTGCCGATTGGCTGACGGTTCTTGATGTTCGCCGCATTTCTGCATGCACGGCCCATGACTACGATCTCCAGAAGATTTTCCATGTCCGCTTCCAGTTTTTCATCAATCCATGCCTCATTGGACTCCGGGAAATCACACAGATGGATACTTTCCGGCGCATCCTTGTCAATGCTCCTCACAAGGTTCTGGTAAATATCCTCTGTCATAAACGGAATCATAGGCGCTGCGGCTTTGGCAACAGTCACAAGGGCTGTGTACAGGGTCATATAAGCATTTATCTTATCCTGCTCCATACCTTTTGCCCAGAAACGCTCACGGCTTCTTCTCACATACCAGTTGCTCATCTCATCCACAAACTCCTGCAGCGCGCGGGCTGTTTCAGGGATGCGGTAGTTTGCCAGGTTGTCATCCACGGTTTTCACCAGGGTATTCAATTTAGACAGCAGCCATTTATCCATGACCGGAAGCTTGTCGTATTCCAGTTTGTATTTTGCAGCGTCGAAGTTGTCGATATTTGCATACAGTACAAAGAACGCGTAGGTGTTCCACAGCGTTCCCATGAATTTACGCTGTCCCTCCTGTACGGCCTTTCCGTGGAATCGGTTCGGCAGCCAGGGTGCGCTGTTTACATAGAAATACCAGCGGATGGCATCAGCCCCGTAAGTATCCAGCGCCTCAAACGGGTCTACGGCGTTGCCCTTTGATTTGCTCATCTTCTGTCCGTTTTCATCCTGCACATGGCCCAGAACGATAACGTTCTTAAAGGGAGCCTTGTTGAAGATCAGAGTGGAGATAGCCAGCAGAGAGTAGAACCATCCTCTTGTCTGGTCCACAGCCTCGGAGATAAAATCTGCCGGGAACTGCTGCTCAAACAAGTCTTTATTCTCAAATGGATAATGATGCTGTGCAAAGGGCATAGAACCGGAGTCAAACCAGCAGTCGATCACTTCCGGCACACGGTGCATCTCTTTGCCGCATTTCGGGCAGCGGATCGTGACGTTGTCAATGTATGGTCTGTGCAGTTCAATGTCATCCGGACAGTTATCAGACATTTCCTTTAACTCTTCCTTGCTTCCGATGGAGTGCATATGGCCACATTCACATTCCCATACATTCAGAGGTGTGCCCCAGTAACGGTTACGGCTGATTCCCCAGTCCTGTACATTCTCCAGCCAGTCTCCAAAACGGCCCTTGCCGATGCTCTCCGGGATCCAGTTGATGGTGTTGTTGTTGCGGATCAAGTCATCCTTCACGGCTGTCATCTTGATGAACCAGGACTCTCTCGCATAGTAGATAAGCGGAGTGTCACATCTCCAGCAGTGAGGATAGCTGTGTTCAAATACAGGCGCGTCAAAAAGCAGACCGCGTTTTTCCAAGTCCACAAGCACTTCTTTATCTGCTTTTTTGCAGAAGGTGCCTGCCCATGGGGTCTCCTCTGTCATCTCACCTTTTTCATCTACTAACTGTAAGAACGGCAGGTCATATGCTCTTCCCACCTTACTGTCGTCTTCACCGAAAGCAGGCGCAATATGGACCACACCGGTACCGTCTGTCAGCGTTACATAAGTATCGCATGTTACATAGTATGCTTTCTTCTTCAGTTCTACGAATGGGAAGAGAGGTTCATACTCTTTGTACTCCAGATCTTTTCCTGTATAGCGCTCCAGAATTTGGTGATTTTCCTCACCCAGTACTTTATCAAGAAGCGCCTCCGCCATGTAATATGTGTATTCTCCGGATTTTACTTTTACATAAGTCTCGTTTGGATTCACACACAGTGCCACATTGGACGGGAGTGTCCATGGTGTTGTGGTCCATGCTAAAATATAGGCATCCTCGCCTTTTACTTTGAAGCGGGCGATGGCGGAGCGTTCTTTTACATCCTTATATCCCTGGGCAACCTCATGGCTGGAGAGGGGGGTTCCGCAGCGCGGACAGTAGGGAACGATCTTATAGCCCTTGTATAAAAGGTCCTTGTCCCAAATCTGTTTTAATGCCCACCATTCGGACTCAATGAAATCATCGTGGTAGGTGACATAGGGATTGTCCATGTCTGCCCAGAAGCCTACGGTTCCTGAAAAGTCCTCCCACATTCCTTTGTATTTCCAGACAGACTCTTTGCAGTGGTTGATGAAAGGCTCCAGGCCGTACTCCTCTATCTGCTCCTTGCCATCCAGACCCAGCATCTTTTCCACTTCCAGCTCCACCGGAAGGCCGTGGGTATCCCATCCTGCTTTTCTCGGCACCATACAGCCTTTCATGGTGCGGTATCTGGGGATCATATCTTTGATAACACGTGTCAGAACATGGCCGATATGGGGCTTCCCGTTGGCTGTGGGCGGGCCGTCATAGAAAGTGTAGGTCTCACCTTCTTTTCTGTGTTCCATGCTCTTTTTGAAAATTTCATTGTCTTCCCAGAATTTCTCGATGTTTTTTTCTCTTTCCACAAAATTCATGTTCGTGGGGACTTTCTGATACATGTTTTATTCTCCTTTCTCTGTGCTTGGGGGATATTCATATGAATCCTGCCTGCAGGATTCACGCGCCGAAGCGCGACCGCCTGCGGTCATCTTCCGCCTGCGCGTAGTGCGCATCCTGCCCGGAGGGTTTTATTGTTGTGCCGGGAAGTCCCCGGACTTACCGGAACAATAATAAAAGGCCTCCGCCCTGCAACAGGACGAAAGCCTCAGCTATCGTTTTACCACCTCTTACACATACTATCATACGCGTTCCTTTTAACGGGGGAAATCCGGCATCCCTTACTTTTATTTCAGGCAGCGGCTCCGGAGTGATATTCTTCTGCTGATACTCATACCGGGCTTGCACCTTCCCCGGCTCGCTGTGGTTTTCTCATGCAGAATACTGTCTCCATCATCGTCTTTGTCGTTATCAAATTTCATTATAAATAGATAGGGAAGAAAATGTCAAGGGATATGGGGGATTTTCTGTTATTTTTGTTTTCTGGCAGGCCTTATCTGGGAATACTTATCACTACTGCTCAAAAAAGCCTATACTTTTTTCACTTTAAATATATGCAGCCCGTATTTTTTCTTCACAAAGGCAAGGGAATCCCTCTTCAACTCTCCTGTCTGCCGTCCATAATAGTCTATCTCGGATATATAATATCCCGGCATACAGACCATGCCTTCCGCTTCTTCCCCCCGCAAATCTCTGGTGACAAGAATCATACCGTCCTCCCCCTGCTTTATGTTCAATAACTGCATATGGCAGGGAAGTGTCAGATTCAGTTTTTTTGCTTCACAGGAGGTCCTTTGTATTCCCTCCCCCAACTGTACACTCCTCTCTAAAAGCCCATCCGCATCCTTGGCATCGTAACCCCACAGAACGAAGCGGTATTCACTGTCCCCTTCCTGCCACTGGGGAAAATTAGTACCCCACATGTTATTAAAGGTATTAAAATACAAGATCGGTGTATGTTCCTCATATTGATGTCTGTATGTATAGATACCGTCCTCCCCAATAGACATAAGAGGGGTGTCGAGAGGCATGACACAGACACCGGATCTCCGGTTATCTGCTGCTGCAAATTCTTCTATGCTGTATAGTACATGGTTCCCGTTATCTGCTATATCTGTTTTAGGGTTCAGGACACTACCCGGTTTATTGATTCGATAATTGTCCAAATCTCCTGCCAAAGGGAGACAAAAAGAACCGGACTCCACATAAGGGCTGGCCTCTTTTCCTGATAACAGCAGACTGACAAAAAACTCCTCCCCTTTGTCGGGCAGTGTAATGCGTACTTCCGCTTGATGACAATCCCCGTAAAGCCTTGCGGAAGTTTCCCCTTTATAGAAAAAGGAGATGGTCCTGCCATTCACCTCAGTCTTTACAAAGCAGGGCTTATATGTCTCATCCTTACACTCCGGATAGTTTTCTCTGCCATAATCCTGGATACCCCAGGTAGAAAACCTGTAGCCATAGCTGCGCAGAAATTCTGTTATTTTCTCTATCCCATGGCGTGTATACTGATACGAGAAAATACCGGTATCCTTTTGAGCCTCCAGAAGTCTCCGGTTTAATTTTTTATCATATACGGCTGTTATGGTGCCGTCTGCTGCTGAAAACTCCAGCCGATATCTGTGGTTTTCCACAGAGGAACCTTCCGGGTGATCCTCTACTGTGAGGTCCTCACTATTTTTTGGTGCCTTATCCCCCATGAATCCCTCCAGTTTCGTACATGCCAGCGGAGCCAGCCCTTTTACATATACCGGTTCCGAATCACCCTGTACCCATCCCGTATACGGTTCCGTCAGCGGATTATATAACCACTCCCTTTTTTCCCTGTCCTTTTCCAAATCCTGCTCATACCGTTCAAGCAGATTTTTACACGTCTCTGCACGTTTCCGCCGTTCTTCCCAGGACTGCTCCATGAACTGATAATTTTTCTCTTGCCGGGCCTTTTTAAATTCTTCTTTTTCATATACCCGATCCGGGCCCAGCCATGTCTTTACATCTGCGCCCCATGTATGTTCTCCAAACAAGTTCATGGACTCATAGTATTCCTTTAAGATCATTTCCGCCTTTTTCCTGCTCTCCTCATCCCTTACAGTTTGGCAGGCCAGTTTCCGGAGACGGGCCGCGCGATGTCTGCATTCTCTTATTTCTCTCACTTCCCGGGGATATGCCCCGATCCCGTGGATCCAAGTGTCTGCCAGGTCCTGTTCCACAACCGGAACCCCGCTCAGATCATAGTTCTCCAGCTCTCTGCAGAAATCATCCATAGTGCCGCAGACTATCTCTGCTTCAGGATAAAGATCATGGGCTTCTGCAGCTAGTTTTTTAATAAATTCCGCGGAATGGGGACCGCAGTTGTCATGTGTATGGACAAGAGACATCCAAACCGGATATTCCCATCCTTCCGGTGCCTCCAGGCTTGATCCATATCCGCCTTTACAATACATGGTCAGCACTTTTCTGCCGCTGGGTGCTTTCCAGAAGAAAAGTTCCGGCACTTTGGGCGGTGTAGCAAATGCATTACATCCCAAATGAAGGAAACGAATACCTGTTGCCCCGAGGATCTCCGGCAGCATAAGCCCATGACCCGGCACATCTGTCATTTTAGCCGCAATAGGGTACGGTTTTCCATACTTTTCAGACAGTTCTTTTCCAAAACGCAGCCCTTCCAGATATTCTTCCTCCCCACAGAAATCTGTGTGTGAGGTGAACGGCAGCGCATGCCAGGCAATCTGTCCGTTCTCAATATAGTGTTCCAGCTCAGGCCTCAACTCATCACTGCATTTTTTTGTCACAGTCCACAGTGGCCAGGAGGGCATTGTCCAGACATACTTTAGTTTTCCCATGTCCTCTGTAGCTCTGCATGTCTCCAATACCTGTCTTAACATGGACCCTGAATACTGTTCAATTACGTTTTTTGCTAAATCTGTAAAACCTATATCAAAATGTGTCTTAAACACAAGAATGATCTTTTTCATCATCTTTTTCCTCCCTGGGAAGTAGAAGAACCACTTTGGTTCCCTTTCCCTCCTCGCTCTCCAGCAGGATCCCATAATCCATGCCATATATCAGTTTGATCCTATCCTCCACATTACCGATTCCAATCCCGGTAAAATGCTCACTTTTAGTTTTTTCATGGCGCCTCAGAGCATTCAGGCGCTCCTGAGTCATGCCAATACCGTTATCTGTGATCTCAAACCTGAGATTTTCCTTTTCCTCTCTCACAAAGATTCTGATCTCCCCTTTCATTCCCTGGGGAAAACCATGAAAAAATGCATTTTCCACGAAAGGCTGAAGAATCAGCTTTGGTACTTTGTAAGTATTACACTGTGGGATCACAAAAAACACCACCTGGATATCCTCGCCGTACCTGGCCTGATTGATCAGCGCATAGTTCTTCAGGTTATCAATCTCCTGCTCCACTGTAATAAATTCATCGGAATTGCTGATCACATTCCTGAGCAGCATAATAAACGCGTCGATCACCTGTGTGGATTTTTCTGCATTCTGCTGCCAGATAAGCCATTTCACAGTTGCCAGTGTATTATAAATGTAATGGGGATTGATCTTCATCTGCAGTGCATGTATCTCTGCCTTCCGCTTCTCCTTTTCCACATTTATGAGCTGGTCTATATAGCGGTTGATCTCATCCACCATGGTGTTGTATGTCTGGGACAGTTCCTGTATTTCATAAGTTCCCTCAACGGGCACATGCTTCTCGAACTGTGTCTCCTTTGAATGCTTCATGGCATACACCAGGGCTGACAGCGGTTTTGTCTGCTGCCTTAAAAAAAGGATGATCATACATACCACTACCGCAGTCACTGCAGCAGTTATCAGTATGATACCAAGCGTACTGTATGCTTTTCCAAACGCCCTCTCCGGATTTATAATGCCCACCACTTTGTAATTCGTGCTCTGAAGCTGCTGTATCAGAATTGTCTCTTCACCATCCCTGCTTTTTATAGTTTTCTGCTGTACCTTTTCATCCTCCATCTTCAGTACGGACTTTTTCATTGTCTTTGTCTTATCTGCAGTTTGATCAAAATAGACTGATTTATCTGAGGATACCACCTCATTATCCTGATTGAGTATGGCTATACTGCTTGTATCTGATGTGAAATGGCTGTACATACTGCGCAGGTCCACTTCCTTGATCACAATAAAAATAAAGGCATTGGCCCGGCCTTTGTTCTCATAAGACAATGCCTTTGCAATGATGACTACAGGCGTATTCTTTGTGTTTTCTGTAAATCCCGTCTCCTCGTATTGGCATATGATCTTATTCCTGTTCTTCCTGGCACTTTGGGCCGCGCGGCTTCGGAGAATATCTTCCTTGGGCTGGGAAAATACATCCGCAATATTGTTCATATAGCTTTTTTCATTCTCACCCATGATGATCACATTCATCTGGCTGTAATTGGATGCCTTCGATTCCCTGATCTGACGTTCCAGAAGATAACTGTTATTCATAGTCTCCACATCATCCATGTCCGCGCCCATAAGAAACTTCTCCACATTTTCACTTCTTGTCACTGTGGATACTATGGCTGTCACGTCCTGGAAGAACTTATAAAACTGATAATCTATCTGATTGAACGCCTTTCGCTGAGTCATGGCAAAGTTATCCACAAAAACACGTTTGGACACTGTCATATTGATGGCGCCTATGGATACAGCGAGAAATACAAGGCCGATGGTCACTGTTATTACGATCTTAAATACCAGGCTGTTCGCATGTATCTCTCTTCTCATATAGTTTTTCTCACCCTTCTGCGATAACTGCTTGGAGTCTCCCCGGTTATCTTTTTGAACACCCGGCAGAAATAGCTGTGTTCCCCATATCCCACACAGCCGCCCACTTCACTGATTGAACTATCCGTCTCCACAAGAAGTCTGCAGGCCTCTTTTATCCTTATTTTATTAAGATACTCGCTGAACCCCTCTTTTGTCGTCTGACTGAAGTAAGCCGACAGATAACTGTAATTAAAGTTAAATCTCTCAGCTATATCGGAAAGTTCCAGAGGCTCCATATAATGACCCTCCACAAACTTTCGGATCTCCATGATCCTATGGTCCTCTTTTTCCCCTATCCCTTCCAGTATCTGTCGTATTTCCCCTGTGATCTTCCTGATCATACGCTGATATTCCTCTATCCTCTGGGCAGCATCTATTTCCTGGAAATACTGTTCCTTCAGATTTTCACTTTTCACAGAATACTTCTCAATCTCCATCAAGTAATTATACAGAAGGTTCTTGGTCAGATTTTTCATCACGCGCTCTTCCATATGGTTCGCCCACGCATATTCCGTATAATCCTCAAACATCTTTAACGCGTCCTGATATCTTTTCCTGGAGAGATGTTCAACATATTTCTCAAATTCAAACCTATCCAGCTCTTTTACTTCCCTGATCTCCTTTGAGATGATCAGATTTTTATCCGAATAAAATCCACTTCCTATCTCCGTCTGTATTTCCTGCATATAAATATCCCGCATATGGTTAAGTTCGGAAAACTTCCGGCTCAGAACCATAAGGGACTGGGGATACAGCTTATTCATCCTATCAGACAGCATCTGCACAGCCTGCAGCATTTCCCCTTCATTTTTCACCCTGTAATTGATGACGGTGCACAAGATACTTTCATCAATAAACACATGAAGAGAAGCAAAACGTTCCTCCCGGGCGAAATAATCCTCCACCAGACTTCTGGCCCGGTTCTGCTCTGATTTTGAACTGCCGCATAGCCGCTTCAGGTCCACTGCCAGTAACCTGTAAAGGTAATACGGAAATATTTCAGCAAATTCCCGGCTGTCCGCTTCCGTATGATATCCCAGCAAGATCCGCTCCGCTCTGGATTCAAAAGAGGCCTCCCCGCTGACCGGAAAGGTAAAACCCGGAATCCTGTCCGCTGCCTTTTTCAATGTCCGGATCAGCAGCTCCGGATTTATCATGGGTTTTAGAATGTAGTCCACAGCCCCGTTAAGCAGTGTGCTCTTCACATAATCAAATTTGTCGTAGCTGCTCAGAACAATGAACTGTATATCCGGAAATCTTTTCCCGATGATCTCCGAAAATTCTATTCCATCCATCACCGGCATTACAATATCCGCCAGTATAATGTGAGGCTTCAGTTTTTCTGTGAGTAAAAGACCCTCCTGCCCGTTTGAGGCTTCCCCTACAATCTGAAATCCTTCTTTTTCCCAATCCATCATGTGCTTCATCCCCTGGCGCATGATGAATTCATCTTCCACGATCAGTACCTTACAATATTTATCCATATAAATATCATATCCTCCGCACGTTTATTCCTTAAATCAGTCCTGTCCTTGTAACTATTCAGCCAGTCTGTCCTTTTATAATAACGTGCCTTTATGCTTCTGTCTATGAAAGAAAAAAGTATCAACCCTTTACAGATCCGGTCATACCCGCAACAAATTGTTTCTGCATAAAGAAGAAGATCAGGGCTGTAGGAATCGTTGCCAGTGTCACGGCTGCCATGATCATTCCGTAGTCCGGCGTGTAGGAGGAACCCATGGCAGAGATGACAAGGGGCAGTGTCCGCTTATCCGGTGACTGCAGCGCAATGAGAGGCCACAAGTAACTGTTCCAGCTCGTCATGAAGGTCACCACAATTGCCGCCGCATAGCAGGACTTATTGGTCGGCACAAAGATCCGGAAGAAGATAGCAGTCTCCCCCAGTCCGTCCATCCTGGCTGCCTCCACCAATTCCTTTGGAAAGTTCTGGGTGTTCTGCCTGAAAAAGAAAATCAGGAAAGCTGTTGCCACTCCAATGATAACAATTGCCATAGGTGTATTGAGTGCGATCACTTTCAGGGGACCAAGCTTGGAAAATTTACTGAACAGCCGGAACAGCGGTACCAGCAGTGCGGAAAAAGGAACCATCATAGACAAAAGTATAAGGCTGAATATCCGGTCCCTGTTTCTGCTTCTGTAGATCACAAAAGCATATCCCGCCGCTGAAGAGATGATCATTGCCAGCACTGTTGTCACTATTGCTATGATAATAGAATTTTTATAGGCAGAGGTATACTGAAGGTCTGATGCCAGAAGACTATTCATGTTTTCCAGAAAATACGTGCCCGGTTTCAGTGTTCCCCTGGTTATATCCACCGATTTATTTGTGGCTGCGATCACCATCCAAAAAACCGGAAAAACGGATATCACTGACAAAAATGCCAGGAACACATACTGAAATGCTAAAGATACCTTCTTAATCATTTTTATCACCCACTTTCATCTGAATAAAGGACAGGAGTACGATCATAACAACGATCACATAAGAAATAGCTGCCGCGTACCCAAAATTCGGAGAGTATTTAAACAGTACATGGTAAATATATTGGGAGATGGTGATCGTGGCGTTGGCCGGCCCCCCTGCTGTGATATTCATGGGTTCATCAAATAACTGCAGGGTTCCAATCGTGGAATTGATGGTCGTAAATAATATGATCGGCTTCAGCATGGGCAGTGTAATACTTTTAAACTTCTGATAAATCCCCGCCCCGTCAATTTCCGCAGCTTCATATATGGAGTCATCAATTGCCTGTATCCCGGAGAGATAAAACACCATATTATACCCTGTCCATCTCCAGGTGATGGCAATAATGATAAGTACCTTAGCCAGGATCGGATCTGTTATCCAGGGGATCGGCGCTGAGATCATATGCACTTTCATAAGAACTGCATTCACGAATCCGTCAACTGCAAACAAACTTTTGAAAATAATGGAATACGCAACCAGTGATGTCACGCAGGGAAGAAAAATTGCTGTACGGAACAGCCCTTTAAACTTCAGTCTCTTATTATTCAGCATAGAAGAAATGATAAGTGCCAAAATGATCATGATCGGCACCTGAACAGCCAGAAACAGCAGCGTATTCCCCAATGCCTTCCTGAATGTGGTATCCGCAAGCAGTCTCTTATAATTATCAAGGCCGCTGAAGGAAAGCCGGTTCCCCGCTCCGGACTGGAATGAAGTAATAAATGCCTGTACCATTGGATAAAAAACAAAGACCGCGATCAACACTGCACTTGGCAGGATAAACATCCAGGCTTTACGGTTCAATTTCGGGTTCATATCCCTCTTAATACTCTGCATCGCTGTGATTCTCCTCTCTTTTTGCAGAATAATAGCCATCCGCTTCCACTGAAAGCAAAGCGAATGGCTATATAACACCCTCTGGTCTTAATTTGCTACAGCAGCCTCTGCCTGCACCTGATACTCTTGTAATGTGCTGTCCATATATGCCCCTGCCAGAATTGCCTGAAGCGCTTCTGTCATCAGATTCTCAATCGCATATGTATTCTCACCATAGTTCACGGACGGCACCTGATCTGTCCATTTCATAAAATCCTGGAAAATCGGCTGTCCGCCGTAGAACTCCACTCCCTGCTGATAATTCTCAGCACCGGATGCCGCTTTCAGGGTGCTTACAAGATTGATATCCTTAGCTAACTGATCCATCAGATCCACATTGGACGCAAATGTCTCCTTCAAGAATTTTTTCGCAGTCTCTTCATGTCCCACATTTTTGAGCACATACCATCCGGCACCTCCCACTGAGGAAGCGTTTACGGAATCAGGATTTTCGCTCAGTCTCGGAATAGCTGCCACTGCCCATTTACCGCTCTGTTCCTCCGCATTGACAATAGAAGGGGAAATCCAGCATCCGTTTGGAACTGTTGCCACCTCTCCGCTGTTGAATGCGCCTACATACTGATCCCAGTCAGAAGAAATAGTTTTTACAATCCCCTCATCAACCAGTCTCTTGTATGTTGAGATGGAATCTTTTAGTGCCTGATTGTCCGCTATGTTCACTTTTCCATCCTCATCTGTATACCAGGAACCTGCACTCTGCAGCATGGCACGGAGAATACCGATGTCATTGGATGACACGGACATCATGGCAATACCTGTTTTTTCCTTTACAGCCTTACCAATCTCAATGAACTTGTCCCATGTGAGATTTTCCATATCACTCTTGGAATATCCCGCTTCCTCAATCAGGTCCGCACGGTAAAATGTGGCGGCAACACCGCTGTCAAAGGGGATGCCATACATTTTTCCGTCTATCTGGTTTACACCTGTCTTGTATTCTGCAAAATCCTCCGGCTTTGCCACATCTGACAATTCTGCAAACTCGGATTCATAAGCATTCAGATACCCCTGGATTCTGTAGTCTTCTATAAGAACAATATCGGGAAGTCCGTCATAGGAGCCCGAGGAGAGGCTGGTATTTAATTTTGCCACAATATCATCCTGTGCCATTGTTACAACTTCAACTTCTGTGTCAGGATTTTTTTCCTTAAAGATTTCTTTTGCTTCATTGGCAGCCTTTATATTAAAGGATTCATCCCATGCCCAAATGGTGAGTTTGTTGTCTTCCTTTGCTGCCTCCTTGTTGTTTTCTTTGCTGCCCCCGCATGCTGTCAGCCCTAACATCATGGATGATGCCAGCAGACAGGCAATGATCTTTTTGATTTTCATATCTGTTCTCCTTTATTTATTTGCTGTATTTACTTTATCACTTTTCTTTAAAATCCATTAGTATAAACTTTATCTCTATTTTAACATTTTTTATTTTTTCTCTGCCTATTCTTCTGTGAATTTATACTTTTTTTGGGTTTTTAAACTATTTTGGGTGTAGATAACAAAAACAGCAGGTGTACGTCTTCGCAAACGATACACCTGCTGTTAAATCCTACCACTGCACTGCCTGTTTCCGAAACAACAGATAAGCGATCACAGTGAAAATAACTCCTGCTCCCACCAGCATACTGATCTGTACCGGAAGCTGGAAACCCGCGAACCATTGTCCCCATGCATTTCCCATACGGTCCAGGATATTTCTGTCCCTGCCTTCTGTGGCACCCGGTATGGTCCAGCAGCCGAGAAGCCAGGCTGCCAGGATAATGATCCTTCCTCTTTTGAACTGTCTGACCACCGCAGCCCCCAGTACCCCACATCCGGTCAACACTGCAGAGAGACCCACGACCCAGGGCAGTGTAAATTTTGTCAGCACGGGGATGCTCTCCTTTATTTTTCCCGGGAGCAGAACAGCATAAACTCCTGTCTCCACCCTAAGGAGCACAAACAGCCCAGCCACCAGCAGCAAAGTCATCATAAAGTATGTGATCACCGCTGACGGTACATAATACCGTCTTGTCTTTCCCATACTGACTGCCACATCAAATCCCATACACATGCCGAATATATTTCCAAACAACACCATACACAGTACGCCTAACGTGGCTATCATGCTGCCCATTGGAAAATAACTTTTCTCATGACCGAAAAACTGTATACAGATCATGATCGCCATACCCAGTACACACAATCCAATCTCCACGGCAAAATAAATACCCAGGTCACAAAGCTCCAGTTTTACTTGGCCCTTTATTGATCTCCACATAATTTTCCTCCTCTACTGGACCTCAAGACCTGCAAGCAGGCGTCTTGAGATGATAATATCCAATACCCATACCACTGCCGCGGCTATGGCTGCGTATAAAAGAATGTTGGCAAACTCAAAATTAAAAGAAATGCCCTTCTCAAGAGTCATACCTACAAATCCCCCAAGAGCCCCACCGCCTGCCGCGAAAAATACTACCATGGCCATCATACCTATCTTGTGAAACCGCAGATAAATAAGTCCCACAACCTCCCCCAAAGACACAACCAGTATCATAGCACAGAATGTGATCGCCACCAGTTCCAGTGCCTGGCTCACATCCCCATCCATAAACTTCCAGCCGCCAATCTGAAACAGCAGTATCATGATGACAGCCATAAGCACGGCAATCATAAACTTCATGATCTGCATTCCTATCAATGCATCTATACGCCTGCAGTTCAGGCTCATGGCGGCAGGTATATAGCTTGAATAAACACTGGAGGAAGTTACTGACCCGATAAAGATACTGACAAAGATCATTTTGGCAGGCAGATCAGAAACCATCCGGCCAACTGATGAACCGGAAAACCCCATGTAGATCTGCCCTCCGGTCAGCAGTGTGATCCCCAGCACTACCACAATGGACATTCCTATAACCTGTAACGCTGATTCAATGAACATTCTCCATTTTTTCATTGCTACACCTCCCCGCCGCACATTGCCACAAATATTTTCTGGAGATTCATGGGCTGTACCGTAACATGCTCCGTGCTCTCCAGCCTCTGTCCCGGTCCCAGTCTTACAGTGACACTTTTACTTCTTCCGATGCTCTCCTCCCTGTATTTTACAAGCCCTGCTGTTGCCACATCCACATCCTCCTCTTTCCCGCTGACATGCACACAGCTTTCCAAAAGTTCCTGGGTGTTTTCCTTCAGGATCATCCTGCCGTCGTGCAGGATGATAACCTCCTCAAACAAGTCTGCTGCCTCCTCAATAATGTGGGTGGATATGACAAAGGTACGCCCTGTCTCTGTGTACTCCTCCAGCAGGATTCTGTAAAACTGCTCCCTGGCCACCACGTCAAGCCCTGCCACTGGCTCATCCAGCAGGGTAAATTCCGCTTTGCTGGCAAGCGCCACAATTATGGTAATCATGGAAGTCATGCCCTTTGACAGCTTGGAAATCCTCTTTTTCCTGTCCAGATGAAAAATGTTCAGAAGATGTTCTGCCATAGCCTTATCCCAATGGGGCATATATGTCTCTGCCATCTTGAGATAATCTTTTATCTTCAGTCCGCCAATCCCGCTGTTGTTCGCATTCGCGTTGATCTCCCTTGAAAAGCAAAGGTGGGATAGGGAGGACTCATTTTCCCAGACAGGCTGCCCGGCCAATGTCACGGTTCCGTGAGTAGCCGGGTTCTGGGCAGTTAAAATAGATAAAAGCGTTGTCTTGCCCGCGCCGTTTCTTCCGATCAGTCCATATATCTTCCCTTTCTCCAGGGTAAGGCTTACGTTATCCAATGCCTTTTTATCTTTATACTGTTTCACCAGATCCTCACATCTTAAAACCATCTCACTCATTTTACTTCCTCCCCTTTTCCGGCTGCTATCATATCTATCAGCTCCTCCTTGGTAATTCCCAGGCTTGCTGCTTCTGTCAGAAGGCTCCTGATATAGTCGTCAAAAAACCTGTTTTTTCTTTTCTTTACAATACTCTGCTTTGCTCCCGCTGCAACAAACATTCCAATCCCCCTTTTCTTGTACAAAGTACCTTCATCCACCAGAAGATTCACACCCTTAGCCGCCGTTGCCGGGTTAATGGCATAGAGCTTTGCCAGTTCATTTGTACTGGGTACGCGCTCCTCTTCCAGCAGGATGTCACGGATAATGTCATTTTCTATCATCTCTTTGATCTGTAAATATATGGACTTTTCCTGACTCAGTAATTCCTGCAAGTATCCCACTCCTCTCTTTCAAGAATATGTATCGTGCATTAGTTATATGGTTCATTACTTGTGTAATTAACCATAACACCAATGCTCTTTTTTGTCAATATCATTTTCGTTTTTTCCGGTACCGGATTGATTTTTCAACGAAAAAAGAACCCTGAAACATCTTTCAAGGTTCTATTCCGTCTTAATTTTTAAATAATTTCCAAATAATCCTTGTCCGGCAGTCTTGGAAACTCTCTCCCTGGCATGGTCTGATACCAAAAGGCCACCGATGCAATATCGTCCTGCAGCGGCAGGTAACGTTTTCCTTCCCTCCAGCCTAAAGCCTGAATCGTAACCTTCAAATCCTTCTTGAAACGGATAGGGTCCATAATATGAAAACGGTACATCCCAAATCTTCTCTGCGCTTGATACAGCTGGTCCGTATGCACCACCTGCAGTCCGGTATAAGGTGTAGTAAAAGGCAGATACCTGTCATGTGTTACAGGGTCTTCAAAATCATAAGAACCGCAGAAATAATCTTCTGTGCCCGTTCCGCATATGGTAGGATATTTATCGTCCCCGTCCAGAAAAAATTTAATCTCTCCCTCTCCCCACCAAAGATTGTTATTAACGCCCCAAGCCAGATAGGTTCCCACATACTGACCTGTTCCCTCCACACCGTCAAGTATCACATAGTCTGTTTTGTAAGGAAGAGGGTTTACCCTTCTGAACTGTGCATGAAAATACGCACAGTCATCAGGTACTTCTGTCAAAACATGATCAATCTGGTAATATATCGTCACAGGCTCCTCATCTCTATTTTCCAGCGTAATCCTGCACCTTTTCCTGAAGGGCATGCTCCAGTAACAATTCAGTCCGCTTCCGGGATTCACGCAGACTGCAAGTGCGGAAACCTGATAATATTCCTGCCATCCGCAGCAGAAAAAATCACCGGCCGGGCATTCCACAGAGGGATACGGATTATCGTCCCAGTAAATGCGGATGATGGTATTTCTCCATTTTCCTACGGGAGTCATCCAAATATGCTGCACAGCACCGGGTCCTTTCAGGTCAGCTATGGTAAAATACGATTCTTTCGGTATAACAATATATGGGTTTACCTTCCATCCTGTGCCCAGGTCCCTGGCTGCTTCTTTTGCCGTACCTTTTTCCAGGGGGCACATGCCCCCCTTCCCTTTTTCTCCTGTAAAGTTTTCCGCACTGACAGAGCGGGTTTTTGCTTCTGAAAGCCGCGAAAGATTCCCCATATTCATCTGTAATCCATCAAACATAGTCATACCTCCCGGTAGATAACGGATACCAAATCTTCTGCACAATAATCCATATCCAGACAGATCACTCCCTGTTCTTTGCAAAACGGTACGTCATGTCCATCTATTTTGACCTGTTTTGGCTCACCGGCAGCGCTTCCGAAATCAAGACGGCGGACATGCAGCTCACCATACAAAATCTTAATATCCTTTTTGCCATCTTCAAAGCTTACCTTCCCCCAGCCGCTGTCAAGGGACCAGAAGGAACGAAATCCATTGGCGTGAACCGGGTGGAATCCAATCAGCTTTCTTCCCATATCAAACTGAAATCCACTGTAGGTAAGCAGCAGGGCATAACTGGCCATTGACCTTGCATAATTACTGCCGCATTCAAACTCATTCCAGGGATTCCTCTTCTCACCGTCATATCTGTCCCGCAAGGCTCTGATACAATCCAGCCCTTCCTCCTCCAGACCTTCCTGTATCATATGGACAGCTGCCTGATATTCAAATCCATGCATGGTCTCCTCAGAATAGGGGGCGGTAATAAATGGTTTCTTTTTTCCCTCCGGAAAACTGCAGATCAGCAGCCCTTTCTCATCGTCAATGCAGTAGAGGCGGCAGGGGTTAAAATGATCCCTTGCACATATAAAATTATATTTGTAAATTGCGCGCAGGGCTGACTTTACCTTATCTTCCTCGAAGATCTCTCCCAATCCGATGAGGTTGGAATGCCATTGGGCAAGAACCTGGTCAATGCCGCATCCCTCCCCGATCTGATACATGATCTCTTCCTGTTCCGGGTTCCAATAAGCTGTATAAATATCCTGGTCATGCATGGAATTTCCTCCCCCTGCATAGACGTCCAAAATACCTTTATCCTTCAAGTCAATATCCTGAATGTAATATTCCCCGTTAAAAAGCTGGCTGTTAACTGCCTGTTTCCCCTTCTCAAAAAGCCCCAGGTACTCCCGGGCTGTATCCGCATCCCCCATGATCTCCGCCATAGCAGCTCCCGCTTTTAATGCTCCCAGGTACATACCGGTCAGCCATGCGTTCTTTCCAAAAAGCTCCATATCCAGGGTGTGATGCTGCCTGCCCTCCAGCACGCCATCCTTATCAAGATCCCATCTGTCTTCATTTTCGGGCGACCAGGCAAATTCTATACTCTTCTTTACCATTGGCCAAACAGAAGCCAGCCAGTCCTTGTCTCCGCTTACTTTATACTCCCTGTACACGCGCATGACCGTTCCGAACTGCCCGTCCGCGCAGGGTCTGAAATCCCATGCCTCTCTCCCCACCGGAAGCATCAGCCGAAATCCCATTCCACCGTCATGGTGCATACTGTATGTATACTCCAGACTCCGCATACTGCGTTCCAATCTTGGAAATAAAAAGGGCACCGCATAAGTATAATTCCATACATGTGTACAGGACCCCTCACAGCACCCTGCATCAGTGTGGTTACCCTCAAACCCGTACAGGGAACCGTCTTCCAGACGAATACACGTGGGTGATTTGATAATAGAAATATTGGCAGATACTGCATCCAGCGCCTCCTCAGGCATGGAGGACTGAAACAGGGTTTTCCTGAATAAATCTGTCAGCCCATATAATCTGTCCCAATTTTCCAGTGCGTAAAAGTTACTGGTCTTTGCATTTTCAAATAATCTGGTATAATAGTTTTTCCATGCCCTCTTCTTTTCGGATTCCTCATCCCTCTCCGGATTCCAATAATTATAAAAATATGGACGGTTCCATGTAAGCACAAATCTTATTTTCCCCGTATCCCCCGGGTTTATTGTCATATGGGCAGCCAGCACAGCCAAGTCATCTGCCGCATAGTTGACATCCGAAGCTCTCTTTTCCCCTTCATAGGTACGGTTTTTTAGTGGACCGGGGCACTTGAACTCTTTCCAGTAAGTCATCAGATTGTCAAACCAGTTTCCTCTATACCAATACTGCTGCATACTGGTCTTTTCCGCATCCGTTCCTATACACAGATCCCCTTTCTGAGTGTGGTTCTCCATATGGATCATATGTAGCCCCCTGTCAGTGAATGAAGTATGGATGCCGCCATTTTCCGCATACAGATTATTCATAGTAAATGCTATGGTGTAGTCCAGTACCTTATCTGATGTATTTTCCACCTCAAATTCAAAAAATGCCCCCGGTATACTGGAATCATCTTCATTGCAGGGAATGAATGGATTGAATGCCGTCATGGTAACCCTGCCCGGAAATTTTTCCTCCGCAAATGACAGCTCAGCAATGGGAAATTCGCCTTTGAAATCACAAGTCCTAAAATGCGGGAGTCCGGCAAGGGATGCCCTGTCAGAACCAAATCCGTAACTGTTGAAATGCGGTCTGTTATATTTCCCTGTATAAGGCGTAAAACTGTCACCGCATATGACCCTGGCGTCCAGCAGATTCCCTTTCTCCTCGGCTTTCACGGCAAAATGGCTCATACCTGCATGAGAACCTTTATTGGGACGATTGAAAATCTCCATGTCAATAAGCTGTCCATTGCCTGCCAGCCCTACACATCCGGTACCGATCCCGCCCAGCGGAAAAGAAATTTCCCTGGTCTTTTCTTTTTTATATACAAATCTGTCCATAACTATATTCTCCTCTTCTACTTCAACTCTTTAACCCCGACAAGGTCATACCCTGCAGAAAATACTTCTGACCGCATAAATATAAAGCGGTTGGAATGATAATGGAGATCGCCACCCCCGCCAAAACTACAGATACACTTCCGGTACCCATGTACCCCTGCAGCACACGCAGGCCAATGGGGAGTGTCATTTTATCCCAGTCTGACAGATAGATCAAAGGCCCCATAAAATTGTTCCAGGAAGACAAAAAATTCAACAGGCACGTCATAACGATCACTGATTTTGACATAGGGAGTATGACCCTGGCATATATCTGCACTCTGCCTGCCCCGTCAATATAGGCAGCTTCCTCATAGCTGTCCGGTATGGTCATCATAAACTGTCTTACAAAAAATATGGACAGGGGATTGATCATAGCCGGCAGGATCAGCGCCCAAAGACTGCCCACCAGACCCAGCTTGGACATTACGATGTACACAGGTATCATGGTAGCTTGGGCAGGTATCATCATGCCTGCCAGGAATATCATGAACACCACATTCCTGCCCTTAAAATCGATCCTGGCAAATGAGTACCCTGCCATAGTGGTTACCAGTGTATTTAACACCACGGATGACACTGCCACGATCATGCTGTTCAGCAAAAACTTTGCGAAGGGGAATTTTGTAAAAACGTCCAGATAATTCTCATAACAGAAATCTGTGGGAAAAAAACTGGGCGGCAGTTTAAAGGATTCTCCGGGCAGCCTCAGAGATGTGGAGATCACCCAGCAAAATGGCAGCAGCATTATGATACATAGAAGTATCAGAAAAACATGCAGCGTCCCCCCCTTAATCCCTTTCTTAACCTTGTCCATACTTATCCCCTCCCTTTTCTTGTCTATTCATAGTCATAGGTAACCCACCTTTTCTGCCCCGCAAACTGAATCACAGTCACAACCAGTATCACAAGGAAAATACTGAACGCCACCAGACACCCATACCCTGTCCGCACCTGCTTGAACGCAATCTCATATATGTAAAAAGACACTGTTTTCGTGGCCGTCCCCGGTCCTCCGTTGGTGATGATAAAAGGCTCCTCAAAGATCTGGAACACCCCAATGATATTTGTGACGATTACAAAAAACATGGTGGGTGACAATAGGGGCAGCGTGATCTTGCGGAAAATCTGAAAGGTATTGGCCCCGTCTATCTTTGCCGCTTCATAATACCCATCCGGTATATTTTGCAGGCCAATAAAATAGTAAAGAAATGTGGTACCTATAAACTTCCAAAAACTGAAAACAGCAATTGTTACATATACCATAACCTTATCTGTCAGCCACGGCACATTGCTGCCTCCCATCTGACGCACAAAATAGTTGATAACCCCTGTATCTGTCCCAAACATATATCCCCACACAATGGCTACAGACGCAGTGGTGACTACTGTAGGAAAGTAAAGGATACTGCGGTACACAGTCTGCATTTTCTTATGATGTACACAGGAAACGGCAAAAGCCAGCAGCATACCCAGGAAACAATGGACCGGCACAAGTATCAGCAGAAACTTAAAAGTATTGGCAAAAGAGATTTTTACCTGGGGGTCCATCATGAACTTCCGGATATTTTTAAGCCCTGTAAAGGCAGGCGGCTGAATCAAGTTATAGTCAAAGAACGACAAAACAAAGGAAATGATCATTGGCCCGCCCACAAAAAGCAGAAATGCGATCATAGCCGGAATCAAAAAAGCGTAGCCTGCAATATTATCCTGCCGCCTTTTCCTCTGAAACGCAGACAACTGTTTACTGCTCATAGAATCCCTCTCTTTCTTTGAAAACACCCCGCCCGCTTACTCCAGGTTATCCATCAAATAGCTGTTCATCTCATCCGCTGCTGCATCCAGGGTGGTCTGTACGTCCGCCTTATTTACGAGAATATCCGAAATCACACGTGATACCAGTGCTTCACATTCCGGATACTGTACGGGGGAATGAACTGCCTTTGCAGTGGCGGCACTCTCATAGAAAATCTGGTTATTCTCCGGATACCCAAGCTCCGGCACCAGTTCTTTTGCAACAGAGTTCAACACAGGAATAGCACCTGCTGCCATGAATTCTTTAATAAATTCCGCAGAACCAATATAATTGGCAAGGGATGCGGCTTCATCCGAATGCTTGGATTCTTTCATGGTAAAAATTCCGCCGCCGCCCCAAATTGGCTGGTTCTGAGAGAAGCTGGGAATATACTGCACAGCCACGTCTTTAAAATCGTTGGCATTATAATTATTGGTAGGCCATCTTCCCCAGAATCCCATAGCTACATTTCCGTCAATAAGCTGCTGAATGGCATCCACATTCTTCTCCGGGATAGGTGCATAGCCATATTCATGTATAAGATCCTGCATAAGCTGGAAGACCTCCACGGACTCCGGCGAGTTGATGGTACTCTCTGTAAAGTCATCATTCATATATGCAGCGCCGTTATTATACAGCCAGGCTTCCACTCCAAAATAGTAGTCAGGAACGTAGACTCCATATTGCTTCACACCGTCCTTCTCTTTTGTCAGCTTTTCACAATAGTCCAAAAACTCCTCTTTTGTCCAGTTCTCTGCCGGTACGGACAGCCCTGCATCTGCCAGCAGTTTCGTGTTAAAATGTGTCACCACATTATTCCACTCCTCGGGGATCGCATATACTTTTCCATCAAAAGTGACCTTATCCATAATATTTTGGTCAATGTCATTCACTGTGGACTGGTATTCCTCTTTATGATTCTCGATCCAGTCATCTATAGGTGCCGCCATGCCTGTATCCACAAACATCTCAAACCCTTCAATCGCCACATAAGCGCAGTCGATATAATCACCTCCGGCGATCATTGTCTGCATTTTGGTGAAGTATTCTGTCCAGGAACCGGGGATATATACCGTCTCTACACCAATTCCCGTTTTATCCGTATACTTCTGCAGGCACTTATCCAATGTCTCCTTGTCCTGCCCGGTTCCCAGCCAGGCCAGTCGAAGGGTCACATCACCACCGCCTTTTGTCCCGCTCTTTACAATGCTTTCCTCCGCTTCCTGTCCTTCCGGGGCCTCCTTCTCCCCGGAGGTATCCGTCCCGTTATCCTTTGAATTTCCATTTGCATCTCCACATCCGGCAAGACCGGATATCATAAGTCCTGCTAAAACCGCTGCGATCATCCTTCTCTTCATACGTTTACATCCTCTCTTTCTTTGCATTATTGTTTCCTTTGATGTTTGCAATTATAGCAAAGACTTGCTATACTATGAATGAATTATTGTCGGTTTACTGATAATATTGTCGGTTTTTGTCATTTTATAAGGAGTATTTTTGTGCTATGAGACGATTCCTTTCCCTTCGTTCTAAAATTTTCTTGTACATTTTTATTTTCATGGCAATACCCATTATTGTCATCACTTACATTGCAAATAAAATATCGGCCAATTCCCTGCTTGAGCAGACAAGGATCAATGATCTGCAGACCATTGGCTGTCTGCAGGAATCCACTGACACACTCCTTGACTCCGTGGAGAGTCTCAGCGGTATCATTGCCCGGGACCAATCTGTAAAGGATTACCTTTCGGCTTCCTACAGCCTGGCACATGAACAGCCGGAGGCCTACGCTTCCCTTGATTTCGGTATTCTGGCTGCACCCTATCTGTCGTCTGCGGATTTTTTGCTGGGCGCCAGCCTTTTAAACACAGACTGCGCTTTTGTGGGAGAGCAAAAGTATAATAAAAACCAGTTGTCCTGGCACTTTAACCGTTCCCTTCTCTCCGGCTGTGAGAAGGATCGTTTTATCTGGACGACTCCGCATATGCTGGTTGACAGCGAAACCAATGCCCTTTCCTGGGCTGTTTCCTGTGTAACGCCTGTCTACCAAGAGGACACCCTACTTGGATATCTGGCTGTTTATATGGACCGGAGCCGGCTGGATAAAATAACCAAGAACCTTTCAGACAATGTTTATATCATCAATGACGCGGAACTCAGTTCGGATACAAAAGCGGTTCTGCAGGAGTGCTATATCATCTCAGACAAGACATACTCCTCAAGTGACTTTAATCCCTACACCGCAAGTTTCTATTATAAAAGTAAAATAAACTACAATTACCTGGTAAATAACAGCAGTATCATTACCTCCTCCAATGGGCAGAAAGTAACTGTAACTTCACAGAAGTATCCGCGCATGGGCTGGGTTTATCTGATCGTCTCACCGTTTTCAAATATTAACCAGCTTGTTCTTTCCCATTTATCCCAAATTTTCATTACCTGTGTGGCCTGCATTGTGTTTGCGCTTGTTTCTGCCTACTCTATCTCCAGGATCATAACAAGGCCTATATTTTCTTTGAATAAAACCATGGAAAAGGTAAAGAACGGCAATCTGGAGGTTCGGCAGGAAAATATACCAAATGATGAGATCGGTATGCTGGGACAGACCTTCAACTCCCTTCTGGATAAAATTTCAGAGCTGATGAATAATATTAAAGAACAGCAGAAAAACAAACGGAAACTGCAGCTTCAGCTTATACAAGCTCAGGTAAAACCTCATTTTTTGTATAACGTCCTGGAAATGGTCAACAGTTTTATCCGGGACCACATGGATGATTATGCCCTCAATTCCATCGCACACCTGGCTAATTTTTACAGGACCTCCCTCAGTGACGGGCATGACATTATCAGTATCGGCAGGGAAGTGAATATGACGGAGAACTATCTGAGTCTCCAGCAGCTTCGCTACATAGAATTCATGGAGTTTTCTTTAGATGTGGCGGATGAGATCTCAGCCTGCCAGATTCCAAAACTCACATTACAGCCCCTGGTAGAGAATGCGATCTACCACGGATTAAAAACAAAATGTGAAAAAGGAGAACTTAAAGTAACCGGTTATTTAAAGGACAAACGGATTTTCTTTGAGATATATGACAGCGGAGCCGGAATGGACTGTGATACCATAACTTCCATTTACGATTCCCTGAAAGAAGAAAGGCTGACAAAGGATTTCGGTATATCCAATATTGTAAAACGCCTGAATATACATTTTAATAATAAAGCTGAAATTGAAATCCACAGTGAACCGGGTAAATATTCCTTGTTTATCCTGTCTTTTCCCGCTGTAGAGCTATAAAAAAGGAGGACATGCCATGCTGCAGGTCGTGTTGATCGATGATGAATACTTTTTCCGGAACTCTCTGAAGAGAGCGATCCCCTGGGGAGAACTGGGTTTTCAGATTATAGGAGATGCCAACAATGGCAGAGACGGGTACCGGTTAATTTGTGACAAACACCCTGATATTGCTATCATAGACATTAACATGCCCCTGATCACCGGGCTTGAATTAATTGAGATGGTGCGCAGGGAACAGATAAGCTGTAAGTGCATCCTGCTTACCGGTTATGGTGATTTCAAATATGCACAGCAGGCCATCCGCCTTAATGTTTCGGAATATATCCTGAAGCCGGTTGATTTCTCTCTTCTGACGGAATCCTTAAATAACCTAAAACGGGAAATCTCAGCGGAACGGGAACACCGTTTTCATGTCAAAGCCCTGGAAGAACACCGAATGAGATACATCAAGGAGCACTTTCTTCTGGATATCATAGACGGGCATGTGTCCTTTAACAAACTGCAGCTCTCCTCCTATCTGGAGGAACTGCATATTTCCATTCCATTTGACAGTTACGCTATCAGCATTATTGAATTACCCGAGACACTGTCCTCTCATACAGAAGACATACAGAAACACCTTGAGGAATCTCTATATGCGGACGGCAAATGTGAGATTTTCCCCATACGCCGCTCCCAAATCTGTCTCATACGGGAAACAGAATGTCTGCAGGATACTAAAAAGGAAATGGATACATTGTCTAAATACCTTCAGCAACAGGAGTCCTCATTTCATATTGGGCAGAGTGCATTGCATAATCATGCACAGGAAATAATAATAGCTTATAGAGAGGCTTCTGTCTGTCTGAAAAACGCCCGCAGCTTTGAGGGCCGGGTTCTTTTTTACGATGAATGGAACCTGACCGCTTACCGCATACCGGAGGCAGCACTGGCTGAAATCAAAAAACTGATACGCCAGCGTGATCTGGAAAATATCACAGATGGACTGAACCGATGTTATCATACCTTCCGGGAGAAAAAGCTGTCCTATGATAATATTATATTCTGCACTTATGAACTGCTCTCCGCCCTGCTGTCTGCCATGAACGAGCAGAATACCATAAACTGTTTCCTGTTCAGAGACTCCCGCAGTCTCTCGGACACGCTTGACAGTTTTCATACCTGTGATGAGATCAGGGACTGGATGATCCATGTATTTACAGAACAGCTGAAGCAGGAGACCCATACGGCGTCTGCTTGCTCTGTTACCCGCAATGTCCGGGAATATATTCTGCAGCACTATAACAATCCTGAACTGACCATCGAAGATATCGCCCAAAACCTGTTCCAGAATTACAGCTATCTGTGTTATTGCTTTAAACGGGACGAAGGTATCACCATCAATGATTACATTAACCAGATACGGTTAAACAAAGCCCTGGAGCTTTTTCATTCCGGTGTGGAAAATGTAAGCTATGTAGCGGAGGTCACCGGTTTCAGCAATGCTGGTTATTTTAGCCGGAAGTTCAAAAAATTCGTCGGTCTGCCCCCCAGCGAGTATGTCAAAACACTTTAAGCATGGGAAAAGGGCTTGTAACCGTGGAAAAAATCTCTTATAATGATTAAAGCCTTAAAGAAATGAGGATTTTATTGTGAAAAGACCCAGATTATGGATAAACGCCCTGGTCCTGTCCTCCTGTCTGCTCCTTGGCAGCGGTCAGACCACCATATACGGAGCAGAGCAGAACACAGCACAGGCTCCGACTGACCCAGGCACAGCGCAGGCTCCTGCCGACCCAAACACAGCGCAGGCATCTGCCGACCCAAACGCGGCTCAGGCCCCTGCCGACCCAAATGCTGCGCAAGCTCCCACTGACCCCAATGCGGCTGAGACGCCAAAGGATCCAAACGCCCCGCCTGACAGCTACAACTGGGAAGTCCAGTCCGACGCCATCCCCGGATGGCCCACAGGCCCGCAGGTAGCAGCCGAAACCGCCATCCTCATGGATGCAGAGACAGGTGAGATACTTTATGCCAAAGGCATTGATGAAAAGCGCTATCCGGCCAGTACCACAAAAATCATGACCGCCCTGGTGGCAATTGAAAACAGCGCCCTTACAGACCAGGTCACCTTCTCAGCCGAAGCAGTAAACGGCATTGAACCCGGCAGCACACATATCGGCATCAAACCGGGTGAGATACTTACAATGGAACAAAGTCTGTACGCCATCCTTCTGGCTTCTGCCAATGAAGTCTCCTCCGGCGTGGCAGAATTCGTGGGCGGGAGTATCCCTGACTTCGTAAATATGATGAATGCCAGAGCTGAGGAGCTGGGCTGCAAAAATACCCATTTTGTCAACGCCAACGGCCTTCACGACCCGGAACACTACACCACGGCCAGGGACCTTGCCAACATTGCCAGGGAAGCCTTCAAGAATGAAACCTTCCGCAGTATCATTGGCGAAGAATACTACATTGAACCCAAGACAAACATCACAGATGAAGAACGCTGGCTGAACAACCATCACAAAATGCTGGTAACAGGGGATCTGCATTATGACGGCTGTCTGGGAGGGAAGACCGGATATACCAGTGACGCGGGAAATACCCTTGTGACCTATGCCCAGAGAAACGGCATGTACCTTATCTCCGTTGTTCTGGCCGACAATGCCGTCTATCAATACCCGGACACTGCTGCACTGCTGGACTATGGCTTCTCCAATTTTCACAAGGCGGTCCTTGCCCAAAAAGGGGAAGTCCAATGCCTGAAGCCTCTGCCTATTGAACGCTATCTGTATAACCTGACAAAATCCAAAATGATGACACGCTTTACAGATACCGTGACGGTAGACCTGCCCGCAGACCTGCCTGTTGAGGATCTGACCCGGAAGACCAGCTTAGAAAAGAAGGAACAGACCACAGAGTACTATCTGGGGGAACAGCTCCTGGCTGTCAGCCATGCGGAAGTCTGTCCAACCCTTACCCTGCCGGAATTTCTGGAAACAGTCAAAAGTTCCCCTGCCAATACAGCCAGGGCGGCAGCACAAAGCAGCACCGCAGACCAAAGCAACACCTCTGCCGGCCGAACGCCTAAGACCTCTTCCTCTTCCCTGGGAGATTTTTTTCAGGAACTTAACTATAATTTCCAGAACATGCCCAAATGGAAATATCCGGCGCTTATTTTTTTGGTAACTGCTGTTATTTTCTATATTGTACTTCTAATAATAAAAATTAAGAGACACCGGAAAAAGAGAAGCAAAAAGAATAAAAAATAATGAAACCGGGGCAGCCTCCTCTATAGAGTTGGCTGTCCCGGTTTCTAATGTTATCTTCTGTTTTTCTTCCTTTTCACTTCCAGTAAAAGAATCCCCACAGCCGATACGGCAAGAGAACATAAGAACAATCCTGCCTGTGCCTCATCCTTTGTCTTGGCTGCCTTTACTCCGCTGCCGGATGTGCCTTTGGTTCCGGTTGTGCCTCCATTTGGAGTGATTGTCTTGTTCCCCAGCCCGTTCCCGGATGGTTTTACAGGTGTATTCGGTTTATCCTTGTCTGTATCTCCCGGTGTGTCAGGTGTTGTGGGTGTTGTAGGTGTCGTACCCGGTTTATGGGGATCATCCGGTTCACCTGGTTTCTCCGGATCTTTGGGATCGCTTGGTTTTTCCGGGTCTTTTGGATTCTCCGGTTTCTCTTCCGGTTTCTTCTCCAGCGCTGATATGGCAATTTTCAGAAGCTCCACCTGTTCGTCAATCTGTTCCTGGGATGCATTTTCATTCCCGTACACACCCTCTGCCGCGGCGATCGCACTCTGCAGATTTCCATAGCTTTCCTCTGTATACCCGTCCTTGGCAATGGCCTTTGCCTCCGCTATCTTTCCTTTTAGCCTCTCCCGGTCAACCAAAGCCGGTTCTTCCCTGTCTGCAAGTTCTGACAATGCGGCGGCAAGCTGTGCGGTAAGGTCCTTGATCTCCTCTGCAGTCAGTTCCGGGTCCTCCAGGGCATCACTGAGTGTTTTGCTCAGAAGCGCAGCCTTTTCAAGACTTTCCTCTGTATAAAGGGCCGTGTCAAGGGCAGCGGTCTGGGCAATCCTCATCTGTGCCATATCCCTTGCTGTCTCATCCTCCGAAACCTCATCGGCAGGGGCAAGCCCATTTACCGCCTCCTCCAAAAGCGCGGACACAGCATCCACCATCTCCTGGGTATACCAGCTCTCTTCCAATGCCTCAGATGCCTGCGCAAGCACATCCGTCAGATACCCAAAGCTTTCCTCTGTATATAAAGCAGCGTCTGCCGCCTTAAAACCTGCCGCCTGTGCAGCAAGCCTGTCTTTCCTCACATCCTGGATGACCCTGACCTCAAGGGCATCTATAAGCGCCTGCAGCTCCTCACTCTTCCGGTCAACCAGTTCCTGAGCAGCCTCTTCATCTTCGATGACTGCTTCCGCCTCTGTGATCTTTTCAAGAAGCCCGTTGTAACTTTCTTCTGTATACTTTTCGGGGTTCAGCGCCTTTGCGCCTGCCACTTTTGCCTTCAGCAGTTCCTTATCCACTACCGGCTGTACAGGCGGTTCCTGTCCGTATACCTGAAATTCCGCAAATGCCGGCCAGTAATCCGCACCGTCATACTCCGGAAATCCTGTGAGCACCACCCGCACATAGCGGTAACTTTCCTCTGATGTCAGGGTACCGGTTTCTGTACGGATACCGCTTGCGGACTCTGTCTTATCTTCCAGGACATCAAAATTCTCACCGTCTTTTGATCCTTCGATCCTGTACTGCCAAAATCCTTCAGCCCCGTCCTCTTCAAAGTCGAGCTGGTAGCTGTTGAGCACAAACTCCCTGCCCAGATCCGCCTGCCACCACTGGGGCAGCAGCGTTTCCACTGCGTCACCGTTTACGATCCATAAGGTGTCTGTCCTGCCGTCATTGCCGTTGGTCCCTGGCGCATACTCCGGTGCCGATGTTGTCACCGGCTTATTCAGGGCCAGGTTGCCGTCCGTTTCTTCCTTTAAGCTGTCCACTGCGGCCTGCAGTGCGTGGATGGCTGCCTCCACCTGTTCTGTAGTGACGGCCGTGTCAAAATCTGCCTTTGCCTGCTCCAGTGCGTTTCTCAAGTTCTGCCAGGACGCATCCGTATAGCTGCCCTGCTGCATGTATTTTACTTTCAGGATCAAATCTGTCAAAGCGGATTTGTCAAGCTCACTGTTGTCTCTTTCATAAATCTTAAATTCTGCAAATCCGGGCCAGTAATCATCCCCCGGGAATTTTGTGAGCCTTACCAGAATGAACCGATAGGAAGTACCGGGCTCAAAGCTTCCGGTCTGCACTCTGTTACCATCCGTATTTTCTGATGCGTCATAAATAGGCTGTTCTTCAAAGTACGCTTCCCCGTCACGTGCCGCCTCAATGGTGTAACCCCAGGCATTTTCCTCATCCTGTTCAAATACCAGTTCAAAGTCAGACAGGTCATGATCCTCACCCAGATCCACAAACCAGTAGGCACCCGGGTCTTCCCCGGCATGTACCCACATAGTCCCCTCATCCCCGTCGTTTCCGCAGGACGGAGGATACTGGTCATTTCCCTCCGAATAAGAAGGTTTGTTCAGAGCCAGATTATTTCTGGCATACTCTGCATCCTCCAGAACAAGATTGTCAAACTTCACGTCCCGGCTTCCTTTCGGTGCGTTGACCGTGACGGTCAGTTCCTTGATCGCGGATGGAATCTGGAGTTCATAGGTGTTCTTCAGCGTTGTGATGTTAAATGTCTTCTCGTATCCGCTGCCGCCGATCTTTACCAGGGCACTTCCCGCACAGTGTGCCTGGAAGGATTTCAGTGTCTTATTGGCCGGAAGGGTGATTTTATATACGGTACCCTGACCGTCCCCATACAGTTCTTTTGAATTATCTGTCAGTGCCGTGAGCCATCCCTCCTGGAAATCGCAATCCTGGTAGGAACCTGTAAGAGCCGTCTCCGCCTCAGGGCGGTCCTCAAAGTCGATTCCCGTGTTCTGCGCACCAATCTGGGCAAAACTGTTGTCAGCACCGATATTCGGCTTTTCCCCGGAGGATACCGGATTGCCGAAATAATCCAGCCCGCCGTTGTCCGGTATAAGTACGCCTGTCCCCACACAGCCCGAGTTTTCTTTCAACTTAAATCCATCCACTCCGCCCCCTGCGGTCCCCAAATTTTCAAAATCAGAAGCCTGGATCTCCACTGCATTTTCATCATCCGTCCTCCTGATGCTCTGGTCTGAACCGCCGTAGGCATTGTTGTCTACGCTGCCCTTGAACCATTCACTCCAGCCTTTGGATTCCGCGTCGCTGTAAATGATATTGTTTTTAAACTGGAAGTCCGCATCGTTTAACTGCTGCTGGTCCCAGTTATTGGTGATATAGCTGTCATGGCCTTCACTGAGGTAAAAGTCATTGTTGTAGACATACATTTTATTTCCGCTTCCGCTGGAGTATCCGCCCAGGGTAACAATGGCACCGCCGCCGTACATGTTGGTTCCCCATCCGTCATTCTCGCTGATATTATAGCGGATATAAGTGGTATATTTTGTTCCCAGGGCACATTCAAAAAACGCGCCGGAGGGATTGTCATGTGTGTAGTTGTACTGGATATAATTCAGCTTTGCGTTCACGTCCGCGTCAAATGCCTGGGAATCCTCCTTGCTGCTGGATGCGCCCGAACCAAAGACCTCATTAAACTGCACCACAGTACAGTCCCCGTTCTCCCACCAAACAGGTACATTTCCGTTAGGACCGCTGTTGCAGCCGTCACATGTATTGTGCTCTATGAGGGCATTGCTGTAGGCCGAGGGACAGATTGCCGCATTCCCGATATCTTTGCAGTAATTGTTCCGGATGACCAGATTAGTGCTGTTGACCCTCTGATTGGCATACTCGCTGTCCGGAATGCCGCTCTCATGTGCAAACCGGCTGCTGCCCCAGGTGGACAGGAAGTTAATGCCGTAGTGGTTGATGTTCGGCCCCACATAGTTATTTTCCACCACAATATCATCCCAGCAGGTAGGCACCTGATTTCCCCTGATAATATAGATGATACCGCCCCGGCCAATACCCGCCTGCTGGCCTATGGGATGTGACACCACATCATGCACATACAGGTTTTGGCAGTACATGTGCCGCAGGGTTCCCGCATCCTCACCCATGATAAGGATGCCGTACTTTTTAATATGGTCATCCGGGTTGTCACCGGGTATTCTGTTAGTCACTTCCAGGGACGTGATCTCCCAATACTGCTGGTTGTAAAAGTAAACTGCCGCGTTGAAGATCCTGTTCTCCAAATCATCCCCGTCTTCCCCGCACCAGTTATTCCCGTCGATCCTGGGCCTTTCATCACCCTCACCGTAAGCTCCGATGACAATGGGATTTCCCTCCTCACCGGACCCCTTGGGGCTTAACTGCCCGGTCCACACATCCCCCTTCTGAAAGAGAATTTGGTCGCCCGGCCGGAATGTGACGCTGTTTATCTTTTCAAGGGAGGACCAGGCCTCTGACCGGCTGGTACCGGACGCATTGTCATTTCCCCCATCCTGGTCTACATAATAGGTGGTTCCCTCTGTGTCTGCTTTTACCGGAATTTCCGGCATTGTAGCGCAGACCATACAGCAGGCAGCTATGCCTGCAATAATTCTTTTTCCTAATCTCCTCATACATTCATCCTCTTAACCTATCATTGTTATAAATTGCTCTGGGCTTCCAGAAAACCGATGAACCGTTCCACACCTCCTCCCAGTACCTGCACACCTTGGGGGCGCTGTCCTCCCGCTGCTGATACATCAAAAAAATCCCCTGCTCTGGTACGCGCAGTGAGCATAAAGCTGTCACTGCCAAACAATCCCTCCGAAAGCCCCATATACTCATCCCCCCAGAAAGAACAGTCCTCTGCCTGTAAGCCGCATTCCATGTCCAGAAGCTCCAGAATGGCATTTACATTATCGCTTTTGCTGGACAATCCAACTTCCAGATACTTTGCATCAGTTGTGGCGGTCAGGGATAATCCTTCCTCTTTGCCCACTTCCTCTGCTATGCGTATGAGTTGTCTCAGATCACCGATTCCATGTTCCTTGAGAACCGCATTCAAACTGTCAAGCTCATGTTCCTGAAAAAACAACTGACCATTCCTGTCATTTTCCACCAGAATATCTATCTTGCAGTAATTTGGCCTGGAAAATACAATATCTGTCTTAAAATCAAACTCCCGCAGCAGCCGCTCATGGATCTTGTAGCACGCCCCGTGAATTTTGAGCATCCGTTCTTTATCCGGAATCAGGCTGTAAAAAACCTCCGGTTCCCCCTCATCCGTAAAATGATAGTTGTAAGCTCCCCGCCCCAGGCCATAGAACAGGTTTTTTCTTTCTTTTGGGGTGAAGTATCTATGGAGCTTCCCGTCCCCGATGTTATTGATGGTAGTACCACTTATGACCGCCAGTTTCACACCCTCTGACAACAACTTTTTCATGGGAACCACAACCTGATCCACCGGCGCTGTCCTGGAGAGGACAGCCGTACCGTCCCAGTCAAAAAATATAGCCTTATATTTCTTCATGCCAGGTACCTCCTTCCTCTTTGATACTGCACGCTTTCCCATTTACATAGAAAACCGCAGGCTTTCCCTCAAGCAAAGTAAAATCAGCCGATTTTCTTCCAATCTCCACTTTTATGGTGCTGCCCTGATAACCGATACAGAACTGATATCCTTTCCATTTTTCCGGCAGATACGGCTTAAAACGCAGGGTGCCGTCATTGGTCCTGAGACCTGCAAACCCATTTACCACTGCCTGCCAGGTCCCCGCCATGTTGGCAGCATGGATCCCGGCATAGAAGTTGTTGTGGTAATCATCCAGATCCATTCTGGCTGACTGGGAGAAGTATGTATACGCTTCCTGGTAATATCCAATCTCACAGGCTACGATGCCAAAGATACAGGTGGAAAGGGAAGAGTGGTGCAGTGTTACTTCCTGGTAAAAATCATAATTTCTTTTCAGCTCCTCCTCCGTGAACAGGTTGCTGTACAGGTACATACCCAGAATGGCGTCCGCCTGTTTTGACATCCTGTGCCGCATGATAAACAGAGGGTGATAATTCTCATACAGCCAGGCCCTTTTTTCCGGCGGAATCCTGGTTTCATCCCAGGGCCTGCGCATCATGAATCCGTCATCCAGAGGATAGACCCCGCGCTTCTCATCATACGGGAAATACATATTTTCAATGATCTTATCCCAGAGTTCCGTCTCCTCCCAGGCAAAATCCAGTTTCCCGGCCAACCCCTCATATGTCCCCGGTTCCTGTTCTTTGAGATACCTGACAGCTTTCAGGGCAGCCCGCAGACTTTCCCTTGCCAGCAGGTTTGTATAGAAATTGTTATCTACCAGTACGTTATATTCATCCGGCCCTGTCACATCGCAAATACAGTATTTTCCCCCTCTGCATTCTGCAAAGCTGCCCACATCCGCCCAGATACGAGCCATCTCTATGAGCATTTCCGCGCCCTTTTCCAGAAAATATTTTTTATCCCTTGTCACATCCAGATACAGGCAGAGGGCATATGCAATATCTCCAATAATGTGGTACTGGGCGGTTCCCAGAGGATAATAGGTGGATGCCTCCTCCCCGTTAATGGTCCTCCATGGATACAGGGCGCCCTTCTCGTGCCCCAGGATCCGAGCCCTGGCCCTGGCCTGGTCCAGCGTCCCGTAGCGGTAGTCCAGCAGATGTGCGGCAAGCTCCGGGTCGGTGTAGACAAATACAGGCAGCACATACATTTCCGTATCCCAGAAATAATGCCCCTCATATCCCTCACCGCTGAGTCCCTTAGCCCCCATGCCGGTCCTCCCGTCACGTCCCGCTGACTGCATGATGTGGAACAGGTTAAAACGGATTCCCTGCTGCAAAGCATCATCCCCCTTCACCACCACATCGGCCTTTTCCCAGTATTGGTTCATGTACCGGATCTGCTCTTTTTCGGCCTGCTCATAGCCGGCAGCGGCAGCACTTTTTAACATCCTCTTAGTGAACGGCTCCAGTTCTTCTGTCTCCATATCCAAGTCAGAACTGTAGCATATATACTTATCCAGGCAGACGGTCTTTCCCTGCTCCGCTTTCACAGTATAGGTCAAGGAGGCCCTCAGATCCTCCTTATGGGCACTGACTTTATATACAGCCCCCTCCAAACTATGAAGGCATCCGCACGCGGCAGTGAGGCGGCTGTTCTTTGTGACCGCCTCGTAGTAAATGCTGCTATCCTCTGCCTCTGTCTTTACCGGCTCCAGTCTGCGTCCAAAGGGACCGTAATCCACAATGGGGTTCGTCTTTCTGGTATGGTTTTCCACATTTCCCTCAAGACAAGTAACAAAGGTAAGCTCATCCGAGAAGTTAAGAGGCGTCACACTGTATCGGATCTCCATTATGTTTTTCCATTGGAAAGACACAAAACGCCTGATATTTATGCGCATCTGCTTTCCTGACGGTGTAGTGTACAACAGGCTTCTCTCCAGAATCCCGTCCCGCATACGAAGTACACGGCTGTAATCGCTGACCCTGCCCTTCTGCATATGGAACTCCTCATTGCCTGCATACAGCCTGATCTCCTTTGCGTTAGGCAGGTTCAGAAGAGACTGGCTGTGGAGAGGGGAGCCGAAATTGGCTTCCCCGTAACGGATCACTTCACTTTCATAAAACCCATTGATGAAATTTCCTTCCAAACCGGTATCTATATCAAAATCATATGCTTCCTCAAATGTGCCCCTTGTGCCAATGTATCCGTTTGACAGGGCAAATGTGGTTTCGTTCCTATAATTGTTTTCGACCCTGAACGCGGTCTCCGTAATGTCCCACGATTCCACAGGGTAAATCGGTTTTTTATTGATATCCATCCTTTATCCTTTCACTGCTCCGGCGGTCAAACTCTCCATAACCTGCCTCTGCAGAATAATAAACACTAAAATAGTAGGCATAACTGTCATGACCACTGCCGCAAACAGGGCAGAATAATTGTTCGCAAAGGTTCCCATATAATAGTTCAATGCAATGGGCACTGTTCTGGCACTGTCGCCGCTTGTGAGCATGAGCGCAAAATAAAACTCATTCCAGGTGTTGATAAACTGCAGCAGTGCTATGGTCACAAGGCCCGGTTTTGCCAGAGGGAGGATAATATGCAGGAATGTCTGCAGGAATGTAGCCCCGTCTATGTAAGCAGACTCTTCCAGCGCAGTGGAAATCGTCTCATAATAACTCACCATGACAAAGAAAGACATGGGGATCCCCATAGCCGAATAGACAAGGATCAGCCCCAGCTTTGTATCAAAGATCCCGAGTGCCTTGAAGATGGCAAAAAGCGGCTGGGATATGGCCTGTGCAGGCAGCATCAGGGAGGCTGAGATCATAAGCACAATAGCTGTCTTAAATTTAAACCGGAATCTGGAAACCACATAGGCGCACATGGCAACTACGCAGACGGTAACCAGCACGCTGATACCCACGATCAGCACACTGTTCAGAAAATATTTTGCAATAGGCGCATACTTAAAGGCATCTTTATAATTCTGCAGATTCAGGCTCTTTGGCAGCGCGATGGCTGATGAGTTAATTTCCGCATAGGTTTTAAAAGAGCTTAAGAAGGCCCACACCATGGGACCTATGGCGATCAGAACAAAAAACAGCATAAAGATATACTTTGGTATGCCCAGAAGACTCTTTTTCACTTTTGATCCGTGATACATTTATTTCCCCTCCTGTTTCATTTTTTTCTCCCGGAACAAGGCCTGGATGAGAACCACCAGAACCAGTCCCAGGGCAATCTGGATCACTCCCACCGCATTTGCTTTGCCGTAGTTATTTTCCAGGGTTGCCACCTTGTACAGATAGGTGGGCAGGTTCAGGGTGGAGTTGCCCGGCCCGCCTTTTGTAGTCACATAGATGATATCGAACTGAGATACCATTGCCACAGACGCCAGCACAACGCAGGTGCCGAATATATTCTTCATGAGCGGAATGGTAATGTAGCGGTCCATCTGCCACGGTTTGGCCCCGTCCACTCTGGCAGCTTCATAGATTGCCGTATCCACAGCCCCCATCTCCGCCAGGAATATGATCGTGTTGAATCCGGAATAGAGGATCCAGGTACATGTCACTGTCCAGAAAGCGAATTTGGAATTGCCGAACAGGTTAGGGATCTGGGCAGTATCCAGACCGAAGATACCATAGACTGATTTCAGCACGCCGAATGTGGGATTTAAAAGAAGTGTGAACATAACACCGGTGGCTGCTGTCGGTATTATATTGGGTATCATGTAAGCGGTTCTGACAATCTTCCAGCCTTTTGGCTTTCTGCGCAGTACAAGTGCCATAATAAATCCCAGGGTTACGTGGAAGGTACTCTGCAGGACCACCCACACCAGGGTATTTTTAATAGACTCCAGAAAATCCTTATCCCGGAAAATGGTTTTAAAGTTTTCCAGTCCTTTTAATACAGGACTTGTGGAAACTGTATACTCACATAAGGAGGTGTACAGGACCGTCACGATCGGCGCCGCGTAAATTAAGACGAATAAAATCATGCATGGCACAATAAACAGTGCGATCCATATTTTTTTATTCTTAGTGCTCATAGTTGTCCCCTTTCAAAAAATGGGGTTGCTGTACCTTGTGAGATTTCGTACAACAGCCCCAATTTTAAGCTATTTATTGTGTTGCTGTATAACTGTGAAGGTGCCGGACAGTTACGTTAATTTTTCTTTGCCGCTTCGGAAAGCTTTGTGCAGAACTCTTCCGGGGTGATATTGGCATAGGCAAGCTCCGGAAGTTCTGTGGAGAATGTGTCGATGACATTCTGATACCAGTACGCCTGGTTCTGTCCGTATGTCCATTTTGCCTTGGGCTGGATCTCAAGGACCTCCGCCATAAGAGGGTCGGAATCCTTCAGGGAATCCGGAATCTCAACCTGGCTGGATACAGGCTGAAGACCTGCCATTTCCAGTCCTTTTAACTGGTTTTCAATGGATGTTTCAAATTTTAAGAATGCAACTGCCGCGTCGATCTTGTCCTGGTCTTTTGCACCTACCATATCGCCCGGTGTGGGAACCATCTCCATTCCGTACTCCGGCAGAAGCATGATACCAACCTTGTCATAGAAACCTTCCGGCGCTTTCTCTTCACTTCTGATATCCGGGATCATCCACGGACCGTTGGGGAACATGGCTACTTCACTGTTAAAGAAATGGGTTGCCATGGTATCGTATTTACCACCCACCGCGTCAGCGGTAGTGTAATTAGCCAGCATGTTCTGCAGATCCGTTGTGGCTTTCTCAACTTCCGGTGTATTGTAATCTGTGGGGTACATGGTGTTCATAAATTCATTTCCTGTCTCCCCGCCTGTTCCGATCAATCCGCTGTACCACAGGTTCGTAAGCCATCCCAGGTCTGCGGTATCCATACCGAGAGGTGTGATGCCTTTCTCCTTCAGGGTATCACATGCCTTGAAGAAATCATCCCAGGTCTCATATGCCACATCAGGGGCCTCCAGGCCTGCCTGCTCAAACAATTCCTTGTTGTAATAGATATAGGAAATCTCCTTTGACACAGGAACTCCGTAAATCTTGCCGTCCACAGAGTTAAATTCCAGAGAGCTCTCATCAAACTGCGCTTTCCACTCTGCATCCTCCTCAAAATAAGAGGTCAGGTCCTGGACTTTTCCTGACTCCACTGCCAGATTAATTATATTGTTGCCTCCGTTTAGTACAATATCCGGAAGGTCACCGCTGGAAATCAGCAGTTTGATTTTCTGGTTGTATGCATCTGTTGTGGGAATCTCCTCGAATTTGAATTCCACATTCTTACCCTCTTCTGTCTTCTGGAATTCTGTGAAAAGGTAATCATAATATTCAGCAGCATAATCTGTACCCACATGATAATTGATCACATTAAGCACCACTTTACCATCGGATGATTTTGCTTCCTCCTTTTTTCCGCTTCCGCTCTCATTACTGCCGCATCCGGCGGCCATAGATGCGATCATGCCTGCACACAGCAGCACGCTTACCAGTTTCTTTCTCATAAACAGTTCCTCCTTTTTTTCGCTGAACATTTTTTCACTCAGCGTCCTGATGTAAAAAGTATATAAAAATATTTGCTTTTACTGAATAGGCTCCCATGACCCGTTCCATCATTATTTTTTCTCTTTTCAGACATCTTACCGTTTATTCTCACCTAAAATCCATAAAATTCTGCTAACCTATAATATATTTTACCTATCCTTGTAAATTTTTGCCCATTTTATCTGACCGCAGAAATACGGCTGCTGTTTATGATATAATAAATAAAAAGTAACTGTTCAGTCTCCCCACAGTTACAGGCAAAAATCCATGCAGAATCGCCTTTGGCGATGGGATTTTTGCTTGGCCGTGGTACATTTTCTTACGGTCAGCGCAGTGAATGCGCAGACCTAATGAATGGTTACAATAAAAATAACAACAGCGCAGACCTGCCGGACAGCTGCTAAAAAACTATAAATTTTTATACAGAAAGAGGTTGTTTTATGGTAGTTTCCCTTTTTACCAATAAGAAAAAAGGCACTTTAAGAATGTATATCACTCTGGTGATAACCGTCATACTGGCCGTCTCCCTAATCTTCAGCGGCATTTTCTTTTATAAAAGGACTGCCAAAATACTAATTGAAAACCAGAAGCAGCAGGTCATGAAGGAGCTCTCCCAGGTAAACCAGAACATTACGGACCAGGTCAACAACCTGGACTATGTGAATTCCCTTTTTGTCTCCAATACTATTGTCAGGGAAGCCATAGAGCCTTCTGTGGACAATTCCCGCAACCGGCTGGATATTGAAAAGCAGATGAGTTTTCTTCTGATCAATACCTATATGTGGGAACAGAATTATATTAACGGTGTCTGTATTTTTCTGAACCCTTCGGAATACTATACCGCCACTTCAGGTCCGGGAACTGTGAATATTAAGGCAAATCAGAAAATACTGGAATCCACATCCACCTCCAACCCCTATCTGACTATAAAAATGCAGGAGTCCACTCCCTCCGTACTCTACTTTGTCCGGAACATTTTCAGCTCCTACACCGGTGAATATGTGGCTACGATCATTATTAATGTAAACAAAAACACCCTGATAGATTTTTACAAGGCAGGAATTGACCGGGAATGGTTTATCTATCTGTATAATGAGGAGATCAACCTGATCACAGACAGCCATGATCTGCCCTGCGCCGATGAAATCTCTGAAAAGCTGGGTACCCTGAACAAGGAAACTTATCTGGACGAAATAGATGCAGGTGGGCAGTCCTATCTTACGGCTGCCGAAAAACTGCCCAACCTGGACCTGACATCCGTTGTCGCTGCCCCTAAAAACCAGGTTCTGGAAAAGCTCAACGATACACTCAGGACCTACATCCTTGTACTGGCTGTGATCGTCATGCTGGTGCTGTGTATTTCCATAATCCTCAGCCGCGCCGTCACAAGGCCTATCGGCAATATGATATTCCAGATCAATAAAATCGCGGAGGGAAAAAAAGACCGTCTCCCTTCTCTGGAGATGTATTCGGAGTTCAACAAACTGGCCGAGGCATTCAACCATATGCTGGACAAGCTGGACACTTACTACAAGGATAACCTGGAGAAACAGCTTCTTTTAAAAAACGCGGAGATCAAGGCGCTCCAGTCCCAGATGGACCCCCATTTTATGTTCAACACCCTGAACACCATAGCCTGGAAAGCTCAGATGACCAACAATCCGGAGATATACCAGATGGTCATCTCTCTGGGAGAGCTTCTGAAAGCCAATGTGATATCCAAGGACTTCACCTATGTGGACCTGGAAGATGAACTGCGGTATGTAAAATTTTATACTTATCTGCAGAAGATGCGTTTTGAGGACAAGATATCTGTAGAAATACAGGCAGATGATTCCCTGCTGCATTACAAGGTCCCCTGTTTTTGTATCCAGCCCTTGGTGGAAAATTCTATCGTCCACGGTCTGGAACCCAAAAAGGGGATGGGAAAGCTGGCTGTCAATGTGATAAAACACCAAGACTGCATGGAGATCCTTGTGGCAGACAATGGAATCGGATTTGAGACGATCCCCCACATCTGTGATATCCGCCCATCCTCCGAGGAGTCGCACACCCACATCGGGCTGCGTAACCTGGACAGACGCCTGTACCTTTTGTTCGGGGAAATGGCCCATTTAAAGATAACAAGCACCCTAAACGTGTGCACCACTATTTCCTTTAAGCTTCCATTAATAACGGAGGGAACACATTATGATATTTCACCTGCTGATCGTGGATGACGAAACCACTATACGAAAAGGCCTCACCCAGGTGGTAAACTGGGAGGCCATTGACTGCATTATCCAGGACACTGCCAGCGACGGGCTGGAAGCCATTGAAAAACTGAAGGAAAAACCTGTAGATATTATCATAACGGATATCCGGATGCCGGAATCCGACGGTCTTGACCTGGCCAGATATGTGATGGAACAATATCCGGATATCAAAGTCATAATCCTGACCGGCTACGCTGACTTTGAGTATGCCAAGACTGCTATCAAATATAATGTAAGCGACTTCCTGCTCAAGCCAATCTCCATAGAGCAGGTGGTCACCTCTGTCCAGAGTGCGCAAAAGAAGATCATTGCCTCCAGACAAAAAAACACGGTCAAGAAGTCTGATGTGGCGTTTATGATCGACCAGCTATTGCAGGAACTCACAGACGCCTCCTATTCTGATACTCTGGCATCCAGGCTTAAAGAATACAATCTTTCCCTGGACAGTTATTATATAGCCGCCTTCCAGTTTATCCCCTATGCCGGGAATATCTCTGCTCTGAAGGATATCATAATAAAGCTTAAATCAAACAGTTACTGCTACCGCTACAATAACCTCATAATAGCCATATATTTTTATCCTGCCTGTACTGAAATCAGCCCCTCTGTTCCCCATGAACTGCTGCAAAACTGCCGTGATATTACAGCTATGGCAGACTCCTTCTACGAGCAGAAGCTGACTATTGGCATCAGCCGCCACCACACAAGCCCCAGAGAATACTCTGTGGCGGTCTTTGAATCTATTCGAGCACTGACTTTAAACTTTTACTCCCAGGACAACATTGCCCTTTATCAGGAACAAAGCCCAACAAAGGAATACACCCTGTCCGCAGGTGAGACCCTGTCCGTTTACGAGCTGGAGAATGCTATAATAAGCCTGGATTTTGACGGAGCGGAACAGATTCTAAACAGTATATTTATCAAGCTGCAGAGTAATTTTGCCAAGTCAAGTGATGTGAAAAATCTCTGCATACACATATTTTACACGGGCACCCACATTCTACTGGGCAAAGGCCTGGAGATGCCGGACAATGACCTGCTGCAGTCTATTGATAATTCCTCCAACATATTTGAACTGGAAAATATCATAAAAAAACTGCTTCAGATACTGAGAAAAGCACTCCTGGCATCAGAGATGAACTACAGCAAAACCGTAAAGGATTCCATTGCCTACATTTCTGATAATATAAAGGAGCCTATCACCCTGGAACAGCTTGCGGGTCACGTACATGTGAATCCCTCCTACTTAAGCCGCACGTTTAAGAAAGAAACCGGACATACGATTACGGATTTCATTAACCTGAAGCGGGTTGAACGGGCAAAAGAACTGCTCCTGGATAAATCCATCCTGACTTACGAGATAGCTGAACAGGTGGGATTTAATGATCCTGCCTACTTTTCCGCTATATTCAAAAAGTACGTGGGCATGAGCCCAAAGGATTTCAGAGGATGACTAAGACCTCAATAGCAAAACCCCATCGGAAGGCCGCCGATTCCCGGCAGCTTTCCGATGGGGTCTTTCCTTTTAATAATAATCCTGATGTCTCTTTGCGCGTCTCTTTTTTCTCAGCACATCCCGTTTCTGTCTTACTTCCTCTGCCTCTTCCTCCGTGATCTTCTTTACGGTTTTGACCACATAATATTTCCCTTCATCTGTCCTCTTCAGTCTTGCCTTGCCGCGGAAGTAACCGTGTTCCGGGCAGAAGGCCAGGCACATGTGGGTCTTGGGGTTAAGGGAAAACCAGCGGATCTTCTTCTTGGCGGTCTTTCCGCAGAAAAAGCAGCGTGTACTCACCACTTCACGATCTTTCATGGCCTCCTCTTTCGTGGGAAATTCCCTGGAGATGTATTTGGAATAGTCATCAAATACCGTGTGGATCTCCTCACTCTTTGACTTGGGATTCTGATAGCAGTCAATGGAAAAGAACTTTCTCACTGTGTCCATGGGCAGACGTGCGAATATCTCAGCGGTATAGACAGCATCGTTCAGGGCCCTGTGGAAGTTTTCTCCTTTGCTAAGCTCCATATAGTCAATGGCGTATTCCAGGGAACGGCTGGTCTTGTCGCCCTCACATGCAATGCCGAACAGTTTCTGCACATCATAATAACGAAGAGGACCTTCCAAAAGGTAAGTCAGCCTGTAGTATTTCATATTACGCTGCAGCTCCACCAGATCGGAGGGGCCCCAGGTACAGAACATCACATCTTCTCCGCACCAGTTCAGGAATCTGCGGATCGCCTTTGAGAACGGTACCCCGTTTTCCAGTGTCTGTTTATCAATATGCAGTATTTCTTTTGTGCGGTAGTGCAGTCTGTGGTACACGGAAGGCTTGATGATCTCATGAAACTGGTCCGTCATATTCCGGTTCTCATCCAGCTTCACCGCTCCTATCTCAATAATCTCAAAGGGCAGCCGTTTATTCTCCCTGTCCTTTCCGTAGGGGCACTGATTCCATTCCAAATCAAATACAATATAGTTCATAATTAAGTCCTGCAGCTCTCTTTTATATTTGTTCCTGTCTCTTGGAAAGCGTTACCGTCCACTCAGTGTCCGGTAACCGGAAAGCATCTTTTTTGATTTTACCATTATTCTCTGTAAGGTGCAACATGGCATTCTCATTCATATTGTACAAAAATTTTTAGATTATCTAAAAAATTTTGTATTTTTCCATTGACTATAGTCCGCTGATTTGCTAATATTATAGTAATCTAACATATCGTGTTTCATAAAATGTTTTCAGGGACAGCAATTTGACCACAAGAGTGGGGCACACTCCGGGCCATGATGTTTCGGAAAATCAAATGGGGGTAATTACATAATGAAAGGAATGGAAATCGGTAAAGGAAGTATCTTTGAACTGGAAGGCATTCCCGCGTTTCGGCAGGTACTGCCGCTGGCACTGCAGCATGTAGTCGCCATGATCGTTGGCTGTGTTACACCGGCCATTATTGTTTCAGGTGCTGTTAGCGGAGGAGGTATGTCTCAGGGAGACAAGGTCATCCTCATCCAGGCAGCTCTTTTTGTGTCCGCAATTTCCACACTGCTCCAGCTTTTTCCTCTGGGCAGCAAGAGCGGATTCCACATCGGTTCCTCCCTGCCGGTCATCATGGGTGTCAGCTTTGCCTATGTGCCCAGTATGCAGGCCATTGCCGAGGGGTATGGTGTTGCGACCATACTCGGATCTCAGATCGTGGGCGGCTGCGTAGCTATTGTTGTGGGACTGCTTGTCCGGAAGATCAGGGTGTTCTTTCCGCCTCTGATCACCGGGACCGTTGTGTTTACCATCGGCCTGTCCCTGTATCCCACTGCCATCAACTATATGGCAGGCGGTACCAGCAGTGAGACCTACGGCTCCTGGCAGAACTGGGCAGTAGCCATATTTACTCTTGTGGTCGTAACTGTACTGAACCACTTTGGAAAAGGCATTGTGAAGCTGGCTTCTATCCTGATCGGCATGGTTGCCGGGTACGTGGTTTCCGCCTTTTTCGGCATGGTCAGTTTCAGCAGCGTGGCATCCGCCAGCGTGTTCCAGCTCCCGCAGGTTATGCATTTCGGCATTAATTTTGAGGTGTCATCCTGTGTAGCCATCGGCCTTCTCTTTGCCATCAACTCCGTCCAGGCCATCGGTGACTTCACGGCAACGACTGTGGGCGGACTTGGAAGAGAACCCAGTGACAAAGAACTGCAGGGCGGCATTGTGGGATACGGCATTATGAATATTATCGGTGCCGTGTTCGGCGGGCTTCCCACAGCTACCTACAGCCAGAATGTAGGTATTGTGGCAACCACAAAGGTGGTGAACCGTTGTGTTCTGGGGCTGGCAGCCATTATCCTGGGCGTGGCGGGACTGATTCCCAAATTTTCCGCACTGCTCACCACCATTCCCCAGTGCGTTCTGGGCGGCGCTACTGTATCTGTGTTTGCCTCCATTGCAATGACAGGTATGAAACTCATCACCTCTGAGGATATGAACTACAGGAACACTTCCATTGTGGGCCTGGCCGCTGCACTTGGAATGGGAATTTCCCAGGCATCCGCAGCCCTTGCCACCTTCCCCAGCTGGGTAACCATGATTTTCGGCAAATCCCCGGTTGTACTGGCGACCTTGATCGCTATACTGCTGAATATCATATTGCCCAAAGAAGAATCATAAGTTATTGGTAACTGTTCAGTACCCTCACAGTTACAGGCAAAAATCCATGCAAATCGCCTTTGGCGATGGGATTTTTGCTTGGCCGTGGTACACTTTCTTACGGTCACCGCAGTGAATGCGCAGACCTACAGAGCCGAAAAGAAAAACCGGCCCCTGTTGTTATAAACCGAACATTGAATATAGCTGTTCGGTTTATAACAACAGGGGCCGGTTTATTATTACTTCTTTAATCCTCCCGCCACTACAGCTCTGCTGGTTCTGCCGCTTCCGCTGTCTGTGGTTCCCGGTTTTCCTCTATTTGAGGAAGCGGGGTATGGAGGATCCTCATAAACTCTTCTCCTGTTATGGTCTCATTCTCAAACAGGTGTTTTGCCAGCTCATGCAGTTTTCCGATATTCTCCTGCAGGATCTTATATGCCTTCTCATGCTGTTTTCTCACCAGCTCCACCACCCTTTTATCAATAAGAGTCTGGGTCTCAAAGGAGCATGCCAGGGAGGTATCACCACCAAGATACTGGTTTGTCACATTTTCCATGGCTACCATATCAAACTCGTCGCTCATACCAAACCGGGTGATCATGCCTCTTGCCAATTTGGTCGCCTGCTCAATATCATTGGACGCACCCGTTGTAACGGAATGGAAGATCAATTCCTCCGCCGCACGGCCGCCTGTAAATGTAGCGATCTTATTTTCCAGTTCCTCTTTTGACATGAGGAAATGTTCTCCATCCTCCACCTGCATGGTGTATCCCAAGGCTCCTGAAGTTCTGGGTATGATGGTGATCTTATGGACAGGTGCGGAATCTGTCTGCATGGCAGCTACCAGCGCATGGCCAATCTCATGGTAGGAAACGATCAGCTTCTCTTTCTCGGAAAGCACACGGTTCTTTTTCTGGTATCCTGCAATGACTACCTCAATGCTCTCCTCCATATCTGCCTGTGTGGCAAACTTTCTTCTGTCACGGACAGCTCTCAGTGCCGCTTCATTTACAATATTAGCCAGTTCCGCTCCCGATGCACCGGATGCAGCCTTGGCAATCTCACGGAAATCCACGTTATCGGATATTTTGATCTTTTTGGCATGGACTTTCAGGATTTCCTCACGCCCCTGCAGATCAGGAAGTTCCACAGGGATACGCCTGTCAAAACGTCCCGGACGGAGCAGCGCCGCATCCAGGGAATCCGGACGGTTGGTTGCCGCCAGGATCACGACTCCTTTGGAGCCGTCAAATCCATCCATCTCGGTCAGAAGCTGGTTCAGTGTCTGCTCACGCTCATCGTTGCCGCTGATGTTGCCGTCACGCTTCTTTCCAATGGTATCAATCTCATCAATAAATACGATACAGGGTGCTTTTTCATTAGCCTGTTTAAACAGATCACGTACTTTGGCAGCACCCATACCAACGAACATCTCCACAAATTCAGAGCCTGATATGGAGAAAAAGGGAACGTTGGCCTCGCCTGCCACGGCTTTTGCCAGAAGCGTCTTACCTGTTCCCGGAGGACCTACCAGAAGGGCGCCTTTCGGCATAGATGCACCGATTTCCCGGTACCTGTCAGGGTTGTGGAGATAGTCCACGATCTCTGTCAGCAGATCCTTTGCCTCGTCCTCCCCGGCTACGTCTGAGAACATAATGCCATTGGTTGATTTTACATAGACCTTGGCATTGCTCTTTCCAAAACTCATGGCCCCGGCTCCGCCGCCCATGCCTGACATCATCTTCTTACTCAGCCAGTTACCGATGAATAAGAAAATAGCAATGGGGATGATCCAGGACAGCAGGAAGGTGAGGATCGGGGACTGCTTTGTGGGGATCTCCTTGGCGAATTTCACCTTCGCTTTATCCAGCCGTTCGACCTCCTGCAGATCATTGATTCTTCCCGTCTTGTAAACCTGTGTCTTATCGCCGTCTTTCACGGTATAATAAATGGTGTCATCATCCAGATTTACCTCATCTATCTTGCCGCCGTCCAAATCATTTAAAAATTCATCATATCTGACTTCCTTGATACTCCGCTCCGCGATCGAGGGCACAAGCAGGGTATTCAGCAGAATCAGAACCACTATGACAATGGCATAGTAGAACATAATCGGTTTTTTCGGTTTTTTGTCTTTTACTTCCATATATTCTTCCTCCATGACTCCCCAATCCATTGGGAAATCTATGGTTTAAGTATGCCACTTTTTTGTGAATTATTCAATGAATTGGCTATGTTTATTCTATAAAAAATATATGAAGTGCTGCTGTTCACCGTTTCCGCACAGCACGGTACCCTGTTGTGCCCTACTATTTATCGTCACCGGTCAGCCGCAGCACAGCCTGTATTTCATCCACATCCATGTCAAGAAAAGCCGCCAGTTCATCCACACTGTACTTGACCTCCTCGTCTTCCAGAAGTTCTTTGATCCTTGTCTCCAGGTCACGTACTTTCTCCACAAGGATATCATCCCTCTGCTTCTGGTCTGTCTGCTCTTCCAGCATGAGCAGAATGGCATTTCTAATCTCCCCGCAGAGGAATGCGTGGATGTCCTGTGCCTCATGAAGCATTTCAATAGCACTCAGCAGACCGATATTTCCCTCTGCTATCATATCACCGATAAAGACTTCCCGGTGTTTCAGCTCTCTCGCTGTGGTTACTACCTGGGACATATACAGCTCTGCCAGACGTTTTTTTGCCGCGTCCTCATGATCCAATACCCTTTTATAAAGGCTTTCCCTCTCCCCGGGCTTCTCTTTGGGTATATCAGAAAGTATGCTTTCGTAATCCTTCAGATATTCCAGTTCTTCCTGGGATAACGCAGCTTTTTCTTCTTTTTCCCCACTGTCCTCGTTCCCGCCTGGATCAATTTCCCCTTGTTCCGAAGAGGCGTCTGCCGTCTGCCTCTTCTTTCCCTCCACCTGGATTCCCTGGACAGCCAGGTATTCGTATACTTTCTGTATCTGACCTTCTGTCAGCCCGTTTCCGGCAAAAAGTTCTTCCACTGTATCTGCATGTATCTTTTTTCCGTTTTTTACAGCCAGCTCCAGTGTTTCTTTGAGCTTTTCCTGAAATTCTCTGATCTCCATAACTGTCTCCTTTTCTTTCCATCCACATTCCGCGTTCAGAATACAAACGCGGAACGGCTGCAGCGGCTATGCTGCTGTTTTATCCTATTACCCGGATAGTCTTAAAAACAGTATAAGCGATTAAAAAAAGGTTGTAAAGTTCTACTCTGCAGGATCACAGTTTTTCAGTAACCTTTCAGACAAGCTGAACCGTTACGCACCCAGCCATTAAAAATCGCTTCGCGATGGGCTGGATGCCTGCCGGCACTACTTCTTCATACGGTCAGTGCAGTAAATGCGCAGACCTGTCTGAACTGTTACATTTTTCACTCAGAAGCCGCTTCACTGTCTGTGGGTCTGCCTTTCCTTTCATCTCTTTCATAACCTGGCCTACAAGAAAACCTAAAACCTTAGTTTTCCCGCTTTGGTATTCCTCCACTGTTTTGGGATTTCCGGCCAGCACTTTGTCCACCACACGCTCCAGCGTGCCTGTGTCTGTGACAGACTTCAGACCGTTTTTTTCTATATAAGAAACCGGGTCTATATCTTCGTCAAACATGATCTCAAACACCTTTTTTGCCGTCCGGTTGTTCACCTCCCCCTTTTCACAGACTGCGATCAGGTCTGCCAGATGCCCGGGTGTGAAGCGAATGTCTTCTGTTTCCATCCCCCTGTCTTTTAAAAGCCTCAGGGTCTCACCGATAAACCAATTGGCTGCCTTTTTTGGCCCGCCGGCAATCTTTTTCTGTTCCAGAAGGCTGACTGTCTGCTCAAACAAATCTGCCAGATATCTGGACTGTGTCAAAAGTGACGCGTCATAGGCAGACAGACCCAATTCTTTTTCGTAGCGCCCTGCCTTTTCCTCCTGAAGCTCGGGCTGCCGCTCTTTTATCCGTTTTGTCCACGCCTCACTGATCACAACAGGAGGCAGATCAGGGTCGGGAAAATACCTGTAATCCTTGGCATCCTCTTTTGAACGCATAGCATAGGAATATTCCTTGTTGTCATCCCATCTTCGTGTCTCCTGCTGCACGCATTTTCCCTCTTCCAAAAGCTCGATCTGGCGTTCCCGCTCTCCTTCAATAGCTCTGGCGATGGCCTTAAAGGAGTTTAAGTTCTTCATCTCCGTTCTGGTACCCAATTCACTGCTCCCGGCCTCCCGGACAGACAGATTCACATCCGCCCGCATAGATCCCTCCTGAAGTTTACAGTCCGAGACACCAAGGTACTGGCAGATCAAGCGCAGTTTTTCCAGATAAGCAATAACCTCCTCCGCACTCCTCATATCCGGTTCAGATACGATCTCCACCAGCGGTACACCGCTTCTGTTGTAGTCCACAAGGGAACAGTCTTCCCAGGCATCATGGATCAGCTTTCCGGCATCCTCCTCCATATGCATCTCATGGATCCTGATCTTTTTCTTCCCGGATGCCGTCTCAATTTCCAGAGATCCGTCGTAACAGATGGGGAGATATAACTGGGAGATCTGGTAGTTTTGTGGATTGTCCGGGTAAAAATAATTCTTACGGTCGAATTTACAGGTGCGGTTTACCCGGCAGTTGGCAGCCAGCCCAAGGGCCAGGGCATACTCCACCACCTGTTTGTTCAGGACAGGCAGGGAGCCGGGCATTCCGGTACATACTGGACAAGTATGGGTATTGGGCGCCCCACCGAATCTTGCAGAGCACCCGCAGAATATCTTTGTAGCCGTGGCAAGTTCCACATGCACCTCCAGGCCAATGACTGTCTCATATTGCTTTCCCATTATTTTACCCCCTTTCCCTGCGCTTTGGGAAACTCTCCCCTGATCTGTTCATAGGCATATGCAGCCTGTATGATTTTTTTCTCCTGAAAACAATCCCCGATAAACTGCAGTCCCACCGGCATACCGCTGCTGTCCCTGCCGCAGGGAACACTTATGGCAGGAAGGCCTGCCAGATTGACCCCTGCTGTATAAATATCACTCAGGTACATGTTCAGCGGGTCCGAAAGGCTGCTCCCAACCTTAGGTGCCGTAGAAGGAGCCGCAGGCGCAAGCAGCGTATCATACTTAACAAAAGCCCGGTCAAACGCTTTCTTTATCATTGCCTTTACTTTCAGGGCTTTCAGGTAATATGCATCATAGTAGCCGGAACTCAGTACAAAAGAACCCAGCAGGATCCGGCGCTTCACCTCTTCCCCGAAGCCCTCAGCCCTGGTCTTTTTATACATGTGGTGAAGTCCCTCGAATACCTCTGTCCTGTAACCATATTTTACGCCGTCAAAACGGGCCAGGTTGGAGCTTGCCTCCGCTGAGGCGATAATATAATAAGCAGGGATCACATAATCCACCAGTCCCAGAGAAAAGAATTCCACAATGGCACCGTTCCTCGTCATCAGGTGCACCGCATCCACCAGCGCCTTCTTTACCTCCGTGTCCAGACCTTCCGCCAGATATTCCTTGGGAATCCCAATCTTCATTCCACGCAGATCCTTTCTCAAATATCCGGTAAACTGCAGATCCTTCCGCATCACGGAAGTGCTGTCCTTTGGGTCATACCCTGCCACAGTCTCCAGCAGTGCCGCACAGTCGGACACATCCTTTCCCACCGGTCCGATCTGGTCCAGGGATGAAGCATATGCTATAAGGCCATATCTGGATACGGTTCCGTAGGTGGGCTTCATTCCCACCACACCGCAGTAAGCGGCCGGCTGACGGATAGAGCCGCCTGTGTCACTTCCCAATGCGGCAAACACTTCATCCGCTGCCACCGCTGCGCAGGAGCCTCCTGACGAACCACCTGGTACTTTTTCCGTATCCCAGGGATTTCTGGTAATGCCATAGGCTGAGGTTTCTGAGGTGCTGCCCATGGCAAATTCATCCATGTTGGTCTTGCCAATGACGATCATTCCCGCATTCTCCATTCTGCGTACAGCCTCCGCATCGTATGGCGGAACAAAATTTTCCAGAATCCTGGACGCGCAGGTGGTCTTTCTGTCCCTGGTGCATATATTGTCTTTTACCGCCACAGGAACGCCGGCCAGAGGACCTGTATATTTTCCTGTTTTTATGCCGCTCTCCACCTCTTTCACCCTGTCGTATATTTTCTTTTCATCTGTCTCCAGAAAGGCGTGGAGTGTGCTGTCCACCTTTCCAATCTGGTCCAGAGATGCTTTCACTGCTTCCCTGACGCCTGCCTCCCTGTTCTTAATGGCCCGGCCCAGCGTGAGGGCTGTCATTTCTTTGATCTCCATTTCGCTAACCTCCGTCTTCAACCACTGTCACTGCACTGTTTTCGGTACCTGGTACTGGCCGTCCTTGCTCCTGGGCGCATTTTTTATCATGGCCTCACGGTCGTTCCCGTTTGTTACAATATCCTCCCGGAAAACATTTTCCATAGGAAAGGTGTGGGAAAGCGGCCGGATCCCCTCTGTGTCCAGCTCATTTAATTTATCCACATAATCCAGTATCTCCTGCATTTTTTCCCTGGCGGCTTCCCGTTCTTGGGGTTTGAGGGCCAGTTTTGCCAGAATTTCCACATTTTCCATAACGGTATCATCTATGATCTGTTTTGCCATAACTATATCCTCCTTTTCTCTACGGTTCCAGCCGGTTCATATCTCTTGGAAAAAGACAGGCTTCCCTCACGTTATCTTCACCTAAAAGCTGCATGGTAAGCCTCTCCAGGCCAATTCCCAGGCCCCCGTGGGGCGGCATGCCGTACTTGAAGGTATCTAGATACTGCTCCATCCCCTCCCGGCTCATGCCTCTTCTCTCCAATTTCCCGGTCAGCATATTGTAGTCATGGATACGCTGTCCTCCGGTTGTCACCTCCAGACCTTTAAACAGCAGATCAAAGCTCAGGGTAAACCGTTCATCCTCCGGGTCATCCATTGCATAAAAGGGCCTTTTTTTGGAGGGATAATGTGTGACGAACACAAAATCCGAATCATATTCCTCTTTGAAGTACCGACCGATCAGTTCCTCCTCCTCCGGTTCCAGATCAAACGGGTTTTTAATTTTCCTGCCGTATTTTTCAGACACCAGCTCTTTGGCGTCGGTAAAACGGACACAGGGAATCTTATCAGTTCCCGGAAGCTTGATCCCCAGAATCTTCAGCTCTTTGGCGTATTCTTTTTTCAGCAGCTCCATTGTATATTGGAGAAACCCTGTCTCCATGGCACAGATATCCATAAAGCTGTCAATATATCCCATCTCAAGATCCAGGCTGGTGTATTCGTTCAGATGCCGCCTTGTGTTATGCTTCTCCGCACGAAACACAGGACCCGTCTCAAACACCCTGTCAAATACCCCCACCATTATCTGTTTATAAAACTGGGGGCTCTGCTCCAGAATGGCGGGTTTGTGGAAATAACTGAATTTAAAAAGATTAGAACCGCCCTCCGCCCCTTTTGATCCTATTTTGGGAGTATGCACTTCCGTAAATCCCTGGCTGTATAAAAATTCACGAAAGGCTCTGCACACACCCTCCTGAATCTTAAAACGGGCCCTCTCCTTTATATTCCGCAGAGATATGGGGCGCAGGTTCAGCTTAGTCTCCAGAGATGTGTTCAGCTTCCATTTGTCTATGGCAAGCGGGAGAGGCGCGGCGGGAGATGACAGGATCTCAACCTTTGAAAGCCGCAGTTCCTTTTCATGGGGTGCTCTTTCCTCATCATGAATGGTACCTGAGACGCGGACACAGTCACCTTCCTTCAAATGGCAGATGGGAATATCTGTCTTTCCCTCCTCCCATACCGCCTGCAGCAGACCGTCTCTTTTTCTCAGGATCACAAAGGCGATCTCTCCCATATTCCTGATACTGTGGACAGTTCCCTCCACCAGGATTTCCCGGTCTGACTCTTTTACTTCCAGTATCTGCGGAAGCTCCAGTGTTTCTTTTTTTAAAATACCTGCTGCAAATTCCATATCACAATTCTCCTTTTTCTAAAATAAAAAAAGTCCCGGGGATATCCAGAAAAATCCAGATACCTCGGGACAGGATATAATTGATCACATCTTTGTGATCCGTTCAATCGCTTTCACTGTATTTTCATAGGTTCCGAAGGCTGACAGTCTAAAATAGCCTTCTCCGTGTGCTCCAAAACCGCTGCCGGGTGTTCCAACCACATTGGCTTTGCTGAGAAGTTCATCAAAGAACTCCCAGGAACTTAACCGGCCGGGTGTTTTCAGCCACACATACGGGGCATTGATGCCGCCGGATACGGAGTATCCTGCATTTTTCAGGCCTTCGTAAATCACCTTCGCGTTTTTCATATAATAGTCCACCTGGGCCTTTAACTGCTCTTTTCCTTCCGGTGAATAAACAGCTTCCCCGGCCCGCTGTACAATATACGGGGCACCGTTATATTTGGTCCCATGCCTTCTGGACCACAGGTCATGCAGGGATACACTGCCGCATTTTAAATCCTTCGGCACTACTGTGTAACCCAGACGGACGCCTGTAAATCCGGCATTTTTTGAAAAACTGTGAAGTTCGATGGCACAATGTCTCGCACCTTTGCATTCATACACGCTGTGAGGTACGTCTTTTTCTGTTATATATGCTTCATATGCTGCATCGTAAATGATCACCGCGCCCACGCGGTTGGCATAATCCACCCATTCCTGCAGCTCTGCTCTTGTGATTCCTGCTCCTGTGGGATTATTCGGGAAACACAGATAAATAATATTCGGGGTTTCCTTTGGAAGTTCAGGGATAAAATGATTATCCTCCACACAGGGCATGTAGATCATGCCGTCATAATTCTGTGCATCCGGATTATAATTACCCGTTCTGCCTGCCATCACATTAGTGTCTACATACACAGGATATACCGGGTCGCAGACAGCGATCTTATTGTCCAGGCCGAAAATTTCCTGGATATTTCCGGAGTCACATTTTGCTCCGTCGGATACGAAAATCTCATCTGCTTCGATGTCACAGCCGCGGTTTCGGTAATCATTGTCCGCAATGGCATTTCTGAGAAAATCGTAACCTTTGTCCGGAGCGTAACCATGAAATGTCTCCGCATTTGCCATATCATCCACTGCGCTGTGAAGTGCCCGGATAATAGCCGGTGCCAAAGGCTGTGTGACATCACCGATCCCCAGCCGGATCATGTCTGCATTAGGGTTTTGCTGCTGATAGTCAGCCACTTTTTTTGCTATATTGGAAAACAGATAGCTGCCCTGAAGTTTCAGATAATTATTGTTGATCGTAAACATATCACATTTCTCCTTTATGACGATTTGATACAGGCTTTGATGCCGTTCTTCTTTATACTTCATCGTAGATAAGCGTCAGTATCATCTGCGCTGTCTCTACCATGCCGGTAGCACTGTCCATGCTGCATTTTTGTATATAACGGTATGCCTCCTCCTCTGTGAGATGGTTTCTGTCCATCAGAAGGAGCTTCGCGTTTGTAATATAGTTCTGGTCCCGCTCATTTCGCGGTTTTGGCTTTTTCTTTTCCTTTTTTTGTCTGCGCTCAATCTGGTAAAGCTGCATTTCCACAGTGTTTACCAGTTCATAAATACGGATAGGCATGGTGACTGCCATAATCCCTGATCCTGCCGAGCTGACCACATTCGCAGAACCGATAAGCAGCATTTCAAAGAATCCGGGCAGACATTCTGCCAGCTCCCGGTAATACATGTCAGGCAGCTTATAACCGCTGATCACCAGTCCTGCGGGATGTTTATTCACTTCAATCAAAGCCTGGGCGGCAGTTGTACATGCTACGGTATTTTCAAATCCATGCTGTATGAGGATTTTCCGTATTTTCTTTGCATCTTCCGGTTTCGGTAAAACGATAATGATGATGCTCATGCACTGCCTCCTGTTCCTTTATACACGGTACAGATACTGTTCGATCTCCCACTCAGAAACCTGTTCCATGTAGCTCTCCCACTCTTTTCTCTTTGCTTTCACATAGCACTTTGTAAAAGTATCGCCCAACACGGCTCTCATAAGAGGGTCCTTCTGAAATTCTTCCAGAGCCTCACTGAGATTTTCCGGCAGGGTATCAATGCCTGCGTTCTCCTTCTCCTCCCTGGAGAGTTTCCGGATATTTTCTTTCAGCTCTTTTGGAGCCTGCAGGTTCTTTTCAATCCCATCCAGGCCTGCCGCCAGACACAGTGCAAATACCAGATATGGATTGGCGGAAGAATCCGGGCTTCTCAGCTCCAGCCTCGCGCCTTCGTCCCGCTGGGTCTGTACCCGTACCAATGCGGTGCGCTGCCTGGATGACCAAGTAATGTCTGAGGGTGCTTCAAAACCGGGGGCTAATCTTTTATAAGAATTTACAAGGGGGTTGCACAGGGCAGTCATGCCCTTGATATGCGCAAAAATGCCGGCCAGGAAGGAATATCCCTCATGGCTCAGTCCCAGGTCATCAGACGGGTCTGAAAAAATGTTCTTTCCGTCTTTCATCAGATACATGTTCACATGCATACCGGAACCGTTGACGCCTGCTTTTGGTTTGGGCATGAATGTGGCGTGAAGGCCGTGGCGCTTTGCTATGGTTCTCACAGCCACCTTGAAGGTCATCACTTTATCGGCGGTCTCCGGGGCATCGGAGAACTGGAAATCAATCTCATGCTGTCCGGGGGCTATTTCGTGGTGGGAGGATTCAATTTCATATCCCATCTCCTCAAGAGTCAGCACCATGTCACGTCTGGCATTCTCACCCAGATCCACAGGACTTAAATCCATGTATCCCGCCTTTTCATGTGTTGTGGTTGTGGGCATACCGTTATCGTCTGTGTGGAAAAGGAAAAACTCGCATTCCGGGTTCACCATAAGGGAATATCCCATCTCTGCGGCTTTCGCTGCAACACGGTTCAAAATGAATCGAGGGCTTTCTTTATAGGGTGTACCGTCTTCCTGATAAATATCACAGATAAACCGGGCCACTTTTCCCTGCTGAGGGCGCCATGGGAGGATGGTAAAGGTGGACAGGTCGGGATGCAGATACATATCTGCCTCCTCGTTCCGGATAAAACCTCCGATGGAGGACGCGTCTATGACGCAGCGGTTATCCATGGCTTTTTCTAACTTGCTGGATGGGATCGCAATATTTTTTAATGTACCGAACATATCGGTGAACTGCAGGCGGATGAATTCTACGTCCTCTTCCTCTGCCATGCGAAGGATTGCTTCCCTGGTGTAGTTTTGCATTGTATTATCTCCTCTCTTGATGGGTGATAGGAATGGAACCGGATACGGGTGCTTAGGAGGCGGGCGGTAAGTCCGGTTTTAGTCTCATTGTGGTCTTGTTGATGCGGAAAAATTGTCCGGTGTGTGACTTTGGAATAAAAAATGGGCGTGCTTATCCAGAGTACCCTCCGAATAAGAACGCCCTTGTTCTTTCATTTATGGTTGGTATTATAGCAAGGGAAGTTGGGATTGTCAATATGGGAAACAACTAAAATTTATAACTAGTTTTCATTCTTAATTTCAACATAACTCGTCACATCTACCCATCCATAAGGATTTGCACCTACATTTGGCGATGCCCCTTCATCATTACATAGATAATAACGCCCTTGGTAAATATAGATATTACCCCGGCTGGGTTTACTGCCTGATTTCCACCAACCATATTCTGCATCCTCTTCTGTATATATCCTGCCTTTATCTAAAATGATATGACATTTATTTCTCATATTATCGTTATTACAAAATTTATCAAAATCATTTTCTTTATAGTCATTCTTGTTCACAACTACATCCTTTGGGAAGAAATAATATGTATCATTTTCTTTATATATACCTGCAGGAAATATAAAAGTATTTGCATCACTACTTTCTTTATACAACTTTTTGTAAGGATTTTTAGCCGCTTTTATATTTAACACCTCATCTTTATTATGGTGAATATATATCTTCCCATCACCAACTTCATCCGGTGAATCAGGGTTGACTGGCGGCGTCGGTGGGTCAACCGGCTCTTCCTTGTCCCCCTTACCAGGTCCTATGATCATATCCAACTCATCTTCACTCTGAAAATTATAGCACTCTACATATCTGGTAGCAGAATAATCTCCATATTTGTTTTGATGATGCTTTAAAGTCAAATCTATCCTGATCACATTCGGAGAATATATATTACCACTCGGATCTGCCAGGGAAAACTGCAGCTCTTTTATCTCATAACCCAGATATGCTTTTTCATCAAAAGTCCAATTAACGGGTTCATAGATAACTTTTTTTTCACTGCCCTTCTCTGTTGTCTCGACTCTGTAATAAAAAATGATCAACTGCTTAATATCAGAGTTTTTATACTTATCACTGGTTATGTATATATGGCTCCCGGAACCATCATATAGATCAATCTTATTTCCACTATTATCAATGATCAGACTATGCTCAGTACTAGCCGCCGCTTTTCCCTTCCCCTCTCCTGATACTTGTTTTATACCCACCTGTGCCCCTGCGATTTCTCCAACAATCTTATCCATCAATGTATCCGAAACTTGTCTGCCATAATTGATTCCCTGTATTTTATGATAAAGATTCATAGCGGATGCCATTACCTGACATGACAGCACAACAAATAGACTGATAAGCGCAAATGTAACTATCAGCTCAATCAAAGTAACACCTTTTCTATCGGAAACGGCATCCCTTACTTTTTTTCTATTCATTTTTATGACTTTCCTTTTTTCATTCTTTAAAAGTTTCATACATGCACCCAGTTTATTTTAATATAAAATTACAGTTAGACTCCTCGTGAAGACTACTTGGTTGTACCATTTATCATATCCTTCATATTAAATCTAAACATTTTAAGGTTCGTATCTTCATCATCAAAATAATAGTTTACACTTGCATCTTTCTGCTGAAGTTTTATTTGCTTTGCTTTATTTTTTGTATTTGTCTTCTCTGTATCAATAGTATAGTAAATATCCATACCGGCAGTCTTCCAATAATTTTTTCTCAAATATACCTTTTCATTAAACAGCTCTGTTCTGTCAATTACTTTTTGTGTTGCATTAAGCATTTCTACAGATACCGACACTACTTTTGAAAACATAAGGATCATTATTACCACAACTAAAAATCCAACTAATGTTTCTATCATTGTAGATCCATTCGTTAAATCCACATTATTTTTTAACCCTGCTGATTTTTTCTGCATCTGAGCTCCCCCTTATTCCCGTTCACTAAATGACCATCCCCACATATCTTCTGCCTGAATCGTATTATTATCCGGGTTTATATTTTCATCGTCTTTTCCCTCTAGTGTATTATATTTGGCTTTATTTGTGTTCTCCGGTAAATAAAGTATATAACATGTCACTATGGTACTCTTTACATTACCTTTTCCACAGGTTACGGACACCACAAGTTCGGTTCCCTCTTCATCTGTGCTTTCGGCCTCACTTTCCCAGTAAATCAAAATGGAAATGTTATCCATAAGTTCTTTTAGCCCCGATTCTGTTATTTCATCTGCATACGCATTAAAATACCTATAAGCATATTCCGACGTATGCCCTCTTTCCTCATAGTTATAATAATTCCAACTATTCTGCCAAATATTATACCGAAGGTAAAACCATAATGGATACTTCTCTGACGCCCCGGCTTCATAAGCCGCAGTTGGCGGAATGGTGATCTCATACTCCAGACTCCGGCTCAACGACTGCGCCATCTCCCTGCACTGCTCTGTGTCTTGCTGTCTTCTGGCCGTTGAATACAAAGAATAAGATACCAGCAAAAGTGCAAGGCTGAGCATCATAATAACTGCCATGATAGCAATGGCAACTAAAAGTGCTGATCCTTTCTTTTCGTTTAATACCCTCTTCTTCATATACAAATCCCTTTCTTTTTGAGGCCGGAAAATTGATTTTCCGGCCTATACTTCTTTTTAACATGCATATAGTATGGTGTTATGAATCCACAGTCTGATACCCTTCCTTAGGTATGGGCAGCACACTTATATCCTCATCATTTACAAATTCAAACTCCTGATTATCTAACTGTACTTTTAGCGATTTTTCTGGAAGAGTTACGGTAAACTCCATTCCATTCTTAACTGTACGGCATTCAAAATAAATATCTGCTGATAAGGCGTAGGCTCCCTCCCCGGAGTCCAACAGTGATACAGGTGCTATATTTATTATCTGATTCTGAGAAAGCAAAACCTCTTTATTCTCCTCATCTCTTAAATACCATACACCGTCATTTCCTTTATATACTTCCAGCCAGGCACCGGATACAGTCTGTATCCGGTACCCTGTTATTTTAGTATCCGTATACTGATCAAACTCCCACTGTATTTTCCGCCCTTCTGCTTCCAGCTCTGTAACAGCCCCTGAAAAGTCTGTAACAATAGCCTTAATTGACACGGCTGACTCATTTGTCCTGACTTCTTCTGCCCGCTGCAGTTTCGGTATCTGCTGAGCATCCGTCCAATCTGACCATTTACTGATTCCCCCGCCGTCTCCATAGATGTAAGCAGCACGCAGAGAAATATAATATACCGTTCCGTTCGTAGGCGCAAACTTTGAATATATCTCATCCTCCAATGTCAGGAGTGTTCTCACATTTGGTCGTATACCTACTCCGTATGAGCTTAAATATCTTATATCCGCTGTATTACCCTGTGAGTCAGTTACCTCAACCTGATATACCAACCAATCCTCTGAATCAGCAGCGAATTGATATGCAACTCCAGAATAGCCGGATGCGGACAACTCGCCTGTAACCCGAGGCCCTTCACCGTAGTCTTGAAGTGAGCATATATTTCTCTCCCAGAAAGACTCATCCATCTTAAATTGATACCAATTAGATATATTAGAACTTTCATATCTTTCTATATTTTCGTCCAACACTACTGACTGAACAGAAACCTGGGCCGTAAACCTGTTAGCATCATCAGTATATTCAAGTACTTTTTCCACATCGGGTAGAATCAGCCTGAAATAAGATGCATTTCCTTCTGAACCTGTTTCCCATTTAAGAATTGTACTGCTTCTGAATATATTGCCTGAACTGTCAGCATCCTGAATTGCTGTTTCCGTTAATGGCAGCTCTACAGCTTCCCCTCCTTCCTGGATTGTTCCAACATAATCTGCCGTTATATCCTGCTTACAAATATGTCCATCATCCTGCATGATTTCAGATCCGAAATCGTTTGAAGAAGAATTACAATAAATATCAAGCTTTCCGTCCTCAGCTGCTTCAAGATAAATCCAATCCGTATCGTATTTGAGATATTCTGTATTTGGATCTATATCCGTTCCTGAAGCTGTATGTACTCTCTGTATTCGGTAACCGTCACCATACTTCTGCGGAGAAAATCTCAGCTCTGTCTGCTCCGCTGGGATATCATTCGGATCATGTTGCTCAAAGCTCCATTCCTCTTCCTCAGCATCATAATATACAAAAGCGGTTTCTTCAGATAGAACAGGCTCCTCTGTCTGTAAACGGGGAATCCGAATCCATTTATAATTAACCGTCCCTTCTGCCGTCTCGTCCTCATCTGTCCACCATGAGCTGATATTACTGTCAGATACACTTCTCATAACAATTTTCAGCCATTTACCTCCATATGCTGTACTCATACCTTTTAATTGATAGGACGCACTGTTAAAGTTACCATCCATTGTTATTTCGTCGCTTTTGCTGATCAATGTCTCAATTGCGCCTGAATTCCAGTATGAATCCGTTTGGTCATCTGTTGGTGCATCCCCAGGACTTCTTCTGTCTGACTCTTCTTCCTGACGATTCTCGTAAACTGCTACCGCTATTTCATATTTACCTTGATAGTAATTATCGTCCGTATCTTCCATAATAAGAGTTATTCCATTTTCCTTGAAATCCTCTTGCGTTACATAGGTATCCGTTCGACCTTCTTCATGATACGCATACTCGGGTCTTCCTATAAGACTTGCCATATCCGGTACGATCAAACGGTCCGGAAGTGTAATTTCCCTGGCAACACCCTGCTGTCCGTCACGATACATTTCAGCATCGTCCCCAGACAATGCACGAACAGATATACTAATTTCCTCATTTCTTTCGTAATCATTTAAATCAAGTAGTTTCTTGATACTACCAGCACCTTTTTCAACATCCAAAACAGGAAACGTCCAGATTTCCGTCAGATTCTTATTCAGTGTTTTCTCGTCCATGTTCCAGGTCAGTAACATACTCTTTTCTACATCTGCTCCGTTGATATTTTCAGTCCACGTATACATCCTGCTGTCCTGCGCAACATCCACTATTTTTACATCTTCCTTACACTCATAAAGCTTCTCTGCCTTATTAAGAGCTTCTTTACATTCCTCCACAGATTCAAATACCAATGCCGCACCTGCATCTGAAGGCCTGACAATAATTTCATAAGACGCCGCTTCTTCCCGTTCTTGTTCAGAAGGCACTGTGCTCCACAGCACATCATAAATCAATGAATTTTTCTGTGTTCCACCCACCCCTTTGTGAAGTGAGACAACCGGTCTGGAAATTTGGCTGAATCTCAGCTTTATAGGATACAGAACCGACGAAGATACCGGAAACTTTTCTGTCTTTTTGTCAATGAGCGTTCCAACTCTAAGTATGGAAATAGAAACCCTCGGATAGTTCCAGACTTCCTCTGTGTCCTCAAATGTATATGTCCAGTACCCTTGCTCATCGGTTTGATAGCTTCCCTTTACATTTTTATCTACTGTTACAGTATCCAGAAGGACATTCACACCGTCAGATGTAATACCTGACAATGCAGCCTCGTATACAGCATCTTCCTCTGCAAACCCTCTATCCCAGATAAAAGTGTATTCCTTACCATTTTCACTGAGTGGATTACTTTCCTCTATGGATGGAACCGGCTGAATCTTCTTTACATAACTTCCTGAGGATACCTTTCCCTCAGACACTCTATACACCTTTTCATCTATCTGCATACTGTAAGTAGATGTGTTAGCCAGCACCGCGCTATAGATGATATCATAGGTTTCATTTGCATTTAAACGAAGAACATATCCGGATGAAAGACCATCCTTTGTAAACACGGCTTGTTCTAATCTTTCACTATCAACCAGCTGCTCACTGCCATCCATATAAGATATCAATTCCGTCTGAGTAATACCGCTCTTTACCGGATGACCATACCAGCAGATAAACGCCTGGTTCTGCCATGGATAGGTTCTCACTGTAATATTTCCGTAATTCAACAAATCCGATGGAAGATCATTCAGATTACTGGTCATAGTCCCACCCAACTGCGTCACATGGGAATTTCCATAAGCCACAGACACATCACAGGTCTTGACATGCTCACCATCAGCATTTTTAAATTGATAATCGCTGATCACCAGTTCAGAATTCATATACAGTTCAGTCTGTTTGCCATCTGCACTGTCCATGGTCACTTGATTATACAGATTGCCTGGACGATCTCCATAGAAGTCGTTAAATTTTGTCACCACATAATCGTTTCCATTCATCTGTTCACCGCCATATAAAGCAGACTGAACAGTTACTCTAATGGATTCTGCATACTTATCATTTTTCTTTGCATAAGTGGTAATTAACTGGTTTTCATTGTGGTTGAACGTAAAACCGGCTGATCTTCCGTCGCTGGTTTTTATCTCATGTTCTTTACCATTGATATTTACTATAACTGTGGTGTCCTTATCTCCCTTGTAATCGTCCTTATTCTCCAATACTGCCACATAGTTATACGTGCCTGTTTTCTCTTCCTTATCATAGGCTTCCAGTTCCAAATGAACCTTTGGTGCGGCTTGAGGCTGCTGTACAACACCTTCTGCTTTTACCCAAGCAGATGTATAATCCTGCAATCTTTCTTTCTCAGGCCCGTAAACAAGTGAATCATAATCCCCAGGTACATACTGTCCACTGACAGATCTGACAAATACTTCAATGGACGCATTATACCAGTTATCAGGTATATTCATTGAGTAGGTCTGGATTCCATAAGATACGGTAATCGGTTCTGTAAAGTATTCCTCCACTACACCATCAGTTCTGGTAACTCTGTATACAATCTGGTCAGCATAATAATCTCTTCCTTTATGAATCCAGCTAAATTTCAGAACGCCCTCCGCATTACTGATATTTACATTGTTCTGTATTCCATCAGGTGTTTCTTTTCCTTTCGTATAATATTCTTTTACCTTTTCATCCACTTCTGCGTATACTTTATACCTGTTCCCCGTTGTTGTCTGAGAAAAATCGTTAAATCCGGATGTGGGATCATATTGAAGTCCGGAAATTTTAAAATGTGAAGAACCAATAGCTTCTGAACCCTGAATAACATATAAACCATCTGCCTTACCAGAAACAGCTTTATGTCCGTATGGAGAATCCGTATCGGATGGTGTATCCATTTCCGGTTCTTTCCATTTCGTACAGGCACTGATACCGCTGATGCTTCCTGTATAATAGGCTGCTGCTTCCAGTTCAGCTCTTCTGTCTTCCAGTTCGTTCTGTACTATCTTCTGTTTTATCAGTAACTCATCATATACCTTTTGTGCATCTTCATACACTCCTTTCTCAGGGCATGCATTGGCTATATCAATATACCAAAGACAGGCATATTCTCTTACAACCCCTTGGCCCTCTGTTACACTTGATATATTAATTTCAATAGACAAAATACTTTTATCTCTATCCAGATATGCTGTCAAATCCTCTTCTAATGCGGCTTTATAAAAACAGCCCTGTGATATTATCTCCTTAGGTTCTGTCGAAGTATCATCTGCATAATGGAAAGTCACTGTATATTTATAAGTACGAATGTTACTATTGTCATTGTTGGCATTTCCAGCCCACAGAATTTTCAGCCCGTCTACCGCTTTCCCTCCCTCGGGCGCTGTAAGGATAATCTGGAATCCTTGTTCTTTTTCTGTCGTCTTCAGAATGCCGCGATTCCATTTTGACTGTTCCAATGATAAATTTTTAAATATGTTATTTATATCTGTGTCTACCGACACCTTACCCTTAGGGCCATATGAAATTTCCCAGTCTGTCTGGTATCTCACCTTTTCATAGGCCTCTTTTGCATCATCGAGTTTTTTCTGATTTTCAACTACATCATTATCTATAGCCTCTTTTTCGGTTTTTGCCGCCTGATAATTTCTTTCTGCTTCATATACAGCATCTGATGTAGAAATATTGTTATCCACTTCCGCAGACGCACTGACCGCATAAATACAAACATTAGTGTTATCTGCTCCGTTTTTATCACTGTCTTCAAATTTTCCGGAAGAAGAGAATTTACCGCTTCGGACTGATACCACCTCCAGTCTGATATCAGATATATCCATATCTCCGCTTAAATCGGTACTCCAATAGGACTTACTGTAAGAGTCTGTTCCATATGAGGTAAAGATGTAAGCCTGATTCGGATCATCTGACCAAGTCCCCTCAGCTGTCAGGAATCTGGCGCTGCTGTTGCATGACACGGTAAACCGATATTTTCTAACCACACCTGCCTCACCGTTATTAGCCCAGAAAACGCCAAAGTTAGTGAGTGCTGGCGAATTTTTAAAATAAAACGCCGCATATTTCTGCTCGCTGGCGGTATTAAAGGCAAATCTGCTCTCATCCAGACTATACAGATTTTCCACCGGATTACCAGTATTTATTGTTCCGCTGTGGTCTACATTTGACAAATACACGCCATCATATTGTGGTGGTTCCGGAATTTCACCGCTCCCCAGATAGTAAGAGTCAAGGATTGTTCCGCCTTCTTTATTGGTAAGATTCTTTTTATTGGTGATACTTATACAATCCTGCATAACCTTATAGTTTGCAGATACGATTCCAGCAAAAGCATCCGATTTAGAGTTACCATAATTACGACAGCGGTAAAAGTAAGCCTCCTCCTTATTTCCACTGGCTGATATCCCGCCTATTGTCCCGCCGGAAATACAGCCTACATTCACACAATCTGTATAGATTACTTTCAGGTCACTATCATTTCCGCTATCTGCGATCCCCGTAATACCGCCTGCACTGCTGCTTCCTGCATCAATATTTCCATAGTTACCGCAATTGTCAAAGACTGCGGAAGTACCTCTATCTGTCCTATAGAAAGAGGCAACCAGACCCGCGCTGCCATTAGAGCCCTTAATTGTCCCATGATTGGTGGAATTTATAAACGTAGCTCCTTTGTATTTAAGCCTGGCAATCAGGCCACCGCTGAGCATACCATTTACAGAGCCATAGTTATGAGCATACTCAATCCTCATAGCATTATTTTCTTTATTCTCCATACGCCCGATCATTCCGCCTGCAGTAACATTAGAGGCCGTAGATGTTGCTGATACTCCTGCATAATTACTCACGTAACGGATATCCTGACCGGATGCACTATACCCTATAATACCACCGGTTCCAGCATCATTGGAATAATACCTAGATATTACAGACCATTTTCGGCCAGTAGAGAGAATATTATCTGCTTCCCCACCAACAACCGCACCTTCCGCCTGATATCCAACAATACCGCCCGTATGGCCGGCATAGTTTTCAATTGTAACACTGGCTGTAGAATTAGTATAATTATCACTGTCCAGCACGGTCCCCAGATTCCACCCTGCAAGCCCGCCGACGTATCCCATAGCCGCGTTCCCATTGGTGTTTCCCGTTTTAATAACGGTTGTCTTCTGTATACCAACAAAGGATCGCATAATAGATGCTGAACTGTTGTTTTTTCCCGCAATGCCTCCAAGATTTACAATATTATCTGCAGAACCATTAGTAAGGAGGCTGCCCTCATAGCTGCAGTCTGATATACTGCTGTTATTGACTCCTGCAATTCCTCCATAGCCGGTATCTGCACCACCCATATCACCGGTTATATTACCATATACGGTGCATGTTGAGATTACACTGTTATTGATCCCCGCAATACCTCCCATATTCGCATAGGTGGCATTATTTCCGGCAAATCCCATCTCAACATTATTGATCACTGCATTTGCTATACTGTTCTTATTATTTCCTGCAATACCTCCTACATTACTGCCGGAAACATATGTATAGGCTTTGCTGTTTTCAACAGCCACAATATCAGACGTCCATTCCAGGGTTCCATTGTTAAATCCCACTACAATTCCTATATTTCCTGCTGAACTGTCAGGTGCATTCGCAACTGTAATATCTCTTACCTCAACATTCTGAATGATACCGTGGTTCACACCGGCAATACCACCTGCGTTTTTCTGGCCTTCAAAATTAATCCCTGCACTGACAGTACTATCCCCAATATAACCTGCATTGCTGCCCGCAATACCACCACAGTCACCATTGGCTGCTGTTACTTCCCCTCGATCATCACATTTTTTAATAATACCGTCCTGCTCATTTACAGATACAATTCCCCCTGCATCTCCCGCTTTTGTAGCGAGAATATATCCCTCATTGTGGCAGCTTAGTACAGAGGATGACAATTCTCCTGCTATTCCCCCGGCTGCACCATTTACTGCTGTAACGGATGATGCGTTCTTTAGATTCACCAGTTCATTAACGCTGTTGCTGCCAACGATACCACCTACAGTCTCATCACCGCTTACACTCCCAGTAAAGGTGAATTTGGATTTTCCTGCACTTGTAAGAATCTGACCGCTGTTAGCTCCAATAAGTCCGCCTGTATACCTTCCCAACGACCCTATAAATGCATAAGCATTCATAAAAACGTCTATAGATCCCTTATCAATCTCTACCTGTAAATCCAATACTCCGTAATTATATCCCGCTACACCCCCTGCATAATTTCCATATGCATTAATGGTTCCATTGAATAAATAGGGTTCTTTAATCACACCATAATTTTCAGCTGCAATACCACCTACATATGTATTACCAGTTATTGTTTTTCCCTCTGTAAAATTACAATTCTGAATTAAACCGTCACCTTTATTTAATCCCGCAATACCGCCTACAAAACTTTTATCTGAACTTCCAATACTGGATACATAACAGTCCTCAATAGTGCCGTCATTAATTTCACAGATTCCACCAAGATAAGTTCCATCCGTAGTAACATCACCCACATCCAAATTTCTGCAGTTTATAACCTGTACGTTTTTCCCCACCTTGCCAATAATTCCACCTGCATAAGAATAGTCCGCATCCGGTCGATCCTCATTTTCATCAGGATTCTGTATTGTTTTCCTTGCCTCCACAGGTGTCTTGTTGATTACTCCGCTGATGGTAAGACATGTGTCTTCCGCATTATATCCCACAACGCCCCCCACATAAACATCTGCAGCAAGGCTGCCGAAACGAATTTGCTGAATTGTCTCTTCCTCTGTACCGATAATTGTTAATCTGGCATCTGTCGGCTCTGTTTTTATATCACCAAAACTATCTACAAATTCTTCCAGGCTTTTATTCTCTGCCAAATCAAGGATCGTGTCTACCACATAATCTACATACTGTATCCCTTGTTCCAGACTTCCTCCAATAATCAAGTTATACCCGATAAATCCTCCTGCAAAGGCATCCGCATCTACATTCCCCAGGAAATTATCAGAGTTGAATTCCGTATAGATATCTTCATCAGACACTATGATATTACCGCCAATTGTACCACTCACACAATATTTTCCCGTAATCTCATTTGGATTTGATTCTATTATTTGCCCTGCAAGAAGAGATTTTGATACATTTATCCCTGCAAATCCTCCTACAAATGTACCGGTTCCTTTAATATGTCCTCCAGTAAGAGCATAATTATTAACTTCTGCATCTACATCATTATAACCTACGATTCCGCCCACATAGTTTTTTCCAGTGATATAACAGACTAGTGAAATCCTGTCATCACTGCTGATCAGCCCTGATAACGTATTAGTATCTGCAGTGATAACTCCATTATTGTAACCTGAAATCCCCCCTGCATAATCTCCTTTAAGGCTGCTGGCATCTGTTATATCCTGCGCAGTTTCATCGGCCACAACTTCGCTTGTGCAATTTTCCACAATGCCTGTATTGAGGCCCGTGATACCGCCCACATAGTTTTTTCTGGCTGCAACAATACCTCTATTGATCCAGTTACTGACTATCTTTGACTCATCTCTTTTAAAGGAAGGAACGGGAACTTTCTCTGCATCCTCTAGGTCATCCGGATTCAAAACTCCCGTATTGGCACCGCAAATCCCCCCAACATAAGAATCACCGATAACATTTGTTTCATTTATCCCTTTATTTCCATCAAGTGCTATGGTAGAACTTTCATTATACCCTACAATACCGCCTACATACTGATATCCAAAGATATATCCTTCCTGATTTTTTTCCTTTTCTGTATTACAGTCAATAATCAGACTGTCTCTGTTATATCCCACAATTCCGCCTACATAAACACCATTTAGTTCTTTAGTCAGCTTCTCTTTATTTTCTTCTTTAAACAGGTCTTCGTCATCATCGATTATGTACTGCGGAGAACTTTTGCATTCTTTAATCTGTAGGCTGTCCTCATGAGATGTATTATTATTACACAGTCCTATAATACCGCCTATGTATTTTGCAGAAGCTGCATCTGTACCTTTTTCGGGATTAAAGGGCTCCGCCTGTACCACACCATAATTTTCACATTTCTCTACTATGACTTTTCTGGTGCCAGTTACAGAAATTTGTCCGATTATGCCTCCCACATACCTTTTACCAGTCACTTCAGCTCTATTTACCAGATTCTTGTATTCTGCTTTTGCCTTAAGGGTCTCAGCTCCGGTAATACCTCCTACATCTGACTTTCCTACAATCGTACTTGGATTGTTTTCTGCATCAGAATTATTAACTGTAAGCTGATCAAGAACACCGTCATTTTCTCCGCAAAAAGCTCCTACAGAATTTGTCCCTTTGACTTCAATCTGATCCAGCGAAACATTTTTCATTTTACCGTTATTGGTAACAAACAAGCCTGTGGGACCATTATCTTTATTTTTAATCTTACCCAATACCGTCTCAGTCCCATAGACTGCTGATTTGCTGTTCGCCTTCTCCTCTATTGTAAGACCACTCACGGTATACGCCTTATCCCCGCGGCTCTCTAGTACAGAATTACTGTTCAGACGGCAGATGGATGGAAACGCCGTTTTTTTATCCTGTAACGCCTTCACCGCTGCCGTATCAGACGTGACATTTTCAGTCCTATATGTATTATCCGTATCATATAGACTTCCACCCGTAATAAACTGTTTCCAGTTTATATTCTGCGTTAATTCATATACATTATAAATCACTTCCGGCTTTGCCTCTTTTGCCAGTAAATCCTCACGGTACCGGATATTATACAAGTGTCTTGCATTTGAAACGGCATATGTATATGTCAGACTATTGTCATTATTATCTACTGATTTGTATGAATAAAAATATGTATTCGTGCTGTTGCTCTGTTTCCTTGCAGTAGGCTTATAGTATGTCCCTAATCCCTTTACTGTACAATAAATATCCTCGGTATCTACCCCGAACCTTTTAAAGCTGTATGTATCTCTAAATATTTCATACACATCAGAAGAGGACTTTAATTCATCCGCTGTGATTAAATCCATTGCTCCGTTATAATATGTAGTGGTTGCACTTAAGTCAGCCGCATCAAGAACCATTCTGACGGTCTCATTTTCTTCCATCCACACAAGAAATGGGTACTCTCTTGTATCCAGTTGTTTGCCATCATTTCCATATCGGGTCACCTTACAGATGATTGGTTTTAAATTTACTGACTCCTTATTTAAAAGCTTTGTTCCATCCAGCTGAATAACAAGCTTTTTGTTTTTTGTCTCTTTGTCACATACTCCTATCTCGTAAGTCATGGCATTAATAGATTCTTTAACTTTATTAATACGGAATGACAGATTCAGGGTATCCTCATTATTCAGTTTTACATCTGTAATAGATGGTTTTTGTACCTTGGTGGTAGTGGCTTTTGAGAGCGTATCCACACCAAAATATCCCACCATCCGTTTTTTACGCACACTGGTAGTACGGTCGGATATATCCACCAAACCGCTGTCGCTGCTGTTGCTCAGATCATACTCAAATGTCCTGTTTTTATTGCTATATAGTACAGCAAAAACCTGCCCGTCATCCGGAGTAAATTCTACACAGACTGACGCATTGAGAATGGAGGGATCATACAGATATGGAAGAAGCAAGTCGTACAAAGCTTCTATCTCTTTATCTATTTTCTGCCTTTCTCCATTTTGATATTCCTGATATATTTTATAGGTATCCGCGTCCCCCATCAGATAACACACATCGTCCCGATACCTGTCCTTATCTGTTTTTTCTTTGCTTTCAGGCCATACCTTATCCAAATCATATTTATCTCCATCCGTATCCCGGAGGCTTTCAACATCTACAACTTTAACATGATTCCCATCTTCTGATACTGCTTCCTGCAGTTCCCCCAACTGCCCATTGGCACTATACTCATTCAAATGATTCTGCGCCGCACTAAACAAAGTCTTCGCATACTCATTCTGCTCCTTAAACTGCGACCACCGGATCCACGTCATCACGCCAAACACTGCCCCTCCAGCCAGTATCAGCACAATACAAATGACCACAATAAGTTCAACCAGCGTATATCCACCCTGGTTTCTGTTCCTGTCTTTTCTATTTTTGTCAATCTTCCTGTACAATACCCCTTTTTCCATATAATCCACTCATTCCTTATTCAAGCCCACATCTGGTATCCCTGCAGAAAAGGTTGTCAATACAAATACACACACTGCTTCTGCCAGTCAACTACCGGACTGCCCGCACCGGCTGCCGGCCGGACATGGTCCTAGAAATACTGCTCCAAATCCCTTTTATCATTAGTATACTGGACCGCCGTCTCCTTTGTTATATACCCTTCCCGCACAAGTCTCATCATATCCATATTCAGCGTATGCATACCCGAAGCACCGCCTGACTGCATCATACTGCTCATCTGATGACTCTTATTCTCACGGATCAGATTTGTTATGGCATCTGTGCCCAGAAGGATCTCCGTTCCGGCAATTCTTCCTCTGCCATCCGGTACAGGCATCAGACACTGGGTGATTACCCCCTTTAAGACTCCCGCAAGCTGTGTCCTTGCCTGGTTCTGGCTTCCTGTGGGACACGCATCGATCACACGCTCGATAGTCTGTGCCGCACCTGTGGTATGGAGCGTTGACAGCACCAGATGTCCTGTCTCAGCCGCAGTCAGTGCAGCCATGATAGTCTCATAGTCACGCATCTCTCCCACCAGGATAATATCAGGGTCCTCACGCAGTGCACTTCGCAGCGCGGATGCAAAATCAATCACATCTCTGCCTGTCTCTCTCTGATGTATCAGAGCCATTTTACTCTCATACGTGTACTCCACCGGGTCTTCTATGGTAATGATATGCTCTGCCCTTGTCTGATTAATATGTTCGATCATTGCCGCCAATGTGGTTGACTTACCGCTTCCCGTAGGGCCTGTGACCAAGATCAGTCCCCTTGGCTCTTCTGCCAGTTTATATAAAAGCTGCGGCATATGCAGCTCTTCCAGCGTGGGAATATGGTTATTCAGCAGTCGTATTGTGGCCGCAATCTTCCCCTGCTGCCGGAATACATTCACCCTCTGCCTGTTGTGGTCCGGTGTCTCCAGCGCAAAATCAATATCATACCCTTCTGCCAGACGCTCCTTCTGTCTCTCATCCAAAAGGCCATACAGCATAAGCTCTGTCTCATGGTCATCTGGCTGTGCCAGCGTCTGTTCCAGCTTTCCGTGAACACGCATCATAAGCGGCATTCCCGCAGAAATATGAAGGTCAGAAGCATTCTCTTCCCTTCCCATCATTATCAGTTGATTCAGATCATACATTTCCTTGCCCTCCATTTTCATTTCTGCCAAAATCCTGTTCTGCATTTCACGGTCAGCATATACACTGACCGGACAACCGCCTGTTTCCGTCCTCTATTTGTAATAGGCTACCTTTTTCAGTTCTTCCACACTTGTAATCCCCTCCCGGACCATACTCAGCCCGGCATCCTTCAGTGTCTTCATATTTTGCTTCTCAACAGCATAATCCTGTATGGCCTCCGCAGAAGCTCCCTCCATGATCATCTTCCGGACAGTCCTGTCGATCATCAGCACTTCATGGATCGCGATCCTTCCTCTATATCCCGTATAGTTGCACTGCGGACATCCCTTAGGGTGCATGATCTTTTTAATCTCCGGTCCTACGATCAGCCGCTCCTCCGCAGTGGGAATCGTCTCCTCCCCGCAGTCGGGACATATCTTCCTCATAAGTCTCTGGGCAATGATCCCCACCAGAGAGTTAGCAACCATGTATGACTGCAGTCCCATATCCTCCAATCTGATGATAGAAGACGAGGCATCATTGGTATGGAGCGTTGAAAATACCAGATGGCCTGTAATTGCCGAACGTACGGAGATGGACGCAGTCTCCACATCCCTGGTCTCACCTACCATGATAATATCAGGGTCCTGACGGAGCAAAGCCCGCAGGCCGATCTCAAAGGTCAGCCCTGCCTGATTGTTTACCTGCATCTGGTTGATCTTAGGCAGGTTCTTCTCCACCGGGTCCTCTATGGTGGAAATATTCACTGCACGTTTGGACAGCTCTGTAAGTATCATATACAGAGTGGTGGTTTTTCCGGAACCTGTAGGTCCTGTAAAATAAATGATCCCATTGGGAGACCCCAGCATACTCTTCAATTTCTTGTAATCATCCTCGTGCATACCAAAGGTTTCCGGATAATCTATATTGGAGTTATTGGCAAGCAGTCTGAGCACGGCCTTTTCTCCAAATACCGTGGGGATCACAGACACTCGGATATTCACATATTCTCCTGCCACTCTCATTCTGAAATGTCCGTCCTGGGGAACTCTCCGCTCTGCAATATCCATGTTGCCTAAAATCTTGATCCTTGCGATCAAAGACGCATGCAGATTTTTCTGCAGTGTCACAAATTCTACGATCACACCGTCAATACGCATACGGACCGTGGTCTTATCCTCAAACGGTTCGATATGGATATCTGACGCATTTGTATTATACGCCCTGTCTATCAAACGGCTGAGCAGATTGATAATAGGAGTGTCATCATCCCCCTCCTCCTCAATATCAAACTCATCCGTGAGCGCCAGATCCTCAAACTGTTCATTTGCCACGCTTGCGGCTTTTCTGGCCTCAACCTCACTGTAGTAATAACCAATAGCATTTTTCAGGCTGCTGCGGCCGCTGAGACAGATTTCAAGCTGCATACCGGTGAGCTGACGGATATCTTCAATCGCATAGAAATTAAGCGGGTCATACAACACGATGGTCAGTACACCCTCCGCCTGCTTTACAGCCAGCATCTCATATTTTTCTGCCAGCTGCCTGGGGATCTTCTGTACAGCCTCCACATCCACCTCTATTGTGGAAATGTCTATGATCCGCACCTGCAGAAGAGTAGAAAGCGCTTCCAAAAGCTGCTCCTCCGAAATAAATCCCATATCCGTCAGGGCAGCTCCCAGACGTACCCCTTTATGCTCTTTCTGATAAGCCAGGGCTGCACTTATCTGTTCCTCCGTGACATATCCGTATTCTTTTAAAACGTCTCCGATACGAACATTTCTGATATTATTGTCCATGATAACTCCTACTGCTCCTCAGCCTCACTGTTTCCTTCTGTCCCGGTTTCTGCCTCCATATTTTCAAGAGCTTCGCCTAAAAGCCGCTCCTGCACATACATTTCTACATCCTGGTACATATATATTTCAACCGACATACTCAATGTATATTCACTGCTGCCTTCCTTCTGGTTTTTCTGCCATGAAAAATCAGTCACCCTCTGTCTGGGCTGCTGGCTGACGGTGACATCCAGCATGGACTGCAGATTTTCCCTGGAACCTGTCATATTCATCGTAAGACTGGCTGTATACATGCCGTCAAAAGGTGTCTCCTCACTGTTTTCCTGCTCCGCACCGAATACAATGTCTCCGTAATTCAGGATCTTGGTATATGCTGTAAAGTCAGGCATTTTAATATCCATATCCGAGACTTGAATGCCGCAGTCTACCGCCGTATTTGTCATCATACGGTCAATTTCCACACTTTTCATCACAGGGTAGTACTTTTCCTGCATGGCAGCCAGCTCTGTTTCCGCTTTTTCCATCCTGTTTTTCATACCAGGCAGTGCTGTCACTTTCATTTCTTTCTCCTGCTTTTCCACCTCTGCCTCTGCGATCTCTTCACCCAGCTTCTGCGTATTTTCCATCAGGGGCATCAGGACCCCTGCAATCAGGCCAAACACAATCAGAAATACGGCCAATACCAGCAATATTTTTTTGTCTCTCTCCGTTACTTTAAGTGTCATTCTCCTGCTACCTCCTGCTGCACCGGAGCCATTGTGCAGTTCACTTTCACACTCCAGTCTCCATCCTGATTCTGTGAGTATCCGGTGTAATCCACAGACGCAAAGATCTCCTCTTCCATAAGCAGCGCGATAAACTGGTTGATCTGCTCCACATCCCCTGCACTGGTATTAAAGCTCAGTATTCCCGTTGTGGAATCATAGGAACTGATCTGCGCAGATACCAGGCCCTCTGCACAGGAGGCGATGATATTTTCCACTGTGCTGTCCACAAGAGGATATTCCCCCAGCTCTATGCCCAGGGATTCCATACCTGTGTGGATGGCTGAAATGGCTGACATTCTTTCCTGGGCTGCATCGTATTCCTGACACGCTTCAAGGACAGAATCGCTTTGATTGTAATCCTGCAATGTTTTTAATTCACTGGTCAGCATGATCTTTCTCACCAGCAGCACAAGGGATACCAGGACCAATACGCCTATAACCGCCCCCACCGGAACCGTGATCTTTCTTCTGGCTTTTCTTTTCTCTATCTGCTCCGGAGTGTATTTAATCTGAGCCGCCACATTTGTTTTCGGGTCTGTCTTCAGCATTCCGCCAATGGCCAGCGCAAAATTGGCAAAGCTGATATATGGGTCATTGGTCTTGGCATATGTAAAATGTTTGCTGCTTTCCAATTTTTCCACACCCAGATCCGGATTGATCTGGGCTATACTGTCCTCATAAACAAGGCAGTCCTCATCCGACAATCCCGCAACATACACATCTGTAATCTTCTGCGGTATATTCTGTGCCTTTGCAAACTGGATCAGATTGCTGACAGCCCTGGCCGTCTCCACCGCATATCCGGGTGTCCCCGGCTCTGAAAAAAGTCTCTTTTTGTTAAATGTCTCATATCTGCCTTCAACTAAGAGGGCATTGGTTAAGTTCATCTCATCCACAAATTGGACAATACAAGTTTTTCCTCTGAGCTGCTCCATCTTATCCAAAAGCCGTATCATGGAACCATTGGCACATTCAATCCCGGACAGCTTCACACCCAGTTTCGCAAACAGCTCAACAAACTGTATGGCATAATCCCTGGGTGCTGCCATGGCAAATACCTGCCGTATCTTTGCCTTTTTATCTCCCCCATTCAACGGGAAATAGCCGTAAACCGGACTGGAGATCCTCCCCACATCCGTAAATTCACGGCTCAGGTATTCCATCATTTTCTTTTCGTTCAGCATCGGTACCTGCACCACTTTTGCAGTAAACTGATTGCTGTCCAGCACCAGATACACATCTTTTTTTGGAAGATTCTGCACCTCCCACTGTTCCCGCAGCAGCTCAAGCAGGCTTTCTTCATCCACAATGGACCCGTTCACCAGACATCCTGTGGTGTCAATTGTATAATACATCCCCCGGATACTCACTTTTCCGGAGGCATAATCCCCTGTCACTATCCTTATGTATTTATTCGATAAATATACGGTCAGCATGTTGTTACCCCTTTCTACTACATTCCTGCAATGGAATCATAAGAGCCATAAAGAGCACTGAATACAGATACCATGACAAATGCCACAATCACGCCCATAACCAAAAGCATGATCGGCTCAACGTAAGAAACCATTTTTGCAATTGCCATATCTGCATCATATTCCATAAAATCTGCGGTCGAGGACAGCATGGTATCCAAACTACCTGTCTCCTCCCCCACCCGTATGGAGTCGGACAGTTTCCTTACAAATCCATCTACCAGATCCAGGCCGTCACTCAGATTGTTGCCTGCTCTTACAAAGGGTATCACCTGGTCAAACTGAGCATCAATATAATCATTTCCTATTGTCTTTCTTGCGATCTGCAATGCTGATACAATGGGGATACCGGCAGAATACAGAGAACTCAATGTCCTCGCAAACCTTGAAGTGCAGATTGTTTTCTGCAGCTTTCCAAACAGCGGCACTTTCAGTTTAAACCTATGCCACTGCAGGCGTACTTTCGGAATAAACAGCAGTGCTCTGACTCCCACAATGACCAGTATTGCCACTACCAGTACTATGATCCAGTGGTTCTGCAGAAGCTCGCTGAACCCCATGAGGATCCTGGTAGACAGGGGCAGTTCTTCCATCTGAGCAAACAGCTCATCAAACTGGGGAAGCACAAATTTAGTAAGTATCAGAACAACTGCTACCACCATGATCCCCAGTATCTTAGGATATGTCATAGAACTGGATATTTTTGAATTCAGTTTATGGCTCTTCTCATAATGTTCTGCCATCTGCATAGATACTTTATCCAGATTACCGCTGGTCTCTGCTGAGCGGTACATATAAATCATCAAAGGCGGAAACGCGCCATTCTGTGCCTCCATAGCATCCGAGAGCGCAATCCCCTGCCGGATCTGCCTGAGTAGATCCTCATAGATTCCCCGCTGTTTCTGGCTGACCGCCTCACCGCTGGCTATAATATTCAAAGCTCTGACAAGCGTAACGCCGGAAGCGATCAGCGTTCCCAACTGTCTTGAAAAATCCGCCAGGACTTTAGGCTTGAACTGTTTCACGCCTTTTGTGTTCTTCATTTCTTTGGCATTCAGTAAAAAAGCATCCTGTTCATGCAGTTTCTGCTGCAGCTCCGTGTCATCAGCTACGTTCATGATGCCCTTTATTACTTTACCATCCAGTGTCCTTGCCTTATATTTAAACTGTGCCATAAAAAGGCCTCCCAATATGTAGTCGAAAAGTATAGGATCCCCATACCTTAAGCCGTTATATTTTCAAAAATCCCAAATACCATGAAATGATCTGTTCTCCCCATAATAGGCCAATCACCATCCCCATACAGAGAAACGGTCCAAACGCAAAATGGTCCTTCCTGCTTTTCTTCTTCCCAAGCAGCAGTCCGATCCCCCAAATTCCTCCCAGTAAAATAGCAAGGAACGTGGAAACCAGTGTGATCTTCCATCCCAAAAATGCCCCGCATGCACCCATCAGCTTAATATCCCCGCCGCCGAATGCCCCCGGTACTGCCAGTGTCAGAAGAAGCATGGGGATACTCACGCAGACAACCCCGATGAGCCTGGATACAAGGGATATCTCCGGCATTGTAAAACATGCAGCCACAGCCAGTATGTATATGGCGATCCAGCTCCCGTCCTCAATTTCCATGGTATCTATATCCATAAATGCCACTACTGTCAGAATACAGAAAAACAGGAACACGGTCAATGCCACAGCCGGCTTTTCCTTATAATACCAGGCGCAGAACAGCGCGGCTCCGCCGCCAAATAGTTCTATGAGTGTATCCCTGACACCAATTTTCTTTTTACAGTAACGGCACTTTCCACCCAGGAAAACGTAACTGAACAGCGGGATCAGATCCAAAGCCCCCAATTGATGACTGCAGGATGGGCAGAGAGAATGTCCCCTCACAAAATCCATTTTTCTGGGAACACGGTAGATGATCACGTTCAGGAAAGAGAAAATACAAGTTCCCAAAAAAAATATCAATATAGCAATGAATGCCTGATAACTATTATATACGTCCATATGAGCCTCTTTGTTCCAAATTATTTTTTTAGAAGGACGAACTTCACTTTACGATACACAAATTTTCATCCTCTTAAAAAGACAATTCCGAATCAAATTTCATTTTTGCCTCAGGAAATGACAAAAAGGGATTTCACCTGGCTCATACCAAACGAAATCCCCTCCTGTTATTAGTTTTTATAATGCCGGGTCTTCCGGTAAATTGTCCATGTTCCGGAATCCTTATCATCTGCTTCGTAGATTACTAAGTATTTTCCCTCCTGATATGTCATGCTCAGCACACGGCATTTGGCTTTATCCCAAGATACAAGATGAATTTCACCTTCCAAACCGGAATAACTCTTCACTTCCTCTTCCGCCTCCTCCGCCATTCCACTTTCACGTGAACTGTCCAGAAGCGGTTCATCTAAACCATTGTACTGTATAGAGAGCAGTTCTGTGTTCAGAAGCACATTTTTGGCACTTCGCAGTGCAGACCGCATTTGAATGGATTGATCCCAATACCATAGCGCTGGTGCAAGAACAGCTATGCTGATTAGGAGCGTTAGCAGGGAGATTTTTAGTAGTCTGCGGAATTTTGTTTTGCGGGTGAGAGTTTCATAATCTATATGCATTTTTAATTATGAAACCTCCTTTAATCAAGGTAATAACTTTGAGAAAGCTATAATTAAGTTGTTTACTTTAACTCGTCATCTACTTCTGACCAACCCTTTGCCTTACTCCATTGTATAAAGTGTTTTCCATCCTGAAAAGAGAACGAAACAACATCGCCACCTGTTTCGTTATAAGTAGCATTTTTTGCACTACCTTTTGCCTTGAGAAGTGTAGCATTTTTGGCTACTGTAATACCATTCGATGTAACAGTAGTTGGGGCCACACCATCACCCGCGTAAGAATCTGCCACTTGTGCCTGAACATCTACTAATATTGTTGCCGCGTCTGATTTAGTATTAGCCTTATTGGCCTTATCTACATATCTCAACACACTCGGCACCATAACCGCCGCCAACACCAAAATAATAACAATAACAACAATCAATTCCACCAGAGTAAAACCTTTTTTATTTTTCCGGTTTTCCCTTAATCTTTTCACCATATGTGAATCCCTCCATTAACTTTATTTTCCATCCACATACCTGCACCTGAATGTGGATGATACATGCGGATAAAATAGCAAACCTGCATTTACTTATCGTATAATCTTATTGCAAGCTACTGCTTGTATGCCGCATTTACCCGAACTCTTGCATTAGTTTATTATATAATTTTTGACTACTTTTGTCAACAAAACCATTAACAATCAAATTAATTCTTTCTTAATTTTTGCAAATTTGTAATATTCACTTTAATGTTTATCTAATCGTCTCTTTTGTTTGTCATAAAGGTTAATTGGATTTAATTAAATATCCAAAACCTTTTTTCACAACCAATTTTTCTCTTACTTTTACCCCTCCTTTATCATCTCCAGCAGTGCCCTCTGTGCATCCCCTGAATAGTACAGAACCTCATACGCATTCCCTTTTTCGCTTACCCGCATCTCTGCTGTAATCCCAATTTTCTTTCCTTTTTCTGCTGCGCGCTGCATGGGGATTCCCCGCATTCCATATGTCTCCAGATATCCTTCATCCAGCAGCTTTTGCAGCACTGCCTTATTGGTCAGACGCTTCACAGCGCTTTCATCGCGCAGTTCATTTAACTGGGAGACCAGTTCACTGAGCGTCATTTTATCGGCAAACAAAAACCTCTGTTCCATATCCTCTGTCAAAGAAAATTCCTGTTTCCCCTTTGCCTTTGTCTTCTTTTTCTCCGCATTCACACGGATCACTTCATTTTCTTCAGCCTCTTCTCCTGTTGAGTTCCCTCCTGCATCGGCAGATTCTTCCCCACTCATATCATCACTATCCCCGTCATCCGGCACATTATCTCTGATACAGGCCACAAAACGCTCCCCATACTTTTCATATTTAAATTCTCCCACCCCTGTAACCGACAACATTGCGTTTCTGGTTCTCGGCTTTAATATACACATATGGGTCAAGGTCTTGTCAGAGAAAACAATATAAGGCGGAACCTTCTCCTCCCTTGCAATTTCTGTCCGAAGTCCCCGCAGCACCTCAAAGAGCTTTTCGTCTTCCTCCGTAAATTCCGCTCCTGCAAACCCGGCGGCAGGCCCCTTCCTGCTCTTCTTCTCTTTCTTCTCACTGGATGTATGTTCCTGCTCTTTTGCCATTTTCATAGTGATCTGTGCCCCGTCAGCCAGCACCTCCTCTGATTTGGCGGTCAGTTTTACAACTGCATACTCATCATTGGTAACCGTAAGATACTCATTTAAAAGCAGATAATTGATAACCTGCCTGAGCCTATAGGTGGGGACTTTTGCCAGCTCCCCATAATTGGGGTTCTCATCCATCCTGTAATTTCTGATCTTCGCCGTATTTGCCCCGTGTACCGTGTCTATAATGACCGTAGTTCCATATCTCTGTCTGCTGCTTTTCACACACCCGATCAGGGCCTTTGCAGTCTCTGTCACATCCACAGTCTCAAACTGGCTCAGACAGTTAGAACAATTCCCGCAGTAATTCTCCCCATATTCTCCGAAATACCGCAATATGTAATCCCGCAGGCATTCATTCGTAAAACAATAATACGTCATCTTACGAAGTCTCTCCCTGTCCCGCTCTGCCACCATCTCCCGTGTCACCTGGTCAAGTTCCCGGTTGTCCTGGCTGTTGTCAATGAACAGCTGGTTTGTCACCACATCCTGCCCCCCATAGAGCAAAATACACTCCGCCGGCTCCCCGTCACGCCCTGCACGGCCTGCCTCCTGATAATAGCTCTCCATGTTTTTCGGCATATTATAATGTACCACAAATCTTACGTTTGACTTGTCAATTCCCATGCCAAACGCATTTGTAGCCACAATGATCTGATACCTGTCATATATAAAATCATCCTGATTCCGCTTCCTCTCCCCGTCACCAAGCCCTGCATGATAACGGGTCACGGAAAATCCATCCTCCCGCAGCTTTCCGCATACTTCCTCCACACCTTTCCTGGTCAGACAGTATACAATGCCGCATTCACCGGGATGCATTTCCAGATAATTTTTCAGCACTTCATATTTATTCTTTGGAGACTGCACTCCAAAATACAGGTTCGGCCTGTCAAACCCTGTTGTCAATACCTCCGGATCCTCCAGGAGCAGAATATCCATAATATCATCCCGCACCTCTTTGGTGGCTGTAGCCGTAAATGCGCTCACCACGGGCCGTTTCGGCAGTTTTTTAATAAACTCCACAATCTTCAGATAACTGGGCCTGAAATCCTGTCCCCACTGGGAAACACAATGTGCCTCATCTACCGCCACCATGGCAATATCTGCATGAAGCGCAAAATCCAAAAACTCCTCTGTCACCAGCCGCTCCGGCGCCACATAGATAATGGGGTATCTCCCCTGTCTCGCATAATCCAGGGCTTTATAATATTGTCCCACTGTCAGGGAACTGTTCAGAAACGCCGCATGGATTCCCGCCTGATTCAAAGATCCCACCTGGTCTTTCATCAGAGAAATAAGAGGCGAGATCACCAGGGTGATCCCATCCATAAGCATGGCAGGCACCTGATAACAAAGGGATTTTCCTGCTCCTGTGGGCATGATCCCAAGCACATCCCTCCCCGACAAAATGCTGTCTATCAGCAGTTCCTGCCCATCCCGGAAGGTATCATAGCCAAAGTATTTTTTCAGTATTTGATATTTATCCATACTGCCTCCTTCTTTTATCTGTTTACAATATCTAAATGTATAAAGCTGTTTAATTTCCTTTTCCGTCTGCCCGCAAACCATATCATTTACACCGTAAAAATGCAAGCAAAATGTTACTGTACACTCCGTGTCCGGTAACACGCTTCGCGATGCACAGATATGGAGCATTCTGCCCCATATCGCGCTGGCTGCGTCGGGATTTTCATGCTTCCGGCATGAAAACGCCTCCCGGTACAGTGGCCTGTGTACAGTAACAGCAAAATCCATTGATCTCATTTACATTCCCCTACAATTTAGTATAATAAAGATATAAACTTTGCACGAAACCATTTATACACATTCTACTGCCAAATGGACATGGTTTTCCACAAAAAGCAGAAAAAATGTGGGAAAGGAGTCTTTATGACCAACGAAACATCCACTTCCGGCCAAAGCCCGGAGGAACTTTTTCAGGAACGGATCCGGAGAGTCGAGGATGCTGTTTCTCTGAAGGAAGGGGACCGGGTACCATTTGCTCCCTTTAACAGTGCGCTCCCCTATTTTCTCTACGGTGCAGCTTTCCGTGACAGCATGTACGACTACGAGAAAGCCTCCCGGGCAATCCTCAGCTTCTACCATGACTTCCAGCCTGACGCAGATATCCACCCGGGATTTACCAGCGGAAAAGCCAATGAACTGGCCGGTTCCACCATGATCGACTGGCCCGGACGGCCCGGAACCAGGGTTCCCGATTTTTCCACTCATCAGGTCATGGAGCACGAGTATATGTCTCAGGAGGAATACCCTGAATTTATCAATGATTTTATGGGATTTACCCTGCGAAAATACATACCCCGTGCATTTCCTAACCTGAAGGGGCTGTCCGGCATAAGATTTGTACCCTCAATTGTCCTGAGTACCACACCTCTTGCTTCCTTCTATTCACCGGAAGCCCAGGAGGCATTTGCCCTTCTTGGAAAAATAGGGGAGGTGGATGCAAAGGCAGCCGCAGCCAGCGATGCCCTTTCCGCACAGATCGCCGCTATGGGTATCCCGCCAATGATGACCGGAGTGGGAGAAGCACCGTTTGATATTATAGGGGACTATTACAGAGGTACCCTGGGTGCCCTCACAGACCAGCTGGAATGTCCTGACATGATAGAGAAAGCCTGCGACATGCTGGCAGATATGCAGATCGCATCCTATGATTATTTTAAGGTGGCCCCACTTCCGGTTAAACGTGTCTTTTTCCCGCTGCACAAAGGGATGGACGGCTTCATGAGTCCTCTGCAGTATGAAAAGCTGTACTGGAAACCACTGAAAAAGATAATGCTTGCCCTCATAGATATGGGAGTCACCCCCTTTATCTACACAGAAGGAAAATACAACAGCCGTCTGGAACAGCTTGCGGACGTACCGGCCGGAAAAGTTATCTATCATTTTGAGAGTGTGGATATGGCCCTGGCCAAGAAAATCCTTGGAAATACTGCCTGTATCTCCGGAAATCTGCCCATCTATCTGCTGGAATACGGAACGAAACAGCAGGTCATAGATGCCTGCAAATCCCTCATAGATACCTGTGCCCCGGGCGGTGGATATATCTTTGATACAAATGGAAGTATTGATAATGCGAAACGCGAAAATATAGAAGCGATGTATGACACCGTACTTAACTACGGCAGGAAATAAACAGTCCTTTCGGATACATTTATCATAACACAGTAAAAATACTATGGCAACAAAAAACGGGCATTAACAGGCAGATCCTATCACATTCCATTTGCAGTTACCGATACAATGCGTAAGAAAAAGCGGCAGTTCACGCCTCATTACTGGCCTGAACTGCCGTTCACTTATTTATAATGGCTTCTGAACTGCCGTTCTCTTATTTATAACGGCTTCTGAACTGCTTCTACAAATTAGAATACCCCATCAAAGAAGCATCCACCTCCTCAGCCGCCTTCCTCCCTTCCCGGATCGCCCAGACAACCAGTGACTGTCCCCTGTGCATATCCCCAGCCGCAAAGATACCGGGTATACCGGTCTCATATCCTTCCGGTTTGGTGGCTACATTCGTTCTCTCATCCACAGACACTTTAAACGCATCCGTCACATATTTCTGACTTCCCAGAAATCCTGCCGCAATGAGCACAAACTGGGCATCTATCACCTCCTCGCTCCCTTTTACAGGAACCATATTCATACGGCCTGTCTTTTCATCCCGTTTACTCTCCAGTTTTACGGTCTTTGCTTTTTGCACATCCCCTTTTTCATCCTTAATGAACTCCGTCACTGTAGTCTGATAAATCCTGGGATCATGCCCGAACACTGCAATCGCCTCCTCCTGTCCGTAATCTGTCTTGCAGACACGGGGCCACTGAGGCCAGGGATTGCTGTCAGCCCTTGTATCGGGAGCTTTCGGCATCATTTCAAGCTGGGTTATCGATTTTGCACCTAAACGGAGAGCTGTTCCCACACAGTCATTTCCCGTGTCACCGCCTCCAATCACCAGCACATGTTTTCCCTTGGCAGATACAAACTTATGATCCTTTAGACCCGAATCCAGCAGACTCCTGGTCACAGAAGCAAGAAAATCAACAGCAAAATAAATATGATGAGCATCCCTCCCCGGAACTTTGATATCCCTGGGATTGGAAGCCCCGCAGCAGAGCACGATCCGGTCAAACTCCTTCTGTAATTCAGCCGCCTTTATATCTTTTCCAACATCCGCACCCGTTTTAAAAACAACACCCTCTTCCTCCATAAGACGCACTCTTCTGTCGATCACTGCCTTATCCAGTTTCATATTAGGTATGCCGTAACGCAGCAGCCCTCCGATTCTGTCACTCCTCTCAAACACAGTGACCTGATGCCCTCTTCTGTTAAGCTGCTGCGCTGCTGCAAGGCCGGAAGGGCCGCTGCCGATCACAGCCACCTTCTTACCTGTCCTCACCTTTGGAACCTGTGGTTTTACCCATCCTCTCTCAAAAGCAGTCTCAATAATGGCATGTTCATTTTCCTTGGTTCCCACAGGCTCCCCGTTTAAGTTACAGGTACATGCTGCTTCGCAGAGTGCAGGACACACCCTTGCTGTAAATTCCGGAAAACTGTGTGTTTTTGAGAGACGCAGATATGCCTGTTCCCAGTTTCCCGTAAATACCAGATCATTTGTCTCCGGTACCAGATTATGCAGCGGGCACCCCGAAACCATGCCCCCCAGCACATCCCCTGACTGGCAGAACGGAACGCCGCACTCCATGCAGCGTGCTCCTTGTTTCTGCTGTTCTTCTATGGGCAGATATTTTTTAAATTCTCTGAAATGTTTGATCCTTTCTTTCGGTTCCTCCATTTGGGCACTTACTCTGTTATATTCTAAAAATCCTGTCGGCTTTCCCATCTCCTACTCTGCCCCTTTCTGACTAAAATTCTCATTAAACGCTTCCAACTGTGCCTGCTCCGGCGACATTCCCTGCTCCTCCAGCCTTGCAGCAAGTGTGGTCATCCTCTTATAGTCATCCGGAATGATCTTCTTGAACTTGGGCAGATATTCCTGAAATCTTGCAAGCACTTCCTGTCCCTTCCGGGAACCTGTAGCTTCCACATGGGCTTGGATCATATGGTGCAATTCCTGGATATCAGGCTTTGTCTCCACCTTCTCTATAGAGATCATTTCCTTATTCAGATTCTTATACAGATCATTTTTTTCATCCAGCACATAAGCGATACCACCGCTCATTCCTGCTGCAAAGTTCTTGCCCGTTTTCCCAAGCACAACCACACGGCCTCCGGTCATATATTCACAGCCGTGCTCCCCAACACCTTCCACTACGGCACAGGCTCCGGAGTTTCGGACAGCAAAGCGCTCGCCTGCCACACCTCCGATATAGGCGGTTCCGCCGGTTGCTCCGTATAGAGCCACATTTCCCGTGATGATATTTTCATCCGCCTTGTAATTTATCTTCTTCGGCGGATACACTATGATCTTTCCTCCTGACAGGCCTTTGCCCATGTAGTCATTACAGTCTCCGCACAGAGAAAGGGTTAGTCCCCTGGGTATAAATGCTCCGAAACTCTGTCCCCCTGCGCCGGTACAGGCAACCGAGATCGTATCCTCCGGCAGTCCGTCCTTATGCTGCCTTGTGATTTCCGCACCCAGCATGGTTCCGAATGCCCTGTCTGTGTTGGTCACCTGAACCTCCACACCGGCTTTCCCTCCTTCTTCCACTGCTTTTCTCAGCTTCTTCAGCAGTACCTTTTCATCCTTTGTCTCTTCCAGTCTGAAATCATATACCTGGGCCGGGTCAAACGTAACTTTAGTGTTTTTTCCGGCATATGGATTATCAAGGACTGACCGCAGATCGATCTGAGAGGCTCTGGGGTTTTCCGCATTTTCCTTCACTTTCAGCAAGTCCGTGCGTCCTACCATCTCATCCAGTGTACGGATACCCAGCTTTGCCATATACTCCCGCAGTTCTTCTGCGATAAACCGCATAAAATTAACCACATACTCCGGTTTTCCCTTAAACCGTTTTCTAAGCTCCGGATTCTGGGTCGCCACTCCCACAGGGCATGTATCCAGGTTGCAGACACGCATCATAACACATCCCATAGTGACCAGGGGTGCTGTTGCAAATCCAAATTCTTCAGCGCCCAGCAGCGCCGCCACTGCCACATCGCGTCCGCTCATTAATTTTCCATCCGTCTCGATCATAACACGGCTGCGCAGTCCATTCATAAGAAGCGTCTGGTGCGTCTCAGCCAGACCCAGCTCCCAGGGAAGCCCCGCATTGTGGATAGAGCTTTGAGGCGCCGCCCCCGTACCGCCGTCATACCCGGAGATCAGGATAACCTGCGCACCGGCCTTTGCCACACCCGCTGCCACGGTACCCACTCCTGCTTCAGATACCAGTTTCACGGAAATCCTGGCATATTTATTGGCATTTTTCAGGTCATAGATCAGCTCTGCCAAATCCTCAATAGAATAAATATCATGGTGAGGCGGCGGTGAGATCAGGCTTACACCCGGAGTTGAATGTCTGGTCTTTGCGATCCACGGATAGACCTTTTTGGCCGGCAGATGTCCTCCTTCCCCGGGTTTTGCGCCCTGAGCCATCTTGATCTGGATCTCTTTTGCGCTGACCAGGTAACGGCTGGTCACACCAAAACGCCCGGAGGCCACCTGTTTGATGGCAGAGCAGCGGTCCACGGCACTTCCCGCACTGTCCAGACGCTCATCGCTTTCTCCGCCCTCACCTGTGTTGGATTTGCCGTGCAGTATATTCATAGCAACGGCAAGTGTCTCGTGGGCCTCCTGGGAAATGGAGCCATAGGACATGGCGCCTGTTTTAAATCGCTTTACGATCTCATCAACACTCTCTACCTCTTCGATGGGGATACCTTCTTTCGGATATTCAAAATCCATCAGGCTGCGCAGATAACCGCTCTGCTCCCTGTCCACCAATTCCGTATATTGTTTAAACATGCGATAGTCCCCTCTTTTTGTGGACTCCTGCAGCATATGGATCGTCCGGGGATCATAGCGGTGTTTCTCCCCCTCACGTCTCATTTTGTGGATCCCCATACTCTCCAGCTCCAGGCTGCTGGGCAGTCCCAGGGGGTCAAATGCTTTTGAATGCCGCACGTCTACATCATCTGCTATATTTTTTAAAGAAATACCGCCAACCCGGCTTACCGTTCCGGCAAAATATTTATTGATCACTTCCTCTGAAATACCGATCGCCTCAAATATCTTGGAACCCTGATAGGACTGTATGGTGGAAATCCCCATCTTTGACGCGATCTTTACGATTCCGTGCAGAATAGCATTGTTGTAATCATCCACTGCTGCATAGTAATCCTTATCCAGCAGTTTGTTGTCGATCAGCTCTTTTATGGTATCCTGGGCAAGATAAGGATTAACTGTACATGCCCCATATCCCAGAAGCGCCGCAAAATGATGCACCTCCCTGGGCTCTCCGGACTCCAGAATAATGGCAAGAGAAGTTCTTTTCTTTGTCTTCACCAGGTACTGATGCACTGCAGACACTGCCAGAAGAGACGGGATAGGCATATGGTTTTCATCAATCCCCCTGTCACTGAGCACCAAAATATTGGCGCCGTCCTTGTAAGCTTTATCCACTTCCACAAACAGCCTGTCAATGGCTCTGTCCAGACGTGTACTCTTGTAATACGTTATAGGAACCACAACCGCCTTAAAGCCATCCACTTTCATATTTTTGATCTTCAGCATATCTGTGTTGGTCAAAATAGGATTGTTCACTTTCAGCACCTGACAGTTTTCCGGCCGTTCCCTCAGCAGGTTCCCGTCTTTCCCTACATACACCGTTGTGCTGGTCACGATCTCCTCCCGGATGGCATCGATCGGAGGATTGGTAACCTGTGCAAACAACTGCTTAAAATAGTTGAACAGGGGCTGATGCTTTTCAGAAAGCACTGCAAGAGGTGTATCTGTTCCCATTGCCGCAATTCCCTCAGAACCGTTCCGTGCCATACTGTAAATAGAATTTCTGTACTCTTCATAGGTATACCCAAAAGCTTTCTGCATCCTGGTGAGGGCTTCCCCCTCATATTCCTCCACGCGGATATTGGGGATCTTCAGATCATGCAGCTCCACCAGATTACTGTCCAGCCACTCACCGTACGGCTGTTTTCCCGCATAAATTTCCTTTAACTCATCATCGTTGAAGATCTGTCCTTTTACAGTATCCACAAGCAGGATCTTTCCGGGATGCAGACGCTCCTTCAGCACGATCTCCTCCTCCGGCACAGGCATAACCCCCACCTCTGAGGATAAGATCACATCGCCGTTTTTTGTAATATAATATCTGGACGGGCGCAGCCCGTTCCGGTCAAGCACAGCCCCCATCACATCGCCGTCGGAAAAAAGAATGGAGGCAGGCCCGTCCCACGGTTCCATCATGGTGGCATAATACTGATAAAAATCCCTTTTTTCCTGGGAGAGTGTACTATTATTTGCCCAAGGTTCAGGAATTGTCACCATGACTGCCAGAGGCAGATCCATGCCGTTCATCACCAGGAATTCCAGCGTATTGTCCAGCATAGCGGAATCTGAACCTCTGGTGTCCACCACAGGAAGCACCTTGTGAAGCTGATCTCTCAGATGATCGGAGGCCATCGTCTCCTCCCTTGCCTGCATCTTATCCGCATTTCCCCGGATGGTGTTGATCTCCCCATTATGTACAATAAAACGGTTGGGATGTGCGCGCTCCCAGCTTGGGTTTGTATTGGTACTGAAACGGGAATGCACCATGGCTATGGCAGATTCATAATCCCCGTCCTGCAGATCCGTAAAAAATGTGCGGAGCTGGTCTACCAAAAACATCCCTTTATACACAATGGTCCGGCTGGACATGGACGCCACATAGGTATTGTCATTACTCTGCTCAAATACACGGCGGGCAATATACAGCCTTCTGTCAAAGGGCAGGCCCTTTTCCACGTTTTCAGGTTTTTTAATGAACGCCTGCACAATATTTGGCATACATCTCAACGCCTTATCCCCCAGTACCTCTGAACATACGGGAACCTTACGGAATCCCAAAAATTCCAGGCCCTCCTTCTCCACAATGATCTCAAACATCTTCTTCGCCTGGTTGCATTTCAGTTCGTCCTGGGGAAAAAACAGCATGGCAATACCATATTCACGTTCCCCTCCAATATGGATGTCTGCTTTTTTGCAGGCTTTTGCAAAAAATCTATGTGAGATCTGAAGCAGGATGCCAACACCGTCACCGGTCCTTCCCTCCGCATCCTTACCTGCCCTGTGTTCCAGGTTTTCCACGATTTTCAGGGCATTTTCCACGGTTTTATGGCTCCTGATACCTTTACTGTTTACAACGGCTCCAATACCGCAGTTGTCATGTTCAAACTGCTGTCGGTACAATCCTTTATCTTTTCTCATAGTCAAAAACCTCTCTTTTTCTTATACTTAACAGCCGCACATACCAGCCCTGCGAACAGAGGATGAGCATGGTTCGGTCTGGACTTTAATTCCGGATGGCCCTGTGTTCCGATAAAAAAAGGATGGCCTGCCAACTCGATCATCTCCACAATTCTGCCGTCAGGTGAAACACCGGCCAGCGTCATTCCTTTCTCCTCAAGCCTTTCCCTGTAGTCATTATTTACCTCATAGCGGTGTCTGTGACGCTCTGTAATCTCTTCTTTTCCGTATAATGCATAGGATCTGCTTCCCTTTTTCAACCTGCACGGATAGGAGCCCAGTCTCAGGGTACCGCCCAGATCTTCCACTCCATTCTGCTCCGGCATCAGGGCAATGACGGGGTGCAGAGTATCAGGATCCAGTTCCATGCTGTTGGCATCATGATAGTCCAGCACATTGCGGGCAAACTCAATAATTGCTGTCTGCATTCCAAGACAGATACCCAAAAAGGGGATTTCATTTTCCCTGGCATATTTCACTGCCAGGATCTTCCCCTCCGTCCCCCTGGTTCCAAAGCCGCCTGGAACCAGAATTCCGTCCAGCCCGCCAAGCATTTCCCCGCAGCTGCTTTCTGTGATAAATTCAGAATCCACCCAGCGCACCTTCACACTGGCATGGGCGGCAATCCCGCCATGCTTTAATGCCTCTGCCACACTCAAATATGCATCATGGAGCTGTATATATTTACCTACGACAGCGATCTCAACCTCTGTATTCGGGTTTCGCAGATCCTCTACCATGGATTTCCAGTCCTCCAGGTCCGGTTCCGGGCACGGCAGGCGGAGGCATTCACACACCACCTGAGCCAGATTTTCCTTCTCCATTGCCAAGGGCGCTTCATATAGATACTCCACATCCAGATTTTGAAGTACATGATTCTCCGGTACATTACAGAACAGTGCAATTTTATCCTTCAATTCCTGAGGCAAGGGATATTCAGACCTGCATACCAGAATATCCGGCCAAAGCCCCATACCCTGAAGTTCTTTCACACTTGCCTGGGTAGGCTTTGTCTTCAATTCCCCGGAAGCCTTCAAGTACGGGATCAAAGTCACATGGATCAATACAGCATTCTCATGCCCCACATCATGCTGAAACTGCCGGATCGCCTCCAGAAACGGCTGGCTCTCAATATCGCCTGCAGTCCCTCCCACTTCGATAATGGCGATCCGTTCCTCATCCGGTTCCTTAGCCCGGTAAAAACATGCCTTTATCTCATTGGTAATGTGAGGGATCACCTGCACTGTTCCGCCGCCATAATCTCCATGCCGCTCTTTGTGCAGAACAGACCAGTATATTTTACCTGTAGTCACATTAGAGTTCCTGTCCAGGCTCTCATCAATAAATCTCTCATAGTGCCCCAGATCCAAATCCGTTTCTGTCCCATCATCTGTCACGAATACTTCTCCGTGCTGGATCGGATTCATGGTTCCGGGGTCTACGTTGATATAAGGATCAAACTTCTGCATAGTTACTTTGTATCCTCTGGCTTTCAGAAGACGTCCAAGCGACGCTGCAGTGATTCCTTTTCCCAGTCCTGACACCACGCCGCCTGTAACAAATACATATTTTACTGCCATCACATTTTCCTCCTGCGTTACCCGGCTATGAAAAACTTACAACATTTTCCATATACCAAAAAGGCGTCGGCAACCCCAATATAAGGTTAGCCGACGCCATTGTCGTTGTTTTATTCTATATGCTTTTGATCTCTGCGCACTTCAAAAGAAGCACTGCAAAAAATTATGGAATTACTATATCTCATTTCCCCGCATTTGTAAATCCCCTAATTTATTTTTTTGTTCAAAGGCTGTAACAGTTCAGACAGGTCTGCGCATTTACTGCGCTGACCGTATGAAAAAGTAGTGCCAGCAGGCATCCAGCCCATCGCGAAGCGATTTTTAATGGCTGGATGCGTAACGGTTCAGCTTGTCTGAACTGTTACCAAAGGCTTTCTATATTCCAAACTCATCAAAAAGTTTCTTCTGATACTCCCGGTCTGTTACTGCCCTCCGGATTTCTTTATAGGCCTCCTCCTGGCATGGTTGCTGTAACAATACTTCAATCAATTGGTTTACTCGTACTTCTCCACGTTTTATTCCTTGTAATATTCCACGTTCTTCCCTTTCTTCCATCATTTCTTCAATAGCCGTACACATATCCACCTCTCCTTTCTCATTTTCTTTCAGCCCTTTCAAAGCAGGAACATTCAGGAATTTTGACACCAGCCAGCCTTTTTTTGCATCCAGATGCATGAACTCATCCTTTCTGGCCTCCAGAAATTCCTTCATCCCTTCTTTATCTTTCAGCAGCGGGAGCAATTCAAAGACCTCCCGAAGCCCCGTCCTGAAATTACTGCTCTCCACTGTACTTGCGCACACCAGGTTGATCCGGTAATCCTGGATACACTCCATCCACGGTTTCAGTTCCGGCGGGATATCCAGCATATCATGAAGACTCAGCGGTCCATCCCAGCTTTGTTCCTCCCCATAATAAAAAACGATCGTGATTCCCGGCAGCAGCCTGTCTTCCCTCTTCATACCGGAAAGATACTCTGCCCCTTTCTTTAATTTCCCTTCCTCCTTTCTCTCCCTCACAATATGCTCCACCTGCCCCGTATAATCAATGGCATCGTAAAGCATACAGCGGACAGGCATAGCATAATGTACCGTCCTCTGTCCCTCTGCCGCCAGTATAACGGCCAGGCAGCTATCTCTTATCACAGACAGCTTCTGCACATCCCGGATTCTCCGGAGTATCACCCGCCTTCCGCCCTCTCTTCCCGCGCGCACCACCTTTTTCTCATTTTCTTGTTCCAGCATATCCGGCCTGATCACCTGCTTTCCGCCGAACAAGGCGCCGTTAAATAAATCTGCAAAAATCTCGTTATCTGACAACCCTTCATAGACTTCCTCATCCATTGCTGCCAGCACAATTCCTTTCATAGACCTCCTTCCCGGATAAAAAAGCAAAGATTGAGCCATCAGATCACAGCACATTTAACAATTTATCTGGCAATTTATTCTATACCATAAATATAATATAAAAAGCATCTTATATCAACTACCGCTTTGCCAAATACCGCAAAACTCTGTCATTCCCGCCATTTCACCCGTCCATATTCAGTTTTATATACTCCGGAACTTTCGGCAGACCTGCCGCAGATTAAATGAATTGCTCTCCAGATAAACCGATTATACCCTCCTCCCTCCAACCTGTCAATCCCGTAAAAATCCACAAAAACATACCACTTTCTACCAACCTTTTTCTACCCGTCTGGGAACACCGAAAAAAACAAGGCCCCGTCCCCTCCCGGAACATTTTTCAAAAAACCTATTGACATTTCCCCATTTCCGTGCAATACTACAGTCCATAAAGCAAAGGCGCTTTGGATGACTCCATCCAAGGTGCCTTTTTTGTTTTGCTTTTTATCAGCCCAATCAAAACCCCAAATAAATTTTGAAAGGAGTGCTGTGAATATGTCAAACGATATTCCCACACTATATGGAAGTCTGGTCTTCAGTGACAAAGTGATGCGCAACAAACTCCCGAAGGACGTCTATAAAGCCCTTCACAAGACAATCCAAAACGGAACCCACCTGGAACTGGATGTCGCCAATTCCGTGGCTGTAGCCATGAAAGAATGGGCCGTAGAGAACGGAGCCACACACTTCACCCATTGGTTCCAGCCCATGACCGGATACACCGCAGAGAAACACGACAGCTTCATCTCACCCAACGGCAGCGGTGAGATCATCATGGAATTCTCCGGCAAAGAACTGGTAAAAGGAGAACCTGATGCGTCCAGCTTTCCATCCGGCGGTCTGCGCGCCACCTTTGAAGCAAGAGGTTATACGAACTGGGATCCTACATCACCGGCATTTATCAAGGACAACACCCTTTACATACCAACAGCCTTCTGCTCCTTCAGCGGAGAAGCATTGGATAAAAAAACGCCGCTCCTCCGTTCTATGGAAACACTGAATAAAGAAGCCGTTAAAATGCTTCATCTTCTGGGCAGCAAAGAGGTTTCAAGCGTGTCCACCACCGTTGGCCCGGAGCAGGAATACTTCCTTGTCCCAAAAGAGCTCTACGAAAAAAGACGCGACCTTATCTTCACAGGCAGAACCCTTTTTGGAGCATCTGCCCCCAAAGGCCAGGAAATGGAAGACCACTACTTTGGTGCTCTGAAGCCCAGAATCGCAGCCTATATGCACGACCTGGATGAAGAACTCTGGAAACTGGGTATTCCCGCCAAGACGAAACACAACGAGGTGGCGCCTGCCCAGCACGAGCTGGCCCCCATCTTCGACTCCGCCAATGTAGCGGTTGACCACAACCAGCTCACCATGGAAATCATGAAGAAGACAGCGGAAAAACACGGCCTTGTCTGCCTCCTCCACGAAAAACCCTTTGACGGTATCAATGGAAGCGGCAAGCACAACAACTGGTCCATGTGCACCAACACCGGCACCAATCTGTTGGACCCGGGCAAAACACCTGCTGAGAACACACAGTTCCTGGTATTTCTCATGGCCGTTATCAAAGCGGTGGATGACTACGCGGATCTAATGAGAGTATCCGCTGCCAGTGCCGGCAATGACCATCGTCTCGGCGGCAACGAGGCGCCTCCGGCAATCGTTTCCATCTTCATCGGCGACGAGCTGGAAAGCGTTCTGAAATCCATTGAGGAGGACGCCTACTTCGGAAAGGCTCAACCGGTACAGCTGGAAACGGGCGCACACGTACTGCCCCACTTTACCAAGGACACAACCGACAGAAACCGTACTTCCCCCTTTGCCTTTACCGGCAATAAGTTTGAATTCCGTATGCTGGGTTCCGCTGCATCTGTGGCTAACCCTAACATGGTGCTGAACACCGCTGTTGCGGAAGCATTAGCACAGTTCTATAACGAATTGAAAGACACTGCGCCGGAGGAAATGGAACATGCGGTCCATGAATTGATCAAACGCGCTATCAAAAAGCATAAAAAAGTCATTTTCAACGGCAACGGATACACAGAAGAATGGGTAAAAGAGGCGGCAGCAAGGGGCCTTTATAATCTGGTCTCCACACCGGAAGCCCTTCCACGTTTTATTGCAGAGAAGAATCTGGATCTATTTATCAAACACGGCGTATTTACAAAGGAGGAAATCTACTCCCGCTATGAGATTCTTCTGGAAACCTACTCTAAAACAGTTGCCATAGAGTCCAAGACCATGCAGGAAATGCTTATAAAAGATTTCCTCCCGGCAGTCAACAGCTACGCAGCTTCCGCTGCGAAACAGGCAGCTGACAAAAAAGCCCTGATTCCCGGACTTTCCACTGATTCCGAGGAAGCCCTGGTATGCGGTCTGACTGAAATATCCAATACTATCACCGCCGGTACAGCCGCACTGAAGAGTGCAACCTCCGAAGCGGAATCCGTCACAGATATGCAGAAACAAGCTGAATCATTCCTTACAAAAGTGCTTCCCCTCATGGAAGAACTGAAAATTGCAGCTAACGAAGCAGAGACAAAAATTCCTGATGAACTGCTTCCCTATCCAACCTATGACCGGTTATTGTTCTATGTCTGAGGAGATGGCCCCATGGAATCACAGTCTGCTATGGAAATAAAAGAGGCCTGCGGGGTATACGGCATCTTTAATCCCAACGGGGAAGATGCTGCGTCATCCATCTATTATGGACTCTGTTCTTTACAGCACCGGGGCCAGGAATCCTGCGGTATTGCCGTGTGCGATACCAAAGGCCCCAAAGGCAACATGAATGCATACAAAGGGATGGGGCTGGTCGGTGAGGTCTTCAAGGATGAAATTCTTGAGGGGCTTCACGGCAATCTGGGCATCGGCCACGTTCGTTATTCCACTACAGGGGCTGCCACCCTTTCAAACGCGCAGCCTCTGGTTCTGAATTATATAAAGGGAACACTTGCTCTGGCCCATAACGGGAACCTGGTGAACACGCAAGACCTCAGGTGTGAGCTAGAACAAACCGGAGCAATCTTCCATACAACCACGGATTCGGAAGTGATCGCTTACTACATCGCCAGGGAGAGAGTTAACACACACAATGTAGAGGAAGCCATTCTGCATACGGCAAAAAAGATACGCGGAGCCTATGGGCTGGTCATCGCCAGCCCGCGCAAACTGATCGGCGTCCGGGATCCTCTTGGCCTGAAACCTCTCTGCCTTGGAAAACGTGATTCCTCTTATATCATTGCTTCCGAGAGCTGCGCCCTCTCAGCAACCGGCGCAGAATTTATCCGTGATATCCGCCCCGGTGAGATCATCACCATAACAGCGGATGGCATCACCTCCAACTGCCAGCTATGCCACAAGACACATGCTCACTGCATTTTTGAGTACATCTATTTCGCACGGCTGGACAGTACCCTGGACGGCGTCAACATCTACGATGCCCGCATCCGCGCAGGTGCCGCCCTTGCGGCAGCCTATCCTGCGGATGCAGATCTTGTGACCGGTGTTCCCGACTCGGGGATTCCGGCAGCAAAAGGCTATTCGGAAGCGTCAGGGATTCCATTTGCGTTAGCCTTTTATAAAAACAGCTATGTGGGAAGAACTTTTATCAAACCGACACAAAAAGAACGTGAATCAAGCGTAAGGCTTAAACTAAACGTTTTAGAATCTGTTGTCCGTGGAAAACGGATCATACTTGTTGACGACTCCATCGTCCGCGGAACAACCATGGCGAACCTCATCCGTATGCTGAAAAATGCCGGAGCTAAAAGCGTTCATGTCCGTGTCAGTTCTCCGCCGTTTCTGTATCCTTGTTACTTTGGAACGGATATTCCATCCAACAAACAGCTAATTGCTTCTTCCCACACGGCTGAAGAGATCTGTGCCATGATCGGCGCTGATTCCCTGGGCTATATGAGGCTGGAGGATCTTTCGTCTATGGCAGATCACCTTCCTCTCTGCAAAGCCTGCTTTAACGGCCAATATCCCATGGATATCACAGGCGGCACAGAGGATAACAAACAATAGGCTGCACACATTGCAAGATTTCTATTGTCACAACAGTAATTGCGGAGATGTACAGCCATTTCAGGCGGCAGTCATTTTCCGATTACATATATCACATTTTTCTTTATGCAAAGGTGCGTATTTTTTGAGTCTCCCATAACTCTGAAGTACGCACCCTTTTTGTCTGTAATGTGCATTAAAAAAATGTGGAGAGTTTCATCTTGAAAAAGGAAGGAGAGATTTTATGAGTGATTTTTCATCTGTTAACACAATCTGGGTGCTTTTAGGCGCCGCAATGGTCTTCTTCATGCAGGCAGGCTTTGCCATGGTGGAGACTGGCTTTACCCGGGCGAAAAATGCAGGCAATATTATCATGAAAAACCTGATGGATTTCTGCATCGGAACACCTGCCTTCTGGCTGGTTGGTTTTGGAATCATGTTTGGTGCAGGCAACGGCTTCTTTGGTTCCGTGGCCGGTATTGCCTCCGAACCCAATTACGGTGCGGGGATGCTTCCCGATGGTGTACCGTTCTGGGCTTTTCTGATCTTCCAGACCGTTTTCTGCGCAACTTCTGCAACCATAGTCTCAGGTGCTATGGCAGAGAGAACAAAATTTTCCTCTTACTGTATCTACAGCCTTCTCATCAGCCTTGTGGTATATCCCATATCGGGACATTGGATTTGGGGCGGCGGCTGGTTAGCTGAAATGGGATTCCATGATTTCGCAGGTTCTTGCGCTGTTCATATGGTAGGCGGTGTCGCTGCCCTTGTAGGTGCCAAGATCCTTGGCCCCCGTATCGGAAAATATTCCAAGAGCGGCAAATCAAGAGCAATTCCCGGACACAACCTGACCGTAGGAGCCTTAGGTGTATTTATCCTCTGGTTTGCCTGGTTTGGATTCAACGGCTGTTCCACGGTTTCCATGGAAGGAGATGCCATCGTATCCGCAGGTAAAATATTTGTCACAACCAATCTGGCTGCCGCGGTGGCCACTATCACTGTTATGTGTATCACTTGGATACTGTATAAAAAACCGGATGTTTCCATGTCCCTGAACGGTGCTCTCGCAGGACTTGTAGCTATCACAGCCGGTTGTGATACTGTTTCTCCCATATCTGCTGCCATCATAGGTATCCTGGCAGGGTTTGTAGTGGTATTTGGAATTGAGTTTATTGACAAGATCTGCAAGATTGATGACCCAGTAGGTGCTGTGGGAGTACATGGCATGTGCGGCGCTCTGGGAACCCTCTGCGTAGGCCTTTTCTCAGACGGTGCAGGTACAGAAGCCAAAGGTCTGTTTACAGGCGGCGGCTTCCAGCAGTTTGGTGTTCAATTTATCGGTTTCATTGCAACAACTGCCTGGGTCGTGGTAACTATGATCATCATATTCCAGGCAATCAAACATACCGTTGGCCTCCGGGTTTCCCCCGACGAGGAAATAGCCGGACTGGATGTAAGAGAACACGGCCTTACAAGCAGCTACGCCGATTTTGTCACACAGGATTCCATGAGTACGGTCCCCCATGTAATGGGAACCACAAAGAACTATACCCCTGCTGCAGAAGGCGCATCCGCCACCCAGGCTCCCGCTGAGGCCTGCATGGATATACCTAAAGAAGGCACAATGGTCCACAAGCTTACCAAAGTTGTTATTATTACCCGGCGCAGCAAACTGGAAGAATTTATGCACGCCATGAATGAAATCGGTGTTACGGGTATCACCATCACAAATGTACTCGGCTGCGGAATCCAGAAAGGTTCAACCACTTATTACCGAGGTGTTGAAATGGATATGAACCTGCTTCCGAAAGTCAAGATTGAAATCGTAGTCAGCCTTGTTCCTGTACAGAAGGTGATTGACACAGCAAAAGCAATACTTCATACCGGACAGATCGGTGACGGCAAAGTATTTGTATACGACATAGAAAATGTAGTAAAGATCCGTACAGGAGAAGAAGGTTTCCTTGCCCTGCAGGATACCTCCTCCGAAGAATAAACAAAAACCACAATCTAAAAAGGAGGCCCCGCCGGACGGTATATCCGGCGGGGCCTCCTTATATTACTTATTGTCTGTTATCTCCCGTTCGTTCTCTTTCTCTTTGCAGAGATCACAACTGCCAGCGCAGCACCTGCGGAGAGAACTGCCAGCATCAGATAACCTGCCATATTCATAGTATCTCCTGTCTTCGGAACTGTCTTGGTGAGAGTCTTAAATGTAACAGAGATCTTGTGGTTGGCATTTACGTCTTCAAATGTGTACTTGTTGTTTTTCACTGAAACGGCTTTACCGTCCACTGTCACCTGGGAAATCTGATATCCCTTGTTTGGAGTAAATGTAAATGTTGCATCATTGCCTTCCATTACCTTTACGCTGCCGGAGGGAGAGATCTTGCCATTGGACCCTGCGGAAGCTGTAATGGTATATTGTTCCTTTACACTGAACGGTACCGTGATCGTCTTTTTCTCAGCGGTCATAGCTGTCCAGCCTTTTTCTGTATACTCCTGCAGGCTGAAAACAACTTCAAGTTCCATCTTACCGGCCTTATTCAGGGTGAGTTTTGCCGTGTACGGGGCTTTCTTCCAGGTACCTTTTGCAGAGCTTCCCCATTTCCAGCTCTCGGGAACCCATCTGGTATCCTGTACTTCCGGTTTCTGATTGTCTGTACCATTTCCATTGGCTGCAATGTTTACAACAGCATTCTTATCATAGACACCATTTACCTCAATGCCGGTCACACCGGATCCTTCAAACGCGATAATGGTTTTTGCGGAAGAGCTGCCGCTTACTTTGCTTTCCATTGCTTCGTCGGGGTTATATTTTACTCTGGTAACAAAAGAGTATCTTGTGTTTGCCTTCAATCCGCTGAAAACTTCGCTGTCCTGCCATTTACCCGGATTTCCGTTTTCAAGCATTGCATATTCCTGTCCGTTTACAGCTCTGAGTGTAATGCTGTTCTCCGTTCTTCCAATGCATACAGGAGCTTCAGGAGCTGCTGCAGCCGCCTTCTTGGTGGTGACTTTCAAAACGTCACTGATGGGTCCTTCCATCTGCTCCTTCTCATCAAATTTGACACGTGTGACAAATTTGTATTCCTTGCCTGCTGTCAATCCCTTGAATTCACCTTCACTGTTCCAGCTGATCTTACTGTTATCCAGATATACACCGTACTCCAGACCTGCAGTTGAAGTATCAAGCTTGATCATGGTGTCTGTCTTCTCTGCCAGCTTAGGCGCTGCTTTCGGTTTCTCTGCCGCTGCTTTTAAGGTGTGGATCTCTGTCGGCTGGCTCCAGTCACTGTCCGCATACGGAGGTTGTGCTTGATCATTTCCTTTTACCATAATATAAGCCAGGTAATCCGTATCCGGTGTCAGGTTTGAAAATTCTCCGGTATCACTGGTCAAATCTGCTGCCTTCGCTTTATTATCCTTTAACACCATCTTATAACTGTAAGTATACGAATCAACATTGCCATCCGGCTTCAGTACAACACTTGTGTCAGTCACTTTGTCATACAGAGGCGACTTTGGAGTCTCGGCCTTCTGCGTGGTATTTTTGTTATTTATCTGGTTTCCTGAATCGTTGTCCTTCCCTGCATCGGTTTTGGATTCATCGGTTTTAGACTCATCAGTTTTGGATTCGTCATTTTTGGATTCGTCATTTTTGGATTCGTCAGTTTTGGATTCATCCGTTTTAGATCCATCGCTCTTGGTATCTTCACCCTTCGGTTCATCGTTCTTAGCCTCATCTGTCTTTTGGCCGTTATTATCATCCGTTACCGCGTCTCCTGCTGTGTTCTTATCAACAGCCTCTGTGCCTTGGGTCTTATCCGTGGTATCCGTACCTGACGGGGTACTTACCTCTGTGTTCTCTTCCTGTTTCTTGCTGTCATCCGGCTTCGGGGTTTCTGCCGGCACATCTGCCTTATTGCCTTCTGCCCCAGCCTCTGTCTGATCTGTCTCCTGAGGTTTTTGCTGCTCTGTGTTCATGCCTTCATCCTGTGGTTTATCTGCCTTTGGGGGCTCCTCAGCTTTGGGACTTTCTATATTTGCTCCCTCCTGTTTCGGAGTCTCCGCCTGCACTGCTGCAGCATCTGTTTTTACCTTCAGTATATCGGTATCCTGTACCGTTTCCGCATCTTTCATCTTCTGGGCAAATACATATTCCGTCTCTGCTTTCAGTCCTGTAAATGATACTGTCTTTGCCGTCTTATCATATTGTTTATCTTCCGCCCATTTCCATGTGCTTCCATTCTCCTGAATGCCATACACATATCCATCTTTTGTCTTCAGGATCACACTGTCCGCTGTTTTCTTGGACAGTTCCGGTTTTACTGCTGTCTCTGTGCTCTTACCGGCCCCCTCCTCGGCGGCGGAAACAAATACCGTTCCCATGGAAAATACCATTATAAAAGTAAGAAACATAGCCAGCATTCTTTTCACTTTGCGCTTCATAATCTTTCACCTCTTTCATTCTTTATTTGCTTGTGAATAACCATTCCCTTTCTGTACTACTATTATAGCAAATCGTTGTTGCAATGAATAGTATATTAACAAACATTAAGAAAACTTTGTCGATATTTCCCAAATATAGAGTGCAATAACTGGCAGTTATTTTTATAAATGGCAACAGTTCCGGCAGATGTACTGTTACGACCGATTTTCGTAACAGTCCAGACAGGTCTGCGCATTTACTGCGCTGACCGTATGAAGAAGTAGTGCCAGCAGGCATCCAGCCCATCGCGAAGCGATTTTTAATAGCTGGATGCGTAACGGTTCAGCTTGTCTGAACTGTTACCAATCTTCAGAATAAGCCAGAAAAAAAAGAGCTGGTGTCTTGACATTTTCCTTTAGGTAGTATAGAATTATAGGGTCGTAAGAAAATATTATGTTTCCGTAGCTCAGCTGGATAGAGCGACCGCCTCCTAAGCGGTAGGTCGGGTGTTCGAATCACCTCGGGAACGTTGAAAAAGGTGTTGAAAACCCAAGTTTTCAGCACCTTTTTCAATTATATCTCATAAAGCGGGACCCCATTGGATCATTGGGTTCCCGCTGCTTTTCTGCATTGCTGATGCTATTTTCCTAATTCTCATTCATCAAATAAAACCTTCACTGCCCCCATTCCGCAGTTGATATCAAAGAAGTTCTCCGCGTTGTTGTTCACCTTATAAGTACCTCCCATGCCTCCCAACCGGTTTTCCCCGACTCTGACATCTCCCATACCTACTTTGACTCTATAGCCATATTCGGAAGGTGCCACAAGGCTGGCTGCGATCTCACCCATGCCGCAGTCCAGTTTGCATCTGCCCCGCATCTGTCCTTCCAGCATCACTTTTCCCATACCGCATTTAATCTTGGCGTCACCACTATAATAATCAGCCAGCACGATCTCACCGGCTCCCAGGTCCAGGCTGCTGGAATCTGTCAGTATTCCTCTGCCCACCAGTTTACCTGCACCCAGTTTTATTTTCACATCCTTGAAATGATATCCTCTGGGTATAATGATGATTATTTTTCGTTCTGAAAATATATTTGTGATGTTGCTCAGTAAAAACAGGTCCTTATATCCTCTGTCTTTGATCTTCCAGACCCCGTCTCTTACCTCTTCTCTGCAGTCTCCGTTGGGATAACAGGATAGGTCAAGGGCGAACTCATCACCCTCACGGATAATGGCGTCAGCCATGCCGATGTCAATATGCAGGGAATGGATCATCACATTATTCTCCCGGAAAACCTTTCTGATTTCAAGGGTACCGTTTTTCCAGTCTTCCTCCCATTTCCTCCTGTTGGACGAATCCTGGTGCGTTCCGCTCTCCCCAGCTCTGTCAGCTTCCCAATTTACATTCTCCTGTGTTCTTTGGCCTTCTGTATCAGATGGTCCGGCCTGAGTTCCCTGTCCGGTCCGGCTCTGCCAGTTGGCGGACTCCTCTGCTTTTGCCTGGTCCTCTGTTTTACTCTGAACCTGCGCTCCGTCTGCATCTGCTGCGCCTGCCTGGCTGTCCGCTTTACCATAGCCGTCGGCTACTCCTGCATCTGCTGCCCCTGCCTGGCCGTCTGCTTTACCATATCTATCAGCTTCTCCTGCATCTGCTGCCCTTGCCTGGCCGTCTTCTTTACCATATCCATCAGCTACTCCTGCATCTGCTGCCATTGCCTGGCTGTCCGCTTTACCATATCCAGTGGCTTCGCCTGTCTCTTCATCTCCCGTCCTGCTGCCCTCTTCTGGTTTGATCTGCCATTCAACGCCAACCTGCCATTCCAATCCAACCTGGTTCTGCATTCCTTTAGAAGCTTCCGTTCTCTCCTCTGCAGCTGTCTGTCCCGGGAATCTCTTTTCCCGGTCCGCTTCTGCATTCTGACCCGGAGTCACTTCACATCCGGTGAGCTGACCACCTCCCAGCAGCATGTCTGTACTGACATTGAATATATCTGCCAGGGGAACCAACATCATAATATCCGGACAGGAGAGACCGCTTTCCCATTTACTCACCGCCTGTGCCGAAATTCCCAGCTTCTCTGCAAGCTGCGCCTGTGTCAGTCCTTTTAACTTTCTTAAAAATGAAATCCTGTCTCCAAATGATTCCGGAAGACGGATATTTGCTGTTTTCATATTTGTATTCTCATCCATACTTTTCACCCATTCAGCTTTCCTGTTTCAGAAATTTATAAGTAACTTTAATTGTAACAATTCAGACAAGTCTGCGCATTTACTGCGCTGACCGTATGAAAAAGTAGTGCCAGCTTTATCCAGCCCATCGCGAAGCGATTTTTAATGGCTGGATGCGTAACGGTTCAGCTTGTCTGAACTGTTACCTTTAATTTATAAGTAACTTTATGTTATCGTTCACTACCCATCGCTTTCCCACACTGTGACCAATAGTCTCACAATTGTACGAAGATTATCTGATAAAACGGCGCGTCGTCTTTTTAAGATACTAACAGCATATCCGCAATCTGAGCACATTTACAAGCAACCGTCGGTTGATTTTCAATCTTTTTTCAAAATTCAACCATTAGTTGACTGCCTCTGCCACTTATTATAACAAAGTCTCTGCCTTACGGAAAGAAAAAAGCAATATCTATGCAGCCCAAATACTTCCATGAGTATAAGGAAGCATATGAAATGGCAGCCGGACTTATTCAATCCGCCTGCCATGATCTTTTTCTGCTGATCTTTCAACCTGCCGTACACAATTCTTCAACAAACTGCTCCGGGGATATATTTCCCCCGCCCAGCTCCTCAGAGCTTTTCATAAACCTCTCGGCTCTGCGCCTATCCAGATAAAATTCCCAATACTGCATCCTGTTTTCTGCCGTATCCGCAATCTCTCGGATCTGCCAATAAATATCTGCCTCAGGCTTTTGCGCACAGCCGGTATCCCACACCGGAATCCCTGCCCCTCTCTCGTATAACCTGAGGGCAAAATCCTGCAGGATCTCCTCCAAAGCCTGTACGGTCTCCCTGGGATATGCTGCTGCCTTGTTCACAACAAAAGCATCGCTGATACCTCCAAGAACCTGCCCGGCATTCTGCAGTCCGGGAAACGGCACTGCAGATAACTTTCCATAGAGGGGACTGTTCTCCTGCATAATATTCCCGGCGAAATCACTTTTTGCCAGATACATGGGAATCTTGCTAAGATAAAAGTCATTTTCCACATCCTGCGTACTTCTCGGAAACAGGGGATCTCCAAATGCCCCCATATCCCTGAGCCGGCAGAACTTACCCACACCATCTGCAAACGCAGCCATCTCCTCCACGGTCCCCTCCTGCTGCAGCACTCTTGCGCATACGTCACCGCCGGCCGTACCTATACATATGCTTTCCAGGTAAAGCCTGAAGCCTGTATCCGTGTCACCTGAACAGGCAAAAGGCGTGATACCTTTGGAGATAAACGCCCGGCACACCTCCAGCAGACCATCCCAGTCCGATGGAACCCGACATCCGTACGATTCAAACATTTCCATGTTTATGAACAGGACTGCTATGTTTTCAGAAAACCCAAGGCCGTAAATCCCGCCCTCATAAGCCAGGCCTTTTGCGGCATCCTCATGGAGCCTGCTGCCAATGTCCTCAGACAGATATTCATTCATCTTCAGCAGTTTGCCTGAACTCGCTGCCCCCTGCAGATAACTGTCTCCGAAACAAAAATAAATATCCGGAGTATCATTGGACGCAATGGCGGACGGCAGTTTTTCCCTGTACAACTCCATCTCTGTTCCTTCTGCCCAAATCTGTACCTCATCATGGGCGCTGTTATACGCTTCCACAGCCTCAAGAAAAGATTTCTTATAAGCCTCCCCCTCATTTTCCCATGGATACCACAGCTGCAGATCTATCACGTTCTCTTCCTCACTGCTTCTCTTTTCCTCGAACTTTGGAAAGAACCGTAAGCAGAGTAGTATGATCGCTGCCAATAGAAACAAAAACCCCAATAAAATAATCTTCTGCTGTTTTTCCACCTGCTATCACCCATGCTGTCCTTCAATAAACTCAGATTTTCAGTATCTCCTCAATACATTTTGCTGCGGCCGTTCCCAGGTCCCTGTGTCCCTCCCGGGTCAGATGGATACAGTCTTTTACCGAAACCTCTGCAGTCTTGTCGGCATCCAGCAGATGGACGCCGTCGATATCCTTCAAAGCAGCCTCATAAGCAGCATAAAGAGCCTTGCTTTTCCTCACAGACTCCTCATCGTACATACCGTAAAAATCAGATTCCGCAATTTCGTCCCGCACCGGTGCCGGGATGATCACCAATACTTCCGGTCTTTTGCCCACCCAGTAGGTATCCGGATTCCGCACCATTCTCACAAGGTTCGCCATACCTGCTGCAATCTCCTTTACACTGGGTGTAAAAATGTGCCGGACATCGTTTGTCCCCAGCATAAGGATCACCAGATCCAAAGGCTGATGGCTCTGCAGGCTGCAGCCCAGAAACTTTCTCCCGTTTCTGTCCGGAGATGTTGGGTCGTCAAACATAATAGTACGACCACAGAGTCCCTCCTCGATTATCTTTGCTTTTCCCAGCAGGCATTTCTGCAAGACCCCGGTCCATCTCACATCATCTCCATACCGGAAGTTTTCCCCCTCCGGTTCAGGATCATGCCCCCAGGTATTAGAATCACCATAACACAATATTCGCTTCATACACTCTATCCTTTCACAGCTCCCAATGTCATTCCTTCTATAAATTTATCACTTGCAAAAATAAATGCAAGGAGCAGAGGGATAAAACTTATCATAGATGCTGCCATTATGGTTCCTGTCAGAGTTCCGTTTAAGTCCTTCATGGAGGCAATTCCCAGGGGAAGTGTTTTCATCATGGTCTCATTTACCGTGATCAACGGCCATGTCAGACTTCCCCACTGCTGAGTAAAGTTAAAGATTGCCAGAAGACTTAACTGGGGTACCGTTATGGGCAGTACAATCTTAAAAAAGGTCCCGTAATTGCTGCATCCATCTATTTTCGCTGCCTCTAAGAGCGAATCCGGAATATCCTTCATAAACTGTGTCATCATATAAACGCCAAAAGCACTGGCCACACCGGGAAAGATCAGAGACTTATATGTATTCACCCATCCCAGTTTAGAAACGATCAGAAAAAGAGGGATCAAGGTCGTCACGCTGGGAATGATCTGGGTGGCGACCACAACGTTAAACAAGACCTTAGAGCCAGGAAACCGTCTTTTTGCAAAGGCATATCCTGCCATGGACGCCACCAAAACCACCAGCACCGTATTACTTCCCGCCACAAAAATACTGTTCACCATCCACCGCAGATATGCCCCTCCCTGCATTTTCAGAACCTCTGTATAATTATCCAGGGAACCGCCGCCGGGCCAGAATTTGGGCGGATAACTGATGATCGCGTTAGTGTCCAGCATGGAAGATACAATGAGCTGCCAGAAAGGAAAAGCAATGATGACTACCAGCAGAAATAACATAAATGCCTTCAGAAAGGAAAAAAATCTTTTCTTCACTCTATATTTGTTCATACCCTTTCCCCCTTCTCTTTGTCTGTTCCTTTTCCCTCAGAAGCAGGTTTTCCAGTCCGTATATGAGCAGGATCACAAAAAGGAATACGAGTGAGGCTGCTGCCCCGAATCCGACCCTGTAATACTTAAAGCTATACTGGTATATTTCATATATTACAGTCTGGGTGGCGCCAAGAGGTCCTCCGTTTGTCAGCATATATACGGATTCAAATATCTGGAACTGCCAGATTGTGTTCATAGTGACACATAAAATAATGGCGTTCCTGATAAGGGGCAGGACCACATAGATCGTCTCCTGGATCACATTTGCCCCGTCAATCCTGGAGGACTCCAGACAGTCCGCCGGAAGGGAACGCATTGCCGACATATAAACAAAGATAAAAAAGGTGCCTCCCTTCCAAAGCTCCAGTATCATAACTGCCATTTTCGCGCTGAATCTGCCGTTGAGCCAACTGATGGGCTTCATTCCTAATACCTGGAAAAGCAGGTTCAGAGGTCCGTTATTCGATAAAATATAGGAGATCAAAACACTGGCAACGACCATGGATATCAGCATGGGAAGAAAATAGATCACTTCGCACACATGGCTGAGCCGTGTTTTTTTCTTGATCAAAAGTGCAAAAAAGATCCCCAAAAACTGACTTACCGGAACTTCAATGAGCATATAGATGAACGTATTCTTAAACGCATTCTGGAAGTCCGGTGTCTGCAGCACATCCTTAAAGTTCTTCAGCCCCACCCAGTCAAATTGTGCCTGCAGAAAATTTCCGTCATGCAGGCTGAGATAAAAAACGTATCCTATAGGTACCACGGTAAAAACAATAAAGAATACCGTAAACGGCAGTAAAAAGCTATAGGATACCGCATATTCTTTGAGTCTTCTCTTATTCATAAATACACCATCCTCCTAAATGACCAAAGGACTTTTGCAATGCAGATACATCCCCACTGCAAAAGCCCTTCTTTCTATCCGGCCTTTCACGGACTGCTTAACAGTCCTTACCGCTTATTCTCCGCTGATTGCCTTCATAGAGTCATACATGGACTGGATGGCGTCTGCAGGTGACTTCTCACCCCTCGCAACATTTTCATACATGATCTTCAGATTCTGAAGCATTGCATTGGCATAATCAGAAGCGGGGCTTACCTGTAATTTCTTGATTCCCTCCGCTGCTACAGCCATGATCTCATCGCCCTCGTACATCATGTCATTGGTGGCAAGCTGTGGGGAGAAGAACCCTACTTCAGAAAGATATATTTTTTCAACTTCCGGCCTGGTGATAAACTCAACAAACTTCCATGCCTCATCCGGATATTTTGTCTGGCTGGAGATTGACAGCATTCCTATATTGGCAAAATTCCACTTAGCGTGCTCCTCATCACCGGCCGGACCCTGTGGAAGCGCAAATGCCCCGAGATCAATGTCCGACGCCTCCTTGATGATATTGGTATAGTGGATCTGCTGCGGGAACATGGCTACCTGTCCGTTATAGAAATATGCCCGCTCCTCATCCCTGTTCGTATATTTTTCAAGGGGCAGAACCACCTGGTCCTCATGGTAAAGCTGGTCAAAGAAAGTTAACCCCTCTACACCCTGGTCATTATTAAACCCGATATTTGTCAGGTTTTTGTTCCACATATCCGCTCCGGCCTGAATAATATAACTCAGGGGCTGCCAGTAATCATCCATCTCATACATCATGCCCCACTGGTCAGTCTCACCATTGCCGTCCTTATCCTGGGTAAGCTTTTTAGCTGTATCTCTCAGTTCCTCCCAGGTCGTGGGAACCTGGGTGATGCCTGCCTCCTCAAACATATCTTTGTTATAAAACATAACTGAATTTAATGCCACAAAGGGTATACCCATCAATTTTCCATCCTGGGAACAATACTCCAGGGCTGATTCCGGATAACCGGCCAATTTCTCATCATCCGCATAATCATCCAGGGAAAGAAGATATCCATTCTTGGCATACAACGGGAACTGTTCTGTCTGAAAGCTGATGTCCGGGCCGCTCCCTGCTGAAAATGCTGCAGTCTCTTTCTCAACCACGGAATCCCATGCCACATTCAGAAACTCTACCTCAATGTCGGGATTTTCTTTGTTGAAGTCCTGGATCATGCCTGCCCATATGTCATCCTCACGGTCTGAATGGGGAGATTTCCAAAACGTCAGTTTCACTTTTTCCCCTGACTCCTTGTCTGAGGCCTCTGTACTCTTATCCCCTTTGCTCTCTGACGATGCGCTTCCACCTGCATCCCCGCCGCAGCCTGCCAGCAGACCCATTGCCATACTTGCACATAAAAACATTGCGATTTTCCTTCTCATTCTCTTTTCCTCCCTTAACTTACTATAGCTTTTTATGCCTTATCTCTTGCTACAGTTATAGTATAGAGGATATCCCCCATCACTTTGAACACAGTATTTTTACATCAATCCTCACATATTTTACTTTTTTTATAATCATTGACTGATATTCCCATATATTTCCGAAAACACCGTCCAAAATAGTCCGGATTCGGAATCCCCACCTTCTCTGCAATCTCATATACCTTCCAATTGCCTGACTTGAGATAATCACAGGCGTGTTTGATTCGGATCTTATTTAAATACTCCACAAACGGGACCCCCGTCTTTTTTCTGAATGTACGGCTCAGATAACTGGAATTTAAATAATATTTCTCCGCCACCTTGGAAAGTGAGAGGCTGCTCTGCGCGTAATTTTCCTCCATGTAATCCCGTATCTGGTCAATCACATCCTTTGCGCCCTCCTCCACGGTCTCAATCTGCCTGCCCACCCGCAGAAGCGCATCCTTCACCTCCTGACGCTTTAAAGGCTTCAGGATAAAATCCACTGCACCGGCACGAAGGGCCTTCTGCGCATATTTGAAATCATCATACGCGGTGACAATGATCACCTTTACCGCCGGATACTTTTCCATTATCTCCTCCGCCAGGGCAATCCCATCCATGATAGGCATTTTAATATCTGTAACTACCAGGTCCGGCATCTCCTCCTGCATACGAAACAGCGCCTCCCTGCCGTTTTGTGCCTCACCCACGATCTTCATATGAAACTCTTCCCAGTTCACAATGATCCTGAGCAGATTTCTGGTACCTACTTCATCCTCCACAAGCATTACTTTAATCATGTCCCTCATCTCCTTCATAGCAAACCGGTACCCGCAGCACAATGGTCGTCCCTCTTCCCTTTTTACTATTGATGGTATAATCAATATCTGATCCGTAAAAGATCCGCATTCGCTCTATGGTACCCCTCAGGCCAAAACTCTTTTCGTTCGTGCTTATATTCTCTCTGTTCAATTCCCTTATTTTATCTTCCTCCATGCCTACACCGTCATCCTCAACCGTAAATTTCAGGTACCCGTCTTCCTCCACTCCTTCCACATACACCACACCCGGCGTTTCCTTATGGCGTATTCCGTGGTTTACGGAATTCTCTACCAGTGGCTGCAGCACCATCTTTAAGATAAATGTCCCCTGTATCTCCGGTTCTACATTGAGCACATAATGCAGGGAATCCCCATACCTTAACTTCTGCAGTTCCAGATAGTCCTTTACCATCTCTGCCTCCTCCCTGACGGAGATCATTTCTCTTCCCTTACTCAGCAGTATCCTGTAATAACTGCCAAAAGCCTCAAGAGCATCATAAACCTCCTCATTTTTCCCGCTCAGTGCAAGATAGCTCATGGCGTCAATGGTATTATAGAGAAAATGCGGTTTCATCTGTTCCTGCAGTGCATTCAGCTCTGCCTTTCTCTTTATTTTTTCTTCCTCATAGACTTTCTCGATCAGGGCGTCGATCTCATCCACCATTTCGTTGTAAGTGCTTTCCAGAATCTCCATCTCTCCGAAAGACCGGTGCCGGTTTTCACGAACTCTGATTTTTTCAAACTTTCTTCCGCTCATACGGTTCATCGAGCCTGCCATCTCCTCCAGAGGGTCTGCCACATAACGCTTCATGATAAAGTAGCCGGTGCCGCAGAACAAAGCCAGGAATATCATAGCCATTGCAAAGATGATGCCGCCAATCCCTGACTGTTCCAATCCGTTCTCTATCTGCACCCCTACCAGCACCTTCCAGCTTATATGGTCTATATCCTGCTGCGCCAGATACAATCTGCTGCTGTTCTTATGACTTTTCAGTGACTCTTTTACCTTAGGGAGGGGCATCTCTGCCTGTGATGTGACGATCTTTCCCGTATCGTCCAGAACATATATAACAGGCACACTTTTTTCATCCAGACCGCTGTAGCTGTCCGTAAAAGCATTCAGATCCATATTGATCATTAAAATCCCCACAGGTCTGTAATCGGTAGGGTTATTGATCACCCGGATAAGGGACACCGTGGTCTCCGCCCTGCTTTGTGTCAGGACCCGGTCCGCATTTAATTTTAAGCAGTAGGACCCCGCCAGTTCCCTGACTTCCTCATACCAGTTTGTCTCTCTGATCTCTTCCGTGCGCAGTGTCCTCACATGGTTTTTATCAATACTGCAGCCGTGGCTGTCCATATCCCACATATAAATACCATTGATATGCGTCTCTGTATCCACAAGTGAGGTAAACTGATGCAGGCTTTCCTTCTGCATTTTTTCATCCTTTATCTCCAGCGCCTTTGTAATGTCGCTGCTGGACAATATGATCCTGGAATAATACGCCGTGTTATCTATGAGGGTTGAAATATTTTTGCTGACTGTATTCAGGGTCTGAGCCGAAAGCGCCTGGGCGGAATCCATGGCATTTTTATCACTGACCCGGTAAAATATGAAAAATATAATACTCCATGATACCAAAAGCAGCGCCATATACAGAAATGCCAGCTTTACAGAGATCCTTGCCTTACCGAGAACTTTCCCCTTATCTCTTTTCATCGTCTCCTCCAATCCGTGCTCCTATCCTTTCATGAATCAGAAATGACAGGTACCATAAGTGATACCTGTCATTCAGCAAAGACTACTTGTCTTTTGCCAGCTCATATCTGATTTCCTTCATCTTACTTTCAAATTTTCTGAAGGAACCCTTCCCATTCATTTTCGCATTGAAAAGCGCAACATCAGCCTTTCTGTAAAGTTCATCGAACTCCCTGCCCTGTTCCGGTATCATAACGTATCCTGCTGACACAGAAAATACGATCTCGTGCTCCCCGTCACTGCGGACCGTGATCATACTTTTCACTACTTTTTCAAGCTTTACGTGTACATCCTTATCTTTGATGCGCTTACAAAATATAAGGAATTCATCGCCTCCTATGCGGCATAAGATATCATCACTCCTGAAAAAGCTTTTCAGTTTCCTGGCATTCCGGGAGATCATCTCATCTCCGTATGCATGGCCGAACACGTCATTGGCCAGTTTAAAGTTGTCCAGATCAAACATAATGATGGCTGCGGATTCCTCTTTGTCCTCCATTTCTGCCAGGTATCTCTTGATCCGCGGTATTGCTGTCTGGCGGTTAAACAGCCCGGTGAGGGCATCCACCTCGGCAATTTTAATAAGACGCAGCTCCTGGTTCTTCTGTTCTGTGACATCCAGGTAGTACCCCACCGCTTTTATGGGAATTCCCTCCTTGTCACAGATGGATTCACCTGCTGCCTTGATCCACATGACCGCCCCATCTGCCTTTATCAGCGGAAACACACACTCCACACCTGTGTCGGATGCAGTGCTGCACAGCTCTTTGATGGCATTTATGAAATAATCCCTGTATTCCTCCGGAACACGTGCTTTATCCAGAAAACAGTACGGAAAATTACTGATCAAACGGGAGGTGTCCTGTTTTCTCCCGGATTTTAAATGCTGTATATCCGACACGGTAAGCAGATTACGGGGAATATCCCACTCCCATCCGTTGATGTCCGCCAACCGCAGCATACTCTCGATCTCTTTCCTTATAAGCCACAGCTCCTGTTCCTTTTTCTTTATAGACGTCACATCCCTGTAAATACAGAAATACAGCACGCCATCCTCATCTTCTCTTATGAATCTGCCATCCACACTGAGCCATATTTCCATATTATCCGGCATTTTGACTTGTATGGTGTCCTGGTAATTTCTCCCGCACCTGACGGCCTCTGCCAGTTTTTGTCTGGTGATCTGCAGCTCCTGGCCCATATTCCACGGCTCTTCATATTCTTCTTTTGTATATCCCAGTTCCCGGAAAAGTCCGTCTCCCAGGATTTCATACTTAAAATTTCCATCCTTATAGTTGATCAGCACCACATTGTCCGAAGAATTTTCCATAAGCATCCGCATTTTGTTCCTCAGTTCAACAGTCTCCGTCACGTCTATGACCACTCCCTGAAAGAATGAGGTACCATGAAAATTCATATGCTTACTCTGGTCAATGACCCATACATACCCATGTTTACCCAAAATCCTGTATTCCAGATTATGAGTCTTTGCGCTGCTGCTCAGACAGTCAACACCGTCGCTGACCAGGTGTCTGTCCTTTGGATGTACCATCCTCATAAATTTATTCTGAAACAGCTCCTGTATCTCACCTCGTGTATAGCCGAACATTTCCAGGAATTTATCACTGATATACAGAAAATCATATTCCGGCGTATCCGCGCACCGGTGATATCCTCCGGGCATGTCATAATTCAGGAATTTCAGCTCCTGGTTCTGACTGAGCAGCATGGAATTCCGTTCTGCCAGCTGCTGCTGCACCATCATAGTCTCTGATATATCGGTACACGCGCTGACGATCGCGATCCTTCCATCCTCTGCGCGGATGATCTTTCCCTTATCCAAAGTCCAGAACCAGGTGCCATCCTTCTTCGGCATACGGTACGTTGTGGTATATTCTACACCGGGATAATACTCACCAATATCATTTGCCACACGCTCCCGGTCATCGGGGTGGATGGTATTTACCACCATTCCTCCAATGGCTGTGCTGAGTTCTTCATAACTTTCATACCCCAGCAGACGGATCATCTCATAATTGGCAAAATAAAGGGGAAAGCCTTCCTCACAGTATCCCCCAATCATTCCGCCCGGCGACATCTGGGCAAAAATAGTGGCTGCGGTCTTCCTGTTTTCCTCCGTTAGTTTCATAAAAGACGCATCATTCTCCGAGACATGCACAACAGCCGAGAGTGCCCTCTGGGATGACTCCAGCATGGCTTCCCTCTCTTTCTGTACTGTCACATCGCTGACTGCCCCATAGTAGATTCTGTGTCCGTCCTGCTCCTTCAGGAAAAACACATGGATATGCATCCAAATGGTTTTTCCATTCCCTTTCAGACGCCTGATCACACCACTGGCTCCTGCCACCTGCTTCTCAAACGCTTCCCGGAATATACCCAGCATTACACTCCTGTCATTCTCATAAATATACCGGAAAATGCGCATTTTATTTTCTTCCAGCTCCACAGGGTCTGTCTCTGTGATCCTGTAATACTGTTCATTGACACGGATAAGTTCTACCTCATCCTTGTACACATCGTAAAACGCAATACCGCCCAGGATATTATTCATCATAGTTTCGCTGAATACATTCTTTCTGAACATGTCCTTAATGCGGAACCGCTCAATCTCCCTGGCCTTGATCCCCCTGAAATCCACCTTGTCCGCATCTATGAGGAGCGGCTCAAAAACCTCCACAGGCATGGGTTTGTAAAAATAATAACCCTGGGCATAAATACATCCCATATCCAGGAGAAACTCCACCTGCTCTTTTGTCTCAACCCCTTCTGCGATCACACGGATCCCCATAAGGCGCGCCATACTTGCTATGGCCTCCAGAATACCTACGCCCCGGTCTGCACTCTCATCACTCATATCCAGAAACTTCATATCTATTTTAAGAATATCCACATTGACATCCTTAAGCATATTAAGAGAGGAATATCCGCTGCCGAAATCATCCATAAGGACCGTAAAACCTGATTTTCTCAGTTTTTCCACAGTCCCTTTGATAATATTATAATTCTCCGCATACGCGCTCTCTGTGATCTCTATTTCTATGAGTGACGGATCCAGTCTGTATTTCTTCACAAGGCCGCAGAAACAGTCCACCACGTCAACTGTATAAATATCAACCCTTGATACATTCACTGAGATTGGAACTGCCCTGTGGCCATTGTCCAGCCATTTTCTCACACTGCTGCATACTTTATCCCAGACATACATATCCAGGTTCGCAATAAATCCGCTGTTTTCCAGCAGGGGAATGAATTCGTTTGGAGGCACCAGTCCCCTCTCAGGGTGGATCCATCTGACAAGTGATTCCAGACCTATGATCTTACCTGTCATCATATTGCATTTTGGCTGGGCGTAGAATACAAACTCTCCGTGTGTCAGTGCTCTCTGCACCTCCGAGAGAAGCATATGGTTTTCCTCTATTCTCTGCATCATGGCCGTGTCATACCAGGATACGCGCTTTGCATAATTTCCTTTTACGGACTCAAGTGCTATAGACGCCCGGTCATACATTGTGCTCACCGACAGATTCTTATCTGTTATCTCAAACATTCCATAGGCCGGAAGAAATCCCGCATTTCCTCCGTACTGCTTCACGAAGAAGAGGATATCATCCTGCAGACGCTTTATAGCCTTTCTGTCATCAGGCAGTATAATGACAAAATCATCATCTCCCACATAGCCGGCGATCCCTTTTTCGCTCTCCTGGGCCTTGTTCAAAAAACCTGCCACTTTCACAAGAAACCGGTCCCCGGCCTCCTGTCCATACCATTCATTGAAAATTTTAAAATGCTCTATATCAACAGCCATCAAGCAGTATTTCTTCTCTTTTTCGGCTTTCAAAAACTCCTCGGCTCTGGCAAAGAAAATATTTTTCTTATAAAGCCCCGTGAGACTGTCATAATAATTTTCCTGGATCAGGCTCTGCCTTTCTTGTTTTATCTGCTTTGTTTTCTGCGTGTTTATATCCTGGATAAAACACATAATGATCTTGTCTCCGCCCGCGCCATACCGAAGGGGCACAACCGTCTGAAGGACCCAGCAGTATTCCCCGTTCTGCATCTTCTTTCTGCACTGTCCCCTCAATACGTTTTCTGCGGAGTCTTTTGCCAGTCTCAGCATAATATTGTGTAAGTTCCAGAACTCGTAATATCCCTTCCTGTCCTCCGGGTGGATCAGTTGTTCGGCCATATCACCAAGCATCCGGGTAAGACTGCCTGTGGGCGGCGCCGGAGGGTATTTGCCCTCCATTTGGTACAGCACTTTATATGTATTCTGCGTAATATTCAACTCATACAATTCATCGTATGCGGTAAGGCTTGTCAGATTAAAGAACAGACTCTTATTTCCCTCATGTATCTCCTTTGCCAGCACCATGCTGCAGATACCGGCTCCCGGCCAGTCAATGGTACCGGAATTGACTTCCACCCATTTCTGTACTTTTTTATTATAGAAAATAGCGTTGTCCTTGACTTTGCGAATCAGGGGGCACTCTCTGCAGGGTTCATCCTCGCTGCACAGAACCTCATAACAGATCTGTCCGCATGCCAGTTCAGGAAATGTCTTCTTCAGCTCCTCATTGTAGCTGACAATCCTGTAATCACCATCTATAATATATATCTTACTGTTTTCATTTCCCGATAGCTTCTCCATAAGACCTCCAACGCGTCTCCTGCACCGTTAATATCTCCATTATAGTGCTTAATGCACATAAACGTCAATGCGTTTGATTCTCATTTATGCAATTCCACCAATCGCTGCGGGGCACATGGTTCCCGGTCATACACAGAACCGTCCTGAAAGTATATATCAAAAAAAGGTACCGGACATGGTCCGATACCTTTCAATCTTCCTGATCTAGAAATGAATGCTTCCCTGAAGCCAGATAACACCTTTAAAACGGCGCCCCACCTCAGGCTCGCCCATCAGATCATTGGTGTTGATACACACATCAATCTCTAAATCATTGCAGGAAATCCTAAGTTCATACACTTCTTCATTTGTCATAACGTTTCTTACTCTGGAACAGTCCAGGATTTCACCCATGACATTATACAGGTCACATTCCATCCCGTAGGGCATAAAATATGTATCTACAATAGAGTACACATCTTCATTTGGAATTCTCCCGGAAATCATGGAATAGATATCAATATCCTCCATGGTCAGATTTTCCATGGCATCCTCATCCCCATTCCGGGCTGCCGCTATCATGCGGTTGCGGTTAATGGTATTTTCTTTATCTTCTTTTTCCTGCTTCTCATCCTTTGTGACAGGAAGAAGGATCTTTCCCTCCTTAGCCAGGGCCGCAAGGGTTATGGCATAGGAGCCTCTGGAGTAATTCCCATGGCTTCTCTCTGTGAGGTATTCCCCTGCATTCTGCAGATAAAATATAATGGTAACTCCAATTCTCACGTCATCACAGGCACCTGCGTAAGACTCTTTCCCTGCATGTTTTTCGATTACCACATCCTCCTGGGTAGTAATCCCGGTGCCGCGGAAATACGGAAAATAATATTCCATTTGAAATTCATTATTCTCATCATATTCTCCGCAGACCGTTATCCCAAAATCACAGCCATAGGTTTTAGAGATTTCCGCAAACAGATGTTTTTTTCTGTCTTCTACCACTGTCTTCTCATCATAATGTAAAATTACATCACTAAGAATCCGGTCCACCTCTTTTTTTCCGTTTATCCCGGAAAACCCAATGGATTTCAAATAACTGTGCAAATAAGTACCTCCGTCTGGTTAAGGTTTACATAACTTTGTTTACATAACATTTATTTAATCTCTGTCATCCCGCCCATGTAAGGTCTCAGGGCTTCCGGAATCCTTACAGAACCATCTGCCTGGAGATTATTTTCCAAAAATGCGATAAGCATTCTGGGGGGAGCGACAACTGTATTATTTAAGGTATGCGCCAGATACTTGCCATCTTTCCCATTTATGCGAATTTTTAATCTTCTGGCCTGGGCATCCCCCAAATTGGAGCAGCTTCCCACCTCAAAATATTTTTTCTGTCTTGGGGACCACGCCTCAACATCCACGGATTTCACCTTCAGATCAGCTAAATCTCCGGAGCAGCATTCCAGTGTACGCACCGGAATATCCAGGGAACGGAATAAATCTACGGTATTCTGCCATAATTTTTCAAACCACGCTTTGCTCTCCTCCGGTTTGCAGACAACGATCATCTCCTGCTTCTCAAACTGATGGATTCGGTACACACCGCGCTCTTCCAGTCCGTGTGCTCCTTTTTCTTTTCTGAAGCAGGGGGAATAACTGGTCAGAGTCTTTGGCAGTTCTTCCTCCGGTATGATGGTATCTATAAATTTACCGATCATAGAATGCTCACTGGTTCCTATCAGATAGAGGTCTTCACCCTCAATCTTATACATCATGGCATCCATCTCTGCAAAACTCATAACGCCTGTGACCACATCGCTGCGGATCATAAATGGGGGTACACAGTAGGTAAAGCCTCTGTTGATCATAAAATCCCTGGCGTAAGATATGACAGCAGAGTGCAGCCTTGCAATGTCGCCCATTAAATAATAAAATCCATTACCAGCCACTTTTCTGGCGCTGTCCAGATCAAGGCCGTTGAATCGCTCCATGATCTCCGCATGATACGGGATCTCGAAATCAGGTACCACCGGTTCCCCGTACTTCTGGACCTCAACATTTTCGGTATCATCTTTTCCGATGGGTACCGTAGGGTCAATAATATTGGGAATAGTCATCATGATGGTCTTGATTTTTTCTTCTACTTCTCTCTCCTCATTGGAAAGACGCTCTACAGTCTCAGCATTGGCTGTAACTTTCTTTTTTACTTCCTCTGCTTCCTCTTTCTTTCCTTCCTTCATCAGGCCGCCAATCATTTTGGAAATCTTATTTCTCTCGGCTCTTAAAGCCTCAACTTCCTTTTTGATATCGCGGTTTCTTTTGTCCAGCTCTATCACTTCGTCAACCAGTTGTAATTTATTGTCCTGAAACTTATTTTTAATATTCTGTTTTACAAGATCCGGGTTTTCTCTTAAAAATTTAATGTCTAACATCTCAGTTCTCCTTTTGGTTTCACAAGTTTATTTACATAAGATTAAATAAGATTAATTGCAGCTGTTCCGTATCCTCATAGTTACAATTATGCTCTTTATTAATCTTCTAATTCAGTTTCCTGCAAAATACCGAAGTTTACAGCCTGTCTCAATGCCTCTACCTCTTCTTCACTCAATACTACATAGGATTCCCCATTTACGATCTCTTTAATATAGAGAAAGCAATTTTCTCTGCTATGTATGGCATTCAACAGAAAACCGGTATTATTTTTATCAAGCATGGCAAGTACAAAACTTAGTTTTCCTCCCATGTCCTCAAAGGCATCATATTTTACAATACCGTATTTGTTCAGGGACTTGTCCATGACTTTCCATATTTTCTCAATTTCCTCCCCGTTATCATCTGTGGAGCGTACCAGTTTTTCAATCAAATCAAATTTTCTTTTAAACAGCCGTTCAAGGGATTGTCCATCCTTCCCCTTCATGAACAGCGAATATTTTCTGTTTAGCCGATTCAGTCCCAATGAAAGGTTAAATACGCAGATCAGCAGTATGATCACTACTACCAGCAGTAAAACCATCAATATTCCGGAGTGAGACTGAAGACTTTCTAATAAACTACTCATCTGTTGTTCACAACTCCCTTATTTTTCTAATCGTATAACTGTCCATTCGCGCAGTTACCTGATTGTTTCCAGTAGTTCCACAATACGTTCCAGTTCATCCTTAGAGTAATATTCTATTTCTATTTTCCCCTTATCATTGTTCTTCCGGTGTATTGCTACCTTTGAACCGATAATCTGTTTTATTTTTTCCTCCAGGTTCTGATAGACCAGATTCTGTGCTTCGTCCACAGGCTTTTCCGGTTTTTCCGGTACGGGATTCAAGATCTCTTTTACTAGTTTTTCCGTTTCCCTTACACTTAATTTTTCATCAAATACTTTTGTTGCTGCCATGACCTGAATTTCAACATCCTCTATTGCCAAAAGTGCCCTGGCATGTCCTGTTGTGATCATCTCGTCAATGAGCATCTGCTGCACGCGCTCGTCCAGCTTTAAAAGACGCATGGAGTTGGTCACTGCAGTACGGCTTTTAGATACTCTCTCCGCGATAGCATCCTGTTTCAGATGAAATTCCTCCATGAGACGCTTGTAGGCCACTGCCTCCTCGATCGGGTTTAAGTCCTCCCTCTGGATATTCTCAATAAGAGAGATTTCTACTGCCTCTTGGTCTGAAAACTCTTTGATGATAACAGGAACTTCTTTGACACCCGCCAATTTAGATGCTCTCCATCTACGTTCACCGGCAATGATCTCATAATAATCGCCTTTTTTCTGTACAAGAAGAGGCTGTAAAATTCCAAACTGTTTTATTGACTCTGCCAGCTCCAGCAGCGCATCTTCCCCGAACTGTTTTCTGGGCTGTTCCCTGTTTGGTTCTATCATTGACATTTTAATGAGCTGTACAGACCTTTCATCTTTTATGTCAACTTCCTTTGTATTCTCAGCAGGTGCCGGGGCAGGGCTTTTCTTTTTGACCTTAGCACTGGTATCCGGAATCATGGAATCAAGTCCTTTTCCAAGTCCACCTTTTCTTACTGCCATTCTTCATCCCCCTTATGTAAAACTTCTTCTGCAAGAAGCTTGTAACTCTCTGCTCCTACAGATCTTTTATCGTACATTGTAATTGGCAGTCCATAACTGGGTGCCTCAGCAAGCCGCACATTTCTCGGTATGATTGTTTTATAAATTGATTGGTTCAGATTGCTTTTTACATTTTCTACTACCTGCAGGGAAAGATTTGTCCTTGCATCATACATGGTAAACACTACACCTTCAATAACAAGTGAAGGATTTAAACGTTCCTGCACTAACTCTATGGTGTGGATGAGCTGTGTAAGTCCTTCCAGAGCATAGTATTCACACTGAATGGGCACAAGAACGGAATCTGCGGTTGTCATTGCATTAATTGTCAAAATGTTAAGTGATGGAGGGCAATCCATAATGATGAAATCATATTTGTCTTTTATGCTGTCAATATGATTTTTTAATAAAAATTCTCTGTCTTCTACTCCTACCAGTTCAATCTCAGCTCCGGCCAGGTTCACATTGGACGGGATGATTGATAGGTTTTCAAATACGTTTTCAATCAGGCAGTCAGATAAATCGCAGTCCCCGAGAAGCAGTTCGTACAATGTGGCGTCTAAGTTTTCTTTTTCTACGCCAACACCGCTTGTGGTGTTTCCCTGAGGGTCGATATCTATAATGAGGACTTTTTGGCTCATTTCTGCCAGGCAGGCGGAAAGATTAATGGCTGTTGTGGATTTGCCTACGCCGCCTTTTTGGTTTGCTATAGCTATAATTCTTCCCAATTATACTCTCCTCTTTTCATCTGTGTGGAAAAGTTTTTGATATTTTTTGATTGTGATATACGTGTTTATTATAGCATTAATTGTGGAGTATTTCTACAAGAATGTTTCACGTGAAACATTTTTTTATTGGGAATTTATTGGTTATATTGTATATGGGAAAAATGAGGAGGGGTGGACGGTGAAAATGAGGAAGGGCGGACGGTGAAAATGAGGAAGGGCGGACGGTGAAAATGAGGAAGGGCGGACGGTGGAGAAGGAGGTGGAGGGCGTTGGGAATGGGGTGAGTGAAGCGTTCCGCTGTCCGGAAGCTAACCTGCTCCCAGACACTAAATTCATCGGCAATGGCCTCTTCATTAAGTGTCTGGGGCAGGTGGATCTTCCGAACGCTCCACTGAGACATCACTCACCCCATTCCCAACGCCCTCCACCTCCTTCTCCACCTGGTTTTCTCTGGTATGCAGTAGTGTATGAGATGTTTCACGTGAAACATTTATTGGTAAATTTATTTATCCCTTTGTAGATTTTTAGTCTATGGTTTAGTTTTAAGTCTACAGTTTAATTTTTATTGATGAGATGGTTTTTGTATGAGGTCTTATTTGCAGTTGTGAAAATGTTAAGTGATTAATTTAATCGTAAATCATTAGTAGATTTGTCAGTTTAGTTGGTAGGCCGTATGGTTTATTTTATAATCAAAAAAATCTTACATTTTAAAAAGTCAATGATGAGTAATGGATGTATTATTGTTATTATTGTTGTTATTATTGTTGTTGTTATTATTATTTTTTTTGTTATTGTTGTGATTATTATTGTTGTGATCGTTGTGATTGATAAATTACTGATTGTAGCTGTCAGTTACTGTTTACATACACTGTACCGAGAGGGGTTTTCATGTCGGAAGAATGAAAATCCTGAGGCAGCCAGCGCGATATGAGGCAGAATGAATCATATTTGTGGATTGCGGAGCGTGTTACTGGACACGGAGGGAACAGTAACAGCTGTCAGGGTTATGAAGAGTTGCTATTATTTTAAACTTGTATAATTGACTTTAATGTTTTATAATATTAGTATATTATTTTTAGGGAGGTGGACGGTTTTATGAAGAAATCTAAGCATAAAATAATTACGGCTAGTATACTTTTTTCTATTGCTACGGGTATTATTTATGTGATTAATCGCCTTATATTTGGAACTGCTGTGTTGAAGGAAATGTTAAAGTCCACAGCTAACAATTATTATAATTGGCGATTTGGGAAGATATATTATAAGAAGATTGGTTCTGGGTCACCGGTTTTGTTGGTGCATGATTTGACTGTTTATAGTTCAGCCTATGAATGGAATCGGATAGTGGATAAGTTGGCAGAAAACCATACGGTTTATGCGATTGATCTGCTGGGGTGCGGGCGCTCGGATAAACAGAGGATAACTTATACTAATTATTTGTATGTGCAGCTTATATCTGACTTTATAAAGAATGTCATTCATGAGCGGACAGATGTGATAGCTAGTGGGTATTCGGGTTCTTTTGCTTTGATGGCTTGTCATAATGAGACGGATTTGTTTGGTAAGATTGTGATGATCAATCCACCGTCTTTGAATGCTTTGAATAAGATTCCTGATAAGAGAAGTAAATTGTATAAGTTTTTACTAGAAGTACCTGTGTTTGGAACATTGGTTTACAATATGATCACTTGTCAGAGTAATATTCAGTTGTTATTTACTGAGCAGTATTTGTATAATCCTTTTAATATGACAGCAGAGTGGCTGGATACTTACTATGAAGCTGCGCATAAGGGTATGAGTAGTTCCAGATACTTGTTGTCCAGTATGATTGGCAGGTATACGAACAATAATATTAACCATGCTTTGAAAGCCATTGACCAGAGTATTTTTATTATTGAGGGTGAGGCTGAAAGAGAAGGTAAGGATGTTATCAGCCAGTATACTGAATGTAATCCTGCTATTGAAGCCATTAGCTTAAAAGGAGCAAAACATCTGCCACATATGGAAACACCGGAAAAACTCATGGAACAATTAAGTATATTTCTTGATTAAATGTTTCACGTGAAACATAAAAGGGAGAACAGTGATATAGATATCGCAGTTCTCCCTTTTATTCATGATTATAGAAAAATGATAATGATTGGTTTCTATTATTGTAACTATTCAATAGGTCTGTGCATTCACTGCGCTGACCGTAAGAAAGTACACTATACCACGGCCAAGCAAAAATCCCATCGCCAAAGGCGATTCTGCATAGGTTTTTGCTTGTAACTGTGAGAATACTAAACAGTTACCTATTATTTTATAAATAAGTTATTGTGCAAGGATTTATAGATGTTGATCATGATTCTTTATTTTGTTTTTCTAAAAACGCATCGAATGCTTCTGTCAGTTCTTTTACTTTCATTTTGTTAACTAACGATGCATTTCCTTTGCTGTCTTTAACAAGATAAAAATTGGAATCATATGCATAATACTCGACTGTAACATCAACACCATTTTCTTTGAAGAAGTGGACTTTCATTTCGGGTGTGTTTTCTGTATCTGGCACTGTGTCTAACCACTCTTGGCATTCCATGCTGCTGATCAAACTGTAGAACTGAGAAAAACCATCCAATTCTATTTCGTTTCCGTTCATATAGTAGGTTGTAACCGTGGTGGTTTCTTTTTTTTCTGAATCAGTATCCTCCTTATCATCTTTATTTTCATCTTTGTTATCTTTTTTACTGTCATCCTCTACTGGCTGTTCTTCTGTTTTTTTGGTAAATTCATAAGTATTTCCGTCTTTTTCTATAGTAACTTGATCTAAGTCAGCAAATATATAATCTGAAACATAGGTACTTAGGAATTGATTTACCTGTGCATTTAAAAAGGCTTCAACGGTAGAAGAACTTAATGTGTAAACACCTGACTGGCTTTGAAGTTTTGCATAATAGCTGCCATCTTCTTTCTGACTTCCTATTAACAGGATTTCCTGTTTATCAACCGTTATTTTTTCTTCTGTATCCGAATTATTTTCTGAGTCACTGTTTGAGTCCGTGTTGGCACCGTCATCTCTTGTTTCATTGTCAGAGTCAGTATCTGCACTATCCTTTTCAGCATCGTCAGAAGATTTAGTCTCTGTAACTTGATAATTTATAGTCATAACTATGGGGTTATCCAACCCATACTGGCTTAAATCATCGGTGTTTTGAGTTATAAACTCTGACCAGGACATACTTGTTATAGGATTGGTAAACTCAGAAACCTGGGAACTTCCCGCATCTTTTTTTGTTCCATCCCAATTTGTTACAGCCCATCCTGTAGTGGAACTGCTGTCTTTAGTCACAGTAAATGTCTGGCCATTTTTATCAATCGATACACCTGTGATATTTGATATGGTTGGAAAAGCTTCTTTTTCTGCTAAATCACTGATATTGAACTGCAACGCGGTAACAATAGTTGAAGAAACCATATAAACTTTTTTATTATCTTCATTTACTGTCATATAACTGCTGCTTGTTACGGAATTTGTATCCCCAAACTGAAGCGTTTGCTCATTTCCATCTTTATCTTTAAGATTCACAGTGACTGCAGGGCTGTCTAAACCGTATTCCCCTATATCTTCCGGTTCTTCCAGGATTCTGTCAGCAGCTATTTTTTCAAATTTATTTATGATTTCTTCAAATGCCGACTGATCCAGAGGGAAGGTTTCATCTGCATCATACTTCCAGGTGTCATCTGTTTTTGTAAATGTATAATCTGTATCACCGGTTTTGAACACTGCTTGGCTGAGATCATTCACGTCAATTTCAAACGCTGTCTCTGTTGATTCCTCCGTATCCCCACTATCCTTTTTGCTGCTGTTATGAAGAACTATATAAAACACCAGCAGCAATGCCAATACTACTATGCCTGCAATTAGTGCTGTATTTTTTTTCTTCATTTACTGTTTTCTCCTCTTCATCCAGATTCCGCCGCCTAAGATCACTAAAAATGCCGGTACTATTGCCATAACAAATATGCTCCAGAAGCTGGCATCCGCTGCAGGTATGGTCAAAGTAGTGGTATCTAAGCTCTTGCTTGGAATAGAAATTGCGCTTCCCTCTTCGTTTGCACACATCCAGTTGACAGAAGCAGAGACCAGTTCAAAGTTTGCACCTGACACCATTGCGTCCATACTATCATTAAAGAGTGCCTCCGAGGAATAGTATACAATCTGGGTTTGTTTATCATCTTCCAGATCCTCGCTGATCGCTACACCGACATTAAAAGGTCCATCAATGTCTCCACTTTCTTTCTCCATAGTTTGCATATTTTCCACATTTACTTTGCTGTATGCACTGTCTGAAGTAGTTAAAATGTTTTGTATGGTCAGACTATCCCTATAATTATCCACTGTTTCAATTCCCTGGGCCAGAGGCATCAGGATATAACGGCTTCCGGAAGAAAGATTAGAGGTAATTTCATTACTTTCTATATTCGGAAGTAAATAGGACGGGTTTTGAGAGATATAGTGATTGGTATCAGTTTCCAGTATGATGCCATCCACGGTTTTCACGCCGTAATTTTCCAAAACTGAGGCAAAATTCGGCATCTCATCACCTGTATAATTGGATACGATCAAAGCTTTGCCGCCGTTTTCAAGATAGGATATGATTTTCTGTGCCTCATCCTCCGAAATATCTTTTGCAGGTGCAAATATAAACAGACAGTCTGCATCTTCCGGAACAGTATCCATTGTAAGCAGATTCAAGGATTGAATATCAATATTCGCCTTTTGTATCATATCCTTTAGAGATTCACTCATTGTTGATTCATCATGACCTTCTAAGGTATACATTACAGGCATATTATCAGATGTTACATAATTGATCGCACTGGTGAGCTGTCCTTCCCCGTCAAAGCCGGTCACCTCACTTGAATACGTCTGATAATTTACAGATGTCTCATACATAGAGTTATAATCCACCACTTTATTTTTATCACCGGAAACCACAATAACACTGTTGTTGTTTACCCCTTCTGTGGTGTACTGGGAAGTAAATTTAGGATTCACTGCAGGGTCCTTTTTCTCTACTTTTACATGGTCACTGCTTTCCTCGTAGCGCTCCAGCAGTTTTTCGATATCGCTGCTCTCAGAGCCGTTCTGTGCTATATAATATAGGGTGACGTCCTTATCCAAATTTTTTAACAGCTTTTTTGTCTGATCTCCGATGCTGTACATTTTCTGTGTGCTTAAATCTATTTCCCTGAATTTTGAGGGCAGTTCCTGTATCAGCAAATTTACAACTACCAAAATTGCCACGAAAACCGCAACAACCCCCATACTGTACGTTCCATGTCTCAGATTTTTCTTGTTTTTTCGTCTGTTTTCTTTACTGTTACTAATAATTTTCTTAATATCAATTTTTTTCTTACTAATATTACCTTTTGATTCTTTCATATCTGCATTTTCTCCTTTCTTCGACCTCCAAAATCAGCTCCAACGCCGTTTTTGTATGGATTGAATTGTCAGAAATACAAAAATGCATATTACGGAAAGCATATATACGATTCCTGTCACATCCAGTATACCGCCTACAAAGTTATCAAAATGATTTGCAATTGCCAACAAATCCAATAACTTTTGAATAGCGCCCTCAAAAAGTGATGATTTTACAAAATACAGGACCAGCGTGATCCCTACCAAAATAACACCTACTACTCCTGTGAGGATTGCATCCCTTGTCATCTGATATACAATAAATGCAATCACAAGCGCAATCACCACAAATGCCAGCATGGAGCTGACTGCAGTCTGAGAAAAGAAGGACTCAATACCATTCATTACATAGCTGCAGAAAAGAACACCAAAAGTCAAAACCGCTGCAATCACCTGGCTCTCTGTAACAGAGGACAGGAAAAGCCCTACTGCAATATTGGCACATCCAAGAAAGAAAAAACCGATAACAGCCGTATAGGCCATAGGGTAAGACACCGTACCGTATTTACCCATAATGAGAGGATAACAAGCGGCAATGATAACAGGGATAACATAGATCGTTATCATACCCAGATACTTCCCCAGAACGATTTTCCAAACCGCTACCGGTGAAGTAAACAAAAGCTGGTCTGTCTTATTTTTCTTTTCCTCCGCCAGTATTCTCATAGTCAAAACCGGTGTAATGATCAAAAATATAAAGGTAACAGAACTTAAAGTAGTTCCAAAATCAGGTGTTGCATAGTTTAAGTTATATGCAGTGAAATAAATTCCTAATATTAATAATATAAATGCCATGAACACATAACCAACCATGGACGTAAGATAACTCTTCACTTCTTTTTTATAGATTGCCAGCATCTTCTTTTTCCTCCCCGCTATCTGTCAGTTTTAAGAATACCTCTTCCAGTGTCATATTCGTTGACTGCATCTTTAAGATGGGATACTTTGCTTCTGCCAAAGCAAAGAAGATATTTTCCCTCACATCCCGGTCCCCTGCTATTTTGACAGTAAAGTCACAGGCATTTTCTACCATGGATTCATGATAAATAAGCTCCTCAATATTTTCTACAACATCCAGTGCCTTTCTGATTTCCTCCTCAGGTCCCTTTACCGTAAGTTCCAGAGAGTTTGCCCCCGTCATGACTTTACTTAGATTTTCCGGTGAATCACTGGCAACCAGTCTTCCATGATCAATGATCAGCACATAGTCACATACAGCGCTAACCTCTGATAGGATATGTGAACTGAGGATAACGGTATGTTTTTCACCTAAACTTTTGATGAGATCCCTGATCTCAATGATCTGCTTAGGGTCAAGACCCACGGTAGGTTCATCCAAAATTATAATTTCCGGATATCCCAAAAGCGCCTGGGCCAGTCCAACTCTCTGCTTGTACCCCTTGGACAGGTTTTTTATCAGCCTGTTTTTCATTTCGTCCAGCTTTGTAGTTGACATAACTTCAGATATGTTCTTTTCTATTTCTGCTTTCGGAATAGATTTCAGCTCCGCAACAAATTTCAGGTACTCCATAACAGTCATATCCTGATATAAAGGCGGCAGTTCAGGCAGATAACCAATACACTTTTTAGCCTTTTCCGGTTCCTCCAGAATATTGTGCCCGTCGATCAGGATCTCTCCCTCCGTGGACGCAATATAACCTGTTATCATGTTCATGGTAGTGGACTTTCCCGCTCCATTCGGCCCCAGAAACCCGTAAATCTTACCTTTCTCCACAGTAAAATCCAGATGGTCTACAGCCACATGATTTCCGTACTTCTTCACCAGATTCCTAACTTCGATCAAAATGTTCCCTCCTTTAATTTTGTGCTTCTATAATCTTATAATAACAATTCAGCACCTTCACAGTTACCTGCAAAATTCCATGAAGCGATCACTTTCCGCCATGGAATCATGCTTGCTGCGGGATATTTTTACTTTCTTACAGTCAGCAGAGCAAATGCACCGGCTTACTGAATCATTACTTATGACTTTCTAATTTTATTTACTAATTGTGATAAAAATTAGGTAAGACTGTGATTTTTCTGTGAAACATTACCAGACCTTTTTCATCCAAATACCAAAAACTCACACATTTATACAAAATACCATAATACTTCTCCCTCTCCGACAATTCCCCTACAACCTCCCACACGCTTCTCATTTCCCCGGATTTTCCGCATCAGGATGCCATCCCCCTCATTGACATTTTCCCCAAATTATCGTATGCTCAAAAAAAACCAATGCAATCCCCAAGGAAAGGCACACCATGGACTTTTACAAACGAGTAGAATATGTATGTAAACAAATCCCCCGGGGCAGAGCTGCCACCTACGGACAGATTGCCCTATTATGCGGCATGCCCTCCCATTCCCGTCAGGTAGGTTATGCTCTCAACAAAAAACTCACATCCCCGGACATACCTGCCCACCGCATAGTCAACCACAAAGGTTACCTCTCAGGTTCAGCCTCCTTCACGTACCCAGACACCCAGGAATCCCTCTTAGAAAAAGAAGGCATCCCTGTAACCCCGGAGCACACCATTGACCTAAAAAAATACGCCTGGCACCACACCCTGGATGACGCCATACGCTTCCGTTCCTACTTCACCACCCACAACATATAGCCCTGCGCCAATAAAGCCCATAAAATCTTCTACAAAACCGGACATTACAAATAACTGAAAACATATAGACATCTTAATCAACGCAATCTATTTTACAAACCATAAACACAACTCGAATAAAATAGAAAACAAGCAATAAATATAACACGGTTTTTCAAGGAACATCACATGAAACATGAGAAAAATTTATATTTTATATTGAGGAAAAATATTGTTTAAAGATTTGGAAACGCAAAGATTAATCTTAAAGAGTATTTCAAGAAATGATAGGGATTTTATTTTTAGCCATTTTTCAGACAATGTTGTCACACAGTATCTATATGATAATGAACCATTGATGGATATCAATGGGGCAGATGAAATTATAAAATTTTATATACAACCCGAGCCACGATTACAACATAGGTGGATTATGGTAAAAAAAGATGATGGAACAAAAATAGGCACCTGTGGATTTCACTGTTGGGACATAGAAAAATCCACGGTAGAAGTTGGATATGATTTAAAAGAAGCATTTTGGGGAAATGGCTATATGCACGAGGCATTGAAAGAAATAATAGCATATGCTTTTAAAAGTATGAATATCAACAGAATAGATGCGGTTATCTTTGTGAAAAATCCGAAATCCATTTCTGTTGTAGAACAATTAGGTTTCTCATTTAACGGTAAAACAAAGAATGAAGTTTTTAGAGGCTCGGAATATCTACATCATATCTATTCCATTTACTCCACAAAATAAGCATAATCCGTATGTTGAGAAAGCAGATCCAGCCCATCCCTGTCAACCATAAAATGATTGGGTTACACCCCCATTGACAAGTTCGTCCATCCCCGCTATGTGGCAATCCATCTCCCCATACCCGCCTCCATCCACCCGCAGCACCACACGACCTCCCACAGCCACAGCCCCCAGGGGCTGAAGGAAGGCCGGCGGAGCCGGGAGGAGAGGGCTGTCGGTAAGTGATGTACAGAGGAGCGCCAGGGAGATCCACCTGCCCCAGACACTTAATGAAGAGGCCACTGCCGATGAATTTAGTGACTGGGAGCAGGTTAGCTCCCTGGCAGCGGAACGCTTCACTCACCGACAGCCCTCTCCTCCCGGTTCCGTACGGTCTTCCTTCAGACCCGCTACCCTTTTACACATCCAGCAGCTGCCTTTTCAGATACCTCCCCACCACATTAGCAAAATTACTAATATCCCGTATATAAGCAAAATCCTTCCCAAATATCTTCTTCTCCGCCTGCAGATCCTCTTCCTCCCCCGCAAAGACTCCAAGCACTGCAACCCTCTTATTCCTCAGTTTCCGGACCTCCGTAGCGGTATCCCTCACGGCAAACTCCGTGCAATAAGCCTCTTTCTTCCTATCCCGCAGACTTCCCGCGATCACATCATTGGGACGTCCGTCACTGAGCACGATCAATATCTTATTCTCTTCCTTACGTTTTTCCAGACTATCTGCTGCTGCCCGCACAGCCAGCCCGTCCCGGTTATTGGCAGACCCGTAAAACTCAAAGATCCTCTCATTTGCAGCCCTGTCATCCTCATAATCCCTGAACCGCTGCATGATGGTAAAATCCCCAAATGTACAAAACCCCATAACCCTCTGGGGAATCCTGACTATACTCAGTGCCTCACTGATAATATACCCCTGGAGCGCCACAAGAGCCTGTCTGCCCTGCTGGGAGCCGCTGGCATCAATCAATACTTCCACCACAAAATCCGTGTTATCCCGTATGATTTCCCGCTCAAACAGCCTTCTGTTGTCTGTGCGCCCCAGATTCCAAAGCTTTCGCGCACAAATATTTCCATACTCACTGGACACCACTTCCTTTTCATTTCTGGTCAGAAGCGCCCGTTTTAGTGTATTTGCCAACATTTGTACATTCTGTCTGGTCACCATTTGGTTTAGATTCAGCACTTTGAGGTTTTCATCCCTGACCTTTTTTACATACTCCGCCTTCGCGCTCTCCTGCAGATTCCCGTGCAGAAGACCGTCTGTGAAATGCAGCCGGCTGTCCTCATGATTTCCTCTGCATATCTGGCTGTTCTGATGCTTCTGTTCCTGTGCGGTAAGATAACTCTTACCATAATTACGTTCCACATACTCTTCCATCCGGGAGGAGGATTCCTCATCCAGCACGATCACATTTGTCTTGTGCCGGCTCACCAAATCTTCCTCCTCCATCAGTTCATCCGTAAAAAGATTTACCTTATGCTCATCCTGACTCTCCTCAGATTCCTCCTCCAGATATTCTTTATCCGTATACTCTTTATTCTCTTCGCCGGAATCCATAAGCTCCTGGCTAAGCCCTTTAAACTTTTTCGTAAATCCCTTTGCGTATGCCCTTTCATATACCGCGCTGAGGCAGTCCGTGATCTGTGAAGTACGCTCCGCATCTTCCAGCGTACCTATAAGGCGGATCAATCCCTGATTCCTCTCATCCGCCTCTGTCCCATCCAGCATAAACCGCAGATAACAAGCCTCCACATGGCCCCAATCCGTATGTGTAAGCCTCATGCCGTCCTTTTCCAGCGTATCCCTCATGGCTCTTCTCCGTATGGAGGCCACACCGCGCCGCTCTTTTTCCAGCTTCTTATAAACAGCACAGTCTATGCACAGCCTTCCCAGCGCCAGGAGTACAGAAGGCTCCCATCCCGCATACACTCTTTTTGTTATGTAAGCCTCATACTCCTCCACATTGAAATACCGGGCAAATCCACCCTCCCGGACAGCATCATAAAAGGCAATGTATTTTGATTTTTGCCAGGCCTCCTGGTCCACCTCAATGTCCAGTTCATAGTCCTGGCTGACCGTCCACATCAGGTTCCTGATCCTGTTCCGGATATCCAGACGGTTTGCCTCTGCTTCCCATCTCTCTTCATTTTCCATAAAGTACATCTCCTTTGATGAAGCAGCCGAAACGCTTCGGCCAGGCTAAAATGTTACTATTCACAGCCCTGCAAAAAACGCAGTTCTGTAAACAGTAACACGCTTCGTGATGCACAGATATGGAGCATTCTGCCCCATATCGCGCTGGCTGCCTCGGGATTTTCATGCGCAAGCGCATAAAAACACCTCGCGGGATAGCAGCCGTGAATAGTAACGCTAAAATACATCGCTGCGGGTCCACTCCTCAGGTATGCGGGTCATGACAATATCAGCGATCAGTTCTCTCTCAAATGCGTCAAAACATTTATCCGTGATTCCCATATCAATGGCATCAACCGGGTTAAGGCCGCCCTTTATCAGCTTCAGTGCCCCAATCAACCCCCGCATATCCACCGCTTTTGTTGAAATCTCTCCATTTTTCGCCTTGAGCTGCAGATCCAGGAAAAGCCCGGTAAACTGTTCAAGTGCAGCGTCCTTTAGATCAGGAAATGCGCTTCTCAATATTCCCATGAGCCTGTCCTCCGTCATAGAGGGCATATTGATCACCATAAACCTGGAAACCAAGGCCTCGTTCAGTTCCTTTGTCCCTGCATACCCATAATTCATGGTGGCTATAAAACGTGTGGCGGGGTCAAGGTCAATCTTGTCATATCCCGGCACGTCGATCACCCTCCTGTAATCCAGCGTTGCGTGAAGGACTGACACCGCATCATTTTTTGCCATATTGATTTCATCCAGTATCCCAAAACCACCATACCTGGCACACTGATAAATAGGACCTTTTCTCAGCTTTACCTCATTGCCCACAAAGGTATCCGTACCGATCAAAGTGCTGCTGTCCGTATTCACATGAAAGGAAACATTATAGAGCGGCCTACCGAAGATCCATGCCAGGTTCTCGGCCAGTACATTTTTTCCTGTGGCCTTGTCACCGCAGAGAAGCACATTTTCCCCCTCCAAAATGGCGGTCACGGCCTTCTCCAGGATCTCCTCCCCAAAGAAAGGCATGGAAGGCTCTGTGATCCTGTTTTTCACCTTGTCCGCAACAGGATATTCTTTCTTAAACAGTTCTACTCTCTTTTTCAGGCTTTCTTTTAATTCCATTCTGCTCACCTCACAAAATAGGCTCCTTCGCCGGGGTACCCGCTTTCCGCGGATATCTTTTCGGTGTAGGCTTTGTCTTCTGAATCACCACAAGGGAACGCTCCATATCCGTACCCGGGAGGAGAAATTCTTCTGTCTTCTCCACCTTTCCCCCAAGCACGGAAACCGCCTTTTTCCCTTCCAAAAGTTCCTCTTGCACCTTGCCTGACTTATAAGCCACAAAGAAGCCGCCCTGCTTCACATAAGGCATACAATACTCACTGATGGTACATAACCTGGCAACTGCCCTGGTCACACTCAGATCATACTGCTCCCTGTGCTCCTGCCTTCTTGCTCCATCCTCCGCACGTCCATGAACCGTGTGTATGCCTTCAAGTCCCAGTTCACCTATGACAGCATCCAGGAATTTAAGACGTTTGTTCAGGGAATCCAGGAGTGTTACCTGAAGATGGGGAAACATGATCTTGAGGGGAATCCCGGGAAATCCCGCCCCTGTTCCCACATCTATGCAGGATCTTATATTCTCCATATCCAGCGCTTTTACAATGGAAAGACTGTCCACAAAATGTTTGTTCAAAACCTCCCCAAATTCCGTGATTCCTGTCAGGTTCATGACTTTATTCCATTCCACCAGCATCTCATAATAGCGCACAAACTGCTGCTTCTGCCCTTCTGTAAGCGTAAGGCCAAATTCCTGTAAGCCGTCCTCCAAAATATCCAGACAATACGTCTCCTGTACCTGATTTGTCACTTCACTCATACATCCGCCTCCTTATGCACTCCGCCTCTCCTGTAAGATTCCATATATACAAGAAGTACCGATATATCTGCAGGGGATACGCCGGCGATCCTGGATGCCTGCCCAACCGAAACCGGACGGTATTCCTTTAACTTCTGTTTTGCCTCGATCCTCAGCCCGTTTACCCCGTCATAATCCAAATCCTCAGGAAGACGTTTTGTCTCCAGTTTTTTAAACTGCTCCACCTGCTTTAACTGCCTGCGGATATATCCGTCGTACTTAATGTTGATATTTACCTGCTCCGCCACATCCTGGGGAAGCTGCGGCCTTTTTTTATCCAGAGGAGCAAGGATCCCGTAGGAAAGCTCCGGACGGCGGATCAGCTCTGCCAGAGAAGAACCATTTTTCAACAGCGTACTGCCGTAAGATTCCAGAAGCTCCTGCACTTCTTTGGATGCACCCACAAAGGTATTTTCCACACGTGCAGCTTCCTCCTCTATCTTCTGTTTCTTCCAGAGTACGTATTCATACTCCTTTTCGCTCACCAATCCCACCTTATATCCTTTTTCCCTGAGTCGCAGGTCTGCATTATCCTGCCTTAAAAGCAGCCTGTACTCGGCACGGCTTGTCATCATCCTGTACGGCTCATGGTTTTCCTTTGTCACCAGATCATCAATGAGAACCCCTATATAGGATTCAGAGCGGTCCAGGATCAGCATATCCCGGCCCAGCACTTCCATAGCAGCATTGATCCCGGCCACAAGCCCCTGGGCTGCTGCCTCCTCATAGCCGGAACTGCCGTTGAACTGCCCGCCTGAGAAAAGCCCTTTTATCTCCTTGAACTCCAGGGTTGGATAAAGCTGCCTTGCGTTGATACAGTCGTACTCAATGGCATAGGCATTTCTCACAATCTTCGCCTGTTCCAGTCCCGGTACCGAGCGATACATCTCATGCTGTACATCCTCGGGCAGGGAACTGGACATTCCGCCCACGTACATCTCATTGGTATAAAGTCCTTCCGGTTCCAGAAATACCTGGTGCCTGTTCTTGTCCGCAAACTTTACCACCTTATCCTCAATAGAAGGACAATACCTGGGTCCTGTGCCCTCGATCATACCGGAATACAGAGGCGAACGGTCCAGGTTGTTTTTAATGATCTCATGTGTCTTTTCATTGGTGTAAGTAAGCCAGCAGGACGCCTGTTCGATCTGCACATCCTCCGGATCTGTGGAGAAAGAAAAGGGAACCACTCTCTCATCCCCGAACTGCTCCTCCATTTTTGAAAAATCAATACTTCTCTTATCTATTCTGGCAGGTGTCCCTGTCTTAAACCGATACATCTCAACTCCCAGCTTTTTCAGGGAATCTGTCAGGTAATTGGCAGCCTGAAGACCGTTTGGCCCTGTATAGCTGCTCACATCACCGTAAATGCATCTGGCTTTCAGATAAGTTCCCGTACAGAGCACCACTGCCTTTGTCAGATAAGTGGCACCTGAATAAGTTTTTACGCCTTTGATCTTATGTTCATCAGCAAGGATTTCCGTTACCTCAGCCTGCTTTACGGTCAGATGTTCCGTATTTTCCAATACCCTTCGCATACGCCTGGTGTACTCCTGCTTATCCGCCTGGGCACGCAGGGAGTGGACAGCCGGTCCCTTGGATACATTTAGCATCTTTGACTGGATAAAGGTTTTGTCAATATTTTTTCCCATCTCACCGCCAAGGGCATCAATCTCTCTCACCAGATGGCCTTTGGAACTTCCGCCTATGTTTGGGTTGCAGGGCATCAGCGCAATGCTGTCCACACTCACGGTAAACATAATGGTATCCAGACCAAGCCTTGCACAGGCCAGTGCCGCCTCACAGCCGGCATGACCGGCGCCAACTATGGCTACATCATAATTCTCAACCAGATTATTCATTTTAATGGCTTCCTTTCCCGTAACTATTCAGAATGTAGTACATTTACTGAACCGAACAGTTACTCTTTCTCAAGATCTATTCACATGAACCTTTTGCATTTAACCCGTTATCCACATTTTCTTCTGATTTCCTCTGTTTTTGTGGATAACACCACCAGATTTCTATTTCCCTGTGCAGAACTTTGAAAATATTTCATTCACAAGGTCTTCTCCAACAGACTCCCCTATAATACTGCCCAGACTCTCATAAGCATTCATAAGGTCAATAGAAAAGAAATCCTCAGGCATCTGCATAGCAATACTGTTTTCCACCAGTGCAAGACTTTTCTCTGCGTCCTCCAAAGCCGTCTTGTGACGGATATTTGTGATATACACCTCATCGTTAAAGGATAGCTCCCCCTCAAAGAACATATCTTTGATCTGCTGCTCAAGCACATCAATCCCCTGTTCCTCCTTGGCGGAGACCGGTATCACCGGATGGTTCATCCTCATTCTAAGACTTTCCTCTGAGACTACGGTCTCTAAGTCCGTCTTATTCAGAAGGATCACAGCCTTTTTATCCTCCAGCATAGAAATGATCTCCTCGTCATTCTCATCCAGAGGTATAGAAGAATCCACCACGTAAAGGATCAGATCCGCATCTTTTGCATACTCTTTTGCTCTCCCCACACCAATCTGCTCCACCCGGTCTTCTGTATCCCTGATCCCGGCAGTATCTATCATGCGGAGGGAAATACCGTGCAGTACAATGGTCTCCTCCAGAATATCTCTGGTGGTTCCCGCAATATCCGTCACAATGGCCCTCTCTTCTCCCACCAGAAGGTTCATAAGGGAAGATTTCCCCGCATTGGGCTTGCCCACAATAACGGTCTTGATCCCTTCCTTCATCATCTTTCCTTCTCCGGCAGTTTCCAGCAGCCTTTCGATTTTGGATTTCTGTACCGCCACTTCTTTTTTCAAAGTTTCCCCATACCCGTCTATACTGATATGCTCCGGGTCATCAAGCGCAGACTCTATATAAGCGATCTGATAAATGATACGCTCTCTGATTTCTCTGATCACCTTCTGTACAGACCCCTTCAACTGGTTCAGGGAACTTTTCAGCGCATACTCATTTTTGGCATTAATGACATCAATTACCGCCTCCGCCTGGGACAGGTCAATTCTTCCGTTTAAGAATGCCCTCTTAGTATATTCCCCCGGTTCTGCTGGACGGGCACCGTATTTGATCACAGTCTCCAACACCCTCTTCATAGCCAGAACGCCGCCATGACAGTCTATTTCTACTGTATCCTCGCCTGTATAACTTTTGGGACCGTCCATGAGCATGACCAGCACCTCGTCAATCTCATCCTCCCCATCATAGATAAATCCGTAATGGATGGTGTGGGACGGCTCCTTCTCAATCTGTTTTCTGCCCGCTTTGGAGCGGTAAACCTTCTGTACGATCTTACGGCTTTCGGGACCGCTCATGCGGATGATCCCGATTCCCGACGCGGTCATAGCGGTGGCAATTGCTGCTATGGTATCAGCCATTTTTCTCAACTCCTCTGATTCTAACTCAACTTTAACACAGGTAACGTAAACTTATAGTCAAAAAAATATTCCAGGCAAAAGCGCAGAGAAAAAAATTCTCCATTATTCACGCTTTCACCCAGAATAATCATAATTCATTATATATACTATTTTTTCAGCTTTACAACCACATGGCGGTAAGGTTCATTTCCCTCACTGTAAGTCTCCACGTAACGGTTGCCCTGCAATGCAGAATGGATGATCCTTCTCTCATAGGGATTCATAGGCTCCAGAGATACAGGTTTTCTGGTCTTTCTGACTTTGTAGGCAATACTCTTTGCCAGATTTTCCAGAGTCTCTTTTCTCCTGTTTCTGTAATCCTCAGTATCCAGCTTCACGCGGATATATCCCTGTCTTCCCTTGTTCACAACAAGGCTTGTGAGATACTGCAGAGAATCCAGTGTCTGTCCTCTCTTGCCGATAAGAATGCCCATATCTTCACCTAAAAATTCAATTTCCAGGTTGCCTTCCGCACCCTTATACTCCATCTTGATCTCAACTTCAAGCTCCATGGCCTTGAACACGCCACTTAAGAACTTCTCCGCATCTGCTTTTACGGCTGCGATCTCTTCTTCTGTTCTCTCAACGACCTTCCGCTCTTCGTGCTGCGGTTTTACATCCTCTTTGGGAGCCTCGGTTCTTCTTACTTCCTTTTTCGGTTCCCTCTTAGGCTCTCTTTTCGGCTCGTTCTTAAACTCTTTTCTTACTTCTTTTCTCTCTTCTTTTACCGGAACAGCCTCTTCAATTACTGGTTCTTCTGGTAAGGATACTTCTTTTCTGCGTACATTAATTCTGGCCGGCTTGGCTCCGAACCCCAAAAATCCTGAACTGCCTTCAAATAAAACCTGAATCTCCAGATTTTCACTGGAAGTCTCAAAATCCAGACAAGCTTTTGTAATCGCTTCGTCTACAGTTTTTGCAGAAAATTCTTTGAATTCCATACTTCTTCCCCCTTACCGCTACTTCTTCTTAGATTTGTTTTTCTGATCAAATTGAGCAACCATATTTGCCTTTGAAGCCAGGCTTCCCGGTTTTGCATTCTGTGAATTCTTGTAGTATTCCGTAGATTTCTGCACTGCGGCATTTCTGTCTTCAGCAGAGATTTTCTTTGGTTCCTCGATGTTTTTTACATTCATCTTTGCCTGCTGTGTGATCTTCTGCGGAGGAAGTCCTGCTTTTGCACGCTTTTTAGCCATCTTCTCCTGGTTCTTCTTGATAAAGTCATCCATATTCATATTGTCCAGATGTTTGTTGATGACAAGCTGCTGAACACAACGGATCACAGAACCGGCAATCCAGTAGATACCAATACCTACAGGGAATGAGAAACAGATAAAAGCGGAAAACAGAGGCATGAAGGTGTTCATTCCCTTCATTGTGGCATTCATCTGGCTGTTTGTATCATCTGTTGCTGCTGTTGGCATTAATTTTAAGTTCAGCATCTGAGTCAGCCAGGATAACAATGGGATCATGACTGCCGCAGCAATCAGAAGATATGTGCCTTCACTCCAACCTGTCTTAATCAGAGAAAGCGGTGTATCCGCAATATTCAACCCAAGGAAATTCTGCATGGGATGAATCTTATTGGCCGTATCGCTTAAAGTCTGTGCAAATCCGCTAAACTTGTCCACTTCTCCAAGGTCTGTCCACTGCGAGGGGGACAAACTGTATAAAAAGTCGATGACATGGTTATTACTAACCCCTTTGCCGTCAGTAGGCCAGCTGTAACTTCTGATACCATGCTCTTTAATAAAATCACTGATGATTCCTACATATCCGTCAACATTTGTTATTTTTACAACTGCTGCATCGAACATGTTCTTAATTCCTCCGATGTAACCCGGCAGATTGATAATAACCTGGTACAGCGCGAAGAATATAGGCATCTGGATGACCATCTGCAGACAACTTCCTGTGGGAGATACGCCGTATTTCTCATATACGGCCATGGTCTCTTCCTGCATTTTCGCCTGTGAGGCCTGATCTTTTTTTGCTTTATATTTCTTACTGATCTTCTGTAATTCCGGGGACATGACGGCATTCATCTTAGAGAACTTCTGCTGCTTGATCTGCAGCGGCGTCATGAACATATAAATGATAATCGTAAATAAAATAATACAGAGGCCAAGGTTTGTGACCCCGATACTGTAAATGCCGTTCATCAGCCAGCCCATTACCTCAGCCACCCATTTTACAATCGGCATTGTACTCTTTGTTAGCAACGCAACCAAAATATTTTCCTCCTTATAGCCGGTTTGTCACCTTCATCTCTCAAGCATACCGCCTTTATAACAAAACGGCGGTGCATAATTATCTCCTAACAAGATAAAACAATACTTATGGTACCGGATCGTATCCGCCTTTTGAAAATGGATTACATCTTAAAATTCTCCAGCAAGCCAATAAACTACCTTTTACTGCACCATATTTCTCAATTGCTTCTAATCCATACTGAGAACACGTGGGTATATAGGGACAACGGGTTCTCTTTAACGGGGATAAATATTTCTGATAAAGCCGAATCATCTTAATCAATATTGTTTTCATTCTCTTCACTTCTTATGGTTTTTGTTAACTTACCTAAATGCAAAAGCGCACTCTCCATGGAATGGAATCCCTGATCCTTTCCATTTACCCTGACTACTACAACAATATCATATCCGCACTTAAATTTTTCTTCATTCAATCGGTAGCCTTCTCTGAGAAGTCTGGTCAAGTGATGTCTTACGACGCTGTTTCCTACCTTTTTACTTACGGATATACCAATTCTGTTCTTGTCCAACTGGTTTTTTAACACATACATAACTAAGTAGCGATTTGCAAATGATGTTCCCTTTTTATAAACCAGTTGAAAATCTCTGTTTTTCTTTAACGATTCCGAATATTTCATAAACCATCCTTTAATGAAAAGAAGAGAAGAAAAGACCACATATCTGCGGTCTTAAGCTGATAATCTTTTTCTTCCTTTTAATCTTCTTGCAGCTAAAACTTTTCTTCCGGCCTTAGTGCTCATTCTTGCTCTGAATCCATGAACTTTGGATCTGCTTCTCTTTTTTGGCTGAAATGTCATTTTCATATTCCAGGCACCTCCTTTAAACCAAATATCTATCTATTATTCAGATAGTATTCCTATGATTATGCATGATAGAAAACATCATTTCAATTATATTCGGAAACCCCTGATTCGTCAAGATATATTTTATTTTTTTCTTTAAATATATTTATCACGAAAATAGGCTGAAATCCGTGTATTCACCTGTTTTCCACAATCTGGTTTTTTGTTCTGTGGAAAGACTTCCCGGGACGCTGGCCCTAAAATGATTATCCCCACAGTTATTCACACAAATCTAGTTTACGTAATGTTATCCACAAATTGTGGATAACTTGTGGATAACTTTTCCGTTTTCCCCACACTTTTTTGCCCTTTTCGACAAAAAAACCTTAATTTATCACGGTTTTCGCCATGTGGAAGATGTAAATGGAGTTATACACATTTCTCACATCTTCCTTTTTCCACAATGTTTTTAACTTTGTAATCCTCATTTTCCACACAGTATTATCCACATTATTAACATAACCTTGTGGATTTCTGTTTAGAATTATTTTTTCATTGCTAAAAATTCTATTTTATTATAATATATAGATAATAATACGTTTTTTTGCAATAGAAAGTCCGCAGGCGCGTACTTTCTATTGTTGTGTGCTTTGAAACAAGGGAAAAAAGAACGTCTTTTTCAACATGATCATCAATTCCTTTCCATATTCCACAAATTTGGAAAGGAAATGCGAAAACAAACGGGAGAATTCAAAATGCATTTAATACAGGAAAAATGGACAGACATATTAAATATGATAAAAACGGAGCATCAGTTATCTGATGTCTCTTTTAATACCTGGCTGAAATCCCTGACAGTCCACAAAGTGGAAGGGGATACCGTTACCATCATAGTCCCCACAGGCCAGATTGGCATTAATTATATTGCCAACAAATATCTTCTTCCATTAAAAGTGGCAATTGCCGAAACTGCGGGAGAAGACTATGAAATTGCTTTGATCTTACCGGATGACGTGCCGCCAGAAACGGCGGATACCCCCGTATCATCCGCTGCCGTGAATGAAAGTATTGAAAAAGCCAACTTAAACCCTAAGTATACCTTTGACACATTTGTAGTCGGAAGCAATAACAAACTGGCACACGCAGCTTCCGTTGCAGTAGCGGAATCTCCCGGCGAGGTGTATAATCCTCTCTTTATATATGGAGGAGTTGGTCTGGGGAAAACCCATCTTATGCATTCCATCGCACATTTTGTGCTTCAGAAAAGACCGCAGTCCAAGGTACTGTATGTGACCAGTGAATATTTTACCAATGAACTGATTGAATCAATCCGTAACGGCAATAATACAACTATGTCCAAGTTTCGTGAGAAATACCGGAATATAGATGTACTTTTGATCGACGATATACAGTTTATTATAGGAAAGGAATCCACCCAGGAAGAATTTTTCCACACCTTCAATGCTCTCCACGGAGCGAAAAAACAGATTATTATATCCTCGGATAAGCCTCCCAAAGATATGGAAATCCTGGAGGACCGGCTCCGTTCCCGATTTGAATGGGGATTGATCGTGGACATCTCCTCACCTGATTTTGAAACCCGAATGGCGATCCTTAGAAAAAAAGAGGAACTGGACGGCTATCAGATTGATGATCAGGTCATTGAATATATTGCGCAGAACGTAAAGTCAAATATCCGTGAGCTGGAGGGTTCCCTGAATAAGATCATGGCATATGCAAATCTGGAGAACCGGGAGATCAACCTGGCTCTGGCGGAAAAAGTATTGAAAGATATCATATCGCCAAACCAGAAAAGGACCATAACACCGGAACTCATTATTAATATAGTAGCAGAACACTTTGATCTCACTCCCTCTGACCTGACCGGAAACAAGAGGAGTTCCAAAATTGCATATCCTAGACAGATTGTCATGTACCTGTGCCGCCAGATGACAGAGACCACCCTGAAAATCATCGGTGACAGCCTGGGCGGACGAGACCATACGACCATCATGAGCGGCATTAATAAAATAGAGCGGGAAGTTGAGGAGAACGACGACACAAGAGAGATCATTGATATATTGAAGAAAAAGATCAATCCTGCTAAGTGATCCTCAAGCTATACACACACATTTTCCTGCAGTATCTGATTATCCACAACCTTAGGTGAATATAAAGTGACTTACATGTGGATAAGTGTTGATAACGTGAACCCCGTTTTTTACCGGTGATTCTATCAACAGCTTATTCACTTTAACTTCAGCTTTAACCCACAAAGTTATCCATACTATGAAAGCCGCAAATTATGCGGGTTTCGAGGGTTATTCACAAATTCACATCCCCTAAGGCTACGACTGCGGATTCCTTAACATTATTTTATAGATAAAGCCACTTTTGCACAGAAAGGAAGTTATACACATCATGAAATTAATTTGTCCTAAATCAGAATTATTAAAAAGTGTAAATATTGTCATGAAAGCCGTACCGGGTAAAACAACAATGCCCATTCTGGAATGTATTCTTATTGATGCATCAGCCAATGAAATCAAATTTACATCCAACGACATGGAACTGGGAATCGAAACTATTGTTGACGGTACTATAGAAGAAAAAGGTATTATCGCTCTGGATGCCAAGATCTTTTCTGAAATCGTAAGAAAGCTTCCGGATAATGATGTTACCATAACAACAGATGAGAAATTAAACACTCTGATCACCTGCGAAAAAGCAAAATTCAATATTCCGGGAAAATCAGGTGAAGACTTTTCTTATCTTCCGTTCATTGAAAAAAATGACTGTGTACGGATTTCACAGTTTACTTTAAAAGAAATTATCCGTCAGACTATCTTTTCCATAGCAGCAAACGAGAACAATAAGCTGATGACAGGTGAACTTTTTCAGATTGAAAACAATATGCTGCGTGTGGTTTCCCTTGACGGACACCGTATTTCTATCAGAAAAATTGCTCTGAAAGAAGAGTGCGCAGACAAGAAGGTGGTTGTTCCCGGTAAGACACTGAATGAGATCAGTAAGATTTTATCAGGTGAAATGGAAGATATGGTAGAAATCTATCTTGCGGAAAACCATATCTTGTTTGAATTTGATAATACCAAGGTAGTATCCCGTCTCATCGAAGGCGATTACTTTAAGATTGACCAGATGTTGTCCAGTGACTACGAAACAAAAGTCAAGATCAATAAACGTGAATTTTTAGACTGTATTGACAGAGCAACCCTTCTTGTAAAAGAGGGAGATAAAAAACCCATTATCATTCATATTGAGGATGGATCCATGGAACTGCGCATTGATTCTCAGATCGGTTCCATGAAAGAGGACATTGATATTGAAAAAGAGGGAAAAGATATTCTCATTGGTTTCAATCCGAAATTTTTGATTGATGCACTGAAGGTAATTGATGATGAGGAAGTCTGTATTTACCTGATGAATCCCAAAGCGCCCTGCTTTATCCGGGATGAGGAAGAACAGTATATCTATCTGATCCTTCCTGTTAATTTTAATGCTGTCAGCAGATAAAAACGGGTTTGAAAGCCGTTAGGAGAGAAAAAATGGAAATCATAAAATTAAAAGATGAGTTTATTAAGTTGGGCCAAGCCCTGAAAGCCGCAAATCTTGTGGAGGACGGGGTGGAAGCCAAATATGTGATACAGGACGGTCTTGTAAAAGTCAATGGTGAGACCGATACCAGACGAGGACGCAAACTTTACGATGGGGATCTGGTGGCTTACGACGGTCAGGAGATTAAAATAGTAAAGTAAATTTACTATTACAGTTTCTGTCACGTGAAGTTTTCAGCGAATCCCAACAACAGGTGTTTACATGTATATTGAGTCTATAGAACTGAAGAATTACAGGAATTACAATCTTTTATCCCTGCAGTTTGACAAGGGGACAAATATTCTCTACGGGGATAATGCCCAGGGAAAGACAAACATTTTGGAGGCTGTATATCTGTGCGGCACCACAAAATCACACAGAGGCAGTAAGGACAGGGAGATGATCCGGTTTGATCAGGATGAATCCCATATCAGGATGTTTGTAAATAAGGACGGCATATCCCACAAGATTGATATGCATCTGAAAAAAAATAAAGCCAAGGGCATAGCCATTGACGGTATTCCCATCCGAAGGGCCAGTGAGCTGTTCGGAATTGTCAACATTGTATTTTTCTCGCCGGAGGATCTGAATATCATTAAAAACGGTCCCGGTGAGAGGAGAAGATTTATTGATTCCGAGTTATGTCAACTTAATAAAGTGTATTTATCTGATCTATCCAGTTACAACCATGTCCTGAACCAGAGGAACAAGCTGTTAAAGGATATTGGATCCAGCAGCGGCCTGGCTGCCACTCTGGATGTGTGGGATGAACAATTGGTACGTTACGGAAGATCCATCATTGAAAGCCGTCATGAATTTATCCGTGATATAAATGATATTATCGGAGAGATACATAGCAGCATAACAGGCGGAAAAGAAAAGATCGAATTGGTTTACGAACCGAATGTCAGGAGCGAGGAGTTCTATGAACAGTTGGGAAGGAACCGGGAAAAGGATTTCAAATTCAGGAATACATCATCCGGCCCCCACAGGGATGATTTATGTGTTAGAATAAATGAGATTGATATTCGTAAGTTTGGTTCACAGGGACAGCAGCGCACAGCCGCCCTATCCCTGAAGTTATCGGAAATCTATCTGGTGGAGAAAAAGATAAAGGATGTTCCAATCCTTCTTCTGGATGATGTTTTGTCGGAACTGGATGCCAACAGGCAGAATTATCTGCTGGACAGTATCCGGGATGTGCAGACTATGATAACTTGTACAGGTTTGGATGATTTTGTTAACAAAAGATTTGAAATCAATAAATTGTTTAAAGTGGTGGAGGGGACAGTTGCCCCCTGAGACGACCAGCGGAAAACCGGTGAGCATTGCCGGTAAACAGGAGGAAATGCATGAGCACAGAATTTAAAACAGAGTATGGAGCAGATCAGATTCAGATACTTGAGGGACTGGAGGCTGTTAGGAAAAGGCCCGGTATGTATATCGGCAGCACCTCCGCCAGAGGTCTGCACCACCTGGTATATGAGATTGTAGATAATGCGGTGGATGAGGCCCTGGCCGGCTACTGCGACACCATAGAAGTATTTATAAACGAAGACAATTCCATTACTGTTACGGACAATGGCCGCGGTATTCCCGTGGGGATCAACCACAAAGCCGGAATACCGGCTGTGGAAGTTGTTTTTACGATCCTGCATGCCGGGGGTAAGTTCGGCGGCGGGGGATATAAGGTCTCCGGCGGTCTTCACGGTGTTGGTGCATCTGTTGTAAATGCCCTTTCCACATGGCTGGAGGTAACCATTTATCACGAGGGAAAAGTATACCGTCAGCGCTATGAGAGGGGAAAAACCATTTATAAGCTGAAAGTGATTGGGGACTGTGACCCGGATAAGACGGGAACCATGGTCACCTTCCTTCCTGATTCCGAAATCTTTGAGGAGACGGTATTTGATTTCAGTACCCTCAAACACAGATTCCGTGAAATGGCGTTTTTGACAAAGGGCCTGAAGATCGTTGCCGTGGATAAGCGGGATGAGGAGCCAAAGGAAGTCATTTTCCACTATGAAGGCGGTATTAAGGAGTTTGTGCAGTATCTGAACAGAAGTAACTCATCACTTTATGAAGATATTCTATACTTTGATGGAACAAAAGACGGTGTGGTTGTGGAAGTAGCCATGCAGCACAATGATTCCTATACAGAAAATACCTATGGTTTTGTAAATAATATCACGACGCCGGAGGGCGGTACGCATATTGTGGGATTTAGAAATGCCCTTACCAAAACCTTTAACGAATATGCCAGAAAAAATAAGATCTTAAAAGAAAGTGAGTCAAATCTTTCCGGTGAAGATATCCGTGAAGGTCTGACTGCTATTATCAGTGTTAAGATTGAGGACCCCCAGTTTGAGGGACAGACAAAACAGAAACTTGGAAACAGTGAGGCCAGGGGTGCTGTTGACAATGTTGTGAGCAGCCAGCTTGAGATCTATCTGGAGCAGAACCCTTCTGTTGCCAAAACGATCATAGAAAAATCCGTACTTTCCCAGCGTGCCAGGGATGCAGCCAGAAAGGCCAGAGAACTGACAAGGAGAAAGTCTGCGCTGGAAGGAATGTCACTTCCGGGAAAACTGGCAGACTGTATGGACAAAGACCCCTCAAAATGTGAGATCTACATCGTAGAGGGAGATTCCGCCGGCGGCTCCGCGAAGACCGCAAGAAGCCGTGCAACACAGGCGATCCTTCCGCTGAGAGGTAAGATCCTCAATGTGGAGAAGGCAAGACTTGACAAAATATACGCGAATGCCGAGATCAAAGCCATGATCACAGCTTTTGGAACCGGAATTCACGAGGATTTTGATATCAGCAAGCTCCGCTATGACAAAATCATCATCATGACCGATGCCGATGTGGACGGTGCCCATATCGCAACTCTTTTGCTGACGTTTTTGTACCGGTTCATGCCTGAGCTGATCAAACAGGGCCATGTATACCTGGCGAAGCCGCCGCTGTTTAAGATCGAGAAGAACAAGAAGGTTTTTTATGCCTATTCTGAGAAGGAACAGGATGAGATTCTGGGTGAGATCGGACGTGACGGCAACAACAGGATCCAGCGTTACAAAGGTCTGGGAGAGATGGATGCGGAACAGCTTTGGGAGACGACTATGGACCCGGAACGCAGGATCCTTTTGAGAGTCACCATGGACGAGGAGGCATCATCTGAAATTGATCTGACATTCACCACCCTTATGGGAGATAAGGTGGAACCAAGACGTGAATTCATAGAAGAAAACGCAAAGTATGTTAAAAATCTCGATGTTTAAACAGTAACGCAGCAGATTGGTTACTATTCACGGCTGCTATCCCGCTAGGTGTTTTTATGCGCTTGCGCATGAAAATCCCGAGGCAGCCAGCGCGATATGGGACAGAATGCTCCATATCTGTGCATCGCGAAGCGTGTTACTGTTTACAGAACTGCGTTTTTTGCAGGATGTGAATAGTAACGCAGATTGAGTTAACGGACGACGGAAGCGGAGTTAAGGAGAAGCTAAATGGAAGATAATATTTTTGATAAAGTCCAGGAAGTGGACTTACAGAAAAAAATGGAGGAGTCCTACATTGAGTATGCCATGAGTGTTATTGCATCCAGGGCACTGCCCGATGTCAGGGACGGTATGAAGCCGGTACAGAGGAGAATTTTGTACTCCATGATAGAATTGAACAACGGTCCGGACAAACCCCACAGGAAATGTGCCCGTATCGTGGGTGATACCATGGGTAAATACCATCCCCACGGTGACAGCTCGATCTACGGAGCTTTAGTCAACATGGCACAGGACTGGTCAACCAGATATCCTCTGGTGGATGGTCATGGAAACTTTGGTTCTGTGGATGGTGACGGAGCCGCTGCCATGCGATATACAGAGGCGCGTCTGAGCAAGATCTCCATGGAAATGCTGGCGGATATTAATAAAAATACAGTTGATTTTGCTCCAAACTTTGATGAGACAGAGAAAGAACCTCTTGTTCTGCCGTCCAGATATCCCAACCTTCTGGTAAACGGTACATCAGGTATCGCAGTAGGTATGGCAACCAATATACCACCCCATAACCTGAGGGAGGTTATCTCTGCTGTAGTAAGGATCATAGACAACATCATTGAGGAGGACAGGGAAACCGAGCTGGAGGAGATCCTGTCTATTATAAAAGGACCTGATTTCCCAACCGGAGCCATGATCCTCGGCACAAGAGGGGTTGAGGAGGCTTACCGCACAGGACGCGGAAAGGTCAAAGTGCGGGCAATTACAGATATAGAGACACTTCCCAACGGCAAGAGCCAGATCATTGTCACAGAGCTGCCTTATATGGTCAATAAAGCCCGTCTGATAGAGAAGATGGCAGAACTTGTAAGGGACAAGAAAATAGACGGAATTACAGCGATCAATGACCATTCCAACAGGGAAGGTATGCGTATCTGTATTGAGCTGAGAAGGGATGCCAATGCCAATGTTATCCTGAACCAGCTCTACAAGCATACTCAGCTTCAGGACACATTCGGTGTTATCATGCTGGCCCTGGTGAATAATGAGCCTAAGGTTATGAACCTTCTGGATATGCTCAGGTATTATCTGCGCCATCAGGAAGAGGTTGTGACCAGAAGGACACAGTATGACCTGAACAAAGCGCAGGAACGTGCACATATCTTGGAGGGTCTGTTAAAAGCCCTGGAACATATTGATGAGGTGATCCGTATCATCCGTGCCTCTAAGACCACACAGGAGGCAAAGGATTCCCTTATGGAGGCATTTGGCTTCTCTGATGCCCAGGCGCAGGCTATTGTAGATATGAGGCTGCGTGCGCTGACCGGTTTGGAGAGAGACCGCCTTCAGGGTGAGTATAATGAACTGATGAAAAAAATCAGGGAGTTAAAGGCTATCCTTGCGGACAGAAACCTTCTGCTGCGTGTTATCCGTGAGGAAATCCTGGGGATATCCGAGAAATACGGAGATGACAGAAGAACCTCTATTGGGTATGATGAGTTTGATATTTCCATGGAAGATCTGATCCCAAAGGAGAATACAGTGATCGCCATGACAAAATTAGGCTACATCAAGCGTATGACCGTTGATAATTTCCGCAGCCAGAATAGAGGCGGCAAGGGGATCAAGGGTATGAGTACCATTGACGATGACTACATTGAAGAACTTTTGATGACAACCACCCATCATTTCCTTATGTTCTTTACAAATATGGGACGGGTTTACCGTATGAAGGCCTATGAGATCCCGGAGGCCAGCAGAACAGCAAGGGGAACTGCCATCATCAATCTGCTTTCCCTGCAGCCCGATGAAAAAATTTCTGCGGTGATCCCTATCAATGAGTTCAAACCGGGAAATTATCTGTTTATGGCAACGAAAAACGGCCTTGTGAAGAAAACGCCTATTGAAGATTACAGCAATGTGCGTAAGACAGGCCTTGCAGCTATTGCCCTGAGAGAGGACGATGAGCTGATTGAAGTGAAATTTACTGATAATAAGAAAGATATCATCCTTATTACAAAATTCGGCCAGTGTATCCGTTTCCACGAGACAGATGTAAGGAGTACCGGGCGTGTGTCCATGGGTGTACGCGGTATTAATCTTCTTGAGGAGGATGAGGTCATTGGTATGCAGCTCAACTGCCAGGGAGATTATCTGCTGATCGTATCTGAACATGGTATGGGAAAGAGAACCTCTGTAGGAGAATTTACCTGTCAGAACAGAGGCGGTAAAGGTGTAAAATGCTATAAGATCACCGAGAAGACAGGAAATGTGATCGGAGTAAAAGCAGTTAATGAGGAAAATGATATCCTTCTGATTACCACAGAGGGAATTGTCATTCGTCTGGAATGCAGCACAATTTCTATTCTGGGAAGAATAACATCCGGAGTGAAGCTTATGGACCTGAACGAGGGAGTGACGGTGGCCAGCATTGCTAAGGTAAGAGAAAAAGAAGAAAGTGAAGTTGTGGAATCCGCAGAGGCAGATTCCCAGACAGAAGAGAACCAAGGAGAGTAAAATGCGTAGATTAAAAGGGCTTCTATGTTGCGCTCTGGTGATAATGCTTATATTTTCTTTGAGCGGATGCGGCGTTAAGGTAAGCACAAAATCACCGGAGAGTGTTACAAAATCTATTGTAAATGCATATCAGAAAGGGGATACCGAGGCAGCAAAGAAATGCCTCGGCCAGGACCCTGACAAAAAATGTGCAGATGAGATCACGCAGGAAATAAAATATAATATGAAACAGTTTAAGGCCTATGGTGCATCAGAGGTAAACTTCACCAAGTGTGAATCCCTGGGGAATTTTAATGGCTATGACCTGGTTTATGCTATTTACAATCTGGTGAAGAAGGATAAAGATGACAAAAAGTCGGAAGCTCTGGAGATCCCTTCTATGTCCATGTATTTTGTGAAGGAAAAAGATAAAAAATATCATGTGGTGCCTGCAAAAGATGTTACAGATGAAATGAGCAAGATATCCAGTGAAGAGTTTGCAAAGTTCATGAAGACAGAAGAGTATAAGACCTACGAGAAAGATTACAAGAAGTTTATAAGGAAA
>NZ_OIWX01000001.1:2210000-2822500 GCF_900258535.1 Blautia marasmi
AAGCTGAGGAATGACATAGTCATTGGTAGAGGAGCATTGAATGCGGGAAGAAGCAGTACCGTAAGGAGCTGTGGACTGCATTGAAGAGAGAATGCCGGAATGAGTAGCGAGAACAAGGTGAGAATCCTTGTGGCCGAATATCTAAGGTTTCCAGGGTAAAGCTGATCTGCCCTGGGTAAGTCGGGGCCTAAGGCGAGGGCGAGAGCCGTAGCCGATGGACAACAGGTTGAGATTCCTGTACTGCGATATAACAGAACTGTGGGGACACGTGTGGAGAGCACAACCCGGGAATGGAATCCCGGGGCAAGCGAAGGAGGGGTCTGATAGGAAAAACCGTCAGACAACCCAAAAGCGTGATGCGTACCGAACTAAAGTAGGGAAGTGTGTGAGCCATGCGTCAAGAAAAGCCGCTATTGTTTATACCGTACCCGTACCGTAAACCGACACAGGTGGATGAGGAGAGAATCCTAAGGCCGACGGAAGAAGCATTGCCAAGGAACTCGGCAAAATGACCCCGTAACTTCGGGAGAAGGGGTGCCAGGGAGACCTGGCCGCAGAGAATAGGCTCAAGCAACTGTTTAGCAAAAACACAGGTCTATGCGAAACCGAAAGGTGAGGTATATGGGCTGACGCCTGCCCGGTGCTGGAAGGTTAAGAGGAGATGTCAGGAGACGAAGCATTGAATTTAAGCCCCAGTAAACGGCGGCCGTAACTATAACGGTCCTAAGGTAGCGAAATTCCTTGTCGGGTAAGTTCCGACCCGCACGAAAGGCGTAATGATTTGAGCGCTGTCTCGGCAATGCATCCGGTGAAATTGAAGTACCAGTGAAGATGCTGGTTACCTGCGCCAGGACGGAAAGACCCCATGGAGCTTTACTCCAGTTTGGTACTGGGGTCCGGTATTGCATGTACAGGATAGGTGGGAGGCTTTGAAGGCATGACGCCAGTTGTGCTGGAGCCAATGTTGGGATACCACCCTTGCAGTATTGGGCTTCTAACCATCCGCCGTGACCCGGCGGTGGGACAATGCCAGGCGGGGAGTTTGACTGGGGCGGTCGCCTCCGAAAGAGTATCGGAGGCGCCCAAAGGTTCCCTCAGAATGGTTGGAAACCATTCGCAGAGTGCAAAGGCAGAAGGGAGCTTGACTGCGACACCGACGGGTGGAGCAGGTACGAAAGTAGGGCTTAGTGATCCGGTGGTATTAAGTGGGAATGCCATCGCTCAACGGATAAAAGCTACCCTGGGGATAACAGGCTTATCACTCCCAAGAGTTCACATCGACGGAGTGGTTTGGCACCTCGATGTCGGCTCATCGCATCCTGGGGCTGTAGTAGGTCCCAAGGGTTGGGCTGTTCGCCCATTAAAGCGGTACGCGAGCTGGGTTCAGAACGTCGTGAGACAGTTCGGTCCCTATCCGGCGTGGGCGTAGGATATTTGAGAGGAGCTGTCCTTAGTACGAGAGGACCGGGATGGACGGGCCGCTGGTGTACCTGTTGCAGTGCCAACTGCATGGCAGGGTAGCCAAGCCTGGAAGGGATAAACGCTGAAGGCATCTAAGCGTGAAGCCCCCCTCAAGATGAGATATCCCATTCTATAAAGAAGTAAGACCCCTTGAAGACGACGAGGTGGATAGGGCAGAGGTGGAAGTGCAGCAATGTATGGAGCTGACTGCTACTAATCGGTCGAGGGCTTGACCTAAGCACGGAAGTGCGANATGAGATATCCCATTCTATAAAGAAGTAAGACCCCTTGAAGACGACGAGGTGGATAGGGCAGAGGTGGAAGTGCAGCAATGTATGGAGCTGACTGCTACTAATCGGTCGAGGGCTTGACCTAAGCACGAAAGTGCGAACGGCGGGTAAGAAAAAAGGTTTTTGTGTTTTGTATATGCGGTTTTGAAGGTATATACCTTCGTGATGGCCCAGTGGCTCAGTTGGTTAGAGCGCCGCCCTGTCACGGCGGAGGTCGAGAGTTCGAGTCTCTTCTGGGTCGTTATTTTCTTGAAAAAGAAAATAATAAAATATAATGGGATCTTAGCTCAGCTGGGAGAGCATCTGCCTTACAAGCAGAGGGTCATAGGTTCGAGCCCTATAGGTCCCATTTTTGGACGATTTCCCGAGTGGCCAAAGGGGACAGACTGTAAATCTGCTGCAAATTGCTTCGGTGGTTCGAATCCACCATCGTCCATTTAGCTGATAAGGTTAGACTTTAAAGTGAATATGCCGATGTGGCTCAATTGGCAGAGCAGCTGATTTGTAATCAGCAGGTTATCGGTTCGAGTCCGATCATCGGCTTTTCAACAATAAATTGTTGATTTAAATTAATAACGCGGGGTGGAGCAGTCTGGAAGCTCGTCGGGCTCATAACCCGAAGGTCACAGGTTCAAATCCTGTCCCCGCTACTCAAGTTTTACGCCCAGATAGCTCAGTTGGTAGAGCAGAGGACTGAAAATCCTCGTGTCGCTGGTTCGATTCCGGCTCTGGGCATTTTTATTGCCTATTAGTATGTTAATTGAATATGGAGCATTAGCTCAGTTGGTAGAGCACTTGACTTTTAATCAAGTTGTCCGGGGTTCGAATCCCCGATGCTTCACTGTAAGACAGTTCAAATTCAGATATTTCTGTATTTGGGCTGTTTTTTTATTATTTTTTGCGGGGGAAGGTCATCAGAGATCTCTACACAGAAAATAAGAAGCCATAATCTTGAGGGGGGATAGATTATGGCCTCTTATTTTCATGTCTACTTTTATAAAAATATAAAAAGAAGGAGAGCCGGTATAAGGGAATACCGGCATATGAAAAAGAAAAAGATTTTGAAAAAAGTCTTATTGGCTTTGTTCAAATACTAATATACATTGTAAATGTGATGAATCTGTGATGAAATAGTAAAAGAAATGTGAAAAAGTTTTTTATTTTTTATTCATATATGGATAGAAATCACTTACGTCTATACGAAGTATATAGTGTAACGGCCGTTAAAGAATATAGAATCGGGTGACATCTTATGAAAATAAACGAAGATAACTTTATAGAGCAGCTAAAGTTCCGGAACGAGAAGGCTCTTGAATATGTGATCGACAACTATGGACGTATTGTTAAATCTGTTGTAAAAAAACATCTGTTTTCATTGGAGTATTATCAGGAGGAGTGTATCAATGATGTGTTCCTGGCAGTCTGGGAGAATATAGATTCCTTTCGTCCTGAGAGGAGTAGTTTTTTAAACTGGATCGCAGGTATCTCCAGGTATAAGGCAATTGATTATAAGCGGAAATACTTAAACAGAGAACAGATGGAGAATCTGGATGATGTGACCGCAGGGGAGGAGGACAGAGAACAGATGAGGTTAATAGAAAAGGAGCTGTCTGAGGAGATGGAGGAGATGCTCAGTTGTCTGAATCCTGAGGACAGAGAATTATTTCTAAAGCTTTATGTGGATGAGATGGAGCCGGAAGAAGTGAGCAGACAGACAGGTTTGAAAAAAGATGTGATATATAACAGAGTTTCCAGGGGAAGAAGGAGAATCAGGAAACTGTTTTCCGGACAGAGAGGAGAAAAAAGTTATGAGCAGTAATATATATGAATTATTAAATGACATTCAGACAGATATGGGAAGTTATGGAATAGAGGAAGCAAATGATATAGAAAACAAGCGCTGGAAGAAAAATGTTTCCAAAAAGATTGGCGTGACAGGAAAAAAGAAAAAAAGATGGAAACCGGTAGCCGGAGTCTGTGCTGCTGCGTTGGTTCTTGCGGTAGGCCTGGGGAGCGGTCCGCTGCATTATATTGTTCAGGCTGCTGTAAAATCAATTTCTTATGATATTGCTACAATACTTGGGATTAAGAAGGATCTGGAACCTTACAAAACAGTAGTCGGGAAGTCAGTGACTACAAATGGCATTACGATCACTTTAAATGAGGTGATTGTCAATGAAGATGAGATCCTAATATCCGCTACAAAGGAGTATGATGAGAAGATCACGGATGAGAGCAAAAGACTGATTGGGGAAAGAATATATATCAATGGAAAAAGTGTATCGGACAGCTCATCCGGCGGAGAAAAGCAGGAGGGGGATCATACACTGGTATCTATTTCCGAGTGTGATATAAAAGGGGTTGATCTAAGCCAGACTCTTGATTTTGAAATACAGTTTATGGACTACGATAATACACGTGATACATGGGATTTTGAATTCTCTGCATCCGGTGAAGAACTTGCACAGAGTACAAATACCATTGAATTAGATCAGACCTTCACATTGGAAGATGGAACGGAAGTACATCTTGATAAGCTTACAGATAATCCTCTGGGGCAAAAAATATACTTTTCCACATCTACGGGTGAATGTGATTATGATCTTGTTTTAAGAGGTGTGGATGATTGTGGAAATCCGGTGGAGTTTACATTTTCCCGGTGGAGTGATGGAGTGGGAAGAATGAATATCTCCACCATTGATAACGGAAATCTCAGTGATGAGGCCACAGAATTGCAATTGACACCATACGCTGTGAAATTTCCGGAGCAGAGCGGGAGACTCAGTAATGATTTTAAACAGGCCGGAGATGAATTTGTTATCAATATAAGGTGACTGTGAGAGAAAAGGGGCAGGCGGTTACGCCTGTCCCCTTTGCATTATAAATCTGCTTTGTACGGCGGATCTGCCGGATAACCGCTTCCGGCTTTCTGCATCCCCCGTTGTATGGCATCTCTGGAGTTCTTCCAGTCCGCATCCTTGTTTCGGTAATCGAATTTATCACAGAACCATTCCAGATCATCGGTGACTCTCTGCATGTTATCAGTCATGAGGGGAAAGAGGATTTCGTAGAAAGAAGCTTTCTCCTTGTCCGAGAGTAGGGATTCTGCCGTTTCTACCAGATCGCCAAAATGGGAGAGGCAGAAGCCTTTGCTATTTTTAAATAAATCTACAAATTCCGGATTTTTTCTGTATAGTTCAAAAAAAGTATCAAGATAGCGCACATATGTATTTTTGTAGTAGTCACAGATATAACAGTTCTGCTCCTGTTCTTTAACCCAGGCACCAATGTTTGTTTTAGGATTGTCCGCATCCAGTTTTGCCTTTTTAAAATGACCCAGCATGGAGGCTTTTCCAGGAGAGAACATCTTGATCTGTTGTTTCAGCTCTTCGTTTTTTTTCTTAAAGTGTGTGGTGAGGATCAGCCCGCAGCCCAGACGGTTTCCATAATCGAACATTTTCTTATAGTGTTCATGACAGAACCCCAGTTGATCTGTCTCTGCCCGTACATCGTCCTCCATATAGGAGGCACCGGATCCAAGGACAAAGTCCATGGAGTGCTGTTCCAGATTTCTTTCGATAAAGCAGAAAGGACATTCGTCGCCGGCATGGAATGCATCCATCAGCGGTATCGTGTATATTTTTTCCTTCATTTTTTCTTCCCCCGGTTTCTTTGCTTGTCTGATATTAGAGTAACATAAAAAAAATAAGAAAGAAAGAGTGCAAAATGTATTTCTATGCGATACAATAATAATACCGGTTTTTCCAGGGGATTTATGTGGATATCTAAAAAAAGTGTGGATAACTCCCGGGAAAGATCCATGTTCTGTTGAAAACTTCCGGTTACTGTGTAAAAAACGGTGTTTTCCGGAAACTGTGGGCAGGAACTCCTCCAGAGTTCCGTCCGGGAATCGGTTGCAGATTTTTTTGTGTCTGATAATATAGGATTTAGAGTTGAAAGTGGGGATTTGAAAGAAAAATGAAGAGAAATGTGGATTTGCTGGAAGGGCCTATAGCGGGTTCTATGGCAAGATTAGCTTTTCCCATTATGGGAACATCATTGATACAGATGGCGTACAATATGGTGGATATGATCTGGATCGGACGTGTCAGCAGCAACGCGGTAGCTGCAGTAGGGGCAGCCGGTATGTATATGTGGCTGGCAAACGGTATTACCACCATACCCAGGATCGGGGGACAGGTGACAGTGGGGCAGTCACTTGGAGCTATGGATAAAGAAGCTGCGATCGACTATGCCAGAGCCTCTATGCGGATGGGAACGCTGCTGGGGATTATATACGGAATACTCTGTGTGTTATTTGCCGGGCCTCTAATTGGATTTTTTAAGCTTAACAGCCCGGAGGTTATTCGTGATGCAGAAATCTATCTGCTGATCACCTGCGGGGCTATCGTATTTTCCTTTTTAAATCAGGTATTTACCGGGATATTGACAGCTATGGGAAATACCATGGCCGCTTTCAGAGCAACTACCATTGGTCTGATCATTAATCTGGTGCTTGACCCGGTTTTGATATTTGGAGTTGGACCAATTCCAGGTATGGGCGTCACAGGCGCAGCTCTTGCCACTGTATTTGCCCAGATTATTGTGTTTGTACTATATCTGGCCACTGTTTGGAGTGAGCCGGTTATTTTTCAACATATTCATTTGACACAGAGGGCGGATAAGCAGCACGTGCGTGATATCGTGCGTATTGGATTTCCACCCGCTGTACAGGATGCGCTGTTTTCCGGGATTTCCATGGTAATTGCCCGTCTGATCGCAGGGTGGGGAGATGCCGCGGTGGCAGTACAGAAGGTAGGAAGCCAGATAGAGTCTATATCCTGGATGGCTGCAGGAGGATTTTCAACGGCAGTGAACGCATTTGTAGCCCAGAACTACGGAGCAGGAAAAAGGGAGAGGATAAAAAAAGGCTATAAGACAGCCATGGGGATCATGGCGCTCTGGGGGATTTTTACCAGTTTTATTCTGATAGCGTTTCCTGAATTTTTCTTTCGGATTTTTATTACGGAGAAAGATGTATTGCCCATGGGCGTGGATTATCTGAGAATAATAGGAATATCCGAATTCTTCATGTGTATGGAGATTACCACGGCCGGAGCTTTTCAGGGATTTGGAAAGACGGTCCCTCCCTCTGTGACAGGAATTGTTTTTAATACACTGAGGATACCCGGAGCTATGCTGCTGTCCTCTACGGCTCTCGGACTTAATGGTGTATGGTGGACGCTGAGTCTTTCCTGTGTATTGAAGGGCTTGGTGCTGCCGGTTTGGTTCCTGATCATCTTTGTGAAATATTATAAAAGCGGACGGAAAGAATTTTAGATACTGTTCACAGGCCACTGGACTGGGAGGCGTTTTCATTCTGGAAGCATGAAAATCCCGAAGCGCGATATGGGGCAGAATGATCTATATCTGTGCATCGCGAAGCATGTTACTGGAAACGGAGTGATTCGTAACGAATTTCAGAGGATAAGCAAAAAACAATATTTACGAAGATGACAGAATAGAGGAATCGTGATAAAATGGTAACAGTTCAGACAAGCTGAAACGTTACGCATCCGGCCATTAAAAATCGCTTTGCGATGGGCCGGATAAAGCTGGCACTACTTTTTCATACGGTCAGCGCAGTAAATGCGCAGACCTGTCTGAACTGTTATGTAAAATGAATAACAGTAAAGTTCTGCCTGTAACTGTGGAGGTACGGAACCGTTACAGTTTTGGTATATTATGAAAAGGGGAAAGAACAATGGATAAAGAATTTCGTATTGAAACCAAATGTGTGCAGTCCGGATGGAAACCAAAAAAAGGAGAGCCAAGGATTCTGCCTATTTACCAGAGTACAACATTTAAATATGATACCACTGAGGAGATGGGACGTCTTTTTGATCTGAAAGACGAAGGGTATTTTTATACAAGATGCCAGAACCCGACCAATGATTTGGTGGCAGCTAAGATTGCAGACCTGGAAGGTGGTGTAGCGGGAGTGCTTACCTCATCAGGGCAGGCCGCTACCTTTTATGCTGTATTTAATATTTGTGAGGCGGGGGACCATGTGATCTGCGCGTCTGCCATCTATGGCGGTACACTGAACCTGCTGGGCGTGACAGCAAAGAAGATGGGCATTGAGTGTACTTTTGTGGATGCGGATGCACCCGCAGAAGAGTTGGAGAAAGCTTTTCAGCCAAACACTAAGGCTGTTTTTGCTGAGACCATTGCCAATCCGGCGCTTGTTGTTCTGGATATCGAAAAGTTTGCAGGTCTGGCACATGCCCACGGGGTTCCGTTGATTGTTGATAATACATTTGCAACACCTGTAAACTGCCGCCCATTTGAGTGGGGAGCGGATATTGTAACCCATTCCACAACAAAATATATGGACGGACATGCAATGCAGGTAGGCGGCGCTATTGTTGACAGCGGTAATTTTGACTGGGATGCTTACGGTGATAAGTTCCATGGTCTCACAAGGCCTGATGAATCCTATCATGGGGTGGTGTACACAAAGCAGTTCGGAAAAGCAGCATATATCATGAAAATTAATGCGCAGCTTATGCGTGACCTGGGTTCCATTCCATCTCCCACCAACTGTTTTATGTTGAATGCCAGCCTGGAGTCCCTGGCCCTGCGTGTGGAGCGTCATTGCTATAATGCCCGGAAAGTGGCTGAATTCCTCAATGAACATCCCCTGGTAAGCCATGTAAATTATGCGGGGCTTCCCGGAGATAAATATTATGAACTGGCTAAGAAATATATGCCGAAGGGTACCTGCGGTGTTATCTCTTTTGAACTGAAGGACGGAAGGGAAGCAGCAGTGAAATTTATGGACAGCCTGAAGCTGGCAGCAATCGTAACGCATGTGGCCGATGCAAGAACAAGTGTCCTTCATCCCGCAAGCCATACACACAGGCAGTTAAATGATGAACAGCTTGTGGCAGCAGGGGTTTCACCGGGAATGATCCGTTTTTCCGTGGGGATTGAGAATGTAGAGGATATTATTGAAGACCTGGCACAGGCTTTGGAAGCCAGCACAAAGTAAGAAATGAAATCATATCAGATCACAGAGTGGTGCCATGAAAGCTTTAGAATACATGCAAAGCCCGGAGGTGTCTATATAGATGCCACCATGGGGAATGGAAATGATACGCTTTTTCTGTGTAGGATGGCAGGTGAGACTGGCCGTGTAAAAGCCTTTGATATCCAGCAGCAGGCACTTGATGCCACGCAGGAGCTGCTGGAGCGGAATGGTTTGAGGCAGCGGGCAGAACTACTGCTGGAGAGTCATACCAATATGGGCCTGTATGAGCGGAAAGAGACAGTTGACGGTATATTCTTTAATTTCGGATATTTACCGGGTGGTGATCATTCTCTTGCCACAAAGCCTGAAAACAGTCTGAGGGCCATTTTAGAGGGCCTGGAGCTGTTAAAAAAGGACGGTGTTATGAGTCTTTGCATATACAGCGGAGGAGATACCGGTTTTGAGGAGAGGGACAGCATTCTGGAAATGCTGAAAAATCTGGACAGCAGGAAATATGTAGTCATTTTGAGTACATACTATAACAGAGAAAATAATCCGCCCATACCGGTATTGGTCATAAAAAAATAAGTAACTGTTCAGTACCCTCACAGTTACAGGCAAAAATCCATGCAGAGCCGCTTTTGGCGATGGGATTTTTGCTTGGCCGTGGTACACTTTCTTACGGTCAGCGCAGTGAATGCGCAGACCTGCTGAATAGTTACAAAAATAAAACTTTTTCTCAGGGAATACATTGCGAAAGGGCAGTGTATTCCCTGATTGCATGTAATAGGTATGGGACGAGAATGCCGATTCATATAATAAAAGAAAGAAATCGGCCGGGTTTTGTATGAAAGCAGGAAAAGGTCCGGGGATTTCCGGAATACTCATATTATTTTTACTGCCATATCTTTTGACTGTTATTATATGCGGGAGGAAAGCGTGCCCTGTTTCCAGGGAATCAGATATGGAAGATTATCTTCCGGCTGTCACAGCATCTCAGATATCCTGGGATGCGCCCCGTGAAGCCATAAAAGCACAAACCATTATCGCCAGAAATAATCTTTATCTGGAGTGGAAGAGAGGGACCGCCGCAAATACCATTCAAAATGCTTCCCAGGCGCTGAAAAGAAGAAAGATGGATGATCTGTTCCTGGAGCAGTTCCAGAAGTTCCAGGATGCGGCGGCTGATACCAGGGGGCAGGTACTTATGAAAGACGGGGATGTGGTAGAACTTCCTTATCATGAACTGAGCCAGGGAAAGACCAGGGATGCCCAGGAGGTACTTGGAGATGCTTTTTCCTATGCGCCTTCCGTGGATACTCCGGAAGATATCAACAGCCCTTCCTACATACAGGGGTGTTATTTTTCACTGGATGATCTGAAAAAGCAGATCCAGAACACATATCCCGGTTTTTCCATTGATGATATAGGGGAAATTGAGATCAAAAATACAGACAGTGCGGGTTATGTTATGGAGATCAATGTGGGAAACCAGGAATTTCAGGGGGAGAAGATAAGGGAGATCCTGCATCTGCCTTCCTCCTGTTTTACGGTCCAGACATTGGAAAATGAGGTCAGGTTCCTCTGTAAAGGTATTGGTCATGGGGTAGGACTGAGCCAATATACAGCGGAAAAAATGGCGGGACAAAAGAAAAAGTATGAGGAAATCTTAAATTATTTTTTTCCTGATCTAAAATTGAAGGAAATACAAAAGTAAAAGAGCGTAACAGTTCAGATAGGTCTGCGCATTTACTGCGCTGACCGTATGAAAAAGTAGTGCCAGCTTTATCCAGCCCATCGCGAAGCGATTTTTAATGGCTGGATGCGTAACGGTTCAGCTTGTCTGAACTGTTACAAAAGAGCTGCCGCGCGGAATTTTAAAATTATGTATAAGTTCACATATTCTGGCAATCCTATAAGAGAAAACAAATGGTTACTATTTACATCCACTTTCCCGGGAAGGATTTTTCCAAAGGGATGCAGCGCGATGCATAGCAAAGCGTGTTACTGGTCAAATAACTGCGCTTTTTAGGCTGTAAACAGTAACAACAAAAGGGGCGGATGCCCACTATAGGTTGAGGTGAAGAATATGAGTAAAAGAAACAAAATCCGCGTGGCTCTCAGCAGTTTTTTAGTGCTGGCCATAGTTGTAACATGTGCGGCTGTATATCAGTCTGGGAGTAAGAGCACACCGAATGAAAAGGAACTTGTCAAGAATGAGGAGAATACTTCTGACGAGGCAATGACAACAGAAGAAAAACCTGAGGAGGAATCCCAGGATGCCAACACCACTCAGGTTGAAGGTACCAGAGAAGTGCCGGAAGAGGCAGATACACAGGCAGAAGCAGTCCAGGAGCCTGCAGCAGAGCAGACAGAATCTGCAGACGCATCTGCAGCAGAGGATACACAGCCGGAGGCTGATACACAGGATGCATCCGCAGAGGTGGACAACCAGGCAGCAGTGGCAACTGCACCGGATGTGAACTTTACAGAAAGCTCTCTTATGGAGTGGCCTGTAAGTGGACAGGTAGTCATTGATTACGATATGGAACACACTGTATATTTCCCCACTTTGAATGAATATAAATACAGCCCGGCGATTGCCATTTCCTCAGAGGTTGATACGCCGGTTGCCTCCGTTGCAAACGGTCAGGTAGTGGCTGTGGAAGAAAGTGTTGAGACAGGAACAACAGTTACTGTTGACCTGGGCAATGGATATCAGGCAATTTACGGTCAGTTAAAAGATGTGGCATTCCAGCCGGAGCAGTATGTAGAGGCAGGAGCAACACTTGGTTATGTGAATGAACCTACAAAATATTATACAAAAGAGGGTGCAAACCTTTATTTTGAACTGAAGAAAGACGGAAGTCCGCTGGATCCTATCCAGTACCTACCGTAATCAAGAAACCCACCTCAAGACAGAACAATTGTCTTGAAGTGGGTTTTTATATTTACATAGAAAAAGCTGTTACTGTAAGGGTACTGAACTGTTACAAAAGTTTTATTGTGGGTATGAGGCGCAAAAAAGGGTAGTTTATTAAAAAAAATGTTTCATTAATCTGGATGAAAAATAAAAATATATAGTTTTGTAATGGTTTTTGAAACCTCTAAAATGGTATATTTTAAAGTAAGATAGGTAAATTTGTATACAATGTAAATTTTTAATTAGTTTGTTTGAATTTTTAGTGAATTTTTATTTTCTTGTTGACATTGGAAAAGAATGGTGTGAAAATATAAAGTATAAGGAAATTTATGCTTTTTTGCAGTAGGAAAAAGATGGAATGGAAGGAGTTCTATGCATTTAAAAAAATTGAGCAGAGTCGTGGCTGTAACAGTGGTACTGACAATGGTTACACCGTCCGCTGTTTTTGCCGGCGATATGACAAAGGTTGGAACAAATAAAATTGAAGAGCCTGAGGATACGGATTCTGCAAGTATAAAAGATCAGGATAAAAACCAAAAACCGACAGGTTCGGAGAATCCCGAGAACTCAGACAATCCAAATCCTGTAGAACCAGACCCGGAAAATCCAAATCCGGAGAACCCGGACCCGGAAAATCCAAATCCGGAGAACCCGGACCCGGAAAATCCAAATCCAGACCCGGAGAACCCAGATCCGGAAAATCCGAATCCAGACCCGGAGAACCCGGACCCGGAAAATCCGAATCCAGACCCGGAGAACCCGGACCCGGAAAATCCAAATCCAGACCCGGAAAACCCGGACCCGGAAAATCCGAATCCAGACCCGGAAAACCCGGACCCGGAAAATCCGAATCCAGACCCGGAAAATCCAGATCCCGAGAAACCAGACCCGGAGAATCCGGATCCTGAAAAACCGGAAACACCAGCGGAGCCTGAAAAACCTGCAGAAGAAACACCTGCAGAGCCGGAGGCACCGGCAGAGGAGCCGGCACAGGATGCAGAGACAATCGGCAATTTGATTGATGGCCAGCAGGCTTTTGAAATGCCGGATATCAAAGAGAATTTCCGTTTCCGTACCATTCGCAAGGTCTATGCATTTGCGCTGGAGAATCTGAATGTCTATGAAGAAAAATCAGAGCAGGCAAGAGTCATCGGAACACTGGATAAAGATGGTGTATGTTATCTTCTGAGCAATGACGGATTGAAACTTCATCTGGGTAATGAAGAGGAAGAACAGACCATTGATACGGACGACGGAACATGGGTATACATAGAGTCAGGAACTGTCAGAGGATTTGTGCTGAAATCAAAACTTTTAACAGGTGATGAGGCGCAGAAGATAGCAGACGCAAAAGCAAAAGAAAAACAGGAAGCTGAAGAAAAAAACAAAACTGCCAAAAAGAAAATTGTAGTTGAAGAATTTAAACAGGCAAAAGAATTAATTTCACCGCTGGAAAATAAAGCATTCCTTTATACAAAGACTACTGTAAGGTCTACTGTAGTCTCAAAAGATTATGCAGTGTGCAAATCTTTACTTGGAACCATTCATGAATCACAGAGTGATAAGAGCCGTGTCATCGGTAATTTGAATCTGGATAACATTTGTTTTGTACTTGCAGATAAAGATAAGGATTGGATATATGTAGAATCCGGAGATGTAAGAGGATTTATTAAAAAGAGTTCTCTTTACCTGGATGATGAAGCAAACAAGATCATAGAAGAGCGCGGGGAAGAGAATCTGGAGACAGCTGCAGAGCTTATAAAACCGGAAGATAACAGTGCATGTTACTATACCATCACCTCCATAAAGGGCGGAGTTCCGGGTGGAGCGCTGAGACAGTCCATTCTGGAGTTTGCATCCCAGTTTGTAGGCAATCCCTATGTGTGGGGCGGCACAAGCCTGACAGACGGTGCGGATTGTTCCGGTTTTGTTCAGAGTATTTATGCACAGTACGGTTATGACCTTCCCAGAGTTGCCGAGGATCAGGCTTACTACGGTACACAGATACCGGTTGATGAAGCACAGCCGGGGGATTTGATCTTCTATTCCAACGGAAGTGAGATTTATCATGTTGTGATGTATGCCGGAGAAGGCAAGACCGTAGAGGCGGCAAACAGCCGTGCAGGAATTATTGTAGGAAATGTCAATACTGCAAACGCAGTGTGGGCAACCAGAGTTCTGGATGACACATATGGATTCTATGGAAGCGATATCGGAGAGGTGAATGCTTCCCAGGATCAGTATGGCGAATGTCTGGGCACATATAAGATCACACATTACTGCGGCGGTGCATGCTGTAATGACCAGTGGGCAGGCGTTACTTCCACCGGAGCACCTCTTGTGGAAGGTGATACCATCGCAGTAGACCCAACCGTTATTCCTTATGGAACAAGAGTGATCATTAATGGACACATCTTTACCGCATCTGACTGCGGTGGTGCGATCAAAGGCAATCGCATAGATGTTTTTGTAAATGATCATAATCGCGGAAACAATCTGGGTGTATATTACACCAATGTATATCTTTTAAAATGATCACATCAGAATATCGTTTATTACTGTTCACAGGCCACTGTACCGGGAGGCGTTTTCATGCCGGAAGCATGAAAATCCCGGGGCAGGCAGCGGGATATGGGGCAGAATGCTCCATATCTGTGCATCGCGAAGCGTGTTTCCGGACTCGGAGTGAATAGTAACTATCTTTTTACAGGGACGGCCATTTGGCGGTCCCTGTATTCACATTTATGAGACTTTAGAGTATAATAAACTATGCGGAACAGAAAATCCGCAGCCGATCAGATTTTTACAGGTTTTATATCAGAACAGTGCTTCACTGTTCCTCTGCGGGATTATCCGAATTTCCGCAAATGGGAAAAATACTTTTTTTCATCGGCAGCTTTGGAATAGAGGTGCCGTATTTGCCACAGGCGGGTGCGGTGCCATTACATAGAAGGCAGGTCAGGGATTTATCATGAATTATACTTACATCCTTAAATGCGGTGACGGCAGTCTTTATACTGGGTGGACCAATGACCTGGAACGGCGTATAAAGTGTCACAACGCCGGAAAAGGGGCAAAATACACAAAGTCCAGACTTCCCGTTGAGCTGGCCTATTATGAGTCTTTTGGGACGAAAAAGGAGGCCATGCAAAGAGAATGGGAGATAAAACGGCTTTCGAGGAAGGACAAGCTGAAATTATTCATGTAAAGATTAAAGGCAGATCATAAACAAGGGGGAAGCAGGGAAGTCGAAAATAGACAGGATAACGGATATTCCGGGGGTGCGGTCTTATTTAATCAAATATTAGGTGTTCTTGGAGTGGCAGGAGGTTTTGCCGCTGCTTTTGTTTTTGGCGGGACGGCACTCCACTGTACAGGGGATGGAAAAACCGAACTGGATATAGTTGTGACTTTGTACATATTAGCTGTAATGGCAGCAGTTATAGTTATTAATGGGGTGCTGCGCTTCCGGTTGATCCATGAGATGAGGGAGTATATCCCGATCATCGCCTCAGACCCGGATGGGTCTGTCAAGAATCTGTCTTTAAGAATGGGAATACCGGAGGATGTGGCAGTAAAAAGACTTAGGAAAATGCTGAGAAAAGGTTATATAAAGGGCGCTTACTATGATGCGTCTACCGGAAGATTTGTTTTTTTGCACAGTATCCATATACCCGGACAGAAAACGACCAATGTTTTGGGCACATCTACTGTGGTTGTGGAGTGCGGTAACTGTGGGGTTTTGAATCATGTCAACAGGGGAAGTGTGAAGAAATGTGATTTTTGCGGGGAAAAAATACAGGGATAAAAGAGGGCGAAAGGCAGTGGTGAGGAACAGACCACTGCCTTTATTCAGGTATCCTCATAACTCCTGGTATGGGATCCGTATCTGTACACAGGTTTTGATGCCATATTCGCTTGTCACACGAAGTCCATAGGATTCACCATAATACATTTTGATTCTTTGGTGTACATTTTTCATACCAAGACCGCCGTTCTTCCTGGTATCGTCCGGGGATATAAAATTAAGGTCCAGATTTTCAAGAGATAATTTTGAAAATCCTATGCCGTTATCCATTATATCTATGATGATATCCTCCCCTTCCCGAGTGCCTTTTATCAGGATCCTTCCGTTTCCGGCTTTCTGTTCCAATCCATGCACAATAGAATTTTCTATGAGTGGCTGTATAAGGAGTTTGGGGATTTTTGCGTGGTATAGTTCAGGCGGTATTTCAATCTGCACGTCCAGTTTGTCACTGTATCGGAATTTCTGTATGGTCAGATAGCAGTGGATGTTTTCAAGCTCCTTTTCCATGGTGATAAACTCCGGACCGCTTATATTGCTCCTCATAAAATCCCCAAGTGCTTTCACCATCACGACAATTTCTTTATTGTGGTTCATATAGGCGATCCATTTTATAGATTCCAGGGTGTTATAAATAAAATGTGGATTAATCTGCATTCTAAGAGAGTTAAGTTCTGTTTTCTGCAGCAGGATCTGCTGCTGATTTGTTGTCTGTATTAGATTTTGCACCTCTTTTACCATATCAATAAAATAATCATATAAGACACCTATATCATTTTGGTAATAAGCAGGCTTAGACACATTAAAGTTTCCTTTTCCCACAGATTTCATCATTTGGCAGAGTTTATCCAGAGGTAAGAATAATTGTCTTGTTATGGCGATGGAGATAAATATTGCTGCTATTATCAAAGCAAGGGCAATTACTATAACGCAGCCCCTTAACCAGATGATTTCCTTTTCATAGGAGATATTAGGGATCGTACTTACAAGCCTCCACTGTGAACCTGGGATCACACATGAAGTCAGCCAGTCCTGGGAGTCATCTAATTTTCTGCTTACGGTATCTTCGGTGAGTAGTTGAAAGGATGGATAGATGTTACCGTTATCTCCGGGTTGGTTGCTGGAGAGGATGGTTCCCTTTTCATCCACAATACAAAGGCTGCCGTCTTTAAAATACTCTTTCTGTTCCAGAATATCCATCAGTATCTTGTCATCAAACCGGACCAGAAAGTAGCCGATGATCTTTTGTACACCTAAATCATTAATTGTACGGCCTGCAATGATCTGGGGACCGTTTTCCTTATCCAGGGTAAGCCAGCTGAGACTTCCCTGCTGCCTGTAAAGGTCGTCAAGAATAGGAGAGGAGGATGTAAAATCCGGATAGGGCTGAGAAATCCAGGCAGACTGTCCGCTGCTGGTCAATATAGTCATTTCTTTTAAGGAATCATTGGCGACGGTCATGTTAATGAGTTCCTTTTCAAGGATCTTCTTTTCGTACAGGAAACTGTTTCCCTGGGCATGGTTCATTTTGTTTATCTGGGACTGGATTGTTTCGTTGTAGCAGATATAGGTTGTCAGGCTGTCGACTTCTTTTAGTTTGGTATGTATGTTGGCGCTAATCTCATTTAGTATGTCAATACAGTATTTGGAATTCTTTTTACTGATGATCTGCTCAGAGAGCGTGTAACTGATCCCTGTTATAGCAAGCGTGGAAACCGTGATCAGCAGGATCAGCAGTGCTGCAACCAAATGCTGTACGGGAATGCGATAGATGCTGTCCCGAAGAGATCTTAAGCATTTTAAACGTTTATATTTCATAGGCATCTCCATGTTATGAATGTGGTCCATGACGTCTTAATGGGTGTTTTTTTTCTTTACGGTTTTCCGGTACTCTCTGGGGGTCATCTTATATTTGTTTTTAAATACTTGTCCAAAATACCGAAAATCACGGAAACCGGTCCGGCCGGACACTTCACTGATAGACAGATCCATATTGCATAAAAGAGAGCAGGCTTTTTCCAGACGGGTATTTGTCAATATCTGGCTGAATGGAAGTCCGTATTCTTTTTTTAGTATACGTGCCAGATAATCGGCATTCACATGTATTTCCAATGCTGCTTTGGTTATATTGATATCTTCGGTATAATTTGCCTCAATAAATGATAGACAGTCCTTTACAATATGGTGATAAGCGGGATCAGATGTACCATTCAAGTCATCAATACAGTGTGTGAGTATCTGCAGTGTCCGGTCCATTAAAACAGTCAGGGAATCAGCCTGATCAATGGATAAGAGCTGTTCTGCCGTAAGGCCGGAAAATACCTCATTTTTCTTCTGGGCAACTAAACCGGAGGCGAGGAGGCACAGGTCGATCATAGAGAGGCGGATTTTGGCAGCCGTATTCCATGTGGATTTATAGAAACCGGTTAGTTCCGTCATGGATTCACACAGGAGTGTATAATTGCGCTGCTCCAGTTGGGAGAGTATCTTATGGCACACAGACTCACCGGATTCCTGGTTCAATATGCCGCAGACTGCGTGATAAGAAATAAAATCTGACTCAGGATGGGAAAAAAATATTTCCGATGATTCTATGGCAGTCCGGTAAGCCTCAGGTATTTCCTCACAGGAGGCAGCATCCTTACCCATACCTATATGGATGGAACAGCCCAATTCCCGGCACATCTTTTGTTGTGTGGCGCGAAGCCAGGCAGAAATATGATCCAATCCGTCATGTGCAGACTCCGTGCTTTTTATTATAAGAACGAGCTTGTTATTTGCAGGGAAGAAGTACATAAAAGAGTAACCGGAATCTACCTGGTCCTTTAAAAATAATTGGATTTCACTGGCATCCGTATCATGGAATAATGCCTGAGCAGCCAGATAGGTTCCGCTATGGAAAAAATCAGAGCCTTTTAATATTTGGATCTCATTATCCGTGATAGTTTGGCTGGTATAGATATGCAAAAGGATATTCTGCAGTGTCTGCTTATGGATCTGTGATATAGTATCAGCATTTATTCGCTTAGATTTATTTTCTTCCTCTATTTTTTCTGCCAGCTTTCCTATAATATCCAGAACTTCATCAGGGTCACAGGGTTTTAAGATATAGTCATAGACATGGAGGGATATGGCCTCTTTTGCATAGTTAAAGTTATTATGGCCGGTTAAAAGTACACTTTGAATGGAAGGGGACAAAAGATTGGCAGCCCTGATCAGTTCCAGTCCGTTAATATCCGGCATCTGTATATCTGTAAACAGTATCTGGATATTTTTTTCTTTTATAAATTCCAATGCTTCCATGCCGCTTGCGGCTGTGCCAATCAGACAGACACCGGCTTTTTCCCATGGAATACAGGAAAGCCCTCTTCTCATTAATATTTCATCATCGACAATAAGCATATTTACCATGTGTTCACCTCTGTATAAAAACGCAATGTTGGAAGATAATTACAAATTCAGTGTACGTCTATTATATGATTAAAGATAACAAAAAACAACACCTCATTTAGTTAAAAAGCATAAAAAAAGGAGGGAATTACAGGAAATAATAAAATAAATACAAATATTATTTTGTGTATGGTTAAAATATAGTGTTAAAACATACAGAAAAACAAACATTTTGCTTCGGAAAATGAATAGAAAGAACAATAGCTCTTTTATATAATAAATGTAACAGTTCAGTTCTTTTACTTCTCAAGTAACTGTGAGGGCACTAAACGATCACGAAATGAAATCAGGAGGAGATATTATGAAGAAAAAGATGTTTACAATGCTTATGGCAGCAGTTATGGCTTTATCATTAGGCGCATGCGGCCAGGAAAAACAGAGTAGTGAAGAGGGGAATGAAAAGACAGAGGCAAAGGGAGCGGAGAAAAAAGAAACAGAGGGAAAACCGGTGGAACTAAGCCTGATGGCATGGGATGGCGGAACAGGTGAGGCAACAGAGGTGATACTCCATGATATTATTGATGATTTTAACAAGGAGTATGAAGGTAAGATTAAGATCGTTCCGGAGTATCTGCCCAGTGAGCAGACGAAAACAAAGCTTCCCACTTTGATGGCAGCCAATAATGCGCCTGACTTATTTATGTCATGGTCAGCAGGATATCTTGAGCCATATGTGAAAGCGGGCAAAGTTTATTCTCTTCAGGAAGCTCTGGACAGTGATCCGGAATGGAAAGACCAGTTTTTAGAGAGTGTAATGGAACATGTCACATATGACGGAGAAATCTATGCTGTCCCAACGGTCTTGTCAACACAGGTGGCATATTATAACAAGGAAATTTATGATAAATTCAATCTTCCGATTCCCAAGACACATGAAGAATATATTGAGGGTTTGAAAACGATTCGGGATTCAGGGGAGGATATCATTCCCATGGCATTTGGAAACAGCACAGCCTGGCCCTCCGCATCACACAGTGAAATTCTGGCGAACAGGATCGGTGGGGACGAACCCTTTCATAAAGTGCTGGATGGCAGCGGAAAATGGACGGATGAATCTTTTGTGAAGGCGGCATCCCTGTTACAGGAAATGTCCAATGAAAAGCTTGTACCGGATGGTTATGCAGGTATGACTCCGGAGGAGGCAGTGGAGCAGTTTAAGTCCGGTAAGGCAGCCTCTTTTATCTGGTCAAGTTATTGTATCAGTAATTTTGAAGCAGATGACTCCGCGGTTAAGGATAAAGTGGTACTTGCCAAGTGTCCCACCGTAGAAGGCGGTAAGGGAGATGAAAATAACTGGCTGGGACAGGCTGACAGATGTCTGGTTGTCAGTGAGCGCTGTGAGAATAAGGATGCAGCAGTTGAATTTATAAAATACTATACACAGATAAAATATATGCAGAAAATGGCTGATGCGGGAACTCTGACAACCATTAACGCAGAGAAGCTGGATTTAAGCAAAGTAGGTCCTATTGCGTCACAGATCATGAAGCTGCATTCAGATATGACCGGATTGTTTGTATTTTATGATGTGGCTTTAGGTTCTGTAGTAGGAAATGAGTATAACAATACAGTTCAGGGAATTATGGCCGGCAATGATCCAAAAGAAGCATTTGAGAATTTCCAGCAGTTCTTTGATGAGAATTATGAGCAATAAAAGCTTCGCAGGGGGCTGTCAAAAGCAGGAAAGGGCAGCCCTCTACTTAAAAAAGGAGGGGGATTAGATGGAGAAACTGAGAAAAGACAAACGGACAATATGCCTCTTCATACTGCCGGCCCTATTCTGCTATCTTATGATAGCAACATTTCCCCTGTTATGTTCGGCTGTTCTCAGCTTTGCCGATTGGGATGTGGCGGGGTTAAACGGTTTTGTGGGATTAAAGAATTACATACAGCTCTTCACAACAGATAAAATATTTCAGGATGCAGTTGTACATACGTTGATCGCAACCATATTATGTCTGTTGATACAGGTTCCCTGTTCTGTATTACTGGCATACCTTCTCACAAAGATCAGAAAGGAAAGGAACTTTTTTAAGGTGGCATTTTTTGTTCCGAATATGATCTCTACGGCAGCAATTGGAATCCTGTGGATCTTTATACTCCATCCGGAATTTGGTCTCATCAACTCTATTCTCCGGTTTGCAGGGCTGGATTCTTTTACACATGTATGGCTGGGAGAGTCAGGGACAGCGCTGGTTTGTGTTATTTTTGCCGCAAGCTGGCAGTATATAGGATACCATATGATCATCTATCTCTGTGCAATGCAGAACATTTCCTCATCCGTATTAGAGTCGGCGGAGATTGACGGAGCAACCTCCTGGCAGGCTTTTTGCAAGATCACTTTCCCGTTGATCGTACCCATACTCAAAATAGATACAGTATTAGTAGCAACGGGTTCTCTTAGAATATTTGATATTGTATTTGTTATGACAGGGGGCGGGCCAAACCATGCATCTGAGGTTATTGCGTCTCATATGTATACAAGGTCATTTAAGGGGATGCAGTTCGGATATGGAAGCGCAATGTCAGTGGTCCTCATGCTCATGTGTGTGCTGGTAACTGTTATATTGAACGGTGTGTTCAAGCGTTCAGAGGAAAATATGGAATGAAGTGGGAGAGGGTGAACATATGAGAAAGGTTGCAAATATTTTTAAATATGCGGTTCTGTCAGCAGTTACCCTTATTTTTATATTTCCGCTGGTTTGGGTATTTTATAACTCCTTTAAGACAAATAGCGAGTTGTTTGAAAATCCGTGGGCACTGCCCGGTAGTATAAATTTTGAGAATTACATCTATGCATGGAAACAGGCCAATATCGGACAATATTTTCTGAATTCCATTATTGTATGTGTGTCTGCGCTTTTTCTCTGTTTGCTGCTGAGTACCACCGCAGCGTTTGCGCTTACAAGGCTGAAATGGAAATTGTCCAACACTGCCATGATGGTTTTTCTGGTGGGTATGATGATACCGATCCACTCTACTTTGATCCCATTGTTTTTAATGTTCTCAAAGGCGGGGATCATAAATTCGCATTTGTCGCTGATCATTCCTTATACCACCAGTGGGATGCCTATCGCCATTTTTATCATGACAGGGTTTTTAAAAAGTTTTCCTGCAGAGATAGAAGAATCCGCAGTTATAGACGGGGCTAATATGAGAACCTTGTTTTTGCGTATAACCATACCCATAGCAAAACCGTCAATCGCTACAGTTTCTATTTATACATTTGTTTCTATGTGGAATGAATTGAATTATGCACTGGTATTTTTGAATGACCGGAGTAAAATGACGCTTCCCATCGGATTAAATTCATTTAAAGGGCAGTATTCCACAAATTATGTTGCCATGTTTGCGGCTGTGGCAGTCACCGTTTTACCAAGTATCATTATATTTTCTGTTTTTAACAAACAGGTGATAGAGGGTATGACATCAGGAGCAGTAAAGGGATAGTGAGGAGGTAGAAGATGGATCCTTTATTTAATACAGACCTGCCTGTGGAGGAACGGGCAAAAGAGACAATAAAGCAGATGACTTTAGAGGAAAAGGTTTCTCAGCTTGTATATAAAAGCGCTGCCATAGAGCGCTTGGGAATTCCGGCATATCATTGGTGGAATGAGTGTCTTCATGGTGTGGCAAGGTGCGGAACCGCAACCGTATTTCCCCAGGCGATCGGTATGGCAGCCATGTTTGATGCGGATTTTTTGAAAAAGGTGGCAGAGGCAATCTCGGATGAGATCAGGGGGAAATATAATGCGTATCAGAGTATAGGAGATAACTCTATATACAAAGGCATTACGGAGTATGCGCCGAATATTAATATTTTCAGGGACCCAAGGTGGGGCAGAGGACAGGAGACCTATGGGGAAGATCCTTTTCTTACAGCGGAACTTGGAATCGCTTTCATACGGGGAATTCAGGGCGGGGATGAAAAATACAGGAAGGCTGACGCAAATGTAAAACATTATGTGGTGCACAGCGGACCGGATGAATTAAGGCATGAGATTGATGTTGCCATTGATGAAAAACAGTTTAGGGAAACTTATCTTTATGCTTTTGCCAGATGTATCAGGGAGGCAGATGTGGCATGTGTGATGGGGGCTTACAACAGGGTAAACGGGGCACCCTGCTCAGGCAGTTCTTACCTCTTGAAGGACATACTGAGGGATGAATTGGGATTTAGGGGGTATGTGGTGTCAGACAGCTTTGCGATTGATGATTTTCATCTGCACCATAAGATCACGCAGACGCCGGTGGAATCGGCAGCAATGGCTTTTAATAATGGATGTGATCAGAATGGTGGAACTACATTTTTACATCTAACAGAAGCTGTGGATCAGGGGCTTGTCAAAGAGGAAGATATTGATACATCGGTTCAGCGTTTGCTGGAGGAGAGGATCCGCCTGGGAATGTTTGATCCTGTGGAGGATGTACCGTTTCACAAGATCAGTGATGCTGTAGTGGATTGTGAAGAATTTCGTGAGCTGGCAAAGGAGACTGCAAGGAAGTCTGCAGTTCTTCTGAAAAATAAAGACGGGATACTTCCTCTGGAAAACAAATATAAAAAAATTGCAGTCATTGGACCAAATGCAGATTCAAAGGATATTTTACTGGGGAATTATTCCGGTACACCGTCTAAATACACTACTTTACTGAGGGGGATGCAGGAGGAGGCAGAAAAACGCGGTATAGAGATTCTGTATGCGGAGGGCTGTGACCTTTATAAAAAGGAGTACAGAAGTCTCTGTGAGACAGATTTGATACCGGAGGCTGTGCTCGCAGCCAGAAAAAGCGATATTGCAGTGCTTTGCCTGGGGTTATCTCCTGTTCTGGAAGGGGAAGAGGGGGAGGAAGGAGCTGTCCAGTGTGACAGGGATACCCTTGGGCTTCCTGGCAGACAGGCGGAATTGATAAGGGCTGTTGCCGGGGAAGGCAAGCCCATCATTCTTATTTTATGTAATGGAAGTCCTTTAAGTATACCAAAGGAGGAACCGCTGGCAGATGCAGTCTTAGAAGCCTGGTATCCCGGTGAGGAGGGCGGAAGTGCTGTGGCTGATATTTTATTTGGAAATTATAATCCCTCTGGCCGTCTGCCGGTGACCGTAGTAAAAACTACGGAAGATCTGCCGCCGTTTGAAAGTTATGATATGCGGGGACGCACCTACAGATTTTTAGAAAAAGAACCCATGTACCCATTTGGATACGGACTGAGCTACACAAAGTTTCGGTATGAACCATGGGGAATCCCAAAAAAGATCAAAGTGGGAGAAGATATTCATTTTGAAGTTTCAGTCAAAAACACAGGTGAACGTTCCGGTGAGGCTGTCATTCAGGTATATATACATGATGAGGAGGCAAGCGTAAATGTACCGAAACTGCAGTTAGCAGCCTTTAAAAGAGTTTTGGTGGAAAGAGGTGCCGAAAGACAAACAGAGCTTACGATCAGAGCAAGAGATTTGGCTGTTATACGGCAGGATGGAACCTGTGTGCTGGAGCCTGGAAGATTTAAACTTTTTATTGGAGGCCATCAGCCGGATGAGGTAAGCAGGAGACTTACAGGCGAAGAGATCTGGGAAGGTGAGATAGAGATGGCAGGAGAAGAAACAAAGATACCGTATTGACCAGCAGGAAAAGGGAGGTTTGACGGATGTATTTGGAAGAGATATTTGGTCTGAAGGGAAAAGTGGCTGTAGTAACTGGAGGAAACCGGGGAATCGGCCAGGTTGTGGCAGAGGGATTAGCCAGGGCAGGAGCTGAGGTTATCATCCTGTCCAGGAGCGGGGCGGAGGATACGTTGAAAAAAATCTCTGATGCGGGCAGCAGGGGATATCATATCAAAACGGATGTAACTTCCGAAGAAAGTGTGGCAGAGGCGTTCCGGCAGATCGTGGAGAGATCAGGCTCTATAGATATTGTTTTTAATAATGCGGGAATATGTCTGCATAAGGATACTTTGGAAGCATCTGTGGAAGAATTCCGGCGGGTTGTAGATGTAAATCTCACAGGTGAATATATTGTGGCAAGGGAAGCTGGGAAGATCATGATGGAGAAGGGGATACAGGGAAGCATTATCAATATGGCATCCATGTCCGGCAGTATTGTGAACATTCCGCAGTGGCAATGCTCTTATAATGCGTCTAAGGCAGCAGTCATACATATGACACGTTCACTGGCTGTGGAGTGGGCAGAATATCATATAAGAGTCAACAGTCTGAGTCCCGGTTACATAGCAACCCCAATGTCAGTGGACACCCCAAAAGAATTAAAAGAGGCCTGGATGCCGCTGATCCCCATGCACAGAATGGGAAAGCCTGAGGAGCTTGTTCCGGCTGTTTTATATTTAGCCAGCAATGCTTCCGGGTATACATCAGGCAGTGATGTGGTGGTGGATGGAGCTTACACATGTGTATAAATGGGTATCTATCATGATGAAAATACCTCCCGGTAAGCAAAGACTGCATACCAGGAGGTATTTCTCGAACATTTATTATAATACTTTCTTCAGATTATACACGTCATCCACCAGCAGGATATCCGCTTCTTTTCCGGGTGTCAAAGAGCCGACTCTGTCATAGACTCCAATGCTCTTGGCTGGATTTCTTGTTGCGGCGAAGATGGCATCTGCCTCAGAAATACCGAATTTCATAGCTATTTTCATGCAGTCAAACAGGTTGGTCGCGGAGCCTGCGATCGTTCCGTTTGCCAGTGTTGCCTTCCGGTTGTTCATGGTGACTTCCTGGCCGCCCAGCTCGTAGGTGCCGTTTTCCATGCCGGTTGCCATCATGGAATCACTGATAAGCACAACTCTTTCACTTCCGAACATGCGGAAGGTATTTCTCACAACGCTTGGATGAATGTGGATTCCGTCACAGATCAATTCCACCATACAGTTTTCTGCATCTGCGGCAGCACCTACAACGCCCGGGTCACGGTGGCCGTATGCCGGCATGGCGTTGAAGAGATGGGTCACATGATTGGCGCCCTTTTTCATAGCAGCCAGTGCCGCGTCATACCCGGCCATGGTATGGCCAATGGATATTTTAACCTCATCTTTCAGTTCTTCTATAAATTCATCGGCGCCTTCCATATTGGGAGCAAGTGTCACGAGTTTTATGAGATTTCCGCTTTTTTCATTGCATTCACGGAAGAATCCGATATCCGGTCTGCGTATATGGCGTTCTACATGTGCACCTTTTTTATCCGGGTCAATGAAAGGCCCTTCCATATTGATTCCAACGATCCTTGCCTGATCTTCTGCATTTCCTGCCTTTACGGCAGTTGCGAAAATATCCAAGAGCTGTTCCTTCGGCAGTGTCATGGAGGTGGGGCAGTAGGAAGTCACGCCATGGGATTTTTCATAACGGAGGACCGTTTTAAGCCCTTCCACATCCGCGTCGGAAAAATCGTGTCCGAATGCTCCGTGGCTGTGTATATCCACAGCGCCGGGAAGGACTTTCATGCCTGAAGCATCAATCTCTTTCCTGTCTGTCACTTCTTCTATAGAAGATACAATTTTTCCGTTCTCTACATACAGGTCTTTCTTTTCAAAAGTGCCGTCTTCCTGAAATACTGATCCATTTTTTATTATCATCTGGTTTCACTCCTTTTCTGATTTCACTCTATCACATGAATTGTTCCCTGTCCTTGTATTTTTTTGCAATTCTTTGGGAAAATATGTGATGTTACTGAACAGTTACCATGCTTCTATTATAATTCCCTTTACAAGTTAATTCAATGTATGGTGTGTAAATTGAAAGAACTTTCATAAAACGTCAATATCAATAAAAAACGGAGGTTTGGCACGGCTAAAATTTGTGCAAGTTGATATTTGGTGTGAAAGGAATTTCTGAATTGGAAAAAATATTGAAAAAATTTTCATAAATGCTATACTGAAATCAAAGCGAAGGCAGCAATTAGAAGCCGAGATGCGGAAAGGAGAGAGTTATGAATCAGCGTTTAGAGAAGCTCAAGGGACATTTGATCGTATCCTGCCAGGCGCTCCCTCATGAACCCCTGCATTCTTCATTTATTATGGGAAGAATGGCCAGAGCGGCAAAAGAAGGCGGGGCCATGGGCATTCGTGCCAATACAAAGGAGGATATAGCGGAAATTCAGAAAAATGTGGATCTTCCTGTGATCGGAATCGTGAAACGGGACTATGATGACAGCAAGGTTTATATCACCCCCACCATGAAGGAAGTAGATGAACTGATGGAGGTAAAACCTGAGATCATTGCCATTGACGCCACAAAAGAGTTGAGACCTAGAAATGTTACTTTGGATGAATTTTATGCGGAGATCAGAAAGAAATACCCCGAACAGCTTCTGATGGCAGACTGCTCCACCGTGGAGGAAGCGCTTCACGCAGACGAGCTTGGATTTGACTTCATTGGAACGACACTGGTTGGCTACACAGAGCACAGCAAGGGCGACAGGATTGAAGAGAATGATTTTGAGATCATTCGCACAATTTTAAGCAAAGTAAAGCATCACGTGATCGCGGAAGGCAACATCAACACACCGGAAAAAGCAAAACGTGTGGTTGAGCTGGGATGTTACAGCGTGGTAGTAGGGTCTATTATCACACGTCCCCAATTGATCACAAAGTCCTTCACAGATGTGATGGCAACCCTGGAAAAGTAAATAAAAGAGGAAGATGAAAGGAGTCACAGCAATGAGTAGATTAGATAAGTACAGAGGAATTATCCCGGCATTTTATGCATGTTATGATGAGGAAGGAAATGTGAGCGGAGAGCGTGTACAGGCCCTCACACAGTATTTTATTGACAAAGGCGTAAAAGGTGTGTATGTCAATGGTTCTTCAGGTGAATGTATTTACCAGAGCGTGGAAGAGAGAAAGCTCATCATTGAAAATGTAATGGCAGTGGCAAAGGGAAAACTGACTGTTATCAACCATGTGGCATGTAATAACACAAAAGACAGTGTGGAGCTGGCAAAACACTCTGAGAGTGTGGGTGTAGATGCGATCGCGTCCATTCCTCCCATTTACTTCCGTCTGCCGGAATACTCTATCTCCGCTTACTGGAATGCGATCAGTGATGCTGCTCCCAACACAGATTTCGTGATCTACAACATTCCGCAGCTTGCAGGTACTGCTCTGACTATGAGCCTGTTTGCAGAGATGATGAAAAACCCCAGAGTGATCGCTGTTAAGAACTCTTCCATGCCCACACAGGATATCCAGATGTTCAAATCAGCAGGTCTGGCAGCAAAAGATGACTTCGTTGTTTTCAACGGTCCGGACGAGCAGTTTGTAGCAGGGCGCGCCATCGGTGCTGACGGCGGTATCGGCGGAACATATGGTGTTATGCCGGAGCTGTTCCTGAAATTGAATGAACTGGTTGAAGCAGGGGAAAAAGGACAAGCCTGTGAATTGCAGTATGCCATCAATGAAATCATCTACAAAATGTGCTCCAGCCGTGCAAATATGTATGCTGTGGCAAAAGAGATCCTGCGCACAAATGACAACGTGAATATCGGCGGTGTCCGTGAACCGCTGGAGAACCTTCAGGAAGCAGATGTGGCGATTGCACATGAGGCTGCTGAGATGGTAAAAGCTGCGAAAGAAAGATACCTGGCATAAAAGCAAAAGACAAAATCGTTACAAAGGGATACAGAAAAAGATTAGGTAACCGTCCGGGTGACCGGACTGTTACAGGATTAGAGGGAGGTAACAGATGCAAGGTTTTACTTATATTGATCTGGCAATTTTGATTGTTTACCTGGCAGCCGTTTTATTTGCCGGTCTTCATTTTGCTAAAAAGGAAATGAAAGGAAAAGAATACTTTAAGAGTGACGGAACGGTACCGTGGTGGGTTACGTCCGTATCTATTTTTGCAACACTGCTGAGTCCTATTTCCTTCCTGTCTCTGGCAGGAAACTCCTATGCGGGAACATGGATCATGTGGTTTGCCCAGTTAGGTATGCTGCTGGCTATTCCGCTTACCATCAAATTCTTCCTGCCTATTTACAGCAAGCTGGATATTGATACGGCTTATCATTATCTGGAGCTGCGTTTTAACAGCAAGGGGCTGCGTGTCCTGGGTGCTGTTATGTTCATTGTTTATCAGGTTGGACGTATGTCCATTATCATGTATCTGCCGTGTATGGTATTATCCAGCCTCATGGGGATCAATGTAAATATCCTGATTGTCATCATGGGCATTATTGCGATCATTTACTCTTACACAGGAGGCCTGAAATCCGTACTTTGGACAGACTTTATCCAGGGTTCCGTACTTCTGGTCGGTGTAACCTTTGGTTTGGTGTTCCTGATCGCCCATCTTGACGGCGGTATCGGAGCCATCTTCCATGAGATGTCAGCAGGACATAAGTTCCTGGCAGTTGATCAGCCTATCTTCAATGCCAATATTTTAAAAGACAGTGTATTCTTGATGATCGTGGGCGCCGGTTTCAATACTATGGGCTCCTATGTATCCAGCCAGGATATTGTACAGCGTTTCACAACAACAACAGATACAAAGAAACTGAATAAGATGATGCTGACAAACGGCGGTCTGTCTATTTTTATCGCCACTGTATTTTACCTGATCGGTACCGGGTTATATGTATTCTATCAGGTGCAGGGGAATCAGCTTCCTCCGGCAGCACAGCAGGACCAGATCTTTGCATCCTGGATCGCATTTGAGCTTCCTGTTGGTATTACCGGTCTGCTTCTGGCAGCGATCTATGCGGCAGCACAGTCCACACTTTCTACCGGTCTGAACTCTGTGGCATCAAGCTGGACTCTGGATATTCAGGCTCGTCTTTCCAAAAAAGAGCTGAGCTTTGAGAAACAGACAAAGATTGGACAGTATGTATCTCTTCTGGTAGGTATTTTCTCCATTGCGGTTGCTATGGTCCTGGCTAACGGCGGTGTGAAATCCGCTTACGAATGGTTTAACGGATTTATGGGTCTGGTACTTGGTATCCTGGTTGGTACGTTCATCCTGGGCGCATTTACCAAGGTTGCCAATACATTTGGCGCTGTATGTGCATTTATCGCAGCATCGGCTGTTATGGTGGCTATTAAATATGTGGTACCGGTTGTGGCACCGGATGTGACGATCTCTATCTGGTCCTACTCCATTATCTCTATTGTGGTTTCTCTGGTTGTGGGTCTTCCTGCAAGTATAATTTCCAGAAAAGTTAAGGGCGATAACTCCGTACCGGCTGCGCATACAACAATTTACAAAAACTGAACCTGATTCTGTTCTGCAAAGGAGGCAGCAAAATGGTATTTGGTAATATCAGAGATTTGAAGGATTATTCCTGGCTGGAAAAGGAAGTGCTGAAATGTTTCCGGTACGCAAAGGAACATGACCTGCAGGGATATGAGAAGGGCAGCCACGAGATTGACGGGGATGATCTGTTTGTGAATATTGTAGAGTATGAGACTACAACACCCGAGAACCGTTTCTGGGAAGCACACAGACAATACCTGGATCTGCATTTTATGCTGAGAGGCCCGGAACAGATTGATGTGAATTTTATTGATAACATGGAACAAAAAGAATTTGTGGAGAAGGATGATTTTCTTCCTCTTGACGGTGAGCCTAACAGCCATGTGGTTCTGACGGAAGGCGATTTTCTTCTCTGCTACCCAAAGGATGCCCACAGGACAGCGGTTGCTGTTGATGGTCCGGCTGTTATCAAGAAAGCCATATTTAAGATAAAAATCAAATAATCCATGATTCTTTAAGACTGTGGGGCAGACTCATGGTACAATATAGGGAACTGTAACGGCCGCGGGGATGTGACATTACAGTTCCCTTTTGTCACGTTTTTATGCCGCGGAAAATGCGGGGAAGAAAAGGATAACTGTGAAGGTAGTGAACAGTAATATAAGGAGCATTCGTATGAAGCAATATATTTGTATAGATATTGGCGGTACTTCGATAAAGTATGGTATAATACAGGAAGATGCGGTATTTGTTGCTGCAGGTGAGATGCCCACAGAGGCTATGCAGCATGGCGGACCGGGAATCATGAAAAAAGCAGTGAAGATCATCGAGGATTACCTGAAAGATCACAGGCCGGCGGGTATCTGTATCTCAACAGCCGGTATGGTGGACTGCGAAACGGGCAGGATCACGCATTCCGCCCCACTGATTCCGGAATATACGGGAACAGAGATTAAAAAAACTCTGGAAGACAAATTTCATTTGCCCTGTGAGGTGGAAAATGACGTGAACTGTGCAGGGCTTGCGGAAAATTTTGCGGGTGCTTCCAAAGGGAGCAGGATCAGTCTGTGTCTTACCATCGGGACAGGGATCGGCGGTGCTATTGTGATCGACAACCAGGTGTTCCATGGATTTTCCGGAAGCGGATGTGAAATCGGATATATGCATCTTCCGGGCGGCGAATTTCAGGATATGGGTGCAAGCAGTATCCTGGTGAAGAAGACAGCCCAATACAAGAAGATAAGCCCTGAAAGTATTGACGGAAAGTATGTGTTTGAACATGCAAAGCAGGGGGATGCGGACTGTATCCGTGCCATTGATGAGATGGTGGATGTGCTTGGAATGGGGATTGCCAATATCTGTTATGTGATCAACCCGGAAGTGGTAGTTCTGGGAGGCGGGATCATGGCCCAGAAGGAATATCTGTATGAACGGATCCGAAAGAGCCTGGATAAGTATCTGATACCCTCAGTGGCTTCCCATACCAGGCTGGCCTTTGCGGTAAATAAAAATCAGGCAGGGATGCTGGGAGCATTTTACCATTTTAGGGGAAGGCATTCTTAGCTGATATTTTAGCTGTCCGGTCCAAGAGAGCTGCCTGCCGCAGGGACAGATAGAATGGAGGTGCTCGAATGGAGCAGTATGAAAAAAATATCATTCCTCAAATAGAATCAATCTATAACAGCTTTACACCCTTGGAGAAGACCATCGCTGATTTCTTTATCAATAATTCAGAGAAAACGGATTTGTCCTCCAAGAGTGTTTCCAGCCGTCTGTACGTGTCAGAGGCATCCTTGTCACGTTTTGCCAAAAAGTGTGGATATAAGGGATACCGGGAGTTTCTTTTTTGTTATGAGCAGGGAACCGTGCGGAATTACCCGGTGAGTAATGACCAGACCAAAATGGTGCTGAATACTTACCAGGAACTTTTAAACAAGAGTTATTCCCTGGTGAATGAGGAGCAGATGAAGCGTATTGTCAATATATTGTCCGAAAAGAAGCGGGTATATGTGTATGGCAAGGGAAGTTCCGGTCTGGTGGGCGTGGAGATGAAGATTCGTTTTATGCGTATCGGTGTTAACGTGGAAGCAGTGACGGATACGCATATCATGAAGATCAACTCCGTGCTTTTGGATGAGGACTGTGCTGTTATCGGGATCAGTGTCAGCGGAAGGACAGAGGAAGTCATGACTTCCCTGAAGGCAGCCAAAGAGAGAGGGGCCACTACCCTATTAATGACATCCAGGAAGGATAAGACATTTTTGGATTACTGCGATGAGATACTTTTGTTTGCCGTTAAGGAAAATCTGGAAAAGGGGAAGGCGATATCCCCACAGTTTCCTATATTAGTTATGGTGGATATTTTGTTCTCCCATATACTGGAGTCGGATAAATTCAGGAGAGAAGCAATACATGAGTATACACTCAATGCGCTGGATGCCAGGTGATGCGGTTTGTGTTTGTGCAAAGTGATTTGTTGCAAAAAGGTATTGACTTTTTTAGAAAAAAAGGATATTATTAAAAGTGAAAGAAATTAAATTATGTAATCCAACAAGAAAAGAACCCCCACGGAGTGCCCTTCCGTGGGGGTTCACTTTGGCTAGCTGTCTTTATTTCGGTCTAGTACAGCGTTGCGTAAATTCCTGTGATATAGCACTCGCTATCTACGCCAGGAGCACGCCCACGAAGCTAGGCGTAGGGTCCACTACTCCGTCGCTTCATGGACGCACACCTGACGCAGATATCAAGCACTATATCACAGTTATTTACGCAATGCTGTACTAGCCATTTGCCGATAAAGTAAGTGACAATACCGGCCATGACCGAAATTATAAAACTAATTATGTAGTCCAACAAGATCACCTCCTTCCCGCTGGAAAGGATCGACAGCATATTCATTATAAGGTATACAATAGGCAATATCAGCATAAAATATATACAAAAAAACGATTCATAAGTATTCTACAAAAGCCGGCTGAAAAAAGAGTCGGTTTTTTTATAAATTTATACTTGACAAAAATTGTTAAGTATTATATAGTTATATCAGTAACAATTATTGTTATTGAAAGGAGGGTGCGATGGCAACATTGAAGTACAGCCGTCAGCGGGAATCCATCCGCGAGTTCGTTATGAACAGCAAGGAGCATCCTACGGCCGATACTGTATATGCAGGAATCAAAGCCGATTTTCCGAATATCAGTCTTGGAACAGTATATCGGAACTTATCTCTTTTGGTTGACTTAGGCGAGATCGCCAAGATAACAACAGGAGATGGGCCGGACAGATTTGACTGCAATACAAAACCTCATAGTCATTTTATATGCACCCAGTGTCACAGTATCACAGACATAGAGGCAGACGAATTTGACTGTATGAAGGAGAAAGTGGCCGAGAGCTTTGACGGTAAAATAACAGGTCATATGACTACTTTTTACGGAGTTTGTAAAGAATGTCTGGAATCAAAAAAAATTAAAAAAACTAGTTGACAAAAATTGTCAAGTATGTTACATTAAAACAGTAATCATTACTGTTATCAAAAAAGAAACTAATAAATAACAAAATTTTAATGAAAAAAGGAGAATGAGTATTATGAAAAAATTTGTATGTAGTGTATGTGGATATGTTTATGAAGGTGATGCAGCTCCGGAGAAATGTCCGGTATGTGGCGTAGGTGCTGATAAATTTACAGAGCAGGCCGGCGAAATGAGCTGGGCAGCAGAGCATGTTGTTGGAGTAGCTCAGGGCGTAAGCGAAGATATCATCGCTGATTTAAGAGCTAACTTTGAAGGCGAGTGCTCAGAGGTTGGTATGTACCTGGCTATGGCTAGAGTAGCTCACAGAGAAGGATATCCGGAAATCGGTTTATACTGGGAGAAAGCTGCTTATGAAGAAGCAGAGCATGCTGCTAAATTCGCAGAGTTATTAGGCGAAGTTGTAACAGACAGCACAAAGAAAAACCTGGAAATGCGTGTTGCTGCTGAGAACGGAGCAACAGCTGGTAAATTTGACCTGGCAAAACGTGCAAAAGCTGCTAACCTGGATGCGATCCATGATACAGTACATGAGATGGCTAGAGACGAGGCTCGTCACGGAAAAGCATTTGAAGGCCTGTTAAAGAGATACTTCGGCTAATCCATATAAAAGTTTTGGTATTTATCTATTAGCAACCAATTGGCAGAGCCGGCGGATGGCCGGTTCTGCTAAAGAAAATAAATAGTCGTTATTTTCAGAATCTTATGGAGGGTTTTATTATGTCAAAGTACGCAGGAACAAAAACAGAGAAAAACTTATGGGATGCATTTGCCGGTGAATCACAGGCCAGAAATAAATATACATATTATGCATCAGCAGCAAAGAAAGCCGGTTATGAGCAGTTAGCATCTTTATATCTGGAGACAGCAGACCAGGAAAAAGAACACGCTAAAATGTGGTTCAAAGAGATCCATGGAATCCATGATATTGCGCAGAACCTGGAAGACGCAGCTGCAGGTGAGAACTACGAGTGGACAGATATGTACGCACGTATGGCTCAGGAAGCCAGAGAAGAGGGCTTTGAAGAACTGGCAGTAAAATTTGAAGGTGTTGCAAAAGTGGAAGCTGCGCACGAGAGACGTTATAAAAAACTCCTTGAAAGTTATAAAACTGACAAAACCTTTAAGGGAGATGCTCCTTTAGGCTGGAAGTGCAGAAACTGCGGTTATGTACACGAGGCAGAGGAAGCTCCTGAAGTATGTCCGGTATGTGCTCATCCGAAGGCATACTTTGAAAGAAAAGTAGAGAATTATTAATTTCCTCACATTTGTATCATTCACATAACAATTAGGGAGGGGCCGTTTGGCCCTTCTTTTTATTGGTAAAAAGTACGGGACCTGTTTTCTATTTTGTTGTTATTCCACCTTTTCTGGTGTAAGATAAAGTATAACTATGTAACTGTGAGGGTACCGAACAGTTACGATAAAGTTATACAAATTCTGCTGTACGGTTAAAAAGCAGGTATTACAAAAGGAGAGGGAATTATGAAGCATTATCCACATTTATTCAGCCCCATAAAGATTGGCCGGCTGACATTAAAAAACCGAATCTGCGTGTCCCCCATGACAATCACCGGACGTGGGGAGGAAAAGGGGTATTTTGCACAGGATAACATTGATTTCTATACCACATTGGCAAGAGGTGGTGCGGCACTTCTTACGATAGGGGAGACCGGAATCCATTCACGTACGGATGCATGTCATCCGCGGATGGCTCATCTGGATGATCCGGGCCTTCTGCCGTCCCTGACAAGGCTGGTTGACGGTGTGCATCAGTATGACACGTTTGTATCGATAGAGCTTGTACACTCCGGCAGAAGAGCACATCCTGCTTATCTTCCTGATAACGGGGAGGTGTGGGGGCCGTCCCCGTCAGTCAATCATTATGGTGCCAAAGTGAAAGAAATGACAGAGGAGATGATGAATGAGATTGCCGACGCCTATGCAGAGGCGGCTTTTATGGCGAAATTTGCAGGCGTTGATATGGTAATGATACATGGAGGTCACGGATGGCTTTTAGACCAATTCCTTTCACCATTAAATAATAAACGGACAGATGAATATGGGGGGAGTCTGGAAAACCGTGCCCGATTCCCTATTATGGTTTTGGATAGAGTGAGGGAACGCTGCGGCAGAGATTTTCCCATTGAATATCGTATTTCAGGTTCAGAGCTTATTGAGGGAGGTCTGGAAGAGGAAGAAATGGCAGTCTTTGCCCATATGATCGAGAGCAGGGTGGATTCATTCCATGTATCTGTGGGAAGTTTCCATGACCCAGCCACTATGGTGCGTATGTTTCCAGGGCCGTTTTTTCCAAATGGAGTAAACATACCATATGCAGCAGCCATAAAAAAAGCAGTCAGTGTACCTGTTACAGGTATCGGAGGATTGTCGGATCCGGATGAGATGGAGAAACTGCTGGAGGAAGAACAGGTGGATATGGTTGCTATGGGACGTCAAATGATAGCAGACCCATTTCTTCCTAAAAAGGCATTGAAGGGAAAGAGCAATGAAATTGCCCACTGTATCCGCTGTATGCGCTGTAACAGCGGTGCACTTATCCCTTATGTACCATATCCAAACGGGGTGGTATATTGTTCTGTGAATCCTGTTATGGGAAGGCTTCGTGAAATTGCCCGGGAGAATTCCTTTAAAACAGCAGAGAAAAAGATTCTGATAGCAGGCGGCGGTCCTGCAGGAATGCAGGCTGCTTTAGGTGCACTGGAGAGGGGCCACAAGGTAATCTTATGTGAGGCAAGTGATTCTCTTGGAAAAACACTCAGTTATTCTGATCATATTGAATTTAAGCAGGATATCCGTAAGTTCAGGGATTCGCTTATCAGCCGTATCGAAAACAGCCAGGTTGAAGTGCGTATGAATACCGCTGTGACCCCGGAACTGATCCGGAATGCAGAACCGGATCTGGTTATAGGCGCCATAGGCGGGGAGCCGTTTATTCCGCCTATTGAAGGGATTGCTGATAACAATGTATTGTACGCTGCATCTATGCATCAGTCAGGAGCTGTTCCGGGAAATAAAACAGTGATAATCGGCGGGGGCCTTATGGGATGTGAGGAGGCCATTGCCCTTGCCCAGGACGGGAAAAATGTCACTGTCGTAGAAATGACCGATAGTATTGCAGGGGAGGCTGACAGTGGACTGAAGCAGATGATAGATGAAAAGATAGCATACTATAATATTCCGGTGCTGACAGGCTGTTCCTGTATGAAAATCACAGAGGAGGGCGCCATCGTAAAAAATAAAGACGGAGAAGAAAGAATGCTGGCAGCAGATTCCGTCCTCATTGCAGCGGGTGTGCGGCCAAAAGATTCAGAAACAAACAGGCTGCGGGATACCTGCTATGATTTGGGAATAGATTTTATAGCCGTTGGAGACTGCAAAAAGACAGGAAGAATACGTGAAGCCACAACCGGCGGTTATTTTGCAGGCCGCAATGCTTAAGCATATTCTGCTTTGGAAGTGTGAAGGGGCTGAATAGTAATAGATAAAAAAATGTCATATTTCGTAATGCAAGTATTTTATTCCGGTGATAGAATGGTTAAGGACGTATTTAAGCTCAAAAAGGAAAGGATGAGATACGAATGATTACAGATATGACAGAGGGAAAGCCATTTCATGTACTGTGGCGCTTTACCATTCCCATGCTGGTCAGTGTCATGTTCCAGCAGTTTTATAATATTGTGGACAGTATTGTAGCAGGAAAATTTGTGGGAGTGGATGCGCTGGCAGCAGTAGGGGCATCGTACCCTATTACCATGATCTTCATGGCAGTTGCTACGGGACTGAACATTGGGTGTTCTGTTGTTATTTCCCTGTATTTTGGAGCCAGGGAATACGGGAAGATGAAATGCTGTGTCAGTACATCCCTTATATCCACTGTGGGTATTGCTGTGGTTTTGTCCGCATTTGGGTTTCTGTTCAGCAGTCCTCTGATGCGGCTTATGCATACGCCGCAGAATATCTTTGCAGATTCAGCCCTATACCTTAACATATATATAGGCGGCCTTATCTTTCTGTTTCTCTATAATATATGTACCGGTGTCTTTACCGCTTTGGGGGATTCCAGGACGCCTCTGTACTTTCTCATTGCCTCGTCTGTGGGTAATATTGTGCTGGACTTGGTGTTTGTGATAACCTTTCATATGGGCGTTGCGGGTGTAGCGTGGGCTACATTTCTGGCTCAGGGTGTCTCATCTCTGCTGGCGCTTGTAACACTGATGAGAAGGATGAATAGTGTAAAGACATCGGAACCTTATAAAAAATTTTCCTGGAGCATGGTGGGAAAAATAAGCAGGGTGGCAGTGCCTAGTATTCTGCAGCAGAGTTTTATATCGGTTGGAAATCTCTTTGTCCAGGGCCTGATCAACAGTTACGGTTCTGCAGTGGTTGCCGGGTATTCGGCTGGAATGAAAGTAAATACTTTTGCCATCACCTGTTTTTCAACACTTGGAAATGGTCTGTCCAGTTTTACGGCGCAGAATACAGGGGCGGGGAAAACAGAGCGCATCAGCCAGGGGTTCCGGGCCGGCGTACGGCTGGTCCTGTGTGTGGCGTTGCCTGCGTTTCTTTTGTTTTTTATCTTTGGGCCATCTGTTATTCAGCTTTTTATGAGTAAAGGCGGTGAGTCTGCTGCCCGGGTAGGCGTGGAATTTCTGCGGATCGTGTCTCCTTTTTATATGATCATATCTCTAAAACTCATAGCAGATGGGGTACTCAGAGGCTCCGGCAGTATGAAAGCTTTTATGATCTCCACATTTACGGACCTGGTCCTAAGGGTAGCGCTGGCTTTTGTACTATCCGTTCCTTTTGGTGCAGCAGGTATCTGGATGTCCTGGCCGGCGGGATGGATGATCGGTACGGGTATTTCCCTGTTTTTCTATTTTACAGGTGTATGGAAGAGGGAGAGCACTCTGTGATCCGGAAAGCCAGTTCTGTCTTGATCACTTCATTGGCTTTCATTCTGAGTGCACTTTTGTTCTCTATGGCGCCTGTCAGTCCTTTGGAAGAGTAGCTTGTCCAGGGCTCCAGGGCAAGGTTATAGGTTCTGCCGTACCACGGATACCCATCTGCTCCTCCGCATATGAGCCACATCCACAGATATGGAAACTGCTCTCCATCCCAGTTGAGACCGTAAGATAATCCCAGTTTTTTACTGGATACCTTGTACCAGGCATGTTTGGGAAATTCGGTTAGATATATCATATCTGCAGTTCCCTCGTTGGCCGGAGGAACTGCAGACAGATCAACCGTCTTGCAGTTTGCCTTTGACAGGGGCCATAAAAATTCACTGTCAGGTTCCAGCCTCTGGTTTTTAAAATCCTGCGGTTTTAGTGTGAAACCTTTTACTGCATTGGTGCTGATCATGCAGGTTTCATCCAGAAACGGTTTTCCCACTGTTGGATGATGTCCCCACATTAATTCCATAGGTTCTTTTGCCAGGTTTGTCAGTTTCTCTGACAGATAGATCACACTTTCAAAGGCCTTCAGGGTGATCCTCTTTTCAAGCCGGAAAGGAGAACGCAGGGTGCTGACAGAGAATACCACAGCTATCTCATCCTCTTCATCCCGAATGACCTGGAATTCCCAGGGAATATTTGAAATTTCTCCATGCATGCCTAAGCAGGCTCCTTTATAAAAGCATTCACTTCCGCCGTTGGGCAGGATTTCCTGCCAGCCTCCGGAGTTATGGTCAAGATAATTGCCAAGGCTGTTGCCTGTGGTGGAAATATAATCAGATTTGTGGTGGAGACGGACCGGGGAACGCCACATCAGATCAATATCCAGGGGTTTGTACAGCAGCTCAATGATATCTGTCCCGCGTTCTGTTAAAATGGTGAGCCGCAGCATCTGGTTTTCCATCACGACTGCCCTGTTTCCTTTTATTGTTATATCCGTTGTGATACGGCAGCCATAATTTCTGGAATTCATAGTTTTCCCCCATTTTTTACATTGGTTGTTATTTTCCGCAGGAAAGTTCTTTTAACTGTTCATAGGAGCCAAAAGTTCTGGCGGCTCTTATCAGTGCCTCCACATTTTCAGGTTTGGTGTTGGCGCCCAGAGCACAGCCTGAACTTAAAATCAATCCTCGTCCTTTTGTGGAAGTTATGACATTTCTGCACTGTTCCAGGACCTTTTCCGGTGTTCCCAGATACATGGGGTCACTGGGATTAATATTTCCCATCAATACCACATGGTCCGGTACCAGCTTTCTTGCTTTTCCCATGTCCAGTTTCCAGTCAACTTCCAAGATCCCGGCCCCTGTCTTTCCCATATCCTCAATAATACTTGTAGTATCTCCGCAGATATGAATGGAGTATGGTTTTTGATAACCCTGCAGTGCTTCTACCGTCTGTTTTTCATATGGAAATGCATATTTCCGATATAATTCCGGTGAGATCAGATTGGGGCTGGCGTAGGCATCTCCCATGCTGGTAGCATGTGCACCTGCCTCCAACTGGGCTTTGGCAAATCTTATATGTACTTTTACAGCCCAATCCATTGCCTCGTAAATAACTTCTTCATCTTCTGTCAGAAGATCCATCATGAAATCCTGGGTTCCCCTTAAAAGACTCAGCAGATTAAAGGGACCCTGATCCGCACGTCCCATGACAAAAACATGGTCACCGATGGCCTCTGTCACTCTGCTGGTAGTTTCCAGCCATTCTGGAAGTCTTCCGTCCTTTTTAGGGTCTGGTATCTTCAGATCGGGAATTTCCCTCAAGTCATTGACAGCAGGGTGATGTTCATCAACACAAGCTACATTATCATCACGAAAAAGCGCCCTGGCTCCACAAGCTTCGGCCAGAGCTGCATCGTCCACATCAATAACACATCCGTCATATCCATATTTTTCCTGGCTGATACAATGGCTTTTTGCCATTTTTTCAGGACACCTGTTTATTTTTCCGATATTGTAGCCTGCTGTTTTTGCACTGAACATAAATCCTTGGGGAATTACAGGCAGACAGTCAGGTGTCTGGCCTGCGAGAACAGCCTGCACTCTTTCTAATGACGTCATTTTCTTCATACGTTACCTTCTCCTTTTCATAAATATGGTTTCCGCCGTTTCTTCATTTTTATTTTGACAGAACATATCTGTTTCTATTTGGATTATATGATTATCAAATTCATCCCGCAATCACATCCATACACCGTATAAAATTGATAATTTTGTTTTTTGACTATATATAGCTATTTTTTGGAAAAATGTTAATTTTGTACGGCGTATGGATATGATTGCAATATATTTTTTGAATGCCTATAATGAGCTTGTAATTTAATACAATTGCGTTGACATATATCACGTATTTGTTGTGCAATTTAACGGAAACTTAAAAACAATACAAGTGTATATGCTGAAAAGCAGAAGGAGGAAAAAATGAAACACAAGAAAATGTTATGTATCTTTATGACAACAGCTCTGTTGGCATCCCTTACAGCCTGCGGAAGCAAACCGGCAGAAAGTTCCGGAAGCAGTACAGATAACAAAGCCCAGGATGAGGCAGAAGCAGCAGGTAACGTATCACTGAATTTTATTGTACAGGAAGTTGATTATGAACATGTAAAAGAAGCGATGCAGCCATATCTTGACGAACACAAAGATGTGGAGGTTGAACTTGTCAAGGTTGCCGACTTTACTGCCATGAACCAGAAAGTTCTGGCCTCACACCAGGCCAATGATGATTATGACTTGATATTTGTCAATCATGTAGATACGCTTGCCTTTTCAAAAGCAGGTATTTTAGAGCCATTAAATTCGTATACGGAAAAAGATGGAATCAACTACAGTGAGATCCTCTACCCTTCGCTGGTGGAATCCTGCACTTTTGACGGGACACAATATGCTGTTCCCATCAATACCGATACGCGGGTCATGGCAGTGAATAAAGATCTGTTTGAACAATATGGACAGGAGTATCCTACAACACAGGATGAAATGCTGAAGGCCGCAGCGGCTATGACGGCAGACGGCAATTATGGTTTTGTAAATTCCATGACAAGGAGTGCCTATGTTCCGGAATATGAGCAGGGAGTTTTCCTGATGGGACGAGGGGGAACTCTTTATGAGCTGGAAGGCGATAAGGCCGTTGCAAAGATAGACACTCCGGAAATGAAAGATTACCTGAATTTCAATCTGGAACTTCTCAACTATATGCCTAAGGATTGCCTGACTATGACAGAGGACGACGGACGAAAAGTATTCGCATCAGGCAAGGCGGGAATGTACATATTTGGGCCATGGGAATATTCCCTTCTTCCGGAATTGGATTTTACTTATGAACTGATCAATATTCCGGCGGGAGAAAAAGGCAGTGTATCTACCTCAGGGGGATATCACCTGGCGATTGGAAGCGGTTCCAAAAACAAAGAGGCAGCCTGGGATTTGATGAAATATCTCACCACATCAGCAGAACCAATGGCAAAACTTGCCGCAACTGCGCTTCCCACGATGGACAAGGCATTTGAGATCGCTCCTTATACAGATGAAAAATATGATGCCTTCCGTAAGCAGATGGAGTCTTCAGTGCTTCCGGAGATTCCGGTAGCTAACCTCAATGCCGTTGTGGAAGAATTCAATACTTATTGGAATGATGTTCTTTACGGAAAAGTTTCCGTGGATGATGCGTGTAAACAGGCGCAGGAAAGTGTTCAGGCGCTGCTGGACAAGAACCAGTAGACGTTTTCTTTGAATATGAAGACGGCCGCCCATGAAAAAGCGGCGGCCGTCTCCTGAAGTCCTATGAAAATTGCGGAGGTGGGAACTTTGAAACATAAGTATAAAAAAAGCGGCAGACTTTTCCCCTATTTGTTGGTGATACCTGGAATCCTTCTGCTTATGCTTATTATTTTTATGCCGTTTATACAGAACGTTTATTATAGTTTTACGGATTATTCTTTGTTAAATGCAGATAAGTCATTTATTGGCCTGCAAAATTACAAGGAACTGCTGCATGATAAGACATTTTTTGAAGCGCTTATGAAAAGTTTTATCTGGGTTGTACTGAATCTGATACTCCTGCTGGTGGTGGGATTGACTGCTGCTTTTATACAAAATTCAAAAAGGCTGAAAGGTTTGATCATCTTTCAGGCACTCCTGCTTCTTCCCTGGATTCTGCCGGAAGTGGTAACCGGATACACATGGAAGCTGCTGCTGTCATATCAGACCGGTCCATACTACAAGTTGTTGGAATTTCTACATATCATCACACCTGGCGCAGATATCTTTTCCAGTGATTTTGGCGCTATGATGGCCACTGTGATGGCAAATGTCTGGAGAAGTTTTCCTATTGTGGGGATCACTGTTTATGCCAAGCTTCAGACACTCTCCGCAGAGCAGATTGAAGCTGCGGTCATAGACGGGGCCAACCGGTTTGTGGTTTTCAGGGATATTGAACTTCCCCATATTACCACTGCTCTGATCTCTGTAGCCACACTTTGTTTTGTATGGACTTTTAATGCTTTCGGTATTATCCATGTGATGACAGGCGGAGGACCTGCAGGCGCAACGGAGACATTGCCCGTTCTGCTCCAGAAACAAGCCTTCCAGTTCTATGACTACTCTATGGCATCCTCATTTGCAGTTATGATGATCCTTATACTGCTGTTGATCGTGGTATTCATCAATTTACTGTTAAGCGGTGCCCGCAAAAAAATCAGTTCTTGATGCCGGTTATTAACTGTTCCGGCATTGTTTTATAGGAGGAGCCTTTATGCACTATATGAAAGAAAAAAAGGGATACACGGTTTTTCGGTATCTCATCTATATAGGACTTTTTGTGTTTCTGGTGTTTCCGCTTTACTGGATCATTTCTACATCCCTGCGGACGGATAAGGAGATTTTGTCCACGACAAGCTCTGTGATTCCCAGGACCTTTACATTTTCCCATTATGTGGATGCTTTTACTGAAGTAGATCTGCTGCTTAATCTGAAAAACAGTCTGATCGTCACATTTGTAACTTTGATCATCAGCCTCCTGGTAGGCCTTCTGATGGCGTACGCGTTTGCAAGAAAAAAATTTAAAGGCAAAAACACATTAAATGCCATGGTCCTTCTGACGCAGTTCATTCCTATGGTGGCCTATATTATTCCACTTTACCTGATCATGAGCCGTATGGGATTGATCAATACCCTGCCGTCTCTGTTTATCACTTATCTGGGACTTGCGTTCCCTATTGCTGTAGTCCTTTTGACAAACTACATTCAGGATGTTCCTTTTTCCCTGGAAGAGGCGGCAAGTATAGATGGATGTAATTCCTGGCAGACCATGTTTTATATTGTATTTCCTCTCGCCGCACCCGGTATCGTTTCCACTGCAATCTTTGTGTTCATAACCGTGTGGCAGGAGTACCTGGTGGCAGTGTCTTTTATTTCACAGGAGGAGCTGTACACCGTATCCATGGCCCTCACCAGTTTTCAGGGAGCCCATGGTACGGACTGGGGCGGCATCATGGCAGGAGCGGTAGTCATTTCCATTCCGGTGGTCATTTTGTTCCTTTCTTCCAAAAAAATGTTTGTTAATAATCTCACCGGAGGTGTAAAAGGCTGATGCAAAGTAGAAAAAAAATATATGTAACACATTCCGCACATCTGGATCTGTTCTGGATGGGCTCCATGGAACAATGTATGTCAGACGGTTCCAAAATTCTGAATGATGCAATCGAGGATCTGGGAGCTGATCAAAAAAAATATTTTATAATTGAATCTGTACGTTTTCTTGAATACTATCTGGACAAGTATCCGGAAAAAACAGAATTGGTCAAATCACTTTTGAAAACAGGCCAGCTTGAGGTGGGAGCATGCTACAGTGACCGGCTGGAAAATCATCATGACGGGGAATCCCTGGTCCGCAATGTCCAGTACGGTAAAAAGCTGCTGAAAAAATTGACCGGACATGATACCAGGATCGCAACGCATCCTGATTTACCGGGACTTACAGAACAGACACCTCAGATTTGTGAAAAAGCAGGTGTGGAGTATTATATTTTTGCCAGGGGATACTATGACGGCGGACGTTTCCGCTGGAAGGCACTTAACGAAAGTGCTGTTACTGCCTATAGTTATCCCATCCACTATACTTATTACGATTTTGAAAAACTTATGGAGAATATCCCAACAGTGGAGAAAGCCATACAGAGTGATAAGGTCCTAATCAGTTGTTCAGCAGGGGATTTGGGCCCTTATGATACTTTTATAAACGGAGAAGACAAACGGGTCAATCTGACAAAAATGCTGGAAGACTATAACAGGGGAGATCATCCATATGAGCTGGTCCTTGGAAATGCCTATGATACCCTGGAAAAGATGCCGAAAGTTACTTTGCCCTGTAATTTTGGAGAAAGTCCCTGCCGTTGGGGAACTTACGGTTCGGCAACTAACGTTTCCTCCTTCCATCAGGACAAAGAGCTGTCTGCCCGTCTGTGTGATGCGGAAAAACTGCTGGCGTTGTGCCGTTTGAAAGGGATTGACTGTACCGGATTAAAAATTTCCCATCCGTTTAAGAAAACTGCAAGCTCCCATGCAATCCGCAACTATTTTGATAAGAAGACAGAACCTTCCACATTAAATGAATGGATTGATTTTGCCTGGAGGCTTCAGGTGACCACACAGGATCATAATTATGGGGGAATTGGAGGAATTACCTCAGATTTTGACCGTCATGTGTACAAGACGTGTGCAATGGAGATTGTGGATTCTATTATTTCCTTTTGCACAGACCGGCTTGCCGCCAAGATTGGCAGCAGCGGGGATCTGGTCGTCTTTAATACTCTCAACTGGAACAGAAGCGGCAAAGTGTTTCTACAGGAAGATCTATCCGATTCCCGTGCTGCGGTAGATCCGGAAGGCAACTGCCTTCCAATCGTAACAACATCTGAAGGTTCTTATTTTGAGGCATCTGTTCCTTCTATGGGATACAGACGTTTTCAGCTTATTAATACTTCAGCCCGCAATACAGCCGGTAATATAGAGGAAACAGAACATGAGATCATCATGGAGAACAGCTATTACAAAATTACCGTAGACAAAGATCTGGGAGCTGTCACGGGGATCCTTGACAAAGATATGGATAAGGTATTGACCGGGGGATCATCCATCGGTATGATAGATGCCTTTCTGGATACTTCTGTGGATGTCCATGAGGTGCTTTACGAAAAACCTCTTATAGGGTCCACTAAAGACGCTGTAAAGACCATTACATATGGTGAAAATGATCTGTCTGCCTGGGTTTGTGTCACTACGGAAATTTGCAATTCAAAAGTAGAGCTTACAGTGACTCTCAGCAATCTGGATAAAGAGATTACGTTCACACCTGTTATTTACTGGACAGGAATGAAAGATGTACAGCTTAGGATGCATCTGGGCTTGGATACAGGTCTGGAAAGCCTGTACTACGGCGTTCCCTACGGCATTCAGAAATTTGGCCATTTTATGGAAGGAGCCAGCCCTGCCAACCCTCATGATGAGATCACAGATGCTCTTTTTGCAGAATACAGAGAAATCCAGGGATGGTTTGCTTTAGAACAAAACAACAGCGGGGTCAGTATCAGTACAAATCATTCTTCTTTTGCCTTTAAAAAAGAAAATGAAATCGAAGCTGTGTTGATCCGTACAGTACAAAGCTGCGGAGATTCCGATGTGACGATCTCCAATCACGGACGCCAGGAGTTCTATTTCCATCTGACCAGCTACTGTGGAGTTTCTGTTACGGAAGATGACAGCTTTTATAAAAAATCCTGGTCCTGCCAGCATCCTCTTTATGCGGCATCTGTGACTACCTCAGAACCGGAACTTCCTTCATCAGGAAACCTTCTGAAAGTGGGAGAGGATGGAATCCTTTCCGTTTTCGGTGAAGATAATGGTACTTATACGGCCAGATTTTTCTCTGTGAGCAATGCTCCGGGCACGATTTCCATCACCACCAGCCAGAATCCTATACCGCTGACTTCTGTAGATCTACTTGGAAATGTCTCGGATGAGGACCTTTCTTTATTAAACGGTGATATTAAAACAGTAACTTTTTCATCTGAAGATATCTGACGATCATAAAACAGAGACCGGAAAAATTTATTCATTCCGGGCTCTGTTTTTATATTCGCTGGGTGTACAGGATGTAAATTTTTTAAATACTGCTGCAAAATAACTGCTGCTGCTAAAGCCGAGCTGCATGGCAATTTCCGTCTTCGACATACCTTCCAGGAGCAGAGTTTTTGCAGATTCCACTTTCTGCTGGTTGATGAAGCATCTGGGAGACACACCCAGTTGATCTTTGAATTTCTGTTTGAACTGGGAAATGGAAAGCCCGCAGTAATCAGCCAGTTCCTCAAGCAGCAGTTCCTGTGTTAAATTGTCCAGTATATAGTCCAAGGCCAGAGCAATATCACCGGTAAGATTCACTCCGCTTCTTTTGGAATGCTCAATTACCATATTCAGAAAAACTACCAGACATGCTGCTGCTCTGTACTTATTCTCTCCGGACTCCCCTAAAATGAAAGCTTTCTTTATCAGCTTTTTTAAGTCTTTATCATCACTGTGAATCACATGTCCCTCTATGGCTTTCAGACGTTCCACCAAATCTTCCCCTGCTTCTTCATTTAAAAATAACAGATTTTGGATATGGCTGATATCCATCTGCAGCCAGTAAAATTCTCCTCTGGACAGGGGCATTTCATTGGAACTGTGTATTTCTCCGGGAGGAGTCACAAAAACATCTCCTCCGGATACTTTATATTTTTTTCCGGATGCCTGAAGAAAAAAAGTGCCTTCTGCGATGACCATGAATTCAAAAGCATTTTCATGAAAATGAAGAACCAGGGGTTCGGTTGCCGTGGACATAACATGATGACCAAGTACACGAAGTCCGGGGATTGCCAGTTGTTCCTGTGTCAGCACCACTCGCTTTTGAGATACATAATATTCATCACTCCATTTGACAGGGATATTCATCAGGGAGCCTCCTCTCCATGCAAAATCAATAGTTTTTGCCCAAACCCACAGAACAGAGGTATGGAACTGACTACTATTTTACCAAATGTTTTCCATTATTTCAAACAGTCAGTATTCATCGCCAAGTGTTTTGTTACTATTCAGCCTTTCGGCTTCATAGCAGCAAAAGCATGCACACAGACTGCGCAAACCGCAGTCCGGCGCGTGGCTGCCTGGGGATTGCCATGCAAATGTATGGCAACACCTCGCGGGACAGTGGTAGGCTGAACTGTTACAGTGTTTTACCATAAAAAAGGAACCGCCAATAGGCAGAGCTATTTCAGGATTTTTTTGTGCAAAAAAGTGCACAAATTGTACTAGGACTTTTTGTGAATTTATTGTAATTGACAAAATGGAAATACTTGGGTAATATAATATTAAACATAGTTTATAAATGTTGTTTAAAAATTAGAAAAGGAGAAAAAACTATGGCAAAAAAAATGTTTACAACAATCTACGGACGTAACCTGATCGGTGAGCTGAAGAACATTGTGCAGAGACCTTACCTGGTAGTGACAATGGAGGACTTATGGGAGAAATTCAAAGATGAGTTTGATGACGACTGCATTGTACACTTTGTAAAGACCCTGGAGTACGACGAGATCATGGCAAACATCGAAAAACTCCCCAAGTTTGAAGCAGTCATCGGAATGGGCGGCGGACAGGCAGTAGACTACGCAAAGACAGTGGCCTGGAAGACACATATGCCTTTATTCCAGGTACCGACCTCCATTGCCACAAACGCAGTGTTCGGACACCGTGCAGGCCTGAGATTTGACAGTGTTGTAAAATACGTGGGCTATGTGGAGCCTGTAGCAGTCTATGTGGACTATGATGTGATCCAGAGCGGTCCCAAAGCCCTGAACAGAAGCGGTGTCTGCGATGTGCTCTGTTACAACAACTCCCTGTTTGACTGGAAATACGCGGCAGACCAGGGCAAATGTGAGGAAAAATGGCCGTATGACCAGGAGATGGCAGACGAGGTAAGAGAAGTGTTCCAGTCCGTGGTAGACAACATGGATGACATCTATGCACTGAATGAAAAAGGGATCCGTGTACTGACAGAGGGGCTTAGATGGGGCGGTGCAGCCTTCCACAACAATGGCTGGAACCCAAGACCTATAGAGGGAAGCGACCACTTCTTATTCTACACACTGGAATACATGACAAAGAAAAAATTCATCCACGGCCAGCCGGTATGCCTGGGTATCTTTGTAGGTTCCGCAATGGGAGGAAATGACCCGGACGGGATCCTGGATATCATCCACAGGGCAGGCGTGGAGATCAGGCCGGAAGGAATGGGGATCACCTGGGATGACGTATTTGCAGCGATCAAGAATGAGAAAGCGTTCCTGGAGAGCCACGGATACTGGTACACAGTAGTCAATGACTTCCAGGTGACAGACGAGTTCTGCCAGATGATCAAAGACAAAGTAATCGCAAAATACGGTGAGTGGGAAGCAAAATAAAAAGAATACCGGCATATAAAAGAGGCGCGTTTTGCAGGACGGCAGCCAGACTTCTACAAAGGTATTCTTATAAAATTAATTATACATAAAAAATAGAAAAAATCAACTTCAAAATAAAATAAGGTAACAGAAGATTCGGTGCGGGCTGGCGCGGGTCTTCGGGACATTACATCAGCGGACAGTGAATCTTCTCTTACCAGATATGAAAAGGGGGTATTATATGTCTCAGGATGGTTTAGCAATGCCGTTAGATGGTAAGAAAGATCCTTATGATATAGACTTTACATCCACAACCGCCAAGGTACCGTGGTATGACAAAATTATACACAGTATGTACGGGGCATACAGCTTTAATGTTTCCTGGGTTATATTTGGATATTATCTGGTGTATTTTTACACGGATGTGGTGGGACTCAGTGCCACAGTTGCCGGTTCCATCATGTTATTTGCCCGGGTAGCAGACTGCTTCACAGATTTGTGGGTGGGATATATGCTGGACAATGTATGTTACAAATGGGGACGTTACCGTTCCTGGGCAATTTTCGGGATCATACCGTTGTTCCTTCTGTTTATCGGCGTATTCACAGCTCTGCCGGTGGAGAGCACAGGACTGAAGGTGGCTTGGGCGGCAGTGTGTTACGGATGCTTTGGTTCTATCGGTGCCACATTCTCTTTCATGCCGCAGATCGCACAGTTCTGCAACATGACCAGAAACCCAAGAGAACGGGAGACAATTGCCATTGTTAAAAGTCTCTGTACCAACCTGGCACAGGTGGCAGCCGCCGCACTCTTCATGCCGCTGGTAAAAATATTCGGCGGCAACAGCGGAAACGAGGCACAGGGATTCTTCTGGGCAGCATTTGCGATCGGTCTGACCGTAATGTTATTCCAGATACTGAATGCGCAGATGACTAAGAAATACGAGTTGAACAGGGATGGCACCTGCCGGGAGCACTTGAAACAGGTGGAACATGAGCCTATGTTTGCACAGTTAAAGAGCTTTGGAAAGAACAGGCCGGCCATCATCTTACAGATCGGTGAAGTCCTCAAACAGGTTATGCAGGCTATAAAAAACGGTATGATCATTTACATTTTCATCTATTTCCTGGGACTGGAGGATTTTTACTCGGTAGCCATGTTCGCTTACACCATAGCGCTGATGCTGGGAGTTTTCCTGATGAAGCCGTTTATACGGCTGTTTAAGGATACCAGCCGCGCATACATGATCTGTATGGCATCCAGCGCAGTATTCAGCATTGCACTGTTTTTCGCCTGCAGCATTTATGGGCCGGCGGGAGCTTCACAGTCTATGCAGTTCGGGCTGCTCTTTGCAATGTTTATCATCAACGGAATATTGAGCGGCGCATACTATTCTTTCTCCAATGTTATGATACCCGCAACGGTTGATTACGGCGAGTGGAAGAACGGCAAAGGACAGGCCGGAGTAGTATCTGCAGTAAACGGATTCTGTATCACCATCGGCGCTGCACTGGGGGCACAGATCATGGGTATCCTGCTGGACGGCTCCGGATATGTAGCCAACCAGACACAGAGTGACGGAACCATCCGTTCCCTGTTGATCCTGGCTTTTGTAATACCGGCAGTTGTTACACTTGTACATATGGTCCTTCAGATGTTCTACGGACTCAGTGATAAAAAGCTGGAAGCATGTATGGTAGATGTAAGAGCAAGAAGAGCGGAAAAAGCAGCAAAAGAAGCACAGGCTGCAGCAGAAAAACAAAACTGACAATAAGAATTATTTCGTAACTATTCAGTAGGTTTGCGCATTTACTGCGCCGACCGTAAGAAAACCTTGAGCTGCAAGCAAAAATCCCATCGCCGAAGGCGATTCTGCAAGGATTTTTGTCCGTAACTGGGAAGTACTGAACAGTTACATTATTTCATAGAAAAAGGAGATTAAGATCATGGCAAAAAAAATGTTTACAACAATCTACGGACGCAATTTAATTGGCGAACTGAAAAATATCGTACAGAGACCTTACCTGGTAGTGACAATGGAAGACTTATGGGAAAAATTCAAAGATGAGTTTGATGACGACTGCATTGTACACTTTGTAAAGACCCTGGAGTACGACGAGATCATGGCAAACATCGAAAAACTTCCCAAGTTTGAAGCAGTCATCGGAATGGGCGGCGGACAGGCAGTAGACTACGCAAAGACAGTAGCCTGGAAGACACATATGCCTTTATTCCAGGTACCGACCTCCATTGCCACAAACGCAGTGTTCGGACACCGTGCAGGCCTGAGATTTGACAGTGTTGTAAAATACGTGGGCTATGTGGAGCCGGTAGCAGTCTATGTGGACTATGATGTGATCCAGAGCGGTCCCAAAGCCCTGAACAGAAGCGGTGTCTGTGATGTGCTCTGCTACAACAATTCCCTGTTTGACTGGAAATACGCGGCTGATCAGGGCAAATGTGAGGAAAAATGGCCGTATGACCAGGAGATGGCAGACGAGGTAAGAGAAGTGTTCCAGTCCGTGGTAGACAACATGGATGACATCTATGCACTGAATGAAAAAGGGATCCGCGTACTGACAGAGGGGCTTAGATGGGGCGGTGCAGCCTTCCACAACAATGGCTGGAACCCAAGACCTATAGAGGGAAGCGACCACTTCTTATTCTACACACTGGAATACATGACAAAGAAAAAATTCATCCACGGCCAGCCGGTATGCCTGGGTATCTTTGTAGGTTCCGCAATGGGAGGAAATGACCCGGACGGGATCCTGGATATCATCCACAGGGCAGGCGTGGAGATCAGGCCGGAAGGAATGGGGATCACCTGGGATGACGTATTTGCAGCGATCAAGAATGAGAAAGCGTTCCTGGAGAGCCACGGATACTGGTACACAGTAGTCAATGACTTCCAGGTGACAGACGAGTTCTGCCAGATGATCAAAGACAAAGTAATCGCAAAATACGGTGAGTGGGAAGCAANTGACCCGGACGGGATCCTGGATATCATCCACAGGGCAGGCGTGGAGATCAGGCCGGAAGGAATGGGGATCACCTGGGATGACGTATTTGCAGCGATCAAGAATGAGAAAGCGTTCCTGGAGAGCCACGGATACTGGTACACAGTAGTCAATGACTTCCAGGTGACAGACGAGTTCTGCCAGATGATCAAAGACAAAGTAATCGCAAAATACGGTGAGTGGGAAGCAAGATAATATCTGTACAGAGAGACGATAGAGGTAGCTATATGAAGATTTATAAGGCTGAAAATTATGATAAATTAAGCGAAAGAGCAGCATCCATCATAGGGGCGGAGGTGGTGTCCAACCCGGAGTGTGTGCTGGGTCTTGCAACAGGATCTACCCCTGTCGGAACATATGGATACCTTAAAAAATGGTACCATGCGGGGCTGCTGGATTTCACCGGGGTGAGATCCATGAACCTGGACGACTACAAAGGGCTGAAACCGGATAATGAACAGGGGTATTACTACTTTATGAAGCAGAATCTGTTTCAGGATATTAATATAAAGCCGGAAAATACCCACATACCGGACAGTATGGAAACTGATAGTGAAAAGGCATGCAGTGACTATGAGAGGACCATAGAGGAATCCGGAGGTGTAGACCTGCAGCTTCTGGGGCTTGGACACAATGGTCATATTGGTTTTAACGAGCCGGGGGAGATATTTGAAAAAAACTGCCATTGTGTCACCCTGGCAGCCAGCACGGTTGAGGCGAACAAACGCTTTTTTGAAAGAGCGGAGGATGTGCCCTCCCAGGCATATACCATGGGGATCGGCACCATCATGAGGGCAAAAAAGATCCTGCTGCTTGTGAGCGGAAAAGATAAGTCAGGTATCCTGAACCGGGTCATCAACGGCCCCGTAACACCCAAGGTACCCGCGTCTATATTACAGTTTCATCCGGATGTGACCATCATCGCAGACAAGGATGCCCTGTCAGAGGTAGATCTGCAGGAGAGAAAAGGGAGGACCATATATGAATAAGATCATTGAAAAAGATAAAAAATATTTGATCCAGTGCTATACCACAGATGATATTGCGTTTACCAACGCAAAAGGAATGTATCTGTATGACAGTGAGGGAAAGAAATACTTGGATTTCTCAGGTCAGTTCTCAGCGTGCAGCCTGGGACACGGCAATGAGGAAATGATCGGGGCTTTAAAAGACCAGCTTGAAAAGATCGTGTCTGTGACGTCCTGCTTCGCAACAGAGGAGAGAGCAGCACTTGCTGAAAAAATGATTGAAATCTCCCCGGAAGGCCTGGACAAAGTTATGTTTGGGTGTACAGGTTCAGATGCCAATGAGTTTGCCCTGAAACTGGCAAAATACTACAGAGGCGGAGGAAGGATCATCTCCTTCCGCCGCGGATTCCACGGCTCCACCGCAGGTGCGGCAGCCGCTACAGGAAAATCGGAGATGATACAGGAGAACTCCGGTATCTCAGAACTTCTCCCAAGAGGGTTTGTACATTCTGCTCCGCCCTACTGCTACCACTGTGATTTTGGCAAGGAGCCGGGAACCTGTGGACTGCAGTGTCTGAAGTATTTGGAGCAGACCATGCTCCATGAGGGCGGCGACAAGATCGCGGCAGTGATCTCAGAGCCTATCTTCGCAGCAGGCGGTGTCATTGTTCCTCCAAAGGGATTCTGGAAAGGTGTCAGAGAGCTGTGTGACAAGTACGGCGCGCTCCTGATCTTTGATGAGGTAGTTACCGGTATTGGACAGACAGGTACCATGTTCGCATGTCAGTATGAGGGTGTGACCCCTGATATCCTGGTAACAGGCAAAGCATTGACCAGCGGATATGTTCCGGGTTCTGCTGTCCTCTGCAGAAAAGAAATCGGTGAGGCAATGAGCAAGATCAACCTTCACGGACATACCCATTCCTGCTATCCGCTGACATGCCGCAGTGCTCTGAAAAATATTGAGATCATTGAGCGTGACGGTCTTGTGGAGAACAGCCGTGTGGTAGGTGACTATCTGCACAGCAGGCTTTTAGAGCTGAAGGATAAATATCCGGTCATCAAAGATGTCCGGGGCCGGGGACTTCTGCAGGGTATGGAACTGGAGGGAACACCTACAGAGGATAAATATGTCCTCGGTCAGGAATTCTATGAATCTATGCTGCGGGGAGGACTGGTCACCGAGCTGGAGAGCAGGAAAAACCTGGAGAATGTAGTTGTGGTCATGCATCCGGCACTGATCACATCTAAGGAAAATGTGGATGAGGCAGTAGCTGTCATTGAGAAATCTCTCATAGAATGTTTGAAATAGCAGACATTATCCGTTACAATAAAGAAAATTATAACGGTGAAGCCACAAAACAGTGAAATAATATTAAGGAAGTGATTTCGATGACTATAGATGCAGATAAAAAACAGACGCTGACAGTCAGCACCATCAGAAATGTGAATGTTGTGAACATAATGCAGAGTATTTTAAGAGACAGGACCAAGACCAGAAGCGAACTGGCTAAAGAAAACCATATCAGTGTCATGACGGTTAAGCATATTGTGGATGACCTGATCGCAGGAGGTATCCTTGTGGAAAAAGTCTGCGGCGGCAGTGATGTGGGCAGAAAACCAAAAGCACTTGAGATAAATGAAAAGTTCGGCAATATTGTATGCATCAATCTGACATCTGTAGATGAGATCAGTTTCCTCATATATGATATCTATGAGGCACCGGAGGCAGAGCAGACACTGGAATTTGACCAAAAATGCACCTACAGGGAAAATCTCCTGCGTGCGGTTGGACTGATAAAGGAAAAGCTTGCGGCTTTGCATACAGTTACGGTGGGGATCGCAGTGTTTGTTCCCAGTGCCTATTATGAAAATGTTGACCTGGTTAATTATGACCTCATAGCTGACTTTAAGGACCTGCATATAAAACAATTGTTTGCGGAAGCCTTTGGGATCGGTAATATTCTGGTTCTCCACGACGTGGTACCGGCTGCATGGTCGGAATATGAGAGTATGGATTCTGAATCAGACAGCCAGTTCTATTTTTACTGCGGTCATGGTGTGGGAGGTTTCTTCATCCACAGAGGCACCGCGGTCATGGGACAGGAGCTCATGGCCGGTGAGGTGGGAAAGATGCTTTTGCTTACAGACAGTGCAGGGAAAAAATATACCACATTTGAGGATATGATCTCTGTATCGGTCCTGAACCAGAAACTTCGTGAAGCGGGAATTGATAAGAAGTTCAAAGAGGTGATCCGCACCTATGAGGAGCAGGGGGAGGAAGCAAAGAGGGTTGTGGATGAGGCGCTGGATGTCATTGTCAGGGTCCTGTACAATCTGCTGTGGGTATATAACCCGGGAACTCTGGTTGTGGACAGCTGCTACAGTGACTACAGCAGGCTTATCATGACACGTTTCCAGGAATTTGTGGAATCTCTGGAGAATGAGGCTATACCCATCCATGTGGAAGTCCGTCAGGCCTTGTATGATGAGTATCATATGATGCGCGGCTGCTTTCATATGGTGAGAGATGCCTGGGTGGATGAGATCTATAATTAACTGTGATAATTCGGAACAGTTACGAAGAAAGAAGAGAAGTGGAGAATGAATAATGTAATGATCGGCATTGATCTGGGTGGGACAAATCTCCGCATCGGGGCTGTGACCCCGGACAATGAGATGAAGGATCCTTCTGTCATCAAAAGCTTTTACATTGCCAATGCCCACAATCCTGTGAAGAAGCTCTGTGAGATCATTGAGAAGTACAGGGTTTCCAATGGAATTGAGAACATAGATGCTGTATCCATCGGTGTTCCCTCCTCCGTCTCAAATGATAAGGAAACGGTCATCTGTACTACCAATATAAGAAACAGTGCAGGGGAGGTCGTATTTCATAACAGGAATATTGCGGCTGAGATGAGGGAGTATTTTGAAGTTCCGGTATTTGTGAACAATGATGTGAACAACCTCCTTCAGTATGATGTGGCGGTAAACCACCTGGAAAACGACAAAATAGTGGTTGGCATCTATATCGGTACAGGCGTGGGCGCCTCTGTGATCATTGACGGAAGACCCCTGGAGGGCAAGGACGGAGCAGAGCTTGACCTGGGCCACATTCCTTATTATAAGGGAAATGACCCGTGCAGTTGCGGGAAGAAGGGCTGCTGTGAGTGTTATGCATCGGGCTGGAGGCTGCAGCAGATAAGAGAGCAGTATTATCCGGATACCATGATACAGGACATGTTCACATTACATAGGGATGAGGAACCTCTGAGGGAGTTTGTAGATGCGTGTGCGCATGTATACGCTGTCATGGCTACCATATTCAACCCGGATTCCCTTGTGGTGGGCGGCGGTGTTATGGAGATGAAGGATTTCCCGCGGGAAGTATTTGAAAAAGCGGTAAATGAGAAGGTGGGCACTGATGTGATGGGATACGGTTTCCGGTATGTATATTCTGAGGAAGATGTGGGAAAGGGTGTCATAGGCGCAGCCGTGTTTGCCAGAAACAAGATACAGGAAGAGTGTCAGAGAGAGAAAAAGATAAGCTGACACGTTTTTAGCCGGAGCTGCCGGATCGGCGGCAGCCCGGCATACTGGAAGGAGGAAGAGGGATGATTACATTCCCGGTTAATTTAAGAGATGTAAATGAGGTCATAGATTTTGTGAACCTGGCCAATAAGATTGACTGCGATGTGGATTTAAAATACGGAAGCTGCATTTACGATGCCAAATCGGTTATCAGCGCAATGTTGATCAGCGCGGCCCATTCCATTGTCATGCAGGTACATGCGGACCGTGAGGATGAGCTTATGATCAAGGAAAGATTTGAAAAATATATCTGCGCATAAAACCCGCAGCCCGGACTTAGAAAAGAAATGGGAAAAGCAGAATAATGACAGAAAACAAAGAGTAAAAGGTATCGCCTGAATATGGATCGGCGGTGCCTTTTTGACTTGTGGGAAATCCGTCTATCCTGTATACTTGTAACAGGAGAATGCGGAAGTCAGCTTCCGGCGTGTGAAAGGAGTAGAAAACTATGTCCATGGAAAAACTGCGCACATATTATTTTGGGCTGTACGGGGAGAATGGGATCACCCAATTTTTCTATGACCAGCTTATGGAAATTATGAAGACTGCCAAGGCGGACAGGAGCGCTGCACTGAAAAAGCAGGATAAAAAGGGGAATGACTGGTATCTCTCGGAGAAGATGGTGGGAATGATGCTGTATCTGGACAAGTTCTCGGAAAACTTGTCCAATTTTGAAAAAAGGATTGATTACCTGGCTGACCTGGGAGTGACATACGTGCATTTTATGCCGCTTCTGCAGTCCAGAGAGGGCCAGAATGACGGCGGATACGCAGTGTCTGATTATTTGAACGTGGATAAGAGATTCGGCACTACAGAGCAGTTTGAGCACGTTATTGACAGGCTGAAGAAAAAGGGGATCCGTACCTGTATTGATTTTGTTCTGAACCACACCGCAAAGGAACATGAGTGGGCACTGAAATCCAGGAAAAACGAGCCGGGATATGAAGATATGTATTACATGTTCGACAATTACGGCATCCCCTCAGAGTATGAGAAGACGCTGACGGAAATCTTCCCGCAAGTGGCGCCTAAGAACTTTACTTATTATGAGGATATAGGAAAATTTGTCATGACACGGTTCTATGAATTTCAGTGGGATTTGAATTATAAAAACCCCAATGTGTTCAACCGGATCGCCCACGTACTTTTGACACTGGCCAATAAGGGGATTGATATTTTCAGGCTGGATGCCATACCGTATATGTGGAAGGAGCTGGGAACTTCATCCATGAACCTGCCTCAGGTACACACACTGCTGAAAATGTACGAGATGATCATAGAGGAGGTATGCCCCTCTGTTATCTTCTTAGGTGAGGCTATTGTGGAACCTCATGAGATCGTGAAGTATTTCGGCACCCCTGAGGAGAAGGAATGCCACATCATGTATAATGCGTCCCTGATGGTGCTTCTGTGGAATTCTCTGGCGGCCAGGGATGTGCGGCTGATGCAGCGTTCCATGTCAATTGATTACGGTACGCCTAAGGACGGGGTATGGATCAATTATGCCAGATGCCACGATGACATCGGATGGGGATTTGAGAAGGATATCATCAAAGATCTGGGCATGGACCCTGAGGCCCATAAACAGTTTATCATTCAGTTCATGGAGGGAAAATTCCCGGGAAGTTTTGCAAAAGGTGAACTATATGAGTTCAATCCCGAGACTCTGGATGCCAGAAACAGCGGAACGATGGCTTCCCTGTGCGGCCTGGAGGAGGCCCTTGAAAAGAAGGACAGATATAAACTGGAGCTGGCAGTCAAGAGGATCCTGCTTCTGAACAGCGTGATCATCTCCTATACAGGCATACCGCTTTTGTACAGCGGTGATGAGATTGGGACCATGAACTGGTGGGACTATAAGAAAGACGATACCATTGCCCATGATTCCCGATGGCTGCACCGTGCACCGATGGATTGGGATAAGGCTGCAGACAGACATGATATGGGAACGGTGCAGGGCGTTATTTTCAGCGGTATCAAAGAGATGATCCGGGTGAGAAAGGATAACCGTATATTTGCTTCGGATATTCCATCTATCCCCGTTGATACGGGAAACAAGGCTGTCTTTGCATTTCACAGGGAGGATAAGATGCTGGTGCTTGCAAACTTCAGCGAGGAGCGGCAGACCGTGAACTGCAATGCTGTGAACTGGTTTGGCCTTCCCTGGGAGCTTCATGATCTGATTCAGGGAAAAACAGTTCCCCTGTGGGATAATATAGTATTAGGGCCATATGAATATCTGTGGCTGGCTTAATAAATACGTGCAGCATTTGCTGTGTGCAGCGCTGGAGTCCGGTTTTGTGCCGGGCTCTTTTTCTACTGCTGTATACGGGTTTCCGGCTGATTTGAAATCTCTCTATTCCAAAAAATTTATAAAAAAGGGTTGCAATATAAGGAAATGCGTAGTAGTATAGTAAATATCAAAACATAGTATTTAAAACTACATGTAATATTTAAGGATACTAAATGCAGCTAAAGTACATACTATATACATAATTAAAGTAAGGAGTGATGTTATGAAATTGAAAATCAAAGAACCGGGCAGCGCGATCACACATTTTATAGGATGGCTGATGGCAGTTCTGGCGGCAGCACCGCTGTTGATCCAATCGGCCAGGGAGCCGGACAGTATCCATATAATCGCCATGAGTATTTTTATGCTGAGCATGATACTTTTATACGCGGCCAGTACCATCTACCACACGGTTGATTCCACGGAAAAGGTAAACCGGCGTCTGCGCAAGATGGACCATATGATGATCTTTATTCTCATAGCAGGCAGCTATACACCGATCTGTCTGATCGTACTCCACGGAAAAACAGGTACCATCCTCTGCACTGCGGTGTGGTTAGTGGCCATTGTGGGAATCCTGATCAAAGCCTGCTGGATCACCTGTCCAAAATGGTTTTCCTCAGTCATATACATTGCAATGGGCTGGCTCTGTGTGTTTGCCTTTGTACCCATTGTGAAAGCATTGTCACCGGCAGGTTTCGGCTGGCTTTTGGCAGGGGGTATCATATATACGGTGGGAGGGATTATTTATGCGCTGAAGCTTCCCATCTTCAATGCGAACCATAAAAATTTCGGGTCCCATGAGATTTTCCACCTGTTTGTTATGGGCGGCAGTTTATGTCACTTTATTGTTATGTATTTCTTTGTTCTGCCCATGCCGGTATAAAAAGGCAGGTCCCGTGAAAATCCACGGGACCTGTTTTTTAATCTTGTTTGCAGCAGTATTTTATAAGGATATCCTGTAATTTATTCAAATCCACCGGCTTGGCAATATGGTCATCCATGCCGCAGGAGAGGGCTTTCTCCATATCTTCCTTGAAGGCGTTGGCCGTGATGGCGATAATGGGTACCGAGCAGGCATCTTTGCGGGGAAGGCTGCGGATAGCCTTTGTGGCCTCATATCCGTTCATTCTGGGCATCTGGATATCCATGAGGATGGCATCAAAGGAACCCGGGGAGGAAGAGGAGAAAATGTCCACCGCCTCAGCGCCGTCATGAGCGGAATCAGACACAACGCCCATGATTTCCAGGAACTGTTCCGTGATCTCCAGATTCAGTTCATTGTCCTCTGTGATAAGGACCCGCTTACCCTTCAGCATTGCAGACAGGTCAGCAGATCCCTGTTTGTCTTCTGCTGCTAATGTGCTATCTTCCACAGTGTTATGTTCTTCCGGGAAGGGCAGGATGATCCGGAAGACAGACCCTTCGCCCTTTTGGCTGTCCACGTCTATGGTGCCGTGCATTAGATCCACTAGGCCTTTGATCACAGACAGACCCAGACCGGTTCCGCTGATCTGCAATTTGTCTGCTTCCTCTGAGCGGGTAAAAGGCTGGAACATGGTATCCATGAATTCTTTGGTCATGCCAATGCCGTTGTCCCTGCATTCAAACAAATAGAGGAGTTCGCCGGTCCCGTTGGTCCCCTTTTCTTTTGCCGTCAGTGTGATCTGCCCTCCTTCGGGCGTGAATTTAATGGCATTCATGATCACATTCGACAGTATTTGTTTTAATTTAACGCAGTCTCCCAACAGGATTCTGTCAGGCATGGAGGCGCCGTTGATATCCATATGGATATTTCTGGATTCCGCCTGTATACTGAGCATGGCCCGCAGTTCCTCCAAAACAGTGGACATATGGAACGTTTCCGGGGTCAGGGTCTCCCTGCCGCTTTCAATCCGGGACATGTCCAGCACGGAGTTGATCAGGGAAAGAAGCTGGCTGCAGGAGATTCTGGCCTTTTCCAGATGGTCTTTGTTTTTTTCCGGGGAGTCCTCGTTCTGCATCAGTGTGAGCATTCCCAGAATTCCATTTAAGGGTGTCCTCATCTCATGGGAGACATTGGACAAAAATCTTGTCTTGGCCTCAGTTGCCACATTGGCCAGTTCCAGAGCACGGCTCAGTTCCTTCTCGTTTCGTTCTCTTTCCACCAGTGTATCCTGCATACTTTTCTGTCGTATACGTGCGATCACCACAAAAGCAATACAGGACAGGATAAATACGATCACAGCCAGCAGGATCAAGGTTATGGGAATCACATGCTTTTTAAAAAATGTTGTTAAAGTCACGGAAGCGTTGGTCTGTTCTGTGATCATGCGCTGGTAAACGATATCATCAATAGCTGAGGAATCCATATTCAGCACTGCTTTTTCCAGAAGGGTGAGAAGATTCGTATCAGCAGATGCTGATGCGGCCAGGGTCATGGAAGTAAGCTTTAGATCGGTTGGTGCGATGGTAAGGTTTGGGTAACTGTTTGCCATGAGGAGATACTGGGATGCAAAGCTGTCCAATATAGTCTCTGTGGCAGTACCGTCAGCAACGTATTTCAGACAGTCAGACGCAGAATCGCAGTACAGTACCTTTTCATAATCCTCCAGTATCACATTGTCCTCCAGGATCTCATGCTCATACTTGGGCAGCACAAGTACAGGTTTGTTTGAGGAGGGATTGGCGGTGGTACGCATCTGTTCAGGGGGATTATAGGAAAATAGCTGCAGATCATCGTAAGTGTCCTCAGTGCCCGGCAGTGCTGTCATGACAGGCAGAAAATCAGCTTTCTGCTCTTTTACCATCTGAACGGCATCCTCCGTGTTGTCTGCCACCACATAATCAACGGAAACACCGATCTTTTCACAAAAATACTCCGCGATATCCGCGTCCAGACAGGTATAATTTCCCTTCTCACCCAGATTCCCAACAGCTCCGTATGAGGTCCTGGGCAGGACCACTGTAAGGGAGCCTTTTTCTTTGAGATAATCCTTTTCCTCAGCAGTGAATGCGTTTGAAAGGCTGGAATCCCCGTTCATATATTTGTTTTCTAATTGGTTTACATAATTTTGAGACATGGCATGCATGGTATACAGCGCGGCATTGAGTTCCCGCAGGATATCCGGTTTACCCTTGGATACAATGGTGTAATAGGGAGAATCTGCAAAACGGGTGACGATCCGCATGTTGTTGCCCCGGGCGGCGCTTCCGATCAGGATCATATCGGCTTCCCCGGTTTGCAGGGCGCTTTCGTAGTCATCCCCGGAGGCATATATTTTTATATCCATTTGAATCTGATTGCTTTCACAGAAGTCCTCCACCATCTCTTTTTTTCCGTTTTTTGCCTGCATTTCTGTAATAGCCACGGACTTATTGTTAAGAGAAGTCAGGTCTCCTGATGTGATGTCTGTGTTGTCGCTTTTCACAACCAGGCAGGTATAGTCAAAACCGCTGGAAATAGAAGGATAATCCGCATATTCATTCATAGAATCCAGATAACTGGTGGTTCCCATGATATCAATATCACCTTTAAAGAAACGGTCGAACAGTACCTCTATCTCGTCCACAACATACTGGATATCCCATCCCGCACATTTTCCCAGATTTTCAAAATATTCGTACATCATGCCGTCAAGACTTCCGTCTTCATTGACAATGTAAAGACGGCTGTCAGTCAGTATGGGAAAGGCGACGGTTACTTTACGCGGCTCTTTGGCATAAACGGGTACGGATATGGAAAAAAGAAGGATGATACTCAGCAGCAAGGCAAGAAATCTTTTCATTATGCGCCCTCCCGGCTTATTGTTTTAATTTAGGTAACTGTTCAGTACCCTCACAGTTACAGGCAAAGATCCATGCAGAATCGCCTTTGGCGATGGGATTTTTGCTTGGCTGCGGAATGCTTTCTTACGGTCAGCGCAGTGAATGCGCAGACCTACTGAATAGTTACTATTTTAGAAACTATATGTATAAGTATAGTGGATAAAAGGTAAAAAAGCAATTTAATTAGTTTTATCTGATAAAACAGATAAAAGATAATAAGTGGATGATCCGGCGGTGAAAATATGTATGCTATTTATGAAAAACGTACAATTTAGGTAATGTTATTGGTCAATCTGTTCAAGCAAAAATAAAGTTATTATGTAATTTAATGGTGTTGCATAAAACCATTGAAATTAAAAAGGGTTGTTGCTAGAATGATGACTAGAAAAGAGCAGCTGCGAAGCTGATGGAAGAAAGGAAGAACAGAATGAATAAATGGGTTTACCAGATTGAGAACATAGGACTTTCCAATGAGCAGTGTCTTTTAAATGAGACGGTTTTCCACAATGCCAATGGTTATATTGGGGTCCGCTCTGATTTTGAGGAGGGTTATGCCAAGGGGTATGACACGATCCGGGGGTCTTATATCAACGGCTTTTATGACATAGCAAAAATGTCTCAGGCGGAAAAGCTCTGCGGACTGGCAGAGGAAAAGCAGACTATGCTCAACGTGGCAGATACCCAGACCATTTATCTGCGTATTGAGGGGGACACTTTCAGTATGTTTGACGGCAGGGTGGAACAGAGCAGCCGCAGCCTGGACATGCAGAACGGTTACACACAGAGGCAGGCAGTATGGTGTTCCCCAAAAGGACACAGAGTTGGGATCACCATCAGGAGAATGACATCATTTCTGCTTCTTCCGCTGTTTACCATATCATACGAAGTGGAGGCACTGAATTTCAGCGGAACGCTGGAGTTTATATCCGTACATAACGGGGATGTGAAAAATTACTGCAATCCCAATGACCCGAGGGTGGCCGGTGAGAGCTTTCAGCACCTGCGTCCCATAAGCGCGGATAGGAAGGAGGGTGTATCGTATCTGGTTACAGAGACAGTTACCTCCGGACTTACAGTATGTACGGCGGTGAAGGATGTACTGGACTGTAAAAACGGTTCCGGATTTCAGGAGCAATCCGAACAGAACGGGCACTGCATTACCCGGAAAATGAGAACAGATGTGGCAGAAGGGGAGAGCGTCCGTCTGATCAAGTATACGGTATTCACAGATTCTCTCAGATATGAAAACTGCAGGCAGGAAGCAGAGAAAACCATGGAAAAGGCATTGTCTGTCAGTCTGGAGGAATGGTACAGGCAGCAGAGGCAGTACCTGGACGGATTCTGGGCACAGTCAGCACTGGATATTGAGGGGGACGATGACCTGGCGGTTGCTGTCAGGTACAATCTTTACCAGCTCCTTCAGTCAGCAGGCAGGGATGAACACAGCAATATAGCGGCCAAGGGACTTTCCGGTGAGGGGTATGAGGGGCATTATTTCTGGGATACAGAGATGTATATGCAGCCGTTCTTTACCCTGACCAATCCGGAGATATCTGCCAGTCTGATCACATACAGGTACAGCATTCTGGATGCGGCAAGGGAGAATGCCAGAATCATGGGACACAGAAAGGGCGCACTCTATCCATGGAGGACGATCTCAGGTTCCGAGTGTTCCGGATTTTTCCCGGCGGGTTCCGCGCAGTACCATATTGACGGAGATATTGCCTATGCGGTTGTGGCCTATTATCTGGCAACAGGGGATTTGGATCTGATGGCAGAAAAGGGCGCTGAGATTATTTTTGAGACTGCCAGACTTTGGATGGATGCGGGCAATTTCCACAGGGGAAAATTCCATATCAATGATGTGACCGGTCCGGATGAGTACACCTGTCTGGTAAACAACAACTATTACACCAACGCGGGAGCCCAGTATAATCTTCATTGGGCAGTAAGATTTTATGAACTGCTTGGTGAGGCCGGGAAACTCGCACCCGTGGCTGAGAAGATCGGGCTGAGACCGGAGGAAATCGCGGAGTTCAGGAAAGCGGAGGAGCAGATGTATCTGCCATATGACCCGGAGACAGGCATCAATCCTCAGGATGATTCTTTCCTTCAAAAAGAAGTGTGGGATATCAAGGGAACACCTGCAGACAAGTTCCCTCTGCTCCTCCATTATCATCCTCTCTGCCTATACCGTTATCAGGTCTGCAAACAGGCGGATACCGTGCTGGCACATTTTATCTATGAGGATGCGCAGGATTTGGAGACTATCAGGAAATCCTTCGCCTACTATGAGAATGTGACTACACATGACTCCTCCCTGTCCACATGTATTTTCAGCATCGTGGCATCAAAACTGGGATTGAAGGATAAGGCCTACGATTATTTCGGTGACAGTGCAAAACTGGATCTGTTCAATCTGCACCATAATACAAAGGATGGAATCCACACGGCTAATATGGGCGGGAATTATATGGCTGTGGTGTATGGCTTCGGCGGCCTGCGGCTGAAAGAGTCGGGTATCTGTTTTGCTCCGGTGCTTCCTGATAAATGGAAATCCTATACGTTCAAGATCAGTTACCGGGGAAGCCACATCCAGGTCTGTGTGGAGAAAGAGAAGACCGTGTTTACCCTGGAAAAAGGGGAACCCAAGGAGATTACCGTGTTTGGCACAAAGTATACATTAAAGGATATTATTGAGATCAAGAGATAAGGAGAAAACCATGAAATATAAAGGAATTATTTTTGACCTGGACGGAGTGATTTGCCATACGGACAAATACCATTACCAGGCATGGAAGAAACTGGCTGACAAGCTGGGTATCTATTTTGACCAGGAGATCAACAACAGACTCAGAGGCGTGAGCCGGATGGAGAGTTTTGATATTATTTTGGAAAAATACCATGGTCAGATGTCCCAGGAGGATAAAGTGCGCTATGCGGCAGAAAAAAATGACCTGTATCGTGAACTTCTGAAAAATATGACCACAGATGACCTGGACCCACAGGTGAAAGAGACACTGGATACACTGAGAAGCAGGGGACTCCTTCTGGCGATCGGTTCCTCCAGTAAGAATGCGGGCTTTATATTGGAGCGTCTGGGACTGGACGGATATTTTGATGCAGTTTCAGACGGCAATAATATCTCACGTTCCAAACCCGACCCGGAAGTATTCCTGAAAGCCGCAGAGTACCTGGATCTGCAGCCACAGGACTGTCTGGTGGTGGAAGATGCCCAGTCCGGTCTGGAGGCGGCTATCGCAGGAAATATGGACTGTGCTGCCATCGGTGACGCGGTCAAATGTAATAAAGCCAATTATAATTTGGAAACATTCTCTGATCTGCTTTTGGCGGTGGGCAGCTGAATGTCCCTTCTGGGAACTCTTCTTACAGTCCGAACAGTAAATGCATAAATCTGCCGGAGCGTTAATTTTCGTGACTTTACGGGAAAAGTTTGATAAAATAGTGGACATAAAGGAGGATTGAATATATGTCATTGGAACAGCAGATGAAAAGCGGTCTTTTGTACCGGGAATTCGGGCATAAGGATGAAAAAGATGTTGCCTACGAAAAACTGATCGAGAGGCAGAGAAAGCACGGCAAGGAGCTGACATTCGCCTATAATCAGACAAACCCGTCCGACTATGGACGGAAGCGTGAGCTTTTGGAACAGATACTTGGTTCTCTGGGAGATGAGGTCTGGATCGAGTCACCGGTGAATTTTTCTTACGGATGTAATACCCATGTGGGCAATTACTTCTATGCTAACTTTAACCTGGTGATCGTGGATGATGTGGATGTGTATATCGGGGATTATGTTATGTGCGGCCCCAATGTATCCATCTGTGTGACCGGACATCCGGTATACGGAGAATTCAGAAGGGACGGCACGCAGTTCTCCCTTCCGGTGCATATCGGCAACGACGTATGGATAGGTGCCAACGCGGTGATCATGCCGGGTGTCACCATAGGAAATAATGTGGTTATCGGAGCCGGCAGTGTGGTTACACAGGATATCCCGGATAACGTGGTAGCGTTCGGAACCCCGTGCCGCGTGGCCAGGCCTATCACAGATGAGGATAAAGAGTATTTCCGCAAAGGTGTGCCTGTAAATAAGGACTGGAGAGAATAGTCTCTGACGGAGGGGATATGTTTCATAAGAAGAAACAGGAAGACGAATACGAGATGATAAAGCTCAGGACCGTGTATGGGATATACCAGAGGGAAGCCCTGACTGGGCTGCTGGATGAAAACCATATTCCGTACATTGCCCAGGGATACAGCATAGGGGGATATCTAACTATTATTGCCGGGACATCCGGTACGTTTGGTACTGACATCCTGGTTGGAAGGAACACCTATGAGAGGGCAAAAGAACTGATGGATTCCATCAACTGGGATGAACTGGAGGAGGAATCTGAGCTTCCGGAGGAAGAATGGAATACTGGGGATTCCCCTGAGGAGTAGAAAAGTACGCCCGGGGCAGCGTGGAAGCTGTCCCGGGCGTTTTTTATGATCATTTGAACATCTCTTTGCTTACTTTCTCAATTGCCTCACTGGCTGTCTCATAAACACCCGGGAAGGTACTGATTCCCAGACCCTGGGTAATACACGGAATGTAATATTTGGTTCCGTATTCCTGGCAGGCGCGGCGGACTTCTTTTTCCACCAGCTCCGGTGTCCAGTCGGGACGGTCTACGGAAGCACTGTCAATACCACCCATGAAGGTAAGCTTCTCGCCGTATTTGGCGATCAGATCCGCAATGTTATTGGAGGTCATACAGCCCTGCCAGATGTCGATCCCCATTTCGATCATAAACGGAACCAGGGTTGCCGCATAGGAATCCGCATGGTGGATCACAACTTCTACGCCGTGGTCTTTGTAGTAGCCGTAAATTTTCTTGTAGGACGGAAGGAAGAATTCTTCAAACATATCCGGGGAGATAAAGGTGGAAGTCTGGCTTCCCCAGTCATCATGATGGAAGATGGCGTCCGGTTTGATGTATTTGCAGATCTTTTCTGCGTACTGCAGTTCCCAGTCTGTGAGGAATTCGATCAATTCGTGGGTACATTCCGGCTCCTCATAGAAGTTGATCAGTGCGTTCTGGATTTCCTGCAGATGGTGGCACTGTTCAAAAAGTCCGGGAGCAATAAACTGGGTGACAAAATATTCATTGCGGTCTACTTTTTCCGCTTCGGCAATAAATGGCTCCCACTCTGCATCAGAATAATCCAGGCGCGGAGCTTTCACATAATCTCTCCAGTGTGTGATATCTTTGCAGACAATATGTTCCTCATCGTGGATCGGGAATCCGCCGGGTGTTCCGTCAGGCCACACCATGGTTACGCCCCATGCGTTTTTGATCGGGGGTTTACCGTATTCCGGGCTTGGGCTGGCAGCCGTGTAAGGATTGCCGAAGATCATTCCCAATGCCTCGTATTGGTTTACATAACGGTCTGGATGACCGCCGCGGATCGTCTCTAATAAATTCTGTCTTCTGGTTAACATAAAATGAATACCTCCTTTGTTTGAAACCCCAACAACTTATTTTATGATGTACTAGACTTATCATAACAGAATTGTCGTAACCAGTAAATACGATGAAATAATTGACTTTTCAGTATGGATACACTACACTTTGTAGTGAGGAGATGATTTTGTATGAAACTTACTTTTTACCAAATTTACTATCATCTGAAAAAAAAGTACGAAGCCAGGAGAATTTCCTGCAATCCCGGTAAGATCAAGGTGAAAAGGCCTGTTTATTACAGGGAGGGACAGTTGTGCAGGGGGCACCTGATTTTGATCGAGAGTGGAGAACTGAGGAAAATAGACCTGAAGTCATCCCTGTGGAAGGACTGCATTTTTATCTGTTTTGGGGAAGTGGATGATATATTTTGTCGGATTGATACAGACCTGCTTGTGCTGGACAAAAAAGAATCCAGGGAGCAGGTGCTCAATGACCTGCAGGAGATCTTCCAGTATTTTGAGGATGTGGAGCGGGCCGTGACAGATGTTTTTATGGAGAACCAGGATTTCGGTGAACTGATAGAATGCTTGGGAAGGATCTTTGACACCTCCCTGGCTTTGACAGATGCCAATTTTTCTTATGTGGCGCTGGCTGACAGGGAGGGGAGATTTAAAAAAGGGTTTATCAACGAAAGCCGTGCACTGCCCATGCCGCTGGTGAGCCAGCTGATCTCAGACCCGTCTTACCAGCGGAGCACAACGCTTGCCGGGGTGTATACCTATTCGCTGGAGCAGATGACCTTTCTCTGCAAGAACCTGTTTTTCGAGGGCGAGTTTACAGGCAAACTGCTGGCTGTATCCTGCACCTCACCGTTGAATAATGAATACCACAAAGACCTGCTCCATATGGCCGCAGAGTATGTGGAGCGGATGTATGAGCGGTTCGGGGCCTTTCACATGGCTGACCGTGCCTTAGACAGCCTGCATGAAATGCTCAGGCTGAAACTGAGGGGGAATTCGGTTCCCGGTGAGAGGCTCAGGACCGCACTGGGCAATGTTTCCTGGTCAGAAGATGATCTCTATTACCTGATCCAGATGCGTCCAAGTTACAGGTATGATAAGTCCCTGTATGACAAATACCTGTGTCCTCAGATGGAACTTCAGTGGAAGGATACTTGCTGTGTGGCATATAATGACAGCCTGATGGTCCTGTTGAACGGCAGCAGGCTTCATATGACGGACTTTCAGCCGGAACTGGCTTACTTTTTAAGGGAAAACCTCCTTGCAGCTGGGATCAGCCGGAGATTTCGGGGATTTGAGGGGATACAGACCGCTTTTAAGCAGACAGATATTGCCCTTGAGATGGGGATAAAAAAAGACTCCACACCATGGTACTTCAGGTTTGATGACTATGCGCTGGATTATATCCTCATACATGGGAGAGGGGGATTTGAACCGGAGCAGATCTGTGCCCCGGGGCTTTTGGTGCTGAAGGGGCACGATGCGAAAATGCATACAGAGTACTATAAGACCTTGTACTGCTATTTTCAGTGCAGATATAACGCGGCACTGACAGCAAAAAAGCTGTTTATACATAGAAGTACATTTTTGAACCGGCTGGAGAGGATCCTTGAACTGACCCAGATGGATCTGGAGGATTTCCGTTCCAGGCTTTACCTGTCCGCCTCCTTTTATATTATGGAGGAGGAGAATTAATTTTTTTCCTCCTCCTGCTCCAGGAGACGGAAGGACAGGTTCAGATAAAAAATCTCTTCCGGGTCATCCAGACCGGAATCCAAAATATTTTTGATTTTGTCCAGGCGGTAAAGAAATGTGCTTCGGTGGATGAACAGCAATGAGGCAGCTTGTGTGGCGTTGAGATTTTCTTCCAGATACGTTCTGAGGGTGAGCATGTATTCCGTATTCTGCTCCCGATCGGTCTTCTGCAGATCAAGCAGCTTGTCATGGCACAGCATATATCCGGGCAGTCTGCGTGTGGACTGTTCCAGGATGTAGGTGAGTGCCACATTGTTGAAGTGGTGGATCCACAGGTACGGCTTTTTCCGGCTTCCCACATCCAGGGCTGTGCTGGCCTGGATATACTGGCGCCGCAGATTCATATGGCCCTGCATGGGGCGGCTGTATCCGGCTTTCAGGAAACTGTCCCTGATGAAATAAGTAAGGCTGCCCGCCACGGTATCTTCATCCATCTCCAGACGGCTCAGATTAAAATATGTGACGATCTCTTCTTTGAAAAGAAAGCTGCAGGAATAGGGAAACTGTTTTTCCAGATAGTTGCAGATAGCCCTGGTGGTGATCTTTTTCTGATCCAGATAGGTGATCTGGAAGATCAGACACAGATAATCGTGCTGTGTGCTCCAGCCAAGGGCAGACAGTCTCTGGCTGATGTCCAGATAGTCGGCTGTGCGGTCAGAGAGCACGGTAAGAAGGATCTTGTGCAGCGCGTCGGACTGCCGTGAGGCAGGGGCCTGTTCGTGGTAGAGCAGGTATTCCACATAGCCCCCCAGATGGGCGAGCAGATAACCGTCCCCGTTCTCTATGGGGTGCTCATATTCTATGAGAGCCAGACGGTGTGTGGTATGCCCGTCCTGCCGTACATTGACGTTCAGGGTGTTCAGTCCCGTGATGTAACCGGGGAAGAATACAGGAACGTCGGCGTCCAGCATTTTTGTGTAGTCCTCATCCTGAGCAAGTGCATTTACATATTCGATGTTCAAGCCGTCTTCTGAGTACAGATGATATTTTTCCGGTATCCGTTCTGTCCCTGCATTAGCCACGGGTGTAAAATCCAGTCCGATGACACACAGGGGATTATGAAAGATCTCCAGAGATACACTGAGAAGGTCACGGACACTGCCGTTGCTCAGAAGAATGGTACTGAGGCGTTCATCCCAGGTGTCAAAAGTGTCGTAGAGGTCCTGGATAAAATTGAAGATGCGGCTCAGAGTATAGCCCGTATCCAGAACCAGATAGGGGTGCGAAGGCGTTGTAAAATTCTCACCGGTTCTGACGGAGATGATCAGAAAGACCGGTCCTGTGAGCTGTGAGGCCAGTGATTCCGTGTCTTTGGCCCTCACAAGACAGATATGCCCTGTGGAAAAGCCGGAACCGTCCTCATATAAAAATGGACGAAGAAAGCTCTCAGTTGTATCCAGATTTCCCTGAGAGATAACATGAAATTCTTTATTTATCATTTCGGATAAAAGCACTGCTGATAACTTCAAAGTAATCCCCCGTTTATACGATAAATGTCTTGGCTTTTTCCGCAGCATCCACGGCGGTTTCCGTGTAGGCGTCCGCGCCGATGGAGTCGGCGAATTCCTGTGTGACGGCACCGCCTCCCACCATGATCTTCAGCCGGTGCTGCTTGTCGTGGCGGCGCAGAGATTTGACAACCTGCTGCATTTCCGGAATGGAGGTGGTGAGCAGGGATGAGATACATACAATGGAAACCTGCGGATTATCACGGACCGCTTTCAGGAACTGCTTTTCCGGAATGTCAACTCCAAGGTCAATGACCTTGAAGCCGGCACTGCGGAACATGATGGCAACCAGGTTTTTTCCAACATCGTGCAGGTCTCCTTCGACAGTACCCAGAATAACAGTGCCAATGCTTTGATCTTCCAAGGCGCCGCATCGCTCCTCCAGGATGTCAAATCCCTTTCTCACGCTGCGGGCAGCCGCCAGTATTTTGGGAATATCCGCATCGTTCTGCTTGTAATATTCCCCTACTGTCTTCATGGCAGGCACCATAGCCTGCTCCACAATGACGGAAGGATGGATATGTTCCTCCAAAGCTCTGGACACAAGAAACTGGGCATCACGCGGATGCCCGTTTTCAATTGCCTGACGAAGTTCTTCTAAAGTAGTCATGATGTCCTCCTGTTTCAATGAGAAAAAGGCGTAACAGTCCAGAACGCTGAACGGTTACCGAATGGCGCTTACTCCAGCAGAAAACAACTGGTATAGGCAATGGTACAGGGACCATAATAATAAGTCATATCGTTGGCTTTGCAGATTTGAGTGACCAGCATACCATAGGCTTCCATGGAAGAAAAGGCTTTTTTAGGGAAGCGGCAGGGCTCGTCAGGGTAGGTGCAGGTTTCACATCTGGTACAGCAGCCCGCACCTATGGCCAGCATGTCCGGATAGGTTTCCCTCAGCAGCTTTTCCATGGCAAAGAAGTTTTTCTTATGCAGAGCCTCTGTCTCCATCATGGTTTCCCCATCCATGGCATCCTCCAGCTGGCCTACGGTCTGAACCAGGATCCCGTTTTTATACTGCTGGATCTTGGCACGGCAGTCTTCCAGGGTCCCGCATCCGGGAGGGCAGCTCCAGCGTTTGCCGTACATTCCGCATGTGTTGGCCTCGCACATTTGGCGTACCTCCGGAAGCAGTTCGATGGTGCTGCATTTTAGCGGTGCTATATGGGAGAATCCGGTATCTGTTCCCAGTTTCTCCAGTTGTTCATAGTCAATCATGTAAAAACCCCCATTCATCATTCTTAAGCTTTCATAGTAATGGAATATCTATTGTTCCGGGAATTCCAGTTCGTCCACAAAGCAGTCCTGGAATTCAGGGGAAGCAGCCAGTTCAACAAAGGATATCTCCTTTGCCAGTGTATCCGAGTAGAATAATTCTTCCCTGTTGATGAGCGCTATCTTGGAACCTTCTCCGGCAGCATTTCCCACCGGTACGATCTTCTTTTTCAGACAAATGGGTATGAGGCCAATGTCACAGGCGCTTTCAGGGTTCATGTAGTTGCCGAAGGCTCCGGCTATATATACATGGGCAATCTGCTCCTCGGTGATGCCAAGCTCTTTTTGAAGAAGCTGGATGCCGGCGGCGATGGCGGCTTTGGCAAGCTGTACCTCACGGACGTCCTTTTGGCTGAGATAAACGGGGCTGCCGTTTCCGCTATCCTTGGCAGGGACCAGTGTAAATGCGGCTGTGCCGTCCTCTGACAGAAGTTTTCCGGACTCATCTATGATCCCTGCTTTTCTCAGGCAGGCGATCAGGTCGATCAGGCCGGATCCGCAGATACCAATGGCTTTTTCTCCGCCTACAGTGGTATAGCTCCATGTGCCGTCCCTGTATTCCACGTGGTCCACAGCACCGGATGCGCCTCTCATGCCGCATTCGATCTTAGCTCCCTCGAAAGCAGGGCCTGCGGCTGTGGAACAGGCTGCCAGCCGGTCCTTGTTGCCCAGTACCATCTCCCCGTTGGTGCCTATGTCGATCATCAGAGAGATATCTTCCTGCTGGTCCGGGCGGATACAGAGCAGGCATCCCATGGTATCAGCACCTACAAAGCCCGCCACATCCGGAAGCAGGATAAGCTGTCCTCTTGGATGGATGTGAAGGTCATAAGAAGCGGCATCTAAAAAGAGAAGCTGGCTGATGGCCGGATTGTAAGGGGCATGTACAAGAGCTCCCGGGGATATGCCCAGAAACAGGTGATGCATACAGGTATTGCCCACGATACAGGTCTGGTAAATGCTGTCTGTGGGGATGCCTGCTTTTTGGGCCAGGGAATCCAGGATCGACTGGACAGTCTGGCGGATGCAGGCACTTAAGTTTTCAGTTCCGTTTTCAAGTGCATAGTTGGCACGCATGATCACATCAGCGCCATACTGGGCCTGGGGATTCATACTGCTCTCCACAGCCAGGACTCTGCCTGTGCGTGCATCCATCAGATACCCTACAACTGTAGTGGTCCCGATGTCAAAGGCGGCCAGGTATCCCTTGACAGGCTCTTTCTGCAAGTCCAGAAGGGTGTCATGAGACACTGCCGCATACCAGGTGTCCGTCTCCTTGAGCATTTCATACAGGCCGGAGGCTATTTCCAGATCAGGCCTTAAATGTTCCATGCTCTCTTTGAAGGTTTCCTCCAGCGCCAGTTTCAGCCGGTCCCAGTCGGACAGATTGTCCCCCGGTTTTACCTTGCGGATATGTATTTTGCCGAATCGGAGCAGAGGATGGAGAGGTACCGGGCGGGAAAAGCCTTCAGCCAGAATGGCATGCTCTTTTTCTCTCACAAGGGTGTCAACTGTCATATCCCCTGTGATCTTTGTCTGACAGGCTTTGAGAACGCCGGTCACGGGACCTTTTGTCACGTGTACCATGCATTTTCCGCAGGTACCCTGCCCGCCGCAGGGGGCATCCGGATCCAGGCCTGCCTGCCGCTGCGCCTGCAGGACAGTGGTGCCTTCTTCTGCCAGGATGCTTTTACCTTCACGGATAAAAGTTACTTCATGTGTTTTCAATTTTCATTCCCCCAATTTTGCTATAGAGTAAGTATAACAGAAAAGACCGCGACAGTAAACTGCCGCGGTCAAGTTATGAAAAGTTTTTACTTGAAATTTTTAGGATTCTTTTACCAAATGCAGGTTCCAGCTCTGATATTCTGTATTTGGCACCGGCATGGGCAGTCCTGCATCCATGAGAGCAGCGCCCGGATAGGTTTTATCACCTATGCGGTACATGGCATCCGGGTCCAGTCCCCGCAGGCGAATGCAGGTAAAGAGATTGTTTGCCGTGAGCTTTGTGGAGACAATGCCAAGCAGGGCCTCGCTCTTGTCTGGGGCTGCAAATTCCCATACAGTGTACTCCTCATTTTCGTAGGGACTTGCCAGGCGGTAGTAGGTGCCGTCCTGAATGAGGAAATAATATTTTTTAAAGGTCTCGATCTGTTCCCTGACTTCCTCTTTTTCCTGTTCTGACAGTTTTGCCGGGTCCAGCTCATAGCCGAAAGTACCGGCCATAGCTACCGTGGCTCTTGTTGCCAGGGAGGCAGCCCTTCCGGTCTGGTGGTTGGGGGAAGCGGATACATGGGCGCCCATAGTGCTGACAGGATAGGCAAATGAGGTGCCGTACTGTATTTTCAGCCGTTCAATGGCGTCTGTGTCATCGCTGGTCCAAATCTGAGGCGTGTAGTATAACATACCTGCGTCAAATCTTCCGCCGCCGCCGCTGCATCCCTCTATGAGCATGTGGGGATAGCGCCGGTTTAAGTTTTCCAGGAATTCGTAAAGCCCCAGCACGTATTTGTGTGCGGCTTCGCCCTGGCGGTCTGCGGGAAGAGCGGCGGAGAAAATGTCGCCGACACTGCGGTTAAAATCCCACTTCAGGTATTCCACCTGTGCATTGTCCAGCACTTCGCACATCATTTTGTAAATATAGTCACGGACTTCTTTTCGGGAGAAGTCCAGGACAAGCTGGTAACGGCTTCTTACCGGGTCTTTCTCAGGAACTTTAAAGGCCCAGTCAGGATGTGCCCGGTATAGATCGCTGTCCTCGGAGATACATTCCGGCTCGAACCAGATGCCGAATTTAAGTCCAAGATCATGGATCCGGCGGGAAAGTTCATGTAAGGAACAGCCCAGTTTCTTTTCATTTACGATCCAGTCACCCAGGCCGGAATTGTCACTGTCACGTTTGCCGAACCATCCGTCATCCATAACAAACAGTTCTGCGCCCAGGTCTTTGGCCTGCTCTGCCATTTCCACCAGCTTGTCCCCGGTGAAATCGAAATAGGTGCCCTCCCAGTTGTTGATGAGAACAGGGCGGCGGGCTTTTTTGTATTCCCCTCTGCAGAGGTTATTGCGGATGGCACAGTGGAACCGGTGGCTGATGGCTTCCATGCCATCTGCGCTGTAAACCATGGCTGCCTCCGGTGCGTGGAAGGAATCGCCTGATTCCAACTTATAGCAGAAATTATCCGGGTGTATTCCCATGAGGAATCTGGTCTGTCCGCTCTGATCTTTTTCTGCTTCGGCAAGGAAGTCACCGCTGTAGAGGAAGGAAAATCCATAGCATTCCCCGCTGGTCTCTGTGGTATCTTTTGCGGCCAGCATTACAAAGGGATTGTAGTGGTGGCTGGATGCGCCTCTTGTGCTGCCCACAGACTGGATGCCGTGATGGACCCGGGTGCGGGAGTACAGTCTTTCCATGGCATGACGTCCGTAAAAACTGATAAAGTCAAAATCCCCGTACTGGAAATCCGTACAGGTGCTCATGATCCGCTCCAGATAAACCGGAGCGTCTCCTTTGTTTTCCACAGTCACGCTTCTGGTGATGATATCCTTTTCTTCCAGGACACCGTAGTGGAGATGGACATATACGCTGCCGGTGCTGTCCTTCAGGGTGATGACCAGGGTGTCGGCAGTGTCCTCCTCCAGCGCGTAGAATGCAGGCAGGCCCGGAAGGGAATATTTGCCCTCCAGGATCTCAGCGGAAACATAGCGGAATTCACAGGAGGAAGCACCGGACGCATAACGGAGCCGTACAGCGCTCTCCCGGTAGTCACCGTTGCCGTAGGTGGGAAATTCCTGGGGAAGGGTGTCCAGGGAATAGGCCCGGTTATCGCCTGCAGCGTAAGGATTACCGGAAAAGCCCCGGTCTCTTCCCGCATTCAGATAGGAGTAGTCAAATACCTGTGTTCTTTTTCCGAACCAGGTGTGTACCAGAAAGTCCAGATCATCCACTTTCATCTGGTACATGCTGTTTTTGGTAAGCAGGGTGAATAATTTTCCTGTAGTATCTTTCTTTATAGCCATTGATTGTTCTCCTTCAAAATAGAAATAAAAACGTAACGGTTCAGTACCTTCCCGGTTACGGGCAAAAATCCATGCAGAATGGCCTTCGGCGATGGGATCTTTGCTTGCAGCTCAAGGTTTTCTTACGGCCGGCGCAGTATATGCGCAGACCTACTGAATAGTTACAAAAAACGGTCTTCTGTGTTCATTATAGTGGATAGGAGGAGAAGCGTAAATATGTCATTGTGACAATAATATAGCAAAAAGAGAGAAGAGGCACCAAACAACGGCGCCTCCTCCCTCTTTTATAGGGTATGCATGACAGACATGGATTTTAGCTTATTTTTATTATGCTACAAGCTCTTTTGCTTTCTGAGCAGCGGATGCAGCATCAGCAGTATAAGCGTCAGCGCCGATCTCATCAGCAAATTCCTGTGTAATAGGAGCGCCGCCAACCATAACTTTGATATTTCCACGAAAATCCTGAGCATTTAATGCCTCTACAGTAGCTTTTAATGCAGGCATAGTAGTGGTCAGAAGAGCGGAACATCCAACGATCTTAACATCCGGGTTTGCTTTGATAGTCTCTACAAATTTCTCTGTAGGTACATCAACGCCTAAGTCGATCACTTCAAATCCAGCACTTTCAATCATCATAGCAACAAGGTTTTTGCCGATATCATGCAGGTCGCCTGCAACGGTTCCGATAACCATTTTGCCGCAGACACCAGCGCTTCCGCTTGCCAGATGCGGTTTCAGGACCTCAACGCCTTTTTTCATAGCACGTGCAGCAACTAACATTTCAGGAACGAAGATCTCGTTGTTTTTGAAACGTTCACCTACAACGCCCATTGCATCGATCATAGCGTTCAATACGTCTACAGCCTGGCATCCGTCATCCAGTGCTTCCTGTACCAATCCGCCAACCAGTTTTGCTTTTCCAGCAGCAACAGCATCTGCAACAACCTGAATCTTACTCATAATAAATTCCTCCCATTTCTTAAAAAATATATTTGATAGTTTTTGGTTTCTTTAATGATTGCTATTCCTCAACACGAACACATAAATGTTTAATTCTTCGGAGCAGGTCCGATCAGTCCCTCGCGGTAAGCGCCGATGTATTCCATACAGAAATCATCCTCGCCCATAAGTGCCTCTGTGGCATATACAAGTCCCAGCATATCACGGTTTGTAGGATCCATGATAGCACTGTCAAGTCCTGCGTTCATAGCCAGGATCATGAAGCCGTAATTGATCAGCTTGCGGACCGGCAGGTTGAAGGAGATATTGCTGATGGCTGCCGTAATGTGGATGTTCGGATATCTCTTCCTTACTGTCTCAATGACTTCAATGTTCATGGCGATGCCGTCTTCAGAAGTACACAGCATCTCTACCAGCGGGTCAATGTGGATGCGGCTGGGGCTGATGTGGTATTCTTCTGCTTTTGCCATAATGTTGTCAAATACACGGAGACGGTCAGCGGCAGATTTTGGAATGCCGGTATCATCACTTAACAGTGCGATAACTTCCCATCCTTTGTTTTCTTCCATTGCCATGATCGGGAAAATGGTATCAATCTTGTTGCCTTCTCCTGATACGGAATTGAAAAGACCCGGTTTATTACAGAATTTGTAGGCCTCTTTCAAAACATCTGTGCTGGGGCTGTCCACAGAGATCGGAAGGTCTGTAACTTCCTGGATACATTCGATCATCCATTTTAAAGTTTCAACCTCAACCTCTTCCGCAACGGAAGCACAGCAGTCTATGTAGGTGGCGTTGGCAGCAGCCTGTTTTCTGGCGCGGTCTTTGATGAACTCCGCATCCCTCTCAGCGATGGCTTTTGCAACTGCCGGTATGGAGCCGTTGATTTTTTCCCCAATGATTATCATATTTGCAAAACCTCCTGTACAAATTTATAACTCTATTGTACCAAAATGCGCAGAAAGTACAAGCCGCAAAACGGGGGGATTTTTCCTGGGTTTTCCTACAAAGTGTAGGAAGGGTGGAAAGCCGCAAAAAATGCGGTAAAACAGGAAAATGCCTGCATTTACCGCATTTGTAATGGTTAAAAAATTGTCAATCCGGCGGAAGGACGCTTTTTCTGACGACCAGCTCCACCGGAAGGCGGATTGCTTTCTCCTTCACGTGCTCTCCGGACAGCAGCCGGAACAGGATTTCGGAAGCCAATTCTCCTTTCCTGGCAATGTCCTGATGCATGGTAGTCAGCTTGGGAACACAGAACTCCGCATAAGGATTGTCGTCAAATCCACACACGGAAATATCCTGGGGAACATAGCAGCCATGCTCGTTCAGATAGCCGATCACCTCAAAGGCAAGCTGGTCCGCGGTACAGAAAAGCACATACTTTTTGCCCGACAGTGCCAGAAGGGAATTGTACTGGCTGTCCCGCCGCCTTTTCTGTGTGTCCAGGACCATGTGCCATTGTTTTTCCGTGCTTACATTATGCTCCTTCAAGGCTATTTTCGCACCTGCCGCTCTCAGGGCGGAGGAGCCTATCTTGGCGTCTGAAATGACAATGATATTGGAGAATCCCGCATTGACCAGATAATTCACCATCTGTTTACCTGCGCCGATGTCATCCAGGGTCACATGATAGCCTGTATCCGGCAGTGGGGCGGTATCTTCCATGAATGTGTCGATGCCAACTACAGGGCAGTCCACCAGGGAGCACAGTTTTTCGTAGTTGGTCTTTGACAGTGTCACGGCAATGATCCCTGCCACATTCCAGGAGAGGGCGGTCTTAAAAATATTGTCAAGATTCCGGTCTATATAGAGCATCATATAGTATCCTGCCCTGCGTATCTCCTCCTCCAGGACGCCGATAGTCTGGCTGTAGAAAGGGTCGCCTACGGTTGTCTGGGTATAACGTTTGGTAGTATGGATCACCACGATGATCAGCCTGGTCTTGCCTTTTGTCAGGGCTTCCAGTCCCATTTTCGGCACATAGTTGTGCTCTTTTAAGGCCTGCTGAATACGTTCTACGTTTTCTTTGGACACCTTGCTGGTGCGGCCGTGGATCACGTTGGCAACCGTGGTGGGGCTGACATTCATCATATTGGCTATTTCTTTTATTGTTATCATCCGGTTACCCCCAAATGCGGACGGCTTGGGCCGTCTGTTGTATGAAAGTTTCAGTGTGAGTGTGACATAAGTAATGTATCGTAATCATTCAGCAGGTCTTCGCATTCACTGCGCTGACCGTAAGAAAACGTTCAGCGGCCAGGCAAAAATCCCATCGCAAAAACCGATTCTGCATGGATTTTTGCTGTAACTGTGAAGGGACTGAACAGTTACAAGGTATCGTAGATTACTTCTATTATAGAATAGCAGAAATAAGGGAAATTGCAAGAGGTTGTCAGAAAGTTCATCCATTTGTCAGATAAAGAGAGGGAGGAATGTATAATTTGATGATTGTACAGGGGAGAAATGTGTGCAAAGTGCATAATTAAATAGTGTTTAAATTATATATCGTGATGGTTTTACATAAAACCTATTTACATATTATGGGTATTATGCTAATGTTTAGTATATCAATAGAGGTGTTGCACAACACCGACAGCCAAGATGTGACATTTTATGTAAGTATCGTAGAACACCAACAAAAGGAGGAAACAAAATGAAAAGAAAAATGGTAGCGGTAATGTTGAGTACAGCCATGGTGTTTGGCCTGGCAGCCTGCGGAGGCGGAAATGACAAGGAAGCATCCACAGATACGGGCACAAAGGATACTAAGGAAGCGGAGGACACAAAGGATGACGCCAAAGAGGCGGACGATGCAGGGGAGGCCGCAGACAACGAGACAAAGGAATCAACAGCAGATGGTGACCGTGAAGAGATCACTTTGTTCCGTTCGGATGATGGAAACGGCGCGGTAGAGGCAGTCATTGAAGGTTTTGAAAAATCCCAGGATAAATATAAAGTGAAATGGGTAACTGCTTCCAATGATACAGACCAGACCAGAAGCCAGTTGAACACAGCGTTCTCGGCAGGAAGTTCTGAATACGACCTGGTATCTATTGATACGGTTTGGGCTGGTGACATGGCTGCGGCAGGTTATATTGAGGCACTGGACAGCTATATGATGGAAGCCAAGAGAAGCCCGGCAGATTATAATAAAGGTTCTATCCAGGCCGGTACATATAATGCAAAGACATATGCGCTGCCTCTGTATCCTGATTTTGGTGTTATCTATTTCAGGAGTGACATTGTCTCAGAGGAAGATGCAGCAAAACTCAGAAGCGGCGATTACACATGGGATGATTTCCTGGCAATGGCTGAGACCTATAAGGGACAGGGCGGAACCAAGACAGGATTTACCTTCCAGGCAAACCAGTATGAAGGACTTGTCTGCAATGCGAACGAGTACACAGCCAACTTTACAGATGTAAAGGGCGGCCTGGAATCTATGAAGAAGATCGTTGATTCCGATGCCACACCGGATGATATCCTGGTATATCAGGAATCAGAAGCTGCCAACAGCTATGTGAATGGTGAGACCGTATTCTCCCGTAACTGGCCATATGTATGGGGCCTTTTAGGTGCAGATGGCGCGGCAGTGACACAGGATCAGACAGATATCGCTCCAATCCCCGGCGGTTCCTGCATCGGCGGATGGCTGCTGGCTATGAATGCAAAGAGTGAGCACAAAGACGGAGCATGGGCATTCCTGGATTACTTCACATCTCTGGAAGGACAGAGGATCTTCTGCAGCAAGGGCGGATATGTCCCGGGATTCAACGAAGCACTGGATGATGCGGAAGTAAAAGAAGCGAATCAGCTTCTCGGCAAAGAGGGATTCATGAAAGCGCTGGAGAACACGATTGCAAGACCGTCCTCTGACAAATACGAAGAGTTATCAGATGCACTGCAGATTTCCATCCACAAATTCCTGTCAGGAGAATCTGACCTGGATGCAACCACAACAGAGGTGGAAGGACTGCTGAATCAGTAAAAAGTGTGCAGATATACGCACAGAAACAATTGAATTGAGTGAGTGAAGGGGTGTCGTGTTAGGCGTTACTACATATATAAATATATGTCATTGGCTTAATGCGGCACCTTTGTTTTGTTCGGAAGAGAGGGTAGATTATGATAAAAAGAATGACGTTCAAACAATTCCTGTTCATTCTTCCGCTGCTGATCTTTATCGGTATATTTTCCATATATCCTATTGTTACATCCCTGATGTATACGCTGTTTGATTACAGGACCAATGACCAGCAGCACAATAGCTTCTATATGTCCCAGCAGTTGAACGGAGAGTTATATGCACAGGATTTGGGCTATGTGAGCTGGTTTATAGAAACCGATATGGCCACTGAGGGACTGAGCAGTGAGGATGTGGCTGAATTTGAAGCGATCAAAGCGGAAGTAGATGAGCTGCAGAAGGAATATGAAGACTCCAAAGGCGTGGAAAAGGTTTCCTCAGAAACTATTGAGGAGATAAAGGCTTTTAATAAGGATACCAGAGAAAGACTTACAGCCATTTATGACAGGAATGCAGATTTGGATATGTATAACAGGGATGGTATGCCCCAGATCCTGGATGATATGGATTCCTGTGTGGTGGAGTCAAACTTTATCGGGCTGAAGGGATTCGGGAAACTGTTTACAGACACGAGATTCTTTAAGGCGCTGCTCCACACACTGCTGTTTACCGTTATATCAGTAGCGATCGAGCTTGTGATCGGCATGATACTGGCTCTTATTATGGATAAGGCGATTAAAGGTATCGGCGCTGTCCGTACGATCGCCCTGATTCCGTGGGCAATCCCAACGGCTGTGTCGGCTATGATCTGGAGTTATATGTATGACGGAAGTTATGGTGTCATATCCAAGATATTCTCTGTTATCGGATTGATCCCCAAACAGTCCGCAATGCTTTTGACGGCAAACGGTGCCATGACATCTGTTGTTATCTCCGATGTATGGAAAACAGCTCCCTATATGGCACTGCTTCTCCTTGCAGGTCTGCAGGTGATAGACAGGGGCCTGTATGAGAGCGCTTCCATTGACGGCGCCGGTCCTATCAAGACATTTTTCAGGATCACCCTTCCGCTGATCAAGCCAAGTCTTCTTGTAGCGCTTTTGTTCCGTACCATGGATGCGTTCCGTGTATACGATCTGATCGCTATTTTAACAGGGGGCGGCCCCGGAAACGGAACAGAATCCCTCTCCGTGTACTCTTATAAGCTTATGTTCGGACAGAGTAATTATGGATACGGTTCAGTGGTGGTTATGGGAATGGCAGTCTGCGTTGCTGTCATAGCAGTGCTTTACGTGAAGGTGCTGGGTGCGGAAGTGATCAATAATGATTAGAGGGGAGGAAGGAAAATGAGTAAGAATAAAACATTTAATATAGTCTGCTGGATTTTTGTGGTTATCTTTCTGCTGATTACAGTATTTCCTTTCTTCTGGATCTTGATCAGTTCTTTTAAGCCGGAATCGGAAATTTTCGGAGCCAACTGTTACCGAATCATTGCAGAGAATCCTACACTTGATAATTACAAGACCGTTATTTTTGAGAAGGGAATGCTCCGGGCGATCGTAAACAGTTTTGTGATGTCAGCGGCCACCACATTCTATGTGGTAGTTGTGGCTTCCATGTCCGCGTATATTATCTCAAGGTTTAAATTTAAGGGTAAAGCCCTTCTTATGGGTTTGATCCTGGCAGTTGCCATGTTCCCGCAGATGATCGTAGTGGGACCTATATTTAATATGTTCTATAAACTGGACATTCTGAATACATACTGGGTCTGCCTGGCGTACTCCACAATAACCCTGCCAAGTGCGGTGTGGATCATGGTGGCCCATTTTAATCAGGTTCCGCTGGCCCTGGAGGAGGCGGCAAAGATTGACGGCTGCTCCACATGGGGAATGCTTTGGAGGATCATTTTCCCCATTGCAGCTCCCGGTGTATTTACCACGGCGATCATGAGTTTCATTGCTGCATGGAATGAGTATCTGCTGTCCTGTACTCTGAACATTGATGAAAAGATCCAGACGGTTCCTGTGCGTCTGAGTTATTTGAAGGACCAGTTCACGGTGTTCTGGAGTCAGATCGCAGCGGCCACGGTGGTGGTGGTCATACCCACACTTTTGATCGTACTTCTGTTCCAGAAGCAGATCGTGGCAGGTATTTCCAACGGTGCGGTAAAAGAATAACAAAAATAAATGCTGCCGCAAAGGGCGGTTATCAAGATACAGAGCAGCTGTAAATAAAAGTTGGAAGGAGAACAGAATGGAAAAAGCGTGGTGGAAAGAGGCGGTTGTATACCAGATATATCCCAGAAGCTTTATGGACTCCAATGGGGATGGGATCGGAGACCTGCAGGGTGTGATCAGCAGGCTGGATTACTTAAAAGAGCTTGGCATTGATGTGATCTGGATGTCTCCCTGTTATAAATCGCCTAATGATGACAATGGATATGATATCTCTGATTACAGGGATATTATGGATGAGTTTGGAAATATGGATGATTTCAGGGAAATGCTTGCCGGGATCCATGACAGGGGTATGAAACTGGTCATGGACCTGGTAGTCAACCATTCCTCAGACGAGCATCAGTGGTTTGCGGAGTCCAGAAAATCAAAGGAGAATCCATACAGGGATTACTATATATGGAGAGATGGCAAGGACGGGAAAGAGCCGAATAACTGGACTTCCTATTTTTACGGTCCCGCATGGGAGTATGATGAGACTACAGACCAGTATTATCTGCATCTGTTTTCAAAGAAACAGCCGGATCTGAACTGGGAGAACCCTAAGCTGCGGGGTGAGATCTATGATATGATGAAATTCTGGCTGGATATGGGATGTGACGGCTTCCGTATGGATGTTGTAAGCCTGTTTTCCAAGACGCCCGGTCTGCCGGATGGAAAGCCCACTGAGATAACCGGAACCGAGCACTTCCAGGACGGTCCGAGGATCCATGAATTCCTGCAGGAAATGAACCGGGAGGTTCTGTCCAAATATAATATTATGACAGTTGGGGAGACCCCGGATGTACCTCTGGAGCATGCCCTTCGTTATGCAAACAATGAGGGGACGGAGCTGAATATGGTATTCCAGTTTGAGCAAAATGTTCTGGACTGCGGTCCTGAGCGGTATAGTTACCGGAAGGTGCCTCTTCCGGAGCTGAAGGCCTGCTTCACCAAATGGCAGACTGTTCTGCAGGATAAGGCCTGGAACAGTTTATACTGGACCAACCATGACCAGCCCAGAACGGTTTCCCGCAGGGGAAATGACAAAGCGTTCCGCAAAGAGAGTCAGAAGATGCTGTATACCATGCTTTTGACCATGCAGGGGACACCGTACATTTACCAGGGGGAAGAGATTGGAATGACCAATGTACATTTTGATTCCATTGAGGATTACAATGACATTGAGGTTAAGAACCTTTGGAAGGAACGTGTTGTCAACGGGGACGCGGATCCGGAGGTCCTGCTGGATGCCATCCGTTTCCGCTCCCGGGATAATGCCAGGACGCCTATGCAGTGGGATGACAGCCAACATGCCGGGTTTACCGTGGGTACACCGTGGCTGAAGGTAAATCCCAACTATAAGGAGATAAATGTAAAAGAAGCGCTGGAAGACCCGGATTCCATATTCTATTATATGAAGAGGCTGATCCGGATGCGCAAGGCAAATGAAGTGGCTGTGTACGGAGATTTCAGGGAGTATGAGCCGGAGAATGAAAGCCTTTATATATATGAAAGAAATTATGAAGGCAAAAAAATGTTCGTGGTCTTGAACTTTACGGATCATGAGGTTCCTTTCCGTGTGCCGGAAGGGTTAAATACCGGCGGAGCAGCGTTGTTGATTGACAATTATAAAGGGGATGCGGCTCTGGAAGATCGGATGATGCGGCCTTATGAGGCGTCTGTTTATATTATGTAAACTATATATGCAATAAAAAAACCAGAGGACGGTGCAGTGTTGTTGCTGCGCCGTCTTCCGGCTTTAAACGGTATTTTACCGTTAGGCCCGGGTCTTGTCTGCCTGTTCCACAGGGGTATCCAGATCCTTATAACATACATCCTCAAATGGAAGATAAACACGTTTTCTTTCCAGAGAGGACAAATAGATCCCTTTTACCATCTCTAATGTTTTTCTTCCCTCCATGGCATCTATCACCACGGGACGGTCAAGAAGTATGGACTCATAAAAGTCTCTGAGCTGCAGGTGGTGGCTGCTGCCCCAGTAATCCGGCCCCACATTGGTGGTCTCGTAAGTGTTGCGGATTTCCGTGTAGCATCCCTCTGCCTCATAGAATCCCATGTCCTGAATCAGGCCGCAGCGCCCTTTTTCTCCCTGGAATTCAATGGTGATGGGAGCATCTGAGGCGTAGGAATTGCAAGCATAGAGATTGTAGATACAGCCGTTTTTAAATTGAATGGCAGCTTCCGCCGCGTCCTCCACCTTTACCGTATCGTGGCAGTGGTTATGTATGCTGCCGTCAATCCATTCGATATCGCTTCCCAGCATATAACGGACCCGGTCCATGCTGTGTATGGCCTGGTCAATGAGCACGCCGCCGCCCTCTTTGTCCCAGGTGCCCTTCCAGTCACTCCCCTCATAGTAGGAGTGCGGGCGGTTCCAGGTAAGATAGGAGCGGGCAGAGAGGATGCGTCCAAAATATCCGGCATCCATGAGATTTTTGAGCTTTTCCACACTTTTCGTATATCTGGTCTGGAAAATGACGCCCAGTTTTCTGCCGGTGCGTTTCTGCGCCTCCATCATTTTATCTGCGTCCTGCAGAGAAATGGCTACGGGTTTTTCCGTCAGCACATGGAGTCCTGCCTCCATAGCCTTAACGGCCATGACAGGGTGCAGATAATGGGGAAGACATAAGTGTATCACATCAAGATCGTACTGAAGTGCAGTCTCCAGGTCTGTGCAGTAATGACAATTGAATTTTTCTGCGAATGCCTTTGCCTTCTTTTCGTCAATATCTATGGCGCATACAAGTTCCACATGATCAGTAAGGCGGCTAAAAGCGTCCTCGTAGCAGACGGAAATCCTTCCGCAGCCCATAATTGCAGCTCTGAGTTTTTTCATTTCATACCTCCGTTATCGTATAAGGAAATTATCCGATGAAAAAGCTTCCATCCATCTCCTGTGTAAAATTATAGTGAATATCAAAAAAATACTTCATGGCCCCGTTGTAAAGGGCACCGGAATCCAGAAGGCTGTACCGTACGCTGACGGAATCTACCATGCGGCGGAAACCGGTGGTGTGCAGACATTCCTGTATCTCCTGTAAAAATACAGGCCCCAGGTCTTTTCCTTTGCCGCCGATAATGATCAGTTTGGGATGTACCATGCAGATCAGGTTGCACAGCGCCAGGGAAAATTCGTCGGCAATATCACGTATTACCTTGCGGGAGACCACGTCCCCGTACACGCTGGCCTGTCCCAGATCCGCATATGTGACAGCGGATGATCGCTTAAATGCCGGACTGCTCCCGGTCTGGGCGATCCGGTCCTTTAAGGAACCCTCCCCGATCATCAGCTCCAGGCATCCCCTGTTTCCGCAGGAACATAATTTGCCCTTTGGGTTAATGGAATAGTGGCCAAACTGGGTGTAAGAGGCACAGGCGTGTCCCAGCATTTCGTTCCGGATAAAGAGTGTGGCGCCGATTCCCTTTCCGAAGTTTATAAAAGCAAAATCTTTCTCTGAGATCTGTGTGTAGACTTTTTCCGCGTAAGCAAAGCAGGCAGTATCATTCAGAATGTTAACGGAGAAATCAGAGAAGGCACGCTGTATATCGCCGACAAAATCCTTTTCCGGAAGATTTAAGGTGGTGGCGAATATTTCCCGTTTGTCAGGGTCTATCATGGCGGGGACCACGATGCAGATTCCCAGAAGCTGTTCTTTTTGGATCTGCTCAAGCACGGTCTCTTGTATGTAAGCCTGACAAAGAGGGATATAGGACTCAGGTGAGGCGGCCTCCATCTGCGCAGGCAGGGAGGAGGCTCCGGTAATGTCTACCAGGGCTGCGTTTAACTTGTCTTCCTCCAGACAGAGCACCGCTACATAATATTGTTCCGCACGGAGGAGCAGGCTGTTGGGCTTTCGTCCCACAGTCGTGCTTCCGCCTGTCCCTGAATCATATACAAACTTTCGTGCGATCAATTCATCTACCAGTGAGGAGACCGCCGTTTTACTCAAATGAGAGTCTTTGGATAACTGCGCTCTTGACGTTCCCGGGTTTTGGTAGATGGAATTGTAAAGCTGCTTTAAATTGGTATTTTTGATTAATTGTTGATTGACTAGTTTCATAGTATCCTGCTTTCCTTTTGCTTCATTAATAATATACCTGTAATTGTTCAGTACCCTCACAGTTGCAGGCAAAGATCCATGCAGAATCGCCTTTGGCGATGGGATTTTTGCTTGGCTGCGGAATGCTTTCTTACGGTCAGCACAGTGAATGCGCAGACCTGCTGAATCGTTACATATACTGTTACGTTGCAGACCTGCAGCTCGCAGCACCTGGACGCAACCATTGACTACTCTAAACATATCACAAAAAAGCATAAGGAACAAATAAAATCCGCATCAGGGCGCTGCCAGTAACCGCTGTCATCCGATATAGAAGGTACTTGGCCTAGGTTCCAGGAAGGAATAATAGGTGTCAAAGAAATATTTCATGGCACCGTTTAGATAGGCATCGCTTTGAAGCTGGGAATACCTCAGACCGGAAAAGTCTACCATCCTGCGGAACCCTACATCTCTCAGCGAATCCTGTACCTCCTCCAAAAACAATGTACCCAGATGCTGTCCTTTCCCTCCCAGGATAATAAGCTCAGGGTTTACAATGCAGATCAAGTTGCTCAATGCCAGCGCCAGGTCCCTGGCCATTTTCTCCAGTGTGTGGATAGCAGCAGGGTCTTTGTAGAGCGCTGCTTTGCCCAGGTCCTCAAATGTGATGGCCGGGCGTCCGAGAAGACAGCTTTTTTTACCGGACTCCTCCAGGCGGGCCTTTATCTGGGATTCCGAGAACATGGCCTCCAGGCAGCCGTGATTGCCGCATATACAGAGCGGGCCTTTGGGGTTGACGGAATAATGGCCGAACTGGGTGACAGAGCCGCTGGCTTTGCCCAGCATGTTCCCTTCTATAAATATGGTTGCGCCGATGCCCCTCCCAAAATTAATGAACGCGAAGTTTTTTTCTTTGACCTGCGTATATATTTTTTCGGCGTAGGCATAACAGGCTGTATCCTCCAGCAGGGCCACAGGATAATCGGGAAAGGCAAAGCTCAGTTCATGTATGAGATTACCGCCGCCTCCCGGGCCGAGACTCAGGGTAGTGGAGTATATCTCATTTCGCGCGGCGTCTATCATGGCAGACACCACAACACAAATGCCCAGAATCCGTTTTGGATCAAACTTGGACAGGATGTCCTTTTTGACACAGGTTTTTGACAGGGAGATATAAGTTTCCCCTTTTTCCAGTTTCAGCCTTGTGCTGTAGACAGAGGTGCCGGCTACGTCCACCACATGAGCCTCGGCAATGTTGTCCACCCAGCTTATGACAATGATAAAGTGCTGGTTCGTCTGTGCTTTCAGACAGTTGGGCTTTCTGCCCACACAGTCAGAGTGGGAGGTACCTTCATCAGCGATAAAATCCCTCTCGATCAATTCGTCTACCAATGTGGATACAGTGGTTTTGCTGAGATGGGTCCGTCTGGCAAGCTCTGTGCGGGATATTCCGTTCTCGATATATATGGAGGAGTACAGGTGTTTCATATTAGTGTTCTTGATTACCTGCTGTGTCAGAAGTTTCGTATGCTCACCTCCTTTGTGGATTTAATTGTAAAGTGGTATTATTAATTGAATGCTACCATAAAACTTGAAGATATGCAATATTATTTGTGAAAAGTTACATAAAAGATGGAGGATATGAGGTTTTTTATATGAAATGATGAATACAAGCGGTGATACGCGATAGTAATGGCAGATGGAAACAGGAAAATAGTGGAAATAAATTGTAATGTCATAGGAATAAAAAGGTATAATATAAAATATGCACAAAAAGTATGGGTATAAAATGTTAAAAGTGTCGTAAATTACATTCAGGACCAACAAAAACATAAAAACATATTGACAGATATGATATCAAATGCTATTGTATAGCTATCAAATAAATAAATTTTACATTAGCAAAAAGCCAAAAACAGCTAAAATAGCGGCAGGGCTTTTAATTTTAAAATTTATTAGTAAGGTCACTGGACAAACAAAAAGAAAAGAGGATGATGAGATGAAAGTGGGATTAATCGGATGCGGAGGTATGGGAACTACCCACAACCTGTCGCTGAAAGCACTGTCATCCAAGATGGATGTTGAAGTAACAGCCCTGGCGGACTGCAGGCCGGAATTTCTTGAGAAGGCAGCGGAACAATGGCCGAACGCCAGACTCTACAAGACGGGCATGGAACTTCTGGAAGCGGAGACGCTGGACAGCGTACATATCTGTCTTCCCAGTTATCTTCACACAGAACATGCTGTGGCAGCCATGGACAAAGGCATCAATGTGTTTGTGGAGAAGCCGGTATGTCTGACAGAGGAGGAAGCACAAAAGCTTCTGGATGCTAAGATGAGAAACAAGGTACAGGTTATGGTGGGTCAGGTGGTTCGATCCTTTGACGAATACCGGTATCTGAAAGACTGTTATGACACGAACAGATACGGTGAACTGAAATCCATTACCATGCAGAGGGTGAGCGGTGACGCGGCCTGGGGATTTGAGGACTGGTTCCATAAAGAGGACAAGAGCGGTTCGGTTGTTCTGGACCTCCATGTACATGACTTGGATTTTCTCAGATATATGCTGGGAGAACCGGATTCCTTTGAAGTAAGGGCAACTGCATTTGAAAGCGGAATGATCAACCAGATCTTTACTACATATGAATTCGGAAAAGTATTTGCAGTGACAGAGGGAATCTGGGATATCAGCTCGGCGCTTCCTTTTGAGGCCAGTTTCCATGCGTGCTTTGAGGAGGCCAGTATTGTATTCCGTGGGCGGGAGGAAAAACCCCTGGCAGTTTATAAAAATGACGGAACCATTGAGTATCCCAAGCTTGAGCGGGAATATGACGTGAAGGATGATTCGGCGGGGATCAATGTTTCCAACCTGGGCCCCTACTACACAGAGATCAAATATTTCATTGAATGTCTCCAAGGCGGCAGAGAAGTGGAGGTTGCACCTCTGGAAGAAGGAATTAAATCGGTCCGTCAGGGAATTGAAGAGTGGAGACGGGCAAAGGAATATGTGAAAAGGAAATAAAAATAATTATATATTTCAAGGAGGAAAAAATTATGATGAAGAAAACACTGGCGGTTCTGATGACAGCGGCATTGGCAGCATCCTGCCTGACGGCCTGCGGCGGCAATGACGGCGGCGGCTCAGATGAGGCTAAGAGCGAGACGAAAAAGGAAAGCAAAGACAGCGGTGAGGAAATCACCCTGAAGGTATTCGATGCCCATGCTTACGGCCTGGATGAATATGCGGAGATGGCCAAAAAGTTTGAAGAATCACACCCTGGCGTTAAGATTGAAGTACAGCACGCTGCCAATGACAGCAACACACTTCTTCAGTCACGTATCAACTCAGGGGATATCCCGGATGTGTTTGACGTGGAGTCCGGAACATCTGCACAGAAATACTATGAATACGCTTATGATTGGACAGACGACAAGGAAGTGCTGGACAAATTTAATGAGGCGGCTTTGGAGACAGGAAAAGACGCGGACGGAAATATCATGTCCCTGCCTTGGACTTATGAAAATATGGGAATGATCTACAACAAAGACTTGTTTGAAAAAGCCGGCATCACAGAACTTCCGAAAACTATGGATGAGCTGGAAGCTGCCTGTGAGAAGTTAGACGCAGCAGGCATCACGGCATTTGCACTTGCGGCAAAAGAGACATGGGTGCTGCAGCAGCTGTCCACCCATTACATGATGGACAAATCCCTGGACGCCAAGGGCGTAGTAGAGAAACTGAACAGCGGAGATATGACATTTAAAGACCTGAAGAATTTCCAGAACGTATTCCGTCTTCTGGACCTGGCTGTAAAATACGGACCGGACAAACCTCTTGAGGTTGACTGGGAGACAAGCGAGAACATGCTTGCAAACGGCGAGGCAGCGATCATCCATATGGGTGACTGGTGCCAATCCACACTGGATTCCTTCAATCCTGATGCAAACCTGGGATTCCTTCCTTGTCCGGTAAGTGATAACGCAGAGGATGTAACACTGCTGTCCTCCTGTAACTGGACATACCTTGTAAACAAAGATTCCGAAAACCTTGAGCTGGCAAAAGAATATCTGGAATACATCCTCACATCTGAGGAAGGCCAGAAATGGATGTGTGACGGTGTCGGCGCTGTTCCCGGTGCGAAGACAGACATGGATGTAAAGGGTGCTCTTGCTAATGACGCGTCCACATATGTGGAAGAAGGCAAGACAAACGGATGGATCCATACCATAGAGCCAAACGGATACGCAGACATTGTGGGACCGGCACTGCAGGCTTATATGACAGGTGACATGACTGCGGAACAGGTGACTGAAGAATTCCAGAACGGATGGGTTGTACAGTAAAGCTGGAAACTGCGGCGGGGTAACAATGACCGGACGGGGCTGTTGCGGCTGCAACGGCCCCGTTTTTTAAGACGGGCGGACCGTGTGGTCTGTCGTTTCGGAAAGGGGAAATTTGGAGGCGTGAAAGTGAAAGGCAAAGGAAAAACAAAAGATTTATTGATATTCGCATTGTTTGTATTTCCGGCAGTGGCATTTGTTCTTTTTTCCACAGATGTGCCGTTTCTGATGAATCTGTATTATTCTGTGTTTGACTGGAATGGGATCAGCAAGGATATGGAGTTCGTGGGACTTCAGAACTTTGTAAAAATATTTACCAATGATGCACTGTTTTGGAAGAGTACTGCATTTACACTGAAATTCTCAGTGTTCTACGTTGTGATCGTAAACGTACTTTCTCTGACTGTGGCTCTGGTCATGGCAAAGGAGAAGAAAAGTTCAAGTGTGGGACGAGCATTTTATTATATCCCGTATATCATCAGTTTGACAGCCATCAGTTTGATCTGGAAATTTATTCTGGGTCCGGGATTTGAGGCTCTGTATCAGGTGACAGGATGGGAAATGTTTAACTGGAGCTGGCTCGGTACGGCTAAACTGGCATTCTTCGTTGTGGTGATCATGACGGTATGGCAGAATCTTGGATTTTATATGGTGAATTACATAGCGGGTATTATCGCGGTGCCGAAAGAACTGATCGAGGCCGCCAAAATAGACGGTGCCAATAAGTTCCAGGTCCTGAGAAAAGTGACAGTTCCTCTGATCATGCCGGCGGTTTCCATCTGTATGCTTACATCTCTGACGTTTGCGTTCAAGTTGTTTGATGTGATCATGGTATTTACCAAGGGCGGTCCGGCGAACTCCACCATATCTGTGGCGTACAATATTTACAAAGAGGCGTTTGTCAACAACCGGTATGGAATGGCAACGGCGAAATCCCTTGTATTTGTAATGTTTGTTCTGATCGTAACAGTAATACAGCTTAAAGTGACCAAGAGTAAGGAGGTAGAGGCATAATGAAAAAAGCGAGAAAGATCAGCGTTCTTTCCATTATAGTGTTCATATGTTCCGTGTTCTGGCTGATGCCCCTGCTTCTGATATTCATTAACTCCTTTAAACCGTATAATGATATGCTGCAGCAATTCCTGGCCCTTCCTAAGAGCTGGAGCCTGGATATGTATATAGAGACCTGGACTAAGTTTGACTTCCCGCTGCTGATCGGTAATACACTTCTGTATACCATATGCACGGTGCTGATCATTGCGCTGCTGGCGCCCATGGCTGCATACAAGCTGGCCAGGACAAAGGGAAAACTGTCTGGTGTGTGCTTTGTGCTGATCATCATTCCTATGATGGTGCCGTTCCAGTCCTACATGATCACACTGACAAGACTGGTTGCAAACCTTGGAATGACAGGAAGCAAGATTGGCTATATACTGGTGAGTACAGGGCTTTGTATGCCTTTGGCTGTTTATATGATCCACGGATTTGTAAAAAATGTACCTATTGAGCTGGAAGAGTGTGCCTGTATTGACGGTGCCAGCAAGGTCAGAACGTACTTTAACATCGTGCTGCCGCTGCTGAAACCGATCCTGACCACGGTTGTGGTTCTGGATACTCTGGCTACCTGGAATGATATCATTACCAACCAGCTGATCGTTGGCGGAAATGCGAAGGCGATGAACATACAGAACGCCCTTTATATGCAGTTCTCCGCACAGACGGCAGACTGGGAACATGCTCTGCCCGGTATTGTGATGTCCATGATCCCCAGTTTGATCTTCTTCGTGATCATGCAGAAACACATTGTAGGCGGAATTACAGCAGGTGCAGTGAAAGGTTGAAAAAAGAAAAGAGAGGTATTAATTTATGAGAGTAGGAGTTTTGATCGAAATTTTCCGGGATACGGATGTGGATGCCAAATTCGCGGAGCTGCGTTCCATGGGGATGGAGAGCTGCCAGCTTGTGTGCTGGGATAAAGAGATCATGAATCGGGAGACTGCAGAAAAGGTCAATGCGGCTGCCAAACACCATGAAGTGGATATCACGGCATTCTGGTGTGGGTGGGAAGGCCCCAGAGTATGGGATTTCTATGACGGCCAGCTTACCCTGGGACTTGTGCCTGAGGCGTTCCGCTTTGAGCGGGTGAAAATGCTGCAGAAGGGCATTGCATTCGCTGCCATGATCCATGTAAAGGATGTGGCTACACACGTGGGATATATGCCGGAAAATCCCTATGACCCCAACTATGCGGGAGTTCTTGCGTGTCTGAAAGAGCTGGTGAAACAGTGCAAGGAGAACGGGCAGAACTTCCTGTTTGAGACAGGGCAGGAGACACCGGTTACCTTAAAGCGAGCTATCCAGGATATAGAAAAAGAACTGGGAAAAGGAAATGTGGGCATTAATCTGGACCCTGCAAACCTGGTAATGTACGGAAAAGCCAATCCGGTGGATGCACTGGAAGTGTTCGGCGAGTACGTCATGGGAATCCACGGCAAGGACGGAAAATATCCTACAGACGGCCATATGCTGGGAGATGAAGTGCCTCTGGGACAGGGAAAAGTAAATTACCCTGCCTTTGTGGCAAAGCTGAAAGAAATCGGATATGCTGGAGATATCACCATTGAGCGTGAGATTTCCGGGGAAGAGCAAAAGAAAGATATTGTTATGGCAAAAGCGGTTCTGGATGAACTGCTGAAATAAAAAAAGAAGGCACCGCCTGTGCAGGGAGCGCTGTTCGTTGAATACGGACGGCGCTCCCTGCACAGGCGGTGCCTTTTTTGTGTCTATTTCAGTTCCTCTTTTTGAGGGGCTGCTTCTTTTTCCAGGTAAGGCCGGAAGATCCGGTACAGCAGGAAAGAGTCAATATAGGCCGTCAGCGCGAAACCGAAGAAAAACCAGCAGGACGCATAAAGCGGCATCAGCTCCAAATCCTGATAAGTCATAAACATGGGCAGGATTGTGATGACTGCCATAGCCAGCGTGGAAGGAAAATGCATGAAGGCAAAGAGAACGGAATTTTTCAGCAGGTTCCCAATGGTATTGGCAAAAGCGGCGATCACGGGGAATATATAGAGGGCGGTTATGACCAGAAGCCCTATAAGCGCTCCTGACATATAGAACAAAATCTTACCATATGAGGACTGCCCCTGTGCCTGGATCAGAAAGCGGAGATTCAGGAACAATATGACACCCAGCAGCAGTAAGCCCAGCCACACGATCAGAGACTGGAGAAAGTTCTGCTTAAACGCGCGGAAAAATGTTTTGGCTGTACTGCTGTCATTTCCTTTTACCATGCGCAGGGTACAGTGGTATAGTGCTGTGAGTGCCGGCCCTATAGTGACAATGGGGATACAGCAGACGATGAACAGAAGATTAGCTACTACCAGATCGCCGATCCTGCTGAGAAAAATGTGAACTACATTGTCTTCGTTTAAAAGATTCATGATCTCCGCCCTTTCTGAATGAAGAATTTTGATGTTTCGTAACTATTCAGTAGGTCTGTGCATTCACTGCGCTGACCGTAAGGAAGTGAACCACGGCCAAGCAAAAAAACCATCGCCAAATACGATTCTGCATGGATTTTTGTCTGCGAGGTTCTGAACAGTTACTGTTTTTCTAAGGGCTATTCTAGCATTAAATGTTGAAGAATGCAATTGGGGTATGTAATTTTGCGCGAAATAATAGAAAAAACAGGAAAAATGTAAAAAATATGGAATAATGTAACCTTATTTAGACTTAATGTGGTGTTGATATGTGAGAATGAACCCGTCATTGTGACGAAAACCACCAAAAGTATATGGAAAACAAAGCTTGAACTTGAAGTAAACTGTAAGGAAAAGCCCATGAAATCAATGAAAAGTGTAAAAAACGCACAAACATATAACATTATGACATATTATAAAAACATATATCCATTTAACATTATTCCATGTGCAACTATAATAAGGCTATCACTCGGAGATACAGTAAAAACTGTTAATCTGACGAAAACTTTAATGCAAAAGGAGGAGCAAGTATGAAATTCAGAAAGGTAGCAGCATTATCACTGGCAAGCGTTATGGCACTTTCATTGGCAGCATGTGGAGGTAACAGCGGCGGAGACAGCAAAGGTTCTGATGACAGCAGCGCCAAGACAGAGGGCGAAGGAGACAAAGCAGAAGGCGAAAAATCCGACAGCGGAAGCTCCAGCGACGCAGAACTTTCCGTATCTATCTGGGATACCAACCAGGAACCGGGTATCAAAGAGATCCTGGCAGATTTCACAGAGCAGACCGGAATCAAGACAAAACTCTCCGTTGTAAAATGGGACGAGTACTGGACCATGTTAGAGGCAGGCGCACAGGGCGGTTCCCTTCCGGATGTATTCTGGATGCACTCTAATGAGAGCCAGAGATATATGTCCAATGACATGCTTCTTGACCTGACAGACAAAATTGCAGACAGTGATAAGATCGATCCGGAAAACTACCCGTCAGATATCTGGGGCCTGTATACATATGAAGATAAATATTATGCAGTTCCTAAGGATGTTGATACCATTGCACTTTGGTATAACAAGGCAATGTTTGACGAAGCGGGACTTGAATATCCTACAGCAGACTGGACATGGGATGACGTGACAGAAGCAGCGAAGAAGCTGACAAAAGAGGACGGAAGCCAGTACGGTATGGCACTTAGAAACGACAACAACCAGGCCGGTTACTATAACATGATCTATGATAACGGCGGAAGCATTATCAGCGATGACAAGAAAAAATCCGGATGGGATGATCCTAAGACTATCGAAGCAATGCAGATGTTAGAAGGATGGATCAAAGACGGCGTTATGCCTTCTATCGAGACGATGTCTGAGAATGGTGAGGACGTACTGTTCCAGTCCGGCAAAGTAGCTATGGTATTCCAGGGTTCCTGGATGCTGGCAGCATACCGCGACAATGAGTACACAGCAGAAAACTGTGACGTTGTAGAACTTCCGAAGAACGCAGAAACAGGAAGAAGAGCTTCTATCTATAATGGTCTTGGATGGGCAGCAGCAGCAAACGGCGAGCATACAGACGAAGCTTGGCAGCTGATCGAATACCTGGGTTCCAAAGAAGCACAGGAAAAACAGGCTGAACTTGGTGTTACAATGTCTGCATACACAGGTACATCCGATGCATGGGCAAAATCTGCTGACTTTAACCTGGAAGCATACCTGAACATGATGGATGACATGGTAATCAGACCTTACTCCAAGACAACCGTTACCTGGGAAAATGAAGACAATGAAATCTTAAAGAGCGTATATACCGGTGAAATGTCCATGGAAGATGCCTGCAAGAAGATGGCAGAGCAGATGAATGAGAAATTAGCCGAAGAATGATCAAAAAGAAGCTGAATTGACCGAGGATTAAATTGCAGGCAGGTTCGTAAGAATCTGCCTGTATTTGGAAAAGGAGTGAGTGGCGTGGCTAGTAATGGGAATGCAAAGAAACAAATGAAAACCAGCAGGGAACGCAGCGAGTTTTTGTGGGGCTGGCTGTTTATCCTTCCAACTGTGATTGGACTGGTTATTTTAAATATCATCCCGATCTTCCAGACTCTGTACCAGAGTTTCTTCAAGACAGGGGATTTCGGAAAAGGAAACATCTTTGTTGGAGTAGAGAATTATGTAAAAGTTTTCGGAGACCATGAAGTTTGGCAGTCTCTGATCAACACATTCAAATATGCGATCGTAGAGGTTCCGTTCTCGATCGTGATCGCCCTTGTTCTGGCAGTTCTGCTTAACAGGAAAATGAAGGGCCGCGGTATTTACCGTACGATTATCTTCCTTCCGATGGTTGCAGCTCCGGCGGCAGTTGCCATGGTTTGGAGATGGCTGTTCAACTCAGATTTCGGTCTGATCAACAATGTGTTCCATACAAGTGTTAAATGGGTATCAGATCCCAAGATCGCAGTATTTTCCATTGCTGTTATCGGTGTATGGTCCATTATAGGTTATAACATGGTGTTATTTATATCCGGTCTGCAGGAGATTCCCCACGACTATTATGAAGCGGCGGAGATCGACGGTGCTACGGGTGTTAAGAGTTTCTTCCATATAACAGTACCCCTGTTATCCCCAACTATTTTCTTTGTTCTTGTAACACGTGTCATCGGTTCCCTTCAGGTATTCGATCTTATGTACATGGTAATGGATAAATCCAACCCGGCACTGGAAAAGACACAGTCCCTGGTATACCTGTTCTACAAATACGCGTTCATCAACAAGAACATGGGTTACGGTGCAACTATTGTTATCCTGCTTCTGATCATCACCATGATCATCACGGTGTTCCAGATGATAGGACAGAAAAAATGGGTGTTCTACAACTAGAAAGGGGGATGCAGAATGGATAGTATGGAAAGAAAAAGTAAAATTATTAACATCATCATTCACGTGATCTTGATTCTGGTATCTATCACCATGTTGATACCCTTCCTGTGGATGATTCTCACTGCATTTAAGTCAGTGACAGAGGCAACCTCTGTTAACCCGTTTGTTATCTTCCCCAAGGTATGGAGGACAGAAGCATTTACCTCCGTTATGGAGAACATGAACTTCCTTGTACTGTATAAAAATACTTTGCTGCTGATCTTATTCCGTGTGATCTGTGCAGTGCTTACAGCTACCATGGCAGGCTATGCCTTTGGCCGTCTGCATTTTAAAGGAAGAGATTTTTGTTTTTCCCTGGTACTTCTTCAGATGATGGTACCGGTTCAGATCTTCATTATACCTCAGTACCTGATGGTAAGTAAAATGGGAATGCTGAATACCATTTTCGCACTGGTATTCCCCGGTATGGTTACCGCATTCGGAACCTTCCTGCTCCGCCAGGGTTATATGGGACTTCCCAATGACCTGGAAGAAGCGGCAAGGCTGGACGGGTGTAATATCGGACAGACATTCCTCTATATTATGGCACCGCTTACCCGGTCCAGTATGGTTGCTCTGGGAATCTTTACAGCAGTGTTCGCTTTCAAAGACCTGATGTGGCCAATGATCGTCAACACAGATAAAGATATGCTGGTCCTGTCCTCCGCACTTGCAAAAATGCAGGGACAGTATACCTCCAAGTTCCCGGAACTGATGGCAGCTTCCCTGATCGCCTGTATCCCGATGATCGTCCTCTACATGATCTTCCAGAAACAGTTCATCGAAGGTATCGCAACCAGTGGTGGTAAACTCTAAGATATTTAAGGCCGGCGTGATAAGGTGTTATTGCGCCGGCCTGTTTTTAAAAGGAGAGAAATATGGCAGTTATATTTCATGAAAAGACAAAGGAATTTCATATTTTTAACAGAGAAGTAAGCTATCTTATGCGGATCATGGAAAACGGGCAGCTTGAGAATCTGTATTACGGAAAAGCGATCCGCGATAAGGAGGATTTTGGTTATCTCCATGAGGAGGCCATGCGTTCCCAGATGTCTGTGTGTATTCCGGAGCCGGGAATTTTGTCCATGCAGTATACAAGGCAGGAGTATCCTGTGTACGGAACCGGTGACTACAGAAGCCCGGCCCTTACTGTTCTGCAGGAAAACGGCAGCAGACTGGTTGACTTTTCCTATGTATCCTATGAGATTTATAAAGGAAAGAAAGGGATATCCCCTCTTCCCTCCACTTATGCAGAGTCTGAGGAGGAAGCGGAGACACTGGAAGTCACACTCCATGATAAAGTGACAGATACAGACCTGGTACTCACGTACACTATTTATGAGGACTATCCTGTGATCACCCGAAATGCCCGTTTTGAGCAGAAAGGGGAGCAGAAGATCGTTCTGGAGCGTGCCATGAGCGCCAGCGTGGAATTTTTGGATATGGATTATGAACTGGTGCAGTTGTCAGGTGCATGGTCCAGAGAACGTTATGTGAAAAACAGAAAGCTGGAAATGGGTATCCAGTCTGTGCATAGCCTGAACGGTACCTGCAGCGGCGCAGAACATAACCCGTTTATTGCTTTGAAACGGCCCCATACCACAGAGGACCAGGGGGAAGTCTATGGATTCAGCCTGGTGTACAGCGGCAATTTCCTGGCACAGGCAGAGGTTTCCACTTTTGATATGACAAGGGTTATGCTGGGCATCAATCCGGAGGACTTTTCCTGGGAACTGAACCAGGGTGAGAGCTTTCAGACGCCTGAGGTGGTTATGGTATACAGTGACCAGGGCCTGAACAAGATGAGCCAGGCTTATCACAGGCTTTACAGAACACGTCTTATGAGGGGGACCTGGAGAGACAAAGCACGTCCTATCCTGCTCAACAACTGGGAAGCCACATATTTTGACTTTAATGAGGAAAAGATATTAAAGATAGCGGAGAAGGCAAAAGAGGCCGGTGTGGAACTGTTTGTTCTGGATGACGGATGGTTTGGCGCCAGGAATGATGACTACAGAGGGCTTGGAGACTGGTATGTAAACCTTGAAAAACTGCCGGACGGTATTGCTGGTCTTTCCCGCAAGGTGGAGGCTTTGGGGCTGAAGTTCGGCCTCTGGGTGGAGCTGGAGATGGTGAACAAGGACAGTGACCTTTACCGGGCACATCCGGACTGGCTCATCGGCGCACCGGACCGCTTTGAGTCCCATGCAAGGCATCAGCATGTACTTGACTTCTCCAGAAAAGAAGTGGTAGATTATATCTACGAAATGATTGCAAAGGTTCTCCGTGAATCTTCCATTTCCTATATCAAATGGGATATGAACCGTTATATGACAGAGCCTTACAGCAGGGGCGCAGATGCCTCCCAGCAGGGTAAGGTGATGCATAAGTATATTTTGGGTGTGTATGACCTGTACACACGCCTGACAACAGAGTTTCCGGAAATCCTGTTTGAATCCTGCGCCAGCGGCGGTGCCAGGTTTGACCCGGCTATGCTTTATTTTGCGCCGCAGACCTGGACCAGTGACGATACGGATGCCAGTGAGAGGACCAAGATCCAGTACGGCACCTCTTATGTATATCCGGTTGTCAGCATGGGATCCCATGTATCAGCAGTGCCGAACCATCAGATGCACCGCATGACACCTATTGAGACCAGGGCAAACGTGGCGTATTTCGGAACCTTTGGCTATGAGCTGGACTTAAACCTTCTGTCCGAGGCGGAGCTGGAGAGTGTTAAAAAACAGATCGCATTTATGAAGGAGTACAGAGAACTGATCCAGGTGGACGGTGATTTCTACCGCCTGTTAAGTCCGTTTGAGGGAAATGAGACTGCCTGGATGGTAGTGGCGCAGGATAAATCCCGGGCTGTGGCTGCATTTTACCAGAAAATGAACAAGGTGAATGCATCCTGGATCCGGTTTAAACTGCAGGGGCTTGATGCGGGAACGTTGTATGAGGTGAGCTGCGACATGGCTCCTTCCGCATCCTATGATGAGAGTCTTGCTAAGATATATGGTATACAGACAGAGGAAAATATGGTGAAGACCTACCGGGCATACGGTGATGAGCTGATGCAGGTAGGAATACCGATTGACAGGGAAGATCTGAATAAAAAGGGCGGAGATTTTGCATCCCTGCTCTACACCCTGAAAAAGGTAACTGACTAGAATCTTGCGGCGGGAATGTTCAGGGTAGTGTTCCCGGACATTTCCGCCGTTTTTTGTCCACGGCTGCAGCAGGTGCGGGGAAGGAGCCACACCGTGCAGGCTGCCGTATGTGCATACAGAGGGAGGGGGATTACGTTGAAACACACTACTGGTTTTACCAGTTCGGCCAGATACAGATGCCTGGAGGACCTTCAGAGGGAGGCTGTGGAGTTATGTCTTATCTACTGCGGCTGGGAATACTGTGACCCGGGACACCGGTTCGGGCCGAATAAGAGGACTTCTTATGTATTGCATATTGTGAGGGAAGGTAAGGGGACTCTGGAGATATATAAAAAGAAGTATAACCTGAGTGCAGGGGACGCGTTTTTGATTCCGCCCAGCACAGAGGCGTGGTATGAAGCGGACAAAGAGGACCCGTGGTCTTATATGTGGGTTGGGTTCACCGGATTAAAAGCAGAGGAATGTGCGGGCAGCGCAGGTTTTTCGGTGAAGACACCTGTGCATAAGGTGGAGTGTATGCGGGTGCTCAATGAATATATTGATGCAATGCTGGAGGCGCACCAGCTCTCCTACACGGATGAGCTGAGGAGAAACGGGCTTTTGATGTTGTTTTTCTCCGCGCTGATCGATGAGCACAGGAAGAACATTCCCGGCTCCGGCAGCCCTCATCCGTATCCCGGCTCTGTGTATGTGAAACATGCCATGGAATATATTTCTTTTAATTATAATCAAAAGATCAAGATCAATGAGCTTGCGGATTATATTGGTGTCAACCGGAGCTATCTGACAAGCAGCTTTAAGAAGGCCATAGGGTGTTCTCCTCAGGAGTATCTGGTGAACCTGCGTATGGAAAAGGCAAGATCCCTGCTGAAAAACACAGATATGCAGATCAATGCCATTGCCAATTCCGTGGGGTATGTGGACCAGCTTGCTTTTTCCAAGATATTTAAGCAGCATTATGGGATGAGTCCCAGGGCTTATAGGGAAGAGGAGGAGGAATTGGTCATAAAGAATAAAAAAGGTGATTATGAGGGCGCGCCCTTGTAAAGAAAAAAGATATCCGCAGGCAGAGATGCCGGAGGATATCTTTTTTTATTGAAGGGCAGTGTTTGAGTGAAAGCATCTTGTATGGGGGGACTGCTTGGGAGAGTAAGCGCTTTGTACGGGGGCTGCTTGGGAGAGTAAGCGCTTTGTATGGGGGACTGCTTGGGGGTGGAAGCGGTTTGTGTGGAAGTCACTTTTGGGTGTCAGCCGTTTTTCCGGTAGGCCGCGGGTGAAAGGCCGAAATATTTTTTGAACATAGCCGAAAACTGAAAGGGGCTGGAAAACCCAACGGATGCTGCAATGGTGGAAACCGGCTGTTCAGTCCTAAGAAGCAGTGTGGCGGCCCGTTCCATTCTCAGGGCTTTTAAGTATTCACTGGGAGTCTGCCCATAGGCTGCCTTAAAGACAGAACAAAGGTAGTTAGGGTGAAGATGAAGGACATCCGCCACATCTTGTATTTTAATAGGTTCACTGTAGCAGGAGTCAATGAATGCACGTGCATCTTCGGCGTAGTTTTTCTCCCTGATGGAGGAAGGGCAGCGGCAGGCCTGTGCTTGTGTCAGGCGTGCAAACAGGTGCAGCATCCGGCTGTTTACCTCCAGGCATTTGTCCGGCTGGGAGACAGGGAAGAACTGTTCACCGGGATATTCATTTCGGTTGTAGGATGTGACGTCTTGAAGACGCGGGTCTGTGACAGACAGGATGGAGAGTATAAGGCGCTCCAATTCATCCAGAGGCAGACAGATTTCCGTAACCCTTTCTTTTCCAAAGAGCATTTCCACAAAGGGGCTGCGGGAATCGCAGTAAAAACCAAGCCAGGTGTATTTCCACGGGGCTTTGCGGGAGGCTTGATAGTGTCCGGCTGTGCCGGAGGGAATATAGAAAGCCTGTCCGGCGTGAAGGGTGTAGGTTTTGCCCTCTGTTTCCAGAGTTCCACTGCCTTTCAGGACAAAATGGATGAGATGATAGGGTTTCATATAGAATCCATACTGATACCCGGGGCTGCACTCCTGGATGCCGCAGTGGTTAAACTGCAGGGACAGGAGACTGACAGCAGTCCGGTGGATCAGAAGGTCCCTGTTTCCGAGCATAACAGCACTTCCTTTCTCTGATAATATGGGTGGTTCTCTGGTGCTAGAGTGTGTCTGAAGATTCATTCTGACAATCTGCACGCTGCACGTCCCACTTCGCGGTATATTTAGTCCCGGTTGGGTCAACGCAGCCCGCTGCGCCTTCCTCATCGGGACAAAATCTTCCACATCATATTGAACAGAGCTCAATAAGTATAAACTGTGACGCACAGCTTGCCGAAAGCAATTTTCAGGCACGCTCTAAAGCTGTTTTTGCAGAACCGTGCATACAGATATTTTATCATGACGGGCAGCAAAATTCGAGGGGATGGGGGGAAGATGTTGGATTTTAACAGACATTTCTTAGAAAACCATATGTCCATTTGAACGGCAGTCTGTTATTCTTTCAGCAATAGATAAAACGGAAAGAGGGGTTGTGTGAAATGGCATTGATGGAGGTCAGAGATCTGAAAAAGGACTACAGGATAGTGAAAAAGGAGGAGGGTATCCGGGGGAGTATCCGACATCTTATAAAGCCCCGGTATGGGTGTAAGGAGGCGGTTAAGGGGGTGTCTTTTTCTATAGAAGAAGGGGAAAGTGTGGCTTTCCTTGGGGCGAACGGCGCGGGGAAATCCACCACTATTAAGATGCTTACCGGGATCCTGAAGCCCAGTGGGGGCGATGTTGCTATTATGGGGAAGGATCCTTTTGAGGACAGGATAGAAAATGCAAAGAGGATTGGCGTGGTGTTTGGGCAGAAGACACAGCTTTGGTGGGATATTCCGGTGATAGAGACATTTCGGCTGTTAAAGAATATTTACCAGGTGCCGGATGAAAAGTATGAGAGGAATATGCGGGAGTTTAGGGAAATCCTGGATTTGGATCCTTTTTTGGGACAGCCGGCCAGAAAATTGTCGCTGGGGCAGAGGGTGCGGGCAGATATGGCGGCCGCCCTGCTCCATGAGCCGCCTGTGCTTTTTCTGGATGAGCCTACCATTGGGCTGGATGTGGCGGTAAAGCAGAAGATTTATGAGTTCCTGAGGCGGATCAATCAGGAGAAAAATACAACGATCCTGCTGACCAGCCACGACTTAAATGACCTGGAGTCTCTGTGCAGCCGCCTGATCATTCTGGAACAGGGGGAGATCTTGTTTGATGACAGGATGGAGAAGATATTTGAACAGTATCCGGAGGGTACAACCCTGGAGCAGATTGTGATCGGCCTTTTTAACAGGAGGAGCTGCGGATGAAAAAGTATATTTCCTATATGCGCTGCGGATTTTTAGAAGGGTGTGCATACCGGGGCAATTTTATTACCGGGATGCTGGCTAACTTTATCCAGGTGGCAGTGCTTTACTATGTGTGGAAGAGTATTTTCAAATATCAGGGAGTGGTGAACGGGTATACCTGGGAGATCATGAGGAAATATGTGTTTGTGGCGTTTTTGTGCAACAGTTCCTTTTCTTTTGGGTTTGAGATGAATACGGCAAAGAGGATCATTAAAGGGGATATTATTTTGGATCTGCTTAAGCCGGTACCTTACAGAGGGATGCTTTTTTTCAGGATGCTGGGGACTGCGGGAATGGAATTTGGGGTAACGCTGGTGCTGGTTGGAGGCTTGTATCTGTCTGTAAACGGTATGGGAGGGATCAGCGGGGGAAGGGTGCTGCTGTTTTTCGTGTCGCTGTTTTTAGGGATGGGGATCAAGTTTGGGATTCAGTATCTGTTTTCTCTGTTGTGTTTTTATACGGATAATTCATATGGGGTGACAAAGGCCAGGGAGGTTTTGACAAACTTTTTTTCCGGGGCACTGCTGCCTTTGGTGATGTTCCCGGGAGTGCTCAGGAAGGTTGTGGAGGTGCTGCCTTTTCAGGGGATCGTGTTTACGCCGTGCAGTATTTTTATAGGGACATTTTCTATGGAGGAAAGTCTTTGGAGAATTGGCGGGCAGGCAGTGTGGATTGGGGTTCTGTGGGTGTGCGGGACTCTGTTTTGGAAAAAGGCATCAGGGGTTATTTCCCTGTACGGAGGGCGAGAGATGAGAAAATGGAGACATTATCTGAAAATGTATGGGCAGATCCAGCTGCAGAATATGAAGTCGCTGGCTGAGTATAGGGCGGATTTTTTGATGATGCTGTTTTTTACCGGTTTTTCCCAGATATGTAATTTGGGGGTACTTGGGATCATTTACAGTAATATCCCCGCAGTGGGAGGGTGGACGTTGTGGGAGATACTGCTGTTGTACAGTTTTCTGCTGTTCTCGGAGGGGTGTATCAATTTTTTCTTTCAGGGGACATGGAAGATCGCGGAGATGATCAATCTGGCGGATCTGGACCGGTTTCTGGTGCGGCCTCTGCCCATTGGACTGCAGCTTCTCACAGCCAGGATTGATTTTGACGGGCTGAATAAGATGGGGATCGCAGCGGCGGTGTTTGTATTGGGGGTAAGTCACTGTGATATCCGGTGGAGTTTGTGGAAAATTGTGTGTCTGGGAGTTTTTCTTGTGGAATGTTGTGTGATTCGGGAGTGCATGATCTGGATCGCAAGCTGTGCCTCTTTCTGGATGGAGAGCGGGAGGAATAGTCTGAACTTTTTTGCTGTTTCTATTGGGGAGATGGCTAAGTATCCGCTGGTGATCTATCCGCCCATTCTGCAGGGGGTATTTGCGTATGTGATCCCGTATGCTTTTGTGAGTTATTATCCGGTGGGGTATCTGCTGGGGAAGAGTGGAATGGATGGGGGAGTGATGGCCATGCCGGTGGTGTGCGGGGTGATGGTATGGGGGGCTGTGACGGTGATGAGGAGGGGGATTGGGAGGTATGAGAGTAGTGGGAATTGATAATAAAGTAAAAATGGTAAAGTGATCTGTATGCAGCAATAGCAACTTTATGATTTGCGGATGAAACGGCTGTTGTTGTACATATTTGGCAAAACTTGATTAATTTTGTGATTGGTCAAATAGAGGTTGACTTTGTGTGTAAAAAGGTGTATGGTGATTTTAAGATAAATATTCGATAATAGTAAAGCTGTCGAAAGGCAGTGACACAAAGCTAAAGGGTCTAAGGTCTATGAAGCAGACTATGACAGCCAGTTGCCGTATTATTTCGATGTAAGGTAGTTATATCCTTACTCTATTTTGATACGCTTCTGCCTGCAAATTGCTGCAGGCAGTTTTTATTTCAGGGAGAAAATCTGTCCTGAGGTAAAAAGTCCGATGGGTACTTATTGTGAGATAAGTGCGCTCTTTTGGTACGGATGATCAGAGAGTATGCCCCATTCGGAAGCAGCCAACCTTTAGTTTTGTGCAGAGACCGGGCATAGCGCCGGGGTTTGCCGCACAAACTCCGAAAACTGAAAAATCAGGGACCGCGCGAGAGTATGCCTAGGCATACTCTCTTTGTTATTATAGATATAATAACAAAAACATTCTATCTACATAAAATATAATCTGTGCGGCCGAAAACTTGTTTAGAGGTGAGTGGATTGAAAGAGGAAGAGAATAAAAACAAAAGCACTGGTGAAGTTGTTACAGACCATGCTTTGAAGCTTCAGAAAGCGGTGCTGAGGCAGAAAATAATGATTGGTGCCCTTGTAGGTGTCATAGCAGTGGGCGGCGTAGGTGCAGCAGGATATAAGCTTGGATGGTTCGGCGGAGGAGATGACAAGGCTCAGGAAGAGCAGGCATCCGCAGATATTGACCCGAATGCCGGGGATTGGGACGGTACCATACCGGAGGCTCCCAAGGGTGATCCAAATGCAGAGAATATAGAACTGCCGGGGTATCCAAAGATTTATATACCGGCAGGCCAGACAGATGTGGATGTGGCATTTTCCAACCCGGAAGGGAATCCGTGTTACTTTACATTTCAGCTTGTGTTAAAGGACACCGGGGAAGTATTGTATGAATCAAAACAGGTGCCTCCGGGGGAGGCAATTACAACGGCTACATTAAGCAAGGCACTGGATGCAGGGGAATATGCGGCTGAATTGAGGATCACAACAGCAAGTATTGTGGATTTATCCCCCATGAATGGAGCCAATATGGAGACAGTGCTTGATGTGAGGTAAGGGTGGTGTTTCATGAAAGGCAGAAGTTGGAGAGGGATAGGAGTTTCTGTTTTCGTGTCGGCGGTGTTGGTGATTGGGAATGCGGGGATGGCTTTTGCTGATGCGGAGTGTATGGAAGCTGATCAGATAGAAGATGAAGTAGTTTCACAGACTGAGTGTACGGTTGAGAATCCTGAAGAGGGTGATTTGTCGGAAGACATAGAGAGTCCTGACAATGATAGTGAATGGAATAATGTGGACAATGAGCTGGAAGACAGTGTTGAGGAAGAGGAAAGAGTAGAGGAAAGCAACGGCGTGCATCATCACGATGCATCCTGTGGCTATAGAGAAGCACAACCGGAAATACCATGTGACCACGGGTGTACGGACATGGATGAAGAAGGCAGGATTATACATTGTCCGGAGTGTGCTTATCGTCCGGCAGTTGAGGAAATTCTCTGTAAGTATGAGTTGGAGAAGTTGAAAGAGGAAGAAGAGCTCAAAAAGCAGCAGGAAGATCAAGAACAGCCAGAGGAACCGGATTCTGCAATAGAGGAATCTGAAGAAGAGGAAACCCGAAAGGAAGAGTCCGGTATTACGGATGAGCAAACAAATAAGAAAGAAGATGAGAACCAGAAAAAAGAGAGTGGATTAGAATCAGAGAAAGAGAATCAGGAGAATTTTCCTTCCGAAACGGTCGAAGAGGGTCATAAAGATGAAAATTCCATACAGGAAGAACTGACCCATGAGGTGGCTCCACCTCAGGACGAGATGGAGGAGAGCATAACTGATTCGGTAGATGATTTAAGCGGGACGGAAGAAGAAACTTCATTGCCGTTCAATGAACCTGTCTATGTAGTTGAAATTCCTTCAGAGGTGAAATTTACAGAAGATACGGATAGTTTTACGATCCAGACTAAAAAGTTAATTCCCGAGGAAGACGGAGAATTAGCAGTAACTGTAGAAGGAACAGAGAGCAGGGACGGGAACTATTTTGCATTGTATTGCGGACAAAACAGTTGGGAGTATCGGCTGGACATGGCCGGTAACCTGATTACACCAAGGCAGAATGAAGTGATTTTGGACAGTTGGAGTGAGGTACAAGAGGTGAAAATCCTGCCCGAGGAAAATGAAGATTTGTGTGCAGGGGAATATACCGGAGTGCTGATGTTTCATGTGATGTATGAAAGTAGAATTGAGAAGTTTGAAATGGAATTTAATTAAAAAAATATAAGAGTTCAGGAGGATTTTATTATGAAGAAAAAAAGTTTAGTTGCTATGGGGTTGGCTGGAGTTATGACAATTGGGATGTGTGTGCCGGTGTTGGCAGCAAGTGTAAATGAGAGCCAAGATGCAACAGAAGCAAATACGCAACAGGCAGCAACTGTGAAAATGACGGTTGCCCCGTCATATACCATAAGCATACCTAAAACTATCGTTGTAAACTCAACTGATGAAGAGGTTACTTTGGATATTAAGGCAAAAAAAACAATATTAGAAAACAATCATCAATTAGAGATATCAGTACAAGAAAAGGAGATAGGTTTAATATTAAACGATGATAGTTCAGTTAGCTATAAAATGAATTTTAGTGGAACTGCCGAAGGTGGAAAAGTTATTTTAGGAGTTTTTGCAAACAGTATAGTTAATGAGCAAGGTGAAGCATTTTCAGTGCCAGCTACATTAACTAGGACAGCACAGGCTACAGTTGCTGGAGAATATTCTACAACTGTTACGTTTGATGTTACTAATACAGCGGCACCAACAGCTTGATAATAAATAATCGTAAACCTTATGGCGATACAAAAACTTCTCTAGTAAATTATTATAGCCTTGGTTTTATTTTTAAATATGTGATGGCTATTGATTAATTGGGCTTTATAAAAATATCAAAATGATTATTTGTGAATATATGTGGGCTGGGGGCTTTTATATAAGCCTTCAGCCTTTATTGTGTGTGCCGAACATGATACTGGCCATACTGGTGAAAGTCCATTCGCGGGTATTTACTGCCAAGTGTAGTTAACCACAAGTCGGTATTAGTAATGGTGTGGATGGAGGAAGTGGTGTAGCAAAGTTCTTGAGCCTACGTACAGAAACTTGATAAGGTGACTAGGTGGGTAAGGCTGTACATCAAACCAAAGCCCGAAGGGTAAATGTAAACCAAGAGGTTGTGGAACAAAAGATTAGTGTCTTACCTCGGGAGACACTACTCACATACCAAAAGGTATGGTCAAAAAAGTTTTGGAGTTGTTATCTAAACGGGAAGTACAGAAATGGATTTAATCACGAAGAAATATTTAAGGTTGCGAACTTGAGACTTGGTTGATATAGAAGAAGTGGAATGAACGTAGTGAATTTCATAATTGGTAAAGATTTACTTGAAAATAGGATAAGAGATGGAGCTGGTCTGCTCATTCCCTTACCCTATCACTCGGTTAAAGTTGGAATATAAGTTGTAGACCCGTGCGTACGAGGCGAGAAATTTATTCACCTCCTATTAAACATAATAGTTAGGCGTTTGCGAAACGCCTAAAGCCGCATAAATACGGCATTTTTTTGTTATTAAAATCAAATAACTCCTCACTGGATATGGTATAATAGAGTTGTCGAGAAACCATTAACCACACCTAAGAAAGGAGTTATTCTGATACTTATGATACCATATAAACAGCTTTCTTTAAATGATGTTTTTCAAGATTGTCAGGACAAATTTGAAAATGACAAACCTGCATTTCTAACTCTATTAGAACAACATATCGACATTGATGAAATTATTCCGATTACTTTTCGTAATCACTTTTATGCATCAACGGGACGAACCCGCAAATACCCTTTGCGTGCCTTGCTTTGGGCACTCATTATTCAGCGGATCTTCTCCATCCCTACTGACCAGCTTCTTCTGATTATCCTCGCTTACTCAAAACCTCTCAGGGATTTTTGTGGTTTCTCCAAAGTACCTGATGCTTCAAAAATCACTCGCTTTAAACAGAATTTTATTGATGATCTGCAACTCGTTTTTGACAACCTTGTTGATCTTACAGAACCCATCTGCCAGGCTATTGATTCTGCCAAAGCAGATATGACTATCTTTGATTCCTCCGGCATTGAAGCATTCGTTACAGAAAACAACCCTAAGTATGCAAACAGAATTATCAAGCAGTTAAAAGCATATGCAAAAGCCCAGGGATTTGACGATAACTATGACCCTTATAAAGCAGCTTACGGTAAAATGCCCCCCCACGCAGCTGCAAACCCTGAAATCAAACAGTTATACATAAATGGGCACTTTTGTTATGTCTTTAAATTTGGCATTGTAACTAACGGGCTTGGAATCATTCGCCATATTTCCTTTTACAACAAGGATTTTTTGAATAATCATCCTGACATTGTCGTAGAAAAGAAATCAGATTCTCCTGATGAAGATAAATCAGTCCATGATTCCAAACTTCTGATTCCTACATTGAGAGATTTCTTTCTGAAACACCCGCTCATCAATCCCCAAACGTTTCTTGGTGATTCTGCCTTTGATACAGCTCAGTTATACAAAGATCTTTTTAGCAGTGATACCTTTGGAAAAGATAAGCATTTCTCCAAAGCATATATTCCTTTAAATATACGCTCACATCTGGAAAATATGGACTATACCATCAATGAAGATGGAATACCCTGTTGTCCTCATGATGTGAACCTTGCCATGAAACCGGAAGGAACAAAAAGAAGAGGAACGGATATCAAAGCTTTTAAATTCGTCTGTCCAAAGGTCAAATGGATCTATGACAGGTCCACTCAAAAACAACATCGTGAATGTCAATGTGAAAATCCCTGTACTACTTCCAAATGTGGGCGAATGGTTTACATCTATCCCGAAAAGAATCTTCGTGCCTATCCCGGTGTACTCCGTGGTACGGATGAGTGGAACGAAACCTACAAAATCAGAACGATTGTAGAGCGAAATATTCAACACACCAAAATGAATCTTTGCTTAGCAGGAAGGCATACACAAAACGAAAAAACACTTCATGCTGATTTAATCCTTGCAGGAATTACCCAATTGATCACAGTTCTGTTAGCAGACAACATCCATAAACATGAATATCTTCGAAGTCTGAAACCGCTTATAGCCTGATTCTGCATGATATCGGACTTGCAACTTTATAAACGGTAAGGCTTATTAAAGTACGCCAATTTTCACGGAACTGACTGTTATCCCCCCAATACTACTTTGCAGGGTTTCTTTCTCTTTGGAATCAGAATTGCGAACTCGTTTCGCAATCACCTAAACATAATAGTATAAACTATCCGAAAGATTGTGTAAACTTTCAAACTGATGTAAGATAAAATCATTCAGTTTTCAAGTTGGCTTATGGGAAAAGGTAACAGTACACGGAAAACTGTAGTTAGAAAAATCAGAAACGAATACTCCAGTGAAACTATACTCACCAGTTATGAAGGTGGTTATTACAGGTACCGTGATTGCAAGTATAAAAATCAGCTTCACTAAGGAATATCAGAATATCGTGACACAGAATATGGTGTAAAAAAATCCTGTTTAGACATTTTAAGTACCCAGACGTGGCCAAGTGCATTTATAGCACTTTTTTCAATTTGTGATACTTTAAATATTATAGAATGGCTGAACCGTCAATAACGTAAAGTCATCAAAATAGAAAGCTTATTATCGAGTGATAGTTTTCTGGAAAATGCTGTATCTTGCAAGTATAAATGTCAGAAAGAAATGGAACAAAAGATATAGGGGCTGGAATTAGGTGATAATCCAACTAATTGTCCGTTACGGGGTAAACTTACCCAGTTTTTTAAAAGATAAGGAGCCGAATGGCATCAGCTACTAATAAGACTGTTTCGACATTATTCCTTCGGCATTAGTAGTAAATCCAGAAATACTATATCTTCTTCCAGAGCCAAGGTGGAAATTTTATTCTTTAGAAAAATTCTAAAATGAATACATCCGCTATCCGGCATTTTACAGGGAACTCAGAGTGTTTGGTATGGGATCGTTGTCTTTCCGGAATTTCCGTGGAGCAACCCCTGTACATTTCCGAAAAACCCGTGAATAATACCCTGCATCCGTAAAACCGGAGTTAAACGCTGCATCCGTGATACTATATTCCTCATCCCGCAAATAAGGAATACTCTGTTCCACCCGGTATCGCAGCAAATAATCAAACAAAGACTCATTCATATGCTTCTTAAAAAAACGGCAGCACTCACTCTTACAGATATGCACAGAATCCGCAATATCTGTAAGAGTGATCTTCTTATCATAATTCTCATGAATAAATCCCAAAATAGTTTTCAACCGGGCCAATTCCTTAGGATTCAGCGACTCCGTTTCCTGATGAAAAGCCCCCTGATGCCGCAGTAAAACGAGCCAAATCTCCGACAACAGCATTTGTACCTCCATCTCATAAAAATCCGGCCTCTCCAAATCCAGTTCTATAACTTTTTTCATCTTCTTCCGGATATCCCCATGCCACTCCTCACTCCCATCAAACCAAAGGGCTGAAAACTCATGCCCATTCACCACCAGATCCACATACTTTGTCTGTATCAGACTTTTTTCAAACCCGTATACAATCTTAGGATCAAAAGTAATACTCCAGTAATGGCAGTCCTTCCCCTCGACCATATGTCCGCTGTGCAGTGTATTGGCATTGCCGAACATCACATGCCCTTCCTTCAGAAGAAAATCCGCTCCATTTACCTGATAGATCATCTCCCCATCCTCCACCAGCGTCATCTCGATTTCCGAATGCCAATGCCACGAGAAGGTTCCGAATTCATAGTCCGTAATACATTCTTTACTCACCAATACAGGAAATGTAAAATCCCCGTGTGCCTTAATTTCCCGCTGATTCCTGTTTGTCTGTATCTGCATTGTTATTCCTCCATGGTAAAATGCCAAAATCTCAATATCGTCCATATATACTTCAAGATATTCCTAGAAATTCACCTGATATCTACATTATAATACAAGTAAAGTTTGAGTCAAGAAAAACGGGAGGTATTTTACAATGTTTGAAAATGAAAAAGCAGTTGCAACTCTGAAAACAGTTTATGGTGAAGAGAAATTGCAGGTGGAGCAGGAGCGTTACGATCATCTGTACCGGGAATTTGTGAAAGCATTCGGCGAAGGTGAAGCTGATTTCTTCACATCACCGGGAAGAACAGAGATCCTGGGCAACCATACAGATCACAACCATGGTAAAGTGCTGACCGGAAGTATCGCTATGGATACCATCGCAGCGGCTAGAAAGAACGGCACTTCACTTGTTCACGTGATCAGCGAGAATTACAATCAGAGCATTACGGTTGATTTAGACAATATGGACACATCCTGCAAATGCCAGGGAACCCTTTCCCTCCTGATTGGTATGTTTGAAGGATTTGTGAAAAAAGGGTATAAAGTGGAAGGCTTTGACGCTTATGTATCCACAGATGTGATCGGCGCAGCAGGGGTAAGCTCCTCTGCATCTTTTGAAATGCTGATCTGTGCCATTGTAGACTATTTCAGCAATGACGGAAAAATAGATTATGTTGAGTATGCTAAGATTGGCCAGTACGCAGAACACGAATACTGGGAAAAACAGTCCGGTCTGCTGGATCAGATGGCCTGTGCAGTGGGCGGCGTGATCACCATTGATTTCAAAGAGGATATGCCGAAAGTAGAGAAGCTGGACTTCGGATATGACCAGCTGGGATATGACCTGATCATTGTAAATACAGGAAAAGGCCATGCGGATTTAAGCGCAGAATACTCCTCCGTTCCCATTGAAATGAAAAAAGCAGCACAGGTTATGGGAAAAGAAGTGCTGGCTGATGTAGATGAAAAGGAATTCATGGAGAACCTGAACAAAGTGAGAAAAGAAGCAGGTGACAGAGCGGTTATGCGTGCCCTTCATTTCTTTGCGGAGCAGAACCGTGTGGACGCAGCAGTGAAGGCAATTAAAGAAAAAGACTATGATACCTTTTTACAGTGTATCACTAAATCGGGAAATTCTTCCTGGAAATGGCTGCAGAACTGTTTTGCAACAAAAGACGAGACAGAACAGGCCGTTCCGGTTGCGCTGGCTCTGACAGAAATGTTCATCGAAGAGGCAGGAAGAGGATACTGCAGAGTACACGGCGGCGGATTTGCAGGAGTGATTGCAGCTGTACTTCCGAAAGATATGACAGCGGACTATGTAAAATATATGACACCATACATGGGTGAAGAGAATATTTATGTAATGCAGATTCGCCAGACAGGTGCTGTACATATGGATTTCTAATAATTTGCAGTTGTAATAATGTACTGGCGCAAATGAGAAACGTAAACAATATTTGATCAGCGATTTTACCCAAAAGAAACCCAAAATAGAATCAGTAACATTTCTAAGTATGTGATATGCCAGCCCCCATGTGTCCAAATATACGCAAGCAAAATATATGGGCATAGGATCTGTGCATTGAAAGAAATACGAATATATAAAGCAGGAGAGTGCGGACAAAATGGCACTCTCCTGCTTTATTCCAGGGGTTCTGTATCCCAGGTCCCATCTTCCCGTATGGTATACTGCCCATGCCCTGTTGAAGTTTCCATTTTCTTTTCATGAAGCTGCCGATATGCTCTGGGGCTTGCCCCATAGTATTTTTCAAAAGTGCTGCCAAAATGCTGACGGCTGTTATACCCCGCGTGAAATGCAATATCTGTCACAGATAAGGAGCTGTTTGTCAATAAAAAGGCCGCCTGTTCCAATCGTTTTCGGTTTACATAATCTGTAATCGTACAGTGCATATGTCTGTTAAAGAGTGACTGCAGGTAGGATTTATTGATTCCGGCATAAGCGGCCAGCTTCGGAACCCGTATGTCTTCGGTCAGATGCGCAGAAATATACGACGTGGCTTTTTTCAAATACACGGCCCCTGTAGCCCCGGTATTTTCCAGTAGACAATGGGAGAGCTCCAGCATTGTGCGGAAAAACAGCAGGCGGATCAGATAATCAGCATCAGGCGCAGTGTATTTTCGTGACATATGCACGTCTTTGGAATAAGGAATCTTTTGCTCCAGCTGAGAGATAAGATCCTTCAGGGAATATCCCAGATTTCCGGTATCATGGGAAACCCAGATTGCCTTTTTGGAACGGCAGAAACGGTCAAAGGATGCGCTTTCCCGTCTTGGTTCCAAAAGGTCCAGAGTGGTCTTTTCCTTCTGGCAGCAGAATTCCAGATTCAGCAGGGAACAGGGGGAACCCTTTGGAACCCATAACCGATGCGGAACCTCACCGTCCAGAAATATAAACTGCCGTTCTCCCAGACAATGCTCCTCGTGGTTTACATAAATATGACAACTTCCTTTCGTGACATACATAATCTCACAACTGGCGTGGGCATGAGCGTGCATATCATACTCTGTCAGGGAAAGGGCATAAAAAGCCGTTATGGAGATGTAATGATGAGTAGGATTAAAGATGCTCATGGGAACACTCCTTTCTGATACCTTTATTTTGAAAGGTACATTCTTAAATGTCAAGAAAAATATATGCGGCAATATCTTGCATTTCCAATTTTGCGCAACAATACTTTCCACATCCCATAAATCTACCGTTTATAATAAACATCATAAAAACCAAGAGATGCAATAGAAAGTACGTTTGCAGACGTCCTATTGCCATAAATACGGGAGGTTATAGTATGAGTTTTAAAATAGCATTTATCGGAGCAGGAAGTCTTGTATTTGCAAGGACATTATTCACAGATATCATGTCAGTGCCCGAGCTTCGCAATGTGGAGATCGCATTTACAGATATTAATGGGGAGAACCTGGAGAGAACAAGAGCCTTATGCCAGAGAGACCTGGACGCCAGCGGGATTCCGGTGAAAATTGAGGCAACCACAGACAGAAGAGAAGCGTTCAGAAATGCCCGTTATATCATTAACTGTGTGCGTGTTGGCGGACTTGAGGGCTTTGAGACAGATATTGAAATTCCGCTGAAATATGGTGTAGACCAGTGCGTAGGTGATACACTCTGTACAGGTGGGATCATGTATGGACAGCGGGTGATCGCTGCCATGCTGGATTTCTGCAAAGATATCCGTGAGGTGGCTGAGGAGGGAGCGATTATGCTCAATTACTCCAACCCCAACGCAATGGCCACCTGGGCCTGCAATAAATACGGCGGTGTGAAGACCATCGGCCTCTGCCACGGAGAAATCCACGGAGAACTGCAGATTGCGGAGGTTCTGGGCATTCCGAGAGAAGAGTTGGATATCATCTGCGCGGGTATTAACCACCAGACATGGTACATTTCCGTAAAACACCACGGAGAGGATATGCTGTCAAAAATCCTGCCGGGATTTGAAGCCCATAAGAAGTTCAGCGAAGAAGAAAAAGTGCGTATTGATATGCTGAAACGTTTCGGCTACTATTCCACAGAGTCAAACGGACATCTTTCCGAGTATGTTTCCTGGTACCGTAAGCGTCCGGATGAAATCAAAGACTGGATCAACCTGGACAACTGGATCAACGGAGAGACAGGCGGATATCTGCGTGTGACCAGAGAGGAAAGAAACTGGTTTGATACGGATTATCCAAAAATCCTGGCTGAGGAACCGAAGAAGCTGGACGGCTCTGAGAGAGGAAAAGAGCACTGCTCCTATATTATTGAATCTCTTGAAACAGGCAAGAAATACAGAGGCCATTTCAATATGATGAATGAGGGCTGTATCACAAACCTTCCTTATGAAAGTGTTGTTGAGGTTCCCTGCTATGTAGACGGAAACGGCATCAGCGTTCCGAAGGTGGGTGATCTTCCTCTGGGATGTGCCGCTGTCTGCTCACAGTCCATCTGGGTACAGAAGCTGGCAGTGGAGGCAGCCGTGCACGGTGATGCGAAACTGCTGAAACAGGCTGCATTGATGGATCCGCTCACAGGGGCTGTCTGCAATCCTCCGGAAGTATGGCAGATGATCGACGAAATGCTGGTTGCGCAGGAACAATGGCTGCCCCAGTACAAGGAAGCCATTGCCCAGGCCAAAGAAAACCTGGCAAAGGGCAATCTGATCCCTACAAAAGAGGGGTACAAAGGTGCAGTCAGACTACAGGAGAAATCCGTTGAGGAAGTTGCGGCTGAACATGAGAAGAGAAAGATTACAGTATAAATGGCTATTGGGTTGCCGGATATGCTGTCTGTAACAAAATAAATACCATCTGCAAAGGCATTGAACTCGCTAAACTACAGCATGTTCAATGCCTTTTCTTTTGCCGTCTGTATATATTTGCGGTCATCTTAGTAAGCAGGCAGATTTACGAGGGGGTCATAACATTATACGTAACTGTTCAGTGCCCTCACAGTTACAGGCAAAAATCCATGCAGAATCGCCTTTGGTGATGGGATTTTTGCTTGGCCGTGGTACACTTTCTTGCGGTCTGCGCAGTGAATGCGCAGACCTACTGAATAGTTACCATTATACAATATTAGAAGTCTTCTTAGCCGCCCCGCTCTTTTCCACTAACTGCTCCAATGACTGGAAAGTATACCCCATCTCTTCCCATTTTGTCAGCAGTTCATCCAAAATTTGTGCGTTGGTACTGGATGTACTGTGTAAGAGCACCACAGCTCCGGGATGGATGCGTCCGATGAGTTTGCTGAATGCCTCCTCCTTGGTTGGCTGCTTATCCTGATACCAGTCCACATAGGCCAGGCTCCAGAAGAAAGTTTTATACCCCAGCTCCTGTGCCATTTTCAGATTGTTTTCGCTGTATTTACCCTGAGGCGGGCGGTAAAATTTGGTCATAGGTTTGCCGGTTGTCTCCGTGTAGAGGTCTTCCAGTTCCTGAAGTTCTTTGGAAAAGGATTCCATGGTGGATATCTTGGACATATCCGGGTGGTGGTAGGAATGGTTGCCTACCGTGTGGCCCTCTTTCACCATCCGTTTTACCAGATCAGGGCTGGTGGAGATAAAGTTTCCCACTACAAAGAAGGTGGCCGGGGCATTGTGTTTTTTCAGGGCGTCCAGGATAGTGGCTGTGTTTCCGTTTTCATAGCCGCAGTCAAAGGTGAGATAGATGACCTTCTCCTCTGTGTTTTCCGCATAATAAGCATCGTACTGCTTCAGCTCATCAAAGGTGGCATTTGCCACAGGTGGTTTGCCTTCCTCCTGGAAACTGAGACCCCAGTTGCCGTCAGCGGAGGTGGAGACGGATTCTGCCTGCCTGCCGTTTACTGCCTCGGCGATAAAACAGCCGGAAAAGTAGGCTGCGGCAAAGAGAAGGGCAATCGCAAGAAATTTCTTGATAGGAATGTTATGTATCATAATAAGTCCTGGAAGGGTTGTTTATTCTATCATATTTGACTGGCAGCGGATTTATGCTTTCTATTATTGAAGGCTGTGTACAGCCGTGATAAAATAGAGTGTCAGATAGGTTGGCGTGAACAACATGATATAAGGAGAAAAAATGGACAGTAAATTAATATTTTTTGATATAGACGGAACCCTGGCGCTGGAGCCGTCCGGGATCATACCGGACAGTACCAGGATAGCAATAGCCGGGGCGAAGAAAAACGGACACCGGGTATTTGTCAATACGGGAAGGACGTTTTACAGTATAAGTGAGGACATCCGGTCCATGGAGTTTGACGGGTATGTATGCGGCTGCGGCACTCATATTTATTACAGGGGAGAAAAGCTGCTGGAGTCGGCAATTCCCCATGAAATGTGCGTAAAAGTGGCCAAAACGCTGAGAGAGGCCAGAGTTCCTGTGTTTTATGAGGCTGACAAGGCTATATATTTTGATTTCAGCTATCCCAATCCATGGCTTCAGGAGGCAATGGAGATATTTGCCACAAAGGGCAGGAATATCGAGGAGCTGTTTTGTGATAAAAGTGAGACTTATGACAAGTGCCTCATATTCCTGCCTGATACAGAGGTAGGCAGAGAGATAAAAATGTTTTTGGATAAACACTTTTACTGTATTCCACGGGGCGGCAATGTCTGGGAGGTGACTCAGAAAAACTATACAAAAGCTACCGGGATCCAATTTATGTGCAGCCATCTGCATGCGGATATGGAGGATTGTTTTGCTGTCGGTGACAGTGAAAATGATCTGGATATGCTGAAGGCAGTGAAGAACAGTATTGCCATGGGGAATGCAAAAGAAGAGATTTTGACATACTGCAGCTATGTGACAAAAGGGATTGAAGAAGATGGGATTTACCATGCATTAAAACATTTTGGGATAATTAAATAGATGATAAAATAGCTGCCAGATTTAAACATACCGGGCAGCTATTTTGCGCTATCATTCAGCTGATCTCAAATATTTCTCCACCATATCCACAACTTCTCTCGCTGTTTCTAACTGTTCCCTGGCTTCTTCAATAGATACTATGTAGAAGTCATCATAGTCACTGGCATGACGTACTTCCTGTGCTCTGCTAATCTTTCTACTGATTTCTTTCGGAAATATACCTGCATGTACAAAATCTTTATTGAAATTACCAATCACCTGTGCGTGCTGCTTATACGCTTTGAACTCTAAGGCCAGACATCTGATATAGCCCTGAATATTGCGTAATAAGCCCTATTGTTAGATGATCTGTAATGTCCGCCTTTAAAGTTCATTTGAGCAGCTTCCAATTGTCCTTTGCGACACGGATCCTATGCAAAGCTAACTGTTTTGCTCCACCCAGATCGTCCAAATCAGGCTGCATACAACTCCACCCCTTCTTTTTTGATATTATTGTAGAATGGATACGCTCTAAGCCATTTATTAAAATGCCCTTGGTTTTTTACAATAGGCATAATCTTCAACTCGTTGTCAAAATTGTAATCAAAAGTAAGGTCAGAAAGAGCGCGCCCTTTCATTTTTATCTCTTCATCAGTCATATCTACCAGTATCATAATGTCAATATCAGAATCCGGTTTAAAATCGCCTCTGGCATATGAGCCGTATAAAATCACAGCTTTGAGCTTTTTACCATAAATCTTACAAATATCATCGACATACTGCTTCAATAACGCATTTAAAATTGTTGGCATATGGCGCCTCCTTTCCAATGTTTTTTCTTACTTATAGTATATCCATTTTTTAACCCCAAATCAACTATCAAAATTAAAACAACTATGTCATAGGTTATCCATAATATCTTAAAACGTTTTACGTGAATCGGGAGTACGGCTTTGAGCGCCCCCTAAACATATTGACAGAAAATTAATTTTGCACTTCTTTTCCAAAAAGGAAAATAGCTTGATGATTATTTAGCTTCCAAGCCTAAAAAGTCTTAAATACAGGAAAAGTATCTGATAATTAAATAATCTTATTTATCAGAAAACTCAATCAATAACAAATTTATTTGCAGTTCTACAGGTTTTTCGATTTCTAAATCCTTCCAAAAGCAAAAAAACAGTTAAAAAACATGTAAATATGCAAAGAGACTTCCAAAATATGTAAAACTGCAAAGAACAGGAAAAGGAGTGGTAAGTACATTTTCTACAAGAAATGCTATATTAAACATACCAAAAATATTAAATTTTATGCAAAGGAGATGTATTTATGGGAAGAAAATGGAAGGTATTCACCGGTTTGGTACTTGTGGGGACAATGCTGGCAGGCTGTACGCCGGGAACGGCAAAGGAGGGTGATGCTGCCGAGAGTAAAACGGAAACAACCGAGACAAAAAAGGAGGCAGGTGACGCGGGGGATGCGGCTGCTTCCGGGGAAAAGATTGAACTGAATATGTGGGATCTGAGAACAGAGGGTGCCGGTGCGAAAATGATAGACACCATCATTGAAAACTTTGAAAAAGAAAATCCCAATATATCCATCAAACGGACCGCGTTCAAGGTGGCAGACCTGAGGAACACGATCAAACCCGCCATCAACAGCGGAGAAGGGCCGGATATCTTCAGCTACGACGCCGGTGCAGGTTATCTGGGCGTGTTGGCTAATGCCGGACTGGCAATGGATCTGAGCGATTACAGGGAACAGTATAAGTGGGACGACAGATTCCATGACTGGGCGCTGGAGAAGACCGTGTATGACGGCAAACTGTACGGGGTAGCCAATGAGCTGGAAATGTTGGGTGTTTATTATAATAAGAAAATGTTCGAGGAGGAAGGCATAGAAGTACCTGAGACTTATGATGAGTTCATGCAGATATGCCAGAAATTTAAAGATAAAGGTGTCACACCGCTGATCATGGATGACAAGGAGCAGTGGCCCGGATTCCACTATGAGTCCATTTGGCTGAACAGCTTTGTGGGTGCGGACAGAGTAAAAGAAGCGGTAGCCGGAAAGATTCCCTGGACAAGCGATGGATTCGGCGCAGCTTTGGACGAACTTTATGCTGTCTTTGAGAACGGGTATGCAACGGAGAAGCCTCTCAGCCTGGCATCTGAGGATGCAAATAAAGCCTTTTACGCAGGTCAGGGCGCTATGCGTGTGACGGGAACCTGGCTGGTGTCTGCCTGTGTGGAGAATATGAAGGACAATGTGGGATTCTTCTTTGTTCCGGTAGCTTCCGATGAGTTGGACAACTGCCCTCCGGGTGGACTGGGAGAAGCTGTGGTAGTGAATTCCAAGACAAAATATCCTGATGAGACCGTAAAATTCCTGGATTACATGTTCCAGCCTGACAATATGGAACTCTGGTACGAAGCTGGCCTGATCCCTTCTGTAAAAGATGTGGATTACAGTTCTTATGAAGTCAGCGAGCTGTTCAAGGATGTTGTGGATGAGATCAACGCGTCTGAAAACCTTGGTGAAAACATAGACGTGCTGATGCCGCCTAAGGTAAATGATGTGACTCAGAACTATGTCCAGCAGTTGATCGCAGGCAAGATAGACGGCGCTGCCTGCATGGAACAGAAACAGCAGGCATTTGAGGAGGAAATAGAAGCAGGTAATTATTCAGTAGAATAGCAGAAGCATACGTTGTGAACATTCTATTGTCATGAATCAGTGAGGGGCTGCAGGTTTCTGCTGCAGCCCTGTCACGTACAGCGGGAAGGGTGTTTTTATGGATAAAAGAAAGAGGATGTTGCTGAAAAACTGGATGGGATGCTTTGCTTTTGCACTTCCGGCACTGCTGTTCTACTGTCTGTTTCTGGTGATACCTATTTTTTCAACTGTGAGGATCAGTTTTCATGAATGGAACGGCGCGGCGCCCTTCATGAAATTCGTGGGGCTGGACAATTATGCCAGAGTGTTGAAAGACCCCATTTTTTATAAGGCGCTGGGGAACAATGTTATCTGGATACTGTTCACTATATTTGTCCCGGTACTTCTTGGGCTTATATTTGCGGTCATGATGACCCAGAAGTACGTTAGAGGAAAATTTTTATATCGGCTTACCTATTTCATGCCTAATGTGGTTTCCCTTGTTGCAGTGGGGATCGTGTGGGGATGGATCTACAATCCTGAGTTTGGGATCCTGGGCAAAATGCTGAATGCGCTGGGAATGCACGGGGCAGCCGGGATTGATTTTCTGGGAGATGAGAGGCTTGTCATTTGGTTCCTGGTAATAGCCGGAAGCTGGACCTGCTATGGCTTTAATATGGTGGTGTTCCTGGCCGCCCTGCAGGGGATTGATACGACTTATCTGGAGGTGGCAAAACTGGAGGGAGCCAATGCTTTCCAGAAGTTTATCTATGTCATTGTGCCGCTGATCAAGGGGACTATCGTTCTCCTGGTATCCAATTCCCTGATCGGTTCCTTTAAGGTTTTTGACTTGATATACATAATGACAAAAGGCGGGCCATACCACTCGTCAGAGGTTATCTCCACATATATGTATAACTCAGCGTTTAATATGAATGATTACGGATACGGTTCGGCACTTGCGGTAGTCCTGGCAGTGATCATTGCGGTTTGTTCCGGTATTTTCATGAAGCTGACAGATAAAGAGTAGAGGAGGGGAATATATGAGTGAACATACAGTGGTCAGGCGGCGCCTGATCAGTATCCTGACACATGCCATTTTGATTTTGTTTGTGCTTGTTTCCGTTCTCCCTATCTTTTGGATGTGGATGGCAGCAGTAAAGCCATTTGACCCGTCGGTGAACAATCCGTTTGCATTTCCAACTTCAGTTACATTTGAATACATTAAAGAAGCGTGGACAACAGGGCGTATGGGCGGCTATATGAAAAATAGCATCCTAGTGGCTGTACCCAGGGTCTTTGTGGTGCTGTTGTTTGCATCTATGGCGGGATATGCTTTTGGAAAGCTGAAGTGGAAAGGGAGAAATCAGATTTTTTATTTCATTCTCGTTGGAATGATGATACCTATCAATGCCATGATCATACCGCTTTACTATAACGTACAGCAGCTTGGCATGATCAATACGCTGCAGGCTATGATCCTGCCCTATTTTGGACTGTCCATGCCCTTTGCCTGTTTTATGATGCGGTCCTTTTTCAGGGAACTGCCGGACGAGCTGGTGGAGTCAGCTACCATAGACGGGGCCGGGAAGTGGAAGACATGGCTGTATGTGATGCTGCCGCTGACAAAACCTGCCCTCACATCTCTGCTCATATTTGAGTTCATGTGGTCCTGGAATGACTATCTTCTGCCTATGCTGATGGTGTATGACGATAAATACAGAACACTCCCTCTGGGGCTTATGTATTTCCAGGGTGAGTATACCATGAATACGTCACTGATAGCAGCAGGGGTAACCATATGCACTGTGCCGATCATCATTGTATATTCCATTTTTCAGAGAAGCTTTGTTGACGGCATCACGGCCGGAGCAGTGAAGGGTTAGCAGCAGAAAAGAGAGCCATCCTGCGAAGATACAGCATCACCGCCGGAACAGAACGGGGACAGCAGCGGTAAAGTGAGCCATCCCGCGAAGATACGGTATCAATGCCGGAACAGAACAGGGACAGCAGCGGCAAAGCAGCCATCATGCAGAAGATACGGCAATACTGCCGGACAACAACAGAACGAACAAAAATAAGGAGAAAAATCATATGAGTATAAAAGCAGCAATACTGGGTGCCGGAAATATGGGAAAAGGCCACGCGAAAAGACTTCTGGAGTCAGGCGCGCAGATATCCTGCGTATGTGACAAGAGCAGGGCAGCCAGGGAGGCTTTTCGCAGTGAGATACAGCAGGAAAACCTGCAGGAGTTTGAAGACTTTGACAAAATGCTGGACGAGGGTGATTTCCAGGTCCTTTTCATCTGCCTGCCGCCTTTTGCTCAGGACCATCAGTTTGAGCGTGCGGCTGAGAGAGGCAAACATATTTTTATAGAAAAGCCCATTGCCCTGGACACAGATACCGGCCGCAGAATGGTGGAGAGTGCCGGGAAAAATGGCATTATCACAAGAGTGGGATTTCACATGAGACAGGGAGCAGCAGTCCGGAAAATGAAAGAGCTGATCGTATCCGGCAAAGCAGGACGCCCCGTGTTGTTTCACGGACATTATTCCTGTAATTCCCTGCATACACCCTGGTGGATCAATGTTGACCTGTGCGGCGGACAGATTTATGAGCAGGCCATTCATGTCTATGACCTGTGCCGTTATCTGATGGGGGAACCAAAATACGCTGTGGGTGTTATGGGAAATGTATGCCATAACCACATCCACAACTATACCGTGGAAGACGTGAGCGCCTCCTTTGCCGGATTTACCAACGGCGCGGTGGCAGCCATCACAGCCAATAACTGTGAGATTCCCGGAGAATGGATCGGAAGTTTTAAGGTTGTATATGAGAAAGTTACCGCTGACTTCCGCGACTTTAACCACGCTGTCTTTACCTACACAGGGGAAAGTGAGATCAGGACAGAGACCGTTGATTCCCGGGAGGACGCATACCTGGACGAAGTGAAAGAATTCCTGGCATGTGTGAAGGAAAAAAGACAGACAACATGTGACATCAGAGAAGGATTTAAGAGCCTCTGCTATGTGGAAACGGTAGTGGAGTCCGCCGGCATGGACGGTGTGAAGATAGGTTTACATAAATAATCTGGTGATCAATGAAAATGAACACTAATATAGGAGGACAAAATTATGAAACAATTACTTTTAGGCGTGAACGGAAAGCCTGTTTTGGAAGAATATGAGGATCAGCCTTTACAGGCAGGTTATGTGAGGGTGGTGTCGGATTACGGTGCACCAAAACACGGCACGGAGCTGCACGGGTATGAGAAGGATCCCTTTGCAAAGGTTTATTATGATGAGGATACCCATATTTTCAGACCCAGGGAGAAGGAGCTTGTGTATGACGGAAGGTCTGGCCTGGGAAATATGTGGGTGGGCAGGATCACTGAAATAGGTGAAGGGGTAGAAGGACTGGAAACAGGGCAGAGAGTTGCCGGGTACGGGAACCTGAAAAATACCCATACGGTAAAGGCGGAGGACGTGCTTGTTATGCCTGAGACTATGACCTGGAAAGAGGCAGTCTGCTATGATCCTCTGCAGTTTGCCCTGGGAGGGATCCGGGACGGGCATGTGCGTATGGGGGATAAGGTGCTGATCTCAGGGCTTGGCGCCATTGGCCTTATGGCTGCCCAGGCTGCAAAGGCGGCGGGGGCCTCCCTTGTAGTGGTATCTGATCCCATAGAGGGAAGACGCCAGGCAGCACTGGAGAACGGGGCGGATATGGCTTTTGACCCCACAAAAGAGGATTTCGGACTGATCCTCAGGGACAAGACAGATGGGATCGGCATGGATGTTGTGATCGAGACAAGCGGTAACTATAAGGCGGTGGAGCAGGGGATCCGGGCGCTGGCGTACGGCGGCAACTTTGCCATGGTGGGCTGGCTGGGAGAATGCCATATTCCCATCAATCTGGGATATGAGGGACATTTTAATCAGTGCCACTTCTATTTTTCCCGGGCGTGCAGTGAACCCAACAATGATTACCCCAGATGGAGTTTTGACCGGATCTGCAAAGAGGCCTGGAATATGCTGTGCAAGGGTATGTTCTCCTGTGAAAATATTGTTGCTCCGGTGGTGGAGTTTGATACCTGCGATGAGAGCTATCTGCACTATATTGTGGAGAATCCACAGGAGAGCGTGAAGATGGGCGTGGCGTTTAAAAATGTATGAGTGAACGTTTAAGACCTTTAATACAGCGGGCGGTCCTGGATATTGTGGAGTACGATTACCAGACCAGAACAGAGATGGTGCAGCTGGACAGATTGATGCCCTTCTGCGTGATGTCCTATCTGAAAAGAGGGGAGGCTCTTCTGCGCATTCAGGGAAAAGAGTACAAGTGCAGAGGCGGGGACGCTATCTTCGTACCGCCCAATGTCAGGCATGATCATGTTAAGACATCAAAAGAGGAGACAGAGTTTCTGTGGTGGCACTTTAATTTCAGGACAGCGTATAACATAGACGTACTGAGCTTTCTGAAACTCCCATACAAAGTACATATGGAAAACAGCAGTGAATTTGAACAAAAATTTTTTGACTATATGGAAGCCATACAAAATGAAAAGACCATCGCCGATATGATATACAAAAATGCAAAGGCCCTGGAAGTCCTGGCATGTATCTTTGACAGCTTTTTAAGATCAGAGAAAGCGCAGCTTGCCCCGGATATTCCGGAGGTATTCATGGATATTTTCGATGATATATCCCAGATGCCCAGAGCAGGTATGAACCTGAAGACACTGGCGGAAAAATATCATATGAACCCTACCTACATTTCCAATAAGTTCAAGGAATACTTCGGAATCTCCCCCATTTTCCTGCAGCGGAATATGCTGTTTGAGAAGGCAAAGGATCATCTGGTATCCTCAGCCATGAACATAAATGAGATCTCTGAGGAGCTGGGCTTCTCGGAACATGCGGTATTTACCCGGTTTTTCACGGAGAGAGCCGGTATATCCCCCAAGGAGTTCAGAAATACAGGTTTTTAAACAGGGCGGCGGAAAGCCGGCGCCGGCTGGCCTTGTCCCGTCAGATCGGTTCATCAAGGGAGTGCTGCGCGTATTTGGTCTCACTCTCCAAATATCCCCTGAACTGGCTGGGGGTAAAACCGGTAGCCTTTCGGAACTGGCTGCAGAATGCAGCCGCATCCCGGAACCCGCAGGAATAGGCGATCTCTGTGATGGTATATTGTGAGGTGCGCAGCATACTTGCGGATGTGCGCAGCCGGAGGCGCATGAGATACTGTTTTGGGGAAATATGCTCCTCCTCCATAAATATACGGTATAAATAGGAGCGGTCAACACCGATGTATGATGCAATATCTGAAATCCGGATATTATAGCTGTAGTTGTTGTTCATATACTCCATAGCTTTTACAAGGTATTGGCGGGGATAATCTTGCCGGCTGCTGGGTTCCTGCCCCTGCATGGAACCCAGAAGTTGGAAAAAGTATCCCATGAGTGTCAGGCTGTTCTGTCCGGGAGAAAGAAAGGAATCTAAAAGTTCCAGGATCCGTGCAGTGACAGCCGCCCTTTTCTCCTCGTCTTCGGGACAAAAATATACGCAGGAGCTCCCGAAACAGGTTCTCTTCAGTAAGTCCTCCACACTCATACCATCAAAGCCCACCCAGGCATACCGCCAAGGCTCTTTCGTATCTGCCTGGTAGTAGGTGGACTCCATGGGAGATATGAGGAACGCATCCCCTGCCTTCAGATGGTACGTCTCCCCGTTTCTTTTATAGACACCTTTTCCATCCAGCACCACATGGATCAGATAGTGGGGGCGGACGGCAGGGCCGAAGGCGTGCCCCGGGGTACAAGGCTCAGTGCCGCAGAAATAGATGGACAGGGTGCCCGATGGATCTGCATTCATTGTGTTCACTCCTTTGTGTGTAACGGTTACCGTTATGCAACATTTTTACAATATTAAGAAACAAATAAGATAGAATCTTTTCTGTTCTGATTATATAATAAGAACCATCAGAAAACAACAGGAACGGGAGGAAATGATAAAATGGCTAAGATTACTTTTATGGGTGCAGGAAGCACCGTATTTGCAAGAAATGTACTGGGAGACTGTATGTGCAGCCCCGCACTGCGTGACAGCGAGATCGCGTTATATGACATTGACAGGCAGCGCCTGGAGGATTCCGAGATCATCCTCAATGCAATCAACAAAAACGTAAATGAGGGACGCGCACAGATCAAGACTTATCTGGGTGTGGAAAACAGAAAAGAAGCATTGAGAAATGCAACATTTGTTGTAGACGCTATCCAGGTGGGCGGATATGACCCCTGCACCATCACAGACTTTGAGATTCCGAAAAAATTCGGTCTTCGTCAGAGTATTGCGGACACACTGGGGATTGGCGGCATCATGAGAGGCCTGCGTACCATTCCGGTACTGGAAGGTTTCGCCAGAGATATGGAAGAGGTCTGCCCGGATGCGCTTTTCTTAAACTATACAAACCCCATGGGCATTCTGTCCGGTTATATGCAGCGTTACACAAATGTAAAGACAGTAGGCCTGTGTCACAGCGTGCAGGTTTGCTCTGAGAAGCTGCTTGAGAAACTGGATATGAAGGACAAGCTGGAAGGCCGTGTGGAGACCATTGCAGGTATCAACCATATGGCATGGCTGCTGGATATTAAGGATAAGGAAGGCAATGACCTGTATCCGGAGATCCGCAGAAGAGCTGCAGAAATGAATGCATCACAGAAACATGACGATATGGTCCGCTTTGAATACATCAAACATCTGGGATACTATTGTACAGAATCCAGTGAACACAATGCGGAGTACAACCCGTTCTTCATCAAATCCAGATATCCGGAACTGATTGAAAAATTCAACATTCCGCTGAATGAATATCCAAGAAGATGCATTGAGCAGATCAAAGGATGGGAAGAGGAGAGAAACAGCATCCTCAAAGATGGAAAGATCACTCACGACAGAAGCAAAGAGTACGCTTCTTATATCATGGAGGCAGTTGTCACCAACCAGCCATACAAGATTGGCGGCAATGTGATCAACAACGGCGCTATCGAGAACCTTCCTGCAGATGCATGTGTGGAAGTTCCCTGCCTGGTTGACGGAACGGGTGTCAATCCCTGCAGAGTGGGAAGACTTCCGGTACAGCTTGCTGCTATGAATATGAGCAATATTAATGTACAGCTGCTGACCATCGAGGCAGCGGCCACCAGGAAGAAAGAGTACATCTATCAGGCTGCCATGATGGATCCCCACACAGGTGCAGAGCTGAGTATTGATGACATTGTGAAAATGTGTGACGAGCTTATTGACGCACACGGGGATTACATGAAAATGTACAAATAAATATGGGATAGGCATACATGTGCCTGCCGCCAGATTCACACAATATGAATATGGAAACAAATTCCGGGTGCTGCAGATCTGCAGCACCCGATTTTGTTTTGCTGAGAAACTAAAGTTTGCTTTTCCTTGTGTAAAATGATAGAATGTATTGCAAGAGACAAGGAGTCTTATGGTGAAAATGCTGATGTTTATCCGAACTGAATTCAGCAGATAGCAAAAAATATGTAATTATTCAGTAGTTCCGCGCATTCACTGCGCTGACCGTAAGAAAGTGTACCACGGCCAAGCAAAAATCCCATCGCCAAAGGCGATTCTGCATGGATTTTTGCCTGTAACTGTGGAGGTACTGAGCAGTTACAAAAATATATAAATATTGTCTGGGGGATACAGATGAAAAAATATATGAGGATATTTTTTCCGATTTTATTCCTGTGCCTGTTGATCATCAGTGGTATATCCGTAAAAATGATCCATAATATCAGTAATTACGGTACACTGATCAACTACGTGGGAATTGTCAGAGGGGCATCCCAGAGGCTTGTCAAGCTGGAAATGAATGGGGTAGAGAAGGATGACCTGATCGACTATGTTGGCTCCATTCTGAAAGAATTAAGGACAGGCCGGGGGGAATACGGGCTTGTACTGACGCAGTCAAAGGAGTACAACCAAAATCTGGAGCTGCTGGATGCACAGTGGAATATAGTCCTTGACAAGATACAGGAAGTAAGAGAAGGAAAAGATAAAACAGGTCTGTTAAATGAGAGCGAGACACTTTTTAAAATTGCCAATGACACAGTATTTTCACTTGAAAGGTATTCTTCTTACCGTTCATCCCAACTGGGCATGTTTATTTCCGTGGTGTCGGTCATATGCCTGATCCTGCTCATCTACTATATCAAGAGCTTTTTTAACTTAAAGAAAAAGAATACAGAGTTAAAGGACATTGTCAGCAGAGATAAGCTGACAGGAGCTTACAATGAAGCTGACTTTAAAAAGGAAGCGGCAGGGATAGTGGCCCATAACCAGGACAAGAAATTTGCTGTCCTCTATATTGATATTGAGAATTTTAAATATATTAACGATGTTTTCGGATACGCGTATGGTGATGAGGTACTTAAGACCTATGCGTCCTTTATGCTGAAGGATACAAGGGAGAACGAGGCGTTCGGCAGGAGTGTGGCGGACCGTTTTACAGCGATGCGCTGTTATGAGGAAAAGGAGGAACTGCTGGCAAGGCTGAAGGAAGTGGACAGGAAGTTTTTCCGGGCAGGCGGGAGGCTGTCAGGCAGACATCTGGTGACGGTTGCCTGCGGTATCTGCTGTATTGAGGATGTGATCGAGCATCTTGACATTGGCGGTTTGATCGACAGGGCCAACTTTGCGCAGAAGACCATTAAGAATGATCCCAATCAGCATTACGCTTTTTATAATGAGAACATCAGAAAAAAGATGATAGAAGAAAACGGAATCCGGGACAGGATAGACAGTGCCATGGAAAAAGGGGAATTTGTGGTATATCTGCAGCCCAAAGTGGCGCTGTCAAATGAGGAGATAGCCGGGGCTGAAGCCCTGGTCCGCTGGCAGCTCCCGGACGGCAGGATGCTGCCCCCGGGTATGTTCATACCTATCATGGAGAAGAGCCATGTGATCGGAAAGCTGGATAAATATGTATTTGAAAAAACATGTATCTGGATACATGCCAGGCTGAAAGCGGGGCTGCCTGCGGTACCTGTCTCTGTCAATGTATCAAAGCTGCAGTTCTATAATTCTGATTTTGTAAAGGAATACAAGGAGATCAAGGAACAGTATCAGGTCCCGGACGGTATTCTGGAAATAGAGTTCACCGAGACCGTAGCCTTTGAAAACCAGAAATATATGGTGGAGATCATTGAGGAACTGCACGCGAACGGATTCGGCTGTTCCCTGGATGATTTCGGTTCCGGGTACTCCTCCCTCGGACTGCTGAAGGATATTCAGATAGATGTGCTGAAGTTGGATGCTATGTTCTTCAGAAACAGCGCTGATATTGAAAAAGAGAAGCTGATCGTCAGAAGCGTTATCACCATGGCCAAGGAACTGAACATTAAAGTCGTGGCAGAGGGGATCGAACTGCGGGAACAGGTAGAGTTTTTGAGGGAAACAAGCTGTGATCTGATTCAGGGCTTCATTTACTTTAAGCCAATGCCACTAAAAGAATTTGAAAAATTAATAGATGTAAAAGCCTCGGAGCAGGCCCGGTCATATGAGGTGCCTGCCATGCAGAATATCATGGGCGGCCTGATTATGCCTGCCCTTGTAAATGGAGGCGGTATATTTGTGAGACATCCACAATAAGCCGGAAACGGCGGTGGATGTCTTTTTTGGCCCCAAATTAATATGCATCCGCAAGCTGACCGCAGATTGTACAAAAATAAGCCGGAAGTGAAGAAAAATAGAAGAATCCCCTTTATGGATTGAAAAACCGTGATATAATTATACCTTATCGAGCAGCAGATGCTGCGAGCAGCCCGGAGGGCATAAAATATGGAATGCCCTTGGGTATACCTTATCGAGCAGCAGATGCTGCGAGCAGCCCGGAGGGCATAAAATATGGAATGCCCTTGGGTATACCTTATCGAGCAGCAGATCTGCGAGCAGCCCGGAGGGCATAAAATATGGGATGCCCTTGGGTATACCTTATCGAGCAGCAAATGCTGCGAGCAGGCCCGAAGGGCGTAAAATGCGGGATACCCTTGGGTATACCTTATCGAGCAGCAGATGCTGCGAGCAAGCCCGAAGATATGTGTATAAAAACAAAGGAGAACAGCAGTATGGGATTCAATCCGATAAAAATGATGCAGGCCAGAACTGCCATGGCGCAGTTCGAGAAACGCCATCCGAAGGTCAGAGGATTTCTGGAGTCCGTGTCTGCGGACGCCCTGCAGGAGGGCACCGTGGTGGAAGTCAGCGTGACCACACCTCAGGGAAGGAATTATATTACGAATATCAAAGTCACCAAGGAAGATATAGAGCTGTTTCAGAATGCCAGGCAGGTAAGCCGGGGACGGCAGCAGGAAAAAGACATCTGATCCCGCCGCCCGTTTCAGATTTTCAGAAAAACAGAGAGACTGCGCAGTACACAAGGAGAAGTGCCATAACCGTATTGACAGCCCGGGAATGCCTGGAGAAAAATCTGCAGAAAGCAGCTCCAAACATTGCCCAGACAAAGCTGCCGGAAGCCCCAAGCAGGGACAGTACAACAGTAAATCCGGCCAGTGCCCCCGGGGAATGGAAGGCCGGCAGAATGTACAGGGACATTGCGGTAATGGCATAGATATATATTTTGGGATTGATAAACTGCAGCAGCATGCCGGAGACAAAACTGATATCCTGCCCTGCGTCTGTCTCAAGCCTGGAGGAACTTTTCCGGACCTTCCATGCCAGGTACAGCATATAAGCCGCCCCCAGGATCTGCATAACGATTTTTACTTTCGGCAGAAAGGAATACAATGCGGTACTGAAAACGGTGCAGACAGTCATAACAATGGAGAAACCCGCCAGTATCCCTAGGTTAAACCGGATACTGCGCCGGAAACCATACCGTATGGCATTGCTCATGGACAGAAGATTGTTGGCACCCGGCGTATAGGCTGTGATAAAACAATAGATCAGAAAATCATACAAATGGAACATAGAACCCCCCTCTTTACAAGATTTGTCTCATAGAATATAATATAGTGGTATAAAGTGTATAATATATTGTTCTGTACAATATAATAATACATACTGTGCAATATATTGTCAAGCGAAAGGGGAAACTTTTATGGATACCATGAATATCATTGTGGCCCAAAATATAAAAAGGCTTCGTGAAGAGAATAAATTGAGTATGGAGGAGCTTTCCAGACTGAGCGGAGTGAGCAAAAGTATGCTGGCCCAGATCGAGAGGGGAGACGGCAATCCCACGATCTCCACGCTCTGGAAAATATCGAATGGCATGAAGGTGCCTTTTGACGCGCTGACCATCCGTCCCAAAAGCCCGTACGAGCTTGTGAAGCTGTCAGATACACAGCCCTTGTATGAGGACGGCGGCAAGGTCAGAAACTATCCTGTTTTCCCTGATGATGAGGACAGGCGGTTTGCGGCATATTATCTGGAACTGGACCCAGGAAGTTACTGGGAATCAGAGCCTCATTTAAAAGGCACAGAGGAGTTCATAACAATATTCAGCGGAACTATGGAGATCCTGGCTGACAGCCGGAAATTTCAGGTGCAAAAAGGGGAGAGTATCCGGTTTAAGGCGGATACTGCTCATTCCTACAAGAACATAGGTGAGGAAATGACGATTCTGCATATGATCTTATTTAACCCCTGATGCAGGAGTTCGGTATTTATTTACTATATACTTAAACAGCATAACAGCCAGTTACTTATTTTACGATGTACTAGCTATACAGAAAAACGTTCCCTGGCCATCCGGCCGGAGAACGTTTTTAATATTATAGAGAAAGTGCATCCACCGCGCTTTTTATTTGTTCCAGCGCCTGCCGGATAACGGCTCTGGGGCTGCCCAGGTTCATGCGGAAGCAGCATTCTCCGCCTTCACCGAATACAGTACCTTTATTCATCCACACTTTAGCCTTCTGTACAAGGAACTCTTCCAGAGCGTCGCTGTCCATGCCAAGGGCGGAGAAATCCAGCCAGATAAGATAAGTGCCGTCCGGCTCCATGAGTTTTACCTGGGGAAGGTTTTCTTTCAGGAATTCCCGTACCAGGGCCACATTGCCGTTCAGATATTCCAGAAGCTCGTCCAGCCACTGCTCCCCGAAGGTGTAGGCAGCTTTGCAGGCATCCAGCGCAATTACGTTGCTGGCCTCAATGCTGGCCCGGGAGATTTCCTTCTCAAACTCCCTGCGGATGTCCTCATTGGGGATGAAGATATTGGACAATCCGAGACCCGCAATGTTGAAGGTTTTGCTGGGGGCTGTACAGATGATGCTTAACTGGGTCATCTCCTCGTTCACGGAAGCCCACTCTGTGAAGGTGTGGCCGGGAAGGATAAAGTCATGGTGTATTTCATCTGCCACCACATAGACATGATGGCGCAGGCAGATGTCCGCGATCTTCTTCAGCTCCTCCTCGCTCCAGATACGGCCGCCGGGATTGTGGGGCGTGCACAGAACCAGCATTTTTACCTGTTCCTCGGTTATCTGCTGTTCCATTTCCTGAAAATCTATGTAAAACCGTTTGTTTTCTTCAGTCTTTAAACAGTGTGTTACCACCTTTCGGTTGTTGGCGGTCAGAACGTTCTTGAAAGGGTGGTAGACCGGCTGCATGATCATCACACCGTCCCCCTCCTGGGTCAGGGCGCGGACGGCTGTGGCAATGGCGCAGACGACTCCGGGAATGCGGACCATCCACTCCTCCCTGACATCCCAGCCGTGGCGTTTCAGCATCCAATCATGGACAGCCTGAAAGTAATCCGCATGTACACCCGCATAGCCGAATATACCGAATTTTCCGGCCTCTGCGATCGCGCTGCATACCTCTTTTGGGGAGCGGAAATCCATGTCGGCTACCCACAGGGGGATTACATCTTCAGGTACATGATATTCCTTTTTAAATGCGTGTTTTATGGAATTGGACCGTGTGCGGTCAATATATTCGTCAAAATTGTATTCAGCCATATAAATTCTCCTTTGCATTTACTGTGTTTGTCATGGAACAGTATAACATTTTTTTCTGAAGATGCCTACTGTTAAAGACGCTTTCTGCAAGTTATACAAAGATAACTGAAATATTTCTGCAAAGTGCCGGAAGTATGTTTGTTGCGGCATGAATAAGGAAATAGTATAATAGAATGTAACTATTCGGTATGTCAGCGCATTCACTGCGCTGGACGTAAGGGAACAACCCGCGGCGGGAAAAACCATGATCCGGGGCAGAGTAATGGTACAGCATAGCCCGGACCGCGGCCTGTGAACAGCAACGAACAGTTACAATAGGATAGGATCATTTATTGTAAAACGGAGGGCAGGAGAATGAAAGATGTAGCAAAAGATTTTGAAAAGTCAAAGGATTTTTTAATATGTATTGATTCTGACGGCTGTGCCATGGATACCATGGATGTAAAACATATGCGCTGTTTTGCGCCGTGTCTGGTACATGAGTGGGATTTGGGGGAATACCGGGATGATATTGTGCGGCTTTGGAGAAAGATCAACCTGCTGAGCAGAAGCCGGGGCATCAACCGCTTTAAGGGGCTGGCAAAGATCCTGGTAGAGATCAACGAAAATTATGCCAGAGTGGACGGTATGGATGAGCTGGTTTACTGGGTGCAGACCACAGATGAATTATCAGATGAGAGTCTCAGGGAGGCCTATGAGAGAACCGGCTGTATCTGTATGAAAAAAGCACTGGAGTGGTCAAGACTGGTCAATGACTCTATTGTCATGATCTCCAACAGCAGAAAGTCACCATTTGACGGGGTGGAGGAAGCCCTCAAGCTTATGCGGGATAAGGCGGATGTGGTCATCGTCACAGCATCCAACGGCAAGGAAATACGCAAAGAGTGGGAGGACAGCGGTCTTATGGAATATGCGGACCTGCTTCTGTCCCAGGAGTCCGGTACCAAGGAAGCATGTCTGCAGTCTCTGTCAGAACGGGGGTATGAAAAGGACCATGTGCTGATGATCGGGGACGCACCTGCGGATAAGATGGCAGCCGAAAGTGCCGGTGCACTGTTCTATCCTGTTCTGGCCTATCAGGAGACAGAATCCTGGGAGGAATTTTCAGAGGAAGGCTTAAAGCATTTCCTGGAGGGCACATTTGCCGGAACGTATCAGGAGGCAAAGGTAAAAGAGTTCTACGCCAATCTGGATATATAGCATTTTCTATAAAGAAAAAGAAAAAAGTTCCTGTCAGATAGATCTGGTCTGACGGGACTTTTTAGTTGCACAAAAAATGAAAAAATGACCTGGGTGGTCCCTAAAAGCAAAAAAATCTTGACAAGTATACAGTGGAGCGGTATTATAATNAGAAAAAGAGAAAAGTTCCTGTCAGATAGATCTGGTCTGACGGGACTTTTTAGTTGCACAAAAAATGAAAAAATGACCTGGGTGGTCCCTAAAAGCAAAAAAATCTTGACAAGTATACAGTGGAGCGGTATTATAATAGCACAATGTTCATGAAAAGGAGAAAATGAAATTACATGAATATACAAGAATATGATATTATGAACGCTATTATAGATAAGGGTTACCGTAATCAGAGGATTCTGTCAGAGGGCACAGGTTATTCGCTGGGAAAAGTGAATCAGTCCTTAGCAGCACTGGTACGGGAAGGGTATTTAGATAAAGAATACACACTCACAGACAAAGCAGTAAAGGAAATCGCGGAGAAGAAACCAAAGAATGCCATCATTCTGGCTGCCGGATACGGTCTGCGCATGGTCCCCATCAACCGTGAGATCCCCAAGGGTCTTATAGAAGTCAACCATGAGCCTCTGCTGGAGCGCCTGATAAAGCAGCTTCATGAGGCAGGTATACACCGGATTGATGTGGTTGTGGGATTTATGAAAGAGCAGTACGAATATCTCATTGACCAGTACGGTGTGAATCTGATCGTCAACCGTGAGTATGGGGAGAAAAATAATCTGCATTCCCTCAAGCTGGCAGTTGATAAAATCTCCAATACCTATATCATCCCCTGCGATGTGTGGTGCGGTTTTAATCCCTTCTCCGAAAGAGAGCTGTATTCCTGGTATATGGTTACGGATATGGTGGATGATGAGAGTGATGTGCGTGTGAACCGTAAGCTGGAGCTGGTTGCTGTGGATGCGGAAAAAAGCGGAAACGGCATGATAGGCATTGCCTATATTCTGGAGCAGGATGCGGAGAAGCTCAGAAACAGGATCCGGGAACTGTCCGGGAAAAGGTCTTCAAGCAACGCGTTCTGGGAAGATGCGCTCATGGAGAAGGAGAAGATGGCAGTGCCGGCCAGAGTGGTTCCCGCCAGGGAAGTGTACGAGATCAATACATACGAACAGCTCAGGGAACTGGACGAGAAGTCAAAGCAGCTAAACTCCCAAATCCTGCTGGAGATAGCAGGGGCACTGCACTGTGAACTGAATGATATTGTACAGATCGAGGTGCTGAAAAAAGGGATGACAAACCGTTCCTTCCAGTTTGCCTGCCGGGACAGGCGCTACATTATGAGGATTCCGGGGGAGGGCACAGAGCAGCTCATCAACCGCAGGCAGGAATATGAGGTGTATCAGGTCATCAAGGATCTGAAACTGAGCGACACCATACGGTATTTTGATCCGGACAGCGGATGTAAACTGACGGAGTACCTGGAAGGGGCAAGATGCTGTGACTCGGAAGATCCTGAGGACGTGAAAAAATGTATGAAGGTCCTGAGGAAATTTCACGGAAGCGGCCTGAAAGCAGAGCATACCTTTGACATTTTTGAGAGGATTGAATTTTATGAGAGCCTGTGGAAGGGGGAACCTTCCTGCTACCGTGACTATGCAGCGACAAAAGAAAAAGTATATGAGTTAAAGAAATTTATAGACAGCCAGCCGAAAAACTGGATCCTGTGTCACATTGACTCCGTGCAGGACAACTTCCTGATCCAGGGAGAAGGTGAGGACGAGAAGATCTCTCTGATAGACTGGGAGTATGCGGGTATGCAGGATGAGGATGTGGATATTGCCATGTTCGCCATATATGCCATGTACGAGAAGGATAAGGTGGACGAGCTGATAGACGCCTACTATACGGAAGGGTGCACCGGGGAGGTAAGGCTTAAAATATATGCATACATTGCAGTCTGCGGTTTCCTGTGGAGCAACTGGTGTGAGTTCAAAAGGCATGAGGGCGTGGAATTCGGGGAATACTCTCTGAGGCAGTACGGATACGCCAAGGAATACTACAGGTATGTAAAACAGGGATTGGAAGGAGAACAGTGATATGTCTTATCAGGCAGAAAATGCAGTCATTCTGGCAGCCGGCCTGTCCAGCAGATTCGCACCTATTTCATATGAGATGCCCAAGGCCTTGATACCTGTCAGAGGTGAGGTACTTATTGAGCGCCAGATCCGCCAGCTTCGTGAGGCAGGCATTGACCAGGTCATTGTAGTCACAGGCTATAAAGCGGAAATGTTTGAGTACCTGAAGGAAAAGCTGGGCGTTATTCTGGTCCACAACCGGGAGTACCAGGAAAAAAATAACCACAGCTCCATCTACGCAGTCAGGGAATATCTGAAAAACACCTATATATGCTGCGGAGATAATTATTTTAATATAAATCCTTTTGAAAAAAATGTGGAGCAGAGCTACTACTCCGCCCTGTACGCAGTCGGGGAGACGGATGAGTGGTGTATGGAGACGGACGGGGACGGTATCATCACCTCCGTGAAAATAGGGGGCAGGGATGCCTGGTATATGAACGGACCGGTCTTTTGGTCAGAGGAATTCAGCCGAACATTCCTGGACATTCTGGAGGAAGCCTATGGAAAGCCCCAGACGGCTGACAAGATGTGGGAAAATATTTATCTGGAAAACATAGACAGCCTTCCCCTTAAACTCAGAAAATACGATGACAGTGTCATCTATGAATTCGATTCCCTGGAGGAGCTGAGGGAATTCGACGGGACATACAAAGAGCATTCCGGTTCCCGCATCATGGAATACATATCGGAAACCCTGGGATGCAGGGAAGGTGACATTTACAGTATCAATCCGGCAAAGAATGCGGACGGTTCTGTATCAGGCATACAGTTTCTGGCTCCGGGCGGTGCCTACCAGTATGACTATGCAACGGGAAGTATCGTCAGATATGCCATGCAGGGAAGCTGCCGGTCTTAAGGCGGCTGAAGGGAAACTTGGTCTGACGGATGGTTTGAGAAAAAGGAGAGTATAATATGATCACAGGTTTGGCAGCAGGTATCTTCTGGGCGGCAGATACGATTATTTTAGGGATCGCCCTTGCAATGACACCGTTTGTAAGTACAGAGCAGGCTGTTTTTCTGGCCCCCTTTGTGAGCACTTTTCTGCATGATTTCTGTTCTGCAGTGTGGATGCTTTTCTATATGGGGATCAGAAAGCAGATGAAACAAGTGATCCGGGCGCTGAAGACCAGGAGCGGTAAGTTCATCATCCTGGGGGCACTGTTTGGCGGCCCTATCGGTATGACCGGATATGTGTTTGCCATTAAATATCTGGGCGCAACCTACACGGCAATGATCTCCGCCATGTTTCCGGCTCTGGGAGCCGTGTTGTCCTACATCTTTCTGAAGGAGAGGATGAAACCCATTCAGATCATGGGATTTATTGTGAGCATCGGCGGTATGGTGGCACTGGGATATACACCTGGAGGAAGCCAGATCAGCAATTTCGGACTAGGATTTGCGTGTGCGCTCCTCTGCGTGGTGGGCTGGGCTGTCGAGGTGGTGATCTGTGCCTATGGCATGAAGGACCCCAATGTAAATAATGAACATGCCCTTATGATCCGGCAGATGACCAGCGCAATCTTCTATGGCGTTGTGATCCTCACAGTGATAAAAGGCTGGGGATTTACCGCGGATATTGCATTTTCCAAGACCACAGCCATTATCCTGGCGTCCGCCTTCTTCGGCACAGCGTCTTACCTGTGCTACTATAAAGCCATCAATACAATGGGAGCGGCAAAAGGCATGGCTCTTGATATTACATATTCCGCATGGTCCATTGTGCTGGCCCTTGTGTTCCTGGGACAGATGCCTGACGTAAAAAGTGTCATCTGCGGAATCGTCATCCTGCTTGGTTCATTGACCGCAGCAGCGGACCTGAAGGAAATTTTCGGGATGAAACCTAAAACAGCTTAGAGTGTGTCTGAAAATTCATTCCGACAATCTGCACGCCCCACTTTGCGGTATATTTGCCCCCAATTCGGTCAACGTAGCCCGCTACGCCTCCCTCATCGGGATCAAATCTCCCACAAAGTGTGACGCACAGCTTGCCGAAAGCAATTTTCAGACACACTCTAGTTTAAATAACAAGAAAATGTATAGTTTCCTCTATTTTACAAATACTACATTTAACTGCCAAAGTTACCATTCGCTTCAGGCGAAGGTGAAGTTAAAGAAGATAAATGTCATAATGTAAAATGGAGGAAATTTTTTTATGAAAGCTACAGGTATAGTCAGGAGAATCGACGATTTGGGGCGTGTGGTAATTCCGAAGGAGATCAGACGGACACTGCGTATCAGAGAGAGCGACCCGCTGGAGATCTTTACGGACCGGGAGGGAGAGATTATCCTGAAAAAATATTCGCCCATCGGAGAGCTTGGGAATTTTGCCAAAGAGTATGCGGAGAGCCTGGCTCAGGTAGCAGGGTGTATGGTATGTATCTGTGACCACGACCAGGTGATCGCCGCTTCCGGAAGCGGTTCCAAAGAATATATGGGAAAAAGGATCCACTCTGAACTGGAGGACGTGATCGCCGACAGAGGCAATGAGGTTATTACGGAGAAAGGTTTTCTGAAAGTAGTGGAGGATGACAGGTCTGAATACAGCTCACAGGCGTACTGCACCATCACATGCGCCGGTGACAGTATCGGTATTGTCATTCTGCTTGGAAGAGAAGGTCAGAAGGCATTCACGGAGACAGAACTTAAGCTTGCCCAGGCGGCTGCCGGATTTCTGGGACGCCAGATGGAGCAGTAGAGTTCAAGGGAAACATAATGCACCTGCCCAAAACCTGAAAGTGAGGTTTGGGGACAGGTGCATTTTTCATGTACGGATCTTATTCGATGGCAGCTTCGCCCATTTCCTCCAGGAGCCTGGATTTGATGGCGTACAGCTTGTCGGATAGATCCACGTAGACCTCCTGGGGATTTACGAGACGCATGGTCTCACTCCAGAGGGTCTTCTTTTCTTTGGCGCAGATATCCCGTATTTCCATTACGGACGGGGAAGTGTAGACACATTCGCCCTTCAGGAAGACAGGCACCAGAAGCTCACGCAGTGTATAGGTGCCGCCGCTGATCTTGGTCTTCTTCCAGGTGGCCATTGGGTCAAAGATGATCATATCCTTTTCCGTGTCAAAAGTCTCCTCAGCCAGACAGATCAGATCGGCGCGGATCTTGCCCGTGGCCTTGTCATATATCCTGTAGACGGTTTTGTTTCCGGGGTTTGTTACCTTTTCCACGTTTTCAGAGAGTTTGATCTTAGGAGCAAAATCCTCGTCATCCTTCTCCTTGATGGCTGCCAGCTTGTATACGCCCCCGAAAGCCGGATGACCGTTGGAGGTGATTAGGTTGGTGCCCACGCCCCAGGAATTGATCTTGGCGCCCTGGGCCTTCAGGCTGTCGATCAGGTACTCGTCCAGGTCACTGGATGCGGAGATGATGGCATCTCCAAATCCTGCCTCTGCCAGCATCTTGTAGGCCTGTTTGGAGAGGTAAGCCAGGTCACCGCTGTCAATGCGGATACCGTATCCCTTCAGCGTAATGCCCTCCTCCTGCATTTCCCTGAAAACGCGGATGGCGTTGGGAACACCGGAATCCAGCACATCATAAGTATCCACCAGAAGGATACAGGCATCCGGGTACTGTCTGGCGTACGCCTTGAATGCCGTGTACTCATCAGGGAAGCTCATGATCCAGCTGTGGGCATGGGTACCCTTTACCGGCACGTTGAACATCTGGCCTGTCAGCACATTGGAGGTGCCGATACAGCCGCCGATCATGGCTGCTCTGGCGCCGTATATGCCGGCATCCGGGCCTTGGGCCCGCCGCAGGCCGAATTCCATGATGCCGTCTCCCTTGGCAGCGTATACCACCCTGGAGGCTTTTGTGGCGATCAGGCTCTGATGGTTCAGGATGTTCAGAAGCGCTGTCTCAATAAGCTGGGCCTCCATGACAGGGGCGATGACCTTCACTAGGGGTTCCCTTGGGAAGATAACAGTGCCCTCCGGGATGGCGTAGATATCACCTGTAAAATGGAAGCCCCGCAGGTATTCCAGAAAATCCGTGTCGAAGATCTTCAGGGATCTGAGATAGTCAATGTCATCCGGGGAAAAGTGGAGGTCACGGATATATTCAATGATCTGTTCAAGTCCGGCAGCAATGGCGTATCCTCCGTCACACGGATTTTTTCGGTAAAAGGCATCGAAAACGACTACCTGGTCAGTAGGGTTCTTAAAATAACCCTGCATCATGGTCAGCTCATATAAATCGGTCAGTAATGTTAAATTCAAAGCTCTCATACTATAGTGCTCCTTTGCAATAGCTTTATCTGTCTGCTTTCCCTTAAAAAGCGGTCTGTTCTCCGGGACTGCGTCAGCCTTGGTGATATTATAGCACTTTTTGTGCAAAATGCAAGGATACACCGGCATTTTGCTGGATCCTTTCGTGTATTTGTTACTGTACACTCCGTGTCCAGTAACACGCTTCGCGATGCACAGATATGGAGCATTCTGCACCATATCGCGCTGGCTGCCTCGTGATTTTCATGCTTCCGGCATGAAAACGCCTCCCGGTAAAGTGGCCTGTGTACAGTAACGTGTAGTTTCGTATATTTATAACAAGTGGTATTCTTCCAGCGTTAATCCGGTGAGAGACAGATAGAGGGCCAGCGGTTCCCCCACATAGCGGATGTGCCAGGGCTCATAGGGAAATCCGGTGAGGGTTTCCTTGCCCTTGGGGTAGCGGAGGATGAAGCCATAGAGGGAGGCATAGGCACTGAGCCATTTTCCCTCCGGTGTCAGGGCAAAGGTTTCCTCCAGGCCATAGTTTTCAGAGGGGCAGGATACATCCAGGGCCAGACCGGTCTGGTGTTCGCTGCTTCCCGGAGGAGCCACGGCGATCATGGGTGCTTCCCCGGTTTTCCTAAGCAGTTTCTCTCTTTTTTCAAGCGCAGCCCGGTACAGCTCTTGCTGGCGGCTATAGGGGCGGTAGCCTGAGACGCCGCACAGGCGGATGCCTTCCTTCCCGGCCCGCGAAAACAGTTCCTCCGCGGCTGTGGCCGCGTCTTTGACCAGAAGCCGCTTTTTGTCACCCGGAGGCGCAGAAAACGGTATGGATGGCTCCGTCAGACGGCTGGGGATGTAGGTTTCCGGCAGGAGATGCTCCCGGTTGACCAGTATGGAAAATTTCGACATGGATTGACCTGCCTTATTATTGGTATTCAACCAATATTCTATGCAGAAAGAGGGCAAAAAAACACAGTTCCGGGATAGTAATAGGAAATATTTTGTAGTATACTGTACCCATATATCAGGGGAATAAATGGGCGGTATTGAGAGAGAAGGAGACAAGTATGCTTGAACAGTTCGGGGATATAACAATGATACAGGAAGTCCTTCAGCAGGCGCAGACAGGGCTGTGGATCATAGAGCTTGAAGAGGGGAAGGAACCCAGGATGTACGCGGACAAAGCCATGCTTGGTTTGCTTGGTCTGGAGAAGGAGCCGGAACCTGAGGTCTGTTACAGGGCCTGGTATGACCGGATCGTACCGGAGTATTACCCGCAGGTGGAGGAAGTGGTGGAGCAGATGAGGAGCCACAAGCGTGCCGAGGTGCAGTATCCGTGGAGACATCCAAAGTGGGGCAGGATATATGTCCGCTGCGGCGGTGTGCAGGATGACAGTTATAAAGAAGGGATCCGGCTGCGGGGGTACCATCAGAACATTACGGATACCATAAGGGCAGAGCAGGAGTCCGATGCGGTCATCAGAGCCTTGAGTGAACGGTATAAAGGGATTTATCTGTGCAATATGGAGACTGAGGAGATCAAAACCATCAAAGACTACCGGGAGATCGGCGGTTATGTGAAGGAGTGTTCCAGTCTTCAGGAGTTTTTGTGCCTGTATGCCTCCGGGAGTGTGCTGCCGGAGTACAGAAAGTATTTTCTGGAGCTGGCATCGGGAAACAGACTGCTGGAGCGGCTGGCCGGTGAGAGCAGCCGGGTGGAGTACATCTACCGTGTGGCGGCAGGTGACTGGAGACAGATCCTTCTCCTTCCTTTTTCCGTGTCCGGCGGGGAAAGCCCTATCATCATAATGGCTTTTGATGACCAGAATGCGGAGATGGAGGAGCATTACAACCAGATGATCGCCCAGGCCGCTGTTTCCAGAATGTATACCCTGGCTGTCAGCGTGGACGTGGAAAAGACAGAGTATCACTGTGTGCACTGTGCGGAGGAAAACCTGGGCATCAGGAAAAACGGCAGCTTTGCCGGATATATAAAAAGGCTTCATGAATGTATCTATGAGGAGGACAGGGAAGCCCTGCAGAATATTTACCGTGAGGAGAGCTACCGGGATACGGGATGCCTGGAAGGTGAACTGCGCATGTGGGATAAAAAGAAAAAGCTCCATTATTACACCTATTACTCAGCTCTCATAGAACAGGATACCGGGGGAGGCTTCCTTCTCCTCATGCGGAATGTGGATGTGAAGCGGGCGGAGGATGAGAAGAATCGCCAGGCCCTTCTTGCGGCTTACGAGTCTGCCAGAACCGCCAATGAAGCGAAAACTAACTTTCTTGCCAGGATGTCCCACGACATCCGCACACCTATGAATGCCATTGTGGGGATGACTGCCATAGCGCAGGCCAACGCGGGAGATACCGGGAAAATACAGGACTGTCTGCACAAGATCAGCATTTCCAGTGAACATCTGCTGGAGCTTCTCAATGAAGTGCTGGATATGAGCAGGATTGAGAGCGGTAAGATAAGCCTGGCAAAAGAGTCCTTTCACCTGCAGGAACTGATACAGAGTATCGGTACCATAATCGGGCACGAGATAGAGGAAAAGGGCCACAGACTTACCATATGTACAGACCAGATCATCCACAGGGACGTCCAGGGGGACACAGGACGCATCCGGCAGATCCTACTGAACCTGATCACAAATGCGGTGAAGTATACTCCGGACGGGGGATGCATCCGTATTGCGGCAAAAGAGAGGGCATCGGATATAGCCGGTTACGGCAGATTTGAGCTTATTGTGGAGGACAACGGAATTGGAATGGATGAGGGATTCCTGGAACATGTCTATGATCCCTTTGAGCGTGCAGATGATGAGCGTGTGAAGAATATCCAGGGAACAGGCCTGGGCATGTCCATTGTGAAGGGCCTTGTGAGTATGATGCAGGGGGATGTGCAGGTGCACAGCACACCGGGGGAGGGAACGCGTTTTACGGTAACCCTGTATCTGAAACTGGAGAGCAGGGGGGAGATCTCCGAAAACCGGGAGTCGGAGCCGCCGGCAGCAAACCTGCCGGATGGCAGACCCTTGGCGGGCATCCGGATCCTGCTGGCGGAGGACAATGCGCTGAACCAGGAGGTTGCCCGGGAACTGCTGGAAATGGCCGGGGCCGTGGTGGAGCTTGCAGTAAACGGCAGGGAGGCTGTGGATATGGTGCAAAATAACCCGGACCGGTATGACACGGTGCTTATGGATATCCGTATGCCGGTTATGGATGGATGTGAGGCGGCAAGGCGCATCCGTGCCCTGGGAAGACCGGATACGGACAGTATTCCCATCATTGCCATGACAGCCAATGCATTTTCGGAGGATGTAAAGCAGTCCCTGGAGTCCGGTATGAATGCCCATATTGCAAAGCCCATTGATATGCAGAAGATCATCCATACTATCCTGGAGTGCATCCCAAACTGAACAGCCGGACGCAGTGGAAATGTCTCCTTGTCTGCAGCAGATCCATAAAGAGTGCAGGCAAAAAGATCAAATCTGGGTTGAAATTTTTTTTCAAATATGATATGATTTTTTTGTAAAAAAGAAAATAGCAGATAAAAGAGGAGAATGAGCTGTGGTAGGAGGAAGCTGCAAGGAGAAAATTTTAGGGAGAATGCACTTGCTTACCAACACGGAAGCGAAACTGGCAGCTTACATACTGGAACATTATGAGGAAGTGCTGAACTGTAATATTACGGAGCTGGCAGAGGAGGCCGGGGTAAGTGATGCGTCTGTGGTGAGATTCTGCAAGAGTGTGGGCTACAAGGGCTACCAGGATTTTAAGGTCAATGCAGCCAGGGACGTGCTGCCCAGGGATAAACATTTTAACCCAAGCCTGGAGCAGGGGGATGACCCGGAAACCATCTGCAGGAAGATCTTTGCCTCAGAAGTAAATGTTTTGAACAGGACGTTGGCCGGAATAGATCTGCCTTCCCTCATAAAGGTGGCAGACCGGATACGCAGCGCTAAACGTCTGATCTTTTTTGGCAGCGGCGGCAGCCTTTTGGTGGGAAAGGATGCCCAGCATAAATTTATGAAAATAGGTATCCGGGCGTTTGTCTATGATGATGTGGATATGCAGCTCATGGTTTCGTCACTGATGGAGGAGGGGGAGCTTGCCTTCGGCATTTCCCATTCCGGAAGTAACTGCAATGTCATAAATTGTCTGCGGAATGCCAGGGAAAACGGAGCCGATACCGTGGCTTTGGTGAGCCAGGGGAAGACACCGCTTTCCAAGATTGCTGATACGATCCTGTATTCTTCAGCGGAGGAGACCATATTCCAGTCGGAATCGGTAAGCACGCGGATCGCACAGCTTGCCATGATCGATACGCTGGTGGCGATCGTGGCGTTTGAGGATTATGAGAATTCTTACATGGCGATCCAGAAGACCAGAAAGGCTACTTCAGAAAATAAATTGTAACTATCCAGTAGGTCTGCGCATTCACTGCGCTGACCGTAAGAAAGTGTTCCACGGCCAAGCAAAAATCCCATCGCCAAAGGCAATCCTGCATGGACTTTTTGCCTGTAACTGTGAGGGTACTGAACAGTTACAATAAATTGTAAAACAGGTGCTTTAAGAGCAGGCCTGCCCAGATGAAAAGGTCCGGTTTACCGGGCCTTTTCTTTTTTTTAATTGTGAAAAAAAATTACAGAAAAACAAGTCATAAATGAAAAATGAAAAAATGATTTTCTGAAAAATATTTTTCAAAACGCTCTCATAATGGTGAAAAAACATGAAAATACAGCGATATAGACAAAAATGCGGTCCAAAATTGAAAATAATTTACAAAAAATAAAAATACTATTGAAAATAATTTTTAAATATGCTATGATGGCATCAAGATAAAAAAAGGAGTGAGATAGTATGAGAGCAGTTGTTTTAAACGGGCCAAATGATTTTGCACCGACAGATCTGCCGAAACCTCAGATCGGGGATAACGACATACTTCTGGAGATGAAAAAAGCAGCGATCTGCGGAACGGACATGCGGATCCTTGCAGGGACCAAGACAAAGGGTGTCCGATATCCCTCAGTCATCGGCCATGAGATGTGCGGCGTCATCTGTGAGATGGGAAAGAAGGTATCCGGATTTCAGATAGGGGACAAGGTGTCCATTGCCAATGTAATCCCCTGCGGTTCCTGTCCGGCCTGCCTGGCAGGAAGAGAGAATGCCTGCATGAACCGCAAGGCGGTGGGATACGAGTTTGACGGGGGATTTGAGGAATATGTACTGATCCCGGAGATCGCTATTAAAAGCGGCAATGTCATCAAGCTTCCGGAACATGTATCTTTCACGGCAGGAGCCTTGATAGAACCTCTGGCCTGCTGTATCCGGGGACTGAAAAATGCCGGTACCGGATTTAATGACACCGTATTGATCGTAGGTGCCGGACCGATCGGACTGATGCACATGCAGCTTTCCAGGATCGCAGGCGCCAAACAGGTGATCGTCAGCGAACCCAATGAGATGAGACGCCAGGTTGCACTTGAACTGGGGGCAGACAGAGTGGTGGACCCGACCAAAGAGAACCTGGAACAGATTATCAGCGAGGCTACAGGCGGTATGGGAGCAGATGTGATCATTATGGCGATCGGTGTTCCGGCGCTGGTGAACTCCACTTTGAAGCTTTGTAAAAAAGGCGGTACCGTAAACCTCTTTGCCGGATTTGCCGGAACAGGGGAATGCACCATAGAGGTGAATACCATCCACTATAACGAAATTACCGTCAACGGAAGCACCGCATACAAGCGTGCCGATTATCTGGAAGCAGCAGACATGGTCATGACACAAAAGATCAATCTGGATAAGATCGCAACACATACATATAAAATTGATGAGTTTCAGCAGGCTTATGAAATGTGCAGAAGCGGACAAGGCCTGAAAGTTATGATTGAACCGTAAACCAATAACAATTATATATAGAAGAAAAGGAGATTAATTATTATGGCAATGTTAGGAAAAGAAGTAAGAATGAGCAGACTGGTAAACCCCAAAAGCAATAAAATGATGGCAATTACAGTGGACCATGCCACATCAAGAGGGATCGCACCTCTGACAGGTCTGCATCATGTGCAGGATACCATTGATAAAATAATTCTGGGAAGACCGGATGCCATGACTCTCACAAAGGGCATTGCGGAGCACTGTATGTGGAACCACGCAGGGGAAGTGGCAATGCTCATGAAGATATCCAACTATTCTCCCGTAGCGCCCACCAAAGACACCATCTTCGGTACTGTGGACGAAGCGATCCGCATGGGAGCTGACGCGGTATCCATGGGATGCATGACACTGGGAGATTTCCAGGGTGAGCAGTTTGAGGCCATCGGCAGAGTTTCCGAGGAATGTATGAGAAAGGGAATGCCACTGATCGGACATGTATATCCAAAAGGAGAGAGCGTGAAGCCGGAAGACAGAACTGCCTGGGAAAACATTGCGTACTGTGTGAGAAGCGCATGTGAGCTGGGTATGGATATCATTAAGACAACCTATACAGGGGACCCGGACAGTATGGCAAAAGTAGTGGCAACCGTGCCTTCTACCTTCCGTATCGTGATCCAGGGCGGAGATGCCTGCAAGACACTGGATGACTATCTGCAGATGACCAGAGAAGCTATGGACTGCGGTGTTGGCGGTGTGACAATGGGAAGATTTGTCTGGGATTACAAAGATGTGACAGCCCTTGTTATCGCGCTGCGCTATATCATCCATGAAGGATACAGCGTGAAAGAGGCAAAAGAGCTTCTGGCCCAGCTTGAAAATGACAAAAACTACAGTGAATTCTAAGTAAGACCAATAACATACGAAACGGGTGTATAAGATGGGAAATAGATACTTATTGGGAGTGGATGTGGGAACCACCAGCATTAAAGTGGCAGTTATAGACGAACAGGCTAAAGTCTTAGGGATGAGCAGCAGTTCATACCGGCTGATCACGCCGAATCAGGATTACGCACAGATTGACACAGAGGATATGTGGAGTGCCTATCTAAAGTGCATCCGGCTGCTCCAGGAAGGAAAAAATATAGACATGTCCCGGGTGGCCGGAATCAGTATCTCCAGCCTGTGTCCCGGACTTGCGGCTCTGGGTGAGAACGGGGAAGTGCTTACAGACCCCATTATATATTCCGACCGGCGCAGCACCCGGGAGGCGGAGATGATACTGGAAGCCGTGGGCCGTGAAAAGCTTTTTGAGATCACAGCCAATACAGCTATGGCAGGCGCCATGTCAGGAACCTCTATGCTGTGGATCAAGCGTAACCTTCCGGATATTTATGAAAAGACAAAGTATTTTGGCCATGTGAATACGCTGCTGGCGCAGCGGATGTCCGGAAACTTCGCCATGGATTATTCCAATGCCTCCTATACGGATTTATTTGAAACCACAGGAGGTTTCAGGTGGTCTCCATTCCTCTGCGAAAAAATCGGGATCGACATGGAGAAGCTGCCTCCCCTCCATGCGTCCACAGATGTGGTGGGAGGTTTGATCCATCCCGATTTGATCCATATGGGAATTCCCAGAGATACCCCGATCATTATCGGCGGAGGGGATACGGCCTGCGCTACTTTAGCGGCAGGCGTGACCAAAGCCGGTCAGGTATGTGAATCCGTGGGAACCACCAATGTTCTGACGGTATGTGTGGACCAGCCTAGATTTGACAAGGGATTTATCAACCGGTGTCATGTGGTGGAAGGCACCTGGATCTATCAGGGGGCCTTGTCCCATACAGGCGCATCCTACCAGTGGTTCCGGGACAACTTCTGCCAGGATCTGGTGGATAAGGCGGTAGGCACCGATAAGACGGCCTTCCAGCTTATGAACCAGGAGGCGGATGAGGCGGAACCGGGAAGCGGAGGACTTGTATTTCTGCCCTATATGCTAGGCGAGAGAAGCCCTATCTGGGACCCTTACGCAAGAGGTGTTTTCTTCGGCGTGTCCCTGCAGACCACCCGGAAAGAGATGAACCGGGCAGTTATGGAGGGATGTGGGTACGGACTGAGGCAGCTCTCTGAGATCGCCGAACGGGTCACAGGACAGAGGATACAGGAATTTACGTCTATCGGAGGCGGCGCCAAGAGTGAGACCTGGGCACAGATCAAGGCGGATATTACAGGAAAAGATATCAGGATTCTGGATATGAACGATATGGCCCCCATCGGCGCGGCATTGCTTGCGGGGGTGGGCGCCGGGATTTTCAAGGATGTCTATGAAGCTGCTGACAAGGTGGAGAAAAAAGTATATAAAGTTATCCGAAGCAGCCGGGCACATGATGATATTTACAATAAGAGATATCAGGTATATATACAGTTATATCCACAAATAAAGGAACTATATAAGATTGGGAGCAACTTACATTAGGAAAAGGAGAAGAAAAATGAAGAAAAGAGTATTAGCAGCAGTGCTGTCAGCAGCTATGATATGTACCGGACTTGCAGGATGCGGAGGAAACGGCGGGAGCACCGATGCTTCCGGAAAAGCAGATGCAGGAAAGAAGACGAAGATCACCATCGCAGTGCCGGACCCTGAGTCATCCTATATCTACCAGGCAGCGCAGGAATTTGCGGACCGCGCCAGTGAGTATTCTGAAGGCACACTGGAATTTACGGTTTCCGGAAACGGTTCCCTCTATGGCGGGGACACAGCAGCCGGTATCAAACAGCTTTCCGCAGGTTCCCTGCAGATGCTGATCCTGGCCAGCAGTGTGTATGCCAGCTTTGAACCCGGATACAATGTGATCTCGGTGCCTTACATGTTTGATGACCAGCAGCAGCTTCTGGATTACTTAAACAGCGACACAGGAAAAGAACTGATGAACCGTGTATCCGATATGGGGATCACCACAGTGGGAAGCTGGACCAGGTCTTTCCGCAAGATCACCAATTCCAAAAATCCTGTGAACAAACCGGAAGATTTAAAAGGTATGGTCCTCAGAGTGCCCAACAATGCCCTGTATGTGGAGTTCTTTGGAGCCTGCGGTGCAGTGACGACACCTATGAACTTCAGTGAGGTTTACAATGCGCTTCAGTTAAATACTCTGGACGGACAGGAAAACCCTGTGGATGTTCCCTTCTCTAACAAGTTCTATGAGGTACAGAAATATATCTCCGGCACAGAGCATATGGCAGACGCCTGGCTGGTAGGCATCAACAGCGCTGTCTTTGACGGATTATCCGAAAAACAGCAGGAAGCCATCACAAAAGCAGGTGAGGAAGTGCAGCAGTGGAATGTTGATTTCATGGAAAAAGAAGACGAGACTGCCCTGCAGACACTGCTGGATAACGGCATGGAGTACAATGAGATTTCTGAGGAAGACCGTCAGGAATTCGTTAAAGTCTCCCAGTCCTGTTACGACAAGTTTAAAGAACTGATCGGGGATGACGAACTGTTCGATGCTACAACAAAATTTTGCGGTAAAAATTAAGAAAATGGTGGAGGTGTTCTTATGGAACGAAAGAAAACAGCCCTGTCCAGATTCTTTGATGTGATTGACGGAGTGGAGAATGTGGTTCTTGCCATTATGGTGGTGGGAATGATATTCACGATCCTGGTGCAGATCATAGGGCGTGTGATCGGACATCCTTTTCCCTGGACAGAGGAAACCAGCAGGTATCTCTTTCTGTGGATGATGTTTGTAGCGCTGGCGGCAGGTTTTAACCAGGCGGAATCTTCCCGCGTCACCCTGTTTGTGGCAAAGGGACCCAAATGGCTCAGAAAGTTCAGTGAAATATTATACGCGGTGATCGTAACTTTGTTTTTCGGATTCATGATCATTTACGGATGGGAAGTTGTCCGGCAGCAGATCATGATGAAGGAAATGGGGACAGCCCTGATGATCCCCATGTACATGATCGGCATTTGCCAGCCGGTTGCCGGGGTGCTGGGCATCATCGGTGTCCTGCAGAGTTTTATGGAATATCACGGCAATATTGAGATCGCCGGAAAAAGTAAAGAAAACAAAGAAACAAAAGAGAAGGAGAGGTGACGGAAGATGGTAATGAGTATTACATTATTGGTGGTTTTCCTGCTGCTTATGTTCCTGGGAGTTCCCATTGCGATCTCCCTGGGCGCGGCTTCTGTATTTACAATTGTGACAATGTCCTCACTGCCTCTTTCCATGGCGGCACAGTCAATGTTTACCTCTATGAACAGCTTTATCATGGTTGCGGTTCCGCTGTTTATTCTGTGCGGTTCTCTCATGGATGAGGGCGGAGTTGCGGATAAGATCTATGATCTGGCGGAGTCCATGGTGGGCTGGATCTTCGGCGGCCTGGGCCATGTGTCTGTTGTGGTAAATATGCTGTTTGCGGGAATGTCCGGTTCCTCTGTGGCAGCCATTGCATCCATCGGTAAGATGAGTATCAATGCGCTGGAGAAGAAAGGCTATCCCAAGGATTATGCTACGGCCATCAACCTGTCCGGCTCCATGCTGGCTTCCGTCATCCCGCCAAGTATCCTGATGATCAACGCGGCAGCTACGGCCAATGTCTCCATCGGGCAGGCCCTGCTGGCAGGACTGATCCCCGGGATCATCATTGGACTGATATTCATGGTTTACAATTACTTCTATTGTAAGAAGCACAAGATTGGCGACCGTACTCCTTTTGAGGGAAAACGTCTTGGCAAAGCATTTGTAAGTGCCATCCCGGCACTGCTGACCCCGGTCATTTTGCTGGGCGGCGTATATACAGGTTTTTATACCCCTACAGAGGGGGCAGCCATTGCGGTTGTCTATACGATCCTGGTTTCCGTTTATGTGTATAAGAATCTGAAATGGAGAGACATTCCCCGCATTATCTGCAAGAATGCCCGCTCCACAGGAACCATTCTCTTTGTAGCCATTGCAGCAAAGCCCGCCTCTCTGATCTTTGAGCTGGACGGACTGCCAAGTGCAGTGGCAAATATGATAACCGGTATTTCCGACAACCGGATCGTCATTATGTTTGTACTTTACCTGTTCCTGATCTGTGTAGGCATGTTCATGGACGCCACAGCAGCAATTTTCATCTTAGTACCCATCCTTCTTCCTGCAGTGCAGGCGGTTGGTGTATCCCCGCTGTTCTTTGTGGTATTCCTGGTCATCACCCTGTCCTTTGGACTGATCACCCCGCCGGTTGGCGTATGTCTCTATGCGGCGCAGAATGTTACGGGGCTTGAATTGGAGAAGATAATCAAGGCATCCGTGCCATGGATCATCCTGATCGCAGTTGCCTTATGTATCTTTATTGTATTCCCATCCATTATTACAGTACCTGTGGGACTCATATTCGGAACCTGACAGAGGAATATTTGAGGAGGAAATGTTATGAAAATTGTAGTGTTAGACGGATATACGGAAAATCCCGGCGATCTGAGCTGGGAAGCGCTGGAACAGTATGGGGAGCTTACGGTCTATGACCGTACTTCCTATGTGGACTCCCCTCTCATCGCCGAGAGGATCCAAGATGCGGAGATCGTGGTGATGAATAAGACCCCGATCACCAGGGAAACCATTGATAAATGCCCGAATATCAAGCTGATCGCTGTGCTGGCTACCGGCTATAATGTGGTGGACTGCGCATATGCCGCGGAAAAAGGCATTTCCGTGGTCAATGTTCCCACTTACGGGACCCAGATCGTAGGCCAGTATGCAGTGGGACTTCTTCTGGAGATCTGTTCCCACTACGGACACCATGCGCAGACCGTAGCGGAAGGCAGATGGGAAAACAATGCGGACTGGTGCTACTGGGATTATCCTATGATAGAGCTTTACGGCAAGACAGCCGGGATCATCGGACTGGGAAGGATCGGCCAGGCTACTGCTAAGATTCTTCAGGCCATGGACATGAAAGTGCTGGCCTATGACGCTTACCAGAGCGAAGCAGGCAAAAAGCTGGCAGAGTATGTGGATCTGGACACTCTGTTTGCCCGGGCGGATGTGATCTTCCTCCACTGTCCGCTTTTTCCTGAGACAGAAGGCATCATTAACAAGGAAAATATTGCAAAAATGAAGGACGGAGTGATCCTTATAAACAACAGCCGCGGACAATTGGTGGTGGAGCAGGACCTGGCAGACGCATTAAACAGCGGAAAAATATACGCTGCGGGTCTGGATGTAGTATCCACAGAGCCGATCAAAGGTGACAACCCGCTGCTGAAGGCTGAGAACTGTTTTATCACCCCCCATATATCCTGGGCAGCGCAGGCATCACGCCAGCGCATTATGGACATAACGGCTGACAATATAAAAGCTTACCTGGAAGGCAGTCCTGTGAATGTTGTAAATAAGCAGTGACCGTGAAGAAGTAAAACAGTCGTATAAGTAAGACAGCTGGCTCGGCGGCCTCTTGAGGCAGGGTGCGCTAGCATCCGCCGGATAGCAGATTGTGAAACCGGACAGCAGATTGTAAAACCGGACAGCAGATTGTAAAACCGGACAGCAGATTAGGAAACCGGACAGCAGATTGTGAAACCGGGCAGCAGATTGGGAAAGGAGTGAGGCGTATGGGAAATAAAGTGTCATTTGACTATTCAAAAACAGCGGGGTTTATCAGCGCGCATGAAGTGGCGTACATGAAGGAAACCGTGGAGCAGGCTAAGACAAAGCTGGTGTCAAAGAAGGGGGAGGGCAGCGATTTTCTTGGATGGATAAATCTCCCTGTGGAGTATGACAGGGAAGAATTTTCAAAGATCCAAAAAGCGGCTGAAAAGATCCGGTCTGATTCCGAAGTGCTGGTGGTGATCGGTATTGGCGGTTCTTACCTGGGTGCCCGGGCAGCTATAGAATTCTTAAGGCATGGGTTTTATAACAACATCAGCAGAGAACAGAGAAAAACGCCTGAGATCTATTTTGCGGGCAACAATATCAGCAGTACCTATCTGAAAGGGTTGATAGATGTGATCGGCGGCCGGGACTTTTCTGTGAATGTGATCTCCAAGTCAGGAACCACCACGGAACCGGCCATTGCGTTCCGCGTATTTAAGGAAATGCTGGAGAACAGATATGGCAGGAAAGAGGCAGCCAAAAGGATCTATGCCACCACGGACAAGGCCCGTGGAGCTTTGAAAAGCCTGGCATCGGAGGAAGGCTATGAGACTTTCGTGGTCCCGGATGATGTGGGAGGCCGTTTCTCGGTGCTGACCGCAGTAGGGCTGCTTCCCATTGCCGTCAGCGGGGCGGATCTGGAAAAACTCATGGAGGGAGCTGCCTATGGGAGGGAGAATGCGCTGAATCTTCCTTTTGAAGAAAATGATGCGCTCCTCTACGCTGCAGTCCGGAATATCCTCCTGAGAAAAGGCAAGTCCGTGGAGATTCTGGCTAATTATGAACCCAGTGTACACTATGTGTCTGAATGGTGGAAACAGCTTTACGGGGAGAGTGAGGGCAAGGACTGGAAAGGCCTCATGCCCGCCTCTGTGGACCTGACTACGGACCTGCACTCCATGGGGCAGTTTATCCAGGATGGCTCCAGGATCATGTTTGAGACAGTCCTGAATGTGGAGACGCCCAGAGAAGATCTGGTGATCAGGGAGGAACCGTCAGATCTGGACGGACTGAATTATCTTGCCGGAAAAACGGTTGATTTTATTAACAAGAGCGCTATGAACGGTACCGCCCTGGCCCATACCGACGGCAGTGTACCCAACCTGCGTGTGAATATACCGGAACAAAATGAGTTTTGTCTGGGGCAGCTATTTTATTTCTTCGAGTTTGCCTGCGGCGTCAGCGGCTATATACTGGGCGTGAATCCTTTTGACCAGCCCGGAGTGGAGAGCTATAAGAGCAATATGTTCGCGCTGCTTGGAAAGCCGGGCTACGAAGAAACACATGACCGGTTGACAAAAAGGTTATAAAGAAAGAGCCAATTGACTATTTACTGTCCCGAAAGGATCCAGGCGATCAAGCCTTGCCCATACCTTCCGGGACGGTGGATATAAAACGGTAAGACGGCCTTGGAAAGCGAAAATCAGGTTGTCGTTTAGGCCTGGAAAATTTTTTTGAAAAAAATTAAAAAAAGGGCTTGATTTTTTTTGAGATATACCTTATAATTCATTTTGTTGTGAAACAATGGGCTATCGCCAAATGGTAAGGCAACGGACTCTGACTCCGTCATTTCAAGGTTCGAATCCTTGTAGCCCAGCTAAGAATCAATATCCCAGACGAAAATGTCTGGGATATTTTGGTATACAGGAAAATGATTCGGTACAGGTTTTTTGTACCTGGGAGGCAAAAATGAAATATTCTTTTGAAAGTTATGTCCGCTACAGCGAGATCGGGGAGGACAGGAATCTGACCCTGAATTCTGTCATCAATTATTTCCAGGACTGCAGTACCTTTCATTCGGAACATGCAGGCGTGGGGATTGATTATCTGCAGGAGAAGAACCGGGTATGGGTTCTGTCCTCCTGGCAGATCATAGTGGAGCGGTATCCTAAACTCTGCGAGAGAATTAAGATAACTACCTGGCCTTACGCGTTTAAGCGTTTTCTGGGCAGCAGGAATTTTACTATGGAGGACGAGAGCGGTGCCACTGTGGCATACGCCAACTCCCTCTGGACTTATCTGGACCTGGAGACAGGTATGCCTGTGAATGTGTCAGAACAGCAGATCGCAGCCTATACACTGGAAGAAAAGTATCCGATGGAATATGCGCCCAGAAAGATCAAGATGCCCCAGGATACTGTGGAATATGAAAGCTTTCCGGTTCGTCCCCATCATCTTGACACCAACCACCATGTGAATAACGGACAGTATGTGGCAATGGCGGAAGAATATGTGCCGGCTGATTTCTGCGTGCACCAGATGCGGGCAGAATATAAGGGACAGGCAGTGCTTGGCAATATGATAGTACCAAAAGTGAAGCGTGAACAGGGATTATGCACCGTAGCTCTCTGCAGTGAGAACGGCGAACCCTATGCGGTTGTGGAATTAAAGGAGAAAAGAGAATGGAATTAGGTAAAAAACAGAAACTGGTTGTTGTGAAGACCGTGGATTTCGGTGTATATCTGGGAGACAGGCAGGATGCCGGGGAGATGGACCGCGTGCTGCTTCCGGGCAAAGAGGTGCCGGAAGGCACCAAAGAAGGGGATCAGATGGAGGTGTTTCTCTATAAGGATTCCTCGGACCGTCTGATCGCCACCACAAGGACGCCTGAACTTATGATGGATCAGGTGGGATTTCTGAAGGTTGCCCAGGTGACCAAGATCGGTGCATTCCTTTCCTGGGGACTGGAAAAGGACCTGTTCCTTCCATATAAAGAACAGACAAAAAAAGTCCATGAGGGGGAGGAAGTCCTGGTATCCCTCTACATTGACAAAAGCAGCCGTCTGTGCGCGACCATGAAGGTCTATCATTACCTGAAAACCGGATCGCCCTACATTGTAGGGGATACCGTGACCGGTGTGGTGTATGAGCAGAGTGATAATTTTGGTGTGTTTGTGGCTGTGGACGGGCAGTATTCCGGCCTGATCCCGAAGCAGGAGGCCCAGGGCAGTTACAAGGTGGGGGAGGAATTGGCACTCCGCGTGACACTGGTGCGGGAGGATGGAAAGCTGAATCTCAGCGCCAAGCAGAAGGCCCACATCCAGCTCCATGAGGATGCCCAGAGTGTATATGAGATCATCCAGGATTTTGAAGGGGTCCTGCCCTTTGATGACAAGGCCTCCCCGGAGATCATCCAGCGGGAATTCGGTCTGAGCAAGAATGCGTTCAAACGCGCGGTGGGGCATTTGCTGAAAGAAGAGAAAATCGAACTGAAAAACCATAAAATTTATATACGTTAGATGCTTCACGAATAGGAAAAGGTATGATATACTTGTACCGTAAATCAATTTATCAAAGTAACTATACTACGATCACATAGTTACTTATCAAGTAACTATTCAGCAGGTCTGCGCATTCACTGCTCTGACCGTAAGAAAGTGCACCACGGCCAAGCAAAAATCCCATCGCCAAAGGCGATTCTGCATGGATTTTTGCCTGTAACTGTGAGGGTACGGAACAGTTACTTATCAAATTCTTTATTTGTACTTGTCCAGAAGGAGGAAAATAAGTGGACTCGATAGATTATTATGACCGATACGCGGTACCTTATTATGAAGAAACTGTGGATTTGAGCATGGAGGAGCAGTTGGAGCGCTTTATGGACCTGCTGCCTGAGAATGCCGAAGTCCTTGATTTGGGCTGTGGGTCGGGAAGAGACACCTTGTTTCTCGAAGACGAAGGATTCAGCGTGACCGCAATGGACGGCTCCGCCAGAATGTGTGAACTGGCTGAGATCCATACGGGCAGGGATATCCTGCATCTGCGCGTGGAAGACATGGAGTTTGACGATGTGTTCCATGGTATCTGGGCGTGCGCCGTTTTGGGCCATTTTCCGCCGGACAAGATCCAGGACATGATGCAGAAGATACTGAATGCACTGAAGGATGACGGGATCCTGTATTTCTCTGTGCGCAAAGGCGACAGGAACGGCAGATACAACGGACGGTATTATTATGACTACAGCAGGGACTCTCTGGACAACCTTCTGGATTCCATACCGAACATCAAAGTGCTGGATATTTGGAAGACCAGCGATGCCCGCGGGGAAGACCACAATAACAGGTGGTATAACGTGCTGCTTCGGAAAGTAAAAAGTAAAGAAGAATAGACGTGACCATGTAAATACCGGTTACTATTCACAGTCCTGCAAAAAACGCAGTTCTGTAAACAGTAACGCGCTTTGCGATGCACAGATATGGCGCATTCTGCCCCATATCGCGCCGGCTGCATCAGGATTTTAACAAATACTGCATCGTTACGGTCAGACACCATACAGGAACAGTAAAACAGAGGAGATCAACAGTGGAATTTACCCATTTACATGTACATACAGAGTACAGCCTGTTGGACGGTTCTAATAAAATAAATGAATATGTAGCCAGAGTAAAAGAACTGGGAATGGATAGTGCAGCCATAACGGACCACGGTGTCATGTTTGGCTGCATAGATTTTTATAGGGCAGCAAAAGCTGCGGGGATCAAGCCGATTCTGGGATGTGAGGTCTATGTGGCGCCCGGTTCCCGGTTTGACAAGGAGATTGGCAAAGAAGAGGACCGTTATTATCACCTGGTACTTTTGGCTGAAAACCAGGAGGGCTACCAGAATCTTATGAAAATCGTATCCGCGGGATTCGTGGATGGATTTTATTACAAACCACGTGTGGATTTGGAGATTCTGGAAAAGTATCATGAAGGAATTATTGCATTAAGTGCATGTCTTGCAGGAGAAGTTGCAAGAAATGTAACAAAAGGATTTTATGAGGAGTCAAAAAAGGCAGCTCTGCGCTACGAAGAGATTTTCGGAAAAGGGAATTTCTTTCTGGAGCTGCAGGATCATGGAATACCGGAACAGCAAAGGGTCAATCAGCAGCTTGTGCGTATGAGCAGGGAGACCGGGATAGAACTGGTGGCAACCAATGATATCCACTACACCTACAGCACGGACGCGGAAGCCCATGACATCCTGCTGTGCGTGCAGACAGGCAAGAGGCTTGCGGATGAGGATAGGATGCGCTACGAGGGCGGCCAATACTACGTGAAATCCGTAGAAGAAATGGCGGCTCTGTTTCCTTATGCCCCCCAGGCCCTGGAAAACACCCACAAGATTGCCATGCGCTGTAATGTGGATATTGAATTCGGCGTGACGAAGCTGCCGAAATTCGATGTGCCGGAGGGATACAATGCCTGGGAGTATCTGAATAAGCTCTGCTTTGACGGTCTTGCCACACGTTACAGCGGGGATATGGAGGAATTGGAAGAACGCCTGAACTATGAGCTGAAGGTTATCAAAAACATGGGGTATGTGGATTATTTCCTGATCGTATGGGATTTTATCCGGTATGCCAGGGACCATGACATTATTGTGGGACCGGGACGTGGTTCCGCCGCGGGAAGCCTTGTATCCTACACTTTGGGGATCACAAAACTGGACCCCATCAAATACAATCTGCTCTTTGAGCGTTTCCTGAACCCGGAACGTGTATCCATGCCTGATATCGACGTGGACTTCTGTTTCGAGCGGAGGCAGGAGGTCATTGACTATGTGGTGGAAAAGTACGGCAAGGACCGGGTGGTGCAGATCGTCACCTTCGGTACTATGGCGGCCAGAGGTGTGATCCGTGATGTGGGCCGTGTCATGGACCTTCCCTATGCCCAGTGTGATTCCATTGCCAAGATGATACCCACGGAACTGAATATCACCATTGAAAAAGCCATGAAAATGAATCCGGAGCTAAGAGGCCTCTACGAGGCGGACGAGACGGTGAAAAAGCTTATAGATATGAGCAGAAGGCTGGAAGGACTGCCGAGGCATACCTCCATGCACGCAGCGGGCGTGGTCATCAGCCAGAAGCCTGTTGTGGAATATGTGCCGCTGTCCAGGGCATCGGACGGATCTCTGGTGACACAGTTTACCATGACCACCCTGGAGGAGCTGGGGCTTTTGAAGATGGACTTCCTTGGCCTGCGCACCCTGACGGTTATCCAGAATGCTGCAAAACTGGTGGAGCGTGACAAGGGTGTGGTCCTGGATATGGACCATATTGACTATGATGACAAGAAAGTGTACGCCATGCTGGGGGCAGGCAAGACGGAAGGTGTGTTCCAGCTTGAGAGCGGCGGGATGACAAGCTTCATGAAGGAGCTGAAACCGGGCAGCCTGGAGGATGTCATCGCCGGGATTTCTCTCTACCGTCCCGGCCCCATGGATTTCATCCCACAGTATATCAGAGGCAAGAACAACCCGGACAGCATCACTTATGACTGCCCGGAACTGGAGCCTATCCTGGATGCCACCTATGGCTGTATTGTATACCAGGAGCAGGTTATGCAGATCGTGCGGAACCTGGGCGGATATACTCTGGGCAGAAGCGATATGGTGCGCCGTGCCATGAGTAAGAAGAAAACGTCTGTCATGGAAAAAGAACGGCAGAACTTCGTCTACGGCAATGAGGAGGAAGGCGTTCCGGGCTGTATCAACAAGGGGATCAGCGAGAAAGTGGCTAACAAGATCTTTGATGACATGATAGATTTTGCCAAGTACGCGTTCAACAAATCCCATGCTGCGGCCTATGCGGTTGTGGCCTACCAGACTGCATTTTTAAAATATTATTATCCGGTGGAATTCATGGCAGCCCTCATGACCTCTGTCATTGACAATCCATCTAAGGTTTCCGAATATATCCTCTCCAGCAGAAGGATGGGGATCGCCATCCTTCCCCCTGATATCAACAAGGGAGAGAGTTCCTTCTCCGTGGACGGAGGCTCCATACGGTACGGGCTTTCAGCTATCAAGAGCATTGGCAGGCCTGTGATCGAGGGGCTTGTGGAGGAGAGAAACCTGCGCGGTGGATTCAAGACACTCCGGGATTTCATAGAGCGTATGTCCGGGCGGGATATCAATAAGCGGACCATAGAGAATTTTATCAAGGCAGGGGCGTTTGACGGGATCCCCGGCAACCGGCGCCAGAAAATGATGGTCTATGTGCAGATACTGGATGCTGTGAACCAGGAGAAAAAGACTGCCATGACAGGCCAGATGAGCTTGTTTGACCTGGTTTCCGAGGAGGAGAAGGAAGCCTACGAGATCCGTATGCCGGACGTGGAGGAATACCCCAAGGAAGCAAAGCTGGCATTTGAAAAAGAAGTGCTGGGTGTGTATATCAGCGGACATCCTCTGGAAGAATATGAACAGAGATGGAGAAACAACATCACGGCAGTCACCACGGATTTTCTGCCGGATGAGGAGACGGGAATGCCCAGGGTCATAGATAATTCCAAAGTCACCGTGGGCGGCATGATAACAGGTAAGACCATCAAATACACAAAGACCAATAAGGTCATGGCGTTCCTTACAGTGGAGGATTTGGTGGGAACCGTGGAGATCGTGGTATTTCCCAGGGACTATGAGAAGAACGCCCAGCTCATGGAAGTGGACGACAAAGTATTTATCCAGGGAAGAGTATCTGCGGAGGATGAGAAGGCCAGCAAATTGATCTGTGAAAATATACGTTCTTTCGATGATGTGCCCAGTGAATTATGGGTGCAGTTTGCCACAAAAGAGGAGTTTCTGTCAAAGGAGGAAGACTTTTACCGGATTCTGAACGACTCAGACGGAAGGGACTCGGTGGTGGTATATATCCGTTCTCCCAAAGCAGTGAAACGCCTTGGCCCGTCCAGAAATGTAAAGATAAATGGTGAACTTCTTGGCAAACTGTACGAAAAGTACGGTTCTGACAACGTAAAAGTTGTGGAAAAGAGTATTGAAAAACTTACCAAAATGCATTAAAATAAGGAAGATTAGAGATAACTATTCAGTCAGAGCTGCGCATTTACTGCGCTGATCGTGCATAGGACTGGCGGCAGCAGGTATTCGCCCCATCGCGAAGCGATTTCAATGGGTGGATACCCATAGCTGTTCAGATTTTGGACAGCTGCGCTCAGAGGTCAAGAGGGAACAGATGAATTTACAGTAATGGAGGAGAAAAATGGCTGCGAATAAAGAGATCAAGACAATCGGTGTTTTAACCAGCGGCGGGGATGCCCCGGGAATGAATGCTGCCATCCGTGCAGTTGTAAGACGAGGCCTGAGCCGTGGCATTAACATGAAAGGTGTTTTAAAGGGATATAACGGATTACTGAATGAAGAGATAATTGATTTGACAGCCGTTGACGTTTCCGATACCATCCAGAGGGGCGGTACGATCCTCTATACGGCACGCTGTGCAGAATTCCGTACAGAGGAAGGACAGAGGCGCGGTGCTGAAGTGTGTAAGAAGCACGGCATTGACGGCCTTGTAGTCATCGGCGGTGACGGTTCCTTTGCCGGTGCACAGAAGCTGGCCAACCTGGGGATCAACGCGGTAGGCGTACCGGGAACCATAGATTTGGATATAGCATGTACAGAGTATACGATTGGTTTTGACACTGCTGTGAACACTGCCATGGAAGCCATTGACAAGGTACGTGATACCTCTACATCCCATGAGCGTGTCAGCATCATTGAAGTAATGGGAAGAAATGCCGGATATCTGGCACTGTGGTGCGGTATTGCCAACGGTGCGGAGGACGTCCTTCTTCCGGAAAAATATGACTACGATGAGCAGCAGATCATAAATAATATTATTGATAACCGTAAAAAAGGCAAAAAGCATCATATTATCATTAATGCTGAGGGTATTGGACACTCAGAGGCAATGGCAAAACGTATCGAGGCTGCAACAGGCATTGAGACAAGAGCCACCATCCTGGGACACATGCAGCGAGGCGGAAGCCCCACATGTAAAGACCGTGTATATGCTTCCATCATGGGTGCAAAAGCGGTGGATGTCCTGCTGGAAGGCAAGACCAAGAGAGTGATCGGCTACAAGAATGGTGAGTATGTGGACTTTGACATCAACGAGGCACTGGCCATGAAGAAGACCATTCCGGATTATCAGTATGAAATCAGCTATTCTCTGTCACACAACTACAGCAAGAATGTATAAAGGATGGCAACTGTGAGGGTTTTCCAAAAGGGGACCTGCAGAGTGGCTGCCAAATTATTTTCTGCCTGCATACGGAGGCAGAGGTAAGGTGTGTATATGAGAAAAATGCATGTAAAAAAGACAAAATTTAAAACTGCACAAATCATTGCATTGGGATTTGCAGGCGTTATCCTGCTGGGAGCATTGCTGCTCTCTCTTCCCATCGCATGGGCACCGGGGCATCAGATTAAGTTCATTGATGCCCTTTTTACGTCCACAACTTCCATCTGCGTGACCGGACTTGTGACAGAGTCCACGTATGCGGCATGGTCGGGGTTTGGGCATGTGGTCATCCTGATCCTGATCCAGCTTGGAGGATTCGGCGTCATAACCTGCGGTACCCTGGTGGTGCTGGCTATGGGGAAACGTGTGAGTATCCGCAACCGGAGACTGATCCAGGAATCTTATAACCTGGACACCCTGAAGGGGCTGATCGCCCTTGTGCGGAAGATCGTAGTGGGTACCCTGATGGTGGAGGCTGTAGGGATGATTCTCTATGCCTTTCAGTTCGTCCCCGAGTACGGGATACGCAGAGGTATGCAGATATCCCTGTTTAATGCAGTTTCTGCTTTCTGTAATGCGGGCATGGATATTATCGGAGACAACAGCCTTGCCAATTATACAGGCAGTCCCCTGGTGAATCTCACCACCATAGCCCTCATTGTGCTGGGCGGCATCGGCTATCTGGTGTGGTGGGACCTGATAAAATGCGCAAAGCGTCTGTATCGCAGGGAGATGGGATTCCGCCAGGCTGTAAGGGCTTTGGAACTGAATACAAAGATTGCGCTTACGGCTACGTGTATACTGATCTTTGGAGGTGCTTTCCTGATCCTGATACTGGAGTACAGAAATCAGGGGACCCTTGGAAATATGCCTTTCTGGGAGAAGTGCATGGCTGCGGTTTTCCAGTCCGTAACCTGCAGGACTGCCGGCTTCTTCACTATCCCACAGGAAAATCTCCAGGAGGCGTCCGCCATGGTCTGTATGATCCTCATGTTCATAGGCGGTTCCCCTCTCGGAACAGCCGGGGGTGTGAAGACTACAACAATTGCCGCGTTGCTCCTCACCGGCTCATCTTTCTTTAAAGGCAAGCAGGATACAGAGGTGTTCAACAGGAGGATACCGGATACCAATATCAGGACAGCCTGGGTGGTGGTGATGCTGGGGCTGGGTGTTGTGCTGGCATCCACCATCGGTCTGGCTATTGCCACGGAAGGCATGGCGGAGGGCGCGTCACTGATCAATATTATGTATGAAGTGACTTCTGCAGGCGCCACCGTGGGACTGACAAGAGGGCTTACCCCTCTGCTTCCCACAGCGGGCAAGCTGATCATTATACTGACTATGTATATCGGGCGTATCGGCCCCACAACGCTGGCGACAGCACTTACCATACACGGCGAGAAGAAACCGTCAGGTATGCATCTGCCGGACCAGAAAATTTTTATCGGCTAGGAGAATAAGGATATGAAGAAAAAAACATTTGCAGTCATAGGTCTTGGAAAATTCGGCTATGCAGTGGCAGAGACCCTTGCAAAGGCCGGGTATGAGGTTCTTGCAGTGGATGGGGACAATGAGAGGATACAGGCCATCGCCCCTTATGCATCCTACCCCCTGTGCGCGGATGTGACAGAGCCGGGCGTGATGGAATCTTTGGATTTTTCCAATGTGGATGTGGCGGTCATCGGTATATCTGACCACATGGAGGCCAGTATCATAGCCACCCTTTACGCAAAGGAGGCGGGGGTATCCTATGTCCTTGTCAAGGCCAACGGTGTGCTTCACGGACACATCCTGAAGAAGATCGGTGCAGATGAGGTTATTTTTCCGGAGTACAATACAGGTGTGCGTGTTGCCAAGAATTTTATATCCGGCAGGTTTAAGGACTTTTTTGAATTGTCAGATGAGGTGAGCATGGTGGAGATGCATGTGCCTGCTTCCTGGGTGGGAAAAAGCCTGATCGAATTGGATCTGCGGGGACGTTACGGGATCAATGTGATCGCCATCAAGGAAGGGGAGAATGTCACCATTGAGATGAATCCCAGTGAACCGTTGAGAAGCGGACAGACGTTGGGGATCGTAGGAAAAAATGAGATTCTGTCCAGGCTCAGCGAGTCAAATTATCAGGATTGAGGTATTTTTATATGATTACGAGCATGTCTAATTCTCAGATGAAACATATACAGCAGCTTATGAAAAAAGCAAAAGTCCGCCGGGAAAGCGGGCTTTTTGTGGTGGAAGGAATAAAAATGTTCCGGGAGGCGCCGGGAGAGCGGATAGAGAAAGTGTATGTATCAGCATCCTTTTTGGAATCCGGGGAAAATCGGAAGATCTTAGAGGAGAAAGGGTTTGGACCGGGAAGCTCCGGGCCGGAGGTTGTGGAGGACAAGGTGTTCCGCTCTCTGTCTGATACGGTGACGCCCCAAGGGATCCTGTGCCTGGTCAGACAGGTGAGTACGCCTCTGTCGGTCATGCTGGAGAGTGGGGAGGAGGGCAGGGTTCCTCTTCTTATGATATTGGAGGATCTGCAGGATCCGGGAAATCTGGGGACGATCCTTCGTACAGGGGAAGGTGCGGGGGTGTCCGGGGTTATATTGAATAAGAATTGCGTGGACCTGTATAATCCGAAGGTGATCCGGTCTACTATGGGGTCGGTATATCGTATGCCGGTGCTGATGGTGGAGGATATAGAGGATATCCTGCCGGAACTTAGGCGGCAGGGGGTGCGGTCGTATGCGGCCCATTTGAAAGGGGAGCAGTTTTATGACCAGGAGGATTTTAGGGGGAAGACGGCGTTTTTTATTGGGAATGAAGGAAATGGATTGACGGATGCGCTGACGGGGGAGGCGGATCGTCTGATTAAGATTCCGATGCATGGGGAGGTGGAATCGTTGAATGCGGCTATGGCGGCGGGGGTTTTGATGTATGAGGCGGCTAGACAGAGGAGGGGTGGGAAGGCGTAGGGGTGAAGGTGAAAGCGAAGGCGAAGGCGGACGGAAGCGGATGGGAGAGGGCCGGGGGGCCATATGCGTGTGAGCGAAGCGTTCCGCTGCCATGGAGCTAACCTGCTCCCAGTTCCTAAATTCATCGGCAGTGGCCTCTTCATTAAGTAACTGGGGCAGGTGGATCTCCCTGGCGCTCCACTGAAACATCGCTCACACGCATATGGCCCCCCGGCCCTCTCCCATCCGCTTCCTGGTTTTGGCTGTAGGTTTGGGGGACAACGATTTGAGGGATGGTAAAATTGTTTATGTTCGTTCTGTGTTTTGGGGGATAGGGATAAGGGGCGATCTGGGAGGATGAGATATCTTTAGAGGGGCTGGCGGTGGGGTGGGTGATTTGGGTGGTTGGTTTTGGTTGATGGGAGGGCGTGTTTTGGTGTGGATTTATTAGTTTGATTTTGGGTGTATCTGACGGAAGTGGGGGGTGTGGGGAGGGTTGTGTTGTTGGAATATGGGGATGGGAAACCGTAGCCGGAATCACGGGGGTGATTTGCGGGCTGCGGTTTTGTTTATTTTTTGGTACAAGCGATATATCGTCTTAATGCTTCATAAAATGATTGGCTTTCTGTAAATATCTACAAATTGTTACAAAAATTACCCGCTTGACAATAAAATGTAATCTTGATACAATAAGTCCGTAACAAAAATTAATAAATTTGTAACAAATAAAAACAAATGGACTTATAGGAGGCCTTTTTTTATGAAAGAAAGAATGCGACGTATTTTATGCTGTATGGGAACTGCGGGTGTCATGACTGTTATGATGGCGGTTCCGGCAATGGCGGCAGATGTTACGGAAGATGATCAGAATATAGAAGTTGTACAGGAAGCAGAACAGACAGTGGATGAGGCTGATGTTCAGGATGAAAGTGAAGTTCAGGAGGAGACTGAGGTTCAGGAAGAAGCACAGGCTGAGGATGCACAGGATAGCAGTTGGAGCGACAAGGTCGCGGCAAATGTTCTTACATATGCCAATATCCGTGAAGGGGCAGATGTGAGCAGCCAGTGTATCGGCCGTCTTCCCTCCGGAGCTGTGGCAACTGTAGTCGGAAATGATGAAGGATGGCTGCAGGTGACTTCCGGGGAAGTCAATGGGTATATCAGAGAAGATTTGGTGGTTTCCGGTGACGAAGCCAGGAATTTATATGAAGCTATGTATGGGGCAGGTGATATCTCTGCAGAGGCCGTAACTGTGGACGCGGAAGCGGAAGCAGCGGCAGCAGAGGCAGCGGCCCAGGCTTCACAGGTGTCTGCCGAGGCGGTTCAGCCGGAGCAGGGACAGGCAGCAGAGGAAACAGAGGCGGACAGCTCCCAGGCAGCAGCCCAGGAAGTATCAGTCTCAACATCAGATCTGGATTTGATGGCAGCTATCATCGAGTGTGAAGCCGGCGGTGAATCTTATGAAGGAAAGGTTGGCGTCGGAGCTGTCATCATGAACCGCATTAGAAGCGGGGAGTTTCCAAATACATTATCAGAAGTCATCTACCAGAGCGGCCAGTTTGAGCCTACATGGACGGGCAAACTGTCAAATGTGCTCTCACGGGGAGCAAGTGAGGCATGTTATGCAGCCGCTCAGGATGTCTTCGCAGGAGCAAACACGATTGGAGACCGGCTCTTCTTCCACGCTGGTGGCGGAAGCGGTCTGACTATTGGAAATCAGACATTTTACTAAAATATTCGAGTAAGGGCGGAACGGGGAAAACCTGTTCCGTTCTTTTTTTTCTGAATGTTGTCCAAAATGTAAAAGTGTATTAAAATAGGGAACAAAGGAGACTGGATTATGCTGATACAGATCGTAGAGGATGACAGGGCACTGAGTGACGGGATTGTGCTGGCTCTTGGGGAGCAGGGAACGGAATTTATACAATGTACAGGTGTAAAAAGCGCCAAGCAGGTTTATGGGGAGAAGTGTCCTGAGTTGATCATTCTGGATGTCAATCTGCCCGATGGGAGTGGGTATGACTATCTGAAATGGGTCCGCAGCCAAGCTGACACCCCTGTTTTGATGCTGACTGCAAATGATATGGAGATGGACGAAGTGATGGGCCTCAGCCTGGGGGCGGATGATTATATGACAAAGCCCTTCAGCCTGGCGGTTCTCAGGGCCAGGATCCGGGTGCTTCTGCGCAGGCGGCAGCAAAGGCAGACAGACCGTTTTTTTGTGGACGGTTTTCTCTTTGATTTTGGCGGCCTTGTTTTTGAGAAGAATGGGCAGGAGATATCCCTCAGTAAAAATGAGCAGAGGCTGCTCAGGTTGTTCCTGGAAAACGAGGGAAGGGTTCTGTCCCGGGCGGTCCTTGTGGACCGGCTTTGGACAGACGGTGCGGAGTATGTGGATGAAAATGCCCTCTCTGTTACAGTGAACCGGCTGCGGGGCAAGCTGGAAGACAGGAGAGATGGAGTTACATATATCCAAACTGTCTACGGACAGGGATATGTCTGGAAACGTGAGGAGACGGGAGAACAGGGAGATGCGGAGACGTAGAGAAATACGGAAAGTGGAGGAAATGCTGGATGCGGCTATCTCCGGTGATTTCAGGGAATCGGATTATAATGAGACAGAGCTTTCCAGGGTGGAGACTAAGTGGAAACGATTTCTGAGTACCTCCGTGCTTTCCAGGGAAAGTCTGGAACAGGAGAAGGAGAATGTGAAAAGCCTGGTATCTGACATTTCCCACCAGACAAAGACCCCTGTGGCCAATATCAGGCTCTATACCGATTTATTGAAAGAAAAACTCAGCCGGGAGGTGCACACACCGGACAGGGAACAGGAACTCAGAATGGCAGAGGAAATATCCAGGCAGGCGGAGAAGCTGGAATTTCTGATCCAGTCCCTGACTAAGATGTCAAGGCTCGAGAGTAATATACTGACAGTCAAACCCCGGGAACAAGGCCTGGAGAGGCTGATCCGGGAGGCTGCCGGGGATGTGATGCCAAAGGCAGATAAAAAGCAGATACAGGTTGTCAACACTTGTGTGGATAACATCCGTGCATATTATGATCTTAAGTGGACAAAAGAGGCGCTTTACAATGTTCTGGACAATGCGGTGAAATATTCACAGCCGGGAGGGAAAGTGACGCTTTCGGTGATGGAATATGAGCTGTATGCGGCGGTCAGCGTAAAGGATGAGGGGATAGGGATCTCGGAGGCGGACACACCTAAGATCTTTGGACGATTTTACAGGGCGGAGTCTGTCCAGCAGGCAGATGGTGTGGGGATCGGCCTCTATCTGACCAGAGAGATCCTGAAACGGCAGAACGGATATATCAAGGTAAAGTCAGCGCCGGGAAAAGGCTCGGAATTTATTCTGTATATCCGGCGCGGCAGGCTTTGACGGAAAAATGCCCGGAAGGGAAACCATGGGGGCAGTTTCCCTTCCGGGCATTCACAGTCCGGCCGTACGCGAAAGTGTAACGGCCAAGGTGCTGGACCGTTACGCCGAAATCATATCATGATATATTTAAATATAAACAGCACGGCCAGTATATACATCAGAAGACTGATCTTTTTCTGTTTTGCTTTTCCGGTAACCAGATTGATGATCACGTAGGAGATAACTCCAAAAGAGATCCCTTCGGAAATGCTGTACATGAACGGCATTGCAATGATGCAGATAAATGCCGGGATCGCTTCCGTAAAGTCCTGGAAGTCAATCTTTGTTATAGATGTCAGCATCAGGAAACCAACGATGATCAGCGCGGGCGCGGTTGCAAAGGACGGAATCGCCAAAAATATAGGTGACAGGAACAGGGAAAGCCCGAATAAAAGGGCTGCTGTCAGGCTTGTAAGACCAGTACGTCCGCCTTCTGCCACGCCGGAAGCGCTTTCTACGAAAGTGGTGGTTGTGGAGGTACCGAGTGCTGCACCGGCAGCAGTACCAACAGCATCCGCCAAGAGGGCGCCTTTGATCTTCGGAAGTTTACCGTTCTCGTCCAGCATATCTGCTTTGGATGCCACACCGATGAGGGTTCCCAGGGTATCAAACATATCTACAAACAGAAATGCAAACATGATGACTACAAAATCCATGGTAAATACTTTAGAGAAGTCCATGTGCATAAAGGTAGGCGCAAGGCTGGGAATGGATATTCCGCCGGAGAAATCCGGCAGCAGGCTGTAGAAGCCGGCTTCCGGGTTGGGAACGTAAAGACCCACAAGCTGACAGATGATTCCCAGTATCCATGTACCAAGAATACCCCACAGGATATTTCCTTTTATGTTCTTCACCAGCAGTATGGCTGTGATCAAAAGACCAATGAGAGCAAGCAGCACGGTGATGCCCTCTGACTGGAAGGTGCCGTTTTTGATGGAACCCTTAAAGGAAAATACTGTGACAAGGGTAGAGGAATCAACAACGATCTTGGCGTTTTGAAGACCGATGAACGCAATGAAAAGTCCGATCCCTACGGAAACCGCATGTTTTAGGTTCATGGGTATGGCGTTAAAGATGGCCTCCCGCACATTGGTCAGTGACAGTATGATGAAAATGATACCTTCCACAAATACCGCGCTCAGTGCCATCTGCCAGGAAAATCCCATGCCCATAACAACCGTATAGGTAAAGTACGCATTCAGCCCCATGCCGGGAGCCAGCACAAAGGGATAATTGGACAGTGCTGCCATCAGACACGTGGCGATAAAGGATGCCAGAGCCGTAGCGGTAAAGACTGCACCCCGGTCCATGCCGGATTCTGAAAGGATGTTGGGATTTACGGCAAGGATGTACGCCATGGTCATAAATGTGGTGACACCGGCCAAAATCTCAGTTTTCACATCTGTGTGATTTTCTTTTAAATGAAATATTTTTTCTAAACTCATAAACTTTCCTCCTGCCTCCACTCATAATACGAGCTAATGTTGTTTTTTATGGATGAATTGCTGCCGAAAAATGCTGTGATCCGTCCCCCTTTCCTAAAAAAATCCGTAAAAAATACCACCGGTAATAAACTGCTGATTTCCGGCACAATTCTTCATGCGGAAATTTATAGGCAGCTATTACGGTAGCTGGTAGAGACGCTCAACCAATTATGAGCCTATATAAACTTCACAAATATTTTATTTCCATAAAAAATTTATTAAGACTTTATGATATTAGCATACTACATTTTTATTTAAAAGGCAATACCAAAACCAAGAATTCTTTCGGTTACTGTTCCCGTGCGTTACTGTACACAGGCCACTGTACCGGGAGGCGTTTTCATGCCGGAAGCATGAAAATCCCGAGGCGGCCAGCGCGATATGGTGCAGAATGCTCCATATCTGTGCATCGCGAAGCGTGTTACTGGACACGGAGTGTACAGTAACCCCGTACCGAACTGTTCAGACAGGTATGTCCATTCAATTCTTTCACAAGTGTTAGATTTCCGAAATAATGTGGTAAGAATAAAATGTTAGGATAAAGACAGAGAAAAAAACAAAAGGCTTGGCTGTCCTTATTTACCGGATATACCCGGACAGCAGAAAGGTGGAGATATGGAAGTATTAAAAACAGAGGGGCTTAGAAAATATTACGGTTCAGGGGAGAATCTGGTGAAGGCCCTGGACGGTGTTGACATGTCGGTAAAGCGGGGAGAATTTCTGGCCGTGGTGGGCACCAGCGGGAGCGGAAAGTCAACGCTGCTGCACATGCTGGGAGGACTGGACCGTCCGTCGGGCGGAAAAGTGTATGTGGATGACAAGGACATTTCCACACTGAAGGATGATGCCCTGTGTATCTTCCGGAGACGTAAGATCGGGTTTATTTTCCAGAGTTATAATCTGGTGCCGGTCTTGAATATATATGAGAATATTGTGCTGCCTATCGAGTTGGACGGAAATGAGGTGGATAAAAGTTATGTTAACCAGGTCGTTGAGGTGCTGGGTCTGGGGAGCAAGCTGAACTGCCTGCCCAGTCAGTTGTCCGGCGGACAGCAGCAGAGGGTGGCAATTGCCAGAGCGCTGGCCACAAAGCCGGCAATCATTCTGGCTGACGAGCCTACGGGCAATCTGGATTCCCGCACCAGCCAGGATGTGCTGGGACTGCTGAAAGTCACCGGGGAAAAATTTGGTCAGACAATCGTTATGATCACCCACAATGAGGAGATCGCCCAGATGGCGGACCGTATTATCCGGATCGAGGACGGAAGAATAGCAAAGGGCGGTGAGGCAGATGCGTAAAGTGAAGAACCGGAAAGCTGTCCGCCGGGTGGCTGACAAGACCAGGAAGGCGGCAAAGAGCAGAAATCTTATTGCCGTGCTTGCCATTGCCCTGACGGCTCTGCTCTTTACCTCAGTATTTACCATTGGGGGAAGCATTGTGGAGAAGCAGCAGGAGGCCACCATGCGCCAGGTGGGAGGGAGCGCCCACGGAGGCTTTAAATACCTGACACAGGAAGAATATGATATTGTCAAAAAGGATAAGAAGTTAAAAGAGATATCCTACCGGATCGTTGTGGGCGAGGCAGTAAATGACTCCCTTAAAAAATTAAGGACGGAGATAGGATATTACGAAGATTTAGATGCAAAATTCAGCTTTTGTTACCCGGAGGAGGGACGTATGCCGGAGGCTGAGGACGAGATCGTGACCAGTGACCTGGTTTTAAAAGCCATGGGCATTCCCTGCGAGGTGGGCCAAAAAGTCCCTGTGGAGTTTACGGTGAATGACAGGAAATATGAGATGACATTTACGCTGTCAGGCTTTTTCAAAGGGGACACCATATCCATGTCACAGATCATGCTAGTGTCAAAGAAACTGGCAGATAAAGTGGCGCCCACGCCGGTAGTTTCCGCCATGGAGAATGGTATAGACGCATCGGACTATGCGGGAAGGATCATGGCGGATTTTAATTTCAGCAGCAGTTTTGATTTGACAGGTAAAATGGAGGACCTTGTGAAACGGTGCGGATTTCCTGAGGAGGCGGTAGCAGAAGGCACGAACTGGGCATACCTTGGCATGGATCTTAATATAGAAGATATGCTTCCCATCGCTGCCCTCCTGCTGGTGATACTGGTGTCCGGCTATCTGATCATATATAATATTTTTTATATTAATGTATTTCATGATATCCGCCACTACGGCCTTTTGAAGACCATCGGTACAACGGGAAAACAGCTTCGTAAAATTGTGCGCAGACAGGCTTATATGCTCTGCCTCTACGGTATCCCCCTGGGACTTCTGCTGGGAGGCGTGACCGGAAAGTGGATCCTTCCTATTGTTATGAGGAATCTGGTGTTTTCCAGTACGGCAGACACGAAGGTGTCCCTGGAGTTCTGGATATTTGCGGCATCTGCACTGTTTTCTCTTCTGACTGTGTATATAAGCTGTATCAGGCCGTGCCGCATTGCCTCGTCGGTATCTCCGGTGGAGGCTCTTAGGTATACGGAGGGGCAGGATAGGATATGGAGCAGGGAAAAAGGCAAAAAGACAAAGAAGGTAAATCCCTGGACCATGGCAGCAGCCAATATGCGGAGGAATAAAAAGAAGGTGGTGATCGTGACAACCTCTCTTTCTTTGGGGCTGGTGCTGCTGAACAGTGTGTATGGGCTTGTAAATGGATTTGACATGGATAAATTCATAGCATCCTCCACAGTCAGCGATTTTTCCGTGCGGGATGCCGCTCTCGATAACCCCGCCGCCTACGACAAACCCCTGGAGGGTGTGACCGGGGAATTCCTGGACGCACTGTCAGAGCAGAAAGGGGTGGAGGATGTCTGCAATATTTATATGAATCTCATAAACAGCCCTAATTTTACGGAGGAGGAGCGGGATGCATTTTATGAAAAGATCTTAGATAATCCCAAAGCCAGGCCGTATCTGGAGGAATATTTTGGGGGTGAGGATTTTTGGAAAGCCGTGGAAAACAAATCATTTGACAACATTGACGGCAAAATATTCGGTGTGGGACGTCTTGCTTATGAGAAAATGGAACTTACGGAAGGAGAGCTGGATTGGGAAAAATTTAAGACCGGTAAGTATGTGATAACCTCAATATTCGGCTATCTGGGTTCCGGCGAAGATCAGATGAATTATTATGAGGTGGGAGATAAGGTCACGATCCGTTTGGACGACGGAACCAGCAGGGAGTACGAGGTAATGGCTGTAGGGAAGCTTCCCTATTCCTGCGAGCTGCAGAGCTACAGTGTATTTGAGTGTAATTTCGTGCTTCCGGACCGGGAGTACCTGGATCTTTACGGTGACAGGTTGCCTATGAGAACCCTGTTCAATGTGGAAAAGGATAGGGAGAAAGACGTGGAAAAATGGCTGGCGGATTACTGTGAGAATATAAATTCAGATTTGGATTTCACGTCAAAATCCACGGTGGCCGCTGAGTTTGAAGCGGATAAGAATATGTACGCCATAGTAGGCGGTCTTCTGGCACTTATCCTGGCTTTTATTGGTATTTTGAATTTTATCAATACCATGGTGACTTCGGTCCTGTCCAGAAAGCAGGAGTTTGCTATGATGGAGGCAGTGGGGATGACTGGGAAACAGCTCCGGCAGATGCTGGGGTGTGAGGGCGTGATGTATGCGCTGCTGACAGGTGCTGCCTCTCTGATCCTGGGCGGTATCCTGGATGTAACAGCTGTTCAAAGTATAGGAAATTCCCTCTTTTTCTATAGTTGGCATTTTACTGTAATGCCCATATTAGCCTGCATTCCGGTCCTGGTGGTGATCGTCCTTGTGGTTCCGGCACTTTGCTATAAGAGCATGTGCAGGACCAGTGTCACGGAGAGAATGAGAAAAGCGGAATAAAAATATTGTTATTTTCAGTCTTTTACGATATAATATCAGCAAATGGATATATTATTTGTAAAGGACTGATTTTTTTACCTGAAATCATCCGGAAAGGAGAGGTGGGTATGTGGACAGCAATTACAGCAGGGACCATATCAATCATCTGGCTGATTCTTCTGGCTGTGCTTCTGGTGATTGAGATTATCACACTGGGGCTTACAACCATCTGGTTTGCAGGAGGAGCGCTGGTGGCGTTTTTGGTATCCATAGTTGGCGGACCTTTGTGGCTGCAGATTCTATTGTTTATTGCAGTATCGGTGGTGCTTTTGATCTTCACCAGGCCGCTGGCAGTAAAGTACATGAACAGAAATGTGAATAAAACAAATGTAGACAGTCTTCCCGGCGAGAAAGCCGTGGTTACAAAAACCATAGATAATTTGAGAGGAACCGGGCAGGCTGTGGTAAACGGACTGGAATGGTCCGCAAAATCCAGGGACGAAACAATTATTGATGAGGGAGCAATCGTCAGAATTGTGGCGGTCGAAGGAGTGAAACTTGTAGTAGAGGAGGAAAAATAATATGAATGTGGGTACAGTGTTACTGATTATTGTAGTTGTGCTTTTGCTGCTGGTCATCGCGTCCTGTATCAGGATCGTGCCGCAGGCTCATGCCATGATCATTGAACGTCTCGGCATGTATAAAGAAACCTGGGGAACCGGACTTCACTTTAAGTTCCCGTTTGTAGACCGTATTGCAAAACGTGTGAATTTAAAAGAGCAGGTGGTGGACTTTGCGCCCCAGCCGGTTATCACCAAAGATAATGTTACAATGAGGATTGATACGGTTGTATTCTTCCAGATCACAGATCCGCGTCTCTTTGCTTACGGCGTTGAGAATCCGATCATGGCTATTGAGAATCTGACTGCCACCACACTGCGTAATATCATTGGTGATATGGAGCTGGATTCCACCCTGACATCAAGGGAGATCATCAATACAAAGATGCGTGCATCACTTGACGTTGCAACAGACCCGTGGGGGATCAAAGTAAACCGTGTGGAACTGAAGAACATCATTCCTCCGGCAGCCATCCAGGAAGCCATGGAGAAACAGATGAAGGCAGAGCGTGAGCGCCGTGAATCCATTCTGAGGGCAGAAGGTGAGAAGAAATCAACCATTCTGGTAGCAGAAGGTAAGAAAGCATCCATGATCCTGGATGCAGAAGGTGAGAAGCAGGCAGCTATCCTTCGTGCAGAGGCGGAGAAGGAGAAGATGATCAGGGAAGCGGAAGGACAGTCCCAGGCAATCCTGAAGGTGCAGCAGGCGAAGGCAGACGGTATCCGTTTCATCAAAGATGCCGGTGCGGATGAGAGTGTACTTACCATCAAGAGCCTGGAGGCATTTGAACAGGCTGCTGACGGCAAGGCAACGAAGATCATCATTCCGTCCAACATTCAGGGGATCGCAGGACTTGCAGCGTCTCTGAAAGAAATTGTTACGGATAAGGAAAACTGAAAATACCCGGGGCAGTAGATGATTCAGGATGTACTTCTATTGACGGGGATCAATATGCAGAGGGGCGGTTGCAGTTATGTGACAGCCTCTCTGCGGCATTTTACCCGGAAGTAATTTGGAGCCTGAGGCTGTGCGCAGGCATACAGCAGCCGGTCATAGTGCCGGTCACTGGGTTTCATCACAGGTAAGAGGAGGCATCACTCATATGAAACCGGTAATTGACCTAACAAAAGAATATGGCCTGGTCCTGGAAGGCGGAGGCGCAAAAGGCGCGTATCAGATAGGTGCGTGGAAGGCCATGCGGGAAGCTGGCGTGAGGATAAAAGGTATTGCAGGCACCAGTGTGGGAGCATTGAACGGTGCCCTCATCTGTATGGATGATCTGGCTAACGCGGAGAAGGTCTGGGAAACGATCTCTTATTCCAGCATTATGTCCGTGGAGGATGAGAAGATGGAGCTTTTGTTCCAGCAGAAGAAGCTGGATGTGGATCTGCTGAAGAGTGCCTTTGATTTTATGAAGGAAGGCGGCATTGATGTGACGCCCCTGAAAGAACTCATAGCGGAATGTATTGACGAGGAAAAGATCATCAGCTCCCCCGTGGATCTGTATATCCTTACGTTTAATGTGGATGAGAAGAAGGAGCTTGATATTGATGTGAAACAGTGCAGACCGGAGCTCATAAAGGACTTTTTACTGGCTAGCGCTTATATTTTTCCGCTGTTTAAGAATGAACGTCTTCACGGTAAACGGTATATTGACGGCGGAGCCATCAATAATGTGCCCCTGGGTTCTCTTGTGGACCGCGGATATGAGAACATTATTATGGTAAGGATTTTCGGGATCGGACGGGAGAAGAAGGTAAAGATTCCCGACGGGACCACAATTTATACAGTGGCTCCCAAGGTAAGCCTGGGAAGCATCATAGATTTTGACAGAAGAAAAAGCAGACGCCATATGAAACTCGGGTATTATGACACCATGCGGCTTATATATGGGCTGAAAGGAAAAATATATTATATTGATGAATCAGAAGAAGAGTGTTATTATTTAAAGCAACTGACAGATTTAGATGATTTGGTCTGTGAATATCTCATGGATACTTACCAGCTTTCCAGAGACCCCAAGCTGTTCCTGCGCAATATGACGGAGGTGATCCTTCCGGTTCTGGCGGAGGAGATGAAGCTTTCCAAGGAATGGGATTACCGGGAACTGTATCTGAGTATGCTGGAAGCCACTGCAAAGCTGTGCAGGGTGCCAAAATACAGGATCTATACCTTGTCCCAGCTTCAGGATGCAGTATATGGGAAGCTGTACCGGCTTCACGGTACGGATGTCCCTTCCTTTGTACAGGTGATCTCCAGGGATGTTCTGATCTGACAAAAGAGATGCGCGGCGGGACCGCGGCAAATGAGGAGGAAAAGTAAGATGGATTTAAAAGGACGCAGTTTTCTGACACTGAAAGATTTTACGGCAGAGGAAATTGAATATCTCATTGATCTGGCTGCTGAACTGAAAGAAAAGAAAAAACAGGGTGTTCCTGTAGATACCTTGAAGGGCAGAAATGTAGCGCTTATTTTTGAAAAGACCAGCACCAGGACCCGCTGCTCCTTTGAGGTGGCAGCTCATGATCTGGGTATGGGGACCACATATCTGGATCCCAAAGGTTCCCAGATCGGTAAAAAAGAAAGTACCCGGGATACAGCCAGGGTTCTGGGAAGGATCTATGACGGGATTGAATACCGCGGCTTCGGGCAGGAAATTGTGGAGGAGCTGGCAAAATACGCAGGTGTTCCTGTGTGGAACGGCCTGACAAACGAATATCATCCAACACAGATGCTGGCTGACCTTCTGACTATCCGTGAACATCTGGGCAGAGTGAAGGGGGTTAAGCTGGTATACATGGGAGATGCCCGCTACAACATGGGGAATTCCCTGATGATCCTCTGTGCCAAGATGGGTATGCACTTTGTTGCCTGTGCACCGAAAAAATATTTTCCCAATGAAGCTCTCGTAAAAGAATGTGAAGCATTTGCAGAGGTGTCAGGAGCCACCATCACGCTCACAGAGGATGTGGAGGCCGGTACCAAAGGCGCTGACGTTATTTACACAGATGTATGGGTATCCATGGGTGAGCCGGACGAAGTATGGGAGGAGCGTATCCGTGAGCTGACCCCTTACAAGGTGACAAAGAAAGTTATGGAGAATGCCGGAAGCCAGGCGATCTTCCTGCACTGTCTGCCGGCGTTCCATGACCTGGAGACTGTGATCGGTAAAGAGATGGGACAGCGTTTCGGCCTGACAGATATGGAAGTGACGGATGAGGTGTTTGAATCCGCCCAGTCCGTTGTCTTTGATGAGGCAGAGAACCGTATGCATACGATCAAGGCAGTTATGGCAGCAACGCTGGGGGCATAAGGAGCGATGGAATTAAAGACCAAATGGCTTGGAAAGCCGTGGAACTTTGCAGAGGAAACAGATTCCACCAATGACTGGGCAAAAAGAGAAGCCGGGAAAGGCGCGCCAAGCGGTGCGGTTTTCCTGGTGAGGAACCAGACAAAAGGAAAAGGAAGAAGGGGCAGGAGCTGGGCAGATCCCAAAGGGAGCGGCCTTGCCATGTCCCTGCTTCTGCGTCCGGATATGGCTCCGGAGCGCGCGCCCATGATGACAGTGCTCATGGGACTTTCCGCAGCCCAGGCGGTTGCGGATGTGACAGGTAAGACAGCGCTGATCAAGTGGCCCAATGATCTTGTCATGTCCGGAAAGAAGCTGTGCGGGATACTGACAGAGATGTCCATGCAGGGGTCGAAGATCGCATATGTGGTCATAGGGATCGGCATTAATCTGACTGTGGAGAAGTTTCCGGAGGAGATAAAGGACAAGGCCACATCCCTGAAACTGGAATGCGGCGAGGCACCTCATGTGGAAAGGATGGCAGCAGCGGTCCTGCAACGTTTTGAACAGAATTATGAGCGCTTTCTGGCAGCCGGTGATCTGAGTCCTTTCAAGGAGGAATATGACAGCCTTCTTGCCAGCAGAGGACGTGAAGTGAAGGTTCTGGAAAAGGGACGGGAACTTGTGGGCACCTGTCTGGGGATTGATGAGGCAGGGGAGCTTCTTGTGCGGACACCCGGCGGGGAGTGTAAAACTGTTTTTGCCGGGGAGGTGTCTGTGCGGGGATTGTATGGATATGTGTAATAGTATAAGGAGAGTTTATGTATAAGGATAAAATTGTACTGTGCGGTGCCAATGCGTACGAGAAAAAATATTATTTTAATGAAGACTTTTCAGCACTTCCTCAGTCCATACAGGACGAGCTGCACATTATGTGCGTACTTTATACAGAGGAGATCAGCGGGGTCCTTACCCTGGAATATGATGAGGATGGCAGTCTGGAATTTAAGACAGAGGCTCTTGAATCAGATGCCATGTACGATGAGATTGGCAGTGTGCTGCGTATCAAGCAGCTGCGGGCAGAGAAACAGGAGCTTTTGGAATCCCTGGAACTGTATTACCGGGTATTTTTCCTGGGGGAAGATGCAGAGGAGACACGGAAGGAAGCGGAGGAATAGGACATGCTGTTAGTTATTGATGTGGGGAATACCAATATCACCCTGGGGGTGTTTGACGGCGAAGCGCTGAAGGGAACTTTCCGTATGACCACCAGACAGAACAGGACTTCGGATGAGTATGGGATCCTGATGTGCAACATGCTGGAATACAGAGGGATCCCCAAAGATGCAGTAAAAGATGCGATCATCAGCTCTGTTGTGCCGGATGTGATGCATTCTTTGGCAAGCGGTGTCATAAAATATTTTAACACCTATCCCATCCATGTGGGACCGGGATGTAAGACAGGCATCCGCATTACGTCTGTGAACCCAAAGGAGATTGGCGCGGACAGGATCGTGGATGCTGTGGCTGCCTATGAGCTGTACGGCGGGCCGGTCCTTGTACTGGACTTTGGGACAGCCACCACCTATGACCTGATCACGGAGGACGGCTGCTTTGCGGCAGGCATCACCTCCCCCGGTATTGAGATCAGTGCCAAAGCCCTGTGGCAGGATGCAGCCAAGCTGCCCAAGATCGCCATAGAGAAGCCGGAATCCATACTGGCAAAAGAGACCATCAGCAGTATGCAGGCAGGACTTGTGTACGGCTATATCGGGCAGGTAGAGTATATTATCAGAAAAGTCAAGGAAGAGTCAGGGATTGAGAACCTGAAAGTGGTGGCAACAGGAGGTCTGGGCAAGATCATTGCGGATGAGACAGAAATGATAGATGTGTACGATACACAGCTCACGCTCAATGGCCTCAGGATCATTTTTGAAAAAACGAAGAAGAGCAGAGGTTAATATGAAACTCACGATCGGAAATGTAACCCTTGAGAACAACCTGATACTCGCACCCATGGCAGGAGTCACGGACCTGCCATTTCGTTTGCTCTGCAAGGAGCAGGGTGCAGGGCTTCTGTGTACGGAGATGGTCAGTGCAAAAGCCATTTATTTTAAAAATAAGAATACCAGGAGCCTGATGCAGATTCTGCCTGAGGAGCGGCCTGTGTCCCTTCAGCTTTTTGGGTCGGAACCGGATCTGATGGGACTGATCGCCCGGCAGATCGAGGAGGACCCCTTCGACATTCTGGATATTAACATGGGCTGCCCGGTGCCGAAAGTGGTCAACAACGGAGAAGGCTCCGCACTGATGAAAAATCCAAAGCTTGTGGGGGAGATCGTACGGAAGGTATCCTCCTCTATCAAAAAGCCCCTGACTGTAAAGATCAGAAAAGGATTTACCGGGGAGTCCGTCAATGCGGTGGAGATAGCAAAAATCATAGAGGATGCAGGCGCTTCCGCAGTTGCGGTCCACGGAAGGACCAGAGAACAGTATTATTCCGGCAAGGCGGATTGGGATATCATCCGCAGGGTGAAGGAGGCGGTATCCATTCCTGTGATCGGCAATGGGGATGTGGACTCGCCTGAGAGTGCCCGGCGCCTTCTGGAGGAGACGGGATGTGACGGTATCATGGTAGGCCGTGCGGCCAGGGGGAATCCCTGGATCTTTGACAGGATATCCTCTTATCTGGAGAATGGTACAATGCCTCCGGAGCCATCCATCCCGGAGGTCCGTGATATGATTTTGAGACATGCACAGCTTCAGATCGAATACAAAGGGGAATATACCGGTATGCGGGAGATGAGGAAGCATGTTGCATGGTATACAGCAGGAATGCCCCACTCAGCAGCAGTCAGGCGTCAGGTCAATGAAGTGGAGACTTATGAGCAGCTGGAGCGGCTGGTGGAGACTTTTTACTGAGAAAAGTAACCGGAAATCTGCGCACAGCAGGCTTTTTTACGGGAAACAGAAGATATTTGCCGGGAATGGCAGATTGTTCTTGACATTCTGATAGCTTTTTCTTATAATATTATGACTGTTAAGGTTTATGGAACCTGAAAAAGATGGATTATACTGGGAGAAGAATCTGGGACGCTGTCGGGCCTTTGGTCATGACAGGCCCTCTTCTTACTTTATAATATAGAAGAAAGGGTGTATAAAAAATGGAAGAGAAGAAAAATATTCTAACGTATGCGGGACTGAAAAAATTAGAGGATGAGCTTCATGATCTGAAGGTAAACAGAAGGAAAGAAGTAGCCGGAAAGATCAAAGAAGCCAGAGAGCAGGGAGACCTGTCCGAAAATGCAGAGTACGATGCTGCAAAAGATGAGCAGCGTGATATTGAAGCAAGGATAGAAGAAATTGAGAAAATCTTGAAAAATGCTGAGGTCGTAGTGGAGGATGAAGTGGACCTGGAGGCTATCAGCGTTGGATGTAAGGTAAAAGTATTTGATGTGGAATTTGATGAGGAAATAGAGTTTAAGATTGTAGGTTCCACAGAGGCAAACAGTCTGGAAGGCAAGATCTCCAATGAATCTCCGGTAGGCAAAGCGTTGATCGGAGCAGGCAAAGGACAGACTGTACAGGTGGAAATGCCATCCGGAACTATGGAATATAAAGTTTTAGAGATTGAAAGAAATATTTAACAGCAGTATCATCCGCCTTTATCTGTGCGCGGAATGACGGTTAAAAAATAAGGAGAGTGTGAAAAGTGGCAGAGCAGTCAAAGAATGTACAGGAGCAGGACATCAACCAGTTATTGAAGGTCCGCCGTGAAAAATTAGCTGATTTACAGGCAAACGGAAAAGATCCGTTTCAGATCGTCAAATTTGATGTGACCCATCATAGCCAGGAAATCAAAGATGCTTTTGAGGAACTGGAAGGAAAATCTGTAACTATAGCAGGGCGCATGATGTCCAAACGTGTTATGGGCAAAGCTTCCTTCTGCAATGTTCAGGATCTACAGGGTAACATTCAGTCTTATGTTGCGCGTGACAGTATCGGACAGGAGTTCTACCAGGATTTCAAGAAAATGGACATCGGTGACATTGTGGGCATCACAGGTGAAGTCTTCAAGACTAAGACAGGTGAGATCTCCATCCATGCTTCAGCGGTGACACTGCTCTCCAAGAGCCTTCAGGTTCTTCCGGAGAAGTTCCACGGCCTGACCAACACAGATTTGCGTTACCGTCAGAGATATGTGGACCTGATCATGAACCCGGAAGTGAAGGACACTTTCATCAAACGTTCCAAGATCATCAGCAGTATCCGTAAATACCTGGACGGACAGGGATTTATGGAGGTGGAGACACCTATGCTGGTGGCAAACGCAGGCGGTGCTGCGGCAAGACCTTTTGAGACGCATTTTAATGCGCTGGATGAGGATTTCAAGCTGCGTATTTCCCTGGAGCTGTACCTGAAGAGACTGATCGTAGGCGGCATGGAGCGGGTATATGAGATCGGACGAGTATTCCGCAATGAGGGCCTGGATACCAGGCATAACCCGGAGTTTACGCTGATGGAGCTGTATCAGGCTTTCACAGACTACAAGGGAATGATGGACCTGACAGAGAACCTGTACCGCCATGTGGCACAGGAAGTCCTGGGAACCACCACCATTACTTATAATGGTGTGGAGATGGATCTGGGCAAACCTTTTGAGAGGATCACTATGCTGGATGCTGTCAAGAAGTATGCCGGTGTTGACTTCAATGAGATCCATACACTGGAAGAGGCCAGAGCCGCTGCAAAAGAACACCATGTGGAGTTTGAGGAGAGACATCAGAAGGGTGATATTCTGAGTCTGTTCTTTGAGGAGTTTGCAGAGGAACATCTGATCCAGCCTACGTTTGTTTGTGACCATCCCATTGAGATCTCTCCGCTGACCAAGAAGAAACCGGAGGATCCGGAGTATACGGAGCGGTTTGAATTCTTCATGAACGGCTGGGAGATGGCAAATGCTTACTCTGAGCTGAACGACCCCATTGACCAGTGGGAGAGGTTTAAAGCCCAGGAAGCACTGCTGGCACAGGGGGATGAAGAGGCCAATACAACGGACGAGGATTTCCTCAATGCCCTGGAGATTGGTATGCCTCCTACCGGCGGTATCGGATTCGGAATTGACAGGATGGTCATGCTGCTCACGGATTCGGCTGCGATCAGGGATGTGTTGTGCTTCCCGACGATGAAGAGCATTGGCGGTTCTGACGCTTCTAAAAAAGCTGCTGCATCGGAAAGAACAGTGGCTGCCGAGGCTGAGAAAGCGCCGGAAAAGATTGATTTTTCTAATGTAAAAATCGAGCCACTTTTTGAAGAGATGGTAGATTTTGAGACATTCAGTAAGTCTGATTTCAGAGCTGTTAAGGTAAAAGCTTGCGAGGCTGTACCGAAGAGCAAGAAGCTTCTGAAGTTTATTCTTGATGACGGAACAGATGCTGAACGCGTGATTTTAAGCGGTATTCACGAATATTACGAGCCGGAAGAGCTGGTTGGTAAAACTTGTATCGCAATCACAAACCTGCCTCCAAGGCCGATGATGGGAATTGCTTCTTGTGGAATGCTGATTTCAGCAGTACATGAGGAAGATGGCAGAGAAGGTCTGAATTTATTGATGGTAGATGACAGGATTCCGGCAGGAGCGAAGCTGTACTAAGAGGCTTTGAAAATAAGTATCTGAGTGGTGAAAAGTGTACCATTGTACCAACCAGAACAGAAAATATGTAAAGTTATGTAGATTTAGGGAAATAGAAACGATTTTTTATTCAATCCTCAGAGGTATAGTGCTTCTGAGGATTTTTTAATGTTAGGGGAATAAAAGCAGAGCTTTAGAAAATTTAAAAAGAGATGGACCGGAGTAGTTTCTTACAAAATAATGTGTTATGATATAAAAAAGCGTGGAAAATGCCCTATGGAATAGCCGAGGGCCGAGGGTCAAGTATTGTTATTGCTCCGCAGCTAACAATATTAGATACTATAGAAGAAAGCTTAGATAGTGGAAGCGCTAATAATTTTGGACACAGCGGGGTATAATTAAAAATCCTAATGATTTGCTGGTACTTGTAAAATATGAGGGAAAAGAAACCGGAAAAGAGAATATGGATATGAGTAAAAAAGCTGCTGGGAAAGGACGGTGAACATATGACGGAAGAGAAGATAAAAGAAGTGGTATCCAAATTTTCAGAGGAAGCAAAGAAAATTTATGGAGCAAAGTTATACAAGGTTATTTTGTATGGATCATGTGCTCGTGGTGACTTTGAACAGGACAGTGATATTGATATTATGGTTCTGCTGGATGTTCCGCAAGAGGCGATTGGTTTGGAGAGAAAGCGTATTTTAGAGGTATCGGACAAACTTGATTGGGATTATGATGTTGTGTTGACTCCTGTTTTCCAAAATTACAAATTATATCAGAAGTATATACCAGTATCTAAGTTCTATCAGAATGTGCAGAGAGAGGGTGTTCAGATTGCCTGAATATAGTTCATTGCAAAAAGATTATGCGAAATACCGGATACAGCGGGCAAAAGAAGATTTGGAGGCAGCTCACTTGCTGTTTGACGCCGGAAATTACCGAATAGCAAATAATAGAGCATATTATACGATATTTCATGCTATGAGAGCGGTTTTGGTATTTGATAATTTTGATTCCAGTAAACATAGCGGAGTAATTGCGGAGTTTCGCAGAAGATATATAAAAGAGGGGATTTTCCCGGCTGAGTTATCGAAAATGATAGGTTCGGCATTTACAATCAGGAACGCATCGGATTATGATGATATGTTTCTTGCAAGCAAATCAGATACAGAAGAGCAAATCGCAAATGCTGAATATGTATATAGATTGCTTAGTGGATATATCAGAGATTTATCACAGGAGCGGGGACCTTATACGGGGCGGTCAATACTTTGATAAAGAAGGGATGGATCGCATTATATGACCGGGATGAGAGAAGAAAGACATATTTGATCACAGATAAGGGAAAAGAGATCCTGGAAAAAGAGGTGGGGAGGTTAAAGCAGAATTTAATATTGGGACAGCAGATCATGAAAGGCGGAAGAGGATGAAGGACAACAAAACAATTGACTATTACGACCAAAATGCACAATCTTTTGTGGAAAACACCATAAATGTGGACTTTAAAGATCTCCAGGACGATTTCCTGTCGTGGCTGCCAAAGGCGGGGGCGATTTTGGATTTTGGCTGTGGTTCGGGGAGAGATACCAAATATTTTCTTGAAAAGGGATACAGAGTAAACGCCATTGACGGTTCTGCTGTATTATGCAGGATGGCATCAGAATTTACAGGGATTGAAGTAAAGCAGATGATGTTTGATGAGCTTAATGAGCAGGAGGCTTATGACGGTATCTGGGCTTGCTCCTCTCTGCTTCACGTCCCGGCAGATGAGCTGAGGGATGTATTGTTAAAAATGGCGGCAGCTCTGAAAGATTCCGGTATTGCCTATATATCTTTCAAATATGGAGAATATGAGGGGGAGCGCGGCGGCCGTTTTTTCCTGGATATGACGGAGAATAGTTTCCGGGAATTACTTGCGGAGATCCCGGCATTCAAAATAGAACAGCAGAAGATTACCACAGATACCCGCCCTGACAGGGATGAGAAGTGGTTGAATCTGGTTTTACGGAAAGTGTGAGCAGGTAAGTAAAACACAGATCACATAGCCCATTAGATAAATTGGACAGCAGACAGAAACCAGGGAGGGATTGCTAAATGACAGAAAAAGTTTTGTACGAGGAATTATGCCCCGCGGAATTTCAGGAGCGGCTGCAGGCCTGTCCTGTGGCTTATCTGCCGCTGGGTACTTTGGAATGGCATGGGCCTCATCTGCCCCTGGGAGCGGATGGGATCCAGTCACAGGAATTGTTTATGCGGGCGGCACGTAGAATTGGCGGGATTGTTCTTCCAAAGCTTTTTCTGGGGCCGGACCGGTTTTACAGGGACCCGGAGAGGGAACTGTATGGGATGGATATCTGTACAGGGGGCACCATCGTGCCTTATGAAATGCAGCAGCTTCCGGGAAGTGCGTACTGGATGCCGGATGAAGAATACCGCCGTATGATCCTGCGCATTGGAGCCAATCTGTCCAGAGCCGGATTCACCATTCTGGCAGCCCACGGCCATGGGCCGTCTATCCGGCAGTTTACGGCACTCAAAGAGGAGCTGCGGGATACGTGCGGCTTGATCGGGGTGACTGCCTTTGACTTCGTGGAGGATGACAGACTGAGGTTTCAAAATGACCATGCGGCAGCCAATGAAACGTCCATTACCATGGCGGTAAGGCCGGAACTGGTGCAGCTTGAGCGGATCCGGGACGGCGGGGAGCATCCTGTCGCTGTGGCAGGAGCTGACCCGAGAACAGATGCTTCCGTGGAGTATGGAGCGGAAATACTGGAGGCAAACGTGGATGCTCTGTGCCGGGGCATTGAACAGCTTTTGAAATAAGAACAAATATCCTGCCGCACAGTCCGCTGGGACGGTCTGTACGGCAGGATATTTCCCTATCTCATTGTGATCTTAAACACCACAGGTTTATCGGTTCTGACATTCCGGGTTTCAATCTCCAGTCCGTTTTCCGTACGTTTCCATACCGGAGTCTCCTCAAACCCCAGCACATCCACAGCGTCGATGATGCCGTGGAATTTCGGAAGACAGGAGGCATCCTGCTCTGCCAATGATTTTATGGATATGTGCCCGTCATGGGGATAGTTCAGGCAGATGGCATACAGGTGAGATCCGTTCACGGTGAAGCGGAAATCCTCTTTTGTAAAAACCTTATCCTTTCCATCCGTGAACTGCCCTTCCTCCACCATAGTGGGACCTTCCGCCGCGGTGCGCCAGACATGGGAGCCATAGATCGCTTCCCCGTTGGCTTCCAGCCATTCCCCAATCTCAAGAAGGACAGCCGTATCTTCCGCCGATATGGTTCCGTCCGCTTTGGGACCCACATTCAGAAGTAGGTTTCCGTTTTTGCTGACCACGTCTGCCAGGTCACAGATAATATCCTTTGCCTTTTTGAAATCATTGTTTTCTGTATAACACCAGGAATTTTTCGCAATAGCCGTGTCGGTCTGCCAGTAAAACGGCTGGACGTTTGCAAATTGTCCCCGTTCAATATCTACAAGGGCGGTGCCGAACATAAAGGCATCATGTTTGTAGGCAATGAGGACTTCCTCGTTCCATTCCACTGCCCGGTTGTAGTAATAAGCCGCTATTTTTTGGAGATATGGTTTGGCGCTGCTGTGCTGGATCCACCAGTCAAAATACAGCTCTTTTATTTGATAGCGGTCGATCAGTTCACAAGTCCGGACCATCCAGTCCTCCAGGAAGTCTTTTGTGGGAACCGGTTCACTGAACAGGTCCTGATGGTCACCCTCCGGCATGGCGGGCCAGTAAAAGTCCCCTTCTTTTTCCGCTTCTGTGATATCACTCTCAAAATCCTTTCCGTGTCCCATAAAGAACCAGTGCTCTATGCGGTGGGTAGAAGCGCCGTTTATAAGCCCTTTCTTCTCCATTTCCTGAGTCAGTTCCCCGAGTACATCGCGTTTCGGTCCCATTTCGTAAGCGTTCCAATGAGAAATGTCACTGCGGTACATCTGAAAGCCGTCATGATGCTCTGCCACAGGGACAACATATCTGGCGCCTGCTTTCCGAAACAGGTCAGTCCATGCGGAGGCGTCAAAATTTTCGGCTTTGAACATGGGGATAAAATCTTTGTAGCCAAAATCTTTCTGGCTGCCATATACTTGCTGGTGATGGCGGAATTCAGGACTTCCCTGAATATACATATTTCTGGAATACCATTCATTTCCAAAGGCGGGAACACTGTACACACCCCAATGGATAAAAATACCGAATTTGGCATCTCTAAACCACTTGGGAGTCCGGTGCTGTGACAGAGAATCCCAGTTGTCCCGGTAAGGTCCTCCGGCGATGACATCTTCAATCTGCTGTAAATAAGCTTTTTTACTGTACATAGGCAATTCTCCTTTAGATGGCCATATTTTACTGTCGCCGCGTGTGCAGCTATCTGTCATTATTGTAAAACAGTGATAAGCAAATAAGAAGACAGAGCAGCGTCAAGTTCTATAGCGAAATGTCGTTATTTCCAGGTAACAGTTCAGCCTTCCACTGTCCCGCGAGGCGTTGTCTTGCAATTGCAAGGTAATCCCGAGGCAGTCACGCGCCAGACTGCGGTTTGTGGAGTCTGTACCCTGAAGGGCAGAACTGTGCATGCTTTTGCTGCGGTGAAGCCGGAAGGCTGAATAGTAACATTTCCAGAATAACTGTCCCGGAAACAGAGAAATAGTTTCCATATCTCTGTCAATTCGGTATAATATAGGGAACATAACTGCTCAGCATCTCGGACCAGCGCAGCAGAAGCCCGGTCTTAATGGATACTTAGCAGCGCTTGCCGAGAGCAAGTCCAGATACACTCCGGGAAATATCCCAAAAGGAGAAGAACAATGGCGGATGTAAATTATAAACTTAGCCTTGAGGGCATCCAATTCCATATAGTGTCCGTTGGAAGAGGAAACACCGGACATATCAAAATGCATTCCCACAGTATTGCCAGTTATGAGATCCATTATATAGAATCAGGACAGGGCGTGCTGCGTCTTCGCAGAGATGAATATACGCTGAAAAAAGGGACTTTTTATCTGACGGGACCGGGTATTGCCCATGAACAGATCACAATATCCGAGGAACCTATGAGGGAGATCGTAATGTATTATACGGTTCCCCTGGTCTGCGGGGGCGGGGAGAACCGTAAAAGCCATATAAAGAGAGAGGCATGGCTGGAACAGCTTCTCAGCCAGCGATTCTGGATCGGTGAGGGGCCACGGGAGGTTTGGGAGCCGTTTAAGCGGATCATCAGCGAGATACAGGAAAAACCGCCGGGTTACCGGACACTGGTGCCCTTTTTGGCCGGCGAGCTGTTCATTTCTCTGGGAAGGCTGTACCAGACAGGGACCATGGATACCGGTGATACCTATGTTCCCTGCTCGGATGAGGTAAAGTACCTGCAGATAGAGCGGATTTTTCTGGATGACCCGGTGCATATCACGATCCAGAAGCTGGCAAAGGAGCTGGGGCTGAGTGTGCGCCAGGTACAGCGCCTGATGAAAAGCCATTACGGCATGACTTTCCGCCAGATGCAGATGGAAAATAAACTTGAACTTGTATGCCGCATGCTTGAGGAGAAGGAAAATTCCCTGGAGGAGATAGCAGAGCGGACCGGGTTTTCTTCGGCGGATTATCTTGGATACTGTTTCAAACAGAAATACGGTATACCGCCCGGAAAATACCGGAGGAAAGAGGAGGATAGTGTTTCGTGGCAAAAATACTGATCATTGAAGACGATACAAATATAAATAATATGGTCTCAGAATATCTGAGCGGCAATGGATATGCGTGTACACAGGCATTTTCAGGGAGTGAAGGTTCTCTCAGATTCTCCATGGAAGAGTTTGATCTGATCCTTCTGGATCTTATGCTCCCTGGTATGACAGGTGAGGAGCTGATCAGAATGTTTGCGGGAAAGGTCCCGGTCATTGTCCTTTCCGCGAAAAATGAGCTGGACAGCAAAGTGGAACTGCTTACCGCAGGGGCTAATGACTATATCTGCAAGCCCTTCGATCTAAAAGAACTGCTTGTACGGGTCCAGGTACAGCTCCGCTCCCTGCCTGCCTCAAAACTGCCGGATGCCCAGACAGAACTGCACTATAAAGACTGGATACTTGACCCGGAGACCCGGGAAATGACGGCAGCCGGTCAGCCCGTGGAACTGACACTGCACGAATTCCGCATACTTGAACTGCTGATGAAGCATCCGAAGAAGGTATTTACAAAACAGCTCATATATGAATATGCCTGGGAGGAGGAGTATTTTGTGGAGGACAAGACCATCAATGTCCATATCAGCAATATCCGCTCCAAGCTGAAACCGAGCGGGACGGATTCGTATATACAGACTGTCTGGGGAATGGGCTTTAAACTTTCTTAACCTTTTCTTTTCGTTTTTTACAATCTATGCCTTTATACTTGAGTTTGTAAAGAGGAACTGCTTTTGCAAGACAAAATGCAGGGAAAGAAGAGAGAAGGTAACTATTCAGCAGGTCTGCGTATTCACTGCGCTGACCGTAAGAAAGTGTACCACGGCCAAGCAAAAATTCCATCGCCAAAGGCGATTCTGCATGGATTTTTGCCTGTAACTGTGAGGGTGCTGAACAGTTAAGAGAGGAGACAGAATGAATACAGATTATGCGGTAAGAACCCACGGCTTAACAAAATTTTACGGGCAGAAGCCGGCTGTGGACCATATTGATATGAATGTAAAGAAGGGGGAAATCTATGGATTTATCGGACGAAACGGCGCCGGAAAATCCACAACGCTGAAAATGCTCTGCGGCCTGGCACATCCCACGGAGGGAGAAATTTCATTATTCGGCTCTCCGGTATCTGACCAGACTGCCAGACGCCGTGTAGGAATGCTCATAGAGAATGCGGGCCTTTTTCCAAACTGCACAGCCAGGGAGAATATGATACTGAAGGCCCAATGCCTGGGACTGGTGAATATGGACAGCGTGGACCGTTTCCTGAAGCTCATAAATATGGCGGATACGGGAAATAAAAAGGTTAAACAGTTCTCCATGGGCATGAAACAGAGACTGGGGATCGCAATGGCCCTTCTTGGCAATCCGGACCTTTTGATCCTGGATGAGCCAATCAACGGTCTGGACCCGGAGGGGATCCGCGAAATAAGGGAATGCCTGCTGAAACTAAATAAAGAAGAAGGAAAGACCATCCTCATCAGCTCCCATATCCTGGGAGAATTGAGCAAAATAGCCACCCAATACGGGATCATCAAGGACGGGCAGCTCATTCGGCAGATGACAAAAGAGGATCTGGAAGAGCAGTGCCGTGATTACCTTCTTGTTGAGGTAGAACACGCAGAGCGTGCGGCCGCAGTGCTGGCGGAGAACATTCCGGATGCTTCCTATGAGGTATTTGCGCAGGGGAGGATCCATATCTATGATTATCTGGACAGCGGTAAAGTTACCACACTTCTTGTGCAGAACGGGGTCACAGTGTTTTCCTGCGGGCTTCATCAGATAGACCTGGAACAATATTTTCTTGAACTTATGGACGGAGGTGCAAAAAATGCTTAATTTACTCAGAATGGATCTCAGAAGGATGTTCCGGGGGAAGGCGGCCTATGTGTGCCTTGGTATCCTGGTATTTACAACGGTGTTCACCTACACACTTATGTATGTGATCCAGGACCCGGGGATGCGGGAATTTCTAATAAAACATGGCATGACCATCACGGCCACATCGGGAAATATCAAAGAGTCTTTGAATTCCACGTCCCTTGTGGAACTGTTTCACCAGACCAATGTCAGCGGCGGATTACTGCCGGTTATATCAGGGACCGTGGCTGCGCTGTTTATCTGTACGGATTTTGACAGTGGATTTATTAAGAATATCCTGTCTGTACATGAGAATAAATGGGATTATATATTGAGCAAAAGTGTCTGCCTTTTCCTTGTGAACCTGTTCTTCATCACAGTGACATTTCTGACAGCACTGGGTCTTAACGCTGTATTTGGTGGGTTCTTTTTCTATAACAAGGCAGTTGATATGCTGTTTTATGTTTTTTGCATCTGGATGGTCTCTAATGGATTCAGCGCGCTTATACTGATGATCTGTATGATCACCAGGAGTAAGGCGGCTGGAGTGGCCGGGGCTTTTATACTGTGCAGCGGGCTGGTCGTGCTGCTGGTCAGCTCTCTTCTGAACCTTTTCGGTGCGGGGGAGATCATGAACTATACGCTGTATATGAATCTTGCAGAATGTCCGCTGGGATATGATGGGTTATCTACACTTCGTCCGGTTATTGTCGGAGCGGTCTTCTGTATCATCTATGCTGCGGCCGGAAAAGTGATTTTATCAAAAAAGGATATCTGATTCCTGATAGGAGGGTTTTATGCTTCTGCTGATCGTGGTGCTCATAATATTACTTATTATAATGTTTCTGACATTGCTGCATTACCGCCGGGAGATCGTGCGGCTTACGAGACAGCTTGACGTTATTGAGGACGGAAGTCAGATCGAGCTGTCTGCCTCGGTCCGGTCAAAGGAATTTATGGCGCTTTATCAGAGGCTTGAGACCCTTCTCGGGACCTTCCGTGCCAGCCGTTTCCGGTATGAAAAATCTCAGAAACAGTTAAAGAAGACCATATCCAACATTGCGCATGATATCCGTACTCCCCTCACCAGCGCTGCGGGGTACCTGCAGATGCTGGAGGAGTGCCGGGACATGGATACCCAGAAGCGGTATATCTCCATTGTCCAAAGCCGTCTTGATGAGCTGAAAGAGATGCTGGAAGAATTATTTCTCTACACAAAGCTCACAAATGAGGATTTTGTCTTAGAGTGCGGCCCTACCCCGGTATATCCTGTGCTGTGTGACGCTATGGTGGGTCTGTATCATGTGTTTGATGAGCAGGGGGTGGAGCCGGAGATCCAATTCGATGACGAATCGCTCCTTGTTTTGGCTTCACCGGAAAGTCTGGGACGGATATTCCGCAATCTGATCAATAATGCCCTCCTGCATGGCGCAGGGGGACTTTGTGTTGTCCAGAAAGGGGACAGGATCACCTTCTCAAATCCTGTGGAGAACCCTTCCGCCATTGACCCGGATCAGATGTTTGAACGGTTCTACAAGGCTGACAGTTCCAGAAAAAAGGGGTCTTCCGGTCTGGGACTGGCTATAGTCAGTGAGTTGATGCGGAGGATGGGCGGAGCTGTAAAAGCTGAGATCCATGGAAACTTTCTGGATATAGAATTGACGTTTTCCCTGGCGGACAAAGAGGTTTGACGCCCGGGGCATGGCTCCGTATGTAATTTGCAATATTTTGTATAAGAAATAAAATAAATTAAAATTGGTTTGGTGTTATTATCTTAGAGCAGACAATAAAGGAACCGGGGCAGCTGACCGCGGCCCCGGTTTGGCAAGGAGGACAACGTGAGATTTAAGATCAATACACCAGATCATGAGAAGAGTCCCTACACAGGAATGACGAAAAGGCATTGGGTAGATGCCGCACAGTTTCTGCTGGATGGGATATTTTCAAATATTACGGATTTTGATACGCCTGTGTACTGTCCGAGGACGGAGTTTACAGTCAGCTATCCCAATGAGGGAAGCCCGGAGTGGAAAAAGTATGCGGCCGGATTTGAAGGGCTGGCCCGGAGCTTTCTGATAGCTGCCCCCCTTCTTCACAACAGGCCGGATGCGGTTACAGCAGGGTATTCCGTTAAGGATTATTACAGGGAACATATCCTTCGCGCAGTGACAAAAGGAACCGGGGATTATATGCTTTCTTACAGGGAACTGGAGGAAATGTCAGGTGAAAAGGAGCACTGTTTCCAGCATACCTGTGAGTGCGCGTCCCTAGTCATCGGACTGTGGCAGTGCAAAGAGATTATATGGGATACCTATACCCGGCAGGAAAGGGATAGAATAGCAGGGTATCTGCTGGAATTTGGAAATGCAAGGACGGTTCCCCACAACTGGCGCCTGTTCAATATGCTGATCCTGGGTTTTCTTTGGAGCCAGGGGTATGAGATAGATGAAAATAAGATGAAGGACCATGCGCAGGTCATCCTTTCCTACTATGCCGGAGACGGGTGGTACAGAGACGGGCACCGGTTTGACTACTACAGCCCCTGGGCGTTCCATGTGTATTCAGCGATCTGGAATGTGTGGTATGGGTATGAAAAGGAACCGGAAATAGCGGAGCGATTTGAGACCTATTCAAACAGCTTACTGGAAACATACGAGGGGATGTTTGACAGAGATGCCCATGTGACTATGTGGGGGAGGAGCGGAATCTACCGCAATGCGGCCTCTGCCCCGTTTGCCTCCGTCTTTTTCCTGAGGGAACACCGGGTCGCGCCGGGATTGGCAAGGCGGATCAATTCCGGTGCGCTGCTCCAGTTCATTGAAAATGAAAAGGTATTTGAAAATGGCGTGCCCGTCCTGGGGTTTTATGGGCAATTCCCGCCTATGCTCCAGGATTACAGTTGTGCGGAAAGTCCATTTTGGATGGCAAATCCCTTTCTCTGCCTGAATCTTCCGGATGCGCATCCCTTCTGGACGGAGACGGAGAGCAATGGGGACTGGGAAACCCTTTCGGAAGATTCCTATGCTTCCTATATCATGGACGGCCCCGGAATCGCGGCGTTCCATCAGGGGGCCAACGGGGCCGCAGAGTTCTGTACGGCAAAAAATGTCTTTCACCCTGAGGATGATTATATCAAAGCATACATCCGTCTGGCATTCCACAGCCGCTATCCATGGGAGGACTTTGACTACCGGGGAGCGGAGGCCATGCAGTACAGTCTGAGATATGACCGGGAGGAGCAGGTGCAGATCCCCAATATCATGCTGTACGCAGGAGAAAAAGACGGGGTGCTTTACCGCCAGGAATATTTTGGGTTCCGGTATAATTTCCAGGGGCTGGCCTCCATGGATCTGGCGGATATTCCCCTGGCAAACGGCATCCTGCATGCAGACCGGATGAGGATACATGAAAAGCCGTTTACCCTTACCGTGGGAGCCTATGGATTTCCCGTGGAGGGAAAGACCGTGACAGAGAGAAGAACGGATGAAAATGCTGAGGCGCTGATCGTGAAAAATCAGGACAGGAGCCTGGCCTTTGTAAATTATTGGGGATTTGACAGTATTGAGAGGAAAGAAAGAGTGGGGGTCAATGCTGTTTCTAATAAGAGTGTCCTGCTGTACGGAAGGTGCAGGAGAGAAGAATACTACGAGTACAGACCTTACATGATGATTTATGCTGTCCTGACCATGGAGGGGAGAGACTTCACACAGGAAGAGCTGTTTCCCATTGAGCGGATTGGGTTTGCCGACGCAGGGAAATGCGGGGGCACAGGTCCGGTGGAGATCACCTTACGATCCGGCAGAGTGCTGCAGGTGGATTATGAGGTCATGGAAGGCAGACTGCGTTTATAAAAAGGACCGCTGTACAGCAGCCGCAGATAGGGGCTGCTGTACAGCGGTTTATTTTTTCTCCATCACATATTCCGCATATTTCTGGGGTGTCAGTCCCGTGTATTTGCTGAAAACCCGGATGAAGGTATTGGAACTGTTGAATCCGGTCATGGCGCTCAGGTCTTTTGTCTTGAGGGAAGGGTCTTTTTCCAGCAGGGCTTTTGCCTGGTTGATGCGGTAATTGTTCAGGTAGTCCTTAAAGTTGTTGTCACTGAGCTGCTTAAAAAGGATCCCGCAGTATTTGGGCGATATATTAAACTGGTCTGCCAGGTCGTTGAGCATGATGTTGTCCCGATAGTTCCGGTGTATATAGTCCAGCATACGGGAGAGGACAGCTTTATCCTGGGTATGGGTGCGGCGGTTCTTTTTCCTGATGATCTCCGAAAGGACTGTTTTGATACCGGTTATGGTCACGGAGTCTGCCCAGTGGGTGTACCAGTGCTCATAATCAATGGGGCGGCCGATAAACTCCTCCGGGGTGGTCTTCAACTCCTGGAAGACGCGGTTCACGGTGCCTATGAGGGCATAGACAAAGTTCTGCAGAACCTCCATGGACAGACGTTTATGCACCAGATTCTCACGGATCAGATCATCAAACAGCCCTAGGGCCTGCTCTTGTCCGTCTGTCACTTCCTGGATCAGTCTATTCTCCATAGAGAGAGGGTAGGAGTAGGTGGAAGAATCCAAGTCCGCGATCTGTGCGTGTGTGATGATCTTGTCGTGAGGAAGTGTGGGCAGGTATTCCGCTATTTTCAGGGTTTCCTGGTAGCAGCGGTGCAGGTTTTCAAAGCCCTGCTTCACAGAGCTGAGGACAATCTGCTCCTCCCAGTATTTGCCTTCCTCCTCCGCATCCGGGTAAACGGACATTACATGGGCAGCCAGGGATTTGGCATGTTCGGGGCTGTCTGACATGAGGATAAGCGCGCACCGGTACATGGAGAGCTTTACGAACACCACATCCTTCCTCTTCACACAGCTTTGGAAAATAAGGTTTTTGTAGAGTTCAAGCTGGCAGAAGCTGCTGTCATCCGGGGCATGGGCGGAGTCGGGGGAAATGCAGATAAGCCCCACGCAGAAACGGCTGCTGTCAGGAAAATAGGGTTTCTCCTTAGGTGCCAGATAACCATTGGGATCTGTGAGCAGATTCTGATAATACTGCTGTGCAAGTAAGGCGTTTGTGGTCTTCTTGGTTGCCAGCAGGCTATGGTTCAGGCTCTGCATCTTTGCCAGGTTGTCATTTAGGATCTCAAATTCATCATAGCGCTGTGCCTCCTCTTTGATATGGAGCTGCAGGACCTGATAAAGGGGCCGGTACAGAAGATTTGCCACATAGTAAAATACAGCGCAGAGGAGCACAAAAATAATAAGGACGCAGAGCAGATACAGGAAGATATTTGCCGCGTTCAGGCTGTACCGGTCATAGAGGTATGAAATATCCCAGTTCATGGACAAAAGGCGGGTATTTGCCACATAGTAACCTGACTTTTTAACCACCTTCCTGTTTCGGTCTATCTCTTTCTGCAGGGATTTAAACAGGGAAACATCCGCCTCATCCAGGGAACTGGGGATGAAAAGCCCGTCTGTGTTGGATATCCAATAATTTTTGGGTGTGGCGGTGCCAACAAGAGAGCTTATGGGGATATCTGCCATGTAAATGCATGTGCGGGGCTGTTTATATCCTTTGATCAAATAATAGAGGGAGTCCAGTGTCCCCTTCTCATCATAGTGGGGAATCACGTAGGGGAACATCTTTTTATCAAAATAGTCCTGTATATCGGTCATGTCTTTCTCAGCCAGGTCCTTTTTCTCCAGGAATTCGGACATGGAGAAGGAACCCTCCGGGGACAGGACGGTGGAGTGTGTATGGTCATCAAAATCAATCTGTCCGTTGTTGAGGATCAGATATACCTGAAAGCGGGTGTCCACAGCACCGGCATATTTCAGCAGTGCTTTCTGTGCCTGGGAGGACAGGAGATAAAAGTCCTGTGTGCCCTCTGAGACAGACCAGTCTTTTATGAGGGAGTCATTCACGATGTCTGTCATGGTGTTGGAGATCTCCTTCAGGGAGGATGCGCTCTTCTCCTCCAGAATGGTCCTGGACAAAGTGATGGAGCTTATGTAAGACTCCTCCCAATGCTGCGACAGGAAAATTCCGGAGACAGATGCAAGAACCAGCGTTACCACGGCGGCTAAGAGCATGAATATAAATTTTAATTTTTGGTGGTATATACCGGAAGGCTGTTTCAGCATTTGCGGGACCTCCTTTTCATGGGGATTGTTGTGGATCATGTATGCCTCAGGCAAAGAAGCTGTGCCTCTCAAGGTATAGATTATAATTGCATTTTGATGATTATTCAAGTGAAAGCGCCTGATTTTATGAGGGTTCGGATAAAATGGTGATGTTTTGAAAAATGGTGATATAGCAAAAACGGAGGGATGATTGAAAAACAGGGATTGGAAGAAAACTGTGTATTCCAAAAAACAGGCGAAAAAGAGGTCGGAAAATTTGATGATTTACTTTTAAAAGATTATCCGTTAAGGTTGGTCTATCGACTCGAAGCGCTTCGATATGGAAGAAAGGAGAGAGAAGAGGACATTGGCAAAACAACAAATAAAAACACAGAAGAAAAGAAATTTTTCTGATGTCATAAAGAAAATGGTTTCCGGCAAAGAATTATACCTTTTGCTGCTTCCCGGCATTATCTGGTACCTTCTGTTTGCATACCGGCCTATGACGGAGCTGAAGATTGCATTTTATGATTACAATGTATTCCAGGGAATCAAGGGCAGTACCTTTGTGGGACTGCAGAACTTCATTGAATTTTTTAAGGGGAAGGATTTTCCAAGGGTACTGAAAAATACCCTGATGATCTCTTTCTGGCAGTTACTGATCTGCTTTCCGCTGCCCATCGCGCTGGCTGTCTGTGTGACGGAGATGAAGAATAAGTTCGTCAGCAGGATGACCCAGATGTCCACCCTGCTGACACACTTTATATCTGTGGTGGTAGTCTGCGGTATTGTGATCAACTTCCTGTCACCCAGTACAGGCGTCATCAATCTGGTGCTGCAGAAAATGGGTGTAGACCCGGTTTACTTTATGACAAAGCCGGAATACTTTAAAGGGATATACACATTGATGACCTTGTGGCAGAATGCGGGATTCGATGCGCTTGTGTACATAGCGGCCATCATGGGGATTGACCCGCAGCTTTATGAGGCAGCCACTGTGGACGGGGCTGGGAAGATGAAGAAAATCACCCATGTGACCATTCCGGCCATTGTACCTACCATAGTGACCATGCTGATCCTGAAACTGGGAGGCATCATCAAGGTGGGATATGAGGCGATCCTGCTTCTGTACCAGCCGGCAACTTATTCGGCAGCGGATGTTATCTCTACCTATTCTTACCGCCTGGCATTTGAAAACGGAAACTACGGGCTGTCTGTGGCTGCAGGGCTGTTTGAATCCGTGGTGGCATTCGTCATGGTCATTCTTGCAAACCGATTCAGCAAGAAGATTTCCGACAACGCATTATGGTAAGGGGGAAGTAAGATGGCAGGAAATAAAATAAAACAAGGGCAGGTTATCGGGCTGGGAGAGAAGATATTCAACGCTGTGATGGTCATTCTTGGTGTTCTGATTACCTTTATTGCTCTTTATCCCATATATTATGTACTCATTTCTTCTTTCAGCAAGCCCTTTTTTGTGGAAAACGGGAATGTGCTGCTGAAGATCAAGGAGTTCACCACAGCCAGCTATGAGGCAGTATTTAAGAGGGACGGGCTGTGGACCTCCTACGGAAATGCGATCTTTTACACTGTCTTCGGACTGATGGCAAATATGTTCTTTACCACCACCATGGCGTACGCTCTGTCCAGGAAGTATCTGATCGGAAGAAAGATACTGACGTTGTTCACGGTTTTTACCATGTGGTTCAGTGCTGGGATCATTCCTACTTATATGAACTTCAACAATCTGGGACTGCTGAATACCAGGACAGCGATCATCTTTGGATTTGCCATTGAGACTTATAACCTGATCATCATGAAGAGCTTTTTTGAGCAGGTCCCGGAGGCTTTGGAGGAGGCTGCATTTATTGACGGCGCGGGGCATTTCAGGGTATTCTGGAACATATATCTGCCGCTGTCAAAACCGGCACTTGCCACCGTGGGATTATTTTACGGAATCAGCAGATGGAACGGATACTTCTGGGCCATGCAGCTTTTAAAAGATGACAGCAAGATACCTCTGCAGGTATTCCTGAAAAAACTGATCGTGGAGCGGGTATTCAATCCGTCTGACGCTGCGATCGTGACAAAAGCATCCCTGACGTCACCCACGACTCAGGTATATGCATTGATCATACTGGCGATTGTGCCCATGATCATAGTATTCCCTTTCATTCAAAAATATTTTAAATCAGGCCTCACCGTGGGCGGTGTCAAAGGCTGATCATAAACGGAGGATTATCAGATATGAAAAGAAAACAAATAACAGCATTATTACTGACAGCAGTTCTGGGCGTATCCCTGGCATTTGGGACAACAGGATGCGGAAAAGAGGAGACCGGGAAGGCGGCCGCTTCAAAAGAGGATGGAAGTAAAGAATTCTCGGCCTTCATGTTCCTGTCAGGTACACCTTTTAATTCAGACTGGGAAGTGTGGAAAGAGGTGGAGAAAAAGACAGGCGTGAAGTTGAAAGGCGTGGTTGCCTCCTCCAACTCTGACTATGCCACAGCATTCCAGAATATGGTGGCATCGGGGCAGCTGGCAGATATCATTGCGTGTGACCTGACAACAGATATCGAGAAACTGGGCAAAGACGGCGGCGTGATTCCCCTGAACGACCTGATCGAGGAACATGCGCCGAATATCAAAAAAGCGCTGGATAATGACCCGAATCTGAAATACCAGGCAACTGCAGAGGACGGAAATATCTACAATATCCCACTGGGAAAAGAGCTGAAGTCCTCTCAGTTCTACTGGATCCGCCAGGACTGGCTGGATAAACTGGGGCTGGAGGTTCCTACAACAGTGGATGAACTCCATGATGTACTTACCGCATTCAAGAATGAGGATCCCAACGGCAATGGACAGGCAGATGAGATCCCTCTGTTTGACCGTTCCGCTACCGCTGAGACAGAGATGGGTGAGTACCTGGCCTTGTGGGATTCCAGTGCCTCCTTCTATCCCCGTGACGGAAAGATCACTTACGAACCTCTGACAGACAATTATAAAACAGCAGTGAAGAACCTGGCCCAGTGGTATAAAGAGGGCCTGATCGATCCGGAGATCTTCACGAGAGGTATGTCAGCAAGGGATACACTGCTCAGCAACAATACAGGGGGCTTCACCCATGACTGGGTCAGCACAGGCAATTATAATGATTCTCTGGGCGCAGATATACCGGGATTCAATATGGTGGCGATCGCGCCTTTAAAGGACCAGAACGGAAATGTGAAGGAACGTGACTACCGCTATGCAGAGTGCGGATGGGGCATCTCCTCCCAGTGCAAAGACCCGGAGGGTGCGATCGAATTCATGGATTTTATGTTCACGGAAGAAGGTTCAGACCTGATGAACTGGGGAATCGAGGGCAAGACTTACACTGTAAACGATAACGGGGAGAAGGCCTTTACAGAGGAAGTATTTAACTCCGGGCTGGCACCGGTAGAGTATCTGCGTTCCCTGGGTTCCCAGTACCGTGCGGGATATATCCAGGCAGCAGACTATGAGTATGCAACTATGAATGACGCAGGAAAGGCTGCAAATGAACTGTACGATGCACATGATGAGTGGTTCAGCGCGCCGAAACTGCCGGAACTGAAACTGAGCACAGACGGTATGGATGAATATAAGAGCATTATGTCCGGAATCCAGCCCATTGTATATGAGAAGCTTCAGAGCTGGATCTTAGGTTCCAGTAATATAGATGATGAATATGATGCGTTTATTCAGGAACTGAAGGATAGGGATATTGAAAAAGCGATTGAGATCCAGCAGACAGCATATGACAATTATGTGAAAGTAACAAAATAGGAAACTGCGGAGGCAGTGGATACGGATACAAATGAATAGATGAGGATGCTGCCGCAGAATAGTTCATTCCGTGGGATGTGGTCTCTGGCTGTGCAGCCGGAACCGTATCCTGCAGAGGTGAGCTGTTCTGCGGCAGTTTTATGAAAGGATGACCAGAAGGAGGATATATGAGACAGGAAAAATTACAGAATGCAGCCATGATGGCAGTGGATATATTGAAAGGGAATCTGAAGGAGTATACATACAAATTTCCCGGTTCCAACAGTGAGAAACTTTTTTATCCGATCACAGAAAATGTAGAATGGACCACTGGTTTCTGCACAGGGACTTACTGGCTGGCCTATGAACTGACAGGGGATGAGAGCTTCAGGAGGTCAGCGGAGATACAGGTCAATAGTTTTTATGACAGGATAAAAAAGAAGATAGATGTGGAACATCATGACATGGGATTTTTGTACACTCCTTCCTGTGTGGCAGCCTATCAGCTTACGGGAAATGAGAGGGCAAAAGAGGCAGCCATCCTGGCCGCAGACCAGCTCATCAGCCGTTTTCAGGAGAAAGGGGAGTTTATCCAGGCTTGGGGAGAACTGGGTGCAGAGGATAACTACCGCCTGATCATAGATTGTCTGCTCAATCTGCCTTTATTGTACTGGGCTTTTGAGGTGACGGGGAAAGAGACGTACAGAGATATTGCCATCCGGCATACAAGGACCAGTATCAGGAATCTTGTGAGACCGGATTATTCTACTTACCACACCTACTTCTTTTGTCCTGAGACCGGGGAACCTGTGCGCGGTGTCACCGCACAGGGATACAGGGACGATTCCGCCTGGGCCAGGGGACAGGCATGGGGAATATACGGTACAGCGCTGGCTTACCGGTATACCGGGGACGAGTTGTGCAGGGAATTATTTAGGAAGGTGACAGATTTTTATCTTGAACACCTGCCCGAAGATATGGTTCCCTATTGGGACCTGAGCTTTTGGCAGGGCAGCAGTGAGCCGAGAGATTCCTCTGCCGCCGCAGCTGCAGCCTGCGGGATAATGGAAATGTGTGAAAATGGGGGGCTGAAGGGGGAAGAAAAGTCCTTCTATGGAAATAAGGCAGAGGGGATGCTGGAGAGCCTGATCGACAATTACGCAGTTCTGTCGGACAAGGATGCAAACGGGCTGCTCCTCCACGGTGTTTACGCAAAGAGCAGCCCCTTCAACAGCGTGGCGGACAGGGGCGTTGATGAATGCAATTTGTGGGGGGACTATTTTTATCTGGAGGCATTGACCAGGAAGATAAAACAGTGGAAGACGTACTGGTAGGAAGGATATAAGGTATTGACAGGGAAGTGAAAGGCATCATCCGGTGCCAAAAGGGCAAAAATGATCAAAATTGTGAAACTACTTTGTGCTATAATTGTTTTTGCTGGGAGGTGAAGCGGTTGACACATAAGAAGGAAATCCAGGATGCGTTAAACTATATCGAAATGAACTTGTGCGAAGAACTTTCTCTGGATGAGATTGCGGCTGCAGCGGGTTTTTCTAAGTTTTATTTTCACAGGGTATTTCAAAGCGAAACAGGTATGCCTGTTTATGATTACATTAGAAAGCGTAGATTAGCAGGTGCCGCGGTCCTTCTGCGCACTACGGGTATTTCTATCCTTGATATTGCGGTGACTTTCTGTTTTGAATCCCAGGAGGCTTTCACGAGAGCCTTTAAACGTGTCTATCAGCTTCCGCCGGGCAGATATCGGTCAGCGATTAAGGATTTAGTCATTGAAGGAGGTAATATGGGGAATAACACAGAAATCAAAAATTGGATCGTAACAGGCACTGCCCCCGATAAATACCGGATGGGCATGGATGACAAGGTTTATAATACGGGAACCAGATCAGTCACGATAAAGTCCACTGCCGGGGAGTGGGAAGTGAGTGAATTCGGCACGATCATGCAGCAGTTCAGCGCATCTGCGTTTTTAGGGAAAAGAGTGCGTTTTTCCGGGTTTGTAAAAACACAGGATGTTGCAGGGTGGTGCGGATTATGGATGCGGATCGACACTGCTTTTAGTGAGACACTGAAACTGGATAATATGCAGGACCGTCCGATCACCGGAACGACCCAATGGAACCATTATTCCTGTGTGCTGGATGTGCCTGAGAACGCGGCGATTCTTAACATTGGAATATTATTGTACGGTGAGGGGCAGGTGTGGCTGGATAACGTCAGTTTTCAGGAAGTTGACCACAATACACCAACTACCGATTTTAATGTGGATGCAGTATTTCCGGATCATCCTATGAATTTATCTTTTGAAGAGTAGCGGAGCGATTCCGCTGCTGCTATACGTGAATGAGAATTCCTTTTTCTGCGATTCGGGGATAGGATTTAGGAAAATATAATGATATACTATATTTCATAAAATCCTAATAGAAAGCGCAGCAAACAATGAATAAAATATTACTCATAGAAGATGACAAAGATTTAAACACCGGGCTTACATATGACCTGGAATCAGAAAACTACAAAGTGTTTTCCGCTCTGACACTTGGTGATGGAATGTCCATACTCAGTGAAAACGAAGTGGATCTGATCCTACTGGACGGAAACCTGCCGGATGGTGATGGGTTTGACTTCTGCAGGTCAGTAAAGTCAGAGAGTGACATCCCCGTCATTTTTCTTACAGCCAGGGACATGGACCGGGATGAAATGCAGGGATTTGACTGTGGTGCGGACGACTATATCACAAAGCCGTTTAATATGCCCATACTCCACAGAAGGATCAAAGCAGCCCTGCGGAAGGCTGCTGCGGACGGCGGCGAGCGGATCCAATATGATGACGGGCATCTGAAGATAGATTTTGATGCCATGGCAGCATCCCTGGGCGGGGAGCCTCTGACCATGACACCCACAGAGTTTAAGATCCTGCGTCTTCTCATTGCCAATGCAGAGAGGGTAATGACAAAGACCCTTCTTTTGGAAAAAGTATGGGACAGCACCGGGAATTTTGTGGATGAACATGCCGTGGCTGTGAATATCAACAGACTCCGCAAGAAGATTGAATCCGAAGAACACCCATATATTAAGACCCTGTACGGTATGGGATATCAGTGGAAGGGGAAGAAAACAGAATGGAAAAATTGATCCTGCTCTTTTCCCTCATCTGCCTTTTGATCTCCATACTTATTATGATCAAAGTGAGAAAAAGGCTTGTTGAGTACACAAGCCAAATGAGTGACTGCCTGGATGCCATGATCGCAGGCCGTACGGACCTTGTATTTCAGGAGGAGAAGGACACTCTGACAGGTAAGCTGCATTCCAAGATGCACCGCCTGTATGAGATACTGGACCAGCAGTCCCAGGAAAATAAAATACAGCGCCAGCAGCTTGAAACCATAGTTGCAGATATTTCCCATCAGGTAAAAACGCCCATTGCGAATGTGAGGATGTATCACAGCCTTTTGCAGAAAAAGAACCTGGATGAGGAGAAAAAAGAACAGTTTCTGGGTGCGGCCCAGAGGCAGACAGACAAGCTGGAATTTCTCATGAAGAGTATGATCAAGATGTCCAGGCTGGAGACGGGGATTGTGGAAGTCCGGCCAAAAGAAAATCCCATCCGTGTGCTGCTGGAACAGGCAGTCTGTGACATTGCCCTGAAGGCGGAGGCTAAACAGATTGAAATAGAGATGGAATGTGCCGAAGGTTTGAGGGCAGTATTTGATAAGAAGTGGACGCTGGAAGCAGTCTTTAATATTTTGGACAATGCGGTAAAGTATACCGGACAGGGAGGGAAAATACAGATCAAAGCGCAGATAACCGATTTTTTTGTCCGCATCGGCATAAGGGATAACGGAAAAGGGATTGAGGAATCGCGGCTGACGGAGATATTTAAGCGCTTTTACCGCGAGCCGGAAGTGGCAGACCAGGACGGTGTGGGGATCGGTCTGTACCTGGCACGAGAGATTGTCATGAAGGAAAGAGGATTTATAGAGGTGCGGTCAAAAACAGGGAAAGGCACAACATTTTATGTCAACCTGCCCACGGCACAGTAGAGAGATTATCTCAAACTTGTTACTTTTTTGAGAAGAGTTTGAGATAATCTTTTTGTATGCTATATTCATCAAAGGAAAGGCAGGAAAAAAGAATGGAATATATTTTAGAGACAAAAAATCTGAAGAAATACTACGGACAGGAGCCGAATATCACGAAAGCGCTGGACGGCATAGATGTGAAAGTGGAACGGGGAGAATTCGTATCAATCATAGGAACAAGCGGAAGCGGAAAATCCACACTCCTGAATATGCTGGGCGGACTGGACATTCCCAGTTCCGGAAGTGTAAAGATCAGGGGCAAGGAAATCGGCAGAATGAACGATGAACAGCTCACAGTATTCCGCAGAAGAAATATTGGGTTTGTGTTTCAGAATTATAATCTGGTACCCATCCTGAATGTGTATCAGAATATCGTGCTTCCCATAGAGCTGGACGGCAGTACGGTTGACAAGACTTATGTTGAGGAGATCATACATCTGCTCCACCTGGAGGAAAAGCTGGATAATCTTCCAAACAACCTCTCCGGAGGCCAGCAGCAGAGGGTAGCCATTGCAAGGGCGCTGGCAAGCAAGCCGGCTATCATCCTGGCAGATGAACCAACGGGAAATCTGGATTCCAAAACATCCCTGGAGGTTATGCAGCTTTTGAAAATGACCAGCACAGAGTTTGGCCAGACACTGGTTATGATCACCCACAACCCGGAACTGGCCCAGATCGCGGACCGTATGATCCATATCGAAGATGGAAAAATTGTAGAAAGAAATGAAGATATTTAGGAGGATAGGGCTATGATGCTGAATAATAATAACAGAAAATTTATCAAGACTCTGTCCAATAACTGTCTGAAAGCCAATAGAAACAGGAATGTCATAGCTGTTCTGGCTATTATCCTCACGGCAGTATTGTTTACGGCACTTGCCACAGTGGCACAGGGAACGCAGGTATCCATGAAGGAGCAGATGCTGCGCCAGGCCGGGACGCGGTTCATGGTGTCCATCAAAAATCTGTCCCAGGAGGAAGCAGAAAGTCTGGTGCAGGATTCTGCTTTTTCAACGGCAGGTATGGAGAGATATGTTGCAAACGCTGTTAATAAGGAATTAAATAGTATAATGGTCTCCATCGGATGGCTTGACCGGACAAATGTAGAAAATAGTTTTATGGATCTGGAAAAGGGGCATTACCCGGAGAAAGATAATGAAATAGCCTGTGATTCTGTGGTCCTGGAACTTCTGGGACTGCCAAATGAAACCGGCACATCCTTCACATTGGAATATGAGACCATGGAAGGAATAAAAGAAGCAGAGATGACTGTGTGCGGAATCTGGAAAGGCATGAAACACGAACAGCGCTCCGTCATGATGGTTACGGAAGGTTTTGTTGAGAAAACCGTAAAGGATCTCAGCCCGGAATATGCGGAGCTGGAGAAAAACGCATATGCAGTCAGGGGAACCTTTCCGTCAGAAAAGGATATAAAGGAAAATCTGGACAAATTAGTAGAGAAAATGGGTTACGATCCTGAGGCCCAGCGCGGGGAAGAGGGATTTATAATACACAATACCAACCCGGTCTATGAGACAAAGTCAATGGATTCCGGGCAGACAATGATCACAATGGCTTTAGGGGTCATTCTTATTCTGCTGGCAGGATATCTTATCATCTATAATATTTTTAAGATCTCTATTGAAAAAGATATCCGTTTATACGGGCAGCTTAAGACCATCGGTACCTCACCGAAACAAATCCGGTATATGGTAAACCGTCAGGGAATGATGCTTTCTTTGGTAGGCGTTCCTGTGGGCCTCATTCTGGGATGGCTGCTGGGAAATGCCCTTCTTCCCCTGGTCATGGCAAGTACGTCTTACAGTGATACCATCTTTATTAAGCCGAATCTATGGGTATGGTCATTTGCGGCGGCATTTACACTCCTCACGGTGAGGATAAGCTGCAGCAGACCCGGAAAGATTGCAGGAAAGATCTCTCCGGTGGAGGCTTTAAAATATCACGGTGCCAAAAGCGGAAAGAAGAAACAGAAGAAAGGCATGGATTCCAAAAACCGCATTCTGCAGATGGCAGGCGCTAATCTTGGGAGAAATAAAGGCAAAACAGTATTGGTTATTTTATCCATATGCCTGAGTGTGATTCTGCTGAACAGTGTCTTAAACTTTACAGAAAGTATGGATAAAGAGGCGTATGTGCAGCATGAGACAGCAGCGGATTTTGATGTGCGGAGCGGAAATTTTCTGAAATCCGTGACAGAGGATTATCTAAAGGTGGTTCCTCAGAAGGTAGCGCAGGAACTGAAAGCGCTGGAGGGAATAAAAGATTTTACACAGGTATATGTAAGGATGCTCCCGGAGCAGCAGCTCACAGAGGGCAGAGAGGATTGCGGGAAATTAGTAAAGATAAATGGAGAGACCACACCTGATGACATAATGGAATTTGACAGAAATAGAATGTTATATGGATTTGATGAAAATGCCTTTAAAAGAGCAAAGCTCATAGAGGGGACCATTGACTATGAAAAGCTTTGTACAGGGGATTACGTTGTTGCAAACGGATCTTTGAGTGACAGGGGCGAATATGGGTATGAGATACAGGAGCTTCACGCTGGGGATGTCATAGAGGTGGAAATAGAGGGGGAGATGAAAGAATATACAGTGATGGCTGTCATCGGTACGTTAAACTCTCTGAACATGTCCTACAGCGCAGGCGGTTATGAGGCTATTACCTTTTCAGAATCCGTTTTCCGGGAGATGTTCCCGGAGAACCAGGACCCAATACACTGTCTGTTTGATGTTGAGGACGGTTACTTTGACAGTATCAATTCCTATATGGAGGATTTTACACAGGACAGCGGGCTGGCCCTGCAGTCAAGGCTCACTGCGGAGGAGGAGTTCGCGGAGATGCAGGGGACATACAATGCGGTGGGGATGATCGTAGCATTGATCCTGGGGATCATCGGTGTCCTGAACCTGATCAATGTGATCTTTACAGGAGCTATCGCAAGACAGCGGGAATTCGCATCCATGAGAAGCATCGGAATGACCAGGAAACAGCTCAAGAAGTTATTTGTGTATGAAGGGATCATATATGCAGTCCTGGCAGGGATGGCAGGAGTTGCCATCAGTGCCGTAGTATCGCTGACGCTGGTGAAAAGTTTTGCAAGTGGGTTCTGGTTTGCAAAATATCATTTTATCATCCTTCCTGCTATTGTTACCGCTCTGATCTGTCTTCTGCTGTCAGTGATCATCTCTGCGGTTGTGGATAAGGTTTGGAACAAGGGAAGTGTTGTGGAACAGCTTAGGGAAGTTGAGTAATATCATAACTGGCAGACTATCATTCCCCCTGGGGGATCCCTCATGCAGGGGATTATGATCTGGATGAGTTGTTTGCATGGATTGATGGAACCTGGTAACTATTCAGTAGGTCTGCGCATTCACTGCGCTGACCATAAGAAAGTGTACCACGGCCAAGCAAAAATCCCATCGCCAAAGGCGATTCTGCATGGATTTTTGCCTGTAACTGTGAGGGTACTGAACAGTTACCGAATCTGTAAGAAATAAAGAAGTGAACAAAAAACAGCAGGCGGCTTTTACGGCTTTCCTGCTGTTTATTGATTCCTGTGTATTTTTATTTGGTTATCTGTCATGGCGGTCATATTATTTTTTAGTCGGAACGTAGTATCCGCCGTTCATCATGATGATACCAGGTGCGATAATGTCTACATTTTCAATCAAATAATTTTTAAAACGCTCCCATAAAGTAGCTTTCTTCTCGTTTTTTACTTCCGCTGTCTGCATAGCGCCTGCGGTTCCTGCATATAATGTGTATTTGTTCATAATGGTTTCCCCTTTCATTTTTTGCTTTTCTTTATTACGTGTATTATGTTATCATGAGTTTACGGCGGATTTTAGATATTTTTTTAGCTATTTATTAGGGCGATATTGACACGGATACTTTTAAATATGCCTAAAGTGCTGATATGAGCGGTAACATGTTGACATTTAGGAGGTGCATTTTTGCAGAAAATGATTTATGAGCCACTGTTTGAGCTGGAGAAGACAGGGATCAATATAGCTTATCATACGAAAAAGGGAAGGTACAGCCCCACCCATTGGCATTCCGCTATTGAACTGATTTATGTGCTGAATGGAACAGCCACGATTTCTATAGAAGGAAAAGATCACAAACTGGTGGCAGGGGAGTTTATCGTGGTGGACTCTAACCGGATCCATGAGGCACAGTGTACCAGGGTATCCATGATGGTTGTGATCCATTATTCCAGGGCCAGCATGCAAAATTATATGACTAAGATTGATGAATACCGCATCTACTGCTCCCGGCAGACTTTAAAAAAGGAAAAATTGAACAAATATCTGGAGATCTGCAGCCTTTTGAAACGTCTGCCGCCATTGTATGTGACCCGGCCACCCGGATACCGTCTGCAGAGTCAGGCTGTGGCCATGGAGGTGCTTTTTGAGCTGGTTAATCACTTTTCTGTTTCCACAGATCCCGCGGGACTGGTGAACGATGACACGGTACTGGAGCGTCTGGCGGAGATAACTGCGTATATAGAAGCGCATCACAGGGAGAAGATCGTGCTGGAAGATATTGCATCCCGTTTTTATCTGAGCAGGGAGTATTTCAGCCGGTTTTTCAGGCAGAATATGGGAGTGACGTTTTCTCGTTATGTAAATCAAGTGAGGTTGATGCATATTTATCATGACCTTTGCAGTACGGGGGAGGGCGTTATGGAACTGGCGGAAAAGCACGGGTTTGCAAATTATAAGCTGTTTAACAGAATGTTTTGGGAGATCTATGGGTGTAAGCCCAGTGATGTGAGGAAAAAGTGAAAGAAGAGGTGCTGACATGGATGTAAGGCTGGCTGACCGGAAGGATTTGCCGGAATTGAAATCAATGTATAAAAAGATCGTTGATAATATGAACAGGAATCAGATTCCCATCTGGGATGAAATATATCCCTGTGAATTTTTGGAGGGGGATATTAGGGAAGGCCGTCTGTATGTCTCGGAAAAGGATGGTGACATAGCAGCAGCGTTCGCCTTATGCGAATCCAATGACGGGGAGAGTTCCGTGAAATGGGAAAGTATGAACAGCAAGTCACTCTATATAGACCGCTTAGGTGTGAATGTTAAGTTTCTGCATCAGGGAACTGGCGGGCAGATGCTGCATGAGGCTGCAAAGCTGGCTGCGGAGAAAAATGCGGAGTATCTTCGTTTGTTTGTTGTGGATATAAATGTGCCTGCGGTGAACTTATACTTAAAGAACGGATTCAGGCAGGCGGAAGGTGTATACGAGGAAAATTTTGATGACTTTGTACTGCGGGAATATGGTTTTGAAAAAAAGTTATAGACTATAGGATGCCGCTTTGTTAAGAAGCAGTGCTGCTTTTCTTCTTCTGCATGAACAGCGGGGAGGGGGATTTTATGCCCTTTTACACGTATAAAATACAATAAAAGACCATCGACTATGCCGATGGTCTTATAAAAGGGGCTTTTTTCACAGCCCTATTTTAATATATACGGAAAAATTCCTTTATTGTGATCAGTACCAGAGCACTGCACAGAACAGCGGACAGGATATTCCGGTATTTCGCCCTGGGGATAAAGCGTTCGGCCAGATAGGTGACGCCGCATACCGTGAAATACATCATGGGCACAAGTCCCGGCAGGATATAGCGTCCCTGAGGCTGGAAATCGACACAGTAAGAGTGGTAAAAGTTCAGGACAAACGGGGTAAGAGCGGCGATCAGCATTCCCCAGTTGAACACGGCTTTTCTTTGAATCTCCCCGTTTTTGCGGAGCCGGAACATTTTTTTAAGCTGCATCAGACATCCCAGCAGTCCGCCCAGGAATAGGATGTAATAGAGGATTATGATCCAAGGCTCCACCCAGTATTGGAGCTGGCCGAATACCCCCACAAAGCCGCAAAGGACCCTGACCATCCAGGGGCCGGTGAGCATGGAAAAGACCGAGTAGCCCTGCGCTCTTCCGGAGGAGAGGGCTGTGGAGGGCCGGAACTGCTCCTGCGCATAGCGGTCTGCAAAATCATTGCTGGTGGCAAGTCCCAGCCAGTCACCGTCGTAGATCATATAGTTGCGTACAAACCACCAGCCGCAGACAAGAAGGCCGGCTGCGGCAACCAGAATACCCCGTTTCAGCCAGTATTTCCAGTCGATCTGTTTCTTATCGGTGGTCAGGCAGCTCAGGGTAAAGACAAAGATGCTGCAGAGCAGGAAACCGTAAGCATTCAGGTAGGACATGGCGCAAAGTCCGAGCCAGAGGCCAAGAAGGATGCAGCTGGGCACGTCCCAATTCCGTTCCATGCCCACCAGCCAATAATATATAATGGCAGCACCGCAGCAGATAGCCATGGCATCATTATTTACATAAACACCCATGAACAAAGCCTCAGGAAGAACGGCTACCAGGCAGACAAAGAACCATTTGCTGTATCCGTCAAACAGTTTTTTGCCGGCGCGGAAGACGAAAAATACGGCTCCGGTGGTAAAGCAGGCAGAGACAAGTCTGGCAGCCCACAGAAGCTGCTGCGGGTCTGTGGAAAAAATACTCATTATCTTCATGAACAGGGCTGATATTATGTAAGATAATATAGGAAGAAACGCGTAGGAGGTTCCCCATACGGGATTTCGTATGGAAGGGTCACCGCCGTGGGGGAGTCTGCCGTGTTCGTAGATGTACAAGGGAATATCATAGCGCATTTTTTCATCGGGGCCTGCATCCAGAGGCAGCAAGTGCGCCCAGTATGCACAAAAGATAAATATTCCTGCAAGAAATGCGAATTCGCAGAGAATATAAATACGCGAACGGTTAGAAAGTAAGTTTTTAATTTGTAACTGCATTGGAAATCCTTTCTATCGTATATTGTCAACAGGTCAGTCCTATAGTAACGCATCTTTCCTGAAATGGCAACGATTAATCGTCGACAATTTCTGAAGATTGGTAAAGAATTACATTTATATAAGAAGAAAAAGAGTCGTTTTCAGGTATAAAAAACCATATTTTAGACAATGGGACTTTGCGATTTTTAAAAGACATGTTATAGTGTAACCAGTAACAAGTTAACAGCGGCACAGCCGCGGACAGGAGGAGTATAATGAGAAAAAAAGCATTGGTAATTTTAATGGCAGCAGCCGTGTTTGCGCTGGCGGGCTGCGGGGACAAAACTGACAACAAGGATACCGGTAAAGAAGATAAAAAGCAGGAGGAGACTTCTGCAGAGACAGAGACACCGGGCGAGGCAGAGCCGGAGGTTGATATGGAAGGACCTGCAGCAGAGACGGAGCAGATTTCTGAGAGTGATGGAAGGAAACTCATGGAGACTGCCGTTGCATTTACGGAGGACCTGATCGCTGCAAACCATGATAACCTTGTGAATAACTATGAGTATGAAGAGGGGGATATGAAGACGTCTGTGGAGAATGGAGAACTGGAGCAGGCGATCAGTTCCGCTGCGGCGTCATCCGGAGAATTTAAAGGTACAAAGGCAGCATGGCTGGGAGACCAGGCAGGAGATTACACCAATGTGCAGGTACCGTGTGAGTTTGCGGACCAACCCTGGAATATGTTCATCGCTTTTGCCGCTGACGGCAAGATTGGCGGCGTACGTACGGATGTGTATAAAGAGACACCGTAATCAGCTTTACAGTTACTGTTCACAGTATACTAAAAACGCAGCTCTTTGCACAGTAACGCTTTACAGGCCTGTATTATTGTATCGTAATATCTTGTCTGACAGCAGGATTTGCAGTATGATATCATAAGAGAACATTAATACGGAGGATAAGATTATGTTATGCATTAAAAATGGTCTGGTTTACACGATTGCAGAAAAGGAACCTTTTAAAGGAGATGTCCTGATCGAGGATGGAAAAATCTGTGCCGTGGGTGCGGATCTGGAGATCCCGGAGGGGACAGAAGTCATTGACGCGGAGGGGCTGGAGGTCTATCCGGGGTTCGTGGAGGCCCACTGCCATACAGGGTTGGATGGTTACGGGATTGGCTATGAGGGAAGAGATTACTGTGAACTCAACGATCTGGTGACACCCCAGCTTCGCGCCATTGACGGGATCAACCCTCTGGACCCGTGCTTTCAGCATGCAAGAGAGGCCGGTGTAACTTGCATCGGAACAGGCCCTGGCAGCGCAGATGTGCTGGGCGGAACTTTTGCTGCAGTGAAGACTGTGGGGAAACGGATCGACAAGATGGTAGTGAAATATCCGGTTGCCATGAAGTGTGCGTTTGGGGAGAATCCTAAGAACTGTTATCAGGACAAGGGGGATACTTCCAGGATGACCACTGCGGCACTTTTGAGGAATGAGCTGTTTAAGGCAAAGGCTTATATGGAGAAGAAAGAGGCAGCAGGGGATGATGTCCGGAAGCAGCCGGAATTTAACCTGAAGCTGGAATCCCTGATACCGGTATTGAAGAAGGAAATACCGCTGAAGGCTCATGCACATCAGGCTAATGATATATTTACAGCCCTGCGCATTGCAAAAGAGTTTGGGCTGGATATTACATTGGAGCATGTGACGGAGGGACATCTGATCGCGGATGAGCTGGCTGGGGAGCATGTGCCTATGGCAGTAGGTCCTACACTGACCCATGCCACGAAGTTCGAGCTGCAGAATAAGAGCTGGACTACGCCGGGCGTTTTAGCGTCTATGGGATGCCAGGTGTCTATCATAACGGATGCGCCGGTGATACCGCAGGAATTTCTGCCGCTTTGTGCGGGACTTGCGGTGAAAGCCGGGATGGATGAATTTGATGCTTTGAAGGCGATCACGATCAATCCTGCAAAACATTTGGGGGTTGAGGATAGAGTCGGGTCCCTGGAAGTGGGGAAGGATGCGGATGTTGTTGTGATGAGCGGGAGTCCTTTGAAGGTGGAATCTTTGGTGAAGTATGTGTTTATTGATGGGGTGTTGGTTCATCAGAATTAAGGGGATTTGCAGATTGCGGTGGGGTGGCTCACGGACGGCATGTGTGAAGGGAGGACAGACAGACCCCATCGGTTCCCTTTCACGGGCAGCCTCCGCGGGCAAGTCCTGCTAAGTCAAAACGAGGCCCCGGTCAAGGCACCGGGCAGAACCGCCATCCAGCCTTTATGGCTGAATGGCTCAACTGCCCTGAAATTTCGGATGGTAACCGAAATTTCTCCTTGACCGGGGCCTCGTTTTGCCTAAGCAGGACTAAGCCCGCTCTGGTATGCCCGTGAAAGGGAACCGATGGGGCCTGCCCGCCCTCCCTTCACACATGCCTGGTTGTGGGGACCGGAAGGTCGGAATGTGGGGACGGAAGTGGGGAGGCTCCTGAGGGTCAGGAGCCGAAGAGTTCGTTTAGGAGGGTGGCTATGAAGGTGCGGGGGAGGAGGATTGGGATGGGGAGGTGGTGTTCCAGTTCTTTTTTTAGGGCGATGCTGTAGCCCATGCAGTCGGGGAGGATCAGGGATAGGTTTTCATTTTGCAGGGATTGGGCTTTTTCCTGCAGGAGGGAGCTTTTTAGGTAGGGGGAGAGGGCACGGACACGGACCTGGATGTCGCTCTCTGAAAACCAGCTTTGAGCCTGGGGGATCTGGGATTCGTCCGGGACCAGGAGGCCGATGGGACGGTCGTCCGCCAGTTTTTGCAGGAGGCTGTGAATGAGGGGCTGGGGGATGATCAGCATCCTTTCGTGGCGGAGTTTGGGGAATTTGCCGGTGCAGAGGAGGACGGTGGCCTGACAGCCGTCGGTTTCAGCACGGGTGATGCAGGACTGGACCAGGGGGAGGATGTGTTCCTCACCGATGATGACCTGGGAGGCGTCGCGCATACGGGTGACCAGTACGGAGCTGTCCGGGCCGGGGGCGAAGTTTTGGTTGATGTAGTCTTTGTCAAAGGGGTCCAGGGCACCGTATTCCTCAAGGGTTATGTTGGGAGCCAATAAAGGACAGATGTCCCCGGTAATATCGGTCCGGGGACTCTGTCCTATAGTGACGGCTCCTATTTTTATCTGGGTCCGGGATGCCGGAGTTTGAATTGTATCAGATTTTTTCATAGTGAGCACCTTGTCTTTTTCTGTTGTGGAGCCGTACTGGCTGCATAACAGTATTTTTTGTTCATGATGGCAGAAAGTCTGCCAAGTGGTCTTTTATTATTTGCCGAAGGTCTGGAAGACTTTCATTTCGCCGTAGAGTTCCAGAAGATGAGCGTATTCCTGTTCGTTGTAGAAGGAGATCTTGCCTTCCCCGTATCCTTTGGCTACCTCCACTGCAAATCTTGCTGCGGATTCAACATCCAGGGGATGGCTGGCGCCTGTGGCACAGCCGGCTACCGGCTGTTCGGTGGTGATGGCTACGCCTACAACCGGTGCGTCTGTAGCTGTTGCAGGCTGCAGGATGCTGTTTAAGTGGTGCAGGTCATTGCCGTAAGGGGTGATGTCCTGCTGGGAAACCGGGAATACGTGAGGCAGTTTTCCGGTCACGCGGGTCATAACGTCTAAGAGGTCATCGCTGACTTCCAGAATGTAGCCGCTCTTAATGGTGGGGGAAATGGCAAAGCCGTTGGTGTTGATGACTTTGTTGCCCTTTGTGGTGTCAATGGAAATAATGGCATCCATGCGGGGGTCCACTTCTTTTTCATTGTTGGTCTGCATGTCGATCGGAGAGTCCATAAATGGAACAGGGTAATGTTCCTGTGTAGGAGCATCCGGGCAGATGTGGGTGGCTACAAGAATGTCGCCTTTCAGCACATCGCCGTTTTTGTTCATCTCAGCAAGCTTCAGGCCTGCGGAGAGTGCTGCCAGGGCACCGTCGCCGTCGGAGACGAAGCCTGTCAGTTCCGGGCGTGCGCCCAGACCGCCCAGACGTCCAATAATGCCCAGAGTCGGGGTGCTGCCGCCGCTTGATCTGCCATCACTGCCTTTGATCAATACAGTGATGCAGTCTGTGCTGCCTTTTTCGCTGGTTACGGTTTCCACGGTCACTTCATGTGCGCCGCGCTCTTTTAATAACTCTGTGATCTGTTTTCCGTTTGCTGACGGTGTGTCAAGCATGTCAAATAATTCCAAAACCTGTCTTAAGATCATTACAAATTCCTCCCATAAATGTGCGTTTTTATCCAGTCTATAACAATGACTGTCGAAAATCAATAGGTTTTTTGCTTATTATGTCGAAAAAGGAGTTGCAATTTAAAGCACTAAAAGGTATAATACCTATAAAATTTGTCCCAGGTTATTTTTTGTTGAGGAAAAATTGATATAAATGGGGCAGATAAATAGCTTTATCCTAGTAAAGTGTTACAACGAAGCAGTAAAAGGAGGAAAATTATGAAAAGAAAGAGTTTAGCATTAGCTCTTGCCGCAGTGCTCTGCGTATCCTCCCTGACAGCGTGTGGAAGCTCAGGAAACGACAGCAAAAAAGACACGACTGATAAGGGAACCGAAGCAGGAACAGAATCCGGCGGCGAAACTGAACAGGTGGAAAAAGAACAGATTGAAGTGCCTGACGAACCTACCAAGGGAGGAACCCTTACCGTATCCTTATCCTCTTCACCGAGGAATCTGGACCCGGCGAAATATACAGGTTCTTATGAGGGCCAGGTGATCAACAACGTATGTGACAGAGTTGTTGAGTACAACAAAGATTTATCAGAGATCGTACCTTCACTGGCAGAGGACTGGACAGTCAGCGATGACGGACTTACATACGTGTTCAAGATCCGCCAGGGTGTAAAATTCCAGAAAGGTGAATACCAGGACGGACGTGAGATGACAGCAGAAGATATCGCTTACTCCTTAAACCGTTCCGCAAAAGATTCATCCCTGAATCGTCTGGATATGCTGGAGAACGCAGAAGTGACAGGTGACTGGGAAGTGACATGTACACTGGCTGAGCCTAACGCAGCGTTCCTGACAGCTCTTACCGACGCAGGAAACTCCATTGTCCCGAAAGAGGAAGTTGAGGGATGGGGAGATGATTTCGGTGCACATCTGGTAGGTACAGGCCCGTTTGCAATGGAGTCCTTTGAGCTTGACCAGCAGTCTGTACTGGTGAAAAACCCGGATTACTGGGTAGCAGAACCAAACCTGGACAAACTGGTATTCAAAGTGATCACAGATTCCAACCAGGCAGCCAATGCCCTGAAGACAGGTGAAATTGATATAGCATCCAGTATCACAGGTGAGGCAGTTAAGTCCGTACGTGACGACTCCAAACTGCAGTTAATGGAGATGCCGGGCCTGCATGTGGCTTACATTTACTTCAACCAGGTAAATGGACCTACAGCTGACAAAAAAGTAAGAGAAGCATTGATCAAGGCCATTAACGTGGAAGAAATGACAGCCAGTATCTACCAGTACGGGGAAGCAGTTCCGGCTAAATTATCTCTGCCGCCGGGATCCTGGGGATATGATGCATCCTGTGAAGAACTGGTACCGGATTATGATCCGGAAGGCGCTAAGAAGCTCCTTACAGAAGCAGGATATCCGGATGGATTTGAATGTGACCTTTATATTTCCAATACAGCATTACGTGAGAAAATGGCTACTCTGGTACAGGCATACTTAAAGACAAACCTGAATGTTACAGTAAACATCAACAAGAGCGAGTGGGGTACCTTCAGTGAGTCCGCAGCTTCAGGAAACGCTGATATGTACGGCATGTCCTGGACCTGGTATCCGGATCCTTACTTCTTCCTGAACAAGCTGTTCTCCAGCAAAGAGATCGGAGCTCTCGGCAATGGACAGGGATTCTCCAACGCAGAAGTTGATCAGCTGCTTGACGACGCATTGAAAGCGACAGACCAGAACGAACGTGCAGAAATGTATAAAAAAGCACTGAGGATCGTGACAGAAGAACTGCCGGGTATCTTCTACTCTAACGAGAATGTTATCCACGGCCTGAATCCGGAAGTACAGGATTTTGTACAGAAGGCAGACAACCAGATGTTCTTTGTGACACCGTGGACAAATGTCTGGAAAGTACAGTAATCAGTTAAGTTAAGAGTAAATGAGGTTGCAGGGGGTATTGCTGTTCGCGATGCCCCCTGCTTGTCAGATTAAAATGAAAAGGGCGGTAGAAATTCGTGTTAAAAACCATTTTGAAGAGAATCTTACAAAGTATTCCAACCCTCTTGATCGTAGTGACGGTAACCTTTATTCTGACCAGAATGATTCCAGGTAACCCAGCCCGAAGCTTACTCGGGCCTCAGGCATCTCCGGACGCTATTGAGGAACTGGAAGAGGAGATGGGACTGAATAAGAGTAAGGGAGAACAGTATGTGGATTATATGTTCAATGTCCTGAAAGGGGATTTCGGAAAATCCTATGTATACAACAAATCGGTGACAAGCCTGATCGCGGAGAGGATTCCGAATACACTTGTCATCACCCTTACAAGTCTTGTAATTGCATTGATCATCGGACTTGCCATAGGTGTTTTTTCTGCACTGCACCAGTATTCTATCCTGGATTATGTGTTCATGATCCTGGCTCTGGTGGGTGTGTCTATGCCTATCTTCTGGTTAGGTATGATGCTGGTTATGACGTTCAGCGTAAATCTGGGCTGGTTCCCGGCTCTGGGTATGGGTGATATGAGTCAGGGACTGGGGAATTTTATCAGCCATATGATCCTGCCCTGTTTCTGTCTGGCAACAATACCTACAGCTACATTTGCAAGGATCACCCGTTCCAGTATGCTGGAAGTTGTGAATAATGACTCTATAAAATCCCTCCGTGCAAGAGGTATCAAAGAGAGCGTAGTCATCTGGAAGCATGCACTGAAAAATGCACTGCCGCCAATCGTTACGGTTCTGGGTCTTCAGCTTGCCCAGGCATTTACCGGGGCTATCCTGACAGAGAGTATTTTCTCCTGGCCGGGAATGGGCACCATGATCGTAAGTGCCATTGACAACCGTGATTATCAGCTTATCCAGGGAACCGTCCTGTTCATTGCAGTGGTGTTCGTTGTGGTCAATTTGCTGGTGGACGTGGTCTACATGCTGATCAACCCGAGAGTAAGCTACGAAAGCGGAAAAGGAGGAAACTAAATGAGCGCACAGAATACAGAAGCTTTAGGCGTAAAAGCTCAGGAGGACATGCTGAAAAAAGAGCGCCGGGCCAATAATGTCTGGAATAAACTGAAAAGAAATAAGACTGCTATGATCGGTCTTTTCATCGTGCTGTTTATGGTGTTCATTGCCATTTTCGCTCCCATCATAACAAATGTGGACCCGGATGAGATACATCCTCTGGACACCTTTCTGACTCCGGGGCAGAACGGTCATATCTTCGGAACAGATGAGTTCGGAAGGGACCTGTTTGCCAGGGTACTCTATGGTTCACGTGTCTCCATCATCGTTGCAGTGGGCGGCACCATTGTTGCAGGTATCATCGGGATCCTGCTGGGGCTGGTAGCCGGTTACATGGGCGGATTTATGGATGCTTTTATCATGCGTATTATGGATGGCCTTCTGGCTTTCCCGTTTGTCCTGCTGTCTATTATCCTGATGACAGTCCTGGGGCCGGGAATTGTCAACGTGATCATAGCCATCGGTGTGGGTAATGTGCCCAGTTTTGCCAGGGTTGTGCGCGGTGAAGTGCATATTGTGAAAAATGAAGAATATTGTAACGCGGGAAGAGTTATCGGTGTTTCCAATATGAGAATGCTGTTTTCACACATTCTGCCGAACATCCTCTCCCCGGTTATCGTTTACGCCACACTGGGCGTTGCAGGTGCCATTATTTCTGAGGCTGCCCTGAGCTTTTTAGGACTTGGTATCTCCACACCGACTTCATCTTGGGGAAGTATCCTGCGCCAGGGTAAGGACTGCCTGAACACGGCTCCTCATGTAGCCATGATCTCCGGTCTGTTCATCCTTGTCACAGTTCTTGGATTTAACCTTCTCGGTGATGGTATCCGTGACGTACTTGACCCGAAGATGAAGAAATAAGCAGGAGGTGCCAGATGAGCGATTTTAAAGAGAGAGTACAAAAGAGGGTGGAGGAGATTCTGCCTGAGTTGATCGGACTTTCCAACACGGTTTGGGAACATCCGGAATATAATTTTAATGAATTTCATGCCTGCAGATCCATGTCTGAACTTCTTAAGAAATTCGGATTTCAGGTGACAACAGGTGTGGGCGGTGTTGAAACTTCCGTGAGAGCTGTGTATGACACAGGAAAGGAAGGACCAAATATCGGTATTTTCGGCGAATTTGACGCGGTTCCGGGAATGGGACATTCCTGCGGACATAATCTGATGTGTGCTATGGCAGTTGGAGCAGGCGAAGCGGTCCATTCTGTCATTGATGAGATTGGCGGTAAAGTCACCGTATTCGGAACCCCTGCAGAGGAAGGCGGCGGCGGAAAGATCATTATGCTCAACAACGGTGCCTTTAAGGGGCTGGATATTGCCATGATCCTTCACTCTGCCAGCGATACGGTGGTGAATGATATCTCTTATTCCAGGACAGATGTGATCGTGGATTACTATGGAAAAACATCCCACGCAGCCACATGGCCGGAGGAGGGGATCAGTGCCCTGAATCCTGTGCTGGACCTGTTCCAGATCGTAAATTCCATGCGTCTGGAGCTGGCTGACAAAGGCAAGATCCTTGGTGTCATCTCCAAAGGAGGAGAGGAGCCGATCTATATACCGGATCACTGTCAGGCCAAGTTTACCATTCGTTCCTTCAGCATGAAGTATAAGCTGGAGCTGCTGGAGCGTTTCAAGAAAATCTGTGAGCACGTAGCTGCCATTACCAATACGAGACTGGAGTTTTCTTTTGACGGACTTTCCTATGAGGACATCCGCAACAACCAGTCCCTGGAAAATGCCCTGGAAAAGAATTTTACAGATCTGGGTGAGATTGTGAAGCCCAGGGAGAAAGCGCTGGGCATCGGCTGTACGGATATGGGAAATGTGACCCATGAGATACCGGGACTGCAGTCTTACGTGCTGGTAGTGCCGGAGACCAGAGGCCATACAAAAGAGTTTGAGGACGCCTGCTACAGCGAAGCCGGACACAAGACCATTGCAGTAGGTTCCAAAGCCATGGCTATGACGGCCGTGGATGTTCTGACAGATCCGGAGCTTTTGGAGGCGATCAGAAGAGACTTTAAGGAAATGAAGGAAAAATACGAATAGATGAGGAGTTATTATGAGTGATACCTTACTGACAGTAAAAGATTTAAAGACTTATTTTTTCCTTGCAAGCGGCGTGTCAAAAGCAGTGGATGGTGTCAGTTTTGAGTTGAAAAAGGGAGAGACCATGGGAATTGTGGGAGAATCCGGCTCAGGCAAGAGCGTAAGCTCCTCCTCCATTATACGTCTGCTTCCGCCGCGTACCGGAAAAATCGTAGGCGGCGAGATCGACTTTGACGGCAAAGATGTGCTGAAGCTTACCAAGAAAGAGCTTTTGGACTTCCGCGGCAAGGATATAGCGGTTATTTTCCAGGACCCCATGACAAGCCTGGACCCGGTATTTAAGATCGGAAACCAGATGGTTGAGATGATCTGCGCCCATCAGGATGTGGATAAGAAGACAGCCTGGAATATGGCAGTGGAAGCGCTGAAAAAGGTAGGGATCCCCCAGCCGGAAAAACGTATGGAGGCATATCCGTATGAGTTGTCCGGCGGTATGTGCCAGCGTGTTATCATAGCTATGGCAGTATGCTGTAAGCCCAAACTGGTCATTGCCGATGAACCGACAACCGCTCTTGACGTTACCGTTCAGGCCCAGGTGCTGGCACTTCTGCAGGAACTGCAGGACGAGTATAATACGTCTATCCTGCTGATCACCCATAACCTGGGTGTTGTGTGGGAAATGTGCGATACCGTTATGGTGCTCTATGCGGGCAATACGGTTGAGTATGCGACTACCAAAGAGCTGTATTCCAAACCTATGCATCCGTATACCTGGGGGCTTTTGGATTCCATGCCAAAGCTCTCTGATGAGAATAAAGGGATTCTGAACACCATACCCGGTACACCGCCTGACCTGCGTTTGACAGGAAAATGCTGTAACTTTTACAACCGCTGTCCTTATGTGACAGACAAATGCAGGGATGAAGTTCCGCCTCTGGTAGAAGTGGAGCCGGGACATTTTGTAGCCTGTCACAGGCAGAATCTGGAGAATAAATTAGTCAGAGGGGAAGTGAACGAAGAAAATGAAGGATGAGAAGAAAGTTCTTATGAAGGTCAGGAACCTGACCAAGGAATTTAAGATCAAAGCCAGCAAATTCGGTGAGCAGCCCCAGGTTCTCCATGCAGTAAACGATGTTTCCGTGGATATCTATGAGGGTGAGACATTGGGTATTATCGGTGAATCAGGATGCGGTAAATCCACATTTGGAAAAACTCTCATCCAGCTTCATAAGGCCACTTCCGGAAGTGTGGAGTACAACGGCAGGGATATTTTTTCCTTACAGGGAAAGGAACTGAAGGACTTAAAGAGGGATATCCAGATGGTATTCCAGGATCCATACTCCTCCCTTGACCCCAGAAAAACAGCAGCAAAGATCATCGCTGAACCTTTGGTGGTGCACAAACTGGAGCCTGACAAGAAGAAAAGAGATGACAAAGTGCTGGGACTCATGCGTGAGGTTGGCCTTGACGTACAGCATGTGAACCGTTTCCCTCATGAGTTTTCAGGGGGACAGAGACAGCGTATCAATGTTGCCCGGGCGCTTGCCCTGAATCCCAAGCTGATCATCTGTGATGAGCCGGTATCCGCGCTGGACGTATCCATCCAGGCGCAGGTACTGAACCTGTTTAACCGTCTGCAGAAGGAGTATAACCTGACTTATGTATTTATCTCCCATGACCTGGGCGTTATCAAACATGTAAGTGACAGGATCGCGATCATGTATCTGGGCAGGATCGTGGAGCTGTGTGATGCGGATAAGCTGTATGATAATCCGCTTCATCCATACACAAAGGCACTGCTGTCCGCGATCCCAACGGAATCTCCTTTTGTAAAGAAAGAGAGAATCATCTTAAAAGGGGATATTCCCAGTCCTATCGGGGACCAGACAGGCTGTCCGCTGGCAGGAAGATGTCCGCAGTGCATGGAGCGCTGCCGTAAAGAAATGCCTAAGCTTATGAAGCAGGAGGAGGGGCATCAGGTGGCCTGTTTCCTGTATGATGAGAAATAAAAAATAACGGCTGCCGCCGGGTGCTGCAAAATGCATATCCGGCGGCTGTGTATTTATTCTATTAAGAAAGTGTGAGCGAAAATGAGTAATGTGACAAGAGAAGAAATCCTGAAACTGGCTGAGAGTCAGACAGAAGACTTTATTAAACTGGTATCTGATCTGATCAGGATCCCAAGTGAAAATCCTACCGGAACCCAGAGGGAAGTGGTGGATTTTGTTAAGAATTATCTGAAGGAGGCTGGCATTGCCAGTGAGGAAGTTGCGGCACATCCTGATTTCCCCTGTGTACTTGCAAAGATCGGTAAAGAGGATGGATTCAGTGTTATCTTAAACGGTCATGTGGACGTTGTCCCGGCCGGTGACAGAGAGCAGTGGGAGTTTGACCCGTTCTCCGGGGAAGTGACAGACAAACTGATCCTGGGAAGAGGAACTTCCGATATGAAAGCCGGCGTAGCCGGGCTTCTGTTCGCCATGAAGATCCTCACAGAGTCAAAAGCAGAGTTGAACGGCAATATCCGTCTCCACATTGTTTCCGATGAGGAGAGCGGCGGGGAATACGGTTCCAGATGGCTGTGTGACAATGGGTATGCCAAGGATGCGAATGCCTGCCTGATCGCAGAGCCAACATCAAACAATACCATCGAGATCGGCCAGAAAGGCGGCCTGACTTTGATCATGAAAGCCAACGGTAAATCCGCACATGGAAGTCTGGGCGGATTTAAAGGGGAAAATGCCATCATTAAGCTTTCCAAGGTACTGGATAAGCTGCAGGGCCTGACAAAGATCGAAGGCCATTTTAAGGACAGCCAGGCTCATGCACTGGAGAATTCCAAGCTCATTGCACAGCAGGAGATTGGTGAACCGGGAATCGGTGAGGTTATCAGCCATGTTTCCGCCAATGTTGGTGTGATCCAGGGCGGAACACGTCCCAATATGGTGCCGGATTACTGTGAGGCGATTGTGGATGTACGTCTTCCGATCGGTGTGGACCATGAGGAGATTGAGGAGATGGTGCGCACCATAATCCGTGAGAGCGGTGAGACAGGCATTGAGTACGAAGCGCAGTGGAAGAGCGAAGGCAACTACACAGACGAGGATGCAGCGATCGTGCAGACCGTGAAGAAGAATGCAGAGGCGCTGTGGGGCATTGATGTGATCCCCGCTTACCAGTGGGCATCCAGTGATGCAAGAGAGTACCGCGCACAGGGTATTCCTACCATTCAGTACGGCCCTTCTAATACAGAGGGTATTCACTCTTATAATGAAAATGTGGATATTGAGGATGCAGTGAATGCGGGCAGGATTTATATTCTGTCACTGTGTGATCTGATGGGGATTGAGTAAGAGTATAAAGAAGGATATAGAAGACCGGAAGAGAGATGTGGAATCTTTCTTCTGGTTTTTTTGTGCAATATTACAGATTGCCTATGCTCTGTGTGAGCGTTATAATATAAAGACGGATAGCCGTGTTGCAGGGTGGGCTGGCCTCTATTCTTTAGAATGGGGGTGATGCTATGAAAAATCATTTCGATTTTCAGGATATAATGACCTTTGGTCTGTTCCTTTTGGCGTTGCTTACATTCATTTTTATGTTTTGTAAGTAAGTCTACATAGAAAAACCACCCTGAAACTTTGACCGGTGGACGGGTGGTCTTTCTACTCATTATAACGGTCAACTCACCTTGTGGGCGGCTATCCCTTTATATTTTTAATATACCACCTGTTTGCAAAATTGTAAAGAGTAAGTTTGCAAAAAATGTTTATCCGGGAAAATGGTCAAACATCTTCCGAAACTGCGACGGCGTACAGTTATTGATCTGCTTAAAGGTCCTGTTAAAGGACGGCAGGCTGGAGAACCCGGATTGGAGGGCTACATCCATAATGGAAAGTTCCGGATTCTCCAGCAGCTCCGTTGCGCGTGATACCCGCAGGGATGTAATATATTCCGGCAGGGACATCTGGTAGTACTCCTTGAAGATCCTGGAGAAATGATACTTGCTGAAACCGGCAAAGGCTGCCAGCTCCTCCAGGCTTATCTGTTCTGTATAATGTTCTTTTATGTATTCTGTAACCCCATCAAATTTTCTGTCATAAGCTTTCTGCTGAGGCGTCTTCTGAGCGGAAAGTGAATTTTCAATCTGATAATTATGTTCCCCTATCACAATAAAAAAATGAAGCAGTTCTTCATACATACGCATTTCCTTAAAGCTGATATCACTGTAAAACAAACCCTTGATCTTTATAAGGATATCCAGTGGGTTGTCTGTAAATGATACCGTATCCGTCACATCAATGACAGGCTGGCAGCAGAGGAGCTGCCTGTGGGTGATAAAATCATGAAGCTGGGGCAGCAGCATGTTGGAAAACTGCAGGACCAGGCAGGGTGCCGTGCTGTTTTTAGTCAGTGCGTGCAGGCTGCGGGGCGGTATGATCACCAGTTGGTTTTCTGTGAGCGGATATGTTTCATTTCCAAGGGTGACAGCCATATCGTTGGACAGCGGCGCAACGATTTCCATAAAACTATGCCAATGCATAGGAAAATGTGAGTAGTAATGCCCAAATGATACATTAATGGACATATCATGCTCAAAGTACATTGGTTCTGACAAATCTGCCTTAATCATAATGAATTACTCCTTTGATTTAATGGTAAAAAGCATAATAATATATTGCATATGACAAATGAATCGACAAAATTTAACAAAGTAAGACAAAAAACATCTATACTGGATATTATAAGTTAAATATTGCGATAAATAAATGTATAAAATGCACAAAAATTATGCTGTAAAAATGTAAATATGTGCCAATGGCATATTAATAATTTGCACTTGCTCAAAATATAAGGCAATAAATGGATTATATATAGCAATTATTTAATAGAAAATCCTTTATTGCGATGCTATAGTAAATATATCAAAACCGAAGCGCGTGTAGGTAAGAGCAAGACATAATCATGACAGAAAATAAATGAGTGCAGAACAGAAAGGAAAATAAAATGGGAATTATTGATGGAAAGACCATTTGCCAGGTGGCATTGGTGGTAAAGGACCTGGACAAAACGGTAGAAGAGTATGCAAAACTGTTCGGGGTTCCAAAGCCGGAGGCATTCCGTGTGCCGGAAGAATCTGTGGCACATACACAGTTTAAGGGGGTGCCCAGCAAGACAAGGGCCAGACTGGCGGTTTTCGATTTGGGACAGGTGGTTCTGGAGATTACGGAACCCGATGAGGAGCCCAGTTCCTGGAAAGATTTCTTGGAAAAGAACGGAGACGGTATCCACCACATTGCATTTATGACAGACGACAGGGATGCGGCAGTAAGATACTTTGAGGAAAATGATATGCCGGTCCGCCATTACGGGGAATACGAGGGCGGAAACTACACAGTATTTGACAGCAAGGAAAAACTGGGGACATTTGTACAGGTAAAATACGAACCGAAAAAGTAACGGTACGCAGGTCTGCGTATTCACTGCGCAGACCGTGTGAATGCATTCCGCAGCCAAGCGAAAATCCCGGCGCAGCGGGTCTGCATGGATTTTCACTTGTGACTGTGAGGGGTACGGAACAGTTACCCGAAAGATAAGGTGAATGGGGTAACACTGGAAAGGAGAAACGTATGAAGAAAAAATTAGCAGCAGCATTATTAACGTTATCTATGGCAGCAGGTACACTGGCCGGATGCGGCGATTCAGCAAGTACATCGGCGGACGGAGGAACACAGCAGCCGGAGGAAAAGACAGAACTGAGCGACGAGGCAAAGAAAGCACAGGAATCTGTGAAGACGAATGCGGAAGAACTGAAAGCATTGGGGCTTGAGGTGGAAGATACAGATTTGACCGGAGAATTTACATACTGGTCTGCGTTTACGGGGGATTCTCAGGTGTGGGACCAGAGCCGTGTAGATGCATTCAACGAATTATATAAAGATAAAGGCATTAAGTGTAACGTACAGTTTGTACCGGACGGAGCAGGTATCAACAACGGAAAACTGCTGTCAGCCATTGCGGGCGGTCAGGCACCGGATCTGGTTATCTGTGACAATGCGGTTTCTGCTTATTCCTACGCGGCAAACGGGAGTTTTGAAATGCTGGAGCCGTATCTGGAGCAGGTAGACCTGAATGTGGACAGCTTTTTCAATGGGTGTAAGGATGTTATATATTATAAGGATGAACCGTATCTGATCCCTCAGGACACCAATGTCATGCTGCTGTATTACAATCCAGATATCGCGAAAGAGGCCGGGCTGGATCCGGAGAATCCGCCAAAAACATTAGAAGAACTGGATCAGTGGGCAGAGGCCATGACCATTCAGAAGGATGACGGGACATATGAAAGATTTGGTCTTATCCCATGGCTGGACTTAAAAGATGACGCTTTTACACTTCCATTTTTCTTTGGTGCAGACGTATATGATTCTGAGACCAACAAACTGAATCTGACATCCCCGGAAGTGGTTTCCTGTATGGAATGGCTGCAGTCCTACGGACAGAAATATGACCCGGAGAGAATCCAGTCCTTTACCTCAGGACTTGGCGGAATGTTTTCACCGGACCATGCATTTATGACAGGTAAGGTAGGCATGACCATCACCGGAAACTGGTTCTCCAATGCACTGCGTGTATATGCACCGGATGTAAATTATAAAGCCTGCGCGGTACCGGTGCCGGAGGGCGGACGGGCTAACAGCACTACGTTCCAGACCAATGTATTTGCAATACCGAAGGGCTCAGAGAATCCCGAACTGGCTGCACTGTTCATTAAATTCTGTATGTCAGGTGCCGTTAATGAGGACAACTTTGCACAGTGGAGAAGTATCCCTACAAGTGACGCGGAGTTTGACAACGTCAGCCTGACAAAAGAGGGCGATGAAATGTATCTGATGGAGAGGGAACTTGCCAACTCACCGGAAAACGGAATACCTGCATTGTGTTCCTGCTCGGCTGAATTGTCCAAAGCATTTGTAACCTTCAGGGAAGGTGTGATTTACGGAAACATCACGGATATTCAGGGAGAACTTCAGAAACTTCAGGATAAATATCAGGCAGAACTTGATAAAGCAGAGTAAGGTCATCTGCGGTTTTTATGGAATACTCTGTGCGGCGCATACGTGCCGCACAGAGAGTTTCATCAGAATGAAAGGAGATTCAAAATGGCAAAACCGGATGGGAAGAGGAAACACAGAAAAGGCCCCAGTCTGGAAGTGATACTTTTATATGCATTTTTGATTGTTTTGGCTATTCTGTTCGTTCTGCCGATATTTTATCTGTTTATGGGATCTTTTAAGGCAGAGAGTGAACTGTTCAGGACGCCGTTTAAATGGCTGCCTGATAAATTCAGGCTGGATAACTTTGTGAATATGTTTTCATCAATTCCCTTTTTTAAGTACTTGAAAAATACAATGATCATTGTGATCTGTAATATTGTCGGTTCTCTTTTATCCTGCTCCCTGGTGGCATACGGATTTTCCAGACTGCGCTGGCCGGGACGTGATAAAGTATTCATTTTAGTACTCATTACCATGATCCTTCCGTATCAGGTAACGCTGGTGCCCCTGTTTCTTATGTTTACCAAGATGAAATGGATCGGGACTTTTCTTCCCCTTACCGTTACCTGCTTTTTCGGGAACCCGTTCTTTATCTTCCTGCTGCGCCAGTTTTTTACAGGGATCCCACAGGACATTTCGGAAGCTGCCCGTATTGACGGGGCCGGAGAATTTACTATCTTCTCAAAGCTGGTTATCCCAATGGCTAAACCTGCGTTGACTACGGTTGCTATTTTTGCATTTATACGATCCTGGAATGATTTCTTAGGACCGCTGGTATTCTTGGGGAAAGATGAACTGTACACACTGTCTTTGGCGGCTTCTATGCTGAAATCCAATCTGGATCCGAACTGGAGTATGCTGTTGGCGCTGGGAGCAGTTATGATCCTGCCGGTATTGATCCTGTTCTTTGTTATGCAGAAGTATTTCATCCAGGGTATTGCCATGTCAGGAATTAAGGGGTAGGAGGGGAAAACAATGAAAAAAATGAATATGAGAAAAAAAGAGGCCATTCATGGGCTGCTGTTTGTTTCCCCGTGGATAATCGGTTTTCTGGTATTTACCTTATTTCCGATCTGTTCCTCCCTGTATTATTCCCTGTGTGACTACCAGGTGATCAAAGATCCTGTCTTTATCGGACTTGACAATTACAAAATGCTGTTTCAGGATAAAACGTTTCTGAAGGCAATGAGTAATACCGTTTATATGATCATTTTTGGAGTCCCTATCACTACATTTATTGCAGTGGCGGTCTCTATTATAATGAATAACAAGAAGTTAAAATACACCGGACCGTTCCGGGTGGCATTTTTTATCCCTACGCTGGTGCCCACAGTGGTGGCATGTCTGCTTTGGATATGGGTCATGCAGCCGGAGACCGGTATTATCAACCGCCTTCTCAGTTATATTGGGATCCAGGGGCCGGGATGGCTTTCCAGCATGTTCTGGTCTAAGCCTGCGCTAATCATTATGATGGTGTGGACCTGCGGCAATGCCATTATTATTTATCTGGCAGGTCTGCAGGATATACCTGACAGTCTATACGAATCCGCAGCTTTAGATGGCGCGGGATTTTTCAGACAGACTTTGTCTGTGACCATTCCGCTTCTGCGCTCTACGATCCTTTATAATGTGGTGACATTGATCATTGCGGTGTTCCAGTGGTTCGCAGAGCCGTACATTATGACAAACGGAGGCCCGGACAATCAGACCATGTTCTATTCCCTGTATCTGTATCAGAATGCATTCTCTTACTTTAAGATGGGATACGCATCCGCTATGGCCTGGATCCTGCTGCTGATCGCGCTGGCAATTATTTTGGTACTTTTCAAGGTCTTCCGGTTCGGGGAGTCAGATTATTAGGAGGAAGTATGATTGGATTAGTGACCGGCGCCAACCGGGGGTTGGGCTATGAGATGGTAAAAGAAGGACTGCTTAGGGGCCACACCATGCTGGCCGGATGCAGGAAAGGCGCAGATGAAGCGTACGCCCGTGATCTGCTGGAGCTGAAAACAAAGTATCCGGACAGCCTTTTGATTCTGGAGATGGATGTAACCGATGAAGAGATGGTAAAAGGTGCGGCAGAGCGGCTGCGTCAGAAGTACGGGCACATAGATTTTCTTGTAAACAACGCGGGAGTGCTGTTTGAAAAAATGGTAATGCCGGGTGATGCTGTGGCTGACTTAAATGTGGATATGTTCAGAAAGACTTTGGATGTGAACGTGACAGGTACGGCTATTGTTCTGAAATATTTTATCGGTCTGCTGTATGCATCTGAGGATGCATGTATCATGAATATCACGTCCGAGGCAGGACATTTAACGCCTCAGGGCTACAATTATCTGGCATACTCAGTATCAAAACATGCTGCCAATATGTATACGCAGAAAATACGGAACTATCTGGCAGAGGAGAAGGCAGACAGACATATGCGGATCTATATGATCCATCCGGGCCGCATGGATACTATTATGGGAAAAGAGAATGCCCAGATCCCGCCTTCGGAATCAGCCATAGGGCTGTTTGACATTCTGGACAGGAAAAAACAGATACCTGATATGGATGTTCCTTTTATCAACTACAGAGGGGAGCCAATGCCATACTGAGGGGTGAGGAAATAATCTGCTATTTGATCCCGGGACGATAGGCAGGCCCGGAACACATATGGAAATGCAATGAGGAATCAGATATGAGAAATGTAAATGTTGGAATACTGGGGTGCGGAGTCATCAGTAATACTTATATCCGGGATATCAAACGTTTTTATCCCTCCCTGCATCTGGCAGCCTGTGCGGATGTGAATGTGGAGCTGGCAAAGAGCCATGCGGAGAAGTACCAGATACCGTCAGGGTGTTCCGTGGAGGAAATGCTTGCCATGGAAGAGGTGGAACTGGTGGTGAACCTGACGCCTCCTCAGTTTCACATGGAATTGAATAAGAAGATACTGCAGGCAGGAAAACATGTATTCTGTGAAAAGCCATTTGCCCCCACCGCTGCCCAGGCCAGGCAGGTTATGGATCTGGCGGATGAGAAGGGGCTTCTTGTGGGAAGCGCGCCGGACACCTTCCTGGGATCTTCTCTGCAGACATGCAGAAAGATCCTGGATGACGGGTGGATCGGAAAGCCTCTCTATGTAACTGCCAATATGATGTCAAACGGTGTGGAGACCTGGCATCCGGCACCTGCCAATTTTTACAGGCAGGGGGCAGGGCCGCTGTATGACATGGGTCCGTACTATTTCACGGCACTGGCAGCGCTGCTGGGTCCGGTGAAAAGGGTCAGCGCTTTTTCCGGTACGGGATTTCCGGTGCGGAAGGTTTACACAGGCCCTCTGAAAGGGCAGGAGGTTCCGGTTGAGACACCCACTCATTATTCGGGAACCGCAGAACTGGCCTCGGGTGTGATCGTGAGCATGAATATCAGTTTTGATATCTGGCATTCCAATCTGCCCATGTTTGAAATATATGGGACAGACGGGACGCTGGAGGTGCCGGACCCCAATATGTCCGGCGGGCGGCCAAGGATTTACAGGAAGGAAAGAACCCTGGATGTACTGTATGATGACAGCCGGGAGACAAAGGAAAAGCAGGACACGAGTGTGGAACTGCCTGAACTGTATCCCCATATAGGCGATTACACCAGGGGCATCGGCGTTCTGGACTTGGCCTGTGCCATAGATGAGAAAAGGAAGCCAAGGGTTAATGCAGAGATGGCCTGCCATGTGATTGAAGCCATCACGGGTATGATGGAATCAGCACAGGACAAGAAAGTATATGAAATGAAAACTACCTGCGAAAAACCGGAGCCTATAAAAACAGGCACGCCAGCAGGCAGAATATAAAAACAACAAAAAGGAAAAGTGAGGTAAAGAGTATGAGTGCAGTAGTCGGTACAGATTTAGTTTGCCAGGTTGGGTTTATTGTGAAGGATATCAATGCCACAAAGAAGAAATGGGCGGAATTTTTAGGTGTGGAAGAGCCGGAAGCAGCTCTCTGCGGGGAATATGAGACAACGCAGACAGAATTTAAAGGCCAGCCGGCACCGGAGGCCAACAGTTACCTGGCATTTTTTGATGTAGGCCCGGGTCTCCAGCTTGAACTGATCCAGCCAAATGAGGCACCCTCCACATGGAGAAATTACCTGAATGAACATGGAGAGGGCATTCACCATGTGGCATTCAACATAAAGGGAATGAAAATGCCGGAAGCAGTAAAACGCTGTGAGGACTTCGGCATGGTGCTGGAGCAGAAGGGTGAGTACGGCGATGCCAGCGGAAGATATACCTACATGAATGCTTATAAAGACCTGAAATGTATTGTGGAACTGCTGGAGAGCGACAGATAGCAGGAGGATATGCGGATGAGACTGGGATTATCCAGCCCTCTGGAGCACAAAAGCCCACGGGAATGGGCTGGGAAGATGCACCGGATGGGATGTACTTCAGTTAATTTCCCTGTGGATCATACCTGTGATGAAGAGCTTCTGGGGGAATATGTAAAGGCAGCTCATGAATATGGATTGACCATCGCAGAGGTGGGCGCCTGGTGTAATCCGATCTCCCCGGATGCCAAAGTCAGGGAGGCCGCTCTTATTAGGTGTATTGAGCAGTTAAAGCTGGCTGATAAGATCGGCGCCAGATGCTGTGTCAATGTCTCCGGTTCCAGAGGAGAGCGATGGGACGGCCCTTATAAAGAAAATTTGACACAGGAAACCTGGGATATGGTGGTGGATAGCATACAGCAGATCATTGATGCTGCCGATCCGAAAAAAACTTATTATACCATTGAACCCATGCCTTGGATGTGTCCTATGGGGCCGGATGAGTATGTAAAGCTGATCCATGATGTGGACAGGGAGCGGTTCGCCGTGCATATGGATGTGTTCAATTGGATCACGACCCCGGAGAGATATTTTTATCATGAGGAGTTTATGGAAGAGTGTTTTAGCAAACTCGGTCCTTATATCAGGAGCTGCCACCTGAAAGATGTGGTCCTTTTACAGGAATTTACCATGCAGTTTAGGGAGACAGCCTGCGGGAAGGGAACCCTGAATTTGGAAAAATACGCAGAGCTTGCCGGCAGGACAGACCCGGATATGCCGCTGATCATTGAACATCTGGACGGTGATGCGGCTTACTTGGAAAGCCTGGATTATGTAAAACAGCGTTTTGGACGGGCAGGCATCACAATATAAAAGCAGACAGCCGGAGCGAATGCAGGGAGATCCTGCCGCTCCGGTTTATTCATAACAATGGAAAGTTCGCGGAGCGTGCTTTCTGTTGTTTTGTCCTGATCCATTTTATAGTTGTTGAAAACAAGGGATTTTTAGCTTAATATGAATATATAGATCAACATTAGTAACAATTCAGACAGGTCTGCGCATTTACTGCGCTGAGCGTATGAAAAAGTAGTGCCGGCAGGCATGCAGCCCATGGCGAAGCGATTTTTAATGGCTGGATGCGTAACGGTTCAGCTTGTCTGAACTGTTACCAACATACTGTCTGCAGAATTGGATTTGCAGGGCTGTGGATAGTAAGATACCATCATGCAGAGGAGGATTTTTTTATGGGATTTCAGGATGACTTTTTATGGGGGACAGCAACCGCTTCTTATCAGATAGAGGGCGGTGCTTTTGAGGACGGCAGAGGTTACACGGTATGGGATGATTTCTGCAGGACACCCGGCAAAGTATTTTCCATGCACAACGGGGACGTGGCCTGTGACCATTATCACCGTTACAAAGAAGATGTAAAAATGATGGCAGACATGGGGATCCGGGCATATCGTTTCTCTATTGCCTGGTCCAGGATTTTTCCTGAGGGAAGAGGGGAGATCAACCGGAGCGGTATAGATTTCTACAATGCTCTGATCGATGAACTTCTGAAATACAATATTAAACCGTGTCTGACGCTGTTTCACTGGGATCTGCCCTTTGCCCTGCACCGTCTGGGAGGCTGGCAGAACCCTGAGATCGTGGACTGGTTTGCAGAGTATGCGGCTGTGGCGGCAAAAGCATTTGGGGACAGGGTTAAATTTTTTATGACCTTCAATGAGCCTCAGTGCTTCGTGGGGCTGGGACACGTGAGCGGAGAACATGCACCCGGCAATATTATGTCCCGCCGCAGCGTGCTGGAAATGGCCCATCATGTGATGATGGCACACGGAAAAGCAGTGCAGGCTATCAGAAGCTTGGTACCGGACGCACAGATTGGATATGCGCCAACCTCCAATCCGGTAATTCCGGCAGCGGATACGCCGGAGGATATTGAGGCTGCTAGAAAAGCATATTTTGCCGTGGAGGACAAGCCGGATTATATGTGGTCCGTAAGCTGGTGGAGCGACCCGGTCATGCTGGGCAGATATCCGGAGGACGGGCTGAAGCTGTTTGAAAAGGATTTGCCGGACTTTAAACCGGATGACCTGAAACTGATGCATCAGCCCCTGGATTTTTACGGGCAGAATATTTACAACGGATATAAGGTGAAAAGTGACGGAAAAGGAGGCTGGGAGGCTGTGGAACGCCCTGTAGGGTATCCAAGGACAGGCAACGGATGGCCTGTGGTTCCGGAATCTCTCTATTGGGGGCCGCGGTTCCTCTATGAACGGTATCAGAAACCTATTGTTATCACGGAGAACGGCTGCTGCTGTGCGGATACGGTGTCTCTGGACGGAAAAGTCCATGACCCGGGCCGGATAGATTTTTATCACAGATATCTGCGGGAGCTTGGCCGGGCTGTTGAGGACGGGGTGAAAGTGGATGGCTATTTTGCCTGGTCCGTGCTTGATAACTTTGAGTGGGCAAAAGGCTATTCAGACAGGTTCGGTATGGTCTATGTGGATTTTGAGACGCAGGAACGCATCCTGAAGGATTCTGCACACTGGTATGCGGAAGTTATCAGAAATAATGGAGCAGATCTGTAGACATAAGAGGGATTGGAACCGCTTGGCGGGTCCGGGTATCTACGTTGTTCCCGGTTTTCTGTACTTTGAGTTAAGGCAGTTGTGATTTTAAAGCAGTGTGATATAGTGAGACCAACGTAACTATTTATCAAATCCGCAGATTTACGGCGGTAAGGAGGAATCACTATGAAAAGAAAGATAATGGTAACTGTGCTGAGCGCTGCCGTCATGCTTGCGTTTGCAGGCTGTTCCGGAAATGACAAGGATACAGGGGACAAAGGCGCTGAGAAGAAGACGGAGGATACACAGGAGGAGGCCGGTGTCCAGGAGAAGGCCGGTACCCAGGAGAAGGAATCCGGGGCAGCAGGTGAGAGCAGCTCGAATCTTCTGACTACGGCTGAGACGCTTGTAAAAGATTTGATCGAAGGCAATACAGATAACATAAAAGGAAATTATGAGTATACAGAACAGATGAAGTCCGCAGTGGAAAGCGGCCAGTTCCAGGCAGCTTTTCAGGCGGCGCTGGAAGCAGTGGGAGAGCTGAAAGAGGTTCAGCCCGCGTGGGAAGGGGAGCCCCAGTCCGGGTATGACGTGGTACAGGTCCCCTGTGATTTTGCCGTACAGCCCATCAATCTGACCATATCTTTTCTGGAGGGCAAAATAGGAGGCGTTACCACTTCTGTGTATCAGGAAAGCAAAGAAGAGGTCTCCATACCGGAAAATGTGACGGAGACGGATATGGATCTGAGTATAGCAGAGGGGCGTACACTGCCGGGGACTTTTGCAGTACCTAAGAATCTGAAGGAATACCCGGCTGTGGTATTTGTGCATGGTTCCGGCAGCGGTGACAGAAATGAGGCTTACGGTCAGCTAAAACCGTTTCAGGATTTAGCCTGGGGCCTGGCGAAGCAGGGGATCGCCTCCTATCGTTATGACAAGATATCCTATGTGTATGGAAAAGAGATAGCCGAGGATAAGGATTTTACAGTCTATGACGAAACGGTCAATGATGCGGTTGCCGCTGTTAAAATGCTGCGTGAGCAGGAGGGCGTTTCAAAGGTATACGTGGTGGGACACAGCCAGGGGGCTCAGATGATGGGCGCAATTGCACGTGAGGCCAAGCCGGACGGATGTGTCATGATGGCAGGTCCCGCCAGAGGGTTTGCGGAGACGCTGGAGCGTCAGTACACGTTTCTTCAGAGCCTGAATCCCAATCCGTCAGAGCAGGAGAAGGCTGTGTATGAACAAGGCTTTGCTGCAGTGGAACAGATGAAAAATATAGATTCCCTCTCCGAAGATGAAAAGATCATGGGTCAGGATCTCACGTATATAAAAAGCCTGCTGGATTACGATGCCGTGAAGGAAGCAGAGGATATGACCATGCCGGTGCTTGTCCTTCAGGGCGAGGAGGATTATCAGGTGACTATGGATGATTTCCGGATATGGAAAGACAACTATGAGGGGAAAGACAACTGGCAGTTTGTGTCATTCCCCGGACTGAGCCATATGTTCATGGAAGGCAGATATGAGGACGGCCCGGCCAGTTATCAGGGGGTAAAGCATATCCCTGATGAGGTGACAGATACAATTGCCGGATTTATTAACGGATAAAGAGGTTATTAACGGATAAAGAGGTATTCCTATTTTGCAGACAATCATCGTAGTGCCGGTGATTGTCTGCATTTTTTATGAGAAGTTTTTGGACAGGACCAACGCTGTGTGCAGGATATGGGCGGACTTATGTTTTGTGTGGTTACTTTCACTTGACAGGCTAGTGTATACTAGCTATAATGAAAGAAAAAAGGCTAGTGTTTACTAGCTGAAGGCGCCGATGACCCAGACAGAGAAAGGTATGGAAAAGATTATGGAGAGATTACAATTGGAGCAGTATCTTAGCCGCGGAGTGGAAAATATTATAAAAGGAATGAAAAAAGCATCATTCACAAATCCGAGATCAGCCATGTACCTGCTGAAATATGCTAAGGCAGCCGGACGGGCGGCAGGAAAGCGCAGGCAGGCGGAGCAGAACGGGAAACATGTGCCCCCTTTCCTGATCGCCAGCATAACCAGCCAGTGCAATCTTCACTGCAAAGGGTGTTACGCCCGGGCAAATCACACCTGCGGCAGTGAGGCAGTTCGGATAGGGATGCGTGCCGAACAGTGGGATGATATCTTTGCCCAGGCCGAGGACATGGGAGTAGGCTTTATCCTGCTGGCCGGAGGTGAGCCTCTGATGAGACCGGATGTACTGAAAAAGGCAGGAATGCGAAAAAATATCTTGTTCCCTGTTTTCACTAATGGTACTATGATTAATAATGATACATTGCCCCGCTGCGCGGAAGGGGAAGCAGTCTCTGAGGTGCCTGATAAAGGAGAGGCAGACAGAGGTACATATCTGCAGCTTTTTATGGATAACAGGAATCTGCTGCCGGTTCTCAGTATGGAAGGCGACAGGCAGAGGACAGATGCCAGGCGAGGCAGCGGGATTTATGACGGTTTAATACAGACCATGGAGGATCTGAGGGGCCGGGATATCTTATATGGGGTATCGGTAACCGTGACCAAAGAGAATATGGAGGAGGTTACTGCAGATGCATTTCTTAGGAAGCTTTCTCTTCTGGGCTGTAAAGCTGTGATCTATGTGGAATACGTGCCGGCAGACAGGGCAACAAGGAATCTGGCGCCGGATGATGGGGACAGGGAATATCTGGCAGACAGGCTGGAGATATTGCGGGAAATGCAGGGAGATATGCTCCTTATTTCGTTTCCCGGGGATGAGAGGGCATCGGGCGGATGTCTTGCTGCGGGGAGGGGATTTTTTCATATCAATGCCAGCGGCGGGGCGGAGCCTTGTCCGTTCTCCCCTTATTCCGATACCAGTCTGCAGGAGACCAGCCTCAGGGATGCTATGGATTCCCCTCTGTTTTGCAGGCTGAGGGAGGACGGCAGTCTCACGGAGATGCATACCGGCGGCTGTGCCTTGTTTGAGCAGGAAAAGAAAGTGAAGGATTACCTGAAAGGGATAGAATGAGTTATGTCAACTAAAGAGCGGATCGTGGAGGAGGCCCTGACACTTTTTTCAAGCAGGGGATACCAGGGCACCAGCGTGAAAAACATTGCGGAGGCAGTGGGGATCAAGGACAGCTCCCTCTACAAACATTTTAAGAGCAAAAAAGAGATCTTTGAGACTATTGTGGAGGAAATGGCAAGAAGGATGGAGGCAATGAGCCATACCTTCGGCCTGCCGGATGACACTTCCATGGAGGAGGCCGCAATTGCATACGGCGGGATAACCGAGAATGAGCTGGTGGAGCTGAGCAAAAAAGTTTTTTTGTTTTACCTACAGGACCCCTTTGCAGGGAGGTTCCGCAGAATGCTGACCATAGAACAGTACCGGGATCAAGAGATCGCAGCGGTTTACCGGAAGATTTATATGGAGGACAGTATCCGTTACCAGACGGTCTTATTCGGTGAGATGATACGTCAAGGCGTTTTTTCAGGGACGGATGCCAGGGCTATGGCAGTGAATTTCTACGCGCCTATATTTTTTCTCCTGAATAAATACGACGGCGGGGACAGTAATGTGGAGGATGGACTTGAGGAACTGGAACGGCAGGTCAGGGAATTTGTCCGTATTTACCAAAAATAAAAGAGGGCGTATCTGCAGAAGGCTGGCCTGCAGTCCGATATTTTAGCCGGGATAGCCCAAGGTGTGCGTGATATAGCGTTTGATCGTATGATATGGAACTGTAGAAATTAAGAGACGGCAGATTGATCAACAGCCCGGCATATTTAATTTACAGGCTGTTTTCGGAGGATGAATGAGCAGATTATGGGCAGAATAAAAAGGAAAAGACGGAGACCGTGGCCGCAGATGATCGTGGGAGCCCTGATCGGCGGAGCATGCGGGTACTTTGGTATGATGTTTGTGGAGAGAATGCACGGGGGGAAGGTTAGTACTGAGGAAATTGTGGCAGGCCTTGTGTGGATGATCCTGTGCCTTTATGTAGCAGCATTTCTGCAAGTTATTGTACATGAAGGGGGACATCTGGTCTGCGGGCTTCTAAGTGGATACAAATTTTCTTCCTTCCGCGTAGGAAAAGTGATTCTGGTTAAGAAAAGAGACGGGATTAAGCGGGGGCGGTATTCCCTTATGGGAACAGGGGGACAGTGCCTTCTGGCACCGCCGGATTTGGTGAATGGAAGTATGCCCTATATGTTGTACAACCTGGGAGGAAGTCTTTTTAATCTGCTGTTTGCCGGGGCCTCAATGGTTATCTGTTTTGCGATAGACGGACACGGGTATCTGCAGATCCTGTTTATGGCATTTGTTATCGTAGGTGTCTTTTTAGCGCTGATGAATGGAATACCTATGCAGCTTGGCGGGGTGGATAATGATGGATACAATGCGCTCCATCTGGGGAAGGATAAAGAGGCAGTGTGCTGTCTGTGGCTGCAGTTAAAGATAAATGAGCAGTTTACATTGGGCGTACGCTTAAAGGATATGCCGCAGGAGTGGTTTGAACCTGCGCCGGAAGAGCTGTGGGATAATGCTCTGTGTGCAGCAACCGGTGTGTTTGCCGTCAGCCGTAATATTGACAGGGTGGACTTTCCGGCAGCACTGGAAATAGGGGAAAGGGTGCTGGAGCATGCTTCCGGTCTTATAGGAATCCAGAAATCCATGCTGGAGGCGGAAATGATATTCTGCAGGCTTATGCTGAATGGTCCGGGGGAAGAAGTGCGCAGAGAGTATGAGAAGGCCGGTGTTCAGGAGTTTTTGAAGCGCTCCTCATCCATGCCGTCCGTGCTGCGTATTCAATACGCCTATGAGCTGATTCAGAATCAGGATGGGGAAGCAGCACAGAAATGGCTGAAACTGTTTGAGAGAGCGGAAAAGAACTATCCCTTTGACGGCGATATTGCCAGTGAGAGGGAGTTGATATCCTATGTGGACCATTTGTAACGGTTCGGTACCTTTGCAGTAACTAAAGTTTACATAACACGAAAGAAAAATGAAAGGCTGGGCATACTGACAGCAGACGGATTACTGGTGTTGGCCTGTGGGAAAGGATAGCTATGCTGTTTTTGGAAGAGACTTTGAGGAACATTGTGGATTTGGCAATCCTGTTATTTGAATATATTGGTGTGGGTATTATTATTTTTGCGGGGGTCCGGGGTATCATCCACTATATTAAGCGGGATCCCAATACAAAACTTCTCCTTGCAAAAGGACTTGCCATGGGGCTGGAGTTTAAATTGGGGAGTGAGATTCTGCGCACGGTGGTTGTGAGGGAACTGTCGGAGATCTATATTGTGGCGGGGATCATTGTGCTGAGAGCAATATTGACGATTTTGATTCATTGGGAGATTAAGAATGATGAAGAGAAGGAACAGGTAATGTGATAGCCTGTTCCTTCTCTTTGCTTAGTTTTGTACGGTGTATTATAAGGATACCAAGGCAACTCCTATTTTCTGAAGCAGGAAGGACTCCTTCCCAAATTACGTTTAAACACCTTAAAAAAATGCGATTCATACTCATATCCGAGAAGATAGGCAATTTCTTTATAAGGCATATCTGTCTGTGTGATAAATTCTACAGCTTTTTCCATTTTCAGCTTTTCTATATATTGATGCGGGGAGATTCCCAGCTCTTTTATAAAACAGCGGTATAACTGTGACGCACTTATATTGCATTCCTCCGCTAAATCCTGTACACGAAGGGGAATACGGAAATTGTGTTCAATAAAGCGTGTGGCGATTGTTACATAATTTTGTAATACAGGATTCAGACTGTCTTTATTATAATTTATAATACAGGCAGCAGCCTGATAAAAATGACCCAGAAGAACCTCCTGGGCACGCTGCGGATATCTCACTTCTTTGAACATAGATTCCATATGTGTGATAAGAGAATCATCTTTATCATAATGAAAGACCGGATTCTCAGCACTCAGATTCATGCGGTTAAGAAAATAGTCTGCCTTTTTCCCCCAGAAACCTACCCAATATACACTCCAAGGTTCTGTTTCATCGGCCTGATAGATAACCATAGTGCGGGCAGGAACAAGAAAACCGTCCTTAGCGTGAAGATGATAAGTGCAGTCATTTACTTTGTAAATACCCTGTCCGGAAATTATGTAGTGAAGTATATAGTATTCCCGCCAGTCATATCCGTAGGTATATCCGGCTGAATTTCTGGAGAATCCCACATTATTAATCACAATATCCAGATTTTTGTCAAAATCTTTTTCGTCCAGAAAGAAATCATTTGTAAACATAGTGCACATCCTTTACTTCATATTGACCTTTTATTACAGTTTAATATATAGTTTGTCAGAATGCAAGAAATGTATAATAAAATAGTGGATTTGTTGATGATAATAAGAAAATAAAAGTCTTATAATATGAAATATAAAACAGCGGATACCAAAGAAAAAAGACATGTATTTACTTCTAATAATCAGAAAAGGAGAGAAAAAAATGTATAAGAAAAAATTGGAAAAATTATTGGCGGCAGGGTTAGGCATCATGATTGGGATCACTGCATTGGCAGGATGCGGAAATGGCAGTGATTCCGTAAAATCAGGAGAAGAGGAGGGTGGTAAAGTAACTTTGACATTTTCTATATGGGATAAACTGCAGCAGGAGGGAATGCAGGATATGGTGAATGCCTTCGAGAAGCAAAATCCGGATATAAATGTGAAGGTAGAATACACACCGTGGGAACAGTATTGGACAAAACTTCAGGCCTCCGGAACAAGTGACAGTCTCCCGGATATCTTCTGGATGCATCCGGAACAGGTATATACATATGTGGATGGGGAAAAGCTTTTGGACTTGACAGATAGAATTGAGAAAAGTTCAATTGCGGATTTAAGTAAATTTCCCCAGAATATCAATGATGATTTTAATGTAGAAGGAAAGCAGTATGCAATTCCCAAGGATTACTCCACTTTCGGATTGTGGTATAACAAAGATATTTTTGACGCCCGCGGAATGGATTATCCGGATGACACATGGGACTGGGATAAATTGAAAGAGGCAGCCGGGCAACTGACAGATAAGGAAAAAGGCATTTACGGGCTTCTTGTCCAGTATAACACGAACGATGCTGCGTATCATTATATTTGGCAGAATGAGGGTGAAATTATCAGTGAAGATGAGACGAAATCCCTGTTTGATGATGCAAATACAATAGATGCTGTTAAATATATGGTCGATTTCATTGAGAATGGATATTCTCCGACGATGACAGACTATGCAAATACAACAGCCGACCAATACTTTGAGTCAGGAAAAGCCGCAATGCATATAGGTGGCTCCTGGATGGCCAGTGAATATATGGGGATTGAAGGACTAAACTGTGATGTGGCTCCATTGACGAAAGGAAAGATCAGAGCAGACCTCTGCGGAGGTATGGGATATAGCATAGCAGCTAATACACCTCATCCAGAAGAGGCGTGGAAGTTTGTAGAATATCTGTCGGGTGAAGAAGCTAATACAATACAGTCAAAGTCGGGCGCCGCTATATCAGCTTATAAAGGAACACAGACGTCATGGGTGGAACGTTTTCCAAAAATCAATGCGCAGGTATTTGTTGATGCCTCTGAATACGGATTTTCCAGTCAATATTGTGCAACCAGAAGTGAATGGGTCAACATAGAAGAGGATTATATGACACAAATTTTTTCGGGTACACTTCCTGTTGAAGAGGGATGTAAGGAATTGGCTGAAAAAATCAATGAAGTGCTTCAGAAATAAAGAGTTTTTTGTGATTTAGTTGGAACCGGCAGGAACAATTCCTGCCGGTGAGGGAGGCGGAAAATGAAGAAACAACATATGAAGAAGTATATGTGGGCATATGGATTTATTGCGCCGAGTTTAATCCTGATTTGTATTTTGAACTTGTGGCCGATCATCCAGACATTTTATTTAAGCTTAAATGAGGTTAAGGGATTTCAGAATCCGGTTTTTATAGGACTTTTAAATTACAAAACTTTGTTTCACGACAGTGAATTCTGGCGGTCACTTTTTAATACCTGCATCTATACAATTATAACAGTGCCGGTAGGTGTTTCGCTATCTTTGCTTACAGCTGTGTTTTTGAATATGTCTATCAAGGCAAAATCTTTATATAGGGTATTGTATTTTCTTCCTGTAATATCCGCGCCGGCAGCCGTAGCCATGGTTTGGAGATGGTTGTACAATTCGGAGTTTGGTTTTATCAATTATTTCTTATCTGTTTTTGGCATTCAGGGTCCTAACTGGATAGCGGACAGCCATACGGTTTTAATTTCTGTGATGATTGTCGGTATATGGTCATTAGTTGGGTATAATATGGTAATTCTTCTAGCCGGACTTCAGGATATCCCAAGGTCTTATTACGAAGCGGCCCAGATTGACGGTGCAACTTCTGTGAAACAATTTTTGCACATAACGGTACCTTTGGTTTCGCCAACCCTATTTTTTGTTGTCCTGACTACGATGATTAGTTCCCTTCAGGTATTTGATCATATTTTTATGATGCTGGACAGCACAAACCCTTCATTAAAGTCAGGTGAATCCATTGTATATCTTTTTTATAAATATACGTTTGCCAATAATAATAAGGGTTATGGTTCTGCCATTGCTACGGTACTGCTGGTTCTGGTATTAATTCTAACAGTAGTTCAAATGAAGGTGCAGAAGAAATGGGTCCACTATCAATAGGAGGGAAACATGGAAGAAATAGAAATAACTGAACTTTGCCCGGATATATGGGCTATTAACGAGATGGATAAGGTGACCATGTATCTTATCAATGGGACGAAAACAGCATTGCTGATAGATACCGGTCTGGGAATTACAGATTTAAAAAAGGTTATAACGGATAAATGTGGTGAGAAACGTGTAATGGTCATTAACACGCACGCGCATTTGGATCATAATTCGGGAAATAATCAGTTTGATACGGTATATGTAGGAAGATTTGATGAACCATATTCACATATACCGGTTGGAGAACAGGAGCGCAGAGTTATGCAGGAGTATTATATTGATCAGATACCTGTATGTGAAACTGCCAGGCAAAAGTGGGCACCCGGAATTGCAGGAAAAGTAAAGACTTTAAAAGATGGGGATATTATTGATATAGGTAAATATGTATTTAAAGTTTTGGAGATACCCAGCCACAGTATAGGCTCTATTGCTTTGATCGAGGAACACTTTCAGTGGGTTTTCACAGGAGATGTACTCCTTACCTGGGAGGCCTGGGGACATTTGGGACCTGGAATGCTCAGCCCGTCTGTAACCTTAAAAGAGTATAGGGAAAGCCTTAGGAAACTTACACATTACATAAGTGAGGAAACAAAAATATTTCCATCACATGGAAAAAGGGATAATCCTCACAGCTGCACACAATACATACTTCCATCAGAAATAGTTTATATTTATCTGGAGGGGATTACCAAAATCATTGACGGAAAATGGAAAGGGGATTTTTATAGCTGTGAATTTCACGATGGACTGGTAAAAAAATTTGACGTTGGCGGAATTGTATATGATAAAAGCAGAATAGGATAATGGGGTGGAGATATGAAAAGAAAACTGGATAAAAGCCATTTGGTGGTATATTTACTTCTGTCATTAGGAGCTGTTGTGATGATATTCCCTTTTTTGTGGAGTCTTCTTACATCATTTAAGTCCCTTTCAGAGTCTTTAAAAGTACCTCCTGCTGTTTTTCCGGAAACGTGGAATCCGGTAAATTATAAAGATGTGTGGAATACGCTTCCCTTTACAAGTTTTTTTGTAAATACAGTCCTTATGATATTGCTCAGAATTGTGTTTTCTACAATATTAAGCGCTTTGGCTGCCTATGCATTTGCACGTATGGAATTTCCTTTCAAAAATCTGCTTTTTATTCTGGTACTTATGCCAATGATGGTACCTTCCCAGATTTTTATTCTGCCCCAGTATTTAATTGTTTCCAATCTGGGATGGCAGAATACAATCAAGGCATTGGTTGTACCGGGTATTGCCAGTACATTCGGTATTTTTCTTCTGCGGCAGTTTTTCATGGGGATACCCAAAGAGCTTGAGGAAGCGGCAGTATTAGATGGCTGCAATCCGGGGCAGACATTTCTAAAGGTAATGTTGCCGCTGACGAAATCCGGGATAGTTTCTTTGGCTATTTTTACGGCACTCTTTGCTTATAAAGATTTATTGTGGCCTCTGGTTGTCAATACTTCGGTGGAAAAAATGCCGCTTTCTTCAGGACTGGCAATGCTTCAGGGGCAGTATACTACAAACTATCCGCAGCTTATGGCGGGATCAGTTATCGCGATCATTCCTATGATAATATTGTTTCTGCTTTTTCAAAAACAGTTTGTGGAAGGAATTGCTACCACGGGAACAAAAGGATAAAATTTATTGACAAAGACCTCTTTCTGTGCTAAACTGGACAAGCGACAGTGGAAGTAGGTCTTTTTTTTGTGCCTAATTTTCAGGAACAAAAGAGGTCTTGTCGCAGGAAACCGAAACGTTGCATGCGGCAGAGACGTGAATCTGCCGGAGATAAAAGACACATGGAGGTGGAGAAGTCGTGCGCGTAAAAATAACATTGGCATGTACTGAATGTAAACAGCGTAATTACAACATGACAAAGGAAAAGAAGAACCATCCGGAACGTATGGAGACAAAAAAATACTGTAAGTTCTGCAAGGCTCACACAATGCACAAAGAAACCAAATAATTGGGCTCGAGAGGTGAAGCTATGGATGCAGAAAAGAAAGTAAAAGCTCCTAAGAAGAACTGGACCAAAGGGCTTCAGGCTGAATTCAAAAAAATTATCTGGCCTGACAGGCCGACGCTGGTTAAACAGACGGTTGCGGTTGTAGCGATCACTGCCATCCTGGGAGTGCTCATTTCCGTGATTGACAGCGGCGTCCTGCAGATTCTGAATCTATTAATCAAATAAGGACAAGGTGATTTTATGTCAGAAACAAATTGGTATGTTGTACATACCTATTCAGGGTATGAGAACAAGGTAAAAGCCAACATTGACAAGACAATTGAAAACAGACACCTGGAAGATCAGATTTTGGAAGTCCGTGTTCCCATGGAGGACGTTGAGGAAATGAAAAACGGCCAGAAGAAGCTGGTGCAGAAGAAGATGTTTCCGGGCTATGTCCTTATTAACATGGTGATGAATGATGATACCTGGTATGTTGTAAGAAACACGCGCGGTGTCACAGGATTCGTTGGTCCGGGGTCAAAACCGGTTCCTTTGACAGAGGAAGAGATGGACCGTCTGGGTATCCGGAACGTTACAGTCCAGATCGACTTTGAAGAAGGTGACAGTGTTGTTGTTACAGGCGGAGTTTGGAAAGATACCGTGGGCGTTGTCCAGAGTATCAATGAATCCAAACAGATTGTGACAATAAATGTTGAGCTGTTTGGCCGCGAAACGCCAGTTGAAATCAGTTTCGCAGAAGTTAAGAAAATGTAACGAAGATGAAAGGGCCATACGTCACATGGCTCGTGGGAGGGAAATCCCCGACATTACCACATAATTAGGAGGTGCCGAAAAATGGCAAAGAAAGTAACAGGCTATATTAAATTACAGATCCCTGCTGGAAAGGCAACACCAGCACCACCGGTTGGACCTGCTCTGGGTCAGCACGGTGTAAACATTGTACAGTTTACAAAGGAATTCAATGCGAGAACAGCAGATAAGGGAGATTTGATCATCCCGGTTGTTATCACAGTATATGCGGACAGAAGTTTCAGCTTTATAACCAAAACTCCGCCGGCAGCAGTTCTGTTAAAGAAAGCCTGCAACCTGAAATCCGGTTCAGGTGTTCCGAACAAAACTAAAGTTGCTACAATTTCCAAGGCTAAGATCCAGGAAATCGCAGAGATGAAAATGCCGGACTTAAATGCAGGTTCCTTAGAAGCAGCAATGAGCATGATTGCAGGTACTGCAAGAAGTATGGGAATCACTGTAGAGGAATAAGGCCAGGCCTTGCCTTTTGAACTATTGAAACGAACGTGGGAGGGACATTCCCGCAATTACCACTAGGAGGTTATTTAATATGAAACGCGGAAAGAAATATGTAGAGGCTGCAAAAGCAGTTGATCGCGCAAACTTATATGATACAGAAGAAGCTATCGCTTTAGTTAAGAAAACAGCAGTAGCTAAATTTGACGAAACAATCGAAGCTCATATCAGAACAGGTTGTGATGGACGTCATGCAGACCAGCAGATTCGTGGTGCAGTTGTACTGCCGCACGGAACCGGTAAAACTGTTCGTGTATTAGTATTTGCAAAGAATGCCAAAGCTGATGAGGCTCAGGCTGCCGGTGCAGACTATGTTGGAGCTGAGGAACTGATTCCGAAGATCCAGAACGAAGGCTGGTTAGATTTCGACGTTGTTGTTGCTACACCGGACATGATGGGTGTTGTTGGACGTCTGGGTCGTGTACTCGGACCAAAAGGCTTAATGCCAAACCCGAAAGCCGGAACCGTAACAATGGACGTTACAAAAGCTGTTCAGGATATCAAAGCTGGTAAGATTGAATATCGTCTTGATAAAACAAACATCATTCACGTGCCAATCGGAAAAGCTTCTTTCACAGAGGAGCAGTTAGCGGACAACTTCCAGACGCTCATGGGAGCTATCACAAAGGCTAAGCCAAGCACACTGAAAGGTCAGTACCTGAAGAGTGTTACACTCGCTTCCACAATGGGACCGAGCGTTAAGCTTAACCCGGTTAAGTTAGCTCAGTAATAGATGAAATAAAAAGGGGCCGCCGTATTGAGAGATCAATGCGGCGGCCTCTTTTTATTCCTGCCCCTGTTCCAGCGGGAGAAAACTCTCTCTATACAGAAAGGAATAGGGAATATCGTGTTCAAACTCTAATCCTTTCTTTTCTATTTTGTTGACCAGAAGTTCCACTGCCCGGTACCCCATCTCATAGGAGTGTACATAGGTGGTGGTCAGTTTTGGGGAAAATTCTTCACCGCCCCGGGAGTATTGGCTGGTTGCCACAACCGCTATATCCTCAGGAATACGCAGCCCCATGGAACTTATGATACTGTAAGCATGGCTGCAGGTAGGGAACTGGTCGAGGTAAATAGCCTCCACAGGATTTTTTTGTGTAAGCAGTTCTTCCAGTGCATACTGAAAGCTTTTAGGATTGTAATAATCGTACATGACAAAGCGGCACTGGTCCTGGGACAGCCCTTTCTTCAACCGAAAATCTTCCACGATCTGGCGGCTGATCTCCACCATCTGCAGTTCCTGAGCCTGCATATAGCTGGTAAACAGCGCTGTATTTCGGTATCCTTTCTGATAGCAGATCTCCAGAAAATCCTGTTTGTATATTTCATGTCCTCCGTAGACGTTGCAGCCGTCCTTATCAAAGGGGAGCTGCACTCCCGTGTAAATAGTAGGGAAGCCGGAAGTGATAAGCTCCTCCATAAAATGCTGGTAACTGTTTCCCACAGCGGAAAAAATAAAACCATCCACTCTGCGGCGTTTTATGATCTGGCTGGTGGAAGCTGACGGGACGAAGGAACGGTTATCTAAAAGCAGATCATATTTCAGATGATTGGCCGCGATCGTGGCACCGCTTAGAAACTGGATCGTAAATTCGTCATTGGGCTGTTGTATACTCCAGAATGGAAGGACCAGTCCTATGGTGTGTGTCTGATTGGAGGCAAGGCTTTGCGCACTGGCACTGGGGGTATAACCCAATTCCTCCATGGCTTTTATGACCCTGGATTCCGTCTCGGCGGAATAACGTCCCTTTTTATTAATGATCCTTGAAATGGTGGCAATGGATAGATTGGTTGCCTGGGCTATATCATATATCGTAATATTTTTTTCAGATTCCATTTTTGATATCCTTTTCGTTTTGGTGTACTGCATGAAAGACAGAAGATCTGCCTCTGTTAGTATTACTTTAAAGGAGAAATCCCCATTTGTCAATAAGTTTGTGTAAACGGTTACGCAAAGCTTATAAAACATTATCAACAAAAAACAGCATTTATAATTGTGCAAAGAGTATAAAAAAATAAAATATCAGAAGAATATATTGACTAAAAAGCCGGTTTGATGTATGGTAACAGCATGAGAAAGCGCTTAACCACGTGCGCAAAAGGTTGTACGACCGATAAATACCTAAAATATCAGTTGATTTGCCGAATAAAGTGAATGATATAAGGGAACAGAGTAGCTGCACAAAGGTAATTTCTTATATTTTAAATGAGAAAGCGCTTAACCAAATAATGGAAAACGGAAAGGATAAGAGGATGAAGAAAAAAAGTTTGATCGCATTGGGAATGGCAGTTATGATGCTGTGCACGGCATGTCAGGGAGGCTCTGATGAGGCAAAAGCTGAGAGCAAAAAAGGGAGCGAAAAGACAGTCATGAACATCTGGATCGCGGGAAGCGGGGACGCGGATTCAGACAAGGCTTATAAGACAGTTCTGGATACATATTGTGAGAAAAATACAGATGTAGATTATCAGCTTACTTACATTCCATGGAGTGATTACTTTACAAAGCTGAACACAGGTCTTGCAGGTGCAAGCGGTCCCGATATTTTTATGCTGGGCTACGGGCAGATCGGTTCGGTGCAGAGGGCAGGCAATCTTTTGGATTTGTCTGAATATATTCCCCAGGATTGGGACGGATATGATGATTTTTATGAAAATATCCTGGAAATCTGCCAGCGGGATGGTGATTACTATGCTCTCTTCAAACCGTCCAACAGAACCATATTTTACAGAAAAGATATCGCAGAGCAGAATCAGGTTACAGAGGAAGAATTGAACATCAAGAGTCCGGAAGACTTTGAGAAACTGGTAGAGAAAATGACGGTCAGGGATGACAGCGGAAATGTGGTAACCTACGGACTGGAGATCGACCCGGATGAAGTACAGGAACTTTTTACCTATATGGGGATGTTTACGGACGAACCTGCCCTTTGGGATGACGATTACAAGGCAGTTTATGACCAGGATGCCGGCATACAGGCAATGGAGTACATGAATAAACTTTATGAATCCGGAAATGTATGCTTCCAGGATGCAGCTGCGGGAACTACAGGTGTGGCATCAGGCGTTGCTGCCATGGCGATTGACGCCAATCAGGGCTATGTGACAGACGACAGTGCATTTCCCGGACAGATCGGCTGTATAAAAAATGAGATGCCGACTCTGCTTATCGGAGACTACCTGGCGGCCAACGCCAACTCCAAGAATCCGGATACAGCGGCAGATATGCTCCTCCACATGTTCTCCAAAGATTCCCTGAAGCAGTTCGCTGAGATCGCAGGTCATTATTCCGGCAGAAAATCTTTGAATGAGGACTATATTAAGATCAATCCCGACTATGAAAATATTGTATATTCTTATGATAAATCCTTTTCCTACGGAAAACCCATGCATCCCAATTTTGGAGAGGCACAATCTAATATCGGACCTGCCATGGAATCTGTGTTTAACGGAACAGAGGCAGCAGCCGCGCTGAAGGACAGTGCTGCACAGTGGAATGCAGTTGTGGAGGCCAGTAAATAGGAGACTATATGATCATGAAAAAAATCGGGAAGAAAAGAGGAAAACTGGAACAGCAGAATGCAGCATATCTGCTGATCGCGCCCAGTTATCTCATATACACATTTTTCATTCTGATTCCTGTTATCTGGACCATTGCCATGTCTTTTACGGACTATGATTTAAGCAAAGCCCATTTTGTGGGAATCAGCAATTATATTCAACTGACAAAGGACCCTATTTTTGTTAAAAGTGTTGGGAACACGCTGTTTTATTGTGTACTGGCGATTGTACCGGCCATGGTTCTTGGGCTTGCGCTGGCAATGTTTCTGAATCAGAAGCTGAAGGGAAAAGGATTTCTGCGGACCTTGTTCTATTTGCCCAATATTTTTTCCATGGTGGCAGTGTCCATGGCCTGGCTCTATCTGTACGACACCACCTCAGGCATCCTGAATAAGGTGCTGAAAGATATTGGAATGCAGGCCGTGCCGTGGATCAGCAGTGCCTCTATGGCTATGATATCCATAGCGATCATGAGCATATGGAGTACCACGGGGTATAATATGATCTTGTTTTTGTCCGGACTTCAGGGGATACCGGATTATCTGTACGAGGCGGCCAGCATTGACGGGGCCACATCCTGGAAAAAATTTATTCATGTGACGATACCCATGCTGAAGCCAACCACTTTTTTTGTGTTTGTTATGGCATGTATCAATTCCTTCCAGGTGTTTGGGCAGGTGCTGATCGTGACAAACGGAGGGCCTATGAACTCCACCACAACCATCGCACATCAGATATACAGGAATGGATTTGAGTATTATAAGATGGGGTATGCCTCCGCGCAGGCAGTGGTGCTTATGGTGATAATCTTTGCGATCACGCTTATCAATATGAGATTTGGGGGAGGTGATGAGAATGACCTTGGCTGATATGGGAAAAAAGAAAAAGGAAAATCTGGTGAAGGGCATAAGCTATGCGGTTTTGATCATCTGGGTCCTCATCACGCTGGTCCCGATCATTTTTACGGTGTTGACAGCATTTAAGACAGACCCGGAAATATCTATGGCCAGCTTCAAATGGCTGCCCGAAAGCTTTGGGAACTTTGAAAATTTCCGTCAGGCATTTGCCATGGGGGACTGGTTCCAGTATTTTAAGAACAGTTTATTTATAACAGCAGTTACCGTAGTGGGCAGTCTGATCTTTAACTCCATGGCCGGATACGCATTCGCAAGGCTCAAATTCAGAGGCAGAGAGTTTCTGTTTATGAGTGTTCTGCTGGGAATGATGGTTTCTCCCCAGTCAATCATTATACCCCAGTATGTGATGATGCGCTCAGCGCCGTTTTTCGGAGGCAATAACATACTGGGCCAGGGAGGGACAGGACTTCTTGACAGTTATGGTTCCCTGATCGTGCCATTTTTGGCAGGTGCGTTTGGTATCTTTTTGTGCAGGCAGTTTTATTCCACATTCCCTACATCCCTTGACGATGCGGCCAGAATAGATGGGTGTGGTGTTATAAAGACTTATTTTGTCATTTATCTGCCCCTCTCCAAGACCATACTGGCAACACTGACGATCTTAAAATCAGTTGCCACATGGAATGACTTTTTTTATCCGCTGATCATGACCCAGTCTGAGAAAATGAAAACGGTACAGCTTGGGCTGCAGATGTTCCGGGGCAGTTCCATGACGCATTACAACTATCTGATGGCAGCCACCATCATTACAGTAATACCGATGGTGATCGTATATGCCTGTGCGCAGAAGTATTTTGTGCAGGGAATTGTATCATCAGGAATGAAGAATTGAGAGGAGACTGAATTATGAAAGCAATTATGGTGATGTACGATTCCCTGAACCGTCATTTCCTTCCCAACTACGGAAATGAGCTGACTAAAATGCCTAACTTCCGGCGTTTGGGGGAGAAATGTGTAACCTTTGACAATTCCTATGTAGGGAGCCTGCCGTGTATGCCTGCAAGACGTGAACTGCATACAGGCAGACTGAATTTTCTTCACAGGGGTTGGTGCCCTCTGGAACCCTTTGATGACTCCATGCCGGAGATATTGAAGAAAAATGGTATCTATACCCATCTTGTCTCCGACCATCAGCATTACTGGGAAGACGGGGGAGCGACCTATCATACCAGGTATAATTCCTGGGAATGCTCCAGAGGGCAGGAAGGTGATCCCTGGAAAGCGGATCTGAAAGTCAGGGCAGAGGATCATCCGGGTTCCTTTGGGCCATTTCCCAAAGATCCCATCGGATATAATATGAGGCGCCAGGACTGTGCTAACCGCAGACATATAAAAGAAGAAAAAGACTTTCCCCAGGCTAAGACCTTTTCCAATGGCCTTGCGTTTCTCAGGGATAATAAGGATTGCGACAACTGGTTTCTCCAGATTGAGACCTTTGACCCCCATGAACCTTTTTTCTCGCCTGAAGAGTACCAGGAACTATACAGGAAGGACGGGGAATCAGCCACTCCTCTTGACTGGCCTCCCTACGGCCCTGTTACGGAGGATAAAGCGGTGGTTTCCGGAGTGCGGAATAAATACAGGGCTTTGCTGAGTATGTGTGACCACTATCTGGGGCAGGTCCTTGACCTGATGGATGAGTACCGGATGTGGGACGACACTATGCTGATCGTGAATACAGACCATGGGTTCATGCTGGGAGAACATCTCTGGTGGGCAAAGGGCATTATGCCTTTGTATAACGAGATGGCCAGGACCCCTCTTTTTATATGGGATCCAAGATGCGGTGCCGAAGGGGAACGCAGGCAGTCGTTGGTGCAGAATATTGATCTGGCTCCCACCCTTCTTGATTATTTCCAGGTGCCTGTTCCGGAGGATATGCAGGGATTTGCTCTGAAAAATGTGATAAAAGAAGATACGCCTGTGAGGAAATACGGTATCTTCGGTCTGTTTGGCTCAATGATCAACATCACGGACGGCAGATTTGTGTACATGAGGGGGCCGGCAAAAAAAGAAAACCAGCCTTTGGCGGAATATACACTTATGCCTACCATAATGCGTTCCAGAATGGATCCGAAGAAACTGAAGGATATGAAGCTGAGACAACCTTTTTCTTTTACAAAGAGCTGTCCGGTACTGGAGATCCCGTCCGCCGAGGAGTGGGGCGCAGTGGCATCCTGCTTCCGGTACGGGGACCTTCTGTTTGATCTGGAGAAAGACCCGGAACAAAAGCACCCCATAGATGACCCGGAAAAAGAGGCAGAGCTGATCTGCGCAATGATACAGCTCATGAAGGAAAATGATGCTCCGCAGGAGCAGTTCTGCCGTATGGGTTTTCCTAAGGAGGGAGATGTAACTTCAGAGAAAGTCCTTGAGATGAGAGCAGACAAGGAAGCCTATGACCCGGTGAGCGGATTGGGGGATTTCCGGTGGGAGGAGCCTGTAAAATGGCAGTTCTCGGCCTTGAAAAATGTGGCATCTCCTTATATGAAGGAAGAAGAACTGGTAAAACGGTTCAGGGAATTCTGCCGTGAGGACAGTATTGGATGCATTGACAGGAAGGTCATGGAACGCTTTATCAATTCGATCATCCCTGAAGCGGACAGGGAGAGCGTCTGCTTCACCATGGAGATGGCATACAGATTAAACTGACAGGGAATGCGAGGAGAAAAAAGTGCCTGCACTAAATGTAATGATAAAGCCTGCCTCAGGTTTATGTAATATGAGGTGTACCTACTGTTTCTATACAGATGAAGTGAATCACAGGAAAATGGGGAATCTGGGGATCATGTCCCCGGAAACCCTGGAAAATGTTATCAGGAAATCCCTGGAGTTTGCAGAGGGTGTATGTACATTTGCTTTTCAGGGCGGCGAGCCTACGCTGGCGGGCCTGGCGTATTTTAAAAGAGCGGTGGAGCTGGAGAAGAAATATAACCGGCATTCTGTGGTGATCCAAAATGCGCTGCAGACAAACGGATATCTTTTAGATGAAGAGTGGTGCCGTTTTCTTGGAGAAAACCATTTCCTGGTGGGGCTGTCCATAGACGGGATCCGGTGTACACACGATTCCTGCAGGAAGGATAAACAGGGAGAGGGTACCTTTTCAAAGGTGTTTTCCTCTGCACAGATGCTGAAGGACCACAAAGTGGACTTTAATGTCCTGACGGTAGTCAATAAAAAAACCGCGCCCAGGATCCACAGGATTTACCAGCAGTATCAGAAATGGGGGTTTTCCTTCCAGCAGTATATCGCGTGTCTGGACGCTCTGGACAGCAGTGCGCAGAAAGAAGCCTACGGCCTGGAACCGGAACTGTACGGTCAGTTTTTGATCGAACTATTTGAATTATGGTATGCGGACTACCAAAAAGGTACACAGCCTTATATACGGCAGTTTGAAAACTATATTGGGATTCTAATGGGCGGTTATCCGGATGCCTGCGAACAGAACGGGGTCTGCGGCCTGCAGAATGTAGTGGAGGCGGACGGCAGTGTATATCCCTGCGATTTTTATGTGCTGGACGGATATTCCATTGGGAATCTGAATGAGGATTCCTTTGGGGAAATATATGAAAAAAGGGCAGCATCAGGGTTTGTGGAACGTTCACAAAATCAGAGCGGGCAGTGTAAGGACTGCCGTTACTATTCTGTATGCCGGGGCGGCTGCCGCAGAAACCGTGTGGAAGAGGCCGGGGGTGGGGCTGTAAACTGTTTCTGCAGATCGTATCAGATGTTTTTTGACAGATGTTATGACAGACTGTATCTGATCGCAGAACAGTTATCACACAGATATTAAAGGAGACTGCATATGAAATTTACAGATGGATACTGGTGTGTGAAAAAAGGAATCACACCGCTTTATGCGGCAGAATATTCCTCCCATAAAGTGAAAGATAAAGAGCTGGTCCTCTATGCACCCGGAAGGCATATTGCGGACAGAGGGGACTGCCTGAACCTTGGGATGCTGACCATCCGCCTGACCAGTCCCATGGAAGATGTCATTAAAGTCACAGTTACGCATTTTGAGGGGATAGCATCCAGGGGTCCATTTGCGGAAACAGTCCGGTGTTCCCCTCATGTTGTCATAGAGGAGGATAAAGATACCCTAAGTTTTCAGAGCGGGAATACAAAGGCAGTTGTGGACAAAAGGCCGGATTCCTGGGGGATCCGTTTTCTTGACGGGGACAGGGAACTGACCAATACCGGTTTCAGAAACATGGCATACATGAAACAGGAAAGAGACGGCAGGGTATATATGACGGAACAGCTGGCCCTGGATGTGGATGAATACATCTATGGCCTGGGAGAACGCTATACCCCCTTTGTAAAAAACGGGCAGAGTGTGGAGATGTGGAATGAGGACGGCGGAACCGCCAGTGACATCACCTATAAAAATATCCCCTTTTATTTGTCAAACAAGGGATACGGGGTACTTCTTGACGAGGAGGGAGATGCCTCTTATGAGATAGCCAGTGAAAAGGTGGAAAGAGTACAGTTTTCGGTTGAGGGGGAGAGACTTGCCTATTACATCATAAACGGGCATACGCCCAAAGGCACGGTATCCCTGTATACAGAGCTGACGGGTAAGCCTGCACTTTTGCCGGCCTGGTCCTTTGGCCTCTGGCTTACCACGTCCTTTACAACAGATTATGATGAGGAGACAACCGGCAGTTTTATTCAGGGAATGGCAGACTGGGATATTCCCCTTCATGTATTTCATTTTGACTGTTACTGGATGGAGGCCTATGAATGGTGTAACTTTACCTGGGATCCGGCCACATTCCCCGACCCCAAAGGGATGCTTGACCGTTATCATAAAAGGGGGCTTAAAATATGCGTGTGGATCAACCCGTATATCGGCCAAAAGTCCCCACTCTTTCAGGAGGCTTTAAAAGAGGGGTATCTGCTGAAAAAGAAGAACGGAGATGTATGGCAGACCGATATGTGGCAGGCCGGTATGGGGATCGTGGATTTTACAAATCCGAGGGCAGAGGTTTGGTATCAGAACAAGCTTAAAGGGCTGCTGGATATGGGGGTGGACTGCTTTAAAACGGATTTTGGTGAGCGGATACCTGTCAGGGATATAGCATATTATGATGGTTCCGACCCGGTGAAAATGCACAATTACTATACCTACTTATATAACAAAGCGGTATTTGAACTGCTGCAGAGGGAAAGGGGGGAAGGGGAAGCTGTTCTTTTTGCCCGCTCTGCCACGGTGGGAGGGCAGAAATTTCCTGTACATTGGGGAGGTGACTGTTCCGCTTCCTATGCGTCCATGGCTGAGACGATCCGCAGCGGCCTTTCTCTTGCGTGTGCCGGTTTTGGATTTTGGAGCCATGACATAAGCGGATTTGAAAGTACAGCATCCGCGGACATCTATAAACGCTGGTGCCAGTTTGGGCTTTTAAGTTCCCACAGCCGTCTGCACGGTTCCTCCACCTACCGTGTGCCCTGGATATTTGACCGGGAGGCGTGCGACGTCCTGCGAAAATTTGTAAAGTTAAAGTGTGCTCTGATGCCATATCTCTACAGACAGGCAGTGAAAACCCATGAGGAGGGTATTCCCCTCATGCGGCCCATGTTTCTGGAGTTTCCGGGAGACCGCTGCTGTGAAACGCTGGACAAGCAGTATATGCTTGGCGATTCACTCCTGGTGGCCCCTGTGTTCAAGGAATCCGGGGAGGTTGAATATTATCTTCCGAAAGGAAACTGGGTGAATCTGCTGACAGGGAATTCCTACATGGGAGGAGGCTGGCAGAAAGAGACCTATGATTACTTTACGCTTCCTCTCTTAGTCCGCTCCGGCAGTATCGTGCCTGTGGGAGCGAACTGCCAAAGGCCGGATTATGACTATGCAGATGGGGTAAAGCTGCTTCTCTACTTTCCGGATGATGGTTGTGAAGAGGAAGTTTTTGTCACAGATGTAAAAGGGTCCACAGTTATGAAGGTAAGAGCAAACAGGGCAGGCGGGACCATTAAGTTAAGGGCAGAAGGAAGATGCAGGAATTTTACCTGTGAAGTTCTCGGAGAAGAAAAATTGAAAGTTGTACTTGAAGAATAGATAGAAGCAGACGGCATAGTTGCGAAAACAGCCGTCTGCTTTCTTATAAGGGCAATATAATGGAAACCTGAAAGATATGCCCTTCCTTTGCAAATTCCACAGTCCCCTGGTACTGCTGGACTACTTTTTTTACAGACTCCGTTCCGATTCCCGGACCGTCATGTTTGGTGGACTGGAAGGTTCCGTTTTTCTCTTTCAGGGGATTGGAGAATGTGTTTTCAAAGCGGACCAGCAAGCCTGCCTCCCTGTATTTTCCCCGTATTTTTATGGAGGGATGCTGTCCCCGGTATTCCATGCAGGCCTCATAGGCATTTTCCAGGAGGTTTCCGAAGAGGATGGAGATATCAGCATCTTCAATCTGAAGCTCCGCAGGCATTTCCAGCGTGGCGTGAAAGGTAATATGATGCTCACTGCACTGGCCTTTATAATACTGGAGCAGAGCATCCGCGATGGGATGGGCGCAGCATGTCTCCCTGCGGGCGGCTGCCTGGCTGATCTCACAGCTTGACAGATAGCGCATAGCCTGTTCCGATTCCCCGTTTTCCAGAAACTGATACAAAGTGCGCAGATGATGGCGCATATCGTGCCTCTGTCTTGCAGATTCTGCTATCTTTTCGGTCAGCTCACTGTAGTGCACCTTCTGGACCGCAACCTGTGTGGACAGCCGCTTCTTCTCCTCCTCATAAAAACGGTTCAGCCTGTAGGCGTCCGCAAGCTGTGACCAGAGGAAGAAGGCACCGGATGTGACGGCAATAAGGCTGCAGTATTCAGGGAAAAATCCTCCGTACTTTGGTTCGTAAAGGGGAAAGAGCCTGTCAGCCCAGAGCGATATACAGACAATGCCCGTCAGGATGGGTACAAAGGAGGAAAAACCCTCCCCGCAGGCTCCGGCATATACAACATTGGCCGCCAGGTACAGTGACACAAGGATCTTCACGGTTGTTACAGAGTATGAGAAGACGCAGTGTACCATTGCGGAAGAACCTCCGAAGGTACCATATACAAATGCCGCCCCGCTGAAAAGCAGCACAAAGACTGAAAATACCCGGTATCCCTTAGCCTGGCAGTTTAAGAATATGTTCTGCAGATAAACATACAGAAAGTAAATAGCGTATGTAGTGAAAAGTTCAATGCCATACCACACGGATCTTTCCGTACTGAAAAATGTGTAGAAGACCGGGTAAGAGATATAAACAGTAACCAGCAGGGACATGAGTGAAAAAAGTCCTGCCCTTTTATCGCGCAGTTTCAGAAAAAAATAGGCAGAAAATATGCACAGCAGAAAGACCAGAATGATCACGGCGCTGTGTAGAAACAACCGGACATACTGGTATTTCCATACGTTTTCTTCCGGGCCGAATATGGGCGGGTAAGTCATGCCGCTGTAAAAGTGGCTGGCATTGGCAGTTTGGATTACGATTACCGTCAGGCCCTGGGATGAGAAAGAGACGGTCTGTATACCGGTCTCCCTCTCCCGGGTATCCGGGTTTCCCATGCCGGCAAGCAATGTGCCGTTGATATACAGCCGATAGGAGGAAAAGATCTCCGGCAGATACAGAGAATACACTCTGCTTTCGGATGGGAGTTCTATACACAGCCTATAAGTGGCTTCCCCGTAGGGGGACCTGTTTTTATCTCCCAGGGAAAAATCGTTATACTTTCCTATGGTGATAAATTCCATGGGGGTTTCCGGAAGACCCTGTTTAAAGTCATCTGGAGTAAGGAGGGCTCCGGGATAAAACTGCCACTGGTTTGTAAGATAAAATAAATCCCCGTCCAGGGAATCCCGGTCGGGGCATAGAATTCCACTGATTGGCTGGAGGCAGTTGTCTGTGTATTTGTTGTCTTGTTTATACAGAAAAAATAAGACGAAAGAAAAACAAATAACACTGGCGGAAAAGAGCAGCATGGTCCGTATCAGATTTTTATGTAGTCTCATATTTTGTTTTTCACCTGCTTTCTTTTGGAACGCAGAATATAAGCGGCGGGCACCACAGCGGCCGCTGCCAGCAGCAGGGCGGCTGGGGCGGACTTTCTTATGGGCAGACTTTTTTGCGGCGCGTTCTCCCGGTATTTCAGCTCATAAAACCCGCATGACGGTATTTCAAAAGACGCGTATCCGCTTATTTCCGTTATCACAATATCTGTTTTTTGACCGTCTAGATACAAGGTATCAGGCAGCGGCTGTCCGTTTATCCGCATGGTGGCTTTTATACCTGATTCAAGTGATATTTCTTTGTTGTTTACCAGGATGCGCAGACGGAAGGAGAGGCTGTCAGATTCTTTGATCTCAACAGTCAGGATATCAGATTCCCGGATGTCTAGATCCTTCAGAAAAGAGGCAGGTATTTTTATGGTGATATTTTCACCGGTGAAGGGAATGTAATCCCCATATATACGGTACAGATAGGACAATCTGGAGCCGGAAATTTCAGTGACGCCTTTTTCCACCTTTTCTGAGGGGAGTGCAGAGGAGGTACCGGAGGTCTTTCGGTTGTCTTTTAAAGTGTTTTCCTCCGGACTGTCTTTGGATTCCTCCGGATCCGTTTCTGTATTATCCGCACTTTGGGGATCACTGTCGGGCACAGCTTCATCTTCTACGGTATTGTCTTCCGGCTTTTCCTGTGTCGTACCGGCGGGAGGGTTTGACGGGACGTTATCTGCAGGCGTCTCATCACCCGGCGGCTGCTGCGGAACCTCCCCGGCAGGCGGTGTGCCGCTGCCGTTTTGGACGGGAGGTGCCGGCTGGCTGATCTGGGGAGTGTCCGGTGTCTCTGTGGAATCTCCGCCGTCCCGGTTGCCTTCCATGGACGAATACTCCACATTTGTGCCATCATCCAGAATGCATATAATATTGCTGCTGTATTTCCCCTCGGCTTTAAAATAGAAATAGTAATACTTATTCAAATGCAGTTGGCTGCGGTTGATCCTGACACTGCCAGGAACCAGGCTGACGAAGCCGGGGGTATCACAGGGGATAAATGGATCGTAGGTAATAGAATCCTCGGCAAGAGGGGTTTCACTTACAAGATAGTAAACTTCAAGGTCATTCCATATGGCCGGTGTTCTTGAAAGATCCGCAACAAAGAAGTTGGGAAAAACGGTGGTTATGAAAAAGTTCCAGTTTTCTCTGTGGACGACATATATAGTTTTTGTATAGCGGGTATTTTCGTCCGCAATATAATAACAGTCTTCATATTCCTCATTCATGGTAAGGGTTAAAGTAACCGGATAGGTTCCCTCGCGGCTGATGTCCACGGAACTGAAGTCCCAGTTTATATCAAGAACGGCCGCCTGAGTCAGATCAGAGGTTAGTCCCAGCCATTGGCTGTAGGCTGAGGACTGAAGGTCGGAAATATAATTTTCATCGTCCTTATATACGATCTCCGGATTCAGCAGGCTGCTTAGAGGGGTGACAGCGTCCAGATTGACGATTTCTCTTTTTTCATCCGTTGGAAGTATATTGATGGTGACATGTACAGTGGGAATCTGCAGTCCTTCTGCAAGGCGAAAACCATCCGGTACCATGATCTTTCCCGTCAGCTCATACCTGCCGGGTACGTTTGTGTCAATGGAAAAATGGATATTATGGTATGCAGACTCGGTTTGCGGCTGTCCGTCCGCATACCAGTCCATCTGCAGAAAAAAGATTTTGTCTGAAGATAGGATAAAGGGATCCTCTGAGCAGGCGGTAACCGTCATCTTGGAAACAGACTCCATGACGGCAGAGAGGTCATCCCCTGAAAAGACGGAACATTCCATAAAGTTTTCATAATCGTCCTCAGGGGAAAAAGAACGCAGAGTGATATCTGCAGATCCGGCCTGCACCGGGATCATATGCATTATTGCCGTAAGGAACATAAAGGTTAAAAGAGCCAGAAGTTTTTTTCTCATACGTTTCTCCTAAACACGTTCAAAAGCAACCTGCAGGAACGCGGACTTTGTATCCCTTATCTTATTTCTGCTCACCGGTATCTGTTCGCCGTTTTGCAGGGTGAGGGTATCTTTCTCCATGCGTTTTATCTTTGTAAGATTTACCAGAATGCCTCTGTTACAGCAAAAGAACCGATAATCCTTCAGCAGCGGCTGTGTAAGCTCAGAGAAGGAGGTTCTGGAAGAGACGGTGATCTGGATATCACTCATATGTATGATGGTGTTCCGGCATGAAGTAATAATATAATAAATTCTGGAATAGGGAATGTCCAGCTCCTGTCTGTCTGATCTTACATGAAGATAACGCCGTGACAGCACAATTTGTTCCAGGCACGGTCCCAGTATCTTATGAATCATGTCTTTTTGCAGGGGCTTCACGATATACCGCCATGCCCGCACATCATATCCTTCCGCCATATAGTCAGGGCTGGTTGTCAGGAAGATGATAAAACAGTTGGGGTCTTGGTCCGCAAGGTGTCTGGCAGCGGTCATTCCATCCATTTTCTTTAAATAAATGTCCATGAAGCATATATCAAATTCATCCTTTTCAAAAACCCCAAGAAAATCTTCGGCGCTTTCATATTCACACAGATCCGTTTCAAGATCCAAAGTATTCAGATAGGGGATCAATACATTCTTTAACTCATCTCTGTCTTTTTCTTGATCATCTACAATTGCAATTTTCAAGTTTAACACCTCCAGGCATAAAATTCCACTATTATTATAGCATGTAAAACTTTCGGGTGTATTTACCATTCCAACAACAAAAAAGGAATTCGTGCACCATTTAAGATGGTTTGTTGTATTGTGTATATAGGATGTACATATCAGGTACAATAACAGATGACAGAAGTAAATGCAAGGTTCAGGATGTGACAGAAAGGCTGGTTGATTATGGAGTGCAGAAATGCGGCGGCAACGTTTCAGATGGATGAGGACGGTCTGGTAAAGGGCTACGAGAACTACCTTTTAGGGGAAGAGAGGAGCAGGAATACCATTGTCAAATATGTGCATGACCTGAGGTCATACTTTATGTTCCTTCAGGGGGAGACAGTTACAAAGGAAAGCCTGCTGTGCTGGAAGGAAAAACTGACACAGAGTTATCTGCCTGCCAGTGTGAATTCTATGCTGGCAGCAGTAAACGGGTTTCTTGAATGGGCCGGGTATCCCCAGTACAGGGTGAAACCGCTGAAGATTCAGAGGGAGATCTTTACGAAACCGGAAAAAGAGCTGTCAAGAGAGGAGTATATCCGGCTGGTGAATGCTGCTGAGCAAAAACAGAACCGCCGTCTGGCCTTGATCCTGCAGACGATTTGTTCAACAGGCATACGGGTCTCGGAGCTGCAGTTTGTAACACTGGAGACAGTAAAAGCAGGACGCGCGATTGTGGATTGTAAAGGGAAAAAACGTATCATTTTCCTTCCAAGGGCCTTGAGCCGTGCCCTGCAGGTGTACTGCCGGGAGCAGGGGATCAGAAAAGGAGTTATTTTTTGTACAAAAAACGGGAGGCCGCTGGACCGCTCTAATATATGGAGAGACATGAAGAATCTGTGCTGCAGTGCAGGGGTTGAGCCGGAAAAAGTGTTTCCTCATAACCTGCGCCATTTATTTGCAAGGACCTATTACCGCATGGAAAAGGATCTATCCAGGCTTGCAGACCTGCTGGGACATTCCAGTGTGACCACGACCCGCATCTATACCATGGAAAGCGGTACGGAACATGCCAGACAGGTGGACAAGATGGGGCTTGTTGTGTTGAGAATATAAAAAAACCACATAATGATGGTTATGTGGTCACGATTCTGAGGATCAGACTTCTGTGCATCCCACAAAAGAAGATTTCATTAAAAATAGACACAGGAAGTAAACCGGCGCATGTATCAGGATGCCTCCGGTTTATTCTCTGTGTCTTTTCCCATGTTCTCCGGTATAAAATATTGTATTTTAAGAGGAAGCATGATAAAATTGCTATGTATTCAAGTTTAAAACATTTGTTTCTATGACCACATAACCATCATTATGTAGTCTTCACAGGATAATGAAAAAGGAGGTGCGGAGTTTGAAGGATAAATTACTGGACAGGCTGGCAAGAGAAAACGGCACAACAATGCTGTCGGACCTGCACGGCTGCATCAGCAGGATAAAGATCCATGACGCAGTGAGCAGGATTTCATCTCAAGAGTATCCACAGGAAGAGTGGGAGGAGGCAGCAGGGTATATACTGGGCAAAAAAACTCCGCACTTTAATAACGCCCAGGCAGCCCGCCAGTATCTGTGTGATCGTTTAAAAGGGGTCTGACAAGGAGAATTCTGTACAGAGGAGCAGCCAGTTCTGGCGGAAAGACCGCATGAGCTGCCAGTAATCTACTCTGGGAAACCCGAATTCTTTTACGAGCTGGAATTTGGCCAGGATACTGCGCACATCCTCAAACCATACAATATGGTCTGTGCCCCGGTCATTATATTCAAAGAAGGGGGCCTGTGATATTTCGTCATACTGTATGACGGCATTATTGGCAGCAGCGATGGCCACAGCCTGCTGGTTTCCTATGGTTACGGCGGCTGTTTCTCCCCGGACAAAGGGAAGAGGCCAGTCATATCCGTAGTTCGGTATGCCCATGGAAATCTTTTCAGGGGGGATTTCCGTCACCGCGTATTCTAAGACCTGCCTCACCGAAGGTATGGGAGCAACAGCCATGGGCGGACCGTAGGTGTAGCCCCATTCATACGTCATCAGCAGCACCGAGTTTGCCGCTTCCCCCAGAAGTCTGTAATCCACCCCCTCATACAGAAGTCCCGGCTGGTCCGCAGATATTTTAGGCGCCAGTGCCACGGAGACCGTGATTCCCACTGCGTTCATCCTCCGGGTCAGTCTCCGCACAAATTCCACATAAGCCAGCCGGTCCTCGGCTCTTATATACTCAAAATCCACATCTACTTCAGAATATCCTTTATTCTGTACCGTTCTCTGTATATTTTCCATGAGATTTTCCTGAACTTCCATATTCTGAGAGGCAATGGTGACCAGATTGCTGTTAAAGGTTCCTGCTTCTGTAAAGGGTGTCAGCACAAAGACAGCCTTGGTGCCGTATACCCTGGCTGCGTTCAGCAAAGGCTCATCATAAATGGGGATCAATTCGCCGGATTCGGTAAAGCCATAGGAAAAAATGGACAGATATCCCAGATAGGGAAGCGTTTCCCCTAACAGCCTCATATTGATAAAAGGATAAGCATAACCGTCCGCAGTTAAGGGTCTGTCTGACTGGTCCTTGTAACGGATGACCAGATACTGTCCCTGCCGGAGGAACGGCTGGCTGGTGAGGAAGGGATTATTCCGCACGATCTGCAGAGCGGGGACGCCGTACAGGTCCGCAATAGAGGGGATGGTCTCGCCCGGCGTGGTTTCATGGATCAGATCCGGCTGAAGAACAAGGAGGGCCTGGCCTACAACCAGGTGGTCCTGCTCACTTAGCTGGTTGTCAAAGGAAAGACGGCTTGGGGATACTGCGTACTGTGCAGCAATGTTGCTGAGGGTTTCACCTGGAGCCACAACATGTATGATCATAAAAATACCCTTTTCTTTTAGTTTATGTGAGGAACGGAAAATGTTTAATCAAAGGGTTTATTAAAGTTTTAGTCAAAATGGTTGAAAATGTTATAAATGGAGTCGAATATGAAAAAAATCGCAGCGGCTGTTGTGATACTATATAAAAAATGGGGTAAATCTCCGTATTTATAGTGCAAATGACGACAATGCCCGAAGGAGAGGAGGATGCAGGTTTTAAGAAGTGAATAAGAAATATTCTGAATTGAAGGAGGAAAAGGTCAAAATGATGAAAAAATGGAAATCAGGAATTTCCATGCTGATGGCAGCAGCCATGATTATGGGGAATATGACTTTGGCTGTGCCTGTCATGGCAGAACCGACTGCAGGTATGCTTGTAAACGGAGGATTTTAAGAAGATGATCTAAACGGCTGGACAAAAAACGGCTGGTGCACCGATGGCGGAGCCAGCATGGAGAGAGTTGGAAGTAATGTGATCCAGCCGGCAGAGGGCAGTTATTGTCTGAGAGAGGAAGCAAAAGGAAACGGGTCTCAGGTCACACAGGACATTGCCCTGACACCGGGGAAGGATTACTGGCTCACGGCCCAGATTTACCAGACTACCGCCAATTCCTATTCTATAGGATTCCATGAGAATGAAGGAAAGGGAAGCGACCCGCAGTTTGCCGTAAAGTCCCGCAGCGAAGTGGGCGAGTGGGTTCAAGTTGCCGTGCGCTTTACTATGTGGGAAAATGCCCAGAAGCCCAATGTTTATACATGGCTGAACGCAGGGGCAGGCACTGCATATGCAGACGATGTAAATCTGTATGAGGCACCGGATTTATCTGCACTTGAGGCAGCACTTGCGGATGCAGAGGAAAAACTGGGACAGACGGATATCTACACGGCTGAGTCACTGGGAGTGCTTCAGAATAAGGCAGAGGAATCCAGGACTTACACAGATATCTATTCTTACGATGCGGCCCAGAAGACACAGGAGGAAGTAAATTCCATTACGGGAGAACTGGAAGCCGCTGTTGCCGGCCTGGAGAAACAGCAGGGTCAGCAGGAGGAGACAAACCTTCTGGCAAACGGTGACTTTTCAGACGGACTGAACGGATGGGGAATCTGGCCGGAAAATGCTGAGATCACCATCCATGAGGAAGAGGGCGGCTTCTACAGCTCCTTTGACGCCGGCAAAGCGGCAAACGGAATCAACCGGAATGTGGACGGTCTGGAGCCGGAGGCTTGGTATAAACTCAGCGGAGAAGTATATGCTGACACTGCACAGGCCATTTCTATTGCCCAGAAAAAGCCTCAGACAGACAGTGGAGATAAGTCTTTTGCAGTAAATGCAAAAACAGGGGAGTGGGAGACCATATCCGTTACCTTCCAGATGCCTGCAGGCCAGACTTCCAAAAACATCAGTGTCTGGTTAGAGAAGGGAACCGCTAAAGCCAGGAATATCAGGCTTGTAAAAACAGACGGCCCGGAGAATCCGGACAATCCGGATAATTCGGGAGATGACTCCCTGATCACCAGCAGTGATACCTTCTATATAGATGCCGGGAACGGAGATGACGCTGCTACAGGAACCTCCCCGGAACAGGCATGGAAAACCTTTGAAAATGTAAAGCGGCTCCGCCTTCAGGCAGGCGGCAGACTCCTTTTAAAGGCCGGCTGTACATGGAACGGCGAGCAGCTTAAGCTTCAGGAGGCAGCAGGAACCCAGGACAACCCTATTTATGTAGACAGATACGGGGAGGGTGCCAATCCTGTTATCAACGGCAATGGAAACCCATGGCAGACCAACAAAAACGCGCCGAAACAGGATGTGGCAGCAGTTCATATCTACAATTCCCAATACACCACTGTCCAGAACCTGGAAGTGACCAACACGGAAGCGGATGCAGCGGACCTTGTGAACGACAATGCCAAAAAGAAACAGAGCCAGTACCTGCTCACAGGTGTCCTTGTGGAGAACCACGATGGGGGAGACCTTCCGGGCGTTGTTGTGAAGAATAATTATGTACATGATGTCAACGGTTACATGCAGGGTGGTGCCCAGAAGGGTTCAGGCGGTTTGATCGCCCTTGTGACAGGAGATAAGGTAGAGTCCAAATTCACAGATCTTACAATTGTCGGAAATAAGGTAGAAAATGTCTGCCACGAAGCCATTTATATGGAAAGCTCCTGGGCATCCAGAGTATTGGTAGGCGGCAGCGGCGCACAGGATGCGGGAAAAGGAAAATGGGTCGGATCGCCGAATGTATATGTGGCAGAGAACTATGTCTATGACGTGGCCGGTGACGGTATTGTGCTTATCAACGCAGACGGCGGTATCGCAGAGAAAAATCTTGTGGTGAAAAGTGCCAGTGAGGACTGGGACTACAGCAGAAATCCCGCCCATGCAGCAATCTGGATGTGGGACTGCAACAATGTGACCATGCAGTATAATGAAGCGGCCCATACAGAGAGTTATCAGGATGGTATGGCCTTTGACTTCGATTACGGCAATCAGAACGTAATGTACCAGTACAATTACAGCCACGACAACAAGGGCGGATTCTGGATGGCCTGCCCGGGACCTTATTATACGGTAAATGCGGTTGCCCGATACAATGTCAGTGTCAATGACGGTCTGTTTGACAGCGCGCGTATCATGCGTATCGGTGAGAAAGGCAGTATTGGCAACCAGGTCTACAACAACACCATTTACTGGGATCACGGCTATAAGGTTAATGCTGTGGAACAGGCAACCTGGGGAACCGCGCCTTCCAGCGGTACAGATATCTACAACAATATTATCTGCGGAGACAGTGATACCTTTGTGAATAATGAGGGAGTAAATTACAGCAATAACTGTATTTACGGCACTATTGCGGATGTGTATCCAAAGGATGAGGACGCAGGCGTTATCATTGCTGACCCGCAGTTTGAAAATCCTGAAAACTATACGGACGGAAGCTTTGCTGACGGAACTGTAACCCTGGGAAGCGCCGAGGGCTTTAAACTAAAATCAACATCACCCTGTATTGATGCGGGCAGCGATTACATGGACCCGCCCCAGGAATCTCTGAAAGCGGTGGAAAATGAACTGGTTCCTACGCAGATCACTATAGAAAACAAAGACTATGCCGGAAACCCTGCTCCGTACACAGATGGAGAGAACCGGGGGCTGGTAGATCTGGGGGCTTTTGAGTATCAGGGCAAGAGTACGGCTGAGAGGCCACAGGTGGACAAAACCTATCTGCAAGCTCTGACAGCCATGGCGGAGGCATATGATAAAAATGCTTATGATGCCGCCACATTTGCTGAGATGGAGAAGGCACTGTCAGCAGCCAAAACAGCCATGGACCGACCGCTTGCTACACAGGAGATGATCGACAGTTATGCCAAGAACCTGGAGCAGGCAATACAGGCATTGATCAGGAAGGATGACATTAAGGAGAACGATGCTGAGACGGCTGACAATATTCTGGAATCTTATAATCCGGAAAACAGTAATGGGGATTTTGAGTCCGGAGACGTGGGAGACTGGGGAGAGTGGCAGAGTACCGTATCTGTTGTAAAAGGGGATGCCCACAGCGGTGAGCACAGCCTGAAAGTTGACCAAAAAAATGCCGGAGAGACCGCATACTCTGAACTGGGCGGGATTCCCGTAACACCGAACACGGAATATATTCTGGAGGCATGGATCAAATGCAGTGCATCGGACACCGGCAAGGTTGCCATTGAAGCAAAACACCATAACAGAGTGACAGGATCCGGCGACATTAAGCTGGGCAATGCCCATCCGGAGTCTCTCACAAGAGCAGGAGAGTGGAGAAAAGCAAGCTTTGCATTCACTACCAAGGGTTATGACAAGATCAGTATCAGCATTAACAGTGACCTGGCAACAGTACAGATGGATGATGTAAAACTGTACGAGAGATATACCGTGACCAAAGAGAATTTGGATACATCTGCTCTGGATGAAGCTTTGGCCCTTGTTCCAAAGGAGGAGGAATCCTACTATACGGAAGAATCCTGGAACGCATACCAGGATGCTGTTCTGGCAGCCAAGCTTGAGAAAGTGAATGCGGACGCAACGCAGGATACGGTTAACAAAGCAGCGGAAACATTGAAAAAGGCCTATGAAGCTCTGGCAAAGAAGAGTGAGAAACCGGTGGTGGATAAAAAAGGTCTGCAGGAACTTTATGACTTGCATAAAGATGACGTGCAGGGGAACTTTACAGATAAGACCTGGGAAGATTTCCGAAATGCTTTGAAGAATGCAGAGACAGTTCTCGGAGATGAAACTGCGGACCAGGACAAAATAGAACAGGCAAAGAAACTGCTTGAAGATGCAATTGCAGCGCTGGAGGAGAAAACAGAAGGGAAGGCAGATAAGGCCGCTCTGGAGAAACTGTTTAACGCCCATAAAGATGACAAGCAGGGGAATTTTACGGACAAGACCTGGAAAGATTTCCAGGATGCGTTAAAGAATGCCGATGCTGTTCTGAAAGATGATACCGCGGACCAGAAAAAGGTAGACAAGGCAAAGGAAAACCTGGAAGCAGCCATTGCCGCTTTGAAGGAGAATCCTAAGTCTGAAACAGACAAAAGCGCTCTGGGAAAATTATACAATGCCCACAAAAATGACAAACAGAACAACTATACAGATGAAACCTGGAGGATCTTTGCCGACGCCCTGAAAAACGCGGAGACAATATTGAACGATGACTCCGCCACCCAGGAGGAGATCAACAAAGCGGCGTCCGATTTAAGTGCAGCACTATCGGGACTGAAGGAGAAAGGTGCGGACAAGAGCGCTCTGCAAAAACTTTATGACAAACATAAAGATGACAAGCAGGGAAGTTATACGGGTGCCTCCTGGAAACAGTTCCAAAAAGCACTGGAAACGGCAGCATCGGTATTAGAAGACGACAAAGCATCGCAGTCTGAAGTGAACAAAGCAAAAGACAGCCTGGAAAAGGCAATTAAAAACCTGAAGAAAAAAACAGGTACACCGGGTACCACAAAGAAAAAGCCATCTTCCACATCAGGGACCAAGACGGCCAAGAGTGCCAAGACAGGTGATGAATCTCCGCTTGCACTTTTAGCAGGACTTCTGGTATTATCAGGAGGTACAGCAGTAATTTTAGGAAAGAAACGTAAATACCAAAAGTAAGTGGGAAGTATGGGGGCTGTTCTTGGCAGCCCCCATTTTCAGGAGTGACGAATGCGGAAAAAATATATTGTTGACGCTGTTTTTGCCATAGTCCTTTTGCTCCTGGCCGGGCTGGTTTTTTATATCAGGTTTCAGAAGCCGGAAGAACTGCGCACTGTAATGGAGATAAACGGGCAGGATGTGGCAAAAGAGGAATACCAGTCAGAGATAAAGCAGCTTCAGGCACAGGTAAAAAGCCGCTATTCCACAGATGAGGCAAACCGGAAAGATTTTTGGACAACCCCCATAGACGGTGAGACGCCACTGGCGGTTATCATGAACCTGGCAAAGGAAGACCTGATATACAAGAAGACACTTTCATCCATGGCTAAGGATAATGGGATACAGGCAGATATGGACTACAGTGCCATAAAATCCTCCATGGAGGAAGAAAATGCCTCCCGTTCAAGGAAAGGAACTTCCGGTGAGGTGACTTATGGCTTGTCTTCCTACACGGAAGAGTCCTATTACCAATATGCATATTCTGAACTGGAAGCTGAATTAATGGAGAAGCTGAAAAAAGAACAGACACTTTCCAAGGAGGAGCTGCAAACAGCCTACCGTGAACGTCAGGATGAGTATCGCTATGATACAGGGGTGAAAATGCTTGTGGCGGAAACCAAAGCAGAGAACGCAGCAGAGCTTCAGGAGGCAGCAGAAGCCATAAGAGCAGAAAGCAGCCGGGAAGAACTTGAGGAGGATTATCCCCAAATCAGCTTTTATGAGCTGGAGATGAATAGTCTTGATACCCAGGAGGGAAAAAGCGGGGTCTACAGTATGCGCTGGATGCTGGCGTCATCCATGCAGAAGGGAGAAATAAGCGAACCCTTCACAGCAGGCGGAAATAACCTTATTATGAAATGCCTGGAAAGAGTGGAAAACGGGGTCTTGCCTTTTGAGCAGACAGAGGGAATCCTGAAGAGCCGAATCCAGACTGAGAGAGCGGAGCAGGCAATTCAGGAGCAGGTAAAAAAAGCGGAAATAAAAGAAAAAAGCAAAAAGCTGGAAGAAGCGGCCAAAGAGGTTCTTTTACAGTGACAAACATATGGAAGTATCCCGGAAAGTCCCATTTATACAGGGCTGTTCCGGGATTTTTTGCGTTTCGTGAATAACAAACATTTAAGGCCGATTTTACTTTCCTTTGAAGACGAATCTTTGGTCACAGCAGTATACTTGTCCTGTAATCAATGATCACACTTTATTCCAAGGAGGAAACATGATGAGAAAAAGAATTACAACTGCTATATTAACAGCAGCTATGTGCATGGCAATGCCGCTGACTGCTTTTGCAGCAGAAGAGACCACATCCCAGAACCAGGAGATCAGCGCCGTACTCACGGCTGACCCTTCTTACACAGTGACCATACCTGCTTCCGTTTCTATGGGAAATGAAGGTGCAGCGGTGGAGGTGACAGCCGAAAATGTGGAGAACCTTCCGGAGGGCAAAAAGATTTCCGTGACAATTGCAGGGACCAGTGCTTATAGAAATCAGATGGTCCTTGAGGGGGATACCTCACCGAATACCTCCATCCGCTACCAGATCATCAATGAAGCCGGGGAGACCATTGAGACAACAGGGGGCAAAGATGAGGCAAACGGCAGAGAGGTTGTGGCGTTTACCGGAAGTGAGACAAAGCAGTACACAGTCAAACCGGTGATCGCCGGAAGGTTTGAATATGGCGTGGCTTATACGGGAAGCATAACATTTGGGATTCAGCTTGCGGACAGTTAAAATACAGCCTTTGCCATGTGCAGCAGGAAAGGAATTAACATGATAAGAAAAGGTAAGCTGATGTTTATCCTTGCGCTCTCGGTACTGCTTGTGTGTGCACCGGTTCGTGTTTTGGCATCTTCCAGCAGTCTTCATCTCTACACGGAAAAGGATACGGAGAGTAAGGAAAAAGATACGGCAAAAACGTCCGCGGCGGCTGCTGCCAAAACGGGGGATGACAGACAGATATTGGTCCTGCTGCTGACCTGTGCGGCTGCGGGAGGTGCCGTGCTCTTATTGGTCTGGACCCGAGAAAAAGCGCAGGATCCTATTGAAAAAGATTAAAGGAAGAGGAATATGCAGAATAGAGGAAATACAAAAAAAGCAGTGTTTGCTGCAGTGGGGATCGGTCTGACAGTGATCCTCGCGGTATCTTTTCTCCTGTTTCACGGAAAGGAAGCTCCGGATAACGGAAATGGCAGGGGGCTTGTGGTTTCGGCCGACGCGTCCGACTGGGATAAGAACCTGGAGGACAGGTCAGGCGAGGCGTCAGGGATCAAAATACCGGGGTACGGAGAACTGACAATAGGTAAGGACGCAGGGGAATTTCAGATGAGTCTTGTGAATCCCGAAGGAAATCCCTGCTACTTTAAGTATACACTGGAGATACCGGAGATATCAAAGGTACTTTATGATTCGGATCTGATCGAGCCCGGCAAGGCCATAACAAAGTTTACGGTTGAGAATCTGCCGGAAAAGGGGGATTATGATCTATATATCAACATTAGTACATATTCTCTGGATGACAGTCTGGAATCTATGAACGGAGCGCAGGTGAAGACTATTCTGCATGTGGTGTAGTGTTTGGAAAGAGGAGGAGAAAGTCATGACAAGAGGGAGAAAAATAATGACAGCAGTTTTGACAGGGGCAATGTGCACTGCTTTTCCAATGGCAGCCCTGGCAGACAGCACATCTGTGACAAATCTCACATTATTTGAATCAGCGGAGCCGGCCTACACCGTCACGGTCCCGGAGACGGTTGAGGTAGCGGCAAAAGGGAGCACAGACGTGAAGGTTACGGCTGAAGAGATAAAAAATCTGCCGGAGGATAAAAAGATATCGGTTACTCTGGCAAAAGGAAACGGTGTGTTCGGCAGACTGTACCTGACAGCCGAAGATCCGGAGAACCCGGAAGGAAAACAATTGACCCTGACCTTATACGTGACGGGAACCGACGGGGAACCCAAAATGGGGGCTTTGGAAAACCAGATCAAGGGAATGGAGCTGGCTGCATTTACAGAAAACGGAAGCCAGGATTACCAGCTCTCCGTAGCTCCAAGTCTGACCCCGGTAAAAGGCGCACAGTACAGCGGATACATTGTTTACGGTGTGGAACTGAAGGATAGATAAAATTTAATCAAGTTTTATGAAGAAAAAGCTTGACAATACTTGTCCTGCATGATATTTTAATACAGGAATAGCTGCCGAAGACAGCAGGTGCCGTTAGGCATAAGGATAAAACGCCTGCCGAGGAAAGATTCATTCTTGCAATTATTAGGATTGATGAAGCCTCTCTGTCTATGCAGAGAGGTTTTTTTCGTACTAATCGTTGAAGTACCTTTCGATATATGTGCAGCGCAGCCTAAAAAAATAAGGAGGTGCACTAATTCATGGCAAAAGTAGAACTCAAAAAACCGGTCGTAGACGAGATTGCCAACAGTATTAAAGATGCCGCATCCGTAGTGTTAGTAAGCTACAAAGGTATCACTGTTGAGCAGGATACAAAAATGCGTAAGGAATTAAGAGAAGCTGGTGTTACTTACAAAGTATACAAAAACACAATGATGAACTTTGCTTTCAAAGGAACTCCTTGTGAAGAGTTATGCCAGCATTTAGAGGGAACAAACGCTTTAGCAGTATGTATGGAAGATGCAACTGCTCCGGCAAGAATCCTTGCAAAATATGCAAAGGAAGTTCCGACTCTGGAATTAGTAGCAGGTGTTGTGGAAGACGCTTACTACGACAAGGCAGGAATCGAGGCACTTTCCAAAGTTCCTTCAAGAGAAGAACTGCTTGGAAAACTGCTTGGAAGTATCCAGTCTCCTATCACAAACTTTGCTCGTGTGCTTAACCAGATTGCTGAACAGCAGAGCGGTGCAGCAGCAGAGTAAGCTAATACACTGACAAAGTCAGATGTACTATCAAATGAAAATAAAACAAAAAATTGGAGGTAAATAAAAATGGCAAAATTAACAACAGCTGAATTTATTGAAGCGATCAAAGAGTTATCTGTATTAGAATTAAATGAATTAGTAAAAGCTTGCGAAGAAGAGTTCGGTGTATCCGCAGCAGCAGGCGTTGTAGTTGCAGCAGCAGGTGATGGTGCAGCAGCAGCAGAAGAGAAAGATGAGTTTGACGTAGAACTGACAGAAGTTGGTCCTAACAAAGTTAAAGTTATCAAAGTTGTTCGTGAAGTTACCGGCTTAGGCTTAAAAGAAGCTAAAGAAGTTGTTGACGGTGCTCCGAAAGTCCTCAAAGAGGCTGCTTCCAAAGCAGAGGCTGAAGAGATCAAAACAAAACTTGAAGGCGAAGGCGCTAAAGTTACACTTAAATAATTTAAGCGTAAATACTTTGTGTTTTCAAGGTAGATAAGGTATAATGAACATTCGTTACACACTTGTTTACACATCTTACAATAAAAATTATATTATTTTAGCCCCGGTATCTATATGGTACCGGGGTTTTTAATTAACGATGGCAGCATGTTCTGTGTTGCTGGAAATTTACAAAACAAAAGCAACCGGGGGAGCCGAAAGCCTCTGCAAACCTATTAAATTTTAGGATCGGACACGGTATGTCCGGTAGTAAAATACGGCATTTCTCACTCTGTGTCGTGTTATATGCAGCGTTCCCGGACTATACTAACGTTGAAAGGAGGAACAAGGAATTGGACCAGAAAAAGATAGGGAGTTTTTTTAAAATGCTCCGTAAAGAAAAAGGGCTTACCCAGGAGCAGTTAGCGGAACATTTTAATGTCACCGGAAGAACCGTTTCGCGATGGGAGACAGGGAACAATATGCCTGATTTGGATATCCTTGTGGAAATGGCAGATTATTATGATGTGGATCTGAGGGAACTGCTTGACGGAGAAAGGAAGAGTGAGAAGATGAATAAAGATTTAGAAGAAACTGTATTGAAGGTTGCGGATTATAGCAATGATGAGAAAATGAGGCTGATGAAAAAACTGCATATTTTCTCCTGGATTGGCGTATTGTGTTTTATAGTTTTTATAATTCTGGAGGGCATGGGTCTGGCCGAGAGCGGAGCCGCGGAAAATATTGCGTCACTCTGTGCCGGTATATCTTTCGGAATGCTTATCATAGCTGTGATCTATACAAGCAAATATATCTCAAAGATCAAATTATTTAAAAAAAGAGTTTTCCAACACAGATAATTTAAATATGCATGATCACATCGTGAATGTGCAGGATACAGTGGGGATTCCCTCCGGGAGGGAGGAAGCCCTTGTTAAATAAAAGACCGATGGTACCAGGGGAAAAGAACCTGATGCTATGGGTCTTTTGTCAGTTATGTCAAAAAAACTGCGAGAACTTAAAAAAAATTGTGTAAGTGTTGGCGCGCGAACAGGTATAGTTTTCCAGGCGTGTTATACTTTTAACTATCTAAAGGAAACGGGGTGAGCAGCATAGGAACAGAAAAACCCAGGCTGGTTTTCTGGGGCAGCCAGGCATTTGCCATGATGCCGTTCGGGCTGTACATATTGATAGGCGGAATATTTTCAGTGGGGCTTCATTATTATTCAATGAAAGGGTTGATCTTCGCAGCGGTCATTTCCCTTCTGGCAGGTTTCTTTCTCTGCAGGAACAAAGGAAAATACTGGGACTCCATTGTTCACGGGCTGGCACAGTACGGGAATTCAAGGCTAATATTTATCTTCCTGATCATCGGCATATTTTCCAAACTGATGATGACCGGAAAGATTGGAGACGGGTTCATCTGGCTCAGCCTTCAACTGGGGATCACAAAGAGTGGGTTTGTGGTCTTCGCGTTTCTGGCTTCAGCCATAATCTCTATGGGGGCTGGGGCACCTATAGCGGCATTGTTTGCAGTGATTCCGATCTTTTATCCGCCCGGGATCCTTATGGGTGCCAATCCGGCCATGCTGAGCGGTGCACTGATCAGCGGTATTTTCTTCGGGGATGCGCTGTCTCCAAGCTCCCAGGTGATCAACACCACAGTGATGACACAGCATGAACAGGGAACGGGAAGGCCTGCACAGCTTCTTTCCACCCTGAGATCGAGGACACCTTATATTCTGGCAGCAGGGGCAGCCACAATGGTTCTGTATTTTATATTTGGAGCCGGGCAGGGAACCATGGGAGATATGGCGGAGCTGTCCAAGTTTTCCGATGTGAGAGGGCTATGGATGCTGGTTCCGGTTGCGGTGCTTCTCTTTATCTGTTTTAAGACGGGAAATCTGTTTGAGGGGCTTTCCTTTGCAATCGTCACAGGGCTTGTGGTCGGACTGCTTACCGGACTGTTCACATTCTCCGATATTGTGAGCATTGACTATGAGACAGCAGGCCTGAAGGGGATCATCTTTGAAGGGATTTACGGGATCATTGATGTGGCGGTATCCACCATCCTGCTTTATGGACTGATCGCCGTGGCGGTGGACGGTGGAATGCTGGAAAAATGCTGCAGTTATATTCTTTCCGGCAAATTTACCAGGACAAAACGGGGCGCCGAGGCAGTCCTGACCGCAGGGATAGTCATTATCAATATACTGCTGGCCGGATGTGTGCTGCCGTCCATCCTCATGTTCGGGGACATGGCAGACAGGATCGGGCAGGAAAGCGGTATCCCGCCGGAACGCAGGAGCATTCTTTTGACAGCGAACGCAACCAACTTCAGTGCGATCATACCTATTAACAGTGCGTTTGTTATGGGAAGTGTGACGATCATCAATGAGATGGTGCAGAACCACAGTTATCTGCCCACGGTGACGCCGTTTCAGATTTTCCTCTGTTCCTTTTACTGCCTGATCTTAACTGCGATCTGTATCTTCTGGGTGGTTTCGGGAGTGGGCAGAGAATGCCGGGATAAAACCGAAAAAAAAGTGAAAGGCCGGATATAGACAGAACAGCAGATAGAGAACCGGTTACAGAAAATGGGACATAAGAAACGAGATTAAGTCAAAGGTGTAAAAACAAAGAAATCAAACATAGAGATCAACCAAAGAAATCAAACAAAGAGAGCAAACAAAGAGATTAAACATAGAGATCAAACATAGTGATCAAACAAAGAAATCAAACAAAGAAATCAAACAAAGAGATCAAACATAGAGATCAAACAAAGAGATCAAATATAGAAACCGAGACATAGAAACCAAGAATAGGAGATGAACATATGGAATCAATTTATGATCTGGTCATCGTGGGCGGCGGTCCTGCCGGCCTTGCGGCGGCTATCTATGCAGGCAGATCCGAGAGAAAGACCCTTCTTCTGGAAAAGGGTAGTTATGGCGGGCGGATCAATGATACTTATGAGATCAGGAATTATCCGGGCACCATTGTGGACAGCGGCCAGCACCTCATGGAAAAGTTCAGGGAACATGCAGGCAGTTATCCCACTGTGGAACTGAAACGGACCACAGCCACTGGGATCAGCAAGGAGGAAAATCTTTTTGTGGTCAGCACAAAGCGGCGGGGAGACTTTAAGGCCCGCAGTGTGATCCTGGATCTGGGTACCCGCCCAAGGGAACTGGGTATTCCCGGGGAGAAAGAGTTTGTGGGACATGGAGTTGCTTACTGTGCCACCTGCGATGCGGAGTTCTTTAAAGGAAAAGAGATCTATGTACTGGGTGCCGGAGACCAGGCAGTGGAGGAAGCAGATTATCTGACAGGGTTTGCTTCCAAGGTCACTATTATTGTTCTGCATGAGAAAGGCCATCTGGACTGCAATGAGGTGTCGGCGGAACATGCTTATCAGAACCCTAAAATAGATTTTTGCTGGAGTTCCACCGTGCAGGAGATCAAGGGAAAAGATCATGTGGAATCTCTGGTGCTTAAAAATGTGGAAACCGGCCAGGTCCGGGAAGTAAGCGCAGCTGGTTTGTTCTTCTTTGTAGGTATGGTGCCTCAGACGGAGATGGTCCGGGAGATGGTGACCTGTGACAAGAGCGGCTACATTAAGGTAAATGATAAGATGGAGACCAGTGTTCCCGGGCTTTATGCAGTGGGAGACTGCACACAGACATTTTTGCGGCAGGTTGTCACTTCAGCGGCCAACGGCGCGGTGGCGGCAGTTGCCTCTGAGCGTTACGTGAAAGAACTGGGACAGATTGAAGGCATCTTAGGACCGGATTCCGGGAAGATCGCGTTTGTGTTCTATAATCCCTACAACAATGCTGATATCGAGGCGGTTTCCCAACTGGAACAGCAGTTAAAGGGAGAATGGAAGGTTTACCGCCAGGACATCACGCGGCAGAATCTTCTCTACCAGAATCTGAAGGTCCGGCGCACAGTGTCCACAGCGTTTTATGAAAACGGAAAGCTGCTGGAAGTAAAAGAAAGGTAATTGCAAAAGATGTGTCCGATGATTCGGCACGGTTGTATAGATTAAATGAACTATTCAGCAGGTCTGCGCATTCACTGCGCTGACCGTAAGAAAGTGTACCACGGCCAAGCAAAAATCCCATCGCCCAAGGCGATTCTGCATGGATTTTGCCTGTAACTGTGAGGGTACTAAACGTTACGATTAAATTAATTTTTGGAGGTAATAGATTATGGGTCAGCCATTAGTTTTTCCACACGGTGTCACTGTTTACAATCCTGAGAAATGCTGGAGCGGATATACCATTGTTCCGCTGATCAACGACGGCGTTCTGCTGTTCGACATGAACGGAAATGAGATCAGGCGCTGGAATATGCATGCCATGCCGCCTAAATTGCTTCCGGGCGGATATGTTATGGGGCTTTCCGGATACCGTCATCCGGATTACGGAATGCAGGACGGGGTAAACCTGATGGAGATCGACTATGACGGCAATATTGTCTGGGAGTTCGACCATTTTGAAAATATTGACGACCCGGGCAGAGACCACCGCTGGATGGCGCGCCAGCACCACGATTATCAGAGAGAGGGAAACCCTGTAGGGTATTATGTTCCGGGTATGGATGCAAAGCCTCTGGAAGGAAATACATTGATATTAGTGCATCAGACCATCAGAAATCCCAAGATTTCTGACAAAAAGCTCCTGGATGACGCAATGATCGAAGTGGACTGGGAGGGGAATATCCTCTGGAAATGGTCTATCAGTGAACATTTTGAGGAACTGGGCTTTGATGAGGCAGCCAAAAACGCACTGTTCCGTGATCCCAATATGCGTTCCTCAGACGGCGGTGTAGGAGATTACCTGCATGTAAACTGCATGAGCTACCTGGGTCCAAACAAATGGTACGATCTGGGCGACCAGAGATTTAAACCGGACAATATTATATTTGACTGCAGGGAAGCCAACATCCTGGCAATCCTTGACAAGGAGACCGGAAAGATCGTTTGGCGGATCGGTCCTGACTTTAACGCCACGCCGGAACTGAAAAAACTGGGCTGGATCATCGGACAGCATCATTTCCATATGATCCCAAAAGGACTTCCGGGAGAGGGCAACCTGATGGTATTTGACAACGGCGGCTGGGGCGGCTACGGTGTGCCGAACCCGTCAGCTCCTATTGGTGTCAAGAATGCCCTGCGTGATTACAGCCGTGTGCTGGAGTTTAACCCCGTGACCCTGGAGGTTGTCTGGAAACTCACCCCAAAGGAACTTGGCCATGCGGTTCCCACGGATGCCAGCAAATTCTACAGTCCCTACGTGAGCAGTGCCCAGCGTCTGCCAAACGGAAATACCATGGTTACAGAAGGTTCCGACGGACGTGTCATTGAGGTGACACCGGAGCATGAGATTGTGTGGGAGTGGATCTCTCCTTATTATACACACAATGAAAAAGGTCCGAAGAACAATATGATCTACAGGGCTTACCGTTATCCTTACAGCTACGTTCCCCAGGAACCTGTTCCGGTTGAGGTACCAATAGCCCCAATTGACAACATAACATACCGCGTGCCGGGAGCCGGAGCCTTTGGAGCGAAAAAAATCATTGATATTGAAGGAACTTTGCCGTATTATCAAGATGTGGCACTGTGTGTGGCCACAGACGATGAGGAAGATGTGACGCAGAGGGAGAAAGTCTTTGAGGTAAATAAAGACTTTTTCAAACCGGTGACCATGGCAAACTGGAATGATGATGTGCTGAAGGTCAAGGGCAAACCGGTCCTGGTGCTCTTCGGGGCAGAACGCTGTGTACACTGCAAGGCACTCCATCCGGTTCTGGAGGAGGCCCTTCAGGAAGAATATGAGGGCATGTATGAAGTACGCTATGTGGATGTAGACGCCAACCAGGATCTGTTGGATGCGTGTCATATCGGAGGAATCCCCGTCGTTGCAATCTTTAAAAATGGGGAAGAGGTTCAGCGTTTCAATGGTGAGAAGGATTATGATGATCTGTGCGATATTTTGGACAGACCACTGGAGTAAATACATTAATAATAGAAGGAACGCAATGAGGAGCTGTTTTAGGCAGCCCCTCTTTGCGTTTCTTTTTTTAGATTTAAAGTTAAGGGTTGGGAGGGATTTATATGCACAAGTTTTTTGAGGAACCGAAAAAAAGCTGTCCGGTTCCCTTCGCGGACCTCTGTATGGGGAACTGCATGTACCGGCCGCGTATAAACTGTAAGACATACCAGAGATCAGAGCTGATCTGTCCCCAGGGAAGTAAGATCAATCATTTCGGGATCGTGCTGGATGGTATCCTGAAAGCAGTGGACCAGACCGTCAATGGGGATGAACTGTGCCATGCTTATTTTGAAAAGAATGATATTTTTCCGGAGCTGCTCTATTTTTCCGGAAAAAAATACTATACCTATTCCTTGGTAGCTGCCAAGAAGTCCACTGTGGCCTGGATTCCGGTGGAAGTCCTGGAGGAGATGCTGGAACGTGACAGCCTGCTGATGTATTCCCTTCTGCTCTATATATCCCGGCGCGGCCTGAAGGACCAGCTTTACCTTAACTGCCTGAATTATCAGACCATCCGGGAGCGCATCGCTTACTGGATCGTGGGAATGAATGACATTGTACCAGGGGAGACGGTGCACATGCCCTTGTCCCAGTCTATCCTGGCAAATATGCTCCATGTGAGCAGATCCTCTCTGAATCAGGAGCTGAAAATGATGGAAAGGGAAGGATATTTTAAGATCCGGGGGCAGGAAATGTATATTGAAAATGTGGAGAGACTGCAGGAAATGCTGTGAAATACAGGGGAAAAGCACAGGGACAGTATGCCCAGAAAGCGCAAAAATATTTTAACAAAAAATGGTTGACACGCTTGACAGGGTGTGTTATAGTGAGAAATGCACTATTATGGCAAGTTATGCCTGTCTCTCTATTTATGAATGAAATTAAACTTTGTAATTGGGAAACTTCCATTTGGAGGCTCAGGTATAAGCATAATAAAATTAAAACATACAAGGGGTGAAACGTCAATGGAGAAAAATAGAATCCGTCCCATTACAACCGGTAAGAGCATGAGAATGACCTACCAGCGCCAGAAAGAGGTACTGGAAATGCCGAACCTCATTGAAGTACAGAAAGACTCTTACCAGTGGTTTCTGGACGAAGGTCTAAAAGAAGTTTTTGAAGATATCTCTCCAATCGCCGATTACAGCGGTAAATTAAGCTTGGAATTTGTTGACTTTACTTTGTGTGAAGATGAGGTAAAATACTCCATCGAGGAATGCAAGGAGAGGGATGCTACTTTTGCAGCTCCTTTGAAAGTAAGGGTAAAATTATACAACAGAGAGAATGACGAAATCAGTGAACATGAAATCTTCATGGGTGATCTGCCGTTAATGACAGCAACCGGTACCTTCGTAATCAACGGCGCTGAGCGAGTTATTGTCAGCCAGCTTGTACGTTCTCCGGGCATTTACTACGCTATCGCTCATGATAAACTGGGCAAAACCCTTTATTCCTGTACCGTTATCCCGAACAGGGGTGCATGGCTGGAATATGAGACCGACTCCAATGACGTATTCTATGTACGTGTAGACAGAACTAGAAAAGTCCCTATTACAGTTTTGATTCGTGCTTTAGGTATTGGCACGAATGCAGAAATTATAGAGTTATTCGGTGAAGAACCGAAGATATTAGCCAGCTTTACAAAAGACACTGCTGAGAGTTATCAGGAAGGTCTTCTGGAGTTATACAAAAAAATCCGTCCGGGTGAGCCGCTGGCTGTGGAGAGCGCAGAGAGCCTGATCACCAGTATGTTCTTTGACCCAAGACGTTACGACCTGGCAAAGGTAGGCCGTTACAAATTCAACAAAAAGTTACTGCTGAGAAACCGTATCTCAGGCCACATGCTGGCTGAAGAGGTTGTGGATACCACAACAGGTGAGATCATGGCGGAGGCCGGCACAGTTGTATCAAAAGAACTGGCTGACCAGATCCAGAATGCAGCAGTTCCTTATGTATGGATCCAGGGTGAAGAGCGTAATATTAAAGTCCTTTCAAGCATGATGGTGGATATCACCAACTATGTGGACGCAGATCCTGCTGAGATGGGAGTTACAGAACTGGTTTACTATCCTGTCCTGGCTAAGATCTTGGAAGAGAATGAGGATATTGAGGATATCAAGGATGCCATCCATCGTGAGATCCACGAGCTGATTCCAAAGCATATCACAAAAGAAGATATCCTTGCTTCCATTAATTATAACATGCATCTGGAATATGGTCTGGGCAATGATGATGATATCGACCATCTGGGCAACAGACGTATCCGTGCAGTAGGTGAACTGCTGCAGAATCAGTACAGAATCGGTCTTTCCAGACTGGAGAGAGTGGTTCGTGAGAGAATGACAACACAGGATATGGAGGGTATTTCTCCCCAGTCCCTGATCAATATCAAGCCGGTAACAGCAGCCGTGAAGGAATTCTTCGGTTCCTCCCAGCTGTCACAGTTCATGGATCAGAACAACCCTCTGGGTGAGCTGACCCATAAGAGACGTCTTTCCGCACTGGGCCCCGGCGGTCTGTCACGAGACCGTGCAGGTTTCGAGGTTCGAGATGTACATTACTCCCATTACGGAAGAATGTGCCCCATCGAGACTCCTGAGGGACCAAACATCGGTCTGATCAACTCCCTGGCATCATATGCCAGAATTAACCAGTATGGTTTTGTGGAGGCTCCGTACCGTAAGATTGACAAAACAGATCCGAAGAATCCGCGGGTTACAGACGAAGTTGTCTATATGACCGCAGACGAAGAGGATAATTATCATGTTGCGCAGGCCAATGAGCCGCTGGACGATGAAGGGCACTTCATCCATAAGAACGTTTCCGGACGTTATCTGGATGAAACACAGGAATATGAACGCCATATGTTTGACTACATGGACGTATCCCCGAAGATGGTGTTCTCTGTAGCTACAGCCCTGATCCCCTTCCTGCAGAACGATGATGCCAACCGTGCGCTGATGGGTTCCAACATGCAGCGTCAGGCCGTGCCCCTTCTCACCACAGAGGCTCCTGTTGTAGGAACCGGTATGGAAGTGAAGGCTGCCGTTGACTCCGGTGTCTGTGTAGTGGCAAAGAAAGCCGGTACTATAGAGTGCGCGGCGTCAAAAGAAATCGTTATGCGCAATGATGACGGTACAAAAGATACTTACCGTCTTACCAAGTTCATGAGAAGTAACCAGAGCAACTGCTATAACCAGAGGCCCATTGTGACCAAAGGGGAGCATGTGGAGGCAGGACAGGTGATCGCTGACGGACCGTCCACAGCGAACGGTGAGCTGGCTCTCGGCAAGAACCCCCTGATCGGTTTCATGACCTGGGAAGGTTACAATTACGAGGATGCCGTCCTGTTAAGTGAAAGACTGGTACAGGATGATGTCTATACTTCTGTGCATATTGAAGAATATGAGGCAGAAGCCAGAGATACCAAGTTAGGACCTGAAGAGATCACACGTGATGTCCCGGGTGTTGGTGACGATGCCTTAAAAGACCTGGACGAGCGTGGTATCATCCGTATCGGTGCTGAGGTCCGCGCAGGTGATATCCTGGTTGGTAAAGTAACTCCTAAGGGTGAGACAGAACTGACTGCGGAAGAGAGACTGCTCCGTGCCATTTTCGGTGAGAAGGCCCGTGAAGTGCGTGACACTTCCCTGAAGGTACCTCACGGTGAGTACGGTATCGTTGTGGATGCAAAAGTATTTACCAGAGAGAACGGCGATGAGCTGTCCCCCGGTGTTAATCAGGCAGTACGCATCTATATTGCACAGAAGAGAAAGATCTCTGTAGGTGATAAGATGGCCGGCCGTCACGGTAACAAGGGTGTTGTGTCCCGTGTGCTTCCTGTTGAGGATATGCCATTCCTTCCAAACGGACGTGCGCTGGACATCGTACTGAACCCTCTGGGTGTGCCTTCCCGTATGAACATCGGGCAGGTGCTGGAGATCCATCTGAGTCTTGCAGCAAAAGCCCTTGGATTCAATATTGCCACACCGGTATTTGACGGTGCCAACGAGAATGATATCCAGGATACTCTGGATCTTGCAAATGATTATGTGAATATGGAATGGGAAGACTTTGAGGCCAAGTATGAAGATACGCTGCGCCCGGAAGTTTTACAGTTCCTTTACGATAACAGAGCTCACAGAGAGCTGTGGAAAGGCGTGCCGATCTCCCGTGACGGTAAAGTAAGACTCCGTGACGGCCGTACAGGTGAATATTTTGACAGCCCTGTAACCATCGGACACATGCACTACCTGAAGCTGCATCACCTGGTAGATGATAAGATCCACGCACGTTCCACAGGCCCATACTCCCTGGTAACACAGCAGCCTCTGGGTGGTAAAGCCCAGTTCGGCGGCCAGCGTTTCGGAGAGATGGAGGTTTGGGCACTGGAGGCTTATGGTGCTTCCTACACACTGCAGGAGATCCTGACAGTGAAATCCGATGATGTGATCGGACGTGTGAAAACTTATGAAGCGATTATCAAGGGCGACAATATTCCGGAGCCTGGTATTCCGGAGTCCTTCAAGGTACTTTTGAAGGAGCTGCAGTCCTTGGGTCTGGATGTCAGAGTCCTCAGAGAAGACATGACAGAAGTGGAAATCATGGAGAATATCGACTATGGCGAGACAGATATGCGCTCCATCATTGAAGGCGATTCCAAACACCGCGGCGAGGAAGAGTACGGTGACTACGGATTCTCGAAACAGGAATTCGAGGGCGAAGAATTAGTAGACGTGGAGGATGAGCCGGAAGAGGATGAAGAAGCATTCTTGAGCTTAGATGATGATACTCTTGTCGAGGAGTAAGGAAAGGAGTCCACAATGCCAGAAACAGCAAATAAAGAGGCATATCAGCCAATGACCTTTGACGCCATCAAGATTGGGTTGGCGTCCCCGGAGAAGATCCGGGACTGGTCCAGAGGCGAGGTTAAAAAACCGGAAACCATTAACTATAGAACCTTAAAACCGGAAAAAGACGGCCTGTTCTGCGAAAGGATTTTCGGACCGAGCAAGGACTGGGAATGTCACTGCGGCAAATACAAGAAGATCCGTTATAAAGGCGTTGTCTGCGACCGATGCGGCGTTGAAGTGACAAAAGCCAGTGTCCGCAGGGAGCGCATGGGCCATATTGAACTGGCAGCACCGGTCTCCCACATCTGGTACTTTAAGGGTATTCCTTCCAGAATGGGACTGATTCTGGATCTTTCCCCAAGGTCACTGGAGAAAGTCCTGTACTTTGCCAACTATATCGTTCTGGATGCAGGAACCACGGAACTGCAGTACAAACAAGTGCTGACAGAGAAAGAGTTCCAGGATGCCAGAGAAAAATACGGCGACAGCGCATTCCGGGTAGGAATGGGTGCAGAGTCCATTATGGAACTGCTGGAGGCCATTGACCTGGAACGAGAATCCAAAGAGCTGAAAGCAGGTCTCAAGGATTCCACAGGCCAGAAGCGTGCCCGTATTGTAAAAAGACTTGAAGTTGTGGAAGCCTTCCGCGAATCTGGGAACCGTCCGGAGTGGATGATCATGACAGTGGTGCCTGTCATTCCGCCGGACCTCCGTCCTATGGTTCAGCTGGACGGCGGACGTTTCGCCACATCTGACTTAAATGATCTATATAGAAGGATCATCAACAGAAATAACCGTCTGAAAAGACTGCTTGAGCTGGGCGCTCCTGACATCATTGTCCGCAATGAAAAGAGAATGCTTCAGGAGGCTGTAGATGCCCTGATCGACAATGGTCGCCGTGGCCGTCCGGTCACAGGACCGGGTAACCGTGCACTGAAATCCCTTTCCGATATGCTGAAAGGTAAATCAGGACGTTTCCGTCAGAACCTTCTGGGCAAGCGAGTTGACTACTCAGGACGTTCCGTTATCGTGGTTGGACCTGAACTGAAGATCTTCCAGTGCGGTCTGCCGAAAGAGATGGCCATTGAGCTGTTCAAGCCGTTCGTTATGAAAGAGCTGGTAAGCAACGGCACTGCCCACAACATTAAGAATGCCAAGAAGATGGTGGAGAAGCTGGAACCTGAAGTATGGGATGTCCTAGAAGATGTTATCAAAGAACATCCGGTCATGTTAAACCGTGCGCCTACACTGCATCGTCTGGGTATCCAGGCATTTGAGCCGATTCTGGTTGAGGGTAAAGCGATCAAACTGCATCCCCTTGTTTGTACGGCGTTCAACGCTGACTTCGATGGTGACCAGATGGCTGTCCACCTTCCGCTGTCCGTTGAGGCCCAGGCAGAGTGCCGTTTCCTGCTTCTGTCTCCAAACAACCTGCTGAAACCGTCCGACGGTGGTCCGGTGGCTGTTCCTTCACAGGATATGGTCCTCGGTATCTACTATCTGACACAGGAGAGGCCGGGAGTTAAGGGTGAAGGCAAATACTTTAAGAGTGTAAATGAAGCCATTCTGGCTTATGAAAACGGATATATCACACTGCAGACCAGGATCCATGTATTCTGTAGCAAGACCATGCCGGACGGCACGGTAATGCAGGACACTGTGGACTCCACACTGGGACGTTTCCTGTTCAATGAGATCATTCCTCAAGATTTGGGATTTGTTGACCGTTCTGTACCGGGCAATGAACTGAAACTGGAAGTTGATTTCCTGGTAGGCAAGAAACAGTTAAAACAGATCCTGGAAAAAGTGATCAACACCCATGGTGCTACCAGAACCGCAGAGGTGCTGGATAAGATCAAAGCCACAGGTTACAAATACTCAACCAGAGCTGCCATGACCGTATCCATCTCCGATATGACCGTGCCGCCTCAGAAACCGGAGATGATCCAAAAGGCACAGGATACGGTTGACCTTATCACCAAGAACTTCAAACGTGGTCTGATCACGGAGGAAGAGAGATATAAAGAAGTAGTTGAGACATGGAAGAAGACCGATGATGAGCTTACCAAGGCCCTGCTGACAGGACTTGATAAGTATAACAACATCTTCATGATGGCTGACTCCGGTGCCCGTGGTTCCGATAAGCAGATCAAACAGCTTGCCGGTATGCGTGGTCTGATGGCCGATACAACAGGTCACACCATCGAGCTGCCCATCAAGTCCAATTTCCGTGAGGGTCTGGACGTACTGGAATACTTCATGTCCGCCCATGGTGCCCGTAAAGGTCTGTCCGATACAGCCCTGCGTACCGCTGACTCCGGATACCTGACAAGACGTCTGGTTGACGTTTCCCAGGACCTGATCGTCCGCGAAGTGGACTGCTGTGAAGACAGAGGCGAGATTCCGGGTATGTGGGTAAAAGCCTTCATGGACGGAAAAGAAGAGATTGAAAGCCTTCAGGAGCGTATTACAGGACGCTTCTCCTGTGAGACCATCAAGAACGCCAAAGGCGAAGTGATCGTGAAGGCAAACCATATGATCACCCCGAAACGTGCTGCCCGCGTGGTAAACGAAGGTGTGAATGAAAAGGGCAAGGCCTATGATTCCGTTAAGATCCGTACGATCCTCACATGTAAATGTCACATCGGTGTCTGTGCCAAGTGTTACGGCGCCAACATGGCGACAGGTGAGCCGGTTCAGGTAGGCGAATCCGTAGGTATCATTGCAGCCCAGTCTATCGGTGAACCGGGTACACAGCTTACCATGCGTACCTTCCATACCGGTGGTGTGGCCGGCGGCGATATCACACAGGGTCTTCCCCGTGTGGAGGAGCTTTTTGAGGCAAGAAAGCCAAAAGGTCTTGCTATCATCACAGAGATCAAGGGTACTGCCACATTAAAGGATACAAAGAAAAAGCGTGAGATCATTGTCACAGACAATGAGGATGGCAATTCCAAGACTTACCTGATTCCTTACGGTTCCCGTATCAAGGTCCAGGACGGTCAGTATCTGGAGGCCGGTGATGAGCTGACAGAAGGTAGTGTGAATCCTCATGACATTCTGAAGATCAAGGGTGTCCGTGCTGTTCAGGATTATATGATCCAGGAAGTACAGCGTGTATACCGTCTGCAGGGTGTTGAGATCAATGATAAGCATATCGAGGTTATCGTTCGCCAGATGCTGAAGAAAATCCGCATCGAGGACAACGGAGATACAGAATTCCTGCCAGGTACCCTGGTTGACGTTCTGGACTACGAGGAAGAGAACGAGAAACTGATTGAAGAGGGCAAAGAGCCGGCAGATGGAAAACAGGTTATGCTTGGTATCACCAAGGCATCCCTGGCAACCAACTCCTTCCTGTCCGCGGCTTCCTTCCAGGAGACCACAAAGGTTCTGACAGAAGCTGCCATCAAGGGCAAGATTGACCCGCTGATCGGTCTGAAAGAGAATGTTATCATCGGTAAGCTGATTCCTGCAGGAACAGGTATGAAGTGCTACTCCAACATCAAACTTGATACAGATTTGATTGAGGATGAAGAGGAGTTTGACGATGACTTTGAACTTGCTGAGGCCCTGGAAGAACTTCCGGCGGAGGATGAAGAAGAAGTTGTCCAGCTGACAGATGAGGTTGATGAGGTGGAACTTTCCGAGGAGGAAGAGGAAGCTGAACTGACAGAAGAATAGAGCAAAAAATACAAAAGACCGCTTTTCCGGAAAAATGACCGGAGGAGCGGTTTTGTATATTCAGGTTATGCAGTCTTTTAAAGGAGGACAAGTATGAACAAAAAAAGAAAGTCACCTTTATGGATGCTGGTTCCCATGGGAGTCATCATTGTAGTTTTATCTATTGTCTTGATCGTCATTACCTTAAAGTCAGGAAACCAAAAATCAGAAGCTGTGTCCGCATCCCAGGTGCAGAACAAAGAATCCGAAAACCGGGGGAAAGAATCCGTGAAAGAAAGCAAGAGCGGTTCCAAGGATATCAAAGACGCTGCCGGGGCAGAGCCTGAGGAAACGGATACAGGACCGGCTGAGATCTATGTATCCTCTGACATTCCCCAGAAGGTTAAGGATAAAGTAAAGAGTATGAGCCTTGAGCAGAAGGCAGCGCAGCTATTCTTTGTCACCCCGGAGGACATCACTCAGGTTGATGCGGCAACCGTTGCCGGAGAGGATACTAAGAAAGCATATGAGCAGTACCCTGTTGGCGGGATCGTATATTTTTCCCGGAATATCCAGGGGCCGGAGCAGCTTAGCGGGATGCTGGCGAAAACCCAGGATTACGCGGAGGAGATCGCAGGTGTTCCGGTATTTTTAGGTGTGGATGAGGAGGGCGGAGAAGTATCCCGGGTAGCGGGAAACAAGAATTTCTCTGTCACAGAATATGAGAGTATGCGGGCCATTGGAGACAGTAAAGATACTTCACAGGCCTATGATGTGGGAAAAACCTTAGCATCCTATTTGAAAGAATTAGGATTTAATATAGATTTTGCTCCGAATGCGGATGTAATTACAAATTCTGGGAATACTGTTATAGGGGACCGCTCCTTTGGGGAGGACCCCCAGTTGGTCGCTGATATGGCGTCACAGGTGGTCAAGGGACTGCAGGACAACGGTGTCTCTGCCTGTCTGAAGCATTTTCCGGGGCACGGAGGCACCATAGAGGACAGTCATGAGGGACGAGCCTACACGGACAAGACCCTGGAGGAGATGGAGGAAAAAGAGCTGCTGCCTTTTAAGGAAGGAATCAAGGCAGACCCTGACTTTATTATGGCAGGTCATATCTCCATACCGAAATCCCTGGGCGATAATACGCCGGCATCTCTCTCGGAAAAAGTTCTGACAGGTCTTCTCCGGGACCGGTACGGATATGACGGCATCATTATCACGGATGCCCTGAATATGAAGGCGGTTTCCGGTGTATACAGTCCGGCCGAGGCTTCCGTGAAAGCGATCTTGGCAGGTGCGGACATGCTTCTGATGCCGGACGATTTCAGAGCCGCCTACAACGGCGTGCTGGAAGCCGTGGAGGAAGGCGATTTGAGTGAGGAGAGGATTGACGCCTCTGTGGAGCGCATTCTGCGTTTAAAAATGGAAAAATACCTGTAAAATTGTATTTTTTTGAAAAATTTCCTTGACAGCACGATTTTCCATGGATATAATGAGAGAGCGTGCATAAAGACGCAGTTTTTTTGCGCGTAAAATCATTTATTCATGACAATGAATAACTGGCAGCCACTCATTTCTTCTATAGGCATTGAACACTTAAGGAGCACATAGTGCGAGTTTAGTGAGAAAGCCGTTCTTTGAGCACAGCGAAAAGAACCTCATTATTATAGAAGGAAAATATTACAGGAGGTGAAATGGAATGCCAACATTCAATCAGTTAGTAAGAAAAGGACGTCAGACTTCTGTGAAGAAGTCCACAGCTCCGGCGCTTCAGAAGAGTTTTAACTCTTTACAGAAGAGGACAACAGATATGTCTTCTCCGCAGAAGAGGGGTGTGTGTACAGCGGTTAAGACTGCTACACCGAAAAAACCTAACTCTGCTCTCAGAAAGATCGCCAGAGTTCGTCTTTCCAACGGAATCGAGGTAACAAGCTACATTCCAGGTGAAGGACATAACCTTCAGGAACATAGTGTTGTTCTTATCCGTGGCGGTAGGGTAAAAGACTTACCAGGTACAAGATATCACATTATCCGTGGTACACTTGATACTGCAGGCGTTGCCAACAGACGTCAGGCCCGTTCTAAATACGGTGCTAAGAGACCGAAAAAATAATTAATTAGAATCATTTGAAGTCACAGATATAACTATTAAAACTGATTTTGTACCGGGATTCCATAGACCCAGGTTGTGGCTGCGGGTTTCTATATAGGATTTACCGAGTACGGACATACAAAATAGTTGTGTGAGTACCGATGATCTAATCGTTAGGGCAATGACCGTTGTCCGTAATTTTGATAATGATTAAGGAGGGAAGTAACGTGCCACGTAAAGGACATACTCAAAAAAGAGACGTTTTAGCAGATCCGTTATACGGAAACAAAGTGGTTACCAAACTTGTCAATAACATTATGTTAGATGGTAAGAAGGGTGTAGCTCAGAAGATCGTATACGGTGCGTTCGCTAAAATGGAGGAAAAGGCCGGTAAACCGGCAATCGAAGTTTTTGAAGAAGCAATGAACAACATTATGCCGGTTCTGGAAGTAAAAGCCAGACGTATCGGTGGTGCTACCTATCAGGTACCGATCGAGGTTAGACCGGAAAGACGTCAGGCATTAGCTCTTCGCTGGTTAACTCTGTACTCTCGTAAAAGAGGAGAGAAGACCATGGAAGACAGACTGGCTAATGAATTACTGGATGCTTCCAACAACACAGGCGCATCTGTTAAGAAGAAAGAAGACATGCATAAGATGGCTGAGGCAAATAAAGCATTTGCTCACTATCGATTCTAGAGGAGGAAAATCCATTGGCTGGAAGAGAATATCCGTTAGATAGAACCAGAAACATTGGTATTATGGCACATATTGATGCCGGTAAGACCACTCTTACAGAGCGTATCTTATACTATACCGGTGTTAACTATAAAATTGGTGATACTCACGAAGGAACTGCTACCATGGACTGGATGGAGCAGGAACAGGAGCGAGGTATCACGATTACTTCCGCCGCTACCACCTGTCACTGGACTTTACAGGAAAACTGTAAAAGCAAACCAGGTGCACTGGAACATCGTATTAATATCATTGATACCCCGGGTCACGTTGACTTTACCGTAGAGGTAGAGCGTTCCTTACGTGTACTTGACGGTGCTGTTGGTGTATTCTGTGCAAAAGGCGGCGTTGAGCCTCAGTCTGAAAATGTATGGCGTCAGGCAGATACCTACAATGTACCCCGTATGGCATTCATCAACAAGATGGATATCCTGGGTGCAGATTTCTATGGTGCCGTAGAACAGATTAAGACTCGTTTAGGTAAAAATGCAATTTGTCTTCAGCTGCCAATCGGTAAAGAGGATGAATTTAAAGGAATCATCGACCTGTTTGAAATGAAAGCCTACATCTACAATGATGAAAAAGGTGAGGACATTTCCATCACAGATATCCCTGAGGATATGGCTGATGACGCAGAACTGTATCACACAGAGTTGGTTGAGAAGATCTGCGAGTTAGATGATGACTTAATGATGGAGTATCTGGAAGGTGAAGAACCTACCGTTGAAGCTCTGAAAGCAGCCCTGAGAAAAGGAACCTGCGAATGTGCAGCCATTCCTGTCTGCTGTGGTACTGCATACAGAAATAAAGGTGTTCAGAAATTACTGGATGCTATTCTTGAATTTATGCCTGCTCCTACAGATATCGCGGCTATCAAAGGCCAGGATATGGACGGAAACGAAGTTGAGAAGCATTCTTCCGACGACGAACCGTTCGCGGCTCTTGCATTCAAGATCATGACTGACCCGTTCGTTGGTAAGCTGGCATTCTTCAGAGTTTACTCTGGTACCATGAACTCCGGTTCTTATGTACTGAATGCAACAAAAGGCAAAAAAGAACGTGTTGGACGTATCCTGCAGATGCATGCCAACAAGAGACAGGAGCTGGATAAAGTATATGCCGGTGACATCGCTGCAGCGATCGGATTCAAATTCACCACAACAGGTGATACGATCTGTGACGATCAGCATCCGGTGATCCTGGAATCCATGGAATTCCCGGAACCGGTTATCGAGCTGGCTATCGAGCCTAAAACAAAAGCCGGACAGGGCAAACTTGGTGAAGCTCTGGCAAAACTTGCCGAAGAAGATCCAACCTTCCGCGCGCATACAGATAAAGAAACAGGTCAGACCATCATCGCCGGTATGGGTGAGCTGCATCTGGAGATCATCGTAGACCGTCTGCTTCGTGAATTCAAAGTGGAGGCTAACGTTGGTGCACCTCAGGTTGCTTACAAAGAAACCTTTACCAAGAATGCTGATGTTGACAGTAAATACGCAAAACAGTCCGGTGGTCGTGGACAGTACGGTCACTGTAAAGTTAGATTCGAGCCTATGGACGCCAACGGCGAAGAACTGTTCAAGTTCGAGAGCACGGTTGTGGGCGGTGCTATTCCGAAGGAATACATCCAGCCTGTAGGACAGGGTATCGAGGAAGCTATGAGAGCTGGTATTCTGGGAGGATTCCCGGTTGTTGGTATTTACGCAAACGTATACGACGGTTCTTACCATGAGGTCGATTCCTCCGAGATGGCATTCCACATTGCAGGTTCTCTTGCATTCAAGGAAGCTATGGCGAAGGCAGCTCCGGTTCTCCTGGAGCCTATCATGAGGGTAGAGGTTACTACTCCGGAAGACTACATGGGTGATGTAATCGGTGATATCAACTCCCGTCGTGGACGTATCGAGGGTATGGATGATATCGGCGGAGGTAAGATGATCCGCGGATTCGTTCCTCTGGCCGAGATGTTCGGTTACGCAACAGACCTGCGTTCCAGAACACAGGGCCGTGGTAACTACTCCATGTTCTTCGAGAAATATGAGCCGGTTCCAAAATCTGTACAGGAAAAAGTGCTTTCAGTAAAAACAGGAAAATAATAATTAAAAACTTGCAAATATCCTTGATTTGCAATATAATCAAGGATAGCAGGTTGAATATATTGATATTCCAACCGCCTCGTTATGAGGCAACAAAAAAATAATCAAATTGCCCAGACGGGGCGCATGTGAATAAGGAGGAAATTCAAAATGGCAAAAGCTAAATTTGAAAGAAGCAAACCGCATTGTAACATTGGTACCATCGGACACGTTGACCATGGTAAAACAACTCTGACAGCTGCTATCACAAAAACTCTTTCTGAGAGAGTAGAAGGTAACGCAGCAGTAGATTTCGCTAACATTGATAAAGCTCCGGAGGAGAGAGAACGTGGTATCACAATCTCTACTGCTCACGTTGAATATGAAACAGAAAACAGACATTACGCACACGTTGACTGCCCAGGCCATGCTGACTATGTAAAGAACATGATCACTGGTGCTGCTCAGATGGACGGCGCTATCCTGGTTGTTGCTGCAACTGATGGTGTTATGGCTCAGACAAAAGAGCATATCCTGCTGTCTCGTCAGGTAGGCGTTCCTTACATCGTTGTATTCATGAACAAATGTGACATGGTAGACGATGAAGAACTGCTTGAGCTGGTTGACATGGAGATCCGTGAGCTGTTAAGCGAGTATGACTTCCCGGGCGATGACACACCGATCATCCAGGGTTCTGCTCTGAAAGCTCTGGAAGATCCTACCAGCGAGTGGGGAGACAAGATCATGGAACTGATGGCTGCAGTTGACAGCTGGATTCCGGATCCTCAGCGTGACACAGACAAACCGTTCATCATGCCTGTAGAGGACGTATTCTCTATCACAGGTCGTGGTACAGTTGCTACTGGTAGAGTAGAGGCTGGTGTTCTTCATGTATCTGAAGAAGTTGAGATCGTTGGTCTGAAAGAAGAGACACGTAAAGTTGTTGTTACAGGTATCGAGATGTTCCGTAAACTGTTAGACGAGGCTCAGGCTGGTGATAACATCGGTGCACTGCTTCGTGGTGTTCAGAGAACTGAGATCGAAAGAGGACAGGTTCTTGCTAAACCGGGAACAATCAAATGCCATACAAAATTCACAGCTCAGGTTTACGTTCTGACAAAAGACGAGGGTGGCCGTCATACACCGTTCTTCAACAACTATCGTCCGCAGTTCTACTTCAGAACAACTGACGTAACAGGTGTCTGCAACTTACCGGAAGGTGTAGAAATGTGCATGCCTGGTGATAACGTAGAGATGACAATCGAGCTGATCCACCCGATCGCTATGGACCAGGGTCTTACTTTCGCTATCCGCGAGGGTGGACGTACTGTTGGTTCAGGCCGTGTTGCTACAATCATCGAGTAATCAAATCTAAATATAGATTCGTACCGTATGGTACATTGTGTCCAAGCATAAGATGCCCGTAGAACTTAGGTTCTACGGGTTTTTCTGTTATATATAAGAAGTTATTTTGGCTCACGGTCATGCGGCATATTTAAATCATCAAGAGGTTGAACCGTTACACCCTAACAGCAGAAGACAGTGGCAGTTTTATGGGACGAGAGACGCTAACAAGGGAGGGGAGATTCTTGTATACAAACATAAATGAATGGGCTATAATAAAAATGAAAGGAGGAAATGTCATGCCAGATGATATAAGGAATATAGTATATAAATTTTCCCTGCAGTTGAGAGATCTGCTGGGCAGCCGCTTATCAAAAGTAATACTTTATGGCTCCTATGCACGAGGGGATAATCATGATCATTCGGATGTGGATGTAATGATATTGGTAAAGATGACGGATGCGGAGATTAAACGGATTGAAAATGATGTATACGACATGGCTTTTGAGATAGAAATCGAAACAGGCATAGATATTTCTCCGATAATAAAGAACCAAGAGCAATATGAATATTGGGTGGATACCTTGCCTTTCTACAGAAATGTAAGAGATGAAGGGGTAGTGATCAATGGATAATAAAGCAGAAGATTTATGCTTATATAGGTATCAGACAGCAGTGGAGACTTTAGAAACCGCAAAATTGTGCATGGAGAACCGGCACTATAAGGATGCCATTCTAAAAAGCTGCGATGGCATAGCATAATGCGTAAAAATGGCAAAAGTGGCGGTGAATAGCATAAGATGCCCGTAGAACTTAGGTTCTACGGGTTTTTCTGTTAATTAATTTGATACCTAGCCGGACAAAAAGTCGTTCTGACCCATCTAATAAGTGTACAAAGCAAACAGGAGATCCGGACTCCGCAAAGGGGGATGAGTATGAAGATATTATTGATAAAAAAGGCCAGGAAGCATGACAAAGCCGCATTTCAAAAACTGATGGAAGAACAGGGGCCTGCGTTATATAAGACAGCCAAGGCTATTTTGAAGAATGATGAAGATGTGGCTGATGCCATGCAGGAGACAGCCCTCACATGCTGGGAAAAAATCAATACGCTGAAAAAAGATGAGTATTTCAAAACCTGGCTGACACGTATTTTGATCAATCACTGCAATACTATTTACAGGCAGAGAAAAAGGCTGGTTTCAGAGGAATCTCTGCCGGAGGCATGGGCTCACGATGAAAGTTATGCAAATGTGGAGTGGGAAGAATTTCTGAATTGTCTTGACGAAAAATACAGGATAGTAGTCATCCTATACTATGTACAAGGGTTCAAGGCAAGGGAGATCGCGGAAATACTGGGGATCAATCAGAGCACAGTGAGAGGGAGGCTGTCAAAGGCCAGGGAGAAGCTGGGGCAGCAGTACAGCATGAGTGCAAAGCAGTCCCAAAACATGCCTGATGTTAACAAAAAAACAGTACACTGCGGATTGGAAAGGGGTATCTGATATGAAAGATTTTGATAATATGATTCAAGGACTCAGGAAAGAAACGAAAGTACCAGATGAAGTATGGACGAAGTATACGGAAACACTCTCAAACCTGCCGGATCAAACCGAAAACAGGAAATCAGATAAGAAACATTGGATGAAATATACCGCCGTAGCAGCAGCGGCAGCCATAACCGTGACAACAATCTGCTTTGCGGACCCGGCGTTTGCGGCAAAAATACCCATTCTTGGGCAGATTTTCAAACAGATCCAACAGCAGTCCACATTTTCCGGGGAATATAGTGACAAGGCTGAGATCCTGTCAAAGGAGGATGCTGACGGTACGGTGCCCGCCGATTCAAAGTACACGGTTCAGGATGCGGGCGTGACAATTACTGCATCTGAAATATACTGTGACGGACTTTCCGTATTTGTCACAGCGGAGATTGATGTAGAGCAGGGAGGGTTTGACAACATTCCGGGAAATATCATGTATCTTCAGGGCGGCTGGAAGCTCTCAGGCAGCGAAGAGGAAAATATGCTGATGAATAATAACCTGGAAGGGCATATTGTGGATGACCATACTTTTGTGGGAATGATGAAGCTGGATTTGGAGGAACAAAATTTGCAGGAAGGCGTACTTGAGCTTCAGTTTTCCATGGTGGGATATGATGACAAAAATGAAGCGGACGCAGAAGACATCTCCGCCTCCCATAAGATCCAGGGAGTCTGGAGCCTGGAACTGCCATTTACAGCGGATACTGAGGCAGTACAGGAAATACCTGTAAATAAAGAAGAAAATGGCTACCGGCTTGACAAAGTCTTTCTTTCACCTTATCAGGTCATTGCCTACACCGATGTGCCGTATACGGAAAATGAGGTCAGCCGGGAAGAGTACGAATCTGTTATGAGAGAGAAGACGGGAGGTTCGGATGATTTCGGCATTACATATGAGGAATATGTGGAACAGAACAGCAAGACATACAGCCAATGTAATACCATTATATTCAATCAGGATGGGGAGATGCTGACTCCTACAGAAGAAATATACGGAAGATCCGTGAATGCCGTACAGGGCATGGACATCACAAAACTGAAGATATACATGTTTGACGACCTTGAGTTATGGGCGCAGGTATATGAAGAAGGCGCAGAGAGCGAAGCAGTAGATCAGGCAGTTTTATCAGCGGAGATTGACCTCCCATAACGTATTTGTTGTAAAGCTTATCCCGGCATAACTTTGCTTCGGTAAACTACCAAAAATTCCTCCATTTCTTTAGTTCTTTTTTCTATTGACGATTGTCTGCATTTGGTATATAAAGGGTGAAAGATGCATGATATTCGGAAGGATAAGGATGAGATGAAACGGATAAAAAGTGTGCAGGTGCGTCATCAATATACACTGCTTCAGTGTTTTTACTGGGTTTCAAGCTGCGCGATCATGGGGTTTGCCACAGTGTTTCTCCAGTACAGGGGCCTGTCCAACACCCTTGTGGGAATGTCCATAGGCGGAGCGGCATTTATCAGCATATGGATGCAGCCATTTCTGGCCGGAGTGGTGGAAAAAGTCCGTGGGCTGAGTTTAAAGAAAATGATCCTTTTGATCATTCTGGCTGTGACAGCAGGGTACTTGTTTCTGGGTTTGGTGCCGCTTCCTAAGATGGCTATTGTGGGGGTGTATCTGGTACTGAATACCCTGTACAACTCCATAACCCCGCTGATCACAGCCATGGGCATGGAATATATGAACCAGGGCTATGAGGTGAACTTTTGCATTTCCAGGGGGCTTGGTTCTGTCAGTTATGCAGTCAGTGCCGTAGTCTTAGGGCAGCTTGTAGAACACTTTTTCCGGGGATTCTCACCTTTGCCTTTGCAGGTATGGAAATACTCCTGTTTACAGTGGTTGTGTCTATGCAGGAGCCGGAGTCATCGGTGGTGAAGGAAGAGCAGGAGCCATCCAGCAGCGTTATCGAAATACTCAAAGGAAACAGACCGCTGCTTCTGTTTGTGGCGGGATTTGGGATCTGCTATATGACCAGTTCTATTCTGGGTACATATATGATCAACATTGTGCGGGAATTGGGCGGGACAGACGGAACCTTTGGGATAGCAGCATTTTTCTGCGCGGCAAGCGAGATGCCGGCCATGTTCCTGTGTAATTATCTGATCCGTAAGGTCTCCTGCAAGAAACTGCTGAAGCTGAGCAGTGTTTTCTTTGTGTTGCGGCCTCTGGTCATTTTTCTGGCACCTAATCTGGCGGTGGCGTTTCTTGGATTTGCACTCCAGTCCCTCTCTTTTGGAATCTTCACACCTGTATCGGTATTTTTTATCAACCAGGAACTGAAGGAGAAAGACAGAGTGGTGGGCCAGACCATATTCGGTATGGTGACCGTGGGTGTGGGAAGCTGTGTGGGTAATCTGGCAGGCGGTTTTCTCATGGATAGGATCGGATTAAAAACTACGCTGGGGCTCTGTGTGATATTTGCGGCGGTGGGATTTTTGATCACACAGAGGGTAAAGGTGGAGGACACCGGACCGAGACGCAGGATCCTCCAGATAGAAAACAGCAGGGTGGAAAAAAGGGAATACAGCAGGGAAAGGGGCAGCAATGAAAGATAAAATTTGGGAAAAATGTGTGGAATTCCATGGACATGCGTGCGGTGGGCTGACCATTGGCTATAAGGCAGCACTTTATGCAGTTGAGCTTTTAGATTTAAAGACAGGAGACGAATGCTGTGTCTCAGAAGATGAACAGCTTGTATGCATTTCAGAAAATGATGCCTGCGGCGTGGACGCCATCCAGGTGATATTGGGCTGCAGCGTGGGAAAAGGAAATCTGCTCTTCCACATGTGTGGAAAACAGGCTTTTTCCTTCTACAACAGAAGCACAGGCAAATCCGTGCGGCTGGTGCTGAGGCCTCGCCCTGAGGGACTCAGCAAAGGGGAATCGTTCCGGTATTACCAGGCATGCAGTCCGAAGGAGATGTTCGATGTAAAGGAGACAAGGATTCCTTTGCCTGAGAAAGCCAGGATCTTTAAATCCATTTCCTGCTCCCGCTGTGGGGAGACTGCATCGGAAAATATGATGCGCCTTCAGGGAGAAGAAATTCTCTGCAGGGATTGTTTTCAGGATTACAACAGATTTCAGGTTTGACAAAGTTGTAGCAAGCGGTTATAATGCAAGAAGAATAATAGTTAAGAAATGAGGTGTCTTTGTGCTGAGGGTTTCCGTAGTGGAGATTACAGAATAATCGAATAATCTGTAGGGATAGTATATCGTTTTTTCAGATACCCTATCCTTGTATCAGTGTACCCTGATGACTGATACATTCGCTTACGAACCCTTATCATACACTTCAAATATATTGGAATGAATGGAAGAATACGGTCACTCCGCTGCTTTGGGCAGGGGGAGTGTTTCTGTACCTCCGTTTATTTTCTTCTCATGGAAGACCACAGAAGTCGTATACCCGTTCGGGGCGTATGTATCTGTGGTTATTTTTTTAGAGAGGAAAGATCATGAGTAATAAATCATTAGAAACAATCGGATATTATAATATATTAGAAAAATTGAGACAATGTACTTCCACAGAAAAGGCGGGAGAAAGAATTTTAGAGATGCAGCCTATCCTGTCAGAGACAGATCTGAGAAAGCAGCTTCGGGATACTACACAGGCCAGAGCCATGCTGGAACTGTCTGGGACGCCGCCTATCCCGGCTATGGAACATGTGGAGGAGTACCTGCAGAAGGCAGTTCAGGGTAATATGCTTATACCGGAGCAGCTTGAGGAGATGGGCATGTTCCTGATCGCTGTGCGGCGGCTGAAATCCTACCTGCAGAGAGGGGAGGAGGGGCGGATCAGTCTTGCCTTCTATAACCGGAATCTCATTTTTCCGGGGGAACTGCAGGAGGAAATAGAGCGTTGTATCAGAAACGGAAGTGTAGATGACTATGCCTCAGCTTATTTAAAAGACATCAGGAAACAGATCCAGTTTCTGGAGGAAAAAGTAAGCGAGAGGGCAGAGCGGGCCTTAAGGAGCAACAAACAGTATCTAAATGATTCGTTCGTAGTCACCAGAAACGGAAGATTCTGCATCCCTGTGAAAAAAGAATGCAGGTCCATGGTTCCGGGCAGTGTGGTGGAGCAGTCTTCCACGGGTGCCACGCTGTTCATCGAGCCGGAGGCTGTGGCCAATCTCAGGGAAGATCTGGAAATATACAGGATTGAGGAGGACGCCGAGGAGCGTAAAATACTCTATACCCTCACCAATATGACTGCTGAGAGGGAGGCAGAGCTGCTGGAGGATATCCGGGTAATTGAAAAGCTGGATTTTATGTTTGCCAAAGGAAAGCTGAGTCTGGAAATGGAGGGGACGGAGCCGAAGATCAACTTGGAACATTATATGGAGCTGAAAGGCGCCAGACACCCTATGCTGGAAAAGGAGAGCTGTGTGCCTCTGGATTTCCAGATTGGCAGAGGAATCCGTGGTGTGATTATCACCGGTCCGAATACAGGCGGCAAGACCGTTGCCATCAAAACGGTGGCACTTATGAGCGCTATGGCGTGTTCGGGTCTGCATGTGCCCTGCTGTGAGGCAGATATTTGTATGCAGAATCAGATCCTATGTGATATCGGTGACGGGCAGGACATTTCAGATAATCTGTCAACCTTCTCCGCTCACATTAAGAATGTACTGGACATTCTGAGACGGGTAAGACCGGACAGCCTGGTCATCATGGATGAGCTGGGTTCCGGTACGGACCCCCAGGAGGGAATGGGAATTGCCATCTCCATATTGGAAGAGCTGCGCAGAAGCGGTGCCCTATTCCTGGTCACTACCCACTATCCCGAAGTGAAAGAATATGCGGACAGGTACGGGGATGTAGAAAATGCCAGGATGGAGTTTGACCGGGACAGCCTGAAGCCTCTGTACCGGCTGCGGGTTGGAGAGGCAGGAGAGAGCTGTGCCCTGTACATTGCCAAACGGCTGGGATTTCCGGATAAAATGCTGGTGTCGGCAGCCAGGGAAGCATATGGAGAAAAGAGTGAATCCCTGATTCGCACCATGAAACTGCAGGGTGGCAGCCGGAAACTGGAGAGGATGCATGCCCCTCGTATTGAGAAGGCGGCTGTCATCAAGGATACCATGGATACAGTGCGGAAATTCACAAGAGGAGACAGCGTGACCATACTGCCGGATGAAAAGATCGGAATCGTGGTCAAACCCGCAGATAAGAACGGGAATGTTCTGGTACAGCTCAGAAATGAGAAGATCCTTCTCAGTCATAAAAGGCTGAAACTGAAGGTGGCCGCTGCAGAGCTTTACCCGGAAGATTATGATTTCTCTATTATCTTTGACACGGTTGAGGTCAGAAAGGCAAGGCACCGCATGGGTAAACATCACATGGAGGGCCTGGAGATAGAAGTGGAGGAATAAAGGGAAATCTGATATAATCCAAGTAAAGTAAAAGCACCGGGAGGTCCTTATGCAGAGGATATTAGTGATAGAGGATGATACAGATATAAACAGACTGCTGTGCAGGATCCTGACAAAGGCAGGATATGAGGCCATCGCCGCATATTCCGGAACAGAGGCGCAGCTCAGGCTTGAGAGGGAAACGCCGGATATGATCATGCTGGATCTGATGCTTCCGGGAATCAGGGGAGAGGAGATCATCAAAATAGTGCGGGAGGAGATGGGACTGCGTATTCCCATCCTTGTCCTGTCCGCCAAAACCGGCTTGGAGAACAAGGTGGAGACCATCACGTTAGGGGCGGATGACTATATTACAAAACCCTTTGAACCGGAAGAAGTGCTGGTGCGTATTATGGCTGCATTCCGGCGGTGCGGCAGTGCGGACGTGAAAGGGGAGGCCGAACCATATGGGTATAAAGAACTTATCCTGGATCAGGCATCCAGAACAGTGACGGTAAAACAGCGGGAGATTTCCCTGACAAGGCATGAGTATGATATCTTGTATATCCTGGTCCGGCAGCCCGGGAAAGTATTTTCCAGAGAAAACCTGTATGAACAGGTATGGAAAAACGGGTATTATGGGGAGGACAACACAGTCAATGTCCATGTGAGCAATATCAGAAAAAAGATAGCGGCCATTGACCCGGAGGAGGAATATATCCGCACCGTTTGGGGAATTGGATTTAAAATGGCTTAACTTTGTGTTTGCAGGTGACTGACAGTTTTCTTTATGATTTCTTTAAGGTTTCTTGAGGACTTATTAAAAAGCGGACAGTTATAATTTAGGCATATTAAGAGATAAGCTCAGGAAAGGATGTAAATGATATGACAGCATATGCAGCGGAAGCAAAAAGAGTCACGAAAAGGTACGGTAATTTTACCGCACTGGATAAGGTTGACATAACTGTAGCGAAGGGTGCGATTTATGGACTTGTAGGTGACAACGGGGCGGGAAAGACTACATTTTTAAAGCTGTTGTCAGGCCATATTTATGCGGATGAAGGGGAACTGAAGTTATTTGGCTGCCACAGGCAGAAGGATATGGAGGAGCAGAGGAAGAGGACCGGAGTTGTCATTGAGGCACCGGGTTTTTATCCCCAGATCTCCGTGGAGAGAAATCTGGAGTATTACCGGATATTAAAAGGTGTTCCGGGCAAAAGAGCTGTGGATGAAGTTCTGGAACTGGTAGGACTTGCAGACAAAAGAAAGAAAAGGTGCAGAGATTTGTCCCTGGGTATGAAGCAGCGCCTGGGTCTTGCCATTGCTCTTATAGGCGAACCGGAGCTTCTGATCCTGGATGAGCCGATCAACGGCCTGGATCCCAGCGGAATCATTGAGATCAGGAATCTGATGCAGAAGCTCAACAGGGAGAAAAATATTACCATCATCCTCTCCAGCCATATACTCTCAGAGCTGGAACAGCTTGCCACAGTCTATGGATTCCTTACAGACGGAAAACTGGCGGAGCAGGTAACTGCGGAGGAGATCAAGGAAAAGTGTTCAGATTACATTGAGATCAGTGTGTCGGATCCGGAGCGCTATACGGCTGTTTTGGAGAAAAAGTTTCACACAGAGAGGTACAAAGTCCTTCCGGACAAAACCATTCATATTATGGATCCCATGATGGATATTGGCGCGTACAGCCGTCTTGCCGGGGAGTATCATATGGATATTTCCAAACTTGAGAGAAGACAGGTGACGCTGGAGGAGTATTATATGGATTTAAAGAACGGAGGACAGAGACATGCTTAATTATATAAAAAGTGAAGGATATCGTATTACACACAGCAAAGGGATGTATGCAGCAGCAGGGATCGCTTCGGGAGTGCTGGTGCTGATGAATCTGGTTTTGTATGTGAGCAATAAAAATCTGACGGACTTCCCATACGGGCTGATAAGCTTTTCACTGAATAACCTGATCGCCAACCTGCAGACATTGTTTCTCTCCGGATTTGTAGTGGCATCGCTTCTGTTTGCGGATGAGAGAAAGAACGGAACCCTGAAAAATGTGGTAGCCTACGGTATTCCGAGGGTACATATTTTCATAGGGAAATGTATTGTCAGTATAGTGACGGCTCTTTGCTGTATGGCAGTGATCCTGGTTTTTTATGTGGGGAGCGCGTGCCTTTTACTGGGCGGTCCGGCAGCGGAGTCTTTGGGAAAGATGGCAGGAGGCGTTGGTGCCGCGCTGCCAAGTGCTTTCGCGGCAGTCATATTGGGTGTGGCTTTGCTCACTCTTTTTGAAAAAGATATAGTGGCTATGATCGCCTGGTTTGCCGTCATGTATGTGATCCCCACAGTCTGTTATTATGCGGGGTTCCGGATTGATGCGTTAAGTAAGATCGCGGCGTGGATGCCGTGGAATATTTTCAGTCATGAGGTAACTGTCAATATGTCGGGGTATGTATGCCTGTGGGATACTCCTTTCGGGCTTGCGAAATGTATGATCGTGGGTATTGCAGGGATATTTATTTTTGGAGCAGCAGGTATTTTTGTGAGCAGGAAAAAGGAAATCTAATGCTGTGGTCCGGGATTCTTACGGATGCTGAAAAGCTTGGAGGCCGGATGCGGACGTCTTTTTCATGAGAGGAGTGTGGGGAAATTGATATATTTTGTGCTGGCTTTGCTGTGCCTGACTTCTCTGTATTTCTTTTGGCGCTGCAGAACAATGAGGGGGGCAGTCAGAAAGACCAATGAGGCTCTGCAGGAGATCAGCAGGGAGATGGAGGAGAACCGGGTGCTGAAGTTGTCTGTGCCTGACAGGGAGATCGAGGCACTTCTGGTCACCATCAATGACGCGCTCAGGAGGATACGGGAGCAGCATCTGGAGTATTCCAAAAGAGAGCAGGAGTTTCAGCGGCAGATTGAAAATATCAGCCATGACCTGCGCACCCCTCTTACCTCTATTATCGGTTATCTGGATATTATGGATAAATCCGTTCTCAGCGAGGAGGACCAGGATGCGCTGGCGGTTGTGAAACGGAAGGCGTATTTTCTCCAGCAGCTTGTGGGGCAGTTTTATGATCTGTCCAGATTTTCCGGGGAGGATTATATGCCTGCAGTGGAAAATGTGGATATTGCCCGGCTTTTGAGGGAGACGGTTGTGGATTATTATCCGGAATTGGCCGGCAGAGGGCTTATGGTTGACATAAATATAGCGGAAGGCCCCGTGAATGTCCGGGCGGACAAAGGAGCGTTGGAGCGTGTGCTGCAGAATTTGCTGCAGAATGTGTGCAGGTATGCGGGAAGAGAGTTGCTTGTACGGATGGAGACAGAGGGGGGAAAAGTGGTTGTTTCTTTGGTGAATGATGCGGAGGGGATGACCGGGGAAGAAGCGGGGAGGTTGTTTGAACGGTTTTATATGGGGGATGGTTCCAGGAATCAGGGGAGTTCGGGACTGGGGCTTACGATCGCCAGATGTTTGGCGGAGAAGATGGGGGGGACGATAAGGGCTGAGGCGGATGAGGGGGAGCTTACAATCATATTGACGTTGTGGAGGCACACTTGAAGGGGTGTGTCTTTTTGGGTGGGGTATGTGGCAGGATTTGAATGTGTCTTGTGTGCTGGGATAGAATGATGTTAAAAGCTTTTGGCGGATGGGCAGGAAGTGGGGAAGATGTTATACTGTTTAAATAGTAGGTGAAGGTGCATTGTAGGTGTAGGGGGGCAGTATTAGGATTTGTTTATTGGTGAAGGGTTTTCTGCTTATAGGATTCTTTCTCTTCTTGATTTAAGAATACCTTATGGACTGTGGATATGTCTAAAGAAGACGGGCACCCACTCTTCAGTGTGTCCACACTTATGGGTACATTATAGGTAGAAAGGTGGGATTCTATAGTGGGCAGACGGTATGGGGATGGAGTGAGTTTGGGTTGAGAGAGGAGTGGAGGATTTGAAGTATATTTTGATATTGGAAGATGATGCGGATCTGGCGGCGGGGATGGAGATGGCGCTGGCTGATGAGGAGTTTTCTTTTACGGTCTGTGGGACTGTGAGGGAGGCTGAGGAGAGGATTGGGGAGAGGAAGTTTGATCTGCTTATTTTGGATGTGAATCTGCCGGATGGAAGTGGGTTTGAGTTGTGCAGGAGGATACGGGGCAGCAGTAAGGTGTCTATTATACTGCTTACGGCAAGGGATATGGAGCTGGATATTGTGCGGGGGCTGGAGTGTGGGGCGGATGATTATATCACGAAGCCGTTCTCTGCTATGGTTTTGCGGGCCAGGATCCGGGCGCTTCTTAGGAGGACGGCACCGGAACAGGAGACGGATTATAAGAATGGTCCTTTTCGGTTTCAGTTTGCTACAATGGAATTTATGAAGGATGGGGTATCGGTAGAACTGAGCAGGACGGAGCAGAGGATTTTGTATCTGCTGGTCTTTCATCCGGGGCAGATTCTGACAAGGGAGCGTTTGATGGAATGGGTCTGGCCGGATGGGACGGAGTATGTGGAGGATAACGCACTCTCTGTGGGTATCCGCCGCCTCAGGGATAAACTGGAGGATGATCCTTCCAAACCGGTGTATATAAAGACGGTTTATGGGAAGGGGTATCAATGGGAGAATGGGGTATGAGCGGGGTGCTCTGGACTGGGGTTGTGTTTTGTTTGGGAATGCTTGCCGGGGCAGGTGTTTTTGGGGGATGGTATTACAGGCGTATGAGGAGGCAGCTTGATGGGGTTCTGGAACGGCTTGACCGGGCAATTGGGGGACATTTGCAGGAGAGTAGTTTTGATGAGTCTATGGACGCTGCCATTACGCAGAGGCTGAACCAATTGGTGGAAATGTCGCAGATGAATTGTGAGCAGGCGGACAGGGAGAGAAATCTGGTGAAGGGGCTGATCTCGGATATTTCACATCAGGTGCGTACACCTCTGACTAATATTATGCTCTATGCAGGTCTGCTGGAGGAGCAGGAGCTGGGGGAACATGCAGGAGAAATGGCATCCAGGATTCACAGGCAGGCGGATAAGCTGGACTTTTTTATGAAGGAACTGGTGCGGTCCTCTTATCTGGAGACTGAGATGATCGCTGTACATGTGGAGAAATCTTCCGTTGATGAACTCATAGCAAGGGCCTGTCAGGCTGTGGAGATGCAGGCACTGAAGAAGGAGATTGTCATAGAAGCTGTTCCCTCCCCGGAGAGGGCGTTTTTTGATATGAAATGGACGGTGGAGGCTTTAGTAAATCTTTTGGATAACGCGGTGAAATACTCCCCGGTGGGGGCTGTAGTGGGGATTCGTGCGGTTCCCTATGAGTCTTTTTTGTGTATTCAGGTGAAGGATGAGGGGATTGGGATCAGGGAGGAGGAACAGGGGCTGATCTTTCAGAGGTTTTACCGTTCGCCGGAGGTGGCGGGGGTAAAAGGCCTGGGGATCGGTCTGTATCTGGTGCGGGAGATCATAAAGAAACAGGGCGGTTATGTTAAGGTGCGGTCAGAAGCAGGGAGCGGGGCTGTGTTTTCCGTTTATTTGAGGAGGCAGTAGGAATCTGTCAAAATTGTCATATTTGAGAAAGGATGTGGAAAGCTTTCTCTGTTATATTAAAGAGGAATCATAACGATTCAACAAGTCTGCCAAATCGCTGGGCAGTGGGCAAAATAGGATTTGGCAGCTAAATGAAAATTCAGGCGGCAGGTGAATTTTGTATGCATTTTTGGCTGTGGCAGTGAGAGTGCTGAACTTGTTATGAAGAATTGAGAAAGAGGAGGACTTTTCATATGGCAATACTGATTACAGAAGATTTGAGAAAATATTACCGGCTGGGGGATTCCACGGTCAGGGCACTGAATGGGATCAGCCTTAAAGTGGAGAAGGGTGAATTTGCTGCTATTGTGGGCAGGTCGGGAAGCGGAAAATCTACGCTGCTACATATGCTTGGAGGCCTGGATGTGCCCACATCAGGGAAGGTGATCGTGGACGGCAGGGATATATCTAATATGACAAAGGATGAACTGACTATTTTCAGACGCAGGAAGATTGGGTTTGTGTTTCAGAATTATAATCTGCTTCCACTTATGAATGTATATGAAAATATGATTCTTCCCATTCAGCTTGACGGCGTAAAACCGGATAAAAAATTTGTGGAGGATATTCTGGAGATGCTGGGTCTTACGGAAAAGAAGTTCGCCATGCCCAGTCAGCTCTCCGGCGGGCAGCAGCAGAGGGTGGCCCTTGCCAGGGCGCTGGCGGCAAAGCCTGCTATTATCCTGGCCGATGAACCCACGGGCAATCTGGACAGCAGCACCAGCCAGGATGTGCTGGGTCTGATCAAAGTGTCCAGTGAACAGTTGGGACAGACCGTGGTGATGATTACTCACAATGAGGAAATCGCCCAGATGGCGGGCCGGATCATCCGCCTGGAGGATGGAAGGATCTGTGGAGGCGGAGAAGTCTGTGCAGGTGATAAAGTCAGCGGAGGCGGAGAAGTCTGTGCAGATGATAAAGTCAGCGGAGGTGATGCCATATGATAAAGGTGAACAGCCGAAGTGTCATCACATCAGTGGCTAAAACCACATATAAGGCCAACAAAAAGCGGAATGCCCTCACTGTCTTTGCGGTGGTCCTCACAACGTTTTTGATAACTGCAGTATTTGGTATCGGTATCAGTTACTGGAACGGGATCTCAGAACGTTCGGTTCGGATGAATGGGATGGATTACGATATAGAGCTGACAGAACCCAGGGAAGACCAGGTGGAAAAGGTCAGGGACATGGATGCCGTAAAGTATGCAGGACTTGTTGTGAAGTGCGGTATTGCGGAGGAATACAAGGGTAAGGCTTTAGAAAAGATGAGATTTTATTGGGTGGACCAAATCTGCTGGGAGAAACAATGTATTCCTGCCTATGAGTTTTTTAAGGGGAACTACCCTGAGGAGGAAAATGAGCTGGTACTGTCAACAGAGGCTCTTAAAAATATGGGAATCAGGGAGCCGGAGATTGGAATGGAACTGCCGCTGACATATTATGCGCTGAATTCCGATGAAGAAGATGGACAACAGGAGAATATCAATAAGACATTTAGGCTTAGCGGCTATTACAGAGACTACTCAGGCAACCAATATGGCTATGTGTCCGAGGCATTCTTTGATACAACGGGGGCAGAGCCTACAGGCTTTACCCAGGGCGCTTTGAAGATCACCCTGAAGAACCCTCTGTATTCTAAAAAGGATATAATGGACATACAGAAGCCTCTAAATCTGCAGAAGCCTCAGGTGCTTATGGCAGATGATCAGATCCTTGCAAATTTCATAAAGGTGACGGCAGGGCTTGGCGGGCTGTTAATTATGATCTTGATCAGCGGCGGCCTTTTTGTCTATAACACGCTGTATATTTCTGTCTCTAAGGATATCCGATATTATGGACAGCTTAAAACGTTGGGAATGACCTCTGTACAGTTGAAAAGGCTGGTCTATCTGCAGGCATTTTGGAATTCCTGTATTGGCATACCTTTAGGTCTGCTGCTGGGGGCAGTGGTCTCCGCCGGGGTAGTGCCTATGGCGCTTAGGCTGATGGACCCCTCACTGGTGAATGAAAAGATTGTGACCGTGTATCCGATCATTTATATCGGAGCCGCAGTGTTTGCTTCTGCCACGGTGCTGGCCGGGTGCCGGAAGCCCGCTGTTATTACCGGGGAATGTTCACCGGTAGAGGCTGTCCGATACATTGGGCTGACAGAGGGAAAGTGTAGGGAAAAGGAGCGGGTCAGCGGTTTGAAAGATATGGCACGCAGAAATATGTTTCGGGATAAGAAACAGGCGGTTGTGATATTAGGCTCTTTCTTTGTGGCTCTGACCGTATTTGTGTGTGTAAATGCAGTTGTGAGAGGAAATGATGCCAAAAATATTCTGGATCAGACCAGTGAATGTGATTTCCAGGTCAAGAATCAGACCACACTGAACGAAAATCTTCCCCTTATCACGGATGAGAAAGTGGAGGAACTCCGTACTGTAAAGGGCGTGAAGGAAGTCAGGCCGGTGACATCCGCAGAGACTTCCGTTCCTTATCAGGAGGAGGCATTCGGTGAATATTATAAACGGCTCTACGAGTCCCGGTACTCTCCGGGAAATTATGAGGATGATATGGAGGGCTATAAAAAGGATGCAGAGGCATTTAACAACATATTCGGTATGCGTATGATCGGAATCAGCCCGGAAGAGTTTCGGAAAGTAAACCATGAGCTGGGCGGGATTCTGGACCGGGACGCATTTGAGAAAGGTGAGACTGCAGTGGCACTTGTATTTTGGGCGTCTGCGGAGGAAGCGGTGGGAAAAAAGATACGGTTTGCCCTTCCTGACAGTTCCGATCCTCAAAAAGAGTATCAGGTGACAATTGCGGCAGTGGGGGATAGCAGCCTGAATCCCGCCGAGTTTTCAGGGGGTTACACGCCGGATATTCTGGTGAGTAATGCCTTTGCAGAAAAGTTAATGGGGGATAAGCTTTATACCGAACTGGTGCAAGTGGATTATGAGGAGCCGTATTCCAAAGATACGGAGAAAGCAGTAAAAAAAGTCTTCCGGGGAGAGACGCAGATATCATTTCGATCCAAATTAGTCAGGTACCAGGAGATGAAATTATCTGAGCAGCAGGTGAAATTCCTGGGCGGTGGACTGGGTATCATTCTGGCGGTGCTTTCTATTTTGAATTATATCAACATGATGGCAGCAGGTGTTCAGAACCGGGCAAAGGAGTTTGCCACCCTGGAAAGCCTTGGGATGACGTCAGGACAGATAAAAAAAGTCCTGGTCCGGGAGGGGCTTGGTTACGGGGGGCTGTCTATCCTGCTGTCCCTGGTGGCAGGACTGCCTCTGAGCTATCTGGTCTTTCAGAGTGTGACAGTATATGATATAGAATATTCCCTGCCGGTTCTCTACAATCTCATTTTATTTGCAGCTATCATTGCGGTGTGCGTGGTTGTGCCTCCTGTTATTTATCAGATGACGCAGAAGGACAGCGTGATCGAGAGACTGCGGGCAGATGGAGAGCAGTGAAGTGTATGGGCCTGTCAGAGCAGAATGTGCTGCCGGAAGGTCCGTTATTTAAAATTTGAAGGCTGCAGGGCAATGCTCTGCAGCCTTCTGCCGTTACAGGGAATTTCCAATCAGTATGACTACCGTAAATGACGTTTCGTCGTAAGAGATACGAAGGGTTCCGTTATATTTTTCGACAGTCCTTTGCAGGCTGGTGAGGCCCACGCCGTGTTCTGATCGGTTCTTTTTATCTGAAACATATTTTCCCTTTTCTACTGTGACTGCGTTTATTTTTGCATTTTTAATCTCATAACTGAAAAATCCGTTTTCTGCAATTCTGGCTTTTAGAGAGATCTTTCGTTTTTCCGGTTCCGGTATTTTCAGGCAGGCTTCAATGGCGTTGTCCAGGGTATTGGCAAATATGGAACACAGGCTTACCTGGTCAATGGCTGTGACCTCAGGCAGGTCTATGCGGAAAAAGCAGTCAATGCTGCTGTCCGCTGCCTTGTTGTATTTGGAATTTAACACGGCGTTCAGCACACTGTTTTTACAGAAGCACCGGTTTTGAGGAGCGATCTGGGATTCTAATTCCTGAAAGTATGCATGGGCGGCTTCCTTATCACCCTGGTCAAATAAATCCCTTATTATCAGAAGATGATGGTTCATATCGTGGCGGAACCTGCGTATCTCTGCCTGGTTTCTTTCCAGTTCTTCATAATAAACACGCTGGAGCTTTAAGCTGTTCTGCTCCATCTCATGCCGGATCGTGTTTACAAAGTATTCAGCCAGATAGAGGCTGCCGATATTGGTCACCATGCAGGCTACGGCACAGGGCCATATTTTGTATGTCTCCTCAGGGGTGTAATAGGTGCACACCGTAATGCTGACAAGGGAGGCAAGGCAGATGATCCCCAGCAGGATCCAAGTGTTCTGACTGTACAGTCTGCTGGCCTGGCGGACTTTGCTGACAAAGGTCCTGTAAATAAAGTACCAGAAAAGAATATGGATAAGGCCATCGGCTATGCTGACAGCCATATCCAGAAGAAAGCTTTTTCCGCCTGCAAGCCAGAGTCTCAATGAGAATTCCGATATGAGAAGATTCAGGGCAATGATCAGGGGATAAATGACTGCTGTCACAGAAAGTTTGGAGATCACAGAGCCTTTAAAACATAACAGCATCAACAACAGCATCCAGATGAAAGCCAGGGTCACATTGAACATATCATTAGGGTCAATGACCATACTGGGAATGAAAACACCGGATATAAAGATAAGTATATCCATAAGATATCCTTCTTTTTTCGGCAGGAAACAGCAGAGCATTCTGCAGAAGAATACAGACATAATAATATATTGAACCATATTGATGATACGCACTGCGTTTTCTATCATAAGTTGACTGTCCATTTATTTCCTCCGTTTTAACTGTTCAGTACCCTTACAGTTACAGGCAAAAACTCATGTCGAATCGCCCTTGGCGATGGGATTTTTGCTTGGCCGTGGTACACTTTCTTGCGGTCGGCGCAGTGAATGCGCAGACCTACTGAATAGTTACCCTCCGTTATCTAATGCTTCAGCATGGCACGGGCAAAGGCTATTTCCAATTCCTGGCGGAACGTCCTACTGATCGGAAAAGCGTATTTTCCCATTATGCATCTGTCCTTTTCCAGTGTTGTCACATAGTTGAGATTTACAATGCACCGGTTATGGATCCTTATAAAATAGGAGGGCAGTTCCCGGATGACATCATCGATCTTACCATAAAAATCAATGGTCTCACCATCCACAAGAGCTAGGACCTTTCTCCGGTCACTTTGGAAGGCAAGGGTCTGCCTGAGGGGGAGGCGGATGGTTTTTGCCTTCTGCTCTATAACAAAAAACTGTTCTTTTGACAACTCCAGTTCCGCCAAAGCCTGGCTCATGACCTCGGCTATTTTTTCCTCTCTGTATGGCTTCAGAATATAATGAAAAGCATGGACTTCATAGCCCTGGAAAACGAAGTCAGGGTGTGCAGTCACAAATATGATAATGCCTTTCATGCCCTTTTTACGCAGCAGTTTTGCTGTCTCTATTCCGTCCAGATTTCTCATTTCTATATCTAAAAATAGGATGTCCGTGTCCAGACAGGAGATCCCTGCGGTGAGTTCCTCTCCGGATGCATATTCCGCTATCTGATATTCTATGCCCTGTAGCTGTAAAACCTGTTCCAATGTTTGAGAAAGGGGTTTTCTCATCTGCGGTTCATCATCACAGATCCCTATTTTAACCATGCTGCTCCACTCCTTTTCAATCCTTTCCTGCGGTGTAGTACTAGTTCTGTCTATCTGCATTTTACAGGAAGTTGGGATGGTTGTCGATTCTTTCTGCGAACTTTACAAAATCAATGTCAAACTTTACAAGAACCCCAATGCGGTCCTTTCTCTTTTGTATTACCATTTAGAGTATAAATATACGGCGGGTTTTTCCCGTAACGGTGGAGACACTGAAAAGTTACAGTTTTTATCAGCGAAAGGAGAATATTATGCTGCAGGTAGGACATTTATCAAAGAGTTACAGAACCGGGGACCAGGTATATCCGGTGCTCAGGGATATATCATTAGATGTGGAAAAGGGGGAATTCGTGGCTGTCATGGGGCCTTCCGGGAGCGGAAAGACCACCCTGCTGAATTGCATTTCCAGGTTTATTCCCTTTGACGAGGGGGCAGTTCTGCTGGGCGGGGAGGATATCTCCGCACTCAATGAGAATGACCTGGCAAAGGTTAGAAACAGGAAGATGGGTTTTGTGTTCCAGGATTTTATGCTGCTGGACGGATTGACGGTGTTTGAGAATATCTGTCTTCCCCAGATCATTGATGAGCGGCCTATTGCCCAGATGGAATCCAAGGCGGAAAATATCTGCCGCATATTCGGGATTGATAAGATCATGCAGAAGTATCCTGCTGAGATATCCGGGGGCGAAAAACAGCGGACTGCAGTGGCAAGGGCACTTATGAACCATCCTCTGGTGATACTGGCGGATGAGCCTACGGGAAACCTGGACAGCAAATCCTGCAGGGCGGTGATCGAGGCATTTCTGAAGGCCAGGGATACCATGCAGGCCACCATATTTATGGTGACACATGACAGCTACGCGGCCTCCTTCTGCGACCGGGTGGTAGTCCTGAAGGATGGCCGGATCAATGGGATCTTAGAGAACAAGGGAGACAGAAGACTATTTATGGATGAGCTTTTGAACACGATCCGGATACTGGGAGGGGATTCCAATGACAATGAATAAGATTATGGGAAAGCTGCGGCGTAAAAATAAGGACCAGTACACTCTTTTAGGCATATGTATGTTTCTTTCCGTGCTGCTGGTGACTTCCTTTACACTTATGTATTTTTCTCCCACGGTACAGGAATTGCTGCCACAGGGAGGAGATACAAGAAAGCTGTCATGGCTTATGATGGGGGTCACGTTTTTAGGATGTACGGTTTTTACTTTCTATGGAGCAAATTTATTTTTCCGGCACAAAAGCAGGGAAATAGGTGTGTTATTGGCTCTGGGGGAGCAAAAAAGAAAACTCGGAAAGTGTCTTGCCTGGGAGGTGGGAATTGTTGTCATAAGATACGCAGCCGGGGGGATCGTGCTGGCTGTGCCGGTCTCTTACCTGATATGGAAAGGGTTTGAGGCACTTATCATCACTTCAACCGGGATGAAATACCGGATAGGTATGGCAGGACTGGCGGTTGGTATAGTATTTGCGATTTTCCTGATACTCTGTATCTTTTTACTGGGGATGCGCTTTATCCGCCGGGTCAATATCATAGATATATTAAATGAACAGAGGAAGACAGAGATGGTAAGGGAGGTAAAGCCATGGACAGGAAAAGTCGGAATCGCTCTCATACTTATAGGGCTTGTGCTGGCTATGGCAGTACCCGCAGTCTGCATGAGAGTATTTCTCTTTGTCATGCCGTCTTTTTGGAATATTACCTATGGTATTAGCGCTGTTGGACTTTATCTTTTTATGCTGAGTGCAGTGGGGCGCACAAGCAGGGGGAAAAATCCCAAAAAGTATTATAAAAATATTGTGTCAGCGAACCTGATGCGTTTTACAGCCAGGCAGACCACGAAAAATATGTGTGTGATCACACTGCTGGTTTTTGTGTTCCTTTTGTCGGCTTTCTGGGGAGCCATGTATTACCGCTCCGCTTATGCCGGGGGAGAAGGGGCGCCATATGATTATTCCATGCATTACCCATCCCGGGAGGAGCAGATCACAAGAGATGACATATTTGAGCTGGCCCAAAAGTATCAGGTGGATATAGAGGACTATGAGGAGGCAGAGGCAGTTGTGCTGCTGGTGGATTATAAGAAGCGGGATTTGACGGACGGCGGAAAATATGTGGATCTGAATTCCAGGAAGCTGGTTTCTTTTGTATCTGCCTCTGATTTTTCCAGGATCGCGGGGCGTAAGACGGAAGTGAAGACAGGGGAGTATAAAACCATTGTCCCCAGCGGTTATCATCCTTCCATATGGGTGAAGCCTGACTGCCTGCTGACGGTGGAGAACAGGGAGCTGTCATATAAGGGAACGGAAGAATTCGACAACCTGACGGAAACCAGTGATCCTTTTACCTTTATCCTTTCCGATGAGGATTATCAGAGTTTTGCAGGTGCAGCAGCAGGACCGGACAGGGAAAATCTGGTTTTCTTCCGGGTGAAGAATGTATACGACACATATGATTTTGCCAGGGAACTGAAAAGAGAGTATATTGCCCATGCAGGGGAATTGTCTGACCATTTTGCATTGTATGACGCGTATGAGGAGGAGCGTGCCTTGGAGCAGGGCACCGAATATTTTTACAGCGGGGAGGCCGGGCTTTCTGAAGATAATCCTGACCTTATGGAAGACTGGAAATACGCACCTTTTTTCAAAGTGCTGGTTAAGGCGGATGCCATGCAGATGGTGGCAGTCTTTGTGCTTCTGAGTGTGTACATTGCTGTTATTTCACTGGCTGCTGTTGGGGTCATGACCTATGTGAGGAGTGTGACCATCGCAATGGACAACCGGCAGCTCTTTAGTGACCTTGGCAGACTGGGAGCCGACAGAACCTATATAGAAAGAGTCATACGCAGACAACTGCGGAGGATTTTTACCTACCCGACAGCTGCGGGGAGTGTTATTGTGCTGGTGTTTTCTATGCTGCTGATCTATTTCAATGACATGCATCTGGATGCCGCTGAGCTGCGGTTATTTGTAATGGAACTGGGGCTGATCCTGGGCGTAGGGGTGTTTATGTATGTGATGTACAGGGTGTCACTGCGGAGGATGGAGAGGATTGTATTATGATAGTGGGAATTCTATTAGAATACATTCCGCTGATTGGGCGGAGGAAAATGCAGCAGAAGATAAGGCTTTATTCATCCTTTATATAAGGTGAGGAGCACTTTGTGCTTTATATTCCATTTTAATTCTGATATAATTAAGAAAATCGGAACTTCAGGAGAAAAATGTGAATATCAAGTTAGAGAAACATACAATGACAAATTCAGTATTCTTGCATCTTTTTCCGGGTGTTGTAATAATACTAATTTATATCATGATCGTACCCCTAGTAACTAAAAATGGATTTCCTAATGATACAGCAATGTATATTACGGTTATTATAGGGCTGGTGCCGGTAGAACTGGGAATTTTACTGTATGTTACTAAGAGAAAAACGGGGACTTACAATATAAAAACACTGTTCCCTTATCTTGAGAAGGCAGCTGTAAAAGAATACGTTGTATTTGCTTTGATCATGGCAGCTTGGGCACTTTTGGTGAGTGCATTAATGGAACCATTAGAATTAATGATACAGGATAATATTTTTTCTTTTGTGCCAACAGAATATATAATGGGTAGTTATGATATTACTACGTTTTCAGAAGATAAGCTGATCCTGACAGGCTTATTGGGTATAATCGCAAATGGATTTATTGCTCCTATATTTGAAGAGTTATATTTTCGCGGATATCTCTTACCACGTATAAATTTATCACCTATAAAGGCAGCAGTAGTAAGTGCGGTATTATTTTCTGTTTATCATTTTTATTCACCGTGGTATTTTATTAGTCGAGTTCTGATGATGATACCTTTATACTATTGGGTGGAAAAAAAGAAAAATATTAGATTTTCAATACTGGCGCATATTATATCAAATGTAGTTACATCTGTCTCGTTTTTACTAAGTATAATGTGAAACTAAGAAGGAGAATCCTTTAATGAAACTCACTACGAAACATATTATTACATTCCTACTTTTCATTGTTATGGCACTTAGTTTTACGGCCTGTCAAGGAAATGACACTATGAGTGATACATTTCCCAATATTAAAAAAGATGAAATCCCCGATATTTTGGAGAAATCAGTTGGTACTATAGGTAATGCCTTCTATACAAAGGGGACTTCATCGGAAGAGAACGATTATGATGCTTATTTTAGTGTTATTTTTAATGATACAAATGAAGGTGATTATAATGAGTTGATAGCACATTATAAGTCCACTTCTACGGGGACAGATGAAGAGAACATGTTGCTTTATGACTGGGGACGTCTTAAAGTTCTCTCTGATAAGGATTCAATTTCTGTAGAAGCATATATCAAGTAAATTCGTATTAGTAGATTAAAAAAAGTAGTTTGTCTACAGTCTGAGCACTTTGTATCAAAAGATACAAGGTGCTTTTTACGTCCTCAAAATATGATATAATCAAAAAAGAAAAAATTTCACATTTTCTGTAACGAAATCTCCATTTCCCGGATATATGAGTAAAGAGAGGTGAGGAAAAGATGTTAGACATGGATGTCATTTACAGGGAATACGCAGATTCCATATTCCGTTTTCTGATGACCCTGTGCGGCGAGGCGTGTACAGCGGAGGAGCTGACCCAGGAGACTTTTTACCAGGCAGTGAAGTCAGCTCATAAATACGACGGGACCTGTAAGGTGTCTACCTGGCTCTGTCAGATCGCAAAACACCTGTGGTACCGGGAGCTGGACAAGAGAAAGAGAAAGGGAACATCCATGCTGGAGGAAAGTATGGTTTCCGACAAGGCCGGGCCGGAGGATGAACTCTGTATCAGGGAAGAGAAAATGGACGTGTTTAAAAAGGTGCATATACTGGAGGAGACTGCAAAGGAAGTGGTCCTTCTGCGGATAACGGGTGCTTTTTCTTTTCAGGAAATAGGAGAGATATTCGGTAAAAATGAAAACTGGGCGCGTGTGACTTTTTACAGGGCAAAGCAGAAAATTGTGAAAGGAAGGTAAGACTATGAAGTGTGAGATTATCAGGGATTTACTTCCCAGTTATGTGGACGGGCTGACCAGCAGGGAGAGTGACAGAGCGATTGAGGAGCATTTGAAGGGCTGCAGGGAGTGCAGGGAATACATGGATGAGATGAAGCAGGAAGTGCAGAAACCGGATGTTATCCAGGCAAATAAGAGAGCCATAAAGCCGTTTAAAAAGGTGAAAAAGTTCCTCTGGAAAGCAGTGGGGCTGACAATCCTTATCTGTGCCCTTGTCTTTGGAGGTATCACCTATTACTATGGTAAGAGCTGGAATGTGAAGGCCGGGGATGTAAAGCTTTCAAAGGAATACATTGGAAAAATAGTGACGATCAGCTTTGCTCCAAAAGATAAAAATATTCGTCTGTACGCCGAGACGGAACCGGGGGACCAAAACGTGATAACAGTCAGGGCCGCCAGAGTGAACCCTTTAAATAAACCAATCCACAGAAACGCTTACTGCGGCTATACCTTTGTGGATGAGGAGACAGTGCTTACACCGGAGGGAAAGAAAGAGCAGATTTCAAATGAGGATGTTCTGAAGATACAGTATGGAGATAAGACGGAAGAGCTCAGCCTGAAAGAGCTGGCAGAGGAGGCCTGCGGGGAGAAACTGGCATCATCCAAGGATGTGGAGATGACTTACAAAAAAGCGGACAATGGTATTGTTGCCATGGAGTTTCAGCCAAAACTTCAGGGACTTACCCTGACAGCAGAGAAGAAGGGGGATTATGATATTGAGATCATAGAACACTATGACGAGACAGGAAATCTGCCGGAAAACAGGGGGGTATCCTGCGGTTATACATTCCTGGACCGCAATACCATACTGGGTGCAGACGGGGAGGAAGTGGAACTGACCGGGCAGGAAGTGATCACGGTGAAATACAGGGATACCACAGAGGAAATTTCCATAAAAGAACTGGCAGAAGCAAGTGATCAGTAGCGGGCAGGGAGAATATCACCGGAGGAGAAATTACCGGTGATATTTTTCTGTACATGTAAAGTTACGCTTCTGACCGGATGGAGAACCAGTCAATTTCTGCAAAATATCACGTCAAAACCATGCAAATGTGATACAATACTACTGTATACTATCGATGCGGAAAGGACATTATTCCAAAGGAATCCGGTATAAACCAATAGGAGGTAGAGAAGGAGAACGTATGGGTGAGAGATGTACTTGGTGTGAGGATAACGGGATTTTACAAAAATATCACGACGAGGAGTGGGGAATCCCCCTTCATGATGACAGAAAACAGTTTGAGTTCCTTATGATGGAGGTCATGCAGTGCGGACTGAACTGGAATATGATGCTGAAAAAGCGGCACATATTCCGCCAGTGTTTTGACAACTTTGACTATAGGAAAATAGCCGTGTATGATGACAACAAGATCCAGGAGATCATGGACACACAGGGAATGATCCGTTCCATCCGGAAGATCCAGGCAGTCATCAACAATGCCAACCGGTTTCTGCAGATCATTGAAGAATTCGGCAGCTTCGATACATATCTATGGTCCTGGACAGAGGGGAAGACCTTTGTATACAGAAGCCACCAGAGCGAATGGGTGGCTAAAAATGAATTGTCCGATGCGGTGAGTGCAGACTTAAAGAAAAGGGGATTTAAATACCTGGGCTCCATCACCGTATATTCTCATCTGCAGGCCTGCGGGATGATAAATGACCATAGGGAAGGATGCTTTTTATACCGTGAAATATGTGACAAGTACCCGGTAGCATATAAAGACTAAGTGTGCGGGACCTTGTTTACAGACGGCCCATGATAAGTATTGCCGGACGGATGGAACATCTTCCCGTGGGTCTGTTTTTTTGTCCTTCCGGAGACTTGTATCGACATTTGCCCCTATAAATGTTAAAATGAATTCAGGTTTTAATGCAGTGCAGGAGCGGGGTGAACAGGTAAATGAAAATAAAAAAAATGGTTCTGGCAGCCCTATGTTCTGCCATAGTTTTGTCCGGATGCGGTGGGGATCAGCAGACTGACACGAAGGCGGAGGCAGCCTTTGACAAGCCGCAGTATGAGTGGGGAGACATAAGCGGTGAAAAGCTGGTCATCTGGGGAATCTACCCGGAGATGGAGCGCACTTATCTCACTAAGGCCTTTGACCGCTACAGGGAGTTCACCGGCAATGAACTGGAGATCGTACAGATTCCAAAGGAGGAGTTTGAACAACAGGTACTGTCAAGCGTGGCCGGGGAAATTGAAAAGCCCGATATCCTGCTGAGTTACGGAGGGACCAATATTGAGGCCTTTCATCCCGATGAAAATTTTTACGATTTTACGGATGCTGTCTGGGTGGATGACCTGACGGACACTTCCATAAACCAGACGGTTTATAACGGCAGGGTGATCGGACTCCCTCACTGGGAGGCGTCCGTATCGGGCACCTTATACAATAAAGAAATCTTTGAGAAATACCATTTGGATATCCCGGAGACCCAGGAAGAGTTTATGCAGGTCTGCGAAACCCTCCTTCAACATGGGATCACTCCGCTGTACCTGCCGGGAAAAGAGATTTCCATGCTTCTGTACCAGTTTCCTATGGATTACCTGGTGGAGGACGCGGACGTTCTGAACGGACTCAATCAGGGCAGCCTGGGATATGACAGTCTGCCGCAGATGAAGGAGGTTGCAGAGTGGTATAAAACCATGGCTGAAAAGGGATATTTTGGAGAGACTTACCGGAGTGATGACTGGGGCGGTATGGATGAGGCTATGAACAGCGGGAAATATGCCATGATGTTGTGCTGGGATACCTGGCTGTATACAGATTTCACAGGGGATGCCTCCGGATTCGGAATCATGCCTGCTTTTGTGGGGGTGCCTGAGGAGGGTACCTTTGAGGGTCCAAACCTTGGCCTCTTTATAGTAAATAAGAACAGTGAACGGCTGGATGCTGCGCTGGATTTTATCACATTTCTGGCAGACCCTTATAATTATAATGCTGTATTTGAAGGCATATATACAGCTCCTGTGTTTAAAAACCAGGTGGCAAGTATTTCTACACCCCAGTACCCTGAGGCAGAACGCCTGATCGAACGGCATTACCGGGATTCCACCGCATGGCTGCGGATTCGTGGGTTCTCCCAGATGGATGCCTCCTGTATCCTGGAATATATGGATGCCGGGGAGCAGGAGACAGCAGAGGAATGCCTGGAGAAGATGGAGGCGCTGAGACAGGAGCGCCTAAAATGCAAATAAGGCGAGGGGGAAATCTCGTGGGGAATAAGAAGACGGATATCCGGAAAAGGATAACATTTGTGACCATAGGGGCAGCCTTGCTGGCCGTGATCTTGCTGTTTTCAGCTTTTGCCTTCAGCTATATCAAAAAATTTGACCAAACCATCAAGGAGGAAAACCAGGCACACCTGGCAGAGGTTGCTGACCATATTGTATCTTATATACAAAATGTGGTACAGGACACCCAGGTATCCCTGGAGACAGCTGGAAATGCGCTGCTCGCCATACCAGAGGACAGAAGGCTGCCCTATCTGCAGGATATGGCAAAGAGACATAAGTTTGCCTATGTGGGATACGCGGAGGCGGACGGCATGCTGTGGGCCACAGAAGCTTCCAGGGACGGAGATATCTCCCATGAGGCTTATTTTCAGTCGGCAATGAAGGGAGAGAGCAAGATCAGCGGTCTTGTCAGACACATCCTCACAAACCGGGCAGTATCCGGTATTATGATGAGCGTCCCCTTTAAGGATGGGGCCGGGAAACCGGCAGGTGTTCTGGTTGCTATGCTGGAGGCATCCAGGCTTCAGGAAGTGCTGGGAATAGAAAGCTACGGGGGAGAAGGGTACTCCTATATCATAGACACAGAGGGCAATCTGGTCCTTCACAATAAGAGTATGGATTACAACAATTTTTTCCGTGTCCTGCAGAATGCCAAGATCAAGGAGGGAGCAAGTCTTTCCCGCACAGAGGCGGATATGAGGGCGGGGAAGTCCGGCATGATCCTGTATGAGCAGCTGGGGACCAGCCGGTATGCTTATTATTGTCCTCTGGGGATGAATGGCTGGACAGTTGTCAATATTGTCTCCAAAGAGGCCATTACTGCCAAGACAGACCTTCTGACCAGGGAACTGGCAGCGATCAGTGTTGCAGCCGGGATCGTGTTCCTGGCACTTCTCGCAGCAGCGGCTGTACTGTGGGCGGTATCACAGAGCCAGAGACATGCGGCAGAGACAAAGTCAGAGTTTCTTGCTAATATCAGCCATGAGATACGGACCCCCATGAATGCCATTGTGGGCATGGGAGAGCTTTTGATGCGCAGCGCGCTGAACGAGAAACAGAAGGAGTATGTGCGCAGTATCCTGAATTCGGGAAAAGGACTGCTGGCCATCATCAATGATGTTCTGGATTTTTCTAAAATAGAGTCCGGGAAATTTACGATTCAAAGTGAGGCATATAAACCAGAGGAAATCCTCTATGACCTGATGTATATGGCTGCCATAAAACTGGAGGATAAGCCGGTCCGCTTTTTGATCGATGTGGACCGATCCGTGCCGGCCTGCCTTACAGGGGACGCTACGCGTGTCAGACAGATCTTAGTGAATCTGGTGGGAAATGCCGTGAAATTTACAGAAAAGGGGTACATACGGCTTACGATCCGCTGCCGCCGGGAGGGCGACAGGACCCGGGTTACCATGAAAGTGGAGGACACGGGGATCGGTATCAGAAAACAGGATATGGACAAGCTATTCATCAGCTTCAGCCAGATCGACAGCAAATACAGCCGCAGCGGGGAAGGCACAGGATTGGGTCTTGTGATCACCGGTGCTCTGTGCAGGATGATGGACGGAGAGATCCGGGTGGAGAGCGAATATGGAAAAGGCTCTGAGTTTACAGCCAGTATCATGCAGAGGGATGGGGGCGGAAGGCCTCTTATGGAGCAGGAGTATCCAAGGGACAAGGGCGTACTCATATTAGACGAGGAGCCTTTTATGGAGGAATATTATGCCGGCTGTCTGAACTGTATGCAGGTGCCCTACAAGATCTGCGCGGTATATGAAGAGTTTGAACAGGAGTTGGAGAGCGGAAGGTATCCATATGCCATGGCAGACAGGAACACGGTCCTCGGACTGGCACACAGGAAGGTACCGGAGGGTGTATTTGTGATAACCCTGCTGAAAATACAGGAACATACACTGATGTCAGAGCAGGCACAGGATCTGACTGTGTTTGTGCCCCTCTTTGGGATACAGTGCCCGGCATTACTGAAAAAGCTGGCAGAAACCGGACCTGCATCCGGGGCAGCGCCGTCACCGGACAGCCTTTCCGGTTATCCGTATACCAGGGTTCTGCTGGTGGATGACAATGCTTTGAACCTGGAGATTGCGGAGGAGCTGATGAAGCCTTACGGAATGCAGGTGGACTGTGTGCACTCCGGCCAGGAGGCAGTGGATGCTGTTTTGGCCCGGACATATGATCTAGTCTTCATGGACCACATGATGCCCGGTATGGACGGCACGGAGGCGCTGAAAAAGATACGCACCCTGCCGGACCAGCGCGGCCGCAGTGTTCCTGTGGTGGCGCTTACGGCCAACGCTTCCAGCAGTGCCCAGGCTATGTTCCAGGCCCAAGGCTTCAGCGGCTTTCTGGCAAAGCCCATTATGATACAAAAACTCAATGAGATTTTGGAAAAATGGCTGGCTCCTGTGAATGACCGTAGAAGAGCAGAACAACATGGCCTGCATGAGGAATCTCATGGATCTTGCTAAGCAGCCAAACGGGCGCGGAAAAACGGGAACCGGCATTTCGGTGTGTGATGCACCTTTTAGGGATTGCCGGTTCCCGTTTTTGTGAGTTTTATCTGAAAACATGCGCCGCCGCCGGGAGTATCCAGCAGTATCAGACGGCATTTTAACTGATGGGCCAGTTCACTGGCAATGGACAGCCCCAGTCCGAAGTGTTCTTTCTTGCTGCGGGAGGGGTCTGTTTTGTAAAAACGACGGAATACAGCCTCTTTTTGGTCATCCGGGATGCCCGGTCCATGGTCTGTGACGGATAAGGTGATGTGGCGTCCGGACTGACAGGCTGCCAGCTCGATCACAGGTTTCTCCCCTGACAGGGGTTTTCCATAAGTCATGGCATTTTCCAGCAGGATGGATAATAGCTGGTATAAGTACGCCGGATCAGAGAGAACAGGGGGCAGGATGTCATCCGGCATATGAAGCTGCAGGGAAATGCCCTTTTGCCGGCAGACAGTCTCGAAGGATTCAAAGAGCCTGAGCAGCAGGGCATCTGCCTCCACTTCCTCCAGTTTTTTTGTGAGGGTTCCCGATTCTGAGGAGGCCAGAAGCAGCAGGTCACGGATGAGTTTTCCCGCCCGGCTGCATTCCCGCCGTATAATGCCTGACATGGAGGCTGCCTGCTCAGGATTCTCCTCTATGACAGAGGCGCTGGTCTGGATGACAGACAGGGGAGAACGGAGTTCATGGGAGGCGGCGGATATAAAGTCTGTCTGTCTCTGCTGGTATTCCGCAATAGGCTTCATAGCACGCCCGAGAATCAGCCGGGCAGTCAGATAAAGGGCCGCGAATCCGGCCAGGTCCAGCAGTAAAAAGAAGACTCCAAGGGAAAGGCTCTTTTCCCCCAGTTCTGTGATATCCTGCAGCAGCACCAGGGATTTGTAAACGCTGCTGCCGGGCATCTGTATGACGATTGCCTGATAGGTGTCCCCAACTTCTCCTTGGATATGCATTACGGAAGTCTTCTGCATGGAGTTGGAGAGCGGACGGCGGCTGATATCCACGTTTTCATTCAATGCCTGCTTCTTAGCCTTTTCAATCAGTGTTTGCCGGCTGGTGGCGGGTTCCCAGGAACCGGGAAAAAACAGGGGGATAGTATTTTCTTCTATATGAATGATCAGCTTATTGTCTGCCTCCATCACAGCGAGCCAGTTGTCTGAGAAATTGATATCTGCCTCCAGTTTATTGGAGAGTTCCAGCAGATAGTTCTGGAACAGGTTTTCCTGCTGGGCCTGGTACAGATGGTTCTGGTATACCCAGACGATCAGGAAAATGACAGTCAGGATCAGGCTGGTGGTTCCTGCAAAGAGCAGGGTCAGACGTCTGCGGAAGGTAGTCAGCATGGCGGACACTCCAATCGGTAACCGATGCCGTGTGCGGTTGCGACCTGGACACGGCTTTTCAGTTTTTTCAGTATTTTGCGGAGATAATAAATATAAGTATCCAGATTTCCGTCCTCCACCTCCCCGTCAGGTCCCCATACCCTGGAATACAGCATTTGCCTGGAAATAGTCTGCTCCGGGTTCTGCATAAAATACTCCATCAGCATGGATTCCCTGCGGGAAAGCTGCTGGGTATAGGCCCCGCAGGTCAGCTTCAGTGTTGTGGTATTGAATATCAAATCCCCGTATTCCATATTCTGATGGTCTTCAATCGGCTGGGGGCGTCTGACCAGTGCACGGATACGAGCCATCAGTTCTTCAATATCATATGGCTTTACAATATAATCATCGGCTCCGCAGTCCAACCCTGCAATCCTCTCCGGCACCGCATCTATGGCTGTTGCCAGGATGACAGGGGTTGTGATCTCATTGCTCCTTATGAGTTTTAAAAGAGACAGCCCATCCATTCCCGGCAGCATACGGTCTAAAATGATCAAGTTATAGACAGGCTGCAGGGCATAATAGAGCGCGTCTGCTCCGGTCAGGCAGATATCTGTCTGGTATCCCGCTTTTTCTAAAGAAATTTTCAGCACATGGCAAAGTTCCTGGTCATCCTCTATCAATAAAATCCGCATTAAAAATAATTCCTTTCTATATTGCAGCAATCATTTTCCATTATTACATACATTTTTATCTTGCTGCAATTGGTATATTACTATTCAAAGACCCGCAAAAAGCGCAGTTCTGCCAACAATAACATTATTAGTAACTGTTCAGTACCTTCACAGTTACAGGCAAAGATCCATGCAGAATCGCCTTTGGCGATAGGATTTTTGCTTGGCTGCGGAATGCTTTTTTACGGTCAGCGCAGTGAATGGGCAGACCTACTGAATAGTTACCATTATTATACCATTCATTTCTCAAAAAAATCTTTAAAAATTCCTGGGGTTCTTAAAAGTCTTTTTGAGATTTTCCTGGTATTCTGGTAGATGAAGGGGCCGGAAGCACCGGCAGAGAGGAGTTATCATAAATGAAATGGAGAAAAATACTGGCCGCAGGGATGGGTCTTGTACTGGCTGCAGGACTGATGTCCGGATGCGGAGACCAAAAAAAGGAAACAGGCAGCGGAAAGAAAGATGACCAGGAAAAAGCTATGGGGCGCTATGTGGAAGAGGATTTAAAGCCGCCTGTACAGGACGGGGAAACCCCTCTGGGTGCATATAAAAAGGATGGGATACTCCATTTGTATACTTCGGGCGCCAGCCAGGATTCGGGTACAAAATATTATTCCTATCAATATCAGGATGGACAATGGTCAGAGGCCCAGGAGGACGCGGGATTGACTGCCATGGGCTCTGATTTTTTTCTGAATTATCTGGGGTATGGGCAGGATGGGAGTGTGTACGCAATGGGGACACCGACAAACCCAACGGAAGCGATGCCCTATGGAGGGCATATATTTAAGAATACCCAGGATAGCGATACATGGGAAGATGTTACCCCTGAAAACCTTACAAAGGCTGATGAAAATGGTTATGCTGCTAATGTTACTGATGTGGACGCACTGGCAGACGGAAGTCTGTGTGTGGCAAACGGCAGTACAGGACAAGCCGAAATCTATAAGGATGGAGAAAAAGTCTTCTCTGCTGATATGGAACCAATGATGTCAAACTTTCAGAACACCATCGGCACCTCACAAAACAGGCTGGCTGTGACAGCAAAAGATGGAAAAAGTATTACTTTTTATAACACAGATGATTATTCGGAGACAGGCAGTGCAGCGCTTACAAAAAAAGGAGAATCCTTTAACCTTGCCCCAGGTGCCGACGGAACATGGTACTGTCTGACGGAAGGCGGGATTGTACGTTTCCAGGAGACAGGGGATCTTATGGAGACCCTGCTTGACGGTTCCTATGGAAAGATGGGAGCTACGGGAATTAGCGTTGTATCATTCTTTAGCGGGGATGATGATGAGTTTTATGCTCTATATAATGAGTACGATAAAGGAGGCCTGTTCATGGCCCGCTATACTTACAATAAGGATATGCCGGTCTCAGCGGATAACACGCTTACGGTCTATGGGCTAAAAGAAAATAAGACCGTACAGCAGGCCATCAGTCTGTTCCAGACCCAGAATCCTGACGTAAGGGTAGATTACAGCTATGCAGTGGGAGAATACGAAAAACCAAGCTCCGATGATATCCGCAATCTGAATACAGAACTTTTGGGCGGAAACGGAGCCGATGTGTTGATCTTAGATAGTCTGCCGGTGGATTCCTACATAGAAAAAGGAGTTCTTGCGGACATCAGCAGCCTGAAAGAGGAGCTGGTAGAAGACGGCGGTATGCTGGAGAATGTGGCAGCAGCTATGGAAAGAGACGGAAAGGTTTACGGACTTCCGGCCCGTATGGGACTGCCGGTCATGGCTTCCAAGGATGACAGCGGCAAGGTGCTTGAGAGTATTGAGGCACTGACTTCTTACCTGGGTGAAAATCCGGAGGCGCAGGTACTGGGAGATACCGTACACACCAATGCTGCAGAGACTTTACTTGCTGTCATGTATGAGGAACTTGTAAAAGAGGATGGAAGCATTGATGAAGAGAAGATGGCAGAGTTTATAGATGACTATCTGCAGATCTGCAAAAACATGGATACACAGAGTCTGGAAGAAGCTTATGGATATGATCCTGGAGACACGGAGGATCGGAATATATATTTCTCTGCAGGATATTTTACCGGCTATGAAGACGGGAACGTGACGTTATGTGAGCTGCAGGGATACAGCAGTATGATGTATCCGGTCTATAGTATCAAGAAAGCGGGAATCGAACCAAAGGCAGTCAAAAATTACTATGTTCCATATACAATAGCAGGGATCAATGCGTCAACCAAACAGCAGGAAACGGCTGAACTGTTTATCAAAGCACTGATGTCTGATGATGTGCAGGGCAGTGAGACCTGGGACGGTTTTCCTGTTACGGAGAGTGCGTTCAATAATATGATAGCATATGCAGACACGGACGCAGCACAGAAAGATAAGGTTAGCAGTTCCTATAAAGATCCAAAAACAGGGGAGGATGTCATGGATGAGTATGGAAATGCTGACGGACAGTCGGTGCAGACCTATCTGGATCTGATCCGCACGCTGGATGCTCCGTTTGTTCCGAACCAGACACTCTTTGACACGGTCCTGGAGGAAATGGAGAAATGTTATGAGGGTACAGAGACATCTGCGGAAGCGGCAAAAGCCATTGTCCAGAAAATGGACACCTATTTGTCAGAATAAAACAGCATATGCATTTCTGGCTCCCAGTCTGCTGGGTCTGCTGGTCTTCGTCCTTCTGCCTTTCGGGGATGTGATACGCCGTTCCTTTTACCAGGCAGTGGGAGGACTGTTTGTAGGGGTGGATAATTACAGGCAGGTACTGGAAAACAGTGCCTTTAGGCAGGCCCTTGGCAATACGGTGCGTTTTCTCTGCATCTGCCTGCCTCTGCTTCTGGGATTGTCATTTCTGGCTGCTATTTTCCTAAACAGTATCACCGGGTTTGCCAAGATACTGCGGGCAGGATTTCTCCTGCCCATGGCAATCCCTGTGGCGTCGGTTGTTGTCTTCTGGAAACTTTTGTTTGACCAGAAGGGCGTGGTCAATCAGATCTTGGAAACACTGCATCTGACAGGGCAGGACTGGATGAATACAGGGTACGCTTTTTGGATCTTGGTGGGTTCTTACTTATGGAAAAATATGGGGTACGATATTGTACTGTGGATCGCAGCTTTGTCCGCTATTGGGGAGGAACAGTACGAGGCGGCCAGAGTCAGCGGCGCCGGTGCATTTCAGTGCTTTCGGTATATTACGCTGCCGCAGATGAAAAGCAGTGTCTTTCTCATTGGGGTCCTGTCCTTTGTGAATGCGTTCCGGGTGTTCCGGGAGGCGTATCTGATCGCAGGGGATTATCCCCATGAAAGTATATATATGCTGCAGCATTTGTTCAACAACTGGTTTACAAAGCTGGATATACAAAAAATGAGTGCTGCAGCGGTTTTGATGGCAATTGCAGTGAGTGTGATCCTGGTATTGGTGGAATGGTGGAATGAAAGGCAGGAGGACCGTGGATAAGAAAAAGACAGTGCGAACAGCAGTGCTGACCATATTCTGCCTTCTGTTCTGGGTACCTGTGCTTGTCATGTTCCCCAATTCTTTTATGGGGGCTGAGGAGCTGAAAGCATCTTACGGAGGGGTATTGGGAGGAGGTACGGAAGCGGTCCGTTTGGAACTGCTTCCCGTTTATCCAACCCTGAAGCCATATGTGGAACTTCTGCTGGATTCGCCGGATTTCTTTGTTATGTTCTGGAATTCCGTTAAGCAGGTGGTGCCTATTCTGATCGGACAGGTGCTGATCGGCATGCCGGCAGCGTGGGCGTTTGGCAGGTACCGTTTTCGGGGACGCAGGATATTATTTTTATTATATATGATTTTGATGATCATGCCTTTCCAGGTTACCATGGTATCCAGTTATCTGGTACTTTCGGAACTGTCTCTTATGGATACCCACCTGGCAATCATCCTGCCAGGGATCTTCTCGGCATTTCCCGTATTTATCATGCAGAAGTTCTTTCGTTCCATCCCGGATGCCCTTGTGGAGGCAGCCATGGTGGACGGGGCCGGACAGTTTAGGATTTTTCTGCATGTGGGGGTGCCGCTGGGGCTGCCCGGCATTATGGCGTCAGTGCTGCTTAATTTTCTGGAATACTGGAATGCCATTGAGGCACCCATGACATTTCTGAAGACAAAATCAAAGCTGCCTCTTTCCCTCTATCTTCCGCAGATCACTACGGACCAGATGGGGAGTTCCTTTGCAGCGTCCATTGTGATGATGCTGCCGGCGGTACTTATTTTTTTATGGGGACAGGAATATTTGGAGCAGGGGATCGTGGCATCGGGATTAAAGGAGTAGTTATGAGAAAAAAAGCGGGAAAAGCAGTAATATATTTTTTAGTGCTGATGCTGTGCTGTACTGTGGCTGCAAGGACAGCCTCCTCCATAACGGTTGCCAAGGTAAAGACTACCAAGGTGGGGAAAGGGGTGCTGACCCAGCTTGTGACAGGCAGCGGAACGGTAACGCCGAAAGAGCAGTACAGCCAGTCTCTGCCGGAGGGACAGAAGGTGAAGAAAATTCTTGTGAAACCTCAGACCGCAGTGGAGGCAGGCCAGGCGCTGGTACAGTTGGATATGGATTATCTGGCAGAAAAAATAGAGGAAAAGAACAGGGAGATAGAAAAGCTGAAACTGCAGCTTGAACAGCAGAAGCTGGCCGGACAGGAGGATGCCCGCACGCCGGAGACGGCTCAGGCACAGATCGCCTTGAACAATGCGGAAATACTGCTGCAACAGGCCCAGGCAGATTATGATCAGGCAGCAGCAGAGTATGAGAGTCTGGCAAATGATCCTCCGGCAGCGGACAGCGGCCAGGCACAGGACAGTGGTCAGGCACAGGACAGCGGCCTGTCCGATGACCAGGGAGAAGGTTCCGATACAGCGGGGGAAACACCCCAAAGTGGCAATGCTTCCGGGGCTGGGGAATATGAACAGTGGGAGCAGGAGGTACAGGCTGCAAAAGATAAAATGCAGAGTGCTGCAGACACATTAAACAGCCAGGCCATTTCTTATAACCAGGCAGTGGAGCAGTACAATTTAGCCAGCCAAAATGAGGCAAATGCACAGCAGAATGAGGAAAAAAAGAAAAGATCAAACTCCCTCACGGTGGAGGGGATACAGGTAGATATGGAAGGCGCTGAGGCAGCACTTAAGAAACTGACAGATATTCAGAATGCGGAGGGGATCGTAAGTGCGGCAGCCGCCGGTATTTTCCAATCTGCAGGTGTGACAGAGGGTGCTGTGACTGCGGGGACAGAACAGATTGTCATCGCATCACAGGCCGCAGAGGTAAAAGGATTTATTGATCAGGCGGATGTGGGGAAAATACAGGAAGGCGATAAAATAAACGTAAAGCTTTCGGGAAATACAGAGGCATTGGAAGTTAAGGCAGAGAGATTTGAACAGGTCTCTGGCCAGGAGACGCCATCCCAGGAAGGAGCAGACCAGGCAGATACAGGCGGAATGGTCTGGTATGGACAGGTGGGTGAAAAGCAGTTAAAAACCGGCACATCCTTTACTTATGAAGCAAGCAGGGAGTCAGGTTCTTATGAGCAGGTGATACCACTTGGCAGTCTGCATCAGGTACAGGGACAGACTTATGTACTGACTGCAGAGGTAAGAGATGGGATTCTGGGACAGGTTTACACTGCCGTGTCTGTACCGGTAACAGTTTTGGATAAAGATGATAAATACGCTGCCGTAAAGTCAGCTTTAAGCGGTAAAAGCCTTATCATAACAGAATCCAGTAAATATGTGGAGGAGGGAAATCAGGTACGGTTAGAGTGAGAAAAAAAGAGATGAACGTTCTTCTGGTGATCTTCGTTTTGATATTCTTTGCGGGAGTGGGGATCTCCTGTTACAGCAGTCTGAGGAAACACGCAGCAGGGGAACTGGGACTTGTGTACCGCAGCACATATGTGACCAGGGAACAGATGGAGACCTGGTGGCAGAATGCCGGAGAAGATGAAAGAAAATATATAAAGGATATGACACTGTGGAAAGCGCCTGAGGAGGTAAACGCAGTCAATACGTCTCTGGGACAGAGCGCAAAGGTACAGCTGATCAAGGCAGCGGGGAATATGAATTTGATCATGCCCGGAAAACTGTGCGAGGGAAGTCTGGTGAGTGACGGTGACAATACCGGATGTGTGGTCAGTAAAACACTTGCACAGAAGCTCAATCTGGATGAAACGGGGGGAATGATACAAGTATCAGGAAAACAATATCAGGTCAGAGGGATTTTGGACAGCAGTGAGGCTGTCTGCATCATACAGGGAGGGAGCGGCACTTTATACAGCAGGGTACAGGTGCAGTATAGAAATATGCCGGCATCCAGCGCGGAGCAGATGCTCTTGGGACTGCTTCCGGGAACTGCGGATGTAAGAGCAGAAGGGGATTTGTTCAGCGGGCTGGGGGGATTGTTCCTCATGGCCCCCCTGTGGGTTTTATTTGCCAGGTCCGCTGCCGGGCTTCGCCGTGTTTACCGTAATGCAGCATGGAAGGACTGGATAAAGGAACTTTGCAGTATCTGCTTTCCTGTGCTGGTGATTGGAGGGATTGGCGTTTTAGTGCTGCTGAGTTTTCATTTTTCTGATGATTATATACCCGGAGCCTGGTCAGACTTTTCTTTCTTTTCCAGACTGGCAGCAGAAAAGGCCGGGGATATGAAAGGACTCATAACCCAGGCCCTTGACTACCGTGACAGGGATATGCTGCTTGGGACAGCAGGCTGTATGCTGGCAGGCAGTGTGTGTTCGGTGATCATTCTGAAGTTTCCTCGTCCACCCTTCGGTTTTTATAATAGTAGATCAAATCGTCATCCGTGATCTCCCGCAGCACTTTGCATGGGTTTCCCACAGCAATGCAGTCTGCGGGAATATCTTTTGTTACAATACTTCCGGCACCAATGACGGAGTGGTCCCCAATGGTAACCCCAGGCATGATGATCACGCCGCTTCCAATCCATACGTCATCACCGATGGTGACAGGGAAGGAATACATTTCCCCGTGGGGGCGGAGTTTATAATGCACAGGATGTCCTGTTGTGCTTATGGTGACATTGGGGGCAAAGAGTACGCCTTTGCCTATTGTTATCTTATAGTCATCCACTAAAGTCAGATTGGAGTTGATGTATGTGTTGTCTCCGATGGAAACCGTTTTTCCGAATGCCAGGGTGAGGGGCGGTTCAATCCATACATCCTTCCCTACAGAACCAAAGATTTCCGGCAGCAAAGCCATCCTCTTCTCTTTTTCGTCGGGTCTGGTGTGGTTAAAATCATAGGCCAGCCCCCGCGCTCTTGCCTGGGCAGCCATGGCCTCCGGGGTATCTGTCCACAGCAGTCCTTTTGCTTTTCTTTCTTCCATTGTCATGGGATATATCCTCCTTGTTGTTAAATAGTTGTAACAGTTCAGACAGGTCTGCGCATTTACTGCGCTGACCGTATGAAGAAGTAGTGCCAGCTTTATCCAGCCCATCGCGAAGCGATTTTTAATGGCTGGATGTGTAACGGTTCAGCTTGTCTGAACTGTTAAATAGTTATATTCTTCAGCCATTTTTTGCCCTTATAATGTTTCAGGACGAATGGCGTCTTGACCAGCTCATGCAGGTTCATTATTATGTAAACCGTTACCGGAGGGAGCTTCCAGACGAATCCCAGAAACAGTCCAATCAGTACGGAATAACACCACATTACAAAAAAATCACAGTACAGACCAAACTTCGTATCTCCTCCGGCACAGAAAATGCCGCAGATGGCCGTGTTGGTGAAAGAGGAAAGTACGGCGTTTAAAGCCAGCAGCAGATACATGCTGTTCAGGTCTGTCAGGGCCTGGGGGGAGAGGCGGACGATTCCTGTCACCAGAGGCTTCAAAAGAAGCATGAGCACAGCACCGGCCAGGCCGCTTATCAGGGCAGCCTTCATAAGCTTTGAGGCATCCGTCTCAGCCTTTTTATAATTACTCCGTCCCAGCTCTTTGCCCAGCAGCACAGCACCGCCCTCCGCAAAACCGAAACATACCACTGTGGCAAGTCCCTGTACTACGGAAGCCACAGAGTTGGCGGCCACGATATCAGAGCCAAGATGTCCCATAATAGCAGAGAGGACAGCAGTGGCACCGCCCCATACAAAGCCTTCCGCAGTGACAGGAAGGGAATAGCGGAGAAAATTCTTTGTGAGAACACTGCCCGCATCGTGAAAATCATCCCGCGTAAGATGTATTTTCTTGATCATACCTGCATCCAGCGCGCACAGGCCCAGCTCCGCTGCCCTGGAAATGACGGTGGCTATGGCAACTCCGGTCACACCAAGTTTTGGAAAACCGAATAGACCGAAGATAAATACAGCATTTAAGAAAACATTGGCAGTCAGTGTGACAGAACCAATGGCAGCGCTTCTTCCCACCTGCTGGATGGATTTCAGAATGCACAGGTAAATCTGCGACATGCCCATAAAGAGATAGGCGAAAGCTATGATCCGCAGATACTGGGCCCCTGTTTGTATCAGATCCGGCTCTGAGGTAAAGATATGCATAAGCTGTGTAGGCATAAAAAAGGCCAGAACGAAAAAGAGCAGAGAGACACCCATGGAAAAACGGAGTACAACCAGGGTGAGCCGGCGGATGGAGGCAGTGTCATGTTTTCCCCAATACTGGGCAGTCATGGCAGTGGTCCCTGTCCGCAGCCCTACATACACCAGATTCAGGACAAATTGTACCTGATTGGCAAGGGAAACGGCAGAGAGGGACGTCTGGTTGACATAACTAAGCATTAAAACATCAGCCGAACCCACAGCTGTGGTAAGCAGGCTCTGCAATACAATTGGAAAAGTAATAAAGATCAGGGATTTGAGAAAATCATCTTTTATTTTCAATGTTGTCTCCTTGTGCAGATATACGTTTATAGATATAATTATATTAACTTTTATTGCAAAAAGCTTTAAAAATATCTATAAAATATTACAAAATATTGATGAAAAGAGGATATGTATGGCAGAGAAATGTATTCCGGTCGACAAAGAGCTTTGTTCTACGCTTTCATTTGGCACCTATTCTTTTCCCGCGGAAATCTTCTATGATGATCTGGATGAGTATGCCAACAATTTTGTGAACTGGCACAAGCAGAGGGAAGTGGAGATTTCCCAAATCCTGGAGGGGGAGGCTGAGGTACAGGTTTTGGAGAAGAAGATCAGCCTGCGGGCAGGAGACGTATTTTTGATCCTGCCTCATGCACTCCACATGGTAAAGAAGGGGACAGGGAAGATAGCCAGATACCGTACCGTTATTTTTGACCCGGTTCTGCTGTATGGGTATAAAGGCAGTTATTTTTATGAGAAATATTACAGGACATTTGCAGCAGCGCAGCCTTTTTATCATTTTGCGGATACGGGGAAATCCTGGGAGCGGGAGGCAGCGGCGCATTTGGAAAGCCTGTTTGCCGGGTTCAAGGAGATTTCGGAACATAGGGAGCTGTGTATATGTACGCATTTGCAGCGGTTATGGCTGTCTTTATGTGAAAATTTGTCCGACAGCAGCGGGAAAGTTGACTGCAGCCAACAGGAGCAGCAGCGGACAGCAGTGCTCCTTAACTTTCTGCATGAACATTACAGGGAGAAATTCACACTGGATCAGCTAGCGGCTTCTGCGCATATCAGCAAAGGGGAGTGCTGCCGGTTTTTTAAAAAGATGGTACATATGACACCATGGGAGTATCTGCTGGAATACCGGCTGTCACGGAGCATGGAGCTCTTGGATAAGAAAGATTTAAACATTTCGGAGGTGGCGGAGATGACGGGATTCAGTACGGTCAGCTATTTCATTACGGAATTTAAAAAGAAAATGGGGGATACACCGCTGGGATACAGGAAAAACAGACTGAAATAAAAAATGCCTGGCAAAGCATTGGCGCGCATGAAGATCCCGAGGCAGCCAGCAAGATATGGGGCAGAATGCTCCATATCTGTGCATCGCAAAGTGTGTTACTGTTTACAGAACTGTGTTTTTTGCAGAGCTGTGAGTAGTAGTAACAGTTCAGACAAGCCGAACCGTTACGCATCCAGCCCTTAGAAATCGCTTCGCGATGGGCTGGATAAAGCTGGCACTACTTTTTTATACGGTCAGCGCAGTAAATGCGCAGACCTGTCTGAACTGATACGAGTAGTAACATATATTATGAAAAAAGCTGACAGAAGGTCTTTACAGAGGAAGGGAATGGTAGTATTATATAGATGAACGATATATAGATAATCTATATAGTGGATATTGGAGACATGATCAGGACTTTAATTTAGTCCGGAGTTTTTAGAAGGGGGTTGATGTTTTGAAAACCAGGAGAGGAAAGATCATACTGAGTATTGCAGCCTTATGCTTCAGCTTTTTGTCGGCTGGCATAGGGATGGGGCTATTGGCAGATTCCGGTTTGACGTTCGGAATGCGGGTATTATGCGGTATCTGTTTTGTGTGGGTCCCTATATTTGTGATCGCATTGATCAGTACCTTGTTCAGAAAATGAATATTTGGAATGGGAGACAGCCTGTGAACCGTAATACAGCCGCTGCTGCTGTTCTCCGCACTGAGAAGGGCAGCACTGTCAGAAAGGAGGAAACGTGATGGAATCAAACAAATTGGATAAAAGTCTGCTGTCAGGCAGCACAACACTTCTGCTCCTTCAGCTTCTCTCAGAGCGGGAAATGTATGGATATGAAATGATAGAGACATTGAGGGACAGATCTCAGAATGTATTTGAATTGAAGGCAGGAACGCTTTATCCTCTTCTACACGGGCTGGAGGATAAGGGATTTCTGGAATCCTATGAGAAGGAAGCCGATGGTAAGATCAGGAAATACTACAGGATCACAAAAAAAGGCCACAAACATCTGGACGGGAAAAAGGAAGAGTGGGAGACATACGAGACGGCAGTCAGACGCGTACTGGGAGGGCCGGCCTATGAAGGTTCATGAATATCTGAAACTTGTGGAAGAGCAGATCCACTGTAAAAGTATCTGGGAGGATATCAGACTGGAACTGTTGGGGCATATGGAGGAGGATACGGAATATTTTCAAAAAAAGGGGATGAGCCGGGAAGAAGCAGTGGAAAGAGCAGTAAAAGAGATGGGTGACCCGGTGGAGACGGGGATAGCGCTTGATAAGGTGCACAGGACACGGCTGGATGTGAAGCTTCTGCTGTTTTTTATAGGGCTCGATCTGCTGATCATAGTTCTGATGATCGCGTATTTTGGCAGCAGTATGAGTGATGTGATGGTAAGGAATCTGATCATGTGGCGGGGAATGGGGATTTTCTTCCTGCTGTTGTTTGCTTTTGGAAAGTACAGGGAAGAATATTTTTCCAGGCCATATCAGCTTTGGCTGCTCTTTTTTATACTCAGCGGTGTGTTTTTAGTGCTGAGTATTTTCAACGGCCCCATCAAGGACACCGGGTTTTATTTTACAGACACCGCATATCAGAGTATGCTGTTCAGTACAGCCGCAGGTTTTGGGGTGCTGACCTTCTATTATCGGAGAGGGGGATATGGTGAAGTACACCGGCTTTTGGGTATTGCCGGGCTCGTGTGTCTCTTCAGCGTAATTTCAGGGGAATTTTTTTATACATTTTTAATCATATTGACCCATGTATTGATTCTCACAATTGCAGTGCGAAGAGGCTGGTTTCACATCAAGAGACGGGAGTTCCTCATAAAGATCTGGAGTGTTCCTGCGGTGCTGTCCCTCATTGGAGTCGGAATCATATATAAAGGATTCAAAGACCACTTGGTCATGCGCAGTATACGGGCATATATGGAGCTGGATGACACACCGGGAATCCTGATGCGAATGTTCGGCAGTGCCGGTATTTGGGGAATCCTTTTGGTGATACTGCTTTTAGCGGGTGTATTTCTGTGGATGCTGCATGATATCAGAAAACTGACCAACCAATACTGCAATATTACATGTACCTGTGTGTTGGTCGCATTTGTTATGATGGTTTTGAACTCTGTGCTGGCTATGATGGGATTTGGTGATACAAACCAGGTGTATTTTCCGTTTTTCTCTATAAACAGATACAGCAACGGGTGTGCGGTCTACATCTATTATATTCTTTTGGGGACATATCTCCATATGCACAGACACGATAAAGTCCTGCCAAAGTCGGAGATGCCAACTAAGAGAGCGGCCTGACAGAGGATGGGCTTCAGATACCATATATGGTTTAGTCAGAGGAATGACTCAGTGGGGCAAAATGGGATATGTACAAAATACACAAATAATGACGAAAATATACTTGTTATATGTGCTGAAATTGTTATAACTGACGAAAAAATGCTTACATGAAAATCTTTAGAGTGGTAAAATGAAATTAAATCGTAACTATTCAGTAGGTCTGCGCATTCACTGCGCTGACCGTAAGAAAGTGCATCACGGCCAAGCAAAAATCCCATCGCCAAAGGCGATTTTGCATGGATTTTTGTCTGTGACTGTGAGGGTACTGAACAGTTACATTAAATCAAAGAAAAGGAAGTCGTTTACCATGAAGAGGATCACAAGCGCATGTTTATCTCAGACCATCAAATTTGAGGCATTTACATCCCAGGAAGTGAAGGCAGAGTACGATTTGTACCTGAAAAAGCTGGATGCCAAGAATACGAAGTATGTCATTGATGATTTCCAGGATAACGGTCATGGTGTTATTACTGTAAAGATCAGAAAACAGTATAATACCTACCACACAGGTGAGTATTTAGAGTAAGGAAAAACGGCTGACACGGCAGACTGCGTGTCAGCCGTATTGTATTATACTCAATTGCAGATTACGGAACAGCAGCCGGGGATGTATGATCGCATTACAGAGGAGAAGGTAGAAATATGGAGGTCGTGTGGATGGAAGAGGAGGAAGCAGCCAAATCAGCTGTGCTGCAGGATACGGAGACAGAGGCCCTCCCTGGGGATGAAACAGATTTGTTTGAAGATGAAACGCCGGATGACATGTTTTCCGGTGATTCGGTAAAAGCATATTTAAAAGAAATTGGAAAGTTTTCTTTGTTGGATGCCGTCCAGGAAACAGAGACTGCAAAGAGGATTGAGGAGGGAGACAGTAAAGCAAAAGAAGAATTGGTGAATGCAAATCTCCGTCTTGTAGTTAGTGTGGCCCGGCGTTATTCGGGATGTGGTATGCCTCTTTTGGATTTGATCCAGGAGGGAAATCTGGGGCTGATGCGTGCAGCGGAGGGCTTTGATTATAAAAGGGGATACAAGTTCAGTACTTATGCTATGTGGTGGATCCGGCAGGCTATTACCAGAGCCATTGCGGATAAGTCCAAGAACATCAGAATCCCGGTACATATGGCAGAAACCATGAATCAAATCCGCCGGGAATCCAGAAAGTATGTCAGTGAGAACGGGGAAGAACCGGGAGCCGAAATACTGGCCCGGAGATTATCCATGCCAAGGGAGAAGGTGGAGGAAGTATTGACGTATTTTGGAGATACCATCTCTTTGGAAACGCCCGTGGGAGATGAGGAGGAAACATCTCTTATGAACTTTATCTCAGATAAGGCTGCACCGGAACAATTTGAGGTAACAACAGCCAAAATCCTCCGCAGTGAGATGGATGATGTGCTGTCATGCCTCTCAGAGCGGGAGCAGAATGTGCTGCGCCTGCGTTTCGGATTCGTGGACGGAAGGGTCTGGACCCTGGAAGAGGTGGGACAGATCTACCATGTGACAAGGGAGCGGATCCGCCAGATAGAGGTAAAGGCTCTGAGAAAGCTGAGAGCCAGGAAGGATGTCCAGAGGATGAGTGATTATCTGGAGTAGGAAAAGGATTAAGCTGTCCGGCTGATCTCATCCTGTAATCCTGTCCAGTAACACGCTTCGCGATGCACAGATATGGAGCATTCTGCCCCATATGGCGCTGGCTGCCTCGGGATAATAGTCTTAACAATACTGGCTATATCTTTTTATCAAAGGGTTTGTTATACTTCATATATGGAAGAAGATTGAATGGAGGAACGGGGTTTGGACAGGAAAAATATCTATAAACTGTTCTATGGTGCTGTCTTTTTGCTGGTCATAGGATTCTGTGTTAGAGTAGGGGCGGATTTTTATGAATACAATGAGATGACTTATTCCGCGCCATTCTATGTTTTCGTGATCGTCAGGGGACTTGAATTCCTTTTGCCCGGCTTGCTATTATTTCTGGCAGCCAGAATGGTGAAGAAAAAATATAACGGATAAAAGAATGGGGGAACACCGGAGCGTGTCTGAAAATTTATTCCGACAATCTGCACGCTCTGGTGAAGACTCCGCTAGTTGACATATCCCTATATAGTAGTATATACTAGTGTTTAGTAATACTAAGTATTATGGAAAAGAAGGAGGTGGACATGGATAATAAGTTTGCACAGCAGTTAAAAAAAGGTGTTTTGGATATGGTGGTGCTCAGGTTAGTGGAAGAGAAAAGCACGTACGGTTATGAGATCATCCAGCAGTTGGAACAGCGGGGGGAAGGCTTTTTTAATTTGAAGGAGGGCACTTTGTATCCTGTTCTCTACCGCCTGGAGGACAGCGGACTGATTGAGTCATTTTGGCAGAATGGGGAAGGGCGGACAGCTCCCAAGAAATATTATACCATCACGGAAAAAGGCAGTGAGACATACAGGGAATACAGGAATCTTTGGATGGAGTTTCAAAACTGTATCTCACATATATGCGGGGAGGGAGATCAATGACAGAGGATCAGAAAAAGATTAAAAAATATGTAAATGCAGTGGAGCGGAAGCTGAAGGTACCTCTCAAAATGAAAGTCAGGATCAATGCGGATTTGGGAACCGACATCCATGCGAGGATGGAAGCCGGGCAGTCGGTAGATGATATTCTGGAGGAGATCGGAAGTCCAAAGGAAGTGGCGGACAGATTCAATGGAGAACTGGGGGTTGGGACGCAGACGGAGGCCAGCCTGATGCGGTTTCTGTTTTTATTTCTGGCAATCTTAGTGTCGGTCTATACGGCATATGAGTTGGTAACAGATATGTACATCAACGAATTTATGGATTCGTATTTACGAAGTCCTGTTACGATCATAGGCGGCGCAGATGGGCCAACCTCGGTTTTTGTGGCTTATAACAGCGTTCCAAAACTGGGAAATTGGATGATTTCAGGCGGCTTTGCTCTGGGATGTATAGATGTCTATCTATACATGAAAAGAAAAGGCAGGGGAAAAACCGGTCTGGTATTACCGGTGATCGCTTCGGTTTTAGGCATTATTGGGGCAGGGACCTGGATCATTGGTTTTTGGGATAATTTCCAATACTGGGAGATGACCTGGGAGTACAATTTTCCGGCATTTTTAATGCTGATAGAATTGGCGCTGCCCATAGGAATACTGATTTTAAGGATAAAACAATTAAAAAATAAGGATGTGAAGTAAGAGTGATCATTATCTAAAAGACCATACAGGGGGCCGCTGGCATATGACATAGCGGCCCCCACTCAACTCTAAAGTAAATTCTTTTACCATCTCAAAAAATATTATCTAAATTTCCCAACACCCATTTATATAGGTAAGTAAAATCCCATTTACTATGCAGATCCACTATATTTTTCGTCTGCTCTTGCTGTGTTCCTCTTTTTTGTGTATAGTCTGCAGTATAGAGAAACACATAATTGGTATACATAGTGAAGGAGGGATCTCATGCACCGTGACAGGTTTTATCTGTCAGACAGGATCAGGGCGTACATAGAGAGCGCCCACATAAAAGAAGGAGAACGGCTTCCCTCTAATGAGGAACTGGCAGAACAGTTCGGTGTACAGAAAGGAACTGTGCGGGCTGCGCTGGAACGTCTGAAGGAGGAAGGGATTGTGTACAGTGTAAAAGGCGTGGGCACATTCGCGGCAAAGAGGAAGATACTCAGAAATATGGAACGTTTTGAATCTTTTTCCGAGATGGCACAGCAAAATGGAAGTACAGTGACCACGAAAGTGCTGTCCTGCCGTGTGATTCCGGCGGGATATACACTGGCAGAGGAATTCGGTCTGCCTCCCTGGGCGGATATCACAGAGATTGTCCGTCTCCGCGAAGTGGACCGGGAGACAGCAGCCTTGGAAATCTCCCACATTCCCGCTTATCTTGTTCCGGAACTGGAAAGTAAGCCGCTGGGTGGCTCTCTGTACCGTCTTTTGGAAGAAGAATACCGGATCCACCTGATACAGGGGAAACAGACCATGACGGTGAGGGCGGCCGACGAGGAGGAGGCAAAGCTTCTGAAATGCAGCCGGGGGGATGCGCTGGCAGTGATGGAAATGCGGGCATTTGATCAGGATGGACATAAAGTGGAGTATGCCTGCTCTCTTACAAGAGGTGACAGATGCAGGTTCACCAGTATTTTAAGGATGGAGGCATGAACGATGCAGTGGGTCTGCGCGTGTACTGCGCTGACTATAAGAAGGCGTTCGGCAGCCAGGCAAAAATCCCATCGCCCAAGGCGATCGTGCATGGAGATTTGCCGGCGGCTGTGAAGGTGCAGAACAGTTAGGAGGAAGAATATGAGACTGGCAGCGATCGGTGATAACTGCGTGGATTTTTATGAGAGGCAGGGATGGGCCTATCCCGGCGGAAATGCAGTAAATGTTGCTGTCTACGGGCGGCAGCTGGGTATGGATACCGCATATCTGGGATGGATCGGGACAGATACTTTTGGGGACATGATGCAGGAAAAGCTGAAAGAGCAGGGCGTGGAAACTGTCCGTATGCAGAGAAAAGAGGGAAAAACCGCTGTTACATACATAGAACTTCTGGACGGTGACAGAAAATTCGGGGAGGATTTCCTGAATGTTATGGAGGGGTTTCAACTGTCCGGTGGGGACCTGCGGTATCTGGCGGGCTTTGACTGCGTACACATGGCGGTCTGGGGGCAATGCGATGCCTGTCTTGGCAAACTGCCGCCTGAAGTAAAAGTCTCCTACGATTTTTCAAATAAGTACGGGGAGGCAAAAATAGAAAAATTAGCCCCCTATATTGACTATGCCTTTTTTTCCTGTGAGAAGGACAATGCCTTTACCAGAGATCTTCTGAAACGTGTGAAGGAACAAGGGGCAGGCCTAGTCACCGCCACATTGGGGGAAAACGGCAGTGTGGCCTATGACGGAAAAGAGTTTGTCACCGGTGGTATTTCAGGCACAAATGTGGTGGACACCCTTGGAGCGGGAGACTCCTATATTGCCGGATTTTTAAGCAAAGCCCTGGAGGGGGAACCACTGAAAAACTGTATGGAGACCGGGGCAGAAAAAGCGGCCCTTACGATCGGCCATTTCGGGGCCTGGTAATATGGGGGGCGGCGATCGCTTCGTGTACCCCCGTATAGCAGGGGTGATACGAAAGAAAATAGAAAACAGGGAATATCCGCTGGGCAGCAAAATCCCTTCAGAGCGGGAATTGGCGAAAGAATTTTATGTAAACCGTCTGACTGTGCGGCGGGCGCTTGCCATTCTGGAGAGTGAAGGCCTTATACAGAGAAAACAGGGGGCCGGCACCTTTGCATCCTCTGTGCCAAGAAAAGGAGATGTGTGCCGCCTCTGCGGATTTACCCAGACCATGAAGGAACAGGGAAGAAAGGCGGGCAGCAGGATCCTGGCATGGAGAATGCTGTCCTGTGCGCCTCTGTATTCAGATATGGAGGAACAGACAGTGGGCCGGGGCGTACATGAAATCGTGCGTCTCCGCCTGGGCGATAACCTTCCCGTGTCCGTGGAATATACTTATGTCCCCGCAGATATTCTGGGAGAGGTACACTCCTGCAATCCGGAAGCTTCTTCCCTCTATGAGATCATGGAACAGAGGGGCGTGGAGCTTCATGAGTCCAGACAGGAAGTGACCATCGTAAAAGCGGGGAAAAAAGAGGCAAAATGGCTTGAAATACCGGAGGGAAGCAATGTTTTTCTCTTTACGTTCCAGACATATGACAGGCAGGGAAGGGTGGTGGAATACTGCAGGGCTTATATGAGGACAGATAAGGTGAAACTGGAAATAGAACTGAAGCAGCCGTAGGAGCAGCAGGGAGATATACGGCTTACTCCGGGCATGATAGAAAAAAGAGAAAGGAAGAAAGAGCATGTTAAGATTAAACAAAGAAGAGGTTCATTTTTTAGTGACAGCAGATATGAAAAAAGAGGTGGCAGATTTTTTGGAAGTAGTGGATGCTAAGACAGCGCCTATATTGGAATGCATAAAAGAAAACCGGGTTGAGCGCATCTGCTTTATCGGCTGCGGCAGCTCCAGCGCTGCCGGAAGCACGGCAAAATACCTGGCGGATAAATATACGACCCTGGCAGTGAATGCATACACAGGATGGGAGTTTATAGACTCCATGCCTGTCTACGGGAATAAAAACATGCTGGCAGTCTTTATATCCCAGTCGGGAACAACAGAGGAGATCGTAGAAGGACTCAGAAAAGCCAAGAAACAGGGGATCATGACAGTCGGAGTGTGCGATCAGAGGGAGGACAATCCCCTGGGAATGGAGGCGGACTATGTGGTGGATTACCATGCGGAGGCTATGTGGGAGTGCCAGCTTGCCGCACTTTATACCCTGATCGCCCGCATAGCCCTGGAACGCGGGGAGAGCACAGAAGTCATGGAAAAGATACTGTCTGATATGAAACTCCTGCCGGAGGTGCTTGGGTATCATATTGAGCACTTTGAGGAGAAGGCCTTGGAAATGATAAAACCACTTCGGAACCTGAAAGGATTTTACACTGTATCCGCCAGCTCTATGGTACCTCTTGCTTATAAGGAAGGCGTCATTACCGGCATGGAATTTCTCTGGTCCCACGGCGCCGTGATACAGGCCGGTGAATTCCGTCACGGCCCTCTGGAAATCGTGGAATCCGGTGTTCCGTTTTTATTTTTACTGCCCACAGACTCATCCAGGGCGATCACACAGAGGGCGCTTCAGTTTGTGGAACGATGGAAGGGAACGGCCATCGTACTGGACTATGCGGATTTTGCCATGGGACTCCATGCGGATCTGGCACCTTTTGTAATGTTTGTACCTCTGGAATGGTTCTGTTACTATTTTTCCGTGGTGAGGGACCACAATCCGGATGACCGCAGATATTACGGTGTCGTGGAGTATTAATATAGTAAATAAATTTACTAATCATAGAGGCGCAGGGCTGTTTTTAGACGAAAACAGCCCTATTCTTTTATATAGATTTACTAAATATAAGGGGTATAAATTTATATAAAAGTTATAAAAATATCCGATATGTACAATTTAAGCAGAAAAATCCCAAATGTATTGTTGACAAATTCTATTATTTCAAGTATTGTGAGGATGTAAGGAATACAAATAAATTTACTAAATAATAAATATATTAACTAAACAACGTAACCGTTGAGATGACCATTCAGCAGGACGGCATGTTTACTGCAGGCACGTTCCTTTGGGAGGACGCGGAAAGTGGTCCTGCCTGGACTGCTGTCTGTAAATGGGAGTACCGGACCGTACGCGTGAAGTTGATTAAGAGGTGGGGATATGGCTACAATACGGGATGTCGCCCAGAGAGCCGGGGTATCTGCAGCATCCGTATCCAGGGTTCTGAAAAATGACTCTACATTTTCCGTCTCTCAGAAGACAAGGGAGAGGATCCTGGAGGCAGCAGGTGAGCTGGGATACAACAAATGTTTTGAATATTCAGCCATTCAGGGTACAAGAGGAACCATAGGTATTATGCTCCTGTACGGCGAGGAAGAGGAAGTGGAAGACAGATTTTATCAGGTCATCCGCATGAACATAAAAATGGAGCTGGAAAAGAACGGGTTCAAAGTAAAAGAAGTGTTTGAGCCTATGCTGGATGCCATCGCACCGAGGATATCCGGTTATCAGGGACTGGTCTTTGTGGGGTACTCCATACTCTGGTATCAGAAGAAGGCATTCAGGCGGGCGGTTCTGGATTCCGGGCTGCCGGTGGTATGTGCGGATTTCCAGCTAAGAGATGAGTTACTTACAGCCGACTGTGTGGTAAATGATTTTAAGCAGGCTGTAAAAAAAGCCACAGACCTGTTCCTGAAAAAAGGGTTTGACACCATTGGGTATATGGGGACCTACGGGCTGGAAGTCAATGGGAAGCTTCACAGGGATGAACGGTTTCTGTACTTTCGCCAGATCATGAAAAGTCTGGAGAAATATGACGAAAGATATATTTACCTTGCCCAGTCCAATCACACCCAGTTTGGATACAGGCTGGGAAAGGAGATCATCCGGCGGGGAAGGCTTCCCAGGGCTGTATTTGTGGAGAATGATACCATGGCCATCGGATTTTTGAAAGCCCTGGAGGAGGAGAAGATATCCGTTCCGGGTGACGTGGCGATCATCGGCTGCAACGATGACCAGGCAGCGTCCTTTGTAACACCGGCACTTTCCACCGTGAAGCTGCACAATGACCTGATCGGAATGATGGCGGCCAAGACGCTGATGGAATGCCTCTGGACCGACAGGGAACAGGGATTGAAGATTATCGTACCAAATCAATTGATTCTCAGGGAAAGCTGCCCTGAGTCAAAGACCCCGCAGCAAGCTGACGGGGCATCAATCTTGTAACGCGGCGGAGCTGCGGGGTATTTGACTCTCGCGGCAGTCGCCAAATATCCATGCAAGCATGGCTGCTTGGCTCGTTGCTCGCGGGAATAAAAAAAGGGGGAAAATATGGAATACTTATACAGACACATGGATTGGAGCAATATAGAAGTCCTTGGCAGGAACCGGCTTCCGGTCAGACCGTTTTATTGCGGTTATCCGGACAGGGAATCAGCCAGGCGGGGAAGAAGGGAGGAATGCCCCAATTTCCGTCTGCTGAACGGACAGTGGAAATTTGCTTATTATGAATCACCGTTTTATGTTCCTGACGCGTGCGTGCAGGAAACTTATGATGACCGAAAGTTTGGCACCATGCCGGTTCCCGGGCACTGGCAGCTTAATGGTTATGGTTCGCCTCATTACAATGACGCAGTGGCGCTATTTCCGATCCTGGATGATCCGGGCATACAGGCGGATAACCCCACCGGAGTTTACCGCCATGCGTTCCGGGAGGAGAAACAGAAGGACAGGGAATATATCCTGCGGTTTGACGGCGTGGAGAGTGCTTACCATGTATGGCTTAACGGCATCTTCATAGGATACAGCCAAGGTTCCCGCAACACAGCTGAGTTTGATGTGACAGAGGCATTGCGGGACGGGGACAATGTGCTGGCAGTGATCGTCTATAAATTCTGTGACGGCAGTTATCTGGAAAACCAGGACATGTGGTGGTTTGCCGGAATCATCAGGGATGTTTCCCTGATACAGAGACCAAAGCAGCATATGCTGGACTGCCGTATTACATCCGATCTGGTTTTGGAACAGCAGGATGCCTGTACTCTTCAGGCAGAAGGGACAAAAGGAAAGTTTCGGCTGGAAGCAGTATTGGAAAACCATACGGAGGATGAGACGGCGCTCACCATAGAGACGGAACTGCTTGATGGAGGACGGGTCATTTTTAAGGACACCCGGGAGATATGCAGCAAAAAAGGTGAAACAGAGTATTTGACGGAGACGGTGCTGGAGGGCATACGTCCCTGGTCGGCGGAGCAGCCCAATCTGTACCGGGTGGTCATCACCTTAAAGAGACAGGGAGAAGTTCTGGAATACTACGGTGAATGGACCGGTTTCAGAAACATTTGTCTGAAGGACGGCCTGTTCCTGGTAAACGGAGAGGCTATCAAACTGAAAGGCGTAAACAGGCACGACTGGAATGAAGATACAGGAAGGTGTATTACAAAAGAGGACATGCTGGCGGATCTGTATCTGATGAAGCAGAACAACATCAATGCAGTGCGCACCTCCCATTATCCGTCCCATCCGGATTTTCTGGACATGTGTGACCGCCTTGGATTTTATGTGATGGAGGAAGCTGACCTGGAATGCAACCAGATGGCATATACCAAAAACATGAACCGGATCAGTGAGGATACCCTCTGGGAAAAAAGCTATGTAGACCGGGCGGAACGCATGGTGAGAAGAGATAAGAACCATCCCAGTATCCTGTTCTGGTCGCTGGGAAATGAATCGGGGTTCGGGAGCAGCTTTGTAGCCAGCGGAAGGTTTATAAAGGGGTATGATCCCACCCGGCTGGTCCATTATGAGGAAGACAGGGATGCTTCCATAGCAGATGTGTACAGCACCATGTATACCAGGCATAAGGCCCTGGAGGACCTAGGAAGAGACACCACGAAGAAGAAACCTCATGTGGTATGTGAATATGCCCACGCCATGGGAAACGGTCCCGGCGGATTAAAGGAATACTGGGAGATCTTTGAGCGGTATCCCAGACTGCAGGGCGGTTTTATCTGGGAATGGATCGACCACGGGATCAAAAAATATGATAGGGACGGCAGAGGCTATTATACATACGGCGGAGATTACGGGGATTATCCAAACAGCGGTGCGTTTTGCTGTGACGGTCTGATCCGGGCAGACAGAAGGCCCACTCCCAGTATCTTACAGGTAAAAAAAGTGATGGAGCCTGTAAGATTCACTGGATTTGATAAAGATACAGGAGAAATCACAGTTCACAATAAATATGATTTTACAGACTTATCCCATCTGGAGGGCACATTCAAAGTCCATACACTGCAGGGTATTTTGCTGGAGGGTAAGGCAGACATGACCGGGATCGCCCCGCAGGAGAGCAGACGCATTGTGTTATACGATCCCGCAAAGGCCGGTAACTGGACCAAGGAACAGGATATCTGGCTGACGATCACGGTATGCTTTAAAGAAAAGCAGGAATGGTCCGAGGAGGCGCATTACGAAGCGGCATTCCATCAGGAGTGCATCAATGAGGCAAAACAGGCGGCATTGTCAGATTCCGGGGATACCCTAAAGTGCGGGAATTCCGGTATGGAGGGCGAAAGCTGGGCAAAGGGCCATCCCACCGGGGAAGAGGCAGGACTGCGCGTGACAGAAAAATGCGGAACCATCTATATAGAAGGCCGTGATTTCACCGTTTTGTTTGACCGGGTCCACGGATATTTAAGCGGTTATATTTTAAATGGGGAACGCCTGATCCGGAAGGGTCTTGGCCTTAACTTCTGGAGAGCACCGGTTGACAATGATAAGAATGTGGCAGAAATCTGGGAAAAAGCCATGCTGAAAGCCATGACTAACCTTGTGGAAAAAGTGTCAGTGGAGGAGCGGGAGCAGGAAGTCGTCATATCTGTTTCGCAGATATACGCACCCATTACTGTTGACTGGAAAGTCATTGTAAAGGCAGAATACCGCGTCACTTCAGACGGCCTCATAACCATGAGATACGATGGAGTGCCCACCGGTGTACAGCTCCCGGAGAGTTTCCCCCGGATCGGTATGCGGTTTGTGCTGGATAAAGCCTGCGAACAGGCGGTCTGGTACGGAAGAGGGCCTCTGGAGACATATCCGGACTGCAAAGAGGGCAATCCGGTGGGCTGCTGGGAGAAACAGGTGGAGGACTTTTACTTTCCCTACGTGGTGCCCCAGGAGACGGGAAACCACGAGGACACCCGCTGGGCTGCTTTTGTGACCGAGGCGGGAAATGGGATCTGCATAGCATCTGAGGAAGTATTCTCCTTTGGCGCCCTGCATTACACCCAGGAAGATCTGACACAGGCTGCCCACACAAATGAGCTTCACAGGACAGAACATATCCAATTGTCTGTTGACTATGCACAACATGGTCTCGGAAGCGCAAGCTGGGGGGCTGAATGTCTGGAAAAAGACAGGCTGTATCCGGAACCGTTTACGTTTACCTGGAAGATTTTCGGGGCCGGGCGGGAGACGCTTACAGAGCAGGCGGAGCAATACAGGAGAAGGTAAGAAAGGAAGGCAAGAGATGGCTGGGGGAAAAGAAAAAAGAAAGAACTTTGTAAACAAAAAAACAGCGCCGTACATATTTTTACTGCCAATGATAGTCCTGTTCGGGGTGTTCATGGTCTATCCGGTAATAAAATCCCTGGGGCTGAGTTTCTATGATTTTGAGGGCGGGGAGTACCTGTTCTGCGGTTTTAACAATTATGTGACTATGTTTCAGGACCCGGTATTCTGGAAGTCCCTGGGAAATACTTTTATTTATCTGGCGATCCAGGTACCCGTTATGGTGATCCTCTCCCTGGTACTGGGCGTTCTGGTGGAGGAAAATTTCCTGAAATTCAGGACATGTTACCGGATCAGCGTGTTCTTACCGTCTGTTACGGCCTTAGTTGCCTATGCCATGATCTTTAAGCTGCTGTTCAATACGGATTTTGGTCTGGTAAACCATCTTCTCCGGTCTATAGGCTGGAGCGGTGTGGACTGGCTGAACTCCGTGTGGGGCGCCAGGGCGGTTGTCATTATGGGCATTACCTGGAGATGGACCGGATATAACACCATCATCATGATCGCGGGCCTGAAGGGGATCCCCACAGAGCTGTATGAGTCAGCGGATATGGACGGGGCATCCTTCCTGCAGAAATTTTTCCGGATCACGGTTCCCATGGTAAAATCCATTATCCTCTTTGTAAGTATCACCTCCACCATCGGAACCCTGCAGTTGTTTGACGAGTCTTTTGTATTGACAAAAGGAGGGCCGGACAATGCCACCATAACCATTGGGCATTATCTGTACAACACCGGATTTTCCTACTACAAATTCGGGTATGCGGCGGCACTCAGTTATGCCCTGGTGATCATCATAGGCATACTGTCCTTTGTCCAGTTCAAGGCTACTAACGGAGGTGACAATTAGTGAAATCAACAGGAAAGAAAATAAGCGGACGCAAGGTTTTCACCTATGTGTTCCTGACCATTGCGGCACTGATCTCCCTGTTTCCCTTTTATTTCATGTTCGTGTCCGCCACGAACACCAATGCGGAAATCCTAAGTGCGGCGCCCAAACTGTTTTTTGGTTCCCATCTGGCAGAAAACTTCGCAAACCTGAACAAAAAGATGGACCTTGTGCGGATACTTACGAATTCCACCATTATGACAGTAAGCTACACAGCCCTTGCCATTGTGCTGCATTCCATGGCGGGATATGCGCTGGCAAAGTTTGAATTCAAAGGAAAGGGCCTGCTGTTCGGCCTGATCATGATAACCATGATGATCCCCGCCCAGGTCATGTATGTGCCGCTGTTCACGCTGATGAATAACATCGGCTGGGCCAACACGTATCAGGCAGTGGTGCTTCCCGGTCTTGCGGGGGCCTTTGGTATCTTCCTGATGCGGCAGAATATGCTGGCATTTCCAACCTCCCTGATCGAGGCGGCCAGAATAGACGGCTGCGGGGAGATCGGCATTTTTTTGAAGGTTGTGCTTCCCTCCCAGAAACCTGCGGTGGGTGCGCTCGGGATCTATATGTTTATGAGTATGTGGAACAACTTTATGTGGCCTTTGATCATCCTCAGTACAAAATCCATGTATAATTTCCCGGTAGCTCTGGCTATGCTGGACGGGGTGGCGTGGAGAAAAGACTACGGTGTGATCATGCTGGCAACAGTCTGTGCGGTCCTGCCTATCATGATCATCTTTCTGGTATTCCAGAAACAGTTCGTGGCAGGTGTTATGGGCGGAGCGGTGAAGGAGTAGAGCGGGTATGGATTTTTGCCCGTAACTGTGAAGGTACTGAACCGTTTACCTTATATAAAAATCTTAAGGAGGATATCAACATGAAAAAGAAACAAGCAGCAGCATTGGTAACAGCAGCAGTGATGGCATTGTCCCTGACAGCCTGCGGCGGAGGCGGGGGAGCCGGCAAAGAGGCTTCCGGTGACAAGGAAGGAGGACTTTCCGGGGAGATCACGATTTGGAGCTGGGACGTGGCACTGGCCCATTTAGAAGAGTGGTCAGAAAAATTCCAGGAGGAGAACCCGGATGTAACCTTTAATTTTGAGGAGATGGGCGTGGACCAGGTGTATCAGAAGATGACCACCTGCCTGCAGTCCGGTATCGGTCTTCCGGATATTGTCTCCATTGAGGGCGAGCAGATGGCAAAATTCGGAGAAAAGTTCCCCGGAAAATTTGAGGAGTTCACGGATATGATCAATCCTGACGATTTCTTCCCCATTAAAATGTCAGAGTGCACCGTTGACGGAAAAGTCATTGCATATCCCTGGGATTCCGGCCCCTGCGGCATGTTCTACAGAAGTGACCTGTTCGAGCAGGCAGGGATCAAGGCAGAAGACATTGTAACCTGGGATGATTTCATTGAAGCAGGAAAAGTATTGAAGGAAAAGACGGGCGCTGATATGCTCTGCATGGCAGAATCCAGAAATGATACCACTTACAGGCTCCTCATGATGGAGGGCGGCGGTTTCTATTTTGACAAGGACGGCAATACCCAGGTAAATTCCGAGGCTTCCATCCAGGCCATGGAGACCTGCAAGAAAATGTACGACGCAGGCATTACGTTCAACAATTCCTCCTGGGATGATATGGTGGCAGGCATGGGCGCAGACAAGTTCGCGTGTATTGCGGATGCAGTATGGATGGTCGGTTCCATCAAAGATGCAGTTCCTGACCAGGACGGCAAGTGGGCGGTTATGCCCCTCCCGAAATTCCAGGCAGACCAGGAGGCCCAGGGCGCATCCAACGGCGGTTCTGTCCTGGCAGTCCCCTCAGCCAGCAAGAGCGCGGAGGCTGCCAAGGCATTTGTAAAATTCGTTATGGAGGATGTGGACGCCAATGTGGAAGGATTCCAGAATTACGGACTGTATCCCTCTTACCTGAAAGCTCTGGAGTCTGACGTGTTCAAAGAGGGCGACGATTTCTTCGGAGGACAGCAGATCTTTGACTTGTTTACTGAGATAGGCAAGACAGTTCCCCAGGTAAATTACACTGCCAACTTTGCGGAGGCGCTGGAGATGTCCAAGAACTCCATGGCAAAAGTCATGCTGAACAATGGTGACCCCACAGAGGTTCTGAATGCGGAACAGGAGGAAATGAAAGCCAAATTCGGAAAATAGCAGCACAGAGAGTAATGCATGATCAGTAACTGCTCAGTATCTTTGCGGCAGTGAATGCGCAGACCTACTGGATAGTTACCATAAATAGAACATTGCGAAACGGGTGTCTGAAGCATATTCAAACACCCGTTTTAAAAAGGATGGAGGTTTCTGTGTACGGAAAAAAGGCTATAAAACGAGAGATTTATCAAATCATTATCCCGATGATACTGGAAAACATACTTCAAATTTCAGCGAACCTGGTAATCACGGCTATGGTGGGACGGCTGCTTGCAAACGACATTTCCGCACAGGGGATCTGTATCCGGATCACGGATACGCTATGGTGTTTTTATAAGGGTGTGGCGATTGGAGCCACGGTCTTGATCGCCCGGGCGTACGGCGGGGGCAGGCATCAGGAGTGCAGGAAAATTGCGGAGCAGACCATGCTCACGGAGATGATCATTGTACTTATCTTCCAAGTGGTGCTGTATTTCCAGGCGCCGGTCTTTCTGGGATTTTTCTCAAAGGATGCCCAGATCCTTTCCCTGGCCCAGGGGTATATGAAGACCATTGTATTTGGATTTCCCTTTGTGGTGATCATGACAGTGGTCACAGCCTCTTTCCAGGGATACGGCAACACGAAAGTACCTATGTATATTGCGGTGCTCATGAATGTGGTCAATATTATCTGCGGCTACTGTTTTATCTTCGGTGCGTTCGGCATTCCGGGTATGGGGATCAAAGGCGCGGCCACAGCTCTTGTGACAGCCCAGGCAGTGGGTGCGTGCACCGGGCTGTATCTGCTGTATAAAAAGAAGGGCGGGCTGTTTCGGAAAATGCCTGCGGCCCACAGGTTCTTCAGTTTTGACAGACGGTGTATTTACGAAATCTACACCACAGGGATCCCGGCAGCACTGGAGAGTATGTTCTGGCAGTTCTCTGCCATCATTTTGAGCAAAGTGATCCTGTTTTACGGAAACCAGGCATTTGCCGCATACCAGCTTGGCATACAGGCGGAGGAGATCACGGAGATGCCGGCTATCGGTTTCAGCACAGCGTCCACCACGCTGGCGGCCAGGGCTATTGGCAGGCAGGATGAGGAACTGCGCAGGGTTTATTTTAAAGAGCTGTTAAAAGTCGGGGTGGTCATCAGTTCAATTACCTCTGTGCTCCTGATCTTTCTGCCCCAGTTCTTTATGACACTGATGACGGATAAGCCTGAGCTGCAGGCCATAGGTGTTGTGTATGTGTTTGTTATGGGATTTATCCAGATACCCCAGAATCTGTCCAGGATCTACAACGGGACCATCAGGGCCATGGGCTACAAGAATGCCCCTATGCTGGTGGCGGGATTTGGTATCTGGATCGTGAGGATCCCGCTGTGTATGCTGGCTGCCTATGTGCTGGGCCTGCCTTTGACGGCCATCTGGATCATTATTGCAGTGGACCAGATATCCAGGTTCCTGCTCAGTGCCGGATTATATTACCGGATCAACAGAAAGCGGGAGCGGATACTGGAAGCGGCACAGGATGGATGAGTAAGAGAGAATGAATTTGAGAAGGAAGGATGAATATGAGCAGAGAATTTTTATACGGGCTGCTGGAAACAGCCTCCGTTTCCGGTTTTGAGGAGGAGATCCAGAAAAAAGTCATAAAATACGCAGAGGGATTTGCAGATGAGATCTATACGGATGAAATTGCCGATGTGGTGAGTGTCATAAATCCGGCGTCAAAGGTCAAAGTCATGCTGTCTGCCCATATGGATGAGATTGGGCTCATGGTGTCACATATAACGGAAAAAGGAATGCTCCATGTATCCAAGGCGGGCGGCATTTATCCGGGCACTTATCCTGGGCAGAAGGTCAGGGTTATGCATGAGGGAAATGTGGTTTACGGTGCTGTCCGCAACCACAGCTCTCTGAACAAGAAGGAGTTGGAGATCACAGATATCATCATTGATATCGGAGCCGTTTCAAAGGAAGATGCCATGGCTGCCGCTGCGTGCGGGGACCCGGTGATCTTTGACACGGATCACAGAGAGCTTTTAAATGACAGGCTCTGCGCCCGGGGCCTTGACAACCGCCTGGGCGGGTACATCATCCTGGAAGCGGCAAAAAAAGCAAAGGAGAAGGGCTGTACTTGCGGTGTCTATGCAGCGGCCACCGTGGGGGAGGAGCTTACAAAACACGGGGCTTCCTGGTGCGCGTCCCGGATCGCCCCCACCCTGGCAGTTGTGGTGGATGTGACATATACCAGTGATTATGAGGGCACAAGGGCCATTGAAAACGGGGAGATCCTTCTGGGCGGAGGACCTGTTTTCCTGCAGAATTCCTTCAGCCATAAAATGCTGGTGGGACGGCTTAAAAAAGCCGCACAAAACCTGGACATAAAGTACCAGTGGGAAAACGGCTGCGGCAGGACCTGTACGGATGCAGATGCGATTCATGTGGCAGGCAGGGGGATCCCCACCACAGTTATGTCCATACCTCTTCGGTATATGCACAATCCGGCAGAGGTGTGCAGCATGGAGGATGTGCAGGGCTGTATTGATGTGCTGGCAGGATTTTTATGCGGGATCGGGCCTGATATTTGTCTGAAGCCCCTGGAAGGATGAGGTGATCTATGAAAAAATATACGGCAATTGCAGGGCTGGTGGTAGTTACCGTTATCTGGGGAGGGGGATTTGTAGCCAGTGATATGGCGCTTGACAGCTTGCTGCCTTTTCAGATCATGGCAATCCGTTTCCTTTTGGCCTCTGTGCTCATGGGCGGGATCAGTATCCGCAGTCTGAAAGGGATAAAAAAGGAGGAACTGACTGCAGGAGCCCTTATGGGAGCCGCCCTTTTTCTGGGATTCTCTCTCCAGATCATAGGGCTGCAGTATACGACTCCGTCGAAAAATGCGTTTCTCACGGCAACGAATGTGGTGATCGTCCCCTTTATCGCTTTTTTGATCTGCCGGAAAAAGATAGGATTCAGGGGCATAGCAGGGGCAGTGCTGGCCATAGCGGGGGTGGGCCTTTTGTCCCTGGACAAAGATCTATCCCTGGGCCTTGGTGACGGACTGACACTTATATGCGCAGTGGGATTTGCCTTTCAGATTTTTCTGACCAGTATCTTTGTGAAGAAATACAGGGCCTCTGTGCTGAATTTTATCCAGATGTGTACAGCCGGTATTTTATCTCTGGTATTCATGGCTGCCTCCGGACAGGTACATTTTCAGGTTACGGCAAAAGGGTGGGGGAGTGTCCTCTATCTGGGCATCATCAGCACAACGATCTGCTACCTTCTTCAGACTGCCTGCCAGAAATACGTGGACGAGACAAAGGCTGCCATTATCCTGTCCATGGAGTCCGTATTTGGAACTTTGTTTTCCGTGATGATACTCCATGAAAGGATCACGCTGCGCATGGTACTGGGATGCGTTATCATTCTGACGGCCGTTATCCTGGCAAATTCCGCCGAGGAGGAGACGACGGCACCGGCCAAAGCCCGGGATATGTGAGAATGTCACGGTTCACTCCGTGACAGCAGCCCGTGGAAAGTAACGTTACAATAATCCATTGCGGGCTTTCCGGCGATATGGTAATATAAACCATGAAATGCACCGGCAGGGCTGATGTATATAAAAGGTGTTGAAAATGTATCATGCAGAGAGGAAACTAAGATGGCTACAATAAAAGACATCGCAGATCGGACCGGATTCTCCACAGCAACAGTCTCCAGGGTCTTGAACTACGATGATACGCTGAACGTGCAGGAAGAGACCAGAACGAAGATACTTGATACTGCCAGGGAACTTCAGTATCAGGCAAGAGAGAGAAAGAGCAGGAAGCGCCGTCTGGCAGTGGGGGTTTATTATTCCTATTCCAGGGAGGAGGAACTGCGGGATATTTATTACCTCACCGTCCGCCTGGCAGTGGAGAGGAAGCTGGAGGCGGAGAATATGGAGCGCCGTCAGATCCAGAGCCTGGAGGAACTGAAAGATCTGGGAGGTCTTGACGGCCTTTTGTGCCTTGGAACATTCAGCAGGAGTATGGTTAAGCAGATTGACGCATTCGGAAAACCTACCGTGTTCCTGGATGCCATGCCCAAAGGGGACAGGTTTGACTGTGTGGTCAATGACCTGGCCGGCTCTGTGGAGACAGTCATGGATTATCTGACAGGGCTTGGACATAGAAAGATAGCGTTTATCGGCGGCTTTGAGGTGGACAGGGACGGCGAGGAAGTGCATGACAGCAGAATTGTAGCTTATAAAGAATATATGGAGCGGATTGGGGAGTTTTCTCAGTCTCTCGTGAGGCTGGGAAGATTTACACCGGAAGACGGCTATGTGCTGTGCCGGGAGCTTTTGGAGGAGAAGGAGAGGCCCACAGCAGTATTTGCAAGCAACGACTCCCTGGCAGTGGGATGCTACCGGGCAGTCAGTGAGAAAGGGCTTCGGATTCCCGGGGATATGAGCATTGTGGGGTATAATGATATAGCAGTAGCCAACTATCTGGTCCCACCCCTGACTACGGTACGGCTGCACATGGAACTTCTGGGCGAGGAGGCAGTCCGCATTCTCCGTGAACACATAGCTTCTGCCAGGGAGATCGGGCTGAAGATCATTGTACCTGCAAAGCTTATTGTCCGTGACAGCGCAGGCAGGGTAAAATAGGTTGGTATGCACCATACAAAATTGGAGTTTTTTAATTTTGCATTTTTGTAATGCAGAACTCTATCATCTTCTGTTGAGATTGACTACAATAATACTTAATAAGAACGCAGCAGAGATGACCGGATTGCGTCTGCGGTCTGCTTCGGCGGATGTAAAGCGCTATACCGGGTATAAAAAGGACAGGAGGTATTTTGTATGGTATCGAGATTTATGCAGACAGCGGCAAACAGGGATTATTCCAAGCACTGGCAGGCAGAGGGAAGCTTTCCATGGATTTTCCAGCAGCCCAAACCGCCTATAGGAGAGCGCCCCATCAGTGTCAGAGAGAATTATATCCGGTGTGTAAAAGGGGAGCAACCTTACTGGATGCCGGCTTATTTCTATGAATCCAACACGGTTTGGCCGGACGCCATGGAAGAACATCCGGTGCCGGAGGTGGATGGCTATGACTGGTGGGGTGTGGACTGGTTCATGGTGGAGGGGATCAACGGAATGATCACCCGTCCTGGAACCCGCACCATCTCTGATTTTGCCAATTGGAAAGAGGAACTTCCCTGGCCGGACCTGTCTGTTGTGGACTTTAAAGCCGACGGTGAGAAGCTCCAAAAAGCCATGGACCCTGACAGGCCCCATATTTACGAGTGTGTGGAAGGTATTTTTGAGAGGCTGCATGAGCTGATCCCCTTTGACGAGTCCCTGATCGCTTTCTATGAGGAGCCGGAGCTTCTGGAGGAGTTTTTCCAGAAGATGGCGGACTATAAGATTGAGAGTACAGACCAGATATTCAAATACTACGGCAGAGTGGACGGTGTTCTCTATCATGATGACTGGGGAACCCAGCGAAGCGGATTCTTCTCAAACGAAATGTTTCGGGAACAGCTTATGCCTGCAACTGCCCGCTATCTGAAGTTTGTGAAGGACCAGGGCAAATTCATAGAACTGCATTCCTGCGGACGCAATATGCAGTACGTGCCGGAAATGCTGGAGATGGGGATTGATATGTGGACACCCCAGGCAAATGCCAATGACCCGGACTTCCTGCACAATACCTATGGAAAACAGATGACCTTCTGCTTCCCTATCAATATTGGCGTTGATTGGGAGGAAAGGCAGATCCGGGCGGCGGTCCGTGACTATGTGGACCACTTTGGTGAGAACGGCAGGATGATGGCGTGGATCATGACAGAATCCCCGGACTCTGTAAAAGAAGAGATTGCCAGAGATGAGCTGTATCACTACTCTTTGGAGTATTATAATAAGCTGTATCACAGATAAAATTCTTGACTCTGAAATTTTCCGGTGATAAAATAAGGTTACCGAGTAGCAAAAGGCGTAAATCCAGGTTTTGGGTTTACGCCTTTTTTGCGTTTACAGCTTCTGCGGTAGTTTGTGGCAGCTTTTCTTAAAAGTCTCCAAATACAATAAATAGGTGATTGCGAAACGAGTTCGCAATTCTGATTCCAAAGAGAAAGAAACCCTGCAAAGTAGTATTGGGGGGATAACAGTCAGTTCCGTGAAAATTGGCGTACTTTAATAAGCCTTACCGTTTATAAAGTTGCAAGTCCGATATCATGCAGAATCAGGCTATAAGCGGTTTCAGACTTCGAAGATATTCATGTTTATGGATGTTGTCTGCTAACAGAACTGTGATCAATTGGGTAATTCCTGCAAGGATTAAATCAGCATGAAGTGTTTTTTCGTTTTGTGTATGCCTTCCTGCTAAGCAAAGATTCATTTTGGTGTGTTGAATATTTCGCTCTACAATCGTTCTGATTTTGTAGGTTTCGTTCCACTCATCCGTACCACGGAGTACACCGGGATAGGCACGAAGATTCTTTTCGGGATAGATGTAAACCATTCGCCCACATTTGGAAGTAGTACAGGGATTTTCACATTGACATTCACGATGTTGTTTTTGAGTGGACCTGTCATAGATCCATTTGACCTTTGGACAGACGAATTTAAAAGCTTTGATATCCGTTCCTCTTCTTTTTGTTCCTTCCGGTTTCATGGCAAGGTTCACATCATGAGGACAACAGGGTATTCCATCTTCATTGATGGTATAGTCCATATTTTCCAGATGTGAGCGTATATTTAAAGGAATATATGCTTTGGAGAAATGCTTATCTTTTCCAAAGGTATCACTGCTAAAAAGATCTTTGTATAACTGAGCTGTATCAAAGGCAGAATCACCAAGAAACGTTTGGGGATTGATGAGCGGGTGTTTCAGAAAGAAATCTCTCAATGTAGGAATCAGAAGTTTGGAATCATGGACTGATTTATCTTCATCAGGAGAATCTGATTTCTTTTCTACGACAATGTCAGGATGATTATTCAAAAAATCCTTGTTGTAAAAGGAAATATGGCGAATGATTCCAAGCCCGTTAGTTACAATGCCAAATTTAAAGACATAACAAAAGTGCCCATTTATGTATAACTGTTTGATTTCAGGGTTTGCAGCTGCGTGGGGGGGCATTTTACCGTAAGCTGCTTTATAAGGGTCATAGTTATCGTCAAATCCCTGGGCTTTTGCATATGCTTTTAACTGCTTGATAATTCTGTTTGCATACTTAGGGTTGTTTTCTGTAACGAATGCTTCAATGCCGGAGGAATCAAAGATAGTCATATCTGCTTTGGCAGAATCAATAGCCTGGCAGATGGGTTCTGTAAGATCAACAAGGTTGTCAAAAACGAGTTGCAGATCATCAATAAAATTCTGTTTAAAGCGAGTGATTTTTGAAGCATCAGGTACTTTGGAGAAACCACAAAAATCCCTGAGAGGTTTTGAGTAAGCGAGGATAATCAGAAGAAGCTGGTCAGTAGGGATGGAGAAGATCCGCTGAATAATGAGTGCCCAAAGCAAGGCACGCAAAGGGTATTTGCGGGTTCGTCCCGTTGATGCATAAAAGTGATTACGAAAAGTAATCGGAATAATTTCATCAATGTCGATATGTTGTTCTAATAGAGTTAGAAATGCAGGTTTGTCATTTTCAAATTTGTCCTGACAATCTTGAAAAACATCATTTAAAGAAAGCTGTTTATATGGTATCATAAGTATCAGAATAACTCCTTTCTTAGGTGTGGTTAATGGTTTCTCGACAACTCTATTATACCATATCCAGTGAGGAGTTATTTGATTTTAATAACAAAAAAATGCCGTATTTATGCGGCTTTAGGCGTTTCGCAAACGCCTAANCAGAATAACTCCTTTCTTAGGTGTGGTTAATGGTTTCTCGACAACTCTATTATACCATATCCAGTGAGGAGTTATTTGATTTTAATAACAAAAAAATGCCGTATTTATGCGGCTTTAGGCGTTTCGCAAACGCCTAAATACAATAAAGTATAGGAGGTTGTTAACGGGCTGACGGGGAACTGGGGCCGGAACGCTGTGTAAAAATACTCACAACGCTGTATCAGGGGGAATATGTGTGATTTGTACAAGCTAAAACTGCCTTTCTATTGGGAGAATCGCTGAAAATTGTCCATACATTAAAATAGTACTTACAATAATTTCTGAAAGGTGTTATACTGAGACAGTAGGAAGTCGCAGTGATAAGCCTTGTCTTGCCCTTTTCGGTGAGTCGGGGCTTTTTGGTTTTGGAAGGAGCGTGCCGTATGATACAGGAAGGCGATATTGTAGTTTTTAAATGCAGGGGATTGTATAAGGTTCAAAAAGTGGGTACATTGGATTTTTCAGGTGCTGACAGGAAGAAATTATACTATACCATGCAGTCTGTGGATGATGAAAAGGAAAAAGCATACATCCCTGTGGAAGGTGACCACAATATCAGGAGACCTGTGACAAGAGAAGAGGCGCTGATGTTGATTGACGAGATGGATGACATTGATATTCTCTGGGTTACGAATGAGCGGATGCGGGAACGGGAATATAAGACCTGCATTTCAAGCTGTGAATGTGAAGCATGGGTAAAAATTTTGAAGACGTTACATCAGAGAACAACAAAAAGAGGTGCAATTACCAGTATGGATAAAAAATACCGTCAGATAGCAGAGCGGGCACTTTACAGTGAATTCGCATATGCTCTTGGTATTTCCCCGGATAAAGTAGATGGCTTTATAAAGGACAGGAAAAATTTATAACAGAATAAATCTTATAGTAAAATCCCTGTGATGCTTATGCACCCCAGGGATTTTTTTGCCATAGCCAAAATGCTGGGCAGCACAGCTTTGATCTACCAGCAGTTTTTACATGCCTGGTAACTTCCCTCTGCCTGTGAGAGGGGAATTTGGCGGGCTTTGTCAGGATTCATGTTGCCGCAGTTGGGGATGCGGTGGTATTTCTCACCGGTAGCAGAAAGCCATACCATCTGTTCTACAGGCTGGGCTGCGGCGGCCTCTGCTTCCTGAGCGGCAGCAGCCTCTGCCTCCGCCTGAAGCCTTGCTTCCTCCTCTGCCTGCTGTTTTGCCTGGGCTTCTGCCTGGAGCCATGCATCCTCCTCTGCCTGCTGTTTGGCGGCAGCCTCGGCCTGGAGTCTTGCCTCCTCCTCCGCTTTTTGCTTTGCCTCGGCTTCAGCCTTTTGTTTTGCCTCCGTCTCGGCCTTCTGTTTTGCCTCAGCCTCGGCCTTTTGTTTTGCCTCAGCTTCAGCCTGAAGCTTTGCCTCCTTTTCGGCTTTTTTCTTTGCCTCCTCTTCCGCCTTTTTCTTGGCTTCTGCTTCGGCTTTTTTATCCGTTACAGAGATGTGTATGGCATTGCTGCTTTTGCCGTCCGGAGTTTTTAGGTAGACGTTGCTTTCTCCTGTTTTCCCTGAGCTTTTAAGCAGGCAGGATGACTCTCCCCGGGAATAATCCAGTGTCAGAAGTCCGTTGTCTGTCACCAGTTCGAGTTTTTTCGGACGGGCGTCCTCCGGCTGGACCTGGATGTTTATGGGATATTCTGAGTTCACATCCATCTCGTAGTTGGATGTGGGAGATATGGAAATCTTCTCGACATCAGGGGCTGATGCCTGCGCGTAACCGAATACGCACAGGGACAACAGGGATAACGTCCCCAGAGCAGCCGTATACTTTTTCTTTCTGAGCGGCTCCTCTCTGAATTTTCTCCGGTATAGGAAAATAGCCGGAATAAACAAGATCCATGCGTAGGGCAGCAGTGACAGGAGCACCCCAAGGCAGATCAGCACTAAAAAAATATTGAGCAATGTTTTGCCCATAAAATCCCCCCTTTTTTATTACTATTTTACCATAAAATAACAAGAAAAAAAGAGTTGTAATGAAAGAATATGCAATGATCCTGTGTGATGATTTACGGAAACAAAATATTTACCATTTTGTTTCCGAAGATTGTATAATGGAGGTATGGATAAAGGCTGTTGTGCAGGAGGAAGTTTATGAGTATAAGGGTTCGGAAATTTGAGGAAAAGGATATGGAAAGCATGGTTTCCATATGGAACGAAGTGGTGGAGGAGGGTGTGGCCTATCCCCAGTTGGATCTTCTGGATGAGAAGACAGGACCTGCCCTGTTTGGCAGACAGACATACTGCGGGGTGGCGGAGGAAATGGACTCCGGTGAAATTCTGGGACTGTATATCCTGCATCCCAATAATGTGGGCAGATGCGGTCATATATCCAATGCCAGTTATGCAGTCAAATCTTCAGCCAGAGGAAAGCATATAGGGGAACTGCTGGTAAAGGACAGCCTGGTACAGGGGAAAAGCTGCGGATTCAGGATTCTGCAGTTCAATGCTGTAGTCAGGACCAACAGGGCTGCCTGCCATTTGTATGAAAAACTGGGATTTAAGAAGCTGGGTGTGATCCCCGGCGGTTTTTTGATGAAAGACGGTCACTATGAGGATATATGCCCATATTACCGGGAATTGTAGAAGAGGAAATTCAGATATGCCAGGTGCCGCAGCGGTGCCCGGCATATTTTTTGCAGAATGCTATTTTATTTTGAATACGCGCTATATTTAATTTAATACAGATATAATTTATCGTAAAACAATAAAAATATATTGACATTTCCTTCCTGTGGCAATATAATAAACCCAGGATGAATGGTAGTGAATTATTTTGAAACCGCAGGAGGAACAAACATGAAGCAAACAGAGATGTCAAAGTATTTAAAAATAATAACAGCGGGAACAGGGATCCTGTTTTTGGTTCTGGTAGTATGGTTTCTGCCTTCCGTATTGAAACAAATGCTGGCGGGACAGGCGGGAAATGCCGTATACCGGGGCACTTGTATCTTTATCTGGATAACCGCAGTGCCTTGTCTGTTATGCCTGGTCAAATTCTGGGGTGTCTGCAGCAGAATCGGGGAGAACAGGTCTTTTTGCAGGGAAAATGCAGAGGCGCTGAAGCAGATGAGCCATTATACCCTTGTCGACAGTGTGCTGTATGCTTTTTTTCTGGCAGTATTCTGTATACTGGGGTGGTACTCCTTTGGAATCGGATATTTATTCGGCATTGTTTTGATCTTGTTTATCTGTATTACACTTACCGTCCTGTGCGCTGCCCTGTCTCATTTGGTCTATAATGCGAGCCAAATGCAGGAAGACCAGGATTTGACCATATAGGAGGGACAGAAGATGGCGATTATCATTAATATAGATGTTATGCTTGCTAAACGGAAAATGAGTGTCACGGAACTGTCCGAGCGTGTGGGGATCACAATGGCTAATATCTCCGTATTAAAAAACGGGAAAGCCAAGGCCGTTAAGATCAGTACACTAAACAGTATATGCAAAGCTCTGGATTGCCAGCCCGGGGATATCCTGGAATATGTGGAGGATGAGGCGGACTGATACAACGGTGTAACGGTATGAGGGGCAGTCCGTACGAAGATGCAGGAAAACCATTTAGATTTGAGAAAGGAGCAGTAAAGTATGAATAGGGATGATCAAATGCCGGCAGGCAGCAAGAGCAGTCTGCCCTGTGAAAGTGCGCCCATTTTTGAGGAGGATGAGTGGAAAAAGGCAGAACCAATAGATGCGGACAGTAAAGACAAGTGCTTTGCCTGGCTGTATCTGCTTGTTGGATATGAGTTTGTATACACATTTACCAGTATGGATTTCGGAGGACACCTAGTTCTGTTTACAATAGCATATGCGGTCGTTGTGCTTGCCTATGTATTTCTGAAGGGCGGGCGTCCGGGTAAGGAGAGCTGGTTCTGGCTGGTCATTATGCTTGGCATTGGTGTGCCCTACGCGTTCTGGAGTGCCATGCCCTTTCTGCAGGTTCCCATGCTGATCGTATGTGCGGCGTACTGGACGCTGATCATATCCGGCAGCCTTCTGGAAAAGGATAAGACATCCCAGTGGGTGGTGTTCGATGGATGGAATGCCCTTTTGTGGGTGCCCTTTGGAAATTTTGGCTGTAGCTTTAAGATCATAACAGGGCTTCATGCAGACCATGAGGAAAGTGGGGATGAGCCGGAGAAAAAGAGCAGAGGAAGGGACATCAGATATGTCCTGCTGGGTGTGGTCATTGCTGTTCCGGTTCTATTTATTGTGCTTCCTCTGCTGTCCAGTGCGGATGAAGGGTTTCAGAGGATGATGCAAAACAGCGGACTGTATATACAGGAACATTTTCTGTATACTATTGCCAGGATGATACTGTCCCTGCCGGTTGCAGCATATTTATTCGGCTTGATTTACGGAGGGATCCATAAGCGGAACACAGACAGGATGGATAAAGAATCACTCAGGGAGACTTCGCGTTCCATCCAAATAGTACCCACGACAGCCATTACCACGGCTATGCTGATCGTATGTGCCATTTACCTCCTGTTCATAGGGCTGCAGGGAAAGTATCTGTTTTCCGCCTTTGCAGGTATCCGGCCTGAAAATTTCACCTACGCGGAATACGCCAGAAGAGGATTTTTTGAACTGTGCCAGACCGCCGCGCTGAATCTGGTCCTTCTCCTGGGCGCAAACCTTTTTGCCAGAAAGAAAAATACGAACAGCGCCGTGCTGCGGTGGCTCAATGTCCTGCTCTCTGTTCTGACTCTGCTGCTTATTCTGACAGCTATGAGCAAAATGGTCCTTTATATCACTGCTTTTGGATTTACTATAAAAAGGGTACTGACCATGGTGTTTATGATTTGGATGGCACTTGTGTTTACGCTGGTCATCTTGCGCCAGTGGAGGGAGTTTCCTATGGTACGGATCTGTGTCATAGCGGGAGCTGTTTTATACTGCTTGCTTTGTGTGCTACCGATTGAACGTATGATGGATTCCTATAATCAGAGGTATTTCCCCGATCACTCTATTGAAGAAAACTTTCCGCAGTAAGGTAAAAAACCATGGACCTTGGCAAAATCAGAGAAGGTAACTTCGCGAGAATTTCTGCCGGTAACAAACTGTTGTATTGTAGTAGCAGGTAATCAAAAGATGATTGAAAAGTTTGTTGCGGAGCCGGAGAAGATTCGGGAAGAATTAAAAAGTATCAATGAGAATAGTGAAATGAAAGTAGATATGCTGATTTCACTTAAAACAATCTGTGAGATATTGGAAGGACTGGGATACGGTCCTTCCAATTTTATTATGAAAGAAGAGGCTGTGGAAAGACAAGTTGATTTTATATCAAAGAATGGATATACTTTTAGTAAGAACAGGGTACTCGAATCAAGAAAGAAGGTTTTTAGGCTTACATGCGATTCATAGGGAGGGAAAAGCATGAGTGATGTAATTTATACCTTTAATGGAAAAGATATAACCATGAATGTCTGCATCCAAATCAGAGCTGTGGTAGATATCATGCAGGAGCAGCTCGGTATTGATTACATGCTTTTTGGGCAGAATCGGCGGAGTATATTGCCGAAAGGTATTTTGAAGAGATGGAAAGCCAAATGAACGTGACGAGGGAATGAATAGTTACGGAGATTTAATAATTAGTTGTGTAGGTTAATATTTTAGTCTATAATTATAAAGAAGTAATGACATGCAGCATAAGAGATATGAGTAACATTTGAAAAGCTATGTCCGGGATGGGTATAGGGCTGGAAAGGAATGTGGTTCACATGGGATTTTATTTAAATAGTGTCTTTCCTTTTGCGGGGTATCAGGAAATGGAATCGGATGTGTACTTTGTCGATAAATCTCTTTTGATCTGTGAGCTTGTTCCCGCGTTAGGGAAAAGAAATCGTTATTTTTGCATAACAAGGCCCCGCCGTTTCGGAAAAAGTGTTATGGCTAATATGGTTGGAGCATTTTTTGAAAAAGATGTGGAAGGAAGAAGCCTTTTTGCAGATCTAGCAATTGCAAAGGAAGATATATACGAAAAGCATTTGAATAAACACAATGTGATATATATTGACTTTAGCAAGATACCAGAGAAGCTGGACGATTATCAATCCTATATAGATCGTATCTCTGATGGGATAAAGAAGGATTTTTTACAGGCCTATCCGGAATTAAAATTTGATAAGGACATGGCTGTTTGGGATATCCTGTTTTACGTTTTTCAGAAGACAAATGACAAGTTTATTTTTGTTATGGATGAATGGGACGCAGTTTTTCAGCTTCCATTTGTAACAGAAGATAACAAGAAAGAATATTTGCTGTTTTTAAAAACCTTGCTGAAGGACCAGGTGTATGTGGAACTTGCATATATGACGGGGGTTCTGCCCATCGCAAAGTATTCGGATGGATCGGAATTAAATATGTTTGTAGAGTACAGTATGGCAACGAGATCTAAATTCAGTGAATATTTTGGGTTCCTGGATTCAGAGGTAGATAAACTGTATGAAACGTACCTGAGTGTTGAGCAGAAACCAAAGATCACTAGAGAAGACTTACGCATTTGGTATGACGGATATTTTACAAAGTCCGGAAACAGAATATACAATCCCCGCTCTGTCGTATGCGCTTTGACAGATAATGAACTGGCAAACTATTGGACAAGTTCAGGGACGTATGATTCTGTATTTACCTATATAAAAAATAACGTGGCAGAAGTCCGGGAAGATCTGCCGCTATTATTTGCAGGGGAAACAGTACGCTCAGATATTCAGGAATATGCAGCAACAGCCATGCAATTGAATACCAAGGATGAAATTTATTCAGCAATGGTGGTGTATGGATTGCTGACTTATGAAAATGGCTGTGTATCTATTCCGAACAAAGAGCTAAAAGACAGTTTTGCAAATACTATGAAAAAGGAATAAATCTGGCCAGGGAATCTATAAAAATGGTAAATGCGACTCTAGCCGGTGATATAAAGACCATGGCGGAAATCTTGAAGTTTGCCCATGATACAGAGTCGCCCATTTTTTCATACAACAGTGAAATTGAATTGTCGGCGGTCGTAAATCTTGTCTATTTAGCAGCGAGAAATGAATATCGTGTAGAACGGGAGGACAAGGCCGGGGAGGGCTATGTGGATTTCATTTTCTATCCGGAGTGTAAAAGTGCCGATGCCTTTATTCTGGAGCTGAAAATTGATTCAACACCGGAAGAGGCAATCCAACAAATCAGGGACAAGAATTATGTACTTCGATTTAAGGGAAAACTTGGAGAAAAACCTAAATATACAGGAAAGGTGCTGGCGGTCGGAATTAGTTATGACAAAAAAACGAAAGTACATTCCTGATTACTATTCACGGCTGCTATCCCGCGAGGTGTTTTTATGCGCTTGCGCATGAAAATCCCGAGGCAGCCAGCGCGATATGGGGCAGAATGCTCCATATCTGTGCATCGCGAAGCGTGTTACTGTTTACAGAACTGCGTTTTTTGCAGGGCTGTGAATAGTAACCATTCCTGCAAGGTAGAGGTTCTGGAATAAATATAAAATCAGGCTAAGGAGCAATAGTTGCATGCTGTCGCTCCTTTTTTGTACCCTGCCTCTATTTGATGCAGAATTACGATTCACAGCCCTGCAAAAACCGCAGGATAGTAACACGTTTGGCGATGCACGGATATGCAGCTCTCTGCTCCATATGGCGCTGGCTGCCTTGGGATCTTCATGCGCAGGAGTATAAAATACCTGGCCGGATTATGGGTGTGAATGGTAACGATGCAAGGGACAACATACTACATAGAAAACAGGTGAAATAGATGAAAAAAATAGCAGTGATCGAAGATGACGAACTCTTAAACCAGGCCCTTGTCATCACGCTGAAGAAAGAAGGCTATCAGGTAACGACCGGGAAATCCTGCAGGGACGGCATTGCCCTGCTTCAGGATAATCCTGACCTGATGTTGGTTGACATAAATCTACCGGATGGAAACGGAATCTCCATCTGCCGGGAGGCAGAACGTTTCGGGAAAATACCCGTACTTTTTCTGACTGCCAGAGACGAGGAGCGGGATATGCTGGAGGCTTTTGATGCCGGGTGCGACGATTATGTGGTCAAGCCGTTTCAGATGCCCGTTCTGAAAAAACGGATTGAAGCCATTTTGCGCAGGAGCGGTGGGGAGGAGGATATTTTTCTTTTCCGGGGACTCAGGATTGACCGGAAGAAGAAGCAGGTATTCTGCCAGGAGCAGCAGGTGAGTCTGACCGCAAAGGAATATAGCCTTCTGGAACTTCTGGTCAGAAACCGGGGGCAGGTTCTGACAAAAGAAACCATACTGGAAAGAATATGGGACATTGACGGTCAGTTTGTGGTGGAGAATACGGTGAGCGTCACAGTAAACCGTCTGAGAAAGAAAATTGAACCGGACAAGTCCAGCCCCATATATATTAAAAATGTATTCGGCCTTGGGTACACCTTTGGAGATTAGCCTATGAAAAAGTATTTATATTACACAGCAGGGGTCCTGCCCGCCGCTTTTGGGGTCCTGGCTTCCATCATAACCGCCGACGCAGGATATCTGTTTCTGACAGCGTTTTTTTTCTGCTGCTCTATACCGGTATTCTCAGGAATAAGGAAGAAATATGAGAATGATCTGATACAAATCTCTGATATTCTGGAGCAGCTGATCCGAGGAGACGGCAGTCCGGTCATAACGGAAAACGCTGACAGCCTGGTATCAAAGCTTCAGGCGCAGACTGTCAGGCTTCACGCCATGGTGACAAAATACAACGAAAAACTTTTGGAGGAGCAGGAGGAGGTCCGCCGATTTCTCTCAGAAATCGCCCACCAGATCAGAACACCGCTTACAAATATGGAGACTTATCTTGATCTTCTGCGGGAGCAGGACTTGACAAAAGAGGAGCAGAACACCTGTATTTGTGCGGTGGAGCAGTCAGAACGGAAGATAAAATTTCTGACAGAGAGCTTCATTTCCGCATCCCGTATGGAACACCGCATTATCCAGATCAGAAAAGAGAAGCAGGATCTCAGGGAGACCATAGCAAAGGCCATTTTCCAGGTAAGGAAAAAAGCCCGGGAAAAACACATGGAAATAACCCTGGACTGTCCGGCATCCCTGACACTTTCTCATGACAGAAACTGGATTTCCGAGGCCGTGGCAAACCTGCTGGACAACAGCATAAAATATTCCCCTGCGTCTTCCGAGATCATTGTCCGGGCAGTAAAAAATGAGATGTTCACACAGATTGAGGTCCGCGACTTCGGTATGGGCATCCCCGATGATGAGAACCGGATCTTCCGCCGCTTTTACAGGGGAAGTAATGTGAAAAACCAGGAGGGATTCGGCATAGGCCTGTATATTACAAGAGAGATCGTTAAGAGGCATGAAGGTTTTTTAAAAGTAAAAAAGGAGTCGGACGGTACTTCCATTTCTATTTATCTTCCCTGTTAGGAGATTGTTAGATTTACCTGTTATCCTCAGGATATGGCAGCAGGCATAACTGTGAATGCATGAAACAGCTAGCTGCAGGCAAATAAACAGGAGCCAGCCTTGAAGTATGCACGGATTTCCCCCTGTGATCCCGAAGGGGAAAGCTGCAGGGGAAAACGCACGGGAGCATACCTAAGCGGGCAGGCAAGGAGGAAAGTATGGAAGTTTTAAGGACAAGGGGCCTTGAAAAGATTTACAAAACAGGGGAGTTTGTGGTCCGGGCACTGGACGGTGTGGATATGGACATCAGGGAAGGAGAATTTATTTCCATTATAGGTTCATCGGGAAGTGGGAAGACAACCCTTCTAAACATGCTGGGCGGGCTGGATTATCCCACAACAGGCAGTGTGATCGTCAGAGGCTACGAGCTGGCAGCCATGGACCATGATGAGCTAACCGTATTCAGACGCAGGAATATCGGATTTGTGTTCCAGAATTATAATCTGGTTTCCGTGCTGGATGTATACGAAAATATTGTCCTTCCGCTGAAACTGGACGGAGTAAAGATCAACCGGGAATTTGTAGACAGGATCATCCACTCCCTGGGCCTGGATGAGAAGATCCGCCAGATGCCCGGCACCCTTTCCGGCGGACAGCAGCAGCGCGTAGCCATAGCCAGGGCGCTGGTGACAAAACCCGCTATTATCCTGGCAGATGAACCTACCGGAAACCTGGATTCCAAAACAGGCCTTGAGGTGATCGGCCTTATGAAGACCATGGCCCAGGAGTATTCCCAGACTATAGTCATTGTCACCCACAATGAGGAGATCGCCCAGATGACAGACCGGATGATCCGGATTGAGGACGGGCGCATCTGCAGGAGGGAGGACTGACCATGGAACTTAGGAACAACAACAGGGAGGTTATCCGGGAACTCGCGCAGGCCAATGACAGGAAGAACAAAGGGAGGAACCGTGTCCTTATACTGGCGGCAGCCCTGGCTGTGTTCATGGTATTCGGCGCATTCAGCATTGCCAGGGGCAAAATGGACGCGGACTATCTGTTATACGCCAGAAATGGGGGAAGTGTTGCCAGCCTTTCACTGGAGAACGGTTCGGAAAAACAGTATGAAAAAATAAAGACACTGGATTATGTGAAAAATACAGGGGTGGAAAATGATTTTGCCGTCTGGCAAAAAGAGGGAGTCCCTGTGATGGGCTGTACGGTTCTTGACAATACAGCATTTGAAAAGCTGCAGAAGCCAGCTTATACAGATGTTACAGGACATTACCCCAGAGAGAAAAATGAGGTAATGCTGCCGCTTAGAGGGCTTGAACAGCTTGGAATAGAAAAGCCTGCTGTGGGTATGACCTTAGATGCAGAACTTCTTCAAAACGGCAGCAGGGAGAGCATGGAGGACAGCTTTGTCTTATCCGGTTACTATAAGGATTATGTAAACCCATTGCTGAATGCCCCCATTGCTTATTTTTCCGAGGTATATCTTGAAAGCCTGGGGATCCCCAAATTTCCTGCCAGCTATATCCTCATGGAACAGGACGGGATTCTTGCAGACGGAGAATTTATGGAGGAAAAGCTCTATGAGGATGTGCAGACGGAATCTGTCGCCCAGCAGTTCATTGGAATGAACTCCCTGGCCTTTACGGTTGTGGAGGATTTTGCGGGCAGCTATCTGGTTGCGTTTCTCTGCAGCGTTATGATCCTGGGCGGTGCGTTTCTTTTGATCTATAATGTGCTTTCCATCACACTTGGCAATGACATACGGCAGTACGGACTGCTGAAGACCATCGGTACGACCAACAGCCAGATCCGGAAGATCGTATTCAGACAGACCGGAAAAGTGATTCTTGCCGGATGCCTTATAGGGGCAGCGGTGGGCTCTCTGGTCATGAAGTTTGTCCTTCCCGGGACGCTTGGGGAATTATATCTGCATGGGATGGGAAGTGCCAGGGGCATGACCGGTTTTTATCCCGGTTTTTTGGCAGTCAGCGTTGTGTTTGTGAGTATGACGACTCTGCTGGCAGCCGGGATCGCTGTCCGTAAAGTGATGAGGCTCAGTCCTATAGAGTCTGTCCGCTATGAGGAGACGGCATCTGTGGCAGCAAGCCATACCGGAAGCCGATTGAGGCGCACTCTGCACACCCAGGATAGCACCCGTCAGGGCAGAGGAGGAGGAAGGCGCTGCGGGGATGGCGCGTCAGTGGCAGAGATGGCCTGGAGGAATGTGGTCCGTTCCAGAAGACGGTTTGCAGTTACCCTGCTTTCCCTGAGCGTTGGATGCATTTCCGCTCTGGGAGCAGTGGTCATCAGCAGGGGGACAGACATAACAAACAGCATTGAGGAGCGTCCGGATTTCGATATCAGTACCTTTGTAAATATTGTGCGGGATGCCGGTTCTTCTGCATATGATTGGGATGATGATACCCCGGTCATTACAGAAGAGATAAGAGACAAGATACTGGCAGTGGATGGGATTTCCGCTGAAAATACAAGCTATACAAAAGGCTGCTTTGCCATGCTTGATATGCCTTCTGACACTAATGGCACAGAGGATAGCGGGGACGAAGCCCTTCTGCCCCGTTTGAAGTCTGTATATGGCACCATGGATGTTAATTTTTTTACTACTGTGCAGATCGTGGATGATGCCTTTGTAAAAGAACTGAGGGAGTATGTGGATGCGTATGGCATAAAAGCAGATGTGGACAGTCTGGAAAACGGTACAGGCGCCATGCTCCTGCACACACATGAGCTGTCAAAAGAACTGCAGGAGGACGCCGACAAAACCATTGGGAAGCCTCTGCACTTTTACAGCCTTTCGCTTTTTGAGGAGATGGTGGATGACAAATACCTGAAAGGGGAACTCACCTGTGCAGGATATCTGGACATATCAAAAAAACATTTTCCAAAACTGAGAATGACATCCCACGGAAGCGGCATCAACTATTTTATCATGACAGAGAAAGCTTTTAAGAGCCTGGAGTTTAAGGAAAAGATTTTCGGCATACAGATAGATGTGGACAGGCAGAAGGAGCCTCTCATCAAACAGGAACTTACGCAGATCATACAGCAGGACAACAGGAACAGAAGTGAAGCACACTATATCTATATGAACAGTAAATCAGATGCTCTTTTGGATGCTTCCTCCTATATCCGGGCAAGCAGGATCGTTATGGGTGCACTTAGTGTCCTTTTGGTGGTCATGGGAATTGCAAACTACTTTAATACACTTTACACAAGCCTTTCAGCCAGACAAAAAGAGCTGGCCGTTATGGAGAGTGTGGGAATGACAAGAAAACAACTGGGCAGGCTGGTGGTTTTGGAAGGGGCATTTTACGGTCTGAGCGTGATCGGGATCCTGCTTATATTTGGCTCCGCAGTTCTATGGATCCTTGGAAAAGCCATAAAACAGAACCTGCTTTACTTTAAATTTTATTATCCCTGGGCTTGGATGGGAGGCATCACCGTGTGTCTGCTCCTTATCTGCATATTGACTGCAGTCTGCATGTACAGGCGGATGACAGAAAAAAGCATAACAGAACGTCTGCGGAGGTATGCAGACTAAAATGCGCCGATCACACATTTTTGAATTTTGTGTATCCTGCCGCTGTGCCGCATAAAAAAATCTATATATTTCTGTAACGAAATCAATGCCGGAAGCTCTTATGGGTAAGGAGGACGAAAGATGCAGGATATGGAGCAGATCTACACAAAATATGCTGTCCAGGTATACAAGTACCTGTTCAGCCTCTGCCGTAATCCTCACACAGCGGAAGAACTGACACAGGAGACATTTTTCAGGGCCATGAAATCCATAGACAGCTTTCGGGGTGACTGCAGGCTTTATGTCTGGCTCTGCCAGATCGCAAAGAATCTCTGGATTAAAGAGAGGAAGCGGGAGCAGAGAATAGATGGGGAAGAACCGGGAGATGAAATCCCCTCAAAAGCCCTACAGCCCGACGAGGAAGTGATAGCCAGAGATGAGAGAATGTACCTGTATAAGAGGCTGCATCAGCTTCCGGAACCTGTCCGCGAGGTAATGTATCTCAGGATCAGTGGTGATTTCAGTTTCCGGGAGATCGGGGAGATACTGGGCAGAGATGAGAACTGGGCGCGGGTGACCTTTTACCGCGGCAAGCAGAAAATCAGAGAGGAGAACAGGCATGAAATGTGATGTGGTGCGGGACCTTCTGCCTTCCTATGCAGACAGGCTGACCAGCGGGGAGAGCAACAGGGAAATAGAAAAACATTTAAAGACATGTGAGCATTGCAGACAGTATTACCAGGAGATGACCGGGGAGGTACCGGAGATCCTTCCGAAAGCGGATGTGAAAGACGCGGCTTTGCTGGCGGGAATGAAAAAAAAGAGAAAACGGGCACTGCTGGCCGCTGCTATCGTTATTTTTATCCTGGCAGCAGGAGGACTGTGGACCTTCATAGGATACAGTGTGGGGAGTAGCAACGTCCTGGCTGAGGATGTAAAACTGTCTTACGGCCTGAAGGGGAATGTGGCTTATTTGACACTGGAACCCAAAGGAGGAGAGCTTGAATTTGACGGCTTTACTGAAAAAATAAAAGACAGCAGCGGAAATATTATTGGAACACGCACCCGGCTGAAGGTGCAGCGCTTTAGAAAAGGGCTGTTTGTAGAAGGCAGTATGGGATGGGAAAGTGAGATAGAGGGGGATGATCACATCTGTGAATGGGTTTTGGAATTTTCCGATAAGACTCTTACAATCCGAAACGGAGAGCTGATCAGTGAAAAAGACACATCGTCTTTACCCCAAGATTGACAAACGGAACTTAGATGGGACAAAGGAGAGCTGGCTTATTCAGCCCTCCTTTTGTGCATAATGTACAGGAAATGGGATCGGATATTGTACATATAATGGAATCTAACGAAAACTATTGACTTTCCAAACATGGGATGTTAGGATGTATTCATAGAGAAAAACAACCAACGTAGGATGTAATGAAACAGGGGAACTTAAAGGAGGTATTTATGAAAGCTAGGGTGTTAAGCCTGCTGCTGGCGGGGGCGGTTATGACGGGGCTGCTTACGGGGTGCGGCGGTGCTGAGAATGTGGAGGCTTCAGGGGAAACCGGGAATGGTTATCAGAAGATCGAACTGGTCATGGCAGTGAATGGAACGGACATTCAGATTGACTCCAGAGTAGCAGATAAATTTGCGGAGCTGGTGGAAGAAGCATCCAATGGAAATGTGACCATTGCAGTGTATCCCAATGACCAGCTTGCCGGAGGAAACTCTACAAAAGGAATCGAGATGATAGCAGGCGGGGGTGTGGACCTGGCAGCCTACGCCACATGTGTAATGGCGGTCATAGACGAGCAGTTATCTGTGGCAACCATTCCTTGGATATTTGACGATTACAAACATGCAAGAGAGATCATTGACGGTTCTGGCGGCGAGTATTACGCAGAGCGTCTGGAAGCCAAAGGGATCACCTATCTGGGTTCTTTCCACAATGGTTTCCGCCAGATCACAAACAGCAAACGCGAGGTGCGTACACCGGAAGATGTAAAGAGACTGAAGATCCGTGTGCCGGGCAGTGAAGTCTATATGAAGTTCTTCAAAACTTTAGGGGCTGATCCGGTGGCAATGAGCTGGAGCGAGGTGTTCACAGCCATCCAGCAGGGAACCATCGACGGGCAGGAAAACGGCATCTGTATCACGGAATCTGCCAAGATGGATGAGATCCAGGACTATCTCACATTGTGGAATTATACATATGAAAACGATTTATTTGTAGCAAACACGGAGATTTGGGAATCTCTGGAGCAGGAGACAAGGGAACTCCTTCAGGAAAAGGCAAAAGAGGCCTGTGAATGGGGAAGAGATACGGTGGAGGAAGAAGAGGCAGCCATTGTGGAAGAGTTTAAATCCGAGGGTATGACGGTAACGGAATTAAACGCAGAAGAACTGGATGCCTTTAAGGAAGAGATCCGTGGTGTAAAACAAGAATTTATAGACAAATACGGCGAGAAGGCCTGTAAGGCTTTCCGGATAGAGAGCGAAGAGTGAGGGAGGAAATGAAATGCGGATATTTGACAAGATAGAGGAAATACTGGCGGCTGCCTGTCTGATCGTTATGACGATCCTCACATTTGCCAACGTGGTTGCCAGATACCTGTTCAGTGCATCCTTTTCTTTTTCGGAGGAGATCACGACCTACCTCTTTGTACTGCTGAGTATGCTGGGCACAGCAATAGCGGCAAAACGGAGAGCGCATCTGGGCCTGAGCATTGTGACCGATGCGGTAGGACCCAAGGTGGAAAAGGTGTTAAAGATCATAGGTTATTTTGTGGCAGTTTTGTTTACCGGAGCTATTTTCTACTACGGGATCCTCATGGTGAGGAATCAGAGGATTCTGGGGCAGGTCACGGCAGGTATGCAGTGGCCGGAATGGATATTCGGTTCCTTTGTGCCGATCGGTGCATTCTTTGCAGCCATTCGTTTTTTACAGGTTTTGATAGAAGAGATTAAGAGAAATCCCGAAGAGGAGGTAAGCAAATAGTGGTAGCAGCAATCCTTTTTATTAGCTTCGCCGTACTGCTTCTCATGGGAGCGCCCATAGCGGTGTGCCTCGGTACTTCCAGCGTGGTAGCCATGATCGCCCAGGGAGCAGGAAGACCGCTGGATACGGTAATGAGCAGTCTTCCCATGATCGTATCGGCGTCAACCAGCAAATTCGTATTACTGGCAATTCCTTTCTTCATCTTAGCAGGAAATATTATGGAGAAAGCGGGAATATCAGAGAAACTTATCAAACTGGCTGAGGCCTGTGTAGGCCATATCAGAGGCGGACTTGCCATTGTATGTGTCATTGTTTCCTGTTTCTTTGCGGCTATTTCCGGTTCAGGACCGGCAACTGTGGCGGCACTTGGAGTTATCGTTGTGCCGGCCATGATCAAATCAGGCTATAAACCTGCGTTTTCAGCAGCGTTAATGGCAGCGGCGGGAGCCATAGGGGTCATCATTCCTCCCTCCATAACCTTTGTGGTATATGGCTCCATCGCCGATACATCCATCGGTGAACTGTTTATTGCAGGACTTGTTCCGGGTCTTCTGATGGGAGCGGCACTGATGGTGGTGGCTCTTGTGGTAGGAAGAAGATCCGACCTGAAGACACTGCCGAAAGCCGGCAAAAAGGAGCGCTGGCTGGCATTTAAAGATGCATTCTGGGGACTTATGATGCCGGTTATTATCCTGGGCGGTATCTATGGTGGTATTTTCACCCCCACAGAGGCAGCGGCAGTATCAGTTGTGTACGGATTGTTTGTAGGAATTTTTGTTTACAAGAAGATAAGGCTGAAAGAGTTTTATGCCATACTTCTTGATACTACATCCACCACAGCCACGGTCATGTTTATTACAGCAGCAGCCAGCTTGTTCGCATATGTACTTACCAGGGCAAGACTGGATGTAGCCATCAGTTCCGCACTTCAGAGTGCAACAGGCGGAAATGTGATCGTTTTCTTTATTATAGTAAATATTATCCTGCTGATCGCAGGCTGCTTCCTGGATTCCACGTCCGCTTTATATATCTTTACCCCGCTGTTCGTGCCGGTGGCACAGGCATTGGGTGTGGATCTGATCCACCTGGGCGTGGTGATGATCGTCAATCTGGCGATCGGGCTTTTCACTCCTCCGGTAGGGGTAAACCTCTATGTGGCATGCGGTGTGGGCAATGTAAACTTAAAGCAGATATCAAAAGCAGTGATCTCATTGATCATAGCAGCACTGATCGTATTGCTGCTGGTAACCTATATACCTAAAATCTCATTGTTATTCTTATAAAAAGGAGCGAGGAATATGAAAAATGTAAGCGTTGAAGAACTGGAAAGAGAGAGTATTGAATTAAGAAAAAAGGTGATCACCATGATTCACAAAGCGAAATCCGGTCATCCCGGCGGGTCACTGTCCGCAGCCGACTTTGTGACAGCCCTGTATTTCAGGGAAATGAATCTGGACCCGAAAAACCCCAAATGGGAGGATAGAGACCGTTTTGTCCTTTCAAAAGGCCATGTGTGCCCGGTACAGTATGCGGCCCTGGCGGCCCTGGGATTCTTCGATGAATCGGTATTGGGTACCCTCCGCCAGGAAGGTTCTATCCTGCAGGGACATCCGGATATGAAAAAATGCCCCGGCATTGATATCTCCACCGGTTCCCTGGGTCAGGGACTGGCCTGCGGCGTAGGGATGGGCATTGCGGCGAAGAAAGATGACAAAGATTACCGTGTATTTGTAGTGGTGGGCGACGGCGAATGTCAGGAAGGCGAGATCTGGGAGGCAGCGCAGACCGCACATAAATATGAGCTGGATAATCTGGTGGTATTTGTGGACAACAATAACCTGCAGCTTGACGGCACCACCGATGAAGTTATGCCTAATATCAATCTGGGTGAGAAATTCAGGGCCTTTGGTTTTGATACTTACGAGATTGACGGACATGATATGAAACAGATTGTGGACACCTTAGACAGGATCCGCATGAGAAAGAACGGGAAACCAAAATGTATCTTTGCCAACACAGTGAAGGGAAAAGGCGTTTCCTTTATGGAGAACCAGTGCGGATGGCATGGAGTTGCGCCAAATGACCAGCAGTACCAACAGGCAATGGACGAACTGGATGCACAGCTTAAAAAACTGGAAGTCAGAAAATCAGCATAAGCGGATGGAGGATAAGAATATGAGTGAGATAAAAAAAGCGACCAGAGATGGTTTTGGTGAGGAGATTGTAAAGCTGGGTAAGCTGGACAACGATATTTATGTAGTGGATGTTGATATAGGTAAATCCTGCAAGACAGGGGAGTTTCGCAAACAGCTTCCCAAACAGTATCTGAATGTGGGAATCGCTGAACAGAACGCGGCCGGTGTTGCGGCAGGCCTTGCCACCTGCGGAAAGGTTCCCTTTGTTGTGACCTACGCTGTGTTCGGTTCCCTGAGAATGTGTGAGATGATCCGCCAGGAAATCTGTTATCCCAAACTGAATGTGAAAATCGCCTGCTCCCACGGCGGTGTTACCCCGGCAAATGACGGCGCCAGCCATCAGAGCATTGAGGACATGGGTGTTCTGCGTACCATCCCCAACATGACGGTTCTCATGCCTGCGGATTACAATTCAGCCAAGAAGCTGGTAAAAGCAGCAGCAGAATATGAAGGACCTGTCTATCTGCGCTTTACTAGGGATGCGATTCCGGTCATTTATCCGGAAGACGCGGAATTTGAGATCGGCAAAGCCAACAAGTTAAAAGACGGAAAAGATGTCTCCATCATTGCCAACGGGGATACCGTATCCCTTGCCATGAAAGCGGCAGAGCAATTGGAAGCGCAGGGTGTATCCGTTAAACTTTTGGATATGCACACCATCAAACCGCTGGATGTTGACGCGGTTATGGAGTGTGTAAATGAAACAGGCAGGATCATCACTGTGGAAGACCACAATATTATGAACGGCCTGGGCAGCGCAGTCAGTGAAGTAGCGGCAGATACAGGGAAATGTGTTGTAAAACGTATCGGTATCCAGGACCAGTTCGGCCAGTCCGCCCCTTATGAGAGACTGCTGGAAATGAACGGGATCACAGTGGAAAACATAGTGGATACAGCAAAAGCATTAGTAAAATGATCAGGAGGATAATAAAAATGTTTGAATTTGACGGACAGGTAGTAATTGTAACAGGAAGCGGCTCACCCAAAGGGATTGGAAAGACCATTGCAAAGACATTTGCAAAACAAAAAGCAGCGGTTGTGATCGCAGATATGAATGAGGCTGGCGTACAGGACACCGTAAATGAGATCAAGGCTGAGGGTGGGGAGGCCATGGGTGTGACAGTAAATGTCACGGACGAAGCTTCTGTTCAGAAAATGGTGGATGACATCATGAATGCCTACGGCAGGATTGATGTGCTGGTAAACAATGCGGGAATTTCCCAGAAGGTGACAGTTGAGGACATGACACTGGCGGATATAAGAAAAATCTTTGAGGTCAATATGTTCGGTCTGTTCCTCTGTACACAGAAGTGCATGAAAGTCATGCGTGAACAGAAATACGGAAGGATTGTAAACCTGTCTTCTGTATCCGGAAAAAGAGGCGGCGGTGTATTCGGCGGAGCGCACTATTCTGCTTCCAAGGCGGCTGTACTTGCATTTTCCAAAAACCTTTCAAGAGAGATATCAGCGGAAGGCATCACAGTGAACAGTGTATGCCCCGGACTTATTAATACGGAAATATGGAAGTCACTTCCAAAAGAAGACGCAGACAAGATTATTGACGGAATCCCCATGGGACGTCCGGGGGAGACCCAGGAAGTAGCAAATGCCATAGTATTCCTGGCATCCAAAGAGGCTTCTTATATAACAGGCGAGGAGATTGACATCAACGGCGGCTCACATATGGATTAAGCAGTACAGATACCCCTTATTTTATCCGGCCCCAATAGACAAAAGCCGACTTTTATGGTAGTATGTAGGTTGTAGGATAAACCGATAAAGGGGTGAGTAAAATGCAGAACATCAGTTATTTAAAAAAGGTAAACAGTGAATCAGTAGTACAGCAGGTGATCAATGCGCTGACGGAAGCCATGCTTAACAGGGAACTTCGTCCCGGAGATAAAATACCCACAGAGGCAGAGCTTGCCGAGAGTATGGGTGTGGGAAGAAACTCCATCCGAGAGGCCATTAAGATCCTGGTATACCTGGGAGTGCTTGAGATCAGGCGGGCAGAGGGAACCTTTGTCTGTGAGGGATTTTCCGAGAGCATGATCGACCCTATGATTTACGGTATTATTTTAGACAAAGAGGATTCATATGAAAATCTTATGGAACTGCGTGAACTGATAGAGGTTGGTGTGATGCAGCTCGCCATGCAGAAGATTCAGGAAGACGATCTATATATACTGAAAGAGAAGCTGAACCGCATGGAGAAAGAGATTGACAAGGGGCCGGAGAACGTGGAAAATGCTTTCTGGGCCGACAATGAATTCCATAATACCATATCAGACATGGGGAAGAATCCCCTGGTGAATAAGATCAACCAGGTGGTGCGGGTGCTGACCCATTCCATGAGACTGAAAACCGTTGAGACAATGATCAAGACGGGAAGAGGCCGGGAATTATTTGAAGCACACCAGAAGATCTATGAGATGATGGCAAACAAAGTGACAGACAATCTGAACACGGCTGTAAGAAAAACATACTTTTCTGATATTCCTTTTACAGATGCAGAAAAGTAGCCCTCGTTCAATTTCCGCTTGCAGCCATTTGCCGGATGCCCTGTCCATTCATTGTTATATCGGTGAATGGGCAGGGTATTTTTATATGTTTTTTGAGAATATTGCGGACACATTTCTTCACACAGAATTCTCAGGTGCCAAGAGGCATCAAAGAAGGATTGATCTGATCGAAGGGGATAATGCCTGAACAGACAGGCAAAAAATAAGACGGAGGTATTTCGGTTATGGAGCTTAAAAATTTACTTGTGGGTCAGTCAGGAGGACCCACCGCTGTTATTAACAGCAGCCTCTACGGTGTTGCCGCGGAGGCACGGCTGCACCCGGAGAAGATTGGAACATGCTATGGCATGGTGAATGGTATTGAGGGTTTTTTGAAGGGCAGGGTCCTGGATTTTGATCAGGCACTTCCCGGGGAGGAACTGAAAGGCCTTCTGACAACACCGGGTGCCTATCTGGGTTCCTGCAGATATAAACTGCCTGAAGATCTGGACGACCCGGTATACAAAAAGTTATTTGAGAAGTTCGAGGAGATGGGCATTGGATATTTTCTTTATATTGGTGGAAATGATTCCATGGATACAGTGAGCAAACTGTCGCGGTACGGGAGGAAGACAGGCAGCAGCATTGTGGTCCTGGGGGAGCCAAAGACCATTGACAATGATCTTGTCTTAACGGACCACACGCCGGGATTCGGCAGCGCCGCCAGATATGTGGCATCCACTGTGCGGGAGATTGCCGTTGATGCAGGGGTGTATGACACCAGATCCGTGACGATCGTGGAGATCATGGGACGGCACGCAGGCTGGCTGACAGCGGCGAGTGTGCTGGCAAGAAAATTTACGGGGGATAACCCTCTGCTTGTATATCTTCCTGAGGTACCCTTTGACAAGGAAGCGTTCCTGGAAAAGATAGAGGAATGTTTTTCTGTAAACAATGCGGTGGTGGTGTGTGTCTCGGAGGGGATCCGGGATAAAGACGGCGTATTCGTATGTGAGTACGACAGTGAAGCGGGACTGGACAGCTTTGGGCATAAGATGCTGGCAGGCTGCGGCAAATATCTGGAACGTCTGGTGCGTGGAAGACTGGGAGTGAAGGCCCGCTCTGTAGAATTAAACGTAAGCCAGCGCTGCTCCGTCTCCATGGTGTCAGCCGCTGACCGGCAGGAAGCTGTTATGGCCGGCAGGTACGGAGTGCAGGCAGCGCTTAACAAAGAGACAGGCAAAATAATTTCTTTTATCAGAGAAAGCGATGCCCCGTACAGCCTGGTATGCGGTCTGGAGGATGTCGACCGCATCTGTAACAAGGAAAAAACGGTTCCGCTGACCTGGATCACAGGGGAGGGAACCGATTTAAGTGAGGATTTCCTCAAATACGTGAAACCGCTGGTAAAAGGAAATGTGCAGATTCCGGCAGACGAAGACGGCCTCCCGCGGTTTGTTTATAGGTGACCGTTTGGCAGAAAACAAGAAGAAGGAGAATTTATTATGGGATTAGTGACCACAAAGGAAATGTTTCAGAAAGCTTATGAAGGCGGCTATGCCATCGGTGCCTTCAATGTAAATAATATGGAAATTGTTCAGGGAATCACAGAGGCGGCAGGCGCGCTTTGTTCGCCTGTGATCCTCCAGGTATCAAAAGGCGCCCGGGCATACGCCAACCACACCTACCTTGTGAAACTGGTGGAGGCCGCCCTCATAGAAAATGACATTCCCATGGCACTCCATCTGGACCATGGCCCTGACTTTGCAACCTGCAAGGCCTGCATTGACGGCGGGTTCACCTCTGTGATGATAGATGGGTCACAATACGATTTTGATAAAAATGCGGAGCTTACCAGGCAGGTAGTGGAATACGCCCACGAAAAGGGTGTGGTGGTAGAAGGGGAGCTGGGCAAGCTGGCAGGTGTGGAAGATGACGTAAAAGTAGAGGCATCAGACGCCATGTACACTCACCCCGACCAAGTGCAGGAATTTGTGGAGCGCACAGGGGTTGATTCCCTGGCAATCGCTATCGGGACCAGCCACGGCGCTTTCAAGTTCAAACCGGGACAAAAGCCGCAGCTCCGCTTTGATATATTGGAAGAGATCACAAAACGTCTCCCTGATTTTCCCATTGTTCTTCACGGTGCTTCCAGTGTGTCCCAGGAGTATGTGAAGATCATTCAACAGAATGGGGGAGAGCTGGCTGACGCCATAGGCATTCCGGAAGATATGCTGCGCCGGGCAGCAAAATCTGCTGTATGCAAGATCAATATTGACTCAGACCTGCGTCTTGCCATGACCGCCGGTGTGCGCCAGGTAATGGCACAGAAGCCTTCCGCCTTTGACCCCAGAGAATATCTGAAAGCAGGAAGAGCCAATGTAAAAGAACTGGTGGCACATAAGATCGTAAATGTTCTGGGAAGCGATCAGAAAGCCTGACAACAGACGCCCGGAAACGTGGGGGTTGTGAGGGAGCAATACAAAGCCGAACTTGGTGGTTATCCGAACTGCTAAATAACCGCCGTTACAAAGAAACGCCAGAAGGCTTGAATCTATATTCACCATCTATACCTCTTTAGAATGAGCAGAGCCTTTTGAGGAAAACAACCGGATTGCATTCTCCCTTTTCATATTGTCTAAGGCATCCCCTGTATAGTGAGCTTCCACTTCCTGTACAAATTTTTTGCCGGAGTTTAAAGAAGCGTAAAAGGAATCGCTTCCAAACAAAGTATGGTTTGGTGCCAGCTTTTCTACCGCGGAGAATGCAGCATCATGGCAGGAAAGCGCACAGTCAAAATAGAACCGCCCAAAATAATCATACACGGGTTTGGAAAGACTGCACCATCCGTCATAAACATATGCAGGCAGCGTTTGTTTGGCTTTTCCGGGCCTTTGATTGCCGGGAAAGCATTCATTCAACCGCCAGGCTAAATAAGGCAGGGTACCGCCCATATGGGATAAAATCGGCTTTATATTCGGACACCGCTCAAGTGTGCCGCTGAATACCAGATTAGAAGCTGCACGGGTGGTATTGAAGCAAAATTCCTGAAAATAGTCGTAGGGTACATACTCGGGGCGTTTAAATACCTCGGCGTCGAGGGGAATGCTGGGGTGAATATACAGGACTGCCTGCCTCTTGTCCAGCTCGTCAAACAATGGGTCAAACATCCGATTGCCCAAAAACTCATCTCGATAATTTGACAGCAGTCCCACTCCATCCAGCCTCAAAACATCAAGGGCATAGATTGCCTCCTCAATGGCTCCCTCGATGTCAGGCAGCGGAAGCACCGCAAATGCGCCGAATTTACCCGGGTAATTGGCACATAGCTTTGCCATATATCCATTTAACATGCGGGCCTTTTGGCGTCCTAAGGCCCGGTCTTTTTCCACGATGGGATAGAGTGCAGGTTCAGAAAGGGAACAATAGGCCTTTTCAATACCCAAAGCATCCATAAGCTCCAGACTTTTCTGAGGGCTCCAGCTTCCTATTGACAAGCCGCCGGATTTTTCGATGCCGGCCTCGGCAAGCGCCGCTTTGTATTCCTCCGGAATGATATGGTGATGAACATCAATAAAACCGTTTGTCATCAATGTTTCCTCCTTATTATCTTTCATAGTCTTCAGATGGTTTTTTTCGCTTCGGCGGCCTCTGTTAACACCGCAGGCAGAGAGGTGCGTATGATCAAGGAGAGATATTGCAGCACTTTCTCCCGATCATATTTCTTACGGTCTTTTACCCAATCGATCAGGACGCCTGCCAAAGCTTCGGTATATAGATTACAGAGAAACTCCCTGAAGTCTGTGGAAACAGATAGGCCGAGGTCTTTTTCAGTGGCGTCTATCAGCGTCCCTACAATGCCGATAAAGTCAGTATAAAAAAACCGTTTCATCCCATCTCGTCCCATATTGTCATAGGCGCAGTTAAGAATATGTGCGTTTGCTTCTACATAATCAAGCACAAACAAAATGGCGTCTCTATAATCCACCAGCAGATCAAAATGCTTTACCACTTCTACCGCTTCCTGTTCCAGCATCCATTTGAGCAAAGCATAAATATCTTCAAAATGATAATAAAATGTCTTTCTATTTACATTGCAGTCCGTAATGATATCGTTGACTGTTACTTTTTTCAGCGGCTTTTTTTCCATCTGAATCTTCAGCGAAGCGGCTAACGCTTTTTTTGTTGTCAGGGCAATTTCTGCATGCTTCATAGGCAGCCTCCTTTCTTAAAAGTATACATCTGTCCGTCAAATTTTCAATGGACAATCTCGGTCATTTGTCCGGTAAATTTGATGGTCAATCAGCGGTGTTTTGTCCGTATTTTCCCAGATAACCCCCAATTGACCGTGTTATCCGGGCTTTATTCCCGCTATACTGCCATTGTAGTGACGGAAAGGAGAACATGATATGGAACGAATATTTAACATTCAAATGATGGTCCCTCTGGGGCGTAGGATTGGTACCTTATCATTTAAAACAAGCGGCGGACAGGATATAGACGGTACGCTCAGCCTGTTTCAAAACGAAACGCCGTTCAAGGGCAAGCTGACACCAGCCGGAGAAATTGCTTTCTCAGGCCGGATGATTACACTGACAAGGACATTTCCCTATCAGGCGCTGGGCAGAGTGGACGGTACAAAAATAAAATTGGAGGTAGTCGGGGATGACAGCCGCTTTAACGTCTTTGGCGAGGAGGCTGATTTATGAAACGATTCTATCAAAAAATCACAAGCCGCCCAAAGCTTATCCTGATAAGCTTCGGCATATTGTTTCTCATATGCCTTACCTGCAAACCGTTTATCTCAGTCAACTATGATATGAACGACTATCTCCCTTCGGACAGCGCTTCCACTATAGCGCTTGATACCATGGAGCGGGAGTATGAGGGCGGAATCCCCAACGCCCGCGTCATGATTGAAAACGTGTCCGTTGCACAGGCGCTCCAATATAAAGCACAGATTGCGGCGGTGGACGGCGTTACAGATATTACCTGGCTCGATGATGTGGCAAGCATAACGCAGCCCCTTTCCTTTTTGGACGGAGACACCCTTGATACCTATTATAAGGACGGGAACGCATTGTTTTCCGTTACAGTATCAGAGAATAAGCGCATTGACGCTTTAGACAAAATCCGCGAAATCATCGACGACGAGGGCACTATGACCGGAAGCGCCGTATCCACCGCGACGGCGACGACAAGCACGGTATCGCAAATCCCAAAGATTGCCGTATTCGGCGTGCTGTTTGCGCTGCTTGTGCTGATTTTAACGACAACCTCCTTTGCGGAGCCGTTTATTGTTCTGCTTGGGCTTGGCTTGGCCGTTATCATCAATGGCGGAAGCAATTTGATCTTCGGCGAAATATCCTTTGTCACCAATGCCGCTGGAAGCATCCTACAGCTTGCGGTGTCCCTGGATTATTCCGTGTTCCTGCTGCACCGTTTTGCGGAATGCCGCAAAGAATTTTCCGACCCCAAGGAAGCCATGGTGCAGGCGCTTTGCGGCTCCACTACATCCATTTTATCCAGCGGGCTGACCACTGTCATCGGGTTTCTCGCCCTTTGTCTGATGCGCTTCAAAATCGGCCCCGATCTGGGAATTGCGCTGGCCAAGGGCGTTGCCATCAGCCTGATTACGGTATTTGTGTTTATGCCGGTCTTTATCCTTGCAACCTACAAGTGGATTGATAGAACACAGCACCGCCCGTTTGTTCCGTCCTTTCAGAGGTTTGGCAAGGTTGTTTCTAAAATGATGATACCGATTGTCTGTCTCTTTGCGGTGGTGATTGTTCCAAGTTACCTTGCTTCCAATTCCAACAGCTTTTATTATGGAGCCTCTCATATTTTCGGGAGTGAAACACAGCTTGGCGCGGATACCGGGAAAATTGAGGAGATATTCGGGAAAAGCGATACCTATGTTTTGATGGTGCCAAAGGACAGCGTCGCCACACAAAAAAAGCTGTCCGATGCGCTCCACACCCTGCCGGAGGTCAAGAGCATCCTCTCCTATGTGGATTCGGCGGGAGAAACCATACCGGAGCAGTATCTGGATACGGGAACGCTCTCCAAGCTGAATTCCAACCATTATACAAGAATGCTTTTGAGCGTTGATACCGACTACGAGGGAACGGCAGCCTTTGATTTAATCGAATCCGTGCAGCGCACGGCAGAGGAGTACTATCCGGGTACATGGCTGCTTGCCGGAGAAGGCGTTTCCACCCACGACCTGATGAATACCGTCACGGCAGATATGCTAAAGGTAAATCTGATTGCCATTGCCGCCGTATTTGTCGTCCTTTTTCTCACGACAAAATCCATCACCATCCCCATTATTTTGGTGCTTGGCATCGAGACGGCGGTTTGGCTTAACCTCTCCATTCCGTATTTTGCAGGAAGCACGGTTTTTTATATCGCCTACCTGATCATCAGCTCCATTCAGCTTGGGGCAACGGTGGACTACGCCATTCTCTTTACGGACAGATACAAAGAATACCGGGAAACACGGCAGAAAAAGCAGGCCATTATTGACACTGTTTCCGCCGTGACCGTTTCCATCATGACCTCTGCCAGCGTCTTGACAGTAGTCGGATTTTTGCTGGGAGCAATCTCGACACACGGACTCCTGTCGCAGCTGGGCTATTTTCTCGGCAAGGGAACCCTATGCTCGCTTGCCATCGTTCTATTCGTCCTGCCGGGACTGCTCTATCTGTTTGACGGGCTGATCCAGAAAACTACAAAGGGTGCAAAATTTATCAATATCTAAAGGGAGAAGAAAGCATATGAAAAAAAACACTAAATGTACCGCCGCCTTACTGGCAGTTGTTATGGCCTGCTCGCCAGCTGTCCCCGCTTTCGCCGCAGAAGCAGCCAGTGAAAAGGAGGAAGTCATCTATATCATCACCGACGCAGCCGGCCATGCTGCAAGCGTGAACGCCGTCAATATTTTCGGAGGCGGAGATATCGTCGACTTCGGTGATTACAGTGATGTGAAAATGCTGACCAGCACAGAGAGCATCAACCAAAACGGAGATAAAATAACCTTTAGCACGGATGACAAGAAGGTCTATTATCAGGGCACAATGGAAAACACCGAAATCCCTTGGGACATTTCAGTACGGTATTATCTTGATGGAAAAGAGTACAGCGCCTCAGAAATAGCCGGTCAAAGCGGAAAGCTTGAAATCCGCTTATCTATTGCAAAAAATGAAAAATGCAAGGGCGATTTTTTTGAGAATTATGCTTTGCAGGTAAGCGTTACGCTGGATACCGGAATTTGTGAAAACATTATTGCTTCCGATGCAACCATGGCCAATGTGGGTGACCACAAGCAGATTACCTATACAGTCTTGCCGGGCAAGGGTCTTAACAGCAGCATAACTGCCGATGTGGGCGAATTTGAAATGGACGCCATCTCTGTCAATGGAATTAAACTGAACCTGAATGTTGAGATTGATGACGCCCAGCTGATGGATCAAGTTTCACAGCTGATGGACGCAACCAAAAAGTTAAACGACGGCTCCGATGAGCTCATTTCCAACTCGGAAACATTGAAAACGGGAAGCAGCAGTCTCGATTCGGGACTTTCCTCTGTGCATAGCGGCGTCGCGGACTTAGACAACGGCATTGCTACTCTGCAAGAGGGTATTTCTTCGGCACAGGCGGCTCTTGATACCTTGAACGGTAAGTCCTACCATCTGATAAACGGTTCTGCTCAAATGAAGTCCGCGCTAGAGACAATTCAGACGAACCTTTCCGACCTCTCTGTTTCCGCCGATCAGCTGGCGGAGCTTACAGGGGCTTCCGGCGCCATAAAGCAGGGGATCAGCGATTTATATGACGGTGCATATGCCTTATGGCAAAATCTTGGCTTTGCGCAATATAAGGCTATCATGGCACAGAATGGTTTAGATATAGACGCACTGCAAACAGGTAACACACAGACCATCAATGACCTTTCGGCACTCATCGCATCCCTGCAGCAAACAGTGGCACAGCTTGAAAATGTACCGGGATATGAAGAGCAGGTGGCGCAGTTACAATCACAAATTACATCCTTGCAGAGCGTGATCCGGCTTCTTTCCGGCAACAATGCCGCGATAGGGGGGACGGAAGATTATCTTGACAATCTAGCGGCAGGCATGGATTCTCTGTATCAAAACCTGGGGGTTTTGAAGACGCAGTATGAGCTTTTTGATACAGAAATCGGAGAATTGGCCGGCACCCTCAGTGATATGCTTGTGAAGCTTTCGGCGTTGTCAGGCGGAATCGATCAGCTTGTAACAAATTATGCGTTTCTGGACAGCGGTATCAGTGAATACACCGGAGGTGTTGCGCAGCTGGCAGCCGGATACACGCAGATTGTTGACGGCGTATCCTCTCTTGCAAGTGGAAGCAAAACGCTGCTTTCCGGCAGCAGCGAGCTGAAAAACGGCGCGGGAGAGCTGTACGATGGCATTGCTGCCTACTGCGACGGCGTATCAGAGCTTGCCGACGGGACCAATGAACTCTACACAAAAACCGATAGGATGGATACACAGGTACAGGAGCAGATCGATGAGGTTCTCGCTTCCATAGGCGGGGAGGAAACCGAAACGGTTTCCTTTGTGTCCGGTAAAAATACGAATGTCAATTCCGTTCAGTTTGTTATGAAAACAGAGGCAATTGAAAAGGCGGAAGTTATCACAAACGATATGAAAGAAGAAGCTCGGCTTAACTTCTGGCAGAAGCTGCTTCGACTGTTTGGAATGTAAGGGGCTACCCATCGCTCAAGGCGATTCTGCATGGATTTTTGCCTGTAACTGTGAGGGTACTGAACAGTTACGGTATTTTTATTTATTAGCATACTTCATTATACCAAAAGATCGCTGAAGTCTTACGACCTCAGCGACTTTTCTATTAAGGTTTTTTTACTGTCCCATTTTTTATTTATAGGTTGATTATGTCCCGGATTAATTATAAAATAGCCTTATAAGTCGTACATAATCGAGGAAAAGATATGCAGTGGAATATTGTGGCGGAGTGTATTTCCGGAATCAACCTTATTATCATCTGGTTTTATTCAAGGAAAAGTAATCTGGTCCCTTCGTTGAGGAACCGTCTGTTTCAATTCTGTTTTTTAGTGACCTTTTGCGCTATGTCCTTTAACATCGCGTCCACCATTATGATCGCCTACCCTGACAAATTTCCATATCTTCTGAACTGGCTGGTGACAACCGTTTATTTTGTAGCCACCCCTCTTATGGGAATGGCCTATTTTTTCTATACCTTAGCCACCGTGTTTGAAAACAGAGGGAATCCTCCAAAGATCTTGGCATGGACTGCTCTTCCCGGGGGCATCTATTTTCTGCTGGTCCTCTGGAATCCATTTTCAAAAGTATTATTCAGCATCAGCAAAGAGGGAGCGTACACCCGGGGGCCGCTCATCTCTCTGACTTATGTTATATTTTACCTGTATGGCGTGGCAGCCATGGTGGCTGTTGTTGTTTGGAGAAAGTACATGGAACGGGCGATCAGAAGGATATTGGCTATATTCCCCATGATCGCGCTGGTGGTCATTGTTGTCCAGCAGCTTTATCCCACCGTGATCCTCTCCGACTCCGCGGCCACCTGCGCGCTGCTGATCATTTATCTGTATCTGCAGAATAAACAAAACTCTGTGGATTATCTTACCGGCCTGCCAAACCGGCAGGAATTTCTGAAAATGATGGAACTGCTGATCGGAAGATCCAAGTATTTTAATATTACAGTGCTCTCCCTGAGAGGGTTTAAACGCATCAATGATACCTATGGACAGCATACCGGGGATTTGCTTCTCCAGGAAATCGCATCTTATCTTAAAGGCATTTCAGAGCCTCACTGCCTGTACCGTTTCAGCGGTGATGAATTTGCCATTTTATCCTATGGGCCTCTTGATGCCGGTATAGGCACAAAAGTGGAAAAACTGGAGCAGAGGATGCAGCAGGCCTGGACCTGGGAGGAAAATAACTGTGTTGTCCCTGCCGTGATCGGAGTTGTGGGGTATCCCGAGTGTGCCAATACAGTAGAAGATTTGATCAGCGGAATTGAATATTCCGTATCCATGGCAAAGGGGGCGTCAGGCACCAATGTTTATTTCTGCGGACCCGAAATGCTGGATTCTTTGCATAGGCGCCGGGAGATCGTGGAGATACTGGAGGAGAACCTGAAAAATAACAGTTTCTCTGTCTTTTATCAACCTATCATTTCTACCTCTACAGGGAAGTATACAGTTGCGGAGTCTCTGCTGCGCATACCGGATTCACCCATTGGACCCCTCTATCCCAATGAATTCATACCCATTGCGGAGGAGACAGGCATGATCGTGGAGATCACCTATCAGATACTTGATAAGGTATGCGGGTTTATCAACAGGCTGTCCCGGGAAAATATTGAATTTGACGGAGTGCATGTGAACTTTTCCGGCCGGCAGTTTTCCCAGATTGGCCTGGCAGAAAAAGTGGCAGAGATCATTGAAAAGAACCACACTCCTTTTTCCAGGATCAAGATAGAGATAACAGAGAGTATACTTGCAGAGAATGCGGAGGCGGTGGAAGAATTTTCCCTGGAAATGCAGAAGCGGGGGGTTCTCATTGAACTGGACGATTTTGGTACCGGATACTCCAATATTGTGTCAGTCATGAACACACCTCTGGATACAGTTAAGCTGGACAAAAGCCTTATCTGGTCTGCCATGGAGAAAAGGGAGACGGCAGCTATGGTCAAAAGCCTGTCAATCGTTTTTCACGAGATGGGACTTCAAGTCCTTGCGGAGGGTGTGGAGAACGAGGAGCAGGAGACCTTTGTAAAAAGCTGCGGGATAGATTACATTCAGGGCTTTTATTTTTCCAGACCCCTTCCGGAGGAGGAAGCCTTTTCTTTTATAAAAAATGCGCAGAGCCTGTAGTCTTATATTTTTAGCGGGCAATGCATACGGAGGATGGAACCATGGAAAAGAGACCGCTTACAACAATGGAGAAGCTGAGCTTCGGAGGCGGTGATGCTGCCAACTGTATTACGTTTGGGGTGACTTCAGCTTACCTGTCTTACTATTATACCGATACGGTGGGGATTTCTGTGGCGGCTGTGGGCCTCATTCTGGGAGCTGCCAGGATCATTGAGGCGTTTACCAACCTGGCTACCGGTGTGGCTATTGATAAGGTCCATTCGCGGCTGGGCAGGACAAAACCGTTTCTTTACGCAACCACCATACCGCTGATGCTGTTTTTCTTTCTCATGTTTGCAGTGCCGGATGTATCTGCGGCAGGTAAGACAGCATTCGCGTTCTTCACCTATCTGATGTTTTGTATTCTTTATGCTGTGAATAATACAGCCTATGGTACACTTCTCTCCTTGATGACCGGCAATGTAAAGCAGAGGAGAAGCATCAATAACTATAAGCTTATGGGGATTGGAGTGGGAAGCATGATATCCAATGCCTGTACCCTTCCCCTTGTGGCTCTTTTGGGGGGCGGCAAAAAGGGGTACATTTTTACCGGACTTGTATTTGCGGTGATAAGCGCAGTTTTTCTTATGAACTGTACGGTCCAGTGCCGGGAGAGAATTGCTGTGCAGTCTGAGCAGGTGAAAATTTTGGATGAGCTGCGACATGCCCTCAAAAGCCGTTCCTGGACAGCCCTCTGCGCTGTAGCACTTCTTATTACCTGCGCGCTCACGCTGCGGACTTCCGGGATTGTCTATTATGCCAAATATGTGCTTGAGAATGAGGACCTGGCAACCCTGCTTCTGGCCATGTCGCCCATCTCCATGCTGGTCAGCTCCCCGTTTATCGGGCAGGTGCTTGACCGGGTGGGGAACAGGAAATGCATGGTCCTGGGGAGTATGGGAATGATACTCTCTATACTGGGTATGGCAGTTTCCGGTAGCAATGTGGCAGGACAGGTTGTGTTTAATTTTCTCTGCGGTGTGGCCTCCAACCTTTGTACAGGCCCATTGTATCCCGCATGTTCCGATACTATGGATGAGGTGGAGTATCTGACAGGGGAAAGGCCTCAGGGAATCATGACTTCTGTGATGATGTGCACCAATAAGCTGGGAATCGCGTTTGCACCCATCATCTCCTCCATTGTTTTGGGGGCAGGCGGTTATACAGCCGGCAGTGCCCAGTCTGCAAAAGCCCTTGCGGCTATCAAAGGAAATGTATTCTGGATCCCGGCTGTACTCTCAGGACTGGGAATTCTGGCTGCACTGTTTTTTGACCTGGATAAAAAGCACGGAACCATAACGGAAGTTCTGGAAAAGAGAAGAAATAAAATTTCTTAAAAAAAAGTATTGACATTCACGCTGCGTAAACCCTTATCCTTTCAAGTGAAGGAGGTGGAAAGATGGAATATACAGTGAACCGGCTGGCACAGGTATCCGGGGTCAGCAAGCGGACACTCCGGTATTACGACGAGATTGGATTACTCAGGCCCGAACGGGTAAATCCAAACGGCTACCGCATCTACGGGCAGATGCAGGTGGATCTGCTGCAGCAGATCCTGTTTTACCGTGAGCTTGGCCTGCCCCTGGAAGAGATCAGGGAGATTGTGAAAAATCCCGGATTTGACAGGGAGAAAGCCTTGGAAGAACATCTTACAGCCCTTCTGCAGAAAAAAAGACAGACTGAGATCCTGATCTACAATGTCAGGAGGACTCTGGATTCTATGAAAGGAAGAGCTATTATGAGCGACAAAGAAAAATTTGAGGGATTTAAACGTGATCTGATAAAAGAAAATGAAGAGAAATACGGCAGGGAGGTGCGTGAAGCCTACGGGGAGGAAGCTGTTGAGGCGTCCAACAGGAAGCTTGCGGGTATGAGCAAGGAAGAGTGGAAAAAACAGGAAGATTTAAGCGGGGAGATCATGGAAACCCTGAAGGCAGCTATGGCGGAGGGGGATCCGGCAGGGAAGACTGCGCAGAAGGCTTGTGATCTGCACAGGCAGTGGCTCTGCATGTTCTGGAGCGACAGCGCATATTCCAGGGAGGCCCACAGAGAAATGGGAGAGATGTATGCAGCGGATGAGCGGTTCAAGGCTTATTACGACCGGATTCAGGACGGAGCCGCTGAATTTTTGAGGGATGCGCTGAATATTTATTGTTCCTGATCCGTATATTTGACTCCCAATGGAATCGGCAGATACCGGTAAGGAGATAAAAGGCATGGTGTTCTGTGAATGCAAAATCACAGGACCATGCCTTTTTAGATTGGATTCATGCATTTTTCATAGTTTATTTCTTGACCTTACAGCTGGTGTATAGTTTAGAATAGCATATGACAGCAAATAAAGCCGGGTACCCCCAGGACAGGGGGCGGCATTTAATGAGGTGGAATGATGAAACAAAGAAAGTTGAATGTAACTTACAGGGACTTAGAAAAAAAGGATTATCCCTACATTGAGAAGATTATCAGGGACACATGGAACTATGACAGCATCTGCGACAAGCCGTCCACAGCAAAGCAGATGGCAAAGGTATATCTGAGAGGCTGTCTGACACAGAAAACCTTTGCCAGGGTGGCTGTCTGCAGGGACAGGGTTGTGGGGATCATTATCGGGCAGTATAACGGTGACAGGAAAATGAATGTGGGGATGCACATAAAAAGTTTTTTCGGCGGCCTGAGACTGATGCTGTCCGGGGACGGAAGGAAAGTGGGCAGACAGTTCCGGGGATTTGACAAAACAGACAAAGAGATGTTGGAAGGCTGCGGAAAGAAGTTTGACGGGGAGGTTGTATTCTTTGCCGTGTCAAAGGCAGTCAGAGGATGCGGCGTGGGAAAGGAACTGTGGGGACAGTTAAGAGGCTATTTCCGGGCCAAAAGCGCAGAAAGTGTCTATGTCTATACCGATAATACCTGTAATTATAAATTTTATGAAAGCCAGGAGTTTGAGCGCCTGGACTGCCGTGAACTGTTGGTGAGTCCCCGTGGGCAGAGATTCCGTCTGGAGATGTATCTTTATGAATATAACTTTTAAACCGGTCACAGAGGAGAACAGAGCAGATGTCCTGCAGCTTAAGGTGGGAAAAGGGCAGGAGCATTTTATTGAGAGTGTACAGCAGTGCCTGGATGAGGCGGATAAAAGGAAAAGCTGGAGACCTGTGGGAATCTACCACGGGGAGGAGCTGGTGGGATTTGCCATGTACGGATTTTTCTGGGAGTATTTTCCGGTCGGTCGGGTCTGGATGGACAGGCTTTTGATCGATGAGAAATATCAGGGAAAAGGATATGGCAAAGCAGCACTGCACCTTTTACTGGAACGGCTCAGAAAGGAATACGGCAGAAAGAAAATATACCTGAGTGTTATTGAGGGAAACGATGTGGCTGCCGGTATGTATAAAAATGCCGGTTTCCGATTTACAGGACGCAGGGACCTCCACGGGGAGCATATCATGGTTTGTGAGTAACGGTTCAGTACCATCACAGTTACACGCAAAATCCATGCAGGATCGCCTTTGGCGATGGGATTTTTGCCTGGCTGCGGAATGCTTTGGTCAGCGCAGTGAATGCGCAGACCTACTGGATGGTTACGTTTGTGAACAGAAATAGGCCGCAAAAAAACAATCTATTTGTCATAATCATACACGAAAATATAAACATTTTGTAAATATTGGATAAAAATTAAAGGAAAAATGATGAAATCTCCAAGGAAATTTAGTACAATACTTTTATACAGTGTTTACGATGTGAAAAAAGGCAGCATTCGGCTGTCAGGAAGAAGAAAGGGGAGACATGATTATGGCAGATTGGAAAGAGTTATTAAAAAACGGATACGATGATGTCAGGGAGCTTGCAGGACGCCTGCATATTACAGAGGAGGAGCTTCCTGCGCTTTGCAAGATTCAGGATATGTTTCCCATGTTTGTGAATCCTTATTATTTGTCTCTTGTGGACGAAAATGACCCGGAGGATCCCATAAGAAAACTCTGTATTCCGGCAGATGCGGAACTGAAGGCCGGAGGCGAGATGGATACCAGCGGTGAGCATGACAACACAGTTATGACGGGTATGCAGCATAAGTATGATGCCACGGTGCTGATACTCTCCACAAATCAGTGCGCCATGTACTGTCGTCACTGCTTCCGCAAGCGCCTGGTAGGGCTGTCAGGTGATGAGATCGCGGAGTATATCAGCGAAATGGCCCAGTATGTGCGGCAGCATGAGGAGATCAATAATGTGCTGGTGTCCGGCGGAGACGCGTTTCTCAACAGCAACCGGACCATTAGAAAGTATTTGGAGGAATTTTCAGGGATCGAACATCTGAACCTGATCCGGTTCGGCAGCAGAACCCCTGTGGTGCTTCCTCAGAGGATCACCACAGATCCGGAACTGGTGGATATGCTTACTGCGTATGGAAAGAAGAAACAGATTTACGTTGTCACCCAGTTCAACCATCCCAGGGAGCTGACGGAGGAGGCGGCAGAAGCCGTACATACCCTGATGCGTGCCGGAATTGTAGTGAAGAACCAAACAGTGCTGTTAAAAGGGGTAAATGACAGGCCGGAAATCCTGGGCAGACTTCTGCAGGAGACCACAGCCATGGGTATTATTCCCTATTATGTGTTCCAGTGCAGGCCTGTGACCGGAGTACACAGCCAGTTCCAGGTGCCTCTGCATGAGGCCTTCCGCATTGTGGAGCGCGCAAAACAGATGCAGAGCGGCCAGGGAAAATGTTTCCGCTATGTCCTCTCCCATGTAACCGGCAAGATTGAGATCTTAGGTGAGATGGGGGACGGCAATATGCTGTTTAAATATCACCAGGCAAAAGATGAGAAGGACAGAGGACGTATCTTTACCAGTAAGATTGGGGAGAAACAGTGCTGGCTGGAGTAAAAAAAGGCCAGTCCGTATCGAGATACTTTCGCAAATCAAAAGGATAAACAGTGCTGGCTGGAGTAAAAAGGACATTTCGCATGAGGAAGTGTCCTTTTTAGTTACAGATTCATTTTACAGCAGATAAGTCAATCCATTCGGCGGTATTGCACTCCTTATATTAATGCGCACCTATTTTTATTAATAATGGTGTAGTTTAATATATTGCACTCCAATTAACCTGCCAAGTAAATAATGTGGAGAAAATCATTTTCAGCAGACTGTGAACTGATTCTTCTGAAATTCAATCAGACCCTCATCCTTCATTTTATACAATTCCACCGTCATGGAGCTTCTGTCAACAGACAGATAGTCTGCGAGCTGCTGCCTGTTAAAGGGAATGGTAAAAGTTCTGGTGCCCTGAAGCCTTGTCTGCTGTGAAAAGTATTCCATCAGTTTGGCACGGATGGTGTGAGGTGCCAGGCAGTCTATTTTTCTGGAAAAATGGAGGTTCTTTTCTGCCAGTACACCGAGTAGATTTTGGATCAGTCTGGTATGAAAGCGGCAGGCTGAGGAACAGGTAGTCAGCACGCGTTTCAGATCCAGAAACAGGATTTCCGTATCAGCCGCGGCCAGAGCTGTGCCGTCAAAAGCAGCCTGAGGAACACAGGCATAGGTTTCCCCGAACAGGTCCCCCGGACCCAGCCGGGCGAGCAGAGATTCCTTTCCCCAATAGCTTTCCCTTACAATATGGACGTTGCCTTTCAATATAAGCCCAATCTGTGAGATCTGGTCGCCCCATCGGAAGATGGAAGCGTCCTTTTTATATTTTCGTATAGTTCCTGACAGACAGTCCAGCATGGTGCCAAGTTCATCTTCAGTGATTCCCCGAAATAAAGGGGAGTGTTTTAAATCTTTTATGGGATATGCGCGCATAAATGTTAGAATCCTTTCTTGCTTGTTGTACATACAACAGAATTATTGTTTTTATTATAGTATATTATCCATGAAAAGACAAGAACAGAGGAGGAAATGCAATGGCAAGAAAACTGGTTCAGATAGATGAAAGTAAATGCAACGGCTGCGGTCTATGTGCAGGTGCCTGCCATGAGGGTGCCATAGGCATGGTGAACGGCAAGGCAAAGCTTTTGAAGAAAGAATTGTGTGACGGTATCGGAGACTGCCTTCCGGTATGTCCCACAGGGGCCATAGCTTTTGAGGAGAGTGGTTCCCGCCCCTGGCCGGTGCAGATAAAACTGGTATCTCCGGCAGCATCCTTTTTTCAGGAGGCAGACCTGCTGATCGCAGCGGACTGCACAGCATATGCCTATGCGGGATTTCATGGGGAGTTTATGAAAGACAGGGTAGTGCTTATCGGCTGTCCCAAGCTGGACAGTGTGGATTATTCTGAGAAACTGTCGGAGGTCCTGGGGATAAATGAGGTAAAAAGCGTGACGGTCCTGCGTATGGAGGTTCCGTGCTGCGGCGGCATAGAGCGTGCGGTGAAAGCAGCTCTCTCAAGATCCGGAAAAGAAATCCCCCTTCAGGTGGTAACGGTATCTACCCAAGGTGATCTGCTGGAGAGATAGTGTCTCCGTTTAATATAGGCTGTATCATAAAAAGACCATGGCACGATAGATGTGCCCAACAGAAAAGGAGAGGAAAACAAGGATGGAAGAAAAAATGTTTTGTTATCAATGTGAACAGACTGCAGGATGCAGCGGATGCAAAGGGAACAGAGGAGTGTGCGGGAAACAGGATACCACCGCAAAGCTTCAGGATGAGCTGACAGGGGCTTTGATCGGACTTGCCCAAGCGGTGGGGGAGGATAAAGCGGAACCGGAGACAGACCGCCTCATGATGGAGGGCCTGTTTGCAACTTTGACAAATGTGAATTTTGATGATGAATCCCTGAAAAAGCAGATTGAGGCAGTGCATCAGGAGACTGCAAAGTATGTACCCGGATGTATGTCCTGTCAGGAACCCTGCGGAAGGACCGCTGATTATCCTATGGAAAAACTTTGGAAGGACCAGGAAGATATCCGTTCCCTGAAATCCCTTCTGCTGTTTGGACTGAGAGGTACCGCGGCCTATGCTTACCATGCCATGGTCCTGGGATATACCAATGATCAGGTAAACGCATTTTTCTATAAAGGGATGGCAGCTATCGGCCAGGACAGAGAGATGGAGAATCTGCTTCCTCTGGTCATGGAAGAGGGGGCAGTGAATTTTAAGTGTATGGAACTGCTGGATAAAGCAAACACAGAGACTTATGGGATTCCTGCGCCGGCCAAGGTGGAGATGAAAGTGGAAAAAGGGCCGTTCATTGTCATTTCGGGCCATGACCTGAGAGACTTGAAACTGCTTCTTGAACAGACAGAGGGAAAAGGCATCAACATTTATACACACGGGGAGATGCTGCCTGCACATGCTTATCCGGAGCTTAGAAAATATGCACATCTGAAAGGAAACTTCGGCACTGCATGGCAGAACCAGCAAAAAGAGTTTGCCGGCCTTCCGGCTCCAATCCTTTTTACCACCAACTGCATTATGCCTCCGAAAGACAGCTACAGGGACAGGGTATTCACCACAGGCGTTGTCAGCTATCCGGGCATGACCCATGTGGGGGAAGACAGGGATTTCTCTGCGGTCATTGAGAAAGCAATAGAACTGAAAGGATATTCAGAGGACAGGACTTTTTCCGGCATCAACGGAGGAAGCACTCTGACAACGGGCTTTGGGCACAACACCATTTTGAGTGCGGCAGACCAGGTGGTTGAGGCTGTCAAAGCAGGTCAGATCAGCCACTTTTTCCTGGTAGGGGGATGTGACGGCGCCAGAACAGGGAGAAACTACTATACAGAATTTGTTCAGAAGGCGCCAAAGGATTCCGTCATCCTCACGCTGGCCTGCGGAAAATACCGTTTCAATGACCTGGATCTGGGGGAGATCGGGGGCCTTCCCAGACTTATGGATATGGGTCAGTGTAATGACGCTTTTGGTGCCGTTAAGGTGGCGTCTGCTCTGGCAGAAGCCTTTCACTGCGGTGTCAATGAACTGCCGCTGACCCTGGTACTCTCCTGGTACGAGCAGAAAGCCGTAAGTATCCTGCTGACACTTTTGCACCTGGGGATAAAAAATATTTATCTCGGACCAACATTACCTGCCTTTGTGTCAAAAAATGTGTTAAACTATCTGGTAGATAATTTCCAGATTTCACCTGTCAGCACACCGGATGAGGATTTAAAAAAGATCCTGGGATGATCTTTGGCAGGTCTGCGGACAGGACTGGCAGTACAGGAGGATATGTATGAGAAGAAAAGACAGGGAAATGTCACGGGAGTTTGCTTTGGAAGTATCAGACAAATGTGAATGGGCTGTGCTGTCTATGACAGACCGGGAAGGGATGCCCTATGCGGTACCCATAACCATAGTCAGAGACGGGGATGTCATCTATTTTCACACGGCAAAGGCGGGCAGGAAAATAGATATCTTAAAGCAGAACCCACAGGTCTGCCTGGTATGTGTGGGAGACACAAAACGGCTTGAGGATCAGTTTACCACAAAGTTTGAATCAGCCATTATCAGCGGACACGCAGAGGAAGTGACAGATGACCGGGAGAAGATCAATGCCCTCAGGATTCTGTGTGAGCGCCACACCCCTGCAAATATGGGCGAATTTGAAGATGCGGTCAGAAAAAGTCTGAAAGTGACAGGTATCTGGAAGATCCGGATGAAGGAAGTCACGGGGAAAGCCAAAAAATAATATGGAATAGAGGGAAAACACGCATGGATATGAAATCTGTGCGTGTTTTTTCTGCCCAAAAAAATGCGTGTGTAAGCAATTTGGGGACAGGCATGGAAATCCCAAGGGAGAGGGTGCGGGGAGTCGTGATATAACTGTAAGTTATGGCAGATATGAAAAATGAAACAAAGGGGTTGTAATATTTATAATATAATGGTATATTTTATATAAATTTTATAATTACTTTATAAAGTTAATAAATTACTACTGAAACCTAATACAGCTTTTATGTGGAGAATAAAATGAATAGTGAGTACATACTGGATAAGATAGTCGATACATACAGGTCAAATTTTGATGTGGAGGAGCCGTATGAGTTTCATGGAGAGGTTTATGATGCCTATGCCGGATTCTGCATGACCAGTGCCAAATATGTACTGGTAAAACGGGCGGAGCTATGGCGTGCGCACTGTTTTGAACACGCTTTTTTTCAATGCAGGGATGTGGTCCAGAATGGGGATATCCTGCGCTTTCAGAAGCAGCTCTTAGAGTATATGGAACCTGAGCTGATCAGAGGCGGGGAGAAGGAGCCGGTAAAGGATCACATGTATACTTATCTGACAGGCGTGTTTATCTCTGAGAAGGCGGTCTCTGACGAGGCGGTAAACTCGCTGAAAAAACTGAAATTCAGAAAAAATTACCGGTTTGCCGTACGGGGATTTTCGGAGGAGCGTGTGGTGCTTTTTGATATGGAGAACCACAGGATTTATGGCAACGCTGCGGCAAAGGATTTGGTAAAAGGATATAAAAAGATGTTTCCATCTTTTTAAATATCACCGTAACTGTACAGCACCTTCACAGTTACATAGCATCTAATAAGAGGAGGAAAAGAGTTATGAGTGGAGTTGTAATTCTGGGTGTGGCAATTTTGATTTTCGTGATCGCCTATGTGACCTACGGTTCCTGGCTGGCAAAACAGTGGGGCGTGGATCCCAAACATGAGACACCGGCACATACGGAGGAGGACGGCGTGGACTTTGTGCCTGCCAAAGCACCTGTACTGCTGGGACATCATTTTTCATCCATTGCGGGCGCGGGTCCTATCAACGGACCTATTCAGGCAGCTATTTTTGGATGGGTGCCTGTGCTTTTGTGGATCGTTATCGGAGGTATCTTTTTCGGAGCAGTGCAGGATTTTTCCGCATTGTTTGCATCCATCCGCCACAAAGGAAAATCTCTGGGTGAAGTTATTGAGGAGAATATTTCCCATAAATCAAAGGTATGCTTTACAGTGTTTGCCTGGCTGGTGCTGATTCTGGTTGTCGCGGCATTTGCGGATATTGTGGCGGGAACCTTTGCCGGATTCACGGCCAATGCAGACGGGGATATGGTAAAAAATGCTGCCAATGGTTCTGTAGCTATGGCATCTATGCTGTTCATTCCCCTGGCTGTGGGATTCGGTTTTCTCAACCGGAAAAACATAAATCTGGGTATCACAACCGTTGCCGGTGTCCTTCTTCTGGCACTGTGCATCTTTGTGGGACTTAAATGCCCGATTTATTTTTCAAAAACAGCATGGCTTGTGGTTATTTTTATTTATATATTTATTGCTTCAGTGGCGCCAGTGTGGATCTTGCTGCAGCCCCGTGATTATCTGAACAGTTTTCTGCTGTATTTTATGATGATCGCCGCAGCTATCGGTATTTTCTTTACCAATCCGGATGTACAGCTCAAAGCATTTACCGGATGGAATATCGGGGGGCAGACATTGTTCCCATTCCTGTTTATCACAGTGGCCTGTGGTGCAGTGTCAGGATTCCACAGCCTGATCGGGTCAGGTACCACCTCAAAACAGCTCAACAGCGAGAAGGACGCAAAGCTTATAGGGTATGGTTCCATGCTCATCGAGTGTGTGCTTGCAGTTATCGCTTTGATCGCTGTGGGATATCTGACTTCTGACGGTGCCTATGCGGAGATCGGTACACCACCGGTAGTTTTTGCCACGGCGATCAGTACCTTCTTTGCAAATATGGGAATGGGGGATATGGCAGTCACAACCATGAAGACCATCATTCTTCTGGCTATTTCCGCATTCGCTCTCACATCTCTGGATACAGCTACGCGTCTTGGACGTTTCCTGTTCCAGGAACTGTTTGCTTTTAAAAAGGACGGAGGAAAGAATATCCTCAGCAACATGTATGTGGCAACCGTGATCACCATTGCATGCGCAGCACTTCTGACAATTGCCGGATATCAAAAGATATGGGCTTTGTTCGGAGCCTGCAACCAGCTTGTATCTGTCCCTGCATTTTTGGCAGTTTCCTGCTGGCTGAAAAGGATTGGGAAAAACAACAAGATGTTCTACTTCCCTATGTTCTTCATGCTCGCGGCAACGCTCAGTACTCTGGTTCTCACATTTAAGAACAATGTGTTGAAGCTGGCAGGAGGAACCGGGCAGGCTCTCGTGGAGGGACTCCAGTGTGCGCTGATCGTTCCTATTGTAGTTCTGGCTGTGATCATGGCGGTTGATGGGATTAAGACTTTATTCAGTAAAAATGTAAAGACGGCCTGACGGCTGATAAGAGAAGGACCAAAACCCTTAAAAGGGGGTTGGTCCTTCTTCTTGGACAGAAATAAGATAATGTTATCCTTTGGAATATTCATTATAACACTGCTTGCCTACATAGAGAGTAGACACAAGCGAAAATAAAAATACCTACCCTGTTCAGCACAACAGGGTAGGTGTGAAATAAAATCCCACGAGGCTGCCACCTATGTGGATGGCTAAACCTCTCTCTATCAGTACTATAACATAAAAGGACATAAAGTTCAACAAAAAATAACCATGTCTCCTTCATCCTTTACAAACTTTTACGATATTTCAATTCTCGCAGAAACGCTTCCGCTTTAAAATGATCATTTTGTTTCCCCAGAATCTCTTTCAGCAGTGATACTGCTTTTTCTTTTTCACCAAGTCCGGCTGCGCCCAGCGCTCTTAAGTAGCGGCAATATTGGGTATTCCTAAGCGGCAGATCATCCTGGAAGACCTCGATCTCCGGCAGGGAGACGGCAAAGAAATCATAGGATACCTTATCAAAGAGATGCTTTTCCCCGTAGGTGATAAGCTGATGGAAGGATTTTTTTGTCGCGTTTTCCTCCCCCAGTTCCCGGTATGCAAGCCCCTGATAGTAGATATAATCAGATGGCTGGTCATTGTAATAGAGGACGGAGGACGGTTCCTGGGAGCCTGAGGCAGCCAGGCGGAAATATTTAACGGATTCTTCTTCCTGCCCCATCATACCGCAGGCCTTTCCCATGAAGTAGAAGGCTTCATTATCCGGCACATTGGGCAGTTTTCCCTCTCCCAGATTTTCCGGATAGGTGAGGGATGATTTTAGGAGAGAAAAGGCCTTCTCCGGTTCATTTTCTTCCAGTTTTTCCTCCGCCAGACGTATCAGGGCAAAACGGTACTGGGCGCTTACCTTTCCTTCCCCGCCTTCCCACGGATGGAACTGCCGGGACGTGAGGGCGGCAAGGGCATCCCTGTAACGTCCGATACCATTCAGGAGAGTGATATATCGCAGGTATAAGTCATCTCTCTGTGCCGTGATCTTTGGGTGGGATTCCATGGTTTTAAGGCGCTCTTTTACCGGAATACAAAGTTTGGCTGCCAATTGGTCGTATTCAAGCCACAGCCTCGGATAAGTGCTGTCCAGGCCGCAGGCTTTTTCCATCATCTCCATAGCCTTTTCAGGCAGGTTTTTCTTATTATAGTAAGCAATGGCAAGATTGCGGCATGTCATGGCAAAGTCCGGTTTTTCCGCTGCGGATAGTTCCCAGTGGACAATGGCTTCCTCATACTGCTTTTTATCATACAGAAGGTTACCGAGATAGTAGTGTGCCATGGGGGCGGACTCCAGCAGGTTTACCGCATCCGCCAGAATGCCGTATTCCTGGGTCCGGTTAGGGAAACAGTAATCAGAAGGTGCGGCCTCGGCCCTTTTTGCACAGGCAAGGGCAGCCTCCCGGTTGTCTGTCAGCAGATGGATGCTGGATTGGTAATAAAACAGCATGGGATTTTCAGCCTCGCAGGCTTCCAGGATCCTCAGCGCATCTTCATACAGCCCCGCGTTTTTATACAGATAGGAAAGTTCCAGGTAATTGTGGGCTTCCCTGCGCATTTTCTCTTTCCAGAACAGGAATGTGCCGGAGGAGACTGCTTTTTCATACAGGCATCCCATATATAACGGGTCAATGGAAAGGCTTTCCTCCACCAGGTCGGTGTTATCCCTGCCAAGTTTTCTCATGAGAGCTGCTTTCAGGGTGCGGACTTTCATGCTGTGCCAGTTGCGCAGCAGAGCTTTTTCGGCAAATTCCAGGGCCTCCTCATATTTTCCTTTTCGGGCGGACAGGCAGGCAAGCCAGTAAAAACCTGTACTCTGTGTCTCAGCGCTCCATGTGGATTTGTAGAAGGCATCGAATGCCTGCTCCTCCTGCCCGTCAGCTTCCAGGGCCAGCCCCAGATTAAAATAACATTCCCCGGTATAGGGGTTAGGATTTTTCCGGGTCTGTTTTTCCACGGCGGCCTGAAAGTGGCGGATGCTGTCTTTTATATGCCCTCTTCTAAAAAGCAGGAGGCCGTATCCATTGTTCAGGCGGATATCCGTGGCGTCCCGTCTGAGGCCTTCCAGATAATAGGCAGCCGGATCATAGGTGGCATGACGGTACTGTTCCAGGTGGGAAGCCGCCAGGTAAAGCTCTTCCGTGGATCTCATATCCTGGGGAGCTTTCATAGGACTGGCGGGTTCAGGGATGGGTTTCAGCTTTTCTTCATAAACCGCATATTCAACCAGGACTCTGCCGCTGTGGGATACCGTCACCTTACAGTCCGGCATATGGACGGGTGCCGGGAATGAGACTTCATAGCATTTTTCAGGTGTCAGGTCCGCAGATGTCTCACAGAGGATCTGATCCTTTTCCAAAACATGGATGGATGCATGTTCATAAACTCCCGTGGTATAGACTTTTAAGGTGACCGAGCCGTCGGCGGCGGGGGTGCTGATGCTGACCATGGCCTCCTTTGTGGCATTGCCAACTCTGCCCACACCTTTGTAAGGCATAAAATACTGGACAAAAGTCTTCTCTTCCTGTGGCTTCAGCCAGGTGAAATCCGGCTGGTTGTCTGTGAAAACCCCGGTCATCAGTTCTATGTAGGGACCGTCCTCGTCTGTCAGGTTTCTGTCCCAGGTACGGCCAAAATCCCCGTTTCCCCAGGTCCACTGCTTTTTGCCGGGGGAAATGTGGTGGTCAGCCACATGCAGCAGTCCGGCCTCCTCTTTTTCGTCATAGTTTCCAATAAAATCATAATCTGAATGGGCAGCCATATAGGAGGTGGGAACCTTCACGTTTTTATAACGGGAAATGTCCACACCCGCGGAGTAGTCACATTTATAATATTCCCCTGTGGCAATGGGGAAGGTGGAAACCGCCCGTTTTCCGTGGTCCATAACAGCGTTCACATCCGGCGGAAATACGGAGTAGGTATGGTCATTTACCGGGACAGCAGGATTGGCCCACCACAGGAACGTCTGGGGGAGGTCTGTATTGTTGTAAAGCTGTCCCTTGATCTCAATATAGGCCTTTTGGGGATACAGAGTGATGGATGCCATGCCTTTTGTACCGTACATCTTATCAATCTCACTGACAAATACGGTGCAGGAGCCGTCCGGATTCTCCTTTGTGGTATATTCCACCGGGGAGTACGTGGAGGGGCGGTGGTGCTGAGGCCAGTTAAATTCGATCCCCCCTGAAATCCATGGCCCGGTAAGCCCTACCAGCGCAGGTTTGATCACATGGTTGTAATAGACAAAATCGTACCCATTGGTCTTGTCATAGGCTCTCTGGATACGGCCCCCCAGTTCGGGGAGTACCATCACCTTTAAATATTCATTTTCCAGGCAGACCGCATGATAGGTTACGTCCTCTTTTGTGTCAGAGATCTTTTCCGTTACCGGAAGCGGATATACTTTTCCGGTGCTTCCCTGATAAGCCCGTTTTTCAATAAAAAGAGGGCTTTTTTCCGGGGGATAGACTTTGTAGGTGGGGATAACGCAGGGTTCCTCCCAGATTCTTACCGGTTTTACTTGTGACATATGCTTAGCTCCTTTTATCGTAACAATCCAGCAGGTCTTCCTGTTGCCTGGACAGTTACCTTTTATTTTTTATGAGGCGGGGGTGTAGATCTGTCCGCCGTTCCATTTGTTCTGCAATCATTTTACTATCCTGCTCACAGAATAGGAATATCATATTCTGGCTATTCATGGACAATATTACACTGGTGTGATACTATATTTTCATGAATATATTTGAACAGGAAATTACGGAAGAAAGAAAAAGAGACGGATTTAAGGGGGAGCGCATGGTGGTGCTTCCCACAGAGGCATTTCAGGATTATGTGGAGCATCCCCTTGTACGGAGGCTGTTCCTGACAGATGTGGGTTTTTTTCCCTGTGCAACGCATCATTACAGAGAAAGAAGGGATGGGATTGAGGAATACATTTTCATTTACTGCACAGCGGGAAGCGGAATCGTATATGTAAATAACAGAAAGTATATGATACATGAGAATGAAGCCTTCTGCATACCCAGATACTGCGGCCACAGATACTATGCCTGCGAGGATGACCCCTGGAGTATTTTGTGGGTCCATTTTAAAGGGGAGGATGTAAAGTATTTTCCGCTTGAAGAGTGCAAAACAGTGACATTCAATTCGGATAACGCCACCAACCGTATGATGTTTTTGTTTGAGCTGCTGTTCCGCGTGCTGGACGGGAACTATACCCTTGGAAATTTTATCTACATATCCCAGGTCCTCTCCCTGATCCTGGCTGAGACGTATAACAGGGAAAAGCACCACACCACGCTGGAGCAGAACCGCCATGTGACCAATGTGGTGCGTTATATGTACAAACATCTGCATGAGGAGCTGACCCTTCAGCAGATCGCAGAGGAATTTGAGTTGTCTAAAAGCTATCTGAATGTAATATTCCGGAAATATACCCGGCACGCGCCTATGGATTTTTATATCAGCCTCAAAATGAAGGAGGCCTGCAAACTTCTGCGTTCCACAAACCTCTATATTTATGAAGTGGCGCAGCAGCTTGGGTATCAGGACCAGTATTATTTTTCAAGGATTTTTAAAAAGGTAGTGGGAATATCCCCAAAGGAGTACAAAAACAGCGAATTTTTTCATTACAAGGAGTAAGGTCCATGTAAAAATGCCGGATTTTGACTGCAGGAGTGCAGCAAAATTCGGTTTTTTGCTTTGTAAATGGAAAATAGTCCATCAAATAGCAGAATACAGCATTTTACCCATGGGCATTACCATATATACTATAACCGTAACGGTTCAGTACCCTCACAGTTACAGGCAAAAATCCATGCAGAATCGCCTTTGGCGATGGGATTTTTCCTTGGCCGTGGTACACATTCTTACAATCAGCGCAGTGAATGCGCAGGCCTACTGAATAGTTACCTATAGCCAACATAAAACCTCGGCGGTCAAAACGGAAAAGGATTGCCCTGTATACAGTGCAGGCTAAAGTATCTGTAGTGCAGCAAGTGCTCCGGAGTATACCTGAGGATAGAAGGATGGGATTTTATATGGGATATACATATAACAAGAATTATCTGATAAAAGACGAAAATCCATGGTTTCCGGTAATGGGTGAGATCCATTACAGCCGCTTACGGGAGGAGTTCTGGGAGGAATCCCTGCGGAAAATGAAAGCAGGCGGAATTACCGCAGCAGCCACATATGTTTTCTGGATACATCATGAGGAGGAGGAAGGGACCTTTGTCTTTGAAGGGTGCCGGAATCTGAAGAAATTTGTGGAACTCTGCCGGAAAATCCATATGAAATTGTTTCTCCGTATTGGACCCTGGTGTCATGGTGAGGTGAGAAACGGTGGTTTTCCGGACTGGCTGATGCAGAAGGGATTCACGCTCAGGTGCGATGACGAGAGATATCTGGCCTATGTAGAGCGGTTCTGGAAACAGATCTATGAGCAGGTCAGGGGACAGATGTACGAAGACGGCGGTCCCGTGATCGGCATACAGATTGAAAACGAGTATGGACATGTGGGTGGATCTTCCGGTGAAGCAGGAGAACAGCACATGAGGACATTGAAAGGGCTGGCTGAAAAAACAGGCTTCCGGGTGCCGTTTTATACGGCTACCGGGTGGGGCGGCGCTGTGACCGGCGGTATGCTGCCGGTCATGGCAGGCTACTGTGAAGCGCCCTGGGATCTACGGCTTACGGAGATAGAGGCAAATGAGAATTACGTTTTCAGCGGAAAAAGGAATGATGCCCTGGTAGCCAATGACCATCACGTGAGCGCTGAGCTGACATTTTCCCCGGAGGATTTTCCTTATCTGACGGCAGAGCTGGGCGGCGGTCTGCAGCCCACGGAACACAGAAGACCTGTGCCTACGGGAACGGATATCGGTGCCATGTCTCTTGCAAAGCTTGGCTCCGGTGTGGCTATGCTCGGTTATTATATGTATCATGGGGGGAGCAACCCGAAAGGAAAGCTTTCTACTCTGCAGGAGAGCAAAGAGAGTGGGTATCCCAACAACGTGCCTGTAATAAATTACGATTTTTTTGCCCCGATCCGCCAATACGGACAGATATCGGAGACATATAAAGAGATCAAGCTGCTTGCCATGTTTCTGGCTGATTTTGGGGATGACATGGCGAAACTTCCGGAGGAGATAGTGCCTGCGGATGTCAGCCCTGAGGATACCCATTCTCTCAGGACTTCATGGAGACATGATGACGAGCACGGATATGTATTTTTTAATAACTATCAGAGAAAAAGGACCATGGATACCCACAGAGGGGTAAAGCTTACAGGAAGGTGCAGAGACACGGTGGAATTTCATGAAATGGACATACCTTCCGGAGCTTATGGATTTTTTCCTTATCACATGAAACTGGGGGACAGGGAACTGGTCTCGGCAGCCGCAACACCTCTCTGCAGATTGGAAGGTTCGGAGACTTGCTATGTATTTTACGGTGACTATGAGCCGTTTTACTGCTGGAAGGGGGAAGACGCGGCATTGACGCTGCATCTTTCCAGAGCTGATGCTCTGAACGCATGGAAGATCACACTGGACAGAGACTATCTGATACTCTCCGATAATTATGTGTGGGAAGAGGATGGGGAGATAAAAGTAACCGGGGCACCCCATACAGAGATAAAATGTTATCCAGACATATCATCCGGAATTCCCGGTTTTGCCAGATGCGGCAGGGATGGCGCCTTCACTGTTTATGAGAGAGAAAAGGAAAGCGGTAAGACCGCTGCAAAATTCCGTTTAATCTCTGAGGATGAAGAAACCGGGACGTATGAAATAGAGATACAGTATGCGGAAGATATACTGGATTGCATCCTCACATTTGCATATGGAGGAGATAAGCTTGAAATATATCAGGGAGATGAGATGCTCAATGATCATTACTATACCGGGGAGCCGGCAGAAGTAAGCCTGCGGTATTTTGATTTTCCTGAAAGACTTTTGGTGAAAATCTACGCACTGCATGAAGGCCATAAAAGGTTTCTGGAAAAATGGCCCGAAATGCAGAACGGCACAGCCTGTGAACTGAGTGCCGTATCTGCAAGGGACGAGATAAGATAGATTTTAAGTAACTAAAAATCCCATCGCCAAAGGCGATTCTGCATGGATTTTTGCCTGTAACTGTTAGGGTACTGAACAGTTATGATTTTAAAAAGAAAAGGCATAGGTGAAAGTTCTTAGATAGAGCGCACCGGGCTTTAGGATATGCATGGGGGCCAGGCCGCAGTTTGGAGTATCAGGGATATCCTGCGGCTCCAGGGCTATGGCACAGTGCGGGGATGAGAGGCATCCCCCATTGATCTTATAAGTATTTTCAATAAAGCCTCCCGAATAGACCACGATGGAAGGGGTATCCGTATAGAGCTTCAGGCTTCGTCCGGATGGATGATCTTCCAGTACCAGGGATGGCTCGGAGGGGTTGTGTTCTTTGTTTAACAAAAAGGCATGGTTCAATCCTCTGGCTCTCTGTATCTGCATATTCTGCGGGTATCTGTCCATGTTTTCCTGTATGGAGACCGGGGTGGAAAAATCAAAGGGTGTTCCGGCGGTATGGGATATTCCCATAGGTATATGTGTTTCGGCATTTTCTGCAAACGCGTTTCCTCGGACAAACAGCCTGTGACTATGGACATTTTTGGTAAAATCCCCGGACAGATTAAAGTAAGCATGGCTGGACAGATTGAGATAAGTCTCCCGGTCACTGGATGCACGGAAACTGACGGTCAGACGGTTGTCAGAGAACAGCCGGTAGGTAATATGAATACACCGGCTGCCGGGATAGCCGTCCAGACCATGGGGAAGCACGGCCTGAAAGGTAAGCGCTGCAGATTCCTTGTCGGTTTCCCTGCTGACCAAAACGGCGTTCTGAAAAGAAAGATTGTGAAAGCCGCCGTGGATGTGATTGACACCATCGTTTTGGGATAATTGGTAATGTCTGCCGTCAATGTCCAGGGATCCGCCTGAAATACGGCCCGCATTGGGTCCCAGGGCAGCGCCGCAGTACAGAGGATTGCGCAGATAGGATGTAAGATCGTCAAAGGATAACAGAATGTTGATTTTTTTTCCTGTTTTTTTATCTGGTACATAGATGCCGGTCAAAGCGCAGCCGTAGGAGAGAACATGGACGGACACGGTGCCATTGTCCATACAATATTCCTCCAGATCCATATGGTCTGCAGAGATAGTTTGAAGCAGTGAGATTTTCATAAAGGCCTCCTTTTTAGGCTTGTCCCGGTTAGGGGAAGATAAATTGAGACCAATTATAACAGAGAAAAACAGAAATTACCAGAAGAATTTAGTTTACATAAAATTGGAAGAAATTCAGCTGTCACTGAACAAAAGCTGCGGTTTAAGCAAATTATGGGCAGTAATATCCGGCTGAATCAATATAATCTTCAAAATGCGCGCAAACATGTAACACGTAAACAGTAATCAGGATTGAGAGGTTAAGTTATGAGAAGAAAAGTAGTAGCAGTATTCCTGGCTTCCGCAATGGTATTTTCACTGGCAGCCTGCGGTGGAAGTGACGGAAGTACAGAGACAAAAGGAGACGCAGGAACAGAGACAAAAGAGGATGCAGGTACAGAAAAAGATAACGCGGAAGCCGCATCAGGGGATGACAATACCCTGACTGCATGGTGCTGGGACCCTAATTTCAATATCTATGCCATTGAAAAGGCAGCGGAACTTTATGCAAAGGACCATCCGGGATTCCAGGTTAAAGTTACGGAGATGCAGTCTGATGATATTGAGACAAAGGTTACTACAGCCGTTTCAGCGGGGGATCTGAGTACACTGCCTGATATCTTTCTGATGCAGGATAATTCTTTCCAGAAATATGCCACCAATTATCCGGATGTATTTACAGACCTTTCGGATTCAGGAATTGATTTTACACAGTTCTCAAGTGCAAAGGCAGCATACTCCACAGTAGACGGCAAAAATCTGGGTGTCCCCTTTGACAACGGTGCTGTGATCAACTGTCTGCGCACAGACTATCTGGAGCAGGCAGGATTCACCATTGATGATTTCACAGATATTTCCTGGTCTGAATTTATGGAAAAAGCCAAAGTGGTAAAAGAAAAGGCAGGACAGCCCATGATAACCGCACAGGCCGGCTCCCCGGACCAGATCATGATGATGCTCCAGTCTTGCGGTGCCTCCATGTTTAACGAGGACGGTTCGATCAATATTGTAGGCAATGACGCATTGAAAGAATGCATGGAGATCTATACACAGATGGTAAAAGACGGGACGCTTGTGGAAGTGACAGACTGGGATCAGTATGTTGCGTCTATCAATAACGGAACCGTTGCAGGAGCTATGAACGGATGCTGGATCATGGCGACTGTAACAGGAAAAGAGGACCAGACAGGTAAGTGGGCGATTACAGATATGCCGAAACTGGACAAATCTGAGGGTGCAACTAATTATTCAAACAGCGGTGGATCTTCCTGGGTCATCACCTCCAACTGTAAAAATCAGGATCTGGCAAAAGATTTCTTTAAATCCACATTTGCCGGAAGCACAGAACTGTATGACGATTTGATCAGCAAGGGAGCTCTTTCCACATGGGCGCCGGCAGCGGAATCTGATATTTATAACCAGGATGTTGCGTTCTTCGGGAACGACGCAGTATACGCGAAGATTGTAGATTTTGCCACCAAGACACCGTCAAACATTACGGGACCGTTTTACTATGATGCACGAGATGCTATTGGTGTTGCCCTTTCTAACATTACACAGCAGAATGCGGACATGGACGCTGAGATAGAAAATGCCCAGGCGACTGTAGAGTTCAATATGGGAGGCTGAGGAGGATCCGGGTGAGGCCCCCGGGGATAATGATAATGATGATTCCCCGGATACCCCGCAAGATGCCCTTTTGGTGATTTTTTCAGGGGTGAGATTTAAGAGAGAGAAAAGATAGAGAAAATTAAAGATATCTGCCCGGTTTAGGGAATCCGGGCAGATATCTTTTTTCTGTGGATCATTTCCGGTGTGGCAGCACGTAAGTTACCGGAATATTCTAATGTTTATGGCTCCCGCTGTCCGTGTTATCATCCAGATAAGACTGCATTTCTTCAATTTCTTTTTCCTGCTGTGTGATGATGTTGTCAGCAAATGCTGTAAGCTCCTTATCATCTGTATATTTAAGGATTATCTCTGCCATATCCACTGCCATCTGATGATGCATGGACATGCCCTGTGCAAAGGCTGTCTCCATGTCGGAGGTTTCTGCCCCGGTGTGGGAATTGTGATGGTTATCCATCATGGTACGATAATCCTCCAAATAGGCAGCTTCTTTTTCGGTATCCGGGTTTTCCACTTTCTGAAAACGTTCTATCATAGTGTTCATCTGATCAATTTCCGTATTCTGGGCACTGATTATATTCTCTGCCAGACCTTTGAATTCACCATCTTTTCCGGCATATTCCAGATAACTTTTGGACATATCTACAGCTGACTGATGATGGGGAATCATGCCGTTCAGAAAATCAAGCTCCGCACTGCCGGTATTCTGGGCACGGTCCATTTCATCCATCATTTTATCCATAATGGCATTTTCTTCTTTCAGGTAATCTTCCGTATTGGATTTTCCGGAACCGCATCCGGTCATGAGGATAAGAGTGGCAAGGGATATGGGGATAAGTTTACATAATTTCATTCGATAACCTCCAGTATTTCAATGAATTTAATTATAGTGTTGCCGGAAACGGGAAAAATAATGATGAATGTTGCGAAGATAAGAAGTGAAAAATTTACGGAACAAAATGCATAGGATGCCCTAAATAGATATGTAGGTGCAGATAAAAAAGGCGGCCGCAGGCAGCCGCCCTCTCAGATCAAGATCTATATACCTTTTAATGACACGGGCCTTCTGTTCTCCCGGCATAGTTCCAGTTCATGTGTGATATGAATCAGGGAACCCTGATCTATGTGGTACTCAAAAAAGATAACTTGTTTTCCGCTTTGCATAAATTTTTGGATAACCTCCAGCTCGTCAGACTTGCTCCCGCTTAAATAATCGTACGGTAAGATCAGCACATCCTTCCCTTTCAGAAAATCAGACAGAGAGCAGGGTGCATTGTCTAGCTGAAAATCAATTCTTGGAGTTCCCTGGCCAAGAGTCATGGTGTTGTCATAGACAGCACTGGCGAATTCCTGGCTCATGCACCAGATGCCCACAGACATATTTTCATGTATGCCGGCCAGCTCATACTGGACCTTTTGTGAGGGGACGATCGCAACTTTCATGACATGACTTGCTAACCTGGGGACAAGGTCGATGACCTGAAGATAATGATTTTTAGTTGTAAGTATTAGATCATAACCGTAGGTCAGCTTCTGTGGGCATTTTACAATATCACTCAGTATCAATTCCGTGACATCCACGTCGGAAATATTGTATAGCTGGCTGCTGATGAGGCTCAATGTCTCCATATTACAATCTACAACAGCCACCCGGATATTTCGGGATTCCTGGCGTTTCCATTGAAGTTTGGAATTGATCAGGTCCTCCATTTCATTATAGGATAGATGCATTCGGGAGAGAGTGGTGATCATTTTATCAATTATTCGGGCTGCTTTGTCGCTGTTGCCTAAAATGGACAGATCCTGCAGCTGGGCTACAAAAGTACCGCTTCCCTGGATCCTTTCCAGAATCCCCACATCTCCAAGTTCGTCATAGGCTCTTTTTATCGTGCCTCTTGAAATATGGACTGCCTCGGATAACTCCCGCTCTGTGGGAAGCCTGTCACCGGGAGATAATTCGCGGCTGCTAATTTTTTCTTTGATCTGTTCTGCTATCTGTAAATAGGACGGAACAGAACTGTTTTTATCTATGATGATATTCATAATGATACTCCCCTTCAACGTGAAGTATTATAATTTGAAAAGTGATAGTTTCTTATAAACTCTTCTATATAGAGTGCGGATCCACTGTCGATGGTATAGTGGACGGGTAGAACTTCCCCGCCGCTGGCCTCATAAGCCTGGAGGATTTTTTCCTGTTCCGGGCTGCAGTTTCGTGAAAAGTTTGATGATATAAGCAAATGGCGCTTGTCTTTTAAAAATGAGTGCAGGTTGTCTGCTGTTCCGGTGCTGTATAACAGAACTTCCTTGGGAGACAGCATGGCATTCAGTGAAGAAAGTTCCCATTTTAAAATCCCGGCAAAGCGTTTGCTCTGACATAAAATTCCGGTGGGTTCTCCGGGAACTATTTTGGCCAGCAGTTTCAGTGTGCCGGGTGACAGGATTGTGGAAATAGGCAGTATTTTATTTTTTTCCTCGTGTTCCAGTTCCGTTCCGAGGAAAAGCGGAATGTTTTTTTCCATAATCACGATCAAATCGTAATCCTGAATGGAAAATGTATGCTTTCCCCCCATGTCGTTTACCAGAAAAGGAAAAACCTTTGTATTTGGAAACTGCTCTAAATCTGTTATCAGACAATCCAGTATTTCCGGGCAGCTCTCCATGGCAGCTATTTTAAACACATTTTGTTCATCTTGAAGAGCTTTTAATCTTTTGCTCACAAGTCCTTCAATTTCATCCAGAGAAAAACCCAATGCGAGCAGTTCGTCCAGATACTGGTCTACTGCATCTATGGTCTGTACAGGGGCGTCTTTTTCCCTGATAAAAGAACCTTTGCCCTGAATGACAGTGACAATTCCGTTCTTTTCAAGGATATTGTATGCATGTTTCACGGTTCCTCTCGCAATACCGTAAGTATCAAAAAAGTCCTGGCTGGTCGGGAGCCTGTCCCCGGGATTTAAAAACCCCTTTTGCACCGACTGTGTGATTCTGTCCGCTATCTGCTGATAGATGGGCTGGTCAGAAGTTTTATCGATGACGATATCTGTTGATTTCAAGAAAAATCCTCCACTTCAATGTATTGTTTCAATCCGCGCTTTCTTGTTGAAAGTCAGCATATTTTATTCGGGGGACAGACCCCGGTAAGTTAGTGGTCCCCGGAACAATATATAAGTATAATAGCAGGATATAAAAGCTGCAATACTTTCTGATATAGGAAATGTTAACCATGTGTAGGTCAAGCCTAAATGGGAAAATGCCCAGGCGATCGGCACCAGCAGAACAACTTCACGGAGCAGGGTTATGATAATATTCTGCCGAATATAGCCAGTGCTTTGGAATAAGGTGGGCATTAAAATTGTCAGACCAAAAAATGGAAAGCTTGTACTTATTATTCTCAGGGCAGGTATTCCTGTATGCAGAAGACTGTCTGATGCGTGAAAGAAAAGCAGTATTTCACGAGTGAACAGACAGAAGCACAAGGTTCCTGCAATTAGCGTGGCGGTTGATATAATAAGGCTGTACCATAAAGTATTCCACATGCGTCTGTATTTTTTGGCTCCGTAATTGAATCCCATGATGGGAGTTACACCCTGGTTTAATCCGTAAGTGGGAATGAGCAGAAAGGTCTGCAGCTTATAATAGATGCCCAGGGAAGAGACAGCGTCCTCAGAAAAACGCGTAAGTACAGCATTAAGCCCTGAAATATAAGCTGAGACCAGAGCCATACCCAATACAGAAGGAAGCCCTGTGATAAAGATTTCCTTTATCAGATTAAAACTGGGAATACGGAACGACACAGTAAGAACAGTCTGTTTGAAAAAGACTGTAATCACTGCCAGAGTTGCTGAGAGAAACTGCGACAGTACAGTTGCAATTGCAGCCCCAGAAATTCCCATTGCAGGGATGAATCCGAATCCCCATATAAAAATTGGGTCTAATATCAGATTCAGCAGGGCAGCAGTTGATTGAAAGATCATAGGAAGAACCGTGTTGCCTGTTGCCTGCAGAATTCTGACAGCAACGTTTTCAGTGAATGGGGCAATTGAGAAGAGAAGTATAATGCTTAAATATTTAAGCCCCAGGGAAGCCACTTCTGTGTTGGCTGTAAAAATGGAAAAATATGGTTTTAAAATCAGTATGCCTATTATAACAAAAAAACTCCAATTAATCAATGACAAAACAAACCCGTTAAATGCAGTGGAGGAGGCATTATTTTTGTCATTTGCACCTAAAGCTTTTGCAATTATTATATTTGTGCCAGCACCGGTTCCTGAAGCTGCGGCGGTGATCAGGGTCTGCACAGGGAACGCCAGAGATAATGCTGTGAGGCCATTGCTGTTATATCGGGATATATATACACTGTCGATGATATTGTAAAGGGACTGCACCAGTAAAGAGAGCATAATGGGAGATGACAGTGTTATAATAAGCGGCAGCAAAGGCCGGGTTCCCATACTCTCTGAAGAAACCTGTTTCATATGTTTACCTCCGTTTTCAGGAAAGGTTCCGCATAAACGGAACCCCTCTGTATTATGTGCTGCTTACACGATATATGACGTAAAGGATTGGAGGACCAAAACAATAGCTGCGGCGCCGGGGTCTTTTTGTCCAATGGTCCTTTCTCCCAGATATCCGGAACGGCCTGTTTTAGCTTTCATATTTATGGTGTTTTCAGCTCCTGCTTTAGCGGCTTCCTGTGCCAGAATGGCGGCCTCCGGTAGGAGCAGCCCCAGCTCTGATGAACGTCGAAGAGAGTCAGCAGCGGGAATGAGGGCATCAAGAAGGGTTTTGTCACCAATTTGTGCGTGCCCTCTTTTTTGTACACCGGTGACAGCCGCGTCAAATAATTGCGAGGCTTTTGAAGTGTCAATGCAGGTGAAAGCTTCTGCCTGTTTTCCTGCCGCTTTCAGCATTGAGATGAAAAGGGTTGCGAATGTTGAGGCGGCTTTTTCTGCAAAGGCATCGGCACAGGATAGGAGGAGCTGAGAAATGGATGCAAAATTCTGACCTATTATCCTTTGCTTAATCTCAGTGAATCCTATTACCATGGTCATGCCTAAATCACCATCGCCAATCGCGGAATCCAGATTTGTCAGCATTGCTTCGGCAGAAATCATATGGTCACTGAGACGGAGCATCATCTGGCGGATATCTTCTGTAAATAACTCATTTTTCATAGGTATCTCCTTTCAAAGCTGTGTAAAAAAAGGTGTCGTGGCAGGTGCATCCAATAGATCCTTTAGTTCCTCGTCCAATTTCATTAAAGTCAGAGAAGCACCGGGCATTTCCATTGAGCATGCATATCGTCCCACGTAAGGACGATAGATGTGGATGCCTTTTTCAGAGAGCAACTGATCAATTTTCCCATAGAGTATATAGAGCTCCTCCAGTGGGGTGCCTCCTAAGCTGTTCACCAGCACAGCAACCTCGTCCCCTTTACAAAAGGGGAGGTCATTTGCCACATAGTCGATCAGATCTGCGGCTATTTTGTCCGCATTTTGGAGTTTGCAGCGCTTTACGCCTGCTTCACCATGGATGCCCATTCCAATCTCCATTTCGTCTTCTGAAACCGAAAAAGTAGGTTTGCCCACTGTGGGGAGGGTACAGGAACCAAGGGCTACACCCATGCTTCTCATATTGGACACCGCCTTTTGAGCAGCAGCCTTGACAGATGACAGATCAGCCCCTGTTTCTGCTTTAGCCCCGGCTATTTTATAGGCGAAAAACAGACCGGCAACCCCTCGTCTCTTCTGCCATTCATCGCGGGGGGCAGAAGCGACATCATCGGTAACTAAAACGGACTCTACCTGTATACCTTCCTCAGTACAATCTTCAGCAGCCATATCAAAGTTCATCATATCTCCCTGATATCTTCCGTAAAGATACAATACCCCTTTTCCGCCGTCCACTGCCTTTGTTACCTGCTTCATCTGTGAGGAAGTGGGAGAGGAGAAAACATTGCCTACAGAGCAGCCGTCAGCCATACCCTTTCCCACATACCCCAGAAAAACAGGAAGGTGCCCAAAACCACCGCCTGTGACTACAGCTACTTTTCCGGACACAGGCGCATCAGCGCGGATGACTGCCCTTACGTTCCCTTTTGCAGTTTTCAGAAGATTACAATGGGCAGCAAGGATTCCCCCCATTGACTCATCAACAAAGTCAAATGGATCATTGATGATTTTTTTCATAAGATTGTCTCCTTTCATAGAACTATACAAATTTTTACAATATGTATATATGTATAACTTTTGTGGGTATTATATCACAATATATTTTATAAAACAATAGAAATATAAAATAAAATAGATTTGTATATATCAATAAAGCAAAAAAATCATGTTTGAATAAACTAAAAAAACAACATTTAATAAGTAATAGTTGGATAATAAATAAATAATTTCCCTAAAATACGAAAAAAGCATTGACAAATCTATATGGCGTGACTATAATCAAAACCATCAAAGGAAATACGAACGGATTGGTCAGAAGAAAAATAAACATCATTTATAATTTGGACTATACATAAATATATACATATATAATCCAATGAAGGAGGGATAAAATGAGCAGTCAATTGGAACTGAAAGAGCTTGTAAAAGAGTATAAAGGATTCCGGGCAGTGGACAAGATCAATATCCAGATACAAAAGGGTGATATTCTTTCCCTGCTGGGACCAAGCGGTTGCGGAAAGACAACGACTTTACGGATGATCGCAGGCCTGTTGACCCCTACAGAGGGAGATGTATTTCTGGCTGGAGAAAAAATCACGGAAAAACCGCCGTACAAACGGGACATTGCAATGGTCTTTCAGAATTACGCCTTATTTCCCCATATGAGTGTCTACGACAATGTAGTATATGGCCTGAAGAACAGGGGGGTTAAGGACAAAAAGATTTTGAAGAAAAAAGCAGAGGAGGTACTATCCGTTGTACAGCTTGAAGGAGTGGAGGACCGGTTTCCGAGACAGTTATCCGGAGGGCAGCAGCAGAGGGTATCGTTGGCCAGGGCAATGGTTGTGGAACCTAAAATCATGCTGTTTGATGAGCCTCTTTCCAATCTGGACGCGAAACTAAGGGTTCAGACCAGAATTGAGATCCGCAGTCTCTTGAAACAATTAAATATTACAGCTATTTACGTTACTCATGACCAGGAGGAAGCACTGACGATCTCAGACTGGATTGCAGTGATGAATAAAGGCAGGATTGAGCAGCTTGCCTCCCCCACAGAACTTTACAGTATGCCGAAAACTAAGTTTGTGGCAGATTTTATCGGTCATGCAAATCTCCTTGAAGGCGTGGTAGAAAAAATTTCAGAGGGGCATGTGGAGGTTATGCTCCATAACGGTATATCAGTCCATTGTATCTCTCCTTCCGAGATCCATGTGGGTGATAAACGATTTATTTTGGTTCGGCCCGAGAATATAAATATTCTGCCTGTCCATGCCACTGCCGGAAATTTGTTTGATGCAGTAGTGGAGGAACGGAATTTCCTGGGGTCTGCCGTCAGGTATAAAGTCAAACTTGCAAGCGGTATTACTCTCGAGTGTGAAATTCATCCGGATCAAGCATTTGCTCAGGTACAGGAAGCTGTTAAGGTTCAGTTCAATAAAGAGAAAATGGTACTGGTGGGTTGATAGGAGGCGATTAAAAACTGTAAAGACACAGTTTTTAAATAAAATTCCACAAAGGAGGTACACAAATGAAAAGAAAAATGGCAATGCTGGCTCTCAGTACAGTTGTAGCCCTGGGATGCATAGGGTGCGGCGGAAATTCCGATGGCGATGAACAAAAGCCGGCAGAGACAGAGCAAAAGGAGCAGACAGAAAACAGCGGAAAAACGGACAGCAGTGCAGACAACACGACCTCGGAAAAGCCATATGCGGGTCAGACGGTGCGAGTCACATCCTGGGGCGGCACATATGAAGAGACATTGAGGAATATTGTAAAGCCTGCGTTCGAGGAAAGAACAGGAGCCACCTTGGAAATCGTGCTTGGTTCGGCACCGCTTGCGCAGTTAAAGGCAGAAGGCGATGACCCTTCTGTAGATGTCCTGCATGTAAACTATTATGAGATGATGAACGGAAAATTACTGGGAGTGACCAAAGAGCTGGATTATGATTCTATGTCTAACGCACCGGATTTATATGATGAGGCTAAGGAAAATGAATACGGAGTGATCACCAACTGGGGTACAAGAGGATTTGCTTACCGCAATGACCTGATCGACGCTCCCACAAGCTGGAAGGATCTCTGGAATCCGGAATATGCCGGAAAGGTGATCGTGAGTGATGTAACGTTTGGAGGCGGCTATGAACTTGCAGAAATGGCGGCACATGCATTCTTTGATTCCAGCCTTACGGATAAATCCTGCTGGGATGGTGTTTTTGAGAAATTAGAAGAGCTGGCACCTAATGTGTACATGGTTTCTACTCAGCACAGCGATACAGATACCGCCCTTATTAATGGGGATGCAGTGATTGCCATTCACACCAACGGACGTACAGCCATGCTGTCAAATGACGGCCACGATGATATCTCCTATGCGGACCTGGAAGAAGGTCTTCCCGGAATGCCCACATATGTAGCAGTAGCTAAAAATACAAAGGTTCCGGAACTGGCAAATGAACTGGTCAATGAGCTGATTGGAGTGGAAGCGGAATATGCTTATGCCACCAATAATTTCTATGCGCCGTCCAACAAAAAGTGTGAGGTCCCAAAAGAATTGCAGCCATTTATGCCGTATGGCGAAGAAGCGATACAGAAACTTATATTCTTTGATCAAGAAATGATAACAGAGGAAGACAGAGCAGAATTTGTTGACCGCTGGAATAAGGTGTTTAAAAATTAAGACTCAGCCCTCCGCCCGATACCCGTCTGAATGTCAGGCGGGATGGGTGGAAACCAGAACAGGAGGGTGTTTATGAAACAAAAAGAGAAAAAATGGACCTATGTGAATAAGTGGTACATTATTCTTCCCCTGGCCTTTTTAATGGTGATCTATCTCATACCTCTGGCCAGTATGCTGTGGCTGAGTATCTGTGACAAGGAGACTGGAAGGTATACAGTTAAATATTTTACAGCTTTTTTTAAGGACAGGTATTATATAGGAGTCTTGACAAGGACACTTATTCTGAGCCTGTGGTCAGTCGTATTTTGTATTCTCATGGGATATCCGGTTGCTTATAAAATTGCCCATATGAAAGGATGGAAGCGGAGTATTGCCACAACTTTTCTGGTGCTTCCTCTTTGGGTATCCATAACCATTCGTATGTTTGGATGGATGGCAATCCTGCCAAAGAGTGGTGTGTTCAGCATCGTTCTGCAGGCACTGCATATTATCTCCGAACCCCAGAATTTTTTGGGAAGTAATGTTGGCGTGATTATGGGCCTGATCCACTGCGGTCTGCCGTATTTTGCAATGATCATGATAAGCCCTATTGAGAACGTGGACCCATGTGTGGAGGAGGCATCTTATGTATTTGGGGCAGGTTTTATAAAGACTTTTTTCAAGGTAACACTTCCTCTGACATCTCCGGGAATCGTATCGGGTGCGCTTTTGGTATTTGCATTAAATACAGCGGCTTTTATGGTTCCGGTAATGCTTGGCGGCGGAAAGGTCATGGTCATGACCAATATGATATATCAGCAGACAATGTTTATCTTTGACTGGAATTTTGCTGCAGCGCTGTCCGTAGTTCTTTTGTTTGTGTCAATGTTCATTGTTACATTGTCCAGTTTCCTTTCTAATAAAATGAGGATACAGGAATAATCTGAGGGAGAGGTGAAATTATGCGTAAATATAAAGTGGCAGGGACAATATTTAACTCCGTTGTGTATCTTTTTCTCCTTCTGCCTCTGCTCGTGGTGATCATTACATCTTTCGGAGAGGGAAACCGGGCGGTATTTCCTGCCCATGGTTTTACATTAAAATGGTATGTGGAAGCGCTGCATAATGCGGATTTTTTTGAATCTGTATTTATCAGCTTAAAGATAGCCGTGGTCAGCACACTGATCTCTGCTGTGTTAGGCACAATGGTCAGCCTCTACTTTTGGAAGACAAAGGGAAGATTAAAAGAGATATTTGAACTGATCTTCATGGCCCCTATGGTGGTGCCCACTGTAGTGTATGCGGTAGCTTTCCTTCTGGCATTTTCCTCGTGGAAGTTTGTGGTACCGTATTGGAAACTGGTGTTATCTTACTGTGCTATACAGATTCCGTATATTATCAGGAGTGTGACGGCCGCATTATACGGGCTGGATGTGAGTTTTGAGGAGGCATCCTTGGTTTTGGGAGCAAGGCCTGTGAAGACCCTGTACAAGGTTACCCTTCCATGTATAAAAAGGGGAATCATATCAGGCATTATATTTGCCTTTGTTGTTTCTTTTGATGAAGCTGTCATTATTATGTTTTTGAGAAATGCTTCCACGGTAACCTATCCGCTCAGGCTGTATACGCACATAACAGAACAATTTTCACCTATGGTATCTGCATTTTCCGCAGTGTTTATCCTGATATCATTCCTTGTTATCTATATTATTGAGCGGATATTCGGTTTGAGTAATATGTATCAGTAAGCAGGAGGGATGGAGATGAGATTTGCCCTGGAAGGCAGAAAAGTCATAGTATTTGGCGCTACAGGCAGAGTGGGGGAAACCGTCTGCGAAATATTGGCAACACAAGGAGCCGATATTGGGGTTCATTGTAACAGAGGAAGAGATAAAGCGGATATGGTGGCAGAGCGCGTAAGGACATTGGGGCGTAAAGCTGTTGTCATACAGGGAAATGCAGCGGATGAGGAAGATGTACAAAGATGTGTGCGGGAAGCCTGTGATTTTCTGGGACGAATAGACGGTGTAGTGAATCTGATACACAGAGACAAAGAATTTGAACCTTGTAAAGTATCGGATATGAGCTGGAAAGACTGGGAGCCTCATGTGGAGGCTATGAAAGCCCACTTTCATATCTGTAAGGCAGTCATCCCGTATATGAGAAAACAGCGGTATGGAAGAGTTGTATATTTATCAGGGGGGCTTTCCTGCCGTTTCTTTGAAGGGTGTGCACCGTTCTCCGCAGTGAAGGCGGGAATGAATGCATTCAGCAAAACAGCGGCTCTGGAAGAGGGCAGATATAATATAACGATAAATACAGTGGCCCCGGGAAAAATTGCTGCGCCCGGCAAAAACCTGGGCCGGGACTGGGAGGGACTGGAGAAAAAACAACTGCGGGCAAACCCTCTTGGGAGATTTGCGTCGCCGGAGGATGTGGCGTATGCCATAATGGTTTTTCTCATTCCCGAAAATGGGTATCTGACAGGGCAGACGATTTTTGCGGCAGGAGGGGAAATCATGCCTATGCCGTAGGAGGTGCGGATGGATTTTCAATTAGAAGGAAAAGTGGTGCTGGTCACCGGGGGTGCAGAGAAGGCAGGAAAATATTTTGCGCTTAGTTATGCCAGAGCTGGGGCAGACCTTGTGATAACACATTGTGGTATGCCGAAGGAAGCGGAGAAGACGGAAAAAGAGATTGAAAGGCTGGGACGCAGATGCCTGGCTGTGGAGGCGGACAACAGGAACATACCGCAGCTTAGGAGGGCTGTCAAACGAGTGGAAGAGTATTATGGGCGTCTTGACATTCTTCTGCACAATGCCAGTAATTTTAATGAGCAGCCTATAGATAAGGTGACAGAGGCTGTATGGGACAGTTCCATGGAAATTATTTTAAAGGGGGCTTTTTTCCTAAGCCAGGCGGCAGCGCCCTTAATGATGAAAAACGGCGGTGGAAAGATGCTGGCCATGATAGGTAATTCTTTTTATGAAAATTGGCCGGATTTTATTCCCCACTCCATAGCTAAAATCGGACTAGCCAAACTCATGCAGATGCTGGCAGTTACATATTCCCCGCATATACAGTGCAATGCAGTATGCCCGGCATCCTTTCTGGACTCAGCCCAAGGAAATGATATTCTATCATCCAGAGGGGAAATGGTGGATCAGGATAATCATATCATAACAATTGGCGGTATTCCTCTCCACAGGGGAAGCAAGGAAGAGGTGGCAGAATTGGTCCTTTTTCTGTCAGCCTGCAGTAAATATATAAACGGCGCGGTAATACCTGTTGATGCCGGAAAAAACTTAATCTGAATGTAGGTCTCTAAAAGATTTACATATACAAAAAAATGGAGGTAAAAACTATGAGAAAAGTATTGTTTGAGGTTCCCAGCTGCGGAATAAAGTTCACGGGAACACTTAGGGACAAGGAAGAACCTGTGATGGCTGAGAATTTCTGGGAATTCCTCGAAAAACCAGTGAAATTCTTCTCACATCCAACTTTGTCTACGGGGGATTTGACTGTATTATTTCCAAGACCCCCGATTGACCCGCCGAAATACATCGGTGACCAGACCAGCCCTCTTGTTGAGGACAGCCCTTATCTGGTATCGGGTCCGGGAAAACTGGAGGTTCAGGCGGGTGAGTTGATTTGGTGCGGATGGAATATCCTGTTCTGTTACGGGCCAAGCTGTACAGAACCTCTTCGCTCAGGCGGCGCATATGTGCTTCAGGTTGACAAAGAGTGCATGGATGACCTGGAGAAAGCGCGGGAAGATCTGTGGAACCACAGCTTCTTATATCACAAACTGGGAACAATTACAATCAGTAGAATGGAGGGTTAAGGAATGGGAAAACATTGGAAAGACGTTAAGGCTTCTATAGAGGCCGAAAATGACCGTATTTGGTTTGATGAGCCGGAATACATTACCATGTCCAAAATGGGGGTTTACCCCAGTGGAGCCGGTACACAGGGACAGACACTGGGAAATCTCTTTTTCCTGACAGGTGATACCCAGGCAATGGGATGGTGGACCATTGAGCCAGCCATGTACTGTATTTTAGGAGATGACAGATTTACACTGGAACACTGTAAGCAGATGTTCGTATATCTGAATCATGAGATGGCAAATCTTATGGGCGGACAGTTTGGTGAGGGATGCCCGGCACCGTGGCTGAATCTGAAATTGATGTGGCAGTTTACACTGGACATTGAAGATTCCTATGATACCATTCAGACCAAGGAAGAATTAAAGAGCCTGTTATGGAGCTGGTTCAACTATGTAGACCGTATTAACAGATGGTTCTATACAGTATTTCCATGGGAAATCGGCAAGCTTATGCCGAGGCTGGACCCGGAATATCTGCAGAAAGCGGCAGGTTTCCAGGGATATGAAGTGGTCAAAAAATAGATTTTATCAGAATTATCCTCCCTTAGAAGTGTTAGCATGTCCTCAATGAGTAAATAATAGTATTGGGAAAGGGGCTGCTGTGTGTGGTTATACACAGCAGTCTCTTTTTTGCGGCTGATACAGGGATAACCCGCATTTCGCATTGACACCAGACCAAATATCTGCAACAATCAATATAAGAAAACAAGGAGAATCTGCTCATGAATAAAGCAATGCACCTGGTACTGAAAGCGTTGTCCGAGCCGGAGACGAAACTGGATCTTCAAAAATCCAGGCGGATCATGAATCTGAAGATTTTGGATCCCTTCAAGCCTTTTTATCGGACACTGGACACAAAGATTTACAATGAAGGCAGGGAAGTGCCTGTGCGAATTTATTTTCCTAATGAGGAGTCTTACGATACGGTGGATATTGAAGCCTTCCAGGAGAAAAATAAATCTCTTGATACAGGGAAAATGTCGGATAATATATATCCGGTCATCCTCTACATACACGGAGGCGGATTTGTGACCGAAAGTGTGGAATCCTATAACCGGGTATGCTGGAACCTGGCAAAGAATACGGCGCATGTGGTAGTATCTGTGGATTATCCATTAGCGCCTGAGCATAAATTCCCCACCCAGATAGAGGATTGTTATGCAGCAGCCAAGGCTGTGTTCCTGGACCGGACTATTTTAAATGCGGAGCCTGACCAGATTACCCTTATGGGGGACAGCGCAGGGGGAAATATTGTTGCGGCTGTCTGCCAGATGGCCCGGGACAGGAAGGAATTTATGCCCAAAAGGCAGATATTGATCTATCCCTGTGTCAATAATGATTATAGTGAGGAAAACGCCTATCCTTCTGTTCTGGAAAACGGCAGGGATTATCTTCTGACCAGGCAGAATATGGCAGACTATCTGGACTTTTACCAGAGTTGTGAGGAGGACAGGCAGAATCCTTATTTTGCGCCTCTGCTGGCAGAAGATTTTTCCGGCCTGCCCAGGGCCCTGGTGATCACAGGGGAACTGGACCCTCTTAGGGATGAGGGGGAGGATTACGCGGAGAAAATGAAAGCGGCGGGCGTGGACGTGACAGCGCACCGGATCGCAGACGGTATACATGGTTTTTTCCTTTTGGAGCCTGTATATCCGGCTGTTCGGGAAACTTATGACTACGTCAATAGATTTTTAAAGATATCTGTTTGAGATTAAAGTGTGTCTGAAATTCATTCGGGCAATCTGCATACCCGGCTTTAGGGTGGATTTGGTCCCATAAAATGCAAAGTACCGATTGCCATAAATGTGTTTCATGCACATTCCGGAAAGTGAAGTGAGAGAATGGCCCATTTCAGCAGAAAAAAATGGAGGACTTTGGAGAATACAGCAAAGATTTTTCCTGCCACCAGCGGGAAGAAGGATGAGCGTGTCTTTCGGCTTTCCTGTCAGCTTACAGAGGAGGTAAATCCTGAAAAGCTGCAGAAGGCCCTTGATCTGTGTATGGAGGATTACAGCCTTTTCCTCTGCGTCCTGCGCTGTGGTATATTTTGGAATTATCTGGAGGAGTCAGAACTGAGGCCTGTGGTCAGGGAGGAGTACCGCCCGCCCTGCAGTCAGATTTACGTGAGAGACCAGAAAAACCTTCTTTTTGAGGTTACTTATTATAAAAAGCGTATCAGTTTTGAGACGTATCACGCTCTCACAGACGGTACCGGGGCGCTTCAGTTTTTGAAAAGCCTTATATATTACTATCTGATGGAAGCCTACCCCCATTGTGTAAAAGGCCCGGTTTCCCAGGTGCAGGCGGATGCCACGGATGAGGAAATGGCTGAGGACAGCTTTGATAAATATTATTCTAACAAGGAAGCTGCTGAGGATATACCGAAATACAAATCCCATCAGCTTAAATATCACCGCCTGGAATACGGGCAGATGAGACTGGTGGAAGGCATTGTGCCCACAGATGCTCTGATAAGCACAGCACGCAGTTTTCAGACAACAGCAACGGTATATCTCACGGCTGTACTTCTCTGCGCCATTGCAAGGGATATGAGTCCGAGACAGAAAAAGCGGCCTGTGGCCCTGATGATCCCAGTAAATCTGAGGAGTTATTTTCCCTCCTCATCCGTCAGAAATTTTTTCGGGTGGATCGATATTGGATATAATTTTTCAAAACAGAGCGAAAAGCTGGAGGATGTCATTGCTTTTACTGCAGAGTTCTTCAAAAAGGAGCTGACACCCAAGCGGATCGCCGCACGTATGAATGGATTTATGCGGATGGAGAAAAATCCATTTATGCGCATTCTGCCTCTCCCGCTCAAACTGTGGGGGATGCAGGCAGGAGCCGCTTTTTCCACTTCTGCTGACACGGCTGTCTTTTCCAATATTGGGAGAATCCAAATGCCCGTAGAGTGTGAACCTTATATCGACTGGTTTGATTTTTACACCAGTACGCCTAAGATGGAGCTCTGCATGTGCTCCTGGAAAAATAAACTGACGGTCAGCTTTACTTCCGGGTATGCAAATACAAGGATTGAACGGAATTTTTTCCGTATGCTGACTGAGCAGGGGATTCCGGTGGAGATCATAGCCCTTGGCGGGGAAAAAGGAGGGGATTGAGGATGCAGTATTGTAAACGGTGCAAAATCACAGTCAGAAATCCCCGCAGAAAATGTCCCCTCTGCCAGGGGAATCTGGAGGGGACTTTGGAGGAGGAGAACCAGATGTTTCCTGACCTGAGAAGGGAAAGCTCCCGCATGGCCATGGGATTCCGTATATTTTCCTTTGTATGTATTGCAGCCTGTGTCGCTGCGGTTTCCGTAAACTGGATCTTAGGATTCCATAGCTTCTGGTCCGGATATGTATTGGCAGGCGTGGGATGTATGTGGATCCTATCCGCGGTCGCAATTGTAAAACGGAGGAATCTGTTTAAAAATGCGGTTTGGGAGGCAGTGCTTCTGTGGGCGGTTTTTTTATTCTGGGATTATATTACGGGATGGAGAGGATGGTCTGTGGATTTTGGGATTCCCATTGTGCTGCTGGCTGTCTATGTGATCTTGTGGGTAATTGTGTTCGTTACCAGGGCACCGGTGCCGCATTATATGATTTACATGGTTATGGTGTCTGTGGGAAGTCTTGTTCCCCTGGTCCTTCTGCTGTGCGGTGCCGTCAGTGTCAGAATGCCGTCAGTGCTCTGCGTGGCAGGGGCAGTGCTGATGATTTCTGCCTTAGCTATTTTTAAGGGGAGAGCCCTGGGTGAGGAGCTGAGGAAAAAGACACATTTATAATGGAAGGGAGACGTAAGGATGAAGGCAGTGAGCAATTACCGTGAGACCATGGGATACGATATTCTTGCAGTAAATCCGGGCTCTACGTCCACGAAGATAGCAGTATTCAGGGACAGGGAAGAACGATTCCGGGAAGAGATTGAGCATGATGCCATTTTTCTGGACAGTCATCAGGAGATAAAGGAACAGTTTCCGATCAGAAGGGATATGGTTCTGACCTGCCTGAAGAAGCATTCATATAGGGTGGAGCAATTGTGTGCGGTAGTGGGAAGAGGAGGGCTTTTGCCGCCTGTAAAGGCCGGAGGCTATACGGTGAATCAGGCGATGAAGGACAGGATCCTGAATGGGCCGATCAGCCCTCATGCTTCTAATATGGGGGCGCTGATCGCAGATGCCGTTGCCGCGCCTCTTGGCATACCTGCCTATATTTATGACGCGGTGTCGTCTGACGAGTTTATGGAGATCTCACGTATTACCGGGATACCGGAGGTGGTGCGGCAGAGCTTCTGCCATGTACTGAACAGCAAAGCAATGGCCCGGAAAGCAGCGGAGGAAGCAGGAAAGTCTTACGGGGAAATGAATTTTCTGGTGGCGCATATGGGCGGAGGGATCTCGTTTTCCGCCCACAGGCACGGGAGGATAGTGGATGCCTTAAGTGATGACGGCGGAGCCTTTTCTCCCCAGCGTTCAGGGAGTGTGCCGATCATTTATATTGTGGATATGTGTTACAGCGGGAAGTATACAAAGGCTGAGCTTATGCGGAAAATCCGGGGGGACGGAGGTCTGAAGGCGTATTTGGGAACTTATGACTGCCGGGAGATTGAGGAAATGATACGCCGGGGAAACCAAAAGGCAGAGCTGCTGTACGAAGCGCAGGCCTATCAGGTGGCAAAGGGGATCGGACAGCTTGCACCGGCCCTGAAAGGAAATGTGGATGCCATAATTCTCACCGGCGGCATGGCTCATTCTAAAATGCTGACAGACTGGATCACGGATTATATTAAGTTTTTGGGACCTGTCAGGATCATGCCCGGGGAGATGGAACTGGAAGCATTGGCCTATGGCGCGCTGCGGATCCTGCAGGGACGGGAAAAGGCCAATATCTATCAGGACGAGCTGTATCAATAAAAATGGAGGATAAAACAATGAAGCAGTTATTAGTAGTAGTTGACATGCAGGTTGATTTCGTGACAGGCGCTCTTGGTTCCAATGAGGCCAAAGCCATTGTGGAAAATGTGGTTAATAAGGTCCGGGAAGCCAAAGCAGTGGGGAAAACAGTTGTGTTTACCCTTGATACCCATGAGGCTGATTATATGGAGACCCAGGAGGGCAGGAACCTGCCAGTGGCCCATTGCATCAGAGGGACTGAGGGGTGGGAACTGGTACCTGAACTGAGAGAACTGGCAGATGGCTGCAGGTTGGTGGAAAAGCCTACATTTGGAAGTACAATGCTGGCTCATCTGGCGGGGAAAGGCGGATATGAGGAGATAGAGCTTGTAGGATTGTGCACAGATATCTGTGTTATTTCCAATGCTATGATATTAAAGGCAGCACTTCCGGAGGCGGCAATCTCTGTGGATGCATCCTGCTGTGCGGGCGTTACGGAGGAGAGCCATAGAAATGCGCTGGAGGCTATGAGGGCTTGCCAGATACAGATAAAATAGTTTGGACAGGGGGAACTTCTCCCGAAATGAGCAGGCCAGTCAGTCCTGCCGAACATATACTTAAATATCATTTTCATACAAGCAAAGGGCAAAGCCCGGAACATGGCTTTGCCCTTTAGCAGCTAACAGCATATCATATGTTGGCTTTTTTTACGAAACATTAACCCTGAAGCAGTATTAACCTGCAACATACTTTGTTTATTGGTTATTGTCAGGAACTATTGGATCTTTTGTTCAAAGTCTTGAATCGTCTCAGATCTTGCCGCATATTTAAGCCATTTGTTCAAAATATCTATATTCTTCTGTCCCATAATTTTTGCCTTCAGGTCTTCAGACACTTGGCCCAAATCGCTCAGCAGCTCTAAAATGCCTTCTGCCTTTCCTTGTGTGATTCCTTCCGCCTTTTTTGCTTCCAATTCATCCTTCATTAACTCTTCCAATGCTTCACACATAGACTTCGCCTCCTGGAATTTTTCCTTATTTGCATGGACAATAAGATTCATAACTGATTGATACAAGCCATTCCCTTTATGCTTTTCGTACTGCTCGAGCAGGCGTTTTGCCGTCTCTGTTTCTTTCAGTTCATCCGTCAGGCTTTTCAGCCACAGATTCTCATCTTCAGACAGTTTTTGTGTCAAAATTAGCTGGATGGGGATTTTATCTCCTATAATATAATAAATGCCATCCTCCTCATTGCGGATTTCATAGCCCCTCTCCTCCTTTAAGTGCCGTAGGAGGCGGCGCGGATACCTATGGCATACAAAGGTTATGGTAATATCCTGGATTCCGATGCTGTCAGCTTTTGCTGTATCTGCCTTATAAAAACAAGTATAACCATAAACTTTATAGAAGTCATCCACGCTCAGATAATCCGTGGGGCTCTTATATTCTATAATGTTATGTGTTCTGAAGATCCGTCCTATATTTTTTCGTATAGGCACTTCCTTTTCCTTTTTTACGATCAGCACATCAATTTCCTTGGGCTTTGTCCCCAATTGGTGTTCATTTTCAAAAAGCAGAAGATCTGCCTCTGATTCCAGCTCAATTTGTATCCCCGCATAAAAGGCAGGGTGCCACTGCAAGGCATGGGGTTTCTGTTTCTGTTCTTCCATAGAATACCTCCTCGTTATTCGGTAATAGAAAACAGGCTGCGTGAGCTTTCTATTATCATAAATGAAATTACGGCAGGAGGTTTCCGGCCTTTCCGAAAACTCCTGCTAAAATGTGATGGTAAGCATGAATTTTCCGAAAGGACAGGCCAAACATACACTGACCTGCTATTATGAAATGATTTAAGATATTTTGAATCTCAAGACGGATTCAAAACCAGAAAATTACCCAGAAAATATGCTTTTTTTCATTCTAGCACACCAATTTCCAAACTGCAACAGATTTTCAGATCCATATCTAAGATCCGGGTCTGAAATCGTTACTGTACACAGGCCACTGTACCGGGAGGCGTTTTCATGCCGGAAGCATGAAAATCCCGACGCAGCCAGCGCGATATGGGGCAGAATGCTCCATATCTGTGCATCGCGAAGCGTGTTACTGGACACGGAGTGTACAGTAACCTGAAATCCGGTGCGGTTCCGTTGAGGGGCTAAATGGCCGCCGCCATGGCGGATGGAGATTTGTTATAGGATAATTAAAAGCAGTGTCATACATATAATGCTTATGATTATGCTGATGGAATTAATTTCACTGGAAAGCCCCACATCCCCTCCGCATTTCTCTGTAAAAATAGGGTCAAAGGATGCCAGGGGTGAGAAGAGCAGGATGACCAGTGTTTTTCTCAGTGTTCTGTCAAAAGGGAGTAGGAACCAGGCAGCCAGGGAAAAGGCCATGGCTGCCAGATAACGGACACTGAGGATGCGGGTAATGGCTGAGAAATGCCTGCGGTTTAAGGTTAGTTCCATGCCGATCCCAAGCATTGCCATTGCCAGAAATGCATTTGCATCTGCTCCGATTTCTGTAAAGGTCAGGATGCCCTTGGGAAGCCTGAGATGCAGAAGGCTTAAAAGGGTCATAAGCAGATAGGTCAAGGTGGGAATGGATGAAAATGTCTTTTTTAACAGGGAGCCGATGGTTGGCCGGTTATGTGGGTCCTGCACACTTGAAGCCAGCGCGTAGGTTCCGCCGGTGCAGAGCAGGGCATTGCCGATGTCAAACATAGATGCCGCGATCACACCGGAAGGTCCCACAAAACTGTGCAGATAAGGAATGGCAAAGGTACCGATGTTAAATCCGGAATGGTTTATCATCTGAAACGCTTTTTCGTCCGGGCTTTTCTTTCTTGCCATAAAATATCCGATCCCAATCAAAAACAGGGTTCCGCAGAAACCAATGGGAACCAAAAAGAATAGGGATACGTCAAAATCCATCCGGCTGAAATTGATGATGATAGCACAGGGCAGTGTGATCTTCACCACCAAGGCGGATACCACACGAAAATCCTCCTTTTTCAGGATATGTATTTTTTTCAATGTAAAGGCCAGGGCAACCATGCATATAAGCGAAGCGGCCCTGGTTAAGATTTCTGTCATGTTCTGCAGTCCTGTAACCGTTCAGAGTCCTTACAGCAGCCGTATCGTAATACATTCATCTGCCATAACAGCGGACATGGAACCGTTACATAGTCCTTTCTTTTTTCAATACTACTTAAATTAGCACAAAAGGAAGGTTTTGGCAATAAGCATCTGCTTTATGCAGCTAAATTCCGCAGACACGTCAGGTGGAGCGCAGTGCCAAAAAGTTTTTAGGCGAGATACCGTAAAATTTTTTAAAACACTTGCTAAAATACCCGGCATCTGTAAAACCACACAGAGCTGCTGTGTTCTGGATGGAAGGTGACTGCTGAAGAAGAAACTCTTTGGCCTTGTGCATCCTGCAAGTGTTGATATAACTGCTCAGTGTAGTATGACTTTCCTGGCTGAAAAGTGTACTGAGATATTGAGGGCTGACAAAGAAATAGGAGGCAATAGATTCCAGTCTCAATTCAGGGTCCATATAGTGCTGTTCAATATAAAGCTGGATATCTGCAATCAGGGAGGTTTTGCCGGAGACTGTATTTTTCCCAAGGTATTCCAGTACAGAGGCGTATGTATCTGTAAGCAGTTTTTTGAGCTGTTCTATGTTTTCACAGTTCCTGTATGAGTCCAGGGCATTCTGCAATCCTGTGAATTCTAAATCCGAACAGCCGCACTCCGTAATAAAGTCATCCAGCGTTGTGATAAAAAGGGCTGCGGTCAGATGGATTTTGCGGATATGGCAGTTGGATTCCTGCATTTTGTCAAAGGTGGCACAAATATATTGGACCATCTGTTCTTCCTGCTTCCTGCGCAATAACAGCAGGATTTCCTGACAGATATCAGAGGTGATATCAATTTCCGGGGACAGGGATTCAGGGCTGTAATACTTAAATACCGTCAGGTTTTTGTAGCTGCTGGTGTGCTGGACGGAAAGGGCCTCCTCGTAAGAAGCCTTGATTCCCTGCGCACCGTGTTTTGGAGTTCCGCTGAAAATACTTACAGGAATATGTACGGTTTCTTTCAGTAGTTTTATCAGATGCTCACAGAGGGTTTCCAGATGTGAGACCTCGCAGATACTGTCCTTTAGTCCAAGGATAATATATTGGTGGGAGAGGGAATAATCCACGTAGAGCAGATTTTCATATGTTTGATGAAGGACTTCTGTACAAATGTTTTCCATAATGGAATGACAGAGGGAAAGGTCAGTTTCCCAGTTCCACACAGCGGTATTGGTATTGTTCAGCTTTAAAGACAGGACCATGAACCAGTCGGTACTTTCCAGTTCGGCCTGTTTTTTTAACACAGCAAATTCCTCCGGCGGACAGGCACCGGAAATGGCTTTGCCAAAGAAATTTAGTGCCATATGCTTTTGGTAAAGGCTCCGTGTCTGATAATAATCAGATATCACACCCTGCCTGCGGCGTTCTCCGTCAATTTCCAGGCTCAGTTTATCAAGACAGTCAAGCAGTTCCCGGTTGTCGACCGGTTTTAACAGGTATTCCTTTACCCCCAGGGTAATTGCCTGTTTTGCATAGGCAAAGTCATTGTAACCTGTGGAGAGGATAAATTTTGTCCGGCAGTCTGAGACAAGGGAACGGATCATTTCCAGGCCGTCCATAACCGGCATGGAGATATCCACAAGTGCAATGTCCGGTTTTAACTCCCGTATCATTTCAGCACCGGATGCCCCGTTATTGGCCTCGCCGATGATTTCATAGTTCTCTTGTTTCTTTATGAGGCTGCAGATGGATTTACGAAAAAACAGCTCATCATCAATGATCATCAGGGTTTTCATTTTTTATTCCTCCTTTGGGCAGTGTGACAGTGACTGCCGTAAATTTTTTTTCCTGGCTGGATATGGTTAGACCGTAATTTTTTCCGTATAACAGTGTGATTCTGTGGTGAATACTGGGGAGACCAAAGGATTTTCCGTCTACATTGCCGGAATTAACGGATGTACGGAGTTCTTCCAGTTGATCAGACGGAATGCCGGTGCCGTTGTCGGTTATGATTATGGATACAGTTGAGTCATCCTCCGTGAGGCTTACGTTTATGTGGCATTTTTCAGTGGACAGTGCATGTACAAATATATTTTCCACAATGGGCTGAAGCGTAAGCTTTGGTATGTCGATCTGTTCCGTTGGAAAAGTGGCTGTCAGGTTAAATTCATAATCAACATACTCCATATACCGGAGGCTCTGTATGTAAAGGTACTGCTCTGTCAGCTCCAGTTCCTGCTTTAAAGGAATGATGAACCGGCCTTTGGATAGGGAGTTCCGGTAGAACACAGACATGGCGGCAACTGCTTTTACTGCCGTATCATTCATTTCCAGTTCGATCAAGGACTTGATGGTGCTTAAAGTATTGTATAGAAAATGGGGATTTATCTGTGACTGCAGCAGGCGGATTTCCATTTCCTGTTTTGCACTCTGTTCCTCATAGACATGATCAATCAATGTCTGTATACGCTGCATCATCAGATTGAATTGTTTATACAGAACAGCAAGTTCATCGTTGGAGTGGTAACTGGCTGATATGTCCAGGTTACCCATGGAAGCGGTCTCCATTTTTGAGGCCAGCCGCTGGATAGGCGCGGTTACGGTTCTTGTGCAGAGCATGGAGAAGAACAGGGAGAGGATAAACAGCAGCACACATATGAGGACAATAGTCTGCAATACCGTTTTGTGTTCCATTGTAAGATTCTGCAGCGGTATCAGATTCACCACATACCAGTCCAATCCAGGATATTCCTTTCTTATAAGCAGTGTCTCTGTTCCGTGTATATAGGCTGTTGCTATATTTGTATCCTCTAATTTCTGCATTTCTTGCATACTAATTCCCGTATAGGAGACAAAAGACTCGTAAATCCCATCTGATGTTGAAGAAGATAAGATTGTATTGTTGGAATTTGTTATGTAAAAGTTCCGCAGGTCGCTGTCTGGCAGATCACGGAAGGCGGAGGATATACTTGATTCTTTGATCAAAAGGACAACTGTGCCCAGATATTTTGTGGTATCAATATCCGTTACTGGTTTCAGAGCAGCAAAGGTCGGCGTGCCGTCAATGGTATATGGACCTAAAAAGTGAAAGGAAGGGTCAGTCTTTAATACCTGCAGAAATTCCGGGGAAAGGAAGGGAGTCAGTTCTTCCGTTATCTCCGTACTGCTGTGATACCATTTGTTTTCTGTGTCAAGGATATCCCAATTGGAGATATTCTTATGTAAACCTATAATCCGCTGAGCCTGTTTGGTGAGATCAGAATTTACAAAAAAACGTGATAAAGCGTTTTCAGGTACAGTTGGATTTTCCTTTAGGGTTTCACCGATATCACTGTTAATAGATAAAGTAATGGCATAGTCGGATATATGACCTATTTTTTCACTCAGATTGTTGGTGATGATCGCAAGCTGCTGCTGACTGGACAGAGTGGCGTGTTCTACCAGTGCATTTTTAGCAGTGTTATAAAATGCGATTGCTGTAATGACTAATATAAAACCGCTCAGAAAAAGGTAGGTGATCAGCAGTCTGTGTTTAATAGGAAAAGTTGAAAAAACGTGGAATACAGAGTGTTTTATCCTGTTCATAGGGAACTCCTTTGTTGAATGTTTGCTTCATAGTAGTATATCTGAAAATCATTATACAATAACCGCATTATCCTCACAAGCAATCTGAGAACTACAGGAAAATATTCCAAGTGTACTTAAAATATTCCATATATTTTGTCGAAAAAGTTTCTTATAATAAATCTACAAACAAAAAACAGAAAAAACCGAATCTCAGGACGTCATGATGAAACGGAAAATTTGAAGGAGGAAAAAAGGATGAAACTGAAGAAACTGACAGCTGTAGGTTTAGCTGCAGTCATGTGTGTTATGGCAGCCGGATGTGGAAGTAATGGGGAAACAAATGACAAGAAGCAAGAAAACACACAGAAAACGCAGGAGAAAGAATCCGGTGATTCTACGGAACAGGAGGAACTGGTGATAAATTATGTCAGTGCAAGAGGCGAGACAGATGCGGCTCTTAAGACGCTGAAGAAGATTGCGGAGATGTATAAGGAGGATCATCCCGGGTTTGAATTTAATGTAGAATCCATAGCAGATAGGGCAACATATCTGCAGAAAATAAAAATCCTGGCATCAAGCAATGAATTGCCTGACTGGTTTGACGCAGACCCTGAAGCATTTTTTGAAGGTATCTGTAAAAAGGGAATCATATATAGTGTAGATGACTTATATGATGAGCTGGGATTAAAGGATAAGTTCTTTGACATAGCACTGGATTATCCGAAACTGAGTGATGGCAGCAATTACCTGATGACATGGCAGGGAAATGTGGAGTATTTCTGGTACCACACAGAGATGTTCGAGGATGCCGGGATTACGGAGACGCCTAAGACCCTGACAGAACTGCTTGACGCATGCGAAAAACTGAAAGCAGCCGGATATACCCCCATTTCAGCTGGCAACTATGACATGATTATGCGCTATCCTGCATTCAAAGCATTCCGTATGGCAGGAAATGAATTTATTGACAATGCTAGAATGGGAAAAGAAAAGTTTGATTCCGAAGTTGGTATTGCTACTGCAGAATATACACAGCAGATCACACAGTATTTCAGCGAGGGGTGGACAAATTCTGACGCCACGGCACAAATGGATTTATTCCTGAATAAGGGTGCTGCTATGTTATATACAGGAACGTGGGATACTCCGGATCTTGTGAACGAGAATAAAGAATTAAAAGATGATATTTCCACATTTAGGCTACCTGTAGATAGTGATAAGGATGTGACAACAGAAAATGATTATTATGCGAACTGTGGTATCGGAACTGCGGTATTGAAAGATTCTATGACTCCGGCTATGAAGGATTTTATAAAATTTGTATGGAAAAATTTTGCTGATATGGCAATGTATGAATTTGATATGCTGCCATCAATGATGCCCAGTGACCCGGATAAACTTCCAGAACTGACACAACAGATTCTGAAGGATTTGGAAAACTGTGGTACCTTTGCTCAGTGCTGGGATGTGCGCCTGGATCCATCTACAAACGAAGTATACAGAAAGGAACTGGCCAATCTGGGGATGGGGGAATCTACGCCGGAAGAATTTTGTCAAAGAATGGATGAAGCAGTAGCGCAGTATGCACCGGATTATTTTGATGTGGAATAAAGAGGGCAGGCCCGGAAACCTGCAGGGGAGACCGGGCCCTGATCATTCAAGAAGGAGAGGAGTATAGATGAAACCCAGAAATAAGATACAGCCTGCACTTTTTGTACTTCCGGCTTTTCTCGTATATTTTCTTACGGTGATCATTCCTATTCTGTGGTCCGTGGGTTATAGTTTTTTTTCCTGGAATGGCATTAAAGATATGGAATTTGTAGGTCTTGCCAATTATGTAAGGATGTTTTCTGATGGGACATTTAAATCGGCTGTTGTAAATAATTTGAAATTTGTGTTATTGGGAAGTTCGTTTCAGCTTCTGGCAGGTCTATTCCTGGCTATTCTGTTATCCCATATCATAAAAGGGTCTAATGTGCTGCGTGTGATTTATTTTATACCCTGTATCATATCGTCCATGGCAATCTGTCAGATATTTTCTAAGATGCTTTCTGCGCAGCCTCAGGGCCTTGTCTGCTATCTGATGGAAAAAATGGGGATGGAGCCTATTGCCCTTCTGGCTAATTCAAAGACAGCTCTTGTCACCATAACACTGATAGATGGATATAAATACTGTGGTTTGTATATGATCATATTTTATTCTGCCTTTGTATCTATTTCTAAGGATGTGCTGGAGGCATCGATCATGGATGGATGCAGTCTCTTACAGCAATACAGATATATCAAACTGCCTCTGATCAAGAACATTTTCAGTATTGTAGTGGTGATGCTGATCAATGGATGTCTGAAGACTTTTGATGTCTTCTATATACTGGACAATAAATCCAAATCTACGGAGATGGTGGCTACCTATATGTACAAAACAGCATTTAATTCTGCTGACTTTGGATATGGCAGTACTCTTGCGGTATTTCTTGTGGTGGAATGCCTGACAGCAGTATTCATAATCCAGAGACTGCTAGGGACTGCGAAGGGGGAGGGATCAGAATGACACATGCAGGGAAAAGCAAGGCTGTAAGAGGCATTTTTTATCTTATAGTGTTTATAATTGTGATGATACAGATATACCCAATTTTCTGGGTGATCTGTTCCAGCCTGAAGACGCCTGATGAGATGACGTACACGGCACAGTATGCCCTCCCTTCAAGCTTTTATCTGGGGAATTTTATCAGTGCACTGACCATATCTGCAATCCCCAGATACTTTTTAAACAGCACGATCGTTGCTGTCCTGACCCTCCTGGGCATTGTGATCCTGGGCTGTCCGGTAGCCTTTGTGATCAGTAAAGTAAGGATAAAACATGCAGATGCACTGATGGGATTCTTCCTTTTCGGAATGATGATCCCCATATTCGCCTGCCTGATCCCCATGTTCCAGATCTACAATGCACTTGGACTGAGGAATACATACTGGGCTTTGGTGCTGCCGCAGGTGGGATTTGGGCTCCCTATGTGTATTTATCTCTACACAGGGTTTTTCAAATTTCTGCCGGATTCCCTGCTGGAAGCAGCGGTGATCGACGGTGCGGGGATGGGCACAGTTTTCTGGAAGATCGTAGTACCCATGGCGAAGAATACCACCATGACGGTGCTTACTTATAATTTTGTTTTTGTGTGGAATGAATTTACCTATGCCAATACGTTTATCTCCTCCTCGGAGATGAAGACGCTTCCCATCGGCTTGAATGACTTCGTGGGACAGTTTGGCCGGGTGGACTGGGGCAGTACATTTGCAGCCATTGTTATTTCCATTCTTCCCACACTGGTGGTTTACTTTATACTGAACAAAAATATTATCGAGGGTATGGCTGCAGGCGCAGTAAAGAGCTGATAAGAAGGAGGATGTAGGATATGGAGACAGTAAAAAATCTGGAGGACGGCTGGTATATTCTTCAGGATGTACATGATACGGGAGAAGAACTGGGCCTGTATACGGACAGAGGTGATTTTACGGAAATGGGTCCCCAGATATCAGAATGGGAAAGATTAAGCGAGTTAAAACATCTGCAGCTTTTGTTCGCCAATCAGCCTTATTTTGGGAGAGAACTCAGATATTTTAACCAGGCACCCTGGTGGTACCGCCATGAATTTGACTTGCCGGAGGGAAAGCAGCAGAGGGTCCGGCTGCAGTTTTCCAATGTGGATTATTACTGCAAAGTGTGGGTGAACGGGCTGCCTGCAGGGGAACATGAAGGGTATTCGGCCCCGTTTTCCTTTGATATAACAGACCTTGTCAGACCGGGAGCAAAGAACCTTCTCATAGTAAAAGTGAGTTCCCCCTGGGATGAGGAGGTGGAGAAGGGGAAAGAAGATTCCAGGACCATTCTTGTAAAGCGCAGAATGGTGAAGGGAACCTATGAGCATTCCGATACATTCATACAGCGTGACGTGAACCCTGTGGGGATTTACGGCAGGGTGGAACTTATTATAACCCAACAGGAATACATGGAGGCACGTCCGGAGATTTCTTATGAGCTTTCTGAAGGTATGGACAGCGCAGTGGTAAAGGCTAAGGTGGTACTTGGGGGACTCGTACCCGGTGCGAAATACAGGATGGTGCTGAAGATAAAGGATGAGAGGACCGGTATCCATAAGGCTGAGGCGGCTTTGGATTTTACTGCAGAGGGCGGTCAGGAGGAGAGGGTATGTTCTGTCAAGATGGAGGACTTTCTCCTTTGGAATACCTGGGATCACGGCCAGCCGCGCATGTATACCGCAGAAGTCCTGTTAGAGCGGGACGGCGGCAGGGTATGCGGAAAAGAGACGGTCTTTGCTTTCAGGAAAACAGAGATCATGCGGACAGGGGAGATGACACGTTTCCGTCTGAACGGCAGGGATTTCTTTGTACGGGGAACCTCTTATTTCCCGGACTGCTATATTTCTGCCATGACGGAAGAACGATATTACCGGGACTTGCTCAATATCAAGGCAGCCGGCTTTAACCTTGTGAGGGTTCATGTTCATGTGGAGCAGGACATATTTTATGATTTATGTGATAAAATGGGCATGGCGGTCATTCAGGATTCAGAGTATAACTGGACGCACCCCTCCACCGATGCGTGGGCAGAGAAATTCATCGGTATCTATAAGGAAAATGTCAGGATGCTGATGCGCCACCCATCCATTATCTGCTGGATCGGTATGAATGAACCCGGCTGCGTGGACCCGGATGGGGATACCAGAAGACGGTTCATGGAGGAGAATCCGGGGCCCAGGCTCTACCGTGAACTGCAGGAAATGGATGCTGACCGTCCGATCATCAAAGGCTCTTTCTGCAATGAGGATATATTTAGCGGGGACAGCCACAATTATCTGGGATCTCTTAGCGGCGGCCAGTACAGGGAGATTTACGGGACAACGGAGAAGCTCAATACAGAATACGGATTTGATGCACCTGCCTGTGCGGAGAGTCTGAAGAAGGTTCCGGTTGTCTACGGACGTCTTGCGGGGATTGAGAAGGAGATCCCTGCCATCCAGGATTACCAGTACAAACTGCTGAAATACTATACAGAGCACTACAGAATCCAAAAATATGCACCATGTTCCGGGTATGTCCAGTTCATGTTCATTGATTTGTGTCCGCAGAGCTTTTACGGTCTGTATGACTGGTGGGGGATTCCGAAGAAGGGACTTCAGGCCATGCTGGAGAGCAACAGTCCTGTGGGGATCTTTGCAAAGTACAGAGATGCCCTGGATGGTATCTATGCTGTGAATGACACGGATAAAAAATACGAAGACTGCGAAGTCTCTTGGGTGATAACAGAGTCAAAAGGCGGGGATATGGTGGAACAGGGCGCCAAAAAAATCCATATGGAGCCGGATTCAGTAAAAGAGGCTGTCCATTTTAAGGATGGTTATGGAGAAGGGAAGAGATGGGATCTGTATGTTAGTATTACCGGCAAAGATGGAAGCTGTATTGCGCAAAACTCCTACAGAGATATCTTTGCACTTTCATCCAGGGTCAAAGGCCATCCGGAGCGCATGAGCCATGAGACAGGAATGAGGATCTATTGGGCGTAATAAAAAAGATAACCCCGGTACTGCAATCCGTATGCAGTACCGGGGCTGTTTGCCATCAATGGTAGGTTTAATATGGTTATCCCAGGCAACTGCAATCCGTATGCAATACCGGGGCTGTTTGCCTGTAACTGTGAGGATACTGGACAGTTACGTTTTTTCTTATATCACGGTTTCGGGAACACAATCTCCACAGTGAACAAGTCTGCGTCCACCATGATCTGCAGGTTTCCGCCCTGAAGTTCTACAAAGCTCTTGGCAATGGCCAGGCCCAGTCCGCTTCCCTCTGTATTCCGGGAAACATCTCCCCGGACAAAACGCTCGGTGATCTCCGAAGGATTAAAGTTCAGCTCAGAGGCTGAGATATTCTTCATGGAGATACGGACCCGCTTCTCATCATTTTCCATATCCACATACACTCTGGTACGCGGCATGGCGTATTTGGTGATATTGACCAGAAGGTTCTCAAATACCCGGTAAGTTTTCTGGCTGTCAAGGGGAAGGACCACTTTTTCCTCAGGCAGACGCCAGCGGAAATAGAGGTTGGAAGCCTCGATCTTATCCTGAAGCTCCAGTTTCGCCTGCTGCATCAGGCTCACAATATCTACATCCATAATGTTCAGCGTCACATTTCTGCTGGTCGCTTTGCTGATCTCAAACAGATCCTCGATCAGCAGTTTCAGCCGTGTGGACTTCTGTTCCAGCACTTCAATGTAGCGGCGTCTCTCCTCATCCGGCAGATTCTCATCCTTCAGCAGATCCACATAAGTGATGATGGCTGTCAGAGGTGTCTTCAGGTCATGGGATACATTGGTGATCAGGTCCGTTTTCATTTTCTGACTCTTAACCTCTTCGTCCACAGCCATCTTGAACCCGCTCTGTATCTTAGTGATCTCCTCCCGGAAGGGTTCAAACACCCCCAGCTCCTCAGGAATGGTCCCGTTCAAGTTGCCGTCGGCAAGCTGGTTGGTTGCATCCAGCAGCCTGTGATACTGTTTCTGCAGATCATTGCAGTATTTACGCAATAGGAAGAACAGCGCAATGGAGTAAATGATCAGCGCCCCGATCCCCCAGACCCACATGAGGCTGATAAAGCCCAGGATGATAAAGTTGATCAGTACAACTTTGATCAGTACCTTTGTGGTATCATCCTTCAAATTTACATGAAGCATACTGTTGTATACATTTTTTATAGAACTTTTTGCCCATGGCCAGATACGGTAGATGATAACCCGTTCCTGAATGTAACGTTTCGGTCCTATGATAAAAACACATCTCAGACAACCGGCAGCCCAATAGCACACCGCGAAGATAAATGCCCATCCGATGAAGCCCCAGAAATACTGAAGTATAGAGGCAAGTTCCTGGGGAACGCCAATACTGTGCAGGACATTATAAATGGGTTCCTTGTTCATAGCGCTGCCGTCCACGGACATGGACAGGGAGAATCCCAGTATAAAGCTGGCTATGATACAGACCAGTTCAAAAGGTGCCTGGAAGATTTTTTCATCCCCCATCTGCAGTTGTTTGATAAACGGCAGCAGTAAAGCGGCTGCGGCCACCATACCGAGCAGGGTCAAAAAGACGATGGACAGATCATCGGTTGCCTGGTAAGTGTTGACTCCAAGATATTCCAGATATCCGCTGCCGGGCGAGCTTGACAAAAAGGTAGCCAGATTTTCGGCTGTCATCAGGTAAAGGTAGGTGCGGCCCTGTGGTTTCTGAAAGGGGGCATCCATACCGTACTGGCTGTCAAACTCAGAACATGGGTTCTGGCGGACCTGCTCGTTGAGAAGCTGCGTGGCATTGCTGGCTTTTCCTGAGAAAAATTCGGCCTGTGATACATTTCCGCTCTCATCGTACTTGATGACAGCACCGAAAGCATATTTTTTATCCAGGGCGTCGGCTTTTTCGCCGGAGAGGAGAGGTTCCAGTTCCTCTGTGGCATTGGAATCCACTATCTTTCCGTCTTCGTCCCGTACCTCGTACTGAAGATAGGAGCGCAGAGTGGAGAAGTTGTCTTCCCATCTGGAGAATTTGCTGGAGATCTCATTGGCGGATGCGATGACGGCTTCCTCAGAAGTATAGGATTCATACTCATCTCCGAAGGTATCTTTGTATTTGGAAGAGGGGAAGTTTTCTTCATCCAGAGTTTCCTGTGATATTTCCTGTGAGGAAGTATTGGACTTGGAACCGGAGTTACTGCTCTCTTCATTTTTTTTCGTTTGTGTGTCGTTTAAGGCAGAAGGGAAAAAGATGTCAAACGGGATCATAGCCGCCTGGTTTTCCCTCTGTTTTTCTTCCGCATAGAGCACATAGTTGGAGTGTGTAAGTGTGCTCATGAATGAGGAAGTGTTAAAATTCGGCTCAGAGTTACCCTGGCCTTTGATATAGTGCGGGCGGATGATCATCATAGCCAAAGAAGGCAGCAATATGACCAGCACCACCAGCACCAGAGCAAGTTTACGAGAATTTTTCAATTTTATATCCAACTCCCCACACCACCTTTAAATATTTTGGCTCCTTAGGGTTGATCTCGATTTTTTCGCGGATGTTGCGGACGTGTACCATGACCGTCTCCGTGTTCACGGCACGTTCATTCCACACACGTTCATAAATTTCATCAGCGGAGAATACCCTTCCAGGATTTTTGATCAACAGCAGGAGAATTTTGAATTCCATGGGTGTCATTTTTACAGGGGCTCCGTCTACTCGCACCTCGAAGGTGCTCTCGTTTAATTCGAGCCCGCCCATGGTGTAAATACTGTCCGTATTTTCCTGTTCTTTTTGCTGCAGTTTTTCCATGAATCGTTTGTAACGACGCATTTGAGAGTTCACCCTTGCCATAAGCTCCATTGGGGTAAATGGTTTGGTGACATAGTCATCGGCGCCGATGTTCAGCCCCATAACCTTATCCACCTCCTCGGATTTGGCTGAGAGCATGATAACCGGGAAATCGTGTTTTTCCCTGAGTTTCATGGTCATGGTGATGCCGTCCATGCGGGGCATCATGATATCCACGATCGCAAGATGGATCTCCTCCCGCTCCAGCATCTCCAGCCCTTCTACGCCGTCGCCTGCCTGGAACACTTCATATCCCTGGCTTTTCAGATAAATGGCAACAGCCTCCCGGATGTCCTTGTCGTCTTCTACAATTAAAATGTGATTCATTTCCATGGTATCTCTTCTCCTGTGTTCAGGAAACCACGCATCAGGACGCTGCCTGCCGCGCCGTTGCTCCTGCTGTTACTATACTGAGTATAGGAATCAAAATTAAAAAGTGTCGTGGTATAAAACGAAAAAAATTCTAAAGATTTTTAAAGAAATCTTTGACAGCATCCATACGTGTTGTCATACTTCCCAGCATGGCGTCCAGTATCACAAGGGCAGCCATGGACTCCACTACAACAACAGCTCTGGGCACGATAATGGGGTCATGCCGGCCTTTGATGGATATTTCAATATTCTCACCCTGGCGGTTTACCGTTTCCTGGACTGCTGCCACAGAAGGCGTGGGTTTGAAGGCGGCGCGCAGCAGAATGGGAGCACCGTCGCTGATCCCTCCGGTAATGCCGCCGGAATGATTGGTCTTTTTCCTTACATTTCCCTCTTCGTCCATCCGGTATGCATCATTATTATGTAAACCGTCAGAGGCAGCCACGGCGATTCCGTCACCGACTTCAAAGGATTTCACTGCACCGATGGAAAAGATGGCTTTTGCCAGAGCGGCATCCAGCTTTTCAAAGGCAGGTTCACCGATCCCCGCGGGAACACCTTTGATGACACACTCCACCATGCCGCCGGAGGAGTTTTTTTCTTTCATGCAGTCTTCCAGATAAGCCTGGGCTTTTTTGGCGGCCTCTGCGTCAGGCATATAGAGGGCATTGCGGCTCCTCTCTTCTATATCAAATTTACTCTTATCAATGGTGACCGGGCCGATGGAAAGGGTGTAGGCAGTGACTTCCACTTCCAGTTCCTTCAGTATTTTAGCTGCCACAGCGCCTGCAGCCACGCGGCCGATGGTTTCACGTCCGGAGGAGCGTCCGCCGCCTCTGTAATCCCGGAAGCCGTATTTTATATCATAGTTTCGGTCCGCGTGTCCGGGACGGTAACAATCTGCGATCTGGCTGTAGTCATGGGAGCGCTGGTCCGTATTCCGCACCATGAGGGAAATGGGAGTTCCCGTGGTTTTTCCCTCAAAGATACCGGAGAGGATCTCCACAGCGTCCGCTTCCTTTCTCTGTGTGGTAAAGCGTGACTGGCCCGGTTTTCTGCGGTCCAGATAAGCCTGGATATCCTCCAAAGAGAGAGGAAGCCCCGCAGGGCAGCCGTCAATGACCACGCCGATTCCGGCGCCGTGGGACTCGCCCCAGGTTGATATTTTCAATATATTTCCAAATGTGGAACCATACATAAGATACACCTCGTTTTCTTTCTTTTTTCTGCCGGTCACTGGCAGCATCCATTCTGCCCCGGCGATTATACTTTTTTCCTATCTTAGCACGGTTTTTATATAAAATCCATTGAAAACTGCCATGGGTTACGTTACACTAAAATAAATTTGTATTCCCGGTGCCGGACAGGAGGGCCGTGCAGATGCAGGCCGTATATAATGGCGCGTACCGGGGACAGTATAAAATTATAGAGGAAGAAAATAATGAAGAAGAAAATTTTGATCATAACAACAGGAGGCACCCTGGCCTGCGTCAGCAGTGAAAACGGCCTGCTGCCCGGGCTGGACAGCAAAGATATCCTGTCATACATTTCTGATATCACAAGCCTTTACGATGTGGATTTTTATGAATTGTTCCAGCTTGACAGCGCCAATATCCAGCCGGAGAACTGGCAGGCCATGGCGGAGGCTGTCTACGAAAAGTATAATGAATACCATGGGATCGTGATCTTCCATGGCACGGATACTATGGCTTACACCTCGTCCGTACTGTCCTTTATGCTGCTGAATATCCCCATCCCTGTTGTCATCACAGGCAGCCAGCTTTCTATCACCAACCCTCTGGCGGACGCGGTGGAGAACTGCAGATACGCTATCCATATGGCGGGAAGCGGTATGCCCGGCGTATTTCTGGCTTTTGACAGAAAAATCATGCTGGGGACCAGGGCCAGCAAGGTGCGGACCAGAAGCTTCCATGCATTTGAGAGTATTAATTATCCGTATGTGGGCGAGGTGGATTCCAGAGGGCTGGAAATCTATAAAGATTTCATCCCCGCCCCGTCAGGTCCCTGCGTGCTGGAGCGGAGACTGGAGAAGAAGGTCTTTCTCATAAAACTGGTACCAGGGTTTGACGGAAAGATATTCCAGTTTTTGTACGAGCAGGGGTACCGGGGTCTGGTCATAGAGGCCTTTGGCATGGGCGGCATCCCCACCATGTCCTCTGAGGTGCTGGATGAGCTGCGCCATGTGATCGACAAGGGCATGATCGTGGTCGTGAAGAGCCAGTGCCCTTATGAGGGAAGCAACCTCTCTGTGTACGAGACAGGCAGGGCAGCCCTTATGGCAGGTGCGTTCCAGGGCTATGACATGAGCACAGAGGCCATTGTCACCAAGGTGATGTGGATCTTGGGAAAACACTGGGAGAGAAAGAAAATCGAGGAAATGTTCTATAAAAATCTGGCAGGTGAGATCAAGATCCCTGAGAAAGAGATGGAATGATAAAAATAATAGCGGCCTGGCTGCTTGTGATCAATGTGGCGGCATTTGCCATGTTCGGAATAGACAAGTGGAAGGCAAAACATAAAAAGTACCGGATACCGGAATCCTGGCTTATGCTGTCAGCTATTCTGGGCGGTTCCGTGGGTGCTGTCTGCGGAATGGATCTTTTCCGTCATAAGACTCTGCATAAAAAGTTTAAACTGGGTCTTCCGCTGATCCTGGCTGTTCAGGTCCTGCTTGCGGCAGGATGGATGTGGTACAGCCGGTGACCGAACAGCCGTTACTATTCACGGCTGTTATCCCGCCAGGTGTTTTTATGCGCTTGCGCATGAAAATCCCGAGGCAGCCAGCGCGATATGGGGCAAAATGCTCCATATCTGTGCATCGCGAAGCGTGTTACTGTTTACAGAACTGTGTTTTTTGCAGGGCTGTGAATCGTAACGAACAGCCAAATCCTATCCGGGGATTGAAATTTACTGTGTTTGAAGGGAGGTGGCAGGATGCGCATATTGATTGCCGAGGATGAACGTGATCTGAACCGCCTGCTGGTGAAAAAGCTGACTGCTGAAAGCTACAGCGTGGATGCCTGCGTCAATGGGGAGGAGGCCCTGGACTGTCTGGCCTGCGCCCGGTATGATGCGGTGATCTTGGATATTATGATGCCTAAGACGGACGGTCTGGAGGTCCTTAAGTCTATGCGGAGGAAAAAGGACACTACGCCGGTACTGCTTCTCACTGCCAGGGATAGTGTGGAGGACCGGGTGAGAGGGCTGGATCTGGGAGCTGATGATTACCTGGTGAAGCCTTTTGCCTTTGAAGAGCTTTCCGCCAGGATACGCGTCATGCTGAGAAAGCCGAAAAAGGAGAAAAGCAGTGTGTGCACTGTGGCAGACCTGCATGTGCATCTGGATACCCGCCGTGTTTTCAGGGGAGAGCAGGAGATTATTTTGTCTTCCAGGGAATTTGCGGTGCTCCGGTATCTGATACAGAACGCCGGGATGGTTTTATCCAGGGAGAAGCTGGAGCAGCATATCTGGAATTATGACTATGCGGGAGGTTCCAATGTGATCGATGTCTATATCCGGTATCTGCGGAAGAAGATTGACGAGGGATTTGAGCCAAAACTCATCCACACGGTGCGGGGCGCCGGATACGTTCTGAGGGAACCTATATGAAAAATCTGTCTTTAAAACAAAAGCTGACAATCCTTTATACCATTCTCATGACGATCAATATCTGTGCTGTGTTTGCGGTCCTTTTTTCTCTCAGCAACAGGGAAATCTTAAGCTCCGTACAGAATCGGCTGCGTGAGAGCGTGGCAGGGGCTTTTGATGACATTGAGTGGGAGGATGGGAGGCTTAATTTCGACACAGACCTTCTGGAACTGGAAAACGGCGTGTATCTCTCTGTATATGATGAGGAGGGTGTACTCCTATACGGTAAGATCCCTTACGGCTTTGACCAGTCCATGGTCTTTCAGGACGGCCTGGTGCGGAGGCAGAAGGCAGAACGTGTGGAGTATTATGTACTTGATATGTCCTATGCGCCAAAAGAAGACAGGCATCTGATGGTAAGAGGGATCATATCCATAACAGACGCGGAGGAGAGCTTTCGGATAACCCTTCGGCTGGCCTTGGTCTTTCTTCCCCTTCTGGTGGTTCTCACTGCGGTTCTGGGATATTTCATGACCAGAAGGACCCTGCGCCCGGTGTCTCATATCACAGAGACAGTGCGCTCCATTCAGGAGGAGGAAGATTTGTCCAGAAGGATAGATCTGGGAGAAGGAAGGGACGAGATATACCGCCTTGCCTCCACATTTGACAATATGCTGGAACAGATCGAGGAGAGCATGAAACGTGAGAAACAGTTCACTTCAGATGTTTCCCACGAACTGCGCACGCCGCTGGCAGTTATATTGATGCAGTGTGATTCCCTTCTTTCACAGGATGGACTGACAGATGAGGTCCGGGAGGAAATTACGGTGATCCGGAAAAAAGCGGGAGGTCTTTCCGGGATGATCGCCCAGCTCCTTCTTTTGTCCAGAGCGGATCAGGGGCGTGAGAAAGTGACAAAGGAAACACTGGATCTCAGTGAGCTGTCAGAGATGGCAGCGGCGGAGATGACAGCCCTTGCAGAGGAAAAGGAGATACGGCTGGAAACAGAGATCGCGCCGCATCTGATGGTGTGCGGGGATGAAACCCTGCTTATCCGTCTTTGGCTGAATCTGCTCCAGAACGCGGTCACATATGGAAAAAGAGGCGGCTGCATCCGTATGAGCCTGCAGGATAAGGATGATATGGTTACCGGGTGTGTTGAGGACGACGGGATCGGTATAAGCGCAGAAGACCTGCCTCACATCTGGGAAAGGTTCTACCGGGCAGACAGTTCACGCAGTGACAGCGGAAGTTCCGGATTGGGCCTTTCCATGGTGCAGTGGATCGTCAGTGTCCACAACGGTACCATACAGGCCGCAAGCCAGCCGGGCAGGGGAAGCAGATTTACATTTCAGCTCCCAAAAGAGAAAAAAAGTTAATACTTTTAATGTGACTTTAATCTTTCTCTGATAAACTTACCGTATACAAAGAATAATAAGTATTGCGTGTATCCGCTGCAGTATATTATGAAGGCATCGGATGGATATGCGTAACATAGAAAATGTATGGAAGGAGTTTATCTTATGAGAAAAAAATATTTTGCATTTATTATGGCGGCAGCCATCTCTGCAGCGCTTCTGACAGCCTGCGGAGGCACAGGAACAGACCAGAATGGTGGGAACGGCAGCAAGGCACAAAACGGCGCCGTGCAGGATCCAGGCAGCGGAAGTACCGCACAGAATGCTGCAGGCCAGGATACCGGTAATGGAGGAGCAGCGCAGAATGCTGCGGGCCAGGATGCCGGTAATGGAGGAGCAGCACAGAATGCTGCGGGTCAGGGTGCCGGTAATGGAGGAGCAGCACAGAATGCTGTGGGTCAGGGTGCCGGTAATGGAGGCACGGCGCAGAACGCCGCAGGCCAGGATTCCGCGTCTGCTGTCTCTGAGGAGCAGGCCAGAAGTACAGCGTTAGCTGATGCGGGAGTGACGGAGGAGGAGATTACAGGGATTCGGGTGAAAAAAGACCTTGAGGACGGACGCCAGGTATATGATGTGGAGTTTTATTCCGGAAATAAGGAATATGATTATGAAATTGACGTTTCCACAGGCAGCATTCTGAGTTCGGATTTTGATATTGATGATGATTTTAAACAAGGCGGACAAAATGCATCCGGCCTGACTCCGGCAGTAAGCCAGGAGGAGGCATCCGCGGCAGCCCTTGCTAAGGTTCCGGGGGCAGGGGAAAAGGATCTGCGCATAAAGCTGGATGATGATGACGGCAAGCTGATCTATGAAGGCGATATCTATTATAACGGTACAGAATATGAGTTTGAGATAGACGCGGCCACCGGTGATTTTCTGGAATGGAGCCAGGAGCGCGATTAAAGAATAAAGACAGGGGAGGATTTCCTGATATAGGAGTCCTCCCTTGTCTTTGTATGTATCTATAGTTCGCTTACCGCATCATAAGCTTCATGGACAGCATTGAAAACCTTTCTTGCGGATACACAATCCCCGGCTTTTATGGTTTTGTAGTCCCTGGCAATTTCCTTATATACGGAATCATCAGGCCGGAAGCCCATGGCAAGGACCACGGTATCGCATGGGATCTTTTCCTTACCGCTTTCCTTTTGGACAACAATCCCGTCCGGTTCTATTTTCAGCAGTTTTGTGCTGACCTGTGATGGCACCTGATATTTCTGCATCAGGTCCATGATCATCATCATATTCTGCATGAATACCGGTTCAGGCAGCAGTTTGGGTGCCATTTCCACCACAGTCACTTTTTTGCCTTTCTGGGTCAGGTCCACGGCTGTCTCCAGCCCCACAAGGCCCCCGCCGATGACGGCAATGTTCTCCCCCAGAAGGGCATTGTTTAAAAGTGCATCGATGGCTGTGCAAACATTATCCCCGTGGATCCCCTCAATAGAACCGGGGACAATGGGACGGCTGCCAGCAGCCCAGATGACAGCGTCCGGCTTAAAGGCATCCACGGCCTCTTTGTCAGCCTCCATACAGAATTTTACCGGCACCTGCAGCCGGGTCAGCTCGTTCTGATAGTAGGAGAGCAGGTTTGCCATATCGGCCTTAAAGTTAGGGCGGGAGGCTGCCAGCACATTGCCGCCGATACGTTCCCTCTTTTCCCACAGTTCTACCTTATGTCCGGCCTGGGCAGCCGTGATGGCGGCTGTACATCCCGCCGGGCCGGCACCTACGACCAGTACCCGTTTGGGGTTAAGGGCGGGCTTTAGGTCATGGATCCCCTCCAGGCCTGCGCAGGGATTGACAGCGCACTGTACGCTCTGCCCAACACACACTCTGGCGATACAGCCCTCATTACAGGATATGCAGGGCCGGATTTTCTCTGTCTCGTGATCTGCCAGCTTGTTAGGCAGCTCCGGGTCTGCCAGAAGGCCCCTGCCAATGGCCACAATGTCCAGATCTCCATGGTTCAGGGCATATTCCGCCTTGGAAATATTACCCAGCCGTCCATGGGAGATGACCGGTATCCCCACAACTTTCCGGACTGTCCTTGCACTGCGCAGCTGTTTTACCTGCTCCTGCTGGTAAACAGGAGGCATTGCCATATACCAGTTGTCATGACACCCGGCATCCACGTGGAGGGCATGTACGCCCAGGGCTTCCAGGCGCCTGGCTATCTCAAGGCCCTCCTCCATGCCACGGTATCCCTCTTCTTCCGGCAGATAATGGCATGGGGTGTATTTTACGATCAAGGGGAAATCCTCCCCCAGGTCTGTTTTTACGATCCTGATCAAATCCGTGAGAAAACGCATCCTCCCGGTCAGGTCCCCGCCGTACTCATCTGTACGGATATTCCAGCGTTTGGTCAGAAACTGATCGGTGAGATACCCGCCGTAGGCGTGGATCTCAATGGCATCTGCGCCGGCCTTTTTGGCGTATTGGGCAGTTCTTCGGAAACCATTCTCAATGATCCCGATCTCATCCCTGGTGATCTCCTCACAGATGACTCTGGGGTCCATCCAGGGCACTGCTGAGGCACCGATGGGTTTTTTCCTTCCCGGAGGCGGTGTGGTGATCCTGCCGTTGCCGGGATGGATCTGTACACAGACTTTACAGTCATAGCTGTGAGCCTTTTCTGTCATGTTTTTAAAATCCTGAAAGCTGTCAGCGTCCAGCAGGGACGAAGGGCACATGCCCTCGATCTCCGGGGTGGCCAGCGTATTGCAGAAGATCATGCCCACCCCGCCTTTGGCCCTTGCCAGAAAATAAGCTCTGGTGCGCTCATCATAATTCCCCAGGTCAACACCCATGGGAGCCATGACCATGCGGTTTTTCAGCTTCAAGTTTCCAATGGAAACAGGTTGTGTCAATTTCATTATAATCCCTCCAGTCCTTGAGTTCGCAGTGCGTCCAGGATCCCATCGCCAAAGGCAGGCCTGCAAGGGGGTCTGCCTGTAACCGTGAGGCTGCCGGACCGTTACTATTTATCTGTAAATCCAGCATAGCCCAGACAGGCCGGGAAAGCAAAGGACAGTGAATGAAGGAAATATGAAAGGATTGAATTTGATAAAATTCAAATAAGTCAAGTATTGTCAATAAATTCACATGTAAAATGTCAATAACTTTTGAAAATGTCACTTTTTATTGTTCAGTTTCACTTGAGAAAATGTCACTTCTGTAAAAGGGCTTTTGCCCTTTTACGAAGCAGACTGCTGTTTCTCAAAGAATAGTTCATATAAAAATTTTAGCGACAGGTTGTAATCTTCCATCCACCAGATGGCTTTCCATTCATCGCTGCTATGGCGTAGTTGTAAATGGGGTTCTACGGTTTTGACCACCTTTTTGGACACTTTTATGCTGGCATTCTTGTTTTGTGGCTTTAGATACCGTATGGTTTCGTATATGCGCCCTCCATAAGCAATGCGAATCCCATACCGGGGATTGAGGAGCACCTCAATCTCCCTTCTCGCATTAATAATCGGAAATCCTTCGTCTAAGATCTGGAAACATCGGTTTTTGAACGAAAAGGTTCCAGCTGCATCGGTCTTCCTTTTATGCTTCACACAGAGAATGGTATCAATATCCATTCCTTCTGCCAGAGGAACGAAGATAGATTCTGCTTCTGGCTCAACGGAAAACCTCTGATTGAACAGCTCTTTGTATTCTTCTTCCAAGAAGCGGTTGGCATCTGCTACGGTGGTGATTCCACGCTTAGCGAATTCGACGGGGAGACGGCTCTGTAAGGTTACCCATAAACGTTCAATGCGCCCTTTGGCCTGTGGCGTCTTCGCAAAAATCAGGTCTATTCCCAGTTCATGCATGGAACGTCCAAACTGGGTCAGGTGGACCGTCTTTCCGGCGATCAGTTCATCCATGGTGAGCTTTCCTGTTTTTGGGGAACGGAAAATGGTGTGGTTGTCTGAGTAAATGGTTTGAGGGACACCAAAGTCCACACAGCATTGGCGCATCGTCTCGAGGTAGCCATAAAGGCATTCGTTCTGTGTGAGGAAAAGACCGACGACATTGCCCGTGGCATCATCAATTGCCCCATGGAGGGCGTATTTCGTGTTTCCGCCAAACCATTCATAGGGAGTAGCATCTATCTGGATGAGCTGGCCGGGGTGTGGTTTTCGCGTCCGCCGGTGTGTCCGGTGACGGATTTTTTTCTTTTTGGGGCTTTCAAAACCTGCATTTTTTAGTATACTGGAAAGTGCAGAATAGGAAAGAGCGATTCCAAAATCTGCGAGCAGTATGTCTTTGAAATGGAGGAAGTTGGCCCTAGACAATTCCGGGCGGGAATAAATCTTAAGGACAGCTTCCTTCGTTTCATCTGTAACAGCGTGAGCAGGCTTTCTACCAGTATTTTTATGAATCAGTGATTCAGCGCCAGAAGTAAGGACCCCTTTCTTTAAACGTGTAATCTGGCGGGTAGAAAGGCCAAGAAGTGAAGCTGCCTGTTGTCTGGAAATAGACTTGTCGATGAAACGATTGATGACAGTAAATGTTTTTAGTTGTTCTTGTGACAATGTAATTTTACCTTCTTTCATAACTTTTATAGTTTATCAAAAAGAGACAAAATCTCAAGTGATTCTTAAGGAGACATTATCACAAGTTAATAACATAAATTCACATGTAAAATTGCTTTTAGCCGATATGTTTGCTATACTTTCATTTATAGGAACCGTTATGTGCGAGAGCGGGGTGAGAGCATGAATTTCAGCGTTTTATTACAGAGATTAATTCATATTACCGGTGTGAAACCACAGGTGCTGGCAGACAGACTTGGATATGATGTATCATATATCAGCAAATGGCAAAGCGGCGCCAAGCTGCCTTCTTCCAGGAATGCAGAGGAGCTGTCTGAAAAAATGGCTCATTTCTTTGTGTCTGGTGCTGACGAGGGCAGGAAAAAAGCCATACAGGAGGCTGTTGGACCGGAAAATATGGAGGATGACTTAGAAAAGGCACTGAAAAAATGTTTTCTCCGGTCACTGCTCATGCAGAAACAGCAAAAAGAAGAGATCAGGAAAGTACGGGAAAAAATCTCCTACGATTCCCTTTGGCAGGACAAAGAGGTGGCAGCCGGTGCTGTGGGCAGTATGATCTATGAAATCTGTGCCCAGGCCGAAAAGGATGTGGACATTATTGTCACCTGTCCCTTCCAGGAATACGTGACAAAAGACAATGATTTTTTCAAAAAAATGGAGGATCTGGAGCAAAAGGGGGTCACTGTCAGGATCCATCAGTTTATAGACATGGAAAAATTCAGGGATCAGACAGATGCCTACTGCCGCTGCATAGCCATGTATCTGACTCCCATCTTTTCCGTGAGATATTATTTTTATGAACTGCCCGGCGCAGCCGCAGACATTCCTGTTCTGGTATTAAAGGACGGTCTTTTAGTCACAGAGATCCAGGAGCCTTTTACCAGAGAGAGATACACCACAGTCATAAAAAACCGTCCTCTGGTCAACGCCTACTATGACGCAGCCTCCGCCTGCCTTCTTGTTCAGAAGCCGCTGGTGGAAGAATACTCCGTGAGCAAAATGTACAGGGAAAAATATATCTTTGACTATATGATGCAGAACGAGTACCGTTACCTTCTGAGGTCCATGCACATCATCCATCTGCCGGATGACATGCTCTGGGACCTGTGTCAGAGATACACACCGGACCGGGAAAGCGCCATTTTGCAGTACAATATGAACCGGAACTCCTTCCAGGCTCCGGTTACAGCGGTCATATACAAATCCACACTTATGGATTACATCTTTGATGGGAAGATCAATATATTCGGAAAAGAAGTGAAGGTGGACAGAGCTTGGAGGATGCGCCACATCAGCCATCTCATAGAAGAATTAGAAAAAAACAGCAGTATCCGTATACTCCTTCTGGAAAACAACAACCCATACATAGGATACCACGACCTGCAGAGCACCATTTATTTCTGCCGTGATACCGTATTTGCCATGTCTGTTCAGAACGGAACATCCAGCTACTACCGTTTTTTCTCAAAAAAACTCATAGACCAGTTTAACGAATTTTACGGGCACATAGAGAATGCCGGTGATGAATATCTTCTGAGGGGCCATAAAGTCACAGACTTCCTTGCCCAGGGCCTAAAATTCATTTCATAGCCCTTTACTTATCATCACATTCCCAGCGGCCGGAAGCACCACAGGGCAGCACAAGTCCGCTTTCCCTTACGGGCAGCCCGATTTCCTGGGAATCCACTTTTCCATGAAGGTCCTTCAGCTCTGTAGCCAGCATATAAGTCAGCACGGCCGGCGCAAGCCCGGTGGTATAAGAATTCACCAGAAAGAAAAGCGGTTTATCACTGAGAAGCTGTGCACACAGTTTGATCAGCGGATGGATCGCTTCTTCAATCTTCCAGATCTCACCCTTAGGTCCCCTGCCATAAGAAGGCGGGTCCATAATAATGGCATCATAATGATTCCCCCTGCGGATCTCCCGTTCCACAAACTTCACACAGTCATCCACCAGCCACCGGATCGGTGCCTCCCCCAGTCCGGAGGACACAGCATTCTCCTTAGCCCAGGAAACCATCCCCTTAGAAGCATCCACATGCGTGACCGCCGCTCCCGCAGCCGCAGCTGCCAAAGTAGCCCCGCCCGTATAAGCAAACAGATTCAGAACCTTAACCGGCCTTCCGGCCCCTTTGATCTTATCCGAAAACCAATCCCAGTTCACCGCCTGCTCCGGAAAAAGCCCGGTATGCTTAAAACTAAAAGGTTTCAGGTTAAACGTAAGCTTCCCATACCGGATACACCACTGCTTGGGCAGATCAAAAAACTCCCATTCCCCTCCCCCCTTCGTACTCCTGTGATAATGCCCGTTCATCTTCCTCCACCCGGCATTTTTCCTGGGCGTATCCCAAATCACCTGCGGATCCGGCCGAACCAACAAATAATCCCCCCACCGCTCCAATTTCTCCCCGTCAGAGGTATCAATAATCTCATAATCCTTCCACCCATCAGCAATCCACATACATTTAATTCCTCTCAATCCTTAATTTCTTATTCAATCACACTTAATCCTAATAAGTTTTTTGTTCCCAGTGTCCGGCAACACAGCCCGCTGCGCCTCTCTCATCGGAGTCAAATTTCCCACATCATATTGAGCAGAGCGCAATAAGCATAAACTGTGACGCACAGCTTGCCGAAGCAATTTTCAAACACATCCAGTACAGCCATCCGCTTTTAAAATCTTTTACCCACTACAGTTTATCGTAGCCAGGGAGTTTGTACGCGGGAGGGGCGGGGATGGTGTTTGCATCGCTGTATGTATTCCGAGGCTACACTTTGCGGAGATTGTGCGCCTGAGGCGGACTCTTGAGTCCGATTCAGGCGCACAATCTCCGCAAAGTGTAGAAATCGGCTTCATACGAGAGCAAACACCATCCCCGCCCCTCCCGCGTACAAGCTCCCGTCCCATATAACTATACCTATTCTAACCCCCAAAAGTCAAGCATACATTATCCAAGGAGGTGAAGCCATGTACGAAGCATTCACAACCCCCCAATTAGAAGAAACCTTCCACACCCGCCAATCCACCGGTCTCCCCTCCGCCGAGGCCGCCGAAAGACTCCGTAAAACCGGAGAAAACATACTAAAAAAAGGCAAAGACCAGACAATCCTGGACATGGTCATGGAACAGCTCAACGACCCTATGATCTTCATCCTGTTCATGGCCGCGGCAATCTCCATGCTTCTGCGCCAGTTCAGCGATACCGCCATCATTTTTGTTGTCATAGCCCTGAACACCACCGTAGGCGTCATCCAGGAGGGCAGAGCCAAAAAAGCCATGGATGCCTTAAAGAAAATGACTGCTCCGTCCGCAGTAGTCAAACGTGACGGTATCTACAAGAAAATCCCCGCCTCCGGCGTAGTTCCCGGAGACCTGGTCAAGATCGAGGCAGGGGACCAGGTACCGGCAGATATCCGCCTGATAAGAGTACAAGGCTTCCAGACCAATGAGTCCGCCCTCACCGGCGAATCCATGCCTGTCCGGAAGACAGATACTGTGCTGCCCCAGGGGATCCCTATGGCAGAATGGAAAAACATCGCATTTATGTCAACCGAAGCCATGAAGGGAAGCGCCGAGGGAATCGTGGTAGCCACCGGCATGGAGACAGAGCTTGGCAAGATAGCCGGAATGATCAACGACACCCCCACAGAGCTGACACCCCTGCAGAGACGTTTGGGCGACCTTGGAAAAATATTGAGCGTAGTGGCTGTTGTCCTCTGTGCTGCCCTTTTCCTTCTGGGTGTTGTCCAGCACCGCAACATTCTGCAGATGCTTCTGGTTGCCATTTCTCTGGCAGTAGCGGCCATACCCGAAGGCCTGCCTGCAGTGGTGACCATTGTCCTTGCCCTGGGTGTTGCCCGCATGGTTAAAGTCAACACCATTATAAGGAAGCTTCCCGCAGTGGAAACCCTCGGGTCTGTGGGCATCATCTGCTCCGACAAAACAGGCACCCTGACGGAAAACAAGATGAAGGTGGTGGAGATTTACGGTGATGACCGCAAGCTTCCGCTGTCAAAAATCCGCCGCAGGGAATTTCCCCGTCTGATGGAAGGGTTTCTCCTGTGCAACAACAGTATGCTGGGAAAACAGGAGATCGGTGACTCCACAGAGCTTGCACTTCTCCACATGGGAGAGGAAATGGGGTATAACCGGGAGAAATTAAAGGAACAATATCCACGTACCCATGAAATCCCCTTTGATTCCGAACGAAAATACATGGCAACCGTACACAAAGACGGGGGCAACGAAACCGTCTACGTGAAAGGAGCCTGTGATTATCTGCTGGAGCGCTGCGCGTTTGTATCAATCCGTGGAAATGCGGTCCCTATGACGGAAGTGCAGCGCATGAAGATCCGCATGGCAATGGAGGCAATGGCCCAGGACGGACTTCGTGTGCTGGCTCTGGCATTTAAGGAACACGTAAAAGATAAAAGCGAGTCTGCCCTCACAGGCAATCTGGTGTTTGCAGGAATGGCAGGCATGATGGACCCGCCCAGAAAAGAAGTCACCCAGTCTATCCGTACCCTGAAAAAGGCAGGGGTACAGGTGGCTATGATCACGGGGGACTACAAAGACACAGCATTGGCTGTTGCAAAAAAGATTGGCATAGCGGACTCCATGGACCAGTGCGTCACCGGCGCAGAGCTGGACAACATGAGCGAGGAGCGTTTTGCAAAGAAGATGAAAGACCTGCGGGTATTCGCCCGTGTCACCCCTGCACATAAAGTAAAGATTGTCAGCCGTTTCCGGAAAAACGGACAGATTGTAGCCATGACCGGGGACGGAGTCAACGACGCACCCTCCCTGCAGGCCGCCGACATTGGAATCGCCATGGGCAAAAACGGAACGGATGTGGCAAAGAATGCTGCGGATATGGTGCTGACGGATGACAACTTTTCCACCATTGAGAAGGCCATGGAAGAGGGCAGAGGCATTTACGTGAACATCAAGAAATCCATCCTGTTCCTGCTGTCCTCCAATTTCGGAGAGATCATTACCATGTTCGTGGCTGTTTTGCTTTCCCTGGAAACGCCTTTGAAGGCAAGCCATATCCTGTGGGTAAACCTGATCACAGATTCCCTGCCTGCCCTGGCCCTGGGCGTGGACAAAAATGACCCGGCATCCCTCATGAGGAAAAAGCCCAGGGATCCCAATGAAGGGCTGTTCGCCCACGGAGGGTGGCTGTTCACCGTATTTTACGGAATGCTGATCAGTGCGATCACGCTCTACGCCTTTCACAAAGGAGGCCAGACCTACGCCTTTACCGTGCTGGGTGTGTCGCAGCTTTTCCACGCCATTGGAATGCGGGACAGGGATAAGTCGGTACTTCGTATGAACCATCTGGATAACCCGTTTATGATACTGGCATTTTTCCTGGGGCTGGCCCTTCAGGTTATGGTCACGGAGGTGCCGTATTTTGTCCGGGCATTTCAGACGGTGCAGCTGTCCTTTGGAGAATGGCGCTGGCTGCTGGGGATTTCCGCAATTCCGCTTCTTATGCATGAGATTCTGCTGCTTCCGAGGCTTATCAGCGGGAATAGAAAAAAACAGTAAGGAAAATGCAGGATTTCATTTGTTAAATTGCATATAAAAAGCTATAAACCCAGTAAAAAGGGGAAAAAATTACCAAAAATGCAAGAGGGTATTGACATAAAGTCATATTCTATCATACAATACCACATAACGAAGCATAATTGTTAAGAAGCTGCACGGGATGCTTTACCGTGGCAGTAAGTCTTCGCAGCCCGACGGAATCGTTGCCCGCGAAGGAATAAAACAGTTATAAATTATGAAGATCACCAGGAGGAGAGCCATGACGCCGTACAAAGAACTGAGCAGAGAGCAGCTGCAGGCTATGAAAGCCGATTTGGAAAAACAATTTGAGGAAGTAAAAGCAAAGGGACTGAATCTGGATATGTCCAGAGGAAAGCCATCCAAGAAGCAGCTTGAGCTGGCAATGGATATGCTGGAAGAGTTAAAAAGCACTGACAAACTGAAATGTGAAACAGGTATTGACTGCCGCAACTATGGCCTGCTGGACGGTATTCCTGAAGCAAGAAGACTTCTGGGAGCCATGACCGAGGTTTCCGCAGACCAGATCGTGATCTTCGGCAACTCCAGCCTGAACGTGATGTTTGACACAGTTTCACGTTCCATTACACATGGTGTCTGCGGCAGCACTCCCTGGTGTAAATTAGATAAAGTAAAATTCCTGTGCCCGTCACCGGGATATGACCGTCACTTTAAGATCACCGAATACTTTGGTATTGAGATGATCACTGTGCCCATGACTCCTGCAGGCCCGGACATGGATATGATAGAGGAGTTGGTAAGCTCCGATCCGGCAGTCAAGGGCGTGTGGTGTGTTCCGAAATACTCCAACCCACAGGGCATCACCTACTCTGAGGAGACCGTGAAACGCTTTGCCAGACTGAAACCGGCGGCAGAGGATTTCCGTATTTTCTGGGATAATGCATACTGCATCCATCATTTATATGAGGAACAGGATTTCCTGCTGGAGATTCTGGAGGAATGTGAAAAAGCGGGCAATCCGGATCTGGCTTACAAATTCATCTCCACTTCAAAAGTCAGCTTCCCGGGTTCCGGTATCGCTGCTGTTGCGTCCTCACCCAGAAACCTGGCTGATTTCAGGAAACATATGGCGATCCAGACCATTGGTCATGACAAGATCAACCAGTTAAGGCATGTGCGTTTCTTCAAGGATATTGAAGGTATGCATGAGCATATGAGAAAACATGCAGAGATCCTTCGTCCGAAATTTGAGGCAGTGGAGAATACACTGGAAAAAGAGATCGGCGGAGCAGGGATCGGAACATGGACCACACCGAAGGGCGGATATTTCATTTCCTTTGACTCCATGGAAGGCTGTGCAAAGGATATTGTTGCCAAGGCAGCGGAAGCCGGCGTGAAGATGACAGAGGCGGGCGCTACCTTCCCATATGGTATTGATCCTCATGACAGCAACATCCGTATTGCACCCAGCTTCCCCACACCGGAGGAGCTGCAGCTTGCAACCGAGATTTTTGTACTCAGCGTGAAATTGGTTAGTATCGATAAGCTTCTGGCAGAGTGATGCACGTTAAAGGTGCAGACCTGCCAAATAGCAGCGGGAAACCACATAAGTGAGATAACAAGGCAGAACTTTTGCAGAAAAGCAGAAGGTCTGCCTTATTGTATAACGCCTTATTTCTATTTGGTTACGGAAGTACCGGATAATTATCGGATAATTTACAGAAATGTGATATTTTAATGAATTTTGCATAAAACACTTTACTTCGACAATCAAAATGAAATAGAATAGTAAACGAAGGATAAGTGTAACTGCTCGGTCAGGTCTGCGCACCTACTGCGTTGAACGTGCAAAAGAGCAGCGGCAGCAGGTATTTGCCCCATTGCAAAGTAATGTATAATGGGCGAATACACGTAGCGATACAGACGACCGGATCGTTACGGACAAACAAAGTTATAACATAAGGGGTAGAGGTTATGAAAAAAAAGAAAGGGAAGAAAGGAAAGTATACGAAGGCAAAGAAGATCGTACTGGGTATTTTGATCGGATATATAGCGCTCATGGTGCTTGGGTACATAGCCGGTGTCGTATACTTTACCAAACATTTCTATCTGGGTTCCCAGATCAACGGAATGAATGCCTCCGGCAAGAGCGTGGAGGATGTGGAAGACAACATAGTGGATGAGATTGCGTCTTACACGCTGCATTTGAAGGAGCGGGACGGTAAGACGGAATCCATAGTGGCATCACAGATGAATATGCAGTATGTGGATGACGGCAAGATCCAGGAGCTGAAGGACAAGCAGAATCCGTTTCTCTGGTTCCTGTCATTTGCGCATCAGAATGACTACGATATGTCAGCCACGACCACCTATGACAAAGACATGCTGTATACTGCTATAGATGCCCTGGATGCGTTCCAGGAAGCAAATATAACACAGCCTGCGGATGCTTATCTGGGCGATACAGACACCGGATACGAGATCGTGCCGGAGGTTATGGGAAATGCCCTGGATAAGGACAAGGTAAAAGAACAGATCCTGAAGGCCATTGATGAGGGAAAAACAGAGCTGGACCTGGAAGCGGAAGAGTGTTATCTGAAGCCCACAGTATACAGCACAGATGAGAATCTGATCAAGCAGCGTGACCAGAGCAATGTATTTCTGGGTGTAACCGTCACCTTTGACTTTTCGGACAGGCAGGAAGTGGTGAACAAGGATGTTATCAAGAACTGGCTTACCACAGATGAGAACGGGGACGTGGTCCTGGACGAGGAGAAAGCAAAAGAGTACGTGGTGGAAATGGCTAAGAAATATGATACCTTTGGTTATCCCCGCCAGTTTGTTACCTCCAATGGAGAGACCATTACAGTCAGCGGAGGAGACTACGGATGGCTGATAGCGAGAAATGATACTACCGCAAAGCTGGTGGAGGCCATAAAGAGCGGCCAGTCCCAGACCATGGAGCCTGAGTACACTTACAGGGGCTATGTGCGGGATACCAATGATATCGGAAATACCTATGTGGAGATCAGTCTGCAGGCGCAGCACATGTGGTTCTACAAGGACGGACAGCTTCTGGTGAGTACGGATGTTGTAACAGGCAACCATAACCAGGGTTGGGATACCCACACGGGAATCTACGGCATTATGTATAAAGAGAGAAATGCCACACTGGTTGGTGAGAATTATTCCTCACCGGTTCAGTATTGGATGCCGTTCTATGCGAATACAGGCATCCACGATGCAGACTGGAGGGAAAGCTTCGGAGGTTCGGAGTACATCAACAATGGTTCCCACGGCTGCGTGAATACGCCTCCGGCCAATGCGGAGAAGATTTATAATAATATAGAAAAAGGTGTGCCGGTAGTGGTGTACTGATGTTGGCAGGAATAAGGCATTCAGAAGGTATAGACCTGCTGAATGGATAGAAGAAAAAATGAATGGATAGAAGAAAAAAGACGAACGGTTGGCAGAAGGCCAATAGTTCGTCTTTTTTCATGAAAATATGTTTCATAAATTTGTGGGGCCGGCATTTTGTGGATACCGGCCCCTTTTCTATAGTGAGTGTGTGCTGTCTGAAATAAATTAACGGGTTTGTGTCCAGGCACCGTTTGCGTTGACATAGTAATTGTCAATCCATGTGTTTTGGGCCATAGCGCCTGAAGCAGTCAGGTAATACCATTTGCCGCTGTCTTTGATCCAGCCTGTAGCCATGGTGCCTGAGGCGGTGAGATAATACCATTTGCCACTGTCTTTTATCCACCCGGTAGCCATAGCGCCGGAGTTAGTCAGGTAGTACCAGCTATTTCCCAGTCTGAGCCATCCAGTAGCCATGCGGCCTGAGGCAGTGAGGTAATACCAGTTGTCGCCGTCTTTCAGCCATCCGGTGGCCATAGAACCTGAGTTTGTCAGGTAGTACCAACTGCTTCCCAGCCGGATCCATCCGGTAGCCATGCGGCCTGATGCATTGAGGTAATACCAGTTATTGTTCAGGTGAAGCCATCCGGTAGCCATAGTGCCTGAAGCGTTCAGATAATACCAGCTATTGTCCGGTTTGATCCATCCGGTAGCCATGGCGCCTGAGGAGGTCATGTAATACCAGTCACTTCCCGGTTTGATCCATCCGGTAGCCATAGCGCCTGAAGCGTTCAGGTAATACCAGGTTTGGCCAAGCTTTATCCATCCGGTGAGCATGGCGCCTGAACCGGAGAGATAATACCAGGTACCACCAACATTCATCCAACCGGTAGCCATGCTGCCGTTGTCTCTGAGATAATACCAGTTTCCTCCGTCTTTGAGCCAACCGGTAGCCATAGCGCCTGAACCGGTGAGGTAATACCAGGTATTTCCGTCCCGGAACCATCCGGTCCGCATATAGCCGTCGGCGTCAAACGCATACCATTTCCCTTCGATAAGCTCCCATTTTCCTGCCGGCCACTTGCCGTTGCCGTAATCATACCACCAGCCCTTGGCATTTTTCTTCCATGTGCCTTTTATTTCCTTTTTCAGGTCAGATACAGCTTTTGTGATGCTTTCGGCTGCTTTGTCAATATCCTTCTGGGAAGCATTTTTATTGTCCAGCACTTTTTTACCTGCGTCTACTGCTTTGGTGAGGTTCTTCCATGAGGACGCGGTATAGTCGTTTTGTTTCAGTTTAGATGCTTTGTCAAGCGCATTTTTTAATGCTGTTTTATTTGTTTTTGTTATCTTCTTCAGTCCGTCTATTGCCTTTTGAATATCCTCTGCAGCTTTTTTGATATCACTGTCAGAAGCTTTTTTGTCATCAAATACCTTTTGGCCTGCACTGACTGCCTCTGTCAGAGTCTTCCATGAGGCTGCGGTATAATCGCTTTCGATGAGCTTTGCAGCTTTATCGAGTGCGGATTTAAGCGCCGTTTTGTCTGCTTCCGGTGCTTCCTCCAGGCTGTCGATAGCATTTCGGATGGCTGTGGCAGCATCCGCGATCTCCTGTGCAATGGCTGTCTCATCATTCATGACAGCCGCTCCAGCATCCAGGGAATCACTCAATACCTTCCAGCTCTCAGCCGTATAATCTTCGGCGTTCAAAGCATCCGCTTCTGCCATGACTGCTTCCAGTTGGGATTTATCCGCAGTTTCCTGCTGATCCTGAAGGAAGGTCACTTTTGCAAGCTGGATATCTGTGTTCTGTACCTCTTTTACTGCCCCTGATCTCAAAGTGTAACTGACACCTTTATAGTCCGGGAATGCAACTTTCACATAATTTGTGCCTTCCGGAAGTCCGTAAGCGTCAAATGTGATCCTGGCATAGCTTGGATATGCCTCAGGGAAATTATCTACAGTCTTAATATTTTCAAACTTTGTCCAGTTCTTTCCGTCAGGTGAGGAAAATACCTGGAAATCAATATTTGCATTATCCTTCAGCGTGGTCCTGATGGATGCGCCTTTGTAGGAACCTGCGCCGCCGTCCCACTGGGCCGCGTCACTGAGGGTCTGATAATAGGCGGTCAGATGTACATCATTTACACCGGGGATTTTGTATACCAGGGACTGGTCCTCAGCGTTTTCTTTTACTGCGATTCTGCTGTCCTCATATCTGGGCTGTCCGCCGTAATAGAAATTGTCCTTGTCCTCATAAGGTTCATCTCCCTTTGTGAGTGCCATAAGGTCGTCTGTTGCCGAGGAAGCACTGATAAAGTAATCGTCATTGGTTCCCCCTGAAATTTCTGTCAGGTCGTCAAAACGGGTAACTGCCTGATCTTCAGTCTGGTATACACGAACCCAGTCAACCAGGAAATCACTGTCCTGTTTTGTGTTCTGTTTGCTGTAGTCCACATCGCCGACCCAGCCGTCGCCCACCTGTGTTTCCAGGATTGGGAACATGGGGCGGGTGTGCATGCCGTCTCTGCCGTCATCCCTGGCCTGGCTGGTTTTATGTACCTGATTGCCATCGATAAAGAAGGTGATAGCTTCAGGGTCCCATTCTACTTCAAATACATGGAAGTCCTGGCACCATGCCTCATAATTGTTGGTGGCAATACCGTGTGAGCCTTTATTGTAGCTCAGGATACCGAAATGGTTGGTGGTCCAGGCTGACCAGGCGTCCTGACCAAGGTATTCCAGCACGTCGATCTCATCATGTCCGGTCTCATCCTGGCACAGCATCCAGATAGCCGGCCAGATACCCTGGGAATCGTTGGGCTTTGCGCGGACTGCCATGCGTCCGAACTGGAAGGAGAACTTATTCTTGGATTCCAGACGGCCGGATGACCATGTGACCTTGGAGGCCAACTGCTGTGAACCGTACTGATCCCAGCCTACCGCATCAATAAGGGCATCTGTGGAGCCGTAGTTTTTGGAGTTGATGGAAAGATAGCTTTCCTCTCCATCCTTCACGATACTGACAGCGTCTCTGTTGTAGATGGCTGCGTGGTTTGCCATACCGTCAATGATATTCCATTTTGTCTCGTCAATGCTGTCTCCGTCAAACTCATCTGCCCACACCAGGGTGTCATATTTGGAATCCGGTGCCACATATTCGGGCTTGGACTCGTCGTAAGATTTACCTGTGGCCCAGATCTCCACCTCTGAATATTTGGTGGGGCTGTTGTTATCTTTGTTTACAGTAAAGCGCACGTATCTTCCGGTAACAGGCTGGTCAAGGGTTATTGTCTGCATGTCAGCACCCTGTGTCCAGTTATTCTGCTGGAATACAGTCTGTCCCGCATTGGTGGGGGAAGAGGACACGGAGACCTTTACGGACTGGTATGTGCCTTCTTCGAGCTTGAAGCAGATTTCTTTCATCTGGTAATTATTCTTGTATTCAAACTGAAGCCAGCGCTCTCCGGTGCTGTTGTGCACCGCATAGTTGTCGTCAACACTGCCGTCTGTGATGGCCTCAATATTGGTAGGGGTCAGACCGCGCACATATGGGATCTTACCCAGGGCAATATTCTGTGACTCCTCCTCCGGCGGCGGAGCGGGAACCTCTGATCTTGGAATGCTGGCAATTACTTCAATCTCATTAAAGAGGATACCGTTGCTGTAACCTTTCCAGGCGCTGTTGGTGTTCTGGATGTAGTGGCCTCTCTCCCAGATCCTGATGTACTGGGCAGATACGGGCTCCTCCAGGACAAGAGTCTGGGGCTGTCCTTTATTGTCGGTGGTCTCCTCATAATCGGCAGTATCGTATACGATGGTGCTCTCTGAGAAATCCTCATCTGCGGACAGTTCCACTTTCACATCTTTGAAGGTGGACACTGCGTTGGGATAAGTGTTCCGGTACAGGTCGATCTCTTTTACGTCGCGGAGCTTGCCGAAATCATACTGCAGGTATACTTGATCCCAGCCGGAATAGCCGTTGTCATCGCCTCCGATTTCTTCTCCGGCGATTATTTTGGTGTTGTTGGAGTCATCGTCACTGCCGGATTTGACACCATCTGTGGCAGCTTCTGGATTCTTGATCTGAACCTGGGGCACGGTGGCGTCACCGCTTACAATCTGGTGCGGAGAGTTGGAGGTGGGAAGAAGACCTGTCATGATGTTGGCGTCCACCATTTCCTCATCGCCGCCGGGGTCTGTGGATCCCTCCTCAACAGAGGCAATGACTTCGATCTCATTGAAAAGGACGCCGTTGCTGTAGCCCTTCCAGGTACCTACCGTATTTTCAATGTAATGCCCTTTTCCCCATACACGAAGGTAGCGGGCATCCACTGTATTCTCTGCTTCCAGGTACTGGGAGGTGCCTTTGGTGTCCACGGTTTCCACTATATCTTCGCCGTCAGGATCACCGTAAAGGACAACACTTTCAGAGAAATCTTCCGTAGACGACAGTTCCACTTTAACGTCCTTGAAGGTGGAGACTGCGATATCATAGGTGTTGCGGTATATATCCACGGCCTTTACACTGTAGACATCACCAAAATCATACTGCAGATACACCTGGTTCCACTGGGAGTAGCCATTGTCATCCCCGCCGATTTCTTCCCCGGCGTCGATGCGGGTATTGTTCATGTCTACATTGCTGTCTGTCTTGATACCGTCTGTTGCAGCCTCGGGATTGGCAATGCCTCCGGCAGCATTTGTGGTGGGAACCAGTCCTTCCAGGATGTTCTTATCCACGATTACGGGTTCTGCCTTGACTGTGGCAGGAGATAGATTTCCTGCGGTCAGGGCCAGAGCCATGAGCAGTGACAGGGACTTGCGGATCTTCTTGTTTCTTTTCATACATATGCTCCTTCCTTGTTATAGATGTTCGGCACATCCGTTGGTATTACATTTTCCTTTTCACCGGATGAGCATAATGCTATAATACTTATAGCTGATTTTATGGATGAGGGTGAAAAGGAGGAGATTCAAAATGGACAGCGTACATAAGGACACCGAGGTGAAATACACGGAATCCCCCAAGTATCAATGCCTGGAATTTCTCAGAAAAAACTCTGTGGAGCTTTATCTGGCTTACTGCGGCAGGGAAATCTGCGAGGCAGGGCATACTTACGGCCCTGCTGCCCGGAAGGAATATCTTCTGCATTATGTAGTAAGCGGAAAAGGCACCTTTACAGCAAATGGAAACACCAGAGAGCTTAGCGCTCATGATGCATTTCTCATTATGCCGGAGGAGACCACTGTATACCGGGCAGATATGGAAACGCCCTGGTCCTATGTCTGGGTGGCATTTGACGGTATCCGGGCATATGAGTGCCTGGAACACGCCGGGTTTTCTGACAGTCAGCGGGTGGTCCGCTTTGAACAGGAGGAGAAACTTACCGCCTGTGTGGATGCCATGCTGGCGGCCCATCAGCTTACTTATGCCAATGACCTGGTGCGTCAGAGCCAGCTTACCCTGTTTCTGGCAAATATTATCCGTGAATATCAAAGTACGCACGTCTCACGGGAGCCTTTCACAGAATATCACCAGCAGGAGTATGTGGACTATGCGGTTGCCTACATTGAACAGAATTATCACAAAGATATAAAGGTCAATGACATGTGCAGTTATATCGGCATTACCCGCAGCTACCTGACTAAGATATTCAAGCAGATTCTTCACGTTTCGCCCTATGAATATCTGCTGGGTGTCCGTATGAATAAAGCATCCCTGCTTCTTCAGGACACAACACTGCCGGTCAAGCAGATCGCGGAAATGGTGGGATATAAAGACGCACTGGTATTTTCCAAAGCATTTAAGCAGAAAATAGGCATCAGCCCCAAGGTGTTCCGCGCCTCCTCGGGGACGCTTGTTCTGTCTGATACAAAGAACGCATAAAAGGGTAAGATGGAGTGCCCATTCGGAATCTCGTCCAACCAGCGCCTGACTTGTTGGAATGTGATAATTTTACTGTAAAATGTGCACAGAACATATGATTTTTTATGCTGTTTGCATGTCAAATTGTATTTTGTGTTGAAGATATATGTCATAAAGATGAAAAATATGGATAAAAGTGCTGAAAAAGATTGCGGTGTGACAGTTATTTTGACGATGGAGAGCTGCTGCGAAATGCTTTTTTGCAGCAGAGATGGAGCCCGGGAGATCAGGATAGAAGGAAAAAATCTGAACCTGAGGTGTCTTTTTTATTGCAGATTATGTTGTGAGACAGCAACAGCGTTGACAAAAAAGTTTAAATTGATTAGTATAAAAAGAACAGGTTAATAAAACCAAATGGCTGTGAAAAGGGAGAAAGAGCATGAATATAGTAGTTTTAGCAGGCGGCAGCAGTACGGAGAGGGAAGTTTCCATTGTGTCCGGACAGGGGATCTGCACAGCTTTGCGCAAGAGAAATCATAAGGCAGTATTGGTGGACGCGTATTTTGGAAAAGAGGAGTGGGGTGAGGAGATGTTTCCCCTTACCTATGATATAGATGCAGAGACTGCTTATATGCAGGCAAAAAGCAGGGAACTGGAAGAAACCATGAAGAGCAGGAAAGAATTCTTCGGACCGAATGTACTGGATATCTGCAAGGCCGCAGATATGGTTTTCCTGGCTCTGCACGGCTCCAATGGGGAGGACGGCAAGGTCCAGTCAGTATTTGACCTGATGGGCATTCCATACACCGGTTCCGGGCCGCTGAGCAGTGGGATGGCGATGGATAAAAGCATCACAAAAATGGTATTTGAAGCAAAAGGAGTACCCACACCCAAGGGTGTGACTCTGCAGAAGGGAAAATGCAGCAGTGAACTGGCTGACTATGATATGGATTTCCCGGTTATCGTCAAACCTTGCTGCGGCGGTTCCAGTGTGGGCGTGTGTATTGCTAAGAACCAGGAAGAGTATGAGGCAGCCCTTGAGGAATCCTTTTCCTATGAAAACGAAGCGGTAGTGGAACAGTTCATTGAGGGGCGTGAGTTCTCTGTAGCCGTAGTGGATGGCAAGGCATATCCGGTTATTGAGATTGCGCCGCTTCAGGGATTTTATGATTATAAGAACAAATACGAGGCAGGTTCCACCATTGAGACATGTCCCGCGGAACTGCCCGAAACACTGACCAGGGAGATGCAGAAATACGCGGAGCTTGGATATAAGGCACTAGCCCTGCAGGCATATGCAAGACTGGACTTCATTTTGGACAAAGAAGGAAATATGTACTGTCTGGAAGCCAATACGCTGCCGGGGATGACACCTACCAGCCTGATCCCCCAGGAGGCAAAGGTATTGGGCATGGATTACCCGGAACTGTGCGAGAAACTGATTGAGGTTTCCTTGAAAAAATATAAATAGCCGGAAAAATCTAACAGTTCAGACGGGTCTGCGCATGCACTGCGCTGGCCGTATGAATGCGTGGCGGCAGTCGGCATCCAGCCCATCGCAAGGCGATCCTTAATGGTTGGATGCATGTAACAGTTCATCTGTCTGAACTGTTACGGAAAATATAACGGATCAGAGGTGTGCCATGAAAAATCTTACGTTGGAAAATATAGCAAAAGTCTGCGGCGGTGTCTATGTGGGCAGCCCGGAGAAGAAGGAACAGGAAGTACAGGGAATAGTCACGGACAGCAGAAAGGTGGAGGAAGGTTTTCTGTTTGTTCCTATTAAGGGTGCCAGGGTAGATGCCCATGATTTTATTGACGGTGTGATGGAAAAAGGGGCACTGTGTACCCTCACAGAAAGGGGGCTGGGTGAAAAAAGCTTTCCTTATATAAAGGTGAATTCTTCGTTGCAGGCTGTGAAGGATATTGCGGAGTTTTATCTGAAGCAATTGTCCATCCCGGTAGTGGGAATCACCGGCAGTGTCGGTAAGACCAGTACCAAAGAAATGATCGCGGCTGTGCTGGAAGAAAAATACAATGTGCTGAAGACAAAAGGGAATTTTAACAATGAACTGGGAGTTCCGCTGACTGTATTTGGGCTGCGCCCGGATCACGAGATCGCGGTGCTGGAAATGGGCATCAGTGATTTCGGGGAGATGCACAGACTGGCTAAGATCGCGCGGCCGGATACCTGTGTGATCACGAATATCGGACTTTGCCATCTGGAATTTCTGAAATCCCGTGACGGGATCTTGAAGGCAAAGACAGAGATATTTGATTTCCTGGAAAGTGACGGACATGTGATCCTGAACGGGGATGACGATAAGCTGATCACGGTCAGGGATGTGAAAGGGATAAAGCCGTTGTTCTTTGGTGTTGATAACCATCAGGGAGTATGGGCGGATGAGATTGAGAGTAAGGGACTGAAAGGCATTTCATGCCGGATTCATGCGGGAGAAGAGAGCTTTAAGGTAGTGATTCCCATACCCGGGCGTCATATGGTGTATAATGCGCTGGCAGGAACGGCTGTTGGGCTTACCTATGGGATGAATATGGAAGAGATAAAGAAAGGGATCGAGAGTCTGCAGTCTTTGAGCGGTCGCTTCCATATTATAGAGACAGGGAACAGGACGATCGTGGATGACTGTTATAATGCCAATCCGGTTTCCATGAAAGCGTCTCTGGATGTGCTGCAGGATGCGCTGGGTAGAAGAGTTGCCATATTGGGTGATATGGGTGAGCTTGGAAAAGAGGAAGTGGAGATGCACCGGGAAGTTGGGGTGTATGCCGCTGCCAGAGATATTGATAAGATCATCTGCGTGGGTGAACTGGCAGGGGATATGGCTGAGGCAGCCAGGCTGGCAGCACCTACAAAAGATATTGTACATTTTGCGGAAAAGGAAAGCCTGCTGGAGGCTCTGCCGGAGATGATCCGGGATGGGGATACCATTTTGGTGAAGGCTTCGCACTTTATGGAGTTTGAGAAAGTGGTGGAGATGTTGAAGGATTTTCCCTGTAATTGATTGACAAAATGTTTGAATTTTGAGATACTGAGTTTGATAATAAGAATAATCATAAAAGTGGAAACCCCTGCCGGTGAATGATACGGCGGGGGGTTTTACTTTTTTGATGGGGTGATAAAGAGATAGAGGGGGTCCGTGTGGTGCGGGGCCTTTTTTGTTATGTGGAAAATTTCGCCCAACTTCTTTGTGTGACAAAAAAGCTTTCCGGGAGGGATGCGTATTGTGTGTAAGAGGAAGATGGGTGTAAGTGCTCAAATTTCCGTGCGAGGATTTGGCAAGGAGATACCTGTTTTGATTTATGGATTTGATTTATGGATTTATAGAAAGTTTTTAGGGATATTCTGTGTAAGAAACATCTTTTTGGGGAAGATGTATGAATATGGAGGAAGGCGGATAATGGCACAAGGTATGCCTCAGTGCAGGATTTGGGGGATGGTATATCTTTAACCATATTATTTTAGAAATGCGACAGGAGATAAAAAAGACAGGTCAGAAGGCGCGTCCGGCGGCTTCTGACCATTTTGGTGACCATTCATAATTCTTATTCATAGTATTGTGAGCTGGTTCATATACCTGCGCTTGGTATCCGGCTGTATATGCACATATAAGTCAAGCGTTGTCTTTACAGAAGTGTGGCCTAGGATTTCGGACAGGGATTTTGTGTCAAAACCCTGTTCTATCCAGCGGCATGAGAACTGGTGGCGGAGCGCATGGATTTTTATGTGAGGGATCCGGCATTTTTTTAAAAGAGCGGCGTATCTGCGTTGTATTGTCCTTGGCTCCATGCATTTTTCTGTTCCGGTTAGGATAAAATAGCTGCTGTCCTTCTTTAAAGACGCAGCCAGTGCCAGAAGTCTGTCAGGCAGAGGAATGGAACGTATGGATGTTGGTGTTTTGGGAGTGCCGATATTCAAATGTGTGCGGGAGCATTGATTTTTTCCGTCTGTTATGAGCATATTCAGGTTTTTTACACGTGTCACAGTGCGGCGTATTTGAATTTTGCACTGGGCAAAATCAATGTCTTCCCATTTCAGGCCGCTCAGTTCGCCTACACGGATTCCGGTGTACATGCATAAGAGGATACCAAAAGAAAAGGGATCCATATTGTTGAACAGGTAGGAATCGAGTTTCTTGTAATCCTCGCTGCTCATGATCTGTATATCACTGCTGCTTGAAGGGATACGGGGGAATTTAAGCGGCTCAGCCGGGAAGTAACCGAATTCCTGAGCATACCGGAGAATGTTTTTGAGCACACTTAGGATCACATGGATACTTCCGAAGGCCATTCCCTGCTCCAGTTCCTTTTGCACAAAACCTGTGAGGGTATGGTTTGTAAACTTTTTAACCTGCATTTGGCCCAGGAGGGGCAGAATGTGGTTGTCAAGAATCTCCTCATAGTTGGAATATGTGCTTTCTTTCACGGTATAGCGGATATGGGCTTTCCACTGTATGCTTACGGTACGGATCTGGTCATCATGGGGCAGTGAAGAGGACTGGCTGCCGTACAGATAAAAATTAGGATTTTCGGATATGATCTTGTTTTTTTTTATCTTTTACTTCCGTGTAGGACCTGCCGTACAGATAACCGTAACGAATCTTACCGTCCATATCACGCCCTTTGATATATCGTGCTTCCCAACGTCCATCTTTCCTTTTTCTGATATTTTCACCTTTTCTGGACATATTGACCTCCTAAAAATTATGAATTTATTGTACAAATTCAGACCACTTTTCTGACCATTAATGATTTTCTATTAATGGTGCCAAAATATCACGGTTTTCATTTTATATCCGGTAAAGTTTTCCAGTGGTTCCGAATATACTAAAAATAGCCAAAAAATTGCCATTATTTTTTGGCATATTGACTTTAGAGGCTTTTAGCGTTAAACTTAGTTTTGACTAAAGACCGGAAACTTATTTTTGTTAATACTACTTCCTGTCTTTTGATGTCGCATTTCTAAAATAATATGTCCCATTTATTGGAATAAGTGAATGAAAACAGGATACAGCATTAAGACAATTAAATACAAACTTCGCTGTTCTCACCCGGAATGGCTGACAGAAACAGAGAAATATTACAGACNCTGTCGCATTTCTAAAAAAATATGTCCCATTTATTGGAATAAGTGAATGAAAACAGGATACAGCATTAAGACAATTAAATACAAACTTCGCTGTTCTCACCCGGAATGGCTGACAGAAACAGAGAAATATTACAGACAGGTGCTGGACTTTTATTTTCGCCTGCTTCTGGACCATGAGGAAATATGGGAATTGAATCTCCTTCAGATGCAGGGCGCGCTGGAACGTTTAACCATTCCGGGGAGGGACGGGAGAGTGCCCGAGAGGCCGCTGCCGTTTGACAGGGTTCCGGTATATTTCAGGCGTTCGGCTATTAATAAAGCTTCTGCCAGTTTAAAAAGTTATACGGAAAAGTATAAGAATTCAGGCGATGATTTGGTCTATACCATACCGGACACCATTGATGCATCGGTTACCTACTTTAAGGGGATGTATAAGGATTTTAGGGATAATAAGATTTCTCTGAAGGTATGGGATGGAAACAGGTGGAACTGGATGGACTGCAGGTTAAAGGGGCAGTTGCTGCCTGAGGATGGCATGATACTTTCTCCTACTGTTGTTTTTAGGGAGAAGGGATTTTGGCTGCATGTGCCTGTAAAACAGCAGACAGAGGATGCCAGGAACGCAAAAGAGCGGATGAAGGAAAAAGAAAATGTCTGCAGCGTACAATTTACGAATACGGACATTTTTGCTATGTGCTGTGTGCTGGATGGGGATGGGAAACAAAAGGCTGTGTATTCCTGCAGAGGCGGGGATGCGTACAGAAGCAAATGTAAGGTCCTTTTGGAGAAAATCGAGAAATCCAGGGTTTATACGGACAAAGATAATGCTCCTCATGCGAATCACAAATATTATCTGCGGTTAAGAAACCTGTCTGAGCATTATGCGCATCAGGTGAGCAGGGAAATCGTGGATTTCTGTGTGAGGGAAGAGGCCAGCGTGATCGTATTTCCGTCTTATGATAAGGAGTTTACGAAGGTTGTCCAGTATCGTTCAGGAATGTATTCGCCATTGTATTTGGGAAGCAGGATAAGAGAGTTTCTGAAATATAAGGCATGGGGCGCCGGGATCGTGGTTTTGGAGCTTAGTGCGGAAGGGACAAGCAGTAAGTGCTTTGTCTGCGGCGGGAAGATCAAGAAAAATGGGGCTATGTTTGAGTGTGAGAATGGGCATCAGGGCAGCCGGTTCCTGAACAGCGCGAGGAATCTTGGGGAGAAATGCCTGAAGGATTTTGAGCGGAAGAGGAAATGAGTCAGACAAATAATTTAGACATAAGTGTGAATATCACTCTTATATAGATGCCGGGAAACTGGCAAGAGGCTGTGCGCCAGTGACGCATGGTTTCCGGTTGAATATCGCCGGTCGGCTCCTATGCGGGGTCGGCGAAGAATTGTCTTTTGTGGGCAGAGAATATTCAAAGTAATAATAAATAAAAATAAAGAGATAAAAAGATTTGGAAATACGAGGGGAGATATTATGTGGCAGATAATCATTGTGCTGCTGCTTCTGCTTGTACTGTTCCTGTTCGTGATGGTATTTGCTTTGGCGAAGATCAATTCCGGAGACAGGAAGAGAGAGGATAATGAGCAGGAGGCGTTTATTCGTGGCAGAGAGGACGCTGGATATGACGAGAGTATGGAACATGGCTCCAGTTTGACCGGTGAGGAAGAGAGAAGATGGAAAGCGGCACAGACGAATGAGGAAAGAGACAGGGTTCAGGAAGAGTTGATGCGGAAGGCTGGTAAGAAGAAAAAAGTTATGGAACATTGGCAGGCGATTGCGCTTTGGCTGGTGCTTTATGATATTGTTGCTGTGAATGCGGCGTTTATGCTGGCTTTGTGGGTTAGGTTTGACTGTCGGTATTCCTTGATTCCGGATGTTTATCTGGGGGCGTTTTTGAGGTTTGCACCTTGGTATACGGTGTTTTGTATTGCGGTTTATTGGGGACTGAGGCTGTATAAGAGCGTTTGGCGGTTTGCCAGTTTTAGTGAGTTGTTCCGGATTGGGGCGGCTAATGTTTTGACTGGGTTGTTTCAGATAATTGGAATTACCTTGTTTTTGAAAAGAATGCCTATTTCTTATTATCTGTTTGGGATTATGCTGCAGTTTGTGTTTACGGTTGCTGTTCGGTTTTCTTATCGGTTTATTTTGTTGGAGCGTAATCGGAATAAACAGAGTGAAGAGGATGCGGTTCTTCATCGGGTTATGCTGATTGGGGCAGGAGCTGCCGGGCAGATTATTATTAGGGATTTGAACCGTGCCAGTGAAGTGAAGGCAAAGGTTTGTTGTATTATTGATGATAATCCGAATAAGATGGGACGTTACATAGAAGGGATTCCGATTGTCGGCAACAGAGATGATATTCTGCTGAATGCGGAAAAATATAAAGTTGACCAGATTTTGCTGGCGATTCCCAGTGCCTCGGCTGAGGAAAAGAGAGATATTCTTAATATCTGTAAAGAGACTGGGTGCGAAATGAAGATACTTCCGGGAATATATCAGCTGGTGAACGGGGAAGTGTCGATCAGTAAGATGAAGAGTGTGGCTGTGGAGGATTTGTTGGGAAGAGATCCGATTAAGGTCAATATGGAGGAAATCTTTAATGCGCTGCGGAATAAGACGATTCTTGTTACTGGTGGAGGTGGATCTATCGGCAGCGAGTTGTGTCGGCAGATTGCGGCGCATGGTCCGAAACGGCTGATCATATTTGATATATATGAGAATAATGCTTATGACATTGAACAGGAGTTGAGACGGAAATATCCGAAGTTGGATTTGGTTGTTTTGATTGGGTCGGTTAGGGATAGCAGAAGGGTTAATAGTGTGTTTGCAGAGTATAGGCCGGATGTGGTCTATCATGCAGCGGCACATAAGCATGTGCCTTTGATGGAGACGAGTCCTTGTGAGGCGATAAAGAATAACGTTCTGGGTACATATAAGACTGCAAGCGCGGCACTGCAGAGTGGGTGCGAGAAATTTGTGCTGATCAGTACGGATAAGGCGGTTAATCCTACGAATATTATGGGAGCCAGTAAGAGGCTTTGTGAGATGGTGATTCAGACTATGGATAGGCTGAGTAAACAGGGGGGGCCGATTATTTTGCCGGACCTGAATGGGCATGATGAAGGTGCAGACTATGAAGTGGCGGCGGCTACCAGGGAAAAGGGTGCGGAATGTGAAGAGGGTCAGAGAAGACATACCGATTTTGTGGCGGTTCGATTTGGTAATGTTTTAGGGAGTAATGGATCCGTGATTCCGCTTTTTAAGAAGCAGATTGAAGCAGGAGGGCCGGTTACGGTTACGCATCCGGATATCATTCGGTACTTTATGACGATACCTGAAGCGGTGAGTCTTGTGTTGCAGGCGGGAACGTATGCGAAGGGTGGGGAGATATTTGTGCTGGATATGGGGGCGCCGGTGAAAATTGATACGTTGGCAAGGAACTTGATAAAGCTGTCGGGGTATAAGCCGGATGTTGATATATCGGTTGTGTATACTGGGTTGAGGCCTGGAGAGAAGCTTTATGAGGAGAAACTTATGGCGGAGGAAGGGATGAAGACTACGCCGAATAAATTGATACATATTGGGAAGCCGATTCCGTTTGATTTGGAGAAGTTTTTGGGGGATTTGGAGGATTTGGCGAAGGCTAGTTATGGGAATAGGGAGGATATCTGTGATTTGGTGCAAAGAGTGGTGCCAACTTACAAACAGGATAAGGCTATTTCGCAATAAGTTATGGTTGAATTAGCATAGTTTTATTTAACTAATGTGTAAAATTATGTAATATGTTGTATGATTCTGACGGGCAACGCATTTGCAAGATTTAATTAAAAAGTCTATCGATAATTATATAATAGGGACAACCAGAGAAAAACCAGTATCTACAAGGGTTTGGTGGCTTAGTCGAGTCCCATCTTTATTGTTTTTTGTTTAAAATGGGGAGAGCTGCCAATCCCAGTCGATATACATTACCCTTCTGGCACCCGTTCTATTAACCCAATTTGCAGAGCAAAAATGAATAAGGAGATAATCGACTAAGCCTGTTTCTGGAGAGAAAACTATCCAGGCAGGTTTATTGTTGTCAAAATAAAGAAATTTTATAGATAGTCATATCATTGTTATTTAACAAACAAATATATAAAAGGAACAATGGTACAAAATAAGAAATTATGGGCTCTCGGAATCTTCACTAATGTTAACAGGGTTCAATGAAATACATCTCCAATTAAAAGTTAGAACCGGCGGCTGCAGGAACGAAATACCTCATTATTAAAGGCGCGAAGCGCTACATATTTGAGGTGGAATGTCCAGACAAAAAAGGTGGAGAAAAATAAAAAATGGAGTTTCACAAGCCACATCATTAAAGGCTCAGAGATTCCGAGAGGCTATCTATATGTAAGTGAGAATTACCGATGGAAACAATAAAAGAATCAGATAACTGTGTCAATTTATGAAGCACTGACCGGATGCTATTTTCAGAAGACCTGATGAGCATATCAACGTACTGGTAAGTTAATCAGATCTCCTGAGAAGGATGATCTATAAAAAAAGGAATAAGAAAGGAGCTACCACAGTTGTACTGTGGCAACTTGGATGAAAATGATTACTCGATGTGACTGGCCAATAAAAAAATGTGATGCGATCTACTGGTGGTGGAGTACTCCTCACATCTGTAGGCACCGGGCTTGTGAAGAATGTACCTTCTAATATTTGTTTTTATACTAGAACAGGTATTGGCTATGATTTAATAACCAATTGTTTTAGGGGGCTTGTATATTAGCTCTGTATTTTGTACATAGCAAGTCATATACTAGTAAATCAATTTGCTTCAATTCCAATACTCTTGTTTCGGGAGAACAATTAAATCACTTGGAATCGAGGCTAGGGACCACGTGATAGCTCTTTCATATAAAAATGCATGACTGTTAGGCTTTGTATTGGAACTACGAGTACTGTCAGCATGCCATCTACTGTAACACTTATTACGGGAATTGACTGGTGTTATAGAGAGACGTCCCGAATAGAAATGGGCATCTGCGTTTATAGACCTTCTGTTAGAAATGAAGAAGGTCAAAGAGAAAGCTATTGAGGCAGGAAAAGAAACTCTCAGCTATTATCACTATTATAAGTTTGATAAGCGATACAAGGAACTTTTCAAACAAGCCAGAGAAGAGAATCCTCTTCCGGTCACCACAGAGAAAAAGTGTGGCTGGAAGAAAAAGGAAAGACCTTTGTTCTGGTAGAATGCATTGATAATAATCAGGCGGAACGTGATATCAGGATGATAAAAGTCAAGACCAAGGTGTCTGGCTGCTTTCGCAGCGAAGTCGGTTCTAGAGATTATCTGAAAATCATGTCATATGTTGGAACTGCTCATAAGCAGGGATAACACATATGATGTAATCAAAAATGCGATTTTAGGATGCTCTGATTTTATTTTCGAATAGAGCCTCCTGAGTAGTTATCACAAAACAAAGAAATAAACAAAAAATAATCATAAAAGCATAATTGTCATAAGAATGGTATTTGCGTAAAAAAGAATAGCACATTAGTCTTATACGGAGGGGAGTAAAGTGAAATCTTTATTGATTATAGGAGCCGGAGGTTATGGTCAGCTAGTAAAAGAAATAGCTGAAATGATTGGCTATAAAAAAATCGATTTTCTGGATGATAATTCGCTGGAAGCAATCGGGAAGATAAATGAAATTGAAGAAATTGAAGGTGGATATGGTGGTTCGATTGTTGCTATCGGAAATCCGGAAATCAGAGAAAAAATATTTGAAAGATTGAAAAAACCAATCACTTTGATTCACCCAAAAGCAGTAGTGAGTAAAAGTGCGGCAGTTGGTGCAGGGTGTGTAATTGAAGTAAGGGCAGTAGTTAGCGCTAATGCGGAAGTGAAAAGAGGTTCTTTTATTTGTGCAGGAGCAATAGTTAATCATAATTCTGTTGTAGGTAAGTTTGCTCAGCTGGACTGCAATGCTGTCGTGGCATGTGAGAATTATGTGCCAGATGGTTATAAAGTACACAGTTGTACGGAATATAGGAAGCCATAAAAGACTGTTGGAGGCGAGAGTTTTTTAAGAAATAATAACAAGGGAGAATGGACATGAATTATTTAGTGGTAGTTGCACATCCAGATGATGAGGTTTTGGGTGCAGGTGCAACAATACATAAATTGGTTGAAGAAGGACACAACGTTGCAGTAACAATTATGGTAAGCCAGGCTGCAGCTAGAAAAGACTTGTCATCTACTTTATTGGAGGACGAAAAAAAGGCTTTTTCTATTGTTGGTGTGGAAAAGACATATCATGCTGATTTTCCAAACATTCAGATGAACACGGTACCTCATCTTGAGTTGGTTCGGTTCATTGAGTCGTGTATTGAGGATTGGAAGGCAGAAGCAATCATTACTCATCATCCTTCTGATACAAACAATGACCATGTTCAGACTTCCTACGCAGCTCAAGCTGCGTGTCGATTATTCCAGAGACGAGATAATCTTCCGGCATTAAAGGAACTCCTTTACATGGAAGTACCTTCGAGCACTGAATGGTCATTTGATACTTCCGCTAACAGATTTTCTCCAAACTATTTTGTGGAGATTGGTAAGGATGGCGTTGAGATAAAGATTAAGGCTCTATCTGCTTATAAAGGAGTTATGAGACCATATCCACATCCAAGGAGTAATGAAGCACTTGAAGGGTTAGCCGCGTATCGAGGGGTGCAGGCTGGATGTTACTATGCGGAAGCTTTTGAATGTGCGTTTAAGAGAGAATAAAAAAACAGATAATTATATGGAGGAAATAATTGTGAGAGAAATAAAGACAGTTACTATTGTTGGTGCAAACGGAACGATGGGACGTAATGTAGCCGCAATTTATGCAGCCTTCGGTGGTTGTACAGTTTATCTTGTTTGCAGAGATATTAATAAGGCAAAAGCAACAGTAGCAAAGTCGGTTTCATCTGTAAGGGCAGATAGCATTGCATCACGCTTGATTCCAGCAGATTATGCTATGCTAGATGAATGCGTAGCAAAATCGGATATTGTCGTTGAGCATATTAAAGAAGAACTTGGAGCAAAAGTGGAGTTGATGCAGAAAATTGGAAAAGTGATGCCATCTCATGCTATTGCCTGTTCTGGTTCATCGGGACTCTCGATTACTTCATTAGCAGAATGTTTCCCTGATAATTTGAGAAGCCATTTCTTTGGCGTACATATGTTTAATCCGCCATATGCTATGACTTTATGCGAACTGATTCCAACGAAATACAGTGATATGGGTCTTTTCACCGATCTCAAGGATTATCTATCAAATATACTTCTTCGTACTGTAGTAGTAGTTAAAGACAGCCCTGCTTTCTTGGGTAACAGAATTGGATTTCAGTTTATCAATGAAGCTCTCCAGTATGCAGAAAAGTATAAAGATAATGGTGGTATTGATTATGTGGATGCTATTTTGGGTGCATATACGGGTAGAACAATGGCACCTATCACTACAGCGGACTTCGTAGGTTTGGATGTTCATAAGGCTATAGTTGATAACATATATGCCAACACTAATGACTTTTCACATAAATCTTTTATTTGTCCCGGTTATATCAATAAGTTAGTTGAGAAAGGAATGCTTGGTAGAAAATCTGGTGGTGGATTGTATTATCTGAAAAAATTTGATAGTGGTGTAAAGCAGATGTATGTGTATGATATTGCGTCTGATTCTTATAGAGAAGCAAATAAATATGTGTTTCCGTTTGCTGAAACAATGATACGTAAGCTGAGAAAAGGAAGCTACAGATCTGCATTCCAGGCATTGATTGATAATCATTCTCAGGAAGCTGAGATGTGTCTGCACTTCTTATTGAAATATGTTATTTATTCAATAGCGGCTTCAGAAGAAGTTGGATTCAGTGTTCATGACGCAGATGATGTAATGGCAGCTGGATTTAACTGGTGTCCGCCTATGGCTGTTGTTGATGCAATTTTAGAGGTGACAGATTTTAAGGAACTAGTAAAAGAGAGACTTGAACTTGGTAGTGTAGATGTTGATCATTTATTGTCATTGATTGAACCTTCCAAGTATGATTTCAGAATCTATTTCAAAGCAAAGAAGTGAGGTGTAGGAATGAACAACGTATATATTCTCGGTGGTGCTCAGACCGATTTCGAACGTAACTGGACAAAAGAAGGAAAGAATGTTGTTGGTATTCTAAAAGAGGCATTCACAGATGGTTTGAACGATGCAGGTCTTTCATATGAAGATATTATTTCTCTTAACAAGGATAACAGAGTGGCTTGTTATGTAGGAAACTTCATTGCTGAGCAGTATATCAGTCAGGGGCATCTTGGGGCGTTTATTACTGAAGTAAGTCCTGCATTTTATGGAGTGCCTTGTGCACGTTACGAGGCAGCTTGTGCTTCCAGTTCTGTCGCTCTTGATGCAGCAATAACAAAGATTCAGAATGGTGATTATGATGTAGCAGTTGTTATTGGCTGGGAGTTGATGAAGACTGTTGATAGTAAGGTGGGGGGAGATATTCTCGGTCGTGCTGCTTATTATGAAAAAGAAGGAAAAGGCATTGATTTCCCATTTCCAAAACTATTTGGCCGACTCGCAGATGAAACAATAAAGAAATATAACTTGGATGAAAATAGATATATGAGTGCACTTGCCCAGATTTCAAACATTAATTATTCCAATGCGAAGCGCAATTCAATGGCCCAGACTCGTAAATGGTTTATGAGTTATGAGCAAGCAAATATGCGTGGAACAGCAACGAATATGCTTGTCGGTGGAAGACTGGCTACTTCTGACTGTTCACAGGTTACAGACGGAGCAGCAGTAGTAATTCTCTGCTCAAAGAAATTTATTGATGAGAGAAACATTGAGAAGGCTCCGGTTGTTAAGGGGTACGGTCATAGAGTGGCGCCAATGCGTTTTGATAAGAAGATGGAAGAGAGTAAGAACAATAAGTACATTCTTCCGTGGACAAGACAGACAGTTCTTGATGCATATAGAAGAAGTGGATTGACTATCGATGATATTGATGTTTTTGAAACTCATGACTGCTTTACATCATCCGAATATGCAGCAATATCTGCGTTTGGTATTACTGAACCAGGAGAGGAGTGGAACGCAGTAGAAGATGGCACAATCGCTTTTGACGGTGCAAAGCCTATAAATCCATCTGGTGGTTTAATTGGATGTGGTCATCCAGTTGGTGCTTCCGGCGCAAGAATGTTCCTTGATATCTATAAACAGGTAGCTGGAAAAGCTGGTAAGTACCAGGTTAAGAATGGTGAGGTCAAGAATGCATTGATGTTAAATATCGGTGGTTCGGCTACAACAAACTATGTTTTTATCGTTGGAAAGGAATAAACAATGGAAAAGGTGTTCTTTAGTGTAAATATAAGTAAATACGATTCAGATAGAGATTATGTTCTTACTAGAGCAGCTTCTCTGAACAAACCTGCAAATAATTCGGTTATGTTCTGTACAAAAGAACATCTGTCTGAAGCAGTAAGTTTGAATAATGTTAATAACTGTTTAGTTTTCTGGCCAGAGGGCGAAGAAATTCCTGCTGAGCTGGCTGAAATGCACGTATTTGTACATGTAGAAAATCCAAGACAGGCGTATGCCATGTTCTTTGTTGATAACGATATTACATATCTGCCAAAGCCTTGTGAGTATGAGGTCATCAATGGGGCATACATTGCAAAAGATGCGCAGATTGGTGAGGGGACTGTAATCTTTCCAGGAGCATATATTGGTGATGAAGTTGTAACCGGTAAGAATTGCTATATTGATACGGGTGTAAAACTGCTTGGAAGAGTCATTTTGGGCAATAATGTTGTAATTCGTGCAAATACTGTTGTTGGTGCAGATGGTCTTACCACAATGAGAAGAGCAGACGGTTCTTCAGCAACAATTCCTCAATTCGGAGGAGTTATACTTGAAGATAAGGTGCAGATAGGTGCTAATACAGTTATTGCTAGAGGTGCAATTGATGACACAGTAGTTCACATTGACAGCAAGGTAGATAGTAGTTGCTTTATTTCCCATAACGTTCAGATTGGTGCACATTCTTTAATCGTTGGCGAGACGATTATGTTTGGTAGTTCAAGTACCGGAGAGCGGGCCTATATTTCTGGGAATTCTACTATCCGTGAAGGTCATCATGTAGGAAATAAGTCTCTAGTTGGTATGGGGTCTGTTGTAGTTAAGAATGTTCCTGATGGAGCGGTTGTAAAGGGGAATCCTGCAAAATGAGTGAGATAAAACATCCTGAATATAACAGTGCACATAGGTTTACCGCAAAGCAGAAGAGCTATATAAAGGTAAAACGATTTTTGGACTGCGTTTGCGCAATCCTGCTTTTGATTCCTTCTGCAATCCTAATAGGATTTTCGGCTATCTGGATTAAGCTTGAGTCTAAAGGTCCTGTAATTTACAAACAAGCAAGACCTGGCTATCATCAGAAGATATTTCATATCTATAAACTGCGTTCGATGAGAACGGAAGTCAGGGATAAAAATGGTCGAGCTTTAAGTGATACTGAGAGAATGACAAAGTCGGGGAATTTTGTCAGAAAAACTAGTATTGATGAGCTTCCGCAGCTTATTAACATCTTAAAGGGTGAAATGAGTTTTATCGGTCCCAGACCGTTCTTGATTAATGACCTTGGTACATATAACGAGGAACAACTTATTCGATTTGAAGTACTTCCAGGTATTACAAGTTGGACAGCAATCCATGGCAGGAATAATCAGACTATCGAGGAGAAATACAATCAGGAAATCTACTATGTCAATAATATAGGTTTTGCGTTGGATGTAAAGATATTCTTCAAAACTATAGCTTTGGTATTCTCTCAGAAGGATGTTGAGGATCAGACCACAAATGGAAGAATTGCAGCAGAGATAATGGAAGACAATAAAAATAAAGAGGATTGACTATGAAAAGAGTATTGATAACAGGCGCAGGTAGTTGCGTTGGAATGTGTATAGAAAAATGGCTTAACCAATGGCCGGAAAAGTATTCAGTAGACAGTGTGGATATGCGAAATGATTCTTGGAAGTCATTTGATTTTTCCAAGTATGATTCTGTCTATCATGTTGCTGGAATTGCACATGTAACGCTAGATCCTTCAATGGAATCTCTTTTCTACAAAGTAAATCGTGATCTTACCATTGAGACGGCAAAGAAAGCTAAAGAAAGCGGAATCAAGCAATTTATTTTTATGAGTAGTGGCATTGTGTATGGTAACAGCTCTCACATTGGAGAAGAATTTATAATTACAAAAGATACAAAACCTAATCCTGCAAATTTTTATGGCATGAGTAAGTTGCAGGCCGAAGAGGGTATTAAGAAGCTTGAAGACGAATGCTTCAAAGTTGCGATTATTCGTGCCCCAGCTTTGTATGGGCTTGGAATGAAGAGCCATTATAATAACCTTTCTTCATTTGCAAAAAAGTTTTCAATTTTCCCAAATATCAAAAATACCAGAAGCATGCTTTACAACAAGAATTTAGCTGAATTTGTTCGATTACTTATAGAGTATGAAGAAACTGGTACATTCTGGCCACAGAATGCTGAGTACACTTGTACTGCACAGATTATAAAGGACATAGCAGTTGTAAACAAGAAGAACATGTTATTAATAAATGGATTTGGATGGATATTCAAAATTATGGCAAAGTTCTTGCCAGCTGTAGATAAAGCATTTGGAAGCTTTGCGTATGATATGAAACTGAGTGAGTACAAAGAGAACTATCGTATTGTGAGTTATATGGATTCTATTAAAGAAATTGAAAAAGAATCAGATAGCTTATTGGTTGAAAAATTGATGTAAGTGAACATGGTGCGGTTCGGTTAGGAGCAAATAATGGCTATAACTAAAAAGAATGTTTTTATTATCGGTCTTCGAGGATATACACAAAACTATGGTGGATGGGAGACTTTTGCGCATGGTCTTTTAGATAATTGGGAAGATGATGATGTTCATTTCTATGCTTTTGAAAAAGTAGACAATAAGGAAGAACAGGAGTTTATTGAATATAATGAGTTTATTACTTGCATAAGAGTATGCGAATCATCTACCGGTAGTAGTGCAATGATGAAGTATGATAAAAATTGTACAGACTATGCAATTCAATACGTTCAGGAAAGAAAAATAGAGAATCCCATATTTTTCTATTTGGGTCTGAGAGTAGGTCCTTATGTTTGGCTTAAAAAGAAAAAAATCAAGAAATTGGGCATAAAGCTCATGGAAAATCCTGCTGGAGTAGAGTGGAAAAGAACAAAATGGAATAAGCTGGTTCAGATATATGCATTCGTTTCGGCGATTATGATGGCAAAGTCTATGGATTTACTTACATGTGATAATGAAGGAATTCAAGAAGTGTATCAAAAATTATTAATTGGAAAAAAACCAATACTTGATTATGTTGCCTACGGCGTTGACTTGGTGCCCGCTGTAGCAGAACCAATGCCTGAAAAAGTTAAAGATTTTTTCAATAAGTGGAGAATCGAAAAGGATGAGTATTATCTAGTACTTGGAAGATATATACCAGAAAATAATTATGAAATGATGATTAAAGGTTTTATGAAGTCTAAGACAGATAAGAAGCTTTTGATTATTACTAATTATAAAGCAGAAATCCAAAAGTTTCATCAGCATATTTTAGATAGTACCCATTATCCTGATGATGATCGAGTAATTATGGCGGGTACTTTGTATGATAAGGAAATACTTCATTATGTTCGACAGTATGCAAGAGGATATATTCATGGGCATTCTGTAGGAGGAACAAATCCAGGGCTACTTGAAGCAATGGCTGAAACTAATGTAAATCTACTTAATGATGTTTCATTTAATAGATATGTGGGTGGAGATGCAGCAGTGTATTTTAAAGATGAGGATTCTTTAAAGAAATTAATTGAAGAAGTGGATATGCTGACTGAAAAAAAAATATTGTATATTGGAAATAGAGCAAAGAATAGAATGATTGAGAAGTATTCATGGAAGAAGATAGTAACTGAGTATAGTAGAATTTTTCGTTCTATATAATTGAGAAGGGGATTAAAAATGAAGGTTTTACATCTTACATTAGGACCACCACAAATTAGAAGTGGAGGACTATCAAGATATTCATACGATTTAGCAATTGCAGAGAAAAAATTGGGTGTTGAAGTTGCATTATTATATCCTGGCAATGTCGACCTAATCAATAAGAATTCTAGAATTGTTGAAAAGAAAAATGTTGGAGTTAAAGCCTATAAACTAGTTAATCCAGAATATGTTCCTATACCATTAGGAATTGGTAATCCTGAATTGTTTTTAAAACATCACGATACCGAGCCTTTTAAATGCTTTGTCGAAAAATTTCAACCAGATTATGTGCATATTCATTCGTTTATGGGCTTTCCGATTGAATATTTTCGATATTTGAAAGAATGTAAAATAAAAACAGTTTATACTACTCATGATTACTATGCAATTTGTCTAAGAACAAGTTTGATTAATAACCAGAATAAGAATTGCGAGGGTCCATCTGCTGGCCGTTGCGCCTATTGTAATTATGGACTTAATAACTCTAGTTTTATGCAGTTCGTTTTACAATCTGAGTGGTATCCTAAAATAAAAAATAGTAAATTGTTAGGATGTATAAAAAATAAACGTGCAAAAGAAAAAAATGATAGTGAAGGGTTAAAACAAGTATGCTCATATGAAATGACATCCAGAGATTATAGTAATTATGCTGCTCTATTAGAACAAAAAAAGGAATTATTAGAAGGAATTGATCTGATTCATTTTAATAGCACTGTAGCTCAACAAATATATAAAAAATATATTTCGAATAATATTGAATTTGTCGTACAAAACATTACTGTCGAAGGATTGGTCGATAATCGTAATAAAGTACGAAAATACGAAAATACTAACAAAGTACAGTGGAATATAGGATTTATAGGAACTAGCGGATTTCATAAAGGTGCATGGATGCTTATCGGAGCGGCTAAAATATTAAATGAGAAGGGGTTTGATTTTTTACTTCATTTTTATGGAGATGAATATGGAATGGTTAACAAGTATTCATTTTGCCGTGAACACGGAAATTATAATCACGCTGATATTGCTAAAATCATGAATGAGTTGGATTTTTTAGTGGTACCTGGTTTCTGCTACGAGACATTTGGGTTTACTGCAATTGAAGGTCTTGCAAATAATGTTGTAGTTCTGGTTTCAAATAGAGTTGGGGCAAGAGATTTATTTGAAGGAACTAAAGCAATGCACGTATTTTCCCCGACTAGTGAGGAACTGGCGAAAATGCTAGAAGATTATTTTCTCAGTGAGAATATTTATTTCGATGCATTGGATGAGCAGAGAATGATTGCATTTGATTTTGATATGCAAAATCATGCAATTAAAATGCTTGAGCTCATTGAAAATAAATTAAAAGCTAAAAGAATTAATTAATAGTTTAGGCTTTTAATAAATATCAGGTAATTGCTATACGAGTTCTCAATCGTGCTTCTGGACAAGGCTGAAATCACACCTACGCAGGATTCCTTAGTTAAATCGACCGGAAGGTGGGAAATTGGCACACGAAATCAGGAAACTGCAGATAAGATTCCGTGAAAAATGCTAAGTCCTATCTTGTATTATGGTTTAAGGCACCAGTGATTTCAGACTGCGGATATATTGGTGCGGATGGAGCTTGTCCGTAAGGATAGCCCCAAGGAGTTGGGATAACCCTACAAAGAGCAGATCCGCATGGAGCGTTTTCTTATTTTGTGTTTTCTGCCTGCAAGACAGAAAGAATCTTTTACATGATTGATAGATTGTTCAACGATAGTCCTGATCTTATAAGTGTCATCTCAATCCGGGGTGCCCCTTAAGGTAAGTTCTTAAATCCTTTTCGGGATAAATGTATATCATCCTTCCCCAGGAGGAAGAGTTGCAGGAAGCTTCACAAAAGCATTGGCGGCGGTACTTTTTAGTAACAGGATCACAGATCCATCGCATTTTAGGACAGGCAAATTTATACCGGATCACGCCGAGTTTAGAGGTTCCCTCATATTTCATGGCAGTTCGAAATTGGAAGGACAGCAGGGAATGCCATCCGCATTGATTGTATAGTCCACAGTCGGGTTTCTTGTTTAGGATGATATCTGGATGTCGGTTGAATAAATACTTATTATAAAAGTCGACGTGAAGGATAATGCCCAGTCCATTTGTATAATGCCGAATTTATAAACATAACAAAAATGCCCTGTGAGGAGTTATTTATTTTTAGCAAAGAAAAATGCCCAAATTTATGTGGTCTGTAGTGTATCGCAAACTCCTATTAATGAATATGATTGAGAGGAAGAAAACAGATGATAATATCCATTGTAGTACCAGTCTATAATGTAGAAAATGAATTGGAAAGATGTGTAAAGTCTTTGTTGAGTCAGAGCATTGATGATATAGAAATTTTGCTGATAGATGATGGAAGTAAAGATCAATCAGGGGTTATTTGTGATAATTTATCTGAAAAGGATAAGAGAATTCATGTTTATCACAAAAAGAATGGAGGACTATCGGATGCAAGAAACTACGGTTTATTAAGGGCAAAAGGGGAGTATGTTTTGTTTGTTGATTCAGATGATTATATAGATTTGAACACTTGTGAAAAATTTAGACATGCTATAGAACATTGCCATGCAGATGTCATTGTCGGAGAAGCTATTAAGTATGAGGATAATCAACTGTATAATATGACACATACTAATCTTGAAGAAGGAAAGGTGTATACTGCTAAACAATATATTTTAGACTCAATAAAAGCAAATGAGTTCTTTGCGCCTTCGTGGTTGAATATTTATCGTAAGGATTTCTTGTTAGAGAATTGTCTGTTTTTTGTGAAAGGATTTTTCCATGAGGATATGGAAATATTGCCAAGAATATTTTTAGCGGCTAAGAAAATTTCCTATATGAGCGGCCCATTTTATCATTATATTATTAGAACGAATTCTATAATGACGAGTAAAAATCCTAAGAAATACAATGATTCAATTGAAATTCTGCAAAAATGGGATAGTATATTTTCTGTTATAGATGACAAAGAATTAAGGAAAGCATTAAAAGGGTATCTTGTAAAATGTTATTTACGTATTTGTAGAAATGAAAAAAGGTGCGAAAAGGAATTTGGATTTAGATATCTTATGAGAAATGCTCTTAATATGAAGGAACGAGCAAAGGTTATGTATTTTACATTATTAACGAATCAATATATAAATGGAGATTAAGAATGATAGCATATGCTTTATTGTTAGCATTTGTTTTGCTTTGTGCAATCATGCTAAAGGGACGAATTATTAAAAGAAAAACATTTGTGTATATATGCGTATTAGTTATGGCTATAGTAGTAGGCTTTCGCGCACCAAGTGTAGGTGAAGATACAAAAAGTTATCTAGATTTAGCTGAAAGTGTAGATAATATGAGCTTCTCGGATATTTTAGCAACATTTCCCAGATCAATATATTCAACCACAGCATGGGGGTATGCAAATAAAGTTGAAACCTTTTTTTTATTGTTTGCAAAGATAACTATGGTACTGTTTGGTAGTTCACAAATGTTATTGGTTATTATGGCTTTTTCAACATTTATATTATTTGGTAAATTTATTCTTGATAACACTACAAATGTTGTAATGGCGGTACTGATCCTTTTGTGCGAGTCAATATTTATGCAATCTTTTAATTTGGGAAGACAGTTGTTTTTTGTTTTAATTTCAATACAATCATATAAGTATATAAAAAGTAGGGAATACAAACCTGCAATTCTTATAATTCTTTTTTCATCATTATTTCATTTGACAAGTTTACTTTACGCGTTAATTGTACCAATTTTTATTTTTGATAAGAAGAGGTACAAGGTTGCATATTCATTTTTTGCATCGCTATTTATTATTAGTGTAATTCCATTTTATAATTTGATTTTTTCTTCAGTTAGTACATATTATGCTGCATACTTTTTGAATGGTAGCTTTAACTTTGCTATCAGCGGAACTTTTATATTATGGTGTGCTATTCTTGTATTAATCTTTTTTTCACATTTTACAAATAAGATTGAGCCTGAAGAGTATAACTTAATAGCGGTATACTTCATTTATCTAGCGTTATCAATTATAGGATTTATTTTCCCGTTTTTAGATAGAATTTCAATGGATTTTAGATTATTTATTATACTTCTTATTCCTTCTTTGGTGGCTCATTTTAAAAGAAAAGATAAACGTATACTAAACACCGTTTTTATTGTTCTTTTATTTGCATCATATTTTGCATATGCAAATACAGTGTCTCGTTATTATTTAATGTTTTTTAGTTGAGGTATTAACATATGGTTAATTTAGTAAATAAAATAATTGCAAAATTATTGGAGACAAATTTTTCATTTCCTGAAGAAATACCATTCTCTTACATATTAGGTGTATTTTTTGAGAGAGGGGGTATGATTATTCGGGGGTGGTTCAAAGCTTTGGGCCTAAAGAAAAAAGGAAGATTTTTTTTCCTTGGTAAAAGAACAAAGTTAAAATGTAAGAGCAAGATTGTCATAGGGTCTAGTGTCACATTATATAATGAAGTGCTCATTGATGCATTTTCGCAAGATGGTGTTTTAATAGGTGATAATGTATCAATTGGAGTTAGAACAATGATAAAGACTTCTGGTTCATTGCAGAAGATTGGTAAAGGATTTTCCATTGGAAGTCATTCATCAATGGGGAATGATTGTTTTGTAGGAGCTGCCGGAGGTGTAATGATTGGAGAGTATGTTGCAATCGGTCAAAACGTCCGATTTCACTCAGAGAACCATGAATTTAACGATAGTAGTAAAAAAATATGTGAGCAAGGAGTTTCAAATAAAGGTATTAGAATTGGAAATGATTGTTGGATAGGTGCAGGTGTTGTTTTTTTAGACGGAGTTAATGTTGGCGAAGGAAGCGTAATCGGAGCAAATAGTTTAGTAAATAAAGATGTACCTGAATATTCTATTGTAGTAGGAAATCCTGCAAGAGTAATAGGAAATCGTAAAAACGAAAAACCATTATAGTCATAAATGATATGGTTTGGGAGGAGAATGTGGCAATCAATGCATAATAGAGTGATAAAAAATGCATCTTGGATAATATTTTGTAAAATAATACAATCAGTGCTTAATTTGATTGTAACAATGTTTACCGCCCGTTATTTGGGTCCATCAAATTATGGTTTAATTAGTTATGCATCTTCTGTAGTAGCATTTGTTCTGCCAGTTATGCAACTTGGTGTTACAAATGTGCTTGTGAAAGAGCTTATTAACAACCCAGAAAATGAGGGAAAGGTGATGGGTACTGCAATGTTTATGTGCAGTATTTCTAGTTTCATTACTATTCTTTCTGTAGCATTTTTTTCTATTGTTGCTAATGCAAGTGAGACAGAAACTATTCTTGTGTGTGTATTATACAGTATTAGTTTATTTACACAAGCACTTGAGCTGATACAGTATTGGTTTCAAGCAAAGCTGCTATCTAAGTATACTTCTATAGTGTCACTATGTTCATATAGCATAGTAACTATTTATAAGGTGTTTCTACTTGTAACAGGAAAGGGCGTATATTGGTTTGCGGTTTCATATGCGATAGATTATTTCCTTATTGCAATTTTTTGTATTGCTATTTATATAAGAATTGGTGGGAAGCGCTTATCAGTTTCTTCTGAGATTGCAAGAAGTCTATGGAATCAGGGTAAGCACTACATTGTCTCTAGCTTAATGATTACTATTTTTACCCAAACGGATCGAATAATGATAAAAATGATGATGTCAAATGCAGATGCCGGATTTTATTCCGCAGCTGTAGCTTGTGCAAGCATGACAGGTTTTGTTTTTACTGCAATAATTGATTCTGCGCGACCGGTTATCTTTGAAAGCCAAAAAAATAATGGCGTATTTGAAAAGAATGTTATTAGATTGTATTCTGTTGTGATATGGTTTTCATTAATTCAATGTTTGGGTATTTCAATTTTCGCAGAACTAATTATTCGAATATTATTTGGAGTTCAGTATATACCTTCCATAATATGTTTACGGATTGTAGTTTGGTATACGACATTTTCATATTTGGGAACAGTGAGAAATGTATGGATACTTGCAGAAAAAAAACAAAAATACTTATGGATCATTAATTTCTCAGGGGCTTTAGCAAATGTAGTATTTAATTTATTATTAATTCCAGTAATGGGGATAAATGGCGCAGCCTTTGCTTCATTAGTGACACAGATATTTTCAAATGTAATCATTGGTTATATTATTAGGCCAATTAGCTACAATAATAAGCTAATGCTTGCTGGAATTAACCCGAAATATTTGTATGAAATTATTAAGAAGAAACATTAGGAGTTAGAATATGTTAGTTGGAATATTATCAATGCAAAGAATTATTAACTATGGTTCATTTATGCAAGCGTATGGCTTGAAAAAAACAATTGAGAGTCTCGGTAATGAAGTGCATTTTGTAGACTATCATCCAGGTACTGTCATTAACATACAAAAATCAATTCATACAACAAGTATAAGAAGAAATGTTAAAGATAGAGTTCAAATGAAGTTGTTTGTTAATCTTTTTAAATCGAAGTATCTAAAAAGTTTGGGCATTACTTCGGAGTACAATTACGATACCAAAGTCGATGTTTTGGTAATAGGAAGTGATGAAGTCTTTAACTGTTTTCAAAGAAATCCTGAGATTGGTTATACACTAGAATTGTTTGGAGAGAACAGTAAGGCCGCAAAAACTGTATCGTATGCGGCATCATTTGGTAATACAACATATGATAAAATAGAAAAATATGGAAAGAAAACAGAAATACAGAATTGTTTGAAGAAACTAGATCAGATTTCTGTGCGCGACAAGAATTCATATGATATTGTTACAAAACTATGTGGCTCATCTCCAAAGATGAGTATTGATCCGGTTCTATTATATGATTTTTCAAAAGATCCGCTGTTCAACAGAAAAAAAAGCACACATCGTAAAAAATATATATTATTGTATGCTTATGCATATAGATTTACAAAAGAAGAATGTGATAAGCTTTCAATTTATGCCGATAGAAATAAATTAAATATTCTCATAATGGGAGGACCACAGCATATTAAAGGAAAACTGATTACATGTTCACCTTATGAAGTATTGGGATACTTTGAAAATGCATCAGCTGTTATTACGGATACTTTTCATGGCACTATTTTTTCTGTAATAACGCATTCAAATTTTTCTACAATTATAAGAAAAAGTACAAATGGAAACTATGGAAATGAAGAAAAATTAAGTGCATTACTTGGAACTTTAGGTATGAAAAATAGAATAGTAACAGAAAAAAATTCTTTTGAAGAAATATTAGTGTGTAAGCCTGATTATCATCATGCTGATGAGGTTATCATTGAGGAAAGAGAAAAATCTTTATTTTATATACGCGAGTGTATAGAGTAAGAGAGGAAATTTATAATGAAAAAAACAATATTAGTTTCATTGATTGTTGCTGTGTATAATGGAGAAAAACACTTAAGAGAGTGCTTGGACTCAATACAGAAGCAGACGTATGACAATTTGGAGATTATATTAGTCAACGATGGATCACAGGATCAATCTCTCGAAATCTGTAATAGGTACAAAGAAAAAGATGAACGGTTTATTGTGATTAATCAGGAAAATGGTGGTGTTGGAAATGCTAGAAATCATGGGTTAGCAATTATTAGTGGAGATTATTTTGGGATTATTGATCAAGATGACGTGTTGCATAAAAGGTATGTCGAATATTTTATGAATTTGATTGCTACTACAAATGCTGATATTGCTACTTCGAGAAGTGTACATAAATATTCCGGAAGAACACCTGAAGATAAAAAAATTGATTTTACTACCTACTATAATGGAAATGGAATGCATGCAGTTGAAATGATGTTGTTGCATCAGCTTAATATAGGTCCGTGGAATAAGCTTATTAATAGTAACATTATAAAAGAACATTCAATTGCATTTCGAGAAGATATTTACTGTGGTGAGGGATTTGCTTTTTCTATAGAGTGTTTTCAGGCAGCTGGAAAAGTGATAATAGGGCAGGCTCCGGTGTACTATTATCGCATAGATAATATAACTAGTGGAAGTAGTACCTTTAGTTGTTTTAAACTTAAAAGTAGTCTGACTGCGCATGAATATATGGAGAACAAAATCTCAGACAAGTCGCGTCGAATGAGGAATATACATAGATATAGTAAATGGCATTCGTGCTGTGATTATTTGACTGTACTCACACTTAGTAATGAAACAGGAAAGTATCCCAAAGAGTATGAAATGCTTTTAAAAGAATGTAGAAAGAATGCGCTATCGGGGTTTGGGGTCGATATTCCGCTGAAATCAAAACTAGTTAGTTGTCTATATTATTTTTCGCCGAGAGTTGCAGTGAAACTTCTTGCTAAAAGAGTAAGAATCAAAACAGGAAATAAATATTCGTAATGAAATACTCGGGAGGGAAACATGTTTGGGAAAATTATTGATAATTTAATTCGTATAGTTAAAAAGAAAGAAGTACTTCCTATTGTACAATACAAGGAGGAAGTAAAATCTTTTGAGGGCAAGGTTTGCCTTATTTGTGGGGGAACCGGTGGGATTGGATTTGCAATAGCAAAATTACTTATTGATAGTAAGTGTAAAATTATTATTGCAGGAACTAATGTTAATAAATTAGAAGAAATAAAAAAGGATAAAAGATTCCCGGAAATCAAAACCGTAGTAATTGATTACTCAAATGCGAATGGAATGAATGAAGCAATCAATAGAGCAATTGATATATATGGTCATATAGACATTTTTATTAGTTCAAGCGGTGTTCATACCCACAATGTTAGTTTTTGGGATATTTCTCCTAAAGAGTTTGATAGAGTTCATGGCATCAATATGAAAGGAACATATTTTGCATGTCAAGCGATTGCAAAGCATATGAAAGATAGTAGCATTCGAGGGAATATACTAATTGTATCATCCTCACGTGGTTCAGAACCAGCATGGTCTCCTTATGGGATATCGAAATGGGGGATTAATGGGTTTATAAAAGGATTGGCTAGTTTATTGATACCTTATGGGATTGTTGTTAATGCAATTGCACCAGGTACTACAGCAACTCCATTAATTGGGGTGAAAAATGGAGACAGTATTTGGACAGATGAGAATAGGGTGAAGAGATATATCTTACCGGAGGAAGTTGCGTCATTAGCGAAGTATCTTGTAAGCGAAGAAAATAAGATGATAGTGGGTGAAGTAATACATATTTCTGGTGGAAGGGGGACATTTGATATTCGTTAGTACAATGTGAATATTCGATTGTGTAAATAAAATTGTGTCTTTGGTAAAAAATGGATCGACGGTGTGAAATTTTTTCTGTAAATTCAGATCTTCTATGATAATAGATGCGGCTTGACAGCAGTTTTCTGCTGTTGAGCCGTTGTTTATTTAATAGCAAAAATAAGCTGGCATGTCAAGACCGCCCGTATACGCCTCAGCAACAGTCGCATCAGTTTCTGTTCCGATTCTTTCAATCCAGCCGTCGGTTTGAACTGCGTGCAAAAAATCACAGAACCACGAATACCGCGAGCTGGACAAAGGCCTGATCACAAAACTTGCCACTTGTGCCTACATCCAGGAAAACCACCATATGATTCTGAAAGGCGCTACAGGAGCCGGGAAGTCGTACATTGCAAATGCCCTCGGTGTCGCTGCGTGCAGGAAGATGTATAAGGTGTGCTATGTCCGTCTGCCGGACCTGCTGAATGAATTCTCCGTAGCCAAGGCACTTAATACGTGAAATAAGGTGAAAGCCGCCTACGCAAAGTTCGACCTGTTGATCATTGATGAATGGCTGCTACGGCCGCTTCCGTAATCTGAGGAATACGACCTTCTGGAAATCATTGAAACTGGCAGCCGGAAAGGCGCCCTGATCCTGTGCACGCAGTATGATGCGGATGAATGGTACTTTAGGATAGACTGTGACCGCGCAGAAGACGAAGACAGTGCCGTCGCGGAGGCGATCCTTGACCGGATCATCCATAACAAGTATTCCATCGAGGTAAAGGGCTGTGTCTCTGAGTATTCCGGGCGTTTTTAAACCGCCATTCCGGAGGCACAGTACCGCGAATCCGGTTTGGTGGATACCGCCATTCCGGGCATTGGATACCGAGATTCCAGCTAAATGATACCGTTTCCTTTATAATGTATCTATGCGCTTTGAAGCGTAAATACATTACAAAGGAGGTCACCTCTTATGACCAAGTATCGTGAGATCATCCGACTGTCTGGATTAGGTCTCAGCCAAATCAACATTGCTCTCAGCTGCAGCGCATCTAAAACAACAGTCAATAAAGTACTGAAGGCCGCAAGAGAGCAGGGCCTTTCATGGCCTCTGGATCCTAAGCTGACGGATCCAGTCCTTAACAAACTGCTTTTTTCTGATGCAAAAGAAAAACCTGCCACATCAAAGCGGATGCCTGATTATAATCACATCCGCAAAGAGCTTCTCCGTAATGGAGTGAACAAGAAACTCCTTTGGACAGAGTATCTTGAGGAATGCCGTCTTGCCGGAGATGAGCCACTTATGTACTCTCAATTCTGCTATTACATCCAGCAGGATGAACAGAGACGCCGTGCTACCATGCATATCAATCGCAAGCCTGCAGAACAGGTTGAGGTAGATTGGGCCGGAGATCCGGCGCATATCATTGATCCAGATACTGGCGAGATCCTGGATGCTCACATTTTTGTAGGAGTAATGACCTACAGCCAGTACCCATACGTAGAAGCATTCAGGGATGAAAAGCAACCGTCATGGATCGCTGCACATGTCCACATGTATGAGTACTTTGGCGGTGTTGCAAAGATCCTCGTGCCGGACAACTGTCGTACTGCCGTGGATCACAACAAGGGCTGGAAAGACCAGCGGATCAATGCTGTTTATCAGGAAATGGCAGAGCACTATGGCACAGCTATTATTCCAGCCCGCGTCAGGGCCCCTAAAGATAAGCCAAATGCCGAGGGCAGTGTAGGTAATATTTCCACCTGGATCACAGCTGCCCTGCGTAATGAGCAGTTCTTTTCTCTCAGCGACTTAAACCACGCAATCCGTCATACACTGGACTCTTTCAGCCGCCGTCCCTTCAACACCAAAGAGAGCAGCCGAGACGAAATCTTCCGCGATGACGAACTGCCATTGCTGACACCGTCACCTGCTACCCCATCTGAACTGGCGGAATGGAAACATGCCACCGTTCAATTCAATTATCACATATCTTTTGCCGGAATGCTATACTCAGTCCCTTATGAGTATATAAAACGCAAAGTTGATGTGAGGGTTACAGATAAAACTATTGAGATTTTTTACAACCATAACAGGATCGCGTCCCATCGCCGGCTTTACGGCCGCAAGGGACAATACAGCACAGTTACAGAGCACATGCCGGCTTCCCACCAGCAATATCTGGAATGGAACGGTGATCGTTTCCGCAAATGGGCAGAGCGGATCGGCTCCAGTACCTATCAGGTTGTAGATGCGGTCCTTACCTCCAAACGTGTAGAACAACAGTCCTACCGCAGCTGTATGGGGCTTTTAAAACTGGCCGACAAATATTCTGTAGACCGTTTGGAAGCTGCCTGCCGGAAGGCACTCTCTTTTACGGCAGCTCCCAGCTATAAGAGTATCAAGAACATCCTTGATACCGGAAATGACCAGCCAGAGAAGTTGGACAAAGAGCCGACAACTGGCAGCCATACAGAACCAGCAAAGAGCAGCCATGCGCTTACAAGAGGCGCTGATTACTACAGGAGGTAAGGAATCATGACTACACAAAGCACCATAGATAAGCTCATTGAAATGCGCCTGACTTCTATGTCAGATGCATTCCGTAACCAGATGGAAGACCCCCGGATGAAAGAGATTCCTTTTGAGGATCGCTTCGGGATGCTGGTGGATATCGAATACAGCAACCGTAAGAGCAACAGTCTGAAACGTCTGATCTGCAATGCCGGGTTTGATCAGCCGGACGCATACATAGGCAATATCAATTATACTTCCGGGCGAAAGCTGAACCGGCCACTGATCGAACGGCTTGCAACTTGTGAATATATCGTAGAGCATAGGAATCTCTTTATCACAGGAGCTACCAGGAGTGGGAAGACCTATCTGGCCTGCGCGTTCGGGATGGAAGCCTGTAAACAGCGCTACAAGACGAAATATATCCGTCTTCCGGATCTGCTCCTCGAATTGGAGATGGCACGCAATGACTGCACATATAAGAAAGTCCAAGGGAAATATGCCAATCCAGTCTTGCTGATCATCGATGAATGGCTTCTGCTGAAGCCTACAGAATCGGAACAGCATGACATTCTGGAACTACTCCATAGGAGACGTAGGAGGTCATCCACCATCTTCTGTTCCCAGTATGATCCAAGTGGATGGTACGATCAGTTGGGCGGGGATGACAGCCCTCTTTCGGAAGCAATTTTGGACCGCATCAAACATGATGCATACAAGATCAACATCATCCCGACAGATCCGGCGAATTATAGATCCATGCGGGAAGTATACGGATTAGATCCTGCATTAAGCGAGTAAACTCGCAGGTAACAATCTGCTAAGTATGGTATCTCTGTTCCGGACTTGCGGTATCCGTTCCTCCNCATCCCGACAGATCCGGCGAATTATAGATCCATGCGGGAAGTATACGGATTAGATCCTGCATTAAGCGAGTAAACTCGCAGGTAACAATCTGCTAAGTATGGTATCTCTGTTCCGGACTTGCGGTATCCGTTCCTCCGGAACAGGGGTACATTTTCATCGTAATATACAGTGTCTCCATGCGCAAGCGGTACGCATTCACAGATGGCGAAGGAAGCGGGGTGGAAAACAATGGCTGATTTCCGCGATTACGATTTCCTGGATGAAGTAAACTGTGCTGACACCTGTGAGGCTGTCATAGCCCTGTGTGGGCTGATAGACAGCCTGATAAAAGATATCCAATATCTTGAGCTGGAATGCATCAGCACCAGATACCTGCTCAGCCAGCATATGGATGATGAACAGGGCGAGCTCCTGCGGATGGACATCCTGGAAAACCTAGGGCGGCGCTTTGGCGATGACCCTGCCTATGCGCTCTATAAAAACCTGATGTATAGCGGTGGAGATCCTATGGAGTTCCGTGATTATTTTGTCAAGGTGCACGAGGCCTGCAAAGGGAGATATCCCTGTTGGCAATAAAAAGGCATAACGGGCCACACGTCATCCGGCTCCCTAGATGAGACCTGAATTCGGACAGCGCCCCGTATATAATGGGACATGCCCATCAAACAAACAAAGTACCCTCCCTGCGTATGATAAAGTGACGGTTAAACCTTCTGTTTTGTCTGCCTCTCCGTTGTCGCCGATGCTTAAACACGTAGGGAGGCAAGTCCGTCAAGAGGACCGTGGAATAAGCCGTAGCAGTGCCTCAGTATACTTGGCACGGGATTTCTGCGAAAGGCTCTTTAGGGACGCAGCGCATAGCGTCCCTAAAGAGTAACTGATCTCTTGTCCGTGAAAGGTGGGCAAAATCTCCGTGAAGGGTGGGCTATCTGTCCGTGAAAGTGAGCTTATCGAGTGAAATATACACATGGCTCTCCGTATCGGATTGGGTGGATCAGAAGCGTCAGAATACTCAGTAGCAGACAGTGGTGTCAGAAATGGCTTTTCTTCCTCAAGAAACAAGCTGATCCGGCTGCCCGTTTTCTTTTGAAAGAGTTTGTGGTTGTACAGTTCCAGCTTCTCTCTTATTGCCGGTTCAATTCGGCAAGGGAAAAGAACTGTTCATCCCGAAGAGCTGCGGTGATCCATGTTGATATCATTCCTACAGTTCCCTCCGTATTGGGCGTGTCTTTTGGGGTCCTGACACGTGCCGGGATGATGGCTGCTCCATAATGCTCCGCCATTTCCTGGTAGGTCTCATTAATCTGCTGGTCTTTCCAGCCGCCATTTTGGGCAACGGCAGTCTTGCAGTTATCCGGCACTAAGATTTTGGCAAAGCCGCCAAAGTATTCATACATATGTACATGGGCAGAGATCCAGGATTTCTGCTTCATATCCAGAAACGCTTCAACGTATGCATACTGGCTGTAGGTCATGACACCGACAAAGACATAGGCTTTCAGGATCTCGCCTGTATCCGGGTCGATGACCGTGGCAGGGTCACCTGCCCAGTCAACCTCAACCTGCTCGCCGGGCTTCCGGCTGATATGCATGGTTGCACGGTGTTTCTGTTCATCCTGCTGGATGTGGTAGCAGAATAGGGAGTACATGAGAGGCTCTTCGCCATTTGCACGGCAGTCCTCCATGTACTCAGTCCATAACAGTTTTTTGCTTACTCCATTATGCAGAAGTTCCTTACGGATGTAAGCAAAGTCGGGCATCTGTTTATTGGATGCAATGGGTTTGTCCGCAGATGGGAATAGTTTTTATGCAAGCACAGCATCGGTGTCGTTCGCATCAAGCGGCCAGGAAATGTTTATCTCTTTGGCTTTCTTGAGAACACGATTAACCATATTCTTGGAGACGCTGCAGCTGTCAGCGATACTCTGCTGGCTGAGACCGAGATTTGATAATCTCAGAATCTCTCGATACTTGGTCATGATAAAGACCCTCCTTAGAATGTATTTACACCTTACGGTGCATGCTTACATTCTAAAGGATGTATGTTAATGGTTTCCATCTTCGAAATGACGGTTTCCTTAAAAACGGATTTGCGGTTTCCTATCACTGGACAGCAGGGACACGGAAGCCGGAATATTCATCACGAAATATTTACTTGCCTGCATATAATTTAAGTGGTAACCTGATAATAACAAATAATAAATCAATGAAAGAGAGCAAAAAACCACATTGGACTTATATCAAATTTTCATCACCCACAACAGGGCCTGGACAGTCCGTGAAGTTATCGGTTTTTCTATACTATTTACCATCGCATTACTGACAGCACTATATTTACTGCACAACAAAAAAATCAAACCATCACAGGCCATATCAGGCTTGCTCCTTCTTCTCTTCCTAGGCATCGTATTCGGCTCCACGGTATTCACCCGCATGCCAATGGAACGGCAATACAACCTGGAACTATTCTGGTCCTGGAAAGCAGTCTTCTTGAACCACAGCCGTGAGATGCTGAAAGAAAACCTGCTAAACTGCATACTATTATTCCCCATGGGCCTATTGCTTCCGGTAACATTTAACCGCAGGCTAAGCTGGTGGAAGGGAGTGCTCGCCGGCGTTATTGTTTCAGGTATGATTGAAACTTTCCAATTAATATTCTGTAGAGGATTATTTGAATGGGATGATATAGTCCATAATAGTCTTGGCTGTATGGCTGGATGCATAATGATCAGTACCGTTCTAAAACGGAAAAAATAGTCTGCCGCCTCAACAATTACTGCATTAAATTAAAATAACGCAAAAGAGTGAATCATGGAGCTGTCAAGCCAACAAGCCATCAATCCAATAAGCTGTCAAGCCAACAAGCCATCAATCCAATAAGCTGTCAAGCCAACAAGCCATCAATCCAATAAGCTGTCAGACCAACAAGCCATCAATCCAATAAGCTGTCAAACCAACAAGCCATCAATCCAATAAACTGTCAAACTAACAAGCCATCAATCCAATAAGCTGTCAAACCAATAAGCCATCAATCCAATAAGTTGCCAATCCAATAAACCATTAAACCAATAAAGCCAAACCAATAAAGCCAAACTAATAAAGCCAAACCAATAATCCACTAAAACAATACCCCGCCAAATCAGTACCCCACCAATACATCACACCATCATACAAGGAGAAAAAGCCTATGAACAAACTCTGGAAAAAATTCGACCAACTATCCACCCGATGCTACGAAGATATGATCCAATCCAACCCCACCATGGACAACTGGGATGAAGCATTTTCCGTATTAGTTGAAATCACTGAGGAAGGAAGACAGCGAGACAGCAGCTTCGCCCAAGAGATGTACCAGTTAGAGGAGAGCATTGAGTACAAATGCGATGTCAGCGGATGGTTTGAAGATTACATGGACGAGCTTGAGATGTGTGAGAGATATAACCGGCTTCAGTATGTCTGCGAAAAAGTCCTCCAATTATTCCAGTGGAAAGAGGAGAGCCCTTCAGACATTAAATTCCACATTGCGTTCGCCATGGCAGGCCAGGGGAAAAATGAGGAAACCCTTGCCTTTTGTGAGGATTGGTATAAAGCAGAGTATGACAATATAGTTGCAGCAACTTCTCTAATCTATGCGCAGACCGCAGTGAAAGATTATCAAGGCGCGGAAGCCGTTGTTAAAAAATTTATCACCAAAGACACGGTTTGTTCGGAGGAAAATGATATTATCTATACCGCAGCTTCCCATTTATACAAGGTTAACGGTAATAAAAAAGAAGAAAAACGCATAAATAAGGCTATTAAAACATATGAGAAAGAACTGGAGGAGTATTTTTTGAGTTTAGATGAAGAAGATCTGGATTTCGATTTAAATCTGGATATCCCAGATGAGGAACTGCCATTTAAATAAAAAACGCATAAAATTACAGCAGATTTCCCACGCACATATAAATGGGGGCACATAAAATGGAAAAAAACAAAAAATCAGTCAAAGCAAATATACTGAATATGCAAGAAGTACAAGCGGCTGCAGAGTGTTTGGCAGAGGACTACATACAATTCTTAAATTATATGGGTAACAATACCGTAAAATTAACCGCAAGAACCATACGTTTGGGAAAGAAGGACTGCTTTGAAATCAACAGTCTGTTCCATTGTGCACCGGAGATATGGCAGGGGGCGGGGCGCACACAGGAATATTATGTGGAAATAGATTATTTTTTCTGTTTTTCAATATATTATGGGATCATCCGTCCATTCAAAAAGGGCAGCAGCTTTTTGGTTGAGATGACCGGAAAAAAAGAACAGTTCTTAAAGATGACCAGTACCCAGCGCTATGGCATTATGCTGACATACATGTTTGGAGAATACCTGTGGAGCGAAAACAGTGATGGCTGCACAAATGATTTTTCCCATGCATTAATACGTGATGAGTGCATGCCTGTAGATTATTCGCAAATTACAGACATGAGAAGTTTCAAATACATTTACTTAACATTCCCCAGGTTGTTTTCGGTCTTTGGATTATTGGAAATTAAATGGGTGGAAACATTAGAAAAAGATGATAAAAACGGGATGCACCATATACGTCTGACAAGTCTGGGAACGGATATCTTCCGCTTCATTCGCATCCGAGATCTGTTATCTCTCTGGGATGAGGAAAGGATTCCTTATCTGCTGAACAAGTTTACGGCACTTGGTTCCACCATTGATGACGTAAAAGCGTTTATGCAGCCGGAAAGCACATCCGGTGATGTTACATACATACTGAAAGTGGAGCTGGGGAGCTGCATGAGAAAAATCAGGATAGGCGGCAGGGCAACCCTGGAGGAACTACATGAAGCGATACAGCGGGCAGTTGACTTCGATAATGACCATATGTATTGTTTTACGATAGGATTTGGAAGAACAAAGAAAAGTTATTACCATCCCTATTGTAGAGACGAGGCATATCTGGCTAATGAGGTGTATTTGCAGGAGATACTGCTGTATGAAAAGATGAAGTTTGAATACCTTTTTGATTTTGGAGACTGCTGGAGATTTGAAATTACAGTGGAGAAAATCCTTCCGGAGTATACGGAAAACGCGGGGGTGATCGAACAGAAAGGAAGAAATCCTGAGCAATATTGGGACGAATTTTAGGATACGTTATAGGATGTGCATGCACCAGAAGCAACCAGATAAGAGAAGTATTCCGGTAACTGTTCTGCAAGTCTGCGAGTTCCGAGCACTGACCGTCAGAAAGCGTTCAGCGTGCAGGCAAAAATCCCATTGTGAAAACAATTTTGCACGGCTTTTTGCTTGTAAGAGTGAATGTAGTAAGTTACTAAACAGTCATGAATTCTGCAGAATAGGAGTGCTGTACGTGCTGTTACACCATTGTGTACAGCACGCGCAAGCAGCCTGTGAAGGACCTGATATGCTTCAATATTTCCATTTGCCAAGCAATTCATCCCGAAGTTCCAGATCATCGATCCCCGTCATATCCGCATATTTAATATCCTCCGGATAATTCTTCATTTTACTCTCCTGTCCTTCCAATATCTTCCCCGGATTATAATGGTCCTTATCATAAACAAGATAGTCATTTACCAGATAAGTAAACACATCTTTAACATCCTGCTTATCATCCTTCCCCTTCACAATACTAACCCCATCCAACGAATACGGTGACCCGGATTCGGGATAAATCATTTTCAAAGGATTTCCATTATTGATCTCCGTTACCACCTGATACGTGAGGGCAGTACCCACAGCACATTCCCCCTGGATCAATAATTTCACCGGACCGGACCCCGACTCAGAGTATTGTTTTACATTCTCATTGAGTTTGTCAAAATAATCTAACGCCTTGTCCTCCCCCCACACATTCCTCAGATTCAGATAAAAATTATATCCTGTGGAACTGGATTTGGGATTTTGGATAGAGATTCTATTCTTAAATTCCGGTTTCAGCAAATCTTCATACGTTTTGGGTTCGTCAATCCCATACTTTTCCAGAATTTCCGTATTTACCGCAAACCCTCCGCCATAACTCTCCCATATTAAATACTTCCCATGCTCCGGAAGCATACCCTCTATATAATCCAAATGTGAATACTCCGATACATCGGCCAAAGCATCCTTCATTTTTTCCATGTATCCGGTTTCAATCCCCAGCACAATATCTGCATCAGAGCTTTCTTTTTCCGTTTGAACCTTAGCAGCCACCTTTGCTGTAGGCATGTACATGATCTGTACGTTTAACCCCGGAAATTTTTCTGCCAGATGAGCTTTCAGATCATCATTTCTATATTGTTCCAGAGCGGAATAAATCACCAAATAGGGATAAAAACTTATTATATCAATTTGCATTTCTCTAGAGTTTTATCAGCTGAATAGGCACCATAGGATAACTGATATTAGAGCATGAAAATGCAGTAGATAAATGTGGTCATAATGACGCAATAACTCAAATATAAACAATAAATATTGTGCAATATGCATACATGGTGTATAATGGAAATGTAACTAAGTAATAAAATTGAGGAAGTAAAATGTATTTAGCCCATATAAGTGAAGATAAATTAAGGCAACAATCCATCGCAGATCATGCGGAAGGCGTTGCAGAACTTGGCGGTATGTTTGCCGCTTGTTTTGACTGTAAGGAATGGGGATATGGCTGTGGATTGGTGCATGATATCGGAAAATATTCTATGGAATTCCAGCGGCGTCTGCACGGAGGTCCTAAAGTAGATCATGCAACTGCAGGGGCGCAGGAATTATTCCGCAATAGAAATGTCATGCAGGCATATTGTGTGGCAGGACATCATTCAGGTCTGCCTGACGGTGGTTCGCCTGCAGAACCGGCAGCATTTTATGGAAGAATGAAAAAGGAACTGAAAGATTATCAGGCCTTTAAAGAGGAGATTAAGATACCGGCATTTCCGGCTGCACCGCTTAGGCCCATAGGAAAAGGTGGGTTTAGTGCGGCCTTTTTTATCCGTATGCTCTTTTCCTGCCTGGTAGATGCAGACTATCTGGATACTGAGCGATTCATGAAGCAGGGGAAGATTTCCAGAGGAAATTACGATTCTATAGAACAATTGTTTGACAGGCTATATAAGCATATAGCCTCCTGGCTGATAAATTATGATGAGGATACAGTAAACGGAAGACGCTCTGCCATACTGCGTGCATGTTTGGAAAAGGGAAAAGAGAAACAGGGCCTTTATCAGCTCACCGTGCCCACAGGTGGAGGAAAGACTGTTTCGAGTTTGACCTTTGCCCTGCAGCATGCCAAAGAACATCATTTAGAACGTATCATTTATGTGATTCCGTTTACGTCCATCATCGAGCAGAACGCACAGGTATTTAAGGATATTCTGGGAAAAAATAATGTGCTGGAAAATCACTGTAATGTAGTCTGCGACAATGATGAGGAACTTGGGGATACGCAGCTTGCAGCGGAAAACTGGGACAAACCGGTCATTGTAACCACGAATGTCCAGTTTTTTGAGTCCTTGTTTGCCAATAAGACATCCAAATGCCGTAAGATACACAACATTTCCAAGAGTGTGATAATCTTTGATGAAGCACAGATGCTGCCGGTGAATTATCTCAGGCCGTGTATCCAAGCTGTCAGTGAATTGATATATAACTATCATTGTTCCGTAGTATTATGTACCGCAACACAGCCTGCGCTGAAACCGTTTTTTCCGGAATTCATAAAGGCGGAAGAGATATGCCCGGATGTGAAGGGACAACATGAGTTCTTTAAAAGGACGAATGTTAAAGATATTGGTGAGATTTCGGAGGAAACCCTCATTTCTGAATTGGAAGGAAAGCAGCAGGTACTCTGCATATTAAACAGCAGGAAACGAGTCCAGAGAGTGTATGGATCTTTAAAGGGAAAAAATACATATCACCTGTCAACTTACATGTATCCAAAGCACCGAAGAAGTATCTTAGACAGGATAACAAGGAATCTTAAACATGGCAGGCCATGTAAACTGATCGCGACAAGTCTGGTGGAAGCTGGCGTTGATTTTGATTTTGCGTCTGTGTTTCGGGAATTGGCTGGAATTGATTCTGTCATTCAGGCAGCAGGACGGTGCAACCGAGAAGGGATTCGGAAAAAAGATGAGAGTGAGACTATAATTTTTAGTTTGGAGCAGAGCGAAGATATTCACATTCCGGGGCAATTGAAGCTGCCTATATCTGTTGCAAAACAGATCACAAAAAAATATGAGGATATCACATCACCAGAGGCGATCCACGAATATTTTCAAAGGCTTTATCACTTTCGGGGCGAAAGTCTGGATATAAAAAACATTGTAGAGAGTTTTGAGAAGGGGATTCCTTCTTTTAACTTCCCTTTTGCAACAGCAGCAAAAGAATTTCACATCATTGAGTCACAGACAAAAACAATTCTTGTTGATAAAGAACCGGAGGCAATGGAGCTTGTGGAACGCCTGAGAAGAGGAGAGCATTCCAGGGAGCTGTTCAGGGCTGCAGGACAGTATTGTGTAAGTGTATATGAAAATGATTTTAAAAACCTGGACGGGGCAGGTATGCTGGAGGCTCTGTGTACAGATATAGATACAGATTTTTATGTACTGCGTGATAAAGAGCTTTATACCGATGACAGAGGTCTGACGGTCAGGGCAGAGAGGGGAGATGCATTATTGTGGTGAGTGTTTTTACATGGAAGGCAGCAAAAGCGGGAGGAGGAGAAAAATGAGCCATGGTGTACGCGTAAGGGTTTGGGGGGATAGAGCACTGTTTTCGCGGCCTGAGATGAAAGTGGAGCGTTGCAGCTATGATGTGATCCCACCGTCGGCAGCACGGGGGATTTTGGAAGCAATCTACTGGCACCCGGGATTGCGCTGGGTAGTTGACAGGATCTATGTCAAAAAGCCGATACAGTTTACCAGTATCAGGCGTAATGAGGTCAAAAGTAAATTACAGGCCGGAAATGCATTAAGCGTTATAAATGGAGGGAATAAGCCGCTGTATCTGAGTGCCAGAGAGGAAATTGTGCAGAGGGCCGCTATCTTACTGCGGGATGTTGAGTATGTGATAGATGCACATTTTGAGATGACAGAACAGGCAAATCAGACGGATAACTGCGGTAAATTTAAGAATATTATTGTGAGACGGCTGCGCAGAGGACAGTGTTTTCATATGCCGTATTTTGGATGCAGAGAATTTCCTGCTAATTTTGAAATGTATGAGCAGGAGGAGGTAGAGACTGCCTATCCGGATTGTGTAAAGGATTTGGGATATATGTTGTATGATTTTGATTATTCCGATCCGGAAAATATCACACCCATGTTCTTCCGGGCAGTCATGGAAAAAGGGGTACTGGATGTACGGGATTGTGAGGTGGTCAGATGATCCTGCAGTCGTTAGTGGAATATTATGAGGCTTTGGAAAAGAAAGGAGAAATAACCAGGCCCGGCTGGTGTAAAGCAAAAATATCTTTTGCACTGGATATCTCGGAGACAGGTGATCTCTTAGGCGTGATTCCTCTGAAGATTGAAAAACAAAAGGGGAAGAAAACAGTGATGGAACCCCGGCAGATGGAAGTCCCGGAAATGGTGACCCGCTCCTCCGGTGTATCAGCGAATTTCTTGTGTGATAACTCGGGGTATTTCCTGGGGATTGATAATAAAGGAAAACCTAAGCGTTCAAAAGAATGCTTTGCTGCGGCTAAAAACAAACATCTGGAGATCCTGGAAGGTATGGAAGGAACCACCGCCAGGGCAGTGTGCAGTTTCTTTGAATCCTGGAATCCGGACAGTGCTGCGGAGCATGCTGTAATAAAGGAGAGTCTGGATGAAATAATTTCCGGAGGGAACCTGATTTTCTGCGTGAACGGTGACTGGGTCCAGGATGAACATGAGATAAGAGAAGCCTGGGAAAACAGCAGAGGTAATGTGGAATGGGAAAACGAAGGTATATGCCTTGTCACAGGGCAGAAAACAGAAATATCCAGGATCCATGGACTGATCAAGGGAGTGCCCGGCGCACAGTCAAGCGGGGCAGCTCTCGTGTCTTTTAATGCACCGGCATTTGAATCATACGGAAAAGAACAGAGCTATAATGCTCCTGTAGGGACTTATGCGGCATATGCCTATACTACAGCTCTAAATCATTTGTTGGCGGACAGGTCACATACCAGTCAGATTGGTGATACGACAGTTGTATACTGGGCAGAGGATGGGGATGAGAAGTATCAGAATATATTTGGCGGTGCTGTGGACCCGTCTGTAGATAATCAGTATATCATTGACGGCGTGTTTAAAAGCCTGGAGGCAGGAAAACCAATCGCAGTTGACGAGGCGGAAGAAAGCCTGTCTTTGGAACAGAAATTCTATATATTGGGCTTGGCACCTAATGCCGCCAGGATTGCGGTGCGTTTTTTCTATCAGGACAGTTTCGGAAATATCCTCAGGCATTTAAAGGAACATTATGACAGAATGGAGATCGTTAGGCCGGCTGCTGATGAAATGCGGTATATGGGAATCTGGCGTATGCTTCAGGAAACGGTGAATAAAAAGTCCAGGGACAAAAAGCCAGTATCGAATATGGCGGGGAGCGTATACCGGGCAGTTATTTCTGGAGGACAGTATCCTGCATCTCTATTTCTGGGAGTGATGGGGAGGATCAGAGCGGAGCAGGATGATAAAGACAGCCATAACCGAAAAATAACAAAAGGAAGAGCAGCAATCATCAAAGCGTATCTGATTCGCAACGGCTATGATAAAAAGGAGGAGATAACAGTGAGTCTGAATGAGGACAGCAGAAATGTAGCATACACTTTGGGACGGGAATTTGCAGTGCTGGAAGCCATCCAGGAGGAGGCAAATCCGGGAATTAATGCAACGATAAAGGACAAATACTTTAATTCAGCTTGTGCCACGCCTGCAGCCATTTTTCCGGTGCTGTTTAAGTTAAAGAACAGTCATATCCGTAAAATTTCAAACCGAGGCAAGGTGGTTTATTTTGAAAAGCTTTTAAGTGAACTTCAGAACAGAATACCGGTAACGGAAGGGCAGACGGTTCCCTGCCCAAGAAGACTTTCACTGGAAGAACAGGGGATGTTCATACTGGGGTATTATCACCAGAACCAAAAACGATACGAGAAAAAGGTTAAGGAGGAAGAGCAGGATGTCAGAGGTAATTAAAAACAGATATGAGTTTGTGATTTTATTTGATGTAGAAAATGGGAATCCAAACGGAGATCCCGATGCTGGAAATCTGCCCCGTATAGATCCGGAAAGCGGATACGGGATTGTCACAGACGTATGTATTAAAAGAAAAATAAGAAATTATGTGGAAGCAGTAAAAGAGGATGAAGAGGGATACAAAATCTATATAAAAGAAGATGTGCCTCTGAACCGGAGCGATAATACAGCATATGAATATTTGCAAACCAACGAAAAGGAAATTAAAGATTTAAAGAAAAAGGATCCGGATGTGGATCGGAAGATTCGTAATTTTATGTGCGGAAACTTTTTTGATATCCGAACATTCGGAGCTGTTATGACTACGTTTGTGAAAGCTGCCCTAAACTGCGGACAGGTCAGAGGCCCTGTTCAGTTGGGATTTGCCAGAAGTATTGATCCGGTGGTGAGCCAGGAAGTGACAATAACCCGTGTTGCCATTACCACAGAGAAGGATGCGGAAAATAAAAGTACAGAGATGGGAAGAAAGAACATAATTCCATATGCACTTTATAGAATGGAAGGATATATATCGGCAAATCTGGCAAGGAAAGTGACTGGATTTACAGAGGACGATCTGGAGCTTTTATGGGAGGCCATTATCAATATGTTTGAGATTGACCATTCTGCTGCCAGAGGGAAAATGGCTGTCAGAGAGTTGGTTGTTTTCAAACACAGCAAAGAATTTGGCGATTGTCCGGCCTATAAACTGTTTGATGCGGTTGAGGTAAAGAAACATGAAGATGTGATCTATCCCAGAAAATATCAGGATTATCAGGTTGAGATCCATTCGGATATGATTCCGGAAACCGTGGAGATTTCAAGGAAAATATGATGGAATATAAGGAAGAGGATTTTCTGATGCTTTCAGGCATCCAGCATTTTGCCTTCTGCAGGAGACAGTGGGCCTTGATACATATTGAGCAGCAATGGCAGGAAAACGTGCGTACTGTGGAAGGTGAACTGCTTCATAAGAGGGCACATGATACATATTCTTCGGAGAAAAGAAATGATGTGATAATCAGCAGAGGGATGCCTGTACATTCAAGGGAGATGGGAGTCAGCGGGGTATGTGATATTGTGGAATTCAGAAGGGCAGAAGATGGAATTTCCCTGCATGGGCACCGCGGGACTTTTCAGGTTTATCCTGTTGAGTACAAGAGAGGCAGGCCGAAAGATCCCCCAATTGATATTCTGCAATTGACAGCTCAGGCTATGTGCCTGGAAGAGATGTTATCATGTACGATTGCGGAGGGAGCTATTTTTTACGGAGAGGTGAAGAGGCGGGAACGTGTTGCATTTTCGGAAGATTTAAAGACACAGGTGAAGGATATATTTGCAGAAATGCATCAGCTTTTCAATAAAAAATATACTCCTCGTGTTAAATGGTCAAAGGGTTGTAATGCATGTTCTCTCAAGGATATATGTCTGCCGAAACTGGGAAAGGTACCTTCAGTTAGGGAATATATACATGATGCGATTGGGGAGGAGGGCAGTCAATGAAGAAACTATTGAACACCTTATATGTCACCTCCCCAGATGGTTATTTATCTCTGGATGGTGAAAATGTAGTGGTGTTGGATAAGGACAAGGAATTAGGAAGGGTACCACTGCATAATTTAGAAGCAATCGTTTCCTTTGGATACAGAGGAGTGAGTCCGGCATTGATGGGAGGCTGCGCAGAGCGGGATATTTCGTTGAGTTTTATGACGCCCCAGGGCAGGTTTCTGGCAAGAGTGACAGGGAATGTGCGCGGAAATGTTATTCTAAGGAAGAAGCAGTATAAGGTATCCGGGGAGGACGAAACAAGTCTTATGATCGCACGCAACTGTATACTTGGGAAAATTTATAATTCCCGGTGGGTTCTCGAGAGGGCTGTAAGGGACCATGGTCTTCAGATTGATACGGAGGAGGTAAAGCGTGCATCAGGATATTTGCAGCAGTCTTTAAAACAGGTTAAAGGCTGCACAAATATGGAGCAGCTTCGAGGATATGAGGGGGAAGCGGCAAGTGTTTATTTCCGTGTATTTGACCAGCTTATCCTGCAGCAGAAAAAAGACTTTAAATTTGAAGGAAGAAACAGAAGACCACCGTTAGATAATGTAAATGCGATGCTCTCGTTTTTTTATACGTTGCTTACAAATATGTGTGCCTCAGCATTAGAAAACGTGGGATTGGACCCATATGTAGGGTTTATGCATACAGACAGGCCCGGCAGAGTCTCGCTGGCACTTGACATGATGGAAGAGCTGCGGCCTGTTTTGGTGGACCGGTTTGTTCTGACAATGATTAATAAAAAAATGGTCAGCAAGAAGGATTTTTCTGTTAAAGAGGACGGGGCAGTATTGATCAGTGACAAATGCAGGAAGCAGTTGCTGACAGAGTGGCAGAATAAAAAGAAAGAAGTCATCACCCACCCATATTTAGGAGATAAAGTGGAGTGGGGAATCATTCCATTTGCGCAGGCAATGCTTCTGGCTCGTTATTTAAGAGGCGATTTGGATGAATATCCACCATTTTTCTGGAAGTAGGTGAAGTGGATGTTAGTATTGATAACCTATGATGTGAATACAGAAACAGATGCCGGGAAAAGACGCCTTAGAAAAGTAGCCAAACAATGTGTGAATTACGGGCGGCGGGTACAGAATTCTGTTTTTGAATGCATCCTTGATAATACCCAATGTGTTTCACTGAAAGCCGTGCTGGAAGATATTATCGATAAAGAAGTTGACAGCCTGAGATTTTATTATCTGGGAAATAATTATAAGACAAAAGTTGAACATATGGGAGTTGATAGGGGAACCGCAGCTGATTCAACTTTGATTTTCTAGTGCGAATATGAAGTGAACAGAAAAACCCTGGGGGATTCGCACCGGGCTTTAGAGATAGGATGGGTGGATTTGGAGATGGTTTATGGGGCTAATTGGGATTAGATGATAAAATATGATTGATATTTGGAGATGTTGCACAAATATGTAATGATAGGTTTGGTAGTTTTTGCTGTCACCACCTTCGCGGTGGTGTGGATTGAAATTTTTGAGTCAAAGCTGATGACGTGGGAACCGGAGCGTCACCACCTTCGCGGTGGTGTGGATTGAAATTCCTCCGGCTTTTTCGTATTTGTCTATGGCTTCCGTCACCACCTTCGCGGTGGTGTGGATTGAAATCGGATGTATGGGTCTATGTAGCAGCTATAGTTCCTCGTCACCACCTTCGCGGTGGTGTGGATTGAAATACTGGATCCGTAATGACGTCGTACACATCCTTAAGTCACCACCTTCGCGGTGGTGTGGATTGAAATTCACCGTCCAGCGCGATCAGCGCACCTATCTTCTTGTCACCACCTTCGCGGTGGTGTGGATTGAAATATACTACACCCCCGCTCACGTGATCCTGCGTGGTCACCACCTTCGCGGTGGTGTGGATTGAAATAAAAGCAGATCAGCAATGTCCTCGGACAGCTTTTTGTCACCACCTTCGCGGTGGTGTGGATTGAAATAGGGTGAGTCTTATAATATAAAAAGAGGGCATAAGTCACCACCTTCGCGGTGGTGTGGATTGAAATTTTTCCATTGACTTAGATACTCATCCGAATTATGTCACCACCTTCGCGGTGGTGTGGATTGAAATTTTGAAGCTTTTGGAGAAAAGGCACCACTTTTTTGTCACCACCTTCGCGGTGGTGTGGATTGAAATTCCTTCAACTGAAACGTGCATGGACTGACGCAGTTCGTCACCACCTTCGCGGTGGTGTGGATTGAAATGACGAATTGGAAAAACTACTGAATGAATACAGTGTCACCACCTTCGCGGTGGTATGGATTGAAATCCTCGTGTAGTCAGGAACGTGATAGGTGCTGCCATGTCACCACCTTCGCGGTGGTGTGGATTGAAATCAGCACACTGTTCTCGATCACGTACTGCCCCGCCGTCACCACCTTCGCGGTGGTGTGGATTGAAATACCCAGGACTTAGACAGCTATATACAAAATAACGTCACCACCTTCGCGGTGGTGTGGATTGAAATTCAACTTGCCGGTTCTGTCCGCATTCTTCAGGCCCGTCACCACCTTCGCGGTGGTGTGGATTGAAATGTACCAATGCCCGAGACTGACCCTACAACGGCGCCGTCACCACCTTCGAGTTGTGGGAGTGAAATATTGACATCTTCTTTTAATCCTCTTATAATGAGGGGCATCCTCCTCGCGTTAGTGTGGATTGAAACATTTAAATGTAGGGTATACTGTGATTGAAAACGAAAGTCACCTTCCTCACGCTGGTGTGGATTGAAATGCTCTATTGCTTATTTCATGGTACAATACACTCTCGTCACCACCTTCGCGGTGGTGTGGATTGAAATACACAATGAATCCATTGGCATCTAGCGAGGATTAAGGGGAATTGAAGAAAATATGACTAAGTGAACCTGATTTTTCAGAAAGGGGCGTGCAGAAGAAATGAATACCAATATTAAAAAGAAACTCCCTATTGGTATAGAGAGTTTTGAGAAAATTCGCATAGAAGATTTTTACTATATTGATAAGACCGGTTTAATTAAAGCCCTACTTTATAATTGGGGAGAAGTTAATCTTTTTACACGACCCAGACGTTTTGGAAAATCTCTTAATATGAGTATGTTAAAAAGTTTTTTTGAAATAAACACCGATAAGGAGTATAAAAAAAATCTGTTTGAAGGGTTAGACATTGCAAATGATACGGACTTATGTAAGACGTATATGGGAAAATTTCCGGTCATTTCAATCAGTTTAAAAGGTGTAAATGGAACTGATTTTTCGGCTGCACGCTCTATGATGAGTTCAATCATCGGAAATGAGGCTTTGAGATTCTACTTTTTGTCAGAAAGTCCCAAATTAAACGAAAAGGAAATAAAATTATTTAATCAACTGACAGAGGTTGATGAAAGTAACCGTGAAGGTTTTATTATGTCAGATACAGTGCTGACAAGTAGTCTAAAGATTCTATCTATGCTGCTCCAAAAACATTATGAAAAAAAGGTTATAATACTGATTGATGAGTATGATGTCCCTTTGGCTAAGGCCTTTGACAACGGTTATTATGACGAGATGGTGATGTTGATACGAAACTTGTTTGAGCAGGTATTGAAAACGAATGACAGCCTGCAGTTTGCTGTATTAACCGGATGTCTGCGGGTATCAAAAGAAAGCATATTTACAGGGTTAAATAATTTGAAAGTCCTCTCTATCACTGATGTACGATTTGATGAGTATTTTGGATTTACAGATAAGGAAGTGCAGGATCTCTTAAAATACTACGAACTGACCCAATTTTATGGCATAGTGAAAGATTGGTATGATGGGTACCGCTTTGGAAATGTGCATATTTACTGTCCTTGGGATGTAATATGTTATTGTGATGAACTTAGATTTGATCCCAAAGCACTGCCAAAGGATTATTGGTCGAACACCAGCAGTAATGAGGCTGTCAGACATTTTATAGAAAATGCTGAAACTAATACAACAAAGCGTGAAATAGAACGCCTTGTAGAAGGTGATATAATCAAAAAAGAGATCCGTCGGGAACTGACTTACCGGGAGCTATATAATAACGCGGAAAACATTTGGAGTGTTTTGTACACAACAGGCTATCTGACACAACAGGGAGAACCTGATGGAGATATATTTCCACTTGTAATTCCAAATCAGGAAGTCAGAAAGATATTTACAAAGCAGATTACAGATTGGTTTCAGGATACAGTTAGGAAAGACGGAGCAGCATTAAATGCATTTTGTGAAGCATTTGAAAAAGGCGATGCAGCTGAAGTGGAAAAACAGTTTAATTCCTATCTGAGAAAGACCATCAGCATCCGGGACACTTTTGTTAAAAAGGACAGGAAAGAAAACTTTTATCATGGAATTCTTCTGGGTCTGCTTAGCTTTAAGGGGAATTGGAATGTATGGTCTAATCGTGAATCCGGTGAGGGTTATAGCGATATCCTCGTAGAAATTGAAGATAAAGACATGGGGATTGTAGTTGAAGTAAAATATTCAGATGACGAAAATCTTGAAGCTGTGTGCAGACAAGCGCTGAAGCAAATAAATGATAAAAATTATCCTGAAGAGCTTCAGCAGCTAGGTTTAAACCATATATTGAAATTTGGAATAGCGTGCTATAAAAAAAGATGCAAAGTGATCAGTTTAAGATAACAGTTCAGACAGGTCTGCGAATTTACTGCGCTGACCGTATGAAAAAGTAGTGCCAGCTTTATCCAGCCCATCGCAAAGCGATTTTTAATGGCTGGATGCGTAACGGTTCAGCTTGTCTGAACTGTTACAGTTTAGAGAAAGCTGATTATAATCAAAACAATATTTTTTTCTTAATCTGTAAGGAGAGGCATGGGATTAGTCAAATCATATGTAAACAGATAAATCGGACCGGAGGAGTGCGTTTGAAAACCCCTCCGGTTTTATTCCCATCTTGCCTGAAAACTAAACTAAACCGGATATATCGATTCAATTTCTTTTCGTAACCTTACCAACTTTTTCCCATTTCCATTTCCACCTCCCCGTCAAATACCACCCAAACGATATCACATAATTAGCCGCCCACCCCATAGGCACAGCCATCCATGCAACCTGGATCCCATATACCGGCGCAAACACATTCGTCACGACCACCCGAATAGACAGATTCACCAGATTAGCCACTGTAAATGCTTTCACATCCCCAGCCCCCCGCAGCAGACCATCTGTGGAGGCTTTCAATCCGATCAAAGCGTAAAAGAACGAAAGAAATTTCACATAATCCAGTCCTGTCTGAAAAGCGACACTCCCATTTCCGGCATCTAAAAATGCTGAGACAAACACATTCCCAAACAGCTGATAAAGAACACAAAGAAACGCCCCGGCGCTCAGAACTGTCACATAGCACATCCGATAGCCCTTCTTCACCCGCTCCAATTGCCCTGCACCGACATTTTGGGCCGTAAATGTGGACATGGCGTTTCCCATTGCCAGCATAGGCACAATACTGATGGATTCAATCCGCATTCCTGCAGAATAACCCGCCAGCACAGAAGCCCCGAAGCTGTTCACCACGGACTGGACCAACAAAATCCCAATCTGCACAATAGACTGCTGTATTATAGAAGGAACCGCGATCCGCACCATGGAAACCATCAGCCCTCCGTTGTACAGCTGACAAGGCTCATCCGTTTCATATTTCTTCAATTTCCGTAGAAGCAGTACAAACGATATAACAGCGGACACCCCCTGGGCAATCAACGTTCCCACCGCAACCCCTCTCACCCCTTGCTGAAATTGGATGACAAAAACCATATCCAGAAAGATATTCAAAAGAGAGGAAAATATCAGCAGATAAAGCGGCGTCCTGGAATCGCCCAGCGCATTGAAAATAGATGCCTCTACATTATACATAAACAAAAACGGCAGCCCGGCAAAATAAATCGCCAGATACAGCGCTGCATCTGAAAACACCTCTTGGGGCGTATTCACCCACCCTAGAATCCTGTGGTTCAAGAAAAGTCCCAGAGCCCCCAGACAAATACTCACCACCAAAAAGTTGATCAATGTGGTGAAAACAGCTGTCTTCATCTTACTTTTCTGCCCTGCGCCAAGACATTGTGAAATGATCACAGAACTTCCAATTCCTCCGCCGATGGCAATGGCAATAAATACATTCGTGATCGCATAAGAAGCTCCAACAGCGGCAAGCGCCCGCTCCCCGACGAAATTACCCACGATCACAGAATCCGCAATATTATAAAACTGCTGAAAAAGATTCCCGAAAATCATAGGCAGAGCAAAAAGCAGCAGTGAACGCCCTGGCGGATCGGTCAGCATATTGTATGATTTTTTTCTCATAATTCCTTTGTCCCTCTCTTTTACGGCATTTTCCTTCTGTTAAAATTCAGAAACGCTGCCCCGGTATTCCTTCTATAATAATAGAATAACCGAAACAGCGTTTTTTACGATAAACTGCAGCATAAACTATAAAATTTAATTTTAGAAGTTTTCTCTGTGTTCCTTCAACATATGTAAAATAGTTTCCTGTGTATATGCTCCCAGACGTTTCTTATCTTCCTTTGACAGCTGGTCTGGATAAATCGGTTTTCCGTATTCCACAATCACTTTAGCCGGCTTGATCTTTGGAAAATGAGCCTCAAAAATCTCAGCCGAATTGGTGATCGCAATGGGAATAATAGGACAGCCCGATTTTGTGGCAATCTTAAAGCTTCCTTCATGGAAGGGCAGCATCTCCAGTTCACTTTCATTTTTATTTCTGGTTCCCTCTGGGAAAATACAGATGGAAATACCATTTTTCGCTTTGTCAATAGCAGTCAGAATGGTTTTCATACCAGCTTTGATATCCTTTCTGTCCAAAAACAGACAATGCAGATATTTCATCCAGTTAGACAGCAGAGGGATTGGCTCCATTTCCTTTTTGGCAACATATCCCGTCAGATCCGGGCACATGACATAAGTGAGAAGAATATCAAAAAAACTTCTATGATTTCCTATGTAGAGCACAGCTGTGTCATTGGGAACATTTTCATGGCCTATGATCTGAATATCAGAGCCCGTAATTTTAAGGACACATCTAAAAACAGCCTGGACAATACGAAGAGAACTGATATCCTTTGCTCTCCGGCTGCATTTGCCGATCACCCACTCGACCAACAGAATAGGAATGGATAAAATAAGAAATCCTACAACTACAATACATACGAGAATAAAGCGGAACATAACACTCACCTTTCTATACCGTTTGGTATATGTTATTGGATAAGAAACCAGATATGCTGTGTGCATACCTGGCCGGTAATTTTATATATTATATGACACGTTTCCTATGCCAAAAGGTGTGGGAGCCATTCACAGCACATTTTGCTGTACCATGCTGCTGTCATTACACCAATACCTGGAACTCCTTATATTATACGGAAAACACGAAGGGGATGCAAGCCATATTTACCTATATAACGTGGAAAATATATCACTACACCCCTAAAAGACACACCATTTTCTTTTGATGCAAACATTCTTGTTATTCTAACGAAAATCCTCGCAAAAAATCGTCAATATATTCCATATTATTTTCTTTACAAAGAAGATTTCCTGTAGTAAGTTATGTATTATATCGCTGATTTTAGGGGGCTTAGAGGAAAATGGAAAAGACCGGAGTGATGAAGAAATTCATCGGAAACAAAAATTTTTATAAGATGATCCTGGCAATAGCTGTACCTATTATGATACAGAACGGCATCACCAATTTCGTGAGCCTTCTGGACAATATCATGGTAGGAAGGATCGGCACAGAGCAGATGTCAGGTGCAGCCATTGTAAACCAGCTCATCTTTGTCTATAACCTCTGCATCTTCGGAGGTGTGTCAGGGGCAGGTATATTTACTGCGCAGTATTTCGGGCAGAAGGACAACGAAGGAATCCGCAATACTTTCCGTTATAAAATATGGATGGCTCTGATTTTAACAGTGGGGACTGTCATCGTTTTCCTCATTGGAGGCGAGCAGCTCATCAGCATGTACCTTCACGGTGAGGGCAGTGCAGAGAATCTGGCGGCTACACTTATCTACGGGAAACAATACCTTTACATTATGCTTATAGGACTTCCGCCGTTTATGATGGTCCAGGTATACGCAAGTACGCTGCGTGAATGCGGAGAGACCGTTGTACCCATGAAAGCCGGTATCACAGCCGTAATCATTAACCTGGTGTTTAACTACATATTAATTTACGGAAAATTCGGTTTTCCGGAACTGGGTGTACAGGGTGCGGCCATAGCAACCGTACTGTCCAGATATGTGGAGGCAGCCATAGTCATCCATTGGACCCACAAACACAAAGAAATAAACCAATACATTGAAGGCCTGTACAGTACCCTGAAGGTCCCTGCGCTGTTGACTAAAAAGATTCTCATCAAAGGAACCCCTCTTCTTCTGAACGAGGCCCTTTGGGCTGCCGGAATGGCCATGCTGACACAATGCTATTCTATCCGGGGACTTAATGTAGTTGCGGCCCTGAACATTGCCAACACCATCAACAATGTATTCAATATTGTATTTATAGCTCTTGGAGATTCCGTGGCCATTGTAGTGGGTCAGCTTCTGGGAGCCGGCAAAATGAAAGAAGCCCGGGATACAGATACAAAGATGATCGCATTTTCTGTATTTTGCTGTACCGGTGTTGCGCTGCTCATGCTGCTCCTAGCACCCCTGTTCCCCATGCTTTACAACACCAACCAGGAAGCCAGGGAGCTTGCAAAATACTTCATCATGGCAACCGCAGTCTTCATGCCCCAAAATGCCTTCCTCCACGCAGCCTACTTCACCCTGCGGTCCGGCGGAAAAACCATTGTCACCTTCCTGTTTGACAGTGTGTTCATCTGGTGCGTAAGCGTAACCATAGCCTTCACCCTAAGCCACCACACACTACTTCCTGTAGTTGCCATCTACATTCTGGTACAAATGGGTGATATGGTGAAATGCCTCATAGGCTTCATACTAGTAAAAAAAGGCGTATGGCTGCAAAATATAGTAGCCAATTGATCCCCACTCAACAACACCCTTGAAACATACATCCCTAGAGCTGCCACACGAAGCAAGTCCCACATAGCAACCCGTGCAACACTTTCCAAAACGCACCCAGCTATAAACACCTTCGTCCGGCAGCTCCATTTCCCTAAATTCATAATTTCCCATTAACTGTTTCATCCCTTAACATCCACAACCAAGATCATAAAGCACCACCTTATACCATAGAATCCTACCTTCCACTCAACAATCCCCTCAAGCAAACTTTTTCACAGCAACGCAATCACCACACAAATGAATAAATTATCTGCTACATATTCCACAACCCAAAACAACATAGTATTCATCACTTAATATCCACCAATTCAAAAACACCTCCCATACCACTATAACTTAAAAACAACTTCCAAAAACTATACCCTCAACCTGTAACCATAATCTGAATTCCCCAAATGGTATTCTAAAGCTGTACTCACAAACTGAGTTTCCGAAAATGTATTCCTAAGCTGTACTCACAAACTGAGTTTCCAAAAATGTGTTTCTAAAGCTGTACTCACAAACTGAGTTTCCGAAAATGCATTCCTAAAGCTGTATTCACAAGCTGATTTTCCGAAAATGTATTCCTAAAGCTGTACTCACAAGCTGAATTTCTGAAATCGTATTCCTAAATCTTTATTCACAAGCTGAATTACCAAAATCGTACTCCTAAAGTTGCACTCACAAGAAGAGTTTCCAAATCCGCATCCCTAAAATTGTATTTCAAAAGCTTTATTCTCAAAGCCATATCCCAAAATCAACGTCACTAAATCCGCATCCAAAAAGCCAGATCTCAAAGCCACAACCAAGCCCATCCAACGCAACACATCACGCCAAAAACATGAAGTTTTCATCAAAACCAGGGGGAACAGGGCAGGGCGGGCATAAGTCCCAGGAGTGATGTTTCAGAGGAGCGGACAGGAGATCCACCTGCCCCAGACACTTAGCGAGGAACCCACTGGTGACGAGCTTAGTGACTGGGAGCAGGTTAGCTTCTGTCCAGCGGAACGCTTCACTCCTGGGACTTATGCCCGCCCTGCCCTGTTCCCCCGTCCGCCTTCAAAAAAATCCCCAAATCCCCAATCCCCTGTTCCCCCGTCCGCCTTCAAAGAAATTCCCAATTCCCCAATCCCCAATCCTTCATTTCAAAAAAATTCCCTGTCATATTACATCCCTCCTCCACATACACTATTGCTAAGAGCACCAAAAACCAAAGGCGGCACCCCAACATTGAAAAAATTAATCCTAACACTATGTTTCATCTGCCTCCTGACCCTCCCCCTGGCCTCCTGCAGCATAGAAAAAGTCAAAGCCCAGGACGGAGTCAAGCCAGAGTACACAGTGATGAAGGAAGAGGATTTTCCTGATAAAGTCAAGGAACTGATAGAAGAAAACAAAGAATCAGAATTCCAGCTTACATATCAGGACGGTTCCTACCTATACCTTCTCAAAGGCTATGGCAAACAAGAGACAGGAGGATACAGTATCCAAATTGAGGACTTGTCCCTGTGGGACAATGCGATCCATCTACAGACCACCCTAATAGGGCCGGAGGAGGACAAAGACCTAAAAGACGAGCCATCCTATCCATATCTGGTGGTAAAAATGAAATACCGGGAAGAGCCGGTAATTTTTGAATAGAAAAGAGGGCTTATTGTGGAATTAATAACAAAACAGATGCGTATGATGCATACAAAATGTGAAGCTGTCAGCCAGATTACTTTTGACGAAGATTTAAATGTGCCGGATATCAAACCCGATGTAGGCCGCATGATACAGAAAAAAGGTGAGATTCACATAGACGATGTACAGATATCAGAGGGCCACGCCTTTCTCACAGGCGCATTGATGGTCTATCTCCTCTATGTCAGCGACAGCGAGGAACGCAAGATCCAGAGTCTTCTGGGCACCCTTCCCATAGGGGAGACCATGCACCTGGAGGGCCTGGAAAACGGTGACAAAGTCCGGGTAAAATGGGACATTGAAGACCTGAGTGTCCAGCTCATCAATTCCAGAAAGCTGAACATCAAAGCCCTGGTAACCTTCACCGCGTCCGTGGAGGAAATGCAGGAGACCAATCTTCCTGCAGGTGTGGACGCGGAAGGCATTTCCCAGAAAAAAAAGGACATCTCCGTCATGGGCATCGCAGTCCATAAAAAGGATACCATGCGGGTAAAAGAAGACATTGCCCTTGCTTCCAACAAGCCCAATATCCACGAACTTCTGTGGAACACCGTGGAAGTTCGCGGCATGGACATCCGGGCGGAAAACGATAAAATAGGTGTAAAAGGCGAGCTCTTCATATTCGCCCTGTACCGCGGGGATGATGACAACAATTCCCTTCAGTGGCTGGAGCACTCCGTCCCCTTCTACCAGGAACTGGAATGCGTGGGCTGTACCGTGGATATGGTGCCCAACATAGATGTGACCATGCCCCAGAGCAAACTGGAGGTGAAAACAGACAGCGACGGGGAGGAGCGCCTGATCGGAGTGGATGCCGTCCTGGAATTAGAAATGAAAATCTATGAGGAGGAGGAAATGTCCCTGCTTTTGGACGTATACACCCCTGTAAAAGAATGCGTCCCCATACGTGAAAATAGAAAACTGGAAAGCCTCCTGGTGAAAAACAATTCCAAATGCCGTGTGGGGGACCGCATCAAAATGGAACAGAACCAGGGGAAGATCCTTCAAATATGCCACAGCGACGGAAATGTGAAAGTAGACGACACCCATCCTGTGGAAAACGGCATAGAAGTGGAAGGCATCGTCCAGGTGAGAATCCTCTATATTATAGGGGACGATGATATGCCCTTCTATTCCATGGATGCCATGATTCCCTTCACCCATGTGGTGGAAGCTCCGGGAATAGGGAAAAACTGTACCTATCATCTGCGGACAGATCTGGAACAACTGTCCACCACTATGATAGACAGTGACGAGATAGAAGTGAAGATAGTCATGAACTTAAATGCTCTTGTGCTGAAGCAGACAGACACGGGCATCATCCGGGAGATAGAAGAGCGGGAGCTGGACCGGGAAAAGCTCCAAAGTATGCCCGGAATCGTGGGATACCAGGTGCAGCCCCAGGACACCCTCTGGGACATTGCAAAGAAATTTTATACCACGATTGAAACCATTGTGCAGCTCAATAATCTGGAAAGTGACGAGGTTAAACCATATGATACCCTGATATTGACGAAGAAAGTAGAATCATAATGTTTTTTGGTGTTGAAAAAAGGAGGTATATCGTATAGAATAAAGTGTATAAAAACGAATACAATATACAATAAACATTTGTAGCTGTCCGGTATCTTCTCAGCCACAAGCAGAAATCCATGCAGGACCGCCTGGGAGGATGGGATTTTTGCCTGGCTGCTGAAAGCTTTCCCTTCACGGGGGCATTCTTACAGTCAGCCCGGTTCATGTGAAGACCTGCCAAACAGTTATAAAAACTTAACGATTCACCTGGGGCATGTCTGCATATGGCAGAAAGGAATACCAACCATGCTTTCAGGTGCAGAATTGGGAACACAGGAGATAAAAATGAGATTAAGGGCACTGGCGAAAATTAATCTGGGATTGGATGTAGTCAGAAAACGTGAGGACGGTTATCATGAGGTTCGCATGATCATGCAGACCATTAACATGTATGACCAGTTAGAAATTGATATCAAAGAGGAACCGGGGATTTCCATTACTACAAATCTGCCGTTTATTCCTACCAACGAGAACAATCTGGTCTATAAAGCAGCGCAGCTTTTGATGGATGAGTTCAAAGTGAAGAAAGGGATAATAGTGGATCTGCAGAAATTCATACCGGTCGCTGCCGGCATGGCAGGCGGGAGTTCGGATGCCGCCGCCGCCATGATCGGAGTGAACCGATTGTTCGGACTGGGGCTTACCGTGCGGGAGCTTATGGAGCGGAGCGTGAAGGTCGGTGCGGATGTTCCGTACTGCCTGCTCCGTGGCACTGCACTTGCGGAGGGGATCGGAGAGAAGCTGCGTGCTCTGCCCCCCTGTCCGGACTGCTATGTGCTCATTGGAAAGCCGCCTGTCAGCGTGTCCACGAAATTTGTCTATGAGAAACTGGATGCATCGGAGATTGCAGAACATCCGGAGATAGACAGAATGCTGGAGGGGCTTCAATGGCATAATTTGAACAGGATTGCCGAACATATGGGAAATGTTCTTGAGAGCGTGACGATTCCGGCATACCCTGTGATCGAGGAGATCAAACAACATATGAAGGACCACGGCGCAGTCAATGCCATGATGAGCGGCAGCGGTCCTACGGTCTTCGGACTCTTTGATGATAAGGCGACAGCGGAGCAGGCCTGTGAGGCACTGCGCGAGACTAAGATCGCCAGAACCGTTTTTTTGACTACAGTATTCAATAATGGAGGAAGACACAGATGACAACGGATTTGGAAATGCATATGGATGAATACCTTCCGCTGCGGGATGTGGTTTTCAATACACTGCGGAGGGCTATCCTTAAAGGAGATTTAAAACCGGGCGAGCGGCTTATGGAGATTGCTCTGGCCGAGAAACTGGGTGTGAGCAGAACCCCCATCCGCGAGGCGATCCGGAAGCTAGAACTGGAAGGGCTGGTAGTCATGGCGCCCAGAAAAGGGGCGAAAGTGGCATCCATCACAGAGCGTGACTTAAATGATGTGCTGGAAGTCAGAAAAGGCATGGAGGAACTGGCGATCCGTCTGGCCTGTGAGCGGATCACGCCGGAGGAGTTGGACGAGCTGGACAAGGTGGAGCAGAGATTTTTAAGCCTGACTGAGAACGGGGATCTGACGGAGCTTGCGGAGATGGATGTGGCATTTCACGATATCATTTATAATGCCACCAATAATAATCGTCTGGTGCAGCTCTTGAGCAATTTGAGGGAACAGATGTACCGTTACCGTATTGAGTATCTGAAGGATATCGCTGTGCGCCGTACCCTTGCCCAGGAGCACAGAGCCATCTGCGAAGCTCTGCGCAAAAAGGACAAGGAGTCTGCGCTGAAATATGTCTATGTCCATGTGGACAACCAGCAGAAGGCTATCATCCGCAGCCTGAACGAGCCGGATTAGTGTTACTGTTAACCGTAACATGTTTTGCGATGCATAGTTCTGCCCTTTGGAGTGCGAAATGCAGTTTCTTACATTTTGCGCTGTGTGAATGGAGCTAGTACAGCGTTGCATAAGTTCCAGTGATATAGCACCCGCTATTTACGCAACGCTGTACTAGCCGTAGGAACCGCTGCGCCGTCACTTCGGCGCCTTGCACTGACGAAAATATCAGGCACTCTATCACCGAAACTTACGCAATGCTGTAGTGCTAGTGACGGAATAACGCATTGTATAATAATAGAAGAAATGGATATTCTAAGAGAGATGTAAAAAAATACGTCTCTCTTTTTTGTGCGGCAGATCCATCCTGTTTTCAGGTATACTATAGCGGCGGGAGAGCGGAAAGGGGCCTTCCAAATGAAAAACAACGACGAAATATCCATCCATATACAGGAAAATGAAGACTACATCCGAAAGATACTGAAAGACTGCGCTGACGTTATCATCCGTCCTATGATTCTGGGACAGGAACAGAAAATACGCTGCCTGGTAGTCTATATTGAGGTGGCAGTCAGCAACATGATGCTGGAGGACTCTGTCATCGGCAAGCTGGTAAACCATATGTGGGAAATGCCAAAGGATGAGATCCTGGAATTTGTGGATGAAAACGGTCTGGGGATCTCCGACGTTAAAACCCTGGATACCATGTCAGAAGCTCTGGCAGCCATGTTTGCCGGGAATGCCATCTTCTTCTTTGACGGCTACCCACACTCCATCAAGGTATCCAGCAAGGGTTATCCCAGTATGGGAGTACAGGAGGCGTCCAGGGAAAAGGTGCTGCGCGGTTCAAAAGAAGGGTTTTCCGATGTGGTCAAAACCAACTCCGCCCTTGTGCGGAAAAGGATCCGGAATGCCAAGCTGAAAGTCAAAGAAAAAACGCTGGGTGTCAGAAGCCAGACATTAGTGCAGATCCTTTACATGGAGGAACTGGTGCGCCCGGAACTTTTGGAAGAGCTGGACCGGCGATTGGATAGCTTTGAGATTGACGGTGTCATGGACAGCGGCATTGTGGAACATCTGGCGGAGGAAAACTGGCTGTCCCCGTTTCCCCAGTTCCAGACATCGGAGCGCCCGGACAAGTGCGCCATGGAGATCCTCAACGGCAGAGTCCTGGTGCTTGTTGACAATTCCCCTATGGGAATCCTGCTCCCGGCTGCGTTCAACGACTTTCTGCAGGTGAGCGAGGATGAGTACAACCATTTTGAGCTGGCATCCTTTTTGAGGATCATCCGGTATATAGCGGCAGCATTTGCCATGCTCTTTTCAGGAACCTATCTGGCAGTGACGAATTTCCATACCCAGGTACTTCCCACCAACCTGATCCTCTCCTTTGCGGAGGCCAGAAAAGGTGTGCCCTTTCCGGGGATCCTGGAGGTCTTCTTTATGGAGGTGGCATTTGAGAGTATCCGGGAGGCCGGAGTTCGGGCGCCCGGGCCTCTGGGCGGCACCATCGGTATTGTGGGCGGTCTGATCATCGGCCAGGCCGCTGTGGAGGCCAACCTGGTAAGCCCCATTGTGGTGGTCGTGGTGGCTGTGACCGCGTTAGCCACATTGGCTATCCCAAATGGGGAATTTACGGCGCCCTTCAGGCTTCTGAAATTCGGTTTCATCCTTCTTGGAGGTACCATGGGTGTCTTTGGTATGCTCTTAGGGCTTTATCTTGTCATCAGCCATCTGGCAGGCCTGAAAAGCTTTGGCATCCCCTATCTGACACCGTTTGCTGCGCAGAGAGATGCAGGATACAGAGGTGAATCAGACGGCGTTGTCCTGGCACCGCTCAGATTTATGACAAGAAGGCCTCTCTATGCCAGAAGAGATCAGCAGGTGCGCCTCAAAACAAAAGGAGGAAAGAAGCATGTACGCTGACAATCAACGGATTTCCCACAGACAGCTTTTTCGGCAGTTGGTCCTGGGACAGCTGGGGATCTATTTAGTCACCGTTCCCGTCACCTCATATCTGGAGGGGCGGCAGGGGGTGCTCTCCCTGCTTTTAATGGGATTTTTGTTCCTGGCAGCCAGCATATTCTTTATCCGTATGAAATCCTGCTATTTAACGCCTGAGCGGTATATGGGAAAATACGCGGGAAAGATCTTCTGTCTTCTGCATCTGTCATACCTTTTTATAACAGGGGTCTTCCTGCTTCTTGTGACCAGCAGGATTACGGGCCGTTTCTTTATTGAGAGCAGCAAACCCTTTGTGATCATCACGATCACTGCTGTGGTGTGCTATCTGGGAAGCCATCAGGGACTGGAGCGAAGGGGACGTATGGCGGAGATCTGTTTTCCGGTCATTTTATTTGTGCTGGCAGTCATGTTCCTGCTGTCTGTGACCAGAGTCAACGGTGCTTACCTGGAAGCGACAGGATATATGTCACTGAAAGGCGTGATCCAGGGATGTTACAGGGTGTTCTGTACCTTCCTCCCGGTATTCTTCCTGCCCTTTACCTTGGGAAATGTGGACCGCCCGGGCAACGCGGGAAAGGCCCTGAACAGCTCCGTGTTCCTTCTTCTGGGGATTTTGTCCGCAGCCCTGATCCTGTTGCAGGGAGCATTCGGAGCAGGGGGCTATGTGCAGAAGTCCTACCCGCTATTTGACATGATGGCAGGCGTGGATCTGCCCGGGGATTTTCTGGAACGTGTGGATATCTTTTTCATTGCTGCTGTCATGTTCTGTATCTTTTTTGCTGTGGGCAGTATTTTTTTCTACAACCACGAGCTGTTAAAGCGGGGGCATATGGAAAAAGGAGCGCCCTATCTGGCAGGCGGGATTCTGGTATGCGCACTGGGATGTGAGAAAGCAGGCATTTCCCTAGAATGGTACCGCGAGGTCCTGCAGAACATTTATGCGCCGCTGTTCCTGCTGCTGGCGCTGTGGGCAGGGATTGCGTACGGAAGGGGGAAACATCATGATAAGGAAGAAAAGTAAAGCAGTGCTCCTGGCTGCCATACTGGCATTAAGTCTTTCCGCCTGCGGGGTGGCGCTGGAGAACCGCAGTTTTCCCCTCTCCATGGGCGTGGATTATCAGGACGGGGAATATCAGGTTTATTACGGCCTTCCCGACTTGTCAGGGGTGACCGGGCAGAACAAGGACAGTGAGAACCAGAAAGCCGGAGAAAAAGCGGATTTTTACCAGGGTAAAACCATGGAGGATGCGGAAAAAGATTTTCAGAACAGCCAAGAGGACTATCTGGATACCGGACATCTCAAAGTCCTCCTTCTGGGGAACGGCTTGCTTGATGACCAGGAAGCCTATAAAAATCTGCTTCACTATCTGGAAGACAAGCCCTCAGTAGCAGGAAATATCTACGTGTTCTCCTGCAGCCAACTTGGGGATGTGATGAGCATGGACGGGCAGGAGATGGATTCCCTGGGGGATTACCTGACAGGTATCGTGGAGAACCGGCCTGACAGTCAGGCAAAAGAGCAGACGGACCTGCAGGACTTGTATAATGCCTGGCACAATGGGGAGGAACGCCCCAGTCTTTTGGAAGTCAGCGCTTTGGAAGATAAAATTATGCTGAATCAGGAATAGGCCTGCCAGGATAAGGCAATACTCTGTCTATAATAAAAAAAGAGTTAAAAGAACCGGAGAGAGGTGCGGGAATACGGACATTTCCGTACCATCCCACCGGGTTAGACGGAGGTATTTGCTGTGAGACGAAGAATGCAGAGAAATATATGGATCGCCGCTACGATCATTGGACTGCTTGCCACGGTGCTGATCGGGGCTGTGCGTATACATACACTGAAGAAAGAAAATGAAGAGACACAGGTGCGTCTGGAACGGGAAGTGCAGCAGGGGATCGCAAAAGAAATCTTCCGTTTGCATGTGGTTGCCAACAGTGATACAGAGGAAGACCAGAACCTGAAGCTTCAGGTGAAAACAGGCATTGTGGATTATCTGGAGGAAGTCCTTGGTGAAGACAGGTCCCTGGATGCTACGAAAGAAGGGGTTTTGACCCATTTAGATGAGATCGAGAAGACCGCCAGACAGGTGATGGCGGACCGGGGATATGATTATACGGTCACAGCCGCTGTGGAAAAGACATATTTTCCGGATAAGACGTACGGGGACTGCACGTTTCCGGCAGGAGAATATGAAGCGCTGAATGTGAAAATCGGGGAGGCCAAGGGGCATAACTGGTGGTGTGTCCTCTATCCAAGCCTTTGCTTTATTGATGAATCCCACGGTGTGGTTTCGGAGGACAAAAAAGAGGACTTAAAGGAAGTTCTGACAGAGGAAGAATTTCTGGCTGTTTTAAACGATCCGGAAAAAAGAGACAAGGTGAAAATAGGATTTAAGTGGTTTTAATGGTTGCTGCTTGCATTCTGGGCCTAATGAGGGTAAAATGGAAACACGGTTAAAATAGAAAAAATTTTAAGAGGGTTTTCATATGAACCAGAATAAACAGGCACCGATCGGTGTTTTCGATTCCGGCGTGGGCGGACTTACCGTTGCCAGAGAGATCATGCGCAACCTGCCCAGTGAGCGGATTGTATACTTTGGGGATACTGCAAGGGTGCCCTATGGAAGCAAGTCAAAAGAAATCGTGCTGAAATATTCCCGTCAGATCGTGCGTTTTCTGCAGACCCAAAATGTAAAAGCCATTGTGGTAGCATGCAACACAGCCAGTGCCATGGCTCTGGAGACCATACGGGAGGAGATAGATATTCCTATCATAGGTGTGGTGAAGCCGGGAGCCAAGGTGGCTGCACAGACTACCAGGAATAAAAAAATCGGTCTGATAGGTACAAGAGGTACGGTGAACTCGGAACTGTATCCTGCCATCATACATGAATATGATCCCCGGATACAGGTCATAGGCCAGGCCTGCCCTCTGCTGGTGCCCCTGGTGGAGGAAGGCTGGCTGAAGGATGAAGTTACGGTTGAAGTGGCAAAACGATACCTGAACCCCCTTCTGAAACAGGGCGTGGACACCCTCATCCTGGGCTGCACCCACTATCCGCTGCTGCGCTCCCTTATGCGTCAGGTAGCAGGTGACGGCGTGACACTGGTGAATCCTGCCTATGAGACTGCCCAGGCTCTGCGGGAGCTTTTGAAGGAACACGGGATAGAGAATGACGGGCATGAGGAGGAAGAGTTTCCCTACCGCTTCTATGTCAGCGATGCGGAGGAGCGTTTCCAGGAGTTTGCAGGCTCTATCCTGCCTTATGATGTGAGGATGACCAAGCAGATTAATATTGAGGAGTATTGAAAATGACGAAAGATGTACTGATCACAGTTAAAGGGATGCAGGCAATGGATGCCAACGATGAGCCGGAAGCAGTGGAAGTGGTGGCAAAGGGAGATTATTATTTCAGGAACGGCCATCATTTTATCTGCTATGAGGAAGTTCAGGAGGGATATGACAAAATCACAAAGAACATGATCAAAGTCATGCAGGGTTCCGTGGAAGTCCAGAAAAAGGGACTTACCAACACACACATGATTTTTGAGGAGACCAAGAAGAACCTGACCTATTATGCCACGCCCTTTGGGGATATGCAGATGGGGATATCCGCTACAAAGATTGATGTGAAGGAGCAGGAGGAGAATATTGACATCCTCATTGACTACGCACTGGAGATCAATGAAGTACATACAGCGGACTGTCAGATATGTGTGAATGTGAAGCCACAGAGTGCAGGGAATTTCCACTTGGCATCTTCCCATTGAAAAACAGAGCAGCAGATATAAAAAAGGCCGTCCGGGATTTGGTCCATTCCGGGCGGCTGTTTTTTACTTTTTCTTTTTCGTATCCTTAGTTTCCGTTTGTTTTCCCTTTGCAAGGTTCTCTGCCTTTAGACGCATTCTTTTGAAGAAGCCTTTCTTCTTCTGAGGAGCTTCCAAAGCACCGCGCAGCCCGCGGACACCGGTAATATAAATACCGCTGACTTCAGCCTTGACTTCCTTCTTTACGGGGATGATCTCAAAGACCTGCTCGTCCGCCACCAGGGTAACGATCTTGGGACCGATCTTTGCTTTTACGATCGGGAGTTTGGAACGTCTCATAAGCTTCGGTGTCTGGTCGATTACCATCTGAGGAAGACCGGACTGTTTAATGGGAAGCCTCTTTTTATCGATAACCAGCATGGAGACGGACTGTTTTGCAGCTTCGATCTGTTCCTGCTGTGCTTCCTGCTTTTTCTGTGCCCTCTTGCCGAGGAAATATAAAACGGCAAGAACGACTACTAAAATGATTAAAATAATCAGTAGAACTTTCCACACCATTTGTGTTAGACCTCCTAAAATCTGGACTGATAACGCAACTATTATTCTAGCATTGTTTCTGTGAAAAGGCAATAAAAATGTGAAAGAAAGGGTTCCTTTTTCAGGTCATGTGTGGTATAACTTCCTTATGTGGAAACCAGAGACCATAGACGAAAGGAATTGTATATGAAGAAAAAATTGATCATGGTGCTATTGACACTTGGCATTGCAGTGATGGCAGCAGGATGCGGCGACAAGAAGAGTGACAACAGCAAAGACGATGATAAAAAGACGGAAGCGTCCAAAGAGGATACAACAGTAGATACCAACAGCAAAGGCAATGTGGTAGCCGTGGATGTGGATGATATCAGCAAATATGTCAAACTGGGTGAATATAAAGATCTGGAAGTGACAGAGACGAAGACCGAGATCACAGACGCTGATGTGGAGGATTATATCAGCCAGCAGCTCACCTACAAGGCAGAGGAGATCACAGAGGACAGGCCGGTACAGGAAAATGATACGGTCAACATTGATTATACCGGATATATGGACGGCGCGGAGTTTGAGGGCGGTTCTGCTACAGACTCGGATCTGCTGATTGGTTCCAATTCATTTATTGAAGGATTTGAGAGCGGCCTGATCGGCAAAAAGAAAGGGGAAGAAGTTACCCTTGATCTGAATTTCCCGGACCCCTACAGCAATAATCCTGACCTGTCAGGCAAGGCTGTGCAGTTCAAAGTGAAGATCAACACCATCAAAGCAGCACCGGAGCTGACAGATGAGTGGGTCAAGAACAACACAGACTACAAGACAGTAGATGAGTATAAAGAAGAGATCAAGAAATCCCTGGTGGAGAACGCGGATCTGAACTATATGAGCCAGCTCAAATCTGATCTGTTCCAGAAGGTAGTGGAGAATACAGAGATCACAGAGTATCCGGAAAAACCCATGTCTGAGACCATGGAATATGTCAAGAATAAGATCCAGGAGCAGTATGCCAGTCCAAGCGGCATGACCCTGGATGAGTATTGGGAGTCACAGAGCATTTCCGCAGAACAGGCAGAGGAGACCATGACACAGATGGCACAGAATATCCTGCAGCAGTCCCTGATCGTGCAGGCTATCTTTGATGCGGAAAAAGTTGAGATATCTGTAAAGGATTACGAGGCAGAGCTTGAAAAATTCGCAAAGGATTACGGATTCAAAGATACAGCAGCTTTAGAGAGCGCATACAGTGACGAGGTCATGGTAAAGGCCAATGTACTCTGGAGCAAGTCCTGTGAAATCCTGCAGGAGACCGCCAAAGTCACAGACGTGGCAGCAGATGCGCAGAGCACTGGTGACGGGGAAGAAAAAACAGAATAAAAAAATGCTTGACAATAAGTCCTACAAATGTAATATATTAGGTGAAACTATATCTTACGTTTGTAGGATTTTTGCAACTGTTCAGCTTGTCTGAACTGTTACGGATTTTTGTGTAGGGAGTGTATCGTACATAAGGAGGTTATTTTTATGAAGCGAAAGAAAGCAGCAGCAGTGATAGGGACCGTGGCGGCAATTGCCGTGTGCGCGGCAGGCATATTTCTGTACAAGGTAAAATTTGAGGAGAAGCGCCAGGATGTATTGGAGGAGTACATGGGTTATATCGAGAAGGGAAGATATGACAAGATGTATGCTCTGCTGGATGAGGCCAGTAGGAACACTGTGAGCGCAGAGGATTTTGTGGTCAGGAACCAGAAGATCTATGAGGGAATAGAGGCTGACAACATCCGCCTCGACATTTCCGACAAGCAGGAGAAGAGCCAGCCCATATCCTATAAAGTCACCATGGATACCGTGGCAGGGGAGATTTCCTATGATAATGATGCTTTTTTTGAAAAAGAGAGCGGAAAATGGCGCATTAAGTGGAGCGATTCCATGATCTTTCCCAACCTGAAGGCAGCCGATAAGGTGAGTGTGGTCAGCATAGAGGCAAAGCGGGGAGAGATTTATGACAGAAACGGTGAACTTTTAGCAGGCCAGGGGACTGTGGCCAATGTAGGGCTTGTCCCGGGCAAGATGGCAGTCCAGCCCCAGGAGGAGCTGGAGGCCATGGCAGCACTTCTGGGAACCACAGCCGGCAGTATTTCCGATAAACTGGATGCATCCTGGGTGAAGGATGATTCCTTTGTACCAGTGAAAAAGATGACCAACAGCGCGCTGGAAATGCCTGCAGGGGAAGGGGAGGCTTCACTTAAAGATAAGCTGCTGGAGCTGCCAGGCGTTATGATCTCTGACGCGGAGAGCAGGGTCTATCCTTACGGGGACTGTACCTCCCATCTTCTGGGGTATGTGCAGGAGATAAACGCAGAGGAACTGGAGGAGTTAAAAGGCAAGGGATATGATGAACAGAGCATTCTGGGAAAAAGCGGACTGGAGAAATTATACGAAGACAGGCTGAAGGCCCAAAAAGGCTATAAAATCTCCATTGTGGACGCAGAGGGCAATGAGAAGGAGGCACTTGCCTCCGTTTCTGCAAAGGATGGGGAGAACATTACCCTGACCATTGACGGACATCTTCAGCAGAGTGTGTATGAGCAGTACAAGAATGACAAGAGCAGTTCTATTGTCATGAACCCCAAGACCGGTGAGGTGCTGGCAATGGTCTCCACGCCCACCTTTGACAGCATGGATTTTGTGCTGGGAATGTCCCAGGAAAAATGGGATTCCCTGAATAATGATGAGGATAAACCTATGTTTAACAGGTCAAGGGAAAGCTGGGTGCCGGGTTCTTCTTTCAAACCCGTCATCGGTGCAGTGGGCCTTACAACAGGAACCCTGTCCGCAGATGAAGATCTGGGTGCCAGCGGCCTGTCCTGGCAGAAGGATGAGAGCTGGGGCGATTACCGGATCACCACGCTCCACGAATATGGGGGGGAAGCTGTTCTGCGGAATGCACTTATCTACTCCGACAATATTTATTTTGCTAAAGCAGCGCTGAGGATCGGTGCGGATACACTGACAGAACAGTTGAAAAAGCTGGGATTCGGTGAGGATATTCCCTTTGAGATCGGTATGAGCAAATCCCAGTATTCCAACGAGGACGGCATTTCCTCTGAAATCCAGCTTGCGGACAGCGGCTATGGACAGGGACAGATATTGGTGAATCCCCTCCATCTGGCATGTATCTACTCCGCCTTTGTCAACGAGGGGAATATGATAAAGCCGTATCTGGAGATAAAAGACGCAAGGGGTCCTGAATACTGGAAGGCAGGCGTGTTTTCAAAGGAGGCTGCCGCTGTGATACAGGAGGACCTGACGGCGGTCATTGCAGATGAAAATGGAACCGGGCATGGAGCTTACACAGAAGGCGCGAACCTGGCAGGGAAAACAGGGACAGCGGAAATTAAGGCGTCCCAGGATGATGAAAGCGGAACAGAGCTGGGATGGTTTGCCGTATTTAATACGGATGGGGACAAGAAAAGCAGTTTCCTGATGCTCAACATGGTAGAGGACGTGAAGGACCGCGGAGGAAGCGGTTACGTGGTGGATTTAGATAAAGGACTGTTGGATGAAATGCTGACAAAGGAGTGACGTGGTGTGAGATTAAAAGGGGTTATGATGTGTGTGACGGCAGTAAGCCTGGTCCTGGGCGGCTGCGGAGACAAGGCAAAGCAGGAAAGTGATGTGGCAGTCAAAGCGGATGTGGCTGAAGCAGAGGACCGGGAAGCTGTCAAAGAAGACAACAATTATTACGAGATGGAAATACCCGCCGATGAGGCGGAAACCCTCACGGAAGCCGCTGTCCAGGCTGCTAAAAGCTGTCAGGACCTGTTTATACAGGCCAGGAAGAACAGCAGCAAGGAGGATGTGCTCTCCATGGAAAACGTGGCAGCCCTGGTAAAAAAGATGGGCAGCCAGGGATATGCGGCCCTGGATAACAGGAACCGGGAGAATATGGAGAACTACCAGTTAGTGGAAAAATTTCTGGTAAGTCAGGAAAAGAAGGAAGAGGCAGCCATCTCTGTGTACCGGATCCACCGGGACGGGGGAATGGATAAGACCGATTTCGCCTCAGACGATACAGGGGCGGTGACAGTTACCAACACGATCATAGACTGGAATAAAAAGCAGGAGCCTTACGTGGTGGATATGGTCCGCTATCAGGCATGGAAGTGGGAGTATACAAAAAAAGGATATCTTTTCTATGAGAGGTACATACCGGATGGGATGGAGGCAGACGGGACCGTCGGCATAAGAGTCCTTCCCCTGGATGAAGAACTGCGTAAACTTTGTGAGGACTATATAGAGCCTATCGGATATGAAGCAAATAATCTGTTTCTTGTGGAGTGGGATGAGGAGAATTTCCAGCAGGTAAATTTCAATGACCTGTATGATATCCTTTACCGGATTGACCAGGGAAGCCTGCCGGACAGCACCCAATATCCAAACGGGATTGGCAGAAGTGAGTTTGAGGACCTGATAGGGAAATATTTCAGTATACCTGCGGAGCAGTTAAGGGAACAGGCAGGCTATAACAGCCAGACCGGCACATATCCCTGGACACAAATCGCTGGCAGCAACGCTGCTGTATGGGTGGAGAGAGACCCTGAGGTGGTGGACTCCAGGGACAATGGGGATGGCACCATGACTATGACGGTGGATGTTGTCTGCCCTCAGCTTAAAAAGGATAAGCTCTTTTCCCATCAGGTGACTGTAAGGAAAGTGGATGATGATGATTTTTTGTATGTGAGCAACACCATTGAACCGGGGGGAGAGGTTCCGCCCTACACACCCCGGACCGCGGTCGGACAGTAACACGGGATGTTTGCTGCCGCCGGGTATCCATACGGCCAGCCGGGTGAACGCGCATACCTGTTGAACTGTTATATCTTTTCTGCATATACTGACTATGAGAAGAATCAGTGAGGTTTTTTATGGCAGTTAAGAAAGTGGACCCCAGGGAAGAAATGCTGGGGCAGGAGCGGGTGCTGCAGCAGGATATGCGGCGCCTGCGGGCTAACTATCCGGAAAACGCGGCCTACATCCAGTGTTTTGTGGAGGATGCCTGTGACCGTATGGATTATGAGGGCAGCAGGATGTATGATGAACATCCCGACAAATACATGATGCGCAAAGTCTGTGATTCCATCCACAGTCAGATACGCAGAGAGAGCGAAAGGATAGGTGTGGAGTCCGGCTTCTGCAGAAAATGCGGAAACCTTCCGGACGAAGCGCTGCGGGATTTGATCGAAGTCCTGTTTTTCAATGAAGTATACAGACGCAGATGCCAGAGAAGGCGATGCAGAAGACTGTACCGCTGACTATGCTGTTCACAGCCACTATCCCGCCGGGTGTTTCTATGCACTTGCGCATGAAAATCCCGAGGCAGCAGGCGCAGTCATAATAAAACTGCACTTGGGGCTTGCGGTTTTGTCATAAAACTTTTACAATAGTAATGATACTGCAGCGGTTCAGCAGGCCGGCCCGTTTCAGCGCTGACTGTATGAGAGACTGCGTATACTGTTTAGGAGAGAAAATATGACAGAACTGGAAAGATTTCTGGATTTATATATAAATGAAGAGTTAATAAGAGTAATCATCAGCGGCCCCCGGCAAAAAGAGGGGCCGTCTAAAATACAGATACGTCCCTTATTACTGAAGGGGCAGGTAATGTATCAGATAACAAGAACAGTGGGACAGAAGGAACTTCACGAAAACCATCAGAGGGCTGAAGTCCTCTGTCTCATCAGTGATTGGATGCAGCAGGATTTCCGTCAGCTTCAGCTTGAGGCAAAGGGGATCCAGGGAACGGTTCTTGCCAGTAAAAAAGGCAAGCTTACCATCAAAACAAAGAAAACACAGGGCAGGGAGGCATTTGTTCCCATGCTGACACACAACAGGCAGAAGAAATATCTGCTCCAGGAAGGTGTGCCGGTGCCCTATCTGATAGATTTAGGAATTATGAATGAAGCGGGCAGGGTGAAGAATGCCCGTTATGATAAATTTAAGCAGCTCAACCGCTTTCTGGAGTTTATTGAGGACATCCTCCCCAGGCTTCCAAAAGACAGGGAAGTGAATATTATTGATTTTGGGTGCGGTAAATCGTACCTTACATTTGCCATGTATCACTATCTGCATGAGCTGAAGGGTTATGATATCCGGGTGATCGGTCTGGACCTGAAGGCAGACGTGATCGAGACATGCAGCCGTCTGGCAGAAAAATATCATTACGAAAAACTGCATTTTTATCAGGGAGATATCGCATCCTATGAAGGGTGCAGTCATGTGGATATGGTTGTGACTCTGCACGCCTGCGATACGGCTACGGATTATGCCCTGGCAAAAGCCGTGAAGTGGGGTGCCTCAGTGATCCTGTCCGTGCCCTGCTGTCAGCATGAACTGAACCGGCAGATCGAGAATGACATTTTGGCGCCCGTACTGGGATACGGTATATTGAAGGAGCGCTTTGCTGCCATCCTCACGGACGGACTTCGGGCGCAAATCTTGGAAAGTGCAGGATATGACACGCAGATCCTGGAATTTATTGATGTGGAGCACACACCTAAGAATCTGCTCATTCGTGCAGTGAAAAATGAAAACAAAACAGTCAGCAGACAGCAGAGACAGGCATGGGAAAAATGCGCGGAAGAATTTCAGGCAAAGCCCACGCTTGCATCACTGTTGTTCTTAGAAGGTTACTGTTCATAGTATACGAAAAAGGTAATTCTTCGCACAGTAACACGCTTCGCGATGCACAGTTCTGCCCTTTAGGGTGCAAAATGCAATGGATTGCATTTTGGCGCTGGCCAACTCGGGTGCGCAAAACACCTCCCGGGACATTGGACTGTGAACAGTTACCTTAGAAGGGAACGATAGATGAAAAAGGTATTGACTAAGCTGGGAGTCCTGCTGCTCATATTTATCCTGGGTGTTATCGGATTCTCCAGTTTTATGAATAAGGAGACAACAGACAACAAGATGGACATGGAGGAAGCCACCCTTCCCGTACTCTCCATGATGTACAAAGACCAGGAGATGAACCGCATGTACGGTTATGCACAGGAGATGCAGGTGGACTTTATGAGGGACAGCCTGACCCCTGTGGGAACAGACAAGAAAATGACAGTGAGCATCCTGCCATACGGCCATAAGATACAAAGTCTTGTATATGAGGTCAGAACCTCAGACGGCAGCAAAGTGGTGGAGAATGCCAAGATCAAGAATTTTGAGGAGAACGGCAGTGCACAGACTGCCACGTTTGAACTGGAAAATTCCATTTTGATGAATCAGGAGTATTCCCTGGTCTTTACCCTCAATACGGATAAAGGCTCCTGGCATTACTACACAAGAGTGATCCAGCGTACAGGCCTCAATGCTGACAAATACCTGGAGTTTGTACAGAGTTTTTCATCCAAGACCTTCAGCAAAGACAATAACGGGGAGCTGAGGACCTATCTGGAATCAGATGACACTGCGGTGAACAACAGCTTTACCAATGTGGACATTCATTCCAGCGTGGATATGGTCACATGGGGAAGCCTGGCACCAACCATCAGCAGAAAAGGCGTTCCTACGATCAAGGACATTAATGAGACCACGGGAAGCCTGACCCTGACTTACTATATCACAGCCAAGGACGAGGAAGGGTATGATGAATTTTATCAGGTAGATGAGTTCTATCGTATGCGGTATGGAGATACCAGAGTTATGCTCCTGGACTTTAACCGGTCTGCAAAGCAGATCTTTACAGGCAATGAGGTGTCTGTATCCTCAGGAAAGATCAACCTGGGCGTTACCTCAAAGTCTGTCCAGTTTGCAGCCAGCCAGGCAGGAAGTGTTCTGGCTTTTGTGCAGCAAGGGGATCTGTGGTCATACAATACCAGCACCAACAAGATGACGCAGGTTTTCAGTTTCCGGGAAGGGCAGGACGCGGATGACAGATATGACTACCCCATGCATGACTTTAAGATTGTGCGTGTGGAGGAGAACGGAGACATGGATTTTGTTTTCTACGGTTACATGAACCGGGGAGAACATGAGGGATATACCGGCACATGCGTTTATCACTATTACAGCGAACAGAATGTGCTGGAAGAAAAATTTTTCCTGCCTACCACCAAATCCTATGAATTTATGAAGCGGGATGTGGAAATCCTTTCTTATGTAAGCACAGATGATCTGCTGTATCTTATGCTGGACGGCAGCCTGTACCAGATGAACATGTTGGATAAGACCTACGAAATTGTCAAGGAAGGGATTGCGGAGGACTGTTTTGCAGCGTCCGGTACCAACCGGCATGTGGCGTGGATGGAGGAGATGGATCCGCTTCAGACTACCCATATTACCTTTATGGATTTGGAGACCGGGAAGCAGCAGAGCATTACTGCGGACGAGGGGACAAAGATAAGGGCCTTTGGATTTATAAATGAGGATCTGGTCTATGGTGTGGCCAGGGACGGAGATATTGTGGTGGATGCCACAGGAAGTCTTCGTTATGCCATGTATAATATAAGGATACAGAAATTCTCCGGGGAACTGGTGAAGGATTACCAGCAGGATGGAGTCTACATTATGGATGTGGATATCCAGCAGGGACTTCTGGAGCTGAAGCAGGCCCAGTGGAATGTGGACCAGTACACAGAAATCCCCAGTGAGCACATTATGAACAATGTGAAGAACGCAGAGGATGAAGTGATCTCCGTTGCAACTGCCACAACTGTGCGGCAGGCAAATATCACAAGGCTGATATTTTCCGAGGACAGCAGGAATAAAAATCCGCTCAGGATGGAATCAAAGCTTATGGTAAATAAGAATGACACGGTGCTGAACATGGATTTGAAAGAGTCAGTCAGGGATGGATACTATGTCTACGCAAAGGGCAGTCTGGTGGATATTTACAGCAGCCCGGCCCAGGCAGTGCAAGTGGCTGACGGGATGACAGGTGTTGTGCTGAACCGTTCCCAGCAGTATGTGTGGGAGAGAGGAAACCAGAAGACAAAAGTGACGTTGAATCTGGATGACATTCCGGAAGGCTTTAAGACAGCCAGCCTCGACACCGCAGCCCTCCAGGAGAGTCTGGGGGATGCGGGGACCGTGCTGGACCTGACGGGGTGCACTCTGGAACAGGTACTTTACCAGGTCAGTGCCCAAAGACCGGTCATTGTGTCACTGGGAGAGAATGACAACCGTGTCATTGTAGGGTATGACGGCTATAATACCCTGCTCTATAATCCGGCGGACGGACAGACAGAGTATAAAGGTTTAGGTGACAGTACCAGGGACTTCGGGGCAGCCGGAAATGTATTCATCAGTTATATAGAAAACCTGCCGGAGTAAAACCGGCAGAAAGGAAAAGAAAAACGTTACGGTTCAGCACTCTTTCGTGTATCTGAGACTGCTTTTGGAAAGCATCAGATATGCGCAGGCCCCTGCCGAAAGGCAGTGACGCAGATGCTGATAAAGTACGGGAAAGCAGGATGACAGTTATGGATGAGAGAATCAGGAAACTAGCGTACGGACTGGTAAATCACTCCTGCCATGTGCAGAAGGGTGAAAAGGTCTATATCCATTATACGGGCTATTCTACCACTGAGCTTGCGAAACAGCTCATCCGGGAAGTATACCGGGCGGGAGGGATGCCCTTCCCCCACTTTACGGACCCGAAAGTCCAGAGGGAGATGCTGCTTAACTGTACCAAAGAGCAGATCGAACTTATGGCAAAGGTGGACAGGGAAGAGATGGAGGCCATGGACTGCTATATTGGAGTCAGGGGCGCGGACAATATTACAGAGCTGTCCGATGTACCGAAAGAAAACATGGCTGTCTATGATAAATACTATAATACCCCGGTACACCATGAGGTGAGGGTGGCAAAGACAAAATGGGTGGTCCTGCGCTATCCCAATGATGCTATGGCGCAGTTATCCGGCACCAGCACGGAAGCCTTTGAAGATTTTTACTTTGATGTATGTACACTGGATTACAGCAAGATGGGCAGGGCTATGGAGAATCTGGTGGAGTATATGCAGCGCACTGACCGGGTACGGATCACAGCCCCGGGCACAGACCTGACTTTCTCCATTAAGGATATACCGGCGGTCCCATGCAGCGGTGAGAGCAATATTCCCGACGGTGAAGTATTTACGGCACCGGTCCGGGAATCTGTCAACGGTACCATCCGTTACAATGCAGCCTCCTCCTATCAGGGGTTTGTATTCGAGAATGTGACACTCACATTTGAAAATGGAAAGATCGTGAAGGCAGAGGCCAATGACACGGAGCGCATCAATGGAATCTTTGATATGGATGAGGGCGCGCGTTATGTAGGGGAATTTGCCATAGGGGTGAATCCTTTTATCCTTCACCCTATGAAGGATATCCTGTTTGATGAAAAGATTCAGGGTTCTATTCATTTTACACCGGGAAGCTGCTATGATGATGCCTGGAACGGAAATGTATCGGCGATCCACTGGGATCTGGTGCTGATACAGAGGCCGGAGTACGGCGGCGGTGATATTTATTTTGACGATGTGCTGATACGCAGGGACGGGCGCTTTGTGGTGCCTGAGCTGGAAGGGTTGAATCCGGAGAACCTCCGGTAGGAAAAAGAGGAAAAGGGTTGAATCCGGAGAACTTCCGGTAGGAAAAAGAGGAAGAGTGTGGCTGCACTCTTCCTCTTTTAGTATTACAGTTTGTGCATATAATAGAATTTCAGACAGACTCCCAAAAGAAGCTGACATACCCCTGCGGCTAAAAGAGAGTAGAAAACGATAATATTAAAATAACCGGCTATAATACCTGCAAAGATCATGATCACAGATGTGATGAGAAGAGCAGGCATACCTGCTTTGGAGCGTATCAGGATCATCCTTTCGTCTGTTTCTTTAAGGTAAGCTTCCCTAAGCATCCGTTCATTTTTCAGCAGCTTGCAGTATTTTATAAGTATAAAGAGAGATACAATAGCCAGGCTCAGCATGAAACCGGTCTGGAAGTCCGTGATATTTCTAACGGCATTGGGAATTTTCCCTTTGTTATCCAGTAAACGCAGGGTTACAGATAAGATGACGTTCAGAAGTATGACGATTCTGAACAGTGCAATTCTTGTTTTCAAGGTCTTTTTATATCTTTCCATAATGTTAAACCTCCTGATCCGTAATATCTACATCTGAAAAATCAAAAACTTCTTCAATGGTAAGACCAAAATAATGTGCTATCTTGTAGGCCAGGACAAGGGATGCGGTATACTTACCCACCTCGATGGATGTGATGGTCTGTCTTGTGGTTCCTACTGCGTAGGCCAGTTCTTCCTGGGAGAGCCTGCGGGCTTTCCGCAGTTCACGTATCTTTGTGCGCAATTTCCTATCAGCTCCTTTTTTAAAAATGCATAGTTAACTTTGCATTTTAAGTATAGTAAACTTTGCAAAAAATGTCAAGCAGACTTTGCAAAATAAATGAAAAATATTTTTCCCGGCTGAATGCAACAAAAAGATGCAAATCGAACACTATATTTATATAATAAAAGGGAATAAGCGGCATAAGGGGTGCCGTGCGTATAAGAAGGAATATATGAAAGAGAAAGGGAGGTGGCGGCATGACGGACTGTAAGGAATTGGCATATGAGGCAAAACAGGGAAACAAGGAGGCGTTTGCAGAGTTGTATAAAGCAGTTTATCAGGATATGTACCGTTTTGCGCTATATATACTTAAGAATCCGGAGGATGCCCAGGACGCAGTGGCCGAGACTGTGGCGGATGCCTATGCGTCTATCACAAAACTGAGGGACTGCGAGGCCTTTAAGGGCTGGATCTTTAAGATCCTGTCCAACAAGTGCAAACGGAAATTAAAAGAGTATACCAGGAAAACGGAACCTCTGTATGACCAGGAGGGAAGTGTACCCGGAGACCTGGACCGGGATATGCAGGTGCGGGAGGCCTTCTTCTCCCTGAGCGATGAGGAACGGTTTATTGTGGCTATGCAGGTTTTCGGGGGGTATAGAAGCAAAGAGATTGGGCTGATATTACATAAAAACCACAATACCGTGCGCTCCCGGCTGGACAGAGCTTTGAAAAAAATGGAAGAGATATTACAGTGAGAGAGGAGGCGAAGAAAATGAAGGATGAGAATTTTAATGACAATCAAATGCAGGATGAGTACAAAAGACGGGAGATCATACAGAAGATCAGGGAGTCAGCCGGTAAGGAAACCATTCCTGAGGACTTAGATCCCGAGAATCTGGACAATTTGATAAAGCAGGGGGGAAAAGCAGAAGACAGATCAGGAAGATGGAGAGAGGCTGCTGCAGATTTTGCATTCCGTTACAGGAAAGCTGCCGGGGTGGCAGCAGCATTTGTGATCCTGGTGATCGCCGCCGTGAACCTTACGCCTCTCATGTATTCCGGCTCTGCCAGTGAGAAGTCCGCGGGAAATGCCGCCAGCATGGATTCCGCCGCTGAAGCGGCAAAAGAGGATGCACAGGCGGGAAACGCCTCTGATTCCGGCGGGAATGCCGGAGATGAGAAAAGAGATTCCAAGGATATGGCAAAGGCAGATGAAGCGAAGGCAGAGAAGAAAGATCAGGTGGAAGGGTATGTGTCTGGCAGCAGTTATGAGGAACTGTATGAGCAGATTTATACAGAGACACAAAAAGCCCAGGAAGAGTGGGAACGGAAAATTATGTCTGATACCCAGAATCTTGCAGGACAGTCTGATGGAAGTGCGGCGAAAAGTGATGCGGCGGCAAGCCAGGAAACAGCTGCTGTGGAAGATTCGGCAAGCCAAGACGCAGGCGCTGCTGCTGGCGGAGGCGGCGGGTATTCCGATACCAACGTGCGGACAGAGGGCGTGGATGAGGGTGACATTGTAAAGACAGACGGCAGCTATATCTATACGCTGAACCGTTCCGGTATCCTGCAGATCGTGGCTGTGGACGGCGGTGATATGTCTGTGGCAGGTCAGATTTCCCTGGATGATCTGACAGATTCCATACAGGAGATGTACGTGGACGGCAATACCCTCTGTGTGGTCACCAGCGGTTACGACTCAGGTCTGGAATGGCAGGGGGATGACGCGTATATGGTAAACAGCCGGGATTTTGTCCGTCTGTACACATATGATATTACAGATAAGAGCAAAATAACCCTGAAGGGCACTGTGGAGCAGGACGGCATTTACGATTCCACCAGGAAAGTGGGGAATTATGTGTACCTCTTTTCGCAGTTCTATCCGGCATATAAAGACCAGGTACAGCCTGCCCAGCCAAGACTCTATGTACCATCTGTGAACAATGAACTTCTGGACAGCGCAGATGTGCTTTATCCGGCCATACCGCAGAGAGAGAACGGGCAGCTTGTGATTTCCTCCGTGAATCTGGAGAAGCCGGATAAGATACAGGACAGCAAATCCCTCATTGGGGCGTCCGGCAGGACTTACGTGAGTACAGAGAGCATCTATATCTTTGGGGATGATTATACCGGTGAGGAGATGCAGACCCAGATCGTCCGGTTTTCCTATAAGGACGGGGAGATACAGGCCGGGGCGGCAGGGGAAATTAACGGGAGTATTAACAATACATTTTCCATGGACGAATATGAAGGCTATCTGCGGGTGGTGGCTACCAGATACAATGACGGATGGTGGGGCGGAAATATGAGCAACAGCCTGTTTGTCCTGGACGATAAACTGAAAATGGTGGGTAAGGTGGAAGACCTGGCAAAAGGGGAGCAGATATATTCAGCCAGGTTCATGGGAGACACCGGATATTTTGTCACATACAGGCAGATGGACCCTCTGTTTTCTGTTGACCTGTCAGACCCAACGGATCCAAAGATACTCGGTGAACTGAAGATCACGGGCTTCTCCGAATATCTGCATTTTTATGGTGAGGATAGACTGCTGGGAATAGGCTGGGAGACTGACCCGGACACAGGGGAACGGCTGGGCCTGAAGCTTTCTATGTTTGATATCTCCAACCCCGCCAAGGTAAAGGAGATTGATAAGATGGTCCTGAAAAATGTGGATTTCTGTCAGGCGATGGATAATTACAGGTCGATCCTCATTGATCCCGGGGAGAATATCCTTGGATTCGGTATGGGAGTATATGACACACAAAACTATGAACTGCAGGGTTATTATGGGGTGTTCACCTATGATCCGGAGGAGGGATTCCAGAAACTCCTGTATCAGAGTATGAGCAAATGGATGGACAGCTCCGGGGATGAATTGGCCGGTGTGCGGGGCCTCTATATCGGCGATACCTTCTATATGTGCGGCAGCAGCGGGATCAGTGCTTATGACAGAAATAAAGAGTATGAAAACTGCGGAATCCTGGAGTGGTAGAGCGTCAAATACCCCTTGCATAGCAGGAAACAATGAGATATACTAATGTGGAGTGGATAAAAAATCCACTCCGCTTTTTATAATTAATGATGATAGAAAGTCCGCAGAGCGTGCTTTCTATATGTTTTAGGTATTTTAACGGTCCGGGGGAATCAGTTTTTTCCGGCACCGGAAGATAAAGGAGAATAAATATGCAGCTTACAACAGTAAAAGAAATTTACAGGAACAAAGAACAGTACCTGGACAAACAGGTGACTGTTGGCGGATGGGTAAGAAGTGTCCGTGATTCCAAAACATTCGGTTTTATTGTACTCCACGACGGAAGCTTTTTCGAGACACTTCAGGTAGTTTACCATGACAGCATGGATAATTTTCAGGATATCAGCAAGTTAAATGTGGGTGCCGCAATCATTGTGAAGGGCACGCTGGTTGCCACACCCCAGGCAAAGCAGCCCTTTGAAGTACAGGCGGAAGAGATCACGGTGGAGGGAGACTCCGCAGCAGATTACCCGTTGCAGAAAAAACGCCATTCCATGGAGTATCTGCGCACCATTTCCCATCTGCGCCCGAGAACCAACACGTTCCAGGCAGTATTCCGCGTGCGTTCCATGATCGCGTTTGCTGTTCATCAGTTCTTTCAGGAGAGAGGCTTTGTCTATGTGCACACTCCACTGATCACAGGAAGTGACTGTGAAGGTGCAGGGGAAATGTTCCGTGTTACTACCCTGGATATGGAGAACCTTCCCAGAACACCGGAGGGAAAGGTGGATTACAGCAAAGATTTCTTCAAAAAGGAGACCAGCCTGACGGTAAGCGGACAGCTCAATGGGGAGACGTATGCCCAGGCATTCCGCAATATTTATACATTCGGCCCAACTTTCCGCGCTGAGAACTCCAACACGACCCGCCATGCCGCAGAGTTCTGGATGATCGAGCCGGAGATGGCATTCGCAGACCTGGAGGATAACATGGCACTGGCAGAGGCCATGCTTAAATATATTATCCAGTATGTACTGGAGAATGCCCCTGAGGAGATGGAATTCTTCAACTCCTTTATTGACAAGGGATTGTTAGAACGTCTGCAGCATGTGCGGAACTCTGAATTCGGACATGTTACCTATACAGAGGCGATTGAGATTCTGGAGAAAGTCAATGATAAGTTTGAGTACAAAGTATTCTGGGGCTGCGATCTGCAGACAGAGCATGAGCGTTATCTGACCGAGCAGGTGTACAAACGCCCTGTATTTGTCACAGACTATCCTAAGGAGATCAAAGCCTTCTATATGAAACAAAATGATGACAACAAGACAGTGGCAGCTATGGACTGCCTGGTTCCCGGAATCGGTGAGATCATCGGCGGAAGCCAGAGGGAAGATTCCTATGATAAGCTGAAAGCCCGTATGGCAGAGCTGGATCTAAACGAGGCAGATTATGACTTTTATCTGGATCTGCGCAAATACGGTTCCACCCGCCATTCAGGTTTTGGCCTGGGATTTGACCGCTGCGTGATGTATCTGACAGGTATGCAGAACATCCGTGACGTCCTTCCGTTCCCCAGAACTGTAAACAACTGCGATTTATAAAAAAGGAGAACCCATGATATTTTTTCATGCCGCGGACATACATCTGGGCGCAGAACCTGACAAAGGTTTTCCCTGGAGTAAAGAAAGAGGCCAGGAGATATGGGACAGTTTCCGAAGATTAATAAGACAGGCCGGCGAAGAAAAAGCCGGTCTGTTTCTGATTGCAGGGGATCTGTTTCACAGGCAGCCTCTGATGAAAGAACTGAAAGAAGTAAATTATCTGTTTTCAACCATACCCGACACGAAAATCGTGCTGATCGCCGGCAACCATGATTATCTGAAGAGGGAATCCTATTATCTGCGGTTTCCCTGGGCAAAGAATGTTTTTTGTCTGTGGGGGGAGCAGGAACCATGTGTGGAACTTCCAGAACTTGGCACAGCTGTTTACGGTATAAGCTATGACCGGAAAGAGATCACAGACCCACTGTACCATCACATCAAGCCCCAGAGACGACAGCCCATTGAAATCCTGCTGGCCCATGGGGGCGATAAAAACCATATACCCTTTGACAGATCCGTACTGGAACGGGCCGGGTTTTCTTATGCTGCCCTGGGACATATCCACAAACCGGAAATGCTGGTAAAGGATAAGATCGCCTATGCAGGGGCACTGGAACCCATTGACAAAAATGATCTGGGGCCCCATGGGTATATAAAGGGAATATGCAGCCATGGAGGTGTCAGAGCAGAATTTATTTCCGCAGCCTGCCGTTCCTATATTCTTCTGCCCGTAAAAGTGAAAGAAAATACCACGCAGTTTTCCCTTGAACAGGCCCTGTCCAGGCTTATGAAGGAAAAAGGTGAAAAAAATCTGTATCGGATCGTGATCAAAGGCGAACATGCCATGGGGACGGAATTTGACACAGAGCGGATCATGAAGCTGGGCAATGTACGTGAAGTGATAGATGAGAGCCATACTGTCTATGATAAGGAAGCTTTGATGCGGCAGTACCGGGGCAGTCTCATAGAGGCGTATGTAAAGCGGTTTGAAGGTGAAGGACTCTCCCTGAGGGAAGAGAAGGCTTTTGCATACGGCATGGAAGCTCTGATGGCTTCAAGGGAGGAATAGATTTTTTATGGTGATCCGGGAACTTATATTAAAAAATTTTGGAAAATTCCAGAACCGGTCTTTTCGGCTGGAGGAAGGGATCAATATAGTATACGGGGAGAATGAGAGCGGAAAAAGCACCCTCCATGCTTTTATCCAGTGTATGCTGTTCGGGTTGAAAAAAATGAGGGGCCGTGCTGCCAGGACAGATTCCTACACCCGCTATACCCCATGGAATAACCCATCCTGGTATGAGGGAAGCATCCGTTTTTCCTGCGGGGGGAAGGATTTCCGACTGGAGAGAGACTTCCGAAGGGGAGAAGAGGGGACTAAACTGGTCTGCGAAAGCGATGGGGAGCTTCTGTCTGTGGAGGACGGAGACCTGGAGATGCTTCTGGGCGGTATAAGTGAAACCGTGTATGAAAATACCGTATCCATCGGACAGATGAAGAGCCGTACCGGGGACGCCCTGCTTCTGGAGTTGAGAAATTATCTGAGTAATTACCAGGAGAGCGGGGACGGGAAGCTGAACCTTGACAAGGCGCTTTCTATTTTAAAAGAGAGGAAAAAGGAATGGCTGAACCGTCTCCGGATAAGAGAACAGGAGCAGCAGGCGGAGGAGGAAAAGATAAGGTTTGAGATCTCTTACCTGGAACGTGAGGCGAAAGAGCTGGAAGGAAAGCTCTCGGAGGAGCGGAAGATAAGAGAAGCCGGACTGAAGCTTGCAAAGGAGCGGGACAGGGAAAATGCGGCACGGACCGCCCTGACGGAAAGGGAAGCAAGGGTTTCTAAGCTGAAATGGAGAAAGATCGTCCCGGCTGTCCTTTTGGGAGATTTGCTCCTATGGGACATTTTGTTTTTTACAGCGGGATTCAAAGCTGCCTGCGTATCTGCGGCAGTGATTCTGATAGCAGCGGTTCTGCTCTGCATCCTTGCTTGGTATAAGACTGATCAAACACAGGATCAGGATACACGGGACAGTGCTTCAAAAAATAAGTTAGGTGATGACAGCCGGGATCATGTCCGGGAGACAGAACAGACAGCGGGAGATAGTATTCGTCTGCTCACAGCCCAATTAGGCGAAAAAAGAACCAGGATATCCAACCTGCAGGAGGAGCTTCTGGAGCTGCAGATGTCAGCAAGCCAGGGGCAGGGGGAGGCGGAGGAGATACGGAGTATCGAGCTGGCAGCCCAAACCATAGAGAGCCTGTCAGTCTCCGCCCAGGAATCAGTGGGAGAAAGTTTGAAGAACCGCATCTCAGACATTTTCTGTACAATGACAAGAGGAAAATATAACAAAGTCGCTATAGACGAAGAGCTGAAAATAGATTTATTTACAAAAGACCGCCATGTGCCGCTTTTTATGGCAAGTCAGGGTACCATAGAGCAGGTATATCTGGCCCTGCGCATTGCAGTTGGAGATATCTTCTGCGGCGAGGAGCCAATGCCCGTTCTGCTTGACGAGGTTTTTGCCATGTATGATGAGGAGCGTATGGCAGAGACGCTGCGGTGGCTGTACCGGGAAAAAGAACAGACCATTATTTTTACCTGCAACAAGAGGGAAGCGGAGGTTCTTCAAAAGTCCGGTATTCCCTGTCACATGGTGCGCCTGCATCCGTAAAGAAGGAAAATTTTGCAAAAATAGGTAAAAAATTTACCATATTTTAAAATTGATTGGAACTAATTGACTTATTTTCAAGACAATTCTATAATCAAGACAAGATACCGAAAGTTAATGAACGTAAAGGAGAAATGCATGGAGAAAAAAGGAATCCCCTTTCGGCAGATACATCTTGATTTCCACACATCCCCGCTGATCGGGGATATCGGGGCAGAGTTTGATGCAGAGGAATTTGCAGATACATTAAAAAAAGCCCATGTTAATTCCATCAATCTGTTTACAAAGTGCCATCATGGAATGTATTATTACCCCACGGCAGTGGGCACAATGCATCCTGAGCTTACCTTTGATCTATTCGGTGCCCAGGTGCAGGTGTGCCGGGAGAACAAGATCCGGCCGGTGGCCTACACCTGTGTATCATGGAATGAGGATTGGGCAAAACGCCACCCGGAATGGCTTATGGTAAATACGGAAGGGATTTGGGGAAATAAAAAGCCTTTTGACAATTCTTACTATTCCTGGAAATGCATCTGTTATAATAACAAAGATTACCAGGAAATCTTAAAAGCAGAAATGAAAGAGGTCTATGACAGATACCATCCCGACGGCTTCTGGATTGACATTGTACAGGGAAAGGGATGTGTGTGCGGGACCTGTTCGGAAGACATGAAGATTCTGGGGCTTGATCCGGAAAGACCGGAGGATGTGCGCCGTTTCGACAAGATATCGGAGACACGTTTCTGCCGGACATTTTACAAGTATTTAAAAGCGCTGGATGAGGATCTGGAAGTGTACTTTAACGCCTTTCCTTATGAGCTGGATGACGGTACTGATCCACAGTGTTCATCCATTGAGAAAAGAAAATATTTTGACTTCCTGGACATAGAATCTCTTCCCAGTGAACAGTGGGGATATACACATTTTCCCGTTGCAGCTAATTATCTGAACAAATATAAAAAAGATATCTGTATGATGAACGGAAAGTTCCACACTGCATGGGGAGACTTTGGCTCACTCCGGCATGAAAATGCCCTGGAATATGAATGCTTCCGGGCCATTGCAAATGGGGCAGGCGTGTGTGTGGGCGACCAGATGCATCCCTGCGGGAAGCTGGATCAAGTGGTATATGAACGGATTGGAAGGATCTTTGAACAGATAGAGCATATGGAACCGTGGCTGTACCGGACCGAAAAGGTAAGGGAGATCGCCGTGCTGATTCCAAGCAGAGCAGGGGCTTGCGACCCATCCTCCGGAGGGATGAGTGAGGAGGGGGTATACCGTGTACTATCAGAACTGCACCATCCCTTTGACTTTGTGAATCAGGAGGATTCCCTTGCAGATTACAGACTTTTGATCCTTCCTGACCATGCAGAACTGGACCAGGCGTATGCGGAAAAGATTGGAGCGTTCCTAGATCAGGGCGGGAAAATCCTGGTATCCGGAACATCGGGGCTGAAGGATGGAAAGTCCATACTTCCCGGGATGGATTTGGTCCATGAGGGAAAAAGTCCATATGATGTGCGGTACCTGAGGATGAGGGACAGCCGGACCTTCCCGGAAGTACCTAAGACGGACCACGTCTTATACGAAGCGGGGGAACAGGTGTCCGGTAGTGGAAACGTGCTGGCAGAGATAGTAGATCCGTATTTTTCCCGTACATATGAACACTTTTGTTCACACAGGCAGACCCCGCCAAAAAGGGAGAGCCGGGGGGAACCGGCCATTTTGGAAACGGAGGCAGGGATCTATATGGCATTTCCGGTATTCAGGATGTACACGGACAGCGGATATACGGTATATAGGGATTTGACTGCAGGATGTATCCGGCGTCTTCTGAAAGAACCTTTGATAGAAACAAACCTGCCGGCCCTTACAGAATTGAACCTCAGGCGCCAGGGGCAGAATTATATTCTTCATATGCTGAATTACGTGGTGAGCGGGAAAGCGAAAATGTTAGATACCATAGAAGAGAAATATATGGTGAAGGATAAATCCATCAGAATCAAGACAGGGTACAGCCCCGCCGCCGTTGTGAGGCTGCCCTTGTGTGAAAAGGCAGATTTTCATTATGAGAATGGCTATACAGAGATTATGATTGACTATTCCAGCGGGTACGAGGCCTTTTTAATTGAACAATAACAGGTAAACAGCGTTTTGTGTTGCTCAGTGTGGAGTCATCCTTTTGCAAGAGGTGATTTTTACAGGCTTCACCAAACGCTGTTTTATTGTTACTAAAAAAATCCGGGGGTACCGGTACAGGGCTGTAATTACGGAGGGGGGATCCGGAATGAACGGGGCAGAGAGACGGTTTTCATACAGGGATTTAAAATTAAATTTTAAGATACTGCTGATATACTTTATAGTTCTCGCGGTATTTATCATGTTTTCTTTCTGGCTGTATAATGATTACACGCTGAATATTACCAAGGACAAAGTGCGGGAGTATTCAGAGCAGGTACTTACTGTGCAGGAGTCTTCCATTGAGAATACGATCAGCAGCCTGAATAATATTTCCAGGATGATCATTGCCAATTCATCTGTACAGAACTTTTTAAAATCCGTGGACAAAAATTATACAGTGCAGTCAAAAGAAGTGTTTTCGCAGATCATGACATATATGGACATCTATCCGGTTGCCAAGTCCATCACCATTTATGACCGCTATCACAATAAATACGGGATCAACAACAATAAGAAAAATACATTGGAAGGGACAGATATCTTCAGTCAGGACTGGTTCCATGAAGTTGAAAAGCAAAAGGGCGGATTTAAGCTCATACCCAATATTTATTACTATAATGAATATCCGGGAGAATCCGTGATATCTCTTGTCAGGATCATAAATGATATTGAGACGCAGAGACCGATCGGCGTGCTGGTGCTGGATATTCTGGAACGCCAGTTTTTAGGTGCCCAAACGAAACCGTATGATAATATCCCATTCCTGATCTTAGACGCAGACAACCATATCATCATATCAAATACAGAGCGGACAGAGGTGCCGGGAGAAATCCTTGACTTTAAGGAGAGCAGGAAAATATGTTCCGTATTAGAGAAAAACGGGGATGGAGAATATGTTTTTTCCGGTGTAAATATGGACAAATACGGATGGAAGATCGTGAACACGGCCTCGCTGAAAAATGTGGAGGCAGAGAGTAAGACCGCCAAGTCCACCATTCTGATCATGGGTGTGTTCTGTTCTGTTATTTTCATAGCTGCCTCTTTTATCATATCACGCTCCATCACCCGTCCGGTTCAAAAACTGATAAAGTCAATGAATAAAGTAAAGAGGGGCAGTCTCAAGAAGGTGGAACTGGATACAGGGAAGGATGAGATCGGGATCCTGAAGGATAATTATAATGAGATGATAGAGGAAATAGACTGCCTGATAAAACGGGGCATACAGACCGAGAAAGATAAGAGGACCTATGAGCTGAATGTGCTGTATGAGCAGATAAAACCACATTTCTTGTATAACACGCTGGATACCATCGGTTACCTTGTCCTATCCGGCGATAAGGAGCGGGCATACACTGCCATTGAAAATCTGGGCAGTTATTATCACGGCAGTTTAAGCCATGGTTCCACAGTTGTCACTGTGGAGGAGGAAATAAAGATCGTGACCGATTATCTGGAATTACAGAAGTTGAGATACGGGGATATTTTTGATTACAGAGCTGAGATTGAACCGGAGCTTGGAAAGAAAAAGGTACTGAAGCTGATCCTGCAGCCTATTGTGGAGAATTCCCTTTACCATGGAATCAGACCGGGAGGGATAAAAGGAAGCATCCGTATCAGCGTTTACCGAATGGAAGAGGAAATGTTTCTGCGTGTGGAGGATACCGGGGTGGGGATGGAGCCGGAGAAGGTAGAAGGATTATATTCCCAGGAGAGGCAGAGGAATAGCTTTGGCCTCTGCGGTACAATGGAGAGGATCCGTATCTATTACGCTTATGAGGACTGCTGTGAAATAATAAGTACCAGGGGAATGGGGACCCGTATCACCTTTAAGCTGCCGCTGCGCTTATGCAGGGAGGACCAGGAGGAAGTAAAATGAGTGAGCAAAAGATTAGAGTTATGATAGTAGATGACGAAGAGAACACCCGGAGTTTACTGAAAATATGCCTGGACTGGGATCAAATGGGATGCGAGATCGTGCAGGAGGCAGAGAGTGGACAGGAGGCACTGGATCTACTGGGGGAAAATGGAGCGGATATCCTTATAACAGATATTAAAATGCCCTTTATGGATGGGCTGGAGCTGTCCCGCCGTGTGGCCGAAGAATTTCCGGATATTAAGATCATTATGCTGACAGCGTACGAGATATTTGAGTATGCCAGAGAGGGCATCCGCATGGGCGTAGCGGATTATATTGTGAAGCCTGTCAGAAGAGATGCTCTCAGACAGAGTGTATGTAAGGTAAGAGACAGTATTCTGGAGAAGAGAAATCTTCTGAAAGCACAGCAGGAGTATCAGGAAAAAGTAGATGAATGTATGGAGGAGATATGCAGAGCAGTGAAAGCCGGGAAAGAGGAGCAGGCATATACTCATATTAACAGGATGTTTGCCTGCTATCAGGGGAACTCAACCCTGGAGATCAATGCGGCGAGAATGGATACCGTTAACTGTATTACCCGGTTAATGCGCCTGATCTGTGATTTCGGCTTTGATGTGTCACAGTTTTTTAAGACAAACAGTGTGCCGTTTAAGTACGTGATCCGGATGGAGGAGAAGGAGGAGATGCGGACCTATCTTCTCAACTTTACCGGGTACATTATAGCAGGATGCAAAAACAGAAGAGAACTGCCGGAAAACCATGTGATCAGCCAGGTATGCAGGGATCTGGAGGAGAATTACAGTGACAGTGAAATAACCCTGACCGGAATGGCTAAAAAATATTATGTAAACTCAAGCTTTCTCTGCCGTCTGTTCAAGCAGGAGACAGGAGCCAATTTTTCCAATTATTTAATGCGTATTAGGATTGACCGGGCAATTGAACTTTTGAGGCAGGGACATTATAAGATTTATGAAATCGCGGAGTTGGTGGGCATACCGGATGCCAATTATTTCTCCAAGTGTTTCAGGAAGGTCACAGGGGTTTCCGTGCGGGATTATCAGGAATCTATATAGTAACTATTTTCCTTATTCCGGTAAATTTTCTCTCTCTACATTCTGGAGGGCAGATGATAGGATAATAACATAAAGACCGGCCGGTTAAAAAATGAGACGAGAGAGGTAAGGAAGATGAAGAGAAGATGGAAAAAGGTATTATGCTTCACCACAGCCGCAGCGTTAGCGCTTACAGCCGCAGGATGCGGTGGGGGCAGCAGTGCAAAAGAAGAGGAAAGCACTAAGTCTGCCGGCAGCCAGAAGGAGACTCAGGATAATCCGGAAGGTGATGAGAAGATCCAGCTTACGATCTGGTCACTTTACGGAACAAATCCGGATGACAAGTCAGCAGTAGCCTTTCAGGAGTCCGTTAAGGAGATCATGGAGGAGGATCCCTCCCTGGAAATCCAGCTTGACTATGCAGAAAATGAGGCATATAAGACAAAGATAAAGGCAGCCGTGGCAGCCAACGAAGCGCCGGATATTTACGGCACCTGGGGCGGTGGTTTTACCAAACCCTTTGTGGAAGCAGATAAGGTACTTCAGATTGATGAGTATATGACAGATGATATCAAAGGACAGCTCCTTCCGGGTGTTCTTGACTATTTTACTTTTGAGGATAAGCTTTATGGTCTACCCACAAAAATGTCTACCTGTCATCTGTTTATAAACAAAAAGATAATGGAAGAGAATAACGTGGAAATCCCTACAACGTATGCGGAATTGTTAGAAGGCTGTAAAACACTGAGGGAAAACGGTGTTACACCGATCGCGCTGGGGGCAAAAGACAGATGGGCTATCGGCAAGGTATTTGATATGATGGGTGTGCGTGCATGCGGAATTGAGAATGTAACCAAGATCCTTTCCGGTGAGAGCACCTTCACAGATCCTGATTTTGAAAATGCTGCTAACAAATTTGAGGAGATGGCAAAGGCAGGGGCATTTACGGAAAACGCAGTGGCCATCAGCAATGACGAGGCACTTGCGGATTTTACACTGGGCAAAGCAGCCATGTTTTATAACGGTTCCTGGTCCTGCGGCTTTATCAACGGGGAATCCTCAACCGTAAAGGATGATGTGATCACCATACCGTTTCCTGTTATGGAGGACGGGAAAGGTACTGTGAACGAGTATGTGGGAGGTGCATCTGACGGTTTTGTCATCAACAAAGAGACGAAACACCCTGAAAAAGCATTTGAAGTGCTGCAGAAGATTTCCTATAAAATGTCTCTGAAATCCTACCAGGCAAGCCTTGATATGCCGGTATGGGATGTAAAAGACCAGGTGGATGAAAGTAAAATAGACCCCCTGTTTAAATCCATTGCCGATGATGCGCAGAATGCAGCCGGGTATATTGCGTGGTGGGATACTTTCTTTGAAGGCAGTGCGGCCCAGGATTATCTCTATGCGCTGATCGATCTGTCCATGGGAGATATCACCGCCGGGGAATTCTGTGAGAAGATGGATACCCTGAATTAATCGAATGGAGGGGTGTTATGAACCGGTTGCTGAAGAATAAACAGGCTATTTTCTTGTTTATGCTGCCTGTGGTGATACTGTTTCTGCTGATCGTGGCAGCACCTGTGTTCCTTTCAGGGTATTACAGCCTTTTGGAGTGGGATGGTATGGGAAAGCAGGAATTTGTGGGGCTTTCCAATTATGTGAGGCTGTTTACAGACCAGAGCGATAAATTTTTGCTGGCACTGCGCAACAGTCTGGTGATCGCAGTTTTGTCACTGCTGATCCAGCTTCCTGCCGGTATGGCGTTCGCTCTGCTGCTGTCAGGGGGGATAAAAGGGGAGCGGGCGTACATAACTATTTTCTTTATTCCCGTTATCATTTCCGGTGTGGCCATCGGACAGCTTTGGGGGAAGATATACCACCCGGACTATGGACTGCTGAATACCTTTTTAAGGGGCATTGGTCTGGATGGGCTTACAAGGGCCTGGCTGGGAGATAAGAAAACCGTCCTGGGGGCAGTCATTGTACCTATCATATGGCAGTATATCGGGTATTATATGCTGCTGTTCTATTCCTCCATAAAGTCTGTTTCCGCGGACATCTTCGATGCCGCTAAGATTGACGGCGCTTCCAGGATCAAGACTGCCCTATGTGTGACCATACCGCTGGTTAAGCCCATGATCAAGACCTGTGTTATCTTCTCTTTGGTTGGCTCCTTTAAAACCTTTGATCTGGTCTACGTTCTCACGGAAGGGGGGCCTGCCCATGCAAGTGAAGTGCCCACAACATTGATGGTGTGGACCATATTCAAACGCAACCAGTACGGCTACGGAAGTGCAATGGCGGTCATTATCGTACTGATATGTTTCCTTCTGTATATAGGGGTACAAAAGTTTTTCAGGACAGAGGAGGAATAAATGGTGAAAAAGACAAGACAAAGCAAACCGCTGATACAGATCCTGCTGATCGTATGGGCATTTATACAGCTTTTTCCTCTTTACTGGCTGTTTGCCTTTTCCCTGAAAAGCAATGAGGAGATCTTTGGGGCAAATGTCATAGGCCTGCCCAAGGCCTTCATATGGGAAAATTATCAGGTGGCGATTGTGGGGGCCAATATTGGACGCTTTTTCCTTAACAGCGTGATCGTTGTCGGCGCCAGTATACTGATAACCAGTGCGGTTTCTTTATTTGCCTCCTATGCGCTGAACAGGATGAGATGGAAAATGAGCAAAACCGTATACGCGGTGCTTATGCTGGGACTTATGATCCCCATGCACGCTGCGCTGCTTCCGGTCATGTTGATGTTAAAGAACCTTCATCTTCTGGGGGGCTATGTTTCCCTGATCCTGCCTTATACGGCATTTGCCGTTCCGATGACCATCTTGATCTTTTCGGGATTTATATCCGGAATACCTGGGGAATTGGAGGAATCAGCCTGTATTGACGGGTGTAATATTTACCAGATGGTTGTGAAGATCATTTTTCCTCTTATGAAGCCTGCGGTTGCTACTGCCAGCATATTTACCTTTATGAATACATGGAATGAATTAATGTTTGCCACTACTTTTGTGAACTCCACGGAGTTTAAGACATTGACAGCAGGTATCCAGACACTGGCAGGACAGTACAATACCAAGTGGGGGCCTATAGGGGCAGCCCTTGTGTTAGCCACATTTCCAACAATTTTTCTATATATTTTACTATCAAAAGAGGTGCAGAAAAGTTTGATCGTTGGAGCAGTCAAAGGATGAAAAAATTAAAACAGGGATGAGGACCGCATCTTGGGGTTCTCATCCCTGTTTTCACTTACTCTTTATTTTCAAGCTGTTTTTTATGTTTTATCATCAGTTTATTGATCCTCTCCACCGGATTCAGCAGTTTGCTGATAGAGGCATCGTGGTTGAGCGTATCAATGAGAAGCGCGATATATTTGCTCATATCGCAGTTTACATAATATTCTTTGCAGAGAAGCTCGTCAGGCTGGTATACTAAGTTGGTGGTGAGCAGTCTGTCGAATTCGCCTCTCTCAAAGGCTTTGTCGAATTTTTCCATTCCGTTGGTGAAGAGACCAAAGGTGGAGCACATGAAGATCTTACCGGCCCCCTTGCTCTTTAAAAGTGCGGCAACTTCCAGCATGCTGTCGCCGGAGGAGATCATGTCATCAATAATGATCATATTCTTGCCTGCCACATCCGTGCCCAGAAATTCATGTGCAACGATGGGATTGCGGCCGTCAATGATAGTGGAGTAATCACGGCGTTTGTAGAACATACCCATATCCACGCCCAGTACGTTAGCCAGGTAAATGGCCCGTCCCGTACCGCCTGCATCGGGGCTGATCACCATAGTGTTATCACTGGTTATTTCAAGGTCAGGTTCAGCCTTGAAAAGTCCTTTGATGAACTGGTAAGACGGCTGTACCGTCTCAAAGCCTTGCAGAGGGATGGAATTCTGCACACGGGGGTCGTGGGCATCAAAGGTGATGATATTGTCCACACCCATGTTCACTAACTCCTGCAGGGCAATGGCGCAGTCCAGGGATTCTCTGCCGGAGCGCTTGTGCTGACGGCTCTCATAGAGGAACGGCATAATGACATTGATACGTCTGGCCTTCCCGCCGATGGCAGCAATGATGCGTTTGAGATCCTGGAAATGGTCATCCGGTGACATGTGGTTCGGGTGTCCGCAGAGGGAATAGGTGAGGCTGTGGTTACACACATCCACCATGACATAGATATCATCGCCGCGTACGGACTCACCCAGAATGCCCTTTGCCTCTCCGGTACCGAAGCGGGGGGTCTGTGCTTTGACCAGATAGGAGTCCCGCTCATAGCCTTCAAACTCCAGGTTGTTTTTCTCCTGATGTTCACGGTCCCTGCGCCATTTTACAATGTAGTCATCAACCCTGGAACCCAGCTTTTCACAGCTTTTCAGTGGAATGATCCCAAGGCGGCCTACGGGAAGGGAATCTAATGGAGTTGCATCTTTTGGTGACATGTTTTACTTTCCTCCTAAAAGTTTTTTTTGGATCCTTATATCATTTCCGATCAGCTTCAGCATGGTATAATTGCTGGAGATCCTGGAGAAGATACGCTCGGAATACGTCTCCAGAAAGTCTTCCATGGCAAGGTTGGTGGAAATAATAGTAGATTTATGGTTCATAATACGTTCATTGATACAGCAGAAGAGCTGGCTTGCCACAAAATTGTTGGTAAGCTCAGTTCCCAGATCGTCAATGATGAGCAGGTCACAGTCATAGATAAACCCGGCTACATCAGAGGCGGCTGCATCCTTCTGGAAGGTGTTCTTTGCCAGCAGGTCAAAGAGATCAAAGGATGAAAAATACAGCACGAAATACGCCCTGTCAATGAGTTCCTTGGCAATACAATGGGAGAGGTAGGTCTTTCCCACACCTGTGTCGCCGTAGAAAAACAGGCCACATGGATGCTCACCGAAATGGTCAATAAAATCCCAGGCCTTGTCCACTGCGTCCTGGGCCGTCTCCAGTGCGCTGAGGCCGGTGGCAGGGTTTGTGATATCCTGTGGATAATACTCAAAGGAAAAGTTTTCAAAGTTCTCTGTTTCAAGTATTTCCCTGATATTGGACTGTGTATACAGCAAATCTACCGCGGCCTTCTTAAAACAGGAACATTTTTGGTTATCTACATAGCCGGTATCCTTACAGAACGGGCAGTCATACTTCAGTTCCAGATAGTCAGGCGTAAAGCCGTGGATCTGCAGAAGCGCAGTCCGTTCTTCGGAAAGCTCCCCAATGGCGGCAGAGAGGTCAAAGTCATCCTTAGGTGAGGGGAGCAGCAGGGCCCTTGCCTTTTTCAGGCTCAGGGACGCAATCTCTCCGTCGATTTCCTGGAGACGCGGAATCATCTCATAAGCCTGTCGGATGTGTTCATCCTGCTCATGCTTATGATTCAGTTGTTTCTCGTTGTATGCGCGCATCAGCGCGTCGTATTGGAAATTGTTCAGCGACACAGTGACCTCCTTATGGTAACTAAGCAGCAGGTCTGCGCAATTGCTGCGCGACCGTAAGAGAACATTCGGCATTCAGGCAAAAATTGGTAACAGTTCACACAAGCTGAACTGTTACAAAAATTGGGCCGAAGGAAAATCTGCAAAGGGTGGTTTCCATTATTTCAGTAATTGTTTTTCCAGTTCATCCACATTGTAGGTGCGTTGGTGGAAGTTGTTGAATTTGTTCTTGGAAGGTGCCGGTTTTGGACGGGCAGCGCTGTTTTCCGCCTTGGCTGCTTTCTGCTGCCTGCGGTCTTCATCCAGCTTGTCTATGTCAGACAGGTGTTTGACACCCTTTTTCTGCCAATTATGCAGAATAGAGTCCGCATAGGCGAAATTGGGCTGGCCGGTGGCAATGACAGTACGGCTGCAGGCAGCGGATATGATATCCAGTGTGAAGGCGTACTCGTTCAGCCAGAGATTCATATAACGGATCTCTTCATCCACAGGGTTCCGGTTTTTGATGCCGAAGGCCTTGAGGATAGCAAAGAAATTTTTGTTATATGTATTGGTCTCCTGTTTTGCCTGCTTTACGGTGGTGATATTCTCCTCCGCCCAGGCAAGCGCCACTTTTTCAATATAACGGATACTGCGGCTTCCTTTGGATACGCAGTATTCGATCAAATATTCCATCAGATCCTTTGAGAAATGAAGCTCTTCGTAAAAAAAGAGGAGCTTGTTGATCTCCGTGGGAGTCAGGGTTTTTCCCAGATATTGTTCCGCAATAAACAGAAGTTCGATCACGTCATCCCTGCCGGACAGTTCTTTTACTTTGTCGGGTGACAGGGTCTTGGGTTCAGAAGTCTGGCTTTTTTCCCTGGAGGCGGCAGCCTCAGGTACCGTTTCAGCCAGTGTTTTGGCGGATGGTGCCTGAGATGTCTTTGGCGGCACAACTTTTGCTCCGCCTGTGAGGGAACGCAGCCGGAGTTCTTTTAAATTACCGCGTCCGTCAAAGGTTACATCAAGGACGCCTGTGTTTTTCCAGTATTTCAATGCGCGGAGCACATCATTTTCCGTACAGTTAAAGATATCGGCAATCGATGACAGCTCCAGAGCGGCGCCGGATACGGAAGCGCTGCGCAGAAGCCAGAGATATATTTTGACAAACTCTCCGTTGGCCTGCGGCATATAAGTATCCAGAAAATAGTTGGAGACAAACGTAAAGTCTCCGGGAAAATCATTGTGTATGATGAACTGTCCCATGTCTAACATCCTTTTCTATTCCAGAGCGTGTTTGAAATTCAAAAATATTGTGAGCCGAAAAGATTCCGACACAACAAACAGGAAAACATCTTTTCGTGTACGCCAGGCACAGACATGTCAAAAAGGTCCGCCCAAGCAAGTGTTTCCCCGTCTTTTGTAAGTATAACATATAACTTTTGAAAAGAGAATAAGCATTTTTTAGCAGAGGCCTTTGTGCGGGCATGTTGAAAATTTTGTGGGGAATGTGGATAATGTGGATAAAAAAGTGGAGTATTTTTATTAGCAACCGAAAAATGTCGAAAACATGGGGATTTTAAAGGTTTACAGCAAATTATGTTACATTATTATGTTAACTGGCTTATACCCAAAAAAATCCACATGCTTATAGGGGAGTAAATGTGTATAAGCATGTGGATAATGTGGATAACTTTACATTCCTAGCAGGTTTTCGCCGATTTTATACACATCTCCGGCCCCCATAGTTATCAACAAATCATCGTGGATACAATTTTTTAATAAAAATTCTTCTATCTCATCAAATGTGGAAAAATAATACGCATCTGTACCAAGAGAGGCAACCAGATCACGCAGATTTCGGGAGGATATCCCCAGGTTGTCGGTCTCGCGGGCTGCGTAGATGTCAGCCAGCACTACCTTGTCGGCCAGGGTCAGTGCCTCTGCGAATTCATTCAGCAGGGCTTTTGTCCTGGTATAAGTATGTGGCTGGAAGACACACCAGGTGGTTTTGTGTGGATAATTTTTGGCAGTCTGCAGGGTTGCGGCGATCTCTGTGGGATGATGGGCATAGTCGTCGATGATAGTCACGCCGGCTACCTTACCCTTGTACTGGAACCTACGGTCTGTACCGCCGAAGTGCAGAAGACCTTTTTGGATATGCTCCATGGAAAGGCCCAGTTTTTCCCCCAGGGCAATGGCGGACAAGGCGTTGGCAACATTGTGGGTTCCCGGAACAGACAGGGAAAAGCGGCCAAGTACCTCATTGCCCTTTACGCAGTCAAAGGATGCGTGGGCGAATTCGTCAAAGGTAATATTCTTAGCCATATAATCAGCCTCATGTTCCAGCCCGCAGGTGATTACTGCGCAGGAAAGACCTTCGGTGATCTCCTCATAGGCGGGGATATCGCTGCTGATGATCAAGGTCCCGTCTGCGGGCAGTTTCTCTGCAAACAGTTTGAAGGAATGGCGGATATCATCCAGGTCTTTGAAGAAATCCAGATGGTCCGCATCAATATTCAGGATAATGCTGATCTTGGGGAAAAAGCTCAGAAAACTGTTGGTGTACTCACAGGCCTCTGTGACAAAAGTCTCTGACCGGCCCACACGGATATTGCCGTGGATGGCAGGCAGAATACCGCCTACAGAGATGGTAGGGTCAGCATCAGCTTCCAGCAGAATATGTGAGATCATGGAGGTGGTGGTGGTCTTACCGTGTGTACCTGCTACAGCTACCGGTACTTCATAGTTTTTCATGATCTGTCCCAGAAGCTCTGCTCTTGTGAGCATGGGGAGCCCCTTTTGACGGGCACATGCAAATTCCGGATTATCTTCGTGGATGGCTGCGGTGTAGACCACCAGTTCAATGTCATCTGTAATATTGGAAGCGCGCTGGCCAATGCGGACAACGGCACCAAGGCTCTCCAGATGGGCGGTCAGTTCGGACTTTCTGGAGTCTGAACCTGATATGGGGAAATTTTCTTTTAAAAGGATTTCAGCCAGACCGCTCATGCTGATGCCGCCGATACCGATGAAATGAATGTGCAGCGGCTTATTAAAATCTATCTGATACATAAGGTTGTGCTTCCTTTCTCTTCTTTATTATTATATGGGGCAGTGTCAATGGGGCACTGTTTGTGTTTATTATACCTAAAAAAAGTACAAAATGAAACCCCTAGTTATAGAAATGGTTATGGGCAGGTAAAATGTCACAAAAACTAAAGTAAAGTCGAAAAAAAATTGTTAAAAATGTTCACAATTGCGATTTAGTGTGGTATAATAAAAAAATCATAGAATATACAAGAGGTGATTGCATGATTAAGAAAGAGATGATTGCAATGTTGCTCGCAGGTGGACAAGGCAGCAGATTAGGCGTACTGACTGCAAAAGTCGCAAAACCCGCAGTAACATTCGGGGGAAAGTACAGAATAATAGATTTCCCGCTGAGCAACTGCATTAATTCAGGAGTTGATACCGTAGGTGTACTTACACAGTACCAGCCGCTTCGCCTGAATACTCATATTGGCATCGGTATTCCGTGGGATCTCGATAAGAATGTTGGAGGCGTATCCATTCTTCCGCCATACGAGAAGAAAACGGATACGGAATGGTATACAGGAACTGCAAATGCTATCTACCAGAACATGGCATATATGGAAGAGTTCAACCCTGATTATGTGCTGATCCTGGGCGGCGACCACATTTATAAAATGGACTATGAGGTGATGCTGGATTACCACAAAGCGAACAAGGCTGATGTCACACTGGCATGTATGCCCGTTCCGTGGGAGGAGGCAAGCCGCTTTGGACTTGCTATCACAGATGAATCAGGACGCGTTACGGATTTTGAGGAGAAACCGGAGCATCCAAAGAGCAATCTGGCATCCATGGGTATTTATATTTTCAGCTGGCCGGTACTGAAGGATGCCCTTCTTGCCCTGAAAGACCAGCCTGGATGTGACTTTGGAAAACATATCCTTCCGTACTGCAAGGAAAAGGGCCAGCGCCTGTTTGCTTACGAGTACAATGGATACTGGAAAGATGTTGGAACACTGGGTTCCTATTGGGAAGCCAATATGGAGCTGATCGATATCATTCCTGAATTTAATTTATATGAAGAGTTCTGGAAGATTTATACCAAGAGCGATATTATTCCTCCCCAGTATATTTCCGCTGATGCTGTGGTGGAGAGAAGTATTGTGGGAGAAGGGACAGAGATATACGGCGAGGTACATAATTCCGTTATTGGTGCAGGTGTCGTTATCAAAAAAGGCGCGGTTGTGCGCGATTCCATTATCATGAAACAATCTTTCCTTGGCGAGAACTGTGTGATAGACAAGGCGATCATTGCAGAAAATGTCACAGTGGGAGACAATGTAGTCATGGGAATCGGTGAAGAGGTCCCGAACAAAGAAAAACCGGGTGTTTATTCCTTTGGTCTTGTAACCGTGGGAGAGAACACAGTGATTCCGTCCGATGTGAAGATTGGCAAGAATACTGCCATTGTTGGTGAAACATCAAGTGAAGACTATCCGGACGGCGTACTGGAGAGCGGCGAAACATTGAATAAGGAAGGTGAGACATCATGAGAGCAATAGGTATTATTCTTGCCGGCGGCAATAACAATAAAATGAGAGAGTTATCACAGAAAAGAGCGATTGCAGCAATGCCGATCGCTGGAAGTTACCGCAGCATAGACTTTGCGCTTAGCAACATGTCAAATTCCCATATTCAAAAAGTTGCGGTTCTGACACAGTACAATGCCCGTTCCTTAAATGAGCATCTGAGCTCATCCAAATGGTGGGATTTCGGAAGAAAGCAGGGAGGCCTCTACACCTTCACACCTACCATTACCGCTGACAACAGCTTCTGGTACAGAGGCACAGCGGATGCTATGATCCAGAACCTGAATTTCCTTAAATCAAGCCATGAGCCTTATGTGGTGATCGCATCCGGCGATGGTGTGTACAAGCTGGATTTCAATAAAGTTCTGGAGTACCATATTGCAAAGCGGGCGGACATCACAGTTGTCTGCACAGATGTATATGGAGATGACACCACCAGGTTCGGCTGCCTGAAAATGAATGAGGACAGCAGGATCGAAGAATTTGAAGAAAAACCCATGGTGACACGCACCAATACGGTTTCTACCGGTATCTATGTCATCAGAAGAAGACAGCTTATTGAGCTTCTGGAAAAATGTGCACAGGAAGACAGATATGATTTTGTAAAGGATATTCTCATCCGTTATAAGAACCTGAAGAGGATCTATGGTTACAAGATCAATACTTACTGGAGCAATATTTCCACTGTGGAATCTTATTATAAAACCAATATGGACTTCCTGAAACCAAAAGTAAGAGATTACTTCTTCAATCAGTATCCCGGAGTTCAGTCAAAAATAGATGATCTGCCTCCGGCAAAATACAATCCCGGTTCAGATGTGAAGAACAGCCTGGTTTCCAGTGGATGTATCATCAACGGACAGGTTGAGAACTCTGTTCTGTTTAAGAAAGTATTTGTAGGCAATAACTGCGTGATCAAGAATTCCATTATTCTCAACGATGTGTATCTGGGGGATAATACCCACATTGAGAACTGTATCGTGGAGAGCCGTGATACCATTCGTGCCAATTCCTACTATTGCGGTGAGGACGGCATTAAGATTGTAGTGGAAAAGAACGAGCGTTATGTACTATAAAAATACACAAGTAAAAAGTGTGCAGGGTGCAGTGACATCATAAGCAGGACTTTTTAAGAATGGCATATGAAAGGGGAAGGTTTTTATGAACATCACAGATGTAAGAGTAAGAAGAGTTGCGAAGGAAGGTAAGATGAAAGCTGTTGTCTCCATTACAATTGATGAAGAATTTGTAGTGCATGACATCAAGGTTATCGAAGGGGAAAAAGGTTTGTTCATTGCCATGCCCAGCCGTAAAGCAACCGACGGTGAATACAGGGACATCGCACATCCGATTAACTCTGAAACCCGTGAAAGAATCCAGGGCATCATTTTGGAAAAATACGAACAGGTACTCGCTGAGGAGCCTGTGGAAGCTGTAGTTGAAGCATAAGAAGATAGAATAGTTAGAAAAGCCGTTTGCATTCGCAGACGGCTTTTCTACTGAACAGGGGGGCCTGGCCGCAAGTGCTCCATCCGGCAAGAAACAAGACTGTCAGATTAGCATGTATTGTGTAAAAAAGGAAATGCAGGGTACAAAAGTGAGGGAAACAGAAAGTCAATTTTTGTACCCCGCAGACATAGTGCGGGAAGGTGGGAAAAGTTACAATAGAATCATAAGAATCCATGGTTCTGTCCGGGCTGAAGCGTAAATATCGTGCCGGACAGCATCTGTTTGCAAGAAGGAGGATACGATATGGCAAAAATGACAGAAAAAACAAATTATCTTATGACTCTGCGCGGGGAACAGCCGGAGTGGGTGCCCACCTACAGTTTTGGCCCTATGCCCAATATGACAAGGCCCTGCACATCCTGTATGCTGGAACCCGAGATTGTGGCGTATTTCCGTTTTCAGGGGGGCGGCAAGGACTGCTGGGGTGTCACCTATGTTCCTACCAGGGAGACAGGAAACGCGCTGCTTCCTAAGCCCGGTGAATTTATATTGGATGACATTACAAAGTGGAGAGATGTTATCAAAGCGCCTTCCCTGGAAGGGGTGGACTGGGAGGCCATGGCTAAAAAGCAGTTGGAAGGTTTTTACCGTCAGGGGGTAAACCGGGAAGATACGGCCATTGCCCTGAACCTTCACGTGGGATACTTCCAGAATCTGATGGCATTTATGGGATTTACGGAGGGGCTCTGCGCCATGGCTGAGGAACCGGAGGAGGTGTACGCGCTGTTTGATTACATGTGTGACTTTTACACAGAGATCACACGGCAGATCATTGGATATGTGAAGCCTGATGTGCTGACCATGATGGATGATACTGCCGCATGGAGGGCGCCCTTCATTTCCAAGCAGATGTACCATGATCTGGTACTGCCTTTCCACGACAGGCAGGCCAAATTCGGACGTGACCTGGGAATCCCCATTACCATGCACAACTGTGGTAAGGCGGAACCGTTTATAGAGGACTGGCTTTCAATCGGCGTTAATGCCTGGGACCCTGCACAGACGTGCAATGATCTGACAGGCATCAAAGAAAAATACGGAAACAAGCTGGTCATTATGGGGGGATTCGATCCCCGTGACCATCTGGCTGACCCAAATGTGACGGAAGAAGAGATACGCCAGACAGTGCGGGATACCATGGACAGGCTGGCACCCGGGGGCGGTTTCTGCTGGTGCGGCGGATATCTGGGAGCCATTGATGACCCGGAAGTCATTAGAAAAAATGCGGTATTGTTTGATGAAGTATTCCGTTATGGAGATAAGTTTTATAAAAAGTGATGCGGGAAGAAGTGATAAGATTATGAAGGTATTGATATTAGGCGGTTTTCTGGGCTCTGGTAAGACGACCCTCCTTCTTCAGATGGCACGGTATCTGGTGGACAGTTCCGGGTCAGGCAGTGCCTATAAGGTGGTGATCCTGGAGAATGAGGTGGGCAGGGAAGGGATTGATGACAAGCTTCTCAGGGGAAATGGATTTAATGTGGAAAATCTCTTTAACGGCTGTGCCTGCTGTACCCTGGCCGGAGAGCTGGTTTCCGCTGCCTATGAGATTGAGAAGGAATATGCCCCTGACTGGCTGATCGTGGAGACAACAGGCCTGGCATATCCGGGTTTGATCCAGGACAACCTGGCAGCGGGGATCGGAATGGAATCACGGGTGTGTACGGTGGTGGATGTATCCAGATGGAAACGGCTTTTGCATGCCATGCGGGAACTTCTCCTGGGGCAGACAGAACGGGCTGATGTGGTCCTTATGAATAAGGCGGATCTGGTGACAGAGGATATACTCCGCGAGGTGGAGAAGGATATTGAGGAGATGAACCCGGCCGCTGCGCGGATTGCCACCACGGCAGTAGGCCATGTGGATGAACATGTGTGGGATGTTGTGTTGGGAGTGATGGGTCATGGATAAAGAGGAGAAGACTTTGCAGGTGTCCGGGGATGCGCAGGAGAATCTGCCAAGATGCGGAGAGGAACAGGAAGACGAGGGGCATCATGGATGCGGACATGAACATGCAGAGGAACATTATAGATACGGAAATGAGCATGCAGAGGAGCATCATGGATACAGAGATGAACATGCAGAGGAGCATCATGGATGCGGACATGAACATGCAGATTATCATGGATGCGGACATGAGCATGTACATGAGGCGCATCATACCCATGTGCATGAGCACCGTGATGATGAGGCATGTGAATGCCCTTCCTGCACACAGAAAAGAGAAAAATTATATGTGACATCCCAGCTCCAGGACAATGCTGTGGTGGTCTCGGCGGAGTACCACACAGCGGCAGACCGGGAGCGGGCGGGAGAACTGCTTGCCAGGTATATGGAAGCACTGGCCGGTGAGATAGACAGCCGTGGCGGCATAATCGGCCATATTAAGACATCAGTGGAGGTACAGTATGTGGAAATGTATTCCCTTACAGACAAAACAGTGATGAAAAAGACATCAGAACTGCCGGAACTGACCTTATATACGGCTGCTATTGTATTCTGTGTAAAAGAAGAGGAACTGCGCTGTCTGGTCCGGGATATGTTCAGGGACATGGACAGGCAGCTCCATGAGAGTTAATGGATACGCCATCCGGCAGGATATTTATTTTTTAATGTACCGTTCACCAGTTTTCCGAATCCAAGAGGAAAGTCGTCCACGCAGATCAGCTGCCATCCTTTATCCTTTGTGCATTCACCTTTTTCCACCAGGAGAGTTTCACCCTTCAGGTAACGTCCGATGCGCTCATCCTGTGGAGAAAGGCAGAGGCGTGAAGGGAATTGACCTGCTTTAAGGGCCAGGGCCAGAGGCTGGGACGGCTCAAAACGGTTTTTCTTTAATTCCCCCAGAAACAGTCCGTTTCTGAGAAAGCGGATGCCCTTAAAGTGGTTGTCCGCAGGGGGCAGGCAGTAGACATTGCTGCTGCGCACTTCTATTCGGTCCGCGGGAAAGGGAATGTCCATTCCGGCGAAAAATTCAGTCAGCAGTTTTTGGGCTTCTTTATCAGGTTTTGTTCTGAAATCTGATAAAGTCTGCCCGGAACTGCCTTTTTTTCTCATGAGGGCCATGAAATGTCCCTCCCCATCCATTCTGTGAGGGAAGATGCGGAGGCATTTGGTGAGCTCCGGATCTCCATTTCCCCATGCAGGATTGCCTTTGGAAAACCCTTTATAACTATCCGTCTCTAAAAGCTCCATTTCCGGATATTCCTCCAGGATAAAGGAAATGGTTCCTTCATTTTCAACGGGGGAAAAGGTGCAGGTAGAATACAGCATCAGCCCTCCGGGCTTTAGCATGGAAATGGCAGACGAGATACATTCCCGCTGGAGTTTGGCAAAAAATGCAGGCCTTGTCTCGTCCCAAGTCTTGGCTACGGCAGGTTCTTTTCTAAACATTCCCTCCCCGGAGCAGGGGGCATCCACCAGTATCTTATCAAAAAACTCCGGCATGGCTTTTGCCAGAGACGCGGGGACTTCATTGGTGATAAGAGAATTTGGGATTCCGCACAGCTCTATATTTCGCTGCAGGGCTTTGGCCCGTGAACTGCTGATATCATTGGCAACCAGCATACCTTTATGTTCCAGTCCGGCGCCAAGCTCTGTGGCCTTTCCCCCCGGGGCGGCACAGAGGTCCAGCACATAGTCTCCGGGTGTGACCGGAAGGAGGGCAGCAGGAGCCATTGCACTGGGTTCCTGCAGATAATACAGGCCGGCTGCATAGTAGGGATGTTTTGCCGGATGGTCTGTTTCCTCATAGTAAAAGCCGTTTCTGGTCCAGGGCACAGGTGTCAGGGAGAAAGGGCTGATTTTTAGAAATTCCTCCACGGATATTTTCAGGGTATTGACTCTGAGGCCAAAATGCCGTGGATTTTCATAGCTTTTTAAAAATGCAGTATATTCATCCTGAAGCATATCCTCCATACGGGAGAGGAAAGCTTTGGGGAGTTGTTCGATCATAACGGTCTCCTTTTTTGTGGGCTCTGTTGTTTTGGAGTAACAGTTCAACTGTCTGCACTGTTACGTTTTGGACTTATTATAGCATGAAGGGTTTTATTGCGCTACAGAAATATCCCTTCCGGGCATTATGGTGCCATGAAATGTTACTGTTCACGACGTGTCCAGTAACACGCTTCGCGATGCACAGATATGGAACATTCTGCCCCATATCGCGCTAGCTGCCTCGGGATTTTCATGCTTCCGGCATGAAAACGCCTCCCGGTACAGTGGCCTGTGAACAGTATCATGAAACAGTCAAATTAGCAGGCCGCCACATCCCGTATGGGGATCCGTACGGTTCTTCCAGTATTTTCTTGTAAATAAAAGATAAAAATGATATGATTTATATTAAGTAAAAGACAGAGGCAAAACAAGTAAAATTATAATAACTATTCAGCAGACCAAGACACTGAACAGTTACAGACTACGAGAAGATAAGCGGAGTGAGTGATATGGCTACACTAAAAGAAATCTCTGAGCTGACCGGTTATTCCATAGCTACGATTTCCAGAGTGCTGAATCATGATGCTTCCCTCAGTGTGACGGACAGCACCAGAGAAGAGATACTGAGGGTAGCCGGCAAGCTGGACTACGAAAGTAAGAGTGTCAGGAGCAGCCGCAGGAAAGCGGCCCAGCTCAGAATCGGAATTATTGAAATGATGGACTCCCGGATGAAGCTGGATGACCCTTATTATCTTTACCTGAAAAGCAGCCTGGATAAGTGTTGTTTTGAAGAGGGATTTGAGACAGTTACCCTTCAGTATGATGAGGAGGAGGGCTGCTATAAGAGCAACAGCCAGTCAGGGCTGAACGGCGTGATAGCTGTGGGACAGTTTGATGAGGCACAGGTCCATGCCATGGAACAGTGGTCGAATCAGATCGTATTCCTGGATTCCTCTCCCTATGAGGAGAGATTCAGTTCTGTGGTGCCCAATTTTCAGGTGGGGATCCATCAGGGAGTGGACTATCTGGCCGGGATGGGCCACAAAACCATTGCCTTTGTGGGGCCTGTAATGTCCCCGGATTCTTTGGGCTGTGATGCGCCGGAGAAGCGCAGAAAAATATTTGAGGAATATATGAAGTATTACAGGAAAGATTTAAAGGCGGTTTTTGTTGATACAGACAGAGAGGCATCCGCTGTACTGGAAAAGATAATTGCTTACCTGAAGGAGGAAAAGAACCCTGCCACGGCGTTTTTTACCTTCAATGAGGCTGCCGCCATTGGCGTGATGCAGGGGATCCAGCAGTTGGGATACCGGGTGCCTGAGGATTTCAGCATTTTAAGCTATAATGACACCGTGCTGGCAACACTGATGCAGCCACAGCTTTCAAGTATCAGTATTCATTTGGAGGAGATGGCTCTGGAAGCGGTTAGACTTTTAAGGAGAGAGCTGCTGGAAAGCAGGGTACCGCCGATGAAGATAGCGATACCTTCCGGTTTAAGTGAGAGGGAAAGTGTTAAGAGGCTTGAATGATGGATTCAGGCCTCTGTTTTTATGTGCTTTTCCATAAAAGTAAAAAAAGAGTTAAATAAGGTAAAAGGGGGAATGAACAGTTGAATAGGAAAGCTATCATCTGTGTCGGAAAGGAATTGCGCAAGTAAAGAGTACAGAGTATAATAGACAATCATGCGGATAAACCGCGCGGAGGCACGGAAATGGAAAATATGATACTGTCGTTTAATGTGATAGCGCCATTATTTTTTCTGATGGTAATAGGCTATTTGATTGCTAACTATACAGATCTTGCAGATAAAGACCTGCTGAAGAAAGCAAATACTCTTGTGTTCAAGGTCTTTCTGCCGTGTATGCTGTTTAAAAATATTTACCGGAGTAATATCAGAGAACAGATGCAGGGCGGACTTTGTATTTTTGCCGCCGGAAGTCTGCTCCTTTTGTTTGCACTTTTGTGTCTCATTGTTCCCAGGGTGGTGAAAAAGGAGAATCAGCAGGGAGTGGTGATCCAGGGGATCTTCAGAAGCAATTATGTGATATTCGGAGTAGCAGTGGTGGAAAATATGTATGGTTCTGCCAATACAGCCACAGCGGCAATTTTAAGCGCGGTCCTGGTACCCATGTATAACTTCCTGGCAGTGATCGCCCTGTCTTTTTTCGGAGGGAAGAGGGAGCGGGATCTTAAAAAAGTTATCATCGGTATTCTGAAAAATCCGCTGATCCTTGCCTCCGTTCTGGGGATCATAGCCTCTCTGTCAGGAATCAAACTTCCCAAGGCGGCAGATACTACCCTGAATGATCTGGCAAAACTGGCAACCCCTATTGCATTTCTCATACTGGGCGGAGATTTTGATTTTTCCAAAATAAAGGGGAACCTGAAAACTGCAGGATGTGTGATCTTAGTTAAGATGGTACTGCTTCCCCTTATCTTTATCCCCATTGTGGTGGCAATGGGGTACCGCAATTCTGATCTGCTGGCAGCACTTCTGGCGTATCAGACACCGGTTGCGGTATCCAGCTATATTATGGCCCAGCAGGCGGGCGCGGATGAACAACTGGCGGGGCAGCTTGTGGTATTCAGCAGCATAGTTTCCATATTTACGCTGTTTGTTACCATATTTATCCTCAGGCAGATGGGACTTCTCAATTGATCTTATATAGGCGGGTGCATGATCAACCCTTAAAGCTATGCAAGGAGCATGTCGGATTTTTACTATAACAGAGCGGGAATATATTATACCATATCCGCAAGGAACGAATAGAAAACACAACAATAAGGAGAATGTATATGAACTGGGAACCCTGGACAGGTTGTTACAAAATAAGTGATGGCTGCACGAACTGCTATTTTTATGGGCCGCACGCCAAACGTTACGGTCAAAACACCATCCTAAAAACAGATAAATTCGATTGGCCTGTGAGAAAGAACGCAAAAGGTGAATACAACATTAAAGGAAATAAGATTCTTGCAACCTGCTTTGCAACGGATTTTTTTCTTCCCGAAGCGGATGAATGGCGTAAAGATGTCTGGTCTATGATCAAGGAGAGAACAGACATAGATTTTTTAATCTTAACAAAACGGATTGACCGTTTTCTTGTATCACTTCCGCCGGATTGGGGTACGGGATATGACAACGTGAATATTGGATGTACTGTGGAGAATCAAAAGTTAGCTGATCACAGACTTCCGTTGTTTCTGTCTTATCCTATAAAGCGGCGTTTTATAGCCTGTGCTCCACTTTTGGAGGCTATAGATCTAACGCCATATCTTCATGGTGTAGACCATGTAACCGTGGGAGGCGAAACGGGCCGGGAAGCTAGGGAATGCGATTATGACTGGGTACTCAATATCCGTGAGCAATGTGTAAGAGCAAATGTGACATTTTGGTTCAAGAATACAGGGTCTTTTTTTAAACGTGACGGTATAGTGGAAAAAGTAAATCCGTTCAAGCAGACCGGCTTGGCAAAAGAGCTGGATATTAATATTTCAGATGGGAAAAGATTGTTTTGATAGGCTGAGAAAATGTTGGGCGGCGGAGGGATAGGCATAAAAAAACACCGGATTCGAGAAATCCGGTGTTTTTAACCATTGCTGAAAGTCGAAGCGACGTGATTCGAACACGCGACCTCTGCGTCCCGAACAGAGAAGTATATCTGTTAAGACGTGTTTGTAAATACCAGAATGCTTTAAATACAAGGGTATTGATAGGCCTCCTGCAACTTTAAAAATCAGTCTATTGAAGAAATTTTAAGGTTAATTGTTAGGAAAAGTGTTAGGCAAATGGCAGAGCAAAACATATCGTTAGGCACTCGGAAGGGTGCCTTTTAAAGTGGGGATAATTTACATTATGTTTTTGATACAATACAATAATGGTACAGGTATGTGAGAGAATCACACCTGACATAGCGTTTCCCAAAACTCCGAACCATAATAAATAAATGCTCAAGTTAAAATGTCTTTATTTATAAGGTTTTATTGTAATAGGTCTGATTTGTAAAAATGCTAAATGACCTTGTAACAAAGGGTTTTTACGAACTCAGTTAAGATTGAGGTCGAATTATACTTTGCTTAGCAAAAAATCCCGTAATTAAAGGGAAAATACATAATCGTCGAACTATAAGATTTGGTCATCATCAGATGGGACATAAATACAAATATCCTGTATCTGACAATCTAAAATTCGGCAGAGGTCATTAATGGTTTTCATAGATATATCATGATTATATTTTAGTCTGTGCAAAGTACTATTTGATAAATGATGTTTCTTGGTTAGAGTATACCAGTTCTCTTTGGAATTCTCTAATGTTTTCCAAAACGGACTATAGTCTATCATATGTTCACCTTTATTTTTGTTTATATGTTTAACAATAAAGCAGAAGGTGATACTTGAATATCTTCGCAATTACGAATATAATAAAGTAGGAGGTGATGGATTTGGGAAAGAAAAGTTTTATAAAAAAGGTAATCAATATATTATTGTCAGTTGTGTTTGTATTATTTATTGGGGGTAATATGTTTTATTGCTTTATAGCCGGAGCGCCCAACGATAGAGGTACGTTGATAAAATATGTTTTTAACGCCGCAATGTTTTCACTCTTACTTCCGAGCATAATTTGTGGTTGCTTGTTTTATATCCACTATTTGCATGGATTAATTGATGATATGAACAAAATTTAGAGGTGTTTATTTTTTTTATAGCTATACTAAACTATAAGTTAGTATAGTGGCGTATAAATAGACTAATAATCTTGCATGAAAATGTTTAGAATGGCATTATACTACCAGAAAAGGGGTGTAATGCTTGGAATCTGTAAAGTTGGAAGAGTTTGTACCAGACAGAATTAACTTTTTATGTAATAAATACAAAATAACAAGATATGAACTTTCAAAAAGGACTGGAATTTCACAGACAGCTTTATCAAATATTGTAAAGCATAAGCAAATTCCAACTTTAGATACATTAGATAAGATATGCGAAGGTTTTCAAATGTCAGCAGTAGAATTTTTTACAACCCCCGATAATATAGCAGGTCTTTCAGAGGAAGAGAAAAAGATATTAAGGCTATGGGGGAACTTGTCAGAAGAAGAAAAGCGTTTTTTAGAAGTGATATTGTTAAACTTGAATGAACATAAAAAGAGCGGGAATTAGGAGTTGAAACAACAACTAGTTCCTGTTTTTATTTTATGTGTCTAAAACGATTGTTTTTGATACATATTTTTTTGATGCGGAAAACGTAAGGATTTTGTATGTAAAAATATATCATAAAACGTGTCAAAAACTATTGAAGTTTTGATGCGTTTTTGATACAATGTAAACATAAAAGCGGAAGGAAGTGGCACGGATGTTAATTGGTTATGCTAGAGTATCAACAGACGGACAGAATTTAGATAGACAGATAGATGCACTGACAGGAGCAGGGGTGGATAAACGGATGATCTATCAAGAAAAAATGACGGGAACCAAGAAAGACAGACCGGAACTTGATAAAATGTTAGATAATTTGGAAATTGGAGATATTATAATAATTTCAGACCTTACCAGAATATCTCGGAGCACGAAAGATTTGCTTGAAATTGTTGAAAAGATTAAGAAAAAGGGAGCGTCAATAAAAAGTTTAAAGGACACTTGGTTAGATACTACCTCTGATAATCCGTATAATCAGTTTTTGTTAACGGTTATGAGTGGGTTGAGCCAACTAGAGAGAGATTTGATTAGTCAGAGGACAAAGGAAGGATTGGCAAGTGCAAAAGCCAGAGGAAGAAATGGGGGAAGACCTTCGAAACAGAATGAAAAAGGTGAAATGGTACGGACACTATATAATAATGGAATGAGAGTTGCTGATATCGTGAAACAGACAGATTTATCCAGGAGCACTGTTAACAGGATAATCAGAGTCAAAAAGTAGTTGTGCAGTTTTAACAAAATTTTTACAGGACATTTGCATATACGGCAAGTGTCTTTTTTGTTTTCTTTAATAAATAAAGGAAATCAGAAGAGAAAATAATATAGGGTATATAAAAGTAGCCTTAACACATTTTCACCTGTCATTTGTTTTAGTTTTGCATAAACTCAGACTTAAACAGAGGATTTATTAATGGAGATAATAGATGGCGTTGTGCAAAATGACTAAAGCAATATTGGATTGAAAGGGAATATATGTGAAAAGTGTTGAAAAACATATGTTCGTGGGGTATACTGAGTGTACCCAATAGGGGAAAATAAAACTGAATATGAAGGTATGCCAGTACCACTTATCAAAACTGGATGGGAGACAGGCTGACCCATAAAAGAGGTCTAGGGTGACTTTCTAATATTGAATACGGAGGGTAAAAATATAGGTAGCACGGAGACTTTAGAAGAAAGAATTGGTATTGACAGAACGGTTATTGCAGGCTTTAGGATTGTTTATATCAATGTAGCAAAATTTATGGCTCATGATAATGTAGAGTTAGAACGGCAGGGAAAATTGTTGTATATGTTAAAGGATGGAAGTGGTTTCAGGTGGCTGAAGATTAAGGACAATTATTGTTTTGGAACATTAGTAGCAGGAACCAGAAACACGAAGTTTATGAAAACAGATTTCAGCAGGATGGATGTGTTTATTCAGAATGTTGGAGAAGGTAATTTGCAGAATGATACAGTTTCAGGATATAAGGCAAGGTTAGAAAAGATATTACAATATGTATATGATGAATACGGAATACTAATTGACAGTAGTAACATAAGGCTTAATGAGATGGAGATTAACTGTACATTTCGTTTAAAGGATGAGTTTTATAAATATCACAGGGTTTTACGGTTAATGATGTTTAATCTTCCGAAAAATTTTAAAAAGTTAGTGGAATATGGAAGAACAGATGAAAAAAATGTTTGTATTAAAAATGAAACATTTTTAAGAGGGAACGAATCAGTTGCATTAAAAATTTATGATAAAAAAGAACAGTTATATCAGAAGTTGGGTTTTGTAACACAAACAGATATCATGAGAATAGAAATTGTTTTGAAAAAGCCTGCGAAAATAAAAGAAGTATTTGGCTCAAATCTTTTGGATCTTATATCGGATAAAAAGATAAACGATTACTACATACAGCAGTTTGTGAAAATTATCGAGAATAAGTATAGAAAATGGCAAAAGTATAATTGTAATTATTTATTGGAACAGATTACTTACCATAAAAAACAGAACAGCAGGTATTGGAAAAGCAATCTTTTAAGGGAGTGCGGTAATATGGAACAGATAAATCAGATACCTGTGTTACTTGACATAGCGGATTTACTGATTGTAGTAAAAAAAATAGATAAAAATGGTCATTTCTCAAGAGACAAAAAAGAATTGTTACGACAATGCAAACACAACAATGTTTTTCAACAAAAGGATGCTGACAAAGCAGAAGAACTTATCAGTAAAGTGCACTCGGCATATAAAATGTATACAGAAGATGTAACACCTGGAATACAAATGGATATGACAATAGATGGCGAAGTGTTAAAAGCTGTTTAAGTAAGCAGTTTAGGCATTACAGGGAGATTTACACTCTTATACGGGTTAAAAATCTCCCAAGAATAACAATAGAAAAATAGGGGAAATGAATGCTAGAAGATTACAAAGATGTATTGCAGATAGATGATATTATGGATATTTTACAGATTGGACGAAATAAGGCATACGATTTGATTCATGCGGGAGAAATAAAGTCTTTGAAAATAGGAAGAAAAATTAGAGTTCCCAAGGCATGTATGATAGACTTTTTGACAAGTCCGCTTTATAATAATAGTAATGATATGTTTTGCTCGCCTGTCAAGAAACGGAAAGGAGCATAGGGAATGACTGGGAGCATACAAGTAAATAAAGGAAAATGGTATTGTGTTTTAAACATGAAAGATGAGTACGGGAAACGAAAACTCAAATGGTTTAGTACAGGATTACCGGAAAAGGGTAATAAAAGAGCTGCTAAAGAGAAATTGGCACAACTGATACAAAAATATGGTGAGTGCAATACCGTTACAAGGTTTGCAGATATGTCGTTTTCGAACTATTGTAATTATTGGTTGGAACATAAAAAGCAGTCTTTGGAAATAACTACATATGAAGGATATGAAATTAGGATTAAGCATATTCAGGAGTATTTTGAACCGAAAAAGACAGCACTTTCGAAGGTGACTTCAAGAGATATTAAACTGTTATATGAATACCTCTTACGAGAAGGGAACAGATCGAAGTATAAAAAAGATAAGGGGCTTTCAGAGCGTACTGTTAAAGAGATATCACTACTTGTAAAGGCAATGTTCAGAGATGCAGTGGTGTTGGGTGACATTCCCAACAGCCCTGCGGAGAATATTGAAGTCCCTAAGAAAAGAAGAACTAATGTAAAAAGGGGAACTTTCATTGATAGTAATGATTTAAAGTATCTGAAAGAGGCCGTTAAAGGTCATATTTTAGAAGAGTTGATTTTGATAACACTTGTATATGGATTGCGTAGGTCAGAGGTCTTGGGATTGAGATGGTCAGCGATAAATTTTGAAAAAAATACGTTGGAAATTAATCACACAGTTGTAAAGGTAAAAAAGCAAACTGCAAAAGATACTGCAAAGACAGAGGCCAGCTATCGAACTTACCCGTTGTCAGAATATACTACAGAATTGTTGCTTAAGGCAAAAGAAAGACAGGATTTATATAGAAAGTTATTGGGGAAAGAATATCATGAAAGTGATTATGTTTTTACATGGCAGGACGGCAGATGTTTTTCGACAGATTATATAACAAAGACTTTTAAAAAGATTATTAAGAAAGAAGAAAACTTGTCTTCAGAACTCACATTTCACGATTTAAGAAAAAGTTGTGTATCTATGATGGTAGAGGATGGATATAACGTAAAAGAAATTCAAGAGTGGGTTGGACACACGGATGTGAAAACAACGTTAGATATTTATGCAAAGGTAAAAGAGACACGAAAAAATTATATTGCAGTTAATATGGGAGAAAAATTCAAAAATATAAGCTGAAGTGTTAGGAAAGTGTTAGGCAGCAGGAAGAAAAGTTATAAAAAAAGAAAACACCGGATTTCAAAAATCCAGTGTTTTCAACCATTGCTGAAAGTCGAAGCGACGTGATTCGAACACGCGACCTCTGCGTCCCGAACGCAGCGCTCTACCAAACTGAGCCACGCTTCGTTATTTTGTTTCGGCTGTGTCATTCAGCATTTGTTATTATATATAATGGTGGCAGAAATGTCAACAATTTTTTGCGTTTTTTTCAAAAACTTTTCCGTTTGGTTTTTATGCTTGGTTCTAAAAGTTTTTTTCGCTCATATACTTTACGGAATAATTGGTATTGGAGAAAGAAAATTTGGCTGGATATCGGCGATTTGTTGCGTATGTATATGAGTACCCAGATGGAAAGAAAGGAAACGGAAAGGGTTTTATCAAAGTAGAAGCCCGTGACGGCAAGTGCCGCATGAACTACCGGATCACCGGTATATATGGGAGAGAGGAGGCCCCCTGTAAGATATACGGGTTTGTGAGAAAAGAGAAGGGCTGTGAGGGCATTTATCTTGGAGAATGCGATCTTGCCGGTGATACGGTACAGTTTCAGACTGAGGTGCCTGAACAGGGGCTGGGAGGCACGGCCTATGGTTTGAATGATCTGAGCGGTTTGATCATGCTGACAAGTGACGGAATGATGTATGGTACGGGATGGGATGACAAACCGGTGCGTCTGGAAGAAATACGCCTTCCGAAGATGCAGAAGGAGCCTTCCCGGAAAGCGGACAGTGCCTCTGAGAGAGCAGGCAGTGTGCGGAGAGAAGAGACCTCCGGGATGCATGAGGAGGAAGTGCCGGAAGGGGTAGCAGCAGCACAGGCTCTTACGGAGGCCGAGGAAAACCGCTATGGATCGTCCGGGTATTCCGGGGAGGAACAGGATGAGGTGTCCCGGGAGGAAGAGGGGGATCCAACAAACGGCAGCATGGGAGAACGGATTTATCCGCCGAATGCGTACATGGATGAACCGGTCAGTCCGGCGGATGAGGATATGGATGAGGCGGCTGCACCGCCGGAAGCAGGTATGGGTGAGCGGGTTATACCGCCGAATATAGGCAGGGGCGGGCAGAGCATGTCACCGGATACAGGAATGGATGAGGGGATCGTGCCGCCGAACCCAGGAATGGATGAAGGGATCGTACCGCCGAACCCAGGAATGGATGAGCAGATCGTATCGCCGAACGCAGGAATGGATGAGCGGATCGTGCCGCCGAACGCAGGAATGGATGAGCAGATCGTGCCGCCGAATACAGGAATGGATGAACGGATCATGCCGCCGAACGCAGGGATGGATGAACGGATCGTGCCGCCCAATGCAGGAATGGATGAACGGATCGTGCCGCCCAATGCAGGAATGGATGAACGGATTGTGCCGCCCAACGCAGGAATGGATGAATGGAGAGACACGCCGAACGCAGGAACGGATGAACAGGGAACACACGCAGGCACAGGTATGAATGGGCGGACCATACCACCGAATACAGACATGGAAGAACCGGCTGTCCAGCCAAATGCAGGTATGTGGGAACGGGATACTCCACGGAATGCGGGGATGCGGCAACGGGATACTTCGGGGAATGCAGGCAGGTGGGGAAGCAATACATCACGGAATGCAGACTGGGAAGAACCGGCCTATCCGCCAAACGCAGACCGGGGAGGAAACAATACATCACGGAATGCAGACTGGGAAGAACCGGCCTATCCGCCAAACGCAGACCGGGGAGGAAATAATACATCACGGAATGCGGACTGGGAAGGACCGGCCTATCCGCCAAACGCAGACCGGGGAGGAAACAATACATCACGGAATGCAGATTGGGAAGAACCGGAGTATCCGTCCAATGCAGACCGGGGGAATCGCACCGGCACGCCGGGCAGGGGTATGGATAGGCCTTCCCGGATGGGGGCAGACCCTTACATGCCGCCGCGTATAAACGAGAGAGGGACCTATATACCGCCTCATTATTCTGAGGACGAACAGCCAATGCCCAGGCAGGAGGAACAGGCCGGACAGGAAGATGCGGCGGTATTTTCCCCTGGGACAGAAAACGCAGCGCGGTCCCCGGAACAGCCTACAGGTGGCAGGAATGCCATGGAGACAGAACGGAATATGGACACTACCATTCCGGATACGGATATGCCGCCTTACACGGAGGAAGAGCTGTATCGGGAAACTATCAATAATGAAATCTTCGGTGGAGACCGGTATCCAAACGGCGGAATGCGGATTGAGGCAGCTGACGATGAAGACGCAGCGGAAAAGACCACATGGAACCCAGAGGGGGAAAATGAAGGGGATGAGATCAATCTTCTGGAAGAGCTGGACCAGGATGAGGATGCCATCCGCAACATGAGAGAGATGGAAAAAGAAGTATCGAAAAAGAAGGTACAAAAACCGGAAGCGGGAGAGCTTCATGAACAGTCTGCACAGGCAGCCAGGCAACCTGCTGTATTTGCGCCGTTTTCAGATGGGGAGATCGTGGATTGCAGGCAGATCACACCTGCGGAGCTGCGGATCTTAGCAAGAAGAGACAGAGGACTTATGAACAATAATTTCCTGAGACATGGATATTACCGTTATCATCATCTGCTCCTTGGCAGGAGAAGAGATGACGGCCGGTACATACTCGGTGTTCCGGGCGTTTACGACAGGCAGGAATGTCTCATGGCCGGCATGTTTGGGTTCCCCAACTTTAAAGCGGCCAAAACGCAGGGAAAAGCTTCCTCGCCGCGTTTTGGCTACTGGTACCGCTTAATCGACACCCCTGATATAAACCGCAGGAATCGTTCTTGACAGTATAAAACAGAAATCATCCAGATCCCTTTTAGAATAGCTGTTGAATCCAGGCCTTATGACTTCAGGGGAGTCCTTATAGGCCTGGAGGTAGTAAGCACTGCACCCGGCAAGCCATTTTCCGATAGAGCGGAAATCTTCCCGGGTATGCAGTTCCCTGACCACAGTGGTTCTGAATTCATAGGGGATCTTTCCGGACATAAGGAAATCCACGGACTCACAGATTGGCTTTAAATCCAGATTTTTACTGCCAGCAACCCTGGCATAAGATTCTTTGGATGATTTGATGTCCATGGCAACCATGTCCACCATTTTGTTGTTTATCAGTTTTTTCAGGATCCAGGGGTGGGAGCCGTTGGTATCCAGTTTGACCGGGTAGCCAAGCTCTTTTATTTTATCAATGAGGCAGAAAATATCCTTGTCCAGCGTGGGTTCGCCTCCGGTGATGCAGACACCCTCCAGAATCCCCTGACGTTTTTTCAGAACTTTAAGCACGTCCTCCATGGGAATCACCGGCTGTTCACCGGGTGAGAGGACAAGCCCGCTGTTGTGGCAGAAGGGACATCTGAAGTTGCAGCTTCCCAGAAAAATGGTGGCAGCTATTTTGCCGGGATAGTCAAGAAGCGTTGTTTTGTTAAAACCATTGATTGGCATAAAAATCCCCCTTTAGGCATCGTTTGGGCAGGACGGTAAGTCCTTTGCTGATACTTTATATTTTACTATACACAGTGAGCTTTTACCAGGGAAAACTCACATTTATACTTGACCGGAAAGCTGCCGGGCTTTATAATGGACAAGTATGGAGACGTATCGAAGCGGCCATAACGAGCTTGACTCGAAATCAAGTTGCCGGGTAACCGGCACGTGGGTTCGAATCCCACCGTCTCCGCTGCCTAAAACCCGCATGACCAGCGGGTTTTTTCTTTGCCCTGCAGGGGTTTCATGATTTTCTGTGATCATAAATAAAATGCCGGCACCTTGGCAGGCACCGGCAAAAGAGGGGGGAAAAGAAAAATCTATATGAAAATAAGTCAGTTGGCTTTATTAGGCGAAGCCCGGCAGCCACATATATCACTGTAATGCAGCTGCTGTCTTCTTCAACAACAATTAAAGTATAACTTGTAAATGTGAGGATTCTGTGACAAGGATATAAAGCTTTTCTGAAACATTTTAAAAATAATTAAAAAGAATCTGAAGAGGAAACAAAAGGCATTTCAGGACAGGAAAAAGCCGGTACTCTGCGAAGTACCGGCAAAAGAGGGAGGGAAAAGAAAAATCTATATAAATAAGTCAGTTGGCTTTTTTCTGAGGTCCGGCTGTTATGACCGTCCTCCTTGCTGACAATTACAGTATATCCAAGAAATATGAGTAATTTATGACAGCACCATAAAGCTTTTCTGAAATTTTTGAAGAATTTATGAAAGAAATGGGAAAGTTACTATTTACAGCCCTGCAAAAAGCGCAGTTCTGTAAACAGTAACACGCTTCGCGATACACAGATATGGAGCATTCTGCCCCATATCGCGCTGGCTGCCTTGGAATCTTCATGCGCAAGCGCATAAAAACACCTCGCCAGATAGCAGCCGTGAATAGTAACATGGGAAAGACTTTGATACGGGAATGTTGTTGGCTATTGCATTATAAAAGCAGGGTGTAGTATAATTCAAAAGTAGCTGTTTACGGCAAAAGAAAAACAAAGAGAGCACGGAACTGCTGCATATAAAATCATACAGAAAGGCGGATCGTGAGATGGATATACAGGAGAAGTATATGAAGGAAGCCATTAAGCAGGCAAAAAAAGCTTACGCCCTGAGGGAAGTTCCCATCGGCTGTGTGATCGTATATGAGGGCAGAATAATAGCCAGAGGCTATAACCGAAGAAATACAGATAAAAATACGACCTCCCATGCGGAGATGAATGCCATACGGAAGGCCAGCAAAAAGCTGGGGGACTGGAGGCTTGAGGGATGTACCCTGTATGTCACATTGGAACCCTGCCAGATGTGTGCCGGTGCCATAGTACAGGCCAGAATTGATAAAGTGGTGATCGGCAGCATGAACCCCAAAGCCGGGTGTGCCGGATCGGTGTTAAACCTGTTGGAAATGGATGGGTTTAACCATAAGACAGAAGTAGAACGAGGTGTGCTGGAAGCAGAGTGCAGTGCTATGCTCAGCGGCTTCTTCCGGGAATTGAGGAAAGAAAAAGCAAAAGCAAAGGAGAAATGTCATGACAAAACAGGAATTTAGAGAACTGGTGCAGGCCAAAACATTGCTTTTAGACGGAGCAACAGGCTCCAATCTCATGAAGGAAGGAATGCCCAGGGGTGTCTGCTCTGAGCAGTGGATATATGAAAATCCCCAGGTGCTGCAGAAACTGCAGAGAGAGTACCGCGAGGCAGGGTCCGTGGTGGTCTATGCTCCCACATTTTCAGCAAACAGGATAAGCCTTGCCAATCACGGGCTGGAAGATAAGGTGGAGGAACTGAACCGTGGACTTGTACGCATTTCCAGGGAGGCAGTGGGTGAGCAGTGTTATGTTGCAGGGGACCTGACTACGACCGGAAAGCAGGATGTGCCGTATGAAGAATTATTTGAGGTATACAAGGAACAGATAACTGTTCTGGCGGATGCAGGTGTGGATCTGCTGATCGCAGAGACTATGTTGGGTGTGGACGAAGTGATGGCGGTGTTGGATGCCGCTGCCGCGGTGTGTGAGCTGCCGGTTATGTGTACGCTGACGGTGGAATCTGACGGCAGCTTATTCTTTGGCGGAAATATTTATGAGGCGGTGGAGACTCTGGAGCAGATGGGGGCAGATGCTGTGGGAATTAACTGTTCCACAGGCCCGGACCAGTTGGTTTCCGTTGTGAAAAATATAAGGGAAAGAGTCCGCATTCCTGTTATTGTAAAACCAAATGCAGGGATGCCTGTGATTGATGAAAAAGGAAATCCGGTCTATTCCATGGGTGCGGAAGAATTTGCAGGGCATATGAAAACCCTTGCAGAGGCCGGTGCGGATATTGTGGGCGGATGCTGCGGGACTACCCCTGCGTATATCAGAAAACTGGCGGAAGTCCTGAAATAAGCAAAAGTTTTGAAATTAAGAAAGGCGTTTCCCTCATTTCTGAAGGAAACGCCTTTTTATGTAAACCAAAATGCCGACTAAAACGAAGACAAGGATCACAACACGGGCCACCTGGGTATAAGTGCCCAGGCACTCAGCCGCCTTCTGCCAGGAAGTTCCTGCAATGGCTCCCAGGGTGACAAGTACCAGGTTCCAGATAAAACTGCCGATCGTAGTCAGAGACAGAAAAGTACCCAGATTCATATGAGCCATACCTGCGGGAATGGAAATCAGGCTCCGCACGATGGGAATAAACCGGCAAAAGAGAACCGTGTAGTTTCCTTTGCTGTCAAACCATTCCATAGCGCTGCCTACATCCTCAGGCTTAAAATGAAGTATTTTTCCGACTCTGCCTTCCAGAAGTGATTCCAGTTTTTCCTGTGGAACCAGATGTCCGATCTGGTACAGGAGAATGGCGCCGAACACACTGCCCACAGTGGAGGAGAGCACAACACCGATAATATTCATTTTTGTATATGTTGTCATAAAACCACCGAAGGTCAGTATGACTTCTGAAGGAATAGGGGGAAACAGGTTTTCAACCAGGATCAGGAGTGCGATCCCCAGATACCCGTAGGCATCCATTATGTGCATCATCCAATAACTCATCAAAAAAACCTCCGCTGTGATCGTCTCTTTCATCTTATGACGATACAGTGGAGGTTATTCTATTCTTTTTCACCGTGCGCCGCACCTCGAAACCCCTTCACGGACGTTACCTCTACAGTTAACTCGGCCCAGGCACCCTCACGGCACACAGAAGATTCTACTTAGTGCTGCTTCATTCCTGACCTGACACGGTTCGTAGAGTTCTGTTGCGCAAGACCCAGACGTCAGCGCCACTTATAAAGGGCAGCTCCGCAAAGAAAGCCCCTCAGATTTGGCATCACCCCTGCTGTAGCGGATTGCAGGTACAGGGCACCGCTATCTCCCCGGCTGCACGGTATCTAAAAGTATATCGGTTTTTGAACGGTTTGTCAATGAAAAAGAAAGGAAAAAAATTTGGCGCTACACTTTACAAAAGCAGAGAAGTGTAGTATAATGAATATCGACCATAAATGTGTTAATGTAATTTGAATTCCTCAACGAAAGAAAACGGACAGGCCGCATACCTGTCCGTTTTCTTTTTATGCAATAAACTTCCTTCTTATGCATAAAATATAGAAGGAGGACAAGTATATGAGAAGAAAAAAGATTATATTATGGGTTTTGTGCGCCGTTGCATGCCAGATCATGCCCGCCGCCACCGGAGGACTTCCGAAAATGAGCGGGAGCAAAAAAATAGAAGCAGCAGTTCTGCAAAATGAACCGCAAAACGTAGAGGCGCTCCCGGGACAGCCGGAGTTCGTTGTCACAGAACAGCCTTTCCTGTCTTTTGAAGATATGGAACCCGGGGAGGAGAGGAGCCAGGTATTTTCCATCTGGAATACAGGGGAGGAAGAGGAGGCATACTACTTTACCATACAGGCAGCAGAGGGCATCACGTGGGAGCTGGCAAAGGCCGGCACTCTGTACAGCAGCGGACAGGCCCTGCAGACGCCCCTTAAACTTGCGCAACTGCCGCCAAATGACCATGTGGTCTTCCAGCTCACAGTAAAAAACACAGAAAATGCCTTTGGCACTGCAGTTCCGGTATTTTCCAGGGATAAACCTTGAGGCGGCACATTTGCCAAAAAGAAAATTTTGAGTTGTGATAGAAAATAAAATAAGCTATAATGGATGCAGGTGAGTGATTCATGCACCGCAAATGCCAGGAGGCTCCCAGCCGCCATTAGTGGGAGAGGGATTGGCAGAACAAACTGAGTTTACATTCTAAACTCAGCATGTGTATTTTAGTAAACACTATATCATAAGATGGGATGTGAAATATTTATGAAGAGAATCGGTTTGTTAACAAGCGGCGGTGACTGTCAGGCACTCAATGCTACCATGCGCGGCGTTGTGAAAGGTTTAGCTTCCAATCTGGATGACCTGGAGGTCTACGGTTTTGATGACGGATATAAAGGATTGATATACGGGGATTACAGAATGCTCTCAGCTAAGGATTTCTCAGGAATCCTCACAAGAGGCGGTACGATCCTGGGTACCTCACGCCAGCCTTTTAAATTGATGCGTGTACCGGATGACAGAGGGCTTGATAAGGTTGAAGCTATGAAGCAGACTTATTACAAGCTGCGTCTGGACTGTCTGGTGATCCTGGGCGGCAACGGAACCCAGAAGACAGCCAACATGCTGAGAGAAGAGGGACTGAATATCATCCACCTTCCCAAGACCATAGACAATGACATCTGGGGAACCGATATGACATTTGGATTCCAGAGCGCAGTGAATATTGCCACAGAGGCGATCGACTGCATCCACACAACGGCAGCATCCCACAGCCGTATTTTTATTGTGGAGGTCATGGGACATAAAGTAGGATGGCTGACCCTGCACGCAGGTATTGCAGGCGGCGCTGACATTATCCTGATTCCTGAAATCCCATATGATATTGATAAAATAGCTGACGCAGTCAAGAAGAGGAACAGAGCCGGAAAAGGCTTTACCATCCTGGCAGTGGCGGAAGGCGCGGTTTCCAAAGAAGACGCAGCGCTTCCCAAGAAAGAGCTGAAGAAAAAAATGGAAGAAAATGCAAAGAAATATCCGTCCGTTTCCTATAAACTGGAAGCAGAATTAAAGGAAAAGCTGGATTTGGATATCCGCATTACCATTCCGGGACATATGCAGAGAGGCGGAAGTCCATGCCCGTATGACCGGGTGCTCTCCACCCATATGGGTTCTGCAGCCGCAGGTCTGATCTTAAAAGATGAATACGGCTACATGGTGGGAATCGTCAACGGCAAGATCAAGAAAGTCCCGCTTCAGGAATGCGCCGGCAAACTGAAGATGGTATCTCCGGAGGACCAGCTGATCAAAGCAGCAAAGAGGATCGGCATAAGCTTCGGGGATTAACTGAAAAAGGAGAATTTTCATGAGCTATACTGCTCTGTATCGGAAGTTCCGCCCCCAGGATTTTGAAGACGTTAAGGGGCAGGAACACATTGTAACCACATTGAAGAACCAGATGAAGGCAGACAGGATTGGGCATGCCTATCTTTTCTGCGGCACCCGTGGTACAGGTAAGACTACCATTGCCAAGATTCTGGCAAAGGCGGTAAACTGCGAACATCCGGTAGACGGAAGCCCCTGCAACGAGTGCGAGACATGCCAGGCGATCAATGCAGGGACCTCCATGAATGTAATAGAGATCGACGCCGCATCCAACAACGGCGTCGATAACATTCGTGAGATCCGTGAAGAAGTGGCCTACCGTCCTGCAAAAGGACGTTATAAAGTATATATCATAGATGAGGTTCATATGCTGTCCACAGGAGCGTTTAATGCACTGTTAAAGACGCTTGAGGAACCTCCTTCTTATGTTATCTTCATTCTTGCCACCACGGAGGCCCACAAGATCCCAATCACCATTTTGTCCAGGTGCCAGCGTTATGATTTCAAACGTATCACAGTGGATACCATAGCGGCAAGGCTTACGGAGCTGATGGATAAGGAAGGCACAGACGTGGAGGAGAAGGCCATCCGCTATATTGCAAAGGCAGCGGACGGTTCCATGCGTGATGCACTCTCCCTGCTGGACCAGTGTATTGCCTTTTATCTGGGTGAGACACTGACCTACGAAAAAGCCCTGGAGGTGCTGGGGGCTGTGGACACCCAGGTGTTCAGCCGGCTGCTCCGTCTTGTAGTAAAACAGGATACTGCAGGGGCGATCAGGACACTGGAAGACCTGATCATCCAGGGAAGGGAACTGGGGCAGTTTGTGGCGGATTTTATCTGGTATCTGCGCAACCTGCTTTTGGTAAAGACTTCCGATGCGCCGGAGGAGGCTGTGGATGTATCTGCGGAGAACATGGAGCTTTTGAAGGAAGAGGGCAGGATGCTGGATGCGGAGACACTGATGCGCTACATCCGTATTTTTTCAGAACTGTCCAACCAGATACGCTACGCATCCCAGAAACGGGTGCTGGTGGAGATCGCGCTGATCAAGCTGTGCCAGCCGGTTATGGAGACCAACCTGGATTCCCTTTTTGACAGGATCCGGGTATTGGAGGAGAAACTGGAGAACGGTGTTGTAATGACAGGGCCAGCGCAGGCGGAGGGATATGCTTCCCAGACTGCGGATGCTGTCCGGAGCACAAAACCGGAGGAAATGCCGGCGGAACCCGAGGCAAAGCCTGAGAAAGCAGCGCCGGAGGATCTGCAGTATATTAAGAAGAACTGGAATTCCATTGTGCGGGAGACGAAAGGGTTTCTGCAGCAGATGCTGCTCACCTCCGCACCAAAGTACAACGGCAATACAGGGGAACCTGTCCTGTACGTGGAGTTTGGGAACTTCCAGGCAAAAATCTGCATGGACAATCCGGATACCGTACCCATGCTCAAAGAGATCATCCGGAAAAAAACAGGAAAGAGTGTGGAAATCGAACTTTTGCTTGCAGGCGGGGAGAATAAAGGACCCGCGGGGCTTGCCTCGATTTCCGTAGACGATCTGATCGAACAGAACATCCATATGGATGTTGTAGTGGAAGAAATGGAAGAGGAAGAATAGGAGGATTTGAACATGGCAAAAAAAGGAGGATTTCCGGGAATGGGAATGCCCGGAAACATGAATAATCTGATGAAGCAGGCACAGAAAATGCAGCGTCAGGCAGAGGAGAACCAGAAGGCACTGGAAGAGAAAGAATTTACTGCAACTGCAGGCGGCGGAGCCGTGGAAGTGACCGTTTCAGGCAAGAAGGAGATCACAAAGGTAAAACTGGATGAGGAAGTGGTTGACCCGGATGATATCGAGATGCTGGAAGACCTGATCATGGCGGCCACCAATGAAGCCCTCCGCAAGATGGAGGAGGAGTCCGCTGCTCTTATGTCTAAACTTACAGGAGGTCTTGGAGGCCTTGGCGGCGGATTCCCGTTCTAAGGGGCTTCCATGCCACAGAGGTGAAAAATATTGGAATACTACAGCAGTCATATCAACAAATTAATTGAGCAGCTATCCCGTCTGCCGGGCATTGGAGCAAAATCAGCCCAGCGCCTGGCATTCCATATTCTGAATATGCCCAAGGACCAGGTGGAGCAGCTTTCCGCCTCCATTGTGAATGCCAAGGCCAACGTACAATATTGTAAAAACTGCTACACCCTGACAGACCAGGAAATCTGCCCAATCTGCAATACCCCCAGAAGGAATCGGAAAGTCATCATGGTGGTGGAGAACACCAGGGACCTGGCAGCATATGAGAAGACCGGGAAATACGACGGTGTGTACCATGTGCTGCACGGCGCTATTTCCCCTATGCTGGGCATCGGTCCGGATGACATTAAGTTAAAGGAGCTGATGCAGCGTCTTTCCCAGGATGACATAGAGGAGGTGATCATCGCCACCAATTCCAGCCTGGAAGGCGAGACCACGGCCATGTATATCAGTAAGCTGGTGAAGCCTTCGGGCATCCGGGTGAGCCGTATCGCCAGCGGCGTTCCGGTAGGTGGCGACCTGGAATATATCGACGAGGTAACCCTGCTTCGGGCACTGGAGGGAAGGGTAGAACTATAGGAGCTTTAACATGAAGAAGAAAGTGACGTCCACGGATATCGCAAAAGCAGCGGGAGTTTCTCAGGCTACGGTATCCATGATACTGAATAAAAAGTACAATGTCTCCTTCTCAAAAGAGACCATTCAGAAGGTGGAGCAGACTGCAAGGGAAATGGGATACAATATACCAAAGAGGCGTCCCAGAAAAGATGCTGGAAACAGCAGGCTGATCATTGTATTCTGCCCAACCCTCACGAACCCTTATTATGTCATGCTTCTCCAGGGAATTGAAAAAGTGGCCAAGGAAAAAGGATACGCGGTCTTCACCTGCGATACCCAGAGGGAGTTAAAGCTGGAGGAGCAGTACCTGAAGATGATGCATACAGTTATCCCGGCGGGCATTATCTACACCTTTAACCCCAGTCCTGTGTACATGCAGCAGGTGGAGGAACTGGCGAAAAAGATTCCCCTTGTCATTATAAGCAACAGGGAACGGGTGGAAGTGGATGCCATTAACCAGGACAACACCAAGGTGGGAAGCCTTATGGCAAGACATTTGCTGGACCTGGGGCACCGGGATGTGGCGTTTATCGCGCCGCCTCTTACAAAGAGACAGCAGCAGCGTTCAAAACGTGTGGCGGGATTTGTGGAGGAATATGAAAAAGAAGGTCTGGGAGGCCATGTTATCATCAAAGCAGCTGACGACGCTTTGGATGACCAGCTTCCGAGCATTGATTCGGAATACAGGATGGGATACAATCTGACAAAGGAACTTTTGGCCGGTCCAAAGAAGGTGACTGCATTTGCAGGGCTGAATGACATGATGGCCTTTGGAATCATAGACGCTCTCCAGGAAGAGAAATATAAGATTCCCGGTGATGTGTCAGTGATTGGCTGCGACAACATTATATTTTCAGGTATGTCACCTATGTCACTCACCAGCATTGAGCACTTTGTACCGCTCAAGGGGCGGGATGCCTGTGATATTATCATGCGTAAGATCGAATCTTTCCTGAATACATATTCTGACAGTGAGCCTACCAGTATCTATCATATTGAGTATGAACCTAAGCTGATCGTGCGCAAAACCACAGGTTATGTAAAACAAAAGCAGAAAAAGAAGAAAAAAACAAAATAAATTAAATGAATTCCGTTTTGTTATTAGTAATAAAATAGAAAGTGAATTGTGAAAAATTATAGGATTGGACAAGTTCGGTTTTCTTATTTCGCTGAAAATGATTAATAAAAATCAGGTTTATTAATATAAAAAATTATTTATAAAAACAACAGTGCTTGCGAAGGATTGCTTTATGGGGTAAACTGAGTGTATCAAAAACAAAGCAAAGGTTTTGAACGGGAGGAAAAATTATGAAATTTTTTATCGACACTGCAAATGTAGAAGACATCCGCAAGGCAAATGACATGGGAATCATCTGTGGGGTAACCACAAACCCATCCCTGATCGCAAAAGAAGGACGTGATTTCAATGAGGTTATCAAGGAGATAGCATCTATCGTAGACGGACCGATCAGCGGTGAAGTGAAAGCTACAACAACAGACGCGGAAGGGATGATCAAAGAGGGACGCGAGATCGCAGCCATCCATCCCAACATGATCGTAAAGATCCCTATGACAACAGAGGGATTAAAAGCAGTTAAAGTCCTGAATGCAGAAGGCATCAAAACCAACGTTACACTGGTATTTACATCCAACCAGGCACTTTTGGCAGCAAGGGCAGGTGCAACTTATGTTTCCCCGTTCCTGGGCAGACTGGATGATATCTCCGTATGCGGTACGGACCTGATCAGTGAGATCGTAGAGATCTTCCAGGTTGCAGGTATTGAAACAGAGATCATCGCAGCAAGTGTCCGTCATCCAATGCATGTGACAGACTGCGCTCTTGCCGGTGCAGACATTGCAACCGTACCTTACAAGGTTCTGGAGCAGATGACAAAACATCCTCTGACAGACCAGGGTATTGAAAAATTCCAGAAAGACTATATTGCAGTTTTCGGCGAATAATATAACTGTTATAATATTGTGCGGGAAGCCGGTCAGGCTCCCGAACACAGAACAAACAATCAGGAGGAAGAAATGAACAAGTTAGAACTTCAGAAGACGGCTAACGAAGTCCGCAAAGGCATCGTGACTGCTGTCCATTCCGCAAAAGCCGGACATCCGGGCGGCTCATTATCAGCAGCAGATTTATTTACTTATCTGTATTTCCAGGAGATGAATATTGACCCAAAAGAGCCGAAGAAGGCAGACCGTGACCGTTTTGTGCTCTCGAAAGGACACACAGCGCCGGGCCTTTATTCTACTCTTGCACAGAGAGGGTATTTCCCGGTGGAAGATTTGAAGACTCTGCGCCATCTTGGTTCTTACCTGCAGGGACATCCGGATATGAAACATATCCCGGGTGTTGATATGTCCAGCGGTTCCCTAGGACAGGGCATCTCCGCAGCAGTAGGTATGGCCCTGTCCGCTAAGATGGACGGCGCGGATTACCGTGTTTATACACTGCTTGGTGACGGTGAGATCCAGGAGGGCCAGGTCTGGGAGGCATCCATGTTTGCCGGATTCAGAAAGCTGGACAACCTGGTAGTGGTTGTGGACAACAACGGACTTCAGATTGACGGAAGCATCGAAGATGTTTGTTCTCCGTACCCGATTGACAAAAAATTTGAAGCATTTAATTTCCATGTGATCAACGTTGCGGACGGCAATGACTTTGACCAGCTTGATGCAGCGTTCCAGGAAGCCAGGGAGACAAAAGGAATGCCCACTGCTATCATCATGAAGACCGTGAAGGGCAAAGGGGTTTCCTTTATGGAGAATTCTGCCGGATGGCATGGAAAAGCTCCCAATGATGCAGAATATGAAATCGCTATGGCAGATTTGGAAAAGGTAGGTGAAGCATTATGTCAGAAGTAAAGAAGATCGCAACCAGAGAAAGCTATGGAAACGCATTAGTAGAGTTAGGCAAAAAATATGACAACCTGGTAGTCCTGGACGCTGACCTGGCAGGTGCTACAAAGACCGGTACATTCCAAAAAGCATTTCCGGAGCGTCATATTGACTGTGGTATTGCGGAGTGCGATATGATGGGCATTGCAGCAGGTATGTCCACCACAGGCAAAATCCCGTTTGCCAGCACATTTGCCATGTTCGCTGCAGGCCGTGCTTACGAGCAGGTGCGCAACTCCATTGGATATCCGCACCTGAATGTTAAGATCGGTGCTACCCATGCAGGTATCTCTGTAGGGGAGGACGGCGCAACACATCAGTGTAACGAGGACATGGCCCTGATGCGCACAATTCCCGGAATGGTTATCCTGAACCCGTCTGATGATGTTGAGGCAAGAGCAGCGGTTGAGGCTGCCTATCAGCATGAAGGTCCTGTATATCTTAGGTTTGGACGTCTTGCCGTTCCGGTTATCAATGATAAGCCGGATTATAAATTTGAGATTGGAAAAGGTATCGTTTTAAGAGAGGGTAAGGATGTAACGATCTTTGCCACAGGCCTCTGTGTAAGTGAGACTCTGGCTGCTGCTGAGAAGCTGGCTGCTGACGGGATTGATGCCAAAGTGGTCAACATCCACACCATCAAACCTCTGGATGAGGAGCTGGTCGTGAAAGCGGCGCAGGAGACAGGCAAAGTAGTCACCGTGGAGGAACATTCCGTAGTTGGCGGACTGGGCGGAGCGGTTGCCGAGGTCCTGAGCGAGAAAGCACCTACAAAAATGCTGAGGATCGGCATCAACGATGTGTTTGGCGAGTCAGGCCCTGCCGTGAAGCTGCTTGAGAAATACGGTATAGATGCCAATGGCATTTACGCTAAAGTAAAAGAGTTTGTATAAGATAAATACTAGGGTATTTATATAAGACAAATACTATGATATTTGTATAAGGCAAATACTAGGGTATCTATATAAGACAAATAATAGGGTATTTATATAAGACAAATACTAAGGTATTTGTATAAGGCAAATACTAGGGTATTTATATAAGACAAATACTAAGGTATCTGTATAAGGCAAATACTAAGGCACTTGTATAGGCCTTTACAAAAAATAAGAGATGTTTTACAATCAGGTTAGAAACCTGGTTAAAGTGAGGGATGTCACCGCTGGGGACATCCCTTTTTCTAATGACAGAAGCGGCGAAGCGCCGGCCGGAATTCAGTAACATGACACACAAAGGGTATAAAGGAGTATAAAATATATGAAGCATAAGGGGTTATTCAGGAGGGATTCTTCCCGTGTGAGCACGGTTAAGGATCCGGGCAATGAGGAGTTTTATGAGTGCATAAAGGATTTGGTCCATCACCCTTATGTGCTCAGGATGAAGGATTATCCCCATCACTGCGAGACAAGCTGTTACCAGCACTGCCTTAATGTGGCCTATTATAATTTCCGTATCTGCAAATTCTTTGGACTGGATGCCAAGTCAGCCGCCAGAGCCGGGATGCTGCACGATTTATTTCTCTATGACTGGAGAGGGCACAGGAAAAAGACAGGTGACCCGGTCCATGCTATGACCCATCCCCATGCGGCTCTCCGAAACGCAAAAAAATACTTCCAGCTCAACAAGCTGGAAGAGGAAATGATCTTAAAGCATATGTTTCCTGTAACCCCGGTTCCGCCCATGCACAGAGAGACATGGATCATTACCCTGACGGATAAATACTGCGGAACCTGTGAGATCGGCAGATATTATTACCGGGCCTGGTTCCCAAGGGGAATTTATTATATGGCGAAACGGCTGATGAAAAAGGTCTTTGGAGAAGACTACCATTATGAGGATTATCAGCTTCCCTTCGGTTTGGCGGCCGCGGACTCTGCGGACAGCGGGGTTAATTTTGTCAAGCTGCGCCGGCGTTCCTCCTCCGGATGGAAGAAAGCCAAAAGAGAGGGACGGCGCGTGCCGAAGTATTGACGGTGGGCTACCAGGATCCCCGAGACAATGGCATCCGCCAGCTCCATGACAGTGGACAGGCGTGTTGTCTGCAGCAGAAAGTGTTCAAATGCTCCCGACAAGTTGACGATTCCGGTAATGGAGATGTCACCTACCGGGGGCAGTTTCTTTTTTACTCCCAGGCCGGGTTCCAGGGAACCTTGTCCGACCGTCACAAAGCCCTGGTGCTTTTTGGAACCCAGGGAGGCATCAATGGCTATTGTCAGGCTGTTGGGGTGTTCCTTTTTTACAGATTCCACGGTCTCCTGGAGATTCAGGGCATGGACAGGGTTTGCAAGGGTGCCGTATATACAGCAGCGGTTCAGATGTTCTTTTGCCAGGCGGTGGCCTATGAGCGGTCCGAGGCTGTCGCCGGTGATGCGGTCACTTCCAATGCATAGGAAGACCAGTTCTTCAAAATTGCTGTCGGATTTGGCGTAAAGTTCAGTGAGCAGGGAGCCGATCTTATTACCGGCCCGGTCTGTGCGGCCTTCAATATAGTAAACGGGCGTATCAAGGTGTGTGTCCATATTTTTATCCATCCTTTCTTTCCCCTATTTTGTCCGTTTTTACCTCTCTTTATCCTGTCTTTTTAACGGGATGTTTGTCGTTAAAAAAAGGCATGTACCTTTCCTAATCCGCTAAATTTCGCAGACTTTTCATGCTATCCTGTTGCCCAAAGGGGTGAATCTTTATGATAGAAATAGTCTACGAAAAAGAAAAACAAAAGCCTGAGGGAAACGAAGGATTCTTCCGCATCCCCAACAACATACGCCAGATAGGAGAAGTCAACGAAACACAAAAAATCTATATAGAAGATTATGCGTACACTTACCTTTGTAGAATCTCTTCCGGGAATTCTTCCAAAGGAAAAGCAGCAATTCTTCTGGGACAGGCCAACTGGAAAGACGGCGTTTCCTATCTTTTTGTGAAAAGTGCAGTTGTGCTTCCTGACATGGAAATTACTGAAGAACACCTTTCCTTTACCAGGGAAATCTGGAATCACGTGTATGAGAAGAACAAGGAATTTTTTCCGGATCAGGAAATTGTGGGATGGTATCTGTCCATTCCCGGATGCTCCATGGAGCTTCACGAAGTCATCTGCCGGACCCATCTGGATCATTTCGGCGGCAATGACAAGGTGCTCATGGTGATGGAACCCCTTGAAAAAGAAGAAGCATTTTACCGATACGAGGACGGGGAACTGTCCAGACAGCCGGGCTTTTACATCTATTACGAAAAAAACGAGCCCATGCAGAATTTTCTCGTAGCCCAGAATGACAAGGCAGAGACAAAGAGCGAGCAGGTCAGTGACCAGGCAGTAAAGACCTTCCGGAAAAAGGTGGAGGTGAAGTCTGAAGGAAAGAAACAGACAAAGAATACTCCTGTTTTCAAGACTGCCAGTGTGTGTATGATGGTGGCTGTACTGGCTGTGGGAGTCCTGTATCTCAATGATTATCACAAGCTGAAAAACACAGAGACGGTAATTTCCAAGCTGGATGAAAAAAACAGCGGGAAGGAGCTGGTCGAGACTAAGCCGGTCAATGGCCTGGTATCTGAGAATCAGAAAGAGGACAGTCAGGACGGGGCGGACCGGAATGCTGCAGGCACAGATGCCGAAAACAGCGGCGGGGATACGGATGCAGCAGATAATACGGCCAATACCGCGGATACTGCTTCTGATGGTCGGAAAGATCCGGAAGATCAGACCGGGACAGAGGATGGAAACGGGCAGGATGACAGCGCCGCAGACGAAAAGACGGATGCAGGCGACAAGGATGCATCCAAAACAGATACCAAACCGGATAGTCAGTCTGACAGCAAAGGCAGTGCAGAAGGTGAGAAAGAGCAGAAGGACGGCGATGATGAGGATTCCAGCCAGACAGCAGGCTCCACGCACCAGTCTTACACCATTCACGAGGGCGACACCATCACAAGTATCAGTATGCGATATTATGGCAGCAGCTCTAAAATTAAAGATATCTGTGCTTTAAACGGCCTGTCACCGGAAGATTTTATTTTCCCGGGACAAAAAATTTTACTCCCGTAGAATTTTGTGCTATAATAGCCGAAAACAGTTACAGATTCGATAAGGAAGAGTGAATGGAAGACAATAAGACAAACGAGAAAAGAGAAAATATGAGTAGTTCTAAAAAAGCCGGACCCGCCTCCGGCCATAAAAGGAAGTCCCGCAGACGCAGAAGGCAGCAGCTAAAGCGCATACTGGTGGCTGCCCTGATAGTCATAGCTGTCATCATTATCGCGGTGGTGGTGATCCAGCGCAGGACTTATCACAAGTATTCCGTACAGTCCTCAGCCAAGAATGAGGATGTGCAGTCAGCCGGTTATGTCCAGCTTGGGGATTGTGTACTCAAGTACGCGTCAGACGGCGCGTCACTGCTGGACCAGAAGCAGGAGACAGTCTGGAAACAGAGTTATGAGATGACAAACCCTGTGGCAGATGTCCGGGACGAGACAGCAGTGGTGGCTGACAAGGAAGGCACACTGATGTATATTTTTAAGAAAGAAGCCCCTGTGGGCGCTGTGGAGACCAGTATGCCGATCCTCAAGGCAAGGGTGGCAAAAAGTGGTGTCGTGGCAGCTATTCTCCAGGACGGAGAGAAGACATGGATTGATTTCTACGCCACGGACGGCAGTCTGATCGCAGAAAACCAGACTAGAATAGACAGCCCCGGATATCCGGTGGACCTGGCAGTTTCCCCTGACGGAAAGCTGATCATGATTTCCTATCTCTATGTGGAGGATGGGCAGACAACCAGTTATGTGGCCTTTTATAATTTTGGCGATGAAGGGCAGGGCGAGATTGACAATATAGTTGCCGGATTTACATATGAGGGTGTAGTGGTTCCGCAGGTGGTATATCTGGACGGCAATGTTTCTGCTGCTTTCAGGGATGATGGATTTTCCATATATGAGGGAAGCAGTGTGCCAAAGGAGAAGACCAAAAAAGAAATAAAGACAGACATAGTCAGCACATTTTGCAATGAAAAATATGTGGGACTTGTCTTTAAAAGCGGCGGAAAGGAAGAGAAATACACAATGACTGTTTATGACCTTTCCGGAAAAGAAAAATTCAGCCGCAGTTTTAATATGGAATATAAAAATATCCGTATCAGTGATGATATGATCATTATGAACAATGACAGCCAAGTGTCCATGTACTCCATGAGTGGAATTGAGAAGTTCAACGGAAATATGGACGAAGGTGTTATCAAAGATATTTTTAAAATGGGCTCCAATCGGTATATTCTCGTGTCTGAGAATGGTATCAAGACAATTAAATTAAAATAGATAAAGTGATCTGGGAGCTGCCGGCGTATATGCGGCAGCTTCGTTTATCTGATGGATTTGTAACTGTTCAGTACCTTCACAGTTACATGGTTTCAACACAGGAGAAAATTATGAATTGGCTTAATATTATTGTACTTGCCGTATTTGTGTTATGTATTATGAATGGTATACGCAGGGGGTTTATCCGGACTGTTGCGGCTATGTTCTCGATTCTTGTGAGCATGGTGCTGGTCTATTTTTTGAACCCCTATGTAGTTGATTTTGTGGAGGAGAAAACGCCGATCTATGATACGATCGAGGAAAAATGCAGTGAATCCATAGCCGCCGGGTTGGAGGGAGAACTGGGGGAGCAGGATCAGACAGCGTTCATCGAAGAGCTGCCGCTTCCGGAGAGCATGAAAAGTATTTTGAAGGAGAGCGGGAAGTCCTACGGGAGTTCTCTGGCGGATGTTTTTGCCGGATATCTGTCCTCCTCCATAGCCCATATGATCGTCAACAGTCTGTCGTTTTTGGTGACGTTTTTTGTGATTTCCCTGATTCTGCGGTTTGCGGTGGCAGCCCTTGACAGTATCTTCAGCCTGCCGGTGCTGAGTCTGCTGAACCGGACTGCGGGAGCTGCCGCAGGATGTATTCAGGGACTGCTCATTGTCTGGGTGTTTTTTCTTGTCATTACTCTGTTCTGGAGTACAGACTGGGGAAGAACGGCTGTGGAGATGGCAAAGGAGAATCACATTACAAAGTGGCTCTATGATTCCAACTTGCTTCTCAAATTCGTGTCAGGATTTTTGAAAATATAGAATTACTGGAAGGGTATAAGGAATTTTACATATGGTTAGGATAAAAGATATCGCAAAAGAGGCCGGGGTAAGTCCAACCACAGTCTCCAATGTTATTCATGGAAATACGAAGAAGGTCTCCAAGGCCAATATTGACAAGATCCAGAGGATCCTGGAAAAGAACCAGTACATTCCAAGTATGAGTGCCCTAATGCTGGCAGAAAACCGATCCAGGCTGATCGGTGTGCTGATCGGGGAGAGAGAGGGGAAGCGCAGGAGTATTGCCTCAGACCCGTTCACCAGCGTTATTCTCAACTCTCTGGAACTGGAGATTTACAGACAAAATTATTATATGCTTTTTCACCTGGCAAATTCCCAGGAGGAGAGCTGGAAACTGGCTACTACCTGGAAAGTGGAAGGGCTTATCACTCTTGGGCTGTCCTCAGAGGAAAACCTGGAACTGAGTGAGAAATGTCAGATTCCCCTTGTGAGTATTGACAATTATTATGGAGAAGAAAAGGTAGCCAATATCGGTCTGCAGGATTTTGAGGGCGGTTATGCAATGGGAAGGTTCCTGGCAGAGGAGGGGCATAAAGACATCCTCTTCCTTGCGGACAATGACGTGGGCGTGGACCATGAGCGGTGGCTGGGGGTACAGAATGCTGTAGGGGAATACGGAGCGAAAGGTGCGGTGGCTGGCCGAAAGATCATGCCGGAGAACAGGGAACTGCGGAAGGCATGGCTGGAGGATAATGTGGAGGAGCTTAAGAGCCGAGACGTGCTCTTTTTTGCTTCAGACTTTTACGCTCTGGAGGCCATTCATTTTCTGCAGGATAAGGGGATCGAGATTCCGAGGGATGTATCTGTGGCGGGGTTTGATGACAGTCCCTATGCGGAGATCTGCAGACCGGAGATCACCACAGTCCGCCAGAATATCATGAAGAAAGGGCAGGAGGCTGTGAAAAGACTGACAAGCCTCATTCAGGGGGAGGAATTCAAAGGACAAGAGAGACTTCCCGTAGAAGTGGTGATTCGGGATTCGGTCAAACGAAAAAGATTGTAGTAAATTTCTACAAAAAAGACAAGTGCTTGTTGTATAAAAAGACGTTTTGCGCAAAACCTATTGTGCAGATTCTATCTTGTTGCTATAATTTGTGACAGATAGAAAAGGTTTTGCGCAAAACGTCTTTTGTTTTTGCTGAGTGAAAGGAGAAACATATGAAAAACAGATTGTTAGCCGCTGTAGCTCTTGCGGGCTGTGCACTGCTGATGACAGGCTGCGGGAAAAAGGAAGAAAACCACCTGGAGATTTTTTCTACAAAGATGGAGAACCAGGCAATCCTACAGTCTTTTATTGATGAATACACACAGGCGAATCCTGATGTGACCATTGAATTTAACTCTCCGCCGGATGCATCCACAGTGCTTAGGACAAAACTGACCAAGAACCGTGTGCCGGATATTATTTTTATGGGAGGGGATATGACCTTCCGGGATATGTCCGAGGCGGAAATCCTTATGGATTTAAGTGATATGGAGGAGACTGACAGGATTAAGGAAGCCTACAAAGAGCAGGTTTACAACCTGAATCCTGACCAGGAGGAGAAACTCTACGGCCTGCCTTACGCCACAAATGCAGAGGGTATCATCTACAATGTGGATATCTTTAAGGAACAGGGACTTGAGATCCCCGGGACCTGGGATGAACTGATGGATGTGTGTGAGAAACTGGAAAGCGCCGGTATACAACCCTTTTATTTCACCTTGAAGGATTCCTGGACAGGCGGGCCGCTTTGGATCCCGATGACATATGACCTGGCCGGAATGGACTTTTTCCTTGACAGAAGAGAGGGGAAGACCACTTTCCTGGGTACCCATGAGGAGGCAGCCGAAAAGATTCTTACGCTCACTCAGTATGGCCAGAAAGACCTTCTTGGAAAAGGATATGATGACGGAAATATTGACTTTGCCAACGGCAAGGCAGCCATGATGTTCCAGGGAAACTGGGCCATACCCAATATCCAGAAAGCAAATCCTGATGTGAATCTTGATATGTTTGCCCTGCCGGTGACCAACGATGAAAACAAAAATGCCATCATCTCCGGTATTGATGTGATGCCCACCATATATAAAGACACCAAAGAGGAGGAACTGGCAAAGGATTTTATAAGCTTTATCTTCCGGGATGAAAAGGTAAAGGCATATATAGAAGACCAGTTTGCGTTCCCGTCTGTGGATACTGTGGTGCAGGATAATGCCAGCGTGGCAGGTGTTGCAGATAAGTTTGCCCAGGGAAATATCGGGGACTTTGCAGACCATTATTATCCCACAGGCTTTGATTTCACAGTGACCCTGCAGACTTTTGTGAGCAAACAGGGAGATGTGGAAGCGTTTTTAAAGAAACTGGATAAAGAATACGACAAATACAACAGTTTTTAGGGGGATGAATCATGAAAAAGAACAGAGCTTATATGGTGATCATCATACCAATGCTGGTACTGTTTTTCACCTTTCACACATTTTCCTTTTTAAAGGGGATCTTCTACAGCTTTACAGACTGGAAGGGATACGGAACCTGGGATTTTGTGGGTCTTACCAACTATTTGAAACTGTGGGGCGATGAGGCCATCGGCGATGCCTACAAGTTCACATTCAAATATGCAATCTGTGCCACTATACTGGTCAATGTCATAAGCCTTTTGCTGGCACTTGCGCTCAACGCAAAGATCAAATGCAAAAATGCACTGAAGGCTGTCTATTTCCTGCCTTATATGCTGAGTGCATTGATCGTCAGCTTTGTGTTCAACTTCATTTTTTCCAATGTTCTGCCTGACCTGGGACAGAAGATGGGAATTGGTTTTTTAAGCACTAATATTTTGGGGCAGGAGAATTTGGCCTGGATTGGTATTCTGGTAGTGGGAGTATGGCAGGCAGTAGCCTTCAACACTATTATTTACATGTCAGGCCTGCAGACTGTGGATACGGATATCTATGAGGCCAGCAGCATTGACGGAGCCGGTAAATGGACGACTTTCTGGAAGATGACATTCCCGCTGATTGCACCGTTTTTTACCATCAATATGGTGCTCTGTGTGAAGAACTTCCTCATGGTATTTGACCAGATCATAGCCATGACAAACGGCGGTCCGGGCACTTCCACTCAGTCCATATCCGTACTCATTTACAAGCAGGGATTTTCCGGTGCCCAGTATGCATACCAGTCAGCCAATGCGGTGATCTTCTTCATTGTCATAGCTGTGATTTCACTATTCCAGACAAGAGTTTTAGAGAAAAGGGAGGCGTAGGATATGTTGAAGAACAAGAAAAACAATACCGTACTTACAGTGGTTCTGTTTGCGCTTGCAGCGGTTACTATTTTATTTCCGCTATACATCACCGTGGTGATCGCCCTGAAGACACCGGAGCAGATCGCGCAGTCCGTTCTGGCATTTCCCAACAAACTGCATTTTGAGAACTTTTTGACTGCTATTGAGAAGACAAACTTTTTCGTTACATTCAGAAATACGCTGATCATCACTGTGGTATCGGTTGCGGGAACCATTGTGACCAACTCCTTTATGGCATTTGCCATTACAAGGAACAGGGGAAAGAAGCTGTATGATTTTATCTACTATTTTTTGATCAGCGCTATGTTTATCCCATTTAACATTATCATGCTGCCACTGGTAAAACAGGTGAGCTTTTTCCACATGGATAATGTCCCGGGACTGATCATACTTTATATTGTCATGGGACTTCCTATGAATATATTTTTGTATTCCGGCTATGTTAAGTCCATTCCTACAGCACTTGATGAAGCGGCAACCATTGACGGAGCCAATACCTTCCAGATGTTTTACAAAGTCATATTCCCAACCCTGAAGCCCATGAATGCCACAGTGGCTATTCTGACTTTCTTATGGTGTTGGAATGACTTTACTATGCCCCTGGTCATCATCAGTGACCAGAAGAACCAGACCCTGCAGCTTGCGCAGTATGTGTTCAAAGGGGAGTTTGCAACTGATTACAGCCTGGCCTTTGCGTCATACCTGCTGGCCCTTCTGCCTATTGTGATATTCTATCTGTTTGCGCAGAAACAGGTTATCAGCGGTGTTACCAACGGTGCGGTGAAAGCATAAAAAAGGAGAATGATTATGAGAAAAGCATGGTGGAAAGAGAGTGTAGTTTATCAGGTATATCCCAGAAGTTTCTGCGACAGCAACGGGGACGGAATGGGGGATATTAACGGTATCACAAGCAAACTGGATTATTTACAGGAACTGGGGATCAATGTTATCTGGCTCTCCCCGGTCTACCAGTCACCCAACGATGACAATGGCTATGATATCAGCGATTATCAGGCGATCATGAAAGAGTTCGGTACTATGGAGGACTTTGACAGAATGCTGGAGGAGGCTCACGCCAGGGGGATCAAAATTGTCATGGACCTGGTGGTGAATCATACTTCCGATGAACACGCATGGTTCATGGAGAGTAAAAAATCCAAAGATAACCCGTATCGTGATTATTATATCTGGCGTGAGGGAAAGGACGGCAAAGAGCCGAATAACTGGGGTTCTGTTTTCAATGGTCCCGCTTGGGAGTACGACGGAAATACAGATATGTACTATTTACATATGTTCTCCAAAAAACAGCCTGATCTGAACTGGGAGAATCCCAAAGTACGGGATGAAGTATTTTCCATGATGAACTGGTGGTGTGAGAAGGGGATTGACGGTTTCCGTATGGACGTGATCAGCATGATTTCCAAGGCTGAGGGACTTCCCGACGGTGAAGTGCGTGACGGACTTCATGGAGATGCGTCTCCGTATGTGCAGAACGGGCCTCATGTCCATGAATATCTCCAGGAAATGAATCAGAGAGTGTTGTCAAAATATGACCTGCTCACTGTCGGTGAATGTGCCGGCGTTACCATCGGGGAAGCCAAGAGGTATGCCTCTGAGAAGGGGACAGAGTTGAATATGGTATTCCAGTTTGAACATATGGGGCTGGACGGCGGTGAATTTTCAAAATGGAGTGACAGAAAGGTTAAGCTCACAGACTTGAAGGCAAATCTCTCAAAATGGCAGAATGAGCTGGAAGGAACAGCCTGGAACAGCCTTTACTGGACAAACCATGACCAGCCCAGAGTCATTTCCAGGTTTGGAAATGACAGCGTGAGATACCGGGAGGTTTCAGCAAAAATGCTGGCCACCTGTC
>NZ_OIWX01000001.1:2827500-4522500 GCF_900258535.1 Blautia marasmi
GCGAAGGAGGGGTCTGATAGGAAAAACCGTCAGACAACCCAAAAGCGTGATGCGTACCGAACTAAAGTAGGGAAGTGTGTGAGCCATGCGTCAAGAAAAGCCGCTATTGTTTATACCGTACCCGTACCGTAAACCGACACAGGTGGATGAGGAGAGAATCCTAAGGCCGACGGAAGAAGCATTGCCAAGGAACTCGGCAAAATGACCCCGTAACTTCGGGAGAAGGGGTGCCAGGGAGACCTGGCCGCAGAGAATAGGCTCAAGCAACTGTTTAGCAAAAACACAGGTCTATGCGAAACCGAAAGGTGAGGTATATGGGCTGACGCCTGCCCGGTGCTGGAAGGTTAAGAGGAGATGTCAGGAGACGAAGCATTGAATTTAAGCCCCAGTAAACGGCGGCCGTAACTATAACGGTCCTAAGGTAGCGAAATTCCTTGTCGGGTAAGTTCCGACCCGCACGAAAGGCGTAATGATTTGAGCGCTGTCTCGGCAATGCATCCGGTGAAATTGAAGTACCAGTGAAGATGCTGGTTACCTGCGCCAGGACGGAAAGACCCCATGGAGCTTTACTCCAGTTTGGTACTGGGGTCCGGTATTGCATGTACAGGATAGGTGGGAGGCTTTGAAGGCATGACGCCAGTTGTGCTGGAGCCAATGTTGGGATACCACCCTTGCAGTATTGGGCTTCTAACCATCCGCCGTGACCCGGCGGTGGGACAATGCCAGGCGGGGAGTTTGACTGGGGCGGTCGCCTCCGAAAGAGTATCGGAGGCGCCCAAAGGTTCCCTCAGAATGGTTGGAAACCATTCGCAGAGTGCAAAGGCAGAAGGGAGCTTGACTGCGACACCGACGGGTGGAGCAGGTACGAAAGTAGGGCTTAGTGATCCGGTGGTATTAAGTGGGAATGCCATCGCTCAACGGATAAAAGCTACCCTGGGGATAACAGGCTTATCACTCCCAAGAGTTCACATCGACGGAGTGGTTTGGCACCTCGATGTCGGCTCATCGCATCCTGGGGCTGTAGTAGGTCCCAAGGGTTGGGCTGTTCGCCCATTAACGCGGTACGCGAGCTGGGTTCAGAACGTCGTGAGACAGTTCGGTCCCTATCCGGCGTGGGCGTAGGATATTTGAGAGGAGCTGTCCTTAGTACGAGAGGACCGGGATGGACGGGCCGCTGGTGTACCTGTTGCAGTGCCAACTGCATGGCAGGGTAGCCAAGCCTGGAAGGGATAAACGCTGAAGGCATCTAAGCGTGAAGCCCCCCTCAAGATGAGATATCCCATTCTATAAAGAAGTAAGACCCCTTGAAGACGACGAGGTGGATAGGGCAGAGGTGGAAGTGCAGCAATGTATGGAGCTGACTGCTACTAATCGGTCGAGGGCTTGACCTAAGCACGGAAGTGCGAACGGCGGGTAAGAAAAAAGGTTTTTGTGTTTTGTATATGCGGTTTTGAGGGTACGGTGTATCAGTGTATCTATTCCTCCTTAGCTCAGTCGGTAGAGCATGCGGCTGTTAACCGCAGTGTCGTTGGTTCGAGTCCAACAGGGGGAGTTTTTTGGCTCCATGGTCAAGCGGTTAAGACACCGCCCTTTCACGGCGGTAACAGGGGTTCAAATCCCCTTGGAGTCATTCAATAAAGAATGAAATAATAAGTTAAACAGGTACGCCGATGTGGCTCAATTGGCAGAGCAGCTGATTTGTAATCAGCAGGTTATCGGTTCGAGTCCGATCATCGGCTTTATGGACCTTTAGCTCAGTTGGTTAGAGCAACCGGCTCATAACCGGTCGGTCCTGGGTTCGAGTCCCCGAAGGTCCATTTATTAGTTAAAGGTTACAATTTTATAGGTTTTGGCCCAGTGGCTCAGTTGGTTAGAGCGCCGCCCTGTCACGGCGGAGGTCGAGAGTTCGAGTCTCTTCTGGGTCGTTTTGCCGCAGTGGCGGAACTGGCAGACGCCCGGGACTTAAAATCCCGTGGGTAGTGATACCCGTACCGGTTCGATTCCGGTCTGCGGCATCGTATTAAGAGCGTAATTTACGCTCTTTTTTTCGTTATTAGCATAATCGAAAATAGAAGTAGGAGGAGTACCTAAGGTGCTTCTCCTTTTTAGCAGATACAGAATTGTAAGAAATCCGTAAGGAATCTGTCCATTGTTTTGTAAGACAGAGGGGGTATTATAAATACAAGCTTTAAGGAGGAGGAAACATGAGCGAATGTATTCTAGTGGCAGATGATGACAGAGAGATCGTAAAGGCCATAGCTATTTTATTGGAGAGGGAAGGCTATAAAGTCCTGCCGGCCTATGATGGCCTGGAGGCATTGGACCTTCTTGCACTGAACCGGATCCAGTTGATATTGATGGATGTCATGATGCCCCGCATGGATGGCTTATCCGCTATTATGAAAATACGTGAGAGACGAAATATCCCGATCATTGTCCTGAGTGCTAAAAGCGAGGACACAGATAAGGTATTGGGACTTTCCATGGGAGCGGATGATTATGTGACCAAGCCATATAATTCACAGGAACTGGTTGCCAGAGTAAAAAGCCATCTCAGGCGTTATACCAGATTGGGTGATATTAATGCAGTGAGTGCCTCAAAGGAATTTAAGAGCGGCCGTCTTAGCTATCATGCGGAGGAACGGGTTCTGTATGCTGACGGGGAGTCCGTGAGGCTGACTGCCACGGAGACAAAGATTGTGGATCTGTTCATGCGCAACCTGGGACGTGTATTTTCAGCGGAGGAGATTTACCGCCGAGTCTGGGAGGAGGATGCTTTTGCCCCGGAGAATACAGTTATGGTGCATATCAGACGCATTCGCGAGAAAATTGAACTGAATCCAAAGGAGCCAGAATATTTAAAGGTGGTGTGGGGAATTGGATATAAAATCGAAAAAATGTAAAGTGATAGCAGCCTGGGCAGCGTTTTTCCTAAGTATTTGCCTGCTTGTGGAGAGTGGTGTGGCCGCTCTGAATGTGCTGAGTGGGAATGGCCCCCGCGGAGTGAGTACCAAAGATGCATTTTCATCAGATTATGAGGACACAAAGGAATTTCGCAGATTTTTGTCAGATTACCTGGATACCTTTCTTTCCATGGCAACAGGCGGACCGGTGAATTGGTATGGAAGGTATGGGGATGTTGCGTATTCTAATGACACCTCATGGAATATTGGAGATATTGAGAATACAGCCACTGCTGTAGTCGAGGAAATTGCTGAACAGGGCTGGGACTACAACGGGGATTACAGCGAGGATGACTGGGAGTACACGGTATCTCCGAAACAAGTGCATGCGTCTATAAAAAATGATAAAAATCTGCTCTATGATATCCGGTATGACGGTAAGTCGGTGTATACCAATGATGATGAAGGGGTTTTGAAGAACGGAGAGAAAGACCTGCCTTCTGATTATAACTTTTATCTGTCCTTTGCAGATGGAAAAGCATCTGTAGTTAAAGACAAAAAAGCCGTGGATGTGTATGGGGATAATCTATACCGGGATGACAGCAAGTGGCAGATCCCAGGGTACAAGAACTATACGGTAGATGATAAAACGAAGAAGGCTGAAGTACGCATGGCAGTCAGAAAAACGCCGGTAAACTATGTGCAGGGAAACTATTCTAACGACTCGGGAAGTTATTATGGAACCAGCAGCCTTTATGATACGGTCAGAAATCTGAAACAGGCCCAAAACGCCTATATAGCCCAAATTGTAAAATTTATCGTTGGTCTCATACTGCTGGGGATTTACCTGGCTTTGAGAAAGTATAAAAAAGATGGTGACAGGGCCATAGCGGTTTGTACAGGCAAGGTCTGGATGGAATGTAAAGCCGGGCTGGTCATTCTGGTGATCGCAGGGGGCATTGCAGGGCTTAATAACTATATAGATATTTATTATGGATGGGGGTATTATGAATACGCGGCGGAAGTTTTATATCCGATGATGTATTCCCTGTTTGCAAATCCCATTTTGGTGCTGGTATTTTTTTGGACCTTGTATCTCTTTGTGAATGATTACAGATATAACAAAAAGAGACCAAGGAAAACACTGGTCAAAGATATACAAAAACTTCTTCAGACCAGGAATATGGAATATCCTTTTCAAAAAAAAATGATCCGTAAATTTTCGCCGGTCATGATTTCCGGTATTATCTTATCAGTCATTGCGGCTCTGGCTTGTTTTGTGGCAGGGTATTACCTGTATGATGATGGCGGGAGTTTTGGAGTTGTATTGCTGCTTGTGGCTTTGGTAGTCCTTGTCATTGTACTTCTGGTGGGAATGATGAAACAGTATGCGTCCGATAACCAGGTATTTGCAAGTGAGATCGGCCGGTTAGTTGATCAGATAACAAAAGTTCACGATGGCAACATGACAGACAAACTGAAAGTGCCGGAAGATTCTGACCTGTATGAAGCTGTGCAGCAGTTAAATGACATTCAGAGCGGTATGGATACGGCATTGTCGGAAAGAATGAAAAGTGAGCGCATGAAGGTGGAGCTGGTGTCCAATGTATCGCATGATATTAAGACGCCCCTGACATCCATTATCAGCTACGTGGATCTTATGAAGCAGGAAGAAAATCTTCCGGAGGAGGTTAAGGATTATATACGCATTCTGGACGTTAAGTCCCAGCGGCTGAAATCTATGGTGCAGGATGTTTTTGAGATCAGCAAAGCGGCATCCAGGCAGCTTCCTGTAGATCTGGAGGACCTGGATCTGGGCAAACTGCTCCGTCAGACCCTGGCAGACATGGAAGAACAGATTGAAGAGAGCTCCGTGACAGTCAAGGCACAGATCCCTGCAGATGCGGTGATGATCCATGCGGATGGCAGCCGTCTGTACCGAGTGTTCCAGAACCTGCTGCAGAATGCTCTGAAGTATTCTCTGAACGGCTCCCGTGTGTTCATTACACTGAAAACAGACAGCAAAACAGCCAAAACCACTGTTAAAAATATCTCCCAGGACGAGATTCCTTGTGAGATTGACTTTACAGAACGTTTTGTGCGCGGAGACGAGAGCCGTACCGACGGCGGAAGCGGATTGGGACTTTCCATTGCCAGAAGTTTTACGGAGGCATGCGGAGGTGTTTTCGGAATAGAAGTGGATGCGGATTTGTTTGTGGTGACGGTGGAATTTCCGATTCTTCAGGATTGATACAATGAAAATGGATCACAGTTTCATTGTGGGAATTATAGAATGGTTATTTAACTAACACGTTTGATATAATAGAAAGGATTGCTCGGTGGGTTCGTAAATGTATGAACCAACTGGGGCAATCCTTTTTTTATACGCGCTGTACATGAAAGCACACCTTTCAGATGCGTGAAAAATAAAGAAAAAAGCAGTTAGTGTTTTTTGTATACAAACATAAAATAACACATAAAAATCCGGAAAAAAAGCCATATAATAATGGATAAAAAAAGTCTAAAAACAAATTGCACGCGGAAAAATACATAAAAATCAAGAAGTTTCCCTTTTTGTATGGCACGCGGCAGGTCAGAAGTTGTCAGAAAAATAATTTCACACATTAACGTGGTAGATAAGACAAAAAAATACAAAAAATCGTTAAAAAGTTGTTGTTAATTTCTTATCAATATGATATCCTAAATCAGTAACGCGAAATCAAATTCAACACCAAACCCCTAGAATCTGGGGCAATTGAGTTAAGATACTTTAACGGAATGCTATACTCAATAAAAAGGAATTTGTGATTTCATATTTTTTTGAACTTTATTTGTTAAAAAAAAGACAATAACAACAGCCCATATGGAAGGGGAAAGGAGCAAGCATGAGTAGTAAAATTACTGTCATCGGAGCCGGAAGCGTTGGTTCAACGATTGCTTACACATTATCAAACGGGGATATCGCATCAGAGATTGTATTGATTGATATCAACAAGGAAAAAGTTGCAGGGGAAGTAATGGATATCGCGCAGGGAACCTGTTTCCGCGATCCCGTTAATATCGTTGCAGGTGAATACGAGGATGCTAAGGATTCCGATATCGTAATTATCACATCAGGAATTGCCCGCAAACCGGGTCAGACAAGAATCGAGCTGACACAGACCAATGTAAATATTTTAAAGAGCATCACACCGGAAATCGTAAAAGCTGCACCGAATGCTCTTTACATCATCGTAAGCAATCCTGTTGACATTATGACTTATGTGTTTACAAAGATTTCAGGACTGCCGGAGAATCAGATCATCGGTTCCGGAACACTTCTGGACACTGCGCGTCTCCGCTGCGGACTTTCTGAACACTTTAAAGTTGCTCAGAAAAATATCCACGCTTATGTATTTGGTGAGCATGGTGACACTTCCTTTATTCCATGGACAGGTGCATATATATCAGGCGTGAGCCTTGACGAGTATTACGAACTGGCTAAGAACCTTGGAAAGAACGTGGAAGAGCTTGACAAGGAAGAAATGCTGACTTATGTCCAGAAATCCGGCGGCAAGGTGATCGCAAACAAAGGAGCAACCTTCTACGCGGTATCTGCAGCAGTATGTAAGCTGTGCGGAATCCTGCTGGCATCTTCTGACTCCATCGCAACCGTTTCCTCTATGATGCACGGCGAATACGGCATTGAGGATGTCTGCGTGAGCACACTGACTCTGGTTGGGCCAAATGGTATCCAGGGCAAAGTGCCGATGCGCATGAACAAAGAAGAGATCGCAAAACTTCAGGCAAGTGCCAACGCACTGAAGGAAGTTATCAAACATATAGAACTGTAGAAATAGGATAACTGTTCAGCATCCTCGGTTCCCCCAGACGGGAACCATGAGGGTACTGTTCCGTTTCCGGGATTATTAGGAGGAACTATGAAGTACAGTTATTATCCGGGGTGTACCCTGAAGACAAAAGCAGTGGAACTGGATGCTTATGCCAGAGCTTCTGCAAGGGCACTGGGATTTGAACTGGAAGAAATTGAAAACTGGCAGTGCTGCGGCGGCGTTTATCCGCTGGGTACTGATGAGATCGCCACAAAACTTTCTTCCGTCCGTGCTCTCAACGAGGCCAAAGAAAAAGGCCAGGATCTGGTAACGCTCTGTTCTGCCTGTCATCATGTGATCAAACGTGTCAACGATGATATGAAGAATGTAGATGACATCCGCACCAGAGCCAATAATTATATGCAGCTTGAGGAACCCTATGCAGGTGAGACGTCAGTGCTCCATTTTCTGGAGGTACTCCGTGACCGCATAGGTTTCGACACGTTAAAGGAGAAAGTAACCGCTCCGCTTACCGGGAAAAAGATAGGCGCTTATTACGGATGTCTGCTCCTTCGTCCAAGCACGCTTCTGCAATTTGATGATCCGGAGAATCCCGCCATCATTGAGGATTTCATCCGGGCCATCGGAGCAGAACCGGTTATCTATCCATACAGAAATGAATGCTGCGGCGGCTACATATCCCTGAAAGAAAAAGAGATGTCAAAGACCATGTCTGACAAGATCATGGAAAGCGCATCCGGTTTTGGAGCAGATATGCTGATCACTGCCTGTCCATTATGCCTGTATAACTTGAATAAGAGCACAAGCGGCAGCAAACTTCCTGTATTTTATTTTACAGAGCTCCTGGCAGAAGCTCTGGGCGTGAAAGAGGAGGTGGCAAAAGCATGAATACTCCAAAGAAACAGGCTGAAATGATAAAGGAGATCAGCGGCGTCAATCCGCTGAAATGTATGAAATGCGGCAAGTGTTCTGCGTCATGTCCATCCTACAACGAAATGGATATCAAACCTCATCAGTTTGTATCTTATGTGCAGAATGAAGACATTGAGTCCCTGGTAAATTCAAAATCCCTCTGGAAATGCCTTTCCTGTTTTGCGTGCGTGGAGCGCTGCCCAAGGGATGTGAAGCCTGGTAAACTTATTGACGCGGCAAGACAGCTGGTTGTCCGTGAAAAGGGCGGGGATTATCTGACGGCTGACGAGATCCCCGAGCTTTTGGACCCGGAACTTCCCCAGCAGCTTTTAGTCAGTGCATTCAGAAGATACAGGAGGTGAGGTTAAGTGCAGAGAATAGGTGTATTTGTCTGTCATTGCGGCAGTAACATTGCCGCCACGGTAGATGTGAAAAAAGTAGTGGAAATGGCTAAAATGGAGCCGGGAGTTGTCCATGCGGAAGACTATCAGTATATGTGTTCCGAGGCGGGACAGTCCAAGATCGCAGAGGCCATAAAAAATGAGAAGCTTACAGGACTTGTAGTATGTTCCTGTTCACCGCGTATGCATGAGACCACTTTCCGGAAAGCAGCGGAGAGAGCCGGCCTGAATCCATACATGGTGGAGGTTGCCAATATCCGTGAACATTGTTCCTGGATCCATAAGGACATGGAGGAGGCCACCAAGAAGGCAGTCATCCTTGCAAGAGCGGCAATCGCCAAAGTAAACTTAAACGCATCCCTGAAGCCGGGAGAGAGCCTTGTAACCAAACGTGCACTGGTGATCGGCGGGGGTATTGCAGGTATCCAGACGGCGCTGGATATTGCAGAGGCCGGATATGAAGTGGATATTGTGGAGAAGACCCCAAGTATCGGAGGAAGGATGTCACAGCTTGACAAAACATTCCCCACCCTTGACTGTTCCGCATGTATCCTGACACCAAAGATGGTGGAAGCATCTGCCCATGAGAAGATCAACATTTATACATACAGTGAAGTGGAAAAGGTTTCCGGCTTTGTGGGTGATTTTACTGTGGATATCCGCAAGAAAGCCAGAAGCGTAGATATGGACAAGTGTACAGGCTGCGGTGTCTGCCAGGAGAAATGTCCCTCCAAGAAAAATGCAAATGAATTTAACAGAGGGCTGAACACAAGAAGCGCCATCTACACACCATTTGCCCAGGCTATCCCCAATGTCCCGGTAATTGACAGGGAGAACTGTATTAAGTTCAAAACAGGTAAATGCGGTGTCTGTGCCAAGGTATGCCAGGCAGGTGCCATTGATTATGAGCAGAAGGATGAGATCGTTACAGAGAAGTATGGTGCCATTGTAGTTGCCACCGGTTTTGATACTATCAAACTGGACAATTACGATGAGTATGCATACAACCAGAGCAAGGATGTTATCACATCCCTGGAGCTGGAGCGTATCATGAACGCAGCTGGACCGACCAAAGGCCATCTGGAGCGCATGTCTGACGGAAAAGCCCCCAAGAATATGGTGTTTATCCAGTGCGTGGGCAGCCGCTGCGCAGACAAGCGGGGAAAGAGCTATTGTTCTAAGATCTGCTGTATGTACACAGCAAAACATGCCATGCTGATCCGCGACAAGTATCCGGATGTGAACGTGACTGTATTTTATATTGATGTCCGTACCCCGGGCAAAAACTTTGATGAATTCTACAGAAGAGCCGTGGAGGAATACGGTGTGAACTACATCAAAGGCCAGGTGGGAAAAGTCGCTCCCCAGCCAGACGGACAGTTACTCGTACAGGGCGTTGACCTCATTGATAACAAGCAGATCCTCATGGAAGCAGACATGGTGGTCCTGGCCACAGCCATTGAGCCGGACCCCTCTGTGAGAAAGATTGCTACCATGCTCACAGCCAGCATTGACACCAATAACTTCCTGACAGAGGCACATCCCAAGCTTCGTCCGGTGGAATCCCCCACAGCAGGTATTTTCCTGTCAGGCGTATGCCAGGGACCAAAGGATATTCCGGAGACCGTTTCTCAGGCAGGTGCTGCAGCGGTGAAAGCCATCGGACTCCTTGCAAAAGATAAACTGATGACCAACCCATGTACAGCCAAATCCGATGAACTTCTCTGCAACGGATGTTCCACCTGTGCAAATGTGTGTCCTTACGGTGCCATCACCTATGAGGAGAAAGAGGTGAATGACCACGGTATCCGCGAGACACGCCGCATTGCAGTCGTGAACAATGCACTGTGTCAGGGATGCGGAGCCTGCACAGTTGCCTGCCCGTCAGGAGCCATGGATTTACAGGGATTCTCCAACAGACAGATCATAGCGGAGGTGGATGCAATATGTCGATAGAAGCAAAAGAAGAATTCAGGCCTAAAATTGTGGCATTCTGCTGTAACTGGTGCAGTTATGCAGGCGCGGACCTGGCCGGCAGCAGCCGTCTGGCTTACCCTGCAGATGTTAAGATCATCCGCGTGCCATGTTCCTGCCGTGTAAATCCCATGTTCATTCTGCGGGCATTTGAGAAAGGTGCAGACGGGGTGATCCTCTGTGGATGTCATCCGGGAGACTGTCATTACAGCACAGGAAATTACTATGCCAGAAGGCGTATGACACTTTTATTCTCCATGCTGGATTATATCGGTGTGGAAAACGGACGTACCCGTGTGGAATGGGTGTCCGCAGCAGAGGGTGTAAAATTCTCCACCACCATGAACGAATTTGTGGAAAAAGTACGCTCTCTGGGCAAGAATGTAAGATTGGAGGATTTGAGATGCAGGAACTTGTAGCAGCAACGAGCCAAGTGGGAACTTGCTCACATTTGGCGACTGCAGAACAACGAGAGTCGCAGACTCGAGTGATAAACCGTGCAAAAGAGCTGTTAGCGGACGGTACCGTGGCCCGTGTCCTCGGCTGGAAAGCGGGAGACCTGCCTTATAATCCGGAACCGGCTTATTTTGAAAAAGAAGAGGACTTTGAGAACTTCGTGTACAACGGGTTCTGCGGAGCCAATTTAAGCAAATATATGATCGAGGCTTCCAAGCTGGAGGGGAAGACCCTTGTATGTCTGAAACCATGTGACACTTACAGCTTTAACCAGCTCATTAAGGAGCATAGGGTCGACAGAGAAAAAGCCTATATTATAGGCGTTGGCTGCAAAGGCAAGCTGGATATTGAAAAGATCAAGGGCATGGGGATCAAGGGAATTGAGAGCATTTCCGGAGCAGAGATCACAGAGGAAGCGGACACACTTGCCATCCGGACTCTTTACGGAGAGAAAACATGTTCCTATGCAGATGCCATGCTGGAGAGATGCCATGTCTGCAAGGGCAAAGAACATAAGATTTACGATGAGCTGATCGGGGAATCAAAAGAGACAAAGGATGCAGAACGTTTTGACGGTGTGGCGGCCATTGAGGCTATGAGCCCGGAGGAGAAATTCGCATTTTTCCAGAAAGAGTTAAGCAAATGTATCCGCTGTAATGCCTGCAGAAATGTATGTCCTGCATGCAGCTGCAGAAAATGTGTATTTGACAGCAACAAGTTTGACAGTTCCCAGAAGGCCAATGCGGATTCCTTTGAGGAGAAGATGTTCCATATCATCCGCGCGTTCCATGTGGCAGGGCGCTGCACAGACTGCGGAGAATGCAGCCGTGTATGTCCCCAGGGAATTCCCCTTCATCTGTTTAACCGGAAATTTATCAAGGATATTGATGAATTCTACGGAGAATATCAGGCCGGCGAGGATACAGATTCAAAAGGGCCGCTGACAAACTTTACATTTGATGACGTAGAGCCAGGCATTGTGGCAGAAAGGGGATAATGTATGTATAAGACAGCAAAAGAAAATCTGGCGGCATTATTCCAGTTAATTGCCGGTGCCCAGGAATTATATGTCCCGGTAAAGGTGAGCGGACAGGTGAACTTCAGGGCATGGAGTGAGGACGCGGAGGTGGACCTGGATACACTGAAGACAGTGAAATCCCCCAAAGACGTATTTTTCCCTCAGAGTGAGGATTTGTATACCTGCAAAAAAGACGGGAAAAAACTGACCATTGAACCGGAAGCACTGAAAGAGCAGGATTTCGTGGTATTTGGAATGAAAGCCTGTGACGTGAAGGGCGTGGAAGTTTTAGATAAAGTATTTTTAGCTGATCCGGTGGATTCCTTTTATGCGGCAAGACGTGAACATGGGACCATCGTAGCCATGGCGTGTCATGAACCGGAGGAAACCTGCTTCTGTAAGGTGTTTGGCGTGGACTGCGCAGAGCCTGCAGCGGATGTAGCTGTATGGATGGCGGGAGATGCGCTTTACTGGAAGCCTCTTACAGAGAAGGGAGAAGCCCTTACAAAATCTGTGGACAGCCTTTTGACGCAGGCCGATGCTGATGCGGAAAAGAAAGTGGAGGAAGAGAAAGCTTCCATCCGCGCAATTGTTGAAAAACTTCCTTATACCAATCTTTCCCTGGAAGGATGGGATGGGGATATGTTAAATGAAAAATTCAATTCTGAACTTTGGGAAGAGCTGTACAAGCCTTGTCTGGCGTGCGGTACCTGTACCTTTGTATGTCCCACCTGCCAGTGTTATGACATCAAGGATTATGACACAGGCCATGGGATCAAGAGATACCGCTGCTGGGATTCCTGCATGTACTCAGATTTCACCATGATGGCTCACGGAAACAACCGTACAAGCCAGATGCAGCGTTTCCGCCAGAGATTTATGCATAAACTGGTATATTTCCCGGCAAACAATGACGGGATGTATTCCTGTGTAGGCTGCGGCAGATGTGTGGAAAAATGCCCGGCTTCCTTAAATATTGTGAAAGTTATCAAATCCTTTCAGAAACAGGGAGGTGACAAATAATGAGCGAATGTACCTGTCATAAAAATTATACGCTGGATACGCTGATTCCTCAGGTGGGAGTCATTACAGATATCCGACAGGAGACACCGGACGTAAAGACCTTCCGGGTAAATGCACCGGAGGGCGGAAAGCTTTTTGAACATATGCCCGGACAGTGTGCCATGGTGTGTGCACCGGGCATCAGTGAAGGTATGTTTTCCATTACTTCCTCACCCACAAATAAAGAATTCCAGGAATTCAGCATCAAGAAATGCGGTATCCTCACAGATTATCTTCACAGCCTTGAGGTTGGCGACGAGATCACGGTGAGAGGTCCGTACGGTAATCATTTCCCGGTAGAGACCGAGTTAAAAGGCCAGAACCTGCTGTTTATTGCAGGCGGTATCGGTCTTGCACCTCTTCGCTCTGTTATCAACTATGTGCTGGATAACAGAGAGAACTACGGAACCGTGGATATTCTCTATGGTTCCCGTTCCGCAGACGATCTGGTCCAGTTAAAAGAGATACAGGAAGTCTGGATGAAGACAGAGGGTGTGAACGTATATCTGACCATTGACCGGGAACAGGAAGGCTGGGACGGCCATGTGGGATTTGTACCCAACTACTTAAAAGAGGTGGGATTCACCACAGACAAGACAGCCCTTGTCTGCGGACCGCCGATCATGATCAAGTTCGTGCTGGCAGCCCTCCAGGAGATGGGATTCTCTAAAGAGCAGGTCTACACAACACTAGAACTCCGTATGAAATGCGGCGTAGGCAAATGCGGCCGCTGTAATATCGGTTCCAAATATGTGTGCAAAGACGGACCGGTATTCCGCTGCGACGAGATCGACGAATTACCTAACGAGTATTGACAGGCAATGAGCAGTGCGCCGGAACGTCCAAGCTGGCAGCGTTGTGCTCGCACATAAGCGGACAGATTGTACGTTGCGGCATAGGGCGAATGCCCTCAACCGAGATGAAGCAAAGCGGAATCGAGGTGGCACTGCGGAGTAGAGGCAGTGCGCCGGAACGTCCAAGCTGGCAGCGTTGTGCTTGCACATAAGCGGACAGATTGTACGTTGCGGCATAGGGCGAATGCCCTCAACCGAGATGAAGCGAAGCGGAATCGAGGTGGCACTGCGGGGCAAAGATGAAGTTGATGAAAGGATTGATACCTATTATGGAAAAAATGGTTAATGTATTTTTCTTCGGTAAGAAATACAGTGTGCCTGCGGATCTGACGATCATGACAGCCATGGAATATGCCGGATATACCCTGAAAAGAGGATGCGGCTGCCGTCATGGTTTCTGCGGAGCATGTGCTACGATATACAGGATCAAAGGAAAGAACGAGCTGAAGACATGTCTTGCCTGTCAGACACAGGTGGAGGAGGGCATGTATGTGGCAAGTATTCCTTTCTTCCCTACAGACAAGAGAACGTATGATATAGAGGAGATCAAACCCACCCAGCAGATCATGATGGAGCTGTATCCGGAAATCTATAGCTGTATCGGATGTAATGCCTGTACAAAAGCCTGTACACAGGATCTGAACGTTATGCAGTACATCGCTTACGCACAGAGAGGTGAATTTGAGAAATGTGCAGAGGAATCCTTTGACTGTGTAAGCTGCGGCTGCTGTTCCGTAAGATGTCCGGCCGGTATTTCTCATCCTATGGTTGGTCTTCTTGCAAGACGCCTCACAGGAAAATATATTGCACCTGAGACAAAACACCTGGAAAACCGTGTGGAGGAGATCCATAAGGGTGCTTACGATGAACTGATCGAGCAGATTATGGAAAAACCCATTACGGAAATGCAGGAACTTTACAATACCAGAGAGATTGAGAAATAAGGAGGATAGCCATGTTTACACCAGAAATGCTTGAGTCCATTAAAAAGGTGGAAGCCACCAGAGACGAGCGTATGGGCATGGAACCCAGACGTATGACTGCTGATGAAAAGGATGCCCTCTTGAAGGCCTATCATCCGGACTATAAAAAAGACGGGTTTACTGAGATTAAGATCGGCCCGAACAAGGGCCAGAAAGCGCCCACAGAGCTGGGACATTTACTCCACTCCAACAGCCGTCTGTTAAATGTGGATATAGATCTGAACAAAGTGGATTATGACGTGGACGTGCTGGTGATCGGCGGCGGCGGAGCAGGCTCTTCTGCAGCCATTGAAGCTCATGAAGCAGGCGCCAATGTTATGATCGTCACAAAACTGCGTATTGGGGATGCAAACACCATGATGGCCGAGGGCGGTATCCAGGCAGCAGATAAAGAAAATGACTCTCCGGTCCAGCACTATCTGGACGCTTTCGGAGGCGGACACTTTGCAGCCAGGCCGGAACTGCTGAAAAGACTGGTCATGGAGGCGCCTGACGCGATCCAGTGGCTGAACAAGCTGGGCGTTATGTTTGACAAGGACGCAGAGGGAAATATGGTTACCACCCACGGAGGCGGTACTTCCAGAAAGAGAATGCATGCCTGCAAGGACTACTCCGGTGCGGAGATCATGCGTACTCTGCGGGATGAGGTTATAAACCGTCAGATCCCTGTTGTGGAGTTTACTTCCGCAGTGGAATTGATCAAGGATGACAAGGGACAGGTTGCAGGTGCTGTTCTGCAGAATATGGAGACAGATGACTACCTGGTGGCAAAAGCAAAGACAGTCATCATTGCCACAGGCGGTGCAGGACGTCTTCATTACCAGGATTTCCCAACTTCCAACCACTACGGGGCAACCGCAGACGGACTGGTTCTGGGATACCGCGCAGGCGCTCCGCTCTTATACCAGGATACCATTCAGTATCACCCAACAGGTGTTGCTTACCCGGCACAGATTTTCGGAGCCCTGGTCACAGAGAAGGTTCGCTCTCTGGGAGCTATGCTGGTAAACATTGACGGTGAAGCGTTCATGCATCCTCTGGAAACACGCGACGTGGCAGCAGCTTCCATTATCCGCGAGTGCAGCGACAGGGGAAAAGGTGTGGCCACGCCTCTGGGCAGCGGTGTATGGCTGGATACTCCCATGATCGAAAGGATCGGCGGAGAGGGAACTATTGAAAAACGTATCCCTGCCATGCTTCGTATGTACATGAACTATGACATTGATATGAGAAAACAGCCGATTCTTGTATATCCTACACTCCATTATCAGAACGGTGGTCTGGAAATCGGCGGGGACGGCTACACGAAAGCTATTGATAATCTGCTGGTAGCAGGCGAGGCAGTGGGTGGGATCCACGGAAGAAACCGTCTTATGGGCAACTCTCTTCTGGATATCATTGTATTCGGCCGCAATGCAGGCAAGGCTGCAGCAGCGAAAGCAAAAGAGACAGAACTGGGATCCATGACACTGGAACATATTGAACAATATGCAGAGGAACTGAAAAACGCAGGCATTGCTTCCGATGATGTATCTCCATTACTGCTTCCCAAGTATGCCCGTCATGAAAGATAACAAGTAAGACAGGAGAGTGAACGTATATGCGCGAAATTATGGCAAGCCAGATAACAGATGTCATTGAGAATCTTTGCATTCAGGCCAATGAACATCTGCCTGAGGACGTAAAATGTGCAATTAAAGACTGCAGGGCCTGTGAAGACTGGGAAATCGCACAGGGTGTGCTGGACAATATTATTGAGAACTTTGAAATTGCTGACGAACAGAATGTTCCAATCTGCCAGGATACCGGTATGGCCTGTGTATTCCTGGAAATCGGACAGGATGTACATATTTCAGGCGGCAATTTATGCGATGCTGTAAATGAAGGCGTGCGCCGCGGATATGACAAGGGGTATCTGAGAAAATCCGTAGTCAAGGACCCCGTACGCAGAGGCAATACCGGAGACAATACGCCGGCTATGATCTATACAGAAATCGTTCCCGGAGAGCAGATCAAAATCACAGTGGGACCAAAAGGGTTCGGAAGTGAGAATATGAGTGCGATCCGCATGTTCAAGCCTTCCGCAGGACTTCAGGGGATTAAAGACTTTATCCTGGAGACCGTCGAGACCGCAGGCCCGAACCCATGTCCGCCTATGGTAGTGGGCGTGGGTATTGGAGGTACTTTTGATAAGGCGGCTCTTCTCGCAAAGAAAGCACTGATGCGCCCCATTGATTCTTCCAATGAAGACCCATACTATGCAGAGCTGGAAGTGGAAATGCTGGACAAGATCAACAAGCTTGGCATCGGTCCCCAGGGATTCGGCGGCAAGACCACAGCCATTGGCCTGAACATTGAAACCATGCCTACACATATTGCAGGTATGCCATGTGCCATCAATATCAACTGCCACGTGACCCGCCACAAAACGGAGGTGATTTAAATGGAAAAACATATTACACTGCCCCTCACCGAGGAACTGGCAAAAACGCTCCATGCAGGAGATACCGTATATGTGACCGGAACGATCTATACCTCACGTGACGCAGGCCACAAGCGTATGTGCGAAGCCCTGGCAAGAGGCGAGGAACTTCCTTTTGACCCGGCAGATGCCACGATATATTATGTAGGTCCTACACCTGCAAAACCCGGTCAGGTGATCGGCTCCGCAGGCCCGACTACCAGCGGACGTATGGATGCCTATGCGCCCACTATGATGTCTGTGGGGGCCAGAGGCATGATTGGAAAAGGTGCCCGTCTTCCGGAAGTGATAGAGGCTATGAAAAAATACAGCGGTGTTTATTTCGGAGCCATCGGCGGAGCAGGCGCCCTGCTTGCAAAATGTATCAAGAAGGCAGAACTTATTGCGTATGAAGACCTGGGTGCGGAAGCGCTGAGAAAATTATATGTGGAGGATATGCCTCTGTTCGTTATCATTGACAGCGAGGGAAAGAACCTGTACGAAGAGGGAAGAGCCGCATATCTGGCACAACATAGAGAATAACAGACAGCAAAGACGAGCCTATAGAGACAGACCGCTTCTGAAATGACAGGAGCGGTCTTTGATAACACATTAAAAGAGGGAATGGAGAAAATATAATGACAAACCTATTAGAAGCACTTATGATACTCTGCTTCGGCTTATCATGGCCGATCTCAATCCGTAAATCCTGGATTTCCAGAACAGCAAAAGGAAAGAGCCTGTTCTTTGAATTTTTTATCTGGATCGGTTATGTATTCGGTATTGCCCGTAAAGTGATCCTGTGGATGGAAGCAGGGGCAGCAGGTACCTCACTTGACTGGCTGTTCTATTTGGGATGGTTCTTCTACATACTGAATATTGTGGAGATTTCCATTGATATGGCGCTTTACTTTAGAAATGTAAAACTGGATAAGGCAAGAGAAAAAGCCTGAGATCACCAAAACTTTTCCCCGGATAGTGGTGTGCAGACAAGGGCCATATGGGTCCACAGCCCGGTTCTAAGATTTTGATTCGTTACATAAACTGATACAGAATGTGACCGGGGGCCGGACATGAACAGACAGAGATGGAAAAAATATGGTTTTATGGCAGAGGTCATTGTGCTGACCCTGACAGCCGCGCTTTGCTGGAAAGATGTTTCACAAGGTGCCTTTGCCGCCGGACATGGCGCAGAGCAGGCAGAGAATAACTCTTCGTCAGAAAGTGCAGAGGATTCCGGCACGGGCAGCGGAGGGAATTCTGGCACCGATAGTGCGGAGGATTCCGACACGGGCAGCGGAGGGGATTCTGGCACCGATAGTGCGGAGGATTCCGACACGGGCAGTGGAGGGAATTCCGGTACGGACAGTGGAGGGAATTCCGGCACCGACAGTACGGGGAAGGACTACATAAAGTGGGTGGACTTCCATGTGACAAGTGAGGCCATGCGGCAGGCCTGTGCCTACGATGTGGATACATATGGGCAGGAAGGCCATCTTAACTGGGTGGACCTGCTGGCTTATCTGGGAGCCAGATACGGCGGTGATTTCAAGCAGTATAAGGCAAAAGACATGGATGAGATTGCCGAAAGGCTTCAAAAAGGTGAGACTACAGTGGAAAAACTGTCCGCTGAGATCAAATCTTTTGATTACTATCGGGAAGCCTACGGTGCAGTTCTGGATGGGCTGGTGGGAGAATACCAGATAGAGGCAGAAGACCAGGGACAGGGCGCCCAGGGTCAGGAGAGCCAGGGGGAAGTAAGCTGGACAAAAAAGTACGGTCTGAAAGGCTACAGCCCTATAGCAAAAAGTTTTCCCTATAACGACTATGACGATTTCGGTGTGGCCAGAAGTTATGGCTACAGGCGGGAACATCTGGGACACGACATGATGGGGCAGACAGGTACTCCCATTGTTGCGGTGGAATCCGGCTACGTTTCTGCCATGGGATGGAACCAGTATGGGGGCTGGCGGTTGGGTATCAGCAGCTTTGACGGCAGACGGTATTATTATTATGCTCACCTGCGGCAGAATTTTCCCTACTGCAAATCCCTGGAAGTGGGCAGCATTGTGCAGGCCGGGGATGTGATCGGTTATATGGGCCGTACCGGATACAGCGCCAAAGAAAATGTGAACAACATTGACACCACCCATCTGCATTTTGGACTGCAGCTTATCTTTGACGAATCCCAGAGGGAGGGAAACCATGAAATCTGGGTGGATGTCTATGAACTGGTGAAGTTTTTGTATAAGAACCAGTCAGAGGTAGTGAGAGATGATGCCACAAAAGAATGGTCAAGAGTATATCAGATAAAGGACCCTGAGGCTTCGGCGTATTTGGAGTCAGACCAGGGAAAACAGACAGCGGACATTGATCCCGCAAACAAATAAGATGTATTTTTCAGTCCAAAAAGAAATAAAAAGTTTTTACATTTTAAAAAAAGAGGCCGTATCAAAAGGAACAGTGACGATTTGCTGTCCTTTTGATACGGCCTTTTGATCATGCAAGGATTCTGGCCAGAACCACAAGCACATATACGTGCAGGGGATAATACACGTAGAAAAAGTATTTCATCCTTCTTCCCCGCTGTCCGTTATATAGCAGGATAAAGGGAAGGGAAAGGATCATAAACCACTGGTCATTCAGAATGAACAGATTTTCATAGGTCATTCCCCCGCCTGCTGCAGAGAGAAAGAAGAACCCGGACATAAGTACATAGAAGACGGAAAGACCAATTTTTTTATCCCTGAGAAAATAAAATCCGATTCCAAGGGCCACCCAGAACACAGAGCCTTCCACAAAGATTGGTGAGGGGATCAGAGTGCTTAATACGCGGACAGCCATTCTTCCTATAAATGAAACACCGGCGGCATTTCCCAGAAACAGGGTGACTGCAATGCTGGAAAATACAGGGATCAGGAACATAGCCAGGGCAGCACCTGTTTTTTTTCGGTTTTTTTCCTTTACACTTTCGACCAAAAGTTCCACAGCCCAGATATAAAGCCCTACAAGAAACAAAGTGGCAAACATGCCGTTAATTACCATGGCACCATTGGGATGAGGCAGATAAGAGTTGATCAGGTCATTGCCCACAGACATGAGAACAGAGGCAATATACATCCGTTTGAGATAAGCTTTCCGGTCATGGGTATGGGAAAAGCCCTCTGCCATTGCAAACAGAAACAGCGGTGCGGAAATCCGTCCAAGCAGAGTGAAAAAATGGGGGACAGGCAGGATCCCGCCGCCCAGATAATAGTAAATATGGTCAAGCGTCATAAGTAAAAGAGCCAAAACCTTCAGGGAATAGGAAGTAAATCCCCATCCAGTGACGCTTTTTTTGTCTGGTGATGCAATTATATTCATTTTTATTCCTCCGTATTTGATGTATTTCAGTTACAGATTATAAACAATGAAAGGGGAGTTATCCATCGATTAACCTTACATTTTTGGGCCGAATGTTACAGATTTGTAATATAGTTCAAATTTACCCAAATCACTGACAAGAGAAAGAACAGATACTTTGGTACAATAAAAGGAAAAAAAAAGGCAGACAGCAAGATACCGGAGGTTTGCAGGACAGATATGGGGCAGATCGCTCCATATCTGTGCATCGCGAAGCGTGTTACTGTTTACAGAACTGCGCTTTTTGCAGGGCTGTAAATAGTAACATTAGCTGTGAATGGCAGTAACAAAAGGATTGACATTTGTCTGAAAAAATAGTAGACATAAGGTAACCGGCTGTAAGTATAAAAAGGATGAGGATAAAATATGAGATATACAGATTATGTTTTTCAGGTGCCCGAGGAGAAAATCGTACGGCTGATCACAGATACAGATGCAAAAAATGAAGCGGATGACGACTTTGCCGTGGTACAGGCGCTTCTCAGCCCCAAAATAGAAAATGTAGGTTTAGTGGCAGCCCATTATGGCACAGACAGAGATAGGGACAGTATGGAGAAAAGCTACAGAGAGTTGGAAACTTTGGTAGGGAAGATGGGATTTGACGGGCAGGTGCCCCTGTATCATGGTGCGCCCTGCGGTCTGCCCGATGCGGGGACTTTTATAGAAAGTGAAGGAGCAAGGCTGATCGTGGAAGAGGCCATGAAGGGGGATGACAGGCCTTTGTTTGCCGTTTTTCTGGGGCCGCTGACAGATATAGCCAGCGCTTATCTGATGGAACCACGTATTGCCAAAAGGCTGACTGTTATCTGGATCGGAGGAGGGCTTTATCCCGACGGCGGTGAGGAGTTCAATCTGGGCAATGACATTCATGCAGCAAATGTAGTGTTTGGATCTGATATGGAAGTGTGGCAGGTGCCTAAGAACGTCTACGAGATGATGCCGGTAACTTTGGCAGAGCTTGAACTGCGGGTAAGACCCTGCGGGGAGATTGGTGAATATCTCTGTGACCAGCTCATGGAACATGCTATGACAGAGCAGCCAAGGAAGAGTGCGTTTAGGACAGGGGAATCCTGGGTGCTGGGAGATTCACCGGCAATTGGACTGATCCTTTATGAAGACAGGTTTTCTTTTGAGTGGAAACAGGCTCCTGCAGTGGGGGCTGACATGAACTATATACATACGGGCAGATTCCGTCCTATAAGAGTTTACAATAAAATAGATTCCCGGTTGATACTGGAGGATCTCTATGCCAAGCTGGCTTTATTTGCACAAAAGCGGAGGGAAGCAGATGGAGTATGTAAAAGATGAAATGGTATTTGAACGGGAATTTCCCTATCGGATGTTTTTATCAAATTCCCGGCAGATGTATCTGCATTCTCATGACCTTTTAGAGATCAATCATGTAAAAGAGGGAAGCGGCTATTATCTGATAGAAGAGAAAGAATATGAGATACACCCGGGAGATATTTTTATCATCAATAATCAGGAACGCCATATGGCAGTGCATGACGGCAGCCTTGTGCTGGAAGTCATAGTGTTTGACCCCTCTCTTTTGTGGGAGCAGAGGCGGGGGTACCAGTTTCTGGAGCCTTTTTTCAACAGAAGCACATCCTTTACCAACTGTATCAGAAAAGATACGCAGGGGTATGAGTGTCTGATGGAGGCATTTTCCCATATCCGTCTGGAGTACAGGGATAAAAAAGCAGGGTGGGAACTGTTTGTAAAATCCTGGACGCAGCTTTTTATGGCGGAGTTGTACCGTATTTATCTGGAAATACAGAGTGAGGAGGAGCAGACGGCAGGCCGGCATCAGATCTTCACACGGCTTCAGCCTGTGGTGGACTATATTCACGAGCATTATCTGGAGCAGATCGAACTGGATGATCTGGTGAAAGTAGCGATGATGAACAAGAGTTATCTTTGTTCTTGTTTCAAGAATGTGCTCCACATTCGGATGTTTGAATACATTGACCAACTGCGCATAGACAGGGCCTGTATGCTGCTGTCCACCACCAGCCATACCATCACGGAGATTGCCATGATGAGCGGCTTCAATAGTGTATCATATTTTAACAGAGTATTTAAAAGGGGACGGGATATGTCTCCCGGGGAATACCGCAGAGCAGTGACCAGTAGGGAGAGTGGAACGTGACATTTCGATAAATCCAAATATAGTTCAAAGATTGCCGGATATCAGACAAGCGTTCAGGATATGCCCATGATATGATAAATGCATAGCAATGGAGCACCTGAAGACAGAACAGGATAACAAACGGCGATTTATTGAAAATGGATAGTAGGAGGAAGTTGGAATGCGGTATAAAAAAGACTGGGAAGCTACAAAACAGAGATTTGAGGATTATTGGAAAGGGGAAAATACAGGAAGGCCGCTCATGCGCGTTACAGGCGTGAAGCCCGGTTATTATCCCTTCCAGATACCGGAGGAGATCAAGTCTAAAAGTCTGGAAGAAAAATATATGGACCCGGAAAGCGTGGTAAGGCGTTATCGTTATTATTGCGAAACCCATGAGTTTCTGGGAGAGAGTTTTCCGAATTTGAATGCGGATTTTGGTCCCGGTTCTCTTGCGGCATACCTTGGAAGTGAGATCGAGTTCCAGGACAGAACGGTATGGTTTCATCCCTGCGTAAAAGAGTGGGAGGATTATCCGGAATTGAAATTTGACCCGGAGAATAAATGGTTCAAAAAACATATTTGGCTTTTTGAGGAGTGCAAAAAGTTGATCGGAGATGATTTTCCTATTGCCATTCCGGATTTAATGGAAAATGTGGATGTGCTGGCATCCCTGAGAGGTTCCATGGATCTGCTTTATGATATGATCGAGGAAGATAATGATATTGTAAAGAGAGTACAGCAGGTAACAGACTGCTATCAGCAGTATTATGATGCATTCTATAAATATGCACAATATGAGGGCGGAAGTGCGTACACGGTGTTCCAGATTTTCGGAAGCGGAAAGACCCAGAAGCTGCAGTGTGATTTTTCGGCACTTCTGTCACCGGATTATTTCCGTACCTATGTGCTGGATTCTCTGAAACAGGCCACAAAGAGCCTGGATCATGTACTGTACCACTTAGATGGTCCGGAATCTATCAAACACATGGATGCCTTGATGGAAGTAGAGGGGATTGATGCCCTTCAATGGACCAGCGGTGACCATGGCCCGGACGGAACTATGGAAGAGTGGGATGTGATATATGACAAGGCCAGGGCAGCAGGAAAACAGCTCTGGGTAAAAGTGTACACCGGGGACCTGAAAGACTGGATCCGCAATACAGACCGCATTGTTAAAAAATACGGCTCCAAAGGTCTGTATCTGTTCTTCAACGATATGCCGCTGGAATGGGCAGAGGAACTGATGGACTATGCGGAAAAGAACTGGTGTGATGTAAAAGGAAGTTTTTAACTCAATATTCAGATTCAAAAAACCATTGTTTCTCATGGAAACAGAGGTTTTTTGAACTCTTCTGTGGTATACTGAATACACTTATGATTTATCTGTTCATAAGTTCTGCTTTTTGGCCGAAAGGCTGTCAAATGGGGTATTCCCCCGTTATTTCCATATTTAAAACAAAATAAGGGTCATTTTTCAGGGGAAAGTCTTGAATAATCTATAGGTTTTTTCTATACTTAGATATAGAAGAAGGTCTTCCTTTGGTCATATGACCTGTATAAGGAGGGCATTTATGGCAGCAAAAGAGAACCGGAAATACAAAAACAGTGTGTTTGTGGATCTGTTTTTTGAGGATGAATCCGCAGAGGAAAATGAGATTTCACTATACAATGCACTGCATGAGGACCCCCTTCCGGAGGGAACAAAGGTCCGGAAGATCAGAGTGGACGATGTACTCTATATGAACTTTTGCAATGACATATCTTTTGGCATTGAGGATAAGGTGATGGTGTTTGGAGAGCACCAGTCAACGATCAATGAAAACATGCCGCTGAGGGAACTTCTGTATATAGGCCGCGCATTAGAACAGATCGTCCCGGTGCGTGACCGTTACAGGAAAAGGATAGTAAGGATTCCGACGCCTGAGTTCTATACTTTTTACAATGGGAAGGAACCCTGGGCAAAGGAGAAGACACTGCACTTGTCAGATGCATATGCAAAAAAGGATGAATCCCCCATGCTGGATCTCTGTGTGAAGGTTATCAACATAAACCCGGAAGAGGGTCATGAAATCCTTGACAGGTGCGGGATACTGAGAGAGTACAGTGAATTTGTTGAAATCCTAAGGAAACATCAGCGGACGGGCAGCCCTGATGCATACAAAAATGCCATTGAGGAATGTATGAAGACGGGAATACTGGCTGATTATCTGAAAAAGAAAGGCAGTGAGGTGGTAAATATGCTGATAGCAGAGTATGATTATGATCTGGATGTGGAAGTACAGCGTGAAGAAGCCTATGCAGCGGGAAGACAGGAGGGAATGCAAGAAGGAATACAAGAAGGGAGACAGGAAGGTCAGCAGGAAAAATTGGAGGAATTGATAAAAAGAAAATTGAAAAAGGGAAAATCCATTGATGTCATTGCGGAAGAGCTGGAGGAAAGCCAGGAGGTGATCGCCGGAATGGTTAAGACGTTACAGGATACCTGATTTCCGAAAACAAAAAAGAATACATACTCTAAGAAGAGATAGTTAGCGGCTATCCTCTGTGGTCAGCACCATAGAGGATAGCTTTTTATATACTCTGCGTTCTATAAATTTTTCAACTTCATCTCTCTGCGGTAAGCATTGGGGGCTGCGCCGTATTTCCTTTTGAACTGGCGGTTAAAATAGGTCTGGCTGGAAAAACCGGCCCGGTCTACAATTTCCTTGAGTTTCATATCTGTATGTTCTACCAGATCTGCCGCGTATTTCAGGCGTTCTTCATTTACATAATCATTGAAATAATATCCGGTCTGCTGGCGGAAAATATTTCCCAGGTAAGAGGGATGCATATTCAGCCTGGCAGCCAGGGTTTTCAGGGAAATATCTTTATCTGAGAACTCATGTACCGCAGCGATCACCGCGTCCACGCATGGGTATGTGGCTGACTGGTCCTTGTGCTTTCTATCCACAATTTCGTAACAGGTACAGATAAATGTGTGCAGATACTGAAAAACACGGGATTCATCAGAAAAGTCACATACTATATTTTTCAAAAGTTCAATGATCTCCGGTTCCGGCTGCATCTCAGCGGAGGTCTGAAACACACCCCAGTTTAAGGTTCCAAGTACAAATGCCGAACGCCGTGAGGAGGGAATCGTGGAAAACAGATCCTTTAACTGTTCCATGTAGATATCCTTTGGCACAGTGTCATAATCACGCTCAATGATGCTGACAGAAACCATAGACAGATCCATATCCTTTGAGATGATACGGTGCATGGGGCTGTACTGGAGAAAAAGGTATTTGGCCGCATTTCGGTAACTGACACTGACTTCCTCATAATTATCAACGGTATTCCCGGTTGAGATAAAAAACGGAAAGTCCAGGATGATCCGCGCATTGTCTGTTTGTGACAAAAGACTGTCGATGGAGTGTGTTTGATTGGGGCTGCTGACAATACAGACCAGCCGTGTGGGCGTCTCAAAATAAAAATGGCTGATATAATTTCCTACGAAAAGAGAGAGAAGGTAATCAAACAGCCCGGCCATTTTTTCTTTGCCTTGCGGATAGGAGGCGGAAACGGTAAAGATCATGACCGTATAATTGTCCAGGTTGAGGTTAATGCCAAGCATCTGCGCACGGGTGATAAACTCATCTTCACTTAGAATGCCTTTTACCCAGTTCTCAATAAAAAGGCTTCTGAAGGTCAGCATGGTGGAGCCGTAGGTTCCTGACAACTCAGCCCGCTCCTGGATATGGCCCACAATATTACTGATGGATTCCCGCAGTTCGTCGGGGTCCAGAGGCTTCAGCAGATAATTTTCCGCTCCGTGGCGCATGGCGGAACGCACATACTCGAAATTATCATAGGCGGAAAGTACCAGTATAGAAATGAGAGGATTGATTTTCCGAACCTGTTCGATCAGCTCGATCCCCGTCATCTGCGGCATGGATATGTCTGTGATCAGCAGATCCGCAGAGTGGTGTTCCAGATAGGTAAGGGCATCACAGGGATTGGTAGTACAGCAGCAGAGTTCAAAGTTAAAACCCGACCAGTCAATGGCGGTTCTCATACCGTCCAGCACAAAAGATTCATCGTCTACGATCACAGCCTGATACATGGGTAGGCCCTCCTTGATTTATTATAAGCTATCATATACGACGGAACCATTGCGCATATCTGTCGCATAAAAAAAACTAAAATGATCGCTGTAGTTCTAATGGTATCGGATAAATTTCACAAAGTCAAGAATGCCAAAAAGAATTATATGAAATTAGTTCAAAAATGTTGAATCTCTACTATATAAAACCCATGGGGCGGAAGATATACTCTTGTTATAAAGAAAAGGAAACCGGAAGGAACCGGAATAAAAGGAAACAGGAGGGAATGGATTATGGTGGCAAAGCGGGGAAAAGGATACGCTGCCCGGAAAACTTTGAAAAAACAGCTTTGGGAATACAGGTGGATTTATGTGTTGGGAATCCCGGGGCTGATCGTTATGTTTTTAATGTTTTATATGCCCATGCGCGGGCTTTTGATGGCATTTCAGGATTACAATCCCCAAATAGGTATTCTTGGGAGCCCGTGGGTGGGGCTGAAGCATTTTAAGACATTGTTAGCAGAACCGAAATTTTACAATATGTTAAAGAATACGCTGGTCATCAGCGGACTGAGTCTGCTGACGTTCCCGGTCCCTATCTTTCTGGCAATGATCATGAATGAGGTCAGAAATAAGACCTTTAAGAAATTTGTGCAGACCTCTGTATACCTGCCTCACTTTCTTTCCTGGGCAATTGTAGCCAGCCTTACCTTTTTCCTGTTATCCACGGAACAGGGATTTTTGAATAAACTGGCAGAGATGAGAGGAAATGAGGCTACCGCATATCTGTTCAGTACCAAATGGATCTATCTGATCATTGTTGTCCAGTCTCTGTGGAAAAGCATTGGTTGGAATTCCATTGTATATCTGGCCGCGATCTCGGGGATTGACCAGAGCCTGTATGAAGCAGCCAAAATGGATGGAGCCAACAAATTTCAGTGTATGATGAAAATAACACTTCCAAGTATTATGCCGACCGTTATGGTTATGCTGATTCTTCGTATGGGAACCATCATCTCTGTGGATTTTGAGCAGGTATTCCTGATGAACAACCCCATGGTCAAATCTCATCTGGAAGTATTCGAGGTATACATATTTAACAATAGTATTGCAACAGGCAGCACCCAGTATTCCTATACAACTGCCATTGGTCTCTTCAAATCTGTTGTCAATACTGCACTGGTCATATTGACAAACTGGATCACCAACCGTAAGGGTTATGAAGGGGTTATGTAATGGAGGGAAGGAAAGGAGTTTACAGAGATGTCGAACGTGGTAAAAATTAAGAAAAAAAATGACCTGGGTATGAGGGCAAAAGAGAATGTATACCAGGCTATATTGTGGGTGTTCCTCCTGGCTATTGCTGCCAGCATGATACTTCCCTTTGTATATGTGGTGGTGCTTTCCTTTACAGACTCCTCCGTTTATGTGGCAGGTGAGTTCACGCTCTGGCCGAAAAAATGGTCTATGGCAGCATATGAACTGATCGTTACAGGGACAGGATTTTTGAATTCGCTGAAATCCACACTGATCATCACGGCAGTGGGTACGCCTCTGAGTGTATTCTTAAATGCAGGTGTGGCATATATGCTCTCCAAACCCATTCCGGGTAAAAAATTTATCAATACCTATGTCATGTTCACAATGCTTTTTGCAGCAGGTATGGTACCAAACTTCATGAATATGAAGTCCCTGCATCTGATCGACAGCTATTGGGCCTGCATCCTTCCCGCGGCCTGCGGGGCGTGGTCCATTATGGTTATGCGTTCTTTCTTCCAGTCATTGCCCATAGAACTGGAGGAAGCAGCTAAAATAGACGGCTGCGGACAGCTTAGGATTTTTGGCACGATCGTAATCCCCCTGTCCAAGCCCATGCTGGCAACCATGACATTGTTCGCTTTTGTCGGTTACTGGAATACCTATTTTAACTCCATCATGTACATAACATCCACGGCAAAATCCAGTCTGCAGGTGTATGTACAGAAAGTAGTTCTCTCATCCAATATTTCAGACGTGATTGACGTCCAGTCCAGTGTTGCCAATGCTGTGCCGCAGGAAGTTATGCGAATGGCAGCAGTAGTTGTTGTAGTTTTGCCCGTACTGGTCATCTACCCGTTTCTGCAAAAATATTTTCAGTCAGGTATGATGGTGGGAGCAGTAAAAGGCTGAGTATAAAAAATAAAATTATATCATTACAGGAGGTTTTCAAAATGAAAAAGAAGTTTAAAAAACATGCAGCCCTCACAATGGCAGCAGCCATGGCAGTGTCTTGCCTGGCAGGGTGCGGCGGCTCCGATGATGCGGATGCGGCGGCAAAAAAAGGAACGGGGATAAAGAAAGAGGAAAAGGAATCTTCCAAGGACAGCAATGGCAGAATGACTATCTCCGTAATGGGAATTGACTGGGGATATGGACCGGCCCAGGACAGTGAGATGGAAAAATACTGGGAAGATCTCTTTGATGTGAATCTGGATATCCAGTGGATCAACTGGGAGGATTACGATCAGAAGGTAAACACTATGATCGCCGCGGGAAGTATTCCGGATGTAGTGCAGATCAGCAAGGAGGGAAATGGTTCTTATTATTATCCAATCTTCACACAGGCTATAGATGCAGGCGTTTTCCTTGATATGACACCCTACCTTTTTGACAACGGAAACGGGATCGCAGAGACCAACGCAGTTATGAAAAACTGGGGCGAGGATATGTGGAACCAGGCAAAATATAATGAAGGTATCTATATCATGCCCCGGTCCAATACGGAAAAAGGCCAGTATTCCGGTATTGAAGTGCGCAGGGATCTGATGAAAAAATATGGGTTTGAAGAGGAGCCGGCCACTATGGACGAGCTGAAGACATGGTTGATCGACTTGTCCAATGCGGCCACAGAGGGAGAAGGCAAAAAAATCTATGCCCTGGAATACTTTGGGGACAACTTCATGGATACCCATCTGAAAGCTTTTGCAACTGCATTTACGGGACAAACGGACTGGACTATAGATGAGAACGGAGAGTATCAGTATATGCAGTTCAATGAGAAATATATTGATTTCCTGAACTGGGTAAAAGACCTTTACGATGCGGGCGTCATTGACCCTGAATTTGCATTGAATAACAGCGATACTTCCAAGTGGAAAGCCGGAAATTCCATTGACTATCTGGCAACCTGGTATAACTGGAACCAGTCCGCAGACCTGGTAAGCGACAAAAACTTTGATGAGAGCGCACCGGAGGGATGTGAAGCATGGTGCCTGAAGCCGGTGAAAGGACCGGAGGCGTATACAGTAAGTCCAAACTATACAGACATTGATTCCTGTATCGCTATAAGCGCAGACTGTTCCGAGGAAAAACTGGAAAAGATCATGGATATGTTCAATGCAACAGAAGAAAAATATCCAGGATATAATGATGTGATGAAATTTGGTATCCAGGATGTACATTATACCCTTCTGGATGACGGAACAAAGGATACGACAGACGAAAAATATAAAAAGGCCAGACAGGATGGATATGTAGGTGCGTGGAATCAGATCTTACTGAAAACAGACGTGGACCAGATAACAGACAAATTTATGAAAGACGGCGCAAAAAAAGCTTCTGATGAGAGTATTCAGAGAGCAAAAGAACTGAAGGAATTTGTCACCAATGACCTGCAGGCCACAGGAATGAAAAATGAGATCCAGAACCTGCAGTCAGAGACATACAACAATCAGTGGAATGTGCTGACAGACGATGTGAATACCATGTGCACGCAGTATGTTATGGGGCAGATCGGTGAGACAGAGTGGGAAACTTTTGTGAAAGGTATCGTTGACTCTGCCGACTACAAGGCAATACAGAAAGAGTTCAAAGACTCCGCTAAGGGCGGAAAATAAGATCATGACAATAGAAAGTTCGCAAAGCATACTTTCTTTTGTCTAACCGCGGCAGCAGAGAAAAGCCTCTTCAGTACAAAAATATATCAGGTATTTGGTACTGAGGGGGCTGTTTTTATAGACTGGGAGGAATTATGGAACAGATCACAATAATCAAAAATGAGACTTGCAGCGTCAGAATAGAACTGGGGATACAGAGAATCACAGAAGCACTCCAACATGCAGGATATGCGGTGGCAGAGGAGAAAATGCCTGAAAATTTTGTGGATTACCGAAATATACCGGGTAAAAAGCTTTATGCAGGGGTTAGGAAGGAGGATAGATTTCTTCAATGGCTGGAGGAAAACGAGATTCTTATCTTTCATACAAAGGAGCCGGAGGAGGAAGGATTTTACATAGAGTCCTGCCCTGCACGGCTTACGGTCATCAGCGGAGGAAGTGAGACGGGAGCCCTGTACGGCTGTATGGAACTGAAGGAGAGAGTGGAACGGATGGGGGAGATGCCGGCAGAGATCACCTTTGGAGATGCACCGGTATTCAAACTGCGCGGTCCGGCCGTTGGCCTTCAGAAGACAAAAGTGGAGGCTCCCCGCCTGACCTATGAATATCCCATCACACCGGGGCGTTTTCCCTGGTTTTATGACAGGGAAATGTGGACGAAATTCATGGATATGCTGCTGGATATGCGGTGTAATGTCCTCTATATCTGGAGCGGACATCCGTTTTCCTCTCTTGTAAAGGTGCCGGACTATCCGGAGGCATTGGAAGTGACAGAGGAGGAGTTTCAGCAGAACAGAGAGCTTTTCGGCTGGCTTACAAAGGAATGTGACAGAAGAGGGATCTGGGTGGTGCTGAAGTTTTACAATATCCACATTCCGCTTCCGTTTGCCCGTGCTCACGGACTGGAACTGCTTCAGAGCAATATCAGTCCCCTGGTGGCGGATTACACAAGACAATCTATCCGGGAGTTCATCAAATCCTTTCCTCATATCGGCCTTATGGTCTGCCTGGGAGAAGCGCTTAGGGGAACACAGAATAAGACGGACTGGTTTATCGACACCATTATTCCGGGCGTAAAAGACGGGGTAAGGGAAGCGGGACTTGCGGAGGAACCGCCCATTATCCTGAGGGGCCATGATTGTGACCCTATTGGGGCTATGGAGGAGGCAAAGAAAAGATATACCAATCTGTACACTATGTGGAAATATAACGGGGAAAGCCTTACAACCTACTATCCAAAAGGCAATTGGCAGAAAATACACCAGTCCCTTTCCGGTCTTGGAACCACTCATATTATGAATATACATATTCTGGCGGATTTAGAGCCATTCCAGTTCAATGCACCTCTCTATATCCAGAAATGCGTACAGGCGGGGCAGAACCGCTATGGCTGTAACGGACTTCATCTTTACCCGCTGTTTTACTGGGACTGGCCGTACACACCGGATAAAGTTTCACCTCGCCTTTTGCAGATGGACCGTGATCATATCTGGTTTGCCGCATGGTTTAGGTATGCATGGAATCCGGACCGGGAGGAAAACACGGAGAGGGAATACTGGGAAAATGTTTTTGCACGGCACTATGGGATCTCACGAGAATCAGCAGAAAAACTTCTGGCAGCACAGGAAAATGCCGCCCAGTGTGCGCCAAAGCTTTTGGGCCGTGTGGGCATTACGGAGGGAAACCGCCAGACACTCAGCCTGGGCATGAGCATGAGCCAGTTTACCAATGTGACAAGATTCCGGCCCAACCGGGAATTATGGGAATCTGTGGCAAGAAAAGGCGAGCAGCCGGATGACTATATGAAAAAAGAAGTGAACCGGGAACCGCATCTGGGTGAAACCCCTTATGACTGTGTGGAAGAAGTCAGCGCCCATGCAAAGAAAGCCCTTGCGCTGTGCGAAGCGGTGATAAAAGCGGAAGGGGAGGACAGGGAGGAACTGAACCGCCTTTATACGGACGCACAGGCTGTCTACAGTATGACCATTTCCTACTGCAGAAAGATAGAGGCAGCTATGGAGATCCTGCGGTATAAGTATACCATGGATGAAAATTGCAGGGGGGATATCACGTTTCTTGAAAAAGCAGAACAGAAAATGGCAGAGTCCCTAAAGGAGTACAAAAAACTGGCGGCGCTGACGCAGGAGACTTACCTCTATGCCAACAGTATGCAGACACCCCAGAGAAAGATCCCCTTTCCAAATGGAGAGACCTACGGGCACTGGACAGCCTGCCTGCCGGAATACCGGAAGGAATTGGAACATTTCAGAGCACATCTGGCAGAGCTGCAGCAGGGAATCCTGCCCACAGATCATGCAAAAGAAGTCACTGCAGAACCTCTGAAACCGGCGCCTTATACGCTTTTGAAATCCGAAAGTTGTGAGCCTTATGATCTGAAAAAGGGAGAGAGTGTATTTTCTGACTGCTCCTGCAAGATCATCAATCTGGCACCGGAGCTTGCCAATCTTACAGGTGTGCGCATGGGACTGGGAGCAGCCATTGAGGAGGGCGTTACGGTGAAGCTGGAGCTTCCTCAGGACTCTTATGTGCTGGTAGGGTATATGAATGCAAAAGGCGTGGAGTGGCTGCAGCTTCCGGACCTGGAGACCAACACCCATGCAGATGACAGGGGAGGCCTGACGGTGGTCTATGCAAATGCCATGAAGGCGGAGGCGTGCCCGCCCATCAATATACATGCCTACCGCTATGAGAAGGGAACCCATGAGATTTATTTTGGCACAGGAGCCTTTTTGATAGCAGGCGTGATAGCATCGGATACAGTGATGAAGCCGAGAAATGCAAATCTGGCCGGTGAGGGACTGGAAACCCTGGACTGGCTTTATGAGGAATAGAAAGAGCAAAAGGAGAGAATTTCAAGTGGCAGATAAATTACCAAGAGAGATGACGGGAGCGGAACTGAAATCCATGCTGAAAAGCAGCATCAGCCTGAAAAGTCTGGGAGGTGTCAAATGCCCGGAGCTGAAGCTTGCGCCGGAGGATCTGCAGTGGTGGAGAGATGCCAAGGTGGGCATGTTTGTACATTGGGGTCTGTATTCGATCCTGGGAAGAGGAGAATGGGCGCGCTTTAATGAGCAGATACCGAAAGAAGAGTATGAGGCCCTGGCTGACGAGTTCATTCCAGAGGATTTTTCCATGACCGAGTGGACAGAGCTGGCAAAGGATTTCGGCGCGAAATATATGGTGATGGTCACCAGACATCATGATGGGTTTGCCCTGTGGGACAGTCCTGCAAGCTATGAAGGGTTTACTTCCTATGAGAGAGGGGCAAAAAGAGACTTTGTAAAAGAATATACAGAGGCGGCAAGGGCGGCAGGCCTGAAGGTGGGGCTTTATTATTCCCCTATGGACTGGAGGTTCCCCGGATATTTTGATCCGGAGGGACTGCCAAAGAATGCACAGCTTATGAAAGACCAGTGCTACGGGCAGGTGGAAGAACTGTGCAGCAAATATGGCCCTGTGGATATCATGTGGTACGACGGAGGCTGGCTGGCCCACAAGGGAAGCGATACCTCCAGCGCCTGGTTCTGGGAGCCGGTAAAACTCAACAAATTAGTGCGCAGATATAATTCCAAAACTCTGCTGAATCCGCGGTCCGGTTACGAAGGCGATTTTTACTGTGACGAGGGTTCTCATGAGATTACAGGAAAGATCATTCCTGTACCCTGGGAAAAAAACATGTGCGTATGCAGCGGCTGTTCCTGGGGCTGGATGGCAGATGACTCGGTTTCCAGTTTTGAATGGCTGATAAAAATGCTGGTGGACGTTGTGTGCCGTGACGGCAACTGGCTTTTGAACGTAGGCCCTGACAGAAACGGAAAGCTTTCGGATGAGGTGAAAAACCGTATGCGGGAGATTGGCGCATGGCTTGCAGAGTACGGGGAGGCTGTCTATGGAACAAGAGGCGGCCCCATTGAGCCGATGGATGGAGTTTACGGGAGCACATCAAAAGAGAATAAAATATACTTTCATGTACTGGATACAGATGTGTGCAGCAAAAGCCAGATCCCGTTTGAGGGCTATAGAATTGAGACCGCGGCCCTGTTCCATGGGGAGCAGGTGCCTTTTGAACAGAAGGATGAAGCGTTTTCGCTGGATCTAAGCGGCGTAAAAAATCCGGAGCTAGACACCATTGTTGTGCTGACCCTGGATAAGGAAGTAGAGAGAAAAGAAAATTCGGAGATACATTTCACCGGAAAATAAAGAGAGCAGGAGGAAGGATCATGCAGTATGGAGTGGCATATTACCCGGAGCATAAGAGCGTCGGGGAGCTGGACCATGATATGGAGCTTTTGACAGCATCCGGCATCAACACAGTGCGCATGGGGGAGTTTGCCTGGTGCAGGATGGAGCCGGAGGAAGGCAGATATGATTTTGAGTGGCTGGAGGAGGCGGTGGAGCGTCTCGGAAAAGCAGGGATCCGCAGCATCATCTGCACGCCTACCGCCTGCCCTCCGGCATGGCTGGTTTACCGGCATCCGGAAATGCTGTATGTGGATAACAGAGGAAAAAAGCGGCCTTTCGGCGGCCGCCGTTTCTACTGTTACAATAATCCGGTGTACCGGGAGTATTCTGCTAAGATCACAGAGGAGATCGCAAAGCGTTTTGGGAAAAATCCGTACGTTTCAGGATTTCAGATTGACAATGAGCCGGCTCAGGAGGCATCCGGCAGGTGCCGCTGTCCGGTGTGCCGGAAAAAGTTCTCCAGGTGGATGGAAGATAAATATAAGACCATCCGTGAATATAACAGGCGCAGCGGCAATATCTTCTGGGGACAGGATTATGAGGATTTTGACCAGATAAAGCCGCCGGTAAATACAATAGAGGTCAGCGCTTGGCAGGATATGCCGGTATACTTTGAAAATCCCACTTTAAGGCTTGAATTTGAGCGCTTCAGCAGCCGGTCCCAGATCGAATACCAGAATATCCAGGCAGATATCCTGCACAGATATACGGACTATCCGGTGACAACCAACGGAACCGGACTTGCCACCAACAGTATTGACTATTATGAGAGCACGAAAAATCTGGACTGCTACGGATTTGATTATTACCCGGGCCTCAGGGACGCGGCGGTAGATTCGTTCCCTTACGCCTTTGCCAGGGGAGTAAAGGAAGGGAAGCCCTTCTGGGTTATGGAATTTATGTCGGGCGGCGGCCATCGGTTCGGCGGTTCCGGGCGTGTTCAGCCCAATCCGGGAGCACTGAAACAGGCCGTCATCCAGTCTTTTGCCCACGGAGCGGACATGATGCTGCATTTTCAGTTCAGGACATTTCCGTTCGGAGCGGAACAGCTCAATTATGCCATTGTGGATATGGATGGTGTTCCGAGACGCAGATATTATGAAATGCAGGACACAGCAAAATTACTGAAACAGCTTGCGCCTGTGGAGAGAGCGGAATTTTCCAACCAGGCTGCAGTCTGTGTGGATTATGATTCCCACTGGGCACTGCGCATGAAGCCGGTCAATGATCCGGACTTTCAATATCTGGACTACGCGGGAAGGATGTACCGGATCTTGGCGGAGCGGGGATACAATGCGGATGTTATCAGCTTTGACGCTGATTTTTCCAAGTATAAACTGTTGGTGCTCCCCGCGGCATTTATCACGTCCGGGGCGTTTCAGATGAAGCTGCGCAGATATGTGGAAAATGGAGGCATCTTACTTGCCACATTCCTGACATCCGTAAAAAACAAAGATAATGTGGGATATACGGAAACACTTCCCGCAGGCCTCACAGATGTGTTCGGTGTGTCTGTGGAGGAGGTGGAGCCAATCTTTGCGGGCAACCGTAATCAGGTACATCTGACTTTAAAAGATACGGAGGCAGACAGCGGGGACGGTATGTGGTGTGACCTGCTGGGGGGAACGGCGGAGGCTCTGGGAACCTATACCAGTGACTACAAAAAGGGTGCTATGATCGTCAGCAAAAATTCCTTTGGAAAAGGAAAAGCCTGTTATCTGGGGACCAATCTGAGTGAGAAGGCTATGGGTGGACTTTTGGCAGACCTGTGCAGGGAAGCTGGGATAGCCCCCAACCCGGTGAGGGCAGAAAAGAATGTGGAAGTGGTGCACAGGGTGCTGGACGGCGAAGACTATTATTATATCTTTAATTTTACAGCCGGGGATACTGTGGTAAAGACAGAGGTTCCCGTATACGATAATCTGTTAGGGTGTGTGTATGAAAATGACATACCAATGGAGAGAAACGGATTTGTACTGGTAAAAAGGTGGAGGCAGAGATGATTAAAAAGACAGGATTTATTACCCGCGTGGTGTGTACCCCTGATGGGCTGGTGAGAGAACCGGGAATGACCATAACAGATCCGGGGACCTATGACACGGTTGTGTGCACCCCGGGAATGGAAAAAGAAGCTGTTATTTTTGAAAACCATAAGACACAGTTCCTTGTACAGACAGAATATGAATTTACGCCCCGGGAGATCTGCAGGTTCATGATCGAGGGCGGAAAAGCCAGGATCGTCACAAAAAAGACCATTGACGGAGAGCGCTCCTTTGTGGAGAATGCAGCCACAGTGAAGACAGGGGATTCTTATTCCTGTACGCTTAGATTTAAGATAAGCGGGGAGGAAGCCATTTACGGACTGGGGCAGCATGAGAGAGGGATTTACAACTACAGAAATACGAAAGAGTATCTCTATCAGAATAACATGCAGATCCCCATGCCGGTGTTCCTGTCCTCCGCCGGATATGCGGTTGTTTTTGACGCGGACTGCCTGATGACTTACGAGGAAGCTCAGAATGAGATCCGTCTGGATTTGGATGCTGCGGATCAGATCAATTACTATGTGATCACCGGGGAAGGTTTTGACAGACTGGTTGAGGGGATCCGCTGCCTGACAGGGCAAGCTGTCATGCTCCCGCGCTGGGCATTTGGGTACATACAGTCAAAAGAGCGGTATGTATCCCAGGAAGATATCCTGGATACCCGGAAGGAATTTAAAGACAGGCAGATTCCCCTGTCCTGCCTGGTTCTTGACTGGAAATCCTGGGAGGAGGGCAAATGGGGCAACAAGATCATGGATAAAAACCGTTTTCCGGATCTTTCATCCATGACGGAGCAGCTACACGAAGATGACACGGCATTCATGGTATCGATATGGCCGAATATGAACCGGGGATGCGAAAATAACCGGGAAATGCTGGAGGCCGGAAAGCTTTTGGCAAACCTTTCCACCTATGATGCCTTTGACCCAAAAGCCAGGGATCTATACTGGCGCCAGTGTGAACAGGAATTGTTTTTAGGGGGCACGGATGCCTGGTGGTGTGACTCCACAGAACCCTTCACACCGGACTGGAATGGGCTGGAGAAAAGAGAGGATGGACAGCGGTATGAGCTGGCAAAAAGTGAGCTGACAAAATATTTTGATGCAAGGATCGCAAATAACTTTGCACTGGCTCATGCCAAAGGGATCTATGAACATCAGACGGCAGCGTGCAGGGAGAAAAGAGTAGTAAACCTGACCCGTTCCGGTTCCCTCTCCATTCAAAAATACGGAACGGTTCTCTGGTCAGGGGATATCATGGCCACCTGGGATGTTTTCCGCAGGCAGATCGCCGAAGGGCTCTCCATGTGTATGTCAGGCATCCCTTACTGGACACTGGATATCGGCGCCTTTTTTGCTGGCTCCACCCAGGGATTCCGCCGCTTCAGCAATGTGCGTGAGGGGGAGGCGCCCTGGTTCTGGCAGGGGCTTTTTGAAAAAGGTGTACAGGATCTGGGATACAGGGAATTATATACCAGATGGCTGCAGATGGGAACCTTCCTTCCTGTCATGCGCTCCCACGGAACAGATACACCGAGGGAACCATGGAACTTCGGGGAGCCCGGGGAGAAATATTATGACACCATAGTATCCTACATTCGTTTCCGTTATAAGATGCTTCCCTATTCCTATTCCCTGGCCCATATGGTTGAGGAGGATTCCTATACCATGTTCCGAAGCCTGATGTTTGACTTTGCCTGTGATCCGCAGGTAAAGAATATGGCGGGAGAGTTTATGTACGGCCCTGCCTATCTGGTCTGCCCTGTGACAAAAGCCATGGAATACGGTCCTGAGAATGAGAAGCTGAAGGGTCCCAAGAGCTGGGAAGTTTATCTCCCGTCGGGTGCACAGTGGTATCACCAGAAGACAAAGGAATTATATACAGGAGGCAGGGCTTATGAGGTGGAAGCCCCTGTGACCTGGCAGCCTGTTTTTATCCGGGCAGGTTCCATAATTCCCGTAGACAGCAAATGCGGCAAAAAAGGCATTGCCGATACCATTGAGGTTTATGAGGGTGCGGATGGCCGTTTCCTATATTATATGGATAACGGTATGGACTACCGGTACCGGGAAGGTCAGTATGCAGCCATTTCCATGCAGTACGATGATGAGACGAAGACCTTATCTCTGGACAAAGTGCAGGGCAGCTATGACTATCCAAGGACTTTTGGCATCTGCTTTTACAGGAAAGACGGCACGCTGAAAAAGGGAAAGATGGATTACTGCGGAAAAACAGCCTCCTACATGTTTGGCTGAGACTTACCCCTGGGGGCTTCCAAGGGTTTCAGGAAGCATGGGAGGGATCCGGAAAGTTACCCGGAATCCATGGTCTCCGAAACCTCTGGAGACATGCAGGCCGGAATCCTTGCCGAATACCAGCATCAGCCGTGTATTTACATTGGAAAGTGCAAAACCGTTATCCTCGTTGCGGCTTAGGACAGGCTGGGAAAGTTTTTCTTCCAGTGCAGCCAGGTCTTCTGAGGATATGGAATAACCGTCATCGTCAATGTAGAATTCCAGCCAGTTTTCCCCATTCTGTTTTACCGGCTGTACAGAAACGGTAAGAAAATTGTCATCCCGGTCCGGGACAAGACCGTGTACAAAATAATTCTCGATAAGGGGCTGCAGGGTGTTTTTGGGGATGCCGTAAATTTTCAGGGAGCCTCCGATGATGAATTCGTAGTCAAAGTTACCATAGCGGTACATGTACAGGTTGATCAGGTTTTCACAGAGATTCAGTTCCTCGCCGATGGAGACATAGAGGTTGCGTCTTGTCTGGTTCCGGTACATTTTTGAGAGAAGCAGCAGCATCTGGGAGGCATCACTGTACTGACCCTTCATGATCTGAACCCGGATCTGTTCCAGGGTGTTATACAGGAAATGGGGGTTGATGCTGGTCTGCATGGCATACAGCTCTGCCTTCTTTTGTGATATTTCATAGAGGTATGCTTTTTCCACATTTCGCTGGAGCTCATCACACATGCCGTTGAAGCTGCTGATGATCTGTGTGAATTCATCATTGCTTTTCGGTACGGGCAGCCGGTATTCCAGGTTGTTTTGTCCTACAAGGCCCATACCGGCCTGGATGGTCTTGATCTTCCGGTCTGAAGTACGCAGGGTGACCACGTAGAGAAGAATGGATGAAAGGCAGATAAAAAGGGCGAGGGATGCCAGGATTATCTGGGAAAAGCTGTTTTCTACCAGGGAAGCGGGAATCTGGTAGCCGGTATAATATTCATAGCGGCTGCTGCCTGTCCAGGCATGGTAATAAGGGTCCCCATGCAGCATCCGGCGGACCGCGGAGGTCTGCTGGGTATTGCCATCAACAGAGGTGATGTCAGGAAGGATCAGATCTTTCGGTGAGGTGTATTCACCTGCGGAGTTATAGATAATATGATCCTCCTTGTCCGTAATGGTGAAGACTCCCGATTCGTTCAGATGGGAGTCTGCTATGGCATTGGAAAACTCTGATACCCCATACAGAAGGATCATCTGTCCAAAGGGGATCAGCTCGTCTCCGGAGTAGTCAAAAACTGTTCCTGTAAGGCCGTACACATGATCCCCCGGTTTTTCATATTCGGAGCTGAGGGAATCAAGCTGGGCATCAGAAAGGACACGGAGCCGGTAAGGTTCCATCTTATAAGTGTTCTGACTGAGCTTCAGGGGCGTGATGGTGTCGTAAGCGGGACTGTACTGGTAAAGCCGTCCTGTTCTGGTCAGCAGAAGAATGCCGCGCAGATTCTGGTCATACCGGCAGATCTCCCCCAGCATCTGCACAATGGAATAGTTTGTGGAGGAATCAGGGGAAAAGCCTTCTCTGTAAAGCCTGCAGAGTGACTGGTATCTGGATTCGCTGGAAAATACAGGGGCCAGGGTGTTGGCCATGGAATTCTGCCTGGCAGTCAGGATGGCGGAGAGATTGCTGATCACAATATCATAATCTTTGAGAAAATCATTTTTTTCCTGCTCCTTAATGAGGCGGCTGCTTAAAAGAAAAAGAGAAACGGTGACCGTACATACAGTGATGATACAAATCAGCAGCATTTTAGAATAATATCCGGATGCCAGTTTCTTGATCATGGGTATCTCCTTGTTTATGGGAATGTATAGTGTTATCTGTTATAATGAAGACAGTAAAATGGCGGTTTAAGATGCCTATATTATAGCAGTGGATATTAAAAAATGCAATTACGATACCAAAGGATGCAGATACGGGAGGAAGAGGAAATGACTGGATCAGATAAGGGCAGAAGGAAGAAACAGGCTGAAACAGGATGGAAAAAGAAGGTTGTTTTGGCAGGGACGGCGGTTTTGGTCCTGACAGGATGCGGAGCCGGGGGCAAAAGTGCTTTGACTGAGGAAAACGGGGAAAATGATGTAGTGCTGACGGCTTTTGTCCAACAGGCAGTTACGGCAGACGCAGGGATCTGGGAAGGATGGGCAGCCAGAAAGCTTTATGAGGATACGAATATCAAAATAGAATTTTATCCCACCGGGACCGGAGTAGAGCAGAAGCTGAAGCAGTATATGGCATCCGGTAACCTTCCGGATATTATAGGCTTTAAGGATTTGGACCAGGCACAGATGGCCATGGACGCGGGGCTGCTGCTGCCGCTTAATGAGTATGAGGAGATTCTTCCATCCATATTCGAGACTGAGTATTATGAGAAGGCAGTGGATTATTCCAGAGAGTACAACAGCGGCAAAACAGGAAATTTATATATTATGCCCACTTCCATAGGCCCTGTCTCAGAGAATGCTTACAACTGGATGCCCATGCTGCAGTGGGATACTTACAAGAAAGCAGGAAAGCCAAAGGTGGAAACGCTGGAGGATTATCTTGATGTTGTGGAGAAAATGGTGGAGATCAAGCCATACACCCAAAACGGGGAGAAGGTATACGGATTTTCACTTTTTACCGACTGGGATAAATATTCGGTTCTGGAGATTGCGGCCCTCTCTTATTTCTACGGTATTGACACCGAGTATATATCACCTCTCATGGAGACAAATGTTCTGACAAAGGCCACCAGTTCCATACTGGACGAGAACAGTTTTTATAAGCGGGCACTCCACTTTTATTATGAAGCCAACCAGAGAGGTCTTCTTGACCCGGATTCCAGGACCCAGAGTTACAGTAACCTGGAGAAAAAATTCAGTCAGGGGCGGATCCTGTTCTCCTGGTTTTCCTGGCTGACAGGAACCTACAATGATGTTCCTTCCGGACATGTGAATAACAAATACATTCCGGACGGTTATGTAAATATTCCGGCGGACGATATGAAGATTTATGAAGCCCCGGACCAGACCATTGGAAGGAACTGGTACTATGCAGTCAGCAAAAACTGCAGAAATCCAGAGAAGGCATGTGAATTTCTCAATTGGTTTTATGATCCTCAGGTGGAAAAATATCTGTATAACGGGCCGGAGGGATGTCTGTGGGAGTATGACAGTGAGAAAACGCCGAAAGTCACAGAAGAGGGCTGGGAGATCATCAATAATAAGTCAGAGGATCTGATGCCGTTTGAGAACGGCGGCTCCTTTGCAGACGGTATTGACCCCTTCAATGCCCTTGGACTCCAGGCGTCCACAGTTATGGAAGACGGACACACCATCAGTTACAGGTACTGGCCGGACAGCGGGAAAAATAACGAGACGCTGGTTCAGCGGGAGATCAATGGATTTTTAGGCACAGATACCATCGGTGAGTATCTGAGGAAAAATGATATGATAGCAAAATCCACCATGGCAGTCAATATGATACCCACCGCGTCGGATGAGATGAAGACAAAAGTTTCGGCTATCGGTGAGATCGTCCGGGACATTTCATGGAAAATGGTCTATGCACAGGATGAGCAGGAGTTTGAAAAACTCTGGGAGTCCATGAGGGCACAGGCCGGACAGCTTGGTATGGAACAGGTTGAGACATATTACAGGGATGCCTGGGAAGCTGCGGTTAAAAAGGTGGAGGATTATGAATAGGGAGAAATATTTTGAAACAGATAAAATTTGACACGACACTGAGAGATTCCCAGGGGACGCAGGTGGCGCCCATAGACCCGGAAAACTTTGATCTTGAAGCATATGGGGAATATGAAGCCTCCATGCTGGAAAAAAACAGGGATTTTTGGGAAGGACAACAGGGTCTGCTGGTGTACCGGAGAGTGCGGGCAGACGGCGTATTTTATGATAAATGCAGGGATTACGGAGAATCTCTGGCATTGCAGCTCGGGGCCCTGAAAAAAAGCATGGATTATAAAGCAGATATCGCCAATTTTCTGGAGCCGTGGTATGGAATTGGGTATATTGCATCCTGTTTCGGCAGCAGTTACCAGTGGCTGCCCCAGCAGGCGCCCAGCGTTAAGGCGAAATTTTCATCTTCCCGGGAAATCCTGGATGCGGACTTTGTCCCCATATCACAGACACCGGAGGGCCGCAGGAACCTGGAAATGATAGAATATTTCATGGATAAGACCAAGGGAAAGGTTCCGGTATCCTTCAGCGATATCCAGTCGCCCCTCAATATGCTCACGTACCTGCTTCCGGTGACAGACCTGTTCATGGAAGTTTTCGAGAACCCGGATGGACTGAAAAGTGCTGCGGCACTGTGTGCGGACCTTCTGATCGGCTTTCTGCAGGAACAGAAAAAACTGATCGGTGATGCACTTGCAAGCCCGGGACATGGATTTGCCAGCAGCAGGGCTTTTGCGGGTGTGGGACTCAGTGATGATACCTCTATCATGATAAGCGGTGAGGATTACCGGGAACTTTTTCAGGGATCAGACGAGAGGATCGGAAATATCCTGGGCGGCATGGCATATCATTCCTGCGGCGTGTGGGAGAAAAAAATCCCCATGGTGAAGGGGTTCGGGAATATCCTCAGCGCAGACGGGGCATTTACCATTGAGACAGATCCCAGTCCAAATGATCCGGGGGTGTTTGGTGAGGCGTTTGCCCACAGCGGAATTATTCTCAATGCCAGGGCAGTGGGAGATGAGGAAAACAGCTTCCGGGCTTTTGAACAGCTTTGGAGGCCGGGGCAGCGCCTGATCTGTGTGACATACTGCAAAACACCGGAGGAACAGGAAAGACTGTACAGGCGTCTGCATGAGTTGGAGGAAAAGACAGGACTATGAGATATGATATAACCTTTCATCCAAGCTGGTGGCATAAGAATGCCGGCGTGGATTTTACCCAGGAATTTTTTGATGACCCCAGGTACCGGATAGAATGTGATGTGCGCATGAGAAAAACATTGTACGAACACTTCGGGGATTACGGGATTGGGGATAAGGAGCCAAAGAGACGTCCGCTTCTGGGCACAGACCTGCTGGCAGCAGGGTATCTGCATTCTGAGATACTGGGCTGCCGGATACGCTTCCAGGCAGATAATTCGCCGCAGGTGGAATGTCTGAATCTGGATGAGGATGCCATAGGGGAGGTGAAAGTGCCCAATCTGGATGAAAGCCCGGTATGGGCCGGAATACAGAAACAGATGGATTACCTGAAAGAGAGATTCGGCTATGTGGAGACCTATGTGAACCTCATGGGAATCCAGAATATAGCCATGGACCTTATGGGGCAGGAGGTGCTCCTCTCCTATTATACAGCCCCGGGGGAGGTGGAAGCTCTGTTGGAAAAGATAACGGAGCTTTCATTGGAAGTGGGAAAACGTTTTTACCGTCTTTCCGGTGATATTTCAGGTGGAGTGACCGCCATTGTCCGCAGGACGGTGCCGGATGTATATCTGACTTCAAACTGTTCCGTTGAGATGGTGTCCAATGATATATATGAAAAATTTCTCCTGAAGCACGACCGGAGGCTGGCAGATGCCTTCGGACAATTTGGCATCCATCACTGTGGGAAAAGTATGGAACACGTGGTGGATGGGTATTCCAAGATAAAGAACCTCGCGTTCGCCGAGGTGGGGGCCTTCTCTGATATAAAGGCGGTCCGGGGAAAGCTGCCGGGTGTGTTTTTGAATGCCAGATACAGCCCGGTCCGTCTGATGAGCGCCTCAGAAACCCAGATCACGGAGGAGGTGCAGGCCCTTGTAAGGGATGGGCAGGAAAACGGCAGAAAGGTGTCCGTGTCCTGTGTGGGCATTGACAGTCAGGTCCCCGATACACAGATACGGTATTTTCTCCGGGCGTGCAGGGAGATAAAAGGAATAGAGTAAAGAGAGATAAGTGAGGATATATAAATGAAACGGATAAAACTGGGCTTTGCCCCAACCAGAAGAAGTATTTTCAGCGCCCCGGATGCCCTGAAATATGCAGCTCTTACAAAAGCCCGCCTTTTGGAACTGGGCATAGAGGTGGTGGATATTGAGGATATAAATGAGGAAGGACTCCTCTACGATGACGGGGATGTTTCGCAGATAGCTGAAAAGTTTTTAAAAGCAGGGGTGGACGGTCTCTTCCTTCCGCACTGTAATTTCGGTACAGAGTATGTGTGCGCAAGGCTTGCAAAAACACTGCGGATCCCTGTTCTTCTGTGGGGGCCGAGAGATGAGCGGCCGGATGAGAACGGGATCCGGTTAAGGGACAGCCAGTGCGGGCTTTTTGCAACGGGAAAGGTATTCAGAAGATTTGGGATTCCTTTTACATACCTGACAAACTGCAGGCTGACAGACCCGGAATTTGCCAATGGCATTTCCAATTTCCTGGCTGTGTGTAACGTGGTGAAGGCATTTAGAAGCACCAGGATCTTACAGATTGGGCCCCGTCCCTTTGATTTCTGGTCAACCATGTGCAATGAGGGAGAGCTGCTGGAAAAATTTAATATCCAGCTTTCCCCGGTGCCCATTCCCGAGCTGACCGCAGAGATAAAGAGGGTAAAAGAGGAGGGTACTGAAGCTGCAGAGGTGGCTGCCTGGTGCAAAGAAAATATGTATATAAAGATCAGGGAACATGAGCTGGAAAATGTGGCGGCCCTGAAAGTGGCCATGAAAAACCTTGCAAAGAAATACGGATGCAATGCCATTGCCATCCAGTGCTGGAACGCTTTGCAGGGTGAGATCGGCATTATGCCCTGCGCCGCCAACTCCCTGCTTAATGAGGAAGGGATCCCTGTTGTATGTGAGACGGATATCCATGGTGCCGTTACAGCGGTTATGGCGGAGGCTGCCGGCATGGATGAGGCACGTACCTTTTTCGCGGACTGGACCGTACGCCATCCTGACAATGAGAACGGAGAGCTGCTTCAGCACTGCGGCCCATGGCCTGTTTCTGTGGCAAAGGAGAAACCGGCTATAGGATATCCTCTTGCCTTTGAGCATCCGGGGGCAGTGGAGGCAGAGGCAAAGCACGGTGAGATGACCCTGTGCCGTTTCGACGGTGATAACGGGGAGTATTCTCTGCTTCTTGGCAGCGCCAGGGGTGTGGAAGGGCCTTACACAAAGGGGACCTATGTATGGGTGGAAGTGGAGAACTTAAAACGGCTGGAAAACAAACTGGTCTGCGGCCCCTACATCCATCACTGTGTGGGTATCCATAAGAACGTGGTCCCTATTTTGTATGAAGCATGTAAATATATAGGCGTGACACCGGATCTATATGACCCGGTGGAGGATGAAGTCAGGGAAGCGGTTTATAACCCGGTTAAATAAAGGAGCAAAGACAGATGAATGATTTAAAAGCAAAGGCATATGCCATGCGAAGAGATGTCCTGGACATGGTTTACCGGGCCAAAACAGGCCATATCGGCGGTGATTTCAGTGTGATGGACATACTGACAGCGCTGTATTTTAAAGAGATGAATATAAGTCCGCAGAATCAGGATGACCCGGACAGGGATTATTTTGTCATGAGTAAGGGGCATTCGGTGGAGGCTTATTATGCAGTTCTGGCTGCAAAGGGTTTTTTTCCGGCAGAGGAAGTGAAAGAACAGTTTTCTGTATTTGGCTCAAAATATATTGGGCATCCCAACAATAAGCTGCCCGGTATTGAGATGAATTCCGGTTCCCTGGGGCATGGGCTTCCTGTCTGTGTGGGCATTGCAAAGGCATGCAGGATGGATAAGCGGCCAAGCCGTGTTTATACGGTAATGGGGGACGGTGAACTGGCCGAGGGATCTGTATGGGAGGGGGTTATGGCGGCCTCCCAGTATGGTCTTGATAACCTTCTGGCAGTTGTGGACAGAAACCGCCTGCAGATATCCGGGTGTACGGAGGATATCATGCATCATGACAATCTGGCCGCCCGGTTTGCAGCCTTTGGCTGGGAGGTGCTGACGGCGGCTGGGAATGATGCGGATGCGCTCTTAAAGGCATTTGAGAGAGCAAGAAAGGCGAAGGGAAGGCCTGCAGTTGTCATAGCGGATACCATAAAGGGCTGCGGGGTCTCCTTTATGGAAAATGCGGCAGAATGGCATCACAAAGTGCCCACAGCCCAGCAGTATGAACAGGCTGTGAGGGAATTAACAGAAAAAGAGGAGGCAGCCCGCAATGAATAAAATACCTAACAGGCAGGCGATCTGCCATGTATTAAATGAGCACGCGGATACCGATAAAGATATTGTAGTGCTCTGTAGTGATTCCAGAGGCAGCGCTTCCCTGGCTCCTTTTGCAGAGGCACATCCGGAACAGTTTGTGGAGGTGGGGATAGCGGAACAGAATCTGGTGAGTATTTCCGCGGGAATGGCCAAGGCAGGCAAGAAGCCTTTTGCAGCATCCCCGGCCTGTTTTTTAAGCACCAGAAGTTATGAGCAGGCAAAGGTGGATGTGGCCTACTCCGATACAAATGTAAAATTGATCGGTATCAGCGGAGGCATCAGCTATGGGGCACTGGGCATGAGCCATCATTCTGCCCAGGATTTTGCAGCTATGTGTGCAATTCCCAATATGCGTGTTTATGTGCCCAGTGACCGGCACCAGACCAAAAAGCTCATTGAGAACCTTTTAAAGGATGAGAAACCGGCTTACATCCGTGTGGGGAGAAATCCGGTGGAGGACATCTATACAGAGGAGAATGTACCGTTTGTTATGGACAGGGCAACTATCCTTCGGGACGGTACAGACGTGGCACTCATCGCCTGCGGGGAGATGGTGCGCCCTGCCATGGAGGCGGCAGAGATACTGCAGGAGAAAGGCATCTCTGCCTCAGTCCTTGATATGTACTGTCTGAAACCGCTGGACGAGGAAGCGGTGATCCGGGCGGCCTCCCGTGCAAAAGCAGTGATCACTGTGGAGGAACATGCGCCATACGGCGGTCTTGGTTCCATGGTCAGCATGATAATAGGTGCAGACTGCCCGAAAAGGACAGCCTGTATGGCACTTCCGGACGCCCCTGTGATCACGGGAACATCAAAGGAAGTATTTGATCATTATGGTCTGAACAAAGAAGGGATCGCCAAAAAGGCAGTGGAGTTATTGGGATGAAGCAAACATATTGTATCGGAATAGACCAGAGTACCCAGGGCACCAAGGCTATGCTGTTTGACGGCCGGGGAGATCTGCTTCTGCGCACGGATAAATGCCACGCCCAGCTTATAGATGAGAAAGGATGGGTGGAGCATGATCCGGAGGAAATCTACCAAAATACCCTGAAAACTGTAAAGGATCTGTTGGAACAAAGCAGGATAGACAAGGGAAAGATTGCCTGTGTGGGCATCAGCAGCCAGAGGGAGACAGCGCTTGCCTGGAACCGTCACACAGGAAAACCTGTATATAACGCAATTGTATGGCAGTGTGCCAGAGGAGAAGGCATCTGTAAGAGGCTGGAAAAAAGCGGCGTCTCAGAAGAGGTCAGGAAGCGGACCGGGCTGCTTTTATCACCCTATTTTTCCGCAGCCAAGCTGGCCTGGATCCTGGAACAAGTTCCGGGTGTCAGAACGGAGGCCGAACGGGGAAATATCTGCTGCGGCACAGTGGATTCCTGGCTTGTATACCGCCTGACCAAAGGAAAAGAATTCAGGACAGATTACTCCAACGCATCCAGAACACAGCTTTTTAATATTACCGCCCTTGCGTGGGATGAAGAACTTCTGGCTTATTTCGGGATACCAAAGGCGTGTATGGCGCAGGTCACAGATTCCGACGGTTTCTTCGGAGAGACAGACTTTGAAGGACTCTTACCCCATGCAGTGCCCATACACGGTGTTCTGGGAGATTCCCACGGAGCATTGTTCGGACAGGGGTGTCTGCGGCGGGGGATGATGAAAACCACCTACGGCACCGGATCTTCTATTATGATGAATATCGGGGAAAAGCCCGTATTTTCGGATTTGGGAGTTGTGACCTCCCTTGCCTGGAAGACAGAGGGGGAGGTCCGGTATGTACTGGAAGGAAATATCAATTATACCGGTGCCGTGATCACCTGGATGAAGGACAGGCTTGGCCTGCTGACTGCCCCGGGGGAGTCGGAAACCCTGGCCCGTGAAGCCAATCCGGCGGATAAGACATATCTTGTACCTGCATTTACCGGACTTGGGGCGCCCTACTTTAGAAGCGACGTGTCGGCTGCCTTCTGCGGCATGAGCCGTACAACAGGAAAGTCCGAGCTGGTCAAGGCAGGGCTTGAAAGTATTGCATATCAGATCGCAGATGTGGTGTCTCTTATGAAAAAGGCGGGGGAGGTTCCCCGTATAGAACTGCGTGTTGACGGCGGGCCCACCAACAATAAATGGCTGATGCAGTTTCAAAGTGATATTCTGGGCAGCACCGTTTATGTGCCGGATGCCGAGGAGCTGTCCGGAATCGGGGCGGCTTATGCTGCGGGACTGGGGTGCGGGATCTACAAAAAGGAGATGCTTTTTGAAGGAAAACACGGCACGTTTTATACACCTGTGATGTCAGGGGCAGAGCGGGAAAGAAAATACAGAGGATGGCAGGATGCTCTGTCTATGCTTCTGAAAAGTAATACAGAAGATGGATGACACTTGGAGGGCAGCCGGGCACGTCGCTGTGGTCCTGCATGGGTTTTTGTCCGAGACTGTGAATGGACGGGACATTACTGTATATTCAGGATAGAAAAGGAGTCAGAATGCTGAAAGTAAAAAAGATACATATGGATTATCAGGTCAATCCGGTGGGCGTGGAGGCTATGCCGCAGTTTGGATGGGAACTGGAAAGTGACAGAAGAAATGTGGTGCAGACAAGCTACAGACTGCAGATCGCAGCGGACCGGGCATTTTCGGAACTTATATATGACAGCGGGCAAATACAGGACCGTGAATCAGCGCATATTTTTGTTAAGGATACAGAGATCATGCCGGCATCTAAATATTTTGTCCGCGTCCGGGTATGGACAGCAGAAGAGGAGACAGGATGGAGTGAAACGGCCTGGTTTGTCACATCTCTTTTGGATGAGGGTCTTAAGGCTCCGTTTGTCTCCGGGGAGACGGATGATTCCTATAAAGAGGAGTCAAAAGGCACATATGTAAGGGGAACTTTCCGGGTAAAGGGAAAAGTAAGGGAAGCCTACGCATATACCACTGCCCTTGGTCTTTATAACTTTTATCTGAACGGGGAGAAGGTGGGGGAAGACGAGATGACACCGGGCTGGACCTCCTACCGCAGACATCTGCTGTATCAGACCTATGATGTGGCTTCTGCTCTGAAAGAAGGCATAAATGTGGCAGGGGCCATGCTGGGCGCCGGATGGTATAAGGGAATTATGGGTCTTACACGTGCCAGAAACAACTATGGCAGCAAAACCGGATTTGCCATGCAGATATATATCCGGTATGAGGACGGAAGTACAGAGACAGTGTGCACCGGCCCATCCTGGAAGGGGTGTGACGCTCCGGTTGTGTTTGCGGATATTTACAACGGCGAAATTTATGATGCGGCGAAAGAAATCCCAGGTTGGGCCGTGGATGCAGCCCCACAGGGAGAATGGAGAGATGTGGTACTGGTACCCTTTGATACAGGGGTTCTCCGGGCACAGAGCGGTTCCAGGGTCCGGGTAATGGATGAACTGCCTGCAAAGCGGATCTTCAGAACGCCGAAAGGGGAACTGGTCGTTGATTTCGGCCAGAACCTGGCAGGACGCATCCGGGTGACTGCATACGGAAAACCGGGTGACGTGATCGAGCTGCACTGTTTTGAGGTGCTGGACCATGAAGGGAACGTATATCTGGATAATCTGCGGCATGCAAAGGCTTCCATGAAATATACATTTGCCAGAGAGGGAACCGTCACTTACCATCCTCATTTTACTTATATGGGCTTTCAGTATGCAAAGATAGTCTCCTGGCCCGGAGAGGCAGAGAAAGAAAATTTTACGGCCTGTACCCTGCATTCAGAGATGGAGAGGACAGGAAACATAACCTGTTCCCATCCGCTTTTAAATCAGCTTCACCACAATTACCTGTGGGGGCTGAAGGGGAATTTTCTGGATGTGCCCACAGACTGTCCCCAGAGAGACGAGCGCCTGGGATGGACAGGGGATGCACAGATTTTCTGCCGTACCGCCTGCTATCTTATGAATACCTACACCTTTTATAAAAAGTGGCTCAGAGATGTGGAGGCGGACCAGACACCGGAAGGGGGCGTGCCCCATGTGGTGCCCAATATAGAAGAGGGCCGTACGGACGGAAACTGGCTTCTGAGACAGGGGCCTCATTCCGCAGCAGCCTGGGCGGACGTGGCAGTGATCAATCCCTGGACTTTGTATCTCATGTATGGGGATAAGGCCATTTTAGAGAGGCAGTACAGCAGTATGAAAGCTTGGATTGATTTCATGAGGTGTCATTCGGAAGATCATATCTGGAATTATAAACTGCAGTTTGGGGATTGGGTTGCCCTGGACGCGGAGGAGGGGAGCTATTTCGGCGCTACGCCCAATGACCTGACTTGTACGGCATATTATGCGTATTCCACCGGACTTTTTGCAAAGATGGCAAGAGTCCTTGGGAAAGAGGAGACTGCCCGGGAATATGAAAAGCTGTACAGCCATATTGTGGAAAAATTCCAGAGGACATTTTTTAAGGATGACGGAACCATGACTGCCCAGACACAGACAGCCCATATTGTTGCCTTGTATTTCAAACTGGTACCGCAGGCATATGTGAAGAAGACTGTGGCGGGACTGAAACGGCTCCTGGATAAGGAAAACGGGCATCTGGTCACCGGTTTTGTGGGTACACCGTATTTCTGTCATGCCCTCAGTCAGAACGGGTGTGTAAAAGAGGCTTATGATCTGCTTCTGAAGGAGGATTTCCCCTCCTGGCTGTATCAGGTGAAAATGGGTGCCACTACGGTCTGGGAACACTGGGACGGCATTAAGCCCGACGGTTCCATGTGGAGCCCCGGCATGAATTCCTTTAACCATTATGCTTACGGCGCCATCGGAGAATGGATGTACCGGGTCATGGCCGGTATTGAGGCTGATGAAGCCTGCACAGGTTTCAAACATGCTGCTTTTTATCCGCGCATAGGCGGCGGCCTGCAGTTCGTGGACGGTACTTATCATTCCATCTATGGGGAGGAGGGTGTGCGCTGGGAAAGGGAGGATGACAAGGTTATACTTACAGTCAGGATCCCTGCCAATACCACTGCCAGCGTGCGCTTGGACGAGGCAGAAGAGGTTCTGGAGGCGGACAGCCTTTCCTTTGTACAGAAAAGTGGCTATATGGAGGCAGAAGCCGGGTCAGGCACTTACCGTATCCTTTTCCGGAGAGGAGATCAGCATGGACTTGGGAATCTGTAAAATATACGAAAACACGACATGATAGATTTCAAGGTGTCGCAGATATCTCTAATAACCTGCAGGCAGAATGGTATAATAAGGACAAATAAAAAACAGCAGAAAACGCTGGAATTGAAGGATTGGGAGGATAACGATTATGGCAGTGAAAATGCTTCCGAAAAAAATGGCAGGTGCGATACTTCCGGGGAACAGCTCGGTTGAAATGAAAGAGTTCGATGTGCCCAAACCGGGCCATGGACAGGTGCTGATCCAGACAAAGGCAACCACGATCTGCGGCAGTGATATCCGCTGCATTTACAGGGAACACGTGGGAAAAGGACCGGAGGGGTATATTCCCGGCATGGTGGCAGGCCATGAACCCTGCGGTGTGATCGTGGAGGAAGGCGAAGGCCTCCGCAGATTCAAAAAAGGTGACAGAGTGATCGTTTATCACATTTCCGGATGCGGAGTGTGCAATGACTGCCGCAGAGGATATTATATTTCCTGTAAAAGCAAATTCCGCCAGGCATACGGCTGGCAGAGAAACGGCGGTATGGCTCCGTACATACTGGCAGAGGAGAAAGACCTGATCGCCCTTCCGGATGAACTTACATACAAAGACGGTGCACAGGTAGCCTGCGGATTCGGTACGGTTTATGAGGCGATTGAAAAGATCGGTATCAGCGGAAATGATGCGGTTTTGGTCACAGGGCTGGGACCTGTAGGACTGGCGGCCCTTATGCTTGCCAAAGCGCTGGGGGCGAATAAATTGATCGGTGTGGAAATGAATGAGTACCGCATTGATCTGGCTAAAAAATTGGGGCTTGTGGACCATGTATTTAAACCAGGCGAGAACACCCTGGATGAAATTCTGGCAGTGACCGGAGGCCATGGCGTAGAGCGGGCCATTGATGCCAGTGCCAATGATGCAGGCCGCCAGCTTGCCATCCGTGCCACAAGAGAGTGGGGCAAAATTGCATTTGTGGGAGAGGGCGGTACCTGTACCTTCAATCCAAGCCCGGATATTATTCACGGACAGAAGACCATTTACGGTTCCTGGGTGACAAGTCTGTGGAGGATGGAAGAACTGGTGGAACGGCTGGTGCGCTGGAACATCCATCCGGAGGACCTGATCACAGATGAATTTTCCATTGAGAGAGCCGGAGAGGCTTATAAGCTGATGGCAGGCGGACAGTGCGGCAAGGTTGCGGTTATTTTCGGCGACCAGGATGAAAGGTAGGTTTATTATGGCAAAAGGAGTAGACCCGGCAATAGTACCATACAAAACTTTATATACAGGTGCCAGGATGCCCGCTATGGGTATCGGTACCTTTGGTTCTGATAAATATTCTGCAAAGCAAGTATCTGACGCCGTATATGGTGCCGTCGAAAGCGGATACCGCCTTATAGACTGCGCTTCCGTTTACCAGAACGAGAAAGAGATCGGCGCTGTCCTTGGGAGGCTCTTTGAAGATCAAGTTGTAAAGAGAGAGGAACTGTTTATCACCGGAAAAGTGTGGAATGACATGCACGGGGAGGGGGAGGTCATAGCATCCTGTAAGCAGAGCCTTGCGGATCTGGGTCTTTCCTATCTGGATCTGTACTTTGTACACTGGCCGTTTCCCAATTATCATGCACCGGGGTGTGACGGGGATTCCAGGAACCCGGATTCCAAACCCTTTTCCATAGAGGAGTTCATGGGTGTGTGGAGACAGTGCGAGCAGCTTTTGGAGGAGGGGCTTGTGCGCCACATCGGCATGTCTAATATGACCATACCGAAGCTGGAAGCAGTGCTTCCCCTCTGCAAGATCCAGCCTGCAGCCATTGAGATGGAGCTTCATCCGGGCTTTCAGCAGCCGGAATTGTTTGATTACGTGCAAAAACACAATATCGTGCCAATCGGCTACTGTCCCATTGGCTCCCCTTCACGCCCGGAGCGTGACAGGACCTCTGAGGATGTTGCGGATACCCAGATGCCGGAAATCCTGGAGATCGCGGAAGCACACGGGATACACCCGGCAGTCGTGTGCCTGAAATGGGCTGTGCAGCGGGGACAGGTGCCAATCCCCTTCTCTGTGAAGGAACCACAATATATCAGTAATCTGAAATGTACCACCGAGGACCCGCTCACAGATGAGGAGATGGAGAAGATCCGTCTTGCCGACAAGAACTGCCGCCTGGTAAAAGGCCAGGTATTTCTCTGGGCCGGTGCAAAGGGCTGGGAAGATCTGTGGGATGTGGACGGAAACATCACAAAATAGAAGCATAGAAAACAGCACAGAGAACTGCGGAGGCGATTCACTGTGCTGTTTCTTTTTCTGACAACAGGAGCTTTGCAAAGAGACTTACTGTTGTCTGCCGCCCGGTTTATGCCGTGCAGGATGTTATTTTGTATAGTGGACGCCTTTCCAATACATAGGTGTGGTGACCTCTGCGATTTCCGGCAGTTCCACGCCGTCAAGCGCCCATTTTTTAAACTCCTCAAATCCGGTGCGGTCCACAATATAGCCAATGTGTTCCTTGCCGCCCGGTGCGGAGCGGTCGATATAGTGTTCCACGTATTTGTAGGTATTCAGGATGATCTTAATTATACTGTCCTCATCCGCCCATTTGATGAAGTCTTCGCCCAGACGCGGGTTTCTCTTTCCGGTTCGTCCGAGAAGTGTGAGGCGGTAATATTTCTTTTCGTCCCTGGTCCATGCGGAAGCAGGGCAGTTCAGGACACATTCGCCGCAGCCGATACATTTTTCTTCGTTTCTCTTTGGGCGGTAGTTTACGGTCTCCAGAGCCTCCACGGATTTGCGGCGGCAGTATTTCACGCAGGCACCACAGTTTACACACCGATCAGGGTCCAGGCGGGGAAGCGTCATGCCCATGATGCCGAAATCGTGCATGCGGACCTTGGCGCAGTCATTGGGACATCCGGTGAGAGCGATCTTGAAATGCAGATCATTGGGGAAGATGGCTTTTTCAATCCGCTGTGCAAATGCGGTGGTGTCGTAGCAGGCGTAAGGACATACACGGTTTCCAATGCAGGCACTTACATTTCTGGTGCCGGAGGCAGGATAACCTGTGCCTGGGTCAGTCTGGTTGATGTCCAGCCCTTCTATAATGGGCTGAAGCATCTCATTGACTTTGGGCATATCCGCATAGTCTATGCCGGGGATCTCAAATCCCTGCCGGTTGGTAATGTGTACCGTTCCGTTGCCGTACTTCTCTGCGATATCCTGTATCATGGACAGATAACTGGCATCCATATGGCCGCCTGGCACACGGACACGGGAGGCTGTTTTGCCGCGCTCTTTTGTGACGCGGAATGCATTTTTCTTTAAAGCCTTTGTATTGACATCCATTCCCTGCACCTCCTAATCCAACAGCTGGCGGCCCTTGGTAAAGTTAAAGACAGGACCGTCCAGACATACATAGACATCATTGATCTTACAGTGGCCGCATTTTCCAAGGCCGCAGCACATTTTGCGCTCCTGGGAGATCCAGATCTGTTCTTCTTTTAATCCCCGGTCCATAAGCGCCATGGTGGAAAAACGCATCATGGCAGGCGGGCCTACTACAATGGCACAGGCGTCCTCCATATTCCGGAACTCCAGGTCAGGGATATAGGCAGTTACCAGCCCTTCTCTGTAGGATTCATCACCTTCCCGGCTGTCAACCGTGAGGATCAGGTTCAGATTTTCTTCCCAGAGCTTCAGATCCCGATGGAATAAAATGTCGTGTGGGGATTTGAAACCGGCAATGACTGTGACACTTTTTGCTGTCTGGGGATTGCGGGCAAAATGATCGATCACGCCGCGTACCGGGGACACACCGGTACCGCCTGCTACGATGACAAGCTCTTTATTCTTATAAATTTCCAGGTCAAATCCATTTCCGTAAGGACCACGCAGGAGCAGGGTGTCCCCTTCATATTGTTCAAATACTTCATTTGTGACTTTACCCACACGGCGTATGGTCAGATCCACAAAGCCGTCCCCTATGCCGCTGACAGAGATGGGAGCCTCGCCGTATTTGGGGATGGATACCTCAAAGAACTGGCCGGGTCTTACATCGCCGGTGTATTCCATGCGGAAGGTGTACTCTATGTCTGTGTGACGGATCACTTCTTTGATCTCAGAGCGAAAAGGGATATATTCATTTTTTATCATAAATCTTCCACCTCCTTCATGGCATCAGAAAGACGGTTCAGACAGTTTGAGAAGGAAATGTACTCCGGACAGACATCGTCACAGCGTCCGCAGCCCACACACATCTGATAGCCGGCTCTCTGTTTGAAATCCAGTGCCTTATGCATGACTTTAAAGCGCATACGTTCCCCGTTGGTTTTGCGGTAACTTCCTCCGCCTGCCACATCGGTGTAGCCATCCACCATACAGGAGGCCCACACTCTGCGTCGTTCGCCCACCTTGCCGTTATCTGTATAGAACAGATCCTGCATGGTGAAGCAGGTGCAGGTTGGACATGAGAGATTACAGCGTCCGCAGTTTATGCAGCGGCTGTCATATTCTTTCCAAATGGAGCTTTTGGCTGCTTTGGCGGTGAGCTTTTCGGGAATATGTACGCGGGTCTTTGTCTCTGTCACAAAAGAGGGGGAGACGGCTTCTTCAGAGACCGCATATTTTTGAAAGAGTTCTTTCTGTTCTTCCCATTTTACATCTATTTTCCAGGTTTCGTCCGCAAAATCCAGGCTGAAATCATAATCAGAGTTTTTATTTGTCCCCATATCCACGCAGAAGCAGGAGTCAAAACTGGAGGAACAGCCAAGGAGCGCGAATCTTACATGGTCACGAAGCTGTCTGTAGTAGGAATCTTCGGGGCCGTTTTCCAGATACATGTAGTCCAGACGGCGGATTGCGTGAAGGTCGCAGCTTCTCAGGAAGATAATGGCGTCCTTTTTAGGGGGATTAGGTTCCGTCACCTTATCCTCTGTGAAATAAAATAAGGTCTGGGAAATGGGAAGCAGCACCTCCTTGGGGGAGAAGCGTGATTTCCTGTCAAGTACGATCTCTTCAGGGGATGTGATCCTGTCATAGCGGATCAGATCCGTGTCGGAAAAGGCTCCCTTTTTCGGAAAATGTTTGGGAGCGTAAAGGTCATAAGTTTCGGTAAGAGCAGAAAAGACTTGCCGTAAATCCTGCGTCTTGTAACAATAACCCATAATTTCACCTCTTTCATAAATGGTGTGAGAACGCAAAAAAACTGCGGCTTCACTTATTTGGCTGCAATGGAACGTAAGGTATGACCGTTCGGTTTCCAATGCTTATGCAGATAAGTATAGCCGCAGTATTTTTAAAATGCCGTGATGATTCTCACGTTTTATAAAGTTTTTTGTGTTTTACTGTCTTCTGAAACGATTAAAGCAGGCGTATATCTCCTGAGCCCTGGGCATAGCCAGTCCGCACGGGGTGTAGGAAGTCCCGCAGACAGAGGAGAGGCCTTTTGTCTCAAGGTGGTGCAGGAGCAGCCTGACAATCTGGTCTAAAGTCCTTTTTCCGTCTATCAGGTTTTCACAGGCATAGCGCAGGATGGCGGCAAGCGCTGCCGTCTGCTCGTAGTCTGTGAGCTGTTCCACATACCGCAGGTCTACAGATTCCTTACCGATGGAAAAGGTGTAGCGGTCATGTGTTTTGGTCTTTAAACTCCGTTCTTCCCTGGCGTCGTTTCCGCTGTCTTTCGGCCCGCGTCCCCGGTGGCGGGGGGAGGAATCACGAAAATCCGGTGTGGTCATGATCCTGCGGCTTTCGGGCAGGACAAAGGCAGGGGTGTCTGCAGGGGGAAGCGGAAAGTCTTTGCAGAGTTTTTTTACAGATTCAGTGATATCCACCGGGCGGTAGCAGTCCATCTGGATGATCGTGTCTGCAATGTGGAAGAAAGCGCCGCTGCTGCCTGCAACCAGGATGGTGGAGATCCCCGCTTTGGTGTATAAATCCCTGGCACGCTCTAAAAATGGAGTGATAGGTTCCTTGTGCCGGCTGATCACATGCTGCATGAAGGTATCACGGACCATAAAGTTGGTGGCAGAGGTATCTTCATCTATGAAAAACAGATGGGAACCTGCTTCCATGCTCTCCACTATGGCGGCAGCCTGGGAGGTGCTTCCGCTGGCATCCGGTGTGGAGAAGCAGTGGGTATCCTTCTTGTTGGGAAGGTCATTGATGAACATGGAGATGTCCACATCTTTTACAAAACGTCCGTCCTCGGAGCGCAGCTTCACTGCCGTGTCATCTGCAATGACGTACTCTCTGCCATCCCCTGCAATGTGATTGTACACACCGGATTCCAAGGCGTTCAGAAGAGTGGATTTTCCATGGTAGCCGCCGCCCACAATCAGGGTAATGCCCACAGGAATGCCCATGCCGGTGATTTTACCCTTATGGGGAAGGTGAAGCTCTGTGCGCATGGATTCCGGGGAGGAGAAGGGGACGCAGTCTGAAAGCGGCTTGTCCGATACGCCGCTCTGTCTGGGAAGGATGGCGCCGTCCGCCACGAAAGCGGCCAGATTTCGGTTTTTCAGCTCTTCTCTGATGAATTGCTGGTCTTCTGCCAAAAAGAACACATTTTCTACAGCTTTGGCATTCTGGTTTTTATACAGGAAGGATTTCCGCACACATACCGGCAGAAATTCAAACAGGATTTTTTCCAGCTCAGGAGCATTGATGGTCCTGCCGTTTGCAGGGAAACCTACGGTAAAACGGGCAGTCAGATCCCTGTCCGTGATTTCACAGGCAGTGCGGTCCAGGATTTCCTGTCCGCAGCGGCTTACAGAGATAAGCCCGCTTTTTCCGGAACCTTTGGCCTTGAAGCTGAAATGATACACCTGTTGTTCAAACTGTCTGTTCAGATAGTCCTGAAGGGCGATCCGGGTATGTTTTTCCTTGTAGTATTGGGACGGAAATCCCGCCGTCAAAAGAGGGATCCGGATACTCAGGCTGGAGGGGGCCGCAAAAGGGTCGCCCTGCACATGGTCAATGGATAATGTATAGTCACCAAAAGCGTAGACACCCCGCAGATCCTTGTAGGCAGGATAACTTTTCCGGTGGATGGAGGCCAGCATGGTCTTCAAATCTGATGATGCTCTCATAATATTGTAACTCCTTTATAATAGGTAAATTGCGCTTATCTTTTACTATAAACAATTCGCCGAAAAATGGCAAGTATAGAGGATAAAAAAGTTGTAACTGTTCAGTACCTTCCCAGTTACGGGCAAAAATCCATGCAGAATCGCCTTGGGTGATGGGATTTTTGCTTGCAGCTCAAGGTTTTTTTACGGTCGGCGCAGTAAATGCGCAGACCTACTGTATAGTTACAAAAAGTTTAAAAAAACCTATTGACATTTTTCGTACCATAAGATATAATAAGTTTCGTTGCTAAGGCAATAACAAATTAATATCTATCCAATGATTGGATGTGCGCGTAGCTCAGCTGGATAGAGCGTCTGGCTACGGACCAGAAGGTCGGGAGTTCGAATCTTCTCGCGCACGTTAAAACCCTTGTAGAATGAAAATTTTACAAGGGTTTCTTTTTGTTCAGATATATAAGCTGATAAAAGACATATCCGGTGCTGCGATCTTGTCTGCTTCGGGGAGGCCGCAGCCTTTCATGAAGTCACGGACAAAGACCAGAATGTGGCAGTAGCACGCACTGAGCTGTCCGGCAAAGGCTTTCCGGTCTTTTCTGCGCAGATATTGAAAGGCCTGCAGACCCATCTGGTTAATGATATTGGACATTTGGCTGCCCTCCGGATAGAAAGAAAAATAGTATCCCCAGTGCAGCATTTTTTTAACCTCCTTCAGAATGATCCGGAAGGGATACAGCGGCATCCGCGCTGTGATACAGTCCATAATTAAGTCCAGGGGAATGGCGTATGGTTCCCGGAATCTTTCCTCCAGTGATCTTAGATTCTCTTCTGTTATCAGGTCAAAGGTCAGCGTGACGGCAGGGGGAGCAGCCAGGGCCATGAACTGGAGACTGCTTAAATACAGCAGCGTGTCATTTTTATATGTCTTGTCCTTCATGCAGGAGTAAGTAGCCCGGTCATTGAAAAGAGTGACCTGCGTTCCTTTGACATTGTAGGTTTTGCAGAAGCCCAGCCTGTTCAGGTTGGAGAGCGCCCTGCGCACTGTGGCTATGGAAACTTGATACTGCCTGGACAAAGCCTCCTCTGAGGGCAGAAACTCCTTGTCTTTATAAATCCCTATTCCTATTTTGTCAATGATATCCCTGGTGATCTGCATATAATAATGGTCTCTGCCAAGGTCCGCATCCCAGGAGTATAGATTTTCATCAGATTCCTGTATCTGCGGATACTCCGGGGAAAGCCTGTCCAGGTATTTTTTGATCATATCTTTGGTGAACCGGTAATGCGCAGTAAAATAGCGCAGCGCCTCCTCCCCGTTTTCCGGTTTCAGGAGTCCGGTGTGCCAGAATGTGTTTTGTTTTATGATATTATCTGCAGGCTCAGTCAGGGAATCTCTGTGTTCCCAGAAGAAGGGGATCTGTGCATAGAGTTCAAGACTGATATATAAGTCCCGGAACAGCAGGCTGCCGGAAGCGGAAAGAATTTCATGCAGAAAGGTGGAGTAAGTCTGCCATTTGTTTCTGTGGGCTTTTTTCTCCTGCGCCAGGATCCAGAGGCAGTTCTGCATTTTTTCCTCACCGCAGACCATGGCGGAAAAGGAGAAAAGAGGAGGCATCAGCAGTGCCATGGTTTCATACACAGACAGAATGGAGGATCTGTGCGAAAGGATAGTCTTTATGGAAGGTTCCCGGGATGCACCTGCCTCAGGTATTTGGGCCTGCCCGTATATCACAAGGGTGGGTCTGCGCTGGGCTGTCCGGATATAGCCCTCACGTGCCAGTGCTTTCAGAACATCCCTGGCTGTGCGCATTCTCACATGATATATTTCACAGAGCTGACTCATGGAAGGCAGTGTGCTTCCGTATGGGAGAAGCCCGGTTACGATCTGTTTTTTCAGGCTTTGGTATAAAAAGTCAAATAATCTGTTTTTCTGTTCCATAGTACCGTCTCCTTTGCGCCGATAGTATGTGTATTATTATAATACTATATGTACATGTACACAAATATCAGATTGCACAGAAAAAGAAAGCCATTGTAGAATATTTTAAAAGAGAAAAGAAACCGTATTACAGCAGGAGTGTGGAACATGAGACGAAGAGCTGGAAGGGGCTCTGCATATCAGGGGCCTTTTTTAATAAGCGGGGCCCAGGTGGGGATCATCTCTATGGTTATCCTGGTTACACTGATGATATCTGCCTGGAATGTTATTGACCTTCAAAAGGTATTGGCCCGCAGTACAGAAGAATATTTGAACGATGTGACCATGTATATGGCGGGAGAGATAGGCAATACCATGAAACATAAATCCCGGGATCTGAAAATGGCGGCGGACCTTATCGCAGATGAAGATAAGGCCGGACTTGAAACCATACTGGAACAGAAAGCCAAAATATTGGAATTTAATTTTCTGGGGCTTATCGACAGACAGGGAGGTATGGTGCATACACCACTGCCCGAGACCATTGGCGCGGCGGATCTGGAGAAAATAGGGAAACTGGATTGTGTCAGGGATTCCTTTGAGGGAAGGGACGGGACCAGTTATCTTGGCGGTCAGGAGATCATCTATTCCGTGCCGGTTTATAGGGACGGTACGGTGGAGTATGTCATGGTGGGTACTCGGAGCAAGGAAAAAATGCAGGCTATGATCGCGTCCAAGAGCTTTGACGGTGAGAGCCTGAGCTGTATCATTGACAGCAGCGGGAAGGTGATCCTATCCCCCACAGACCTAAAGCCGTTTCTTCAGCTGGAAGATATCTTCAAGAAAAGTGGGGACCGGGAAGTCGTATCTGAGCTGGAAGAGATGCTGAAGGACATGCAGAAAGGTGCGGGCGGAATACTGAAATTCACTTCGGTGCATCAGGAGGAGCTGTTTCTGTCTTATGATCCCTTGGGAGTTAACGACTGGGTTCTTCTGACCATCATACCTGCGGATCTGATCTCAGGCAGTCTGGAAGGGAATATATGGAGATTCTTTTTGATCCTGGGATTTGTAATGGCAGTGTTTTTTGTCCTCCTTGTGAAAGTGTACCGCTTTTTCAACACAGGGAGAAGGGAGCTGGAGCGTTACGCCTTTCAGGACAATGTCACCGGAGGGATGAACCAGGCTGCTTTTTGCCTGAAATATAAAGAGACAGCGCTTAAAATGGAGCCTTCTGCCTTTTGTATTGTCATGATGAATGTAAAAGGCTTTAAGATGATCAACGAGAGGTTCGGTATTGAGGGCGGCAATGAAATGCTGTGTTATATCCATCAGGTACTGCAGCGCCATATCAGGCCATCCGAAAATGAATTTGCGGCCAGAGCTGAATCAGACAGTTTTTTTCTGTGTCTGCGGGAGGCGGAACCGGAACGTATACAGACGAGGCTGAAGACTGTGATTGCGGAGATCAATTCATTTTCCGGCACCGAGGCACCCCATTACCCGGTATCTTTCCGCCAGGGAGCCTGTATCATTGAAGATCCGGGTGAGGAGATCACGATCTTACAGGACCATGCGCGCCTTGCGGAACAGAGCAGTGAGAAAAAAGCAGGGGAGGAATGTGGGTTTTACGATGAGGGATTTGCGGAGCGCCTGAAATGGGAGGAGGAGATGAACGAAATGTTTGAGGATTCTCTTTCCGGCCATGATTTCCAAGTGTTTCTGCAGCCAAAGATCAGTCCAAAGTCAGGGGAAACAAAAGGGGCGGAGGCACTGGTTCGGTGGCAGCATCCTAAAAAAGGTGTGATTTATCCATCAGATTTCATTCCCCTGTTTGAGCGGAATGGAAAAATATGCAGGCTGGATATATATGTGTTTGAAAAGGTATGTGCTCTTATGAAAAAATGGGAGGAAATGGGCAAAAAGCTGATCCCCATATCTGTCAATTTGTCGAGACAGCATTTCAGTCGGCCGGAATTTCTGGAGGAATTATCCGTGATCGCAGGCCGTTATGGCGTCAGAACAGACTTGCTGGAATTTGAGCTGACAGAATCCATATTTTTAGAGGAGAATCAAATAGACATAGTAAAAGAAAGCATCCGTCAGATGCATAAACTGGGGTTTCGGTGTTCCCTGGATGATTTTGGCTCCGGATTTTCCTCCCTGGGCCTGTTAAAAGAGTTTGATGTGGATGCGCTGAAGCTTGACCGGATCTTCTTTCAGGATATGCACAGTGAGAAGGCGAGGGATGTGATCGCCTGTCTGATGGAGCTGGCCAAAAAGCTGGATGTGAAAAACGTGGCGGAGGGGATTGAAGAGCGGGAACAGGTAGAGTACCTGCGTATGGCGGACTGTGATATGATACAAGGGTATATATATTCCAGACCGGTTCCGGCAGATGTGTTTGAGGAAAAGTTTTTGCGTTGATCAGGCTTTATGGGTATGGGATAATATGGTATAGTCATTTTATGGAGTACAGCGGATAAAGGGGCAAGGGAGGATAACATGTTTCAGAATTCTATACTTTTCACAGCAGGACAGTTTGCCAGGCTGCATCATCTAAACAAACGCACACTGCACTATTATGATGATATCGGACTTTTTTCACCTGCATACAAGGGAAAGAACGGGTACCGCTATTACACCTACCAGCAGAGTGCCGAACTGGAAAGCATACTGGCACTCCGGGAGCTGAATATGTCCATTGGGGAGATCAAGGAGTATCTGAACCGGCCCACAGCCCCTAGATTCATATCCCTGTCGGAGAAAAAAATAGGGGAGATTGAGGATACCATCCGGAATCTGGAGAGCCTGAAGAAGGTCCTGAAGAAAAAGCAGGAGATGCTGCGGCTCTGTATGGAGGTGGAGGACGGACAGATGGATCTGGTGGAGTGTGAGGAGGAGTATCTTTTTATAACGCCTCTGTCCTCTGAAGTGCAGCAGGGAGAATTTGCGGATATGAGCACCCTGCTGGAGCATCTGCAGACAACATGGGATTTGAGTAAATATAAGACGAGCTGCGGCAGCATACTCTCTGAGGAAAAGATCCGGCGGGGAGAGTTTGAGATCTATGACGGGTTATATACCCAGATGGAGCATCCGGCAGAGGCAGAGGGGTATTACAGAAAGCCGGCAGGAACATATCTTAGGGGGTTCTGCAAAGGAAGCTGGGACAAGCTGCCGGAACTTTACCACAGAATGCTGGCCTTTGCGGATGACCATGGCTGCCGGATCACAGGATATGCTTATGAAATCGGACTAAATGAAATTGCGGTGTCAGATATGGAAGAATATGTCACACAGGTGACCATCCTGACCCTTCCAAAGCCTTAGCCTGCCGGTTTGGCAGGCTATTTTCATGCAAGTTCCCTGCAAGCCATTCCGGATAATGGAAAAAAATTACAAAATCGAACAGAAAAGTTTAAAATTCGCCTCGGTTGTAATACAATGATTATAAAGGATGGAGAACTTCAAATAAACAGGAAGAACGAAGGAGGCCGATTGAGCATGACGGAAAAAGAAAACAGCTCTACCGGGAAGGAAAAAATCGGCGGAGGCGTATTTAACTGTCGGTATGATGAACATTTTACTTTGATTGATGCCGATGATTATCTGTTCGCATTTTTAGGGTACACACGGGAAGAATTTGCAGAACGGTTTCATAACCATGTTCTGGATGCCGTTTATGAGGGCGACCGGGAAATGATCCGGGAGGAGATCAGCAGACAATTGGAAACCGGCAATGTCTTTATGTATGAAAACCGGCTGGTTAAGAAGGGCGGAACGATCTGCTGGGTATGGATCAGCGCGGAGTTTAAGGAGGATACGAAAGACGGAAACTGGTTCCACTGCATTTTTCATGACACCAGCGCTGAGAAGGAGGCGCAGCGGCAGCTTGCCATCAGTGAGCAGAGATATGAGATCGTGCTGTCGCAGATGCAGGATATTATTTTCGAGCTGGACTGTGTTACTTATGAGATATATTATTCTCCTAATTTTGAGAAGAAATTCGGTTATCAGATCCCTGCGGAGGGGTTTCCGGATTCTATGTTCGCCACAGACATCGTATATGAGGCAGATAAAGCGAGACTGAGAGGGGGATTCCAGGCCATTTTGAGGGGCAATGACAAAATGGAATGCGAGTATCGTCTGAAGGGAAGGGACAGTTCCTACCTCTGGGTGGATGTCCACGCCACAGCGCTCCGGGATATGGACGGAAAACTTTTGAAGATCCTGGGTATCATCTCAGATATTGACCAGCGGAAAAAGGAAATTATCAGGGCGCAGAAGGCGGCCACTTTAGACCCCCTTACCGGTCTGTTGAACCGCAGGGAGTGTGTGGCAAGAGTCGAGCAATACATCCGGCAGGGACAAAATCCTGCTGCAATGCTGCTGATCGATGTGGATAATTTTAAGAGTATCAATGATACTTACGGACACCTGTTTGGAGACCGGGTATTAACTGAAACAGCAGGAAGCCTCCGCACCATTTTCAGGCGGGAGGATATTGTTGCCCGGATCGGCGGCGATGAATTTGTGGTGTTCATGACAAATCTACAAAAGAGTGATTTCATTGCCGGCAAGGTGGAGGCGATCCGGAAGATTTTTGACCATTATACCACAGGGGAGACCACCTGCAGTATTGGCTGCAGCATTGGAGTCAGCCTGTTTCCGGGACACGGCACGGACTTTATGTCCCTGTTTGCAAAGGCGGATGCAGCCATGTACCAGGCAAAGAAAAACGGCAAAGGGCGGTACTGCATTTATGGGCAGAGAGGGGGAACACGCCAAGGACAGGCAGAGGATGAGAGAGTGCAGGCTGTCCGCCAGGGGATTGGCCCGGATGGGGAGAAGTCTCTGGAAAGGGAGCTGGCTCATAAGGAGATGGTCTACCGGACGGCCCTGAAAAAATCCCGTATCAATGTGTGGGAATATGATATCAGGTCCCGCACACTGACCCTGACTGAGGGGGCGCAGGAAAACCATGGATTCGGGCAGATGGATAACGCGCCGCAGACACTGCTGGAAAAGGGGTATATACACCCCAGAAGCCGCCAGGACCTGCTTGATCTGTACAGCAGGCTGGAACAGGGGCAGAGTCATGTGCAGGCAGACATCCTCACCCGTTCCGCAGATGGCAGCTACTGGTGGTGGGAGCAGGTAAGCTACACTATGCTCTATGATGAGAAGGGGGCACCCTACTGTGCGGTTGCCGTCGGCGAGGATATCACAAAACAAAAAAAGGCGGAGATGATCTACCAGCAGGAGCTGCAGCTCAGACTCACCTATGACGGAGGTGTGATCGCCAGTTTCCGCTGCAATCTTGACCGGAACTGCGTAGAGTATGTGGAGGGAAAGGTTCAGAAGGAATACCCGCCGGGAATGACATATGAGGAGCTGATGGAGCTTCACAATGAGAGTATGGCCAATGAGGAGGATATGCTGCGGCTGCAGAAGCTGATGAACCGGGAAGCCCTGTGCAAAGCGTATAAGGAAGGCAATACAGCCATAAACTTTGAGTACCGCAGGAAAAACAGGAACGGCAGTCTGTTATGGGTCAATGCCGTGGCACGTCTGGTACGTGATGTCCAAAATGGAGACTTGTACGTCTACGGAACCCTGGAAAATATCAATGAAAAAAAGAACCTGGAACTGGCGTTGAAAGTCCGTGCACAGTATGATATGCAGACCGGGGTTTATAATAAGGATACTGCCATTCAGATGATAGGGGACGCTCTGCTGAAAAACCACAGCAAAGGGCAGTCCTATGCACTGCTGGTATTCAATGTGGACTATTTTACAAGACTGGTCCAGGAGATCGGTTATGTGGCCGCGGATGACGTGCTGAAAGAAATTGGCAACCAGATTAAGATGAGGTTTATAGAGGATGCCATTATCGGCAGGTTTTATGGGGATGAATTTGTTGTTTTTGTGTACAACGATCCGAAATCGGAATTTGTGCGCCAGTGCGCAGAAGAGGTGATCAGGACCATCGCCCTGCCTTATCTGTTTCCCAATCTCAGTCAGTCGGTCAATGTATCCTGCGGGATCATTTTTGAGAACCGGCCGGATACTATTTTCCAGGGATTATACCGGAAGGCAAAAGCAGCACTGGAGACCGGTATCTCCATGGGAAGAAGCGGTGTCTTTGTCTACAGCAGACAATTGAAAAAATATAAGCTGGAAGCCCCCAAGGAACAGGTAGCAGCGGAGCAGTTGGCCTGCACCGGGGTTGACAGTGAGGGGGAAAAGGTCCTGCTGCAGAGTATGTTTGCTCTTACCGGGGCAGCTGATTTCAGACAGTCATTGGAGACGGTGCTGGAAACCCTGGCTGCATATTATGGCGGGGACAGGGCATATGTATTTTCATGTGACCCGGAAAACGGCTGCATACAGGAATTTTATGAGTGGAAAAAAGAGGGGACGCCATCTCTTTTTAAGGATAGCAGCCTATACCTCCAGCCCGGAAATCCAAATGTGCGGGAATGGGCGGATTTAAGGCAGCTTCAATATGTAAGCGATGTGGAGGCGTGGAAAGAGAAACGCCGTACACTTTATAAGACTTTAAAGGACCTGGATATTCCATCCTGTTTTATGACAGAGCTGGAGGAGGGAAAAAGGCTTGTGGGCTGTATGGGCGTTGATAATCCCACAAAAAATACAGAGTACAAGGCCATCCTCACCACCATGCGCTACTTTATGGCCAACGAACTGACAAAGCGCGGCCTCCAGGAAAAACAGGAATTCCTGCTTCATCATGACGAATTGACAGGTGTGCTGAACCGGAACAGTTATAAGGAGTATTGTTCCGGCCTGCAGGAGGAGGGGCTTATCTCTCTGGGGGTGATCTCCATAGATATCAACGGTCTGAAGGATATTAACAGGGTTTACGGAAATGCCTACGGGGACAATGTAGTACAGTTTACCGCAGGTATCATGCAGGAAGAATTTCCGGCCGCAAGGATTTACCGCTTTACAGGAGATGAGTTTCTGCTGATCAGTGAGAATATTTCCCAGGACTCTTTTACAAAACGTCTGAAAAGAATGCGTGAGAGAATGCGCGATGTGACCAGTGTCTCAGTGGGCAGCGCCTGGACGGATACGGATATCAGCCTGGATTTTCTGATAGCCAGCGCAGAAGAACGGAGGATGATAGCCAAGCAGGAGTATTATAATAAACATCCCTTTATGGAAGTACATAAAAGTGCAGGAGTGCTGAAGGATCTGCTGAAAGATTTGGCGGCCGGAAGATTTACAGTATATCTCCAGCCTAAGATTGATACCTATAATAATACCCTGTTCGGTGCGGAGGCGCTGGTACGGTATCAGGACCCGGACAAGGGGATCGTGCCCCCGGGAAAGTTTATTCCGTTCCTGGAAGCAGCGGGGCTGATCCATTATATAGATTTTTTTGTGTTTGAGGAAGTATGCAAAATCTTAAAAGAATGGGAGCGCAGAGGTGTGGAGCTGATTCCGGTCTCCCTTAATTTTTCCAGGGCTACGCTCCTGGAAGAACAGCTTATTGATAGAATGGAGGAGATCATCTTCCGCTACGGTGTAGATAAGCGGTATGTGGAGATCGAGATCACAGAGAGTATGGGAGAGGTGGAGCGCAGCACCGTGGCCCAGATCGGAAAACAGATCTGTCAGGCCGGCTATCATATTGCCCTCGATGATTTCGGTGCGAAATACAGCAATCTCTCCTTCCTGTCCGCTATCCGGTTCAATCATCTGAAGCTGGATAAGGGGCTGGTGAATAACCTGCTCACAAATGAGAATGCGCGTATCATCGTGAAAAATATTCTGACGCTCTGCCAGGAGCTGCAGATGGAAGTGGTTGCTGAGGGAGTGGAAAACAGGGAGCAGCTTGAGATACTGAAGGATTTGGAGTGTTTTTATATTCAGGGATATTATTTCAACAAGCCCCTTCCAAGGCCGGAGTTTGACAAGCAGTATCAGAAGTCAGGAAGCCCCAAGGAAGAGAAGCCGTGATGATATAAGAGCGGTTTCAGCAGTTTTGCAGCGGGACAGTTACCGTAAACAGGAGAAAGAAAGGCGTGTTATCGGTAAGCTGGTAACAGTTCAGACAAGCTGAACCGTTACGCATCCAGCCATTAAAAATCGCTTCGCGATGGGCTGGATGCCTGCTGGCACTACTTCTTCATACGGTCAGCGCAGTAAATGCGCAGACCTGTATGAACTGTTACGCAAGCTGTCCCACAGCTTCGATGTTTTTTCATTAATGTATTGACAACTCCGGCGCTCTGTGCTATATTCTATTCAAGCAATCGAAAGGGAGTAGCTGAACGTTCAGAGATGAACGGGTTTGAAATCGTCAACCGATACCGAGAGGTGTCCGTATCAAATGAGATAGCAAGACTTTTATTGTGGCGGATGTCATAATAGAGGTCTTTTTTTAGTTCCATCTATTAGCAAACACCTTCCAGATATCCGCCGCAGAAAAGCTGGCTGAAAAAATGGAGGAAAAGAAAGATGAGAGACGTAGTGAGAAGAAGAGAAATTGAGGAAGCAGCAGCGGCAGGTGAGAAAGCCCTGTATTGTCTGGAGAATGCAAAAGAGAGGCTTCAGGGAGCAAAGAACTGGGGGATTTTCGATATGCTGGGCGGCGGTTTTTTTACAGACTGGGTAAAACACTCAAAGATGTCAGATGCCACAGGCTATATGGAGGAAGCAAAGAGACAGCTTCTTGTGTTCCAGAGAGAGTTAAGAGATGTTCAGGTTCCCTTAGATCTGCGAATGGATATCAGCTCCTTCCTTACGTTTGCCGACTTCTTTTTTGACGGGCCTGTGTCAGACTATCTGGTGCAGAGAAAGATCAATGATGCCAGAGAGCAGGTGGATGACGCGATCATGCGGGTGCGGGTGATCCTTGAAGAATTAAGAGACTTGTTAGATGAATAGGATAGATAGGAGGTAAAGTTATGGGATGTCTTGGTAATGTGCTTTGGTTTGTATTCGGCGGCTGTATCAGCGGATTGAGCTGGTGCCTGGCAGGGCTTTTATGGTGTATCACGATCGTTGGGATCCCTGTAGGGCTGCAGTGCTTTAAATTCGCGGCGCTTGCCTTCTTTCCTTTTGGAAAAGAAGTGCAGTACGGCGGAGGGGCAGGCTCTCTGCTCCTAAATGTCATTTGGATGATCGTGACGGGGATCCCCCTGGCTCTGGAGTCCCTGGTCATTGGCATTTTACTCTGTATTACCATTGTGGGAATTCCCTTTGGCATGCAGCATTTTAAAATAGCGAAGCTGGCTCTGATGCCTTTTGGAGCAGATGTATACTAAAGGATAAAAATACAGGCGGCGCCGTATGGTTTGAACCATATGGCGCCGCCTTTTGAGGGGCCGCAGGAGCGGAGGAGCCGTGCGGCCCCAGAGGGTATGACGGGAGATCAGACGTATTTTTCCAGTGTGCTGCGGACAGCGCCTGTACCGGCTGTCATCTGTGTAAAGTAGCCGCATACAGTGTCAGCCATGCCGGCCTCATAGAGGTTCACACCGAAGATCTTTTCGTTTTCCAGAACCGGTTTCAGCAGTTTTTCTGCGTCCACAGGCTCGCCCAGTTTTACGTCTGCAACGTATGGGCGGACAGTGTCAAGAAGCGGGTCCGGGCTTAATTCAAAGGTATTGCCGTTGTCATCCACACCCATCAGGTAGCGGAGCCATCCTGCGAATACAAGAGGGATCAGCTTTAAGTCGGATACGTTAAGCTCAGGGGATGCCTGATAAGCCTTGATGGTTTCGCCAAAACGGATCGCCAGCTTCTGGGAAGTATCGGTAGCGATACGCTGCGGAGTATCCGGCATGAACGGATTGGGGATACGAACGCCTAATACTGTGTCAATGAACTCTTTCGGGTCCAGAATGCCGGGGTTGATAACAACCGGCAGACCTTCCACATAGCCGATGCCTTCCACAAGCCTTTTCAGGGTCTCGTCCTTCATCTCTTTGGAGATCAGGTCATAGCCCAGGATGCAGCCGAATACGGCAAGTGCAGTGTGGAGGGGATTTAAACAGGTGCAGACCTTCATTTTTTCCACTTTATCCACAGTTTCACGGGTGGTGAAGATCAGGCCGCCTTTTTCCAGCTCAGGTCTTCCGTTGGGGAATGCGTCCTCGATGACCAGGTACTGGCATTCCTCAGCGTTTACGAAGGGAGCCACGTATGTGTTTTTGGAGGTTACAACCGGCTCTAATTCTTCTACGCCATCCTTTTTCAAGATCTCTTCCACAGACGGGTCCGGTCTTGGGGTGATCTTGTCGATCATGGACCAGGGGAAGGAAACCTTTGCCGGGTTTTCAATATAATCCACAAAAGATTTATCTGTCAGGCCTGTCTCAGACCATTTTTTTGCAAATGCATAGACTGCGTCGTGGAGCTTGCTGCCGTTGTGGGAGCAGTTGTCCATGCTCACCATGGCGATCGGCTTTTCTCCTGCCTGGAATCTGGTGTACAGAAGGCTTACCACCTTGCCGATGTAGCTTTCCGGTTTTTCCGGACCTTTTTCCATATCCGCCACAACAGAGGGGAGCATCTCACCTTTGCCGTTTACAAGGCTGTAGCCTTTTTCTGTGATGGTGAAGCTGGCCATCTGCAGAGAATCTTTTTTGAAGATCTCACGCAGACGGTTGAAGTCTGCATCATTTTCAGAGTCAACGGTGAGGGACTCCACTACACTGCCCACAACGGTTTTTTCCACAGAGCCGTTTGCTTTCAAGGTGACCAGGATGCTGTAGCCGTCATGGGGGCGGTTCATTTTTTCCACGATTTCATAGTCAAATCCCTCTGCAACGACCAGACCGCGGTCCAGAACACCTTTGTTTAAAAGGTCCTGTACTACGTTTGCCTGGAACGCACGGAAGATGTTGCCTGCGCCGAAGTGTACCCAGAACGGATTTTCTCTGGTTTTCTCAGTCACGGCTGCTCGGTCAAATCCCGGAAGGGAGTAGCCTTTGCTTTCCCACTGTTCTTTATTTTTTAATCCCTGTTCATTTACCTGCATGACTATCTTGCTCCTTTCACGATTGCTTCCCAAAGACCATTTAAGTATGTTGCGCCAAGTGCCCTGTCGTAGAGGCCATATCCGGGCATTGCCACTTCATCCCAGATCATGCGGCCGTGGTCTGGGCGCACAGGTCCTTCAAATCCGATATCATAGAGAGCTTTCATGATCTCGTACATATCAAAGGTTCCGTCTGTGGAGAGGTGGGCTGCCTCCTCAAAATCAGTAGGTGAGTTGAATTTCAGGTTGCGCACATGAGCAAAATGGATCCTGCCTTTTAAGGAACGGATCATATCCGGCAGGTCATTTTCCAGGTTGGTGCCATAGGAGCCGGAGCAGAAGGTAACGCCGTTGTGCGGGTCATCCACCATTGCCATCATGCGGAGGATGTTGGCTTTGTTGATGATGATGCGCGGAAGGCCGAATACGCTCCATGCAGGATCATCCGGATGGATCGCCATGTTGATGTCGTATTTGTTGCAGACAGGCATGATGCGCTCCAGGAAGTATTTCAGGTTTTCAAATAATTTTTCGTCGTCAATGTCTTTGTACATGTCGAACAGCTCTTTGATCTTAGCCATACGTTCCGGCTCCCAGCCCGGCATGATCGTGCCGTTGGTGTCGCCTGCGATGGATTCAAACATGTTTTCCGGGTCAAGGGCATCAACCGCTTCCTGTGTGTATGCAAGAACTGTGGAACCGTCCGGTCTTACACGTGCCAGTTCTGTTCTGGTCCAGTCAAATACAGGCATGAAGTTGTAGCATACCAGATGTATGTCTTCTTTTCCCAGGTTTTCCAGAGTTTCGATATAGTTGTCAATGTACATGTCTCTTTCCGGGGAGCCGGTCTTGATGGCGTCATGGATGTTTACGCTCTCGATACCGGAAATGTGAAGTCCTGATGCAGCGACCTCTTCTTTCAGGGCAGCGATGCGTTCTCTGCTCCAGACCTCACCTGGCTGTGTATCGTAAAGGGTAGTGATAACCCCTGTTACACCGGGAATCTGACGAATCTGTTTCAGAGTGACTGTGTCAAATTTAGAACCATACCATCTTAATGTCATTTCCATAGTTTTTCGTATCCTTTCTCTTTTCCGCTTGGGATTCATTTACTTGTTATCTATTATTATAGCCATACCGGGAAAAAATCCAATTGACTGATTTGTTGTTTACATTGCAAAAGTTGCGGTTTCGTGGTAATCTGTTAAAAATAACGGAGGTGAAAGCTTTGAAAAAAAATCTGCAGACCGCATTCAGTACCAGACAGTATATGCTTTCCCAGGATTTTGAAATTTATTATTACAGTGATTTTTACTTATCTCAGGTAAAAAACCATGCGCACAGCTATTATGAGTTCTATTTTTTCCTGGAGGGCAATGTGACCATGATAATAGAAGAGAAAGAATATCCCATGAGGCCCGGGGACGTTGTGCTGATACCGCCCAGGGCGCAGCACCATGCGGTTATCAGGAACCAGGAGAATCCGTACAGACGGTTTGTGTTCTGGATCACAGAGGAATACTGTAACAGCCTGATGGAGATCTCTTCGGATTATGCCTATCTCATGCAGCATGTGAAGGTGACAAAGAATTATATCTTTCACACCGATGTGGTGATCTTTAATACCATTCAGTCTAAGGTTTTTGGACTTATTGATGAAATGCGTTCCAAACGGTTCGGAAGGGAAGCTAAAATCTCCCTGTGTGTCAATGACCTGATCCTCCACCTGAACAGGATCGTGCACGAACAGAATTATCCGAAAAGTGAGAGAGAGGAACTGAACCTGTATCAGGGCCTGGCTGATTATATAGAAGAAAACCTGGATGGTGATCTGTCACTGGAGAATCTGGCAAAACAGTTTTTTGTGAGTAAATATCATATTGCGCATATCTTTAAAGACAGTACGGGCTTGTCTATTCACCAGTATATCACAAAAAAACGTCTGGCAGCCTGCAGGGACGCCATACTGGGGGATGTGGGGATCAGTCAGGTATATCCCATGTTTGGGTTTGGTGATTATTCCAGTTTTTACCGTGCTTTCAAGAAAGAGTATGGAATATCACCAAAAGAGTTTAAGGATATGCAGGTGACGTTGTAAAAAGCATGTGAAAGTAGTTGACAAAATGAACTAATTGGTGTAGTATACCTTAATAGTTGATAAAGTAAACTAAAAAGGACCGTACCGGGGAAATTACGAACGCATATATGGGAGAAAAGCAATGGAATATGATTGGATAGAAATGATGGAGAGTATGCAGGATATCAGGCATTTCTGCAGCCTGCATGTAAGAAGGGCAAAAAAAGGCGGGATTTCCTCTGCCCAGGAACTGGACCTGCTCTCCCGCGTGGCACTCTCAAAGGAGAAGCTCACATCCCACATGCTCTGCGCGGGTATGGGAATCAGCAAGCCGGTGGTCAGCCGTTTGGTGGAGAGCCTGTGCAGAAAAGAATTTTTGGGGAAAGAGGCTTGTACGGAAGACCATCGCAGCTATTTTCTGTACATTACCCATAAAGGGCAGGAGGAGCTGGAACGCACGTACCAGTATTATTTGGAACCTCTGTATTCCATGAGGCGCAAGGCCGGGGAGGAGACGTTTGGCCGGCTTATGGAGCTGATACGTGTGGCCAATCATCATGCAGGGGAAACACAACAGATACAGCAGTAGTAAAAAATAGTTATTCAGGGAGTGGATCATTTGAGTATTTATCAGGAATTGCAGTTAAATCAGGCCGGTTCCAAGGCGCTGATCAAGAACAGTAAGGACAACAGAGAGAGGGGAAGGCATCTTCTCATCTATATTTTTAAAGTGTTTCTGACGCTTGCTTTTTGTATGGTATTTGTCACGGCTTATACCGGGATCTTCGGGGAGAGCAACAGCGTGGCCGGCGTGGTAGTGCTGCTTACCGTGATGGTTTTCAGGTCAGCGGATCTGGGAATCAGGGCTTCCCATGGAAATGGAGTTATCGCTGTTTTATTTGCCATTCTGGCAGTGGGACCTAAGCTGACCAATATGGTGTCACCGGGGTGGGGCTTTTTTCTGAATTTTGTCTTTTTACTTCTGATCCTTACACTGGGGTGCCATAACATCATCATGGCCAATCACGCCACCTGGGTTCTGGGCTATCTGCTCCTTCAGGGAAATGATGTGTCAGGCAGGGATTATCTCATGCGCGTCCTTGCACTGGCTCTGGGTGCGCTGCTGACTGTCCTGGTCTTTTACAGAAACCACAGGGGGATCCGGTATAAGAGGGGACTGGGGGATCTGCTGCGGGAGTTTGCATTTTCATCGGCCAGGACCAAATGGCAGCTGCGCATGGCCCTCGGCATATCGTCAGGCATGTTCTTTGCACAGCTTCTGCATCTGCCCAGGGTCATGTGGGCAGGATTTGCCATGATGTCCATTATCCAGCCGTTTCGCAGGGATTTGCTCAACCGGTTTAAATACCGTTTTCCGGGAAATTTGATCGGCTGTGTTCTGTTTTTCGGTCTCTGTGCTGTGATACCGGAGAGCTTTTACGGCTGTATCGGAATGCTGGGCGGCATTGGCGTGGGATTTTCCGCTACCTATCTGTGGCAGACTGTGTTTAACTCCTTCGGAGCCCTTACCATGGCTATGGGAATGTTCGGCATGGCAGGTTCCATGGCGCTGAGGCTTATAAACAACCTGTTCGGCGTTGTATACGGCCTGGTGTTTGACTTTTTGTTTGAGAAGGTCTGCTGCGCCATAGAGCGGATCACCGGGGGAATGGAATCAGCAGATGCGGCGTAGGCGTGTCTTTGATCCGGGCAGTGTCATTTCAGGAGGGAATAGAGTTCAGCGTATTCTTCCCTGAAAATGGTATCTTTGCGGAAGACAAAATTAAGTCCATGGAGCAGGTGGAATTCCTGTAATTTGATCTCTTTTAATTTCCGGCTGCGGAGCTCGTGTTCCGCGGCCTTTTTGTATAGAAAGGTAATGCCGCATCCGGCGGCGGTCAGCCGTTTGATGGCGCCGATGCTGCCGTATTCCACCACGCGGGAAAAGTCGGCAAGCTTCAGATTCTGCTGGGCAAGGATGGATTCCAGGATATCTCTGGTGCCTGAGCCTTTTTCACGGGTGATCAGGGTATAGGAAAGCAGGTCTTCCAGGACACAGGGGCATTGGGGCAGGGGAAAGCCGGGGGAACATACAGCAATATACGGTTCTTTGCTGTAGGGGAGAAAATCATACTCCTCCTTGGGGAAGGAGCCTTCCACTACGGCAAAGTCAATTTCGCCCGTGTCAATCTGGCGCAGCAGTTCCCTTGTATTCTGGACGGTGATCTTCATACGGCAGTCTGGGTCCTCCCTCAGGATATTTTTTATTTTCTCCGGGAGGATGTATTCAGCTACTGTGAGGGTTGCGCCGAAGTGGTATTCCCTTTTGGGCTGCTGTACATCGAAGAGCCTGCGGCGGAGATGAGCCTCATCATTTTTCATGGTCTGGGCAGAAGCGTGGAGAAGCTTACCGGCTTCTGTCAAATATAATTTCCGGCCCTGCACAGTGAACAGGCGTGTATTGTAGAACTGCTCCAGAAAATGGATGTGCTGTGAGACGGCGGGCTGTGTCAGCCCCAGCTTCTGGGCAGCGCGTGTATAATTCAATTCTTCACATACGGTTAAAAAAGTTTCCATGCGGAAATCCTGCATATCCTTATCCTCCTGTATAGGATATATTATAAAATATATTTATGGAAAAATAAATATAAATAATTTTTCTTTATTGTAGATCCATGGTAAGATATACCAGGAAAAGCAAATAAGAAAAGGGGAAAAGCACTATGGATTTTTTGAAAAAGAACTGGAAAGGTCTTCTGCTCTGTCTTGTCATCGCACTGCCCAGCTGGTTTTTGGGAAAAGCGCTGCCGGTGATCGGCGGACCGGTTTTTGCCATTCTTCTGGGTATGGCAGTCACACTTCTTCTGAAGGATAAATCGGGCGTACAGCAGGGCATCACATTTACTTCTAAAAAGGTTCTGCAGTATGCAGTGATCCTTCTGGGATTCGGTCTGAACCTATCCGTTATCCTGCAGACGGGGAAGCAGTCCCTTCCCATTATTGTAGCAACGATCACTACGTCACTGGTGATCGCTTATGTATTGCACCGGGTTATGCGGATCCCGGGTAAAATATCTACTTTGGTGGGGGTCGGTTCCTCCATCTGCGGCGGTTCCGCCATTGCAGCTACGGCACCGGTCATTGATGCGGATGACGAGGAGGTGGCTCAGGCTATCTCTGTTATCTTTCTGTTCAATATTCTGGCAGCAATCTTGTTTCCGGCTTTCGGAGCTTTGATCGGATTTGACACTCACAGCGGGGAGGCGTTCGGGATTTTTGCGGGGACGGCTGTCAATGATACATCCTCTGTAACCGCTGCTGCCTCCACTTGGGATTCACTTTATCATCTGGGGTCAGCCACTCTTGACAAGGCCGTGACCGTGAAACTGACCAGGACCCTGGCGATCATTCCCATTACCCTGGTACTGGCATTTGTAAGGGCAAAGAATGCTAAGGAGGAGGGGAATAAGGTTGAGTTCAAGAAGATTTTCCCCTTCTTTATCCTGTATTTTGTGGGGGCTTCTATTATTACGACCGCTGCGGTGAGCCTTGGAGTCCCGGCGGGAATCTTTAGTCCACTGAAGACCCTGAGCAAGTTTTTCATTGTCATGGCAATGGGGGCTATCGGGCTGAATACCAATGTGGTGAAGCTTATAAAGACAGGCGGGAAGCCGATTTTCATGGGGGCCTGCTGCTGGGGCGGGATTACGGGTGTGAGTCTGGTCATGCAGAAAATACTTGGAATCTGGTAGGAATAAAAAATGCCTGCGGGGTGGTCACAACACGTTGTATTGTGATCCCGCAGGCATCTTTGCGTCAAAATTCATGATGCGTGTTTTTTTAACTGCTTTTTTGCGTATTTTTTCACTTTGCATTCACAGTGGCCGCAGCCTTTTCCGGCTTTGGTCATTTTACGCACTTCTTTAAATGAGGAGGCTCCATCTTTTATGGCTTCCTTGATATCCTTTTTTGTGACCTTGAAACAAGGGCACAGATATTTTTCCCCGCTCATATCAGAGTACCAGGGAAGGGGCAGCGTATACTCTGGCTGCCAGTTCGGAATCCAGCATATAGAGGCTTTTGGAGTCGTGTCCGAAGAGATCAAATTTGCGGATCAGATCCTCTGCGTTCTTCTCCTCTTCCCCCTGTTCTTTAACAAACCAGTCCAAAAACTGCATGGTACGGAAATCCTTTACCGTGTATGCAGCATCGTAAATGTTATGGATCAGGCTGGTCACATAGCGCTCGTGCTCCAGGCTTGCATGGAGAGGCTGGTCAAAGGCGTCAAATACCTTGTCCGGCTTGGCTATGGATTCCAGCGATATCTGTTCACTGTTATTCTGCAGATACTGGATGAAGAGCATGGCATGGTCACGTTCCTCCTGGGCCTGTACGTTGTACCAGTTGGCAAAACCGTCAAGTCCCTGGTCTTTATAATAATTGGCAAAATCCAGATATAGATAGGCGGAGTAGAATTCTTTGTTAATCTGCGTGTTCAGCAGTTCAGATACTTTTTTGTCTAACATAGTAAAAACCTCCTTAAATTGGACTATTTTATGCAGGTATCCTGCAACTTAGATTATAGCACGCTCCGCTGGTTTCAACAATGGTAAAATTATGACCGGCATAATAAGGAAAGGGATGCCGGGAAGAGGGCAGTTTGTAATTTGACTTATGGTTAAAATTATTGACTGAAAATTAAAAAGGATTCAATAGTGCAGGGAATGCGCATCTGTTATAATGAACATAGCAAAGAACTTTGCCTTGGAAACGAAAAAGCAGAGCGGGGGCTGGCGCCGGCTGTCCGTCTTGAATATGGAGGACAATGTTATGAAGATCAATGAGATTATCAGAACGAGAAGAAAAGAATTGAAGCTGACCCAGGAACAGGCTGCAGAGTATCTGGGGATATCAGCACCGGCTGTCAACAAATGGGAAAAGGGAGTGAGCTATCCTGATATTATGCTGCTTCCGCCTCTTGCAAGGCTTTTGAAGGTGGATTTAAACACACTGCTGTCTTTTGAGGAGGAGCTGACCGACGAGGAGATCAATCATTTTTGCAGCCGCATTTTTGCAGTGCTGAAAGAGAGCGGGTATAAGCCGGGACATGAATTGGCGGTGCAGAAGATCAAGGAGTATCCCAACAGTTATAAGCTGATCTACAATCTCGCCGGGTTTCTGAAAGGTGCCCTTCTTATGTTTCCTACGGCGGAAGAGGATAAGGCGGGGTATGAGGAGGAGATAAGGGAATTATTTGAAAGAGTTGCCAGAGACAAAGAAGCCGATTGGGGAATCAGAGGCAGCGCCCTGAATATGCTGGTAGGTGATTACATCCAGATGGAGGAATACGACAAGGCAGAGGAACTGCTGGCGGAGATCCCTGACCTGGGCGTGGATAAAAGGCCCATGCTTACCCTCCTTTACAGAAAACAGGGTAAAACAGAGGAGGCAGTGAAGCTGACCCAGAGAAAGCTTCTCCAGGCAGCAGGAGATGTACAGAATTGCCTGATCGTCCTTATGGAAATCTGTAAGGAGCAGGGTTGCTATGAGGGGGTGGAATATTATGGGGGAAAACACAGAGATGTGGTGGAACTGCTGGATCTGTGGGAATACGGAAAGTATGTGGCGGATTATTCGGCTGCGGTGGCTGAAAAGGATGCGGATCGAACCTTGGAACAGCTGGAGGGGATGCTGGAATCTATGGGGAAACCATGGGATCTGGGGAAAAGCAGATTGTATGATAAGCTGGCAGAACAGGGCGCAGATAACGGACAGCAGAAGGAAGTATTTGAGAGAATGCGTAACGGGATGCTAAAGGAGATAGAAAAAGGGGAAGAGTTTGACTTTTTAAGGGACCGGCAGAAGTTTAAGGATTTATTTGCAAAGTTCCGGGAGGCGGCAGATAGAACCTGACAGAGCCGGGGCCGCACGTGGCTGACAGAGTGGTCAAGGGGTTACAGGAAGAGAACAGCGTGGGAAGAGAACTGCGTGGGAAGAGAACTGCGTGTGAAGAGAACTGCGGGGAAGAGAACTGCGTGTGAAGAGAACAGTGAGGGAAGAGAACTGCGGGGAAGACAACAGTGAGGGAAGAGAACCGCGGGGGAAGAAAACGGTTAGGGGATACGGAATGAGGCGTGTCAGGGGAAAGCAAAGGAGTGCGAAGATGGATGGAAAAATTTTAGTTGTGGGTGCCGCCATATTGGATGTCCTGGCAGGGCCGGCAGATGAGGGTGTTTTTCAGACCGGCTCAAGTCCGGCGGATGCTATTACCATGAGGACAGGCGGGGACGCGCTGAATGAAGCCACTGTTCTGGCAAAGCTGGGAGAGGAGGTCCGGCTTCTTACCGTGCTCGGTGAGGACCCGGCTGCAGAGATCATCAGAGGCCATTGCCGCAAATGGGAGATTGGACTTGAGTTTGCCAGGACAGAACCCGGCGTGGATACAGGCATCAATGTGGTGCTGGTGAAGGAAAACGGGGAGCGGTGTTTTCTGACCAACCCTCATGGAACTTTGCGCACACTTTCCGGGGAACATCTGGAGGGGGATTTTCTTCAGAATGTGAAAATACTTAGTTTTGCCAGTATCTTTGTCTTTCCCAGGCTTGGCAGCAAAGATATGGCCCGTCTGTTTTCCGGAGCCAAAGCACAGGGGATAACGGTCTGCGCGGATATGACCAAGAGAAAAAACGGGGAGACAGCTGAAGATATACGGGAGGCACTGTCCTTTGTGGATTTCCTTTTCCCCAATTATGAGGAGGCAGTGCTGGTTACCGGAAAGAGAGAGCTGCATGAAATTGCGGATGTATTTCTGGACTGTGGTGTGGGCAATGTGGTGATCAAATGCGGGGATAAGGGCTGCTTTGTGAAGAACAGGGAAATGTTTTTTGAAAGCCCGGCGGTTCCCGGAGTCCGGTGCGTGGATACAACAGGGGCGGGTGACTGTTTTGCGGCAGGGTTTGTGTATGCACTGGCGAAGGAAATGGATCTGCATACAGCGGCAGCGTATGCAAATGCCTGCGGCGCGCTGGCAGTGCAGAAAATGGGGGCCACGGAGGGGGTAGGGAGTATTACCCAGGTAGAAAATACAGTAAAGAAGTATCATTCTCCATGAAAGTATGGTAATATGGAACAGTGAAAAAAGTATCCGGTATTTTCACTGATTCCGGAGAATGGGGGATGATAATATGTGGAACAGAATGGAACTTAAAATGAACGGAAAAGCCAATTTTCTGAGAAATTACGGGCCTGCAGTATTGGTGTCCTTGATAGCTTCTTTGGTGGCGGCTAAGTACGGGCGTAATTATGACAGTGATGGGGCATCCGGTTCGTTTTTGGAATTTTCAGGGCTTCATTTAAGTTTTGACTGGGACCATTCATTTTTTAACTGGGGAGGAAATGCGTTCAGCTCAGGTGCTGTTTCACTGGCTGTGATTCTTCTCGATGTTTTCCTATTCCAGATGTTGTTGGTGGGAGCCTGCAGATTTTATGTGGAAAACAGGGATTATAAGGCGCCTGTTTCTAAACTGCTGTTTGGTTTCCAAAGCGGTTTTTATGGAAATTCCGTGCTGGTCATGTTCATGAAGAATCTGTTTGTGGCTCTGTGGACGCTGCTTTTTGTGATTCCGGGAATCGTGATGAGTTATGCCTACCGTATGGTCCCGTATATACTGGCGGAGCAGCCGGATATTGATTACAGGGAAGCACTGCGAATCAGTAAAGAGATGATGTATGGACAGAAGTGGGAAGCTTTTTTCCTGGATCTTTCTTTTATTGGATGGCTGATTGTGGGTGCGGTTACATGCGGGATCGCCGGGATTTTCTATGTGAAGCCTTATGTGGACGCTACTAATGTAGAACTTTATGTGACGCTCAGGGAAGATTGGTTTGCCAAGAGTGCAAGGGAAAGTTATTAGCGTGTGAAGCACAGATTGCGGAAGGCAGTCAGCGGGTATAGGCCGGCAGGCTGGTTCGGTAAAGGTGTGGAGCTGTTTTGAGAAAGCCTGGGATGCCGGGTTCTATATGGATGTATCATGCAGATGGTAGTGCATGAGGCATCTGATAGGATTCGGTATCCCGGGCTTTTTGTTGTCTGTAAAGGACCGGAGTTTAGAATCGCTTACGGTTTAGGGTAGATATCTTTTAATGCGTTCATGATGAGACGGAAGGTCAGATCAGCCATATGCTGGGGGGATTCCCCGGTGTCTGAGTCCAGCCAGGTTTTGATCAGGCCGATACATCCTGTCAGACAGAAGGAATAGGAGTATTTCAGGCTGTCCATGTTTTCCGGGAAGGTGGCTTTTAGGACCTTCAGGCTGTGCTCGGATATAATGCTCTCTATGCGGCTGACAAAGGACATGTCGCCGTTGGGGCCTAAAAGGGCACTGCAGATGTCTTTGTTTTCCCAGAGGATTAGGAAGATGTCCTCTATAAAGGGGAAGCTGGCCTCGTTGAAGGGGCTGACAGGGTGTTCCTGGATGATTTTCAGGATTTCTTCCTGGAGTTCGTTCTCTATGGTTTCCAGCAGGTTGTAGATGTCAGTGTAGTGGAGATAGAAGGTGGAACGGTTGATGTCTACTTCTTCTACCAGTTCTTTTACGGTTATTTCTTTGATGCTTTTGTGCTGCATGAGTTTGGAGAGGCCGGCGCGGAGGTGGGATTTGGTTTTGCGGACACGGCGGTCGGGTTTTTTGGGCATGGGGGCTCCTTTCGTGATAGGGGGGGACGGTGAAGTCGCAGCGGCAGGGCCGGGAGGGCAGGGTGTCAGGTGAGGGAAGCGTTCCGCTGCCAGGGAGCTAACCTGCTCCCATTCGCTAACTTCGTCAGCAACGGCTTCCTCAGTAAGCGACTGGGGCAGGTGGATCTCCCTGGCGCTCCACTAAAACATCCCTCACCTGACACCCTGCCCTCCCGACCCTGCCGCTGCGACTTCACCTGGTTGTATAGTGCGGTAGTGAGTGAAGCTTGTGGGGGTACCTGGTTGTATGGTGCGGGTGGGTGAAGCTTGTGGGATTACGTGGTTGTATGGTGCGGGTGGGTGAAGCTTGTGGGATTACGTGGTTGTATAGTGCAGGTGGTAAGTGGGTGAAGCTTGTGGGCTACATGGTTGTATGGTGCGTGGGTGAGCGGGTGAAGATTGAGGGATTTTGTGGTTGTATAGTGTGGGGAAATGTTAAAAAAGTATAAAATGCTACATATGGGGGTGGGTGTGTCTAGTAATGGATAGGGTGAGGGGGGATTGATGGTTGTGGGGGTGGGGTGATTTTAGTATAATACAGGTTGCTTTAAAAATCAACACGGTATCTATTAATGGAATTGGAGTATGTTATAAGTCACGGGTTATGGGATGTTGTGCTATGAGGCGGGGGGAAGGGGAAGTCTGAGTTGGCAGGTGCTATGGATGATGGGCTGTATTTTGCTGGGTGAGAGGCGGATATATCTGAAGGGGCGGAATTGTGTATGGCGGGGCTTGCTGTTGAGAATGGAGTGACAGTAACATGCTAAAATGAGGATGGGGCATAGAATGGTAGAGGGCGTGTTGGAAATCATGGTGATAGAAAGGGGAATGTGATTTGTTGAGAAAGGAATGGAAGGGACTGGTCCGCAATAAGCTGCTTTTGGTGGTGGTTGTGGCGATTGTTTTGATTCCTACGATTTATACGACGCTTTTTTTGGGGTCTATGTGGGATCCTTATGGAAATCTGGATAAGCTGCCGGTGGCGGTGGTGAATGAGGACAGAGCAGTTTCCTATAATGATAGGGAATTGAATGTGGGGAAGGAGCTGACAGAGAAGCTCAGGGATGAGGAGTCGCTTTGTTTCAATTTTGTGGATGCAGAGACGGCTGAGAGAGGACTGAGGAATGGGACGTATTATATGGTGATCACGATCCCTGAGGATTTTTCTGCCAATGCTGCTACGGTGATGGATGAAAAACCTGAGAAAATGGAGCTTGCTTATCAGACGAATCCTGGAACGAATTATATTGCGTCTAAGATGAGTGAGACAGCTATGGAGAAGGTGAAAAACAGTGTAGCGGAGGAAGTGACCAAGACTTATACGCAGGCTGTGTTTGACCAAATCGCTGAGGTTGGAGATGGAATGCAGGTGGCAGCCGACGGGTCCGGGGATTTGAAGGCGGGTATGGATAAGGTCTCTGAGGGGAACCGGACCATAACGGATAATCTTGAGACTTTGGCGGACAGCTCGCTTACGTTCCGGGAAGGGAGTGAGACGCTGCGTGTGGGGCTGAAAACTTATGTGGACGGCGTCAGCACAGTAAACAGCGGTGCCGGACAGCTGGATTCGGGGGCAGCCCAACTGAAGGATGGTGTGACGGCGGCAAAGTCAGGGGTCAGCGAACTTTCTGACGGGACTGGCACCCTGGTATCCGGGGCCCGGGAACTGAAAGACGGCGCCGGGGCACTGCATACAGGACTTTCGGAATTGGATGGAAAGGTGCCTGCATTGAAAGCGGGTGTGGATCAGCTTGCCCAGGGGACAGGTGCACTGGCGGACGGAGCGGTACAGCTTGAAGCAGGAGGTACGTCATTGAAAGTAGGGGTATCCAATGCGGATGCAGCTATGGCAGAGCTTTGCAGAGGGCTGGAAGTGCTCAGAGAGAGTACGGATACACTGCCGGATGCGGCAGAACAGATCCATGTTGGGGCAGAGGCTCTTGTCCAGGGGACAAAAGACCTGGAAACCGGAAGTGGAAATCTGAAAGCCGGAATTGGACAGGTGAAAGCCGGTATGGAGGCAGTCAATGGTGAAGGCGGAGCCAATTCGGAACAACTGGCAGATGGGGCTTTAGCGCTGAATCAGGGGCTGGAACAGCTTTATACCATGCTGACAGCAGGCGGAAGCGGAACACAGGCCTCCGGGGAGGAGACGACGGTTCAGACGGATGTGGATGTCTCAGAGGCAAGGCAGGCTTTGGATATCCTCTATGGGCAGGCAGATGCACTGCAGGGAAAAGCCGGGGAGCTGGAAACCTCTGCGGATGGAATTGGCAGTGTCAATGCCGTATCTTCGGATGGGCTGGCGGCAGCCCTTGAGGCTGCGGTGGCTTCGGGAGATATAGAACAGGTTGCCCAGGCGGCTGAGCAGGCTGTTGCGGCAGCACAGGAAAATGAGAATGCAGTAAATGAAAGCAACAGCCGGCTGGAGAATGCGGCAGCTCTGTTAAGGGAAAGCGGCACAGCTTTGAGAGGAACAGGGGAAGCTGTCTCGGCTTCCGCGGATGAGGCTTTAAATGCAGTAGACAGGGTGAAAGGACAGACCGTGACGACTGTGGAAACCAGCCAGGCATCCGATACGGAAGCGCAGGCTATGGAACAGGTGGTAACTGCGGTTGGAAAACTGCGGGACAGCAGCCGGACCCTTGCTGACAAAACAGCTGCTTATACAGGCGGCGTGAAGGCGGTAACGGGGAATATGGCAGCACTGGAAAACGGGGCTTTGGCGCTGTGTGAGGGTGCAGGCCAGGCAAAGGCAGGCGCAGAGCAGCTGGAGGCAGGAACGGATGAGCTGAATCAGAAGTCTCCTCTTCTGAAGGCCGGAATCGGGCAGGCGGCAGCGGGAAGTGAGCAGTTCAGAACAGAGGCTATGCAGCCGCTTTTGTACGGGAGTGACAGTCTTCTGAAGGGAATCACCGGTGTGAGTGCAGGTGCAGGCCAGGTGAATGATGGTGCCGGGGCACTGCAGGGAAAGGTACCTGAATTGGAAGCTGGGATCAGTCAATTAGATCAGGGAGCCGGCAGCCTGGACCGGGGAGCCGGGACTTTGGCGGACGGAGCATCACGGCTGGATGACGGAGCTAAGGAACTTCTCCGGGGAAGCGGTCAGCTTTTAGATGGAGCAGCAGAGCTGAAGGACGGCACCGGTTCTTTGGTTTCCGGGACCGGGGAACTAACGGCAAATAACAGCACATTGCTGGATGGAGCCTCCCAGTTAAGTGAGGGGGCCGGAGCAATCCGGGAAGGGGCCGGAAAACTAAAGGACGGCAGTGCAGAGCTGGGGGACGGCATCAGCCAGGCGGCCGATGGTTCCCGGACACTCAGCAGCAGTCTTCAGGACGGAGCAAGGCAGGTAAAAGATACAAAGTCCACGGATGATACCGTGGAAATGTTTGCTGCTCCGGTTGAGACCAGCGAGACTATGATAACCACAGTGGAGAATAACGGGCACGCAATGGCGCCCTATATGATGAGCGTAGGACTCTGGGTGGGATGCATTGCGTTCAGTTTGATGTACCCGCTGACAAAATATAAAGGTAAGCTAAGATCAGGATTTTCCTGGTGGCTCAGCAAGGCCTCAGTACTTTACACCATAGCTGTTTTGCAGGCGGTTGCCATGATACTGCTTCTTCATGTATTTGACGGATTTAATCCGGCAGAAATGGGCAGAACGATTGGATTTGCGTGTCTGGCCAGTGTGGCATTTATGTCAGTGATGTATTTCTTTACCAATTTCATCGGCAAGGTGGGAAGCTTTCTGATGCTGGTATTTATGGTGGTTCAGCTTGCGGGTTCTGTGGGAACCTATCCTCTTGAGATCTCAGGTTCCTTTGTGCCTTATCTTCATGGGTGGGTGCCTTTCACATATTCGGTGGAGGCATTCAGAAGTACGATTTCGGGAGGGGAAAGTATACGGGGCGCAGTGGTGTTTATGATCATCCTGTGCGCGGTGTTTACGTTACTGACCCTGATAGAATTCCAGCTTAGGGCCAGGAAGATCAAGGCCGGAAAACACATTTTGGCAGACTGGCTGGAGGAAAAAGGTCTGGCCTAACTAAAAAAATCACGGGAAACCGCAGAGCATTCAGCGGGATTCCGTGATTTTTTATGCGTATTGGTTTAGGATTCGGGTATAAGCGTTTATTCCTTATTGGCTCCGTGGGTGTGCTTTTTAATGGCCTCAAAGCTCTCAGCACTTATCACATGCTCCATACGGCAGGCATCCTCAGCAGCTATTTTGGGATCAACACCCAGGCGGATCAGCCATCCGGAAAGGAGCTGGTGGCGTTCATATATTTTTTCCGCTATTTTCCGGCCTTCCGGTGTGAGTGTGATAAAGCCTTCTGAGTCAACTTCAATGTAGCCGTTGATTCTGAGATTTTTCATAGCAACACTTACACTGGGCTTTGAGAATTCCAGTTCGTTGGCAATGTCTATGGAACGCACATGGGATTTTCTTTTTCCGATAACGAGAATAGTTTCCAAATAGTTTTCTGCGGATTCTTGTATTTTCAAAATCAACATCCTTCCTTTTCATTAAGATAGGACAGTGGTATTGTCCGTTTTTCTGCGGCTGAAAAAAGTTATGATCTCATATACCTGCGGATACATGGCAGGCGGCATTTTTTTCCGTTCAGCACACATTGATGATTACAGCATAACATAGATTTTAAAGAAGTTCAAATTTCCTTTGAAAAAAATTGTAAAAAATGTCTTGACAATTGGAACAATTTATTATATTATAAATAACGTCTTAAGGACAAACACACAACAGAATAACCTGCGGGTGTAGTTCAGTGGTAGAACACCAGCCTTCCAAGCTGGATATGTGGGTTCGATTCCCATCACCCGCTCTTATGCGCGAGTGGCTCAGTTGGTGGAGCGCGACCTTGCCAAGGTCGAGGCCGCGGGTTCGAGTCCCGTCTCGCGCTTTTCTTATTTCATGAAATAGGTTAATAGTAAAAATTAAATAACGGTATTAGATGAAAATGGTAGTGAGATTGTATGACATAATCGCAGCGAAAGTTACGGGTCATAGGTCTTGGTGCCTTTTTTTGTTGCCGAAATAAGGAGGATTTATTATGCCGAAAACAAAATTTCAGGACATTATCTTTACACTCATCATGGTGGTGGTGATGGTTTACGCTCTTGTGGTGTACAACATAGCATTGGACAGAGGCGGGCTTACCAATGAGGTGTTTGTCATGGCGTTTGGGGAACTGGCTGTTATGGGGATCGCAGGATTTCTGCTGGAGATGTTTATAGCGGGACCGCTGGCAAAGAAACTAGCTTTTCGCATTGTGACGCCGGGAGAGGACCGGATGACCGCAGTGATCCTTGCCGTATCTGCTATGACTGTGTGTATCATGTGCCCTCTTATGAGCCTTATAGCCACCCTTCTTTTTAAAGGAGTGGATTCCCAGGTAATAGCCAAATGGATCCAGACAACGGTTATGAACTTTCCCATGGCATTTTGCTGGCAGATATTTTTTGCGGGACCCTTTGTGAGATGGATCTTCGGACATTTGTTTCCGGAAAAGAAAGAGTGTACCGGGAATGTGACCGTGTAACATGCAGGAGCGTGGAAAAAAACAGGATAAGAACGGGGAGTCCCATAAGCCGGACTCCCCGTTTGCCGTTATATGGATATGCCTGTGTTGGGGATATATGGATTGAGATTCAGAAGCAAGTTTACAATTCCCCAGAGAGAGTTGAGAATATGGGTATTGGCTGTGCCGAGAGTCCTGCTTAAAGCACCGCTTGCCAGCAGAATGACCAAAATCCAGGTTCGGTAGGGGCGTATGCGCTGATAAAATGCGGAAACGCCCGGCCACAGTTCGGCCAGGACATTGGAGCCGTCCAGAGGCGGTATGGGAATCAGGTTAAATACCCCAAGGCCAATGTTCATAACTGCCGAATAGTAAAACGACCGGAGAAATACGGAAACGGATGAGGAGGCAGCACTGCCGTATTTTCCGAGAAGGCCGAAAAGGAGCAGGGAAAGGAAGGCCAGTATGAAATTCATGAAAGGCCCAGCCAGGGAAACCATAATGATACCCGATTTGCGGTTCTTATAATAGCGCGTATTGATCCTCACAGGTTTTGCCCAGCCCATTTTGAAAAAGATCAGGCACAGGGTGCCAAAGGGGTCCAGATGTTTCAGCGGGTTCAGGGTAAGACGGCCATCCATACGGGGAGTCGGATCACCCAGACGGTTTGAAACCCAGCCGTGTGCAAATTCATGCCCCATAATGGCAATGAGCACAACAGGCGCAATATATAGAATGTCTCTGAGCTGCTGAAGATAATAACTGGAATGAAGCATAAGCATTTCCTCCAATCTGAAATGTAATGTGTTCGTTTTGAACCATTATAATCAATGGAAGAAGATTAGGCCAGTGTTTTTTTCGTCATCTGCCCCATAATGTGCAGCATGGTCAGCGCTGCCAGCCGACAGCCTGTAGTGGCCGGGGTGTCGTAAGAGGGTGCGGTTTCCACCATATCGAAGCCGATGACGTCTGTTTTAGCACAAATTCCGGACAGCAGTTCACAGGTCTCGTCATAAAGAAGGCCTCCGGGGGATGGGGCTGCTGTGGCGGGCATGAGGGATAAGTCATACGCGTCAATATCAAAGGTGATAAAGGTTTTTCCTGAAGGGATCTGTTCCAGGACTTTTTCTGTGCCAAGACGATGGAACTCCTTTGCAGTGGTCACAGTATTTGCGCTTCTGGCGTCTGCCCAGTCCCCGCGGGAGCTGCTGCCCAGGCCGCGCATGCCGATCTGAACGATATTGCCAATATGGGACATTTCACTCATCCTGCGGACAGGGCTGCCGTTCCCGTATTTCTGAGGGCCCCTTGACATGGCAAAGTCCAGGTGGGCATCAAACTGGACGATATTGATGGTTTCTCCCAGTTCCTCCAGAGCCCTTGCCACAGGGATCGAGATGGAATGGTCACCACCTATAATGGCTGGGGCTGCACCGCGTTTCAGTATTCTGCGCACACTTTCTTCTATAGAAGAGAAGCAGTATTCCCGGTCACCGTGGAGCATATCCGCATCACCGCAGTCAGCTACCCTGATGGGGGCAGCCAGGAGATAGGCATCCTCCTCAGGGTCATAGAATCCTGTTTCACCTCTTGCATAAGCCGTGGAGATATTGCGGATCGCCCTGGGCGCCAGCCGCTGGCCTCCGTACCAGGCAGCTCCCTGGTCATAAGGGACACCGAGAACGGCGATATCAGCATCCAGAGTGTCAAGGTCAGTACAGATTGGATATTTGGCAAAGGAACAGATTCCTGTGATCGGTAAATTGATGTTTTCCATGATGAATACCTCCTGAGAGTGTTTTTTTGTTACTGTCTATATTTTAACAGCCGTAAATAGAAAAGAACATGGAGGGAAAAAGGTATATGGAGTGTATGACTTTTATAATTAAAGTAATTTTCCGCATTTTCTTAAAATATTAAAACCGTTGCTTTGTCATAGGGAAAATAGACCGCCGCTTTGTCATAGAGAAAATAGACCGCCGCTATGTCATAGGGAAAATAGATGGACAAGGTCAGGGGAAAGATTTATAATGGACAAAGTGAATTGGCAGTAACCGTTCAGATACCGGATTGCTGCAATCGGCAGGAGGCGGCAGAGACGTATGGACAGTACAGATAAAAAGATCCTGAATATTCTTCAGGGAAATGCCAGAATCTCCATGAAGGAGCTGGGAACTCTGGTGGGACTCACTTCCCCGGCGGTGACGGAGAGAGTGCGGCGCCTGGAGGAAGAGGGGATCATTGAAGGATACAGGACGATCATCAAGAGAGGGAAGATACAGAAGGGCATGGCAGCGTTTATCAACATGGAGATACCCAGCAGCAGCTGGCAGAAATTGGCCAGATACTGTGAGGATTCCCCTTATGTCCTTGAACTGTATCACACTATTGGCGTTTACGGGGCCACCATGAAGGTGTTTGTGCCAGATACGGGACAGTTTGAGGGACTTCTGAGAGAACTTGGCAAATTTGGCAATACTGTGTCATCTGTCATCCTCTCATCAAAATTCTCTAAGAAAGAATTGCCGGAATAAGTAATAATTTTTATGCAAATAACATAAAATTTTATGAGATTTTAGTGGAAAACACCGGAAAACTGTGATACTATTATTTATAACGAAATTTTGCGTTGTAACGTACTGAAATATTTAACAGGCGTTTTGCATGAGGAGGAGAAAACATGAAGTTACTTACATATAAACTTCAGGGTGACAATAAGGAGCGCCTGGGGATGATGTGTTCTTTTGCGTTTCATCGTTTTATTCCCATAGAAGATTTGGGGCTTCACTTCAGGGATATGAATGATCTGATCGAAAATATGACCCGGGAGCAGAGAGAGATCCTGGAACATGCCTGTGAAAAGCCGAATAAAAGACTTTTGTGTTATGAGGATGTTGTCCAGTGTGCACCCATTCCCCACCCAAAGCAGGATGTCATATGCCTGGGTATGAATTTCATGGACCATGCTGTGGAATCAAGCCGTTTTAAAAAAGAAGAGTTTAACCAGGACCGTCCTTACGCGGTGTATTTTTCCAAGCGGGTGAACGAGGCAACACCTGACGGCGGCACCATTCCTTCTTATCCGGGACTGGTGGACAGCCTGGATTATGAGGCGGAGCTGGCTGTCATAATCGGCAGAGAGGCAAAGAATGTAAAGAAGGAAGATGCATTTGACTATGTATTCGGTTATACCGTCATAAATGATGTGAGCGCCAGAAATGTACAGACCCGGCATAAACAGTGGTATTTTGGCAAGAGTTTGGATGGATTTACGCCCATGGGACCGTTTATTGTCACAGAGGATGATATTCCGAGGCCCCCTAAGCTGGCAATCAAGAGCAGAGTCAATGAGGTGCTGCGGCAGAACAGCAGCACAGATATGTTTATCTTTGATATCCCCCATGTGATCGCGGAACTGTCCGCCGGGATGACGTTGAAGCCAGGCACCATCATTTCCATGGGAACACCTGCCGGTGTGGGAATGGGTATGATACCCCCAAGATTCCTGAATCCCGGGGATGTGGTGGAATGTGGTATTGAAGGCATTGGATGTATCAGGAATACCGTAGTGTAATTGTTCTAATTTGCTGTTTTACCAGATTAATGTAAAAAAATGAAAAAAACTATTGAAATATAAAAGGGAATATGATAATATTGCAGTGTTGTTTGAGAAAACGGTGTAATAGTATCGTATTCCCATTTATGCCCAGATAGCTCAGTTGGTAGAGCAGAGGACTGAAAATCCTCGTGTCGCTGGTTCGATTCCGGCTCTGGGCATTTTTTTACACGGCGAATGTCTTTCGGTGGAAAACAAATATCTCCATAAGAAAGATAATACCGGTAAAGTATCCGCACAGCGGACTCTAAGGTTAATTATAAGAAAGGTGAGGATTGGAAAACATGTATTCATTAGAAGAAATTCAGGCAACAGATCCGGAAATAGCAAAGTGTATTAACGATGAGGTAGAGCGTCAGAACTCCCACATCGAGCTGATCGCATCAGAAAACTGGGTAAGCAAAGCGGTTATGGCTGCTATGGGAAGCCCGCTGACAAACAAATATGCGGAGGGATATCCGGGAAAACGCTACTACGGCGGCTGCGAATGCGTGGATGAGGTGGAGCGTCTCGCTGTGGAACGTGCAAAAGAACTGTTTGATTGTGAATATGTGAATGTACAGCCCCATTCCGGTGCACAGGCTAATATGGCAGTATTCTTTGCCATGCTGAAACCCGGTGACACTGTAATGGGAATGAATCTGGCCCATGGCGGACACCTTTCACACGGAAGCCCGGCAAACTTCTCCGGCGCGTATTTCAACATTGTGCCTTACGGAGTAAATGATGAGGGTGTTATTGATTACGAGGAAGTCCGCAAAATTGCACTGGAGTCCAAACCCAAGCTGATCGTAGCCGGTGCCAGCGCCTACTGCAGGGTTATTGACTTTAAAAAATTCAGGGAGATTGCCGATGAGGCAGGTGCTTACCTGATGGTAGATATTGCTCATATTGCCGGTCTGGTTGCAGCAGGCGTACATCCAAGTCCCATTCCGTATGCACATGTGACCACTACCACTACACATAAGACTTTGAGAGGCCCAAGAGGCGGTATGATTATGTGCAGTGCTGAGATCGCTAAGAAATTTAACTTTAACAAGGCTGTGTTCCCGGGAATCCAGGGCGGTCCGCTGATGCATGTGGTGGCTGCAAAAGCAGTCTGCTTAAAAGAGGCGCTGCAGCCGGAGTATAGAGAGTATCAGCAGAACATTGTGAAAAACGCCAAAGCGCTGTGTGACGGCCTTCTGAAACGCGGTATCAACATTGTATCCGGTACCACGGAGAACCACCTGATGCTGGTGGATCTGAGAGGTACGGGCGTTACCGGAAAAGCCATGGAGAACCTGCTGGATGAGGCAAACATCACCTGTAATAAAAATGCGATTCCAAATGACCCGGAATCCCCCTTTGTAACAAGCGGTGTGCGTCTGGGAACAGCAGCAGTGACATCCAGAGGAATGAACGCGGAAGATATGGATAAGATTGCTGAGGCCATTGCTATCATGGTGAAAGAGCCTGAGAAGAAAGAGCAGGCAAAAGCGATCGTGAAGGAATTGACAGATAAATATCCGCTGAATGCGTAAGCCATATAAAAATAACTGCCGGGCAGGGATGTGTTCCCTGTCCGGCAGTTTTTTTGCCTTTTTTGCCGGTTATCTGAATACTTCTTTGCTGTATTTCGCAATCTCTTCTGAGATCACATCATAAACACCGTCATATGTGCTTGTGGGAAGGCCGATGGATGCGTTGGGGATATAGTAATGTTTTCCGTTTTCGTCACAGGCTCTTTTTACTTCCCTGGCAATGACCTGGCGGGTCCAGCCCTCATAATCCACTTTCGCACTGTCAATGCCGCCCATGAAGGACATCCGGCCTCCGTATTTTTGGATCAGTTCTGGCACATTGTTGGTGGTCATGACACCCTGCCATATGTCCACACCCATGTCGATCATGTACGGCACAAAAGTAGCGGCATAGGAGTCAGAGTGATGAATGATCAAGTCAACTCCGTGGGATTTGTAATATCCGTAGATCTTTTTGTACCCCGGCAGATAAAACTCCTCAAACATCTCAGGAGACATAAAGGTGGAAGTCTGGCTGCCCCAGTCATCATGGTGGAACAATCCGTCAGGCTTCAGATGGGTGCAGATTTCTTCGGCGAGCTGAAGTTCAAAGTCCGTAAGATAGTCAATCAGCTCGTGCATGGCCTCCGGTTCTTCATAGAGATTGATCAAAGTGGACTGGATTTCGCCCAGGTGATGACACTGCTCGAATAGTCCGGGGGCTACAAACGCGGTTGCAAAATATTCGTTCCGGTCTGTCTCTTCTGCCTGTTTAATAAATGGCTCCCATTCCGCGTCAGGAAACTTAACGCTGGGGGCATGTACATAATCTCTCCAGTGTGTGATGTCTTTGATCACCACTTTTTCCGGGGTGTGCACCGGAAAAGCCCCCGGGGTACCTACCGGCCAGGAGCGGGTGATCCCCCAGCCGTTTACCACATTCATTTCCCCGTATTTGGGATTGGGATTGTGAAGCCCCAGTGGATTCTGGATGAGTTTGAAGGCCTCGTACTGGTTTACAAAACGGTCCGGATTTCCGCCTCTTATGGTTTCCATTAAATTCTGCCTTTTGGTTAACATAACTTTCCTCCTTTTTGTTTGCTTGGTTTTATAGGGTGCGGCGTATGACAAACGGGTGATTGGACGCCGCGGAAGCACTTACCTGGATCGTTTCCGTTTTTCCAGTTCTGCGGAATACTGTTCCATCTTGTTTCTGGTAAGACGGAAACCGAAGATCATGATCAGGGCCCCAAGACCGACTGCGATGGCGGGAATGATGGTAAATCCCATACTGATCCCTCTTTCCAGCTGCGGGGAGGTAATTCCTTTTTCCACTGTTTCCAGATCAAAGCCGGCGATTGCCAGACATGCGCTGATCAGGATGCCGCGGCTTACCACACCGATCTTCAGCGGAATATTGCTCAGGCCCATAATAAGTCCTGTTGCGTTCTTGCCTGTTTTGTATTCACTGTAGATGGCACAGTCCGCATACAGGGCAGGGCCGCAGGCATTTGTCATGGTACAGCAAAACTGGGCCAGACTCACCATGAGGATCACGATCCAGGCATTCTGGTAAAATAAAAACCCCAGGACCAGCACCACCGTCATAGCAAGATAGGCGTAGATCACCGTATTCCTTGCGGAAAATTTCTTGGCTGCTGCTTTAGAAAGATACGATGCAATAACACCCAGAAGGCTGGAGATCAGAATAAAAGTAGCGGTGAGCCCGGGCTTGCCTGCTACATAAGTAAAATAATAGACGGCAATTCCGCTTGCTACGAAGCTGTAGACATATTTGGCAAGGTCTGCCACGGTCAGTCCCAGAAGATAGGGATTTGTGGTGAGGCATTTGATCAGCCCGTTCCCTTTTGTCTGTTTTCCCTTTGCTTTCTGCTCCATCTGTTCTTTCTGCATTCTGGCACGTGCTTCTGCGCCGGTTTCCTCATAACCCTCAAACATTTTAAAGTGGGCGAAGTAACCTGCGGCCATCAGAGCGGCAAAGACAAAGGCTGTAGCGCCATAGGAGTTCTTTTCTCCCACCAGGCCGGCAAGGAGAGAAACCACTGCGGGGCCTACATAGGAATAGAAGACTCGTCCCAGTGACTGCCAGATCGCTCTTGAGGAGGACAGTGCCATGCGGTCCTCCGGTGTTTTGGATGCCATGTTGATCATGGAAATGTTGGCTACAAACGGAATATTCCAGGCAATATGGCTTGTTATGGTAGCTGCAATAATAATGATGACTGCTGCTGTGCCGTTTCCCACACGGATAAACTGGAAGGCGTACAGGAAGGGGACAAGCCATGGAATGATTAGCAGCCAGGAGCGGTAGCGTCCCCATTTCATAGGCTTGACTGTGTCCAGTATGACTCCGTAGATCCAGGATAATGCAGCATCCACTACGCTTGCGATGGTTGTGATCATAGTCACTACCGGCAGCGTGAATTCTGCAATATTTGTCAGGAAGTATGTGAAATAATAAGTTTCAATATTGGTCATAAAAGAAAAACCAAAATCCCCCACACCAAAAAATCTTTTCAGTGACTTGCTGATCCCATTACGTTTTTTGCTTTCCCTATCCCCCATATAGTCTCCTTTCTGCTGCCCGGGTCGCGGGCATCTGTAAAGTGTCTGCAATGCTATTTATTCTGTCTTCTTGATTTCACCTCCTGTCTTATATATGCAAATAAATAGATTGCAAATGTTATATGTGGATTATATCATCTGTAAAAAATAACGTCAATATAATTTGTTGTTATTTTGGTAATTGGGAGTGCAATTGGAGGGGGAGGAGCATTTTTTCAGATTTACAGGAGAAGAAGGGAATGAAAAACGCCATTCTGTCAAGCGGGAAAGAGGCGTGACAGAATGGCAAAAAGAATTTTTCTTGTGTTATGAGCTATTTGAGCCTTAATATCCTATGACTGCACCGGCAACCAGAAGGATGATACAGGCACCCCATGCCAACAGCATAAAGGGCATGATAAATTTTATCCATTTGTTAAAAGGAACACGTCCATAAGACAGAAATGCAATAAGTGCACCCATGGTAGGATAACACAAGTTGCTGAGACCGTCACCGAATTGGAATGCCAGGATGGTAAGCTGTTTGCTGAGGCCGGTAATCTCTGCAACCGGCATAAGTACCGGCATAGTGACCAGCGCCTGACTGCTTCCTGAGGGGATAAAGAAATTCAGAATGGTCTGAACTGCCAGCATTCCGATACTGGTAAGGCTTTCAGGAAGTCCCTTCAGCACACCGGACAGACCGTATATTATGGTATCCAGAATCAAGCCCTGCTGCATGACAACAGAAATCGCTCTTGCCATTCCGATAGCCATTGCCGCAATAAACACGGATTTTGCCCCATCTAAAAGTTCGTCTGCAATTTTTCCGCTCTTGTATCCTGCAATGATGCCGCATATGATACCGAATATGATATAGACGGCTGACATCTCGGGCATCCCCCATCCCCATTTAAGGCAGCCAATAACGATAAGTAGGATAGCTGCCAGAAAAACCACGACCACCAACTTCCGGCGTCCGGTAAACGCAGCCTCTTCCTGGTCTCCTGCGAGGTCAGAATAATCATGCCCGGCCATAAGCCCTTTTGATGGGTCTTTCCGTACCTTTTCAGCATAGCGGATAACGTAAAATATACTGATGATGCCAAGTACAACCAGAGCTGCCATACGATAGGAAAATCCGGAGAATAATTTCAACCCGCCGATAATCTGGGCGTTACCAACAGTATAATAGTTTGCCGGGCCTGCTGACCATCCTACGATATCTGCAATGAATACGACAGATATCCCTGTTATTACATCGTATCCAAGTGCAAGGCATATGGGAATACAGACGGCAGCAAAAGGAATGGTGCCTTCCAACATTGCAGGAAATCCTCCAATGAAAAGAAAGAAGATCATGATACCGATCAGTACCAATTTACTGTGCTTTTCTCCGAGTTTTTTGGAAAGTGTCATAACTGCGGCTTTTAAAGCCCCTGTGCTGTTCACAAGACCGATTGCAGCACCGATTGTAAAAATCATGGTGATCAAAGCAGCTCCATCCTGGATCCCTTGGGGAATGGATTGAAATAATCCCATAAAACCTACGGGAGATGACTCCACGTACTGAAAGCTGTCCGCATCCACAACCTGTTTTCCATCTACTTCCACTCTGTTGTACTGTCCCGCAGGAACCAGCCATGTGCAGATTACCATTAATACCAAAATGGCAAACAGAATGACAAATGCATGTGGAAATTCATGTTTCTTTTTGTTCATTTGTGTTTCCTCCTTCTTCACTGAGGTACTTTAGTATAATACAAGAGTATAGCGGAAATTTGTCGAATTTTTGTTGAAAGTTGATATCCCAGAAAGCAGCCGGCCCTGTATTCCGGGGGGCTGTCTGCTGTGGAAATTTGAACAGGCAGAGTTTAAAAGAAAGATGAGTAAAAGAAAAAGTCCACCCCCAAAAAGGCTGAACTTTTTTTGATGCCGAATGCTATTTTACAGTTATTTTGGCATGGACAATTAAATCTTCATCTTTGCGCACGATCCTCTGGGACGGCACCGAGAAGTTGGGCATCCCATCCTCATCCCAGTATATCTTCCCCACAGAAGCGTTGCGTCCGGCGTCGTAAAGGGGCTGGTAATCCTCCTCCGCCAGGTACCGTTCCTCCTGGCGGCCGTGGTAAATGATCAGGTCTTCCGTGTCATCATCTGATCTGGTAAAGCTGTTATGCCCAAGTCCGAACTGTCCGGTTGCACGGCTGCTCTGGAACACAGGGTAGGGCAGCTTTTTCCAGGAGGCTGCGTCCAGAAGGTCTGCTGTTTCCTCTGCATAGAGAAGTCCCACACAGTACAGGGCGTCCGTGCCGCTGCCGGAGAAGGTCAGGAATATCTTATCCCCGTGTTTAATGACACCGGGGCCTTCATCCACCGGGAAGCCATGGAGTTCCCAGGCATATTCCGGGTGGGACAGACGGACAGCCGGGGTGCAGAGGGTCCAGGGATTGGAGAGCTGGGCAATGAAAATATCGGACGTATTATTTGTTTTCTGGGCCCACAGAAAATAATGCTTTCCTTTATGCTCAAAATGTGTATGGTCCAGGGAAAAATCCGTAAATGCAATATCATCCTTGACTTCAGTGACAACAGGACCTTTTGACTCCCAGGTCCCGCAAAGGGGATCGCGGTCCCTGCACTCCAGGCAGTGAGGACGGATGCGCCAGGAGGATTCATCGGAGATAGTGGTGGTGTAGTAAATGTACCAGTTTCCCTCAATGTAGTGGATTTCGGGTGCCCAGATATGGGGACTCAAAGTGCCGCCGGCTATGGGCTTGCGTTCATAAACCACTTTTTCCTCATAGGCGCCGGAACCATCCGCCAGCCCCCCGAGGGTGGCAGAGCGGCGCAGTATGATGTAAAGATACTGGTATTTTCCCTCCAGGTTGTGTTCCATATCGGTGTAAGAAGCTGTGAAATAATACATGCCGTCTGTGTGCTTATAAATGAAAGGGTCAGCTCGGTGGAGGATAAAAGGATTAGGGTACACCGTTTCCTGCAGCCTTCCCACAACAGATACAGATGTGTGGCTGCCTGCGGTGTCTTCCGGTGCTTGGGCATTCCAGTTCACAGCCCGTTCTTCCTGCATACCGTTGGTATATTCTACAGTGATCTTCTCTGGAAGGGATGGGGAACTGCCGGGCTTCACACATACATTGATATCTTCTACGGCATGAAGCAGTACAGGTTCGGGTTTGCCGTATACGGCCTGGAGTTCCTTCAGTACAGATAGGGGGATTTCCAGGCTTCCGTCAGGAAGGGGCGCTTTTTTTATTTGGTAAGAAGCAGAGATTTCCCAGCCTGAACCAGTATAAGAGGCCCCTGTGTAATGAATAAAATCCTCTGTTCTTACGAGGTGCCGACGGTCTGCATTTTCTGCATCCCCCGCGGTTACAAGATAGCCGTGATTCTCAAGCAGGTATAAGGCTGGGGAGGTGATCCGTCCGGAGCCGAAATCGGGGAACCAGACACCATTGCCTCCATTTAACTGATACCAGTCTGACTTGTTGTAGCTGTATTCCAGATGCAGGCTGTCAGATTCAGGTGTGTTCCAATCCATTGTATAGGGGCGCAGCCAGGCTGTCTGCTGGCCTTCCCGGCACAGGCAGTCAGCGGTTGGAAGTATGTTCATTTGTTTCATATTTCAAAACTCCTCTCACGGCGGAAGCTTTTCTCCCGGTACTTTTTATGTATTGTAGCATATAGTAAAATAATTTACAAGAGAACAAGATTAAGGTAAAATATACAAGTTGATTCAATAAATAATCAATAAAAACATAATAAAAGACTTGCAAATGCGCGTATATTACAATATAATTTCGGTAAAGATAAAATATTTTAGCTATTTGTAAAAAGAAAGGAGGATATTATTTGAAACGAACACAGACAGTATTATTGGGGGCGTTGGTTATGGGGGTTGTCTTATATGGATGTGGAAGTGCGCAGGGCGAGGAAATGTCACCGGAAGAGATCAAGGAAAATCAGAAAGGCTATACCACCGGTGCGTCGGTTCATGATCCATCCATACTTAAGGCAGACGATACCTATTATATTTTCGGTTCCCATATGGATGCGGCAAAGTCGGATGACCTGGTAAAGTGGTCCATGTTTGTTTCCGGTGTGGACGAAAATAATAAACTGTTTGATAACTTATTTGAGGAACCCATGGAAGCTTTTTCTTTTGTGGGAAAAAACGATGCGGGCGGGTATTCCGTCTGGGCGCCGGATGTGGTTTTTAATGAGAAGATGGGAAAGTATGTGATGTATTTTAGTACCAGTTCCACCTACAAGAAATCTACGATCTGTTTTGCCACAGCAGATGAACCGGATGGACCGTATACTTTTCGGGATGTATTGATCCATTCGGGATTTACAAATCAGAACTGGGACACCATTAATTTTCAGGAGATCAACCCAAATGGAAAGATCACGGATTATCTCACAGCAGGCGATTATGATAACCTGCAGTGGCCAAATTGTATTGACCCAACGGTTTTCTATGATGCGGAGGGAAAGATGTGGATGACATACGGCTCATGGTCGGGTGGGATTTTCATTCTTGAGATTGACGAGGAGACAGGATACCCGATTCATCCGGAGGCGGACCCGGAAAACGGTGTGGATACCTACTATGGGAAACGTCTGCTCGGCGGTGGTCATAATTCCATCGAGGGGCCGTATATTATGTATGATGAGACAAGCAAATATTATTATCTTTTTGTTTCTTATGGTGAGCTTCAGGCAAAAGGGGGCTATCAGATGCGGGTTTTCCGTTCGGAAGATCCGGACGGACCGTACACAGATACAGCCGGACAGGAACTGGGAATGGTGGTGGATCACAGCATATATGGCCTGAAGATGATGGGAAACTATACATTTCCCAGTTTGAGTTTTACCTACATGGCGCCAGGGCACAACTCCGCCTTTGTGGATGACGACGACAGGATGTATGTGGTGTATCACCAGCGCTTTAAAAACGGGACAGAGGCTCATGAGCCAAGGGTGCATCAGATTTTCATCAATAAAAAGGGGTGGCCTGTAGCGGCACCTTTTAATACGTCCGGTGAGGTTTTGAAGGAATCCGGTTATGAAGAGAAAGACGTTTTGGGTACATACTATTATGTAAACCATGGCACAGACATCAGCTCGAAAGTACATAAATATGAGAGTATTGTTTTTGAAAAGGGTGGCGTCGTAAAGGACAGTGAAGGCGGAGCGTTGGGCCGTTTTTCTCTGGAAAAAGGAACTCCATATGTGACGGTTGAACTGAATGGTCAGAATTATGAAGGGGTAATGATCGAGATGAAAGAAGAGGCCGGAAACCGGACCATGTGTTTCACGGCGGCAGGAGACAATAACGAAACGATCTGGGGTGTACATTATTTTAAACAGGAGGACAAATAAATGGCAAAGTTGTATGTAAATGAGAAAAAAGTACAGGGGCATATCAATCCGGAGATTTACGGGCATTTCTCTGAACATCTGGGGAGATGTATCTATGAAGGACTTTATGTGGGAGAGGATTCGCCCATTCCCAATGTGAAAGGCATGAGAACGGATGTGGTGGAAGCGCTGAAAGAGATGAAAGTGCCTGTGCTTCGCTGGCCGGGCGGCTGTTTTGCCGATGAATATCACTGGAAAGACGGAATCGGTCCAAAAGAAAACAGGAAAAAAATGATCAATACCCACTGGGGAGGCGTAGTGGAAGACAACAGCTTCGGAACGCATGAGTTCTTTGAACTGTGCAGTCAGCTTGGCTGCAAGACCTATGTCAACGGCAATGTGGGCAGTGGGACTGTACAGGAAATGAGCGAGTGGGTGGAGTATATTACCTTTGACGGTGTTTCTCCTATGGCGGATCTGAGAAAAGAAAACGGGCATGAGAAACCGTGGAAAATTGACTATTTTGGTGTAGGTAATGAAAACTGGGGATGCGGTGGAAATATGACACCGGAGTATTATGGGAACCTGTACCGCAGATATCAGACTTATGTTCGCAGCTATGATAATGAAAAGCCTATCCGCAAAGTTTGCTGCGGGGCCAATGTAGCCGATTATTTCTGGACAGAAGGAGTATTAAACACCTGCTTTGCACAGCCGCAGCCGGGAAATGATAAGGATAGGGGATTTATGGATATGCTGTCCCTTCACTACTATGTTCATCCCGAAGGCTGGGAAATAAAAGGAAGCGCCACGGAATTTGACGAGAAAGTATGGTACAAAAGTCTGAATAAAGCTCTTTATATGGAAGAACTGATCAACCGCCACGGTGCGATCATGGACAAATATGACCCGGAGAAGAGGATTGGAATGGCAGTGGACGAGTGGGGCTGCTGGTTCAATGTTGAGCCGGGTACCAATCCGGGATTCCTCTACCAGCAGAATACCATGCGGGATGCCCTGGTAGCAGGACTGACTCTGGATATCTTTAATAAACATTGTGACAGGGTGAAAATGGCATGTCTGGCCCAGATCGTAAACGTGCTCCAGTCCGTGATCCTCACAGAAGGCGAGAAAATGCTCCTGACACCAACCTACCACGTATTTCATATGTACCGCACCCATCAGGATGCGGAACTGGTAGAAAGCTACATTGCAGACAATAAAACAGCCGAAGGTTCAGACGGAGAGTATGAAGTACCAAAACTCCACGAGTCTGTATCCATAGACAAAGACGGAATCCTGACCCTGACCCTGAACAATCTGTCAGTTACAGACAGCGAAAAAGTAGAAACCACTTTCGCTGAATGCAATCCCACAGAGGTCACGGCAACCATCCTGACCCAGGATATGAATGCCCACAATACGTTCGAGGATCTGGAACGTGTGAAAGAAGAGACCTTTGACAATTTTACAGTAACAGACAGAGGACTTTCCTTTACCATTCCACCCTGCAGCATTGTTTCTTTTAGAATAAAGTAGTTATAACTTAAATTATAAAGAACCGTTCTGCCAGCTTTATTATAAAAAGCCGGAAGAACGGTTCCTTTTTTTGGTTGATTACAGCGGACATTCGGATCTTATCCTTCTATGGCGCTATAGGAAATCTGTACATCAATATCCTGACTGTAATTTCCGAAATTTTTTCCGAAGATAGTCAGTCCACCCACATGCTTTGCATCTTTTTCTACTGCCAGCTTCAGCCGCAGCAGGCTTTGGGACGTGAGGTTGAAGCTGCGGATCCCCACATCGGAAATTTGTTTTCCGTCTATGAAGGTTCCTTTGTCATTAATGACCAGGAACTTCAGTAGACCGTATTGATTCAAGCTGGACAGCCACCAGGTAGGTGTGAAGGTACCTGGAACATCCCCGAAATCTCCGGGAGATATCCAGGAACCGATCTTGACGTCATTCAAATAGAAAGAAATATCGGAGGGCCAGTTGGGATTAAAACTGGGTGCTTCCGAGCAGATTTCCATAGAGATGGCAATTTGGTCAATCTTCTGTGCCGGCGGGATGAAGTTGGGAATCATATACTCAACATATCCCTGCGTGAACCAGAGAATATCCGCCTCATAATGGTCCGGATGGGCGAAATAACGGACATCATCCATCTCCCCTATCATATTGGTGGCAGAGGCCAGGCCGCAGGTGGGAGTTACCTGGAAATCGGAATAATGGCCCACCTTGACGGAAGCATTAAAGATGTTGGCATTTTCTGTCTGCGGTTCAAAGTCGATCAATATTTTATCCAGGAGCACCGAGCATTTTTTCTGGTTCCCATGGGATGCGGTTTCGTTTACGACAGAGATCAGGCCTGCTTCTTCCAGCTTCCGGATATGGCTGGTGAGGGCACCGTTGGTGATCTTCAGGTGTTGAGCAAGCTCGTTCATGTTCATTCCATCGCTTTTAAGCAGAATCTTGATGATTTCAACTCTTATCTCAGAGCCAAGGGCTTTGAAAATATTCAGTCCTTCTTCTAATGATTTAATGTGCAGCATTTGCGTTCCTCCAGTCTTGTGCGTAAAAATTAATAGATGTATCGACGACCATACAAGTTAAAAGAAAAAGGCCCTCTTTTTTACGACGTTAAATTTTAGAATTATATAAAGTATTATATCCTTTAATTTAAAAAAGTCAATATAATATGAAATAACTAAGGGCTTTTCTAAAATGAATCTCCTATCCTGCGGAAATGTTGTTTAGATAAATGTAAAATATAAGGGAGGTATTAAAAGTAAATGTAAACTAATTTTGATTTTACATAAATAAACATTGACAAAAATATAAAGGGTATTATACAATGTGAACATAAACCGGTACAAAACACACAAAAAATGTGCAATATGTACACTCGCGAGTGCATTAGTGGTACAAAATAGGAATGGATTTTTGTTTACTATGTTTATTTTTGAAAAATGAAAAGTAATTCAAACATTTGCAAAAAGATTTAGGAGGTTAAGGTATGAAGAAGAAATTAGTCAGTGCATTATTGGTTACAGCTATGGCAGCAAGTCTCCTGGCCGGATGCGGAGGAGATAAGGCAAGTTCTGCGGGGACAGACGGCGCAGACGCAGAGGATACACAGGACGCAGGGGCAGATGCGGAAGGGGAAGACGGTGAAGCAGAGCCGGAAGCAGTTACTACAGTAGGACCGGATTCAGGAACAAAGATGGAGATGTGGTCTTTCGTCGAACTGCACAACACGTTCTATGCACAGATGCTGGAAAAATGGAATGAGGAAAATCCTGACAGACAGATTCAAATGACCTTCACTACATATCCATTTGCTGATATGCACAACAAGATGATCATGGCGCTTCAGACAGGGGAAGGTGCACCGGATCTGTGCGATATTGAGAGAGGCCAGTTCCCCAACTTCCTGCAGGGTGAAGTACAGCTTTATCCGCTGAATGATGCTCTTGAGCCTTATATGGGAGATTTGGTGCAGTCACGTTTTGATATCTATTCCAAAGATGACAATTACTATGGCGCGCCTACTCATGTTGGTGCTACTGTTATGTTCTATAATGATGAACTGTTATCACAGTACGGGGTTGACTATACAACGATTAAGACCTGGGATGACTATACTGCAGCTGCAGAGACATTGAAAGAGGCATCAAACGGCGAGGTGAAGATGACTTCTGTCGATACAGGCGGTACAGACTGGATGTGGCTGGCAATGGCTGAGTACGGTGATGACCAGGTGGATAAGGACGGCAAGGCTGTGATCCCGGAATCCATGGAGAAAATGCTTACCATGCAGCAGGGATGGCTGGACGATGAACTGGCTATGGTTTCTCCGGACGGACACGTTGATCTGGAAGCGGGATTCCAGAACATTCTGGACGGCAACATTGCTTCTTTCCCGAAAGCTTTATGGTATATGAGCCGTTTCCTGGATTACATGCCTGAAGAATCCGGCAAATGGGCTATGGCTCCCTGCCCGGTATTTGAAGAGGGACAGCCTCGGTCCGTTGGTATCGGCGGTACAGGTACAGTTGTGACCAACCAGTCCTCTGATCCGGAACTGGCAGCAGACTTTATCGCCTATGCAAAATGCTCAGAAGAAGGCTGTAAGGGAATCTGGGAGAACCTTGGATTTGATGTCTGCAACACTGCAGTATGGGAAGATACAAGCATTACACAGGATACCAGCAACAAGTTCATTGCATTCTTTAAGACAAACCCATTCGATGTTCTGAATGAGATTAAAGATGAGATCGCAGCTATTACCGTAAATGAAAATACGTTTACATTAGGTGACTACATGTGCACAACTACCCTGAACAATGTGCTTCAGGATGGTATGGATGTGAAAGAGGCGATCCAGGATGCGCAGGATTACGTTGATTTGGAGCAGGATATAGACTGATGTAAATCTGGGTGATCGTAACGAAACAGAAAATTGCCCGGAGTGGTTTCACTCCGGGTAGTTTTTCAAGAGGGAGATGAATATATGAAAAAATTTAAGAAATTCTTCTATTCCCAGAAGGCTGCTCCGTGGGTGTTCGTATTGCCATTCATTCTGAGTTTCGCCATATTCTGGATATATCCGCTGTTTAGTGCATTTAAGATGAGCTTCGAGTCCATAAAACCGGGACAGATTGAGTGGGTAGGCATTTCCAACTATACAAAACTGCTGCGTGACAGTGCATTTCATATTGCGCTGAAGAACAGTGCCACATACATGATCGGAACGCTGGTTCTGCTGATCCCATTTCCCATGCTTTTTGCTGTGCTGATGGACAGCCGTCTGGTGAAGGCAAAGGGCCTGTGGAAAGCCATTCTTTACATACCGGCTTTGACCAGTGTAGTGATTTCAGGTACTTTGTTCCGTCTGATGTTCTCTGAGTATTCCACAGGACAAATGAATGTGCTGATGGAATTGTTGGGAAAAGCCCCTGTAGCCTGGCTGAAAAATGGGACAACGGGTATGATCGCCCTTTTGATCCTGGCCTGCTGGCGGTGGACCGGAGTCAATATGCTCTATTTTGTGTCGGGCCTTAAAGGTATTGATGGTGCCCTGTATGAGTCGGCAGATATTGACGGCGCTAATTCCTGGCAGAAATTCCGTTATGTGACACTGCCTCTTTTAAAACCCACCTCAATTTATGTTTTGACGATCAGTGTATACGCCGGACTGGCAATGTTCCTGGAATCATTCATGTTGTGGAACGGAAACTCCTCACCGAAAAATATCGGTCTTACTATTGTAGGATATTTGTACAAGAGGGGGATTGAGAGAAATCAGATGGGATATGCGGCAGCGGTTGGTGTGGTGCTGTTGGTGATCGCACTTATCATCAACTTTGTACAGTTAATATTAAATGGCACATTTAAGAAGGAGGAGAGATGATCATGAGTACAGTTTCCTCTGATAAAAGAAAGATGGGTATGAAAAAGAAGAATACGATTCTATCTGTGATATCAACTGCCTTTTTTGCTGTATTGGGATTTATCGTAGTGTTTCCCCTGATCGCGGGAGTTCTGGCGTCTTTCAGGCCCGGGCGTGAATTGATCCGGAGAGGCCTCAGCGTTAACCTTGATTTTTCATCTATGACGCTCAGTAATTATACATACCTGTTTTCCGGGAATGCTGATTCCAAAAAATATTTTATGTGGTTCAAGAACAGTTTGGTACTGACGGTTGTGACCGTGGTGCTGACACTGCTCATCTGTTATCTGGTAGCGTATGGACTCTCCATGTATGAGTTTAAGTTGAAAAATGTTCTTTTTTTCTTGGTAATAGCCACTATGATGGTACCATTTGAAATCCTTATGCTTCCGCTGTATCAGGAAATGATCGATCTGAAACTGATGAATACTTCCGCAGGTGTTATATTGCCCGGTATATGCGGTGCGTCCACGGTGTTTTTCTTCCGGCAGTATATGATCGGCCTGCCAAAAGAACTGCTGGATGCCGGAAGGATTGACGGGGCTACAGAATACGGGATTTGTTTTAAGATCATGCTTCCCATTACAAAACCGGCGTTTGCGGCCATGACGATCCTCTGTGCTATGGGGGCATGGAATAATATGCTGTGGCCTATGATGATTTTCCGGGATGCTGACAAATTTACGCTGCCCATTGGCTTGAATACACTGCTCACACCTTATGGCAACAACTATGATGTGCTGATCGCTGGATCCATGTTTGCGATCATTCCTATATTTGTCATCTTCCTTTGCTTCCAGAGATATTTTATAGAAGGTCTTACAACCGGTGCTGTGAAGGGATGATGTGGGACCGAAGCCTGACTGCCGCAAAAGCCGGACGCATGGAAGGATGCGGAAAAGCTTTTGCGGTTTTGTTATCAACAACTTGTTGATATGACCATACAACTAGTATAATAAAAGAAAAAGAGTATAGAAGACCGGAGGTTTTTCATTATGAGCAGACGCGCAAAAATGGTGCTGGATAAGGAATTCCGTATCGCACCTGTAGACAAAAGAATTTATGGTTCCTTCATTGAGCATCTGGGACGTGCCGTGTACGAAGGCATCTATCAGCCGGGACATCCGGCGGCGGACAAAGACGGATTCCGTCAGGACGTGGTACAGCTTGTAAAAGAGCTGGATGTGCCGATCATCCGCTATCCGGGCGGAAACTTTGTATCCAATTTTTACTGGGAAGATTCCGTAGGCCCGGTTGCCAACCGACCTCACCGTCTTGAGCTGGCCTGGAGAAGCCTGGAGAAAAATGAGGTTGGCCTCAATGAATTTTCAAACTGGGCAAAACAGGTAAATTCAGAGGTGATGATGGCAGTGAACCTGGGCACAAGAGGGATTTCCGATGCCTGCAATCTGCTGGAATACTGCAACCATCCCTCGGGAACAAAATACAGTGATATGCGTGTCAGCCACGGTGTAAAAGACCCGCATAACATCAAAGTGTGGTGCCTAGGCAACGAGATGGACGGTCCGTGGCAGATCGGCCACAAGACCATGGAAGAGTACGGACGTCTGGCTGAGGAGACGGCAAAGGCTATGCGCCTCATTGACCCCAGTATTGAACTGGTATCCTGCGGAAGCTCCAACCGCGATATGCCTACATTCCCGGACTGGGAGGCAGTGACACTGTCCCATACATATGATCATGTGGATTACATTTCCATGCACCAGTATTACGGCAACAGGGACAATGACAGCAATGATTATCTGGCCCAGTCTGATGATATGGATGACTTTATCCGCACTATCATATCCACCTGTGATTATGTGAAAGCCAAAAAACGCAGCAAAAAAGTCATGAATCTGAGCTTTGACGAATGGAACGTGTGGTTCCACTCCAATGCAGCGGATGATGATATCACAGAGAACCATCCGTGGCAGGTGGCACCGCCTATGCTGGAGGATATCTATAACTTTGAGGATGCCCTGCTTGTAGGCCTGATGCTCATCACTTTGATCAAGCACGCGGACCGTGTGAAGATGGCATGCCTTGCGCAGCTTGTAAATGTGATCGCCCCCATCATGACGGACGCAGCAGGCGGTGCATGGAAACAGACCATTTTCTATCCGTTTATGCACGCTTCCAAATACGGACGCGGCGAGGCACTTCTGCCTGTTATGAACAGCACCAAACACGCCACAGCAAAGCACGATGAGATCACTGACATTGAGTCCGTAGCTGTCTTTCATGAGGAGGCAGATGAGGTGACCATCTTTGCCGTGAACCGTAATCTGGAGGAAGACGTGGAGCTTCAATCAGACGTGAGAAGCTTTGAGGGATACCGGATCCTGGAACACATTGTTCTGGAAAATGAGGACCTGAAAGCAGTAAACGGCCTTGGAATGGAAAAAGTAGCCCCCGTAAATGCGGATGACCGCAGCAAACTGGACGGCGGTGTTATCACCAGTGTACTGAAAAAAGCATCCTGGAATGTGATCCGTCTAGGAAAATAGAAGCGAATAATATCTACCGCACAGCCTGTAAAAGTGATATAATACATCACTACAGGCTGTGCGTTTTTTGTACCGGGCGCAGCGGAAGAGGGGCGCAGACGGCTGCACTTTAGTGTGTCTGAAAATCCATTCCGACAATCTGCACGCCACACTTTGACGCGCAGGTCCGGCAGGCTGAACACTTATACAAGGGGAAATTGAAATGAAACAAAAGACAAGAGATATGACAAGCGGGAAGCCGGCAGGTATTATCGTTTCCTTTGCCCTTCCCCTCATGCTGGGAAATGTATTCCAGCAGCTATATACCGTAATGGACAGTGTGATCGTAGGCAGGGGAGTAGGGGTGGAAGCCCTGGCTGCCCTGGGGACATCGGACTGGCTGAGTTTTACTGCCATGGGCGGGATCACAGGCGTGGCCCAGGGGTTTTCCGTGCTGATCTCCCAGTGTTTTGGGGCAAAAGATGAAAAACGTCTGAAGAAAGCAGTGGCTATGTCTGTGTGGACCGGAAGCCTGATCACCCTGCTGGTCATGGCGCTCTTTATCTGCAATCTGTCGCGGCTGCTTGGACTGCTGCGTGTACCGTCAAATATTCGGGAGCCGGCCTACAACTACCTGCAGATCCTCATGTTCGGACTTGTGGCAACGGCGCTTTACAACATCTGTTCCGGAATCCTCCGGGCCATGGGGGACAGCCGGACGCCCCTTCGTGCCATGATCGGTGCGTCCGCTGTGAATATTATCCTGGACCTTATCTTTGTTCTGGTATTCCACTGGGGTGTGGAAGGTGCTGCACTGGGAACTGTGCTGGCCCAGGTCTGCTCCGGCACCATCTGCTTTCTGCAGCTGAAAAAATACGGTATTTGGAACATAGAGAAAACCGACTGGAAATGGGACTGGGATATGGCAAAGCACCTGCTGGGCCTTGGGATTCCCGTGGCGTTCCAGAATGTGATCATTGGCTTCGGCGGCATTGTCATCCAGTACGTCATCAACGGATTTGGTCTTCTGTATGTGGCCGGTTTTACGGCTACCAACAAGTTGTACGGACTTCTGGAGCTGGCAGCAGTCTCCTTCGGTTATGCCACATCCTCCTTTGTGGGGCAGAATCTGGGCGCGGGGGAATACGGCAGGATCAAGGAAGGTGTGCGCGCCTCAGCCAAAATATCCATAGGCATCGCGGTGGCCATCGGAGCGGTCCTCCTTCTTTTCGGGCACAGCATTCTAAAAATATTTATCTCCTCAGAGGCATCCAATGCATCAGAGGTACTGACCATTGCATATAATTATCTGGCGGTCATGGGGGCAACGCTGATCATCCTCTATCTGCTCCACATCTACCGATCTGCCCTGCAGGGAATGGGTGACACGCTCATCCCCATGTGCTCCGGGATCGCGGAGTTGGTCATGAGAATCCTGATCGCCCTGCTGCTGCCCCTTTTAATAGGAAAGGAAGGTATCTATTTTGCGGAGACAGGTGCCTGGCTGGGCGCTATGGTTATCCTCATGGTGGCGTATAGAAAGCGGATCAGTTCAGACAGGTCTGCGCATTTACTGCGCTGACCGTATGAAGAGGTAGCGCCAGCAGGCATCCAGCCCATCGCGAAGCGATTTTTAATGGCTGGATGCGTAACGGTTCAGCTTGTCTGAACTGTTACCAGAAAGCGGATCAGTTCAGACAGGTCTGCGCATTTACTGCGCTGACCGTATGAAGAAGTAGTGCCAGCAGGCATTCAGTCCATCGCGAAGCGATTTTTAATGGCTGGATGCGTAACGGTTCAGCTTGTCTGAACTGTTACCAGAAAGCGGATCAAGCGGCTGGATTAGCGGAATTGACTATTTACAACACTGCTTTTTTATAATAAAATAAAAAACAGTTGTTATCCGCCAAAAACAGACAGATGTCTGCAGCTAAAAGTCCGCCGGTAACAAGACATTCCATAGAACATAAAACGGGAGGAAAGAGACATGGGAAAAGTAACAATACCAGAGAACTATCATTCATGCTTATCCAGTTATGAGACACAGGAAGCGATTGGTATCATCAAGAATCTGATGCAGAAAAAACTATGTTTGGCTTTAAATCTGAAAAGAGTGACAGCGCCGGTTTTCGTAGATCCGGCTTCCGGTCTGAATGATGATCTGAACGGTGTGGAGCGCCCTGTAACATTTGACATCCCGGATGCAAATATGAACGCCCAGGTGGTGCATTCCCTGGCAAAATGGAAACGAATGGCCCTTTACCGCTACGATTTCCATGTGGGAAAAGGGATCCTCTGTGATATGAATGCCATCCGCAGGGACGAGGAGCTTGACAACCTGCATTCCGCTTACGTGGACCAGTGGGACTGGGAAAAGATCATCACAGCAGAGGACAGGACCATAGATTACCTGAAGGATACTGTGACCAGGATCGTAAATTCTATCTGTAATGCGCTGGAAGAGGTGAAATACCACTATGAGAATCTGGACACAGAGCTGTGCCGTGAGGTATCCTTCATCACTTCCCAGGAACTGGAGGATCGGTATCCGGACCTGACTCCAAAAGAGAGGGAGAACGCCTACGCAAAAGAGAAGAAGACTATTTTCATCATGCAGATCGGTGATTTGCTGAGATCAGGGGAAAAACATGACGGTCGTGCCCCGGACTATGATGACTGGAAGTTAAACGGCGACCTTTTGTTCTGGCATGAGCCGCTCCAGTGTGCTATGGAGATCTCTTCCATGGGAATCCGTGTGGATGCAAAAACCTTGAGCGAACAGCTTGAAAAAGCCGGCTGCAACCAGAGAAGAGAACTGACTTTCCATAAAATGCTCTTAAATAATGAACTGCCCCTGACCATAGGCGGAGGCATCGGCCAGTCCAGAGTCTGTATGCTCCTTCTGAAAAAAATACATGTGGGTGAGGTACAGTCCTCCATCTGGGACGAAGCCACTCTGACTGCCTGCGGCAAAGCAGGAGTTGAAATCTTATAAAGGATTCCGCAGCCAGGCAAAGTTCCCAGCGCCCAAAGCGATTCTGCATGGGGTTTGTCTGTATCTTTGAGGGGAGTGTACGGTTATAATTACCGTACTGTCACAGGGAAATGAGTAACTGTTCACATCTTACATCCTGCAGGGTATATGGGACAGATCAAGCACAAAGAGGAAAGATACGATATGGAGATACAGGAAATATTGAAACAGGTGAAAAACGGAGAGATGTCCATGGAGGATGCGGAGGGGATGCTGAAGAAGCTTCCTTATGAGGATCTGGGATATGCCAAGCTGGACCACCACCGCAAAGTCCGTTCCGGTTTTGGGGAGGTGGTATTCTGCTCCGGCAAGGCCACAGACCATCTGGTAGGCATTTACCAGCATTTTTATGAGCAGGACGGCTGCGTTCTGGGCACCAGGGCCAGGGAGGACCAGTATCTTGCCGTGAGAGAAGTACTCCCCCAGGTTCAGTATGACCCCCTCTCCCATATACTTGTCATTGAGAAAGAAGGGGCTGTGAAAGAGGGATGCGTGGCGGTCTGTACAGGCGGCACATCCGATATTCCGGTGGCTGAGGAGGCTGCCAGAACAGCGGAATATTTCGGCGCCAGCGTGGAGCGTATCTACGATGTAGGTGTAGCCGGGATCCACCGCCTTCTCTCGCAGCAGGACCGTCTCCGCCATGCCAACGCCATTGTGGCAGTGGCCGGAATGGAAGGCGCCCTGGCGGGCGTGGTTGCAGGTCTTGTGGAAGTGCCGGTCATAGCAGTGCCCACCTCCATAGGATATGGGGCCAACTTCGGCGGCCTGTCAGCGCTTCTTACCATGCTGAATTCCTGCGCGGAGGGAATCTCCGTGGTAAATATAGACAATGGTTTCGGCGGAGGGTACATGGGTGCCCAGATAAACCGATTGATATGCAGAAAATAGATGGTACAGCCGGTCGGATGTGCGGAGCTTTTCGGGCGGACAAGAGAGATGAAAAAAGATAACAGTTCAAATAGCTGAACTGTTACAAAAAAGGACACTTCGGCTGAGGTGTCCTTTTTTGTGCTTATTCATATTTTTTGAATACTTTGGAGAGCAGGAAGGCCTGGCAGTATGCCAGATAAGATCCGCCGAAAAGTACAAAGAGAAAGCGAAAAAACGGATTGATATAAAAAAGAAGCATTGAGGCAGCCGTGATTAGAAACAGGAGAACTGTCTGTTTTGGATTTGAGAGGGCCAGCAGTACTGCATTCTTAAGAGATCTCCTGACGGGATTCTCAAAACGGGCATTCAACGCAAAGGCGTACAACAGAGAGAGGGCATACAAGACCGCGCAGAATGTGAGAATTAGCAGAACAGCATTGGTTATCCATGTATTCAAATGTAGCCAGAAGATAAAATTATACAGTAGCACTGCACCTGTAATAAAGTAGAAAAGTGCCATAATGCAGGAGGATTTGAAGTTTTCCTTCACTGCGCGTAGATAGGCGCGGACCATATATCCATGCTCCCCTCTGACCTCCTTGAGGGCAACTGAGAAAAGTGCGCATACTGCAGGGCCAATCGTGACCACAGGGATACAGCTTGCCAGGAAGATAAGATTGAGTACAGTAAAATCGACAAGTGTGCCGAGAAACTGAAAAACAGGACTGCTAATACGAAATTTCATGGAAACCTCCTCCTAATGTAAGTGTAGGGTTTTTGTTATAACGGGAATCAAAGTTACAGAGCCAGCTGGAAGCTGATTGGCGGCATACTCTGATTGATAAAACCTATATTAGAAGAGAAATGTTAAAAAAACTATAGAAAAGAATCGAGATAAAATACAGGACAAAATGGAGATTTTCCTAAAACGCACGTAAAAATATGATTTTCTCTATATCAGTGGACGGATTTGAACGGTATTCCAAAGAAATATAGGATGATACAATAACCGTGACTTAAAGATAAGCTGCAGCGAAAAAAATAGAAGGAGATAGAAAGAATGAGAAAATCATCTACCCAGAGCCGCAGGCTGTTCTACTGCATCGTGCCGTTCATCATATTGAGCTTCCTGTTTTCTTACTTCCCGCTACACGGATGGATTTACGCACTGTTCGACTATAAGCCTCCGCTGAAATTGTCCCAGTGTGAGTTTGTGGGCATGAAATGGTTCCAGACTCTTTTTGCCAACAAAACACAGGTGGCGCAGATGGTGCAGGTAATGAAGAATACATTTGCCATGAGCCTTCTGGGAATCCTCACATCCATACTTCCCATCGGTTTTGCTATTTTTCTGAATGAGATAAAGTGTAAATGGTTCAAGAATCTGGTACAAACCTTAACCACTCTTCCAAACTTCATAAGCTGGGTACTGGTGTATTCTGTAGCGTTCAGTCTGTTTACAGACAGCGGTATGGTGAATACCCTGCTTGAGAATCTGGGAATCATCACGTCACCGATACGGTTCCTGGACAGCGATACCCACACTTATCTGTGGATGACTTTATGGAATCTTTGGAAAGGACTTGGCTGGGGTGCTATTATGTATCTGGCGGCAATCGCAGGCATTGACGCGGAGCTTTATGAGGCGGCCAGAGTGGACGGGGCCAGTAGGTTCCAGCTTATGAGAAATATTACTCTGCCGGCTCTTATGCCCACATTTTTTGTATTGCTCATGATGTCTGTTGCCAACTTCCTGAACAATGGCATGGATCAGTATTATGTATTCCAGAATTCTTTCAATAAAGAACATATTCAGGTGCTGGACCTTTATGTGTATAATATAGGTATGACCGGGAGCAGCCTGTCACTGGCTACTGCGATCAGTATGTTGAAAAGTGTAATCAGCGTCACACTTCTGGCACTTGTAAATCTGGTTTCCAAAAGGACTCGCGGAGAGTCTATCATTTAGAAGGGGGGAAGTCCTGTGAAGACTGACGTAAAAAAACGAAAAAGGATAAAATCCGGTGATATGATATTTCAGACCGTGAATTATCTGGTATTCCTGATCATCACTTTGATTTGTATCTATCCGTTTTATTATATGATTGTCAACACTATTAGCGCCAATGATCTAAGTTCCAATGGACTTATTAATTTCCTGCCGAAATCTATTCATTTTGACAATTATAGGCAGGTACTTATGCTGGATGGACTGTCCACGGCAACACTGGTATCTCTTGGAAGAACGGTGCTGGGAACCGCCTGTACGGTGCTGGCGTCGGCGTTTCTGGGATTTATGTTCACGCAGGAGAAGCTTTGGCACAGAAAATTCTGGTACCGATTCTTTGTGATCACCATGTATTTTAATGCAGGTCTGATTCCCATGTTTATCACTATGCAGACTCTGCATCTGACCAATACCTTCTGGGTCTATGTGATTCCGGCTATTGTACAGCCCTTCAATATTATACTTGTGAAGACTTATATTGAGTCCATGCCAAAGTCTCTGCAGGAAGCTGCGGAGATTGACGGCGCCGGGATATTCACGGTTTTTGGAAAAATCATACTGCCTACGGCCAAACCCATTCTTGCCACTGTGGCAATTTTTTCGGCAGTGGGACAGTGGAATTCGTTTCAGGATACTCTGCTTTATATTACAGACCAGAAACTGTATTCTCTGCAGTATCTGCTGTATACATATATTAATCAGGCCAGCTCGCTGGCTGCCATGGTGAGGAATAACGGCACAGGTGCCATAAGTGCAGTAACACTTGCCACCCAGCAGACGCCAACATCCATCCGTATGACAGTCTCTGTAATCGTTGTACTTCCTATTTTATTTGTTTACCCTATATTCCAGCGGTTCTTTGTAAAAGGAATCATGATCGGATCTGTGAAAGGTTGAGAGGAGAGAGAAAATGAAAAAGCGTGTAATCAGTATTTTATTGTGCCTTGCATTGACAGGGTCTGCTGCACTGTCCGGGTGCGGAGAAGATAAGAGTGTTTCTGCAGGCAACAGCAATAGCAAATATAAAGAGTTTATCACAGTAGACGTATTTGATGCCCTGGCAAATTATCAGGGAATCCAGTCTGGCTGGTTTGCAAAGGTTGTTAGGGATAAGTTTAATATGGAACTGAATATTATTGCTCCCAACGTAGCCGGTGGAGGCGATACTCTATTCCAGACACGTTCAGCAGCAGGTAACCTGGGTGACCTGATTATTGCAGGGGCTGACAACGGGCGTTTCAGCAACATGGTAAAAGCGGGGCTTTTGGCTGATATGACTGAGCTGTTGGAGAACAAGGACATTATGAAGAATTATGAGGCAGCAATCACAAAAGTTAATAAGATTGCCGGACAGGATGGGATATTTGGTATACCTAGTGAGATATCCAATCAGTCACCTGAGGTATCCGCGGATGGTATTGAACCGCTGGTAGCGCCTTATGTGCGGTGGGATGCCTATAAGGAAGCCGGATATCCCCAGATGAAGACACTTGAGGACTTTATTCCTGTCATGAAAGCTATGCAGGATAATACACCGAAAAGTGATTCCGGAAAACCAACCTATGCCATTTCCCTGTTCAAAGACTGGGATGGAAATATGATGGTTGGGGCAAAAAACTATGCATCGCTGTACGGCTACAATGAACTGGGCTTTGTGCTCTCCAAGGCGGACGGCAGTGATGACCAGGATGTGGTGGCAAGTGACGGGGTGTATGTGCAGGCATTGAGGTTCCTGTTTGAGGCCAACCAGGCCGGGCTTGTGGATCCGGAGTCCACCACCCAGAATTACGATATTCTCTCAAATAAATATCGGGATGGCCAGATACTAACCTCCCTATGGTCTTATCAGGGGCCTGCTTTTTACAATACAGCAGAGAGGAAAAATCAGGGAAAGGGCTTCATGCCGGCATTCATTGAAGACAGTTCCCCGTTCTCCTTTGGATGTTATGCAGATGGAAATGGCAAAACCATTATCGGAATAGGCAGCCAGGCAAAAGACCCGGAGAGGATGGCAGATTTTATTGATTGGCTTTATTCCCCTGAAGGAATGGAAATCGGCGGACAGTCCGGCGGCGGCGCAGGACCGGAAGGTCTGACCTGGGAGATAAAAGACAACAGGGCAGTGCGTACAGAGTTTGGTGATAAGGCACTGGCAGGTGAGAAAGTGGACGTACCGGAGGAATGGGGCGGTGGTGAATGGTCAGACGGCGGCCCGGCCTTGAATTTCAAGCCTTTGTCACCGGTGGATATTGACCCCAAAATCGACGAACCGTATCTGTCTACCATGTGGTCCTCCGTGCTGGAGAAAAATACCACGCCGCTGGATACGGACTGGCAGGAAAAATCCGGCGGAGCAAAGACTACCATAGAATTTCTGGAAAGCAAAGATGCCTTGTCTGTCTCGCCGGGAACCTCCTATATACAGCCGGAGGAATCCTCAGATATTACCACGCTCAGAAACCAGTGCAAGACGGTCATAGTGGATGATTCCTGGAAGATGATCTTTGCCAAGGACGAGGTAGAGTTTGAAAGTACCCTGAAACATATGCAGGACACGGTGAAAGGTCTTGGCTATGAAGAGGTTCTTGAACTAGATATGAAAAATGCAAAAGAACAGTCTGTATGCAGGACACAGGCAGTAGAGGAATATAACAGCAGAGAGAAATAGGAAGAAATATCCCAGTTAGCGCAGATTATGTACGGACTTGAAAATGAATGTGAAAAAAACAGCGAAACCTGTCAGGCGGTTTCGCTGTTTTTGTCTTTGCTGTGAAGGATTTGAGTCATCATTTTGACGGATGTGACTTTCTGTATTCCGCCGGACTCATTCCCACATACTTTTTAAATTTTTTATGGAAGTAGTCAACATTTGTGTAGCCCACAAGCTGAGAGATCTCATAGACTTTATAGTCATGGTCCAACAGTAGCTTTTTTGAATTTTCTATTCGGACTTCGTCGATATAGGAATTGAAATTTTTCCCGGTTGCCTTGCTGAATACTTTTCCAAGATAGGAGCTGTTATATCCGAATAATTCGGCAATGGTTCCGAGTTTCAGGTTTTCCTGGTAATTATGTCTGATGTACTGCAGGATTCCGTCCATAACACTCTCTCTGGTGGGAGAGCCAATAGCATTCATACTCATTTCAAATTGTACTGTTAAGAACTGCAGTATTTCATACAGGTAGCAATTTTCTTCTATGGTACTCATAATAGCCGCGTTGCTGGGGAACGGGATATTTATGGTGCCATAGGTGTGGGTGATGATAGATTTAACCTGTATCATGATATCTGCCAGGAAATGTTTAAAAAGAGATATTTCCGTTTTTGTGTGATATAAATAATCTTTCAATTCATCTAGTGCCGAGAGGAGCATATGCCGGTTTCCGGATTGGATGTAATCAGAAATTCGCTGGGAATAGATATCTTCCAGGACCGTATTTTCGTGGAAGTCCGCAGGAGTTTCAGGAAGGTCCCGGCAGTCCAGCACATGCTGGTTGAAGCGGCAGAAAAATCTGCGTTTCATCAGCAGTTTGGCGTCCTCAAAGGAAATATGTATCTGTTCTGGAGAATAGACAGGCCTGCCGCAGGTGAGGAACAGGGAATCCAGCGGGGAACCTTTCTGGGGCTGGCTGATATGATGTTTTATCAGCTCCTGAAAACGGTTCAGGGCAAATTCACCCTTTAATATAATGACATTCTGGTTTTCCATCCTGATATAGTCAAGTGAATTATGATTTTTATTAGCAAGCCTCAGGATACTGGCAAAATCCCATGTTGTCTGAAAAGATTCCTGGTTGTAATTTGTGTATAGCACTACCTGATAGACTGGTGATTCCAGCATGATATCGTGATAGTCCAGAAGTGCATAGCTGGCCTTATTGCAGAGAATATCTTGCAAAATGGACTCTCTTGCCCTGTCACGGTACTGGACCAGCTTTTTCCTGGTCTCCTGTTCGCTCTGTATAGAGTCCTTGGCTTCGAGGACAGCTTTTTCCAATTCATCTTCGTCGATGGGTTTGGTGAGATAACAGGTTACACCGTAGCGTATAGCTTCCTGGGCATAGGAAAAGTCAGAGTAGCCGCTCAGGATGATAAAGCGACCTTTAAATCCGTGCTCTTTTGCCTGTTTCACCACCTCGAGGCCGGAAAGCCTGGGCATACGGATATCCAGCAGTACCACATCCGGATGGGATTTAAGTATCTGCTCCAGGGTATCCTGACCGTTTTTTCCCTCCCCGCAGATATAAAAGCCCATTTTTCCCCAATCCAGAAGATACCGGATGCCTTCCCTGACATCTATTTCATCATCAGCGATAAAAAGCTTCATTTTTCTTTTCTCCTTTTCCGCAGTCTATACTTTCCGGCTTCTGTACCGGAAGTATCATTGTAAACAGAGTCCCCCAATTTTTACGGCTCCTGGCTTTCAGTCCGTATCCGGTGCCGTAACAGAGTACAATCCTTTGATAAATATTGTAAAGCCCGATACTTTTGGAGGATTCTTTGGGGTGATGGTAAATAGTTTGCTTCATCTGTTCCAGTTCCTGCGGCGTCATACCGCAGCCGTTATCAAAAATCTCAATATATAACTTTTCTTCTTTTATATGAATGTGAATAATGATCTTTCCATTCTGTTCCACCTCCTCCAGACCATGGAGGATGGCATTTTCCACTATGGGCTGCAGCAGTAGGGGCATGATCTGATATTCAGACAAATCCATATCCGGTGGTGTCTTCAGGGAATAATTTACCCTATCGTGAAAACGCAGTTTCTGGATGGCTAGATATGTCCGTATATAATCCAGCTCTTTTGAAAGAGTTGTAAATGAGGTGGCTGTGTTTTCAAGCACATACCGCATGGATTTTCCAAGGAGTTTTACCGCATTTGCCACCTCTGCGTTGCCAGCCTTAAGGGAGCGCATGCGGATCGTTTCCAGCGTATTATAGAGAAAATGGGGATTGATCTGGCTGGACAGCATCTTAAATTCCATGCGCTGCTGCTGATTCGCAAGCTCCTGGGCTTTGATCTGTGCCTCGTACACAGATGCCTCCTTGCGCAGGATATCCTGCACCATTATATTAAGGTCTGCAAAGGCCTCAGAAATCTCGTCCTCCCCGTGAAAGGTATCTGTAATATGATAATTGCCCCTGCTAGCCTTATGCATGGATTCCCTGAGGGTAATGACACGCCTGCTAAAGTACCGTGAGAAGACATAGATAAAGGTGCTGGTAATGAAGAGTATCAGCAGCAGGATTCCGAGATAGACTCCGGTGATCTTATTGATATAAGGATATCCGTCATAATTAAGAGTGGCAGCGTGGAAAATATCATCTGAGTAAGCTGTGGACATGGAGGAAACACAGCCTATGACACTGTAATCCGAAAACCGGAGTTTTCCCAGATAGTATCCGGTGGGACCTTGTGCATATGTCTCCAGTTCGGGATCAATGCTCCGTCTGTCACTGCAGTAAAAGATATCATCTCCTTCCAGCCAAAGCACAGTGTTCAGGGCGCTGTTCTCGATTCTGTTTTTAATATGATTGCTGCTCACGATCAGATTGAGAATGGCATAGCTGTTGATCTGCGGAAGGAAGATCCTGGTGTGCAGGCAGAGCATGAGGGATTCATTGCCGAAGTCATCCGCCACCATTTCCTCCGTCCAGAATGGGGTCACAGTTTCGTAAGCCCTTTTAAACCAATCTTCCTTTTGAACATCATCAGTTATCTGATGGATATACTTTCCGTCTCCAAGGGTGGTGTTGTAGGTATAAACAGATACGTGCTGGATAGAAACATCCTGAGAAAGCAGTTTGCGGAAACCATCGTAATTCTCCATAGCCTGGAAGGATTCATCGGATGAAGGAAAGGAAGAGGTCAGTAGTTTGGTCAGTTCATTGTCGTTGGCCAGGGATTCCGCTTTGTTATGTACATTGGCGGTCAGGTCAAGAAGAAGGGACTTCACCCTCAGATTGTCGGAATGTGACTGATCCTTATAATGTTCCAGGAGCAGCGTACGCGTATTGTATACAAGATAATTTCCTATCGTGATAACAGGAATAAAGATAGCGATGAAGAAAATAATGTACAGCTGTTTCTGTACTCTGATTCTGGTAAAAATATCCCACATTTTCTTGCATGTCATAAACAGTCCGGCCCTTTCTTTCATATCTTAAGTGACACACTTGCTGTGTCATGAGTTACGGGGTACTCATAGAGTATATTTTTTATTATATCGGCTTTTCCGAGGAATGGAAAGCGGATAGGAAAAAAAGGTACGGTAATTTTTGGTGGTATTTTGTATTCATTATTAGAGGCATACACTGATTTTTTGCGTGTTTTCCCTATAATTATATCTGTATGCAGGGCAGCGGCTCTCATTTATAATTCAAGTCAGAAGAAAGTCCGCACGGGGCTTTCCTGTATCAGGATGATCAAATTATAAAAGGAGGAAACAGTATATGAAATTCAGTAATGGATGCTGGCTTCAGAAAGAAGGATGTGCATGTTTTGCACCGCAGCAGGTATATTTTTTCAGAAAGGAACATAAAAGAGTGATTATCTGTGCGCCCACTGCCAGAATCACGCACCGGGGGGATACCCTGGGAGGGATTAACCTGACCCTGGAGATTAGTTCGCCGATGCCAGAGGTGCTGAGAGTTCGTACCATTCATCACAGAGGCGTGAAAAATAATGGCCCAGAATTTGAGTTGTATGGAGGGGAACCGGAGGACTTGGATGTAAAAGAGGACGCAGAGACCATACGGGTTTCAAGCGGCAGCCTCTCCCTGGTGCTGACAAAGGAAAACTGGAGTATGACATATGAGAGGGATGGTGAAGTGCTCTCAAAGAGCAGTGGGCGTGACTTGGCCTATATGAAAACAGACTGGAAGGGATACGCCTATGACAAAGGTAGCCGGGATGCCTATATGCGGCAGCAGTTGGAGTTGTCAGTGGGAGAACTGGTCTATGGCCTTGGAGAGCGGTTTACTCCGTTTATAAAAAATGGGCAGAGTGTAGATATTTGGAATGAGGATGGAGGAACAAGCACGGACCAATCCTATAAGAATATTCCTTTTTACCTTACAAATAAGGGGTATGGTGTCTTCGTAAACCATCCAGAAAAGGTGTCCTTTGAAGTGGGGACAGAACAGGTGTCAAAAGTGGAGTTCAGCGTACCGGGCGAGTGTCTGGATTACTTTTTTATCAATGGCCCCTACATGAAAGGCGTGCTGGAACGATATACTAGTCTGACAGGTAAACCGTCCCTGCCTCCTCAGTGGACCTTTGGACTGTGGCTTTCCACATCATTTACGACCAATTACGATGAGGATACAGTTATGAGCTTTATTGACGGGATGGAGGAACGGGGGATTCCGCTGCAGGTGTTCCATTTTGACTGCTTTTGGATGAAGGAATTTCACTGGAGTGATTTTGTCTGGGACAACAGAGTATTTCCCGACCCGAAAGGTATGCTTAACAGAATCCGAGAGAAGGGTCTGAAAATATGTGTCTGGATTAATCCTTATATTGCGGAGGAATCCTGCCTGTTTGAGGAGGGTATGGAAAAAGGATATCTGGCCATGAGAAAAAACGGCGATGTGTGGCAGTGGGATATGTGGCAGCCCGGGATGGCCCTTGTGGACTTTACCAATCCTATGGCCTGTAAATGGTACCAGGACAAGCTGGAATGTCTTCTTGATATGGGGGTGGACTGTTTTAAGACGGACTTTGGGGAGCGGATCCCCACAGAAGGTATCAGGTATTATGACGGCTCAGACCCGATGAAGATGCATAATTACTACACTTATCTCTATAATAAGACCGTATATGAACTGCTGGAGAAAAAAAGAGGTTCCCGGGATGCTGTCCTGTTTGCAAGGTCAGCCACTGTAGGGGGACAGAAATTCCCCGTTCACTGGGGCGGGGACTGCTGGTCCAGTTACCAGGCTATGGCGGAGAGTCTGAGAGGTGGGTTGTCTCTGGCCATGTCAGGATTCGGATACTGGAGCCATGATATCGGAGGATTTGAAAGTACCTCCACACCGGATGTCTACAAGAGATGGGCCGCCTTTGGCCTGCTTTCCTCCCACAGCCGGCTCCATGGAAGTACCTCTTACCGTGTACCCTGGGCATATGATGAGGAATCAGTAGAAGTTCTGCGTTATTTTACCAAGCTTAAACTGGAACTGCTGCCATATCTCTGCAGCAGCGCCGCAGAAACCTCCAGGAGCGGTGTTCCCATGATGAGGAGCATGGTGCTGGAATTTGAGCAGGACCCAGTATGTCAATACCTGGACAGGCAGTATATGCTTGGGGAGAAACTTCTGGTGGCACCTGTTTTTCGCGAGGACGGAGAGGTATCCTATTATCTTCCACGTGGAACATGGACGAATTATTTTACCGGAGAGACAGTCTCAGGCGGAATTTGGCGCAGGGAACATCACGGATATTTATCTGTCCCCCTCTGGGTAAGAGAAAACACGATTCTTCCCACGGCAGACAAACTGGCCAGGGCAGCAGACTCCTATGTGGAAAAATTGGTTCTGAGAGTATATAACCTTGGAAAAGAGGCTGGGACCGAGGTATATGAGGAGGGAAGGGAGATTCTGCGAATTAAGGCAGAACAGAAGGAAAATGTGATATCCTTCTGTTCTGCAGCGGACAGGGTATATCAGATCCGGTTTATGAACCGCAGTCTTGACAGCGTGAGCGGTGGTAGACTGACGCTGGATGGACAGGATAGTATTGTAGAAGTGACCAGGCCGTCTTCGGAGGTTGTCTGCAGATATCTGTAAATCAAGAATCTGGTAAAACAGGCTTTTAACAGAAGCTTCAGGAAAAGAGGATAGTTGAATGGATACAGAGATGGTAAAAAAGGCAAAGAAACTGCTGGGAGAAATGACCCTGGATGAAAAAATAGGAATGATCCACGGCGCGCAGCTTTTTGAAACAGAAGGGGTTCCCAGATTGGGCATCCCGCCTCTCAAAATGTCAGACGGTCCTATGGGCGTGCGCCATGAGTTTGAAGGTGACCAGTGGAAGACCGTGGGGTATTCGGATGATTATGTGACATACCTTCCCTGCAACAGTGCGTTGGCTGCCACATGGAACAGAAATTTGTCCTGGGAGACGGGGTGTGTACTGGGTGAGGAAGCCAGAGGCCGTGGAAAAGATGTGATATTGGCTCCGGGAATCAATATCAAGAGGAGTCCTCTGTGTGGGAGGAATTTTGAATACTTCAGCGAGGACCCCTATCTGACTGGAGAATTAGCAGTACCTTTTATCCGGGGTGTGCAGTCTTTTGATGTGGCAGCCTGTTTAAAACATTTCGCGGTGAACAATCAGGAGACAGAGCGTCTGTGGGTGGATGTGGAGATTGAGGAACAGGTACTAAGAGCTATTTACCTGCCTGCTTTTCACAAGGCAGTGGCAAAAGGCGGTGTGCTGGCAGTCATGGGGGCATATAATAAGCTCTGGGGGGAACATTGCTGTGAGAGCAGGTTCCTTTTGGACAAGATACTGAGAGAAGAGTGGGATTATGACGGGGCGGTGATCTCCGACTGGGGTGCCGTCCATGACACGGACAGGGCAGCCCGTTGCAGTTTGGATGTGGAGATGTCTGTCACATCTGATTTTAATGCGTATTGTATGGCGGACCCACTGAAGGAGAAAGTGCTGTCCGGGGAAATCAGTGAGAGTGTTGTGGATGAAAAGGTGATCAGGATTCTGGTTCTTATGATGCGCCTGCATATGCTGGATGGCAGGCGGAAATCCGGCAGCTATAATACAGAGGTTCACAGAAGGAAGGTTCTGGAGGCTGCCAGGGAATCTGTAGTTCTCTTGAAAAATGAAAAAGACCGCTTGCCTCTGCAGAGGGAAAATTTGAAAAATGTACTGCTGATTGGAGAAAACGCAGACCGCCTCCATGCAGACGGTGGAGGGAGTGCGGAGATAAAGGCTCTGTATGAAATCTCGCCGCTTATGGGATTGAAGTCCCGGCTGGGAGGGAATGTGAGAGTGGATTATGCGCGGGGATACTGCAGCAGTGAAGAGTTTGGAGAAAATGACAGGGAAGGAAACGGACAGGAACCCCATAACTGGCAGGAGACCAGCTTAGAAGATGGTGGTTCCCGCCTGACAAAAAAAGAGGCAGAGGGGAGTCTGCTAAAAGAGAAAAGGCGGAAACTCAGACAGGAGGCAGTGGAACTGGCAAAGTGTTTTGATACGGTCATTTACATAGGCGGTTTGGACCACAGCCATGACTGCGAGGGGAATGACCGGGAGAATATGAAACTTCCTAATGAACAGGATGACCTTATCCAGGAGCTTCTGGAGGTAAGGCCTGATATGATCGTAGTGATGATTGGTGGAAGCCCTGTAGAAATGGGAGCCTGGATTGATAAGACAGATACCCTGGTCTGGGGATGGTATGCAGGTATGGAGGGTGGAAACGCCATGGCAGAGGTGCTGCTTGGGGAGACTGTACCATCAGGAAAACTACCTGAGACATTTTATAAAACACACCTGGACTGTTCCGCGCACGCCCTGGGTGAATTTCCCGGAGATAAAAAGGTTTCATATAAAGAAGGTTTGTATGTGGGGTATCGATATAATGATACTTACAGTGTGGAACCACAATTTTGTTTCGGACATGGTCTTTCTTACACAACATTTGAATACAGTGCCCTGCAGATAAAAAAAGAGGAGAAGCGTATCTGTTTTAGAATTAAAAACACGGGAAAGACAGCGGGAAAAGAGACAGCACAGTTGTATATAAGAAGAAAGAAGAAAGACTGGCCGCTTCAGGAGTTGATAGGGTTTGAGAAAGTATTCCTGGAGACCGGAGAAGAAAAAGAAGTGGTGATGAATATAGAAACAGATACAGCGGGGTGTGAAATCCTGGTGGGAGGTTCCTCCAGGGACATCCGCCTGCGATGTGAAGGGTAGGGGATGCTGCGCGCGGTCAGCAAAATGTATACGATGCGTCCGTGTATCTGTTCAGTCATAAAAGAAACCGGGAAGAACCGCAATCTTCCAGGTTTCTTTTAATATACTATTTTTTTGATGAAAAAGTGAGAGGTTATTAATCTGAGAGATATTCCCCCCACACATACCCTGTTTCCCCTTCATAGACGATCCGGTGCCAGCCGTTATCGCAGATTCCGGTCCGTGTCACGGTGGCGCCGCCCTGCAGAACCCCAAGGACTTCCGCCTGACTTGCTGCGTCTGCTCTTACATTTACAGGGCTTTTCACTGTGACAGTCTCTGTTTTCTCCTCCACCTCAGTGCCGGAATCCGGCTCATCGTATCCGGCCTTGCCGGAATGGAATCCTTCCGCATCCCCGCTGGGGGAAATCACTTTTGTCCCGTCTGTTGGCAGCAGTCCCGCATTATCGTCTGTTGTGATGATCTTTCTAAGCCGCACCTTGCTGGTATCCGTCCCATCCAGGGGACCTACATAGATCAGCGTCACTTCATTGCCGGGAATAATTCCGTTTTTACAGTCAAGTTCAGCTTTCGTCATATCAAAAGTCAGTTTTTCATTATCTGAAGTGATCACACTGATTTCTTTTCCGGTAAAGGCCGTCACGGTTCCATCCATGGAAGCAGAAACAGAGTCCAGTGCAGCCTCTTCCTCTGCGGCACTGTCATCCTTGCCGCAGGCGTTAAGCACAGTCAGACACAGGACAGACAGCAGCAGCAGGAGAAGATATTTCAGTTTGTCTTTCATTCCTTATATCCCCTTTCCCATTTTCTAATATTTTAAAGTATTTCGGTAAAATGTCAACGAAAGTTTTTCTAAAGTCTTATTGGCGGAGCCGTTTTTCCAAATGTTTTTTAAAAAAGAGGAGGAATGCCGCAACTGCCATGACAGAGGCGATCCCATCTGCGATCGGCTGAGCATAAAACGCACTTTTGGCTCCAAAAAAGATAGGAAGAAAAATGGTAAAGAGCATATAATCCCCTTTTCGGAACATGGAGAGGAAGAGTGCAGTTCTGGAAAGCCCAAGTGCTGTAAACCCATCCACAAATACATACTGGAAGCTGAGGGGAATGATCAGCATTGTAAATACACCGATTCCCCATGTGGAGAGAGAGACCAGAGACGGTTCATCTGTAAAGATCCTGATAAAGTACCCCGGAACGACCCTGGAGAGGACAAACATCACGGTTGTAAAGCAAAGACACAGCAGCAGAATATATTTTTCTGCTTTTTTCACTCTGTCCACAGCCTTGGCACCGTAATTGTAGCTGAGTATGGCCTGTGTTCCGCTGGATATTCCCAGCATGGGGCCAGTGATAAGCATCATGTAACTCTGCACAATGGTGGCGCAGGTGATGAGCGTGTCGCCCTCGCCGGGTCCGCCGTACTTCTGCAGCATGGCATTTAAGACAATGATGATAACGCTGTCAGTGGCCAGGATCAGGAACGGGGAGACTCCCAGTATCAGGATCCGCTTTATGATCATGGGGGACCAGGCCGGTTTCCTGAGTAATGTGATCTTGATGGGAACCTTTTTGCCTATGAGGAAGCAGAAGGCAAAGGCGCAGGAGGCAAACTGTGCAATGACGGTGGCGATGGCCGCGCCTGCCACATCCATATGCAGGACAAAGATAAAGACCGGGTCCAGGATCATGTTGGTGACAGCCCCTATCAGCACAGTGGTCATTCCCACACCGGGAAATCCCTGGCAGGTGATAAAATAGTTCAGCCCGATCGCCATGAGCGCAAAAAAGGTTCCTGCGGTGTATATAGTGAGGTAGGTATCCGCGTATACAAAGGTTGCAGCACTTGCCCCGAACCAAAGCAGGAGATATTTTTTGGTCAGGAGAAAAAGGAAAGTCAGCAAAGCGGAGAAGACCACCAGCATGGCAAAGCTGTGAGCCAGTATGGACTGTGCCTGTTTCTTCCGCCCAGCGCCCAGGCGCATGGACATGAGGATAGAGCCGCCCAGTCCTATGAGGGTTCCAAAGGAGGTGAGGAGGGTGACAATAGGTCCGCATATCCCCACGCCTGCCAGTGCCAGATCCCCGATCTTGGGAATGTTGCCAATGAACATTCTGTCAATGATGCTGTAGAGCACAGTGACGAACTGGGCGATCATGGAGGGTACGGCCAGTTTGAGGACCAGCACCCACACCTTGTCCCTGCCCAGATCAGTTGTCTGTTTCATGATTTTAAGTATCCTTTCGTCTCTATTATTATGATGGCAGAACCGCAGATATTCTTATGCGGAAGTTCTGCGGGCTGCCGGTAATCTTTTACATCACGATTCCATTATAAAGAAAAAGCAGTAATTTGTCATCTGTATTTCATGATTTCCATTTGCGCGCGGGGCGAAACACAAGTGGACTGTCTGTTCAAAGCTGTGGACGCTTCATGATTTCCGTTTGCGCGCGGGGCGAAACACAAGTGGACTGTCTGTTCAAAGCTATGGACGCTTCATGATTTTCGTTTGTGTGTGCGGCGAAACACAAGTGGACTGTCTGTTCAAAGCTGTGGACGCTTCATGATTTCCATATGCGTGTGCAGCGAAAAACTGCCGGTAATGCTGGAATTTGCAGGGGAGCGGTAAAACAGCTTGCACCTCGTAAACAGCCTATGTTATAATTTCCTCAAAGAAGGTCCAAAGCAGCCGTTCGATTGTATGAACGGTTACGGTTGAAAAGAGGCTTTCTATAATTTGGCTATTGATAGGTTGACTTTTGGGAGCACTGCATCAGCAGTGTTTTTTTGAGCGATTCATATGAATCCATGCAGGCTGCCCAAAAACGGAGAGGAATGGATTATGCTTAAGATTAAAGAGTATGTGAAGGTGAACAGTCTGGAAGAAGCCTATGAGCTGAACCAGAAGAAATCATCCCGCGTGCTTGGGGGAATGGTCTGGATGAAGATGATGAACCGAAGTGTGGGGACTGCCATTGATCTGTCGGGACTTGGACTGGACACAGTGAAAGAGACAGAGGATGAGTTTGTGATCGGCTGTATGGCCTCCCTGCGGACTCTGGAGACACATGCCGGGATAAACACTTATACGGACGGAGCAGTGCGGGAGAGCCTGCGGCACATTGTGGGGGTGCAGTTCAGAAATTGTGCTACTGTGGGCGGCAGCATTTATGGAAGATTTGGGTTTTCGGATGTGCTTACTATGTTTTTGGCGCTGGATTCTTATGTGGAGCTGTTTGGAGGCGGCAGGATCTCCATGGAAGAGTTTTCAAAGAGGAAGGCGGACAGGGATATCCTGGTGAATATCATTGTTAAGAAACACGCACAGAGATCCGTGTATTTGAGCCAGAGGAATGCCAGCACAGATTTCCCTGTTCTGGCCTGTGCGGTATGTCTTGACGAGGAGGGTATGCGGCTTTCCATCGGGGCAAGACCGGGCAGGGCGGTCCTTATGAAAGAGGCAGCAGAAACCCCTGTGAACAATGAAAATATGAGTCAAAAGGAGTGGAACAGACAGGCAGAGCTGCTGGCAGAGAAGGCAGCCAAAAGTATAACCACAGGAAGCAATATGCGGGCTTCAAAGGAATACAGGACTCATCTGGTCCGCGTTCTGGCAAAAAGGGCGCTGCTGGCAGCAGGAGGTATGGGAAATGGAAATTAAATTTACTCTAAACGGAAAAAAAGTACAGACAGAGGCTGCTCCGGATCTGCTGCTTCTGGACCTTCTGCGGGAGAAGGGCTGTTACAGTGTGAAGCGGGGATGCGAGACAGCCAACTGTGGTCTGTGCACGGTATGGATGGATAAAAAGCCGGTACTGTCCTGCAGCATGCTGGCGGTGCGTGCAGACGGACGTGAGATCGTGACCCTTGAGGGAATGCAGAAAGAAGCGGAGGAGTTCGGTTCCTTTTTGGCAGACCAGGGGGCAGAGCAGTGCGGATTCTGCAATCCGGGCTTTCTTATGAATGTCTTTGCTATGCTGGAGGAGATCCAGGACCCCACAGAAGAGGAGATTGGGGAGTACCTGTCCGGCAACCTCTGCCGCTGTTCCGGGTTTATGGGGCAGACAAGAAGTATCCTGGCATTTTTAAAATATAAGAAGGAACAGAGGGAAGGAGGCAGTGACAGATGAGTTATGTAAACAAACCGGTGAGAAAAAAAGATGCCATGGCTCTTGTTACCGGTCAGCCGGTGTACACGGATGATTTGGCACCGAAGGACTGTCTCATAGTGAAGGTGCTGCGAAGCCCCCATGCCCATGCGTGGATAGAGGAAATTAAGACTGACAATGCCATGAAAGTTCCGGGGATTGCCTGTGTTCTCACATATGAGGATGTGCCTGGGGAGAGGTTTACCATGGCTGGGCAGACTTACCCGGAATTCAGCCCTTATGACAGGCTGATTCTGGACCAGAGAATGCGCTTTGTGGGAGACGCCGCTGCCATTGTTGCGGGGGAGACGGAAAAAGCCGTGGACCGTGCGCTGAAAATGATCAAGGTGAAATACAAAGTGCTGGAGCCTGTCCTGGATTTTCATGAAGCAAAGGACAATGCAGTCTGTATCCATCCGGAGGACAACTGGGAGTCACGTTTTCCTGTGGGGGCGGACAATAAACGGAATCTATGCGCCCACGCGGAGGAGGGCACCGGGGATGTGGAGCAGATCCTGGCAGACTGCGACTGTGTGGTGGAGCGGACATATCACACAAAGGCCAACCAGCAGGCAATGATGGAGACCTTCCGCAGCTATACTTATATGGACCATTTCGGAAGGCTGAATATTGTGTCCTCCACCCAGGTGCCCTTTCATGTGAGAAGGATCCTGGGACGCGCACTGGGGATCGGAGCGTCCAAAGTCCGTGTCATTAAACCACGTATTGGCGGCGGCTTTGGTGCAAAGCAGACAGTAGTGGCGGAGGTCTATCCTGCGATGGTGACCGTGAAGACAGGGAAGCCGGCAAAGATGATCTTTTCACGCTATGAGTCCCAAATCTGTTCTTCACCCCGCCATGAGATGGAATTAAAGGTCCGTATCGGTGCGGATAAGGAAGGCACCATCCGGGCTATTGATGTGTACACGCTGTCAAATACAGGTGCGTTCGGTGAACACGGCCCTACTACGGTGAGACTGTCCGGGCACAAATCCATTGCCCTTTACCGGAACACCGAGGCATACCGTTTTGTGTACGATGTGGTCTATACGAACCAGATGTCAGCCGGAGCTTACAGAGGATACGGAGCCACCCAGGGTATTTTTGCGGTGGAGTCAGCGGTGAACGAGCTGGCGGAAAAGCTGCATATGGACCCGGTTGTGCTGCGTGAGAAAAATATGACAAAAGAGGGCGGCAGATTTATTGGTTATGACGGCGGCACAGAGGTGACAAGCTGTGCCCTGGACCGCTGTATGGAAAGAGCCAAAGAGATGCTTGGATGGGATGAAAAATATCCTTGCAGGGTGATGCAGAACGGTAAAGTCCGCGGCGTGGGCGTTGCCATGGCTATGCAGGGTTCTTCCATCGCGTGTGTGGATGTGGGAGGTGCCTCTGTGAAGCTGAATGAGGACGGATCCTACACCTTGAGTCTGGGCGCTACGGATATGGGAACCGGCTGTGATACCGTGCTCTCCCAGATGGCAGCTGATACCCTTGGAACAGAGTTTGACAATATTGTAGTGTTTGGGGTGGATACCGATATATCCCCATATGATTCCGGTTCCTACGCATCGGCTACCACATATCTTGCGGGAAAAGCAGTGGTGAAGGCGTGTGAAAATCTCAGGGAGCGTATCTGGACCCTGGGCGCTGAAATGCTGGAGACATCCAGGGAGGACACGGAATTTGACGGCAGCAAAGTGAGCAGAAAAGACGGAAGTGCAGCGGTCAGCCTGGAAGAGATCGGTATCCGTGGGACTTTCGGTAACAATAATTCTCTTCAGGTAACGGAAAATGCCTCCTCCCCCATCTCACCGCCCCCATTTATGGTAGGCATGGCAGAAGTGGAAGTGGACCGGGAGACCGGAGCCGTGGAAATGATCGATTATGTGGCAGTCGTGGACTGCGGGACACCCATCAACCCCAACCTTGCCAGGGTGCAGACAGAGGGCGGTATTGCCCAGGGGATCGGCATGGCTCTTTTTGAGGATATCCAGTACAGCCAGCGTGGACAGATGCTGAACAATTCCCTGATGCAGTACAAGATCCCTACACGTCTCGATGTGGGAAAGATCCGTGTGGATTTTGAGAGCAGCTTTGAAGGAAGCCATCCTTTCGGCGCCAAATCCATCGGTGAGATCGTGATCGACACCCCCTGTCCGGCCATCGCGGCGGCAGTCTGCAACGCCACAGGGGTGAGGGTTTCTGAGATGCCCATCACACCGGAAAAAGTAGCCATGGGAATTGCAGGAATTAATTCTGATAATTGCAAAAAAGGCGAATTTTGACGATATTTAGACAGTTATTTTGGTACCTTGAACAGGCTGGCGATTCCCGGTGAGACTGATAAAAACCGGGAGAAAAAATCAAGGAGAGGTAAAAAATGAAACAACAAGAAAGTGAAAAGAAAATCTTGTGGTACAGCCTTGCGTTTATGGCATTTTCCACTGTTTGGGGATTCGGAAATGTGATCAACGGATTCTCAGAGTACGGCGGATTAAAGGCAATCATATCCTGGGTGATCATATTTGCCATATATTTTGTGCCATATGCACTGATGGTAGGCGAGCTGGGCAGTGCCTTCAAGGATGCGGGCGGCGGTGTCAGCTCCTGGATCCTGGAGACTATAAGCCCGAGAATGGCCTACATGGCCGGATGGACATACTGGATCGTCCACATGCCTTATATTTCCCAGAAGCCAAGTGCTTCCTTTATTGCAGCAAGCTGGGCGATCTTCAGGGACAACCGGATCAGCTCCATGAACACAAGAGTGCTGCAGGTTTTATGTCTGGTATTATTCCTGTTTGCCGTCTGGGTGGCATCCAAGGGGATCAATGTGCTGAAAAAGCTATCCACACTGGCGGGTTCCACCATGTTTATCATGTCCCTGCTGTTTGTGGTCATGATGCTGGCAGCTCCGGCTATCACTCATGCAAATGTACTGGATATAGATTGGTCTGTGAAGACCTTCATGCCGTCTTTTGATGCGAAGTTTTTACTGAACCTGTCCATTCTGGTGTTTGCCGTGGGCGGATGTGAAAAGATATCTCCGTATGTAAATAAGACAAAGAATCCTGCGAAGGATTTCTCAAAGGGCATGATCGCCCTGGCTATCATGGTTGCCGTCTGCGCTATGCTGGGAACCGTTGCCATGGGTATGATGTTTGACTCCAACAACATTCCGGAAGACCTTATGACAAATGGTGCCTACTATGCCTTCCAGACCCTGGGAGAGTATTACGGACTGGGCAACTTCTTCGTGGTGGTATATGCGATCTGTAACCTGATCGGACAGTTTACGGTTATGATCATCTCCATCGACGCGCCCCTCCGTATGCTGCTTGACAATGCGGATGACAATTTCATCCCTGCGTCCATGTTCAAACAGAATAAACACGGCACTTATACAAACGGCCACAAGCTGGTCATGATCATTGTGTCCATTCTGATCATTGTTCCAGCGATCGGTATCGGAAGCGTGGATACCCTGGTACGCTGGCTGGTAAAGGTGAACTCGGTTTGTATGCCTCTGCGTTACCTCTGGGTGTTTGTGGCGTACATTGCCCTGAAGAAGGCAGGGGAGAGATTCCCGGCGCAGTACCGTTTTGTGAAGAACAGGACTTTAGGCGTTATTTTGGGCGCATGGTGTTTCCTGTTCACCGCATTTGCGTGTATTCTGGGTATCTATTCTGAGGATACTTTCCAGTTTGTGCTGAACATTGTGACTCCCTTCGTACTGATCGGACTGGGATTCATTATGCCGCAGATCGCAAAACGTTCCAAAGCAAAGGGGCAGGCATAAATAACGGCAGGGGTGTGCGGCAACACATACCACTGCAGAAAGAGCGTCTGGCTGCCAAACGGCAGCCGGGCGTTTGTTATTCAAATTCCTGTTGGCAGAACCGGGCCGGACAGGTACAATAGAAAATAGGAAGTCCCATGAGCGGACAGAATTCAAGGAGGAAGATTTTATGTACAGAGAAACAGCAGAACAGCTTCTGGCCTTTATTGAGAAAAGCCCAAGCTGCTTTCACGCCATTAAAAATATGAAGGAAATCCTTTCGGCAGATGGTTTTGCAGAGCTGAAAGAGGAAGACAAGTGGGAGATTACTAAGGGGGGCAGATATTTTGTCACCAGAAATGACTCCTCCATTGTGGCATTTACCATTCCGGAGACCGGATTTACGGGATACCGGATCATGGCCAGCCACAGCGATTCCCCTACTTTCAAGATCAAGGAAAATCCGGAGATGGAAGTGGACCATAAGTATGTGAAGCTGAATGTGGAGCGTTACGGCGGGATGCTCTGCGCTCCCTGGTTTGACCGTCCCCTTTCCGTAGCAGGAAGAGTGATCGTAAAAGAGGGAGACGCTTTTGTCACAAAGCTTGTGGATGTGGACAGGGACCTTCTGATGATCCCTAATCTGGCAATCCATATGAACCGGGAAGTCAATGACGGGTACAAATATAATGCGCAGGTGGATATGCTTCCCCTGTACGGTGATTTTTCCTCTAAAGATACCTTTATGAGGACGATTGCAGAGAACGCAGGTGTGAAGGAGGAAGACATTTTAGGACATGATATTTTCCTGTATAATCGTGTAAAGGGAAGTATCTGGGGGGCTAATGAGGAATTTGTATCCTCCTCACGTCTGGATGATCTGCAGTGTGCTTTCTCCTCTCTTCAGGGATTTTTAAAGGGAGATAAGAAAGAGTATGTGGCAGTGCACTGTGTGCTGGACAATGAGGAAGTGGGAAGCGGAACCAAGCAGGGCGCGGCTTCCACATTCCTTTACGATACACTGGTGCGTGTAAATGAGTGTCTGGGACTGTCTTATGAGGAGTATCTGAGAGGGCTTGCAAAGAGCTTTATGCTCTCCGCGGACAATGCCCATGCAGTCCATCCAAACCACAAGGAAGCGGCAGACCCGGTGAACCGCCCTTATATGAACGAGGGAATCGTGATCAAACACAGCGCAAACCAGAAATACTGTACTGACGGTGTTTCCGCTGCAGTCTTCAAAGATCTATGCAGGGAGGCGGGCGTGCCGTTCCAGACATTTACAAACCGTTCGGATATGCTGGGAGGTTCCACCCTTGGAAACATTTCCAATACAAAAGTGGCGTTAAACGCTGTCGATATCGGCCTTCCGCAGCTTGCTATGCACTCTCCTTTCGAGACGGCAGGGGTGAAAGATACCTGCTATCTGATCCGGGCTGCTGAAAAATTCTTTAAATAATGGTATGCTTTGTCTAGCAGACAAGTAAAATATCTAAAATCAGGTACTAATAAATGGCCACACAGATTTAAGTGTGGTCATTTTCTATGCATACCACTTTTCTTTATATTTCTTAATTTGTTTATTTTCAGCTATAGGATATTCTGTGGGTTTATCACAGGTCATTGTTTCAATCCGTACCTCCGGAGGCGGCTTACACGGATACTTGTCCTGAGGACGTTCTTATGCCCTGATCTTGACATGGCCTGTTCCATGTTCTGTTTTTTCAGTTTCCCTTGAAATGAGGTATCATATCATTCGGGGCTGCTTTTTTCTGTTTCTGTACAGGGATTTACGAATGGCATGGGATTTTATGCTCTGCCGGAGATTGTTTCCAAACAGGAGAGAGGTGATGTATAATAGTATCTGTTATTTATACAGCAAAAGTGTGGACATCGTGCAGATCATGCCATGTAAAACACTTTTGACACACGTATTTACGGCCATGTAAAAGGGCTTTGATAGAAATAACGGCCTGAAGATCCTATACTGGATACAGGTCGAGAGAACAAATAATAACGAGGAGGCGGAAACATTGGAGCTGCATACGCAGATTAAGAAATATCGGACAGGTATGAAATTATCCCAGGAAGAATGGATGCGCACCCTTGATGTTCAAGCGTGCGGCATCCTCTTTTTTAGTTTGCACGCCGTGGGCGCGCTCTGATGGGTGTAAGTCGTGCACATGTGTATTCTATTTTCTGGCATGGTAAGGCATCAGATGCATCTTCTCACCTTTCACATGAAACCCAAATCCCAAGTTGTTCCCCGAATCCGTCACAGCTCCGCTGTCTTCGGAGTCCACCAGGCAGAATCCTGCTTTTTCCAGGGAGGAGAGGAAATAGCTCAGATGAAAGTTGCTGCTGCTGCACTCCGGGTACTGGCTTAGGAGGAGCCGCATGGATTTGGGGGCATTTTCAAAGTAGAAATAGGTGCCCACTAATTCCGCCTGTGCAGTCAGATAGGGAGCGATCCTTTCATATAAAAATGTGTCATGATAAAAATTATGTTCGTTTGCTGCAAAGAAGTCAAGATGTACATCTATGCAGTTTTCTTTCAGCGGAAAACGGGTGCTGGAGTCTGCCAGATACAGGATGTCCAGTTCCGGTTTCTGGCGTTCGATCAGATGTTTGTACATGAGGAGTGTTTCCGGATATTTGTCAATGACTATGTACAGGCTGTCTGTGGGCAGATATTCCAGGTGGTTGTGCATAAAAAACCAGGCGTTGACATATGTTTCCGCAACTACTTTTTTGTGCAGGCCAGACTCTTGGATCTGTTTGAGCATCCAGTTATAGGAGCGCTGGAAGGTGCTGATCAGGGCAGGGGGAAGGTCCTTGTAAAGTTCCCTGGTGATATCCGGAGTGTCCTGCAGGTTTTCATTTTTGTTTGGCGTCATGAGGATGCCTGAGGAGATATGAGCGCTGTAACCGCAGGCGCAGGATAAGTTCCCTTTGTAAATAAAGCGCTGGTCCATTTCCACCTCAGACAGAGAGAGGGGGCCGCCGCAGACAGGGCAGCGCAAAAGCGGCAGGGCCGAAAGAGGGACACCGGTACTGTGCTGCGGAACGTTTTCACGGGCTTCCATTGCTTTGATATGTGAGTCCAAATGTTCCAATATCTGCTGTTTGCGCCCGATTTCTTTCCTGCAGAAGTCGCGTTTTCCCTTGAAGATTTCTTTCAGTTCTTCCATATCCTGGGGGTCTGCTAATCCTGAGATGCGTTTCAGGGACAGGATAACGTGGATCTCCCGCAGAGAAAAATCCAGCTCTTTTAAGCCCAGGATCCATTCCAGGTCCCTGACGGTCTGTTCATCAAACACATACTGCCCTCTGGGTTTGGGCGGAACCAAGAGACCGTAATTGATATAATAGTAGATATTATCTACAGAAATGTGATATTTTTCTGATACTTTTCCTATGCGCACAACCCTGCACCTCCTGCAAAATCCATATACGTGTTTTGCCCGGCAAAGCACGGAGTTATTTCCGCGGGCAACGAGCCAAGTGGGCATGTTTGTATACACGTTTGACTTACTTTGACTTATACTAGCATAAATCTGGAGTATACTCAAGATTTTCGGCGGTTTTTAGAAAAACGGGTTATTGACCTAAAGCGGACTCTATGATTTATTATGGTATCACGATAAAGAAAACGTATGGAATTCATATAAAAGTGAGGTATGGATCATGAAAATATTAAAAAAAGCGCAAGAGAGAACAGAGGAGGACAGAAAAGAACTGTCCGGTATAGTGCAGGAGATCATAGACAATGTTAGGGCAAACGGAGATGATGCGCTCAGGGAGTACAGCAGAAAATTTGACCAATGTGAAAGAACTTCCCTGCGTGTTTCAAAGGAGGAGATCAGGGAGGCTTATATGCAGCTTTCGCCCCAGGAGGTTGCGGATCTAAAGGCAGCGGCATCCAACATACAGGCATTTGCCCAGGCACAGAGGGAGACTGTGAAGCCTCTCGAAAACTTCAGCCCCATGCCGGGGATTTTTCTGGGTCACAGGATCATTCCCGTAAAATCCTGCTGTTGTTACGTGCCGGGAGGAAATTACCCTCTGTATTCCACAGCCCTGATGCTGATCATTCCAGCCAGGACCGCAGGGGTGGAGCGTGTGACAGCGTGTTCCCCGGTAATGAAGGGAACGGGAAAGATCAACCCCAAGACACTGGCGGCCATGGACATTGCAGGTGTGGATGAAATTTACGCGGTGGGCGGGGCACAGGCTATCGCCGCATTTTCCTACGGGACAGAGGAGATCGCGCCGGTGGATATGATCGTAGGGCCTGGCAACCGCTTTGTGACAGAGGCCAAGAGACAGTGTTACGGCCAGGTGGGGATTGACTTTGTAGCCGGTCCAAGCGAGGTGCTGGTAATTGCCGACGGCAGCGGCACACCGGGGATCGTGGCAGCGGACCTGCTGGCACAGTCTGAACATGATGTCAATGCAAAGGGCATGGTAGTCACTACAGACGAGGCATTCGGCAAGGCAGTGATGGATGCAGTGGAAAAGGAACTGGAAGTGCTGGAGACCGCAGATATTGCGAAAAAATCATGGGAGACATACGGTGAGGTGGTTGTAGTGTCTGACCTCGAGGAGGCAGTGAATATAGTAAATGAGTATGCGCCGGAACATTTGGAGCTGAATGTGAAAAACCCTGATGCCTTGATTCCCGGACTTTGCAATTATGGCTCCCTGTTTATAGGGGAGAATACGGCAGAGGTGTTCGGGGACTATGCATCCGGCACCAACCATACGCTGCCCACGCTGAAAGCGGCCCGTTATACGGGGGGCGTATGGGTGGGAACCTTTTTGAAAACCTGTACGCAGCAGAGCATGACACCTGAGGCTATGAGAAATATTGCGCCTCTGGTTTCCAGACTGGCTGAAGGCGAGGGACTGAAAGGCCACAAACAGGCTGCCGATATCCGATTTTCAGAGGGAAAGCAGGACTAAATTGACAGAAGGAAGAGGGAGAGATCATCGTGAGTAATCAGAATACAAATACATTGAAAAGAACCTTCGGGATGAAGGAAGCGGTCACGATCACAGTGGGGACCGTGGTTGGTGTAGGTCTGTTCACCACAGGTGCCAATGTGGTGGGCGGCCTGGGACCGGCTGTCATCCTGGCTACTTTTGTTGCTATGCTTATCAGTATTTATCCGGCGCTGCTGTATGCGGAGATGGGAGCTGCGCTCCCCTACGCAGGCGGCACATATCAGTACGCATCCCTGGGTATAGGAAAACCCATGGGAATGCTTGCCGGGTGGAATTTTATAATTTCCCTGGTAGCGGTTACCAGCGGGGAGGCACTGGCCTTTAGTTTTTACTTCAAAACTTTTTTCTCTGCACTGGGTATTGAACTGCCTGTGAGCGACCGTGTGGTTGCCACAGTCGTGGTAATAGCGTTCATTATCACAAACGTCCGGGGTGTGGAGATGACCGGAAGGCTCCAGAACGGATTTATGTTCTTTTTCTGGGGTGTAGCGGTCATCTGGTTTTTGACCATGATCCCCAACGTGAATATGCCCAATTTTGTTAAACTCCCTGATTTTATTGCCCAGTCCACTCCGCTTGGTTTTATCGCATCCGTCAGTATGATATGGTGGTGTTTTGCAGGGTTTGAGACCTGTTGCGCCATGGGTGAGGAAATCAAATATCCGCAGATCAACATCCCCCGCGCCCTGTTTCTCGCACCGTTTATTGTGTTTGCGGTGAATGCGGCATTCCAGTGGTTCCTGGTGGGAATCGTGCCCACAGAGCAGATAGCCACCTTGTCCACAGCCAGCGCACCTTTTGCGGAGGCTATGAAAACAGCGGGCATCCTTGGATTTCCATTGATCCTTCTGGCAGCGGGAATTGCTTTTGGCGGTGACTTCTCAACCTTGAATGCCAGTATTGCCGTGCCGCCCAGGTATCTTTTTACCATGGCACGTGACGGAGCTATGCCGAAGGTATTTGCAAAGGTTCATCCTAAATATAAGACGCCTTATATCTCCATCATTGTACTTGGTCTGCTTTCTGCCTTTTTGATCGCGTCCAATTCTATGATCTACATAGCGTCCGTGAGTCTTTTTGCGGATTTGTTTTACTATGTGATCGGTATTGCGGCCTCTTTCGGGCTTCGCAAGAAACACCCTGATCTAAAACGGCCTTTTAAGGCTCCGGGTATCATGATCGGAGCGCCGGTCAGTGTGATCATCTACCTTGTCATGATGACACAGCTTGACAGGGAGGCACTGGTGACAGGTGTTATCTGGTGTGCGCTGGGGCTGATCATATATGCTGTCTGCAGGAAACGTTACCAGAGTGATGAGACGAGGGAAGTGGACCGCCTGATCATGGAGGAAGAGATCCCCACACCTCAGGAGAGACAGAAGATGGATAAAGAATTTAAGATCTGGAGAACTGTGGTGACGTGTGCTGTTGTCATTGCTGTTGTGGCGTATGTGATACCGTTTATTGCGGTGTAAGTTGAAACAGCTTAATATAAGTCTGGCTTACCTGACGGCCGGTGCGGATTGAGAATATAATCCGTGCCGGCTGTTTTTGGCATGAGCCCGCTACGCCGTAGATTTGCAGACGCGCTTGCAGATATCAGGCACTCTATATTCGAGGCATTTACGCCGGCACTAGTGCTCCATCCGGTCAGAAACAATACCGGATGGAATACTGCCGGCTTCAAAAAATTTTATTGATCAATGGCAAATAGAGACAAATTTGGATGGTTTGTAACCGGCAGATTTTGTATCATATCACGAAAATAGAATGTATGTTCGATTTGCATTGAGGGAATTTGCAAAGTGTGATAAACTATGTTTATGACAGGATAAGGTTACTGTTCACAGGCCACTGTACCGGGAGGCGTTTTCATGCCGGAAGCATGAAAATCCCCAGGCAGCCTGCGCGATATGGGGCAGAATGCTCCATATCTGTGCATCGCGAAGCGTGTTACTGGACACGGAGTGAACAGTAACAGGATAATTCCTATCGAAAAAACGGCTGTCTTAAAATTGCTGTCCGTATCTTGTAAAACAGCAGTAAATTTGATAGTGTTTATGTAACGATTCAGCAAATCCCTGCGTTTACCAGGCCGATTATAAGACAGTTTCCTTGTGAAAAAAGGCAGCGCGGCAGTTAAATTTTCAAGGCTAAAGGCGGTTCCCCATAAATTTTAGTCTGTGGATGCAGGGTATGGAACAGTTGCCTGTTCCTAACGATACGGGAGGGTGGAATATGACAATAGAAGAAATTTACTCCGGTGAATCAAAAAATATGGAATTTAAACAGGAGGTTCCCACCAGAAGTGAGCGATATATGAAGACAGTTGTTGCCTTTGCCAACACAGCGGGAGGCAGGCTGATTTTTGGGATTGAGGACGGGACGCACCAAATTTTAGGCGTGCCCCGGGAAACCGTCTTTCAGGCCATGGACAGTCTCACCAATGCTATTTGTGACAGTTGTACGCCCATGATCATTCCTGATATTACCCTGCAGACCATAGAAGATAAGACACTGATCGTGGTGCAGATTTATCCGGGTGGGCAGAGGCCATATTATATAACATCATTGGGAAAAGAAGCAGGGACATATGTGAGGATTTCAGGGACTTCGCGGCCTGCGGACAGTTATCTGCTGCGGGAGCTGGAGTTCGAGGGGATGAACCGGTGTTTTGACCAGACTTATGCAGCCCCCCGTTTGGTGGGAGATACACAGATAGAGGCATTGTGCAGTTCTATGAGACAATACGCGCTGAAGATGTGCGGTACGGAGAATGAGAGAGCGGCAGTAAAGACAGTGACAAAAAGTAATCTGCTGTCCTGGGGAATATTGACCGAAAAGGAAGGGAGAATACTGCCTACCAATGCTTTTGTGCTGCTGACAGACAATGATTTTCTACAGGCAAAGATACAGTGCGCTGTGTTCAGAGGGACAACGAGAGGTGAGTTTCTGGAGCGGCGGGAGTACACGGGACCTATTTATGATCAGATCGATGAAGCATACAACTTTGTTCTGCGCAACATACGTTATGGGGCAAAGTATTCTGGGCTGTACAGAGTAGATGACTATGAACTGCCAATTATCTGTATTCGTGAGATTATTGCTAACGCGGTGACACACAGGAGTTATCTGAACCCCGGATGTGTGCAGGTTGCCATATATGATGACCGTCTGGAGGTAACATCTCCGGGTATGCTGTTCGGAGGGCTGACACTTGCGCAGATGAGAGAGGGATATTCCCGGCCGAGAAACAGAGCGATCGCCAATGCCTTTACCTATATGAAGATTATTGAACAGTGGGGAAGCGGCGTACCCAAAATGCTGAAAGCATGCAGGGAGTTCGGGGTAGGAGAACCTGAATTTTTGGAATCGGGAATGGATTTCCGTGTGAATCTGTATCGGGAATCAGCAGATTTTACAAATCATTCTTTTATAATGGAAAGGCTTCCCGTATACGGAACAGAAAAACAGAATCCGAAAGGGATAACCGCCTGGCCTGCTGTCAATAATACTACCCAAACAGTTGGAAATACTACCCAATCAGTATGCGGCCCTACCCAAACTACGCCGAATACTACCCAAAATGGAGGAGATACCACCCAAATCCCCACGGCACCTATGTCCGATTATGATAGGCAGATATTGCAGGCAGTTAAGGATAATCCATTTATTTCTCAGAGGGAGCTGGCAAGAGAACTGCGGTGGAATGTAGACAGGGTAAAATATTATATGAAGAAGTGGAAAGACAAGGGAGGTCTCCGCCATGTGGGGAGCAGTCATAAAGGATATTGGGAGGTGCTTGTACCGATGGAATGACAGGTATGAGAGCAGCCGCATAGCACAGGAGCTATGCGGCTGGGGTTCTACAGTTTATCGTATATTTTTTCCTTGTTATCCGCGGATTTGAGCAGCAGATATTTACGGACAGCGAAGATGATTGCTATGGATATGATTCCGATCAGGGTATCAATCATATCAAGATGCTCCACGATCATCTGTCTGGCAATGGCAAACATAAGTACCTCAAGCAGATTTTCCGCGGTATGTTTTGCAAGCATCTTTACAAACTCCACTCCAATGATCAGAGTCAGGATATTGCCCAGAAATTCATTGAACTGACTGGCCTTTATACTGAGCAGGGGGATGCTGATGAAGTTGTAGATCATGGGTATGATCAGGACGATTATGACCATCAGCATAATTGCCGACAGAGCAATTTCAGTATAGCGGGAAATTGCGTAGATCAATTCATTTAATTTTTTCTTCATGCTTATCTCCGTTTCTTTTATACTATTGATTTGAAATTTGCGATCAACACATTCTCGTTTTTCACATTTTAACATAAAATGGGAGCGGAGCAAAGAAAATACGCAAAAAATAACGAAATATTCCTAAGAAAATCAGGTTGCTTCATTGCTTTGACGTGATAAATATGATAAGATAGGAAGCACAGACAGCTCTGCGGGGAGGCAGCAGGTTTCCCTGACACGGATGAGGGCTGAGAAATGAAGGGAAGAAAGTTATGATTTGGGCAAAAGAAGAGACACTATCCCGGGAGGAGATCAAAGAGATTCAGACCGCGCGCCTCAGAGAGACGGTGGAGCGTGTCTATAATACAGTGGAGCCTTACCGGAAAAAGATGGATGAGGCAGGCATCAAGCCGGAGAATATCAGGGGTCTGGAAGATTTACATAACCTGCCGTTTACCACAAAGCAAGACATGAGGGACAATTATCCGTTTGGGCTGTTCGCAGTACCGAAGAAAGATTTGATTCGTATCCACGCATCCAGCGGAACAACAGGTAAGCCAACAGTTGTAGGTTACACCAGAAAAGATTTGGATATCTGGTCAGAATGTGTTTGCCGTATTGCATGTATGGGCGGGGCGCAGCCTGACGAGATCGCGCAGATTTGTTTCGGATACGGTATGTTTACAGGAGCGCTGGGACTTCACTATGGTCTGGAAAGACTGGGGGCTGCCATTGTTCCTTCCTCTACCGGGAATACAGAGAAGCAGCTTATGTTTATGAAGGATTTTGGAACTACACTGCTGATCGCTACACCCTCCTACGCGCTGCGTATCGCGGAGGTTGCGGAGCAGATGGGCATTCATCCGCAGCGTGATCTGGATATGAGGACCGCGCTGGTGGGAAGCGAACTGATGACAGAAGCCATGCGCCAGGAGATGTACAAAGCCTGGGGCGATCATATGAATATCACGCAGAATTATGGCATGAGTGAACTGATGGGACCGGGAGTCTCCGGGGAATGCCTGGAGCTGAACGGTATGCATGTCAATGAAGACCATTTTATACCTGAAATTATTGACCCCAGGACCGGTGAGGTCCTTCCGCCGGGAGAGAAGGGTGAGCTGGTCATCACCTGTATTTCCAAGGAGGCGCTGCCCCTGATCCGCTACCGCACCAAAGACATCACAAGGCTTATGTACGAACCCTGTAAGTGCGGCAGAACCACGGTGAGAATGGAGAACCTGTTGGGAAGAACCGATGATATGCTGAAGATCAGAGGTGTAAATGTGTTCCCAAGCCAGATAGAGGAGGTGCTTCTTAATATTGAGGAGTGCGGACCCCATTATGAGATCGTGGTGGACAGAAAGAATCACAGTGACACCCTGGAAATCCGTGTGGAAGTCCTTTCTGATTATATGATGGATTCCTATGCAGCCCTGCAGGAACTGGAAAAGAAGATCAAATCTAAGATCCGAGTGGTTCTGGGACTGGACGTGAAGGTTTCCCTGGTATCTCCAAATTCCATCCAGCGTTTTGAAGGGAAAGCAAAACGAGTGATTGATTTAAGAAAGAATTAGTTTTACAATAGTCTTTATATATAGTAGAAACACAACTGTTCAGTACTTCACAGTTACCTGCAGGAATCCATGCAGACTTGCTGAATAGCTGTGCAGAAACACAATAACAGAAAGAAGGTAGGAAACGTGGGCGAAAAGAAAATCATGCTTGGCAATGAAGCCATTGCAAGAGGTGCCTGGGAAGCAGGGGTAAAGGTTTCCGCAGCATATCCCGGAACACCCAGTACAGAGATCAGTGAGAACATAGTAAAATATGAGGAAATTTATGCAGAGTGGGCCCCAAATGAGAAAGTGGCAACAGAGGTGGCAATCGGTGCGTCCATCAGCGGTGTGCGGGCCATGGCATCTATGAAGCATGTAGGGCTGAATGTGGCAGCAGACCCGCTCTATACAGCAGCCTACACCGGTGTGACCGGAGGTTTGGTCCTGGTAGTGGCAGATGACCCCGGAATGTACAGTTCTCAGAATGAGCAGGATACCAGAGCGGTGGCAAGGGCTGCGCAGGTTCCGGTACTGGAGCCGTCAGATTCTCAGGAGGCTAAGGATTTTGTTAAGACAGCCTATGACCTCAGCGAAAAATATGATACCCCTGTATTTGTGAGAACGACCACACGTTTGGCACATTCCCAGGGAATTGTAGAGCTGGAAGACAGAGTGGAGAGAGAAGATACTCCTTATGAGCGTAAGTTCCAGAAATATGTAATGATGCCGGGCAATGCCATCAAGCGTCACCCGGTAGTGGAAGAGAGAATGAAAAAGCTGGCTGAGGATGCCAACAGCCTGGAGATCAACAAGGCAGAGTATCATGACACCTCTATTGGCTTTATTACCAGCGGGATTCCCTATAATTATGTGAAGGAAGCCATGCCAAACGCAAGTGTACTGAAATTAGGTATGGTACATCCGCTGCCGAGAAAGCTCATAGAGGAGTTTGCGTCTAAGGTTGATAAGCTTTACATATTTGAGGAATTGGAGCCTGTATTTGAGGAGCAGATCAAATCCTGGGGCATTGCATGTTCAGGAAAAGATGTATTTACCCTGCAGGGAGAATACAGTGCCAACATGATACGCAGAAAAGTATTAGGGGAGGAAATCGAGGCAGCAGCACCGGCACAGGTACCGGCCCGTCCACCGATCCTCTGTCCGGGATGTCCTCACAGAAGCGTGTATTCCGTTCTGAAAAAGATGAAGATACACGCAGCAGGCGATATTGGATGTTATACTCTGGGAGCGGTTGCTCCGCTGAGTGTTGTGGATACCACAATCTGTATGGGAGCATCTATCAGTTCCCTGCACGGAATGGAGAAGGCCAGAGGAAAAGAATATGTCAAAGACTGGGTGGCTGTTATCGGTGATTCCACATTTATGCATACAGGTGTGAATTCCCTTATGAACATGGTTTACAACCAGGCTACAGGAACGGTCATCATTTTGGATAACTCCACAACAGGTATGACCGGTCATCAGGACCATGCCGCAACAGGTAAGACCCTGAAAGGCCAGGTGGTGCCTGCCATAGATATCTACAAACTCTGCAAGGCGATTGGTATTGAGCATGTCAATGTGGTGAATGCATTTGATATTAAGACACTGGAAAAGACCATCAAGGAGGAAGTGGCAAGAGATGCTGTCTCTGTGATCATCGCTCAGGCACCTTGTGTACTTTTAAAAACTAATGTGTTTAAAACAAAGTGCAGACCGGTTTCGGAGAAATGTAAAAAATGCGGACTTTGTTTGAGACCGGGATGTCCGGCCCTCACAAAGAATGAAGATGGAACGATTTCCATTGATGATACCATGTGCAATGGCTGCGGACTTTGCAAACAGCTCTGTCCCGCTGATGCAATAGAGGAGGTAGAAGTGTAATGGCAACAAGAAATATTATGATAGTGGGAGTCGGCGGTCAGGGAACACTTCTCACCAGCCGTATTTTAGGAGGACTCGCCGTGGAAGGCGGATACGATGTAAAGCTTTCCGAGGTGCATGGAATGGCACAGAGAGGCGGCAGTGTAGTTACTTTTGTCCGTTACGGAGAAAAAGTACAGGAGCCTATCGTGGAGGAAGGCCAGGCAGATGTGCTCATTGCCTTTGAACGCCTGGAAGCTCTGCGTTACCGTCAGTTTCTTAAAAAAGACGGTGTGATCATTGTAAATGACCAGAGGATTGATCCTATCACAGTTGTGACCGGAGTAGCGGAATACCCGGATGGAATTCTGGATACACTTCGCCAGACGCACAAGGTCTATGCAGTGGATGCTATGAAGGTGGCAAGGGAACTGGGCAATACAAAGGTATTTAATGTTATTGTACTGGGGGTTGCTGCACAGCATATGGATTACTCCAGGGAAGAGTGGCTCAATGTGATTGAAAAGACCGTTCCGCCTAAGACTGTGGAGATAAATAAAAAAGCGTTCCTGACAGGATATGAATTAAAATAGCAGAAAATTCCCTGTTTTTACAGATACAGAAGACAGAGAAAGGATAGGTAGCGTAAATGTTTATTGAACAATTGTCCATATTTCTGGAGAACCGTCCGGGTAAACTGAAAGGGATCGCTGACGCGCTCAAGGAAAATCAGATCAATATTATTTCCCTGGGACTTTCCGATACCACGGACTATGGGATCGCTAGGATGATCGTCTCTGATTCCGCCAAGGCGAAACAGGTACTTCTGGAAAAAGGGTACACAGCAGTGCTGACACCGGTGCTTGTAGTGGAACTGCAGCAGGAAGTGGGCGCACTGAGCCGGATCATGGATACATTAAGTGCAAAAGGGCTGAATCTGGAATATATGTATGCACTGGTTACCGGCAAAGAGGGCGGTGCCATGGTGGTGAAGACTTCTGACCAGGCACGTACATATCAGACATTAAAAGATGCAGGTATGAAGATGTTCTCGGAAGAAGAACTGAATGATCTGAAAAAATAGAAACCGGATAGTTAACTATTCAGAAAATCTACAAGAAGATAAGAAGCGTCCGCTTTTCTGAGCGGAAAGCGGCGCCTCTTTTTCTTTGCAATTATTGCTTTAATGGTTTAAACCGTTGCGGTTTAAAGCATAAGCGAAAACTTATAAAAGGAGAATAAAAAAATGGAGATTAAGATACTGTTTTTGCTGCTGTTTTTCGGCTCTATGGTGGGTATTGGCCTGTATTCCCGAAAACATGCTACAAATGTGGCTGGGTTTGTGCTGGGAGGGAGAAGTGTAGGTCCCTGGCTTACCGCGTTTGCATATGGAACCTCTTATTTTTCCGCAGTCGTGTTTGTAGGATATGCAGGACAGTTTGGATGGAAATACGGACTGGCAGGTACATGGATCGGGATTGGGAATGCCATAATCGGAAGCCTTTTGGCATGGGTGGTTCTTGGAAGAAGGACACGTGTTATGACAAAGCATCTGCATGCAGCTACCATGCCGGATTTCTTTGGCAAGCGGTTTGACAGCAATGCACTTCGGATCGCTGCGTCAGCCATTGTATTTATTTTCCTGGTTCCCTACACAGCATCTATCTATAACGGGCTGTCCAGATTGTTTGAGCTGGCCTTTGATGTACCGTATGCTGTGTGCGTAGTGGTTATGGCAGCTCTTACAGGAGCATATGTGATCCTGGGCGGTTATATGGCCACAGCTATCAATGATTTTATACAGGGGATCATCATGCTGTTTGGGATTGCGGCTGTTATCGGGGCCGTATTAAGCGGGCAGGGAGGATTTACAGAGGCTGTGAGACAGCTTGCCGATATTCCAAGCGACGTACCGGTTACTGCAGGGCAGTCAGGTGCTTTTACCTCCTTCTTTGGACCGGACCCTATAAACCTTCTGGGTGTAGTTATCCTGACTTCCCTGGGGACCTGGGGACTTCCGCAGATGGTTCAGAAATTTTACGCGATCAAGGATGAGAAAGCGATCCAGACAGGGACGGTGGTTTCTACAGTTTTTGCTATTGTAATCTCCGGAGGTTGTTATTTCCTGGGAGGTTTTGGCCGTCTTTTTGACAATCCATCCTTATATAAAGCGGATGGTACAGTCATATATGATGGTATTGTTCCTTACATGCTGTCTACACTGCCGGATATATTGATCGGTGTTGTGATCGTACTGGTGCTCTCCGCGTCCATGTCCACCCTCTCTTCCCTGGTACTGACATCCAGTTCCACGCTGACACTGGATTTCCTGAAGGGAACCGTGGCAAAGGATATGAGTGAGAAAAACCAGCTTCGGGTCATGCGCGGACTGATTGTAGTGTTTATAGCCATTTCGGTGGTGCTGGCCCTGGATCCGCCTACATTTATAGCACAGCTTATGGGAATCTCATGGGGGGCATTGGCAGGAGCGTTCCTGGCCCCGTTTTTATTCGGCTTGTATTGGAAAAGAACAACCAAACTGTCCGTATGGGTCTGCTTCATAACCGGAATCGGTATAACGGTTTCCAACCTGTTCTTACATTACATTGCATCCCCTATTAATGCAGGCGCTTTCGCCATGGTAGTTGGGTTTGTTGTTGTGCCTGTGGTGAGTCTGGTCACTCCTAAAATGGAAAAAAACAAAGTGGAAGATATTTTCTGCTGTTACAATCAGGAAGTGGTATCCACGCCTAAAAAGGTACTGCCTCAGGACAAGGAAGACGGTAATTCCCTGGTGGTTGAAGCATAATTATTAAAAGTGTGTCTCGCTAATTATTACGAAAAAGTGCCATTTTGTAACAAATAATTAATGATTTGGAAATTTAACTCTTGCATCTGTAATAATTATGTGGTATTATGGGTGACAGATAAGAAATATTTCAAAAATGTTACAAGTAGTTACAGATTCAGACATGATTAGTGAGGTACATAATAATGAAAAAAAGATTTCTTATTCTCAGTCTTATTTTTACAATGGCCATGACCCAGGTTGTGCCGGTAGCAGCTGCAAGGGAAGATGATGTGCAGGCTGAGAAGGCAGAGACACAAAGTAAATTATCAGCAGCAGAGAGCAAAGAATCTGAGTTGGAAGACCAGAAAACAGCGTTATTGAACGAAATTGACTCCATTGACCAGAACCTTGTACAGGTTATGGCACAGATAGATATTCTGAATGGTGAGATCACAGATAAAGAGAGTGCGATCGACAAGACAAAAGATGATTTGGCTGTTGCAGAGGCGAACCGTGACAAACAGTATGAGGATATGAAGAAAAGGATCCAGTATCTGTATGAGAACGGCGGAACTAATGCATGGGCACAGATGCTCTTGGAATCTGACAGTATTACCGGACTTCTCAGCAAAGCAGAGTACACAGAGAAGATGTATGATTATGACAGAGATGAGCTGAAGAAGATGAAGGAAACTGTTCAGGAAGTAACAGACCTTGGCAATCAGCTGGCTCAGGAGAAAGCTGAACTGGAAGAGATGAAACAGGCTCAGGAACAGCAGCAGGCAAGTCTGCAGAGCGCTCTTGATGAAAAGAAAGCCACAGCATCCGATTATGAAACACAGATTGCAAATGTGCGTGCACAGGCAGATGAATACAGAAGCCTGATCGAACAGCAGAATGCAGAACTGCAGAAGATCCAGGAAGAGAAAGCCCGTCAGGCAGAGGAAGCGAAAAAAGCCGAGGAAGCCAGAAAGGCTCAGGAGAAAGCAGCTCAGGAAGCCGCACAGCAGCAGGCACAGGAAGATGCTGAGGAAGAGGACAACAGCCAGAACAGCGCGGATGTAAGCACTGATAACGGTAATTCCAATGAGAATACCAACGATAATACAGATAATGATGTCTCTGATGATAATAATGATACAGAGGAACCGGAAGACAATAATAATGTGACACCTCCGGCAGAAGTACCGGAAACACCGGATTATAATGAACCTGAGACACCGGATTATGACGAGCCGGAAGAAGACCAGGGCAGCGACAGCGGTTACAGTGCAACAGGACAGGCAGTTGTAGATTATGCAAGTCAGTTTATCGGTAATCCATATGTTTGGGGCGGAACAAGCCTGACAAACGGTGCTGACTGTTCCGGATTTGTACAGTCTGTATTTGCACACTTTGGCTACAGCCTTCCGCGTGTAACGGATGACCAGGCGGGTGCAGGCCGTGGGATTTCTTATTCTGAATCCCGCGCAGGTGATATCATTGTATATTCCGGACACGTTGGAATCCTTACCGGAGACGGTGGAATCGTACATGCATCCAACTCTGCACCGTATCCGCAGGGTGGAATCAAGTATTCCAGCAATGCTCTCTACAGACCATATATTGCAGTCAGAAGAATTGTAGAGTAATTACATAGAGCAATACATGATGATACTTAACAGGGCCGTGCCCCGTCACCAAAAGGTGGTGGGTACGGCCTTTGTATATTTTAGTGAGTGCTGAAAAAACAGGAAATGAAAGGGATTGTCTAAGTGCCCTATAAAGGCATAATGATATGGCCGGATTTTATAAAATATTACTATAAAATTTATTTTTGTAACAAAAACTTAAAGATTTCAGTGATTTCCTCTTGCAAGTGTAATAAATTTGTGATATCATAAGCGGGAAGTGAAAATTATTTCGGAAATATTACTTAGAGAGTAGTAAATATTAAATACCAACAGTGAGGTACATAGCAGTATGAAAAAGAGATTCCTTTGTCTCAGCCTTATTTTTGCACTGGCCGCAGCACAGGTGATGCCGGTAGCAGCTGCAAGAAAAGACGAAGTGCAGGCTGAAAAAGCAAACACACAAAGCAAACTGTCCGCAACAGAGAGCAAGGAAGCGGAGTTGGAAGAGAAAAAGAATAATTTACTTGGAGAGATTGATTCTCTGGATCAGAATCTGGTTCAGGTAATCGCACAGATTGACATACTGAAAGGTGAAATCTCTGATAAAGAGGGCGCCATCGTTGAAACAAAAGAGGATTTAGCAGAAGCAGAAGCTGACCGTGATGAGCAGTATGCTGCAATGAAAAAGAGGATCCAGTATCTGTATGAGAACGGCGGAAGTGACGCATGGGCACAGATGCTTCTGGAGGTTAACAGCATCACAGACCTGCTCAGTAAAGCTGAATACACAGAGAAGATGTATCAGTTTGACAGGGACGAGCTGGAGAAACTGAGAGACACTGTTCAGCAGGTAACTGACCTGGGCAATCAGCTGGAGCAGGAAAAGGCCGAGCTGGAAGAGATGAAACAGGCTCAGGAAGACCAGCAGGTAAACTTAGAGGCAGCGCTGGAAGAGAAAAAAGCAGTTGCTTCTGATTATGAGACTCAGATCGCAAATGTTCAGGCACAGGCAGATGAGTACAGAAGCCTGATCGAACAGCAGAATGCAGAGCTTCAGAGAATCCAGGAAGAAGAAGCAAGACAGGCTGCAGAGGCTAAGAAGGCGAAAGAGAAAGCTGCTAAGGAAGCTGAAGCGGCTGCACAGAGACAGGAACAGCAGAACGTAGCGAATACACAGAATACTAATACTGATAATAACAACAATAACAACAATAACAACAATAACGTTACTGACAACGACGTGGACGATGAGGACGAGCCAGAGGTTCCGAGTAATAACTATGTACCGGAAACTCCTTCCTATGAAGAGCCGGAAGAAGAAGAACAGGGCGGCGGCGGATACAGCGCAACAGGAGAAGCAGTTGTTGCTTACGCAAGCCAGTTTATCGGGAATCCGTACGTATATGGCGGTAACAGTCTGACGAATGGTATTGACTGTTCAGGATTTACACAGCAGGTGTTCGCTCATTTTGGATATAGTATTACAAGAACAAGTGATTCACAGGCTGGAGACGGACGCGGAATTTCTTATTCCCAGTCACGCGCAGGCGATATCATCGTTTATTCAGGACATGTTGCTATCCTGACAGGTGACGGCGGTATTGTACATGCATCCAACTCTGCACCGTATCCGCAGGGTGGTATTAAATATTCAAGCAATGCGCTGTATAGACCTTATATTGCGGTTAGACGTATTGTGGATTGATTTTGTACATAGTTTGGGACTCATGCTTTTGGGGCATGAGTCCTTTTTTGGGTTAATGGGGATGGGGGATGGGGGGACGAGGGACGGGGAATGCAAAGTATCGGGAGCGGGCCGGTGTCTATGTGGGGTGAGCGAAGCGTTCCGCTGCCGGGAAGCTAACCTGCTCCCAGTCGCTAAATTCATCGGCAATGGCCTCTTCATTAAGCGTCTGGGGCAGGTGGATCTTCCCGGCGCTCCTCTGTACATCGCTCACCCCACATAGACACCGGCCCGCTCCCGATACTTTGCATTCCCCTGGTAGTGAAAGGCGGAAGGATAAAAGTAAAAAAGATAAAAGAAAAGGTAAAAGAAAAAGATAAAGGCCAAAAGATAAAGGTCGAAAGATAAAGGCCAAAAGATAAAGGTCGAAAGATAAAGGCCAAAAGATAAAGGTCGAAAGATAAAGGCCAAAAGATAAAGGTCGAAAGATAAAGGCCAAAAGATAAAGGTCGAAAGATAAGGGCCAAAAGATAAAGGTCGAAAGATAAGGGCCAAAAGATAAAGGTCGAAAGATAAGGGCCAAAAGATAAAGGTCGAAAGATAAGGGCCAAGAGATAAGGGCCAAAAGATAAAGGCCAGAAGATAAGGGCTAAAAGATAAAGGCCAAAAGATAAGAACCAAAAGATAAGGTCCAAAAGATAAAGGCCAAAAGTATAGGTTAAAAGATAAAGGCCAAAAGTAAAGGCAAAAAGATAAAGGTCAGAAGATAAAAAAGAAAGATAAAGAACAAGAAGTTAAAGACAGAGGATAAGAGATAAATGATAAGGAGTGAGAAATGATGGGGAGGAGTATGTGGTAAGAAATATTGTAGTGTAAGTGTAAATAGGGGGTGGTAAAGTGGAGGAAAATAGTATATATTTTGGTTATGAGGGTTATAGGTAAATAAGAATTTCTTTTTTGAAGGATTTGGAATATAATGGGGTTGTGGGGTAAAACTGATAATAAAGAGAGAAAGAAGGTATAGGAGTTGAAGACATTGGAACTTAGGAAGAATTTTTATTGGACAGGAATTGTGGATGCGGATTTGCGGGTGTTTGATATTATTATGTATACGGAGTTCGGCACTACATATAACTCTTATGTGCTGAAAGCCGGGGATAAGACGGTTTTGTTTGAGACGGCTAAGGTGAAATTCTGGGATGAATATTTGGAGAAGGTCCAGGAGATCACAGCGGTTGATAAGATTGATTATCTTGTTGTTAGTCATACGGAACCGGATCATGCAGGCAGTATTGAGAATTTGTTGAAGCTGAACCCGGGACTTAAGATTGTAGCAACCGGTTGTGCACTTGGCTTTTTGAAGGAGATTGTAAATGGTGACTTCACTGGGATCGCGGTGAAGGATAATGAGACCATGAAGATTGGGGACAAGACTCTGCGTTTTCTTGTGGTGCCGAATCTGCATTGGCCGGATACCATGTATACTTATATTGAGGAAGAACAGATTTTGGTGACTTGTGATTCCTTTGGGTCCCACTATGGATTTCCGGATGTGCTGGCAAGTAAGGTGACAGATAAAGAAGGATATATGCGGGCCACAAAGTATTATTTTGATTGTATTTTGGGACCGTTTAAACCTTATATGCTGAAAGCGCTTAAAAGAGTGCGTGAACTGGATGTGTCCATGATCTGTACCGGACACGGGCCGGTGCTGGATGATAAAATTGAGCAGATGTATGACATTTATGAGGAATGGTGTACAGTTGTGAATCCTAACAGCACGAAAACCGTAATTATCCCTTATGTAAGTGCTTATGGGTATACCAAGACATTGGCAGAAAGGATTGCCAAAGGCGTGGAGGACAGCGGGGATGTGGCTGTGCGGAGTTATGATCTGGTAGATGCAGAGCAGGAGAAGGTGCTGGAGGAACTGGGATTTGCTGATGGTATCCTGTTCGGTACACCGACTATTTTGGGAGAGGCATTGAAGCCTGTCTGGGATTTGTTGATTTCCATGTATCCTGTGACTCACGGGAAGAAGCTGGCAAGTGCATTCGGCAGTTACGGATGGAGCGGCGAGGGCGTGCCTCATGTGATGGAGCGGCTGGAACAGCTTCGTATGCGCACCGTTGACGGCTTTCGCGTTCGTTTTAAGCCAAGTGAAGCGGATTTGATCGATGCTTATGACTTTGGTTATAATTTTGGGTGTATGCTTCAGGATAAGGAGAATGAGAGAAAGTCAGGAAGAAGCAGGCTGGTGAAATGTCTGGTCTGCGGAGCTATTTTTGATTCGTCTATTGATATTTGTCCGGTTTGCGGAGTGGGAAGAGAGCATTTTGTACCTGTGGAGGAGGAAGAGAATCAATTCCATCAGGATACAAAGAATTTCTATCTTATTCTGGGAAACGGGGCTGCGGGAATCAGTGCGGCGGAGGCTGTCAGGCAGAGGGATAAGACGGGGTCCATCACTATGATCTCTAATGAAATATATAGTACCTATAACAGACCTATGCTGACAAAATCAATTATGGCAGACCTGGATGCCAGTCAGATCGCTGTGCATGAGACATCATGGTATGAGGAAAACAGAGTATTTCAGATTCTGGGGCGCCGGGTGGACAGGATTGATACAGACAGTAAAGAGGTAGTTCTGGATGATGGCATGAAGCTGAAATATACGAAACTTATCTATGCTCTGGGGGCAGAGTGTTTTGTGCCGCCTATGAAGGGTGTGGATAAAAAGAATGTGTTTGCTATCCGAAGACTGGATGACACCAAAAAGATTGCAGATATGCTTCCTCAGGTGAAGAATGTAGCAGTGATCGGCGGCGGTGTGCTGGGCCTGGAAGCTGCATGGGAACTGAAAAAAGCGAAGTGCAGGGTGACAGTGCTGGAGCTGGCGCCTGTTATCATGGGACGTCAGCTTGATGAGCCTGCGGCTGAATTGTTGAAGAAGATAAGTGAAGCCCAGGATATCGAGATCCGCACAGGTGTTAAGATCGCATCTATTGAGGGAGATGATTTTGTTTCCGGAATCCGCATGGAGGATGGCCAGGTTCTCCCGGCTGATATGGTGGTAGTTTCCTGTGGAGTGAGGGCGAATACTGCTGTGGCAAATGAGGCAGGTCTTGAGGTAGACCGTTCTGTTGTGGTCAATGCCAGGATGGAAACCAGTATGGAGGACATATATGCGTGCGGAGACTGTGCCCAGTATCAGGGGATCAATTATGGATTGTGGAGTCAAGCTGTGGAACAGGGCAAGACAGCCGGAGCCAATGCGGCAGGTGATAATTTGGAATATGAGACCGTATCAGCGGCACTGAATTTCCATGGAATGGGGACCGCGCTTTTTGCTGCGGGCGATAATGGAAAGAATCCGAATTTGATTTATAAAACAGTTGAATTTAAGGATATGGGAAAGAAGCAGTATCAGAAGTTTTACTTCCTGAATAACCGGCTCTGTGGTGTGATTTTGATCGGAGATGTAAGCCGTCTGGCAGAGATGACGGAGGCGTTGGAAAAACATGCAACTTATCAGGAAGTGATGAAATAGTAAATAGTATTTATGGGAAAACCAGGCATGGGCGTGCGTCCAATGCCTGGTTTTTTGCGGTTTTCAAAGATAAACTTCCCATATGGCAGATAAATAAGAAAAGATATTTCATGAAAATGTGTGAGAAAACGTGGAATTATGTATAATTGCATAAATTGCAGGTGCATAAAAATGGAAAATAGTGTAATATATACCATAAGAGAGAAGCGCTGATGTTTAAAGATTGTGTAAAGTGTTAAGATAATGACGAAAAACAATGCTGAATGGGGAAATATTACATATGGGCTGTTTTATGATGTGTTCTGAATTATAAAAGATATGTGGAACGCGAAATGATAAAAGTATGATCAAGTCAAAGGAGGAGATGCTATGCGCTATTTAATGATACTGGAGGTATCACAAAAGCAGGCATATATATTTGCCAGTACAAAACTAAAGGACAACATTGCAAATTCTGAATCTATCTGTCAGGTGACTGATCCGGGATATTTCCGGGAAATCGCAGCGGGAGCAGGAATACCTTTTTGCCAGGAGGATAACTTGGTATATTCCGGAGGCGGACATACTGTTTTGGAGTTTGCATCCGAGAAAACTGCCAAGGCATTTGCTTTTCATATATCCCAAACCGTGCGTAGAGAATTTCCGGAGATGGAATTGTTCATTAAAACAATACAATATAACGATGCAGAGGAACCGGGGCAAAATTTAAAACGTCTGTCAGAGGCACTGGAGGCAAAAAAATCTGTGCGTGCCGCATCTTTTCATCAGGGAACCTTCGGTGTGGAGAGAATGGATGCCACCCTGCGAAAAGCGATATGCACAGTAGAAGAGGATAATAGAATCTCGTGGGAGCCTATTCCGGAATATGTACCGGAAGGATATTCTGTCCCAAAGCAGTTTGATGATCTGGGAAATGCAAAGAATGAATCCAGCTTTGTGGCAGTCATCCATATTGATGGAAACGCTATGGGAAAAAGGGTGGAAAAAATACGGAGGGAAAATCGGACGAAGCCGTGGGCAGAATATAAAGATATTTTGAGAAAATTCAGTAAGTCCGTAGACGATGATTTTAAAGAAGCATATAAAGAAATGCTTGACCGAATTGCGCAAAACTTAAAAAACAGGAAGCTTACGGCTTTGAAACTACAGGGAAATACCTTCCCCGTCCGCAAAATTATCCTTGCAGGGGATGATGTCTGTTTTGTGACAGAGGGAAGAATCGGACTGGAAGCTGCAAGGATCTTCATTGAGCAGTTGGGAAGTAAAACAAATAAGCAGGACCATCAGGGGTATACGGCCTGTGCCGGTGTGGCGATCGTTCATAAGAAGTATCCATTTTATAAGGCATATGAGACGGCAGAAATGCTTTGCTCTAATGCAAAAAAATACGTTGCATCTTTTTCCCATGAGCAGAGGGATGCCAGTGCATCTGCCATTGACTGGCATATTGAATTAGGGGTTATGCTGGAATCCTTGTCTGAGATGAGAAAACAGTATGAGACTGCAGATGGGAAACAATTAGAACTTCGGCCATACCTGCTTTCAGCAGAAGAAGAGATTTGGGATAGAGAAAAAATCCGCCGATATGAAAATTTCAGAACATTGGTAACAAATCTCCAAAGCGATCAAATTGCGTACGCTCGGGGAAAGATCAAGGAATTCTGTGCAGCACTAAAAGAGGGAGAGCAGACTGCCTGGTATTATATGAAAAACAATCTGATGGATGAGCTGGCATTGGTAGGCTTTGCGGATATTTATGAGGAAGTGAAGAACGACAGGCTTTTTACAGGAAGAGGATTGGATAGAAAGATTTTTGCGCAGACAGCGGATGGTAAAGACAGGGCATTATTTTTTGATGCCATTGAAATGCTGGATACTTATATATCTTGATTAAAGGATGCGGGAGGTGCGGGAATGCAGTTAATGATACAAATGCATTTGGAATCAGATGCAATATTTGGAAATGGAATGAGCATTCCGGGAGGGGAAGACATTGGTGTCCGGACAGATGCCCATGGATTTCCTTATATGAAAGGCAGTACATTAAAGGGACTGTTCCGGAAAGAGTTGATCAATTATTTGAACTGGGAGCAGAAGTCTCTGGAGGAGATCAAAGAAACCGTGCAGAGACTGGCAGGAGAAAGAGGAAATGATGACATTTATAACCCTCGAAAACTGATTTTTTCTGATTTGACATTTCATCCGGATCTTCAGGAATCAGTATTAGCAGAGGATATTTCCCGGCAGGAGCTGCAGAATATTTTTACTTATCTGCGTACTTTTACCGGTTTGGAGGACGGGCTGGCAAAAGACGGCTCTCTCCGAATGGCAAGATGTATTAAAAAAGGATTGAATTTTTATGGAACATGCTGCTGTGACCAAAAAGATGAGGCTCTGGTATGCAGTGTATTGTCCATGATCAAATGGGCAGGGAGCATGAGAAACCGGGGGTTTGGAAAAATAGAGATGAAGGTGGGGAAAGCGGATGAGTAGATTTATAAGATTTGTGATTGAAAACTGTGGCCCTGTCAGAATCGCTAATGATGAGACAAGCCAGCATGGGCAGACTGATACACTGAAATATATTCCGGGAAGTACGCTGCGCGGTCTTGTTGTAAACAGCCTGCTCTCACAGGGAGAGAAGTTTGAAAAATATAAAAGGCGGATCTTCTCAAGTCAGGTACAATTTATGAATGCATATCTGATGATAGAAGAAAAGGAACTGATTCCGTCACTGAAGGGTTTTTACGAAGATAAGAAAGAATATATAGGAAAAAAACAAATAGAGAATGGAATGGTGACCGAAATCGCCGCAGGTGCCAAAAGAGCATCTTTGGGTCATTATTGTTATATTAATGACGGTTGTATTTTTTATACCGATGTACAGACCGGGGAAGACCTGAATATTAATACCGGAAAAGACAGTGATAAAGCCATATTCCGGAGTCAGTATATGAAAAAGGATCAGCGTTTTGTGGGATATATCAATTTTACGGAAGATGTAGAAGAGGAATTGATCTTGCTGATCGAACAGGTATTCCATGGAATTATTTACATCGGTAATAAGCGTTTTGCAGGATATGGCGCATGCAAATGTATAGACACTGAAATAAAAGAGGGTATGCCTTATGAGGAACTACGAAATGTACAGACGTCTGATGCATTTTTCCTTGTTCTGCTTTCCGATACGGTGATGGTAAATGAGTACGGCGAAATGTCAGGCCTTTACATTCCAGAACTGGAACAAGAGCTGGGGTGTGAAAAGCTGGAAATTGTCCGCTGTGCCACATCCATTCGGGAAGTATATGGTTACAACCGAATTTGGAAGGGAACTGTGCCGTCAGCGGTGATGTACGAGGCCGGAAGTGTTTTTTACATAAAAGCAGCAGGAAAGGTTGAGGCGGAGAGACTACGCAGTCTGGAGAAAAAAGGAATCGGGATCAGAAGGAATGAAGGGTTTGGACAGATAGCCATATGGGATTCTTACAGCGAGATCACATATAAACAGGCCCTTTCTGACGGAGAAGCAGAAAATGAGAAAGATGCAGATACTGTAAAAGAGCGGCCTCTGCACACAACAGAAATCCAATTGGATCTTAAGATCGCAGCCAAAGGTCTTTTACAGTATCGCATCGAAAGAGGAATAGAAAGGTACATTGTGGAAGATGCCTCCACCGGCAATCTGGAAGAGATTTCAAAAAGTAAAAGGGGTGTTGTGGAGTCTATGTGTATGCAGCTGCGTTATACGCCCCGGGAAGCACGGGAACGGCTTGAAAGTTATATTCAACATGAAAAAGAAAAGGACAGTCGATTGAAAGGCTACACACAAAAGAGGCAGCCCCTGCATCTCTATGTAGAGGACATTCTTCATAAGGATTTAAGTAAGATCCTGGGTTTGGAGTGGAAGGAAAATAAAATATTTGGTATCCGCGTACAGGATATTCTCTCCGGTGATGATGAGATAAAATATAAGCTGAAGCTTATGATCGATCAAATCCGATATGTCAACAGGAAGGAGAAAGACCATGCAGAATAACCGGGAATCCCAAAGCTGCTATGACAGCATATATGACAGAGTAATAAAGTATCAGGTAAGGGCGGAGTGCAGGGAACCTCTCCACATTGGTTCCGGAGAAAAGGAACAGGGTGAAATTCTGATCCATCCGGTGGAGGATCGCCCGTTTATTCCAGCCACAGGGATTGCAGGGGCTTTCCGCGAACATTTTACGGACGAGGAGCTGCGTAACGAAATGTTTGGAAACGTAAATGAAAATGGCAGTGACGGAAGCAGGATTCGCTTCTGCGATGGATTTTTTGAGAAGGCTTCTGTAGAAACAGAGCTGCGGCCACATGTAAAGATTGATGGGGAAACAGGAACCTGTCAAAGTAATGCTGTAAAAGGTGCCGCAATTTCCAGCGGACAGAAGTTTGAGATTGAATCCGTAGCGGCAGGCTCTGAGTTTGCATTCTCTGTATATATATTTGAAAAGGAAAGATCATACGAAAAGCCATTTGAAGAGGCATTAGAAGCCTTACACTGTGGTAATATCCAGTTTGGCGGGCAGAAAAGTAATGGTTGTGGCTATGTAAAGCTTGCATCAGTAAAAAAATCGGTTTATACAATGACAGATGAAAATGACAGAAAGCAGTGGCCAAAAGAAGAAAAAGCAATGAGGGATATCACTGCTGAGATCACTGATAAAGCGGAAGCACAGGACCAGCGCCTCCATTTTGAACTGTCAGGAAAAACAGAAGGTGCCATTCTTGTGAAAGCGGTCAGCATAGCCGATTACAGCGAGAATGCTCCGGATGCACAGAATATTGTAAATCACAGGAAAGAGTATATGATTTCGGCGTCTTCCCTAAAGGGCATTATCCGCAGTCAAATGGAGAAGATTGCAGTTTATAAAGGGATGGGTTTAGAGATAATTGATGATATATTTGGGACCTGTGCAGATGACAATAGCGGAGGAAAGCGGGGGGAGATAAAATTCTTTGATTGTGTTGTGGGAAATACGACTGATAATGACAGGGTAAAAGCGCAGGCGCGGATACATATTGATAAGTTCACCGGTGGTGTGATTTCGCAGGCACTTTTTAGTGAAAAACCAGCGTATGGTTCCCTGGTGGTTCGTGTGGATATGGAAAATGCAGATAACTATGCCGGAAATGCTCTTCTTTTAATGGCACTGCGTGACCTGGGCATGGGAATCCTTCCTGTGGGAAGCGGGAGCAGTATTGGACGTGGCTATCTTACCTGTGACCGTTTGAAGATCAGTAAGGGGTCAGAGGTTCTTGCAGAAATAGATCTAAAAGCCGGCAAAGTAGTCGAAGGTGCCGCTGTTATAGAAGAATATATCGGTTTTACAGACGGGGGGATTAGGAATGGCACAGATAGTTGAAAACCTTGAAGTTGAAGCGCTGACACCGGAAGAGGCAAGGGCCACTCTTGGGAATTATGATTTTGCCATTGTCCATATGATCAGTCAAATGCAATATGGAGAGATAGACAGTATCAATGTTAACTGGGAAGAACTTTTGGAATTGAGGGCATTCAATGACAAAGAAGAACTGCATGTTTTCGACAGGAACGGTGAAAGTAAGGCAGTCCATGTTTTTGAAACAGGCAATGTTAAGGACATTATCATAAAATCTTATCTTATGAGAAACGGGAAGAAACTGGTGGTTAAAGAATACCTGCAGCCGGATGAAGACGGGCAGGCAGTGGCAAGTTATAACAGGCCATTTTCCATGAAGTGAGGGAGGAAGCCATGGGTCAGAAAAAATATGAAGGTTATGTGGGTGCTCCATACAACTTTGTAGGGCTTAGTGACAGGGTCTATAAAAAGGATAAGCTGCAGCCCAACAATGTAATTGAAAAAGAAAGAAAGTCCGGAACTATCACATATGAAATAACTGCAAAAACTCCAATTTTTATTGACAACGGAGAGAGCGAGTTTTATAAAGACTGTTACGGTCAATATGCCATTCCCGGGAGTACCATAAGGGGGCTGGTGCGTTCAAATGTGCAGATCTTGAGCTGCTCCTCTGTGAAAGATGATATTCAGGACGGACATCTGATGTACCGCCACGTTGCCGGTGGATTATATAAAGAAACTTATAATCATGTCCTGGGAAATGGAACGGCAGAGATCCCTCTTCCCAGCGGAAAAAAGCTCCATATGTCTGTTCTGAAAAATGTGAAAGCCGGATATATCAGAAATGTGGGAAAACACCGTTATGTCATTATGAAAACTTCCCTGGACAGTATCAGGGAAGAGATGGGGGAAATGAATTATTATGTACTGAGTGAACGGAAAATTATGGAAAGCGGATATGAGGGTTTTGAATTTTTGAAAACTCTGGATCTTCAAAACCTGGATGGTGAATTTGAACTGCATTATGACAAACACAGACGTATCCATTATATAGGGACAAAAAATGATGAGTATAAGCCTTATTATAAAGAGGTGTCTTATCAGGTGAACGGAAAGGATAAAGTGAGTGCCATTGATGGACCCGGAAAATATGATAAAAAGGGATATCTGTTCTCATCAGGCTATATGCAGGAGAAAAAAGCCCTCTATCTTATTCCGGAGATAGATGAAAAGAAAGAGGGAATCCCAATCCCGGAAGAAGATATAGATAATTTCAGGCGAGACTATGAAAGCAGAAAAAACCAGGTGGAGGCTGTCAGTAAGACATTTTTTAAACTACCGGAAAACGGCAGAACTAAGCCTGTATTTTATATTCGGCTGGGCGGAAAATTATATTTTGGCTTTACCCCCAGGCTTCGGGTCTTCTATGATCACAAGATTTCAGATGGCTTGAAAGGTGACCAGGGGAAAGTCTGTCTGGATTACAGTAACTTATTATTCGGATTTTCCAATGAAACAGGAGGCTATAAATCAAGGATATCCTTTATGGATGCCCGGGTGGAAACGAATCATGGGGAAGCAGATGAACAGTCCGTGATTCTGGGGAGTCCGAAACCGACAAGCTATCTGGATTATCTGGAAGCACCCAATGGACAGGATGCTGTTTCGTATAATGAGGATTTCCTGCTTCGGGGTATCAAACAATACTGGCTGAAAAGAGATATCGTAAAAGGTACGGTAGGGAAGAACCAGAAGGTGGCATCTCATCTCTATCCATTGGATGCAGGGGTGAGATTTAACGGAAAAATAAGATTCAACAATGTTACAGAGGAAGAGCTTGGCATGCTGCTGTGGGGACTCCTGTTGGAAGAAAACAGCCAGCAGAATATTGGGAAGGGAAAGCCATATGGTTATGGGCGGATTTCAGTTGAATTGAAGGAGCTTGCGTTTTTAGATAACGATGCTTTATATAATGGCAATAGCTTGTGCCTGCAGCCGTATAAACCTGAAAAAGGGACGAAAATGTATAAAAAGTTTATACAGATGGCAAAGGATGATATGACATGCTTTGTGGGCAGCGATATTATGAATGTGCCGCAGATTCGTGACTTTTTGGATATGAAGGATCCTGAGAAGATACCGCCAAACAGCAGGACCCGATATATGTCTCTTGATCAAAATAAGAAAGAGTACCAAAAACGGAATGCAAAAAAGATACGGCTGCCCTCTGTGGATGACGTGATAAAGGGCAATCCCATCATGTGTGAGGACCGCGGTGGGGAGTCTTATGGTGGTAATACAAAGCAGTATATGAAAAGGGATAAAGACAATAAACGGCAGCCGGGTAAAAAAAATACGAAATATTCGGGCAGTAAGAAACAGTCTGGAAGGGGAAAATATGAAGATAAAGGGATAAACTCTATGGCGGATTTTACTAAAAATATTCATTTGGATTGATCGTCAGTTAAGAACGCAGGGTATTCCGGGAATATCCTGTTCCATAGCCATATATGAAACAGGAGGCCTGCATAGTCTCCTGTTTTCGTATATCTAATATACAGCTAAGCTATTTGTACCCTCAAAGGCGATTAGATATAGAAGGTTGATTAATATGTGTTACCGCAAGGGCAGAAAAATTAATTAATTAGCACTCACCTCTTGTTATCACGGCGTGGATTTTGTCTAACTTCATAAAGTGTCGTAAGTGCCTATTTACAGGCATTTCACGGGTTTTATGATTTTATCACGTTTCATCTGAAATCGTCATTTGGCAGAAAAATGGTGTCAAAATCGGTGTCAAAAGGCACTTATCTATGAGGTTTACACACAGCATATCAGTATTGAAAAAGTGAAAATTAAATAGGATTTACAGGTAGAGGAACGCAAAATGTAAAGCGTTCCTTTTCTCTTTTAAGACGTTCAGAAATGAGCGTCCATTTTTTTACCCAAAATCACGAAAGGAGGATTTACAACGATATGAAAAAGATTATGAAACGCCTTTTAACGGGCGTACTAAGTCTGGCTGCGGTATTCACAACCTTACCAGCTTCACAGGTACAGGCTGCGGAAAAGCAATACTGGACAGACGCACAGGAAAAGGCAGGCTATGTGGAAAAAGTAATGAATGATGGCAGTATCGGTTCTACATTCCATGAGGGCATTATGCAGGTGGAGGGCGAAACCGCCTACTGTATCGACATCAACACAGATTTTCAGTCCGGCTACAAGACACGCTCGGACGCAAGTTCTCGTATGAGTGCCGACCAGATTGCTGACGTTGCCCTCTCACTGGAATACGTCAAGGAATATGCAGCCAGCCACAAAGAACTGAATTATAAGCAGGTCTATCTATTGGAGCAGTGCGTTGTCTGGCAGCGTTTAAGCGTGCATTTAGGATGGAGCTGCGACAATGTACGGGCTGCCTATGACGAGGTATCCAAAGCGGTACAGGACAAGGTATACGCTGGCGCAAAGGCTTTTGTAAAAGCGAACAAAAGACGCTACGACTGCGGCGGCTATATCTATTCCGGCGACGGGCAGGAATTAGGACACTTCTGGGCGAAGCTGGATGTGGGAAATGCAACACTGCAAAAGGTGTCCTCCAATCCCACCATCACCAAAGGGAACAACAGCTATTCCCTTGCTGGTGCAACGTATGGTGTCTTTGCTGACAAAGGCTGCAAGGAACAGCTTGCCACCCTTACGACAGATAACGACGGGAACACCGAAACTGTGGAGGTAAAGGCTGGTAAAGTCTATATCAAAGAGTTATCCGTTCCGGCGGCAGGTTTTCAGTTAGACAAGACAGTATATCCGTTGACTGTCAAAGCTGGTGAAACAGCTACCTTGAAAGTCAGTGATACGCCCAAAGTCACAACCACACTGATTGAGCTTTTCAAAATAGATATGGAAACTTCAAAGTCTGTCTCACAGGGGGCAGCTTCTTTGGAGGGTGCGGAGTTCGTCTGGAATTATTATGACGGGTACTACAATAAAGACAACCTGCCAGCAAAACCAACCCGTACATGGACGACAAAGACCGTGGCTGAAAATAACAATGACGGAACAACCCATTACATCACAAAGCTGACAGATAGTTATAAGGTATCCGGCGACAGCTTCTACTTACAGGATGGCGTGCCATGCCTGCCGCTTGGAACACTGACTGTATCTGAAAGTAAGAGTCCGACAGGCTACTTATTAGAGGGTGCGTATATGCAGGCAGGTGGCAGTGAGGAACAGATTAAGGGAATGTATCTGACACAGATCACCGAAGATGGGGAGCTGGCTGTACTTACAGGCAGCAACCAGTATTCCGTTTCTGACAAGGTTATCCGTGGCGGCGTGAAAGTCCAGAAGCGTGACCTTGAAACAAAGGACACGAAGCCACAGGGCGGTGCGACCTTGAAAGATACAGAGTTCACAATCACCAGCCTAAATGAGAACGCTGTGCTGGTAGATGGCAAGCTCTACCACAAAGGTGAGGTTGTAAAAACCATCCTTACAGGCATTGACGGTATCGCTTCTACGGCTGCGGATGCACTGCCTTATGGAACATACCGCCTAGATGAAAGCAAGAGTCCGGCAGGATATTTGACGACAGGTGCGGTTTCCCGTGAGTTTACCATCAAGGAAAATGGCAAAATCGTGGATTTGACTGGTGCGGAACAATCCATCTACAACCAGATCAAGCGTGGCGACATTGAGGGTGTAAAAATCGGCGACGGTACACACAAGCGTCTTGCTGACGTTCCATTCCGCATTACCAGCAAGACCACAGGTGAGAGCCACGTTGTCGTGACTGATAAAAACGGTCAGTTCTCTACTGCTGCTGACTGGGTATCCCATAAACAGAATACCAACAGGGGCAAGACCAGCGAGGACGGTATCTGGTTCGGTACGTCTGAACCGGACGACTCCAAAGGTGCGCTGCTCTACGATACCTACGAGATTGAGGAATTACGCTGTGACAGCAACAAAGGCTTCAAGCTCATTCCTAATTTTGAGATTATCGTTTCCAGAGATAAGACAGTCATTGATTTAGGTACACTCACAGATGATTACGAGAAAGAAATCACCATCCATACAACCGCTGCTGACAAGGTTACGGGTGAAAAGTCAATCGTCGCTGGCAAAGAGGTCACAATCGTGGATACTGTGACGCTGGATGGTCTGAAAAAAGGAACAAAGTACCAGCTTAAAGGCTGGCAGATGGTAAAGGACGAAAATGCAGAGCTTCTGGTTGACGGCAAGCGTGTAGAAAGTGATTACACATTCACCGCCGACAGGGAGGAAATGAAAGTCAAGGTAGAATATACCTTTAACGCTTCTGCCCTTGGCGGCAAGGACTTGGTGACATTTGAGGAATTGTATGATCTATCCGATAAAGACGAACCTGTAAAGGTGGCAGAACACAAGGACATAGAGGACGACGGGCAGACCGTAACCATCACGGAGCGTGTAATCAAAATTCATACGACCGCTGCGGACAAGGCTACGGGTGAGAAGTCAATCGTCGCTGGAAAAGAGGTCACAATCGTGGATACGGTCACGCTGAACGGTCTGGAAGTAGGAACAAAGTACCAGCTCAAAGGCTGTCAGATGGTAAAGGATGAAAATACCGAGCTTCTCATGGATGGCAAGCGTGTGGAGAGTGATTACACATTTACTGCCGATAAAGAGGAAATGACAGTGGAGGTCGCCTTTACATTTAACGCTTCTGCCCTTGGCGGCAAGAACTTGGTGACGTTTGAGGAACTCTACGACGTAACCAATCCCGACAAGCCTGTAAAGGTCACAGAACATAAGGACATAGAGGACGACGGGCAGACGGTTCTAATCACCGAGCGCATTATCAAAATCCATACGACAGCTACCAGCAAAGACGGTGAAAAAGTCATAGAAGCTGGCAAAGAGGTCGCAATCGTGGATACGGTCACGCTGGACGGTTTAGAAGTAGGTACAAAATACCAGCTCAAAGGCTGGCAGATGGTAAAGGATGAAAATGCCGAGCTTCTCATTGACGGGAAACGTGTGGAGAATGACTATATATTCACCGCTGCCGACACCAAAATGGAGGTTGAAATTGTCTTTACATTCGACGCTTCAAAGTTGGGTGGCAAGCAGCTTGTGACCTTTGAGGAACTCTACGACATCACCAATCCCGACGAGCCTGTAAAGGTCACAGAACATAAGGACATAGAGGACAAGGGGCAGACGATGACAATCAAGGAAGTGCCGGAAACGCCTACGCCAGAAGAACCAGAGAAGACACAGACACCAGATACACCGAGCCATAAGGCAACGGACTCCCCGAAAACAGGTGACAGCACAAATGTGGCTGCCTTTGCTATCCTGTTTGGACTCTCTGCGGCTGGTATTGGATTTGCAGCTTATAAGAAACGCCGTTCTGTGAAACATGGCAGCAATGAGTAAATTGTGAGGTGACTGTCTATGAAGCTGCATACACGCTCGCCGCCTGCCGTGATGGTTTAGACTGCCGGATAAAACCTTTACACTGTTTCTTTTCTGTCAATCGTCTTTTTGATTGATAGAAAAAAACAGTTTACTAGGGGGTATGGGGGATTGTAGCTCCCCCATGCTCTTTCCTTAAAGCTACGCACATAAAAAGAAAAGAGGTAAAAACATATGGAATTAAAACACGTAATCCCTAACATGGAAAAGACATTCGGAAACTTGGAATATGCCGGAGAGGGCAAGACCGAGCAGCGTCGGGTAAACGGACGCATGACGGTCATTTCCCGAAGTTTCAATCTGTACTCTGACGTACAGAGAGCCGACGACATTCTTGTTGTCTTGCCTGCTTCTGCCGGAGAGAAAAATTTTGAGGTGGAGGAAAAGGTAAAACTTATCAACCCTAAAATCACGGCTGACGGTTACAAAATCGGCACCCGTGGATTTACCAACTATATCCTGTCCGCTGACGACATGGTGAAAGCATAAGGAGGTCAAGAGATTATGAGATTAGCAAACGGAATTATCATAGACAAAGAAAAGACATTCGGTGTGTTGAAATTCTCTGCCCTTAGACGTGAAGTACACATCCAGAATGAAGATGGTACGGTATCCGAGGAAATCAAAGAGCGTACCTATGATTTGAAGTCCAGAGGACAGGGGCGCATGATACAGGTAAGTATTCCTGCTTCTGTGCCGTTAAAAGAGTTTGACTACAACGCCGAGGTGGAGATCATGAACCCGGTGGCGGATACGGTGGCGACCGCCACGTTTCAAGGGGCAGACGTGGACTGGTACATCAAAGCCGACGATATTATATTGAAAAATAAAGGCGGTCAGCCAGCAGCCAATCCACAGAACCATAATCAGCAGCCGAGAAAGGACAATCCCAACGGGAAATAAGCCTGTTCATTGGATTTTGACAACCGACAGAAAGGAGAATTAGATTTATTGAGCGTTTAGCAATACGGGAAATCCCCAAAGATACGGCAGTCGCTTTCATACGGGAGTACCACTATTCCAAAGTGATACCACGGCTCTGCGTCTACTTCTTGGGGATTTACCATGAAAACCGATTGACGGGGGTTGTGGAGCTTGGATGGGGCACGCAACCCTTACAGACCATCCGCAAGATTTTCCCACAGCATGAGCTGGTGACATCCGATTATCTGGAAATCGGGAAAATGTGCTTTATACCAGAAATGAACCATAACCAGTATTTTGGCAGCCTTGCCCTCTCCGCTTTGATAAAGTGGCTACGGGTGAACACAGGCTGCCTTTTTCTATACACCCTTGCGGACGGCATTGAGGGAAAATGCGGTTATGTGTATCAGGCTTCTAACTTCTACTACCTTGGCAGCTTCAAGACGAGCGTATACCGTGACCGGGAAACGGGCGAAAAGATACATCCCCGAAGTGCCAGAATACTGCTGGAAGAAAATGCCCGTATGGATGGCGTAAAGAAGCGGCACTGGCTGACCCATGTGTTTTGTGAGTACAAAGGGATAGAGAAGATCAATGGACTTATGTTCCGGTATATCTACCCACTGACAAAAGAAGCAAGGCAGATTTTAAACGCCTATCCCTGTTACGCCAGACACCACTATCCCAAAGATGGCAGCCTGCTGTTTCAAAGACGGGTTTCTAACAGAGTCTATGAAACCATCCGGCAGCCGCATTTTGATAAGAACACCTGCCGCTATAACACACAGGACTATAACCACTGTTGAAAAGGAGGACTTATGCAACTTTACAAACACTATAAAGGCAACCGTATCCGAGCCAGTGACAGGTCGCTGGTGGTGCGGTCATTGGGCGGTCGGCTGGCGTGCCTGCTCCTTGCGGTCGTACTGCTTTTAAATATCCATACGCTGCTGCATACGGACTGGAACACGGTTTCGCTATTTCACAATGGCAGCATAAAGTTCACGGTCACGCCCTACATGATAGTATCTCTCATAGCGGCGGTGCTGGTGTGCGGCTTATCTGCGTTCCTGTACGCCCGTTACCAGCCGGACAGGATAAAACAGCTTTTTCACCGTCAAAAGCTGTCACGGATGATACTGGAAAATGGCTGGTATGAGTCCGAGCAGTCACAGGATGGCGGCTTTTTCAAAGACCTGCCAGCCAGCAGGTCAAAGGAGAAAATCACCCACTTTCCCAAAGTATATTACCGCTTGGAGAATGGACTTATTCATATACTGGCAGAAATCACCCTGGGAAAATATCAAGACCAGCTCCTGCACTTGGAAAAGAAGCTGGAAACAGGCTTGTACTGTGAGCTGGTTTCCAAAGAGCTGAAAGACAGTTTTGTGGAATATGTGCTGCTCTATGACACCATTGCCAACCGTATCACCATAGACGAGGTACAGGCGGCAGGTGGCAGCCTGCGGCTCATGAAAAATGTGTATTGGGAATATGACAAGCTCCCCCACATGCTGATTGCTGGCGGCACTGGCGGCGGTAAGACCTATTTTATCCTTACCATCATAGAAGCACTCCTGCGTACTAACGCCGAACTGTATGTGCTTGACCCGAAGAACGCCGACCTAGCCGATCTGTCCGCTGTCATGCCCGAAGTCTACTACCGAAAGGAGGAAATCACAGACTGTATCGACCGTTTTTATGATGGCATGATGGAACGGAGCGAAACCATGAAGCTCATGGACGGTTATAAGACAGGGGAAAACTATGCCTATTTAGGTCTGCCGCCCCACTTCCTTATTTTTGACGAGTATGTGGCGTTTATGGAAATGCTGACGACAAAGGAAAACGCTTTGGTCTTGAATAAGCTCAAACAGATTGTTATGCTTGGACGGCAGGCAGGATACTTTCTTATTCTCGCCTGCCAGCGACCCGACGCAAAATACCTTGGCGACGGTATCCGTGACCAGTTCAATTTCCGGGTGGCACTTGGCAGAATGTCAGAGCTTGGGTATTCTATGATGTTCGGTGAAGTGGACAAAGACTTTTTCTTAAAGCAGATCAAAGGGCGTGGCTACGTGGATACGGGAACGAGTGTCATATCGGAGTTTTACACTCCCCTCGTACCAAAAGGGCATGACTTCCTAAGAGAAATAGGACGACTCATGCAGAACAGGCAGGACGGACAGGCGGCGTGCGAAGCGAAAGCCGCTGGTTCGTCCTAGCCGTGTTGGGGCGGCTTGCCGCCACAACCATTCGCCCCCCGGTATCTAACAGGGGGGCACAAATACAATAGGAAACAGTCAAAGAAGTTGGGAAAGTTCTTGTAAATGAAGGACTTTTTCTACTTTCATAAGATGTCAACTGGAACGCTTCTAGTTGACACTTTTTCCAGAATGGAGGGATTTTAACTGAATGATACAGACTGGAACACGGATTTAAAAGAAAAACGACTGGCATACGGCGTTTCACAAAATAAGCTGGCGGTGGCGGCTGGCATTACAAGGCAGTATCTTGGCAAGATAGAGTCCGGCGGTGCTGCCCCTAGCGAGGAAATCAAAAAAATTCTGCTGCAAGCTCTGGAACGGTACAATCCAGAAACACCGCTTACCATGCTGTTTGATTATGTGCGGATACGCTTTCCCACCACAGACGTGAGATTTGTGGTTGAAACCATCCTCAAATTGAAGCTGGATTTTATGATACATGAGGACTTCGGCTTTTACTCCTATCCAGAGCATTACTACATGGGGGATATATTCGTCTTGGTTTCCCCCGAACAAGAAAAGGGGGTGCTGCTGGAACTGAAAGGTAAAGGCTGCCGCCAGTTTGAAAATTTCCTGCTGGCACAGCATAGGAGCTGGTACGACTTCTTCACGGGCGCTCTCTGTGAGGGCGGCGTGTTTAAACGGGTTGACCTTGCCATCAATGACAGGGTGGGGATACTGGATATTCCAGAACTGACCGCTAAATGCAGGAATGAGGAATGTATTTCCGTGTTCCGAAGTTTTAAGTCCTACCGCTCCGGCGAGCTGGTGCAGAGCCACGAGGAAAACAAGTCCGGCATGGGGCATACGCTCTATATCGGTTCGCTGAAATCAGAAGTCTACTTCTGTGTGTATGAAAAAGATTATGAGCAGTACGTGAAATACAACATCCCTGTTGAGGAAACACCTGTAAAGAACCGCTTTGAAATCCGCTTAAAGAACGAGCGAGCCTATTATGCGGTGCGTGACCTACTGACCTACTATGACGCTGAACGCACTGCGTTTTCCATTATCAACCGCTATGTGCGGTTTGCCGATAAAGATGAAACAAAGCGGCGGAGCGAATGGCAGACCAATGAACGCTGGGCGTGGTTTATCGGTGAGGGGCGTGGGCGGCTGAAGTTGACGACTGAACCAGAACCTTACAATTTCCAGCGTACCTTAAACTGGCTGGCAAGGCAGGTCGCCCCTACCTTACAGGTAGCGGAAAAGCTGGATAAACAGAACAACACGACGGTGATTAAGGACATGGTGAAACATGCGAAGCTCTCCGACCGATTGGAAAAAGTCTTGCGGCAGCTCTCCGTCACCGTGGAGGAAATGACCGTCAAGGACAAGGAGGAATAGGAAAATGTGACACATATTGTTTGACTTGCTGCTGGTATCGGCAGGAATGGGAATGGGCGTGGTACTTATGTGTATCCTGCAAGTCGGGAAAGAAGCAGATACCCACTTAGAAGAAATGGAAAGGAGCAATGAAAAATGAATTTTGGACAGAACCTATACAACTGGTTTTTGAGTAACGCACAGAGCCTTGTGCTAATGGCAATCGTGGTGATTGGCATTTATTTAGGCTTTAAGCGTGAGTTCAGTAAGCTGATTGGCTTTCTGGTGATTGCCTTAGTCGCTGTCGGTCTGGTGTTCAACGCTGGCGGCGTGAAAGATGTACTCTTAAACCTGTTTAACAAGATTATCGGAGCTTAAAATCAAAGGTTTGCGCCTGCCGCAAACCTACCTCTCCCCCTATGGGAGTTCGGGCATAGGGGGAATGAAAAGGGGGTGACGGAATGGTACAAAAAGACATCTTCACGGAGATACAGGCAAAAATCGGGTGTGACAGACGTACCGAGCTGCCCTACTACAAACGTGAAATCTGGCAGGAAATCAAAAAACTGCTGCTTGCTGCCTATCCTCTGAACCAATTAGAAGAATTTTCCCACTTTGTATTTGATGTAGATTATGCAGTCTTGGTGGGAATACTATCAGAATTGAAAGGACGTGATTTATCACTATGTATGAAATGAGATTATATATCCTCAACACCACAAAGCCTTATCATGACGACGAGGACGAGTATGCAGGCGCATGGTTCAACTGCCCTGTGGATTTTGAGGAAATCAAGGAAAAATTAGGCGTGGAAAAAGAGGAAGATTTTGAAATCGAGGACTACGAGCTGCCCTTTTCCCTAAGTCCTGATATGCCCCTTTGGGAAATCAACGCCTTGTGCCGCATGGTGCAGGAAATCGAGGGCACGCCCCTTGGCAATGAATTAAGCGAGATACAGGCAAAGTGGTTTCACAACATCAGTGACTTTTTCGACCACAAGGACGAGATACGCCACTATGATGTGCCGGACTCCGCTTCTCTGGCAGAATACCTTGTCATGGAAGAACACCGCTTCGGGGAGCTGCCGCCGGAACTTATTAAGCACATAGACTTTATTTCCTACGGTCATGAGCTGGAACAAAGCGACGAATATCTCTTTACCACCAGCGGCGTGTTCCGTTATCGGTAAGGTGGTGGCTGCTTTTGGAGGAAATGCGTGTTTATATTGCCAACCTTGGCAAGTATAACGAGGGGGAGCTTGTGGGTGACTGGTTTACGCCGCCTGTGGACTACGACGAGATGGCAGAACGGATTGGCTTGAATGACCGATACGAAGAATACGCCATCCATGACTATGAGCTGCCCTTTGAAATCGACGAGTACACGCCCATTGAGGAAGTCAACCGCCTGTGCGAGATGGTGGAAGAACTGGACTATCCGCTAAATGAGGTGATTGACGACCTGCTCTGCCATTTTTGCAGCGTGGAAGAACTCTACGACCACAAGGATGACATTATCCAATACCCTTGCGACAACATGGTGGACGTTGCCTACCATTTGATTGACGAGTGCGGTGTTTTGGGCGAGATACCCGACCGATTGCGTAACTACATAGACTATGAAGCCTTTGCCCGTGACATTGATTTGGAGGGGTGCTTCATAGAAACCAGATACGGAGTCTTTGAGTGTCCGTATTAACAAGCTGGCAGACCTGCACAAACGTGTGATTCTGGCAGCTTATTTTATGAGCAGCAGTCTGTGAAATGCAGGCTGCTGTTTCCATTTTAGAAGAAAGGAATGGTACAAAACATTGAAGAAAATAAGAAGCTATACCAGCATTTGGAGCGTGGAAAAGGTCATTTACGCTATCAATGACTTTCAGCTCCCGTTCCCCATCACATTTACACAGATGGCATGGTTCGTGGTATCCCTGTTTGCGGTGATCGTATTTGCGGAGCTGCCGCCCTTAAATATGATTGACGGGGCGTTCCTCAAATACTTTGGTATCCCCGTGGCGGTGACGTGGTTCATGAGCCAGAAAACCTTTGACGGAAAGAAGCCATACGGTTTCCTAAAGTCCAGTATCAGCTACCTGCTGCGCCCCAAAGTGACCTACGCCGGAAAAGCGGTGAAGCTGAAAACGGAACTATTGAATACAGCCATAACGGCAGTTAGGAGTGATGTGTATGTTCCCCATTAAATATATCGAAAACAATCTGGTGTTCAACCATGACGGGGAGTGCTTTGCCTACTATGAGCTGATACCCTACAATTATTCGTTCCTGTCGCCGGAGGAAAAGTACATGGTGCATGACAACTTCCGGCAGCTAATCGCACAGAACCGTGACGGGAAGATACACGCCTTGCAGATCAGTACCGAGTCCAGTATCCGGCAGACACAGGAACGCTCCAAAAAAGAGGTCACAGGCCGGCTCCGTGAGGTGGCTTGTGCAAAGATAGATGAACAGACCGAAGCGCTGGTTGAGATGATTGGGGAAAATCAGATTGACTACCGCTTTTTTCTTGGCTTCAAGCTGCTGGTGAACGAGGAAGAAATCAGCTTGAAGCACGCCGGAAAGTCCGCTGCCATGACCTTTTCCGACTTTCTGTACGAGGTCAACCATCAGCTCATGGGGGATTTTGTGTCTATGAGCAATGATGAAATTGCCCGTTTCCAAAAGATGGAGAAGCTCTTGGAGAGCAAAATCTCCCGCCGCTTTAAAATCCGGCGATTAGAAAAGCACGACTTCGGCTACCTAATCGAGCATATTTACGGGAAAACAGGTGTTGCCTATGAGGACTATGCCTACGACTTCCCGGTAAAGAAGCTGAAAAAAGAAACGCTGGTGAAGCGGTACGACCTTATCCGTCCGACACGCTGCCAGATTACGGAGAACCAGAGGTACTTAAAGCTGGACAGTGAGGAACAGACGACCTATGCCGCCTACTTCACCATCAACAATATCGTCGGGGAGCTGGATTTTCCATCTTCGGAAATCTTCTACTATCAGCAGCAACAATTCACGTTTCCCGTGTCCACGTCCATGAATGTAGAAATCGTCACCAACAAGAAAGCATTGACGACGGTTCGCAATAAGAAAAAGGAATTGAAAGACTTGGACAACCACGCTTGGGAGTCCAACAACGAAACCAGCAACAACGTGGTGGACGCTCTGGACTCTGTAAATGAGCTGGAAACCACCTTAGACCAGTCCAAAGAGTCCATGTATAAGCTGTCTTACGTGGTGCATGTGGCGGCTGACAGTTTAGACGAGCTGAAACGCCGTTGCGACGAGGTAAAGGACTTTTACGACGACCTCAATGTAAAGCTGGTGCGCCCGTTCGGGGATATGCTTGGTCTGCATGGTGAATTTCTTCCTGCCAGCAAGCGGTATATCAATGACTATATCCAGTACGTGACAAGTGATTTTCTGGCAGGTCTTGGCTTTGGTGCGACACAGCAGTTAGGGGAAAGCGACGGTATCTATATCGGCTATAACCTTGACACGGGCAGAAATGTGTACTTAAAACCGAGCCTTGCGGCACAGGGAGTCAAAGGCTCTGTCACAAATGCGCTGGCGGCTGCGTTCCTTGGCTCACTTGGGGGCGGTAAGTCCTTTTGCAATAACCTCATTGTCTACTATGCGGTGCTGTTCGGCGGCAGTGCGGTCATTGTAGACCCAAAATCCGAGCGTGGGAACTGGAAAGAAACGCTGCCGGAGATTGCACACGAAATCAATATCGTGAACCTTACCAGCGAAGCAAGGAACAAAGGACTGCTTGACCCTTACGTGATTATGAAGAACCTAAAAGACGCTGAAAGCCTTGCCATTGATATTTTAACATTTCTTACGGGTATATCCTCCCGTGACGGTGACAAGTTCCCTGTACTTAGAAAGGCAATCCGCTCTGTCACACAGGGCAAAAGGCGAGGTCTTTTGTGCGTCATTGACGAGCTGCGGAAAGAGGACACGCCTGTTGCCAACAACATAGCGGAACATATCGAGAGCATGGTGGACTACGACTTTTCCCACCTGCTCTTTTCCGACGGTACGGTGGAACAATCCATTAGCTTAGATAAGCAGCTCAACATCATACAGGTGGCTGATTTGGTGCTGCCAGACCGTGACACGAAGTTTGAAGAATATACCACAATGGAACTGCTCTCCGTGGCTATGCTTATCGTTATCAGTACCTTTGCCCTCGACTATATCCACTCTGACCGGAGCATTTTCAAGATGGTGGATTTAGACGAAGCGTGGACGTTCTTACAGGTGGCACAGGGCAAGGCTCTGTCCAACAAGCTGATACGTGCCGGACGCTCCATGAACGCCGCCGTTTATTTTGTGACACAGAACTCCGGCGACGTGGACGACGAAAAAATGAAAAACAATATCGGTCTAAAATTTGCGTTCCGCTCCACGGACTTCAGCGAGATCAAGAACACCCTTGAATTTTTCGGGGTGGACAAAGACGACGAGAACAACCAGAAGCGGTTACGGGATTTGGAGAACGGGCAATGCCTGTTTCAAGACCTCTACGGCCGGGTGGGCGTGATCCAGATACATCCCGTCTTTGCCGACCTGTACCACGCCTTTGACACCAGACCGCCAATCCAGACAGAAGAAACGAGGTGAAGCCTATGCGTAAACATAAAATCCTGCGCTATGCAGGTATCACCCTCTTAGTCATTGTGGGTATCCTCACTTTTTTATCTATTACAGGTACGGTGGCTCATGCCGCCGGATTGGTGGACGACACGGTGGACGCTGCCAACCAGTATTCTAAGTATCCGCTGGAAAACTACCAGCTTGACTTCTACGTGGACAGCTCATGGGACTGGCTGCCTTGGAACTGGCTGGACGGTATCGGCAAGAGTATCCAGTACGGCTTGTATGCCGTCACCAACTTTGTCTGGACGGTGAGTATGTATATCTCCAACGCCACAGGATATGTGGTGCAGGAAGCCTACAAGCTGGACTTTATTTCCGATACCGCAAACGCAATCGGAACAAACATCCAGACTCTTGCCGGAGTAAATGCAGGCGGCTTTTCCACACAGGGGTTTTACGTGGGTTTCCTGCTTATCCTTGTGTTGCTGGTGGGTATCTACGTGGCGTACACAGGACTTATCAAGAGGGAAACCACAAAGGCTGTCCATGCAGTCGTCAACTTCCTTGTTGTGTTCGTCCTGTCAGCGTCCTTTATCGCCTACGCTCCCAACTACATTACGAAAATCAATGATTTTTCTTCGGACATCAGCAGTGCGGCACTGTCACTGGGTACGAAAATCACTCTCCCAAACTCCGACAGTCAAGGGAAAGACAGTGTTGACTTGATACGGGATAGCCTGTTTTCCATACAGGTGCAGCAGCCGTGGCTGTTATTGCAGTACGGCAGCTCCGATATGGAGGACTTGGGTGCAGACCGTATGGAAAGCCTGCTCTCTGCCAGTCCAGACACCGACACCAGAGAGGATACGGTGATTGCTGAAATTGAGGACAAGGACAACCCGAACATGAGCGTCACAAAGACCATGAACCGCTTGGGAACGGTGGTCTTTTTGTTCCTGTTCAATATCGGTATTTCCGTCTTTGTATTCCTGCTTACGGGCATGATGATTTTCTCACAAGTGCTGTTTATTATCTATGCCATGTTCCTGCCTGTGAGCTTTATCCTGTCCATGATACCCTCCTATGAGGGGATGGCAAAGAAAGCCATCACAAAGCTGTTCAACACCATCATGATGAGGGCAGGCATTACCCTCATTATCACCGCCGCCTTTAGCGTGAGTACCATGTTCTACTCTATCTCGGCAGGCTACCCGTTCTTTATGATTGCCTTTTTGCAGATCGTCACCTTTGCAGGTATTTATTTCAAGCTAGGCGATTTGATGGGAATGTTCAGTTTGCAGTCCGGCGACGCACAGCAGGTCGGCAGGCGTATCTTCCGGCGACCTTATATGCTCTTAAACCGTGGAGCAAGACGCATGGAGCGTCGTGTCGGCAGGACGTTAGCCGCTGGCATGGCTGGCGGTGCGGTGGGTGCTGCGGTGGCTTCTGGCAGCCGTAAACCCGATACAAGGAAATCTGCGGACAGACAGAACCACGCCACAGGCAGCCGCCCCAATCACGATACCGGGCAGTCCGGGGATACTGCTACTTTTGGCAAGCGTGCTGGCTCTAAGGTGGGTGCGGTGCTGGATACAAAGCAGAGAGTCAAGGACAGGGCACAGTCCGTTAAAGAACAGGTGAAAGATATGCCGATACAGGCTGGATACGCCGTTCATTCCGTGAAAGAACGGGCAAAGGAAAACGTGTCCGACTTCAAGCGTGGCATGGTGGAGGAAAAAACCACCCGTCAGCAAGGACGGGCGGCAAGGCAGGACAGCCACAGGCAGACCATAGCGGAAAAACGGATGGCAATGGAAAAGGCAAAGCCGATAGGATCAGCGGTAAAAGGTGCTGCCCCTGTCCATGAGCGACCAGCCACAACGCCTGTATCCGGCGTAACACTACCACAGGCGACCGCTGCGAAAGGTGCTGCCCCTAAGACAGAGCCGACCAGCAAGGAACGTCCGGCGGCAGTATCCAGAGAAAGCTATGAGAAGCCGCCGCACACAAAAGGCAGAGAGCCAGCGGCAAAACCACAGGAACAGCGCACGCAAGTGGTACGGGAGTCTGCGGCACGTCCACAGACGGTCAAAGAACTAACAAAGGCACAGATAAAAGAGCCTGTTCCTGCCGGAACTAATGCTGTCCGTCAGACCACGGTACAAAAAACGAGCCGAAATATCCAGCGTAATACCGTGAAAAAGTCCTCCACCCACAACACAAAGAAAGGACGGAAAAAATGAAGCTGCGGCATTTAGCACTGCTTGGTGGGATTTTCACGGTGATTATCAGCCTGCTGTTGTTTCTGTTTATTGTCACAGCAGACGACGAGGAAAGCGGCGGCAGTTCCGGCTTTGACTATTCGGGGATGAACCTATCAGCAGAGGTCTTAAAACACCAGCCGACCGTGGAGAAGTATGCGAAGCAATACGGCATTTCAGACTATGTGAATTACCTGCTTGCCATCATGCAGGTGGAGTCCGGCGGCACAGCAGTGGACGTTATGCAGTCCAGCGAGTCTTTAGGTCTGCCGCCCAACTCTTTAGGAACAGAGCAGTCCATTGAACAGGGATGTAAATATTTTGCTTCTCTGCTTGCTTTGGCAAAAGCGAAAGGCTGTGATATAAACACCGTCGTCCAGAGCTACAACTATGGCGGCGGTTTTATTGATTATGTGGCAAGCCACGGGAAAAAGTATACCTTTGAACTGGCGGTCAGCTTCGCAAGGGAGAAATCCGGCGGTGTCAAGGTGAATTATAAAAATGAAATCTCCATCAAGGAAAATGGCGGCTGGCGGTACAAGTACGGAAATATGTTTTACGTCCGTCTGGTGGCGCAATATCTGGCAGTGCCTAATTTCAACAACGCCACGGTACAGGCAATTTTCAATGAAGCTCTCAAATATCAAGGCTGGACGTATGTGTTTGGGGGCGATAACCCGAACACCAGCTTTGATTGCAGCGGTCTGGTGCAGTGGTGCTATGGAAAGGCTGGTATCAGCCTGCCGAGGGTGGCGCAAGACCAGTACGACGCAACACAGCACATCCCACTGTCACAGGCGAAAGCTGGTGATTTGGTATTCTTCCACAGTACCTACAATGCCGGAACCTATGTAACACACGTCGGCATATATGCAGGAAATAACCGTATGTATCACGCTGGCAATCCGATTGGCTATGAAGACCTTAACACTTCGTACTGGCAGCAACACATCATTGGTGCTGGACGTGTGAAATCCAACTAAGACAGAAAGGAAATGGTAACTATGAGATTTAAGAAAAAAGAGAAAGAAGCAAAACCCAACAAGACGAAAAAAGTGCGTGTTCTAAAAGCAGGAACGCACAAGAAATCCGTGATTGCCCTGTGGCTGGTGCTGATTGCCAGCGTCAGCTTCGGGGTATATAAGAATTTCACCGCCATTGATATGCACACCGTCCATGAGAAAGAGATCATAGAGCAGCGTATCGTGGATACCAACAAGATTGAAAATTTTGTCAAGGACTTTGCAAAAGCCTATTATTCATGGGGGAATAACAAAGAAGCCATTGAAGCAAGGACAAAAGCCATCAGCCAGTATCTAACAAAGAGCTTGCAGGATTTGAATGTGGACACGGTGAGAAGCGATATTCCCACCAGCTCTGCGGTGAACGAGGTGAAAATCTGGAACTTGGAACAGGCTGGCACAGACGGGTATACCGTCCTCTATTCGGTCGATCAGACTATCACAGAGGGCGACCAGATCAGCCGTAATACTGCTGCTTACACGGTGGTGGTTTATGTGGACAGTGACGGGAACATGGTAATTACAAAGAACCCCACCATCAGTAAGATACCAGCAAAATCCGGCTATGAACCAAAGGCAGCGGAAAGTGACGGAACGGTGGACGCTGCCACCACAGAGGAAGTGACCGAGTTCTTGGAAACATTCTTCAAGCTGTATCCGGCGGCTACGGACAAGGAGCTTTCCTACTATGTGGCTGGCAATGCACTAAAGCCTGTAAACACTGATTATCTGTATTCCGAGCTAATCAATCCGCTGTTTACAATGGATGGGGATAAGGTCAAGGTGTCGGTATCGGTGAAGTATCTCGACCAGAGGACAAAGGCGGCACAGATTTCACAATTTGACTTGGTACTGGCTGAAATAGATGGGAACTGGAAGATTGTAAAATAAAGTGACAACAGCGTGTATTTCTCACATAGGACTTACACGCTGTAAAAAAATAATAAATCTTTATAAAATCTTGAAAATCATTTTTTATCCTTAATTTAGAAATCAAATTAGGAGGAAACAAAATGAAGATTTTATTAGAAACTTCGATGTTATGTAAAACATTCAAAAAGCAAAAAGCAGTGAAAAGTGTTTCACTACATGTACGAGAAAATACGGTGTATGGATTGTTAGGACCAAACGGTGCAGGAAAATCCACTCTGTTAAAAATGGTTACAGGTATGTTACATCCTACAAATGGTACGATTTTCTTTGACACACATACATGGAGCAGAAAAGATTTAGAGCAGATAGGCGCATTGATTGAAACACCGCCGCTTTATGAAAACCTAACAGCCATTGATAATCTGCAAGTAAGGGCAACTTTGCTTAATCTTCCTTATGCCAGAATAGAAGAAGTATTAAAGATAGTAGATTTAAAAAATACAGGCAACAAAAAAGCTGGACAATTTTCTATGGGGATGAAACAAAGATTAGGGATTGCTATTGCATTATTGAATAATCCAAAGTTATTAATATTAGATGAACCGACCAATGGGTTAGACCCTATTGGAATACAAGAATTACGTGGACTTATCCGTTCATTTCCAGAAAAAGGGATTACTGTTATATTGTCAAGTCATATTTTATCAGAAGTACAGTTGATTGCTGATGATATAGGTATTATTGCTAATGGTGTTCTTGGATATGAAGGACATATAGATAAAAATGAAGATTTGGAACAGTTATTTATGGACATAGTACGTCGAACACAAGGGGGTGATTTCTAATGTTGAACTATATCGCTGCCGAAAATCTTAAACAGAAAAATACTTTTGCAAAAAAGTTAATTTGGTTGGCACCAATAATAACGATACTTTTAAATGTTTTTGCTCCTATATGGTATCAACAGAACTCATATAATTGGTGGTATATTCTTTTGCATACAGGACTTGTTACTCTGCTTTGTACTCTGGTAATGCAAAGAGATAGTGGCAAATTAAAATATAGAGCGATTTTCCCACTTCCAATTAACCTTGAAAAAGTATGGTACGGAAAGATTTTTCTGTGTTCGATTTATATGATTGTATCCAATGTATTATTTATGGTATTAAACCTTGTTGGTGGATATATGATATATCTTATTTACGATATTCCAATGAAAGTAAGTATCTTGCAGGCAATTACAGGTACTCTCTGCATTATTATAGCGAGTCTTTGGAATATTCCTTTTTGCCTTTGGTTTATAAAAAAGATAGGGATATTCGGCACTTTGATTTTTAATGTAGCTTTGAGTTTTGTTTTGGGTGCATTACTAAGTAATATGGATATTTGGTTGTTATGTCCGTATAGCTGGGTGCCACGTTTAATGGTTTGCACTTTAAATATCTTGCCAAATGGGGAGCCAGCCTTAAACTCTGAATTATATGTACCTATAATTTTAATTTTTGTAATATTAATAATAGCGATTTTATTGTTTGTTTTGCTTACAAAAATGACCGCTCATGCTTTTTCACGACAGGAGGTAAGATAGAAATGAGTAATTTTATAAGATATGTTCATGCTGAAATGATAAAGAGCAAACATTCGCCGCTATTATTTATACATCTTATTTTTCCACTGATAGGAGCATTCGTATTTGCAGGTTACTTCCGTATATCAGGATGGACACCTGAAGAAAATGTGAGTGTATTTTTTCAAGCTGTCGCTATACTCTTTCCTTTCCTAGTGGGAATTGTCGTAGGATTAGTGATCCAGATTGAAAATCAAGCTGGTCATTTTCAGCAAATGTTAAGCAGCCTGCACAGAAACACTATATATATCAGCAAAATAGCATATCTTTTACTATTAGCGGCTATCTCTGTAATCATTTGTTTTGGCGTGTTTCATGCACTATATCCTGTCATGCCATTAGCCATATATATAAAGGCTTTGGAATATTTATTACTGTCCATATTGCCTATATATTTGTTATCGCTGCTTCTCGGTTTGATGTTCGGAAAAAGCGTAACAATGGGGTTAGGGATTGTTGGGAGCTTAATATCTGCCCTTATGCTCACAGGTTTAGGTGATAATGTCTGGCAGTTTATTCCGTGGGCGTGGGGGGTTAGGTTTATGGACTACTGCATGATTGAATATATAAATCCAGATATGATTGTCTATATTTCGGCTTCGTTTAAAACTGGGCTGATGTTGCTAGTGGGCTTTGCAATATTACTTACTGTGTTCAGCTTGGTATGGTTTCATTACTGGGAGGGAGCGAAAGAAAATGAGTAAGAAAAAAATAGTTTTGAGAGCTGTACTAATGGTATCTATACTTTTAATAGTGCCACTATGTTTATATGCATGTAGGCTGCATGATACGGCAGAGAAGAATAAGCAACTAAATGCTACACTTCCATATGTGGAATTAGACCCTACAAATTACGAGATACTCCGTATTGATGGCGTTTCGTATTTGATTACGGAGGAAACTGTTGAATATTCCGATCTTGATAAAGAAATAGGGCAAATATCAAAGCGGTTAGAGAGTGTAAATGGAGAAACTATGAGTTATGGTTATGTTTATCAAATCAAGGATACATCTGTAGATAAAAAGATAGCTGTCAACATAAATAATAAATATTTTGTTGCTTCTATAGATTTATGATAGAATTTCTAGTTGATTTCCTTTATACTGGCGATGGAGGTGTTTTGAATGGCTAAGATTTTAGTGATAGATGATGAAGCTGGCATTTTGGAACTGATTAAAAATGGACTTCAAAAGGATAACCATGTTATTTCTGCCTATACATCAGCGACACAGGTATCTGTAAATAATTTATCTTATTATGATTTAATTATTTTAGATGTGATGATGCCCGATATAGATGGATTTTCATTCTGTAAAAAAATACGAGCTACTGTTGACTGTCCGATTTTATTTTTGACAGCAAAGACCTTAGAAAGTGATGTGCTTTACGGATTGGGTATAGGTGCGGATGATTATTTGACAAAACCCTTTCGCATTGCGGAATTGCGTGGACGTGTAAACGCTCATTTAAGACGAGAAAAACGGGAAAAAAATCACTCACTGAATTTTGGAGATGTTACTTTGAATTTGTCTGCCAAAGAAATTCTGATTAAAGGAAAGTCTGTTCCATTAACGAGAAGTGAATTTATGATTTGTGAATTTCTTGCAAAGAATAAAGGGCAGGTTTTTTCAAAAGAGCAGATATATGAAGCTGTTTTTAGCTTAAATGGAGAAAGTGATAATTCGACGATCCCAACACATATCATGAACATAAGAAACAAGTTTTCTGACTTTATCGAGTCGCCTATACTGACAGTTTGGGGGATTGGTTATAAATGGAAGTAAATAAAACAACTACTTTGAAAACCTATTTTAGATATTTTATTATAAAGTTATCTTTACTATTGTTCTTAGCTGTTACAATTCCTTTTTTGACGCTTCTCATAGCTTCAAATAATGGACTTGTAACAAGAGCAAATCAAAGTGAAATACAGGCAAAGGAATTAAAATCTACAATGATGATTGCACCAGATATTACAAAAGTAGTTGTGCCCACCAGTTGTAAGTATATAATACTGGACAAATCTTTCAATGAGCTATATAGCAATATGAAAAGTACCAAGGATAAAAGCCGTGCCATTACTTTTGCTAAAGGGGAGGAATTAGGTCATAATGGCAATAGCCAATACCTTTTAGTAATTCGAGAGAATGAGTATTGTGTTATCCAGTATTTTATAGGTTCTCAATATACAAACCAATGGTTTGCCAAACATTTTCCTGCCCCCGATATATTAACAGGTATCGTCATCATCATTGGAAGTATTCTTGTTTTTGTAATTATGACTTCAAAATTTTCTCGAAAATTAGCAGCACAGCTAAATCCATTATTAACTGCCACAGGAGAAATATCGTCTCAAAATCTTAATTTTGAAATACAACAATCTTCTATTAAAGAGTTTAATGATATAGTGATTTCGTTTGCCGATATGCGTGATAAATTAAAGAGTTCATTAGAAAAACAATGGAAAGCAGAACAAGCCCAAAAAGAACAGATTTCCGCTTTGGCTCATGATTTAAAGACACCTTTAACTATGATACAGGGAAATGCAGACCTTTTAGCTGATACAGTTCTGGATAAGGAACAAAGACTTTATACGCAATATATAAGCGAAAGTTCAGAACAAATGAAATTGTACATTCAAATTCTGATAGATATTTCTAAGGCAATTACAGGATATGAATTAAAAAAAGAAGATGTGTATTTCCCAGATTTCTGGACTCATATTTTGTTACAGATAGACATGTTGTGCAAAAGTAAAAATATAGTATTGAGTGTAACGCAAAATGATCTTCCAGAACATCTAGTAATTGATAAAATAACGATGGAGAGAGCTATAACAAATATTGTTGCTAATGCTACCGATTATGCACCATCAAATACAACTTTATATGTAGAACTTAAAGTTATTTCAAACAGTCTGATAATTATTTTCACAGACTGTGGCAGTGGTTTTACTAAAGAGGGTCTTAAACATGCTTTAGACAAATTTTATATGGATGATCAAAGCCGGGGATCGAAATTGCATTTTGGTATGGGATTGTTTATAGTTGATTCCATAGTAAAACAACATGGAGGGAAACTACTTCTGGAAAATTCAGACAAAACGCATGGTGCACAGGTTACTATGTCAATTCCTTTGAAAAGTTAAAATAAAAAATGTGTGCATTTCATAGATAAATGATTTGCACACTATTTTTTTACTCTGCTTCTACATTTATTTCATGTAAGTATTGTGTTCCCCAATCGCATAACGATTTAAGGACTGGTTCCAATGTCTGCCCCAATTCAGTAAATGAGTATTCAACTTTTGGGGGAACTTCTGGATATACAGTTCTTTTTATGATTTTTTGTTCCTCCAATTCACGTAATTGGTCGGTCAAAGTTTTTGTGGTTATATGCCCTAACTCTCTCTGCAATTCATTAAAACGTATTATTTTCTTGCTGTATATATTCCATAATATCTGTAACTTCCATTTTCCACTTAAAACATTGATACCTAACGCCATAGGGCATGTGTTATGTGGGGTAACTGATTTAGCCATTTTATAATCATCCTTTCTCTAGTGAGATACATATCAAAAAAGATACTGTATATCAAAAATGTGCGTACTTGTTCCTGTTTTTGGAACATGATACCCTTTTATTATAACAAGTATGTCAATACAGAGAAAGGATGATTTTTATGATTATTGATAGCCATGAACATTTAATGTTCCCAACAGAAGTTCAGATTAAAAAAATGGATGAAGCAGGAGTGGACAAAACGATTTTATTTGGCACAGCTCCCCATCCAGAGCGGGCTGTTACATTTTCAGATTTAAAAAGTGAAATGGGTGCCTTATATAAGATTTTAGCTGGTTCTACAACCAGAGAAGCCAATATCCAAAGGATGAAAGACAATATTTCCGAGGTAATGCAGGTGATACATGAGTATCCGGACAGATTTTATGGATTTGGTTCTGTACCGCTTGAATTATCGTTAGAGGATACCGTTGATTGGATTAAAAAACAGATTGTGTCTAACGGTTTAAAAGGGGTAGGTGAATTTACTCCTGGTTCTGATGAACAAATAAAGCAGCTAGAAACAGTATTTAAGGCATTGGAAAGTTTTCCATATTTACCGATTTGGATACACACATTCAATCCCGTTACTTCCAATGGGATTAAATATCTTATGGAACTAACACAAAAATATCCTGCTGTTCCAGTCATATACGGACATATGGGAGGATACCACTGGATGGATGTGATTGATTTTGCTAAAACAGTACAGAACGCTTATATTGATTTATCAGCAGCTTTTTCTACGCTTGCTGCTCGAATGGCAGTTACCGAGTTGCCCGAAAAATGTCTGTATAGTTCAGACGCTCCATATGGAGAACCTTTGTTGAGCAAACAGCTTATAGAATTTGTAAGTCCATCCAATGAAATTAGTGAGAAAATTCTCGGTGGTAATATTTTAAAACTGATTGGAGAGGACAATGCATAATGGAACAATCATTGAATGAAACCTCAAAACTAATTAAAAAATTAGCAAATGACAGATATACCCTTTATAGGGAAGTCAATCAAGAGTTATCTAAGGGGGGTATTGTTCTGTTTGGTGATTCCTTAGCAGAAAATTTTCCAATTAATGAGTTATATAAAGGATCAAAAAGAATATTGAATAGAGGGATATTTGGAAGTACCACATACGATGTAATTAATCGGTTGGATGATATAGTAAATGTATTAAAACCCGATACCGCTATTATATGGGTAGGTACAAATGATTTTATGCCTATTGTGCCACATAATACAGAAATAGAAGTATCAAAGAGAATAATACAAATTGCAGACTTAATCAAAATGCAAAGCTGTACTACTAAAATATTGATTTTATCATTGTTGCCTGTTAATACTTCCTCACATTCTAAAATCTATCACGAATGGTTGATTGGGAAAGACAATGATAAACTAAAAAATACAAATGAGAAATTGGAAATGCTCTGTATACAAAAGAAATACAAATTTCTGGATTTCTTCAACTTGTTTTGTGACAAAGAAAAACAGCTTCAACTAAATTATACGATAGACGGTACTCATATAAATTTTGCTGCTTATAAGATTATTTTTAATAAATTATTGCCATTTCTGCAATAAAAATGGAGGAACTAATCTTCCTCCACCTCCTTAGATTTGATGATACCGTCAGCGACACTTTCCATGATAACCATATCTTTATCATTGAATGTATTAAGTTGCTGTTCCAGCCGCCTGCGCCTAGTGTTCTTCACTTTGTCACTGGCAGGTAAAAAAATTTCATCAACGGATACATTGAGTAAAGTTACGAGGTCATAGAATACCTGTAAACTTGGGTGCTGCCCTTTATTCTCAATGTTTGTCAGATAGCGTGGGTCAATTTCAATTTTTGCTCCCACCTGTTCACGGGTCAGACCTTGTTTTATCCTTGCAGCTTTGATTGCAAGACCAAAGGCTCTGAAATCGTATTTATCTTCTGTTTTACGCATAACTAATCACCTCACTACATTTTACTGTTCCTAAAGATTTTGTGACAGGTACAGTAAAACGTATTGTAAGGTTTATCAGTTCCTATTGCATAGACAAATAACAAATTTATATGCTGCTTGGCGGTAATAAAAAAAACCGCTGTCAGCAGTAACGCTTTTTTGCGCCCCTTTGAATAAGACGACGGTTAATATAGCCGCCGTTTTATTTTTGCCTAACGGTGGACAAACATACTGGATGGTTTTGTTTTAGCGGCTTTAGGGGGTAGCCGCATGAAAGACTTACATATTCGACAACTTTCGACCATTGGTAGTTTGTTAAAAAAATCCATTTAATTTGTGTGGATTATAACGCTCCTGTATATGGTTTTTTACATCATATAGTAGGAATAATTTGCATAGCACAAGATCAATACGTCCGTATTGCCCTTGTGCTTTTTTGCTGCATAAAACTTTCTCAAAAAGTTTTTGCGGTTGGGTATCAAATCCCACCTCCCACGGTGAGTGTTAGTGCGAAAAGAGGTAGAAGCCTTTTCGCTTTAGCAACTTTCGCTGGAAAGGAGGTGAGATTATGAAACCATCTTCTTTCGAGGACGCTATCAGACTTCAATTTGATTGTCTGGCTCGCAAGGTTGTAGGACGAACTGTAAAGAACTATGACCGAGAGCTTGGCAGGCGTGCAAGACGTGAAACGCCGTTCTGTGAATTATCTGAAATGGAGTTAAACCAGATCGGTGTCATGGACGAGTATTGCGTTGAGTTTACGTCATTTGATGTATTTGGTTCAGAAGTCCGTATCTATGATGAACGCTTATGTGAAGCTATCAAAGAATTAACAGAAAGCCGACGTAACATTCTGCTTATGTCCTACTTTCTTGAAATGACCGACGCTGAAATTGCAGAGGTTATGGAAATGGAACGATTTTCCGTATGTAGAAACAGGCTGCACACATTAAAGCTCATTAAGGATATGTACGAGGAGGAATAAAAACATGATGAAGTCTACAAAAAAGTGCCCGTCATTCTCGACCATCAGCTCTGCGGCTGACGGTAACGAGGTGGCAATCGAAAAGATTTTGAACCACTATGACGCTTACATATCAAAAGCCAGCCTGCGCCCATTCTATGACGAACACGGGAATATGTATATCGTGGTTGATATGGAACTGAAAGGCAGGATACGGGCAGCATTGATTAAAGCAATCTTGGGGTTTGAAGTCAAAGTGAAGTAAATATAACAGAGAGTGTCTACCACCTCATTTCAGCTCTTTTACTGTTCTTTGAAAATTGAATAAAGCAGACAGGTACGTTTGTGATACAGCGAGCCAGCGGAAATTGTACGCCATGACCTTTCCATAAGAAAGCGAGCGACCATGCAATGATCCGAAAGCGATTTATGGAATGGTCGCTTTGCTATGACCTGCAATCACAGGATAATGATACACCCGTATGACACGGTTCACCCATCAGAATGGGAATGGTGAAAGTCCAGTGGAGCTTGCCAAAGCCGCCTGCCTGCTTCTTTACTTACAGAACAAAGGAGGTGCTGCATTATGAACAATACTGAAGTGTGCGCTTTTACGAGCATAGAAATTGATGTGAATGGGGTTGTGATAAATGAATAAGACAAAAGAAAGAAATACCAGTCAGCCACTTACAGTTGATATAGAAGCTCTTTCCGCTATGCTGTCCTGTGGACATGCAACCGCAAGGAAAATCGGACAACAGGCAGGTGCTAAAATTGTGATAGGACGTAGGGTTCTTTATTCCGTTGAAAAGGTCAAAAACTATTTGTCATATCTTGAAGAATAAGCCTTTTTTCGTTTATGTTTTATGTGATTTGTGCTATACTATTAGTAGACAAACCACGTCGTGAGAACATAAAAGGAGGCTAAACAGAAAGGATTGGTTCTCATGGCAAACAGTAGAAAAGACCACAAAGGAAGAAAATTAAGAGAGGGCGAGAGCTGGCGAAGTGATGGCAGATACAGTTACCGCTACACAGATATTCGGACAGGTAAACGTCTTACCGTCTACGCACAGGACTTACCAGAATTGAGGGAAAAGGAAAAACAGATTGCAAAGGATATGGAGGATAACATTCTGACTGACGGAGCAATCAAGAAAATGACGCTCAATACATTGTTCAGCAGGTACATGGCTACCCTTGAACTGGCAGAGTCTACAAGGACGAATTACACTAACATCTGGAAGAACCGTGTAAAGGATGAAATAGGAAATATCAAGGTCATACAGATGTTACCCTCCCACGTAAAAGCGTATTACGCAAAGCTGTCAAAGGCCGGATATGCCTACTCTACCATAAAATTCATTCACAATATGCTATACCCTGCATTGGAAATGGCAGTTGATGATGATATTATCCGAAAAAATCCTGCAAAGGGTTCTATCAGTGATTATGGCAGACCAGCAGAGAAACGTACCGCATTGACGATACCCCAACAGGAAAAAATGCTGGCGTTTGTGCACAAGCACAATGTCTACAACGCCTATTACCCTATGCTTACAATTATGATCGGTACAGGGTTAAGATGTGGGGAATTGATTGGACTTACATGGAAAGATGTAGATACAAAAGCAAGGACAGTCAGCATAGATCATCAGCTCATTTACAAAAATCTGGGTGATGGCTGTCGCTTTCATATATCTACACCGAAAACAGATTCTGGTGTCCGTACCATTCCTATGACGCAAGATGTTCTAAAAGCGTTTGAGGATCAGCGCAAAATCAATTTCATGCTTGGAAAAGGTAAAGATGTTGAGATAGATGGATATAAGGGGTTTGTTTTTATGGCAAAGACAGGCAGACCGTTAATGCCGAGTGCAGTCAACAATGTACTGTATAACATAGTAGACGCTTACAACAAAACAGAAGTAATGTCAGCAAAGAAAGAACACCGCAAAGTAGAACTTCTTCCTAAAATTTCCGCTCACATTATGCGTCATACAGCTTGTACCAGAATGGCAGAGTGCCGTATGGATATAAAAGTATTACAGTATATCATGGGTCATGCACACATTGATGTGACTATGGAAGTGTATAACCATTTGGGCGATAGGGCAAGAATTGAAAGTGAGATTGCGAAGCTGGACAGTATGGCAGTAAACTTCTGACACCAGAAAAACAAAAATTGGTGTCAAATTGGTGTCAAAATAGAAAAAATGACAATTTCAAGAGAAATAGATAGTTGCAAACCATTGATTTTAAAGGGTTTGCAAAAAAAATCAGAAAACATTAGCACTCACCTCTTGACACTGCTAACAATTAGTGTTATATTAGCACTAGAACAAATAACAAACAGCTCAAATCTCGAAATGGAGGGATTTTATGAACATCAGCAAATTTACACAGAAATCACTTCAGGCAGTTCAGGACTTGGAAAAGACAGCTTACGAGTTCGGCAACCAGGAGGTCGAACAGGAGCATTTACTATACAACCTTTTACATCAGGAAGACAGCTTGATCCTGAAACTGATTGAAAAAATGGAGATCCAGAAAGAACACTTTCTGAATAATGTAGAAAAAGCATTAAATGCCCGGACAAAAGTATCCGGGGGTCAGCCTTATATCGGGCAGTATCTGAATAAGGCTCTGGTCAGCGCCGAGGACGAGGCAAAGGCCATGGGAGATGAATACGTCTCCGTGGAACACCTGTTTCTGGCCCTTATCAACAATCCAAGCCCGTCCGTGAAGAAAATCTGGCAGGAGTACGGAATCACAAAGGAGCGCTTTCTGCAGGCTTTGAGCACTGTGCGGGGCAACCAGCGTGTGACTACTGACAATCCGGAAGCCACCTATGACACACTGAACAAATACGGCCAGGATCTGGTGGAAAAAGCAAGAGAACAGAAGCTTGACCCGGTTATCGGCAGAGATGCTGAGATCCGTAATGTCATTCGTATTCTGTCCAGAAAAACAAAAAATAACCCGGTATTGATCGGTGAGCCGGGCGTTGGTAAAACCGCCGCTGTAGAGGGCCTTGCACAGCGGATCGTTCAGGGCGATGTGCCGGAGGGGCTGAAAGATAAGAAGATTTTTGCCCTGGATATGGGTGCTCTGGTAGCAGGCGCCAAATACAGAGGCGAATTTGAGGAACGTCTGAAAGCAGTGCTGGAGGAAGTCAGAAAAAGTGAAGGACAGATCATCCTGTTCATCGACGAGCTGCATCTGATCGTAGGCGCAGGAAAGACAGATGGTGCCATGGATGCAGGCAACATGCTGAAGCCCATGCTGGCCAGAGGAGAACTGCATTGTATCGGTGCCACAACTCTGGATGAATACCGCCAGTATATTGAAAAAGACGCGGCCCTGGAGCGGCGGTTCCAGCCGGTAACAGTGGACGAACCGACCGTGGAGGATACTATCTCCATTCTCCGTGGCCTGAAAGAGCGTTACGAGGTATTCCATGGTGTCAAGATCACCGACAGTGCACTGGTAGCAGCAGCCACCTTATCAAACCGCTACATTTCTGACAGGTTCCTGCCTGATAAGGCTATTGACCTGGTGGATGAAGCGTGCGCTCTCATTAAGACGGAGCTGGATTCCATGCCCACAGAGCTGGATGACCTGCGCAGAAGGATCATGCAGATGGAGATCGAGGAGGCTGCCCTGAAAAAAGAGAACGACCGCCTCAGCCAGGACCGTTTGGTGGATCTGCAGAAGGATATGGCAGAGCTGCGTGATGAATTTAACGGAATGAAAGCCCAGTGGGACAATGAAAAATCCTCTGTGGAAAAGCTTTCCAGACTGCGGGAACAGATTGAAGATATGAATAAACAGATTCAGGTTGCCCAGAGAAATTACGACCTGAACGAAGCCGCAAGACTTCAGTACGGCGAACTTCCCAAGCTCCAGAAACAGTTAGAGATCGAGGAGGGGAAAGTGAAGGACCAGGATCTGTCCCTGGTACACGAGAGTGTCACGGATGAGGAGATCGCAAGGATCATTTCCCGCTGGACGGGTATCCCGGTTGCCAAGCTGACGGAGGGCGAAAAGACCAAGATCCTGGGTCTGGCAGCAGAGCTGCACAAACGTGTGATCGGTCAGGAGGAGGGCGTGGAAAAAGTAACAGACGCCATCATCCGCTCCAAAGCCGGTATTAAAGACCCCAGCAAGCCCATCGGTTCCTTCCTGTTTTTGGGACCAACGGGTGTAGGTAAGACAGAACTTGCCAAGACACTGGCGGCCACCTTGTTTGATGACGAGCAGAATATGGTGCGTATTGATATGAGTGAGTACATGGAGAAATATTCCGTGTCACGTCTGATCGGAGCGCCTCCGGGATATGTGGGATATGAGGAGGGCGGCCAGCTCACAGAGGCTGTCAGAAGAAAACCTTACTCCGTAGTCCTGTTCGATGAGATAGAAAAGGCACATCCGGATGTCTTCAATGTTCTGCTTCAGGTGTTGGATGACGGCCGTATCACAGATTCTCAGGGCCGCACCGTTGACTTTAAGAATACCATCCTGATCATGACATCCAACCTGGGCTCCACCTATCTTCTGGACGGCATTGAACCAAACGGTGAGATCAGTCAGGAAGCCAGAGATATGGTTGACAAGGACCTGCGTGTGCATTTCCGTCCGGAGTTCCTAAACCGTCTGGATGAGATCATCATGTTCAAACCGCTCACCAAGGAGAACATCGGCGGTATTGTGGACCTGCTGGTTGAGGATCTGAACCGGAGGCTAAAGGACCAGGAACTCTCTTTGCGCTTGACAGATGCGGCGAAAGATTATATTATTGAGGGCGGATACGACCCCATTTATGGCGCGCGTCCTCTGAAACGTTACCTGCAGAAATACGTGGAGACACTGACTGCGAAACTCATTCTCTCCGGCAATGTGGGAACAGAGGACACCATTGTCATTGATGTGGAAAATGGTGAACTTACAGCCCGCAGGGCATAAGAGGTGAGAGAGACTATGATACCAAAAGATCCGGTAATGCTGCTGAGCTTTGCCAACATGAAACTGAGAGATTTCTATTCTTCTCTGGATGCTATGTGCGAAGACCTGCAGCTTGACAGAAAAGACCTGGAGAAAAAACTGGGCGCAATTGACTACGCCTATGATGAAAAATTAAATCGTTTTATCTGACACAAAAAGCCTGTATGCCAAGATGTAAATCCTGTGGCATATGGGCTTTTTACGATTTTCATGTCTTGCCAAGACATGTATATGTGATAAAATAAGAGCAGATGAACATTCAGAAACAGCCGCTGTGATTTCTGCTCAATGTTTAGGCTGGCATTTATACGAGCAGGGAAAGAATACAGTGCGCGGCTATGTAACGGTTCCGTTTTTGAACTGTTGCGCAGCAATAAAAATCAGGAGGATCAGGCAATGAAAAAAACAATTCAAGTAGAGATCAAAGAGCCTCAGTATATCGTGGACACCAATGTCACCTTTGCCCAGGTGCGTGACTGGTTTGGGCATACAACGAAAGATTTGAAGATGGATATTATTTTTCCGGAGCAGGGGGAGAAAAGAAGTCCGTGCATTATCTGGATATGCGGCGGAGCCTGGCAGCAGATGAGCACAAGTGCCCATCTGGCTTATCTGGCAGATTTGGCAAGACAGGGATTTGTGGCTGCCAGCGTCCAGTACCGGACCAGCAATGAAGCCATATTTCCCGCCCAGCTCCAGGACATTAAAGCAGCGGTCCGGTATCTGAGGGCACATGCGGAGCGTTACTGCATAGACAGCGAACATTTCGGCGTTATGGGTGAGTCGGCAGGCGGACATCTCACAGCCATGGCTGCACTTACGGGGGACAGAAGAGAGTTTGATACAGGGGACTATCTGGAGTATTCAAGCGCCGTACAGGCAGCCTGCCCCTGGTACCTGCCCGCAGATATTACCAAAATGCCTGTGGATGCGGCAAGGGATATGCAGGCCGCACCGGAATCTCTTCTGATAGGTATGAACGCAGTCCATCACCAAAAAGAAGCCCTGAACGCGTGCCCGGTCAGCTATGTGACCAAACAGGCACCGCCATTTTTACTGCTTCACGGGTTATGTGACCGCACAGTCCCCTTTTCCCAGAGCGAGGCCATGTACGCTGCTCTTGAGGAAAAAGGCGCAGATGTACAGCTCGTAGCCATTGAGGGGGCGGATCATGCGGACATCCGGTTTTTCCAGAGAGAGGTATGGGATTTGATCACTGGATTTTTTAAGGAGAAGCTGGCAGAGAAAAGCGGAAAATAACCGGGCAAAACGGGAAGGGTGCCAAACTGCTGCCAAGGATAATTTTATATGAGCCGGGAAAAAAGCCTGTATACCATGATATCAATGAGGTATACAGGCTTTTGACGTTGCCTGTGTGTGTCAAATCAGTGATATTTTTAAGTCAGACCAGTTATAGAAAAGAAACAGGGAAAAGAATAAGATAGACGTATCAAAGGAACAGAAATGAAGGAGGAAATCACATGAAGAAAAAGATAGTAGCTGCCATGCTCACAGCAGCCATGGTATTGTCACTGGCAGCCTGCGGAGGCGGAAGTGGCAGTGAGGGTGAGGGGACAGCATCTGGGGATGACGGAAAGGAACCTTACACGGTGACTATGGTACTGCAGGGCAGCCAGCCAGCTGACGAAGAGCGGATCGAGGAGAAGATCAATGAGATCCTGGAAAAGGAGGTAAATGCCAATCTGGATATCGTAGTGCTTCCCTGGGCCAGCGCCACACAGCAGCTCCAGCTTATGCTTGCAGGTGATGAAAAGATTGACTGCTTTTATACAAATGCCACCAATGCCATCCAGTACATGCACAGCGGACAGATCATGGACATGTCAGAGCTGGTGGAAAAATACGGAAAGAACCTGAAAGAAATTTATGGCGGGGATGTACTGAACAGCAACACAATGGATGGTTTCATGTACGGCGTGCCAAACCAGATTGAAAGAGGAAGTATCCCTGCTGTCTTCATGAGAAAAGATCTGGTGGAGAAGTATAACATAGATACCTCAGCGATCAAAGCCCCCAAAGATATGGAATCTGTATTTGAGACAGTAAAAGCAGGGGAGCCGGACATGACCATGCTGTTTTCCATCAATGAGGGAGATACACCGCTGACAAGACTGTTCGGAGGCGACCCCTTGTCAGATGCCAACTACCTGGGCGTGCTCATGGATCAGGAAAACGACACTACCATCACCAATTTCTTTGCCAGCGATTGGTATAAGGATACCACTACCATGCTCTATGACTGGTATCAGAAGGGATATATCAGCAAGGATGCGGGAACAGATACAGAAAACTGGCGTACTGTCTGCAAGGCCGGCAATCTGTTCTCCCTGTTTTTTGCCTATCATCCGGGAACGCCCGTGGAATTCAAAAGCTCAACCGGGTATGACTTTGAGATTATTCCGTTCAGGGATTACCCAATCAAAAACTGCCAGACCTACAACGGTATTATCTACTCCATTGCGCAGAACTCAGAGAACCCGGAAAAGACCATGGAAACCCTTGATTACATCTATGGCAGCCCGGAGATCATGAATCTGCTGAACTGGGGTGAGGAAGGCGTGGATTATGTCATAGAGGATGAAGAAAACGGCATCATTAATTATCCGGAAGGCATCACCGCCGACAATGTGGGATACAGCCTGAATCTGGGCTGGGAGCTGCCCAACCAGTTCATCGCACACAAATGGACCGGCTCTGATCCGCAGCTTTGGGAGAAGATGGAGGAATTCAACGATTCCGCAAAAGAGTCAAAAGCAGTGGGCTTCTGCTTTGACAATACCCAGTATGAAAGCCAGGTGGCTGCCCTTGCCAATATTGTAAAACAGTACACCGGCTCGCTGAACAGCGGTTCCGCTGACCCTGAGACGTATCTGCCTGAATTTTTGGATGCTCTTGAGGCAGCAGGTATTGATGAGATCATTCAGGCAAAACAGGAACAGTTTGACAAATGGCTGGAAGAGAATAAATAAACCGCGTTATTTTTGACAACAGGCTGCCGCTCTATAGAAAAAGCTCTTAGTGCGGCAGCTTTTTTGCGGGAAAGAAACCGTTGCCGGAGTGTGTCTGAATGAATTTAGACACACTCTAAGACAGAGGAGGAAGAATATGAAGAAAAGATCCAAGCTCAGTGTCTACAAACAGCACTGGCCTTTATACCTGATGATGCTGCCGGGCCTTTTGTACCTGCTGATCAACAACTATATTCCCATGGGAGGAATCGTGATCGCCTTTAAGAAGCTGAACTTTGCAAAAGGCATATTTGCAAGTCCCTGGTGCGGTCTGGATAACTTTAAGTTTTTATTCCAGTCAAAGGATGCATGGATCATTACCAGAAATACACTGCTTTACAACGTGGCCTTTATAGCTGTAAATATGATCGTAGGTATTGCGGTTGCCATATTGATCTGTGAAGTGCGGAACAATAAAATGAAAAAGCTCTACCAGAGCGCCATTTTGCTGCCGTTCCTCATGTCCATGGTAATACTTAGCTACATTGTTTATGCACTGCTCAGTTCCGAGAACGGCTTGATAAACAACACCATTTTAAGTGCTCTCGGAAAAGAGCCGGTGCAGTGGTATCAGCAGCCGAAATACTGGCCGTTTATCCTAGTATTTGCCAACTGCTGGAAGGGGGTGGGATATGGGTGCCTCATCTATATTGCTTCGATCATCGGTATTGACCCGTCCTACTATGAAGCCGCCAGCCTGGACGGTGCAACGAAATGGCAGCAGATCACAAAAATCACTCTGCCAAGCCTGGTACCCACCATCGTTACCCTGCTTCTGCTAAATATCGGACGTATTTTCTATTCGGATTTCGGCCTGTTCTATCAGGTGCCCATGAATTCCGGGGTTCTCTTTCCGACCACCAATGTGATCGACACCTATGTGTACAGAGCACTCATTGAGCGGGGAAATATCAGTATGTCTTCCGCGGCAGGCGTGTACCAGTCCGTTGTGGGATTTGCTATTGTCATGCTGAGCAACTGGGTCGTGAGAAAAGTAGATAAAGAACAGGCATTGTTTTAGGAGGAGAGGGAATGAAAAATTCAGCAAAAGAAAAACGGTATCAGTTTTTTATCAATATAATTCTGATCCTTATGACATTGATCATTGTACTGCCCTTTGTATTGGTGTTCATTTCTTCCGTTACAGATGAAAATACACTGATCCGCAACGGCTACTCATTTTTTCCTGAGAAATTAAGCCTTTACGCTTACCAGTACATTATCAAACAGGGAGAAAAAATACTGCGCGCCTACGGGGTCACCATATTTGTCACCATCGTGGGCACCATTCTGAATATCAGTTTGTCCGCGCTGATGGCTTACCCGCTGACCATCAAGACACTTCCCCACAGAAGGGCACTGACCTTTTTTGTATTTTTTACCATGCTCTTCAACGGCGGCCTGGTACCTACATATCTCATGTATGTGAATTATCTGCACATCAAGAATACGATCTTTGCACTCCTTCTGCCGAACCTGCTGCTGAGTGCCAACAATGTGCTGATGATACGGAGCTATTTTATCACAAGTATACCGGATGCCCTGTTTGAAGCGGCCAAGATAGACGGCGCGGGGCATATGAAGATATTCACCAGCGTGGTTCTGCCACTGGGCAAGCCAATCCTTGTGACTATGGGACTGTTTTCCGGACTTGCCTATTGGAACGACTGGACCAATGGTTTATACTATTTATCAGGGAACCAGGGACAGAAGCTGTTCGGTATACAGAACCTTCTGAACCAGATGATCACGGATATCCAATACCTGGCAAGCGGAAAAGTCGTGGGAAATATCGGTGCGGAGGTTGCCAAGCTTCCAACAACATCCATCCGAATGGCTATTGCATTCATAGCCATGCTGCCGCTGTTTATCGTGTATCCATTCCTTCAAAAATATTTCTCGGAGGGAATCACTCTGGGGGCAGTGAAAGGATAAGAAACAAAAGATGAAAGTTCCGAAATACAGAAAACAAAAAAGTATGGCCCAGCAGATGAAGGCCATCCTCATCATTCTCATGGTAGTGCTGGCTGTGTATGTGGGTGTCAGCGCCATGCTGCTTGGAAGGACCAGAAAACAGGCCATTCAGGAGATGGATGAAATGTCAAAGCTCTATACAGATGAGCTGGACAACCGTTTCCTGCGGATCAGCCGGAGCTTGTTTTCCAATATCATGGAGAAAAACCAGGGGTATTCTGTATTGGGGGACTACATTGAGACAATGGAGCATTCCGATGATCCCATAAAAATAAATAACGCAGTCAGCAATCTGCGGAGGATCTGTCTCTCCTATGCGTGGGAGTACGGCACAGAATACCACTTTTTCCTGTACTTAAAGGAGAATGATATGTTCACTATGCTCACCATGACGGGAGTGGGGTATGACATTGATAAAGACCTGGAGGATGCGGTGAGAAACCAACTGGGGCTTATCACGGATACCTCCTACTCGGTCAAGAAAAAGTGGAACCGAATGGACAGCGGCGAAGAAAATTATATCTGCAAAATAGCCCAGAACCAGGATGTGTACATGGGCTGCTATGTGAATGTGAAAAGTATCCTGGAGCCTTTCACTGACACGATCGTGGGCGATGACGGCTATGTGCGCCTGGTGGACGCCAAGAACCGGGTGGTGGGCCAGATCACCAGCAAGGGCATAGAACAGGAACCGGATTCCCGGGAGGCGAACAGCGGATACTCACTCAGCAAAAATCTGAATCAGGCCCCCTTTGGCATCCAGATGAAGATATCAGGGGACAAAATACTGGGTGTCATGATGGGCAGCCTGGGATTCCTTTTAGTCCTGGCAGCAGCACTGGTCCTGGCCGGGGCCGCAATCCTTTTATATCTGAAAAAATATCTGCTGGAGCCTGTGAGGGAATTTACGGATAACCTGACAAAATATGATGACGATGACTATACCTTCCACATCACAGAAAACAACCTGATGGAGCTGGAGCAGATTGACGGCAAGTTCAAGAGAATGATACATCAGATCCGCCGTCTGAAGATCACTTTGTATGAACAGGAGCTGGAGAAACAGAAGATAGAGATGGATTATCTGAAGCTACAGATCCGTCCTCATTTTTATCTGAACTGTCTGAATTTTATTTACAGCATGATTGATTTCAAACAGTACGGCAATGCCCGGAAGATGACCAAGACCACCTCAGACTACCTTCAGTATGTATTCCGCAGCACCAGCGGCCTGGTGCCTGTAAAAGCGGAGGCGGCACACTGTGAGGACTATCTGAAAATACTGCTCCTGCGCTACCCGGACAGCTTTGAATACTATTTTGAGATAGATCAAGAGGTGGAGAATGGGGAGATATTCCCTTTCATGCTCCAAGTTTTTGTGGAGAATGCGGCAAAACATGCGCTGACCCTGGAGGAGAAGATATTGATCTCAGTCACGGCATTTCCGGAGGACAGGGAAGATGGGAAATACATCAATCTGTATATTTCCGACACCGGAAGGGGATTTCCCAAACATGTTCTGGAGAGGCTGAAGCATGGGGAGGGTATCAGCGAAAACGGCAGTCATGTGGGGATTGAAAACTGTCTGAAGCGTTTCCGTTACTATTACGGGGGACAGGGGGAGATCAATTTTGACAACAGCCCTCTTCAGGGGGCCATTGTGGATATCCACATTCCTTTCCGGGAGCATAAGAAGGAGCATGATCCGGGGTTGGCAGAGAAAACTGTTCAGGGAGGTACCGATGAATCTGTTATTGGTTGACGATGAGGAATATGTGATAGAGAGTATTAAGAAAAATGTAGACTGGGATCTGCTGGATGTGGAGCAGATTTATACGGCGTCCTCCATGCAGCAGGCCCAGACGGTCATGGGACTCATGCCCATCCATGTGATCGTGAGCGATATTGTCATGCCCAAAGGCAGCGGTTTCGATTTTATGGAGTGGGTGCGCAGGGAAGCCTACGAGGTGCAGGCCATATTTCTCACCAGCTATGCCGAGTTTGATTTCGCACGCCGTGCCATTGCCCTGGACAGTGTGGATTATCTGCTGAAGCCCATAGACTTTACAAAACTTACCGCCGCCATCCGGAAGGCATCCGACAGGGTAAAGGCAGCCCAAAATTACCAGGTTTACCGCCAGGAGAGCAGGATATGGGAACAGAACAGAGAGATCCTTCTGAAAAATTTCTGGTCTGAGCTGCTCTCGGGCAGGATGAAACGATCCGCCATAGAGGAGGAGATCAAAAAAAGGAATCTGGATTATAAACCGGAGGACAGGTTTCTGGCAGTGCTCCTGCATCTGTCCGGCAGAGGTGGAAGAGAGAAAAGGGAACACTGGGATGAAAAGATTCTGCTATTTATCATAAAAAATATTCTGGGGGAGCTGGCAGAAGAATATCAGGTGACTCTGGAAACGGTCTCGCCCTGCCGGAAAGACAGCTATACGGTTATATGCCGGGGCGCGGTCCGGAATTTGGAGAGACTCAGCGAGGAAGGTGTATTTTCCTCTTTTCGGAATCTGCTGGGGGAGCGTATGCAGATGGATATCTGGTGCGGAGCCGGCAGCAGTGTGGAGATCGGTGTTTTGGAGGAATGCCTTGCCCAGTTACAGGACATGCGGGACAACAGCCTGACTGTTTGGGATAAAGTCCTGTATCTGTCCGATTTCCGGCAGCCCTGCATTTCCTATCAGAATAAACAGCGCGCCGTGTGGGAGGCCCTTCTCGGTGAGCAGAAACCGGAAGCGCTGATAGGCAGTATGCGGCAATACCTCACAGAACTTGCGGGACGCGAACTGGTCACACGTGACCTATTAAAAAGCTTCCGCATGGACATTACCCAGATAACCTACACCTGGCTTGCTGCAAGGGAGATCAAGGCCCATCTGCTCTTTGCGGGAAGTGAGAACGAACAATATTACCAGGAGGCACTGGAGAGTGTGGAAGGTGCCATGCAGTTTGCTTCCCACCTGGTGACCAGGGCTGTGGAATACACAAAATACATCAACAAAAGCGAATCCGTGGCAGACCAGTTAAAAGAATACATAGACACACACTACCAGGAGGATATCAGAAGGGAGACCTTGGCTGAACTCGTATATCTGAATGTAGACTATATGTCCAGGATCTTTAAAAAGGAGGCAGGCATATCCATCAGTGCCTACCTGATGCAGAAACGGGTGGAGGCAGCCAAAAAAATGCTGACCCAGAGCAGTCTGCCCATCAACACGGTTTCCATCTATGTGGGATACAGCAATTTCTCCTATTTTACAAAAATGTTCCGGGAGAATACAGGATTCTCACCCCTGGAATACCGCAGAAAATTTAAAAAGAATCAAGAAAACAGAGAGGAACGATCATGACAAGACAACAATTAATCCAACTTTTAAAAGATATGCCGCTTCAGGAAAAAGTCAATCAGATGTTACAGGTGGCCGGCAATTTTTACATGGACGACACCGTTATCACAGGCCCCATGAAGGAGAACGGCTTCACAGAGGAGAACATCTCCCAGGCCGGTTCCGTTTTAGGTGCCCTCGGCGCGTCAAAACTAAAAGAAATCCAGAAAAACTACATAGAAAAACATCCGCACAAAATCCCGCTGCTCTTCATGCTGGACATCATCAACGGTTTCCGCACCATTTTTCCCATTCCTCTGGGACAGGGTGCCACCTTTGAACCGGAGTTATCCGAAAAGTTAGCAGCCGCAGCAGCCAAAGAGGCTGCCGTCAGCGGCCTTCATGTGACTTTTGCCCCCATGGTGGACCTGGTAAGGGATGCCCGCTGGGGCAGAGTCATGGAATCCACCGGGGAAGACACCTATTTAAACAGTCTCTTCTCCGAAGCCATGGTCAAAGGCTTCCAGGGGGATGACCTGAAAGCTCCCTACAAAATAGCAGCCTGCGTGAAACACTTTGCAGGATACGGCGCCCCCACAGCGGGCCGCGATTACAACACCGTGGAGCTTTCCGAACACACCCTGCGTGAATTTTACCTTCCCTCCTACAAAGCTGGCATCGACGCAGGCGCAGCCCTGGTCATGACCTCCTTCAACACCATAAACGGAGTCCCGGCAACCGGCAATAAATGGCTCATGCGCCACATCCTGAGAGAGGAAATGGGCTTTGACGGCGTCCTCATATCCGACTGGGCCGCCATTGAGGAGATCATTTACCACGGCTACTGCGAAGATCGAAAAGAGGCAGCCGTAAGAGCAGCCGAGGCAGGCGTTGACATTGACATGATGACCGGCATCTACTCTGAGCATCTGACAGCTCTCATAGAGGAGGGAATCCTGGATGAAGCACTGATAGACGAAGCAGTTCTCCGCATTCTGGAATTGAAAAACAAACTGGGCCTCTTTGAGAACCCATACAAAGACGCGGACGAGGCCAAAGAAAAAGAGATCATCCTATGCGAAGAACACAAAACCCTTGCCAGGGAAGCTGCCCGCAAGTCCTTCGTCCTCCTGAAAAATGAGTCTGTCCTTCCCCTTAAAAAAGGACAGCACATTGCATTCATAGGCCCCTACACAGACAACCGTAACATGTCAGGCTCCTGGTCCTTCATCGGCAAAGCAGAAGACACCCTGACCCTCCGGGAAGCCGCCCTGGAATCTCCTGAAACTGCAGAAGCCACCTTCCATCCAGGCTGCCCCCTCCTTGGAAACGACATCCATCTGGAAGGCTTCACAGAACAGACAGAGGAACCTGTTTCCCCCGTTCAGCAGCAGAAAATGCTCACAGACGCCATAGAAGCTGCCAAAAAAGCAGACCTAGTCATCATGCCTTTAGGCGAGCACTACGTCCAATCCGGCGAGGCCACCAGCAATGCCAACATACAGATACCCCAGATCCAGCAGACCCTGTTCAATAAAATTTACGAGGTAAACCAGAACATTGCAGTCATCCTCTTCTCCGGAAGACCCCTGGACATCAGAGAACTTTCCCATAAAGCCAAAGCCATCCTCCAGGTCTGGATGCCCGGAACCGAAGGTGCCCACGCTATTATGGACATTCTCACAGGCATCTTCGCCCCCAGCGGTAAACTCCCCATGAGCTTCCCCTACAGTGTCGGCCAGGTTCCTGTCCACTACAACGAATACGCCACCGGCCGCCCCTATACCGGAGCAGACAAAGACCGCTTCCGCTCCAAATACCTGGACATCCCCAATGCCCCCCTATATCCCTTCGGATACGGCCTGAGCTACACCACCTTCTCCCTCTCCCCCATAGAGCTGGACAAGTCTGCAATGACCAAAACCGAAACCATCCAGGCATCCATAACCATCAAAAACGAAGGCTCCTTACCCGGAACCGAAGTCATCCAGCTCTACATCCACGACCGAGCCGCCACCGTCGTCCGCCCCGTCAAAGAGCTAAAACACTTCCGCAAGATCCACCTCCAGCCCGGTGAATCCCAAAAAGTAACCTTCCACATCACGGACCGGGACCTCCGTTTCCTCACCGAACACTCCCGCCTGGAAAGCGAACCCGGCACCTTCGACCTCTACATAGGCACCGACAGCACCACCACCAACCAAACCCAGTTCACCCTCATACCCTAACTAAAAAGTATATTCTTATACAAATATACAATCCCTCTCCCGCTTAGAATCTTACAAGCAGGAGAGGGCTTTTTTCCTTTCCTTTCCACAACCCAGCGGCCATCCAATACCAGGGGAATCCGGTGCGGCGTGGGGGAGGGCGGGGATATCCAGGGGGCGATNCCCGTCCACATTGCATTCCGCCTCCCCCTCTTGCACCACCCCCCTTTTCGTGATAGTATAAAAAAGAAAAAAACCACGGAGGCACCCCATGAGTTCCTACGAAAATTTCGCCCGCGTATACGACCTCTTTATGGACAACATCCCCTATGAAGAATGGTGCGCATATCTCACCGGGCTTTTGAGAGAATATAACATAGAAGACGGCCTGATCCTGGAATTAGGCTGCGGCACCGGCAATGCGACTAGGATCCTGTCATCATCCGGCTACGACATGATAGCCATAGACAATTCCCCGGACATGCTGGAGATCGCCATGGAGAAAAAAGCGGAAGACGGCCAGGACATCCTCTACATTCTGCAGGACATGCGCGAATTCGAGCTTTACGGCACTGTGCGGGCAGTAGTCTCCATCTGCGACAGCATGAACTACATCACAGAAAAGGAAGACCTCCTGGAAGTGTTCCGTCTGGTCAATAACTACCTGGATCCAAAAGGCATTTTCATATTTGACCTGAACACCCCCTACAAATACAGAGAGATCCTGGGCGAACAGACCATAGCTGAGGACAGGGAGGATGCCAGCTTTATCTGGGACAACTATTTTGATGAGGAGGAGAACATCAACGAATACGATCTCTCCCTCTTTATTCCTGAGGAGCACAGCGGGGAGATCCTCTACCGCAAATATGAGGAAGTCCACTACCAGAAAGCTTACACCCTGGAGGAGATCAGACGTGTCATAGAGGCATCCGGCATGAAATTCCTTGCGGCTTATGATGCCTTTACCCATGATCCGGTAAAGGAAGACAGTGAGCGCATCTATATCCTTGCACAGGAAAGCGGAAAATAAAAAGCGATTCCCACAGGCTGCGCGATCAGAAATAAACCTGTAGGTAATTATAATAAAAGGAGAAATAACATGGCAGACTATATAGTAAGAGCAACCGCAGCAAACAGCCAGATCCGTGCATTTGCTGCAACCACAAGAGATTTGGTAGAGTACGCCCGGGCAGCACACAACACAAGCCCGGTAGCCACAGCAGCCCTGGGCCGCCTTCTCACAGCCGGAAGCATGATGGGTGTTATGATGAAGGGCGATAAAGATTTACTGACCCTGCAGGTCAAGGCAGGAGGCCCTCTGGAAGGTATCACCGTGACCGCGGATTCCAAAGGAAATGTCAAAGGCTATGTGGGGAATCCCAATGTCATCCTCCATGCAAACGACAAGGGAAAACTGGACGTGGCAGGAGCCGTAGGCGTGGGCTTCATGAATGTGATCAAGGATATGGGGCTGAAAGAGCCATATGTGGGCCAGACGGTACTGCAGACCAGTGAGATCGCCGAAGATCTGACCTATTATTTCGCCACAAGCGAGCAGGTGCCCTCCTCTGTGGGCTTAGGCGTTCTGATGGAAAAAGACAACACCGTAAAACAGGCAGGGGGCTTTATTATCCAGCTCATGCCTTTTACAGAGGAAAAGGTGATCAGCCGTCTGGAAGAAAACCTGAAAAATGTAACCTCTGTGACCACCATGCTGGAGGAGGGCCACACCCCCCAGTCCCTGCTGGAAACCCTGCTCAATGGTTTTGACATAGAGATCAACGAGACCATTCCCACACAGTTCTACTGCAACTGCAGCAAAGACCGGGTGGAAAGAGCACTCATCTCTGTGGGCAGAAAAGAACTGCAGGATATGATCGATGAGGGGAAAGAGATTGAGATGAACTGCCATTTCTGCAACAGGAATTATACATTCTCTGTGGAAGAAATGAAAAATATATTAAAACGCTGCAAAAGAGGGTAGAGAAAGGTCAGGTACAATATGAGAGATGGTTTTATCAAAGTAGCAGCCGCCACACCGGATGTTCTGGTAGCAGACTGTGTACACAACAGACAGGCAATTGTAGAGAAAGCCAGGGAGATGGCAAAGAACGGGGCAAAGGTCCTGGTATTTCCGGAACTCTGCCTGACAGGGTATACCTGCCAGGATCTGTTCTGGCAGGAAACCCTGCTGCACAGAACAGAGGAAGAGCTTAAGATCATGCAGAGAGAGCTTCAGGATATTGACGGACTGATCTTTATCGGATTGCCCCTGCGGCATAAAGGAAAGCTCTACAATGCGGCAGCAGTGTTGAATCAGGGCAGGCTCCTGGGGTTTGTTCCCAAGCATCATCTGCCCAATTACGCTGAATTTTATGAGGCCAGATATTTTGTACCGGGTCAGGCTTTTGACGGATATGTGGATTGGCAGGGGGAAAAGGTTCCCTTTGGCCAGAATCTTTTGTTCCACTGTGCGGAAGTGCCGGGACTCAGTGTGGCAGCGGAAATCTGTGAGGATCTGTGGGCACCTAACCCGCCCAGTATATTCCATGCCATGGCAGGGGCCACTTTGATCGTCAATCTCTCAGCCAGCGATGAGACAACAGGAAAAGACGCTTACCGCAGGGAACTGGTAAGCGGACAGTCCGCGCGCCTCATCTGCGGATATATATACGCCACGGCAGGCAACGGAGAGTCCACCCAGGACCTGGTATTCGGGGGACAGAACCTGATTGCGGAGAACGGCACTGTTCTGCGGGAGGCAAAGCGCTTTGCAAATGAGACCATTTACGGGGAAATTGATGTGGAGCGTCTGGAGAGTGAGAGACGGAGGATCTCCACCTGGCAGCCGGAATCCAAGGAAGAGCATACGCAGATCAATTTCCATGTGAAAGTGGAACAGACTCCTCTGTCCAGATTTTTTGACCCCAGTCCCTTTGTACCGGAAGATAAAACGGACAGGGACAGAAGATGTGATGAGATTCTCACCATACAGGCTATGGGCCTGAAAAAACGTCTGGATCACACAGGCTGCAAAGCCGCAGTCCTGGGCATATCGGGGGGACTGGATTCCACCCTTGCCCTGTTAGTGACAGCCAGGGCATTTGACCTGTGCGGCCTTGACAGAAGCCAGATCACAGCGGTGACCATGCCATGCTTCGGTACCACGGACAGGACCTATACCAATGCCTGTGAGCTGACAAGAAGGCTGGGAGCCACCCTTCGTGAGGTTGACATAAAAAAGGCAGTGCTGCAGCATTTTGAAGATATCGGACATGATTATGAGGACCACAGTGTGACCTTTGAAAATGCCCAGGCAAGGGAGAGGACCCAGGTCATTATGGATATTGCCAACAGCCTGGGTGGTCTTGTGATCGGAACGGGGGATCTGTCAGAGCTTGCTCTGGGCTGGGCAACCTACAACGGAGATCATATGTCTATGTACGGAGTCAACGGCTCTGTTCCGAAAACACTGGTACGGCATCTGGTGCGCTACTATGCGGATACCTGCAAAGAGCCGGAACTGGCGGCTATCCTGGAGGATGTGCTGGATACGCCTGTAAGCCCGGAGCTGCTCCCTCCAAAAGATGGGGTCATTTCCCAGAAGACAGAGGATTTGGTAGGCCCGTACGAGCTGCATGATTTCTTCCTGTACTATATGATGCGTTTCCAGTTCGGACCGGGAAAAATTTACCGGATCGCCAGAATTGCCTTTGCCGGCATGTATCATGACGAAGTGATATTAAAATGGCTGAAGAAATTTTACTGGAGATTTTTCTCCCAGCAGTTCAAGCGTTCCTGTCTGCCGGACGGTCCAAAAGTGGGAAGTGTGGCGGTGTCACCGAGAGGGGATCTGCGCATGCCAAGTGATGCGTGCGTGAGGATCTGGATGGATGAACTGGAAACATTGGGATAACAGGTTGGGGAAAAGAAGGTGTAAAAGTTGCAGAAAAATAAGATGCGTGCTGTTGTATATCAGGGAAAGGGAAACATAGCCCTTGAAGAGCGGGATATCCCTGTTATCCGAAATGCCGCGGATGCGATCGTAAAAGTAACGCTCACAACCATATGCTCCAGTGATATCCATATAAAACACGGAGCGGTGCCCAGGGCAGTGCCGGGAACCATTCTGGGCCATGAGTTTGTGGGACAGGTAGTGGAGACCGGAAGTGCTGTAAAGAAGGTCCGCCCCGGTGACCGGGTGGCGGTCAATGTGGAGACGTTCTGCGGGGAGTGCTTTTTCTGCAGAAGGGGATTTGTGAATAATTGCGAGGATGAAAACGGCGGCTGGGCGCTTGGATGCCGCATAGACGGAGGTCAGGCGGAATACTGCCGCATTCCCTATGCGGACAATGGCCTGACTAAGATACCTGACCATGTGACCGACGAGGAAGCTCTGTTCACCGGGGACATCCTTTCAACCGGTTACTGGGCAGCCAAACTGGGCGGATTAAAACCTGCGGATACGGTTGCGGTCCTGGGTGCCGGTCCCACAGGGCTCTGTACCATGATGTGTGCCCGGTTATACAGTCCGGCAAAGATCATTGCCATAGATGTGGATGCGGACAGGCTGGAACTGGCCAAGAGACAAGGGCTGGCTGACGCGGTGGTATGCCCCATGCCAGAGCGCTGCCGCTGCGGAGCCGAGGATTATGCGGACGTGGCAGGAAAAGTGCAGGAGTATGTTGTAGGGCGTGTCCTCTCAGAGAGCCATGGGAGAGGCGCTGATGTAGTATTTGAAGCTGCAGGCGGGGCGGATACTTTTGAGACAGCATGGAAGATTGCCAGACCCAATGCATCTGTCGTGATAGTTGCCATGTATGAGGAGGAACAGGTCCTTCCCCTGCCCCAGATGTACGGCAGGAACCTGACCTTTAAAACAGGCGGAGTGGACGGATGCTATTGTGAGGAGATCATGGAGCTTTTGTCAGCGAAAAAACTGGATACAAGCTGCCTGATCACTCACAGGACGAACTTGGACGGTATCTTGCAGGCATATGAAATCTTTGAAGGCAGGCAGGATGGGGTAATAAAATTTGCGGTGAAACCATGAGGATACAGCGGAAATTCATTCCACAGAAGGAGACAGGCATGAAGAAGCTAAGGAAATTTATTCCGCAGAAGGAGACAGGCATCAAGAAGCTAAGGAAATTTATTCCGTAGAAGGAGATAGACATGGAAAAATTAAGAATGGGTGTGTTAAGTACAGGGAATATTGCTGCGACTATGGCGGAGACACTTCGGTACATGGAGGATGTGGAACTGTACGCAGTGGCGTCCAGAAGCCAGCAGAAAGCGGATACTTTTGCCGCAAAATTCGGATTTGAAAAAGCATACGGTACATATGAAGAGATGGCAGCAGATGGGAAGGTGGATCTGGTATATGTGGCGACTCCCATTTCCGAACACTGCTCCAATGTAAAGATGCTGCTGGAAAACGGCAGGAATGTTCTGTGCGAGAAAGCATTTTCCGTAAATGCACAGGAAGCCAGGGAGATGACGGTGCTGGCAAAAGAAAAAGGTCTGCTGCTGGCAGAGGCCATGTGGGTGAGATATATGCCCATGGCAGAGACACTGCAGGAGGTCATTGCCTCAGGGGCCATCGGTAAGCCGTATACTCTGACTGCCAATCTGGGATACCTCCTGGAATCCGTCCACAGGATGATGGTGCCTGAACTGGCAGGGGGTGCGCTGCTGGATGTAGGTGTTTATACCCTGACATTTGCATCTATCGCATTTGGGGATGACATTTCATCCATAGATACCTCTGTGGTAATGACAGACACAGGCGTGGATGCGCAGAGCAGCATTACCCTCTGCTACCCGGACGGCAGGATGTCTGTGCTGAACAATTCCCTCCGGGCGCTCTCTGACAGGCAGGGCATCATTTACGGAACAAAAGGTTTTCTTGTGGTGGAGAATATCAATAATTTTGAATCCATCACGGTCTATAATGAGAAACGGGAAGTAACGGCCCGGTATGACCAGCCAAAGCAGATAAGCGGTTATGAATATGAGGTGAGAGCCTGCAAAAAGGCTATAGAGGAGGGACTTTGTGAGTGTCCTCAAATGTCCCACAGCCAGACTGTCCGGATCATGGAGCAGATGGATGCTGTCCGTAAAAAATGGGGACTTTGCTATCCTATGGAAAAATAACAGGATTTAATAAAATAACAGCGGCCAGAGTTCAGAAGAGGCACAGTAGAACAGAAAAATCAAGCCAAACCGGGGAATGTACATGAGTACGTTCCCTTGTTTATTTTTACCGTTGTTATTATGACTAAAATCATCTCGGGAAATTTGTGCATAAAACCATATATAGGCAGAAAAATGCGGAAAATATGCCATAATGTATTTGATATATATTGTATGAAGTATAAATTATGCGCAAAAGGTATTGCGGCATAAATAGGCATGTGCTATGATGTCCAAATAATAATGGAGAACCAGGAGGAATAGACATGATACGGAAATACACATACGGAAATCCTTTCTGTACGGACGCGGTTGTAAAGGAGATAACAGCAGAGGATCATACGCTGCCTTACCTGAAACAGACCGTACAGGATGGCAGACTCACATTTTCCTGCCGCCTTGGGGAAAAGGACCTGGTATACGGACTGGGTGAAAATGTGAGAGGGATCAACAAAAGGGGATGGCTTTACAAGAGCTGCTGCGCGGATGAGCCGAACCATTTGGAAGACAGGCATTCCCTGTACGCATCCCATAACTTTTTGGTGGTCGCAGGTGAAGAGACCTTCGGTGTTTTTTTCGATTACCCGGGAATCATCAGCTTTGATGTAGGCTATACTCATTTGGATGAACTGGTCATTACACTGGAGGAGCCGGACGCTGATGTATATATTCTGGAGGGCAGCGATATCCGTTCCATCGTAAAAGAATTCAGAGGGCTTATCGGCAGAAGTTATATACCGCCCAGGTGGGCATTCGGATATCAACAGAGCCGCTGGGGATATAAGTGTGAGGCGGACATCCGAGAGGTGGCAGAGGAGCACCGGAAAAACCACCTGCCCCTTGACAGTATTTATCTGGATATTGATTATATGGAGCGGTACAAAGACTTCACCATTGATGAGGAGCGCTTCCCTGATTTTGAAGGCCTTGTGAGAGATATGAAGGCACAGAATATCCGTCTGGTGCCTATCATAGACGCGGGTGTGAAGGTGGAGGAAGGTTATCCGGTCTATGAGGAAGGTGTGGAGAAAGGCTATTTCTGTAAGGATAAGGACGGAAAAGAGTTTATCGCCGGTGTATGGCCGGGACAGGTGCATTTTCCTGATGTGTTAAACCGTGAGGCACGGGAGTGGTTCGGAAATCAGTATCAGTTCCTTTTGGATAAAGGAATAGAAGGTTTCTGGAACGATATGAACGAGCCTTCCATCTTCTTTGCTCAGGACCGCATGGATGATACCATTGATGCCATCGCAGAGCTGAAGGGAAAGAACCTGGATCTGGATACTTTCCAGAAGTTTACGGGTCTGGTGGATAGTCTGGCAAACAATACGGAGGATTTTAAAAAATTTTATCACAGCACAGACATGGGAACTGTGCGCCATGACAAAGTACATAACCTGTTCGGCTATAATATGACAAGAGCCGCAGGGGAGGCATTTGAGCGCCTGTGCCCGGACAAGAGGATCCTCATGTTTTCACGTTCCTCCTACGTGGGTATGCACCGGTATGGCGGCATCTGGACAGGGGACAACAAGTCCTGGTGGCAGCACCTGCTTCTCAATCTGAAGATGATGCCGTCCCTGAATATGGTGGGAATACTCTATACAGGCGCCGATATCGGCGGCTTTGGTTCGGATACTACGGAAGATCTGGTCATGCGCTGGATCCAGCTTGCCATGTTCTCCCCGCTTATGAGGAATCACACAGCACTGGGGACCAGAATGCAGGAGGTTTACCGGTTTGACCATATGGAGCAGTTTGCGGATATACTGGGGATCCGCTATGGACTGCTGCCCTATATTTACAGTGAATATATGAAAGCTGCCCTTTTCGGGGATATGTACTTTATGCCTCTGTCTTTCGTATACACAGAAGATACCTTTGCCTCCCAGGTGGAGGACCAGCTCTTAGTGGGGGACAGCCTTATGATCGCTCCGGTCTACACACAGAATGCGGAGGGAAGGTATGTATATCTGCCGGAGGAGATGGCACTTTTCCGTTTCCGGAGCCTGACTGACTATGATACGGAAATCCTCCCCGCAGGACATCACTATGTGAAGGCCGGTCTCAGTGAAATGCTGGTATTTCTGCGTCCAGATAAAATATTGCTCCTGTCCGGCGGCGGAGAGTATACCGATGAAGTGGACATGGACCGGGTAAAGGCCATTGCATTTGTAAAAGAAGGGGCATCTTATGAGTGGTATGAGGATGACGGCAAAGGGAAAGACTATGAAAATCCCGAAAATTATGGTAAGATTGTAATCGACAGAAGCGGAAAATGTACTTATACAGGAAGCCGCAGAAAAGAGATCACTGCAGAAATACTGTAAACAGATTAGAGTAACAGTTCAGACAAGCTGAACTGTTACTCATCCAGCCATTAAAAATCGCTTCGCCATGGGCTGGATAAAGCGGGCACTACTTTTTTATACGGTCAGCGCAGTAAATGCGCAGACCTGTCTGAACTGTAAACAGATTGGGGACTTAGAAATGATTACAATTAAAGAGATAGCCAATATGCTGAACGTGAGCACCACCACGGTGTCAAACGTCATTCACGGCAAGACAAAAGAGGTTTCACCAGCCAATGTGGAGCGTATCAGGAAGGTTTTGGAGGAATATGACTATATGCCAAACATCAATGCCAGGAATCTGGCAAGCAAACGCTCCAGGATCATTGGTATGGTGGTCAAGGTCAACGGAAAAGAAAACCCATTTAAAGACCAGTTCTTCGGCGAACTGCTGGGCGCAGTGGAAGAGCGTGTGAGGAGCAAAGGTTATAATCTGATGGTCTATGCACTGAATGATGTACAGCAGGTACAGAAGTTTATCCTGTCCTGGAACATGGATGGACTGGTGACCTGTGGTTTTGTGGAGGGTGAGATCTCATATCTGCAGGAACGCTACAAAAAGCCCATTGTGATCATTGATGATTATGACACCGATGATTTGGACAACTGTATCAACGTCCGTCTGGAAGACAAAAAAGCAGCATATGAGATGACAAAATATGTGATAGGCTGCGGCCACAAGAAAATAGCTTTTCTGGCAGATAATAATATAAACCTGGATCATCAGCGCTTTCTGGGATACTGCCAGGCAATGGAGGAAGCCGGACTTCCGGACAGTGAGGAGAACTTCCTGAAGATATGTTCCGGAAACAGAGGAGAGCAGGATAACCTGAAAGAAATGTGTGAAAGATCCTATGCATACACAGCCATTATATGCGCCTCGGATTATTATGCCTCCATGCTTCTCAATGCACTGCAGGACAGCGGAAGGAAGATTCCGGAGGATATTTCTATCACAGGATTTGATGATGTGGAATACGCTTCCCTGGTAAGACCGGCGCTGACCACAGTGCGTCAGGATATCCAGGAGAAAGGCCAGGTGGCTGTTGACATGCTGGTGAAGATGCTGGAGGGGAAACCGGAGGAAGCAGAGACTTTGGTGGTGCTTCCTACCCGCATGGTCATCCGGGACTCCGTAAGAAATATAAATAAATAATAAAGGATCAGAACTTTATGCCGTATGGCTTGCAGGTTAACTGCAGCCATACGGCTTTTTTGTCTTATAGGAAAGTTCGCCTATAAGATAAAAAATCCCTCCCGGCGGGGTGTGCACTGCGGCGTAAGCTGTAGATGTCGCGATGCGGCTGCGAGTTTCGCAAACGAAACTCTATTATACTTTATAGGAAATTTCGATTTTGGGGGCAATAAAAAAAACATACGTTCCTTGAACATATGTTGGATAACGGTGTGTTTGAACATGACTGCATGACGACACAGTTAGAAGATATAAAAACCTTCCACACCAGCCTCGTCAGCAAACAGGTCATCTTCATTTAAGAAATAATCCATATCCAGAAGTGCATCTTCGCTCATGCGGCGAATGTCCTCGGGTGTCATTCCTTCTGGTGGGTTATCCATATATTTGTCTTTAAAAATATCTTGTAGTATGCTCATAAGCCTATTATGAAGGAAAACGGAAGAAAAAGAAACCCCTAATTCCCCTCATGAATGAGGGGCTAGGGGAGTTGAAGTGTCGAAGACACTTTTTCAATATAAAAAGGGAACAGATTGCTCTGTTCCCAAGATTGTTGATGGATTGCAGTTCATACTACCGGCCAATCTGCTTTGATGCAGATACAGTGAGCTTCAGACCAAGCGGTTGAAAAATCTTTAGCAAGGTATCTAAATTTGGTGTGGTTTTGAAGGATTCAATTCTTGCCACAGAAGATTGGGGGATTCCGCAAATGGAGGCAAGTTCCCTCTGACTGATTCCAAGTGCATTGCGCTGTTCAATCATAGCTCCTACAATGGCGGCAAGATTTTCAGCTTCCTCGATATTAGTTTTACCTTCGGGGTCAATTGTTTTTACATGGTCTTTGTAATCATTCCAGGTTTTCATGCTTCAGCCTCCTTTCTGGATAAATAATCATCACGCTCTGCTTTGGCTTTGTCAATTTCGCGGCGTGGTGTTTTTTGTGACTTTTTGCGGAATTGATGGAGAAGAACAAAGGTGTCATTTCTAAAGTAGAAATAGAATACACGGTTGTTTCCTGGGCGCAGTTCCTATATACCATCGCCGAGGTGCTTCGTAACATTTTCCGGAAGGCGGGTGCCATTGTCCTGCAGCAGCTGAATGTACAGAACTGCCTGTTTATATTGTATGCGGGCATCTTTGTTCGTTGATGCTTTTATTCGCAATGTTTCAAGAAACTCCCAAATTTCGGATTCCCCATTGTCTTTTTCATAGAATTCGATTGTGCATCCTTAGTATGATTCAAAGTGTTTTATTTATTTCTTAATGATATGATAGCATAAATGCTATCAAGGGTCAATAGTTTCATAAATTTTTAGAGGGAGTGTGATGATATATGAGAATATTCAGCGGTCTGTTTCGGTCAAGGGATAAGCCTACCAACAGCACCACTGGCAGTGCCTACCGATTTTTATTCGGCGGCAGCACTTCCGGCAAACTTGTAACGGAGCGTTCCTCCATGCAGATGACGGCAGTATATTCCTGTGTCCGTATCTTAGCGGAGGCAGTCGCAGGACTGCCGCTGCAGTTTTACCGATACACGGAGGAAGGCAGTAAGGAAAAGGCCATCGACCATCCGCTGTATTTCGTTTTTAGTGAATTTGTTCAAAATTGACAAAGCAGACAAAGCATTACAGCGGACGTCATACAATACTTGCTTTTGCGCAAAAGTACACAGATGTCGAATTTTGTAAAAAGGTTTTGCGAAAAACCTTTTGTTAAATATAGACAAAAATACAGCCGTATATAGGTTGAAATAGGGAGGAATTCTGTTAAAAATGGAGAAATGCATATTAGGTGTTATAAAAAACATTGATTTTACGCGGGGTTGGTGGTAAGATACAAAACATCAAAACCTTATGCGCAAAAGGTATAAAAAAATAATCCTCAGAAAGGTTGGTAAGAGAAATGAAAAAGAAGATTTTAGCGGCATTACTTGCGGGAGCAATGACAGTTACACTGGGAGCATGCGGAGGAAATACAGACAGTGGAAATGACACCGGCAAAGCTGACGACAGCACACAGGGGACAGCGGACACAGCGGATGTGAGCAAGGACGCAATTCGCTTTATGAACACAAAAATTGAGATTGACGGAGCTTTGAAGGAGTTCGCAAAGCAGTATCAGGAAGAGACCGGGCAGGAGGTTGTCATAGAATCCCTGGGCGGCGGTGTGGATGTAAACGGACAGCTCAAGAACTATTATGCAGCAGGCAATATGCCGGATATTTTTGCATTTGCCGCAGACTCTTACAAATCTTCTTTTAAAGACTGGCTGGAACCATTGGACGGAGAATCTTGGATTGAAGATACAGAGTATGCGTTTAAGGGAGAGGACGGAAAGGTATACGGTATGCCATTTGCGCTTGAGGGCATTGGCCTGGCATATAACAAAGACATACTGGATCAGGCAGGTATAGATCCCTCCACACTGACAAATATCAATGCGTATAAAGAAGCATTTGAAAAAATAGACGGCATGAAGGACGAGCTGGGGATCACATCTGTCTGCGCTGTGGCAGCAGAGTCAGGGCAAATGTATTGGTCCACAGGAAATCACATGATGGCAGCCTATATTTCCCAGGGAAAAGACAGAACAGACAAAGATATCATTGATAAGCTGAATGCAGGGGAGATTGATAAGGATAGAATGGGAGAATTTGGGGACTGGCTGCAGTTGCTGTTTGACTACTCAGACCAGAACGTACTGATCTCCGGTACATATGATGACCAGCTTGCGCTGTGGGCAACAGGAAAAGCGGCATTCATCACACAGGGCAACTGGATCGACCCGTCACTTCCCACATATAAGGCAGAGTTTGCCTGCGGCCTGGCACCGGCTGCTTTCTCAACAGAGGACACTGACGGTATTATCGTAGATGCACCGGCTGTTTGGGGTATTTATAATGAGAGCGATAAGATTGACGCCTGCAAGGCATTTTTAAAGGCACTGGCTGAGAGCGAAGAGGGACAGAAAGCCCTGGTTGAGGACTGCGGAATGGTTTCCCCGTATAAATCCTGCACTCTGGAGCCAAGCACACCACTTGCAAAAAGTATGCTTCCTTATATCAAAGACGGCAAGACATATGCCTGGGATTGGCTGACACAGCCGGAAGGTATCGCACAGAATGCCACAGGCGCTGTATTTGAGCTGTACGCAAAGGGCCAGCTGGACAAACAGGGATTTGTAGACACCATGGAATCAGTGATCAAAGATTATGTAGCAACTAACGGAAGCAATTAACCAGTTTTGCCGGCGGTTTTTCCTTAGGGTGTGCGCGGGAAAGGTCCCGGGCATATCCGGGGAGGACAGCCGGTAAATTTTCAAAAGGGGAAAAGACATGAATGTTCAATTGAAAAAAACAATATCAATCGCTGCCATAGCTGCGGGCATCCTATGTATGGCAGCAGCACTGTATATGGATTTTTCCGGCAGCTCCTCCGCGGTCAGAGGGCCGCTTCTCATAGCAGGAGCTGTGCTTGTAATGGCTGGTGTGTATCTGCTTCCTACCAGAAAACACCGTTCCATTATCAATGTATTGTTTTTGTTTCCGCTGATCTTCGCGTTTGCGGTGACGGTGCTGATCCCGTTTGCCTGCGGTATTTTCTATTCCATGACGGACTGGAACGGAATCAAATTTGAAAAGTTTGTGGGACTTGGCAATTACATAAGTATGTTTAAATCAAACGATTATATATATTCCTTTGTAGTAACCTTTATTTTTACGGTTATCAACATGCTGGCTGTCAATCTGGTGGCTTTCGGACTGGCCCTTCTGTGTACGTCAAAAGTAAAAGGACGAAATTTTTACCGCGCAGCTTATTTTATACCGAACCTGATCGGTGGTATTGTTTTGGGTTATGTATGGCAGTTTATTTTCAACAAGGTAATGACAACTGTGATCGAGGGCAGTACATCCATGCTGACAGACCCCAATCTGGCGATTGCGGCGATCCTGATCGTGAGTACCTGGCAGTATGCGGGTTATATCATGATGATTTACGTGACAGGGCTTCAGAGTGTGCCTAAGGATATCCTGGAGGCATCCAATGTGGATGGTGCCAACCAGATCACAACACTGCTGAAGATTAAAGTCCCTATGATAGCCAATACATTTACCGTATGTATTTTCCTGACACTTGTGAACTCGTTCAAGCAGTTTGACCTGAACTTGGCCATCACCAACGGAGCGCCCAGCCGTATCCTGGCGGGAAAACCGGTACAGGCCACAGAGTTCCTGGCTTTAAACATATATAATACGGCTATCAGCAAGAATCAGTATGCACTGGGGCAGACAAAGGCAGTGGTTTTCTTTATTATCCTGGCCATTGTTTCCCTGACACAGGTATCCATCAGTAAGAAGAAGGAGGTTGAAATGTAATGAAGGCACAAAAAATAAGAACCGGAATCGCAGAGGTTATCGGTGTGATTCTTACGATCATCATCCTGGCTCCTTTCCTGCTGGTTGTTGTGAACTCTGCAAAAAGCAGCGCGGACATTATCACAAGTCCCATTACCCTGCCGGAACACTGGGGGCAGATTTTTACCAATCTGAGCAATGTGATTCATAACCAGAACTTTAATTACTGGAACTCTTTCTTCAGCTCTCTGCTGATCACGGCAGTTTCTCTTTTGCTGCTGACGGTATTTTCCAGTATGGCGGCATGGGTACTGGTGAGAAATAAGACCAAATGGTCAAGCTTTATTTTTATGCTTTTTGTATCCGCTATGGTCATTCCTTTCCAGGTGGTCATGCTGCCGCTACTTTCCACATTCCGGGAAACCTCCAACTTTTTCGGAATCCAGATGCTGCAGAGTTATAAGGGAATCATCTTTGCTTATCTGGGCTTCGGCGGGTCTATGTCTGTGTTCATTCTGCACGGATTTGTGAAGGGGATCCCTTATGAACTGGAGGAGGCCGCGTGGATTGATGGGTGCAGTCCCGAGGGGACTTTCTTTCGGATCATTTTCCCGCTTTTGAAGCCTGTGCAGGTGACGGTCCTGATATTGAACGGTATCTGGATCTGGAACGACTACCTTCTGCCTTCTCTGATGCTGGGACTGAATGGCCGGATCAAAACACTGCCGGTTGCGGTCAGCAGTTTTGTGGGGTCTTATGTGAAACAATGGGATTTGATCTTGTCGGCAGCGCTGCTTGCCATGATACCCATCATTATCCTGTTCTTGTTTGCGCAGAAGCAGATCATACAGGGAATGGTGGACGGAGCGATCAAATAGAAGGGGATTTTGAAAATTATATAGTTTGTTGAGTAAGACGCCGGATAGGAGTAAGGGACCTGTCCGGCGTCTTTTTTGTGTCGTGTATCGTTAATATTAAGTTTCATCCTGAGGGAGGTCAGGACAGATTTTTGGTGTTTACAACACACCCCTTTTCTGCGGATTCTAATGTGGCGAAGACTGCCTTCATAGATTCAAAGGAAGATGCTCCGGAGATCAGGGGCGGGGTGTTTGTGGTCAGGCAGGTCATCCAGGTATCTATGATACCGGAACCGTTTTGACCGCAATGATAGTTGTTCATATCAAAGTTAATCTGTTCTCCGCTCTTTTTTTCTAAGATAATAGGGTACTGGGGATCACAGTTGATTTTCAGGCTGCCGTTGGTACCGTATATTATGGTGGATTTATCTTCCTGGCCGTAGCAGGTCCAGCTCACTTCCATGGTCCCGATGACGCCCTTTTGGGTGCGGAAGATGCAGACTGCATTGTCGTCCACGTCAATGGGAGTTCCATCAGGATTTTTTTTGTCCAGGGTCTCGGTTACGGCCATGGCGCTTTCGATCACATCATCTAACAGGTAATGTATCAGGTCTGCTTTATGTATCCCCAGATCAGCCATGGCGCCGAAGGCGGCGGATCTTTTGTCAAAGAACCAGACTTTTTGGCGGTCAACGGTCCAGTTTTCGGGACCGGAGTGGCGGAAATTGGTGTGGAAGCTTAAAACGTTTCCAATGGCACCGCTCTGAAGGATCTCTTTGGCCTTTACGTGGGTGGGGAACAGACGCTCCTGCTGGCCGATCATCAGAAACTTCCCGGTCTCTTTTGCGGCGTTTACCATAGCCTGGCATTCGTCGTAGGTGACAGCCATGGGCTTTTCACACAGGACATGTTTTCCCGATTTTAGTGCCTTTATGGAAATTTCGCAGTGTGAGTGATTTGCTGTACAGATGCTGACCGCGTCAATGGCCTCATCATTTAGCAGGTCCTCGTAAGACTTATATGGGACTGCATGATATTTTGCCGCGATTTCTTCGGTACGCTTTTCATTCATGTCATATACCCCGTAAATACAGGCATCCGGGTTCTGATCATATTCCGGGATATGACGTACCTGCGCAATTCTGCCGCATCCTATAATTCCAATGTTTATCAATTTAGTTACCTCCTTTTTTATGGTATGTTTGAAAATTACCGTTAGGGTCTTTCAAATACACTTTAGAATTATAGAACTTGAACAGAAGAAATATATGCAATATTTTTACTGGAATCCTGTCTATTTTTACTATCTCAACTTTCATTGCAGACGCTGTCCGGTAACAGTTCAGACAGGTCTGCGCCTTTACTGCGCTGACCGTATGAAAAAGTAGTGCCAGCTTTATCCGGCCCGTCGCGAAGCGATTTTTAATGGCTGGATGCGTAACGGTTCAGCTTGTCTGAACTGTTACGCTGTCCGGGCAAAGCCGGCCTGCCCGGAACGGTCCGGGTATAGGAAAGGCACCAGGGGGAGGAACATGTTTGCAGTGGTAAAAATAGATAGGATTTCGGTAAAATAATTAAGATAGAATTATGGAAAAAGACGATATACTAGGCGCAGAAGAGTTATATCAACACTACGAAAATTTAACAAAAGGAGAGGTTTCCATGAATAAAACAATTATTTTTCCATCAGCAGGAAATGTGGAGCTGCAGGACAGGGAATGTCCAAAACCCCAAAAGGGAGAGGTCCTGATCCAGACAGAGGTATCTTTGGTCAGCATTGGCACAGAACTGACCTTTTTAAATGGGGAATGTCCCAAAGATTCCAAATGGTCTTCCTATATCCATTATCCAATGACACCGGGCTATTCCAATGTAGGAGTTGTGGTAGAGACAGGAGAAGGGGTTTCAAAAGAATGGATTGGCAGGAGAGTAGCCAGTTTCAGCAAACATGCACAGTACGTGACGGCAAAGGAAGAGGAACTCCGCGTGATCCGTTATGATATCACCTCAGAGGAGGCTGCCTTTTTTGCCATTGCAGAAGTTGGTTTAAATGGGATCAGACGAACCAAGATTGAACTGGGAAACCGGGTGGTGGTCTACGGTGCGGGAGTCATCGGCCAGGTTTTAGTCCGTTATCTGCTGGCCGGAGGGTGTACAGAAATAGTAGTTGTGAACCGTTCCCAAAAAAGGCTGGAATATCTTCCGAAATCTTCAGCAGTGATTCCTGTGTCCTCAAAAACAGAGTCCGTAATGGAAGCAGTAAAGCAGGCCACACAAGGTGAGCTTGCGGACATTGTGTTTGAGACCACCGGAAACGCAGATTTGATCCCGGAGGAATTTCAGGTGCTGCATCAGCAGGGGAAACTTTGTATGCTGAGTTCACCGAGAAAAGAAACAAAATTTGATTTTCACGATTTCTGCAACGCGGGGAGTTTTCAGATCATAGGGGCGCACATCTCCTCCCAGGCTGTGACGGCAGGGTTTGATGATCCCTGGACCTGTGTGCGTAACAGTGAAGTGTTCTTCAAGATGATCGCCACCGGGCAGATGGAAGTGGCCAGTCTTATCAGCCACCGAGTTTTTTATGAGGAGGCTGCCGGGATATATAAACAGATGCAGGAAAACCGTTCCCCGTTCATGGGCGTTGTGATTCAATGGAGATAAGGAGATTAGGATGGAAAGAAAATGTTATGCACCGGAAAAACTTACCTGTGAATATTCTGTAAATCCCATGGGGATCCACAGCAAAAACCCCAGATTAGCATGGAAGATGGCAGGATATGGAAGAGGCAGAAGACAAACCGCCTATCAGATATGGGCATCGCACAGCAAAACCCAGCTTTCAGATGAGAGCGGCCTGTGCTGGGACAGCGGCAGGGTGGAGAGTTCCTGTTCTGTGGGCATTTATTACGGAGGGGAATCCCTTCATTCCAGAGAGAGGATATACTGGTGCGTGAGGATCTGGGACGAGGCGGGCAAAGTGTCTCCCTGGAGTGAGATAAACTTTTTTGAGGCAGGACTCTTGGAGGAAAGCGACTGGAAAGCCAGTTGGATCTGTGCAGATGACCAGGTGAGTGCACCTTATTTCAGAAAAGACTTTTCGGTAAAGAAAAAGCTGGAAAAAGCCACGGCTTATATCTGCGGGTTAGGATTCTATGAGCTTTCGTTCAATGGAGAGAAAAGGAATGAACAATTTCTGCTGCCCAACAGAACGGATTTCACCAAAAGAGTTTATTACCATACCTATGACATTACGGAAGACCTAAAAAATGGGGAAAATACCATGGGCGTGATTTTGGGAAATGGCTGGTATAACCAGAGGGATAAGGTCAATGTGAAACTATTATGGTATGGCTGTCCGAAGCTGTTATTTCAGATTGAACTGTATTATGAAGATGGAACCAGGGAGACAGTAGGCAGTGATACTTCCGTGACATGGCAGCAGGGGCCTATACAATATAATAATATTTATTTCGGAGAGATATATGATGCACGTCAGGAACTGCCAGGGTGGAACCGGCCCGGTGTGCGAAAGGAGGAATGGAATCAGGCGGGACCGGCAAAAGAACCCGGAGGGAGTCTGACAGAACAGAGGGCATCCGGTGACGCTGTGACAGGCACGATACATCCTAGAACGATTACGAAGGTCAAAGAGGATATGTATGTGCTGGATTTCGGGCAGAACATCACAGGCTGGTTAAAGATGAAAGTGAGGGGCAGTGAGGGACAGACCATAACCATGCGTTTCGGCGAGGAGCTGTGGCCGGATGGGAAGATCAATTATTACAGCACCGGAACCGGATGGAAACAGCAGAAAGACGTGTATATCCTGAAGGGAGGAGAGGAGGAGGAGTATCAGCCCCGCTTTACCTGGCATGGATTTCGATACGCGGAAATACAGGGATACGGGAAAATGCCTGAAACAGAAGATATTGAGGCTGTGGTAGTACATACAGGGGTGGAAGAAGACGGACAGTTTAGCTGCTCCAATGTATTGATGAATCAGATCCAGCAGGCCTCCCGCTGGTCCCTGTTAAATGGGCTGCACTGCGGCATGCCTCTGGATTCTCCCCACAGGGAAAGGCAGGGGTACGGCGGGGATGCACTGACAGCAGCGAAAGCCTGTATCTGTAATTTTAATATGGAGAATTTTTATGCTGCCTGGATGGACGATTTTGCGGATGCCCAGGATGCGGAAACAGGTTTTGTGCCTCACACGGTACCTTGTCAGGACGGCGGGGGCGGTCCGGCCTGGGGCTGTGCCTATATTATCATTTCCTGGTTATGCTATGAATACTATGGGGATACAGAGATACTGAAAAAACATTTTGGAAATATGGAACACTGGATGGAGTTCCTGGCTACAGGTGTCCGAAACGGTATCGTAGAAGCGGAAGGGACAGATAAGGATTGCCTGGGAGAGTGGTCAACGCCGGGTGAGACCTTGATTCCGCCCCGGTTTGTGAATACCTATTTTTACGGTTATTGTGCTTCTTTGATGGAAAATATAGCGAAGGTTCTGGGAAAGGAAGAGGAAAGGCAGTCCTACAGTGTTTTAAAGGAAAATACCATACAGGCTTTCCGACGGGAATTTTTCCATAAGGAGACAGGCCGGTACAGCATCGGGGCACAGGGCAGTGAAGCCTTTGCCTATAAACTGGGAGCTGTAAAAGAACAGGAAAAAGAACAGGTCTTCAGATATATGGCAAAGCATGTTGCTAAGGAATGTGATGGTCATCTGGATACAGGGATCTTTGGGACACCTTATCTATTTGAAACACTTGTGGATAACGGGTATGGGGATATTGCATATCAGATGATCACAAATACTACATATCCCGGCTATGGCTATATGCTTACCAACGGGGCCACGGCGCTGTGGGAGTATTGGGAAAAAGAATACGGGTTCTATCAGTGTTCCTGCTGTCATAACCAGCCCATGTTCGGAAGCATCAGCGGATGCTTTTACGAAAAAGTGGCGGGGATCGTGCCCCTTTCGCCAGCCTGCAAAGAGGTTCTGATCGCACCGGGGCCAATCGGTGATCTGCGGTTTGCGGCAGCTAAGAAAGAGACCATGTATGGGATGGTTTCTGTAGAATGGGAAAAAACAGACATGGATTTTTCTTTGTATTTAACCATTCCCTGCAATACCGGCGCAGTGGTGCTGCTTCCGGCCACCGGAGAAGCGCTGCAGGAAGGCGGCGATCTCTTATTGCCCGGGGAAGAGGGAAAAGAAGGGATCCGCTCTGTAGAACAGACGGATAAGGGATACTGTATCCGGGTAGGATCAGGAGATTACCGGTTTACACTTAAAAAATAGATACTGTCCACAGGCAGGCATCTGGACAGTAACATGGCATATCCGCTGGGAACCGCTTGCGGCCAGGGGTATGCCCATTGGCTGTATGATACAGTGGCTTATAGCTTATCTAGCAGGTGACAAGCTATGGATTGAACAGTAACAAAAATGGAACAGTTGCAATAAATGAACAGATTGAGCAGGAGCGCTGGTATGAATACGAGAAGCAGTGATATTTTAAAGGGACCTCAGTGGGCAAATGTGAGGGCGTTGTATAAGGCGGACGGGTATACCCGGGAGGAACTGGAAAAACCCATGATCGCCGTGGTGAATTCCTACAGCACAGTCTGCCCCGGGCATGTGATATTTAAAAATTTATCGGAGCGTGTCAGAGAAGGAATACAGGCAGGAGGCGGTACGCCCGTAGAATTCGGCGTGATCGGGGCATGTGACGGGATAGCAATGGGACATAAGGGAATGCGGTATATTCTTCCCACAAGGCAGATGATCGCGGACAGCATAGAAGCCATGGCGGAAGCACACAGACTGGACGGCCTTATCTTACTGGGGAGCTGTGACAAGATCATTCCCGGTATGCTCATGGGAGCCATGCGGGTGAATCTTCCGGCCATTCTTATAAACGGCGGTCCCAGCCTGCCGGGACGTATGAAGGAGGGGAATCCTTACGGAGGAGAATACATTGACCATTCTATTATCCAGGAATCAGAAGGTGCGCTGAAGAAGGGACTGATCAGCGAGGAAGGATTTAAGTGGATAGAGGAACATGCTATGCCCTCCATCGGCTCCTGCGCCATGCTGGGTACGGCCAACACCATGGGATGTCTGGCAGAGGCCATGGGGATCATGCTGCCCGGTACAGCGGCTATCCCTGCGGTGTATAGTGAGAGATTGTCCGTGGGATATCAGAGCGGCAAGCAGATTGTAGAAATGGTACGCAGAAATATAAAAATAAGAGATATCATAACGAAACAGGCAATTTATAATGGGATCAGGGTGAACGCCGCCATAGGAGGTTCCACCAACGCAGTCCTTCATTTGCTGGCTGTTGCATATGAAGGTGAGATCGAGATGTCTGTATTTGAATTTGGAAAGATATGCGAGGGGATCCCTCATCTGGTCCCCTTGATCCCGGCAGGCAGCAATACTCTCCTGGATTTTTATGAGGCGGGAGGGATACCGGTACTTATGAAGGAGTTACAGGAGGTTTTGTGGACACAGGAAAAGACCTGTACAGGTAAAACCGTTGGAGAATTGTTGGAGAATGTAACCAATCACAGAAAAGAGGTGATCCACCCCATGGAAAATCCCGTACATAAAATGGGAGGGATCAAAATCCTGAAAGGAAATCTGGCGCCGGAGGGCGCAGTGACGAAGCCTTCCGCTATTCCGGAAAAAGCCCTGGTGTTTCGCGGAAAAGGAAAGATATACGAGGGGGAGGAAGAGGCGCTTAACGGCATCAGATGCGGCGAGGTCAAAGCCGGAGATGTGGTAGTGATCCGCAATGAGGGCCCCAAGGGTGGACCGGGTATGCCTGAAATGTACAAGGCAATGAAGCTGTTGGTGGGGATGGATCTGGGAGACAAAGTGTGCCTGATCACGGACGGAAGATTTTCCGGTTCCAATAACGGCTGTTTTGTAGGGCACATCTGCCCCGAAGCCGCTGACGGCGGCCCCATCGCCTATCTGGAGAATGGAGATGAAATCCTGGTAGATGTACGGCAGGGGACCATAGAGGCTGTTTGCGTTGACTTTGTACAGCGCCGTAAGACAAAAGCCAGAGTCCATAAGAATATCACAGGCTGTCTGTATCAGTATGCTCAAAATGTGGGATCAGCATCGAACGGAGGAGTCATCCCCACGCGGGAAAGGCAGAGCAGGCCCGGGTGCCCGGCTCCCGTTGGCACCCGGACCGGAAAAAGAGAGGATTGAGATTGTATGAAAATAATTGATGTACACGCACACCTTGGGGATGACTGTGTTTTTGACCATCATATCAGCGAGGAGGATCTGTTAAAGGGATACGAGGATACCCCGGTGGCGGGAGCCATTGTGCAGCCATCCCTGCCCCGGTTTTCCCTGCAGGCAAACCGGGAGATACATGACCGAATTGCCCGTCTGTGTGCTTCCAGGAAAATGAAGTTTTGGGGGCTGGCCTCCATCTATCCCCATTTTACAAAGGAAGAGTACAGAGAGGAGGCATACAGATGCATCAAAGAACTGGGATTTGTGGGCTTGAAGATCACACCTGTAGGGCATGCGGTAGATCCGGAATCGGAGGACGGCATGTTCGCCTTTTCCGTTGCAAATGAGCTTCAGGTGCCTATGATGGTCCATACAGGCTCCGGCGTGCCGTTTTCCCAGCCTTTGAAGATATGGAAGGCAGCCCGGAAATATCCGGATCTGAAAATTGTGATCGCCCATTCCGGTATGGATTGGGATACTCATCAGGCCATATTTGTGGCAAAAGAATGTCCCAATATCTACCTGGAGACCAGTTGGACAGGAATCTATAACACAAGGGAGATCTACAGGGAAATAGGACCACACAGGATGATGTTCGCGTCAGACCATGTGAATAATGTAAAGGTGGAGCTGGAAAAGTATAAGCAGATCCTGAAACCTGAGGATATGGATCAGGTATTTTGGAAAACTGCAGAGAGCGTATTTACATGCAGCAGTCCACACGCTGTAACGGTTCAGCTTGTCTGAACTGTTACCACACGCTTCTGTTTTTTGAGGTGTGTTCTCGCCTTTATTGATTTATTACGGAAAATAGTGTATAATTTACAAAATTCTTTGAAAATTATAAGGAAAAAAGGAAAATTATGCCAAATACAAAAGATTGGAAGCGTAAAATACAGCATTTTATTTATTCAAAGAAAATTGCAACGAAAATGTCAGTTTTGATGATCACGATTATCACCTTAGTATTTCTTTGCACCGTGGCAATTTTCCAGACCTATAATAAGCGTATTTTATATGAAAATACCCAGGAAGCTGCCATCACGAATCTGACAAGTGTGAACACATTAGTGGAAAATATAATCGAAAATATCAATACATATTCCTATATCTGTCTGTCAGACTCTGATCTGCAGCAGGGACTGGTAAAGGAAAAGGTGGAAATCACCGATTTCCGCAATATAGAGCAGATAGAAGATTCCCTGATAGAATTGATCTCCAAAATTGATCTGATCGAGTCCGTTTATATTTTTGATACGGAAAATTTTTTGTGCTACTCAGACAAGTCGGGAAACAATCCCCTGCGGCACAGTAACATACAGGACTATAGCTGGTACCGGGACGTAGGGCAGGACGGGCAGTATCACGTCATCTACCGCTGTGATGACTTTTTCCGCAATCCCGATAAGATACCGGGCATTTCCTTTGCCCGTGCCATCAGAAGCCTTGATTCCATGCAGACCATCGGATACATGATGATCCATATCTCCCAGGAAATGGTGGAGAAGCTGCTGCTGAATCTAGATGATAATGAGTCACAGATGAAATTTTACATTTTTTCGAATAAAGACCATGTGTTGCTGAATACCTTAGACAGCAGTATGCAGAAGGAGGCGGAAAGACTGGGAATCCAGCTTGTGAAAGAAGGCCGGGACTCCGCCACGGAGCAGATCGGAAACGTCCGCTGCCAGATATCCGTGTACCAGACGGAGACGCTGACTTACATGGGGGTCACGCCTTTTGATGATCTTCATCAGCAGGAAAAAGGAACGGTTCTGCTGACCATGATACTCCTTGCTGTCCAGGCGGCGATCATTATCATTGCGGCACTGTTTGTGTCCCACTGGTATACTCGCCCCATTGAAAAATTAATGGAATCTATGGAGGAGGTAAAGAACGGACATTTCAAACAGATTGAGATAAAGACCAAGCACCGTGAAGTGCAGAATCTGATAGATGTTTATAATGAAATGGTGGGGGAGATCCAAAATCTGCTGGAGAAAACAAAACAGGTGGAAATGCAGAAAAGAAAAGCGGAATTGGAAGTTCTGAGTACACAGATGAACCCCCATTTTCTCTATAATACCTTTGATTCTATTAAATCCCTGTTTTTGTTAAAACGCTATGAGGATGCCTATCACATGATGTGTGAACTGGCCCAGTTCTATAAGATCAGTCTGAGCAAAGGCGATGAGTATATCACCATAGAAAAAGAAGTCCAAATGGTGGCAAACTATATCGAAATACAGAAAATGCGTTACGGTGAGGACCTGCAGGTGGACTATGATGTGGACCCCGAAGTGGGCGGATATAAAATATTAAAGCTGGTCTTACAGCCTTTAGTTGAAAATGCCATCACCCATGGAATCCACGGTTTCGTGGAGGAAGGCCGTATCGCTGTGCGGATCAAAGAGGAAAAGGGATATTTAAGCCTGGTGGTGGAAGATAACGGGATTGGAATGACAGAGAATACACTAAACAATGTCCTCAATGGCAAAAATACAGGAGCCGGGAAATCCTTTGGGTTAATGGGGACCATTCGGAGACTGGTATACTGTTACGGCGGGGATATGGTCTATAAAATAACAAGCAGGATCAACCGGGGAACAAAGATACAGATTTATATTCCTATGAAAGATCTCCGTAACAGTTCAGACCGGCCTGCGCATTTACTGCACTGACCGTATGAATATGTAACGACAGTAGGCATCCGGCCCATCGCGAAGCGATTTGAATAGGCGGATGCATGTAACAGTTCAGCTGCCTGAGCTGTTACAGATCTCCAAAGATGAGGGTGGTTATATGCAGAAGCTGAAACTTATGATTGTAGATGATGAATATTTGATCAGACAGTATATCCGTAATTGCATTGATTGGGAGAGATTAGGTTACACCATTGTAGGAGAGCTTGGGACTGCTCAGGGCGCGCTTCAATTGGCGGAAGAATTGAAACCGGATGTGGTGCTGACAGATATTTGTATGCCCGGTTTAGACGGTCTGTCTTTTACCGGGCTGTTAAAAGGGAGCTGTCCCAATGTAAGAGTGATCGCCGTTACCGGACATGATGATTTTGAATACGCGCAGCGCGGTATCCGGGTGGGTCTGGATAATTACCTGCTCAAGCCCATCGACGAAAAAGAACTGGAAAACGTGGCACTGGAGATTAAAGAGAGTATCTTATCCCAGCAGTCACAGGATGAGCTGTTTCGGGAATTGACAGATTACAGAAGGCAGAATGAACCCATCGTGCGGGAATATTATCTGAAAAAATTACTGGAGCCTGATTTCCATCAGGATTCTTTATCTGAAAATGCTGTGGATTCTCTGCTGCCGGGCAGGGAGGGATTTTATCAGACCGTGGTGGTGAGTTTTGATGATTTCTCCCAGATAATACTTGGCATGGACATTAAAAAAGGGAACACAGAGTGGATGACGCATTATCTGGAAAAGGAGCTGGAAAATAAAAGGATATACTGGGTGCCGGACAAGTTCGGGCATATAGTATTCCTAAGCCGTGAAGAGGATTTTTCATGGGAAACATTTATGGCTGAATTAGAAGGGAAATGGAAAAAAACGTTTCATTTCCCCATTTATTATGGGATTGGGGATGCAGAGCGGTTTATGAAAGACATTTATAAATCGTATATGGGAGCTAATAATCGTTTGAATTCAGCTATTGTTTTCGGAAACAACCAATATCAGGAGGAAAAAATATTTTCCAGGTTTGAGGGAATGGCCAATCCCATACCCATGGAAGATTTGAAAAAACTGCATGCTTATATTGAAACAGACTCCCCCGCCAAGGTGGAGGAACTGGTCCATAACTGGTTTGAAAAATGGAAGCATATCAATTTTATGGATTTATTTTATCTGAAGCTGCAGCTTCTCAATGCTGTCTTTTATATTTATTCTATGAATACAAAGGAAGAGGCATCTTATGATTTCCATGAGGATTATAAGGAGTATTACCAGCGGATCTTTCAGATACCTACATTAAAGCTTTTGCAGGATTGTTTTCTGGATATGTGCAGAAAGATCATGGAAATGTATCACGATGAAAAGTCTGTCAGGCCGTCCAGCCTGATCTATGCGGTAAAAGAATATGTCAACATGCATTTGTCGGATGCCACGCTGGCGTTAGCGGGAACGGCTGAGAAATTTTATCTGAACAGCAGCTATCTGAGCCGTATATTCAAGAAGGAGATGGGGGTATCTTTTGTGGAGTATGTAAATGCCCAGCGCATTGAACGGGCGAAATCCCTGCTTGAAGAGACTGATTTAAAGATCTATGAAGTAGCGGAAAAAGTAGGGACCGGCAATGCCAATTATTTAGGGATCCTGTTTAAAAAAGCGGTAGGCTGTACGCCTTATGAGTACCGTTCCAAAAAACGTCAGGGTTAAGATCCCTGTACATTGTGTATAACCTTATAGACGGAACTGCACCGGCTTTCAGAAGCGGTGCAGTTCTATTATTCTGTCCGCCAAAGTCATATGCCGGCACGGCCTTTTTTGCTGACCTGCAAAGGGGCCGGAAATCTGTTTCCCGTGGTAAAAATATTAATAGAAATAGTAAAAAGCAAAAGGAAAAGAAAAAGCGAAAATAGGTATAATACAATTATAAAAAAACACGTTAAACTTTGAAAGGAGGAATTGCCGGGTGCTCCCGGCAAGAAAGGAAAATGAGGAAAAAAGGATTAGCGGCACTTATGGCAGCGGCCATGGTAGTATCTTTAGCGGCTTGTGGAAGTGAAGGAGGGGCGGACCCACAAAAGAAAGAGACGGATAATGGGGATACAAAAGGGGTAGAATTAACAGTTTCCCACATTATGGTGAATGAAACGGACAGCCAGGTATTGGCATGGAATAAAGCGCTGGAGGAGTACAAAAAGACACATCCGGATGTTACCGTCAAAGAGGACAAAACAGATAACGAAGCTTATAAGACAAAGTTAAAGACCACACTGGCAGCAGGTTCGGCTCCCGATGTATTCTATTCCTGGGGCGGCGGATTTTCCCAATCCTTTGTAAAAGCCGGGATTGTAGAAAACCTTGACGCTTATGTGGACAGCGGTGTCATTGATATGGATAAAATGATGCCCAACATATGTAATAATTTTTACTATGAGGACTCCTTATACGGACTTCCCCTGGACAGCTTTATCGGCGTACTTATGTGCAACCAGGAACTGTTTGACCAGTATGATCTGAAGGTTCCGGAAACCATGGATGAGATGTATGAGGTATCTAAGGTATTCGTGGAAAATGGGATCACACCCGTGTCATTGGGGGAAAAAGACAAATGGCCCGGGCTGTTCCCATTCGGTATCCTTTCCCTGCGCTACGGAGGTGTTGATGAAAATACAAAACTGTTAAACGGGGAAGGGAATTTTGACCAGGAATTTGTGAAAAATTCCGCAGAAGAGTTGGAGAAAATGGTCAGCACAGGTGTCTTTTCAGACAGCGCAGTGGCGCTCACCAACGATGAGGCGAAAAATGAATTTCTGGAAGGCAGAGCGGCTATGTTCTATAACGGAAGCTGGGGCGTTGCGAATTTAGATGAGGATTCACCTCTGGCAGGACACCTGACAGTGACAAACTGGCCAACAGCCGAAGGCGGTGCGGAGAAACAGAATTCTTATATCGGAGGAGCCAGTGCTACTTTAATGGTTTCTTCTGAATCAAAACAAAAAGAAGAAGCCGTAGAGTTTGCTGTATTTATGAGCCAGAAATTTTCAGAATATGGCTACGAGAGCGGCGCGCACCTTCCCACATGGAAATACGAGGGAGACGCGGAGTTACCGGATATGCAGAAACGTTTAACGGAACTGATGGAAAATGCAGACGGCTTCTGTCTGGCATGGGATACCCTGCTGGATGCAGAGACAGCAGATATCCACAGCAATTCTCTGCAGGGGATCTATGCGAAGCAGACCACGGCAGAACAATATATAGAGGCAATGACGGCAACCAGGAAATAATATGATTTCGGCAGCATAATCTCTATCCCGCAGATTATGCTGCCGATTTTAAAAGCAGGGAGGTGCTATTTTGGATAGATTTTTAGGAAATAAAAAAGCGATCGCTATATTCACGCTTCCGTCTTTGCTGCTGTTTGGAGGCCTGCTGATCGCTTCTGTACTGTTTTCTTTTTACTATAGTTTATTAGACTGGGATGGTATCGGAAAAGGGATCTTTATCGGCCTTGATAATTACATAGAAATGTTTCAAAACACTATTTTCCATAGGGCGGTTATCAATTCCTTTCTTCTGTGTATCTTTACGCTGTTGATCCAGCTGCCGTTGGCCCTGATCCTGGCGTTGATCCTGGCATCACATATAAAGGGTGAAGTTATCTTTCGTACCATATTTTTTATACCGGTCACCTTGTCCACAGTAGTAGTGGGCCAGCTCTGGCTTAAGATCTATAATCCTAATTATGGAGCCTTAAATGAGCTGCTGAAAATGATAGGGCTGGAAAATCTCACACAAAACTGGATAGGGGATGTCAAAACTGCTCTATTCTGTGTATTTATCCCTATCATCTGGCAGAACATAGGGTATCACATGCTTCTGTTGTATACGGCCATCAAGGCCATTCCAAAGGACATCCATGAATCCGCGCAGATAGATGGGGCCACGGGCATAAAAGCAGCCATGAAGATTACCATACCTTTGATATTACCAACGTTAAAGACATGTGCGATCTTTGTTATCACAGGCTCTTTAAAAGCATTCGACATGATCTATGTACTGACAAACGGCGGTCCGGTGAATTCCACAGAAGTGCCCAGCTCTTTGATGTTCAACAGTATTTTTGTCATCAACCGTTATGGATACGGAAGTGCAGCTGCAATTTTTATCGTAGTGGAATGTATTGGCATAGCATATCTTTTGCAGCGGCTGGTGAAGACATCACCGATTGAATATTAAGGGGGAGGAAAAGGATGAAAGAATCATTAAAAAGTATTATCTGCAAAAAGTGCATAAGAATAATCCTTATGGCGTTTTTACTCCTTTTTACTGTGACCTCGGTCTATCCGCTGATCTGGCTGGTGTTTTTCTCATTTAAGAGTAATCAGGAAATCTTCGGCGGCAATATTATGGGGCCTCCCCAAATCTGGCAGGTGAAAAATTATGAGAACGCCTTGCTTGGAGGAAAGGTTTTAGGATATCTGGGAAACAGTGTACTGGTGGCAGTTGTGGTCATTGTTGTATCTACCATTTTGATCTCCATGGTTGCCTATGCAGTGACAAGGATGAGATGGAAACTCAGGGGAGCGGCTTACTGGTTCTTTATGGCGGGTCTAACAATCCCTATCCATGCAACGCTGCTTCCGCTATTTATATTATTTAAGAAGATCAATATACTGAATACGCCGCTGGCTATCGTCATTCCGTATATTGTGTTCGCCCTTCCTTTTGGGATCATGGTGCTGGGAAATCATTACGCAACCGTGCCGTACGAGATGGAGGAGGCGGCCTGTATAGACGGATGCAATATTTATCAGACCTTTTTCAGGGTAATATTACCACTGGTCCGGCCGGCATTGGCTACGATCGCTATCTTTACGTTTTTATCTTCATGGAATGAGCTGATGTTTGCAATGACCTTTATCAGTGATGAAAAATATAAGACACTTACGGTAGGGATCCAAAGCCTGGCTGGTATGTATTATACGGAATGGGGACCTATAGGGGCGGGAATGGTAGTGGCTACGTTCCCAGTGCTTTTGATCTATATTTTATTAAGTAAGCAGGTGCAGAATGCAATCCTGGCAGGCGCCGTGAAAGGATAGGTGCGTCCAGAAAAAGGGGGCGGATGGTTTAGCGGGTGGAACACCCGCACGGCAATGCGCAGCGGATGGAAAACTTTCATTGATTGAGAGGGAAAGGTAGCAGATGGGAATAGGGGTCATATGATAGAGAAAAAAGGATTTTTATTGATATGATCAGAAAAGTATTTTCATATATATTGTTATCAGCGGCTTTTGTGCTGCTCACTTGTACATCCGTGTCTGCCCTCCCTGCGGCTTCGGGGGAACAGCGCCGGGGGATTGATGTGAGTATGTGGCAGGGGGATATTGATTTTGAGGAGGTGGCAGAGTCCGGGGTGGACACGGTCTATATCCGTTCCGGTCTGGGCAGTGATTATACGGACCCGTATTTTGAACAGAATTACGAGAGGGCACGGGCAGCCGGGCTGAATGTGGGATTTTATCATTATGTCACGGCCAGGACGGTCTCCCAGGCTGAGTACCAGGCCCATTTTTTTGTAAATACCATACAGGGGAAGGAGTTCCAGTGCCGCCTGGCGATGGACTTTGAAGACCTGACAACACTGAGTGCCGCTGAGGCCAATGAAATTGGGCTGGCGTTTATCAGGACAGTGGAAGATCTGAGCGGCAAAGGGACCGTGGTGTATAGTGACGCTTATAATGCAGGGGCTGTTTTTGGCGGCGGACTGACAGCGTATCCGCTCTGGATCGCGGAGTATGGCGTTTCTGAACCTTCCTCGGCGGTGAATTGGGATTCCTGGGCCGGATGGCAGTATTCGGATATGGGGAATGTGGCCGGGATCTCTGGGCCGGTGGATTTGGATCTTTATACGGATGCCATGTTTCTGGAAGAACCGGGCAGTGTGCCGGGGCCTGTGCCCATGCCGGAGCCTTCTGCGTCAACAGTGGAATATACGGTTAAGAGCGGGGATACACTTTGGGGAATCGCAGAGATGTACAGGACCAGTGTTTCAGCCATCGTTTCGGAGAATGGGATCGCAAATCCTAATTTGATCTATCCGGGTGAGGTTTTGAGGATCACGCTGGCGGATAATGTGCCTTCTTCAGAGATGAATAACACATATCTGGTGCGCAGAGGGGATACTCTTTGGGGGATCGCACAGATGTACAGGACTTCTGTTGAAAGACTTGCGGCTATGAACCATATCTCTGATCCCAACCTGATCTATCCGGGTGAGATTCTTCAGGTATCTTCCTCGGGAAGTACCGGGGATGTGGGAAGGACTTATGTTGTGCGCTACGGCGATACGTTGTCCGGGATCGCACGCAGGTACGGTACCACGGTTTCGCAGCTTGCGGCAGCCAATGGGATAGAAAATCCTGATCTGATCTATGCAGGGGAGGTACTCACGGTAAATTGAGAAGCGGTTTCAGAGAAGAACAGATATGATCAACAGACAGAAAAAAACGGGGATGTTCCGGAGCATCCCCGTTTTTTTATTCGGCTTGTTATGCCGGCCGCGGCGTTCAATCCACTTTTGCTTTGTCCAGCGCCTCGTTGATGGCGTCCAGCAGAAGCATCGAGGTGTATTTGTTCTCGTCTGTATAGGTAATGTTTTCCGTGGTCTGCGATGCGTAGATCTGGCTGGAGAGCGCATCCAGTGCGGGCTCCATCAGCGGATACATGGCAGTGGTGGTCTCGCTTAAATTTACCAGAGATATGGCATTTATGTGGTTTTCGTCCACAGTAACCTCAACGTCAAATGTGTTGCCATTTAGTGTGATGGGGCTTTTATACACGCCAGCGTGGTAGACAGCGGCTGAAGTGGCGGCTGAGTCGGCTTTCCGGTCTTTTCCGAACATCATAAAGAGAAGAACCGCCAGAAGAATGGCAAGTACCACGAAAATAATGGTATAAATGACTTCTTTCATATGTAATACGACAATCTTGGTCTTTGAGCTCATGGCTGCACCTCCTGCATTCCTTTTTATAACTTATTATGGAAGTGGGGAAAATATGCAAGGATTCTTGAAAGGAGGACAAATTGTTGAGGGGGCGGACGGGTATGGATGGCGCCTTTTATTGTGATAAGTCTGAAAAAGATTTATCACTTTATTATTTTACATATTTGTTTATGAATTTCCATTTCTTTAAATTCAGTGAGTTGATAAACTAAAATTAATTTAAAGAAACCAGATTAAGCCCAATATTAACAGGAGGATTTGATATGAGCTTGGGAAAAAAACAAGAGAATTTCAAGGAATATTGTAAGACTGTACAGGTGAGTCCGGACTACAATACGGATGTAACCGTGTCTCCGCTTTTGTTCGGCAATAACTTGGAACACACCAGGTCCTGTATTCATAACGGAATTTCTGCGCAGATGTTAAAAAACAGAAAATTCGCAGGAAAACCGGAGTGCTACCACGGATGCCCGGCGGGGTGGTATCGAATTGGAGAGAAAACAAATATTATCTTTAACGAGAAAGAGGATGTATCTGTTTTACAAGCCAGTGAAAGTTACACACGGCATGCGGATGATTATCACATGAAGAGAAGGCACGAATGCAATGCGGTGACTATTGTGAATCATTATGGAAAGGAAGAAAGCGGAATCGGACAGAGCGGCATATCCGTACAAAAAGATTGTAATTATGAATGCAGATTGGCAGTAAAAGTATGGCAGCCAACTGTCATACGGATCGCATTGACAGATCGAGACGGCAATATATATATACAGGAAAAATTGGAGTATGACAGGGCAGACTTTGAAGTGAAATCAGTGCTCCTGCATGCCTCAAAACTGGATGAAAATGCAGACCTCACGATTAGTTTTGACGGATGTGGAACCATTTCCATAGGTGCGGTCTCGCTGCTTCCAGAGAAGAATTTCCATGGTATGCGGCCTGATGTCGTAGAATTATTGCGGGAGATCGGTGTGAAGCTGCTGCGCTGGCCAGGAGGCAACTTTGCGGGAGAATATAACTGGAAGGATGGTCTGCTGCCGGTAGATATGAGAGCTCCGTTTGAATCCTATATGGGTCTGGAAACACAGCCACACTCCATGGGGTATGATTTCAATGAGATTAATACTGACGACTTTATAGCACTCTGCCGTGAGATTGGAGCAGAACCGTTTATTACCATTAATCCAACCTGGAATACACCGGAGGAGTGTGCTCAGTGGGTAGAATATTGTAATGGGGATGGAGACACGGAATATGGGCGTCTAAGGATTGAGCGAGGATATAAAGAACCATATAATGTTCGTTTTTGGTCTTTAGGTAATGAATTCGGCTATGGTCATATGGAAGGGGATAATACCCCAATCGGATATGGTAAGAAGGGAATTGAGATCGGTAAAAAGATGCTTGAGGTATCCCCTGGTCTTACTTTGTGTTCCTCTGGTCCTTATCCGAATAAAGACTGGGTGGAACACGCAGCCAGGCCGTTAGGCCAGATCGCGCCGCTGGTATCCCTGCACTCCTATGTGGCCCAGCCGTTATTTGCGGAACCGGATAAATATGCGGAAGAGTATTATGAATGTATTAGTAAAGTAGATACACAGTGCAGAAAATTGGTACACAAAATGAGAAGTGAATTGAATGATGATACGCTGCGGATCTCTTTCGACGAATGGAATGTCTGGTATGGATGGTATCGCCCTAAGAGTGTCAATGATGGGATATTTACTGCCGCAATGCTCCATATGTTGATGGAGGAAGCAAATCCTTCCGGAATCTATATGGCCTGCCATTTTGAAGCGGTTAATGAAGGGGCGATCCGAGTGGAGTGGGATAAATCCTTCCTGACGCCCAGCGGACAGATGTTCTCTGTAATGAAAAATCATATTGGCGGAAAGCTTTGTTTTGCCGTGAGGGATGCTGTGGCTACGGAAAAAAATAACGTGCTGACCATTACGCTCATTAACCGTTCCTACGACGGCACCAAAAAATTTAAGATACCGAAATATGGCGAAACAATGGTATCCTCACTCTATAGTTCGGAGAATGTTCTCCCTTATTCAGATTTTGCGGTAAAGAACGTGGAGCTGCAATTGATGGGAGATAGTTATGAGGTTCTTTTACCGAGACACAGTGTTATGCTGATTCAAATGAAAAACTCTTTGGGGAATTAGGAACCGGACTATTTTGCAGATCCCTTTACTAAATTCCATTCTTTTAGGATTTAACGAATGTTAAACTAAATATATCATTTAGAGGCGTGTATTTGAAAGGAGAAAAAAATGAAGAAAAGAAAAACTGTAATCAGTATGCTGCTTGGTCTTAGTTTACTTGCAAGTCTTTTTACAGGGTGCGGCAGCAAAGAATCGTCTGAATCAGCTGATAATGCATCCAAAGAGAACGCACCCGCTGTAGATGAATCGGACAAGGCCGTAACCGGGGATAGTGGTTATGAGACAACAGGCGAAGAATATGAGATTTATTATATCGCCCAAAGTGAAACAGGAGGCGGGGTTCAAAACCTGCTGGATATCGTTGAGATGTATAAGGAGCAGGTAAATCCCAACTTTACTATGACGATTGAGTACATAAGTGATCAGCAGGCAAGAAACCAGAAAATCCGTACGCTGGCAGCCAGCAATGAGTTACCGGACTGGTTCACCTGTGATATTGATTCATTTTTCTATAAGCTGTGGGATGCAGGTGCAGTTGCCAACGTAGGTGACATATATGATAAGCTGGGGATCAGAGATAATTTCTATCCTATATCCCTTAATTATCCCAGCACAAGCGATGGTGAGATTTGCGGTGTCAGCTGGCAAAGTCAGGCGGAGTTCTTTTATTACAACAAAGATGTTTTTGCGGAAGCGGGTATAGATTCTGCCCCGGCAACTCTGGACGAGCTTCTTGAAATCTGTCAAAAGATCAAAGACACAGGCAAGACCCCAATTGCGATGGATGGGGCATGGAGACTTCTCAGGTATCTTGCATTTGTCCCTTACAGGATGACCGGCAACGAGTTTATTGATGCGGCAGCAGCTGGTGAGGAGGCATTTTCATCTGAAGTCGGCCTGGCGGGCGCTCAGTTTATAGAGGATATTGGCCAGTACTTCCAGGAAGGATGGACTACCGCGGATTCTTCCACGGTTGCGCAGCTTGTTGTTAATGGTGATGCGGGCATGTATTATTCAGGCTCTTGGGATCTTAACATCTTTGGCGATGAAAACATGGAATTGTTAGATAACATTGGTATTTTCACTATGCCGGCTTTAGGTGAGGATGATGTAACCGCACCGGAAGATGGATTCTATAATGGCGGTACTCCCATGGCAATCTCGGCGGAATGTGCAGAGGATGAAGAGTTTTTGAATTTTTTCAGATTTCTGTGGGATCACTATAATGATGGTTGCTTTGAACATGGTTATCTGCCGCCCGGAAAGCCGTCCAGTACAGATGATGCAAGTAAACTCCAGCTTGAACTTTTGGATAACTATGCAAATGCCGGAAGTTTTGCAAAGTGCTGGGATGTAGTAGTGGATGTTGCCACATCTGAAGTCTTGTTGAACGAGACACCCAGCCTGACGTTGGGAAATCTTACTCCGAAGGAATGGGCAGCCCGTCTGGATGAAGCGATTAAAAGAAATTTGCAATAATAGGCTGAACTAAATATATTTTCCGGCCACGAATCGGAGACTTCGTGGCCGGGTTTGTTTGGAAGGGGGAGCTGAGTTGAAATCTAAAAAAAAGCAAATTGCACCCTGGATATTTTCAGGGCCTGCACTGATAGTGTATATCCTTGTTGTGATCATTCCCATAATCTACTCCTTGGCATTTAGCTTCTATGACTATAGTGGTGTTGGAAAGATGACATTTAATGGAATTAATAATTATATAAATATGTTCCGTGACGGTACATTCCGGATCGCAATTAAAAATAATCTGTACCTGATGGCAGGAAGTACAACGATACAGATGTTGATAGGTTTGGGATTGGCAATTCTGTTAAGTAATATTCGTAAATTTACAAATGTTCTGAGAGTGGCATACTTTGTTCCCTGTATTATATCCTCAGCAGCTATCTGTCAGATCTTTTCCAGGATGTTTTCCATCGTACCGGAAGGTGTTATACCGGCGATGATGCGTCTGGCCGGATTGAAGCAAATCGCATTTTTGTCTGAAGCGGATTGGGCGCTGGTCATTGTTATTATGCTGGATGCCTTTAAATTTGTGGGAATGCACATGCTTATTTTCTATTCAGGTCTAATGGATATTGATGCATCTGTTGTGGAAGCAGCTATTGTTGACGGCTGTGGTTGGTGGAAATTACATACTCAAATTAAAATCCCTATGATCATGAATATTATTATAATGGAGCTGGTTCTCTTGATCAACGGAACGCTGAAGGCGTTTGATATCTCTTATATTTTGACAAAGGGCGGTCCGGGCACGACCACAGAGTTGGTTGCTACTTATATGTATAAAACATCTTTTGGTATGGCAAAGTTTGGTGTCGGAAGTGCAATGTCGGTGTTCCTTGCGGTAGAATCACTGCTGGCAGTCGGCATTGTCCGTTACATAGGCAAAAAGCTGCAGCAGAAATACGTCTAGGTCCCAGGGGAAAGGATGGTGTGAAATGAATCGTAATTTGTTGTCAATGAAGAAACCTGTCAGGGTGATCTTTCTTATAGTATTGGTGGTCGTGGCTTTGATTCAGCTTTATCCGTTTTTCTGGGTTGCGATATCCAGTTTTAAAACAGATGCGGATTTAGCACGAGCTGCGTATCTGCTTCCTTCGGAAATTTATATGGGTAATTACCAGAAAGCTTTCCAGTCTGATCTATTTCAATATTTTATAAACAGTTTCTTGGTAGCCGTGGGTGTATTGATTTTTCTGGTTGCACTGGCTGCACCGTCGGGTTATTCTTTAAGTAAGATGCGCTTTTGCTATGCTGAAAAGGTGATGACATTCTTCCTTTTCGGAATGATGATTCCTTCTTTCGCATGCTTGATCCCTATGTTTCAGGTTTACAATGTGTTGAAATTAAGGAACACTTACTGGGCCTTGATCATTCCCCAGGTGGGGTTTGGATTACCCATATGTATATTTTTGTACAAAAATTTCATGTCACGGATTCCGGATTCGCTGACGGAGGCGGCGGCGATTGACGGGGCGTCCTATTGGTATATTTTTAAGAATATTATTTTTCCAATGTCAAAAAATATAACGGTAACGATTCTCACGTTTAATTTTGTGAATGTTTGGAATGAATTTACATATGCAAATACATTTATGTCTGCCGGGAATATGAAAACATTGCCGGTGGGACTCAGTGATTTTGTCGGTGAAATGGGTGGGGTTGACTGGGGAGCTACCTTTGCAACAATTACACTGTCCATGCTGCCGACGCTGATTGTATATGCTGTTTTGAATAAGCAGGTAATTGAAGGAATGACTGCAGGTGCCATAAAATCATAGCGTTTTTGCTGACGGGATTGACTGCGGGGGCTTGGTATCGGTTTAAAGGAGGGACTGGTATGAGAAATATGTCTGTACGGCTGAGAATGTTTTTTAGCTATTCCATTCTTCTGATAGCAGCGTTGATGGTGACTGTGATTGGATCACAGAATATGATGCATAGAGTGTTTCGAGAAACGGTTTTGCAGAGTTACCGCCGTGAACTGGTCTATATTATGAATCGTTTACAGATACAGCTGGACCATGTGAAAGATTATCAAAAATCAATAGCACTGGATACGGTTGTTATGGAAATTCTCGCAGATAATCCGCAGGCCCCGGAAAATGAATTGGATTTTTATAATATGAATCGTATGCTGCGCAGCAGAGTTATCCCCATCATTGGGACGAATCGGTATATCTATCAATATATATTTGTCACTTTGGATGGAACTTTTTTATCTTTTCGTGATGAATCGTTTCCTGCATTGGTGGAGGATGTACTGGGGAGAGATTACTTTGCTGTAAACAATGCAGAACGGAGTCTTATCCTGGATGGCCCTTATGAGATGAACGGAGTTAACGGTGAACGGCTTCAGTTTTTCGTGCTTTCTAAACAGGTGGTGGACTTGATGACCCTCAATCCGTTAGGCTATATCGCTTTCATTATTGAGGAAGATTTATTTTCAGATGTTTTTGAGAAAAATCTGCCATATGAGATGCAGGTTGAATTTTATCTGCTTTCGGAGAAACTGCAGGTATTATCTTCCTCGGATAAAGAGACCATCGGCAGCGACTTCATTGCAGGGCATAATCTAAGCAGTGATGAAGTCCGTCAATTGCAGGAAGAGGGAAGCTGTGAGATTACGGAAGGGGAGGATACGTTACTCTACTCCCTTATGCAGATGGAAGACAGTGAATGGAGTGTTGCTTATGTTACATCTATGGATACCTTATTGAGGAGCCAGGGCATGGTTTTTCAGATGACCATGACCATAGGCATGATAGCCTGTGCGATTTCACTATGCATTGCTTTTTCAATTGCAAACCGTATTACCCAACCAATCGGTGCCCTCTCCAGGAAAATGCTTAACTATCATACAATGAAAAGGACGGGGGAAGACAACACAAAGTTTTCAAGTAATGAGATACAGAATCTATATTACGCTTTTGATCAAATGTTGGAAAATTCTGAGAAGATGACGCAGCAGATTTACCAGGATCAGGAGGAAAAGAGCAATTACCAATTTCAGCTCATCCAGTCTCAGATCAAACCACATTTTTTATATAATACGCTGGAGATGATTAAAAGTCTGGTGGATTGTCGAATGTATGAAGAAGCCGGGGAAGCGGTGATGGCAATGTCACAGTTTTATCGCTTGTCTCTAAATTGGGGCAATGATATCAGTTCCGTTGCGCAGGAAATAGAATTATCACGGAAGTACCTGTATATCCAGCGGTTACGTTATGCAGAATATATGGACTATACGATTACGGAATGTGGAGGGATGGATAAATATTGTATTCCAAAGCTGACACTACAGCCATTATTAGAAAATTCAATCTACCATGGAATAAAAGAAAAACAGGAAATGGGAAAGATTGAATTGAGTGTCTCGGAGACAGAAGACAGTCTCATTTTCCTTGTCTGGGATAATGGAGCTGGAATCGCTCCCGAAGCATTAAAAAAGCTGCGGGATTCTCTGAAAAGTACAGATAAAAAGAAGGAGAGTTCTTTCGGCTTGTATAGTATAAATCGAAGGATACAACTTTTTTTCGGGCCGGAATACGGATTAGAGATTGAAAGTGAACAGTGGGTTTTTACACGAATCATCATGACAATTCCGAAAGTCAGCTCGAATGATCTTCAAAAAGGAGTCCGGGGGGGGGTGTAAAAAATTATTCATACCATTGTAGTAGTTGATGATGAGTATTACTTTAGGCAGGCAATGAAACAGTACTTATCTGAATGGGAAGATGAGTATCAGTGTGTTGGGGAAAGTAAAAACGGAAAGGAAGGCCTGGGGTTGATCCGGAAATTGCGTCCGGATATTGTGCTGATGGACATCAATATGCCTGTTATGAGTGGTTTAGATGTCATACAAGCATTGGCTGATGAGAATTCAGGAGGTGAACCCCAGAGAAAAATAATTCTTTTGACCGGATACGATGAGTTTGAATATGCCCGGAAGGCAGTTCATTTGGGAGTCTTTGATTATCTGTTAAAGCCAATTGATAAACAGCAGTTAAAAAAATGTTTGGATAAAGCGTCTTCTCAAATAGAAGCAGAAAGGCTGCGCAGTGCCCGTATCATGGAGCTTGAAACCAGGCAGTATATTGCAACGCCGATGGTGAAGGAGCATTTTGTGAATAAGGTTTTTTCTGCAGACAGCAGATCGGACTGGTCAGAAATAGAAGGAATGGCCGGAAAGATTCTGGATTTGCAGGAGGAAAACAGATGGATGGTATTTATCCTGGATGCATATTTTGATAATAAAGAACACAGATCGGGGAGAGGGGATTCTTTCTATTATTTTACGATTTCTAATATATTAACGGAATTATTTGAAAATAGGGAAATCCAGTGTATGACCAGTGTAGATAAGGAGAGTCTGCATGTGGTCGTAACCGGAAAACTATCTGTAGGAAAGCTGGAGTCTGTGGTTTTGGAAGTACAAGAGTATCTTCTTGACTTTATAAAGCACAAGCTTCCCCTGGAATTTTTGATCAGTGAGGGATCTGCCAAGGAACGGCTGCGGGATATAGGCGTTTCCGTACATGAGGCGAGTGTAGTACAGAGATTTATGCTTATGTATCGGAAAACAGGGATTTATAACAGCTCACATCTTAATCTTAGTTATGTGAAGCTGAGTGATTTTTTTGGTGACCGGTCCTCACAGATTATTTTGTATATTCGTACGGTAAACATTTCGGCAATGGAGTCCCTGGTGAGAGAGATTTTTTCGGAAATGAAAAAGAATGAGGTACGGCCTGAGATTATTTTACGAAGAGCCGATGACATGGCGTCCTGTGCATTTGAGGTGTTTCAGCTTATAGAAGAAGATTTGACGGAGGATGATAAATTCTTACCAATGTTTCCTCCGAAATTTTCCATAGGAGATGTTGATCAAATCCAAGCGGAAGTTTTGCGGTATATCACAGATATCATGCAGACGATGGGAGAACGAATGGCGGAGAAAAAACGTTCTCTGCCGGTAAAAGTGATGTACTATATCGAAGAAAACTATCACCGGTATGATCTCGCATTGTCGGAACTATCTAAAGTATTTGGAGTAAGCAAGACAATCTTATGCCAGCAATTCAAGGAAACGAATAAGATGACCATTGGAGAGTATATATTACAGATACGCATGGTTCGGGCAAGGAAAATGTTTGATGAGGGATACCATAATGTGGCATATGTTGCTGAAAGGTGCGGGTATGAGGATGCGGGATATTTCAGCAAATGCTTCAAGAAGTATTTTAATATTTCCCCCAGGGATTATTGTGAAAAGAGGAGGGATTAAACCGTTTGTGATTTAGCAGGCAAAAAAATATATATTGTATGAGGAAAGCATCCCGGCAAGAATCGGTTATTGAAAGATATAGAATCTTGCCGGGGTGTTTTTTTGATGGCCACTGCAGCCCCGGCTGAGAGAAAAACAAGGTGTCAATAACTTTTGAAAATGTCACTTTTTATTGTTCAGTTTCACTTGAGAAAATGTCACTTCTGTAAAAGGGCTTTTGCCCTTTTACGAAGCAGACTGCTGTTTCTCAAAGAATAGTTCATATAAAAATTTTAGCGACAGGTTGTAATCTTCCATCCACCAGATGGCTTTCCATTCATCGCTGCTATGGCGTAGTTGTAAATGGGGTTCTACGGTTTTGACCACCTTTTTGGACACTTTTATGCTGGCATTCTTGTTTTGTGGCTTTAGATACCGTATGGTTTCGTATATGCGCCCTCCATAAGCAATGCGAATCCCATACCGGGGATTGAGGAGCACCTCAATCTCCCTTCTCGCATTAATAATCGGAAATCCTTCGTCTAAGATCTGGAAACATCGGTTTTTGAACGAAAAGGTTCCAGCTGCATCGGTCTTCCTTTTATGCTTCACACAGAGAATGGTATCAATATCCATTCCTTCTGCCAGAGGAACGAAGATAGATTCTGCTTCTGGCTCAACGGAAAACCTCTGATTGAACAGCTCTTTGTATTCTTCTTCCAAGAAGCGGTTGGCATCTGCTACGGTGGTGATTCCACGCTTAGCGAATTCGACGGGGAGACGGCTCTGTAAGGTTACCCATAAACGTTCAATGCGCCCTTTGGCCTGTGGCGTCTTCGCAAAAATCAGGTCTATTCCCAGTTCATGCATGGAACGTCCAAACTGGGTCAGGTGGACCGTCTTTCCGGCGATCAGTTCATCCATGGTGAGCTTTCCTGTTTTTGGGGAACGGAAAATGGTGTGGTTGTCTGAGTAAATGGTTTGAGGGACACCAAAGTCCACACAGCATTGGCGCATCGTCTCGAGGTAGCCATAAAGGCATTCGTTCTGTGTGAGGAAAAGACCGACGACATTGCCCGTGGCATCATCAATTGCCCCATGGAGGGCGTATTTCGTGTTTCCGCCAAACCATTCATAGGGAGTAGCATCTATCTGGATGAGCTGGCCGGGGTGTGGTTTTCGCGTCCGCCGGTGTGTCCGGTGACGGATTTTTTTCTTTTTGGGGCTTTCAAAACCTGCATTTTTTAGTATACTGGAAAGTGCAGAATAGGAAAGAGCGATTCCAAAATCTGCGAGCAGTATGTCTTTGAAATGGAGGAAGTTGGCCCTAGACAATTCCGGGCGGGAATAAATCTTAAGGACAGCTTCCTTCGTTTCATCTGTAACAGCGTGAGCAGGCTTTCTACCAGTATTTTTATGAATCAGTGATTCAGCGCCAGAAGTAAGGACCCCTTTCTTTAAACGTGTAATCTGGCGGGTAGAAAGGCCAAGAAGTGAAGCTGCCTGTTGTCTGGAAATAGACTTGTCGATGAAACGATTGATGACAGTAAATGTTTTTAGTTGTTCTTGTGACAATGTAATTTTACCTTCTTTCATAACTTTTATAGTTTATCAAAAAGAGACAAAATCTCAAGTGATTCTTAAGGAGACATTATCACAAGTTAATAACACTGAGAGAAAAACAAGGTTGGTTCCCTCCATAATTTGTGATACACTGGTTGCAGACAATTTTGTCACCAAGGAGGCAGGAGGATTATGAAATACCGATTACTTGTGCTGGATATTGACGGCACAGTTACCAATACAGAGAAAAAAGTGACACCCAGGACAAAAGCGGCCATAAAAAGACTACAGGAGCAGGGGACTTTGGTAGCTATCGCTTCCGGGCGGCCCACCAGGGGAATCGCTCCGGTGGCGGATGAACTGGAGTTTGATAAGTATGGAAGTTATGTGCTGGCTTTTAACGGGGCCAGGATCGTGAACTGGAAGACAAAGGAGTGTATCTATTCCAAAACGCTTCCCCTGGGTATGCCCAGAAAGCTCTACCGCAGTGCCGTGCGGCACGAGGTGGGAATCATCACTTATGAGGAGGAGCAGATCATTGCGGGAACCACTCCGGATATCTATATGGAGACAGAATCAAAGATCACCGGGCTGCCCATTTGTCACAGAAAGGATTTTCCTAGTTATGTAAACTTTCCGGTAAACAAATGTCTTCTTACAGGGGAGCCGGATGAGCTGGAGCGGATCGAGCCTCTTTTGGCGGAGGAATATCTGCACGAAGCCCAGATCTTCCGCTCAGAGCCGTTTTTCCTGGAGGCAACGCCAAAAAATGTAGACAAGGCCTACTGTCTGGAAAAGCTTTTGAAGATCTTGGGCATATCCAGGGAGGAGATGGTGTGCTGCGGGGACGGCTATAATGATATTTCCATGATACAGTTTGCCGGGCTGGGCGCCGCCATGGCAAATGCCCAGGAAAAGGTCAAGGATGTGGCTGACTACATCACTGTCCGGAGCAATGATGAGAACGGGGTGGAAGAAGTGATAGAGAAGTTTTTTTATAACTGATCGGAGGAGGAGATACATGCCGCTGCATTTTATTTTCGGTGCTTCAGGCGCCGGGAAATCACATTATATTTACCAGAAGATCATACAGGAGTCCATGGAGCATCCGGGGAAGCAGTATTTAGTGCTGGTACCGGAACAGTTTACCATGCAGACGCAGAAAGAACTTGTGATGATGCACCCCAGAAAGGGAATCCTGAACATTGATGTTCTGAGCTTTGAGCGCCTTGCCTACAGGGTGCTGGAGGAGACCGGGGAATCCTGTGCACAGGTGCTGGAGGAGACCGGGAAGAGCCTGGTGCTTCGGAAGGTATCACAGGAAAAGAAAAAGGAATTGAAGATCCTGGGGGAGAAAATGAAAAAGCAGGGCTATATTTCCCAGATGAAGTCCATGGTGTCAGAGCTGAAACAGTATGAAGTCACAAAAGAGGATATGGATATCATGCTGGACTATGCCAAGGACAAGCCGGAGCTTTATTATAAGCTGAAGGATATCTCTGTGCTGTACCGGGGATTTTTTGATTACCTGGAGGGAAACTTTATTACCCAGGAGGAAGTGCTGGAGGTTCTGGGACGTGTGGCCGGACAGTCTGAAAAATTATCGGGATGTGTGATGGTGCTGGACGGCTACACCGGATTTACCCCTATTCAGCTTCAACTGCTGGAAAAGGTCCTTCCCCTGTGTGAAACTATGTATGTGACCGTTACTATGGATGAACGCCTGGACGCTTACCGCCAGGGAAGCCCCCATCATCTTTTTCATCTGAGCAGGGAGACGGTGTCAAAGTTATGTAAACTTGCCAGGGCAGCAGGAAGTCAGGTAGAGGAGACCTGGGTAAAGGGAAACGGAAGGTTTGTTGGCAATGAACCCATGGAGTTTTTGGAACAGAACTTGTTCCGGTTTAAAAAGGAGATCTATACGAAAGAGCAGCAGGCGGTCCACATCCGGGAGAGCAGAAATCCGGCACAGGAGATGGAGGAGACGGCCCTTTTCATACGCCGCCTGATGCGGAAAGAAGGGTACAGATGCCGGGATTTTGCGGTCATCACCGGGGATATGGAAACCTATGCGGACCATGCAGCAAGAGCTTTTTTAAAGTTTGATATCCCCTGTTTTATTGACCAGAAGAAGTCTGTGTTCATGAACCCCTTTGTGGAATTTCTGCGTTCGGCTGTGGACATGCTCTTGGAAAATTACAGCTACGAGAGTGTTTTCAGGCTGCTGCGCTGCGGGCTTTTGGACTTGCAGGGGCAGGATATGGACAGGCTGGAGAACTATGTGCTGGGCATGGGAATCCGGGGCTTTGGAAAATGGCAGGAGGAGTGGGTGCTCCACTACCGGGGAGAAAAGCCGGAGGAGGTTGTGGAGATCAACAAAATCCGAAAACAGCTCATGGAGATCCTGACCCCTTTTACAGAGCAGATGAAGACCAGAAAAGGAACCGTCTTAGAGCGCGTGTCTGCGTTTTATGGGTTCATCACCGCATGCGGTATCCAGGAAAAGCTTGACAGGAGCGGGAAGGTCTTCGCTTCGGAGAACGCCATGGACAGGGCCAAGGAGTATAGTCAGATTTATCCCATGGTCATGGACCTGTTTGACAAGATGGCAGAGGTTCTGGGGGAGGAGAAAGTGAGCCTCCGGGAATTCAAAGAGCTGCTGGAGGCCGGTCTCTCCGAAGTGAAGATCGGTATCATCCCTCCAAACTCGGACCAGGTGCTGGTGGGGGATATGGAGAGGACCAGGCTGAAAGACATAAAGGTGTTATTCTTTGTGGGCGTCAATGACGGGAAGATTCCAAGAGAGGACGCTGCGGGAAAGATCCTGTCGGATCTGAACCGGGAGGATTTAAAAGACTCCACGGTTACGCTGGCTCCTACCTACCGGGAAAATCTGTATACACAGCGGTTCTATCTGTATCTGAATATGACGAAGCCTTCGGACAAACTGTATCTGTCGTACAGCAGGGCTGACGATGGAGGAGAACCCATGACCCAGTCTTTCCTGATCGGCGCGGTGCAGAAGCTGTTTCCGGCTCTTGTTTTAGAACGCCCCTCCGAAGATTCTGCCTGGAAGGTGGAAAATCCCCAGAGTGCCCTGGAGTATCTGGCGCAGGGCTTCAAGGAGATCCTTGATAAGGAGATGTCCCCTCTCTGGAAGGAGCTGTTTTCCTGGTACCAGAAGCAGGAAATATGGCAGCAGACCATGCAGAACATGGTGGAAGGCGCATTTCGGGTCAACCCTGAGGACGAGATCGGAAGAAGTGTGGCAAAGGCCCTCTATGGAACGACCCTGGAGAACAGCGCCACACGTCTGGAACTGTTTGCCCAGTGTGCCTGTGCCCATTTTCTGGCTTACGGGCTGGAGTTAAAAGAGCGGGCCAGATATGAGTTCAGTCCCATGGATATGGGGAATGTACTGCACAGCGGCCTGGAGCGGTTTGCAAAGAAAATGCATGAGAGCGGCATTCCCTGGACAGACCTTGACGAGGAACAGATGGATGAGATGGCAAATGCCTGTGTGGAGGAAGTAGTCTCTTACTATGGAAATACCATACTGAAAAGCAGTGCCAGAAATGAATACATGGTCAGCCGGGTAAAACGGATGATGAAGCGGACCATCTGGGCATTGACCAGCCAGATGGAGCAGGGAGCCTTCACGCCAAGCCGTTTTGAGGTCTCCTTTGCCATGGCGGATTCCCTGGAGAGCATTAACATCACATTGTCAGAAGAGGAGAAGATGAAGCTTCTGGGGAGGATTGACCGCGTGGATACCTGTGTGGAGGAGGATAAGATCCTGGTGAAGGTCATTGACTATAAATCAGGAAATACTTCTTTTGATCTGCTGGCGCTGTATCATGGCCTTCAGCTTCAGCTTGTGCTGTATATGAATGCGGCTCTGGAATTGGAGCAGAGGAACAATCCCGATAAAAAGGTGGAGCCTGCAGGGATCTTTTATTACAATATCAAGGACCCTGTGGTGGAAAAAGTGGAGGAGGAAGACCCGGAGGCGCTGAACCGTCGTATTCTGAAGGAACTGCGCATGAACGGCCTGGCTTCCTCAGACAGAGGCGTGCTGGAAAAACTGGATGTAAATCTGAGGGAGAACGGTGCTGCCTCCCTGAGTGTCCCTGTGACCATCAATAAGGACGGAAGTTTGTCACGAAATTCCAGCGCAGTCAGTCCGGAACAGTTTCATCTGATATCAAATTATGTAAACCAAAAAATGAGGGAGATCGGCCGCAGGATCCTGGCGGGGGAGGCAGAGACTCTGCCCTATGAGATGGGAAAACGGAATGCCTGCCAGTATTGCCCCTATAAAGGGGCCTGCGGATTTGACGAAAAAGTGACAGGATACCGCTACCGGCGGCTGAACCCTCTGAAACCGGAGGAAATATGGAATAAGATGAAAGACGGGGAAAAGTCCGGGGACCCTGTGGACAAGGAGGTGTAAGTATGGGAGTGATGTGGACAACAGAGCAGCAAAGGGTCATTGATGCCAGGGGATGCAACATACTGGTCAGTGCAGCAGCAGGGAGCGGCAAGACGGCAGTGCTGGTGGAGCGTATTATAACCATGATCACAGACCCGGTGCATCCGGTGGATATTGACAGACTGCTGATCGTGACATTTACGCGGGCGGCAGCAGGGGAGATGCGGGAGCGGATCCGTCTGGCAATTGAGAAAAAGCTTGCAGAGGATGAGGACAATGAACATCTGCAGAAACAGAGCACCCTGCTTCACCACGCACAGATCACCACCATTGACAGTTTTTGTTCTTATGTGGTAAAGAATTATTTCCACCTGATCGACCTGGACCCATCCTACCGGATGGCGGAGGAAGGAGAGCTGCGCCTGATGCAGGGGGATGTGGCAGCGCAGGTACTGGATGACGCGTACGGCAGGAAAGAGCCGGAGTTTCTGCAGTTTGTGGAATGTTTTTCCACCGGCAAGACGGATGAGGGGATTGAGGACATGATAAAGCGGCTCTACACCTTTTCCGTCAGCTATCCGTATCCGGAGGAGTGGCTATTATCCTGTAAGGAGGCTTACCATATCTCTTCCAAAGAGGAACTGGAGCAGGCCGGGTGGATGCAGATGATAAAAGAGGATATCCAAAAGAGTCTGCAGGAAGCCATGAGTCTGGCAGACGCGGCTCTGGACACGGCCATGGGGGAGGGCGGCCCTTACTATTATGAAAATGCACTGCAGTCTGACAGGACCTTTATACAGAAGCTGCTCAAGACAGATTCCTTTGAGGAATGGCAGAAATTGTTTTCCGGTCTTGCTTTTGCCAGGCTTTCAGCCAAGAAAGACCCGCAGGTATCGGAGGAGGCAAAAGAACTGACGAAAAATCTGCGGCAGCAGGTAAAGGATTTGCTGGGGGAGCTGAGGGAGCAGTATTTTTCTCTCTCCCTGGATGCGGCTGCCCGGTACGTGCAGATGGCCGGAGGCCCCGTGCGTGTGCTGATCGACCTGACACTGCAGTTTACGCAGGCCTATGCAGAGAAAAAAAGAGAGAAAAATATTCTGGATTTCCCGGATTTGGAGCATTTTGCTTTGAAGATCTTAGTAGATCACTCCCAAGAGGGAGACAGGAGGACCCAGGCGGCGAAAGAGCTTGCCGGGAGGTTTGCTGAGGTCATGATAGATGAGTACCAGGACAGTAACTTTGTCCAGGAAAAGCTATTGAACGCCGTTTCTAAAATGGAGGATGGAAGCAACAATATTTTCATGGTGGGGGATGTGAAACAGAGCATTTACCGTTTCCGTCTTGCAAGGCCGGATCTGTTTATGGAGAAGTTCAAGACCTATTCCACAGCAGGCGGAGACTGCCTGAGAATAGACCTGCACAAAAATTTCCGAAGCAGGAAAGAAGTGCTGGACGGCGTGAATTTTCTCTTCTACCAGATCATGGGGGAGGCCCTGGGAAAAGTAGAGTATGACGAAGCGGCGGCCCTGTATCCCGGGGCATCCTTTCCCCCGTATGGAAAAGAGGAGGAGAACAGCTGCCTCCGGTCAGCGAGCCTGGCCGGACAGGATGAGGACACGGAAACGTCGCTGCTTAAGACGGACGGGACACAGTGGAAAAGCACAGAACTGCCGTTAGCGGAGACGGACGAGGCAGAGCGTCAGGACCGGGGACTGACGCTGTCTAAGACGGACGAAAGCATGTGGAAGGACACGGAACTGCTTCTGGTGGAGACGGATGAGGAAGAATGGAAGGTCATGGAATCCGGTGAAAACGTGCAGGAGCTGGAAGCCAGGGCTGTTGCGGGTAAGATTCAGGAATTTGTGGGTTCCTATCCTGTTCTTGACAAGGCTACAGGGAAGTACCGTCCCGCCAGATTCAGTGACTGCGTGATACTCTTAAGGACACTGTCCGGCTGGTCGGAGACCTTTAAACGTGTCCTGAACGCCCAGGGGATTCCGGCCAGTGTGACCACAAAGACCGGGTATTTTACCGCGTCAGAGGTTATGACTGTGTTAAACTACCTGCGGATCCTGGACAATCCGCTGCAGGACATCCCTTTTACCGGAGCCATTCACAACCTGCCCGGCGGATTTTCCATGGAGGAGCTTGCGCGTGTGAAATGTGCAGGCAAAGAGAAAGAAATATCAGGGATGTATCAGGCGCTTCTGGCAGCGGAAACACTCCATGAATGTGAGGATGCAGAGGACAGAAAGATTGGGGAAAAGGCACACAGATTCCTGGAATTGTACAGAAGTATCCGAAAGAAGGTTCCCTACACACCCATGCATGAGCTGCTTTGGGAGATTTACGACAGAACAGGACTTTTTGACTATATCCGGGCAGGTGCTTCCGGGGAACAGCAGAAAGCAAACCTGCTCATGCTGCTTCAGAAGGCCAGAGACTATGAGAGCACCAGTTACCGGGGACTGTTCAACTTTGTACGGTATATAGAAAATCTGCAGAAATACCAGGTGGATTTTGGGGAGGCCAACATCCTTTCCGAAAATGAGGATACAGTGAAGATCATGAGTATCCACAAGAGCAAAGGTCTGGAATTTCCTGTTGTATTTGTCTCCGGTCTGGGAAAACAGTTCAACCAGCAGGATGCCAGGGCATCCCTGGTCATGCATCCCGATCTGGGTGTGGGCGCAGACTGGGTGGATGCCAAATACCGCACCAAAACACCAACCCTCTTAAAAAAGGCGGTACAGCGTCAGATACAGATCGAGAATCTGGGGGAGGAGCTGCGTATTCTCTACGTGGCGCTGACCCGCGCAAAAGAAAAACTGATTCTCACAGGCTGTACCTCCAGGCTGGAGAAGCGGCTGACAGCCCTGGAGCCTCTTAAAAAGCAGGAGGAGCGCAGGATATCCTACGGCAGGCTTGTGAAAGCCCGCTGTTATCTGGACTGGATCTTTCCCGCCCTTGCAAGGCACCGCTGTATGGACCGGGTATATCTCTCCTATGAAAAACGTCCATACGCGCTGAATCCCCTCCATAACCATGAGGCGGGCTTCCGTGTGCAGGTAATCTCGCCTGCAAAGCTTACCCTGGAAGAGGCAGAGACCAGGATGATACAGATGATGAAAAAACAGGAGATCCTGGGATTTGACACCAACGAAAGCTGGGATAAGGATGCAAAGGAGCAGATAGAGGAATGCTTTACCTACACTTATCCATACCCGGACCGGGAAAAGATCCCTGCAAAGGTTACGGTTTCCGAGTTAAAGCGGCTGCACATGGAGGATGAGGAGAGCACTGACTGGTATGAGGAGGAAGAGGTGGTTCCATACATCCCTTCATTTATCGAGAAACGGGAGGAGGGCCTGACCGGAGCCGGAAGAGGTACCGCATACCACAGAGTATTTGAATGCCTTGACTTTTCAAAGGCCGGTTCCGTTCAGGAAGTGGAGGAACAGCTTGCATCTCTGGAATCCGGGCACAGGATAGACAGGGAGGTCCGGCGTACAGTTTCGCCCCGCGATGTGTATCAGTTTGCTGTTTCTTCTATTGGAAAACGCATGGCAAAAGCCCAGGCCGCAGGAATGCTTTATCGGGAACAGCCTTTTGTCATGGGGATTTCTGCCGACCGGCTGCGAGAAGAGTATGCTGGGGATGAGAGCGTTTTGGTACAGGGGATCATTGATGCCTTTTTCTATGAGGAGGGCAGGATCATATTGGTAGACTACAAAACAGACAGGGTATGGCGCAGAAATGGCAGTGATCTGGTTGAAAAATATAGGGTTCAGCTTGATTACTATACAGAGGCTTTGGAGCGGATGACGGGTAGGAAGGTGTCTGAAAGGTATATCTATTCGGTGGATATGCAGAAGGAATTAATTGTGTAGGGGGAGATGCGGAGGTGGGCACTGCCTGGGTCAAAAAGCGGCGGAAGAAAAGAGCAGTAAGATTTACAGCCATACTACTGCCTGGTAACGCAGGAGAAGTGGATTTTCTGGTTGTACTAGAGTGTGTTTGAAAATTCATTCCGACAATCCGCACGCCCCACTTCGCGGTATATTTGCCCCCAATTCGGTCAACGTAGCCCGCTACGCCTCCCTCATCGAGGTCAAATCTCCCACAAAGTGTGACGCACATCTTGCCGAAAGCAATTTTCAAATACACTCTAATCAAAGATTGCAGATATAATAACAAGAATTAGCCATAAAACCAACTGGAAAGGAATAAATCTATGATAAAAAGAATTTCTATCGGATATCAGGAGTACGATGAACTGATAACAAATGGATTATTTTATATTGACAAGACAAGATTTATAAAGGAATGGTGGGAAAGTGGCGACAAAGTGACCCTGATTGCCAGACCACGCCGTTTCGGGAAAACGCTCACAATGAGCATGACTGCACAGTTTTTTTCATTAGAATTTAAAGGACGCAGTGACCTATTCCAAGATATGGATATTTGGAAAGAGCAGGAATACCGCTCTCTTCAGGGAACTTATCCAGTTATAGCGCTGAGCTTTTCGGATATAAAAGAAACTTCTTATACGCAGGCTCGTAAAAAAATTGGTGAGCTTATAGTTGACCAGTACAATAAACACGATTATTTAGCGGATGGGAATATATTAAATGAGAGGGAAAAAGAGTATTTCCACAGTATATCGTCAGATATGGAAGACTTTGAGATCAGCATATCTATTAGGAGATTGTCAAGTTATCTATATAAGTATTACCATAAAAAGGTGATTATACTTCTGGATGAATATGACACCCCAATGCAGGAATCTTATGTTAGCGGTTACTGGGAAGATTTGACTTTTTTCACCAGAAATTTATTTAATGCAACCTTTAAAAATAATCCGTATCTGGAACGTGCAATTATGACAGGAATCACTCGTATTAGCAAGGAGTCGATTTTTTCTGACCTCAACAATTTAAAGGAGATAACGGCTACATCCAATGAATATGCAGATTGTTTTGGCTTTACAGAAGATGAAGTATTTGAATCATTAAGAACATATGGTTTAACGGATATGAAAGAAGAGGTAAGACTATGGTATGATGGGTTTTCTTTCGGAAAGGTGCAGGGGATTTATAATCCCTGGTCAATCATTAATTTCCTTGATAAAGGTGAGGTAGGTCCTTACTGGACTAATACAAGCAGTAATAACCTGGCAGGAAACTTAATACGCCAGGGGAGCAGGCAAATAAAAGAAACTTTTGAAATATTATTATCCGGAGAGAGTATTACCACTGAAATCAATGAACAGATCGTGTATGAGCAGCTTAATATTGACGAGAGTGCTATTTGGAGTCTGCTGCTCGCCAGTGGTTATCTTAAGGTGAGAAAATGCCTGATCCAGAAGGATTTTATGATGGATTGGAGACAACTGTATGAACTGGAGATAACAAATCTGGAAGTAATGATTATGTTCCGGGGATTAGTCCGTGATTGGTTTGCTTCATCGGCATCAAATTATAATGACTTTATAAAAGCCATGCTGCAGGATGATATAAAGGCCATGAATGTATATATGAACAGAGTGTCCATAACAACATTCAGTTTTTTTGACACAGGAAAAAAACCTTCCGCAGAAAGTGAACCGGAACGATTCTATCATGGTTTTGTGCTTGGATTAATTGTGGAATTGGAGGATCGTTATACGGTTGCGTCAAATCGGGAAAGCGGCTTTGGCAGATATGATGTGATGTTGGAACCGAAGGAGCATACGGATGATGCGATTATAATGGAATTTAAGGTACAGGATGTAAATGATGAGAAAACTTTGAACGATACCGTTCAATCGGCATTAGATCAAATTGAATTGAAAGAGTACTCGGCATATTTAATAGCAAGAGGAATACCGCAGGATAGAATCCGGAAGTACGGATTTGCGTTCCATGGAAAAAATGTGCTTATAGGCAGTAAGAGGGGATGATTAAAAACTTACAGCCAAGAATTGTACCACGAACATGAATAATTGAAGCCCGGTGGTGTGATTGGTTCGGTGAGCTGCGAGTCTTGCTTATCATGTTGTTACTTCAGAGTAACAGTTCAGACAAGCTGAACCGTTACATATCCAGCCATTAAATATCGTTTCATGATGGGCTGGATGCAATGATTTCAGATTTACAAAACCCTCCTCCCATGGTATGATATGGAGAAAGAATAAAACGTTAATGCAATAACGCAGTGGAACAAAGGGGCAGACGGTTGGGTAGTCTGTCCCTTTCTGCGTTGCTGCAGGTGAGGGAGGAAATGTATGGATTTTGCTGGAATACTGAAGACGGTGAACGATTTTGTGTGGGGGCCCTTTATGCTCATTCTGCTGGTGGGGACAGGTGTTTTTCTTACCTTTCATTTGAAATTCCTGCCGTGGCGTAATTTGGGCTTTGCTCTGAAATCAATATTCAAAGACCCTGAAAAAGACAGTATGGGAAACAGAGAGGGCGATATCACCCCGTTTCAGTCCCTGATGACTGCATTGGCTGCAACCATAGGTACGGGAAACATCGTAGGTGTGGCAACCGCTATGGTCATGGGAGGTCCCGGGGCCATCGTCTGGATGTGGATCTCCGCTCTCTTTGGACTCTCCACCAAATATGCGGAGAGCGTTCTGGCTGTAAAATACAGGGAGATGAACGCGGACGGCGAGATGGTGGGCGGCCCCATGTATGCCATGAAAAATGGGTTCCGTAACAAAAAAGTGGGGGCTGTGCTGGCAACACTTTTTGCAGTCTTTGCGGTTCTTGCATCCTTTGGGATCGGTAATATGACACAGGCCAACTCCATTGCGGATGCACTGAACAGTACCTTTAAAATCCCCAATATTGTCACAGGCGTTGTGATAACGACCCTGGCACTGGTAGTTCTTGTGGGCGGGATCAAGAGCATAGGAAAAGTTTGTGAGAAAGTTGTGCCTTTTATGGCAGTGCTGTATTTCGCCTGCGGAGTGGGCGTTATCATTATCAATGCAAAACATATACCGGACGGTCTGGGCCAGATATTCGGCATGGCGTTTTCCGTAAAGGCAGTAGCCGGCGGTGTTGGCGGAAATATCATAGCTACCATGTCATCTGCCATGCGCTGGGGTGTTGCCAGAGGCGTGTTCTCCAATGAGGCAGGCCTCGGCTCCGCTCCTATTGCGGCAGCGGCAGCTAAGACCGATTATCCCTCCAGACAGGGCTACATCAATATGACGGGAACTTTTTTCGATACGCTGGTGGTCTGTTCCGTCACAGGTCTTGTCATTGCATCCTCCGGTGTGCTGGGTATGAAGGATGCTTCCGGAGAATTGGTGACAGGCGTAAACCTGACCATAAAAGCTTTTGAGAGCGCCCTGGGTCCTATGGGAAGTTACCTGGTTTCCATCGGGATCATGCTGTTTGCCTTCTCCACAATTCTGGGTTGGGAATACTATGGGGAGAAATCTTTGGAATTTCTGGTCCGCTCCACTAAGATGAACAGGATTTACAGGGTACTGTTCTCCTTTATCACATTTGTGGGTGCTACCAGGACACTGCAGATCGTATGGGATTTCTCAGATACCATGAACGGATTGATGGCAATCCCAAACCTGATCTGCCTTTTGGTGCTGAGTAATGTGGTGGCACAGGAATGTTTTGATTTCCAGAAAGAAGTAAAGAAAAAGTAAGACTGCTGCACAAAGTTAAGAAAAAAGAAGTCTGCGGAGGACTGCCGCAGGCTCTTTTTTGGCTATAAAACCCGCAGGCATTGCTGACGGCTCCGACAGGGTTACTGTACACAGGCCACCGTACCGGGAGGCGTTTTCATGCTGAAAGCATGAAAATCCCCAGGCAGCAAGCGCGATATGGGGCAGAATGCTCCATATCTGTGTATCGCGAAGCGTGTTACTGGACACGGAGTGTACAGTAACACGGCAGGGTGCCGCCATATTTTGCTATTTCCCATTGTTTGTAATCCGACAATATATTATAATAATCTACATATTCTGTATATCTGCAGTTTGCAGGGCATTTTATCTGCGTGATATGGGGAAAAGCTACAGAAGATTCTGTATGGAAAAGCGTTGACAACAGAAAATTAATCAGAATTGCGGGTGGAAAACGATGCTGAAGGTTGTATTGATTGATGATGAACAAGTAGTGCTGCAGGGTATGAGCCATTTGCTGGCGGAGGACTTTCCGGATTATGAGATAACGGGGAGCTTTACCGATCCGGAGCCTGCCATCCGTTTTATTGAGGAAAATAAAGGACAGGTGGATGTGGTGGTGACAGATATAAAAATGCCCCACATATCAGGTGTCACTCTGATAGAGAGAATCAGGGATATACGTCCTGAGATCGTCATGATCGCCATGAGTGCGTACACAGATTATGAATATATCCGGCAGGCCATGAAAAACGGGGCAGTGGATTATCTTCTGAAACCCTGCAGGCGGAAAGAGATCCTGGGGATATTTGAGAAAGCGGAGCAGCAGAAAAAGGAGAGGGAACAGGAGACAGAGGAAAAGCAAAAAGAGCGCCTGTTTATCAAGCTCCTGAAAGGGGCAGAGAACTGGCAGGACAGAGACTCCCGTATATTCCCGGAGGGGACGGACTGCGTGTGTGCCATGTGGTCTGACAAGGATAAAGGCAGGGAGGAATGGGAGGCAGCCCTTGAACGAAGGCGGGCAGAGTTAAGAAAGAAAAATGCCGTGGGGACTGCGGAGGAACACAGGCTGTGGATCATAGCGCCCTTTTCTGAGCTGCAAGAGGAGAAATTTTTGAAAACTTGTGTGGATGCAGGGGATTTTGCCATTTATCTGGAAAGACGTTTTCCTTGGAAGCAGCAGGAACTGCGGGAGACTGTGCAGGCACTTTTGGAGCGGGAATTTTATATGGATTTTAACGGCAGGCTGTTTGCGTGGGACGAGGAAGAATGGCAGAAGAAAAGCAGCAGGGCAGAGGAGATCAATATGGAGGAGTATCTGCCTTTTTCTAAAATTGAAATGATCCTGATACGGGGAAGAGAGGATCAGCTTCAGCTTATACTGCATGAAGGCAGACGCCGCCTTCTGAACAGAACAGACGGGTTTGAACCCGGAATGCTGAAAAAGGGCATGATCCGTTTCTGCTGTATGATGGAAGAGCGTGTCAAAACCCAGGAGACGGGCAAAGTGCCGGAGCGTCTTTCCGAGCAGGAGCAGATACTTTCAGACCTGAGAAACAGCAGAAGCCTTTTACAGGCATGGACCAATCTGGAAGCATATCTGCAGCAGATTCTCAGCTTTTTCCAGGAAAAGGCCAAGGTGCCTTCCTATGTCCGGCTGGCATCCGCTTACATGGAGGCCAACTATATGCAGGAATTGTCCCTGCAGAAGGTTGCGGAATATGTGTCGCTGAATCCCTGGTACTTCAGTTCCCAGTTTAAAAAGTATATGGGAATCCCCATGGGGGAATATCTGAATCAGGTCAGGATCAAGGCAGCCGTGAATCTGATGGAGGAAAGGGATTTAAAGATCGGAGAGATTGCAGAGCTGGTGGGGTTTAAAGATTCCGCCTACTTTGGAAGCGTATTCAAGAAGTTTAAGAAAATGTCGCCAAAAGAGTACAGAATGAAAATAATGAATAAATAACAGTGCCGGATAAGAGGCAGGAGCCGTCAAAATACTGATGACCCCTGCTTTTTTTGTGCAATATAAAATATATTTACCAGAAATCTAATGAAATCAACAGTTTTTTTTACGGAAATAGATATACTTGAAACCATCAATGAAAAAACAAAGGAGGATAAAAAATGCGAAGAAAAAGTAAACAGATTTTGGCGGCAGCCACAGCAGCGGCCCTGTTGTTATCAGGCTGCGGCGGCAGCGCAGGGAAGTCAGGAGAAAAAACTGCAGCTCAGCCTGCAGCGTCGGGGGACAAGATGACAGACGTGGGGACGCCCAGAGAGGATACCCTGATCGTGGATATGCTGAGCGGCACCCAGACAGACCCGGATAATTTCAATCCCTATATGACAGGCTGCGTGGCCATGGACTGCGGGCTTCATCAGCTTTTGTACCCATGTCTGTGGGAGGCGGATACCATGAACGGGGAGCAGATCTGTGACCTGGCGGCGGATTTTCCCGAGGCCATGGATGACACCAACACAAAGTTCCAGTTCCATCTGCGGGAGGGGATCACCTGGTCCGACGGCGTGGAGTTCACTGCCGAGGATGTGGAGTATACATCCAACATACTCAGCAGTACAGAGGAATTCAGTTGGGGAAGCTGGTACAAATCCTTTGTAAAAAGCATGAAGGCCGTGGACAAATACACAGTGGAGATGGAGCTGGTGGAGCCAAACGTAAAGCCCCAGCAGAAACTGGGCGTTATTGTATTTGGCAATAACTTTAAAGTAGTTCCGAAACATATATGGGAAAAAGAAGACCCGGCTACCTTTAAGTATACAGACCCTCTGTCACTGGGGCCGTACACCCTCTCCAAACGTGATGCCCAGGGAAACTGGTTCCTGTATGAAAAGAGAGAGGACTGGGACAAATCGGATGTAGGCGTCATTGACGGGGAACCGAAGCCCCAGTATGTATTATTCAAATATTTCGGAAGTGAAGAGAAACGTGTCATGGCAGCCGTGAATAATGAGATTGACATTTTGCAGGACATTTCACCGGAGAGCTGGGATATTCTGAAGGAAAAGAATCCCAACGCAAAATGCTGGACAGAGGAATTCCCTTATGCCATCCCGGATGATCCCTGTGAGCGCGGCATTTCCTTTAACTGTTCCAATGAATACTACAATAACAGGGATGTGCGCTGGGCACTGACCCTGAGCATGGATATCAAACAGGTGAGCATGGCTACCTTTGGCGGAAAACTGAAGTTTTCACCTCTTGCGGTACCTCCCACAACAGCGCTGACGGATGTGTATCAGAAACCAATGCTGGACTGGCTGAAAACATATGCCTTTGAGGATGGATACAAACCGTTCAATGAGAACACAGCCAAGGAAATGGTGGAGCTTCTCAAAACAGAGGGTGTTGAAAATCTTCCCACCACAGACGAGGAGATCACAGATATCTTTGGTATCGGCTGGTGGAAATATGATACAGACAAGGCGGCAGAGCTGCTTCAGAAGAACGGATTTACCCAGAAGGACGGGCAGTGGATGACACCGGAGGGACAGCCCTGGGAGATCATCATCCTGGCTCCTGCGGACTTTGAGATTGAATCTATGCGTCTGGCATTTGCAGTTGCGGATGCCTGGAGTAAATTCGGTGTGAAAGCTGAGGTGAAGCAGCAGGATTCCTCCACATTCTGGACCTCCTATGCAACAGGAAACTATGACGCAGGCGCATACTGGCCTTTCTGCGGACTGATTCCTGATCTGACAGAGAATATCCAGACATGGCACGAAAAGTATATTCTTCCAAACGGAGAGAACGCGGCAGGCAACAAAGAGCGTTATGCCAATGAGGAGCTGAGTGCAGCCATTGATAAGTTACAGACTCTTGAGCCGGATGACCCGGAGGTGAATGCAACAGTGGAAGAAATGCTGAAGATCTTTGTGGACGAGATGCCCGCGATCCCCATGTTCGGCACCGCAAAATTCGTTCCGGTCGTTGAGACGTACTGGACCGGTTTCCAGGATTCTGAGAATCCATTTGAAGGTCCCTGGTGGTGGTGGTCACAGTTCAGGTTCTACACCACTAAGATCGAAGCTGCAAAATGATTTGTCACCATACAGTAACTGTGAAAATATAAAACAGTTACATTACACCAATTATAAGGAGGCTGTCAATGAAATTCGGTAAATTTCTTCTCTCCAGGATTGCGACATTTCTTCTCGTGATCTTTATTGGTGTGACAACCGTCTTTTTCGTCCCCAGGCTCATGCCAAATGATCCGGTGGAAGCAATGATTGGACAGATGACGTCCAATGCCGGTTCCATGAGCCCGGAGGCGATCGAGCAGATGAGGGAATCTATGAATTCCCTCTTCGGCCTGGACGGTTCTGTCCTGCACCAGTATCTGGATTTTTTTAAACGGGTAGTTATCTCACATGATTTTGGCCCATCCCTTTCCGCGTATCCTACGCCGGTGATGCAGATGATTGCCAGGGCGCTGCCGTGGACGCTGGGGCTTATGCTGACCACCACGGTCCTGTCATGGCTGATTGGGAACCTGATCGGGCTTCTGGCAGGGTTTCGCAAAGACAAACCCCTGTCAAAATTTTTGGAAGGGATCGCCATCGTAATGTATCCCATTCCGTATTACATTTTCGCCCTGCTGTTGATCATGTTTTTCTGTTACCTGCTTCCTGTGTTCCCCCTGTCCTTTGTTGTACAGGGCGAGGGATTTAACTGGGTACATATAAAAAGCATTCTCTGGAACTGTTTTCTGCCTGCCCTGTCTTTGGTGCTGGTAGGATTTGGGTGGTGGGTCATCAGTATGAAGACCATGGTGAGCAATGCCAAGGAAGAGGAATATGTGAAGTTTGCAAGGCTGAAAGGGCTGGGTGAAGGCCGTATCATGGGAAGGTATGTGATGCCCAATGTCATGCTCCCACAGGTCACCAATCTGGCACTGCAGATAGGCGGTATCTTCAACGGCGCACTGGTGACGGAGATCCTGTTTGGATTTCCGGGACTGGGCAGTTTGATCTACCAGGGAATCCTGCAGAGTGATTACAACCTGATCATGGGCACCATCACCATCTCGGTGATCAGTGTTGCCCTTACAACTTTCGTGATAGACCTGCTGTATCCATTCCTGGATCCGCGCATCCGCTATAGTTAGGGGGAGAGAGAATGGCAGGAAAGAAAAACAAAATAAATAAATACTGGAATTTTCGGCTGAAGATGGGCGCTGTGCTTCTGGGCGTCTTCCTGGTCATCGGATTTGTCATGCCTGTTTTCTGCAAAGTCAGCCCTGTGCAGTGGCAGTCTTATCCCAGAAATATGGACCCGACAGCAGAGCACTGGCTGGGGACCACAGGCCTTGGACAGGATGTCTTCTGGCTTTTGGCCTACTCCATAAGAAACTCCTTTCTGGTAGGCATGGGAGTTGCATTTTTTGCTACAGCTGTAGGGGTTTTTATGGGGCTGCTTGCAGGATTTAAGGGCGGATGGGCAGACAGGATCATTACGCTTCTGACGGATTCTTTTATTGTGATCCCGTCCCTTCCCATACTGATCCTCATATCAAGTATGCTGAAGGGCACCGCGCCGCTTTTTTATGTGGCAGCGGTCCTGGTGATCTTTAACTGGCCCTGGCCGGCCAGACAGGTGCGTTCCATGGCGCTGACCCTGAAAGAGCGGGATTTTATCAGTACAGCCCTGTTTTCCGGAGAGAGTACCGGAAAGATCATTCTGAAAGAGATTTTCCCGTTTGTCATGAACTGGTCTCTGGCAAACTTTATCAATACGATCCTGGTGGCGATCGCAGCGGAATCCAGCCTTGCCGTGATCGGAATGTCCAGCAACACAACAGCCACTCTCGGCACAATGATCTACTGGGCCAATGAGCACCAGGCCATGCTGGCAGGGCGCTGGGTGTGGATCGGAGCGCCGGTGGTATCCACAGCACTTATTTTCATCGGTCTGTTCCTCACCATGACAGGGGCACAGCAGATGTGGGCAAAAAGGAGGGGGACAGATGCTTAAACTGGAACAGGTGAGTGCCCGTTATGAAACGGTCAGCGGATATGTGAATTCCGTGGACCATGTGAGCTTTGAGGTACGGAAAAATGAGATCATGGGCATTGCCGGGGAATCCGGCTGCGGAAAATCCACTCTTTTAAAGACCATGTACGATCTGGTGGATTTTCCCCTGGAAATATGCGGGGGAAAGGTGACCCTGACCACAGAGTCCTCAAAAGAAAAGAAAGTCCTGACAACAGGCCAGATCAGAAAAGAGTGGTGGAGGGAGATTTCCTATGTACCCCAGGGTGCCATGCATGTCATGAACCCGGTCAGAAAAGTCAGGGAGCAGTTTTTTGATGTGATACCAAAAGAAAAGAGACAGAAAAAGGCAGAGCAGGAAAAAACCATTGCTGCGTACCTGAAGGAACTGGAGCTGCCCCATGAAGTTTTGGATGCTTATCCCCATCAGCTAAGCGGCGGAATGCGGCAGAGAGTCATCATCGCGCTGGCAACCTTTCTGGGTCCGGATCTGGTGCTTGCAGATGAACCTACCACGGCTCTTGATGTGGTGGTGCAGCGGGGGATCCTGACCATGTTGTCAAGAGTGCAGAAGAAGCTGGAGAACTCCATGGTCATAGTTTCCCATGATATGGGGGTACATTATCAGATCACAGACAGGCTTGGAATCATGTATGCAGGACAGATGATAGAGGACGGACCCACACAGGAGATCTTCGGGAATCCCCAGCATCCCTATACCCAGATGCTGATCAAAGCCCTTCCAAGGCTTGGGGATGACACGCAGAAGGAAGGGATTCCGGGCCTTCCCCCGAGTCTTAGAAACCCGCCGAAAGGCTGCAGATTTGCCGCACGCTGTCCTTACGCTGAGGATAAGTGCCGCAGGGAACAGCCCACATCGGTATCTGTGGGGGAACGGCATCAGGCAAGCTGCCATTTGCTGAAGGAGGGAGGCGGCCATGGAAAATTATAATTTATCGGTGAAAAATCTGACAAAATCTTTTAAGATAGGCGGAATGATCTTCGGAACCAGTATAGTGGCTGTGGACCATGTGAATCTGGATATCCACTCAGACAAACCGTGGATCATGGCTATAGTGGGAGAATCGGGAAGCGGAAAGAGCACCCTGGCCAAAATGGTTTTAAAGCTTCTGGAGGCAGGGAGCGGAGACATTTCCCTGGGAGGGGAAGACCTCTCGGTATATGACAAGAAGAAAAAAGAATTCAGGAAAATGGTGCAGCCTATTTTCCAGAACCCCTTCACTGCTTTCAGCGCAAGAAGGACTGTGGACAGCTACTTATTTGAAACAGCCTGTAATCTGGGGGAGATGAAGTCAAAAGAGGAGGCTGCCGAAAAGATTCGGGAGACACTGGCTGAAGTGGGGCTTAACATGGAACAGGTACAGGGAAAATTCCCCAACCAGTTTTCCGGCGGAGAGCTGCAGAGGATCTCCATAGCCAGGGCATTGATCACAAGGCCAAAGCTGATCGTGGCGGATGAGCCGGTAGCCATGATCGACGCATCCCTCAGAATGAATATTGTTAATTTATTTAAAAAACTAAAAAATGACTACCATGTGAATTTTATCTACATAACCCATGATCTGTCCACCGCATATTATGTGAGTGATTATATAGCCACCATGTACAGGGGGAACCTGATAGAATTCGGAAAGGCAAAAGCAATCTTAGAGAATCCGGGCCATCCCTATACGGAACTCCTGCAGGAATCCATTCCTGTTGTGGGGAGAAAGTGGGACCGGGACATAGTCCTGCCTGACCTGGAAACAAAGGAATTTGCTGCCACTGCCTGTAAATTTGCCTCCAGGTGTAAATACGCCACAGAAAAATGCAGGCAGAAAAGCCCGTCCATGTATTCCATGGGGGAGGGGCATGAGGTCTTGTGTTACCGTTATGAACATTGAACGTAACTGTAAAACAGTTGTCATTGAGAAAGGAAAGAGAAGCCATGATAGGAGATATGAGCAGTTTAAGCGAAATGGTAAATATCAGGACACGTTCCGTCAGTCCTGAAAACTTTACAGGAGAAAAAGGGGCCGGAGGGCAGGCCGTAGAGGGGACCGGTGCCTCCTGCGCAAGGGACCTGGGCAAGGGATGGAAGGTTTCACCTTCCGTACAGATTGGGCCGGGCGAGACCTTTACCCTGGCGGATATAAAGGGGCAGGGTATGGTGAAGCATATCTGGGTGACCACCAGCAGTATGCAGAACAGAACCCTGGTGCTCAGGATGTACTGGGACGATCAAGAGTTTCCGTCTGTGGAGGCTCCCCTGGGGGATTTTTTTGCAAGCGCGGATGAACAGCAGTATGAGCAGCTAACCTCCCTTGCCGTGTGTGTGAATCCCCGCAGAGGCCTGAACTGTTATTGGGATATGCCTTTTTACGAAGGATGCCGCATGACACTGGAAAATCTGGCGGAGGAGAATGTGATCGTATATTACCAGGTGGATTACCAGCTCAGGGAGCTGGAGAAGGCGTACGGATATTTCCATGCCCAGTACCGCCGCACAAATCCCCTTCCATATAAAGAAGACTATACGGTCCTGGACGGCGTGAAGGGAAAAGGACAGTATGTGGGCACCTATATGTTTTGGGGTGTAAACAACAATGGATGGTGGGGAGAAGGAGAGATCAAATTCTTTATGGATGGGGACCGGGAGTATCCCACTATCTGCGGAACAGGGACAGAGGATTATTTCTGCGGGGCTTACGACTTTGAGGTGGACGGAGTTTACCGGCCATACTGTACCCCCTATTCCGGCCTTTCCAAGATCACACACACGGACGGGGCCTATAAGACGCAGCAGAGGTTCAGCATGTACCGCTGGCATATCACAGACCCCATATACTTTGATAGGGATTTAAAAGTGACCATTCAGGCTCTGGGATGGCGTTCGGACGGAAGATATCTGCCTTTGCAGGATGATATCTCATCTGTGGCCTACTGGTATCAGGACAGTCCGGCGCCCAGCGGTTCCGTGTTAGGGAGCAGAGACGACCTGGAAATCATATAAGATGGGAGGAACCGGTATTGAAGAGAAAGATAATTTTTGGAGCTGTCCTTTTCCTGCTTCTTGCAGGAGGGATAGGTGCTGTATGGAAGATAAACAGGGTACCGGTTCCTGTATCATGCTATATTTATGACCAGTGCGGGGGATGTTCTGTGACAGACCATCCCTGCAACGCATGTACCGGGGAACGGCAGTACAGGATCAAGATGGAATCCATGCTGGAGGAAGCGGGAGTGAGGGAGCGGGCGGAATTGAAAATTTATAATGTGCTTTATTCCTTTTACAGAAATGATCTGACAAAAGCCATGCAGGCGTCCAGTGAACCGGCACAGATGACCTACCCGGCAGTATTTGTAGGCGGTACCATGCTTTTGGGTGAGGATGAGGTGGAGGCAAAGCTTTTATCCTCCATCAAGGCAGAGGGAACGTTTCGGAAAAAGCTGGGTTATCTTTTGGGGATACAAAAGGAGACCCACATGGGAAGACGGGAGATTCCCCGAATTGTATTCTTTACTATGGAAGGATGTCCTGACTGCCAGGAGGCAAAAGAATGGCTGGATGGCAGAAATGAGGAGCTGGATCATAAACTGTATGAAAAATTTGATTTTTACCCTGTAGGAAGCGGAGAGCCGGGGAGCTGGGAAATGCTGAAAAAGTTCTATATCCTCTATGGGAGAGAGCAGGAGTCCCTCTGGGTACCCACGATCATAGTAAACGGCAGGTGTCTGATCGGCATGGATGAGATCAGGGATTACTTTGAGGATTATGACATAGACGGGAAGATCAACACAGAGGTGCCAAACGATTATGAGTAGACTAAAGCTGAACAGACCCAGAACCTTATGGATAAAGACCATTCTGATCTTCCTGGCAGGCGGCATTTTTATCTGTGTCCTTTTCAGTGTCTTGTATTACCGTACAGTCAAGATCATGACGGAAAAGACTAACCTGCTTTTTGAAAATACCGTATACCAGGTCTCTGAGAGGTGCAGCCAGGAGGTCGGGCAGATGGAGGACCTGATCTTAGGGATTTCGGAGAACCAGTGGGTAAAAAATTATCTGTCCAAACTTTTGGCCGGGACCGATAATTTTTCCATGACAGAGGTACGCATTGTGCGGGAAGCCCTGCGGGAACGGAATCTGAGTATGGCGGAGAATGTCTATGTCTACACAAAGGATTATGAGCCTGTCAATTGTTTTTACAGAAACGCCGTCTTTGAGACTGCAGAGTCATACAAAACGTATTTGGAAGAATTCCGGGAGTTTCCTCAGGGAAATATACTGTGGAGATATCCGGAGGGAGAACCGGGGCTTATGGAGGCTGTAAGCTACATCCATGACGGGGATATGGTCTACGGACTTTTGGTGGTCCAGTTTACCCAGGAGAATTTCGAGACTATTTTCACCGCAAAAAATAAAAGCCGACAGGAAAAGATGATGCTCACAGACGGAGACGGGCGCATTCTGTTTACGGAAAACAAGGAGTTGACCGGGAAATATCTGAGGGAGCAGGAGCAGCAGCAGGAGGACCACCAGGTTGTCTATCCCCTGGGAAGCTTTGGCTGGAATCTGTGCGGCATTCTTGAAAGCACAGCCGTCACGCAGGAGTTGAATAAGATCATCCCGATTCTGATCATTGTCTTTGTGTGTATCATGCTTTTAGTGGGGATCATAGCGTTTACCATTTTCAAATCTTTTTTAAGGCCGGTCAAACAGCTTCTGTACGGCATGGAACGGATCCAGAACGGTGAGCTGGATTTCACCATGGAGCGGAAAAAGCAGGATGAATTCGGCATGATCATTGACAGTTTTAATTACATGCTTGTGCGCATCAAGGAACTGCTTCATACGGTTCAGAGACAGCGGAACAATTACTACAAGCTGGAGATGCTGGCACTTAAATCAAAACTGAATCCCCATTTTCTCTATAATGCGTTTGATATGATCTACTGGAAGATGGTCTTAAAAAATGAGTATGAGATCGCTGATGTGGTGGCAACCCTTGCAGATATTCTGCGGTACTGTGTAAACCATAAAAAGGAATTTGTCACGGTGCAGGAGGATATGAGATACTTGTCATCCTACCTGTCCTTCCAAAGACTTTTGCTGAATGAAAAACTGCAGTATGAGATCCGCATCCCGGATGAGCTGTCAGAGTGTGAGATGCCCAAGCTGCTGATCCAGCCATTGGTGGAAAATGCCATTAAGTACGGGATGAATGAACAGGAGGGACAGCTGCATGTGAGTCTCAGGCAGGAGGGGGAATACCTGATCTTTGAAGTCTGGGACAACGGAAAAGGGATGCCTGAAGAAACCTGCCGCCGTCTTTTGGAGGACGATACCGGGGATCAGGGCGGATTTGGTGTGCGGCTTGTGAAGGCTATGGTAAAAAGTACATATGGGGAGGAGTGCGGCGTATCCATTTACAGCAGGGAGGGATGGGGGACAAAAGTTACCGTACGGATCCTCAGAGATGTGCCGGTACCGGAATATATCAGATAAAGTTTGTCTTTCCATGAAAGAGGTGATAAGATAAATAGGAAAAAATAATAACCGGTAGGAGAACATCATGAGAAAACTGCTGATTTATATGAAAGACTATAAAAAAGAGTCTGTCCTGGCACCGCTGTTCAAGCTTCTGGAAGCATCCTTTGAACTGCTGGTGCCTCTTGTCATGGCCCGGATCATTGACCGGGGGATCGGAAACGGGGACAGGCATTATGTGATCATCATGTGCCTGCTGATGGTGAGCCTTGGTATTATCGGGCTTGTCTGCTCTGCGACGGCACAGTATTTTGCGGCAAAGGCCGCGGTGGGATTTTCCACAAAACTGCGGCACGTATTGTTTTCCCATATCCAGGGGCTTTCCTTTACGGAAATGGATACCATGGGAACCTCCACACTGATCACCAGAATGACAAGTGATATCAATCAGGTGCAGAACGGAGTCAATATGGTGCTGCGTCTGTTTCTGCGCTCCCCCTGTATTGTGTTCGGCGCAATGATAATGGCATTTACCATTGACGTGAAAGCCGCGCTTATCTTTGTGGTGACGATACCTCTGCTCTCTGTGGTAGTCTTTGGGATCATGCTGATCACCATCCCTCTGTATAAGAAGACCCAGGCCGCTTTAGACCGGGTACTGGGGATCACCAGAGAAAATCTAACCGGAGTCAGAGTCATCCGTGCATTCAATAAGGAAGAGGAAGAGAAAGAACGCTTTCAAGAGAGTAATGATACCCTCACAGCCATGCAGAAACATGTGGGGAAAATCTCAGGTCTTATGAATCCCATGACCTACGTGATCATCAACGGCGCTTTGGTAGTGCTTCTGTGGACAGGAGCTATACGGGTGGATACGGGATATATCACACAGGGACAGCTCATTGCCCTGGTGAATTATATGTCCCAGATCCTGGTGGAGCTGATCAAGCTGGCAAACCTGATCATCACCATCACCAAAGCCCTGGCCTGTGCAAACCGTGTGGAGAGTGTTCTGGAAATACAGTCCAGTATGCAGGACGGAGGCAAAAAATCCCCGGCAGAGACAAAAGAGAGCTGCGCAGCCGTAGAATTTTGCCATGTGGGGCTTACATATAAGAATGCAGGGGAGGAATCCCTGACGGATATTAACTTTAAGGCCGGGAAGGGACAGACCATAGGTATCATAGGAGGCACCGGCTCCGGAAAATCTTCCCTGGTGCATCTGATCCCCAGGTTTTATGATGTCACGGCAGGAGAAGTCCGGGTGAACGGAGTGGATGTGAGAAATTATCCCATCCATGAGCTCCGCCAAAAAGTAGGGATGGTCCTGCAGAAGGCATCGTTGTTTAAAGGGACCATACGGGAGAATCTTCTCTGGGGAAACCGGGGGGCGTCTGATGAGGAGTTGTGGCGTGCACTGGAGATATCCCAGGCAAAGGAGTTTGTGGAGAAGAAGGAGGACGGCCTGGACACAGAGGTGGTACAGGGAGGAAAAAACCTTTCCGGAGGACAGAAACAGCGCCTCACCATTGCCAGAGCTTTGGTGAAAAACCCGGAAATCCTGATCCTGGACGACAGTGCGTCAGCCCTTGACTTTGCCACAGATGCCAGACTGCGCCGGGCTATAGGGAACCTGAAGGATAAGATGACGGTATTTATTGTATCCCAGAGAGCATCCTCTGTCATGTATTCAGATTTGATCCTGGTGATGGAGGATGGTCATCTGGCAGGTGCGGGCAGCCATGGGGAACTTCTGAAGACCTGCAGCGTGTACAGGGAAATTTATGGATCACAGTTTGAGCACAGAGAGGAGGAGGCATAAGATGGACAGGAAAAGATCAGCACAGAAGGAAACACTCCGAAAGGTACTCAAATATGTGCGGCATTATTGGCCGTTTTTGATCCTGTCTATTGGGGCGGCGGCAGTGACGGTGGTCCTGACTCTGTATGTGCCCATCCTGACAGGTGAGGCCATTGATCATATTGTAGATAAGGGAAAGGTTGATTTTGTCTATGTGCTGCATACACTGCGGAAGATCGGCATTGTCATCCTGTTTACAGCCCTGGCCCAGTGGATCATGAATGTGAGCAACAATAAGATCGCCTACCACACGGTTCAGGATGTGCGGAACCAGGCATTTCGGAAAATACAGATACTTCCGCTGAAATACATGGATGACCATTCCTACGGCGAGGTGGTAAGCCGCGTGATCGCAGATGTGGACCAGTTCTCAGACGGGCTGCTGATGGGATTCACCCAGCTTTTTACAGGGGTGATTACCATCCTGGGGACCCTGCTCTTTATGCTCACCAGAGATGTGGGGATCACGCTGGTGGTGGTGCTGATCACACCGCTCTCCCTCTTTGTGGCAAACTTTATTGCCAAGAGGACATTTACCATGTTCAGACAGCAGTCAGAGGCCCGCGGGGAGCAGACCGCCCTTGTGGAGGAAATGATCGGAGGCCAGAAAGTGGTCCAGGCATTCAATTATGAGGAGGAAGCCCTGGAGCATTTTGACCAGATCAACAAGCATCTGGCAGACTGTTCGCTAAAAGCGATCTTCTTCTCCTCCCTGACAAATCCCTGTACCCGTTTTGTCAACAGTCTTGTATATGCAGGGGTTGGTTTGGTGGGGGCGCTGTCTGTCATAAGCGGCGGGATAACAGTGGGACAGCTCTCCTGTTTCCTGAGTTATGCCAACCAGTACACCAAGCCCTTTAATGAGATATCAGGTGTGGTGACAGAGCTTCAGAATGCGCTGGCCTGTGCTTCCCGTATCTTCGCGCTCATAGAGGAAACACCTCAGATACCGGAGCCGGAGGATGTAAAGACTCTGGAACACACAGACGGAAAAGTGGATCTGGAGCATGTATACTTCTCCTATTCACCGGAGACAAAACTGGTGCAGGATTTCAATCTCCATGTGCAGCCTGGGCAGAGAGTGGCCATCGTAGGTCCCACGGGCTGCGGGAAAACCACGATCATAAACCTGCTCATGCGTTTTTATGATGTGGACAGGGGCAGTATCCGGGTCAGCAGCCGGGATATCCGCAGTGTTACCAGAAAAAGCCTGCGGGGTTCCTACGGAATGGTGCTGCAGGATACCTGGCTCAGAACAGGTACGATCCGGGACAACATTATCATGGGAAAACCGGATGCCTCGGAGGAGGAGATCAAGGCGGCGGCCAGGGCTTCCCATGCACACAGTTTTATCAAGCGTCTGCCAAAGGGATATGATACGGTGATCACAGAGGACGGCGGCGGCCTGTCCCAGGGACAGAAGCAGCTTCTGTGTATCACCAGGGTTATGCTCTGCCTTCCGCCTATGCTGATCTTGGATGAGGCCACATCCTCCATTGATACCAGGACTGAGATGCATATTCAGGAGGCATTTGCAAAAATGATGCAGGGCAGGACCAGTTTTATCGTGGCTCACCGCCTGTCCACCATACGGGAGGCGGATGTGATCCTTGTAATGGATAACGGTAACATTGTGGAGCAGGGAGATCATAAGACACTGCTTGAGAAAAACGGATTTTATGCCAAATTGTATAATAGCCAGTTTTTGTCCGGACAGGATACGGCTGCGGTTAAGGAATAAAAGAAACGGGTCGGGAGAAATCGTAATATTCTCCCGGCCCATTTCTTTTATTCTGCCGATATGTATATACTGTTATATTTTTGCTTGGCCGCGGAACACTTTCTCACGGTCTGCGCATATACTGCGCTGACCTACTGAATAGTTACGCTTTTTTAGCTTGCAGCCGGTTCACTAAATACAACGGTGTATTCTTTATCACTGTCCTGGGTCACAGGGGCCAGCAGTTCCTGGATCAGGCGCTGGGCCTGTTCATTTGCCGTTGTCAGCAGATCGCTGTCAGCGGCATTTTTTTCCGCATCTTCCTTGGCAGCCTGCAGGGCAGTTACGGTATCCTCTTTGTTCTGGGGATTGAACAGTGCTATTTTTTCATCGTAAAACTCCAGGCTGTCCGGGTCAATATTGATGTCCTGGATCACGGCTTCCGGAAGGGTCACGGTGATGGTTTCGCCGGATACGTCCACCTGGGCTTTGGAAAGGTCAATGCCTGCCTTGATATGGGCATCGTAAATCATGGTAAAGCCTTTCTGAGTGATAAAACGGATCTCACCGGCCTCGTAACGGATCAATCCTCTGTATTCCAGGCGGGCGGTAGCCAGGTCACTGGCCTGGGTTAAACGGGCAGTGATCGCGGAGACAGAGATATCTGCCTTTTGATATTTGCGCCCTTCCCAGTATCTTCCCAGAAATATGCCGAAAATGACCAGGATCAGGACGCAGACTACGCCGATCATCTTTGCTATTTTATTTTTCATTCTTACCTCCGTGTTTTAGAATGGTAACGGCCGGTACCTTTACAGTATGCTTAATGCGCTGTTTTTGTACAGTAATACGCTTCGCACAGCATCTTTTGGAGAAGGCCTTCCCGGACGGGAATCTGCGGACGGCGACCAGCAGTTACCATTGCCAGTTCTTTTCTACATTATACGTCTTTTTCCGACATTTGAAAAGAAAAACATGTTTTTTATATAATACTATTGACAAAAGCATATTATATAGCGTATAGTATTAAATATAAAATAGTATTGTAAAAAATATAATATTATACAAATCCTAAGTATCCCGGAATTCTATTATTTCATGCCGGGAGGCAGCCGCGGCAGTACAGGCGGCATATACGGAGAAAAGGAAGTGAGAATATGGTTTTTAATACAGGAGCCGCGCTGCTGGACGCAATTGTACTGGCGGTTGTCTCCAAGGAGGCAGACGGCACATATGGGTATAAGATCACCCAGGATGTCCGGCAGGTTTTGGAGGTATCCGAATCCACACTGTATCCGGTACTCAGAAGGCTTCAGAAGGATGAATGCCTGGAGACCTACGATCAGGAGTACGGGGGCAGGAACCGAAGATATTATAAGCTGACAGAGAGAGGTATGGCACAGCTGAATCTTTATAAGACAGAGTGGAAAAACTATTCCACAAAGATTTCCAGATTGTTCGAGGGAGGGATACCAAAATGAAACGAAAGGAATTTTTAGCGCAGCTGGAACGGCTGCTTTGGGATATTCCGGTGCAGGAGAGAGAGGAGGCACTGGATTTCTACAACAGTTACTTTGACGATGCAGGGGAGGAAAATGAATCCTCTGTTATACAGGAATTGGGAAGCCCGGGCAAGGTGGCTGCCATCATCAAGGCAGACCTGGGTGAGAGCCGCAAAGAGTACGGGGAATATACAGAGACCGGATACAGCGACGGGATATTTGATGACAGGGATATGCCGGAGCGGGCAGGTGCGGATAAGAAAGAGAAAAGTACCGGCAGCGGGGAACAGACACAGCGGGACGGCAGTGCATATGAAGGCAGAAGAAGTTATGGCAGCCGGAATGGATTCAGCGGCCAGGAAAGCACGGAAGGGAGCAGCAGCCAGGACGGTACAGGACAGTACGGAAGCGGCGGTAAGGGGTATGACGGCCCTTACAGCAGAAGCGGTTACGGTACAGGGAAATCCCATAGGAACAGAAGCGGAATCATGTGGGGCATCATTATTGTATTCGTATTGTTCGCTGTTCCGGTAGTGGGCGGGATTGGCCTTGGTATCCTCGGTATACCTTTTGGTCTGCTGGCAGGTGTGGTCGGTATTATCGCAGCAGTTATGTTCAGCGGGGTAGCTCTGCTGGGCGGCGGCATTGCCATGGTGGTTTACGCACTGATCCATATGCTGGGAAATCCGGCGGCAGCGCTGGCTATTTCCGGAGCGGGAATCATCATGTCCGCTGTCGGCATCCTGCTGGTCATGGTATTTATACTGTTTTTAGCAAAAGTGGTGCCTGCGGTGTTCCGCTGGGTTGTTGATCTGATTCAGAGAATCGTTCATAGAGGAATGAGGGGAGGTGACCGTTCATGAAGAAATTTACAAAATTTTGTTTGATCACAGCATTGGTCCTGGTGATTGTAGGCGGTGCCCTGTTTTTAGCTGGGATCATCATGGGCGCTACCTGGGGCGGTGTGTCTGCGGCTGTGGAAAACAGTGTGGACTGGGAGCCTTTTAAAAACTGGGTACGTTATGACAATGATTATGAGTTTTCAGAGTCTGTAGATGACATCAAGGATACATTGAACGGAAAAGCGGTTAAAGAATATGAATTTGACGCAGACCGGGTCTTGGATCTGGATGTGGAGACAAAATACACATATGTATCTGTAGTGCGTTCCTCAGCCAGCGATAAAATTCGTGTCAAGGTTTATTCCAATAAAGATAAGGTAGAGTTTGATGAGGATGACGGTCAGCTCTCCATAGAAAGGTCCTACAGAAAACGCTCTATTGAGAAATACCCTATTCAGATAGAGATTCCAAAGAATAAGAAGTTTGTCGACGCGGAATTTCAGATTGGGGCTGGAATACTGGAAGTGCAGGACCTGGAGGCAGAGAATCTGACCATGTATGTGGGCGCAGGCACTGTGGAGACCAGTGGCAGCATCAGGGCAAATGAGGCGGAACTGGGTGTAGGCATGGGGACCATGGATATTCATTTTATAGAATTTACTACAGGGTATGTGAACTGCGGAATGGGAACCGTAACCGCAACGCTGGGTGGAAAACGTCAGGATTACGGCACGGATATAGACTGCGGATTAGGCGCTGTAAATGTGGGAAGTGAGTCCCACAGCGGTGTCAGCTCATTGAGGACAGGTGACAGCAATGCACCAAAATATATGGAGATAGAATGCGGAATGGGCACTGTGGATATATTATTTGAGAATGGAGATTGAACAGTTACAGCGGGGGTTGATACCGCGAATCAGTAACAGGAATTGTAAATCAGTAAAATTGTTTCAGATGAAAGGAGAATCATAATGTCTGATAAGAGATTGTATAGGTCATCTACAAATTATATGCTGGCAGGTGTGTGCGGAGGGATCGCGGAATACTTCAATATCGACCCAACACTGGTGAGGCTTGCATGGGTGATACTTTCCTGCTTTGGGATGGTATGGACTGGAATTGTGGCGTATATTATTGCCGCAATTATCATCCCGAAATAGGGAAGGGTGGTGAGCGGCAATAATCGTGTATTATTGCCGCAATTATCATCCCGAAATAGGGAAGGATGGTGAGCGGCAATGATCGTGTATTATTGCCGCAATTATCATCCCGAAATAGGGAAGGGTGGTGAGCGGCAATAATCGTGTATTATTGCCGCAATTATCATCCCGAAATAGGGAAGGGTGGTGAGCGGCAATAATCGTGTATTATTGCCGCAATTATCATCCCGAAATAGGGAAGGGTGGTGAGCGGCAATAATCGTGTATTATTGCCGCAATTATTATTCCGAAATAGGGAAGGGTGGTGAGCGGCAATGATCGTGTATTATTGCCGCAATTATTATTCCGAAATAGGGAAGAGAGATTGAGAAGACCGCGGCTGCAGTGGGGGACACTGGGCCGCGGTCTTTGGTGTGGTGTGTGCTTATGAATGTGTGTGTGTTTAGTAAGTGAATAGCTGGGTCCAATAATTGGTGCCGGAGGCGTTCTGGTGGTAGCCTACACCGATTTTGGTAAAGTTTTTATTGAGAATGTTGGCTCTGTGGCCTTCACTGTTCATCCAGCCGTTCATAACCTGCTCCGGAGTTTTCTGGCCCCAAGCAATGTTTTCTCCGGAACCGCGGTAGGTGACACCCTGCTGGGTCAGCGCGGTGCTGAAGGAACTTCCGTCAGGACGTGTGTGGGAGAAGGATTTCTCAATCTCTTTTGCTCTGACCTGGGCGGCAGCCTGGATGGATGTGTCGGCTGTCACCGGTGAGAGGCCGGCTTTGGCCCGTTCCTGATTTACAAGGTTTACTACCTGCTGGACAAAATCAGCGTTCTCTGTGTCATTGTCCGGAACACTGGGATTTCCCGGCTGGTTATTGTCCGGGGTGTCTGGATTTTCCGGGAGACTGCCGTCCGGGGTGCCCGGATTTTCCGGCTGGTTGTCATCCGGAGTGTCGGGGTTCTCCGGCTGGTTGTCGTCCGGGATGTCCGGATTTTCCGGCTGGTTGTCATCCGGGGTGTCGGGGTTCTCCGGCTGGTTGTCACCAGGGGTGTCCGGGTTTCCGGGCTGTCCCATGCCTGGGAGTTCCGGGCAGAGGGATTCCAGCCAGCCGGGGATGGAGCAGTCAATGCCCATACTCTCCAGCTTCTGTTTTAATTCATCCAGATTGGAAATGTTTCCGGCTACAATAATACCTTTGCCCTGCAGATTCTGTTTTACATCCTCAAGGGAAGCAGCCTGTACACGAGCAGGAGCCATTCCCATGGCGCTCACGACAGCCAGTGCCAGAAATCCCGGTAATATTTTGTGTTTCATAAAGACCTCCTTATTTGTTACGAAAATGTTATGTAGTTGTTACAAAGTGAATAATAACACGATTGGAACAGGAAAGAAACAGGGAACAACTGGAATTGGTGTACAGCAGAATATTTTTGATATATGTTTAAAAAGAAAAGAACAGGTCATACTTGAAAGAGACTTTAATTATTTATGAAGGAGTGTGACTTTTCATGAGCAAGAAAAACAATGAGAAGATTGACTTAAATAAGATTCCCCGGGAGGAAATGCTGAAATATGAAATAGCAGAGGAACTGGGACTGCTTGACCAGGTTCTGGAAACAGGATGGAAAAGCCTATCAGCCAAGGAGACAGGGCGGATCGGCGGAATCATGACAAGAAGAAAACGGGAAAGTAAGAAGGCAGAGAGTACATCCGCAAAGTGATAAAAGGTCTGTACATTCGCAGTACATCCGCAAAGTGATAAAAGGTCTGTACATTCGCAGTACATCCGCAAAGTGATAAAAGGTCTGTACATTCGCAGTACATCCGCAAAGTGATAAAAGGTCTGTACATTCGCAGTACATTGGCAAACGGATAAAAGGTCTTGACTGAACCTGTGGAGAATGGTAACATAAATGTGTATAATTCCATAAAATGATCAAGTGCATCCGCACTGGCCGCACAGTGCTGGTGAAAAGGGAATCAGGTGCAAGTCCTGAGCGATGCGGTCACTGTAAATGGGGAGCAATGCCAAAGCGCCATTGCATGAAAGTGTGAGAAGGCGGCTGAGCGATGAACCATAAGCCAGGAAACCTGCTTGAGAGCAGTAGGGTGAGAACTTCCGTGCAAAGTTTAGAACCTGAATCTCTATAAGAGATTCTTATTATGGAATGCCGAAAGGCCGAAACCTGAATTTATAGAATTATGCAGCAGATTAAACGGCAGGGATTCCTCTGATCCTTATGTCTCGTGTATCCGCACCCTTTTATATAGAAGGAACCCGTAACAACCCGGCAGGTCTGTGCAATCAATACGCTGATTTTCAGAAGATATCCAGCAGCTGGACAAACATCCCATATCCAAAGGGATACTGCTGAATGGTTACGGAACGGGGAGAGGATCAGAGGGGTAACATCCCTTGCAAAGTGAGTAATAAGTCCGCAGAAACGGGCTTATTTTTGTTTTTTCACAATTTATTCACTTGACAAACCTGGATAATGTGATTATGATGGGACGTATGAAAAGGTGATGAGAAAGAGGAGTACATCCTGGATTCTGACAGAGAGAACGATCCACCGGCTGTAAGATCGTTTCAGGGGAATGGATGGAAGGTAGCTTTTGAACCGGAGGGCTGAATGGTGTGGTTTGTAAAGGATGAATCAGGAGTAGGCCTTCACGCGTAGTCTGCGTTAACGGACATGAGTGAGAAAAAAAGGTGGTACCGCGGAATATTTCGCCCTTTACAGCTAAGTCTGTAGAGGGCGTTTTGTATTGCAACACAAAAGGTCTTCCGGGCAGGATGCGCAATGTATGCAAAAGGAAGAGGGCCGCACGCGGGATTCCATTTCATTTTAAGGAGGAGATTATGAGCAAGGAACTTGCCAAGACTTATGACCCCAAGGGGCTGGAGGACAAAATTTACCAGAAGTGGCTGGACAACAAATATTTCCATGCCGAAGTGAACAGAGACAAAAAACCATTTACCATTGTGATGCCCCCGCCCAATGTGACAGGCCAGCTTCATATGGGACATGCGCTGGATGAGACTATGCAGGATATCCTGATCCGTTTCAAGAGAATGCAGGGGTACGAAGCACTGTGGCAGCCGGGCACTGACCATGCAGCCATAGCAACAGAAGTCAAGGTTATTGAAAAGCTGAAATCACAGGGCATTGATAAAAATGAGATCGGCAGAGAAGAATTTCTGAAACACGCCTGGGAATGGAAAGAGGAATATGGCGGAAAGATCATCAACCAGTTAAAGAAACTGGGCGCATCTGCTGACTGGGACAGAGAACGTTTTACCATGGATGAGGGATGTTCCGAGGCCGTGCAGGAAGTTTTCATTAAATTATACGAAAAAGGCTATATCTACAAAGGTTCTCGCATTATCAACTGGTGTCCGGTATGCCAGACATCCATCTCAGATGCAGAGGTAGAACATGAGGACCAGGACGGATTTTTCTGGCATATCAATTACCCTATCGTGGGGGAGGAGGGCCGTTTTGTAGAGATCGCAACCACGCGCCCCGAGACCCTTCTGGGAGATACGGCTGTTGCAGTCAATCCCGAGGATGACAGATACAAGGATCTGATTGGAAAAATGCTGAAGCTGCCGCTGACAGACAGGGAGATTCCGGTTGTGGCAGACGAATATGTAGATAAAGAATTCGGTACCGGATGCGTAAAGATCACACCGGCTCACGACCCCAATGACTTTGAAGTGGGAAAACGCCACAGCCTGCCGGAGATCACCATCATGAACGATGATGCCACCATCAATGAGCTGGGCGGCAAATATGCGGGTATGGACCGCTATGAGGCCAGAAAAGCAATGGTCAAAGACCTGGAGGAACAGGGACTTCTGGTGAAAGTAGTACCGCATGCCCACAGTGTCGGCACCCATGACCGCTGCCACACCACCGTGGAGCCAATGATCAAACCCCAGTGGTTTGTAAGGATGAAAGAGATGGGGGAGGCTGCCATCCAGACTTTGGAAGACAAAAGCCTGCAATTTGTTCCGGACCGTTTTGATAAGATTTATATGCACTGGCTGGAGAATATCCGTGACTGGTGTATTTCCCGCCAGCTCTGGTGGGGCCATAGGATCCCCGCCTATTACTGCGACAAATGCGGGGAGGTAGCGGTTGCCAGGGAGATGCCAAAGGTTTGCCCGAAATGCGGCTGTGAGCATCTGACCCAGGATGAGGACACTCTGGATACCTGGTTTTCCTCCGCACTCTGGCCTTTTTCCACATTGGGATGGCCAAAGAAAACAGAAGAGATGGAATATTTCTATCCCACAGATGTGCTGGTAACAGGATATGACATTATTTTCTTCTGGGTTATCCGTATGGTATTCTCAGGATTGGAGCAGACCGGCAAGACACCTTTCCACCATGTGCTGATCCACGGTCTGGTTCGTGATTCCCAGGGCCGTAAGATGAGCAAATCCCTGGGAAATGGAATTGACCCTCTGGAGGTCATCGACAAATACGGTGCGGATGCACTGCGTCTTACCCTCATGACAGGAAATGCGCCCGGCAATGATATGCGTTTCTACTGGGAGAGAGTGGAGGCAAGCCGCAACTTTGCCAACAAAGTATGGAATGCATCCCGTTTCATTATGATGAACCTGGAAAAAGCGGAGGTTCCGGCAGAGATTGATATAAGCACCCTGACAAGTGCAGATAAGTGGATCCTCTCCAAAGTGAATACTCTGGCAGCAGAAGTTACGGAGAATCTGGACAAATACGAGCTGGGCATTGCAGTTCAGAAAGTATATGATTTCATATGGGAAGAGTTCTGTGACTGGTATATCGAGATGGTAAAACCAAGGCTTTACAATGATGAGGACAACACCAAGGCAGCAGCACTCTGGACGCTGAAAACCGTATTGGGCAATGCGCTGAAGCTCCTTCATCCTTATATGCCGTTTATCACAGAGGAAATCTTCTGTACCCTGCATCCGGAGGAGGAATCCATCATGATCGCCTCCTGGCCGGTGGAAAAACAGGAGTGGAGTTTCAAAGAGGATGAGCGCGCAGTGGAGATCATCAAGGAAGCTGTAAGAAGCATCCGTAATGTGCGTACAGATATGAATGTACCCCCAAGCAAAAAGGCCAAAGTATTCGTGGTTTCAGAGGAGGAGGAGATCCGTCAGGTATTTGAGAACGGAAAGGTATTCTTCGCAACTCTGGGATATGCCAGTGAAGTGACGATCCAGGCTGACAAAGCAGGGATTGCGGACGACGCGGTCTCCGCAGTGACTTCAAAGGCTGTGATCTATATGCCATTTGCGGAATTGGTGGATATAGAGAAGGAGATTGAGCGCCTGAACAAAGAAGCGGAGCGTTTGAACAAGGAGCTTGCCCGTGTAAACGGAATGCTTAAAAACGAAAGGTTCCTGAGCAAAGCCCCTGAGAGCAAGGTGGCTGAGGAGAAGGCAAAACTTGAGAAATATACAAATATGATGGAACAGGTAAAGGAAAGACTTGCACAGCTTGGCAGATAACTGCGCAGGCTATAGGAGAGTTAAATATATGAATGAGAAGTGGTTAAAATATCTGAATCTGCTTTCTCTGCCGATTCAGATGGTAGTGGTCATGATGGGGTACTTTGTTATAGAAGCAATCTCCAGGCATTCCGTGGGTGAGGCATATACCTATATGACGGAGAGGCCCCTGGTGTTTCTGTACAATTCCTTTCTGATCTTTACTACCACGCTGATAGTTTATCTGGTGCGCCGGAGGGTTTTTTTGAGGACTCTCCTGGCAATCTTCTGGCTGGTCCTGGGTATCATCAACGGTGTGCTGCTGGCGAATCGTGTCACACCGTTTACCGGGCCGGACCTGCATCTCCTCACGGATGCATTTAAGATCGCCAACAAATATTTATCACCGGTCTTTTTTGTGATCGTGATCATCCTGGCAGTGGCGGCTCTCATTGGCCTGGTATTTCTGTTTTTGAAGGGACCGAAATATCAGGGGAAAATGACTTACAAGCTGAATATTCCCCTTGTGCTTGCAGGGGTGCTTGCCTTTGCGGGAACCACCAAGCTGGCACTGGAAAAGAGAGTGCTGTCCAACTATTTCGGAAATATCGCATTTGCTTATGAAGATTATGGGTACCCCTATTGTCTGGCTACCACTATTTTCAACACAGGTATCAGCTGCCCAAGGGATTATTCGGAGGCTTCCATCAATAAAATAGAGAAAAGTGAGAGCGGTCTGGCTGAGACAGGGGAGAAACGCCCCAACATCATTTTCCTGCAGCTTGAATCTTTCTTTGACCCCACACTTGTGAATTTCCTGGATATCTCCGAGGACCCCATTCCCACTTTCAGGAAACTGATGAAGGAATATTCCTCCGGCTACTACAAAGTACCCAGTGTGGGTGCCGGAACAGCCAATACGGAGTTTGAGTCCATTACCGGTATGAGCCTGCGCTATTTTGGGCCGGGTGAGTATCCTTACAAGAGTATTTTGAAGGAGACAACCTGCGAGAGTGCGCCATATGTGCTGAAAAATCTCGGATACAGCACCCACGCCATACACAACAATGAGGCAAACTTCTACGGCAGGAAGAATGTCTTCGCCAATCTGGGATTTGATACCTTTACCTCAGAGGAATATATGGCAGAGCAGGATGACACGAATCCCAATGACTGGATGCGGGACAGGAATCTGACAAAATATATTATGGAATCGTTGGAATCTTCAGATGACCCGGATTATATTTATACCATATCGGTGCAGGGACACGGGGATTATCCGGAGGAACCCATGATCGATGACCCCAAGATCACCGTGACCGGCGGAGAGTCGGAGGCTGTGAATAATAAATGGGAGTATTATTGCAATCAGATATATGAGATGGACCAGTTTGTCAAAGAACTTACGGAAACCCTCTCCCAATATGACGAGGATGTAGTGCTTGTCATGTACGGAGACCATCTTCCCACCATGGGTCTGAAGGTGAAGGATGTAAAGAACCGTTATCTGTTCCAGACAGAGTATGTGATCTGGGACAATATGGGCCTTGAAAAAAAGGATGCCAATGTGGCAGCCTACCAGATGGCAGCGGAGGTTATGGACCGTGTGGGAATCCACGAGGGAAATATCTTCCGTTTCCATCAGGCCAGACGCCAGACGAAAAATTATCAGGTGGATCTGGAGACGCTCCAGTATGATATCCTGTATGGAAAACAGTATGTCTACGATGGGGAGAATCCTTTTGAGCGGACAGAGATGCGTCTGGGTGTAAAAGATGCCGTGCTTGAAAAAATAGAGAAGATTTCAGACGGCAGGTATTATATAACAGGGGAGAACTTCACGCAGTCCGCGTATGTGGAAGTGAACGGAGAACTTCTGGATGCCACATATATCAGCCCGACAACCCTGCTGCTCAATGATGTGGAACTAAAAGACGGGGATGAGGTGGACGTGGCGATCCGAAGCAACAGCTCCACCCGCAAGGTGCTCACCAGAACAGATACCATTATCTACAAGGTGCCTGTGGAACCTCTGGCCCCGGAAGTTCCGCCTCTGGAGGGTGAGGATCCCAAGGACGATGCAGATGTCATTGACCCCAATGCGGCGGGCAATGGGGACGGGGAAGCCCAGAATCCTATTGAGGAGCAGAACAAAACCGAGTCCGGTGAAGGGCACATTGAGGTGCCCAATCCGGAAAACCCGGTACAGAATTAAAAACTTTTAAAAGAACCGACATAATTTGCTTGCATATTGTCACCACTCCATTATAATGATAAGTGACCTTATCCTTATAAAGGGAAGTGGTGACTTTCCTATATAGTTATCATAAGGCTTACCAAAGACGGAAAGAAGGAAAAGCTTTTGTTTACTTATGAAGAAGCAGCAGCATACATTGAAGAAATTCCTAAATTTACAAAGAAAAATAAATTGGAACACACCAGGAAATGCCTGGACATGCTGGGCAGTCCCGATAAGAATAGAAAGATGATCCATGTGGCAGGAACCAACGGAAAGGGAAGCGTCTGTGCTTTTCTGTCTACCATGCTGGAGGAAGGCGGTTACAAATGCGGACTTTTTACATCCCCGCATCTGATGAAGATCAATGAGAGATTCCAGATCAATGAGCAGATGGTCTCAGATGAAAAATTTCTGGAAACTTTTTTGAAGGTGAAGGAGCTGTCCGACCGGCTGGTGGAACAGGGGGATTATCACCCTACGTATTTTGAGTTCCTGTTTCTCATGGGAATGCTGATCTTTGATGATGAGGATGTTGATATGGTTGTACTTGAGACCGGCCTTGGGGGAAGACTTGATGCTACCAACTCCATTTTGAATCCATTGGCCTGTGTCATCACTTCGATCAGTCTGGACCATGTGGAATATCTGGGAGATACCATTGACAAAATAGCCGGCGAGAAGGCAGGCATTATAAAGAAAGGCGTGCCGGTTATCTTTGATGCGAACAATGAGACAGCAGCCGCTGTGATCCGCAGGCGCGCAGAGGAGCTGGGGTGCCCCTGTTATGAGGTGAAAGCAGGGAGTCAGAAGCTTTTGTCCTATACGCCAAATGGAATCGGATTTACCTTTGATTCCGGTGTTTACGGGACCACGGAACTGTTTGTCCCGTTTATTGCAAAATACCAGATGATGAATGCCTCACTGGCAGTGGAGACAATGGGTGTCCTGAAGGATATCCACAGGATAGAGAAGGAAACTCTGGAAATAGGTCTTAAGCATACCAGATGGCAGGGCAGAATGGAGACTATACTTCCGGGCGTGATCGTGGATGGTGCCCATAATGAGGACGGGGTTGCCCAGTTCGTAGAGACCGTCCGGCATTTTCAAAAAGAGTATTCTATAAGCCTTCTGTTTACAACGGTTTCGGACAAGGACTATGCGGATATGATCCGCAGGGTGTGCGGCGGCCTGACTTTTGCCAATGTGGTGACAACGGAGATATGGGGCAGCAGAAAGCAGTCATCCGTGGAGCTTGCAGAGCTTTTTAAAGCAAACGGATGCAGCAATGTACTGGCAGTACCGGATTCGGGAGAGGCATTTGAGAAGGCATACGCCCTGAAGGGGGACGGTCTGCTGTTTGTTGTGGGGTCTTTGTATCTTGCCGGGGAGATAAAGGATTACGTTAGGAGGAGAATGAATGATTAATTACGAGGAAGAACTGAAGAAATTTCAGCCGTGCCTGGATGTGGACGATGCGGAAGGCAATATCTACAAACAGGATTTGACGGATGTGATCGATATTTTGAAGGAAATGCTGAAAGAAACCAATGGAACGGCTAAGAATTAGGGAGAAGACAGATGAATTGTATGATATGCCAAGCACAGCTCAACACTTCACCTTACTGCCCAAAGTGCGGGTGTAATGTGACCGCCCAGAAAAAGGCAGTGGCACTGTCCAATCTCTATTATAATCAGGGGCTGGAGAAGGCACAGATCCGTGACTTGTCCGGGGCAATTACCTGCCTGAAACGAAGCCTTAAGATGAACAAATGTAATATCCAGGCCAGAAACCTGCTGGGGCTGGTGTATTTTGAGACCGGAGAGGTAGTGGCCGCTTTAAGTGAATGGGTCATCAGCAAAAATATTATGCCGGACGGCAATGTGGCGTCAGATTATATCAACAAGCTGCAGAGCAATGCCAACCGGCTGGATACCATCAACACCAGCATCAAAAAATATAACCAGTGTCTTGCATACTGCCGGACCGGCAATCTGGATATGGCTAAGATGCAGCTCAAGAAGGTGCTTACCAGCAATCCCAAGCTGATCAAAGGCTATCATCTGCTTTCTTTAATATATATAAAAGAAGGTGCCTATGAGAAGGCAAGGAAACAGCTGAAGATCGCTGCCAAGATAGACAAGACCAATACCACCACCCTGCGTTTTCTGCGGGAGGTGGATGACCAGACAGGAAGAATGACCAGCCTGGAGCCAAGATTTAAGGCAAAGGAAAAGAACCGCCAGGAAAAGGACGGGCGTGTCATATACAACTCAGGCAATGACACCATCATACAGCCTCCGGAATACAGGGAGAGGACCGTGACAAACACGCTGATCAACCTGATCATCGGGCTGCTTGTGGGGGCGTCAGCCCTCTGGTTCCTCATTGTTCCGGCCAAGACCCAGAAGATCAATAATGAGGCTAACAAGAAGATCGTGGAGTACAGTGACAAGGTGGCTACCCAGGCTGCGGAGATAGACAGGATGCAGCAGGAGATAGATGCCTCGTCCCAGTCTGTGAACACAGCCAACGAGCAGATCGCCCAGGCTAATACCAAGTCGGAGAGTTACGATAATCTGATCAAGGCCTGGCAGGCTTACAACGGCGGGAATTATCAGAATGCGGCCAACGCTCTGGAGAGTGTGGACGCCTCCCTGCTGTCCGTGGATGCCAAGTCCATGTATGACAAGATTATGAGTGAGATTGGCGAAACGGTGAAGGCAGCATATAAGAGCACGGGCATCACGGCTTACGAAAACCAGGATTATGCGACAGCCATTGAAAATCTGCTGAAGGCCCAGGAGATCGGAGACCCGGATTATGACTCCATGTTCTATCTGGCCCAGTCTTATCAGAAGAGTGGAGACAACGAAAATGCCATAGTATGGTATCAGAAGATCATAGACGCATTCCCGGGCACCAGCTATGCCAGCGACGCTAAGGACTACATGACAGCCATCGGAGGAACGCCTGCCGGAGCCTCGGCAGGGCAGGACGGGAGCGGAGATGGTTCCCAGGCACCTGCTGATGAGGGGCAGCCTCAGGAAGATACAGGGGATCAGCCCGATGAAGGCCAGGAAGACGGCGGCGGGGAAGACGGTATGGACCCCGGAACCGGCGACGAAAACCAGGATGACAATAATGGTGATGACAACAGCGGTGATGAAGGCGACGGACAGGGCAGCTGGGAAGACACCGGGGAAGAATAACCTAAGAGAAACCTTGAAGGAAAGGGTGTGCATAAATGGATGCGCATCCTTTTGTTGTCTGTAGAAAAATATGGGATTTCTGCGGGCGGCAGTATCCGGATGGGATGCATTGGAAGAGTAAGGGGAAATGAGTATGGAAGATGTGTTAAAAAAGAGGGGCAACTGCCTGATGGTTTATGTACCACAGGAGCTGGACCATCATTTTGCCAGCCAGATCACCGATGAGGTGGACAAAGAGCTGAAAAAAGGTAATGTCCGCCAGCTTGTCTTTGACTTTTCCGGCACCACCTTTATGGACAGTTCCGGAATCGGTATGCTTATGGGAAGATACCGCCTGCTGCATTACAGCGGGGGCAGGGTGTCGGCAATTCATGTAAACGACAGGGTAAACCGCATTATGCGCCTGTCAGGGATCTACAAATATATTGAAATCAGCCAGGAAGCTGTCTGGCACCAGAAAAGAAGGTAAGGGGGAAGGTAGATATGGAGAATACCAATGAAATGACATTGGAGATGGACAGCCGTTCCTGCAACGAAGGGCTGGCACGGATCACGGTGGCAGCGTTTGCCACCCAGTTAAATCCCACACTTGAGGAGGTGGCAGATATTAAGACGGCTGTCTCTGAGGCGATCACAAACTGTATTGTACATGCTTATGAGAAGGAGACGGATAAGATCAGGATCGACTGCACTATCTGCGGCAGAGAGCTTACCGTGGCGGTGACTGACCACGGCCGTGGGATTGAGAATGTGGAGAAGGCCATGGAACCCATGTTCACTACAAAACCGGAGCAGGACCGCTCGGGCATGGGTTTTGCCTTTATGGAGGCATTTATGGATATGCTGGAAGTGGAATCTGAGCCGGGAAAGGGTACTGTCGTCCGGATGAAGAAAAAAATCGGAACCGGAAGTCAGGTATTTGAATAGAAGGAGGCTGTATGGAGGATATCCTTGCCCTTATCGGGCGTGCGCACCAGGGAGATAAGGAAGCAAGAGATACGTTGGTAGAGAAAAATATTGGTCTGGTACACAGCATTGTAAGGCGTTTTTTAAACCGTGGGGTGGAGGCAGAGGATCTGTTTCAGATAGGGAGCATTGGTCTTTTGAAGGCCATCGACAAATTTGACACTTCTTATGATGTGAAATTTTCCACCTATGCAGTTCCCATGATCACAGGGGAGATCAAACGTTTTTTGAGGGATGACGGTATGATGAAAGTCAGCCGTTCCTTAAAGGAGATATGCTGCCGGGCCTACACAGCCAGAGAGGAACTGATGATAGAGAACGGGAGAGAGCCGGAGATGGATGAGATCGCAGAGCGTATTGCGGTGACAAGAGAGGAGCTGGTAATGGCAATGGAGTCGGGGGCACAGATCGAGTCCCTGCAGAAGACCATATATCAGGGTGACGGCACGGATATCTCCCTTGAAGACAAAATAGAGGAACAGAGAAATGACCAGGAGCATCTTTTAAACCGCATGATGCTGGAGCAGATGCTGGGTACCTTGAATCCGGAGGAGAGAAAGCTGATCTATATGCGTTTCTTCCAGGAGAAGACCCAGACCCAGATCGCCGGGGAGCTGGGCATATCCCAGGTCCAGGTGTCAAGGCTTGAGAAAAAAATACTGAACTGCCTGCGGGAAAAGCTTTGAGGAAAGGCACAGCAAGTGTGCTGTTTTAAGAATAGTTTGCACAGGAAAATGTCATACTATCCCTGTAATAGTGATTGCAGTCAGGAGGATTACGTCCGGCTGTCTATGTTCAAAGGAGATATTTACATGAGTGATATTTTATATGTGCAGACAGAGAAAAATGTGGAGGTACATCAGCCGGAAGTTTATCTGCAGGATGTGGCGAAGCTGTCCTCCAGCAGCACAAGTGTGCTGAACAGGAACCGGGTGAGAAAGGTGTTTACCGTACCGGACGGAAAGCCGGGGCGTTACGTGGTATCAGCCCTGGAACTGGTGGATGCGATCCAGGATAAGGAGCAGACTGTGGACGTGACTCATATCGGCGAGGCAAATTTTGTCATTACCTATGAGACACAGAGTCATAAACACGTGTTCTGGAGCTGGATGAAGACGGTTCTGGTGTGCTTTCTGACATTTTTCGGCGGCGCTTTTTCCATTATGACATTTAATATGGATGTGGATACTTCCGGGCTGTTTTTTCAGATCTATAAACAGCTCACAGGCAATATTTCCACCGGGCACACCATTTTGGAGTTTACGTATTCTCTGGGGATCGGCCTTGGGGTGGTATTCTTCTTCAACCATTTCGGGCACGGAAAGATCACACAGGACCCTACTCCTATGGAGGTGCAGATGCGTGTCTATGAGGACGATGTGGATAAAACTCTGATAGAGAAGAAGAACAGGAAGGAGAAGAGCTGAAATGTGGTTGAGTGAACTGATTGCTGCCATCATAGGTTTAAGCGGCGGTATGGTTGTGGCCACCGCGCTGGCAGCTTTTATTATAGGACTGGGTATTATCCCGCGGTATGCAGGCGTTACCCATACAGGACATAATCTGCTCCTCTACGAGGACGCTTTGATTCTGGGCACTTTTCTGGGGAATATTTTTTATCTGTATCAGTTCCACCTGCCTTTTGGGCAATGGGGGCTGGCAGTTATCGGCATATTCTTCGGCATGTTCCTGGGAAGCTGGATCATTGCTCTTGGTGAAGTGGTGAATGTATTTGCCATTATGGCAAGGCGGGTGGGCCTTACAAAAGGGGTAGGGCTGGTAGTCCTGTCCATTGCCATAGGTAAGACATTGGCAAGTCTGATCCAGTTTTTCGTAATGACATGAGAACGAATCTTGTGGGGTGAATCAGGCCTGTGTTATACTGGAGGAAAAGAAAGGGATACCCTGTCATGGAAGAATGCCGGTGGGATATGGAGCAGAATGCTCCATATCTGTGTATCCTATGGCGTTGCCGGTGACAGGGACAGATGTTGCGGCACAGACGGGATGGAAAAATGAAGAACAGCAGGCTATTTGAGATATTATACATATTAATGGAGCACCGCGAGATAACAGCCGGAGAGCTGGCCGTAAGGATGGAGGTATCTGTTCGCACCATATACCGTGACTTAGATACACTCTCCGCTGCAGGCATACCGGTCTATACAGAGAAGGGGCATGGAGGCGGGATCCGGCTCATGGAGCATTTTCAGCTGGACAAGACTCTGCTTGGGGAGGATGAACAGGAGCATATCATGACCGCTCTCCAAAGTCTGGACGCTGTGGGAGCAGGGGACAGCAGCAGGCTTCTTTCTCAGCTTGGAGGGCTGTTCGGCAGGCAGACGGTGGATTGGCTGGAAGTGGATTTTGAGACCTGGGGTGCAGGAAAACAGGAGAAAGAATATTTTGAGCTTTGCAAGTATGCCATTTTACACAGAAACCTGCTGACCTTTCAGTATTATAATTCTTCCGGCATCCAGAGCAGGAGAACAATGGAGCCGGTACGTCTTTGTTTTAAGGGCGGACACTGGTATGTGTCAGGATACTGCAGAAAAAAGCAGGCATTTCGTCTGTTCCGTTTGAACCGTATCCGGGAACTGCAGATGGAGGAGGAGATCTTCCCTATAAGGAAGGCGGCTGAGGCCGGGGAACAGCAGGAGAAAATGCCGGGGAAGGTGATTCCCATTAAGCTGAGTTTTACAGAGGCAGCCGGGTTTCAAGTGCTGGATTTTTTTGCGGAGGAAGATATTGTACGTCTGGCAGACGGAGGATTTGAGGTAAAAGCAGCGTTCGCGCCGGGCAGATGGCTGACAGGATTTATCTTATCCTTTGGAGCGGACGCAAAGGTGCTGGAACCGGAATGGCTGAAAGAGCAGATCAAAAATGAGGCGGAGAAAATAAAAAAACTTTATCATATATGACATAAGGTGTCATATTACATAGTGTATTCTGTAAGAAAAACAGGAGGACATCGAATATGGAAGATAAAAAATTTTGTCAGAGCTGCGGTATGCCCATGGAAAAGGCCGAGGATTTCGGTACCAACAATGACGGGGGAAGAAATGAGGAGTATTGCTGTTATTGTTATAAGGAAGGTAAATTTACCGATGATATGACTATGGAGGATATGATCCAGTTTAACCTGAAATTCAACGAAGAAAACGGAAACCCATTCGGCACCCAGGAGGAGGCCAGAAAAATGATGGAATCCTGGTTCCCCACACTGAAGAGGTGGAAACAGGCTTAAGGGAGGACAACGACTATGCTGGAACTGCCGGAGAGCCGGACCATAGCAAAGCAGATAACAGAGACCTTGCATGGAAAGACCATTGACTATGTAACGGCGGGATATACACCCCATAAGTTTGCATTTTTTCATGGGGACAAAGAGGAATACGATGAAATGCTCCAGGGGCAGTCAATTATAAAGGCCGTGAACCGGGGTGGTATGCTGGAAATCGACACGGAGAGCTATATGATCATCCTGTCAGACGGCGCTTATCCCAGGTATTATGAGGAGAAGGCAAAATTTCCGAAAAAGCATCAGCTATTTTTGGCCTTTGATGACGACACGGCACTTTCCGTATCGGTTCAGATGTATGCATTTATCGGCGCGTATCCTCTGGGGGAGTGTGACGAAGAATATTACCGTTCTTCCATCAGTAAGTATACGGCTCTGGACCAGGCATTCACGTATGAGTATTTCAAAGGCCTGTATCCTGATACCGGGAAAAAAATATCGGCCAAGACATATCTGGCAACAGAGCAACGCATTCCCGGTCTGGGAAATGGTGTGCTGCAGGACATCCTGTGGAATGCGGGGATTGACCCCAGGTTTGATATGCGTGAGGCAGAGGAGGAAGATTTCCGGAGCCTCTACGAGTCTGTGACCGGTACGCTGCAGCAGATGTGTGACGGAGGGGGAAGAGATACGGAACGTGATCTATTCGGAAACAAAGGCGGGTACATTACCCAGCTCTCTAAAAATTCCCTGCATCAGCCGTGTATGCGGTGTGGAGGGGAGATAAAAAGGGTCGCATATATGGGCGGGAATGTGTATTTCTGTGAGAAATGTCAGAAAAGATAGGGAATACCCGGCAGTTATTGGTTTAGCCAGAACTGCCGGTATTTTAGTATTTAGGATTTTATAGGATATGTTTTGGATTATAATCTGCCAATGTGTTATAATCTAACAATAGAGTTAGTTTTAAATACATATTTACAGAAAATGCAGACAAATAATTTGCAGAAAACGTAAGGAGGATAGTATGGCATATTATTTAAACAATAATGTATGTTATGAATCTTATAAATATATCGCGCAAATGGAATACTTTGTGGATAAATCAGAAATCCTTGAAGAGCTATTCCCTGTCCTCAACACAGAAAACCGTTTTATTTGTATTACAAGGCCAAGGAGATTTGGAAAGACCGCGGCTGCAAACCTAATAGCGTCTTTCTTTTCACGGGGGTATGACAGCAGGGAATTGTTTTCCGGATTGAAAATTAAAAAGAGTCCTGATTTTGAAGAACACATCAATAAACATAATGTTATATTTATTGATTTTAGCAAAACGCCGTATCCGTGTGAAGATTATAATACTTATATGAGTGCCATAGTGAAAAAACTTATGAAAGATTTGGCAGAGCAGTACCCGCAATGCGGGATTACAGAGACAGATACACCTTGGGACGCTCTTGAGATGATCAGAGGTAAAACAGGAGAACGGTTTATTTTCGTTATGGATGAGTGGGATTTTATTTTCCATGACAATACATTCAGCGGGAACGACCAGTTTAAATTTCTGCGTTTCCTGCAGAATCTACTCAAATCACAGGCTTATGTAGAGATGGCATATATGACAGGGATTCTCCCGATTGCGAAGTATTCAAGCGGTTCTCCGCTGAATATGTTCAATGAATATACTATGGCGGACACGGGGATTGCCAGATTCAGCACTTGTTTCGGTTTTACGGACAGAGAGGTGATGGAGTTATATGAAAAATATGTAAAGCATACAAAAGATGTCAGGTTTACCTTTCAGGAGTTGAAAATCTGGTATGACGGGTACCAGACTGCAGAGGGAGAGTCAGTGTATAATCCTCGTTCTGTGAACCGGGCATTGTCAGAGAATCATTTGGGGACTTATTGGAGCAGTACGGGGCCGTATGATGAAATATTTTTCTATATCAATCACAATTTGCACGAAGTCAAAGAGGATATTGTGCGGATGGTGGCAGGAGAGTGGATTGAGGTTTGCATTAAGAATTTTACCGCAGAAACTATGGAACTGCACAGCCGCGAAGATATTTTTTCAGCCATGCTGGTTTATGGTATGCTGACTCATAAGGATGGAAAAATAGCAATTCCAAATAAAGAATTGATGTTAAAATACGAGGAAGTTCTGCAGCGCCGGGAAATGGGGTATATTGCCAAATTAGCAAAGCGTTCACAGGAAATGTTACAGGCTACTTTATGCGGAGATGTCAGGACAATGGAGGATATTTTATCTCTTGCACATGATACGGAGGTGCCGATTCTAAATTACAACAGTGAGGCAGATCTGGGAGCACTGGTTAATCTGATCTACTTATCTGCCAGAGACAATTATCGCATGGAACGCGAGGACAGAGCCGGAAAGGGTTTTGCAGATTTTATATTTTATCCTTATGATCCTTGTGATACAGCACTGATCTTGGAGTTAAAAGTTGATGCAGCACCGGAGACGGCATTGGAGCAGATCCGGGAGAAAAAATATGCATTGCGGTTTAAAGATTTGATTGGTGAAAATAAGACATCCGGCAAGGTCTTTGCGGTAGCATTGACCTATGACAGGAGTACAAAGAAGCATTCTTGTGCGGTGAAGGAATTGGATATCTGTAATTTGCAGTGACTATTCAGAAGCCAGGCAAAAAATATGGCCAAAGGCGATTCTGCATGGAGTTTTGCCTGTAACTGTGAAGGTACTGAACAGTTACCAATTTGTGATAAAAAGATAAAGAATAAGAGTCTCATGGACGGTGAGTTTTTAATAGTCCGGAGGCTCTTTATTTAAAATACAGACAATCGTGGAGAATAGAAAAGTTAACAAATTTCAAGAGATATTTCACTATACAGTCTCCCCGGTTTTTGATAGGATGGACACATAACAAATTATACGAAAGAATACAGGAGGACTATATAATGGAAAACCCCAAAATCATTGAAGAACTGATAAAAGAAGCAGAACAAAAATGCAAAGAGGAGCCATATCTTGCGGAGGTGTTCCGCAATTGCTTTACCAACACACTAAACACCACAGTAAAAGAGATGGAAGACGGAACCACCCATGTGATCACAGGGGACATCCCTGCCATGTGGCTGCGGGATTCCACTGCACAGCTCCGTCCGTATCTGCTGGCGGCTGGGAAGGACGAGAAGCTGACACAGGTCATCGCAGGCCTTGTGAAGAGACAGTTTCACTGTATTTTAAAGGAGCCCTACGCCAATGCCTTTAATGAGACGGATAACGGAAACTGTTGGGAAAAAGATTTTCCGGACCAAAATCCATGGGTGTGGGAAATGAAATTTGAGGTTGACTCTCTGTGTTATCCGGTACAGCTGGCTTATCTTCTCTGGAAAAATACCGGGTATACGGAACACTTTGACAATACATTTTTAACCGGGATCAAAACTATCATGGATGTATTTGAACGGGAACAGTATCATGAGTCCCGGTCGGAATACCGTTTCCAGCGGAAAAACTGCGTTTTTACAGATACTCTGTCCCGTGAGGGAAAAGGTGCACTGGTAAAAGAGGGATGCGGTCTTATCTGGTCAGGATTCCGTCCAAGTGACGATGCATGTACATATGGATATCTCATTCCTTCCAATATGTTTGCCTGTGTCATTCTGGGATATATGGCAGAGATATGCCGCAGTTTCCTTCATGAAGAGCTTACCGCACAGCGGGCAGAGCGGCTCCGTGAGGAGATAACAGCGGGAATCGAGTCATACGGAATCGTCAGGACTGCGGAGTTTGGAGAGATTTATGCTTACGAGACAGACGGATTCGGGCAGTATAATCTCATGGATGACGCCAATGTACCCAGCCTTTTATCCATGGAGTATCTGGGATACATTCCCAGACGCCGTGATGTGGCGGAAAATACAAGAAGATTTCTGCTCAGTGAAGCAAATCCGTACTATTTTAAAGGGGACAAACTGTCCGGCATCGGAAGTCCTCACACACCTTCCAGATATGTCTGGCATATTGCCGCAGCCATGGAAGGCTTGACCGCAGCTATGGAAGAGGAAAAAGTGCAGGTGCTCAGGCGCCTTGCGGGGACAGACGGTGGAAAAGGCATGATGCATGAGGGAGTCTTTGTGGATAACCCTGAGATTTTTACAAGAGAATGGTTCTCCTGGGCAAATGCCATGTACAGTGAACTTATGCTGGACTATCTGGGATACAGGGTAAAAAGATAAAAAGACCGGTCAATCATGACGCTTTCGCCAGCCTGAAAACCGCTCTAGAATTTGTACAGGAAACCTAGAAAAAGGAAAATTGTTATTTCCCGTAAAACATGTAAAATAGAGACATAAAGATAATCAAAAGTGCGAAGCAGGAGGTATTATGTTTTTAACAGATAGAAAATTACAGAGGCGAATGGACGAAGTAAAGAAATACAGATACCGTGGCGTAACTCCTATAGGAGAATTCCTTATGTGCGAGGATGAACAAAAAGCAGTGAATCCCCAGGTTCCCATAAACTTTGACGGTTGGGGAAGAATCAGCGAAGGGGAGCGCTGGGCAGGCAGGGACCGCTATCTGTGGATGCACAGGGAGATCCGTATTCCCGCAGAGTGGACCGGAAAAAGAGCGGTAGGTATCTTTGATTTCGGAAATACCGGAGCAGGAAACAACAGCGGATTTGAGTCCATGTGTTACCTGAATGAGGAACCTTTCCAGGGTGTGGACGTGAACCATCAGGAAGTATTTTTCCCGGAGGAATACTTTGGGAAGGCGTTAAGCCTTACCTTCCGTCTCTGGTCAGGACTGGAGGGCGGCGGAGTACCGGCAGTCCAGGAGCATCAGATCAAGAGAGCAGACCTGGCTTGGCTGGATGAGGAAGTGGATGATTTTTACTATCTGGGAACCATGGTGCTGGAATCCATTGAAAATCTGGATGAGAATGATCCTGTCCGTTATGATCTGAGAAATGCCCTGGACGAAGCCTGCCACTGTATTGACTGGGCATATCCGGGAAGCGATGAATTTTATGAGTCTGTCCATCAGGCGGACCGGGTGCTGAATGAGAAGATTGACCGGATGGATAAGCACTCTCTGGTAAATGTATACTGTGTGGGACATACCCACATTGATATGGCCTGGCTGTGGAGATTAAAACATACCCATGAGAAAGCATCCCGTTCTTTTTCCACTGTGCTTCGGATGATGGAAATGTTCCCGGAATATATTTTCCTGCAGACACAGCCCCAGATCTACGAATACGTGAAAGAAGATTTTCCTGAGATCTATGAAAAGATCAAAGAGCTGGTGAAAGAGGGACGCTGGGAAGCAGACGGAGCCATGTGGGTGGAAGCGGACTGCAATCTGACAAGCGGGGAGTCCCTGACACGCCAGATATTGATCGGAAGCAAATTTATCAAGGAAGAGTTCGGAAAAGATGTGGAATACCTATGGCTGCCGGATGTGTTTGGCTATTCCTGGGCACTTCCCCAAATCCTTAAAAAATCCGGTATTGATATGTTCATGACCACAAAGATAAGCTGGAACCAGTTTAACCGTATGCCTCACGACACCTTTAAATGGAAGGGGATTGACGGCAGCGAAGTCCTGACCCACTTCATTACCACGCCGGAGCCCTGGAATGAACCCGGATCCTGGTTCTACACCTACAACGGAAAGCTGATGCCAAAGACCGTGAAGGGGGTATGGGATGCCTACAGTGAGAAGGAGATGAACAAAGACCTGCTCATTGCCTACGGGTTCGGGGACGGCGGCGGCGGTGTAAACCGTGATATGCTGGAACAGAGACGCAGGCTGGATAAGATCCCGGGGCTGCCCCATGTGAAAACCTCCACAGCAGGGGAGTATTTCAGAAAGCTGAAGGACACTGTAAAGAACACAGACCAGTATGTAAACACCTGGGACGGAGAACTGTATCTGGAATACCACAGGGGAACCTACACAAGCCAGGGTTATAACAAGCGCATGAACAGGAAGATGGAACTTCTGTACCGCCGCGTAGAGTGGATGACCGTGATGCAGGGACTGATGGAGGGAAGCCTTGAAAAAGCCCAGCAGGAAAGCCTCACAAAAGGCTGGAAACTGATCCTGACCAACCAGTTTCACGATATCATTCCCGGCTCTTCCATCCATGAAGTTTACGAGGACTGTCACAAAGACTATGCCAGAATTGAGGATATTGCCGTACAGGTGGAGGATGATTTTACAAAGAACACTGCCCTGCAGCAGGAGAATACCTGGACAGTATGGAATGCTTCCGCATGGCAGAAAGATGAACTGGTCTCAGTCCCCTGCACAGATGACGGGTACTTTACAGACGAGGAAGGCAGCATTCTGCCTGTACAAAAAGGGGAAAACGCCGTGTATGTAAAAGCAGAACAGGTACCTGCCATGGGACATAAAGTTATCTGTTTCCATCCGAAAGATCAGGGTAAGGATGAGCAGAACAGCTTTGTGATCCGGGGAAGAGAGATTGAGACACCATACTACCTGGTATCTTTGAATGATTACGGCCAGATGACCAGGCTCTATGACAAGACTTTTGCCCGTGAAGTCCTGGCACAAGGACAGCGGGGAAATGTCCTGCAGATGTTTGAGGATAAGCCGATTGACAACGATGCATGGGATATTGATATTTACTATCAGCAGAAGATGAGGGAGATCACAGAGATGACAGCATTTGAGGTGACCGAGTGCGGCCCTCTGAAGCTGACGATCCATATGGAGTGGAGATATATGAAGTCCTCGATATCCCAGGATATGAGCCTTTACCGGGATTCAAGGAGGATTGATTTTAAGACAGATGTGGATTTCCATGAGAGACAGCAGTTATTAAAGGCTGCGTTCCCGGTTGACATCCGATCCACCTATGCCACTTATGATGTGCAGTACGGCAATGTAAGGCGTCCGAACCATTGGAATACAAGCTGGGATCAGGCCAGATTCGAGAGTGTTGCCCACCGTTTTGCAGACCTTTCCGAGAGAAATTACGGTGTCAGCATCTTAAATGACTGCAAATACGGACATGATATCAAGGACAATGTGATCCGTATTTCTCTTCTGCGCTCCGGATTGCAGCCGGACCATCTGCAGGACCAGGGAATGCACACTTTCACCTACGCACTTCTGCCTCACGGCGGGGATTTCGTGGAGGGGCAGACCGTGCAGGAGGCATGTGCGCTCAATGATCCTATGAAAGTAACAGCGGGAAAGACCAGGGTAGATTTTGAAAGCTTTGTCACATTTGATAACGAGCAGGTGGAAATAGACGCAGTGAAAAAATCCGAGGACGGAAACTATATTGTGCTCCGTTTCCATGAGTTTGCGGGAAGTTCCCAGACGGTAACCGTGACACCGGGATTTGCGTATTCCCGCTGGATGGAGGGCGATTTAAGAGAGCGTCCTCTTACAGAGGAGAAACCGGCAGGGGAGATGAAACTTCACCTGCATCCGTATGAGATCAAGACGATACTGATAGCGTTATAAAGAGCAGTATATAAACCATACAGTGTGCAGCAATATGCCGCCTGCCGTCTTGTGATGGCGGCCGGGCGGTATAAGGACCTGCGGAACCCATAAAGGAGGAAAAAATGTTTAGTGAAGTGTTCCAGATGGAAAAAATATTGGGATTTTGTGAGAAACTGTGGTACGTGATCGGAATAAATACTTTGTTTCTGCTTTCCAACTTTCCGGTGCTTCTGTTTTTCCTCTTTGTGGGAGTTTCCCAGGTGCGCACCTGCCTGCCCCTGTTTCTGCTGTGCATGGTTCCCATGGGGCCTGCCCTTTCCGCTCTGTTTTACACCATGAACCGACTGCTCTTTGGTACAGAGTCGGGGGCGTGGAGAGACTTCAGGAAGGCATATATGGATGACTGTGGGCAGAAATATCTTCTGGCAGCAGGGCATATGTTCCTCATACTGATATTTGAGATAAACATTGAGTTTTTCGCGGTCCAGGTTCCCATCTTTCCTCTGATGATCCTATTTGTCATCTTATTCGCGGCAGCATTAGTAGTCACGCCCAATCTGTACCTGCTGGCTTCCCGTTACCGGATGAAAAACAGGGATATAGTAAAGACATCCCTGATCCTTCTGGTGACCAGGCCTGCCAGCACTCTGGGAAGCATGGTTTCCCTGGGGGTTATCCTGATGCTGTTTGAACTGAAGGCAGGGACAGCGGTATTATTTATGGGGAGTTTGTATGGGTTCCTCATAACGTTTATGAACCAGAAGGTTCTGCTTTCACTGGAAGAAAATCATATATGATCTTTAAAAGACACGGTGCTCCCGTGTCTTTTTTGGATATATGGGCTAGTCATTGGCACAGGCCCCCTTATCCTTTTCAGCTTGATGTGTAAAATCAGGCTGCTTTTTTTATAATACCCGCCGAATATACGCAGACTATCAGAAATGCTATAATTACATCAAGATCAGATCAGGAAGTAAAGCTCATCCGTGCAGGATCTTAGTATGTGCTGACAGTAAAGGGGAAGGGAAAGGCGGGGTGAAAAATGGGAAATGCGGAACAGATATTTATTGTGGGGATGATAGTGGTGTTGATCGCACTTCTGCTTACAAGAAAAGCAAGCCTGGGGTGGATTGGCTTGCTGCTTCCCTGTGCGCTTTCCGTTTCAGGTATTATTACCCCTGCTGAGGCTTTTTCAGGACTTGCCGACAAATCCATGTTTATTTTTGTGGGAGCCTTTGTACTCAGTGAAGCATTTTTCAGGGTGGGACTATCGGATATTTTGGGGAAGTGGATGCAGAAAAGACTGAAAAAAGTAACCAGCGATGGTGTCATACTCCTGGTCCTTAGTCTGTGCACCGCAGCGTTATCCAGTATGTTGTCCAGTCTGGCCGTGCAGGTTACCATGATGTCCCTGGTACTGACGCTGGGAAGCAGTCTTAAGGTCAGCAAGACAAAGTCTATGATGGCCATCGCCTATGCGGCAACGATCGGAGGCATGATGACCATTATGGGCACCCCCTTAAATATGATAGGGAAGGCTGCTTACGAAAATACAGTGCCGGGAGATATCATGGGGATTTTTGAAATTTCCCTTGTGACCGTGCCTGCGGGTATCCTGATGATTTTATATTATTGTTTTGTAGGGAGCAGGTATCTGCCCGACAGAGCCGGATGTATGGATGTGCAGCCGATTGTGAAAAGCGCAGTAAGCAGAAAAAACCAGATACTCGTTGCCCTGACGTTTCTGTTTTTTATTCTTGCGGTAGCGCCTGATCAGAAGGCACTGATCTCCGCCTACGCAGCCGGCTGTGCAGTCATCTTGTTTTTAGGCGGAGCAGGGATCCTATCGGTAAATGAGATCATAAATGCTGTCCGGTGGGATATATTAATGTTCATTATGGGGATGAAAGCGTTAGGAATAGGGATTGAGAAGGTCCAACTGGATTCTCTGCTGTCAGAGAAGGCGGCCGGACTATTCTGGGATGATATTCCTGACAGAATACTGATAGCTGTGGTCTTTCTGCTGGTGGCACTGATTACCCAGTTTTTAAATAATACAGGTACTTTTGGCGTGGTGCTGCCGTTTGTTTTAGTGATTGCCTCTAGTCTCGATGTGAATCTGAAACCCGTTATGCTGACAGCTATGATCGCATCCAGCTGTGGATTTGCCCTGCCCATTGCGGCACCGTCCTATCCAATGCTTGCGGAGGAAGGTGGAATATACATGGGAGACTGGCTGAGACAGGGTCTTCCGCTGGTGGCTGTGTGCTTTGCTGCATGTGTTGTTATGATTCCGGTTTTCTGGCCGCTGTAGTACGGGGGGACCAGTCTGAAGCCTCCTGCCGGAATAAATCCCGTATACGGAAGGAGAGATCCAGGTATAAGATAGTATCTCTGTCATCCAGGTCCAGATTTGTCAGTTCCTGTATTTTGTTTAACCGGTAGGTAAGGGTGCCTCTGTGTAGAAATAAGGCCTTGGCGGCCAGTACAGGCTGACAATTGGAACGAATATATTCTTTCAAAGTTTTAAGATAATCACTGCCCCTTTCCAGGTCGATTTTTTCCAGTAAACGGATACTGGATGCACATACCATATTGGAGTTTAGATCACCAACCGAGTTTTTTAACATATAAGACAAGGCAATCCCGGAAAAAGGATGACAATACTGGTCCGGATGCAGCCACAGACCGTATTCGAGGCCGGCCTGTGCCTGTTTGCTGTAATTTGGGAGTTTTAATATATTATAAAATAGATTGCTTGCTCCAAAATGAATGCTGCCCTTCAATCCTATTTCATGGAAGAGGGAGTAGCAAGGCGCCGGATCATGGACGGATCTCGGCACATGACATACAGCGTACAGCTCTGTTTCACGGAAAAAGGCTACGCAGTCGTTGATATTTTCTGTGATATCCAGACAGGCACTGTAAGCATAGCTGGAATCCAGGTGGGGCAGGGATGCTTTGGCTGTCAGATATCCATCTTCCTGATGCCATCCGATTCGGTCAAGCTGCTCCAGCAGATGCTCTTCGTTTATATCCTCATCAAATAAATACCGGTAGAGGAGCTTTTGTAAAGGGCTGTCTTTGGGTTTTTCTATAGAACGGCAGGATAAGAAAGCCTCTTTGATAAAGCAGGAGAAATATTCCAGAAGATTCAGCTGGCTGGCTTTAAAGGAGGACTGCAGTTCATTGATCAGGATCCGTCCCTGATAACGCTTATTTTCATCAAATATATTAATGTAGATGTCTCTGTGCTTGTTCCAGGGGGGAATCCAGTATTGAGCAGTCTGTGTCTGATAGGTTTCAAGAAATTCTTTTGAGTGATACAAAAGATTTCTTCTCTCAACAGGAAGAAAGAGATTTCCGGTAGCAGGATCCATCTTCATCTCCATCATTCCCACAACAAATGCGGTGCGCACAATGGCGTTGTTATTGTGGTCTAGAATATAGACAGGGTTTTCAAAGATTTCAATGGAAGCAGAACAAAGGTCATACATGCTGCCATGACCGGCCAGTATTTGCTCCAAATGAGCGGACCATTTCCGGAATTTCAAAAAGATATTCTGTATCAGTTCCAGGATCAAACAGGGATTTTCTTTCCTGGGAATGTGTATGATAGATTTTTTATAATGGATAGGGTCCGGGCATATGACTGCCTGTCCTACCAGTATGATATTGCAGTTCTTTTTCATCAGGTCGTCAAGATACGCAGGAGATGTAACGTAGACCATCTGCTGGGAAACTGTAGTTTGCCCATAATAGAGACGCACGTCCTCCAGGACCATGGGGTCATTGCTTCGGTAAAAGATATAGTCGGAAAATTGGTCATCCAGATAATCCGAGAGAATTTGCATATTGAGAAAAAGGGTTGTGTTTACCATCTGAAATCAGCTCCTGTGCAATTGCCTGAGTTTTTAGTTGCTTTATTATAGCACAGCAACAACAAATAATCTATACTTTAGACGGCATACTTTGAGGTAGGAGAGCGAAAATCTGTTTATAGTCTACATGCATAAAAAGAAACAGCTTTTTTTAAACCTTCGGGAGAATAGTAAAAATATTGTTTTCCCTTTAGAATAAACATATAAAAGTAAAGGAGGAAACGAAAAATGATCAAAATTCTGGCAACTGCAGTTCTTTTGTCACTGCTCATTTTCAGTATTGTCAAAAAGTATAATACAGTTGTAACACTACTGGCTTTGTCTCTGGCTGCCTATGCGGGACTTACGCTGGCTGGGGCGGATATTATGGGGGAAGCCACCTGCGGCAGTGCGTTTTTCGATATATTTGAAAAACTCAATACAAGTGCGCAGGGAACAATGGGGGGCAATGTGCTGATTATCATGTCTATATACGGATACATTGTCTATATGAAACATATTAAAGCGTCGGATATGTTTGCCACAATGATTGCTGCGCCGCTGAAAAAGATCAGGGCGCCGTATCTGCTGGCAGCCATGATGATCTTAGTGGGCAACCTGATAAAGATTGTGATTCCAAGTGGTATTAGTGTTGCGGCCCTGATGATCGCCACTTTGTATCCGGTACTCCTCAAGGTGGGATGTTCTAAGACAACCAGTGCATCAGCAGTCTTGCTTTCTTATGTGACGGTCTGGGGACCTTCGGATGCCAGCCTGTATACAGCCCTGTCGCTGGCAGGTATCGAGGACGTGTCTGTGTCGGAGTGGTTTGTTTCAAGCCAGATTCCCGTAATGCTGGTTGTACTTTTGGTTGTAATGGCAGTATTCATACCGGTTTCCAAGTTTTTTGATAAAAGGGAGCATGCGGAGGCTTCCGAAGAAGTTCTGGAATCCCAGTCTGTACGGGATATCGGTGTTCCGTATTTTTACGCATTGCTGCCGCTGGTACCCCTGGTGACCATATTGATCTTCAGTGAGCTGATCGTGGGGAGTATAGTTATCAGTGTTGTGGCGGCCTGCTATTTCAGTCTGCTTCTTGCTGTGGTAGTGCACAGTATATGCAGAAGGAAATTCCGTGAGTGCTTTAATGATGTTTCTGTGGTATTCAACGGGATGGGAGATTACTTTAAAGGGCCTGGTATCCTGCTTGTTTTCGGTACACTCTTTGCATCTGCCCTGAGTGGGATAGGGGGAATGAAATTGATCGTAGATGGGCTTTCCGGTATCGGCGGGGGGACTGCCATTGCCATTTCTATCACCACCCTCCTGGGGATTTTCGTAGTTGGGGTAACCGGAGTGTTTAACGGGAATGTCAGTCTGATCATACCGGTAATGACTACGATCATAACTTCCACAGGACTTGAGCCTCTTCCTCTGCTGCATCTGGGCTTGATCGGGTGCGCCCTTGGGTCCGCGGTTACACCGGTGGCGGGCGCTTCTCTTTATATAGCATCCGCTACGAATGTAAATATTCTGACCTGCGTAAAGAGAAATTTAATACCTGTGCTCAGTGGAGGGATTACGGCCATTGCTATTGTGCTGTTGTTTTATGTGTAGATAATAGGTAACTATTCCGTAGGGGCTGCGCATTCACTGCGCTGACATCCCATCGCCAAAGGCGATTCTGCATGGATTTTTACCTGTAACTGTGAGGGTACGAAACAGTTATGATAATAGATAAATAAGGAGAGAGCATATGAGCACTGTGAGATTTTCAGAATCAGAGATGAAGCGTATAGGGTCTTATAAAATTCCGGGCAGTTATGGGTCTGCAAGTGTGGAGCAGCCCAAGCTTTCCACTCCTGTCACACCTAGAGAAAATGTACTTCGGGTGTTCCGGGGAGAGAAACCGCTGTGGCTGCCCAATATGAACCGGGATATGAACCTCATATGCCCGGATATGATGCCGGATGCGTCCGCAAGAGCCTTCGGTGGAATAGACTGGTTCGGGGTGGAGTGGCAGTATGAGCCCCTTACAAAAGCAGCCATGGTCAAACCCGGTACCCGCAGGTTATCGGACATGGTAAATTGGGAGAAAGAGCTGGTGTTTCCTGATTTAGAGCAGTTAGACTGGAAAAAGGATGCGGATGAACTATACAGTATGCTGCCAAATGACAGATTTACTTACTTTGTGATTTACAACGGCATTTTTGAGAGGACTGCAGACTTGACCAGTTTTGAGGACGCCTTTTGCTATCTGTTGGAGGAACCAGAAGCATTAACAGCGTTTTATGACAAATTGATTGACTGGTATATCCAACTGATAAAAATAGCAAAGAAATATTATCATGCAGATATGATCTTATTCCATGATGATATGGGAGCACAGCGCGCTCCGTTTTTTTCCGGAGAAATCTATCAGGAATTATTTATTCCCCAGTATCGAAAGCTGACACAGGCAGCACATCAGGAGGGCATGTATATTGCTCTGCACTCCTGTGGAAATGTGCGTATGCATATACCGAACTTTATCGAAGCAGGTTTCGATGCCTGGGAAGGGCAGGAAGGGGCTACGGATAAAGATGAGATCATGGAACTGTATGGGGATAGGCTGATACAGCTTGGGAATTTTAATATAAGCGGCAATATTACAGATGATGAGGCTGTGCAGATCATCAAAGATATGATAAAGACCAGAGGGAGCAAAGGCCGATGTGCATACAGAATCCGTGACATGAGACCAGTCAAAGGTAATACCAATCTGGATGATGAGATGTACCGGTACAGCCGTATTTTTTACAGCGGACAGTGAGCCGGGAAAGAAGGGACAATTCGATACCCAATATATGGATGGGCTGTGTATTTCCGAGGAGGACATCCGACGGTCAGTCAGGAAAACTCTGGATGAGATGGCGCCGGGGGGCAGCTATATTGCATTATTTGCATTAAAAACGCCGGGGCGTAATGCTGTTGTTGTGGATGAGATCAAGAGGTACAGCGGCAGATTTTATTCCCATCCCCGACCGGACGCACTCTGAAAGTTTAATTAAATAGGGAGACCAAGAGAGTTCTTTGGAACTCTCTTTTTCTTTTCCTTGGATTCTTTTCTTTCCCAGGCATACATGGTTATGTTATACTTATGTGCAGGAGGAAACATATGGAAAACAAAAACCCGAGACATCTATTTCACAAATTATTCCTGAGCTACTCAGCAGTTTTGATCCTGATCGTGGGAGTGCTCATTTTATATTTCATATCATCCAGCAGAACTCGTATGCTGGAGACAAACCAGGATTATGCAGGGAAACTGTGCGGTGAGGCGGTGCTGGAGGTGAACCGTGCAAGCTCAGATGCGGATTACCTGCACAGAGCCATCTACCAGAATAATTCGGAACTGCAGGACATGCTCAATTATTTCCGGTATGAAACAGAGGAGTATCTTAAACGCCATCTGGACACTTATGCCTCCTCCAATACAGTGGACAACAAGGACATTTACAGCTATGTGGAAAATGCCTATTCCGCATATCCGGATATCAAAAAAATAGAACTTATCAGTTACACCAATAATAAAACAACGGTATTCTATTCGGAAAATGACATTCGTGTGGATCACAACGGCAGAGAGCGGAGGAAGGAGATCCTGGATGGGGGGCTGGCATCCCCCGGTTCCTATTCTTTCCAGAAGGAGATCCGGGATCCTCTCAGTATGAGGATAGAGGGCTGTATTGTCTTCACATTTGACACGGGTACTATCACAGCCATTCAGGAAAAGTATCCCATGGCAGAATTGTACTTGTATTATAATAACGGAAACCAGGTATATCCGGAGAAAGATTCCCTGCTTCTGAAAGATTTCCAGCAGGAGGACGCAGGCAGGAAGCTTAGATCCTACATACAGATCCAGAGCGTGGAAGATTATATAGTAGCCACCAGACTTGATAAGCATACAGCCGCTTCCATCCCGGTTGTCCATATAGTGGCTATACTGGCCATCGGTGCTGTTCTGGTCATAACAGGTGAAATTCTGATCAGCAGTTATCTGAAGCGCCTTACAAAAAGGCTGGATGGTATCATACAGGGCATGGACCAGGTGCAGACGGGAAATTTAAAAGTACAGCTCCCGGAGAACGAAAACGGGGACGAGCTGGATATGATCTCCCGCCATTTTAACCTTATGTGCCAGGAGCTGGAGTCTTATATCCAAAAAAGCTATCTGGCAGAGATAGAGCAGCAAAATGCGGAGATGCAGGCACTTCAGAGTCAGATCAACCCTCATTTTCTGTACAATACCCTGGAGGCCATCCGCATGAAGGCTATCTGCAACGGGGACAGGGAAGTGGGAAAAATGCTGTATAGTCTTGCCGTCACATTCCGCAGCCAGTTAAAGGAGGCGGATGTGATCACCCTGATGCAGGAAATGCATTATTGTAAGAAATATCTGGAATTGTTTGAATACCGCTACCAGGGAAAGTTCCGTTCCAGTGTGGAGTGCAGTCCGGAACTCTCCGAAATTCCAGTCATTAAATTTATACTGCAGCCCATTATTGAGAATTATTTTATCCATGGGATCCGTATGGAGGAGAGTGACAATGAAATCAGGATTTATGCCAGGCGCATAGGGGACGATTTATATATCCACGTGGAGGATAATGGCAGGGGCATGCCCGGGGAGGATATGGAAAATAAGAACCGGGAGCTTAAAAATAATGAGATGGATACCCGCAAATCCATTGGTATGACCAATGTCAACCGCAGACTGAAGGCTGCCTATGGGGATACCTGCGGTGTGTTTTTAAAGGCAAACAGGCCGCGGGGAATGCATGTGATATTGTTGGTGAAAGTCAAGGAGAGGGAAACAGATGAAAAAAGTAATGCTGGTGGAGGATGAGGAACTGATCCTCCAGGGAATAAGGAACATTATAGACTGGGAGGCGCTGGGTCTTGATGTGGTACATATGGCGCACAACGGAAAGGAAGCGCTGTCCCTCTGGGAAAAGGAACCTGTGGACCTGGTGGTGACGGATGTGGAGATGCCTGTGATGAACGGTCTGAACCTCTTAAAAGAGATCAGGAGCAGGAATGAGAGGGTGCGGTTTGTGATCCTCACAGGATATGATGAATTTGAATATGCCAGAAAAGCGATCCAGCTTGATGTGGAGGACTACATATTAAAACCTATAGACGAGGAGCAGCTTGAGGCAGTGGTAAAAAAGGCACTCTTAAAACTTCAGGAGATGGACCAGGACAATGCCAGGAAGATGGAGGACCGCATTGGATGGCAGAAGTTCCTGGAAGGAGGAAGCGGGGAGGAAGAGCGGAAGACATTTCTCTCTCTGCTTCCAAAAGTGAAAAAAGCAGAACTTCTGTCCGCAGCGGTTATGAAGATTGACAGCAGAAGTATGCGGAAAGGGGATATGTCAGAGCTGCTGTCCATTCTGCAGGAAGAAGCGTGCAGAGTGATCCATCTGAAGGCAGACACCCTGCTTCTGGTGGAATGTTTCTCCACAGATTATACCTGGAATGGCGGGGAGGGGGAGACTGCCAGGAAAATCAGGAGTGAGATCCACAGCCGCTTTTCCTACCTGCAGAACCGGCTGGAAAGCGAATTGGGGATATTTACATTTATAGGCATCGGCCCTTCTTTTACGGATTATGAGACGCTCCCGGAGGTCTACCGGGAAGCCATGCGGATGCAGAAGTACAGGATGCTGGACGGGTACGGGAGCTGTGTGGATGAGAACCATATTAAAAACCGTGGCTCAAAAGACGTTGCCATTGACGAGACACAGCTCCGCAAAATGATCCTGCAGAAGGACCGGGACGGGGCCATCAATTATATTGAGGATCTGTTCATCAATAATATCAGGAAAGACGCAGATGTGAATAATCTGTACCAAACTGCCCTTAAGATTGCCATGCTTTTATGGGACATCAAAGGGGAATATAAGCTGGAAGAGAAGAATATGCAGGATCTGTCTGATATGGTGGAGGGCATCTATGGGGCAGAGGATATCTTTGGGCTGAAGGCTATGTTTATCTCAGAGATCTCGGAGATCATCACATATCTGCATACAGAGAATTCCGCGTATACGCCGGTGGTAAAACAGATCATGACAGAGGTGCAGAAAAACTATAAAGAGGAACTGAGCCTTAAAACCCTGGCATACAAGTATCATATGAACGCGTCCTATCTGGGCCAGATTTTTCAGAAAGAGGTGGGGTGCTCCTTTACCCAATATCTGAGTAACATTAAGAACGGGATTGCCAAGGATCTGACCCTGAATACTAACCGCAGGATAAATGATATTGCCCAGGAAGTGGGATATACGGATACCAGCTATTTTTACAGGAAGTTTAAACAGTGCTATGGAGTTTCCCCGGCGTCCCTGCGGGAAATGAAAAAATATTAGGATACATTTACAACACAGTAAAAAAAGAGTGCTGCCGGAGTATTTTCCGGCAGCACTTGTCCGTTCTCAAAGGTTTTTAGAAAGGGCGTTTTCACGCAGGGATTTCAGGATGCAGACCATAAGGGCAGCAGCAGTCACTATGATCCAGCTGGTCACGGTTGCGGTCCATCCCAGATGGTCCACCATGACCCCGATGGAAAAGGTGGAAACAGCGGTTCCCAGATAGGCCACAGAGTTCAGAAAACCCGATACGGTGGAGACACGCCCCTGTTTTTCATAGTTCAAAGGAAGCAGGTTCACAAATAAGGTGTTGACTGCCATCATGGAAGCGGTGATCAGCGCAAACAGTATCACCGTCAGGACAATGGACAGGCTGCCTGCCAGACGTATGCCGGTAAGCGCTGCTGCAGCCAGCAGGAAAAAGGGGATGGCGGCTTTCAAGGCCCGCCTGCCTGCCCGGCGGTATACATACTGTGCCGCATATGCGCCCACCAGATTTACCACAGGGAGAACCGTTGTCACCAGTACGGAGAGGGACGGAGAAGTCAGAAAGGTTTTGCTGATGAATGTGGGCACCCATGTGGCTACACCGTCTTTCAGCATTCCGTGGACCAGTACCGGAAATACCACTGCCAGCAGGCCGGAGCTGAACAGAAGGGAGGTGAAAGGGACTGCCTTTGTATTTGGGGGGACGGGACCGGAAGTATCAGAGGCCGTATCCTCTTCTTTTCCGTGATTTTGACTGTACCTCTCAATGCGGCCAAAACCAAAGAACCATACAGCGGCCATAACGCCCAGGCAGAGAGCAGCGGCACCGAACACAGCCTTCCAGCCTGCCAGCCACATGACGGCTGCGGCCAGGAGATAGGCGCCCAGCGTCCCGGCCACCTGGGAGGAGACAATGTGGATACAGTAGCGTACCTTCTGTGTCTCCTGCAGCATTTCCGCAAAGATCCGGATGATGGGAGGCCAGATCATGGACTGGGCGTAGCCGTTGATGCCCCAGACCAGAGCCATGAGGAAAAAGGAATCCACAAATCCCATGACAAAATTGGCGGCAGCGGCAGCGGCAAGTCCCGTGAATATCATACGTCCGGGATGGAACTTGTCTCCCAGCAGTCCGTTGCACATCTGTCCAATGCCGTAGGCAAAGAAATATACCATGCTGATGAAGCCCGCCTGGGATCCTGCCAGTACCTGTTCATCAATCATTGCCGTCATAGCGGAAGAGAAATTCAGCCGTCCGATGTAGGAGGTGAAGTAGGCAAACCAGCACAGCAGGAACAGACAGAATGCCATTTTATTACTTTCAAGCTTGTGAAATCTTTTCATGAGATATACCTCTTCTTTCTTTTTTCTGCATTCAACAATATACATCAGAACAGAAAAAGGGGAAATGGATATATCACCATTTTGGAGTAGATATTTCTACATGGACATATTGAACCTGTGCTGCTGGCGGAACTGAAGGGGTGTGACCCCGGCTGTCCTTTTAAAGACCCGGAAAAAGTATTGACTGTCCTCATAGCCCACCCTTTCTGCAATCTCGATCACGCTCAGATCAGTGTCTTTGAGGTATTCCCTGGCTTTTTCCATACGGACTTCCGTGATATAGTTTACCGCGGACTGGTGCAGTTCCTTCTTGAAGACAGAGGAGAAGTAGTTGGGGCTCATGTTGTAGAGTTCTGCCAGACTGTTTATGGCCAGGTTTTCGTTATAATGTTTTTTGATATATTGTGCTGCCAGAAGTATCTTGTCTTTGGAACTGGCATCCTGCATACCCCGTTTGCTGATACAGTCAGTGACGATCTCCGAAATATAACGGTGTGTTTTTTCCGGAAGACAGAGTTCATCCAGGACCCGGAAGTTGTGCAGAAGGTCTTCCACGCCGATGTATTGGCGTATCTCCGGCTCATAATATTTTAAGAGGAGGTTCAGGATACGCACCCACAAGATCCTGATGTAGGAAACCCCGCAGTTTAGGAGCATTTCCTCGGAGAACAATTCGGACAGGAGCTTGTGAATGCCGTTGATGTTGCCCTGGACCAGATATTGTTCCAGGAAGTACAGCTCGGAAGCAGGGAAAGATTTTCCGGAAAAAACCGCGTTGTCCTCATAGAAATAGAGATTGCCGTCACCGTAGATGGTACGCTGGCGGAGAGCGGATTCCGCCTCCCCTAACACGCCGGCAGAGAGCCTGCGGGTCTGGCTGCTGATGCCCATGGTCAGGTAAATACCCATCTGTTTCTCCAGAACTGTCCGCATCTCCAGGAAGAACTGTTCCACCTCCCGGCGGAGAACGGAGGATTCACTGCTGCTGCCCTCAAAGACAGCATACATCTGATGTTTGTGGATAATGCTGTTGACCAGAAGGACCTTGCCCGGGGAACTGATCTCGTCAAACACATTTTTGACTGCAAACCGGATCAGTTCTGTGTCCCCTTTGCTGAAATGATTCTCACAGCTTTTTTCTTCAATATTGATGACCCCCAGGAGGAGGCGTTTTCCGGGGTGGGGAGAAATCTTTTGGTAGAATGCGGGATATTTGTCTGCTGCTGAAGTTTCCCCTGCCGGCTCGTGTAGGAGGGCATTGACTTCCTTTTCCAGCGTGTAAGCAATATTCTCCTCCTCCAGTTTTTTCCTGGAAGTGATGTCTCTGCGTATTCTTGTATCCACCTCCACCTGCATGAGCAGTTTGTCCAGCTCTTCCTTTAAATCTTTGTTGGACAGGGGTTTCAGCAGATAGGCGCTGGCACCCAGACTTAACGCAGTCTTGGCATATTCAAACTCAGCGTAACCGCTTAACACCATGAAACGCAGATGGGGAGAGAGTTTCTTGGCCTCACGGATAAAAGAGAGTCCGTCCATATCAGGCATCTTGATATCCGTGATGACAATGGATATGGAATTCTGTCTGACAGCCTCCAGCGCTTCAGAGCCGCTTTCTGCCTCCATGATCTGGTCGAATTCAAATCCCAGGTAGCTGAGACGGGCGATCAGGCCTTTTCTAATGAGTTCTTCGTCATCTGCGATCAGCAGGTTCCTATTCATCCGTTTTTTCTCCTTTCCGAATGAGGGGTAGCCGTATATCAAACTGGCTGCCATAGTGAAGAGTGCTTTTTACGGTGATGCCGTACCGTTCCCCGCAGGCGAGTTTGATCCTCTGGTTCACATTGCGGATACCGATGTTCCGTCCTGTTTTGGTCAGGTTGTCCGCTACATTTATGGAGCGGTTCAGTTCCTCCACTTTCTGGATATCCATGCCGATCCCGTCGTCCTCCACACGTATCATCAGACAGTTCTCCTCCTCCCAGACGGACAGCTCCAGGGTGCCTGTGGTGGTCTGTTTGACCAGCCCGTGAAGGATTGCGTTCTCAATGATGGGCTGCAGGATGAAGCGGAGGGTCATGAATTGGTCTGTGTCCGGGGAGATATTGTAGAATACTTCAAACCGGTTTCCGTATCGCTTTTTGATAATAAAGATATAATTCTGTACATGGCCCAGTTCCTGTGCCACAGTCACAAATTCTCCGTAATTTTTCCCCAGGTTATAGCGGAAGATCTCCCCCAGTTTCTGGCAGATATCACAGATATCAAATACCTGTTTCACCGCGGCTATAGAGCTGATGGTTTCCAGGGTGTTGTATAGAAAATGAGGGTTGATCTGAAGCTGTAGGTTTTTTAGCTGGGCTTCCTTGTTCTCCAGTTCCCGGATATAATTTTTTTGGATCAGGGCATTCAGCTTCCCGAGCATGTGAGAAAACTGGCGGTCCAGCTCTGACACTTCATCATTGCCTGCGATCGGCCCGTAGATATTCAGGTCACCTGTCTCTGCCCTGTGGAATTTTTGGACCAGACATCCGATCCTGGCTGAGAAGTTCCGGCTGTAGAGCCAGGCCCAGAATATAATGAGCAGAGTAACACCGAGAAGGATAGGCAGGACCATCTGCCTTACGGTCCGCTGCTTGACAGCCAGCTGATGATTGTCAAACAAAAGCAGGACGTTCAGGGAACTTTCCTTCAGATTCTCATGTTTGACGGTAAAGCCGTCAAGCAGTTCTGTGGAGTTTTCCGTATTAAGCCATGCGTCCAGCAGAGAATTCTTTCGCGGTGCTGAGGAATACAGGAGTTCATTTTTGTCACTGTAGACAATGACATCATAGGAGGAATCCTTCTCATGGTCTGTGTTGGCAGGCTTGAAGACCAGCTCCATGTACAGGTCCAGCTTTAGAAAACCGAGCTGCTTTTTTTCATAGTTATGGATATTGACATTTTCAATGTTTTTGACAAAGGAGAGAACCGGTACATTGCCTGCGCTGGAGATATAGCTGAAGCTGCCCTCCTTCACAGCACGTTCCCGCAGAAACCATTCCTCGTGTCCGGCCTCCTTGACCATGGAAGCCCGTTTTCCGTATACGGGGTACTCATCCATATCAGAGTAGAGCATACAATTGCGGATTTCTTTCTGACGGTCCAGGAGCAGGGACTTTGTGACCTCACTGCTGATCTGTTCTCCCTTAATGTAAGGACTTTTTGTCTCATCCACCAGAGCTTCCAGGATCACCGTATTATCGGCGATCACGTCCAGGCTGTATTGGTACTGGGTCAGTTTTTCATCAATGTTTTTTATGTACTGAGAGGTCATCTGCCGATAGGAATTGGAAAGCTCGGTCTTGACCATGTTCTCCAGCTTGTAGAACAGAAAACTGGTGATGGACAAGGTGGGGATCAGACTGATCAAAAGAGTAAAGACAACAAGCTGCGTAAAGATGCGGTGGGAATAGATACCTTTCCATTTCATAACGTCACATCCCCGGCAGGCGGCTCTGCCCTGCAAGGTGCAGGACCGGGGCTACACAGATCAGGTTTTCAATATCCGTAGTTTTATAGTATAATTTTGGGATCACATATTCCGCGCCCTTCAGTTTATCTATGGGGAACATCCGGTCGGGGTCCGCGGTGTAAGTTTCCGCCGGGGTTTTGAGCGTGACCAGATAACCGGAGGCATCCGGACAGGAGAAGCCGGGTTTTTTGGTGTCAGCCAGATGAAAGGTAAGGAAGCGGCTGTCAGGGGTCATGGAAACCTCCAGGACCGGTCCTTTGGAGATACAGGTTTTTTGGCTGCGGACTGCCAGCTCCAGTTCCGCGGAAATATCACCGCCCGGTTCCCCCCGGATAAAGGTGGCAAACTGATCTCCCATCTCCCAGCGTCCGTGCAGATCCATACCGCAGGTCATGGCAATGGGCAGCCCCTTCAGCACCAGATCTTCCCAGAGAAGCAGTCCCTTTTCATTGACCTGGTGAAGCGGTTCCGGGTTATTGAAGATTTCAATAAAATCCACACAGCTGTAATCTGTAAGCTCCATCTCAAAGCGGCATCCCCGGGCAAAGGGGTAGCCGTAGGAAAAGGGATGGGCAATGCCTGCCAGGGCATTCTTTTTTTGGATGGCCTGAAACAACAGTTCCGGGCGGCGGCGGTCAATGGTTTCCCAGGGCACATACTCTTTTAAGTTCAGACAGAGGATGTGTCCGTAATAGGTGGTATACTCCATGCCGTAAATACACTGTATGTCCAAACTGCGCTCCTGCAGCAGCTTCTGCATTTTGGGATGGCCGGAGATGGTATTGTGGTCTGTAAGGCCAAAGGCATCCACCTGATCTGCTTCCATCCAGTGAAGCAGATCTTCACAGGTGAGGGAAGCGTCGGACTCTGTGGTGTGATTATGTAATTCCAGTCGTTTGTACATGAGAACCTCCTTATTTGGCAGAAACCTGCAGCGTATAATGTGTGTCATCCATCAGGACATTGAAGACAAGTATGGTCACCTTCAGGACCCCTTCCAGTTCCGTCTGAGGGATACAGCCCTCTGTGGCGAAGGAGGCTGAAAAGTGCATGTGTCTGTCAGTGAGCTGCCGGTGGATACAGCCGATGAACCGGTCATTGAGAGAGGCCAGTGTGTGGATCTCCGTTTTGGTACCTTCTGTAATTTCTTTTACCGGATCTGCATCGGGAGGCAGTTCCAGGCCATAATGGCTTCGGCAGTAGTCTGTCAAGTCCCTGATCACGTCTTCTGTCACGTCCGCGGCTGTGTATCTCTGCTTATCAAAAGAAAAACCGATGTCCAGTTCCTCGTATTTTTGGTCCAGGCATACGGTATAGGAAATCTGTCCGATAAAGTCTTTTGACAGTGTCCCTCCAACCTTATAAAGTACTTTCATAGATGTATCTCCTCCCGAAAAAAGTGTTAATAGAATTTGGCTAAATGATACTACACATAAAAACAGGATTCAATAGATTTGAGAGTATCGTAGAATTGTCCATAGATTTTTTGAGAAATCTTCATTCTATTTTGAAAAGAAAGTGCTTTATAATAGGCCCATGCCAAATTGCTGAGGCAGAATTTTGGGAAGAGAGGATAGAAGATGCAGAAGAGAACATTGTATCAGTCCGGGAAATTTTATAAGGGAAATCTCCACACCCATACCACACGCTCAGACGGAAGCGGTGAGCCGTGGGAGGTGGCAGAGCGGTACAGGCAGGAGGGGTATTCCTTTCTGGCTATTACGGATCACTGGGTCTACGGGGTCCATGAAGCGTTAAACAGGGAGGACTTTCTCATATTTCCCGGCACAGAGCTGGATCTGGAGATGCCTGAGCGCAAGGACCATCATCTTGTGAGTATCGGTCTGCCTGAGACGAACCGGATTCCGGATGATTACCGTTTTGAGAAGGAGAGAACAGGCAATACCCTGTGCACCCCCCAGAGGATCCTTGAATATATGGCACAGCGGGGCAATGTCACCATCTATGCCCATCCCTACTGGTCCAAGGTGGACTCCACGGATATCAAGGATATCCACGGACTGCTGGGAATGGAGATCTACAATCATGTGGCGGAGTTTGAGGATAGTAATGGAAATTCCGAGACGTATTACGATCATTTTTTGTTTGTGAGGAACAGGACGTATTGCTTTGCGTCAGATGATACCCATGAGCTGGGGCCCCACAGCCTGGGCGGGTTTATCATGGCAAAAGCCCGGGAGCTTACCCACAGGGGTATCTTCGAGGCGCTGAGAGACGGAAGCTTTTATGCCTCCTCAGGTCCTCTGATCCATGATTTTTATGTGGAGGACGGTGCTGCCTGTGCCCTCTGCAGCGGCTGTACGGACATATATTTTAAGACCCCGCACAGAAGCGGACACCTTCATGATGACCAGGGAAATTTAGAAAGCGGAACCTTTGTCCTGAACGGAGACGAGGAATATGTGCGCCTTGTAGTGAAGAATGCGGCCGGAGAGAAAGCCTGGTCCCAGCCGATCTGGCTCTGGCTTTTATAAAAGGTGCGGCAGGGAGAATGGAGGAAAATGTATGAAACTGGTCACGTTTAATATCCGCTGTGATTTTGGGCAGGATAAAGAGAATTGTTTTTGCCGGCGCAGGGAACTGATCGCCGCAAAGATTCAGAAGGAACAGCCGGATATCATCTGTTTTCAGGAGGTGCTTCCCCATGTGGCGGTGTGGCTGAAAGAGCATTTAGAGGGATATTATGTGATAGGGTGCGGCAGGGATGAACATCTGAGGGATGAGCAGGTATCCGTGGCCTACAAAAAGGACAGGGTGAATCTGATCTCTATGGATACTTTTTGGCTGTCAGACAAGCCGGAGGTGCCGGGGAGCCGTTACGCGTGCCAGAGTATCTGTCCCAGGGTCTGCACCGGTGCTGTGTTTGAATATACCCAAGAGACGGGAAATGGATATCTGTTCCGGCTGTATAACGTCCATCTGGACCATTTGGGGACGGAGGCCAGAAGACTGGGACTTATACAGTTGTTAGAAAAGGCGGACCGGGAGCAGGCATTTGAGGGGATCCCTGTGATCCTGGCGGGGGACTTTAACGCAGAGCCGGGCAGCCCCGAACTGGAAGTCCTGCAGTGCCGCAGGGATTTTGTAAATGTCACAGAGGGAATCGGCATCACCTACCACGGGTTTGAACCGGAGGATATGCCGGAGAGCATTGACTATATTTTTGCCGGCACGCCATTTAGCTGCCGAAGTGTGGAAAAATGGGAGGACAGAGACGGGGAAGTCTGGCTGTCTGACCATTATCCCATCTGTGCGGTGCTGGAACCTGAAGGTTACGGTACACAGGCCACTGTACCGGAAGGCGTTTTCATGCCGGAAGCATGAAAATCCCCAGGCAGACAGCGCGATATGGGGCAGAATGATCCATATCCGTGCATCGCGAAGCGTGTTACTGGACACGGAGTGAACAGGAACACCTGAAGCTGACAGGGAAGAGAAATGTCCATGAAATAATTGATTTTTATCCATTGTGGAAATTCGTCAGAAAAAAATATAATAGATACCAGAAGGAAGGAGGATACCAAATGCAAAAAGAAAAGCAGCCAAAACAACAAAAGCAGCCCATTGGAAAACGGCTTGTCCGGTACTGGCCGCTGTACGTGATGCTGCTGCCGGCACTGATCTATTACACATTGATCTGCTATGTGCCCATGGCCGGCTCCGTTCTGGCTTTTAAGGATTACTCTTTTAACAAGGGCATCTGGGGAAGCCCCTGGGTAGGGCTTAAATACTTCAAGACTTTTTTTGAAAGCTATGACGCCCCCAGACTGATCCTGAATACATTCAGGATCGGGTTTATCAAATGTGTGCTGGAGTTCCCGTTCGCCATCATTCTGGCACTGCTGCTCAACGAGATCAGAAATATGAAATTCAAGAAAGTGACGCAGACCATTACATACCTGCCTCATTTCCTGTCATCCGTTATCATTGTGACCATGCTTCAGAGGATCCTTGCACCGGATACCGGTATTTTGAATCAGCTCATAGCAGGTCTTGGAGGGGACGGGGGCACATTCTTTATGATGGATGCCAAGTATTTCCTGAAGATTCTGTTCTCCATGGACCTGTGGAGAAATATCGGATGGGATTCCATCATCTATCTGGCGGCGATCAGCAGTGTAGACACAGCTCTCTATGAGGCGGCTGAGATGGACGGATGCGGAAAACTGAAAAAAATGTGGCACATTACTTTACCCGGGATCAGGGGAACCATCGGTCTGCTGTTCATTATGGGGATCGGAGGTCTGCTTTCCTCAGGGGTAGATCAAATCTGGCTGCTGCGTACACCCGGTAACATGACGCTGGCAGATACTCTGGATGTATATGTGGTCCGTGTGGGCCTGCAGGGAGGACAATTTGGATATGCAACCGCCATCGGGCTGATACAGGGTGTCGTGGGATTGATCCTGGTTGTGATCTGCAATAAGGTATGTAAGAAAATTACAGAAGTCGGGCTATGGTAGCGTGATCGGAGAAGGTAAAGGAGGAAAAGGTATGAAACGAAAAGCAGTAAAGAAAGTTCTCGCCCTAGCGCTTTGCGGCGCTATGACGGCAGGTGTTCTGGCCGGGTGCGGAGGAGACAGCAAAGAGACAGCCAAAAATGTAGGTACAGAGAGTAAAGAAGGGAAACCGGATACCTGGATCGCAGACCGTACGATCACCATCCAGGCATATGTGGATGACATTGGAAATTCCCTTCCCAAGGATTTGAACAACACACCCACTATGAAGAAGATCACAGAGCTGACAGGGATCAAGCTGGATGTGAAATATACACCCGGAGACAGTGATGCAAAAGTGCTGGCATCCCAGTTGGCATCAGGCACCATTCCGGATGTGATCGTTTCCTATCTGGACAACTCTACAAGGCCGGAATTCCCGCTGCTGTCCAAGGCGGCAAAAGAGGGAATGTTTGCGGATGTATCGGAGTACATGAAAAACTCGGAAGTGTATTCCAGATATTATGAGGATGATTATCTTCCCTGGGATTCCTACAAGAATGTCACATTCAGGGACGACCTGGACGGCGTATATCTGTGGCAGATGAATGTGGATGCCACAGACAAATCCCTGGAATATAATCCGGAGGAGGATTACCGGGGCGGCATGTATATCCAGAAGTCTATTGTAGATGCCCTTGGGGTTAATGTGGATGATATCAGGACACAGGATGATTTCTATGATCTGCTTGTGAAGATTAAAGAGGGCGGTTTTAAAGACAAGAACGGAAATGCTGTCTATCCGCTGGGACCTAAATACTGGGGCGGTTCTGTGGATACCCTGGAGTATATCTGTCCGGGATACCGCTGGGGCGTGAGCAAAAACTACAATATAGATACAGACGGAAAAGTGAAACACGAGGCAGAGCGGGATTCCATCTATGACGAGATCAATTATATCCGCGGCCTTATAGATGAAGGGCTTATGAACCCGGAATTTTTCACCATGGACTCCACCCGTGCACAGGAGGCCTGCAAGAGCTATAACTCCGCGATCATAGCTGACGTCAATAATTATACGGATATTATTTACCAGACCGACGACTGGATCCCGCTGGGTCCCCTAAATGACATTCAGGGCGACAACAAAAAGGTGACGCACGGCAAGAGCGCAAGGGGATGTATGGCAATCTCCGCGGATGCGGAGAACCCGGAAGAAATCTTCAAGTTTTTTGACTGGCTCTCCACAAAAGAGGGACAGATGATCGCCCAGTATGGGGCAGAGGGCGTAAGCTACGATATGGTTGACGGAAAACCGGTTCTCAAGGAAGAGGTGCAGCAGGCTCTGAGCGACGGCAACATGGACTATCTGCTCAACGAGGTTGGCGCGGGATTTGGCGGCAGCGGAAACTATTTCTTTGAATTTGTACTTACCAACAAAGACAATATCAATAACTTCGGAGAGGCTAGGCCGGGCGCGTCCGCAAACGATACCTTTGCCAGAAGTGTTGAGGTTGCAGCGGATTATCCTTATGAGAAAAAACTGATACCGGGCCTGGACGCACCGGCATATCTGTCCTCAGAAGGCATGGAGGATGTGAAGACACAGATGGATCTGCTCAACTGGGACGAAGTATTTGTCCAGGCATGTTTTGCGAAATCCGATGACGAGGTAAAGAGTATCATCGAGTCTTTCCGGGGTCAGTTAAAAGCAGCAGGCGTGGAGAAGTTTGAGGACTACGTGGCTGATGTCTACAACGAAGACAAAGATGCCGTCAACTTCTATCATTGACAGGTGAAAGAGGGTGTTTAAGATGAGTAAAGGCCAAAAAACGAAGATCAAAGCCAGCCGGACGGATATTGCTGTGCAGGTTATTGTATATATGATTGTCATTGCTGTCTGCCTGGTGATCATACTGCCTTGTCTGAATGTGCTGGTTCTGGCATTTAATGACGGAAAGGATGCTGCCAGAGGCGGCATCTGGTTCTGGCCCAGAATGCCCACCTTTGACAATATTAAGGAAGTGTTCAGGGACGGCAGTATTGTACGGGCTTATGGTTACACGATCGCCAGAACCGTGATTGGGACCGTGTTAAGTCTGACTGTGACGACCCTGGCGGCATTTTCCCTGAAACAGAAGGATTTGCCGGGAAACAAGCTGATCACCATGCTGATAACATTTACTATGTTGTTCAGCGGAGGTATGATTCCCACCTATATCCAGTATAAGAACCTGCATCTGCTCAACAGTTTTTGGGTTTATGTGGTTCCGTCTCTGGTGAGCGTGACCTATCTTTTGATGGCAAGAACCTTTTTTGAAGGAATTCCGGACAGTCTGGAGGAGTCGGCAAAGCTGGACGGGTGCAGTTATTTTCAGATCTATACCCGTATTATGCTTCCGCTGAGCAAACCTGTGATCGCGGTTGTGGGGCTTTACACCGCTGTGAATCACTGGAATGACTGGTTTGCCGGGGCATTCTACATGAGTGATACATCCAAATGGCCGGTGCAGACCGTGCTCCAGCAGATGCTGAGCAAGGCTATGAGTTCCCAGCAGGAGATCACATCCGTGGCTCAGGCGCTGGCACAGAACGCCACGGCTGTCACATCAGATTCCCTGAAAATGGCGGCAGTGGTGATCACCACAGTTCCAATCCTGTGCGTGTATCCTTTTGTGCAGAAATATTTTGCTCAGGGTGCCATGATCGGGGCAGTAAAGGGTTGACCAAAAACCGGCTTTTAGTTTGCGCTGAAAGCCGGTTTTTGGTCTGCCGGGCAGGAAAACAGATGTTTTGCAGTTGAAGACAAAAGGAGCAGAAATATGAGTGAAAAGAAGTGGGATGTCTATGTCTATGGAGACGTAAATGCAGATATTATCATTCCCGGTGTGGAGAAGTTTCCGGCGCCGGGCCAGGAGGACCTTGTCCCCTCAATGGAAACGTATGTGGGAGGCGGTGCGGCCCTGTTTACGCTGGGTCTTGGCAGGCTGGGACTCCGTCCGGCCTTCCAGGGCGCAGTGGGGGATGACTGTTACGGACACATGATCCGGGAGACCTTTGAGGGAGCCGGCGTGGACACGGAACTGCTTGTGACCAGGAAGGGGGAGCGGACCGGGATCTCTCTGAGCTTCACCAACGAGCATGACCGTTCCTTTCTCACTTACAGGGGAACGAACCGGGATATCAGCATGGACAGGGCAGAGGTTGAAAAGGCAGGTCAGGCCAGGCATATCCATGTGACCGGATATGAGGGGGAGGATTCCCATGAATCCTATGCACGGCTGCTGCGCCGAGTGAAGACAGAGACAGGGGCCACAGTCTCTTTTGATGTGGGATGGGATTCCACAGGGAACTGGAGCGGCAGGATCTATGAACTGTTTCCGTGGATTGATGTCCTTTTTATGAATGAGACGGAGGCGGAGCACTATGGAAGGACGGATTCGGCAGAGGAGGCTGCCCTTCATTTTGCAAGGGAGTGCGGGCAGGCTGTGGTCAAGCTGGGGAAAAAAGGCGCCCTGGCAGTGAAAGACGGTGTGGTCCACCGACGCGGTTCCTATGAGGTACAGGCTGTGGACACCACCGGAGCAGGGGATTCCTTCAATGCGGGGTATATTTACGGCTTTCTGAAAGGCCAGGATATTGGGGCCTGTCTGCAGTACGGAAACGCCTGCGGTGCCTGCTCGGTATCCGCTCATGGGGGCAATACCGGTTTCCCTAAGGAAAAAGAAATGCTGCAATTTATTGAGAAAAATAGGTAACTATTTAGTAGGTCTGCGCATTTACTGCGCTGACCGTAAGAAAGTGTACCACGTCCAAGCAAAAATCCCATCGCCAAAGGCGATCTTGCATGGATTTTTGCCTGTAACTGTGAGGGTACTGAACAGTTAGAAAAATAGAAAGAAGTGAAAGGAGATCGACAATGAAAATAGCTGTCATAGGCGGTGCCGGGGTGAGGACCGTCATATTTATCAACGGACTTTTAAAAAGATATAGAAAGCTGCATATTGATGAGGTAGTGCTTTATGATATCCAGGAGGAAAAGCAGAAGATCATTGAGCGTCTGTGCAGCCATGTAGTGGACAGGAAAGGGGAAAACCTGAAAGTATGGGCAGCGCAGACACCCGTGGAGGCTCTTACCGGCGCGGATTATGTAGTTACCACTCTGCGCGTGGGCGGTGACCATTCCCGTGTACTGGATGAGAAGATTGCCCTGAAGCACGGTGTCATCGGCCAGGAGACCACAGGGGTGGGGGGATTTTCCATGGCAGTGCGCACCATTCCTGTGCTTTTGGACTATTGCAGGATAATAAAAGAGTATGCACCTAATGCATGGATCTTTAATTTCACCAATCCCTCCGGGCTTGTGACCCAGGCTCTCAGGTCAGCGGGCTATGACCGTGTCATTGGCATCTGTGATGCGCCAAGCAGCACAAAGTTCCGTATGGCTGCCGGCCTGGGGGCAGAGGAGGATGACCTGTATGTGGAGTTCTTTGGGCTGAACCATCTCTCCTGGATACGAAGCGTGAAAAAAGAGGGAAAAGAAATTCTTCCAAAGCTTCTTGAGGATGACCATTTTCTTGGAAGTATCCAGGAATTTGCTATGTTTGACCCGGAACTGCTGCGGTCCATAGGATTTTTGCCCAATGAGTATCTGTATTATTACTATCACAGAGAGAAAGCCCTTGCCAATATCCAAAAAGCCGGTACAGCCCGAGGGGAGACTATCGAAAGGATCAACAGGCAGATGATGGGTGAATTGCAGAACATGGATATGGATGCTGACCCCGAGGGGGCACTGCAGATTTTCTTATATTATATGCAGCTAAGGGAGAACTCCTATATGAGTATTGAATCAGGGGCTGCCAAACGTCCGGCTGCGGAAAAAGGAAGTCTGGAGGTTCCCGATGGAATGGGGTATGCGGGCGTTATGCTGGACTGCATCGAAGGGATGCAGAGTGCAGAAGGAAAATACCTGGTGCTTTCTGTGGAAAATCAGGGCTGTATACCCGGACTTGCGGACAACGATGTGGTGGAAGTGACCTGCCATGTATCTTCTGAAGGTATCCGCCCTGTGGCAGTCACAGAGGTACCCCCGCAGTGTGACATTCTCATACGTTTGATCAAAAATTATGAGCGTCTGACCGTGGAGGCTGTGAAGACAGGTTCCCTTTTGTGCGCAGCCCGGGCACTGATGCTTCACCCTCTGGTCAGTTCCTGGTCTCTGGCGAAGGAATTGCTGGAAGACTATGACAGAGCATATGCGGGACTGCTTGGAAAGGAGTAAAAATGCCGTTTGATTTTCATGATTTTGACAGAATAAAGAATCTGGCAGAGGAACTGCGGGAGCTTAGGTACAGAAATCTTTGGGACATTCCCTCCTTTTTGTTCTGGGAGGAGGGTGACAGTGCATCCGGGGAGGAACCCATGGAGGTTGGCGTGGGATTTTCTTTTCGCGGCTGGGACAAGTATTACTGGCTGAGCACGGAGGTGGAAATACCCCAGGAGCTTTGGGGCACAGAGGTGCTGGGCCTCTTTGACTTTGGAGCTTTGGCGGGAACCGGGAATAACGGGAACTTTGAAAGTCTGCTCTATGTAAATGATGTACCTTATCAGGCAGTAGACGGAAATCACAGGGAAGTATTTATGGACCCGGAAGTATGCGGACAGAAACTCCATCTTAAATTCAGGCTTTGGACAGGACTTAGCGGGGGCGGCATTCCAAAGGACAATGTGATGGAGATACGCAGGGCGCAGATGGGCGTGCTGGATAAAGGGGCAGATGATCTGTACTATCTGACAACAGCGGCACTGGAGACATATGAGGCCCTGGGAGCAGATAACGAGTACCGGGAGTGGATCCTGAATGTACTGGTAAAGGCTTTCTGCCTTGTGGATTTTACCGAACCGGGAAGCGAAGTATTCTACAAAAGTGTGGTGGAGGCTGCCGGGTATCTGGACGGATGTCTGGATGGCCGGGGAAAACCGGATGTCTGTGTGACAATGACCGGCCATACCCATATTGATGTGGCCTGGCTGTGGCGGCTGTGCCATACCAGAGAGAAGGCTGCGCGCTCCTTTTCCACTGTGAACCGGCTGATGGAGAAATACGGGGATTATCATTTTCTTCAGTCCCAGCCCCAGCTCTATGAATTTATCAAAGAGGACTACCCTGACATTTATGAGAATATCAAAAAGCGTGTGGCCCAGGGCAGATGGGAGCCTTCCGGGGCCATGTGGGTAGAGTGTGACTGTAATATCGCCTCGGGAGAGTCTATCATCCGCCAGATCCTGGTGGGTAAAAATTTTTTCCGTAAAGAATTTGGTTATGAGAGTGAGTTCCTCTGGCTGCCGGATGTGTTCGGGTATTCCTGGGCCCTCCCCCAGATTTTAAAGAAGTCCGGTGTGGATACATTTATGACTACGAAAATAAGCTGGAATGACACCAACCGTCTGCCTTACGATACCTTTATCTGGAAGGGCATTGACGGTACGGGAGTGACCGCCCACTTTGTGACTACTTCAGACCCCGGAGAGGATTACTATACATATAACGGCAATTCCGGCCCCAGGGCAGTGAAAAGTGTCTGGGATAATTATAAGAACAAAGATTTGAACCGGGAGCTGCTGATCTCCTATGGCTATGGAGACGGTGGAGGCGGGCCAAACCGGGATATGCTCCGTCAGTTGGAGATGGCGGAAAAAATGCCGGGAATCCCCCATGTGAAAAAACAATCGGTGACAGAATATTTCCGTAATCTTAACAAGACAATAGAAGAGAATCCCATGGAAGGTTATCTTCCGGTATGGGACGGGGAACTTTATCTGGAATTTCACAGGGGGACCTATACTTCCCAGGCGTATAATAAACGGACGAACCGCAGAATGGAATATGCACTCAGGGATGCGGAAATACAGTCAGTTTTAGCCAGGGTGTTTGGAAAAGTCCCATATGATTCTAAGCGGCTCCTGCGTGCCTGGAAGATTGTGCTCTGCCAGCAGTTTCATGACATTTTGCCCGGATCATCCATAAAGGAGGTCTATGAGGACAGCCATACAGAGTATGAAAAAGCCGCTGCCCTTTTGGGGGAGACAGACCGGGCCGCCGGCGCTGTGCTTGTGCGGGAATGTACGGGGGCACGTTTGTTTTCGGTATTTAACAACAGCAACTGGCTGAGGACTTCTGTTGTCCTGATACCCAGGGAGGAAGCAGAGTCTCTGGGGGCATATCACGTGGGAACGGGTAATTTCTACCGGATGCAGAACGGGGGTCATGGGTCAAAGGCTCCTCTTCCCTGTGTGTGGAAAGAGGAGGGGGCGTATATCATGGTAAAGGATATGGAACCTTTCTCCTACACAGAGATTGACTGGCAGCTGGAGGAAATTTCCTGCGGGCAGCCGGAGGAGATGACTGTGAAAGCCGGGGAGATCAAGACTCCTTTTTATGAGATCAGTTGGAATGAAAAGGGACAGCTCACCAGGATTTATGACAGGGAGGCAAAAAGAGAGGTCCTGCCCCGGAGCGCCTGTGCCAACGTACTCCAGATCTTTGAGGACAAACCCCGCTGTTTTGACGCCTGGGAACTGGAACCCGGCATTGACAGAAAGATGGAAGAGATCACGGAGTGCACCAATATCCGCATTGGGAAACATGCCCTGGGCACGGAGGTGTCCTTCTGTTGGAAATACCATAAGAGCAGGATCCGTCAGACTATGTGTCTCTATAACGAAAAGAGGCGGATAGATTTTTGTACGGACGTAGACTGGCAGGAACGGCAGAAGCTGATGAAAGCCGCATTTCCGGTGGATATCCGGGCTGTGGACGCCAGATTTGATATCCAGAACGGAAATATCCGGCGTCCCATCACGAGAAATACAAGCTGGGAGGCAGCCAAGTTTGAGGTGGCAGCCCACAAATGGGTGGATATCTGGGAGACCGGGTACGGGGCAGCACTTCTCAATGACTGTAAATACGGCTGTGACCTGAAAGAAAATACCATGCGGCTGACCCTTTTAAAATCTGCCACAGACCCTGACTACAGCGCAGACCTGGGCAGCCATACATTTACCTATTCTTTGCTGCCCCACGCGGAGGAATGGTACAATGCGGCAATCGAGCAGGAGGCATTCGATTTGAATACACCTCTCAAAGCGAGGGCAGGCGCCGCGGCTGTGCATGGGAGTATATTAACATTTGATAGGGATAACCTGGTGACAGACGCGCTGAAACAGGCGGAAAACGGGGAGGAGATCGTGCTCAGATTCCATGAATTTCAGGGAAGACGGGGAGAAGTAAAGATAGGTACAGGATTTCACGTTGAGGAATGGTGTGAGTGTGATCTGATGGAAGAACCGGAAAGCCCCTTCACTTCATCCGGAATTCAGGTGTCCCTGAATCCATATGAGATAAAGACCCTGCTTCTGCGTGTGAAAGACGGTCAGAAAATGGAAAGCGGGGATTTGGCTACATGAAATTTATTCTGAAATGCCCGCAGACAAGCGGGACTGAAACTTTGGATATTCCGGTCTGTACGGAAGTGATACCGGATTACACGAATGCCGGACGGCTGGCGGAACAGTTTAACCGGCTGGGAAAACAGAGAGGGGATTGTTTTAGGATCCCTCTGGATGGACTCCCTTTGGAGCAGCAAAGAGAGGCAGCACGCCTGATCGTGCGCTCTGTCTTCCAGGGGGCATACCGCTTCCGGAAAGAAGGACTAAAAGACCTTCAGGGAAAAGACATATTCGGGATGCGGGAGAGCCTGGCGGATTTTGGGGACACGGTATTTTATATAGAAAGCCATGCGGCGGAGGATGAGGGGCTGAAACGTGCTGTGCGGTACGGGGAATTGGAAGGGAGATGTATTGCCCATGCCAGAAGTCTCGGCAATCTTCCCGCCAATTACCTGGGGACAGAGGAATTATCTGCTTACATCAGGAACCTGGGCGGGGATTTAGGCGCAGAGTGCAGGATACTGGGCAGGGAAGAGTTAAAAGCCCAAGGGTTCGGCGGTATCCTGGCAGTGAACCGGGGCAGCGCGCAGGAACCCAAATTGGCAGTGCTCACCACAGAGCGGGTTTTGGGGCGGCCTTTGACTGCTTTAGTGGGCAAGGGGATCCTCTTTGACAGCGGCGGATATCACTTAAAGTCCATTGGTGCAATGGAAGGAATGAAATTCGATATGTGCGGCGCAGCTAACGTATTAGGGGTTTTTGAAATCCTTGTGAGGGAGGGGACGAACGAAAACCTTTTAGCCGTTCTGCCCCTGGCGGAGAATGCCATTGGCCCGGAGGCGTGCCGGATGGGAGATGTGATCACCATGGGAAACGGATGCACAGTGGAAATCTATAACACGGATGCAGAGGGAAGGCTGATCCTGGGCGATGCCCTGGTTTATGCCCAGCAGCAGGGGGCAGATAGGATTCTGGACCTGGCTACGCTTACATACTCCTGTCAGGCGGCACTTGGCGATAACATGACAGGGATGTTCTCAAACGATGATCTTGCAAGCAGCGGATTCGCATGTGCTGCACGTAAGGCCGGGGAACGGGTGTGGAGACTGCCTATGGACAGCCATTACCGGGAACTGCTTTCCTGGAGCAATACCGCAGATTTGGCAAATTATGCGCCCGGCAAAGGAGCCGGAGCCAGTGTGGCTGCCTGCTTTCTGGAAGAATTTATTCAGGAAGGGGTTGCATGGATACATCTGGATGCGGTGGGGCCAAGTGTGATGCGGGAAAAGGATGATCGGATGGCAGAGGGCGCTACAGGGGCCAATATTGCCTCCGTTGTTACATTTTTGGAGAAGGGAAACTGGGATGATGGATTATAAGTTTGACGGCAGGATTTCAAAGGAAGTCCTGGAAAATTATCTGTCGCGGGCAGTGACCGCGGCAGGGCTTTTTGAGAGCAAAACCCTCTCGGATGACCTGCGGGTGATACGGGAGCTGGGAGTGAAGTTCCTGGGGCGGGCTTCAGGGATCTGGTATATGATGGAAGATGACAGGAAGCATTTTGCCAGGTCAGAGGAACTGGCAGAAAGGGTACATGAGGCTGACCCGGATATTATCCTGCAGGCCTGTATTTTTGAGTGGGTGACACAGAAGATAGAGACCGTGAGGATACCGGAGTTTGTGTTCCGTGACTTTGGGATGGAGCCGGAGGACAGGTGCTTTTGTCTGGCAGATACCCTGTTTCCCGGGGAGCCGAGGGGATTTGTCAGCCACAGAGAGGAACCGGAAAAGAATGGGGGAATCCCTGATCTGAACAGACAGGAAGCCAGAATGTGGTTTTACTACCGGGCAGCGCGCTATATTGACTGCGGCTATGAAGCCCTTCATATGGGGCAGGTACATCTTTATACGGCAAATGACCGGGGGATGGTAAAGACGCAGGAGCTTTTTGAGATGATTCGCAGGTATGCGTCTGTTCATGGCAGGAGACATAAGGTGCTGCTGGATGCCCACACACATGGGGTGAATCGGCGGGGAACGCTGTTATTTGACTATCATGCCATGCCTTTTACCCGGGTTCCGCTTTTGGAGCGGGAGGGTACAGACCTGGTACTGGTCCGTGAGGGGTACAGTGAGGGCGGATTAAATCCAAACGGCTGGTCAGCACAGGCTATGCCTTATCTGATGGAATACGACAACTGGGGAGGCCTTGCGGTGGATGATCCCGCCAAATATTCCAGGGAGGAACTTGCCTTAAAAGACTGGTGGGGATATGATCAGATTGCCTGGTTTGCCCATCAGGATTTTGAAAAACGGAACCATTTTCTGGAGTACACATACCGGTGGCTGGAAGTGAATAATGTGAATGGCTTTTTTGAGATCCCCTTCCGCCGTATGCTGGGCGATGCCCCGGTAACCATGGAGCGGGGGGACAGAGGAACCATAGACACACAGACATTTTATCAGATCAATAAAAAGAGTCCGTCCTGTCCCATGGGATTTGGGCAGGAGGAGACAGTAAAGCGCCTGTGGCAGGAAGGGCACCGTCTGAGACAGCAGGCCGCCAATCCGGAGCTTCAGATCGCGTACGGCGCAAAGGAAGTCTATGATCCGGAGACGGGGATCAAGCTTCCGGAAAAGGTGGTGGTTTACGGGAGCTTCCAGCCTTATGTGGGGGCCGTGAAAAACGACTCCAACAGTGAAGTGACGCGGATGTATTATATAGGAAACAACACATACACCCTGAGTGTGGTGATCCCTTATGCAGGAACCTATGATTTTGCGGTTTCCACCTATGGGACACTGTCAGCTACTTACTGCGGGGACGGGTATCCCAGAAGCGGAAGTTCCAATAAGGCAAGGTTCACAGTGGAAAAAGACAATGCTGCCGTGCGTTTCCGCTTTGATCATACCGACTGCGCTGTGCAGGTGGAAATTTTTTAAGCGGCGGCGAAGAGGAGGATACATGCATCAGTATGATTTTTGTCTGGCGGATTCCCTGGATAAGATTTTCCCGGGAAAGCCGCCCAAAAAACGGGATCATCCCCTTTGTGCGGGGAGTTTTGCCGGGGAGCGGACGTCATTTCAGATCGCTTACACCGTGGAGTATGACGAATCCCATATGCTGGAGGAGGACCTGCATTTTGAGGTCCACAGCCATCCGGGAATTTCCTTTCGTATATTTCGGGTAGGGCTTGTGCCCAGTGCTTACCCTTGCAGCGGTTCTTTTGATGATGATTATCTGACCAGGGAACCGGGCATGTTCCCCGATGTGCTGGAGCCTCTGCCGGACGGGACCGCACGGGCCGTGCCGGGACAGTGGAGGACGCTTTGGATCCGGGTATGTGTCGGACAGGATATGAAGCCGGGCGATTATCCTATAGAAGTCTCTGTCCGTGTGAAAAACGGGGCGGTTTTGTGGAAAGAGGCGGCTGCATTCAAAGTGCATGGTGGAAAACTGCCGGCTCAGAGGCTGCTGCATACGGAGTGGCTTCATGCGGACTGTCTGGCGGATCACTATAGGGTACCTGTTTTTTCCGAACAGCATTGGGAAATTCTGAGAAAGTTTATCACCCTGGCAGCAGAGAGCGGAATAAATATGATTCTGACACCATTGTTTACACCACCCATGGATACGGCCGTGGGCGGAGAGCGGACGACAGTCCAGCTGGTAGAGGCAGAGCGGACAAAGGAAGGTTGGAGGTTTGGGTTTTCCAGGCTGGGAAGATGGATCGCTATGTGCCGGGAGTGCGGCATTGACTGGATTGAGATGGCGCCGCTGTTCACCCAGTGGGGGGCCCGGTCCGCTCCAAAGATCATGGCGCTGGAGAATGGCAGGCAGCGGCAGGTCTTCGGATGGGATACCCGTGCCGATGGAGAGGAATACCGGTCTTTCCTGCTGGAGTTTCTGCCGCAGCTAAAGGGGTATCTGCAGGACAATGGTGTGCTGGAACATACCTGGTTTCATGTATCCGACGAGCCGGGGATGAACGATATAGACAGTTACCGCAGCGCGGTTCTGTGTATGCGCCGGGGACTGGGTGACTGCAGAATTCTGGATGCTTTGAGTGACTTTGAATTCTACCGTCTTGGTCTGGCAGAATGTCCGGTGGTTGCTTCTGACCATTTGGAACCGTTTCTGGAGGCGGGGATTCCTAATCTGTGGACGTATTACTGCTGCGTTCAGGGGGTGGATGTGAGCAATCGTTTTTTTGCCATGCCTTCCCGCAGAAACCGCATTTTAGGGGTGCAGCTCTATCTGTATCGGATGCAGGGATTTCTTCAGTGGGGATATAATTTTTACAATACCAGGTTCTCCCTGCAGCACATCGACCCCTTTGCCGTGACAGACAGCGGAGAGAGTTTCCCCTCAGGGGATGCTTTCCTTGTCTATCCGGGGCCGGAGGGACAGCCGTTTTCCTCCATCAGGTTGGAGGTTTTAAGAGAGGCCATGGAGGATCTGCGGGCGCTTGAGGCGCTGGAACAGTACACGTCCCGGGAATATGTGGAAGCGCTTGTCCGTGAAACGGCCGGCATGGACCTTACGTTCAAAGCATATCCAAGGGAGCATGATTTTTTATTCCGGCTGAGAAAGAGGGTCAATGGTGAGATCTCGTTAAAGGCAGGAACAAGGAAAGAGTAAGTGTAAGAAAGGCGGGGATTTTCCCTGCCTTTTTTGTCTTTCGGCATAAAAGCAGGAGTTTGGGTTTCCAATACTGTTTCGGAATTCTTTGCTGTGCTATGCTGAATCTATGTATTATGCATGAAAACAGTTGAAGGGAGGCGCAGCATATTTATGAAGCAAAAAAGACGCGGCTGTAAGACCTGTATACGGACTACATTGCTGGGGATATCTGTTATGGCTTTTTCCATGGGAAATCCGGTCTATGCAGCTGAGACAGAGCAGGAAACAAACACGAACGCGGGTGTTTTGCAGGAGCAGCAGGGGAACATCGAATCGCCGACAGATGAAGACCCGTCTGAACAAGAGAAAAATATCGGGACATCGGAAGAAAAAGAACCGGAAAGCTTGGATCAGAATGGAAAAAAGGAAGATGATGTGATAGGTGAAGCAGGAATCGTAACAGGTGAAGCAGGAATCGTAACCGAGGATACGGATAAGGCTTTATCACCGGATAACAGGAATGTTTCAGAGGCGCAGCAGAATCCAAATCCCCAGATATTTGCATTAAACGATTTAACTGTTAACCCGCAGAATGGATGGGCATATGACAAAAACGTTCTGACGTTTAGCAGCAGTGGGGATTATACAGTCACCGGTACTACAACAAGAGACAGAATCGTGGTAGCACCGGATTTTGAGGGGAGTATCACAATTGAGGATTTAACGATCAATACTTCCTCAGGAGCAGCTCTTTTGGTAGATCCGTCTGCAAAGCTTACGCTGAAGCTGAGCGGTATAAATACCTTGAACACAGCCAATGTCAGTAATGCAGGACTGGACTTTAGTAATGTCACTTCAGGATATTTGATCATAACATCCGCTGCAGGAGATGGAATATCGGATGGAAGTCTTACAGCAACAGGAGGGACCAATGGTGCCGGTGTTGGTGGAGGTTCCAATGGTTATGCAGGTAACATCACCATAAACGGGGGAACTATCACAGCAGAAGGAGGAACCAATGGTGCCGGTATTGGAGGAGGTTCCAATGGTTATGCATGTAATATCACCATAAACGGGGGAACCATTACAGCGAAAGGACAAACCAGTGGTGCCGGTGTTGGAGGTGGTTCCAATGGGGATGTATGTAATATTACTATAAACGGGGGAAGCATCACAGCAGAAGGAGGAATCAATGGTGCCGGTATCGGAGGTGGTAGTGGTGGAAGCGCAGACAGCATTTCCATAACCGGTGGTATAGTCAAGGCATATGGAACGATCAGCGGAGCCGGAATTGGCGGCGGTGCTAATGGAAACTGCACGTTCGCGACCATAACAGGCGGTACTGTAGAAGCGTCAAACAGGAATGGAAGAAAAGGAATTGACGGCGGTTCTAATGGTTCAGCAAAAAACACTGTGATCACCGGCGGAAGTATAAAAGGCCCTGTAAGCGGAAGCCCCACAGATGGGAATGGAAATTATGTATATAAGGCAATACTGGAAAACCAACCCGGAATTACTTCAGTGAATGTAGACGGAATGGATTATAAAGTGGCCGGCAATCATGAAAATGATGATTCTTATTATCTTTACATGACAGGCCGCGACCATGTGATAAACACTCCTCAGAGCAGATACATAGGAGAATTTGCTGCCTCCAAGATCACAATTTCAGAACTTCTGGAAAACATGTATACACTGACGATTCCGGCTTCATTGGAATTAGGCAGCATGCATGAGGCCGATATTTCTGTCAGCAGAGTATACATGACATTACCGGATATGGGAAAACAAGTGAAAGTCAAAGTCTCTGACTCCACAAAGATCAGCCAGGAAGGAGTGCTTGCTTTATCACGAACGGGCGGAAGCGCTGAGGTTTTCACATCTGTTTCAAATGAGAGCGGGCCGTTGACTACAGGCATAGAAATCTTGTCTGTCTCAGACCGGGGTTCCGACAGCCGGAAAATTTATTTTGGTGATCCGGCAGCATCCGCCGGCAGCAGTACAGTTCCGGCGGGAAATTACAGCGGTACACTGACTTTTGCGGTATCCGTAGAGTAGTGGAGGCGGGAAATGAAGAACAAAAAAATATGGATCGCGGCAGCCGTCATACTGCTGGCAGCCGCAGTGGGCATAGGGGTTGCTGTAGGTATGAAATGGAACCCTTATCCGGAAAAAGAAAAAAGTATAGAAAAGGTTGATAACAGTGCCGAGGACTGGACAGGAAAGAAGGAAACATATTCAGGGGAAAAGAACACAGACACCATAGATATTCCGGGATTTGACGCTATGAATTTAAAAGCAGGGGTAACCGGGCAGTCTGTGAATCTTTTTAATCCGGAACAGAATAATTGTTATTTCAAAGTATCTATCCTGCTGAGTGATGGTACTGTATTATGGGAATCCGATCTGCTGGAACCGGGCAAGGCGGTCTATGAAATAAACATAAATCAGGCGTTGGAGGCAGGGGAATACGAAAATGCAGTTCTCAAATACCAATGCTTTGCAATGGATGCAGAACAGACACCGCTAAACGGTTCGGAAGTAAAACTGACTTTAAATGTCATAGAGTAAGAGGAGGGCAAATATGAAGAAAAGAATACCAGTGGGAATCATGATCATGACAATGACCGCAGCAGCGGCTATGCCGGTAAGTGCAGCCGCTACAGACAAGGATATGACGATCCGGTACACCGAGCCAAATGCATGGATGGTCAGCATCCCCCAGACTACGATCAATTCTGATACGGATGTAGAAAAATCACTTGAAGTTACCCAGATCAATATTGAGCCGGGCAAAAAGCTGCAGGTTAAGATTGGGCAGAATAATGGACAGGATATCATCGATGGTGTTGTGATCTTGAACAGGACAGATAACAAGGCTGCTGTAAAGACAAATGTCAGCATGGATAAAGAGGGAAAGAACAAGGTAAGTACGGATTCGGTGATCGCTGAATTCCAGGCAGAGGAAACCGTGCCCACATACGGGGGAAGTATCTTTTTTTCAGCCGTTTATGCGGACGCAGGTGAGGTGAAGGCCGGTGATTATTCCGGAACCATGACCTACAAAATGGAAGTTGCGGATATTAACTAAAAGGGGGAGAAACAATGAACAGAAAAATCATGGCAGGAATTCTGAGTGTGATCATAACAGGGAGTTTTGCGCTTCCGGTTTATGGGTCATCCAGCAGCCGGCAGGATACGACCACATTGACCGCCACCATTGACTCATCCTATGTACTGACGATTCCCATGGATACTCCGGTTTCCTATGGGACTGTCGATACAGACCTGAGCGGTGCACTGAAAGTCACAGGAAACGTCAGAAGCAGCCAGCAGGTTACTGTGAGCGCCACAACAGAGCAATTTAAGAACGATGACGGACAAGCAGAATTCACCTATATGCTTTTAGATAAGTCAACAAGTAAACCATTCTCCAAGGGAGTTTGGAATGAGGCGGAGCTGAGAAACAGCCAGCCGAAGGAAATACCTTTGGCGATCCACATACCTCAGGATACATGGAATAAGGCAAAAGCCGGTACTTATAAAAGCACAGTCACATTTACTGCCGAACTGGAGAATGTTCAGCCGTAACCGGATTTGAGAAGATATAAGGCAAAGGAAAGGAGGACATGCATGAGGACAGGAAAGTTCTTTGCAGCGGTCGTTATGCTGTGCCTGTGTTTTATGATAATTGAGCCGGTACAAGCCGGCACAGAGGAAAAAAGTACAGAACTGACAACACAGATACCGGATGAACACCTGGTAAATCTGGATATTGGCAAACACGGTTCTGTGACCGTAGACGGAAAAAAGTATACAGGAAAACAGGAGATAAAGGTCCGGCGGTTAGAAGCACAGACATATCAGGTGAAACCGGACAGCGGTTATCAGGCGGACAAGGTTCTGTACGATGGTAAAACAGTTAAACTGACGGATTCCACCTATACCGCTGAGGCTATATACGAAGATGGTCTGACCTTAAAGGTTACTTTTATAAAAGAAAAAGCATCGGTTTTGGGCAGCAGCAGTAAAAATACCGCATCTAAAAGCAATGCCGCAAAAACAGGGGACACCGCGGATTCCGTTACATGGTTTCTGGCTCTGTTTCTGTCCGTCGCAGCCTGCGTGATGCTTTCCGGATGGAAAGAAAACAGGAAATTGAAGAAATAAGATCAAGATATAACAGAATGAAAGCCGAGGATTATCATTGATCCGGTAAGATAGGCAATCACCCCACAAAGGTGATTGTCTATTTTTATGCAGTTTGCGCACCCTAGTACTACAGTGAACGTTTTAAACCTAACATCCTATTACGAACAATTTGAATGCCATAATATAGCCAAAATTCTAACAATGCGGTTGCAAATCCATCAACAATCGGTTCGTAGTGTCGCGGCCAATATCGCCTGTTCGCTGTAGTACTAGAATTTCTCCAGTTGACACTAATTTTTCCACTCCTCTGTCTAGAATTCGTACAGAAAACCTACAATTTCTCAACTATAATTTTTCCCCTTATCCATGTATAGTAAATATATACAAAACAGAACGCCAAAACCCCACGCCGGCAGGGATTTTGACGGGATGAGAGGGAGGTATTCAATTGAAACAGAAGAAGGAAAAAGAAAAGATAAGCTTCTTCACCCGTGTCAAAACCAACAAAGAACTATTGCTGTTAAGCCTTCCGGGAACCCTGTGGTTTTTCCTGTTTGCATATTTACCACTGTTTGGTATCCTGGTAGCCTTTAAGAAATTCCGTCTGACCGGAAGCAACTTTTTCACTAGTCTTTTATCCAGTGAATTCGTAGGCTTCGACAACTTTAAGTTCCTGTTCTCCAGCGGTGACGCATGGATCATCTTGAGAAACACGGTTTTATACAATGCTGCATTCATCATCCTTGGTGTCGTGCTCCCCGTTATTGTGGCATTAATGTTAAACGAACTCCGCAATAAGGGCATGGCTAAAATCTATCAAAGCTCCATGTTTCTGCCCTACTTCCTATCCTGGGTAGTTGTCAGCTACTGTGTCTTCGCATTCTTAAACCCGGAAAACGGTTACTTTAACTCCGTACTTGAACATTTTGGTGTAGATGGGATCTCCTGGTATACGGAGAAATCCATGTGGCCCTTTATCATTATTTTCATGAGCCAATGGAAAGGGATCGGTTACAATACGGTGGTATATCTGGCGTCCATCTGCGGTATCAACAAGACATACTATGAGGCAGCCGTTCTCGACGGCGCAAGCAAATGGCAGCAGATAAAATACATTACGCTGCCGCTTTTAAAACCAGTCATCACCATACTGCTGATCATGGCAGTAGGCGGAATCTTCAAGTCGGATTTCGGCCTGTTCTATCAGCTTCCACAGAATTCCGGTCCTCTGTATCCGGTCACTAATGTACTTGATACCTATATCTTCCGTGCACTGAAGACAAACGGCGAGCTGGGAATGAGTTCCGCAGCAGCCCTGTTCCAGTCAACCGTGGGATTTGTATTGATCATGATCGCCAACAAACTGGTATCTAAGGTTGACAGTGAAAACGCACTATTCTAGGAAGGAGGTAAGGAGAATGTCTTCAAGAAGAGAAGAACGAAAAAAAGCCAAAATGATAGAAAAGATGGAGGCTGAGGTTTGCGAATACAACAAGGTCAAAAAGCCCACCAACGTGGTGCTGAATGTGATACTGACAGTCATGTCACTGGTAAGTATCCTGCCCTTTATCTTTGTCATCATCATTTCACTGACAGATGAGCAGACCCTGGCCATGAACGGTTACCAGTTCATACCGGAAAAACTCAGCCTTTATGCTTATCATTATATTATAAGCGCCGGAGAAAACATCCTGCGCAGCTACGGTGTCACCATTTTGGTCACAGTGGCGGGAACTATCGTGGGCCTGTTCCTTACCGGAACTTATGCCTATGCGCTGTCCAGAAAAACATACGCATTTAAAAAGTTTTTCACTACAGTTATCACCATACCCATGCTGTTTTCCGGCGGTATGGTTGCCAACTATCTGATCGTGACCAAGGTGCTGATGCTGAAAGATTCCATATGGGCGCTGATTCTGCCCCTGTGTCTGAATACGTTCAATGTTATTGTGCTTCGGACTTTCTTTAAGACCACCATACCGGATTCCGTTGTAGAATCAGCCAAGATTGACGGAGCTTCCGAGTGGAGACTGTTTTTCAAGATCGTCATTCCCATGGCTATGCCGGGTCTGGCCACAATCGGGCTTTTCCTGACATTGGGCTACTGGAATGACTGGTTTAATGCTATGATGTATATAGACAGCCAGGACCTGATCCCCCTTCAGTACCTGCTGATCAAGATTGAAAGTTCCATTGACTGGCTGGCCAGCAATAAAGCCATGATGGGTGTCAATGGACTGCAGATAGCTAAAAATATGCCGAAAGAGACCATAAAGATGGCGATCGTTGTTATCTCAACCCTGCCGATCATCTTTGCGTACCCCTTCTTCCAGAGGTATTTCGTAAATGGCCTGACCATCGGCGCAGTGAAAGAATAATTGAAAAAGAGTGACATATTTGAGGAGGAGAATAGAATGAAATATAGAACGGTAAAACGTGCCCTGGCAGTTTCTCTGGCAGCAGTGATGACTGCAGGAATGCTGTCCGGCTGCGGCAAGAAAACAGAAACCAATGAAAAGGGAGAAGAAGTTGTAGAACTTGTCTGGTACCAGGTTGGTGATGCGCAGAAAGACGCACCAAAGGTTCTGGAAAAGGTAAATGAATATACAGAAGAAAAGATCGGCGTAAAGATCAAAGTAAACAATGTTGCATGGGGCGACTATAACCAGAAAATGCAGGTTGTCATCAACACAGGCGATGATTGGGATATGTGCTTTACCTGTTCCTGGGCAAATGATTATCTGCAGAATGCACAGAAAGGTGCTTTTCTGGAGTTGGATGACCTTCTGAAAGAGGAAGGAAAAGAGATGTATGACGCCATTGACCAGCGCTTCTGGGAAGCCGCAAAAGTAGGCGGCGTAACATACGGTGTGCCCAGTGAAAAAGAGATCGGCAACTGTCCTATGTGGGTATTCACAAAAGAATATGTGGACAAATACAACATTCCGTATGAAGAGATCGAGACACTGGAGGATTTGGAGCCATGGCTGAAATTGATCAAAGAAAACGAGCCGGAAGTCGTTCCCTTCTATCTGACCAAGGATTACTCAGCACCTACTTATATGGATAAGATCCAGGATCCTGTGGGTATTGAATACGGGGATGATACACTGACTGTGAAAAATGTATTTGAGACAGACCGGATGAAATCCACCCTGAAGACCATGAGAAAATATTATGAGGCTGGGTATATCAATAAAGACGCAGCAACAGCAACGGATGACAAATCCATCAAACGTTTTGTGACAAAAGGCGACGGACAGCCATATGCGGAACTGCTTTGGGGCAAGGATCTGGGATATGAAGTGGTTTCCACTCCCATCATGGATACCCAGGTTACAAACGCATCTGCCCGCGGCGCTCTGACAGCTATCAATAAAAACTCCGCACATCCGGAAAAGGCCATGGAATTCTTAAATCTGGTCAATACAGATGAATATCTGAGAAACCTCTTGAATTATGGTATTGAAGGTGTTCACTGGACCAAGGCAGAGCCTACGGAAGAGGAAAAAGCTGCGGCAGAAGGCAAAGATTACATTTACGATACAAAAGTGAAACTGGAACCCGGTGCAAACAAAGACTATGCGGTACCATACTGGGTACAGGGCGGATTGTTCAACACCTATGTGCTGGAGAATGAGCCTCTTGACAAATGGAATACCTTCAAGGAATTCAATGATGCCTCCCAGGAAGCCCCGTCCTTTGGATTCGATTTTAATCTGGAACCGGTGAGCACACAGGTGGCAGGCTTCAGAAACGTACTGGATGAGTTCGGAAAATCCCTGTATACAGGAAGTGTAGACCCTGATGAATACCTGCCTAAGCTGCAGGAAAAACTGGAGGCAACAGGGATCCAGGAAGTTATTGACGAGATGCAGAAACAGATTGACGAGTGGAAAGCTGCAGACTAAAAGACATTTATATCCCCGCAGCACCTGGTTACGATAGAGAGAGCTGTCAGGTGCGCGGGAATCGGAAAGGGACAGTATAGAGCAATGAAAAGATCCAAGATTAACGCAGCATTAAAGGAAATGGAAGCCATGATCCGGAAACATAGTTTTGCCCTTCCTCCATTCTGCGGTTTTACACCGAAAGACTGGGAGCACAAAGGCCATGCATATGATGAGATCCGTGACAACATGCTGGGGTGGGATATTACGGATTACGGACTGGGCAGATTCGATGAGGTTGGTTTTTCCCTGATTACGCTGCGCAACGGCAACCTGAAGAATGAGAAGTATACAAAGACCTATGCGGAAAAACTTCTCTACATCAAAGAAGGCCAGATGGCGCCCATGCATTTCCATTGGGATAAGATGGAGGATATTATCAACAGGGGCGGAGGCAATGTGCTGATCCGCGTCTACAATTCCACCGAAGACGGGCAGTTCGCGGACACGGACGTGACTGTAAACTGTGACGGAAAAGAATTTACAGTTCCGGCAGGCACCCAGGTGAAGCTGCAGCCGGGTGAGAGCATTACGGTCTATCCTTATATGTATCATGACTTTGAACTGGAGCCGGGAACAGGTCCTGTGCTTTTAGGCGAAGTCTCCATGTGCAATGATGATGAGAATGACAACCGGTTCTATGAGCCGATCGGAAGATTTCCAGAGATTGAGGAGGACGAACCGCCGTACCGCTTGCTCTGCACCGAATATCCCCAAGCAGTTGATTGATCCCCGGATAGGATAAAAAGAACAAAAGCGCCCGCTTACCTTGAGCAGGGCGCTTATTTATAAGGAGCTGATCATGGAAATACGAAGTTTAAATACACAAGGACAAAGGCAGGCATTATACAGGACTGCCGGACCAATATCAAAGTTAGAGGATAACTCCCTCCGGACAGTTAGACAGGACCGTACGGTCTGGCAGATGAGGGAGCTGGGCAGTACAGCCTGGCAGGAGGCAGTGGTGCCGGGTACCGTTTATACGGATCTGCTTAGAAACGGCAAGATGGAGGACCCGTTCTGGAAGGACAATGAGGACAAGATCTGTGCCCTCATGGAAAAAGACTATGAGTACCGATGCCGGTTCACCTTACTTCCGGGGATGCTTAAAAACCACAGGGTTGTCCTTCATTTTGACGGTCTGGACACCCTGGCTGACATTTATGTAAACCAAACATATGCAGGGAAAGCCTATAATATGCATCGGATTTGGGAATTTGACGTGAAGGACCTCCTGCAGGAAGGGGAAAATGAATTACAGGTCATCTTTCATTCCCCTCTGAAATACATTGCCGAAGCCTACAAAAAATACGGTAATATCGGAAATGACGATACATACGAAGGGTTTATGCACCTGAGAAAAGCCCACTATATGTTTGGCTGGGACTGGGGAGCACATCTTCCGGATGCGGGTATTTTCCGCCCGGTCTCTCTTCTGGGCATTCAGGAAGCCAGAATTGACAATGTGTATATACAGCAGAGCCATGGGGAGGACCGGGTCAGCCTTGCTTTCCGGGTGGAAGTCCGGGAATCTGTGAAGTCCCTGCCGTCCACCTTTACCTACACAGTCCGCATTAAGGAACCGGAGGGCAGAACCTGGGTCCTGGAGGATTCCCCCGAGGAACTGACCATTGAAAACCCTAAGCTGTGGTGGGTCAATAACCTGGGCAGCCAGCCCCTCTATGACATCTGTGTTACACTCCGCTATCAGGGCACCATACTGGATACATGGGAGCGAAAGATCGGCCTGCGGCAGGTCACAATGCGCAGGGAAAAGGACCGGTGGGGGGAGAGCTTTGCCCATGAATTAAACGGAAGATCCATATTTGCCATGGGTGCAGACTATATCCCGGAGGACCATCTTCTGGGCAGGACCGGCAGGGAGAAGACGAGAAAACTGCTGGAAGCCTGCAGGGAGGCTAATTTTAATGTGATCCGTGTCTGGGGAGGAGGCTGCTATCCGGAGGATTGGTTCTATGAGCTGTGTGACGAGATGGGATTCCTGGTCTGGCAGGACTTTATGTTCGCCTGCTCCGTCTATGAACTGACGCCGGAATTTGAGGAGAATATCCGCCGGGAGTTTGCGGACAACATAAAGAGGATCCGGCATCATGCCTCCCTTGGCCTGTGGTGCGGCAATAATGAGATGGAAATGTTCGTGGATGAGGGATGCTGGGTCACAAAGCCGTCAGAGGTGAGGGATTACCTGTTCATGTATGAGCGTATCCTCCCTGAAGTCTTGTCAAAATACGACCCACAGACCTTTTACTGGCCTGCCAGCCCCTCCTCAGGGGGTTCCTTTGATGATCCCAATGACCCTGACAGGGGAGATGTACACTATTGGAAAGTATGGCACGGCAACCGTCCTTTTTCTGAGTACAGAAAACATTTTTTCCGCTACGCCTCAGAATTCGGATTTCAGGCATTTCCCTTTAAAAAGACCCTGGAGCAGATCACGGACGACCCGGAGGACTTTAACATTTTCTCCTATGTTATGGAAAAACACCAGAGGAATTACGGAGCCAACGGAAAGATCATGAATTATCTGCAGCAGACTTACCGGTATCCAACAGAGTTTACCACCCTTTTATACGCATCCCAGATTCTCCAGGCAGATGCCATCCGCTATGGGGTGGAGCACTTCCGCAGGAACCGGGGAAGATGCATGGGTGCTGTATACTGGCAGTTAAATGACTGCTGGCCTGTGGTATCCTGGTCCTCCATTGACTACGGCGGCAGGTGGAAAGCGCTTCATTATTATGCGAAACGCTTTTTTGCCCCGGTGATGATCTCCTGCAGGGAGGAGGGCTGGATGACCCAGGAGGCCAACATGAACCGGCAGCATTTTACATTTGAAAAATCCATCCGCCTCAATGTGGCCAATGAAACTTTGGAGGATAAAAAGATCAAAGTCTGCTGGCAGCTCCGTAACCAAAAGGCAGAAATCCTGCACCTGGAGGAACAGGAGATAACAGTACCCGCCCTCTCGGCTGTGTGGATGGAGAAGACAGAGCTTCCCCATGCGGATGTATTTACCCAGTACGTCAGCTTCCAGGCCATAGAAGTGAAAGATGGGGAGGAGAAGGCACAGGTTTTGTCAGAGGGGACGGTCATTTTTTCCTACCCGAAGTATTTCCGCTATGAAGACCCCTGTCTGACTTGGGAAAAAGAGGGAAATAAGATCAGGGTCACAGCGTCATCCTATGCAAAAAGTGTAGAGATCCTCAATGAAGAGGAAGACCTTGTCCTTTCCGACAATTATTTTGATTTGAACGGGGATACAAAAGAGGTGGAGATCATCTCCGGAAATGCTGATACACTCAGGCTGCGAAGCGTTTACGACATAAAGTAAAGCAGATATGGCTGCCGGGTGCAGGGCTGCCTCGGGATTTTCATGCTTTCGGCATGAAAACGCCTCCCGGTACAGTGGCCTGTGTACAGTAACAGTTTATAAGCCTTTTAGAAAAAGTTCAGCCCGTCTTTATTTATGGATATGCCGGTTTATGTTATAGTAGAGGGAGCGGGCAGACAGGGGGATGGTCTGCCCATAAAGGAGGACGGTATATGACAAATGAACAATATTATGATCTGATTGTTCCCTATCAGGATGCGCTTAACCTTCTAAAGGCCAGGCTGGATGTGCTGAACCATTCCATGTATGGCAGTGCATCCCATCCTATTCACAATATCCAGTCCAGAATCAAGCAGAAACTAAGTATTGAGGATAAACTGGAGCGGATGGAACTGAGCCCCAGCTTTACAAATGCCAAGGAAAATCTTCAGGATATTGCAGGTGCCAGGGTTATCTGCTATTTTGAGCGAGATGTGGAACTGCTTGCCGAGCAGCTGAAAAAGCAGAACGATCTTATATTGATCAAAGAAAAAGACTACATTGCCAATCCGAAAAAGAACGGCTACCGGAGCTATCACATGGTTCTGGGCATTCAGGTCTGCACCATTGACAGCACGGAATATTATCCGGTGGAAGTGCAGATCAGGACTATTGGTATGGATTTCTGGGCCAGCATGGAGCACCGGGTGTGCTATAAGCAGGAGCGTGATGACAAAGAGGAAATCCAGAAAGAACTTCTCAGATACGCGAAAATTTTAAAAGAGATTGAAGAAGGATTTGAGCAGTACAATGACAGGCGCTGACTGCCCGGAAACATTGACTGCGTAAGAAATACTGACGATCGCTGTGTTGAGGCAAATCTGCATATCCGCGGATTTGCCTTTCTTTTTTCATGATCGGTTAAGGTGTCAAAACGCATACTCTGCTTACTCGTTAATTTTCCAGGACATCCGATCAATATATAGCGAATACACCTCCGACACACCTACTATATATTGACCGGATGTCCTGAAAAATTTTCTGCGAAATCGAAGTATGCGTTTTGACAACTTAATCATAATTTTTTCCCGCACATATTTTTATCATAACATTCTCATACTATCTGAAAGCGTAATCATTCAGTAAAGGCCTGGTGTTCCGTTTCGTCCGGTTTCGGGCCGGATGGAGCACTGGACCGGCTGGATGGTTACAAGCAGCTTCTATGATCATGAAGCAGGAAAAAAAGGATGGTGAAAGTTATGGCAACTGCAGCGGAGCAGGAAAAACAGAAAAAAGCCAAAGAATATGAAAAATATGTAAAACAGGTGACACCCACCCACAACCTCTTTAAAAACATGTGCCGTGCTTTTCTATGCGGCGGCGCAATCTGCGTACTGGGTCAGGGGATCATGAATATCTGTATGAGCCAGGGACTGGATAAAGAGATCAGCGGCGGCTGGACCTCTCTGATCCTGGTACTTTTAAGCGTACTTTGTACCGGTTTCAATATTTATCCCAAAATTGCAAAGTGGGGCGGTGCCGGAACCCTGGTGCCTATTACCGGCTTTGCCAATTCTGTGGCAGCACCGGCCATTGAGTATCAGAAAGAGGGACAGGTATTCGGGATCGGCTGTAAGATTTTCGTTATTGCAGGTCCGGTGATCCTTTATGGTATCCTGACTTCAGCAGTATTGGGAGCCGTCTATTATGTTCTTAAATTATGGGGGATCGTGGGATGACAGAAGTGAGAAAACAGACAATCGGCAAACAGAGTATTCAGTTTGAACATGCGGTTCATATTTTAAGCGGAGCATCCATTGTAGGAAAGAAGGAGGGGGACGGCCCTCTGGGAAAATGCTTTGACGTCATAGGCGGCGAGGACGGCATGTTCGGATGCCAGTCCTGGGAGGAAGCGGAGAGTGTCCTGCAGAAGGAGGCTGTCACCATGGCAATCGGGAAGGCAGAGCTGGAGAACTGGCAGATCCGCACCATTTACGTGGGGGACCTTCTGGCCCAGACCATTGCCTCCTCTTTTGGTATTATAGGGTTTGACACACCCGTTTACGGGCTGTATGGAGCCTGCGCCACTATGGGGGAGGCACTGTCCCTGTCCTCCATGGCTGTGGCGGCAGGATACGGCGACTATGTGGTGGCTGTCACCTCCAGCCATTTCGGCAGTGCGGAGAAAGAATTCCGTTTTCCTCTCGGATACGGAAACCAGCGTCCCCTGTCCGCCACCTGGACGGTAACGGGAAGCGGAGCCTGTGTCTTGGGAACAAAAGGGGGAAAGGCCCGGATCACCGGCATTACCACAGGAAAGATCATTGATTTCGGCCTCAAGGATTCCCTGAATATGGGAGCCTGTATGGCCCCGGCTGCCTGTGACACCATTTACCAGAACCTGATGGACTTTAACCGTATGCCTGAGGATTACGACAGGATCATTACAGGTGACCTGGGTGAAGTAGGGCAGCATATCCTCTTTGACATGCTGAAGGAAAAAGGCTTTGACATTGAGAAGCAGCATATGGACTGCGGCATAGAGATCTATGACAAGGAATCCCAGGACACACATGCAGGCGGAAGCGGCTGCGGCTGTTCAGCCGTAACCTTTGCGTCTTATATTCTCCCCAAGATCGAGAAGGGGGAATGGAAACGTGTACTTTTTGTCCCCACAGGAGCGCTTTTGTCCAAAGTCAGTTACAATGAGGGAAAAAGTGTGCCGGGAATCGCCCAGGCTGTTGTGGTGGAGCATTGCTAAAGCAGGATAACAGGAGGCAGTTAATATGGATTATATCAATGCATTTTGGGTCGGAGGGCTGATCTGTGCCCTAGTTCAGATACTTTTAGACAAGACAAAGCTGCTGCCGGGCCGCGTTATGGTACTTCTGGTATGCACAGGAGCTGTTCTGGGGTCAGTGGGAATCTATGACAAGCTCATGGATTTTGCCGGCGCAGGCGCCAGCGTTCCCCTTCTCGGATTTGGAAATCTTCTCTGGAAAGGCGTAAAAAAGGCCATCGGAGAGCAGGGATTCATTGGAATCTTCATGGGAGGCTTTACTTCCAGCGCTGTGGGAATCTCCGCAGCCCTCATATTCGCATACCTGGCCAGCCTTATTTTTAAGCCAAAGATGAAAAACTAGTTCTATACAATTAAGGGATTTAATAGTATAATGAAGAATAACGGCGAGCCCGCGAAGCGAGCCGTTATTCGATACGGCTTGACTTAGGTCAAGGCGGTACATGAAAGAAGCGGCGAGCCCGGGAAGCGAGCCGTTATTCGATTAAAATAGTTTTTACTTAGGAGGAACCGCAAGTATGCTGCATGCATTTTCCCGTTCAGAAGGATTAATAGGAAAAGAGGGACTGGAGATCCTTGCCGATTCCAAGGTCGCAGTGTTTGGCCTGGGCGGTGTGGGGTCCTATGTGGTGGAGGCACTGGCAAGAGCCGGTGTGGGGAACCTGATCTTGGTGGACCACGATGAAGTTGCAGTAACAAACCTGAACAGACAGCTGGTAGCGCTTCGTTCTACGATCGGAAGAAAAAAAGTACAGGTAGCAAAAGAGCGCATTGCTGATATCAATGAGGACGCAGTGGTTCATACCTATGAGACTTTTTTTTCTGCTGAGACAGTCAGTTTATTTGATTTTTCCAGTTATGATTATATTGTTGACGCAGTGGACACGGTCTCTGCTAAGATCCTTCTCATAGAGAGGGCAAAGGCCTGCAATAAGCCGGTCATATCCTGTATGGGGACCGGAAACAAGCTGGATCCGTCCTGTTTTCAGATCGCGGATATTGCGAAGACCAGTGTATGTCCCCTGGCAAAGGTCATGCGGACGGAATTGAAAAAAAGAAAGATAAAGAAGGTTAAGGTGCTTTTTTCCACAGAGCTTGCGCCGAAAGAAAAAAAACGCCGGATGGGCCTAAAAGAGGAAAAGGTACAGACACAGGAGACCAGGCCGTCCACAGGAAGGCCGGTGCCCTCCAGTATATCCTTTGTTCCGGGAGTTGCCGGACTGATGATCGCCGGAGAGGTGATAAAAGATTTAATTGGGATGCGACAGAAGACAGACAGAAAATAAAATTTCTGTCTGAAACTGTTTTTGCTGTGTCATTTGGATTTATATAATATTATCAGAGCAAGAGGTAAGAGAGTGAATAAAAAAATAGAAAATGAGTTTTGTCAGTGTCTGGGCAGTGACAATGTCAATGTCTATGAACCAATGAAAAAACATACAACATTTCGTATTGGAGGACCGGCGGAATATTACCTTCGTCCTCACAGCGTGGATGAACTGCGGAAGATTTTACATATCTGTAAAAGGGAGGATCTGCCGTTTTTCATTTTAGGAAATGGGAGCAATCTCCTTGTGAGCGACAAGGGGTATAAGGGCGTTGTCATTCAGCTCTGGAAGAATATGAGTGATATTGAAGTCAGCGGTCAGGTCATACGGGCTAAGGCGGGGGCACTCCTCTCCAAGATCGCAGCGGTGGCTCTGGACCACAGTCTGGCCGGGTTTGCATTTGCAAGCGGTATTCCGGGGACCCTGGGAGGCGCTGTTGTTATGAATGCAGGTGCTTACGGCGGAGAGATGAAGGATGTCCTGGAGGAAGTCACAGTCATGGATGCAGAGGGCAGTGTGATATGCCTGAAGAGAGAAGAACTGAATCTGGGGTACCGGACAAGTATCGTAAAGGAAAAAGGATATATTGTACTGGAAGCAGTGCTCAGGCTGAATAAAGGCGAGGCAACCCACATTAAGGAACAGATGGATGACTTCAAAGAGCGCCGTACCAGCAAACAGCCGCTGGATATGCCAAGTGCAGGGAGCACCTTCAAGCGGCCCGAGGGGTATTTTGCAGGTAAACTGATCATGGATACAGGCCTTCGCGGTTTTCAGGTGGGCGGGGCGCAGATTTCTGAGAAGCACTGCGGATTTGTTGTCAATACCGGAGATGCCACTGCCGAGGATGTGAAGAACCTAATAGAGGAAGTACAAAGGAGAGTCCGGGAGAAGTTCGGCGTTACCCTGGAGCCGGAAGTGAAGTTCCTGGGCGAGTTTTAAAGTGGTTACCAGAGAGGATCTTATATGCGTTTTGTAATTGTGACGGGAATGTCAGGTGCCGGTAAGAGTACGGCCTTGAAGATGCTGGAAGACATGGAATATTTTTGCGTGGATAATCTGCCTATACTCTTAATAGAAAAGTTTGCGCAGCTTGTAAAGGACGGAAGTTCAGGAGAGATCGAGCGTGTAGCCGTGGGTGTGGATATCAGGAGCGGCAAAGCTTTATCGGAACTGGAACACGTTTTGGAGCGGCTGCGGCTGCCGGGGTTCCAGCCTGAAATCCTTTTTTTAGATGCGGACGACAAGACTCTTGTAAAACGATACAAAGAGACGCGGCGTTCCCATCCGCTTTCCGGCAACGGCAGGGTGGATGAAGGGATCAAGCTGGAGCGGTCCAGGCTGGCATTTCTGCGGGAATTTGCGGATTATATTCTGGATACCAGCCAGCTCCTTACCAGGGAGCTGAAGGAAGAGCTGGAGAAGATCTTTGTGGAGAACCAGAAGTTCAGAAACCTGATGATCACAGTTCTGTCCTTTGGGTTTAAGTACGGGATCCCCGGGGACTCTGACCTGGTGTTTGATGTGAGGTTTCTGCCGAACCCCTATTATATAGAAGGAATGCGTTTTCTGAGCGGCAACGACAAGCCGGTCAGTGACTATGTGATGGGATTTGAACTGGCACAGGAGTTTTCTGATAAACTGGAGGATATGCTGCGTTTTTTGATCCCCAATTACATATCCGAAGGGAAATCTCAGCTTGTGATCTCCATTGGATGTACCGGTGGTAAGCACCGCAGTGTGACTCTGGCCAATGAGCTTTACAGACGGCTTAAAAAGTCAGAAGAATACGGAATACGGATCGAACATAGAGATATAGAAAAGGATGCGAAGAAATGTCATTCTCCGGAAGCGTAAAACGTGAGCTGGAGCGCTTGGTCAGCCCTGCGCGGCATTGCCAGATAGCAGAGCTTTCGGCCATTTTCAGCTTTTGCGGTGAGATACAGAGGACAGAGAAAGGCGATGCGTTTCTCTGTTTTTCTACAGAAAATGAAAGTGTTATAAGAAAGTGCTTTACTTTATTGCAAAAAACATTTAAAATAGATAGAGAAATTTCTATAGATAAACGTTTAATAAAAAGAAACAACAGATTTGTGATTGAAGTACGAGGTCAGGAAGATACCGTGAGAATTTTGCAGGCAGCAAAGTATCTGACAGCAGACAGGCAGCCAATGCCCTGTGCCGCTCTTGTGAACCCTCTGGTTGTCCAGAAGAGCTGCTGCAGGAGAGCATTTTTGCGGGGGGCATTTTTATGTGCCGGATCCATCAGTGACCCAGAGAAGTTTTATCACTTTGAAATCGTATGTTCCACATTGTCAAAAGCTCAGCAGCTTCAGGAACTGGTGCAATCCTTTGAAGTGGATGCAAAAGTTGTAAGCCGCAAGAAGCACGAAGTTGTTTATGTAAAAGAAGGCGCACAGATCGTAGAAATTTTAGGCCTCATGGGGGCCAATGTATCCTTGATGAATCTTGAGAATGTCAGGATACTGAAAGAAATGCGCAACAGCGTGAACCGTAAGGTTAACTGCGAAACGGCGAATATTAACAAGACTGTAAATGCTGCAGTAAAACAAATGGAGGATATAGCCTATATCCGTGACACCATTGGGTTGGAACGGCTTCCGGATAATCTGGAAGAGATCGCACAGATAAGGCTGGAATATCCACAGGCTTCTTTGAAGGAACTTGGCATGTTATTAACACCGCCAGTGGGAAAATCAGGAGTCAATCACAGACTGCGGAAGATCGGCAGCATAGCAGAGGAGCTCAGAGGGAACAAGGAGGAACAGATATGATCAGTAAACCAATTACCATCGGTATTTCAAACGGCTTGGAAGCAAGACCGATTGCATTACTCGTGCAGGTAGCTAGCCAGTATGCCAGCAATATCTATCTGGAGAGTCAGGAAAAGAAGGTAAATGCAAAGAGCATCATGGGTATGATGAGTTTGGGATTAGACGCTGGTGAGAGCGTGACTGTATCAGTTGAAGGCGAAGACGAAGTCGAAGCTATGAAAAGTATCGAGGAATATTTGAGCAACAAATAAATATGGAACATTTAAGGAAAAAAGAGCAGATATGAAAAAGAGAGGCCGTCCTGGATGAGGGGCGGCCTTTTTTACGGCACACAGATTGCAGGAGATATAAAAGATGGAGAGAGAAAGAAATACCGGAATTATGAGGGTCCGGATGCTGGGTGGTTTTTCTATTTCTTATGAGGGGGCTGCCGTTGTTTTCGACAGGAGCAGCCCGGCAAAATTTGTCCAGTTGTTTCAGCTTCTTATGCTGCACCTGAAGGATGGGATAGGCAAGACAGAACTGATTGATAATCTTTATGGCAAAAATGGTGTGGAGAATGGAAACAGCAGCCTCAACAACACCATTTTCAGACTCCGCAGACAGCTCAAAAAAGCAGGTATGCCTGATGATCCCTACATCACCGTGCAGAGAGGCGTCTGCAGGTGGAATGAGCATATAAAGGCAGTCGTGGATGTCCATCAGATGGAGGCATTGATCGAGGAGGCCCATACCGCAAGCGGTGAGAAGAAGGAGGAGCTTTTAAAGGAGGCCTGCAGTCTTTATAAAGGGGAATTTTTATCCACCGTCACCTCAGAGGCATGGGCAGTGATCGCGGGTGTAAAGTATAGGGACCTTTATTTTAATTGCCTGCGGGAGCTTTTTTCTATTTTGAAAAACCGGAGGGAATATGAGGAGATTTTGTATATCAGTACCCGGGCCGCTTCTATTTATCCCTATGAGGAGTGGCAGCTTTGGCGGATCGACAGCCTGCTGGCCCTATACCGGCATAAGGAGGCGCTGAAGGTCTATGAGGAGACGGCATCCCTGTATTATAACGAGTTTGGACTGACCCCATCGGATAAAATGCAGGAGCGTTTTCATGCCATGAGCAGCCAGATCCGGGGCGTTACCTCTGATATGTGGGAAATACGCAGAGAATTAAAGGAAAAGACAAAAGGGAAAGGGGCTTATTTCTGCTCCCTGCCCAGTTTTATTGATACATACAGGATCATTGTACGCATGACAGAGCGAACGGGGATGTCGATTTTTCTCATGCTGTGCACACTGACAGACAACACGGGTACTCCCATTGAAAATGAGGAGAAGATCAGTAAGGCAGCGGAAAAATTCCAGACTGCCATTAAACTGTCCCTGCGCCGGGGAGACTTATATACCCGGTATAGTTCCTGCCAGTTTCTGGTCATGCTTCCGGGCATTACGCAGGAAAACTGTTTCCGCGTGGCGGAACGTATCAGCCGTCTGTTCAAAGATGCAGGGGGCGGAAGCAACAGGATCAAATGTTATGTCAGTTCCCTTATTGATGTAAATGAGGAGCCGGGGGATTTTGCCCACGGTTTTTCCTCCCCGGGAAACTGGTTCAAGTAAAGGCGTACAACTAAAAAACTTGTACCCTTCCTGTGAATACAACTTGTAAAGATAACCGTACAAGCTCTATGATAAAAGAAAAATATCATACATTTGAAGAATAACAAGTGAAGACATTAACAGGAGGGTGATATTAATGAAAACAGGCAGAAATTACAAGTTTTGGTTTGCCACAGGGTCTCAGGATCTGTACGGGGATGAATGTCTCAGAAAAGTGGCTGAACATTCCAGGATCATCGTAGAGGAATTAAATAAATCGGGGATGCTTCCTTATGAAGTGATCCTGAAACCGACTTTGATCACAAATGAAATTATCAGAAAAACATTCAATGAGGCAAATGCAGATGAAGAATGCGCAGGTGTTATCACATGGATGCACACCTTTTCACCGGCTAAGTCCTGGATCCTGGGTCTGCAGGAGTACAGAAAACCGCTGATGCATCTGCATACACAGTTCAATCAGGAGATCCCTTACGATACTATTGATATGGATTTCATGAATGAAAACCAGTCTGCTCACGGAGACCGGGAGTATGGCCATATTGTGTCCCGCATGGAAATTGAGCGGAAAGTGGTGGTCGGCCATTGGAGTGACAAAAAGGTACAGGGCAAGATTGCGTCCTGGATGCGCACAGCAGTGGGTATTATGGAGAGCAGCCATATCCGTGTCATGAGAATTGCAGATAACATGAGAAACGTAGCTGTGACAGAAGGGGACAAGGTAGAGGCCCAGATTAAATTCGGCTGGGAAATTGACGCTTATCCGGTGAATGAGATCGCAGAGGCAGTGGAGGCTGTGTCAAAAGGTGATACAGACGCGCTGGTGGAAGAGTATTATGACAAATATGAGATCCTTCTGGAGGGAAGAGACCCGGAGGAGTTCAGACGTCATGTGGCAGTCCAGGCCCAGATTGAGATTGGATTTGAAAGGTTCCTGGAGGAGAAGGATTATCAGGCCATTGTCACTCATTTTGGCGATTTAGGCTCACTGAAACAGCTTCCGGGACTGGCAATCCAGAGATTGATGGAAAAAGGATACGGATTCGGCGGGGAAGGTGACTGGAAGACAGCTGCCATGGTTCGTCTGATGAAGATCATGACAGCCGGGATGGAAGGCGCCAAGGGTACTTCTTTCATGGAGGATTATACTTATAACCTGGTTCCGGGTAAGGAAGGGATCCTGCAGGCGCATATGCTGGAGGTATGCCCTACCATTTCGGATGGTCCGATCAGTATTAAGGTGAACCCTCTGAGCATGGGGGACAGGGAGGACCCGGCTCGTCTTGTGTTTACGGCTAAGACAGGTCCTGCCATAGCAGCTTCTTTGATCGATCTGGGGAATCGGTTCCGTCTGATCATTAATGATGTGGACTGCAAGAAGACGGAGAAGGCTATGCCTAAGCTGCCAGTGGCTACGGCGTTCTGGACACCAAAGCCGGATCTGGCTACCGGTGCGGAAGCGTGGATCCTGGCCGGAGGAGCGCATCATACGGCGTTTTCTTATGATATTACGGCGGAACAGATGGGTGACTGGGCTGCGGCTATGGGAATTGAGGCGGTTTATATTGATGGGGATACTCGGATTCGGGAGTTTAAGAGGGATTTGCAGTTAGGGGGGTTGTTTTTTCGGTAGGGTGAGTTAGAAGGGGGACGGCGGAACAGTGGATGGGAAGGCGGGGGACCGGTTGGTGTGGAGCGAAGCGTTCCGCTGCCCGGGAGCTAACCTGCTCCCAGTCACTAAGTTCATCGCGAGAGCGCTCTTCACTAAGTGTCTGGGGCAGGTGGATCTCCCGGGCGCTCCACGAACATCGCTCCACACCAACCGGTCCCCCGCCTTCCCATCCACTGTTCCGCCTGACGTTCTAATGCGGTTGTGGATGAAAAAGATGTGAAAGAAAAAAATGTTAAAGAAAAAAAGACTTAGAAGAAAATAAGACTTAGAAGAAAATAAGACTTAAAAGAAAAAAGATTAAAGAGAAAAAAGATTTAAAAGATTAAAATTAAATTTTATATCTAATTTTTGATTATCCTCATAAATACTATACTTTCGATTGAATGATCCTTGATATGACACTAAAACAATATGGGAGATAGCACAAAACATCTGTCTATCTCCCGTTTTTCTTAATTTTACTTACCACTTAATTAGTATTATCTTTTTCTGATTGTTCTTGAACAAATTTAATACTATTTTGAATATATTTTTTGTCTTTTTCTGTTGCAACTTCTTCTAATTGTTTGAATAAAGCAATGCATTCATTTCGTTTACCTAATACATTAAATGCAGTTGCAATATTGAGATACCATGTCATTTCATCATTCATATCTTTTGGTTTCATATCCATTGCAAGTAGTTTTTCTAAAAAGAGTTCTCCATTTTTGTTTTCGTGATATTCTCTTACAATATCGTTGTTCATTTTTCTGAACTGACGTCCTCTCCGCATTAAAACATAGAATACAGTAAAGAAATAAATAATAGTAATAACGGCAATACCACCAACAATAATACCTAAAAAGCCAATTGTTGATTTTACATAGGGAATTACTATGTTCACATAAAGGAATAACAACACTGCCCAAAATAAAAATGCTAATCTAATGAGCCATTTATCTCTTTTTTCATACATTGCTTTTTTATTTTTTAGATTTTCGGGTTCGTAAATCATTTTATTTCACTCCTTTATTACCACATCAATCAGAATTTGTTTCATTGTTCTGATTTTGTTTCTTAGGAAGGATTTGTCTGATAAATGTTATATCTCTTTTGAGGGGATATCGGGTGGTTAATGGAGGGTGTTTATTGGCGGGGGTGGGAGTGGTTGGCGGCGGTGGTGATTAGGCCTATCAGGAGGAAGAGGGCGGCGGCGGAGAAGTAGAGGAGGGGGTAGTGGTCGGAGAGGCGCCAGGACTCGTTTAAACCTGTGAAGGCATCTATTTGGTTGTTGGTGTAACGTTCTGCAAAGTAGAAGGCAAGGATAAAGCAGCCGGTTGTCAGGAAAGCGTTGGCGTGTGTCAGGGCTCTGAGAAGGGCGGTGACTGCAAGGGCGGCCAGCCAGGCAAGGCTTATGGGGATGCCTAATTTTGTGACCCAGTAGATGGGCTGGGGGATGTAGAGGTTGGCTGTGTATTCTGTGATGTACAGGAAGGGGATCAGCAGGATACAGATGACCAGGTAGGTGAGAAGGATGCGGTGTTTTCCGCCGAATATCAGGGTGTATAGTGCCAGATAGCCGAAGAGACAGCTTGCGGCTACCAGCAGAGACCAGTTAAATTGCTGCTCCAGGGCGAAGTTTACGATGAAACAGGTTAAGACTGCAAGGATAAATGGGATTGCAAGGATGATGCTCCAAAAGTTTCTTTTTTTAGTCATTTGGTTCCTCTTTTCTGGTTGATGGGGGTTTTAGGAGTTGGTCTAATACGGAAAAAATAATGGCCCTGGATACTTCCGGTTTTTCGGAGGAGACCAGGAGATTCTGAAAGGCCAGGCCGTCGATGGCTCCTGTGATGAATTTGGACAACTCCCCGGCAGGTAAGTCGGAATGGAACTCGCCGCTGTGGAGGCCTTCTTCCAGCAGGGCTGTGATGAGGGAATTGTATCTTTCATAGCCGTTTTTGACGAGGGTCTTTACCGCATGGCTTTCTGAGTAGGAGTCCAGGTAGAATTTGATGGGAAACACGCACATCAGGGCAGCCTGAAGAGTATCCTCCTCCCCCAGGACTATCAGCCTGAGTTTCTCATAGGAACTCAGATCGCTGCTGCTTATTTTTTCTATGTATCCGATATAGGTGTCGTAAATGTTTTGGACAACCTGGTCAATCAAAGCGTTTTTGTTTGGAAAATACCAGTAGAGGGCAGCTTTGGACAAACCCACCTTCTCTGCCACATCTGTCAGGCTGAAGTCTGTTATACTGCCTTTTACCATGAGCTCTATAGCAGCCGTTATAATGCCCTGCCTCATTTTTTCGTAATTCTCCGGTATCTTTTTTCTTGCCATAGGACCGCCTTCCGTAATTAATTGACTTATCGTTTAATTAATTATTGCATAGAATGGGTCTGGCGTCAACCCCGGGAAATTGTGTCGGGATATTTATCCTGGGAGAAAGGCCGGCAGCTTTCCTGCCGGAACCAATAAGTATAAAAATATGCAAATCCCAGCCGCTCATAAAGTTTCCGCGCCCCCACATTGCCTTCCACAACCTGGAGATAGGCTTCCGTGGCCCCTTCGTCGATGGCTGAATTTAAGATAGACCTGCATATGGACTCTCCTAAATGCTGCCGCCGGTATTCTTCCGCCACATGTATGGCGTATATCCCCACATGATCCCTGTCTAATATGCCCAGACCTGTCCCTATGATCTTTCCCCCGTCATAAATGGACGCAAATATGGTGTCTTTCGGAATGGCCCTGTACATAGAGGGCACGATCTTTTTATGTATCTCATTTTCCGTTCCCTTTAAAGAAAACAGTCCGTTCAGCCAATCCGGTGATATTTCCCGGCTTAAGAATACGGGCCTTAATGGTTTCTGCACCATGTACTTCTCCAGGTTCATGGTCATGACCTCTGTAGTGTGGGCAATGTGATACCCGCGCTCCATGAGCTTTTGGTCAAAGGAACTGTCCATCAGGGGATTGATCTTAAAGATGGTGGGAGTTCCCCATCTTGCATAAATCTCCTCGCAGTATGCGATCTTATCCATGAGTGGAATGGCAGACGGCCCAATCTGTTCCACACAGTTGGTCCTGTGGGTGTAAAAATAAGAAAACCGGAGGATCCATCCATCATAGATCTGCATCTGATGTGAGGGCCAGGCATTCAGGGAAAGGTCTTCGATAATTTTAATCTTGCTGTTCATATGCGTTTCCGCCTTATCTTCAAAAGATACCACAAGGGGCATCTCTGTCATTTTATATCTCTCATTATATATAGATTACTCCCCAAAAGTCAAATATCTCCACCTTGGCACAGGATAAAACATACTGTAAAATGATAAAGTATCTCATTATGGGAAAATCTGCATTTTTTTAGCCGGCAGAGAGGATCGCCCATGATGTACAGATATGATCCTGACAGCAAAGACAAAGGAGGAGAAGAGAGAGATTTTGAAAAAAAGACTGCAGAGACTGGGGATTGGCAGGCGGATGCTTATGCTTCTTTTAGGTGTTTCCCTGGTCCCGATCATATTTGTCCTGCTGATCTCTTACAAACAGAGCGCAGCTACCATAACCAGGCAGACCGGAGAGCTGATTGAAGCCAACCTGGAACAATCCTCCGGAAACGTACAGAATTTTCTGGATACCTTTGAGAATCTGATCCAGGATATCTATACGGACCAGACATATGTGGATAACCTGAAGCCTATTAATATCTGGGACAGCAGCAGATATTACTTGGCAAAACATAAGATAGAGGAAAATCTGCAGAATATCGTATACATAAATAAAGATATACTGGGGATCGCCGTCACCGGCATTTACGGGGATGTATGTTTTTATGACAGCATGACCTTGTCCGGTGCAGAGAGCTTCTGTTTTGACCTGGATGATATCAGAAACAATGAGATGGTCAAACAGGCCTATGCCGAGAAACAGACGGTCTATTCCAAGACGTATCATAAGCTGGACACCAGATATGGGGAGAAAGATTATTTTTATGTAGCGCATCAGCTCACAGACTTTAATGATTACGAAGAGGGACCTGTGGGATGTATCCTGCTGTGTGTGGATGAGAAGGCGCTGTGCGACGTGTACAGGCAGGGCAGCACAAAGTCAAACATTACGTTCGTTGTGAACCGGTACGGGGATATTATCTCCTACCCGGAGGGGAATTACGGGGAGAGGAATATATTTGCCGGGGAGGAGAAGAAGGAGCGGGGGAAGAAGGAAATAGAGCAGGCAGCCCAGAAGTTTGTGGAGGACAACCGGTATCCCGGGGGCGCAAGCCTGTCCGTGCGCAGCAAAGGGGTACAGGATCAGGAGTTTTATGTGGTGAATGTGCGGGATCTGAATTATGTGCTGAAAGACCTTCATAACCTGGCATATCTCATTGTGCTGGTGGGCCTTCTGGCCGGTGTGATCTGTGTGCTGATAGCAGTATCCTTCTCAAAAGAGATGGACCGTTCCGTAAAACCGATCCTGAATGCCATGGATAGGGCCAACAATGGGGATATGGATGTACAGGTCCCGGAGGAGGGCATGGATGAGTTTGCAAGGATCGGCAGACACTTTAACAGTATGCTTCGGCAGATCCGCTCGTCCAATGAGCAGGAAAAGGAAGCCCTTGTACGGGAAAAATATGCGGAGATAAAATCCCTGGAAGCGCAGATAAACCCCCATTTTCTGTACAATACTCTGGATGCCATCAACTGGGTCGCCATTGACCGGAAAGAGTACAGCATCAGTAAAATGCTAACCAGCCTGGCCCTGATCCTCAGGTACAGCATCCACAAAAGCAATGAGATCGTGGAAATCCGGGATGAACTGGAATACCTGAAAAAATATGTGTATCTGCAGCAGCAGAGATTTGAATATTCTTTTATCTGTACAGTGGAGGCTGACGAGAATCTGATGAAGTGCAGGATCCATAAGCTGCTGATACAGCCCCTTCTGGAAAACACCTTAGTCCACGGTTTTCCGGGAAATACGGGCATGGATGAAATCAATATCTGTCTGACAAAAGCCGGGGAACACAAAATATCCATTGTGGTGAAAGATAACGGAAAAGGTATGAGGGAGGAGCAGGCGGAGTATTTCAATCATTTTGACTATAAGAAAGAGCGCATAGAATCCAGTATCGGCGTGCGCAATGTCATAACCAGGATCAAACTTTATTACGGGGAGCATGGAAGCTTCCATGTGGAAACAAGCCAGGAGGGGACTGTTATAACCATTCTGATTCCCTATGAGTAGGAGGAATACAATATGAAGATAATAGTAGTAGAGGATGAACCGAAATCCAGAGAAGGAATCTTAAATATACTCGCCAGGAATACAGAGTATGAGGTGGCAGCAGTCTGCGGAAACGGAAAAGAAGGGCTTGAGGCCGTGAAAAAATACAGGCCGGATCTGGTCATCTCTGACATCAAGATGCCGGTCATGGGCGGCCTGGAAATGCTGGAAAAGATCCTGGAGGAGGGAATAAATGTCCAGGCCATTCTTCTTACAGGGTATTCTGAATTTGAGTATGCAAGAAGGGCGCTAAAACTCCAGGTGGTGGAGTATGTGCTGAAGCCTCTGGAGGTGGAAGGATTTCTGGAGGTGCTGCAGAGGGCAGAGGGAAACATTAAGAAAAACAAGGTGGAGAAAGTATCTGCGGAACAGCTTCTGTGGACGTACTTCACAGGTACGGATATGGACAGGCAGCAGACAGATCCTATCCTCAGAGAGACCCTGCAGGTGGATGACAGGACGCAGATCTCTCTTTTCCTGATCTATCCGTGCAGTCTTGCCAATGAGACGGGAAGCGAGCTGCAGAAGCACACCACAGAACTGCTGGATTCTCTGTGCATGGAAAATTATTACGTCATGTCTCTGCCCAGACAGCAGGGGTTTTTAGTGATGCTCACCGACACGGAGAGAAATAAAAACCTGTTCAAGATCTTCAAGACCAGAATTTACCACTCTCTCTGCCAGATCACGGAATGCCACTGCAGTTACGGGATACTTTACGGATTTGCCGGGCTGAACGAAAGGCTGGCAGAGCTTAAGGATATGATGCAGTACGCATTTTCCCTGCCGGAGGAAACCATTCTGAGCCGGGAACTTGTGGATTCCGTTACATACAAAGAACTGGAATACCCGGATTATCTGGAACAGAGCATTTACAGGGAAATACGCAGCGGGCGCTATGAAAAAGTGCGCATGATCGGGGAACAGTTTGCCAAAACCGTCATAGACAGTGAGGGAAGGCCTGCCTGTATCCGGGAATATGTCCTTAGGTTTGCGGCGGGGATCCTTCGGGTGGCAGGGGAGACCAGGGGCAGTCTGGAAGCGGGGGAGGATACCTCGTATATCATGGAAAATATAGCCAGAAGCACTTCAAAAAGAGAGGTGAGGTATCAGTTTGAAAAGATCATGAATGCGGTTGCCAGCAGCAGGGAGACCCTTGATATTACAGAAAACGGCATGATACTGAATGTGATCGATTTTATCCGCAGCAATTATCAGAGAGATATCACCTTGTCTGAGGCTGCTGAGGGGTGTTGTGTCACGCCGGAATATTTAAGCCGTATTTTCTGCAGGGAGACCGGGGTGAATTTTACCTCCTTTCTGCAGAATTTCCGGGTCAGCACAGCCAAGCGTCTGCTGCTCTCGGGAAATTATAAGGTATATGAGGTGGCGGAGATGGTGGGATTCCATGACCAGAAATATTTTGTGAAGGTATTTAAGAAGCTTTGCGGGGTCACACCTTCTGAATACAAAAGGGAGAATGCGAAATGAAAAAGAAATGGTGTTTTGCCGCCTTTTTTCTGTGCGTGGGCCTTGCAGCGGCGCTCCTCTTTTGGCAGGGGGAGGAGGGAAAGGAAGTACAGGAAATAGAGGAAGAGCAGAAAAAACAGATCTATGTGCTCTGTGCCTATGAGACGAAGCTGCATCAGCAGATCCTAAATGAGGTGGCAGAGTATTACTCAAAACGCTCCGGATGTGCTGAGGTGCATATGGAGTTCATCCCGAAGGAGAATTTTAAAAAAGAGATCTGCCTCCGTATGGATAACGGAAAAACCGCGGATTTGATCATCTGTGACAACGGGATGATGCCTGCCCTGATCGACATGGGGGTGTTTGCGGATATCTCAGCGTATGTGGAGGAGCATTGTCAGGACAGCATGAACTTCCAGAAGCTGTGGAATACAACCATGGATGACGGAAAATATTATGGGATTCCCTTTACCTGCGATCCTTATGTACTGTTTTACAACCGGGATGTCTTTACGGAGAAAGGCCTGTCCGCTCCGGAAGACTGGGACGGGCTTTTAGATACCTGCAGTGCCCTGCAGGACAGCGTTGGGGACAAGTTTGGATTCGCGGCAAAGCGGCCGGAGGAGATTTACGCCTTTTACAGGGCACTGCTGTACGCCTGCGGGGGGAGCCTTAATACCATGGACCAGGAGGGCGGGGTTAAGGCAGCCCATATACTGGAGGAACTGAAAAGGAGCCGGTACATAGGAAAGCAGACCATTAACCTTACGGAAGCGGATGTAGCCCGCTCTTTTGCCGAGGGAAAAGTGCTGATGATGGCAAACAGGCTCAGTGCCTCCACCATTCTGCGCAGCTCCAGAATGGAATTTTCAGCAGGCATCATACCGCTGCCCGGGGATGTAAGGGAATCCCTGATGCTGTCAGGGGAGAACATCGGAGTGACAGAGTATGCGGACCGGGAAGCCTATCGTTTTCTCACCTACCTTTACCAGGATGATATCCAGGAAAGGATCTGCAACGCCATGGACACCCTGCCCGTAAAAGCAGCAGTGCCCTACCAGTCAAAACGCATAGGTCCGGATGAAGGCACCGGGTTTCTCAACCGTTACATTAATGAGGGATGGTGTGCCGAGACCAATAATTCCTGGTTTGAGATCGCCCAGCAGGTATCAGAGAGCCTCTATAACCTGCTGGAGGTCAGAGGGACCAAGCCAGAAGATACATCGGAAGAACTTCAGAATGCGGTAAAACTCATTATTATAAAAAAACGTTAAGGGGTGGTCAAAAATGCCCCCCTTTTTTAAATATGTGGAATATACCCAACCGGGAAAAAATGATATTCTTATTTCATCAAATAACACCGAAAAGGAGAGAACGAGTATGAAGATGAAAAAAGTGATGGGCCTGTTTCTGGCAGCTGTAATGGTTGCGGGGCTGACAGCCTGCGGAGGAGGAAATGACAAAGAAGCCCAGGCGGACGGCGGCGGCAAAAAGGAAGCGGACAGCGGAAAGAAAACCATTACCTTCTGTTTCAGGGATGACGGTCAGGGCGAGGACGGTGCGCTCTGGAAATGGATACAGGACGGATATGACACCTGGGACAAAAAAGATACGGTGGAACTGAATATTGCCCCAATCGTAGCGCAGGAGGGCGATTATTTCACAAAGGTGGCTCTCCAGCTTGCGGATAAAAAGACATGCCCGGACCTGGTTTGTGAGGATACTTTCCAGCTTCCCAATGATGTGAGCGCAGGCTATCTGACAAAATTAGATGATTATGTGAAGGATTATGAGGACTGGAACACATCCTACTATGAATCCATGAAAAAAGGCGTGACCGGCTCAGACGGCTCTGTATACGGCATTCCGTACTGTACAGATACAAGGGGCCTGTGGTACAACAGGGACATTCTGGCACAGGCCGGCGTGATCAGTGAAGGACAGGACTGGGAGCCGAAAAGCTGGAATGACATTCTGGACGCCTGCAAGGCTGTGAAGGAAAAATGCCCGGATGTAGTGCCGTTCTGGTGTAACTCCGGTGTGGCAACCGGTGAGGCAACTTCCATGCAGACATACGAAATGCTGCTCTACGGAACCGGAGAGAGACTTTTGGATGATGACGGGAAATGGATCGTAAAGAGCCAGGGTATCCTGGATTCCCTGAATTTCCTGCAGGATATCTACACCAACGGATACGGACCTGACCTCTCCCTTGTATTAAACGGACAGGCTTCCAACACATCCGCCAGAGAATACCTGCCGGAAGGCAAACTGGCTATCTCTCTTGACGGAAGCTGGGTGACCGGAAACTGGGCAGATACAGGCGCAGCACCGTGGCCGGAGGCGAAGGACGTGCTGGGATTCGCAGCTATGCCTACCTCTGAGGGACAGGACCCGGGAACCATTACCCTTGCAGGGGGCTGGGCATTATCCATTCCGGAGAATGCAGATGCCAAAGATGAGACTTTTGAGTTCATCAAACATCTTATGGACCCTGAGGTTTACACAGACGCTGTCATTGCACAGGGAAATATTGCCACCAGACAGGATGTAGCCACCGATGAAACCTATTCCGCACAGCCCTTCAAACAGATTGCCACAGAGTTCCTGGAGAGCGCTGATTTCAGACCGCAGAATGATAAATACTCCACTGTCACCACCAGCATTCAGACTATGGTGGAATCCGTGGTATCCGGCACGTCTCCGGAAGATGCCATGACACAGTACGCTACCGATGTGGCACGTGCTGTGGGGGATGACAATGTAACTGAGAAATAAAAGGCTGTCCGGAGAAAATCCGGCATGATCAGCAACTGGGCGGTTTTGGCACCGTAAAGTGCCGCCGCCCATATTTTTTCACGATTGAAGGGAGGGTGCTTTATGGCAAGACCAAGCCGTGCGGCTGTCATAAAAGATGAGGCCAAAAAATCTATCCTGCTGCTTCCGGCAGTGCTGCTGCTTTTATGCTTTTTTATCATACCGATCGTACTGACCGTATATTATTCCTTTACCAATCTGGCCCTGAGCGGTGCCAATGCCAAGAATGTGGAATTTATCGGTTTTGAAAATTATAAGAGAATGCTCACAGACCCCAGTACCATGACCAGTATCAAAAACACACTGCTCTTTTTGGTGGGCAGCCTTTTGGGGCAGAGTGTCCTGGGATTTTTGATCGCCTATTTCATGAAAGGAAAACCCAAGGGTCTGCGAAGCTTTGTGGGACCCTGTATCCTGGCGGGATGGGTTATGCCGGAGATTGTGGTTGCCCTGTGCTGTATGGCATTTTTTAAGGACAATGGAACCATGAACATGATTCTGGGGGCTGTACATATTCCGGCAGTTTCCTGGCTGTTCAAGCATCCTATGATGACCGTGGTGATCGCCAACGTATGGCACGGAACTGCGTTTTCCATGCTGAACTTCCAGTCAGCTCTTGACAACGTGTCAGGGGATATTGAGGAGGCTGCCAGGGTGGACGGTGCCAATCGTTTCCAGACACTTATCCGTATTATTGTGCCCTGCATCAAGGACACCATTGCAACCAATACCATGCTGAACACGCTGTCCACACTGGGTGTTTTCGGTCTGATCTATGCTATGACAGGAGGAGGGCCGGGTTCCTCAACCACAACTCTTCCTATATTCATGTATAATCAGGGATTGAAAGGGCTGCAGTTAGGATACGGCACCGCCATCGGTATGCTGATATTGATCGTAGGCGCTGTGTGCAGTGTGATCTATACAAGAATTTTGAAGGACCAGTAAGGGAGGGAGTCTAATGAGTGAAAAAATGGTAAAGAGCCTGCATTGTGTATTCCTGGTGATCGTGGGAATCGTGTTTATCCTTCCCCTTCTGTGGGTGGTGATCGCATCTCTGGATACAAATGCGGGTGAGGCATTAAAGTGGCCCACACAGTGGACCTTCAGCAACTACAGTGACGTACTGACAAACTCGGATAACCTGAGAGGCTTTGGCGTGGGGCTTGTGATCTCCTTTGCCCAGTCCCTGATCGTGGTACTGATCTCAGGGCTTGCCGCTTATCCTTTATCCAGATATCATTTAAGCTACAAAAAAGGTTTCATGTATGTTATTCTGTTTATGACAGCGCTTCCGATGATCGCCGTCACGGTACCTGTATATAAGATCTTTCTCAGTGTGGGGCTGCTGGACAGCATTCCGGGACTGGTGCTGTTTCTGTCCGCATCATCCCTGCCCTATGGAATCTGGCTCATGAAGAACTTTATGGACGGAGTGCCCGTGGAACTGGAGGAAGCTGCCTGGGTGGATGGCGCCACAACCATGAAATCCATCCGTAAGATCGTGGCGCCGCTTATGTTTCCGGGAATCTGTGTGGTATTTATCTATACCTTTTCCGGAAGCTGGGGGAACTTCTTTATTCCCTACATATTGTTAAGTTCACCGGAGAAGATGCCGGCATCGGTAATGCTGTACCAGTTTTTCGGACAGCACGGAACCATCCAGTACGGCCCTCTTGCCGCATACTCCGCGATTTATGCACTGCCTTCCATCCTTCTGTATATTCTCTCACAGAACTATATGTCAAAAGGATTTACCATGGCAGGTGCAGCAAAAGGATAACGTGAAAACGGGAGGAATTTTTACATGGTGTTAATGAGAGAACGGATCGGCAAACTGCTGGAATACCTGCAGGAGCAGATTTATCCCAGGTCCTTTCAGATCCAGGACTACAGGATGACGAAGACGGAAAAGAGGTTCACCGATTTAGAGAATCTGGATACCGCCGGCTGGGACATGCTGACAAGAGAGCAGCTTTGGGGCGGTCACAGGGAGTATTACTGGTTTGAGACAAAGGTTACGATTCCTGCGGATTTTGACGGGGAGTGCGTGGTCTATGAGCTGATGACCGGCAGAGAAGGGGAGTGGGATGCTACCAACCCGCAGTTTTCTGTGTTTGTAGACGGAAAGAGGATCCAGGGGCTGGACGTGAATCACAGGGAGATCATCCTTACGGAAAAAGCCTGCGCAGGCCGGGAGTACCGCATAATCCTGTCAGCCTTCACAGGGGACCAGAACTTTGCCCTCAGGCTCTGCTCCGCCATCAAGGTGCTGGACAGAAAGACAGAGAAATATTTTTATGATCTATCGGTTCCCTTTGAGGTGGCAAGGCTTCTCCCTGAGGATGACAAGGCATACCTGACCATCCTGGGCTGCCTGAATGAATCCCTGAACCTGCTGGATCTCAGGAAAGAGGGGTCAAAGGAATACTATCAAAGCCTGGATAAAGCACAGGAGTATATTACCCGGGAATTCTATGAAAAACACTGCGGGGACAGTGACGCTTATATTTACTGCGTGGGCCATACTCATATAGACTGTGCCTGGCTGTGGACTTTGAAGGTCACGGAGGATAAGGCTGTGAGGAGCTTTTCCACTGTTCTGGAGCTTATGCGCAGGTATCCGGAGTACATCTTCATGTCCAGCCAGCCGCAGCTCTACAAATATGTAAAGAAAAATGCACCGGAAGTATATGAGGAGATCAAGGAACGTGTGAAGGAAGGCCGCTGGGAAGTGGAGGGCGGCATGTTCGTGGAGGCTGACTGTAATATTGCCTCCGGTGAGGCTTTGGTCCGCCAGTTTGTGCACGGGAAACGTTTTTTCAGGGACGAGTTCGGGAAAGACAATGAGATCCTGTGGCTGCCGGATGTGTTCGGCTACTCTGCAGCCCTGCCGCAGATCATGGAAAAATGCGGTATCCGCTATTTCATGACAACAAAGATAAGCTGGAATGAATTTAACAAAATGCCCTGCGACACGTTTGAGTGGGAAGGCATTGACGGCACCAGGATACTGACTCATTTTGTGCCCACCAGGGATTACAACAAAGGGGCAGTGGAGGGCGGTTTCGAGACAGAACATTTTACCACTTATAACGGATATATCAACCCGTCCCAGATGAAGGGCGCATGGAAGCGCTACAGCCAAAAGTATCTGAACGATGAAGTCCTGTGCAGCTTTGGATACGGGGATGGCGGCGGCGGTCCCACAAAAGACATGCTGGAAAACCAGAGGCGTCTGGCAAAGGGGATCCCTGGCTGCCCCAAAACGGTCATGAGCACTTCCCGGGAGTTCTTCCATGTGCTGGATGAGAACGTGAGAGGAAAGAAATATCTGCCTTCCTGGGTGGGAGAACTCTATCTGGAGTACCACAGAGGAACCTATACCTCCATGGCCAGAAATAAAAAGTACAATCGAAAGTCCGAATTTGCTTACCAGAACATGGAGCTGTACGGCATCCTGGGAGAACGGCTTCTTAAAGAATCCTATCCTGACCAAGAGATACATGAGGGCTGGGAAGTGATCCTGAGGAACCAGTTCCACGATATTCTGCCCGGGTCATCCATCAAAGAGGTTTACGATGACTCCAAGGAGGAATACGAGGCGATCCTCTGTGCAAACAGGGCCTATACGGACAGGAGGCTGGGCAGCCTGGCAGAACAGATCGACGCGCCGAAACATTCCGTTGTGGTTTACAACCCGAACAGCATGGAGGCTGAGGATGTGGTGTGTTTCCGGTGCCCGGAGGACCTCCTGCACCCTGCAGTGAAGGCCGGGGAGGAGATCCTTCCTGTACAGAAAAAGGATGACGGTACCTGTATATTTACCGCAAAGGCTGTTCCCTCAAAGGGATACCGGACCTTCCTGCTGGAAGACAATGAGGAGAAATGCGAAGCCGAGATCCGGGTGACAAAAAACCATATGGAGAATGGATTTATCTCTATTGACCTGAATGAAAAGGGACAGTTCATCAGCATATATGACAAGAAGGCAGCCCGTGAGCTTCTGCCCGAAGGCCAGGCAGCCAATGTACTTATGAGTTATGAGGACAGGCCCCACAACTATGATGCCTGGGATCTGAACAATTATTATACGGAAAAATCCTGGGAGATTGATGATGTGGCAGAGATTCAGGTAGAAGAGTGCGGTCCGGTGCGTGGCTGCCTGAAGGTTACCAGGAATTATCTGGATTCCGTTATCAGCCAGTATATCTGTATTTACCAAAATACGGCCCGCATTGATATTAAGAATGAAATTGACTGGAAAGAGCATCAGATTTTTGTGAAGGCTCTGTTTCCGGTGGACATTCACACCGGTGAGGCATCTTTTGAGATCCAGTACGGTAATGTGAAGCGCCCCACCCATGCCAATACCTCATGGGATTTTGCGAAATTTGAGGTATGCGTGCACAAGTGGATGGATGTATCGGAGGATGGCTATGGAGTCAGTGTTTTAAATGACTGCAAGTACGGCTGCAGTGTTCGGGACGGTGTGATCGGTATCTCCATGCTGAAATCTGCCGTCTATCCAAATCCTGATGCGGATAAAGAGCACCATAGCTTTACCTATTCCATCTATCCCCACAGGGGAAGCTGGAAAGAAGCGGGAACTGTGGAACAGGCATATCTGCTGAACAATCCTCTGGAGGCATCTGTGAAGGGGAATGAGGGCGGCACTCTGCCGGATACCTACTCCTTTGTCACCTGCAGCCAGGAGAATGTGGTTGTGGAGGTTGTGAAAAAGGCCGAGGAAGAGGATGCGGTAATTGTCAGACTCTATGAATGCTTTAACAGAAGGACAGATGTTACCCTGACATTTGCGGAGGACATTAAGACCGTCTGCGAATGTGATATGCTGGAAGCTGATATGGAGGAACTGAGACCTGAGGGAAGAAAAGTGTCCTTCCGGATGAGGCCCTTTGAGATCAAGACCCTGAAACTTAAATTTTAAGCTATTATAATAAGAAGAAAAACAGTCAGGCCGGGATTTTGGCAGACAGCGCCTCTTCAGGTGCCATGCCGGATTCCCGGCCTGATACTGTTTGTTTCTCTATGAACGTTACGGTTCACTCCGTGACCGGCAACACGCTTCGCGATGCACAGATATGGAGCATTCTGCCCCATATCGCGCAGGCTGCCTCGGGAATTTCGTGCTTCCGGCATGAAAACGCCTCCCGCTGCCCCATATCGCGCAGGCTGCCTCGGGAATTTCATGCTTCCGGCATGAAAACGCCTCCCGGTACAGTGGCCTGTGTACAGTAACCGTGAACAGTTACTGTACACTCCGTGACCAGTAACACGCTTCGCGATGCACAGATATGGAGCATTCTGCCCCATATTGCGCAGGCTGCCTCGGGATTTTCATGCTTTCAGCATGAAAACGCCTCCCGGTACAGTGGCCTGCGTACGGTAACCTGTGAACATTCCTATACTGCCTGTGAAGCGAAACAATCTTGCATTTCCGGTCTTTGTGTAGTAATCTTTAATAAGAGAAAGGCAGAGACACGGTATCCGTGAAGGTACGAAACAGCTGTGTTGCCTGTATGGAAAGGTGGTTAATCAATTGACAGAAAATGCTTGGAAGAAATATGAGGACAAAAGTGAGATCTTCGCTTTCTGTGAGGATTACAGGAAATTTATATCTGACTGCAAGACAGAGCGTGAATGTGTTGCCTGGATGGTCCGGAAAGCCAGGAATGCAGGATTTAAAAATCTTGACGATATTGTGGAGGCCGGGACAGAACTGAAGGCCGGCGATAAGGTATATGCTGACAATATGGGAAAAGCCCTGGCTCTTTTTGTGATCGGGGAAGAACCCATGGAGAAAGGGATGCGCATCCTGGGAGCCCATGTAGATTCCCCCAGGCTTGACCTGAAACAGAATCCCCTCTATGAGGAGGCAGAGCAGGCCCTCCTTGACACACATTACTATGGCGGCGTGAAGAAATACCAGTGGGTGACACTGCCCATGGCACTGCACGGTGTGGTGGTAAAAAAGGACGGTACTGTGCTCCCCATAGTCATCGGTGAAGATGCAGAGGACCCGGTTGTGGGAATCTCAGACCTGCTGGTGCATCTTTCCGGAAAACAGATGGAGAAGAATGCCAGGGAAGTCATTGAAGGGGAGAGCCTGAATGTACTTGTGGGCAGTATTCCGCTTAAAGGGGTGGAGACTGAGGCGGTAAAGGCACAGATCCTTTCTATATTAAAGGAGAAGTATCAGGTGGAGGAGGAGGATTTTATCTCTGCCGAACTGGAAGTGGTCCCTGCGGGGGCAGCAAGAGACTTTGGCCTGGACCGCAGTATGCTTATGGCATACGGGCATGATGACAGGGGGTGCGCCTATCCCTCCTTTGAGGCGATTGCGGCTGCAGAGAAGGTGAAGTATACCTCTGTATGCCTGCTGGTGGATAAAGAGGAGATTGGCAGTGTAGGTGCAACCGGGATGCAGTCACGTTTCTTTGAGAACACAGTGGCAGAGGTCATGAACGCCTGCGGGCAGTACAGCGAACTGCTGGTCCGCAGGGCGCTGAGGAATTCCAGGATGCTGTCCTCAGATGTGAGCGCAGCCTTTGACCCGAATTACCCGGAGGTAATGGAGAAGAAGAATTCAGCCTATCTTGGACATGGGATTACCTTCAATAAATATACCGGTTCCAGGGGAAAAAGCGGTTCCAACGATGCCAATCCCGAGTATATAGCACAGCTCCGCCATATTATGGATGAGAACAACGTATCGTTCCAGACAGCAGAGCTGGGTAAGGTAGATGCAGGGGGCGGCGGAACGATTGCCTACATTCTGGCCAACTATAATATGGAAGTCATTGACTGCGGCGTGCCTGTGCTGAATATGCATTCCCCCTGGGAAATAGCCAGCAAAGTGGATATCTATGAGGCCTATCAGGGATATTTGGCATTCCTCAGAAACTGCTGAAATGCGGGCGGACCCGGGATTCTGTGCTTGGGCGCAGGGGACCCTGAGACTTGATCCTGTCCGGGTTACCGGTCATGGAGTGAACAGTGACCTGCTTGACCGGGTTAAAATTTTTGCGATTTCCTATGTACATCTCAGCCGGAAAATGTTAATATAAAATATGCATGGACTTCAGCAAAAAATCAGAGTGTGTTTGAAAATTGCTTTCGGCAAGCTGTATATCACACTCTAGCACGAGATTACGAAATGAGGAATACACACATGTCTAAGTTTTTGAAATTTATTGTGAATCTGGTTGTGATCTGCGCAATACTTGTGGCAGCCGCCCTGCTCGTTCCTCCCTTTGCAGGGGTCAACACAGTAATGAATGACAACAGCAGTAAGGAGACAAATCTTCCGGTGGGTTCTGTTGCCTACGGAAGAGAGATAGAAGCCGCAAATCTGAAAAAGGGCGATAAGATTATTTATACCAGCAACAATAAGGCATATGTCTATAAAGTTACGGATATGGATTCCTCCGCCGGTTCGTACAAAGTAAAAAGCGTGTACGACAAGAATGCCAAAGAGGAGACTGTCCAGCTGATCAATAATGCGGTGAAAGTCGTTGTGGTAGTTCCCTACATTGCATATGCGGCCATTGCCCTGCAGAGCAAAGAAGGGCTGATCGTAGTAGGTCTTGGTGTGATCTTTCTGATCATTCTCTTTATCCTGGCCGAGTTATGGCGTAAGGATGAAGCAGATGATGATGACGACGAAGAGGATGAAGACACTTCGGATGAGGATGACAGCGAGGAAGACGAGGATGATGACGAAGAAGAAAAGCTGAGCCGCAAGGAGCGTAAGCGCCTCAAAAAAGAGGAGAAGCGCCGCAGAAAACTTGAAAAGAAGGGTCTTCTGGATGAGGAAGAGACAGAAGAGGAGGAGGAAGCTCCCATTTTGAAAGCTGCTCCCATACCGGAAAAGCAGCCTGATGAATATGACAGCGCTATGAAAGATGCCATGGCATCTATTGCAGAGAGTATTGCAAAGGTACAGAGTGGAGAGATTGAAGCACCTGAGGAGGTACAGGAAACTGTAGTGCCCCAGGAGACTGCGGAAATCCTTCTGAACATGGATGAGGCGGAAGAAGCGGGAGTTTCGGAGGCTTCTGAAATGGAAACGGTATCTGATGACAGCGCTGCTTTGGAGACAGCAGATGAGGAAGCTATGCAGCCGCAGGAAGAAACGGCTGCCGAAGAAGAGGTACAGCAGGAAGAGGAGATTGAACCTGAACCTGAGGAGGTGCCTGTAGTGGATAAGGAAGCCGTACTTCCTGCCCCGTCTGTGACTGAACTGCTTTCTAAGGCAGAGGCAGCGGGGGAGACGCCGGAAGTGATCGAGGATAAGGATAATGAGGTGACACTTCTGGATTATTCTAAATTGATATAGACTAGATTGAAAAGGGATGACGTTCGTTTGGGCGTTGTTCCTTTTTTTTCGATGCGGACGGGATGGAGGGGGAGGCTGCAGTTCTCTTTTGGCAGCCAGCTTCGTTCCCCTTCAACTAAGCCCTAACTGCGACTAAGACGCTCAGTAAAGACTTCGCGCCTAAGTCTCCGTAAGGGCTGGATTTTCAGGCTCACTATCGCAATGTCTGCCAAAAGAGAACTGCAGCCTCCCCCTCCATCCCTGGTTTTCGCTCCGGTAGGTAAGGATAGGATCTCGCCATTTTATTTGGAGAAAAAAGATATTTCGCTATTTACTCATTGTCACTGTATCTGGAACGGAAGGTGTTTGTTTCAACGAAATATTGTGGGACAGTGTAGGATAGGAAGAGGGCGGGAGCGGGTCTTCACCTCCTCTGGTCCGTTCCCGTTTTCTTTTGTCCGTTTTCAACAAATCTTTTGTACGCTCTGTCCGAATAAAGTGTTGAAAAAATCAAGGGTCTGTATTATGATGGAACTGTATTTTGAAAATATGGTAGCGGAGAAAGCACATAGGTGAAAAGAATAAAAAAGAAGACAGGTACCGTTCTGAAACTGCTTCTGATTCTGGCTGTGGTCCTTTCTGGGATTCTGGGGACATATGCAGAGCAGGAAGTGCGGTGGGATCCACTGGAGGAGAAGACTGGGGTTTCTGTTGAACATCAGGTTTTTCATTATAAAAATGACTGTATTACGAAAGAATCTTCCCGGGACAGCCTTCACAGGCAGGAAAAAAGAAAGGTATCGTTGTTGTCCTGGGGGCTTCCTGTGTCTGCAGTGTGTGCGGCTTTTGGGCTGTACTTTAAGAGGGAAAGTGTCTGCAGGGAAGCTGCGGATGGCTGTGAGAGGAGATATGCCCTTTGGAAGAGGCGGGGGCCTCCGTTGTCTGTCTGAAATTTTAGGAGAACATAAAAACATATACTGAATATAACATTTCAGACAGGAGAATAAGATGAAAGAATCCCATAGAGACAAAATTGTAGTGATAGGTGCAGGTAATGTAGGTGAGGCTATTGCGTATACTTTGATGGTGCGTGTGCAGGCAAATGATATCGTGCTGGTGGACTTGAATGAGGAACGGGCACAGGGGGCGGCTCTTGATATTGCCCATGGAACCAGCTTTTTTAAGCAGGTTTGGGTCAGAAAGGGCGGATATGAGGAGTGCGCTGATGCGAAGATCATTATTATCACAGCGGGAATTGCCAGGAAGCCGGGGCAGACACGGCTGGACCTTGCAAAGACAAATGTTTCAATTGTAAAGAGTATTACGCAGAATATTATGAAATATGCCAAGAATCCGCTGATCCTGGTAGTGTCTAATCCTGCGGATGTGACAACCGCGGCAGTGTATAAAGAGTCGGGGCTTCCCTCCGGGCGGGTGATCGGCAGCGGTACGTCCCTGGATACGGCACGGTTCCGCCATATTTTAAGTGAGAAGCTGCATGTTAATGTTGAGGATATCAATGCCTATATTTTGGGAGAACATGGTGACAGCCAGGTGCCAATCTTCAGTTCTGCCAATATTGGCGGATTTCCGCTTTATGATTATGCACAGCAGGTTGGCATCACATTGGATGAGGAGGAGATCGCCCGCAGGACAAAGGACGGCGGTGCGGAGGTGATCAAGCTGAAGGGTGCCACTTTCTATGGGATCGCCATGGCGGTTTCCAACATTGTGGAGACTATTATGAAGGATGATGATGCCATACTTCCGGTTGCCCATGTACTGGATGAGAGCTTTGATGCGTGGTGTGGAGTGGCTGTTTCTCTTCCGTGCAGGATTGGATGGGAAGGGATCGAGCAGACGCTGCGTATTCCCATGAACGAGAAAGAGAAGACAGACATGGATAAATCCGTAGGTATTCTGAGAGAATTTACGGAGCAGGTGATCGGATAGAAGCGAGGCGGGGAAATGGATAAGAAAGAACAGGCACTGCGGCAGCATGAGGAATGGCACGGAAAGATCGAAGTGGTGAGCAGGGCAAAGCTGGAGACACCGGAGGATTTATCAATTGCCTAGACTCCCGGGGTGGCAGAGCCCTGCCTGAAGATCGCAGAGGACAGAGAACTTTCCTATTAAGGAATTACCCCATCCTCTTTCCCATGGCGAATCCGGTGCCGGAAATCATGCCTGACCTTGCCAGGAAGGATCTGAATCCTGATTATATTATCCCCCAATCCTTTTGACAGCAGGGTGGCAAAAGCAGTTGCCGCAGCCGTGGCAGAGGCGGCCAGAACGTCAGGAGTGGCGGAAAAGTAAGAGATATCGGTAAAGACAGACAGCAATATGGCGGCACATTTTCCAAAAAAGCGGAAATGTGCCGCTGATTCCGGTATTTATAGGAGAAAAAAACCGTGTACGGGAAAAAATGCAAACTTTTTTCAAAAAAAGAAAAAAATACCTTGCATTCTGGAAAAACATCCTGTATACTAACTAGTGCTGTGACATTGATAGCTGTGAAGCGTGAGGTTGCTGCCGAAATGGCAGGTTTTCCGTGGAGCGAATGTCAAGTTAGGAAACTGACGACAAGTCACTGTACAAAATCTTGAAGACTTACCACGGGAATGTGGGAGTGTGTGAAACGTTAGATGACACACACGGGAATGTGTACAGTCGCCGCTTGTCGTACTACTTATAAGTGCGAAAAGGAGGAGACTTTTTTTATGGCAAGTCAGGTAATGAGAATCACATTAAAAGCTTACGATCATCAGTTGGTAGATGCTTCCGCAAGCAAGATCATCGAGACTGTAAAGAAGAATGGAGCAACTGTTAGCGGACCGGTGCCGCTTCCCACTAAGAAGGAAGTAGTAACTATCCTGCGTGCGGTACACAAATACAAAGACTCCAGAGAGCAGTTCGAGCAGAGAACTCATAAGAGACTCATTGATATCATCACACCAACTCAGAAAACAGTTGATGCCCTGTCTCGTTTAGAGATGCCGGCCGGTGTTTACATTGATATCAAAATGAAACAGAAATAAGTCTTACTTAACGGGGGCTTCCCGGTAAGAGATGAGATTATCCTTACAAGGTTGATATATAGTCTATATTGACTGTCTGTCTAGGATGATTGCACAACGCAGTGTAATCCGCTGTAGATTCACAGGAGGTAAAGAAAAAATGAAGAAAGCGATTTTAGCTACCAAAGTCGGAATGACTCAAATCTTCAATGAAGACGGAGTTTTAACTCCCGTAACAGTGCTGCAGGCTGGTCCTTGTGTAGTAACACAGGTTAAGACACAGGATAACGACGGCTACAGTGCAGTACAGGTTGGTTTCGCAGACAAGAGAGAAAGCCTTGTCAACAAACCACTGAAAGGACACTTTGACAAAGCTGGTGTTTCCTGCAAGAGATTTGTAAGAGAATTCAAATTAGACAGTGCAGAAGAAATGGCACTGGGCCAGGAGATCAAATGCGATGTTTTTGAAGCAGGCGATAAGATTGACGCTACTGCGATCAGCAAAGGTAAAGGATTCCAGGGCGCGATCAAGAGACACGGACAGTCCAGAGGACCTATGGCTCACGGTTCCAAATTCCATCGTCATGCAGGTTCCAACGGTGCAGCATCTGATCCGAGCAAGGTATTCAAAGGCAAAAAGATGCCAGGCCAGATGGGACATGTAAAAGTAACAGTTCAGAACCTGGAAGTTGTTAAAGTTGATACTGACAACAACCTGCTCTTAGTAAAAGGCAGCGTTCCGGGACCGAAGAAATCCTTAGTGACAATTAAAGAATCTGTTAAAACCGTGAAATAAAGTTTTTCTGGGAAAGGAGGACCACACAGATGGCAAACGTATCTGTTTATAATATGGAAGGCAAAGAAGTTGGAACAATGGAATTAAACGATGCAGTGTTTGGCGTTGAGATCAACGACCATTTAGTGCACCTGGCTGTTGTTCGTCAGCTTGCAAATAAACGTCAGGGAACTCAGAAGGCAAAAACCCGTTCTGAAGTAAGCGGCGGCGGAAGAAAACCGTGGAGACAGAAAGGAACCGGTCATGCAAGACAGGGTTCAACAAGATCTCCGCAGTGGACAGGCGGCGGTGTTGTATTCGCTCCGGTTCCAAGAGATTATGAGATCAAAATGAACAAGAAAGAAAGAAGACTTGCTCTTAAGTCCGCTCTGACAAGCAGAGTACAGGAGAACAAGCTCATCGTTCTTGATGACCTGAAATTAGATGAAGTAAAAACCAAGGCAATGCAGGCAGTTTTAAAGAACCTGAATGTTTCCAAAGCAATGGTAGTGCTGGCTGACAATGATCAGAATGTAGTATTATCCGCAAGAAACATCCCGGATGTGATCACAGCATTACCGAACACCATTAATGTATATGATGTTCTGAAATACAATACGGTGATCCTGACAAAATCTGCTGTAGCTTCAATTGAGGAGGTATACGCATAATGGCAAACGTACAGTATTATGATGTAATCCTGAAACCGGTTATTACCGAGAAGAGCATGGCTGCTATGGGCGAGAAGAAATATACTTTCTTAGTTCATCCGGAAGCAAATAAGACCATGATCAAAGAAGCTGTTGAGAAAATGTTCGAGGGAGCAAAAGTGAAAACCGTCAACACCATGAATTTAGATGGCAAGACAAAAAGACGCGGAATGACCTTCGGCAAAACAGCAAAGACCAAAAAAGCTGTTGTTACTTTAACTGAGGACAGCAAAGATATCGAAATCTTCGAGGGACTTTAATCAGCCCTTAACCAATAGTAACTAAGCGCAGTCAAGAAAAATTAATCCGATATTTGACTGCCGGCATGAAAACGCCAGGATGCGTTGTGAACACAACGCTTGCGGCGTGGAGAATGAAAGGAGAGACAGAAATGGGAATTAAATCCTATAGTCCATATACACCTTCCAGAAGACACATGACAGGTTCTGATTTCTCTGAGATCACTACTGCAACACCTGAGAAGTCTCTGGTAGTGTCCTTAAATAAAAACGCTGGACGTAATAACCAAGGTAAAATTACAGTTAGGCACCGCGGCGGCGGAAGCAGAAGAAAATACAGGATCATCGACTTCAAGAGAAGAAAAGATGATGTTCCGGCAACAGTAAAAACAATCGAGTACGATCCGAACAGAACTGCAAACATTGCGCTGATCGCATATACAGACGGTGAAAAAGCATACATCCTTGCTCCGGAAGGATTAAAGGTTGGCATGAAGATTCAGAACGGCGCAAACGCCGAGGTTCGTGTAGGCAACTGCCTGCCTCTGTCAGAGATCCCGGTTGGTACTATGATCCACAACATTGAGCTGTACCCGGGCAAAGGCGGCCAGTTAGTTCGTTCCGCTGGAAACGGTGCACAGTTAATGGCAAAAGAAGGCAAATACGCAACCCTTCGTCTGCCGTCAGGTGAAATGAGAATGGTTCCGATTAACTGCCGCGCTTCTATCGGCGTAGTAGGTAACGGCGAGCACAGCCTTATCAATATTGGTAAAGCAGGACGTAAACGTCACATGGGTATCAGACCTACAGTTCGTGGTTCTGTTATGAACCCGAATGACCATCCGCACGGTGGTGGTGAAGGTAAGACCGGTATCGGCCGTCCGGGTCCGTGTACACCATGGGGCAAACCGGCTCTTGGCTTGAAGACAAGAAAGAAAAACAAACAGTCTAACAAGTATATCGTAAGAAGAAGAGATGGTAAAACATTAGCGAAATAAGGAGGTAAGGCTAAATGGCTCGTTCATTAAAAAAAGGACCGTTCGCAGATGAAAGCTTACTGAAAAAAGTAGACGCTCTGAATGCGGCTGGAAATAAAACAGTTATCAAAACCTGGTCACGTCGTTCAACAATCTTCCCGTCCTTCGTAGGACACACATTCGCTGTCCATGACGGAAGAAAACATGTGCCGGTATATGTAACAGAGGATATGGTAGGACACAAACTCGGTGAGTTCGTTGCTACCAGAACCTACAGAGGACATGGCAAAGACGAGAAAAAATCAGGTGTTCGTTAATATTTTAGAAGGAGGCTTTTATCATGGCTAAAGGACATAGAAGTCAGATTAAAAGAGCAAGAAATGCTAATAAAGATACAAGACCGTCTGCGAAGATATCCTACGCTAGAATGTCCGTACAGAAAGCATGCTATGTACTGGATGTGATCCGTGGGAAAGACGTTCAGACTGCTCTTGGTATCCTGACATATAACCCAAGATACGCTTCAAGCGTGATCAAAAAATTACTGGAATCAGCAATCGCAAATGCTGAAAACAACAATGGTATGAACCCGGAAAACCTTTATATCGCAGAGTGCTACGCAAACAAAGCTCCGACTATGAAGAGAATCAAACCGAGAGCACAGGGCAGAGCTTACAGGATCGAAAAGAGAAACTGCCATGTTACCGTTGTGTTGGATGAGAGATAAGGAGGACAATCATGGGACAGAAAGTTAACCCACATGGACTGAGAGTCGGCGTTATCAAAGATTGGGATTCCAAATGGTACGCTGAAGGCGACTTCGCTGATAACTTAGTGGAAGATTATAATATCAGGACATTCCTGAAAAAGAAATTATATAGCGCAGGTGTTTCTAAGATCGAGATCGAGAGAGCATCTGACAGAGTAAAAGTGATCATCTATACTGCAAAACCGGGCGTTGTTATCGGTAAAGGCGGTTCAGAGATCGAAAAAGTGAAAGCTGAATTACAGAACTACACAAACAAAAAACTGATCGTTGATATCAAAGAAGTAAAAAGACCGGACAAAGATGCTCAGTTAGTAGCTGAAAACATCGCATTACAGTTAGAGAACCGTATTTCCTTCCGCCGCGCCATGAAATCTACAATGCAGAGAACCATGAGAGCCGGAGCAAAAGGAATCAAGACTGCTGTATCAGGACGTCTTGGCGGTGCAGATATGGCACGTACAGAATTCTACAGCGAGGGAAATATTCCGCTGCAGACACTTAGAGCAGATATCGATTACGGTTTCGCTGAAGCAGATACCACCTACGGCAAAGTTGGCGTTAAGGCATGGATCTACAATGGCGAAGTACTTCCAACTAAAGGAACTAAGGAAGGGAGCGATAAATAATTATGTTAATGCCTAAAAGAGTTAAACGTCGTAAACAATTCCGCGGATCCATGAAAGGAAAAGCATTAAGAGGAAATAAGATCAACTATGGTGAGTACGGTTTAGTATCAACTGAGCCGTGCTGGATCAAATCCAACCAGATCGAGGCAGCCCGTGTTGCTATGACCCGTTACATCAAACGTGGTGGTAAAGTTTGGATCAAGATTTTCCCGGATAAACCAGTAACAGCAAAACCAGCAGAAACACGTATGGGTTCCGGTAAAGGTGCCTTAGAATACTGGGTAGCAGTTGTAAAGCCAGGCAGAGTAATGTTTGAAATCGCAGGTGTGCCAGAAGAGACAGCACGCGAAGCGCTGCGTCTTGCTATGCACAAGTTACCATGTAAATGTAAAATCGTTTCTCGTGCAGACTTAGAAGGCGGTGATAACAGTGAAAATTAAAAATTATGTAGAAGATTTAAAAACAAAATCAGCTGCAGAATTACAGGAAGAATTAGTAGCTGCTAAAAAGGAACTCTTCAATTTGAGATTTCAGAATGCAACCAATCAATTGGACAATACAAGCAGAATCAAAGAGGTTCGTAAAAATATTGCCAGAATTCAGACACTGATTGCCCAGAACAAGGCAAAAGCAGCAGAGTAATAAGGGAGGCATAACCGTGGAAAGAAATCTTAGAAAAACACGTGTTGGTAAAGTTACAAGTAATAAGATGGACAAAACCATCGTTGTAGCTATCGAAGATCACGTTAAACATCCTCTTTACAAAAAAATTGTGAAGAGAACATATAAATTAAAAGCGCATGATGAAGAAAACACATGCAATATCGGTGACACTGTAAAAGTTATGGAAACAAGACCTCTGTCAAAAGACAAGAGATGGAGACTTGTTGAAGTAGTTGAAAGAGCCAAATAATTCGTAAGGAGGAATCCAAGCATGATTCAACAGGAAAGTAGACTTAGAGTCGCTGACAATACAGGTGCAAAAGAAATCCTCTGCATCCGTGTTATGGGTGGTTCTACGAGAAGATATGCTAACATCGGTGATATAATCGTTGCTACTGTTAAAGATGCAACACCAGGTGGTGTTGTTAAAAAAGGTGATGTTGTGAAAGCCGTTGTTGTTCGTACTAGAAAAGGCGCTCGTCGTAAAGACGGTTCCTACATCAAATTCGATGAGAACGCTGCAGTCATCATCAAGGATGATAAGACTCCGAGAGGAACCCGTATTTTTGGACCAGTAGCCAGAGAGCTTCGTGAGAAACAGTTCATGAAAATTGTTTCCTTAGCTCCCGAAGTATTATAGGAGGTAACCTGATGTCAACATTTAAGATTAAAAAAGGTGATACTGTTAAAGTGATCGCCGGTAAAGATAAAGACAAAGAAGGAAAAGTAATCTCTGTTAATCCGAAAAAAGGTGCTGTTCTGGTTGAAGGCGCAAATATGGTAACAAAGCACACAAAACCTTCCATGGCTAATCAGCAGGGCGGTATTGTAGAGAAGGAAGCATGGCTGGATGTATCTAACGTTATGTTAGTACATGAAGGCAAAGCTACCAGAGTCGGCTTCAAGATGGAAGGCGACAAGAAAGTGCGTTTCGCCAAAGCTACAGGCAAAGTAATCGATTAATAAGAGAGGAGGCCATTTTAAAGTGAGCAGACTGAGAGAAGTATACAAAAATGAGATCGTAGATGGTATGATCAAAAAGTTTGGTTATAAAAATATCATGGAAGTGCCGAAACTCGACAAAATCGTTGTGAATATGGGTGTAGGCGAAGCAAAGGAAAACGCAAAACTGTTAGATGCAGCTGTTGCTGACATGGAATTAGTCACAGGTCAGAAAGCTGTAACAACGAAAGCGAAAAACTCCATTGCTAACTTCAAACTCCGTGAAGGCATGCCGATCGGTTGTAAAGTAACCTTAAGAGGCGAAAAAATGTATGAATTTGCTGATCGCCTTATCAACTTAGCACTGCCCCGAGTACGTGACTTCCGCGGCGTTAACCCTAACGCATTCGATGGAAGAGGCAACTATGCACTCGGTATCAAAGAGCAGTTAATTTTCCCTGAAGTGGAATACGATAAAGTCGATAAAGTAAGAGGTATGGACATCATTTTCGTTACAACTGCTAAGACAGACGAAGAAGCCCGCGAATTATTGACATTATTTAACATGCCATTTGCAAAGTAATTATAGGAGGGAAAATTCATGGCTAAAACAGCAATGAAATTAAAACAGCAGCGCAAACAGAAATTCTCTTCAAGAGAATATAATCGTTGCAGAATTTGTGGCCGTCCACATGCTTACTTAAGAAAATACGGAATCTGCAGAATCTGCTTCCGTGAATTAGCATACAAAGGCCAGATTCCGGGAGTTAAGAAAGCATCCTGGTAAAAAGCCCGCACATTATTTTGTGCGCAGTGAATCTAATCAGTTCATCCGCCATTGCGGATATGGGATAAAGAATAGAAGGAGGAAACTCTAATGACAATGAGTGATCCAATTGCAGATATGCTTACAAGAATCCGTAACGCTAATACTGCAAAACATGATACAGTAGATGTTCCGGCATCTAAAATGAAACTTGCTATTGCAGATATCCTGGTTAAAGAGGGATATATTGCAAAATACGACGTTCTGGAAGACGGCGCATTCAAAACAATCCGTATCACCTTAAAATACGGTGCGGACAAGAGCGAAAAAATCATCACAGGTCTGAAAAGGATTTCCAAACCGGGCTTACGTGTATACGCAGGCAACCAGGAGATTCCGAGAGTTCTGGGCGGACTGGGTATTGCGATCCTGTCCACAAACCAGGGTGTTATCACAGATAGAGAAGCAAGAAAGCTGCACGTTGGCGGCGAGGTATTAGCATTCGTATGGTAGGCTGAAAGCAGCTTAGTGAAGTCGAGCCGTCAGGTGAAAACTGAACTTAGTGCGAAGCCGTTCGCGAACCTTAACGAATCCGAGCCGCAGGCGACAGATGAGTTTAGATGAGCGAACATACCCCTTCTTTACGGAACGGGGATACTGTGTAGATAGAGATACTGAAAACAGAAAGGAACCATAATAGGCCTTTCCGAAAATTTAAGTAAGGAGGACAACAGGTATGTCACGTATTGGAAGACAGCCAGTAGCTGTTCCGGCAGGCGTAGAAGTTAAAATTGCTGAGAACAATTTTGTGACCGTAAAAGGCGCAAAAGGAACACTTGAAAAAGCGTTACCAACAGAGATGTCAATCAAATTAGAGGATGGTCAGGTAGTTGTTACAAGACCAAACGATTTAAAGAAAATGAAATCTTTACACGGTTTAACAAGAACACTGATCCAGAACATGGTGATCGGTGTAAGCCAGGGATATGAAAAAACTCTGGAGGTTAACGGTGTAGGTTATAAAGCTGCAAAACAGGGTAAAAAACTGGTTCTCTCCTTAGGATATTCACATCCGGTAGAGATGGAAGATCCAGAAGGACTGGAATCTTCTGTAGACGGCAATAAGATCGTCGTAAAAGGAATTGATAAAGAAAAAGTTGGCCAGTACGCTGCTGAAATCAGAGATAAGAGAAGACCGGAGCCATACAAAGGTAAAGGTATTAAGTATGCTGATGAAGTTATCAGACGTAAAGTTGGTAAAACTGGTAAGAAATAATTAAGGAGAGTGTAAAAATGGTTAGTAAAGTATCAAGAGCGAAAGTTCGCGCAAAAAAACATAGAAGATTACGTAATCATCTGAGCGGCACCGCTACAACTCCACGTTTAGCAGTTTTCCGCAGCAATAATCATATGTATGCTCAAATTATTGACGATACCGTTGGAAAAACTCTGGTTTCCGCTTCTACCACTCAGAAAGAGGTAAAAGCAGAATTGGAAAAAACCAATAACGTTGATGCTGCAGCATATTTAGGAACTGTGATCGGTAAGAAAGCTATCGAAGCAGGCATCAAAGAGGTTGTCTTTGACAGAGGCGGCTTTATATATCACGGAAAAATTCAGGCATTAGCAGACGCAGCACGTGAAGCTGGGTTAGAATTCTAATAAGGGAGGAAATGAACACATGAAACGTTCTATCATTGATGCTAGTCAGTTAGAATTAGAAGAAAAAGTAGTGTCAATCAAGCGTGTAACAAAGGTTGTTAAAGGTGGTCGTAACTTCCGATTCACAGCTTTAGTTGTTGTAGGTGACGGTAATGGTCACGTAGGCGCTGGTTTAGGTAAGGCAACTGAAATTCCCGAAGCGATCCGCAAGGGAAAAGAGGATGCTATGAAGAAACTTGTAACAGTAGCAAGAGACGAAAACGGAAGTATCACACATGACTTCATCGGAAAATTCGGAAGTGCTGAGATGCTGCTGAAGAAAGCTCCGGAAGGTACCGGTGTTATCGCCGGCGGCCCGGCCCGTGCGGTGATCGAGCTTGCAGGCATCAAAAACATCCGTACCAAATGTATGGGTTCCCGTAACAAACAGAACGTAGTTCTGGCTACCATCGCAGGTTTAAGTCAGTTAAAGACTCCGGAAGAAGTAGCAAAACTTCGTGGAAAATCTGTTGACGAGATTTTTGCGTAGGAGGATTGAAAAATGGCAGATAAATTAAGAATCACTCTGGTGAAATCTACAATCGGTGCTGTTCCGAAAAACAGAAAAACAGTAGAAGCTTTAGGCTTAAGAAAACTGAACAAGACAGTGGAAATGCCTGACAATGAAGCCGTTCGCGGTATGGTTCGCCAGGTAAGACACTTAGTGAAAGTAGAAGAGATCTAATCATTGAAGAAGGAGGTGCAGTCATGGATTTATCAAATTTAAAACCAGCTGAAGGCTCCAGACAGAGCGACAACTTCAGAAGAGGCCGTGGTCACGGTTCAGGAAACGGTAAGACCGCAGGTAAAGGCCATAAAGGACAGAAAGCCCGTTCCGGAGCTAAGAGACCGGGATTTGAAGGCGGTCAGATGCCTTTATACAGAAGACTTCCTAAGAGAGGCTTCAAATGCAGAAACTCCAAAGACATCGTAGCGATCAATGTCAGCGAGTTAAACAGATTCGAGGATGGAGCAGAAGTAACACCGGCAGCTTTACTGGCATCCGGAGCTATTTCCCGTCTTGGTGACGGCGTTAAGATTCTCGGAAACGGTGAGATCACAAAGAAGATTAATTTAAAGGTTAATGCTGTAAGCGAAACCGCTAAAACTAAAATCGAAGCTGCAGGTGGAACAGTCGAGGTGATTTAATGCTTGAGACTCTTAGGAACGCTTTTAAAATAAAAGATGTAAGACGTCGAATTTATTATGTATTGTTAATGCTGGTTATTGTCCGGATTGGCTCTCAGCTGCCAATTCCGGGCGTAGACAGGGACTTTTTTAAGAACCTGTTTGCTAGCCAGTCTAATGATGCGTTCAATTTCTTCAATGCATTTACAGGCGGTTCATTTGAACAGATGTCTATCTTTGCGTTGAGTATTACGCCATATATCACATCATCTATCATCATTCAGCTTCTGACAATTGCCATTCCGAAATTGGAAGAAATGCAGCGTGACGGAGAAGAGGGCAGGAAGAAAATGACTGCCATCACCCGTTATCTGACTGTAGGTCTGGCTCTGTTCCAGTCTGTTGCTATGGTAATCGGATTCGGTAACCGCGGCTGGCTGACAGAGATGAATTTCACCAGTATTGTAGTTGCGGTGGTAACGTTAACCGGCGGTTCCGCAATGCTGATGTGGATTGGTGAGCAGATCACTGAAAAAGGTGTGGGCAACGGTATCTCTATTGTCCTGATGATCAACATTGTATCCAGAATTCCCAGCGATCTGGCATCCCTGTTCGAGAAGTTCGTAAAAGGGAAAACCATCGCCAGAGGCGGTCTGGCAGCTATCATTATCATGGCCATCATTGTAGTGGTAGTGGTACTGGTACTTATCCTGAACGGTGGAGAGCGGAAGATTCCGGTCCAGTATTCCAAGAAGATGGTAGGAAGAAAAATGATGGGCGGACAGTCCAGTGCGATTCCTTTAAAGGTAAACACTGCCGGCGTTATCCCCATTATCTTTGCATCCTCCCTTATGTCTTTCCCGGTAGTCATCGCAAGCTTCCTGGGTAAGGGCGGCGGTACGGGAATCGGAAGCAAGATTTTAAAAGGTCTGACTTCAAGCAACTGGTTCAAGCCAGAGGAGCCGGTTTATTCCGTTGGTCTGGTAGTTTATATCGTTCTTGTTATTTTCTTTGCTTATTTCTATACGTCCATCACCTTCAACCCGATGGAAGTTGCGGATAACATGAAAAAACAGGGCGGTTTTATTCCGGGTATCCGTCCCGGTAAGCCGACACAGGAGTATCTGGAGAAGATTTTAAGTTACATTATCTTCATCGGTGCCACAGGCCTGGTAATTGTAGCCGTCATCCCATTCTTCTTTAATGGTGTGTTCGGTGCAAATGTTTCCTTCGGCGGTACATCCATCATCATTGTGGTGGGCGTTGTCCTGGAGACGATCAAGCAGGTTGAGTCCCGTATGCTGGTTCGTAACTACAAGGGATTTTTAAGTGAATAAGCATATATGATTTAAGTGTACCCACTTTTGTGGGTGCACTAAAATGCTATATAAGGACATCACCCTTCGGGGGGTCTGCACAGTGTCTCATGGGCATATGCCGCAGAGCGGCAGGGGCATTGTAATACGGGCTTGTTTATGACAGACTGGTTTTTAAAGCAGTAAAATTCCAGCCTTTTAGAGAAATGCCGGGGATCTTGCCTGTGGTACAGATTTAGCAGCGCGGGGATTCTTCGGTATACTCTTAAGGATACAGGGTATTTACGAAAGGGGAAAAAGTATGAAGATTATTATGTTAGGCGCGCCGGGCGCAGGAAAAGGAACACAGGCCAAAAAGATTGCCGAGAAATACCAGGTTCCGCACATCTCCACGGGAGATATCTTCCGTGCAAATATCAAGAACGGAACAGAGCTGGGTAAAAAGGCAAAAACCTTTATGGATCAGGGACTGCTGGTTCCGGATGAACTGGTTGTGGACCTGGTAGTGGACAGAGTGGCACAGGATGACTGTGAGAATGGTTATGTGCTGGATGGATTCCCCAGAACCATTCCCCAGGCAGAGAGTCTGGACGCAGCACTGGCTAAAGTAGGCCAGAAGGTGGATTATGCCATTGATGTGGATGTTCCAGATGAGAATATTGTGAACCGTATGTCAGGCAGAAGAGCGTGTGTAGGATGCGGCGCTACTTACCACATCAAGTACAATCCCCCGAAAACAGAGGATGTATGTGATATCTGCGGTGAGAAGCTGATCCTGAGGGATGATGATAAACCGGAGACTGTTTTAAAACGTCTCACAGTATATCATGACCAGACACAGCCCCTGATTGACTACTATACCAAGTCCGGTGTATTAAAACAGGTTGACGGAACCGTTGATATGGAAGATGTGTTCCAGGCGATCGTCAAAATATTAGGAGCGTAAAAAATGTCAGTATCGATAAAAACTGCCAACGAAATTGAACTTATGAGAGAGGCCGGAAGGCTTCTGGAAAAGGTACACGACGAGCTGAGGGATTTTATCCGTCCGGGTATTTCCACACTCGACATTGACCAGTATGGAGAAAAGCTTATCCGTGAGATGGGCTGTATACCGAATTTCCTCAACTATAACGGATATCCGGCTTCTATCTGTGTCTCTGTCAATGATGAGGTAGTACATGGGATCCCGCGCAAGGACCATATTCTCCAGGATGGGGATATTGTGAGCCTTGACGCCGGATTGATCTACAAAGGATACCACTCAGATGCGGCGCGTACTCATGCGGTGGGTGAAATCGCACCGGAGGCACAGAAGCTCATAGATGTGACCAGACAGAGTTTCTTTGAAGGAATCAAGTATGCCAGGGCAGGACAGCATTTATATGAAATCTCCGCAGCCATCGGCGCATATGCGGAGAAATTCGGTTACGGTGTAGTCAGGGATTTGGTCGGACATGGAATCGGCACAAGCCTGCACGAGGACCCGCAGATACCGAATTTCCGTCAGAAGCGCAGAGGGCTGAGACTTCAGGCAGGTATGACTCTTGCGATCGAACCGATGATTAATGAAGGCAGAGCCGATGTGGTTTGGCTGGATGATGACTGGACTGTGGTGACAGAGGATGGTTCCCTGTCAGCTCATTATGAAAATACCATTCTCATCACAGACGGCGAGCCGGAAATACTGACCTTGAGTGAGTAGGTGACCCTATGAGCGAGGTAAGAACAGGAATGGCAGCCGTTTCCATGGCTGGCCATGATACCGGCAGATATTATATCATCGTCAGGGCGGAGGACGGATATGTCTATCTGGCTGACGGAACGCTTAGGACTTGTGAGCATCCCAAGAAGAAGAAATTGAGGCATGTCCGGATTCACCGCAGGATTTCCCCGGAAATTGAGAGGAATCTCAGTGAGGCTGGGGAGTTGAAGAATGAAATTATCAAGAGAGTGATCAAAGAATATAGGAGTAAACAGGAGGTTTGATTTATGTCAAAGGCAGATGTAATTGAAGTAGAAGGAACAGTGCTGGAAAAGTTGCCGAATGCTATGTTTAAGGTGGAATTGGAGAATAAGCATGTGATTTTGGCGCATATCAGTGGGAAGCTGAGGATGAATTTTATTAGGATTCTTCCGGGTGATAAGGTTACGATTGAGATGTCACCGTATGATCTGAGTAAGGGCAGGATTATCTGGAGAGACAAGTAGGAATAGTTTCGGAATTGGAATTGGAGTGGAGATGCGGGCTTCTGATGGGAGGCGTGTCTCTGCTTTTTTGTATTTAGGGGGGACGGGGAGAACGTTTTTTGGGTATAGGGCGGACGGGGAGAACGTTTTTTGTATTTAGGGCGGACGGGGAGGCCGTAGGAGGCAGGGGAGGGAGAGGGATTGGGGGGAGCGGCGCACTGCGCTTGTCAGGGAGCTAACCTGCTCCCATTCACTAAATTCATCAGCAGTGGCTTCTTCATTAAGTGACTGGGGCAGGTGGATCTCCCAGACGCTCCGTGAAACGCCGCTCCCCCCAATCCCTCTCCCTCCCCTGCCTCCTACGGCCTCCCCTGGTGTTCTCTGATGCGATAGTATTAAGAAGAGACTGGCTATTGTTCTCTGGTGTGATAGTATAAGAAGGCGGCGGTCGCTCTCAGAAGAGACAGTATACGGAGGTGGCTGTCGCTCTCAGAAGAGGTAGTATAAGAAGGTGGCTGTCGCTTTTAGAAGAGATAGTATAAGAATGCGGCGGTCGCTCTCAGAGAAGATAGTATAAGAATGCGGCGGTCGCTTTCAGAAGAGATAGTAAAAGAAAGCAGCGGTCGCTCTCAGAAGAGATAGTATAAGAAGGTGACTGCCGCTCTCAGAAGAGGTAGTATAAGAATGCGGTTGTCGCTCTCAGAAGAGGTAGTATAAGAAGGTGACTGTCGCTCTCAGAAGAGGTAGTATAGGAAGGCGGCGGTCGCTCTCGGAAGAGGTAGTATAAGAAGGCGAGTGGTGCTCTTAGAAAAGGTAGTATAAGCAGGCGGCTGTCACTCTCGGAAGAGGTAGTATAAGAAGGCGGTTGTTGCTCTCAGAGGAAATAGTATAAGAAGGCGGCTGGTGCTCTCAGAAGAGGTAGTATAAGAAGGTGGCTGTCGCTCTTGGAAGAGGTAGTATAAGAAGGCGGTTGTCGCTCTCAGAGGAGATAGTATGAGAAGGCGGCTGGTGCTCTCAGGAGAGGTAGTATAAGAAGGTGGCTGTCGCTCTCGGAAGATGTAGTATAAGAAGGCGATTGTCGCTCTCAGAAGAGATAGTATAAGAAGGCGGCGGTCGCTCTTAGAAAAGGTAGTATAAGAATGCGGCTGGTGTACTCAGAAGAGTTAGTATAAGATGATGGTCGACGTTCTTGAAAATTAGGATATAGGTTGTTTGCAGTGAAGTTGGGGGGCCGGAGGGGTTGGGAAGCGATGGAATATAATATAGAAGGAATGGGTTTTTGGGGAGGTTTTTTGGAGAAGATTTATAGGGGAGTGAATAGGGAGAGAAAATGGGGTTAAAATTTAAAAAAGTGCTTGCGTTCTTGTAAAAAGAGTGTTATCATTAAAAACGTACTTTTGTGCTCGTACGTGGACTTTTTATGCCCATGTGCAGAGAAATTCAGAAAGGAGGGTTATCCGTGAAGGTAAGATCATCTGTAAAACCGATTTGCGAAAAATGCAAGGTCATCAAAAGAAAAGGCAGTATCAGAATTATCTGTGAAAACCCGAAACACAAACAGCGTCAGGGTTAAGCATGAGACTCTTATGGAATGCCTGTCAGATAGGTGTGAGATTAGAGTGAATGTTTGATGGATGTGATTTGTGTGAATTATTTTAGTGCGGCTGCAGTATGAAACGCGCGGTTGCGTTGTTCGTACTGATCAAATATAGTAATATATCACGTTTGTCGTCCTGCCGAGAGGACGATTGCAGAATATTGCTTAATACCGTCACACTGCCGTGACGGAAAGGCTGCGTAAAATTTTATTTTGCGGCTGGATGCATAGAGACCCGTCATTTTTATGTGTCCCAATTAGGAACAATATTTATTTAAGAACAATGGAGGAACAAGTACATGGCTCGTATAGCTGGTGTAGACTTACCAAGAGAAAAACGTGTTGAAATTGGTCTGACTTATATCTACGGAATTGGTAGAACAAGTGCTGACCGTATCTTAGTAGAGGCAGGTGTAAACCCTGACACTCGCTGCAGGGATTTAACTGACGAAGAAGTAGGAAAGATCCGTGATGCAATCGATGAACTGAATATCAATGTAGAGGGTGATCTGAGAAGAGAAATCGCTCTGAACATCAAGAGATTACAGGAGATCGGATGCTACAGAGGAATCCGTCACAGAAAAGGACTTCCGGTTCGTGGACAGAAGACTAAGACAAATGCTAGAACCAGAAAAGGCCCGAAGAGAACTGTTGCTAACAAGAAAAAATAATTTATGACAATGGAAAGAACGCCCGGCGTGCTTTCTGCGGTTGATATAAGAAACATGATAATTTTTTGATTAAGTGAGAAAGTAGGTTAGTTTAAAAATGGCTAAAGTTACAAAAAAAGTGACAAAAAAGCGTATTAAGAAAAACGTTGAACGCGGACAGGCACATATCCAGTCATCTTTCAACAACACGATCGTAACATTGACAGATGCTGAAGGAAATGCTTTATCATGGGCAAGTGCCGGTGGTCTGGGATTTAAAGGTTCAAGGAAATCTACTCCGTATGCAGCACAGATGGCTGCAGAGACTGCTACAAAAGCAGCGTTAGTTCATGGTCTGAAGACTGTTGACGTTTTCGTAAAAGGACCGGGATCAGGAAGAGAAGCAGCAATCCGTGCGCTCTCAGCTTGTGGTCTGGAAGTTACAAGTATTCGTGACGTAACACCGGTTCCGCACAACGGATGCCGTCCACCAAAACGTAGAAGAGTCTAATTAGGAGGTTAAGAAATCATGGCAGTAAATAGAGTACCAGTTCTGAAAAGATGCAGATCCCTGGGTCTGGATCCGGTATATATGGGAATTGACAAGAAATCCACCAGACAGTTAAGAAGAGCAAACAGAAAAATGTCTGAGTACGGACTTCAGTTAAGAGAAAAACAGAAAGCTAAATTCATCTACGGCGTTCTGGAGAAACCTTTCCGTAACTACTATGTGAAGGCTGACCAGAAACAGGGCCAGACAGGTGAAAACCTGATGATCATGCTGGAGACACGTCTGGACAATGTAATCTTCCGTATGGGATTAGCAAGGACCAGAAGAGAAGCAAGACAGATCGTTGACCATAAACACGTAATGGTAAACGGCAAACAGGTAAACATTCCGTCTTACCTGGTAAAAGCCGGAGATACAATCGAAATCAAAGAAAAATGCAAATCTTCTCAGAGATATAAAGACGTACTGGAAGCAACAGGCGGACGTCTTGTACCGGCTTGGTTAGATATGGACCAGGAGAATCTGAAAGGTGAAGTAAAAGCACTTCCGACAAGAGAGGAAATCGACGTTCCTGTTGACGAGATGTTAATCGTCGAGTTGTATTCTAAGTAATATGCACGTAGCAAGGAGGGCTTTGCATGTTCGATTTTAACAAACCCAAAATTCAAATCACAGAAATGTCTGATGATAAGAGATATGGGAAATTCGTTGTGGAACCACTGGAGAGAGGATATGGTATCACTCTTGGCAACTCTTTAAGAAGAATTATGCTTTCTTCTTTGCCGGGTGCTGCAGTGAGCCAGGTCAAGATTGACGGCGTTCTGCACGAATTCAGTTCGATTCCGGGTGTAAAAGAGGATGTGACACAGATCATCATGAATCTGAAAAACCTGGCGATCAAGAACACAAGCGACAGCACAGAACCCAAGACCGCTTATATCGAGTTTGAAGGCGAAGGTGTTGTCACAGGCGCAGATATCCAGGTAGACCAGGATATCGAAGTCCTGAACCCAGAACAGGTAATTGCCACCTTAAACGGCGGCACAGGATGCAAATTCAATGCAGAACTGACAATTACCAAGGGTCGCGGATATGTCAGCGCTGACAAAGGAAAAACAGACGATATGCCGATTGGTGTGATTGCTGTTGATGCAATTTATACTCCGGTAGAGCGTGTGAACATGACTGTTGAAAATACCCGTGTCGGTCAGGTTACTGACTTTGATAAACTGACACTGGATATTTACACCAATGGTACCCTGGACGCCGATGAGGCAGTCAGCCTTGCGGCTAAAGTACTGAGCGAGCATTTAAGCCTCTTTATTGACCTTTCTGAAAGTGCAAAGACTGCAGAAGTCATGATCGAGAAGGAAGATGACGAGAAAGAAAAAGTTCTTGAGATGAATATCGATGAACTGGAGCTGTCCGTTCGTTCCTACAACTGCTTAAAACGTGCTGGTATCAATACAGTAGAAGAACTTTGCAACCGTACTTCTGAGGATATGATGAAGGTCCGTAACCTGGGTCGTAAATCTCTGGAAGAAGTGCTTGCGAAGCTGAAAGAATTGGGCTTACAGTTAAATCCCAGCGAGGAGTAAGCCTCTGATAAGAATTTATGGGCAAAAAGCAGTATGTCAGTAAGACCGAAGAAGCATGGCATATTGTTCCACAAATGGAGGAAATATTGAGATGGCAAAATATAGAAAATTAGGCAAGACATCTGATCAGAGAAAAGCATTACTGAGAAATCAGGTGACAAACCTGTTATACCACGGAAAAATCGTTACCACTGAGACCAGAGCGAAAGAAGTTCGCAAGATTGCTGACGGATTGATCGCTATGGCAGTGAAAGAAAAAGACAACTTTGAGACAGTTAAAGTTATGGCAAAAGTTCCGCGCAAAGATGCTGACGGAAAGAGAGTAAAAGAAGTTGTTGATGGTAAGAAAGTTACCGTATATGACGAAGTGGAAAAGGAGATCAAAAAAGATGCTCCTTCCAGATTACATGCAAGAAGACAGATGTTAAAAGTTTTCTATCCTGTAAAGGAAGTTCCGGCTGCAGCTGCTGGTAAGAAGAAGAATACCAAGAATGTGGACATGGTTGAGAAAATGTTTACTGAGATCGCTCCGAAGTATGTTGATCGTAATGGTGGTTATACCAGAATCGTTAAGATCGGACCGCGTAAGGGCGATGCTGCTATGGAAGTTGTATTGGAATTAGTTTAATATGGATTTTTGGGCCTCTGGGGGAACCTGGGGGTCTTTTTTTGTGTGTGGGGGGGACGGGGAACCCGCGGCAGGGTGTGGCAGAGGTAATATCCTGTGAACGGTGCACTGCGCTTGCCAGGGAGCTAACCTGCTCTCATTCGCTAAATTCGTCAGCAATGGCTTCCTCATTAAGCGACTGAGGCAGGTGGATCTCCCAGGCGCTCCGTGAACACCGTTCACAGGATATTACCTCTGCCACACCCTGCCGCGGGTTCCCCTGAGAGCGTCGCGCGGGGGGAATAGATGTTGAAAGGGTGTCGTGTTGGAGAAGAAATGTTGAAAGAGCGTCGTGCGGGAGGAATAGATGTTGAAAGGGCGTCGTGTTGGGCAAGAAATGTTGAAAGAGCATCGTGCGGGAGGAATAGATGTTGAAAGAGCATCGTGTTGGGGAATAGATGTTGAAAGAGCGTCGTGCGGGGGAATAGATGTTGAAAGGGCGTCGTGTTGGGCAAGAAATGTTGAAAGAGCGTCGTGCGGGGGGAATAGATGTTGAAAGAACGTCGTTTGGGGAAAAGTTGGGGGAGGGAAAAGATGGTGGTGGGAAATGTGGGTTGTATATTTGGGGGTTCGGTAGTAAAATAAGCTGAGATGGAAAGGGAGGATTGGTTATGGGTAAGAGGATGTTGTTTATTTTTAATCCTAGGGCTGGGAAGGGGAGTATTAAGAACCGGCTGGTGGATATTTTAGATATATTTGTGAAGGCTGGGTATGAGGTGACCGTGCATCCTACGCAGGCTTACAGGGATGGACAGAGAGTGGCCCGGCGTAAGGGCGGGGAGTATGATCTGCTGGTTACCAGCGGAGGAGATGGGACCCTGGATGAGATTGTGACGGGAATCATGGAAGGGGGGCATTCTACGCCGGTGGGGTATATTCCTGCGGGGAGTACGAATGACTTTGCTAACAGCCTGCATGTGTCTAAAAATATGCTGGAGGCGGCTGTGGATATTGTGGAGGGAAGGGCTCACGCTTTTGATGTGGGGAAGTTTAATGATGACTTTTTTGTGTATATTGCGGCGTTTGGGCTGTTTACAGATGTTTCTTATGAGACGAACCAGGATCTGAAGAATATTTTGGGACATGCGGCTTATATATTAGAAGGAACGCAGAGGTTGTTTAATATCAGATCTTATAATATGAGGATTGAAAGCCGGGAATGTGCCATGGATGGGGAGTTTATTTTTGGGATGGTGAGTAATGCTACCTCCGTGGGCGGATTCCGGAAGCTGACAGGGCCGGATGTGATGCTGGATGACGGGGTGTTTGAGGTTATGCTGGTACACAGACCTAAAAATATATTGGAACTGAATGAGATCATTGCATCTCTGCTGGGGGGAGCGGATACAAAGCTGATCGAGTCGTTTAAGACGTCATCACTGAAAATTTCCTGCGAGGGACCTGTTTCCTGGACTCTGGATGGGGAGTTTGGAGGCGAACACAGGGAGGTGGAGATTACAAATATGAAACATGCGGTACAGATCATGATCGCGGAGGATGATACGGTTCCTCTGATCAATACGCAGGTATAGGGATACCATTTCTGCACACACCGGAATACTATAATAGAAACAGAAACTAATCAGGTGTGCAATGAATTCTCTAGCTGTTTTAAAGGGTATATTGTTGATTCTTGCACTGACCATGGATTCTTTCGTGGTCAGTTTTGCTTATGGGGTTAGTAAGACTAAAATGCCTTTGGGTATTGTGGTTTGTATGAACCTGCTGATGAGTACGATCTTAGGTACAGCCATTTTTATGGGAAGCCGTCTGGCTTCGCTGCTTCCGGAAGGAGTTACGGGGAGGCTTGGGTTTCTTCTGCTGTTTGGTATTGGATGTTACAGGCTTTTCTCCTATTTTTTGAAGAAAGGGGAAGCGGAGTCGGAAAAGGTGAAGGCGCTGAATCTGCTGGAAGGTCTGGGGCTTGCTTTTATATTGTCCCTTGACAGTATTGCAGTGGGGATTGGGACCGGGCTGGTGCAGTCCGGGCAGGTGCTGCTGGTTATTGGCTCTTTTCTGGCAGGTATTGTTGTGATGGAGGCCGGCTGGATGCTTGGGCACGGAACCCGGCACATTTTGAACCGGGATCTGTCCTGGCTCAGCGGAGTGTGTCTTCTTTTGCTGGCTATTGGCTCCCTGCGTGGCTAAATCATAAATTTTTTCTTGATTTTTGGCTGTTTTTGCGGTATCGTAGAAACAGTTTCAATGACTAGTACAGCATTGCGTAAGTTTCGCTGATAGAGTGCCTGATATTTTCATCAGTGCAAGGCGCCGAAGCGACGGCGTAGCGGTTCCTACGACTAGCTTCGGCAACGCGGCACTGGCGTAAATAGCGGGTGCTTATATCACTGAAACTTATGCAACGCTGTACTAGGTATCTCCGCGGCTCTCAGGTGCGGGGATGTATGGCTTATAAGGGAAAAAATATGGGGCCTGGGAGAGATGTAGTAGGGGCAACACAGTAAGGAAAGGAAAAACATATGAGCGAGTATACAAACGTAGCTGAAATTTTCGGAGAGGATGTGTTTAATGACACGGTCATGCAGCAGCGTCTTCCGAAAAAGGTTTACAAGGATTTGAAACAGGCAATCCTGGAGGGAAAAGAACTGTCCCCTGAGATCGCGGATGTGATTGCCCATGAGATGAAAGAATGGGCTATGGAAAAAGGGGCAACACATTATACTCACTGGTTTCAGCCGCTGACGGGCGTGACTGCTGAGAAACATGATTCTTTTATTACTGCGCCGCTTCCTAGCGGGAAAGTCCTGATGAGTTTTTCAGGCAAAGAGTTGATCAAAGGGGAACCGGACGCGTCTTCCTTTCCGTCCGGCGGACTGCGCGCCACCTTTGAGGCCAGAGGATATACGGTTTGGGACTGTACTTCTCCGGCGTTTGTAAGGCATGATGCGGCAGGTGCCACACTCTGTATTCCTACAGCGTTCTGTTCCTATACAGGGGAAGCCCTTGATCAGAAAACCCCGCTGCTGCGTTCTATGCAGGCTATTAATAAACAGGCACTGCGCCTGATCCGCCTTTTCGGTGATACAACGGCCAAGAAAGTTACCCCCTCCGTGGGAGCGGAGCAGGAATATTTTCTGGTGAGTGATAAGAATTTTATGCAGAGAAAGGACCTGACCTTTACGGGACGCACGCTTTTCGGCGCTATGCCTCCGAAGGGCCAGGAGATGGATGACCATTATCTGGGAACCATCCGGCAGAAGATATCTGCATACATGAAGCACGTAAATGAGGAACTGTGGAAACTGGGTGTTACTTCCAAGACACAGCATAACGAGGCAGCTCCGGCACAGCATGAGCTGGCACCTATCTATGCGGAAGTCAATGTGGAGGTTGACCACAATCAGATCATTATGCAGACATTGAAGCGCATCGCTTCCCAGCACGGAATGAAATGCCTGCTCCACGAGAAGCCTTTTGCCGGTGTGAATGGTTCCGGTAAGCACAACAACTGGTCTCTGACTACAGATACCGGAGTGAATCTGCTGGACCCGGGCATTACGCCCCACCAGAATATCCAGTTTCTTCTTGTTTTAAGCTGTGTGTTAAAGGCTGTGGACAGACACGCTGCTCTGCTTCGGGAATCTGCTGCGGATGTGGGAAATGACCATCGTCTGGGGGCAAATGAGGCTCCCCCGGCTATTATCTCGGTATTTTTGGGTGACCAGCTTACGGATGTTATGAATCAGTTGATCACAACAGGTATGGCTGACCACAGTATTGAGAGTGAGAAGCTGGAGACAGGCGTGAAATCTATTCCTGAGTTTATGCGTGATACCACAGACAGGAACAGGACCTCACCCTTTGCATTTACCGGCAATAAGTTTGAATTCCGTATGGTTGGTTCCAGGGATTCCATTGCCCCTGCCAATATGGTGTTGAATACCATTGTGGCCCAGTCCTTCAAGGAAGCCTGTGATGTGCTTGAAAAGGCGGAAGACTTCGATATGGCGGTCCATGACCTGATCAAGAGGAACTTCACCCAACATCAGAGAATCGTGTTTAACGGCAACGGATATTCTGAGGAATGGGTGGAAGAGGCAGCAAAGAGAGGCCTTCCAAATATCGGATGCATGGTGGAAGCTGTGGAGGCTCTGACTTATGAGGAGTCTGTGAGTCTGTTCGAGGAGTTTGGCGTCTTTACAAAGGCAGAGCTGGAGTCCAGAAAAGAGATTAAATACGAGACATATTCCAAAGCCATCAATATTGAGGCCAGGACTATGATAGATATTGCCAGCAAGCAGATCATCCCCGCAGTGATCAGATATACAAAGAATCTGGCAGATTCCATCAATGCCGTGGTTTCCGCAGGAATCCTGGATGTGGATGTGCAGACAGAGCTGCTCAGGGATACATCTGCCCTTCTGAAGGATACCAGAGATGCTCTGAATCATTTAAAAGAGGTGGCAAAAACAGCCGCAGCCATGGAGGAAGGAAAAGAACGTGCCTTCTATTACCGGGAGAAAGTAATGCCCGCAATGGAGGCTCTGCGCCGTCCGGTGGATGAGCTGGAAATGATCGTGGATAAAGATATGTGGCCAATGCCTTCTTATGGGGATTTGCTGTTTGATGTATAATTCAGAAAAGGTGTTCCGGATGCAGATTCGGAGCACCTTTTGTGTTATAATAAAAATGCGGTGTTGCAGATGCAACAGACGGCTGTTAGTTGAAATGCTATAATTAGATAAAAGCGAAGGTGCCATATTAGATATAGGAAGTGTATGATAATGATGCGGATGCGTGTTAAGAGAAACCGGAATCGTGTCAGTGAACAGCAAGAATGAGTTATTATTTATAAAAGCTGCGCTTTGGGCAGAGTAAGCAAGAGAAGAATGAGCAGACGAGAGGAATTGAAAATGGATAAAGAATTGGAATTTTTACGGGAACAGGGTGTGGACCGCGGCCTCATTGACGGGGTGGAGGAATTTCGGTCAAGGTATGACGTGGCGGAGGAGGCGAAAGGGCGCGTGATCTGCCCGGACATGCCATTTTACGGCAGAGAAGTGCTGGAAATGGGTATTGCCGCACTTTTGGAGGGGGAGAACCTGCTTCTGACAGGTCCTAAGGCTACAGGGAAAAATATGCTGGCAGAGAATCTGGCATGGATTTTCGCCAGGCCGGTATACAATGTTTCCTTCCATGTAAATACCAACAGCGGTGATCTGATCGGCACAGACACCTTTGTGAATAATGAAGTGGAACTGCGCAAGGGAAGTATTTACCGATGCGCGGAATTCGGCGGCTTTGGGGTTTTGGATGAGATCAACATGGCAAAGAATGATGCGGTTTCTGTTCTTCACGCTTCTTTGGATTACAGGCGCTGTATTGATGTGCCGGGATATGACAAGATAGATCTGCATGACGCCGCACGTTTTATCGGAACCATGAATTACGGATATGCAGGTACAAAAGAGTTGAACGAGGCGCTGGTTTCCCGTTTCCTTGTGATCGACATGCCGCCTCAGAATGAGGAGACCCTGGAATATATATTCCGCAGAAAATTTCCACAGATCAAAGAAAATGCGCTGAAGCAGTGGATCGGACTTTTCATGGATTTACAGACAAAGGCAGGCAACAGTGAGATCACCACAAAGTCTTTGGATCTGCGGGGAATGCTGGGAGCATTGAAGGCAGTTTCCTGTGGACTCCATCCGGCGCTTGCGGTGCGCATGGGTGTAGTTAACAAATGTTTTGATGTGTTTGAAAAAGAGATTGTCCAGGATGTGGTCATGACACGGATACCGGAATCCTGGACCACAGGGGATGTATTTCAATGAGAGAAGAGTTTGAGCTGGAGCTGGAAAACAGAATACGCAACTTGATGTGGACAGTAAGCGGGGATTATACCCTGGATGTAAAACCGGATTTGGAGAGTTTCCGGCGTTCCAGGTATATCGCCCTTTATGACGGCATCAAACAGGGCGCCTTTGCCCGCTATTTTGACAGGGAAGAGCTTTCCCTGTATCTGGTTAAGAAAATATACCTTCACGCCCAGGAAGGGGAATTGATCAGCCTTGCACAGCTTTGTATTGAGTGGGCGGTCTGTGACCGCATCATGGAGGAGAGGGAAGGCGTAGGGGAGATCAGGACAAAAGCTTTTGAGGACACCTTGGAGCTGGATTTTTCCCAATTAGTGGGGTATGAGGCAGGCCGGTTGAAAATATCCCTTTTTAAGGAAGCTCTGAATGGGGAGGAACCGGCCACAAACAGACTTCGGGGTTTTATGGAGAGAGTTTATGAGCTGAAAAATGCTGTGGACACCATGGAAGTCATACGGACAGTGGATTTTCTTTATAATGAGATTGTGGACCCTCAGTTTGTAAAGCAGCACGGTTCTCTGGAGCGCGTGCTGGCTGTCACTTTGGAGGAATTGACAGAGTTTTCCTGGAAAGATTATCTGGAGGAGGAGGCTTTGGAGGAGACCTTTTCCGCTTATCTGGATAAAGTGACGGAAAGCATGACAAACCTGGACATGATGGAGCAGGCAAAACAACAGGAACAGGAGGAGGACAGGGAAGAGGAGAGCACCAATAAGAAAAAGGTTCTGCTGGTTGATGAAAAAGCCCTGGAACGTATGTACAGTTATGTACAGAGAAATTACGGGAAGACCTATTTGACCGAGCCGGAGGAAAAACGCCTGAATTATTTATTGTGCAGAGGTATCCACGCGGACTGCAGCCTGTATTTTACGGAGGGGGTTTTAAAGAATCCCGTTCTCCGCAATTACCAGTATGAATACGCCAAAAAGCAGAAAGATAAAAATCTATATGCTTACCACAACAATCACAGGATGGTGAAGAATAATATCTGGACACTCACCGATATGCTGAAAAAGGCATTTACCATGCGGGATGAAACAGATGAAGTGCTTTCAGACAGAGGAAAGATCATTCCCTCCCGTCTGTGGCGGATTGGCAGGACACAGGACGCAAAATTTTTTGTGCGGGAGCTGAAGCAGGATAACAGTGATTTTGTGGTAGATGTGTTGATTGACGCCAGCGGGTCTCAGAGAAGCAGGCAGGGACAGGTTGCCATGCAGGCTTACATTTTAAGCGAAGCACTGAGTAATGTGAATATTCCTCACCGGGTCATGAGTTTCTGTACTTTTTGGGACTACACTATTATGCAGCGTTTCCGCAGTTATGAAGATGACAGGAGTGCAAACAGCAACATTTTTGAATATATTACATCCTCCAACAACAGGGATGGTCTGGCTCTGAAAGCCGCGGGTCACGAATTGCTGAACCGGGATGAGGAGCATAAGGTACTGATCGTGTTAAGTGACGGGCGGCCATACGATGTGATCCTGAACCGCCCAAACGCCAGAAATCCGCAGCCATACCAGGGAAAATACGCCATATCGGATACCGCTTTTGAGGTGCGGAGGCTGAGGAACCAGGGTGTGTGTGTACTCGGTGTTTTTGCCGGGGAAGAAAAAGATTTGCCGGCAGAGAAGAAAATCTTTGGAAAGGATTTTGCTTATATCCATGATGTGAACGGATTTTCAAAAGTTGTGGGAAGATATCTGATACGGCAGCTGGAGAAAGAGGAGTAGTGCAGACGGCAGGGGCCTTCGGTGATACGGAGGAATCTGCCGTTGTTTTATATGGACGCGGACAGTATTAACAGATATAATAGATGGAAAGCAGCAGGGATGTGAACTGCGTGGTGAAAATCAAAGGAAAGAAAGGTTATTATGTATGGCAAATAAATTGGAGATCAAAAAATGTCCTGTAGTGAAAAAATGCGGAGGATGCAGTTGCAAGGGGACTTCTTATAAAGAACAGACAGATATGAAAGAAAAACAGGTGCGGAAACTTTTAAAAGGAATCTGCAAAGTGGAGCCTATTGTAGGGATGGAGAATCCTTATCATTACAGGAATAAGATACATGCTGCGTTTGCGCATCTTCGGGACGGAAGTGTTGTTTCCGGAAAATACGCAGAGGGAACCCACAGAGTCGTGCCTGTGGATGACTGTCTCATCGAAGATGAGAAAGCAGACGCCATTGTGAGGGATATCCGGGGGCTTCTGAGGTCATTTAAAATCAAGATTTATAATGAGGACAGCGGATACGGGCTTCTGCGGCATGTCATGGTGCGCAGGGGATTTACAAGTGGGGAAATTATGGTGGTTTTAGTATTGGTCTCACCTATTTTTCCATCAAAGAATAATTTTGTGAAGGCTCTGAGAAAACTGCATCCGGAGATCACAACGGTTGTTTTGAATGTGAATGATAGGCGGACAAGCATGGTGCTGGGGGAGAGGAACATTACCATTTACGGAAAGGGATATATTGAGGATGAGCTCTGCGGCTGTATTTTCCGCATCTCGCCTTCTTCTTTTTATCAGGTGAATCCTGTGCAGACGGAAAAACTGTATGGGAAAGCTGTGGAATTTGCGGGCCTTACAGGCAAAGAGCGGGTGATTGACGCATACTGCGGTATTGGTACCATCGGCCTGATCGCATCTAAACATGCGAAGGAAGTGATCGGTGTGGAATTAAATAAGGATGCAGTGCGCGACGCGGGAATCAATGCAAAGAGAAATGGCAGTAAAAATTTCAAGGTATTCCAAGGAGATGCCGGGGCATTCATGGTGCAGATGGCCGCAGAAGGAAAGCGGGCAGACGTGGTTTTCATGGACCCGCCCAGAGCTGGCAGTGATGAAGCCTTTCTGTCTTCCGTGGTGAAACTGGGGCCGGAAAAGGTGGTGTATATCTCCTGTAATCCGGAGACCCTGGCAAGGGATCTGCGGTATTTGGTAAGGAAGGGGTATGAGGCGGTGAGGGCGGTGCCTTATGATATGTTTGCTTGGACGGAGCATGTGGAAACCGCCGTGCTTCTCGTGCGGAAAGGTTGATTCTAGGCGGGGTTGCGGGATTATATGAGAAAATGGAATTGTGTTTTTACGGGAAGTGAGATGGATAAGTTTCCCCATAAGTGGGGACGAGGATAACGCCGGAGAGTTTGAAAATGAGGGTTTTGTTGGACAAAAGATACAATCCGGCAGAACCTTTACTATTTGGCAAAAGAACAAACTGTATAGCAAATAAAATCAAAAAGAAAAGGTGGGAGGTATAAAAAGTGTTCTTTTAATAAATCTGTATTTACTTATAGTCGTTCATTGATTTGCTAGAATATTTCAATTTCTCTAAACAGAAAAACATCACTAATGATTATATATAAAGCTATTAAACCTATTGAATTTTATTGTGAAAGTGATATAATAAAAAATGTCAGGAGAAATACCCATACCCCTGTGGATTGAAAAAATAGTTTTATTTATATTGAATGAGGATAGTTGCCTGATCTATTATTGTGATAATAATATCAGGCATCTTCATTATCATTTGATAATAATTAGATTTCTAACATCTTGGCTTGATGTAGAATATTTCTTTGTGTTAATCGAGATAAAATATTAAACGCTATATTTTAATGCCTAGAAGTTTGAATTGTGTAAACAATAGAGGTAATAAATAGAACATATAAGGCAAAGGGGGATAAATAGGGTGGAACCACATATTGACCAGTATTTATTATCAACATGTTTATTTATTATAGATGATTTAAATACTTCATATCAAAATTATAGTAAGAAGGATTTAAAAGAAATTGCTGATACGAAATTTAATGAGATGGATATAATTGTAAGGATTGGATATCCATTTAAGCAAATGGTGCATTACACTGTTGGAGAAGGATGTAAAGGTATTTCAAAAAAAGTTAACCATGATTTATGCATTGAGACAAAAAAATTTAAGATAGAAGTAAAATATTTGAAAAATTGGAAGGGGACTTCGGGTAAATATTCTGCAAGCAAGAGATGGAAGGAATATCAAGATGATTTTGATTGGTTATTAACTGAAATTGATAATGGTAATAAGGGGAAAGTGGCGTTTATCTTAGGATGGTTTAATTGTGTGAGATCAATTTCAAAAATAATCCAACTCGGTATCGGAAGTGGAGGACATCCTCTTGTAAATGAAAGCAGATTATGCTATTTTCCTTTTTTACATAGACCAAAGATTCCCACCTATAGTTCTGATTTGGAATACAATTATGGATTGGCTTATCAAAAACTCCCATATAGTCCTATAGGTTATAAAAAAGAAGAATATAATTGTATGTTTTTAGGAAATGAGAAAGACTGTTTCCATTTTGCAATTTATTTTTAGAGAGTTTATCATATCTTATACAAAGAATAAAGATAGAGTTTGATAAAAGGAGAAGCCATGGAACAACAATTCTATGAACAAATTAAAAAAATTCTTTTAGAAGCCAGAAACAAAGTATATCAAACAGCAAACTTTGCAATGGTGGAAGCATATTGGAATATAGGGAAAAGTATCGTGGAACAGCAGGATGGCTATGAAAAAGCAGAATATGGGAGTAGATTAATAGCGGAATTATCCAAACAAATGACTGTAGATTTTGGTAAAGGTTTTACACCGACTAATCTTAAATACATGAGACAGTTTTATCTGACATTTCCAAATAGTCACGCACTGCGTGACGAATTGAGTTGGACACATTATCGTCTGCTTATGCGTGTGGAAAATAAAAACGCGCGCCAGTTCTATATAGAAGAGGCAATAAAGTCAAATTGGAGTACACGGCAGTTGGAAAGGCAAATTAATTCTTTCTTTTATGAAAGGCTGTTATCCAGCCAAAATAAAGAAAAAGTTTCGGAAGAAATCCAGAAATTGGAGTCTGCAAAAGTACTAGAGGATATTATCCGCGATCCATACGTCTTAGAGTTTCTGGGATTGAATCCAAAAGACGATTTTTATGAGAGTGATCTTGAAGAAGCATTGATAACGCATTTGCAAAAGTTTCTCTTAGAATTGGGGAGAGGATTTTCTTTTGTTGCCAGACAGAAGAGGATTACATTTGATGGCCGGCATTTCCGAATAGATCTTGTTTTTTATAATTATATTTTGAAATGTTTTGTATTAATTGATTTAAAAATCGGAGATTTGACACATCAGGATTTGGGACAAATGCAGATGTATGTCCATTATTACGAACGTGAATTGATGAATGAGGGGGATAATCCACCGATAGGAATTGTACTTTGTGCGGATAAAAGTGAATCTGTAGTAAAGTATACATTGCCAGAAAATGAAATACAGATTTTTGCGTCAAAGTATAAGCTATACCTTCCAAGCGAAGAAGAGCTGTTACAGGAATTGCAAAGAGAGTACAGAGCATTGGAATATGATAAAGAAAAATCAAAATAACTTTACTTAAAGAAAGTGTGATTTTTGTGGGAGGGTTATTGAAAGGGACAAATTTATTAATAAAGGGGTGATTTTCGTTCAAAAGGGGTAAGAGGGGTAAAATTGATGAAGAAATTTATCCCACCATTATGTAATGGAAATACTTTTGCCATGTAGTATAAAATATACGTTCCACCGCACGTTGAAACCGCCGTGCTTCTCGTGCGGAAGCCTTGATTTTTGCGGGGTTGTTTGGAGAAAATGGAGTTGTGTTTTAACAAATTATTCAAAATGATAGAGAAAAACTGCGCAAAATTTGTCACTCATATTTGAACTGATTCAATCACAATACGGTTTGGTAAATGATAATTCCCCCGAATATCAGTGCACATATAATTTGATAAGGGATGCTTTACTGAGGGATGAAAAAATACTGACTTTGTTTCAGCAGCATGGATTGAGTAAAGATTTTATTGATTCATGTCGTGATATTAAAGAGGATTAAGCAATCTGGAAGATAATAATTCTATGCAAAAGCTATGATTCATAAATGAGGTATAAAAAATTGAAAAAGAAAATCATAACCATAAGCACTATATGTATAATTATTCTTATAACAGGCATTTACCTACTGACCCGCCCGAAATCATTAGGCAACATAAATGGCAATTATACAGAGCAGGAAACCATAACTTCCACCATTTCATTTTCAGGGAAGGCAGGGGATAAAATAAAATTCTCCTTGGCATCTAATGTAAAGGAGGGGAAATTGGAAATGATCCTGCATGATTCCGAGGGCAGGGAAGTATACCGATTAGATAAGGCAAAAGAATTAGAAACGTATTACACCCTGAAAAAAACAGATACCTATACATTAAATGCACAGTGTAATAATTTTACCGGAAAATTCAAAATCAAAGTCTACAAAGTAAAGTAAAATATACTACATACAGCTTGCTGCGTATCACTCAGCAGCAGAATCAGAAAGCAGGTAAGAAAATGATCAGATATGCGGTAAAGAGCGATGAAAGTCAAATATTATCCATGATGGAACTGGTAAAAGATGACTTCGCCGGGTACAAAGAAAAGGAATTTTTAGAGGCAGTAAACAATGCTGTCAGCAATGAGGAAGCAATCGTGGAGACGGAAGACGGCAGGATAGCAGGTCTGCTTATGTGTTCTAAAAAAGAAAAAGAACTGACTTTTCTTGCTGTCCATCCCAAGTACAGAAAAAGGGGTGTGGCGAAAAGGCTGATTTCGGAAATGTCACGATGGTTTACAGCGGGAGATATCATTGAGGTAATCACATTCCAGGATGGAGATCCCAAAGGGATTCCTGCAAGAGCTTGTTATCATGCCTGCGGGTTTACGGATGATGAAAAATTGACAGTATTCGATTATCCGTGCCAGAAACTAATACTTCGTCTGTAGCTTCATAGATTTACATAACATGGAGCTTTGCGGTCCGGACAGAAACAAGATTTATCTAAATGAATCCCAGCTGCCATTAAGCCGCATCCACATCTCTACGTCACTGATCAAACATCACCTACCCTATTAAGGAGCTTCTACCGTCATCTGGGATTCACAGATACGGATTCGGAACAAATCACCCACGGAATAAGATATACGCCGATGGAATCACATATTCTCCGATAATTGGCAGAAAAACAAACCGGAACTACAGAAGAATCAAACAGGAACCATGGTAAAATGTTGCTATTTTTACCATGGTTTGTTATACTTAAAATAATATTTATGTATATGAACAAAGATGGGGACAATTGTTTTTAGCTCGGGGAAGGTGAAAATGAAGAACTTAAGAATCAGTAAAAAGTTGGTTATATCTTATGTTGTTATACTTCTGTTCCTTATTACAGGAATGGCCGTCAGTATTGTGAATCTTATAGATTTCAGCAAACAGATTGAGTCATTTTATGACGGGCCGTTTCTTGTAAAAGGCAGCGCGAATAGAATCAACTCCAATTTTGAGAGAATGCAGAAAGCGGTGTACCGTTCAATCGCCAATGAGGATGAGGCGATTACCGGTGAGGCCATAGAAAATGCCAAAGAGTCAGCCAAGATAATACAGGAACAGCTTCCTATTGTTAAGGAACATTTTATTGGCGACAAACAGATCATAACCAGGCTGGAGGCGCAGTTCACCAAGCTGGCCCCTATGAGACAGCAGGTCCTGGAACTGGCATCTCAGAATAAAACAAGGGAAGCGGCAGAGTATATGGAGGCAAACAATATTCCCACCATAAAAGCGGCCCAGGAAGAACTGGATCTTCTGATCGAGAATGGCGATCTCAAAGCAGAGGAGCTGATAGAAAACATACGTGCAGACCAGAGGAATGCTATAATTATGCTGAGTTTTCTGGGAATCTGCAGTATTTTGATCAGTATTCTGTTCGGCAGTTATATTACCAGGGCTATCACTGTGCCGGTTTCGGAACTGGAACAGGCTGCGGATAACCTGGCCCGTGGAAACCTGAGAGCTGCAGCTATCGGTTATACGGCAAAAGACGAACTGGGCCATTTGGCTGACAGTATGCGCAGTGTGGTGGATTCACTTTTGACCATCATACAGGATGAGGGTAACATGCTGGGAGAAATGGCAGACGGTAATTTTAATGTGCGGTCAAAAGCGGAGGAAAAGTATGTAGGGGACTTTGGAAAAGTGCTGGAATCTATTGAACGGATCAAAACCTCATTAAGTGATACATTGATGCAGATCAATCTGTCTTCTGACCAGGTATCATCGGGAGCTGACCAGGTGTCATCAGGAGCACAGGCTCTTTCGCAGGGGGCAGCAGAGCAGGCATCCTCCATCGAAGAACTTGCAGAGACCATCAGAGGCATTTCCAATCATGTAAAACATAATGCAGACTACGCGGAAGAGGCAAACCAGCGGGCAAATGCGGCGGGGAGCGAGGCAGGTGAGAGTAACCGCAGGATGCAGGATATGGTATCAGCCATGGCGGATATAAGCACCAGTTCCAGAGAGATCGGTAAGATCATTAAGACAATTGAAGATATTGCGTTCCAGACCAATATCCTTGCACTCAATGCGTCAGTGGAAGCAGCCAGGGCCGGGGAAGCAGGCAGAGGATTTTCCGTGGTTGCAGCGGAAGTCCGCAATCTTGCCACAAAGTCAGCGGCAGCATCCAAAGACACTGCCGCATTGATCGAGAATTCCCTGAATACCGTCAAGAGCGGTACACGTATTGCGGATGAGACAGCCAACTCACTTGACGCGGTGCTGGAAAGTGTCGGGCTTGTGACCGAGATCATTGGGCAGATCACAGCGTCCTCCATAGAACAGGCAGATTCCATCCTTCAGATAGAACAGGGAATTGAACGGATCTCTGAGGTGGTGCAGACGAATTCCGCTACAGCGGAAGAAAGCGCGGCTGCCAGTGAAGAGCTGTCAGCGCAGGCACAGCTTCTGAAAGATCTGACCGGACAGTTTCGTCTGGAGTCAGACGCCTGTCAGTGAGCAGGGATCAGAAGCTCTTCCGCTTCTTTTATTCCTGATCGGACCAGATTGCTGATCGTGAAATGAAACTCATGCATCAAAAGTTCTTCCAGTTTCTCGGAAAAACAGACGGCGTCTGTTTCTTTCAGGGAACGGCTGAAGGTTTCAAAGCAGGAAATATACAGATCCTTTTTATCATCGCTCTTTTTCCATATACTATAGAGTGTGTATCCCCAGAAAAGCTGCTGCAGCAGCTCCGTGTAAACGGTACGGACAGCCTCATAAGGGGAATATTGTCTCAGCATATCCAATGTGGCATAAGTGATCAGCTCATACTGCTGACGTTCTTTCAGTCCGGACAAGCGTTTCAGACAATCCTGTATGGCATCGGTATCCAGCGAGGATATGGTGATCTCCGAAACATCCCTGCAGGATAAGGCCAGGATCTGCAGGCTTTGTGCCATATCTAACATCCGTTTTCGGACAGCAGGTTTTGTAAAATCACAGTTTTTCGCTGTATCCTTGTAAGACAGCACTTTAGTTCCGATCCGCTTGAAGGATTTGGTGGCACCTACGCCGTTGAGCAGGGAAAGTGCCCTGCGGACCGTGCTCACAGATACATTTCTCTCTTTGGAAAGCTGACTCAGAGAAGGGAGGAAGGTGCCTGCAGGATACTGGCCCCGGCTGATGGAGGTGAGAAGGTCCATTGCCAGTGAGTAGCATATTTGTGATGCCTTTTTATACGGGCTCCATGTGAACGGGATCTCCTGGGACGGCCCGGGCATGGTGATCCTCTCTTCATAAAACCGGCATAGGGACAGGGAAATGGAGTCCTGTGCGCTGCGGATGGATCCACGCAGAGAATCCCAGTCTTTTTTCAGGCAAAATTCTAAAGAGCGCGGTGCATATTCCGTGACAACTGACATATGCCAAGGATTTTTGGGTGTACTGAAAAAAGGTGCCTCAAAGAAGGTAAAGATCTGCCACAGCAGCCGAAGGAGAAGATCATTTCCTAATGACGCATATGCTGTCATAATGTAGTCGAACGCAAAAGTCGGAGGATATGTATGGTTGGCATCCGACAAAGGCGTACTGTTTAGCATCTTTGCAGGCGCATTTTTAAGTCCGAGCCACTGGGCATGACCTGTCAGCGGTCCTATGGATTTACTTAAATCGATCAGGGCATTTTTTCTCTGGGAAAAGAAGAGCTGGACATGGTCTTCTATCTGCTGTTCACTGTAATCCTTTATGACCACAGACCCTACATTCTGGGAGATGGTAATATAGCCGTCCTTCTGCAGGCGCAGATAAGCCCGGCGTATGGTATCCAGTGAGACAAAAAAGCTGCCTGCAGCATGTTCCATTGTGGGAAGCGCATCGCCATAATGGTAGACCCCGAATTGAATGTGTGTTTTTAACACACCATAAACTACGTTGCACAGTTCTGTATCATCTTTCACAAGTCTTACCTCATTTCCTTTTGTTTCCATCAGTATTTTAAATCAGTATAGCATGAACATAAATATTTTACCACAGGATCAAGCTGTGCGCCATGCAGAGATTCCGTGCACATCCCCCCGGAATATTGCTATTTTTCGCGTATTTTGTTATACTTGCAATAGTATTTTTATGTATGTGAACAAAGGATGCATAAGTATTATATTATTTGATTAGACGAGGAGGTATCCTGCTGTGACGGAAGATGTGATTCTTTCCATGGGCCAGCTTGAGTCCATACTTGATAACTCACCCACATCTGTTATTATAAGTGCCCTGGATGACAGGGAGCTTCTCTATGCCAATCAGGCGGCCAGGACCATGATTTCCCCAAAATACAGAGGAAAGCGGATGACCTGCTATCAGGCATTTGGTTATGATACGCCCTGTAAAGCATGTCCTGCGGGAATGGCGGGAGATGAACCGGTTCTCCGTGAACTGTTGATTCCGGAGAATGGGCATACCTATCGTTTTACGGGCAGGGATATTGACTGGGCAGGACGTCCGGCGCATATTGAGTATATTGCGGATATCAGCCGGCAGAAACAGGTGGAGTGCGAGCTGGACCACCTGGTCAATTCTATTCCCGGAGGGATTGCCAGTTACGAGATTAAGGGGAGCCGTTTTATCCCTCTTTATTATTCAGATGGTGTTATGGAAATTTCAGGTCATACCAGGGAAGAATATGAAGAGATGATAAAGCATGACGCGTTGGATGTCATTTATAAGGCTGACAGGGAGCGGGTGCTTTCAGCCGCCTTGCGGGCGTTTGAGACAGGGGAAGTCTTAGATGTATCTTACCGGATGCGCCATAAAAACGGCAGTCTGATCTGGATCCATTTAAATGGCCGGCGCATGGGAACGGGTACGGACAGCACCCGGTTCTATGCGGTCTTTACCGGAATGTCCTCTGAGAGCCGACTGTTCCAAAATATTACCAATGAGACGGCAGACGGCATTTATGTTATAGCAAAAGACAACTATGAACTCCTTTATATAAATGAAACAGAGGGACTTTTTTCACACAAGCCCAACTGTCTGGGGGAAAAATGTTACACTGCACTGTATGGAAAAAATGCACCCTGTGAATTCTGCAGTATGACAAAAGGAAAGATGGAAGGGGAGGAGCATGAGAAAAAAGAAGACGGGACCGAGCAGATCTTTCAGGCATACTACCGGGAAACAGACTGGAACGGTATTCCCGCTTATGTAAAATATATGCGGGATGTTACGGAGTCCGTTCAGACACGCAGAGAGAAAGAGCGCCTGGACCTTTATTTCAGAAGCATGGTGGAGCAATTTCCAGGAGGTATCTCCATGATGACCTATCAGCCGGACGGTGCCATGAAGCTGGAATTTATTTCCCGCGGTTTTGCTGCCATGATGCAGCGGACAGTGGAGGAGGCAAAAGCGCTGTATGATGAGAATATCTTTGCGGGAATTTATCCTGAGGATATAAAAGAAAACCGGAGCAGGCTGCAGCACTTTTTAGCGGGAAAAGAAAAATCCTGTGAACTTATTGCCCGCATGGAGCGGAAGGATGGGAGCTATATCTGGGTCAGCAGTACGCTGTCAATGCTGCCATCGGAAGGCAATGTCCGCAGAATATACATTGTTTATACGGATATCAGCAAAACCATGGAGGAAAAGGGGCGGCTGCAGCGCCAGTATGAAGAACAGCTTCTGGAGCATTACCACAAACCGGGGGCCAATGAACTGATCCTTGGCCACAGCATTATATCCAAGGACAAGGTGGTGGAGATACGGGATTCCACGGATTCCGCCCTCCTGAAGCGGTTCGGAACATCCAGGAAAGCACTCTATCAGGGACTTGCAGGGCTTATCATAAGGGAGAAGGACCGAAGCGAATTTTTAACCCTTTTTTGGAATGATGCAATGCTGCGCGCATTTGCGGAAAATAAGACAGAGCAGACCATGGAATGCTTTATCCGTCTGCCAAAGGAAAAACACGGGCGTTATGTCCGGTTTAAGGTAAACCTTCTGTCTGGGCCGGATGGGGGAGAGGTCATTGGGATTCTTACGGTTACGGATATTACAGAGGAAACCATCTCCAAACGAATCTTTCGGCAGCTCACAGTCACAAGCTATGATTATGTTATGGATGTGGATCTTCTTCATGACACGTACACCGTTCTGACACGCAGAGAGGGTGCTGTGGGGGCCCCTGCACTGAGCGGCTGCCATTCAGAGAGAGTGGCCTATATGGCTGGATCGGTGGTACTGCCAAAGGACAGCAGATCATATGCGGAGGCTTTGAAGGCAGATGAGATCCGCAGGACGCTGAAAGAGGGACCTTATACTTTTACTTATTCTATAACAGACAGCAATGGAAATATCCGCATTAAGAGAATGACGGCTGCTTCCGTGGAGCCGTGGCTGGAGCGTTACTGTCTTGTGTGTACCGACATAACGGATTCCGTCAGGGAACAGCAGGGGCTTTTGAATATGCTTGCGTACACCTTTGAACTCATGGGATTTCTGGATGTGAACAGCGGTAGTTTTACCATGTATACCAGAAAAACAGTTTTGGAAAATCTGCCGCCGGAAGTGATCGAACAGTATGCCGATGCCATTGCGCTTTTTGCCGGTTCCTCTGTTTTGGAGGAATCCGAGGAGACACTGCAGACACAGCTTCGGCTGACCTCCGTCCTTGCCCGTCTGGAAAGAGAACCGTCAGGTTATGATTTTGTGGCTTCCTATGAGATGGACGGCAGTATTCGCTATAAGCAGTTTAATGTACTCTGGGGAAACCAGAATCACAGTATAGTCTGCGTGGTCCGGGCAGATGTGACAGATATGATCGCAGCAGAGCGCAGTACAAAGAAAGAACTGGAAGAAGCACTGCGTTTGGCGGAGGAGGCCAATCGGGCAAAAAGTGATTTCCTGTCCGCCATGAGCCATGATATCCGGACACCCATGAACGCCATTGTGGGCATGACCACTCTGGCAGAGGCACATATGGATGACCGCAGCCGTATAGAGGACTGTCTGCAGAAGATCACGGTTTCCAGCAGGCATTTGTTAAGCCTTATCAATGATGTTTTGGATATGAGCCGGATCGAACAATCTCAGATAACCTTAAACCGTATGAAGATCCACTTATCTGATCTGCTGGAACAGCTTACAGCTATTATCATGCCCCAGGCCGGAGAGCAGGGTGTGCATTTATCCGTCTGCAGGAAAAATATAGTTCATACTTTTTTCTATGGAGATCCCCTGCGGATCAACCAGGTTTTGATCAATCTGCTTGGAAATGCCGTTAAATTTACTCCGGCGGGGGGCAGCGTAGATTTCCTCATAGAAGAGAGGAGCCCTGAGAAGCAGCCGGGGTATGTCAGATACCGGTTTACTGTTAAAGATACAGGGATTGGAATGACAGAAGGATTTCTGGACCGGATCTTTGAACCGTTTATCCGTGAGCAGGCAGTGGGAAACCTGGAGGGGACCGGCCTGGGACTCAGTATTACAAAACGCCTGGTAGATTTAATGGAAGGCAGACTTTCAGTAAAGAGCAGGAAAGAGAAAGGGTCTCAGTTTGTTGTGGAACTGGAATTTGAGAGGGCGGAAGACGCTGGGGGAGAAGAGGAGAGGATAACCGGGCTTTCAGGCAAGGGAAAGACGAAGATATTGGAGGGACGTCATTTCCTGATCGCGGAGGATAATGACATAAACGCGGAAATTTTATGTGAGCTTCTGCAGATGCAGGGAGCCTCCTCTGACCTGCAGCCGGATGGCCTTCAGACAGTGGAGGCATTCAGGCGGGCAGCGCCGGGAACCTATGACGCCGTACTGATGGATATCCGGATGCCGAAAATGAATGGCTATGAAGCCACCCGCGCGATTCGGGATCTGGACCATCCGGATGCAAAGAAAATTCCCATCATTGCCATGACTGCCAATGCATTTGCGGAGGACATCAAAGCGGCATTTGAGGCAGGGATGACGGCCCATGTGGCGAAGCCCATTGACATGAAGATGCTGCAGTCTGCATTGGCAGAAGCATTCAGCCGGCATTTTGGCGATGACGGGGAATACACGGATTGACACCGGAATCTATTGGCCTTTTGTTGGGCACATGGTATAATACTTTGTATGTAAGTTAAATATTCTGACTGGAATTGAGCTGCTGTCCGCAAGGACCGGCCGATGCCATAATCTTGGAGGAGAACAATGTCTGATATTTCAAGTAGAGAAAATAAATATAGTAATGAGCCTGTGAAAAAGAGAAAAAAATCTGTTTCCGGGAAGATCATCAGGAGCCTGCTGTTGGTGCTGACGCCGTCACTGGCTATTTTAATTGTTATTTCCTGCATAATGGCAGCGGGTGCTATCTCAGACCTTAATGAAAAACTTTTGGATGTGCAGACAGATTATGCGGTTTCTGTTGTGGATGATTTTTTCAGCAGTAAAATTGCGTCAGTCAGTATGTTTGAGGAGAATGCTGTTTTACAGGATTACTTTGAAGCCGTGCATACGGCGGAGGATATCGACCGGTATGAGGGTAGAGATGTGGTGATAAAAGAACTATCAGGGGCATTGGAGCGTATGTCTGACCAGATGGTTATGCAGGTATGGGCCGCGGACGAGAGGACGGACAGCTACTTTCTTTCAAGCGGTGAGACAGTGGATGCAAATCTGGAAAACGTCATATGGCGCCAGTCCCTGCTTGACGGGAAGAAAACTGTGGTGTCAGAGCCTTACTTGGATCCCGCCTCAGGAGAATCGATCGTGTCTGTGGTTTCGCCGGTTTTTTCTGAAAACGGTGTGGATATTGCAGGTTATGCAGGTTTCGATGTCTTTGTGAGCAGTCTGTCACAGCTTCTCTCAGAGATAAAGGTGGGGGAAGAGGGATATCTGGAGGTGATCTCCGACGATTCAGATTACATATACAGCGATGACCCCACAGCAATGGGAAAAAATGTGGAGGAACTGGACATCTCCAATGACTACAAAGAAAAAGTAAAAAGCAGTTACAATGGAGTTGTGGATTTTCATTACAGTGATACTGCCTATATCTCCATGTTCAGAAACTGCGAAACAACAGGCTGGCTGGCCGCTGCCACACTGCCTTTGTCAGAGGTCAATGCAACCAGGAATCATCTGATCGCTGTACTTGTGCTGCTGTCTGCTGTCATACTCGGACTCCTGGCAGTTATTGTGATAGCCGTTACCAGCAGGATGATGAAGCCCCTTGCGGAGATCAGCAGCAATATGGAGGAGTTTTCCGCCGGGAATCTGGAGGTTACGATCAAAGAATACGGCAATGATGAGATTGGACGTATGGCTGGCAGCATCCGTTCCTCTGTCAGTACGCTGAAAGAAATGATACATGATATCACTCATATTTTGAGTGAGATATCACATGGCAATCTGGATGTGACGGTAAATGGCAGTTACATCGGTGATCTGCGGTTCATCCGGGAGGCGCTGGAACAGATCATTGAGTCACTGAATGTAACGCTGGGGCAGATCAATGTCTCCGCGGAACAGGTGTCCTGTGGTTCAGAGCAGGTTTCAGAAGGTGCCCAGTCCCTTGCCCAGGGCGCGTCGGAACAGGCGGGCGCAGTGGAAGAGCTGGCAGAGAGTATCGGGGAGATCTCCGCACAGATCGCCGCTAATGCGGAGAGCGCCGCAAAGGCCAGCCAAAGAGCTGCGGATGTGGGCCGGGAGGCGGCTGCCAGCGACACCCGTATGCAGGAAATGCTGGCGGCAATGCAGGAGCTGAGAGAATGTTCACGGGAAATAGGCAATATCGTCAAGACGATTGAGGACATTGCGTTCCAGACCAATATACTGGCGCTGAATGCCGCTGTGGAGGCAGCCAGAGCCGGGGAGAGCGGCAGGGGATTTGCTGTAGTTGCAGGGGAGGTGAGAAACCTTGCCAACAAGAGCGCGGAGGCATCCAGAAACACCACGGTGCTGATAGAGAGTTCCTTGAGAGCTGTGGAAAATGGAGCGGTGCTTGCGGACGAAACCGCAAAGACACTGAAACGTGTGGTAGAAGGAGTTGGCGGGGTGGCTGACGCCATTGACAAGATCTCAGAGGCATCCGGTGAGCAGGCCCATTCCGCAGAACAGGTATCACAGGGGATAGAGCAGATTTCCGGCGTGGTTCAGGTAAACTCCGGTACCGCGGAGGAGAGTGCTGCCGCCAGCGAGGAGCTTTCCGCCCAGGCGCAGATCTTAAAAGAACTGATTGGAAAATTCAGTATCAAAAAATAACATCAGAAGGAAAGGGAGGATAAGATGAGATACAGAGAACTTGGGAGCACAGGACTAAAGGTCAGCGAGATAGGCCTGGGTGCAGAGTGGCTGGAGCGGCATAATGCCCGGGAGGTAAAAGAGGTGGTCCTGCACTGTGAGGAAGCGGGAATCAATATTCTGGACTGCTGGATGTCAGAGCCGAATGTAAGGTCAAATATCGGCGCAGCAATCAAAGGAAGGAGACAAAACTGGATCATCCAGGGACACCTGGGCTCCACCTGGCAGGGCGGCCAGTATGTAAGGACCCGTGACCTGGCGCAGGCTAAGGCTGCTTTCAGCGACCTGCTGGAGCGTCTGGGAACAGATTACATAGATTTAGGCATGATCCATTTTGTGGATGAGGAAGAAGAATTTCATCGAATCATGGATGGGGAATTCTACGTATATGCCGGGGAACTGAAAGAAAAGGGGATGATCCGGCATATTGGAATGAGCACCCACAACCCGGCAGTTGCAAAGCTGGCTGCCGTGAGCGGTAAGATCGAAATAATCTTATTCAGCATCAACCCGGCGTTTGACATGCTTCCCGCAAGTGAGGACATGACTGAGTATTTTAAAGAAAGCTATGATGAAAAGTTGGGAGGCATTGCACCTGAGCGGGCGGAACTGTACAGGATCTGTGAAAAGAACGGTGTAGGCATTACGGTCATGAAAGGGTATGCGGGCGGACGTCTGTTTTCCGCTGAGACATCCCCGTTTCAAGTGGCGCTGACACCGGTGCAGTGTCTGCACTATGCCCTGACGCGTCCGGGAGTTGCCAGTGTCATGGTGGGATATGACACGCCTGAACATGTAGACCAGGCGGTGGCGTATGAAACAGCCTCAGAGAAAGAAAAGGATTATGCCACAGTGCTTGCCAATGCCCCGGCACACGCTTATTATGGACAGTGTACCTATTGCGGGCACTGCGCACCGTGTCCCTCCGGAATCGACATTGCCATGGTGAACAAACTGTATGACCTGGCAGTGATGCAGCCGGAGGTTCCTGCGGCGCTGAAGGCCCATTATGAAGGCCTGACTGCAAATGGGAAGGACTGCGCGGAGTGTAAAAGCTGTGAGGATAACTGCCCCTTTGGCGTGGCCATCACAGAAAAAATGAGAAAAGCGGAAAAACTATTCAAATAGCCCCATCTTATGCAGCCTGAACAACGATTAGAAAGGAAAAGAGACTATGACGAAAGAGAAACTGGCACTGGAAGTAGTGGAACGGTTAAAAAAGGAATACCCTGATGTGGGATGCACCCTGGATTATGACCAGGCATGGAAGCTGCTTGTCAGTGTCCGTCTGGCAGCCCAGTGTACAGATGCCAGAGTCAACGTGGTAGTACAGGATCTATACGCAGAATATCCGGATGTGAATGCACTTGCGGAGGCAGATGTGGAGGATATTGAGCGGATCGTGAAGCCCTGCGGCTTGGGAAAGAGCAAAGCCAGGGATATCAGTGCCTGCATGAAAATATTGAGGGATGAGTACAGCGGCAGGGTGCCCTCTGACTTTAATGCCCTTCTGAAACTGCCGGGAGTGGGGCGCAAAAGCGCCAATCTGATCATGGGGGATGTGTTCGGGGAACCGGCGATCGTGACAGATACCCACTGTATCCGCCTGGTCAACCGCATAGGTCTTGTGGACGCCATAAAAGACCCTAAGAAAGTGGAGATGGCCCTTTGGAAGCTGATCCCCCCTGAGGAGGGCAGCGATTTCTGCCACAGGCTGGTGTTCCACGGCAGAGATGTGTGTACAGCCAGAACAAAACCTTACTGTGAAAAATGCTGCCTGCAGGATATCTGTCAGAAGAATGGTGTGTGAGGATGAGCAGTTTTACGATTGTACCGATCATTGCGCTGTTCTGTTACCTATTTTTGCTGATATCCTTCTTGGCAGCAAAGAAGGATGCGGCGATCTACGCTTTTATGGAACTTTTGCTGACCATGGTCATATGGGCCAGCGGTTCCCTCTTTATGAGGCTTGCCTATTGGCCCTCCGAGGGTTTCTGGTTTCATGTTTCCCTCACGGGGCTTTTGATGATTCCGCTTGTTTTCTACCGCTTTCTGAAAAGATTTCTGCGTGTTGAAAAGTCGTACCATATCCATTTCTGGACGGCAGCGATCATTCTCATGCTGTTGGTGAATTACAAATACAGTATTTTTGTGCAGCCCCCGGAGGTCCTGAGCCTGGGAAACGGCGGCAGTGCCTATGTTTACCATTTGCGCTGGCAGGTGGTGATCCCGTTTCTGGTGGAGGGCGGGGCTTTGTTTGCATGCAGCCGTATGGTATATGAGAACAGCAGAGAAAATAAATTTGCAGGAAAAAGTTTAAGGCCGGTGTGGTTGGGAATCGGGGCGCTGGCACTGGGACAGATAGGGATTGCCCTTCCGGTGTTTCGTGGTTTTCCCATTGATATCTGTTCTGGTATTGTCTTGCGGTCTGTGTGTATTATGCGTTGTATCAAAAGCGCCTGTTCCGTCTTGACCTTCTGGTGTCAAAAGCTAACTGTTTTGTGGCAGCCTTTGTGATCTCTACGCTCATTTTTTATAGTTTCATCCCGAATTATAACGCGGCTTTAGAGAAATATTTTGGATTTAAAGAGACGCAGCTTACCATGGTCGCAGCACTCAGTATGGTCCTGGCAGCAGTATTGATCTATTTTATCATCAAGGCAGCCCTTGATACCGTCTTTGAAAAGGATGAGATCACGCAGTCCAGGTGTATCGGAGAATTCAGTACAGGGGTCTCCTATCTGACAAATGTGGGAGAGATCCTGGGACAGCTGATGCAGACCATAGAAAAAGCAGTGCCGGCTGAGGCGGTTCTTATTTTCCTGAAAGATGAAGCCGGGGATTATGTGCTGACACAGGGAAACCAAAAGACAGAGGAAATATCCTGTGTCATACCAAAGGATGAGAAGGTTTTTGGCCTGCTGAGAGAATCCGGGGGATGCATTCTTTCAAGAGAGCACAGGAATACACCGGAATATAAAAAATTCATGGCTGAGATACGCAGAAAAATGCCCAAATATAAGATTGAGTGTATTGCCGGAATAAAAGATGATGAACAATATCTGGGACTGATCTTTCTGACCGGGAAAAAGAACGGGGAGAAATACACTGCCGGAGACCTGAATTTCTTTGAATCAATTAGCTCAGTAGCGTTTATCGCCATACAGAATTCCAGGCTTTATGAGAAAGCGTATCAGGAGGCCAGGAGGGATTATCTGACCGGAGCAGCCAACCGCAAATATTTTTATGAGGTGCTGGAACAGTGCTGTGAGAGCCAGACCTATGCCTTTGGCTCCATCATTATGATTGATGTGGATGATTTTAAGCTGTACAACCAACTCTACGGCACGGGGGCGGGGGATGATGCCCTGAAGCGGATCGCAGAGATCATCCAGGCAGAGGTGGGAAAAAAGGGAATGGTGGCCAGATATTCCGGTAAAGTTTTTACCGTCATGCTTCCCGGGACCACGGAGGAGGAGGCAAAGGCGGTTGCAGACAGGATATCAGAGCAGGTGCGGGAGATGAATTCTACATCCGGTGAAAATGCCATGAAGATCCTCACCGTGAGCTGCGGGATTGCTTTGGGGGTCTGTCCCATCCACGATTTCCACGATCTGATCGGCCATGCAGACACGGCGGTCTATTATGCAAAGAAGGCCGGGAAAAACAGGACAGTCATTTATAAGGAAGGCAACGGCGGGGAGCGCCCTTCACAGATGGGGTACCAGCCGGGTGTTTATTCCGACTACGCGCCGACCATCTATGCGCTGACAGCTGCCATTGATGCTAAGGACCACTATACCTTCAGCCATTCGGAAAATGTGGCTTATTACGCAAGGGAACTGGCGAGAGCTTACGGTATGAATGAGGAGGGGCTTAAGATCATCTATGAGGCAGGGCTTCTTCACGATATCGGCAAGATTGGGATTGAGGAGAGCGTTTTGAATAAGCCGGGCAGGCTTACCCCCGAAGAATATGAGAAAGTGAAATCCCATGTGGAACTTTCCATCGGCATTATCCGGCACCTGCCCTCTCTGGACTATGTAATACCGGCTGTGATAGGCCATCATGAGAGATATGACGGAAAAGGGTATCCACGAGGCATAAAAGGGGAAGAGATTCCCCTTATGGCCAGAATTCTGTGTGTTGCGGATTCCTTTGACGCCATGGTCACTGTGAGAAGCTACAAGCCCGGAATAGAGGTGGAGGATGCCCTCCGCAATCTGGAGGAGGAATCCGGCAGACAGTTTGATCCCAGGCTTGTGCCTGTTTTTGTCAGATGTGTCAGGGACGGTATCATTGAGATCCGCTGAGTGAGCGGATGGATGCCGTACCTACCGCAGGCGGTACAGCATCCGGCCTGTGCGGGAGCAGTTGTTTATATACTGCTTTTCCAGGGAGCGGATATAGGCTTCCATATATAATACGGTTTCCGGTGAAGCCTTCTGTCCTCCATAGCGGATTTGGCGGAAGATCCGGAACAGATCAGTCAAGGCTGCATCGGGCGCATCAAGGGCACCTGCGGCCTTTTCTTCATATTCCAGAAGGGTTTCTCCCTCCTGGAATGGCAGGTTCGACAGTTTTCCAAGCCGGAAGAGTTTATCCATGAGGAAAAGTATCTTTTGGTAGTCATCCATAGAGGCATAGGCTCTGTGCCGCATGAATTTCCGGAACAGGAGAACAGCAGTCCCAAGAACACAGGCAGCAGCCAGAAGGATAAAAATGGGCAGGAGCTTTAAAAGTGTGCGCAGAAATCCTTTGTATAGGCCTGCTGCTGTCCGGGGCTCATCCGCAGGGGTGTCCTCTTCTCTGTTCTGTGCAGGGGAACCATCCATACTGCCGGGCGTGCCTGGAGATGAAGGGGAAGAAGCGTCCTCGGGGGCATGCTCCTCCCAGCCGGAAGCCGTGTCCGAAGAATATCCGGGGGTGGGGTCAAAAGGCACCCAGCCTATTGGCTCCAGATAAGCTTCGGCCCAGGCATGGGCACTGGACCCCCCAAGATGTATCTGGGTGTTTTCCGTGTCACAGGTACGGTCTGTGGCAAATCCCTCCACGTATCGGGTGGGAATGCTGCGGCAGCGCCCAAGTATGGCCATGGCTGTGGCAAAGGAAGTACAGTAGCCGGTCTTTGTGTCAAAGAGAAAGACATCTGCAAAATCCCTGCCCTCCTCAGGAGAGTCCACAGTGGTGGTATATTGATAGCTGCTCAGGTATGTGCGGATGGCTTCCAGCTCTTCGTAGGGAGTCCCGCAGCCGCGGGTGATCTCTTTGGCCAGATCGTAAACCCGTAAAGGAAGGTCTTCGGGAAGGGCAGTACAGGATCTATCGCTGTGAGAGGCAGGGGCCTCTGTCAGTAGTTTTCGGAAATCGTCACTTTTATAATTGATTTCCAAAAACTGCACTTCATAGGTAAATCCAACCCCTTTGGCCTTGGGAAGAAGAATGGTGCCCCCAAAAGTGTCCGGTTCCAGCGCGTCCGGCAGATGAAACCGCCAGGTATTCGGCGCGTGGAACAGGCTTTTTGTTTTCAGTCCCTCGAATTTTATTTCCACTGTACACAGATGGGTCAGAGAGCGGATCTCCTCATCTGTCAGCCCGGAAGTGGTCAGTGCTTCGTTTATCTGCCTGTATTGTTCCCGGTATTCTCTCGTGCCGTTTTTGGGGGAGAGGGGGCCTTGTTCCCAGGAGGTTCCCGTGTAAGTGTCGTAGACCGTTCCCTTCAGGTACAGGGGCGATTTGGTCCGGTCCCCGGCAACGGAGATCTGGGCTTTATTGGATTGGACCAGACTGCCGCCAAGGTTTCCCTTAGAACTGTATCCGGTATGGGCCAGGGAATAAGTGCCTGAGGTGCCGGAGAAGAGATAATCCAGGCTTACGATCAGGGCGGCGGCTTTTTCCTGTACTGCGTCCGCCGCATTACGGATCCTCTCCCAGCGGATGGGGGTATCCTTTACAGGGAGCAGGCTGAGCAGAAGAAGAGATGCCAGAAAAAGCGGGGCAAGGAAAAACACATCCTGTTTTCCCACTCCCTTTTTCCGGCCTGCAGCTTCCGCCAGAAACAACATACAGCAGAAAAATATCAGGCAGATAGTCCACTTTGACAAAGGAATTCCTTCCACCCCGTAATAAATAAGGCAGGCCAGTTCTGACGCAAGGAGAGGCAGGGCCAAATACAGGCGGCGGACTGCAAAATAACAGTAAACGGACGCGGCGATGCAGGCGGTTTCCATTGCCAGGAAGGGCAGGAAAAGCTGCGGATCCCTGTGGGTGAAATGGAAAAAGAGCAGAACCCCAAAATGAAGGATGACCAGAAGAAGACCGGCAGGAATGACAGCCTCTTTCTGAACCGCATAGTGGAGAAGAAAACAGAAAAGTACGGCACACACAGTCAAAAGCAGTGAAGGCCAGTTCAGATCCCAGAAAGAATCAGCCAGCAAAAGAAAGCCTGTACAGAGACAGGCTCCATGGAGACTTTCATGATATCTTCCAATCAATTCACGGTATCTTTTCATAAACGCAACTCTCCTGCATTAATACACAGCACTTCGTTTCCAAGCAGGCGGCTCTCCCGGGCAGCCTCTGTAAGAGCCGGTGTCAGGGAGGCGGTGATGAGAATGTATGCCCCGGTACCTGCCAGGCGGGCGGCATACCGGCTCCACACTTGTTCAAGGGGAAGCGGGGACTCAAAGGCCATATCTGCGCATTTTTCATAAAAGGCGTCGAAACCGGAGCGGACATCTATGAGTAATTCCCTGAGCTCCGAATCCATATAGACCACCCGGACCGGGATCTTTTTCAGATAACAGTCCTGCAGAAAGGAGAGGGCAGCTTCCAGTATATTGTCCTCTGTCTGCAGCCGTTTTTCCGTATCCCCTTGGATTGGATATAAATCCAGTATAACGATCGTTTCAAACAACTCCTCCGGCATCTGTTTTCGGACAAGAAGTTCTCCGGTCCTGGCAGAATTTTTCCAGTGTATGTATTTTTTGGAGTCCCCGCTTTGATAGCGGCGTACTTCATAGTCGGGCAGGTTCTGCAGACGCGTGGTGGGGAACAGCGTGTTTTTCGGGTCCTTTTTCTGCAGTGCCAGATTCAGGCGCTCCAGAGGAAGAATGCGTGGTTTAGCGGTCAGGCGGACCTGGGACATCATAGGATAAGTGATGGTAAAAAGACCCAGAAAATCCGTGACCGTGACACTTTTCACACCAACGGGATAGGTGCCTCTGTATTTACAGTACATTTTCGTATCCATCTGTTTCTGCGTATGGGGGAGAAGACAGAGATGGTCCATTTTTTGTTCTGAGCTGTCATGCTGCATTCTGACCATATCCGTATAAAAGTGCAGGGTAATATCGGTAAATGGCAGAAAGTCCTCATTGCCGAGAATAAGGCGGTAGGGTACTTTCTCTCCTTTTACCACAAGGTGTGATACATCCTGTACGATCTTAAAGCGGTAATACACATAGGCAGAGTAAAGCAGGGCCAGCAGCGGCAGCAGCAGGGCAAAGTAGAAGAGCAGATAGGAAACTGCCTTGCCCTGAAAGCTGACCAGCACGGTGCTGCCTATGAGAAAAAGCAGATAGGCGGCTTTTTTCACAGGACAGGTACATGAGCTGAGCGCATGGCTTCCTGCAGCATCTCCTTTTCCTTTTTTCCCTCCAGCCTGGCCTCGGAAGACAGGATCAGCCTGTGCAGGAGCACCGGAGGCGCCAGAGCCGCAATATCTTCAGGCGTGGTATACATGCGCCCCTCCAGATAGGCACGGCTTTTGGCAGCCCGCACCAGGGCAATGGCGGCTCTGGGGCTTGCACCCAGGGATAAATATCTGCTTTTTCTGGTATTTCTGGCAATTTCTACCGCGTAAGCCATCACATCATGGTGTACGGTGACTGTTTTGATCTCCTCTTTGATACTTATAAGTTCCTCCCTGGTACTAACCGGGCCGAGCTTTTTCAGGGGTTCTCCGTTTACCATGCGCCGCACAATATCAGCCTCGTCTGCAGGGGTCTCAGGATATCCCATGGAGATCTTCATCATAAACCGGTCAAGCTGTGCCTCCGGCAGACGGTAGGTGCCAAGCTGTTCCACAGGATTCTGTGTGGCGATCACCATGAAAAGCTCAGGCAGTGCATATGTGGTGCCATCCACTGTGACCTGCTGTTCCTCCATGGCCTCCAGAAGACTTGCCTGGGTCTTGGGGGAGGTGCGGTTGATTTCGTCGGCCAGCAGGATGTCATTCATTACAACACCGGGAACATAACGGAATTCCCCGGTCTGCATCTGGTACATGGACATGCCGGTCACGTCCCCCGGCAGGGTATCAGGGGTAAACTGGATTCTGGCAAAACTGCACTGAATAGACTGGGCAAGCGATTTTCCCAAGGTTGTCTTTCCCACTCCGGGTACATCCTCCAGAAGAAGGTGGCCGTCGGAAAGTAGGGTGACCAGTGCCAGTTCTATGACCCTGCGTTTCCCCACAATGGCAGATTCCATGTTGTCCATGATCTTTTTCAATATTTCTGACTGAGGCATATAAGATCCCCCCTTGTTTTTCGTATAGTATTATAATAACAAAGTAAAGGAACAGTGTAAATGTTCAAAAAAGCTTTTATCTGCCCATTATTGCTTATTGTCCGCGGGCTGCCCTGTGAAGCGCAATGGTTATTGCGCAGCAGAAAAAAAACAGGTATAATGTATAAAATATGACAAAATACTACAAGGTGACAGTAAAAATATGCGGAAGAAAAAATGGATAAAAAGACTGGCTGTTGTGTTGGTCATACTGCTTGTGCTGTTGGTGTTTGCAGCGAATATCGTGGTGGATCTGGCATTGGTTCCGGAGAAGATGGAACAGACCCAGGCTTTTGAAGATATAACCAAGGACAGTTACGAAGCCCTTGTCCAGACAGATGACATTGAACAGAACAGGATGTCCAGTCTGGAGAAAGCAAACCAGTGGGCGCAGACATCTGAAAGCCAGGAGCTGTCTGTGACAACGCAAGACGGATACCGTCTGATCAGCAGGGCGTTTTACCAGGAAGGTGAGAGCCATAACTGGGTCCTGCTGCTCCACGGTTATACCGGATGGAAAGAGGAGATGTACCCCATTGCCTATGAGTATGCCAAAAGAGGATATCAGGTCCTGGTGCCGGATATGCGGTGCAGCGGTGAGAGCCAAGGCGATTTCATCGGTATGGGATGGACCGACAGACTGGATAATCAGCTGTGGCTTGAGATGATCCTGGATATGGATGAGCGTGCACAGATAGTCATACACGGACAGTCTATGGGAGGTGCCTGCGCGCTGATGATGGCCGGGGAGGAGCTTTCGGAACATGTGATCGCGGCAGTATCCGACAGTGCGTATACGGATGCTTACAGTATTTTTAAAAAGCAGTTAAAGGACTGGTTCCATATCCCCGGATTTCCCCTGGTGGACGGTGCCAGCCTCATGCTGCAGATGCGCGGGGGCTATAGTCTGAAAGAGGCCTCTGCCCTGGAAGCCGTGAAAAAAAGTACCATTCCCCTTTTGATCATTCATGGGGAGGAGGATGCATTTGTACCTGTGGAGATGGCTTATGAACTGTACGATGCGGCGGACTGTGAAAAAGAAATCCTGATCGTGGAGGGCGCGGGCCATGCACAGGCACCCGACAAGGCACCAAAAGAATACTACGAAACCGTATTTTCTTTTCTGGAAACGCATGGAATGACCGGTTTTGGCTGAAAATACAAAGTGTAGGAAAAGGGAAGGGAAGAATCCCTGGATGTGCGGCTTGAAAAATCTCTGCCTGTCTGCTATAGTAGGTAGATAAAGCGCGTGTGAGGTGCTGTACAAGGTGCTGTAATAAGATTACTGGAGAAATATTATGCATGAAAGAATAGAGGTACTGGGCATTTCCGTGGAGAAATGTTATGTGGAGGACGTGATGGAATACGTCAATGAGAACTGGTTTAACGAGACGCTTTCCACTTATGGTGTTATCAATATGAAGCTGCTCATGGCTGCCCAGGAGGATGAGAAGCTGAAAGAATATATTGGGATCCTGGACAAGGCGGTAGTGGATGAACCGGAGGTTTTAAAAGCGGCAGGGGTTGAGGACCAAAGGCTTGAGGAGGAGGCTGCCAAGCATGGCTTCTTTTCCACACTGTTCTGGTTTTTGTCCCATTATAAGAACCAGGTCTTTTTACTCGGAGAGACCGAGGAGGATACGGAGACATTCTATCATTATGTGAAGGATAAGTATCCTGATATTGTGATACTGGGAAAAGACAGTCTGGAGGAGGCTCATGCGGACCAGGTAGACAGGATTATCAATGAGATCAACTCTTTCAGTCCCCAGGCGGTCCTGACTTGTTCCAGAAACATGGGGATCGAACGTTTTGTGGCGGATAACAGGAAGATGATGAACACAAAGATCCTGTTCTGTCTCGGGGAGCGTCAGGAAATCCAGAAAGAAGTCGGATTAAAAAAGGGCTGGCTGGGAAAACTTTTGGAAAAGAGTACATTTAAAAAGCTGGTCTCACAGTATAATGAGGAGAATGAGGACTCGGGAAAAGGAGAAGAGTAACATGCTTGCTGAGAAAAAAGGAAATTGGCGGGCATATGTGTATATACTGATTGGGACGGCTGTGATGGCCGTCTCAATCACTTCTATTTACGACCATATGCAGATGGTGACCGGGGGCTTTTCCGGTTTAGCCATCATTATAAAATCTTTGACTGAGAATCTGATGCCCGGCGGGATCCCCCTGTGGCTCACCAATGCGGTACTGAATGTCCCCCTGTTTTTCCTTGGGGTGAGCATCAAGGGATGGGGATTTACAAAAAAGTCTATTTTCGGCGCCCTGGCTCTGTCCCTCTGGCTTTTTCTGATACCGGAACTTCCCATCATACCCGATGATATGCTGCTGGCAGCCTTGTTCGGGGGTGTGATCATGGGTGTGGGGATCGGTTTTATTTTCCTGGGACAGGGTACCACAGGCGGAACCGATATGGTATCCGCGCTGATACAGCACAAGATGCGCCATTATTCCATTGCACAGATCCTCCAGGTGGTGGATGGGGCTATCGTCATACTGGGCGTGTTTATCTTTGGGCTGCAGAGGGCACTCTACGCGGTGATCGCTATTTTTGTCACCACGAAAGTGACTGACGGCTTCCTGGAAGGTATGAAATTTGCCAAGATCGCATTTATCATCACTGACCTGCACACAGAGATGGCAAATAGCCTGATGGAGGAACTGGAGAGGGGCCTGACCGGCATATCTGCCAGAGGCATGTATTCCGGTGAGGAGAAAACCATGCTCTTCTGCGTGGTCGGTAAGAAGCAGATCGTGCGCTTAAAAGAGCTGGTGACCAAGACAGACCCCAAAGCCTTTGTTATCGTGACCGATGCCCGTGAGGTGATCGGGGAAGGATTCCACAGCGGGGAGGAGATGTAAGGAATCCTTCCAGAAGCCGCTTCCACAGGGGGATTTGGGCGTAAACAGAGTTGTGAAAAGAAAAGGGAAAATGTGAACAAAATGTTACATTTTGAAAAAAAGATGTAATATTTAACATTTTCTCTTTATTTTTTTTCGATTCTGTATTAGTATATAGTGTAGGGTTTTTTGTTTTTATGGGATGGAAACAGAGAAGAACACTATATAATGAAAGAAGGAAAGAGAATGATATCAAACCAGGTACTACAAAACACTCTGGACGGGCTGAAAAGCATATCCAGAACAGACTTCTACATCACGGACATGGAAGGGAAAGTGATGGCATCTACTTTTTCTGAGAATGTTTGTGCACAGGAGGAAGTCCTAGCTTTTGCAAATTCCCAGGCAGACAGTCAAGTGATTAAAGGATATCAGTTCTTTAAAATCTACGATGACCATCAGCTTGAGTATGTGCTGGTTATCAATAGCGCCGGAGACGATGTCTATACACTTGGAAAGCTTGTGGTTTTCCAAATCCAGGGACTGCTGACCGCATACAAAGAGCGGTTCAATAAGGATAACTTTATCAAGAACCTGCTTTTGGACAATCTGCTTTTGGTGGATATCCATAACCGCGCGAAAAAGCTGCATATCGAAGTGGATGTGCGCAGAGTTGTATTTATTCTGGAAACAAACCAGGATAAGGATTACGGCTCCCTGGAAAATATTAAAAATCTATTGGGCGGCAAAACCGGGGATTTTGTCACTGCTGTAGATGAGAAGAGTATTATCATTGTGAAAGAGCTGACTGCTACGGATAATTATCCGCAGGTGGACAAGATCGCTAATATGATCCTGACCACTCTCGGTATCGAGAAGGACGGCAGGACCCACATTGCCTACGGTACCATTGTGAAGGAGTTAAAGGAAGTATCACGCTCCTACAAGGAAGCCCGCATGGCTCTGGACGTTGGTAAGATTTTCTTTGGAGACAGAGAAGTGATCGCTTATAGTTCCCTAGGCATCGGCCGTTTGATCTACCAGCTGCCGATTCCTCTTTGTAAAATGTTTATCCGTGAAATTTTCGATGGAAAATCACCGGATGACTTTGATGAGGAAACACTGACCACCATCAACAAATTCTTTGAAAACAGCCTGAATGTCTCAGAGACATCAAGACAGCTGTACATACACAGGAATACTCTGGTATACCGTCTGGATAAGCTCCAGAAGAGTACCGGCCTTGACCTGCGTGTGTTTGAAGATGCCATAACATTTAAGATAGCCCTGATGGTGGTAAAATATATGAAGTATATGGAGACACTTGATTACTGATATCCGGGGAAGCGGGTGTCAGGAACACAGGAGGATATTTATGATTGATTTAAAGGGCGTGAGTAAAGCATACAGTAAGGGCCAGCCGGCTCTTAACAATGTGTCGCTTCACGTAGAGAAGGGTGAATTTGTTTTTATCGTGGGCAACAGCGGTTCGGGTAAATCCACTCTGATAAAGCTGCTTTTGAAGGAACTGGATCCCACAAGCGGGTCCATCACGGTAAACGGACAGCGCCTGGATAAGTTAAGACGGAGAAAAGTGGCAAAATACCGCAGGGGAGTCGGTGTTGTGTTCCAGGATTTCCGTCTGCTTCGTGACAGGAATGTCTATGAAAATGTAGCATTTGCACAGCGGGTCATTGAGCGCCCCACACGTGTCATTAAAAAGCGCGTGCCTGAGGTGCTCACCTTAGTGGGCCTGGCTGAAAAATACAAATCCCGTCCGGACCAGCTGTCCGGCGGTGAACAGCAGAGGGTTGCCCTGGCAAGGGCACTGGTGAACCGTCCAAGCATCCTGCTTGCGGATGAGCCAACCGGTAATCTGGACCCTAAGAACTCTTTTGAGATCATGAAGCTGCTGGAAGAGATCAACGAGCGCGGTACAACCGTTCTTGTCGTTACACACAACAGGGAAATCGTAAACGCATTCAAGAAGCGGGTGATTACCATGAAGAAAGGCGTCATTGTAAGCGACGAACAAGAAGGTGGATATCAGTATGAGAATTAGTACAATAGCATACATATTAAAACAGGGTGTGAAGAACATCTGGAGAAATTTAAGATTCTCCCTTGCTTCTATCGCCACCATGTCCGCATGTATATTCCTGTTTGGACTGTTTCTTGCACTGGTAATGAACTTCAGATATATCGTCCACACAGCGGAGGAAGGCGTAGCAGTTGTTGTATATTTTGATGAGGGAACAAAACAGGAACAGATTGATGATATCGGAAAGAAGATCCAGGCCCGTGATGAGGTTGCGGAAGTAAAATACATCTCTGCTGACCAGGCATGGGAAGAGTTCCGCGATGACTATCTGGGCGGCGACGAGGCACTGGCAGAAGGATTCAGAAACCAGGATAATCCTCTTGCCAACTCAGCAAACTATCAGGTATATCTGAAAAATGTTGAGGAGCAGAGCCAGCTTGTAGAGTATATTGAATCCCTTGACGGTGTGCGCAGTGTCAGCCAGTCACAGTCAGCCGAGAAGACCCTCTCCACATTTAATAAGCTGATCGGTTATGTGTCTCTGGGAATTGTATTTATCCTGCTGGCAGTTGCCTTCTTCCTGATCAGTAATACCATCACCATGGGTATTTCTGTACGCCAGGAAGAAATCGGGATCATGAAACTGATCGGAGCGACCGACTTCTTTGTAAGAGCACCTTTCGTGATCGAGGGTATTTTGCTGGGTGTTGTAGGGGCAGCGATCCCTATGGGAATTCTCTATGTGCTCTATAACAGAGTCATAGAGTTTGTAATGACAAAATTCCATTTACTGTCAGGATTCCTTCAGTTTTTGGATGTATCCCATGTGTTCCAGATCCTGCTGCCGGTAGGTGTGGGACTTGGTATCGGCATTGGTTTCATTGGTAGTATGATTTCCGTAAGGAAACATTTAAGGGTATAAGTTATAAAGTACAGAAGAGATGCTGCTGAATGTATGTTTCCTCCCGCGTTAGCGGGAGGATCTGTTTGGCAGTGTCTTCTTTTTGTTTTGACAAAGACAATTTTATAAGGAAAGGAGTAACTGTTCAGTACCCTCACAGTTGCAGGCAAAAATCCATGCAAGATCGCCTTTGGCGATGGGATTTTTGCTTGGCCGTGGTACACTTTCTTACGGCCAGCGCAGTGAATGCGCAGACCTACTGAATAGTTACGGAAAGGAACTGAAAGCGTGGACAGAAAGAAATATATCAAAGGTTTTCTGCTGGGTGTTCTCTGTACAGCCCTCATAGGCGGCGGAGTGCTGGGGTTTCTGTGGTTTCAGGACCAGCAGGGTGTCTTGAATGGTTCTACAGTGAAGAAGGCAAAAGTGATCGAGGACATCATAGATGAGTATTATCTGGAGGACATTGACGAGGAAGAACTGGAATCCTATCTGTATAAAGGACTGGTGGCAGGACTGGGTGACCCTTATTCCGGATATTACACCTCTGAGGAGTACGCCAAGCTCAACGAGAGCACAGAAGGTGAATATCTGGGTGTGGGCGTGGTGCTGCAGCAGGAGGCGAGAACAGGTATCGTCACCATCACCAGATGTTACGAAGGAGCACCAGGAGCCAAGGCAGGGCTTCTGCCGGGGGATGTGATCTACACCGTAAATGGGGAGACGACCACAGATAAGGAATTGTCAGAAATCGTTAAATTGATCAAAGGTTCAGAGGGTGAGACCGTCCGTCTGGAGATCGCCAGAGAAGGAGAGAGTGACTATGTGAGCCTGGATATTCCTTTGGAACACGTGGAAGTGCCCATGGTGGAGCATGAGATGCTGGAGGACCATATCGGATATATCCAGATCTATGAATTTGCGGAGGTGACGGCTGCCCAGTATGAATCCGCATTCCAGGATCTGCAGAGCCAGGGGATGGAGCGCCTGATCGTGGACCTGCGTGATAATCCGGGCGGTCTGCTCATCTCCGTGTGTGATATCCTGGAGCAGATCCTGCCAAAAGGACTGATCGTTTATACCGAAGATAAGAATGGGAACAGAAAGGAATACACCTGTGACGGGGAAAATGAACTGCAGATTCCGCTGACAGTGCTTGTCAATGACAACAGTGCCAGTGCGGCGGAAATTTTTTCCGGTGCAGTACAGGATTATGGAATCGGAAAACTGGTAGGCACCACCACTTACGGAAAAGGGATCGTACAGATGCCCATTCCCCTCACAGACGGAAGCGCAGTAAAGCTCACCATTGCCAAGTATTATACACCGAATGGCCGCAACATCCACGGTACGGGAATCGAGCCGGATGTGGAAGTGGAGCTGGATGACAGCCTCCGCCAGCAGGTGACAATAGAGAAATCCCAGGACAATCAGCTTCAGAAGGCCATAGAAGTGGTAAAGGGAATGTAGTTGAAGAGACGGTCAATCCGTGGTAAACTGTTAAAAATGGGAAAGTGAGGGAGACAGCGTATGAGTGAATATGTAATTATGACGGATAATACAGTGGATATGCCCTTGTCATGGTTTAAGGAACATCAGGTGGATTATCTCTGTCTGTCCTGTAACATGGACGGAGAAATCTACGACAAAGAGCATGTTATAGAAGATAAAGAGTTTTACAGGCGTATGAGAGCGGGCTCCATGCCCACCACATCACAGGTAAATCCCACAGCAGCGGAGGAGATCTTTGAGTCTGTACTCAAAGAGGGCAAAGATGTCCTGTATCTGGCATTTTCATCCGGCTTAAGCGGAACCTATAACAGCTGCCGCGTTGCCGCAGAAGAGTTAAGGGAATCTTACCCTGACAGAAAGATAGAGGTGATTGACACCCTGGCTGCATCCATGGGGGAAGGCCTGCTTGTATGGTATGCCGTAAAGATGAAAGCGGAAGGCAGGTCCATGGAGGAAGTGGCACAGTGGGTAAAGGAGAACATCCTTCACACCTGCCATGTCTTCACCGTAGATGATTTAAACCATCTCTACCGGGGCGGACGTGTCTCAAAAGCCACAGCGGTACTGGGGACTCTGGCCAATATCAAACCAATGCTCCATGTGGATAACGAAGGGAAACTGATACCTGTGGGAAAGGTCAGAGGACGTAAAAAATCACTGGCAACCCTGGTTTCCATGATGGAGGACCGGATTGGAGATTACAGGGGTAAAAATGAGATCGTCCTGATCAGCCATGGTGACTGTGAGGAAGACGCAGCGTACGTGGCAAAGCTTGTGGAGGAAAAATTTGGCATTACCAATGTGATGATGAACCCCATAGGCGCCACCATAGGCGCACATGCCGGCCCGGGCACGGTAGCTCTGTTTTTCCTTGGGGAGTACAGATAGTCCTACGGTTAAGGACAGTGGCCTGTGTACAGTAACTTGTGCGGTTACAAAATTTGTAATATTGGAGATAGTGCTTGACAGTTTTTAGCAAGAGAAGTTAAACTGATAGAAGTGAAGGATTTACCAAGGAAAAAGTGTATGAAAGGATATATGCACGATGGAGAATAGACATGGGAGTTCTTCTGGGATTTTTCGGGAGGAGGCATTGGGGCGTTTATGAACAGCAGACAGACAATTCTGATTGTAGATGATGTGGAAATGAATCGTGCGATTCTGGACGCTACTTTTTCGGAAGATTACAGAATTTTAGAAGCTGAGAACGGAAAGCAGGCCATGGAGTTTATCATGGAGCAGCAGGACAGGCTTGCAGCCATACTGCTTGACGTAGTTATGCCGGTTATGGACGGGTTTGAAGTGTTGGAAGAAATGCAGAAACTGGACCTTACGCATAAGATCCCTGTCTTTTTGATCACAGCAGAGAACTCTCAGGAGGTTCTGAAGAGAGGATATGAACTGGGTGTTGTGGATATTATCGGAAAGCCTATCATTCCTTTCTTTATCCGTCGGCGTATCGGCAATGTGATACGGCTTAACAACATTGTGAATGAACAGGAAGCTCTGCTCAGGGAACAGGCACAGGAGATCAGGGAACTGAACAGTTCCATCATTGAGACCCTCTCCACTGCCATTGAGTTCAGAGACTGCGAATCCGGGGAGCATGTTACCAGAATCCGGGATCTGACCATGATCCTTTTGCATGTCATCAAAGATCTGGACCCCTCCTGCAGGATCGAGGAGAATGATCTGCCTATGATAGCAGACGCGGCAGTCATGCATGACGTTGGCAAGATTGCCATTCCTGACGGTATTCTCAACAAGCCGGGCAGGCTTACTGCTGAAGAATTTGAGATTATGAAGACACACACCGTACGGGGATGTGAGCTTCTGGACAGTGTACCGCGGTTCCGTGAGAACCCTGTATACAAATATGCGTATGATATCTGCCGCCATCACCATGAGCGATGGGACGGACGCGGGTATCCGGACGGACTGAAGGGTGATGAGATCTCCATACAGGCGCAGGTCGTGTCTGTGGCGGATGTCTATGATGCCCTGGTCAGTGACCGTGTATACAAAAAGGCATATCCTCATGACACGGCCTATGAGATGATACGGAATGGGGAATGCGGCTGTTTCAGCCCCCTTCTGATGGAAGGACTCAGCAAAGCAAAGGATAAGATGAAAGCTCTTTATAAGAGAGAAGGATAAAAAGGTGCATCCGCACCGGCGTTGGATGAATGGACGCCGGGGGATGCACCTTTTTTGATAGTGCTGCCGTAAGGTCAGCGGGATTCCGGTTCTCTGGTCAGGCGGTAGCAGCGGGGGGACATTCCAAAGCGGGCTTTGAATATCTTATAGAAATAACTGAAATTGTGATATCCCACGTTCAGTCCGATATCTGTTACGGACAGGGAAGTATTTTGAAGCAGGTAGGCAGCCTGATTCAGCCTTTTATCCTGCAGCAGGTCCTTGTAATTTTTCCCTGTGTGCCGCTTGATGACACGGCTCAGCCAATAAAGGTCATAACCCAGTTCCCCTGCAAGCTCTGACAGTTCCCCGTCACTGTAATGTTCCTCTATGTACCGGAAGACCGTGAGCAGCAGTTCCTGTTCATAGTTTTCCTGGCCGATCTCAGCCTTGTCGATGTAATTCATGAGCTGCAGAAAGAGGAGTCCCATGGTGACCTGATTGGAGCTGCGTTTGTTTGGCTGTTTGTTGTGCAGAGTCCAGATGAGATTTTCCACCAGATTCTGGATGGGCAGAATGTCTGCCACTTTAAAATGAAGGTAATTTACATTCTGGCTGCCGGTCTTCAGACATTCAATGATGAAGGTGCGCAGCATATTGTCCTCTGTGCCTATCATATCTAAGGGCTGCCCGAAAAACTCAGGCAGTATGATAAAATTGACGGCGATATCATCGTACCCTGCTGGATAGATTTCCTGGGTGGCAGTCTGGCTTAAAAAGAGAAGCTCCCCGGTGCCCAGCAGAACTTCTGCGCCGTTAATGATATGACGGGTGCTGCCTGAGCACATATAGATCATTTCCACGTAATTGTGGTTGTGTTTTGGGAAATGTACGAACCGGGTGTGAGGACGGATCTGCAGGAGTTTTCCGTGCTCCAGAAGTTTTTTGTTGTCAATAGTCATGGAGTGTTCCAGATTATAAATGGAGGGATTGATCTGCTTCTGCCCGTTCAGCAGGGCCTGTTCCTCCGCCGTAATTTTTTTCAATTCTCTTAACAAATCCTGGTTCATGGTTTCCTCCGTTTTTTTTCTGCTGTCTGCCCATAGAGAGCAGTTCTATGTTTTTCGGTAACTGTGAAGGTACTGAACAGCTATATTTATAGTAATACGGCAGAGAAAATAATGCAATCGGCAGACTGCAAATAAGGTTATAAAATTATGCAAACGGTGTACTTTTTCTTTGTCCTCTTTTCCGATAAGATGAGAATATAAGGAGGTCGGAAATCATGACAGAATATTATCTGGCGGTGGACATCGGCGCGTCCAGCGGCCGTCACATTCTGGGACATATGGAGCAGGGCCGCATGGTGATGGAGGAGATGCACCGTTTCTATAACGGACTGACCGTAAAAGACGGGGAAGCCTGCTGGGACCTGGAACAGTTGTTTGAGGAAATCAAGATTGGTCTTAAAAAGTGTGGAAAGGCCGGGAAGATACCTGTGAGCATGGGGATTGACACCTGGGCTGTGGATTTTGTGCTTCTGGACGGGAACGATCAGGTCCTTGGAAACACGGTGGGATACAGGGATAAAAGAACAGAGGGGATGGACAGGCTTGTCCGCCGGGTTATTTCCGAAAAAGAGCTGTATGGAAGGACCGGGATCCAGAAACAGATATTTAACACCATTTACCAGCTTATGGCTGTAAAAGAAAAACATCCCTATCATTTGGAAAAGGCAGAGGCCATGCTGATGGTACCGGACTATTTTCAGTTTTTGCTCACCGGTAAAAGGGCGTCAGAGTATACCAATGCCACCACAACTCAGCTTGTAAGTCCAAAAACAAAGGACTGGGATTTTGAACTGATCGAAATGCTGGGGTATCCGAAACATATTTTTCAGCCTATTAAAAAACCGGGTACCGTGCTGGGGACGTTCACGGAAGAGATGCGGAGGGAAGTGGGCTTTGACTGCCAGGTCATTCTGCCTGCCACCCATGACACAGGCTCCGCGGTCCTGGCTGTGCCTTCCAACGAGGAAAACGCCCTGTACATAAGCTCAGGGACCTGGTCTTTGATGGGAGTGGAACGAAAAGAGGCAGACTGTACGGAGGAGAGCCGCAGGCTGAATTTTACCAATGAGGGCGGCTATGATCACCGGTTCCGTTATCTAAAAAATATTATGGGGCTGTGGATGATCCAGTCGCTGAAGAAAGAACTGCAGGATGCGTATTCTTTTGCGGAGCTATGTGAAATGGCATCCCAGGAGAGTATCCCCTCCCTGGTGGACTGTAATGACAGCCGTTTTCTGGCCCCGGAATCTATGACAGAGGCAGTGCAGGGATACTGTAAAGAGACAGGGCAGCAGGTGCCCGCAGCCCCGGCACAGCTTGCAGGCGTTATATATAGAAGTCTTGCGGACTGCTACGGCAAAACGGTGCAGGAGATTGAGACGATGACAGGGGTACGGTATAAAAATCTCCACGTGGTGGGAGGCGGCGCAAACGCAGCGTATCTCAATCAGCTCACAGCCGCCAGTACCGGAAAAACAGTCCTGGCGGGTCCCACAGAGGCCACGGCCATCGGCAACCTGATGGTGCAGCTCATGGCAAAGGGTGTGCTGGCAGACTTAGAGGCAGCCAGGCAGTGCGTCTATGACTCATTTGAGATTAAAATATACGAACCGTAAATAAGAGATGCAAAAGGATTAAATGTAAAGTCAGGAGGAAAAGAATATGACTACAGCGCAGAGATATGAATCCGCAAAGGAAATCTACAAAAGTATAGGGGTTGACACAGACAAAGCAGTGGAAACACTGAAGGACATCCACATTTCCATGCACTGCTGGCAGGGGGATGATGTACAGGGATTTGACCACGAGGGACCATTATCCGGAGGGATCCAGACAACAGGCAACTATCCGGGAAAAGCCGGGACACCGGAGGAGCTTATGGATGATATTGACAAAGCCCTAAGCCTGATCCCGGGTAAGCATAAACTGAATCTCCATGCAAACTACGCCATTTTTGAGGAGGGACAGTTTGCAGACAGAGATGCCCTGGAGCCTGTGCATTTCAGGAAATGGGCAGAGTTTGCGAAAGAGAGGGGGATGGGAATTGATTTCAATCCCACATTCTTCTCCCATGAAAAGGCAGAGACCTTTACACTTTCAAGCCCGGATGAGGAGATCCGCCAGTTCTGGATTCGCCATGGACAGGCCTGCATCCGCATCTCCCAGTATTTTGCAGAGGAGCTGGGACAGCCCTGTGTGATGAATATCTGGATTCCCGACGGCTATAAAGATGTGCCGGCTGACCGTCTTGCACCAAGAGCCAGGTTCAAGGACTCCCTGGATCAGATATTATCCATTGACTATGACAAGTCAAAAGTATATGTCTGCCTGGAATCCAAGGTGTTTGGCATTGGCATGGAGTCCTACACGGTGGGGTCCAGCGAATTTTGTATTAATTATGCTGCCAATAACGGTATTTTGAGTCTGATGGACAATGGACATTATCATCCCACAGAGGTGGTTTCCGATAAGATCCCGGCTATGCTTCTGTTTAATGAGAAACTGGCTCTGCACGTGACAAGACCGGTGCGCTGGGATTCCGACCATGTAGTGTTGTTTGATGATGAAACAAAAGAGATCGCAAAGGAAATTGTGAGAAATGATGCCATTGACCGGGTATTCTTAGGACTGGATTTCTTTGATGCCAGCATTAACCGGATCAGTGCCTGGGTGGTGGGAATGCGCAATATGCAGAAAGCTTTTCTGTTTGCACTTCTCCAGCCAAATGATAAACTGAAAGAACTGCAGAATAACAGTGAATTTACAGAACTTATGATGCTTCAGGAGGAGCTGAAGCTGTATCCGTTTGGAGATGTGTGGAATTATTTCTGTGAACAGTGCAAAGTCCCCCAAAAAGAGGACTGGTTTAAAGAGGTACAGCAGTACGAAAAAGAGGTGCTGAGTAAACGCGCATAGCAAAGAGCGCGTGGTACGCTGCAGAAGACATGGATATCCGTAAGGGATGATAGAAAGGAACAGAAAAAATGAGAGTTTTGGAAGCGAAATTTGTACAGGGTTTTATGAGAATGGCAGATGACGGCTGGCAACAGGGATGGCACGAGAGAAACGGCGGAAATCTGACCTACCGTATAAAGAAAGAAGAGGTGGATCTTGTCAGAGAAGATCTGTCGGCAGACGGCGCGTGGAAGGAGATCGGCACAGCGGTACCGGCCCTTGCCGGGGAGTATTTTCTGGTGACAGGAAGCGGGAAATACTTCCGCAATGTCATGAGCGACCCGGAAGACTCTATTGCCATCATAGAACTGGATCACAAGGGGGAGAACTACCGCATCTGCTGGGGGTTGGTAAACGGCGGAAGACCTACCAGCGAGCTGCCCTCCCATCTGATGAACCATGAGGTGAAAATGCAGGCAACAGGCGGGAAGCACCGGGTGATATATCATGCGCATACCACCAATATCATTGCACTCACCTTTGTCCTGCCCTTAAAGGATGAAGTGTTTACAAGGGAGCTGTGGGAAATGGCAACAGAGTGTCCCGTGGTATTCCCGGATGGTGTGGGCGTTGTGGGCTGGATGGTGCCGGGGGGAAGTAAGATCGCGGTTGCCACCAGTGAGCTGATGAAGAAGTATGATGTGGCAATTTGGGCGCACCATGGCATGTTCTGTTCAGGGGAAGATTTCGATCTGACGTTTGGGCTGATGCATACCGTGGAAAAGTCAGCCGAGATCCTTGTGAAAATGCTGTCCATGAGACCGGATAAGCTGCAGACCATCACAGCGCAGAATTTCAGGGATTTGGCGGTAGATTTTCATGTGAGTCTGCCGGAGAAGTTTTTATACGAGAAATAGGGTGCGGGGGCAGAGGTCTGTGCACCGGGGATCCGGCTTCGTTTTCCGTAAAATCGGCGAACGGGGCCGGATTTTCTATGGTATCCTGCAGAATTAAATGATACAATAGTAACAATAGGGATATTGGGACAAGTCAAAGTGCCGATTCTGTAAGGAGATTATAATATGTGTAAAGAGATGCTGCAGAGAGTGGAAGGGTTTGCTTCCCTGATACTGAGAAGATATTTTTGTGAATCCGACGTGGAATTTCTCATATCTACATTTGATGAGGATATCGTCTGGCTGGGGGCAGGACCTCAGCAGCAGGCAGAGGGGAAGGAGGCAGTGGCGGCTTGTTTTTTGGAGGGCAGGGAGGATTTGGCACCCTGCCATATGTATGGGGAGAAGTACGTGACCAGGGCGCTTTCGGGAGACTGTTTTTTGTGTGAGGGGGACAGCTGGATCCAGCCCAGGGAGGAGACCGGACTGTATTTTAAGACACACCAGAGGATCACTTTTATCTTCCGGCTGACAGGGGATGCGCTGAAGACGGTTCATATCCATAATTCCGTAGATTTTTCCGATATCCAGGAAGGTGAACTTTTTCCGGTGCAGGCCGGAAAAGATGCATACAAAAAACTGGAAGAAAGCCTGGCCAACAGAGACAGGCAGATAGAACTGATGCTGTCCCAGCTTCCCGGCGGAATGATGATCTGCCGCAGAGATGACCGGTATTCTACGAAATGGATCAGTGATACCCTGAGTCATCTTCTTGGCTATATAGGTGCGGAGGAGTACGTTGAATTTACCGGGAACTGCTGCCGGGGTTTTATAGTTCCGGAGGATTATGCAGCGATGCAGGTGCAGGCGGAAGAAAGTCTGAGGGAGGGGGATCTCTACTATGTGGAATACCGGGTTCTCAGAAAGGACGGCACCTGGTTCTGGGCATCGGATATGGGGAAAAAGGTTATTGACCAGGATGGGGAGGAAGTGATCTACTGTTTCATTGCGGATATATCTGAGAAAAAGGAACGGGAACAGCAGGCAGAGCTGGCGGGAAGAGAAGCTGCCCGGCAGACACGTTTTCTGACCCAGCTCTACGATTCCATACCCTGCGGGATCCTTCAGTTTGAGCCGAAATTCCCATACCGCATTGTGAATTTTAACCGGAGTGTTTGGGAATTCTATGGGTTTTCCTCAGAGAAAACGTTTCGGGACGAAATACAGAACCCTCTCATAATGGTCTTGGAACATGAGCGGGATCAGATCGAGGCAAAAATCCGGGGCCTGCATGTGGGGAGCGGCACCATCACATACACAAGGCAGAGCAGGAAAAAGGATGGCGCTCCCATGTGGATCAGTGTGATCATGGAACGTCTGGTCAACGCGGACGGCGCAGATGTGGTGCAGGCTATCTTTACGGATGTGACACAGATGCATCTTCTGCAGGCTGCGCAGGAACAGGAGCAGAGGATTGAAAACCAGTGTCTGCGCGCAGCTACCTGTACGGCGTATCCCCTGATCATGAGCATCAATCTTACGAAAAACACGTACAACTGCTTTATTGAAGAGCAGAAATCTCCGTATGAGAGGCGTGGGAATTACGATGAAATGCAGAGCAGGGCGCTGCCTGACGTCTACCCTTCTTACAGGGAGGATTTTGAAAGATTTGTTTCCAGAGAACAGATGAAGAAAAGATTTAAAAACGGTGAGCGGGAACTTTACATGGAGCTGCAGGAAAAAGGCTATGACGGGAAATACCACTGGATCTCCATACAGCTTATCTATGTGGACAATCCTGTGGGAGCAGACATGCTGGCCATCGAGCTGGTAAAAGTGCTGGACAGCCAGAGGGCGGAACTGGCCAGGCAGGAACAGCTTCTGCGGGATGCTCTGGCGGCGGCAAAAGCAGCCAATAGTGCCAAGTCTGATTTCCTCTCCAGGATGAGCCACGATATCAGGACTCCCATGAATGCCATTATCGGAATGAGCACCATCGGACAGATGAAATTAGAGGACACACCCAGGGTGCAGGACTGCTTCAGGAAAATAGACGCCTCATCCAGATATCTGCTTTCCCTGATCAACGATATTTTGGACATGTCCAGAATAGAGACAGGAAAAATGGAGATCAACAGCAGAAAATTTAATTTTGCCGAGCTGTATGAGGAGATATCTTCCATCATCTATCCCCAGGCTTTGGAGGCTATGATTGAATTTGAAGCCCGTCAGACGGAGCCTATGGAGCATTATTATGTGGGCGATGCCCTGAGGATAAAGCAGATCCTCATGAATTTACTGTCAAATGCCCTGAAATTCACACCTGCCGGGGGAAAGATCGTGGTAAATACCCAGGAGGAAAAACGCACCAATGGATATGCCTATGTGCGACTTACAGTTGAGGATAACGGGATTGGCATGTCCGAGGAATTTCAGGATCGCATTTTCCAGCCTTTTGAACAGGAAAGCGCGGAGAGTGCAAGGAACAATGTGGGTAGCGGTCTTGGACTTTCCATTGTCTATAATCTGGTCCAGCTTATGGGCGGAAAGATCCGGGTGGAGAGCAAAAAGGATATGGGAAGCAGATTTACCGTTTCCATCCCGCTGGGCCTGATGGAGGACGACGAGGAGGAGGAGTGCAGACGGAAGACAAGGGAGCTTATGAAGGATGTGGAAGTCCTGGTGGTGGATGACGATGAACTTGTATGTGAACAGACATCAGCCATATTGGAGGAGATAGGCGCCCATTCCATATGGGTGACATCCGGCCGTGCGGCGGTGGAGCAGGTGCGGACTGCTGTCTCGGAGGGTAGGATCATAGATGTGGCTATGATAGACTGGCGGATGCCGGATATGGACGGGGTGGAGACAACCCGCCGCATCCGGGCGCTGACCGGGACGGAAACCATGATCATCATCATATCAGCGTATGACTGGAGCAGTATTGAGGAGGAGGCCAGACAGGCAGGGGCTGATTTCTTTATCTCTAAACCTCTTTTCCGCTCCACTATCTTTGATACGTTTTCAAAGCTGGGAACCGCCTGCGGGGCCGGCAGGGAAGCCGAGATGGAGAAGCAGGACTTTGCGGACCGCCGGGTGCTCCTGGTGGAGGACAATGACCTGAACCGGGAGATCGCCCAGTCCCTTCTGGAGATGCATGGGATTGGGACAGATACGGCAGAAAACGGGGCCGAAGCTGTGGATATGTATGCAAAAGCTTCCAAAGGGTATTACTCCGCGGTCCTGATGGATATCCGCATGCCTGTCATGGACGGTCTGGAAGCCACAAGAAGGATCCGGAGTCTGGAAAAGAAGACAGGGGGAGAGACACCGATCCTGGCGATGACGGCAAATGCGTTTGACGAGGACAAGTCCCAGGCCTATGAAGCCGGAATGACCGGATATCTGGTGAAACCGCTGGAAGTAAAGGCTCTATTGGAGGAACTGCAGGCAATATGGCAGTAGAACAGAAGGAATAAAGATCATATCAAACAGGAGGTAAATTTATGGAGATGAAGCAGATCAGAATGGGTATTGTAGGGGCTGGCACCTGGGGACAGACACACGCATCCATTTACGCGGAGCATGTCTGTGCCTGCCCGGTGGCCATTTGCGACAGCAGGGAGGAACGTGCCAGGGAGATCGCAGACAAGTATGGGATTGAGAAGGTCTACACAGATTATCACAGTCTGGCCGCGGACCCGGATGTGGACGCTGTGGCCATCGTGACGCCGGATTTTGCCCATGCGGATATTGCGGTGGCAATGGCAAATGCAGGCAAGGATATTCTGATAGAAAAGCCACTGGCAACCACCAGGGAAGATATTGAGAGGATCTGCAAGGCTGTCCGGGAAAATAAGGTGCGCTGCATGGTGGACCTGCACAACCGCTGGAACCCGCCCTTCAACACGGCGAAGCAGGAGGTGGAGTCCGGAAAACTGGGCATCCCATATACCGGATATATCCGGCACAGCGATGTAAAATGGGTGGCAACCGATATGCTCTCCTGGGCTTCCCGGTCTTCCATTCTCTGGTTTTTGGGGAGTCACAGCCTTGACACCCTGCGGTGGATCTTCGGAGATGAGGTAAAACGTGTCTATGCGGTCAAGCGGAAAGGGATCCTGGAGGAAATGGGCGTGGATACGGACGATATTTACCTCACTACCATTGAGTTTGCACACGGGGGCGTTGCACACATGGAAAACGGATGGATCACGCCAAATGGAAATACCAATGTGAATGATTACAAATTCAGTGTTCTCTGCACAAAAGGCATGATCAATATGGATCTGTCCAGCCATAACCTGATTCAGGAGGTGACAGAGGTAAATACCAGCACCCCGGACATTCTGGTGTCCAACCGTGTATTTGACCGCTGTAAAGGATTGTCTTATGAGAGTATTCGGGATTTTATCGACCGGCTGGTGGATGGCAGGGAATTCCGTGTCTCCATGGAGGATGCCAGAAGAACGGCTATAGCCATCCTGGCGATCATGGAATCAGCGGAAAAAGGAATGCCTGTGGATGTGAATTATGATTAAAATGTGACGAAGTCCCTTTCCATATTTCTGAATATAGTATATAATCTGAAAAAAATGTTATACCATAAATAGTATGGCATAATAAAAAGATAACGATCCGGTGTATTTTACGGTCAGCGCTCAATGCGCCGGCCTGCCGGACCGTTATGTGAAAGGCACACCATGCGTGCCGTCTCATGTATGGACAGAGATACAGATTTCAGATATGGAGGACAGAATGAATTTACAATTTAAACCGGTAGAAGCAGAAGATATAGACAGACTGACCCCTCTTTTTTGCAGGCGGCCAAATAAGACCTGTGACAGTGTGTTTTTGGACAGTTTCATATGGAGCAAGCTTTACGGCGTACAGTTTGCTGTCAGCGATGGCAAAGCGATCCAGTGGCTCATGGACAATGAAGGTGTGGCCGGGACTGCCATGCCGATCTGCAGCCAGGAGGATTTGGAGCATTATTTCAATGAGATCACAGAGTATTTTAATACCGTGCTGCAAAAGCCTTTATATATCCATCTCGCCGACGAGGAGGCAGTTTTGGCTCTGGGATTAATGGAGCAGAAGGAGCGGTTTCTTGTGACAGAACAGGAAGATTTAAAGGATTATCTCTATGACGGGGATGCCATGAGAAGTCTGTCCGGAAAGAAACTGCATAAAAAGAAAAACCATCTCAATGGATTTAAGAGGGCCTATGAGGGCAGATATGAATACCGCCGTCTCTGCTGCTCCGACAGAGGTGATGTGTGGAAGTTCCTGGATCACTGGAGAGAACAGAAAGGGGAAGAGGTGGAGGAACATCTTGACTATGAGGTGGAAGGCATACACGAAATCTTGAAAAACTGCTCCAACCTTCAGGTCCGCATGGGCGGTGTCTATATTGATGATAAACTGGAGGCGTTTACCATCGGAAGCTTTAACCCGCTGGAAAATATGGCGGTGATCCATATAGAAAAAGCCAATCCCGAGATCCGGGGACTGTATCAGTTTATTAACCAGCAGTTCCTTCTGGCTGAGTTTCCGCAGGCAGCTCTTGTGAACCGTGAGGACGACCTGGGCATAGAAGGGCTGAGAAAAGCAAAGATGTCCTACAATCCTGTGGGGTTTGCCAGAAAATACGAAGTCAGACAGATTGATTTCAAACCGGAAGTGTGAGGTGTACCATGGAAGTACGGTATCTGAGCAGTTCTGAGAAAGAACGGTGCCGAAGCCTTTGGGAGGAAGCTTTCCCGGAGGATTCCCCGGCCTTTCTAGAGTATTATATGAAAGAGAAAACAAAGGACAACCAAATTCTGGTCCTGGAGGAAGATAGAAAAATCCTTTCCATGCTCCACAGAAACCCCTATGATATCTGTGTGGGAGACCGGATGTGGAGATGTGACTATATTGTAGGTGTTGCCACAGCAAAAGAGGGACGCCGCAGAGGATACATGCGCAGGCTTATGGAGAGAGCTTTGTCAGATATGAGGGCAGAAGGGATGCCCTTTTGTTTTCTCATGCCTGCGGCAGAAGCGATTTATCTTCCCTTTGGATTTACCTACATTTTTGACCAGCCCAAATGGGAGCTGCCCGAGATGCGTACCCAGGACAATACGCTGGCAGTCCGCCGGGTCAGCAGTCTGGATGCGGGGGCTGTTGTGGAGAGGGCAGCCGGATGGATGAATGCCTGGCTGAGGCAGAGATATGAAGTTTTTGCCAAGCGTGATACAGAATATCTGAGGCGCCTTTTAAAAGAGATGGAGAGTGAGAACGGAATCCTGGAAGAGATCCGAAAGAATGGGAAAACAGCCGGTTTTCTGGGAACATGGGGACTTGAGAAGCAGGAGCAGCGGCTGTTGTTTTCAAAACCGCCTCTAATCCGGGAAAAGGACGGGGGAGAGCCGGCTGTCATGGGGCGGATCGTGAGCCTTCCGGATTTTATGAAGGCTATCCGACTGAAAGAGGAGACACCTGTAAAGTGTATGACGTTCTATATCAAAGTTGAGGACGAACTGCTGGAGGAGAATCAAGGAGCGTTTTACTGGACCGTTGACAGGCATTCCTCTGCGCTTGAACAGGTGTCCGCGGGAGAACAGGCAGAAAGAAAAGGTGAGATCTCAGGGGTGATAAATATTCACATCCGGAGACTGACCGCCTGGCTTTTCGGCTATGGTATGCCTGAAGAACTTCCGGCTGCAGCAGAATTCATCCGTCCCATTCAGGGTGTGTTTCTGGATGAAGTGGTATGACGGTGATGGGAATTATCAAGAATAAAACCTCCGGTTCAAAAGGGTTGTCCTTTTTGAACCGGAGGTTTTTGCATCGGCAGGAATGATCGTCTAGCGGATCTCTGTCTTCCAGAATCCATGCAGGTTACAGTACGCATAGGCTGCAACTGGCTTGTCTCCCTCTGTGAGGGCAAAGTAGGCTTTGGGGTCTCCATCTGCTTTTAAGGGAACTCTCTGCAGGCCTTTTTCCGTCTCCAGGCAGATAAATCCAATGCTGTGCTCCTCTGTCATAGGATGTGCAATGCTGCCTACATTAACTGTGACCGTATTTCCATTCTGTTCCACAACCGGGAGGTGTTTTTCAGAGGCACCCTCCGATGTGTTGGCTTTCAATTCCGTCAGCTCTTTGCCGCAGCAGGAAAAACTTGCTCCCGGGTCTGCGCTGATGACTTCGATCAGTGTGCTGCATCCTTCTTTGCTGTAAAAACGCGGTTCATTCATAATCTATTACCTCCTTGTCTGCCTTATAGTCATTCCCACAGAATGTAAGGTTTATGTGTATATCGGGACATACTCTGCATAAGTTTTCTTATTTTATGGATAATAAATGGTAACAGAGATGAAGGAGAAAATGCAAATGGATGAAAAAATAAATCTGCCCATTGTCAATGAGGAGGGCTGCTTTGAGATTCGTCTGGAGAGTATAGGCGGTCTGGGAGCAAACCTGTGCGGAAAGTTATTGGGAGAGCTGGGAGCATCCTATCTGGGGCTTAATGCATCCAGTTTTTCCAGCTATGGTTCTGAGAAAAGAGGTTCACCGGTGAAAGCGTTTATCCGCTGGTGTGAGCCTGACAAGGAAATCCGCATCAGCAGTCCGGTGGAGAAGCCACACATCCTGGGGCTTTTTCATGAGGCGCTGGCAGGCAAGCTGCCGGTTACCGCTGGTGTGTGGGAGGAGACCAAGATCGTGATCAACTCCCCTGATCCCCCCAATGACCTGAGAGAGAGGCTGGAGCTTTACGGGGGAAGTATCTATGCAGTGGACGCCCTGAAGATCGCCATGGAGAGCAAAAGCCGTGTGAATATGGTCATGCTGGGGGCGGTTGTAAAAGCTGCGGGGTTCATACCTCTTGAGCGGGCATATGACCTGGTAAGGGATACCATAGGAAAGAAATATCCCGCGCTTTTGGAACGGAATCTGGAGGGCGTGAAGCGAGGATATGAGGCGGCCGGGGAAGAATATTTTGCACCTGACGGCAGATATGAAAAGGTCCCCTACAAGGAAGCTGAAAATCAGTGGGGATATAAAAATGCTCCTTACGGCGGTGTCAATACCCGTTATGGAAGTACGGTATCCAATGACCTTTCCGCATCAAGAGAAGGCTACATTCCCCTGTTTATCCAGGACAGATGTATAAACTGCGGCCTGTGTGATTCCACATGCCCTGATATGGTCTTCCGGTTTGAGAAGGGAGAGTATAGGGGGAAAGAGGCAATGGTAAATAAGGGACTTGATTATCACCACTGCAAGGGATGCCTGCGGTGTGTGGATGTCTGCCCGGTGAATGCGCTTGTACAGGGTATTGAGAGAGAGCATCCTGACAAAAAATGGTTTGTGAGAAATAAGGATTTGATCGTGGACCACCTGGAATTTGAGGATGCAGGGGCAAATTCCTGGGTCACAAGTGATTCTTATCTGGAAGAGCGGAGAATAGACGGAGGGCTGGTTTGATGGAAAAGCAGAAAGTATTATTTGAGAGCGGAAATGAACTGGCTGCCTATGCGGCGAAACAGATCAATTATCATGTGATGGGGTATTATCCCATTACCCCGTCCACACAGATCGCGGAGTTCCTGGATCTGATGAAGGCGGAGGGGGAGCATGATATTTCCCTGATCGCAGCGGAGGGGGAGCACAGTGCGGCAGGTATCTGCTATGGCGCGTCAGCCGCGGGGGCAAGGGTTTTCAATGCCACCAGCGCCAATGGTCTTTTGTATGCGCTGGAACAGCTTCCGGTCCAGTCAGGGACCCGGTTTCCCATGGTGCTGAACGTGGCCTGCAGGACCGTGTCCGGCCCATTGTCCATCAAAGGGGACCACAGTGATATTATGTACACACTGAATACGGGATGGATCATCCTTTTTGCGGATACACCACAGGCTGTCTATGACATGAACCTGTGTGCTCTCAGGATTGCAGAGGCAGTCAGACTTCCGGTAATCGTGGCATTTGACGGCTTTTTTACCAGCCACCAGAAGAAGAAGTGCTATGTGTTTGAGGATGAAAAAACAGTGGGGGATTTTATTGGGACGTATAATGCGGAATATTCCGTTCTGGATTTGGAACATCCGGTATCCATCGGCTCCTATATGAACGAACCGGATACCTTGAACAATAAATACCAGCTTCATCTGGCTATGGAACAGGCACGTACAGTGATCCCCCAGGTGTTTGCAGAGTATGAAGCCCTGTCAGGAAGGAAATATCCTCTGGCGGAGGGATATAAAAATGAGGATGCGGAAGTGATCTTATTTCTGCTGGGTTCTTCCTACCACACAGCCAAGACCGCGGCTGACCGGATGCGGGAGGAGGGCATCAAGGCAGGCGTAGTGACCCTGCACGCTCTGCGGCCGTTCCCGGCAGAAGAACTGTACGAGCTGTGCAAAAGCGCAGTGACCATACTGGCAGCGGACAGACAGGACAGCTACGGTGCCGGAGGGGGAAATATGACCCTGGAGCTGAAGGCAGCTCTGAAGGACCGCAACAGCAGGGCAAGGGTCCTGAGCCGTATTTACGGACTGGGCGGAAGGGACTTTTATGTGCAGGATGCATTGGAACTCTTCCGGCAGTGTCTGGACGGCAAGGCATCTGCATTTGATTATCTGGGTGTTTATCCCGGGGATGAAAGCCTGCAGATACAGCAGTATTTTAACCCCATCAGCAAAGAGGAAGCCAGTCCGGGCTATATATCCGTAAAGGCGGATGAAAACGGTCAAATGAAGGTGTCCGGGGGAAGAGTGAATGAGAGCACAGTCATGCCAAAACGTCTGGCTCCCGGACACGGCGCCTGCCCGGGCTGCGGAATCCCGGTAAATGTAAACCTGTTGTTAAAAGGAATTGAGGGAAATGTGGTACTTCTGTTTCAGACCGGCTGCGGCATGGTGGTCACCACCTCTTATCCCAAGACAGCGTTCCGTGTTCCCTATATCCATAATCTGTTCCAGAACGGCGCCGCAACGCTTGCAGGTGTCGTGGAGGCCTTTCAGCAGCGGCGCAGGCGTGGGGAACTGCCCGACGAAGCCATTACTTTTGTCATGGTCAGCGGTGACGGCGGTATGGATATCGGCATGGGCTCCGCGTTGGGAACGGCCCTCAGAAATGACCATCTGATCCTATTCGAGTACGACAACGGGGGCTATATGAATACCGGGTACCAGTTATCCTATTCCACACCCAAAGGCGCCAAAAGCGCCACCTCCCATATCGGAAAAGAACAGTACGGAAAAACATTTTTTCACAAGGATATGCCTATGATCATGGCTGCTACAAACCTGCCGTATGCGGCAACGGCAGCAGAGTCCAACCCGGCGGATTTTATAAAAAAAGCGGCAAAGGCCAAAGCGTATGCATCACGTTTCGGAACCGCATATATCAAGACACTTTCCGCCTGCCCCTTAAACTGGGGAGATAAACCTAATACGGAGCGGAGAGTCATAGAAGCAGCCGTGAACTCCTGCTATTTTCCACTTTATGAGATAGAAGACGGGATCACCACATTGAACTATGATCCGGAAAAAAGCAAGAAAAGGATTCCGGTTACAGACTGGCTTAAACTTATGGGCAGAACACGCCATCTGACGGAAGCATCCTACAGCGGTGTGGCAGAGGAGATCCAGGCAGAGGTGGACCGGCGCTGGGAACGCCTGAAAGCAAGAGCGGAACATCCCCTTCTTTAGTCCTTGACTGGGAGGGAGATTCATCATATTATAGGTAATGATGGAATTTTGTGACAAAAATTGTAAGAGATCAGTATCTTCACAGTTGCAGGCAAAAATCCATGCAGAATCGCCTTGGCGATGTGCGGTCAGCGCAGTAGAGGCACGGACCGATCCAATGGTTATCCCAATTTTACAAATTAAGAAAAGAGGAAAAAATAATATGATGTATCTATGGCTGCTGCTGGGCTTTGTATTCCTGGTGAAGGGAGCTGATCTGTTTGTGGACGGATGTTCTTCCATCGCAAAGACACTGCGGGTTCCATCCATTATCATCGGTCTGACGATCGTGGCGTTCGGGACCAGTGCACCGGAGGCTTCCGTCAGTATCATGGCCTCCCTGTCAGGTAATAATGATATTGCCATCAGTAATGTCATTGGCTCCAATCTGTTTAACAGTCTGGCTGTTATCGGCGTCTGCGGTGTCGTCCTGCCTATGAAAATACAGGGCGGGCTGCTGAAAAAAGAAATGCCTTTCTCTATCCTTGTCACAGGACTTCTGCTTTTATTCTGTATGCTTTCCGTTGGAGGGACAAAGGGAGTTCGGCAGATTGGACGTCTGGAGGGGCTGATACTGCTTCTGCTGTTCGCCGGATTTTTGTATATGCAGATAAAATCAGCGCTGAAGACGCGTACCGTTAGGCCTGAGGAGGAAAATATCGGGAAAAAGCTGACCCCTGTCAGGAGCATTGTATATGCTGTTCTGGGTATTGCCATGATCATTATAGGCGGGGAATTAGTCGTTGACAGCGCCAGTGAAATTGCTGCCGCTTTTGGCATGAGCCAGACACTGATCGGACTGACCATTGTGGCCATCGGCACCTCCCTGCCGGAGCTTGTGACCTCTGTGGTGGCATCCACAAAAGGCGAGAACGATTTGGCTATGGGTAATGTTATTGGCTCCAATATATTCAATATTCTGCTGATCATCGGCGCATCAGCAGCAATATCCCCTATGGCTATCCGTATGGAGTCTATCTATGACGGAGCGGTGCTGCTGCTCATGAGTATCATACTTTTCGTCCTGGCGAAAAAGGGAGAAAAGATCAGCAGAGGAGAAGCCATTGCGCTTCTGGTGCTCTATGGAGGATATACGGCTTATATCATTATGCGGTGAGGACAGTAAATTTAATCCGGGATTTTCTTACGGCAGCAGGGCATAAAAAGGCCATGCTGCTGTTTTTTTTGCGCTTTCGAGGTTGTGATCACATCTGGCGGATGCTATAATGAAAAACAGATTGTTCCGCAGAGAGTGGAGGATTTATGCGGACAGTACAGGACAAAGGGTGAGGGAAGAAAATATGCTGACAAGAAAAGAGATGAAGCAAAAAGCCAGACAGTCTCTGCGGAAGCATTATCTGATGTTTGTGACAGTCTGCGTTGCTGCGGCTATACTGGGAACTGAGTTTTCCGGTTCTCTGGATGGGATAAAGATCGAATCCAGAGAGGAGCGCAGCCCGGAGACAACGGTTACAGGGATTGTGGGCAGACAGCCCAATCTGTCAGATGTGGTGCTGGATGCACTGCAGGGGAATGAGGAGGAGAGCCGGGAGCTGTCAGAAGAACTGAAAGAACAGGCAGTGCAGAACACAAAGGAAGGCAGAGGCAGTGCGGCTCTGGGAAGGAGCAGAGGTGTCCTGGCAGGGTTTGTGAATTCCGTTACATCGGGTTCTATCCTGGTTACGCTGATCGCTGCCGTGAATTCCATGGTGGGATCAGCGGGAATCACGGTCTTTCTTTTTATTGTGCTGAGTCTGCTGCTGGCCCTGGGGGCCTGGGTCTTTTTGTTCAATATGTATACCGTGGTATCCAGACGTATTTTTCTGGAAGGCCGTGTGTATGAGAAGCTGACTATCCAGCGTTTTGCCTTCCTGCTCAGGGTGAAGAGATGGACAAAAGTGTCTCTTACCATGGCTTTGGCATCCCTGTATCAGATGTTGTGGGCATTGACGATCGTGGGCGGTATCATCAAACGGTATTCTTATTTTCTGGTACCATACATTGCAGCCGAAAATCCAGATATTTCCCCTAAAAAAGCTGTCAATCTCTCAAGAAAGATGATGCATGGGCATAAATGGGAATGTTTTGTCTTTGAACTTACTTATTGGGGCTGGGATGTGCTGGGGAGTCTGACCTTTGGCCTGACTGCCATTTTTTACTCCAACCCTTACAAGACAGCAGCGTTCAGCGAATTTTATGTCCAGATGAGAGATTTGGCAAAGGAAAAGAAAATAGAGGGCTATGAGCTACTGAATGACAGGTATCTGTTTGAAAAGGCTGATGAAGATGTGATTTTCGAGGCGTATGGGGATTCCCTTGCTTCCGTTTGGGAGGAAGAGGAGCAAGAGCCTGAGAAACTGAGAGGGGTTGCAGGATTTCTTGCAAATGTTCTTGGAATCACAGTCATCAACAGGCAGGATGAGCGTGCTTACGAAGAATACCGGAACGGACAGGCAAAATATCAGATGATAAAAGCAGCGGTGGAAGGGGTGGTCTATCCTGAAAGACTGTTTCCCATCCCGGAGGCAGGGAAGCGCCAGAAGCTGGAGACCCTGCGTTATATGCGCCGCTATTCCGTGTGGTCTGTGATCCTGCTGTTTTTTGCATTTTCCTTAATGGGATGGGTGTGGGAAGTGAGCCTGCATCTCATAACAGACGGTGTATTTGTGAACCGGGGAGTTCTGCATGGTCCCTGGCTGCCTATTTATGGAACCGGAGGCGTTATGATACTGGCGGTTCTGAATAAATTTAGGGAAAAGCCTCTGGTGGAATTTCTCTTGACCATTGTGCTGTGCGGCTGTGTGGAATACTTTACCTCCTGGTTTTTGGAGATTACCCACAATGGAGAGAAGTGGTGGGATTACAGCGGATATTTTCTCAATCTGAATGGGAGGATCTGCGCGGAAGGCCTTCTGGTCTTTGGACTGGGAGGAATGGCTATTGTCTATGTGGCTGCGCCGCTTCTGGATGATCTCATTAGGAAAATACCCTATAAGATACTGATCCCTGTGTGTATCACCCTGCTGGCTGTATTTGGAGCCGATGAGGTTTATTCCAACCGGCACCCAAATACGGGGAAGGGGATCACGGACTATACAGGTGCGTGGATAGAGGAGCAAGAAGTCCGGACATGAGAGGTGTGTCCGGGCTTTTTTTGTGGTAAAAAGGCAGGGATGAGGCGGGTTTGGGGTTGTAGGATTTGACTGAAAATTATATAATGGTAATAAGTATTAACAGATATTATGGCGTGATTTACAAGGAGGAACCAGTAAAAGGAGAGAGAACCAAAGAGGGGAGGAAAATTTATGGGTAATATGTCAGCAGATGAAAAGACTTTTATCCGGAAACAGAGGGGAAGTTTTGGAGCGGTGGCGTTCGGCAGTAAGATGCTGTCGTTTCTTACAGCAGCTGGTATGATGTCATATATGATGGAGAACACGGAAATTTCCGGGGATGCGGCACGGGCCATAATGGTAATTGGTTTGGCAGGGGCTTTTTTTGCTGCTTTTATTTTAAGTCTGGTCATAGACAGAACCAGGAAAAAATCGGGACGCAGTAAACCCTGGATATACACAGGGATTGTTTTAGTGGCTGCAAGCACACTGATGAGCCTGCATGTGCCAAGGGCTGCTGTGGGGATTGAAACGGTATATGTGGGAATCATATTTTTTGTATGGTGTTTTGGTATGAAATTGCTGCTCTTTCCTGCAGATGCGCTGCTGGCAGGGATGACCCAAAATGCAGCAGAGCGGACGAATCTTGCCTCGGTGAAAGGGGTTGCTGGAGGAATGGCTGTGATCTGCACCGGTTTTATTGTTGGCAGCTTCACAGCTCCGGGGCTTCAGGGGGGTGACGGCGGCAGAAAATATGTGCTTGTTTTTACGGCAGTGATTTTGGCTTCTATGCTGCTTGGAAGCATATTTTTGAGAGAGACATATCTTCCCCCTGTTCCGGACAGCCAGAAAATGAGCATAAAAGAATGCGGAGAAGATTTGAAGGCATTTTTTAAAGACCGATACTTTTGGCTCCTGCTGCTTTATGGGGGAATGCTGATGTTCGCTGTCTCTGTTTTTTCCTTTCTTAAAGGAGAATACGCATACTGGGTTTTGGGGGAACCTGCAAATGCTGATTTTGTAAAGGCTGTTACATACGGTGTGCCCCCAGCGGCATATCTGGCGGTACCGTTTCTGACCGGAAAAATGACAAAAAGGCAATGTGCACTGCTGGGCACAACAGTCTATGGGGCGGCCTGCATTCTGATGCTTGTCAGTTTAAAAATGCGGCCTGCCTATTACCCTGCGCTTGTAATGGAGGGGATTGGCAGCGGATTTATGTGGGCAATGCTTTGGGCTATGGAGCCGGATGTTTTTGACCATGTGGACCATTTTACGGGAAGGGCGCGCGCGGTATTTCCTGTGACAGTTATCTCGGCAGTCATAGCGGTGGGAGCCAGTTTAGCAAGCGTGGTAAGGCAGAACCTGGCAGCGCTTGCAGTAAATCCGGGAAAACTGGCTGAGACTGCTGCGCAGATGGCTGGCCGGAAACCGTTTATAGCGCTTGAGTTTATTTTGATTCCCCTTGCTGTGTGCGGGGGGCTGGCAGTTGTGCTGCGGTTTTATAGGCTGGATGAGGAATATCCTGAAATCAGGGTGGGGCTGGACAGAAGATATGAAAAGGAAAGATAAAGTAACCTGAGAATAGGATATAGAACAAACATTCGGTTTGCTATATACTTTTGGGAGATATTTTGCTATAATTCTTTAGTAAGTATAGGGATAGTTGTTTATTATAAGCATTTTATTGTATAATAAATTACGTCAGAGTAAGTAAGACGGTTCGGTTAAACAAAGTTTATTTATATAGTTGTAGGAACTATTAAAACGTGGTAAATTGATCACAATGACAGGATATGTGAATTGATGAAAGCCTCAGATTTAGAGTTTGCAGCTAAATTTATAATAGAAATGTATGGTAAATGAGAAAAAATGAAATTGCCTGTAGATAGTTTGTATAAACTGATTAGAATGAAATATGTATAATTGATTTTGGGTATAATTTTAGAAGATAAATAGTTCTAGAATATTTAGTGTGAATTTATATTACAAATGGATAAGGACAAGAAAAATGATAATAAATAAACATTCAAGTTTTTATATAAGAAACGGATGGCCTACGAAGATAATAGATGCAATTATGACTGAAAAATATATATTTTCACCCAATTATGAATTGGACGCAGTCGATGAAATTGGTGTCGGACGAGTTATGGTTCGTGCAATGCGTTATTGGGGCGGGGTTTTGGGCCTTATGGAGGAAGTGAAAACGCCTACAGGAATTGCGTGTCAACTGACAGAACTAGGAGAATTCATTAACCAACACGATATTTTTTTTCAACGAAAAGGTTCTCTTTGGCTTTTGCATAGGAATTTAGCTAGAAATGAAGAACTTGCAACGGCTTGGTATTGGGCCTTTAATGAATTTCATAAAAGAGAATTTAAAAAAAGTGATTTTGTCGAAGCATTTTATCTCTATCTCATGCGGAATCAATATATGTACAAGAAACCCGCAATTGGGAAAGAATTTGACTGTTTTAAAAATACATATGTGAGTGACAGTGGATTTGATTTCAAGAGTATAATAGAGGAGGATACAATTCCATTTTTTGCACCGTTAGGCTTGATTGAATATCAGGGAGCAGGTATTTTCAAAAAAGCAGCAGTCAAGATGAGAGATATACCAAAAGAGATATTGTATTATTCAATTCTAAAAGATAATGAGCAACTATTAAAGGAAAATCGACAGATAGATATCGAAACACTGCTGAAAGATAAAAAACAAATTGGTAGGTATTTTTCTCTTTCTTACGTTGAATTGTTGGAAGCTTTGCAATTATTGGAAAATCGTAAATGGATTCGTCTTTTTAATAATTTTGGAAATCGTTATATTGAAGTGCGGAAAATAGATAGTGATGCATTATTAAAACGATATTATACTACAATGGGAGAAGAATAAAATGTCTTATCAAGACCTTATTTTACAAGAAAGTGAATTTACATATTCGGCAAATATTCAGTTTGATGTTGAGAATGATAGAAAGCTTGCACAATTTATTCCTAATGAAGCAATGCTTTCATTATTAAAAGAATTTTTTGTTGACATAATTAGAAGTAAACCGATTATACATTCTAGGATATTGTATGGATCTTATGGAACTGGGAAATCACATTTTTTAACGATTTTGAGCCAGTTACTAGGAAAGAGAAATCTGAATGGTAATGGATATACAAATTTTATTAATAGAATATCGGATTATGATATGGAGCTTTCTAATGATATACAAAATTTTGTTATTGATTCTGCTAAAAAACCATATTTAATAGTTCCAATTGTATTTGACTTTGATGATTTTGAACGATGTATATATTTTTCATTACAGAAAGCCCTTGAGCGGGCTCAAATAAAAGTAAATTTTAAAATTTTTTATACACAGGCATCTCAGTTATTGGAGCAGTGGGAATCGTCAGAAGAATCTAGGGAGCGTTTATTATATTCTTGCGAAAAAAATGGTATAACACTTTCTGAACTAAAAGATTCATTAAAATTAATGGAAAAAAATTCAGAAGGAATTTTTCAAAAGATTTTTGCAGACATAACGTTTGGTGTGAAATTTATTTATGAAACTGCAGACATTATCGAGATCCTTCAGCAAGCAAATCATGAAATTGCAGATAGATATAGTGGAATTATATTTATTTTTGATGAATTTGGGCGCTATATGGAAGATAATATTAAAAATATACGGATAATTTCGGTACAGCGTATAGCTGAATTTTGTGATCATAGCGCTTGGAATAATCATATTATTTTAGTCTCACACAAAGAAATTGCGCAATACACAGTAGGATACAATAATCTTATTAGTGACGAATGGAAAAAAGTCGAGGGGCGTTACAAGGCTATATCAATCAACGATAAGGACGAGCAGTGTTTAACTCTTTTGAAACATATCCTTATTAAGCATGAGCCGAAATGGACTCAATTTAAGAAACAATTCTCTAAACAGTTAGGGAAATTGGCTTTAGAAAATGTTGACTTTAAAGGGTTTCTATCAAATCTTTCTGGAACAGAAAATATATGTGAAGACTGTTTTCCACTTCACCCAATATCATTATACGCACTGGACAAGTTGTCTAAGCATGTAGCGCAAAGTGAAAGAACTTTTTTTACGTACCTTGCCAGCAATAACGAAAATAGTCTTTATCAATTTTTGCAGAAACATGATTTAAGTACTTTTCATTTTGTCGGGCTAGATGAAATATATGATTATTTTGAACCCAATATTCAATCGCTGCAGAGTGACCCTGTTTATGATTGGTATCGGAAACTTCAAGCAGCATTGGCTAAAGCAGGGAAATCAGAATCTGATTGCAATACAGAAGTGAAAATTTTGAAATCTATTGCACTGATAGGTATTTTAAATGAAACGGAAATATTGACAGCTGATAGAAAAACACTCATAAATGTAATAGACGACGAAGAAAATGCGATTGGAAAGGCTATTGATTGGCTTTGTGAGAAACGCATTATCCGTTACTTTGGGTTTTACAATTGGTACGAGTTTTATGATACCAGTATTTTCAATATCGATGATATGTTGAATGAAGAACTTTCTCATGTGAATGACGAAGCAATGCTTAAGGTTATGAACGAGGAGTTAATTGATTTTGTAATCTATCCTCGTCGTTATAATCGGGACTATAAGATATCTCGTGTTTTGGTTCCAATATTTATTACAGTTGAAGAAATAAAAAAACAATCATTTTCTAGCCAATTGAATACTAGCTATGATGGTTATATAATTATGCTTATGGGGGATGACGATACATCGGAAGAAGAGATACTTCTTCTGTCATGCCAGTTTCAGCGAGCTATAATATTTTGTAGACGAAATTGTAAAGATCTGAGAGAGGCTGCCAAAAGATATGTAGCTCTTCACTATTTGGAAATAGATAAAGATAAATACGTAGAAAAAGATCCTACGTTTGAAAAAGAATTGGATTTTCATAAAAATGAATTATCTTCGGAGATTAGCCAATTAATTAAAATATGGAGAACAGATTTAAAAGAAGATAGTATAATCGGTATATATGGAAAAAAATGTTGTGTTTATAATGAGGCGGAATTAAATGAATGTGCAAGTCAATTGATGTATGATATTTTCCCTGACACATTGATTGTTAATAATGAGTTGATTAATAAAAATATTATTTCTGCGACTATTCAAAGTGCAAAAAGAAATGCAATTCAGTCTATTTTAACAGGAGATGAGGAACAGAAGTATTTTGGGCTCCCTTTTCTTTCTCCGGATTTTATTGCTGTTCGTTCTGTTTTAACTAAAAATGGATTTTATGGTGAAACAGAGTTCGAGAACAAACTGACAAATGGCAAGTGTCCGCAAATCGAAGTGAAAAATATGCTAGATAATTATTTGCAAAAGGCCAAGAGTGCATTTGTAGAACTGGAGGATATTATAAATGGATTAAAGATGCCTCCGTTTGGGCTGCGTGAAGGATATCTTTCCTTACTTTTAGCATACTGGTTTTCTCCCTTCAAAAAATCTTTGTTAATTGATAGCCATGGAAAGGAACAGGAAATAACGACAGAATTATTTGAAGAGATAGTGAGACGCCCGCATGATTTTAGAATATACATTAGTTCTTGGTCAACAGAGCAGCAACAGTATTTGGAGCGGCTCGAAGAGTTATATGGGGATTATTTAGATGAAACACTTGTTAATAAGAATCGATTAAAAGCAATTTATGAAGCAATGTTTCTTCATTTTAAAAGTATCTCAAAATTTGCTCGAATGACAGAAATGTTTGTGTCGGATCAAAGTAAAAGATATCGGACATTAATGAGTAAAAGTTATACAAATTATTCACAATTTTTATTTCAAGATTTAAATGCTTTGACAGGAAATTATTTATCTTCTATAGAATTGATTTGTAATATAAAAGAAGAATTAGAAAGTGTTACTGATAAAATGGAAATATTATTGGAACGAGAAATCCGAGGAATCTTTATACTAGGAAAAGAGGTTTCACTTTCTCAGGCATTTAAGAAATTAAATGAGGAGCGTTGGGGCAGCAAGCAAGATAAAGTATTTGATTATTATACAAATGCAGTTTTGGATATTATTAGAAATTTATCCGGAAAAGAAGGACGTCATGAAGTTATTGCTGCACTTTCAAAGAGCATTACTGGATTTGCTATAAATTATTGGAATGATGCTCATAAAGCAGAGTTTATCGAAAAGCTTGTTATTGTAAATGAAAAATTGGAAAAGGAACAATCGACACAGGATTTGCATGAAAATGAGACTAAAATGGTTTTAAGTTCTTCAGCAGGGGAAGAATACTCTGTAGTTTTCGATAAAACAGAACTATCAGATTTAGGAAAGGTAATGAAAAATAAGATTGATTCTACATTAAATAATTTTTCTCAAGGAGTGGTATACGAGGAAAAGATACAAGTATTGCTTACATTGTTAAAGGAACTGATTCACTTAAACTAAAATGGAGGAAAAATGGTATACTGGTGCGAGCATTGTGCGATTCCCATTATAGGCAAGGAGATATGCCCGATTTGTTATGGAAAGGGAAAGCTGATTTCGGCAAATGGTGTCTGCAACCCTGTTTTTAGACAGGAAAAAAAATTGCTATCATTGATTTGGGGGATGGACGTTAGCGAGAGTTTTGTATGGTATCTAGGAGCAGGTTATTATCTATTGAATGGAAAAAGAAAGCGTCTTCCTTTTGGTGATTTTTATAAGAGAAAGCATCACATGGAAATTGCAGAAATTCTACGTGGTGATATTGATAAAGGCGATTCTATACCAAATCAGGAGCAATTTCTACATGCTAATGAATCATATATTATAGATAAAATATTTGAGGCGGAAAATTATGTAAAACAACTCTATGAAGATATTGCAAGAAATCAAAAACATCCATATATGCCTACCGTTTCTTTTTCTGGTGGAAAAGATTCCACGGTGGTAAGCCGTATTGTTAGGGATGCGCTTCAGTCTGAAACGATTATTCATTATTTCGGTAATACTACTTTGGAATTTCCAACTACTTATCAATATGTAGAATCAGAATTCAGGAATGAAAATCCATTTACGCCCATGCTGCCGAGTGAGACGGAGAATGACTTTTTTAAACTATGTCAAGTATTTGGCCCTCCAAGTAAATTTGAACGTTGGTGTTGTACGATTTTTAAAACCAGTAATTTAAATTCAGAATTACAGAATTTAGAGGGGGATAGTCTGTCATTTTTAGGTATCCGGCGTAGTGAGTCAAGAGAACGGCAGAATTATGAGAGGACACAAAAAGACTCAAAGATTGGTTCGCAAATTAATGCTATGCCTTTAATTGATTGGAAAGATTGTGATGTCTGGCTTTATATTTTATATAAAAGTTTAATATTTAATGAAGCGTATCGGTGGGGATATAAAAGAGTTGGATGCTTCTGCTGCCCCAATAACTCTGATTGGTCATCTATGCTTACAGAAATATATTATCCAGAACTTTCGGATAAATGGAAGAAAGTCCTTTATAACTTTGCAGAAAAAACTGGAAAAACAGAAGCGGAAGATTATGTAGAAAATGGAAAATGGAAAACGAGAAAAGGGGCAAGCGGTTTGACGACGCGAAATGTTGCAATTGCGGATACTGCTTGTAACCTATCAGAGAGAGCAAGAAATATTATAATTAAGAAAAAATTATCAAGAGACGTTTTAGAGTTTTTCAAGCCGTTTGGTAAATTAGATGTGTTTGATAAAGAGGATGCGACTTATATTACGATACAGGAAAAGGATATTATTAGTCCAGATGGCATGGTTCTTCAACCGGGGAGAAAACTTTGCCAAATAATTATTGCATTTGGTACAAATATCATCAAAGTGTTACCTGAAAAAGGTATTGATGCATTATTGCTGATAAATCGAATAAAATGTCAAATGCGTAAGTATCAATTCTGTATTCGTTGTACAGCTTGTGATTCTGTTTGTCCATATGGTGCAATCACGACGACTGGAAATGAGCGGTACCATGTGGATGCAGTAAAATGTAAACAGAACATGTCAGCTTGTTCAAAATGTATTGCTAAGTTTTATAATGGGTGTATTACATGTCAGGTATTGGCAGGAAAAAAAAAGTATTTCCGCAGATGAGAACATTGATATGTAAAAAATGAAAGGTGGAGATATGATTTACTTTGATAATGCAGCTACTTCACGTATGAAACCGGAATGTGTTTTTGATGCCTATATGTATTATTTGAAAAATATTGGAACAAGCCCAGGACGGGGAAGTTACAAATTAGCAATAGAGGCATCTCGAATGCTTTATCAAGCGAGAAAAACAATAGCAAAATATTTTGGGGTTAGAGAACCATCCAATGTGGTATTTACAAAAAACTCCACAGAAGCAATCAATTTGTTTTTGAGGGGGTATTTGAAAAAGGGTGATCATGTACTGATAAGTCCATTAGAACATAATGCTGTTTTAAGGCCATTGCATGCATTAAAGGAAAAAGGTATTATATCCTATACAGTATTACCTGAAGATGTTTTTTATAAAGAAACAAAACAGATTGACCAATTTATTTTACCGAATACACGATTGGGAGTTTTCACTTTGGCAAGTAATCTTACTGGTCAACTTGTTTTTTCCTCAAAAGTAGCATTAGAGTTAAAGAAAAGAGGGATTGATGTCTTTGTTGATGCTTCGCAAGGAGGCGGTAAAGGATTTTTGCATATGCAAAAAGATGCAATTGATTATTTGGCATTTACAGGTCACAAAGATTTAATGGGACTTCCTGGAGTAGGAGGATTATGTTCTCTCCGAGAACTAAAAATAGAACCTTTGATTCAAGGAGGAACCGGGATTCGTGGTGATAGCTATCTTAATCCAGAAATATTTCCAGAAGCATATGAATCGGGTACATTGAATATGCCCGCTATTTGGGCGTTAAAGGTAGCAGTCGATTATGTTTCTGAGAACCAACATTGGATAAATAAGACAGAGGCTGAACTAATGGAGTATTTAATCAAAGCCCTTGTTAGAATACCTGAAATTGAAATTTACCGGGTGGAAAAAGAACGTGTATCTACCATTTGCTTTAATGTAAATGACATCAAGTCTAGTGAAGTTGTGGAACGTCTAAGCAAAAAGGACATTTGCGTCAGAGGTGGAATTCATTGTGCAATACTTGCTCATGAAACTTTAGGAACAGTAAAGACAGGAGCAATAAGAGTAAGTTTGAATTCTTTTAATACCAAAAAGGAAATTAAACTATTTATAAATGCTTTAGAGGAGATTATAGCAGATGTATCTAATATTTTATAAAACAAGCGATGTTTTTGCAGCCGAAGAGTGTTTAAAAGAAAATGGGTATATTCCGGAGGTGGTACCGACTCCAGTGCAGGATAGGGCTTACTGTGGTGTGTGTCTTAAAGTGGGAGAATGTGATAAAGGTATTTTTGATAAATATCTTCCACAATTAGAATATAGTATTCTGGAATCCTAATAAGTAAAAGGGGATAATATGTATCAGACTTCTAAAAAAAAGGGAGAGCCATATCTGCCGGAGAGTGTAAAACTTCATGATTTTCAGAAAGAAGCGATAGAAAACTGGGTAAAACAAGATTATAGAGGAATTTTTGATATGGCAACCGGAACTGGCAAAACTTTTACTGGTTTGGGAGCTATTGTACGTTTGTTCAGGGAAAAAGAACATTTAGCGGTATTTATAGTTTGTCCATATCAGCATCTGGTGGAGCAGTGGGCAGAGGATGTAAGAAGGTTTCATATGTACCCAATAATTGGTTATTCTGCGTCCAGACAGAAAGATTGGAAGCAGCGACTGAAATATGCAATCTTAAATTTCAAAAGGGGCAAAATCAGTATAATGTGTTTTATCACAACAAATGCTACATTTGCTTCAGCGTTTGTCCAGGAACAGATGGAGGAATTAGATGGAGATGTAATGCTTCTTGTAGATGAAGCGCATAATTTTGGTTCAGCACAGTTAAGTAATACTCTGAAAGAAAATGTCCAGTATCGCTTGGCGTTATCTGCAACATTAGAGAGATTTAGAGATTCTTATGGTACTCAAGTTTTGTATGATTATTTCGGAAAAAAATGTATTGAGTATGGTCTTGAACAAGCAATACGTGAGGAAAAACTGACACCATATTATTATTATCCTAGAGTGGTTTATCTGACAGATGAAGAATTAAACGGTTATCGTGATCTGTCAAAAAAAATTGCAAAATATTGTCGTACAGCATCTGATGGAACAATGGAGATTAGTGAGAAGGGAAAAAGACTTCTCATTGAACGTTCAAGGATTGTGGCAGGGGCTTCAGGAAAAATACAATTGTTGAAAGAATTAATGTATCAATATAAAAATGATTCTCATATTTTAATCTATTGTGGTGCTGCGAGAGAGTACAATTCATCAAGAGAAATTTCTGAGCCGGACAGGGAAGAGGAGCGACAAATTGTGGCAGTATCAAAGATGCTTGGACATGACTTAGGAATGAGAGTAGTACATTTTACTTCAGCGGAGTCTATGAAAGAGAGAGAGCAGATAAAGGAGCGTTTTAGTAAAGCTGATCCTTATCAGGCAATTGTGGCCATTAAATGTTTGGATGAAGGGGTAAATATTCCTGGAATTAAAACGGTATTTATCTTGGCAAGCAGTACAAATCCTAAGGAGTATATTCAGAGAAGGGGAAGGGTTTTAAGAAAAGCATCGGGGAAATATTATGCGACAATTTATGATTTTATTACATTGCCCAGAACATTAAGCAGCGTAGACAGTTTACAGGAGGAGGTTCGAGCTGATTTGGGATTGGTAAAAAAAGAGATTAAACGAATGCGGGAATTTGGTGAATTGTCCAAAAATCCCTCAGATGCAGACCGGCTAATAAATGAACTGACTGACGCATATGGATTAAATCGAATTGCAGAGGGAGGAAATTATTATGAATGAGCATTTAGATGAGCGAAAACTAAATCGTATAAAAGTGAAGGTAATAGAGTTAGAGAAAGAGAATGGGATTCGAAAAAAGTCTAATGATGAAATGGTGGAGAAGATCAGAAAGTATATCGAAAGGGTGGTTGAGGGAAAATGAGAATAGAGAAGTTAACCTTATATAACTTTCGGCAATTTATTGGTGAACAGACAATTCATTTCTCTTCCAGTGAAGATAAAAATGTAACTGTAATAATAGGGGAGAATACATCAGGAAAAACAACTTTGATACGTGCTTTAGAATGGATTCTTTACGGTGATGTTAAATTTACAGATAAAACGCTTCTAAACAAAAGTGTTGTGGATAATCTTATGGCAGATGAAACTCAAGAGGTCCGTGGAGAAATCTGTTTGGAGCATAACGGAACAGAATACAAGATTCAGAGAAGACAACAATACACATGCATCGGCGAAGGTAAGGTAAGAGGGACGCGTAAAGAACAACAAATTTTATACACTCAACCAGATGGACAAACAAAGACAATTGTAAAAGGTGATTTTAAAGAAAATATAGAGCGGATTTTACCAGAGGAATTGTCTAGTTACTTTTTTTTCGGAGGTGAACGGTTATCTGAGATTACAGATAGTAAAGATATTGCGGACTCGGTAAAAGGATTGATGGGACTAAACGTCCTTAATAGTGCAGTCACTCACCTGAATGGTGTAATAAATAAACTAAAAAAAGGGTTAGATTTATCAAAGGATAAAGAAGCGGAGGAGACACAAATTCAGCTGGGTGTGGTTGAAACAGAATTACAGCAAAAGGTAATGGATCTGAAAAACGTAGATGTACAACTGCAGTATTATCGCGATGAAAAAGAAAGGTATGCGGCTCAGCTGAAAGCAAATGAAAATATCGCAGAGGAACAAAATAAAAGGGAGTATTTGGAAGTAAGAATAAAAGAACTCGAAGAACGAATTCATCGCGCAGAAAATGAGTTTATTTCTGTGTTTAGCCGGGATGCGTTTGCATTTTTTGGTATGCCATTACTAAGAGAGGCAATAGAAATGCTGCATATGTCACAGGATATTGTAGAAAGTGTGCCTGATATGACGGCATCTTCAATTGATTATTTAATCAACCGCGGATATTGTATATGTGGGGAGAAAATTGAGAAGGGTTCTTCCTTGGAGTCCAGTTTGTTAAAAGAGAGAGCAAAACAACCTCCAGAAGCAATAGGGGCATTGGTACATCGTTTTAGGGAACAGGCGTTAGAATATCTTGCAGTTGGTGAACAATATGAGGCGGGAGTAAATGTAAAGTATGAAGATATCATTGCGCTCAAATTGGAGTGGGGATATAGTATTGATGAGAAAGAAGACTTGGATAATCGTTTAAAAGATAAAATTAAGATTGCTGATTTGGAGCTAAAATATAAAAATGCAGAATCCAGGATTGCAGAGTACGAAAAAGAAAAAGGGAAAATTCAGGAGACTATAGGTGTATGTAAAAGAGACATAAATAATTTAGACGAAACATTAAAGCATTACATATTAAATGATAAGAAAAACGCTAAAATTTCTTTACAGATAAATTATGCTAGTGAGGTTCAGGAATGGGTTCTGAAAGCGTATAAAGAAAGAGAAAAAGTAATACGCGAGAGTCTTGAAGAAAAGGTAAATGGGAATTTTCAAAAAATATATCATGGTTCTAGAAAGATTATGATTGATGAAAAGTATACAGTTAAGTATTATGATGTGACAATAGATGAATCAGACGGTTTAAAAGCTGTAAAAAATCTGGCATTTGTATCGGGATTGGTAGAGCTGGCAAAAGAAGTTCTTGAATTGAATAGTACCGTTGATATAGGTCCTTTATACTATCCTCTTGTAATGGATGGACCATTCTCAAATATAGATAAGGAGCATATAGAAAATATATCTAAAATACTTCCAGAAGCTGCAGAACAGATAATTATTGCTTTGATGGAAAAGGATTGGGAGCACGCAGAGTTAATAATGAAACCATATGTTGGGAAAGTTTATAAGATTGAAAAAAGTAAAGATTTTGCAGGTAAGGATTTAGAGACAATTTCCTATATTAGGGAGGTGCAATGATGTTTGACAAAGATATACAGATAAGAGGAAAACATGCTACTTATTGGAAAGCATTGAGCAAGGGACCTGCTAATGCAAGGGATACTAGTAAAAGTTTTAAGGTTTTTGAGAATTATATATATGTATATATGTTGGCACCAATTATTGGTATCGTCTATGGACACAGAGGAAAGATTGATTCAACCAATAGTAAAGATACAGCAGGTATGTTAGCTGAAATATTAATTAAAAATCAGAGTAAGCTAAAATACATTTACCGCCTCATCATGTTATTAGATGACTCGGAGGGACTAACAAAAGAAGAGAAACTAAATAGGGCTTTTCACGAAGATGATAATGAAGAATCGACAAAGGCAGGATTGGCAGTTTTTCATTCCTATTTTCTTGGTGGCTTAGAAATATTATATGAAAATTTTGTAGAGCGGTGTATAACAGATGAAGATTACATTCAGCGTATGTACGAATTTGTAGAAGAATTTAAACGAGAGCAAAAGATTGACGAAACTCCTCTTGATATTAATGAACTGTTGAAAAGCAGATAAAGAGAAATATTATTGTGAGAGGTAGCTTATATGAACAAAAATACTGAAGATAAATTTGGGGATTCAGAGGAAGTTTATGTAGAAGAACTGATGGATAAATTGAGTGAAGAAGCTTTTTTAGATGCTAGAATCATGCTTGAGCAGCTAACGAGATTAGAAAATCAGAATAAAAAGGATCTCCATACTTCAACATTTACACATGAGACTGTAATCTTTGATAAGTCTGATGAAAAGTTAATATCCCATACTGAATTGATTAGAATGGTTGATGTTCAAGCTGAAACAATTATGCGCTATTTAAGAGAAGGAAAATTGTTGCCTGATTATGTTAAAGAAGATTCAAAGCCTTATTTTACTATTGCCAGTACGAAGGCATATGCAGAAAAGTACGGTTGGAATTTAATTTTAAATGAACGTTTGAATGCAGTATTTTATGATGTTTTATCAGGGAAAAGGATGTGTTATTCATATAAACCAGTATTGATAAAGGCAATGTTAGAATATGCATCACCTTCTGATGGGGAATGTAGTATGGATGATATTATTACATACTTTAGGGCCTTTTATGCAGATAGACGTTCTAAGAATTTGTTTGTTGAAAAAGAGCGAAGTGTTTTTGCAAGAAAAGAATACACTGACCAGGAAGCCAGAAAAGTGATATTGCACTATCCTTATAAGAGATTTGCGGACATGCAGTTGATGCATTATGAAAGAGGACGCCAAATTATTGGATTCCACCCTTATTTATGGAAAGGGTTTACTGATGAGGAAAAAATAAGAATCATAAGTGTTTGTGATAATAATTTACAACAGTATTATGCAAAGTTTTAAATTGTGCTAGGGTTTAACGGAAAGATAAAAAGAGGTGCGGGTATGGAAGCCAGATCGATATCGCTTCATAGGCTAGGGGACAATAAGATACAGAAATTAGTTGTTCCTTTTTTTCAAAGACATTACATATGGGAACAGGAGAATTGGGAAAAACTTTATAATGATTTTACAACTCCTGAAATAAAACCTTTTTTAGGCTCTATTATACTAAAAGAAGTATCAACAAATTATAACGTAGCTGAAATGAATATTATAGATGGGCAGCAGCGCTTAACTACAGTTTCTGTTTTAGCTAAGGCAATCTTTGATAGTTTACCTGAAGAGGTAAAGAAGGATCACGACTGTGGAATCCGAAGAGATGTGCAAGGTATATTATTTTATAGGGAAAATGCAGCAGACAATTTCAGTGATAGCAGGATTAAAATCGAACCTTCCAAGGCGGATGAAAAAGCATATACTAAGATTATCAGAGCTGAGATGTTTGATGAAAAAATTAATTTAGATTCTATTGACGAGGCTAGCTCTTTAATAGAACAGTGTTACAGATATTTTCGCGAAAGGCTTTCAGGAAAAACAGTAAAGGAGCTCACAGAACTTTATAATAACATTTTTAGTGACAATAAACGTGTACTTGTTATGATAACTTTGCAATATGGGGATATTAATGAGCAGACAATTTTTGATACTATAAATCGAGCAGGAGTGAAATTAAGCGTAGCAGATATCATTAAAAATAATCTGTTTAAGGCGTGCTTAGATAAAGCAGGAGATAGTGAGGATAGAAAGAAAGCTGTTATTAATGAATATGAACATGTCTGGGAAGAAGCATTCTATAAAAGTCAAGAAAATGTAAAACTTTGGGAGCAAGAGCGGATCCTGGATGATGTTAATAGAAATAATCTGGAGCTTTTATTATATTGTGTAGCCCAAATTCATTGGGGAGATGAGGCGCATCTATCAGTTAATTTGGAAAGAGTTTACGAGGAAAAGATAAGAGAATATGGATATCATGAGTTAATGGAGTTTATTACGGAGATATGTGAATATGGGGTGATATTAAAAGAATTTGTTCTTGATTTTCATTTAGGAATAAAAGAGGAGACGATTTTATTTAGATTTAAAGATCATATATCACGTTTATTTTTAATATTAGATAGATTAGATATATCTGTTTTTTATCCATATTTATTAAAGAGGCTTAAGGAATCAAAACTTGATATCACTGATAAGGAACTTGTAGATGATTTTAGAATTTTAGAATCTTTTATTATACGGAGCAAGATTTCTAAAAAAACAAATATAAATTATTCTAAAATTTGTAGTCTGCTTTTGAAAGAGGGGACTGAAGCGCTAATTGAAAAAGAAATAATGATTAAAGGTGAAGGATTGACAGATGAGGCTATTTACTCACATCTTTTTTCTGTTTCAGATGATATGGCTAAAATTTTATTGTTTTGTATTGAATTATACCGTTGCAGAGATGAGAGAAAGGATATTGCTTCTTTAGAATATCGTTATTCATTAGAACATATTATGCCGGTGAAGTGGAATAGGTATTGGAATGAGGTTGCAATCATCCGTGAAGGAGCCGTACTAGATTCAAGATCAGAATTAGGTATATGTTTTAGAGATGCCAGAATTCAGGCATTGGGTAATAAAACATTATTGACATCAAAACTTAATTCCTCCCTTCAAAATCAATCTTTTTGGGATAAAATTGAGAATAAAGAATCACGCCGTCCCGGTTATCGATCACATACATCACTAAGCATAACAAGAGAAATTGTTGAACAATTTGATAAAGGCGATTGTATATGGGATGAGGAACATATAGAAAGTCGTACACAACAACTCTTTAAAGAAGTAATAGAGATATGGCCCAGGTTTAATGAAAAGATTGCTGAAGTAAAAAAGAAGAAGGAAGAGGAAAGTGAAATAGTAATAAAATCTGATCCTGAGTTAGAGAAGTTTTCTGAAGAAGAATTAGCTGATCCTATAAAATTAATATCTGTTGTTGGTGAGCCAAGTAAACAATAATAAGTTGTTAAAGTTGACTTTTACAGTATACTGAACAAAAGAATTATATAGCATGAACATTGATTACCAGTACCTTTTCTCTTGAAATAATATAAATGTAATTTATCTTCACCCGGAGCTGAAAGAATAATATAAGTGCTGGGGATATCAGTTACAGCAGAATTAGCATTTATACCTGATGAATAAAATAGAGCCGGGGGGGAACGGTCACTTTCATAAACAATAAAAATATACATCTACATACAAAGAATAGTTCCTTCTCCAGTTAATGAAATTAGCCCTATAAACAAATGTGTTTTTTACTATTAAGAAATAATCTTCCGCTGGGCAGATTAATATGGAGACATACGCGAAAAGATTATAGGTATACGGTAAACCATGAGTACTGGCTTTTTTTCGACCGCCGTTTCCGGCGGCCAGGTCTACACATTGGTTGATTTAGACTTGCTCCGGCAGATCTCAGGTAACTGATCTGACCAGGGAAGTAGTTCTTCTATAAAGCTGTAATCCGTGTTATCCTGATGGTCTTTCAAAACTGTCAGGACATGGGCCAGATAACGGAACGGATTCAGGTTATTCGCCTTTGCTGTTTCCGTTATGCTATAGATGATCGCGCTGGATTTCGCGCCATCGATACTGTCGATCAGCTTCCACGCATGTTTATGCAGACAGAAGCTGCGGAGCGCTCCTTCTGTTACGTTGTTGTCAAGAGGGACTTCACCATCATTCAGGAACACTCTCAGGGTCTCTTCCTGATCGATACAGTAATTGATTCCTTCCAGTGTTTTCCCTTTGGAAAGACGACCAGAGGATTGAACCTCTTTTGTCCACGCAAAGAAAGCCTCCACCAGAGGTTGGACTGTGATCTGCCGCTGTTTCTTCCGATCATCCGGTTTCAGATCAGATAATTGATTGTCCAAATGATAGATGGCTCCAATCCGCTTTAGTGCCTCATATGCAACAGTATCTTTTGCGGTTTTTTGTGCCGCTTTCGGAAGGGCTTTTAAAGCATCCGGGAAATACCGTCTTGTATGTGTCCAGCATCCGGCAAAAATAATATCCGGATTTTCCCGATCCAGCTTCCTGTAAGCGGAATAGCCGTCGCAGACAACCACGCCTGCGAAGCCCTTCAAAAATCCTCTTGGGTGGTCTGCTTTTCGGGTACGCTGATATTCGTACAGGATGATCGGCGTGTCTGTGTAGATCTTACCGGTGCGGTAGACCCACATATAGCTCTTGCTGTTTGCGGGGCGTCCGTCTTTCGATACCATGACCGGCGTCTCGTCCGCCTGCAGCACATGGAAATGATATAACTCTTTATGGAAATAATCATAAAGGATACTACAGGAGAGCCTTGGGATGTACTTCATGAATCGGATGTCTGGAGACAATCTCCAGCCCCTGCATCAATGCCTGATATTGTTCCGGTGTGATCTCCAGTGCTTCTTCTTTTGTACGGGGCCAGCTGAAACCGCCAAGCTCCAGCCTTTTGTAAAGGAGAAGAAATCCGTCACCTTCCCATACAAGCCCCTTGATACGGTCACTGCGTCTGCCGCAGAAGAGAAAAAGAATATCCTTTTCATATGGATCCAGCTGAAAGTTGAACTTAACAATGGATGCCAGTCCATCGATTCCGCGACGTAAATCTATGTATCCTGCAGCAATATAAATGTTTCGAAATCCGGTTGCATTATTCAGCATCCAGGATGCCTCCAATCCGTGAAAGGAGCTCGTCTGAAACGGAATTCGATATTTCCAGGACGATATCTCCTTTTCGGATTACGAGATCCGTATGGAAAACCGGAGCTGTGTTCTGAGGAGATGATGGAAGCTTGATCTCGGTAAAAGATACCGTCCTCTGAGTTGCCGGCACTAGCGCCAGATCCGGTCCGACAATTCCCGGCAATGATGCATTCTGGGAATTCTCGAAAGCTTCCCTTCGCAGGATCCTCTGCCAATAGAAGAACTGCTTTACTGAAACCCCATTAGCTCTGCACCAGGCAGTTTTAGGCATCCCGCTGTTTATGCATTCATTCATGATTTTGGTCCAGTGCTCTGCACGGACCTGATGTGTAATCTTATCCATAGGGACAACTCCTTTATAAAACTTGTAGTTTTCTGGAGTTATTATCTCATGGATAGATAAAACTAGCACGGTACTAGTGATTTACCGTATACGCATGCAGAAAAATCATACTGCCGCATATAAGGCCGCTATTGCATGGCCTCATATGGCGGCAGCGTGATTTTCTATTTTTGTCTGGAAAATCCAATCACTATCACAAAAACTCCAACCAGCATTTCCCCGATAGACAGTCCCATCAATAATCCGGAAAAGAAATCCTTCACATCACTTCCTCCGATAGAGAAATGGACCGCAAAAAGAGCGATTCCCATGGTCATTAATATAATACCGTACAGTGATACTTTCTGATTCTCCAGATTTTGTATCCTTTTGATCAGATCCAAAACCTGGTTATCGTCATAAACACGTATACTGTCAGGTTCCGTCTCTTCTCCGTCGATCAATTCTGACACTGTGATCTCCAATTCCTTACATAAAGACTGGATAATGCCATAGTCTGGCATACATTTCCCTGTTTCCCATTTTGATATGGTCTTGTTGGAAACACCCAGTTTCTCGGCAAGCTGTGCCTGTGTGAAATTCCTTTCCTTTCTTTTCTTTGCAATAAACATTCCGATTTCTAACTGATCCATTATGTGAGCCTCCTTCTGTATCTCTTAAACACAGAATACCGTTTTTTGAGCCGTTTATACATCCCCTGTCGGTAGAATTTGAGGGGAAGTTTTGTAAAGTACGGTGATTCCATGACTGATGACTTATTTCCGGGTATTTTGCCCTTTGTTTTGTTGCAATAAACTTAAAGATATAATACCAGAACTACGGAACCATAAGCAACCGGATTCATCCCTTTGGAAGGTAGGAAACTGAATGATGTGAAGGAGCTGTTGGGACAGATGAGTATTCCGGGCGTTTTTAAACCGCCATTCCGGAGGCACAGTACCGCGAATCCGGTTTGGTGGATACCGCCATTCCGGGCATTGGATACCGAGATTCCAGCTAAATGATACCGTTTCCTTTATAATGTATCTATGCGCTTTGAAGCGTAAATACATTTCAAAGGAGGTCACCTCTTATGACCAAGTATCGTGAGATCATCCGACTGTCTGGATTAGGTCTCAGCCAAACCAACATTGCTCTCAGCTGCAGCGCATCTAAAACAACAGTCAATAAAGTACTGAAGGCCGCAAGAGAGCAGGGCCTTTCATGGCCTCTGGATCCTAAGCTGACGGATCCAGTCCTTAACAAACTGCTTTTTTCTGATGCAAAAGAAAAACCTGCCACATCAAAGCGGATGCCTGATTATAATCACATCCGCAAAGAGCTTCTCCGTAATGGAGTGAACAAGAAACTCCTTTGGACAGAGTATCTTGAGGAATGCCGTCTTGCCGGAGATGAGCCACTTATGTACTCTCAATTCTGCTATTACATCCAGCAGGATGAACAGAGACGCCGTGCTACCATGCATATCAATCGCAAGCCTGCAGAACAGGTTGAGGTAGATTGGGCCGGAGATCCGGCGCATATCATTGATCCAGATACTGGCGAGATCCTGGATGCTCACATTTTTGTAGGAGTAATGACCTACAGCCAGTACCCATACGTAGAAGCATTCAGGGATGAAAAGCAACCGTCATGGATCGCTGCACATGTCCACATGTATGAGTACTTTGGCGGTGTTGCAAAGATCCTCGTGCCGGACAACTGTCGTACTGCCGTGGATCACAACAAGGGCTGGAAAGACCAGCGGATCAATGCTGTTTATCAGGAAATGGCAGAGCACTATGGCACAGCTATTATTCCAGCCCGCGTCAGGGCCCCTAAAGATAAGCCAAATGCCGAGGGCAGTGTAGGTAATATTTCCACCTGGATCACAGCTGCCCTGCGTAATGAGCAGTTCTTTTCTCTCAGCGAATTAAACCAGGCAATCCGTCAGAAACTGGACTCTTTCAGCCGCCGTCCCTTCCAAAAAAAAGAGGGCAGCCGATACGAAATCTTCCGCGATGAAGAACTGCCATTGCTGACACCGTTACCTGCTACCCCATATGAACTGGCGGAATGGAAACATGCCACCGTTCAATTCAATTATCACATATCTTTTGCCGGAATGCTATACTCAGTCCCTTATGAGTATATAAAACGCAAAGTTGATGTGAGGGTTACAGATAAAACTATTGAGATTTTTTACAACCATAACAGGATCGCGTCCCATCGCCGGCTTTACGGCCGCAAGGGACAATACAGCACAGTTACAGAGCACATGCCGGCTTCCCACCAGCAATATCTGGAATGGAACGGTGATCGTTTCCGCAAATGGGCAGAGCGGATCGGCTCCAGTACCTATCAGGTTGTAGATGCGGTCCTTACCTCCAAACGTGTAGAACAACAGTCCTACCGCAGCTGTATGGGGCTTTTAAAACTGGCCGACAAATATTCTGTAGACCGTTTGGAAGCTGCCTGCCGGAAGGCACTCTCTTTTACGGCAGCTCCCAGCTATAAGAGTATCAAGAACATCCTTGATACCGGAAATGACCAGCCAGAGAAGTTGGACAAAGAGCCGACAACTGGCAGCCATACAGAACCAGCAAAGAGCAGCCATGCGCTTACAAGAGGCGCTGATTACTACAGGAGGTAAGGAATCATGACTACACAAAGCACCATAGATAAGCTCATTGAAATGCGCCTGACTTCTATGTCAGATGCATTCCGTAACCAGATGGAAGACCCCCGGATGAAAGAGATTCCTTTTGAGGATCGCTTCGGGATGCTGGTGGATATCGAATACAGCAACCGTAAGAGCAACAGTCTGAAACGTCTGATCCGCAATGCCGGGTTTGATCAGCCGGACGCATACATAGGCAATATCAATTATACTTCCGGGCGAAAGCTGAACCAGCCACTGATCGAACGGCTTGCAACTTGTGAATATATCGTAGAGCATAGGAATCTCTTTATCACAGGAGCTACCGGGAGTGGGAAGACCTATCTGGCCTGCGCGTTCGGGATGGAAGCCTGTAAACAGCGCTACAAGACGAAATATATCCGTCTTCCGGATCTGCTCCTCGAATTGGAGATGGCACGCAATGACGGCACATATAAGAAAGTCCAAGGGAAATATGCCAATCCAGTCTTGCTGATCATCGATGAATGGCTTCTGCTGAAGCCTACAGAATCGGAACAGCATGACATTCTGGAACTACTCCATAGGAGACGTAGGAGGTCATCCACCATCTTCTGTTCCCAGTATGATCCCAGTGGATGGTACGATCAGTTGGGCGGGGATGACAGCCCTCTTTCGGAAGCAATTTTGGACCGCATCAAACATGATGCATACAAGATCAACATCATCCCGACAGATCCGGCGAATTATAGATCCATGCGGGAAGTATACGGATTAGATCCTGCATTAAGCGAGTAAACTCGCAGGTAACAATCTGCTAAGTATGGTATCTCTGTTCCGGACTTGCGGTATCATAGTCCCGGACTTGCGGTATCCGTTCCTCCGGAACAGGGGTACATTTTCATCGTAATATACAGACAGACGGCTTATTTTGCAGGCCGGTGCGGTTTGGGGCTTGACTAAATCCTCTTTTTATCTGTCTTCTTTTCTGCTATACTTTCTGTAATACAGTATTTATGGAAGAATAGAAAGGAGGCAGATATGCTCTATCCGGATACGAACTGCAGGATCAGCACAGCCTTTGAAAGAGGCCAGATGCCCACCATGGTCTATGTCAACAGACAGAGCCATGCCAGGAAAACCATCCAGCGCCCCCTGCACAGACACGATTCCATCTGTGAGTTATTGCTGGTGTATAAGGGAACAGGAAAATATTATGTGGACGGGAAGTCCTATCCCCTTTCCGAAGGCAGCGTCATCTATTACAATCAGGGAGACTTGCATGAAGTGGTCTCAGAGACAGAGAATGAGATAGGTGATTACTGTATAGGCATTACAAATCTGCATAAGCGCGGCCTTCCCCCTAATTGCCTTACATCTCCAGGTGAACCAAGTGTCAGGCAGTCGGGACACCTGTTTCCCATGCTGCGATCCATGTGTGAACAGATGTTTGAACTGGAAGGCACCAATACGGAAGGCAAGCTTGCGGCACAGCTTTTGTGTTCCGCTTTTATTGTGCTGACAAGCCAGTTGGACAGCTTTCCGCTTATTGACGCAGAAAAATCAGAGGAGGAGCAGATGGTACTGCGGATCAGGAACTATCTGAACGAACACTTTATGGAAGAGGTTACGCTGGACATGATAGGAGATGCCCTGGGCTGTTCCGCTACATATGTATCCCATATATTTAAGAAGGCCACAGGGAGAACACCCATCCAGTACATCATCCGCAGGAGGATCGGACATGCCCAGACTCTGCTCATATCAACAGATCATTCCGCCACCCGTATTGCTTCGATCGTGGGGTATGACAATACGAATTATTTCAGCACCTTGTTTTCTAAGGTTGTGGGAATGTCGCCGATCAGATACAGAGAATTTTATAAGGAAGAAATGAAAGGCATACAGGACCAGTCATAAGAATTTCATGGCAGGGCTTGTATAAATTTAAGAAATGGACTGCAAAACGGTAATGGAGATCACCGGATTGCAGTCTTTTTTTATCGCGCAGGAAGATGGCCGTAAGGAGCCGCACTTTGGCGCGCGAGTCCGCTGAACCGGACCCATTGTTTTGTTTCATCAGGCATATTGTACAGGATAGTGAAGTGTTGGTGCGAAAATGATGAAAAAATTGCCATATTTATATAAAGTTTTGGCTTTTTTATACAGCATAGTGAAGGCAGAGAGGAAAAAAATAACTATAATTAAAAGTATCAAAGGCAACACGAACAATACCAGGACAGCAATTAAAAATGGATTTAAGGAGGAAAGTATGGGTATGAATATTTGCGGAGCACCCTGCTGCTGGGGTGTGGATGATGTCAAGAATCCCTATCTCCCATCATGGAAGAGAGTATTAAAGGAGGCAGGCGAAGCAGGATACCGGGCCATTGAATTAGGACCTTACGGTTATCTGCCTATTGACGTGGAGGCAGTGTCAAAGGAGCTTGATAAAAACGGTTTGTCTATTGTGGCAGGCACTATTTTTGATGATCTGGTGGATGAAAGGAATTACGAAAATCTGTTGAGACAGACAGAGGATATCTGCTCCCTCATCACAAAACTTCCGCCTCTTCCGGTACATAAAGGGCAGCATTATCCTACGCCCTATATGACGATCATGGATTGGGGACATGATGAAAGGGATTATGCGGCAGGACATTCCCATAAGGCCCCCCGTCTGTCAGATGAGCAGTGGTCAGGAATGATAAGTCATATAAAAGGAATCTGTAAAAAAGCGGCAGAATACGGAGTACGCCCGGTGATCCATCCCCATGCGGGAGGATACATTGAATTTGCAGATGAAATTGAGAGAATCCTAAGAGATATCCCTTATGAACTCGCAGGCCTCTGTCTGGACACGGGGCATCTGTATTACTCCGGTATGGATCCGGTCGAATGGTTGAAGAAATGCGCATCCAATCTGGATTATGTCCATTTCAAAGATGTAGACGAGAAGGTCTACCGGGAAGTGTTAGGGGAACGGATCCGGTTTTTTGAAGGCTGCGGGAAAGGCGCCATGTGCCCGATCGGCAAAGGGACGCTGGATTATCCCGGGATCAAGGAAGCACTGGAGCAGATTGGCTATAACGGATATATTACCATCGAGCAGGAGAGAGACCCCAGGAATTCAGATACAAGCCTGCGGGATGTAAAAGAAAGTGTTACATATTTAAAAAGCGTAGGATATGAGATATAGATTAAAAAAAAGAAAAATAGCAGGAGGAAATGATCATGTATTACGGAGAGAAGAAAATTGAAAACCCGATCCGCTGGGCAATGGTAGGCGGAGGAAAAGGCAGCCAGATTGGTTATATCCATCGTTCCGCGGCATTGAGAGATTTTAACTTTGCATTGGTGGCAGGAGCCTTTGATATTGATCCGGAAAGAGGGAAAGCCTTTGGGAAAGAGCTTCATGTGGCAAAAGACAGGTGTTATCCGGATTATAAAACTATGTTTGCCGAGGAAGCAAAGAGAGAAGACGGCATCCAGGCTGTATCAGTAGCAACTCCAAACGGAACCCACTTTGAGATCACAAAGGCCGCTTTGCTGGCAGGACTTCATGTGGTATGTGAAAAACCGCTGTGTTTTACCACAGAGGAGGCAGAAGAATTAGAAGCGCTGGCAGAAAAACAGAAAAAAGTTGTGGGTGTAACATATGGATATGCGGGACATCAGATGATCCAGGAGGCAAGGAAGCTGATAGAGAAAGGAATGCTGGGAAAGATCCGTATTGTAAACATGCAGTTTTCCCATGGCTTCCACAATGTGGCGGTGGAGAAAAATACCGCTTCCACCAAATGGAGGGTAGACCCTAAGGTTGCGGGACCATCCTATGTTTTGGGCGATGTGGGGACGCATCCCCTGTACCTCTCCGAGGTGATGCTGCCGGATATGAAGATCAGGCGTCTGATGTGCAGCCGCCAGTCCTTTGTAGAATCCAGAGCGCCGCTGGAGGATAATGCAATGACCATCATGGAATATGACAACGGTGCCGTCGGATATGTTTGGTCAAGCTGCGTGAACTGTGGTTCCATGCACGGACAGAAGGTGCGCGTGATCGGAGAAAAAGCATCCCTGGAATGGTGGGATGAGAGACCAAACCAGTTAACCTATGAGGTACAGGGAGAACCGGTCCGTGTACTGGAGAGAGGAATGGATTATCTGGATGATTCCTCCTGTACAGAGGACCGGATCGGCGCGGGACATCCGGAAGGTTTGTTTGAGGCATGGAGTAACCTGTACAGCAGATTTGCACAGGCTATGGATGCGGCAGATAAAGGGAAAAAAGCGGACTTCTGGTATCCTGACGTACATGCGGGAGCAGAAGGTGTGCGCTGGGTAGAGAACTGTGTGCGTTCTGCGGATCATGGGGCAGCGTGGGTAGATTACAGATAAACGGAGGGAGGAGAAAGGAATGAAAATTGCATTTGATGTAGACGTTCTGGCAAAACAGATGGATATCAACAGCATGGTACACCAGGTGGCCGACTGGGGATATCAATATATCGAACAGTCTCCCCACCCCAGGATCAATCCTTTTTATAAGCATCCGCTGTTTTCCAAAGAATGCGAGGCAGAGTACAGAAAGGCACTCCGGGAAACCGGAGTGGAGATTTCCTCCTTCATTGTCGTATACAGATGGTCAGGACCCACGGAAGAACAGAGAAGATTTGCGGTGGATAATTGGAAACGGATGATCCGGATTGCCGGAGACATGGGGGTTAAAGTCATTAATACAGAACTCTCAGGTGACCCGAACCAACAGGAGATCTGTAACGGCATGTGGTTCCGCTCCATGGAAGAGCTTCTGCCTATCATGGAACGTGAAGGCATACGTGTGGAGATTCAGTCCCATCCCTATGATTTTTGTGAATTAAATAATGAAACCTGTGATATGGTGAAATCCTTCCGCTCAAGAAATCTTGGATATGTCTATTCCTCTCCCCACGGATTTTTCTATGACCAGGGAAAGGGAGACGTGCGCTCCATGCTGCGGTATGCAGGGGAAGAGCTGACACATGTTTTGTTTGCGGATACCTTTAACCAGACCTTAGACTGCCGTTATATTGCCAATCCGCCGTGGCTGAACGGCAGAGGAAAAGCGGATGTGACGATCCATCAGCATCTGGCGATGGGAGAAGGGGATGTGGATTTTGAGGGTATCTTTGAAACACTGAGAGAAATGGATTTCGCTCATGCCCAGTTAAAAGAAGATGCTCCAAAAGCAGGCGGCGATACGATTGCCTGCGTATCCATGTTCGGATTCCCCGAAAAGATGGAAAAACAGGCACCCGAGGCAAGAGAACGGATTGAAAAAGAACTGCTTGGGGTTTAGGCAGGGACAGGAAAGGAAGCGGAGATGAAAAATATGAACGGGGAGTCTGTCAAAAACGGCAGACTCTCATGGAAAACGCGATTTGCATATGGCTGCGGTGATACGGCATGTAACGTAGTCTTTGGTATGATCAGCACGGTACTTACGTTATTTTATACAGATTATGTGGGGGTAAGTGCCGCAACGGTAGGAATGGTCATGTTACTTTCACGTCTCTTTGACGGATTTTCTGATGTTGTGATGGGATTCATTGTAGAAAAGACGAACTCAAAATGGGGAAAGTCAAGACCCTGGATCTTATGGATGAGTGTTCCTTACGCAATTTCAGCGGTTTTATTGTTTACCGTACCACATTCCACAAATATGGTACAATTTCTTTATATGTTTGTCACCTATAACTTTTGCACCACGATCTGTTATACAGCGATCAATCTTCCCTATGGAAGCCTTTCGGCTATGATGACAAGAATATCCGGGGAGAGGGACATGTTGAGCATTGTGAGGATGGGAATGTCCCCCTTCGGACGTATCCTGGCTGTTACCTGCACACTCCCTCTGGTGAAGCTGTTTGGGGATACACAGTCAGCCTGGGTCATGACAATGGCTCTGTGGGCAGCCGTTGCATTGATCCTGCTTCTTGTTTGTTTTAAGAATTGTGAGGAGACCGTTCATATTGAAGCGCAGCAGAATCAGGAGAAGATCCCTGTGAAAAAGGCATTTAAAGCGCTGATAACAAATCAATATTTCTGGGCAGTCCTCATATTATGGATGATGCAGAACGTGATCTACGGCATTACGGGAACGATCCTGCCTTATTACTGTAAATATATATTTGGGAATGACACCTGGATGTACAGCGCCCTTTATCTGACAGAGACACTTCTGATCGTGGCCGCTACCTTCTGCTGTCCGGTCCTGTTAAAACGTTTTGGAAAAAGGAACATGTCGCTGGCAGGAGCCTGTCTTGCACTGGCAGGCCAGATCATCTTTTTCCTGAATCCCACCAGTTTTGCCTGGATGGCCCTCAGCTGTGTGATCAGAGCCATAGGGCTTGCACCGCTGAATTCCATTGTCTTCGGCCTTTTAGGGGATGTGGTGGAATTTGGACAGTGGAAAACACATCTCAGGCAGGAAAGCCTTATATTTGCAGGCGGTTCCGTAGGGACAAAAATCGGTTCGGGGTTGGCTTCCGCCGGAATGACCGGTCTGTTGTCACTGGCCGGTTATATCAGTTCCACCACAGGTACAGCGGTCCAGCCGCAAAGTGCCATTGATATGATCATGAATATCTATAAATTAGGCCCGGTGATCGTATGGGTGGTTGTGATCATTACCTTGTCCTTGTATAAGCTGGATAAAAGGTATCCTGCGATCATGGAGGAGCTGGCGGAACGTGAATTAAAAGGGGAATTATAGGAAGCGGTCAGATTTAAATGGGTTTTGCCGTATAAAAAATTATCTCCGGCAAAACCCATATATTTTTGCAATAATGCTCATTGTTCAATTTAAAAGAAGGTTAGACCCGTTTGGAATTTGTCTGTTCAAATGTCATTCAGTTTAAATTGATTGACCAGACTTTTTAACATTTCCGCCTGACTGGACAGCTCCTCGCTGGCAGCGGCACTTTCTTCTGCTGTGGCAGAATTCGTCTGTACAATATCTGAAATCTGTTCCATTCCTTGTGTTATCATGGTGATGGTGGACGCTTGTTCGCCCGCAGCACTGGCTATCTTCTCAACTGTTTTTAACACGGATTGTGTATTATCGACCACCTGTGTCAGCGTTTCTGCAGTCCTCTCGGCAATTCCAACACCTTTTTCTATAGCATAAATGGAGTTTGCTATTAGAACCGAGGTACTCTTAGAGGCTTCCGCAGATTTTACCGCAAGGTTACGGACCTCGCTGGCCACAACCGCAAATCCTCTGCCATCAGCACCGGCACGGGCTGCCTCTACGGATGCATTCAGTGAGAGGATATTAGTTTGGAATGCAATATCTTCCAGTTTTTTTGTGATCTCACCGATTTCCTTTGCAGTATGGTTAATATCAGCCATAGCTGAGATCATTTCCTGCATTTGCATATTACAATCTGCAGCCTGTTGGCCGGACTGTATACTCTGCTGACGGGCTTTTGCTGTATCCCGGGCAGTTTCTGCTACCTGCGAGGAGATGTCTGAGATTGCAGCGGTGAGCTCCTCAATAGTAGACGCCTGTTCCGTGGCACCTATTGCAAGTGTCTGTGCTCCCGCTGATACTTGTTCGGAACCTGATGATACCAGTTTGGCTCCATGATTGATCTGAATAAGAGTAGAGTTAAGTGTATCTTTTAATGTTTCCATAGAGCAAAGGATTCCGGAAAAATCGCCCACGTAGCTGTCCGGAGTTTGGGTATGTAAGGTAAAATCACCTGTTGCCATACTGCTGAGCAGAAAATCAATATCCCCAATGATATTTTTCAGGCTCAGAACTAAGGTGCGCATATTATCTGACAGACAGCCAAGCTCATCCTTAGATTTATATGCGATTTCAGTGTGGCCAAGTTCTCCCTTAGCCATATTTCCGGCGGCAAGTTCTATCTGCCGAATGGGATCACGGATTCCTTTGGCTATGACCAGTGCAAGAAGCAGTGCTAAGATTGTGCCAAGGATCATAATAACAAAGATGATGAAAGTAGCAGCATTCTGTGCCTGATTCCCCTGCGCTACCATTTTTTCCGCATTTTCTCCTGCCACTTCCGCAATTTCGTATAAGGCGTCAGCCATGCTGTCAAGTAAGGGGACATAGCTTTCCTGCATGAGTGAGAGTGCTTCTTCCTTTTTAGCAGCACGTGCCAGTTCAAAAACCTGGTCACGGACAACTACGGCATCTTCCAATATGGTCTCCGCCTGGTCAACCAGTGTTATATCGCCCTGGAATAATTTACGGATGGTCGGAAAAGTGTCACGCATAGTGGCAAGATGTGTGGAGGCCGACTCAATGGAATCTTCCACTTTCTTCTCATCCGTTTCCAATAAAGACATCAGCAATTCCGAGCGGGCATATTGCATTTCCCGGCGGGCTACCCAGACATTCACAGTGACCGTGTAGTTTTTATCATAAAAACGATTTAGGTTGTTGCCTATTTTATTCAGCATAACAAGAGCTACAATGCCTGCTACTGTACAAAATACGATAATTAGAACATAAGATAGTATGAGCTTTAACTGTATTTTCATGTTTTTTATCATAATGGTCCCCTCATTATATGTTTTTTGCCGTTTTAATGTTACCTTGTTCATTTGCTTATTTATTTATTATATCGCATTATACAATAAATGTGTAGTTATTTTTTAAATTCATATAACAGCTTAAATAAATCTACTTAGCGGAAAGATGGAACCGGGAAATGAACGAAAAACATATTAGATTTTAAAGCTGAAATGAGACGGCTGCAAATGGGGATCTGCAGCCGTCTCATGATATGGGACTGTTGGATTTACATTTTGTCGTTTGTATCCTCTATACACGGGAAGTTAAAAAGAGACTCAGCCTCCGTTATCCCTACGTCAGCCAAAATACTGGAAATCGCCCTCATCCGTGTGAGCAGTAGTTCTTCCAGATATGCGGCAAATCCTGAGGCGTCCAAACTTTTCAGACAACAGATCATCTTCTCATAATAGGCAAGATAAGAGGCATTTATGGACTCCCGGGTACCGATTTTGCTTTGTAGCGGATAGCCCCAGAAGGATTGTCCGTACAATATTGAGTAAACAGTCCTTAAAAAGGAAGAAGGTGCGTAGACGGCCAGAAAACTAAAGGAATAGGAAGTTATTAGATCCAGTTTATTGATTTTTTTGATTGTTTCCAGACCTTTTATGCATTCATTAACTTCATCTTGATTCATGGAATTGATGGTAAGTTCGGCAATCTCCCGGCAGGAAAAAACAAATATTTGCATAGAAAATGCGAATTCAAGGAGACATTTTTGTACCTTCCGATCTGTCCATTTACAAGAGGTCTTCATCTGTTCTACGCTTAGGACCTTAGTCCCCACACCGTTAATGGATTTTGTTATGCCCGTGGTGTTTAGTAAAGCTAATGTACGGCGGATTGTGCTGACTGAGACATTCTTTTCTGCGGCTAGTTTTTCAATAGAGGGCAAAAAAGTTTCCACCGGATAGTGGTCATTGACGATCAGTTCGCAGAAATCCAATGCCAGAGAATAGCAGATCTGAGATGAATTTCTGTGAGGGTTCCATGAAAAGGTCAATTGTTCATCAGGAATGGGAATGGTGATTCTATTTTCGTAAAGACTCGTGATGGCACGTAAATATTGTTTTGTTTGATCGATCCAGCTTTCATGCAGTTTGTCCCATTGCTTCTCACGGCAGAGCTGGACCCTGGTTGATGTGATATCGGGTTTCATAAATAAATAGTGGCTCCAGTCCTGTAAATTATAGAACGGGAATAGGAAAGTGATGATCGTGTTCCGCATGAGGTGTGAAAGTGACTCATTGCCAAGAGAACCGTAAATTAACTCGGTGTAATGCAGTATGATATAGGATGTATACGCCCGGTTCTTTGTTATGAGCATATCCAGTTTATCTAAAGTTTCAGAAGATAGCTTTTTCCAGGCAAGCATCTCTAACTTTTCGATCAGGTAAGGCATGGTCCGGATAAAATCAAAGAACATTTTTTTACGCGGAGCAAAATACGATTGGATATTCTGATCAATCTCTTGTTCGCTGTAGTTTACCTTTATCTTAGAACCGCCTTTTTTGGTAAGGGTGATATAGCCTTCCCGCTGCAGGCGGTAATACGCCTTTCGCACAGTATAGACAGATACTAAAAGCAGGTCACAGGTGTCTTCTATTCGCGGTAAAGTATTCCCATAACGGTAGGTGCCAAACTCTATCTGCATTTTTAGAATATCATATATAATATATTGTAATTCAGATTCTTTATCCATTCAGGATCTCTCCCTCTATTTTTTTACAATAAATTTTAAACCTATTCGGATACTTTTTTATTATAGCATTTTTTGCCTGCAGATTCTATCGTTATCTATTATATCTAAAATAGGTTGCGGCCTGTTTTAAAGGCTGATATAATATATTAGTATGTGAACATGATGGCGCACTTGATCAAACTTATGAAATCATTGCAGAGAGGTCGAAATGATGATACAGCAAATGGAAAAAAAGATGAAGATGCTGTGCAGTATAACTGTTATTTTGTTCTTATTTATGGCATCGGCAAGTACAGTATCTGCAAAAACGGATGTGCAGGGGCATCAAACATTAAAAGTGGCCTTTCCGCAGGTGAAAGGACTCACCGAGACAGATCAAAACGGAAAACGGCATGGTCTTGTGGTAGATTATTTAAATGAAATAGCAAAATATACAGGATGGGAATACCAATATATTGACATCCCCGTCGATGAGCTGATGGAGGAGTTTTCAGAAGGAAAGTTTGACTTGATGGGAGGCACTTACTATATACCGGGCCTGGAGGAGGAGTATGCATATCCGGATTATAACATGGGCTATAGTAAGGCAGTGCTTTTGGGGGACAAGCGTGACAACAGTATCAGAAGATATGACCTGAACAGTATACAAGGAAAGACCATCGGTGTATATGAGCGAGCCACTGAGAATATTCGCAGACTGCAGGAATTCCTGGATATGGAGAAGTTGATCTGCTGCTGGGCAATGGATTTGAGAGTGATGATGATTTATGTCCGGTTGTCACATTTGATTCACAGCCATATTATATTGTGACGGCCATAGGTAACCGGGATATATTAGACGGATTAAATATGGCATTAAAGAAAATCATTGATTCCGATGGTGATTTTGGGGCCAAATGTTATGAGGCAAACTTTCCGGAGGGGGAAGAAAAAAATATCTCGTTTACGGAGGAGGAAGAAGCATTTATCCGGCAGAAAGGTTCGGTTACGGTAGCTTTACAACGTGACGTCCATCCGCTGTCCTGTAAAAAGACAGAGGATACCCATTCTGGTATCACTACAGATTTTATGGAGGAAATATCCGGTTTTTCAGGTCTGCAGTTTACCTGTGTTTATACAGATACATATAAAGAGGCCGTAACAATGGTCCGGCAGGGCGATGCTGATGTGCTTGGTTTTTATCTTGGAAATGATCAAAACTCGCAAGAACAGGGTTTGTCACTTTCCATGCCCTATGTAAATTTGAACAGTATATTAGTGCGAAATAAAAAGTCCACTTATCCATCAGAGGGACTTATAGGTGCAGTAATTGACGGACGTGAACTTCCCGAGGGGATACAGACATCCCAGGTCCGTTATTTCAGTCAAATGGAGGATGGACTAAAAGCAGTGGATAGTGGGGAAGTGGATTTTATCTTTGGCCTGTCCGCCCGGTTAGAACGGGATATGCAGCGCTATCATTATTCCAATCTGCTTCCGGTGACTTTGGTGAATGACCGTAATGATATCTGTTTTGCAGTTCCACGCCCGGCAGAGACTGAGCTTCTTACGATCTTAAATAAGTCTATCAACAGCATTTCTGCCGAAAGAAAAGCAGAGATCATGGATCAAAATATGGTCTCTATAGGAACCTCCAGACTGTCTTTAAAAGAGTTTGTATATTCAAATCCGGCGTTTTTTATAGGGATGCTGTTGGTCCTTTTTCTTATTTTTATTGTGACTGCGCTGCTCATCATCCGTTCGAGGCTGAAAGCTGCTGAAATACAGATAGAGCTTGAAAAAGCAGAAACGCAAAACCGATTGAAGGGCGAGTTCTTATCTAAAATGAGTCATGAGATACGCACGCCTATGAATGCGATCATGGGACTTGCGGACTTGACCTGCAGGATAGAAAATATACCTGAGAATATACAGGATAATCTTAAAAAAATCCATTCTTCTTCAAGGTATCTTCTCAATCTGCTCAATGATATTTTAGACATGAGCCGCATAGATAATGGGAAGCTGGATCTCTGCAGGGAACCGTTTTCTTTGAAACAGCTGCTGGATAGGATAGAGGATATGCTGGGGGGAGAAGCCCAGCGCCGGGGAATCATCTACACCATAGAAAAGGAAATGCCGCACAGTGCAGTAAGTGGAGACAGTGTTCGGTTACAGCAGGTTTTGACCAACTTGATCTCCAATGCTTTTAAGTTTACACCTCACGGAGGTACTGTGGTTTTCCGAGTGACAGAAACTGCCTGTGATAACAGCAACGTTACCTGCAGATTCGAGGTGACAGACAATGGCATTGGCATACCGAAAGAAGACCAGCAACGCATTTTTGAGTCATTTGAACAGTTGGGGGCAAACAGTTCCAAAAGTCAGGGGACGGGACTGGGACTGCCTATCAGTTATAACTGTTAAAGCCATGGGCGGAGAATTAAAAGTTGACAGCCGGCCGGAGCGTGGAAGCACTTTTTATTTTACCGTCAGTTTCCCGTTGACAGGGGAATTGGACGAAACTCCAAAAGAACAGAAGCCCTATGTAACAGATGATTTTTTAAACCATGTGAATATTTTATTAGCAGAAGACAATGAACTGAATGCGGATATCGCTACAGAGCTGCTGGAGATAAAAGGGGCAAAGGTGTTGCGTTGTGAAGATGGACAACAGACATATGAGTGTTTTACGCAAAGTGTTCCGGGTGAATTCAGTATCATCCTTATGGATATTCAGATGCCGCGTATGAATGGACTAGAGACGGCCCGGGCGATTCGGGCTCTGAACCGTCAAGATGCAGTTACAATACCGATTGTGGCAATGACTGCAAATACTTTTAAAGAAGATGTTGACGCGGCGATGAATGCCGGAATGGATTATTTTGTAAGTAAACCGTTAAATATAGAGTCGCTTTACGGAATATTATATGAGATTATCAAAGGAAAAGAAGTGGATAATTAGTATATTTCAAAGATAAATAACAGTGGACAGAAAAGATGCCTCACAATCACGGGCCCGTGATCGTGAGGCATGTTTTTTTGGATAAGTATTATGGTATGTTTTAGTTCATAACATGGTCCTTTTCAGCGCGAAGTCTTGTATTCGCCTTTTCTACATCAAGTTTGAAGTAAATAAAGACGATGGCTGCAGTAATGATCACAGGTATTCCCGCGAACATGAAAGTCAGCATATTCGAGCACCCGGCACTTTGTGTCAGCGCAGAAGCATCGAATTTGGCAGCAGCCAGTAACCAGCCGCTGAGTGCGGAGCCAATTCCGCCACCCACCTTCATGCCAAAGGAGGTACAGGAGTACATAGAACCATCCAGACGTTTTCCGGTTTTGAGAAAACTGTAATCCGCTGCTTCAGATACAAGGGCGTTGAAGGTTCCGCCAAGTGTACAGCATGTCAGAGAGACCAGACCATACATCCCCACAAGGACAGGCGCGTTATTTGAAATGGCAAATACCATGTATATGATACGCACAACGAGATTTACCAGGAAAAATCCAAGGTTTATAATGCGGATGCTTTTGAATCTTTTAACAAGAGATGGTGCCAGCAATAACCCTATGATACTTGCAATGGAAGACATGGATACCATTTTGCCAAAGAAGTTTGCGTCGCCGCAGTTGTAAGTGAAGTAATAGATGGCGGCTCCCATGGACACACCCATCATAAGATAGAACAGGAGATACAGCATAGCAAGCATATCAAAATATTTGTTTGAGAGCAGGAGCTTCAAAGTCTCCAGGAATCCGATCTTTTCTGTACCGGATACCTTGACACCGTCCATAAGTTCCTCCTCGGGAAGCTCTTTGACAGAGAATACGGAGATCGTGTTCACAACCAGACCAATGACCGCAAAGATAATTGCTGTTGTTTTCCAGCCCGCAGCCCCTCCACCGAATTTTTCGACCATAACCAGAGTGTAGTTAGAGACCAGGACATTGCCCAGTGTGGCACCAATAAAACGGAACGTACCCATCTGCACGCGCTCATTACTGTTTTTGGTGATCAAGGAAGTAAGGGCAGAATATGCAATATTATTGGCTGTATAGAAGACCGCGTTCAATAAAGTATAGGCAATAAAGAAGTAAATATACTGAGCATTGGCGCCAATACCTGCAGGGATTGCAAAGAGGGCGATCAAAGCCACAGAATTACCGATATAGGAGCACAGCATCCAGGGACGGGCTTTTCCCATTTTTGTATGGGTTCTGTCCAGTATACTTCCGAAGATGATGTCACTGATACCGTCAGTCAGTTTGGAAATTAATATAAGGGTACCGATGATGCCGGCAGCCATGCCAATGGTATTGGTCAGGTAGATCATTACAAAACTGGAAACCATACTATAGACCATGTTTGCGGCAAAGTCGCCGCTTCCATAGCCGACTTTATTAAATAAATTTAAATACTTTTTCTCTTCCATCTTTTTTATCCTTTCTGAATGACTATAGATCGATCACGGCAGCAGCATTTGCGAAGGGACCGGGAATAGCGTTTAAACTCCGGAGATTCCCGCAAAAGTCGCGGTTAAAGACAATTGTACTGCCGTCGGGATTTTCAAAACGCTGTTCAGGCTCAAAGGCTTTGCCTAAAACATCACTGTTGATGATACCGGTGGACCAGCCGTCAAGAAGATCGTAAACATTGGTCTCAATTGTATAGCTGCCATCTTTTTCAATTAGAGTAACATATGCTTTAGGGGTATCCAGGGTATATTTGTCCGTTTCCTGTTTCCAGCTTTTTGCACCATTGAAGTACGCATTACCACTCACCCACACAGGAAGTTTTCCAAAGTGATGATCCTGCATGGTAAACATATCAGGCTGGGGATTGTCCAGCTCAAAGGGAACGATCCATTCCTCATAAGTGGGAAAATCATCAAAAACGCTGGTTCCCTGAATTTGGTTGTCACGCATGATGAAGCCCATATCTTCTTTTGTTTCCGTAGGTTTTACAGGCCAGTTCTGAATAAAAATATTATTATATATACGGTCATCTCCGTGAAGGAAGGTCATCATCCCGGCTACTTCTGTTCTATGCGGAATGTGATAAGGGGTGTATCTGGGAGCCATAGTACCGTTTGCCAAGAGCATATCGGAACCGCTGCCAATGGAACTTAAGGGCCCCAGGCAGAGATTATGCACGATAGCGCATCCCTGTGATGCCAGTTTAAAAGAAATCCTGGAAAGAGAGATATTATTATCGATCAAAGTGGGCCCATGGCTAACCTCAACGAATACGTCGCAGCTTGACATGCCTCCCGGAACCAGGGGGATATTTTCACTGGGAGCATTGTTATCGTGAAACAGATTTTGTGTGATGCGTGTGCCCTGGGCTTCCCAGTCGCACCAGATTCCCATGGTGGTATGGTGGATATGGTTCCTCCTCATGGTGACATCAATTGCCGCATGAAGCTTGATGCCTGCAACTTCCGCACCGGCCAGCTCCTGCATACAGTTGATATGGTGGATATGGTTATCTTCGATGGTGGAGAACACACATCCTAACCGGCCCACGATACCGGTCTGTTCACAGTGATGAATGTGGCAGCGGCGCACAATGTGAGAGCCGATACGCTCTTTGGTCCAGCCGTGATACTGACCGCGGCAGACGGCATCCCGTTCCATCTGCGTTGCGCTTTTTACATGTCTGTTGGTAAAATAGTGGTCATTCTCAGGATCATAATATTTACCCAGAGAGATACCGCAGCATTTGCTGTTGCTGATCTCGCAGTCTTCAATGATCCATCCTTTTGACCAATGCGGTCCGATCATGCCATCCTGGTATGCTGCAGGCGGAGCCCACGTAGTTGCTGCTTTATTGATGTCAAAGCCGCTGACGGTTATGTAATCCACCCCTGTTTTGGAGGGCATAAAACAGTTGCGCCGTACACTTATGTCTACATCCTCCTCATTTGGATCTTTTCCTTGAAAATTTGCATAGATAACAGTTTCATTTTTTTCTGTATCCTGCTCGGTATACCATTTATATACAGACCATTCCGGTTCCCAGGAATGGATATATACATTACCTTCCAGACATTCCTCTAAAGTTTGTGTTTCATAGAGCTGCCGGTCATTCAGATAAACGGCACCGGTATGCCTGACAAAGGGTCCGAAGTACCAGTCACCTTTAATAAGAGTCGTATAGGGATTGTAATTGCCGAATGTATTGTTGTTCACACGGAACACCCAGACATTGCCTTTATAGTGTTTCCAGCCGATAGCTTTTTCTGCACCTGTGATCACCGCACCCAGCGGAACCCGGCTTCTGTAAGTGATGCGTTTGGTTTCAAGACCGGCATGTAACGGGTTGACATATTCCCGGTAAATACCAGGGGCCACAATGACCTCATCCCCCGGTTTAGCAGCCTGAGCCGCATCGTTAATGTGCTTAAACGGGTTTTGTTCTGTACCGTTGCCATCTCTACATGCATGGATGTCTACATAAATGATCATGAACCTTTTCCTCCTTCGGATCTTTATATCCGGTACAGCACTGTACCGGTGTGATAAATGAAATGTACTTGTGATGCTTGTAAATTCATTATATAATGTGGAGAGAATATGAAAATATCGAAAATAGAGAAGGAAAACCTAATATGTATCTAAAAACGACTTTTTCAAAGAATTCCACCGATTATTTTCAGGAGCGTCCTGCCGAAAGAGAAATTATGCAGTCAGAGGATATGAACGGTTCCCATCTCATTCTTTTTGATGAGAGTAGTTCCGTATATCAATATTTTGACATTAATATGCCGTATCTGGTCATATACGAGTCACTGAATATTGGGGCGGATCTTATGGTTTATCAAGAATTCAGTGAAAACAACAGGATATTAAAAGAGAGACAGTATACGGAGTTTACCCAGCAGTCCAGAAAACTTCATTCCCATAATTTCTACGAATTGACGTTTGTGCTCTCCGGGCAATTAACTATGAGGATCGAAGATGAGAATATTATTTACAATCAAGGAGACTGCTGCATTTGCAATAGGAATATACATCATATGGAACTCATGGAACAAGATACGGAGATCGTTCTTTTTCTTATCAAAGAAGAGTACATACATGATGCGTTTGATACAAATTATTACTATGACCGAAAGGGCAGACCCCATTCCATAGGAACTGTTTTTGATGTATTTTTTTCCGAGAATAAGAAAAATCCATTGTATGATGCCAAGGTATATGCGGATTACCGAATTTTATATCAGGATTCCATAGAACCCCTTTTAGAGATCATGAATCAAATGATCACAGAAATCTCCGGGACACATTCAGGGAAAAGTCATATGATGAAAGCATTACTCTGCCATTTTTTTGAAATGCTGGAGAACGATTCCATCTATAAGGAGGAGATCCATTGGGCAAGACTGTCCAATGAGGAGCAGATCATATATCAAATTACCGAGGCGTACAAAAAAAAGAATGGAATTTTTTCACGGACAGATATAGAGAAGATTACAGGCTATAACGGGGACTATGTGGAACGTATTGTGAAAAGACATACAGGAAAAACGCTTTCCGCATACGGCAGAGACTTCCTAATACAAAAGACAGCAGAATTGCTGCGGGATACGGATCTGAGTATTGCAGAAATATGTGAGCGGCAGGGGTATTCCAACAGGTATTATTTTAATAAGATATTCGCGGAGAAATATGGAATGAAGCCATCTGAATTCCGGCGGCAGTGTTACTGTTCACTCCGTGTCCGGTAACACGCTTCGCGATGCACAGATATGGAGCATTCTGCCCCATATCGCGCTGGCCGCCTCGGGATTTTCATGCTTCCGGCATGAAAACGCCTCCCGGTACAGTGGCCTGTGAACAGTAACGCGGCAGTACCGCAGCAAAGATACCTCTATACGTTTATCCTGTTAAATGGAAATGATGTGTAGTATAATGAAGTATAAATAAATAGGATACGGTGAGTGATCTATGTTTAATATTTTACCGGGGAATTTTTTTGCTCCCCTGGCATCTCCGAATAAAATTGTATACTGGGAATGTATCTGTAAGCTGTTTTCCACTATGGATCATCAGCTTTCTTTTGGCGTGGAAAGAGAAATTCTGGTGGACGAGCTGCAGTATTATTTTGACCAGTCAGCTTCGGCTGAGGTGGTAGAGGAGGACTTTGCCCAGTCCGACAGCAGAGGAAAGGCAAACGGCATCCTGAGAAGGCTGGAAAACTATGGCTGGATCGAGATAGAGACAGATAAGAGTTATGTGCAGCGAGTCAATTTCAAGGAGTATTCTGTGCGCCTTATCAAGACACTCCTGGAAATTGAAGAGGGAAAGCAGACAGAGTACCAGGGATATATATATACCATATATACACTTGTCAGAAGCAGTACGGATAATCCGGGGATCGTACTGATGCAGATCATGGAAAATACAGACCTCCTGATCACAGGACTGAAAAATTTGAATTCCAATATCAAGCATTATATTGACGAGTTGACAAAACACAAGACAGTGTCTGAAATTATGGATGCTCTTTTTAACGATTACATAACCAATATTGTGGACAAGGCCTATCACCGGCTGATGACATCCGACAATGTATCCAAGTTTCGGCCGGAGATCATTGAGCGGCTGGAGGCAAAGAGCAGAAGCAGGTCGTACATGGAAAAGACATCCGCTGAGATCGCAGGGCTTCAGGAAATATCACAGGAGGAAGCAAGGGAGGCAGTTTACCGCTTCCTGCATGAGATTATAGAGGCTTTCCGCAATATGGATGAAATTCTCACGGAGATCAATCAGAAGAATACCCAGTATCAGAGGGCAGCCATCAACAGGGCGAAGTTTCTCTTGTCAGGAAATGAGGACGTAAGAGGGCAGTTAAAAGAAATCCTGATCGGTATAAATGAGATCATGAATCAGGAGCAGATGGAACTTGGCGGCATCTATCAGGTGGGATTTCTGGAAAACCTGATCCGCATCTATAGCTGTAGTTTTCTGGATGAGAATTCTTTTTATTCACCCATAGAAGGGCGAAAGGAGTTTATCCCTCAGCAGTTGGAAATCCCTGAGCCGGATATGGGACAGCGCCAGGAAAAAATGAAGAAAATGATGGAAAAGATGCAGAGGATCCTGAGTCCTGAAAAGATCGGGAACTATATAGACACGCAGATGGGCGACAAAAAGGTACTCCCGGCGTCCGAGCTGCCCATGGACAGTGTGGAAGATTTTGTGAAAGTTATCTATGTCCGGCTCTATGGCCAGCGAAAGAATATGAATTACCGGATAACAGTGGAAAATGAGACGGAAGTGAATGGATTCCGATTCAAAGATTTCAAAATATGGAGGAAATAACGTGGATTTACTGGAAGGGATGCTGCAGAGAGAGAAAGAAGAGTTTAAGCGCATCGGTAACCGCCTGCTTAGCTGCTGCTTTTTATGCAAAGGAAATATAACAAACAAATCGGATTATTATTTTGTGCTCAGGCACAGGGAAAAATATCAGGAATTTCTGGGCGTTCTGGGATACAGACTGGAGATCAATGAGGAGTATGGAGTGGTGCAGCTGGTGAACCCGCAGAATTATAACCGCCAGAACCTCAAACTGTTTGAATCGGTGATCCTGCTGATCCTCCGTATTCTCTATGATGAAAAAAAGAGAGAACTGTCGGTAAGTGATGAAGTCATTGTTAATCTGGGGGATATACAGGACAAATTCCTGAGCCTTGGGATCCGGGAGAAGATGATAGATAAGATGACCATGCGCAATACCCTGAATCTGTTCAGAAGATTCCAGCTGATTGAACTGCTGGACAAAGATTTGGGAAATGAGGAATCCCGGCTGCTGCTATACGACTCCATTCTGATGGCGGTTAGGGTGGAGGATATTAAACAGACATACGAGAAATTGGAAATTTACAGGAAAGGGAAACAGGCCGATGAAGAAACTGACGAGAATGAAGCTGATAAACTGGCACCGGTTTAGTAACTGTACCATTGATTTCGGCGGATCCACCCTGATCTCAGGGGAAAACGGCGCCGGAAAGTCCACTTTGCTGGATGCCATTCAATTTGTTGTGACCTGTTCGGCCAATGCATTTAATAAGGCTGCTCATGAAAATGGTAAGCGGAAGCTGACCGGCTACATCCGCTGCAAGACAGGAAAAGAAAACCAGCCCTATGAGCGGACGGGACAGATCAGCGCCCATATTGCCCTGGAGTTCTACGAGGAGAGCAAAAAGAAATACTTTGTGGTAGGTGCAGTCATTGATTCATCGTCAGAAGGCCAGGAGACCACAGCCCGCTACCTGATAGATGGCGTCCGTCTGACCGAGGATATGTTTTTTCGGGGTAAGACACCCCGTTCCATTACGGAATTCCGTGCTGTGAATAAAAAGATTAAAATCTGGTGCAAGACACAGACAGAAGCCAAACGGATGATCAAGGCCAGGTTTGGAAGGATCGAGGATAAATTTTTCAGCCTGATACCGAAAGCTCTGGCATTTAAGCCTATCAATGATATTAAAGATTTTGTATATTCCTATGTGCTGGATGAAAAAGAAGTGAATATTGACATTCTGCGGGAGAATGTCCGCAGTTACCAGGATTTAGGCCGGACCCTGTAATAAGTAAAGAAAAGAATGGCTAGGCTGGAGCAGATAGAGAAGTATCATGAGGAAGCTCTGGACTGTCTTCACAAAGATAATATGTACGAATACTTCCTGTCACAGGCAGAGCTGGACATCACAGGGGAGCGGCTTAAATCCCTTCAGAGTGAGGAAAAAGCCGAGGAATACAGGCTGGAAGAGACTAAACGGGAATTAAAGTCCGCGACAGAAGAAAAGGAACAGAAACAGGAGATAGAGACAGCTCTCCGTGTAGAACTGAAACAGAAAGCGGAATTCCGTGCTCTGGAAGAACAAAAAAAAGAACTGGATAAATTAAAAGACCGGGAGCAGGAGTATCTGGAAGAAAGACGAGTGCTGCAGGGCAGCGTTAAGAAAGCCCTTGATAAGGCATATAAACTGCTGCAGGTCAGTGATGTGGACAGATGCGTGGAGGAATACGCAAAGCTTTTTGAGCGCCTTGAGAACATTCAGGATGTTGTCTATGCAAAGGAAGTGGCAGAAAAAGTTATCCGCTATAAAGGGGAAATGTACCAGAAGATCCAGCATAAAAAAGCGGAGATAGAAATTCAGCTAAATGAAAAGAAGATACAGAGAAAAGAACTGGAGCAAAAGATTGCGGACCTGGAACGCAGAAAACTTTCTTATCCGGAGGCAGTGAACCGCCTGATGGAGGCGATCCGGACGGAATTTGCCAGGATCGGAAGGAAGCCGGAACCATATGTACTTTGCGAGACATTGGAGATCGCTGACGAGAGCTGGAGAAATGCGGTGGAAGGCTATCTGAATACCCAGAGATTCTATGTATTGGTGGAGCCTGAAAACTTTGATATCGCTCTCGGTATCTATGACCGCCTGAAAAGAGACGGAAAAGCCTTCGGCGTGGGTTTGATCAATACACAGAATCTGGAACCCTATGATAACGCACCGGCAGGAACACTTGCTTCAGCCGTCACATCCGGCAATAAATACGCCAGGCGTTTTATCAATATGGTACTCGGAAAAGTACAGATGTGTGAGCGGTATGAAGAATTGAAGAAATACCCCACATCCATCACAAAAGGGTGCATGAAATATCAAAACAGAGTGGCAAGCGCCATCAAACCGGAGATTTTTAAAGTGCCATTTATCGGGAAGAATGCGTTCAGAGTACAGTTGAAACTGGCAAAAATGCAGTGGGAAGAACTCTGTGGGGATATTGATGCTAAGAAGAAAAAACTGCAGGCTATCGAATCTGTTCAGGAGCCATTGTCTACAGACGATGATGTGGATATCAAATACCGTGTGGATGTATTATCAAAATTGTCTCTTGTGCAGATGTCCATAAAGAAATGCAGGGAGAACATAAAAACGCTGGAGAAGAACGCAACCTTAATCCAAAAGCAGATCCAGTTAGATGCATTGGAAAAGGCGAGAAAAGAACTGGAATCCCAGATTGGAAAATATAATCAGAAGATTGGAAGGATCGGCGAGAACATCATCTCCAAAAGAGCGCAGGCAGAAAATCTGACTCTCAGCCAGGCCGGCCAAAGTGCTGCGGTTGCACGGCTTGCAGCCGGAGCTGGGGATACTTTCGTCATATGGAAGAAGGAATACGAGAAGCAGACATCCCAGAAATCTTACGACCAGTTCCGGGAGAATTATGACAGACGGCGGAAAGCCAATAATACCAATAGGGAAAAGGCCGAGAACCAGATGACAGAGGAGATGCTTGCGTATAAAACGGAGCATGACTTTGGAGCCGCACCCACCATGGCCGGATTTCCTGAATTTGCAGCAACCTATGACCGTCTGAAAACGTCTGAACTTCTGGCATATGAGGAAAAGGTGGAGTCTGCCAGGAAGGCCGCCGAGGAGGAATTTCGGGAGCAGTTTCTTGCAAAGCTGCAGGAAAATATGAAACAGGCACAGGGAGAGTTTAAAGAACTGAATAAAGCACTGAAGGATATTGCATTCAGCAATGAAAAATACGAATTTCTCTATATGCCCAGCAAGCGCCACCGAAATTATTATGAGATGATCATGGATGATTTCAATGCCGTTTCGGGAGAGTCTATATTCAGCGGAATGTTCCATGAGACCCATAAAGAGGTCATAGACGAGTTGTTTGAACGGCTTGCCCTGGATAATGATAATAACGAAAAAGCCCTGGAAGAGTTTACAGATTACCGTACTTATATGGATTATGACATCAAGATCATCCACAGCGACGATAATTATTCTTATTATTCAAAGGTGTGTGAGGAAAAGAGCGGCGGAGAGACACAGACACCTTTCTATGTGACAGTGGCGGCATCTTTTGTGCAGTTGTACAGTAATAACATAGGTGGGGAAGCAGCGGGGCTTGTTATGTTCGACGAAGCATTTAATAATATGGATGATGAGAGGATTGGCGGGGTTCTGGAGTTTTTAAGACGCCTTCCGCTGCAGATCATCATCGCAGCACCCCCGGATAAGATTCAGTACATAGGACCTGCCATGGAGGAGACGCTTCTTGTCATGACCGACGAGAAGACAAGTTATGTGGAGGAGTATTATAATGGCGCTGTATGAAAAGCGGATCCTGCATGCACTTCTGGATTCCTACGAGAACAGTCTTCTGTCCAGAAAGGAAAACAAAGTGGCAGTGCATATTTGTTTTCCTGTTACGAAAAAAACAATGCCGGAATATTTTGACGAAAGCTCTCTGGCTTATGAAGATATCCATGCCTGTGTCCGGGAGATGGAATGCAAAGGCTTTGTTACAGTTCAGTGGAAGAAAGGGAAAGAAGATCATATTTTGCAGAAGATTTTGTTAAGGGAAGAAAATGTAGATATTATATACAGATATGTGGGGAGAATTCCCAGAATAAAGCTGGAGAACAATACGATTAAGCTTTTGGCAGATTTAGAAGAGAAATACAAGACACCCACAGCCACCGCTTTTCTCCAATACCTCACTGCACGTATTTCCGGTGGCCAGTCGGTAAAGGAATATATAGATTTGGAAGATAAGCAGAGAATACACAGGCTCATCAAGGCAGTGTCAGCGATTGAAGCGAATGAAAAGACTTGCTATATCCGGGAGTTTTCAATACGTCTGTTTGGAGATTCCAAAGAAATGGAGTCTCTTTTAGGCGTAACCGGAAAAATATTCAGGCGTTTCGGAGGAAAAGAGGGGGAAACGGATAACTATTCTATTTTAGCAGACTATTCCATTTACCACACCCCTGATTATGTATATCTGAAAGGGGAGGGAACCCTGTATTTCGGGGAAAATGACAATACAGGACTGGAACTTTCCCGTCTCCGCCAGGGTATCGGAGTATCGGGTGAGGATATCGGCACACTGCGAATCCGGAGTAAGCCAACCACCCGGAAAGTGATCACAATAGAAAATCTGACTACCTTTTTTGGCTGGGCGGAGGAAGACAGTATTATCATTTATCTGGGAGGTTATCACAACACCGTCAGAAGGAAACTCCTGCAATCCATCCACCAACATATGCCCACAGCCCAGTATCTGCATTTCGGAGATATTGATGTGGGAGGTTTTGAAATCTATGAGGATTTATGCAGAAAGACACAGATCACTTTCCAGCCATATCATATGGGAATTGAAGAATTGAAAACTTATGCCCGATATGCAAAGAAACTGACAGTAAACGATAGAAAAAGGCTGGATGAGCTGATAGAGAAATGTACGGAGAACTGTGAATACCCGGATGTGCTTGATTATATGAAAGAAAAGGGAATAAAGCTGGAGCAGGAGTGTGTGCAGCGCTGATACAGGTTTTATGCGGAGAATGTGCTTGGTCAATATGAAATCGGAGAATACTCTTTTAGTGATCCGAATTCTACAAATCATATAGAGACAACCCTATTGTCCCTGTTCCCATGCTGTCTAAAAATAATAAATTAGAGAAAGACAGAATCGTCGCTTCTTAGGAAACGGCGATTTTTATATTTGAGAAGCTGAAAATGCCTGTGGGACATTTTGATGATTAAAAATAGATGGATTAACTAATGCTAAGGCAAATGCAGAGGTTTCACGTGTATTTTATTTAAAAGATAAAAATAGAAAAGAACAAATGTTCCGCTTATGTCTATACTTTTCAATCGGACTATGCTATAATTTATGACAATTATGAATCCCTGTACATAGTGCAGAGGATTGTTTTATGTATATCCTATATCGTTTTAAGCTGAGTATTAGATTTGTTTCCCTAATGTTTTTTTACGATTGATGAAGCTAAAGAGATTGTGCATGAGGCTGATCCGGTAATTAAAGATGTATGTGCGGAATGCAACAATTGCAAGTCAATATCGAAAGGGTGTGAATGTATGGATAATATTCAAAATGAAACTTTTTATAATAAAGTCATAGAATTATTTCTGAGTGCGAAGAAAAATTTGTCGGCAGCAGTGAATATGACAATGGTATATTCCTATTATGAAGCAGGGAGAATGATTATCGAGGAAGAGCAAGGTGGTAAAGAACGTGCAGCATATGGAAAGTATATATTAAAAGAATTATCAGGGAGATTAACACAAAAATTTGGAAGAGGTTATTCGTATGATAATTTAAAATTAATGCGGAAATTTTATTTGGTTTATTCTAAGGACTCAATTGGGGAAACGTCGTTTCCCCAATCTGAAAAGTTAACAAATACAAAAGAAGGACGTAAATTCTATTTGAGTTGGTCACACTATCTTATTTTAATGAGAATAACTAATATTGAAGAACGCCATTTTTATGAAATAGAAGCATATAGAAATGGATGGAGTAAAGATGAACTGGCACGCCAGTATGGAAGTTCTCTGTATGAACGACTTGCCTTAAGTAGAAATAAGGATGAAGTAATGAGCCTTGCAACAGAAGGACAGATGATTGAGAAACCTGAAGATATATTCAAAGATCCATATATTTTAGAATTTACAGGGCTTCCAGAATTGGTTACTTATTCTGAAACAGAGTTGGAAAATAAAATTATAGATAATTTGCAGAAGTTTTTATTAGAATTAGGTGTATTCCGTTACGACTATTATTTTTGTGACTTTTATATTTTCAACTCGTAAAGTTCACTATAAGACACAACTTTTTTATATTTTTGAGGATTTCATTACGAATCACAGCGCAGGAGTATGGCTGACTGTGAACGTATCAAAAGTCACAAAGGAGGTTTTAACCATGAATAAATTTGATTTAAAAGCCCCATATCAGCCAACTGGTGACCAGCCGCAGGCTATAGCAGAACTGGTAAAAGGATTCAGGTAAGGCAATCAATGCCAGACTTTACTAGGGGTCACAGGCTCCGGCAAGACTTACACCATGGCCAATGTCATCCAGGAAGTCCAGAAGCCGACCCTCATTATTGCCCATTATAAAACCCTTGCTGCACAGCTCTACGGGGAGTTCAAGGAATTCTTCCCGAATAATGCGGTGGAGTATTTCGTCAGTTAAGAGTATAAAGTTGGAAAAAACTATTATATTGTGTCCATGTAGTTGTATATATACCGGATATAGTGGATTATATGGACTGTATGGAATAAACATAAATAGAAAAATTATATGGACAGGTGACTTTTGTCGTGTAATGATTTTACAGATTACTATTAGTCTGGGATTGAAAACTGTGTATAAATATTTAAAGATGCAAAAGAAATTTTTGTTTCAATATTTGATATAAGAGGTAAATTCTTGAGAAAAGTCCCAAGAAGATCAATAAAATGATAGCTTTGTGAACCGGAAAGGCATTTGCTGCATTACTGCGGTATTGTTTTTGAAAAAGCTTTAATATAGCAGAGATTAAAAATTTTATGACCGAAAGCACATAGAAAAATCAATCGTATTTTTTTATGATTGATTTTATGCGTGCTTTTGCATATACTATAAGTAATAAAATTGGAAAAGGAGAACAATGTATGCGTGAAACAAGAACAACAGAGTTTAAAGAAAGGATTACAAATACATTTTTAAAAACAGTAAGTGCCTTTTCGAATTACGATGGTGGAGAAATATTTTTTGGCATCGATGACAACGGGAATGTCAAAGGTCTGTCAGATGTAAAACAAGCATGTCTGGATATCGAAAATAAGATTAATGACAGTATTACTCCGCAGCCCGATTATACACTGGAATTGCAGAATGACGACAGAACGATAAAACTGACTGTAAAAAGCGGGATGCAAAAGCCTTATTTATATAAATCGAAGGCATATAAGCGAAATGATACTGCAACCATAGAGGTTGACACACTGGAGTTGTCAAGACTGATTTTAGAAGGAAAAAATATCAGATTTGAAGAAGTACGGTGTGAGGAGCAAGAGTTGACATTTGATACACTATGTCAAAAATTAAAAGAATGTATCCAGATTGAAACTTTTAATCAGGATACCTTGAAAACGTTGAATTTATACAATAGTACGATTGGATATAATAATGCGGCCGGTATCTTGGCAGATAAAAACCATTTTCCGGGAATTGATATGGTAAAGTTCGGTGAAAACATCAGTGTGATCCATAAGAGGGCAACCTTTGATCATGTATCCATTTTAGAAGTCTACGAAAAGACAGCAGAGGTGTTTAAGGATTATTATGAATATGAAGAAATACAGGGCACTGACAGGAAAAAGATAGAAAAGATACCGGAGGCTGCCTTTCGAGAAGCAATTGCAAACGCACTGATTCACAGAGCATGGGATATGGATTCACAGATCAAAGTTTCGATGTTTGATGACAGAATAAAAATTATTTCTCCGGGAGGACTGCCTTCTGGAATAACAGAAGATGAATATTTATCGGGGAAACTCTCGGTCTTGAGAAATAGAAATCTTGCAAATGTATTTTATAGATTGGGGTTTGTCGAAATATTCGGTACAGGAATAACAAGGATAAAACAGCTCTATAAAGAAGGCTTGATGCAGCCGGATTTTGAAGTGTCGGAAAATACAATCAAGATCGTACTTCCGGTTTTTGAAAAAAACCTGAATTTAACGGAAGACGAAAGAATAATATATAAGATTTTGAGCAGGACAATGCTGAAATCAATCAGTGAAATTGCTCCTTATGCCCCGTTTGGCAAATCAAAGACAACACAGTTACTGAAAGATATGGGGAAGAAAGGTGTTGTAAAAATTGAAGGCAGGGGAAGAGGTACTAAGTATATGATAAAGTAATTGCCATGACAAAGAGCAATGATGTAAGCTTGGAATATATAGATATTTTTGGAGGGATAATTGTTTCACATATAAGGTGATATGCAAACATGATTAAAGAGCTATTCGTATGCCATGACGATATCTTGTAAAATTTCAGAAAAGCATACAAACTCAATAGTTTCAAGAAAAAAACTTATTACAATATTTTAAAAGAATCTTGATGTGATAAAAAACATTAGATGTTTTATTTTTATATGACATAAGATGTTATTTGAAATTAGTTATATTTCGAATCAGTACAGGTAATTCAGGGTATTTGTAAGATGTTTGCTTTGTTTTTGGAGTTTGTATTAGAGTATAGAGGGACACGACAAACGCATGAGTAAATAAATTATGAACAAATGCCCTTTTTCTGGTATGATAGAAAAAAGGGGGATTTGACATTATGGAAGAATTACTTGAGTGGCTGGAATATATATAGGATGTTAACTGCTGGATAAGATACAGATAAAAGGGCAGATCATAACGATCGATGCGATGGGGACACAGAAAGGCATTGCGGAAAAGGTACGGAAAAAACGGGCAGATTATGTACTTGCGCTAAAGGGGAACCAGATGGGGATATATGAAGATATAAAGCTGTATTTGAGCGATCCGGAAGTGCAGCAGGAGATACGAAAAAAGGGAGATTACCTGTGTACGGTAGAAAAAGCGCATGGACAGCTGGAAAGAAGGAAATATTATCAGACCGGCGAGATAAAATGGCTGTCCGGGAGGAAGGAATGGAAAGGGCTGAAAAGTATCGGAATGGAAGAAAAAGGGGAGAGGAAAGAAAACCGTTATTATATCAGCAGCTTATCTCCTGAGATAGAGAGTTTCAGACGTGCAGTGAGAGGACATTGGAGCGTAGAAAGTATGCATTGGCATTTAGATGTAACATTTCGAGAAGATGCAAATACAACGTTGGATAAGCAGGCAGCGCAGAATCAGAACATAATCCGAAAGTGGAGTCTAAGTATCTTAAAGATGGTAGAAGTGCTAAAGCCAGGATTATCTATGAAGAAAAAGCGTTTTGCGATCAGCCTGTGTCCGACCAAGTATCTGGAAGAAGTTTTGTCTTTTTAAAAAATGATAGTTATGGGAATAGCGAAAGAAAATCGTTCATGCGTATGTCGTGATAGAGGGAAGATAATTATTGGTAAATTTACAGTTGTATGATATTATTATTCTGAATGCTTGTATAGAGATATGATATAGCTGTTACTCATATGATAGTAAAAGATATTATAAAGGCTAAACTAATGAAATAGATTGGTATTTTCGAAAATATCATTAAGAGAGTTAAGACGGGGAAGTATACTGCACTTGATGTTAAATCAAAAGATATTTTGAAAGTTGTTCAACTGAGGGAGATGAGGAAAATGTCTGATAAAATAATGTCTATATTGGCAGAGGTAACGGGCGGCAAAAGCTATAAAGCTCATAAGTATGGTCTTGACCATGCAGACAGACCATTCATTGATTACGGTGAAGATTCTATTGTTTGGAAGAAAACGGCAGAAACAGATAAGACAAATAGAAAGTATGTGTCTTTAGAAGTGTTAAGTAAAAAATTGTCTGCAAGAGAAGAACAGTTGCTTACTTATTTTTTAGATGGTTCTCGCAGAGTTTTTAAAGTTGATGATATAGCATATACAAAATCAGGAGGAAGAAGTGTAATATATCCCGTTGTTGCAGGACAGATAGGTGTGGGGTGTTGCAAAAGGGAAAACAAACATATGATTCCAGAAAAAGATAAGTTTAAAAGAGAGTTTATCCTTTCAATTCCAGATATTGCAAATGCGGATGGGAAAGCAGGCTTTTTTCCTGCAACTGCCCGCAAATTGAATGAATCACCAGAGCTAAAGAGACTTGGAATTGAATTTTCAACAATTATTCCGTATCGTACTGCAAAGAATGCGGAGAAGAAGTTTGAAGATCTCGGCACAGCATGTATTCAAGGCAGGATGTTGCAACGAGAAAAGGAATTGGTAGCTGAATTGGTAAGAGAAGGGAAATTAAATCAGGACAATTATCTTGTAAAAGATGGATCTTTAGAATATCGTCCAACGAAAGATGATAGGTCAGATAAAAGAAAGTATCAAACTTTTAAAAATAATTATAATTGGGTTCTTGGTGTTTCAAAAAATTTCAACCCAGAAGTTTGTGTGGATATTAATGGAAAACCAAATCCAGGTTTTATTGCAGATTTACCTTTGTATTATAGAACTCCGGTGGCTTGTTTTAAAAATCCGGCTTGGTTTGGAGACACAGAGTTTGCAGTATGGTATATAAGGATTAGAGATAAGAAACGTACACGTACACCGTTTGATGGCATTATTAAAGTTGAGAAGATACTGGTCACACAAGAAGAAATTGAGGATGGAATTGATAGTACGCTTGTCGATCAGTTGAGTGCTTATCTTATTAATGAGAGGAATCCTGTATGTTATGGCTCGGATTTACGGTGGGCAAATCATATATATCCTATCTATCTTACAGAAACATATGTCAAATCAAGATATCTTAGTGCAGAAAGTTTTTTGCATTTATTTTAAGGAGGGGAAACATGAAAAAACCTATAGGAAGAATCATAGCGACTGAAAAAGTACCGACAACTATGGACAAGTTTACGTTTTGGACAGATGCGGACTTGAAACTACATGCGTTTGATATCGTAAAAGTTAAGCATATTGATGATTCGTATTCTTTCGGCGTAATAGAAAACATTTCCCATATTACTGATGCGCAAAGTTTTCTAACAAGTTTTATATCAAGCGATTTCGGAGATGTTACTGTAGATGACCCTACACTTAGAGTGGGTATGAATTATGTGGAAGCTTCGGTTTCATATAACAGCAAAAATCTTTATACGCCGGTGCATAATAATGCACCAGTATATTTAGCGTCTGCAGATGAAATAATTATGGCACTTGGATTGGATAAAATTCAAAATCCGCTTGTGTGCGGTTCGTTAAAAATGTACGAAGGTACATCGGAAGAAATTACACTTCCAGTGAATTTGAATTCTAAGTTTATTCTTGGACCAGAGGGTGCCCATCTCAATATTTCTGGTATTTCTGGTTTGGCATCGAAAACTTCGTATGCGATGTTTTTGATGAAAGCTGTTCAAGAACAATATTTAAAAATGCCTGTGGATAGCGAGGAAAGTGTTGCTTTTGTGATTTTTAATGTCAAGGGAAAAGATTTAATGGCCATTCATAGTCCTAATGATTTTAAAAAGGGTAGTGAGGGAGAAAAGGAGAGAGTTTATCAGGAATATAAAGACTTGGGTTTAAGCACAGAACCATTTAAACAAGTCAAATATTTTATTCCTTATTCCAGTAATGCTTCTGCAAAGCAAAGTACATATTTGCCCAAAGAAGATATAGAAGAATATATTAGAGAAGGGCAACTACAGAAATTTAAGTATTCATATGAGGATGATAAAGAAAGTTTGGAAATGTTATTTGCAGATGTAGATGATCCTCAGCAGACTATGGAGGCAATTATAAGTAAGATAATTGATACTACCGATCCTGATTTTGGAGGCGATCAGGTAAATACATGGGAAGGATTTAGAGAGAAAGTTGATGAATTATCACAAAAGTCACAGACACAGGGACGGGGAACACAGCGTACTTCTAATGAAATATCTGTATTAAGCTGGCGCAAATTTAAACGTATTGTTAATAAGGCGATAAAAAACGATGATATGTTTGCAAATCGTGCAGATAGTAGTAGACACGAATGTCGGCTTGCTGATGCAATTAAGCATATTTCTAATAATGACGTTTATGTTATTGATGTTGCAAAACTTCCAGAGGATAAGCAGGCGTTTGTATTTGGAGATGCTGTGCGTACTATTTATAACCTTAAACTTGGAGAATACGATGGCGAAAACGGAATAAATCCGCCTTCTCGTATTATAGTTTTTATTGATGAATTGAATAAATATGCTTCTAAAGAAACACCGAAGTCCTCGCCTATTTTGCGAGAGATACTAGACGTTACAGAAAGAGGACGTTCTCTAGGAGTAGTTTTATTTGGGGCGGAGCAATTTCGTTCTAACATTCATCAGAGAGTTACAGGAAATTGTTCTACGCATGCTTATGGAAGAACAAATTCTATAGAAACATCAACAAAAGATTATGGTAGTTTACCAAGTACATACAAAAATATGCTTACACGATTGGAACAGGGAGATTATCTCATTCAAAATCCAATTTTTCGTTCTTTGTTGAAAATACGGTTTCCAAAACCAATCTATAAGCAATTTAAGAAATGAGGGCCAATACAATGAGAGAATACATTTTTGGCGCAAATATACTGGAAAATTTAACTACAGGAATGTATCAAGATTCTAAAGTTATATATCGTGAGTACATTCAGAACGCCTGTGATCAGCTAGATAAGGCTTACGACATGGGACTTTTATATCCAGGTAATCCGAACAGGTTGAGTGATTTAGGAAGTGGTCGTATCGATATATGGCTTGATGCAGAAAAACGAACTATCAGCATAGAGGACAATGCTACTGGTATTTGTGAGGCGGATTTTGAAAAGACTCTTGCTGATATTGCAAATTCTGATAAGAAGATTGGCGAGAATAAAGGATTTCGTGGTATAGGGCGTCTTTGCGGTCTTGCATATTGTAAAGAACTTGTTTTCACATCTACAGCAGAAGGAGAAAATACTATTTCTATTATGAGATGTGACGCAATTAAGATGCGTGAATTAATAACTGCAAGTGAAAATGGGAAAAAATATACTGCTAGTGAAGTGCTTAGTAGTATCTATGAATTTGATTCAAAGAATACAGTAGATAAGGAGTCACATTGGTTTAAAGTGGAAATGATAGGGATAAACGATGAAAATACGGATTTGCTGGATTTTACTCAAATTAAAGAGTATCTGTCTTTTGTTGCGCCGGTTCCTTATCAAAACACCTTTATTTATCGTACCGAAATATATAAACATTCAAAAGAAATAGGTTGTAATATTGATGAATACAATATTTTTTTAAATGGTGAGCAAATATTTAAGAAATATAAAACTGCATTTAAAACCAGCAAAGGTGAAGATGAGGTTTTTAATCTTGCATTTAAAGAAATATATGATTCACATAATAATTTATTGGCATGGCTGTGGATAGGAGTATCTCATTTTAAAGCTGTAATATCAAAAGAATGTAAAATGAGAGGGCTGCGTTTACGTAAAGAAAACATTCAGGTTGGCAGTGAAGATGCTCTTCAGAAATTATTTAAACAGGATCGGGGGCACCACTATTTTATTGGGGAGGTTTTTGCTGTTTCAAAGGATTTAATACCTAATTCGCAACGAGATTATTTCAATGAAAATGTTACTCGAGTGGAATTTGAAAGAGAAATGCGTCAATATTTTAATGGAGAACTTTCTAAGATATATTATGAAGGGTCTGCAATTAACAGTGCGTTTAGTAAAATTGACAGCTATAAAAAGAAAGAAGCTGAATTGCAAAAGAAAAAAGAGCGAGGAGATTTTGTAGACGAAAACCATTTTCAGAACGCACTCGCGGAAGTTGAAAAGGCAAAAGCACAAGCAGAAAAGGCAACAAAAGAAATAGAAAAGAAGAAAATAAAGATAGAAAATGAACCGGATTCGGTAGTTGGGCAGGTTATTACGCGTATTGAAAAGGAGCGAGAGCAACGAGAAACAATAAAGGTAGAAAAACCGATTAAAGAGCCTAAACAATCAGCTTTGATAAGTCGGCGTGTAGACAAATTGTCGGCATATAAGAAAAGTGAACGAAAGCTGATTTCTAAAATATTTGGAATTATTGTTTCGGCTACTGACGAAAAAACTGCTGAAAAGATAATACGGAAAATAGAGGATGAATTACAATGAATCGTAAAGTATTATTAATTGAGCCTAATTATAAAAATAAATATCCACCTATGGGGTTAATGAAAATTGCGACATATTATCGGAAATGTAATGATGATGTACGTTTTTTTAAAGGTGACTTGAAAAAATTTGCGGCTCAGTTGCTTTGTGAAGAATTTTGTGCAGAAACAAGAGAACCTTCTTTTAAAAAATACTTCTCTAAACTTACTGAATATATAAAAATTGGAAAATATTCATATCTTGATATGATTCCTGATTTTCGAGGAAGTGAATATGAAGAAATAATTAAAACATATCGTCGAAAATATAAGAATAAAGAATTTCCGCAATTTGATGTTGTGGGAGTAACAACGCTGTTTACATTTTATTGGAAGCAAACGGTAGATACGATAAATTACGCCAAAAATTTTTGTAAAGCAGAAGGAAAAATGCTCGTTGGTGGTATTGCATCTACTATAGTTCCAGACTATATATATGAGGAAACCGGAATTAAACCACATAAAGGACTTCTTGATAAAGAAGGTGATCTTGATGAAGGCAATACTGATATTATAGATGAGCTGCCATTAGATTACTCGATTCTAGAAGAAATTGATTATGAATATCCGGCAAAAAATGCTTATTTTGGATATATGACAAGGGGATGCCCACGTAATTGTACGTTTTGCGCTGTAAAAACATTGGAGCCAAAATACAAAAATTATATAGGGATAAAGCACCAGATAGAATATGTTGATGAAAATTTTGGCGCACAGAAAGATTTGTTGTTGATGGATAATAATGTATTTGCGTCTAATTGTTTTGAACAAATTATTGATGAAATTAAAGAGTGTGGTTTTGGAAAAGGAGCTACATATATTCCGCCAAATGAATATGAGGTTGCTATAAAAAATTTGAAGGCGGGCTATAATCTTAGAGCATATATTAAAAAGATAATAAAACTTTATGATAAAATTGCGGAGAAACTCCCAGAGGAGGAATCTGGCCAGTTTTATTTACGTAGAGAAGAACGTGGGCTTCTATATGTGGAAACGGCAACCTGCGAGGAGATATGTAAGTTCGACGAAATAATTCGACCTTTGTACGATAAACTTTTTCATAAATCTAAAAGGACAAGGTACATCGATTTTAATCAAGGATTAGATGCAAGACTGGCAACTAAAGAAAAAATGAAAAAGCTTTCAGAAATTAATATTAGACCATTGCGCATTGCGTTTGACCATTGTGATTCTAAAAGTGTTGACTTTTATATTAATGCTGTAAAGAATGCCGCAGAATGTGGGATAACGGAGTTGTCAAACTATCTTCTTTATAATTTTGAGGATGAACCAAAAGAACTCTATTATCGAATGAGAATTAATATTGACCTTTGCGAAGAACTAGGTGTTACGATATATTCATTTCCAATGAAATATCATCCAATTAACGATCCGGAATATTTTAAGAACAGAAACTATTTAGGGGTACATTGGAATAGAAAATTCATTCGTGCGGTGCAGGCAGTTTTGAATTCCACAAAAGGGAAAATAGGGAAAGGAGTTGAATTTTTTGAAGAAGCTTTTGGACGTGATTTGAATGAATTTTATAAAATTTTGTGGATGCCTGAAACTTTTATTATATATAGGAGAAAATATGATCAAGAATTGAGAGAACGGCTTGCGGATAGATACAAAAAACATTCAAGTGAAGATTGTGATTTGGCAAATGAGTGGTGGGCAAAATTTTGTTCACTTTCTGCTAAAAAACTCGAGATTGCTAAGTCTATTATTTCTTTAAATAAGTTTAAAGAAGGAGATTATGAATGTACAGATAAAGAAATTCTTGATGTATTATCATATTATAGCATTACGCGAGATATTGCGAAAGGGAGTACCTAAGTCGGCGTACATTGGTAGAAATAATACAAAATATTAAATAGAAAGAGTCTAGAATAGATGAACATCTCAAATGGATATAAAGGTTTTCAGAATTGGTCAAAAAATAAAGATATGTTTCTGCAAATAATCGAAAGGCGGAAACAGCTATGAATCAAATCGAAAGAATAGCTCACAAATAATGAATTTCCTTTTCCTATGAGCCAGAAGGTAATTGCAAACAAGTCAAAGAAAGCGTGTTTTATTTGCAAACCAGATGCAGAGCATGCGAATATTTAAAGGGTTTTGACTAGCTGTACTCCCAAATTTAAGGGAATTATACTTGTGCGATAAAATTGCGACTGCTTTGATATTGACATGCAATTTTAAACTTTATAAAATGATAGAGTAATATTTATATGTTGCGAAGAGAGATTTCATCATAATGCATATAGGTGTAGAGGACAGTCAGAAAGGCTGTCCTTTTTCTTCCTAAATTTACGGATAGAGAATTATAGTATCATAAGATACGATGATAGGATGAATACTACTTTATATGCTTTTGTGAAAACCCTGACAGGGCAGCAGAAAATAATCTTAAAAAGAAAAATTGACACGAAATAGAACATAAGATAAAATAAAAGCAGAACATTTGTTCCTGAGAAACAACGATAAAAATAGTCGTTTTACAACCAAAAGTGTGTTTTACGATTTTTATTAGAAAAAAGATATTCTGATTACACGAAAAATTCGTGTAATTACTATTTAAGTATTCAAAAACAGCAGAAGGAGAAACCTATATGAGTGAAGAAAAAATCTTTAAATTAGTATCTCCATATAAGCCAACCGGCGACCAGCCGCAGGCCATCGAACAGTTGGTAAAAGGATTCAAGGAAGGCAACCAATGCCAGACTTTACTAGGGGTCACAGGCTCCGGCAAGACTTACACCATGGCCAATGTCATCCAGGAAATCCAGAAGCCGACTCTCATTATTGCCCACAATAAAACCCTTGCTGCACAGCTCTACGGAGAGTTCAAGGAATTCTTCCCGAACAATGCGGTGGAATATTTCGTCTCTTATTACGACTACTACCAGCCCGAAGCCTACGTCCCCTCATCCGACACCTATATAGCAAAAGACTCCTCAGTCAACGATGAGATCGACAAGCTCCGTCTCTCCGCTACATCCTCCCTGAGTGAGCGGAAGGATGTTATCATTATTTCCAGTGTTTCCTGCATTTACGGCATTGGAAGCCCCAAGGATTACCAGAACATGATCATCTCTCTCCGTCCGGGTATGGAAAAGGACAGGGATGACGTGGTGCGGGAGCTGATCGACATCCAGTATGACAGAAATGACATGGACTTTCACCGCGGTACCTTCCGCGTGCGCGGGGATGTGCTGGAGATCTTTCCGGCGGATTATACAGACATGGCAGTGCGGGTGGAATTTTTCGGGGATGAGATTGACAGGATCACACAGATTGACACCCTGACTGGTGAGATCAAGTCCCAGCTCAATCACATTGCCATTTTCCCGGCCTCCCACTATGTAGTTCCCATTGAGCAGATACGGAAGGCGGCTGTGAATATTGAGGAGGAGTTAAAAGAGCGGGTGGACTATTTCCGCAGTGAGGACAAACTGCTGGAAGCACAGAGGATTTCCGAGAGGACCAACTTTGATATAGAAATGCTGAAAGAGACGGGATTCTGTTCGGGGATCGAGAACTATTCCCGCCATTTATCCGGTCTGGAACCTGGGGAGGCACCCTATACCCTCATGGACTATTTCGGGGATGACTATCTGATCATTGTGGATGAATCCCACAAGACCATTCCCCAGATACGAGGTATGTATGCAGGTGACCGCTCCAGGAAGAGCACACTGGTTGACTACGGTTTCCGCCTGCCGTCAGCCCTTGATAACCGCCCACTGAATTTTGAGGAGTTTGAGAACAAAATAGACCAGATCATGTTTGTATCTGCCACGCCAGGGGACTATGAGGCGAATCATGAACTGCTGCGCGCAGAGCAGATCATCCGGCCCACAGGACTTCTGGACCCCATGGTGGAGGTGCGCCCTGTTGCTGGACAGATCGACGACCTTGTTGGGGAAGTTAACAAAGAGGTGGAAAAAGGCAATAAGGTTCTCATAACCACCCTGACCAAGCGGATGGCAGAGGACCTGACGGATTATATGAAAGAACTGGGCATCCGCATTAAATACCTGCATTCAGATATCGACACCCTGGAACGTACGGAAATCATCCGTGATATGCGGTTAAATGTGTTTGATGTTCTGGTAGGTATTAACCTCCTCCGTGAAGGGCTGGACATCCCGGAGATCACCCTTGTGGCAATCCTGGATGCGGATAAAGAAGGATTCCTGCGTTCTGAGACATCCCTGATCCAGACCATTGGACGTGCGGCCCGTAACTCAGATGGGCGTGTTATTATGTATGGCGATAAAATAACGGACTCCATGCGCCTTGCCATTGACGAAACCATGCGCCGCCGTAAGCTGCAGCAGGAGTACAACGAGGCCCACGGCATCACACCGCAGACGATCAGGAAGGCGGTCCGTGATCTGATCAGCATCTCCAAGAGTGTGGCAGAGACGGAGAACAAGCTGATGAAAGATCCGGAGTCCATGAACAAGAAAGAGCTGAAGAAGCTGATTCAGGATGTAGAAAAACAGATGCGGGCAGCAGCAGCAGATTTGAATTTCGAGATGGCAGCAGAGCTGCGTGATAAGATGATAGAACTTAGAAAAAATCTGGAAGAGATTTCAGAGGATTGATCCGTCTAAGCCAGCATGTGTCTGAAAAGTCATTCCGGCAAATAGTGACGCGCCGTTTGCCGAACTCAATTTTCAGACACTGCGGGGCAGATATAAAATAAATTTCTTGTAAATTTATTCAGAATATTGTAATATTACTCATGGACTGTCCCCGGGCGGGACGGTAATACAGGACCGTGGCTGTTTAAAAATATCCAGCCAAGGCCTTTTCTTATGTGAAAATATTATTATTGGGAGGAAACCTATGAATTACGGTATTTTAAGTTTACTGCCGCCTGTCATAGCCGTTATCCTGGCGATCAAAAGCCGAAATGTGATTCTTTCCCTTTTCTGTGGAGGGCTTACCGGTGTATTGATCTTCAGCCATGGTAATCCGTTTTTGGCTGTGAAATCCATGATTGGTGATTATTTATTCGTGCAGCTTACAGACAGCTATAACGCAGGTGTGATCGTACTTGTTGTTTTTATCGGCGGATTTATCAAACTCATGGAAAAGTCAGGAGGGGCACAGGCTTTTGGACAGAGCGCATACCGCTATGTGAACACAAAGCTGAAAGCACAGCTCTGCGCCTGGGCCGGGGGCATCATTATTTTCTTTTCGGATTTGGGCACCCCGCTTCTGGTAGGGCCTGTGTTTCGGCCTCTGTTTGACAAACTGAAGATTTCCAGGGAAAAACTGGCCTGGATCCTGGACTCCACGTCCTCACCGGTGGCTATTTTGATTCCTTTTATCGGCTGGGGCGTATACATTATGGGGCTTATCCAATCAGAGTTTGATAACCTGGGGGTAAAAGCATCGGATTACACTACATTTGTCCGGGCAATTCCCTTCCAGATCTACGCCATCCTGGCTATCCTCATGATTCCGCTCATAGCCTTTACAAAAATAGACTTTTTCCAGATGAAAAAAGCAGAACAAAAGGCTGAAAAAGAAAAGGCGGATTACAGCTTTGAAGAGCATGTGGAGAAAGAGGAGAACACCGGAGCATATTCCAAAAAGAACGCAAAACCCATTATGGTGATCCTTCCTATTGTAGTTGTATTCGTAACATTGTTTGCTACGCTGGCGCCATTGGGATTTCCCTTTAAAAAAGTGGACGGCAATGAATTCAGGGTTGCGCTTACCATGGGATACTTTTTCGGGGCATTGGTACTGATCCTTATGATATGCCTCTTTAAGGTTATGAACTTCAGTGAGACCTTCAAAGTATATGTGGGCGGTATGAAAGGCATGACGGACGTGGCCATCACCCTGATCCTTGCCTGGTCTCTGGGAAGCATGATCAGTGAGCTGGGTACGGCACAGTTCATTGTGGATGTGCTGAAATCCATGAGCTTTTCCGCAGCGCTGGTTCCTGCGGCTATCTTCCTGTTTGGGGCATTTGTGTCCTTCTCCACAGGCAGCTCCTGGGGAACTTTCGCAATTATGATGCCTCTTGCCATACCAATGGCCCAGGCATTCTCCATACCGTTTGCCATAGCAGTGGGCGCGGTTCTCTCCGGCGGCCTGTTCGGAGACCATTGCTCCCCGATCTCTGATACCACCATTCTGTCCTCCACAGGTGCAGAATGTGATCTGGTGGAACATGTAAGGACCCAGCTTCCCTACGCGCTGGTGAACGGTGTGATCGCTCTCATTGCTTTTATTATCGCAGGGGCAACGAAAAGCGCCGCTTCCCTGGGATTTGCCGTTGCGGTGCTGGTTATCGTGGTATTTGTTATCAATAAAGTATTTAATAAAAAAGCAGCAGTATGATATACGGCTGGCGCATCGTTTCTAACGGTCCGCCGGCTGTTTTGTTATACAGAAAAGTCCGCCGGGCGGAATGGGCGCACGTCATCAAATCTTCCTGTTTTACAAAATATCAAATAGTTTGAAACATTTCCGGCAAACTTCCTGTCTAATAAGCAGAAACATGAAAAACATGTGGAAACGTACGTGCGGAAGAAAGGAACCTGATATGAATGATCTTATAAAAAAAGCGCAGGAGCGGGATGCGGATGCATTCACGGAACTGATGCAGTCCCAGATGCAGAATATGTATAAAGCTGCGCGTTCTCTGCTTTCCAATGAGGAGGACGCAGCTGACGCCATCTCGGAAACCATCCTCACCTGCTGGGAAAAAATAGACCGGCTCAGGGAAGAGAGGTATTTTCGTACCTGGATGACCAGGATCCTGATCAACAAATGCAAGGATATACGGAACAAAAAAGAGAACCTTTCTTTCACGGAGGAGATGCCCGATGTAGAGATAAATGAGGAGGGATACAGCAATCTGGAGTGGAACGAAGCACTGGGCATTCTGGATGAGAAGTACCGCACAGTGGTCATCCTGTATTATGTGGAAGGCTTTAAAATGTCGGAGATCGCCCAGATCCTGGATATCCCGGAGGCAACGGTTAGGACCAGGATCGCCAGGGCCAGAAAAACCATGGCTAAGGAATATTATCCGGAAGCGGAAAGGAGAAGATTGATATGAGTATGAGAGAAGAGGATATATTTGAAAAACTCAGACAGGATGTACCGATTCCTGAAACAGTACAGAAAAAAGCAGAGGATGCTTTTGCTTCTATAAAAAAGGATGCGCAAAAAAGACGCATGGAAGGGAAAATGGCAGTGAAAAGATCATCAGGCAGAATGCCGAAAAAGAAGATATGGATTCTCGTGGCAGCGGCTGTTCTTGCTTTTGGAACGGTTACAGCGGGAGCCGCAGTCTATATGCAGTGGAGCCATGGGCTGTCAGAGGGTATGAAAGCGGAACAGGAACAAATGCATAAACTGGAAGCAGATAATATGGCGTCACCTGTGAACCAAAGTGTTAGCGAGCAGGGGATAAAAGTCACGGCTCTGCAGAGTATTGTGGATAACTATTACGTGCATCTGGCATTCAAAGTAGAAGGATATGAGCCTGAGGCGGGAAAACAGCCGGATTTTGAAGATGTGCAGATCCGTATTGACGGTCAGGACGCCTCTGACGGAGATTTCAGTATTTCGAGAGGGTTCTACAACGGTCTGGTTCGGGGAAATGACGGCAAAGCCGTATATGCGGATGGGACGCCGCTCCCGGAGGAAGGACCTTTGGAAAAATATGTCCGGGAGGACGGCAGCCTGGAGTACGAGATCACACTGGCAAAAGAAAATGAAAAGGGATATTTTATCGGGAAACCGATTTCTGTTGAACTGAAAAACCTGGGGGAGATCACCATAGACGGTCATATACCGGATATAGAGGATACCTGGAGCTTTACCTGGACCTTGGGTGGTTCGGACCAGGTGCGGGAATGCAGTCCGGATCAAGAGCTGGGGGACAGCAAAGCCATTGTAAAACAGGTTGAAATATCTCCTATCTCCATGAGAGTCGTATATGATTTTCCAAGACAGGAGATAGAAGAAAAAGGATATAATGAATCCGGTGAAGAGATCATTTCCAAAACATATGCGGAAGCTCCGTGGCTGACAGGCGTAAGGATGAAGGATGGAACCACTTACATGTACCTGTACCGGGGACCGGGCAGTTCCGGGTATTTGTCAGAGGACAGTGATGCGTACGCGCTCACGTATGGGATTGACCGGATTCTGGACCCGGATCAAGTGGAAAGCCTTCTGTTTGTAAAATCTTATCCGGAAGGTGACAAGCTGCTCACAGAGGATGATCTCTACGTGGTACCCATTGAATAAATGACCACCGGCAAAAATTTCTGATATATTATAACAAAACAGAGGGAATGCTGTTAAGTATATACAGCCCCTCTGTTTTTTGTATGCCGTTTCTACTTTACCTATTGTTGCAGATTCTGAAACTTTCTAAAAAAAATATAAAGCCCTTGACAAATAAACACGCTGGTGCTATCTTTAGAACATAGATGTTAGCACTCCACACAAACGAGTGCTAACAACACCGGAAAAGAGATCCGGCCCTATCAATGCAGAAGCAGAAAGGAGATAATAATGGACAGTGAACTGGATGAGCGGAAACGAAAGATATTAAAAGCCATTATCCAGACATATCTGGAGACCGGCGAACCGGTTGGTTCGAGAACGATTTCAAAATACACTGACCTGAATCTCAGCTCTGCAACCATCCGGAACGAGATGTCAGACCTGGAGGAACTGGGGTATATAGTACAGCCCCACACTTCAGCAGGACGGATTCCCTCAGACACAGGCTATCGTCTCTATGTGGATGAGCTGATGCGGGAGAAGGAACAGGAAGTTTCGGAGATCAAGGAAATGATGATCGAGCGGACCGACAAAATGGAGAAGGTGCTCAAACAGGTGGTGAAGGTTCTTGCATCCAACACCAACTATGCAACCATGATCACAGGCCCGACCTATCACAGAAACAAATTAAAATTCATCCAGCTTTCCAGGGTTGCTGCTATGCAGCTGCTGGCGGTTCTGGTGATTGAAGGAAATATCGTTAAGAATCATATGATCACCCTTCAGGAGCCTATGGATGATGACACAATATTGAAGCTGAACCTGCTTCTCAATACCCAGTTAAACGGCCTCACCATTGAGGAGATCAACCTGGGCATGATCACCAAGATGAAAGAACAGGCAGGCATCCACAGCGCTGTTGTGGGAAGCGTCATTGACGCGGTGGCCAATGCCATTGCAGTGGATGATGATGAGGTGGAGATATATACCAGCGGCACCACGAATATTTTCAAGTATCCGGAGCTGGCGGACACCTCAAAAGCCAGTGAACTGATTTCCGCCTTTGAGGAAAAGCAGGAGCTGGTAGATCTGGTAAAAGATACTATGAATTCCGAAGAAAATACCGGCATTCAGGTATACATTGGAAATGAAACCCCTGTAAAGACTATGAAAGACTGCAGCGTTGTGACAGCAACATACGATCTGGGAGGCGGGATGCAGGGTACCATCGGTATTATCGGCCCCAAGCGTATGGATTACGAGAACGTAGTGGACAATTTGAAAACGCTGAAGACGCAGTTGGACAATATATTTAAGAAAACCTAGAAAGGCGGTACGGATTCGTGTCAGAAGAAAAGGAATTATATGAAGAGATGCAGCCGGATGCGGCTTCTGAAGAGAAAGCAGAAGAAATATTAGAGGAAGACGACAAGGCTCTGGCAGAGGAGGCCACCTGTGAAGAGGCCTGTGAGGCTGATGACCGGTCTGCGGAGGAATCAGAAGAGCAGACAGACGGGCAGGCTGACCAGGGAAAAGGAAAGTCAACAGAGAAAAAAGGCCTGTTTGGTAAAAAGAAAAAAGATAAAAAAGATGAAAAGATAGAAGAACTCACCGATATGGTAAAACGCCAGATGGCAGAGTTCGACAACTTCAGAAAGCGCACGGAGAAGGAAAAAGCATCCATGTATGAGATCGGTGCGCGTGAAGTGATTGAAAAGATCCTTCCGGTGGTTGACAACTTTGAAAGAGGTCTGGCAGCAGTTCCGGAGAATGAAAAGGAAAGTCCTTTTGCTGACGGTATGACAAAGATTTACAAGCAGATGATGACCGTCTTTGAAGAGATTGGCGTAAAGCCAATCGAAGCAGTAGGACAGGAATTCAATCCGGATTACCACAATGCTGTCATGCATGTGGAGGATGAAGAAGCCGGGGAGAGTGAAGTAGTTGAAGAATTCCAGAAAGGCTATCTTTACAAAGACCACGTAGTGAGACACAGCATGGTGAAGGTTGCTAATTAGTTTCAGAAGGTGCGCCTGAGGCGCAACTCAAATTCTCCGGCGGAACAGTCCGTTGGATTTTATCTTATAGATGAGACGCTTTGGCGGAGCGAAAAACCGCTGTGAACAGAAAAAGTAATTGATTTTAAATTCAGGAGGAATTTATCATGGGTAAAATTATAGGTATTGACTTAGGTACAACAAACAGCTGTGTAGGTGTTATGGAAGGCGGACAGCCGGTAGTGATTGCCAATGCAGAAGGCGCAAGAACCACACCGTCTGTTGTGGCTTTTACAAAATCAGGAGAAAGACTGGTAGGTGAGCCGGCAAAACGTCAGGCTGTTACCAATGCAGATAAAACCATCTCTTCCATCAAGAGACATATGGGAACAGATTACAGAGTGACCATTGACGATAAAAAATATTCTCCGCAGGAAATTTCCGCAATGATCCTTCAGAAGCTGAAAAGCGATGCAGAAAACTACCTGGGTGAGAAAGTGACAGAGGCAGTTATCACAGTTCCGGCTTATTTCAACGACGCTCAGCGTCAGGCAACAAAAGATGCCGGTAAGATTGCAGGTCTGGAAGTAAAACGTATCATCAACGAGCCTACGGCAGCAGCACTTGCTTACGGACTGGACAATGAGAAAGAGCAGAAGATCATGGTATACGACCTGGGCGGCGGTACTTTCGATGTTTCCATCATTGAGATTGGCGATGGGGTTATCGAAGTATTATCCACAGCAGGTGACAACCGTCTGGGCGGTGATGACTTTGACCAGAAAGTTGCAGATTACATGATCGCTGAGTTTAAGAAATCCGAAGGTGTAGACCTTTCCGCAGATAAAATGGCAATGCAGAGAATCAAAGAGGCTGCAGAGAAAGCGAAAAAAGAACTTTCCTCCGCAACCACGACCAACATCAACCTGCCGTTCATCAGCATGAACAGCAACGGACCTCTGCACTTTGATATGAACCTGACAAGAGCAAAATTCGATGAGCTGACACATGACCTGGTAGAGAGAACAGCAGAGCCGGTCCGCCGTGCGCTGTCTGATGCAGGCCTGAATTCTTCCGAACTGGGCCAGGTACTGTTAGTAGGCGGTTCCACACGTATCCCGGCTGTACAGGATAAAGTAAAACAGCTCACAGGCAAAGAGCCGAGCAAGACCCTGAATCCGGATGAGTGTGTAGCTCTGGGTGCTTCCGTACAGGGTGGTAAGCTGGCAGGCGATGCAGGCGCAGGCGATATCCTTCTTCTGGATGTTACTCCGCTGTCCCTGTCCATTGAGACCATGGGCGGTATCGCTACAAGACTGATTGAAAGAAATACTACGATCCCTACCAAGAAGAGCCAGATCTTCTCCACAGCAGCTGATAACCAGACAGCAGTGGATATCAACGTGGTACAGGGTGAGAGACAGTTTGCAAGAGACAACAAATCCCTCGGACAGTTCCGTCTGGATGGAATTCCGCCTGCAAGAAGAGGTGTTCCGCAGATCGAGGTTACCTTTGATATTGATGCCAATGGTATTGTAAACGTATCTGCAAAAGACCTGGGAACAGGAAAAGAACAGCACATTACCATCACTGCAGGTTCCAATATGTCCGATGATGATATTGATAAAGCAGTAAGAGAAGCTTCTGAGTATGAAGCTCAGGATAAGAAGAGAAAAGAGGCTGTAGACACCAAGAACGACGCTGACGCTATGGTATTCCAGACAGAAAAAGCGCTGGAAGAAGCAGGCGACAAGCTGGATGCCAATGACAAGACTGCAGTGGAAGCAGATCTGAACGCATTAAAAGAACTGTTAAACAGCTGTGCAAACACAGACGAGATCACAGATGCTCAGGTTGCTGACATCAAAGCCGGCAAAGACAAACTGATGGAGAGCGCACAGAAACTCTTCGCTAAGATGTATGAGCAGGCACAGGCTTCCCAGGGAGCACAGGCAGGTCCGGGTCCGGACGCAGGCGCCGGTACCCAGGGAGGAAATGAAGCATACGGTGATGATGTGGTTGACGGAGACTACAGAGAAGTATAAAATAGCTTTGTCAGTAAATGACTTGGATGGCATGGGGTGTTTACAGCACTCCATGCCTGACTGTATGTTTAGAAAGGAATAAGACCAATGGCAGATAAAAGAGATTACTATGAAGTCTTAGGCGTGGACAAAGGCGCTGACGACGCCACGATCAAAAGCGCATACCGTAAGCTGGCAAAGAAGTACCATCCTGATGTAAACCCCGGAGACAAAGAAGCGGAGAAAAAATTCAAGGAGGCTACAGAAGCCTACGGCATTTTGAGTGACCCGGATAAGAGAAGACAGTATGACCAGTTCGGCCATGCGGCCTTTGAAAACGGCGGTGCCGGCGGAGCTGGAGGCTTTGGAGGCTTCGGCGGATTTGACGGTGCCGATATGGGTGATATTTTCGGCGATATTTTCGGTGATTTATTCGGCGGCGGCGGAAGAAGAAGGGCCAACAATGGCCCTATGAAAGGTGCCAATGTGAGGGCATCTGTGCGCATTACTTTTGAGGAAGCAGTGTTCGGATGTGAAAAAGAGCTGGATCTGAATCTGAAGGAAAACTGTAATACATGTCACGGAACAGGCGCAAAGCCGGGAACATCCCCGGAAACCTGTCCGAAATGCCACGGGGAAGGCCAGGTGGTATACACCCAGCAGTCCATGTTTGGTATGGTGAGAAATGTACAGACCTGTCCGGAGTGTCACGGAACCGGTAAGGTGATCAAGGATAAATGCCCGGACTGCCGCGGAACCGGATATGTGAACCAGAGAAAGAAGATCCAGGTATCCGTACCGGCAGGTATAGATAACGGACAGAGTATCCGTATCAGGGACAAGGGCGAACCGGGAACCAATGGCGGACCAAGAGGAGATCTGCTGGTGGAAGTTGTGGTGTCCCGTCACCCGATCTTCCAGAGACAGGATATGAACATATTCTCTACCGCTCCCATTACATTTGCCCAGGCCGCTCTGGGCGGCGAAGTGCGCATCAGCACAGTGGACGGGGACGTGATGTATGACGTGAAGCCCGGGACCCAGACAGATACCAAGGTGCGTCTGAAAGGCAAAGGTGTGCCTTCTCTGAGAAATAAGAGTGTGCGCGGCGACCACTATGTAACACTGGTGGTTCAGGTGCCGACCAAGCTGAACGAGGATGCAAAGGAAGCGCTCAGAAAATTTGATGAGGCCTGTGGCAACCGTCCGTCCGGCAGCACAGAGAAAAAGAAAAAAGGATTTATGGACAAACTGAAAGAGACCTTTGAGGACTCATAAAAACAAGGCGCTGTGGAGAATACTCCACAGTGCCTTGTTTTTTGTGGTAAATATGCCTATGACTTTTGAAGGCTTTAGTCATCCTTAAAATTTTTCATGATTTTCTGGAGTGTATGATACAGCACTTCCATTTCGTCTTCTGATATTCCCTGCCATATCTGTTCATCCAGATCGGAAAATATTTTTTGCACACTGGCAGCCTTTTCTTTTCCTTTTTCCGTGATACAGACCAGGAAGGATCTTCTGCAGGAGGGGTTGACTGTTCTTAACAGATATCCGGCTCCCTGTAATTTGTCCAGGGTTCTGGACATGGTCGTCACATCCAGCATACACTTGTCTGCGAGCTGGCGCTGTGTCATGCTTCCCTGCTCCAGGAGACATTTCAGGATCTTGGCCTGCCCTTCGCCCACAGTGAGGCCCAGCTCCTGGAATTTTGGCCTTACTATTTTTCTGCGTTCTATGTCCATACCGTGCAGTATTTCTCTGATCTTACTCTTTTCCATCTCCATCACTCCAATTCAAATTGTCCTGTATACAGTTGATAATAGCGTCCCTTTTGTTCCAGCAGTTCATCGTGGCTGCCCCGTTCAATGATCTGCCCTTTTTCCAGTACCAGAATGGCTTTGGCATTGCGCACGGTGGACAGCCTGTGCGCGATGACAAATACGGTCCTGCCTTCCATAATTGCATCCATTCCCTTTTCGATCAGCCGTTCTGTCCTGGTATCAATGGAACTGGTGGCTTCATCCAGGATCAATACAGGTGGTTTGGCGATGGCAGCCCTGGCAATAGCCAGAAGCTGCCGCTGTCCCTGGGATAAGTTGCTCCCATCACCGTACAGCATGGTGTCATACCCTTCAGGAAGCCTCCTGATAAAAGAATCTGCGTTGGCGATCACAGCCGCTTCATGGACTTCCCTGTTGTCTGCATCCAGTTTTCCGTATCGGATGTTCTCTGCAATGGTTCCTGTGAATAAATGCGTATCCTGGATGACCATTGCCAGGGAACGCCTTAGATCATCCTTCCGTATCCTCTTAATATCAATACCATCGTAGGTGATCACGCCTGACTGGATCTCATAGAAACGGTTAATAAGGTTAATGATGGTTGTTTTACCTGCGCCGGTGGAACCGACAAAGGCAATTTTCTGTCCCGGTTTTGCGTACAGGGAGATATTGTTTAAAATTATTTTTTCCTGGCCATATCCGAATACAACATTCTTAAACTTCACATCGCCTTTCAGCAAAACCAGATTTGCCCCTTCCTTTCCGGGGACTTTCCAGGCAAATTGTCCGGTATGCCGGCTGCATTCTCTCAGTATGCCCTGTTCTGTTTCTACATTGCAAAGGGTGATGTCCCCCCGGTCGATTTCAGGGGCTTCCTCCATCATATCAAAGATCCGTTCTGCACCGGATAGGGCTGACAACAAGAAATTCACCTGCTGTGTGAACTGGTTTAAGGGCATGGCGCTCTGCCTTACATAGACCAGATAAGAGGCGAGGCTTCCGATATCCAGCATACCGAATACGGTGAACAGACCGCCCACACAGGCAGAGACCGCATAGTTTACATAGGATAGGCTTACGATGGTAGGCACCATCAGGCCTGCGAATGTCAGGGCGTTTGAGGACTCCTTTCTCAGGGACTCATTCATTTCACAGAAAGTCTGAAAATCCTTTTCCTCATGGTTAAACACTTTTTCCACTTTCTGTCCGGCCATCATCTCTTCCACAAATCCATTGATCCTGCCAATCTCGGCCTGCTGCCTCTGGAAATATTTTTTACTTTTGCTTCCGTTAAATTTGATAAACACAAACATAAGAAGAAGGAAAAAAACTACGATCAAGGAAAGCCTCACGCTTAAAACCATCATCATGACAACCGTACCGGTAAGCATCATAAAGCTTTGTATTATCATGGCAAAACTGTTATTCATTGCTTCCTGGACGGTATCCACATCGTTAGTAAAGCGGCTCATCAGTTCACCGTGGGTATGGGCATCATAATACCGCAGCGGCAGTTTCTGGACATGGGCAAACAGATCTGCCCGGATTTCCTTGATCACCTTTTGGGATGATTTTATCATTAATTGGTTATATCCCAGGGTTGCCAGCGCCCCGCATCCGTACATGGCGCCCATGGCTGCCACTGCTTTTAGAAGTCCCCGAGTGTTTCCGGGCAGGATAAACTGATTGATGACCGGCTTCAACAGATAAGTTCCCATAATATTTGCACAGGTGCTTATAAGTACCAGGAGGGCCACCAGGACAAACAGCCATTTATGCATTCCCAGATAATGAAAAAGGTTCAGCAATGTCTTCCCGGTGTTTTTGGGTCTTTTATATCCTACAAATTTTGCCATTACAGATCCGCTCCTTCCTTTTGGGATTCATATATCTGTCTGTAAATCTCACTGCGCTGCAGAAGGTCACGGTGCGTTCCGATATCGCTGATACGGCCGTCATCCAGAATGATGATCTGGTCAGCATGTTTTACGGAAGATATCCTCTGGGCAATGATGATCCTGGTCATATCAGGAAGGAATTCCTGCATCCGCTGCTGTATGAGCCCTTCCGTGGCAGTGTCCACCGCGCTGGTTGAATCATCCAGGATCAGTACCCTGGGCTTTTTCAGTAATGCCCGGGCTATGCAGATCCGCTGTTTCTGCCCTCCGGAGACATTCACGCCTCCCTGCCCCATCTCTGTTTCATACCCATCTGAAAGGCGTTCCACAAATTCGTCCACGCAGGCAATCCGGCAGACCTCTTTTACATCCTCCATGGAGGCGTCTTCTTTTCCCCATTTTAAGTTGGAGAGAAGCGTGCCGGAGAACAGGGTGTTTTTCTGTAAGACCACAGCCACGGCATCACGCAGGTGTTTGAGGGAGTATTCCCGGACCGGGATGCCGTCTATCATAACAGCCCCCTTTTCCACATCATAGAGCCTGGGAATAAGCTGGATGAGCGTTGTTTTGGCAGCACCGGTCTGACCTATGATCCCAACCGTCTGTCCCGGTTGGATATGGAAAGAGATATCCGTGAGCACGTATTCCTTTGCCTCTTTCTTGTATTTAAACCATACGTGCTGAAATTCAATTTCTCCTTTTTTGACCTGGATATCCCGGGCGTTTTCATCCGTAATATCAATTTTTTCGTCAATGACCTCCAAAATACGTGTTCCGGACGCCACGGAGCGTGTGAGCATTAAAAAGACATTGGATATCATCATCAGAGAGTTGAGGATCTGCAGCACATAACTTAGAAACCCGGTCAGCTCACCAACCTGCATCTCACCGCCTTTTATCAATCCACCTCCAAACCAGAGGATGCTTAAAATAGTCCCGTACATGACAAACTGCATTGCCGGCATATTCAGCGCGGCTAACCGGAAGGCGTGTTCAGACTGAGCTTTCAGGTTTTCGTTCCCCTTTTCAAACTTTGAGATTTCATAGTCCTCTCTCACACATGCTTTTACTACCCGGATAGCGGTCAGATTTTCCTGGATGATCCGGTTCACTGTGTCCACAGCCCCCTGCATTTTGGTGTATAAGGGTCTTACATGGGAGATGATCAGGAACAGCAGAATACCCAATACCGGCAGAGCTACTAAGAAGACCAGGGCAAGCTTTTTGTTGATAGAAAACGCGACTCCGGTGGCTGCCACAAGCATTACGGGACCCCTGCAGAAGGGACGCAGGCCTGTGGAGACGGAATTCTGGATATTTGTCACGTCACTGGTCAGGCGGGTGACCAGTGAGGATACCCGGAAATGGTCAATGTTAGCAAAGGAGTATCCCTGCAGTTTTTCATATTCCGCCTTCCGGAGTTCCGCCCCCAGTCCCTGTCCTGCAAGCGCGGAAAACCTTGCGCTTCCGATTCCGAGGACCAGGGCTATGGCAGCGCAGATCACCATCTGGATCCCTTTCATATAGATATAATTCTTGTCACCTGCCGCCACTCCCACGTCCACTAAATCTGCCATAATAAGGGGAACGATCAATTCAAAGACAGATTCCGCGGCAACACAGAAAATGGCAAGGGCCGCGAACTTCTTGTATTGATGCATATAAGAAAACAAGCGCCTCAACATTATTTGTTGTACCTCCAATTATTGTATATACAACAATTGTATGCTCCGCACTATGATAATGTCAAGAACTCTTTTTTTACTTGGGGGGATATGATACAATAAATTTATTGTAACGGTTCAGTACCCTCACAGTTACAGGCAAAAATCCATGCAGCGCCTTTGGCGATGGGATTTTTGCTTGGCCGTGGTATACTTTCTTGTGGTCAGCCCAGTGAATGCGCAGACCTACCGAATAGTTACAATTTATTACAGATAAAAGAAAGTTTAAGGTTGTTGAAATGGAAAAAATAGAACTGGATAAAAGCAGTGCCGTACCGCTGTATCTTCAACTTGCGGGGCAGATAGAACAGCAGGCAGCGGAGGGCATTCTGGTACCGGGTGAACGTCTTCTCTCGGAAGTCAGAATGGCAGAGGCAGCCGGATTATCGGTAGGCACGGTGAAAAAGGCATATACTTGGCTGCAGGACAGGGGTGTTGTGCAGAAGGTCCGGGGCGGAGGGGCCTATGTGCAGGAAAGGCTGCAAAAAGGCGTGACACAGGAAAAAGATCCCGCCGCTATTGTGGAGGAAATGTTCTCAAAAGTGGCGGAAAGCGGTATGCCCATGAATAAGCTGTTTCTTCTGGCACAGCAAAAGCTGGTCAGCCGTTTTCAGGAAAGACAAAAAATCTGCGCGGCACTGGTGGAATGTAATATCGAAACCCTGCACTCCATCGCTCCGGTGGTGGAGTCTATCCCAAATCTGACGGTGGAGACGTATGTACTGGAGGATCTGCTTTCCGGGAACAGGGTGATCAGCTCCAGATGTAACCTGGCGTTTATCTCCCAGAGCCATTACCAGGAATTTATAGGGTATGCGGATGCCATCAGAATTCCAACGGAGACCTTTGCATTGGTGGAGAGCAGGGAAACAATAGCACGTCTGGCTACCATACCGGAGGGGCAGCCCATATGTATCTTATACAGAAGTGCCACATTTTTAAAAAATGTTCAGAGGACCCTGCATTTTCTGGGGAAAACGAACCGGCAGATTTGTTCCAGCGAGGAAGAAATGAAGGAGGACATTGATAAATACTGCCTTCAGGGTATGCCCTTGATCATTTCGCCCGATTACATAGAATACGCAAGCGCGTGGACACTGCAGGTGGTATCAAGGGCCAGAAAGAGTAAGTGCAGGATCATTCCCATGGAATATGAGATTGACCAGGGTTCCTGGATGCACATGGTGGAAGTGGCAGAGAAGATGGACAGACAGAAGGGGAATGAGGAAATATGAACTGGATACCGGAAGAAAACGGAAAAGTGCCCGTATATCTGCAGATCGCACAAAAACTAATGGCAGAGATTGAAGACGGCACCCTGAAAGAAGGGGAGCGGCTTATGCCTGAACGGAAGCTCAGTGAGACTCTGCATGTGGCCCGCAACACAGTGAAACAGGCCTATGAAGAATTGTGCAGGGAAGGCTATGCTGCCACGAAAAAGGGGAGCGGAACCTATGTTGACACCAGTCGCCGGGCAGAACTGGACGATAAAGTATGCGGGATCATGGAGGAGGTTATAGATAAACTGGCCTCCATGGGCAAGGGGAGAAGAGAGATTGAGCGGATGTTCATGGAGAGCGCCTGGCAGCGCATCCCTGACAGGGAACGTCTGAAACTTGCGTGGATAGACTGCAGTGAGGAGTTTTTGCAGGATACGGCGGAGGAGATCGCAAGATTCTGCAATGTAGATGCAGATGCGTATCTCATTGATGAGATCAGGGAAAATCCCGGGATATTAAACAGGGAAAGATATGATCTGTTCGCAACCACCATCAATCATCATGATGAGGTCTGGGCAACTGTGAAGCATGTGGTGGAAGGCGGGGATGAAATACCTGTGGAGAAGGTGGTCCTCTCCGTATCCAATGAGACGATCAGCAACATTGCCAAACTGCAGGGGGAAAAACCGATTGCAGTGATTTACGGCAGCGAATGGTACCGCTTCAGTGTGGAATGTTTTTTGAAGGAGTTCGGAGTGGTCAGCCCTTACGCATATATTCCCGTTAAAAGCTGTATATACGAGCTGGAGCGCAATTCCAACAGGTACCAGGCTGTCATTCTGCCCCAGAATCCTTCCTACAAGGACGGACTGATAGAAGAGATACAGCTTCTGTGCGAGAAGAAGGAAATCTGCAGTTTTCCGTTTCACCAATATGCGGACCAGGGATCATTGTTCCATCTGCGGGGGCAGGCCTTTAAAAGATGGCTGGAGAAAGGAACAGGGGAATCCCCCTTGGCGGAGGGGAGAAAAACGATATAACACGATAAAGGATGGGGCAGTTACTAAGAACATGCTGCCTCCGGGCTGTGCCCATTTAAGAGCTGCTGCACCTAATATTGGTGCACAGCTCTTCTTTTCTTTCCCGGGCAAGTCTTCTTTTTTATAGATTGCGGAATATATATGTTGTAAGACGAAAAAACTTCTGGAAAAAGAATCTGGTATAGCTTAATAACATGATGCGTATTTGGTATATATTAAAAAATAAATTGGAATATATTAGTGCACCGCCACCAATATGATTGATTGTGAAAAATATACAAAAATATGATTATAAAATTAACTTTAATGCTGAAAAAATAAAAAGATATTGATTAACCACCGGGTTTATGCTAGTATCAGTATAAGCCAATCGGAAAGGTTGACACGGTATGAAAACAATTAATATATACCAATTAAGAGAAATGAGGTGCTATTATGTCAACTAACTATCCACATTTATTCAGCCCGTTACGAATCGGAAACGTAACCCTGAAAAACCGTATCGCAACTGCTCCTATGGGATCAGAACCTAACACATCAGGATTCTTATCCGAGCAGAACCTGGCAGCTTTTGAAAACCGCGCAAAAGGTGGTGCTGCCATTGTCACAAGAGGTGAGACCCTGGTCCATGCCCATACAGGAAGTGCTCACGGCAATCTCTGTAACCTGGACAATGAGGGATTTATGCCGTCACATCTGCAGCTGACAGACAGGATCCATCAGCACAATGCGCTGGCCAATATTGAGATCTTACATAGCGGTGCCCGTGCCCATCCCCAGTATACCAACGGAATCATCTACGGGCCAAGTGCACAGCCCGGTGTATACGGCGTGGATGTAACACCTATGGATGAAGACATCATGAACGAGATCGCAGATGCCTTTGCACATGGTGCATATGTAGCTAAATTCGGCGGATTTGATATGGTTATGGTTCACGGCGGCCACGGATGGCTGCTCAGCGAATTCTTATCTCCGCTGTACAATACAAGAACAGACAAATACGGCGGTTCCATTGAAAACCGTGCTAGATTTCCGCTTATGGTCATTGACCGTATCCGAAAAGCAGTAGGACCGAACTTCCCCATTGAGATCCGTATCTCAGGTGATGAGTTCATGGAAGGCGGTTACGGTATTGATGATGCTGTTGAATTCGCCAAGATGCTGGACGGAAAAGTGGATTTGATCCATGTATCCGCTACTTCCTTCCGCGATGTGAACTCCGGATGCCGTATGTTCCCGTCAGCATTCCTGCCTCACGGTGTCAATGTATACCTGGCAGAGGCTATCAAGAAACATGTAAAGACACCCATCGCAACCGTAGGCTCCCTGTCCGATCCGGCAGAGATGGAAGATATCATCGCATCCGGCAAGGCAGATGTGATCTACGTGGGCCGCCAGATACTGGCAGACCCGGAATTCCCAAACAAGGCAAAAGCAGGACGCTTCGACGAGGTACGCCCCTGTGTGAGATGTAATCACTGTCTGTCCCTGGATTTCGTTCCTTATGTAGATATGTGCTCCGGCATTTCCCAGTGTGTGGTGAACCCGGAAGTGGGACGCGACTTAAAAGAAGGCATGTATCAGCCAAAACCCATGCCTAAGAAAGTATTGGTGATCGGCGGAGGCCCTGGCGGAATGCAGGCGGCTCTGAAGGCTGAGGAGCAGGGACACGAGGTCATTCTGATTGAAAAAGCAGACCGTCTGGGTGGTATGCTCAATGTGGCTGTCCATGATGTTTCTTTCAAAGAAGACCTTGGAAAATATATGCAGTATCTGATCCGCATGGTGGAGAGAAAAGCCATCCAGGTACGATTGAATACAACTGCCACGCAGGAACTGATTCAGGAAATCGCACCGGATACCGTGGTATGTGCAGTGGGTGCAGAACCTATTATCCCCAGGATCCCGGGAGTTGACAGAGAAAATGTGGTAAAAGTTACCCAGCTCCGCGATCCGGGTCTGGAATTCGGAGAAAAGGTAGTAGTGATCGGCGGCGGTCTTGTGGGATGTGAGGAAGGCCTGGCCCTTGCTATGGAAGGAAAAGATGTTACGGTTCTGGAAATGCAGGAAAAACTGGCGCCCGATGCACCGATCCTGCATCTGAAAGCCATGATGCTGGAATACGAAAAACGCACAGAGAATTTACATCCATATACAGAAGTTACCGTTACCTCCATTGAGGATGACGGAGTACATGCAAAAGACAAAGACGGCAAGGAAGTTATCTATCCGGCAGACACAGTATTGTTGTCTGTGGGTATGAGATCTAAGATTGACGAGGTGGAGAAACTCCGCACCAACGATGCTGAATTCATTACCGTAGGTGACTGTATCAAACCGGGCAAGATCCTGCAGGCAGTAAGCGGCGGATATTTTGCAGGGAAAAACGCGTAACGGCAGGACATAGACATAACCCTTGTAACTGTTCATTACCTTTACAGTTACACCCTCTTTTCTGATGTACTGCCCCCGGGGAGCGTAAAGCTCTCCCGGCAGGGTGGTACATAGAGGAGTTTTGCACCCGCTTGATTTAGCGATGTGCAGTTATGTCTATATGCAATATTAGTTTGTAAAAGAGGAGGGAATATATGTCTGAAGTTGCTTCAACCAAAGAACTAAAGAGAGTTTTAGGCAGAAAAGAGCTGCTGTCCATTGGTATCGGACAGACGATCGGCTCCGGTATCTTCGCTATGGTTGGTATCGGTATAGCCATGACGGGAAGGTCAGCCAGCGTTTCCATGCTGATCGCCGCCATTTTCACGATTTTCACCAATATTCCATTGATATTTGTAGCCGGTACCGTTCGTCTGAGAGGTGGTTTTTATACACAGCTTGCACTTCTCGGCAATGATGTCAGTGCGGGATTTTTCGTTATTGTCCATATCCTGTCCTGGACGGCCCTGGCAATGTATGCTTTGAGTTTTGCAGATTACATGCTGGGCCTGATTCCAGCTCTGGCCACCAATGGTTTCGTGCGCCAGCTTATCGCGCTTATTGTGCTGACCGTCTTCTATGTGACAAACCTGATGGGAATTGAGGGGGCAGCCAAACTGCAGAACGCCATGATGCTGATCATGATCCTGGCACTTACGGCATTCATCGTATTTGGATTACCCCATGTAACCGCAGATTACTTTAAACAGCCTGAATTTATGACTCACGGTGTGAAATCCATGCTGTCGGCAGGCGCGCTCTTTACTTGGGCAGTGGGTGGTGCAAACGTTGTGATCCATCTGGGTGCGGAGTGTAAGAATCCCACCAAGGATGTCCCGTTTGTTATTATTGTGGCTACCTGTATCATCGCTGTTTTCTATGCAGGCCTGGTAGTGGTTGCATCCGGTGTTCTTCCGGTTGCGGAAGTTGCCAATCAGCCGCTGACACTGGTATCCGCGGAAGTTCTGCCGTATCCGCTGCATGTGTTCTTTATTGTCGGCGGTGCTATGTTCGCCCTGTCCACAACACTGAACTCTGCTCTTGGCTGGGTTACAAAGCCAATCCTGCAGGCAGCAGTTGACGGATGGTTCCCGCCTAAGGTTGCCACCATTCATAAGAAATACAAGACTCCTACCGTTATCCTGACCATGTTCTATGTGGAATGTGTGATCGTTATCCTGTTCAATGTTCCGATCTCCACGATCGGCAACATGGCAGTAATTCTGAACAATGTATTCTTCGCCATACTGGCATTTACTTCTTACAACATGATCAAGAAGATTCCGGATGTGTGGAAGAAATCCAGGTTCCATGTAAGCAACGGCATGCTGCTGTTCTGGGCAGTCGTGGGCGGTATTTCCCTGATCTTGCAGACACTGCTTCTGTTCAGTGATCTGAAACCATGGGAATTCGTAGCCAATATAGTGGTACTGGTCTTCGGTCTTGCCTATGCGTATTTCCGTAAAAAATCAGGCAAGGTCCATATGGAAGTCAGCTACGAAGAGGCATAGGCGCCAATACGTTAGCGTGTGTCTGAAAATTGCTTTCGGCAAGCTGTGAGTCACACTTTGTGGGCGGCTTGGCCCGGTCATTTTACTTTCAGAATTCAATGCAGAGATATAATCTTTTTAGGGGATTATATCTCTGCTTTTTTTGTCTGGATCATGGAGGGGGAGCAGCGTGTGATGCACTGTTTCTGAGGGGGATCATCCAATTTACTTTAAGACTTTTTGTGGATCCGTTTGTATTCGGAAGGTGACATACCGTATATTTTTTTGAACAGGAGATAAAAATTTTGTCTTGAATTGATCCCTATCATCTCATCAATATCCCCTATAGGGATGTCAGAATTACAAAGCAGATATGCCGCTTTATCAAGCCGGAACCGGGTGAGATAATTCCAGAGCGTTGTGCCGGTTTCCCGCTTGAAGATTTTCTGCAGATAGACCTTGTTCAGCGCGGCGAAGTCTGCGATCTCGTCAATATCTTTTATACTGAAATAATGGTAATGGATATAATTCTTTACTTTTTCCACATAAATCTGTGCGGGAGTGGGGTCCGTGGTGGACATCTGCTTCTGTATGAGGATAAGCACATTGTTGAGCAGCAGATTCATATAATAAGGGTCTTTGCCATGACCAAATTCATGAAAGATGAGCTGCATCAGCGGGTATATATTTTTGGCATTGGGGAGTATAATGCCTGTTTTCAGGCTGTCCAAAACAGAAGTTAGCGCCGGATAAGCTGTGGTCAGATCACACAGTGTACCGAAATTGGGTGAAAGTGTATGTTGATAGCAGTTGATGCTCATATTGATACAGGGGGATGTACAGATGAGTTTGTGGGGGATATGTCCGTTTACAAGTATCAGGCTTCTTTTTTTGACAGGGAAAATCTCACTGTCAATGTCATAGAAACATTCACCGTCTACTATATAATTTAATTCCACGGACCCTGGGGCATGTACATGATATTCCATATCATGGTGGGTCAGATTGAGATAAAATATCTCTTCCGGCAAAAGAACGTTTGCCGCATCTAGAATCTCATATTCATAATTCATATCCTTATCCTCTCCTTTTATATGAAAAATATACAAATTAACGAAAAGCCTTGTGTTTAAATATATCATTTGAGAAAGCAAAAGTATGTCATAGATAATAGCTTGTTATATTTGGCAATATGCAATTTTTGAAGGTAGCAAAAAGAGAGGCTACAATATTATAATTCCATACATAAGCAGCAGGAAATACATATACCGTGTGTGCACAGCGGGCAGCAGCAAAAACGAAAAAAATAAAGGAACAGGAGAAGAATCATGAAGAATAAAAAGTATGGGAGTTTCTTATTGGCAGCACTTATGGCAGGTTCTCTGTGTGCGTGCGGCACAGGCAGCAGCGATGCAGGGGTAGGAGAAAAAGAGAAGACAGGGGGCAGCAAAGACGGTGTGACGCTCACCTATGCAACGTGGAATGAAAACCAGAAGGATTCCATCCAGGCCACCATCGACGGTTTCAATAAGGTATATCCGGACATCAAAGTGGAGATCCAGATCACCCCCTGGGGCGAATACTGGACAAAGCTGGAGGCGGCTGCCACCAGTGGAAACATGGCAGATATTGTAACCATGCACACCAATACCATTGCTAAATATGTGAATGGGGATAAGCTGGCGCAGCTTGATGACCTGGCGGAGATAGACGATACCTTCAGCTATGACAACTACCCGGAAGGGATCACCAGGCTTTTCACAACGGAGGATAAACACTACGGTGTTCCGAAAGATAAGGACTGCGTGATACTGGTATATAATAAAGAAATTTTTGATAATGCCGGGGTGGCATATCCGGATGACTCCTGGACCTGGGCTGACTTAGAGGAAGCAGCGCAGAAACTTACCGACAAAGAAAAAGGGATTTACGGATTTAATGCCTACAATAACAGCCAGGAGAGCTGGGGAAATCTGCTCTATCAGAACGGCGGAAGCATCATTGACGAGGCAAAGAACGTATCAGGCCTGGACAATCCCAAATCTATTGAGGCTATGGACTTTTTCGTAAAGCTGCAGCAGTATTCTCCGTCCCAGGAAATGCAGGCGGAAGTGGATTATATCAGCATGTTTGCCACCGGAACCGTTGCCATGCAGTTCCAGGGAAACTGGCAGCTCAACAATTATACGGACAATGAGATTATGAAAGACAAGTTCGCCATTGCACCGCTCCCGGCCGGACCGGAAGGTGTGAAAGCCACCCAGAGTAACGGAATCGCCTTGTCCATACCAAAGAACTGCAAAAATATGGACGCGGCTAAGAAATTCGTGGCATATGCCAGCAGCGAACAGGGAATGAAGGATGCCGTAAACGGTCCTGCGATCCCGGCTTTTAACGGTGTGGAAGAAGACTGGAGCAAGGCACATGAAGCGGAGTACGATACAAAAGTTATTCTGGACGGCCTGGATTACGGTGTGCAGTTTGTGGGCACAGAGTCAAAATCCCAGTGGGAGGCAGTGATGAATGACTATGTGGCAAAGATCCTGAACGGAGAGATCTCTCCGAAGGATGGATTCATAGATGCGTCCAAAGAAATGAATGAGATACTTGCAAAAGAAAAATAGACTCTGATAATGGGGCTGCCTTCAGCCGGGTGTGCTGGGCAGCCCTGTTCTAATGGAGGGTGAAGAGATGAAAAAAAGAAAAGTAAAGAAATGGCTCTGGGGGTATTTCTTTATCGCGCCGACCATCATCGGCCTGCTGATTCTGAATATTTATCCTATTATCAAGACCATGATCCTAAGCTTTTCCCAGAGTACAGGATTTGACGAGTATATATTTACCGGACTTCAGAATTATATCCGGGTATTCCAGGATAGGGAAGTGTGGATCGGCCTCAGAAACACATTGATATTCTCGGCTCTATCGGTGCCGGGAGGGATATTTATCAGTCTGTTGCTTGCATGGCTTATGAGCAAAAAGATCAGGGGGACCGGTGTGTACCGGGTGATCTATTTTACGCCTATGGTGGCAGCTCCCGCGGCGGTGGCCATGGTATGGTCCTGGCTTTATAATACAGAGTTCGGAGCTTTGAACCAGCTTCTGGGAGGACTGGGATTCCGGACCCATTCCTGGTTAAATGATCCGAAATACGCCATGCTGTCCATTGTCATTATTGCCATCTGGGGAGGAATGGGGCAGCAGATCATCATTTTGATCGTGGCGATCACAAACGTGCCGAAAACCTATTATGAGGCGGCAGCCATTGACGGCGCCAATAGTTTTGTAAAGCTTTTTAAGATAACTGTGCCGCTTATCTCACCCAGTGTATTTTTCCTGACAATAACAGGATTTATCGGTTCTCTGACCCAGTTTGACCTTATTTACATGCTGTATGGAAACAACACATCAAAAGCTATGGACTCTGTGCGGACCATCATGTTTCAGTATTACAGGGAGGCGTTTGTGGTACAGGATAAGCCCTATGCCTCCGCCATCTCCATTATCGCCCTCTGTGTGATCATGATATTTACAGCAGTACAGTTCGCAGCCCAGAAAAAGATGGTGCATTACGATTAGGAGGAAAAAAGTATGCAGAAAAAGAGACAAATACATGTAGGAACACATGTTATTTTGATAACCGGCAGTATCATTATGCTTTTTCCGTTCTTCTGGATGGTTTTGTCTTCCTTTAAAACAGTGGGGGAGCAGATGATGATACCCATGCGGATCTTTCCGTCCAGTTTTGAAAATACAGAGAATTTCCGCCAGGCTCTGGACGCTGTGCCATTTCTGCGGCTGTATGGAAATACGCTGCTGATGATAGCGGGGCGAGTGCTGTGCGCGGTGATCTTTTCAAGTATGGCCGGCTACGGGTTCGCCAGGCTTCAGTTTCCTTTTAAGAACCTTCTGTTTGGGATCGTGCTGCTGCAGATGATGGTGCCGGGACAGATCTTCATTGTTCCCCAGTATATGATGCTGTCCAAGATCAATATGCTGAATACCGTATTTGCCCTGGTATTCCCGGCTCTGGTCAGTGCTTTTGGAACCTTCCTGCTCAGGCAGCAGTACATGTCACTGCCAAAGGAACTGGAGGAAGCCGCTATACTGGATGGTTGTAATCCGTGGCAGACCTTTATAAAGATCATGGTTCCTATCACAAAATCCACCATTGCATCCCTGGCTATTTTTACGGCCCTGTTTGCCTGGAAAGATCTGATGTGGCCCCTGATCGCCAATAATGATCTGAATCACATGCCCCTTTCCGCAGGCCTGAGTGTTCTGCAGGGTGTGTGCCACACCAACAAGGGGGCCATGATGGCAGGCAGTGTCATTGCCACGGTGCCCATGCTTGTCATCTACATTTTGTGTCAGAAACAGTTTATTGAAGGAATTGCCCAGACGGGGATCAAGGGCTGATATACGGCTTGAGCATAGTGGGAAAACACACACGTTCCCGCCGGGGTGCTTTTGCCCCCACCATTAACTTAGAATAAAGGAGAAAACAACAATGCAGATTGCTGAAAACGGCATTTATATGAATTTGGTACTGGAAAAAGGAAAGGCGGCAGCGTTCACCCACTTTTCCCGCTGTCCGGAGAGGACAGAGACTGCGCAGGAGGACCTGCATGTCTGCACACTGGCAGAGATGCAGGCCAGCGGATTTGACCAGTGCGACCATCACGGAAATAAACACACGGGCAGCAGCCCGTCCCTGCTTATGAAATATGAGACCCATACGGATCATGAAAATGAATATGGCAGGAAGCTGGAGATACAGCAGGACTATGAAGGATTGAAACTGATCACACATATGCAGTTCTACAACGATATTCCTGTTGTGAGGTGCTGGAACGAGCTGAAAAACCGAGGGAAAAGAACCTACCCGGTGGAGTACCTGTCCTCCTTTGCCTTTACGGGCCTTTCCGGTGGATGCCAACAGCCCCGCGACAAGAATGGGCTGCTTTACATTCCCCATAATACATGGTTTGGGGAGGCACAGTGGAAAAAATATACATTAAACGAACTGGGATATGACGTTGTAAATACTTTTTCCATGAAGCGCATCTCCTACAGCAAGACAGGAAGCTGGGGATGCGACGAATTCCTGCCAATGGGCTGTTATTACAACACAGAGACGGATACATCCATGACCTGGGAGATAGAGACCAGCGGCTCCTGGCACTGGGAGATCAGCGATATTAATGAACAGTTGTATCTCCAGATCGCAGGACCCACGTTCCAGGAAAACGGCTGGATGATAAACCTGCGTCCGGGGGAAAACTTTACCTCCGTTCCCTGTGCGGTTGCCATGACAGGCGGGGAATTCCAGGAGAGCATAGGAGCCATGACACAGTACAGGAGAAGGATCAGGAGGCAGAACAAGGACAATGAGACGCTTCCGGTTATCTTTAATGATTATATGAACTGTCTGATGGGCGACCCCACAACAGAGGTGTTAAAGCCCCTGATCGACGCGGCGAAAGAGGCGGGCTGCGAGTATTTCTGTGTGGACTGCGGGTGGTATTCTGACGGTCACTGGTGGGATGGCGTGGGAGAATGGCTGCCCAGCCTAAAAAGGTTTCCGGGAGGTATCGGGGAGGTCATTCAATATATCAGAAGCCGTGATATGATACCCGGTCTGTGGCTGGAGCTGGAGGTCATGGGAACCAAGTGCCCTATGGTGGATAAGGTGCCAAAAGACTGGTTTTTCCAGAGAAACGGGCAGGCCATTATTGACCACTGCAGATACCAGCTGGATTTCAGAAATCCCCAGGTACAGGAGTACGCCATGGGCGTGATCAAACGTCTCGTGGAGGAATACGGGGTTGGCTACATTAAGATGGACTATAACATAGACTGCGGTGTGGGTACAGACCGGGATGCAGACAGCGCCGGCGCGGGACTGCTGGAGCACAACCGCGCATATCTGGCCTGGCTTGACCGGGTGTTTGAAACCTATCCGGATCTGATCATCGAAAACTGCAGCAGCGGCGGTATGCGCATGGAGTATTCCATGCTCTCCAGGCAGAGCATCCAGTCCGTCACAGACCAGACAGATTATATTAAAATGGCAGCCATTGCAGCAAACTGTGCTACAGCGTGTGCGCCGGAACAGGCTGCAATCTGGTCCTATCCTCTCATCCGGGGAACAGACGAGGAGGCTGTCTTCAACATGGTAAATGCCATGCTTCTGCGCATCCACCAGAGCGGGTATCTGGGACAGATCGGGGATAGCAGGATGCGCCATGTGACGGATGGGATCCGCTTATATAAAGAGATACGAGAAGACATTAAAGAAGGCCTTCCCTTCTGGCCCACAGGGCTTGCATCCTTTTCTGACGAATACCTGAGCTATGGAATGCAGTGCGGGGACAGATGCTACCTGGCTGTATGGAGGACCAAAGGTGAAGGGGAAAAAGAATTCCGCATTCCCCTTCAGAAGAATGGCTGTCAGGTAAAAGATGTTAGATGCATGTATCCCGTGGATATGAAAACCGATTACAAATATAAAGCGGATACGGAGTGTCTCCATATTAAATTAGAACCTAAAACAGCAAGAGTATTTACTTTTAGCCGCATGGGCTAAGTGAGGCATTTATGTAGTGAAAAGAGAACACAGCATAAAAAGAAAAATCAAATATGTGCTGGGGGGAACCGCGCTGGGGCACCATTACTACCAGTTCCTTCTGGTACACACCCTGTTCCTGGTATTTACCAGAATACCCGGCATCTTTATCAATACACTGCTGATGAACCAGACAGGGAGCATCAATTCCACTCTGTTTTACAATGGCGCGATCTTTGCTGCCTGCGCCGTCATGATGCTTTTATCTGCCCACATCATGCACCGGACACAGAGCAAAGTCACAGCCGTCATCGGTATTCTGGGATACAACCTTCTGTATCTGTGCTACATCCTTTTTCAGGACCGGGTGGGGCAGTATTATATGCTGTTTGGGCTTGCCAACGGCATGGCAGACGGATTTTATTACATCAGCTACGGCAGGATGATCCTGTCCTGCACAGAGACCTGGAACAGAGACAGCGGCATGGGAATCATCAGCATTTTCAGCGCAGCAGTCAATCTGCTGGTCCCCCTTTTCTCAGGAAGCCTTATCTCTCTTATCGGAGGTGTAAAAGGCTATGTGGTTGTTTTCATAGTGGCTTTCCTGGTGGCGTTCGCAACACTGCTGGCAGTTTTCCGGCTTCCAAATGAAATCCGTCACCGGGAAAAGCCCGGAGTACACTATCTGAAATTCCTGAAGCTGATCTGCCAAAAACGCCAAATACTCTACGGCCTGCTGGGAGAGACCATGAAAGGTGTCCGGGAGGGAACCTTCATGTTCATCCTCAACATGATCCTATACCAACTGGTAAAAAACGAGTTTCTGATCGGGTGCAATTCCTTTCTGAGCGGCGCGGCCTCCATTCTGTGCTTCTGGTTTATGAGCCATTTTATACGGCCTGACAATAGGCAGAAATACATGGTGGCCGCTATCTGCATCCTAACCGGCGTTTCCCTGATAAGCCTATGGGCCGTCAATCCGGTGATGGTGGTAGTGTTTGCCGTCATCAATGCATTTTTCGCGGGTATGATAGAAATATCCTGCTACACAACCTTTTTTGACATATCCCAAAGCGTACCGGAAGCAGAGCAGTACACACCCGAACTACTGGCATTCCACGAGGTATTCGTGGTAGTGGGAAGATGTGCGGGACTCTTCGCCTTCGCTGTGGTCAACACCATTTTCCACGGTGCACTACAGGCACAACTCGCAAGCCTGCTCCTACTCACCGTATTCCAGTTTTTCACTGTCCTTCTCTGCAGAAAAGCCAGAGTAACAGCAAAAAGAATATCCGGATAACAGTAACAATATGATTTTTTTAAAATACTATCTACCGCCATAGAAAACCAGGAAACAGGGCAGGAAGGGGCCGGGGATGTATCTTTGCAGCAGCGAGGTTAAGTGGAAGGTTCTGTGAAATCCACCAATTACGGAGACTTAGGCGGGAACCCTCTGGTGACCGTCTTAGCCGCAGTTATTGGTTAGTTCACAGGTTCTGGAACGTCGAGCGGCTGCAAAGATACATCCCCGGCCCCTTCCTGCCCTGTTTCCGTCCCCCCTTGATTCTAAATCGCAATTCTAAAACCCAATTCTATTTATCATTGCAATCCTCAAATTTTTTATATATAATAGGAATATTGAATACAAAAGCGGAGAGTGTATAAAAAATGAGCGGTCTTGTAGTTATGAAGCAGATGATAATAATATTCGCATTGATCATGGCAGGTTTTTTCCTGCACAAAAGGCGCATTATATCTTCCGCTGCATCCAAAGACATGTCAGCACTGGTATTAAACCTCTGCTCCCCGGCTCTGATCATTTCCAGCATGTTCAGTGACCTGACCTCCATATCCAGAAAAAATGTGGGCCTGGTTGCCCTGATCGGCATTCTTTGCTTTGCCTTTCTCATAATACTGGGATATACTCTGACAAAAATCCTGCGGGTGCCTGTTTCCCAGAGAGAGGCATACATTCTGATGACCGTATTCGGCAATCTGGGTTTTATCGGACTGCCGGTGGCGTCTGCAGTGCTTGGGCCGAAATCCATGGTGTATGTGATCGTCTTTAACTTTCTGTTCAATGTGGTGATCTTCACCTTTGGGATCATGCTGGTGAAAAAAGGCGTAGAAGGGGTGGAGCAGTCCTGGACCGACATCTTCAGCCCCGGATTTATTGCCTGCATCCTTGCATTCATTATCTATTGGTTCAATATAAAGATCCCGGCGGATCTGCAGTCACTGGTAAATTACTGCGGCAATGCCTGCACCCTTTTATCCCTGCTCGTGATCGGCATGTCTCTGGTGGGAATGAATCTGGGCAGTGTGTTTAAAAACAAAAGGCTTCTGCTTTTTACTGCCATCCGTTTTATTGTAGTGCCTATAGCCCTGGCCCTGCTGTTAAAACCGTTTTTGCCGGATTATATTATGAGGGCTTCCATTGTACTTATGATGTCTCTGCCGGTGGCGAACATGCCCATGATGATGGCAGAGCAGTATGGGAAAGAAACAACGACCATATCCGAGGGAATCATTTTGTCTACCGTGCTTTCGGCAGCCACGATCTCCCTGGTGTTTTTATTTGTATAGTTTGATCTCACGGACTGCAGAGGCAGCCGGAAAGGAGAATATGATATATGAAATGGAATAAATTCACACTGAAAACAAGAACCGACGCGGAGGACATTATTATATCCACACTGGCGGATATCGGCATTCAGGGTGCGGAGATAGAGGATAAACAGCCTTTGACCGAGGAGGATAAAAAACAGATGTTTGTGGATATCCTGCCGGACATGCCGGAGGATGACGGGGTGGCCTATCTGAACTTCTATCTGGATGAGGATGAAAACGTGGAGGAAATGCTGCAAAAAGTGGAAGCTGAATTAGAGGAACTTCGCAATTTTGTGGATATCGGAGAGGGAACCGTAACCACCTCCCAGACAGAGGACAAGGATTGGATCAACAACTGGAAACAGTATTTCAAACAGTTCTATGTGGATGATATCCTGATCATTCCTTCCTGGGAAGAGGTGAAGGATGAGGACAAAGACCGCATGATCATCCATATTGATCCGGGTACTGCATTTGGCACGGGGATGCATGAGACCACACAGCTCTGCATCCGTCAGCTCAAGAAATATGTGACGCCCGAGACAGAACTTCTGGATGTGGGCACCGGAAGCGGCATCCTTTCCATCGTAGCCCTGAAACTGGGAGCAAAACACGCTGTGGGGACAGACTTGGACCCTTGTGCAGTTCCCGCTGTGGAGGAAAATAAGGAAGTAAATGATATTCCGCCTGAGAGCTTTGACATGATGATCGGAAACATCATTGATGACAAAACCGTCCAGGACAAGGTGGGGTATGAAAAATACGATATTGTGGCTGCCAATATTCTGGCCGATGTGCTGGTACCCCTCACTCCGGTCATTCTGAACCAGATGAAAAAGGGCGGCATTTATATCACGTCAGGAATTATTGATAATAAGGAAGAAACTGTGGTGAAGGCAGTGAAGGATGCCGGCCTTGAGGTCCTGGAGGTGACCTATCAGGGCGAGTGGGTGTCTGTGACCGCCAGAAAGAATTAAGGAGTGTGATCCATGTACCGTTTTTTCGTAGAGCCTTCCCAGGTGGAGGAGCATACCATCCGCATTCAGGGCAGTGATGTGAACCATATAAAAAATGTGCTGCGCATGAAGACAGGTGAGGAGATCCTCATAAGCTCCGGGGATAATCTGGAGTATGCCTGTTACATTGAGGAGATGGGAACAGAGGAAGTCCTGGCGCATGTGATGTATGTGCAGGAGGCCGGTTATGAGCTGTCTTCCAGGATTTATCTGTTTCAGGGTCTTCCCAAAGGTGATAAGATGGAGCTGATCATCCAGAAAGCAGTGGAACTGGGCGTGCATGAGATCATTCCCGTGGCGACCAGGCGGGCCGTGGTTAAGCTGGAAGGCAAAAAAGAAGAGAACAAGATCCGCCGCTGGCAGGCCATTGCAGGCAGCGCGGCGAAGCAGTCAAAACGCATGTATGTGCCGGAAGTAAAACCTGTCATGCGTTTTAGCCAGGCGATAGAACAGGCAAAGGAACTGGACATTGTGCTTCTTCCCTATGAGCTGGCGGAAGGCATGAGAAAGACCAAGGAGATCATTGCTCAGATAGAACCGGGCGGGTCTATCGGCATTTTCATTGGACCGGAGGGCGGGTTTGACGAGGAAGGGGTGCGTATGGCAGTGGAAATGGGAGCAAAGGCCATCACACTGGGAAAAAGAATCTTGCGGACAGAGACAGCAGGGCTTACAGTCCTCTCTGTCCTGATGTTTGCATTGGAGGAATAACATGGAAGCGTATCTGGACAACTCAGCCACCACAAAATGTTTTGATGAAGTAAAGGACATTGTGGTGAAGACCATGACCGAGGATTACGGCAACCCGTCAGCTATGCATTTAAAGGGCGTGGAGGCGGAAAAGTATGTGAAGGAAGCAGCAGCAGCCATTGCCAAAACTCTGAAAGTACAGGAAAAGGAGATTTTCTTCACTTCCGGAGGAACAGAATCAGACAACTGGGCTTTGGTGGGCACGGCACTTGCCAACTGCCGTCAGGGTAAGCATATCATTACCACATCATTTGAGCACGCAGCGGTTTCGGCACCTCTTGACTGGCTGAAAGGGCAGGGGTACGATCTGACCGTGATCCCCGTGGATGAGAAAGGAAATCTCTCCATGGAAGAGCTGGAGGCGGCCATCCGGCCGGATACCATCCTGGTATCCACCATGTATGTGAATAATGAAGTGGGAGCCGTAGTGCCTGTGGAGGCCGTGGCAAAGCTGGTGCATGAGAAGAATCCAAAGACGGTGTACCATGTGGATGCCATACAGGGCTATGGAAAATACAGGATTTATCCCAAACGCGCGGGGATCGACCTGCTCTCTGTGAGCAGCCATAAAATCCACGGGCCAAAGGGTGTAGGATTTTTATATGTCAGTGAAAAGGTGAAGATCCAGCCCCTTATTCTGGGCGGCGGCCAGCAGAAAGGGATGCGTTCCGGTACGGATAATGTGCCGGGGATTGCGGGACTTGGAATTGCAGCACGCATGGTATATGAAGATCATGAGGAAAAGATAGAAAAGCTGAGAGCACTCAAATCCTATCTGGCAGAAAACCTGTCTGCCATGGAGCGGGTAGTCATCAACGGGCCTGCACCCGAGGACGGGGCACCCCATATAGTGAACGCCAGCTTCCTGGGGGTGCGGAGTGAAGTGCTTCTGCATACCCTGGAGGAAAAAGGTATCTATGTGTCCGCGGGAAGCGCCTGTTCCAGCCACAAGCGGGCTGCAAGCGCCACTATGACTGCTATATCCGCGGACAAGGAACGCAGAGAGTCCGCCATACGTTTCAGCCTCAGTGAGTTTACCACAAAAGAGGAGCTGGATCATACACTGGAGGAGATCAGAACCGTACTGCCTGTGCTTCGGAAGTATGCAAGGCATTGATAAGGGAAAGGAATAAGTTATGTATAAAGCATTTTTAATAAAATATGCAGAGATAGCCATCAAAGGAAAGAACCGGTATATCTTTGAGGACGCTTTGGTGGACCAGATCCGCCGTGTGCTGAAAAGTGTGGACGGGTCCTTTGATGTGGTGAAGGAAAGAGGCAGGATCTATGTATTTGCCCGCAGCGAATTTGATTATGAGGAGACTGTGGAGGCGCTTGCGCGTGTGTTTGGTATCTACGGCATCTGTCCTGCCGTTGTATTGCAGGATGAGGGGTATGACCAGCTTGCAGAGGCTGTGGTTTCCTATACAAAAGAAGTATACGGCAGCAAAGACATGACTTTTAAAATGAATGTGAGAAGAACCAAGAAAAGTTATCCCATGAATTCCATGGAGCTGAACGCAGAGCTTGGCGGAGCCATCCTGGATGCGTGCCCGAACATGAAAGTGGATGTGCACAAGCCGGATGTGTTTATCCATGTGGAGATCAGGGATAGGATATATCTGTACTCCCAGGTGATCCCGGGACCGGGGGGAATGCCTGTGGGAACCGGTGGAAAGGCAATGCTCCTTCTGTCAGGCGGTATTGACAGCCCGGTTGCCGGATACATGATCGCAAAGCGCGGGGTTAGTATTGACGCTGTGTATTTCCACGCACCGCCGTACACCAGCGAGCGTGCGAAACAGAAGGTCGTGGACCTGGCCAAACTGGTGGCACGCTACAGCGGTCCCATCCGTCTGCATGTGGTCAATTTCACGGATATTCAGTTATATATTTATGAAAAATGCCCTCATGAGGAGCTGACCATCATTATGCGCCGTTATATGATGAAGATTGCGGAGGCATTTGCCGAGAAGGACGGCTGTCTGGGATTGATCACAGGGGAGAGTATCGGCCAGGTGGCAAGCCAGACCATGCAGAGTCTTGCCGCTACAAATGAGGTATGTACCATGCCTGTATTCCGTCCGGTGATCGGCTTTGACAAGCAGGAGATCGTGGACGTGGCGCTGAAGATCAACACTTATGAGACATCTATCCTGCCCTTTGAGGACTGCTGTACCATATTTGTTGCCAAACATCCTGTTACAAAGCCAAGTTTGAAAGTGATCAAACGCTCTGAGGAAAAGCTTCAGGAGAAGATAGAAGTGATGATGGAGGAAGCTGTGAGTACAGCGGAGACGATCATCTGTGAATAAGAACAGCGGTGCCGGGATGTGGGATTCCGGCATCTGCCCCAAAGGGTTTTCCTTAGGAATGAAAAAAAGGACTGCCCTCAGGCAGCCCCGGTTGTTGCTTTGTCGGAATGAATCTCGATTAGTCTACTAAATATGGTTTTAACACAGTTAAGATGTCATCTAAAGCGCCATCAGCTGCATGGATGTTCAAGTCAATAGCTTTTGATAAATCTAAGCTGAAGATACCCATGATAGACTTAGCGTCGATAACGTATCTTCCGGATACTAAATCAAAATCATAATCAAATTTTGTAATTTCATTCACGAATGATTTTACTTTGTCGATAGAATTCAGTGAAATTTTTACTGTTTTCATTGGAAAAATCCTCCCTTACCTATTCCGTTTTTTGCTTCTTACAAGACTTATGTTACCGTTTATGGCAAAAAAAGTCAATATAAAAAAGGGAGAAATAAAATACAAAGAATCTGACGACTATTCGTCAAAACGCTTAACGAATTTTATGATAAAGAGGATTAGGATGAAAATGAAAGTAGCATTGCACAATCTGGGCTGTAAAGTCAACGCATACGAGTTAGAGGCCATGCAGCAGATGTTGGAACAGGCAGGGTACGAGATCGTGCCTTTTGCGCCCGGAGCGGACATATATATTATCAACACCTGCACAGTCACAAACATTGCTGACCGCAAATCAAGACAGATGCTCCACAAGGCAAAGAAGATGAACCCGGATGCCATCGTGGTGGCAGCAGGCTGTTATGTACAGGCCAAAAAAGATGAGGTACAGATTGACCCGGCCATAGACATTGTGCTGGGCAACAATAAAAAGCAGGATTTACTCACAGTGCTCAGGCAGTACGACAGGGAAAAGGGCCAGGATAAAGAACTGATCGATTTAAAGAGACCGGTGGAATACGAGAATCTGCAGCTTTCCTCCACAGGGGAGCACACCAGGGCCTATCTGAAAGTGCAGGACGGGTGCAACCAGTTCTGCAGCTACTGTATTATCCCTTATGTGAGAGGGCGGGTGAGAAGCCGCAGAAGGCCGGAGATCGTGGACGAGGTGAAGCGGCTGGTGGAGAACGGATACCAGGAGTTTGTCCTTACAGGCATCCATTTAAGCTCCTACGGCGTGGACTGTGAGGATTCCCTTCTGCAGCTCATTCTGGCTGTCCATGAGATCGAAGGTGTGAAAAGAATTCGCCTCGGATCTCTGGAACCCCGTATTATTACGGAAGAATTTGTCAAAACTATAAGCAGCTTATCTAAAATATGTCCTCATTTCCATTTGTCCCTGCAGAGCGGCTGTGATGCCACCTTAAAACGCATGAACAGAAGGTATGCAGCACAGGAATATCTGGATGGCTGTGCACTGCTGCGGAAATATTTTGAACATCCGGCTCTCACCACGGATGTGATCGTTGGATTTCCACAGGAGTCGGAGGAGGAATTTGAGGCATCCAGAGCTATGATAGAGAGCGTGGACTTTTACGAGACCCATATCTTCAAATATTCCAGAAGGGAAGGCACCCGGGCCGACCAAATGGAAGGACAGATACCGGAACAGGTAAAAGCAGCCAGAAGCCATATTCTGATCGATCTGGGAAGACAGCAGAAGCAGAAGTTTATGGAATATTATCTCGGCAGAAACGTGGAGATCCTCTTTGAGGAACAGGCTGAGATCCGTGGCAAAACATACTGGATCGGGCATACCAGAGAGTATTTAAAAGTGGCAGCCGATACAAAAGAAAACCTTGAGAATTGCATAAAAATTGGCAAAATTGGCGGATTTGTCGAAGATGGCGTTTTTATTTGCGCAATATAATGGTTGAATTTCCCTTCAAGATATATTAGAATAAGGGTATGGTTTAGAGAACTATCCGGCGGCAGCTTCCGAATAGTTATAAGTTTAGATAAGGGCGTGAGAGATTATGGAGAATAATTTAGGAAATACACAGTATTTCAAAGTTAAGACAGAACCGGAAGTCCGGGTAAAGGAAGTCCTGGACCTGGTGTACAATGCCATGGCGGAGAAAGGATATAATCCGGTAAACCAGATTGTTGGCTACATCATGTCCGGCGATCCGACTTATATCACCAGCTACAAAGGTGCCAGAAGCACCATCATGAAAGTAGAACGTGATGAGTTAGTGGAGGAGCTTTTGAAGGAGTATATCAAAAACGAATCCTGGAAGCGTGACTGATGATGAGGATCATGGGACTTGACTATGGCTCTAAGACAATAGGGGTGGCGATCAGCGACCCTCTGGGTCTTACTGCCCAGGGAATCGAAATTATCCGTCGGGAAGATGAAAATAAACTTAGAAAATCCCTTCGCCGGATTGAGGAGCTTGTAAGCGAATATCAGGTGGAAGAGATTGTTCTTGGATTTCCCAAGAACATGAATAACACCATAGGAGAACGGGCGCAGAAGTCTCTTGAGCTGAAGGAAATGCTGGAGAGAAGATGCGGTCTGCCTGTGATCATGTGGGATGAGAGGCTGACTACTGTTGAGGCCAACCGTACGCTCATGGAAAGCGGTGTACGGCGAGAGAACAGAAGTAAATACGTGGATATGATAGCTGCAGTGTTTATTTTGCAGGGCTATCTGGATGCAAAAGCAAACCCGGGTACAGTTTGATTTCAGCTTGATACCGTATTTGGATTATTGAGGGAAAGAAGGCTCGTTTCCGGGTTTGGGCGTTTATGCACGTGAAAAGAACGACAGAAAGGAAGAATGTATGGAGACAATTATTTTTGATGGAGAAGACGGAACAGAATTGGAGTTAGGGATTCTGGAACAGACAAGAGTGAACGGAAGCGTATATCTGCTGGTAGTGGACCCTGAGGATTCGGACGATGAAGGGGCAGCGGCATATATTTTAAAGGACATTTCAGAGGATGGCGACGAAGAAGGCTGCTACGTGTTCGTGGAGGACGATACGGAATACGATGCGGTTTACAAAGTCTTTGAGGCCATGTTAGAGGACATTGAATTTAAAAATTGAACGGAGAAATTGGAGGAATTAACTTGAAAAAAAACAACAACTCAAAATTGAAGATCATTCCTTTGGGCGGGTTGGAACAGATAGGAATGAATATTACTGCCTTTGAATATGAGGACAGTATTGTCGTAGTGGACTGCGGTCTGTCATTTCCCGAGGACGATATGCTGGGAATTGACCTTGTGATACCGGACATCACTTATCTGAAGGACAATATTGACAAAGTCAAAGGATTCGTTATCACCCATGGTCACGAGGACCATATCGGTGCACTTCCTTATGTAATGAAGGAGATCAATATACCCATCTATGCAACAAAGCTGACGATCGGATTAATCGAAAATAAATTTAAAGAGCACAATTTGCTCAGAAGTACCAAGAGAAAAGTGATCAAACATGGACAGTCCATTAATCTGGGCTGCTTTCGTATAGAATTTATCAAGACAAACCACAGCATCCAGGATGCGTCCGCACTGGCGATCTATTCCCCTGCGGGAATCGTGGTGCACACCGGTGACTTTAAAGTGGACTATACTCCTGTATTCGGAGATGCCATTGACCTGCAGCGGTTTGCGGAAATCGGAAAGAAGGGTGTACTGGCACTGATGTGTGACAGTACCAATGCGGAGCGCAAGGGATTTACCATGTCTGAGCGCACGGTTGGAAAGACCTTTGACAATATATTTGCAGAGCACAAGAATACCAGGATCATTATCGCGACCTTTGCCTCCAATGTGGACAGGGTGCAGCAGATCATCAATTCTGCATACAAGTACGGCAGGAAGGTGGCTGTGGAGGGCCGGAGCATGGTAAACGTTATCGGCACGGCCTCTGAGCTGGGGTATCTGAAGATCCCGGACAAGACTTTGATCGAGATTGACCAGCTTCGGAATTATCCGGATGAGAAAGTTACGCTGATCACCACGGGAAGCCAGGGAGAATCCATGGCAGCCCTCTCCAGAATGGCAGCCAGCATTCACAAAAAAGTGACCATTAAACCGAATGATACGATCATTTTCAGTTCCAATCCCATTCCGGGCAATGAAAAGGCAGTATCCAAGGTTATCAATGAACTGAGCATGAAAGGTGCGGACGTTATCTTCCAAGATGCCCACGTATCCGGACATGCCTGCCAGGAAGAGATCAAACTGATCTATTCCCTGGTAAAACCCAAATACGCCATTCCGGTGCACGGTGAATACCGTCATCTGAAAGCCCAGGCAGGACTTGCCCTGGATTTGGGGATCCCCAAGGAAAATGTGTTTATCCTGCAGTCCGGCGACGTGCTGGAGCTGAATGAGGAGGAGCCGGCCAAAGTTACAGGCAAAGTGCGCACAGGAGCCATCCTGGTTGACGGACTTGGCGTGGGCGATGTGGGAAATATCGTGCTGCGTGACCGCCAGCATCTGGCAGAGGATGGTATCATGATCGTGGTGCTGACTCTGGAGAAGCGTTCCAGCCGTCTTCTGGCAGGACCGGATATTGTCTCACGGGGATTTGTGTACGTGAGGGAATCCGAAGATTTGATGGATGAGGCCAGGATTGTGGTGGAGGACGCCATAGATGTGTGCCTGGATAAGCATATAACAGACTGGGGCAAAATCAAGAATGTCATCAAGGACTCCCTGGGTGAATTCTTATGGAAGAGGACTAAGAGAAACCCCATGATCCTGCCGATCATCATGGAGGCTTAGGAAAATGAGTATAATCGACGTCTGCGTGGACAAGCTGGTACATGCGATCAAGAACGGCGTTGTCTACAAGCAGTATTGCACGGCTCTGGAGGAGATCAAGGCAATCCCGGGGCTGAAAGAACAGGTAGATGAACTGCGCAAGCTGAATTATCAGATTCAGGCGGAAGGCGATGAGATCAATCTCTATGATGCGATTGATGATGTAGACAGCAAGATGGATGAGCTGTGCAGGATACCGGAGGTGAACCGTTTTTTAGAAGCGGAGCTTACGCTGTGCAGACAGCTTCAAAGTATTGATGCGTCCATCCATCAGGGAATACAGCTGGATATTCCGGATCTTTAAGAATAAGGAGAACAACATGGCAAAAGGAATCAGAAAACAGGGTGCGGCATCTATTATGGCGAGTGGTTTTTTCAGGCTGGCAGTTTATGCCTGTATTGTATTTGCCGTCATTTTTGTGGGCAAATCTGCCTATGATTTCGGATATGCGATCTTTAATGAAGTTCCTGTGGCTGAGGGGGAGGGAACAGACATCACGGTAGTGATCAAGGATGGTTCCTCTGTTTATCAGATTGGCAAGATCCTGAAGAAAAAAGGGCTGATCGAGGATGCAAAGGTCTTTGTGGTGCAGGAAAAGCTGTCCAATTATAAGGACAAGCTGCAGGCAGGTACCTACATTCTGAATACCAATATGACGGCAGATGATATGATGGCGATCCTGTCCCGTGAAAATGTGGACGGCCAGCCTACCCAAGGCTCCGGTACAGACGGCAATTCCGCTGTGCAGGACACCTCCAAGACGACCGGAGAAGACGGCACAGAGCCGGAAAGCGAAGATGCCGGGGAAGGTGAAGATGCCGGTACCGGTGAAGGACAGGAAGGCCAGCAGGCAGAATAGCAGAGGAAGTAAAAGTGATAGTTGACGAGAGAATGGTAACTTATATCAATTCCCTGGACCGGGGCAACACCCCCTTTCTCAATGAACTGGAGAGAAAAGCCAGGGAGGACAGGGTGCCCATTATCCGCAGGGAGATGCAGAGTTTCCTGAAAGTACTGCTTCAGATAAAACGTCCCCGCCTCATTTTAGAGGTGGGGACTGCTGTTGGGTTCTCCACACTTCTGATGAGCGAATACGCGCCGGCAAAGTGTGAGATCACCACCATAGAGAACTATGAGAAACGGATCCCCATAGCACGGGAAAATTTCAAACGGGCCGGAAGAGAAGAGCAGATCACCCTGCTTTGCGGGGATGCTGCCCAGGTGTTGAAAACCCTTGAGGGGCCGTTTGATCTTATTTTTATGGATGCTGCCAAGGCACAGTATATCCATTTTCTGCCCGAGGTGTTAAGACTTCTGCCATCCGGGGGAATCCTGGTATCTGACAATGTGCTTCAGGATGGGGATTTAATAGAGTCTCATTTTGCCGTGGAGCGCAGGAACCGTACCATTTATAAGCGGATGCGGGAGTATCTCTATGTGCTGAAGAACCATGAAGAACTGGAAACATCCATTCTGCCTCTGGGAGATGGAGTGACTTTGAGTATAAAGAAATAAAAACAGGATGAGGAAAATGAGAAAAAAACCAGAATTACTGATTCCCGCCAGCAGCCTGGAAGTCCTGAAGATCGCTGTTATCTACGGCGCGGATGCCGTATATATCGGTGGTGAAGTATTTGGACTGAGGGCAAAAGCCCGGAATTTTTCCATGGAGGATATGGCAGAGGGGATCACGTTTGCCCACAGATATGGGGTGAAAGTGTATGTGACTGCCAATATCCTGGCCCACAACAGGGACCTGGAGGGTGTGCGGGAATATTTTGAAGAATTAAAAGAGATAAAGCCGGATGCGCTGATCATTTCAGACCCCGGTGTTTTTATGATTGCAAAAGAAGTCTGCCCGGAAATCGAACGGCATATCAGTACACAGGCCAACAATACCAACTATGGTACTTACCGGTTTTGGCATGAGCTGGGAGCAAAGCGCGTGGTATGCGCAAGGGAACTTTCCCTGGAGGAGATCCGGGAGATCCGTGCCCATATTCCGAGGGATATGGAGATAGAAACCTTTATCCATGGAGCTATGTGTATCTCTTATTCGGGAAGATGCCTGCTGAGCAACTTCTTCACAGGAAGAGATGCGAACCAGGGGGCATGTACCCACCCCTGCCGCTGGAAATACTCCATTGTGGAGGAGACCAGACCGGGAGAATATATGCCTGTCTTTGAAAATGAGAGAGGGACTTATATCTTCAATTCCAAAGATTTGTGTATGATCGAGCATATGGATGATATACTCACAGCGGGAATAGACAGCCTGAAAATAGAGGGGCGTATGAAGACAGCCCTGTATGTGGCAACGGTGGCAAGGACCTACCGAAAAGCCATTGATGACTATTTTGACAGTTCGGAGCTTTACAAAAAGAATATGCCCTGGTACCGGGAACAGATCATGGGTTGTACCTACAGGCAGTTTACCACAGGATTTTTCTATGGAAAACCGGATGAGACAGCGCAGATATATGACAGTAATACCTATGCCAAGGATTATACCTATCTGGGATATCTGGAGGATAAGACTTCGGAAGGGCTGTACCGCATCACCCAGAGGAATAAATTCCTCGTGGGAGAGACGATAGAGGTCATGAAACCGGACGGAGAGAACCGCCCGGTGACTGTGAAGGCCATATATGATGAGGAAGGGAATTCCTGTGAGAGCGCCCCGCATCCCCGGCAGATCCTGTATGTGGACCTGGGTGAAGGGCTTGATCTGTACGACATTTTAAGACGGAAGGAAGCAGTTCCGGAGCTTTAGGACAGCATTTTTTTCAATACGGGAGACATAAGAGCGGCTGATATTCAGCCGCTTTGCTATTTCCCTCTGCGTCAGTTCCTTTTCTCCGTAGAGTCCGTACCGCAGTTTCAGAACCTCCAGTTCACGTTCGTTCAAGACCTGGTCCAGGAGGCTGTAGAGCTTTTTGATATCCTCTTTCAGGGAATAATGATCCACCACGTCTACAGGTTCATTCTCGATCACGTCCAGAAGATTTATCTCATTCCCCTCTTTGTCTGTTCCGATCGGTTCGTAGAGGGAAACTTCTTTATTGGTCTTTTTCTTGGAACGCAGCAGCATAAGCAGTTCGTTGTCAATACAGCGCGCAGCATAGGTGGAGAGACGGTTGGATTTCTCTCCATTGAATGTATGAATGGCTTTGATAAGCCCAATGGTTCCAATTGAGATCAAATCATCTAAATCTTCCTCAACCCCTTGATATTTTTTCACAATATGTGCAACAAGGCGCAGATTGCGCTCTATGAGAATATTTTTAGCTTCCTGGCTGCCCCTTTTGTATTCTTGAAGATAATATTTCTCTTCTTCGGAAGTCAAGGGCTTAAGAAATGTTTTCAAGCAGCTTTACCTCAAAGGGATTTAATTATAGTCTATGTGCAAATCCGTCAAATTGTGCTTTTCCCACTCATTTAGGGACGGGTAGGCTGCCAAAAAATTCAGTTTGTGCTTCTTGGATAAGGTTTTTTATCGTCTGTAAGGCCTGCCAGATAGTCCATACTGGTATCCAGTGCCAGGGCGATTCGTTTGCATTGTTCAAAGGTATAGTAGCGTTTTCCGTTTTCAATTTTAGAGTAGTCACTTTGGTCAATGCCGGTCAGATGCTGCATTTTGATCTGTGTATATCCTTTTTCCATTCTTAAATCTTTTAATCTGGATTTCATTGATACACCTCATTTCTTTCTATTAATGGCTTTCCATTGATAATCAATTATGGCGTTGTGACCTATTGACTCTAGGGTGAAATTGACCTATAATCTTAGGAAAAAGAGTAGAGGCAGAGGGCTGTTTATATGGGCGGAAATAACAAAAGTCAGCAGCAGGGCAAAGACTGTGTACAGGGCAGCATAAGTCTGCGGTCTGTGGAATGGAACTGCCTGGGGCAGGGCATAGAAACGTACCGGACAGGAAGCGGGGAATACGCTTTATATATCATAACCAAAGGGCGCGGAAGTATAACGGCAGGTGGAATAGAATATGAAGCGGCCGAAGGAAATGTGCTGGCTGTCTTCCCGGAAACGGATGTGAAAGCCGCAGGGAATGCGCAGGATCTCTTCTATTATATCCGTCTTTGTTCCTGTGGTGCCCAGGTGGCGGAGTGCGCCCGGGAGGCAGGTTTTTTTGAGGACGCTCCGTACCATCTCGTCAATGGTATGGCAGAACTGATAAAAACCGTGCGGAGTATGCTGGAATCAGAAGATGACGGGTATGTGGAATGTCTGGAACAGAGCTGCCGCATAACGAAAATATGGATCGACCTGATCGAAGACCACAGGTATTCAAAGGGGCAGTTTCCGCACGCGGCGGGAAATGACAGGTTAAAGAAAATGCAGGAGATCGCTGCATACATGAAGGAACATATGGAGCAGGATCTGAAAGTCGAGCAGATTGCTAAAAAATACGGAATGAACCGGAGCGGCCTTACCAGGCAGTTCCGAAGTGCAATAGGATGTCCCCCTCAGCAGTATCTTCTCCAAGTGAGATTGGACAGGGCAAAGGAACTGCTGCGGGATACAGAGTATACTATCGGGGAGGTGGCTGCCCGGGTGGGGTACAGGGATGCACTGGCATTTTCCCATATTTTTAAGGAGAAGTGCAGTATGGGACCGAGAGAGTACAGGAAAAGTTGTATCAAAAAATAAGGAGGGGGGAGATTCCTCTCTTCTTTTCGTTGCACAGGAAGAAAAAATGTGATACAGTAAGGATAAGTCAGAAAGCGGGTTCCCGCATTTCTTTCCAGGTGATTCCACCGATATTTCAAAACTTATATTTTAAAATTGAAAATGTTTATACCCGCACCGAAAGGGGTATTTCTGCCTGCTGCGGGGGAAAGGAGTATCTGTATGTTCAGCAGTGTGATGTCGGCAGCAATCTGCGGGGTGGACTGCGTCCCGGTACGGGTGGAGGCGGATGTGAGCAGCGGCCTGCCTGTATTTAACATGGTGGGGTATCTGTCCTCCCAGGTAAAGGAGGCTCAGGAACGGGTAAGGACAGCGATCAGGAATACAAAGATCAGCCTGCCGCCCAAAAGGATCACGGTGAATCTGGCGCCAGCGGATGTGAGGAAGGAGGGGAACCGGTTTGACCTGCCTATTGCGGCAGCACTTCTGGCAGCTTTTGGCTTCATAGAGAAGGAGAAACTGAAAGGGGTCATGCTGGCCGGTGAACTAAGTCTGGACGGCAGGGTGAACCGGGTAAGAGGAATCCTTCCTCTGGCGGAGACGGCGGCACAAAAGGGATGCTGGCTCTGCATTGTGCCCAAAAGTAACTGCAGGGAGGCGCTGACAACAGGAAAGATAAGGGTTCTGGGGGTGGAATCCCTGCAGGATCTTCTAGACGCGTCAGGAAAAGAGCGTTGGGGTGTCAGGGAACAGATGCCGTATGGGAACCAGGAGTTGTCCGAACCTGTTTACAATGTGGATTTTGGAGAAATACAGGGACAGGAAACCGTGAAACGCGCGGCATTGATCGCGGCAGCCGGGTTTCACAATTTACTTCTGACCGGTCCCCAGGGGGCGGGCAAGACTATGATCGCCCGCAGGATCCCCACCATTATGCCAAAGCTTTCCAGGGAGGAGAGTCTGGAAGTTTCCAGAATCTACAGTGTTGCAGGGCTTTTGTCGGAGGACCAGCCCTTTATGTCCGCAAGGCCTTTTCGTTCCCCTCATCATACCATTACTCCCCAGGCGCTGGCCGGAGGCGGCAGGATCCCAAGGCCGGGGGAGATCACACTCTCCCACAGAGGGGTTCTTTTTCTGGATGAAATTCCCGAGTTTTCCCACAATTCTATTGAAATATTGAGACAGCCTTTGGAGGAGCATAAGGTGATGATCGCCAGAACCGGAGGCTCTTATGAGTTTCCGGCGCACTGTATGCTGGTGGCTGCCATGAACCACTGTCCCTGCGGCAGGTACCCGGATCTGAAGCGGTGTACCTGTACAGACAGGGATATCAGCAGGTATGCGGGGAGATTAAGCGGCCCCATACTGGACAGAATCGACCTCTGCGCAGAAGCGGCCTGTATGACTTACCGGGAGATTTCCGGCGGGAACACAGGCCGGAGTTCGGCAGAGCTTATGAAAGAGGTAGAAAAAGCGTTTTTGGCACAGCAGGACCGGTATCAGGGGCTGGGTATCTGCTATAATTCGGAACTTTCCGGGAAACAGGTGGAAAAATACTGCAGTGTCAGCCGGGAAGGCCGGCGTCTTTTGGAAAAAGCTTACGAAATGATGAATTTAAGTGCCAGGGCTTATCATAAGATTTTAAAGACAGCACGTACCATTGCAGACCTGGACGGTGAGGAAGAGATCAAGGAGGCACAGATCAGTGAGGCAGTCTGCTACAGGGGCCTGGAGAAAAGGAAGGTATAAAGTACATGGAAAAAGAGAAAATCTTCTGCTGTCCGAAAACGGGCAGGGCATATCCGGAGAAGCTCAGATATTTTGAGGACATGCCGGAATATTTATATGTGAAGGGAAAGCTTCCTGACAGCCAAAAAAAGAGTGTGGCGATCGTGGGAGCCAGGCGGTGCAGCAGTTACGGCAGTTCCCAGGCATATTATTTTGCAAAAGAGCTGTCACGGTACGGGATCCAGATCGTAAGCGGTATGGCCAGGGGTGTGGACGGCTGGGCACACAGAGGTGCCCTGGACGGGGGCGGGGAAACATTCGCGGTTCTGGGTAGCGGGGTGGATATCTGTTATCCCAGGCAGAACATGGATATATATAGAAGGATTCCAATTCAGGGAGGCATACTTTCAGAGTATGAACCCCAGACGCCGGCCCTTCCCTATCATTTCCCCAGAAGGAACCGGATCATTAGCGCGCTGGCGGATCTGGTGCTGGTCATAGAAGCGGGAAGGAAAAGCGGTTCCCTGATCACTGTGAACTTTGCACTGGAGCAGGGGCGCAGCGTCTATGCCCTTCCCGGGCGCCTGGGAGATGCCCTCAGTGAGGGATGCAACAACCTGATCTTTGAAGGTGCAGGCATTGCAAATTCCGTAGATATTATTCTAAATGAACTTCAGATCTCAGATAAATTAAAAGCAGATTTGGAAGCAAAATCAAACTTTAGGCTTGCAAGCCGGGAAGAAATGGTGTATAGTTGTCTGGATTTGAGGCCAAAATATCTGGAAGAGATTTTCCTTCAGGTAGAACTAAATCCTGGGGAAATTCAGGAAATATTATTGAAACTGGAATTGAAGGGGCTTGTAGCAGAGCCAGTCAAAAATTATTATGCCAGAACGGGAGGTTGAGATGGCGAAATATTTAGTGATTGTGGAATCACCGGCGAAAGTGAAGACAATCAAGAAATTTCTCGGTTCAAATTATGAGGTCATGGCGTCCAACGGACATGTGCGGGATCTTCCCAAAAGCCAGCTTGGAATCGACGTGGAGAATGATTACGAACCTAAATATATAACGATCAGAGGAAAGGGGGATATCCTGGCGGGGCTTCGCAAGGCGGCTAAAAAGGCGGACAAGGTATATCTGGCAACTGACCCTGACCGTGAAGGGGAAGCCATTTCCTGGCATCTGTCCAAAGCGCTGAAACTGGACGAGAAGAAAATGCGTAGAATCACATTCAATGAGATAACCAAGACTGCAGTAAAAGCTTCTATTAAAGAGGCCCGCGATATTGACATGAACCTGGTGGATGCACAGCAGACCAGAAGAATGCTGGACCGTATGGTTGGTTACAGGATCAGTCCCGTACTCTGGGCAAAAGTAAAAAGAGGCTTAAGTGCAGGCCGTGTACAGTCCGTGGCCCTGCGCATCATCGGTGACCGGGAGGATGAGATCAATGCATTTATTCCGGAGGAATACTGGACACTGGACGCAGAATTTGCCGTAAAAGGGGAAAAGAAACCGCTGATCGCCAAATTCTATGGAAATAAAAGCAAAAAAATGAGCATCGGTTCCAGGGAAGAGCTGGACAAGATACTGGAAGGACTTGAGGGCGTCAGTTATGAGGTGGCTGAGGTAAAGAAGAGCGAACGGAGCAAAAAACCGCCTCTTCCATTTACGACCAGTACCTTACAGCAGGAAGCGTCCAAGGTGCTGAATTTTTCCACACAGAAGACTATGCGCCTGGCGCAGCAGCTCTATGAAGGCATTGACATTAAGGGGAACGGTACCGTGGGTGTTATCACCTATCTGCGTACAGACTCCACCAGAATCTCTGAGGAGGCTGAATCAGCCGCCCATGAGTACATTACTTCCCAGTACGGGCCGGATTACACACTGACCCAGGAGAAGAAGGATGACAAAAAGAAAAAAATCCAGGATGCCCATGAAGCCATCCGTCCCACAGATATTACAAGGACGCCGGCTTCCCTGAAGGAATCCTTGAGCAGGGACCAGTTTAGGCTGTATCAGCTGATCTGGAAACGGTTCACAGCCAGCAGAATGCAGAATGCCAAATACGAGACTACGTCTGTGAAGATCAAGGGCGGGGAGTATTATTTTACGATGGCTGCCTCCAAGTTGAAATTTGACGGTTTTATGGCTGTCTATGTGCAGGAGGATGAGGAAAAGACAGAGAACGCTTTTCTGGCTAAGGGATTGGATGAGAGTACAGAGCTTTCTTTCCAGGGCTTCCATGAGCAGCAGCATTTTACACAGCCGCCGGCACATTATACGGAGGCTGCCCTTGTAAAAGCGCTGGAGGAGCTGGGAATCGGACGCCCAAGTACCTATGCGCCCACCATCACCACCATTATTGCCAGGCGTTATGTGGCAAAGGAAAATAAAAATCTGTATATGACGGAGCTGGGCGAAGTCGTTAACAATATTATGAAGAAATCTTTCCCCAGTATTGTGGATGTGTATTTTACTGCCACCATGGAGGAGCTGCTGGACAGTGTAGGGGAAGGGATCGTGCAGTGGAAGACTGTGATACGGAATTTCTATCCTGACCTTGAGGAGGCAGTGCAGACGGCTGAGAAGGAACTGGAGGAAGTCAAGATAGAGGATGAGGTGACAGATGTGATCTGTGATCTGTGCGGGCGGAATATGGTGATCAAATATGGCCCTCACGGGAAATTCCTGGCGTGTCCCGGATTTCCGGACTGCAGGAATACAAAGCCCTATCTGGAGAAGATTGGAGTTCCCTGCCCTGTTTGCGGGAAGGATGTGGTACTCCGCAGGAGTAAGAAAGGGCGCCGGTATTATGGGTGCGAGAATAATCCGGAATGCGAGTTTATGTCATGGCAGAAGCCTTCTAAGGAGAAGTGCCCGAATTGCGGAGGGTATATGCTGGAGAAGGGGAATAAGATTGTGTGTGCGGATGAGCATTGTGGGTTTGTGATGGTGCGTAAGAAAGAGGAGGTGCAGCAGGAGGCATAGGAATTAGGGGCTGAATGTTGTTGAATGAGGTATGTGGCTGGGCGGGTGGTTGTCTAAGGCGGACGATACCTGCCGCACAAAGTCCCTGGAGGCCAGTCGGCAGATGGGGATGGACTAATGGAAAAAAGCGGGAAGAATGGGTGAACCGGATAGAACCGCAGACAAAACTGATGTTTTGTCTGCTCAACTATCCTTAGAATTTGCTTTTGTGAAGCAAATTCTATCACCCATTCTTCCCGCTTTTTCCCATAAGTCCATCCAGCCATCTGCCTCCAATGCCCTCCAGGGACTTTGTGCGGCAGGTATCTGGTAGTGGGAAAAACCTGCGGACGTAGAGTAGTGAAAAAAATTGCGGATGGGGGAGTGGCAGGATAAGGCGGCAGGTGTCTGGCAGTGAGAAAAGGCCTGCAGAGGGGGAAGTGATATAATAAGGCGGCAGGTGTCTGGCAGTTAGAAAAGGTCTGCGGATGGAGGAAGTGGTGGGATAAAGTGGTGTGTGTTTGGTGGGGGAAGAGTTGGAGAAAAGGGGAAAGTATTTGACAGGCGGGGAAAGAAAGGGAAGTCGGGGAAATTTCAATTGTTTTGAAAGTTAAGTTTGTGGGAAAGAGATAAATAGACAGAAAATAAAAAAATCATGCATTGATTTCAGAATAATTGTGTGTTAAAATAAAAAAGGATATAGAGAATAGAAATTAGCGGTTATATTCTGTAGGAATAGAGTGAAAGGAGGTCGCTATGAGCGTACAGTTATTGGATAAAACCAGAAAGATTAACAAACTGCTTCATAACAACAATTCTTCTAAGGTGCTGTTCAACGATATTTGTGAGGTGATGGTGGAGACTTTAGACTCCAATATCCTGGTTATCAGCCGGAAAGGAAAGGTGCTTGGTGTGGGTACCTGTCCGGGTGTGGAGGAGATTACGGAATTGATTGACAGTGAAGTGGGCGGTTATATTGATAAACTGCTCAATGAGCGTCTGCTTGGCGTGCTGTCGACAAAGGAGAATGTGAATCTTCAGACATTAGGATTTGAAGGAGAGAACATCAGTAAGTATATGGCAATTATCAGTCCGATCGATATTGCAGGTGAGAGGCTGGGTACCCTTTTTATGTACAGAGATCAGAAGGGGTACGATATCGAGGACATTATTGTGAGCGAGTATGGCACAACCGTTGTGGGTCTGGAGATGATGCGCTCTGTACATGAGGAGAATGCAGAGGAGAACCGGAAGATTCAGGTAGTGAAATCTGCATTCAATACGCTTTCTTTCTCAGAATTGGAAGCGATCATCCATATTTTTGATGAACTGGATGGGGACGAGGGGATTTTGGTGGCAAGTAAGATCGCCGATAGAGTGGGGATCACCCGTTCTGTGATCGTCAATGCACTGAGGAAGTTTGAGAGTGCAGGAGTGATTGAATCCAGGTCTTCAGGCATGAAGGGAACCTATATCAAAGTGCTCAATGAAGTGATCTTTGATGAGCTGGAAGAGATCAAAAAGCGCAAGCTGGTAAAAAAGCAGTAATTAAACAGTGATTTAGGGCAAGAAAACCGGAGGTTATTCATATAGTAGGAAATAACCTCCGGTTTTCTTTGGGTTTTTATATTTTTCCGGGAAAGACTGTATGCAGAGGGCGGGTTTTGGCTAAACTTTTGCTATGGATCATCCCTTTGGAAGGGGATTTCATGCGGAAATATAAAGATTCTAAAATAAATATAAAATTCAATGAAAATTAAAAAGATGAGAAAACAAGAGAATAATCGAGTAAAAATAAGAAATAATTAGTATTGACTTGATTATTCGCAGATGAAAGAAGTTGCAGAAATGCGCCGGATTCACTAATATATGACTAACGGTTAGCACTCGAATCAAATGAGTGCTAATAACAAGCAGAGAATTTTAAAAGGAGGCAATAGATATGAAATTAGTACCATTAGGAGACAGAGTTGTATTAAAACAGTTGGTTGCAGAAGAGACCACAAAATCCGGGATCGTGTTACCGGGCCAGGCACAGGAAAAACCGCAGCAGGCAGAAGTGGTAGCAGTAGGACCGGGCGGAGTGATCGACGGCAAAGAAGTTAAAATGGAAGTAGCTGCAGGCGATCAGGTGATCTACTCTAAATATGCCGGCACAGAAGTGAAGCTGGACGATGAAGAGTTCATCATCGTGAAACAGGGCGACATCCTTGCCGTTGTAAAATAACAGGCAGCAGGGGAAGAATAAAACTAGAAAACAGAAATAGACATTTTTTAATTTCAGGAGGAATCGAATCATGGCAAAAGAAATCAAATACGGTGCAGAAGCAAGAGCTGCCCTTGAAAGTGGTGTAAACCAGTTAGCTGACACTGTTCGTGTAACTTTAGGACCGAAAGGAAGAAACGTTGTTCTGGATAAATCTTTCGGCGCTCCGCTTATCACAAACGATGGTGTGACTATCGCAAAAGAGATCGAGCTGGCAGACGGATTTGAAAATCAGGGCGCACAGCTGATCAAAGAAGTTGCATCCAAGACAAACGACGTAGCTGGTGATGGTACTACAACAGCAACCGTTCTGGCACAGGCAATGGTAAATGAAGGTATGAAGAACCTGGCAGCAGGAGCTAATCCTATCATCCTGAGAAAAGGTATGAAAAAAGCAACAGAAGTTGCAGTTGATGCCATTCAGCAGATGAGCGGTAAGATTGAAAGAAAAGACCAGATCGCACGAGTAGCAGCTATCTCCGCAGGTGATGATGAAGTGGGAGAAATGGTTGCAGATGCTATGGATAAAGTAAGCAACGACGGTGTTATCACCATCGAAGAGTCCAAAACCATGAAGACAGAGCTGGACCTGGTAGAAGGTATGCAGTTTGACAGAGGATATATCTCCGCATACATGGCTACAGATATGGATAAAATGGAAGCAGTTCTGGACGATCCGTATATCCTGATCACAGACAAGAAAATCTCCAACATCCAGGATTTACTGCCTGTATTAGAGCAGATCGTTAAATCTGGTGCAAAACTGCTGATCATCGCAGAGGACATTGAGGGCGAAGCTCTGACAACTCTGATTGTAAATAAATTAAGAGGAACCTTCTCCGTAGCTGCTGTAAAAGCTCCGGGATATGGTGACAGAAGAAAAGAAATGCTGCAGGATATCGCAATCCTGACAAATGGTACAGTTATCTCCGACGAACTGGGTCTGGAATTAAAAGACGTGACCATGGAGCAGTTGGGTCGTGCAAAATCTGTAAAAGTGCAGAAAGAAAACACAGTTATCGTTGACGGCGAAGGAAACAAAGCTGATATTGATGCAAGAATCGCTCAGATCAAACATCAGATCACTGAGACAACATCTGAATTCGATAAAGAAAAATTACAGGAAAGACTTGCAAAACTGGCTGGCGGCGTTGCAGTTATCCGTGTAGGTGCTGCTACTGAGACTGAGATGAAAGAAGCAAAACTGCGTATGGAAGACGCTCTGAACGCTACAAGAGCAGCGGTTGAGGAAGGTATCATCGCAGGCGGCGGATCTGCTTATATCCATGCATCCAAAGAAGTTGAGAAACTCATCGCCGGACTGGATGGAGACGAGAAGACAGGCGCAAGAGTAGTTCTGAAAGCTCTGGAATCTCCTCTGTATCACATTGCAGCAAATGCAGGCCTGGAAGGTTCTGTGATCATCAACAAAGTAAAAGAAGCTGAGACAGGTGTAGGCTTTGACGCATTGAACGAGAAATACGTGGATATGGTAAAAGAAGGCATCCTGGATCCTACAAAAGTTACAAGAAGTGCACTGCAGAACGCAACAAGTGTTGCAGGTACTCTGCTGACAACTGAAGCTGTTGTTTCCAACATCAAAGAAGAAACACCGGCTATGCCGGCAGGCGGTGCTCCTGGAATGGGAATGATGTAATATATAATAGAAAATTCACATTTCTTATGCCGGTGTCATATGGACACCGGCATTTCTTTGTGATAGACTTATAAGCAAAAGCTGATACCTAAGGAGGAAAACATGAACGACGCGTACTCAGAACTGCTCGTGAAAAAAGAGCAGACCATAAAGGAGAAAGCAATCAAGGTACTGGTTATCGCATTGATCGTACTGGCAGCAGTTGTCGGTATTTTATTTACGCCCATTGCCCTGGTTGTAGCTGTAGTGCTGGGAGTGGCTGCGTATTTTCTGCTGCCGAACCTGGACCTGGAATTTGAATATCTCTATGTGAACGGAGAGCTGGACATTGACAGGATCGCTTCCAGAGCAAAAAGGAAGAGGATCAAGAGCCTGGATCTTTCAAAAATGGAACTTATGGCTCCCGTGCAGTCACACCGCCTGGACTACCAGAACCACAATAAAAATATTAAAGTTTACGATTTTTCATCCGGAAATCCATCCCATAAGATTTATGCAATGATCATCCCTGACGACAAAGAAGTCTGTAAAGTGCTGATCGAGCCGGACATGGAACTGATCAAAAATATTGAAAAAAGCTGTCCGAGAAAAGTTTTTACGGATTGACAGGTTTGTCGTAATTTGTTATATTATTTTACTATAAACAAACGAAGGGAGAACGAAAATGGGTAAGATTATTGGTGAAGGCATTACTTTCGACGATGTGCTGCTGGTTCCGGCATATTCTGAAGTGATCCCCAATCAAGTTGATTTGTCGACTAATCTGACAAAAAAAGTGAAGTTAAACATTCCGATGATGAGTGCAGGGATGGATACCGTTACCGAATACCGTATGGCGATCGCCATGGCGAGACAGGGAGGTATCGGTATCATCCATAAAAATATGTCTGTGGAAGCACAGGCGGACGAGGTGGACAAGGTAAAGCGTTCCGAGAACGGTGTTATCACAGATCCCTTCTACCTTTCACCTGAGCATACCCTGGAGGATGCCAACAATTTAATGTCGAAATTCCGTATTTCCGGTGTTCCGATCACAGAGGGCAGGAAGCTGGTGGGAATCATCACCAACCGCGACCTGAAATTTGAAGAGGACTTCAGCAAGCAGATCAAAGAAAGCATGACATCAGAGAATCTGGTCACAGCCAGAGAAGGCGTAACTTTAGAGGAAGCGAAAAAGATCCTCGCAAAATCAAGAAAAGAAAAACTTCCGATTGTCGATGAAAACTTCAACTTAAAAGGTCTTATTACCATTAAAGATATAGAGAAACAGATTAAATATCCGTTATCCGCAAAGGACGAGCAGGGAAGACTGCTGTGCGGTGCCGCAGTAGGCATCACAGCCAATGTTATGGCCCGTGTGGACGCATTAGTGGAGGCACAGGTTGATGTCATTGTTGTGGATTCTGCACACGGACATTCTGCCAACATTCTCAAAGCTGTCAGAGAGATCAAAGCAAAACATCCGAATCTGCAGGTAGTTGCAGGCAATGTGGCAACCGGAGCAGCAACAAAAGCCCTGATCGAGGCCGGTGTGGATGCTGTGAAGGTTGGTATCGGTCCCGGTTCCATCTGTACCACACGTGTGGTTGCAGGTATCGGCGTACCGCAGATCACGGCTATTATGGAGTGCTATGCTGTAGCAAAAGAGGCGGGCATTCCGATCATAGCAGACGGCGGTATCAAATATTCAGGAGATATGACAAAAGCCATTGCAGCAGGGGCCAATGTCTGCATGATGGGCAGTATCTTCGCAGGATGTGACGAAAGCCCCGGAGACTTTGAGTTATACCAGGGAAGAAAATACAAAGTTTACCGCGGTATGGGCTCCATCGCCGCAATGGAGAACGGCAGCAAGGACCGCTACTTCCAGCAGGATGCTAAGAAACTGGTTCCGGAAGGCGTAGAAGGACGAGTTGCTTATAAAGGCCATGTGGAGGATACAGTCTTCCAGTTAGTGGGTGGTCTCCGTTCCGGTATGGGTTACTGCGGAGCAAAAGATATTGAGACTCTGAAACAGACAGGACAGTTTGTGAAGATCACAGCTGCGTCTCTGAAAGAATCTCATCCGCACGACATTCACATTACAAAAGAAGCACCGAATTACAGTGTAGACGAATAATAGGAAGCACGGGCATTGTGTATCTCCTATAGATACAAGAACAGAGGCTGTTGCTAAAGTGGCAACAGCCTTTTGCCTTTTGCAGGGGAAGTCAGCCGTGAAGAGAAACGTACACCCCGCTGTATAGTGGGGAGAAACAGTTGCGGGAAAGGTACATAGATAGTGGGGACAAACAGTTGCGGGAAAAGTACATAGATAGTGGGGACAAACAGTTGCGGGAAAAGTACATAGATAATGGGGAGAAACGCTTATGGGACAAAGGAGAGGTCATAGCAGGAGAGATTACAGAAGGGTAAACAGAAGGAAACAGAGAAACAGAAGGCTTATGCTTTTTGGCCTGGTTCTTCTGGGGATTATTTTTGCAGCAGGGGTCATAAAAATTGTGACAGGGAAGGCAGAGGATGCCAGGCTGGATAAGCTGGAGGCACAGGTTACGCAGGAGAACGGCAGTTTTATAGGGGCGCCGCCTTTTGAGGTCAATCTGCTGGATGTGAATGAATACTCAAGGCCCGGTATCCCCCTGAAGAAGATAAAGGGTATCGTAGTGCACTATACGGCCAATCCGGGAAGTACGGCAGCGGAAAACAGAAACTATTTTGAAGGACTGAAAGACAGCCATGAGACAAAAGTAAGCAGCCACTTTGTCATAGGCATTGAGGGGGAGATCGTCCAGTGTATCCCCAGCTCAGAGATTGCCTATGCATCCAACTCACGCAATGATGATACGCTGTCCATTGAGTGCTGTCACAAGGACGAGACCGGTGAATTTACGGAGGCAACATATGATTCTCTGGTCAAACTGGTGGGATGGCTCTGCTACCGTTTCGGCCTGGAGAGCAGTGATGTTATCCGCCATTATGACGTGACAGAGAAAATCTGCCCCAAATACTTTGTAGACCATCCGGATGCCTGGGAACAGTTCAAAAAGGATGTGGACGGGCAGATCCTGGTGGTGCAGAAAGAAGTAGACGAGGCATTGAAGGCAAAAGGGGACAAATGATTAGGGGGAAAGAAATGTGGAAAGGGAGCACGTGTTTAAACGCATAATTCGTTACTACAGGGAGCATATGTGGTGCCCATTTGCACTTATTATTTCAGCATCCACATTGCTTATCATTCTTGTGCTGATGGGTTATCTGAAAAATGAGTATTACCAGTATCTTCTGGATAACACCTATGATACGGAAAAAGCCTTGCTCTATTCGGTGAATAAAAATATTGAAAACCAAATGGAAAATTTCGTCAGTATTGGTTCAAGCATTGTAGTAGACGGAAGTTTGGTAGAGGAGATAGAACGTTACGTTGGGACAGAGAATGTGGATGCCTCTGATACTATGCTTATGAGGAGTGCACTTAAAAGTGCTTCCCACAACTCAAGCTCCATTGCAGGGCTGGCGATTGTAGATGATAACGGACTTTTATTCCAGTTTGACAGAAATGAGGTGGGATCGGCAAAAAGCAAGGGCATATGGAATGAGGAGAACAGGGAAAATATCACAGACATTTTTCAGGATGTTAAGGTACGCAATGCGGATAACAAACTTCCCCGTTATAGTATAGTAACAAAACCCACCCTGCATCCCAATATTAAGGATCAGGGACTGATACATATTGCGTTTCCACTGAAAAACGGATATGATTATAAAAATATGAAGTATATGCTGGTGATTTCCTATTATAGTCAGCCGCTTCAGGCTCTTCTGAAACAATTGAACCAGGGACAAAGGGATGAATCCATACAGGGATTTATCCAGGATAATGAAGGGAAAATCCTGCTTCACACAAATGAAGAGTATCTGGAGGAAAGTGCTGCCCGGTTGTTCGGAGAAGCCAATTTTATTGATTTGGAAACATCCGTGGGAACTTACGGATGGACTCTGCACGGTATTATAGATGAGGATATTCTGAAGGCAAAAGTAAATTCCATGTATTATAAAGCAGTCCATCTGAATATTCTGGGCATTGCAGTGATATTGGGTATTCTTATCTGGACCACTAGAAGAACGCTGAAGCCTGTGGCGGTAATCAGCCAGTCCATCAGTCGGGTAAAAAGCGGTGATATGCGAGAGAAAATAGAGATTGAGGGAACAAACGAAATCTGGCAGCTTGCCCAGGAATATAATGAAATGCTTCATTCTATCCGGGTAGCCAATGCAAAGGTAACAGAACAGCATGAACAGATGATAGAATCCATGAAGATGAAGCAGAGGGCGGAAAGAGAGGCCCTGGAGTCTCAAATTAATGCACATTTTATCTGCAATACCCTCAATGCCATTAATTATGAAGCTATTGACAGTGGGAATTATAAGGTTTCCGTTCTGCTCAAGAAACTTTCTAATATCCTCCGGTATACCTTTGACCAGAAGCATCAGAATGTTTACATGTTCCAGGAAATCACCTGGATAGAGCAGTATCTTTTTCTTCAGAAGGAGAGACTGGGAAATGTATTTGATTACCAGATAGATTTTGACTCAGACTATGACAATTGGCCTTGCAGAAAGCTGATGCTCCAGCCCTTTGTGGAGAATTCCATCCTTCATGGATTTGAAGGTATGAAAGAGGGTGGGTTTATTCACATTACAGGAGAAGGATATCAGGAGTATCTGAAGATTACCATTGAAGATAATGGATGTGGAATGAGTCGTATGCGCAGTGCAGTGATCAATGAGATTATAGAAAATCCCATGGTGGCTAAGGAAAAAGAGGTTGGTATTGGAATTTCCAATGTCATTACCAGAATGAAAATGCATTATGGGGAAGGGATGCAGATGAAGCTTGAAACCGCGGAGGGAAAGGGCACAAGGCTGACTTTTATCCTTCCGGAGCCGGAGAAAGCAGAGAAAGGAGAAATCCGTAATGAGAGTGTTGATTGCAGAGGATGAGGAACGTGCCAGAAGAGGCCTGAGAACATTGCTGATGTCTATATCAGACCAATATGAGGTTGTGGCAGAAGCTTCTGACGGGAAGCAGGCATTGGAACTGATTCAGATAGTGAAGCCGGATGTAGTTTTTACAGATTTAAAGATGCCGTATCTGGACGGCATGGGGCTGATTAAAGCGGCAAGTGCTGCCGGCATTATGGTGAAATATGTGATTGTGAGCGCTTATGAGGATTTTGATGTGGCCAGACAGGCTATAAGCCTGGGGGTTAAGGAGTATTTGGTAAAGCCAATCACTTATGATGAAGTGAAAGAACTTATGGAACGGCTGGACAGCTCTAGAGTAGACTTTGGCGTGCACGAAGAAAAAAATTTGAGGGAGCGTTATCCCGATGTACATCCTTTGGTGCGCAAGGCATTAAGTTTTATTGAAAATGGATATGCCTCCAAAATCAGTCAGAAGGAGCTGGCCGAGAACCTGGGAATATCTCAGGAATACCTTTGTTATCTATTTAATAAGGATGTGGGGGAAACATTTTCCCATTTTCTTAAAAACTACAGAATAGAGGTGGCAAAGAAGCTTTTAGTGAGCGGAGGCGTTCCAAAAGAAGAGATACCCTACAGCGTAGGATTCTCAGATCCGAAGTACTTTAATAAAGTATTCCGGGAAGTGGTAGGGTGCGGAACGACGGAATATATCAGAAATAATAAAAGATGATTATACAATGTGACGGGAGAATGGTGTGCAAAACACAGAAATGTGGTTAAAATGTATGCTGTTCTTCCGTTTTTTTGGAGTTATATTAAAAAATTACTCCAATCTTAAAATCCTATCCTAAGATTTTACCCCAAATCTTAAAATTGTGAGTTACTAAAATGGCAGGTTGATTTTATAATAATATCATCCTAAATCGGGAAATAAAGGAGGAAATAGGTATGAAGAAAAGATTCCAGAAAATCGCGGCTTTATTGCTCATAGGTGCTATGGTAGGAAGCCTGGTTACGGGCTGCGGAGGTAGCAATGACACAGCCTCCACAGATACCAAGTCTGATGACAAAACATCTGCTGATGACACCACTGCAGATGATGATGCCGAGGAGACAAAAACTTCCAGTGAGTCAAATGGCGGTGCTGAAGTGACACTTTGGCATTATTTTGAGCATGAGGCTCCGGACTTGGAGGCTGTTGTGGAGAAATACAACCAGTCCCAGGACAAGATTAATATTACTTGTACTTATGTGTCACGTGAGGAACTTATGAACCAGTACACCATCGGTGCAGTTTCAGGAGAACTTCCTGACATTGGAATGGTGGACTCTCCGGATATGGAATCCTACATATCCCTGGGAGTTTTTGAAGACATCACATCAGACATTGAGGGATGGGAAGACTTAGAGCAGTTCTATGAGGGACCCCTTTCAAGCTGTAAAGATGCAGATGGAAAATATTACGGACTTCCTAACAACTCCAACTGTCTGACACTTTGTTGCAATATGGACGTTTTGAATGCAGCAGGTATTGAAAACCCGCCCACGACATGGGAAGAGTTTGAAGCGGCCTGTAAAGCAACTACCAATTCAGCAGACGGTGTGTACGGATTTGCAATGAGTGCTATTGGTACAGAGGAAGGTACATTCCAGATTCTTCCGTGGATCTATTCTGCAGGCGGAAACATTGATGATCTGACAAGCCCGGAGGCTACAAAGGGTGTTCAGTTCCTGGCAGATTTGGTTAAGAACGGTTATATGAGCAAAGAAGTGGTTAACTGGCAGCAGTCTGAAGCTTACAACGCTTTCTGTGCAGGGAAAGCAGCGATGTTTGAATCCGGTACATGGCAGTTAGCTGATATTGATGAGAAGATCAACGGTGCATTTAATTACAAATATACTCTTCTTCCAAAAGACAAAGAATATGCTTCCACAATCGGTGGTGAGAATTTTGGTGTTTGCACAGGCACAGAGTACAAAGCTGAATGTGTTGATTTCCTGAAATTCCTTATGAATCCAGAGAATAATGCAGACTTTACTGCAGCGGCAGCAAAACTTCCTGTTCGTAAAGACGCAGTTCCTCTGAAAGATTTGTGGACAACAGATGAGAGATATGTGGTATTCAATGACGCTATGAACTATGCAAGAGCACGTGGACCTCACGCTCAGTGGCCTACTCTTTCCGAAGCTCTTTACACAGCTACACAGCAGGCTCTGTTAGGTGACAAATCTGTAGAAGACGCTTTGAAGGAAGCCGACAGCAAGATCGCACCCATTGTAGCAGAAGACCCGCTTCCGGAATTATCAACAGGCGGCGGAGTTGCAGAAGACGTTAAGTCTGCCGAATAAGAGTGGAACAGGAGTCTCAGAATCAGTCTGGAATCCGACTGGATTCTGGGACTCCTTTGTTGATATATGAGGATTACAAAAACGGAAAGGGGTGCGTGGAAATGAAACTCGACATGGCCGCAAAGAAGAGAAGAGAGGCTTATATTTTTATTCTTCCCGGTTTTATCTATTTGCTTGCAATCTGTGGTTACCCGTTGATTTATAATGCGATTTTGAGTTTTAAAAATGTAAATGTGAAGAACCTGGCCTCAGGAGCTTCAATTTTCGTTGGTTTTGACAACTATAAACAGTTATTTGCAGATCCTACCTTCCAGCTGGTATTTAAAAACACAATCGTGTTTACACTTGCCTGTCTGCTGGTACAGTTTACCATTGGATTTTTATTTGCATTATTCTTTTCAAAGAAATTTACCTTTGCCGGACCTATCCGTGGTCTGGTGCTGGTGGGATATATGATGCCTATGTCCGTAACAGCTCTGCTTGGCAAGAACCTGTTCCTGCTGGACGGCGGTGTTATCAATGACCTTTTGATGAAGCTGCATATTATATCAAGTCCAGTGGACTGGCTGGTGAGCGGAGGAACTGCTCTGGCGGCAGTCATTGCAGTAAACTGTTGGGTAGGTATTCCATTCAATATGCTGCTTTTGACATCAGGTCTTACGGGAATCTCCAATGATATCTATGAAAGTGCATCCATTGACGGTGCTAATGCATTTCAGCGATTCCTTTATATTACGTTGCCGCTTATGAAACCAGCTATGCTTTCTGTACTTATGCTTGGTTTTATTTATACCTTTAAAGCCTTTGACCTGATGTTCATCATGACTGCCGGAGGCCCGTTCAATTCCACAGATGTACTGGGAACCTATGCCTACTCCAAAGCTTTTACACAGTATGAATTTTCACAGGGTTCTGCAATCGCTATGGTATTGTTTGTATGCCTGTTCCTGGTAGGTATCTTCTACCTGAGATTATTGAACAAGGAGGATGATTAGATATGAGTAATGAAAATGCTAAATCTGCAAGAATTGCATATCTGAAATCCAAAGAGGGACGTAAGAATGTACTGAACTGTGTGATAGCGGTTTTGATAGCAATCTTCTTCCTGTTCCCCATTTACTGGTTGATACAGATGTCTTTCAAGACAGACCTGGAAAGCTTTGGAAAGCTGGTAACTTACTATCCCCATGAATTTACCATTGATCCGTGGCTCCAAAACCTTCAGGATAAGGATTTTGAAACATCCCTGAAAAACAGTGTATGTATTGCCACCTGCGCTATGTGCCTGTCACTCTTGTTCGGTATCCCAGCTGCGTATGGTATGGGGCGCTATCAGGTAAAGGGAACCAAGTCCTTTATGCTTACTTTCTTGGTTACCCAGATGCTTCCGGCTTCTGTAATGCTGACACCTATGTACCTGATTTTTTCTAAAGTGCATCTGCTGGGAACATATATGGCTCCGGCACTGGCAGTTTCGGCTGGTTCTGTACCATTTATTGTTGTGACCCTGCGGCCTTATTTCAAGAGTATTCCTGTGTCTCTGGATGAGGCGGCCCGAATAGACGGATGTAACGTATATCGTTCTTTCTTCAAGATTATGATCCCCACCATCAAGACAGGTATTATCACGGTAGTGGTTATTGCCTTCTTGAATGGCTGGAATGATTTGATTTACTCTATGACCTTTAATGTAAAGGCAGACATGAGACCTTTGACTGCAAACATCCACAAATTCCAGAGTAAGTACGGGACAAAATGGAACTGTATCATGGCATACGGTGCTATTTTGGTTATCCCTGTTATCCTGGTGTTTGTATTCCTTCAGAAATATATTGTAGGTGGTTTGACAGCAGGTGCAGTAAAAGAATAAGAAAATATAATCAAAAATAATCAATCAGAAAGGAAAATTTAATTATGCCGGACTTTGCAAAAAAAGAGGGAGCTCCCAGTGGAGATTTTCGCTCAGACAACAATTTTTTATTAGGGTATTTTGAAGAAAAAGAAAATGCGTTATACTATCGTTATGATGCAGAACGGGTAATTGTGGAGCCTTGGGGGGCCAACAGCTTTCGGGTAAGAGCTTCCAAGATGTCCCAGATGCCGGATGAGCTGTGGGCGCTGGATGGAAAGCCTGCGACTAATGAGGCGAAAGTGACAATTCATGAATATTCTGCTGAAATTGTAAACGGAAAAATCAAAGCAGTCATCAATAATATCGGTAAAATCACATTTTACAACCAGAAAGAAGAAGTTCTTCTGGAAGAGTATGTCCGTAACAGAGAAGATATGTTTGCAGACACCTGTAGCTCTCTTGAGGTGGAAGCAAGAGAATTCAAGCCTATTATTGGCGGAGATTATCAGCTGACCATGCGTTTTGAATCAAATCCAGATGAGAAGATTTACGGTATGGGACAGTATCAGCAGAAGTTCCTGGATGTAAAAGGTGCTGAGCTGGAGCTGGCTCACAGAAATTCCCAGGCAAGCGTGCCTTTTGCCCTGTCATCACTGGGATATGGTTTCCTTTGGAATAATCCGGCTATTGGCCGTGTCAGCTTCAACAAGAATATCACCACCTGGGAAGTACAGTCTACCAAGAAACTGGATTACTGGATTACTGCAGGTGACACTCCCGCAGAGATTGAAGAAGCCTATGCGGATGCCACAGGTAAAGTTCCCATGATGCCGGAATACGGCATGGGATTCTGGCAGTGCAAGCTTCGTTACCAGACCCAGGAGGAGCTTCTGGAAGTGGCCAGAGAGTACAAGAGAAGGGAAATCCCTGTGGATGTTATTGTAGTGGATTTCTTCCATTGGCCAAAACAGGGTGACTGGAGATTTGACGAAACTTACTGGCCGGATCCGGATGCCATGATTGCAGAACTGAAAGAGATGGGCATTGAGCTGATGGTTTCTATCTGGCCCATGGTGGACTACAAGAGTGAGAACTTTGAGGAGATGAAGGCAAAAGGTCTTCTGACCAGAGTAGAAAAAGGTGTCCGCATTGACAATGTTTACATGGGAAATACCATCCAGTACGACCCCACCAACCCGGAAGCCAGAGAATATGTCTGGGGTAAGGCGAAAAAGAATTATTATGACAAAGGCGTAAAAATCTTCTGGTTGGATGAAGCAGAGCCGGAATACACGGTTTATGATTTTGAAAACTACCGTTATCATTTGGGACCGAATGTACAGATTGGTAATATTTATCCGGCTATGTATGCAAAAACTTTCTTCGATGGAATGAAGGAAGAGGGGCAGGAAAATGTAGTAAATCTGCTTCGCTGTGCATGGGCCGGATCTCAAAAATATGGGGCCCTAGTATGGTCCGGGGATATCCATTCAACCTTTGAGAGCCTTCAGAATCAGTTTGCAGCAGGTTTGAATATGGGGATTTCCGGTATTCCGTGGTGGACTACAGACATCGGCGGATTCTTTGGAGCTAATATTTATGATGAGGATTATCACGAGGTTCTGGTGCGCTGGTTTGAATATGGAACGTTCTGTCCGGTTATGAGACTTCACGGCTACAGAATGCCTTATCAGCCTCAGTACGGAACCACAGGCGGTGCAGAGTGTGTATCAGGAGCACCAAACGAAATCTGGTCCTACGGTGACAAGGTATATGAAATCTGCAAAAAATATATCAATCTGCGTGAGTCCATGCGCACCTATCTACGCAGGCTGATGGAGGAAGCCCACGTAAAAGGAACACCGCTGATGCGGCCATTGTTCTATGACTTCCCAGAAGACAAGGCTTGCTGGGAAAATGAGACATCTTATATGTTCGGTCCAGATGTTCTGGTATCACCTGTTATGGAAAAAGGACAGAGTAGCAAAGAAGTATATCTTCCTGCAGGAAGTGTATGGACCGATGCGTGGACAAAAAAGATCTATGAAGGCGGACAGAAGGTGTCAGTGGAAACACCTTTAGATAAGATTCCTCTGTTCACCAGAAACGGCTACACATTAGAAGTATAAAATAGACCAGATATGGTAGAAGGCAAAGCGTGTCAGGATATATTTCAAATACGTTTTCGGGGAAAGGGCTGCCGATTTAGCAGGCAGCTCTTTTACTTAAAACATAATCCTTTTGTCTGATATACGAAAAGAAGGGAAATAGCAGGAGGAGCTATATATGATAAAGCAAGAAGGCAATAAAGTTTACAGACGTTTTGATAAAGAATTGCTGTGTGTGGAACCTTGGGGGGAAAACAGTTTCCGTGTAAGAGCTACGCAGAGACATGAATTCAGTCCGGAGGATTTGTCTGCTTTACAGCAGCCTAAAGACAGTCAGATAAAGGTCTATGAAAGAGAAGAGTATACAGTTATAGAGAACGGAAAAATCCGCTGTGAGATTACCCCTACAGGAAAACTTCGCTTTTTTAACCAGAATGGTAAATTGTTGTTGGAAGAATTTGAGAGAATCCGTGCGGACTACAGGAAAGAATATAACAGTGCTCTGGAAATTGAGCCAAGAACCTTTGAACCTCACCAGAATACAGATAATTATAAACTGACAGTACGCTTTGAACCAGTGGATGGGGAGAAGCTTTACGGAATGGGACAGTATCAGCAGCCATATCTGGATGTAAAGGGGTGCTGTCTGGAACTGGCACAGCGTAATTCCCAGGCCAGTGTTCCCTTTGCCCTTTCCAGCAACGGATATGGGTTCTTATGGAATAATCCAGCCATCGGAACGGTTACTTTTGGAAAAAATGTAACAGAATGGGTGGCAAATTCCACAAAACAGATGGATTACTGGATTACAGCGGGAGACACTCCGGCTGAGATTGAAGAAGCTTACGCAGATTCCACGGGAAAAGTTCCCATGATGCCGGATTATGGCACTGGTTTCTGGCAGTGTAAGCTGCGTTATATGTCCCAGGAAGAGATTCTGGAGGTTGCCAGAGAGTATAAGAGAAGAGGACTTCCTATTTCTGTTATCGTGGCAGATTATTTCCACTGGCCGAACCAGGGTGACTGGAAATTTGACCCGGATTTCTGGCCGGATCCCAAGGCTATGGTGGATGAACTCAAAGAGATGGGAATCGAACTTATGGTTTCTATCTGGCCCACAGTGGAGGAGACCAGTGAAAACTATCAGGAGATGGAGGAACTGGGCTATCTCACACGTTCTGAATACGGAAAACGTCTGGGCCAGCTCAATGTAGCCAGCCTCATAGACACCACTAATCCGGATGCAAGGAAGTATGTGTGGGAGAAAATAAAGAAAAATTATTATGATGCTGGTATTAAAATCTTCTGGCTAGATGAGGCTGAACCAGAGCTGACATCATATGAATTCAGCCATTACCGTTATTTCCGCGGTACAGATATGGAAGTGGGAAATATGTATCCTAAGGAATACGCACGTATGGCCTACGAAGGGATGGAAGAAGAAGGGCAGGAGAACATTGTGAATCTTTTGCGCTGTGCCTGGGCAGGTTCCCAGAAGTACGGAGCTTTGGTATGGTCCGGTGACATTGATTCCTCTTTCCGTTCTCTTAGAAATCAGCTTGCCGCTGGCCTGAACATGGGAATTTCGGGGCTGCCCTGGTGGACCACAGATATTGGCGGTTTCCACGGGGGAAATATCAATGACGAGAAGTTCAAAGAAGTCCTGGTGCGCTGGTTTGAGTTCGGAGCTTTCTGTCCGGTAATGCGTCTCCATGGCTTTAGAGAACCATTTCTTCCGGGACTCAGTGAATCCGGCGGTGGAAAACACAGAAGCGGTTCACCAAACGAAGTATGGACCTATGGGGAAGAGGTGCTTTCTATCTGCACAAAATATTTAGGACTGAGAGAAAAGCTGAGACCTTATGTGACAGAACTAATGCAGGAAGCTCACGAAAAGGGAAGCCCGGTTATGAGACCTCTGTTTTATGACTTCCCTGGGGATAAGAAAGCCTGGGAAATCGAGGATGAGTACATGTTCGGACCGGATTTGCTGGTAGCTCCTATCCTATATGAAGATATGAGAGAGAGAAACTTATATCTTCCAGAAGGACACTGGAGAGATATAAACGACGGAAAGGAATATGAGGGCGGACAAATGGTGACGGTTGCAGCACCTCTGGATACCATTCCGGTATTTGCAAAGGCGGGGACACGTCCCGAACTGGCATAAAGAAGCAAAACGAATGCAGGGGCACAGAATGAGTTGTAGTAAGCAGCAGGCAGTTGTTAACAGAAAGGAATGAGAGAAGTGAAAAAAGGAAAAGACAGAAACTTATTTAGTTTTGGGGGCAGCTTTGTGAATATATGCGACAAGGCGTTTGATGTACTAGCTCTTGGATTTTTATGGGTATTGTGCAGCCTTCCCGTCATCACTATAGGGGCTTCCTGCACAGCACTTTATTATTCCATGGTGAAATGTGTGAAGAATAACGATGGCTATGCCTCAAAAGAGTTTTTCCGTGCCTTTAAAATGAATTTTGTGCCTGCCACTATAATATGGGTAATACTTGCAGCGGCAACACTGGCAATGCACCTGAATATCGGAATCCTGATGAAAAACACCAGCGGTTATGTGGGCCTGTTTTTTATCTGTGTCTATGCCCTCGTATCCGTATATCTGCTGATAATGGTATGCTATGCATTTCCTGCATTATCCCGCTTTGATATGAGTGCTGGATGGATTTTAAAATTATCCATGTACATGGGAGTGCGTTATCTGTTTACTAGCCTGGTTTTATTACTGATTCTGGGATGTTTTGGAGTGTTTATCTGGAAAATTCCCATGCTGATGTTTTTTGTTCCGGGCCCTATTACTTTTCTAATGTCGGAATTTTTGGAGCGTGTACTCCTAAAACATGAACCTAAAACAGAGGGAGGAATAAGAGAATGAGATTTACCAATGGATATTGGCTGTTAAGAGACGAAATGACCCCGGCCTACGCCGTAGAATACGCGGGCCATACCGTTAAGGGAGATGAACTGGTGGTTTATCTTCCCGGAAAGCATATTGCGGGCAGAGGGGATGCCCTTAATATTCCCATGCTGACCGTCACTCTTTCAACACCCATGGAGGGGGTTATCAAGGTGTCTGCCGTTCACCATGCAGGCGCGCTTTATAAAGGGCCTTTTGCGGAAATAAAAAATGACCATCCACATGCAGAGATCACCGAGACAGAGGATTGTCTTACCTTTGCAAGCGGCAGTTTGAAAGCTGTGATCCACAAGACCCCCAATGCGTACAAGCTTGCTTTTTATGAGGGGGAGAAATTCCTGACAGAGTCCAGCTTCCGCAATCTTGCACACATGCATAACAGGGAAACCGGTAAGAATTATATGGTGGAACAGCTTCTCATTGATGTGGATGAGTATGTATACGGCCTTGGCGAGCGTTTTACACCGTTTGTGAAAAACGGGCAGACGGTTGAGATGTGGAATGAAGACGGCGGCACAGCCAGTGAGATCGCCTACAAAAATATACCGTTTTACATTACCAACAAGGGATATGGCGTCCTGGTGGACAATGAGGGGGACGTGGCTTACGAGATCGCCAGCGAGAAGGTGGAGAGGATCCAGTTCTCCGTGGAAGGGGAGCGCCTGGACTATTATTTCATCAGCGGGCAAAGCCCAATGGGGACCGTGGAAAAATATACAGAGCTGACCGGAAAACCGGCATTGCCTCCGGCCTGGTCCTTTGGCCTTTGGCTCACCACTTCCTTCACAACAGATTATGATGAGGACACCACCTCCGGGTTTATACAGGGGATGGCTGACAGGGATATTCCGCTGCATGTGTTCCATTTTGACTGTTACTGGATGGAGGCTTTTGAGTGGTGTAACTTCAAATGGGATCCAAATGTGACTACTGATCCCAAATCCATGCTGCAGAGGTACCATGACAGAGGTTTGAAAATCTGCGTATGGATCAACCCTTATATTGCCCAGAGATCCTGTCTGTTTGAGGAAGGCAGTAAGAATGGATATCTGGTAAAACGCACAGACGGAAGTGTATGGCAGACAGATCTGTGGCAGCCGGGAATGGGACTGGTGGATTTCACCAATCCGGATGCCTGTGCATGGTATCAGAGCAAACTGAAGACACTTCTGGACATGGGTGTGGACTGCTTTAAGACAGACTTCGGTGAAAGGGTGCCTGTAAAGGATATTGCTTATTTTGACGGCTCAGACCCGGTTAAGATGCACAATTACTATACCTATTTATATAATCAGACGGTATTCCAACTTTTGGAGGAAGAAAGAGGAAAAGGCGATGCTGTCCTCTTTGCCCGTTCTGCCACCGTAGGCGGACAGAAATTCCCGGCACACTGGGGCGGTGACTGCTCAGCTACCTATGTTTCCATGGCGGAGACCCTGCGGGGCGGATTGTCCCTTTCTCTCAGCGGTTTCGGTTTCTGGAGCCATGATATCAGTGGATTTGAGCAGACAGCTCCCGCGGATATTTACAAACGCTGGTGCCAATTCGGGCTTTTAAGTTCACACAGCCGTCTGCACGGTTCTTCCTCTTACCGCGTGCCGTGGCTTTTTGATGAGGAAGCCTGCGTGGTGCTGAAAGAATTTGTCAACCTAAAATGTCGTCTTATGCCGTATCTGTACGGGCAGGCTGTGCGCTCCCATACATACGGGACACCGGTTCTGCGGCCCATGTTCCTGGATTTCCCCCAGGACAGAGCCTGCGACACACTGGACCGCCAGTATATGTTCGGTCCTTCTCTGCTTGCTGCTCCCATCTTTAAGGAGTCAGGCGAAGTGGATTACTATCTGCCAAAGGGAACCTGGGTGAACCTGATCACAGGGGAGACACGGGAAGGCGGAACCTGGTATAAGGAAGTCCATGACTATCATTCCCTGCCACTCATGGTGAAAGAAAATACTATTCTGCCCATAGGAAACAATGACCGGGAAGCGGAGTATGATTTTGCGGACGGTGTGACCCTCCTTCTGTCCGTATTTGCGGATGGAAAAGAAGTGGAAGTGGAAATTCCGGACTGCAAAGGAAATACCGTAATGAAAGCCCATGCCCGGTGCTGTGACGGAGAGATCCTGGTACATGTGGAAGGTGGAAACGGTAATTACTCAGTGAAGAGCCTTGTGGGACAGAAGATCAGAATGGCATAAGAAATGTATCTGTAAAGATGCTGTATCCATTGCAGCAGGATATAAAAAGAGATGGCACAGAACCTTGCGAACAGGTTCTGTGCCATTTTTTTCTGATACCTTACTCCAGATTCAGTTTTTTTGACAAGATGTATCTGCTGCCAAAGAAGAAGAAAATACCGGCTAAGAGATACCATATAGTTTCCACGATATAAGAATAGTTTACGACAGTCTCACCGGCACGTGTGACCATTAGGGTTGCTCCGATCCCACCGGGAAGAGTGATTCCGCTAATGATAAGATTTACGATATTGCTTACAATAACAATGCCAAAGAAGGACAGTACGGACCCCATGACTTTATGAGTCTTAAATTGGCTGCCCAGGCAGATGGCAAAGATCAACAGCCCCGTAGAGAAGCAGAAGAAATCAATGAAAATGGACAGCAGGTAGATAATGGTATTCATGATATCCGAAAATCCGCTCAGGGAACTGAGGGAGTGCCACATTTCCCCCAATACATGAGTGAAAGCAGGCCAGGTATCCTTATTGATCAGCAGGATACCGATGGAGATGACTACAAAAATAATGTCAAGTATTGTCCAGATCCAATAGATAAACATTTTAGACAGCAAAAGCTGTGTGGGTGATACCGGAAGCGTGTGGGTCAGGTAGCCCTCATCGGAAAAGAAACTCTTCTGTATATGCATCGCCAGATAGAGCATGGTCATGAGCAGGACTGCCATGATCCCCAAAACATAAACGGTCACATAAAACATAGTTGTGATTCCCATGACGGTGTTGCTGGAATCAGAGAGATATTTTGAAAAATAAATTTGATATCCCATACGCCCGATAAGTGCATAAACTAAAAGCGCTCCGTGTACAATAAATAGTAGTGTGGAAACAGACCTCCACTCATATTTGAATAGTTTCTTTAACATTTGAACACCTCCCGGAACAGACTATCCACAGAAATGCCTTTTGCAAGGCGGATATTGTCCACACTGTCCTGCATGCGGATATGGCCGTTCTGAATAAAGATCACATCATCCAGAATATTTTCCACATCGGAGATCAAATGAGTGGAAATAAGGATGGTTGCATTTTCGTCGTAGTTGTTGATAATAGTGGAAAGGATATAATCCCTGGCTGCAGGGTCCACGCCCGCGATGGGCTCATCCAGGCAGTACAGGCTGGCTCTGCGGCTCATGACCAGTATGAGCTGTACTTTTTCCTTAGTACCTTTGGACATGGTGCTTAAACGGTCGTTAGGGTTGATATTCAGCTTCTGCAGCATATCATAAGCCCGGGACCTGTCGAAATCCGCATAAAAGTCACAGAAATAGGAGATCAGATCAGAGACCTTCATCCATCGGTTCAGATAAGTGCGTTCCGGCAGATAGGATACGATCTTCTTTGTCTCCACACCGGGTGCCTTGCCATCAATAAAGATTTCACCCTCAGTGGGAACCAGAAGCCCGTTCAGCAGTTTGATCAATGTGGTCTTGCCGCTGCCGTTAGGGCCAAGCAGACCGATAATTTTACCACGCTCCAGTGATAAGTCGATGTGGTCGAGTGCCAGTTTATTGCCGTAACGTTTTGTCAGGCCCCGGCAGTCAAAAATCGTACTCATTTTTTCTCCTCCTCGCTCACTTTTTGGATCAGGCCTATGATGTCCTCTTTAGACAGGCCTATTTTTTCCATTTTTTCAAGAAACTCTTTGACTTGTTCAGATGCAAGTTCTGTTTTCAGACTATCTATCATACTAAGGTCCTCCGTAATGAATCTTCCGCTGGTTCTCTGGCTGTATACCAGGTTCGTACGTTCCATCTCTGACAAGGCTTTCTGCATTGTGTTGGGATTCACACCGGCAGTCTGTGCCAGGTCCCGCACAGATGGAAGTTTACTCCCCGGCAGATAGATGCCGGCGATGATATCGGTTGTGATACGCTCGATCAGCTGTACATAGACAGGCCGATCTGGATTTAGTTTCCACGACATATAATGTAACACCTCCTGTATTACTGTACTAATTGCTTAATACAATAATACGCGTTTATAAGCCCATTGTCAATAAGTTTTAAAAAAAATACAAAAGAATTTGAAAAACCCTCGATTTAGGCATTGCAATTCCCCGATTATATGTTACAATATTGTTACGGAAAAATTAAAAGGTGAGAGTATGAACTTATACGAAGCGATATTTTCAAGGAAATCAGTCCGAAGCTATGAGATGGAACCGGTGAAGGCTGCTCTGCTGAATGAGATCAGAGAGTATTACAGCCAGATTGAAGGGTTAAATCCCGGTATCCATACGGAGATTTCTATTATAGATAATACTAAGGGACAAAATAAAAGAATACATCTGCTGGGCATAAAGGCTCCGTATTATATTGCCTTTTACTCAGAGGAGAAAGACCGGGCCATGATGAACGCGGGTTATATTATGGAGCAGCTTGCGCTCTTTATGTGTGCCAAAGGGCTGGGGACCTGTTTCTTTGGCGGTGTGAAGCCAAAGGCAGGGAATCCGCACAAGGGGAATCTGAAATTTGTGATCCTCATGGCATTTGGATACAGCCGGGGCAGCCATACCAGAAAGGCCGTGGAGGCCAAGCGCATGGACCTGCAGGACCTCTGTGTGTACAAGGAGGTTCCGAGGCAGTGGATGAAGCAGCTTCTGGATTCCGCACGCCTGGCTCCTTCCAGTATGAACAGCCAGCCGTGGCGGTTTGTAGTTTATGATAACAGAATTCACGTGTTTGCCAAGAAGCATAATATGAATCACCTGGGCAAATATGAGGAATTTAATTTTGGTATCATGTTTTCTCATCTAATGATCGTTGCGGAAGAATTGTGGCTGGACGTGGATTTGATCCGTCTGGAGGATATTACCCATAAGAATTTCCCGAACAGCCAGTATATATTGAGTGCTATTTTAAGGACGTGATCAAGGATCATGTCCTTTTCTGATTTTTGTCCTGTAAACGCAGTAATTCCTGCCTGGCCTGAACGGCAACAGAGGGATGCAGCAAAATCTCACAGGCACAGGAAGCAAGGATTCCGGCAGCGGCCAGCATTCCTTTGTGTGCTATAGAGGATCTGCCCTGTGCGGTCACACTCCAGTGATGAAGAGGAGAACCGTTTGCGTAACAGTTTACCATGAAAGCAGAAGAAGGGATTCTCTGGCTGACATTTCCGGCATCTGTGGAAATACTGGTCTTTCTGTGAAGAGAAAAATCCGGGACGGTATCAATCGGATCCGGGGTGTCCGGTAAATTGCCAAATGGCACAAAACGTGCAGCATAACACATCTCCTCATCTGTATATGAAAGCGGCAGAAAGCGGTCAAGATATTTCAGTACCAGATCGTCAAGTGTCTGATTGGGGAGAAAACTTTCATAGATACATTTTTCATCTATCTCCACAGTGGTATCTGTCATGAGGGCTGCACCTCTGGCAATATTGTTTACCCTCTCTTTTAATGCCTCTGCCTGCTCCGTGCGGGGAGCACGGATGGCGTAAAAAACTTCAGCTTCGGCAGGGATGATATTTGGCGCAGTGCCGCCGGAGTTCAGATAAGCGTAATGGACCCGGGCCTCATCGATCATATGCTCACGGAGGTAGTTGACACCTACGTTCATCAGTTCACAGGCATCCAAAGCACTCCTTCCCATATGGGGAGATTGGGCAGCGTGGGCACTGGTTCCCTGGAAGCGGTAAGAGACACGGCAGTTAGCAAGAGCATCATTGAATAGTCCGGATTTAAAGTGGGGATGCCAGGAAAGACAGATGTCTGTTCCTTCAAAGAAACCGGCCTCTATCATGAAGGCCTTGCCTGCAGCGTTCTCTTCAGCCGGACAGCCGTAATAAATAATGGTTCCACCGGTTTTTTTAAGGTCCATATAATCTTTTGCCGCAAGGGCAGCTCCCAGTGCGCCGGTGCCCAAAAGATTGTGGCCGCACCCGTGTCCGCAACTTTTTGCACCGGTGGAAGCAGACGCTTCGGTGGGCGGATGAATACTGTCAGCCGGCCAGAACAGGCCCGAGAGCGCATCGTATTCACCGAGAAACCCGATAACCGGATGACCGCTCCCATATCTGGCCATAAAGGCGGTGGGCAGCGTGGAACAGGGGGAACTGACGGCAAATCCATGATTTTTCAGGATATCCATCTGGAGCGAACAGGATCTGAATTCTGAGAAGCGCTCCTCAGCAAATTCCCAGATACGGTCTGCGGCCTGAATGAGCTCCGGTCTGTGGTTTTCTACAAGACGTTTTATTTCTTCTGTGTTAAGCATATATTTTTCCTTTCCCGGCAAAAGAGTTTTCGTGCCAGCTCCCTACATTCACAGTTACGCGTTTTCTTTTATTATAAGATGGAGAAAATTTCCGGTCAATCTGTAAATGTTTCTTGACAAAATAAAATGTAACTGATATAGTTACAGTATAAATGTAATAATTAAAGTTACAGAAACGTGATGAGGATTTATATTCTGAGCCTGATGCTCAGGAAGGGAGCAGCTATGAATACGAAAGAACACGAAGTTATGAAAATGAGAGGCAGTGCAGATGTGTCATATCTTGGACAGAGCGTGGATTCCATGGTATGGGAGTTTATGAAGGAAAAAGAGATTCCGGGACTTACCCTGGCAATTGTCCAAGCACCGTATATTCCAAGGGTAGTGGGGTATGGACTGTCAGATACAGGTGAGAGAAGGCTGGCTTCTGCGAACACAATGTGGCCGGCAGGTCCCATTTCCCAAGCATTCGCGGCTGTAGCTGTCATGCAGCTTTTTGAGGATGGAAAGCTGGGACTTGAAGATAAGCTGGGGGATCACATACCGGAAGTACCAAAGGAATGGCATAATATCGAAATCCTGCAGCTGCTCCGCCATGCGTCAGGGCTGCCGGATTACCGAAAAGACGGGTTTGACATTTATAGAGAATGGGAATTTCAAGAGATGCTTGCGCTGATAAACAGAGAAGCACTGCATTTTACTCCGGGTACGGATGTAGAATGGAGTGCAGCAAACTTTTTGATGCTGACAGAGATTGTAGAACGCGTAAGTGGTGAAACGTATCACGATTTTGTGATGGAAAGGCAGATCCGTTTCCTTGGGCTTAAGAGGACAGGATTTGCGGAGGACCTGGAAAATTTCCGGCATGAGGATGTGTCTCTGACAGAGAACATTCATCAGCTTTTTAAGAAAGACGGAAAGTACATAGACCCTACGGAACCGGCGGCAAGTTATGACATAGCAGGCAGAAAGACAGAGCGGGCTGCATCCTCAGCCCTTAGGGGTGTGGGGGATATCTGGGCATCCGCGCAGGATATATCTTTCTGGGATATCGGGCTGGCAGGCGGGGTGCTGATCCATAAGCCGGAGCACAGAAAGCTTGTCTATGCGCCATGGAACCTGCCGGACGGCAGAGAAGTGCCTGGAGTGGCAGGATGGCAGTTTTATAAACACAGAGGACTGATGGATATCAAGGGTTCTGTTCCGGGGTATTCTTCTTTCCTAAGCAGGTTCACTCACCCAGATGAACTGGTATGCGTCACGCTTCTGGCCAATAAGGAGGGAATTGATTTTACGAATCTGGGAAGAAAAATTGCAGGTGCTTTCGGAGATTTGCTGTCCACCAATTACGATGATAATAAATTGTATCTCCTTGAAGGGCAGTTCCCGGTGGAGGATATGGTCAGACGATTGCAGATTATCCTGGAGGAAAAGAAGATCCCGGTATTTGCCATATTTGACCATGCCAAAAATGCGGAGGAGGCAGGTTTATCCCTGAGGCCGACCACCGTGGTTGTTTTCGGGGCACCCAAGGTTGGGACCGGGCTGATGCAGGAAGACCAGAGTATTTCCCTGGAACTTCCTCTAAGGATCGCTCTCTGGGAGGATGCGGTGGGCAGTACCTGGCTGGCATTTCCGAGAATGGAGCGGCTGGCAGGAGAATATGGCCTGGGCAGTCATCCGGTGATTGGGAAAATGCAGACACTTCTGGAAGAGCTTGTGAGAAAAGCGGGGAGTATTTATGCATAGTTAAAATGCAGAACGAAAAAGGACGGGCATCTTTGAAAGATGTCCGTCCTTTTGACAAAAAAATAGAGCGCGAGACGGGACTCGAACCCGCGGCCTCGACCTTGGCAAGGTCGCGCTCCACCAACTGAGCCACTCGCGCATGTCTTAACGACAAGACATAATATACTATACCTTTCGCCAAATGTCAACACGTTTTTAGAAAAAAATTTAAAAATTCTCAATTGAAAAAGTAAATTCCGTTCGGGAGTGGAATTTACTCCTTCCTAACCTCACTCATTTCGGATATGGAATTTAATCTTTCCGAAATTTCTGGTATCCTATTCTTACAAATATGACTTCTTCTTCTGGCTTTATCATAGGAGGAAATTTTCATGAGTAAAAATAAACATATGACTTTAGATAACAGGATCACCATTCAAGGGGAACTTGACAAAGGTTCTACATTTAAACAGATTGCCGTACTTCTGGGTAAAGACTGTACTACCATCTCCAAAGAGGTCCGTAAACATATCCTCAAACAAAAAACAGGCTCCATGGGCAGAGCTTTTAACGACTGTCTGATAAATTTCAAACGCCAGTGCAGGATACACTCTTCTTGTTCTCATTGCACTGCCAGATCGAACAGGCCCTGCTGGTCCTGTGGTAAATGTATGGAAGATTGTCTTTCTTATGTCTCTTATCCCTGTAAAGAGCTGCTAAAACCTCCTTATGTCTGCAATCCCTGCAGAGAACGCTCACGCTGCTCTTTAGAAAAATCTTTCTATCGTGCTGCCCATGCACAAAAAGAATACGATATGTTAAAGTCAGAATCCCGGTCCGGTTTTGCAGTCTCTGAAAAAGAACTGCTCCATCTTGACAGCATCATTTCTCCCCTTCTTCGCAATGGACAATCTCTTCATCATATAGCGGTCCATCACGGGGATGAGACTATGCTGTCTGAAAGGACCTTGTATACCTATGTCAAGCACGGCCTCTTTTCAGCCCGGAACCTGGATATGCCCAGGATCGTCCGGATGCGTCCGAGAAAAGGTAAAAAGAGTCCCTTCAAGGTAGACAAAGCATGCCGGATCGGGCGCACTTTTGAAGACTATCAGGCTTTTATGGCTGAAAATCCGCTTTATCCTGTGATACAGCTCGATTCTGTGGAAGGTATAAAGGGCGGAGCTGTCCTTCTCACAATACACTTTGTACAGCAGGAACTCCAGATCGCCTTCTTGCGCGCAGCCAATGATTCCCGGTCTGTCATTGATATATTTGAGAAACTGTATATGGAGCTCCGCCCTGATATCTTTCTTGATCTGTTCCCAGTGCTGCTGACAGACAATGGCGGTGAATTCACGAATCCTGCAGCGATCGAATACGACAGACAGGGGAATCAAAGGACCCGTATGTTCTACTGTGATCCAGGCGTCCCTTCCCAGAAAGGCAGCTGTGAAAACAACCATGAGATGATACGCCGCTGTATTCCCAAAGGTATAGACATCGGTCAATATACGCAGGAACAGATAAGCCTCATGATGAGCCACATCAATTCTTATACAAGACCAAATCTTGGAAACAAAAGCCCTTACGATGTTTTTGCATTTCAGTATGGGCAGAAGATATTAGATGTATTTGGCTTAAAAAGGATCCCGGCAGACGAGATCATCCTGACACCAAAAATTTTAAACAACAATAAATAAAAAAACAGCCAGGAGTTTGTGATCGCACACAGTCATCATAGTCTTCTCCCCAGGGGTGGAATTTACAGCTTCCGAACAAAGACAAGTAAATCCGACTTCTGATCTTAATGCACAAAAATATCAAAATCCTGCTGTTTTATCTTAATTATATCAGTAAAACGCGCCTATGGATAGTATATTTTACTTTATAGCAAAAGTAAATTTCACCCAAGATACTCCAAGTGGAATTTACCCCTGCAAAACGGAAGTTACTTTTTCAACTCACCTATTCCATGANTCTTAATTATATCAGTAAAACGCGCCTATGGATAGTATATTTTACTTTATAGCAAAAGTAAATTTCACCCAAGATACTCCAAGTGGAATTTACCCCTGCAAAACGGAAGTTACTTTTTCAACTCACCAAATTTAAAAATTTTCCAGAAAAATTTGCCGACCAGCAACAGTTCGGCTTGGGACGCTCAGGCAGTGCATGAGGCAGTTCACTTATTTCTGTGGACAGTATGAAAAAGACAGTTTAGTAGTGAACGCAATTCTAAGAGGACACCTTCAGCATGGGTGGCGGCTGCCTATGATGATCTGACGGATGTTGAGATGATTGAAGATCCGTGGGGGGCGATAATTTCAAAAGGAAAGGCTTACCATGGAGTTCGGATACCGGGGCATAAAAAGGGGCTGCGTATTTACAGGCAGTTTGTAGAACAAGTATGTGATAATTGGGAGAATGTAAAAAGACTTTGCAGCAGTGCCAAACAGTTTGAAAATAAAAGCAGATAATTAGATGAAGACCGTTTTTGGTATTGAGAGAGCGTTTGGGGGCGGCTTTTACGGAAAAGAAGGGATAAAAAAAGGAGGGCCGGGCTTTTTGAAAGCCCGGCGTATGAAAAAGAAAATTTTTATATAAAGGTGATTGCCTTTCTATGTATCTAATACTAAACCACAAATATGATGAAACTGTGGTGAAATATTAAAAGAATTGTGAATGGAATTTGAATGTTTTGTGAAAGGGACTGATTGCAAGAAGAATTATACAAAATAATTTACCATTATGCTCAATTTATGCTATAATAGACGAAAAGCTGGTCAGACGCCTCAGGCGCCTGGGATTTCATAAGAGGCCGGGCGGCGGGTAAAGAGCAGCACTGCATTAGGAGGTGCTTCATTATGAAAATGATATTTGCAATCGTGCACAAAGAAGATGAAGGATTCGTGGTAGAACGTCTGAATAAGGAACGCATCAGTGTGACAAAACTTGCCAGCACAGGCGGATTTTTGAGAAAAGGAAATGCCACGCTGATGATAGGTACTGAGGACGACAAAGTGGAAATGGTGCTCCAGGTCATCAAGGAGGAGTGTTCCAGGAGAAAAGAGATGCTCATCAACCCAACCTACTCGGCTGGAACAAAAGGCCCGGTACTGGGATATTCCGCGCCGCCGGTCACCATTGATGTGGGCGGGGCTACCGTATTTATCGTGAATGTGGAACAATATCTGAAACTGTAAAGGCGGATACAAGAGATGATAGGAACACTGGTAAACTGCGCAACTATTTTGACTGGAAGCTTTATCGGCAGCAGACTGAAAAAGGGAATCAGGGAAGAACATCAGGAGATCATGATGCAGGCTATGGGGCTGGCAGCCACTGCGCTTGGGATCAATGCCATAGTCAAGTATATGCCCCAGAGTGAGTACCCGGTCCTGTTTATTGTGAGTTTGGCTCTTGGCGGGCTTCTTGGAGAGAAGATACATCTGGAGGACAGGTTTAAAAAGTTTGTCACCGGCTTTTCCAATGGGAACCTGGCTCAGGGACTGTCCACAGCGATACTTCTGTTCTGTGTGGGCACGCTGTCTATTCTGGGTCCCATGGAGAGCGCTTTGAAAGGGGACAATACTTACCTGTTTACCAATGCCATGCTGGATTTTGTGACGTCTTCCGTGCTGGCATCCACGTTTGGATTTGGAATTGCGCTGGCTGCTATTGTTTTATTTTTCTGGCAGGGATTTTTCTACTGCCTGGCGCTGCTGCTTTCAGGGGTTATGAGTCCGGCAATCATGGCGGAGATCTCTATCATCGGAGGCATCCTGATTTTCAGTTCAGGCCTCAGCATTTTGGGGATCAAGAATTTCAGAACCATGAATATGCTGCCGGCATTTCTGGTTCCGGCAGTGTTCTTTATCGTCAGATCATTTTTATAAACAGAAGATCCATACCCATTTTACCGGGAGGATAGGATACGACAGAAGAAAGGGGATTGACATCGTGGTCAGAAAGACAAATGTAGTGGCACAGCAGAATGTGCGGGGCGGAGAGGGAACCGTGGAGTTCCATCACATCCTGAAGGAGGAAGAGCTTTACGGACATGGAAAGCTATATGCCAAAGTAGTGTTAAAGCCTCACAGCTCCATCGGTATGCATCAGCACGTGGGCAATACAGAACCTTATTTTGTGCTGAAAGGAACCGGGGTTTTCGTGGACAATGACGGCAGCCGCACAGAGGTGCATTCCGGGGATGTATGTGTCATTGAACCGGGACAGAGCCACAGCATGGAGAACAACACAGACGAAGATTTTGAAATGATGGCGCTGATCTACAATGAGGCAGCAAAATAACCGAAACAAATTTTAGGAGGGGAAACCCCTCTGACAAAATATGACAAAAAGGGCGTTTCTACGTGGGTGGAAATGTCCTTTTTTGTAAAATCCACTTGTGAAACATAATATATAATGTTAAAATTATCACATAAGCATATGCTTGTGTATGTTTCTAAATACATACAAAAATTTCAGGAAAAAAGCGGAGGAATTCAAGATGAAGAAACTGAAAGTGACCAAAGGCGCAAAGTGTATGGCATGTCTGGAGTGTGTAAGAGCATGTTCAACAAGCTTTTATAAGGAGTTTGACCCGGACAAATCCTGTATCCAGATCATTGACAAAAAGGGCGATGCAAAACCAATGGTCTGCGTACAGTGCGGAAAATGCGCAGAAGCCTGTCCGGAGGGCGCGATTACACAGAATGCAAAGGGTGTTTACATGATCAGCAAGAAAAAATGTACCGGATGCGGCAAATGTGTTGAGGCATGTCCTTTCCATGTAATGGTAAAAGCAGAGGATTCACCTACAAGCAGCAAATGTATCGCTTGCGGTATCTGTGCGAAAGCATGTCCGATGGACGTACTGGAAGTTGTAGAAGGCTAAGCATATGTAAGGAGGCTGCCGCAGTTACCGTGCGGCAGCCTTTTGGGTTTTGGAGGATTGAACATTGGCGGCAGGCGGGACCCGCTGCCTGGAAAAGGGGGTTTTTGCATGGTACACGGCACAGCGGTACTGAAATCAGAATACGACGGACTGGGTCTGTCTGTCTTGTGGGTAGTGCCCAAAGAGGGAAGTAAGGGAGTGGTACAGATTTCCCACGGTATGAGTGAGAATAAGGAGAGGTATCTGCCGTTTATGGAATATCTGGCAGAGAGGGGATACCTCTGTGTGATCCATGACCACCGGGGGCATGGGAAAAGTGTACATAATCAGGAAGAACTGGGATATCTCTACGGCGGAAAGAATAAAGCCATGGTGGAAGACCTGCATCAGATTACTTTGTGGATCAAGGAAATATTCCCGGATCTGCCGGTGTATCTGCTGGGGCATAGCATGGGTACCCTGGTAGCCAGGAATTACCTGAAATATTTTGACAATGAAGTGGAAAAACTGATCCTTACCGGGCCGCCCTGCCAGAATCCGGCGGTGGATCTGGGGCTTCTCATTGCCAGGATGCAGAAACAGAAAAAGGGAGGCCGTTACCACAGTAAACTGCTGGAGACCATGTCCTTCGGTTCCTTTGCCAGCCGTTTTGCAGGGGAGAAGAGCCGCTTTGCCTGGATCTGTTCGGATGAGGAAGTGGTGAAGGCGTATGAGCAGTCCCCTCTGTGCGGTTTTACTTTTACGGCGGATGGGTTTGAAGGGCTTTTGATGCTGCTCAAAGAGACATATAGTAAAGAAGGCTGGAGACTGCAGAACCCGGAGCTGCCTATTTTGTTTCTGGGAGGCCAGGACGACCCCTGTATCGGAAACGGAAGAAAATTTGTCAAGGAGCTTCAGTATATGAAACAGGTGGGGTATCGCCATGTGACAGGAAAGCTTTATCCCGGGATGCGCCATGAAATTTTGAACGAGAAAAACAAATTGACAGTTTTTCAAAATATTTATCAATATCTGGAAAAATAAGGTGATTATTTTGAAATTATCTCCAACATGCCGGTTGAAAAACAAAAAAGATAATGTTATAGTTAATTTGTATTCATAAAAGAAGTACAAGGGTTATCAAAAGGAGGATGAGCATGAAAAAGAAAATTTTAGGTATCGTATTGTCTCTGACAATGGTCGGCGCAATGCTGGCAGGCTGCGGACAGCAGCAGGGAGCGGAAGACAAGAAGGAAGAAACCAAAAAAGAAGAAACCAAGACAGAAGATACCAATACGGACAAAGCGGACGATGCGGACAAGCAGGATGACAAAACAGATGAAAGCAAGACGGAAGGCACCGGCAAGTTTGCACCTGTTGCCAAAGAAGACCTGAAGGTTGGTGTTATCCATATTTCTGACCCGGCAGAGGGTTCCGGATACACATATACACACGACCAGGGTATTGTGGAAATGCAGAAAGAACTGGGACTGGAAGACAGCCAGATCATCCGCAAGAACAATATTCCGGATACAGATCCTACAAAGACGGAACAGGCTATCAGAGAATGTATAGAGGATGGATGCCAGATCATTTTTGCCACCAGCTTTAACTACATGGATACCTGTGAACAGCTTGCCCAGGAATTCCCGGATGTGATCTTCTCTCACGGCACAGGATATAAGTCCAATGACACAAACTTCAACAACTATTTCGGAAGAATTTATCAGGCCAGATATTTATCCGGTATTGTTGCCGGTATGAAGACAGAGAGCAACAAGATTGGTTATGTTGCAGCTATGGGTTCTGAGAACTCTGAGGTTACCGGCGGTATTGATGCTTTTGCCATCGGTGTTGCGGAAGTAAACCCGGATGCGGAAATCCACGTAAAAGTTACGAACAGCTGGTTCTCCCCCACAGAGGAGACCAATGCGGCAAAAGCTTTGATCGCAGCAGGCTGTGATGTGATCGGACAGCACTGTGATACACCGAATCCCCAGACAGAGGCAGAATCAGCAGGCGTATGGGGCGTTGGTTATAACTCAGATATGAGCAAGGATGCTCCGGCAGCAACACTTACCTCTGTTATCTGGAACTGGGGTGTATATTATACACAGGCTGTACAGAAAGTGATTGACGGAACATGGACACCGGAAATCTATTTCGGCGGCATGGATGACGGTCTTGTAGATATCACACCGATCAATGAGGAACTGTGCGCACCGGGAACCAAAGAAAAAGTGGAAGAGGCCAGAAGAAAGATCATGGAAGAAGGCTTCAATGTATTTGACGGTGTCCTGGAGACAAACGACGGCAAAGTAGTAGGAACAGAAGGCGGTACACTGGATGATGCAACCATCACCGGAGGCATCAACTGGTATTACAAGAATGTAGTTGTAGACTAAGGATAACGGATCAGCCGGTCCCGGCATTTACTGAGCTGGCTGTATAATTACCATCAATAGTTCTTGTTTAGAGAAAAAAACAAAGAGGGAATATAAAATGTAAAAAATCATTTTGTATTCCCTCTTTTCTTATGATACAATTATTCTGTATGTTTGTGTCTAAAATTGTAACGGATGGAGTATGCGTTACCAAAACAGAAAGAAACGAGAGGTGACACAGTTGGCTTTAGACAAGGTAGAGAATGCCATTGAGCTGAGAGGTATCACAAAGACATTTGGCAGTGTTGTGGCGAATGACCATATTGACCTGGATGTCAGAAGAGGAGAGATCCTTGCACTTCTGGGTGAGAACGGTTCCGGAAAGACCACATTGATGAATATGATTTCAGGCATTTACCACCCGGATGAGGGAAGTATCCAAGTAAATGGCAGGGAAGTAGTGATCAATTCCCCTATGGATGCAAAAAAGCTGGGGATCGGCATGATCCATCAGCATTTTAAACTGGTGGATGTGTTTTCTGCCATGGACAATGTGGTGATCGGTGCAGAGGGAAAGAGGATCAAGCCAAAGGAGCTGAAGGAGAAAATCCTGGAGCTGACCCAGAAGTTTGGCCTTGAGGTCGAACCGGAGAAGAAAATATACAATATGTCTGTCAGCGAGAAACAGACCGTGGAAATTTTAAAGGTACTGTACAGAAATGCCGACATATTGATCCTGGATGAACCCACAGCGGTGCTCACGCCCCAGGAAACACAGAAGCTCTTTGCTATCCTGAGAAGAATGAAAGAGCAGGGAAGCGCCATTATCATCATCACCCACAAACTGAATGAGGTTATGGAGATCAGTGACCGGGTGACCATTCTGAGAAAAGGCAGAAGTATTGATACGGTAAATACAGCAGAAACTAACGAAAAGCAGCTTACTGAACTGATGGTTGGCCGCCCGGTGGTTCTGGAGATAGACCGCCCTAAGTGTGAAAATGTACACACAAGGTTAAAAGTGGTGGATCTTTCCGTAAAAAAATCAGATGGGACCACTGCGCTGAAAGATTTGTCTTTTGAAATAAAAGCAGGAGAGATCCTGGGTGTGGCTGGCATTGCTGGCAGCGGTCAGAAAGAGCTGTGCGAAGCCATTGCGGGTCTGCTGCCTGTGGAGACGGGAGCGATCCTGCACAACAAAGAGAATATTATAGGAAAGACACCTAAGCAGATCAACAATCTGGGCATCAGTCTTGGCTTTGTCCCGGAGGACAGGCTGGGCATGGGGCTTGTAGCCTCCATGGGTATGGTGGACAACATGCTTCTGAAGTCCTATGACAAGGCGAAGGGAATCTTTGTGGACAGAAAGCCCGCCAAAAAGCTGGCGGAGGAGCTGGTGGAGCGCCTGGAGATCATGACGCCCAATGTGGAGACCCCTGTGCGGCTGCTCTCGGGCGGTAATGTACAGAAGGTTCTGCTGGGAAGGGAGATTGAATCAGAGCCGTCAGTTTTGATCACAGCCTATCCGGTGAGAGGCCTGGACATTAATTCTTCCTACACGATTTATGATTTGCTGAATGAGCAGAAGAAGAAGGGGGTAGCCGTTATGTTCATCGGTGAGGACCTGGATGTGCTGCTGGAGATCTCAGACAGGATCATGGTGCTCTGCCATGGAGAGGTGACGGGTATCGTGGATGCCGCGTCAGTCACAAAAGAAGAACTGGGACTTATGATGACAGGATCAAAAAGGGAAGGGGTGAAGGCTGATGGATGAGACAAGGAAGAAAGAGCCTCTGATTCGTGTGGAGAAGAGAAAAGAGCGCCCCGCAAAGCAGGTACGGCTGCTGCGTCTGGCTTCTGTACTGCTTGCCATTGTAGCCGGCGGCCTCTTTATCCTCTGTATCGGGTATAATCCGTTTTCTGTATATGCAACCATTGTGTCAGGCGCGTTCCGAAGCAGCATGGCATTCCAGGCCACCATTAAGGTGATGGTGCCGCTGCTCATACCGGCGCTGGGACTTACCCTGGCGTTTAAGATGCGTTTCTGGAATATAGGAGCTGAGGGACAGATCATCATGGGGGCGGTGTTTGCCACTTTTTTTGCTCTGTTCTGCTGGGATTTCCCGCATTGGCTTCTCATGATCTGCATGTTTTTAGCGGGTATGCTGGGCGGTGCCCTTTGGGGTATCATTCCTGCATTCTTTAAAGCAAAATTTGGTACCAATGAGACACTTTTTACACTGATGCTGAACTATATCGCACTGTATCTCATCTCCTTTTTAAGAGACGGCCCGTGGCAGGACCCCAATTCCTCAGGTTTTCCCAAGATCGCACGGTTTGGGGAGAATGCGCAGCTTGACAAACTGTTCGGTGTGCATGTGGGATGGCTGATCGGGCTTGTGCTGGTAGTGATTGTGTACATCTATCTGAAATATACAAAACAGGGATATGAGATCAGTGTGGTAGGCGAGAGCCGTGCTACAGCCCAGTACGCGGGTATGAATTATAAGAAGATCGTACTGCGCACCATGGCTTTCTCAGGTGCCATCTGCGGTATTGCGGGTATGGTGCAGGCCAGCGGTTCTGATCTGACACTCACCACATCTGTGGCGGGCGGCGTGGGATTCACGGCTATTATTGTGGCATGGCTGGCACAGCTTAACCCGGTGGGGATCTTGGTGGTATCTTTCTTATTCAGTGTGCTGGAAAAGGGGAGTACGGTCATGCAGTCCTCCTATGGACTGTCCGCCTACTCTGCTGACGTGCTGCAGGGGATCATCCTGTTTTTTGTACTTGGATGCGAATTCTTTGTCAGATACCGGTTTGTTACCCGTAAGAAGGGAGGTAAGGCGTAATGGATTTTTTTACTAACTTTTTTGTGGCGGCGGTCCTTGCCGGTACTCCGCTTTTATTCGGGATCTTGGGTGAGATCATCAACGAAAAATCAGGCCATCTGAATCTGGGTGTGGAAGGTATGATGTCCATCGGTGCATGCGCGGGATTTATGATGGGGTATAAGACGGATAATCTGCTTCTGGCCCTGATCGCTGCATTTGCGGCCGGTATGCTGGGAGCCCTTATCTATGCAGTGCTCACGGTAACGTTTATGGCAGACCAGAACGTTACGGGTCTGACCCTGACTATTTTCGGTATTGGACTGAGTAACTTCTTCGGTGATTTTGTCAGGGAAAAGACAGGGGCAACCTCCCTGAAACTGCCCGCAGGCATTCTGGACAGCCTTGGTAAGGTGGAGATTCCGGTGCTGTCTGATATCCCAGTGCTGGGAAAATTGTTTTTTAACTATAATATATTTGTCTATCTTGGAATTGCGGCTGCCATACTGTGCGGTATTTATCTGCACAGGACAAAAGCCGGCCTGAATATCCGTGCGGTGGGTGAAAATCCCGCGGCTGCAGATGCGGCAGGTCTTCCGGTAACAAGACTGAAATATATCAATCTGATGCTGGGCGGAGGGATCTGCGGTATTGGCGGTGCGTACTGTTCCATGATCATCTGTAACGGCGTATGGATCAGCAACTGTGTAAACGGTCTCGGGTGGATCGCCGTGGCGCTTGTTATCTTTGCTACCTGGAATCCGAACAAGGCTGTCTTTGCAGCGCTGGTGTTCGGGGCATTCAGTGTATTGAAATACTATGTGCCAAAATCAGTCATCAAGATACCGGACTCCATTTTTGATATGGTGCCGTTCTTTATGACCATACTTGTGCTGATCGTCACATCCATCCGTTCTTCCAAGGAGAATTCCCAGCCGCAGTCCTGCGGTGTGAATTATTTCCGTGAGGAGAGATAAGGATTCACAAGAGAAAAGCCAGATTCCCGGCGGGAGCCTGGCTTTTCGTGAATATGCAGGATAGAGTCAATGATCAGTGGATAGGAGGCAGGAATATGTCAACAAAATCAGAGCTTCTGAAGCTGCTTGAAAGTCACAGGGGAGAATATCTGTCCGGGGAGGAACTGGCGTTAAGGCTTGGATACTCCAGAACAGCGGTGTGGAAGGCCATGAAGAGCCTCCGTGAGGAAGGATACAGGATCACCGCCGTGAATAACAGGGGATATGCCCTTGAGACGGATAATGATATTCTGTCTGTGGAAGCAGTGAAAATGCATCTGGAACACCCGGATGTGTTTATGCAGGTGGAAAAGGAGATTTCCTCCACCAACCAGTATCTGAAAAAAAGAGGGATTGAGGAAAACCTTCCCCACGGTTCTTTTGTGGCAGCAGAGGCCCAGACAGAGGGGAAGGGCAGGCGTGGCCGCAGCTTTTACTCGCCTGCGGGCAGCGGCCTTTATTTAAGTGTACTGATGCGGCCAAAGAGAACCGCCCAGGAGAGTCTGACACTTACGGCAGCGGCAGCTGTTGCTGTCTGCCGGGCCGTGGAGCAGGTCTGCGGTGTGTCCCTGGGAATCAAATGGGTCAATGATCTGTATCTGGGAGAACGGAAAGTCTGCGGGATCCTCACGGAGGCTGTCACGGATTTTGAGACCGGGGACATTGAGCTGGTGATCGTGGGGATCGGTCTGAATCTTCGTATGCCGGCCGGCGGTTTTCCGAAGGAATTATCCGGTACCGCTGGGGCTGTACTGGAAGGGGATGCGTATGTAGACAGGAACCTGCTGACTGCAGGAATCATCAATTATCTGCTTGAGGAGGCAGAAAAGGAGGGGATTCCGGGGGAATACATTTCCAGAAATATTGTGCCCGGCAGACGAGTCCGGGTGGCATACGGGACGCAGGTGAGAAGTGTGGAGGCGGAAAAGATTTTGCCGGACGGCAGGCTTCTGATCAAAAACGAACAGGGGGAGGAGGAGGTCCTTCCCTGCGGAGATGTCTCTCTGAATCTCCATGAAGACAGGCAGTGATCAAAAAACAGGTGTAAACCGCAGAAATGCCTCTGCTAAAAGAGCAGAAGCATTTCTTTGTCAGCGGCAGCGCCTGTTTTTCTTTCTGTTTCGGCGAAGAGCATTCCAGCAGACGAACTGCACAAGGAAAATACCTGCGAATGCACCGATGCTGTCTATCATCACATCCCTTTTGGAAGGGCCTCTTCCGGCTACAAAGGACTGATGAAACTCATCCGTGCAGGCAAATCCCACACTTATGAGTCCGGCAAAAAGAATCAGTAAAATTCCGCGCAGTCCGTACACATAAAGAGGGAAGGAGACGCAGACAGCCAGCACAAAGTATTCGGTCATGTGTGCCAGTTTCCTGACGGGGGTGTGGATCTTGTCTGTGTAGTAGGCAATCTGTTCTTCGCTCATATTTTTATTGAGTATCTTATCGGCAGTTACGATGACCTTGTGGCTGACTTTATAACTGAGATTGCCGGATTCCGTTCCCGTCTGGCCGGAAAAAGAAAAGATCATGTACATGACCAGAAGGGCCGGGAGAAAGGAAAAGGGCTTCAGCAGCAGTATGAAAAATTTCTTCATATTTGATTCCTCATTTGTATTTATAAATTTTTGGTTACCTTCTGGTGACTATATCACGTTTTGGGGGCAGTGTAAAGGACAGGGCTTGGACAGAGCTGGGTAAAAGCAGCGGTAATTTGGCAAAATATCCGGATTTTTTACAAATTATAAAATTTTCGGAAAAACCGTTTGACAAGGAAAAAGAACAGTTTTATACTTATAATAAATAAAAAGAAAAAGGCAGAGAAAAGAAGAGTACGTTCTGCAGACTGGCAAAGAGAGCTTCGGTTGGTGAGAAGGAGCGCAGCAGGCGGAATGGAAGATGGTCTTGGAGCCGCGTACCGACTACGGAAGTATAGGCTACGATGGGAGCGCCCATTACAGCGCCGGAGTATAAGGAAATTTACTGAGTGGTTTGGATTTCCCGTACTTACAAAGGTCTGCATCGTGAGGTGCGGATAAATCAAGGTGGTACCGCGAAGCGTAATGCTCTCGTCCTGATTGTGTATACAATTAAGGATGGGGGCTTTTTTTTACCACTTTATACTTTTTTATTGCCGGAAAAGGAGGAGATCATGAGTAAACAGACACAGGAAACAGGAGGAGCGCCCAAATGGTCGGGCAGCTTCGGATTTATTATGGCAGCAGCAGGGTCTGCTGTGGGAATGGGAAATTTATGGCGTTTTCCAATGCTTGTGGGGGAGAGCGGGGGCGGTGCCTTTGTTCTTGTGTACCTCATCTGCATTTTTCTGGTGGGGATCCCGCTGATCATTGCTGAGATCAGTATTGGCCGCGCAGGAGGAAAAGATGCATTTGGAAGCTATAAAGCCCTGAACTCCAAATGGGGCGGGGTGGGTATACTGGCTGTGATCACAAGTTTTATCGGACTTTCTTATTACGCTGTTCTGGGCGGCTGGGTCATCCGGTATATTTTTGTTTCTGTTACAGGACTGCCAAAGAGCAGTGAAGCGTTTTTTACATCATTCACAGGGAATACAGGAAGCCAGATCATCTATTATCTGGTATTTATGGTTATAACTGTGGCAATCGTTGTGATGGGAATTCAGAAAGGGATTGAAAAATCATGTAAGATCATGATGCCTCTTCTGATCGTCTGCCTGATCGTCATTGTCATTCGTTCCTGTACGCTTCCCGGCGCAGGGGAAGGCATTAAGTTCTTCCTGAAACCGGACTTCTCCAAACTGACACCGGGAGCTTTCCTGTCAGCACTGGGACAGGTGTTCTTCTCCCTGTCACTGGGAACCGGAGCTACCATTACATACGGGGCATATCTGGGCAAGAACCAGAATATACCTAAGAGTGCCGTAAGTATTGCATTTTTCGACACCATGGTGGCTATGATCGCAGGATTTGCCATTCTTCCGGCTGTATTTGCCTTTGGCTTCTCACCCACAAGCGGACCGAGCCTGATGTTCCAGACCCTTCCCGCAGTGTTTGACGAGATGACGGGAGGAAAGATTTTTGGCGTTGTATTCTTTGTGTTAGTGCTTTTTGCAGCGGTCTCCACCAGCATTGCGTTTTTGGAGGTAGTGGTTTCCTTTGCTGTGAATACCTTTAAAGTCGGCCGCGCAAAGGCTTCTGTGATCTCCGCTGTGCTGATCACCTGCCTGGGTATTCCATGTGCCCTGAGCTTTGGAATCTGGAGTGATATCAAGATCGCAGGAAAGACCTTCTTTGACCTGGGAGATTACCTGGTGTCCAATGTGTCTCTGCCAATCGGCGGAATCCTGGCCTGTATCTTTATCGGCTGGGTGTGGAAGAGCAAAAACGCAGAGAAGGAAGTCACGAATGAAGGGAAGATCAACTTTAAGCTGGTTTCTGTGTGGTCAGTGCTGATCAAATTTGTGCTGCCTGTTGTGATTTTCATTATTTTTGTGACTTCCAATCCTTGGATCATGGATCTGTTTCAGTAAAAAAGAACATTAGCCGTCCGGATGTATGGTATCTGCAAGCCGGATAGTCTGGAAGATTATTCTGGGCAGTTTAAATTGAGAATTCCACGAAGTCTGCACAGATCACTGGCAGAACACTCACAGAGAGAAGGGATCAGTATGAATCAGTACTGCGTATATCTTCTTTCCAGAAATGATGCGGTGTTCTCAAAATAACAGTTGTCAAATATTTTCACGGAAGTTATAATAAAGTGGCTGTATAGAGGCAACATAAAATAAGCAAGCCAAAGTAATATATTTAACAGAGATAAAATAACGGCAGAAACGAGATAAAAAACTAAATAAATATGCTTAGAAATCTCTCCAGACTTGCCGGGCATGGAATAAACAAATAGAAAAGCGAGGACGAGACATGAGTCAGGCAGATCATATTTTTATGGATATGTGCCGTGATATTCTGGAAAACGGCACAGATACAAAGGGCGAGAAGGTTCGTCCAAAATGGGAGGATACCGGGGAAAGTGCTTACACCATCAAACGTTTTGGGGTTGTGAACCGGTATGATTTGAGAAAAGAATTTCCCGCACTGACACTGCGCAGGACTGCTCTCAAAAGCTGCATGGATGAGATCCTCTGGATCTACCAGAAAAAATCCAACAACATCCACGAACTGAAATCTCATATCTGGGATGCCTGGGCGGATGAAAACGGCTCGATCGGAACCTGCTACGGAGATGTGGTGGGGAGAAAGTTCATCTATAAAGGGGAGGAGACCGACCAGATGGATTACGTGCTGCGGCAGTTGAAGGAGAATCCCTACAGCCGCAGGATCATGACAAATCTGTATCAGTTTGAATACCTGAACAGCGGCGCCCTGGATCCCTGCTGCTACAGTATGACTTACAATGTGACAAAGGAGCCGGGGGAGGAGAAGCTCATTTTAAATGGGGTTTTGAACCAGCGTTCCCAGGATATTCTGGCAGCAAATAACTGGAATGTATGCCAGTATTCCATCCTTCTTATGATGGTGGCCCAGGTCAATGACATGATTCCCGGAGAACTGCTGCATGTGATCGCGGATGCCCATATCTATGACCGCCATGTGCCGGCCATCAGGGAGCTGATATCCAGGACACCGTATGCGGCACCTAAGGTATCCCTGAATCCGGAGATAAAGGATTTTTATGAGTTTACCACCAATGATCTAATTGTGGAGGATTATCAGGCTGGGCCGCAGATCAAAAATATACCTATAGCAGTCTGAAGATCGTTAAGCAAAGGAGAGACAAAATGAATATAATCGTAGCGGTAGATAAGAATTGGGGAATCGGCAAAGACAACCGTCTCCTTGTAAGTATTCCGGCTGACATGAAGTTTTTCCGCACAACCACCACAGGCAAGGTAGTGGTGATGGGGAGAAAGACGCTGGAGAGTTTTCCGGGAGGACAGCCCCTAAAGAACCGTACCAATATTGTCCTGACCAGGGATGTGAATTATAAAGTAAAAGGCGCTGTGATCGTGCACAGTGTGGACGAACTCATGGAGGAACTGAAAAAGTATGACAGTGAAGATGTCTATGTCATCGGAGGGGACAGTGTTTACAGCGCGCTACTGGATCACTGTGATACGGCTCATGTGACAAAGATTGATTTTGCCTATGAGGCAGATACCTGGTTTCCGAATCTGGACGAGAGAAAAGACTGGTCAGTGGCAGGGGCCAGTGAGGAGCAGACATATTTTGATCTGGAATACCAATTTGTACAGTATAAAAGGAATAAAGAATAATACCTGCAGTTTTCTGCAGATAAGATATGGCCTCCGGAAGATGGATCTCTTCCGGAGGCCGTGTCAGTTGTGTGGTCCTTTTTGCACAGCATGTATAAAGGTCCGCATGGCCTGCGTCATAGGATGGCTTGCCAGCCGGATGACAGAGACCGGGAGCAGAACGGGAGGGTCCAGCGCCTTATTCGATAACCTGGATCCATCCCTCGGGAGCTTCCAGTCTTCCCATTTGGATGCCTGTGAGTGTGTCATACAGCTTCTGGGTTACAGGTCCCATCTGTTCCATGCCTGCCGGCAGTACGATCTCTTTGCCGTGGTCTACGATCTTACCCACAGGAGAGATAACGGCAGCTGTGCCGCAGAGTCCGCATTCAGCGAAATCTTTGACTTCTTCCAAGAGAACTTCTCTTTCCTCAACCTTCAGCCCAAGATAATGTTCAGCAACATAGATCAGGGAACGTCTGGTAATAGAAGGCAGGATGCTGCTGGATTTTGGAGTGACTACAGTGTTGTCTTTGGTGACAAACAGGAAGTTGGCACCTCCGGTCTCCTCCACCTTTGTTCTGGTACCTGGGTCCAGATACATATTCTCGTCAAAGCCCTGGCTGTGGGCATCCACGATGGCGTGAAGGCTCATGGCGTAATTAAGGCCTGCTTTGATATGGCCTGTGCCGTTTGGTGCAGCCCGGTCAAAATCGCTGACACGGATGGTCAGAGGCTTTACACCGCCTTTGAAGTAAGGTCCTACAGGGGTGGTGAATACACGGAACTGGTATTCATCGGCAGGTTTCACACCGATGACCGGATTGCTTCCGAACATATAGGGGCGGATATACAGGGTGGCTCCTGAGCCGTAGGGAGGAACATAGGCGGCGTTTGCCTTTACAGTCTCAATCACGGCTTTTATGAAGCGTTCTTTTGAGAATACAGGCATTTCCAGGCGGCGGGCAGAATTTTCCATGCGCTCACCGTTTAAGTCGGGGCGGAAGGTGACAATGCGGCCGTCTTCTGTGGTATAAGCCTTAAGCCCCTCAAAAACTGTCTGCGCATACTGCAGGACACCTGCGCATTCATTGATCGCCACGGTGTCGTCTGTTATCATTGCGCCCTCATCCCAGGCGCCGTCCTTATAATTAGAAACATAGCGGTAGTCGGTTTTCATATATGTAAAACCGAGGTTAGACCAGTCAATGTTCTTCTTTTCCATAGTGAATCCTCCATTCTGCCGATAGATACGGTATGTAATAAAATATTTTTTACCATTATAGAACTTTAATCCGTGAATTGCAAGAGATGCCGCATTGCTTTTTTCTCTTATTTCATATATAATCGTATTCAAACGGAGATGTATATGCAGCAGCTATTAGTTTTTTAAAACTGGAGAGATAAAAAATGGCAAATAATGATTGGAATAATCTGGGCAGGGATATTAAGGATATCGTACAGGATGCCCTGGACACGGGAAACTTTAACCGGTTGAACCGGGACTTGGGTGCTACGCTGGAAGACGCCCTCAGTAATGTGGCCAACAGCGTGAAAGACGCGGCAAAAAGCGGCATGGACCAGGCAAAGAACGGTATGAATCAGGGACCGGGCTATAAAGGCCCCGGGCAAAACGGCAGGTCTTACGGAGGACCCGGCTCCCGCAAAACTTACGCGGGCAGTTCCTCATGGAATGACAGGAGCTATTCCCGGGACGGGACGCAGACAAGGCCAAGGTATCACTACCCGGAAACAAAACGTGTGAAGGAGGCAAGAGAAAAGTTTGCCCTCTATATAAATACCAGCGGACCAAGAGCCATGGGTATATTATTTACCACACTGGGCTTTGCGCTGCTGGCTATGTTTGGCGTTACGCTGACTGTGCTGGGAATCTGCTCGCTGTTCATAGGTTCCCTGGCGGAGAAAATGGGGATATTTGTCTCTGTGTTTGGTCCCGCAATAGGGATCAGCGGTATCATGGGGATCTGTGGGAATAAGCTGAGAAAAAAAGTGAACCGTTTCCGCTCCTACATACACACCCTGAACGGCAGGACGTATGCGGAAATTTCAGAGCTGGCAAAGGGCGTCAGAAAACCGGAGAAATTTGTCCGCAGGGATCTGAAGCGGATGATCAAGAAATATATGTTTCTGGAAGGCCATCTGGATGATTCGGGTACCTGTCTGATCACCAGTGACGAATCTTACAAGCAATATCTGGAGACAAAGAAACAGGCGGAGATCCAGCAGAAGACAAAAGAGCAGGAGATCAAAAAAGAAGAGGAAACAGCGGGAGACGGGGATCTATCCAAAGAAACCCGTGAGGTTATAGCGGAAGGCAATGCCTACATGGAACAGATACGGAAGAGCAATGACGCGATTCCGGGCGTGGAGATATCCAATAAAATGTATCATCTGGAAAATGTGATCCGCCGGATCTTCAAACGTGTGGAACAGCATCCGGAGCTGATCGATGACCTGCACAAATTTATGGATTATTATCTGCCCACCACAGTGAAGCTTCTGCAGGCATATGAAGAGCTGGACAAACAGGACGTGGAAGGCGATAATATTAAAACCGCAAAGAAGGAGATTGAAAATACACTGGATACCATCAATCAGGCATTTGAAAACCTTCTGGACAGCTTTTTCAGGGATACAGCCTGGGATGTATCCACGGATATCTCTGTATTGAAGACCATGCTGGCACAGGAAGGCCTTACCGGCGGCAAAGATTTTCAAGAAGATAAGTGAGATTTCTCTTGCATCTATAGGCGGAGAGATGAGTCACCGAAAATAAAGTTAATGGCAGTGGCGGGCGGAGCAGATTCGGTATCCCCTACTGACATGAGGCAGATCAACATTTGGATATAAATGCAGCCGTACTCTGTGAAATTACCGAGGCGTGAAATGAAACCAAAGAAGGAGTAAGAGATGAGTGACGAATTCAAGGATTTTACAGTAACACCCACACTGACATTTGATGCGCCAAAGGAGGAGGCGCCGGTTGTGGAAATAAAAAAAGAGGAGCCGGTGGAGCCGCAGCTTGACGAGAGTGTGCTCTCCGAAGCGGAACGGAAAATGGTGGATGATTTTTCAAGACAGATTGATATCCGCAATTCCGCAGCCATTCTGCAGTATGGGGCAGGCACCCAGAAAAAGATGGCGGATTTCTCAGAGGAGGCTCTGGAAAAAGTAAAGACAAAGGACCTGGGTGAAGTAGGAGACCTTCTGGGCGATGTGGTGACACAGCTCAAAAGCTTTGACGCGGCCGAGGAGGAAAAAGGCCTGCGCGGTTTCTTCAAACGCGGTTCCAACAGAATAGAAGCCATGAAGACAAAATATGCCAAGGCTGAAACCAATATAGGAAAGATCGTACAGACCCTGGAGCAGCACCAGATTCAGCTTATGAAGGATGCTGCCACCATGGACAAGATGTATGCGCTGAACCTGAACTATTTCAAAGAACTTTCCATGTACATTTTGGCAGGAAAGAAGAAACTCCAGGAAGTGAGAAATACAGACCTTCCCCAGCTTATGGACAAAGCCCAGAGGAGCGGCCTTCCGGAGGACGCCCAGGCAGCCAAGGACTTAGATTCCATGTGCCAGAGATTTGAAAAGAAGATCCATGACCTGGAACTTACCCGTATGATCTCCATTCAGACGGCACCCCAGATCCGTCTGGTACAGGGCAATGACACCCTGATGGCGGAGAAAATCCAGTCCACCCTGGTAAATACCATTCCTCTGTGGAAAAGCCAGATGGTCCTGGCCCTGGGTGTGGCTCATTCCTCGGAAGCTGCAAGGGCACAGAGACAGGTAACAGATATGACAAATGCCCTGCTCCAGAAAAATGCGGAGACACTGAAGATGGCTACCATCGAGGCTGCAAAGGAATCTGAGAGAGGCATTGTGGATATCGAGACGCTGAAGCATACAAACGAGTCACTGATCAGCACATTTGATGAGATCATGAACATCCAGAAAGAGGGACACCAGAAGCGTATGGAGGCAGAGGTGGAGATGAACCGTCTGGAAGGGGAACTGAAACAGAAACTCTTAGAGATCAACCGGTAAACAGAAGCGGGCGTGTTTGGGCTAAAAAGCCCGGACACGCTCAAACACGCTTATTATACAGGAGGCAGTAATATGTATCGTGACCAAACAAAAGTGGTGCAGATAGGTGATAAAAAAATAGGCGGGGGAAACCCTATCCTGATCCAGTCCATGACCAATACAAAAACAGAGGATGTAAAATCCACGGTGGCACAGATCCTGGCTTTGGAAGCGGCAGGGTGTGAGATCGTCCGCTGTACGGTTCCGAGCCGGGAGGCGGCAGAGGCTCTTGGGGAGATCAAGAAACAGATCCATATTCCCCTGGTGGCTGACATTCATTTTGATTACAGGATGGCTGTTGCGGCCATGGAGAACGGAGCCGACAAAATCCGTATCAATCCGGGCAACATTGGAGGGCCAGAGAAGATAAAGGCCGTTGTGGCCACTGCAAAGGAGCGGAATATCCCCATCCGTGTGGGCGTTAATTCCGGTTCTCTGGAAAAAGAGCTGGTGGAGAAGTATCACGGTGTGACTGCGGAGGGGCTTGTGGAGAGCGCGCTTGACAAGGTGAAGATCATTGAAGCTTTTGACTATGACAACCTGGTGATCAGCATCAAATCCTCAGATGTGCTCATGTGCGTCAAAGCCCATGAACTTTTGGCAGAGAGGACGAACTATCCTCTCCATGTGGGGATCACAGAAGCGGGCACCCTGTACTCCGGCAATATCAAATCCGCTGTGGGCCTTGGTATCATTTTGTATCAGGGGATTGGTGACACCATCCGGGTATCCCTGACCGGAGACCCGGTGGAGGAGATCAAGTCAGCAAAGAGGATCTTAAAGACCCTGAATCTCCGAAAAGGAGGTATAGAGGTGGTGTCCTGCCCTACCTGCGGAAGAACGCAGATTGATTTGATCGGACTTGCAAACCAGGTGGAGACCATGGTGCAGGAGTTCCCGCTGGACATTAAGGTGGCTGTTATGGGCTGTGTGGTCAATGGCCCCGGTGAGGCAAAAGAGGCGGATATCGGTATCGCAGGCGGCAAAGGTGTGGGTCTGCTGATCAAAAAGGGTGAGATCATCCGAAAAGTTCCGGAGGCAGAGCTTCTTGGAACCCTTCGGCGGGAACTGGAGAACTGGGAGAAATAGTGTTTTACGGAAAGGAAGCTTAAAGATGGAAAAGAATTTTCTGGATGTCTTCCCCAATCTGGAGGTGGGGCAGGAGCTGGCTGCCCTGCTGGAAGAGGTAGTGGTGACAAAGGTTGCCGTCAATCCGGAAAAAGACCATATCAGAATCTATATCCGGAGCAGACAGTGGATTCATAAAAAATATATCTATCTCCTGGAGGAGACCATACGGAACCAGTTCTTTCCCGGTGTACCCATGGCAGTGAAGATCATAGAAAAATTCACTCTGACCGGCCAGTATACGCCAAAGCTTTTTTTTGACGCATACCGCGCCTCCATGTCCATGGAGCTGAAAAATTACAGCATTCTGGTATATAATATGTTCCGTACTGCCCAGATCTCCTTCCCGGAGGAACAGAAGATGGAGCTTAAAATGCAGTCCTCTGTGCTGGCTAAAAGCCGGGAGGAGGAACTTGTCTCTTACATTGAGAAGGTGTTCTGTGAGCGCTGTCCCTTTTCCCTGATCGTGGAGCCTGAATATGTGGAGGCCAGCGAGAGCAAGGTCCGCAAAAACAGTGAGATTCGTATTATGCAGGAGGCTGCTCACGTGATTGAGCAGTCTTCTTTCGGGCAGCAGGATGACGGGGAAGATTTCCCGGAAGAAGGAGAAGCATCCGCTGTCCAAGGTATCGGAGAAGGCAAAGGTACGGACGGAAAAGAAGCGTCTGCTGATAAAAAACCGGCAGAAGGCGGGAAAAAGGACGACAAAGACAAGAAAGATTCCAAAGGCGGAAAAGACGCAAAGGGCAAAAAAGCCTTCGGAAAAGGTGACCGCAGTTTCGGTGATTACAAACGGAGCATCAAACGCTCCGATAATCCCGATGTGCTCTATGGCAGGGATTTTGAGGACGAGACGATTCCTCTGGAAAGTATCCAGACAGAGATGGGTGAGGTCTGTATCCGCGGTCAGATCATGACGCTGGAGACCAGAGAGATCAGAAATGAGAAGACCATCATCATTTTTGCTATTACGGATTTTACGGATTCCATCACAGTGAAGATGTTTGCCAGGAACGACCAGGTGGAAGAGATCCTGGGGGGTGTGAAGGAGAAAGCCTTCCTGAAGCTGAAGGGCGTGACCACCATTGACCGGTATGACAGTGAGCTGACCATCGGAAGCGTGGTGGGCATCAAGAAGATTGCTCCCTTTACCAGTTCCAGGGCAGATACCAGCCCGGAAAAAAGAGTGGAGCTTCACTGCCACACGAAGATGAGCGATATGGATGGTGTGTCAGATGCAAAGGCCATCATCAAGCGCGCCTATGAGTGGGGGCACAGGGCCATTGCCATTACGGACCACGGGGTGGTGCAGGCTTTCCCGGAGGCAAACCACTGCTTTGATTCCTGGGGCGGGGTAGTGCCCCCGGATGCGGATTTTAAGGTCATTTACGGTGTGGAGGCATATCTGGTAGATGACATGAAGGGGATCGTGCAGAACAGCAAAGGACAGTCCATGCGGGGAACCTTTGTGGTATTTGATATAGAGACAACGGGTTTTTCCGCGCTTCGTGATAAGATCATCGAGATCGGTGCGGTCCGTGTGGAGGACGGCAAGATCGTGGGCCGGTTCTCTGAGTTTGTAAATCCCAGAATCCCCATTCCTTTCAGGATTGAGAAACTCACCAGCATCAATGACAGTATGGTAGCAGGTGCAGAGAGCATTGACGTGCTGCTTCCAAAATTCGTGGAATTTTGCAAGGGGGCTGTCATGGTTGCCCACAATGCGGAATTTGATATGAGCTTTATTGAGAAGAACTGTAAGGATTTAGGGATTGAGACAGATTACACGTCCGTGGACACTGTGGGAATGGCACGTTTCCTGCTTCCGCAGTTAAACCGTTTTAAACTGGATACTGTGGCGAAAGCAGTGGGCGTTTCCCTGGAACATCACCACAGGGCTGTGGATGACGCGGAGTGCACAGCCCAGATCTTCCAGAAATTTATCACCATGTGTGAAGAACGTGATATCGGTACCCTGGATGAGCTTAACGAGAAGGGGGCTGTATCTGTGAACGCAGTGCAGAAAATGCCCTCTTACCATGCCATTATCCTGGCTAAAAATGATACGGGCAGGGTGAATCTCTATCATCTGGTGTCAGATTCCCATCTGATCTATTATCACAGAAGGCCCAGAATACCGAAGAGCCTGTATCTGAAATACCAGGAGGGGCTTATGATAGGTTCCGCCTGTGAGGCAGGGGAATTGTACCAGGCAGTCTTAAACGGCAGGCCCGAACCGGAGATCGCCAGGCTGGTGAACTTCTATGACTATCTGGAGATCCAGCCTATCGGCAACAATGCCTTTATGCTGCGGGATGAGGACAGGACAGATATCCAGACAGAGGATGATCTGAGGGATGTCAATAAGAAGATCGTGAAGCTTGGGGAGATGTTCAATAAGCCCGTGGTGGCCACCTGCGACGTGCATTTCCTGGACCCGTCGGACGAGGTATACAGAAGGATCATCATGGCTGGCAAGGGCTTTGACGATGCGGATTTACAGCCGCCCCTGTACCTTCATACCACGGAGGAGATGCTGGATGAATTTTCCTATCTGGGAAGTGAGAAGGCTGAGGAAGTTGTTATCACCAATCCAAACAAGATCGCGGATATGGTGGAGAAGATATCCCCGATCCACAATGGTAAATGTCCCCCTGTCATTGAAAATTCAGATGAGATGCTGCGAGAGATCTGCTACAGCAAGGCTCATGAGATATATGGGGATGAGCTTCCGAAAGTTGTTGAGGAGCGTCTGGAGAGGGAACTGAACTCGATCATCTCCAACGGATATGCGGTTATGTACATGATTGCCCAGAAACTGGTGTGGAAGAGTAACAGTGACGGTTATCTGGTAGGTTCCCGTGGTTCCGTTGGTTCTTCCTTTGCTGCCACCATGTCAGGTATCACGGAAGTTAACCCTCTAAGCCCTCATTATTACTGTCCTTCCTGTCATTACTGTGATTTTGATTCCGAGGAGGTGCGGGCTTACTCCGGCAGGGCCGGCTGTGATATGCCGGATCAGAATTGTCCGGTGTGTGGAAAGCCCCTGACCAAAGAAGGGTTTGACATTCCCTTTGAGACCTTCCTGGGATTTAAGGGGGACAAAGAGCCGGATATTGATCTTAATTTCTCCGGAGATTACCAGGGTAAGGCCCACCGTTATGTGGAGGTTATCTTCGGCGCCGGACAGACCTTCAAAGCAGGCACCATTGGTACCCTTGCGGAAAAGACAGCCTTTGGTTATGTGAAGAATTATTTTGAAGAGCGGGGAAGCCGGAAGCGGTACTGTGAGATCAATAGGATCGTGCAGGGCTGCACAGGAGTCCGCAGGACCACGGGACAGCATCCGGGGGGTATCATTGTTCTTCCTATTGGCTGGGATATCGAGGAATTTACCCCGGTGCAGCATCCGGCCAATGATATGAGCAGCGATATTATCACCACCCATTTTGATTACCATTCCATTGACTCCAACCTGCTGAAGCTGGATATACTGGGACACGATGATCCCACAATGATCCGTATGCTGGAGGATTTGACCGGCATCAATGCCAGGGAGATTCCTCTGGACAGTAAAGAGGTTATGTCTCTTTTCAAAAATACGGATGCATTGGGGATCACACCGGATGATATCAGGGGCTGCCCTCTGGGCTGCCTGGGTGTTCCGGAGTTCGGAACCGATTTTGCCATGCAGATGTTAATTGACGCCAATCCCACCTCGTTTTCTGACCTGGTGCGTATTTCCGGCCTTTCCCACGGTACAGACGTGTGGCTGGGAAATGCTCAGGATCTGATCAAATCCGGGACGGCGACCATTACCACCTGTATCTGTACACGAGATGATATTATGATATATCTGATCAACAAGGGGCTGGAGCACGGGCAGGCGTTTACCATTATGGAGAGCGTGCGTAAAGGAAAGGGGCTTAAGCCGGATTGGATCGATGATATGAAGGCACATGATGTGCCAGACTGGTATATTGAGTCCTGTAAGAAGATCAAGTACATGTTCCCAAAAGCCCATGCAGCGGCTTACGTTATGATGGGATGGAGAATTGCCTACTGTAAGATTTACTATCCGCTTGCATACTACGCAGCATTTTTCAGTATCCGTGCAACTGCCTTTTCCTATGAGCTGATGTGTCAGGGAAAAGAAAAGCTGGAGTATTTTATGGACGACTATGAGAAGCGCAAGGATACCTTGAGCAAGAAGGAACAGGACACATACAGGGATATGAAGATCGTGCAGGAGATGTATGCCAGAGGATTTGAGTTTCTGCCCATTGACCTTTATAAGGCCAATGCCCACACCTTCCAGATCATGGATGAGAAGCTGATGCCCGCCCTGGATACCATAGAGGGCCTGGGAGACAGGGCCGCCGATGCCGTGGTGCTTGCAGCGGAGGAAGGAGAATTCCTGTCAAAGGACGATTTCCGCAACAGAACCAAAGTCAGCAAGACGGTAATTGATCTGATGGATGATTTGGGATTGTTCGGTGATCTGCCGGATTCCAATCAGATGTCATTGTTTGATTTTCAGTAAAGAAAAATGGAGAAGCTTTCTATCCCAGGGGATGAGAAGGTTTTCTCCTTTTTTTAAGAATAATGTTAAATAACACGTTTATTCATTGGAAAAAATGACAGAGAGCGAACACTTCAGGGGGATCTTTGCAGAGAATTATGCAGCATGTGCTTTACGAACAAATGGTTATGAATTATATTATCGGGAATCTGACGGTTCGGCAGAGGTGGATTTTTTGATCATTCGTGATGACCATGTGATCCCGGTAGAGTGCAAAGCCGGAGATCATGTAAAGGCCAAAAGCCTGATGGTCTATAAAGGAAAGTATAAACCCGCTTATAGTATCAGAATTTCATCCAGGAATTTTGGGTTTATGGATGGAATAAAGTCTGTGCCTCTTTATGCAGTGTTTTGTATTTAAAACATTTCTTGAATACACAAGGGAAAAGTAATATAATGGGAACGATAAAGAGACGGACAGAAAAGAGGGCCGCCTCGGATAGGAGAAACATGAATTACGAAGAAGCAAGAGTATATTTGGACGAGGTGTCCAAATACGGAAGTGTACTTGGTCTGGATAACATGAGAGAGCTGCTTGGACGGCTTGGTAATCCCCAGGATGATCTGAAGTTTATCCACATTTCCGGTACCAATGGAAAGGGGTCAGCACTCTCATATATGTCTACAATCCTTTCCGGAGCGGGCTTTCGGACGGGCCGGTACATATCTCCGACCCTATATGCTTACCGGGAACGGATTCAGGTGGATGGGGTGATGATAGACAGGGAATCCCTGGCTGCCCTGGTGACCGTGGTCAAAGAGGCCGTGGATGCTATGGAGGCGGAGAATAAAGGGAACCCGACTGTGTTTGAGGTGGAGACTGCCCTGTCCTTTTTGTATTTTAAGGAGCAGAAATGTGATATAGTAGTGCTGGAGACCGGACTTGGAGGAACGCTGGATGCCACCAATGTGGTGAAGACCACAGTGATGGAGATGATTTCCTCCATAGGTATGGACCACATGGAATTTCTGGGCGGTACACTTCAGGAGATCGCGGAGAATAAAGCGGGGATCATTAAGCCTCACACATGGGTGGTGAGCGCGGAACAGGACCCCCAAGCGGCAGAGGTGATTAAGCGGGTATGCCGTGAAAAGGACTGTAAGCTGTCGGTCGTGGACCCGGATGCTTTTCAGGATGTACATTACGGTTATGAGAAACAGACTTTTACATATAAGAATTGGAAAGATGTGGAGATCACCCTGGCGGGCACATACCAGGTAACAAATGCAGCCCTGGCTCTGGAGGCTGTGGAGGCGCTGCGGAAACTGGGGTATTCCCTGACAGAGGAGCAGGTCCGAAAAGGCATGAAGGCGGCCTTCTGGAGAGGACGCTTTTCTGTCATCCACAAAAATCCGGTGGTAGTCATAGACGGTGCCCACAATCCGGCCGCGGCCAAGGTGTTGAAGGATTCCCTGGAGACCTATTTTCAGGGGAAAAACCTGCACTTTATTATGGGCGTTTTCGCGGACAAGGATTATCAGAGTGTGATCGAGATGACGGCACCCCTTGCAAAGCATATTATCACTATAGAGACACCGGGTAATCCCAGGGCACTTTCTGCCGTGAAGTTAAAAGAAGCTGTGGAAAAGGTAAACCCCAGCGTGGAGGCAGCAGGCAGCATACGGGAAGCCGTGGAAAAAAGTATGAAAAATGCACAAAAAGATGACGTGATCGCAGCGTTTGGCTCTCTGTCCTTTTTAGGGGAGCTTGACCGGGAAGTACAGTCCATGGAGGGAGAATAAAACATGAACCAGGATAAGATAAAAGAGGGAGTACGCCTGATTCTGGAAGGGATTGGGGAGGATATAAACAGAGAGGGACTTTTGGAGACACCGGACAGGATTGCCCGCATGTATGAGGAACTGGCTGCCGGATATTCGGATGATGCAGCAGCGCATCTGAAGAAGCGTTTTCATGTGGACAACAATGACATGGTGATGGAAAAGGATATTCATTTTTATTCCTTCTGTGAGCATCACATGCTGCCTTTCTACGGGAATGCAGCCATTGCCTATATTCCCAACGGGGAAGTAGTGGGACTTAGCAAGATCGCTAGGACCGTGGAGGTCTTTGCCAAGAGATTCCAGCTTCAGGAGAGACTGACAGCCCAGATCGCGGACGCCTTTATGGAAGAACTGAAGCCCAAGGGCGTGATGGTGCTGATACAGGCAGAGCATATGTGCATGACCATGCGGGGAATTAAAAAACCGGGAACCAGAACCGTATCTGTAGTAACCAGAGGTATCTTTGACAACAATGAAAGCCTGCAGAATTCCTTCTATAGAATGCTGGACTGCTGACAGAGGCTGTTCATTGTTACGATTTACAGCCCTGCAAAGAATGCAGTTCTGTAAACAGGAACACGCTTCGCGATGCACAGATATGGAGCATTCTGCCCCATATCGCGCTGGCTGTCTCCGGATTTTCATGCGCAAGCGCATAAAAACACCTGGCGGGATAGCAGCCGTGAATAGTACCTATTCATTTCCTTTGCAGGAAAAGTTCAGCGGTCCTGAAGTGTGTTTGAAAATTCATTCCAGGCAGAAGGGAACAAAAAAGTGACAGATAACAAAGAGGATATGACCCGGGTGAATCGGATCTGGAATCACCCGGATTATCAAAAGAGTTTACATAATATTGAAGATTTGGAGAAAGAACGGATTTTCTGCGGACATGACGTCCAGCATTTGCTGGATACGGCAAGGCTTGCATATATTGAAGATTTGGAACTGAGTCTTGGGATCTCAAAGGAGATCATATATGCGGCAGCGCTTCTGCATGATATCGGAAGAGGCCTGCAGTATACAGAGGGGGTTCCCCACCATGAAGGCGGAGTGAAGATTGCAGCCCCTATCCTCAGCGCATGCGGCTTTTCAGACAGGGAGACAGAGGAGATCCTTGAGGCCATCGGAGGCCATAGAGACGTTTCAGTGAAGAGCGGAAAGGATCTGGCCGGGATTCTTTACCGCGCGGACAAAAGGTCCCGGTGCTGCTTTTCCTGCCCGGCAGAGGCGGAGTGTAACTGGAGTATGGAAAAGAAAAATATGCGGCTGACTGTGTGAGCGTTATGATACACAAACTGCAAAAGACGCAGTTCTGTAAACAGAGACCAGCAAAATTTTTATAGAAGCAAACAGAAATACAGGAAAAAAAAGGTTACTGTCCACTCCGTGCCCAGGGACAGCAGCCTGTGACAGTAACGAAAAAGGAGACAAGAAGAAATGAAGATCGGAAACAGAATCTTTGACACGGAACATGACTGCTATATTATGGGAATTTTAAATGTGACCCCGGACTCCTTTTCAGACGGCGGAAAGTGGAATGATATGGAGCGGGCAAAACAGCACGCAGCAGACATGATCGCAGAGGGGGCTGCCATTGTTGACGTGGGCGGAGAGTCCACGCGTCCGGGACACCGGCAGATTACCGTGCAGGAGGAAATCGACCGGGTGGTACCCGTCATAGAGATGCTGAAACAGAATTTTGATATTCCCGTATCCATTGACAGCTATAAAAGCCAGGTAGTGGAAGCTGCCTTAAAAGCAGGCGCTGATATGGTAAATGACATTTGGGGCTTCAAATACGATAGAAAAGTGGCAGAGCTGACGGCCCGGTATCAGGTCCCCTGCTGTCTGATGCATAACAGAGAGAAGGCAGAGTACACGGATTTCATGCAGGATATGTGCCGGGATTTAAGAGAGTGCGCCGCTATCGCAAAAGAGGCCGGTGTGGCAGATGACAGCATCATCCTGGACCCGGGTGTAGGGTTTGGAAAGAACTATGAACATAATCTGGCTGCGATCCACCATCTGGAAATGCTGCGGGAGATGGGGTATCCCGTTCTTCTGGCAACCTCCAGAAAATCCGTGATCGGCAATACCCTGGACTTGCCTGCCGACAAAAGGGTGGAGGGAACACTGGTTACCACTGTCATGGGCGTAGAGAAAGGTGCTGCCTTTGTCCGAGTCCACGATGTGAAAGAAAACCTGCGCGCCATACGCATGACACAGGCAATTCTGCGGGAGAGAAAGGGAATATAAACATATGAATCCGGAAAGATACGATAAAATCACCATAGAAGATTTGGAGATATTTGCAAACCACGGTGTGTTCCCAGAGGAAAATAAACTGGGCCAGAAATTCATGGTATCCGCCATACTGTACACAAATACACTGCGTGCAGGCAGAACCGATGAACTGGCAGCATCCATTGACTATGGTGCTGTGAGCCATTTTATCACTTCTTACATGCAGAAGCACACCTTTAAGCTTCTTGAAGCTGCAGCGGAGCATCTGGCAGAGGAGATGCTCAGAAGCATCGCCCATCTGGAAGCAGTCACCCTGGAGATCAAAAAACCCTGGGCCCCTGTGGGACTTCCGCTGAAAACCGTATCCGTGAAGATAACCAGGGGATGGCATACCGCCTATATTGCCCTTGGTTCCAATCTGGGAGACAAGAAGGCATATCTGGATATGGCGGTGGAGGAACTGGACAAGACGGAAGGTTGTCAAGTTCTGAAGGTATCAGAGTATCTGGTGACCGAGCCCTATGGCGGCGTAGAGCAGGATGACTTTCTGAACGCCTGCCTCAGTTTGCGGACGTTGTACGATCCGTTTCAACTTTTGGAGCGGATGCATGAGATTGAGCAGGCAGCCAAAAGAGAACGGCTGGTACACTGGGGACCGCGAACACTGGACCTGGATCTGCTGTTATTTGATGATGAGATCATAGATACAGAAGAGCTGAACGTGCCACATGTGGAAATGCATCTGCGGGATTTTGTGCTGATTCCACTGGCGGAGATCGCTCCTTGGAAAATCCATCCCATCCTTGGCAAGACAGTGAGGCAGTTGGCTGCGGAATTAAAGAGATGAGGTGGGGATAAGGCGGACGGAAGGTGATGGGAGAGGGCCGGTGCTGGCTCATTTGTGGTGAATGGAAACTTGCAGATGTTGTGGTAAAGGAAGAAGGTGATAATCCTTTTATTCGTATCTGTAAACAGTTTAGCACAAGGAAAGGCGGTTGTATTCTGCGGCGGTCTTGACATCATCTGCGCCTCATGCTATGAAGTGGTTAAGGGGGAACAAAGTTCCCTCATTGCACTAAAAATGCCAATGTCTAATTTTGAAAAATTCAAAATGGGGGATTGACAGGACGGAAGAAATGGCTTATTATTGACAATAAGAAATGGGTTTTCACCGTACATCTTGCTACGGCTTGCTCGTTTCTTTTTTTACTGCCAAAATATCATACAAATATTTCCTGCCATTTTCGGCATGGTTAATCAGAAGTCGGGCATGAAAGATATTGTATCTGACAAGCACATTCTCCTCATAGATGGGAAGGGCAAAGCGGATATCATACCGATACCAGCCGTATTTCGCATTTTTATTGTGTTTTTCCTTGTGGTTTTCTTCAAAAGCCAGATTAGATGCTATCTGTATCAGTTCTGGTATCGCAGTGGCGGCGTTTGCCTTCGCCTTTGCATTTGCACCCATAAGGCTTTTCCTGCTCTCTGATTCCGTGTATTCTTCAGGCAGTTCACTACCAATATAAATACGCTCCGCATTTTCCTCAATCTCGTAATAGTCTCCGACATATCCTTCAAGATACTGCTTTACATCATCCCAGTCAATTTGGCGTTTGCCCTTGAAACGGATATCGTTAATCAAGACCAACTTTTTACCGTCTGCATCAGTTATGATATTTACATTTCTGTTTTCAATCATCGCTTTTGTTCCCCTTTTTCTTTTCCTTTGATTTGTAAACATTAAACTGGTTCTTACACTTCTGGCTGCAAAATTCATTTCCCTTCCTTCTTGCGACAAAGGCTTTTTTACAATGTTTGCACATATGCATATCACTGTCCTTATCCGTAAGCATGAAGGGAAAGCACATCTGCACCATGATCAGCAGCGAATGGAAATCCCATACGATAACGGGTCAAATGGGAAGTATAGGAAATATTATAAAGGATATGCGTATGACACGCATCCCGTCCGTTCCCCCATCCCCTTACAACAATTCCTTGAAAGCCCCAATCAGCTCATCATTTTTCTCCGGACTCATCACACAGAACCTCACATAGGAAGAGTCCAAGAACGGAAACGTGGAACAGTCACGAATCATAAGCCCCTTTCTTATACAACAGTCAAACAGCATATCTGAAGTGACATCCTCCTTCAATATTTTCAAAAGAATAAAGTTCGTGCAGGAGGGATAGACCTTCACAGTATCCCATGCGGACAAAAGTGAAAGCAGCCGCTCCCGCTCTGTGGTGATGAGGGTGCGGGTCTTTTCAATATAATCCTTGTCTGAGAACATGATGCAGCCGGCGATCTCGGCCAGGCTGTTGATGGTCCAGGGGTTCTTTTTGGTATTGATGTATTTTAATAAGTCCGGATTTCCCGTTACAGCATAGCCCAGTCTCAGGCCGGGGGCTGCGAAAAATTTGGATATCCCTCTTAATACGATCAGGTTATTGTAATTGTTGGTCAGAGGAATAGAGGATACTTTTAAGTCATCCGGGGCGAATTCCGCATAAGTCTCATCCACCATGACAGCAATGCCGTACTGCAGGGCAGCATCCAGAATCTTCCGCATGTCTTTTCTGGAAATGGCGGAGGCGGTGGGATTGTTGGGATTACAGAGTACCAGCAGGTCCAGGCCATCTTTCATCTGGCTGCACAGGTCGTTCACATCCATCTGGAAGTTGTTCTCCTCCTTCAGAGGATAATAGAGGGTATGTCCGCCTTCCAGCGCGATTTCCCTCTCGTATTCTGAGTAGGTGGGACCCAGGATCAGGGCTTTTTCCGGGTGGGTGGTCTGGATGAACAGGGAGATCAGCTCTGTGGAGCCGTTGCCCACAATAATGTTCTCAAACTGGGCACCGGTATAGGCGCAGATGCTTTTGCGCAGTTTTGCGTAGTCCCTGTCCGGGTAGGTGGTGATGGCGTCCACATGGCTTGCCAGTGTCTCCCTTAAAAGGGGAGAGATGCCAAGAGGATTTACATTGGCGGAAAAACTGGTGATGTCTTCCTTTTTGATCCCATAGATCTCTTCGATTTTTTCCAGGTCGCTGCCGTGGAAGTGGTCTTTATGTTTTAGCATAAGTATGCCTCCGTTTCCGTGAATTTTCATATTTATAGAGTTTTGGGAGGGGCAGCAGAGGTTGCACCCCTTGCATTTGTAGTGTATAATTGTACTATTCAGGACTTGGCCTGAAAAAAATATATACTTACCCACATTATAGCGGGATATAATAAATAGTTCAACATAATAATCGGTTACCTGCCAGAGTGTGTTTGAAAATGTACGCATTGTGCAGCATCCCTTTGGGAAAATACTTCCCGAAACATTGGCCTGTGAACCGTAACTTGAAAATTGCTATCGGCAAGATGTGCGTCACACTTTGTGGGAAATGCCGTTTTGATCGTATTTGCTGCCCATGCCGAAGCCGGCATGGTATTGTGCGTGGATGGAAACAGAATAGATAACGGGGTAAAATACATTGAAGAGAAGAATAGAACAACTGATAAATGGAAGATTTGAATACGAGGTTCCCGGCCTTTTGTTGTCCAGGGAAGAGATCAGGGAAAGTACAAAGGCAGGGGAAAATATCAGGGGAGAGCTGATGATAGCAGCAGAGAACGGGAGCCGCATTAAGGGGATCGCCTATTCTTCCCACCGTCGTTTTCTTCTGGGAAAAGAGCGTTTTACCGGGGAGAAGATAGAGATTCCCTACGGAGCAGATGTAAAAGGCCTGAATCCGGGGGATTCCTTTGAAGGAGAGCTGGTTTTAAGCACCAGCATCGGAGAGTACAGGATTCCTTTTGCCATCCGGGTGGAACCCTGCAGGATCAAGACCTCTGCAGGCTCTATTAAGGATTTGGATGCCTTTGCAGAGCTGGCGAAAAAGGACTTTAAAGAGGCTTACCACCTGTTTTTGGATGACTCTTTCCCGGAACTTTTGAAGGAGGACCAGGAGGTGCTGCCTTATTATTATGCCATGGCGAAGAACCCTGTGACATGGCAGCATCTGGAGGAATTCCTCATCGGAACAGGCAAAAAAGAGCCTGTAAAGCTCCATCTGGAACAGGAAAAACTGGAGATCTATGAAGTGCAGAGTTCCCTCATGGATACAGTCCGGGTACGCAGGAGCGGATGGGGGTATCTGAAGGCCGCTGTGAGTGTGGAGGGCGACTTCCTGGAGGTGGAGAAAAAGTCCATCCGCGACGAGGATTTTATCGGCAGTGTCTATGAGCTGCAGTACATTATCCGCAGGGAGAATCTGGGGCATGGAAGGAACTACGGAAGGATCTGTATCAAAACCGTTTACCAGACCCTTGTATATGAGGTCATGGCCTCCAAGAGCGGGAAGATCCAGGTAAATGTCACTGCCTATGAGAAGAAAAAGAAACTGGAGCTTTTAAGAGATTATCTGGATCACAGCCTGGAGAAGCTGTCTAAGAGCCAGTGGGAGAGTAAAACCCTGGGTCTTTTAGCAGAACTCAAGGAGACAGGGCACTATACCACGGAGCACCAGTTGTTTGAAGTGTGGTTCTACCATGAATGCGGGGAGGACGGCAAAGCGAGGGAAGCGCTTGACAAGCTAAAGGACAACAGCCGGATTGAGGCTGAGGAGGAACTGGAGGGCGTCTATCTCTATCTGGAAGATGTGCTGGGCTGCAGCCAGGAGATCCGGGAGAAGATGGTGGTGCGTCTCCACCAGCTTTACCAGCGTAGGGAGGATAGTTTCCTTCTTCTGTACATTCTGCTGAAAACAGACTCTGAGCAGGTGCGTACCCAGTCCAAGAAAATCTATCTGCTGGAGGAACAGTACAGAACCGGCTGCAGAAGTCCATTTTTGTATCTGGAAGCTTGCCGGATAGCGGCAGCCGACGGTGCACTGCTGCGCAGGATCAGTCCTTTTACCATTCAGGTGCTGCTCTTTGCCATGCGTCATCACATCATGACAGAGGAGATGGCTTTCCGCGCCACAGACCTGGCAGGCCAGATGAAGGAATACAGCCAGAAGGTCTATGAGATCCTGGAATACATCTATGAAAAATATCCCTCAACAGCCGTGGTGCGCTCTATCTGTATGCTGATCATGAAGGGCAATCCCAGAAAAAAGGAATATTTCCGCTGGTATGAGCTGGCAGTGGAAAAAGAGCTGAAGATCACAAGGCTGTATGAGTACTATATTGAGACTATGAGCCGCAATTACCAGAAGATGCTGCCTCGTATGATACGCATGTATTTCAGTTATAACAATACCCTGAGCGATGCAAAAAAGGCATTTGTTTACAGCAATGTGATACGCAACAAGGAAGTGGATAAAACTACTTATTTGAGCTATAAAAGCAGCATGGAACAGTTTGCCTGTGAGAAACTGAAGGAAGGCCGGATGAATGAGGATTTTGCGGTGGTGTACCAGGAATTCTGCCTGAATTCCCATGATCCTGCGGTTAAGAGGGCGCTTGCGAAAGTGCTTTTTACCCACAGGCTTTTCTGTGATGACCCTAAAATACGCCGGGTGATCGTCCGTCATGCGGCATTTCGGGAAGAACAGGTTTATACCTGTACGGATAAGGTGGCTTATGTGTCCATTTATACCCCGGATGCCAGGATCGTTTTTGAGGATGACAGGCAGAGGCGCTATATCCAGACCATAGATTACAATATCCAGCCGCTTCTGGAGAGAAAGGAGCTGGCACGGCAGCTTTTAGCGGAGGGTATCAGGACACCGGGACTTCTTCTCTATACCTGCGGAGAGCTGAATCATGAGAACCCCATAACCAGAGACAATATCTCCTGTATCCAGGATGTTTCCGGGGAGGATTGTTTTTCTGAGGATTACAGACAGAGAGTGCGCAAACGCCTGCTTCTTTACTATGAGGAGCACATGGACAACGATAATCTGAAAGACTATCTTCGGGAAATGGATTTCCACAGCTTTGCAAAGGTCAACAAGAGCCTGCTCATCACCATTTTGGTGAAACAGGGAATGTATGTGGGGGCCTATGACCTGCTGTGCGAGTACGGTTACGAGGAGATCGATCCCAGGGACCTGCTCAGGCTGTGCAGCCGCATGATACTTAACCTGGAATTTGAGTACGAGGAAGAACTGCTTCTTTTGGCTCACCATATATTTAAGGAAAATACCTATGATGAGGTGGTCCTCGAATATCTGACCAAATACTATGAAGGCCCCGTGGATGAGATGATCCGGGTGTGGGAGCGCTCCATGGGATTTTCCATAGAAGCCTACGAGCTGGAGGAAGATATTCTGACATACAGCATGTTCACTAGGCTTTACCACCCCGGGGATGCCGCGGTCCTGAAAGATTATGTGAAATTAAGCGGCAAGGAGCAGGTGATACTGGCCTATCTGACCTTTGTCTCCTTCCAGTATTTTGTGGGGGGAAAAGAGGCGGAGCCGTTTATTTTCCGTTCCTTGGAGCATGTGAGGAAAAAGGGATGGGAGTATGACATTATCTGCGACCTGGCTCTTCTCAAATATTACGCAGGAGAAAATAAGTGGGAGGAAAACAGGCTTTCGACAGCCCGCTCCATCTTATCCGTATGCGGAAGAACCGGGCTTAAATTCGCCTTTTTCCAGGAGCTGCCCAGGACTCTTCTGCAGAGTATGCAGCTGGAGGACAAAGTATTTGCCCAGTGCCAGGCAAGCCCCAGGGCGGATGTGACGATCCACTACCGTATGCTGCAGGCAGACCGGGAGCCGGGAGATTTCAAAAGCGAACCCCTGAAAAACCTGTATCAGGGTATCTATAATAAAGAATTTATCCTGTTTTACGGGGAAGTGCTAGAGTATTATTTTACTGTTGCACAAAAGGGAGAGACCCATGAGACGGAGAAGAAAAAGTTAACGGTTCCCACAGCAAAACTGGATGGGACCACAAAATACCAGATGATCAACCGTATGCTGGCGGCAAGACAGCAGGGAAGAGAACAGGAGCTTATGGAACTGCTTGGACAGTACAGGCAGCAGGAAGAATGGGTATCCTCTCTCTTTGAACTGATAGAATAAGGAGGCAGACAAGGGCATGAATGAGACAAGAAATATTATTGCGGGCCTGGAACTGGGAAAGGAATTCTCCCAGATCTGCTATTATGACAGAAAAGAAAAAGAGCCTGTCTCTCTCTCCGTGAAGACAGGGAGCAATCAGTATACATTCTCAACCAGACTTTCCAAAAGGCCCAGGACTGAGGTGTGGCATTTTGGCATGGAGGCAGATTATTTCTCCATGCATGAGGGAGAGATCCCGGTGGACAATCTGCTGGAAATCTGGGCGCAGGGGGAACCGGCCCAGATTGACGGCGGCTGGTACAGACCGGAGGAGCTGCTGGAGATATATTTAAAAGGCTGCCTGTCTGTTCTGGGCGTGGCAGAGCCTGCAAGACAGATCAAGACACTGATGATCACGGTTCCGGATCTGAACCGGGTGCTGGTGCGCAAGCTGCAGAGAGTGTGCAGCCGTCTGAAGTTTACTTCCGGACAGGTGCTTCTGCAGGATTATGAGGAGAGCTTCTATTACTATGTGATGAGCAAAAGAATGGATAACTGGAACAGGATGACAGGACTTTTCACCTTTGAAAAGGGTAAAGTCTCCTTTTCCCGCATGGTGGTTGACAGCCAGAAGAAACCCATGCTGGTCACGGTGGAGCATGGCAAGACCATAACCCTGCCAGAAGATCCGGACCAGAAGGATGTGGATTTTTACCAGCTAATTGCAGACTCCTGCGGAAATGACACATATGGGGGAATCTACCTGGTGGGCGACGGTTTTTCAAAAGACTGGGCAGTGAGAAGTGTACCGCTCTTGTGCAAGAATCAGCGCCATGTATATTATGGGAATAACATGTATGTGAAAGGTGCCTGCTATGCGGCCAGGGAGCGGACGGAGGAGAAGCTTCTGGGCACATACCTGTACGTGGGAAATGCCCTGGTGCAGAATCATGTGAGTATGGAAATGCTGATCCAGGGAGCAAAAAAGAATTACACGGTTGCTGAGGCGGGAAGAAACTGGTATGAGACAGAGCATGAGTTTGAGCTGCTTTTGGATGGCAGGGAGGACCTGGAATTTATGGTAAAACCCATGGACGGCGGTGAAGTCAGACATTACTGCATGAAACTGCCGGGACTTCCAAAGAGGCCTGACAGGACCACAAGACTCAGGGTACACGTCATGTATGAATCTGCGGATACCTGCATCATTCTGGTACAGGACCTGGGATTTGGGGAAATGTTCCCCTCAAGCGGTCTGATGTGGACCGAGAGAGCAACGTGGTAGGAGGAAACAGATGAGCGGATACATATTATGTCAGATAAAGCGGGCTTCCCTTCCGTTTTATATTGAGAACATCAGCACAAATATCTACAGTATAGAAGAATTATGTTATTATCTCTACCACAACATCTATCTGCTGGATGAGACCATGATCAATGAACATCTCTGTGACTGGATAAAAAATGAGCTGGGCCTTTTAAAACTCTATCAAAAGCTGTACCGTATCCTGGAGGAGGAGCGCGGTGCAGGGGACTTTATCCTGGCTATATTCAGGGAGATCAATTATCTGACCCATGAGCAGTTCAAGAAGCTGAACGAGGAGCTTGTAGTGTTGGAGCAGCTTCCCGATGTGGCACGCAAGAAGAAAAAAGGCGACTATCTGGTTGAGAACCGGATGTATGTCAATGCCATCCACATCTATGAGGATGCACTCAGAAGTGTGGATACCGGCGGTCTGGGTGGACAGTATGAGGGAGAGATCTACCACAATATGGGCTGCGCCTATCTGCATCTCTTCCAGATGGATGAGGCAAAGGCCTGCTTTGAAAAAGCATATGAAAGTCTTCATACCAAACTGGTTCTGAAACATTATCTGTGTACCTGCAGGATGCTCATGGAGGAAGCCCAGTGGCAGGGAGAATGTGCCAAAATGGGAGCCGATCTGGATACCTGCAGGGAGATCCAAAAGGAGATGGATGAGAGAAAAGTCAGCGTTCCCCGGGAGAAACAGGAAGATATGGGGGCTGTTTTGGAAAAATACACAAAAGAATACCATAGAAGCACTGGATTTTAGGCTTGTGTTTTGAAAACCGATGTTATATAATTCCTTGTGTATCATAACGTTTCTCAGTGAGAGAGGAATCGCAGCTGTGAAGGTATCAGGCAGTTGCGAGAAATCAATATTATGGAAAAAGGACAGGTGTACGAAGGTGAAGAAGTTAGAACAGCTTTATGAAGGAAAAGCAAAGAAAGTATTTGCAACAGATGTAGACGGCGTAGTGATCGTAGATTACAAAGATGATGCAACTGCATTCAACGGCGAGAAAAAAGGCACAATCGTAGGCAAGGGTGCTATCAACAACCGCATGACAAACTATGTTTTCCAGCAGCTGGAAAAGGAAGGCGTGCCGACTCACTTCGTAGAAGAACTGAGTGACCGCGAGACAGCCGTGAAAAAAGTGAGCATCGTTCCTTTAGAGGTAATTGTTCGTAACGTTGCTGCAGGAAGCTTCTCCAAGAGAATGGGAGTGGAAGAAGGAAAACAGCTTCTCTGCCCAATCTTAGAGTTCAGCTACAAAGATGATGACCTGGGCGACCCCTTCATCAACGATGACTATGCGCTGGCATTAGGACTGGCTACACAGGAAGAGATCGACACCATTAAATCTTATACAAGAAAGATCAACGAATTTTTAATGAAATATTTCCTGAACGCAGGAATGAAGTTAATTGACTTCAAGATCGAATTCGGTAAATTAGCAGACGGAACCATCATCCTGGCTGATGAGATTTCACCGGATACCTGCCGTTTGTGGGATGTGGAAACAAACGAGAAGCTGGACAAAGACCGTTTCAGAAGAGATATGGGCAATGTAGAAGAGGCATACAACGAAGTTTTCAAACGTCTGGGCCTGGCTTGATCAGAGGGGTGCCCGGGACACCTTCCGGCTCGGAAGGCGCCTCGCGGTGCCCTTTTTATTATTGTAAATGGAAAAGGAGATTTTAAATGAGTACAGACAGATATCAAAGTCCGTTATCCGAGCGTTACGCCAGCAAGGAAATGCAGTATATTTTCTCCCCGGATATGAAGTTCCGCACATGGAGAAGACTGTGGATCGCTTTGGCAGAGACAGAGAAGGAGCTGGGATTAAATATCACCCAGGAACAGATCGACGAGCTGAAAGCCCATGTGGATGACATCAACTATGATGTGGCAAAAGAGAGGGAAAAACAGGTCCGTCACGATGTTATGTCCCACGTATATGCATATGGGGTACAGTGTCCAAAGGCAAAAGGAATCATCCATCTGGGTGCAACCTCCTGTTATGTGGGCGACAACACGGATATCATCGTAATGACAGAAGCCCTGAAACTGGTCAAGAAAAAACTGATCAACGTCATCGCAGAGCTTGCTAAATTTGCGGACGAGCATAAAGCGCTCCCAACCCTGGCATTCACACATTTCCAGCCCGCACAGCCTACCACGGTTGGCAAGAGGGCAACCCTGTGGATGCAGGAATTCATGCTGGATCTGGAAGATCTGGATTATGTGATAAGCACCATGAAGCTTCTCGGCTCCAAAGGTACAACAGGTACACAGGCCAGCTTCCTGGAACTGTTTGACGGAGACCAGGAGACCATTGACAAGATTGACCCCATGATCGCAGAGAAGATGGGATTCAAAAAATGTTACCCTGTATCAGGACAGACATACTCCAGGAAAGTGGATACCAGAGTGCTGAATGTGCTGGCAGGCATTGCAGCCAGTGCCCATAAGTTCTCCAATGATATCAGACTCCTGCAGCATTTAAAAGAAGTGGAAGAACCATTTGAGAAGAGCCAGATCGGTTCCTCAGCCATGGCTTACAAGAGAAACCCCATGAGAAGCGAGCGTATTGCTTCCCTGTCACGTTTCGTAATGGTAGATGCCCTCAATCCGGCGATCACTTCCGCTACCCAGTGGTTTGAGAGGACTCTGGATGACTCCGCTAACAAACGCCTCTCTGTTCCGGAAGGATTTCTGGCTATTGACGGTATCCTGGATCTGTGCCTGAATGTGGTGGACGGCCTTGTCGTATACCCGAAAGTGATCGAAAAACGTCTGAGAAGCGAACTGCCGTTCATGGCTACAGAGAATATTATGATGGATGCTGTAAAAGCAGGCGGAGACCGCCAGGAGCTGCATGAGAGGATCCGTGAGCTGTCCATGGAGGCAGGAAAGAATGTGAAGGTGGAAGGAAAAGAGAATAACCTTCTGGAGCTGATCGCTGCGGACCCGGCATTCAATATGAGTCTGGAAGATCTGCAGAAGACCATGGAGCCTTCCCGCTATACAGGACGTGCCCAGGTACAGGTGGAGGCATTTTTGAAAAATGTAGTGCAACCTGTGCTGGATGAAAATAAAGATATTCTGGGGATGACAGCAGAGATTAACGTTTGACAAGAAAAGTGAGGATTCTCCCGCCTCTATAGGCGGAGAGAGGAATCACCCCAAAATAAGTGCAACGGCAGTGGCGGGCGGAGAGGAATCCGTTCGTTTTCTATGAAAAGCGTGGATGGAAACGGAGGTTTTTACATGAAGGAACAAAAGAGGGGGAATCCCATAGCGCTTTTGCCCATTGGGGTATTTTTGATCATTTTCATTGGGGCAGGTATCCTGTTCCATGACTTTTATACTATGCCGGCCATTGTGGGATTTTTGATTGCCCTTACTGTGGCATTTTTCCAGAACCGTAAAGTCGGATTCCAGGAGAAGGTGGCAATCATTTCCAAGGGGATCGGTGAGGAGAATATTGTCACCATGTGCCTGATCTTCCTGGCAGCAGGGGCCTTTTCCGGCTCCATCAAAGCTGCCGGCGGGGTGGAGAGCACAGTCAATCTGGGGCTTTCCATAATGCCGTCCTCCATTGCTGTGGTAGGGTTGTTTGTGATCGGCTGTTTCATTTCCATCTCCATGGGAACCAGTGTGGGTACCATTACCGCTATGGCCCCCATCGGGGTGGGGATTGCCGAAAAAACAGGTATTCCCCTTCCTATCTGTATGGGAGCTATTGTGTGCGGAGCCATGTTTGGAGATAATCTGTCCATGATTTCCGATACCACCATCGCGGCAGTGAGGACACAGGGTTGTGAGATGAAGGACAAATTCAGGGAAAACTTTTTCATTGTCTTGCCTGCAGCTATTATCACGGCTGTGATCTTCTTCTTCATAGCCCGGGGAAATGCAGGGAGTATGGATGGTGATCTGAAGTTTCAGATCATAAAGGTGATCCCCTACCTGGTGGTCCTGATCGGGGCGCTCATTGGTATTAATGTGTTCATTGTACTGATCACAGGTACCGTGCTGTCCCTTATTGTGGGGGTAGGCACAGGCGCGTTTGCTGCCAGCGAAATGTTTCAGAAGATGGGCGACGGCATCACAGGTATGTATGACATCACAGTGATCTCCATTATTGTAGCAGCCATTGTGGCGCTGGTGAAGGAACATGGAGGTATCGAATATATCCTGCATGTGATCAAGAAACGGATAAGCGGCGAGCGGGGCGGGGAGTTCGGAATCTCTGTTCTGGCGCTGCTGGTGGATTGCTGTACAGCCAACAATACGGTGGCTATCGTTATGGCCGGACCCATTGCAAAAGAGATCAGCGAAGAATTCAAGGTAAGCCCCAAGAGGAGCGCATCCTTACTGGATATTTTTGCCTCCGTGGGTCAGGGAATGATTCCCTACGGCGCCCAGCTTCTGGCCGCTGCCAGTCTGTCCGGGCTTACGCCTATCGCGATCATGCCGTATCTGTTTTATCCTATTTTAATGGGAGTTTCAGCCATTGGATTTATCATTTTCCGCAGGAGAGAAGTGGATGGATATAATTAAGTAGTAAAAAGGCAGGCGTATTCATTGGGAATATGCCTGCCTTTTTACTACTTATGTCCGAATATACTTTTGATTTCTGCTCTTGGGCTTATCCGGAATTGTCATTTCAACCAAATTTAGATCCAGTGCCGGATTTAGATAATTCTTGCGAAATGTTTCTTTTGATTTTAGTCCTAATTTATTCATAATGTCTGTTGCAGCATATGCCCTATCAAGATCCATTACAGATAAGAGTTTCTTTACATATTCCGTTATCTGCGGATTGTCCTCTGATATCTGATTTGAAATATCATCCAATATCATATCAATTTGTTTTAACATGAATTCAATGAATGTATTGGAGGTTCCCTCTGAATGGCACTGGGAAATTGCCCGATAGTAGCCGTCCTGGAATTTTTCAATCTGGCTTTCGATGGGTATATACTCAAATACAGGTTTCCATCTGGAAAGAAGTGCTGTATGCCACAAACGTGCCATTCTGCCATTACCATCAGAAAATGGATGAATAAACACAAACTCATAGTGAAAGACTGAAGATAAAATTAAGGGATGTACAGATGTCTGCTCTCGTTTCATCCAGTCAAATAGCTCCTTCATGAGTTCCGGAACAAATTTTGCCGGAGGTGCAATGAAGATACAGTTCTCACCATTGAATACGCCTTCTTCGCCCATGCGGAACACACCGGATTCATCTACGGTATATTTTGTCATGATCCCATGTACATTTTTCAAATCTTCCAGGCTATAGGGATTGATTTTCGGTAATTTTTCATAAGCGGCATATGCATTTTTTACTTCCTGTATTTCCTTCTGCTCTCCCAAGACCAGGTGGCCGTCAATAACATCCCTGACCTGTCTGAGAGACAAGGAGTTTGCTTCTATTTTCAAAGAGGAATGTATGGATTTGATTCTGTTATTCCGTCTCAGATAGGGGCGTGATTCCATTGTCTGCTGCATACTGATTTTTCCCAGTTTCTCTGAAATAGAAGATACATATATCAGCATTGTGTTAGTGATCGAGAATGGTGGTTGATGGCTTTTCATATACTTTTCTCCCAGAATTAACTTGCTTATTAACTTGCTTACTAACTTACTTATTAACTTGCTTATTATCTTAACACCTTCCTGTGTCAAAGTAAATAAAAAATCAAGCGGTAAATTGATTCAACTGCTTGCCATTTTTATATAGGAAGATATAAGATAAACATCATAGGGTAACGGCAATCCCATAGTCAAAGACTAATATACATGGATCTTAGCTTGCAATTGTGAGCGGACCGAGGCTGATACAGGAGGTGTCAATGTTTATACAAAAAGCAGAATATTTCAAACAGGAGTACCGGACCTTTCAGGACTACAGTCTGTACGTGGAGCGGGTAACTGTGAACCAAGATTTTATGGAACATACCCATGAATTTGACGAGATCGTGATCGTAGTCTCCGGGTCAGGGGAACATTTGGTGAAGCAGCAGGTTTACCCCCTGAGCAGAGGAGATGTCTTTGTCATCAAAGGGGATGTGAAACACGGTTTTAGAAACAATGATGAGCTTAAGATCATAAATCTCATGTACGACCCCCGTATGTTGTTTGGTGAGAATGAAGAACTGCGTTTTGTGGAAGGTTTTGATTACATGTTTATCATCCAGCCGGAATGGCTGCCCCATCTTTCTTATCCTTATCGCGTTACGCTGGCGGAAGATACCGTGAAAGTGGTGGAACAGCTCACGGATTTTCTCATAGGACAGCTCAGAGATGCCAGGGGACAGTATTATGTGCCAGTGAAATATGGATTTAAGACGCTGATTTCCTATATTGCAAATAACTACAGGACCAAACAACATATGTCTGACAGAATGAAAATACTGGCCAGCGCTATTCATTATATCCGCTCTAACTTAAATACAGCCATAAAAGTTACGGATATAGCAAAAAGCGTTACCATTTCCCCCAGACAGCTGGAACGGATCTTTAGGGAGGAGTGCGGGATGTCTCCTATAGAATATCTGACGGAACTGCGCCTGAAGCATGCCAGGACACTTCTGATGAATACCGGGCGAACCGTCAGCGAAGTGGCAGAGGCAGCGGGATTCGAGGACCCGTCTTATTTTGCCAGGGTTTATAAAAAACGGTTCTGCCTTTCCCCTACCCAGACAAGAAGACAAAATCAGGATATGTCGGAAAAGTCCTGATTGTTGTCGTCTTCCTATCTTGTGAAGTACCCAAGTGAATGCAATAATATACTTATAAATTCAGGGAAAAACTACAAGGAGGAAGAAAAAGATGAAAAGGCATTTTGTTATGGTAGCAGGTCTGGCGGTAATGTCCGCTGTGTTTGCGTTGTCGGGATGCGGCGGGAACGGCAGTGCAGGGAAAGAAGAAGCTTCCGATTCCACGAATGAGGAAAGTAAGGAAATTATTTTCTGGAATACCGGAACAGGTGATGCGGATAAGCTGATCTATGAAACAGCAGTGAAAAAGTTCAATGAAAGTACAGACAGCGGATATCATATCACTTCCGTTGCAACAGAGCCGGATGCTTACAAAGAAAAGATCGTGATAGCAATGAGCTCCGGGGAATGCCCCGATATCTATGCAAACTGGTCGGGTGGACCCATGAATGAATACATAGAAGCGGGATTTGCGCAGCCCATTGATGAACTTTTTGATAACAGCACGATCAAAGAGAAAATGCAGGATGCAGCCATTGCGCAGGGCATGTACCGGGACAAGATGTATTCTGTCGGGGTGCTGAATGATTCTATAGCAGGTATTTTTTATAACAAAGAAATGTTCCGGGAATATGGACTGGAGGTGCCGAAGACACTGGCTGAGCTTGAGCAGGTCTGCGACACACTGGCAGCCAACGGAAAAATCCCCTTTGCGCTTGCCAATGAGGCAAAGTGGACGGGGTCCATGTTCTTCATGTCCCTGGCAGCCAGGGAGGGCGGACTGGAGCCGTTTGACAAGGCAGTGGCAGGTGAAGGCAGTTTTGAAGATGAGAGCTTTCTCTTTGCGGGAAGAAAGATCCAGGAGTGGGTGGAAAAGGATTATTTTCCGGAAGGAGTCAACAGCCTGAGTGAAGGCGACGGTCAGGCAAGACAACTTTTCTACCAGGAGGAAGCGGCCATGATGCTGATAGGTTCATGGTATACAAGCACTATACAGTCAGAGAGCACGGAGTTTTATGAAAATGTGGGCTGGTTCTCCTTTCCGGCAATTGAGGGTAAGGAGGAAAATGGGGATATTATCATAGGCACAGTGGGAGACCAGTTTTTTACATTCAACTGTACCGGTGAAAAACAGAAGGCTGCCTTTCAGTTTGTAGAGACTTTTTTCCAGGACGATATGGTGGAATTTATGGTAGAACAGGGGAAGATACCACCCGTAAAAGGCGTGGAGGATATGATCAAAGATCCGGTCTGTCTCCAGATTCTGGATGCGGTAAACCGTGCCCCCGCCACACAGCTCTGGTACGATCAATATCTGCCTCCGGCAGTGGGACAGGTACATCTTGATACCTGTCAGGACTTATTCGGAATGATAACGACGCCTGAAAAAGCAGCGTCAAAGTTCCAGGAGGCCATGGAAAAATATAATGCAGAGAAAGAATAGGGGGCAGTTTATATGAGAGTGGATTTTGACAGGATAAAAGAGCGTATGACAGCTCTCTGGGATCATGAGATACTGGATCGATGCTGTGTCAGTGTAGTATATGAAGAACAGGCGGAAAAAGAGGCCATTGATGCTTTTCCCGCCTCGGATGAGGACCGGATGAAATACTGGACAGACCCGGAGATAGTCCTGAAAAGAAACCGGAGGCACATGGAACATACATATTATGCGGGGGATGCCTTTCCGCTGGTTTCGCTGAACCTGGGTCCTGCAGGCCATGCCGGGTTTGTAAAGAATATGAAATGGAGCTATGAGCCAAGTACCATATGGTTCACCCCCTTTATGCGTGATGAGCTGATGCCCGAAAAGATCCTGTTTGACAGACAGAGCTTTTTATTTCAGAAGACACTGGAACATGCCCGGTATTTCTGCCGGGAATGCAGGGGGGAATATATGGTTTCCATGCCGGACCTGGCAGGGAACCTGGATGTACTGGCCGCGCTGAGAGGTTCCCAGGAGCTGTTGGTGGATTTTCTGACGGAGGATGAGGATACGATCAGGGATTGTCTCACCAGGATACAAGGTATGTGGGAGGCCGGTTTGGAGGAGACATATAAGATAGTAAAAGAATGTGATCAGGGAGGCAGCACCATAGGATGGCTGCGCACCTGGGCACCCGGGTTCCATGGGCAGATGCAGTGCGATATTTCTGTTATGTTTTCCAATGACATTTATGAGAGATATACCAGGCCGGAGCTGGAAGCACAGAGCAGATTTCTTGATTATCCGCTGTACCATTTTGACGGCATGGAACAGATCCGGCATCTGGATACCCTGCTCTCCATTGAAGAACTGGGGATGATCCAGTGGACCAGTGTTGTGGGACAGCCGTCTCCCCTTACCTTTATGGACCAGCTCAAAAAGATCCAGGAAAAAGGGAAGGGCCTTGTGCTGCTTTTGAAACCGGAGGAAATAGAGCCTGCAATGCAGCAGCTTTCCTCCAGGGGACTTTTCATTCTCGCAGAGGCAGAAAACAGGGAGGAAGCCGATGAGATCGTTCGTGTAGTAGAGAAAAATACAAGAGAATAGCGTTGCATGTTGTCTGAAACGGCACCTGCCGCCCGGAATCGACCTGGGCCGCAGGTGCTTTTTGGGGTATATGGATGCAGCAGCTCTGTCACCGGGCCGAAATTTTGCAGGATGTGATCTCTCTTATTGCCTCCGGACAGGAATATCATTTATAATAATTTTTTAAGAACCTTTTTATCATGCCAGGTATCTAATTAATAACAATAGAGATTTACAGAACCTTATTGCTTCTGTCTATTGTTTACAAAAACGGAGCTCACGTTTTTAGAACCGGGGAGAAGGCCCTTTCCGGTACACAAAAAGGAGGAACCCATGCAGCAGCAGAAGTTTATACAAGCCGTCAGGGAAGCAGAAACTACGCTGTATCATGTAGCCATGTCTATTCTGAGAAACGATGCGGACAGTGCGGATGCAGTTCAGGAGGCGCTTCTGAAGGCTTTTGAAAAATTAGATACGTTAAAGGAAGAGAAATATTTCAAAACCTGGCTGACACGTATCCTGATCCATGAGTGTTATCAGATTCAGAGGAAAAAGAAACGTCTGGTTCCTTACGAAGAGTATGTGGAGAGGGAGCCGGGAAACGAAGATAAATTATATACAGACCTTTATACAGCCATCAAAGATCTGCCGGAGGACCTTCGCATTGCGGTGACATTATTCTATATAGAAGGCTTCTCCATCGCGGAGATCGCCCAGATGCTGGGAATTAAAGAAAATACCGTAAAAACACGTCTGTACAGGGGAAGAAATCAGCTCAGGAAAAGTCTTGGTGATAAGGAGGAAGCATTATGTTAGAACAGGGAAAATGGAAGGATGAGGCACCGAAACCTTCAAAGGAGTTTCACGACAGATTCGAGGAGAGTTTGAAGCTGATAGAACAAAGGGCAGAGCATACAGGGGAGAAGGCTTTGGCCGGCGCAGAGATCGTCAGTATGAATAGAAAGGCAAAACGCAAAACAGGACGTTTAAAAAGGACAGCAATGGGCTGTACAGCCGCGGCTGCTGCAATGGCCGTATTTCTGGGTGCATGTTATCAAAATCCGGTGTGGGCATCCAATCTGCCCCTGATCGGTCACATTTTTGAACGGATGGAAGGAAAATTGTCATACGGAGAAAATTATAAAGACTATGCCGAACCTCTGGAGTCTAAAACAGCAGAAGATCAGGACGGCGGCGGACAGGAGGGCCAGGCCGAAGGCGCCTTTACAAAAACAGTGGACGGTACCACGGTTACCATGTCAGAAAGCTACTGCAGCGGTTCCGCTCTGTATCTGTCTGTGCTGATCGAATCAGAGGAAGCCTTTCAGGATACCTTAAAAAATGAGTCCGGGCAGCCTTCCATCTGCATACAGACAACAGAAAATTACAGTTTTAACCCTCAGGAACAGAAGGATCTGGTTTATCTGGAAGGCGAATTTCTGGATGACAATACCTACACAGGGGTTATGCGCATAGACCTGAATATGAAAAATACGGATGCCACAGAGCTGGAGAAAAAACAGGCCGAAGCGGAAGCTGCCGGGGAAGTATTCATGGTTGATGCGGAGGTATTGAAACAATACAGCACAAAATTAGAGATCCCGGAACAGTTCACCCTGAATCTGGATATCAGCCAGATCATAGGACAACTGGCAGAACCGGACGTCTTTGACACCGGATACACTGACGAAGAACTGGAAGCCATGTCAGATGAAGAGTGGGAACAGGTCATGACAGAAGCGGAAAATGAGGGTGGATGGAACAGCTTCCCAAACAGCCATGAAAACTGGTGGATGGATGGCTCCTGGCAGTTTGAGCTGGATATTAAAGCGGACCATTCCAAAATACAGACCGCAGAAGTGAACCAGATGAATGAAGAGGGCGCAGGTATTGCGTCTGTAGTGAAGACACCCTTTGAGCTGACTGTAAACGAGTTATATGAAGATGAGACGAAACGGGCAGATTATTTTCCTGTGATCCTGGATGCCCAGGGCAGAGCCATGGAGGTTATTTCAGGTGATGTCAATACCGTACCGGTGAAAAATTACGATGTCTCCACCGTCTATGTATATTTATGTGATTACATGGAATATATGGATGAGCTGAAAGGGCACAGGCAGGAGGATGGCTATAAGGCTCTTATAGACGAGAAGGCAAAATTCGCCACAGAAGTGCATTTTGACTAACAATTTTTGATAAAAAGCAGGCAGAGGGGAGTAAGTGATTTCCGTTCTGTGATTGGAAGGAGCTGTTTTCAACCGTCAAAACACGGGGAAAACAGCTCCTTTCCCATAAAAATCCACAATTTTTCGTCCGAAAATACAAATTAGAACTTTATTTCTTAAAAGAAATGTAGTATGATACATGAGTACAAAAAGTTCATTAGGAGGAATGAAAAATGGTAAAAGCAGTAGTAGGGGCTAACTGGGGAGATGAAGGTAAGGGCAAAATCACTGACATGCTCGCACAGGAATCCGATATCATAGTAAGATTCCAGGGCGGTGCCAATGCGGGCCATACAATTGTAAACAATTACGGAAAATTTGCGCTCCATACTCTTCCGTCCGGTGTGTTCTACGACCACACAACCAGTGTCATCGGAAACGGTGTTGCGCTTAATATCCCGGTACTGTTTAAAGAGATCCAGTCTATTGTGGACAAGGGTGTACCTGCACCGAAGATCAAAGTTTCTGACCGTGCGCAGATGGTTATGTCCTATCATATTAAATTCGACGAATATGAGGAAGAGCGTCTGGCAGGAAAATCTTTCGGCTCCACCAAGTCTGGGATCGCACCGTTTTATTCTGATAAATATGCAAAGATCGGTTTCCAGGTCAGCGAGCTTTTCGATGACGACGCGGCACTGAGAGAAAAAGTGGAGCGTGTCTGTGAGACGAAGAACGTGACCTTAGAGCACTTATATCACAAACCGCTTCTGGATCCGGATGATATCATGAAAGAGCTGATGGAGTACAAGGAGATGATCGCCCCCTATGTGTGTGATGTCTCTCTGTATTTGTGGAATGCACTGAAAGAGGGCAGAGAAGTGCTTCTGGAAGGACAGCTGGGTTCCCTGAAAGACCCGGATCACGGAATCTATCCAATGGTTACCTCCTCCTCCACTCTGGCTGCTTACGGCGCAGTGGGCGCAGGTATTCCGCCTTACGAGATCAAGAAGATTATTACAGTCTGCAAGGCATACTCAAGCGCAGTAGGCGCCGGTGCATTTGTATCTGAAATCTTCGGTGATGAGGCAGACGAGCTGAGGAGACGCGGCGGAGACGGCGGAGAGTTTGGCGCCACCACGGGACGTCCGAGACGTATGGGATGGTTTGACTGTGTGGCTTCCAAATATGGCTGCCGTATGCAGGGAACGACAGATGTGGCCTTCACGGTCCTGGATGTTCTGGGATATCTGGAGGAGATTCCCGTATGTGTGGCTTACGAGATCGACGGCGAGATCACAACAGATTTCCCAACAACAGGCAGACTGGAAAAGGCAAAACCGGTTCTGGAAACACTTCCGGGCTGGAACTGCGACATCCGCGGCATTAAAGATTACAATGAGCTTCCGGAAAACTGCCGCAGATATATTGAGTTCGTGGAAGAGAAGATCGGATTCCCGATCACCATGGTTTCCAACGGTCCAAGCCGTGAGGATATCATTTACCGCAATAAATAAAAGCAGTGTGAGCAAATGGAAAAAGAGATGTATTGCTGCAGACAAAAACCGATTGGCCAGTGGACCAATCGGTTTTTGTTATGTTTATCCTTGCCTTAAAGCACATCGTATTCTTCCATCAACTTTTGGATCGTCTCTTTCCTGCCTTTAAAATGAACAGCATTGATTCCCTGCAAACGGGCTTCTGCCACATTTTCCAGGACATCGTCAAGAAATACTGCCTTTTCCGGCTTGATATGAAAGTCTTTCAGCAGTTTCTGGTAGAATTCCGGTTCCGGCTTCAGCATTTTTACCTGCCAGGACATGTAGCCGCCGTCCATCAGATCCAGAAATGCCATTTCCTCCTTGCAGCGTTCATACATGGGCTGTGAAAAATTGGATAGATAATAGAGCTTATATCCTCTCTTTTTCAAATATTTCAGCCAGTCCACTGTGTAAGAGTAGGTATGTATGGCACCGCTCATTTTTGCGAATGCCTCACGTATTTCTTTTTCGTATTCCGGGTCATTGTCAATAAAGGCCTGGAGAATTTCTTCTTCATTCCGCACACCTCGGTCAGCATCCGCCCAATCAGGGCTGTCAAATACAGCATCTCCCACGGCCTGTACTGCTTCAGCGCTGAATCTCAAACTTTTTAGATAGGTTTTCCAGTCATAACGGACCAGCACATTTCCAAGGTCAAAGATAAAAGTATCTACAGAGGAGGATGCAGTGTCTATCTGAGGAATATCATTTTTCTGCCTTGTATAGCGGTATACCAGCAGGCAGGCATACAAAAACACGGGAACGAGTACCGTGCAGTAGATTGCGGCCAGCAGCATATTACCGGCATTTGGGTTGTGCGAAAGAGAAAAAATAAAAGCCAGGACGTACATGCCAAGAAGCAGTACGGCTCCAACCAGTGCAGCGATTTGTTTCAGCTTCTTCACTTCTTATTCTCCCTCCCATAGAATATCTTTAATTATAATGAGTTTTGAGGTATCCGTCAATGTGCATAAATGCTCGAAATCAAAGAGAAAATCGACAATTTGTCCAATTTTCAGGCTATACTTACCGAGAAATGGAGAATGATTTGCACATATTTTCCAAAATTTTCAAAGGAATTATGGAAGTTCAGACAGCAGGCGATACGCTGGACGGCAGAAAGCTGTACCATGTGAGAATGGGGGATGAAAATGCCTCTGACAGGGTTTTGATCTTTGCGGGAATACATGGAAGAGAATACATGACCTGCCAGCTTGTCATGGAACAGATGGGGGAATTTGTGGAGAATCTGCTTCACGAGGACAGAACCTACAAGGGATATTCTTACCGTGAGCTGCTGAAAGACCGTGCCATCCATATCATTCCCATGGCAAATCCGGACGGGGTGACGATCAGCCAGTTTGGAGCTGAGGGTATGCAGTCACCCGGGATTCGGGAACAGGTGTGGGAGATCGCGGACCGGGATGGGGCAAGGATGCCGTGGAAATCTTATTTCAGACGTTGGAAATCCAATGCCGAAGGTGTGGATGTGAACCGGAATTTTGATGCCCTGTGGGAGGATTATGTGGATGGGATCGGCAGACCCTCCAGGGAAAAATACAAGGGGACCGCTCCGGAGAGCACCGGGGAGGCCCAGGCATTGGTAAATCTGACAAAAAAGGAAAACTTTGCGCGCACTGTCAGCTATCATTCCTCCGGCGGCGTCATATACTGGGCCTTCGGGCAGCAGGGGGAGCTGGCAGCCAGGACACAGGCCTTTGCAAACCGCATTGCTGCTGTCACGGGATATGAGCCGGACGGCAATTATGAGGAACTGGACCCCGCAGGATATAAGGACTGGGCCTTAATGAAAAGGGGCATTCCAAGCCTGACCATTGAGATCGGCAGGGCGGATTCCCCGCTGCCCCAGTCTGCATACAAAAAAGTTCTGCGGGAAAACAGATATGTGTGGGAAGAAATCCTGCTGGATATCATAGAAGAAAATAAAATAGTAAAATAACCATTGACAAATTCGGACTATTGTAATAGTCTATATGTAGACGATTGCAATAGTCCAAAGGAGTAAAATTTATGAAATTATTTGAATCAGAACAAAAAGTAATGGAAGTGCTGTGGGAAGAAGGTGAGATACCGGCAAAACAAGTTGTGGAAGTGCTAAAAGAACGATATGGCTGGAACAAGAACACCACGTATACGGTAATAAAAAAGTGTATTGAAAAAGGTGCAGTGCTGCGATCAGAGCCTGGTTTTATATGCAGACATCTGATTGACAGACATGAATTTGAAACCTATGAAGTCAATGAATTGATCTCCAGGACATTCAAGGGTTCCAAGAAAAACTTTATCTCTGCATTTTTTGAGGAACAGGATCTGTCCAAAGAGGATCTGGAAGAAATCGAAGAGCTTATTCATAAGAAGCGGAGGTAGCATGATATTTTTAAAGACGAATCTGGTTCTCGCAGGAATGTGCCTTATATACAGCATTATCCGTCTGGCAGTGAAACACTTCTGCAGCAGGGACAAGTATTGGCTGGACCGGCTTTTTATCAGTACAGGGGTTTTGCTCCTGCCGCTAATGCTGGGCGTCCAAAAGTGCGGGATCCGCAGGATTTCTAAAGGGACAGCCGGGATCATATCACAGCTTCCCGCCAAAAGTCTGACACAGAATATCCGCATAGCCCAGTGGGGAATGACCGCAGCCTTTGGAGCGGGTATGGCTATCTTTTTATTCCTATTTCTCCGTTACTGCTATGAAAGCAAGGTGTTACAGGCGGCTGTTCCTGTGGAAAAAGAAGTGTCCGGGGAGCTGTGTTTAGAGGGATCAGGTATTAACAGATACAGGATTTTGCTGAGCGACCGTATAAACGCGCCGGTGACATGGGGATTTGTAAGGCCAAGGATTCTGATACCTTCCTATTTGGAGACTGACTGCCGCGAAAGCTATACGCAGATTGTTTTACATGAATACATTCATGCAAAAAGAAGAGACAACCTGTGGAAATTTCTTGCATTGTTTCTTTTGTGCATGTATTGGCAGCATCCATACCTGTGGTTTTTCTATTTTACGTTTTTAAAAGAAGTAGAGTTATCCTGTGATGAGGAGGTGCTTCTGCGGATCGGGGAAAACGGAAAAGCTGCATACGCAGGCACGCTAGTGGCCTTTGCGGGTCTGTACCGCCGTTTCAGTCAGATGGCATCACCTTTATCATCAGGTAGTTTAAAGAGGAGAGTGACCGCGATAATGAATTATAAAAAATCAAGCAGAAAAGCAGGGTACGCAAGAAAAATATTAATGGGAAGCATAGTATTATCTTTTGCTCTGCTGTTAGGATATTCCAATCAGATCTTTGCAGGGATGCGTGACGGGGGAGCGTTAGAAAATATTGTTGAAGTAAACAAAGATACCGATAAAGAAGGAACGGAAACCCTCAAAGAAATCAGCGGCAATGGAACGGAAACTTTGGTTCCGCAGAAGGATGCGGAGGAAATATCCTATCTGCAGGAAGAGAATGCGAAAGATGCAGCATTGCAAGAAGAGACATTTGCAGAGGAATTGCAGGAAATACCCGCGGCAGAAGCAGAAAAAGCAACGCTGCAGGAGACAAAGGAAGAGGTGGAAAGTCTCAAGGCGGCAGAGTCTGCTTCCTTGCAGCCGGAAGCAGCGGAGGGTGTATTGTTGCCAAGTATGCAGGAAGCAGAGTGAACCGGCAGAAGGATACGGCGGACTAAAGTATAAAAGAACAGAGAAAAAGGGGTTTCAGGCGTTTGCCTGGAACCCTTTTTTCGGTTAACTGTCAGACTGTCTGCCGGAAGTTTCCCGGCACAGGCGTATAAATTCTTTGACATAGGGAAGAAAGGCCCTGTCCTTTCTCTGTACAATATAAAAAACACGCTTTATGGGCAGGTCTGTGACCGGGCAGGCATGGAGTTTGCGGCTGGAAAGTTCTTCCCGGATCAGCATTTTGGAGATAATGGAGATCCCTTCATTTTCAGCTACAGCTTCCTTCAGGGCATCAATGTTATGATACACATGACTTTTAGTAAGGGAAAGGCCCTGTTTGCTCAGGGCCCGCTCCAGAGCTGCACGGGTACTGTTTCCTTCCTCCCGCAGGAGAAACATCTCATTTTCAAAATCCGCAATGGAAAGATTTTCTCTCCGGGCATAGGGATGGTCAGGACTGCATATGACCACAAAGGTATCATCCAAAAAAGGGGTGTAGACAAGGCTGCTGTGGCTTCCCTTTGTCTCAGTCAGCATCACATCCAGTTCCCCTTGGGCCAGCTTTTTCTCCATAAAATAGGAGTCATCAATGGTAAAACGTGTGCTCACATCCGGGCAGATGATATGGTATGCCCGGATAATATCCTGCAGCAGGCAGGAGGCAGCCACCAGCGTGCTTCCAATATGGATCTGTTTCAGATGGAGTCCCAAAAGTGCGGACTCCATTTCTTTATATAGGGAAATGATCCTGGATGCGTAATCCAGGAGCAGCATACCGGCCTCTGTGAGACGGAGATGTTTGCTCAGGCGGTCAAACAGGCGGACCTTGTAGGTCTTTTCAATCTCAGATATGGCCAGACTGACCGTGGATTGTGAAAGATACAGGTTTTGGGCAGCAATACTCATATTGTTGCAGGCTGCAACTTCCAGAAATATGGACATGTGGCGGAGTGTCATGGGGTATCCTCCTTTACTATTGAAAAAACTCATAACATAACCATATTTTAGTATTTTACAAGAGTAAAATCAAGTGCTATTATGACCATAATAAATGAAAATTCGGCCGAATGAAAAAATATGTTATTACAAATATGTTATTACAATAATCAATATGTAAAGGGGATGAGGAAATCATTGTATTAACTGGGGACAGTCTGACACTCCGTATGGTGGAATCCGCTGCATGGGGGGATCAGAGTGTTTCAATAGAAGAGTCCTTATGGGAAAAACTGGAGGATTCCAGGAGACTTGTCTTTGAACTGGCAGACAGGGGGATCCCCATCTATGGATGCAATACCGGAGTCGGTTGGAATAAAGATAAAAAAGTGACCAGGGAATTCATTACAAAATTCAACAGCAGTATGCTGCATTCCCACGCAGTGGGCGTGGGACCTTATGCGCCGGTGGAAGTGGTCAGGGCAGTGATGCTGGTACGGCTCAATGGGCTTTTAAATATGTGTACCGGCATTTCACCCGGAATTGTCAGGATGTATCAGGAGTTTTTGAACAGGAGGATCCATCCGCTGCTGCCTGTACGGGGGTCAGTGGGGCAGGCGGATATAGGAAACCTGTCACACATAGCACTGGCCATGACCGGTGAAGGCCGTGCGGAATATCACGGTGAGATCCTTCCGGTCCGGGAGATATTAAAAAAGGAGGGGCTGGCAGCTGCAGTTCCCGCAGAGAAAGACGGACTTGCAATGATTAGTTCCAATGCCCTCAGTGCCGGATGGGCCAGCCTTGTCCTTTGCAGGGCGGAAAAAATACGGAAGGCAGCAGATGTGATCAGCTGTATGGCCCTGGAGGGATTTGGAGGCAACACTTCACAGCTCAGAATGGAGTCTGCGAAAAAGAGAAAATATGAAGGGCAGATCAAAACAGCGGAGGCTATGAACCGTTATCTGAAAGGCAGTTTTCTTTATAAAGTCAACAGCAACAGACCGCTGCAGGACCCGCTCTGTTACCGGAGTGTTTCCCAGGTACATGGAGCAGTGTCAGATGCGCTCTCTTTTGCGGAGAAAGAACTGACCGTACAGATAAATTCCTCAGATGACAATCCATGTCTTCTGACGGAAGAGCGGGACATTACACCCAGTGCCAATTTTGAACCCCTGGCCTGGGTACTTCCCCTGGAGATGCTTTCCATTGCTTTCTCACATGTTTCAAAGGCATCCTGTCTGCGGGCCATAAAGCTTGCAAACCCGGCATTTACAAGGCTTACCAGGAATTTATCACCACAGGAGAGTGTCATAGCGTTTTCCACCATCCAGAAGACATTCACGGCTCTGGACGCGGAAATCCGCAGTCTGGCAAACCCCGTATCCATGGATACCTTTCCTCTTGCCGGTGAGATTGAGGACAGGAGCACCAACGCGCCTTTGGCTGTGCAGAGGCTGGATAAAATACTGGACGATCTCTGCTATATCCTGGGGATTGAACTGATGCTCGCAGGCCAGGCGATGGATCTGCGGAGAGGGGAAACATTTGGGGAAATAACAGGGAAAGGACTTGCCGTCCTCAGGGAAAAAATACCGTTTTATGATAAGGATGACCGTATACTGACTGAGGATATAGAGGCAGTTTATGAACTGTTGAAAGAGGGAACATTTCTGCGAAAACTAAACATATAAACAGATTGGAGAAGAATTGGGAGGTTAAAGATGAAAGAAACGAAAGAAAAGACAGGTTCTGCCGGACTTGTGCGGAAGGGTGTATTTATTCCTGCTTTTGCTATCATGGCAATTGTTGTAGCAATCGGTTTTATCAATAATGAGGGGCTGGCAAAGGGAGCCAAAGCCTTCTTCGGTTTTTCCCTTGGGAAATTCGGGTGGCTGTATCAGCTTGTGGCAGTTGTTTCAGTTGTGGTCATAGCCATTGTCACATGTTCTAAGCTGGGAGATATGCGGATCGGCGGAGCCAATGCAAAACCCAAGTATCCCTTCGGAACCTGGTTTGCCATGACGCTGACAGGCGGAATTGCAGTGGGAATCGTAAACTGGGGGATCAATGAACCTTTGATCTACTATGGAAATGTGTATGGTGAGCTGGACCAGCTGGGTATTCAGGCGGGAACCCAGGAGGCGGCACGTTTTGCACTTGGCAGATGCTTTTATAACTGGACATTTGTACCTTATGCCATGTATGCGGTATCAGGCCTTCTCATAGCCTACATGTATTTCAACAAGAAAGAAAAACTGTCTGTGATCTCCACCTTAAAGCCTCTTTTCGGAAAAAAGACAGAGAATCCTATATTTATGAATACAGTAGATACGCTGTGCTCCCTTGCGATCACATTGGGAATGGCTTCCGGTCTGGGAACCGGTCTGGCACTTCTTATCTCCGGGCTGAATGTTGTATATAAAATACCAAATAATACATTTATCTGGGTGCTTCTTGGGGGCATTGCCACTCTTATTTTTACAAGCTCCGCTATCCTGGGCGTGGATAAAGGGATCCGCAGACTGGCATCCCTGAACAGTAAGATTTTCTATGGTCTGCTGATCTTCCTGTTCATCACAGGACCAATGGCGATCATTTTAAGCAATTCCGTATCAGGACTGGGAGAGTGGCTGAATAATTTCTTTATCTGGGGACTGGATTCCGGTGATGTGGGCGGCGAGGCGCTGACAAGATGGTGGACCCTGGCCGACTGGTGTTCCTGGATCGCCTATGCTCCCATCATGGGTATTTTCCTTGGTAAGATTGCCTATGGCAGAACCGTGCGTGAATTTATGATCATCAACTGGGTTATGCCATCCTTATTCGGTATCGTATGGTTTTCCGTATGGGGAGGAACAGGACTGAACTGGCAGATGAACGGTGTTGTGGATATGGTTGGAGTCATCAAGGAAAGCGGCGCCACGGCAGGCGTATGGGCCTTTCTGCAGAATCTTCCGCTGGGGCTTGGGATCATCATCATACCCATCGTTATGATCACCCTCATGCTGTCCTTCTCCACGGCGGCGGACTCCATGACCAGCACCATTGCATCCATCTGTACCAAGGGACAGAACATGGAGGAGGAGCCTCCAAAGTCCCAGAAGCTGATCTGGGGTATCCTGATCGGTTCCATTTCCATTATCATGGGAGCCGTAGCAGGCGGTGTACGTGGTATAGACGGCGTAAAACAGTTGGCTTCGGTGGGAGGTTTTCTGGTACTCTTTGTATTCCTGCTGCAGTTGATCGCATTTATAAAAACATTTTTCGTGGATTTAAAGAAAGAAAAGAATGAGAAAAAAGAATAGCAGTGTTTGCAGAAAACGAGCAGAGTAAAATCTATTAAATTTTGGAGGTGCTTATGGATTTATTATACATAAATGCATTTGATATTGAAAAACTGGAACTGACAAATGAAGAAATCCTGGGAGCAGTGGAGAAAAGCCTGGAGGCCCAGGGAAATGGCAAGACAGTCATTGAGCCCCGGGTGCATCTGATCCCCAATCCGGAATTTCACGGACATTTCAATGTACTCAGAGGATATATAGAGCCTATGGATGTGGCAGGCGTGAAAGTTGTGGGAGACTATGTTTATAACTATAAACAGGATCTGCCTTCAGAAATGGCCCTGTTAAATTTGTACGACCCTAAAACGGGGGCGCCGAGAGCCGTGGTTGATGCTACGGAGATCACATCCATGCGTACGGGTGCTCTGACAGCCATCGGAGCAAAGTATCTGGCAAAAAAAGAAAATAAGATCCTGGGGCATCTGGGTTCCAGAGGAACTGCATGGTGGAACGTGGTGCTTCTTGATTCCATTTATGATTTTGAGGAGATCCGTGTGAACAGCCGCAGAAAAGAATCCATGGAGGATTTTGCGGCACGGCTTACCAAAAAACTGGGCAAGCCGGTTAAAGTGACCCGGAACAGCGAAGAGTGCCTGAAAGGGGCGGATATCATGGTGGAGGCCACCCGCCTTATGGAACCCACGCCTCTATTGAAGACAGAGTGGGTACAGCCGGGGAATTTTGTGGTTCCCTATGGGACAGTCAGCGCGGTGGAACTCTCCCTCACAGATGTGATGGACAAGATCGTGGTGGATGACTGGGGACAGTGCAAAGGCGGTATTCTGGGAAGTCTCCGCAGACATGTGGAGACAGGAAAACTAAGCGAGGATACGTTATATGGAGAACTGGGAGAGATCGTGGCAGGAAAAAAACCGGGCAGACAGCGTGAGGATGAGACCATTTTATTCTGGCACAGAGGACTCTCAACAAATGACATTGCACTGGGACAGTTAGTATATGAAAAAGCATTAAAAATGGGAATAGGCACAACACTGAAATATCGATAGAATACCCTCTTAAAACCGTCCTGCAGCCGGGAAATCTTTACGGCTGCAGGATGGTTTTTTTTGGAAAAAAAGGAAAGTTGCGAAAGATAGTTGCAGACATTTTAAAAAGTGGTATAATGCAAACTGTATAGAGAAAATTTCAAATTTCCAGATATACACATTTATGGAGGAATTAATGTAAAAAATGAAGATCAGAAAGCATTTTATACTGACCGGTTTGGTACAGGGAGTAGGGCTTAGGTACCGGGCGCAGCACCTGGCACGGCTTCTGCAGGTGACCGGATGGGTGAAGAACACCTGGGACGGATGCGTGGAAATGGAACTGCAGGGCGGAGAGCAGGAGATATCAAACTTCCTGGAACGGTTGTCCATGGGGAATTTTATACGGATTGAAGGGGTTGATGCCAAGGATATTCCGGTGCGTGAGGAGAATGGGTTCTGTGTGAAAGGTTAAAACAGAAGAATATTTTTATGCAGGAAAATATTGACAAGCCCGTAAAATTGGTCTAAGATATAAAAAAATAAAATGATAAGAAAAAAAGGTTCTCAAAGGCGAAAACCCACCTTTGGGGACCTTTTTGTATGGAGGATGAAGTATGATGAAAACAGAAACAGTAGAAAATATGTGCGGCGGCAAGGGCCATGTGATCATTAAGCATATTTTAGGAGAGAAGGAACTGAATGGAAAGTGCGGTCTGTACGCAGAGGTTGTCATTGAGCCGGGATGTTCCCTTGGATATCATGAACACCACAATGAGAGCGAGACTTACTATATCCTGTCCGGCCAGGGAGACTATGATGACAATGGCACAGTGCGCCCGGTAAAGGCAGGGGATGTAACCTTTACACCGGATGATCACGGGCATGGCCTGGTGAATACCGGGGAGGAAGACTTAGTGTTTATGGCATTGATCATTTTTGACTGATACAGGATATATAGACAAAGGGGAAGCGGCGGCAGGCGCTTCCTTTTTGTGTGCGGAGAAATTTAGCAAATATGACCAATTATAAGAAGAAAAATTCGCACAATTTTGACAATTGCCAGAATGAATTTTATGGAATATAATGTAATCATAAAACGTGCACGGACACGATGGAGGAAATTATGAAAGTTACAATCCGGGAAGTTGCAGAGGCAGCTAACGTGTCGAGGGGGACTGTGGATCGGGCTTTAAACCACAGGCCAGGCGTAAACCAGCAGGTGGCAGAAAGAATCATTAAGATAGCAGAAGAATTAGGATATAAACCGGATATGGCGGCCAGGACACTGGCAAATAAGAAATATACCAAGACCATAGGCGTGCTGCTCTGTTCAGAGGGGAATCCGTTTTTTAAGGAGGTGATCCAGGGGGTAAATAATGGGCTGGAGGAAATGGGGCATTTTGGCATACAGAGCAGTGTGAAGAAGATCAAAGGATTTGATGCGGAGCTGCAGCTTCAAAAAATTGAAGAGTTGCTGGAAGAGAGAATTTCAGGCCTTGTGATCACCCCCGTCAATTCCAAGAGGGTGGCCCAAAAGATACAGGAATTGGAAGATAAGAATATTCCTGTCGTGACGATTAATACAGACATAGCAAGTGTCAAACATTTAGCCTATGTGGGCTGTGATTATGTTACAAGCGGCTGTGTGGCAGGTGAACTGCTGGGGATGATGAGCAATGGGGCAGAGGAACATATTGCCCTGGTGATAGGTTCAAAGATGGTGATGGCGCAGGCGCAGCGCTTGAAAGGAATAAAAAAAACACTGAAACGGGACTACAGCAATATAATCGTAGACGCTGTATTAGAAAATGAAGATGATGACCGGAAGTCTTATGAACAGCTGAGGACATTGCTTCAGAAGAACCCGGACCTGACGACCATCTGTTTTGCGGCAGCAGGTGTTGAAGGAGGGATAAAAGCTGTCCGTGAGACGGATTACGGGCGCAAATTAAGGATCGTCACATATGACCTGACAGATATCGTCAAGGAAAATTTAAGATCAGGCGTGGTATCTGCAACAGTTTGTCAGGAACCATTCCGGCAAGGCTTTATGGGAGTAGAAATCCTGGGACGGTATTTGCTGTATGGTACCCGTCCGGAAGAGTCTACCGTGAAAACGCATATATTTATCGCAACAAAATATAACTTATGACATATTCTCTTTACTCTGGGGTCTTAAGGAGTAAAGAGAAAAAAATTACCTGTATCGTGCGCGGACACGGTTGCATGATACATAAAATAAAATCAGTTAAGAGGAGGTTAACAAAATGGCGAGCAGCAGAGAAAGGCTGAATCAGACTTTAAATCACATTGAGCCTGAGGAAGTGGTAGTGGATATGGGGGCAACTCCGATCACCGGCATCAATGCCAATGCACTGGACCGGCTGAGAAAAGCGCTGGGGCTGGAGGAAAGGAAGGTAAAGATCAATGAGCCTTTGCAGCTTTTGGGGGAGGTGGAGGAGGATGTCAGGCAGGCCCTGCATCTTGACTGTGTGGAGATCTCCACGGGGATGAACATGTTTGGATTTTCCAATGAGGGCCGTAAGCCCTGGACAATGCAGTCCGGCCTGGAGGTGGATGTTCCGGCAGCTTTTCATACCACAGTGGATGGGACAGGCCGTACCTATCTGTATCCACAAGGGGATTTAAGTGTACCGCCCTCCGGTATGATGCCAAAAGGGGGATTCTTTTTTGACAATATAACCAGAGGCAATATTGAGTTTGACGAGGACACAAACAGCGCAAAAGAGGATTTCAAGGACGATTTTGCCGTGATCACGGAGAAGCAGTTAAAAGAACTGGAAAGACAGTGCAGCTATTACTACAGCAATACGGAATACGGCATCGTGTACAGCGGGGCCATTGCCTCGATAGGTGACTTTGCCATTGTTCCCGGACCAAGTGTAAAGCATCCGAAAGGGATCAGAAATTTGCCGGATTTTATGATGGCGCACCATATCTGCCCGGATTATATCCATGAGGTATTTGAGATGCAGGTGGAAACCGGATTAAAAAATGCAGAGTTGATCCGTCAGGCCTGCGGGGACAAGATACAGGCAGTCTATATTTCAGGGACCGATTTTGGTACACAGAACGGACCGTTTATGTCGCTGGATTCTTTCCGGGAATTTTATAAGCCCTATTACAAGAGAATAAACGACTGGGTTCATAAAAATACAAATTGGAAGACTTTTTATCACACCTGCGGAGCTGTCATGTCGTTTCTTCCTGATTTTTATGAGGCGGGAATGGACATACTGAATCCGGTCCAGCTCTCTGCAAAAGGTATGGACGGCAAAAAACTGAAAGAAGAATGGGGGGATAAGTTTGTTTTCTGGGGCGGAGGCATTGATACACAGCATACCCTGCCCTTTGGCACACCGGAGGAGGTGTACCGGGAGGTAACGCAGCGCCTGGAACTGTTTTCAAAAGGGGGCGGGTTTGTGTTTAATACAACCCATAATATACAAAGTCCCACAAGTGCTGAAAATATGATGGCAATGTTCCAGGCAGTCAGAGATTTTAAGAACAGAAGGTAAATGATCAAGGGAAAGTGGGGAAAAACTATGAGAAAAAAAATTGGGATGTTTTTAAGTACAGTATTGTTAGTCACTGCAGTTTTAACCGGATGCGGAAGCAGCGGGGGAACAGAGGAGAAGGAAAAAAACAACGAGCCTGATACAGGCACAAATACAGAGGAACAGGCGGAGGCGAATCCGGAAGATATTGTGATATGGGCATTCACAGAGCCTCATGCGGAATATTTCAGGTGGGTGACAGAGGAATATAAGAAAGAGCATCAGGATGTAAGTTTTACCATAGAAGTCATGGATATCAATGCGCTGTCAGATCGTCTGGCTGTCATTAACGCATCCGGCGGGGAGGGCGCCCCGGATTTGGTGGACCAGGAGCAGGGATATTTCTCCAGATTCATGTCAGAGGAGCAGATGTGCTATTACCCTCTTGATGAGTTTATAGAGAAGGATAAAGTGACAGAGAAAATGGTTAAAAACCGTCTGGACCTGTATGCGTATGATGGTCACTATTATGGACTTGAACATGCGCTGTGTCCGGTAACCATGGCGTACAGGGCCGATCTATTCGAGGAATATAATATCAAGGTTCCAACAACCTGGGAGGAGTACAAAGCGGCTGCAGAGGAATTTGCAAAACATGATATTTACATCTCTGCCACGAAAGACATGTCTCTGGGCGGTGAGATGGATGAAATAGCCCTTATGCTGCGCGGGGCCGGTCTGGACTATGTGGATAAAAACGGAGAGCTGGATATCACAGAGGAATTCAAAAATATTGTTATGGATTATGTGAATATGCAGCAGAAGGGAATGATGTATGCCTGGGAGACACAGGAGGAAGTATGGCCGGTGGTGGCTGAGGATAAGGTGGCAACCTATTTTGCGGCAGACTGGGCAGCGGGATGGTTGAGAGATAATGTACCGGAACAAAGCGGTAAATGGCAGATGGCAGCGCTTCCAAAGCTGACGGAATCGGCAGCACCGGTTTCAGTAAGGGGCGGCACCGGCCTTTGTATGACAAAATACACCGGGAAAGATAAAGAGCAGTTGTGGGATTTTATGAAGTTTGCACAGCTTGACAAGGATAATTGTGTGAAGAAATACGAGATGATCGCTCTGTATCCGCCGGTTTATGAGGCTATGCCCGAATGCAACAGCCCGGTTGCGTATTACAATGATCAAAATCTTGGAGAACTGTACGAGAGCCTGGCAAATGAGATTCCCATCCAGTATCAGGCAGACTGGAGAAATACTTTTATGGAAACATTCAATTCCAATGCCTATGACCTGGTGGAAGGTAATATCAGCATGGATGAGATGGGAGATATATTGACAGAAGCGGTTGAGGAATACAATCAGACAAAATAGCCGATAGAGAGAAAGGTGCATGTATATGAAGAGTAAGAAACGAAAACTAATGCCTTATCTTTTCATATCCCCATTTTTTATCCTGTATGCAGTTTTTGGACTGTACCCTGCAATTTCAGGTTTGATCTTATCATTTCAGACGAAAACGGGAGGATTTACTGTTTCCAATTACGGAACGGTCTTTATGGACCATAGGTTTTGGAAATCCATATTAAATGCCTGTATTTACATGATGGGAAGTATATTTATTATACTTCCCGTGGCATTGCTTGCAGCGTTGATGCTGAACAGTAAATATATGGGGAGGAAAAGCGGCTTTGTTTCCACAGTCTTTTTTATTCCCAATGTGACCTCCGTTATTGTAGTGGGAATTGTCTTCAAATTGATCCTGAGAACCAACAATGGACTGATCAATACGGTTCTGCAGGATGTTGGCGTGGCGGAAAAGGCGGTCAAGTTTTTAAGTGATCCGGCTTGGGCGATCCCCTCCGTTCTGTTGATCGGCTGCTGGAGGTATTTTGGCATCAACAGCCTTTATTTTCTCAGCGGCCTGCAGGGGATACCAACGGAACTTGGGGAAGCGGCAAGGATAGACGGGGCAGGGAAATGGAAGGAATTTTGGTATGTAACGCTGCCTTTATTAAAACCAATTATGACATATATTGTATTTATTGCTATCACAGGTTCCTTTGCCATGTTTGGGGAGGTTCTTACACTGGTACAGAATTCCTCCTCGGTAGGCTCCAGGGATTCCATGCTGTATCCGGTTATATATCTTTATAATACAATGTTTAAAAATAACCAGGTAAGCAGGGCAGCCACCATGGGATATGTGATCGCTTTGATCCTGCTGATAATTACAACCATACAGAGACGTCTGTTTCGGGAAAAGGACTGAGGTGATGCAGTGTGAAAGAAAAGAAAATAATTTCAGGTATTGTGTTTCATTTAATATTGATAATTGCAGTTATATTTATACTGTATCCCTTTGTATTTATGATCTCAGGCGCTCTTAAGACGGACCTGGAGATGAACAGGCACATACTGCGTCTGATCCCGCGGGAGATTACCTTTGATAACTTTAAAACATTGTTCGATACCATACCATTTTGGAAACAGTTTGCGAACAGTATTTTTGTGGCAGCCATTGCCGCGTTTCTGGCTATGGCGGTTGACGCGCTGGTGGCCTATGGATTTACCAGATTTGAATTTAAGGGGAAAGGGATCCTTTTAAGCTTGATTTTGGCTACCATGCTGATACCGCCTCAAGTTCTCATGGTTCCCCAGTTTCAGATGTACAAAAATATGGGGTTGTTTGGCACCTATGTACCTTTGATCATACCTGCTATGATCAATGCATTTGGTATTTTTCTGCTCTGTCAGATCATGGGGCAGGTGCCGAAGGATTTATATGAAAGCGCAATGATCGACGGATATGGGGAACTTAAGATATTTTTTAAAATAGCAGTGCCTCTGAGCAAAGCGGGGATTGGCATTCAGGGAGTCCTGACATTTATGAATGCCTGGAACGATTTTATGACACCCCTTATTTATCTGAATGCGGAGGAGAAGTACACTTTGCCCATCGGTCTGATGAGACTGCAGAATTTTTACAAGATTTCTTACGGCGCACCCCTTGCAGGAGCATTGCTTTCCTGTATTCCTGTGATCCTCATACTGGCAGTAGTAGGGCAGAAATATTTTGTCAAGGGATTAATGGCAGGAGCCATCAAGGGATAACAGACAGAGGAGGGATAATAGGTATGAAAAACTATATAGTGGCAGAGCAGGGGGACCATGCAGTCCTTCTGGCGGCAAAGGAGCTGAGGCGTTACCTCTATGTTCTGGGGGAAGAGCTGCCGGAGATCGTAAGCAGTATTCCGGAAGAGGGAAATTGTATGATCCTGGCGGTGAAAGGGCATGGTCTTTTAGAAAAGTATACATCCGTGCTGGATCATACCGGCCTTGGCGAAGAGGGATACCTGTTGTACGGCAGGGAGAAGGGTGTGAAAATATTTACAGGGAATACCGGGATATCTGTACTTTATGCGGTATATCGTTTCCTGGAATTACAGGGGATTGGCTTTTACCTGCACGGAGATGTGATCCCCGATAAAAAGTGCAGGGAAGATATTTGGGGGACAGTGCCGGATATCCGTGAAACACCTCTGTTCCGTGAGAGAGGCATTCTTCCCTTCCACGATTTTCCGGAGGGGCCGGATTGGTGGAACAAAGATGACTATTTCGCTGTATTAACACAATTAGCAAAAATGAGGGCCAATTTTTTCGCGCTGCATACATACCCTGAGAATCAGGATGCCCCAAAAGCAATGACAGCCGAACCTTTGGTGTGGATTGGAAAAAAAGAGGACTGCAGGGAGGATGGGACTGTAAAAGCCAGTTATCCTGTACAGCATTTTAAAACAAACGGGAACAGTTGGGGATACCATCCCATGGAGACAGGGGATTATCCCTGCGGAACCGGCAATGTATTTGAGACGGACAGCTACGGTGCGGACTATATGAAGGGATACGAGGAGGATATATACAGCACGGAACTTCATGAAAATACGGTACCTGCGGATAAATACAACCAAATGTTTCATGCTTACGGACAGCTTTTACAGGATACTTTTTCCTATGCAAAAGAGATTGGCGTCAAAACCTGTATCGGAACAGAAGCACCACTTACCATTCCCGAGACAGCCAGGCATCATCTGGCCATAGCCGGGGAAGCGGATGAGGATACCGTGGAGGCGTTGTATGAGGGGATTTTTGAGAGGATCAAAAGGCTGCATCCGTTGGATTATTATTGGATGTGGACACCGGAGGACTGGACGTGGCTTGGAAACACAAAGGAGGATACCCATAAGACAATCCGGGATTTTGCCTGTGCGCTGAGGGCAAAAGAGAGGACAGAGGCTCCCTTTGAACTGGCTGTCTGCGGCTGGACGCTGGGTCCCCGGGAGGACAGGGCTGCTTTTGACAATTATCTGCCAAAATCCATGCCGTTTTCCTGCATTAACAGGAATGTGGGGTTTGACCCCATTGAACCCAAGTTTCAGGACCTGAAGGGAAGACCGGCCTGGGCGATCCCGTGGATGGAAGACGACCCGGCAATGATCTCCCCTCAGTTATGGGCAGGAAGAATGAGAAGAGATGCCTTTGACGCAAAAAGGTATCATTGCAGCGGACTACTGGGGATTCATTGGAGGACAAGAAATATAGCGCCCAATGCCAAGGCTCTCATGGAGTCTGCCTGGGAGCAGCCGTGGGGAAAAGAACTGGATGGGGAGATCAGCCTGGAGGGGTATATCGGGAAGGAATCCTATGCGGTACGATATCCGGATGGCGGGAATCTTTCTGCGACAGCCAGAAAAGGTATGTCAGGATATCAACTGAAGATTCCGGCAGGTAATTACACGGTTCAATTGGATTTCCGTCCGGATACGGCAAAATTGGATATAAAGGTCAATCATCTCACATTGAGGGATCTGGAAATAAATGAAGAGCACACCAGGATCCTGGTACCGGGAATGGAAGTGGAGCAGGATACCAGTCTTAGGATTACGTTTTTTACCAAGGAGGGGAGCCTGGCGCTTACAGCCATAGAAATATTAGGCGCCACAAAAAACAATCAACTTTCAGGAAACGATTTTTCCAGAAAGATCAACTGCGGAGGGGAGGCGTGGAAGGACTATGAGGCGGATTTACCGCCACATAAGGAAAATGGCCGTTATGCGCCGGTGCGTGATTTTTATGAACGCTTTTCCGCCATTGAGTTTGGTGACAGGGCAGGAAATGAGGCAGCACGTATTTTAACAGAAATGGATGGACATTTGCCAAGACCCAGCCGATGGGAAGACGGGCCGGGGAATATATACCAAAATGATATACCTTGGGAGGAGATGCAGAGCCAGTACAAGTTTACGGAGCAGTTTGAGCAGTTGGGAAAATATATAAGTGGAGAAGGGGAAAAGGAGCGGTTCGACTATTGGAACCATACGTTTCAGGCAATGAAAAAAACTGCGGAATTAGGATGTCTCTGGGGCAGTTTTGAAAAGCAGTATAAAGTGGGAGCGCAGGATGCAGCACTGGATGTATACAGAAATATAGTAAGAACCATAGAGGTGTTGGACTTCCACCTTTTGATGGCACTGCAGACATATGGGGATATGGGCGTTCTGGCAAATATCCAGCAAAGATCAGTGGTCCCTATATTAAAAGACTGTCAAAGCAAACTGGGGAACCGGTATGGAGAGCTGCCAAAGCTGAAAGAAAATGTACTGGAAGCCGCTTCCAAATTAGTAGTTCCCACAGTAAGGACCTCTTTAAAAAGAGGGGAAAGTTTAAAGCTTAAAGTGATCGTATTGGGAGGAAGTGATAATGCCCCTGCGATATATTTCAGGAAACTGGGGGAAGGGAAATATAAAGAAAAAACCTTTGAAAAACTGGCGAGGTGGGTCTATATCCTGGAAATCCCTGCAGATGAACTGCAGGCAGATTTTGAGTATCATATCTGTTTGGAGCATAAGGGCAAAAGCTTAGAATTCCCCCGCAGTAGTAGGTGTAAGAATCAGACGGTGATCGTTATGGAGTAGAAGATCCGGCCGTTTATATCAGTCGGCAGAACGTTATTGTTTCCTTCTCTCTGTGCAACACACGTTGCCATGCACAGATATGGAGCATCTGTTCCATATCGCGCTGGCAGCCATGGGGATTTTAATGTATCCTCCATGAAAACACTTTGCAGAATAGCAGATATGTGAATAGTGTGGCAAATCCTCTGTAAGTTCATCTGCAGTAATAATTCTTTGACCCGGTACAGTGAATATAGTGTATAATTGAATTAAAATAAGGGTGAAAGTAAAGATGGGGGGATACTTTGATTAAAAAGGGGTTCATAAAAAGGAATAAATCAAATCTATACATTATTATTATTTTAGCCGGGATAGCTGCAGTTATATATTTTGGACTTCTCAAAAGAGGAGAAAGAGTGGTCCATAGTATTCAGGCAGATGAGGTCGAAAGTATATATCTGTACAGCTATACAGGCGGGGCTCCGCCCGATAATACCTCGGAACATGAGTTTAATGAAGAGGAGATCAGGAGATTTGTTGCTTTACTGCATAAGACGAAATTATTGCCCACTACGAGTAACAGCATTTCAGATGGTGCTTCGTCCCACTATGATATAAAATTAAAAGATGGTACTGATATTTCTATTTCACCCGGCCAATTTTTTGATATAAACGATAAAAAATATAGACTGATGAACGAGAGGGCAGTTTGGAGAGAATATGTTAATTTCAATAGTTTAGAATAAAATGGGTCTGAAAATGAAGTTCCGCAAACTGCCGGCCCATTTTGAGGCATATTTTGACACCGCCTTCTTTCGGGGAAAGTCTCCTATAAATGGTACCGCACATCTTGCGGAATTTAATCTTCAGATACGCTATAGAAAAACTGAGGTGTGGTGATAGAATGTCTGAATCGCATGTGTTGTACTTTATATGGGAGGCTGTGACGGTAGGTTTGCTGCGGATAAAGAAATGACAGTCAGAATTTGCTTTGCTAGTTAGCTGTATTCTTCAAACTGTCAAAGATAAGTGGTCTTGCCAATTTTCCCAGAGAAAGTATCTTTGAAGTACAATCACATTGCGCAGGCAATTTAACTGCGGCAATCTGGCTGTTATCATAAGTTCTGAAATAATACCGGGTTTCCGAGAGGTCAATGAAAGCCGTATATTGCGTAAAATCCGCCGTTCCTTTGTCTGTCATAACAACTCCCTTGGGAATGCTGACACTCTCCATTAAATGAAAACAGGTAAGCAAAGCCTCTTCCTTTTTGTCAGGGAGCATGGCATGGCTTTTTTGGAAGGCAGTTCTGACAAATCTGGACGGAGGTGTGTAATCTCCGGGAAGACCAAAGGTGCCGGTACCCTGGCCAAAAGGGGTTAGTTTTACATCATTCCACTCAGCATTTTGTTTCTGGGGCGGTGTGACATTCATATAATTCCGCAGATTTGTCATATGCCACTGGAAGTCAGGGCTGTTGGCAAAGACACCGATTGGATTGTTATACAGATGCAGTCCGTCTGCAGTCTTTTCTACTACCATGCATTTACCGCTTTTATCAGCAAGAATCCAGTGAAGCGGGGCAACAGAATCTGTAACGGAATCTTTTACCCCCACAATCCGAATCATCCGTAGCATGGAGACAGCTCCGGATACGGAATCACACTGACCAAGCAAAAGATTCACCAGTTCGAGAGCTGCAATTGAGATACGGGGAGCATCTTGCGAAACAATAGGATCGTATTGCGCATATCCCGGAAAATACAGCGCTGCCGCAGCAAATCCTTTTTCATTGACCCCATCTGCCAAGATTACAGGTGAAATATTCTGTCCAATGCCCATGATACGATACTGATTGTGGATTTTGTGGGTTTTCATAAGATTGTTCCATGTATAGCCCTTCGGTATGAAATACATTTCCGGGCTGAGTGGATAAGAAAAATCCATGGTTCGCCCGAAAAAAGCGTCTTTCTGAGGTGATTGTATATATAATGCAGTGCACATAGCTGTCTCCTTTGCTCTGCTTTGTGAAGGATATGATTATGTATATTCCGACTTTTCCCGGGGCATACCGGAAACTCACCGGTAAAATTCCCATATAGTGTAACTGCTGTATTTATCCTGATAGTTTTCACGCAGTGTATGCAGAAGCAGTATACTGTCTCCGGGCGTGAAAATATTCTGTGTATTGGAGGATACCTGCCTGTCCGCAGCGGCCGTCAGCCTTGTTTTTCCGCGCAGTTCGGAGGCCGGGCAGCCATAATACTTCTGGCATAGCTGATTCAGGTACCTCACATCCGAAAACCCGCTTTCAATGCTGATGGTAAGCACTTTCTTATCGGTATGCTGCAGAAGACGGCAGGCGTATTCAAACCGTTTCAGGTTCAGATATTCCTGAAAAGACAGGTCCAGTTCGTCGCGAAACAGGTGTGAGAGATAGGTGAGAGACAGATTTTCATGGGCAGCAATATCCCTCAGCAATAGTTTCTGTCTGAAATTTTTTTCTATATGATCCGTGATACGGCTCATGCGCTCCTGTCTGTGCCTGCGAGTGGTGATCTCTGCATCTGTGTATGTCTTCTTGGGAACATAAGTGTGAAGCGCATATAGGATCATGTTCAGAAGACTCATGCATTTATACTCATAGTTGGCAAATTGTCCGAAATAATTATATGCAAGCTCGATCAGCAGACCCTTCATGATCTCATAACGGGTCTCATGCTGAGAGAAAAAGGAACGGACACTGTTTTCAATGAAGCAGGTATTCTCGTCGTGCTGGAAATAAGAGGTGACAAGCTGCCGTGACATTTGTATGGCCAGTATCAGCGCACCGCCGCTCTGTCCATGTATTTCATGCAGTTCCATGGGATTCAACAGATATATGTCACCGCTTTGCAGGTTCCGTATAGTTCCATTGACGGTGAGCTGCGGATTTCCGTCAAGAACAAGCCCTATTTCCATCTCCCTGTGGGTATGGGGAGCACGGGAAAAGAGGCGTACCAATAGGGCACGGAACGCATGTATCTGCGGGTGGGCAACCAGTTCAAATTCTTTTTCCATTTCTGTCACTGCTTTCTTTTTATTTTCTAACTCTATTCTAATATCATCGGATAGATCAGACAAGAACAATCTCAAAATTATCTGCATAATAACAAAATAATCATTAAATATAAACAAATAAATCGTACCAATTACAAGAAAAACTTTACAATATAGAGGTATTTTCAGCTTTTAGACAAACAAAGGACAAAACGCAAGATTATCGCCCGGTTATCACAAATATGGAAATGCAGTTTCACTGGAAATCGGCTAAACTGAAAGGAAAACAGAGCAAGATTTTTCCGTGTTCTGAAGACGGTAAGAAAAAAAGGAAGACAGGTGATCATATGGGAAAAAAGGTGATCGTAGCGGGACATTCCTGCCTGGATATAACGCCCCTCTTTCCGCAGGGGCAGCAGGTATCAAAACTGGGGGAAATTCTCTCGCCGGGAAGGCTGATACAGATGGAAGGTGTAGATATTCATGCGGGCGGAGCGGTCTCCAACACGGGGCTGGCTATGAAAATGCTGGGAGTTGATGTCTGCCTCATGACAAAGACCGGAAATGATAAATTCGGTAAGATCCTTTCCGATATCTATGCTGCCCGGGGTGCAGATTCCGGGATCATTGTTCAGGAGGGGCAGAATACATCTTATTCCGTGGTGCTTGCGGTTCCGGGGATAGACAGGATATTTCTTCATGATTCCGGATGTAATGACACCTTCTGCTTTGAGGATTTGCCGAAAGAGAAGCTTTGCGGCGCGGACCTGTTTCATTTTGGCTATCCTCCCCTGATGAAGAAAATGTACGAAAATACCGGAAGTGAACTGGTGCGTATGATGAAATATATGAAGTCCCAAGGAACAGCAACCTCCCTTGACCTGGCTTTTGTGGATGGAGACTCTACGGCAGGAAAGGCTGACTGGGAAGGGATCTTAAAAAGTGTGCTCCCTTATGTGGATTTCTTTGTACCAAGTATAGAAGAACTCTGTTTCATGCTGGACAGAAGAAGATATGAGGACTGGAAGCGCAGGGCAGGGGATGAAGACATTTCGTTTATTCTGGATGTACAGAAAGATATCCGGCCTTTGGCAGAGCAGTGTATGGAGTTTGGGGCAAAGGTCCTTTTGCTGAAATGCGGGGCACCCGGTTTATATTACAGGACGGCAGAAGGACATGGGCTGGGGGATCTGGAGGCAAAATTGGGGATTTCCGCAGAAGAATGGTCAGACAGGGAAGGATTTGAGGCCAGTTACCGGCCCGGGAAAGTATTGTCAGGAACAGGAGCGGGCGACACCACCATCGCCGCATTTCTGACAGCCATGCTGAGAGGGTATCCTTTTGAAATGTGTGTCCGCCTGGCTGCCGCTGAGGGGGCGTCCTGTGTGGAAGCATATGACGCGCTGAGCGGCATCCGCCCCCTGGAGGAACTGGAAGAGAAAATTAAAAACGGATGGAAAAAGAGAGAAGGAGTGTAAAAAATGTTAGTAAACCTGAATGATGTGCTGCTGCCGGCCAGAAAAAAAGGCTATGGAGTTGGTCTGTTCAATACCGTGAATCTGGAACTTGCAAGAGGTGTGTTAAAAGCAGCGGAAGAACTTAAATCCCCGGTCATTATCGGAACAGCGGAGATTTTACTACCCTGCGGACCGCTGGAGGATTTGGCGGGACTGCTTGTCCCCATGGCAAAAAAAGCATCCGTTCCTGTGGTGGTCCACTATGACCATGGTCTTACTTTTGAAAAATGTATGGAGGCGCTGAAGCTGGGATTTACCTCTATTATGTATGACTGTTCCACGGACAGTTACGAAGAAAATGTGAGAAAAGTCCGTGAGCTGGTGAGGATCGCACATTGTTTCGGGGCAACGGTGGAGGCAGAATTGGGACATGTGGGAGACAATGAGGAACAGACTGCCCATAATGGTGCAGATGTACCGGAATCATATTACACAGACCCCGCGCAGGCAAAAGAGTTTGCAGAAAAAACACAGGCAGATGCCCTGGCTATCGCTGTGGGAACCGCTCACGGTGCTTATAAATTCAAACCGAAACTGGATTTTGACAGGATAAAGAGAATAGCAGAAATGGTGCATGTCCCCCTGGTACTCCACGGAGGTTCCGGGCTTTCAGAAGAAGATTTTAGAAGGTCCATTGCCTGCGGGATCAGCAAAGTGAATATTTTTACTGACATCAATGAGGCTGCAGGCAAAGCGGCAGAACATGCTATCAGGGAAGGCAAAAACTGTCTGACAGATATGATCCCCTGTCAGGTGGAGGCAGTGGCGGAGGCAGTAAAAGCAAAAATACGGATTTTTGGTTCAGAATATAAGGCATTGACGGATATAAGTATATGACGTAAAATAAAAATTGGGTGGACACCTACCGCAAACTAAGGTCATTTAGTTTGCGGCTTTTTTTGTTTATAAGGAGGAAAAGTATGTGGAATTACATCTGGCCGATTCTTTTGGTGATTGGCTCAAATACGGTCTATAATATCTGTGCAAAATCAACCCCGGCAGAGGCAAATGCATTTGTCTCACTTTCCGTGACTTATTTGGTAGGGGCGTTCCTGTCCATTGTGATGTTTTTATTTACATCATCCGAAAAAGCATATCTTACTGAATTAAGAAAACTGAATTGGGCCTCCGTAGTCCTGGGCGCATCTGTGGTTGCACTGGAATTTGGTTATATTGCCATATACAGAGCCGGATGGAAGGTCAGTGTTGGCTCCCTGGTGGCCAATATTGGGCTTGCGGTTATTTTGATCATTGTGGGTGTGATCTTTTATAAGGAACTGATAACTTTTAAACAGATATGCGGGATCATGCTGTGCCTTGGCGGGCTGCTTTTACTTAATACATAAGCAGCCTGGATCCTCACATTTAGCTTTTGTTTGGCCGGAAGAATTTTTGTCTCTGGGATGCTCATTTTCTGAATATGTCAATAGCGTGGCTTGTAATACCCAATAAATCTTCCCGCTCACAAGTGGCAAAGTGGTATTTCAAGAACAGTTCAAAGGTATCTTGGTCCATCTTGTCGATTGCTTCGCGCATAAATAAGGCGCAGCCGTCTGTTGCCGCGTAATGGAGCCGGGTTACGGGAAATGCAGACATCAGATCATCAATGTCTTCCTTTCGGACAAGTTCAAAAACATTCTCTGGATTGGAATTGGCGGCAAATGTCCGGGCGTCAAGCAGGCCTTTTTCTATATATTCGGAGACACTGATATTGCCCCGATGAAATCCTTCGTCCATGAGACAGCCATCGGATATGACGTAGGCGGCAAAAATTATGCCTCCCTGTTTTGTTACACGAATCGCCTCGCGCAGCGCCTGTTTTTTATCTTCCGTATGATAGAGATGGTACAGGGGACCTAATAAAAGGGTAATGTCATATTTTTGATCCGGGAAGGCAGATAGATCCAAAGCGTTCCCCTGGGTGATGGTTATATTTTCGTTTGACTGCGTGTTTTGGCGGAAAACGGTTATATTATGTTCCACCAGCTCTACCGCATCTACCGTATATCCCTGACGGGCCAGCGCGTGGGAATACCGGCCGGTTCCGGTACCGATTTCAAGCACACGGTCCCCGGGTTTCATATATCTGGCAATATAATGCATAGTAGTAAGGAATTCAACTGAGCCGTGCCTTAAGGTCAGCCTGCTGTCCTCATTGTAAGTATTGTAAAAATCAATTAAATATTGGTTTGTATTCATAATGTCCCCTTTCTGTCAATGGAAAATATTAATCGGTCAAATTCCAATCCGGTTTTTCCTGTTTTATAAAAGCAGATAATATATTTGTCACCATTTTTTCAATACTGTTTCTGTCTAATGCTATTTTTTTAGTGGCTGTTAAGACCGCTATGCCATGAGTATAAAGGAACAAGTCTAAAAATATTACCTTTGCTCGTTCTAATCCTATTCCAACAGCATCTGAGAATGATCTGGCCCTTTTTTCATTGTCCGGTTCTTTGTAAAAATCCGTTGTCTCAGCCATGTTCAAATCCATATCGTTTACAAACAGCAGCTTAAATAAATGTGTTTCTTCCTGCGCAAATGCAATGTAAGAGAGGGGAAGGAGCAAATAGGGACTGATATTTTCAGAATTGCTGTATTCATCCACATACTGCAGGTAGTATTCATACGCAAAGGGAAGAAATTCGCTTTTCAATTCCTCCATGTTTTCATAACAAGTAAAGATTGGGCGGGTAGAACATTGTAATTTGTTTGCAATACTTCTTGCATTTACAGTATGAAATCCTGTTTCTCTTGTAATAGTCAGGACAATATTCAAAATCATTTCTTTGTTTATCTTTGCTTTAGGCGGCATATAAGTTTCCTTCCTGTCAGGGGTACGATGGGTAACTGATGTTACACAACTATTGTTGCATATTAAATAAGATATGTCAAGCATGCGTTTTATCATTTGCTGTGTTGTTATCCGTCAGTCAAACAATGACTCGGTTTCCCGCTTTCGTTTTAAAGGCTGATGAAATATAGCCCGGACTGGACAGTTTTGACCGGATGGGCACTGGTTTGAAATACAAGTGGAAGCAGGGAAATTGTGAAAAATGCATAAAAAGCCATTTTAATATTGGGTAATTATGTCAATAGACATAGAAGAAAGAAAGTTGTACTATTAAGTCATCGAAAAGAGCACGAGCTCGTTGCAAGGACAACAGAAAAAAATAAAACAATATCACAAAAGATGAGAAACCTGCGGTGAGGGCCGCAATCTTTTTTACAGAGTTACGAGCACGAGCTCTTGAAGGCAAAAAACAAAACATTCAGGAATGAAGAAAAGGAGATAAGATATGGCTGGTAAAGATTTAAAAGTTGGCGTTGTAGGTACAGGAGCAATCGGAAGAACACATATTGAGAGGATCAACAACAAACTGCAGGGGGCTAAAGTTGTAGCCTGCGCAGACGTGAATGTGGATTTCGGAAAATCCGTAGCGGAAAAATACGGCTGCAAATTCTATGCCGACGGAGAAGAGATGATAGCATCAGACGACATTGATGCAGTGATTGTCACCACTATTGACCCATATCATGAGCAGTATGTAATGGCAGCCATCAAAGCAGGAAAATATGTATTCTGTGAGAAACCACTGGCACCTGAGGCAGAAGCCTGCAAGAGGATCGTGGAAGCGGAAGCCGCAGGAGGGAAGCAGCTAGTGCAGGTTGGGTTTATGAGGAGATATGATACAGGATACCGTCAGTTGAAAGCTGCAATTGAGAACCGTACCTACGGGGAACCCCTGATGCTGCACTGCGCACACAGAAATCCGGCAGTGGACGAGAGCTACGACACACCTATGGCAGTTGAAAATTCCATGATCCATGAAATAGATGTCCTGCGCTGGCTGCTGAATGAGGACTATGCAACCGCAGAGGTGGTATTTGCTAAGAACACCCGCAGGACCCATGCGAACCTTATGGACCCTCAGATCATGATCCTGACAACAAAATCAGGTGTCCGCATTGATGTGGAAGCCTTTGTGAACACAGGACACTGCTATGATATCAAATGTGAGGTGGTATGCGAGGATGCCATTCTGAACCTGCCTGAGCCATCCAACATTGAAGTATGTGCTAATGCCACAAGAGGTCACGCCATCCACAGTGACTGGTCCACCAGATTTGTAGACGCTTATAATACGGAAATCCAGGAATGGATCGACGCCACAAAAGCAGGCAGAGTGGACGGCCCCACAGCCTGGGACGGATATGTAGGGCAGGTGACAGCAAAAGCAGCATCCAAAGCCCGTGATGAGAAAAAAGTCGTGGAGATCATCTTTGATGAAATGCCGGAGTTTTACAAACGGTGATTCAAGAGCCTATACAATTAAAGAGAAGAATTTTAATACCCCAAAAAGAGCACGAGCTCTTAATTTAGTAAGGAGGATACATACCATGAAAATAGCATTTGATGTGGATGTTCTGGCAAAACAGATGGACATCAACCGCATGGTCCATCAGGTAGCTGACTGGGGATACAAATACATTGAACAATCCCCCCATCCGAGGATCAACCCCTTTTATAAACACCCCTTATTCTCAGAGGAATGTGAGAAGGAATACAGAAAAGCCCTGAGGGAGACCGGGGTGGAGATCTCATCTTTTATCGTTGTGTACCGTTGGTCAGGCCCCACAGAGGAGCAGAGACGATTTGCGGTTGCCAACTGGAAACGCATGATAGAGATCGCAGTGGATATGGGGGTAACGGTCATCAATACGGAGTTGTCCGGAGACCCTAACCAGCAGGAAATCTGTAATGGCATGTGGTTCAGATCCATGGAAGAACTTCTTCCTGTTATAGAAAGGGAAGGCATCCGTGTGGAGATCCAATCCCATCCTTATGATTTCTGTGAGCTGAATAACGAGACCTGCGACCTGGTAAAATCCTTCCGCTCAAAGAATCTTGGGTATGTGTACTCCTCCCCTCACGGCTTTTTCTATGACGAGGGCAAGGGAGATGTGCGTTCCATGTTAAGATATGCAGGTGACGAGCTGACACACGTACTGTTTGCGGATACCTTTAATCAGACTCTGGACTGCCGTTACATTGCCAATCCCCCGTGGCTGAACGGCCGGGGCAAAGCAGATGTGACCATTCACCAGCACCTGGCAATGGGGGAAGGGGATGTGGATTTTGAAGGTATTTTTGAAACCCTGCGTCATATGGATTTTGCAGATAAACAGCGGAAAGAAAATGCGCCGAAAGCAGGCGGCGATAATATAGCCTGTGTTTCCATGTTCGGGTTCCCGGAGAAAATGGACAAACAGGCACCGGAGGCCAGAGAGCGGATAGAGAAAGAACTTTTAGGAAAATAAGAAAGAGAGAGGTATAGATCATGAAATTATCCCTTTGTACAGATGTTTTAGGCGATTTATCTTTTACTGTTATGCTGGATAAGGTAAAATCATTAGGTATAGATGCAGTGGAAATGACAGCAGGAGGCTGGGGCGGCTGTAAGCATGTCCCCACACAGGAACTTTTGGCAGATGAAGGAAAATTAAAAGCGTATAAAGCGGAGATTGATAACAGAGGTATGGAAATTGCAGCACTGAACTGTTCCGGTAATCCCCTGTGCCCCGGTGATATGGGAGAACTTCACACAAAGACAATCTACGATACTGCGGTACTGGCTGGCAGGCTGGGTGTGAAGAAACTGGTCATGATGTCAGGACTTCCTGCAGGCGGACCGGATGACAAAACTCCAAACTGGATCACTTCCACAGTTTCATGGCCGGATTACATGGTGGAGACAGTGAGATACCAGTGGGAGGATGTGGCAATCCCCTGGTGGAAAAAATTTGTGGCGCACTGTAAGGAAAACGGTGTGGAGCAGATTGCCATTGAAGAATTCCCTTGTCAGCTTGTATACAATCCGGAAACCCTATGGAAACTGCGAAATGCAGTGGACCCTATGATCGGAATGAATCTGGACCCCTCCCATCTTATGGTCATGGGCGCAGACCCCATTGCAGCGGCAAGAGCATTAAAAGGTGCACTGTATCACATTCACGGCAAGGATGCCCGTATTGAGAGGGGCCTGTGCGATGTGAACGGGCTTCCGGAGTCAAAACCGGTAACAGACTGTGAAAACAGAACATGGAACTATGTGGCAGTGGGATGCGGCAAAGATCTGCAGTGGTGGAAAGAATTCTTCTCGGTATGCCACATGATGGGATATGATGGATATGTTTCCCTGGAAATGGAAGATCTGACCATGAGTGTGGAGGCTGGCCTGAACACTTCCATTGACGCTCTGAATCAGACAATAAGTAAATAAGGAAAGAGGTGCCCGGATGAATCTCAACGGATTTAACAAACTGGTACAGAAAGACAGGGTAACAGGATTTGAAAAATTTGCGTATGGCTGTGGTGAAATCTCCACGAATATTGTATTTACCATTGCAACAAGCCTTCTCGTCATGTTCTATACAGACGTAGCCCATGTTTCTGCAGCCGTAATCGGTATGATCATTGCTATCTCCCAGGTATTCAACGGAGTATCGGACATAGCAGCCGGATTTATCATTGACAGGACACGTTCCAAGTATGGACGCGCCCGTGTCTGGATGCTGCGCATGTCCGTTCCATATGCCATTGCAGCAGTGCTTCTGATAACTGTGCCTCAGATTGGAGCTATGGCGCAGGCTATCTACATTTTCATTACATATAACCTGATGCTGACAGTGGTTTACACCCTGTTCCAGCTTCCGTTTGCCACAACTATGACTTATATGACACGTGACCAGAATGAGAGAGCAAAGATCAATATTATCCGTATGGCAATGAGCCCTATCGGAAATATTCTTGTTACACTTCTCTTTACAAGGATTCTGGATATGATGCCAGGCGGCGGCATGGATTCCCAGAGAAACTGGATCATCCTGACAGCAGTCTACGCAGTTGGTGCAGCAGCCCTGATGCTGTTCTGTTTTGCCACAGTCCGTGAGAGAGTGGTAGTAAAAGACGAGATGGGCGGTGAACAGATTCCGCTGAAAAAAGCTCTGCCTGCCCTGTTTAAAAATAAATACTTTATCATGTTGTTTCTGTTCTTTGTATTTTTCGCTATGTACCAGACCTTCGCAGGTACTATGGCCACCTACTACTGTAAATGGATCGTAGGGGATACAAAAATTATCGGAAATGTAAATACAGCCTGTTTCGGTATTACCATAGTGGCGACACTGCTTTTGGGTAAGGTGATGCACCTGACAAGCAAAAGAAACTGGTGTATCCTGGGAGCACTCTTTATCATTGCCGGTTCTCTGGTTCTTCTGGTGGATCCCACCAGCATTGCGGTTGTTACCTTCGGCGGCCTGCTCCGTGGCATCGGTATGACGCCTATTCTGGGAATGATCTTTACGATGATCGCAGATGCCATAGAATACGGACAGTGGAAGACGGGTCTTCGGACAGCAGGTGCCATCCAGTCCGCAGCCACATCCGGGCAGAAATTCGGCCAGGGTATCGGTTCCGCACTGATTGGTTTTATTATGGAGGCAAACCAATATAACGGTGACCTGGGAACCCAGTCAGCACAGGCGCTGAATACCATATCGAACCTGTTTATTTATGGTGTGACGATTCTGGGTGTGATCATGATAGTATTGCTGTTGTTCTATCACCTGGATAAAGAATATCCCACTGTCATGAAAGAACTTCTGGAAAGAGAAGCGCAGATTGATTTGAAGAAAAAGGCAGAAAAATAAATTAGGAAGAAAAAGAAGCAGCAATAAAATGGTATGTCTCAGTTACTGTACACAGGCCACTGTACCGGGAGGCGTTTTCATGCCGAAAGCATGAAATCCTGAGGCAGCCAGCGCGATATGGGGCAGAATGCTCCATATCTGTGCATCGCGAAGCGTGTTACTGGACACGGAGTGTACAGTAACATGTCTCAGATAACGAGCCTGTGACATGCCATTTTTCTCTTTTCATCGCCCCGATAATGAGGTATACTTAGCCTAAGAGTTCGTTCTCTCCAGAGTGTGTTTGAAATTTATCCCCACAGTCTGCACGCTCCTGGAATCAGACAGGAAAGGGGTTGATAAAGTGGGAGTGACAATTAAGCAGATAGCAGAGATGGCGGGAGTACATCGTTCTACGGTTGATAAGGTACTTCATAAAAGGCCAGGCGTGAGTGATGATGTGCGCAAAAAGGTACAGGAGATTATAGATGAATGCAATTATGAGGCAAACCCTATAGGAAAAGCGTTGAAAATGCAGAACAGGGAGCTGCGTATTGCGGTGCTGCTCTTAAAGGTGGATGCGCTTCCTTACATCAGGGAAGGAATAGAGGAGAAACTGAAGGAATATAATTCCTTTCAGATAGAGTTGGAATTCCAGGTGATTGCTTATTCCGATGTGCAGAAGCAGGCAGATCTGCTGGACAAATACCGTGAGGAGAAAGTGGACGGTATCATTTTAAGCCCTATCAACGCGCATGAGATTGTGGGAGCGATTGACCGCTGCACAGAGGAGCGAATTCCTGTGGTAACGGTCAACTCAGATATCAAAGGCAGCAAGCGTTTTTGCTTTATCGGACAGGATGGCTACAAAGCGGGAAAAGTGGCAGCAAGATTTATGGGAGAATTTCTGAATGGAAAAGGTAAGACCGTAGTCATAACCAGCGATGGGGACGAGCATCAATCCTTCCCCTTTGGTACCCGGGAGGGCGGGTTCCGCACAGTCATCACAGAGGCGTATCCCAAAATTCAGATGCTCCCCAGCGTCACAACGAAAGAGGACCCGGCGATTATGCGGCGGGAGATGCGGAGGATCCTGCAGGAGGAAAAGAACATAGACGGTATATTGATCACCTGCGGATGTGTCCGGGCAGCAGGTGAGGAACTGAAGGCCAGCGGCTGCAGCGGTGTGCGCCTTATCTGCTACGAGGATTACCCGGAGATCCTGGAGCTTATGAGAGAAGATGTGGTGACCCTGACCCTGGGCAGCGGTTTGAATGACCAGGGGAAAAGAAGCATGGAGGTCCTGCTGGACAAGCTTATCTATGACAGGAATCCTTACAGGAAGCATTTGTATTCGGAGATCCATGTGATGGTGAAGGAAAGTTTATGATCGTGTACGGAAAAGCAGCAATAGCCTATATGAAAGCTACTGCTGCTTTTTATCCGCACCCATTAGGTCAGGTCCGTCATAGCATAACGGCATGACGATGGTAAATATCACGCTGTTTTCCTGATTCGCAATACCAAACCGGAATCCGTGATATTTCAAGAACGATTTTACAATATACAGTCCTAAGCCGGTTCCGTTCCCTGTACGTGATTTGTCAACTTTGTAGAAAGGTTCAAACACATGCTGGATTTCATCGTCCGGTATGGTACTGTTTACATTTTTTACAGTCAAAATGCATTCGGTTCCCGATCGTTTGGTTGTGATATAAATAGAAGAATCCTCCGAAGAATGTATGATAGCATTATTGATCACGTTGGCAAGCGCCTTGTTGAACAACTCTTGTTCGAGGATAACAAACAAATCTTTTTCCAGTGCCATATGGATTTGGATGTTTTTTGATCTTGCCAATTCATCTTGATTTTGAATGATATCCACAACTATTTTTCCAATGTCAGCAGATCGCATGACCCCATTATCATTGATCATCTGCGTTCGCGCAGCAGCTAAAATATCTTTGATCATTTTTTCCATTGTTTCTATGACTTGCATGGAATGCAAAAGATATTTATCTCTGTTGTCGAAAGGCGTCAGATTCTGCAGCATACCTTCCGTCTCGCCTTTCAGAATGGTAAGGGGTGTTTTCAACTCATGTGAAATAGACATAAAAAAGTCAGAACGCTGCTTAGCCTGCATCCTTTCTTTTTCCATATCTGATCTCAGCTTCATATTTGCGCCATCCAGTTCTTTCAGCGTTTTGTCCAGCTGTAATGCCATATTATTTAGGCTGCACGCCAGCACGCCAATTTCATCCGTCCTGTCAATCTTGCACTTCCATGTCATATCAAGCTTTTCCATTCGCCGGGCAATATTACTTATTTCTATGATCGGTTTGGCAATATGCTTTGAATAGATGACCGCTATCACAGCAGAAAGGATAAAAGCTATGATTAAAATCAAAGGGTACATTTCCTTTATGACTTCTGTAACCTCTGATCCTTTATTATGGGAGATGGTTATGTCCAGCGTATAATTTTCATCACCGCTTATAAAGGAAGCAGTCAATACCCTGCTATACACCGGGTTTTCCGCCAATATACTTTGGGAGAGATCCACTTTGTAAAGGCTGTTTTTGTTTTTATCAAACAATTCCGCCGCTGTTCCGTTCTGCAAACAAAACGTAAGGATATGATCCTGCATTTCGATTTCCGTCAATGTCTTGCTTTCCAATAACTCTACAAATTTAATTGCCTGCGAATCTAATTCATATTGAATTTTCTCCGTATAACGAACGGGTAAGTAAAATTGCAGGAGTAATACGATCCCGGTGCACATCAAAAACAGTATGGTGAATAATTGTAGAAATAGTTTCAGTCCCAGGTTACTTTGTATTTTTGCTGCTGATTTTGTAACCCATCCCCCAAACGGTTTGAATAAGTTCGCAATCCAGTTTTTTTCTAATGTTTTTGATATGATTGTCGATGATTTTCTCGTTCCCATAATATTCCTCCCCCCATAGGATATCCAGCAGATGGTTTCGCGTGAACACATGGTCTTGATTTTCAAGCATGAACTTGATCAATTCATATTCCTTGGGGGTAAAGTCGATCAGTTCATCACGGAATCGTATTTCACAGCTATTTCTCCGTAATTGTACATCTCCATGCCTGATCATATCAGGCGGGGTGTCCGGTCTGTTTCGCCTCAACACCGCCTCTATCCGTTTGATCAAAATTGTATGCGAGAAGGGTTTTACAATATAATCGTCCGCCAGTAAGTCAAATCCGCGGGCCTGTTCCTGTTCTCGGCCTAAAGCAGTCAGCAGGATAACTGGAGTATCTGATATTTCCCTTATTTTTTTCAGCAGATCATATCCGTTCATGCGGGGCATCATAATGTCAAGGATCACCAATTGGGGTGCCTCCCGAACAAATAGATCATACCCGGCCATGCCATCGGCAGCGGACATAACGAGATATCCATTTTGCTGTATAAATGCCAGCAATATATCACGGATGCTTTCATCATCCTCAACGATCAGTATTTTGATTTTCTTATCCAACCCACTTACCCCCTTGCCCTTTGATTTTTGTCCATGTCAAATATCATTATACAAGAATACCGATAATATGGCAAACCTGCTAACCCTGCACGCATACGGTTACACCATTTCCCTAAGTAAACCGCCCTCCAACTTCAATACAACATCAGCCTTTTGGGCAAGTATGGGCGAATGCGTAACCACAATGACACATCCCTGCAGCGGGCCATGCGCATATTGTATGAGTAGATCGAAAATCGCGCGGGCGTTTTCATCGTCAAGATTTCCTGTAGGCTCGTCCGCCAATAACAGCGAAGAATCGGAAATTAACGCGCGGGCTATGGCAACTCTTTGCTGCTGCCCACCCGACAGCTTAAGGACATTGCGTTTGGCGATCTCACGATTCAAGCCTACTTTTTCTAAAACAGGCAGGGCGCTGAGGGGAGATACCAGTTTTAGGTTTTCTTCCGCTGTCAGGTAGTCAATCAGGTTGTAGCTTTGAAAAATAAAAGATACATCCTTTTTTCGATATTCAGGCAATTCTTTTTTTGTCAGAGTTTTTCCGTTATACAGCACCCGCCCCGAACCGGGCATATCCAGCCCTCCCATAATAGAAAGTAATGTTGACTTTCCGCATCCCGAACTACCCACTATGGCATAAACACGACCCGGACAGAAAGTGGCGTTTAGATCGTTCAATATGGTGGTTTCCGGTTGATATGAATACTTGATATTTTGTAATTCCAGCATTATATGATCCTCCTAACTTATAGATTTTAAGTTTTCCTTTGGTTCTTTTCGTAAAACGGAAAATTCCGCTGTCATAACTGAAACGGGGATCAGCAAGAATCCAAATAGCAGCATGATCTCTGCCGCGTCCGGTGAAACAGAAGCTCCTTTATTTTCAATTTGGGTCTTCCGTGGTCTTTCATGGGTTTCCTCTGTTGCCAACAGTTCTGATCCGTCATTTTGATCAACGGCTGCTGAAATAATATGCTCTCCGGTCCCGTGTACGATTCCTCCGCTTATAGGGAGGGCAATTACCATGGCTATTACGGCAGCAATCAGAACCTCGGCCATATGCTGCATCAAAATATGGCTCTTTGATAGGCCAAAACTCATCATAATGCCGATTTCCCGCTTTCGCTGTTTTACCCCATGGGAAAGTAGGAAATATAACAGGGTGATACATACAACGATAATAACCATCAGTATGATTTTAAGCAGGTTTGATAGAGAAGCAAGCGACCCGATCATACCGGCAAAATAATCTAGATCAGAAGCAATACCGGCCGGCTGCCCCGCAGGCCATTCCAGATTTTTGATTTCATTCGTCACAACAGCTAAATCCGAAGAGGAAGCAGCGCTGAAAGCCGCTTGACAGAAAAAGCGTTGTGATTTCGGATTAAATACCGAAGAATAGGTCTCCAAATCAATATAGCAGTAATTTTCGTATAGCTGGTGGGAAAGATGCAGTCCTGTATTCTGTTCGTTGTCACGGGATTCAAAAATGCCAATGATTTCCCCTTGTATCATATGGGTGTCCATATGGCTGGTATCATAGCCCATACTTTCCATGTCCTGAGTGATCACCTGTGAAAAATGCATCTGTATGGTATCGCCAAGGTGTAGGTCATTCTTATCTGCCAATTCTTTGTGTATTAAGATTTTGCCTTTATCGCTTTCCGTAATATGCCTGCCTGAAAGGATCGTCAGTGTTCCCTCTGAAAACAGTTCATCGGAATCTGACGTCACATTACTGACAAGCGTGCCTGCGTGTTCAAAGCCGGGGCTGACAAAGCAGCTATCACCATCCGTTTTCACAGACAGAGGTGTGCCGTTATCGCTTAAAAATTCCACAGGGACAGCATTTGAGATGGAACGGTAAGCGGCGATGTCATCCCTGGCTGAAATCTCGGCTATTCTGTCCAGCGTCAGTGCTCCCGGGGCGTTATACGCGTTGATGACAAACTCCCTGTTAAAATTATTTTCCATTTGTTCAATGGTGGTGTTTGCTTGCGCGGCAATAGAAACAACAGTCAGTATCAGTATAAATACGGTGGTCAGCAGCAGAATTAGGAGAGTACACCTGTTTTTTTTCCTCATAACGTATCGGCTTGCACATTGGATAAAATTCATAGATATTTTCCTCAATTGTTTTTTTCAAAAATGGCTTTTGGTGTTGTATGCAGAAGCCGGGCACTGGATATCCATATGGATGCCATCAGCAAACATAGATTTATAACAATGATCTGCAAGGTCGTTACCATTTGGATATGAGTTACAGTTATCTGGAATCGCTCACTGGATATTAAGTGATCACCTATAAAATATGCGGCGGCTATGGATATTCCTGCCGGAATCATGACTTCAATAATGTGCTGCAATAGGATTCGGTTTTTTGTAAAACCCAGTGAAAGTAAGATCCCTATTTCGTTTGTACGCATTTTTGTTTGAAGCATTAGGACAAAGGTGATGATCAGGAATCCTGCAAGAATGACCACTGCAGTCAAAACTGAAAACTGATTAGATACGGCCTTGACTGCATCCGCATCTATGACAGACGCATCCGCTTCATCAAACAGATAATATTTGTTCCAATCCATATCCAGCTTTTGTGCTTGCGCGTAAATGGATGCCAACTGATCCGGCTGGTCAACAAAAAATTTTACGCTGATGATTCCCTGGTTCCTATCGTCCAGAGCATGTGCCGTGCTGTAGTCCACATAAATGAAGTTTTCGCTTAATTCTGATGGAGAAAATTCAGTTTCGTCAACGTTATCCGTATTTTCATATATGCCGGACAGAGTAACCTCGATATCGGATGTATGGCCCGGCGTATGGTCCGGCGTTGTAATTGCCAGTTTATCTCCTATATTCAGATCATTTTGCTTTGCGAATTGGACATTGACCATTGCTTCGCGCTTAGAATCGGGCGTTATGTGTCTGCCTGCTGTTAATTTTATTGTTGAGCCTAAATATAGATCAGAATCAGATACTCCCCTTATGGAAGCAGCGTCATCTTTACTCACCGGAATATTGTAAGCAGCCAATTCCAGCGGATTGCCGTTTTTATCGGACAGCATTCCCGATAAAAAGGCATAATGGGATGCATATGCTTTTATTCCATGGATACTCTTTATTTTTTCAATTACTTCGTCTGTTATCTCATGAGGAACGGACAAAAAGCTGATGCTGCTTCCTTCGGCTTTCACGGTTTTCGGGTCTGTCTCATATTGGGATTCAAGATAGAAATAGTCCAGCGGCTTTTGATCCAGCTTCGCTAAAGCGTCATTGGCAGATTCCCGAATGGAAATAATAATGAATGCCATTATATTTATCACAAGAAACACGATCAGAATCAAACATGCACGTGATTTTCTGCGTGTTAAGTATTTGGCCGCTAACGATATTTTGTTCATGGGCCCTCCCTCCCTTTCATATACAAATTTTTATTATGGGATAATATTAACAAGAAAAAGTATGGAAAAAATATGGAAGTGGTATGAATTTAGTATTTTCGCCGCCTTGCGCAGCAGAATTGGTGCCGGCAGCATTGCCGAAAATTGCGGCATTGGTGATGCGCAGGAAAAGAAGATCAGAAAATTAAGCCAATGAGTCAAAGTATAGGAAAGCAGCATATAAAATAAGGCTGTGATCCTATCATTCTTGTATGATCATGGAATCACAGCCTTTATTGTTATGGATAAAATTTATTTCATCCGTTTTTAGGATTGTTCTATTTCGCTATAGAATATATAGGTCCCTTTGCCGACCATCCGTTCCTTCCCTGCGATCATTACAACCGCATCCACCGGAGTCGTGATCTCATAGCGCCACTCATCCCCCGCTTTTTTCCAGGCGGAAACTATTTTTCCGTGGCGTGTATCCAGGGACACAGACAGCCAGTCAAGCCTTTTGTCCGGGGTGGGGGCTATTTTGACTTTTTCATAGCCCGGATATGCAGCAATCCTTTGGATCCCGCCGGCCACACTGTAAATCCAGTCAGCCACAGAGCCGTAAGCGTAGTGGTTGTAAGAGTTCATATCCGCGCTCCAGAAATTCCCGTCAGGCATAATGCCATCCCAGTGTTCCCAGATCGTAGTGGCGCCTTTGGTCACGGGATACAGCCAGGAGGGGTAGTCTTCCTTCAGCAGCAGGCTGTAGGCCAGGTCGGAATAGCCGTATTCGCTCAGGGTATGCAGTATATAAGGCGTTCCCACAAAACCGGTCTGGAGCTGGATCCCGCACTCTTTGACCATGGCGGCAAGCTGATCCGCAGCAGCCTGGCAGTCGTTGGCAAGGCCGAAGCGGGCGGCCAGAATACACTCGGTCTGTGTTTTGTATTCCGGGAAGGCAGTGCGGAAAGCAGATACGATTTCAGTGTAAAGCGTTTCATATTCTGCGATATCTTCTCCCAGTACCTTTCCGGCTTCCATGACCAGCCACGTGGAATATGCATAAAATGCGGAGGCGATAAAATCCTCGCGGGTGGAACCTTTATAACTTCCCGCAGGTGCATCCAGACCAAGCCAGTCTCCGTAGTGCGTGCCTCCGGTCCACAGATATTCTGTTGTGGTATGGGAAGAAATGTAGGAGATCCATTTCTTCATAAGGGTAAACTGTGAGGCCAGCAATTCCTTGTTTCCGTATGCCAGATAGAGTTCCCAGGGGCAGATGGCTGCCGCATCACCCCAGGCAGAGCTGGCGGGTTCTTCGGAAAGCAGGTCGGGGATCACATGGCCTACTCTTCCGTCTTCACCCTGGTCTGCTGCCATATCTGCGAGCCATTTTGTATAAAATTTTTCTGCGTTATAATTCATGCAGGCGGTGCGGATGAACACCTGCGCATCGCCGGTCCATCCAAGACGTTCATCCCTCTGGGGACAGTCTGTGGGAACATCCACAAAATTTCCCTTCTGCCCCCAGATGACATTGTCAAAAAGCTGATTCAAAAGGGGATTGGAGCAGTTAAAATATCCGGTCCGCTGCATTGCGGAATGTATCACCACGGCTGTGAAGTTTTCCGGTTTTGCCGCACAAGGGCCGCCCGGATACTGGTCGATCCGTACATAGCGGAAACCAAAGAATGTAAGTTTTGGCTTATAAGACTGCAGGCCCTCACGGCAGATATACAAATACTGCGCTTTGGCACTTCGGTAATTCTCTGTGTAAAAACATCCTTCTTTATCCAGAACTTCTGCATGGGAGAGCGCTACTTTTTCTCCGGCCTTTGCTGTGAGGCTGATCTCCACATAACCTGTGATATCTTGTCCGAAATCCACCACGGTCTCGCCTTTTGGTGTGGTAAATATCCGAATGGGAGAAAGCCTTTCCTGCTCATGGACTTCCTCACCCTGCTGGGGGATCAAGGTATGTGACGGGCCTTCAAATTCACATACAGGTCTGCCGCATCCACAACCCTGGGGGCTGCTGCATCCGGGTGCACAGTCGTATGCAAGGGAGGCATCATAAATCTCGCCGTCGTATATTTCGGAAAAGCGGACAGGGCTCTCCGTAACCGTCCAGGTCTCGTCCGTTGCCGTATACTCCGTGGTACCGTCCTCATACGTGATCTCCAATTGTGCGAGAAGTCCCGCAGGGCTTTTTTTTAGCTCCTCCTGAACAGATGATCTGCTCCAGCCCGGCATGGGACTTCGGTACCAGCCTTTTCCTACGGTGACGGAGAGTTGATTGTCTTCTTTTATCAGATCTGTAACGTCATAAGCCTGATACTGAAGCCGTTTTTGATAAGAAGTCCACCCTGGGGCAAGTACAAAATCTCCTACCCGGGTCTTGTTCAGTTCCGCTTCGTATGTACCGAGAGCTGTTATATAAAGTGTTGCTGCTTTTACCGGTTTTGTCAGGAAGAAAGATTTTTGGAACAGGGGGCAGATATCACCTGTTTCCGTCTGTGGTTTGATCCATTTTGCATACCATTCCATTTAAAATACCTCCGTTTTTCTTTTCTTGTAACAGTTCAGACAAGCTGAACGGTTACGCATCCAGCCATTAAAAATCGCTTCGCGATGGGCTGGATGCCTGCTGGCACTATTTTTTCATACGGTCAGCGCAGTAAATGCGCAGACCTGTTTGAACTGTTACCTTTTCTTGACGGTAACTGTTCAGAATTCTCACAGTTTCTCTTGACTATCATGATACCAGAGAATAGAATGAAAAAAAACACCTGTATTTAACTAAAATAGGGGGTGAATTTGTCTTATGAATAAATCAATAACGATCCATATCAGGGAAGTATCTAAGGAGGAGCAGGAGAGACTGGTCATGATGCCATATCAGCAGACAGATATGGAGAGCCATAACCATGATTTTTTTGAGTTGGTCTATGTGGTGAAGGGAACCGCAGTGCATACGCTCAATTCTACAGAGGGAATGCTCACAGAGGGGGATTATTTTATTGTGGACTATGGAAGTGTGCACAGCTATTCCAGAAGTTTGGATTTTACACTGATCAACTGTATCTTTCTGCCTGAAGTGATAGATGAGACACTGACAGGGTGCCGTTCTCTGGATGAACTGCTGCACGGCTGCCTGATCCGCTATTATACCTCTATACCGGGTGAGACACCTGTAGACCGCATCTTCCATGATGAGAACGGACGGATCAAACAGTTGATCATGGGCATGCTGGAGGAGTATGAGGAGAAAGAAGAGGGGTATGCAGAGGTATTCCGGTGCAGACTCATCGAACTGCTCATACTCACTCTGCGAAAAGGCATCCATGAGAATCAAAAGCACCCAAAACACAGGGCCGTGCTGGACGTGATTCAGTACGTTGACAGAAATTATCAGAATTATGTCAACCTCGGAGAGTTCTGCCGGCAGTATCATTATACCCTGTCCTATATCAGCAGGATTTTCCGGCAGGAGACAGGGCTTTCCTTTCGGGAATATCTGCAGAAGGTCAGAATAGAGAAGAGCTGCCAGCTGCTGGCGGGCAGCGATATGCGGATTGGGGAGATCGCGCAGGCGGTGGGGTATGAGGATAAGAAGTTTTTTAACAGTGTCTTTAAAAGGATTGTGAAAATGACGCCCAGGGAATATAGAAACCTTTGGGCTGCAAAAGGGAAAAATTGAAATTCTGCGTTACTGTACACAGGCTACTGTACCGGGAGGCGTTTTCATGCCGGAAGCATGAAAATCCCGAGGCAGCCAGCGCGATATGGGGCAGAATGCTCTATATCTGTGCATCGCGAAGCGTGTTACTGGACACGGAGTGGACAGTAACAATTCTTCCTGGCGCTGTTATCGTCAGTCGGTGGAGACTTGAAATAGGCAGGGCTGATGTCCTGCTTTGAGAATTACGGTTTTCTTTAAGAAGGGAAGACTCATGGTATTGTTTACAGACATTGTACGCAAAATTCCATGAGTTTTTTTGTTATAAAAAAAGTTATTCTGACTCGTTTACGTAATAAGCGGAAAATGGGGTTGAGGAGGTATGACAGTGTCAGTTCCTGAGTTAGAATCTGCGCTCTGGGAGGGGGAATTACCCTTTAGGAAAGGACGGCAGTAATTTTGTGAGGGTATGCCGCCTGTCAGGGCGGTAAGTTAGAAAACGTAATATTTTTAAACTTTTTAGTAATCAGAACACATTCAGAACAAACAGAAAGATTGTTATAATTTATCTATCAAAAATAAACAGTATTCACACTGTACGAAAAGGAGAAGAGATTATGTTGAAAAAGAAATTGCTGTCCATGGCAATGGCAGCGTGTATGGTGGCAGCATTGGCGGGGTGTGGAAAAGATGAGGCATCAGGGTCCAGCAAGGAGAAGGCGGACGGAAAACCGGAAATCAATATTTTTACGTTATATTCTGAGACAAACGCAGATTCAGGAGCTGTGAATTTCCTAAAAGCACTGGAAATGGCAAAGGAAGAGTTTCCTGATTACACCATCAACCACGAGACAGCAGATGTGGAGACCTACAAAACAAAGATAAAAACCATGGTTGCCGCCAATGAGACGCCGGATATCTTTTATTCCTGGGGAGGAGGCTTTGTCCAGCCGTTTGTGGAGGCAGGACAGGTGATGGCTCTCGACGAATACCTGGATGACGAGACAAAGGGAAAAATGAAAGACGGCGCTTTCGACGGATACAAATTTGACGACAAGCTTTACGGGCTTCCCTCTTATCTGTGGGTAGGTGTCCTGTACTGCAATGAGGAGCTGTTTAGCCAGTACAATTTGGAAATCCCCACTACATATGACGAATTTGTGGAAGTCTGCAAACGCTTCAAGGCGCAGGGTGTCACACCTCTGGCTGTGGGTATGAAAGATAAATGGACAGGCGCACAGTTCACGAATGCTTATATTGAGCAGATGGCAGGCGCACAGACAGCGGCAAAGATGACCCAGGGAACACAGTCCATTGACAATGAAGCAGTGGTAAAAGCAGTACAGCTAACATTGGATCTGGTGGATGCAGGCGCTTTCCCGGACGGAACCCTGGGACTCACAAGAGATGAGGTGGAGGCTGATTTCACCCAGGGAAAAATTCCAATGGAGTTTATGGGAACATGGCTTTCCGCCACACTGGAGGGCACAGCAGTGGACGGCAAAGTAAAAGCAGTGAAATTCCCATTGGCGGAGGGCACTGTAGATGAGAACCAGTATTTCGGAGGCGACAACGGGGCCCTCTGTGTGGGTGCGGACTGTGCCTATCCCGAGGAGACGGTGGAAGTATGCCAATACCTGTCCGAACAGTGCGCGATCCTGGACGGAGGCCTGGTAGCTTGGGAAGTCCCTGAGGAGGCCACTGAAAATGTGAACGCATTGAATAAACAGGTAATGGAATTTACAGCAGATGCCACAGGGTATGTAGGCGCATGGGATACTATTTTACCTGCAGATGCCACACAGGAATGGCTGGACCTGGTAGCCCAGTTATACGGAAAAACCATTACTGCAGAAGACTTTGCCAAGAATCTGGAAGCGGCAGTGAATAAATAAAGAAAGTTTGGAGGGAAAGCAATGGAACGTGTGTTATCAAATAAGAAGCATATTGCCATTTTCCTGTTACCCGCAGGTTTGATCTTTTTATCAGTTATGGTAGTTCCTATTCTTGCGACGGGATATTACAGCCTTCTGGACTGGAATGGAATTGGTGAAGGCACCTTTGTGGGACTGAAAAATTACGTGGAAATATTCGTTAAAAATGGGCATGATTTCTGGCAGTCATTTGGACACTCCATCATTGTTCTGCTGCTTTCCATTTTAGTGCAGGAGCCCATTGCCCTGCTGTTGGCTCTGCTTCTGGCAAAGGGCGTAAAGGGCGAAAGTTTTTTCAGAACCGCATTTTTTATACCCATGGTGGTATCCACTATTGTCATAGCCCAGTTGTTTATCAAAGTATACAACCCGGATTATGGACTGCTGAATACATTTTTAAGGGCCATTGGTTTGGATTCTGCCGCCAGAGCGTGGCTGGCAGAATCCGGCACTGCACTCTGGGCAGTGATGATTCCGCTGGTGTGGCAGTTTATCGGGTATCATATGCTTCTGTTCTATGGGGCAATCAAATCCATCTCCCCGGATATTATCGAGGCGGCTAAAATTGATGGGGCCAACTATTTTCAGATAAGCCTGAAAATCATATTGCCTCTGATCATGCCTGTGGTTGAGACCTGTATCGTCATCGCCACAGTAGGAAGCCTGAAGACCTTTGATTTCATCTATGTCATGACGAACGGAGGTCCCCTGGGCGCTACAGAAGTACCCAGTACTTTAATGTATGACCTGTTGATGAAGAGAAATGTGTACGGTGAGGGAAGTACAGTGGCAACCTTTATCGTTGTGGAATGTCTGATCATCACGGTGATCCTGCAAAAAGTATTCAAAAAATTAAGAAAGGCGTAAGGAGGTGCGGATTTTGAAAAAGATAAAAGCAAGTAAAGTTTTCCTGTATGCGTTTCTTGGGATCGTGACAGTGGTACAGATATATCCTATCATCTGGATGTTTTTCTTTTCGCTGAAGGATAATGAGGAAATATTCGGAGGAAACGTGGCGGGACTGCCAAAAAACTGGCTGTTCGGAAACTATGTGGAAGCCTGGATAAAAGGAAATATCGGCCAGTATTTTATCAATACCCTGGTTGTAACGGCTTTGACCATTTTAGGCACAGTACTGTTTGCAGCGATGGCGGCTTACGCCATATCAAGAATGAAGTGGAAATTCCAGAAGACAGCACTCACGGTTTTCCTTCTGGGTATGATGATCCCCATACATGCGGCTCTGCTTCCACTGTTTCTGACTTATGTAAAGGTTGGCATCTTAAATACATATGCCTGTCTGGTGCTGCCGTATATAGCTTTTAATATACCTATATCGGTGTACATATACGTGGGATTCATGGAAGGCATTCCCAAGGAGATGGAGGAGAGTGCGTTTCTGGATGGATGTAATATTTTTAAGAGTTTTTTCAGGATCATACTGCCCATGCTGAAACCGGTCATATCCACGATCACAATCTTGACATTTATCAATGCATGGAATGAATTTATGTTTGCGTCAGTCTTCATCACAAAATCAAGTATGAAAACACTTACCGTAGGAATCCAGGAGATGGTGGGTCAGTTCACTACAAGCTGGGGACCCATAGGGGCGGCCCTGGTGCTGGCTTCCTTCCCCACACTGATCATTTATATTTTTATGAGCGACAAGGTACAGAAAGGTTTTATGGCAGGAGCCGTAAAAGGATAATTTAAAATCAGGAGGTAGAAAGATGAGTAACAAAGAAGGAAAGATCGCAGTTTTTAAGGGACCATACCATATTGATATTGAGAATTACCCCATTCCCGACGTGCAGGAGGACGGGATACTAGTTAAGATCGAGGCAGCATCCATCTGTGGTTCAGACGGACATGGTGTGAAGATGACACCGGAAGCGCCCTGTACCATTGGTCATGAGTTTGTGGGAAGAATCGTGAAGATGGGTAAACGTGCCAATGAGACCATTTATGCCTTCGGCGGTCCTTTGAAAGAAGGGGACAGGATCGTTCCGTATCCGTGGATCACCTGCGGAACCTGCCCGGACTGTCTGGAGAACGGCAATGGCGTCTGCATGGTGTGTGAAAATGGTTTCTGCTACGGCGGCAGGGACACCATGGGGGACAGTAAGATCACAGCGGATGTGGCAGATTTCCCTCATTTCAAAGGCGGATTTGCAGAATACACCTATATTTTCCCGGGCACCTATGTATGGAAACTTCCGGAAGATATGCCAAGTACCGTGGCGACTCTGCTTGACCCGCTCTCAGTGTCCATGCGGGCTATTGAGATGGCGCAGACGGAGGCGGGCGTGTGGGGAGAATCCCTGAACACCAGCACAGAAGCGGTTGTCATTGGAGCCGGGGCCGTGGGTATCATGGCTGCCATGGTCCTGAAGATCATGGGATGCAAAAATGTGATCATCACAGACTTTAAAGAGGAAAAATTGAAACTGGCACAGGAAATTTCGGGATGTGATCATGTGGTGGACAGCAGTAAAATGGACAAAGAGACAAGGATCAGGTATATCCGGGAAGAACTGACCTCCAGAGGACCGAATCTGGTCATTCAGTGTGCCAACTCACCCCTGGCATCCTTTGAGGGGCTGGAACTGGTGAAAAAACTTGGAACTTACATTGAGGTGGGCGTTCCCTTTGGTTTTGGGGAGGAGTTCAGTGTGGATTTCTCAAACCTGGTGTTCAGCAAAAACGTGCGGATCAACAGCTTGGTGGCAAATGGTCCCCGGGTATTCAACAAAGCATTTGAACTTTTGAAAAGACATGAGCAGTATCCGTTCCACAAATTATTGACACATAAATTCTACAGTCTGGAAGAGCTGATGGATCATATTAAGAAAATGGGCGAGCCTGATTATATTAAAGGAACACTGGTTCTTGGAGACGAGAGGTGACAAAAATGAAGGCATTGTTATATACAGAAGCCGGCAGAGAAAATGGAAAGGTAACGGATATCCCTTATCCGGAGTGCATGGATGACCAGGTGATCGTGAAGGTCATGTGCTGCGGAATCTGCATCGGCGTGGAGCAGGGGCATGATACCACGGGGACATCCCTCTCAAAATATCCGGTGGTACCCGGACATGAGTTCTCGGGGATTGTCCATGAGGTAGGAAAAAATGTGAAAAACTGCAGAGTGGGGGACAGAGTGACCGTGGACAATACGGTCCCCTGCGGCACCTGCTATTACTGCAAGAAAAATAAGCCCATCCACTGCAGGGACTTTGGATCGCTCGGACATAACATCAATGGCGGCATGGCCGAGTATGTAGTGGTGAGCTCACAGAAGGTATACCATATACCGGAGCATGTTACTTTTGAGGAGGCTAGTATGACAGAGCCGGTTGCCTGCTGTGTCCACGCCATGGACCAGATTGATATTCAGTATGGGGATGACGTGCTGGTAATGGGTGCAGGTCCCCAGGGGCTGATTCTGGCCCAGCTCGCAAAGAATTCCGGTGCAGCCCGGGTGGCAGTGGTGGGTTCCACCCGGAAGAAGCTTGATATTCTGGAAAGACTTGGGATTGAGACGATCTTAATGGACAGAAATGATTATTCCGTACATGAAAATGCCGTGATGGAGAAATTCCCTCTGGGAGTGGACTGTCTGATTGACGCGACGGGGGCAAAAGAACTGGTTTACTCCGTCCCGAAACTTATGAAAATGGGCGGCAGGATCCTGGGATACGGTTATTACCACGGAGGGGAGGAGCTGGCATTTCCATTTTCTGAGTTCTGGGATAGAGAATGCACTTATCTCTCCACTCTGAGCCAGGTGGGAGATTTCGGAAGGGCTGTGGATGCCATTGCCACAGGTAAGGTAAACACAAAAGTCCTCATCAGCAACGAATATGCCCTGGATGACTACTTTGACGCGCTGGATTTTAACATCAACAGCAGAGATGCCATCAAAGTGCTGATCCACCCTTTTGACAGGGAGGATGCCCATGAAAAATAGAGCGGCTTTTGTTACCGGAATAAAGGAAATGGAAGTGGGTTTTACGGAGATGCCTGACTGCGGGGAGAACGAAGTCCTTGTGAAAATCGCATACTGCGGTATCTGCGGTTCTGACGTCCATTTTTATGAGATGGGTGAGGACGGGTTTCGGGATGTGTATCCTTTTATCCTGGGACACGAGTGCTCCGGAATTGTGGAGAAGGCGGGAGGTAAGGTGACGAATCTGCGTCCCGGAGACAGGGTAGCCCTGGAACCGGGAAAGACCTGCGGAAAATGTGAATGGTGCAAATCGGGAAAATATAACCTGTGCCCCAATGTGGAGTTCTTATCAGCTCCCCCATGTCATGGGGCCATGCGGGATTACACAGTCCATCCGGCGGATCTGTGCTTTAAACTTCCGGATACGGTTTCACTCAAAAGCGGGGCACTGATCGAGCCCCTGGCAGTTGGCCTCCACGGAGTCAGGCAGGCGGGAGTCATGCCCGGAAAAACCGTTGTCATCCTTGGAAGCGGCTGTATAGGGCTTGTGACACTATTATCATCTCTCCTTTACCGGGCAGACAGGGTGATCGTGGCAGACCTCTTTGACGTCCGTCTTGAAAGAGCAAAGGAGCTGGGGGCCTGGCAGGTCATCAATACAGGCAGCACAGATGTTATAGATAAAGTCATGGAACTGACAGAGGGCCTGGGAGCTGATATCGTATTTGAGACAGCGGGAAATCCTGTTACCACAGCTCTCACCGGAAAGCTGGCAAAAAGAGGCGGAACTATTACCCTGATCGGAAACACACCGGGAAAGACAGAGTTTGAGTTTCTGGAGATCATGAATAAGGAAGTGGAGATAAAATCCGTATTCCGGTACAGGAATATCTATCCCATGGCAATCCGTGCCCTTGAAAATAAAAGCATTGATATAGAGAAAATAGTATCCGGCATCTTCCCCCTGGAGGAGGCAAAGAAGGCATTCGACACCGCACTATATGAAAAGAAGACCAATGTCAAAGTCATGGTGGAGATGCAGAGAGAATAGCTTATGGATAAAAAAAGAAAAGCAGTCTGCCTTGGCATGTCCACGGCAGATGTGCTGATAAAAGGTATTGATCTAAGCGTTGGAATCAAAGGCGATCATACAGCGGACAGTATGATCATAGAAACGGGAGGGGATGCGTTGAACCAAAGCATCGTCATCTCTAAGCTGGGACATGAAGTGACGCTTATGAGTCTTGTGGGCAATGATGCATTTGGAGAGATGATCCAAAAACAGTGTCAGAGATATCAGGTGGGCAGGGACGGGATTTTCGTCACAGACCAATATCCCACGTCCGTGAGCGTTGTCTGTATACGGGAGGATGGACAGCGCAGTTTCATTACGCACAGGCATGGAACGGTTGATGCATATGCTTTGGAGCATATGGATCTAAAACTGCTTGATAAGACGGTGAAAGTGCTGTCCGTGGGCAGTATGGGAGGCAGCAGGAGGCTGGACGGAAAAAGCTTTGCCGCCATTTTCACCAGGGCAAAAGAAAACGGTACAGTGATCGCAGCGGATATGGTGGATAATCTGGGAAAAGATACACTGGATATCTTAAAGGAGTCACTTCCGTTTGTGGACTATCTGATTCCCAGCCAGGAGGAGATGCTTTGTTTTACCGGAAATTCATCTCCAAAAGAAGGCGCCGCTATCCTGCGCAGTATGGGTGTCAGGAATGTGATCATCAAGCTGGGCGGCAGAGGTGTCTATATAGACTCCGAGACTTTTATCGGCGTGATTCCGGCTTTCCAAGTGCCGGTTGCGGATACTACCGGGGCAGGAGATAATTTTACAGGCGGCTTTGTATCCGGATTGCTGTGCGGGTTAGGTATCAGGGAATGCGCCTTGTATGCCTCCGCAGCGGCAGCACTCTCCATCCAGTGTGTAGGGGCGGTAAAAGGAGTGGAAAGCAGAAGCCAGGTGGAAAGTTTTTTACATCAGAATAAAATTTTGATATAGTAGAGACAGGGTAACAGCTCAGATCAGGAAAAGGCGGTAACAGTTCAGACAAGCTGAACTGTTACGCATCCAGCCATTAAAAATCGCTTCGCGATGGGCTGGATAAAGCTGGCGCGCAGACCTGTCTGAACTGTTAGAAAAGGCGGGCAGAGCATATGAAAAATATTCGTAATTCCTTCTTGTTGAACAAGTTTAATCAGGTGTCCTTTGGAAAACAGATCATGGGGTATTATATCATACTGTTTATAATTACGGTCTCTGTCTGTGCGTCTGCCTATTTTTATATTATGAGGACTAACATCTCCGAGTCCGAGAATACGACGCTTGATTTTAATCTGAGAGACATAGAAATCAATTTTGAAGCGCTTTTATCCCGTACCAATGAGTATTCAAAGATAATCGGTTTCAGTGAAAACGTCCAGAATGTGCTGCGCAGCGCCGGTGCGGGAGACCATAGTTATCTCTCCATTGACACCTCCAGCATCCAACTGGTCACAGGGAGTACGTTCATTGCCTCCGCCTATGTGTTTGACAATTACGGCAATATGTATATTGCCGCCAACGAATATGTGAGAACCCCAACTTCAAAGAACGTAAAAGAGGCTTCCTGGTATCAGGAGGCCTTGGATGCTAAGGGGGGATATATATTAAAGCGGAATGCAGGAAACTTTCTGAAAGGACAGTTGACGGAGGACAATTACATATCATTTATCCGTGTCATCAATGATATCAATACCATCAAACCCATCGGTGTGGTAATACTGAATATACCGCTCACGGAAATAAGCAAGATATGCCGTTTTGCACAGACAGAGCATGATATGGATGTGATGCTGCTGGATGAAAACAGGGTTCCGGTCATGGAGAGTTTTGATGAGGATAAGTACAGCGCTGCGGAAATCATAGAGGATTCCCTGAAAGCCGCAGAGGATGTGGATGATCCATATGCGGTGATGAAAGAGCGGGGGAAAAATTATAAATTATCTGTAATGACTCTGGAGGAGAATGCCTGGTCTGTAATTGGTATCCTGCCAAGGGCGAAAAGTGGTGAGGAGGCCAGAGGCTTTACGGTGCTCACCATTGTCATGCTTGTAATAAACGGAGCTTTTCTGTGTGCCGGGGCACTGGTGATCACCAGGTTTTTGGCAATGCCAATCGCAAAAATGCTGGCTTCCATGAAAAAAGTGGAGAGAAAAGAGTTTGAGGAGATAGAAACAATTCCAGCCAATGCGGAGATGAACCAACTGCAGAAGGGATACAACATGATGATCCGTGAGGTCAACGCACTCTTTAAACAGGTGGTGAAAGAACAGAAACTAAAGCGCAAATATGAGCTGGAGGTCCTGCACGCACAGATCAAGCCCCATTTTTTGTATAATACCTTTGATTCCATAGGAGCCCTGGCCCTTATGGACCGTTCACAGGATGTGTTCGTTATGATGCAGGCATTGGGCACTTATTACAGGACTAGCCTGCACAAAGGGCAGGAAGTTATCACTGTGGACGAGGAATTTAAGATTGTATATAATTATCTGATCATACAGAAATACCGGTATGAGGATGTGTTTGAGGTATCCTATGATTTGGAGGAGAGTGTAAAGCAGTGCAAGACCCTGAAACTGGTGCTTCAGCCTTTCGTGGAAAATGCCATTTATCATGGGTTAAAAACCATTGCTGACGGGGGGAATATAGTGGTGAGCGGCCATGATGCAGGTGACTATGTGCTGCTGCAGGTGGAGGATGACGGAGCGGGAATGACCCGGGAACGCCTTGACGAAGTGATAGAAGGCCGGGAGAGTCAGGCAGGAAAGAGTTTCGGTGTATATGGAACCATAGAGCGTATACATCTGTTTTATGACAGGGATGATCTGGTGACCATTGAAAGTGTCAAGGGGAAGGGAACGAAGGTAATGATCAGAATCCCGAAGAATTCGGAACAATAATGTGGGAGGGCAGACATGCTTAAAATTTTGATTGTTGATGACGAACGGCTGGTACGTCAGATGATAATCCGGTGTATTGACTGGAATGAGCTTGGACTTGAGATCGCGGGGGAAGCATCAGGGGCAGAGGCGGGACTGGAACTGGTGGAAAAACTGGCCCCTGACATTGTGATAACAGATATCCGGATGCCTGTTATAGATGGTCTGGAGTTTGGACGCAGGGTGGTGGAACGCCACCCCAAAATAAAAATCGTGATACTGTCAGGACATGATGAATTTGCATATGCCAGAGAGGGCTTGAAAATCGGTGTCTTTGACTATCTGTTGAAACCTATTAACCGCGAGGAGCTGACTGAGGCGGCAGTCAAGGTCAGGGATGCAGTCCTGGAGGAGAGGGGCAGGGAGGAGAAGGTAGAGAATCTGCGGAGTAAATTCAAAGAAAACTCTAAATACATGATCGAGAATCAGCTCTCCACCTTGATTCAGGATAAGGATCCTGAACAGGCCTTGGAGAATCTGGAATACCTGGGACTGAAAGTGCAGGGGGAAGTCTTTCAGATTGCACTGGTAGAAGTGGAATACGCCCATGACAGGAATTCCCGCGGGAATGGGGAAGAAAAACTGGATATAGAAAGCCGGTGTAGGGGGCTGATCGAGGAATTTTTCAGGGATATTCCCTCTGTCTATGTGTTTGGCGGGGCAATACTTGGAACTGTTATTTTCAATAATGCAGATGAGGCCGGATTTATCAGGCTGTGCGGGAGCTTAAGAGAACGTCTTTTGGCATTGATGGATGCGAAAATATGTATCGGCATTGGTGAAGTCTACCACAGGCCAGGTGATCTGAACCTGTCCTACAGGGAAGCAAGAGAGGCTCTGAAATACCGGTTCGCAGTCGGCCCGGATCAGATCATTCGGTTTGGGGATGTATGTCAGAAGTATGGAATTTCCAGAAATATAGGTGAGGAGAATATACATAAATTTGGTTCCCTTATCCGTACGGGAAATATGCAGGAGATACTGGAACTGCTGGAGCTTACATATGAAAACATGAGGGACTCCAACTATTCCAGGGAGCAGACCGTCCAGTTTGCATTCCGCTTTGTCATGGAGATGATGACAGTGCTGGTGGAGCTGAAGATCAGTCTGTCCAATATGCCGAGATCCCAGAAGGAAATCATGGAAGAGATCTTCCGGTTGGAAAGTCTGGATGAGGTACGGGCATGTCTGAGGGAGATCATAATTATGACCTCAAAAGTCATTATGCAGGAGCTGGGGGATAAAGAAAAGAATCTGGTGGGAAACGTGAAGGAGTATCTGGAGGACCATTTCCAGGAGGAAGAAATTTCCCTGGTCTCTGTGGCAGAGCTGTTTTTCACCAACTCCAGTTATCTCAGCCGCACGTTTAAGGAAAAGACAGGTAAGACCTTCAGCGGGTATCTGTTTGAGCTTAGGCTGGAGAAGGCCATCCTGTTTGTAAAACAGTCCGATTTGAAGGCTTACGAGATTGCAGAGCGAGTGGGAATCAAGGACCCTCATTACTTCAGCGCTTGTTTTAAGAAATATACGGGTATGTCAGTGAGTCAATTTAGAAAAGCAAATAGGAAATAAAAAGTGAGAACTCCATCGTTTGATGGGGTTCTCGTGCATTTTGTCATTTCAGAGAGTCATTTAAAACGGTACGAAGGGATATTACAGATTCAATTGCGAAAAATCAATGGAGAAGTCCTTATAAATCCCCACCTTCACTACATCTTGAAAAGTATAATCTTTGGTATCCTCATTTTCAAAGTCATATATCATAATTCTATTTTTCTCATGATCCACGATCCAGTATTCCCGCACGCCAGCAGAACGATATTTAAATAACTTTATGTGGTAATCCATGCGGCGGCTGCTCTGGGATACAATTTCTATGATCCAGTCAGGGGCACCCTTACACCCCTTATTGTTCAATTTGTCTTTATCACAGATAACAGAAATATCAGGTTCCACGTATTTCGCATCTGTATTGTTTAAAAAAACTGCAAAAGGGGCTGAAAATACCTCACAGGAACCATTTTTCTGCCGAAGATAATTTGCGATTATCCGTGAGAGCTCCATGGAAATCCGCTGGTGTTTCAGATTGGGAGGAGCCATATAATAAATATTTCCGTCAATGAGTTCAGCTCTTGTACCTTCTGGCAGAGCATAGATATCATCGATGGTGTGATTTTTCTCTTGGGGCAGCATGTCAGCACATCCTTTCTCAAATGTAGATTTCTTTTTTCTAATACGAATTATAACATTGAAACCAATCGTGCGCAAGGCGGAGGAGAGATAGTAAAATATTTTAACCTTTTGGAAATCTCAGCACATTCAATTCCGACAGGCTGCTTGCTATAATTGTGCCATACCTAAAGGGAATACCGAATCCAACCCCCTTCCGGGCGGACAGATAAAAGAATTTAAGGAGGAAAAGAAATGTCATTAGTAAGCTTGAAGGAAATTACAAAATACGGAATTGAAGAGAGGTACGCAGTCGCAGCCGTTACGGTTTTTGACCCTATGTTTGCAGAAGGCGTGCTGTGCGCAGCAGAGGATAAAAAGACTCCGATTATTATGATGTTCGGAAAAACAGATGTGGTGGACAGACCTGACTATTATCCAAATCTTTATCAATACCTGGCAAACCGCTGCAGAAATTCATCTGTACCTGTCTGCCTCCATCTGGACCATGGCCCAAGCTTTGAGGCCTGTGCATATGCCATCCGCGCCGGTGCCACCAGTGTCATGATCGACGGCTCTATGCTGCCTTATGAGGAAAATGTGAAAGTTACAAGAAAAGTTGTGGAGATGGCCCATGCCTGTGGTGTGGATGTGGAGGCTGAGATCGGCCATGTGGGAGCCAATACCACTTCCCATGAAGCTTTGGGCGATGATGACAATTCCATCTACACAGAACCTTACATGGCAAGAAAATTCGTGGAGGACACCAACTGCGACGCACTGGCTATTGCCATTGGGACTGCCCATGGAATCTATAAAGAAAAGCCGGTTCTGAACATTGAAGTGTTAAAACAGATTCGCAAAGAATTAAATATCCCTTTGGTTCTCCACGGGGCCTCCGGCCTGACACAAGAAGATTTCTCAAAGGTAGTGGACGGAGGAATCAATAAGATCAATATCTGTACCGCTTTGGTAGTAAAAACAGCCCAGGATATGCTGAAAACAGCCCAGTCACTTCCGGAAAACACCCCTCATTTTGCCATCGCAGCAACGAATTTCCAGACTGCCTATGAGGAGACTGCAAAACATATTGAATGGTTCAAGACAAAACCGATCATTCCGGCTATGGATATCATGCGTTATTGATTTACAGGAACAGGAGAGGAGAGGGAAAAAATGAGTAAAACAAAAATATTGTTCGCTGCAGACTTTTCCATAACAGCTGAGGATATATTGGCTGAAAAACATGTATTCAGCAAGTATGATGCCGATGTGGATGTAGTGGAAGTAAGTCTTGGCGACACAAAAGAAGAACGTGCGGCTTATATTTTAAAAACAGAAAAAGAAGGAACCGAATGGACAAAAGCCCCGGAGGAACTGCTTGAGAAAGCAGCGGACGCGGAAATCATCATCACAGATTTTGCCGCCATCGGCAAAGATGTGATCGACGCTGCTAAGAGCTTAAAATTGATCGGTGTGCTGCGAAGCGGTGTGGAGAATGTAAACCTGGAGGAAGCGGCGGGAAGAGGCATAGACGTGATCTGCTCGCCCGGCAGGGTTGCGGCTCCTGTTGCAGACTACACGGTGGCAATGATGATCGCGGAGACGAGAAATATTGTCAGAAGCAATCTGGTATCCAGCAAAGGTGACTGGAAGATCCGGTTTCAGAACTTCCCTTATTCTCACAATATGGCGGGAAAGACAGTGGGAATCATTGGATTTGGGGCAATCGGCCAGATGGTGGCAGCCAGGCTGAAGCCTTTTGGAGTGAACATTGTGGCCTATGAAGAATACATGTCACCGGAAAAGGTAAGGGAACTGGGTGCAGAGCCTGTGACTTTGGATGAATTGCTGGTAACCTCTGACTATGTGACCATACATGCCAGACTCTGTGAAACCACAAAACATATGCTCGGCCGGGAACAGTTCAAAAAAATGAAAAAGACAGCTATTTTTGTCAACACAGCCCGTGCGGGACTGGTAGATGAGGATGCACTTGTAAAGGCACTGCAAAACAATGAGATCGGTGGTGCGGCACTGGATGTGTTTGCCCAGGAGCCTATTGCCAAAGACAACCCGCTTCTCCAGTTAGAGAACGTCACGCTCACCCCTCATCTGGCAGGTACCACAAGCAATGTGGGGAGCAATTCTATTGCGGTGATCCTGCAGGATCTGGACCGTTATTTTACCGGGCAGCCTTTAAAAAATAAGAGATAGCAGGTGGTGGTGCAGGTATGAAAGAAAAAACTGTTCTGATACTGGACTTTGGGACGTCCAACGTAAGAGCTGTTCTGATGTCTGCAGATTCCGGCAGCATCATAGATAAGGTATCTATAAAAAGCGGCTGGATCAGGACAAAAGAAGGGCAGTCAGAGATGGATGCGCTGTCTCTGTGGGAACATGCACAGAGTGCGGTGGAGTACATCATAAGGCAGGCAAAAGACAGGTATTCCATTCTTGGAATAGGATTTTCCTATTTCGGAGACAGCCTGATCGCTGTGGATGAGGCGATGGATCCTTTGTATAACATGATCATGGCATTTGACACCAGAGCCCAGGAGGAAGCGGCTTATCTGGAGGGGAAGATTGGAAGAGAACACTTCCGGCAGATGATTGGAGGACCCTGTCTGTCCATGCTGGTGTGCTCTAAAATCCTGTGGTTAAAAAATCATGAACCGGAGGTGTTCAGAAAGACAGCGTATTTTCTGAATATACAGGAATTTATTTTGGGAAAATTGAATCTGGGACTGTGTACGGACTACACCCTGGCAAACAGGAAGACCATGCTGGATATCAGAAAGAAAACATGGGCAGAGGAGCTGATCCGGGAAATCGGCATACAGAGAGAACAGCTTGGTGGTGCTGTCTGTGATTCCACCTGTGTGGTGGGCCATATCACACAGTTCGGAAGAGTAAAACTTCCCTATGAGATACCGGTTGTCCTGGGAGCTCATGACTCGGAATGTGGATTTTTGGGATTGGGTATCAGCCCGGATAACAACGATATTGCAGGTAATGTGTCAGGTACATATGAGATGATCGGCAGCTTTTCAAAGGAATATATAGCAGGTGCCATGAAACCTGTCGTGGAACTGGGATGCGGCCTTCTGCAGGACAGCATGGTAGTAAACGGCTCCAGTATTGCCGGCTCCTATGTAAAATGGTTCCAGAAAGAAATTTATAAAAGTCCTGACACCCTGTTTGATGACATGGAAAACAGCCTGTGCTATGACGGAACCAGCCCGATCTTCTTTTTGACGGACAATGATAAACGAAGCTGCAGACTGGATGGTTTTGACACATTAGCTGGTCCGGAACAGATTTATAAGGCCATTATAGAGGGTATTACCTTTAAATTGAAAGAGATCATAGATGAGATGGAACGGATCAATGAAAAGCCCTTCTGCTGCATCATCAGCGGCGGTGGAGGTTCCGCCTCAGACAAATGGCTGCAGTTTAAAGCCGATCTATTCCAAAAAGAGGTCAGGAGAGTCAAAAACTTTGAGGTTTCAGCCGTGGGTGCAGCCATTATTGCCGCCGTGGGTGTAGGTTACTACAAAAGTTTTGATGAAGCGGTGGATAAGATGATAGAGGTAGATAAAGTATTTGCGCCAAACAGGAAGGTATCTGATCGGTATCAGGATCAATACGCAGTATATATGAGAAAAAGAGATTCCTATAAGGAGGAAATATGCAGCACGCGATCAAAGAAGTCAAGGTGAATCTTCTGGCAGCACCTGTGCAGTATGGGTTTCAGGATGCAACCAGAAAAGTGGAAACGGTTGGAATGTGTGTGGTACAGGTGACCACAGACCAGGGAATGACAGGAATCGGGGTCACGTACCATGAGGTAGGTGGCGAGGCAATCAAAGAGCTCATTGAAAAATATTATGCACCGAAATTAGTGGGAAGGACACCATTTGAGACAGAGGATATCTGGGAGGAATTATTCCATTATGCCAGGGGGGTGGGGAGGAAAGGACTTTCCTTCTGTGCGCTGAGTGCAGTCGATATTGCTCTGTGGGATCTGAAAGGTAAAATTCTGGAAATGCCCCTGTATAAACTGCTGGGCGGAACCAAAAAAGAAGTACCCATCTATGCCAGCGGCGGCTGGACATCCCACGATGATGACGCACTTGTGGCTGAGGCAGAGGATATGGTGGCAAGAGGATATAAAAATATCAAGTTGAAGGTGGGATACAACGGCGGAAAAGACATTGCAGCCGATGTGCGCCGCTGCCGTAAGGTCAGGGAGGCTATTGGACCTGACATTGGTTTTATGGTGGATGCCAATAATGCATTCCATGCTGCAGATGCGGTGCGCCTGGCAAACCAGATCCGGGAATATGACATTACGCTCTTTGAGGAACCCGTATTTGCAGATGATATTCCGGGTCTCAGAAGATTTAAGCAGGGCACGGATATTCCCCTTGGAACCGGTGAGCACGAATATACAAAATTTGGAGCCAGGGATTTAGTGATGGCAGAGGCAGTGGATTATCTCCAGATGGATGCTACCAGATGCGGCGGATATACAGAGATGGTCAAAGTGGCAGCCCTGTCACAGAGTTTTAATCTGGCGCTGGCACCCCACGCCATGGAGCATATCCATATGCATTTGGTAAGTGCTGCTCCTAACGGTGCCTTTCTGGAAAGGCTGTTCTTATTTGAGGATATCACCCGTATGGTCTACAAAAATCCACCGGAACCAAAAGAGGGAATCCTTACCATTCCGGACAAACCCGGCCTTGGCCTGGAAGTGAATCCGGATTATATAAGATAAAAAATGAGGAGGTAGAATCATGAAAATGTTAATAAACGGAAACTGGACAGATGCAGAAAACAAAGAAACCATAGATGTCACAAATCCCTATGACGGGGGCCTGCTGGAGAGCATTCCCTCAGCTACAAAAAAAGATGTGGATCACGCGATCGAGAGTGCTGCCATTGGACAGAAAGTATGGTACAGAAAAATTGTCAGGGAGCGGGCAGAGATCCTGCGCAGATTCCTGGAGTTATTGAAACGGGACAAAGACGAGCTTGCCAAAACCCTTACTCTGGAAACAGGCAAACCCATTTTTGATTCCTACGGGGAAATCGACTCTGTGTATATGACCTTTGAAAGCTCCATTGAAATTGTTAAACACCAGTATGGAAAGACCATGCCCATGGGTATTGAAGGCGGGTATGATGATGACCTGCAGGTGACGGTCCACGAACCTCTGGGTGTCATTGCCTGTATTGTACCATTTAATTTCCCTGCAGCTTTGTGGGCGTTCAAAGCCGGCCCGGCACTCATGGCAGGAAACGCCATTGTGGTGAAACCTGCAACTTCAAATCCTCTCTGCGTTTTAAAACTCATGGGACTGCTGGTGGAAGCAGGTGTCACACCGGAAGCAGTTCAGTGTATCACAGGCCGCGGCTCCAAGGTGGGCAACTGGATCGTGGAGAATCCATTGATCGCCCAGGTAAACCTTACAGGCGGCGTGGAAGCGGGAAAAGAGATTGCCAGAAGGGCAGCCGAGAACCTGACAGACTACAAATTTGAGCTGGGCGGCAACGACCCGCTGATTATCTGCGCGGACTGCGATATGGATCTGGCAGTCAACGAAGCAGGAGATAAAACCAGGAATGCCGGTCAGTGCTGTTCCGGGGCAAAACGCTTTATTGTACATAAATCCGTCAAGGAAGAATTTATGAACCGCTTGATCGAAGAACGCCTGAAAACCGTAAAGATAGGGGATCTTCTGGATATGGAGACTGATTATGGTACTTTGATCAGTGAAAAAGCAGCCATTGAGGTAGAAAAACAGGTGGAGAAGACCATATCCCAGGGGGCTAGACTGGTGTACGGCGGGGCCAGAAAAGGCGCGTTCTATGAACCGACCGTTCTGGACCAGGTGACAGTGGATATGGATATTGCCAGGGATATGGAGGTATTCGGCCCCTTGTTCCCAATTATTGAGTTTGAGACGCTGGATGAGGCCATCGACATTGCAGAAGCTTCCAGCTACGGACTCAGCGCAGGTGTCATCACAAATAATCTGCAGGATGCCATGAAAGTAGCAGGTTCCCTCAAATCAGGAATGGTGGCTGTGAACGGCTCCGGCGGATTCCGCGCTCAGGAACTGCCTTTTGGCGGCGGCAAAAAAATGAGCGGAAACAGCAGGGAGTGTATGTCCTCTGTCCTGGAAGAGGTGACACAGGAAAAATCCATTATCTTCCGGTATGCTATGAAAAAATACAACGAGAGCAAATAACAGCAGGGACAGGAGTTGTAAGAATGAAAAAATTTAAAGGGATCTATACGGCTCTGGTAACCCCTTTTGATGCGGACGGCAGGATTCATGCACCTGCACTTCAAAAACTGGTGGAATCTAATCTGCAGATGGGTGTAAACGGGTTTTATGTGGCCGGAAGCACAGGGGAATCCTATCTGCTCTCTGTGGAAGAGAGAAAATATCTGTTAGAGGCAGTGATGGAAGCAGTAAACGGCAGGGCAGATGTCATCGTGAATATTGGCATGTTTGCAACAGAACACAGCATAGCGCTTGCAAGACATGCTAAGAAACAACAGGTGTCGGCCATATCCTCTGTCCCGCCCTTTTATTTTCCTTTTACTATGGATGAGTATATACAGTATTATACGGATCTGGCGGAGGCCGCGGAAATTCCGGTCATAATCTATAATATACCGGCCATGTCATCTGTTACTTTTACCATGGAGGACATCACAAGACTTTTCTCAAATGACGGTATCATCGGGGTAAAGCATACAAGTTATGACCTTTTCCAGCTTCAGCAGGTGGTGAAACAATATCCTGAGAAAAGTGTCTTTATCGGACACGATGAAATCTATCTGAGTGCACTGGCAGCCGGTGCAGAGGCCGGAATAGGCAGCACCTACAATATCATGGCCGACAAGTTTGTAAAGATCAGCCGGCTTTTTGGCGAAAAACACCTGGAACAAGCATTGGAGGTACAGAACGAGGTAAACGAAATCGTTACGGCGCTCTGTAACGTAGGAGTCTTTAAGGGAATCAAGGAAATCCTGAAGATGCAGGGAACAGACTGCGGCGTTTGCAGAAAGCCATTCCAGCCGTTAAAGGAAGAACAGATAAGATATTTAAGGGATGTTGCACAGAAGAACCATATTTTGTGACTTCGCTATGGATGAAGAGTCCCGGGATTACCATGAGGCAGACCCTTATTCGTAAGGGTCTGTTTGACTATAAGGGGAGGATTATTGATGAAAGATAAAATCAGAGAGGAAATCATGGCAGGAAAAACGATCCTGGGAATAGAATTGGGTTCCACCAGGATCAAAGGGGTACTGGTAAACCGTGAAAACAATCCCATTGCGTCCGGGAGCTATGACTGGGAGAACCGTTTTGTAGAGGGTGTGTGGACATATCACCTGGAGGATGTGTGGACAGGAATCCGGAAGTGTTACAGAAATCTGGCAGAGAATGTGAGAAGGCGGTATGATACAGAAATCTACCGGCTGGGGGCCATCGGCGTCAGCGGAATGATGCATGGATATATCCCCATTGACAAGGAGGGAAAGTGGCTGACCCCATTTCGCACATGGAGGAACACAGCCACAGAGCAGGCGTCTGAGGAATTGACGGACCTGTTTCATTACCATATTCCCCAACGTTTCAGTATTGCACATCTTAGACAGGCTATCTTAAAAAAAGAAGAACATGTGAAAGACATTGATTTTCTTACAACCCTGGCAGGCTATGTGCACTGGAGGCTTACAGGTCAAAAAGTGCTGGGGATTGGGGAAGCCTCAGGGATGTTTCCCATTGATACAGTAAAAAAGGACTATAATCCTGTCATGGTAAAGCAGTTTGATGAACTGGTGGAGCCTATGCAGTATCCGTGGAAACTAAAAGATATTCTGCCTGAAGTTCTGACTGCCGGTGACATGGCAGGCTGTCTTACAGAGGAGGGGGCCGGACTTCTGGATGTGAGCGGGCACCTTTTGGTAGGGATTCCCATGTGCCCGCCGGAAGGTGATGCGGGTACAGGCATGGCAGCTACAAACAGTGTGGCGAAAAGAACCGGAAATGTGTCTGCCGGAACCTCCGTCTTTGCAATGATCGTTCTGGAAAAAGAGCTGGAGAAAGTATACCCTGAGCTGGACCTTGTAACAACTCCATCCGGGGATTTGACAGCTATGGTCCACTGCAATAACTGTACGTCAGATATAAACGCCTGGGCCGGCATTTTCAAGGAGTATTCAGAAGCCATAGGTGCCAAGATCAATATCAATGAATTGTACACAACACTGTTCAAAAAAGCACTGGAAGGAGACAAAGACGGAGGGGGCCTGCTGCCGTTTTGTTATTTGTCAGGGGAGCATATAACCGGATTTGAGGAGGGACGTCCTTTATTTGTCAGGACCCCGGACAGCAGATTTACACTGTCTAATTTTATGCGGGCCAATCTTATGACAACTTTGGGGGCGATCAGGATTGGCATGGATATCCTGTATGAACAGGAAAAGATAGAGATTGACAAGATATACGGACACGGCGGCTTTTTCAAGACACCGGAAGTGGGGCAGAGGCTGCTGGCAGCAGCAGTGAAGACGCCCGTATCCGTTATGGAGACAGCAGGGGAGGGCGGAGCCTGGGGGATTGCACTTCTGGCTTCCTATATGAGAAACAAAGAGGAAGGGGAAACGCTGGAACAATTTTTACAGGCGCATGTCTTCGGAGATAAGATGGATTCCATTCTGGAACCGGAACAAGAGGATATGGCGGGGTTTGACACATTTATGGAGCGATATAAGAGAGGTCTTGTCATTGAAAGAACGGCTGTGGAAGCCCTGAGATGAAAAAAATAAGGAAAGGGGCGGCCGCTGTAAAATGGCACGTCCCTTTCCAATATTTTCCTTTACTATTTTATGAGAAATACATTATAGGTAACTGTTCAGTACCATCACAGTTACAGGTAAAAATCCTTGCAGAATCGCCTTTGGCGATGGGAATTTTGCTTGGCCGTGGTACATTCTTACTGTCAGCGCAGTGAATGCGCAGACCTACTGAATAGTTACCATTATAGTTCTTTTGTGATATCTTACACATCAGTATTTTCCATAAGTCTTCACAGCGTCAAACATAGCAAGTACATTCTCATGCTTCACCCCATAATCAATGGTTGTATTGACATCAAAGATATAACCGCCCCCCGGAGCGCAGATATCAAGAATACGCTTCACCGCCTCTGTTACCTGTTGGGGTGTTCCTGTTTCCAGGATTCTTCCGTCAAATCCTCCGGAGATACAGCAATTCTTTCCGACGATCCGTTTTGCCTCTTTCATATCGCAGTTCTCAAAGTGGACCAGACACTTTCCGGCAGGGAGATCGGATAAAAATTCAAGCCGGGAATCATATTTTCCTTCTGTGTAGACATAGGGGATCTGCCCTGCGGCGGCCAGATCATTTACCAGTGCCTTTAAGGTAGGCCAGTAAAACTCACCGTACTGTTCATTTCCCATGAAACCGTCAAGACCTTTGTGGAGTGGGATAAACACAACTTTTCCCTTAGAGTGTTCTGTCTGGGAGAGAGCGCCATAGAGTGTGCCGGGATAGAAAAAATCAATGGCTTTATGGACATTTTCCGGCTGCTCGTATAAGTCAGCCATGGTATCCAGGGTGCCCCTGAGGCAGTCGCTCAACATATCAAAGGCACAGGTAGTGGTGGCCTTGAAAAAGAGGGGATAGCCGGCCTCTATCATTTCCATATCAAAAGTATGGGCTTCCCCATAATACCGGGAGATCATTTTGGCAGCCTCCCCCAGTTTTACAAACATCTCCGCAATCGCAGGATCTGCAAACTGCATCATCCCGGGAAGTGCGCCGTATCCCAGCATACTCCCAAAGGACATCTGTGCCATGGGTTCCAGCAGTTTGAAGTTTCTGGGAAGGTATTTCTTCATGATCCATCCGGTCAAATCTGTCAGAAGTTCAGCATATTCATCATCACCTAAATACGCCTTCTCCACAAATTGATGGATGGAATTTTCGGTACAGACTCCGCCCTCTTGCCCCGCCCACTGCAGGAAAGAGATTCCTGTCAGTTCAAAACAGCGTCCAAGTCCGCAGAAAAACGGGGAGTAACCATAATTGGCATCCGGCTCGTAATCCTTCAGATATTGGCGGAGCGCATTCTGCATAACAGCAGAATCATACATGGCCTCCGCCATAGTGTGTCCGGAATGGGTGACAGAGTAGGTCTGGACAAAAGGAATTACGGGTACACGGTCAGGTTCATTCCCCGCAAGAGCTTCGTCAATACGTTTCATCCTGGTCTGGTACTGTTCTTTCGTGCTCATATACAATCCTCCTTTGTATAGCACAAACAATTGGTCATGCTTTTATTATATCACAAAAGAAATAGATTGACTATTCTGTAATGGAACTATAATTAAATGAATATTCTTGAAACGAGAACCCCGGAAATCTGTTTTTTGGCAAAATAATTGGACGGACCTTCTGAACAATTAAAAAAATATTCTTATACAGAAATATGTGTGATATGATAAACATGTAAGACACCTGCAGTTCTTCAGCAGCGTGTCATGTGTAAAGAAAAAGGGGGTTAAACCATGGCTGATATGCTGGTAAAACTATTTCAGACAGCATCTTCACAGGAAACAGAAAAGGATTTATCAGACAGCGGCATCAGAATAAAAAGAGCGCTGGCACCTGACAGAAGAAAAATAATAGAGTTTTCCAAAACATGTGCAGAGGAAGATTATTCAGACGAAGTGACAGCTGCGTTTGCCAATAATCCAATCACATGTTATGTGGCGACAAAGGACAAAAAACCAGTCGGCTTTGCTTGTTTCGAGGCAACTGCAAAAAACTTTTTCGGCCCGATGGCAGTAGTAAAAGAGGAGAGGAAAAAGGGGATTGGGAAAGCACTGCTTCTGAGATCCCTCCAATCCATGGAGGAAATGGGCTATGCCTATGCAATAATCGGCTGGCCGTCCAGAACAGCAATTCCCTTTTATGAAAAATGTGTCCAAGCAGAAATGATTCCTGAAAAGTCATCAGGGGTTTACACACGGATGGTTGAGATTGATGAATAATAGTGACCATTCAGCAGTATGATTTTTAACCAAGCAAAAAGTCCATCCTCAAAGGCGATGGACTTTTTGCTTCTAAAACCTACCATCCGTTTTCCAGATAAATATCAAAATCTTTCAGCCGGCATTCCTTTCCGGCATATTTTTCTTTCCATTGTCTTGGAGACATTCCCGTATATTTTTTGAAATTCCTGTTAAAGGTAGACTCGGAAATGAATCCTGTTTTAGATATGATCTCATGCAGCGGATCATCTGTTTTCTGCATCAGCTCTGCCGCGTTCATGATCCGCACCTTATTGATATAATCCAGCGCGGAAACCCCCATCATTTTTTTGAACAGCTTACGGAAATACGTCTCACTGATACTGCAGATATCGGCCAGGTCTTGAATTTTGATGGAAGAAGTATACTGTTTTCGGATCATTTCCAGCGCTGGCCGTATCTGGCTTACGTTTTCCAGGTTGAGGGGTCTTTTATAGGATAGGATCTCATGATCTTCCTCGGAAGTAGTCATGCGGGCAATCCGCATAAGCAGCCAGAAAACCATCCCCTTTACCATGGTGTTGCTGTATTCTTTCTGCACCAGCATTTCATGCAGTATGATACGAAATGCGGAAGCAATGTCAGGATATTCTTTGGCATGTATATAACGGGCCTTTTGTGTGATCAGCTGCTTCATATAGTTAAACTTATGTTCATCATTCCCATAGACAGACTGCAGACAACTGTCCACATCAATAAATAGATACTCCCAGGTTATGACACTGTCAGGAATACTGTCGGTGGAGTGGGGATAATTGGGAGGAATAATGGAAATCATATTCGCTTCTGTTTTGCATGCATGTTCACCAAGAAGCATATTTCCATTTCCGCTATAACAATACCCTATTTCCATCAGATTATGAAAATGAAGGCAGACGGTCCGGGTTCCCCGGCAGTTCAGCCATCCGTCCCCCGTTAAAAAATATATGGGAAGCTGGGGCAGGGTGGAATAATACCGGAATTCAACTTTGGGTTTTTGACTTTTATCCATGATATGCTTCTTTCTATCTGTAATTATTGAGCATCTTTGCAGGAAATTATAGCATATTTGTGGCTTGATGTTCAAGACATGGAAAAAGTATTTTGTATAGGAACCGGACACTGTTTGGCGAGGGGAGCAAATGAGAGGCCGTGAGGCGTTTTGGGGAGAACAGAGTGAGCGGTAACCAACATGCCTATGTGGACGCGTGACCATATTTCTCCGTATTGAAGATTTCGGCATTATCATATAGTATAGTGACTATACAAATAGTGCATATTACACAAAAGGAATAAGAAAGTAAATAATGGAAAAAAATGTTACCAGGAAGGATATAGCGATAGAGGCAGGTGTTTCGGTATCTGTGGTCTCGAGAGCACTTAACAACAGCGGATATGTAGACAACGAAAAAAAGAAAAGGATTTTGGAGATCGCTAACCGTGTAGGGTATATGCCCAACCCCGTAGCCATGGCATTGCAGCAGAAGAAGACGTACCAGCTGTTGTTTTTCTGCGGAGACCTTACCGGAACGTATTATAACCAGATGTACCATGGCATGGCCAGGGAAGCTGAGAAAAAAGGCTATCATGTTCTGGCTATCATGAATGAACGGGATTTCGAGATGGTGAAAAAGACATTGGCAGACGGTGCGCTTTTCCCTACGGAGTCGGTGGCGCAGGCATATGCGGAAAGTATTGGAAAAAATTATTATTTGCCAACCGTCACGGCAAGTTTTGATCCGTCAGCGGTTTTTGCGAAACCCATGCCGGCAGTTATCATTGATAATAGAAAAGTTATCAATACGGCCATTGACTATCTCCGGAAAAAGGGCCATCGAAAGATCGGTATGGCGCTTCCGTTTAATGAAGGCTACGCAAATCTCCGTTACCGTTACTGGAAGGAACGGATGATGCTGGAAATAGGGAAAGAATACAAAAAATATATCCTGGATGTACAGGGGGATCTGGACAAGACGGAAACGCCAAAGAACAGCAGTCAACAGGATTTCAGCTGTGAGGCGGAAGGGTTTGTTTACTTGGATCTGTTTTTTATAGGAAGAAGGGCAGCGAGGATGTATCAGGAGTCTGCGCATAAGCCCACAGCCATCATCTGTTTTAATGATGATATGGCATTTGGAATGATGGAAGAATTAAAAGCTCTGGGATTCAGGGTGCCTGAAGATGTTTCCGTTATAGGGATTGACGGGATTTTTACAAGAGAAAGATATGAGCCGAAACTGACAACAATCGCCATCTACCCGGAACGCCAGGGAGCGGAATGTGTAGATGTTTTGATAGATGTATTAGAAGGAAACAAATATAAATACATGAATTACTCTCCTTTTGAAATCCTGGAAGGGGAGACCGTAAAAAATATGGCATCTGTTTAGCAAGTCTTTACATAATTAGGAACATATATCAAAGTACCGCGCGCAGCTTTGGTGTATATATAAATTTATCTTAAATGGATGGAGGAAGAAAGATGAAATTAAAAAAATTGGCAGCAGTGGGTATGGTTGGAGTTATGCTTGCAGGTTTGACTGCTTGTGGAGGCAATTCAGATAAGGAAGCCGCAAAAACAGCGGACGGCAAGGAAAAAGAAAAACTGGTGATCTGGTCCTGGGGAGCAGATGAGGAGAAGAAATCAAGAGAGACCATGGTGGAGGCATTTCAGAAAGCACATCCGGAAATTGAGGTTGAACATTCTGTGATCCCCACAGCTGACCATGTATGGGATCAGAAGATGACAGCAGCATTGTCTGCAGGCACCGGCCCGGATGTTATCCAGATGTCCCCGGATTATTACGGTTTATATACGGAATATTATGAGGACCTTAATCCTTATGTGGAAAAAGAAGGCGTTGATCTCAAATCCGTGATAACAGAGGGAATGATCGAGCCGTATTACCGCCCGGATGGTAAGCTGGAGGCTATGCCTTTATTGGAGAATGTTTTTGTCCTGGCCTATAACAAGGACATGTTTGATAAGTTTGGTGTAGAATATCCTACCGATGACTGGACCTGGGATGACCTGGCAGAAACCGCTAAAAAGTTTGCCGGAGGAGAAGGGGCGGATGCCACTTATGGAATGGTAAACCATTGGATTGACGCAGGCTTGTCTGTGATCTGCAAAGGCGGAAGTGCATACTCAGATGATCTGAAGACATGTGAAGTCAACAGCCAGGAAGTAAAAGACGGACTGGATCTATTCGGCGATTTGGTTCAGAGCAAGGCAATGCCGGATGACACAGCAGCAAAAAGCCTTCCGAAGGAACAGTTATTTGTATCTGGACACGCGGCCATGTATACACTGGGCGGATTTGAGACAAAGCTGATCGCAGAGGAAGTGGGAGATAATTTTGCATGGGATGCTGTTTCCATGCCGAAAGTGGAAAACGGAAAGAACAACCTTATGTACGCAACCGGCTATGCTATGCTGAAAACTTCAAAGAACAAGGATGCAGCCTGGACTTTCTTAAAAGAAGCAGCGTATGCAAATGAAGACATGGCAAAAGAAACCAGTAAGATCGGACTTACATCCTGCAAAAATATCGCAGAGACATATTATAAGGATTTAGAGTATGGACCGATCAAAAACAGCGCATTCCTTGACGGACTGGCTGATGCAAAACTGAATATATGGGGCGGTGCATTTTCAGCAGCCGGTGATGTGTATACACAGATATGGCAGTCAGTGACCATTGACGGCAAGACGGCGGAGGAAGCCATGGAGGAATATTATCCGGCTTTGGAGAAAGCATTTAACGAGGCAAACGGCAACTGACAGTAAGGATGGCAGAGGAGCGGAGGTTATCAGCCGGGTCATTTTGGCCCGGCGGGCGGCCGCTGATAGTTCATGACAATAGAAGGTCCGCAGCGCGTACGTTCTATCGTCGATTGGAGGCATGGGAATTTTGAGGAAACCGGGAAAACAAAAAAAATATACAACCATGAAAAAAAGAGAAGCCAGGAATTTTTATATTTACACAGCCCCCTGGCTGATCGGATTCCTTGTACTTACATTGTATCCGATTTTGTATTCTTTTTATCTGATGTTTACGAATATGAATCTAACAGGGATCGGGGAATTTGTGGGGCTGGATAACTGGAAATATGCATTTACGGATGACACATTATTCAGGAGAGCTTTTCTGAATACCCTGAAATATGTATTTATGTTCGTACCGTGCAGCATTATACTTGCCTTTTTTGTTGCACTTCTCTTGAGCAAGAAAGTAAAAGGTCTGGGATTTTTCCGTACCGCATTTTATATACCGTATATTACCTCAGGGGTTGCGGTGACGATCCTTTGGGGATGGATCTTCCAGAAAGATTTTGGGATCATCAATTACATACTGTCCCTTGTGGGGATCAAGGGGCCGAACTGGCTGGGTGATAAAAACGTAGCCATGATCTCCATAGTGATCTTGTCCCTGTGGACCATAGGAAATAATATTATCATCATGCTGGCCGGCATACAGGATATTCCCCGGTCTTATTATGAAAGCGCACAGATTGACGGGGCAGGCTCTCTGCGGCAGACATTCTATATCACACTGCCTTTGTGTACGCCTACCATATATTTCAATCTTATTGTCACAGTGATCGCAGCGTTCCAGGTATTCCAGCAGCCATTGATCCTCACCAACGGGGGGCCTCTGAACAGTACCTACACGGCGGCTATGCATTTGTATAATAATGGATTTTTATACGGAAAGATGGGCTATGCATCCATGATGGCCTGGAGCATGTTCGCGGTGATCATGCTGATCACAATTGTAGTTGTATCCACATCTAAATTCTGGGTGTTTTATGATGATTAAGGAGAAGGAGAGATAAAATATGCGTACGAGATCACAAAAAAAGACAAAACTTATGGCAAGGATACTGACATATTTTGTGCTGGTCATTGCTGCGGTTATCTGCCTTTTCCCGTTTATCTGGATGGTTTCCACATCCTTTAAGCCAATGTCGGATATCTACAGTATGCCACCCACTCTCATTCCAAAGCAAAGTACCCTTGAGAACTTTGTGGAAGGATGGAAAGGAGCCAATTTCCAGCTTTATTTTAAAAACACTGCGGTGATCACCTTTCTTGCCACAGTGGGGACCGTACTGTCATCCTCTGTGGTTGCCTATGGGTTTGCACGGTTCCAGTCCAGATTATCAAAGATCCTGTTCATGGTGCTCTTAGGCACTATGATGCTTCCGACTCAGGTTACACTGATCCCCCAGTACCTGCTTTATTATAAACTGGGAATGGTGGACACCATATGGCCTCTTATCATACCAAGCTGGCTTGGAGGAGGCGCGTTCAATATATTCTTGTTTATCCAGTTTTTCCGGACACTGCCCAAGGAACTGGATGAGGCAGCTAAGATTGATGGTGCCAATTCCCTGCAGGTATTCACCAGGATTCTTCTTCCGGCAGTAAAACCGGTCATGCTGGCTGTTCTGGTGATGGCACTGGTGTTTAACTGGAATGATTTTTTCAATCCTTTAATTTACCTTAATTCCAATGATAAGTTTACAATTGCCATTGGACTGCAGTTTTTCAAAGGTTCTCAGGGGAATGTCCAGGTAGGACAGATGATGTCCATGGCACTGATCTCCCTATTGCCCGTGCTGGTGATATTTGCCACCTGCCAGAAGTATTTTATTCAGGGAATAAAAATGTCCGGTCTGAAAGGCTGAGGCATTCCCTGACATTTATAACCATAATATGACAAAATGGAGGACAACTTAATGAAATACAGAAACCCGATTATTTCCGGATACAATCCTGACCCGTCAATCTGCCGGGTGGGAGAGGATTACTATATTGTCAATTCGTCTTTTGAATTTTATCCGGGAGTCCCTGTTTACCACAGCAGGAATCTTGTGAACTGGGAACTTGAGGGGTATTGCCTTACAGAGGAATCTCAGCTTGACTTACATGGGTGCAGGCCGTCGGGAGGAATCTATGCGCCTACGATCCGTTATCATCAGGGAACTTTTTTTATGACAACGACCAACACATCAGGCAAAGGGAATTTTATCGTACATACCACGGATATGAAAAACGGATGGTCACAGCCTGCCTGGGTGGACCAGGGGGGGATTGACCCGTCTCTGCTGTTTGACGATGACGGAACTGTGTATTTTGCATCCACCAGCATGGACAGTGAAGGAAACACGGGAATTTTCCTCTGCCAGGTAAATCCTTATACAGGGGAGCGGCTCACAGAAAGCGTGGTGATCAGCAGAGGATGCGGCGGCAGATATGCGGAAGGCCCACATCTTTATAAGTGGTTTGGAAAATATTATCTCATGCTGGCTGAGGGCGGTACGGAATACGGACATATGGAAACTATACTGCGGTCAGACAGCCCTTACGGACCATTTGAGGCGTGTCCCCATAATCCGATACTCACTCACAGGGATGATATGAGGGAGGAGATTTATTGTACCGGTCATGCGGATATGATAGAGGATCATAATGGTAACTGGTGGATGGTCTGTCTGGCGATCCGCCCGTGTCAGGAGAAAAAAGACAGGGTGCTGCTTCATAATCTGGGCCGTGAGACTTTCCTGACGCCGGTTGTGTGGACCGAAGACGGCTGGCCCGTTGTAGGGGAAAAAGGTCTGATCTCACCGGAGATGGACGGTCCCCTTCCCGGAGAGAGCCCGGTACCGGTCAACCGGGACTTTGCAGACGATTTTTCCAAGGATAGGTTCAGTCCGCATTATAATTTTCTGAGAAATCCGTCTATGGAAAATTATGTGAGGGATACTGCGGAGGGAAAACTGATCCTGAAAGGAACCGGTACAACCATCAATGAAATGGCAAGCCCCACCTGGATCGGGGTGCGGCAGAAAGGCTTTGAGACAGTATCCACGGCGGTTGTTTCGCTGCTGGATGCAGTGCAGGGAATGCGGGCAGGCCTTACTGCTTATTATAATGATTCCTATCACTATGAAATTTATCTGAGCCGAGAACTGGACAGATGGAAGGTTTGTCTTGCGAAACATGTTCATGATATCTTTACAGTTACAGCAAGTGCGGAACTTCCTGCTGCAGAAAATGTTATGCTGCGGATCGTATCCGATAAGACATATTACAGATTTTCTTACAGCCTGGACGGGGAAACCTTTGTGGAACTGGGAAGCGGGCTGGTGGTTGGCCTTTGTACGGAGAGTACGAGAAATATGACATTTACAGGAACTTACCTGGGTATGTTTGCGGAAAATGGCTGTGCTGCCTTTGAAAACTTTCATGTAAAGGTACTGGATCATGAATAACAGATTTGGAAGCAGAGGAATGGGAAAATGGATAGATTAAGGATTCATCCGAATAAGATAACAGGAAAGATCAACAGAGAAATCTACGGGCATTTTTCAGAGCATCTGGGGCGCTGTATCTATGGGGGCATTTACGTGGGGGAAGATTCGCCTATTGAAAATGTAAATGGAATGAGAACAGATGTGATTCGTGCTTTGAAGGAAATAAATGTGCCTGTTTTGAGATGGCCGGGCGGATGTTTTGCAGATGAATATCATTGGATGGACGGGATCGGCCCGAAAGAGAAACGCAAGAAAATGATCAATACACACTGGGGAGGCGTGGTGGAGGATAATAGCTTTGGGACACACGAGTATTTTGAACTCTGCCGCCAGCTTGGGTGCAGTGCGTATGTCAACGGGAACCTTGGAAGCGGCACCGTGAGGGAGATGTCAGAGTGGGTAGAGTATATTACCTTTGAGGGGCTGTCACCTATGGCACAGCTTCGGGAGGCAAATGGTTCCGGGGAAGCCTGGAATGTGAAGTATTGGGGTGTGGGGAATGAAAACTGGGGATGCGGCGGCAATATGAACCCGGAGTATTATGCAAATGAATACAGACGTTATCAGACCTATATCCGGGACTATAGAAATGACGGAGGCATCCACAAAATCTGCTGCGGGCCAAACGCAGATGATTATACATGGACCAGAACCGTTCTGGACACCTGTTACCGCAACGCCGCACCGGAACATCATGGGTTTATGGATGGCCTGTCACTTCATTATTATACCGTTCCCGGGGACTGGAAGGAGAAGGGAAGCGCTGTTTGGTTCAATGAAAAGGACTGGTACAGAACACTGAGCAAAACGTTATATATGGAAGAACTGATCGAGCGGCATGGCAAAATTATGGATGAGTACGATCCGGATAAGAGGATTGGACTGATCATAGATGAATGGGGAACCTGGTACGACTGCGAACCGGGCACAAATCCGGGATTTCTGTATCAGCAGAACACCATGCGTGATGCCCTTGTTGCGGGAATTAACCTTAATTTATTTAACAGACACTGTGACAGAGTTAAAATGGCTAATCTGGCCCAGATTGTAAATGTGCTGCAGGCTGTTCTGCTGACGGATGGGGAGCAGATGGTGAAAACACCTACTTACTATGTATTTCAGATGTATAAGAGCCATCAGGGAGCTTCCCTTGTGGATAGCACGCTGGAAACTTCAGGAATCGGACTGGAGGAGGCATTTATGGTTCCAAATCTCACGCATTCCGTATCCGTTGACACGAACGGGCAGATACATATAACCATTACCAATTTATCGGCGGATGAATCCAGTGAGATTGAGGCTGAGATCACGGAGAGGGAAGTAAAAGAGGTAACGGGTGAGTTACTGGCCGGAGATATCCATGCGAAGAATACTTTTGAGGAGCCGTCAAATGTGCAGCCGGTTCCCCTTCAAAATATCATTTTAGACAATGGTACCTTTCAGTTTAAACTGCCGCCGTCCAGTGTGGCACATCTTGTTGTGAAATAAGAAGGATGAGAGATCAGGCAGTACAGTGGCAAAAATGATCATAAAAAGAGAATAATGAAAAAGCAGACCGCCGGGAGAAATCCCGGTGGTTTTCATTTGTACTGTATGTAAAAAGCTGCTGTGATCCTTAGCTGTTTATAAAAATAATTGGGAATTGCAAAAAATAAACCAGATTTACAAAAAAATATTGAAACAGATTCAATATTTGCAAAATAAACTTGAAAGACGGTTTGTGATGTGTTAGTATATATCTATAAATAAGAACAAATGTTCTTTCTGCGAAAGAGGGGATCAGATGTTAGCAGATGAGTTAAGAGAACTGGCAGCGAGAGTTCAGATACAGAGGGCAGAAGCGCAGTATATAGAAGTAAAAACCGCGAAGGACGGATGTCCCAAGAGACTTTATGACACGTTATCCAGCTTTTCCAACCAGGACAGCGGAGGAATCCTGATTTTTGGCCTTGATGAGAGAGCCGCCTTTCAGGCGGTGGGCGTGTACGACCTGCATGATCTTCAGAAGAAAGTGACAGAGCAGTGCAATCAGATGGATCCTCCGGTACGGGCAGTGTTCACTTTTACAGAATATGAGGGTGTCAATATCTGCTCTGCCGAGATTCCGGCCATCGACCTGGCGGAGCGGCCCTGCTACTATAAGGGGGCAGGTAAAGTGAAGGGAGCATATGTCCGGGTAGGAGATGCGGATCTGCCTATGACAGACTATGAAATCTACAGCTACGAGGTGTATCGCAAACATGTGCATGATGATGAACGGATCGTTGAGAGGATTCCTGTTTCCATGCTGGAGAGAACAAGGCTCGAACGCTTCCTGAACGATAAAAAAGCGGAGCGTCCGCAGTTTTCCATGCTTCAGGAGTCACAGATGCTGGAAATGCTTAATGTGACCAGGGGCGGGGTTCCAACTCTGGCGGGTATTATGAATTTCTGTATCTATCCCCAGGGGATCTTTCCCCAGTACAGCATAACAGCGGTTGTAGTTCCGGGTTATGAGATTGGGGATGTGGGAGAAGATATGGAGCGATTCATGGATAATAAAAGGATCTGCGGAACAATATCCGAGATGGTAGAGGAGGCTGTAGGATTCTGCAAGCGCAATATGAAGATTAAGACAATTATCGACCCGGATACCGGCAGGCGGAGGGACAAGACCGAATATCCGCTGAATGCAGTCAGAGAGGCTGTTCTGAATGCGCTGATCCACCGTGACTATAGTGAGCATACGGAGGGGACACCTGTGCAGATTGACTTTTTTAAAGACAGGCTGGAGATACACAGTCCGGGAAACCTTTACGGCAGGATGACAGTAGAGCAGCTTGGAGTTGCCCGTCCGGATCTGCGTAATCCGGCACTGGCAGTCATGGCAGAGAGTCTGACCGGAGCGGAGAACCGTTATTCCGGTATCCCCACAATCCGCAAGGAGATGGCGGATGCCGGCCTCCCGGAACCGGTTTTTGAGAACAGGAGAAATGAATTTGTGGTAGTGCTCTATAATGCAATGGTCAGCTATCGGAGTATTGCAAAAAGGCCGCCGGTACTGAGAGAAAGTGCGCTGTATGCTGTGAGCAGCGGTGAGATAGAGGAGATGCCGGAAGATAAAGGAATACAGGATTTGCTGGAATTCTGTGCACAGCCAAGGACTAAAATAGAAATTGCGGAGTATATGGGAGTAAAAACGTTGTATTACATCATGAAGAAATATGTGAATCCGCTGCTGCAGAGCGGGAAACTGGCAATGACTTTACCGGAAAAGCCGCAGAGTAAGCTGCAGAGGTACTATACAATAGGAATACGCTGACTGCCTGCTTATTTACGGGACAAGGATGGCAAGTATTTATAAGAATTCTGCTTTTGATTAAGAGTACAGAATGGATGGGATGGAGACTGCCCTGAAAAAAGGGTGGGTATGTGGTGGGAATTTGTGGTTTATTCGGAACAGGAGCCGGAGACTCTGTGGATTTTTCAGTCAGGAAAACGGACAGCCTTCCATGGAGGGCTGTCCAATCTCCCTTTTTTAGTTAAGAACAGCGGGTTTCCGGAGGTTAATAAGAGTGAAAACATCACTCATGATTGGTTCCTCCCGCACTTCCAGCATCAGCCACTTCTGGCCATTACCGGTTTTGGTATTCCTGAAAACGTTCTGTACATAGTCAGAACATAGAGGCATCAGTAATTCTGCTTCTGTGAGTTCCCTGCTTCCGATAACAACCATGGCAATAAAATAACCTTGCATGGGATACAGTGTGCAAAGTGATCTTCCGCTTTTTTTGTATTTGATATTCCAGCCGGCCTGCATGGAGCAGCGGCTGTATTCCAGGCGGGGGGCACTGTGGTAAGCTGATTGGATACGCTGGTTGAACACTGTCCAGAGCGGATCGTTGATATATTCGGCGATTTGTACCCAAGAGGGTGTTTCTTTTTCTGAGTAAAGCAAATTCCAATCCATCCTGTCCTTCTCCTTTTTTATATCGGATACCGAATCGGGCTTCCATCTGGAAACCAAAAGTCCGGTTCATGTAGTCAGTATACTATACACGGCCGGAGTTCTTCAATATATGTATGGGAAACGGTTTTCGTAACGGAGAACGTAAGTCACTGTTCACAGGCCACTGTACCGGGAGGCCTTTTCATACCGGAAGCATGAAAATCCCGGGGCGGCCAGCGCGATATGGGGCAGAATGCCCCACATCTGTGCATCGCGAAGCGTGTTGCCGGACACGGAGTAAACCGTAACGAACGTAAACCACCGCCATGACTCAGCAGGTTTTGGCATTTGCGGTGCTGACCGCAAGTGAGGATTCAGCAGCCAGACAATATCTATTAAAAAAGGGGTCTTAGACTGTTCAGTGCGTTCAACATTCTGGGAAATCCCATATATGGCATGGCGTGGAGCAGAGAAGCGAGAAGCTCCTCTTTGGAGCAGCCGGCTTTTAAGGCACCAGCAGCATGGCTGTAAACCTGCAAGTCAGCGCTGCCCAATGCTGAGAGCAGAACAAAGATCAGTAATTCCCGCTCTTTTTTATCAAGACCTTCCCTGGTATAAAAATCACCAAAGCAGAATTCGGTCAGGAACCTGGGGACAGCCTCAGCAAAAGGTTCAGGCAGGTAAGCATATTTTTCGCGGATTTCTGAGCCGTACAGAGGTTCCTGGATCGTAAGCCCGGCCCGGTATCGTTCCTCATCCGGTATAGTCTCCTGATTTTCAAGCGGCAGCGAAATATTCTCCGCCGTAAAAACTTCGTTCATGGCGGCAATGGCATTCAATGTTTTGGGAAAACCTATAAACGGGGCACACTGGTAGATCACCTCACGGATCTCAACTGGTGTACAGCCTACATGCAGACAGGCCTTTACATGTGATTTTAACTGCGGGAGAGTCTGGTTCACGGAAAGAACGGTAATGGTGATCAGTTCTCTGATACGGTTGTCCAGTTCACCTGTGTAACAGACCTGTCCGAAAATAAAACGCTGTAGTATCCTCATGAATTCCGGGTCAGTCCCCTCATTTTTAACAGGTGTGGTTCCGAATAATTCCATAAATTTTTCTTCGCATTGCTGGATTCTGTTCAATGTTATATCCTCCAATTGTTATAAACGGCAGCAGAGATTGGTCATAGAACCTATAGCTGCGCATATTCCTCCTCTGATACCGGCTCCAGCCATTCATTGGAAGCGCCGGGAGCAGGAACCTCCACTGCAAGGTGTGTAAACCAGCTGTCAGGAGCCGCCCCGTGCCAATGTTTCACTTCCGGCGGGATATTGACCACATCGCCGGGATGCAGTTTTTGGACAGGTTTTCCCCACTCCTGGTAATAGCCCCTGCCGTCTGTGCAGAGTAAAATCTGACCGCCTTTGTGATGGATGTGCCAGTTGTTGCGGCATCCGGGTTCAAAAGTAACATTTCCGATTGAAAGACGTTCTGTTGTCAGCATTTTCAGATAGCTTTGCCCTATAAAATATTGGGCAAAAGCGTCATTCTTTCCTCCTGTGGGAAAAAGGGATTTAAATTCATTCTTTTCCATGGGAATCCTCCTCATTAGACAGGCATGTTTGCCTGCAGAACAGTGGGTTTTACACGGCCGGGGTGCGTTGGGCATCCGAACATACCATTTGACTATTTTTGAATTTATTATAGAAGAAATCCCGTTGACGGGGAATCTCCAAAATGTTAGTATCGTATTAACTGTTAGTTAATACGTTGATGAAAAATATGATCACAATCTTACTATTATCAATCCGGAGGAAAGAATATGGACAATGTTTCCAGAAAACAAAAAGGCCTGCCCTATCGTTATGATGACCCTGCATTACTTGGAGATCAGCATATGTATCAGGATAAAATGATAAAATATAACCGGACAATGCCCACTGAAACAGAGAAAAGGCAGCGGCTCCTCAAAGAGGTGTTTGCTGAGATTGGGGTAGGGTGTACAGTGGAAACCCCGTTAAATGCCAATTGGGGCTGCAGGCATGTTCACTTGGGGAATGGGGTGTATCTGAATTCCAATATTACTTTTGTGGATGATGAACATATTTATATTGGTGATAACTGTCTGATCGCGCCAAATGTTGTGTTCTCAACATCCGGTCATCCCATACTGCCTATTCTCCGTGAACACCACTATGTCTACAATCTTCCGATCCATGTGGGGAAAAATGTTTGGATAGGCTCTGCCGTTCAGATAATGCCGGGAATCACCATAGGGGACAATACGGTTGTGGGTGCCGGAAGTGTAGTCACAAGCGACCTTCCGGCAAATGTAGTTGCTTTTGGCGTTCCGTGTAAAGTGGTACGGGAAATTGGGGAAAAGGATAGGGAGTTTTATGCGAAAGGAAAGAAGCTTGATGTTTGGGAATGAATCTGCTGACAAGAAGGGGGTGGAAAGCTGGTCATGAGACTGAAATATACGGTCACCATCAAAAGGCATTTGGCAGACGGGTAGAAGTTTAGCCCTTATTATGCTAAAATGAATATGAAAAGATGATAAGGTAAGGTGATATCATGCAGCAATGCCTGGAACAGATTATGCAGATGGCGAATCTGGAAATAGAAGCTTATGATGTAGAAACCAGAAGAGAGATGAAGACTTATAACCGTAGAATGGGATGCTATGTTATGTCATATTTGAAATCCGGCAGTGCGGTACTGGAGATAAATGGTAAAACATATGAAACCGGACCTGGAAGTATAGTGATAATCCCGGAGAACGTGTTGCACAGTCATTATAAACTGGACTGCAAACCAGCTACCTTTTTGTGGTGGCATTTCTGCTTCAGGATTCAGCATACAGTGGACGCATTAAAACTCTTAAATTTTCCGGTGCTGTCGTATTTGAAAGACAGAGAGGGATTTGAGAATATTTTTTATCGTTTCTATGACAGCAGCAGGCAGATGAATAAGCTGTCAGAGCTTCTTATGCATAGAGCCTGCGGTTTGGAGCTGATGGCATATCTGGTGGAGGAGTTGATTGCTGATAAGAAGATTGAGCTGAATGCCAGGATTCCGGAAGCCTTCTGGCAGATTTTTCAAGAGATTAACAGTGAGGAAAATCAAAAACTTTCGTTGGAGATTCTTTCTGTAAAATATCATATGAGTTCTGTATATATATCTAATCGCTTCAAATATTATTTTGGAACGTCACCCATGGTGATGAAAAATCAGATTATCTTAGAACGGGCAAAGCTTATGCTCCAGGATAGCGACATGACAGTCAGTGAAATAGCGGAAAAATCAGGTTTTGAGAGTATTCCCGGCTTTACTCATTTTTTTACGCGGTGTGCACAGCAAAGTCCCAGCAGATTCAGGGAAGAAAATAGAAGGTTAAAGGCATGAATAAAATTTTACGAAAAGCAGTCACGGTATAGAGACCGGGCTGTTTTTTTTATATGATATGGTAAAATTTACCACATATTAACATGAAAAAAAAGGACAAATACCAGTACTGGACATAATAAAGCGGTTTTAGAATAAATTTTATGATACCAGAAAAATAGAAGGATATAACCGTGATAATGCACTATAAATTATATAATAATTTGTAAAAATATGCTAAATAACTAATGGATTGATAAAAATTATGATTGCTATGCACATATGAAATGAAATCTGGAAAAGAGAAATGATATGTAAAATGGACAAATACAGAGTAAGAACAGGCATTCCATAGTAAAGGGAAAATATCTATAATGAAGATACCAGGTAAAACAAGTGAGAAATTATGTGAAAGGAGAAAGGCATGAAGAAAAAACAGTTGTTATCAGTATTGGCGGTTTTACTGACTGCATCCATGGCCTGTACGGGATGTATGAGCAGTACAGTGAAGAAGAATGCCCAGGCAGGAAAGGGAGAGAAATCTGAAGAGGAGAGCAAAACAGAAAACCAGAATCAGACTTCGGGGACAGAGGGGAATTATACAGATATTACTCTTTGGGATGACTCTACAGAAGGGGAAGGCAATCTATTATTTCAGGAATTTGCAGATGGATTTGGGGAAGCACATGGAATCAAGGTGGAACGAGTAGTTATGAAGATGGATGATCTGAGAACTACGATTAAGGCTGCAATCAATGCAGGTGAGGGGCCTGATATCTTTACATATGAAATTGGGTCTGGTTATCTGGGAGTGCTGGCAAATGGGGGGCTGGCTTATGATTTGACAGAGATCGCGAAGCAGGACGGATGGAACGAGCTGTTTAAAGAAAATGCACTTACATCCTGTCAGTTTAATGATGGATTATACGGAGTAGGTAATCAGTTAGAGTCTGTGGGTGTTTACTATAATAAAGGAATCTTTGAGAAATACAATCTTCAGGAACCTGAGACTTACGAAGAATTTGAGGAGATGTGCAGGACCTTAAAGGAGAACGGGGAAACACCTCTGATGCTGGATGATCTGGACCAGTGGCCTGGCTATCACTATGAAAGTATCTGGCTGAACGCTTTTGCAGGCTGTGATAAAATTTCTGATATACTGGCTCTTAAGGATAAGTTCAGCCAGGAAGACTGTGCCAAAGGTCTGGATAAGATTCAGGAGGCAGTACAGAACGGATGGACTATTGACGCTCCCAATGCGATGGGACATGACGATGCCAGAAAGATGTTCCTGTCCGGTAAGATTGCCATGTATCCCACAGGAACCTGGGAAGTAAGTGCCTTTGGAGGCGAAGAAGGTTTAGGGGAAGACTGTGGTTTCTTCTTCCTGCCGGCGCCAGAGGGAAAAGAGACATCAGGGGTATTTGGTCTGGGTCAGGCATTGGTGATCAATGGGAAAGCAGACGCAGATAAAACCTTTACAGCGATCAAGTTTCTGGAATATATGTTTGACGAGGAACATGTAAATAGGTGGCTTGATGCAGGACTCATTCCCGCAACTAATAATGCGAATGTGGATGAGGCAGAGGTAACCCCGCTCTTTAAAGATGCTGCAGATACCATATTAACTGCAACCAAGATGGGAAGCAATCTGGATGTACTTATGCCCACAAAGGTAAACGAAGCCACAGCCAACTATATGCAGGAACTGCTAGCAGGCAAAAAGACTGGTATGGAGTGTATGGAAGAAAAACAGAAGGTTCTTGACCAGGAAACAGAAGAAGGAAATTATAAAGCTGTTGTGAAGTAGTTATAGAAAGATAAGGAAAGGGGGTATCCGGAATGAATCGTGCTGCCAGACGTAAGCGGGCAGTGGGCAGATGGTGTAAAGCTATGGTGTTCGTGGCTCCTGCTTTGATTTGTTATATTATTTTTGCTATTATACCAATTTTAAATACCGTGGAACTGAGCTTTTATGAATGGGACGGGGCAGCTCCTATTATGGAGTTTGTGGGTCTGGAAAATTATAAAGCGATTTTTCAGAACGGAATTTTCTGGAAAGCCCTCGGACATAATATTTTCTGGATTTTATTTACCATATTCGTTCCCACGGTGTTTGGTGTGGTTCTGGCAGTTATGCTGAGTCAGAAATTCGTCAGGGGAAGACTGCTGTTTCGGGTAGTGTTCTATATGCCATCTATTGTCTCCATGGTGGCGGTGAGTGTGGTGTGGAATTGGATTCTGAATCCTGAGTTTGGAATATTGAACAGAGTTCTTAAATTCATTGGTCTGGATTTTCTGGCCTTTAACTGGCTGGGGGATGAAAAGACAGTGATGTGGGCGCTTTTAATTGCAGGAAGCTGGGTTCATTATGGATTCTGTATGGTTATCACCATGGCTGCCCTCTCAGGTATAGACACATGTTATGTGGAGGTAGCAAGGCTTGAAGGGGCAAATCCGGTTCAGACATTTTTCTATGTGACACTTCCTTTGCTGAAGAATACGTTTACTTTGCTTGTGCTGAACTCACTGATAGGTTCTTTTAAAGTGTTTGAGATAGTTTACATAATGACAAAAGGGGGACCTTACTATTCCTCAGAGGTTATCTCTAACCTGATGTACAGGACGGCCTTCAAAGACAGTGAATTTGGCATGGGATCGGCTATTGCGGTGGTACTTTCCGCCATGATAGCAGTCTGCTCTGCACTCTATATGAAATATTCAGAAAAAGAGGACGGATAATGCCGGGAAGGAAGGGGACAAGTCATATGAAAAAAATATACAAGGGGTCAGGAGCAGGTCTTGTAAAGAAGATAGTGACTTATGGAGTTTTGATTGTCACCCTGCTTATTTCCATACTTCCGCTGTATTGGATGTGGCAGGCTGCGCTGGTTCCGTCGGAAAAATTGAACATAGATCCCTTTGCGGTTCCTGACAGACTGACACTGGATAATATTATCAATGCCTGGACAGTGGGCAAAATGAGCACATATCTGCTGAACAGTATTTTGGTGGCTGTGCCAAGAGTGCTCGGTGTACTTGCTTTGTCGTCACTTGCGGGATACGCATTTGGAAAATTGAAGTTTCGGTGGAGGGACAAGATTTTTTCTTTCATGCTGTTTGGAATGATGATACCTGTTCAGGCGATGGTCATTCCGCTCTACTACAATCTGCAGAATCTGGGACTTATCAATACCAGATGGGCCATGGTTATTCCATATTTCGGATTGTCTATGCCCTTTGCAGTGTTTATGATGCGGGCTTTCTTTAAAGATTTGCCGGATGCTTTGATAGAGTCAGCCACCATAGACGGGTGTAATGAATTTACCACATTTGCTTATATTATGGCGCCTCTTATCAAGCCGGCATTATCAGCGCTTTTGGTTTTTGAATTTATGTGGTCATGGAACGATATGTTTATTCCTATGCTGGTGGTGTATAAAGACACAGCCAGAACACTTCCACTGGGTCTGATGTTTTTCTTCGGAAAATATACAGCAGATCATTCTCTGATTGCAGCAGGTGTTACAATCTGTACATTGCCTATTGTAGTGGTATATACGTTATTCCAAAAAAGTTTTATTTCCGGAATAACAGCCGGGGCAGTTAAGGGGTGAGTACAGCCGGCATACGTTTTAACAGATAAATCTAATATGGGAGGTAGGAAAGAGTGAGAAAAGTAAAGACAGGGATTCTGGGGGCTGGGGGAATGGGCCATGTTCATGTTGGCAATCTGATTCAGCTTGAAGAAGTACAGATTGTTGCAATATGTGATACCAATCTGGAAAAAGCCCAGGAATTGTGTGGGAAGACAGGAGCGGCAGCTTATTCAGATTTTGACATAATGCTGGAAGAGGCAGAGATGGAGGTACTGTATATCCTCCTGCCTCCCTTTGCCCAGAATGGCCAGTTTGAAAAAGCTGCGGAGAAAGGAATCCATATATTTATTGAGAAACCCATTGCGATTACCAGCAGCAGAGGGAAAAGCATGGTAGATGCAGCCAGAAAAAGCGGGATTAAGACGCAGGTGGGATTTCATATGCGCTATGGTTCAGCGGTTCAGAAATTACGTGATATGGTAGAACGAAAAAAGGCAGGCAGACCTGTACTTTTTAACGGTAGATACCAGTGTAATGCCCTCCATGCGCCGTGGTGGAGAGATGTAAATCTGTGCGGGGGACAGATATTTGAACAGGCAATCCATGTGTACGATATTTGTAGATATCTGTACGGGCATCCTAAAGCTGTCTCTGCATTTGTGGGAAATGTATGTCACGGAGATGTACCGGGTTATACAGTGGAGGATGTCAGTGTTTCTGCCAGCACGTTTACTACAGGAGCACAAGCTGCCATTACGGCTAATAACTGTTCTGTGCCGGGCAGGTGGGACGCCTTGTTTGATGCGGTGTTTGAGAATGTAAGCGTATTTTTCAGAAGTCCTGATGAAGCGGAATTTCATTATATTGAGAATGGCGGAGAACGAGTGGAATATTTTAATCAACCCACAGATCATAAGTTGGAAGAAGACAGAGATTTTATACGAAGAGTGAAGGAGAATCTGGACAGCTTTTGTTCCGTGGAGGAAGGGCTTCGCAGTCTTCTTTATGTAGAAGCTGCCTTGTTCTCGGCAAAGATGGACGGAGAAAAGACACGGGTGGAAAATTATTAGGAAGAGGAATAAACAATGAAACAATTACTTGCAAATGAAAATTATACGCCGCAGCTTTTTGAGTATGAAGAACAACCCCTGAAGGCGGATGAAGTAAGGGTAAAATGCATATATGGTGCACCTAAGCATGGAACGGAAATGACAGGAATCAAAGCAATGCCTTTTGAAGAACAATATTATGATGAAGAACTGAAAATATTCAGGAAACGGGAGCAGAGGGAGAGTTCTGTTTTTGGCGGTCTTGGAAATATGTGGGTGGGTATTATAACAGAAGTGGGGGATGAGGCAGTGGGTTATACGGTAGGAGCGCAGGTGGCCGGATACGGACATCTGGCGGAAACCCATACAGTGAAGGCCTGTGAGATTCTGAATATGCCGGAGGGGATGACTTGGAAACAGGTTATGTGTTATGACCCTATGCAGTTTGCCTTGGGCGGACTTAGGGACGCTGATTTAAGAATAGGTGATACGGTTCTGATATCAGGCCTTGGAGCTATCGGGCAGATGGCAGCTCAGGCAGCAAAAGCAGCGGGAGCTTCCTTTGTAGCGGTATCTGACCCCATCGAACTTCGCAGAAAGACAGCCCTGGAAAATGGTGCAGATATTGCTTTTAATCCTCTGGAGCAGGATATGGGAATGGAACTTCGGAAACTGACAGATGGGATGGGCGTAGATGTGGTTATAGAGACAAGTGGGAACTACAAGGCTTTGGAACATGGACTTCGCGCTCTCTCTTATAACGGCAATATGGCTTTATGCGGCTGGTTTAAGGAATGTTATATTCCTATTCATCTGGGAAGAGAGGGACACTTTAACCAGCAGAATATATTCTTTTCAAGAGCCTGCAGTAATCCCAACCGGGACTATCCCAGATGGAGCTTTGAGCGGATTTGCAGAGAAAGCTGGAAACTCATGGCATCAGGAAAAATAAATTGTGAAAATGTTGTATTTCCTGTTGTAAAGTTTGCAGAGTGTGACAAAGAATATACCCACTATATTATAGAACATCCCGAAGAAAGTATAAAGATGGGAGTTGAATTTTAACATAAGAATAAGGGTTGGGTATAGGAAAATAGGATTGTGATCCCAGCTTTTGGGATATGTTGACTTCATTGCATGAAATGGGTATAATATAGGTAGAATAATGCTATCAATGATCATAGGAGGTATTGTTATGAATATCCGCCCATCCGCAGCAATCCGTCAAAACTACAACGAGATCGCCGATATGTGCAGAAAGACTGCAGAACCTGTTTTCCTTACCAAGAATGGTGAGGGAGATTTGGTCGTCATGGACATTGAAACTTATAACAGACGGGAAAAGATGCTGAGATTAAGAGAGGAGCTGCTTGCTGTTGAGGAAGACAGGATCGCGGGAAGAAGCGGCTGCACGCTTGATGAACTGGAAGCTTACCTGGATGATGTGATCGCAGAGGGATAGTGTATGGCAGATAATAAGAGATACAAAGTGATCATTTCCGATAGGGCGAAGAGACTGCTGGGAATGCATATCCGTTTTATGGCGCAGGTCAGCAAAGAAGCAGCGGCGGCAAAAAAGAAAGAGATCATGACTGCCATGCGTTCCCTCACCCAGATGCCGCAGCGTTTTCCTTTTTTTGAGGGATCGTACATCACGCCGAATAAATATCACAGGATGTTTATTGAGAAATGGTATCTTGTCCTTTACCAGATCCAGGATGATACGGTATATGTGGAGTATATCCTTGACTGCCGCAAGGAGTATGGTTGGCTCATTCGGTAACAATAAAATAATCAAAATAAGATCGTCACCTTACAGTAGGTGGCGGTTTTTTATGTCCAAAAGGAGGTCACAGATTTGGAAGTAAAGATAAACAAGGAGATCTGGGAGTACACAGAGAACATGTTCTTTGGACTGTCCATGCGGCAGTTCTTTTTTTCTGTCCTGGCATGTCTGGCAGCGGTTGGGCTCTACTTTATGGCAGAACCGTATTTAGGGAGTGAACTTGTGAGCTGGGTATGTATTTTTGGGGCCGTGCCCTTTGCGGTCCTTGGGTTCTTCAGATATAACGGGATGACAGCAGAACAATATTTATGGGCGTGGGTGAAGACAGAACTTTTGATACCCAGAAGATTAGTCTTTCATTCCGAGAACCTGTACTATGATATTTTAAAGGATGCGATAAGGAATCGAGAGAAGGAGGGGGATAAGACGCATGATTAAGACGCTGAAGCAGGCAGTCCGGCAGGAGAAAGAACCCTTCTCCATCCCCAGGAGTGTCCAGCAGCTGATACCGGTCAGGCGTATCTGGAAGGATGGTATCTTTCTTGTGGGGAAGAAGTACACCATGATGTAGGCGAAACGGCTGCGCATCCTCCATGATTTTTACCGGGCCGGGGAGAAGAAAGTAAAAGGATAGGGGCTTTTTCACAGCCCCTTTTGGTGCTGGCTTCTCATGTTAATCGGATACCCAGGTAATTATTATGACCTCGTTTAAGCACATTAATTGATTTATGCTGAATTAATATTTTATAAATGAAACCAATTTGACATAGCTTTTACCATTCAGGCGCATTCAAAACGGAATTAATAGCAATCTGGTAAAGTCCTTCGATAAAATAATTCTGATAATGATCAATATAGACAATCTCAGGTAATACATTTTCAGGAATCTTTTTATAATCATATGTGCGAATTTTCTCTGCTACTTCATCATTCATATATTCTCCAATAAGAAATAGAGTGGCAGGATTTAAAAGGGTGGTAATATTCTCAACAATCTGTGCCACATAACTTATAATCTGTTCGGACTGTTCGTCCAGAAGTTCATCCATATATTTCCCGTTCATATTCAAATAACCAATCTCGCCGGCGAAATTCTGATAGCCATGTAGAATCTTACCCTTATAAATAATACCAGCTCCGGTGCCCTTTTTGTTAAAGAAGGCAACGGTGATCATAGAAGACATATCATATTTGTTTTTTAGTGTACTATTATAGATTCCATAAGAAATTGCGTTCAGGTCATTTTCCACAATTATTTTTCTATTAAGATGAGAAGTAAGATCCTTTTGGATATCTTTGCCGTTTAGCATGGAAAAAATGCGGTCATTTGCCCATTTGGAATTATTTGAGAATCCTGAAGTTCCAAAGCAGATGGTGTCAATTTTGGGATAACGGATTACAAGCTGCTGTAAAAGATTTTCTATCTCACTGTAAGAAATATCGGAACAATCAATATTATCCTCTTCCACAATGTTTTCCAGAAGATCCATGATAATATAGTGGAAAAATGTGGTATTTGTTTCATTGCGCCAGGAGGCATTCAGACAGCATATGTATTTAAAATCACCATTAAATACATATGCGTTGGCCGGCCTGCCGATGGAGCGGGTATTGGCCTGCTCTATACTGGTAACTTCTCCGGTCTCCAGTAACTCATTTAATATATTGTTGCAAGTTGATACGCTTAACCCTGTCAAGCGGGAAAGAGTCTGCTTTGTCCCGCTTTCGACCTGGCGTAAGGCTGACTTGATCAAAAATACATTTTGATCCTTTATCTGTGTTACAGAATAGTTATTATTTGTTATGTTCATTATGATCACCCTCACATAAATAAAATTTATATTTATCTTAATTAAAAATTTAATTATGAAAAAAAATAAGACTTTAAATATCCTTGACTTATTCAGTATAGCCCCTTTTGTGTAAATTGTAAATTAGATATTAAAAATTTATTGTTGATACATGAATCATACATGAACGTGACCGTCGGGATACTCCTGATCTTATGACAGCAGTGAAGATATAAAATAGTTACATATTCACAAACTATGAAGTGACTATAATTATAAATAATTAAAATAATAGTTAATTTAATTATAATATTAAAAGCTGTATTTGTATATAATCAATAATTAACAAAAATTATACATGGGTTTTGTTGACATCTAATAAAAAAAACAATATTTAAAATAATAATAAAATTAATAGTTGACGAAATTAAAATACGGTGATATGATGCAGCTATACAAAACAAAATAGAAACAAAGTCAATGGCGATCCGATCATTGCAAAGGAGAGAATGGTAATGAAAGTAAGCTATGAAAAAATGGTTGAATGCCTTCAGATGATTTACGAGAAGGCGGGGGTTACAGAAGAGCATGCAAGATATCAGGCGGAGAACCTGGTATCCAGTGAGGCAAAAGGTATCTGGTCTCATGGGATTGGACTGGCAAAGAGACATCTGGAAGATGTGATCGCCGGAAAAATCAATCTTAGCCCTAATATCAGAATTGAGCGTATTGCCCCATCATCTATAAAGGTTGATGGAGACAATGCCCTTGGAGCAGCGGTGGCTGTGGAAGCGGTTAAAGCAGCCGTTGAGGCGGCAAAAGAAAGCGGATGCGTGGCAGTGACGGTAACAGGAGGCAATCATTATGGTGCAGGTCAGTATTTTGTAGAACTGGCAACCAGCCAGAATATGATCATTTATATGTGTGCCAACGGTGATGCTACAATGGCACCATGGGGAGGAAAAAGAAAGTATCTGGGAACAAATCCATATACTTACGGTGCACCGGCTGGGAAGTATCCCACCTATCTGCTGGATATGGCAACTACAGTAGGAGCTGCCAGAAAAGTTCAGCAGTGTAAGATGGATGGTGTTCCGGCTCCGGAAGGCTGGGGAATTGATGCGGACGGAAATGCTACAACAGATCCGGTGAGGATTCTTGATGGAGGTTCTATGCTTCCTTTTGGAGGACCAAAAGGATATGGGCTGGCTGGAATGGTAGACATTATGGCCGGTGTACTGACAGGAGGTGCCTATCAGGATGATATATGCTGTATGCCCATCGGAGACAGTAAAGTAAACAATGGTTTTTATATTCAGGTAATTAATATAGAGAACTTTATGCCGGCAGCTGAGTTTAATAAACGTATGGAGACACTGATCGAGGACATCACGTCAATTCCTGCAGCACCGGGCTTTAAAGAGGTTTTGTATCCCGGAGAGCTGGAGGGGCGCAAATTAAAAGCAGCCAGAGAGAGTGCTCTGGAGTTAAGCGGGGAAACCGTTAGCTGTATTAAGGAAATGGCCGATATGGTCGGTCTGGATGTAAAACAAATTTTAACTACATTATAACAAGGAAGGAGTTAGTTAATTATGCTGAAATCTAGTGAAAGAGAAAGACTTGTGGAAGTAACAAAAAATGTGCGTAAAGATATTCTGGAGATGGGACCCCGTTCCGGATGCAGTGTACATATTGGAGGCAGCCTGTCCTGTGTGGAAATCCTCACAACGCTTTACTACAAAATTATGCGGATCGATCCTGAAAATCCAAAGTGGGAGGACAGGGACAGATTCATTCTTTCTAAAGGACACAGCTGTGCGGCATTATATGCAGTTCTGTCACGCAAAGGATTTTTTGACAGAGAATTACTTTGGAAATATCACCACATCAACAGCAAACTTCAGGGGCATCCGGATATGAAAAAGACACCGGGTATAGATATGACATCCGGTTCGTTAGGAAATGGGCTTTCTCTGGGGCTTGGTATGGCAAAAGGCCTGAAAAAACAGAAAAAGACCAGTCAGGTATATGTGGTACTGGGGGATGGTGAAATCCAGGAAGGTATGGTTTGGGAAGCAGCACTCGCAGCAGGAGATATGCATATGGACAATCTGACAGCGGTTGTGGATTATAACCATATTCAGAGTGGTACAGATTTGAACATTGTAATGCCCCTTCATCCTCTGGTAGAAAAATGGAAAGCCTTTGGCTGGAATGTGCTGGAAGCAAATGGTCATGATCTGGATGATCTATATAGTAAGCTGGATATTGCAAGGAATTATACTGGCCGTCCAACAGTGATCATTGCCAATACAGTGAAAGGGAAGGGCGTAAGCTTCATTGAACATAATGGTTTGTGGCACAACAGAATGATCACAGAGGAAGAGATGAAAAATGCGTTTGCAGAGATTGATGCTGCTGACTTATAAAAATTAAGAAAATAGATTGGAATTTATTTATAGAAAGAGAGGCAATGAATATGTTTGAACTTGATGAAAAACTCCGCAAAGACGGCTTTGGTGAAGTTCTTGTAGAACTGGCACAAGAAGATGATAAATTAATTGCAATTAGTGGTGACAGCCATAACTCCACAGGATTAAGACCGCTTGAGGCAGCAGATCCGGCCAAGGTTGTGAATATTGGTATTCAGGAGCAGAACGGCATGGCTTTCGCGGCGGGACTTGCTGCTGTCGGAATGAAACCTTTTATGTGCGGTTTCGCACCATTCGTAACGCTCCGCTGCGTTGAGCAGTTCCGTACATTTGTAGCATATCCCAACCTTAATGTGAAGGTGTTATGTGCATTCAGCGGCCTTTTGGGATGCCCTGATGGTGGTGTTACCCATATGGGATTGGAAGATTACAATGTTATGAGGCTGTTTCCTAATACGGTAATCGTAGTTCCGGCAGATTACGAATCTTCAAAGGTTATCACCCGCGAGATTTATAAGCATGAAGGACCGGCTATGATCACCATCGGTATCAAAGCGCATAAGATTTTCGATGAAAACTATCATTTTGAGATTGGCAAGGCTAATCCAATGATTGACGGTGATGACGTGACTATTATCTCCTGCGGTGAAATGCTCTACCGCGCACTGGAAGTAAGCGAAGAGATGAAGGAAGAAGGCGTCTCCGTAAGAGTGATTGAAATGCCATGCATCAAGCCAATTGATGAAGCGGCAATCATTAAGGCTGCTAAAGAAACAGGAGCAATCGTTACGGTTGAGGACCATCAGATCATGGGCGGTCTGGGGACCGCAGTGGCAGAAGTATTATCCGAAAATTGTCCGGCAGTCCTGAAACGCGTGGGACTTAAAGATACATTCGCAGAGAGCGGCGATTATCAAGGGCTTATTGAAAAATATGGCCTGACAAAAGAAGATGTGAAGAGCGCGGTTCGTGAAGTGATCGCAAAGAAAAAAGACTGCCGGTAATTCTCCTATAAGTTACGATGGCCGGTAGAAAAACTGTTATTCAATCTGCCGGCCATACAACAAAGAGTTGATTTGAGAAAGGAAGAAATAGAAAATGAAATATTCCTGTTTGGGAAGTTCGGGAACCAGGATCAGCAGACTTACTTTAGGGACCATGATGTTCGGCAGCCATACCAGTGAGGAAGACAGCCTGAAAATTATGGATTGTGCGGTGGACAATGGAATCAATGTTTTTGATACTGCAGATGTTTATAATGGCGGGGAGTCAGAGCGAATTGTAGGAAAAGGCCTGAAAGGCAGAAGAGATCAGATAATCCTTGCGACAAAGGTGTTTTACCCCGTTACAGAGGGCATCAATAATTCCGGATTAAGCCGTGGACATATTATACAAGGTGTGGAAGACAGTCTGAAAAGACTGGAGACAGATTATATTGATATTTATTATATGCATTCTCCGGATTATAACACTTCACTGGAGGAATCCTTAGAAGCCATGGATTCGCTGGTCAAATCCGGAAAGATTCGCTATATCGGTGTCAGTAATTATGCTGCTTGGCAGATTTCCGATATATTGGCTGTCTGCGATAAGCATAATTTTGTGGCCCCTGTAATTACTGAAAATGTATACAATCTGCTTACCAGAGGGATAGAGGAAGAACTTCTTCCATGCACCAGAACACATAAGATTGCCATGACTGCTTATAATCCTCTGGCCGCAGGTCTGCTTTCCGGAAAATATAATGACGGAAATATCAATGCAGGAGAACGCTTCTCCCAGCATGCAGATTATCGTCAGCGTTATTGGATGGATTCTAATCTTAAGGCTGTTAAGAATCTGGCGGATCTTGCTGGTGATCATGGCATGACATTGATTGAGCTTGCAATGAAATGGATTGATGCACAGGAGGGGATCACCAGCATTATTACCGGTGTAAGCAAGTTGAGCCATATGGAGCAAAATGCAAAACTTCTGGATGGGGATTCTCTGCCGGAAGAGGTTCTGCAGGAATGTGACGCAATTTGGAAAGAAATCTCCGGAAGCAGGTACAGTTATAACAGATAGACATTTGAGGGAAGTCCATATGAAAAAATGTGAAAATACGATGCCATATAGGGCTTGTTCTATAAGTGTAATATATGTAGGCTCCTGGGGAAACCGGGAACAAAGGGGGCATGGCAATGGTATTTCAGCCTTTGTATTTCATGAAGAGACAGGTGGATTTACATATATAGATACACTCGAAGGTGTAGAGGAACCGGGGACGCTGACTGTGTCCCCGGATAATAAGTATCTATATTGCGCAAATGAGATGACCAAATTTCCAAAGGGAGAATATGCTGCTGGAGGTGGAATCTCCGCTATGCACATAGAGCAGGAGACAGGCAGACTGCAGCTTATCAATCAGACTTCTTCTCTAGGTTCTCTTCCGGCGTATGTTTGTATGGATACATCGGGGAAATATGTATGCTGTAGCAACCATGCATCGTTTGCAGTTATTTCCACGTATTCACGTAATAATAATGGAGAATTTACATGCCAGAAAAAGTATGACAGTTCGGGCATTGCACTTTTTAAAGTTGGAGGACAGGGTGAGATACAGCCTGGAAGTGATTTGATTATTTTCCAGGAACCAGGCAGCTACCATATTTACAAAGAAAATATGGAGATGGCGGACCATCATTTTCCAGGAAACTGGATTGAATCCCCCCAGATATTTCAATCCAGTTCACATGCGCATTCCATTAATTTTGATAAAAATGGGGTAGGAATTGTATGCGACAGAGGAACAGATATGCTTCATATGGTTCGCATAGACGAGAAGAAGAACTGTTTTATAGAAGGATTTACCTGTCATACGCGTCTGGGATCTGCCCCCAGGCATCTAGTGTTCCATCCAAAACTACCTTGCTTTTACGTGGTAAATGAGCTGGAATCAACGGTGTCTGTCTATGAATTTAATGAGGACAGAAGCAGGTTTGGGGAGGTTCAGGTGATATCTACATTGGTGGAAGGTAATATTACGAGAAATGCCCCCTCAGATATCCGTATTCATCCGTCAGGGAAATTCGTGTATGCGAGTAATCACGGAGATAACAGTATTGCTGTCTATCAGGTTCACAATAAGACAGGCCGGCTTTTAAGGGTACAGGTTTTAGAGATGGAAGGGATTTATCCGAGGGGGATTGGTGTATCTCCCAAAGGGAATTATCTGGTAGTGGGAAATATGGATAGTGATTCGATTACTTCTTATAAAATTGATGAAGTAGAGGGAACACTGTTGTGGAGTGGCCACACAGCGAAAGTGGATACACCAACATCTATTCAATTTGCGCAGTTAAAGCAGTGACGAGGAGAAAAATGCATGAAAAAATTTGAAGGGTTATATACAGCCCTTGTAACACCTTTCGATCAGGATGGCAAAATTAACGATGCAGTGCTTCAGAAGTTGATTGAGAAAAACCAGGCACAGGGTGTAAAAGGGTTTTATGTGTCAGGCAGTACCGGAGAATCCTATCTTCTTTCTACGGATGAAAGAAAATATCTGATTGACTCCGTGACAGAAGCAGTTGGGGGAAAAGGGGAAGTCATTGTCAATATTGGAATGTTTGCAACCAAACATAGTATAGAGCTGGCCCGCCATGCATACAGCAGAAATGTATCGGCAATCTCTTCGGTTCCTCCCTTTTATTTTCCTTTTACGAAAAATGAATTGGTAACTTATTATGAGGATTTGGCAAATGCTGTGGATACACCTGTCATTGTATATAACATTCCCAAAATGTCAGGGATAGAGTTTACGCTGGATGACTTTGACAGGCTGTTGGCAAATGAGAAGATTCTTGGGATAAAGCATACCAGTTATGATTTGTTTCAGTTTCAGCAGTTGATTGAAGCATATCCGGATAAGAGTATCTTTATCGGCCATGATGAAATTTATCTCAGTGCCCTTGCAGCAGGAGCCAAAGCCGGTATTGGAAGTACCTATAATATTATGGCAGATAAATTTGTGAAACTGGATCAGTGCTTTGCCGGGAATAAAAAAGAAGAGGCACTGAAAATACAGGGAGAGATAAATTGTGTAGTGCAGGCACTCTGTAAAGTAGGTGTCTTTAAAGGTGTCAAAGAAATTCTGAAAATGCAGGGATTGGACTGTGGATCATGCAGAAAGCCGTTTTTACCACTGAATGAATCTCAGAAGATTTTCTTGAGAGAAACAGCGGAAAAGAACGGTCTTTTATAAAAGTTAAAAAATGGACAGAGAAGGGATATGGCTATGAAAGAACATAAAATTGCCAAAATAGAAGTGCATCTGGTGTCCTCAGCAGTGGAAGGTGGCTTTGCTGATGCAACCAGAAAAGTGGAAATGATTGGCTATACTGTGGTCAGGGTGACAACGGATACAGGAATCGAAGGGTTTGGAGTTACTTATCATGAAGTTGGTGGAGAGGCAACAAAGCTTTTGATTGAAAAGAATATAGCACCTAAACTCATGGGAAGAAATCCTTTTGAGACTGAAGTGATCTGGCAGGAAATGTTTGGTTATTTAAGAGGTGTGGGCAGAAAGGGCATGATGTTCTGCGCTTTGAGTGCGGTGGATATTGCACTTTGGGATTTAAAAGGTAAGATACTGGACATTCCTTTGTATAAACTCATGGGCGGCGATCAGACTAAAGTACCTGTGTATGGAAGCGGTGGATGGACTTCTTATACAGATGATGAACTGGTAGCGGAGATGAAGAGTCTGGTAGAGGACGAACATTATAACATGATCAAGTTCAAAGTGGGCGTTGAGGGTGGCAATAATTTGAGAAGAGATGTGGAAAGAGTCCGTAAAGTCCGTGAAGCAGTGGGACCGGAAATCGGGATCATGCTCGATGCAAATAACTGCTGGGATGCTGCCACAGGTGCCAGATTTGCCAACAGAGTCAAGGATTATGACATTATGTTCCTGGAAGAGCCGGTATTTGCTGATGATATCCCGGGACTTAAAAAATATAAGATGTCCACAGACTTGCCGCTGGCAACCGGCGAGCATGAATACACCAAATTTGGAGCCAGGGATTTAGTATTACATAGTGGTGCAGATATACTTCAATTGGACGGAACACGTGCAGGCGGATTTACGGAAATGCTGAAAATAGCTGCCATCACGCAGGCGTGGAACGTGAAATTTGCACCACATGCCATGGAGAATATCCATATTCATCTCATCAGTGCCTGCCCTAATGCCCTCTTCCTGGAACGTCTGAAATTATTTGAGGGAATTACGAAGAGTCTTTATAAAGATGCACCGCTTCCCCTAGATGGTTATATGTATATTCCTGATAAACCAGGTTTGGGTCTGACTCTGGACATGGACTTTATCAAAGAAAATGATGAGAAGTTATTTTAAAGAGGAGGAAAACGAAAGTGAAAGCATTGGTCAAAACAGGAAAAAATGTAGGTTATGCCTATAAAGAAATTCCGAAACCGGTACCGGGTCCGGGAGAGATACTGGTTAAAGTAAAAGCTGCCGCTGTTTGCGGTTCTGATATTCATTCTTACCTGTGGGATGAAAATGCTGAAAATTTTGCAGCCGGAAGCAGTGTTAGTTTTCCTTATGTGGTGGGACACGAATATGCAGGTATTGTAGAAGAACTTGGGGAAGGGGTCACGGAGTTTTCTGCAGGTGACCGTGTTTCCATGGAGACGCATATTTTCTGTGGTAAATGTTATCACTGCCAAAATGGTATGGCCCATAACTGCACAGAACTTGGAGGATATGGTGCCGGATATGGGGGATGCTTTGCGGAATACTGTGTTGCGCCTACACGTGTGGTTTATAAGCTGCCGGATGGAGTTTCTTTTGAAGAAGGTGCTATTTTTGAACCCTCCGGAGTTGCTATGCATGCGGTGGATGAAGCCCAAGTATCTCCGGGAGATACTATCGTGGTATATGGTGCTGGTCCGGTGGGATTGGTGGCAATCCAGATTTTAAATGTCTGTGGAGCAGGCAGAGTAATTGCGGTTGATATGAATGAATACAGACTGAAAATGGCAGAAGAATTTGGTGCCGTTACCTTAAATCCTGCGGATACGGATGTTGTTGAAGAAGTGAGAAGACTGACAGCCACCCGGGGTGGTGCGGATGCTGTGCTTGAGATGACGGGCTCTCCACGAGTGTACCAGAATATGTTTGAGATGCTGCGCAAAGAAGGAAGAATCGTTACAGTCGGTCACCCCGGTACGGATGTACCAGTAAATGTGACACGGTATATCAATCAGAAAGGTATCTCATGGAAGGGTATCTATGGCAGAAAGGTATGGAAGACCTGGACGCAATTGGCCTCTCTGGTAGATACTAAGAAAATCAATCTTCCTGCCATCATCACGCACAGGTTTGCGCTGGAGCAGTGTGAGGAGGCTTTTGAACAGATGAAAAATGGCGCAGGAAAAGTCTTGTTTATTCCAGAGATGACAGAGACTAAACCGGAGAAATAAAAGAAATTTTGGAGGATTGAAAATGAAAGCGTTTGTTATTGATGACAGAGAACGTGTAGATGGAAGACCGAAGGTATATTTTGAAGAACGTCCTATGCCGATACTGAAAAATGAGAGATCCGTTTTGGTAAAGGTGAAGGCAGCAGGTATCTGCGGTTCTGATATCCATATCTTTGAGGGAAGACATGGTATGTGTATTGGCCTGAAAATTGTACCGGGACATGAATTTACAGGAGAGGTTGTGGAAGTCGGAAGCGCTGTGACAAAATTTAAAGCAGGTGACCGGGTTGTACACGAACCCACAAGTTCCTGCGGCGAGTGCTATGCCTGCCGTGTGGGACAGGAAAATGTTTGTACAAACCTTACAGTCAGCGGCTGCGGCAGTGATGGCGGTTGGCAGGAATATGTGGTTTACGATGAAAAACAGTGGCACCATATTCCGGACTGGGTTAGTTACGTGCAGGCTGCACTGATCGAGCCATATACCATTGCGGCACAGGCTTGCAGCCGGGCAGAACTTTTCCCGGGGGATGTAGTCCTGATCCACGGAGCTGGTCCTATTGGCCTTATGACAGGTCAGACAGCAAAAAGCTTTGGCGCAACGGTTATTATGTCTGAAATTATGGAGGGCAGAATCAATCTGGCCCGTGAGATGGGCATGGATTATGTGATCAATCCCAAAGAGACCAATTTGGTGAAAGAAGTTATGAAGATTACAAATGGCGAGGGACCAAATGTGGTGATTGACTGTGCGGGAATTCCAAATGCTTCTCAGCAGGCAGGGGAAATCCTATCTCCAGCTGGCCGCTATGTTGTTGTTGCATCTGGACCGGTACATATTGATGGTGATCTGGTTCGCTTGAAGGCCCTGCGTGTTCTTGGTTCCAGGCAGCAGAAGGAGCAGTTTGAACCGGTGATCTCCAAGCTGCCCATTTATGTAAAGGATATCGACAGAATTATTTCATCCATTTATCCATTTGAGATGTCGAAGGAGGCTTTTGCATTTGCTTCTGAACGTCATCCCGAGACAGGAAAAATAGTTGTTAAATTTGATTAATAGATAGGATTGCTGATGTGTCTTTTAAAATATTAGATTAATTGGGGGTAAGACATGGAAAATAAAAGAAAAAAATCACGTATCACAAAGAAAATCATGAGTATGGCATTGGCTGCGACCATGGTAATAGGCGTATTATCGGGCTGCGGAAATTCAGATGCCAAGACAACAGAAACTTCAAAGAAAAGCAGTTCAGACAGAGAAGATATCATTGTGGGATATCATATGGAACCGGCTACACTGGACCCGAATAATATGGGGGATGGCGGCTCCTTTATGGTCACAGCGCAGATTTATGAAGGTCTTTTATGGCTTACGGATGACTTGGAAGTGGAGCCCATGCTTGCGAAGAGCTGGGATATAACAGAAGATGGTCTGAAATACACTTTTCATCTTGAGGAGGATGTACAATTCCACAACGGAGAACCGTTGACAGCAGATGATGTGCTATTTTCTTACCAGAGAGCCATGGATGGCGGTTATGCGGGTTCTGTAACAGATATTATAGATACCATGCAGGCAATTGATGAGCACACGTTTGAAGTGACACTAAAATATGCATATGAGCCGGCACTGGAATGTTTTGCTTCTCATTTCCTGCGTGTTGTCAGTAAGAAAGCGGTTGAGGAATGTGGCGATTCTTTCAGCTACAATCCTGTTGATGCAGGTACTGGCCCTTATAAATTCGTGTCCTGGGACAGCGGAAATAATATTGTTTTAGAAGCCAACGAGGGATATTGGCGGGAGGAAGCATCTATCAAGAAGATGGAAATCCGTTTTCTGGCGGATCAGACAACTCTCAGTTCAGCTTTAGAGGCCGGTGATCTTGATGTGGCTCCTATATCTGTGACGGATGTACTTAAATATGAAGATAATCCTGACATGGGATATCTCTCAAAAGCATCTACTACGCTGAATTTTGTCGGCTTTAACAATGCTGAGACACCCTTTGACAATAAATTGGTAAGACAGGCGATCGCTTATTGCTGTGATACAGATGAATTGATCCTCTGTGCATTTGATTCGGAAATGGGAGGAACAGCAACTGCCGGTGCAGTGCCTTCTGATGGCTTTGGCTACAATAAAGAACTTAAGCTTTATCCAAAAGATGTTGAGAAGGCGAAAGAACTGTTGGCAGAGGCCGGTTATGCGAATGGTTTTACAACAACTATTTACACACCCAATAATACACCTAGAAAGAATATTGCTACTTACCTGCAGTCTTGTCTGGCAGAAATCGGTATTACTGCAGATATCGAGGTGATGGAACAGGCAGCAGTTTTGGATGAAATACGCGCAGGAAACTGTCCGATTTTTATCATGGGATTCAGTGGAGTAGCCGGAGATGCGGACTTCTTCTATTATGGCAACTTCCATTCCGGACAGACCTACAATTACAGCAATTATTATAATGAAGAAATTGATGAAAAACTGGATAAGGCAAAACAGTCTACAGATTCCGCTGAGAGGGAAAGTCTTTACAAAGAAATATCAGAGACAATCTATGAAGATGTGCCGGTTCTGCCTACATACTTCCAGAATGGTTTGTGGGGATTTAAATCAAATCTGAACTGCTCCATCTCTGCAACCGGCAGGTTCTATGTTTATGACTGGTCCTGGAAATAAGAAGTAACCGTAAATCTGCGCTTTGTAAGATGGAGTTAAAAAATTATGGTTAAGTATACAATTAAGAGAATTTTGCTGCTGATTCCTATACTTGTGGCAGTCATCTTCATAGTTTATTTTCTTATGGACCTGACACCAGGTGACCCGGCAAGAATTATATTAGGTGAGACGGCTACCAATGAGGATATTGAGGCATTAAATGAAGAAATGGGATTTGATGATCCGTTTATTGTACGCTTCGGACGATATGCATATGAGCTTATTGTGCATCAGGATTTTGGTGATTCCTGGCGTACCGGCAGAGATGTAATGGGAGAAGTGATCCATCGTTTCCCTACGAGTTTTAAACTGGCGGTCTTTGGAATTCTGCTGGCTGCATTACTGGGAATCCCTTTGGGAGTGGTATCTGCGGTAAAGCAGTATTCGGCATTGGATAATATATCACGAGTATCAGCTATGCTTTTGGCAGCGTTTCCGCCTTTTTGGCTGGGCATGATCCTTGTGCTCACCTTTTCGTTGAAACTGGGATGGCTCCCGGCAAGTGGCGTGACCTCCATGAAAAGTTATATATTGCCCGTGGTTACCATAGCAGTGCCTCAGGCGGCATCCCTGATGCGTTTTACCCGCTCTACCATGCTGGAAACAATCCGGCAGGACTACATAAGGACAGCCCGTGCAAAGGGGCTGTCCGAGTGGAAGGTTACGGTTTTCCACGCACTGAAAAATGCACTTTTGCCGATTATTACTGTACTGGGAACTGCTTTTGGATGGATGATAAGTGGTGTGGTTGTTATTGAGAATGTGTTTGGTATTGCAGGTATGGGACAGTTTGCATTAAATGCAATTCAGCAGAAGGATGTACCACAGGTTATGGCTGCAGTTATATTCCTCTCTGTCATTTTTTGCTTGATCATGCTTGTGGTTGATATTATGTATGCCTTTGTTGACCCGCGGATCAGGAGTTCTTATTCATCCGTAAAACGTAAAACAAAAAAGCTGGGGAGGAAGCAGTATGCCTAGAAAAAGTAAGAAAAAAGCGGCCTCCAAATCTATGACTGTTGATATTATACGGCGTTTTGCCAGCAACAAAACAGCAATGGCCGCATTTGTTTTTTTGATACTGGTTGCTTTGGTCGCGATTTTTGCTGATGTTATTGTAGATTATAATGTGTCGATCACACAGAATATAACCGAGCGTTTCAAGGCACCGGGGAAGGCACATATTCTGGGAACAGATGCCTTTGGACGTGATGTTCTTGCAAGGATCATTCATGGATCCCGTATATCCCTGCTGATAGGACTTGGGACAACATCTGTTTCATTGATTATTGCCTGCATCCTGGGTTCAGCGGCTGCGTATTATGGAAACATGGTAGATAATGTAATTATGAGATGCATTGATGTGTTGATTAGTATTCCAAGTATTCTGCTGACAATCTGCCTGGTTTCCATTCTTGGCTCTAATGCGTTTAATCTGGGGGTGGCTCTGATGATAGGACAGATTCCCAGCTTTACGAAAATAGTCCGCTCAACGGTGCTGAATGTGAAGGGGTCTGACTATATTGAAGCAGCAAGGGCCTGCGGTTCATCGGATGCCAGAATTATTGCTACTCACATTCTGCCCAATGCGTTAGGTCCCATTATTGTACAGGGTACTATGAATATTTCCGGAGCCATTCTGACTGCATCTGGTTTGAGCTTTATCGGTCTTGGATGCCAGCCCCCCGCACCGGAATGGGGTGTCATGCTCTCAGAGGCAAAAGAAAAAATGCTTATGTATCCATATCTGGCAATTATACCGGGTATAGCAATTGTTTTAACTGCTCTTGGCTTCAACCTTATGGGAGATGGTCTGCGGGATGCACTGGATCCCAAACTGAAAGATTGAGGTGGAACGTATGATAGAGAAACAGAAATTATTGGAAATAAAAAATCTAAACGTAGAATACCATTCAGACGGAAAGGTTGCCCATGCAGTTAATGGCATAGACTTCACTCTAAATAAAGGGGAAACACTTGGTCTTGTGGGAGAAACAGGTGCGGGTAAGACTACCACAGCCCTGTCTATTCTGAAACTGCTTCCCAACATGGGACGGGTATCCCATATGTCTGCAGATTGTATGGCTTTTAGAAATATAGACCTTCTCCATACTTCAGAAGTGGAAATGAGAGCTGTCCGCGGCGCCTTTATCTCTATGATTTTTCAGGACCCTATGACCAGTCTGAACCCGGTCATGAGTGTGGGAGAACAGATCGCAGAGGTGATCAGGACGCATAATCCGAAATTTTCAAAAGAAGAGGTGGATAAAGAAGTAGAACGTATGTTGAAGATGGTGGGAATTCCTCCGGAAAGAAAGGTGGAGTATCCTCATGAATTTTCAGGTGGTATGAAGCAGCGTATTGTAATTGCAATTGCCCTTTCCTGTACCCCGGCGCTGTTGATTGCCGATGAACCCACAACAGCACTTGATGTGACTATTCAGGCTCAGGTTCTTGATATGATGAAAGATTTAAAGGATAAGCTGGATACAGCCATGTTGCTGATCACCCATGATCTTGGTGTTGTAGCCGAGACTTGTGACAATGTCGCAGTCATCTATGCGGGAGAGATTATTGAAATCGGTACAGCGGAGGATATCTTCGAGGGGAAATTTCATCACCCTTATACCATAGGACTTTTTGGTTCAATCCCCGATATCAAAACGGAAACAGAACGGCTTTCTCCGATTCCCGGTCTAATGCCTAATCCGTTTCATCTGCCCAGTGGATGTAAATTTCATCCGAGATGTCCGCACTGTACAGAAAAATGTAAAACAGAAAGTCCGAAAGTCCAGGAGTATAACGGTCATCAGATCCGCTGCCATTACCCTGTGAAGGAAGAAGGAAAGGGGGCTGTCTTATGAGTGAGATAACTGCCACTCCATTGATTCAGACGGTGGGATTAAAAAAATACTTTAATGTAGCTGCCGGAGAGCTGCACGCGGTCGATGATGTGAACATCACAATTCCTAAAGGAAAGACATTGGGAATCGTAGGAGAATCAGGATGCGGAAAATCTACACTGGGACGTGTGATCCTTCGGCTTTTGGAAGCATCAGAAGGCCAGGTCTTATATGATGGAGAGGACATTCTGAAATATGACCGGAATAAGATGAAAGAAATGCGCAAAAAAATGCAGATTATTTTTCAAGACCCTTATGGCAGTCTTGATCCGAGAATGTCTGTCTTTGAACTGATCGCGGAACCACTCAAAATTAATAAAATCACAAAGAATAAACGGGAAATCGAAGAAAAAGTGATGAGCGTTATGAAGACTGTAGGCCTGGCAGAACGTCTCAGAAACACGTATCCTCATGAATTGGATGGTGGACGCCGCCAGAGAATTGGAATTGCCAGAGCATTGGTTCTGGACCCGGAATTTATTGTGTGTGATGAACCGGTTTCTGCACTTGATGTTTCCATTCAGGCACAAATATTGAATCTTTTGATGGACCTTCAGGAAGAGAGGGGTATCACCTACGTGTTCATTACCCATGATTTATCGGTTGTCAAGCATATTGCAGACGAAATCTGTGTTATGTATCTTGGGCAGTGTATAGAAAAAGCACCATCTAAGGAGCTTTTTGCAAATCCTCTGCATCCATATACACAGGCATTGCTGAATGCAGTTCCGATTCCTGAAATTCGCCGTAATAAGGAGCGAGAATTGATTTACGGTGAACTTGTGAGCCCGATCAATCCAAAGCCAGGATGCAGATTTGCAGCAAGATGTAAATACGCCAGAGACGGTGCCTGCAAGTCAGCGCAGGATCAGATGGTGTTCAAGGAAGTGCAGGAAGATCATTACATCATGTGTTCTTATTTTCAGACACAGTAAAGGCTTGGAAGGAGAAATGAACAATGAAAATTGGTATTGGAAATGACCATTCTGCCGTGGAAATGAAAAAGAATATTTCAGTATATCTTAAAGAGCTTGGCCATGAAGTGATAAATTATGGTACAGACAGCAGTGAGTCCTGCAATTATCCGGTTTATGGAGAAAAAGTTGCCGCCGCTGTGCAGGATGGAGAGGTGGACTGTGGGGTTTTGATTTGCGGAACTGGTGTGGGAATTTCCCTGGCTGCAAATAAGGTGCGGGGAATCCGTGCGGTGGTATGCAGTGAACCATGTTCAGCGAGGCTTTCCAAGGAGCATAATAACACCAATATACTCGCTTTTGGTGCCCGAATTGTGGGAATTGAGATGGCTAAAATGATTGTGGATGCATGGCTGGAAGCAGAATTTCAGGGAGGACGCCACGCCGACCGTGTAAATATGGTGATGGATATTGAAAACAGAAAAGGAAATGCAATAGAATGAAAAGGGAAGAAACAGCCACATTTATTAAAGAGGGAAAAGCTTCTCTAGGCATAGAACTCGGTTCCACCAGGATCAAAGGAGTGTTGATAGGAAAGGGATATATGCCTGTAGCTTTAGGTGAGTATAGCTGGGAAAATAAATATGAAAATGGTATCTGGACCTATGATTTGGAGGAGGTTTGGACCGGCCTTCAGACATGTTATGCAAGGCTTGTAAAGGATGTAGCCGGGAAATACGGTGTACAGTTAAAACGTGTCGCTTCTGTTGGTATATCTGCCATGATGCATGGATATCTTCCTTTTGATAAAGAAGGAACTTTGCTGACACCATTCAGAACCTGGCGAAATACCATGACTGGACAGGCTGCGGAAGAACTAACAAAACTTCTGGATTTTAATATACCACAGAGGTGGTCTTTGGCACATCTTTATCAGGCTCTCCTGAACAAGGAAGAGCATACACAGAAAATTGACTTTATCACAACTCTCTCGGGATATGTGCATTGGAAACTTACAGGAAAAAAGGTGATTGGTATTGGTGATGCCTCCGGTATGTTCCCTATAGATACATTAAAACATGATTTTGATAAGTCTATGCTGGAAAAATTTCAGCAGGCTGCATCAAAACTTGGCTGGAAGGGAATAGTAGACGAAATTCTGCCAAAAGTTATGACCGCGGGGGAAATTGCCGGGACACTTACGGAGGAAGGAGCGGCTCTTTTAGACCCTGCAGGTGTACTGCGTGCAGGTATTCCCTTCGCAGCCCCGGAAGGTGACGCTGGAACTGGAATGGTGGCTACCAATTCTGTTGCTGTCAGAACTGGAAATATCTCTGCCGGGACATCTGTTTTCTCTATGGTAGTTCTGGAAAAACAACTGTCCAGTATGTATGAAGAGATTGATATGGTTACTACGCCTGCCGGAAATCCGGTCGCCATGGTGCACTGCAATAACTGCACAAATGAAATTAATGCTTGGGCAAGGGTTTTAAAAGAATTTCTTGAGGCATTGGGACAGACAACGGATATGAATCAGATATTTACTGCCATGTTTACTTCCGCAGTGCAGGCAGAAACCGACTGCGGGGGATTATTAATATACAATTATCTCTCCGGTGAACCGCTGACCGGACTGTCAGCTGGTCGCCCGCTTCTGGTCCGAAGCCCTCAGGCAAGGCTTACTTTCTCTAATTTTATGTTGTCTCAGCTCTATTCCGCAGTGGCATCTCTCAATATTGGGATGGAAATACTTGAAAGAGAGCAGGTTAAGATTGATAAACTTTATGGTCACGGCGGCTTTTTTAAGACACCTGTCATTGGACAGAGGGTAATGGCAGCAGCGCTTAATGCACCGGTTTCTGTTATGGATACTGCGGGGGAAGGGGGAGCATGGGGAATGGCTCTTTTGGCTGCCTATATGACAGATAAAGAGGAGGAAGAAAAACTGGAAGATTTCCTGGAGAAGAGAGTTTTTGCCAATCAGACAGCAGTCAGCCAGTCTCCTGATACCAATCTTCAGAAAGGCTTTGAGCGATTTATGGAACAGTATAAAAAAGGACTTTATATTGAGATAGAGGCAGTGGAAAGGATTTAGAGGAGGAGGTATTATGGCAGGAACGGAGCCAGAGAACCTTTTGTTCTTGCTACAGAGAATGACGCTTTGAATGGTATCAGCATGCTTTTTATGAAGCTCTTATGGCCATATCGGTGCAGATTTGATTACGATGGCCTCTATGCTGAGAATTCCCGTATGTCTGCATAATGTACCTGAAAAGGATATCTACAGGCCAGCTGCATGGAACGCATTTGGAGCGGATAAAGAAGGACAGGATTACAGGGCATGTGCGGCTTACGGTCCGCTGTACAAGGCTATCCGATAGTTGTAAAAGGGCAGGGCGGCCGCATAAAATGTGGCAGCTCTGCTCTTTTATATAAAAGGCTCATAGGAAAACAAAAATCAGGAGAAAAGTAGTATGTTTTTTAAAATGCCGGTATTGGTATACCAGGAAAAAAACTGTGTTAATAACCATAAAGAAGATTTAAAAGAACTGGGGAAAAAGGCGTTGATTGTTACAGGACGTCATGGGGCAAAAGTATGCGGCGCTCTTTTGGATGTGCAGAGCGCATTGGAGTCTGCTGAAATACCCAACATTTTATTTGATGAAATAGAAGAAAATCCGTCGGTGGAAACCATCATGAAGGCAAGAGAAACAGGCCTGAGAGCACAGGTGGATTTCGTGATTGGAATTGGCGGCGGCTCACCAATGGATGCGGCAAAAGCAATTGCTCTTATGCTTGCTAATCCAGGTAAAGGAGAGGAGTTCCTTTATGAAAAGACAGAAGGAGCTAAAGCATATCCTGTTGTGGCGATTCCAACAACTTGCGGTACCGGTTCAGAAGTTACAGGGGTGGCTGTTTTGACTAGGCATGCGATATGTAAAAAAGCTTCAATGACGCATACGGTTTTCCCTGTATTGGCACTTGTGGATGGGAAATATTTGGCAGCTGCACCGAAAAATGTGCTGTGCAATACGGCGGCAGATGCTTTGGCCCATTTGATAGAAAGCTATTTGAATACCAATGCTACTGACTGCAGCCGGATGTTTGTACGCGAAGGTATGCGCTTATGGTGCCTGAGTAAAGATATTTTGCTGGGAGAGAGAGCTGCAAAATACGAGGATTACTGTAATATGATAAATGCATCTGTTTGTGCCGGGATGGCCATTTCCCATACAGGAACATCACTGCCACATGGACTTAGCTATTATGTAACATATGAATTAGGCGTTCCACATGGCAAGGCTTGCGGGTATTTCCTGGCAGGATATTTAAAGGAAGCCCCGGAAAAAGAAAGAAATTATATATTGGAGCTTTCAGGATTTTCTTGTATGCATGATTTTGAAAATTTTATAAAGACGGTATGTGATTTAACTATATTGCCGCAGGAATTATTAAAAAGAGCTGCAGCTGGTATCGGAAACGATAATGCTAAGCTTAAAAATTGTCCTTTTAAAACAGATGCAAGTCTGCTGAAGAGGATAGCTGGTGTTTTTGAAGTATAATAAATTTAAGGAAGGTACAGGATATGAAGCTTACGAATATTGAAAATCCTAAGGGATTAATGGAAGTTATTGATACGTGCGAGGGAACTGTTGAGATTGTTACTTCTGAAGGTGATAGGCTGAATCTAAAATCTAAATTATGCCAGTATATCTCTCTTGCAAGTATTTTTACGGTGGCTTCCAAAATTCCGGAACTCGAAATTATAGCACATGAGCCGGATGATTTGAATAAAATTTTGAAATATATTATGAAAGAATAGCTGCGAATCAGTTAGCCGCAATACCAATTACCTGTTTTAAAGCAGGTTGTTGAATCCAGCATTGCATCGGTTATGCGGCAGAGATTATATTTGTCCGAATCAAGATAAAATTTATATGGCGGAGGTTGTCTTTTTATGTAAAGATTATTTTAGGAACTTGTGAACCCCGCAGAAATAAGTGACAGAACAGCGTTTTTGATTTGGATAAACTACCCCCAGTATTTTGATCGTGATCAAAAGGCTATACTCTAAAGGATAGCTTGGATGGCCCGCTTCAACACTTCACATTATGTAAAACCCCTGTAACCGGTGGGCTTCTTCCGGTTACAGAGGCTTCAAAGGGGAGGATAAGTATTTCTACTTTTTCTTTTGTGATCCTCGAAGAGCGTCACATCTTTGTGCCTTCCCTCCGTGGACTACTTATAGTATGACCGGAAACAAACATCCTATACAAAAGAAATAAAAAAAGTTAAAATAATTTTATAAACCAGTTTTACCACTTACAATATCAGGATGTTTAAGGAGAAAAACCATGAAAAGATATTTTCAGGGATGCGCGGTCAGCAAATATATCAGTATCACATCACTCTTTACCATTTTTGAGGAAACCTTTGATAAAAGCTACTATTTTGAGGGAGAGTCCCATGACTTTTGGGAATTCGTCTGTGTGCTGGACGGGACACTGGGAGTGACGGCAGGGGAAGACATACTGATCCTGGAAAAAGGACAGTCTGTGCTGCACCGCCCCATGGAATTTCACCGCCTTTGGTCTGAAGGAAGGACGGAGCCCCATATTTTTGTGATATCCTTTGCAGCGGATGCCATGCCTCAGATCAAAGACAAGCAGTTCCAATTGACAGAGGAGAATCATAATACTATTACATTTCTGAGAGAAATGGCGACAAAAGTGTTTGACAGGGAGGAAGAGACCCTGATAAAAAGTGTGCGCACAGGCAGAGAAGCGGAGGCGCAGATCTTTATCAATACAGTGGAAAATCTTCTTTTGTCTGTGCTGAACGGAAAAAAGCAGAAAATGGATTATTATGAATCCGTCAGCGCTGACAATTACAGACGCATTGTCCGCACATTGGAAGAACATATCAAGGAGAGGCTGACCCAGGCGGACATAGCCAGATTATGCAGCATGAGTGAGGCTTCCCTGAAAAAGACGTTTTCAAAATATACCGGGATTGGGATCATGACATATTTTACACAGATGAAGATCCGGCATGCTATGGAAATGCTGGAAAGCGGAACGGGGATCAATGAGACGGCAGAGTGTCTGGGATTCTGTGACAGGAATTATTTCAGCACTGTTTTTAAACGGGTCACAGGCAAATCCCCCGCATCCTTTCTCCGGTGGCCGGGACCATGACGGGGGTTAATCCGTTTTTTTAAACGGGCAGGCAGCTGATAGTTATCCATATTCAAATATTTTATCCCCAAATCCACATAGAAATCTGTATACGGGTATGTTACAACTATTATATAGAAAGTTCAAAACATAAAATACATAAGGAAAAGGAGCCGTTCAGATGGAAAAACTTAGAGTAGGGGTAATAGGTCTTGGATGCAGGGGATACAGCCTTTTAAAAGACGTCATGCTGCATAGGATGGATGTGGAAATCACAGCCGTCTGCGATGAATATAAGGACAGGGCGCAGGCAGCGGCAGAGCTCACCAAGAATATGACCGGAAAAAAGCCTCTTATCACGGTAGATGCCCAGGAGGTACTGGACAACAGTCAGGTTGACGCAGTTGTCATATCTTCCGCCTGGGAGAGTCACATTCCCCTTGCAGTAAAAGCCATGCACGCCGGCAAAGCCGTAGGCATGGAAGTGGGAGGCGCCTACAGTATAAAACAGTGCTGGGACCTGGTTGATGCCTGGGAGGCTGCAAAAACCCCGTTTATGCTTTTGGAGAACTGCTGCTACGGCAGGCGGGAGATGATGGTCATGAATATGGCCGGACAAGGTGTTTTGGGGAAGATCATCCACTGCAAAGGCGGTTATCTCCATGACCTGCGCAGCGAGGTTGCCGGAGGAAAAGAAAACCGCCATTACCGTCTCCGAAATTATATACACAGAAATACAGAGAACTACCCGACCCACGAATTAGGTCCTATTGCCCAGATCCTGAACATCAACAGGGGCAACCGGATGCTGACTCTGAGCTCCATGGCATCGAAAGCAGAGGGGCTTTCGGAGTATCTGGCAGAATACGGCCAGGAAATCCCGGGATTTTCTCAGGGCGATGTGGTGAACACCACCATAAAATGCGCGGGAGGAGAAACCATCCTTCTCACCCTGAACACCACACTTCCCAGATTTTACAGCCGGGACTTTACGGTGTGGGGAACAAAGGGCATGTATGAGGAGGCAACCGATTCTGTATTTTTGAACGGAAAGGACGCGGCGTATGACTTTAAATGGAAAGAACAGTGGGGCAATGCTGTACGGTATGAGGCAGAGTATGAACATCCGGTCTGGAAAAAATTCCTGAATGACGGTATCCAGGGCGGACATGACGGAATGGACTGGCTGGTGTTTGATGCATTCTTTGAAAGTGTGAAAAATCATAAACCCTGTCCGATCGACGTTTACGATGCCGCTTCCTGGATGTGCATAAGCGCCCTGTCTGAGGATTCTATTGCCCTTGGGGGACAGCCGGTGGCGATTCCTGATTTTACAAATGGCAGATGGATTCTTTAAGGATTGTTAAGGAAATTTATCAGAAAAAAGTAAGGATTGAAAAAATCGGTCATATCGTATATACTATATCTGTCAGGCGTTTCGGGACGCCTCAAAATACGATAATAAATAAAAGGTGGTAAAGATACATGGCATTATTACAGGAATGGAGAGATGTTGCCTATTCTCAGGAAGCAGACAAAGCGCAGCTGCAGAAATTCTGGACCAACTATTTTCTGATCGAAAAAGGGATCTATGAAAAACTTCTTGCCAACCCGGACGAAGTAGTTCGCGGCACAGTGAAAGACCTGGCAGATAAATTTGAAGTAGAAGTTATGACTATGGTTGGATTCCTGGATGGTATTAATGACAGTCTGAAAGTTCAGAACCCCATTGAGGAGATGGACGAGAATACAGAAGTCAATCTGGGATTTGACAAAGAACTGCTCTATAAGAACATGGTGGATGCGAAAGCAGACTGGCTGTATGAACTTCCCCAGTGGGATGAGATTTTCCCGGAGGAGAAGAAAAAAGAGCTTTATAAAGAGCAGAAAAAATCCGGCACGATCGTAAAAGGTGCAAAGATCGGACGTAATGATCCGTGTCCATGCGGAAGCGGCAAAAAATATAAACACTGCTGTGGCAGAAATAAATAATTTTTAAGAGGGGCGGTGGAGAACCGCCCCTCTTTGTTTAGAAAGGATGTAACTGTTCAGCACCCTCACAGTTACAGGCATAAATCCATGCAGAATCGCCTTTGGCGATGGGATTTTTGCTTGGCCGCGGTACACTTTCTTAGGGGCTGCGCAGTGAATGCGCAGACCTGCTGAATCGTTACGGAAGGATACATATGAAGATTTTATGCATTATCTTGGGGAGCCTCTGTACTTTTTATTTTATAGGCATTGCCGTCTATGCGGGGCTTTCCTCTTTGTTTCCATGTATATGGGCGGCAGGAGGCGTGTTATTTTACGGAATCGCGCTATTTCTGCATTTAAGCAGTAAGCACGGAATGCTGTCCGGGTTTGCACTCCCTGTGGCCTTGAAAAACGGTCTTTTGGTTCTGGCAGCGCTTTGTATACTTATTTTTGTGGCAGTGGAAGCCTTGATCTTTACAGGAATGTTTCACCGGCCGTCCGAAGATTTGGATTATATCATTGTATTGGGTGCCCAGGTGAACGGCACAAAACTGAGCAATTCTCTGAGACTGCGTGTGGAGCGGGCCAGGGGGTACCTGGAGGAAAATCCTGAGACCTGTGCAGTTCTCTCGGGAGGAAAAGGAACAGGGGAGGATATCACAGAAGCGGAGGCAATGTACCGCTATCTTGAGAAAAAAGGCATCTCCCCCAAGCGGCTTCTGAAAGAGGAGCATTCCACAAATACCAGTGAAAATCTGAAATTTTCTCTGGAGATCATTGACACAAAGGAAGATGGGAAAGGGAAAGAGGCATCCATCGGCGTAGTGACCAATAATTTTCACGTGTACCGGGGCGTGGCCCTGGGGAAAAAACTGGGGTGCACTCATATAGAAGGGATCCCTTCCGAAAGCAATAAATTTTTACAAGTCAATTACCTTGTGAGAGAATTTTTCGGAGTGGTGAAGGACAAAGCAGCAGGAAACATGTGACCGCTGGAGGGAAAATACAATAATTTTGTAAATCGGAGAGGGTAAAATGTTAAAAATCAGCACGATCAAAGAAAATTGCTTTCCGGCAATGTATCAGCGGGGAAAATTGCTTGCCGAGAAAAAGGGATACAAAAGTTTCCTGATCGAGGAAGGTGGGGAGGGCATAAAAGAGGTAAGTGCCCAGGTAAAAGGCAGCGGCAGCAAATGGTATGATGTGACGGTTACTTTTGACTCTCATGATGATATTATGGACTATGTCTGCAGTTGTCCGGCGTATGGAAATTATTTTGGTATGTGCAAGCACTGCGTGGCTCTGGCACTTGCCTACAGGGACACCCAAACGCCGCGGGATTCCCAGAGGATGGTGGATTTTCCTGTGAGAGGCCCGAGAAAACGGGAGACATCGGACACACTGAAAAATACCATTGCTAAGTACGCTGTGCGCAATAACGCGTATCTGCTGGGGGAATATTATGGTCAGGTCCGCCTGGAGCCGGTCATCACAACCTCATATAACTCCTTCCACATAGAATTTAAAATAGGCACGCGCAAACTGTATATCCTGAGAAATATCTGTAAAATGCTGGACAGCGTGGAATATGGCAAATATGATTCTTACGGAAAAAATCTGGGTTTTATCCATGACCGTTCTGCTTTTACCCCGGAGGCCCTTTCCTGGATCGATCTTCTGTCTGATTACTTGAAGATCCAGTATAATAATATGGAATTCAGTTCCCAGATATACAGCTCTAATTTCCGAAATCTTTCACTGAACGGTTATGGGATAGACAAGGTCCTGCAAAAATATATGGATCAGACCATAGAAATAGACGGAACCCCCTATCAGGTCAGACGCGGCAATCCGGAGATCAAAATGGAGATCGTCAAAACAGAGGAGCAGGGGGCCAATATTTATCTGCATTCACCAAAGTGGATAAAAGGAAATGTCCACGACTATCTGCAGAAAGACGGCATCATTTACCAGTGCACATCTGATTTTTCAAGAGATATGATGCCGATTGTGAAAGCTTTGAATACGGACAACGTACAATATTATACATTCCAATCCAGGGACCGTTCGATATTTCTCAACCGGGAAGACTACACAGCATTCTGCGGAACACTGCTTCCTATTCTGGAGCAGTATGCGGATATTCAGATGAACGATATTGATTTTGACGAGTACCAGCCAAAAGAGGCGGAGTGCAATGTGTACCTGAGTATGGATGAAAAGTATGGGGATGCCATTCGGATGCGGGCGGAAGCCATCTATGGAAATACAGTCTACAATCTGTTTGCCGAGATAGACCCGGCCAGCCAGTACCGTGACATGCAGAGGGAAGGGGCCCTGAAAAAATGCCTGGAAGCGTATTTTGATATAGAAGAAAGACCAGGGGAGATCTATGGGCTCTGTACAAAGGAAGATAAGATATATGATCTTCTGGAACAGGGATTTCCCAAGATCCGGGAACTGGCAGCCCTATTTGTGGATGACAAGATCAAGGGGATGCTGATCCTTCCCACCCCAAAAGTCAATATCGGAATCGGTATGTCCGGGGATTTGCTGGATCTGGATATTCAGGTGGAAGATATGGATTTGAGAGAGATGGAGCAGATACTTTCGGGATACCGCAGACGGAGAAAGTATTACCGTCTGAAAAACGGTGATTTTATCAGCCTTGAGGACAACGGCTTTTCCCTCATATCAGAACTGTCCCAGGGACTTGGATTTGATAAAGATGATTTTGCAAAAGGCAGTTTTTCCGCACCGAAATACCGGGCTTCCTACATAGCCGAAACTTTAAAAGCGCAGCCGGGCAAGGCGGATACCAGAAGAAGCCCGGAATTCAAACGGCTCATCCGTGAGATGAACAGCTATCAGGACAATGATTTTGAGATTCCGGAGGAACTTAATGCAGAACTCAGGGAATATCAAAAAAACGGGTTCCGTTGGCTTGCCATGCTGTCCCAGTGGGGCTTTGGCGGGATTCTGGCAGATGATATGGGACTGGGAAAGACACTTCAGGTCATTGCACTGCTGGAAATGAAGAAAGAGGGCGCCCTGATCGTGTGTCCGGCTTCCCTGGTCTATAACTGGGAGAGTGAGATCTGTCGGTTCGCGCCGGACCTTCCGGTCACAGTGGCCGTTGGCAGCAGCCAGCAGAGGGAGGAGATCATAAAAAGCGCATCCGGCACGGAAATACTTGTGACTTCCTATGACCTGCTGAAACGGGATACAGAGTTGTATAGAGAGAAGGTCTTCCCTTACATGGTCATAGATGAAGCCCAGTACATTAAAAATGCGGGCACACAGACGGCAAAAGCAGTGAAGGAAGTACAGGCGGTCCATCGTCTGGCACTGACAGGTACCCCCATAGAGAACCGTCTCAGTGATCTGTGGAGTATTTTTGATTTCGTAATGCCCGGGTATCTTTACAGCTACAAAAAGTTCAGAGAAGAGCTGGAACAGCCTATTGTACAGAATGAGGACAAAAATGCCATGGAACGGCTGAAGCATATGGTAAATCCATTTATTCTGCGCAGAAAAAAACAAGATGTGCTCAAAGACCTGCCGGACAAGTTGGAGAAGACCATCTATGTGAAGATGGAGGAGGAACAGAAGAAGATCTACGATGCCAGAGTCGCCAGGCTGCAGATGGAATTAAACAGTCAGAGCGAGGAGGATTATCAGGCCCAGAAGATCAAGTACCTGGCGGAACTGACAGGACTGCGGCAGATCTGCTGTTCTCCAGAGCTTTGCTACGAAAATTACAGGGGAGGTTCCGCGAAACAGGAGAGCTGCGTGGAACTGGTCCGGGATCTGGTACAGGCAGAGCACAGGATACTGCTTTTTTCCCAATTTACCACCATGCTGGAACTGCTGGGCGGAGAGTTTGACAAGGCGGGGATTTCCTATCTCTATCTTTCGGGAAAGAACACCAAAGAACAGCGCCGGGAGATGGTGAAAAACTTCCAGAATGGGGAAACCCAGGTCTTCCTTATTTCTCTGAAAGCAGGCGGCACGGGGCTGAACCTGACAAAGGCGGATGTTGTCATACACTATGATCCATGGTGGAATGTGGCTGCCCAGAATCAGGCCACAGACCGTACCCACCGTATCGGACAGGAGAATATAGTCACTGTCATAAAGATGGTGGTGAAGAACACCATAGAAGAGAAGATCCTGGCCCTCCAGGAAAAGAAGGCCCGCCTGGCCGAAAATGTCATGGAAGGGCAGGCCGTGGCGGACCACAGGATCAGCAGGGATGAGCTGTTGGAACTGATAAAATAGTTGACAAAAATATTTCTGCGGCTATAATGAAAGATAGATTCATACAGAAAACGCGATGACAAGACGAGTAAAATGCGGAGGTTCCCAGAGAGGGCGGCATATGCTGGAAGCAGCCTGTTCAGGAAGCATTTGAAAACTACCTTGGAGCGGCCCTGATCCGGCCCGGTGATTCCGTTACCATCAAATGAGTGGTGAACCGGTCCTTCATAAAAGGACAGTGTACAACAAGGGTGGAACCGCGAGTAATGACAGTTACCCGTCCCTTGCAGTCAGAAATGGCTGCATGGGACGGGTTTTTTGCGGTTTCCGGTCTGCCGCGTGTGAGAAGTACCGAATTACACAAGAAATATGCCTAGTACAGCGTTGCATAAGTTCCAGTGATATAGGCTGTACTAGAGAAAAGGAGAAGCAGAGGAATTATGATTATTACATTAAAAGACGGGTCAAAAAAGGAATACGATCACGCTGTGTCTGTCCTTGATATCGCTTCCGATATCAGTGAAGGCCTGGCAAGAATGGCCTGCGCAGGGGAAGTAGACGGCCAGATCGTGGATTTGAGAACAGTAGTGGACAGCGATTGTGAGCTGAGTATCCTGACTTTCAATGATGAAGGCGGCAAGGCGGCTTTCCGCCACACCGCATCCCATATTATGGCCCAGGCGGTCAAGCGCCTGTATCCGGATGCAAAGCTGGCGATCGGACCATCCGTTTCTGATGGCTTCTATTATGATATTGACAGGGAGATTCCCCTGACAGCGGAAGACCTGGAAAAAATCGAGGCGGAGATGAAGAAAATTGTGAAGGAATCCCTTCCCATTGAACGCTTCGAGCTTCCGAGAGAGGAAGCCATAGCGTTTATGAAAGAAAAAGAGGAGCCTTATAAAGTGGAGCTGATCCAGGACCTGCCGGAAGATGCGGTGATCAGTTTCTATAAACAGGGAGAGTTCACGGACCTCTGTGCAGGTCCTCATCTGATGACCACAAAACCGGTGAAAGCCTTCAAACTCACAAGCATTGCAGGTGCTTACTGGAGAGGCAGTGAGAAGAATAAAATGCTTACCAGGATCTATGGCACGGCTTTCACAAAGAAAGCAGACCTGGAGGAACACCTGGCAAGGATTGAGGAAGCGAAGAAGCGTGACCACAGAAAACTGGGCAGAGAGCTGGGCCTGTTCATGATGCGCGACGAGGGACCAGGATTCCCGTTCTTCCTGCCAAAGGGCATGGTGCTGAAAAATACCCTGCTGGATTACTGGAGGGAGATCCATACAAAAGCCGGCTACGTGGAAATTTCCACCCCGGTCATGTTAAGCCGCCATCTGTGGGAGACATCAGGCCACTGGGACCACTATAAAGAAAATATGTACACAACCGTTATTGACGAGCAAGATTTTGCCATCAAGCCCATGAACTGTCCGGGTGGCATCCTGGCATACCAGTCTGAGCCGCGTTCTTATCGGGACCTGCCGCTGCGTATGGGGGAACTGGGACTGGTGCACCGCCATGAAAAATCAGGACAGCTCCACGGACTGATGCGTGTGCGCTGTTTCACACAGGATGATGCCCATATATTCATGACGCCGGACCAGATCCGTGATGAGATCAAAGGCGTTGCCAGCCTTATAGACCGGGTTTACAGCCTGTTTGGTTTCAAATACCATGTGGAGCTGTCCACACGCCCGGAGGATTCCATGGGAAGTGATGAGGACTGGGAAATGGCTACAGAAGCCCTGCGCGGCGCATTGGATGACCTGGGACTTGATTATGTGGTCAATGAAGGGGATGGTGCGTTCTACGGTCCTAAGATTGACTTCCATCTGGAGGACTCCATCGGCAGGACCTGGCAGTGCGGAACCATACAGCTTGACTTCCAGCTTCCCCTCCGTTTTGAATTGGAATATATTGGGGCTGACGGGGAAAAGCACCGTCCGATCATGATCCACAGGGTGGCATTTGGCTCCATTGAGCGTTTCATCGGCATTTTGATCGAGCACTTTGCAGGTGCATTTCCGACCTGGTTATCCCCGGTCCAGGTGCGTGTCCTGGCTATCTCTGACAAATATATGGATTACGGCAAAAAGGTCCTGGCACAGCTTCAGGAGGCGGGAATCCGCGCGGATATGGATACAAGAGCTGAGAAGATCGGTTACAAGATCCGCGAGGCCAGACTGGAGAAAATACCTTATATGGTAGTGGTAGGCGCAAAAGAAGAGGAGGGGGGTCTTGTGTCCGTGAGAAGCCGATTCCTGGGCGATGAGGGGCAAAAAGACCTGGGTGAGTTTATCACTTCCGTCAAAGAGGAGATAAAAAGCAGGGAGATCCGTGAAGTAAAGGCAGAAGAGCAAAAATAAATTTATGAAAAAATCCGTGGTATAAAATCCAGCGGCCGGACGCATACTATTTCCGACGAAATTATAAGGAGGAAATGACTATGCCATTATTAAGCTGTACTGCAAGAACCTGTATTTATAACAAAGATGAATACTGCTCCAAAGGAGATATCCTGGTAGACGGAACCGAAGCAAGAGTTGCGGACGAGACCTGCTGCCGCAGCTTTCAGGAAAGAGGAGAATCCGCGTCAAATAAAGCCGCTGCTGACAGCTGCGGATGCCGTACCATTGATGTGGACTGCCGTGCATGTACCTGTACTTTCAACAAAGAAGAGAAATGCCATGCGGACAAGATCACGATCACAGGCGGAAGTGCCTGTCACTGTGAAGAGACAAAATGCGGAAGCTTTGAAAAACGATAAAATATGAAAAAAGAGCCATACCTGTAACCGAAATTACAGATATGGCTCTTTTACTCAGACTTTGATCCAACCCATTGCCTCAGATACTGCGAAAACCAGAATCATGATCAGGCAGATAGGGGCGATCCATTTAAGCATGATCGTATAGAACTTTTTCATCTTAAAAGGCCCGTTCAGCTCCACTTCGTCATACACTGCTTTTGGCTTGATGAAGAAGCCGATGCTGATACAAGTCAGGATAGCAACGATCGGCATCAGCACACTGTTGCTCAGGAAGTCGAAGAAATCCAGAAGTCCCAGTCCGATGATCTGGATGAAATCCAGAGGTCCGAATCCGAGGGATACCAGTGCACCCAGTAGTAATACATATATGGTGACGGTAATGGTTGTTTTCTTTCTGCTCCAGCCCAGTTTGTCACGGATAATAGACACATTGGTCTCCATCAGTGAGATGGAGGATGTCAGTGCCGCGAACAGGACCAGAAGGAAGAAGACCGCACCGATGACGCCGCCCAGTGTCATATTGTCAAATACCTTTGGCAGAGTGATGAACATCAGGGATGGTCCCTTGCCCAGGGCCTCCTCGTTGCCGCCGGAGAATACGAATACGGACGGGATGATCATAAGGCCAGCCAGAAAAGCGATTCCGGTATCGAAGATTTCGATCTGACGGACAGATTTTTCCAGGCTGTTGTCTTTCTTCATATAGGAACCGTATGTGATCATAATACCCATAGCCAGTGACATTGAGTAGAACAGCTGTCCCATGGCAGCCAGCACAGTGGTGGCTGAGAAACGGCTGAAATCAGGCAGCAGATAATACTTCACACCTTCCGCGGCACCTGGTCTTGTGATACAGAAGATAGAGATGCCCAGTGTAAGTACGATCAGTACCGGCATTAAGATCCTGCTGGCTTTTTCGATCCCTTTTTCCACACCGGCGATCACGACGATGGAAGTCAGCAGAACGAAAACCGCAAACCACAGCACCGGTGAACCGGCCTGGGAAATAAAACCTGTAAAATAGTCATCTCCGGCAGCCGCAGATACGTTGCCGCTGACAAAGGTAATCAGGTATTTGATCACCCATCCGCCGATAACACAGTAATATGGGGTGATGATAAAAGGAACGATACAGGCCAGATATCCAACGAAGCCAAATCGTTTGTCCAGCTTTCTGAAAGCACCTACTGCGCTGAGGCCTGTTTTTCGGCCTATGGCAATCTCTGTTATCATCAGGGTAAACCCAAGTGTTACGGCGAGAATTAGATAGACGAGTAAGAAAATGCCGCCTCCGTATTTTGCTGCAAGGTACGGGAAGCGCCAGAGATTTCCAAGACCAACCGCGGAACCCGCAGCGGCAAGGACAAATCCCATCTTGTTAGAAAATGCTCCTCTTTTTTTCTCCATGATTCTCTCCCTTTTTTCGATGCTTTTCGCATCTTTTGTTGTATTGAAACATTATGCCATTTTTTCAGAAAAAAGACAAGAATTTTCTTATAAAATTATAAACAAATTTATATTTTATACTTGACTCGGTGAAATAGCTGTGTTAAACTTACCTAGTCTGAAGAAAAAGAAAGCAGAGTATCCACTCTCACCCTAGCACAATCGCGTGACTATGGTTAATACGGTAATAAACGAAGCGCCTTCAGCGTTTTCTTTATGCGGATATGTGTGGATAGTCGATTGTCGTCTATCCATTTTTTTCTTGTTTCTTTCAGGATGTTTTATGAGGTGGGGCCGCCTGATCGGCCAATAACAGAGTGTTTTATCAATATTATGGAGGTGCACTACAATTAGCGATTTAATGATCAATGAACAAATCAGAGACAAAGAGATACGTCTGATCGGCGCAAATGGAGAACAGCTTGGAATCATGTCTGCCAGAGATGCGCAGAAACAGGCAATGGAGGCAGGGCTTGACCTTGTTAAGATTGCTCCGACTGCAAAACCGCCCGTTTGCAAAATTATCGATTATGGTAAGTACAGATACGAATTAGCGCAGAAAGAAAAGGAAGCTAAGAGGAAACAGAAAACCATAGAGATTAAGGAAGTGCGTTTGTCCCCTAATATTGAGGAAAACGACCTGAACACCAAGGTCAATAATGCCAGAAAATTTTTAACCAAGGGAAATAAAGTCAAAGTGACATTACGTTTCCGCGGAAGAGAGATGGCACATATGTATAAGAGTAAACACATCCTTGATGAGTTTGCAGAGTCTGTAGCCGATATCGCGGTGATTGAGAAAGCACCTAAGGTGGAAGGCCGGACAATGACCATGTATTTGACAGAAAAACGTTAAACACGTTCACGAAAAGAGTCTAAGGAGGAATACAAACATGCCAAAAATGAAAACAACGAAAGCTGCTGCTAAGCGCTTCAAAAAAACAGGTACAGGATTATTAAAGAGAAACAAAGCCTATAAGAGCCATATCTTAACAAAGAAATCTCAGAAGAGAAAAAGAAACCTGAGAAAAGCAGCTATCACAGATGCAAGCAATGTAAAAGCAATCAAGAAAATTTTACCGTACATCTAATTACTGGATAGGTTCTAAAATAGGAGGAAATTAAGAATGGCAAGAATTAAAGGCGGATTAAACGCTAAGAAAAAACACAATAGAGTATTAAAGCTGGCGAAAGGTTACAGAGGAGCGCGTTCCAAACAGTACAGAGTTGCAAAACAGTCTGTTATGAGAGCACTGGCTAGCTCCTATGCAGGAAGAAAGCAGAAAAAACGTCAGTTCAGACAGTTATGGATCGCACGTATCAACGCTGCAGCAAGAATGAATGGTCTGTCCTACAGCAAATTCATGTACGGCTTAAAGCTGGCTAACATTGACCTGAACAGAAAAGTTTTGGCTGATATGGCTATCAACGATGCAGAAGGCTTTGCAACACTGGCAGAGCTGGCTAAATCCAAAATTGCCTAACTCGTATGGAACATATGGCCGCTGCCCAAAGGTCTAATCCCGAGGCAGCGGTTTTTCTATGCGCTGAATGTACGCGCTGCACGGGCAGATGTGTGCCGGGTTTTTGTGTCTGTTATAAAAGAGGAGGAAAAGGGATGAAAGTCTACAAAAAAATCATGGATGTTCTGGCTTCCGCTGAGAAGCTGATACTGGCTGCATCCACACTGCTGATTCTGGTCCTGACTGTGGGAAATGTATTTTCCAGGAAAGTGATACACCGCTCATGGTCATTTACGGAAGAGCTGGTGGTGGCAGTCTTTGTACTGATCACACTCATGGCGGCCGCTCTGGCCAGCCGAGAAGGAGAGCTGGTAAGCCTGACGCTGGTTACGGACAGGCTGCCGAAGAAAACAAAGAAACCCATGGTCATTCTTGTGACAGTGCTCTCTGTGGTATTTACGGTAATACTGTTTCGGTACGGTATGGACAAGGTGCTGACACAGCTTGCCAATGGAAAGAGGACCTATGTGCTGAACTGGCCGGAATGGATCTTCTGGTCTTTTGTACCTATTGGCGCAGTCTTCATGATACTGCATTTTGTGGAATACTGTATTGATTTCTGCACGGATTTTAAGTTTGTTAAGAGAAAGGGGGAGGCATAAGTGGTAAGTGCGGTTTTATTTATATCTTTTTTTATTTTCTTGATCCTCAATGTTCCGATCGCTATCTGTCTGGGCCTGTCCTCTGTGTGTGCGATCCTGTACTCAGGCACATCCCTGACGATCGTGGCTACCAATATGTATTCCGGTATCAGCAAATTCCTGCTGCTGGCAATCCCGTTTTTTGTCTTGTCGGGAAATATCATGGCCAAGGCCGGAATCTCCAAACGTCTCATTAAGTTTGTCAATACCTGTGTGGGACACAGAAGAGGCGGCATCGCTATTGTGTGCGTTATTGTAGCCTGTTTCTTCGGCGCTATTTCCGGTTCCGGTCCCGCTACGGTGGCGGCACTGGGCGCAGTCTTAATTCCTGCTATGGTGGAGGAGGGAGGGTTTTCCGCACCGTTTTCCACGGCTATGATGGCAACGTCCAGTTCCATAGCCATAGTCATACCGCCCAGTATTGCATTTGTGGTATATGCGTCCATAACAGGTGTGTCTATTGCGGATATGTTCGCAGGGGGGATTCTGCCGGGTATCCTCATGGGCCTTGCTCTGATTCTTGTCATCATGATAGAGGTCCGCAAAAAAGGCATACAGCCGACTACAAAAAAGGCGACCTGGGGGGAGAGGCTCCGCGCGTTTGGCGATGCGTTCTGGGGCTTCTTGATGCCGGTCATCATTCTCGGCGGTATCTACGGCGGTATATTCACGCCAACGGAGGCGGCGGCTGTCTCTGTGGTATACGGTCTTTTTGTGGGGATGGTCATTTACAGGGAAGTAAAATTCAGGGATCTGATCAACATTTTCGTGGAATCAGCCAAGACTACCGGCGGTATCATGCTTATCGTGGCTTGTGCGTCCCTGTTTTCCTTTGTCTGCACAAAGTTCGGCATCTCCCAGGCGGCATCCGAGCTGCTGGGCAGTGTGGCCCACAATCAGTTTATTTTCCTTCTGATCGTGAACGTGATCTTCCTTATTGCGGGATGCTTTATTGACGCCAATTCCGCTATGTACATATTTATTCCCATTATGCTGCCGGTCTGCAAGGCTCTGGGATATGATCTGGTAGCTTTCGGTATACTGGCAACAGTCAACCTGGCTATCGGACAGGTAACGCCGCCTGTGGGTGTCAATCTGTTTGTCGCTATCAGTATTAAGATAAAAAAAGGACTGGAAGTCAGTCTGCAGCAGATCTCCAGGGCGGTTGTGCCTATGATAGCTGCCAGTGTAGCTGTGCTGCTGCTGGTCACATACATTCCGCAGATATCTGTGTGTCTGCCGAAAGCCTTTGCCGGAAGCTCTTATACGGGAACCTCCAAGTTGAACGACAATACAGGCAGCACAGCGGGAGACAACAGCTCTGAGGATTACAATGAGATCGGTGACTACAGTGACTTGGGATGGGAAGAACAGACCTGGAACTTTGCCTGCTCTACCACAGAGACGAGCACATGGGCAAAAGCCGGGGAACAGTTCGGAAAGCTGATGGAAAAAGCAACAGGCGGAAAAGTACATGTGAATGTCTACGCTGCCGACCAGCTTACCAATGGAAACCAGTCAGAGGGCATCCAGGCTTTGATGAACGGCGACCCGGTACAGATTTCCATGCATTCCAATCTGATCTATTCTGCTTTTGACCCGCGGTTTAATGTGGTATCCCTGCCCTTCATCTTTGATTCTGTGGAGGATGCGGATGCCAAGCTGGACGGTGAGGCAGGAGAGAAGCTGAATGCCCTTCTGGAAGAATACGGGCTGCACTGCATGGGTATGGCGGAGAACGGTTTCCGCCAGCTAACCAACTCTGTCAGGGAAGTGAAAACCGCAGATGATATGAAAAATCTGAAGATCCGCGTGGCAGGTTCCAATCTGCTGATGGAATGCTACAAGAGATGGGGCGCTGACGCCACCAATATGAACTGGTCCGAGACCTATACGGCTCTACAGCAGAACACTGTGGAAGGCCAGGAGAATCCGCTTCCGGCAATTGATGCGGCCAGTGTCCAGGAGGTACAAAAATACTGCTCCATGTGGAATGCCAACTATGACTGCCTGTTCTTCTGTATCAACGAGGAACTCTACAGCAGTCTGACACCCAAACAGCAGAAGGTAGTGGATGAGGCAGGTAAAAAGGCGGTTGATTATGAGCGCCATATTAACCGCTCCGGCGATGATGAGATCAAAGAGCGCTGGACAGAGCAGAACGGTGTGGAGATCACAGCGTATGAGGACCTTGATATTGACTCCTTTAAAGAAGCCGTAGCGGACATTCCGCAGTGGTATCAGGAGGAACTGGTAAGGGAAGGATATGAGGAAGCGGAGGTGAAAGAGCTGATCGAAGCCTTTGCCGCCAAAACATCAGACGCCTATCAGGTGGAGGACAGAAGTGATCTTGCCTGGGAAGAGCAGACCTGGAACTTTGCCTGCTCCACCACAGAGACCAGCACCTGGGCCGAGGCGGGACGCAAATTCGGTGAAATGATGGAAGAGGCCACAGGCGGCAAGATCCATGTGAATGTCTACGCAGCTGACCAGCTCACCAATGGAAACCAGTCAGAGGGTATACAGGCCCTGATGAACGGTGATCCGGTACAGATATCCATGCACTCCAACCTGATCTATTCTGCCTTTGACCCGCGCTTCAATGTGGTGTCCCTGCCCTTCCTTTTCGATTCTGTGGAGGATGCGGATGCCAAGCTGGACGGGGCAGCCGGTGAGAAGATGAAGGAAATCCTGGAGGGGTACGGTGTACATTGCATGGGCATGGCGGAGAACGGATTCCGCCAGCTCACCAACTCTGTCAGGGAAGTAAGATCTGTGGATGATATGAAGGGCCTGAAGATCCGTGTGGCAGGTTCAAACCTGCTGATGGAGTGCTACAAGCGGTGGGGGGCTGACGCCACCAATATGAACTGGTCTGAGACTTACACAGCCCTGCAGCAGAACACGGTGGAGGGACAGGAAAATCCCCTTCCGGCCATCGACGCGGCCAGTGTCCAGGAGGTACAGAAATACGGTTCCCTGTGGAACGCCAACTATGACTGCCTGTTCTTTGGCATCAACCAGGAAGTCTATGACAAACTGACTCCCCAGCAGCAGGAGGTTGTGGACGAGATCGGACAGAAGGCTGTCCGGTATGAGCGTGAGATCAACCGCGCCGGGGATGATGAGATCCTGAACCGCTGGCAGACAGAAAACGGTATGGATGTGACTGCTTATGATGATCTGGATATTGATTCCTTCAAAAAAGCAGTTGACGGGATTGATGCGTGGTTTATCAAAGAACTGAGATCACAGGGATATGATGACGGCGAAGATTTGGTCAATGCTTTTAAATAACGAAAAATAAGAACTGCCGCTGGTGCCTGCATCCCGGAAAGGGAAGCCGCACCTGCGGCAGTTTTACTCTGTCATGAAAAGGAAGGGGATGCCGGCAGAGATAAAATGTTTTGATAAATTGTTTTACAGAATCAGCTTTACAGAGCAGCGGACAAGCAGCAAAGCTATGACAATATTAAATGCCATATAATATTTGTTGTACCATTTTTGGAAGATACTTCCGATCAAGGCCCAGACCAGATTTCCCGTGGCACCGAAAAAGGTCAGAAAAAAAGCAAAGAAAATCAGCGCCGGGACACTGCTCTCGTATGGAAGAACATAACTGCTCAGGGCAGAGATGCCGTACAGGATGACTTTCACATTGATAAACTGCAGCAGGAAGCCGGAGACGAAGGAAGGGTCTTTTCCCGTGCCGTCATCAGCACGCACAGGCTTTCTTTTGAGAACGGTAAACGCCAGATACAGGATATAAGCTGCGCCTATGTATTTCAGATAGGGAACCACTCCGGGCAGCAGCCGGCCAAGCCCTACGCTGAAGACTGCACACAGAAGCATAATGGTCAAAAAACCGGTCCATATACCCGTGATCAGTTTCATACTCCGTTTCAGTCCGAATTGTCCGGTGGTACTCAGCAGCAGTACATTATTAGGTCCGGGCGACCAGCCTGTCACCAGGGCGTAGACAGCCAGTGAAGATAATACGTCAAATGTCATGTCAAAGATCCCTCCCTCGGCCTGAATAAACGTTTCTTTGGCCTTCATGAACGTGATAAAATCATTATTTGGATATTTTATCATATTGACCTGGGAAGAGAAAGTCTTTTCACCAAATTCTATACATATAAATAGAAGGAACAGTATGGCCGGAGTTTGTAATATGAGCAAAAATAAAATATGGCTCTGCCTGGCAGTCCTTCTGGTTCTGACAGCAGCGGCAGCACTGAAATACAGCACAGATTCTTTTTCAGAGCTGAATATACAGACAGTGGGGGAACTGTCGGATGAGGAGCACCCGAAGATTGCGCTGACTTTTGACGACGGACCGCATCCGGTCTATACCCCGAAGCTTCTGGACGGTCTGAAAGAACGTGGTATCCATGCCACCTTTTTTTTGATTGGAAAAAATATAGAAGGAAATGAGGCGCTGGTCAACCGGATCCAGGAGGAGGGACATCTGATCGGCAGCCACACCTACAATCATGTGCAGCTTAATAAATTATCCGAATCCAAGGCCAGGGATGAGGTGTTAAAAGGCTGCAATAAGATATATGAAACCACAGGCACCTATTCCTCCTTTGTCCGCCCGCCCTATGGTTCGTGGAAAAAGAACCTGGATTTCTGTATCACCATGATTCCAGTATCCTGGAATGTGGACTCCCTGGACTGGAAAACGCAAAATACTGAAAAAATTGTAAAAAGGGTAGTGAAAGATGTGGGGGAAGGTGATATTATTTTAATGCACGATATATTTGACACCTCTGTGGAAGCCGCTCTGCAGATAGTGGATACGCTTACAGAGGAAGGGTACCAATTTGTGACAGTGGATGAACTGTTGCTGGAATAGGAGAAAATAATGGATCTATTTGATTATATGAAAGAACAGACTTTGGAGAATGAGTCTCCCCTGGCCTCCAGGATGCGCCCCACAACGCTGGAAGAGGTGGTGGGGCAGGAGCATATCATCGGTAAAGGGAAACTGCTTTACCGTGCCATAAAGGCGGACAAACTGGGAAGTGTACTTTTCTACGGACCTCCGGGTACGGGAAAGACAACACTGGCAAAGGTCATTGCCAACACCACCAGCGCCCAGTTCCAGCAGATGAACGCAACGGTTGCGGGAAAAAAGGACATGGAGGAAGTAGTGAAAAAAGCCCAGGACTATCTGGGCATGTACGGGAAGAAGACCATTCTCTTTATTGACGAGATACACCGCTTCAATAAAGGACAGCAGGATTACCTTCTGCCTTTTGTGGAGGACGGAACTCTGATACTCATAGGCGCAACCACGGAAAATCCCTATTTTGAGGTCAACAGTGCCCTGATTTCCAGGTCCATTGTCTTTGAACTGAAGCCCCTGGAGCGGGAGGATATCAGCAGGCTGCTGGTCCGGGCTGCAACAGATGTGGAAAAAGGGATGGGGAGCTATGACGTGGAGCTGGAGGAAGATGCCCGGGAATTTCTGGCGGATATAGCAGGCGGGGATGCGCGGGCGGCCCTGAATGCCCTGGAGCTGGCTGTGCTGACCACCGAAAAGGCAGCAGACGGAAAGATCCATGTGACCCTTGATGTGGCTTCCCAGTGTATCCAGAAGCGGGTGGTGCGCTATGACAAGACCGGGGACAACCACTATGACACCGTTTCCGCATTCATAAAAAGTATGCGTGGCTCTGACCCGGATGCGGCAGTCTATTATCTGGCTAAAATGCTGTACGCAGGGGAGGATATTAAATTCATTGCCAGGAGGATCATGATATGCGCTTCAGAGGACGTGGGAAATGCAGACCCCCAGGCACTGGTAGTGGCAGTGGCAGCATCCCAGGCCGTGGAACGCCTTGGGATGCCTGAGGCACAGATCACCCTCTCCCAGGCCGTGACCTATGTAGCCAGTGCACCGAAAAGCAATGCTGCCTGTATGGCGGTTTTCAATGCTTCAGAGTCCGTGAAGTCTGTACGCACAACCGTGCCCCCGCCTCTCCAGGATTCTCATTACAAAGGGGCAGCCAAGCTGGGACACGGGGGGGGCTATAAATACGCCCATGATTATCCCAACCACTATGTGGAACAGCAGTACCTTCCTACGGAGATACTGGGCAGCCGGTTTTATGAGCCTACGGAAAATGGGTATGAGAAGAATATCAGGGATCATCTGGACAGGATCCGCAGAGGCCGGTGACGGGTATACCTCAGGTTATAGCCTGGCGGACGCCGCTCCTACTGGTTCGGACCCGGAAAGAAAAGCCTTCCGGACATGCCCGGCGGGCATTGTGTAACTTATGGCACAGTCAATATGCCATAAGCCACGCAATGCTCACAGGAGCATATCCAGCAGGCTTTCATATACCTGTTTACTTTTATTTTTCCATGCCGCGCACAGAGCCTCTGCGGCTTCTTTTGTGGGCACGGTCAGTGTCATATCTATGAGAGGGATATCACGTTCCTTTGCCTGACAGCGGACAAGATAACCCTCCTTATCACTTTTGTAGTAGTCAGCCATGGCGGAGCGTTCCTCCTTCAGTTCCATGGAGTTCTCCCGGAAGAATTCCCTGATATCCTTTTTTATATCAGCGGAAACCTCCTCCCCAAAGTATTCCAATGTCTGATTCCCCGAATCTGTAATCTTCAGATAAGAGGCGTTGCGCACAGTCTCGGAGCGCACCAGACCCGACTCGATCAGCTCAGAGATTGCCTGCTGGAGATGAAAGTAGTTGGTATATCCTTTGTCCAGTATAAATCCGGATATCTGTGCGTTGCTCAGTGGGAAATCCACTTTTTGCAGCATGTACAGTATTATCAGTTTGTATAAAGTGAGTGGTTCAGCCATAAAGAATCCTCCTTTTTCATGCCCTCTTGTGTACATTGGAATCTGTGTAAAGCCGTCCCTGGTAAGCGCCCCGGACCTTGCACTCATGATGCAGGGTGTTGAGGACTGTCTTCTTGGCGCTGCTCCAAAGCGGCGCTAAAAGAAGTTCTTTGGGCCCATCCCCGGTAAGTCTGTGAATGACAATGCGAGGGGACAGGTGTTCCAGGCAGGCTATGACAAGATCTATATATTCCTCCATTGTATATACAGAGAATCTGCCGTTCTCATAATCCTCTGCCAAATCTGTGCCTTTCAGGACATGCAGAAGCTGCAGCTTGATTCCCTGGATATCCTGTGTATTCAGATAGGAGATGGTCTCCAGAATATCATCCTTAGTTTCGCCGGGAAGTCCCAGAATGGTGTGCACGATCACTTCCAGATCCCGTGCCCTCAGCTTTTGTACTGCATCCTCAAAAACAGAGAGGGGATAGCCCCTTCGGATATAAGCCGCAGTGCTGTCATGCATGGTCTGCAGTCCAAGCTCCACCCATACAGGCTTCTGCTCATTCAGATCAGCCAGCAGATCCAGCACATCCTCACCCAGACAGTCAGGCCGGGTCCCAATGGACAGTGCCACAATATCGGGATGGGAAACTGCCTCCGTAAAAATTTTCCGGAGATATTCCACGGGTGCGTAAGTATTGGTGTACGCCTGAAAGTATGCAATAAAGTGGCCGGCATTCCTTTTGCTGCGTATTTTAGCGGCCTGTTCATCAATCTGCTGAGTGACAGACAAATCCCTGTCGCCGGCAAAATCCCCGGAACCTCCCGCGCTGCAGAAGATACAGCCCCGGCTGCCCAGAGAACCGTCACGGTTAGGACAGGTCATCCCTCCGTTCAGAGCTACCTTATATACTTTCTCCGAAAACCGTTCCTTCAGCATATGATCAAAAGAGTGATAGGGTTTTCCATTCCATGCATTCATATCCAGAGACCTTTCCGTTGTTAGCTGTAACAGTTCTATATTTTCACAGTTACTGTTTGCTTTCTATTATCATACCAAAAGGAAAAATCTTTTACAAGTAAAAAAACAAACGTTCGTATTTCGGTATCTGATATCCGGCCACTGTACACAGGCCACTGTACCGGGAGGCGTTTTCATGCCGGAAGCATGAAAATCCCGAGGCAGCCAGCGCGATATGGGGCAGAATGCTCCATATCTGTGCATCGAGAAGCGTGTTACTGGACACGGAGTGAACAGTAACTGATATCCGGTTACTGTTCATAGTATCCTCCCGGGACATTGGATCGTGAACTATAACGATATCCGGCTCCAGCCCCATTTTCTTAAAATTTCCACAGCCATTTGACAAAAAGAAGCAGGCATGTTATGTTTTTTTACGTGGATATGTTAAAATGCCGGGCAAAAGCAGACTGCCTCCGGACAGCCGCAGAGCCTGCACAAACCTACCATTTATGATATTTTTATAGAAAGCAAAGAAAATGAGGTGGTTATCATTGAAGAAAAATAAATTTCGCCGTATCATCTGTGTTCTGGCCGCAGCCATCCTGACAGCCGCAGCCCTGACCGGATGCGGAACCCCAAAAGACTGTGAAGGCGAGGGAAAGATCACAACCATAGAAAAAGGCGTCCTGAAAGTAGGCATACATTTAGACGACGGTTCCATGGGTTATGTAGAAGAAAGCACAGCGAAACCGGCAGGCTTCGCCCCGGAAACAGCTGCCAAGATAGCAGAAAAACTGGGCCTGACCCTGGAAATCATAGACACAACAGAAGAAAACCTCTTAAATTCCTTAGATGCTGACCTATATGACTGCGTCATTACCGTAGGCACCACGGACTGGAACCAGGAACACTATTCCGCCACCAAACCCTACGCCGACGTCTCCGGCATCCAGGACAAACTGGGCAAAAAAGCCGCTTACCCCAAACTTGCCATATTCGGCAAAAAAGGCACCTGCCTAATCCCCGCCATCCAAAACCAGGCTCTAACCCCCCTGATAAAAGACGGCACCCTAACAGAAATCTCAAAAAAATACTTTGAAAAAGACATCATATTAAAATAACCGGACAAGACAGAACTCAGAGGACTGAATTCTGTCTTGTTTTTTGCCCTTTATCCCACTTACAAAAGTGATATGCTTTTCACTACCGGCAGAGAACGTCAGGGAGGAGGGGCGGGGTGTGGATATTTGTGGCAGCGAGGTTAAGTGGAAGGATCTGTGAGATCCACCAATTACGGAGACTTAGGCGTGAGCCCCACTGGGCGAACGTCTTAGCCGCAGTTATTGGTTAGCTCTTCTACACCTTTGACGCTGCCGACGATCTACCGCGTGCATATCTCATAATGCACGATCTAGTTCAAACTTGTCTTCAATTATCGGTTCAACCCACCCTTCATTTNNCCGCCCCTCCTCCCGTCCCCCCCCCTCCAAAAAAACATTCATTTTTTTAAAAAAACATCTTGATTTTTCCCTCCGTCAATGGTAGCATAAACATATAGTTTAATGGATAAACTAATTCCCAAGGAGGTCAATTCCCATGAAAATCTTAAACGTCAGGGATGCCCGGTTCAAGGCCTATGGTAAGGTCGTGGAAGGTCTTGATGTGAGCAGTCTTCTGAAAGCACTGGAGGAAACTCCGAAGCCGGACGATGTCATCTACGTTGCATCAGATGAGAAGCTGGAAGCCTGTGACTGTGCTGAGAAAATTGCTTATAGCCTGTTCGGTGGAATGCCCATTCAGATTGGCTACTGCAATGGCAGCAACTACCTGCTGAACGCTGTGGAATACCACAGAGACAGTGAAGTGAACGCAGCGCTGACAGATTTGATCCTGATCCTCGGAAAAGAGCAGGACATCGAAGCAGACAATACATACGACACATCGAAAATGGAAGCATTTTTAGTACCCGCAGGAACCGTGATCGAAGTTTACGCAACCACCCTGCACTATGCCCCATGCAATGTAAACGGAAATAAATTCTGTACTGCTGTGATCCTTCCAAAGGGGACCAACACAGACGCACCTGCCGTGCAGAACAACACCGTTGAGGATAAACTCCTCTTTGCCAGAAATAAATGGCTGATCGCCCACAAGGACGCCAAGATCGAAGGCGCGTTCGAGGGACTGATCGGTGAGAATCTGTCTGTAAAAGACTGTTAATCTCGCTTCATCATATGAGCAGACAGCGGAGCGGATCGCGGATATCCGTTTTGACTTGAAAGAAAAATCAACCAATATAAAATCAGGAGGATTAAGATTATGAATTTAACAAACATGCCGGAATTAAAACTTGGTATAGTGGCTGTAAGCCGTGACTGTTTCCCCATGTCTCTGTCTGAGAACAGAAGAAAAGCGGTAGCAGCCGCTTACAAGGGTGAAATCTATGAATGTCCCACCGTTGTAGAGAGCGAGACTGACATGCAGAAAGCTTTAAAAGAACTGCGTGAGGCCGGATGTAATGCACTTGTTGTATACCTGGGCAACTTCGGACCTGAGACAGAAGAGACTCTCCTGGTAAAATATTTCCACGGACCGTCTATGGTAGTAGCCGCTGCTGAGGAGAGAGGCGACAACCTGGTTCAGGGCCGCGGAGATGCATACTGCGGAATGCTGAACGCAAGCTATAATCTGAAACTGCGTAACTTAAAAGCATATATTCCGGAATATCCGGTAGGAACACCGGAAGAAGTAGCGGAGATGATCGCTGAGTTCGCACCTATCGCCCGTGCGCTGGTAGCTGTGAAAAACCTGAAGATCATCAGCTTCGGACCCCGTCCCACAAACTTCCTGGCATGTAACGCACCTATCAAACGTCTCTATGACCTGGGTGTAGAGATTGAAGAGAACTCTGAATTAGACCTGTTCGAGGCTTTCAATAACCATGCAGACGACCCGAGAATCGCAGATGTTGTGAAAGAAATGGAAGCAGAACTGGGCGAAGGCAATATGAAACCGGAGATTCTGCCTAAACTGGCTCAGTACGAGATCACTCTCCTTGACTGGGTTGAAGCTCACAAGGGCAGCAGAAAATACGTGACACTGACCACAAAATGCTGGCCTGCATTCCAGACTCAGTTTGGATTCGTGCCCTGCTATGTAAACAGCCGTCTGACAGGCCGCGGTATTCCCGTATCCTGTGAAGTAGATATCTGGGGAACCTTAAGCGAGTACCTGGGAACTGTTATCAGCCAGGATGCCGTTACTCTTCTGGACATCAACAATACCGTTCCGGCTGATATGTATGAGACAGAAATCAAAGAAAAACACAACTATACACATAAAGATACTTTTATGGGCTTCCACTGCGGCAACACAGCATCAGGAAAACTTTCCTTCTGCTCCATGAAATATCAGATGATCATGGCAAGAACCCTGCCGGAAGAAGTGACACAGGGAACACTGGAAGGAGATATCACGCCCGGTGATATCACATTCTACCGTCTCCAGAGCACAGCAGACTGTAAACTGCGCGCTTATATCGCACAGGGTGAGGTTCTGCCGGTTGCAACCCGTTCCTTCGGAGCCATCGGTATCTTCGCAATTCCGGAGATGGGACGTTTCTACCGTCACGTGCTGGTAGAGAAGAATTACCCGCATCACGGCGCTGTAGCTTTCGGACACTTCGGAAAAGCACTGTATGAAGTATTCAAATACTTAGGCGTAGAAGTGGAAGAGATCAACTATAATCAGCCAAAGGGTGTTCTGTATCCTACAGAAAATCCATTTGCTTAAACCATAGAGCTATTTACTGACAAAATTCAGGAGGCTGCCCGAAAGAGCAGCCTCTAATAAGGAGAATATAGCATGTTATACATTGGCGTGGATTTAGGAACTTCTGCCGTAAAGCTGCTTTTGATGAACGGCGAAGGCAAAATAGAAAAGATCGTTTCCAGGGAATACCCTCTTTCCTTCCCTCATCCCGGCTGGTCTGAGCAGAAGCCGGAGGACTGGTGGAAAGAGAGCCTGGAAGGAATCAGGGAACTGACTGCAGACTGTGACAAGAGCCAGGTGGCAGGCATCAGCTTTGGCGGACAGATGCACGGTCTGGTTATTTTAGATGAGCAGGACAATGTGATCCGTCCGGCTATCCTGTGGAATGACGGAAGAACAGGCAGGGAGACAGACTATCTGAACCAGGTGATCGGAAAGGATAAACTGTCCCAGTATACAGCAAACATTGCATTTGCCGGATTTACCGCACCTAAGATACTTTGGGTAAAGGAAAATGAACCGGAAAACTTTAATAAGATTAAAAAAATCATGCTTCCAAAAGACTATCTGGCATACAAACTGTCCGGTACACACTGCTGTGACATGTCAGATGCCTCCGGTATGCTGCTTCTGGATGTAAAGAACCGCTGCTGGTCAAAAGAGATGCTGGATATCTGCGGAATCACAGAAGAACAGATGCCAAAGCTTTTTGAAAGCTATGAGACAGTAGGCACACTGAAGCCCGAACTTGCAAAGGACCTGGGCATCCCGGCTTCCTGCAAGATCGTGGCAGGGGCAGGCGACAATGCAGCCGCAGCGGTAGGTACAGGAACCGTAGGGGACGGCATGTGCAATATTTCCCTTGGGACCAGCGGTACAATCTTTATCTCCAGCAAAGAGTTCGGCGTGGACCCTAACAATGCCCTTCATGCCTTTGCCCATGCAGACGGATGCTATCACCTGATGGGCTGTATGCTCAGCGCCGCGTCCTGTAACAAATGGTGGATGGATGAGATCATCGGAACTAAGGACTATGCAGAAGAGCAGGCAAAGATCCAGAAACTTGGCGAGAATAATGTATATTTCCTGCCATACCTGATGGGAGAGCGTTCTCCGCACAACAATCCAAATGCCAGAGGTACTTTCATTGGTCTTACTATGGACAGCACAAGAGCGGATATGACGCAGGCCGTACTGGAAGGTGTTGCTTTTGCCATCCGTGATTCTTTTGAAGTCGCAAAATCCCTTGGCATTAAAATTGAGCGCACAAAAATCTGCGGCGGCGGAGCAAAGAGCCCGCTGTGGAAAAAGATGATCGCCAATATTTTAAATATCAAGGTGGATGTCATCGAATCCGAGGAAGGCCCGGCTCTGGGCGGCGCCATGCTGGCCGCTGTGGCAAACGGGGAATTTGCTTCTGTTGAGGATGCAGCCGCTAAGATCGTGAAGGTTACAGGCACCGTGGAGCCGGAACCGGAACTGGCAGCAAAATATGAGGAAAAATACCGCAAGTTTGCAAAGATTTACCCTACCGTAAAAGATCTTTTCAGTGAGATCATTTAGACAGATCCAATTAAATAGCCAGGCGGGCAGGAAACAGCCGTTTGGCGAGACACAGCGATAACTGTTGTCACAGGGCATGACAAGTCCGTGACAGCAGTTTATTTTTGCCTTAAAATGCCTCCGCCTTTCCTCTGTATAGCAAACAATCCTATTCTTATTGCTTTTCCACGGCAAAGTGTGATATACTGTCACAGTGAAATTGTGTGACGGATCTTTTACATAGAAAACCGGTATTATATGTTTTCTATTCAAATATGAGGTGAAGAAAATGAAATACGTTCTGGATGTACATACTCATACCCTTGCCAGCGGACACGCATACAATACGATCCGCGAGATGGCAATGGCTGCTTCCGAAAAGGGGCTGGAACTGCTGGGGATCACAGAGCATGGGATTGCCATGCCTGGCACCTGTAATGCATTTTACTTTGATAACACAAAAATGCTGAACCGCAGCATGTTCGGAGTGGAGATGCTGTTTGGTGTTGAAGCGAACATTATGGATCATGACGGGAAACTGGATATGGAAGAACGTCTTATAAAGCGGATGGATGTGGTCATTGCCAGTATGCATATCCCCACGATCAAACCGGGAAGCAGAGATGAGAATACCCATGCCTATCTGGGAGCTATGAAGAATCCTTATGTGGATATTATCGGGCACCCTGATGACGGGCGTTATCCCGTAGATTTCCTGGCACTTGTGCAGGCCGCCAAAGAGCATCATGTCCTGCTGGAGCTGAACAACAATTCCCTGGACCCCCGCTGCAGCAGGGAAAACGGGGAGGAGAACGTGAGGACCATGCTCCGTTACTGTATGGAATATCAAGTTCCCATTGTCATGAACAGCGATGCCCATGTGGATGAACTGATTGGCTGCCGCTGTTATTCAGAAAAGATTGTGGAGGCCATGGAGTTTCCGGAGGAGCTGATCGTGAACCGTTCTGTAGAAGAATGGAAGAAATATGTGCACAAATACAAAAATTAATAAAAATTTAATAGTTTAGTGCAAAAAAATCGCACAAGACTGCTTTACTTTAAAATTTTAGTGTGCTACTATATATACGGGTGATGTGTTACTACACTTGGGGTGAAAACTAAACAATAAGGAGAATGTATGTATATGAGCAAGAAAATTCATACGGAGGCAGTAGACTCCCTGTTTGATGCTGTCCTCAGTTTAAAGAACAGAGAAGAGTGTTATCTCTTTTTTGAGGATGTGTGTACAATAAATGAGATCCTTTCCCTTTCACAGCGCTTTGAGGTTGCCAAGATGCTGAAGGATAAGAGAACATATCTGGATATCTCTGAGAAGACAGGAGCTTCCACAGCTACGATCAGCCGTGTAAACAGAAGCCTGAATTATGGCAATGACGGTTATGAGATGGTCTTTGAGAGATTAGCCAACAAAAAAGATGAAACAGAAGAATAAAAAGATGAGGCCGGAACTTTGAAAAAAGTTCCGGCCTTTCTGCATTCAGCTATAAAAAAAACTCCGCCGGGGACGGGAGGCACCATATATGTTACTGTTCACAGTATACTAAAAACGTAGCTCTTTGCACAGTACCGCGCTTCGCGATGTATAGATATGGAGCATTCTGCCCCATATCGCGCTGGCTAACTCGGGATTTTCATGCTTTTGGCATGAAAACACCTCCCGGTACAGCAGCCTGTGAACAATAACCCATATATGTTACTGTTCATCTCGTGTCCAACAACGCGCTTCGCGATGCACAGTTCTGCCCTTTAGGGTACAAAATGCAATAAATTGCATTTTGGCGCTGGTTAACTCGGGATTTTCATGCTTCCGATATGAAAACGCCTCCCGGTACAGTGGCCTGTGATTAGTAACCCATATATACTTTAGTGAAATAAAAAGGCAGTGTTTTACTTGACACCACTGAACATGTTCAGTATAATATAGACAAGATTCGACTGAACGCGTACAGTGAAAGAGAAGGCAATTAAATTCCAGCTCTTTTCCGGAAGTGCACACCGGAAAAGCGCTGTATATGGGAGGTAAAAAAATGGGTAATAGGAAATGGGAGCATCTGATCATCTCTCCGGATTATGTACCGCCGGTCATGGACGATGTAAGGGACGACAAAGGAGATATCAAGACGGGAAGAACACTGGGGCAGACATACAGCTCTTCGGATCTGTTTCCGGATTGTAAGGTGAACATGAGCCTGTCTTGGTTCTATGAGATTCCAAATAAGAATCCTTATGTGGATGAACATGTTCATGATGTGGATGAGCTGGTATTTTTCATGCCGAATTACAACGGCGTGGGGGATGACATCAACGCAGTGTGGGGGGAAGCGGATTTTTATATTGACGGAGAACCCTACACCATTACGAAAAACACATGTATCTACTGTCCGGCAGGGGTAAAACACTGTCCGATCGTTTATAAAAAGATCATCCGTCCTCACTGCTTTATGACCATTCTGCTTACCAGTGAATATGTGAGAGAGCAGGCCGGCAAGATCGTAAAGAATATTGGCGGAAAGTTTATTGAGGTAGGAGAGGGAAAGTAGACAAGGGGAACATGCGTATGGAAGAAAAAGAGATTTTATGGGGCCTTACGGATGCTGATTCCATGGAGGAAATAAGGGAGAAGGCATTTGCACTTATTGGAAAGATTCGTTTTATGCCTGCGGCAACGGTGAATGAGGGACAGCCTGAAAACAGGATCCTGGATTTTAACCGTTTGAGCGATGGAAATCTGTATTTTATGACATCCAAGGGAAAACCCACATATGAACAGCTTTGCAGACGTCCTCAGCTTGTGATGAATACGCTGATCGACGAGCGGTATTCCCTGCGTCTGAGTGCCTGGGTCAGCGAGACAAAAGACCAGGCGGTATGGGATGAATTTTTTACATTAAATCCCGGCACAAAAGAAATGTACCGGAAAAATTTTGATATCGTGGCACTTTATAAAATAGACAGAGGGGAAGGGGAAATCTTTCACCTGTATGCCAACGAGAGAATACGCCGCCTGCGTTTTGCGTTTGGCGGGGAAGAGATAAGGCCTATGACCTACCGCATTACAGAGGAATGTGTGGGCTGCGGGGTCTGTCAGGAAAACTGTGTAGAGCGTGCCATCCATCAGAAGGAAGACGGGAAATATTACATAAAAGAGATGGACTGCGACGACTGCGGTATCTGTTACACCAAATGTCCGCAGGCAGACACGGCACTGATCTGCCGTTTGAAGGAAAAAGGGGAAACTTGAGGTTTGGGATGCGTGTGAGAGGTGAAAAATTATGGCTAAAACAAATGCTGATGGTTCAAAAAGTTTAGGCCGCGGTGATCTGCTTGCGATTGCGATCGGCAACGTGATTGGCGGCGGTGTTATGACAATGACAGGCCTTGCCATTGGAATTACGGGACGTTCTATTGTCCTGTCTTATATTATCTGTGCGGTTATGGTGACCATTGTGGCGCTGCCGCAGTTCTTCTTATCAGGAACGATCCGTATGAACGGCGGTTTTTATACGCAGGCGGCTATGTTCGGCGGCAAGTGGTTTGCTGGCTTGTATTCTGTGGTATTTGTCAGTTATTTCTTCGGTGCGACTATGTATTCCGCATCTTTTGCAGACTACGTGCTCTCTGCATTTCCGGAGATTAACGGCAAGCTGGTTGCTTTTGCGATCCTGACCATATTTGTGGTTTTGAATCTCTGCGGTATCCAGGTGGCGGCAAAAGTACAGTATGCATTGGTGATCATTCTGGTTATCGCACTGCTTGTGTTTACAGGGTTTGGTATTATCCATCTGGAACCGGGTTATTTTGATGAGAACCAGTTCTTTACAAGCGGATTTACAGGTGTGATGTCCGCAGCAGCACTGTTGTCCATGGCGACCAGCGGCGCAACCTTTATTATCAATATGAGCCGCGAGGCAAAGAATCCGAAAAAAGATATTCCGTTTTGTATTGTTGTGGGTACTGTGATCGTTACACTTCTGTACATCGGTGTCGGTGTAGTTGCAGCAGGTGTGTTCCCGGTTGAACATGTAGCCGGTCAGAACCTTTCTAAGGTGGCAAGGGAAATCCTGCCTACCCCGCTGTACATATTCTTCATCGTGGGCGGTGCCATGGTGGCTTTGGTCACATCCCTGAACGCGAACCTGGGATGGCTGCAGGCGCCTATCGCACAGGCTGCAGAGGACGGCTGGTGGCCTAAGATCTTTGCGAAACGTAATGAAAAATTCGGTACGCCTCATTATATCATCCTGACCATTTATGTGCTCTGCTCTGTTATTATATTGAGCGGCATGAATGTGGGAGACATTGCAAATATCGGAAATACTTTGGCTAACTGTGTACAGGTTATCCTGTGTCTGGCAATTATCACTATGCCTAAGAAAATACCGGAGATTTGGAAGCGCTCTCAGTTCCATATCAATGACAAGTTATACACATTTTTATGTGTGATGGGTGCCATTGTCAGCGCAGCATTTGTATACTATGAATGTCTGGAGATCCACATGAATTATGTGATCGGAATTTTAGTTTATCTGGCTGTTGCATGTATTTACCCGTTGATCCGCCAGAAGTTCCATAAGGTGGAGATTGAGGTAAGCTACGAGGAAGCATAGAGGATACCAAAGATAAAACGTGATTGGGAGGAATTATAATGTCAGATTTTAATCCGGCTCCGGCTTTGGGGCTGACAGAAGAAAGTTCCAATGAAGAAATAAAAAACGCAGCCTTTCAGTTTGTACATGAAGTGGGCTATATGGTGTTCGGCACAACTGCGATCGATGGGAAAATGCCTACAGCCAGAGGTCTGGAGGTGCACTATCTGGATGATGCAGACAACTTTTATATCGGTATTGCAAAGGGAAAACCCGTGTATTATGAGCTTCAGAAAAATCCTTACGTGGTGGGGACCATTATCCGCGACACGGTGAAACGCTTATCTGCAAGTGTCAGGCTGAGTGCCCATGTGACAGAGATTGACCCTGAAAAACATCCGGAGATTTATACAAAATACTGGGAGCTGAATCCCGGGACCAAGGCACTGTATAGAAAAGACTTGGATATGTTCCGCATATTCATACTGGACAGCGGGGAAGGCGAGATCTTCCACCTTCCGGATGATGATATTGTCTGCCGCCTGCGCTTCTGTTTCGGCGGTGCGGAAGTACGTCCCTGGGCTTATGTGATCGATCAGGAGCGCTGTGTGGGATGTGGTACCTGCGAGGAGGCCTGTATGGAAGATGTGATCCATCCTACGGCTGACGGCAAATATGAAATCAAACATTTTGGATGCCTGGAGTGCGGACGCTGTGCCATGAACTGTCCGAATGATGCCATAGACTGCACCTGCAGGTAAGAGAATACAAGCATTTGGCTGAAATAAAGGATCAAGCGGGAATCTCTCTGCCGAGGCAGGGAGATTTTCCGATTCACGGCAGAAAAAACAGTTGTTGCCCGGTCTTTTGTGCGTTTGTGGGGGATGCGCAGCTGCGGTAGATCCCCTTAAGGAATCTAACCATGAAATTTAACTAAATGACATTGCGGAGTGAACAGTAACGCAGGGGCAGTAAAGAGGTGGAAAGTGGACAATAATGGTTGACTTCTAAAAACAGGACTGCTATTATGGGAGTGCTGGAATATTTAAGAAAAGTCGAGGAAATATTTATGGGAGCAGCTGCAGGGGAAGGGAAAAAACAGGAAAACAAGAAAGAAGAGATTCTGAACGTATCCCGGAAATTTTTTATAGAGCAAGGATATGAAAAGACAAGTATGCGGCAGATTGCGGCTGCCGCGGATGTGAGTCTGGGGCTGGTAGCCTATCACTTTAAGACAAAACGTGACATTGCGCTGGAGATCGTACAGCGGATGTACCACCGGTTTGCTGCCTTTGCAAAAATGTATGTGAACCGGCATAGAAACCCCATCTTATACTCCGGGCTTCTGGTCAATCTGAATTACATGGTGTTATCCTCAGAAAAATATGAGGCCTTCTACAGAGATATACTGCGCAATGACATACTGCTTGATGTGATAGCTAAGTCAGGCGTGGAGACTTATATGAGTATCCGTGACAATTACAGACAGGATCTGTCTGATGAGGAAGCGGAGAAGATGGGATGGTACGGCAATTTTATTTCCGTCAGTATGGAGCGGACACTGGTGCTCTATGATGACAGCCTGGAGATGATGGAGGGAAGCATACCGGACGTGATCTTTAAGTCCTATATGGGCTTGTGGAGATTTCCCGATGTGGATAGGATCATGGATGAGGTCTGTATTGAGAGCCAGAAACTGGCAGAAAAGATCCTGAGAGAGCATCCGGAGATATACGGGTAGATTTAGGGATATGGGAGAGGCATGGAGAGGCTGCTGAGATTGTGGGCAGTCTTCCCATACCTTTCCTTTTTTTGTTAAAAAGGCAACTGAAAATAACAGGAACTGTTAAGACAGATTGGTAGAACTATATGGATTCAGGGATTATACTGGATAGAAAGGAGTGTGAAAAATATGATTTCTGCGAATTTGAATACACTGCGCAAACAGAGGGGTTACTCCCAGGAGGAGGTAGCCGAGAAAATAGGAGTTTCCCGCCAGGCAGTGGCGAAATGGGAGAGCGGGGAGACGATGCCGGATTTGGATAATACCATGGCGCTTGCCGAGCTGTATGGGGTAAGTTTAGATAATCTGGTGAATTACCAGGCAAAAAAAGAGGGACTTCAGATACCGCCAAAGGGAAAACATGTATTTGGTTCTGTAAATGTTGGGGAGCGGGGACAGATCGTCATACCTAAAAAAGCGAGAGATATTTTTCGGATCAAACCCGGGGACAGTCTTCTGATACTTGGGGATGAAGAACAGGGGCTTGCCATGGTGAAGACGGAAGTTTTTATGACGCTGGCAAAAGAGATCCTGGAAAAGGGAGGAAGATTTGATGAAGGCTATCGAGACGAATCATTTGACAAAGAAATATAAGGACGTGACCGCTGTGGACGCCCTGTGTCTTTCTGTGGAACAGGGAGAGTTATTTGCACTTCTGGGTGTCAATGGAGCGGGAAAAACAACCACCATCAAAATGTTATCCTGCCTCACTGCGCCCAGCGGGGGAGACGCTCATCTTTTGGGGGACAGTGTGGTGACTGCACCTATGAAGGTGAAGGAAAAAATCAATCTTTCCCCCCAGGAGACAGCAGTGGCCCCCAATCTGACCGTGCGGGAAAATCTGGAGTTTGTCTGCGGTATTTACGGGATCGGAAAAGCGGAGGCTGGTGCTAAGGCAAAGGATATGATAGAGAGGTGCAGTCTTGGGGAAATTGCGGAAAAAAAGGCCAGGATGCTTTCCGGAGGATGGCAGAGACGGCTTTCTATTGCTATGGCGCTTATCTCAGAACCGGAAATTCTCTTTCTGGATGAACCTACACTGGGGCTTGACGTGCTGGCAAGAAGGGAACTGTGGGACATGATTGAAAAATTGAAGGGGAAAGTGACAGTGGTGCTAACCACCCATTATCTGGAGGAGGCGGAGAATCTTTCCGACAGGATCGGTATTATGGCCGGGGGCAGGCTTTTTGCTGTGGGGACAGCAGAAGAACTGACAAAAAAGGCGGGTAAGGAAACATTTGAGGAAGCGTTTGTTGTGTTGTGCAGAGGAGGTGGTATATCATGAAAACAATGGCATTTGCGTCACGTAACGCGAAGGAGATCCTGAGGGATAAAACGAGCCTGGGATTCGGCATTGGGTTTCCTGTGATCCTGCTGCTGCTTTTGTCCCTAATTGGGGCAAATGCTCCGGTGGATATGTTTCAGATAGATAAGCTGACGCCGGGGATCGCTGTGTTTGGGATGTCATTTATATCGCTGTTTTCCGGTATGATCATTGCAAAAGACAGAACGAGTTCCTTTATTATGCGGCTGTTTGCCTCACCAATGGGGGCAGGGGATTTCATTGCGGGTTATACGCTGCCGCTGATCCCAATGACAGTAGTACAGGTATTGATATGTTTTGCGGCTGCAATGATCCTCGGACTTTCCCCCAGTTTCAATATTCTGCTGACTGTGTTGGTCTCCATACCGGCAGCACTGTTGTTTATTGGAATAGGCCTGTTGTGCGGCAGTGTGTTTAATGATAAACAGGTGGGCGGTGCCTGCGGCGCACTGCTCACCAACCTGAGTGCATGGCTTTCCGGGACCTGGTTTGATCCGGCTATGGTTGGCGGTGTGTTTGAAAAGCTGGCTGAATGCCTTCCGTTTCTGCACGCTGTGGACGCGGGAAGATATGCGCTTGCAGGGGAATACAGCAGGATCATGCCGGAACTTACATGGGTGCTGGCCTATGCGGCTGTGGTGGACGTGATAGCTGTGCTGGTGTTCAGACATAAGATGAAAAGTGAATAGCAGATAAAAATGCTGCTTGGGGGCCTGTCCCCTAAAGCAGCATTTTGATTGTCTGTGACGTTGGAAAGCACTGAAGCCACAGCAGGTGTGCGGAGCGTGCTTTTTACTATTTTTTTGGTTCGGCCATGTCATCAATGAGTTTTTCAATCACTTGTTTTTTCAGATATACGTCAAAGCTGAGCATACAGATAAACGCGAATTTTTTTAGAAAATCCTGGTTTTCTTCCTCTGCATTTTCGTAGGAATCACAGGCCATCTTGTATTTGCGGACAATGTCCTTTGTCAAAGGGTCTATCTGCTTCAGCTCCAGGTGCATGATCTCTTCATATATGTCCGTCAGGCTCAGCTCACCGTTATGATTGAAGTATTTTTCGGTGAGCGGCCCCAGAAGAACCTGGATATCGCTGATAGACAGAATGTTTTTAAAATAATAAATAAAGGTCAGCATCAGCAAATGTTCTTTTGTGTATTTCTTCTTCACCGGCGGGGGGAGAAGGTCGTTCTTGGCATAGTTGTTTATCATGGTTTTGGTCAGGATCTTGTCGTCCGTGTGGCGCTTGGAAGCGGCCAGTTGACTCTCCATGAATGTGGTTACCTGATCCATATATAAATCAATGCCCGGAATTTCCTCAGGCTTTATATAGTCAATGCGGGAAATACTAGCCAGAATACTGTTCAGCATGTCTTTTGTATCAATTGTCATCTCATCACCTCTACGCTCTATTATATAGTTTTAAATACTATTTGTAAATGGATTTTTCTGAAAACGGCAGAAATCCCCGGCAAATGCTTGCCTGCCCCGGAGAGCTGTGTTATATTGTAGGAACAGGTGTTTTGATGTTACTGCCAAACTATGAAGCCAGTAACACATTTTGCGGTGCACAGCTCTGCCTTTTAGGACAGTTCACCTTTCAGGGTGAAAATGCAGGAAACGGCATTTGGGTGCTGGCTGTTGCGGGATTTTGCCAGGTATGGCGGAGCATCCCCGCGGGGAAAATGCCACCCGGGATAGCGGCCTGTGAACAGTAAGGGTTTGATCTTCGGAGACAGAAAGTTCAGAGTATGCTGCTGCTATTCACAGCCCTGCCAAAAGTGCAGGTCTGTGAACAGTAACAGTGTGCTTTTTATCGTTATGGATTATGGAGGGACATTTTTTATGAGTATATATGATACGTTGAATCCCCAGCAGAAGGAAGCTGTCCTTCACACAGAGGGACCGGTGCTGATTCTGGCAGGGGCAGGTTCGGGAAAGACCAGGGTGCTGACCCACAGAATTGCTTATTTGATCGAGGAAAAGGGTGTAAATCCGTGGAATATCATGGCAATCACATTTACCAATAAGGCAGCAGGTGAGATGCGTGAACGTGTGGACAAGATTGTGGGATTTGGAGCGGAGAGCATCTGGGTTTCCACTTTTCATTCAAGCTGCGTGCGTATTTTGAGAAGATACATAGACAGACTGGGATTTGACCACAATTTTACCATTTACGATACGGATGACCAGAAAAGCTTGATGAAAGACATCTGCAAACGTCTGCAGATTGATACAAAGGTACACAAAGAGAGGGCAATCCTGTCCGCCATTTCCTCGGCAAAGGATGAACTGGTGACTCCGGAGGAGTACGAGCTGAATAATATGTCTGATTTCAGCAAGAAAAAAATTGCCCAGGCTTATAAGGAATATCAGAAAGAACTGAGAAAAAACAATGCGCTTGATTTTGATGATCTGATCGTGAAGACAGTGGAATTGTTTCAGGCATGCCCGGATGTGCTGGATTATTACCAGGAGCGTTTCCGTTACATCATGGTGGATGAGTATCAGGATACCAACACTGCGCAGTTTAAGTTTGTGAGTCTTTTGGCAAGCAAGTATAAGAATCTGTGCGTGGTAGGTGATGATGACCAGTCGATCTATAAATTCAGGGGGGCGAATATTGGTAATATCCTCGGATTTGAGAAAGTATTTTCTAATGCAATGGTGATCAAGCTGGAGCAGAATTACCGTTCTACCCAGAATATCCTGAATTCCGCCAATGAGGTGATACATAATAATATCGGAAGAAAAGAGAAATCTCTGTGGACAGATAATGAGGAAGGTTCCCTGGTGCATTACAGGCAGTTCATGAATGCATATGAGGAAGCGGAATTTATTACAGGGGATATCAGCAGAAGGGTGCGGGAAGAGGACTGTCAGTATAAGGACTGCGCTATTTTGTACAGGACCAATGCCCAGTCACGTCTTTTCGAGGAGAAATTCCTTATGGCAAATATTCCTTACAAGCTGGTGGGGGGTGTGAACTTCTATGCCAGAAAGGAAATCAAGGATCTGCTGGCCTACTTAAAAACTGTGGATAATGCAAGAGATGACCTGGCTGTGCGCCGTATCATCAATGTGCCGAAACGGGGAATCGGGGCAACTACACTTGCGAAGGTGCAGGATTATGCGTCTGCGCATGATATGAGTTTTTATGATGCATTGAAAGAGGCGGAAAGTATTCCTACGCTTGGAAGGGCGGCCGGTAAGATTGAGCCGTTTGTCACATTTATCCAGAGCCTGAGGAGTAAAACAGAGTATTATTCTCCCTCAGAACTGCTCAATGACATTATTGAAGAGACAGGATATGTGATGGAACTGAAGGCAGAGGGGACCGAGGAAGCTGACGCCAGAATTGAAAATATTGACGAGCTGATCACAAAAATTGTTTCCTATGAAGAGGAAAATGAGGACCCAACGCTCAGCGGATTTTTGGAGGAGGTTGCCCTGATCGCAGATATTGATACTGTGGACGGAGATGGAAACCAGGTGCTCTTGATGACGCTTCACAGCGCTAAGGGGCTGGAATTTCCTTTTGTTTATCTGGCTGGTATGGAGGACGGGATTTTCCCAAGTTATATGACCATCACCGCGGATGATCCGACAGAGATTGAGGAGGAGCGCAGGCTTTGTTATGTGGGCATCACAAGGGCCATGAAGGATTTGACGCTGACCTGTGCGCAGCAGAGAATGATCCGTGGAGAGACGCAGTATAATAAGCCGTCTCGTTTTATCAGGGAGATTCCAAGGGAACTGGTAGATTTGGGAAGAGATTTTAAAGAGCAGAAGATTAAAGAAATTCCCCTTCCCAATACCATGAAACAGATGAAGCAGGCATTTAAGCAGCCGGCATTTATACCGAAGCAGTTTGAGGTGAAGAAATCAGCGGGACTGTCCTATGATGTGGGCGATACGGTGAAGCATATTAAATTTGGTGTGGGCGTTGTGAAAGGCATTGTGGAGGGCGGCCGGGACTATGAGGTAACGGTGGATTTCGACAAGGCGGGGACCAAGAAAATGTTTGCATCTTTTGCGAAGCTGAAAAAAGTGGAATAAGGATCTAGGGATTTGCAGAAGCTGTAGAGAGTGGGGGATGATTTCAGGAACTTGCAGAAGCTGTAGAGAGTGGAAGATGATTTCAGGGATTTGCAGAAGCTGTAGAGAGTGGGCGATGATCTCAGGGATTTGCAGAGGGATCATAAGTCCAAGATTTGCCTAAGCGGAATCATAACAGAACTTTTTTGGTGGGTCTGTGAGCAGATGAAATTGAGATTACAATTTATATTCCCGGAAATCAATATGAAAATATTGAATAAAGGATAGTAAAATTTTGCCTATCGTGATATAATATTAAAAACAAGCCGAATGAAATTTTTTTTATTAGGAAACCATAATAGAGAAATTAGAATCACATTCGGCACAGATTGACAGACAGCCGGCAGCAACTCCGGATAGGCGGGGCAGCAGTGCAGGATGTCATATGTAAGAGAGGATGGTGCAGGCTATGAATCGTATTGAGGATTTAATCACAGCATTACAGAAGAAAGAAGAAGAAAAAAATAAGAATACCGTCTTATGGATTCTGGCTATCATCGGAGCAGTAGCTGCTGTTGCCGGAATAGCATATGCAGTATACCGTTTCTTCACTCCGGATTATCTGGAAGATTTTGAAGAGGACTTCGACGATGACTTCGATGATTATTTTGAAGACGATGACGAGGATGAAGACAAATAAAAAAAGAGTAATAGGGAGCTTCGGGAAACCGGAGCTTCTTTTTCTGTTAAATAATATCGGGAGGGATAGTTTTGAAAAAAGGAGAAATTTACGAAGGAATTATCGAAAAAGTGGACTTCCCCAACAAGGGACGAGTTGTGATAGATGGAAAGACCGTGATTGTGAAAAATGGAATTCCGGGCCAGAAGGTACGGTTTCTGATAAATAAAAAGAGAGGAGACCGCCTGGAGGGAAGGCTTCTGGAAGTGCTGGAGAAATCTCCAATGGAAAAACGCGGACCGGTATGCAGTATTTTTCCGGACTGCGGAGGCTGTATGTATCAGACTATGGAGTATGAAGAACAGCTGAAAATGAAGGCAGAGCAGGTTAAGAATATGCTGGATAAGGCCATAGCAGATGCAGGGCAGGTGGACGATGACGGGAACCCGGATTACGTGTTCGAGGGGATTAAGGGAAGTCCTATGGAGTTTGCATACAGGAATAAGATGGAGTTTTCCTTTGGGGACGAATATAAGGACGGACCGCTGGCCTTGGGGCTGCATAAGAAGGGAAGCACGTATGATGTGCTGAATGCTTTTGACTGCAAGCTGGTGCATGAGGATATGACAAAGATCCTGGGGTGTGTGGGCGAGTATTTCAGGAGCAGAGGTGTAAGTTTTTATAAGAAAATGCAGCATGTGGGGTATCTGCGGCATTTGCTTTTGAGGAGGGCGAATACTACCGGAGAGATTTTGGTGAATCTGGTCACTACAAGCCAGGAGGCGCATGATCTGGATATGCTGAAGGAAGAACTGCTGGCGCTGCCCTTGGAGGGGGAGATTGTGGGCTTTCTTCATATTATCAATGATTCGCTGTCAGATATGGTGCAGAGTGATGAGACGCGGATCTTGTATGGGAAGGATTATTTTTATGAGGAGATTCTTGGGCTGAAATTTAAAGTGACGCCGTTTTCATTTTTCCAGCCGAATTCATATGGGGCAGAGGTGCTTTATAATACGGCCAGAGCGTATATTGGGGATACGAAGGATATGACGGTGTTTGACTTGTACAGCGGGACGGGAACGATTTCACAGATTCTTTCCCCGGTGGCGAAAAAGGTGATCGGGGTTGAGATCGTGGAGGAGGCTGTGCAGGCGGCGAAGGAGAATGCGGAGCTGAATGGGATCACAAACTGCAGGTTTATTGCGGGGGATGTGCTGAAGGTGATTGATGAGATTGAGGAAAGGCCGGATTTCATTGTGCTGGATCCGCCCAGGGATGGGATCCATCCGAAGGCACTGCCGAAGATCGTGGGGTATGGGGTGGATAAGATGGTTTATATATCCTGTAAGCCTAGTAGTTTGGCTAGGGATTTGGATTTGTTTTTGAGGGAAGGGTATCGGGTGGAGAGGGTTTGTTGTGTGGATCAGTTTTGTCAGACGGTGCATGTTGAAACGATTGCGCTCTTAACCCGTAAAATGGATGTTGAGAGAATTGACATTGAAATGGCTGTGGATAAGGAAGATGTGACGGAAAGATGATAACTTCCAAATCCAAAGTAATGATACACATCAATCTGATCAGAATGAGGACGATGAATATTATATTCAATGAAACAAGGTTTTTAAATTTGGAATTTTAGAGAACATAATATATATCTTGAGGGGGCTAGATATTTATCCTTATAGATAGGTACAGGAAAGATAGATGATATGAGAGGGAATGCTATGGGAAAATACACTCCATTGACAGAGTGGCTACTTAGATAGAATTTTGATAGAATAAGCTTGTCATTTAGTGAAATTGAAAGAATTATTGGAGGAGATTTACCTCCTAGCGCCTATAAGCATAACTTATGGTGGCTGAATGACATAAATCACTCCCAAGGTAAAAGCTGGATTAACGCCGGATATACTGCAACAAATTATACTAGAATATACAAAGATGGTAAGGTGCTCTTTGAAAAAATGTCTTCGATATGCAAAGGATATGATACGTATTATGCAAAGAGCTATTGGTATAATTCGGAAAGTGTATATAATGATTTAGTAGATTTGTTTTTAAGTGCAAATAGCAATATGATGGAAAAAATTCTGCTCTGTTTTACTCGGGCTCATCGGAGAGGTCTATCTGCGGTGCACTTATGCTCAGTGTGAATGATTATTTGTGTAATACTCCATTTCATGAATATTATGTAGATGTAGAATATAATAGGAACAGAGGCGGACTTGTAAAAACAATTATTGATAAAGATGAAGTTATAACTAGTGATACTTGTGACTTGATTTTACATAGCAGAGGTACATTTTATGAGCAGGACAACCTAATTGCAGTAGAAATGAAAAAGGCGACACGTTCTGATGAGGATAAAGAATCAGACAAAAAACGACTTATTGCTTTAACACAGTGCGAAAATAGTGTATGGAGTTATGGAGGAGAATCTTTACCGGAACATGTTTGTCGATATATTCTGGGGGGGCTATTATGAGATTAGTAAAGAACGTGATTCCACCTATTTAGAATTTTATCGTCAAGGTCAGAAAGTAGATACACTGAAAAGAAAGCTTCCTCAAATGCATTAATTAGTTGGAAATAGTTGTATAAATGACGTCTAAAACTTCAATTTGGGATTCTTTGTTATAAAAGACATTATATTTTCCAAGGTAGACTGTATGATACCGGATAAAGTAGCGAGCTTATCTATAGTGATATTTTTTCTTTATAAAGCTGTGTAAGCCTTAAAATGATAACATCTGAATAGGTCATTACAATCTTCCTTCAGAGTTAATCTTATTAAAAAAATGTATGAGCAACAGAAAGCAAGAATAACGGTGCAACATTAAAAATGAACATAATTTAGTGATATACAGATATGTTACACCTCTCCAAAAGCAGTCTCATTCAATTCAGGAAAATCCAATAATTCAGAAACAGTTGTGTTCGGTTCCAGTGTAAGATTAATTTATGAATTTTCAAAAGTTCTGTGGGAATTACCATACTAAATAAAAAGTGAAAAACCCCTAAATCATTTTAAAACTATTATGAATAATACTTACTATTTCAACCTAAATAGGATATATTTAAATTATTAATCTAATGGAGATCAATGAAAGGGGGGATAAAAAGTGAAACACTACAAATACCCTGTTGCAATGGAAATTGCGGGGGCAACTGCAATCTGGACTCGGCCGGATACTGGTGACGCTCCGGTTAGTTATCCAGTACCAACGGCTTCAGCTGTCAGACGGATTTTTGAATCGATTCTGTGGGGACCTGACATCAGGATTGTACCAACGGCAGTGGAAATCTGCGCACCGATACAGTACCAATCCTATGTGACCAATTATGGCGGTCTTTTGCGTGCAGGATAATCAATTCAGAAAGGCAATAATTATCAGCTATATGCAACGGTACTGGTGGATGTCTGCTATTGGCTCTATGTAGACGCTATGCCAAATTGTTACAAGAAGAACTTACCGAAGAAAGCGCTGGAATGGGACGGCACAACATCAGCCCCCGGTCATGCATATCAGATAACTTTAATTGGCGACTGGAATGCGGGCAGTCATTTTCAACACCGGTACTGGGATGGAAAAAATTCACACCATCCTATATTGATCCGTATCGTCAGGAGACAGAGGTATGCGTAGAAGAAGTAATTTGAACATAGATTCTTGGAATTTAATTGAACTTTACATAGTTTCAAGTTTGGAGGAGAAATGGAATTTAATCCAGAGATCAACATAGGAGATAATCTGACAAATAATGAGTTATGTCACCTATTTAAATGTGGAAATATGGGAGGCATGCGCAGGTCAAAAAAGACAGGAACTTTAATCATTGTTTCTGATCACACGAAGAATTTTTACTATGATGAATGGAAAAATGGTATTTTACATTATACGGGTATGGGAAAGAATGGAGATCAGGTTTTAGAAGGAAATCAAAATGGAACGCTTTATAATTCTGATACAAATGGAATAAAAGTGCATTTATTTGAAGTATTTATAAAATCTGTTTATACATACATGGGGATAGTGAAGCTTGCAGGTCAACCATATCAAACAGATCAAAAAACGTCTGATGGGAAAATAAGACGTGTTTGGATATTTCCAGTGATCCCCATTTCAAATAAGAATGATGGCGTGATAGAGGCTTTGGAGAAAGAAGTTGTAAAACTTTCTAGTACAGAATTAGTAAGAAGGCACAAGGAAAATTGTAAAAATAAAAAAACGCGGATTATACAGACCATTGAGTATTATAGAGATCCGTACTTAAAGGAGATAGTTAAACGTATTGCAAAAGGAAATTGCCAATGTTGTGGTCAAGCAGCCCCTTTTATTGATAAGAATGGAGAACCGTATTTAGAGGAACACCACGTCACATGGCTTGCTAAGGGAGGAAGGGATACCATCGAAAATGTCGTTGCGATCTGTTCGAATTGCCATTCAAAAGCACATGTATTAGATGATGATATAACTAGAAGTACACTAGAAGAGGTAGCTAAGCAAAATGTTAAGCGATTTAAGCGATTGCTTGCATATGAAAAGAAAATAAGCGACAGTTTGTAAGGGCTACATCAAGTAGGGAAGGAAAACGATGAATACAATTAATGTAGTGGCTGCGGTAATAAAACGTGATAACAAGATTTTTGCGACGCAACGTGGATATGGTGAATTTAAAGGTGGCTGGGAATTTCCGGGCGGCAAGGTAGAGCCAGGAGAAGCCCCTAAAGCAGCACTGATACGCGAGATACGAGAAGAACTGAACACAGTAATACAAGTCCACGATATGATTGGTACGATAGAATATTATTACCCTTCATTTCATTTGAACCTATGCTGTTACTGGTGCAGTCTTGTCAGCGGAAAACTTGAATTACTAGAACATGAGGCGGCAAGGTGGCTGAGACGTGATGAACTTCATAGCGTGCTTTGGTTGCCCGCAGATATACAATTTCTGGAAAAAATACAGAGAGAATTGTAAGGGATAAGCCGAACTCAGAAGGCCGGGAAGTTTTAAATCTATTTTTACATCCACCAATCAAAGAAGTTATAGTATGTGGAGACGGTTGCGTTGCTGACCTGGAAAGCTTGATTCTAAGGGCGTTTGTGGGATTTTAATTGGTAAATGGAGTTGTGTTTTAACGAAAAGTGAGATGGATAAGTTTCCCCGGAGGCAAGGTGGGGTAAATATATAGAGAGGGTTTTGCCGTGTGGTTTTCAGAAAATGATATCACGGGGCAAAACCCTTACTAAGGAGAGAAAATGAAGAAAAAACTTGAATCTGACGCAGTTCTAATTAAAAATCCAGATATGGATGCTGTATATGTAGAGGTGCCTTTCGATATAAAAAGCCGTTTTTGGAAGATCACGACTTCCGGTACACGCAACTTTTGACGGCGAGCCTTATCATGGACAGGTGGTAAAGATGGGTAAACCATGTAATATCATCGGTGTCCGAAAAGATATTCGCACAAAGATTGGCAAACAGCCGGGAGATATAGTGCATGTGACCCTGGAAGAACGGGAAAAGCCAAAGTCGGCGTTTTCTACTGTAGATGAATATATTGCTAGCTACAGCGGTGATGTGCGACAGCGTATGGAAACGTTACAGCAGATTATTTTAGAGTGTTCACCGGATATCACCTAGAAGATTTCCTGGGGTATGGCTACTTTTGTGCTTAACGGTAATCTTGTCCATTTTTCAGGGGAAAAGAGACATTATGCTTTTCCCTCTGTGGCCTAAACTGCGGACTATGCCATATGAAGCTGGACGGCCATTGTCCGGGCTGCGGAGGTGAGAGTGGAACCAGTTAGGCGGGATGTAAACTGAGGCTTGACGGGAAGCTGGCAGGGACTTACATATCCTTCTGTCCAGCTTTATATGTGCAGATGAGCATTTCAAATGTATGGTAAAAACAATCCACCATGAAGTTTTCAGAAGGGGGAAAAGCGGCAAGAACAGCGGCTGGTTTCAGAACACTTTATGCAGAGTGAGATACTATTTTCAGCGAAGGAAAAGGATTCCCTTGACTGGAATACGATAAAACGGCTTGTGGATGACAACCGGAATTTTAAAACGCTTCTGGATGAGATGCCGAAGGGAATCAGGCACAATGCTATGTTTGATGTGGATGTGTCGGTTCTGATTTGGAAAAAATATTTAAGAGTAAGGGTATAATATAAAAAACCTCCCTAGATGAAAGATTATAATAAAATCATCAGGGAGGTGCTTGGAGTGAGGAGAATCTGTCAGAAAACAGGTTGTGCGAATCGTCAGTGCAGTTTAGGCATTCCTGGAAGTTGTCGTGGATGTCCAAAATTTTTCTGATTTACTTTTGAATCAAATGAACCGCAAACCCTCCAATCTCATCCTGCATATAAACAAGAAATGGAACCCCATCCTTGTAACAAATAGAATCCTCCACAAATCTGCATCCCTGATTTTCCAGATATCTTTTTGCCAAAGGCAAAGAATTTGTACCAATAGCAATATGCCCATTAACACCGCGGGCAGACCTCTTCATGATTTCTATTGCATCACCGGCAAATATAGAAATATCGGTATCCCGCTCCATAAATCCAAATAAGCTTTTAAAAACCATCGCAGTTGAGATCGCAGCGGCCTCATCCGGGCAGTTAATACCTACATGCATAAGTTCAAAGCCAAACATATCCTGCACTTTTTCCGGTGTCATGTCTCTAAAATTTGTCGTATCATTAAAATCTGTCATATCATTAAAATCCGTCATCTTTTCTATTCCTTACCCTTTCCCTCCGTATGGATTACCTGTCAACTGCCTCATATCCGGCATTAAAAGCCTCCATATTAGCTTTCTGAAATTTGGATTTTCCCTTTTTCTCAAACATAAGATTCATTGCGTTAATCGCAGCCTCCTTGGTAAAGTCCCCTAAGAGTTTAACCACCGCTCCGGTCATCACGATATTAGCACTTTTAGGGTTCCCTAATTGCGCCGCGATCCCGGCGGATGCAATACGGATATAATGCACGTCACTCCTGCAGTCATTCGATATATCGACCAGGTCGTTTACTACCACGATCCCACCATGAGCTGCCAGAGGAAGAAATTTCTGAAGGGAGAGATCATTCATGACCAGTAGTATATCCGGGTGTTCCTGTGATGGGTTATAGATAATCTCCTTTCCATACTTTACCGTACAGTTAGCAGTACCGCCCCGCATGGCGGAGCCATAGGAGGGAACCCAGGTAACATGGTAACCAGCAGTGGCTGCAATATCAGAAATGATCAGGCCGGATGTCAAAATTCCCTGCCCGCCTGAACCGGCAAATACGATCTCCTTCATAATCTAGCGCCCCTTTCTTCCCTTGAATTCCCCAATTGGATAATAAGGGATGATCTCTTTTTCAATTCGTTCCATAGCATCCAGAGGAGAGAGTCCCCAATTCACCGGGCACGGTGACAACACCTCCACCGCTGAATACCCTTCATGGTCCATCTGCGCTTCCAGAGCATTTTTTATATATTTCTTCAGTTGGTTAACTCTTTTAGGACTTGTCACAGTACCCCTTGCTATATAAGCGGCATCTGGAAACTGGCTGGCAGCCATCTCCGGGAAGCGGATGGGGTATCCTGTGACGGCACAGTCCCGTCCGCTGACGCTGGTCGAGGTTTTCTGGCCTTCCAGTGTGGTGAGGCTCATCTGTCCGCCTGTCATTCCAAAGTTAGTATTGTTTATAATGATCACGGTGATATTCTCATTTCGATAGGCAGCATTAAAAGTTTCAGAAAGACCAATGCTGTAAGCATCACCGTCACCCTGGTAAGAGACTACAAGGACATCCGGGTTTACGCGCTTTATGCCCGTTGCCACGGCTCCGGCGCGTCCGTGTGAACAATGGAGACGGTCACATTCCAGGCCGGCCCCAAGATTTGAGGAACAACCTACTCCGATCGCAAAAATAATATTGTTATTCTGATTTAATTCATCCAGACATTCCATGATTAAACGGCTGACGATGCCGTGCCCGCATCCCGGACAGAAATCCATTGGTTTATCTGCCAGTGCCGGGACTTTTCTCTCCTGGATAATTGCCATATCAGTAGACCTCCTTTCGTTCACCTGCTTTTATCTTGAAATATTCTTCCTCAATGCTTTGGAGTGTAGGAGTGCCAAAGACACAGGCCATATCATAGACCGGTACATTCCTTTCTTTCAGTGCCTTTTTGGTGTAAAGGGCAGCATCGTCCACAAGCTGCCCCGTGGCATTGGCTTCCACGGTGATGATTCCCTTTACTTTGGGATTGATGTGGTAAAATGCTTTTTCAGGGAATGGCCATGCGGTTATGGGACGTATGATTCCGACTTTCTCCCCCTGTGCGCGGAGGGCACGGACTGCACCCAAAGTACTCCGTCCCGGTACACCGTATGAGATGAAGACATAATCGCTGTCCTGCAGGGATTCCTCCTCCCAGCGTTGTTCATTTTCTTTTATGCGGTTATATTTTTCTACCAACTCGACTGCTTCCTTACGGGAATCCCTTTGAAAGATCCCCACTTTTTTGTATGTATAATGGCCGTTCAGTGCCCAGGGCAGCCTTTTAGGTTCTACAAAGTCTGGCAGGGTTACCGGTTCCATCATCTGTCCTAAAGTTGCCTCACCCATCATGACTGTGACTACCCGGTATTTTTCCGCCAATTCATAGGCCGTAAGCGTTAAATCCACAAATTCCTGCACGGAAGCCGGACACAGCACAATGCATCGATAATCTCCGTGTCCTCCACCCCGGGTCTCACGGTTGTAATCACACTGTGCGGATATGAGGGTCCCAAGCCCATTTCCGTATCTGACCTGGGTTATTACCACTGCGGAAAGGCCTTCGTCTGACAAAGTGGAGATACCTTCCTGCATCAGAGATATACCCGGCCCTGAGGAGGCCGTCAATGCCCGCACACCACTGGCTGCCGCACCGATCACCATATTGATTCCCGCCAGTTCGCTTTCGGATTGTATAAAGCTGCCGCCTTCCTGCGGGAGTCTCCAGGACAGGTATTCCATGATCTCACTGGAAGGGGTGATAGGATAACCTGCATAAAATCTTACACCGGCGCGGACTGCTGCCTCTGCAATTGCCTCATTTCCTTTCATCATTTCCGTCATGAGAGATCACGCTCCTTTCTATCTTGACTGCCCGGTATGTAAAACACCCCGTCAGGACAAATGGTGTAACACATGCCACAGGCGATGCACGCTTCATCGTTTACCTGTACAGGATGGTACCCATTTGCATTTAACATACCCGACTTGCTGATGGCCTGTCGCGGACAGTGATAAATGCAGAGGCCGCATTCCTTGCAGCGTTCTTGTTTTACGTTCACTTTCACAATAATACCCTCCAATCTCCAATAAATATTTGTTCCACTCACTGGAATACTGTTCTATTTTTAAATTATAACGCCTATCTTTTCCGGATGTCAAGTGGCAACATGGAATTTTCACGCTCTTGACATAATGTTGGAAATGTAATTTAATGAGATTAATCATAAATTTTTAAGTAACGGAGGTCTAACATGTCAGATGTGATTCAGGCGGTGGATCGTGCACTGGAAGTGCTGATCTACTTGAATAAAGAGGGTGTAGAAACCAGTGTGACAAAGATTGCATCGGATTTGGGCGTTTATAAAAGCACCATATTCCGTACACTTGCCACATTGGAAGCCAGGGGGTTTGTACAGAAAAACCCGGAGACAGGGAAGTATTGGTTAGGGAGCCGCCTTTTTACCATGGGAAAAAGCGTAGAGAATAAGATGGGTATCCGGGAAATGATACGCCCTTATGCGAAAAGGCTGCATGAGCGTTATCATGAAGTGGTAAATGTCTCCATCCTGGAACGTAATCCGGGGGAGGTGTACCATAGTGTCATTATCCTGAAAGAGGAAAGCACACAGCAGATGCTTACAGTAAATCCGCCGGTAGGCTCCAGCTGTGAATGCTACTGTTCGGCTGTGGGCAAGTGCCTGCTGGCATTCAGCGAGGGCATTGACCTGTCTGTTTATGAGGAGCATCCGTTTTTCCGGTTTACCGGAAATACCATTCACTCTGTGGATGTGCTTCGTGATGAATTAATAAAGGTATGTGAAAATGGTTATGCCATTGACAAAGAGGAGCAGGAGGTAGGGCTCTTTTGTATTGGCGCACCAATTTTGGACAGGAAAGGAATTGCGGTCGCGGCAATTAGTCTTTCAGGTCCAACCAGCCGTATGTTGTCATCAGATATAGACGAGCGAATCCAGGCAGTTTGTAGTATTGCACATGAAATTTCGGAAAATTTTGTATAATATTAAGATTGACAGCTAAATGTGGCTGTGATATATATTAATCATGTTAATATTCGTAAAAAAGAAAAGATTGTGCCATTCTTTTCTTTTTTAACCTCTTAAAATTGGAACATTGTTCCAGTGAATAGAACAAAATCAGCGAAAGCAAAAAGAAAGAGAGGGGAATAAGGGATGAAGATCATGGTGATCAATCCTGGTGGAACATCCACAAAGACTGCAGTTTTTGAAGATGAGCATGTGCTGTTTAAAAAGACCATCATCCATGCAGCAGATGAACTTAGGAGGTTCCCCCATGTAGAGGATCAGTTGGACTATCGCAGGAATATTATCCTGGACACATTAAGTGAGGCCGGTTTTGTACCTGGGGATTTCTCTTGTGTGGTGGGAAGGGGCGGTCTGCTGGCGCCGCTGCAGGGTGGTACCTATGGAGTGAATGAACGGATGACAAAAGACTTAAAGAAGGCTGTCCATGGCGAGCACCCTTCTAATCTGGGCCCTATATTGGCAAAAGAGATTGCCGATGAGGTGAATATCCCTTCTTTTATTGTTGATCCGGTCTCCGTGGATGAGTTGATGCCGATTGCCCGTATCAGCGGCCTTGCTGAGCTGGAGCGGCCCAGTTGGTTCCATGCATTGAACCATAAAGCAGTGGCCCGTTTTATAGCGAAGCGGATAGATAGGGAGTATGAAGATTGCAATTTTATCATTGCACATCTGGGTTCCGGCAATTCTATTGTGGCTCACAAGGAGGGCAGGATGATAGATGGAAGCGGGGGACGCAGCAATGGACCATTTTCCCCGGAAAGGAGCGGCGGGCTGCCTACATACCCGTTGGTTGAATTATGCTATTCCGGTAAATACAGCCATGAAGAAATGGTGGATAAAATCAGCAGCGGGGGAGGGATATATGATCATCTGGGTACGAAAGATGCCAGGGAGGTGGAAGAAAGGATAAAGAAAGGAGATGAAAAAGCAAGGACGGTTTATCAGGCATTTGTATATTCTGTGGCAAAAGAAATCTGTTCCTATGCGGCAGTATTTGAAGGGAAGGTTGATTGCATTATCCTGACAGGCGGTCTTGCCCATTCCGGTTATGTAACGGAGGAGATTACCAGAATGACAGGTTTTCTGGCTCCTGTGGAAATCGTTCCGGGGGAATTTGAATTAGAGGCATTGGCATATGGAGCACTGAGAGTGCTTAGAAAAGAAGAGGAGCCAAAGTGCTACGGATAACAGACATTTCCTTTAGAGAGAAGGTGGCATGATAGAGATGGAGGATAAGCCGAAACGGGAGCCAAGTACAAAAATGTCCATTTTAGTCTTTACGGCAGCGATCATGATGATATTGACCGGCGTCATTGTTCTTCAATTTGATATGCATATTGTCCTGTTGATCACCCTGGGTTTTGTCTGCCTGGTGTCGGTGCCGCTGGGATATCATCTGGATGACCTTATTGAATGTATGAAAAAACCATTAGGGCGTGCCCTGTCAGCTATGATAATCTTTATTTTTATTGGGATCATTATTGCGTCCCTGATTTTTGCAGGGACAATGCCCGCATTGATCTACTATGGGTTACAGTATATCACACCAAAGTTTTTTCTGCCCGTAGGTCTGGTCCTGTGCAGCCTGACCGCCCTGTCCATAGGGACATCCTGGGGCGCCATAGGCACAATGGGACTTGCGATGATGGGAATTGGTGCCGGCCTGGGGGTACCTGCTCCGGTAACTGCAGGCATGGTTATCTCAGGCGCTTTTTTCGGGGATAAGATGTCATCAATCTCTGACAGTACAAATTTGGCGCCGGCTGCTTCCGGGTCCACATTGTATACACATATCAGCGCCATGTGGCAGACAACCTTCCCGTCATATCTTATTACACTGGCGGCATTTACCATGATTGGATTTTCATATCAGGGAGGAACCATTGACCACAGCACAATTGATTTGTTCCTGGATACTTTGAGGGGGCAGTTTGATATGAATCCTGTTGTGCTGGTGCCCTTGGCAGTGCTTTTAATTTTAAACCTCATGAAGTTCCCGGCACTTCCCAGTATGTCCATTGGCAGTATATTGGCAGTGATCGTGGCAGTGTTTCTGCAAGGTTATCCGGTGAAGGAAGTGATTGAAGGGCTGAATTATGGATATGTAATGCCTACGGGAGTTGATATGGTGGATCAGCTTTTGCTGCGGGGAGGCATTCAGAGCATGATGTATACGTTCTCCTTGTCCTGCATTGCCATTGCTTTTGGCGGTGTGATGGAAAATGTGGGATATCTCCGTAAAATAGTTGCCTTGGTGGTCAGTAAGGTAAAAAGTGACCGCATGATGGTGCCGCTTGTGATCGTCAGCACTACCATAGGGACACTTACCATGGGAGAAGTTTTCCTTTCCATCATCGTAATTGGCAGTCTGTACAAAGATACATTCAAACAGCGGGGGCTGCGGCCGGAGATGCTTTCAAGGCTCATTGAGGAAGGAGGGACGCTGACGCAGCCGTTCATTCCGTGGTCCACCAGCGGGGTATTTATTACAGCGACCCTTGGTGTCACGGTGGGAGAATATTGGAAATATTCCATTATGAATTATGTCAACCCATTGCTTTCCATTGTACTTGCCATGTTTGGTGTTTTTATCCTGCGGGAGGGTGATAAGAAGGAAACTATATTTGCTAAGATCATAAAGATGAAAAAGAAGGGGATAGAGAAAAATGATTCGTAATTTTGACCAGCTGCTGGAAAAAGTGCAGTCATTAGGGCGTGTTACGGTGAGCGTTGCAGCGGCGGATGATGGGGAAGTGCTCCTGGCTGTGAAAAAGGCTGCGTCACTGGGGCTTATCCGTCCGATACTGACTGGTGATGCGGATAAGATAGCATCCGGTTGTAAACGTATGGGGTTCATGCCGTTAGATATCATAAACACCCACAGCGATGAGGAGGCTGTGCGGGCGGCCATAAAGGAGGTAAGGGATGGAAGGGCGTCTGTTCTAATGAAAGGGATGGTGAACACCAGTGTTTATATGCGGGGGATTCTGAACAGGGAATGGGGGCTGCGGACAGAGCGTCTTCTCTCCATGATGGCTGTCTATGAACCGCCTAATTACCACAAGCTGCTCTTCTGTTCGGACAGCGGTATAAATGTGGCACCTAATCTGCGGCAGAAAGAAGAGATCCTGCAGAATATCCTCATCGCTGTAAAGAATATTGGCATTACACACCCGAAAGTGGCGGTACTTACAGCTAATGAATTGACAGACCCTAAGATTCCGGCAACTGTGGACGCCGCAGCACTGGCAGCAAAGGTTCCGGGAGATGACAGGTTTCTTCCATGTACCATTGAGGGTCCAATATCTTTTGATGTGGCCTTTGACCCTCAGGCAGCTGCCCAGAAAGGAATTAACAGTAAAATCAGCGGGGACCCGGATATTGTGATTTTCCCCAATATTGAGGCTGGGAATATCATGGGGAAATCATGGATTCACCTGTGCCGCTGTAACTGGGCAGGTATTGTGCTTGGAGCGGCCTGTCCCGTCATCATGGGGTCCCGGGCGGACACTGCGGATATTAAACTGAATTCTATCGCATTGGCATGTCTTGCGGCAGAAGGAAAAAATTGATCGTCTGACAAAGGAGGGGTTTTTCAAATGCAAAAAACAAAGGTATCTATTTCACCCAGACAAATATTTATACTTTTTTTAATGGGGTTTGCCTATTCTATCATTTATGCGACTCCATTCATCCAGTATGTATTTTATGATGATCTGGCATCAGCATTGAATGCTACAAATACACAGCTTGGGGTTCTGATCGCCATTTTTGGTGTGGGCAATTTGATCGCACCTATTGGCGGTGTCATAAGTGATAAATTTAATGCAAAGACGGTTTATCTCATTGGTATGTATGCCACCTGTCTGTTGAGCTTTATTTTTGCCATGAATATGAATTATAAATTTGCTGTATTTATCTGGTCAGCACTGGCAGTTGCCGCATTATTTTTATTCTTTCCGGCCCATACAAAGCTGGTCCGGCTTTTGGGGGATGAAAAGAGCCAGGGGACGCTTTTTGGAACTGCTGACGCCTTATATGGCCTGGCCAGTGTGGTCATTAATTTTATTGCTCTGGCTGTTTACGCAAAATTTGCTATTAAGGCTTTTGGAGGCGGTATTGGCGGTCTGCGGGCTGTTATTATCAGCTATGGGGTAGTTGGATTGATCGTTACCACGGTCCTTATCTTTTTACTTCCGAATCCGGATAAGGCGCTCAGAAGTGCTGCAGCTGAAGAGGGCAAGACTAAAATAAGCAGGGCGGAATGGATTGGTGTTTTCAAAGATCCGCGCACCTGGCTTTCCGGCATTACCGTATTTTCTTGCTATTCCGTAGGACTTGCCGTAACCTATTTTACACCATATATGACGAATGTGCTGGGGATCACGGTAGTAAGTTCCGGTGTTATTGCTGTTATCAGGACTTATGGTATCCGTGTGATCGGTGCTCCGCTGGGAGGGTTTCTGGGTGACAAAATCAATTCCGTATCAAGAGTCATCGGCATAACATTGGGATTAGGCGGTATTGTTACGGTTATATTCATGACTATGACAGGGCATGCTTCTGCAGGAGCAGTGACAGCGATCACCCTGCTCATCGGATTCCTGATCCAGATATCGCGGGGCGGTATGATGTCAATCCCGTCAGAGATGAAGATTCCAAGAAAATATGCCGCAACTGCTGCGGGTATTGTCTGCGCGGTTGGTTTCTGCCCGGATTTATTCTTATATACGCTATATGGACATTGGCTGGATACTTACGGCAATGCAGGTTATACACGGATATTTATTTACACTATATGTATGATGGTTTTGGGAGTGGTCAACAGTATTGTGATACACTTTTATAAAAAGAAGTATGTGGAAACAGGACGTGTGGAAATAGAAGGCGGCAATGATGAAATAGAAAAGATAAGCCAAATATAATAGGAAAGGATAGGATATGATGAATTTAAAGAAAGAAATCACAGAAAAAGAAAATCTTGAATTAGTATTTGCGGGGAAGGAGCCGGCATGGATTCCCTATCATGAGGATGCATTTTCTTTCATGCTGAATGTCACGCTAAAAAGGGAGTATAACCCTTCCACAGGCTATTATGTGGACCCGTTTGGCGTTTCCTTTATCAATACCCCCGATGGAGGGATTCCTGCAAACACTCATAGTCATGTGTTCGAGCTGGAGGATATCACCCGCTGGCGGGATATTATACCTAAAATTGATCTGGATCAGATTGATTGGGAGACAGAGGCCAAGAGGCTTAGGGCCACTATGGTGAAAGACGGGCAGATGATCGACTATTACGCCGGATTCGTCTGGGACGAGCTCCACTATATGATGGGGTTTGAGAACGCGCTTTTATCACTGGCATTGGAGCCGGAGGAGACAGGCAAAGCCCTTAACGCTATCGCGGATTTTTGGATTGATGTTATGCGTCACCAATGTAAATACCTGAAACCGGAAATGATCACCTTTATGGAACATATCGCCACAAATAAAGGGCTGCTCATGTCTCCGGATACATATCGGGAGATTTTGAAGCCAATACATAAAAAAATGTTTGATGCAGTCCATGAACTTGGGGCAATACCAACCATGCACGTGGACGGGGATATATCAGCCATTATTGAGGATATTGTTGAGGTTGGGGTGAAAGCGATAGAACCGCTCCAGATTTATAATGATATTAATCTATATAAAGAAAAGTATGGCCTGGTAGCGATCGGAGGCTGGGATTCATTCGGCAGGGGAAATCAGGCGGACTCAACGGAGGAAGAAGTGAGGGATTCTGTGCGTTTGGCCATGGATACTTACGGACCGGGAGGACGGTATATCTTCTGGGAGAGCGGAATCACTCCGAGATTTCAGGAGCAGGGGGAATACCTGGCCGATGAGGCAAGGAAGTATGGATCATCCTTTTACCAAAAGCGCTAAAATTACACATGGAAACTGAAACATATCCAGCCAATCTTTGCAAAAGCCAAAGATTGGCTGGCTTATTTTTAAGGCGCAGTCAAAAATATTTACACGTCAGCTTCCGGGGCCAGCGGAAACCGGATCAGCCGGTTGAGTTTCCGCATCTCTGTGGTGAGCATGACTGCTGCCATAGCCACTGAAAAAACATCGGATACCGGAAAAGACCACATGAGACCAATGATCCCAAAGAAGTGGGGAAGGAGCAGCATACAGGGGATCATGAACAATACCTGGCGCGACAGGGAGAGTACCGTAGCTCCCATTGCCTTTCCCACTGCCTGAAAGTATACACTGGCTACCATCTGAACGCCCATAACAAAGATAAATATAGTCATGTTCTTCAGGCACATAACGGCAAATTCATTATACAGAGCATTTTCTTGTCCAAACAGGGAAATGATCTGCTGGGGAAAGATCTGCAGGCAGAGCATACCGAGAAAACCGATGGTGACACACACAATAAGACAGGTTTTCGCCAGCTTTTTTACGCGGGTAAATAATTTAGCGCCGTAATTATAGCTGAACAAGGGCTGTGAGCCTACGGAGATGCCCATGATCAGGGACATCATCAGGCCGTTTACTTTATTGACGATTCCGAATACGGTCAGAGGAATGTCAGCGCCGTATTGGGAGAGGGCACCATATTTGATGGTCTGCTGATTCATGATGATCTGCATGACAAGTGCCGCGCATTGCGTGAGGAAGGAGGAAAGACCAAGGGTCAGGATGCTTTTTACAACAGATAACCGAAGCTTCATGTTTTCCTTCTTCATTGTCAGGGTGCGGAATTTTTTTAGGTAGAGCAGACAGAAGATAAGTGTGCCGAATTGTCCGATGATAGTGGCAAAGGCGGCGCCCTTAACACCCCAGTGGAAGACAAAGATAAACAGGGGGTCCAGCACACAGTTCAGTACAGCGCCGATCAGCATGGAGTTCATGGCATAGCCAGGGTTGCCGTCAGCACGGATCTCATCACTGATCATAATGCCCACGCTGGTGAACATGGTGCCCAGAAGATAAATACGGCCATAGTCAATGGCATAGGGCAGTACCGTGTCCGTGGCACCGAAGAGGCGCAGCAGGGGGACCATGAAGAGTTCACCTAAAATGCAGAGGAGGATGCCGCTTGACAGGGCAAGCGTAAGGCCGTTGCCAAGGGTGAGATTGGCACAGTCCTGATCCTTTCCCCCAAGATTCAGTCCCACATTGGCAGCGGTGCCCACGGAGATCATCAGTGAAACTGCCATAGCGATGGTGACAAAAGGAAATACCACGTTGGTGGCAGCATTTCCAAGATACCCCACACCCTGGCCGATAAAGATTTGATCCACAAGATTATAGATAGAGTTTACCAGCATGGAAATGACGGAGGGGATGGCGAATTTTGCAAGTAGTTTTGGAATGGGAGCAGTACCCATGATATTATTTTCTTCCGGCAGAACTGCCGCTGAAGACGGATTTTTGTTTGACATTTGTGTTCCTCACTTTCAAAAAGCAAAATGGTTAGAAGTATATGTACAGCCATTCTGTAAGCTGGGTCCGCACACACAGGATTACAGTAAAATACAGGCATGCCATGAACGAACAGCGCCCAAAAGAGATACATCTTTCGGGCGCTGTTGATGAAAAGAAAAAGGGTATCAGATCAGTCTGTGGAATCAGAGGCTGCTTACCGCCTGCTGTCTGGATGCACGGTACATGCCTCTGCGGAACGCCGGTGTCATCTTCTGAGGAAAGTACATATAGTTGGGGATGCAGTATTTGCCGGGTTTGAAATAGTTCTTTACGAACTCGCCGCCTGCTTTTTCCTGCTCCTCTTCGGAGGCACCTTCGGGCAGGTCAGGTTCCACGTGGAGCAGGATCTTATCGCCGTATTCTTCATACATCTTCTGGGTGGGGTTCATTGGCATGGGACACCAGGACTGCCAGCCGGCTTTTATGAAGTTTGGAAGCTGCATCTCCAGGCTGCCGCAGCTATGCAGGTCGGCGATCAGCCCTTTGGACTTGATGTGGTCCGTCAGTTCTCTCATGTAGGGGACGATCATTTCCTCCCCCACCGCAGGGGAGAAGAAAGGTGCTCTCTGGGAACCCCAGTCATCATGAACCGTAAAGCCCGAGATACCGTCCCCGTAAGTCTCGGCGCAGCGGTCAACAAGTTTACAGTACAGCGCAGTTGTCTCTGCGAACAGTTCTTTTAAGGCATCTTTTTGTTCCTCGTCGATCAAGGCGACCACAGCACCTTCAAAATCCATGAAGGAAACCAGTCTCTCATACCAGCATCCGTTTAAGAACCAAAGCATATTTGCTTTTCCGTTATGGAGATAGTCATAGTTTTCTCTGCCGCTGGCATCCCAGTCCCAGGCATCAATGTTGGGGAATTTCAGCATTTTGCGCCAGTCGTTGGCATCCTCAAGAAAGGGGGTGCCGGGGCGGACCATGGAGCCTCCTGCTACGGGAACATATTCCCATTCGATACCGAACATATCAGGACCGCCGTAGTCTGCCATATCGAAGGGGCTGCCCTCAATGACAAAGCCGCGGGCGATGTTGTCCGGGATTACGGAAGGGGCAAAAAGACCAGTCTCCAAACCGGAGAGACACCAGGTTGGTGTTCCCGCATACAGTTCTTTTACCGCGTCCTTTTCGGACTGTGGATAAGTCCAGGCAGGACTCTCGGGGATGGTAGGGTCGAGTAAATTTGGAACAGTATAAGCAACATTCATTTCTTTTTCATCAAAGGGAATTTTTGACATAATAGTATCTCCTGTTCTGAGTGTATTTTTATATCATGGCAATAGGAAGTGCGCAAAATGTACTTTCTATTATTTACCTTGTTTCATCTTCTCAGCGTTTGCCTGGGCATATTTGGCGGCATCCTTGTCGCTGATCTTGTAAAAGAGCAGCATGATAACAGCAGCGGCCAGATAGATAAAACCGGGGAGCATGAAGGTAACACGCATGAAATTGGCAATCCATGTAACGCTTATTTCAAAAGCACCTCCGGAGACGAATCCGATGGCTGACAGCAGAGCCAGTCCAAGGGTGTTGCCAACGGTCATGCCAATCTTCATAGGCGGAGAGGCCAGGCCGGCGGCGATAGCGCGGGTATCTTTTCCGGTTTTATACAGGAAATATTCACCTGCATCCAGGAAGAGAACAACCATGTAAGGCATCCAGGTATAAGTTCCGGCCATCAGCAGAGACATAATGATAATGTAAGCGGTCAGATTCGGAACACCGTTTGGAGCCCCGAAAAATGATACCAGGATCAGAGCAAGGCTCATCATGGCAAATCCGGTCACACAGGACATTTTCTTTCCCAGTTTTGCCCCCAGTTTTGGCATTACCATGGCTGCCAGAAATCCTACAAAGGCATTGATCAAAGTGGCAAGGGTCATCTTCGTAAAATCGCCCACAACATAAATAAAATAATAGGTATAGTTAGCCTGGTAGGTGAACTGGGCAATGTAGAGGATGGTAAATACCAGGAAGAGGACCAGCATCTGAGGATTTTTAAGCAGCGTGCCGAACATATCACCGATGCCCACCTGATTGACGGAAGCGGTAGCCCCCACCGGGACATCCTTGCCGTCCGCACATTTGGCGATGGCTCCCAAAGCAAAAGGCATAGGGATCATGAATACGAAAGCCACGATAAAATAGTTCCAGTTTCCGAAAGGAAGAATCGTAACAAAAGTTGGAATGAAGGAACTGATGATGGTGATAACGGTGCTTTGGCGGGTCATATTGATGGTCATGGCATTTCGGTTGGCCATGTTGGGACCGGCAACGGCTGCAAGGACGCCGTAATATGCAGTCTGCAGAATGTTCATCAGACAGTTCAGGACCGTATAGGATACGGACAAGACTGCCACACGGACGATCATGGGGGCGGAACTGGTGTTGCAGACCTCAGCCATGATGGAAACTGCGAGGATCCAGCGGCCAAGATAGAGCCAGGACTGGTTCTTGCCGGTTCTGCCGATTTTTACTTTCTCGATGATCGCACCGGCAAACAGGCTGAAGCAGAAATCCAGCAGTTTTGCCACACCCAGTGCCAGCGCAAGAGTGCCTGCGGGAATTACCAGAACCTCGGTAGCAAATGTGTTCAGGTACATGAATCCAACCATGATTGCCAGGGTCAGCAAAGAATAACTTCCCATTGTCCAGATTTCTTTTTTACTGCTGGTTACTTCCATAGAGATCCCTCACTTTCTTTCGTATAGCGGATGCTGTTCGGCGTAAATGGCACACCTGTGAATGAGATAGGTTTATAAAATTTCACGAAATATTTTATAAAATCATTATAACGAAATGCAGATTTGATTGATACGTGCAAGCAATCCAATTTTATTGGAGGATTTGTCTGGAATTTTGGTTATGGAGTATGTATTTTTCAGCTTGAAAGTCAGGTAGAATTATGATATACGGGAGAGATTGGGCATTTAGAAGGGGAGGAGAATAATGTCTGGCAATTCCGCCTGTATTTTGTTAAAATAGATGTTGTGATGGGGCTTTCGCTGCCGTTCGCAAATATGGGCGGTGTCCACACAAGACGGGCGTCTGAGATAAAGAAAGGTAATAAAAGAATGAGAAACGAATTTAACCGATACGCACTTTCAGAAGAAATTCTGGAGGCACTGAAGGGGCTGGGATACAAAGAACCCACAAGTATACAGCGGGAGGTCATTTTACCCATGCTTGCGGGAAAAAATGTAGTGGTGAAAGCACCTACAGGCAGCGGGAAGACAGCGGCATTTGCCATACCGATCTGTGAAGGCGTCCGGTGGGAAGAGAATGCGCCCCAGGCACTGGTGCTGGAACCTACCAGGGAGCTGGCAGTCCAGGTCAGTGAGGAGATGTTCCATATAGGCAGAAAAAAGCGTTTGAAAGTACCCGCAGTATTCGGCGGATTCCCTATTGACAAGCAGATCCAGACACTGCGGCAGAAATCTCATATTGTGACAGGTACACCGGGCCGTATTATGGACCATCTGGGCAGAGAGAGCCTGAAGCTGGATAAGGTAAAATGGCTGGTCATTGACGAAGCGGACTTGATGCTGGACATGGGATTTATTGAGGAAGTGAAAAACATTCTTTCCCTGGTTCCTGAAAACAGCAGGATATGCCTGTTTTCCGCCACGCTGAGACCGGAGATACAGGAATTGGCCAATGAATATATTCCGGATAACATACTTGTGCTGCAGGAGCCGACAGATGAACAGGCGGCAGCCATTACGGAAAAGTTATATTTTACGGACCAGGAGAATAAATACAATGCTTTTCTTAGGGTCCTCACGGATGAGGATCCTCAAAGCTGTATGATCTTCTGCGGGACCAGGGAGATGACCAATGTCCTGTTTCAGAAGCTGCGCAGAAGACGGATATTTTGCGGGATGCTGCACGGTGAGATGGAGCAGAGGGAACGGCTGAAGACCGTGGATGCGTTCAGGAGAGGCTGTTTTCGGTTCCTGATCGCAACAGATGTGGCGGCAAGAGGGATTGATTTTGAGCAGATCACGCATGTGGTGAATTATGATTTTCCCACGGGAAAGGAAACCTATGTCCACCGGATCGGAAGGACAGGGAGAAACGGAAAATGCGGTACAGCAGTGAGCCTGGTAACAGAGGAAGACAAAAAGATGTTGGCGCAGGTGGAGGAATTTGTGGGACGGAAGCTGCCTTGCATGGAACTTCCGGCTGCGGATGAAGAGAAGGAAAAGGCATTCTGGAAATCCCAGCGCATTAAAATAGAAGCAAAGCCCAAAAAAGGGGCAGCATTAAACCGGGGTATTACCCGTCTGTCCATCGGCGGCGGACGGAAATCAAAAATGCGGGCAGGCGATATTGTAGGGACTATCTGCAGCATAGAAGGACTGGAAGCCTCTGATATAGGCATTGTGGATATCAGGGACAGCTTAAGCTATGTGGAAGTGTTGAATGATAAAGGGAATCAGGTAATAGAGTGTCTCCGGACAAAACCCATAAAGGGAAAGGTTCGTAAAGTCAGGAGAACGAAGGGGCAGAGGGATTAGGCTTGAGCCAAGGGATTCGGGAAAGCAGGTTGAATGGGCATGAGATTAAGAGCAGAGATGGGATACGAACAACGGATCGAGGAAGTAAAAAAAATGGCAGGGCTCATCATGCATAAGCATTACTGCGAACATGATGCAGAATGGATCACTTCTCATTTTGCGCCTCAGTTTTCCTGGCTGGGGACAGGGGAGGCGGAATATCTGTCCGGGCGGGAAGCCTGTGTGAACCAGTTTATTCAGTTCAGAGATCTTATTCCGGATTGTATCATACGGGATGAAGAGTATGACGTGATATGTCCCAATGAGGATATGTATGTGGTAATGGGCAGGATGTGGATCGCCACAGACCAGAGTGTGGAGATGTATTTGAAGGTACATCAGAGAGTGACTTTTGTATTTCAGGATACGGAAATGGGTCTGAAGTGCTGCCACATCCACTGTTCCAACCCTTACCAGGAGATGATGGACGGGGAGCATTTTCCTGACAGGATCGGCAGGCAGTCCTATGAGTATGTGCAGGAACGGCTGGAAGCACTGGAGGAGGAGATCAAACAGCGAAACAGACAATTGGAGGTTATCATGTCCTCCATAGCGGGAGGTTTGAAGATCAGCAATGATGATGACACCTATTCTTTTGCATTTGTCAGCAAAGAGGCAGCAGCGCTGTTCGGTTATACCGTGGAGGAATTTATGGAAGTTACAGGCGGCAGTGCAGTGGGCACTGTGTATCCTCCGGATTTACCTAAGGCATTGGCTGACTGTGAAGAAGCTTTCCGGGACGGAAATCTTACATATTCCACCCGCTACCGGGTGCGCTGCAGGGACGGCAGTCTGAAATGGGTCATTGACAGTGGAAAAAAGGCACAGGATGTGGACGGCAACTGGATGGTGAACAGTCTGTATCTGGATGTCACCCGCTCGGAGGAGGATGCGCAGCGGCTGAGAGAGCAGACACAGCTTCTCACAAGCATCTACGATACAGTTCCCTGCGGCATTATCCGCTTTATGGAGTGCCGGGATGGAAAGTACCGGCTTATTTCCCTGAATAAAGCAGCTCTTTCTCTGATGGGATACGGCAGTATGGAGGAAGGTCTGCATGATTGGAGGGAGGGCGTCATGGGGGCAGTGGTGCCGGAAGACAGAAAGGTCATCCAGGACACCTATCATAAAATGACATGCCGGGGAGATTTTCAGGAGCTGGAATACCGGGTACAGTGGAAGGACGGCTCTATCCATTGGCTGAACGGAACCAGCATGGTGGTGGATTTTACACCGGACGGGGAAAAGATCCTTCAGAGGACAGTGGTGGATATCACCCAGAGGAAGGTGCTTCAGGAGCGCCTGGACAGAGAACAGGAAATGTACCGGGTTGCCATGGAGGCCGGCTCATCTGTCATGTTTGAATATCTTATTGATGAGGATGTATTCATCAGCTATGAACCCAGAAAAGGAAAGGGCGTGCTGCGGCATGAACTGCGGGATTACTCCAAAAGACTGTTGAAAGACCAGCTTGTGCATCCGGACGATGTTCCCACAGTGATAGATAATATCTGCAACGGGCGTACAGAAGTGTTTGAGATGCGCTGTTCCGTTCCGGACGGGATAAAAGGACAGTATTTCTGGTACAGGGCTAACAGCAGGCTTATGATGGAAAATGGAAAACCCAGCCGGGTGGTGGGGGCGCTCCACGATATCCACAGCATGAAAGCAAAACTTTCGGAGAGCAGCGAACGCCTGTATATGAGCCAGTCCGCGCTTCAGGCGATCAATGATGTGTATGTGAGTATATTCTATGTGGACCTGCTAAAAGACAGTTATTACGCGGTGCGTCTCCCGGAGGCGGACAAAGGTTTGAATCTGCCCCGGACGGGCAGATATTCTTCCGTGCTTCGCAGCCATATCCTGGAGGATGTGGATAGTAAGGATTTGGATAAGATGGCTGATATCTGCAGCAGGGAGAGGCTTCTTGGGGAACTGACAGGCAAAAAGGAACATCTGGAGGTGGAGTTCAGGCACAGGGATTCTGTCCTGTGGCTGAGAATGGAAATCCATCTGACGGCAGCGGACAACGGCAGGCCTAAGACGATCATCATAGCCTTCCGCAATATCAGTGAGGAAAAACAAAAAGAACTGGAATATTACGAGGAGGAGAAAAAGGCAAAGCGCGCTCTGGAGGAGGCATACGATTCGGTGAACCGGGCGAATCAGGCGAAATCGGATTTCTTATCCAGAATGAGCCATGATATCAGGACACCGATGAACGCCATCATGGGCATGACAGCCATAGCGGAAAAAAGCCTGGGGGATAAGGAAAAGACCGCGGACTGCCTGGAAAAGATCAATCTCTCAGGCGTACACCTGCTGGAGCTGATCAATGAAGTGCTGGATATGTCTAAGATTGAGTCGGGAAATGTGAGTCTGAGTGAGGATGCATTCTGCCTCAGGGATGTTTTGAAGGATGCCTCTCAGATCATCCGGCCGGATGCAGACGGGAAGAAGCAGCATCTGTCTGTAAATGTAAAAGAGGTGGAGCATGACTCCGTATACGGAGACCCGGTCAGAATCCGGCAGATCCTCCTCAATCTGCTGTCCAACGCAGTGAAATATACCCATGAAAACGGGCATATTGCCGTTTATCTGGAAGAGAAGCTTTCCAGTGAGGGCGGAGTGGGATGTTTTGAATTTATTGTGGAGGATGACGGTATCGGCATGTCTGAAAATTTTCAGAAGAAGCTGTTTCTGCCTTTTGAGCGGGCAGAGGATTCACGGGTGAGCCATATACAGGGAACCGGCCTGGGACTTGCCATTACCCGGAATCTGGTGCAGATGATGAACGGCACGATCACGGTCAAGAGCCGGTTGGATCAGGGGACCAGATTTATTGTGACCATATATTTAAAGCTTGCTCAGGCTGGGGAGGTCCCTGTGGAGCAAAGGTCTGTGAAGGGCTCCGGCCCATCTGATACATTTCCACCGGATACCTGTGTGCTTCTCGCTGAAGATAATGTTCTCAATCAGGAGATCGTCCGTGAGCTGCTGGAGCTTTCCGGTATCAAAACAGTGTGTACGTCCAATGGCCGGGAGGCGGTGGAACGGTTTCTGGCCGACCCGCCGGGAACTTATGCCCTGATCCTCATGGATATTCAAATGCCGGTGCTGGACGGATATGGGGCAGCCAGAGCTATCCGCAGGCTGGGAAAGACGGGACAGAGGCCTGATGCGGCAGATATCCCCATAATTGCCCTTACAGCCAACGCTTTTGCTGATGACGCCTACCAGGCGAAGCAGGCGGGGATGGATGAACATGTGACAAAACCGCTGGAGATTGGGCATCTGCTGAAGATCATGAAGAGATGGATATCATGATCCAAACCCGTTTGCCTGGCGGATCCGGTAGTGGCTGGGCGTGCAGCCCTTATGCTGCCGGAAAAGCTCAGCGTAGTAGCTGGGGCTTTGAAATCCGCAGGACAGGGCGATCTCTGTGATGTTCATGGAAGTATCCGTCAGAAGCCGCATACTGACTTCCAGGCGATAGGCATTTAGGAAATCAATAGGTGTTTTGTTCAGATATTTTTTAAAGATCCTGCAGCACTTGCTGCGGCAAGTATTGCCCGCAGCAGCAATGTCATTGAGGGACAGCTTCATGGCATAGTTCTTGTATATGAAGGATACCATGTTTCGCTGTACAGACAGATCTTCCTCAAAAACAGTGCTGCAGGACAGCAGCTCCGGACGTAATAGACGGTAAAGCTCCACCCAGGCCGCTGTGAGCCGGCTGATCATCATCAGCTCATATCCCCCATATTGTCCGCGGCAGTCTTCACATGCCGCATCGAAGAGACGGATGATCTCCGCCTCAGCGGGATTGTCTGCACGGAGATAAATATAAGGAAGATTGGGATGTCCGGCGATGGGCTGGATGAACTTTTCCGTAAGCTCAGGGTTCGTGCACAGCAGATGAAGGCGAAAGACAATACACGCAAAATAGCAGTCCGTTTTATCTTCTGAAAAACCATAGTGCATCTGCCTGGCGTTTACGATCAGGGCATCCTTTTCGCTGATCTGCAGTTTTTCCCCATTTACATAATAGACCATATGCCCTTTCAGGGCTTTCACATACTCGATATCCTCATGCCAGTGGCAGAGAGCTTCCATGTTGGTGTAGGAGGACAGCCATCGTTCTTTCAGGTACACAGGAATATTCGGGTTATTGTAGTGGACAATTTCCGAGGCATCTTTTAAAATACTTACTCCGTTCATAAAATCCTCCTCCTTAGATACGATTGTTATGATATAAAGGCATATTTTGATAGAATATACCGGATTAATACACTATTATTATACATGAAAATACTTGTTTGTGAAGGAGCAAAGAGATGGATAATATTACACGCAGGGATGCCGGGCTTCCCTACATATCAGATGATGCGGTATTTGACCAGCAGAAGATCACAAGAAGACTTTTGAGAGAGTTTAATACCACAGACCCCTCAGATTTTGAGACCCTGGGCAGGCTGGCGGGCAGGATCGTGAGCAGTCCGGAGGAGAATGTTTCTATCATGCCGCCGTTTTACTGTGATTATGGGTTTCATATCCATGTGGGAAGGGGATTTTTTGCAAATTATAATTGTACCATACTGGATGTGGCAACAGTGACCATAGGGGAAAATGTTTTATTTGCGCCTAATGTGTCTATCTATACCGCAGGGCACCCCGTACATCCTGTGTCCAGGCAGTCGGGATATGAGTATGGGATCCCTGTGACCATCGGCGACAATGTATGGGTTGGGGGAAATGTGATCATCACCCCGGGTGTGACCATTGGAGACAATGTGGTGATCGGCGCGGGCAGCGTGGTGACAAAAGATATACCCGCCAATGTGGTGGCAGCGGGAAATCCCTGCCGTGTTATCCGTAAGATAACGGAGGAAGATAAAAAATACTATTATAAAGACAGAGAATTTGACCCGGAATCCTGGGCGGTGATAGAGGCAATGGAAAAAGGTGAGTGATAAGAAGATTTTTTATAAAAAGCTGTTTACCCTGGTCCTGCCTATTGCGTTCCAGAATTTTATGACAGCGGCTGTGAGCGCCTCCGATGCCATTATGCTGGGCGTGATCAGCCAGGAGGCGTTGTCTGCAGTCTCCCTGGCAGGGCAGATACAGTTTGTCCTAAGCCTGTTTTTGGCAGCTCTGACCATTGGCACTACGATTCTGGCAGCTCAGTATTGGGGAAAAGGGGATAAGGTGTCTGTGGAGAAGATCCTTGCCATCGCGCTGAAATTCTCCTCCGTTATATCCCTGGTATTCTTTTTGGGAACCTTGTTTATACCGGAAACGCTTATGCGGATTTTTACCCCGGACGCAGACCTGATCAGACAGGGCGCCCAGTATCTGCGGATCGTGGGAGTATCTTATCTGCTGATGGGGATTTCCCAGATTTATCTGTGTATCATGAAAAACAGCGGATATACCTTGAAGAGCACGGTGATAGGCTCTGTCTCCATGGTGACGAATATTGTGCTGAACGGGGTTTTTATTTTCGGCGTATGGAAAATTCCAGCCATGGGGATTGCCGGAGCTGCGCTGGCAACCGTGCTTTCCAGAGTGCTGGATCTTATCTGGGCGTTTCTGGAATCCATGCGGCGTGGCCGGATAAAGCTGCATGTGAAATATGTGTTTCGCGCTGACCGGGATTTGAGACGGGATTTCTTTCACTATACCCTCCCGGTACTTGGAAATGAGCTGATATGGGGATGCGGATTTACCATGTATTCGGTCATCATGGGACATCTTGGCAGTGATGCGGTGGCAGCCAACTCCATTGCCAATATTGTGAAAAACCTGATAGCCTGCCTGTGTCTTGGCCTTGCCAGCGGCGGCGGGATCATTGTGGGAAATGAACTGGGAAAGGGAAATCTGTCCGGCGCAAAGGATTATGGGAACAGGCTGTGCCGGCTCTCCATTGTTCTGGGTGCCCTGTCAGGCATTCTGCTTCTGGGATTAAGCCCTTTGATTCTGGGCTTTTCCAATTTGAGTCCAACTGCCCACGGATATTTGAGGGGAATGCTTGTGATGTGTTCTTACTATATGATAGGAAAGTCCGTGAATTCCACTGTGATCGCAGGCATTTTCTGTGCGGGAGGGGATTCCAAGTTCGGACTTTTTTGTGACGCGGTCACCATGTGGGCAGTGACAGTGCCTCTTGGGCTGCTGACGGCTTTTTATTTCAAGATACCCATTCTGGCCGTGTATTTTATCATCAATTTGGATGAGATCGTAAAGCTTCCGGCGGTGTATATGCATTATAAAAAATATAACTGGGTCAGGGATATTACCAGAGACAGCCAATAAGAAAAGATGCCGGCCGGGATAGATTTCCGGTCGGCATCTTTTCTTTCTTCCGGCTTTTCAGGTGGAGCCGGGAGGGTATTTCATTTACCAAAGGTTTCCGTCCTCATCAAAAGGAAGATACTCCGGTTCACTTTCGATTATCAGGTTCGGGTTGTTTTTGGCCTCTTCATAGTAGGATTCCGACAGCATAATATGTTCTATGTGAAGGCTGTTTGGTATCCGTACAACCTGGGGATTCTTTTTATCAATCTCATTACAGGTTCTTATACAGACCTGGATCGCTTCCTTATCACTCTCCATCACAATGGGGATGCGTACACCGCCTAAAACGGTGCATGTGATCGCATTCGGGTACATGGAAGATAGATCAAGCTGGTTGAATACACGCTTGGTGGTTGCGCTGGAATATCCCAGTCCAATACCGTTTCCATGTGTTTCAGGGCTTAGATCCAAAACGCATACCCGCTGGGATTTGATCCCGCCTGTTGCATATGGGGTACAGAAGGTTCCGGTAATGTTAGGGTCCATGCCGTCTCCGCTGAAATTCTTTCCAATCCGGTCAACCACTAATACATCACATGCATCAACCAGGATCCTTGGCATGTTTGCAAAGGCTTCCTGCAGAAGAGGCGGTTCTTTTTCAATGATCTCCTCCGCATTTACGGCTGTGATCTTACAGGTTTCATCATAGGCATTTTCAATCGTTGGAACTGCAAATAAAATAGGAGCATTTTTAATGATCGCGCGGCCGAACATGGGGACATATTTTGCCATGTTTTTAAATCCCGCTTCGTGGCAGACTTCAGCGCCATGCTGTTTTCCAAGACCAATGGCCATCATTTTCATGATCCCGCTCTCGTATGGTCCGCGAAATGCCGTATGGGGTTTGATGCGGCATCCTAAGATTATGCCGTCGGATTCCGCAGCATTTTTATCAATGAATACATCCATGCCTTCCTCATTCACCCCTATTTTTTTGACTTCCATGGAAGAAATGATAGGACACCCCACATAGTCTTCCGTGATGCCGTAGCCTTCTAAGATTGCCCGCTGGCCGTCGGCGGTGGCGCCTCCATGGCTGCCCATGGCAGGAACAATAAATGGATGTGCGCCTTTTGATCTGACAAAATCAGCAATGCATTTAGTTGTGAGCGCTACATTTGCGATGCCGCGGGAACCGGCAGTGATGGCAATGTGCATCCCCGGCTTTACTTTGGAGGAGAACTTTTCCTCGGAAAGCAGAGTGTGTATTATTTGGGGGATTTCTTCCGGCTTAATCTGTGGCCGGGGAAATACCTGTTTTACTTTAAACATTTTAGGTATTGTTTGGTCACTGACCAGGTTTGCTACAAAGGGTCTTTCTCTCATGATTGGAACCTCCTGTTGTCATTAAAATATTATCATATATCCGCCGGCTGCGATCAATAGTAAAATAAGGAAGAAAACGGATTCTAACATTTCAGATACGGTATATGTCTTAATGCCTCCTTTGATAGACAGCCCGCTGATGTTTGTTACGATCCAGAATCCGCTGTCGTTTACGGTTGCTCCGAAAAGGGTCCCGGATAAACAGGCCATTGCCACAAATACAGGCGGCAGTGCAATAGAGGCAGCTACGCCGGACATAATGGTCATACTGGTAAGGGCAGATACCGTGCCGGACCCAGTCACCTGTTTGATCAGCAGACCAACCAGATAGGACAAGATCAGAACAATAAATACATTATGTGCAAATCCGCTTACAATATCGGCAATGGCATCACTGACACCTGTAATTGTAATAATGTTAGAGAAGGCACCGCCTGCACCTGTGATCAGGAATACGATTCCCGCAGAAGAAAGCGAGTCAGTGGCAGCCTTTTCCGCCTTTTCTTTGCCCATGCATTTTACACCGATCAGATAAGCGGCAATAGCGCCTGCTAACAGGGCAACTGTTTTATCACCTAAGAAAAGAAAAATACTTGGCTGTGCGTCACCCATGGCGCTGTTTGTAACCGTGTTTAAAAGAATCAAAATTATGGGTACAAAAATAGGCAGCAAAGCAAAGCCGAAAGACGGCGGTGTGATAGAACTGTCTTCCTGGGCATCAATATGGACACCTGCGGAAGATTCGTCGGTTTCAGGATTCCAGAAGGTGGTCTTTGTGTCTAAAAATTTTGTATAGATAAATATAACAAGGAATACGCCGATCAACCCGAAAACCGTGCCAAAGGCGATCATGATACCGGTATCAAATCCGAAAATCTCGCCTGCAGCTAAAGGGGCCGGTGTAGGAGGCACCATGGTGTGGGCAGCAGCAGCCCCGATCGTGATAGCCCCCACAATATGTGCAATGGATTTATTGATCTCTTTCATCAGGGCAATGCCAATGGGAATCAGAATGACAAAAGTTACATCGAAATATACCGGGATGGCTAAAATAAAAGCAGCCAGACCGATGGCATATATGGCTTTTGTTTTTGGAAATGCTTTTACGATTTTAGATGCAATGATCTGAGCACCGCCGGACCTGCTCACAAGCTCACCCAGAATAATGCCGAAACCGATAGGAAGTCCCATGCCTTTCAGCATATTGCCAAAGCCCACGTTTATACCGTCTATGGTCTCAACCAGGGAGATGCCGGATAAAGCGCCCATTAAAATACTTCCTAATACTAATGAAATGGCTGCGTTCAATTTAACCTTCAGAATTAAAAATAAAATAACGATCATGGAAATGATCAAAGACATAAATAACCATGCGGAATGTGACATAACAAATACCTCCGTTTGTTTTTAGAATTCAAAAATGACTTTTAACATGGACGCCGCATTCTGATCAAAATCAGCAAAAGCAGCGGCCGCATCATCAAATTTGTATGTATTGGTGACAATTTTATCAAGGTCAACCCTTCCCTCTTTAACAAGGTCGATCAACTGTAAGAAATCTTTTTTCAGGGCATTTCTGGAACCGAAAATGTTAAGCTCTTTTTTCTGGATCAAAGTAAAGTTGAAATCCAGATTTTGTTTCCCCACACCGATCAAGACAACACGCCCGCCAAAGGCAGCGGCATCAATACAGTTCTGGAACGTAGAGGGAAGACCAACCGCCTCAATTGCCACGTCAAATCCATTTCCATCTGTGGCTTCCCTGACCTTGTCCATAAAAGTATCCGGATCATCGTTTAATAAGATGTGGTCGATGCCGAAAGTCTCCTGAGCGTATGCGAGTTTTTTGGGGGCTACGTCACAGATGGTAACCTCAGCGCCCAGGGACTTTGCCGCTACGGCTGCCAGAACGCCGATCGTGCCGGCGCCGATAATGAGAACCTTATCGCCTTTTGTTGTGTTTGCTCTTGTCACACCATGGTAACTGATGCAGAAAGGTTCGATCAGTGCCAGTGTCTTTGGTGAAAGGCCCTTGCCATCATATATTCTTTCAATTGGCATTGTAATATATTCTGCGAAAGCGCCTTCTCTCTGAACTCCCATAGTCTGGTTCGTGGTGCAGCAGTTCACCAGGCCTCTTTGACAGGAGTAGCATTGGGTACAGTTGAAATATGGGTTACAGGTTACTATCATTCCCTTTTCCAGACCTCTGTCATTCGGCTCGATTTCTATGATCTCAGCTGAAAATTCGTGGCCCGGTGTTCTTGGGTAAGAAAAATAGGCAAAAGTACCACGGTAAGAACCTAAATCGCTGCCGCAGATGCCGCCGTATAATACTTTTAACAGGGCTTCGCCCCTTTTGGGCACTGGCATAGGAAGTTCTTTAATAGAGACTTGTCCGGGGTTGTCAATAAACATTGCTTTCATAATTGTTGTTCCTCCAAAAATGTTATAGGAAATTGCTTGTTGTATACAAGAGATAATAGGGTAAGGTGGGGGAAATGTCAATAGAAAAAAGATAAAAATGCAGTATAAATCAATAAATTGTCAACTATACACAAATAAACACATGATGAAATGTGCAATATGGCCAAAAATAGAAAATGCCTTCGGATTAATATAGCTGATAATGTATACAACGATGAAAAAACTAAGAATGGATAGGCTTTTCAATCTCACCTGAATGTGGTAAAATATGTAACAGGTTATGAATTGGGAGAGTGTAAAAACTGCAGCGATTAAGAGACCAATCCGCTGCAAAAGTGATCATACGGAAATAACCTCAGAAAGGCGGCAATATGCAAAAAGAGAGTTTAAAACAACAGGCATATAATGCCATAAAAGCAAAAATATTAAATTGTGAATATGCACCGAATACTTTTATCAATGAAGAATTGCTGCGGGAGGAGGTATCGGCCAGCAGGACGCCGGTGCGGGATGCCATCAGCAGACTGGAGCAGGAAGGCCTGGTAAAAATTCTTCCCAAGAAAGGGATCATGGTTTCTGACTTGTCCCTGAGTCAGATCAATATGATATATGAGACAAGGCTTATGCTGGAGCCATATGCCATCTCCCACTATGGAAACCGGATAGAGCAGGACATCTACATGAATTATTATCAGGATTATCAGGCATATTTAAAGGGCGGAGATCTCCCTTATTCCTATGATGATATGGATGATCTTTTTCATCAGATGTTCATGGACGCCACATCCAATATTTATTTTTTGAAAACCTATGAGCTGATCAACAGCCAGATAAAACGAATGCGGATCATGAGCGGAGAGTGTTCCGAAAAGCGCCGCAAAGAAACCATTCAGGAACATTTAAAGATTACAAAATGTGCGCTGAAACAGGATTGGGACGGCGCGGCTGACGCCATGAATGAGCATCTGCATTATTCTAAGAATGCCATATTTGATTTATTGTTTAAAGGAAATGACTGGTCTTTATAAATAGGAAGACCGGTCATTTCCTTTTTTATGAAATCCGCACAAAAAGAAAAAACATTTTTTATGGAAAGGCACGAAAGTAAAAAAATATATAATATGTTGTATACAACATGGGATATATGAAGTATAATAGGGGAAACCGAAAAGGAAATTGTTTGTTGTAAATAAGATATGACCGAAAGGGGCTTCTGTTATGCGTACACAGAGGAAAGAAACAGTAATACAGTTTGGAGAAGGAGGATTTCTCCGTGGATTCGTAGATTATTTTTTTCAGAAATTAAAAGAAAAAGATATGTTTGACGGTTCCGTTGTGGTGGTACAGCCAATAGAAAAAGGTATGATTGAAGAATTGAAGAAACAAGATTGTAGGTATCATCTCTTTTTAAGAGGGATTGATAAGGGAAGAGTCGTGGATGAGCACACGCATATTGATATTATATCCAGATGTATCAACCCTTATACAGAACACGAAGCGTATGAAGCGTTGGCCAAAAACCCTGACTTCCGATTTATTGTATCGAATACAACGGAGGCGGGCATTGAGTTTGTCCCGGACAACAGACCGGATGATAAGCCGGCAAAATCTTTTCCGGGCAAGCTGACCCAATTATTGTACAGACGTTTTTTACTGGGCTTAAAAGGGTTTATCATTTTATCTTGTGAACTGATCGACCATAACGGGGAAGAATTGAAAAAATGCTGTATGCAGTATGCGGATCTGTGGGGGTTTGGAGAAGATTTTAAGAACTGGATGGAGAAAGAGAATGATTTCTGTTCCACATTAGTTGACCGTATCGTGACCGGATTTCCGAGGGACGAGCATAAGGCTTTGTGTGAAAGGATCAAAGAGCAGGACAATATGATGGATACGGCGGAGATCTTTCATCTGTGGGTTATCCAGGGAAACCACGAGGACGAGCTGCCGCTTTTGAAGGCCGGTTATAATGTCATCTGGACAGACAATGTAGATCCCTATAAAAAGAGAAAGGTCAGAATTTTAAATGGTGCCCATACATCTATGGTGCTGGGAGCATATCTCTATGGTCTGGAGACAGTAGGGGAATGCCTGAAAGATGAAAAAGTATCCGCACTTCTCAAAAAATGTATTTTTGAGGAGATCATTCCTACTATCGGGGATTCACAGGACAACAGAAACTTCGGGCAGGCAGTTTTAGAGCGCTTTGCAAATCCGTTTATCAGGCATTTGCTTTTATCCATTGCTTTAAACTCTGTGTCCAAGTTTAAGGCAAGAGTCCTGCCTACGATCCTGGAATATAAAGAAAAATACGGCACCTACCCCCAGGGGCTTACTTTTTCATTTGCTGCCCTCATAGCATTTTACCACACAGATGCGGCAAACGACGGGGAAGAAATCCTGGCATTTATGAAAGAGGCTTCTGTTGCTGACGTTTTAAAGAAGGAAGAGTATTGGGGACAGGATCTAAGTCCAATGCTGGAGGCGGTTCAGAAATGGTATGACTGTATTGAGACAGAGGGTATGGAGAACGCTTACAGCGCTGTACTGGGGTAAAGGAGAGAGTATGCAGGATTTTATTAAGATAAACAGGGAAGATATGGCAGCAGTTGCTTTGAAACCGCTGGAAAAAGGGACATCCATAACCGTGGACCATACGGAGATCACACTTCTTGAAGATATTCCCCAGGGGCATAAATTTGCCCTCTGTGATATTGTAAAGGGAACTCCTGTGGTTAAATACGGCGCCACCATAGGTTACGCAAAAGAAGATATTTTGAAGGGGAACTGGATTCATGTCCACAATCTGAAAACTTCACTGGGTGAGGTGCTGGAGTATCGGTACGAACCGGTTCCGCTCAAAGGGCTGACGGGTAAAAAAGCTTCTTTTATGGGATACAGGCGTGCCGACGGCACCGTGGGGGTACGGAATGAACTTTGGATCCTTCCTACAGTGGGATGTGTCTCGTCTGTAGCAAAGGCCATAGAGCAGGAAGCCAAAAAGCGGTTCCCTCTTGGGAATGTGGAGGAAATTGTGGCATTTGCCCATCCTTACGGCTGCTCCCAGATGGGGGATGATCAGGAAAATACAAGAAAAGTTCTGGCTGATATGATCCATCATCCAAATGCGGGAGGAGTTCTTGTACTGGGGCTTGGCTGTGAAAACTGTAACATTCCTGTTTTAAAAGAATATATCGGCGCGTATGATGAGGACCGGGTGAAATTTTTACAATGCCAGGATACGGAGGATGAGATAGAGGAAGCACTGGCTTTGCTTGGAGATCTCTACAAAAATGCAGATAAATGTGTCAGAGAAGAATGTGATGCAGGGGAATTGATCATCGGCATGAAATGCGGCGGTTCAGACGGCCTGTCAGGCATCACGGCAAATCCGGTGGTGGGAGCTTTTTCTGACCTTCTCATCTCAAAAGGGGGAACAACCATACTCACGGAGGTTCCGGAGATGTTTGGAGCGGAAACCATCCTTATGAACCGATGCGAAAACAGAGAAGTATTTGAAAAGACCGTTCATCTCATCAATGATTTCAAGGACTATTTCACAAGCCATAACCAGACGATCTATGAAAATCCGTCCCCTGGAAATAAAAAAGGAGGAATCTCCACACTGGAAGACAAGTCTCTTGGCTGTACCCAGAAATCCGGCTCTGCACCTGTGACGGATGTATTAAAATACACTGAGCGGGTCAGGAAAAAAGGGCTGAACCTTTTGTCAGCACCGGGGAATGATCTGGTTGCATCCACCGCATTGGCGGTTTCAGGAGCGCAGATCGTATTGTTCACGACCGGAAGAGGAACACCGTTTGCATCTCTTGTTCCCACTGTAAAGATTTCTTCTAATTCTGGATTGTCTGCTTACAAAACAAACTGGATTGATTTTAATGCGGGCAGGATGGTGGAGGATAAGACGAAAGAGGAACTGGCAGAAGAATTATTCCGTTATATTATAGAGGTGGCATCCGGAAAAAAAGTCAAAGCGGAAACAGCAGGGTATCATGACATTGCAATCTTCAAACAGGGTGTAACTCTGTAGTAAGAATATCGTAACTATTCAGTAGGTCTGCGCATTCACTGCGCTGACCGTAAGAAAGTGTACCACGGCCAAGCAAAAATCCCATCGCCAAAGGCGATTCTGCATGGATTTTTGCCTGTAACTGTGAGGGTACTGAACAGTTACAGAATATCTATGTACATAAGAAAAAAGATAGTGTATACTTTTCAGTAAAACAGCGGCAGCAGAAGCGTATTGTGCAGAGGATCGGAATCGGCAGATGATCCTGCATGCCGGAAAAGAAAGAACAGGACAGTGGACAGATATGAGCAAGGTATTGATCATTGAGGATGACGAAATATTAAATGCGGGCCTCTGCTTTCACCTTCAAAGAAAGGATATTGAAGTGGAACCTGCGTATACACTGACAGAGGCGGAGGAATATTTAAAAGGACATGAGCCGGATCTGATCCTTTTGGATGTGAATCTGCCGGATGGGAACGGGTTTGAGTTTGCCAGGAAAGTGCTCACAAAACAGTCCGCTGCCTTTGTTTTTTTGACAGCCCACAATCTGGATGATGATGTGATCCAGGGACTGCAGCTTGGAGCGGATGATTATATCACCAAGCCATTCAGCATCCGAGTGGTGGTGGAGAAGATACAGACTATTTTGCGGCGGTGTACCAAGGCGGAGGAGACTTCCCGTGTATATACCTGCAAAAACCTGGAGGTGGATTTTGAGAAAAGAACAGTCAGCAGGGACGGACAGATACTGACACTGACGCCCACGGAATTCAGTCTGCTGGAGCTTTTCTGCAGAAATCCAAACCGAATCTTGTCAAAGGAGATACTGCTTGAAAAGATCTGGGATGACAGGGGGAATTATGTGAATGACCACGCACTGACATTAAATATCAGCAGACTGAGAGGTAAGCTGGAGGATGGGGAGAACAGCTACATAAAAACCGTGTACGGCATGGGCTATGAATGGATGGGAGGCTGCAGATAATATGAAAAAAATCGTCGGGGCTGTTCTCATAGCGATCCATTTTCTGGCGGTGTGCGGGGGGAGCTTTTTTCTCTTCCTGCAGCCGGTTCCGTTTGAAACAAAGCTGGTTCTGTGGGCGGTGCTGTGGGGATTGTGGGCTGCCGGAATGGGCAGCTTTCTTTACTATAGAAAGCAGTATGTGGATCATTGCAGGCAGGTGTGTTTTTATGCCCGGGAAATTATGAAAGGGAATCCTTGCGCCGGTGTGCAGAATCAGGAGACTCTGACCTCCAAAATGGTCATGGAGATTCAGAAAACGGGGGAGATCCTGGAAGCCAGGGCCAGTATAGCGGAAAAGGAGATAGCAGAGACCCAGCAGATGGTATCTGACATCACCCACCAGTTGAAAACCCCCATAACCAACATAAAGATGTACGGGGATACCCTCTGTGAGGAGACGCTGTCCGGGGAAGAGGAACGTCAGTTTATTCAGATCATTGGGCAGCAGATCAAAAAACTGGAATTTCTCATTGACTCTCTGGCTAAGATGTCACGCCTTGAGAGCAAAATGATGCATATGCATCCTGATAACTGCAAGATGATCCATACCGTAACACAGGCTGTAAATACAGTAAGATCCAGGGCAGAGGAGAAGGGGATCGAACTGCAGGTAAACGTCAGGCCAACGCTGGAGGTCAGCCATGACAGTAAATGGACCGCAGAAGCTTTGGGCAATATCCTGGACAATGCAGTGAAATATACGGACAGCGGCGGGAAAATATCCGTAAATGCCCAAAACCTGGAAATGTATGTTGTGATCTCTGTAAGTGACAATGGAATGGGCATAGATCCCAGACATTACAACCAGGTTTTTCAGAGGTTTTACCGGGAGGCAAAGGCAGCGAAAACAGAGGGACTGGGTATCGGATTATACCTGGCCAGGCAGATCATCACTTTGCAGGGCGGATACATCAAAGTAAGATCAAATGAGGGACAAGGCACAAAATTCCAGATATTTCTTCCGAAAAAGGCGGCGTGAGGCCGCCTTTTCTGTATGGGCGGGCGGAGTTTCGACGGATACATATGGGATCAGAAAGATATCAATATTGGTACTATTGATACAGGATATTGATACCGGATTGAGAGAATAGACGGCTATAATGGATTTATAAGAAGAAAGGGGAACGGATTATGAATATATTACAGACAAGAAATCTCACAAAGTATTACGGAAAAGAGCCGCTCTTGGTAAAAGCTCTTGACGGTATCAATATGGAAATCGAGCAGGGGAGTTTTACTGCCATTGTAGGCCGGTCCGGTTCAGGCAAGAGTACACTTCTGCATATGCTGGGAGGGCTGGACTGCCCCACAGGAGGCAGTGTGATGGTGGACGGACAGGAGTTAAGCGGGCTTGACAGCAATGAACTGACCATTTTCAGGCGCCGTAAGATTGGATTTGTTTTTCAGAATTTTAATCTGATGCCGAATCTGAATGTGTATGACAATATCGTCCTGCCCATAGAGCTGGACGGACGCGGTGCGGATGAAGATTACGTGAAGGAGATCGTAACGGTCCTGGGACTTGAGGATAAACTGAAGAGAAAACCGGGAAAGCTCTCCGGCGGGCAGCAGCAGAGGGTGGCCATTGCCAGGGCATTGATCACAAAGCCGGCTATCATACTGGCAGATGAGCCAACAGGAAACCTGGATACCCAGACAAGCCAGGAGGTGCTGGGGCTGTTTCAGGCAGCCGGTAAAAAATTCCATCAGACACTTGTCATGATCACTCACAATGAGGAGATCGCCCAGGTGGCGGACAGGACCATCCGGATCGAGGATGGAAAGATTGTTGAGAGTGGGTGGTCTTCATGAGCATTGACAAAAATAATAACAGAGGTGTGGTGTGGAGAGTTGCCGGGAGTAACTTAATGGGGAATAAACTCCACAGTTTTTTTACGGTCCTGACCATTATCCTGGCCGTGAGTCTCATAAGCGGTCTGGCTATGGTCCAGAAATCAGGCGAGAAAGAGAAACAGCGGATACTGGATACCATGCAGCAGGTCATGTATATGAATATCACGGACCGGCAGATGGAGGGTCTGGCCGGTGACCGGCAGACAGAGCTGCTGGTGCCCTATAAAGAGGGCAGTGAGATCAAGGAAAGCGGAGTAAAGATGTATCCGTTCTATATAGAGAGCCGCAGCAGCGGAATTGTCACTTTCACTCCCCAGGATGGGAAAGTGCCGGAACAGGAAAATGAGATTGCTGTGGATATCCAGCTTTTAAAAGCCCTGGGAAAAGAGGTGAAAATAGGGACAGAGCTGGAACTGTCCTTTACGGAGGGAGAGCAGGAGACCTTTGTAGTCTGCGGTCTCATGGACCGGGGCAGTGAGATGAGCAAATATCCTGTCTACGTGTCAAAAGCATATGCAGACAGAGGCGCAGGGCTTTGGGATATCCCGTATACAGCCCTGGTTAAGATAGTCGGTGCAGGTGATATGCAGATATCCGAGTTCGCAGGGGCGGTGGATGCCCTTGCTGTCAGATATGGAATCGAGAGAAACCAGATCAATGTAAACGGGAACTTTGAATACTCCCTTCAGAAAAGCAGCATGACGCTTTTGATCGTCATGGTAGGGATCATCGTATTGTTTGCCGCTGCAGTGGTTATCTACAGTATTTTCTATCTGTCTGTGACAGGCCGGATTCAGCAGATTGGGCAGCTCAGAACCATAGGTATGACTAAAAAACAGATCAACCGGATGATCCGCAGGGAGGGGCTTATGCTCAGCGCCATTGCCATTCCTGTGGGGATAGGGATAGGAAATGTGTTCGCATATTTTATCAAGCCTGATGGCTGGGATGTGAAAAACTGTCTGCTCACTGCCTGTGCCTGTGCCGCCTTTGGAATACTCTCGGTTCTCTTTTCCGTAGGAAAGCCCGCGAAGATGGCAGGAAGTGTTTCCCCTGTGGAAGCGGTAAGATACGCTGGGGATGACCGTGATACAGAGGGGAAGGACAGACCGCACAAGAGACTGTCAGCGTGGACGCTGGCAAAGAGCAGCCGGAACAGCAACAGGAAAAAGGGTGTCCTGACCACCGTGTCGCTGGCAATAGGAGGCGTATTGTTCATGGTGGGCGCAGCTTACATGGCAGCATGGGATACGGATGAATATTCCAGATTGGGAGAATTTGAGGACTGGGAATATATTGTGGACTATGCATACGATGCCCATGGCAATGCGCAGAAGTATGGAATCACGGACCTGCAGAGACAGGGAACCCTGGATGACCGGCTAAAGGAGCAGCTGGAACACATCCCCCATGTAAGAGCAGTTCTGAGAGAGATCACTACCCAGGCAATTATCCGGGATGGAGACAAAGAGGTCCTGGTAAATGTATATCCTGTGACAGAGGAAAATAAAGAAAGGCTGGACTCCCTGCTGGATGAAGGAAGCACAGACACGCTAAAGGATGATGCTGTCATTATAGTGAATAACAAAATGATGAGATCCATCTTTGATATATCTCTGGATATGGGGAAGAAAGTAGGGGTAGAGTGGTATAACGGCAGTGTTCAGCAGCGTGAAGTGCAGATTACAGGTGTACGGGAAAGCAGTGACGTGGACAGAAAGCTGGAAGACGGCATATATATTACGGAACAAGCCATGGATGAAATGTGGTCCGGTATGAACAAGACTTCCTCCTTTCTTGTAACCGCAGAGGATTTCCGGAAAAACGGGGAAACCATCGAAGCCAACATACTGGACATCCTGGATGAGCATAAAAACTTGAGACTTCGGACTCTAAGAGAGAAAAAGATTGATGATGAAGCACAGATAAAAAATCTGAATACACAGATTTACGGCCTTACCGTTTTTATCATCATATTCAGTATTTTTAATATGATCAACACCAACATCAGCAGTATTACGGCCAGAAGGAGAGAATTTGCCATGCTGGAATCCATCGGGATGGAGAAACGGCAGATCATGAAAATGCTCTGTATTGAAAATATTTACCTGGCAATACCGAATATTCTGATCACGTTTGCTGCCGGCGGACTGGCTGGGTTTGGCACGGTGTGGGCATTCAGAAAATTTGTGGGGGCCGCCTATATGCATTATCAGTTTCCCGTGGCAGAATACTGCATTTATGCGGTGTGTATGCTGCTGGTGCCCATGCTGATCACGGCCATCTGCCTGAGCATGCAGAACAAAGATCCTCTGGTTACGAGGATCAATTACACAGATTGACATAGACAAATGAAAAGAAAATGACACATTAGGTTATGAGCCTCATACATTACTCTATTTTATCGCCGCCTGGGATTTCTTATAATAGTAACAAACAGAGGGTTCCGGAACGCCGCCTGTAAGTCCATAGCAAATAAAGGAGATAAGGTATGAGGTTAAAAAGAATAAGTGCGGTTTTACTGGCAGCGGCTGCAGCGGCAGCACTGGCGGCCTGTGGGCAGGATGCTGACAGTCAGAAGAAAGAGAGCAGCGGCAAAGCAGAGGAAAAAAGTGACAAAGTGCTGTCAGTTATGACATGGGATGACAATCAGGCAAAAGGCCTTCAGAAGATCTTGGATGATTTTACGAAAGAGACGGGGATCAAGGCGGAGACAGGCGTAGTTAAATGGGATGAATACTGGACCATGCTGGATGCAGGAGCCAGGGGAGGCACACTCCCGGATGTGTTCTGGATGCACTCCAATGAGGCGGAACGGTATATGACCAATGGGCTGCTTCTGGATCTGACAGACAAGATAGAAGGCAGCGACAAGATTGACCTTGCCAACTACCCGGAGGATATTGTAGAATTATATAACAATGATGATAAGCAGTACGCAGTGCCAAAGGATGTGGATACCATTGCCCTGTGGTATAACAAAAAAATGTTTGACGAGGCAGGGGTGGAGTATCCCACGGCTGAGTGGACCTGGGATGATGTGTTTGAAGCAGCGAAAAAGCTCACAAAAGAGGACGGCAGCCAATACGGCCTTGCCATGCGAAATGACAACAATCAGGCAGGCTATTACAATATGATCTATGACAATGACGGCTATATTATCTCTGAGGATAAGAAGAAATCAGGCTGGGATGACCCAAAGACCATTGAGGCTATGGAGATGCTGGAGAGCTGGATCCAGGCAGGTGTCATGCCATCTCTGGAAACCATGTCGGAAAATGGGGAGGACGTATTGTTCCAATCCGGTAAAATTGCCATGACCTTCCAGGGTTCCTGGATGCTTGCTTATTTCAAGGACAATGAATATACAGCCGAAAATTGTGACTGTGTGGAACTTCCCATGGATGCGGAGACCGGAAAAAGAGTGTCCATCTATAACGGACTGGGCTGGGCAGCCGCCGCAAACGGAGAAAACACAGAGGATGCCTGGAAACTGATCGAGTACCTGGGATCAAAAGAAGCCCAGATCAAACAGGCAGAGCTTGGAGTCACCATGTCCGCCTATAAAGGAACCTCAGATGCATGGGCAAACTCCGCTGATTTTAATCTGGAGGCTTATCTGCATATGATGGATGATATGGTCATCCGTCCATACTCCAAGACTACAGTGGCCTGGGAGAATAAGGCGAATGAGATCTTAAAGGAAGTTTACGCAGGAGACAAAACCATGGCAGATGCCTGCAGGGAAATCGCGGGATTTATGAATGAGTCCCTGGCAGAAGAATAAGTATAGAAAGAGGTAAGAGGCATGGCTTTGCTTCAAGTTGATTTTTTTTCCGAGGTGCTGGGAATGTGCACAAAGATGTCCGTGATCCTTCCGCAGAGGACCAGCAGGCAGATTGGCATGACAGGTGCAGTGAAGGATGGGAAATATCCCGCCGTTTTCCTGCTGCACGGTATGACCGATGATCATACCACATGGTGCAGGCGGACTTCCATAGAGCGCTATGTCAGTGAACTGGGAGTTGCCGTTATCATGCCCGAAGTACAGTTGGGCTGGTATACGGATACAAAGTACGGAATGCGGTACCAGACTTTTATATCCAGAGAGCTTCCCGGCATCTGCCGGGAATTTTTCCCTAATATCTCTGACAGAAAAGAAGACATCCTGGCAGCAGGTGTGTCCATGGGCGGTTATGGGGCGTGGAAAGCAGCTCTTGAGGGCAATGAGAATTTTGGAGCGGCAGCAGCTCTGTCCGGTGCTTTGGATATTGCGGCCAGCCTGGAAAGACACAGGAAGGAAAATCCCAGGGAGCAGGAGTTCTGGAATGGGATTTTCGGAAGCCGGGAGTCTGTGAAAGGTTCCTCCAATGACCTGTGGGAACTGGCAGGCAGAAGAAAAGCATCCGGCAGCCCCATGCCAAGGCTCTATGCGTGGTGCGGCAGGCAGGATTTTCTCTATGAGGACAATCTGCATACCTGGGCGCACATGAGAGATCTGGGAATTGAGGTGACCGCCAGGGAGTCGGAGGGGAACCATACCTGGGACTGCTGGGACATGCAGATTCAGGATGTACTGCAATGGTGGCTTGACAGATAGGAGGAATTATGGAGCATGATCCGGGGACGAATTTAAGGTTTAAAGCTTTTTTGGATAATGAAAGCCAGGATTCCGTGGAGCTGGCACTGAATTACTGCGGCATTGAGGAGTGCAGGCCGGGTTATCACCACAGTCCCCCAAAACGCTCCATTTATCTGATCCACATTATCCTGAAAGGGAAGGGGACACTGGAGATCGGGGACCAGACCTTTCAGCTTGGGGCAAATGACGCGTTTTTGATACCGCCATACATAAAAGGCAGCTACAAGGCAGACAGAGAGGAGCCATGGGTTTACATGTGGATAGGCTTCTCCGGTCTGAAAGCCTATGAATGTCTCACACAGGCAGGATTTGGACAGCAGAGGTTAGTCAGACAGGTGACATGTACAAAACACCTTCATGAGATCATCCGAAAGATGCTGGAAATACCGCAGCTTACCCTGGTCAATGAACTGAGAAGAAACAGCATGATGCAGTGGTTTTTGTCTGAACTGATCCAGGAGTACCAGACGCTCCACAAAACTCCGGACACATATCCCTATTCCATGGGGGCGTACGTCAGCTACGCAAAGGGGTTTCTGGTGGAGAATTACAACAAGAAAGTCAGGGTAAATGAGCTGGCGGACCAGATAGGCATCAACAGAAGCTATCTGGCAAAGAGTTTTAAGAAAATGCTGGGCTGTTCCCCTCAGCAGTTCCTTGTAAACCTGCGCATGGAGAAAGCGGTGGCTATGCTGAAGAACACAGAGTTTCCCGTGAATCAGATCGCGGCGGAGGTGGGATATGAAAATCCCCTGACATTTTCCAAAATATTTAAGCAGAGATACGGGATCAGCCCGAAAAATTACAGGGCATCCGCCGCCACCTTTCCAACGGCACAGGATGATCGTGTGGAATAAGCAGAAGACAGGACTGCGCATAAACGGAAAGGTTTATGCGCAGTTCTTTTCGTCTATCTGTGTACATAGTATAGTTTCAAAACATTGTCGCCTTTACATAGATCAAGGCAGCAGGCAGAGGCACCCACATATCTCCAGCAGGGGATACGCCGGACGCACCGGCATACAGGGATCTTTGTGCAGGCACTGACATTTTCCACCAATTTGTCAGGGCAGATGCGTCTGCCCGTACGGCGGTCCAGGTACTGGATCACATAACTTGCAAAACCGTCTTGTACTTCAATGGATGCATTGTCATGGAGAAGACCGCTTGGGGTTTCCAGAACGGCAAAATCAGGAATGATGTGGTCACAGCAGTCTGTTTTATACTGGAAAGTAAATTCTCGGACGCTGTTGGCAGGGACGGTCAGGTTTTCTGCCAGAATCCGCCGGTCTGTGCTGTGTATGGCTTCTTCCAAAGTGGCCGCGCCTGCCGCCTCGTAGAGCAGAGGGAAGGCGGCCTCAGAATCTGTGTGGTTTCCCACTGCAACGCGATAGAAAGCTGTTTGGCAGGCAGGGATCTTCAGAGATTTATATTTGGTATTTTCCGGGGAAATGCCCACGAATTTTTCCACTGTATAGGCAGGGCAGCAGGATACAACAGGGGTCTGGAAATAGAGGCTGTGGGGCGGATCGCTGTAGGTAAGGTCACTGTTGTCCGCTGTGAGATGGCTGGGCTCTGAATAGGAAGCATAGGTTTCCTCGTCATTGTCTGTATGCAGATGGGTTCCGTACGCGGAACCTTTGCCTTTTATCTCATACATTAAGCGTACTTTGGCCTGGCTGTCAGAGGATGCAATGGGGAAGGGCACTGCCCCCAGGTCAACAGTGATGACACCGCCTGCCACATTTCCATCGCTGACATCCGGCAGAAGCGCCGGTTTTTGATATACGGTATAATCCGGGGCTGAGGGGTCTGTAATGTCAGGGGCACTTTTGGATTTCAGCTTTATGCCGTCCTGTGTGCCGCTGATGCGGAGCGAACCCGGGACATAGTCAAAAAGAGCGGTATTGATGGTATCCGTGATCGTGACGCGAAGGCTTCCGGTCAGGACCAGAAGATTTTTAACAAGACGCTCCAGCTCCTCAATGATGGGATTTTCGGAACCGTTCTCCGCTGCCTCATGCAGATAGGAGCCTGTGGTGGCAATGGTGCGCATGATATCCAGAACGTCCTCCTTTGTATACGGACCGGGGGTCTGTGCGCCGATTTCTATACCCAGTACGAATACGGATGCATTGCCGTCTTTTGAGTCCTTGAGTTTTTCTGATATCTGCCAGGCGCGCTGAAGGGCAAGTATCAATTCATCGTAAGTGGCGGAACGGTTTCCAATCTCAGAGATCAGATTCGGCAGTGTCTGCTGCAGATACATAAAGTATCTCCAGGGGCCGCCGGGAATGTCAGGGAAAAAGTCGCTGTCCACGCTGTCAGGCTGTGCGTAGATTTGGGAATATGCAGGGTTTACGGAACGGTTGGCCTGGCCGTCCGTTATGAGGATCACAGCCCTTCTCAGAATATCCTCCGACTGGGCAAAGCCCGGTGTCTTAAAAAAGTTGTAGGCCTCCCTGAGCCCTGCTTCCGTGTTGGTATCCTCGCCGTATGGGATTGCCCAGATCAGGTTATCCAGGATCGTATTGTTTTGGTACCCATTGTCATGCATGCTGTAGGGGAGCTGGGCCGGGGTCAGTTCTCTATTGTCTGCCACGGCTTCTATAAAATTCCCGGTATAAGCCTGAGGGTCCTGCGCATATACGGAGGCCAGATAATCCTCCAGAACGGTGTCCGGTTTTGGGCTGCCGTCAGCATTATAAATATCAGAATACCGGATCTTATAATAATTGTAATAATTATAAAGGCTCAGTTCCACACTGGCAGCGATCGGTCCAGAACTCTGCATGTAAGCCGGGATATCTGTGGCAGACACATAGCTGCCGTTCCGGTAGCCCAGAATCTGTCCGATCATGTTGCCGCCGGTAGTGGAGCGTCTCCAGGTGAACAAGGTGCCCAGATAATTATAGGAAAGGCCGCCCTCCGGTTGGGGAATGTAGGCATCCCGGGCGAAGGGGATGATAGTGATCACCGTTTCCCTGTTTTTTTGCCAGAGCATTTCTATGGTCTGTATCAGCGCTCTTTTGGCAAGTGCCATTTTCCGGCTCCCCCCTGACATCATGCTGGCTGTCACGTCCAGCACAAATATAATATCCAGGGAGTGAGGCGGATAGTAAGAATACATCAGCGGGTTTCCCTCTATATCAAGGGTGACCGTGCCGGTACAGCCGGCCACGGCACCTTTTGAAATGCTAAGCCGGTCAGAAAAGTGTAGATTTCCACCGGAACCCATATTTTCGCCTGCATCGTATACGACAGTTTCTCCGGAGGAGATCCAGTAATCGGATTCCCGGGGATCATCGGTAGGACGGATCATGTCATATCCGCCTATAAATTCAGGGTTTTGTTGTCCCGGCCCCTGGAAGGGACAGGGAATTTTGTTTTCAGACATAGCAATACCTCCAATCAATTTAGTATATTAGAGCAAAAGGAGTTATGTACCAAAATTTAAAGACAACCGTGTAAAACTTATGGTTCAAACCTTGATTTACCCTATATATTGTGGTAATATAAAAATCGTTGACTAAATCTGGATAAGGAGCGATGTTATGACAATAGAAGAGTGGCTAGGTGAGGAGAACCAGCTTGGAATGGATATCTGGGCAAAGAAATACTGCTGTGAAAACGAGGATTTCGAGGCCTGGCTTACAAGGATCAGTGGGGGAAATGAAGAGATTGGAGCGTATATCAGACAGAAGAAATTCCTGTTTGGCGGAAGGATCCTCTCAAACAGAGGTCTTCAAAAACAGAACAGAAAAGTGACATACTCTAACTGTTATGTTATTGCACCCCCTGAGGATGAGATAGAAAGTATTTTTGACTGTGCAAAAAAACTGGCGCGCACCTACAGTTATGGCGGCGGATGCGGCATTGATATATCAAAGTTAAGTCCCAGGGGAGCAAAGATCAACAATGCGGCCAAGGAGACCAGCGGCTCTGTGTCTTTTATGGAGCTGTATTCTTTGGTCACTTCTCTGATCGGGCAGAACGGAAGGCGCGGGGCGCTGATGATCTCCATTGACTGTTCCCACCCGGATGTGCAAGAGTTCATTGATCTGAAGACAGACCTGGACAAAGTGACAAAGGCCAATATCTCCATCCGTATCCATGAGGATTTTATGGAAGCGGTAAAGGAAAATAAGGATTATCTTCTGCACTACACCAGGGAAGTGACGGGGGAAGTGATCGAGAAGACTGTAAATGCCAGGGAGCTGTTCAGAAGGATCGCGGAGACGAACTGGGATTATGCAGAGCCGGGTGCGCTATTCTGGGACCGCATCACAGGCTGGAATCTGTTAAGTAATACGGAGGATTTTGTCTATGCCGGTGTAAATCCATGTGCCGAGGAACCGCTCCCGGCAGGGGGAAGCTGTCTGCTGGGAAGTGTGAATCTGGCAGAATTTGTTGAGAATGCATTTACAGATACAGCCTTCTTTGATTTTGACAGCTTTAAGAATTGTGTTCGGGCATCTGTAAATGCGCTGAATGAGGTTCTGGAAGAAGGTCTGCCCCTGCATCCTTTGGACGAGCAGAGAAAGAGCGTGGAAAAATGGCGCCAGATTGGGCTTGGCATCATGGGGCTTGCGGATGCGCTTATTAAGCTGGGTATCACCTATGGGGAGGCCGAAGCTGTGGAAATGTGTGACAAGATTGGATTTGCCATGGCAGATGCAGCCATTGCAGCCTCCGCGAAGCTTGCCAGGGACAAGGGCGCTTTTCCCGCCTGCTGTGTGGACGAGATCATGGAGACGCCGTATTTTACGGCGAACACCACAGAGAAGACAAGAGGCCTTGTGAGCAAATACGGCCTGCGTAATTCACAGCTTCTGACCATAGCCCCAACGGGAACCCTGTCCACCATGCTGGGGATTTCCGGGGGGATTGAACCTGTGTATGCCAATTACTATGAGCGGAAAACAGAATCCCTGCACGGAACGGATGTCTATTACAAGGTGTACACTAAGATTGTGGAAAACTATATGAAGAGGTTTGAAATAAAGGATGACAAATCCCTGCCGGAATATTTTGTCACAGCCATGACACTGGATTACCGTCAGAGGATTGATATGCAGTCTGTATGGCAGAAGCATATTGACGCGTCCATAAGCTCCACGGTGAATGTGCCGGGCAGCTTTACTGTGGAGGAGACGGAGAGCCTGTATCTTTACGCCTATGAGAGCGGGTTAAAAGGAATCACCATCTTCCGTGACGGCTGCAGGCGGACCGGGATCCTGAACACCAAGGAGACCAAGAAAGTGACTGCTGGAGAAGGGCTGAAGAGAGGCGATATCATCCTGGTCACAGACGACGTGGTGGGCAAAAAGCGCAAACTCATTACCGGATGCGGAAGCCTTCACTGCATCGCGCTGTTTGACCCCCATACAGGCGCGCTTTTGGAAACTTATCTGAGCAAAGGCTCCACAGGAGGCTGCAACAACTTCATGGTTGGGCTTTCCAGAATGATCTCCATCAGTGCCAGAGGCGGGATTGATATTGAGACCATTGTGGACCAGCTCAATTCCAGCGGTTCCTGCCCCTCCTACACAGCGCGCAGGGTGACCAGAAAGGATACCAGCAAAGGAGCGTGTTGTCCAATGGCGGTGGGAAATGCCTTGATGGATATGTATAATGAAATGCAGGCAGAACTTGCCCAGAGGAAAAAAGAGGAAGGCAGCCATTCACACAAGAAGGCCCCAAAAGCCAAAGCTGTGACCGAAGCGGAGACAGAGAGAATGTACTGCCCGGAGTGCGGGGAACCCCTCGTCTTTGAGGAGGGCTGCAATATCTGTAAGAGCTGCGGATGGAGTAAATGCCATTAAGTATTTACGGGTTATGATCCAGAGGACTGCCGTACAGTTTGCAAACAGACTGTGCGGCGTTTTTAAGGTGAAGGATCAGGACTGCCGTACAGTTTGCAATTAGATTGTGTTGCGTTTTTAAGGTGAAGGATCAGGACTGCCGTACAGTTTGCAATTAGATTGTATTGCGTTTTTAAGGTGAAGGATCAGGACTGCCGTACAGTTTGCAAACAGACTGTGATGCGGTTTTTTAGGTGAAGGAGAGGACAGAAGATGAAAATATATAATATTTATTTCAGCCCTACAGGGGGAACGAAAAAGGTAACGGATATTCTGTGCAGCGTCTGGGAAGAAGAAAAGCAGGAGATAGATCTGGCAGTTTTCGGAGCCGACTACAAGAGGTATACCTTTGAAAAAGAGGATATCTGCATTGTGGGAGTCCCCTCTTATGGGGGAAGAGTGCCGAAGGCAGCCCTGGACGCGCTTGGACAGATGAACGGCCGGGGCGCGCAGGCTGTTCTCGCTGCGGTATATGGAAACAGAGCTTATGATGACACATTGCTGGAACTAAGGGAGGCACTTACAGGTGCCGGATTTCACTGCACAGCGGCAATAGCGGCTGTGGCGGAACATTCTGTTATGAGGCAGTTTGGTGCAGGAAGACCGGATGAAGCAGACAGAGCAGAGCTGCAGGGATTTGCAGGAAGTATAAAAGAGAAGCTTGAGAGACAGGATAGAGAAGGGGAGGTAAAGGTACCGGGAAATAAACCCTACAGAAGCTACAACGGAATCCCCTTAAAGCCCAAAGCCAATAGATCCTGTACAAAATGCGGAGTCTGTGCGGAAAAATGTCCGGTGGGGGCAATTTCCCGGCTGAACCCGTCAGAGACGGACAAGGAAACATGTATATCCTGTATGCGCTGTATTTCCGTCTGCCCGCAGAAGGCCAGAGGGGTAAACAACATTATGCTGAAGGCTGCCGCTGCAAAAATGAAAAAGACTTGTTCCGGCAGAAAAGAGAATGAAATTTTTCCGGCAAAAAGGATATAGTATCGAATTGAAAAGACAAGGAGCAGAGAGATGATAAAAGCAGTATTCTTGGATTATACAGGCACCATCATTGAGGAGGGCGGCCCGGACGGCATGGAGATGCTGAGACGGTGTTACGAAAACAGCGACATTGAGAGCATGGAGGCCATGCTGGCCTACTGGTGGAAGCTGATAAAAACTTTTGAGGCTGTCAGTTATAAAGAAAACTATATCACAGAGGATGAGATCGTGGACAAAGCGCTGGAGGAATGTGCGGCAAAAATCCATCTGAAAGAAGATTTCGAGGACCTGCACCGGCTCTGCCAGCGTTTCTGGGCGTACGCCCCGGCATTTCCCGACACAAAGGAGTTCTTTGAAAGATGCAGTGTTCCGATCTACGTTATCAGCAACAACGGTCTCTCCTACGTGGAGGAGGGCATGCGTGACAAGAACCTGCACCCTGCGGGAATAATCTGCGGAGACATGGTTAGGGCATATAAGCCCCACAAAGAGATCTTTTTGAAAGCGCTGGAGGTAAGCGGCCTTCACCCAGAGGAGGTCATCCATATCGGAGATTCCCTTACCTCAGATGTGGAAGGGGCTTTGGGAGCAGGGATTACCCCTGTACTGCTGGACAGAAAAGGCGGTAAGACCTGCCATGGGATCACAGTGATACACTCACTGCCGGAGGCACTTCCTATCATAGAAAAACGGGAGTGACAGCCGCCATGGGACCGAAGGCTGTCAGGTGAGCTTCCATGCCAGATACAGAACCACTGCGTCCCGAAATTTTCGGGGATTCAGTCCGCACTTTTTGTAAATACGGTCCAGCTTATATTGGAGTGTATTCTTATGCAGGAACAGCCTGCTGCTGGTATGTCCAAGAGACATATCCTCCTCAAAATATACAGAAAGCAGGGAAATATCTTCTGCATCCAGGGTATCCAGTGTTTTCCGGAGATATTCCGCTTTGCAGCCCTCCTCCACGGAGGAGAGGATCAGTTCCAGGGTGAGGTCATCAAAGACTGCATAATGCCGGGCGGCGGAGGAGACAATACTTTTTTGTGCAGCAGCCCCCGTTTCATAAGACTCTGACAACTGAAAGACAGGGCAGCTTTTTCCCACAGAGATTTTCAGCCGTCCCTCCTGTTGGCAGGCAAACTCTGCGAGAACAGGCGAAATCAACGGAAATCTGCGGCTGTCCACAACAGCCAGATATTCACTGGGATAATGAAACGTGCAGAGCGTAATACCGGTTTTGGCAAACATCTGCTGAATCTTTTGCTCTGCTTCAGTAGTATTCATAGGTGCTCTGCCGGAGCGGATATGAATGAGAAGCATCCTGTAACTGCCATTTTTGTTCATTTGAAATTGTTCCAGTGTATCCAGAAGATAAGCCTGAGACAGATTTTCCCGGTTGATAAGAGAGTGGATCACATAATTCATTTTCTCCGCCTGGGTACGGCTGAAAGTATTCAGCTCCCTTTCCCGAATCAAAAGGCCGGTGATACGTTCCGCCAGATAAGCATATTTGCGCACCTGATCCGGCGGTCCGCTGATACCGATGACAGCCACAAAAGAGCCATTATAAAAGACCGGCAGGTTGACACCCTTCTGCGTCCCGGCAAACAGGCTGTCTGTATCCACCTCCAGCATTTCCCCCTTCTGCGCCGCCTGCTTTCCGATTTCATGAAAACTCCCGATTCTTCTTTCATCCGTACTGGCATAAATCATCCCTGTATGATCAATAAAATTCACATTCTGCCCGCATACATCCTTTACCGTGGCCACAATCTGCTGCGCCAGCTTTTTATCAATAGAATTTTCCACTCTATATATTCCCCCATAATCATTCAAACCACAGTTCCATCATAACATTTCCACTAAAAGTCTGCACCGCAGTACACATCAAAACATTTCCTCTATATACAAAACCGATTTCTTCCAACCCAAACCTCATTTTACCCCTTCCCCCGCCTCTATTACTGAACACAGTATAACAATATTTTAGTACAAATACCATAAATACTAAAAAAAAACTCTAAAAAATATTACACATAACATTTCCCAAACACTCGATTTTTGCTATATTAAAGAAAAAAGACACGGGAGGAAATAAAAATGAGAGTAGTCACAGCCATAGATTCATTAAAAGGAAGCCTTTCATCCATGGAGGCAGGCAGAGCCGTCCGTGAAGGCATACTCCGTGCAGACCCAGAGGCAGAAGTGGAAGTCAGGCCGCTGGCAGACGGTGGTGAGGGGACCGTGGAGGCCCTGGTTGGAGGAATGAATGGAAAGACCCAGCAGGTCACCGTGACAGGCCCTCTTGGTAAGCCCGTAACATGCCAATACGGAATCATAGAGGACACCGGGACAGCCATTATTGAGATGTCAGGAGCAGCGGGGATCACCCTTCTGACCCCAAAAGAGAGAAATCCCCTTCATACCACCACATTCGGTGTAGGCGAAGTAATAAAAGACGCCATAGAAAAGGGGTGCAGAAGATTCATTGTAGGCATCGGAGGCAGTGCTACCAACGACGGCGGCATTGGCATGCTGCAGGCATTAGGATACGGTTTCCTAAATACGGCGGGGGGACAAGTCCGGGACGGCGCAGAGGGGCTTTTCGAACTTACATCCATCACCACAGACAACGTCATCCCCGGGCTGGCCGAATGCGAATTCAAAATCGCCTGCGACGTGACCAATATACTATGCGGGGAGCAGGGCTGCAGCGCAGTATACGGCCCCCAAAAAGGAGCCACCCCATCCATGATCATCCAAATGGACGAGTGGTTTGGCAAATACGCCGCACTGGCGCAGAAAAACTTCCCCAAAGCGGACCCCAAGCAGCCCGGAACAGGAGCAGCCGGAGGCCTGGGTTTCGCATTCCTCACATTCACCAACGCAGTTTTAGAATCCGGCATCCGCATTGTCCTGGAAGAAACCAGACTGGAGGACCACATAAGACAAGCTGACCTGGTCATCACCGGAGAAGGCCGTCTGGACGGCCAGACCGCCATGGGAAAAGCCCCTGTAGGTGTAGCAGAGCTAGCCAAAAAACACGGAAAACCGGTCATCGCCTTTGCAGGAAGCGTAACAAAAGATGCCAAAGCCTGCAACGAAAAAGGAATAGACGCCTTCTTCCCCATCCTGCGCAGCATCACCACACTGGAAGAAGCCATGACCCCCAAAACCGCCCAAGCCAACCTCACAGACACCACAGAACAAGTATTCCGCCTGCTAAAGACCGCTACCACCCTTAAAAGATAATCCTATAAATTTTTCCACAACTCGCCGTACCAACACACACTAGCGGTCCATGAGAAACAGGAAGGGGCGGAGGAGGGGCGGGATATGCCTGTGTGCGATGTTCCAGTGGAGCGCCAGGGAGATCCACCTGCCCCAGTTACTTAATGAAGAGGCCATTGCCGATGAATTTAGGAACTGGGAGCAGGTTAGCTCCCTGGCAGCGGAACGCTTCGCTCACAGGCATATCCCGCCCCTCCTCCGCCCCTTCCGTCCGCATTCACTCTCTAAGCATCCCACAGTTGCCCCCACCCCCCAAACATGCTAAAATAAAACCAAAAACCAGGGAGAACAAAAAAATGTCACAAAAAAGGCTGTCAGACACAGTAGCAGACACGATCCTGTCCATGATCGTAGTAGACAAAAAATACAAACCGGGCGAAAAACTTCCAAATGAAAACGAATTCTCCGAAATACTTAAAGTCAGCCGCACCACCCTGAGAGAAGCCTTCCGCATTCTGGCTGCTGGCCAGGTAGTGGAGATCAGGCGGGGAAGAGGCACATATGTCAGGGAAGACTTTGCAGACCCTTCCATGGATGCCCTGTCCGATTTGACAGCAGCCAGGGTAGATGCAGGAGACCTGTACGAGATGCGTCTGATCTTCGAGCCGGAGGCTGCCTACTATGCGGCAAAACGTGCTACAGACAGAGAGCTGGAACGGATTTTAGAGCTGGGAGAACAGATAGAAGAGCGCATCAGGGAAGGCAAAGACAGAAAAGCCGTGGAGCAGGAGTTTCACAAAGCTATAGCCAGAGCCACCCACAACGAGTTCATGAACCGTCTTATGCCCATTCTCTTTACTGCCATTGACAAGGGCGTGACACTTTCCAGGGAAAAAAGGGAAGCGGAGACCAACACGGTATCAGACCACAGGATGCTCATGCAGTTCCTGCAAAACAGAAATGCCGAGGGTGCCAGATATGCCATGAAGATCCACATGATACATGCGATCGAGCAACTGGAAATCCCGAAGGACGCACTCCGTTAAACACCGGGCGGAGCATGAAAGGAAAACTTCCGGACAGCACACAACAACTGTCCGGAGAAGGATTTCCAACCGGATTTTCAGACATACTCCCGGATATTTTCTGCGATTGCAGCCAGATATCTTTCATCCACAGGAGAATAAACACCTTGGAGCAGTTCACGCGCCTTGCCATAATAATACGCCGTATCACCGGGCAGCGCATTGACCGGATATCCCCCGGTCTTTATCTGTGCATAAATACGGTAAATGATCCCCATCTCATAAGGATTTTCCAGTTTCTCTGCGTAACCCAGCGCAGTTTCCAGATTCTTCAGCGCCTCCTCATATTCTCCCTGTCTGAGAAGTATCTGGGCATAATAAGAATACGGAAGGCTGCGCCCCCACATAAGGTTTCCCTGTTCATAACGGGCAATAGATTCTGTCAGATACTCCTTGGCAGAACACAGATCCCCGCTGTCATAGGCAGCCATTCCCGCATAGGCGTAGAATACCGAAACACCGCTGACCAGAAAGTTGCTTCCCCCGATTTCCAGAGCCTTATGATAATACTCCATAGCTTTTTCATACTTCATGGAATGCCGGAAAGCCTCACCGATCCAGGAGTAGGCAGCAGCCAGATTGTACAGATGTTCATCTCTTGCAGGAGAACTGCTGAAGGTTTTTATGGCATCCTGCAGATGGGAAATCCCCTCCTTTAGACTGCCCTTCATGATATCCCCAAGACCCTGCAAACGTTTCCAGATAGCCACCTCATCGGTGAAATCAGCGGCCTCCAAAAGCCCCAGGGATTCCCATACGATCTCTTCCATTTTGTCCGGTTCATAGCGGTTGATATATACACAGATCAACTGGCGGTTTGCCTGCAGGAGTTTGGTGAGCCGGAAGGGGGAGGGTGTGTTTTGGTTCAGCTCTTTTAATTTGAGGATATAATACAACCCCTTCTCATAGCTGCAGATGCGGATATAATGCCGCCCTATCATATGCAGATAATCGGAGAGGATTTCCAATTGCTCCTCCCTGGAATTCTCATGGTCAAAAAATTCAAAAGAAGATTCGTTCACTTTATTTTCCACAGTATAAAGCAGTTCTTCTATACTGCTTAAGTCATCGGAAAGCCGCTCGCTTGTCTCCTCCCTCATATCCAGAGTAAATAAAGTTAGATTATTTCCGATGATCGGGAAAAATTCATGGGTCACATTCAGGTAATTATAAAGGTATTTGACGGCGTATTTCAGGTATTTCTGCCGGTTGGCGCCCCTCTCAAAATGAAAGATCAGCTTTGGATACAAGGCCATATCGGCCGGACCTTTGCAGAGCCGGCTCTCCAGATAGCGGCCTGCTTTATTGTGGAGGATCCGTTTTTTTGTCCATGACATTTCATCATACACATACTCCATGATCTTTTGGTGGGAGAAGGAGAAAAAGGTATTATCCCGATCCATATTTTCCTTGAGCAGATCCTTATTCAGCAGATATTCAAGGATCTCCACCAGCTCGTAATCCTCTTTCCGGGACAGGGAGGAGAGGCAGTCATAAGATACCCCGTCAAAAAATATGGAGACCAGATTGAGGATCTGACGGTATTCCCCGGGAATAGGTGCTACACGCTGCTTGATGATATTGCGCATATTTGGAGTGATATCATCGGGGGAACCGTGGTATTTTATTGTATTTACCGCCTCAGTGATAAAAAGCGCGTTGCCTTCCGTCTCATGAAATAACTGCTCCTTCACGCTGTCTGTGAACACATAGCCGGGGAGCAGGCGGGAAGCCAGGGAGACGGTTTCATGATAGTCAAAACGGTTAACAGTGATACATTTTAATTGTCCGATGGAACACATATCCTCTGTAAAACGTTCTGCCTCCCCCTCCAGTGCGCTGCGGGCAGTGAAGAGAAAAATAAGATTCTGCAGGCTGTAATCTCTCAGGCTGGTAATGATGTCCCGCATGAGAGATAAGCTGACCTTGTCAGCCCACTGTATATCATCAAAAAAGAAGATCAGCGGCACCTGGGAGGACAGACGTATCAGTCCGTTGACAAAAATACTCTGTATGCTCTTGTAATCCAGGGTGGAGATATCGTCGGCATCCGGCATGGGATGGCACTGTTCCTGGGTAAACGGAAAAAGTGCCTGTATACTCTGCATAAGAGAGACATAGTGGGAGGCAGTCCCCGTATCAGCCAGATACTGGAGCAGTTCCCGGGCAGGCTTTTGCCAGGGCTTTAATATGTATTTTTCTTCCGCACAATAGCAGCGGGAGGAGAGCACAAAAGCATCCGCCGGCAGGTCTTGGAGGGAGAGGGCCTGCTGCATAAGCCTTGTCTTTCCAACTCCGGCCTCACCTAAAAGCAGAAGATGCTGTACCGGATCTTCCTGCCGGAGTGAGGCCAGGTTCTTTTTGATGCATTCTAATTCTGTATCTCTTCCATAGAAGACAGAAGAGATACGCTTTGGTGCTTTCAACTCTTTTCTGCCCTCCAGAATCTTATTTACCTCCTCGTTCCAGGTCTGCTCAATGACCAGAGCCAAATCCTGTATTTCCTTTGCCGGGGTCTCGAAGAGTTCCTGCTCCAGCAGGGATTCCAGACGGTTATAGATGTGCAGAGCCTGGGTGTATTCCTTTCTGGAAAGATAAATCTGCATCAGATATTTGTATGCGGTCTCATCAAATTCATTGATCTGCATCTGTTTATGGCAGAGGGATTCGCAAAGCTCAAAATTTCCGGAGTCAAAGTGAGCAGAGATGGCACGGTGCAGTTTTTTTAAATAGTGTGCTTTAAAGACCTGACGGGTATTTGTGACCCATTCGTTGAAGGAGACATTATTTTTTAAATAAAACCCCTCCAGAAGATTACCCCGGTACAGTGACAGATTTTGCTCCTCCCTCAAAAACTGTTCGGTGTCCAGTGTAAAGGAAAAGGCAGGGTTGATCTTGACCATATCCCCCGATCCTTTTACAAGAAAATCCTTTCCGAGATTTTTCCGGATGATATAAAATGCATTTCTTAAGTTGGAGTTGGTTTTCTCCTCCGTACATTTGTCCTCCCATATGAGGTCAGCCAGCGTATATTTATTCACTGATTGATTCAGGAAAAGGTAATACAGAATTGCTTCTGCCTGCCGATAGGGAAAAACAAGGGGTGCCCCGTCCAGCTCCATGGAAGGGCTGCCAAGCATAGATACCGCCAATTGCTGACTCATAAGATTCCTCCTGAAATATAAGGCTTAACTGTTCAATACTTTCGCAGTTACAGGCTTTTACACTCATTATAATACAGCGTCAAAAGATTACAATAAAAAATAAATTTTTTTGACATTTCTTTTTTGATATTTTTTTGATGCTCTGCCTGTATGCTTGGAAAAAATAGAAAACGGAAGTCAAGGGAAGGTGGAATCATGGAAAATTACAAAGTGATCGGAAAGGAACTTTCAAATGACCAGGCTTACGGCAAAGTGACCGGGCGGGTCAAATACTGCAGTGATATGCAGTCTTTGGGCATGCTCCATATGCGTCTCAAGGCAGGAACCGTTCCCCATGGAAGGATACGCCGCGTGGACGCCGGCAAAGCGCTGGCAATCCCGGGAGTCGTGGCAGTGTTTTCCTGTGAGAACACACCGGATCTCTGTTACGACAGAGGCAGGGTGGAGGCCTGGGAAAATGTGCCCAACCAGGAAAAACTGTTTGACAGGCATATTCGCTTTCTGGGGGAAAGGGTGGCAGCAGTTGTGGCAGTCTCCGAAGAGACAGCGGCAAAAGCCTGTGAACAGATCGTTGTGGAGTATGAGGATATGCCGGCAGCTATATCTGTGGAGGAAGCTGCCGCACCGTTTGCCCTGCCCCTGCATCCGGGCGGAAATGTCTATGAGGTCCCTGCCTTTGAGTACGGGAACTATGAGGAGGCCGAGGGGGATTTTTTTCATGAGAGCAGTTCCCATATTGGAAGGATGACACATCTGGCTATGGAGACCCAGTCCTGCAGAGCAGCTTATGATGCTGCCGCCCAAAAGCTCACCATATGGTCAGGCTGCCAGTCTGTGTTCGGGGTCAGGAGCACGGTTGCGGAATATCTGGGAATGCCTTACGCCAGAGTCCGGGTCATAAAAGCTCCCATGGGAGGTTCTTTTGGCGTCAGACAGGAGACTCTGCTGGAGCCGCTGACGGCATATGCGGCCAGAATGCTGGAGGCAGATGTAAAGCTGGTGTATACAAGAGAAGAGCAGATCGTGAATACCATGATGAAACACAGTCTGGACGGAACGGTGAAGAGCAAGATCAGGAAAGACGGAACCATAGTAGGGCTTTCCATGTCCTGCACACTGGACGCAGGGGCTTATCTCACGGTATCCAGGGGATATGCCTCCACCATTGGAGAAAAAATAGCAAAAGTGTACCGTATGCCTAACATACATTTTGACAGTCAGGTGGTCTGTACCAACACGCCCATAAACGGAAGTTTTCGGAGCTGGGGTTCCTGTGAGGAGGCTTTGCTTTTAGAGAACCACTGGAATATGGTGTGCAGGGAGATGGATATGGACCCTGTGGAGTTCCGGCTGAAGAATATCCTGTACCCCTATGAGACAGAGGCCGTACATAAAATCCCGGTGGGAAATGTACATTTTCAGGAATGCCTGCAGAAGGGCCGGGAAGCTTTTGAATGGAAAAAAAGGAAGGAAGCGTGCAGAAAAAGAAACAGGGAGCAGAGAAGATACCGTTACGGAGTGGGCATGGCGCTGGCCTCCCATACCAGTTCCTTTTATCCCTACAGGGTGGATGTGGCCTCCGCAGCCGCCAGGATCCAGGAGGACGGCAGCCTGATCCTCCATGTGGGCATTCACGACCACGGCTGCGGGACTGTTATGGCAATGAAAAAAATCGCGTCGGAGATTATGGAGATCGGTCTGGATAACATTGAGCTGAACGAGGCGGATACCCAGAACAGTCTCTATGATTATGGCTGTTATGCCAGCAGGACCGTATATTCCCTGGGGCAGTCTGTCAAACAGTGCTGTGAACACATTCTGGAAATGGCAAGAGAGACGGCAGCGGCAGCCCTTGGATGCAGCAGGAGTTTTCTTTGCTACCGATCAGGGGAATTTTTTAAGGAGATGGATGAGTCGGTGAGGATATCCCTGAGGGAGGTCATCCGTTATTCCATACAGACCATGGGGCAGGATATCTACTATGCGAATACCACCAATGCCGGAGCAAATCCGGGTGTGGCGGCAGCTCATTTTACGGAAGTAAGGGTGGATACCTATACCGGCATGACAAAGATCATGGACTGCCTCTCTGTACACGATATCGGCAAAGCCATCAATCCTGATCTGTGCAAAGGGCAGGTTGGAAGCGGCATACAGCAGGGAATGGGAATGGCACTCTGCGAGGAGATAAAAATACATCCAAAGACCGGGCAGACACTTATAACCAACTTAAAGAACTATGAGGTGGCTAATGCCTGTGACCTGCCGGATTACCGGACTCTTCTGATCGAGGAGCCTGAGAACAGCGGTCCGTTCGGGGCAAAATCCATAGGGGAAGTGGTGGTGGTACCCGTGGCACCTGCCATAGTGGCGGGAGTCAACGACGCACTGGGCACCAACCTGACCAGACTCCCCCTGACCCCGGCAGTCATTATGGAAGCATTGGAGGAAAGAAACGTATGATACTGCATTTTACATTGAACGGGGAAGAGAAGACCATGGAGGTTCCGGGAGAAAAGCGGCTTCTGGATTTTATCAGAGAAGACCTGCACCTGACAGGGACCAAGGAAGGATGCGGGGAGGGAGAGTGCGGTGCCTGCACCGTAGTTTTAAACGGACAGGCCATTCACTCTTGTCTCACAGTTGCAGGGCAGTTGGAGGACAGTGAACTGCTGACTATCGAAGGGCTGGAAAAGAACGGTGAGATGGACGCCATCCAGAAAGCGTTTATTAAAAAAAGTGCGATCCAGTGCGGATTCTGCACCAGCGGAATGGTGATGTCAGCAAAGGCGCTTCTCCTTCATAATCCAAACCCAACCCAGGAGGAGATCAAACGTGCAATTGCCGGAAACATCTGCAGATGTTCCGGATACCGGGAGATCAGGGAGGCCATACAGGAGGCAGCCGAAAGCGGAAGGGGAGGTGCCACATGAGTGCAGAATACTTGCAGCCGAAGAGCTTTGAGGAACTGGAGAGCAGTCTGCTGAGGCTGACGGACAAATCGGTTATTATAGCCGGCGGTACAGACCTGCTTCCTAAGATCCGCTCAGGAAAGAAGGAGCCGGATATTTATTTAAGCCTGTGCCGGTTAGAAAAGCTGGGAAACATAGAAAGAGAGGGGAATTGGCTGAAGATCGGTGCTATGGCAACCCATGAACAGGCTGCAGACAACCCTCTTATCAAAGAGTATTTTACCGGGCTTGCCATGGCCTGCAGCCGGGTGGGGTCCCGGCAGATACGCAACAAGGGAACGCTGGGAGGAAGCCTGGCAAACGCTTCACCGGCGGGTGACATTATGCCCTGTGTTTTTCTGTATGGAGGAAAGATAGAGATTTTAGGGAGAGAGGGAATCCGCTTTGTGGAAGCAAAAGAATTCCTCACAGAAAACGGACGGACCGTTCTTGGCAGAAATGAACTCCTCACATCCATCTGGCTTCCTGTGGAGGAGGGGCGGAAAAGCTGTTTTACCAAACTGGGAAGCAGAAGAGAAGTGACCATTGCCCAGATTTCCCTATGCATATCCTGGAAAGAACAGGACCTTGCATGCAGAGATATGAAGGGGTTCATAGGGGCAGTGGATGTAAGACCTGTGGAGTTTGAATGTGTCAGTCTTCTGGGTGAGAGGTCCGAGGCGAAAATAGAGGAAGCTGCCCAATGGCTGTCCGGGAAAATAAAATCTATACGGACAAGCAGGACCAGGGAATCCAAATTAAAGATAACAGAGGCGGAAAAGCGGTACAAAGAAAGAGCGGTAAAAGGAATCGTTTTTGATGCTGCAGAGATGATAGAGAGAGAAAGAAAATCCCCGGTGCCGGAAACGGCCAAGAGGGGCAGCACATTCCATACAGAGGAAAAAGGAGAGGGAAAATAATGAGCGGCGGGAAAAAAGAACGGCAGAAAAATATGACATTTTCAAAATCGGTATTTGTATTTGCATTTGTAGTTGCTGCACTTCTCACGGTGACCGTCGGTCTTGGCGGACCGGCCCATGTGGCAATGCTCATCGCGGCTGTTGTGGCCGGAATTGTGGCTGTGAGTTCCGGTTATGCCTGGGACGAACTGCAGGAGGGAATCGGTGACACCATCAAGGCAGCCGTGCCGGCAATCCTGATCCTGCTGGCGATTGGTGTGATCATCGGTGTCTGGCTGCTGGGCGGTATTGTGCCCACCATGATTTACTATGGGCTGAAAATCTTATCCCCATCGGTTTTTCTGCTGGCAAGCTGTCTGATCTGCGCGGTGATCGCCACAGCCACCGGAAGTTCCTGGTCCACAGTGGGGACCATCGGTGTGGCACTTATGGGGATTGGCAGCGGGCTGGGGGTTCCTGCCGGTATGACAGCGGGCGCTATTATATCAGGAGCATACTTTGGTGATAAAATGTCCCCTCTGTCCGACACTACCAATCTGGCACCCGCTATGGCCGGGACGGATATCTTCACCCACATAAGACATATGATCTACACAACAGGACCCAGTTTTATAATAGCGCTTATCATATATGGAATTATTGGTATCAAATTTGCAGGAAATAATTTTGATTCCTCTTTGGTGGAGCTTTATACGTCCACGCTGAAAGATATTTTTTACATCTCTCCCATTATGCTCATACCGCCTGTGCTGGTGATCCTCATGGTGATCAAAAAGATACCGGCACTGCCGGGACTGATCGCAGTGGCATTTCTGGGCTGTGTATTTGCGCTGGTGTTCCAGGGGGCTGACCTGCAGTCTGTGATCTCCTCCGCTTTTTCCGGATTTTCTATTGAGACAGGAGTGGCAGAGGTGGATAAACTGCTGAACAGGGGCGGTATGACCAGTATGATGGAGATTATCTGTCTGATCCTTATCTCACTCTCCTTTGCGGGGATCGTGGAGAAAAGCGGCATGGTGAGCACTGTCATAGAGCGGGCGCTTAAGAACGCCAAGAAGGATTCCACGGTCATAACAGCAACGCTTCTGTCCACGATCTTCACTAATTTTGCCACAGGTGTGCAGTATGTGGCACTGATCATCCCGGGAAGAATGTTCAAAGACATATACAAGGAGCGGGGACTGCATCCGAAGAACCTGTCGAGGGCTTTGGAGGATACCGGAACGCTGTGTGCTCCCTTTGTTCCATGGGGGACGGATGCAGCATTTCTGTCAGGCGTCCTGGGGGTGACAACAGGTATTTATGCACCGTTTTGTTTCCTGAATTTTATCAATCCCATTGTGTCCCTGATATGTGCCCAGACGGGATGGACCATAGAGAAAATACAGAAGGACACTGTGCCTGCGGAGGAAAATGCAGGATAAAAAACGTACGAATAACGGCAGGGAAAGCACAGTAAAATGGCTTTCCCTGCCGTTTTTTGGCATCCGCTCAAACAGTGGTTTTAAGAAGGATGAGCAAACTGCTGCCGAGATGGATCTTTTCCAGATCTTCCCTCTGACTTCCCTGCAGCAAACCGTCTGCTATCAAATGTTTTACTTTTGACCGGGAGATGGAAAGCTGCTCCGCCAGGAACTTGTCGACCCTGATCTTCAGGCCGTTGGGGTTTTGGATGCAGATGATACGGCAGTTTCCCTCCAAAGCTTGTAAAGAAACAGGTATTTCTGTATGCTCTTTGGTTACAATGTATGAGATGGATTCTTCCTTTACAACAGCTCTGTTTTTCTCGAATATTTCTTTGGCTGTTCCGATCTCCAGGGCAAGGGCGCTGTTGTTTTCCTGGAACTTTTTATAGGATCCTTCCGGCAGTTTTTTGGGGCTGACGCGCTCAAAGATGGTGAGATTATAGGTGGATCTGCACTTTTCACACTGGTAGATCAGCCAGATATCCACACATTTTTTGTTGGCATTGATGCGGAAATTCCCGGTACTTTGAAAGAGGGATCTTGTGCCGCATTTTGGACAGTTTCTGATAATTTTATACGAAGAGACAGGGGTAAGAGTCCAAGTCTCCCCTTTTAAATAGCTCATATGCATATTCCTTTCGGTCTTTTATTGGCTCAGGATATGCAAAGGCTATTTCACTATAGAATTGTTATAATGCAATAGCCTCTGCTATGCATTTTTATTGGGTTCGGACATGAAGGGCGCTCCTCCTTTTTTCAGTATAGGGATAGTATATCAGGGGGAGAATACGGTTTCTACCTCAACTTTTTTTCTAAAATACAATGAGGAAAGGGGTAAAATTTTTATAAAAAAAGGGCGATCATTAAATGAATGATCACCCTTCACGGTCCAGTATTTTTTTGAATTCATCAAAAGACAAATCTCCTTTTTTGGCTTTTTCCAAAGCTTTTTTTGCCTTTTTTGCCCACTGTGCAAACTCTTTTTCAGAGGATGGTTTGTTGATGATATTTCTTTGTTTTCTTGCATTTTCCCTTTTGTATGCAGTGCGGTAATAGCGGATCAATTCATCTGCATGGATCTGTTTGTCATAGTAATCTTCCCGGCAGGTTTTGGAGTTGGCCTGGATCCTGGAGCAGTAAAGCTCATCTTTCCTGTTATATGGGGAAAAGAGCCTGCCGCAGTTCTTACAGGGGCGTACATGTACATTGTTGGAGACCAGAAGAGAGAAAGTATAGAGACAGATCGTTTTTATATCCTCCAGGGTAGTTATATCCAGGTTCGTGGTGGTCTCAATGGATGTCTTCTCTAAAGATGCTGCTAGTGCAGAGAAATCCAGGGATGTTTTGGTCTTCTTGATCAGCTCATAATAGTTGGCATTGGAGATAATGCTGCTCACCATCACATCATTGTTGTTAGAAAAGTGAATCTTTCTGTCCGGATTTAGAGCGCGGGTGCGGTCACTTAAGTTAAATATATTTTGGATGGGCTGGTTCCGCATAAAATTAGAGTCAAAATGTGACTGATACAGATAAGCCCTCTGCTGTGTATGGAGCTTAGAAAATTCAGGAAAACTGGAATAATCCAGGCAAAAGGTAACTGCATTTCTCATGGAGGATATGAAATTCTGGAACTCCTCCAGTTCTTTTAATTCATGCATGATGTTTTTTCGGACTTGTTCCCAATAATGCTGCATCTTATCATCACGGTCCGCCTCTGTAATGTCCGAGGCATCAAAATTCATATACTCCCGGAGATAATAAAACTCATACCATTTGTAGCTTGTGAGAACAGGATTCAGGTTAAAAGTGGACCTCCAAAATGGATGTACCCCGGATAAATTTTCGTAAATTTTAACGATAAAATCCATGGTAGTATGTATCTTCGTTTGATCCAAATAATCTTTATCCAGATATTTAAATACTTTGTTGTAATGCTCAACAATTGGGTGGAGTGCCTCTTCACTGTTTTCCAGGAAATCCAGAAAATGCTGCCCGAGAGCTGTCTGGGTACGCTCCAGACACCGGTACTGATTGCTGTCAGGAGAAATTTTTTTGTATATTTCAAAGTATTCCCGGCCCTGGGTGGAATTTACTATAAATCGGCCAAAAATCACGGGTTCATTCAGCATTTCGTGCTTCCTCCTCATAGACAGTACGTTTTTAATTTAGATACTATCCACAAAAATGAGACAAAAATTGTTGAAAAAAGGGTGGAAATTGATATAATGTCTCACATGGGATAGATGTTAGAAAAAAGTTTTCTTATTACTGCTATTTTCTAATATTATAGCTCGAAATCGCTTCTTTTGCAATAGAATTGGCCAATACATGCAATGGAACAGTAAAAAGAATGTTACTGTTCACTCCGTGTCCAGTAACACGCTTCGCGATGCACAGATATGAAAAAAACATTGGGAGGAACATTTATGAGACCTTATATTTTAATTGAGTGGAACGATACAAAAACAGAGGCAAAGGGTTGGTTATGTGTATTTAATCTGGCAAAAGGATATTCCGGCGGGGGAATCCGGATGCATCCCACTGTGACAAGAGAAGAGGTTATCCGTCTGGCGGAGGCAATGGCTTACAAGAGGAAAGCCTGTGAGAATACCTGGCAGGGCGGTGCCAAGGCGGGAATCGTTTATGATTACAAGGCACCGGACGCTGTGGATGTGTTGAAGAGATTTATCATTGCCATGAGACCCTATATTGACGCGGGATTAGCCATGGGTTCGGATCTGGGAACCAAGTATGAGGATGTATACCGAATCTTTGATGAGCTGGGAATGGGACGTCCAATGACAAAATCCATGAAGAATAACCCGATCATCGCAAAAGGCCAGGAGAATGTAAGAAAACTCCTGAAAAGTGAATACGACGGGTTCCTGTTAAATGACCTGACCACAGGATATGGTGTTGCTGTCTCGGCGGACGAGGCCTGGAAACAGATGGACGGTGCGCCGGGCGCTTCCGTGGTGATCCAGGGATTCGGATGTGTGGGACTGAGCTGCACTCACAGACTGCATAAACTGGGTTATAAGATTGTCGGTATCGCAGATGCGAATTGTTTTGTTTACTGTGAGGACGGCCTGGATGTGGAGAGTCTTGTGTCCAATGTTCTGCCAAGAGGAGAGATGGACCAGTCAAAATTTGACCCTTCCTGGGAAGTGATGCCCAACTCCGGATGGCTGGATGTACCATGTGATATCCTGGTTCCGGTAGCGCTGGAAGATGTGATCAATGGGGGCAATGTGGACAAAGTGAAGGCAAAACTTATCTGTGAGGGCGCAAATATACCTGTGGCAGCTTCCGCAGACCCGGGACTTTATGAGAGGGGAATCCAGATCGTACCCGACTTTATTACAAACCTGGGTGCTGTCCGCTTTTTCTATACCATCACCTTTGGCGTCATCGAGCCTACAGCCGAGAATGTCATCCACGATATTGATGCCCTGTGCAGAAGGAATGTGGCGAAAATATTTGAGATATCCAAAGCCACAGGCAGATATCAAAGAGACATTGCCCTTGAGATCTTTGAACCGGATACCCAGGACGAGCCTGAGTGCTAAACCCCAGTTATCATACAGCAGCCTGCCGGCCGTACAGCGGCGGGCAGGGCTGCGGGAAAGGAGAAGGTATATATGGTTGTCATAAAAAAAGAGAACTGCAAATCCTGCGGTTACTGCATCCGGGCATGTAAGCAGGGGGCTCTGTCCGTATCAGGGGAGATGAACAGCAAAGGGTATGCAGTGGTTGAAGCGGATCAGGAAAAATGCATCGGATGCGGAATCTGTTACACCGTCTGTCCGGATTATGTGATCACAATAAAAGATGAGGAGGTGCAGCCTGCATGAGAACATTGATGAAGGGAAATAATGCGTTGGCTGAAGCCGCGATCCTGGCCGGATGCCGTTTTTTTGCCGGTTATCCCATTACACCTCAGACAGAAATACTGGAATATCTGTCTTCCAGACTGCCGGAAGTGGGGGGACATTTTGTCCAGACAGAATCAGAGCTGGCGGGAATCAACATGGTCCTGGGCGCTGCAGCCACCGGGTTTAGGGCAATGACAAGTTCTTCGGGGCCGGGATTCAGCCTGAAGCAGGAAGGAATCTCCTACATATCCTCCATGGAACTGCCCGCGGTGATCGTGGATGTTATGCGCTACGGCATTGGCCTTGGTAATATCACATTGGGACAGGCGGATTATTTCCAGGCGGTAAAGGGAGGCGGACACGGGGGATATAAAACACTGGTATATGCACCATCCTCCGTACAGGAAAATGTGGATCATACCATACTGGCCTTTGACAAAGCGGAAGAATACCGTACCCCGGTCATTCTTTTGAGTGACGGAGCCATTGGCCAGATGGCAGAGTCCGTGAAACTGCCCAAGGGCAGAGAGCATGACCCCGATAAATTTCAGTGGACACTGAAAGGAAAAGATGAGGCACACCCCAACGGCAGAAAAATGACAGACAGAATTTATTATGATTTTAAATATAACGAGTATGATCCCCATATCCGTGAGCGCTATTCTGTGATGGAAGAGAAGGAACAGATGTGGGAAGAAGTTGATACGGAGGATGCGGAAATTATCCTTGTGGCTTACGGGATCACCTCCAGAGTATGCAGGGGAGCTGTAAAAGCAGCCAGGGCAAAAGGGATAAAACTGGGATTGATCCGGCCCATTACGCTGTGGCCGTTCCCGAAGAAAGCACTTCACAAAGCCAACAAAAAGGTAAAGGCATATCTTGCAGTGGAGATGAATGCCTGCGGCCAGATGGTGGAGGATGTGGCCCTTTACGCACAGGGTACCCCGGTATATGCTTATCCGTCGGGAAGAGTCATTGCAGATATGGATGAAATTCTGAGGATTGTGGACGAGATTCGCGCCGGTACAAGAAGGGAGGCATTCTAAATGGCAGTAAAAGTTAGGGAAATACCGAGAAGTATATATGCGGCAAACAGTTTCTGCCCGGGATGCGGACATGGACTTGTATTACGGCTGATAGCTGAAGTGTTGGATGAGATGGACATTGACAGGAATACGATCGGTGTTTTGGCAGTGGGATGCAGCTGTCTTACAAACCGTACGCTGGCTATTGACCTGCTTCAGGCACCTCATGGGAGAGCAACTGCGGCGGCAGCGGCCATCAAACGCTGCAGGCCTGAAAAGCTGGTACTGACCTATCAAGGTGACGGGGATGCTGCCTCCATTGGTATTGCGGAGACGGTTTACACAGCGCAGAGAAAAGAAAATATCACACAGATAGTAGTCAATAACGGCGTCTATGGCATGACAGGGGGACAGATGTCACCTACTACTTTGGTAGGCCAGAAGACAACCACTTCTGTGAAGGGAAGGGACCCGGAAGTGTCCGGTATGCCGCTGAACCTTATGGAGGTCCTGAAAAGCTTTGAGCCTGCTTATATGGCAAGGGGCTCCATTCATGACGCAGCTCATATCAACAAAGCAAAATCTTATATTAAGAAGGCCTTTATGTCCCAGATGGCAGGGGAAGGATACAGTTGTGTGGAGATTTTATCCCCATGTCCAACGAATTGGCATATGTCACCGGAGGAATCCATGAGAAGGATCGGTGAAGAGGTGGTTTCGTATTATCCTCTGGGAGAATTTGCAAAGGGAGGTGACCGGTAATGGAGAAACAATTTGTATTTGCGGGCTTCGGCGGTCAGGGGATCCTGACTACAGGACTGATCATTGCCCATATCGGGGCAATGCAGGATAAAGAGGTCACCTGGATTCCTTCATACGGCGCAGAGATGCGCGGGGGAACTGCCAACTGTACGGTTAAGATCAGTGATGACCTGATCGGAAGTCCGTTTGTGAAGAAGATAGATATCCTCATTGCCATGAATCAGCCCTCCATTGATAAGTTTCTGCCGCAGATAAGTGATAACGGACTTATTCTGGTAAATTCTTCTATTATAAAGGAGGTTCCCCAAAAGGGACATATAAAAGTAGTGGAGATTCCTGCAGCGGAAGTGTGCGAAAAGATTTCCTATGCCAGAGGAACCAACATCTGTATCATCGGGGCACTGGCAGCCTGTACCGATCTATTTGATAAAGAGTGTTACGAAGAGGGGATCAGGCATTATTTTGCAAAGAAACCGCAGTTCCATGAAAACAACCTGGCAGCCTTTCGGGCAGGCTATGAGTATGTAGCAAAGGGGTGAGCCTATGGATCTGAATAAATTACTGCGTCCAAAAAGTATTGCGGTGGTGGGAGCAACGGACAAGCCCGGTTTCGGGCTGTCCACCTGCACCAATCTCCTGAAGTCCGGGATGAGAGAACACGTATATTTTGTTCATCCCAAGAGGAGCGAGGTTCTGGGAAAGGAATGCTACAGATGCATTGCGGACATTCCTGAGAGGATCGACATGTGCGTGCTGATCGTCAATAAGAAAGTAGTGCCCCAAGCGCTGGCGGAGGCAGCAGAATGCGGGTGTAAGGCAGCAGTTGTCTATGCCAGCGGATATGGGGAGACTGGGGATAAGGAGAGCGAAAGTGAGCTGCGCCTGCTCTGCCAAAAGCTGGATATGGCTGTTATGGGAGTAAACTGTGCGGGGTTTATCAACAATCTGGATGATATCTTTGCCTTTGGTATGCTGGTGCCCGGTGAGGCCCGTAAGGGAAATGTTGCTGTTATTTCCCAGTCCGGTAAGATATGTCTGAATATGATGCAGGTTACATATATGAATTTTTCCTATCTGATCTCCAGCGGAAACAGCACTTGTATCCGGATCGAGGACTATCTGGAGTATCTGATACAGGATAGGGAGACAAAGGTGATCGGCCTTTATATGGAAGGGATCAAAGACCCTGTTAAATTTAAGGAGGTATTGAAGCAGGCAGCCCTGGTGCGCAAACCGGTGGTGATCCTGAAAGTGGGGAAAACCTCAAAAGGAAGCGCTCTGGCAGCTTCCCACACAGGGAGTCTTGCGGGATCTGACAAAGCATTTGATGCAGTCGCCAAAAAATTCGGTGTTATCCGGGTGGATGATATTGAAGAACTGGTACAGATGTGCCATATGCTCAGTGTCCTGCCCATGATACCGGAAAATACAGGACTTTCGGCTATGTGTCTCTCAGGAGGAGAGACAGGCGTGTGCGCGGATACGGGAACACTGCTGGGACTTCAATATCCTGATCTTGCCCCTGAGACCATGGATAAGCTGAAAGCGCTCCTGCCGGACTATGCCACACCGGCCAACCCTCTGGATATGTCAGCAACCCTTGCCCATGACGGAGAAAAATATGCTGCAGTGATCCAGGCTATTATGGAAGACCCGTCCATAGGAATGGTCTTGTGCGGACAGACCATATTGCCAAAACACGGTCCGAAGGATGTAATTTGGCCCATGTCAGATGGTATGGTGATCGCAGCGGGCAGGAAGAAAAAGCCCGTGGCGGTCATGAGCTTCTTCAATTCCTCCAGAGATGAGAGGGTGCGTGAAAAGCTGGAAGGTGCAGGTGTTCCCATATTGCCGGCAACAGGGTGTGGATTTAAGCTTTTGAAATATCTCATGGATTTTGTGAAGTATGATCCGAAAGAACATATTCTGGATCTGGCAGTCATGGAAGTTCAGAAAAAGGAGAAAGTCAGGACAGCTCTCAGCGAACATGAGAGCAAGCGGGAGCTGGCGGCAGCAGGGGTGCCTGTACCGCCGGAAGCCATTGTAAGTTCTCCGGAGGAATTAAAAGAATTCGCAAAAACCATGACTTTCCCGGCTGTGGCTAAGATCGCATCCCCTGATATTCTGCATAAAAGTGATGTGGGCGGGGTGAAGCTGAATCTTATGGATGCCGGTCAGGTGGAAACGGCTTACAGGGAGATCATGGAAAGTGTAAAAGAGAAATGTCCGGATGCAAAGATCGACGGTGTGCTGATTCAGTCCATGCTTCCCCAGGGGGTGGAGATGATCATCGGAGTGAATGCAGATCCCCAGTTTGGCCCCATGATACTGTGTGGACTGGGCGGAGTGTTTGTGGAGGTGTTTAAAGATGTGAGCCTTTACCCTGCGCCTTTAAATAAGCGGGAGGCCAGAGAAATGATCGGGTCTCTGAAAGGCTGTAAGCTTTTAACCGGCTATCGGGGCAGCAGACCCTGCGATGTGGATGCCCTGGCAGAATTTATTGTTAAGATTTCCGAATATGCTGTTGCACACAAAGAGACTTTAAAGGAATTAGATATAAATCCTCTGTTTGTATACCCCCAGGGGGAAGGGGCAGCATTGGCGGACGCACTGATCATAAAAGAGCAGTAGGTAACTATTCAGCAGGTCTGCGCATTCACTGCGCTGACCGTAAGAAAGTGTACCATGGCCAAGCAAAAATCTCATCGCCAAAGGCGATTCTGCATGGATTTTTGCCTGTAACTGTGAGGGTACTGAACAGTTACAGCAGTAGTATAAAAACCAGGGAGGTATGTAGATGGGAAATACAAATAAGCAGCATAAATGGATCGCGTTTTTTGTGGTCACCATATCAGCGGGTCTGATATACCGTGTTCCATATTTAAAAACTGTATTTTATGATGCATTGGTGGAAGAGTTTCAGCTGACCAACACGCAGGTGGGCACTATTATGAGTGTCTATTCCATAACAAAAATGATTATTTATATCCCGGGAGGTATTCTTGCGGACCGGTTTGACAACCGCAAGATGCTGGTGGGCTCTAACTTGATGCTGGCACTGCTGACTTTCTGGTATGCCACCATTCCATCTCTGACGGGGCTTATGGCAATTCAGTTCTTACTGGCATTTTCCAATGTGGTATTCTGGGTTTCTGCTGTGAAGGCCATCCGTATCCTGGCAGATGACAATGAGCAGGGGTCTATATTCGGGTATAGTGAGGGAATCCGTGCATTGGCGGGCGCATTGATCAACTTTGCAGCCCTTGCGGTGGTTAACCACTTTGTCCTTACAGAACAGCCGTTGCGCTATGTTTTGATCTTTTACGGTATTGTTTATACTATACTTACTGCTGCCATGTGGCTGCTCCTTCCTAAAAAGAGTAAAGACGAAGCCCCTTCAACGGCAACGCTGGCAGATTATTTGAAAGTTTTAAAGATTCCCGGGATCTGGATCGTAGCATTCCTTGTTATGTGTGCATACAGTGCCCAGGTGGCATCCGAGTACACAACTACATATCTGACTACTATATTTGGTATGACTACCGTGACGGCTGGTATCATTGCCACCATCAGAAGTTATGGGATCGGAATCTTCAGTGCACCTATCATGGGAAAAATAGCAGACAAGACCAGCTCCTATTCAAAGATGGTCATGGGACTGTTTGTGGTGGAGATCATTTTTGCCGCTCTGCTTTTGTTCATTCCCGGAAAACCAAACATGCTGATACCTGCAATTGTAACCGTGATCGCTTTTGCTACTGTTATGTATGCCATTAGGGGAATTTATTTTGCGACTATGGGGGAAGCCGGGGTTCCCAAGGAATTTACGGGTACAGCCACAGGTATTATCTGTGCCATTGGGTTCCTTCCGGACGCGTATATGAACCTGATACTTGGAAAACTGATTGACAATAATCCGGGGGCGGCGGGATTTAAGTTTGTATTTGGGGCAATTATCCTGTTCGCTCTTCTGGGAATTGTATTTGCTCTGATCATTAACCGGATGGGGAAGAAAAACAGAGCCGCATAAAGGGCCAAGACAGCAGCGGCATAAAAAGAATTTGAACTGTTCAGTACACTCACGGTTACAGGCAAAAATCCACGCAGAATGGCCTTCGGCGATGGGATTTTTGCTTGGCCGCGGCATACTTTCTTACGGTCAGCGCAGTGAATGCGCAGACTTACTGAATAGTTACAAGAATTTTAACAAAAGGTCAGGTGAAAATATATGGTTCTTGTACTTATAGTGTTAATAATCTATTTTGCGGCAACAGCGGTCATCAGTATTGTGCTGCAGAAAAAATCGAAAAATCTGGAAGGTTATTATCTTGGACAGAGGAATCTTCCCTGGCCTGTGATCATGCTGACTTTTGCGGCTACCTGGATTGGTGCGTCCTCCACCCTGGGAAAATCAGGCCTGGCTTATGAAATCGGGATGTCAGCCGTGCTGCCCACCTTTGCAACGGTGTTTGCGTTTGCCGTGTTCTGCCTTTTTGCCGGGCGGATCCAGAGGATTGGGCAGAAATATCATATTTTATCCATTCCGCATCTGATCACCAAGAGATTCGGCCGTCTGCCGGCCCTGATCGCCTCTGCCATTATCGGATGGACGGTGATCGGGACTGCAGGTACCCAGATGGTTGCCTCCTCCAAAATCCTTCAGATGGTCATGGCAGATGACTGGGAGATCTCTTATCGGACAGCCCTTGTTGTCACCACTGTGATCGTGATCGCTTATACCACCTTGTCTGGGTTTTACGGGGTGGCTTACACGGATACCCTTCAGGGGATCCTGCTGATCGTAGTCATTGGGGTGGCGCTTCCGGCGGCGGCTTTGGCAAAGGTAGGAGGACCGGCTGAACTGGCGGCAAGCCTTCCGAAACATTATTTTGAACTGAAGTTTGATAAATCCATTGTGTCTTATATGGTTGTATATCTGCTGTATTTTTTGGCCGGGCCTCCATACTGGCAGCGTTCCTTCGCGGCTTCGTCTTCCAAGGTGGCGAGCAAAGGGGCCATAGGGGGAAATGTGATCATCCTGTTTTACAGTTTTGCAGTCACCATCATAGGTGTCTGCGCACTGGTGCTGTATCCCTCTTTTCCTAAAGGGGTATCCCACGAGATGCTGATTCCTCTACTTGTAAAAGAATCCTTTCCTCCTATCTTATATGCGCTGGTGATCACGTCCTTGATTGCTATTGTTATGTCAACCATTGACAGCTATCTGCTGCTGGCGTCCCAGACATTATGTACTGATCTTCTGCTGGCAGTCCATCCCGGGATTAAGCCGGAGACTCAGCTAAAGCTGTCAAAATATTCGGTGGTAGTGATTGGCCTGCTTGCTCTGGTGTTTGCACTGCGGATGGAAAATATCCTGGAAGCGCTGGTGTTGTCTATGTCCTATTTTGCTTCAGCGATCGCGATTCCTGCTATGGCGGCTCTGCTGTCAAAAAAAGCGAAAAAACTGGGAATTACTATGGGAATGATGGGGGGATTTATTTCTTCTGTCGTGTGGAAATCCCTGCTGGGAAATCCTTTCGGTGTTCCGGAGGTGATCGTGGGAAGCCTTATGTCACTGGCTCTTTTGATCGTGGGGTCTGTGATAGATAAAAGAGAGACGGTTTTTCTGGATTAAAAGACCGGCCGCAATTCAGCCGGAAGATAAGTCAATATAAAAAAGGTCAGCATAACGCATTCGTGTAGGTTATGCTGGCCATTTGTATTTGCTGCTGTTTTTATAACTGTAATCTTAATAAACAGTTACCTATTTCCTTTTTTCCTGTAATAAGATCCTCTGTACGCTTTTCAAAGACAGGCAGTATTTATCTGCCAGTCCCGCGGGATCTGCACCGTCCCGGTAATCACGGTACAGCATGGAATTGCGAGCTGCGATCTCCTGCCGGATGCCTGTGCCGTCTCCCCAGGAACGTCTGTGTTCTGTCCTCCTGGGAATATAGATGCTCTCACCCTCCACGTACTGCTGTATCATTTCCAGCAATTCTTTTGGAAGGATCTTATCAGCCTTTTTGTAGCTCATCCTGTCCTCCTCGGTTATTTTAGTTCCAGGATTCGCAAAGGCTATTTTATATTTGGTCATGATCCGCAATAGCCTCTGCTACGCGAACATTACATATCGTTTCATAAAGAAAATGCCTCCTTTTGGTGTTTGAAAAATGGTTTTGCCTACGGTATGATTATACTTTATAGCGGCGGATTTGTATAGGGGAAGTTAAAGCAGTTCAGCCATAAACTGAATCATTTTATCCTGAAAACCGGGAAAGGTTTCGTGTCCGTATTCCGGGTAGATAATCATTTTTTTTGTTGAAGTGAGGGCATTATAGGCGGCAAACTGGGTGGACGGGGGACAGGCGGTATCCTCCAGCCCGATTCCCCATAAAACATCAGCTTTGACCCAGGGAGCCAGGTGTCTGATATCTATATATTGAAGATGCTCAAAAAAATCTTTTTCGTGCTCATGGCAGGGGTCCTGGATACGGAAGTATTCCCACAGTTCCAGATAGGCTCCCTGGCATTCCTGATGGCGGCAGGCACCCTCAAAATCAGATAAAAAGGGGCTGCAGGGAGCTATTTTTTGGATATCCGGTGTTAGGGCAGCGCAGGCGACTGCCAGAGCACCACCCTGGGAGGTTCCGAACGCGCCTATCCGTTCACGGTCTACTTCTTCAAAATCCATTAAGATTCTGGCGAGAAGGGCAGCATCCAGAAAAATCTGTCGATAAAGCAGTTTGTTTTTATGGTCTGTGACTCCCCGGATCACATGGCCGGTCACTGTAGTTCCGTGTACACATCCCAAATCTTCCGACAGGCCGCCCTGGCCTCTGCAGTCCATGGAGGCCACGGCAAATCCCATATCTGTGTACGCCATTTTCTCACACCAGTCCCCGGCGTTCCAGCGGTATCCGTGAAACTGCAGCAGGGCAGGAATGGGATGGGAGCGGTATTTGGGCCTTAAATACTGGGCATGGATCCGACTCCCGTCAACCCCTGTAAAATATAGGTGGAAGCATTCCGTATGCGTTCCCTGAAATTCCGCTTTCTCAAGGCTGACCCGGGGGTCTGTGAGGCTCATCTCCTCTATGGCATCCCTCCAGTAATCCGAAAAATCAGCAGGCCTTTCCCCTATCCCTGTGTAGGTTTCCAGCTCTTTTAATAAAGTTTGGTAGGTTTTCATATATCCCCTTAGTTGTTCATATTAAATTCAACGGTATCCTGTGCCTGTTTCAGCTCTGACTCAAAATCGGCACCTGTCTGGATAATGTTGGAGACTGCAACACCCACAGCATCCACAGCATCATAATAATAGGTGCCTCTGACGCTGACCGGAACTTTTTCCGCGTAGCCTACTATATCCGCGTAAACGGCCTGGCTCCCGTAATATTCCTGGCCTTCGTTGTAAACTTTGCTGTCTTTCATAGGCAGCCAAGTGGATAAGGCTCCTGATTTGGGAAGAATGGTTTCATATAATTCCTCACTGCCGGCAAAAGTCTTATGAAGGAAATCTATAGCCAGTTCCGGGTTTTTTGAAGTGCCGGAAACAGCCCAACTGGAACCGCCGTTGCTGGAATAGTTGGTGGCACCTTCTATCTTGTCAAGTGCAGGCATATTGGTAATGCCCCATTTTCCTGACTGATCTTCTGCGCCCTGGATACTGCCTGAAATCCAGCAGCCGTTGATGGCACAGGCTGCACTGCCGCTGTTCAGAGAACCCACATACTGATCCCAGTCCGTCACTTCACGGAGAATGCCTTTTTTGACAAGCTCTATGTAGACATTCATAGCCGCACGCAGGGACTCGTTCTCCACCATATTGGCACTGCCGTCATCATGAAAGGCAGTGGCCCCTGTGGAACGCATCATCATCATGACAAGTTCCGGGCTGCCGCCGTTTCCTGAGAGCAGGGACACGCCGGTTTTTTCTTTTACCTGTTCTCCCAATTCCATGAACCTGCTCCAGGTGATGTCAGTGAAATCCTCCAGGGTCAGCCCGGCGTCAGAAAGGATATCCGTCCGATAGGCTGCCACGCACGCTCCGTTGTCAAAGGGTACCGCATAGTTTTTGCCGTCTTTCATGGATTCAGCAACCTTTGATTCACTGAACTGGTCAAATGGAATACCTGAATCGCTCAAATCGGTAAAGATATCGGGATAGCTTTCTAAAAACTTTTGATAGGTATGATCCTGGAGCAGGAAGATATCAGGCAGAATGCTGGTGTCACCGGCCAGTGCGGCTGTGGCGATCTTTGTCTCCACATCACCTGAGGTCAGTTCCACAATGTCCAGTTTAAAATCCGAATGGTCTTTTTGATAGATTTTTTCTGCCTCTTTCATAGCATAAATATTGAAATTCTGGTCCCAGGCCCAGACCGTAAGTGTATTCTCATCTCCGTTTGCGGATTGGGGTTCTTGAGTTTCGGAAGCTGTGCTCACTTCTTTTTTATCTGCACCGGTGTTCTCTGTTTTGCCGCATGCACCCATGGAGAATGCCATAACGCCTGCCAACAGTAAAGTTATCATTTTTTTCTTCATAATATTTCCTCTCATTTCTTGAATTTCACAGGACGGGCCCTTTTCCGTTCCGTGTCAGTACGGAAATACTCTGTGATTCACTGTGGTCACATTATAGTATAGTGCAGAGCTTCGATGTCATCAATTCCGGTTAAAAACTGTGCAATTTCACTCATTTTTGTAGGAGGAGGGCTACCAGCCCTCCTCTGTCTGAATATTGTATTCCAGAAGTTTGCGCTCATAGTTTTCAGGATGGTTTCTCCATTCTCTGGGGGAGATACCCAGAATTTTTTTGAAATTGCGGTTAAAGGTGGTCAGGGTTTCAAAGCCTGTTTTATAGGCAATATCAGCAATCGAATCATTACTGATCTGTAAAAGGTCGCATGCCATCTGTATTCTTACCAGATTGATGTAGCGGACAGGAGATATCTTCATGTAAGCAGTAAAAACTTTGCGAAAATGATTCTCTGTAATAAAACAACGGTCCGCCAGTTCTTTAACGGAAATGTTATCAGGATAGTGAATGCTGATAAAATCGACCGCATTTAATAAAAGCGCTGTGAGTTTGTCAGTTTCATGTTCTCCCGGAGCTGGAGCATCCTTCTGATTCATCCGGGCAATCTCCATCATAAGTCCTAACAGAAGTCCGTCTGCCTCCTCCCTGTAGTAGGCAGGATGTTCTTTTGCCAGAGTCAGCAAACGGCGGATAAGCTGTCCTGCAAAAGGAAATTCTTTCTCAGTGAGAAAAAGGGCCTTCTTGTTTATCTGCCGGATTATTTTATCCGATAATAAGGGATTTCCCTGATAGAACTGACTGATAACAGAGGAAACATCCAGAAACAGGTACTCCCAACTGCTTATGGTGTTTAATTTGCTGTTGGTTGTGTGTGGGAAATTTCTGGGTATGATGGAGAACATGCCGCCCTTGAATGCATGTTTTTCATTTTCCAGGGATAAAGTACCTTCACCGAAATAGCAATAGCCGATTTCCATATGATTATGAAAGTGCAGATAGTCCACTTCCACACCATAGCATTGCTTTAAATTTTCCCCCGTCAAGGGGAGCATATGGCTGTCCGCAGGTATTTTGTAATACCGGAATTCCATTTTGGGCTTTTTCTTTTTCATTTGCGTTCTTCCTCTTTTTGTGGTATTAAGTAAGGTTACTTTCATTATATCAGAAAAATCATATCCGAATTTAAGGATTTTTTCATAATTGCCAGGTTATAATCAACTCAGAAAACAGGAAAGGGAAGGATAGCCAAATGCTTTACAGAATATTAAAAAAGGATTTGCTGAGGAGAAAAGGAGTCAATGTGATACTGTTTCTGTTTATCACCATCGCAACTATTTTCCTGGCCAGCAGTGTAAATAATATCCTGGTTGTGAGTTCAGCCATTGATTATTACACAAACTATTCAAAGATCCCCAGTGTGAACTTCATTATGCGGGGAGAAACAGAGAGTGAAAAAGCGGAAAAATGGCTGGACAGCCAGGATGGGAAGATTACGGAATACGGAAAGAGCAGTCTGATCGCCCTCAATGACCAGGATATAAAAATTGTAAGAAACCAAAAGAAAAAGGAATATGATACCGCAGGGACCACGGTATATATAAGTGCTGTGGGAATGGAATACTGCAAGGTTTTTGATATGGACGGAAAAGCTTTCTCCCTGAGGGCCGGGCAGGCTGCCATGACCAGGGATGCTATGGAGAGAAATCATCTGAAGACAGGGGATAAGATTGTGGTTTCCGTGGGTGACACAGAGAAGGAAATGACGGTTTCCCTGCAGATGAAGGATGCGGCGTTTGGGAATGACATGACCGGAATGAACCGCATTATTTTAAGCAGGCAGGACTATGATGCGCTCCATAAAGACCAACATGCAGAAGATATCAATATGTATCTGGTCATGACAGACGATGAGACAGAGTTCGTGAGAACTTTAAATGACCAGGATTTTACAACGGTTTTAAGCACAGTCACAAAGGGCACATACGACATGATCTATTCCTTTGATATGATCATGGCCGCTCTTTTGATCCTGGTAGGTATCTGTCTGATCCTCATTGCACTTCTGGTACTACGCTTTACTCTGGTGTTCACCATGGAGGAAGAATACCGGGAGATCGGAATCATGAAGGCCGTGGGATTCCGGAATTTTATTGTGAAAAAGGTGTATCTCATCAAGTATCTGGTTCTGGTGTCAGCGGGCAGTGTGATCGGATTTGCAGCCAGCGTCCCGGTCAGTCGGTTCATGGTGAAGAGTGTCAGTCGGAATATGATCATGGAGGACAGCAGTTCCAACCTGTGGGTGAATTTCGTCTGCTCAGGGTGTATCGTCTTTCTGGTCATGCTTTTTTGTTACATCTGCACCGGGAAGCTGGATAAGATATCAGCGATCGCTGCTATCCGGAGCGGAAAGTCAGGGGAGAGATACGGCAGAAGGGCCGGGATCAGGCTGAACCGGAGGGGGAAAATGTCTGTGTCCATGTTCCTGGGACTTAACGATATGCTCACCCATATGAGGCGGTATCTGGTACTTATGATCACGTTCTGCATCAGCTTTGTGCTGATCACTATTCCCCTGAATACCATCAATACCATGCGGAGCCGGGAGATGGTAGTCAAGTTCGCCCTGGATCCTGAAAGCGCGGTATATGTGAGAAGGATTGAGCAGCCAAGTGAGGGGAATTATAAAAATAAAGAGGAACTTACAAAAGGAATGCGGCGTGTAGAACAGGAAATGAAAGAAAAGGGATACGATGCAGAACTTACGGGGATTCCGTTTTACTTTCTGAAGATTTCAAAGGATGGAACGGCCGCAGACCAAAAGCTTTTGGTTCTTCAAAATCTGGGACCGGACAATGATTATCTGATTTATGACAAAGGTGAGGCCCCGAGGCTGGAAAATGAGATCGCACTCTCAGAAACGGTATTGGAACAGAATGAATGGAAGATTGGTGACTGGGTGGATATTATGATCGGCAGCAAAAACAAAAAGTTTATCATAACCGGCACATACTCTGACTATATGCAGTTAGGACAGTCCGGCAGACTGAATCCGGTCATTGATATGAAGGATGAAATGCTAGCGGATTACTGGAATATCCTGGTGGATATGGATACGGATAAGACACAGAAAGAGCTGGCCGAAGAACTTCAGGAGAAGCTTCCCGGCTATGAATGGACGGACGCACAGACCTTGGTTGACCAGAATGTGGGCGGTATCCAGGATTCCTTATCGGACCTTCTGCTCCCCATGACGGGTTTACTCTGCGCGATCATCATGCTGATCACCGCGCTTATGGAAAAACTCTTTATTGTGAGGGAGAAAGGGGAGATCGCCATGATGAAAAGTGTGGGATTCAGGAATTGGAGTATCCGGAGATGGCAGATCCTCCGTATGGTATGGGTGGTACTGGTATCCATGATAGCGGCAGTCCCGCTGTCTCTTCTGAGCAACCGGTTCGTACTGAAACCGATCTTTGCCATCATGGGAGCCAGTGTTGAGATCCAGGTTGTACCCTGGCAGGTATACGGCGTTTATCCGGGTATACTGCTTGTGGGGATCATTACAGCCACCATATTTGCAACCAGAAAAGTGAAACAGATCCATATACGTGAAATGAACAATATAGAGTAGAGGTTTGGACGGAGGTAGAGGAAAATGGAGTCATTGAGAGTTTCTAATTTGTGCAAAACATATATTATTGATAAGCGCCAGAATAATGTGCTCAGGAATGTAAATCTGGAGATCAAAGAAGGGGAGATGGTGGCGGTTATGGGGCCTTCCGGTTCCGGCAAAACGACCCTTCTTTATACGGTCAGCGGCATGGACAATGCCACTGCGGGAAAAGTGGATTTCTTTGGGCGTGAGCTGACAAAGCTGAGTGCCAATGAGATCAGTGATATGCGGCTGGAACAGATGGGATTTGTATTTCAGCAGATGTATATGCTGAAAAATCTGTCAATCTATGATAACATTATTATGCCTGCTTACCAGACCGCCGTGGGAAAGACAAAGGCTGGCCGGGCAGCAGTCAATGAGAGGGCAAAGGTACTGATGAAGAAACTAGGAATCAGTGAAGTGGCTGACAATGATATCAATGAGGTGTCCGGCGGACAGCTTCAGAGAGCATGTATCTGCCGCAGCCTGATCAACGAGCCGAAGATCATTTTCGCGGATGAACCCACAGGAGCGCTGAACAAACAGAATTCCATTGAGGTCATGGAGGAATTGAACCGTATTAACCAGGAGGGCACCAGTATTCTTCTGGTTACCCATGATATGAAGGTGGCGGCCCGCTGTGAGAGGGTTTTGTATATTGAGGACGGTGATATCCGGGAGGATATCACCCTTGGGAAATGGCAGAAAGACCAGGACTTAAGAGCCAGGGAGCGTACTTTGAATGACTGGCTGATCAAGCTTGGATGGTAAAGAAAGGATTTGTATGAAAGATATTTTGCTGGTGGAAGACAACAGAGAGCTGGCAGAGCTTCTGCAGGCATTTTTGGAAAAGGACGGATTTTCTGTCCATTCTGTTCCTACAGGGGAGGAGGCATCTGCATACCTGGAGGAAAACCGTGTAAAGATACTGCTTCTGGATATTATGCTTCCCGGCATGGACGGCTTTGCCGTCTGCCGGGCAGTACGTGAGAAGGGGAATATGCCCATACTGATCATGAGTGCCAGGGCGGAAAAAGATGATAAGTTAAACGGGTTTGGTCTGGGGGCAGATGACTATATGGAAAAACCTGTGGACCCGGATCTTTTGACCGCTAAAGTGAGGGCAGTGATGCAGAGAACTTACGGTGCCAGGACAAAGACCGATTACCTGGTATCCGGGGGGCTTACCATAGACAGGAATTCACGGAAGGTTTACCGGGAAGGCCAGGCAGTAGAGCTAAATGCGAAGGAGTATGAGCTGCTGCTCCTGCTTGCTGAGAATCCGGGGAGAACGCTTCACAAGGAGTATCTGTTTGACCGGATATGGGGGATGGAGAGCTTTAGTGAAAACCAGACTTTGACGGTCCATATTAAGATGTTGAGAAGCAAAATAGAGGATGATCCCAGGGCGCCTAAGCGTATTCAGACTGTCTGGGGAGTGGGGTACCGGTATGAGGAAATATAACAGGATATTGGCAGTGTTTGTGTGTCTCTATCTTTTTCTGGCACTGGGAACAGGTATGGTTCTATACCGGATGCAGGGGGAAAAAGACAGAGCATTCCGAGTGGAGATCAACCGGATCTATCAAGAGATATTGGGTGGAACACATCCGGATAAAGTGGATTTGAGCAGATTCAGGGATGTATACAGGATCGATACTCTGCCCCTGGAGGGAGCAGAGAGCAGGGAGAAAGCGGATGTGTTTTTCGGAGATGAAAATGAGGGGAATGTTGTTGTAAAACCCTGGTTTGCAGACAGCAGTCTGAAAGGGTATCTCCGTTTTTCATATAGAGAAGAAAATATAAGCCTGGGCGGTGTGATGGTGACCGTGCAGGCTGCGCTTGCGTTTATGGCAGTGACGGTCATAGGGATACTTCTATATCTGAAATACCGGGTGATCAAGCCTTTCAACCGGGTGAGGGAGCTGCCCTATGAGCTGGCAAAAGGGCACCTGAAAGGGGAAGTGAAGCAGGAGAAAAATAGATATTTCGGAGATTTTCTATGGGGGATCGGGCAGTTAAAAGATACCCTGGAAGTGACAAAAAAGCGGGGGCTTGAGCTGGAAAGGGAAAAGAAAAAAATGCTGTTGTCCCTGTCTCATGATATGAAGACGCCTCTTGGGACCATTAAGCTTTATGGGAAAGCGCTGGAGCAGGGGATTTATGATACAGAGGAAAAAAAACGGCACGCGGCCCATCAGATTGGAGTGAAGGCGGAGGAGATTGAGGGGTATGTGGCGGAGATCGTGAGGAATTCAAAAGAGGATATACTGGATATCCGGGTGAAAATGGGGGAATTTTATCTGGAAGAACTGGTGAAGCGGGTGGCGGATACTTATGTGGAAAAGTGTGCGGTGCGGATGGTGGAACTGGTGATAGGAAAGTATGAAAACCGGATCGTGCGGGGGGATTTGGACAGGGCACTGGAAGTGGTTGACAATGTGATGGAGAATGCATTTAAGTATGGGGATGGAAGACGGATCGAAATCAGTTTTTTTGAGGAGGATTATTGTCAGCTGATACGTGTTTTTAATACGGGGGAGGCGGTGTCGGAGAATGACTTTAATCATATTTTTGAGAGCTTTTTTAGAGGGACCAACAGTATGGGACAGCAGGGGAGTGGGCTGGGGCTTTATATATGCAGGGAGATCATGAGGAAGATGGATGGGGAGGTGTTTGCGGAGAGGGAGGTGGACGGGATGGGGGTTGTGATGGTATTTCGGTAGGGATGGGGATGGGGACGGGGACGGGAAGTGCAAAGGGGATGGGTGGGCTGCAGGTGTATATCTGTGGCCGCTCGACGTTCCAGAACCTGTGAACTAACCTCTAACTGCAACTAAGACGCTCACCAGCGGGTTCGCGCCTAAGTTTCCGTAAGAGGTGGATTTCACAGAACCTTCCACTTAACCTCGCTGCCACAGATATACACCTGCAGCCCACCCATCCCCTTTGCACTTCCCTGGTTTTTTAAGGCGGAAGTGGGAAAAGCAGTTTACTGTAACTAATTCTGAGGCGGTCAGTGTGATATGGAATAGAATGTGTTATAACTGTACATTGTGAGGTGTGCTGCCGGGCACGGAGGTAGAGTGAGGATAATACACTGTACCGGGAGGCATTTTTATGCCGGAGGCATGAAAATCCAGAGGCAGCCAGCGTGATATGGGGTAGTATGCTCCATATCTGTGCATCGCGAAGCGTGTTACTGAACAGTAATGATAATACAGATTGCTGACTGTGGGGAGTTTAGGGGGCCTTGTGTATCAGGAGGGAATCATTTATAATAAAGGAAATGGCAAAGGGGGTGGTTCTGTGAGAAAGAGAATACCGGTTGGATATGAGGATATGAAACGTTTGATTGACGGGGATATGTATTATGTTGATAAAACATTGATGATCAAAGAGCTGATAGATATGGCTGGCAGCGTGAATTTGTATACCAGGCCACGGAGATTTGGTAAGACGTTGAATCTTAGTATGTTACGGCGTTTTTTTGAAATGGAGATGGGGGATGACGGGAGCAGGATTGACAATAGTTATATATTTGACAACCTGAAGATCTCATCATACGGGGATGTATATATGTCGCATCAGGGACAGTATCCGGTGATCAATCTTTCTCTTAAATCTGCAAAACAGCCTACCTATGAGAATGCCTTTAAATGTCTGAGAGATGAGATCGCAGCGGAATTTGGCAGACATGATTATGTTCTGGGCACGGACAGTATGACGGAGCATGAGAAGAAACGATTCAGAATGATCATGGAATGGAAGGCAGAGGATATCGAGTATGCAAGGGCATTGGAATTCCTTTCAGGATGTCTTGCAAAATATCACGGCAGAAACGTGATCATACTAATTGATGAGTATGACGTTCCTTTGGAAAATGCATATTTTGAGGGATTTTACGATGATATGATCACATTTATGCGCTCCCTTTTTGAGTCAGCGCTGAAGACGAATCCTAATCTGGAGTTTGCAGTGATCACCGGTTGTCTGAGGATCAGCAGGGAGAGTATTTTTACGGGATTGAACAACCTGGAAGTCTTTTCCGTGCTGAGTCCGGGATATGCTGACTGCTTTGGATTTACAGAGGGTGAAGTAAAAGAAATGCTGGCTTATTATGGGCTGGAATGTAAGTTTGAGGAACTTAAGCATTGGTATGACGGTTATCAGTTCGGCTCTGCGGAAATTTATAATCCATGGAGTATTGTGAACTACATTAAAACAGCGACAATAGATATCCACGCGTATCCAAAAGCTTACTGGTCTAACACTTCCTCCAATCATATTATCCGTGAGCTGGTGGAGGAAGCGGATTTTGAAACCCGGGAAGAAATTGAAAAGCTTATAGCCGGGGAGGCCATAGAAAAACCGGTACATGAGGATATTACTTACGGTGATATCCGTGAGTCGGCAGATAATCTGTGGAATTTTCTGTATTTTACCGGATACCTGAAAAAGGCAGGGGAAAAACAGGTACAGGAGATCATATATCTGGATCTATCCATTCCAAATGCTGAGATTCGTTCTATTTACCGAAATACGATTCTCACATGGTTTGACAAAAAGATAAGAAAAACAGACATGTCATCCCTCTTTGCGGCAATGGAGAACGGAGACTGTGAGACTATTGGACGTTTTATTTCAGATCAGTTATTGGATACGATCAGTTTCTTTGATTATGCGGAGAATTATTATCACGGTTTTCTTACCGGGCTTTTAAAAACGTCACAGAAATATAGTGTCTATTCCAATAGGGAGAGCGGAACCGGAAGGTCAGATATTATTCTGAGAACACCCTCCGTCAGAGGCGGGGCTGTGATTCTGGAGCTAAAAGTGGCACGTGATTTCGGAAAAATGGAGGCAGCCTGCAAAGAAGCGCTTTTACAGATTGAGGAGAAGGACTATGCAGCGTCTCTTCGGTCAGACGGATACTCAAATATAAAGAAATATGGTATTTGTTTTTATAGGAAAGAATGTCTTGTTATGAAGAAGGGATGATTCCTGCTTACGGAACCGGCAGTTTATCAAAAATTTTTGACAAACTGCCGGTTTTGTCTATAGTAAAAGCAGTCCCGGCATAGTATGATGGTAGTATAAAACAGTGCAAAAAGGAGGGATGCGGGTATGGGAGAATTCCGTACCATTGAAGTAAAGCGGAGCATTTTTGATAATAATGACAGGCAGGCTTTGGAACTCCGCAGGGAATTGAAGAAGGAGAAAGTGTTTCTTTTAAATCTCATGTCTTCCCCGGGGTCAGGCAAGACTACAACTTTGCAGCGGACCATTGAGGCATTGAAGGCGGAAATGAGAATTGGTGTTATGGAAGCGGATATCGACTCGGATGTGGATGCCCGCACCATAGAAAATCTGGGAGTGAAGGTGATACAGCTCCACACAGGCGGCATGTGCCATCTGGACGCGGACATGACCAGGCAGGGGCTTGCGGCTATGGGGACTGAGAATGTGGACCTGGCTGTGCTGGAGAATGTGGGGAATCTGGTCTGCCCGGCGGAGTTTGACACAGGGGCTGTGAAGAATGCCATGATCCTGTCTGTTCCGGAGGGAGATGACAAACCGCTGAAATATCCGCTGATGTTCTCTGTATGTGATGTGGTGCTGATCAACAAGGTGGATGTGATGCCTTACTTTGATTTTGATCTGGATAAGTGCAGGGAGAACATCAGACTCCGCAATCCTAATGCAAAAGTGATCCCCATCAGTGCCAAGACAGGGGAAGGTGTGGATGTCTGGGCAGATTGGCTGAGAGCAGAAGTAAAAACCTGGAGAGAAGAAGCGTGATCATTTTTCACAGAGCTGTTGAATGGAAGGACTGTGAACAGAAACAGGGTGTAACAGTTCAGACAAGCTGAACCATTACGCGTCCAGCCATTAAAAATCGCTTCGCGATGAGCCGGATGCCTGCTGGTACTACTTTTTCATACGGTCAGCGCAGTAAATGCGCAGACCTGTCTGAACTGTTACAACAGGGTAACTGCAGAATGGTATAGAAAGGGTGGGTTAGTATATGGCAAATTTAAGACCGAAAATTGTAAAACTGGCAAAAATGGTGGGCGGTGTTGCGGGGGCAATGAACCGGATTGATGAGAAGGCCCCGGAATATTATGCACTGAATGCCGTGGTGACGGATGATATGGCGGATGTGGCCCTGGTGATGGGGCTTCGCCAGCCGCGTACCTTTGAGTATATTGTGGAAAAATGCGGAAAGAGCAGGGAGGAGACCAAAAAGCTTCTGGACCGGCTTACCTACACAGGTGTGGTTAAGGTCTGGACCGATAAGAAGGATAAACGGGACAGGTATTTTATCAACATTTTTGCGCCGGGTATGCTGGAAATGATGGTAAACAACCGGGAACAGTTAGCCGCGCACCCTGAGATTGGCAAGGCTTTTGAGGAGTATACCAGAAAAAGGATCGCGCCTATGGCCCCTCTTTTTCCGGAAGGCATGGCAATGATGCGTGTGACTCCTGTGGAGAGCGCCATAAAGGATCTGCCCGGGGTTCAGCCCTGGGAAAAGCTGTCTTATTATCTGCGGAAATATGATACGTTCAGTGTGTCAGACTGCTCCTGCCGCCAGTCCAGAAAAGTGCTGGGCGAGGGCTGCGGTCATTTGGAAAAGGACATCTGCATCCAGATGGGAACCGGAGCGGAGTATTATATCAGGACGGGAAGAGGCCGCCAGGTAAGCCGGGAGGAAGTGCTGGAGATCCTCAAATTCGCGGAGGACAATGGCCTGATGCATGAGATGCCTGCCACAGACGGACTGGGGGAATCAGCGGCAATCTGTAACTGCTGCAGTTGTTCCTGCTTTTCCATGCGTATTGCAACCTTATTCCGCACCCCGGATGCCATCCGCTCCAATTTTACCGCGGAAGTGGATCCGGAGGAGTGTGTGGCCTGCGGTCAGTGCGTGGAAAACTGTCCCACAAATGCCCTGAAGCTGGGACAGAGACTCTGTGCAAAAAATCCGGTTCCAAAGAAAGAGGAACCCACAGCCAGAGACCATGTGTGGAGCAAAAAGAACTGGAATATGGATTACCGCGAGAACCGGCAGGATGTGGCCGAAGAGGGGACTTCTCCCTGTAAGACGGCCTGTCCGGCCCACATTGCGGTGCAGGGATATATCAAGCTGGCTGCCAGAGGAAAATATAAAGAAGCCCTGGAGCTGATCAAAAAGGAAAATCCCTTCCCGGCTGTCTGCGGACGTATCTGCCCCCACAGCTGTGAGGATGAATGTACCCGCGGGGATATTGATGAGCCGATCGCCATTGATGAGATCAAGAAGTTTATTGCAGATAAAGAGCTGGACAGTGATGTGCGCTATGTTCCGCCAAAGAGGTATCATCTGGGCAATAAAATAGCAGTTATCGGCGGCGGTCCTGCCGGACTTTCCTGCGCGTATTACCTTGCCATCGACGATTATCAGGTGACTGTCTTTGAAAAGCAGGAGAAGCCGGGCGGTATGCTGGCCCTTGGAATTCCCTCCTTCCGTCTGGAAAAAGAGGTGCTGAATGCAGAGATTGACGTGCTGAGAGAGATGGGCGTGGAGTTTAAGACCGGCGTGGAAGTGGGAAAAGATGTGACACTGGATGAGCTGAGAAAACAGGGCTACGAGGCATTTTACATAGCAGTGGGCGCTCAGGGCGGGCGCAGGCTGAATGTGGAAGGTGAGGACGCTTTGGGTGTGGTATCCGGTGTGGAATTTCTGCGTGAAGTGAATCTGGGCCGAGGCCGGACGCTTTCCGGGAATGTAGTGGTAGTAGGCGGCGGAAACGTGGCCATAGATGTGGCCCGCACGGCAACAAGGCAGGGGGCTGACACCGTTAACATGTACTGTCTGGAAAGCCGGGAGGAGATGCCGGCCCTGGATGAGGAGATCGAGGAGGCAGAAGCTGACCAGGTGGAATTCCAAAACGGATGGGGACCAAAACGTATTTTGACGGAGGACGGAAAAGTAACAGGCGTGGAATTTATGCGCTGCGTATCCGTGTTTGACGAGATGCACCGTTTTGCTCCCAAATATGATGAGGAGGATACCATTACGGTTCCTGCAGACACGGTTCTCCTCTCCATCGGACAGTCTATTGAGTGGGGCGGCCTTCTGGAGGGCAGCAAGGTGAAACTCGGACGGGGAAACACGGCACAGGCAAACAGCCTGACCTATCAGACAAAGGAACCGGATGTATTTGTGGGCGGTGACTGTTGTACCGGGCCTAAATTCGCCATTCATGCTATCGCAGCCGGAAAAGAAGGGGCAATATCCATTCACCGGTACGTACAGCCGGGACAGACCTTGACTTTGGGACGTGACAGAAGAGAATACCACGCGTTTGATAAAAATAATGTGGCTGTGGACCTGAAGAGCTTTGACAATACACCAAGGCAGCGGCCGGCTCACGCACAGGAGAAGAAGGGGACCTTCCAGGATGACAGGATGACATTCACGGAGGAACAGCTGAAAAAAGAGACAGAGAGATGTCTGGGCTGCGGTGCCGTACAGGTGGATTCCTATATGTGCGTGGGATGCGGCATGTGCACCACTAAGTGTAAATTTGACGCCATCCATCTGAAACGTACCGGCCATTCCAAGCCGGATTTATATGAGAAGCTTCCTGTGAAGATCGCGGCAAATGCGGTGAAGAGGACCGGAAAGATTGCCGCCTCCTCCGCAAAAACTACACGGAGAAAGGACTGATCCTATGCACGAACTGGGAATCCTGGATGCCATGATCCACACTATTGAGGATGTGGTGCGGGAGGAAGGGGCAGAAGAGGTGGAACGGATCGTTCTGGATGTGGGGGAACTCTCCGGAGTTGTGCCCAGATATCTGGAAGAGTGCTGGCCTGCCGCCAGATATAAGACTTCCATGGAGGAAACCAAACTGGAGGTCTGCGTCGTGCCCGGCATGGTAAAGTGCCGGGACTGCGGCAGGGTCTTCAATGCCATGGAGTATGATATGCGCTGCCCCGGCTGTGAGGGGCAGCAAATGGAGATCCTATCGGGAAATGACCTGATGATCAAAGAAATATTATGTAAGTAGGGGGAATGGGTATGTTTGCATTTTATGAGGGTGTTCCCACAGCGCTGGTACTGCTTGTGTGGCTGTGTGTGTTCGTAAGCCTCTTTGCGCTCAATGAGGTGACCAGAAGATTTAAGTGGGTGGGCTTTTCCGCCTTTGTGATCCTGCCGGTGGTGCTGACGATCCTGTGGCTCACAGCCTTCAAGGATACGGCGTATATGGACTGGTTCCATTTGGCAAAGGTGTACTCCTCCACTGCGGGCTGTATTGGTTTCTGGTGCATCCGGCATGTGAAGAAACTGTCATCCAACCGGATCGCCCTGTGTTTTCCGCCTCTGATCCTGGCAGTCAATATCTGTGAAGCTGTGCTTCGGGACTTTGAGATTGGAAGATATGTGACTCCAGTCATGGAGTATACCAACAACCAGACACAGTATTATATCGGCGGTGCCTGGAATTACATGAACGGCATTGCGGGGATCCTGAATATCATCACCATTACAGGATGGTTTGGCATCTGCATCCGGGCCGTCACGAAAAAGGATGGAAGCAAAGATATGCTCTGGCCGGATATGATGTGGTTCTGGATCGTAGCCTATGATCTGTGGAACTTTGCGTACACGTACAACTGCCTGCCGACACATGCCTGGTACTGCGGGTTTGCCCTGCTGCTGGCGCCTACCGTATGTGCGTTTACAGTGGGAAAAGGAGCCTGGCTGCAGCACAGGGCCCACACGCTGGCACTGTGGTGTATGTTCGCCCAGACCGTGCCTGCTTTCCAGGACGCCAGCCGGTGGATGGTACATTCCACATCCAGCAAAGCCATTGCAGATGCCGCGGTTTCCCAGGGGTATGTGGCGGCGGACGGTTATACCGCTCTGGTGGAGCCGGGCATTTACCAGCTTGCGTCGGCAAATCCCAACACAACGGCACTGTTTCTTGTGAGTCTTCTTGCACTGCTTGCAAATATAGGGGTATTCGTCTATATGATCCTGCATATCCGCAAGACAAAACGGAATCCATATAAGACAGACCTGTACTTGGATCTGCCGTCATATAAGAAGATCAAGGCACTGGCAAAATCCTGACTTTTACAGGAGAAAAAATAGACAGCAGAATTAAAATCTGCTATAATAAAGCATCTGAATAACAGGTGTGCCCAGCAATTGGAAGACTGCCAAAAAAGGTTCTTTGTAAGGACCCTTTTGGCAGTCTTTTTTTGCAGGGGATTTACAGGTCCTCCGTATTGGAAATGAGCATATTGTGCTATTTTTGAGTGTATACTCCATATTAAAATCAGAAGCATTTTGCTATAATTTTTAAGAAAAGCAGGTGACTTCGTGCAAAGGAGAGAAGGAGGGATGGCACATGATTGCAACGAACGAGGGATATGCCAGGCCGGAGTATTTTACCAGGACTGCAGCAGCGGACAGCAGAAGGAAAGAATTTGACATTAAAAATCACTCTCTTATTTATACGGACCAGAAGCCGGACTTCCTGTTCATTGGGGACTCCATCACCCATTACTGGGAGTTAAATGCATATTTTAATCTGCCGGGGCAGCTGATCGTGAACAGGGGAATCGGCGGAGACACTACAGAATATCTGAAAAGGCGGTTTTATGCAGATGCATTGCAGTTAAAACCCAGGTACTGCATAATGGGCATTGGAATTAATGATTCCATTGAGCTGGAAGGGGACTATTGGAGAAGGCTGGAACCGACACCCTATGAGGAGGTCCTTACAGCCGCCCAGAGAAATATAAGTGATATTATACGCCAGACAGAAAATACGGATACCACTTTGATCCTCACCTCCCTGCTGCCGATACACATTCCAATATTGTTAAATGAAGCGGTCCGAAAAAGATATATCAAAGAGATGAATGCATGGCTGGCGATGACAGCCAGAAGGAAAAAGCTGATATATGTAAATTATTATCTCACCACCACCTTTCCGGGAACGGACAAGCTGCTGGGGGGCATTACTTATGACGGTCTGCATCCCAACGCAAGAGGGTATGAAATTATGGCGGCAGTTTTGAAGAATACGCTGCATCAATACAAGATCAATCTGTAATATCACACAGGGAAGAATATCAGGAGGAAAGTACCATGATTTTTGATTCTATCAGGAATAAGGAAAACTACAGGGAGTATGAAACACTCTATACGGTACTGTGCTATTTGGAGGGCCTGCACCGGGGAGAGCTCCCTCAGCCCAACACCGTGATCGCTGAACATAAAATTTTCTGCAATCCTGTTTCCTTCACATCAAAACCGGAGGAGGCATGTATCTATGAAGCACATAAAAAGTATATAGATTTACATTACATCGTGTCAGGAAAAGAGAGGATTGCCACAGCGGATGTCAGATCACTGGATGAGACGGTGCCCTATGACGCGGATAAGGATATCGGGTTTTATAAAGGCCGTGCGTCCGGACATAGTCTGCTGAAACCGGGTGATTTTATGGTGTGTTATCCCAGTGATGCCCATATGGTGGCAATGATGGAGGATAAGCCGGAGAAAATAGAAAAAGTGGTGGTTAAGATAAGCGTGCAGTGAACGCGGCCATTGGCCCGTGACTGGGAAGGTACGGGATAAGCGGGCGATCAACAGAGTAAGAGAAGGGACGGGCAGCTATAAAGTGCAGATAGATAACAGTATCTTCACTGATAGCTGTCTTATTTATTGCAGAAAGCGGATGCATAAAAGGATACAAGGGGGATTACGGCATGTCAGTGATTGACAATATACGTTTTACGTTTCTTTACATTGATCTGTACTCCATGGGAAGAACATGGGTATACCCGGAATCAGTGATTCCGTATAATATTTTCCGTTATATAGTGAAAGGGAAGGCAGAGTTCTGCATTGATAATGAAGAGATCCTGGTGGAAGAGAACCAGATCGTTTACATACCCAGCGGGTGCAGTATGTCCTGCCATGCACTCAGCGATACATTTGAATTTTTCAGTATCCGTTTTACCACCTCTGTTTTTTATGAGGGAGAGGATGTTTTAAAAGAGTATTACGGAATACCGAGAGTTACGGAAAATATGGGCGAGGACAGTTTTTTCAGAGAGATTTACAGATGGGTGAAAACAGAACACACAGCCAAAAAGTGTTTTGTGCGTGGATATCTGGATCTGCTCATAGGCTCCCTTTCTGTCAGAGGAGAGAAAATAGACAGGGGCAAAGGGGAGATTAAAAGCGCGGAGTATGATTTGGAAAAAATTAAAAAAAGGGCCATGAAAACCAAGAAACAGATTGATTCAAGAGTACAGATAGTGGCAGATTATATCGTCCTGCACCCGAAAGAAAGATATACTCCCGAACGAATGGCAAACATGGCGGAACTGAGCAAACAGAGGTTCAGCAGTCTTTTTAAAGAAAATATGGGGAAAACACCCATGGAATATGTGAGGGAGATCCGTCTTACCACGGCGGCAAGAGCACTTTTGGTGAGCAATGACAATATCAATGACATTGCCTATGAGGTGGGGTATGAGGATGCCAATTATTTTATCAGGGAATTTAAGTCAGCGTTTGGGTTTACGCCCAATCAATACAGGAGGGTGGCAAGAGAATAAGATAAGTGTCCAGTGCTATTATTGAGCGTTTGGTTAGTAGATGTACACAAAAAAAATAGGTAAAATATACCTATCATTTACATATTGATACGGCCGATATCAAAAAAAGAATCAAAGTGAGCAGAAAGGAGAGCTTTATGAAAAGAAATTTGGCAATATTGTTAGTGGGGACAATGATAGTTTCCACCATGCTCGCAGGATGCGGACAGAACGGCAGTACAGATAGTGAGCAGACAACAGCAAAAACAGGGGAACTGAAAGGTGACATTACCTTTTGGCACTCTTTTACACAGGGACCCCGTTTGGAGGTTATACAGGAGACGGCGGACCAGTTTATGAAGGATAATCCGGATGTGAATATCACCATCGAGACTTTTTCCTGGGGTGATTTTTATACGAAGTGGACCACAGGCCTGGCTTCAGGGAATGTACCGGATATGAGTACAGCGCTTCCCGGACATGTTGTGGAGATGATGGATGCAGAGGCTCTGGTTCCCCTGGATGATCTGATCGACGACATAGGGAGAGATAAGTTTTCAAAGACCGCTCTGTCAGAGGGAGAAAAGGATGGTACCTGTTATTCCCTGCCCCTGTATTCCCACGCGCAGGTTATGTGGTACAGAAAAGATTTGCTGGAGGCAGCAGGTCTCCAGGTTCCTGTAACCTGGGATGAATTTGCGGAGGCGGCCAAAACACTTACAAAAGACGGCGTCTATGGCTGTTCTTTCCCCTGCGGTTCCAATGATCTTATGGGAACCCGGTTCCTGAACTTCTATGTGAGAAGCGGCGGAGGGAGCCTTCTTACGGAAGACCTGAAAGCAGACCTGACCAGCGACCTGGCTATTGATGGTATTAACTACTGGCTGGATATTTATAATAATTGTTCCCCCAAGGATTCTGTAAACTATGCGGTGTTAGACCAGGCAACCCTGTTTTACCAGGGAAAGACGGCCTTTGATTTTAACTCCGGTTTCCAGATCGGCGGTGTTGAGACCAACTCTCCTGATCTGGTGGACCAGATCGACTGTGCGCCTCTTCCAAAGATAAATGCAGATGATCCGGACTATGGCGCGGAAACTTCCAATATTCCTATGGTGGTGTGGCAAAACTCAGAGCATCCGGAAATATGTAAGGAATTTATTAAAAAGTTATACGAAAAAGATACTTATATCAAATTCCTGGAAGCAACCCCGGTGGGAATGCTGCCATCCATTACGGGAATCGCAGATACAGCAGAATACAAAGAGAATGCGACGGTACAGAAATTCTCCAATGCGGTAGATGTTATCACTAAGGCCATGGATATGGGAACCGCCATAGGATTTGAACAGGGACCAAGTGTCCAGGCAGGCCTTCTCACGTCCCAGGGAATCATAGAGAGCATGTTCCAGGATATTATCACAAACGGAACAGATGTAAAAGAGGCTGCACAGGCAGCAGAAGACAAACTGAATGAGGTATTCAGCACTGTAGAGTGATTTTGAATACATAGCATGTTACCGGGGACTGCCCAACCCACCACATAAGCGGGCAGTCCCATCCCTAAGAAAGGCGGCATTTTAGTGAATAGAAAAGTAAAATTTGATTATGCCCGCTGGATTTTCGTACTTCCTGCATTGCTGGTTGTGGGGATACTGCTCATATATCCGATCTTTTCCAGTTTATATTACAGTATGACCACCAAGCATCTGATTAAAGCGACATATGATTTTATAGGATTAGAAAATTATAAAGCGGTTTTATCGGACTCTAATTTTTATAAGGCATTTTTCACATCCATACTCTGGACAGTAGGTTCCCTGCTGGGACAGTTGTTTATTGGATTTACGGCGGCATTGGCGATCAACCGGGTAAAGATCGGAAAAGGTGTTTACAGAACCCTCATGATCATTCCCTGGGCATTTCCGTCTATTGTGATCGCACTTTCCTGGAAGTGGATACTGAACGGTGTTTCAGGTTTCCTTCCCAATATTCTTGTCCAGTTGGGCATCTGCAGTGAACTCCCGCAGTTTTTAAGTGACAGCAGCCTGGTGTTTTTGACGTTGATCCTGATCAATGTCTGGTTTGGTGCACCTATGATCATGGTAAATGTGCTGTCCGCGCTGCAGACGATCCCCCAGGACCAGTATGAGGCGGCTCAGATTGACGGCGCTTCCAAATTCCAGCAGTTCTGGCATATTACAGTACCCCATATTAAGATCGTGGTTGGTCTTCTGGTGGTCCTTCGTACAATCTGGGTATTCAACAACTTTGATATTATCTACCTTCTCACAGGCGGCGGTCCGGCAAATGCCACAACCACGGTACCTATTTATGCCTACAATATGGGCTGGGGAACCAAACTTCTGGGCAGGTCATCGGCAGTTACCATGCTCTTGCTGGCCTTCCTGCTGCTGGTTTGTGTGATCTACTTTACAATTATCGGAAAATGGGAAAAGGAGGACAAGTGATGACGAATCGAAAAGAAAAGATTGGAAATGGGCTTTGTCATGTATACCTGATCCTTTTGTCCTTTATTGCCTTTTTCCCCTTAGTGTGGGTTTTGCTGTGTTCCGTAAAATCCTCAGGAGAACTGACGGCAAATCCAACCCGCTTTCTGCCGAAAGAATTTACCCTTGAAAACTTTGTCCATGTGATCAAGGATTTGGGCTTCGCGGGAAATATCAGCAACAGTTTGATCATTGCGGTGTCCACCACCTGTATTGCCATTGTGATCTCATCCATGGCGGCCTATGGGATCGTGAGATTCTTTCCGAAGCTGGGCTCTATTATGTCAAAGGTTCTGGTGGCAACGTACATGTTTCCGCCGATCCTGCTGGCAATCCCATACTCCATGGTTATGGCAAAGCTGGGGTTTGTCAACACCAGAGTGGGCCTTGTCATTGTGTATCTCTCCTTCAGTGTGCCGTATGCGGTGTGGATGCTGGTAGGCTTTTTCAAAACCGTGCCCCTGGGTATTGAGGAGGCGGCAAGAGTGGACGGGGCCAATAAGGTCCAGACTTTTGTGAGGATCGTACTTCCCCTGGTCATGCCGGGGATCGTGGCAACCGCCATCTATACGTTTATTAACGCATGGAATGAATTTTTGTATTCTTTGATTCTTATTAACAGCACAGATAAAATGACTGTGTCCGTAGCGCTGAAATCCCTTCAGGGTTCTGAGATCCTTAACTGGGGAGATATGATGGCAGCATCCGCCCTGGTGGTAGTTCCGTCTGTTATTTTCTTTATGTTCATCCAGAATAAGATCGCAGGCGGCATGACGGATGGAGCGGTAAAATAATACTGAATATATTTGGAGGTAATGGATATGAAAACAATAGGATACGCAATTGTGGGAACCGGTTATTTCGGTGCAGAGCTTGGACGTATTATGAAAGAACAGGAAGGCGCCAAAATTGTGGCAGTCCTTGACCCGGAAAATGCGCAGACTGTGGCAGAAGAACTGGGATGTGATGTGGAAACAGATTTGGATACCCTGTATAGCCGTCAGGATGTAGATGCAGTGATCGTGGCAACGCCCAATTATCTGCACAAAGAGCCGGTCATAAAAGCAGCAGAACACGGAGTAAATGTTTTCTGTGAGAAACCTATTGCACTGAGCTATAAAGACTGCGATGAGATGGTAAAAGCGTGCCAGCAGCACGGCGTTACTTTTATGGCAGGACATGTTATGAATTTCTTCCGGGGCGTGCGCTACGCGAAAAAGCTGATCAATGAGGGTGTGATCGGAAAAGTTCTGTACTGCCATTCTGCCAGAAACGGCTGGGAAGAACCGCAGCCAACCATTTCATGGAAAAAAATCAGAGAAAAATCAGGAGGGCATCTGTATCACCATATTCATGAACTGGATTGTGTACAGTTCCTGATGGGCGGGATGCCAGAAACGGTCACCATGACAGGGGGAAATGTTGCCCATCAAGGGGATGAATTTGGCGATGAGGACGACATGCTGTTTGTAAATATGGAGTTTCCCGACAACCGTTACGCAGTATTGGAATGGGGTTCAGCCTTCCATTGGCCGGAACATTATGTACTGATCCAGGGTACAAAGGGGGCTATCCGTATTGATATGTGCGACTGCGGAGGAACCTTGAAAGTGGACGGAAAAGAGGAGCATTTCCTGGTACATGAATCCAGGGAGGAGGATGATGACCGCACCAGGATATACCACGGAACCGAGATGGACGGGGCCATTATGTACGGAAAACCGGGTAAAAAGCCGCCTATGTGGCTGCACAGTATTATGAAAAATGAGATGAAATATTTAAATGGGATCATGCACGGAGCAACAGCCGATGATGAGTTCAGACCCCTGCTCACAGGTGAGGCAGCAAGAGCCGCCATCGCAACGGCAGATGCATGTACCAAGTCCAGATATGAGAACCGCAAAGTGCAGTTGAGTGAAATAATAGGAGATTAAAGGTATGTATAAATTCAGGAAAAGAATCGTTGTATTTGCAGTTGTATCGGCAGTTTGTGCTGCTTCCTTCAATGTATATGCAGCAGTGGACAGCCGGAATTTATCAGAAACAGAAATAGAGACAGCAAAGGGACGGGAAAATACTGGCCCGCAGGAAGCAGGGACAGGGCAGGGACGGGAAAATACAGCCCTGCAGGAAGCAAAGACAGCAGAGAAACAGGAAAATACTGGCCTGCAAGAAGCAGAGACAGGGCAGGGACGGGAAAATACTGGCCTGCAGGAAGCGGAGACAGAGCAGGGACGGGGAAATACTGGCCTGCAGGAAGCAGAGACAGAGCAGGGACGGGAAAATGCAGCCCTGCAAGAAGCAGAGACAGCGGAGGAACAGGAAAATACTGGACTGCAAGAAGCAGAGACAGAGCAGGAAACCGGGAACACAGAGCTTGTGGAAACAACAATGGGAACGCCTGTTTTAGAAGCGGATAATATAGAGATCCGGGAAGGACAGGGATATCGTCTGGATGAAGAGCAGGGAGCGGAATCTGTAAAAGCGTTAACTCAGGGTACCATTGTTATTTCTTATCAATCCACAAGCCAAAATGCCATTCAGTCTTTATTCAGTGTGGGAAACAGCACGGCAGGGAACCAGAACAGACATTTCCATATCTATGTGACAAGTTCCGGTGGTGTGGGTATGGAGCTGAGAAATACGGATGGAGTGTTTAAATATACCCTTGACAGACCGGCAGCGGTCCGTGGCCTCTATAAGGGGGAAAGAGTGTTTAATACGGTTGCGTTCAAGGCGGATGCGGAAAATAAACAGTATAAGCTGTTCGCCAACGGAGAATTGCTGGCGGTATTGGACGAGGATGATTTTAAATTTATCAGTGACATTACCGGAGTGGACAACGTCACTTTGGGAGGAACCATGCGTCAGGGCAGTGTGGCTTATCCTTTTGGAGGGACCATAGGAAACATCAAAATATACAGTGATGTCCTCTCTGATGAGGAATTGATCGGGACAACAGGAGAGACGGCTTACGCAGAAAATATTTTCTACGCGGGGGACGCTACACGATCCAATTATTTTAGGATACCCTCCCTGCTGACGTTGGATTCCGGGACTGTTTTGGCTGCGGCAGATGCCAGATATGGCGGAACCCATGACTCCAAAAGTAAGATTAATATTGCGTTTGCCAAGAGCACAGACGGGGGAAATACATGGGGAGAGCCCACACTGCCGTTAAAGTTTGAGGATTACGTGGCAAAAAATATAGACTGGCCCAGGGATTCTGTAGGGAAGAATGTACAGATCCAGGGGAGCGCTTCTTATATTGACCCTGTATTGCTGGAGGATAAGGAAACGAAAAGAGTATTTCTTTTTGCGGATCTGATGCCCGCTGGAATTGGCAGCTCCAATGCCTCTGTAGGGTCCGGTTTTAAGGAGATAGACGGCAAAAAATATCTGAAGCTCAGATGGCATGAAGATGGAGCGGGTGTTTACAATTATTCTGTCCGTGAAGACGGTGTTATCTATAACGATGCCACAGGTGAGCCAACCGAATACACGGTAGACGGGGAATATGATCTTTACCAGAACGGAAATAATCTGACCTGCAGACAGTATGATTATAATTTTGAAGGTTCGACTCTTTTGGAGACCCAGACGGATGTAAATGTAAATATGAACATATTTTATAAGGATTCCGTTTTTAAGGCGTTTCCAACAAATTATCTTGCCATGAGATATTCGGATGATGAGGGAGAGACATGGTCTGACCTGAATATTGTCAGTACCTTTAAGCCTGAGGAGTCTAAATTTTTAGTAGTGGGTCCCGGTGTCGGCAAGCAGATAACAACAGGTGAATACGCGGGAAGGCTGCTGGTTCCCCTGTACTCCAAATCTTCGGCAGAGCTTGGATTTATGTACAGTGATGACCATGGGGATAACTGGACTTATGTGGAGGCGGATGACCGGACAGGCGGCGCCACAGCAGAAGCACAGATCGTTGAGATGCCGGACGGCTCCTTAAAAACATATCTGCGCACAGGCTCCGGTTATATTGCGGAAGTCACAAGCGTTGACGGAGGAGAGACTTGGAGCGACAGAGTCCCATTGACAGGGATCAGTACAACTTCTTACGGCACACAGTTGTCCGTTATCAATTACTCTGAACCTGTTGACGGAAAACCGGCCATAATCCTGTCTTCACCAAACGCCACAGAGGGCCGGAAGAACGGTAAGATCTGGGTTGGTCTGATCAATGACACAGGGGAAACAGGGGTCAATAAATATTCTGTGGAATGGAAGTATAGCTATGCCATTGACGATCCGCAGATGGGGTATTCCTATTCCTGTCTGACAGAACTGCCAAGCGGCGAGATTGGCCTGCTGTATGAAAAATATGATTCCTGGTCACGAAATGAACTGCATTTAAAGAACATACTGAAATATGAGAGATTCACAATAGATGAATTGATTGGGCAGTAAAATTGAGCAAAATCCTGTATCGGGGATCCTTCGCCGGTCATTAAAATCGGTTGGCTTATGAATCATTAAAATCGGCTGAGTTATGAATCATTAAAATCGGTTGGCTTATGTATCATTAAAATCGGTTGACTTATGACATTAAGATCGGTTGACTTATGAATCTTGACAAATAAAAAGTCATGTTATATAATGACAGCGTTCATCGGAGGTGAACCATTCGTAAAGAAATGGTAACCGGATAAGATGCTGGCTGAGATGCCTGCTTCTTATCCGGTTTTTTTCCGGTAAAAATGAAAATTCAGTACAGCGTTGTGTTTATCTTGCGGTAAAGAGTGCTTGATATCCGCGTCAGAGGTGTGTGCGAAGCGACTTCATAGAGTGTCTATGACCAGCTTTACGGGCGCGGTCCCGGCGCGGACAGCGGGTGATGATGACTGTGGGATTCATGCAAGGCTGTACATACAGGAGAGGAAAGATATCATGAGTGAAGGACAGAATTTTACAAAGGGAAAGATCCTGATGCCCCTGGTTAAATTTGCTTTGCCGGTGCTTGCAGCTATATTTTTGCAGACTATGTACGGGGCGGTGGATATGCTGGTTGTAGGGCAGTTTGCCCAGGCAGCAGATGTATCGGCAGTCTCCACAGGAAGCTGGCTGATGCAGCTTATCACGGCTTTTGTGGTGGGGATCGCCATGGGTACCACCATTCTTCTGGGAAGAAAGATCGGTGAGGGGAGAGCAGAGGAAGGCGGAAAGATCATTGGCGCCAGTATCATGCTTTTTATTGTCATCGGTGTGGTGATAACGGTTCTTATGGAAGTGTTTGCTGTGCCTATTGCCAAGATCATGCAGACGCCCCCGGAGGCATTTGAAGCTACGGTTTCTTATGTGAGGATCTGCTCGGCAGGGGCGCTTTTTATAGTGGCGTATAATGTGATCGGCAGTATTTTCAGAGGGCTTGGGGATTCTAAGATGCCGCTTGTTACAGTGGCGATCGCCTGTGTGTTTAATATTGCGGGGGATCTGCTGCTGGTGGGTGTCTTTGAGCTTGCCACCGCGGGGGCGGCGATTGCCACTGTGCTTGCGCAGGTGCTGAGTGTGGTGATCTCCCTGCTGATCATCAGGAAGAGGAAGTTTCCCTTTGTCTTTCATAAAAAGGATATTGGTTTTGACAGGAAGCGTATGGGGGAAGTGTTCCGGCTGGGATTTCCTATTGCGTTTCAGGATGTTCTGGTGGGGATCTCATTTTTGGCGATCACGGCGATTGTCAATTCCCTTGGGGTGATCCCGTCTGCCGGAGTGGGTGTGGCGGAGAAGCTGTGCGGGTTTATTATGCTGGTGCCGTCAGCGTTTAATCAGTCTATGGCGGCGTTTGTATCCCAGAATATGGGTGCCGGAGAAACAAGAAGGGCAAAGAAGGCGCTGTTATGTGGGATTGGGATGTCTGTGGCCGTGGGTGTTTTGATGGCTTATGGGGCATTTTTCCATGGGGATATTCTGTCCGGGGTTTTTGCCAGGGACGGGGAGGTTATCGCGGCTTCGGCGGAGTATCTGAAGGCGTATGCCATTGACTGTCTGCTGGTTTCTGTGATGTTTTGTATGATTGGGTATTTTAATGGATGCGGGAAGACTTTGTTTGTGATGGTGCAGGGGATCGTGGGCGCTTTTGGGGTGAGGATTCCGGTGTCGTTTCTTATGAGCCGGATGGTGCCGGTTTCACTGTTTGGGGTGGGGCTGGCGACGCCTTGTTCTTCGGCGGTGCAGATCGTTTTGTGTGTGGGGTATTTCTTTTGGGTGAATCGGAAGGTGGCTCACGGATGAAGGTGGCTCACGGACGTCACTATAGATAGGAGGCCGGAGGGCTGGTCGGTCCGTGGGGCTTCCTCCCAGACAGCACCTCCGTCGGCAAGTCCTGCTAAGCAAAAATGGAAGTCCCAGGCAAGGCACCGGACAGAACCGCTGTCCAGCCTTTATGGCTGAACAGCTCAACTGTCCTGAAATTCCGGCTGGTAACCGGAATTTCTCCTTGCCTGGGACTTCCATTTTTACTAAGCAGGTCTAAGCCTCCTGCGGAATGCTGCCCGGGAGGAAGCCCCACGGACCGACCAGCCCTCCGGCCTCCTATCTATAGTGACTGGTGGTGGGAACGGGAGGATGGGAGCGTTCATTTGGTATGTTACGTCGGTATGGTTATGAAGCGTTTGGTTACTAAGTGGTGAGGGTGTTATAGGGCGGAGTTACTGGGGGACAGGCCGGTTTAGAGGTTTTGGGAGCAGAGGATGGAGATGTTGGCGGCGGTGTCCTGGGTGGGGGGGAGTTTTTGTTTGTGTAGGTAGTCTCTTAGGTAGATCAGGGGGAGGTAGCCCTGGCGGTGGAGGTCCTGGGAGATGGAGAAGTCTATGGTTCCATCAGTGAGGAGAGATTTCGTGTGTTCTGACATGTCATGGCAGATAATACGGAGTTCTCCTTTTTTTTGGGCGGTTTCCACGGCTTTGGTGCAGCCGGCTACGCTGCGGTTGGCCATGTAGATGGCTTTTATCGTGTCGTCCTGCTGGAGGGCGGTGAGGACTTTTTTGTAGGTGAGCTGGTAGTTGTTGTAGGTTTCTATGACCTGGATTTGGTCGTGGGGGAAACCAATCTCGGCCATGCGGGTTCGGAAACCGTCCAGACGGGCACGGTGGCCGTCAAACTCCAGGTTGCCTGCTGCGGCTAGGATCTTGCCCGAGGCGGGGATGCATTTGCTGATGAGTTCGGCCGCGATACGGCCGCTTTTGTTGTAGTCCTGACCGATGAAGCAGAGCCGGTCTGTGCCGGGTAGGTCGCTGTTGAAGGTGATGACAGGAATGCCATTTTCGGTGAGGGATTGGATCTTTTGTTCAATGGCGGGGTCGTTCATGGTGCAGACCGCAGCACCCTGAATGCCTTCTTTTAGTAGAGTGTCCAGTTTTTCAATGCTTTCCTCCGGTATGTCGGTTTCACATTCTTCAACTAGGATTTTTACATGGAAGTCTGTAAGCTCTGCCTGGGCAGCTTCTATGCCGCGCATGATTTCCCAGCGGAAATGACCGGTCCAGTTGGGTAAAAGCACACCCAGCTTGATCGGCGGAAAACCCTGGCCGAACAGGGTTTTTTGATATGTGCTTCGGGGTGTGAGGTAGCCTGTTTCCTGAATGGCGGCCATGACTCTGTCGTATACATCAGGACTTACGTGGGAACGGTTGTTGAGAACACGGTCAACCGTTCCACGGGATACACCTGCTTTGTCAGCAACCATCTGTATGGTTGGTTTTTTATTTATCATGTTTCCTCCTGTTTCTTTATGTCTATGTGTACGTGCTATTGCACGGGGTGAAGTTTTCAGTGTGTGATGTTTTATAAATGAATTTTATCATATGGGGAAGTGGGTTGTAAATAGGGGAATTGGTTAAGTTTAACAATGAGGGGAGGCAGGAGGGCTGATAAAATGGTATGTTCAAAAGCACAAAATTGTGAAATGTTGCTAAAGATGAAAAAAAGAGAGGCAGAATGTTGACAAATCGCTGTGGATTTCCTATAATTGTAAGTGCAAAAGCACATAGGATGCAAAAGCACAAGGTATATACCAAAATAGAAAAGTGTAGTGATCAAAGAAGAAGCAATGCATGCAATCCGGGAAGTAAAGCAAATTTAAGCAGCAATGAAATCAAGCAGCAATGAAATCAAGCAGCAATGAAATCAAGCAGCAATGAAAAATTAAGCAGCAATGAAAAATTAAACAGCAATGAAAATTAAGCAGCAATGAAAAATTAAGCCAATGAAAATTTAAACAGCAATCTAAATTTAAGCAGCAATGTAAATGGATGCCGGCGCAATAACAAGAGATGTGTGCGGAAGGACGGCTCTGTGAAAGAGTTACAGCGGGTGGGAAAAACAAAATAAATAGCAAAATAATGGAGAGTAAAGGAGTATTGAGATGAAAGCAGGAATTATTGGAGCAGGCAGAATCGGAAAGGTACATGCGAAGAATATTTCTATGTTTGTACCGGAGGTGGAGATCAAGACCGTGGCAGACCCTTTTATGAATGGAGAGACAGAGAAATATCTGAGAAAATGCGGGGTGCGGAATGTGACGAAGAATGCGGAGGATATTCTGCAGGATGAGGAGATTGAAGCGGTATTGATCTGTTCCTCCACAGATACTCATTCCAGGTATATTATGGAGGCGGCAAAGGCAGGAAAGCATATTTTTTGTGAAAAACCGATAGATTATGACCTGGGAAAAGTCAGGGAAGCGATCCGGACGGCTGAGGACGCCGGGGTGAAGCTGCAGATTGGATTCTGCCGCAGATTTGACCATAATCACAGAGGTGTTTATAACATGGTGCAGGATGGAAGGATCGGGAAAGTGCAGATGATCAAGATCAGCTCCAGGGATCCGGAGCCGCCGGCAATTGAATATGTGAAAGTGTCCGGCGGGATTTTTTATGATATGATGATCCACGATTTCGATATGGCCCGCTTTCTGGCTGGAGGTGCTGAGGTGACGGAGGTTGTGGCGGCAGGTTCTGTGCTGATTGACCCGGCTATCGGGGAAGCGGGTGATGTGGATACGGCTGTCGTAATGCTGAAGTTTGACAATGGGATTATTGCCACAATTGACAACAGCAGAAAAGCGGTGTATGGCTATGACCAGAGGGTGGAAGTGTTTGGCTCCCAGGGATGTGTGCGGAATGAAAATGACGTGCCCAATACTGTGGTGCTTTCAGATGCCGTAAGTACCACCTGTGAGAATACATATAAAGTCATGTGGGACCGTTACACAGGTGCGTTTGTATCAGAAATCCAGGCATTTGTGGAGGCTGTGGAGAAGGATAAGGAGACGCCTGTTACCGGGATGGACGGGCTGTATCCTGTTCTGATGGCAGCCGCAGCCACAAAATCCCTGAAAGAGGGAAGACCTGTTAAAATTGAGGAGGTAGAGTGAAAATGAGTCTGAGAAAATGTGCCTGTATTGACACCTTGTATACAGAACTGCCCTGGGAGGAAAGATTTCTGGCAGCAAAGAAGGACGGCTTTGACGCTGTGGAATTTTGGGACTGGAGGATCCGGAATCTGGAGGATACCGGAAAAGCAGCGAAAGAAGCGGGGATTGCCATCAGCGGATTTAACGGGGATGCGGATTATTCCCTGGTTGATCCGAAACACAGGGAAAAGTATGTGGAATACCTGAAGGAATCTGTTAAGGCGGCAAAGACTGTAGGGGCAGCCAGTGTGACGATCCATTCCAATGCCCTGGGCGATGGGGGAATTGTGGTAGATCATTATGAGGATCTCTCCCATACAACAAAGCTCTGCTCCATGTACCGCACACTTCTGGACTGTGTGGAAGTGGCAGAAAAAGAAGGGATCTGTCTGAACCTGGAGGCTCTGAATATTACCACTGACCATGTGGGGAATTTTCTGGAAACCACGCAGATGGGGGCAGAAATCTGCCGTCTGATTGGGTCGCCCAGGCTGAAACTGCTCTACGATGTGTATCATATGCAGATTAATGAAGGCTGTATCTGTGATACGGTTTCCAGGTATATAGACCAGTTTGGGCACATCCATGTGGCGGATGCCCCGGGGCGCCATGAACCGGGCACAGGTGAGATTAATTATAAAAAAGTTCTGCGCCATCTGGAGGCATGCGGTTACACGGGGTATGTGGGGTACGAACTGTTTCCGCTTTATGATACAGCGGCGGCTGTGAAGGCTATTATGGAAGAATGCTGAAAAGATAATATAAAAATATGGAAGATCATGTGGCGGGGAGGTCATTATGAAGAAGAAAATAACCTTTGGGACAAGGGTAGCTTATGGATGCGGGGATACGGCCTGTAATATTGTGTACGGTATGATATCCACGCTGCTGACATTGTTTTACACAGATTATGTGGGGATTTCACCGGTGACTATCGGTATTGTCATGCTGGTGTCAAGAGTATTTGACGGCAGTTCTGATCTGATCATGGGATTTCTGGTGGACAGGACCAAATCCAGATGGGGGAAATCAAGACCCTGGATCCTGTGGATGACGGTTCCCTATGCCATAGCCGCGATCCTTATGTTTACAGTGCCCCACACCACGGATTTTTTGAAGGGGATATACATATTCGTCACCTATAATCTGACCACTACGGTTATCTATACAGCCATCAATGTGCCCTATGGTTCCCTGTCCACCATGATGACCAGGGATTCTTATCAGCAGGATCTGCTTTCTATCTTCCGCATGATCTTGTCACCGGTGGGGCGTATTATTTCCGTGACGTTTACCATGCCTCTTGTGAAAGTATTTGGAAATGACCAGTCCGCATGGATCAAGACCATGTGCATCTGGGTTGTTATCGCGGTAGTGTTGCTGCTGTTCTGTTTCTTCCGGTGTGAGGAGACGGTGGCCACAGAGGCGAAAAAAGAGGAGAAGCGTTCCGTCGGGGTGAATATAAAGGCTCTTGTGACAAACAAGTATTTCTGGTGTGTGCTGGGGCTGTGGTCGATCCAGGTTATCCATATGACCATTGTGGGAACAGACCTGCCTTATTACTGTAAATATATTTTCGGAAATGACACGTGGATGTACAGCACCCTGTATTTCCTGGAAACCGTGTGCATGATCGGCGGCGCTGCAGCCTGCCCGTTTTTGATCAAAAGATGGGGAAAGAGGAATGTCACACTGGCGGGCTGTCTGATTGCGGTGGGCTCTCAGATACTGGTACTGGTCAATCCTTATAATTTTCAATGGCTGTTTTTCGTGACGCTTATCCGTTCCGTAGGGGCATCCCAGCTCTCAGCCACAATCTTTGGTATGCTGGGGGATGTGGTGGAATACGGCTATTGGAAAAATGGGTTCCGCCAGGAAAGCCTGGTGTTTGGCGGCGCAAGCCTGGGCTTCAAAGTGGGAACCGGTATCACAAGTGCCATCATGACAGGCCTTATGACCGTGAGCGGCTATATCAGCTCCACAGGTACACAGGTGATGCAGCCGGACTCCGCTGTAAGGACGATCGGAAATATCTATAAGTTTGGTCCTATCATTGTATGGGGAGCAGCGGTTGTGATTCTGCTGATGTACAAGCTGGATAAAATGTATCCGCAGATTGAACGTGACCTGCTGGAGCGGGAAATGAAAAAAGAATAGGAAAATGCGGCAGGGCAATAAGCTCTGCCGCATTTTTATGCTGTTTTGCCGTCCCCGTCCTGTGCGGTCTTTTCTTCGTGCAGTCGCTGCAGGTTTCGTTCCGCGGCCATCATGCTCTGCTCGTAACGCTCGATTTTGTAGTTCAGCCGGTCCAGGGAGGCCTGCATGTCTTTCATACGCTCTGCCAGTTGGTTTCTCTGGTCAATGAGAAGGTTTTTTCTTGCGTCAAGTGTGGCGTCCCCTTCCTGGAACAGGGAGACATATTGAATGAGTGCGTCAATTTGTACACCCGACTTCCGCATACATTTCATTAGCTCGATCCATTGGCAGGATTCCTCGTCGTAATCCCGGATCCCGCTTTTATTTCTGGGAACAGAGGGGATCAGGCCAATGCGCTCGTAGTAACGGAGCGTATCGGCGGTTAAACCGTATTTTTTGCTTACTTCCGTGATGGTCATGAATGATTCCTCCATTGTGATTCAGTAGGTCTGCGCATTTACTGTTGCTTTCAGTATAACGCCGGAGGGAACATCAGGTCAACGAAAAACAGGGGGTGACAAAAAATATGGCTTGCCATATTTCCTTTTCGGATCGTGGATGTGGACCAACAGGCATTGGCCTGGCGGATTTGAAGGAGAGAAGAGAGTGGATCAACTTTAAATAGAAGGATGTATGAGGTGGATTTTCAAAGAACCGCCCTGTAGAATAAAAGGGAAGAGAAATTCATATACAAGGAGGAAGGCGGAATGTCTGTTGTTATAAGAGAAGACCGGGAGCAGTATATGCAGGATCTGCGGGACTGGCTGGAGCAGGAAAAAGATGTGCCCCTTGAGGAGATGTCCCAATTTTTTAAGCGGCGTATCGGGACGTATGAGGAACATATGCAGACCTGGAAGGAGGCTTATATAAGGATCGCTGACTGGATAGGCAATGATACAAAAAGCATATTGGATCTGGGCTGCGGAACGGGGCTGGAACTGGAATCTATTTTCCGGAAGTATCCCCATATCTGTGTGACGGGAATTGATATGTGCAGTACCATGCTGGAACAGTTGGAGCGCAAATATGAGAAAAAGGATATAAAGCTTATCTGCGGAGACTATCTTCAGGAGCCTTTTGAAGAGGCAGGTTATGATATGGTGATATCTTTTGAATCCCTGCATCATTTCCTGCCTGAAAAAAAGAGAGGGCTGTTTGAAAAAATCCGGGCGGCGCTGAGGCCGGGAGGAAAATTACTGGAGGGGGACTATATTGCCTGCTGTGAGGAGGAAGAAGTGCTTCTTCGCAGGGAATGCAGCAGAAAACGGGAGACAGGAGGAATTTCGGAGGAGCAGTTTGTACATTTTGACATTCCCCTTACCTTGGAGCATGAGACAGAGCTTCTTCGGCAGGCAGGATTTTCCCAGGTAAATGTGCTGGACTGTATAGAAGGGGCAACATTTATAGAAGCAGTCAAAAGTAAGTAAAAAAAAGAGTATGCGGACAGAATCGTGATCTGGCCTGCATACTCTTTTTTGGGATCCGGTCCTAGTCTTCCCACAGATAGGCCAGTTTACCCTTTTCGATATGAAAGCTGGTTTCCAGCATATAAGTAAAGACATCCAGTGTCTTTTTCGTGTGTTCCCGGCTGTCCCGTGTGAGATGGTTGTCCAGCTTGATCGTGAGGATGATCAGGACGATCTCAGAGACTTCTTCCGGGGATTTGCAGTGCATGGATCCCTCCCGGTTGCCCTGGCGGATAATGTCTGCCAGGATAGGACGCAGGTTTCTCACCATAATGCGTATGTACTGCTGATGCAGCAGGGCGCTTTGCTGCAGCTCAAAGAAGTTGTTTGACTCCTGGCGGAGAAGTTCCATGGAAGACTCCCGGCAGGTGCGGAAAATGACTTCCATTTTGGTCAGGGCGTCCATATCCGTGGCATCCAGCAGATTTTTGGCCTTCTCTATGGCTGCGGAGTAGGAGCGCTCAATGACGGCCTCCAGGATTTCCTCCTTGGATTTGAAATAATAGTAGATACTTCCCTTTCCGATGCCGGCTTCTTTGGCAACATCGCTGACGGATATGGACTGGGCGCTGGTTTGGTTCATCAATCTCTGCATTGCGTCCAGGATCATATCCTTTTTTCTATTGTTTTGCATAAATATCGTTCTCCATTTTTTTTAATAGTAACATGATAGCATAAAAATGTAAACTTGACTACCAGTCGAAAAAGTGGTATCTTGTTTACAATCCAAATTCGACCAGTGGTCGAAAAATGGCGAAAAATGTATGGAGGTAAAAAATACATGACTTATCAGGAATTAGTGAGTGAGATCAGAGACATTTTTATGCAGGCGGATGTGAGCGGGATCAAGGAACACATAGCCTATCAGTTCGATATCCGGGGGGAGGCGGAAGGTGCCTTTTACGCGGAAGTTTCAGAGGGGAAACTGTACATAGAGCCATACGAATATTATGACAGGGATGTGCTGTTCACAACCACAGCGGATACACTTTTGAGCATTGCGGGAGGCACTATGGATGCTATTGCCGCATTCACACAGGGAAAACTGCAAGTGGAGGGCAGCTTTGACAAGGCACTGCTGCTTCAGAACTTCTCTAAACAGGCCAACAGAGAAAAGAAAAAGCAGAAAAAGGCAGAGGAGAAAAACCTGAAGACTGAGATAAAGCAGGCAAAAGCAGAAAAAACTGCAGAAAAGAAAGCCGCGGCCGGACCGGACACCACGGTGTCTGTGAAGACGGATGATATCATACAGCCGAAGGCAAATACAGTCAAAAATCCGGTCAAAAGACTGCTGAAAAACAAATAACCAAATGGCAGATAACCAAATGGGCAGATAACTAAATGGCAGATAACCAAATGGTAGATAGCCAAATGACAGATAACCAGGGGCGGGGGGCACTGCGGATGTGTGGACAGACGTGATGACAGGAGGAATATCTATGAATGGATGGAGTTTGTTACTGGGAGCAGGAGCGGCGGCCGCTGCAGGGGAATATGGGATTGCGTCTTACTTTTTCAGACGGACCATGCTTCGGCAGAAAGCCACAACCAAGAGAACTATGGATATGGCAGGCACCAACTGGGATCTTTACATGCCGAAGCTTAAAAAGATGAAAGAGTGGATGCTGAAACAGGAACGGGAGGATGTGTACATTACGTCCGGTGACGGGCTGAAACTCCACGGAACGTATTTTCCGGGGCAGGGGGGCAAAAAGCTTGTACTCTGTTTTCACGGCTATACCAGCAAAGGTATGAGTGACTACATAGGGCTGTCCAACTATTATCTGCCCAGAGGATATCAGATGCTTCTGGTGGATGAGAGGGCCCATGGAGACAGCGAAGGGACTTACATCGGATTCGGGTGCCTGGACAGGGAGGATGCGTTTCTCTGGATCAAATATGTGGAGGAGCGCTTTGGCAGTGACTGTGAGATTTGGCTTCACGGCACTTCCATGGGGGCATCCACAGTGCTTATGACAAGCGGTTTGAAGCTTCCTTTGCAGGTAAAAGGGATTGTTTCCGACTGTGCGTTTACCTCCGCCTGGGATGTATTTGAGCATGTGCTGAAAGACCAGTACCATTTACCGGCTTATCCTATCCTGAAAATCTCGGACAGCATGTGCAGGAAAAAGGCGGGGTACGGGCTGCGGCAGTTAAGCGCGTCCGAGGAGGTGAAGAAAGCAAAGGTTCCCATACTTTTTATCCACGGGGATGCGGATACCTTTGTTCCGTGCAGGATGTGTTATGAGATTTATGAAAACTGCGCATCAAAAAAGAACATGCTGATCATACACGGGGCAGGCCACGTGGAAGCTTTCTATAAAGAACAGGCACTATACGAACAGAAGCTGACAGAGTTTCTGGAGACAGCAGGGGAGGCTGAGGAGTCTGTGATCAGAGAGGGAAGCACCGGGGACGCTGAGGCGTCTGTAACCGGAGAGGGAAGCACCGGGGACGCGGTTCCCGTGTAAATAAGAGAGGAGTTTGACATATGAAAGAGAAATTTGGCAAACCACTGTATCCGTTGACTGCAGCACAGAAGCTGCACTTTTTCTACCAGAAATACTGCCCGAAAAAGCAGGTACTGAATATCGGCACCAGCCTGACCATTCAGCAGAGTCTGGACTTTGGCGCGCTGAAGGAAGCCATTTACCAGGCGTATGCCAGATGCGAGTCCATGCGGCTGCGTTTTACGCAGGATGAGGACGGCAAGGTGTATCAGTACATTGCCGACAGGGAAGTAAGAGACATTGCATTCTTTGATTTTACCGGATGGCAGGAGTGCCATGCAGCGGATAAGATGAAAGAGTGGACTTCCGTTCCCTTTGAACGGTTTGATTCCCCGCTGAACCGGGTGGTCATGATCATCACACCGGATGGTTTCCAGGGGATCTATCTTCTGGTGGATCACATGACCATGGATGCCCAGTCCCTGATCTTGTTTTTAAAAGATGTGATAGAGATTTATGCCAACATGAAATATGAGGGCATGGAATATCCCAAGGAGATGAAATCTTACATAGAGCAGTTGAAAAAAGACCTGGAATATGAGATGGATTCAAAAGCAAAGAAACGTGATACCGAGTTCTTTGAGAAGATGATCGCCTCCTCGGAACCTATTTTCAACAGCATTTTCGGTCCGGGCAAACTGGAGGCAGAACGGGAAAGGGAAAAGAACCCGGATTTAAGGGCAGTTACCAATGTTTCCGACAATGTGGATGCCAACATTATCACATTCCAGCTGGAATCAGACCCCTCTGAGCGGCTGATGCAGTTCTGTGAGGAGCATCATATTTCCATGGTGTGCCTTTTGATGATGGGGCTGCGCACATATCTGCAGAAGGTGAACGGCAATGATGATGTTTCCATCAACACCACAGTGGCAAGGAGGGCTACCTTGTCTGAAAAGAAATGCGGGGGCACCAGGATCCACTGCTTCCCGTTCCGCACTGTGGTGGAAAAGGATGATACGTTTATGGAGGGCCTGAAAAAAATCAGGGACGGACAGAACCAGATATTCCGCCATGCCAACTTCGACCCCACCGCTTTTTACGCGTACAGAAACAAGTATTATAAATTAAGATCAGGACAGACCTATGAACCGCTGAGCCTGACCTACCAGCCTTTGACCCTGAAGGGAAAGGGACTGGAACGCCTGGAGAATATCCAGTATAAATCCGCCTGGTACAGCAACGGTGCCGCGGCACATGCCCTCTACCTGACAGTTATGCACAGGGCTGAGGACAATGGCATGAACTTTAATTTTGAACACCAGACGGGTGTGGTACATTTTGAGGACCTGCAGTATCTCTATTACTACCTGTGCCGGATCATTTTCAAAGGTGTGGAAAATCCGGAGATGACAGTGGGAGAGATCATAGAGTCTGTTTGATAGGAGAGGGAGGATAAGAGATGTTTGAAAAACTAAGAGATATGATTTGTGAATATGTGGAAATAGATAAAAACACGGTTACGGAAAATTCCAGATTCGTGGAGGATCTGGGGTTCACGTCTTATGATTTCATGAGCATGATAGGCGAACTGGAAGATACCTTTGATATCGAGGTGGAGGAGCGTGAGGTTGCGGAGATCAGAACCGTGGGCGAGGCTATGCGCTACATCGAGAGTCTCAAGGAATAGAACGGGAGGGGAATTATGAGTGGTCAGATCAACACCATGAAGGATATTATCGGCTATGCGGCGGAAACTTACGGGGAAAATCCTGCCATCCGTTATAAAGTCAGAAAAGAAATCATCACAAAGACATATGAGGATATAAAAAAGGACAGCGAGGCTTTTTCCAGGGCTTTGGACCACATAGGGATGCTGGGAAAGCATGTGGCTGTCATCGGGCCAACCACTTATGAGTGGATCATCACTTATTTTGGAGCCGCAAACAGCGGATGTGTCATTGTCCCTCTGGATGCGCAGCTTCCGGCGGCGGATGTCTGTGAGCTTCTGAACCGGGCGGATATCAGTGTTCTGGTCTACGATGAACTCCGCAGGGATGTGGCTGAGATGGCGGTAGAAAAATGCCCGGATATCAAGTGTATGGTTTCCATGCAGGCAAAAGAGAACACAGAGAATGTCATGTCCCTGCAGGAGCTTCTGAAAATACATACAGGCAGTTTTTCCTGTAGTCCGGATCCGGATAAACTGTGTGCTATTTTATTCACGTCAGGGACAACGGGCAAGAGCAAAGGGGTTATGCTCACCCACCGTAATCTGACCGACAATGCTGCCTGTCTGGATATGAAGATCCCGGCGGGAACCGTATCCATGACGCTTCTTCCCATCCATCATGCCTACTGTTTTACCATGGATATCCTGAAAGGGATCTATATCGGCATGGTTATCTGTATCAATGATTCTATCATGCATGTGTCAAAAAACATGAAGCTGTTCAAGCCTGAGATCGTGCTTCTGGTTCCCATGGTGATTGAATCCATTTATAAAAAGCTGAAGGAATCCACAGGCATCCTGCCAAAGAAAATGGTGGCAAAGGCTGCTTTTGGCGGCAATTTAAAGACCATTTGCAGCGGCGGGGCCTATCTTCCACCGGAGATGGTGGGGGCATTTGCCGAGTACGGTATTACCGTTTTACAGGGGTACGGTATGACGGAATGTTCCCCTGTCATCAGCACCAACCTGGAATGGGATGCAAAAGAAGGGTCTGTGGGAAAACTTCTTCCAAATTGTGAGGCAAAGGTTGTGGATGAGGAAATCTGGGTGCGGGGCTCCAGTGTTATGATGGGTTATTACAAGATGCCCAAAGAGACGGAGGAAACCCTGGAGGACGGATGGCTCAAAACCGGCGATTTGGGGTATGTGGACAAGGATGATTTTGTGTTCATCACAGGAAGGAAGAAAAACCTGATCATCCTGAAAAACGGGGAAAATGTCTCACCTGAAGAGTTGGAGAACGAGATCAGCAGATCACCTTTTGTAAAAGAGATCATTGTCAGAGAGACAGAATCAGTCATAGAGGCCGAGATCTTCCCGGATTATGAATATGCCGCTAAAAAAAGGATCAAAGATGTCAGAGAAAAACTACAGGAAGTGATTGACAACTTCAACAAAGGCCTTCCTCCCTATAAAAAGATCCACGGCTTGAAGATCAGGGAGGAAGAGTTTGAGAAGACACCTTCCAAGAAAATAAAACGCTATTAGCCGGATTTCCCCAAACGCTGCACATACTGTCTGGGTGTCATGTCCCTATATTTTTTAAAGGCCCGGACAAAGTAACTGCTGTCATTAAATCCGCATTGGTAGGCGGCCTCTGTGACGGAAATGCCTTCCGCAGCCATGAGATAGCAGGCCCGTTCAACGCGGTAATAGTTCAGGTAATCTATGGGTGTCCTGTGGATCACCGCGCGGAAAAAACGGCAGAAATATTTAGATGACATGCCGGCCAGCCTGGAGAGGTCATCCAAGGTGATCGGGTTTTGATAATTCAGTTCCATATATTCCAGCACAGGCTTTAGCTGCTGGAGCCTGCCTTCGGCGTTGTTTTCGGAGGCACAGGGGGTGTAATATTCCCCGGCAAATACAATTCCATAGAGTTCAAAAAGCGCTCCGAGGGAAGTCATTTCCCATCCGGAGCTTTTTTTGCGCAGGGAAGTATACAGAGTTTCTGCACGGGAAAGGATATCAGGCTGTTTTTGGGTGAAACGCATGAGGATCTGAATCTGGCGGCGCTGGATCTGATAAAGATAACGGCGCACAGCGTGCGTGTGCATGAGCAGAGGCTGAGGATCAAAAACCGCGCACTCATAGATACAGTTCTCCGGTTCCCCGCCGTGGATGACGCCCTCCCCAATATAAATTAATTCCCCTGCGCTTACCACATACTCCCTGTCATCCAGACTGAGGCGGAGCTGTCCCTCCAGAACGCGGAGCAGCTCCGTCTCTTTGTGCCAGTGGAAGGGCATGTGATAGCGGGGATGGTGTTCGTCCACGTAGTAATAGGCCAGAGGGAAATCTGCTGTTCCGTGAGCCTGTTTTTCATTATAGTCCAGATAATGCATAGGTACCTCCTGCCTGTGGATCATCCCATTGCTTGGCATGATCCTGCATAAGTTTTTTTCATAACGGTGAAGGTGGTGAATAGTTATGGAAAAGGTGAATATTGTCCTGTTTTTTGCCATTATATCACAGGAAATATATTGAAAACAAGATTAGGATGAGAATATAAGAAAAATAGAACAGTTCACGGTAACAGTTCAGACAGGTCTGCGCATTTACTGCGCTGACCGTATGAAAAAGTAGTGCCAGCTTTATCCGGCCCATCGCGAAGCGATTTTTAATGGCTGGATGCGTAACAGTTCACGTTATAACCGATTCAGACTCCCCTGCCCGACAAGCGGAGGCTCATAGGGGAGCCAACTATTATCAGTATGGAGGTACAGAAAAAATGGCAGAGAGCAGATTGATCGGAGCATATCCCGTAATTGGAATCAGACCAACAATTGACGGAAGAAGAGGATACCTGAAAGTACGGGAATCCCTGGAAGAACAGACTATGAATATGGCAAGATCCGCAGCCCGGCTTTTTGAGGAAAACTTGAAATACTCAAACGGCGAACCGGTAAAAGTAGTGATCGCGGACACTACCATAGGGCGTGTAGCTGAGGCTGCCGCCTGTGCGGACAAATTCAGAAGAGAAGGGGTGGATATTACCCTGACAGTGACCCCGTGCTGGTGTTATGGAGCGGAGACCATGGACATGGATCCACAGACCATAAAAGCAGTCTGGGGATTTAACGGGACAGAGCGTCCGGGTGCCGTATATCTGGCAAGCGTGCTGGCGACCCATGCACAGAAGGGGCTCCCCGCTTTTGGAATCTACGGCCATGATGTACAGGCTGCAGATGCCACGGATATACCGGATGATGTGAGGGAAAAACTGCTGCGGTTCGGCTGTGCGGCTGTTGCGGCAGCATCTATGAGGGGAAAATCCTACCTGCAGATCGGTTCTGTGACTATGGGGATCGGCGGTTCCATCATTGATCCGGATTTTATTGAATCGTATCTGGGAATGCGTGTGGAATCCGTGGATGAAGTGGAACTGATCCGCCGCATGACAGAAGGAATCTATGATGAGGAAGAATTCGGAAAAGCCCTGGCCTGGACAAAAGAACACTGCATGGAGGGCTTTGACAAGAACCCGGAGGCAGTGCAGAAGACCAGGGAGCAGAAAGATGCAGACTGGGAATTTGTTGTGAAGATGATGTGCATCATCAAGGATCTGATGAATGGAAATGAAAACCTTCCGGAGGGATGCGAGGAGGAAAAAGTGGGACACAATGCCCTGGCAGCCGGTTTCCAGGGGCAGAGGCAGTGGACCGATTTTTATCCAAATGCGGACTTTGCGGAAGCGATGTTAAATACATCTTTTGACTGGAATGGAGCCAGAGAGCCTTATATCCTGGCCACAGAGAACGATGTGCTCAACGGTCTGGGCATGATGTTTATGAAACTGCTCACCAACAGAGCCCAGATCTTTGCAGATGTGCGTACATACTGGAGCCCGGAGGCTGTGAAGGAGGCAACAGGTTATACATTGGAAGGCAAAGCGGCAGAGGCAGGCGGTTTCATCCATCTGATCAACTCCGGCGCAGCCTGCCTGGATGCCTGCGGGGAAGCAAAGGATGAAAGCGGAAACAGTGTGATCAAGCCATGGTTTGATGTGACAAAAGAGGACCAGGATGCCATTATGAAAGCAACTACCTGGAACGCGGCTGATTTCGGATATTTTCGTGGCGGCGGCTATTCCTCCAGATTTTTGACAGACGCGGAGATGCCTGTGACCATGATCCGCCTGAACCTGGTAAAAGGTCTGGGACCTGTGCTGCAGATCGCAGAAGGCTGGACCATTAAGCTTCCGGCTGAAGTGTCTGACACGATCTGGAAACGTACGGATTATACATGGCCTTGTACCTGGTTTGCGCCCAGAGTAAGCGGTGAGGGTGCGTTTAAGACAGCATATGACGTGATGAACAATTGGGGAGCCAACCATGGTGCCATCAGCTACGGACATATCGGAGCAGATTTGATCACCATGTGCTCCATGCTGAGAATTCCCGTGGCTATGCACAATGTACCCGAGGAAAAAATCTTCCGTCCTGCTGCATGGAACGCATTTGGTATGGACAAAGAGGGACAGGACTACAGAGCCTGCGCAGCTTATGGTCCTCTTTATAAGTAGCGTGCAGTGACGATTGAGCAGGTCTGCGCATTTGCTGCGCTGACCGAACCATAATATTTCCAAGCCGGGCAGAAATCCCATGGACAAAGGCGGTTCCGTAGGGATTTTTGCTTGTACAGGGGAAGGTACGGAACCGTTACAGTATGCTGTAATGATTCAGATAATAGATTGATTGGGGGAAGATGAAAATGCCGGGAAAACAAATGCTGGCAGCAGATTACGGAGCCTCCAGCGGCAGGGTGATGCTGGGCAGTTTCGATGGGGAAAGGATCTCTCTGCATGAGATCCACCGTTTTGCCAATGAACCTGTGATTTTAAACGGAAAAAGCAGCAGTACCATGTACTGGGATTTTCTGCGGCTTTTCCACGAGCTGAAGACAGGCATTACAAAGGCGGGGATCATGCAGGGCAGGTCAGGTGCGGCTATCAGCAGCATTGGTGTGGATACTTGGGGCGTGGACTATGGGCTGCTGGGAAAAGACGGTATGCTCTTATCCAATCCGGTCCATTATCGGGATGCCAGAACAGAGGGGATGCTGAAAAAAGCCTTTTCCCGCATGGACAGGGAAAGACTCTATGAGATTACCGGCAGCCAGTTCATGGAGATCAATACAGCATTTCAGCTTATGGCGGAGCAGGAGTACAGAAAAGAGCTGCTGGCCCGGGCAGAGCATATGCTTTTAATGCCGGATCTGTTTTGCTATTTCCTGTCAGGGGAAATGGCAAGTGAATACACTATTGCATCAACCACGCAGATGCTGGATGCGGGAAAGAAGGACTGGTCCGGGGAGGTGCTGGAAAGCCTGGGCCTTCCCTCCCGGATATTGGAGCCGGTGCTTATGCCAGGAACAAGGCTTGGCAGCCTTAGAAATGAGATCAGGGAAGAGCTGGGGGCAGGCCCCATGGATGTCATAGCTGTGGCAGGACATGACACGCAGAGCGCCATGGCTGCCGTTCCGTCTGAGACAGATGATTTTCTGTTTTTGAGCTGCGGTACCTGGTCATTGTTTGGAACAGAACTGGATGTACCCCAGATAGACAGCAGATCTTTTGCCTGCAACATGACCAATGAGGGGGGATGCGGCGGCAAAACCTCTTTTTTGAAAAACATCATAGGGCTCTGGCTGATTCAGGAGAGCCGGAGACAGTGGATGCGGGAAGGATGCGAATACAGTTTCGGACATTTGGAATCCATGGCAGGGGATGCGGAACCCTTTGCCGCTTTTGTGGACCCGGACGCGCCGGAGTTTGTGCCCGCCGGAAATGTACCGCAGCGGATTCGGGAATTCTGCAGACAAACCGGGCAGAAAGTCCCGGAACGTGTGGGCGGGGTGGTGCGCTGTATTGACGAAAGCCTTGCTCTTAAATATAGGATGGTACTGGACGAGATCTGTGCATGTACAGGCAGAACGTATCAGGCAGTCCATCTGGTGGGAGGCGGTGCCCAGAGTGCCCTTCTGTGTCAGATGACGGCCAACGCATGCGGCATCCCCGTGATCGCCGGACCTGTGGAAGCCACTGTGTACGGCAATCTTGCCATGCAGCTTGTGGCAGCAGGGGAAGTAAAGAATTTGAAAGAGGTTCGGAGGATCATCCGGAATTCTGAGAATATGAAAGTGTATGAGCCGCAGGATACAGAGCAGTGGCAGGAGGCTTACGGACAGTATAGGAAGTTTGTTTCGTGAGAGGAAAAGGTGCAGGACAGAAAATGGAGGAAATGAAATGGAATTAAGTTATATGGAGCTTAGGGAGCAGATTTGCGATGTGTGCCATAAAATGTGGCAGAAGGGCTGGGTAGCTGCAAACGACGGGAATGTTTCCGTAAAATTAGAGGACGGGACATTTCTGGCGACACCTACGGGGATGAGCAAAAGTTTTATTACCCCGGAAAAGCTGGTACACATTGATATGGAAGGAAATATCCTGGAAGCGGAGGAAGGGTGCCGTCCTTCTTCAGAGATCAAGATGCATCTGCGCTGTTACCGGGAGCGGGAGGACGTGGGGGCTGTCTTACATGCGCATCCCCCGGTAGCGACAGGGTTTGCTGTGGCGAATAAGCCTCTGGATGAATATTCCATGATTGAGACTGTGATCGCTCTTGGCTCTGTGCCGGTGACACCGTATGGAACGCCCTCCACGTATGAGGTGCCTGAGGCCATTGCTCCTTATCTGGGTGAACATGACGCAGTGCTTTTGCAGAATCACGGGGCGCTGACAGTTGGAGCGGATGTCATTACCGCTTATTACCGGATGGAGACTCTGGAACTTTTTGCACAGATCAGCCTGAACGCTCATATGCTTGGCGGAGCAAAGGAGATCTCACGGGAAAATATTGACCGGCTCATATCCATGCGGGAAGGATATGGTGTGACCGGAAGGCATCCCGGATATAAGAAGTATTCATGAGACGCTGCCTGTTTTGGCAGGAGTAAATTTGTTTCTGTACACAGGCCACTGTACCGGGAGGCGTTTTCATGCTGAAAGCATGAAAATCCCGAGGCAGCCAGCGCCATATGGGGCAGAATGCCCCATATCTGTGCATCGCGAAGCGTGTTACTGGACACGGAGTGAACAGTAACGTAAATTTTGTTAAGGATAAAAGGTGAATGTGATGTTAAAAGGGATTCCGAAAATTATTCCGCCTCAGCTTTTAAAAGTGCTGGCAGAGATGGGACATAGTGACAGGATTGTGATCGCGGATGGGAATTTCCCTGCGGAGAGTATGGGGAAGGATTGTATTGTTGTGCGGATGGATGGGCATGGAGTGCCCGAGGTGCTGGATGCAGTGCTTCGTCTGATGCCGCTGGACGGATATGTGGAACATCCTATGAGTCTTATGGAGGTTATGCCCGGGGATGATGTTAAGACACCAATCTGGGATACTTATAGGGAAATCGTGAAAAAGTATGAGGACCGCGGGGACAGTGTGATCCGGAATGTGGAGCGGTTTGCTTTTTATGAGGAGGCAAAGAAGGCTTATGCTATTGTGGCTACGGGGGAAGAGGCGGTTTATGCGAATGTGATGCTGCAGAAGGGAGTTATTTAGAGAAAAAAGGGACGGGAAACTCCGGCGGGGAGGGGCAGGCAGGGATACGGGGCCTGATTCCTCCGACGTTTTGCTGGTGGGCAGCTAACCTGCTGGCATTCACTAAATTCGTCGGCAATGGCCTCCTCATTAAGTGTCTGCCGCAGGTGGATCTGCCCGCCGCTCCACTAAACCTGCGGAATCAGGCCCCGTATCCCTGCCTGCCCCTCCCCGCCGGAGTTTCCCTGATTTTGGCTGCGGAAGTGTGGGAAGCATGAATGAGGGTGCGATCACTTTGGAGGATCTGGATGATTTCAGTGAGGATCTGAAAGATACCATGATACATTTCTTCGAGAGGAAATGAAGTATATGCAGCATGGATGCAGAGTATCATTGCAGAAGAAAAACTAAAGCCGGAAGACATCCGTATATTTGGGGAGAATGCTTTCCGTGATGGTGAAATCAAGACAGCCGGAACAGATAGGGAGAAAACTGTGCCCATATCTGTTCCGGCTGTTTCCCGGCAGCTTTGTTTTGCAAAGACATTAATTTCTAAGAAATACCAACAAAGCACCCCCTTATTTTAGCTAAAAGTTAAATTCATTCTCCCACGGGAATTCTGCAGATTCCTCCAGGCTCTTAGGCCAGTGGCTGCACCAGTCCGGAACCGTTGGGGATTCTATGCGGTCCATGCTGGGAGTGTAGGGCTTGATGTCCAGGACCGGGGTGTTGTCGTTTGCGTCAATGTAGGCTATGTGGATGACGCCGTTTTCGTGATCAATGTATGTGACCGGGGCTGTGGTAAGGGCTATGGGGTTGGGGCGGACAGGAGAACGGGTGGCAAAGATGCCCATTACGGGAGGGCATTTTTTGTAGGGCTGTTCTGCTTCCAGCACGGCGCGGGCTTCCTCTGTGTCAAAGTCGCTGAACCACCAGAGCACCTCGATGTGGCTGAAGCCGTCTAATGCCTGCAGCGCCGGGATGTATGCCGGATCCAGGGTGATAAACATTTCTTCTCCGTTATTGTGGATGGTCCCAATGGGATGTAATTTGAATGATGTCATGGTGTATTCCTCCATATATGATTTATTTGTGAGTAACTGTTCAGTATCCTTACAGTTACAGGCAAAAATCCATGCAGAATCGCTTTTGGCGATGGGATTTTTGCTTGGCCGTGGAACACTTTCTTACGGTCAGCGCAGTGAATGCGCAGACCTACTGAATAGTTACATTTACGAGTTCAATGTAGACCCTGACATGGTGTGAGAGTCAAGAGGAATATTTTTGACGGAAATTTTTAGTCTTTTTTGATCAGCAGAGGTATCTGTATCTCTGTCAGAAAGTTTTTGGGGTTATCTTCATTCCAGGGGCCCCGGTGGACAATCTGCCTGCTTGGGGCAGTCATCTGGTAGCGCTCGTTTTTTTGCAGCCATTCTGCAAAGGAAAGGTAGGCTCCGGCTATATTGGAGAAGTGGCCGTACACCATGGTGCAGGCCATGACAGGGACGGGTTCAATAAATCGGAAGATGAAATCCTCGGTATCCTTTCCGGATTTTTTTACGGGTGCACATATCTCTACATCCACCTGTGTCTCCTTATACTCCTGGTCGTGGTAAAGAGAGAAGGTTTCAGGGGAAATCGGTATCCTGTTTGCTTCTGCAAAATCTGACATTTCTTTCCAGAGAAGACCTTCACCGTAGTAATCCGGAAGGATCCTTCTGAGGGAGAGCACCTGGATACCGGGAATGGATTTTATGGTCACATTGTACGGCATCTCATTTTGTCCATGCAGAATATCTTTCTTGACGAGCAGGATTTTCTGAAGCCGTTCCTGCTCTGTTTTGATGTTTTCCTGGATTTCCCGGTATTTTTTGTCCAGATGTTCTATCAGGGACATTTCATTTTCAGCGGCCAGGGCAGCAGCAATTTCCGACACCTGAAAACCGCTGTCACGCAGATAAATGATTTTATTCAGGGTGGGGATCTGCTCGGCAGAGTACATACGGTAACCCGTCCAGGCATCAGTTTTAGCCGGCTTCAGAAGGCCGGCTTCATCGTAATACCGCAGCATCCGGATGGATACCTGTGTCAGTTTTGAAAATTCACCTATTTTAAACATACTTTCACCTGCAGTCTATATTTGTATGGTTAATCCAACACCGACTTCCTCAATATCCATGTATTTCAGCATTTCAGCTTTGGCTTTCAGGGAAACACAGTGGCAGGGATAAAGGGCATCTGCGGACAGGGTGTCCAGGAAGTGAATGGTTTCCGTAAGCTGTGTATTCTTGTCAAACAAATGGAATCCGCCAATGATACCTGTAATACGCTGTTCCCGGCAGACTCTGCGTGCATACTCTGTGATGCTGCAGATGCCGCTGTGGGAGCAGCCGGTGATAAGGAAAAGTCCTTTGTCTGTCCTGCATACCAGTGCCGAGTCGTCCAGGCAAAAGTCTTCCTTTTCCGCACCGTTTATTCGGTATGTGCCGATTGCTTTTCGTTTTTCAAAACCATAAAGCTCTGGGATCTGCCCCAAAAAAAGACAATTTTCAGAGAGAGAAACAGGCGCTTGGGCAGGCTGGTAACAGAACAGTCTGGTAATCTCTTCCGGGGAATAGGGGGCGCCTATGTATTCATTCTCATAGTATTTCGGCTGGAAACACAGAGGATGTGCCACAAGCCGGGCGTTTGGAAGGGCATACTCTTCACGGAGGAATTTTAAGCCTCCGCTGTGGTCATTATGGCCGTGGGAGAGCACAATATGGGTGATCGTATTTAAGTCTATGCCCATGGAGACAGCATTTTGAATGAAGATAGAGGAGTAGCCGGTATCAAAGAGTATTTTTAGATCATCAATTTCAATGTAATAGCTGACTGCCGGTTCCCCTGCATAATAGTGGTCGATATACGTGTTATTATCCACCAGAACGGTTAATTTCATCTGAGAGCCTCCTGATCTTGATCTTATTCATTTCCCAAGGAAAGGCAAAGTCACTCCAGCATGATTTCCTTTAAAGAAATGTTCTTTATTCTAACAGAATAACACAGCATAATACATTCATAAACCAAAATAAAAGAAAACAGAACAATAAAAAACGCCTGCCAGTTAAATGTGTAGTCAGGAACATGGGGGATATCCTTATAGATAATCTTAACCATACTTTTTATCAGTGCAAATTGATAAAGAGTCCCAACAACAAATCCCCCATAAGCCACAGGCCGGTATCCGTCAAGAATCGCCTTCCGGCAGTCCCTCTGGGAATATCCGAAGACCCGCATCATAGCGATCGTCTTTGTGTTGGCATCCACCACGGTTGTCACGGACAGGAGAAGCGTCGTAAAGGAAAGCACGATCCCAATAACAAAAATGATCACAGCAAACATGGCACTTGCCAAGTCCTTCATACCAAAAGTCATCTGCATCATGGAGGAATAACAGAAAGAAGCAAATCCTATAAAAAATAAAAGAGAGATACGGCTCTTGGCAGTGCTCTGTCTCAAATCCTGCAAAAATGAAAGTGTCTTTCCGCTATTTCTTTTCTGCCGCCTTATCTTGAAAATCCCACCTTGTTTTCCGCGGAGCAGAGTCAGCACAGGGCTTCCAAGTTTACGGCACCCGTAGAGAATCGCAAGAATAGAAAAAAATCCAGCAGGGATCAGCACAAGAAAGAGGAGCAGTGACCAATGAAAATGGACAGTAATATCAGGCAGGATCTTATCCTCATTCATCACCCGGTAAAACGTAGGCATAAGCAAAAAAGAGGACGCAAATCCAATGCCGGTACCCAGCAGCACACTGACCCCGAACACCCAGAAGCCACGGGCAATCTTAAAATCAGAATATCCCAGTGCCTTCAGTATACCCAGTTCTTTTCGATGGCTGTCAATATAATGCTTAATATAAAAAAATAACATAATAACAGAAGTCAGCAAAAGACAGCCTCCGCTTACGCAGCTGATCATCCTGCCGGACGAGACCTGGGCTTCATAAAAAACGGTAACCGCCCCTGGTGCGATTTCCTCCCGAATCCCCACCATATCCATATTAAAATTCAGGAACAAAGTGCAGACAAAGACTGCACAGCAGGATATTATAAAAATCCCGGTAAATTTTGCGGCGTCTCTGAATCCTACGACCATATGATCACCATCCTATCTCATAAGCTGTTTTCCGGGCTGCATTCTGATACAGATCAGTGACTTTACCGCTGTTCATCAGTATCACCTTATGAGCCATCCGAGCAATATTCTGATTATGCGTAACCATGACAACAGTAAAACCGTACATGTCCTGCAGCTTACAGATATAATCCAGCACCAGCCTTCCGGTTGCCTCATCCAAAGCCCCTGTAGGTTCATCCAAAAACAATCCCTTAGGCTTTTTCGCCAGTGCCCTTGCAACGGAGACACGCTGCTGTTCCCCGCCGCTCAGTTCTCCCGGCAGCTTTTCCAGCTTATCACCAAGTCCAACCGCATTGATCATTTCCCGGTAATCTTTATTTCCGGACAAATCTGCCCCCATTTTTACATTCTTATCCACATTCATATGAGGCAGCAGATAATACTGCTGGAAAATAAATCCCACATATTCCTTCCGAAACTGTGTCAGCTCACGCTCACCAAGTCCTGTGATCTTTTTCTCCCCGTAAAACACTTTCCCCTGATCCGGCGTCTCCAGCCCGGACAGAACATTCAGCAATGTAGATTTTCCTGAGCCGGAAGCCCCCAGGATAACCGCAAACTCCCCCTCCTCTATTTCCAATGAAATCCCCCTGAGCACCGGCAGCGGATTGTCGCTGTTTCCGTAAGACTTAAAAATATCACAAGCTCTGATCATACTTTTCACCTGCCTTTATATTTTTCAATATACTTGTAAAAACCTCTGTCATCATTCCGTCAATCTCTCCCGTCTCAAAACTGCAGACATTCGTAGCACAAAGCGTTGCGATCCCATGCGTATAAATCCACAAATGCCGATACAAAGCCCAGGCGTTTTCCTCACTCAGTCCATACTGTGTCTCAATCGAATGCAGGATCTCTTCATGGTTATCATCAATTGCAAAAAGCACATCCTTCACTCCGGGGGTCTCTGCCCTCTCCCTCATAAACAAAAGCCGAAAAAGCTGAGGCTCCCTTCCGGCGAACCCAATATACTCCATCCCCACACTCTTAAATGCCATCTCCTGCGAAAGCCCCTGCTTCACACACCGGTTATAAACCTCTTTAGCAGCCCGGACAATCTCTTCCTGCACCTCCTCCATACTATGAAACACCGTAAACACAGGTCTGGCAGAACTTCCAAGCTCCATCCCCAGCTCCCTTGCCGTAACCGCGCCCATCCCCCGTTTTCTCACTATATTCAATCCCGCATTCACAATCTCTTCCCTGGTAAACTTAGCCTTAGGCGGCATCTCTCATCCCTCCATCCTTAATCAAATTTAAAAATTCACCATATCCGTCCTAAATCATTCAATTTAAAACACTTGATTTAAAACATATACTTACATAATACCACATCAATCTCCACTGTCAACTAAAATCCCAATATCTATCATTTATAACCTCTACCCTGTTCCGTCCGCAATCGAAATAGCCTCCTTCCGTCCATCCCATCCATAATCCAAACAACTCCTAATCCCAATCCCAACCGCAATTCAAATAACCTCGTCCTACTCATCGTATCCGCAAGTCAAATAGCCTCCTTCCATCCATCCCATCCGCATTCAAAACAACGCTCATCCCAATCCCAACAGCAATTCAAATAACCTCCGCCTACCCATTCCATCTGCAGCCCAAACAGCCTCCACCCGTCACCCAACCGCATTCTAAATAACCTCTGCCAGCCCATCGCATCCGCAATCCAAACAGCTTCCGCCCGCCACTCCAACCACATCTCAAATAACTTTCTCTTATCCCTCCCATCCGCATTCCACCAACAGGAAAGAGCAGCGGCCCAGGGGCAGGGAAGGCAGGGGATAATTCAGTAGGTTAAGTGGAGCGGCTGGCAGATCCACCTGCGGCAGACACTTAATGAGGAGGCCATTGCCGACGAATTTAGTGAATGCCAGCAGGTTAGCTGCCTGCCAGCGGAACGTCGGATGAATTATCCCCTGCCTTCCCTGCCCCTGGGCCGCTGCTCTTTCCGTCCGTGAGCCATGCAATCCACATGAGCCCCACTACCCCATTGCATCTCCCCACCAAAAATGCTAAACTAAGAACAAACGTTCCTTAACCACAAAAAAAACAACAGGAGTCCCCACATGGAAATAAAAGACCTAACCATATACCAAAAAAACATCCCACCAACACCCCCGCAATACGCCCCCTACCCCTCCGGCCTCTCAGAGGAAATCTGCACGCATCTGTCCTCCACCGGCATCCAAAGCCTCTATACCCATCAGGCCGAGATGTTCACCCAGGCCATCCGGGGCGAAAATATAGTCATCACAACCTCCACCGCCAGCGGCAAAACCCTGGGTTTCCTTCTCCCTGTCATACAGGAGATATTGTCCCATCCCCAGTCCAGGGCTATTTTCTTATACCCGACAAAAGCCCTGGCAAGTGACCAGTACCGGGCAATACAACCCTGGACGGAGGCTTTCGGACAGCACAGACTGTTCGCAGGGGTATATGACGGTGATACACCGCCGGCCGAACGGAGCCGCATCAGGAAGAATGCCAACATCATCCTTACCAATCCGGAAATGCTCAACAGCGCGTTCCTTCCAAACCACAGCAAAGCCGGATTTGATTTTATATTTTCAAACCTGAAATACATCGTCATAGATGAGCTCCACACCTACCGCGGTGCGTTCGGCTCACACCTTGCCAATGTATTCCGCCGCCTGTCCAGGATCTGCAGATACTATCACGCGTCGTCTCAGTTCCTCTGCAGTTCCGCCACCATAGCAAACCCTGTGGAACTTGCCCGGGCAGTCTGCCAGAGGGAATTTATCTGCATTGACAGGGATGGGTCCCCTGCTCCGGAGAAAACATATGTTTTCCTCCAGCCGCCCAAGATTTACGGGAAAGACAATCAGTATTACGGGCAGGTGCAGGGTACGTCTGTAGCAGCGTCCATGGCGGCAGAGCTGACAGAGAAGGGACAGAGCTTTCTTACATTTGCCAAATCCCGCAGAAATGTGGAGGTTATCCTAAAAGAAGCCCGCGATATGCTGGAGGGGGAGGGCATTCCCGGTGCCGGACTTACGGAGCGGATTTCGGGCTACCGGGGTGGCTATAACCCAAGAGAAAGGAAAGAGATTGAAAGGAAAATGACGTCCGGGGAGCTTTGCGGCCTTATTTCCACCAATGCTTTGGAGCTGGGCATAGACATCGGCAAAATAGACACAACCGTGCTTGCCGGATTTCCGGGAACCAGGGCTTCCTTCTGGCAGCAGACGGGAAGAGCCGGAAGAAGCGGCAGAGCCTGCACCAACTATCTGATCTTGGACAACCTGCCTTTTGACCAGTATATCTCCATCAATCCGGACTGGCTTTTTGACGGGGAGAGCGAGAGCGCAGTGGTGGACAGAGACAATCTTCTCATTGAACTTGCCCATATCCGGGCAGCAGCGGCGGAACTGCCGCTCACCCTTGACGATATTGCTGTTTTTCCTGATTTGGGTGAGACGATCCCGGTCCTTCTGCGGGTAAAAGAGCTGCATGCCCAGGATGGCAGATTTGCCTGGTCCGGAGATACATTTCCGGCAGGTGACTATAGCCTAAGAAATATAGATAAGGTCAGATATAATCTGGTGGACCGGGAGAATTCCAGGATCATCACAGAGATGGATGAGATGCAGGCTTTCCGGGAAATCCATGAAGGCGCAGTGTACATGCACGGAGGTGCCCAGTATGAAGTCATACAAATGGACAGGGAGACAAAAACATCCTATGCGGTACCCTTTTGCGGAAACTATTACACCATGCCGGGAAGCGCCGCCGCCATCCGTATCATACATGGGAGCGCAGAGAAGGAATACAAAAGGACAAAGGTTTCGTTCGGTGATGTTAATGTAAAGGAATCGGTCTACATGTACAAAAAAATGCAGTTCCACAATCATCAGAATCTGGGATACGGACAGCTGGAGCCGCCGTTATCCAAGGATTTTGACACGGAAAGCACCTGGATCACCATTCCCCAAAATGTTGTGAAGGTTTACAGGGGCCTTATAAGGGAAACAGGAAACGGACAGGTTTTGAGAAACAACCATTTTGAAGGCATCTGCTATGCTATCCGGAATGCTGCGCGGATGGCAACCATGACAGAACAGGAGGATATTGGCGTCACCATGTCAGGCAATGCGCTGGATATGGGCGCGGGATTGGAGGAAGAAGTCTGCCTCTATATTTTTGATGAGTATGTAGGCGGCCTGGGGTATGCGGAAAAAGCCTATGAACTCATGCCGAAAATCATAGAACATGCCATAGAGATGGTAAGAGGCTGTAAATGTAAAGACGGCTGCGCGGCCTGCATAGGGGATTACCGGCTGGACAAGGACATTGTATGCTGGGGTCTGGAAAATCTGCTGACGCAGCGGGATTCCCCTATGGGGATGAAACTGCCTGACCATGTGCCCTCCACTTATATGCAGAAGCCCTTTGTGTTTGCAGAACTTCCCTCAAAATGGAAAGAATTCTGCGCCTTCCTGAGCCGGAAAGGGGAAGCTATGGCAGCGTTTTTGAATACGGTGGAGGAGGTAAGCGTGGAAGGGAACATATTGTTTCTTCCCACGTCCGGCACCTTTTACCGGACATGGATCTTAGAGGACGCAAACAGGCTGAGCCTGAAAAATATGATCGCCTTTTACACAGATGCCCCGGCTGCCCTGCGCCTGGAAGTGTATCTGTCAGACAAGGGGAGCGATAAGAAGGAAACAGAGGAAAAGATCAGGCGGAGATATTCGCATTTACATGACGGGAAAAACGGATGACAGTGCGGGGGATATCGTATGGAATTGAATTTTGAAAAAGAATTGGACAGACTGAATCCATATCAAAGAGAAGCCGTTCTGGATGAGAGCCCTGCCTGTGTGGTGAACGCAAATGTGGGGAGCGGCAAGACGACAGTGCTGATCACTAAAATCCAATATCTGCACCATATAAAAAAGGTGGGTTTTGAGGATATGACGGTGCTCACCTTTACCAATAAAGCCGCAGACGAGATTAAGTCCAGGCTTTTGGCAGCGGAACCGGAACTGTCGGCAGATAAACTCAGAGGATTCGGTACATTTCACAGTACGGCCCTGTATTATCTGCGGGAGTTCCTTCCCGTGGAGGAACTGGGGTATAGTAAGGAGTTTCTGGTCATAGACCCCGAGGAGGAGCTGGAGCTGGCTTATGACTTGATCAGGCAGCACAAGCTGAAGATCAAATATAAGAACCGCCTCAAAAAAAGGCTGGATTCAGCCATGGCTGTCCGGGAGGAGGAAAAGAAGGTCTCAAAATATCAGGACGATATTTTTGAGCTTGTCGGGCTGCTAAAGGAGGAGAAGGCAAAGCAGGATAAAATGACCTTTTTTGACTTGCTGGAAAACGCTAATTTTCTTCTGAAGGAGGCAGAACAGAAATCCGTATCTCCCAAGTGGGTCATTATTGATGAAGTCCAGGACAGTGACACCCAGCAGCTTGTTTTTACGGACCGTCTCATAAGCCGCGGAGCCAGCCTGTTTGCGGTGGGGGACCCCAACCAGGTGATTTATAGCTGGCGGGGCAGCGCGTTTCAGATATTTTATACTTTAAAGCACAAATATCAGGCAAAAGAACTGACACTTCCCATCAATTACCGCTCCAGCACTTCCATTTTGGAGGCTGCCCGTTGTTTTCTGCAGAACGGAAGCCCTCTTACAGGGGTGCGGGAGCCGGGGAGCAAGATCATAGTCAGACGCCAGTATGATGCTTTTCAGGATGCCTGTTATCTTGCAGCCAGAATGAAAAAGCTGCATGAGGAGGGCATATCTTATGGGGAGATGGCTGTATTCTACCGTCTGCAGAGCCAGTCTAAAATATTTGAGGACGTGTTTTTAAGAGAGGGTATCCCCTTTGAGGTATCCTTGAAGAAGACGGTGGGTGATGTGCCTGTGCTCAAATGGTGTATCCGTCTTCTTCGGTTTTCACTGAACACAAAGGATACGGCATCCGGGATCTATGTACTTTCCAGCCGGGAGTACGGGGAAGGTATCAGCGGGAAAAAGGCTGAGGAGATTGTCAGGGCCGGACAGCCGGGAAGATCCCTTTTGTTTGACAGAATGTGCGGATTGGTAGAAAACTGCGGGGAACTGGGCAATGAGGAAGAACTGTTTACATATTTTGAACTGGACAGGTACCTGAACCCTGTGTCGGCATCCTTCCATGAGGACAGTGACGCGGTGCGCAGACTGTTTGGGATCATGTATGCCTATGTGAGAGAACAGCAGGCAGAGCGGGCGTCGGGAATGCGGGAGTTTGTCAATTCCTCCTCACTCTACGGATTGGATGTGCTGCGGGAGGATATCAGCCGGCAGGAAGACTGTGTAAAACTCATGACCATCCATGCGTCAAAGGGGCTGGAATTTTCCTGTGTGTTTATCACGGGGGTGAATCATGGGCTGATTCCGCTCAGGACCGGGGATATGGAGGGGGAGGAGGAAGAGAGAAGGCTGTTTTTTGTGGGTATCACCAGAGCAAAGGACCATTTGGAACTGTCCTATTACATGAATCCCCAGGAGAGAGCTGATCCGGGGGAGAGCCGTTATATCCGTATGATCCCACCCCGGCTGCTGGAACACGGTGAGGACATAGGCCCTGCTGTGAGCCTGCAGGAATTAAAACGCCAGGTGCAGGAACAGAGGCGCAGTATGGCGGCCGGGTGTTTGGAACAGAGTCCGGGACAGAGTTTGGAACAGAGTCCGGAACAGAGTTTGGAACAGAGTTTGGAACAGAATCAGGAACAGAGTTTGGAACAAAGTCCGGAACAGAGTCCGGGACAGAGTTTGGAACAGAGTCCGGAACAGAGTTTGGAACAGCGTCCGGAACAGAGTTTGGAACAAAGTCCGGAACAGAGTCCCGAACAGGCAAAACAGCAGAAGCTTGTCCGGCATTCCAGATACGGAACAGGCGTTGTGGTGAATGAGAATGAAACTATGCTGGAAGCAGAATTTGAGGGGTATGGAAAAAAAGAATTCATAAAAGCGTTCAGTGAACTGGAATATATATAGAAGCAGCGGACATAATCTTTTTTGGAAAGGCGGAAAAATGATCAAGAGAAGAAAAAAATCTACCCGGACAGTGGAGATGGAAGCGGTTCTAAAAAAAGAGCAGGCATTTCTAAAACGAAATGAGGAGAAGAATGCGTCTTTTCTTGACCGGACTTTGGAAGCAAAGGTTCCGGCCAGGCTGCAGGAGACTCTGGATAAGGCATTTGAGAAAGCATTCGGCCTCATATTTGAGAAGGGGACGGATGTGATAGAGAAGACATATTCCAGGGAGAAGATAGAGCACACGTATAAAGTAGATGCCTACGCTGCCGGATTGCTGGAAAATAAAAAAACACTCCGCACATTTACGAAAAAAGCCCAGGCTGCAGGCAGCAGGAATCTTCTTCTGGCAGGGGTGGAAGGAGTAGGCCTTGGGATCCTTGGCATTGGCCTTCCCGACATTCCCCTTTTTACCGGCATGATACTGAAAAGCATTTATGAAACCGCGCTTCACTATGGATATTCGTATGATACGGAGGAGGAGAAGTATTTCATACTGCTGCTCATACAGGGAGCCTTGTCCTATGGAGACGCTCTGAGACAGATCAATGAGCAGACAGACCGATATATCATAGAGCAGACAGTACCCCAGGGATACGACAGCGGGGAGCAGATCAGAAAAACCTCCTCTGTCCTCTCAAAAGAACTGCTGTACATGAAGTTTTTGCAGGGGATTCCGGTGGCAGGGGTAATTGGCGGAGCTTATGATTCGATTTACCTCAAAAGAATACTGGACTATGGGAAAATAAAGTACAGAAAAAGGTTTTTAATGGACAAAGACAAAGCGCATTGACTTGCAGTAAAATACATTCTATACTTAGAAGAAAGAAGAAATACCGTTTACTGATGCGCTGCCGTTTCCCTAAAAGCGGCATGGCCGTCTGTGAGAAAGGTTTGAGGGCAAGTGCATATGCAAAAGAAGATGAGAACCATTTTTCTGCTGGTCGCTCTGGTATTATCCGGGCTTCTGTCCTTATATTCTATGAGGAGCCTCCAGGGAAATGCAAGGGTCATCAACTATACCGGGGTGGTGCGAGGAGCGACCCAAAGGCTGGTGAAAGAGGAATTGGAAGGACGCCGGGATGATGCCCTGATAGATAAGCTGGACGGCATCATAGAAGAGCTGCGCACGGGAAAAGGGGAAAATCATCTGGTCAGGCTCAATGACGCAAAATATCAGGAAATGATGGCCCTCATGCAGGAACGCTGGGAAGAGATAAAACTGGAGATCCTGAAGGTGAGACAGGGGGCGGACAGTAGTACGCTGTACCGTTTGAGCGAAGAATATTTTGAGCTGGCTGATCAGAGTGTAGGGGTTGCAGAGCAGTATGCGGAAGGTTATGTGCGAATGGCACAGATTTGTTTTGCTGCGCTGACCCTTATATGTACGGCTGCGGCGATCTTTCTGGCATTTTATATGAAGCAGCAGGAGAAAAGGCGTAAGGCAGTTGCACTGATGGAGAATGCCAATCTGGAAAAGAGCCGTAAACTTTCCAGAATGACAGAGGATATCCAGGCGCCCATGAATGAGATCTCTGAACTCCTGTATGTTTCTGATGTTGATACATATGAATTGTTATTCATAAATGAAGCGGGAAAACGCAGTTTTCGGATAGATGATGTGGAGGGGAAACTCTGCTATCAGGTACTACAGGGAAGAGATACCCCCTGTCCGTTCTGCACCACCAAATATCTGAAAAGCGGAGAGAATTATACCTGGGAAACCACCAATCCCATCACAGGCCGGCATTACCTGCTCAAAGACCGTCTGATCGAGTGGGATGGAAAACAGGCGCGCCTGGAACTGGCTTTTGATACTACGGAAGCAGAGTATGAAAAAGAAAAGCTGCGGTATGCCCTCAGCTCAGAGCAGATGGTGATGGAATGCATCAGAACCCTGTACTGTGAAAAAGATATAGGGGACGCGGTAAACGATGTCCTGCGGGAGAGCGGTGTGTTTTTAAATGCAGAGAGGACGTATATGTTCAATCTGACCGGAGGATTTTTCAATAACGACTATGAATGGTGTGCCGAAAATGTGGGATCCAGGCAGGAGGTCCTGCAGAACCTGGGCAGGGAGCAATTGGAACAGTGGCGCGGGATACTGCGTAAGGAAGGCTGCATAGTCATAAAAAGTGCGGAGGAATTCAGGGAAATGTTTCCGGGAAGTGAGGACATCATCCGGGAACGGAATATCCGCAATATAGCCATATCCCCTCTGGAGAAGGAAGGGGTGGTGGTGGGATGTCTTGGTGTGGATAATCTTCCGGAGGAACGTCTATTGAATATCAGTTCGATCCTTCAGACACTTTGCTACTTTATCCTGCTTGCCTATCGCAGAGCAGAGGATGAGCAGCAGTTGTCCCATCTCAGTTATTTTGATACCCTCACATCCTTTTACAACAGAAACCGCTACATGGAAGATATGCAGAAGCTGGCCGGAAGAGAGGGGAGCGTGGGTATAGTATACCTGGATGTCAACGGGCTGAAGGATATTAATGACCAGTTCGGCCATGCTTTCGGGGATAAAGTGCTTATTGAATGCGCGGAGCGCATGAAAAAGGTTTTTCAGGAAGGCAGTTTTTACCGGGTGGGAGGCGACGAGTTTGTGATCGTCTGCCCCGGTGTATCAAAAGAGCATTTCCGTGGAAAGGTAAATGCTCTGCGGGCATCATTCAAAAGAGATGAATTGTGCAGGGCAGCCATTGGTTCCCAGTGGACAGAGAAGCTGGTGGACGTAAGTCAGGCTGTGGCAAATGCGGATGCCAGGATGTATGAGGACAAGAAGGAATTTTACAGGAATAACCCGGTTTCCAAAAGGTACCGCCACCACAGCGACGAGCTGCTTTATCTGACGGACCCTGAAATCCTCAGGGAAGAGATCAGCAGGAACCAGTTTGTGGTTTATCTGCAGCCAAAGATTTCATCTTCGGACAGAATGGCAGTGGGCGCAGAGGCCCTGATCCGATACCAGTCCAGAGATGGTTCCCTGGTTCTTCCGGGCAATTTTCTCCCTCTTTTGGAGGAATCCCAGACAGTCAGCCAAATTGACTTCTTTGTGTTTGAATTCATCTGCTCCAAGATAAAAGAATGGAGCATGGAGGGGAAAAAGGGATTTCCTGTATCCGTGAACTTTTCAAGATATTCCCTGGCCCAGCCGCATTTCATAGAACGTCTTTTGGGCATATGCGAACAATACAAAATCTCACCCAAGTATCTTGAGATAGAAATAACAGAGACCGTCAGAAGCGTCAATGATATTGATATTGGTACTTTGATCGAAAAGATCAGGGAGGCGGGATTTATTGTGACCATTGATGACTTTGGCACAGAGTACGCGAATCTGGCTCTTTTGTCGGCAGTGGAGTTCGATGTTTTAAAACTGGATAAGAGTATGGTGGATGATGTGGTGAAAAATTCCAAAGCCCGGGCTATCATAGGCTCCATTGTGGAGATGGGGAAACAGATGGGAATCCAGATCGTGGCAGAGGGGATCGAGACAGAGGAACAGCTTGAAGTCCTACGTGCCTGCGGTGTGGAACTGGCACAGGGATTTCTGTTCAGTAAGCCAATCTCCGTGGATGAATATGAAAAAAGGTATTTGGATAAATAATGGAACGGGACGCCTGGATCTTCGGCGTCCCGTTTTCGTTGTAATGGGTTATCCCCAGATCTTTATTTTGTTGTATCCTTCTTTCAGGCCTTCCAAAGGTCCGGCTGCGGGTGTCTCACAGCGTTTGGTACCGTTGTAGTCAGTGTCCAGAACAATGGATTCACCGTCAGGGCCGTCAAAGGGAGCTTCCGGAATGCGGACCATACCCAGTTTTTCTGTGCAGATGATCTCAGAAGGTATATCCAGCATGTCTTTTTCAAGCTGGATCTCCAGGTAGGTTTCTTCTCCCTCAACGGAGATCTTTACCTGCGGGTCAGCCTGGCTTATAAAGTTATCTTTTTCCTTATCAAATGCCGGCGCATTTTTCAGATAGGCATTGTGATTGATGTAGGCCGGCTGTTTTACCTGTTCAAACATTTCCAAGTCCTCATTACCCATGGAGGCAACGGTTTCCATATATTCCTCCAGGGTGGTGGTGGAGCCGTTGTAGCCTTCGGTTCCGCATAAGGACTGCTCCGTATAGGCATCCGCACTGCCTACAAAGATATTGTTGTACAGACGGTCATCCCCTCCATATACAGGGGTAGTGCCTGCCACCTCAGTGCTGTGCGGGAAATGATATGGGGTAGAGCGGTTCAGAACATCCTCTCTTCTCATGGTTCCGCAGCACAGGTTATGAACGTAAGCGCCGCCCTGGGCAATGTTGTCAAAGTTATAGGCGGAGGCAAAGATGTTGTTGTCCACCATATAAGGTCCGTGAGTCACTTCAACCATCAGGTCACGGTCATTGTTGTAGAACAGGTTTTTGCTGACACGAGTGCCCTGTGCCTGCCAGTCAAGCCAGGTACCAAGGGTGCAGTCATGAATGTTATTGTTGTGGATCTGCACGTCAATAGCTGCATGGAGCTTGATGCCTGCGATCTCGTAGCCGAAATACTCATGTTTGACAGCGATATTGTAAATATGGTTGTTATAAATCTGGCTGAATACGCAGCCCATATGACCTACAATACCATTTTGTCCGCAGTCATAAATCACATTGTTCCGGATAATGTGAGAACCGATCTTCTCTTTGCTCCAGCCGATCTTCAGAGCGCGGAACACAGCTTCCATCTGGTACTGGTAACCTGGTTTTCTATGCCTTCTGGTACAGTGGTTATTTCCTGTGGATGCCTCTTTTCCAATGCTGATGCCGCTGCATTTGGCATCATGGATGATGTTATTTTCCATGATCCAACCCTTGCTCCAGTTGGCACCCAGAAGGCCCGGCTGGTCAGCTGTGGGCGGTGTCCACGGGCAGGCGGCCTGAGCCATCTCAAAACCCCGCACCGTAATATAATTCATGCCTGTTTTCTCAGGGTAGAAACAGCACTTGCGCACATTGATCTCAGCCAGTTCTTTGTTCGGGTCAGCGCCCTGGAAGTTGGCGTAGATATATGTGTTTTCATGGTCAGTCTCAGCGTACCACTGATGAATTGTCCATGCTTTATCCTTGATCGGTTCCGGATGTTTTGTCCACGGCGGATTGTATCCCTCTGTGCGGATCTGGGGATTTTTTACCTCATCCAGGGATTTTGCTTCATAGAAAGATTTGCCGTTTAAGTATACGTCACCTGCATGGACAGAATTGTCATCCGGATAGATGAACCAGTCACCCCACAGCGGTTCTTTGTATGGATTATAGTCCCCGAAAAGTGTATTTGGAACAACGGCTTTCCAGACAGTTCCCTCTATATTTTCCCAGTTCTGAATTCGCTCGGAGCCTTTGATCACCACCTTTTCCCCTTGGGCGGCTTCATATACAATGCGGCTGATATTGCTGTAGCCGCTGTGTTCCGGCTTTACCCATTCCCGGTATTCACCCTCATGCACAATGATCTTATCCCCTGTTTCGGCGGTCTTTGCTGCCTTTGATATGGTTCTGAAGGGAGCCTCTTTTGTTCCCTCCGCGTGATCACAGCCTGTGACTGCTACATGGTATTCTCTGTTCATGGATTTTCCTCCTGTTATAAAACTTTTCCTATCACTGTTTGGTACCTTTCTGTTCAGTACTTTTCCTGTCTTTAAGTATAGACAATCAAGAGGGGCGGGACAAGACGAATTTTGGGGGATTTTCCTTGAAATTTGTGTCACGGTTGTGCCGGAGGACAGAATGGTGTATAATCAAAAAAACGAACATATTTTCGGAAAAGAGGTGACGTGATTGATCCTGAGTGTGAGCCGGAGAACAGATGTGCCGGCATATTATTCGGACTGGTTTTTTGAGCGCATAGAAGCGGGATATGCCTGTGTGCGCAATCCTGTTTCCCGCCACCAGGTCAGCCGTATTTCCCTGGCCCCGGAGGTGGTGGACTGCATTGTATTCTGGACAAAGAATCCTGCGCCCATGCTGGAACGGCTTTCTTTACTGAAAGGATACATGTATTACTTTCAGTTTACACTGACCGGATACGGAAGAGATGTGGAGCCAGGGCTGCCGGATAAGAAACGGGTTTTGATTCCCGCATTCCGGTCACTTGCCGGCAGTCTGGGAGCAGAGCGGGTCATATGGCGGTATGATCCTATCTTTTTCAGCGAACGGTATACGGCTGATTACCATCTGCAGGCATTTACACAGATTGCGGATGCATTGGAAGGATATACAAAGCGGGTGGTCATCAGTTTTCTGGATTTCTACCCTAAGATACGAAAGAACCTGGAAAGATTGGGCTGTGACCCCTTTGAGGAGGAAAGTCTGTGCGTGCTGGCCGGGAAGTTGGCCCGGACTGCCAAAAGCCACGGCATGGAGATCGTGACCTGCGCGGAAAAGGCGGACCTTCAGAAATACGGGATCGCCCACGGGAGCTGTATGGACAAAGAACTGATCCAGCGCCTGTGCGGCTGCGGCCTGGAAGCTGGAAAGGACAAGAACCAGAGAAGTGAGTGCGGCTGCATGGAGAGTATTGATATTGGCGCCTATGACACCTGTCCCCATGGATGCCTCTACTGCTATGCCAACCAAAGCGGTGCTGCCGTGGCTGGGGGAAGGAAGAAATATAGGGTGGATTCTCCGATCCTCTGCAGTGAGATACTGCCGGAGGACAGGGTGACGGAGAGAAAGGTGAGATCATGGAAACGGCTGCAGGAGAGTCTGGAATCTTATTTCAGCTGAGACGGAAATAAAGAGGATTGCATATGCCATTGAGGACAGCGGCACCAGCCGTGCAATTTGTCCGGCAGCAGGTGAGGAAAAGCTATAGGGGCGTGCAGAAAAATAGGAAATTGGGATTTTATACGAAAGCGGCAGTGACAATAACCCACTTACCGTGATATAATAATGGCTATATTTTATGGCATCAGCCGGAGAGGAGGAAATATAGGTGCAATGCACACTTATGAATAAAAATACTCCTATTATAGATTTGCAGATTGACCATGATTCATCTGCCATTACTAAAGTTTTAAAAGTATATGATTTGAATTACCTTCCAGTGGGAATAGAGAAAAGAGCGGGTCTGCCCAATCGCAGAGATTTAAACGAATGGTGGCAGGGGCGTTCCATACCAGCCAGCCGTCTGGGTATCCTGGAAGCACTGGAGCATTTGGAAATGTTTGACACAAAGCAGCTTCTTATGAAATGCTTTGGCCTGAGTTTGTCAGATCAGTATTGGATGAAGCCGGCAGATATGGAATTGTCATGGAGAAAGGTAAACTTTTTTGAGAATTCTTTTTCTGAGGATGTAGGAAATGCATTGTTTGGACAGCCGCTGGGAAAAGAGGCAGACCTTATGTCTCCCTGCAACACTTCTGACGGCTGGTTAAGGAAAAAGTGGAAAATTATCAACGGTAAAAGATGCCTGATAAAAGGGGGAAGTGCGCCCTATATGCAGGAGCCGCTGAACGAAGTATTCGCCACAAAACTATTAGAATGTATGGGGATAGATAACCATGTTTCATATGGCCTTCTATGGGAAGAACAAATACCATACAGCATATGCGAAAATTTTATTACAACCAGTACAGAACTTGTAAGTGCAGTCAGTATTAACAAGTCACTAAAAAAGAGAAGCCAATATTCTGCTTATGAACATTTCCTGCGGGCATGTGACAGCCTTGGGATACCCGGAATCCATAAATTTCTCGATCAGATGCTGGTATTTGATTATCTGATGGCGAACACAGACAGGCATTTCGGTAACTTTGGTGCCGTACGAAATGTAGAGACGTTAGAATGGATGGGGCCGGCACCCATTTTTGACAGCGGCACCAGCCTCTGGCATAACATTCTCACCAGCCGTATCCAGCCCCTTGCAGAAGTTGATACGAAACCCTTCTGCACTAACGAAACAAAGCAATTAAGCTTGATCACAGATTTTACCTGGATTCCCTTTGAAAAGTTAAAGAATCTCCACCAGGAGCTATACAATATTTTTATACAATCTCCATACCTGGACGAGCAAAGATGCTGCGCATTATCACAAGCCTTCCAGGAGAGGATGACTAACCTTCAATACCTTGCCGCTCATAGAAAAAAATAAAATATTTACCTTTTAAGGTCCTTCCATTCCATAGAGAGCACCGAAGATCTGTTGAGGAGCAGGGGCAGCAGCAAAGTTATACTGCCTGCCTCCGCTTCTTAGCAATTACATTAAATACCGTCCAAAAATCCCCTCACAAATTCCAACGACGCCCCAACAGGCACAGAATCCCTTGCAGTTTCCGACAAAAAGATAAAATCCTCCTCATCCGGAAAGGCAGATCTTTCCCATACTTTTTCATGCAGGACATCCATATCCGCCCTTGTCAGATAAGGCGCCATATGTCCTCCCAGAATCACATCGCAGTCCATCACCATATGCAGGTTATTCACCGCTGTGGAAAGATGATCCAGATATTCATCAAAACGTCTCTTTTTCTCCGCCTCCCCATCTCTAAGTCCGGTGAAGAACTCCTCCAATGTCTCCTCCTCATGTATAAGCGCATTGACAGAACAGTATGTCTCCATACAGCCTGATTTTCCACAGTAACAGGGCCGTCCTCCCGGGATCAGGGTCATATGTTCCACGGCACCGCCATGGTTCTGTTTTCCCATCACAGTCTGTCCCCCGATGATCACGGCACCACCCAGATGCTTTCCGATCGAGAGATAGATGGCGTCCGTCAAATCCCTGCGGTTCCACAGCTCTGTGGCAGCAGCGCATTTGGCGTCATGGAGAAACATACAAGGATATTTCAGATGTCCGGAAAGAGCCGTGATCTTAAGCCCTGTATATCCCAGTGTTTTGCCAAAGATGATCTCCTGCCCGTCAGCCGTTGTCAGGCCCTGCACAGCAAATCCGATTCCGAGAACCTGTCCTTCTTCAAATCCGCTGTCCCGGATAAAGGTGCTGACAAAGTTTGCCGTCTCCTTATAATAGGCATCGTCATTTCTATAGAGAAGCTTATGTTCCACACAGCCGCAGATTTGGCCTTTTAGGTCAACGGCCAGGATCCTTACCTGCTTCTTTAATATTTCCACCCCGATCCCAATTCCTGCCTGAGGGCAGACGGTGTAGGCAACAGCCCTTCTTCCCACCTGCGATTCAAACTGTCCTCCCTTTTCGATCAGTCCGGCCTCCTCCAGTGCAACCAGATTCTGTGTGACGGTTGGCAGGCTCAAGTGAAGCTGGTTTGCAATTTCCTGCTTGGAGAGCTTTTCCTGCTCGTACAGAAGATTGTAAATTAAAGAGTAGTTGTTTTTCTTTATATCAGTCAATGTAATATTTCCCATATTCTTTTCATTCCTTTCCGGCAGGCAGCGGGAGATACCCAGCAGCCTTAGATTTATAAAGGATATTTATAAAAAAACTTTACACAATAGAGTATAACACAAACACCCAGCAAACACCGTTGGTAGAAATTCATAAAAATGCAACCCAATATTTGGATAGTTATACATATTGACGAATTGGCGTCCGGGGATTATTATATAAATATATTTTACAAAATGATTTTACAAAATTAAATCACAAAACAAATATCACCAAGAAAAGGAGAGAGACCATGGGTATTATCGAGAAAATGAGACTGGATGGAAAAGTATCTTTTGTAACAGGAGGTGCCCGAGGCATCGGCAAACAGATCGCGATCGCGCTTGCGGAAGCAGGCAGTGATGTGGCGATCGTGGATGTGGACATTGAGGAAGCGAAAAAGACCGCAAAAGCCATTGGGGAGGAGAACGGTGTGAAGACCATTGCCATCCGGACGGATGTGACAAAGCCCGAAGAAGTCAATGCCATGATGGAAGAGATCGTGGGCACATTCGGCAAGCTGGACGCCGCATTCTGTAATGCGGGCATCTGCATGAATATCCCCTGTGAGGAGATGACCTATGAACAGTGGAAAAAAGTCATTGATATTAATTTAAGCGGCGTATTTTTAACGGCACAGGCAGCCGCAAAACAGATGCTGAAACAGGGACACGGCTCTATCATCAACACAGCGTCCATGTCAGCACACATTGTAAATGTACCTCAGCCCCAGTGTTCCTACAACGCGTCAAAGGCAGGTGTGATCCAGCTCACAAAATCCATGGCCATTGAGTTTGCAAAACGCGGTGTGAGGGTGAACTGTATCAGCCCGGGATACATGGGAACAGAGCTGACACTCAATTCCCCAAGCCTGAAACCATTGATCGAACAGTGGAATGCCATGGCGCCTATGGGACGTATGGGACGCCCCGAAGAACTGCAGTCCATAGCCGTGTATCTGGCGGGAGATACCAGCAGCTTTACCACAGGTTCTGACTTCATTGTGGACGGCGCTTTTACCTGCTTCTAAAAAATCTGCAGTTGTTCAGCGGCTTTGCCTTTGGCTATGGGGCCGGCTGCTGAACACTTTTTACGGTCAGCGCAGTCAGTGCGCGGACCTACGGAATCGTTATGCCTTTACTATAAATGTCTGCCAAAGGAGAACAGGATGAAATATTTATTAGGCACAGATATCGGCACATCCGGTACAAAGACTATTTTAATGGATACAGAGGGGAAACTGATCGCAAAGCATCTGGTGGAGTACGACGTACTGACACCACGTCCCCTATGGGCGGAGCAGTGGCCAAAGGTTTGGCTTGACGCAGCGTTTGCTTCTATACGGGAAACGGTTAAAAAATCCGGTGTGGCAAAAGAGGACATAAGCGGCCTTGCTGTCAGCGGCCTCTACGGAGGTTCCGGGATTCCCCTGGACAAGGATATGAAGCCGGTGCGCCCCTGCCTCATATGGATGGACCGGAGAGCCCAGGAGGAAAGTGATTGGGTTCTCTCGCACATCGGGGAGGAGAAACTGTTAGAGATCACACAAAACGGTGCGGACCCATACTATGGGTACACAAAAATGCTGTGGATCAAGAACCATGAACCGGAAAACTGGGAGAAGACAGAGCTTTTCCTGCCGCCCAATGATTATGTGATCTACCATCTCACCGGACAAATTGCCATTGACTACTCCTCAGCCGGAAATATCGGCGGTATTTTCGACATGCGGACCAGAACCTGGTCAGAGGAAATGATGGAGGCCATGGGGATCCCCATGGAGAAAATGCCCCAAAACATTGTGGAATCCACGGATATTGTAGGGGGCCTGACAAAAGAGGCAGCACAGGACCTGGGGCTTATGGAGGGGATGCCGGTCATTGCAGGGGGCATTGACTGCGGCGCTGCCAATATTGGCCTGGGTGTGCTGGAGTCAGGGATTTATGCAGCGGCGATCGGAACATCCATGTGTGCGGCCCTGATTTCCGATCAGCCCGTAAAAGGGAACGGGCTGATCGTATGGCCGTATCTGTATGACGCGAAAAACCTCTCCTATTATTTTGCGGGAGGAGCCACGGCAGGTGCCATTGTCAAATGGTTCCGAAATACTTTTGCGGAGGAAGAAATGCGTGCGGAAGCAGAGGGAAGGGGCAATGCCTACGATTTCCTGAACAGGCAGGCAGAGAAAATCCCTGCGGGAAGTGAGGGACTGGTTGTGCTTCCTTATTTTATGGGGGAGAGAAGCCCGGTCTGGGACTCTGATGCAAAAGGAACCATTGTGGGGCTTTCCCTGACACACACGAAAGGTCATGTGTACCGTGCATTTCTGGAGGCAGTTGCCTATTCCCTGAGAGACGCTATGGAAGCTACCAATGAGAACCTTGGGGAGTATATCCTTCTTGCCGGGGGCGTAACAAAATCCCAGGTGTGGAGACATATTTTTGCTGATGTGACCGGGTATCCGGTGGTCTGTCCGAAACAGGATGTGGAGGCAAACATGGGGGATGTGATCCTGGCAGGGATCGGAACCGGAATCCTGTCCTATGAGAAAGTGAAAAAATGGCAGGTGCTGGATGAGATGATCCTGCCGGATGCAAAGAACCATGAGAAATATAACGAATATTTTAAGCTGTACCACTCAATCTATCAGAACCTGAAAGAGGATATGAAAAAGCTCACAAAACTGGCAGAGTAGGGACTGCCATGGGAAACACCGCCCCGGACGGCGGCTGTGGACCGTAATTGGGAATACCAATAGGAAAGTATGAAAAAGAAAGAGATTAGGGAGGAAGAAGAATGGAGCAGACAGCAAATTTGCAGAACCCTTCACGTGCGGCAAAAAACGAAGGAGCAGCAAAATGGAAGAAACGGATCGGATACGGGGTGGGGGACCTGGGATGCAATCTGGTATTCAGTACCATGGCGTCTTATCTGATGATATTTTATACAGACGTATTTGGAATCTCAGCGGCAGTGGCGGGGACGCTGATGCTGGTAACAAAGTTTATCGACGCACTGACGGATACAGGCATGGGGATCCTGGTGGACAGGACCAACACAAAATGGGGACAGGGCAGGCCTTATTTCCTGATCGGCGCAGTTCCCTTTGCCATATTTACCGTCATGACGTTTTTTGTGCCGGATCTGCATATGACAGGAAAGATCGTTTGGGCTTATGTTACATACTGTCTGCTCTGTACAGCTTATACAGTGGTGAACATTCCACTTAATACCATTGTTCCCCGGCTGACCTCAGATCTGCATGAGAGAAACTGTCTGGTTTCCTCCCGCATGATCTGTGCTATGATCGGAACCGCCATTGTCATGACCATCACCTCTCCCCTTGTGGAGTTTTTCGGAAAAGGAAATGCCAGGAAAGGCTACCTGGTGACCATGACCATCTACGGAATCGCAGCCATGCTTATTTTTGTAGTGACATTTTTAAACACAGAGGAAGTGGTGCCTCCTTCGGTAAAACGGGAGAAGTCCTCCCTGGCACAGGATTTAAAAGGACTGACAGGCCAGAGTGTGATCTTTTTTGCAGTTAACTTTCTCTATTTTGCCATCTATGTGGTGCGGAATACCACAGTTATCTATTATTTTACTTACAATCTCCAGAAGACCCAATGGCTGACTTTTGTGGGACTTTTCGGAATCCTTTCAGGACTTCCCATGCTTCTCGTATTGCCTTATCTGGAGAAGAAAATGTCGAAGCGGAATGTAATGTTTCTGAGTGTACTTATTTATATCATCGGGGATTTTGTGATCTATTTTGGAAAATCTTCCGCAGCATGCCTGATCATCGGCCTGGCGGTGACAGGACTGGGCATATACGGCATATTTGGAACCACTTTTGCCATTCAGCCGGATGTCATTGACTATTCTGAGTACAGGAAAAACAAAAGTGTTTCAGGTCTCATTGCCGCTTTTCAGGGCTTTTTTGTAAAGGCCAGTATGGGCCTTGCAAGCGCCATCATCGGTCTGCTCTTGAAAAAGGGCGGCTATGTGGCAAACGCGGCCCAGACGCCTAAGGCACTTGCATACATTGAGGCCAGCTTTATCTGGATCCCCATGGTGCTCTGTGTAGTCATCGGCGTTGTGATGTGCTTCTACAGACTGGATAAGGAGCGGGGAAATATGGATGTGGAGCTGGAGCGAAGAAGGCGTTCCCTGCGCGCGGACTGAGCCGGGTCCGAACAGGTGGGCATAAGGGGATGTACCTCAGGCAGAAAAAAACGGATATTGTGAGCAGCCTATTGACATTCTGCGAAAACCGTCTTAAGATGCGGGAAAGGACAGTGGAAGGAGAATGCAATATGATATTTCAAAATAATAAAAGGGCCTGGATCCTCTTTGCCCTGACACTCATACTTACTGTTCCCGCATATTTTATGCTGGGAGAGAATACGGAGATTTTGGTGTTTCCGGCCATACAGGCGGCCATCCTGATCCTGGGCAGCAGTGAATCCGTAAAGACTTGGTTTATGAATTATAAGATAAGTGTCATGCACAGTGAGCATCAGTATTATTTTATCTTGTTCCTGGTAGTCTTGCTGATGCTGCTTGTGGGGATCGGATATTTTTATAACCAATATATAGATTTGAACGCTATACATGTATCCGACTCTTAGTTACGGTTCATAGTATACTGGCCAACTCGGGATTTTGCTGCGCATCGCGCAGTATCCCTTTGGGAAAATACCTCCCGGGACATTGGACTGTGAACGGTAACGATTCTTAACAGAAATTAAGTATCTTATATAAATATAGGTAGATATTCGTCATCTGTTACGTTATAATGAGCCTTAGGAAAAATCATGCCGCGCGTCAGCAAAACGGCTGGCAGCAGTCATGGACGCGGTTGGAGATAAAAAGACGTAAGATAGGAGCGTGAGGGTGACGGATATAGAAGGTTCACTTAAGATGATCTTCGGTGCAGAGGAGATCCGGCAGTCCAGTCTGGAACATCTGTCCCGGTACAGTGTGCTGCTACAGATGAAAAAAGGCCAGCACCTGTACCGGGAGAGGGAGGAGATCGTCACGGTTTATGCCGTGGTCAGCGGGACGGCTGCCTTATATAAGATGAATGCCATGGGAGAAAAGAAGGTGATCTTCGTCCTGGGAAAAGGCAGTATCCTGAATGAGGAGATACTTCAGGATTTGCCGGAACCTGTGAGCTGTGAGATCATGGAGGCCGCGGAGATTCTGGCAATCCCCAGAAAGCAGCTTTTGTCTTTGATGGAAACAGATGGGAGACTCATGCGTTTCCTTTTTTCCTCTCAGTCCCATAAAGTCCGGAGACTGTACCGTCAGCTAAAGAATACCACCAATGCCACAAGAGGGGAAAAGAAAATGGCAGCCAAGCTGTGGAAGCTGGCACGTGATTACGGGAAAAAGGAGGAGGGCGGTGTCCGTATCTGCCTGAAACTCACCGTGACCCAGATTGCGGATATGCTGGGAACCAAAAGGGAGACAGCTTCCCGCCAGCTTAAAGTCCTGGTGGAACATGGGCTTGTCCGCTATGATAAGAATACTTTTGTGATACCAAACCCGGATGCTTTAAACCGGTACTTTAAAGAATAAGCAGTTAGGAACATTGTCTAAAACCGTGATTTATGTCACGGTTTTTTTGCGTGTATGGCGTTATCCTTTTTATATAGAAGAAAGCATGGAAGACATTCTCCCGCCTCTGCAGGTGGAGAGAGAGCATCACCAAGAACAAGGGTAACGGCAGCGGCGGGCGGAGAGGAATCGGTATCCCACACTGACATGAGGTCGATCCATGCATCTATATAAGAAGTAGTCGTACTCTGTGAAATTACCGAACAGGATTGAAATAAGGAAAATAGGAGGAAGTCATGAAGAAAATACAATCCACCTGCAATTACTGTGCCATAGACTGTAATCTGGATTTTTACGTGGAGGACGGCAGGATCATGAAAGTTGTGCCCACAAAAGGGTATCCGGTCAATGACGGATTCTGCTGTATCAAAGGTCTATCCCTGGACAAGCAGCTTACCGTTAAAAAACCGTCCCCTCTTCCTAAGATCAGGCAGGCAGACGGGACCATGCGGGAAGTATCCTGGGAAAAGGGCTTTCAGTATGTGGCTGACAAGCTTGCAGAGCTTCAGGAAAAATACGGGACAGAGAGTGTGGCGGGCATCAGTACGGGACAGCTCACCATGGAAGAGTTTGCACTGTTCGGCCATGTGATGCGCAATTATCTGAAGACAAATGTGGACGGAAACACCCGCCTTTGTATGGCAACCGCGGTAGTGGCACATAAACAGAGCTACGGTTTTGATGCCCCGGGGTATACCTTAAAGGATCTGGAGCTGTCTGACACCATTATCCTTATAGGAGCCAATCCGGTGGTGACACATCCGATTATGTGGGGGAAGATCAAAGACAATCACAATAAGAAACTGATCGTCATAGACCCCAGAAAGTCTGAGAGTGCCAGAAATGCGGATTACTGGTATAGCCTGAAGCATAAAAGCGATCTGTACCTCTATTATGCCATAGCCAATCTGCTGATCGAGAAAGGCTATATTGATAAAACATACATAGAGGAGCACACAGAAAAGTTCCAGGAATTCAAGGCGTTTGTGAAAGACTATACACTGAACCGGGCAGCAGAGGCGACAGGCCTGTCGGAGGGACAGATCCTGGAGCTGGCGGAGCTGATCCACACCGGCAAACGTGTCTCTTTTTGGTGGACCATGGGTGTGAACCAGGGGTATGAAGCTGTCCGCACCGCCCAGGCTGTGATCAATCTGGCGTTAATGACAGGCAATATGGGGCGCCCCGGAACAGGAGCAAACTCCATCACAGGCCAGTGCAATGCCATGGGCTCCCGGGCCTACAGTAATACTGCCGTACTCTATGCAGGGGGCGATTTCACCAATCCCACCAGAAGGGCAAGGGTGGCAGAAGCTCTGGGCGTGGAGGAAAGTGTGCTGGCGGAGAAACCCACCAAGACCTATAACCAGATCATTGAGGGGATCAATGCAGGGGAGATCAAGGGTCTGTGGATCCTCTGCACCAATCCAAGACATAGCTGGACCAACAATGAAACCTTTGCGGAGGCTGTGAAAAAACTGGAGCTATACGTGGTGCAGGATATCTATGACACCATTGAGAGCGCAGAGGGGGCCACCGTATTTTTCCCTGTGGTATCAGGTATGAAAAAGGAAGGCACCTATATCAACCTGGAACGCAGACTTTCAGCTATGCGGCAGGTACTTCCGAGACAGGAAAATGAGATATCAGACTACGAGGCCATTTTAGGAGTGGGAAAAGCCCTGGGGATGGGGGATCTGCTTCACGGCTGGGAGACACCAAAGGACTGCTTTGCCCTGATGAAGGAATGTTCCAGAGGGATGCCCTGTGATATTACAGGGGTGACTTGGGAGGGCCTGGAAAATTCCCATGGCATCCAGTGGCCGTTCCGGGAAGGCGATAAACTGCAGGAAGACCAGAGAAGGCTTTACGAGGACGGTAAATTTTTTACTCCCTCCCAAAAGGCACAGTTTATTTTTGAGAAGCCTATGGAAAATCCCATGCCTGTAACCAAAGAGTTTCCCTTTGTGTTTAACACCGGGCGCGGTTCTGTTGGGCAGTGGCATACACAGAGCAGGACAAAAGAGGTGAAATTCGTGGAGGATGTCTCCCTGAAAAAAGCATATCTCTACATGCACCCAAACACAGCAAAACATCACGGTATAATAGAAAACGAGAAGATCCGTGTCTGTTCCGCCAACGGCCGGAACGCAGAGTTTGCTGTAAAGATAACGGAAAATGTCAGGGAGGACGAGTTGTACGCGCCCATCCATTATATGGAGTGCAACAAGCTCACCCCATCCATCTATGACTCTTATTCCAAAGAACCATCCTACAAATCAGCGGCTGTCCGCATTGAAAAAAGATAAGGGGGAACCAAAATGTATCGGATAAAAATAGACCGCAGCAAATGTATCGGCTGCCTGACCTGCGTTACCGCCTGTGTGGTCAGCCATGAGACAGACAGCGGGGATGCCAGAAACCGTGTGGTGATCGACAGTGAGACAAAACCGGCCCCCATATTCTGCCGGCACTGTGAGAGACCGGAGTGTGTTTATACCTGTATGACAGGAGCTATGAGCAAGAACCCTGAGACGGGCTATGTGGAATACCACAAGGAACGGTGTGCCAGCTGTTATATGTGCATCATGTCGTGCCCCTTTGGTATCTTGAAAAGTGACAGCCATGAGCATAAGGAAATTATGAAGTGTAATATGTGTGTGCACAGGAGCCGCGACCATAAAGGCGCCCCCATGTGTGTGGAGAAATGTCCCATGCAGGCCATAACATTTGAGGAGGTGTAGGGTATGAGATATGTGATTCTGGGTTCCTCCGCAGCAGGCGTCAATGCGGCAAAAGAGATCCGCAGGGTGGACAGGGACGGGGAGATCCTCATGATCTCCAGGGATGAAACCATTTATTCCAGATGCATCCTGCATCATTATCTGGGAAATATAAGGAATATACAGCAGCTTGATTTTACGGAACCGGATTTTACGGAAAAATACAGAATAAAGTTTTTGAAAGGCAGAGAGGCTGTATCTGTAAACTGCCGGGAGCACGCCGTTCTTTTAGAGGATGGGGAGCGTGTTTCCTTCGACAGGCTTCTCATAGCAACCGGTTCCCATACTTTCATCCCTCCCGTAAAAGGAATGAGGGAGGCCGGGAATGTGGTTGGTTTCAGGAACCTGTGCGATATTGACAGGATCAAGGCGGCACTGCCAAAGGCCAGCCATGTGGTTGTCATGGGGGCAGGGCTTGTGGGCCTGGATACGGTTTCCGGACTGCTGGATAACAAGGTAAAGCCAGTGGTCGTGGAGCTGGCGGACCATCTGCTGTGTAAACAGCTTGACAAAAAGGCAGCTTCTGTCTATGAGGCAGCTATGGATGAAAAAGGAGTAAAGCAGTATTATGGTGTGGGCGTACAGGAACTTTTTACCGGCCGGGATGGAAATGTAAAAGAACTCCTTCTCTCAGACGGCAGCAAGATTCCCTGTGATTTCCTCATTGTGACGGCAGGTGTGCGCGCAAATGTGGAATTTCTGGAAGGATGCCGGGTGGAGACCGACCGCTTCGGTCTTCTCTTTAATGAATCCGGAGAGACTAACGTGCCGGGAATCTACGGGGCCGGGGATGTATCCGGCAGGGCACCCATCTGGCCCGTGGCTGTCAAGGAGGGCATTATCGCCGGCAGCAATATGGCTGGGGTGAAACGGAAGATGACAGATTTCTTTGCCAGTAAGTCCACCATGAATTTCTTTGGTATCCCCACCATGTCCCTGGGACAGGCAGAGCCTAAAGATGAGACAGAGCTTGTGGAGACACAGGAGGGAAGAGAGGGGTACAAAAAGATCATCCATAAAAACGGACGGATCCTGGGTGCGGTCATCCAGGGGGATCTATCCTACAGTGGTGTTCTCCAGCAGTTAATTGCCAGGAGGATTGACGTGTCAAAGGTGAAGAAACCCATATTTGAGATAGATTACTCCGACTTTTTCCATGTGAGCGACAATTTTGAATATTATTATCAGGAGGACACAAAAGATGAATAGATTGGAAAAATTACCTGTGCCCATACTGCCCACATTTGTGGGAGCACTGACTCTGAGCAATGTATATGCAGGGTTTGGCTATAGCTGGCTGAGGCATGTTATGATGTGGACAGCCATGGTGATCCTGATCTGCTATATAGTAAAAATGATCCGTTTTCCCAAAACCTGTCTGGAAGAGTATAAGGCAGTAGTGCCCTGTAGTCTTTATGCAGGGTTTTCCATGGTGACGATGATCCTGGGCAGTTACTTCTTTGAACTGGGATTCACAGCGGGAAAATTCATCTGGGGAGCGGGCCTGGCCATCCATACGGTGCATTTGCTTGTGTTCACAGTCCGCAACATGATCATGAAACGCGAGATCAGCACCTTTGTGCCCAGTTGGTTTGTTACATATAACGGTATCATGGTGAGCTGTGTGACGGGGGGAGCCATGAATGCCAAGGGGATCCTGACGGTGGTGACATATTATGGGATCGCTATCTATGTGATCCTAGTCCCGTTCATGATATGGAGACTTATGAAAGTGGAAGTTAAGCCGGCGGTCTACCACACCATGGCTGTCCTGCTGGCACCCTGCAGCCTCTGTGTGGTGAGTGTTCTGAATGTTCTGGAAAAACCGAGTCAGGTTCTGGTGACATTTTTGTACCTCTGTGTGCTGGCGTCCCTGGTGTTTATTCTTATAAAACTGCCTAAGTTTTTTTCCTTCCCCTTTGCTCCGGGGTATGCAGGCATGACCTTCCCCATGGCCATCGGGATCGTGGCGTCCGCAAAAATGGGGGCTTTCCTCACAGAAGGAGGACAAGAAGCACTGGGAAATGCAGTGATCCAGCTTGCAGGTTTCCAGACTTTTATCACGACCATGATCATCGGCTATGTACTGCTTCGCTTCTTTATGATGTTTATAAAAATAGAAGCAAGATAAATTTGATCGTCTACGGACAGATATAGGGACGGAAACTTGATATTTTGAAAAAACAGCGGAGAATATTTGAAGATTGGATATTCTCCGCCTTGTTATTCTTGTGAACCATTTTCTTATTATTGGCTATTTCTGCTATTTATGATATAATACATAAATATGTATGTGAACAAACGAGGAAGACTTGTTTTGATACAGGTGTTTTGAGGGATAAGAGGATTAATCGGTTGAAGGAGAAAGACATGGAATGTCAAAGAAATACAGACCCTGCAGTGAACAGAGCTGAGGGGAGCATGCCATCCGGTGAGTGCAGCAGGCTGTCAGGCTTGAGAGAGGGAACCTGCAATTCGGATAGAAGATCAGATTATTTTAAATGGATGATGGATGAATATGTGGGAAATGTCTATCTGGCCGATCTGGAGACATATGAACTTCTGTATTTGAATTCGTCTTCCTGTGAAACCCTGGGCAGGCCGTTTGAGCAGGTGGCAGGCCGCAAATGCTATGAGGTAATACAGGGCAGGACCAGCCCTTGTCCTTTCTGTACCAATCACCTTTTGACAGAAGATGAATTCTATGAATGGGAATATTATAATCCTGTGCTGGACCGCACATTTCTGATCAAGAACCGTATTGTGTACTGGGAGGGCCACAGGGCACGCCTGGAGTTGTCCCACGATAATCACAGTATGGAATACAACATGGCAAAAAAGGACAGGGAAAAAGAAGCCATCATCCGGACCATCCCCGGTGGGTTTGCCAGGGTGGATGCCAGGGATATGCGGACGGTTCTATGGTATGGAGGCGGTTTTCTGCAGATGATCGGTTATACCAAATCGCAGTTTGAAGCAGAACTGCATTCCCGCTGTGATTATGTGCACCCGGATGATCTGGAGCGGGCGGTAAAGGTCATGGAGAATTCCAGAGAAAATGGCGGAGATACAAGCACCGAGGCCCGCATTATCACACGCAGCGGCAGGATTAAAATCCTCACCATGACGTTCAGCTATGTGAGTGCTGAGGAGAGCTGGGATGGTATCCCTTCTTTTTACAGTGTGGGGATTGATATGACCAATGACCGGGAGGAACAGCAGAGACAGCGCATCGCCCTGGAAGAAGCCTGCCAGGCTGCCAGGATAGCCAATCAGGCGAAGACAAACTTCCTTTCTTCCATGTCACATGATATCCGGACACCCATGAACGCTATTATGGGAATGGCGGTAATTGCCCAGGCCAATATAAATTCTCCGGAAAAGATACGGGATTGTCTCAACAAGATCGGCACATCAAGCCGTCATCTGCTCAGTCTGATCAATGAAGTCCTTGATATGTCAAAGATTGAAAGCGGGAAAATCGATCTGACGCCGGAAAAGGTCAATCTGCCGGAGCTGGTCCAGAATATAACGGACATGTGCCGCCCTCTGGTGACAGAAAAACAGCAGGAATTTCAGATCAGTATCGGCCAGGTACGGCATGAGAATATCATTGCTGACGGCGATCGGCTGCAGCAGATCCTCATGAACCTTTTGTCCAATGCGATCAAGTATACCCCTGAAAAAGGAAAGGTCATACTGCGCATCAATGAACTGCACGCACCGTCTCCGGGGAAAAGCCAGTATGAATTTATCTGTATCGACAATGGGATAGGGATAGCCGATGATTTCATCCCCCGGATATTTGAACCATTCACCAGGGCAGAGGATTCCCGCATCAGTAAACTGCAGGGCACAGGCCTGGGTATGACCATTACGGAGAATATTGTCAGAATGATGAACGGTTCCATCCATGTGCAGAGCGAGCTGGGGAAGGGCAGTAAATTTACCGTTTCCGTTCCCCTTGAACTCTGTCTGGAAAAAGAGGAATACAGTGAGGAACTTGCCGGTCTGCCGGTACTGATCGTGGATGATGATAAAATAACCTGTGAAAGTGCAGCGGCACTGCTCAATGAATTGGGAATGCGGGGATATTGGGTATTATCCGGTAAGGAAGCTGTCCGGCGGATCGTAGAAGCCCATGAAGAGAAGGATGATTTTTTTGCCGTTGTGCTGGATTGGAAGATGCCGGAGATGGATGGTCTGGAGACAGTGAGAGCCATCCGCAGAGAACTGGGCAGCGATGTGCCCATTATCATTGTTTCCGCTTATGACTATTCGGAAATCGAGGAGGAATTTCTGCAGGCAGGAGCAGATGCGTTTATCACAAAACCACTGTTTAAGTCCAAAATGCTGCAGGTACTCCATATATTTATATCTTCAGATCTGGGTGAGGCGGCAGAATCAAAGGATGAGAATATACATACGCAGACAGACTGCAAAAAGATCCTGTTGGCAGAGGACAATGACATGAACCGTGAGATCGCGGTGGAGCTGCTCCAGATGCAGAATTTCGCTGTAGACGCAGTGGAGAACGGACAGCGTGCCCGGGAAGTGTTTGAAGCATCCGCAGTGGGTGAATATGATGCCATTTTGATGGATATCCAGATGCCGGTCATGAATGGTTATGACGCTACTTCTGCCATACGTTCCCTGAACCGCTGTGATGCGGGGACTGTACCCATTATAGCGCTGACAGCGGACGCTTTTACCGCTGACGTGGCAAGAGCCAGGGATAAAGGTATGAATGATCATATTGCCAAGCCCATTGAACTTAAGCGGCTGCTGGATGTTTTAAACAGATGGATGCAATAAAGGTTGTGCGTGATCCTGTCTGAGCTGCAGGGAAATGGGATAGGAAATGCAAAGGTCAGGTACCAGACGATACCTGACCTTTGCATTTCTGTCTGTATAAAGTTAGCATACATCGGAGATAAAGCCCAGTGTACTGTCCGCGGCTGTGCCGCTGATGACATAGCGGGCAGTATTCCGGCAGGATTCCGAGTAAATAAAAATCTGATGAGCCTCCCGGTCTGGTCCCTGAGGGACTTCCGCATAAAAAGTGATACAGGAACCTTCCGAGATTCCGTGATCCTTCAGACTGATGGTGGCGGAAGCTCCGGGTGGGAGCATGGTGTGCCCCTTCTCATAAATCCGGCAGCCCCGGCAGTCCACATAGACAAAGCCGGGACGCACAATAAAATTTCCCTGGTTTTTCAAATGAATATGGCTGATCTCCTTCATGTAAAGACTCCTTTTCACAGAATATCCTCTATAGACACTCTATGCGGAAATCCTTGAAATCAGTATGCTTACTTGAAAGCAACTTCCAGACGCACCGGCTGGTGGTCTGTGTATTCAAACCCCACGTCAATGACATTTACATTTCTCACCGCCAGGTTGTCGGATACAAGGAAGCCGTCGATGACATACACCTGAGAGGTATCGTATGACCCGGTATAAGGGGCGTTCAGCAGACGGCAGGTGGGGAAGGAATCATCTATGGCAAAGGAAAAATGTTCGGGGATGTCACTTTCCCCGATCACACCGGGAACCCAGTCTTCCTTATGGGTGACAGGATATTTGTCTACGCCCTCAAAGGTCTGGTTGAAATCTCCCCCTGCAATGACATAATTTCCTTTTTCATATTCCCTGGCCAGCACATCTGCAAGCATTTTGCTCTGAGCTATTTTACCCTCCCCGCTGTCATATGCCTCCAGATGGAAATTGATGAGCACCAGTTCTTTGGAGGAATCCTTCAGAGGAAATCTGGTAACCAGAAGACAGCGTTTCAGATTACAGGTCTTTACCGGCCAGGAGAAGGACTCCGGCAGGGAAAGTCTGACAGCATCTGTAACATAGTTGTCCGTCAGAGTGACCAGGCCGCTTTCCACATGCCCGATAGGAGGAATCGGGTAGGGTACAAAATCACATTTGAAATTATAGGCGAAGAAGCTGTTTTTGTTCAGAGCTTCGCTGTAGATGCTGCGTTGATCTATGCCGTAGGAGCGGGTGGAATTGATGTCAACCTCCTGTAAGAAATACGCGTCAGAGGGATTATCCTGAAGGATTTTTGTGATACCGTCCAGGTTGTCTTCCACCAGGGATTTGGAGCCGGGTTTGACCTTGCTCCCGCCGTCCATGAAAAAATCCTCATCTTTACTCAGGGATGCATAACCGGTATTGTAGCTCATGACAGAAAAAGGACGGCCCAGTGAGAGCAGTTCACCGTCTTTGTAATTCCCCTCCACGGTTTCCTCTGCCTTTGGACGGTATTCCCTAACGGTAAGGTAAACCACAAGAAGCAGTAAAATACCAATGAGAACCAGTAAAAGGATACCAATGCCTTTGAAAACGGTTTTTGCTTTTTCCATAATCTTCCTCCTCTTTTGTTATAGTTTCATTATAATAGACTGCAAGGGAAACTGTAAAGGAGTTTCTTTAATTCAAATTGACGGGGCATCCGCGCTCCTATATAATATATAGAAGAGACACGGAGTCGGCGTTCAGGAAGAAGGAATGATATGCAGAAAAAAAAGAGGTGGATCACAGTCGGAATCCTCACCCTGGCCATTGGGTTTATCATAGGGGCATCTTTCTTCTATGCTGCTTATATTTATGACATTCTGGAAAATGAAACAAATGCCTATGCGCAGGAGCTTGCGCAGCAGAGTATAAAGCTGATCAATGAGCGGATAAACAATGATTATCTGTATCTGGAGGGAATCGCGGATTCTATTGGGGGACAGAAAACATCGGTCCATTCAGAGCGGGTTTTGGATATCCTGGAGCAGAAATCCAATATAACCCGTTTTACAAAGCTTGCTGTTGTGGATTTGGACGGCAATATGTATTACAACGGCATGGAGCAGCAAAGGAATGTGAAGGACAGGGATTATTTCAAAAAGGCGATGCAGGGGGAAAGCTCCGTGGAGAGCCTAGTTGGAACCGACAGCAGCAGGAGAATGATGATCATCAGCGTACCCATATACCGGGAAGGGGAAATCAAAGGGATCGTGCTGGGACAGTATACCATGGACCAGCTGGAATATTTAATGTCCATCCAATATTTCAATGGAGAAGGGTACAACTATATAACGGATTCCTCCGGAGAAATATTAGTGCGTTCAGAGCAGGGGGACGCCAAAGAGAATGTGCTGGAAGACCTGGAAAAAGTGGTCAGTAAAGAATTCACCAGGCAGAATCTGCAGGATTTGGCAGAGCATATGAAAAAGAAAGACAATGGATATATTCGTTACCAAAAAAAGGGTGAGGAATATATATTAGAGTATACGGCTGTGGGGATCAATGACTGGTATCTGCTTCTGGTGATCCCCTGTAATGTGGTGGACGCCAAGACAAGGGATGTGATCGACGGCACGGCACTGTACTGTGTTTCCGTTCTGCTGGTGCTGGGTCTGATGGTTTTTGTCATGCTGAACAGCCGCCGTATGACCCATAAAAAAATAAAGCAGGCATATGAGAATATCCGTTCTATTTACCGGACTGTGCCCAGTGCCATTGTCCGTTTTCGCCTGGATGAGAATCTGCCGATCCTGGATTCCAATGACGGTTTTTACCAGTTCATGGAATGTTCTTCGGACGAGTATCAGGAGAAATACGGAAGCTTCCTTTGGCCGGTCCTGGAGAGCGGAGACCGTGAGTGGTTTCAGAATCTCAAAGAGGGGCTGGTGTCCAGGGAGTTTTTGATCCGATGCGGAAAAAAGCAGAGCAAATGGGCTTACGGGAATTTTGATGTGCAGAGACAGGAAGGTCATCTGGTTGTCCAGTGCGCCTTTATAGATATCAGCCGCCAGAAACAACAGCTTTCAGAGGCTGTGAAAAGTGCATCCAGAGATTCCCTGACCGGTTTAAAGAACAAGAGAGCACTGGAGCAGGAGATGGATTTGGTCATTGAGGAGAGCGGCAATGCAGGGGCTTTTCTGATCTTAGATCTGGATAATTTCAAGAATGTGAATGATACCTGCGGCCATCCCCAGGGGGACCGGGTTCTGCAGTTATTTGCAGCCTGTATGAAGAACACCTTCCGGGGAGATGACTTTACGGGACGTATGGGCGGCGATGAGTTTGTGGTGTTTATGAGGAATGTAAATGAACGGCAGAAAATTTCCAGAAAGGCAGAGCAGCTTATGGAAAATTTCCAGAGCAGCCTGCCGAAGGAGTTCAAGGGATGCAGCCTGTCGGTCAGTATAGGGATCGCTGTGGCACCTGATGACGGAACTACATTTCCTGTGCTTTACCAAAAGTCAGATAAGGCACTTTATGAGGCGAAAAAGCGCGGAAAAGACCAAGTTTGTTTTTATGAAGGATAAGAGGTATGGGAACTGTCCACACAGGGGCTGTTCCCATACCTTATTATATTTCGTGCAAAAATTCATCTATATAATAGAGAGCCGCCCCCACGGGAGGTGCAAGCTGTCCGTGGGTACTCAGAAAAATAAAATCCTTCTGCTGTTTATATGGGGAGGAGTCTGTGATCATACGTGTGAGCCGTTCCAAATCTTCCGGTAGAAAGTAGGGGGCCAGATATCCGCTTATAATGACATAGCAGTCCAGCACCACATTCAGGTTACATATGGCAAACGCCAAGTGCCGCAGGTAATCCTCCCAGATCTTTATGAAGGCAGGGGTTCCAAGCCGGAGTTGTCCGAAGAAAGTGGGAATGTCGGTCCCTGCCGCCCGCTCCAGACTGTCCGCGGAACAGTAGGTTTCCAGACAGCCCCGCTCCCCGCAGTAGCAGAGCGGGCCGTCAGGATTGATACACATATGTTCTATGGAACCGCTGTGCATGCCGAGGCCGTTATGCACTTTTCCATCCAGAATGACAGCCCCGCCCAGATTCTGGTTCAGCAGGACTACAATGGAATCCCGGAACTTTTCCTGATGCCAGGTTTCCAGATAACCGGCTGCTTTGGAGTCGTGTTCCAGGCGGCAGGGATAGGGAATATGGCGGGCAAAATCCGAAAGCTTCATACCGGTATGGTCCAGCACCCTGCCATAGCTTACAGAGGTACCGTCAGTGGAGATCAGGCCCTGCATTGCGATCGCTGCGCCCAGGATCTGTTGCCGGGGCAGCCTATATTTTTCTGTGAAAGCATTTACCGTTTGCCCTACTTTTTCACAGTATGCATCTGAGACATGAAAAGGGAGGGGGTAAGATTCCTGTTCTAGAATGCAGCCGTATAGATCCACAGCGGCAATATGCAGGGTTTTCCTGAGTATCTCAATACCGAGAGATATTCTGGCCCTGGGCAGAATGCGGATAGCCTGGGCCTTTCTGCCGCCTGTGGATTCAAAATAACCGTTCCGTTCGATCAAGCCTTCCTCCTCCAGAAGCTTCAGATTCTGTGTCACAGTGTTCATACCCATCTGCAGGGCAGAGGCGATCCCCTGCTTGGAGATGGTGTGGCTGTCATATATGAGATGGTATACTTTGCTCTTATTTATCTTTTTGATTTCCATTGTGGTCATGCCGGTTGTCATCATGAATTTCCTCCTGGGATATTGCTGTTTGCATCGGTTCCGTATCTCGCCGGTTACTGCTGCTGTTTCTATTTTAGTATGAGAAAAAGAAAAAGACAATTCCTAATCAAAAGTTATAGCAGAATGAATAAAAACTTGTGCTTAAAATTGGTATTATTGTCAATTGTAATTTGTGGTACCTTGCTATATAGTGAACTTATGCGTAATACATAATCATAAGTTTAAGGTAAAAGTAAAAATTAGTTTTGATTCAGGAGGAGTCGGATATGAGAAGTGCAGTATTTTACGGAAAACATGATCTGAGAGTGGAAGAACATAAGATGCCTGTTGTGGGGCCTCATGATGTGTTGATTCAGGTTAAGGCATGTGGCGTGTGCGGAACCGATGTTCATATTTATGAGGGAGATAAAGGCGCAGCGGAAGTGACACCGCCCACCATCCTGGGACATGAATTTTCCGGTGTGATCCGGGAAGTGGGAAGCCAGGTGAAGAATTACAAAGCGGGGGACAGGGTGTGTATTGATCCAAACTGTTACTGCGGAGCCTGTGACCCGTGCAGAAACGGGGTTGCCCATTACTGTGAAAATATGATCGGATATGGAACCACAGTGGACGGCGGATTTGCGGAATATTGTGCGGTGGATGAACGTCAGGTCTATCTGCTGGGCGAGCACACCACTTTTGAGCAGGGCGCAATGGCAGAACCGGTGGCCTGCTGTCTCCACGGTATTGACATGTGCGAGATCCAGCCCGGACACCAAGTGGTGGTGATCGGCGGCGGTATGATAGGGCTTTTGATGCTTCAGCTTGCAAAGCTGGCAGGGGCCGCTAAGGTGGCCTTGCTGGAACCGGTGGAGAACAAGAGGGAAGTGGGAAGAAAGCTTGGGGCAGATGTATGTATTGACCCGCTGAAGGAAGATGTAAAAGGCCGTCTGGCAGAATGTGGGATGAACTGGGTGAATGTGGTGATCGAATGTGTGGGGCGTCCGACTACTATTGAGCAGGCAATTGATATTGCGGGGAATAAGGCGGTTGTCATGATGTTTGGGCTTACAAAGCCGGATGAAGAGATTGCTGTGAAGCCGTTTCAGATCTTTCAGAAGGAGTTGGTGCTGAAGGCTTCCTATATTAATCCTTATACACAGAGACGGGCGCTGGATCTGATTAATTCGGGGAGACTGGATGTGAGCAGTATGGTTTATGCGGTATGCGGACTGGAGGAATTGGAGGATGTTTTGGGGAGGCCTGAGGTGAGGGCGAAAGGGAAGTATGTGATCGATCCGGGAAAATAGGGGAGGAGATGAGTGGACTTTGGTAAGCGGATTTAGATAAGCGGATTTAGATAAGCGAGTATAGATAAGCGGATTTAGATGAGCGGATTTAGATGAGCGGATTTAAATGAACGGATTCAAATAAACGGATTCGGGGGAGAGGCTGTCGGGCGGAACACGGTTGTGGGAGCTTGGCGGCTTCTTTTTTTGTGTTTTGGCTGGGAGGGACGGGATGAGGGGAGGTACCGGGAGGGGCGGCGGGGTGTATATCTGTGGCCGCTCGACGTTCCAGAACCTGTGAGCTAGCCAATAACTACGACTAAGACGTTCGCCAGCGGGCTCACGCCTAAGTCTGCGTAATTGGCGGATCTCACAGAACCTTCCACTTAACCTCGCTGCCACAGATATACACCCCGCCGCCCCTCCCGGTACCTCCCCTCATCCCTGGTGTTCTCAGGCGGATGGGTTTGAGGCAGACGGAATCCAGGCGAAAAGTGCTTGAGACAGATGAGCTTGAGGCATAAGGGCTTGAGGTAGAAAAGGCTTGAGACGGATATGCTTGAGGTGGAGAGCATTGAGGCGGAAAGTGCTTGAGACAGAAGTGCTTGAGGCAGAATAGGCTTGAGACGGATATGCTTGAGGCGGAAGTGCTTGAAGCGAAAAGTGCTTGAGGCAGAAAGTGTTTGAGGCTTAATGAGTTTGAGACGGATAGGCTTGAGACGGAGAGCATTGAGACTGAAAGTGCTTAAGACAGAAGGGCTTGAGGTAGAAAAGGCATGAGACGGATAGGCATGAGACGGAAGGGCTTGAAGCGGAAAGTGCTTGAGGCAGAAAGTGCTTGAGGCAGAAAGTGCTTGAGGCAGAAAGTGCTTGAGGCAGAAAGTGCTTGAGGCGAAAGTGCTTGAGGCAGAAAGTACTTGAGACGGATAGGCCTGAGGCGGAGGGCATTGAGGTAGAAAGTGCTTGAGGTGAAAGTGCTTGAGGCGGATAGGCTTGAGATGGACAGGATTGGGGCAGAAGGGCTTAAGGCAGAATGGATTAAGGGGGAATGTGATTTGGTTACATAAGAGGGGGAAATGGAAAAAATGTGGGAAAGGGTATTGACATTTGGAACTGTAACTAATATAATTTCAGTATGAACTGTAACAGAGAAGATAACAATATGGAGGTTTATTATGAGAAAACGGAGACAGTATTGGATGGCAATGGCGGTGACGGCTGTAGTGGCGGCTGGGGTGCTGGCTGGTTGTGGGGATAAAGAGGATGATGGGGGGAAGGTTGAGACACAGACAGAAGAGAGCGCGAAAAGCCAGAAGGAGGAGAGTGTAGCCTCCGGCAGTGCTGCAGAGGAAAGTGCAGAGACGAAAGAAGTGCAGGAGGGGAAGGATGACAGTCAGGGAGAGGGACAGAAGGCGGACGTAGAGAGCGGCAGCCAGGATGGACAGCAGGCAGAAGCGCAGGATGAGGGCGCTGGGGATGCGGTGGAGAAGAATGATGTTTTTGGGGAGTTTCAGACTAAGACACTGGATGGGGAGGATGTGGACCAGGAATTGTTTGGGAAATCGGATCTGACCATGGTGAATATCTGGGGGACTTTCTGCGGGCCTTGTATCAGGGAAATGCCGGATCTTGGGGAACTGAGCCGGGAATATGCGGATAAAGGATTTCAGATGGTGGGGATCATCAGTGATGTGAGTAAACCGGGGGATGAGACGGCGCTTGAGATCGTGGAGTCAACAGAAGCTGATTATACACATCTTGTGATACCGAAGGATGCCAATATGCAGTATAGGATCTTGAAAAATGCGCAGGTTGTACCCACAACGATTTTCCTGGATAAGGATGGTAACCAGATTGGAGATACTTACCCGGGAGCAAAGAGTAAGAAGCAGTGGACAGCTATTATAGATGAGATGCTTGGGAAGGTGTCAAATGAGTAGGAAGAAAGCGGCAGTGATCAGAGGCCTGCTTCTTGTCACGGCGGCGGCCTTTATCCTGTTTGGGGTGAGCCGGGGGGAAGCGGATACAGTGCTTACAAAAGCGATCAATATATGTCTGGAGTGTATAGGAATTGGTTAATATCTGGCAGAAGATCCAGAACAGGCTGCGGCTGATTGTGCAGGTGGGATTTACGGCACTGACCAACGGCTATGTTTTGGGATTTATCAAAGGAAGGATTTATAAAGGTCCCACCAAGGCGCTGTGTGTGCCGGGGCTGAATTGCTACTCCTGTCCGGGAGCACTTGGGGCCTGTCCCATTGGCTCTCTGCAGGCAGTGCTGGGGAGTCGTAATTATCGGTTTTCCTTTTATATTATCGGATTTCTGATTTTTATCGGTTCCCTGATCGGAAGATTTGTGTGCGGCTGGCTTTGCCCGTTTGGGCTGATTCAGGATCTTCTTTATAAGATACCGTTTCTTAAAAAGAGAAAGAGGAAGAATCTGCCGGGGCACAGATGGCTTATATGGCTGAAATATGTGATATTAGTGGTATTTGTGATACTGCTGCCAATGTTTTATGTGGATATTATCGGACAGGGAAGTCCCTGGTTCTGCCAGTTTATCTGTCCCAGCGGGACACTGACCGCAGGTATTCCCCTGGTGCTTTTAAATAAGGATCTGCAGGGAGCGATCGGATTTCTGTTTGCCTGGAAGGTGGCGATCCTGGTGGTGATCGTGCTCCTTTCCCTTATGGTATACAGGCCGTTTTGTAAATATCTGTGTCCTCTGGGCGCGGTTTACGGCCTGTTTAATCCGATTGCGCTGTACCGATATCAGGTGGATGAATCTAAGTGCAACCGGTGCGGGAGCTGTCAGAGGGCCTGTAAGATGGATATCCGTGTGTGGGAGAATCCCAACAGCAGGGAGTGTATCCGCTGCGGCGACTGCATCAGGAGTTGTAAACGCGGTGCTATATGCACAAGCATGAAAAAGAACAGGAGTGAGGGTGAGAAAAATGACAAGTGAATTTGCAATTGCAGTACATGCGCTGGTTTATCTGAACCATAAACAGGAGACCCTGGCAAGTGAGGAGCTGGCAAAGAATGTCTGTACCAATCCGGCGCGTATCCGTAAGGTTATGGCAAAGCTGAAAAAGAAGAATCTTATCGCCACCAAAGAGGGACAGAATGGTGGGTACCATACTTCTATGGAAGCAGGGGATGTGGATCTTGCCATGATTTATGACGCATTGGAGACAGAGGCTGTGTGCGCGTCCTGGAAGTCCGGGAATCCGGATATGGAATGTATGGTAGCTTCTGGGATGGCTGACATTATGGATGATATTTATGGCGAGCTGAATGAAGTTTGCAGGGAAAAACTCAGTAAAATAACCATAGAGGATATAGATAAAAGGATTTTCCACAGAGAGGAAAGGTAAAGAGATATGAAAAAATATGATGCAGTGATCATCGGATTTGGCAAAGGCGGCAAAACACTGGCAGGCAAGCTGGCAGGACAGGGTAAAAAGGTGGCAATGATTGAGAAGGACGCGGGCATGTACGGCGGAACCTGTATCAATGTGGGGTGTATCCCGTCAAAATCCCTGATCAGAAGCTCCGGGCTGGCTTTTAATAAGAAAGAAGCATCACCGGAAGAGAGGACTGCGGATTATGAAGCGGCCATTGATGAAAAGAGAAGGCTTACCTCCATGCTCCGGGAAAAGAATTTCAGGAAGCTGGATGACCTGGAAAATGTGGATGTATATAACGGAACTGCATCGTTTGTCTCCAACACAGTTGTGGAGGTGAAGATGGCTGAGGAAACCTTTGAAATCAAGGGGGAGAAAATCTTTATCAACGCAGGAGGAACCCCTGTGATCCCGCCGATCAAAGGGCTGGAAGGTAATCCCTTTGTACATACCAGCGCAGAACTGATGGATTTAAGAGACTATCCAAAGCGCCTTGTGATCGTGGGAGGCGGTTATATTGGCCTGGAGTTTGCTTCCATGTATTCAGGATTCGGAACAAAGGTGACGGTTCTGCAGGACGGGGAAGTGCTGATCCCAAGAGAAGACAGGGATATCGCGGGTGCTATTCAGGGTGTGCTGGAAAACCGCGGTGTGACCTTTAAGCTGGGAGCCGGGATCCACGAGATCGCCCAGGCAGACGGCCATGCCCTGGTGAAGCTGACGTTCAAAGGACAGGAGGAAATCCTGGAGGCAGATGCTGTGCTGATCGCAACCGGAAGAAAACCCAACACGGAAGGTCTGCACGCGGAGCGGGCAGGGGTAGCGCTTAACAGCAGAGGGGCAGTGGTTGTGGATGACAATCTGAAGACAACGGCTGATAATATCTGGGCCATGGGAGATGTGCACGGCGGGCTGCAGTTTACTTATACTTCCCTGGATGATTTCAGGATCATCTGGTCCCAGATGAACGGCGGCAGCTATGCACTCTCCAGGAGAAAGGCGGTTCCTTACAGTGTGTTTATCTCTCCCTCCTATTCCCGCGTGGGAATGAATGAGACAGAGGCCAGGAAGGCAGAGATACCGGTGAAGATCGCAGTACTTCCGGCAGCAGCCATCCCCAAAGCACAAGTTTTGAAGAATCCCCAGGGCATGTTAAAGGCAGTGATCCATGAGGAAACAGGGCAGATACTGGGAGCTATGCTTCTCTGTGAGGAGTCCTACGAGATGATCAACACTATAAAACTGGCAATGGACTTAGGTGCTCCTTATCAAGTGCTGCGTGACCAGATCTATACCCATCCAACTATGAGCGAGGCGTTCAACGACCTGTTTGCTGTCTGATGAAAAAAGAATTGCTATTTTTCCTGTTTCTGTTATAATAAATTCATTGCTTTACATTCATAAAGGGAAACAGGGGAAACAGCATGAAAGACAAGAGAGATTTTGGATATAATATCGTCCTTATCGGATTTATGGGAGCAGGAAAATCCACAATTGCGCGTACACTGAGTGAAAAGTACGGCCTGGAAGTAGTGGAGATGGACCAGCTTATCTCCGAAAGAGAGAAGATGAGCATACCGGAAATTTTTGAGACTCACGGTGAGGAATATTTCCGCAATCTGGAGACAGAACTTTTGATCGAGCTGCAGGACAGGAAAAATGTAGTCGTATCCTGCGGAGGCGGGGTACCTATGCGGGAGTGTAATGTGGCAGAGATGAAAAAGAACGGCAGAGTGGTGCTGCTGTCCGCCTCTGCGGAGGTGATCCTGGAACGGGTAAAGGACAGTCATGACCGTCCCGTCATAGAGGGCAACAAGACAGTAGCGTACATCCGTTCGCTTATGGAAAAACGCAGAGAAAAATACATGGCAGCAGCGGATTTTATTGTCAATACGGACAAAAAAAGCGCGGAAGAAATCTGTAGGGAACTGGTGGAAAAATTGGAAGAAAGTAACAAAAATATGGAATAATGTTACGTGAAAAAACGGCATTTTGCAGTAAAAAAACCTGCAAATTGCCGTTTTTTTGCCTTCTTAAGGAGTCTTCAGAAAATGTTTTGTTGCCTTTTCGTTAAATTTATAGTATTATAAGTGGGAATTATCGTAACTAAGCAGCAGGTCTGCGCATTTACTGTGCTGACTGTAAGACCGCGTTTTACAGACAGGCGCAAATTCCATTGTCAAAGGCAGTTTGCATGGATTTTTGTCTGTGATTGTGAAGGTACTGAACGGTTACGGATGATCGTGGTCAGCTGGCAGAGTAAAGTGCAGATGGCTGCGAATTATGAAGAAGAGAAGGTGATAAACCTTGATAAAAGAGAACCAGAAGCATTTTAACCGTCTGCAGGTGGTGATCGATGCTTTTGTGATTGCGCTCTCTTATTTTCTGGCTTGGGTCATTAAGTTTTATGTACCTTTCCTGAACGACAATGTAGGAAGATTACCTTTCCGGGTCTATATGTCAGCGCTGCTGTTCATTGTGCCCGGATATTTGATATTAAATTATGCATTTAACATGTATACGCCAAAGCGTATGCAGGGAAGAAGGCTGGAACTTTCCAATATCATTAAGGCCAATACCATTGGGATGTTTCTGTTTGTCGGGGCCTTATATCTGGTTAAGCAGATTGATTTTTCCCGTCATGTTATTGTCATTTTTTATGTGGTCAATATTTTTCTGGAGACTGTGTCCAGGAACCTTATAAGGCTGGGGCTGCGTCAGATGCGCTCCAAGGGATATAACCAGAAGCATGTTCTTTTGGTGGGCTACAGCCGTGCCGCTGAGGAATATATCGACCGTATTCTCGCAAATCCCCAGTGGGGATATAAGGTGAGAGGAATTCTGGATGACCATATTGAGGCGGGAACCGAGTATAAGGGGATCAAAGTGCTGGGAAGGATTGCCAATCTGATGGTGATCCTGCCGCAGAACCACCTGGATGAGATTGCCATCACTCTTGGACTGAATGAGTATTACCGTCTGGAACAGATTGTGGCGCTCTGTGAAAAATCAGGAGTGCATACAAAATTTATACCGGATTATAACCGCATCATCCCCACAAAACCCTATACAGAGGACATTCTGGGACTGCCGGTTATCAATATCCGATATGTGCCCCTATCCAATACCTTCAATGCCCTGATAAAGCGCATTATGGATCTTGGAGGCGCGCTGGCCGCAATTGTATTATTTTCACCGGTTATGCTTTTCTCGGTGATCATGATAAAAATCACATCTCCCGGGCCGCTTATTTATAAGCAGGAGAGGGTGGGTCTGCACAACCGGAATTTTATGATGTACAAATTCCGCTCCATGGATGTGCAGCCGCCGGAAGAGGAGAAAAAAGCCTGGACCGTTAAGGATGACCCAAGAGTCACCAATTTCGGCAAATTTATGAGAAAAACAAGTATCGACGAACTGCCTCAGCTTTTCAATGTACTGCGCGGAGAGATGAGTCTGGTTGGTCCCAGACCGGAGCGTCCGTTTTTTGTGGAAAAGTTCCGGGAAGAGATACCCAGATACATGATCAAGCATCAGGTACGCCCAGGACTTACGGGATGGGCTCAGGTGAATGGATACAGGGGAAACACCTCCATCCGCAAGCGAATTGAGTATGACCTGTATTACATTGAGAACTGGACCATAGGGCTTGATATTAAGATACTGTTTCTCACAGTTTTTAAGGGCTTTGTAAACAAAAACGCTTATTAGTAAATAAGGGGAAGTGAAATGGCAAAAAAGAACAAAAGCGTCAGAAGACGCAGAAAAAGAAGAGTGCTTTTTGGTATTGAACTGTTTGTGCTGCTGATCCTGGTGGGCGGACTCTTCATATACGCTAAGGTTAACGAAAAGATGAATAAGCTGGATCTTGACAACAACAACTCGGAAGAAGCAAGCCAGGTTGAGGTCAATGAGGACGTGATCGGTAGCAAAACGCTGAAGGGATTTACCAACATTGCTTTGTTCGGTGTGGATAATAGAGAAGAAAATGTAAAATCAGGACAGAGTGATACGACCATTATTGCCAGTATCAACAATGATACAAAAGAAGTGAAGCTGGTTTCTCTTTACAGGGATACCTATGTGAATATTGGCAATGACGTCTATACCAGATGTAATGCCGCGTATAATACCGGCGGTCCGACCCAGGCAATGTCTATGATAAATACAAACCTGGATTTGAATATTACTAATTATGTTGCCGTGAATTTTAAAGCGTTGGCTACTGCAATTGACTGTCTGGGCGGTCTTGATGTGGATATGACCTATGTTGAGATCAAGAACATGAATGATTACTGTGTGGAGACGGCAAAAGTGACAGGTATGGATTATGAACCTATTGAAATGCCGGAGTACCCTGGTGATGATAAACAGGAGTCAGAGATTATAGGCACTTATCACCTGAATGGTGTCCAGGCAACATCATACTGCCGTATCCGCTATACCAGCGGCTGGGATATGAAGCGTACCGAACGTCAGCGATACATCATTTCTCTTATTGTAGAAAAGGCAAAAAAAGCAAGTCTGTCCACATTGAACGATATTATGGACGAGGTATTTCCAATGATCGCCACTGATTTCAGTAAGAGCGATCTGATAAAGCTTGGCATGGGCATCCTGTCTTACAAGCTGGGAGAAACCAGCGGATTTCCCACCAGTAACATGATGGGAGAGGAAGTGAAACGCAGTCCTGTAGGTGAAGATTATGTGATACCTACAACTTTGGAGACAAACGTTAAAGCACTGCATCAGTTCCTTTTTGGAGAAGAAAGCTATGAACCTTCTGAGACAGTAAAACAGAGAAGTGACTATATTGCAGGCTTTTCAGGATTCGGAAATTCTTATGTTTCAGATGAGCAGAAAGCATTTATATCAGAACGGGCCTCCACTTATGACGGGTCTGCGCTCAAGCAGTCAAGCAAAAGCGGTTCTGTCGGCTCCGGTGATACGGATGACAGCGGTTCCGGTGGCTATAGCGATTCTTCTGATTACAGCGACAGTGGCCCTTCCGACTACAGCGACAGCGGCTCTTCCGACTACAGTGACAGCGGTTCTTCCGACTACAGCGACAGCGGTTCTTCCGATTACAGTGACAGCGGATCCTCCGACTACAGTGACGGCGGATCATCCGATTACAACAGCGGAGATGATTACGATGATTCCGACGATAATTATGACAATGGTTATGATGACAGCCAGGATAACGGATACAGCGGCGGTGGTTCAGGAGATTCCGGTGACAATGGAACCGGAAGCGGCGAGTATGAAGATTATGAATAAAAAATAAGAAAAGCGGCAGGGGATGTTGTGTGTATAACACAGCATCCCTTGTGCCATATCAAGGAGGGATCCAATGGATTCTTATACAGTGACAGTGATAATACCGGTATACAAACCGGATGAAAAGTTCAGGAAGCTGATGAAAGGGCTGAAGAGGCAGACCTATCCCATAAAAGAAATCCTGATCATGAATACAGAAGAAGAATTCTGGAAAGATGCCTGGATACAGGGGATGGAAAATGTCCGGGTGGAACACTTAAAAAAAGAAGAATTTGACCACGGTGGAACAAGGGCCAGGGCGGCGGCTGTGAGCACAGGCAATATACTGGTCTTTTTTACACAGGATGCAGTGCCTGCGGATGAACATGTGGTGGAAGAACTGGTAAAAGCTTTCCATGATCCCAAGGTGGGGGCAGCTTACGGCAGACAGCTTGCAGACAAAGACTGCCGTATCATTGAAAAGTACACACGTTCCTTTAATTATCCGGCAAAGAGCAGCGTCAAGAGCAAAGACGACCTGCCGGATCTGGGGATCAAAACCTTTTTCTGCTCCAACGTCTGTGCAGCATACAGAAGGAGTATTTATGAAAAAATGGGAGGGTTTATCACACACACCATTTTTAATGAGGATATGATTTTTGCTGGCAGACTGATTCTGGAAGGTTACTGTGTGGCATATGAGGCGGAGGCCAAGGTCATTCATTCCCACAATTACGGGTGTATGCAGCAGTTTAGACGAAACTTTGATCTGGCAGTATCTCAGGCGGACCATCCGGAAGTTTTTGCAGGTATCCGTTCTGAAAGTGAGGGCATCCGCCTGGTAAAAAAGACGGCAGGGTATCTGTTCAAAATACACAGACCCTGGCTGATCGCGGAGCTGGTGGTGAAGAGCGGCTTTAAATTTCTGGGTTACCGCATGGGAAAATCCTACCGCCGTCTGCCCAGATCCGTTATAAATTTTTGTACTATGAACGCTTCTTACTGGACATCAACACAATAATCTGCTAAAATAGGCCATGTTTCATGGATAGAAAGACAAACACACCGGATGATAAGACAAAGATAGAAAGACCGATCCGGTTACATGGAGGAAATGATTATGTGTGGAATAGTTGGTTATATCGGAGAAGAACAGGCAGCCCCCATTTTGCTGGAAGGCCTGGAGAAACTGGAATACAGAGGATACGATTCCGCGGGAATCGCTGTCTATAATGGAACATCCATTGAGATGATGAAGTCCATGGGAAGGCTGAAGATCCTGGATGAGCTTACCCACGGCGGAGCAACTCTGCCGGGTACCGTGGGGATCGGACATACCAGATGGGCAACGCACGGTTCACCTTCCGATGTCAATGCCCATCCCCATTTCAATAAAGAGCAGACCATTGTTGTAGTACATAATGGGATCATCGAGAACTATATGAAACTGAAGAAGAAACTGGAGGCAAAAGGTTACGAATTTGTGTCTGAGACAGATACAGAGGTAATCGCCCATCTTCTGGATTATTATTACAAGGGAGATCCGCTGGAGACCATCGCCAAGATCATGCACCGTATGGAAGGCTCTTATGCACTGGGCATTATGTTCAAAGACCAGCCCGATAAACTTTACGCAGTGAGAAAAGACAGCCCTCTCATTGTGGGGAGGAGCAATGTGGGAAATTTGATCGCCTCCGATGTGCCGGCAGTGCTGAAATACACAAGAGATGTGTATTTTATTGAGAATGAAGAGATTGTCTGCATGACAAAAGACAACATCACCTTCTACAATATTGACGAGGAGGAACTGGAGAAAGAGCCTACTACCATTGAATGGGACATTGACGCGGCAGAAAAAGGCGGCTATGAGTTTTTCATGCTCAAAGAGATGTATGAACAGCCCCAGGCAGTCGGTGACACCCTGAATCCCCGGATCAAGGACGGCAATGTAGTGATTGAAGAACTGGGCATGTCTGATGACGAGATCCGCAGCATCCGCAAGATATACATGATCGCCTGCGGTTCCGCTTACCATACCTGCGTATCCGCAAAATATGTGTTTGAAGGTCTGGCCAGGATACCGGTTGAGGTAGACCTGGCAAGTGAATTCCGTTACCGCCACCCCATCTATGAGCCGGATACCCTGGCGATCATCGTGAGCCAGTCAGGGGAAACCGCGGATTCCTTAGCCGCTCTGCGTGAGGCGAAAGATCACGGGATCAAGGTGCTGGGGATTGTCAATGTGGTGGGAAGCTCCATTGCCAGGGAAGCAGACAATGTAATGTACACTTGGGCAGGACCCGAGATCGCGGTTGCCACCACAAAGGCATACAGTACCCAGCTCATCGCCCATTATCTGCTGGCGCTGAAATTTGCCAAAGCCAGAGGAGAGATTGATGATACACAGATGGCGGAGATGGTGGAGGATTTGAAGAAGCTTCCCGGACAGATTGAGATGCTGCTGGAGAACAAGAAAAGGATCCAGAAATTTGCCAACCGTTATCTGGCTACAGAGCATGTGTTTTTCATCGGAAGGGGACTGGACTATGCCATTTCTCTGGAAGGTTCCTTGAAATTAAAGGAAATCTCCTATATCCATTCAGAGGCGTACGCAGCGGGCGAATTAAAACACGGCACGATCTCCCTGATCGAGGAGGATACCCTTGTGACCGCAGTTGCCACCCAGGAAGAACTGTACAAGAAAACACTCAGCAATATACAGGAAGTTAAGACAAGAGGCGCATTTGTGCTGGCTGTGACAAATGTGGGCAATACCGAAATTGAGAAAACTGCGGATTATGTGATCTATCTGCCAAAGACAAATAAATACTTTACCAATTCTCTGGCAGTGGTACCGCTTCAGCTTTTTGCATACTATGTGTCTCTCGGAAAAGGCCTGGACGTGGATAAGCCCAGAAACCTGGCCAAATCTGTGACTGTAGAATAGAATTTCATTTTTTCTTTGCTGTTTTATCACAATTTGAACACAAATGGCTGGTAAACTATGTTCAGAAAGATAAGAAATAAGAGAATTAAAGTAACGATTCCGCAGCCGAGCAAAATCCCAACGCCAAAGGCGGTTCCACAGGGATTTTTGTTCGTGACTGTGAAGAGACGGAACCGTTACAATTTAGAGATAGATAGCAGTGAAGGGAGAATGTATCATGAGTGAAGAATTCAAAGAAGGCATGAATGAGAACCGTGGTGTGGAGGAAGACAATACTTCCGGTATGGATACAACGGGCGGTGTAAACTTTACGATAAAAGATGCGGCAGATGTGAGGCCGTCAGAACCGGAGCAGGCAGCACCGGAACAGGCGGCACCGGAAACTTTGGTTCAGACAGCACCGGATTCTGCAGCGGCACCCGGAATGGAATCCCCAGTACCGGGCAGGGAGCCGGGGACACCGGCCTATGAAACCGGAGCAGCCATGTCAGAGGCAGCTGCAGCCAAAGAGCCGGATCATACGAATACAGACAGCGCCGGAGAAAAAGCAGAAGAACCTGCCGCAGCTCCCACACCGGAGAATCCTGTCTATGCCCGTTCCTACAAGGGTGAACCGAAAAAGGAAGAGTGGTATGAGAAGGAGAGGAAGAAAAATTATGATTCCTACAAATTTTCATCCCCCATTCCTCCGGAGAATAATAAAAAAGAGAGGCCCCGGAGATCGCAGGGCGGAATCGGAAAGAAGCTGGGGACAGCAGCAGCCTGCGCAGCAGTTTTCGGTCTGGTTGCCGGTGTAGTCTTTCAGGCAACCAATTACGTGGGTGACAAAGTAAATCCAAAAGAAAATATAAAAATAGAGAACACGCAGACAACCGGTGATAACTCCGCAAAAGAAAACAACGCGATCAGCACCGGCAATACGGATTCCTCCGGGGCCACTGTTGCCCAGGTGGCTAAAAATGCCATGCCTTCTATTGTGTCCATTGTAGGAGTGAGTGTTCAGGAACTGCCTGATATCTATAAGTATTTCTATGGGGAGCAGGCACAGGAAGCAAAGAGCAGTGGTTCCGGTATCATTGTCAGCCAGAATGATACAGAACTTCTCATAGCCACCAACAATCATGTGGTGAGCGGTGCGGATTCCCTCACGGTATTCTTTACCAACCAGGACGGCAGCGCGGTTACAAGTTCCCAGGTGGAGAAGACCAGCAGCGAACAGGGAGAGGGCACAGAGGAGTCGGAAAACCCGGGCAGTGCGGTTGCAGCCCAGGTGAAGGGTACAGATGCGGACAATGACCTGGCGGTCATCTCTGTAAAGCTGTCGGATATCCCTCAGGATATTCTGGAGGAAATCAAAGTGGCAACCATCGGTGACTCCGATGCTCTGGCTATGGGTGAGCAGGTGGTGGCCATCGGCAATGCACTTGGATACGGACAGTCCGTGACCAGCGGTTATGTGAGTGCCCTGAACCGTCATGTGAACTCTGAGAATGCCAACAGCACATTTATCCAGACCGATGCAGCCATCAACCCGGGCAACAGCGGCGGTGCGCTTCTGAATATGAACGGGGAGCTGGTAGGGATTAACTCTGCCAAGATCGCATCCAACGAAGTGGAGGGAGTAGGATTCGCGATTCCTATTTCAAAAGCGGAACCTATCCTGGATGAACTGATGAGCAAGGAAACCAGATATAAAGTGGAAGACGAGGATAAAGCATCTTATCTTGGAATTACATGTACCGATGTAACATCCGAGGCCGTTCAGGTATACGGCATGCCGGTAGGTGTCTTTGTATACAGCCTGGAGGAGGACGGTCCTGCTGCACAGGCAGGTATCCAGAAGGGCGATGTGATCCTGAAGATTGACGGAACAACCCTGAACACCAGGGATGAACTGATCGAGAGACTGCAGTATTATGAAGCAGGGGAGAGCGTGGAGTTTGTCATCTCCCGTGCCCAGAACGGAGAGTACAAAGAGCAGACCGTTACTGTGACCCTGGGTGCAAAAAAAGATGCCAAGACAACGGACAAAGCAGCTGACAAAGGAGAGGAACAATCCCGTTAAGGGTTAAAACAGCAGATAAAAGGTGTCTGCCTGTACATATAAGGGTACAGGCAGATGCCTTTTTCTGCGCAGTTCGGAGCCTGGAGGAGGTTTAAAAGCCCGGTTTTACAGGCAGTTAATGAAAAGTTTACTTGTTACTCATATGAATTTGTGATAAGATACCCACAAACGATATAGAAAATAGTTATGATCAAATTTTATATAGAAAAGGCAGGGAGAACAGGAAATGGCAGACGATAAGGACTATTTGGAGAAATCCGATAAAGAACAAACAGCACCGGACAATACCTCCGGCGATGAGGAAGAATTTGAGAAGATCTGTTTTATGTGCAGAAGGCCGGAGAGCAAAGCAGGGAAGATGATAGACCTGCCAAACGATATCCATATCTGTGTGGAATGTATGCAGAAAAGCTTTGACACCATGAACAATGCACCCATTGACTACAACGATCTGATGAAAAACATGCCAAATGTGAGCATGATCGATCTGAATTCACTGCAGAACCAGATTCCCAAGCGCCAGAGGGTGAAGAAGAAAAAAGAGGAGCCAAAGCAGGAAAATGTGGCGCCAAAGGCATTTGACATCAGAAGTATTCCTGCGCCTCACAAAATAAAAGCAAGCCTGGATGAGTATGTGATCGGACAGGAACGGGCAAAGAAAGTTATGTCGGTAGCTGTATACAACCACTATAAAAGGGTGTTCGCTGACAGGGAAGATGATATAGAGATTGAAAAATCCAATATGCTGATGATTGGACCAACAGGAAGCGGCAAGACATACCTGGTTAAGACCTTGGCAAGGCTTCTGGATGTGCCGCTTGCGATCACGGATGCCACTTCCCTGACGGAGGCCGGTTATATCGGTGATGATATTGAGAGTGTTGTCAGCAAACTTCTGGCAGCAGCCGGCAATGATGTGGAGCGTGCGGAGCACGGCATCATCTTTATTGATGAGATTGATAAGATCGCCAAGAAAAAGAATACCAACCAGAGAGATGTAAGCGGGGAAGCCGTACAGCAGGGAATGCTGAAGCTCTTAGAGGGCAGTGAGGTGGAGGTTCCGGTGGGAGCTAACAGTAAGAATGCTATGGTGCCTCTCACCACTGTGGATACGAAGAACATTCTGTTTATCTGCGGCGGAGCCTTTCCGGATCTGGAAAATATTATCAAGGAGCGGCTGAATAAACAGGCATCCATCGGTTTCTTTGCGGATCTGAAAGACAAATACGACCAAGATGCCAATATACTGGATAAAGTCATTGTGGATGACTTAAAGAAGTTCGGCATGATCCCTGAGTTCTTAGGACGTCTTCCCATTGTCTTCACCCTCAGCGGTCTGACGGAGGAGATGCTGGTGCAGATCCTCAAAGAGCCCAAGAACGCCATCTTAAAACAGTACCAGAAGCTGCTGGCACTGGATGAAGTGAAGCTGGAGTTTGATGACGGAGCCCTGGGCGCCATCGCCAGAATGGCATTGGAGAAACATACAGGTGCCAGAGCCCTGCGGGCTATCCTGGAGGAATACATGCTGGATATTATGTATGAAATTCCCAAGGATGAAAATATTGGGGAAGTTATTATCACAAAGGAATACATTGAACATACCGGCGGTCCCAGGATCCTTCTGCGCGGACAGGAGATTCCCAGGATAGGCATGAACTGATCAATAAAAAAGGACTGTGCATCAGAGGCTAGTGTTCCATCCAGTCAGAAATCATAGTGGCAGTGCTGCTACTATGGTTTCTGGCCGGATGGAGCACTAGTACAGCAGTCCTGAATATGTTCTGCCGGGCGGACATAAGAGGCGCGGCGTGTTTATTTGGCAGGAACCACCTCCAGCCAGTAGCCGTCCGGGTCTGCAATGAAGTAGATGCCCATATCATGATTTTCAAAACAGATACATCCCATTTTTTCGTGGAGTGCATGAGCTTTTTCAAAATCATCTGCCTGGAAAGCCAGATGGAACTCATTGTCACCCAGGCTGTACGGTTCTTCTCTGTCCCGGAGCCATGTCAGTTCCAGCTCAAAGTCAGTCGTCTCATTTCCCACATACACAATGATAAAGGAACCGTCATCGGCAGTGATGCGTCTTTTTTCCGTGAGACCCAGCGCTTCCTCGTAGAAAGCCAGAGAACGTGACAGGTCAGCTACATTGTAATTTTCATGTATCATTTGAAATTTCATAATAACAGTCTCCTTTTCGTAACTGTAAGGGTGCAAAACAGTTACTCTTTTTCTTTTTTTCTATTATAAAATAAGTGAGAGCAGATGGCAATAAGGCAGCAGAAGAAAAAAATCATAAAATGCATATTATTCTTTTGCTTTTTTCCAGAAAGTATGATAGGATAAAAAAGAAGTAGAGACATTCGTAACTATTCAGTAGGTCTGCGCATTTACAAACATTCATAGATCTATTCAAGTCGAATCAGACATTTATCCATTTACCATTATTTTTGAAGAAAGGATTATTAAATGAGAGAAAAATATGAGTCCCTGTCTTTAGGGGCATTAAAAGAAATAGCAAAAGCCAGAGGTATGAGAGGAATATCCACCCTGAAAAAAAGTGAATTGGTGGAGCGTATGGTGCAGGAAGATGATAAGGAACGCCAGATGAAGGATAGCACGGCATCCCAGGAGAACGGACAGGAATCAAGAACTGGGATGAGAGCAGGCAGGGCAGAGGAACGCCAGGATAGCCGGTCATCCCTCCGCCAGGAAGACGTTCAGGAAAACCGGGACCGTCAGGAGAACAGAACATCCGGCCGCCAGGAGGAACACCAGGAAAGCCGCACATTCAGCCGTCAGGAACCCAGGCAGGAGAACCGTACAGAGCGTCCGCCTATGGAGCAGTCTGATCTGGACAGCGGTATCAGTGTCAGCGGGATTTTGGAGGTTCTGCCGGATGGTTATGGATTTATCCGGAGCGAGAATTATCTGCCGGGCGAGAACGATGTCTATGTGTCCCCGTCACAGATCCGCAGATTTAATCTGAAGACCGGGGATATTCTGCGGGGCAATACAAGAGTAAAGAGCCAGAACGAAAAATTTTCAGCTCTCCTGTATGTGACCTCCATTAACGGAATCAAACCCAATGAGATGCGTAGACTGAACTTTGAAGATATGACCCCTATTTTCCCCAATGAGAGACTGCACCTGGAGCGTCCGGGCGGAAGCCTGGCCATGCGTATTGTGGACCTGGTAAGTCCTATCGGCAAGGGACAGAGGGGAATGATCGTATCTCCGCCGAAAGCCGGTAAGACAACCCTCTTAAAAGATGCAGCCAAATCCATTCTGAAGAACAGCCCCAAGATGCATTTGATCATCCTGCTGATCGATGAGCGTCCTGAGGAGGTAACAGATATCAGGGAAGCCATTCAGGGGCCAAATGTGGAGATCATCTATTCCACCTTTGACGAGCTGCCGGAGCATCACAAGAGAGTCTCCGAAATGACCATCGAGCGTGCCAAACGCCTGGTTGAGCATAAAAAAGATGTTACCATATTCATAGACAGTATCACAAGACTGGCAAGGGCTTACAACCTGACAGTTCCGCCCAGCGGCCGTACCCTGTCCGGTGGTCTTGACCCGGCTGCCCTGCACATGCCCAAGCGTTTCTTTGGTGCTGCCAGAAATATGAGAGAGGGCGGAAGCCTTACCATCCTGGCAACAGCCCTGGTGGATACCGGAAGCAAGATGGATGATGTGGTCTACGAGGAGTTCAAGGGAACCGGCAATATGGAGCTGGTCCTGGACAGAAGACTTCAGGAGAAGCGTGTGTTCCCGGCTATTGACATTGCCAAATCCGGTACCAGAAGAGAGGACCTTCTGCTTACGAAAGAGGAGCAGGAGGCAGTGGATATCATGCGCAAAGCCCTGAACGGTATGAAGGCGGATGACGCACTGGAAAATATCCTGAATATGTTCGCTCACACACGCAATAACAGCGAATTTGTACAGACTGTGAAAAAACAACGATTTCTATAATAATACTTGCATTTATAAAAATCATATGCTATAATTTAAAAGCTGTTTGAATTTGTAAAACGCAAAATAAAGATAAATAACAAACGATAGAAGAGGTGAAAAAGATGAAAGAAGGAATCCATCCAAACTACCAGGAATGTACAGTAGTATGCAACTGTGGAAATACATTTAAAACAGGTTCTACAAAGAAAGAACTCCACGTAGAAGTTTGCTCTAAATGTCATCCTTTCTATACAGGACAGCAGAAAGCTGCACAGGCTCGTGGACGTATTGATAAGTTCAACAAAAAATACGGCATGGACAAATAAAAAAACGGGAGAGGCTGAGGTTTTCGGACTTCAGCCTCTTATTGTATCTCCCAGGCAGTTTCTCTGCTTTGGTTAAAACAGAGCTGCCTTTGGGATTTGGATTTTATGGAGGTATAGATGAAATCATCCAACATCGGCGGACAGGCAGTCATGGAAGGCATCATGATGCGTCATCAGGACCAGTATTCTATTGCTGTCCGAAAGCCGGATAAAGAGATTGAAGTTAAGATAGAGGACTACAAGAGTTTTATCAAGAACAAAAAAATCCTTTCTCTTCCTATTATCAGAGGTGTCTTCAATTTTATTGATTCCCTGGTGGTGGGCACGAAATGCCTGATGTATTCCGCCACTTTCTTTGAGGAGGAAGAGGAGGAGATCAAAAAGAGGGAAGCCCTGAACCGGGAGGACCGGGAAAAATACGATGCGAAGCAGAAGAAGATGGAAAATATCCTGATGACAGGAACCGTGATATTTTCCGTTATCCTTTCGGTTGGCCTGTTTATGGTGCTGCCGTATCTGATCGCCAGCCTGCTTCATAAAGTGGGGGCATCCGAGACCGGGGTGACCCTGGCGGAGGCGGTTGTGAGGATCCTGCTCTTTTTGGGATACCTGCTCTTGATCTCTAAGATGGAGGATATCCAGAGAGTGTTCATGTACCATGGAGCGGAGCACAAGTGCATCAACTGTGTGGAGCATGGAAAAGCCCTGACTGTGGAAAATGTCATGGAAAGCTCCAGACTCCACAAACGCTGCGGAACCAGTTTCTTATTTTTTGTTATTGTTGTGAGTATTATATTTTTCCTGGGATTTTTTGCTGTTGTGCCGGTACATACCATGTGGCTGCGTGTTGTGATCCGTATCCTGCTGGTGCCGGTGATCGCAGGGATTTCTTATGAGATTATCCGTCTGGCGGGAAGGAGCGAGAATCCGGTAGTATGCGCTCTCTCAAAGCCCGGTATGGCTATGCAGAAGCTGACCACAAAAGAACCCACACCGGATATGGCAGAGGTTGCCATTGCGGCGGTGGAGGCTGTTTTTGACTGGAAAGCTTATCTGCTGGAAAACTTTCCGGATGCCCGCGAAGAAATAGAACAGGCGGAAAATAGCCGGATGGCCGCTTCACACAGATGCGAAACAGGAGAGGGCTGTTATGCGGACGCATAGAGAGATACATCTGGAGGGAAGGAAGACACTGGAGGAAGCAGGGATCGCGGACAGCAGGTCGGATGCATGGCTTCTGATGGAATATGTGACAGGTATGACCCGGGCTTCCTATTTTCTGAGGGAGACGGAGGAAATGCCGAAAGACCAGGCGGCAAGGTACAGGGAGATGATACAGAGAAGGGCACAGCATATCCCTCTCCAGCACATCACCCATGAGGCCTGGTTTTACGGACTGAAATTTTATGTGGACAGACATGTGCTGATCCCACGGCAGGATACGGAAATTCTGGTTGAGGAAGTGCTCCTCGAAGCCGGGAAGATGCAGGCAGGCGGCAGATTCAGGATTCTGGATATGTGCACAGGCAGCGGCTGCATTTTGCTGGCTCTTTTGTCCGTTCTGAAAGGAGCAAAAGGCACCGGTGTGGATCTGTCCGCTGAAGCGCTTGCCGTGGCAGGGAGAAACAGCAGGGAACTGGGTATTCCGGCTGTATGGAAAAGAAGCGATCTGTTTTCAGATATCAGTGGGACGTATGATATTATCGTGTCCAACCCGCCTTATATAGAGAGTCATGTTATAGACAGTCTGATGGAGGAAGTGAGGGACCATGAGCCGAGAATGGCCCTTGACGGGACAGAGGATGGCCTGTATTTTTACAGAAGGATTTCCCGTGAGGCAGGGGGATATCTGAGGCCGGGAGGAGTCCTGGCTTTTGAGATCGGATATGATCAGGGCGGTCCGGTGCGCCTTATGCTGGAAAATGCCGGATATGAAGAGACCAGAGTAGTGAAAGACCTGGCAGGCCTTGACAGGGTGGTGCTGGGAAGAAAGAAACAGGAGGAACACCATGTTTGATAAGTTAGATGATATTTTGATTCGCCTGGAGGAGATCTTAAATGAGTTAAATGAACCCACAGTGGCGAATGACACGGCGCGCTTCCAGAAGCTGATGAAGGAACAGAGCGACCTGCAGCCCATTGCGGATGCATATCGGGAATATAAAAACTGCAGACAGACAGTGGAAGACAGCCTTATGATGCTGGATGAGGAATCGGACCCGGAGATGCGTGAGATGCTCAAGGAAGAGCTTTCAGACGCAAAGAAGCGCATTGAGGAGCTGGAGCGGGAGCTGAAGATCCTGCTTCTGCCAAAAGACCCAAATGATGAGAAGAACGTTATTGTGGAGATCAGAGCAGGAGCCGGCGGGGATGAGGCCGCACTTTTTGCTGCGGAAATCTACCGCATGTATGTAAAATTCGCGGAATCCCAGAACTGGAAGACTGATATGATGAGCCTCAATGAAAACGGCATCGGCGGTTTCAAAGAGGTCACGTTTATGATCAATGGTAAAGGGGCCTATTCCAGGCTGAAGTATGAAAGCGGTGTACACCGGGTGCAGCGTGTGCCGGAGACAGAGAGCGGCGGACGTATCCACACCTCTACCATCACTGTGGCGATCATGCCGGAAGCGGAGGAGATTGATTTCCACCTGGATATGAATGACTGCAAGTTCGATGTATTCCGTGCTTCCGGAAACGGCGGGCAGTGTGTCAACACCACAGACTCCGCCGTGCGTCTGACCCATATTCCCACAGGGATCGTTATTTCCTGCCAGGATGAAAAGTCACAGCTCAAGAACAAGGACAAGGCGCTGAAAGTGCTGCGTTCCAGACTGTACGAGATGGAACTGGAGAAGCGCCACGACGAGGAAGCAGAGGCAAGAAGAAGCCAGGTAGGTACCGGGGACCGGTCTGAGAAGATCAGAACTTACAACTTCCCCCAGGGACGTGTGACGGACCACAGGATCAAGCTGACCCTGCATCGACTGGACGGTGTGCTGAACGGTGATCTGGAAGAGATCATTGACAGCCTTACTGCTGCGGATCAGGCGGCTAAGCTTACGAAAATGAATGATAAATAGTAACGATTCAATAGGTCTGCGCATTCGCTGCGCTGACCGTAAGAAAGTGTACCACAGTCAAGCAAAAATCCCATCGCCAAAGGCGATTTTGCATGGATTTTTGCCTGTAACTGGGAGGGTATGCGCTGGCTGCCTCGGGATTTTCATGCTTCTGGCATGAAAACGCCTCCCGGTACAGTGGCCTGTGTACAGTAACGTTGTGTTACCCCCTTATTAGCTGTAAGAAGTTAATAAGGGGGTTTTTTGTTACCTCCTGTTTTCTACTATTCTTTTTTATTTTTGTATCTGTTATAATCAGTTTATATGGAATAGCGCAGAAGGGCGGGGATGAAAAACACAATGAAAACGAAAATAAAAAACTGGTTTTATAAGCTGAAGTTATACCCCTCTTTGATGTTAACCTTTAACGGCATTTTTGTTTTGGCAGTTCTGGTGATCTTGGCCACATCGGCTGTAATAACAGGGAAAATAACAGTCAAAAATTATTCGACTTATGCGTCACAGTTCATTCAGGATCTGTCAAGAAATGTGGAATACATTACAAATGACGTGGAAAACAAATCGCGTTTTATCCTTTCGGAATCCAGTATCCAGGAAATGCTCACCGCAGAACATCGGAACCCCGCCTACAATGATATCCTGCAGCGGGCAAAGGGGGAGATCACCAGACTGATCATGGAGCAGGATTACATAGAATCACTTTCTGTTTTTGATCTAAAAGGAAATGGTTTTACAGTGGGGGACAGCCCTTCGTATATCAGCAGCCTGTCTGTATGGAAAAAACAGAGTTGGTATCCTGAGATGATCCGAAAGAAGGGAAACTACATCTGGGTAAGCTCCGATTTTACCGGCATCAGGGAACAGGAAAACAAAATTTTGTTTGCCAGGGTAATTAACAGAAAAGACACCATGGACGGGATTGGGATACTTATGGTCGTGCTTGACAACGCATATCTGTCCAAAATGATAAACAGTTTAAGTAATCCTGCCATCGGTGAATTTTATATATACGGCGGGGAAAAGCTTTTGTTTGGACCTGAGGAAGAGAACCGGGAGATACAGGAATTTATAAGCGGAATAAAATTGACCGGAAAAGAGGAGATAGACAGCAGAAGGAGTGGCAGATATTTCGTTACAGGGTGCTATGACCCGCACATGGACTGGAATTATCTGTGTGTAGGCATGGTGCGTGGGGTACTCAGCAGCCAGTGGATAAACTTTTTGATCGTGGCAATGGTCACATGCATTGTGATCATCATTGCCTCTTACATATACAGCCGCTTTTCACGGGGCGTTACCCGGGAGCTTCAGAGCCTGAATGAGATCATGGGGCGTGCCGAAGACCGGAACTTTAAGGAAGAGATCAAGATCAGGAGGATTGAGGAGTTTATACAGCTTGGGGGAGCTTACAATAAGTTGATAAACCGCATACATATTCTTGTCAATGAGGTCATGAGAGAAAAATTGAACGCAAAGCAGGCCCAGCTTGAGAATCTGCAGGCCCAGATCAACCCTCATTTTCTTTATAATACGCTGGATTGCATCAGTTGGAAAGCCATGGCAAATGACCAAACGGAAATAGCGGAAATGATACAATGCCTTTCAAAAATGTTCCGCTTCAGCCTGGGCAGGGGCGAAAAAGAGATTGAGCTGTCAAAAGAGGTGGAAAATACTAGAAATTATCTGCTGCTGCAGAAAAAAAGGTTTGAAGATAAGCTGGTATATCTCATTGATATCCCTGATTCTGTGATGAAATACCGTGTGATCAAGTTCTTCCTGCAGCCGTTGGTGGAGAACAGCATCCTTCATGGGATTCAGTCTAAACCTGAAAAAGGATACATCGGTATCTCAGCCGGGGAAGATGATGGGCAGCTTGTGGTCCGGGTCTGGGATAACGGAACAGGGATTGATGAGCAGCAGGTAGCTGTGCTGCTTCGGGGAGATACTTATGACAGCAGCGGAAAGAGACACAGACATGGGATATACAACGTAAATGAAAGGCTGAAAATGCGTTATGGGGAGGAGAGCGCATTGCGGTTTGAGAACCGAAAAAATGGTGGGACTAAGGTTACCATACGGATTCCCGTAGATAAACTTCAGGGAAGGAGTGGAGGAAGTAATGTATCAGGTATTACTGGTGGATGATGAACCTGTTATTCTAAGAAATATAAGTAAAGTCATAGATTGGGAAAAATTCGGGTTCAGCGTCTGCGCCACAGCAGAATGTGGGGAAGAGGCGTGCAGGCTGCTGAAAGAGTACAAGCCAAGTCTTGTGATAACAGATGTGATGATGCCCCAGATGAACGGTATTGAGCTGGCGGAGTTGATCGGGGAGAATTATCCAAAAACAGAGGTTATCATCATCAGCGGATATGATGAGTTTGATTTTGCCCGTTCCGCCATGCGGGCAGGGGTTATGGAATACATTATGAAACCCACGAAAAGAGAGGAACTGGAACTGGCCCTGCAGAAGGTCCGCGAAAGAATACAAAAGAAGGAGGACCTGGAGCGCAATATCAGAGAACTGCAGGAGGAGGCTGAAAAAAACATACCCATACTGAAAAATCAGTTTTTCAGCGAACTGGCGGAAAAGATCATCTCTGAGGGACAAAACCTGCCGCAGAGCCTTAAGTATTACGGCTCCCCGTTGAAAGGGAATCCGTTCAGGCTCTGGTGTTTTGATCTGGACAGGGAAGAAATCTGCGACAGCATTCCGGAGATGCGGGAACTGCTGTGGGTACAGCTTCGGATGATCATCAGAGATCATATCAGGGGACAGTTTGTCAGTGATTCTTTTGTAAAGGGAAAGCATTTATTTTATGTGGTTGAGGATTCCGACACGCTGCAGGATGGAACGGCCATGGAGGAAGTTCTGGAAAGCATCCTGAGTGAATTTAAAAATCTTACCAGGACCAGTCTTTCTGTGGGAGTAAGCTGCGTTTATGAGGAGTACCACAGATTATCTATGGCACGCAAGGATTGTGAGGCAGCACTGGAGGAACGCTGCAATTTGGGAGAGGGAAGCTGTATCTTCTACGATGAAGTCAGAATATTTTCGGATGAAAGTGTGGAATATAACCATGAGCTTATGAACCAAATCTGCATGAAGCTCCGTGCACTGAATAAAAAAAGCGCAGTGGACCTGATTGAAAAGATGTATAATGGGATGAGGGAAAATAAAGCCATATATCAGCAGTTTTACAGCCAGACTATCCTTATCTTAACAGAGCTGTTCAATCTCTCCCCGGATGAGGAGAGGAAGAAAAAGATCAGGGATGCGATTGCCGGGCTGAATGACTATAAGACAGGAGATATGCTGAAGGCTCTTGTTCTCGGTATCACGGAAGAGATCGTGGATGAAGCGGCAGCTGATTCGGCAGGAAAAAACAGAGAGATCATGGGACAGATTGTCCGGTATGTGGAAGAGCATCTGGGAGAAGAAATCTCCCTTGCAGATGTGGCAGATGCAGTCCATCTGAGCAAAAACTATCTGTGCAGCATATTCAAAAGAGAGAAAGGGGAGACATTTTTTTCTTATCTTACAAAAGTCAGGATGGAACGGGCAAAGCAGCTTCTGCGGAAAACAGAACATAAAGTTTATGTGATCGCTGAGATGGTAGGCTATACGGATTATCCTTATTTTTCACAGGTGTTTAAAAAGCATACAGGGATTACCGCCGGAGAATACAGGGAAATTTATGCCGGCGAATAAAAGAAAAAGGATATAGGCTGGGCTGTGGTCTTACAGGAAATGTAAGGCTGCAGCCCAATTTCTGTTTTACTGCTGAAGTGAGGAATATATTTAATGCAGTCGGAATATATTCTATATTTTTCACCAAAGTGCAATGATAGAATGGAAACATAAACAAAAGGTAACTGTTCAGTATCCTCACAGTTACAGGCAAAAATCCATGCAGGATCGCCTTTGGCGATGGGATTTTTGCTTGGTTGCGAAATGCTTTCTTACGGTCAGCGCAGTGAATGCGCAGACCTACTGAATAGTTACAACAAAAGGACAAAACATGGAGGTAAGAAAATGGGAAAGGCGAAAAAAGTAATCGTATTGCTGGGGATCACAGGTATGATCGGTACGCTTGCAGGGTGCGGCGGCAATGGGGCAAAGGACAGCAAGTCTGAGGCAAATGCAGGAAATAAGGATGGGGAGGGCAAGACGGAAATTTCAATTTTGGTGCATTTTGACCCGGAAACAGACAATCCGGCAAAGGTGGACAGTTTTCAGGAGGCGGCAGATAAACTCGGTTATAAGATCAACTTAGAGCGTGTGGATGATGCCACATATAAGACGAAGATCCGGGTTATGCTTCAGGCAAACGAGCTGCCGGACTTGTTTTATACCTGGGGAGGTTCTTACAGCGAACCGTTTTTATCCGCCAATGCGCTTTATCCCTTGGAGGATGCCATTCAGGATTCCGGCTATACACTTTATGACACCTATGCGCAGGCAGATGAAAACGGCCACAACTATGTGGTACCCACAGGGGCCCTGGAATCCTACTGTCTCTTTTACAACAAAGCGGTTTTTGAAGAGATGGGAAAAGAGGTGCCCGCGGACTGGGAAGCGCTGCTGGATGTAGTGGATGCATGCAATGCCAAGGGCATTGGAGCCATGGGGCTTGGAGACAAAGACCGGTGGGAGGGAGACCTCTTTTATAACATGATGGTGGTACGGGAAGAAGCGGACGCATTTACTGACGCTATGAAAGATGGAGGTACTTTCACCAGTGAACCGTTTGCAGTGGCAGCCGAAAAGGTGCAGACGCTGATAGAAAAAAATGCATTCCAGAGCGGTTATATGCAGGCAACCCCCTCTGAATGTGTTGAGCTTTTGAAGGCCGGAAAGATAGCCATGTATCCCACCGGCTCCTGGCAGGTATCCGCATTACAGTCTGATGAGAACTTAGGATGCGCCGTCTTCCCTAAAACCGGGAAGGAAGATCCATATCTCTCCTGCTGCGGAAATGCAGCAGATGCGGGAATTGCTGTCAGCGCCAACTCTGAGAATAAGGAAGCAGCAGCGAAACTGGCAGTGGAATACTCCAAGATCCTCAATGATCATCTGGCGGAAAGCGGGGAACAGACCTATTTTGAAACAGAGATCGAAGAAGCCGGACAGACAGAAATGATGAAAACGTATATTGAAAACTTTAAAAAACTGGAGAAGACCCAGCTCTGGTGGTTCACATATCTGGATACTGCGATCGGAGAGCCTATGAGGGATTTATCTCAGCAGCAGTTTGCAGGCGAGGTGGATGCGGATGATTTTCTTCAGCAGCTGGAAAGTATTATAAAAGGCGGATGATATAACAGAAGTGCAGGACTGTCCTCAGTGGAGGACAGTTCCGTTTGAAGGAGGAAGAAGAATGAAAAAAATGTTGTCCAACAAACCGGTCATCGCACTGTTTGTGATTCCGGGGCTTCTTATATTCGCTTTTATCTTTGTGTATCCCATTTTGTATACAATAAATCTTAGTTTTACATCATGGAAGGGAATCGGACCAAAAGAATATGTGGGATTTCTCAACTATACAAAACTATTTTCCGATGATGTGGTTTTTAGAAAAGCACTTGTCAATACACTGGTCATTCTGGTGGTTGCGGTGATCGGACAGTTGGTGCCTGCGCTGTTTTTTGCCATGCTGCTGTCCAATATGAAAAAGAGAACACGTTTCTTCAGAATCGCATTTTTTATACCCGTGCTTTTATCCACCACAGCGATCGCCCTTATGTGGCAGAAAATATACGATGTAAACTATGGGCTTCTGAATGAATTTTTAAGGCTTGTGGGTTTGTCAAATTTTCAGCACGAATGGTTATCCGAGAAGGGCACTTGTCTGATCGCAGCTATCGTTCCGGTGATATGGCAGTGGATCGGCTATCATATGATCATTCTCTATGCGGGGTTAAAGGCCATCCCGGAACAGTATGAGGAGGCGGCAAAGCTGGACGGGGCCAATGGCCTTCAGATAACGTTCCGTGTTATCATACCAATGCTTCGGGATATACTCAAAGTCTGTCTGGTGCTTGCTGTGGTGGGCAGCATAAAGATTTTTGATAATATCTATGTTATGACTGCAGGCGGGCCTTACAATCTGACCACAACCATAGCCATCCATATGTATAAGGAATCCTTTCTGAAATTTAATTACGGATATGGCAGCGCTATTGCCGTCATGCTCTGTGTGGTATGTATCGGAGTCTATCTGCTGATCAACAAGGCTATGTCACGGGAACCCATGGAATATTGACAGGAGGAAACGGCAATGAAGATAAAAAATAGAGTCAAAATCGTGATCTTGATCATTTTTTCCGTGATCCAGATATTTCCGCTGCTATGGCTGGTTAATTTTTCTCTGAAGGACAACAGTGAGATTTATACGGCCAGCTCCTTAAAACTGCCGGAAACACCTGTGTTTGGCAATTATGCGGAGGCATGGCTGAAAGGAAACGTGGCCGAATATTTTCTGAACAGTGTGTTGGTCACTTTTATAAGTGTTGCCATCACCGTTGTACTGAGCTGTATGATGGGATATGCGATCACAAGGATGAAATGGAGAGGGAGCAATGCCGCATTGGGATTTCTGATGCTGGGCATGATGGTTCCCATACACGCCACCTTGATCCCTTTGTTTCTACTCATGCAGAAGGCGGGGCTGCTGAACACACATTGGTGTATCATCATCCCGTACATAGCGGCAGGTCTGCCTCTTGCCGTATTTATCATCAGTAATTTTCTCAGGAGCATCCCCCATGAACTGGAGGAAGCTGCGTTTATAGACGGATGCGGTGTGATAAGATCGTTTGTACATATTATAATCCCGGTACTGAAACCGGCGGTGGCTACGGTTGCTATCTTCACTTTTATGAGCAACTGGAATGAGTTTATTATGGCATCCACGTATCTGCAGACATCGGAATTGTATACACTGCCCATTGGACTGACTGCTTTTCGGGGGGCCTATTCCACCGCTCTGGGGCCTATGGCGGCAGCTATTGTCATAACATGTATACCACTGATCTTATTTTATTGTGTTTGCAGTGAGCAGGTGGAAAAAAGTTTCGCGGCGGGAGCTGTGTTGAAGTAAATAACGGAGCAAAGGAGAGAAAAGTATATGCAGACGTCAAAAGAATGTGTTTTGAATGCCATAGAGGGAAAAGGACCGGACAGGATACCTCTCTGTCTGGATTTTGATTCAGATGCCCTGAACCGGGCAATTACAGAGAATATAGTAAAAGATTACAATGCGGATATTTTAATCATTCCGAGTTATGACCCTGAATTTGTGCCGGTTGCTGAGGGATACACCCAGTGGGGATATAAGATGGAGACATTTGGGGAAACAATGGGGGAGGTGAAGAATCCGCCGCTAAAGAACTGGGAGAACTTTGAAAACTGGAAAAGCCATCTGCCGGATTTCACAGCGCCCGGCAGATATGCAGAGGCAAAAAGGTGCAGGCAGCTTTACCCGGATAAATTTCTGGTGGGAGGGCTTGGCATGATGATGGAAGAAATCATCAACCTGCGGGGGTACGCCAACTGCATGGTAGATTATTACGATGAGGAGGAGAATTTGAACCGTTTGATCGACTGCCTCTACGAAGTGGGAAAACAGATGGTGGACGGCTATGCCGAGGCCGGCATGGATGCGGTTATGGCCTGGGAGGACTGGGGGCTGCAGCGGGGGCCTATGATGTCATACCAGATGTGGGAGACATATTATTATGACAGGATGAAAAGTTTTGTGGATTACATCCATAAAAAAGGTATGAAATATTTTCTTCACTCCTGCGGGCACATTACCTATCTTCTGGATGTCTTTACAGAATTTGGGGTGGATGTGATCCAGATGGACCAGCAAATGAATATGGGGCTGGAACTGCTGGGCAAATGGACCGGAAAAATATGTTTTTTATGTCCCGTGGATATCCAGCACAGTGTGCAGATGACGAAAGAGGAGATGGGCAGCTATATCAAAGACATGATACATGCCCTGAGTACAGAAAAAGGGGGATTTATGTACAAAGCATACCCCCAGCCGGCTGCCATCCATATGCCGGAAGAACAACTGAGGCAGGAAATTGAACTTATGAAAAACGGTTGAGTTCCTGTGGAATATACGCGGAACTGCCAGGCAAAAGTATGGTATCATACTTCTGCCTGGCATATTTTATTAGATAGAAAATCTTCCGGCTTTTAAATATCCCGTATGAAAACGCCTCCCGGTACAGTGGCCAGTGAACAGTAACGCCTTGTGGGACAGTGGCTGTACGCAGGGGAATTCCAGGTTGTATCTAACCGCATATCCATGATACAATAGAAAATATGACCAGAGAAGATTCCTGAAAATACAAGGCTTTTTTCTGTTACCATATGGAAAAGGACATTGCATTTCCCGGCAAATTGTAATATATTATGGAAGTAAGTAGTTATGGTTACTGTTCAAAGGACCGGCCGGTCCGGTGCAGTATGCAGACCGCGGAAATGGATTTTCAGACATGCTCTGGCTGTCAGGAAATAGATAGAATTTATAAATGAGGAACGGGAGAAAAATCATGAAAAAAACAGCATTGGTAATCATGGCAGCCGGAATCGGCAGCCGCTTTGGAAAAGGGATCAAACAGCTTGCGAAAGTGGGTCCAAGCGGTGAGATCATCATGGACTATTCCATTCACGATGCCCTGGAGGCCGGATTTAACAAGATTGTATTTATCATCAGAAAAGATATAGAAGAAGAATTCCGTGAGGTGATCGGCAACCGGATCGAAAAGCTTGCAGAGGTGGAATATGTGTTCCAGGACCTGAACGATCTGCCGGAAGGTTTTTCCTGCCCCAAGGAGCGCACAAAACCATGGGGAACCGGACAGGCTATCCTGGCAGCAAAGGAAGTGCTCTCTGAGCCGTTCATTGTCATCAACGCGGATGACTACTACGGCAAAGAGGCCTATGTGAAAATCCACGACTATCTGGTGGAGGAGCACCCGGATACCGGAAAGCTGGACGTCTGCATGGCAGGATTTATCCTGGAGAATACATTGAGTGACAACGGTTCTGTGACAAGGGGGATCTGCTCCCTGGATGAGCATAAAAATCTGGTGGGAATTGCAGAGACTTATCATATCAAAAAGACACCCCAGGGACCTGCTGTGGAGACCGAAGAGGGAAATCTTCGTATGCTGGACCCGAAAAACCTGGTGTCCATGAATATGTGGGGACTGACACCTGCATTTTTAAAGACCCTGGAAGAGGGATTTGTGGAATTTTTGAAGGAATGCCGCCCGGAAGACCTGAAAAAAGAATACCTGCTTCCCACCATCGTGGATAAGCTCATCAAGGAGAACAAAGCGGACGTGGCTGTCCTCAAGACACATGACACTTGGTTTGGTGTTACATATCAGGAAGACAAAGAAATAGTAATGAAAGCTTTTGCCGATCTGGCAGAACAGGGTGTGTATAAAAAGAACCTGTACGCCTAGACCGGAAATAACGCAGATTCCACATTAACAGTGACAAATCGCTGAAAATATGATATTTTATAATACGGTAACGAAAAGATAAATAAATTGAATTTTTGTATAAGGAGTCAATTATGGGAAAATATTTTGGAACAGACGGTTTCCGCGGGGAAGCTAACGTAAACCTGACAGTAGAGCATGCGTTTAAAGTGGGACGTTTCCTGGGATGGTATTTCGGACAGGAGCACAAGGCTCAGATCGTGATCGGCAAGGATACCAGAAGAAGCAGTTATATGTTTGAATATTCACTGGTTGCAGGTCTGACAGCATCCGGAGCAGATGTATATCTTCTGCACGTGACCACCACTCCCAGCGTTTCCTATGTTGTGCGCACAGAGAACTTTGACTGCGGTATTATGATCTCAGCCAGCCACAATCCGTTCTATGACAACGGAATTAAGATCATCAACGGCAACGGACAGAAAATGGAAGCATCTGTGGAAGAACAGATCGAAGCTTATATTGACGGAAAAGTGCCGGAGCTGCCTCTGGCAAAGAGAGAAGAGATTGGGCGTACCGTGGATTTCTCTGCTGGGAGAAACCGCTATATCGGATATTTGATCTCCATTCCCACACGTGCCTTTAAGAATAAAAGAGTGGGTCTTGACTGTGCAAACGGCAGCGCATCCGCCATTGCCAAGAGCGTATTCGACGCACTGGGCGCAAAGACCTATGTGATCCACAATGATCCGGATGGAACCAACATCAACACCAACTGCGGCTCCACCCATATTGAAGAACTGAAAAATTTTGTGAGAGAAAACCACCTGGATGTGGGCTTTGCCTACGACGGGGATGCTGACCGCTGTATCGCTGTGGATGAGAACGGGGATGAAATGAACGGTGACCTGATCATGTATGTGTGCGGAAAATACATGCAGGAACAGGGCAAGTTAAACAACAACACCATTGTCACCACGATCATGTCAAACCTGGGCCTTTACAAAGCCTGTGAGAGAGAGGGCATTGCGTACGAGAAGACAGCCGTTGGAGATAAATATGTCTGCGAGAACATGATGGCAAACGGCCATTCCATCGGAGGCGAGCAGTCCGGCCATATCATCTTCTCAAAACATGCCACCACAGGTGACGGCATCCTGACATCCCTGAAACTGATGGAAGTCATCATCGAGAAAAAACAGCCATTAAGTGTGCTGACTAAAGAAGTGAAAATTTATCCCCAGGTACTGAAAAATGTACGGGTATATGATAAGAAAGAAGCCAGAGAGAATCCGGAAGTGGTGAAAGCCATTGCAGAGGTGGAGAAAAGCCTTGGAGATGACGGAAGGATCCTGGTGCGTGAAAGTGGTACAGAGCCTGTTGTCCGTGTTATGGTGGAAGCAGCTACAAACGAAATCTGTGAACAAAATGTAGATCATGTGATCGCTGTCATGAGGGCTGAGAACCTGATCGTACAGTGACAGGACGGAGAATTTATTTGTGAAGGGAAAATTTATTGTTCTGACAGGATGCATCCTCTGCCTCTTGGCAGGATGCGGGAAAGATACACCCAGTTATTATGAGCTGGGGGCGGAAGATTTAGAGGGGAAAGATTATCAGAGTGCCATTGAGAACTTTGAGCTGGCAATCGCCGATGAGAAATATGAGGTGGAGGCTCTCAGGGGAGAAGGCATTGCCTATCTGAAGATGGGCAAATACGAGGAGGCGCAGCAGGCCCTGGAAAAAGCCAGGGACCTGGCAGCGGATTCGGAGAAAGCCATGAGAGCGGACATTCTGGCCTATCTGGCAGTGGTGCAGTATCAGAGAGGCGATTATGAGGGCAGTGCCGCTACCTGTGACCAGATGCTGGATGTGAAGAACAGTAAAGAAGGATATTTTCTGAGGGGTACTGCTTATCTGCATCTGGACCAATATGACAAAGCTGCCTCTGATTTTGGAAAAGTGGCTGCAGATTCCAAAGAGTACAATGACTATCTGGAGATCTACCGTGTATACGAAGAGTGTGACATGAAAGCTGACGGAGAGTCTTACCTGGAGATGGCTCTTGAAATAGAGGGCAGTGATGAGCAGGACCACTATGACAGAGGCCGTGTCTACTATTATCTGGAGGAGTATGATGAGGCAAAAAAAGAACTTACCACATCATACAATGACGGGTACAAGCAGGCAGCCATATATCTGGGCAAGGTTTACGCCGAGCAGGGTGATACAGCCAACGCCCGCGCCAACTATAAAGAGAGCCTGAGTGAGCAGTCACTGCAGGCAAAAGCTTACAACGGTATGGCATACTGCGATATCCTGGACGGGGACTATGACAGTGCCCTCTCTAATATCCAGAAGGGATTGGATACAGGAGACCAGGACGAGAAACAGGCACTTCTGTTCAATGAGATCGTAGCCTATGAAAAGAAGATGGACTATGCGTCTGCAAAAGAGAAGATCACTGCTTATCTGGAGGCATATCCCACAGATGAGAGAGCAGTGAAAGAAAATTATTTTTTGGAGACAAGGTAAGAAATGCCGGATTTCCCATATAAAGAACAGAGTATGTAAGTGTACTCTGTTCTTTTATCTTTTAGAAATAATTATAGAACATACTGCTGATGACTGCAGAAGTGCCGGATACAGCCCTGCTCTCAGATGCGAAAAAGTGATGACAGGAGGAAAGATATGAAGAAGGTATGGCAGATATTCATCAGGGACTGCAAAAGACTGCTGCGCAGCCCTGTGGCGGTGATCGTGGCGGTGGGAATCTGTATCATCCCCTCCCTGTACGCATGGTTCAACATTGCCGCTAATTTTGACCCTTATGCAAATACAGGGGATATTAAAGTGGCAGTGGCAAACAGCGATAAAGGCGCGGAAAGTGAGCTGACAGGAAGACTGGATGCAGGCGGTGAGATCGTCAGTAACCTGAAGGAAAATGATGCCCTGGGCTGGGTTTTTGTGGATGAAACCAGAGCGGTGGATGGGGTGAGATCCGGAGAATACTATGCAGCCATTGTCATTCCCGAAACATTCAGCCAAGATATGCTGAGCATTACCAGCGGAACATTCAGCAGGCCGGAATTTACATATTACATCAATGAAAAGAAAAATGCCATTGCCCCCAAAATAACCGATACCGGGGCGGAGACTGTGGAGAAAGAGATCAACAGTACCTTTACAGCCACAGCGTCAAAGGCAGTGGCAGACATCATAGAAAAATCTACAGGTTCCCTGTCCGAAGAACTGGGCAGATCAAAGGAGAGCCTGCTGGAAAGAATCAGCCTGGTATCAGATAATATCGGGGAATATCAGACCGGCCTGGAAAAATTCCGGAATTCTGCGGACAGCTCAAATGAGACGATCAAGGATACCAAAGGAACTCTGGATGCCCTGACAGAAGCCGCCGGGGAGGGCAGCAGTGCCATGGACAAGAGCAGTGAGATCCTGGAACACGCCAGGACGGCGGCAGCTGATTTTTCCACCGGAATATCATCTGCTCTCTCCCAGGGGCAGGGTACGCTGGCGGATATAAGTGCTGCCTCCAAGTCCGCTGTGGGTGAAATGAACGGCAAGATCCTGGAGATCAACAGTCAGGTGGACGGCATGATCACCAAAGCGGAGCAGGCAGCTTCTCTGGGGCAGAATGTCCTTGACAATTTGGAATCTTTCAATAACACATACCCAACAGATGCCATGACATCTGTGATCGCGGCCCTGGAAGCAGAGCTGGAGGGACAGAAGCAGACCATATCCAGTCTCAGACAGGGAAATGACAGCATCGGAAATTCCGTGGAGACCGCATCCGACGCCCTTAGCCGGATGGATACCATCATACAGGAGGCAGGGGGACAGCTCCTTACATCCAGAGAATCCTTTGACCGGCAGATCCTGCCGGAGATCAGCCGGAATCTGGATTCCTTCTCAGCACTTTCCGGCCGGCTTTCCGGTATTTTAGACGGTGTGGAGCCGTCCACGGAGCAGGTGAAAGCTGTTTTGGATGAGCTTGCCGCAAGTCTTGATGATATACAGGCTGTCCTGGTGAGCACCGGAGATTCCCTGCAGAGTGTACAGCATATACTGGAAACTGCCATGACGGACTTAAAAGCCCTGGAAAACTCTAAATCCATGGAACTGCTTTTTGACCTTTCCGGGATTGACGGGGAATCCGTGGCGGACTTTATGTCCTCCCCTGTGGAGGTGGAGACAAAAGATGTTTACAGCATTGATAATTATGGCTCTGCGCTGGCCCCCTTTTACACTAACCTGGCCATCTGGGTGGGAGGCATTGTGCTGATCGCCATCTTCAAACTGGAGGCAGACAAAGAGAAGGTGGGGAAATTTTCGGCTGTACAGGGATATTTCGGAAGATGGCTGCTGTTTGTGGCTTTCGGGATCGTGCAGTCCCTGATCGTGTGTCTGGGAGATCTATACCTGCTTGACATACAGTGTGCAAATCCGGCAGCATTTTTATTTGCAGGTGTTTTTGCCTCCTTTGTGTATGTAAACATTATTTATGCGCTGTCCATCACCTTTAAACATATCGGAAAAGCAGTCTGTGTTATTCTGGTGATCGTACAGATACCGGGTTCTGCGGGAACCTATCCCATTGAGATGACACCCGGATTTTTCCAGGCGCTCCATCCCCTGCTTCCATTTACCTACGGCATCAATGCCATGCGGGAAGCTGTGGCAGGCATTTACCGGTACCATTATCTGAAAGATATGCTGTGCCTGACCGCCTTTATCCCCATAGCGCTTTTGATCGGTGTGGCTGTGCGTCCGTGGATGCTGAACCTGAACCTGCTCTTTGACAAAAAGCTGGCTCAGACAGATTTGATGCTCTGTGAGGAAAATGGAATGCCAAATGAGAGGATGCGCCTGTCCTCTGTGGTGCGAATGCTGGCAGGCCAGGAGGAGTTTCAGGAACAGCTCCGTGAAAAGGCAGCCGGATTTGAAAGGCGTTATGAGAGAAGGATCAAGCGGGGATTTCTGGCTATCCTTGTGATCCCCCTTATTTTCCTTCTGCTGATGTTCAGTATAGACTCCAAGATGATCTTTTTGGTGCTTTGGATTGCATCTATTATAGGGATCGCGCTCTATCTGATCTGTCTGGAGTATATCCATGAAAGCCTGAACCGGCAGATGCGGCTCAGTAAAATGAGCCGGGAGGAACTGCATCAGGTGTTGAAAAATAAGAAGGAGGACAGCGGCAGATGAAAAATATATGGAAAATTTTCCGGTCAGATATCAGCCATATTAAAAATAATGTCATTGCGCTGATCGTCATTCTGGGGCTGACGGTGGTGCCTGCTCTGTACGCGTGGTTTAATATTGCCGCAAGCTGGGACCCATACGGCAATACCGGCGGGATCAAAGTGGCTGTGGCAAACGCGGATGAGGGGTATGAGAGCAGCATTGCCCCTATCAAGATCAATATGGGCGACACGGTCATCTCAAACCTCAGGGCAAATGAGCAGATGGACTGGGTTTTTACAGGTAAGAAGAAGGCAGTGGAGGGTGTGAGATCAGGAAAGTATTATGCGGCCATTGTCATACCAAAGTCTTTCAGCAGGGATATGATGACCGTTTTCTCCGATGATGTGACACATTCAAAGCTGGTCTATTATTCCAACCAGAAGGAAAACGCCATTGCGCCCAAGGTTACGGACAAAGGGGCAGACTCCATACGGTCTCAGATTGATGAGATCTTCACCAAGACCATCAGCCAGATCGGACTGGATGTGATGAATTCCCTGTCCTCATACCTGGATCAGGACGGCACAAAGACCATGATTGGAAATCTTGCCGGAAATACGGAGAACAGCGCGGATGATCTGAGAGGGCTGGCCTCCACCATGACGGCATTTTCAAATATGATGGATTCCATGCAGGGAATTCTGGATACCACCTCCTCCTTATTGGAACAGTCAGGGGAGAGTACGGATACCGGACTGGATGTGCTTAGTGATGCCGGGGACGGCATTGACAGTCTGAGCAGCACCCTTGCGGGGACCACAGAGGCTGTTAGTCAGGTACTTGGGGACAGTGGTTCCTATTACCGGGCGGTATCCCAGGTGATCAACGAGACCTTTGACTCCATGGAGAACAATACCCAGGATGCAGCGTCCAGCCTTGCAGGACTCTCCGAAGTGACCCAGAGTGTGATCGACAAATATACGGATTTCCGGGACAGTCTGGCATCCATTCGGGATTCCCTTCCTGCAGGAGGAGAACTTCTGGATCCGTTTATCAGCAATATGGAAGAACTGATCGCAGGACAACAGGCATTAAAAGATAAGCTGGATGAGACAGCCGGTAAAATTACAGATACAGCCGCTGATATCAGTACATACCACAGTCAGCTCGGGCAGATGGCAGAGGACAGTGTACAGCAGATCTCCTCGGTGCAGAGTGATTATGAGGATAATCTCCAGGCAGAGCTTGAGGAACTTTTCCAAACCCTGGGCGATACAGGCACCTCCGTGGCAAAGATGATGGGAAAACTGGATGACAGTCTTTTGGGGCTTAAAAATATATCAGACGGTGCTGCCCTTGATCTGGCAGATGTGAGAAAAGCACTGGATACCTCTGCGTCCCTTCTGACCGAGGCGGCGGATCAGATAGAAGGTGTGTCAAAAACGCTGGGGGATGCTGCAGACAGTCAGGATTCGGATATGCTGCAGAATCTCATCGGCAGCGACCCGGCATCCCTGAGCGCCGCTTTGGCAGCGCCTGTAAAACTGCAGCGGACGGCTGTGTATCCTGTAGAGAATTATGGCTCCTCCATGGCACCTTTTTACTCCTCCCTGGCAATCTGGGTAGGAGGGATCGTACTGGTAGCCATGATGAAGGTAAATGTATCAAAAAAGACCACGGACAGCCTGAAAAATGTGAAAGAATACCAGATGTACCTGGGCAGATATATTTTGTTTTTGCTCATGGGTCTTTTCCAGAGCGGGCTTATCTGCCTGGGGGATCTATATTATCTGGGAATCCAGTGTGAGCATCCGTTTTTATTTGTGGTGGCTGGATGGATGGCAAGTATAGCTTTTGTGAACCTGATCTATACCCTTACGGTCTCCTTTGGGGATATCGGCAAGGCAGTATGCGTGATCCTTCTTGTCATCCAGGTGGCAGGCTCCGGCGGAACTTTCCCTATAGAGGTGGCGCCTGCGTTCTTTAAAAAGGTATATCCGTTCCTGCCGTTCACCCACAGTATGACTGCCATGCGCGAGTGTATCGGGGGATTTTACGGGAATACTTACTGGGCAGAGCTTGGAAAACTGGGGCTTTTTCTGGCAGCATCCCTGCTTTTGGGGCTGGTTTTAAGAAAACCGGTGATCCGCCTGAACCATGCGTTTATGGAAAAGTTGGAGAGTACAAAGGTCATGTAAATGCGGTGGTATCCGTCTGTTTTGCTGCGAAAGTCTGCAATTTAGTGATGGAGTTATAGTGAATAAAGTAATAGTGAATGAAGTTATAGTGAATGAAGTAATAGAGAATAAAGTAATAGTGAAAGAAGGAGGACAGAGCGTGGAAAAGATATTGATCGTGGAGGACGAGGAAGAGATTGCCTGCGGTCTGTCCTCTGTTTTAAAAAACCAGGGATATGCAGCGGTTATCTGGGATGGAAGAGGGGGCGTCAGGGAGATCATCGAAGAGTCAGCTCCGGATCTGATCCTGCTGGATATTAATCTGCCGGGACAGGATGGATTCACCCTTTGCAGGGAGATCCGGAATCTCTGTTCCCTGCCTGTTATTTTTCTCACAGGCCGCAGCACTTCCATGGATGAGCTGGAAGCCCTGCAAAGCGGCGGGGATGATTTTATCACCAAACCATACAAAGCGCCTATTCTGCTGGCACGTATACAGACTGTGCTGCGCAGGGTAAAAGGGGCGGGAAGGCCCGCAGTGCTTGAATACCGGGGCATCACACTTGATTTGGGGGCTGCCCGTGTGTCTTACAGAGGAGAGAGCCTGGAGCTTGGCAGAAATGAGCAGAAGATTCTCTGCAGGCTTTTTGAACATGCAGGAAATATTGTGAGCAGGGAAGAATTGGTGGACTATCTCTGGGAAAACCAGATTTATATTGATGATAACACGCTCAGCGTAAATGTGCGCAGGCTCAGGGAAAAGCTGGCCGCCATAGGCCTGTCCGGTCTGATACAGACAAAGAGGGGAATGGGGTACAAGATATGAAGTTCAGAGAGTTTTTAGAGGACAGGACAGGTATCGTGCTTTTGCAGATGGGGTCTGCCTGGGCTTGTTCTGTTTTTTTGACAGCGCTGGGAGTACAGCCAAGGGAAGTGGCGCTGCTTCTGATCACCTGGTTCGGGATTTTTGCTGCCTGGACCGGGTTTTCTTTTTACAGAGAAAAAAAGTATTTTGATCAGCTCATGGACACGGTGCGGAATATGGAAAAACCCTGGCTGGTCACAGAGATTTTAAGCCCCCCGGATTCGTGGGAGGGGAAGAAATACTGGGAAGCCATGCAGATTTCCATGAAAGCCATGGAGGAGCAGGTGTTTGAGGCCGGGCAGAAACAAAGAGAGTACCAGGAATATGTGGAGAACTGGGTGCATCAGGTGAAACTGCCGTTGACAGCCGCCCAGCTTGTATGTGAGAATGACAAAAAGAAAGACAGCCGCCGCATCTTAAAAAGCCTGGAAAACATAGACAGGGAGATTGAGCAGGCCCTTTATATGAGCCGGATGGAAAATACGGAGCAGGATTATATCATACAGAAGACCCAGATACAGATATGTGTGGCGCAGGCGGTGGCGGCTGATCAGGAGTCTTTCCGCCAAAGAGGTGTCCGTATAGAGACAAAGGGGCTGGAGACAGAAGCCTGTACGGACAGCAAGTGGCTTATCTTCATGCTGCGCCAGGTACTGTCAAACAGTCTGAAATACATGGAGGATTCCCCCTGTATTATGATCTCAGCTTGGCGGGAAGAAAATACGGTCTCGTTGTCCGTGGAGGATAATGGCTGCGGAATCCGCGAGAGTGAGATGGGAAGGATCTTCAGCAAAGGGTTCACAGGAAGCAATGGGAGAAAAAACAGGGAATCCACAGGGATGGGCCTGTATATCTGCAGGAAACTCTGTGAAAGACTGGGTATGTCCATCCGGGCAGAATCTGTCTGGGGAGAATATACAAGGGTTGTGTTTGAAATTCCCGTATCGGAACAGGTATCTGTTTTTCCTCATCTTACGAAAGTGTAAGATAATATACGGCAAAATCACAGGTATTCTGCCTTTCTATTTTCTATAATAAAGAGGAACAGAGGATAGAAGGAAAACAGGGGGAATGTAAAATGGCAGAAGTATTGAGAGTGGAGAAGATAGAAAAATATTATGGTACCAGGGAAAATCTGAAGAAAGCGCTGGACGGCCTGAGCTTTCAGGTGGAGGAAGGGGAATTTACCAGTATTATGGGGGCCTCAGGTTCCGGTAAAACAACACTGCTGAACTGTATTTCCACAGTGGACTGTGTGAGTGCCGGGCACATTTATCTGAACACCGGCAGGCAGGCTTCCTCCGGCGAGATAGATATCACCGGAGTGGAGCAGGGGGCACAGGCAAAATTCCGAAGAGAGAATCTGGGGTTTGTGGTTCAGGATTTCAATCTCCTGGACCGTCTTACCATTGAGGAAAATATTGCCCTTCCCCTGGTGCTTCTGGGTATGCCGGCAGGAAAGGTGCATGCGAAAAGTGTGGAGATGATGGAACGGCTGGGGATAGGGGATGTTGCCTCCAGGTTTCCTTATCAGGTATCAGGAGGGCAGAAACAGAGGTGCGCCTGCGGCAGGGCGCTGATCAAAAAACCCAGGATCCTGCTGGCTGATGAGCCTACGGGCGCGCTGGATTCACGAAGCTCCCGGCAGCTTATGGGGCTTTTGGAAGAACTGAACCGGGAACTGCAGGTGACCATACTCATGGTGACTCATGACTCGTACTGCGCAGGATTTGGGAGACGTGTACTTTTTCTAAAGGACGGAAAGATTTTTAATGAGATCGTCCGGGGGGAGAAGCATCAGCGGGAGTTTTACGAGGAGATTTTACAGGTACAGTCCTTTCTGGGAGGTGATGTATCATGTTAAGAAAACTCTCAGGAAGGAATGCACTGCGGCAGATGCGGGATTATGTGGTGTATTTGGTGACGCTGATCCTGTCCGTGACTCTCATGTATTCTTTTCATCTGCTGGTATTTTCCGCAGAGATAAAGGCGGTCATGAAATCATGGTCCATAATGCCGTTTATTGTTGTTTTTATCAGCCTTATCATTGTACTGATCCTGGGCAGGCTTGTGAGCTATATCACAGAGTTCATCTTCAGGAGAAGGAGCCGGGAGTTTGGTACTTACATGATGCTGGGGATTGAAAACAGAGAGATCGCTGCCATGTTTGCCAGGGAGAGCAGAATGCTGGGCGCTGCGGCATGGATCGCAGGACTTGTGGGAGGAACTTATTTTTATCAGATACTCAAGGCGATGGTGATGCACCTGTTTCTCCGGCCTTTTCATATCAGTGTGGGATTTTCCTGGGAGGCATTTTGTCTGACCGGTGTGTATCTGTTTTTGATATTCGGCCTCTCGGGAAGGAAATTAAAAAAGAAGATCATACGGCTCAGTATCCGGGAGCTGCTTTCCATGGAGACAGAGAACGAGAAGGCTTTGGTGCAGAAGAAAAAGGGGAAAAGAGTTCTTTTTGCCATGTCAGTATTTGCTTTGCTTCTGGGATGTATCACTTTTGCGGTACTGCTTATCGGAGAGGTGTCGGATAATGCCGGGGGAGCGCTGAGCTTGTTTGGTCTTGCCATGATCGTGTTGTCCATATTCGGTCTTTTTATGAGTGTCCCCGCAGTATTGGAACAAAAACTCAGGAAGGTGAAGTGGAAGTACAAAGGCAGAAATCTGGTTCTGGGACGGCTATTTTCGGGGAAAATATGCAATCTCAGCCTGACATTTGCCAGTGTCAGTATCCTGTTCCTGCTGGTGTTTCTGGCGGTGGGCCTGGGGCTGTTTTTTAATAAGCGGGTGGACAGCCGGGTGGATGAGACTGCTTTTGATTTTGCTGTGGGTACGCTGTATGGACAGGAAAGCCTGGAGCGTTTTGAGGAGTATATAGAGAGGGAACTGCCACAGGCCAGGACAGCTCGTTATAAGGTCTATACTTCCGGGAAAATGGATTTCAGACAGCATTTTTCCGTGGAGGATATAGGGAAATTTATGAGTATCTCCCATATGGATGCCATGGATAATGATTGTTATATGGCCATGTCTGTCTATGAGGAATTAAGAGAGCTGCTGGGAATGGAGAAGGCAGATCTGGAGGAGGATAAATACTACATGCATTGCAGCCAATTCGCCAGGGATGATCTGGTGAGGTATGCCAAGAGCCGGGATCTGACGGAAATGGGAGGGAAGAAGGAGACACTTTCCTTTGGCGGGTCATTTACCGGTGCATTTTTCCAGCAGGAGTTTTTCGGAAACGGCAGCTATTATCTTCTGATTGTGCCGGACAGAGTGGCAGAGCATATGCAGGTGATGGAGGACTTATATGTGGGAGTGGCAAAAAAGGAGCTTTCCATGGAAACATATGAAGGAATTGCTTCTATTGAGAGAGGCGAAAAGACATATATCACAGGGAAAGCGGAAATCAGGGAGAGCGGGGCGTCCATTGTCATGTGCCTTACATTTCCACTGTTTTATCTTGCCTTTATTCTCCTGGCAGCGGCAGCAACCATTATGACGGTACAGATTCTCAGCAATCTGGACCAGGAGAGGCGGCAGTTTGGCATACTGGGAGAATGCGGGATGGACAGGGCAGAGCAGATAAAGCTTCTGCGGAGATATTTTGCCGTTTACTATACCTTCCCTGTACTTCCAGCGGCTGTGGGGAGCACTGCTGTATACCTGGCGATCACAGCCAGTGTGGATTGGGATGTGTATCAGGGAATGACGCTGGTGGGATTTGGCGAGGGTATGGGGATTCTGGGGATGACCGCAGGTGCTTTCTTCAGTATCTATCTGATATATTGTTTCAGCGCGTATCTGTCTTTTAAAAAAGCGGTTTTGTAGAAATGAGGTCCGGTAAATGCCTTGTACGTCAGGGATACCGGGCTTTTTTCTATTCGATTAAAGCGTAATAGTACATATATTCAAAAAAAGTTACATGTACTTAAAATTGAGAATACATTAAGATATAGCAGAGTAGATAGATTTGGAAACCATTTTTTGTGTAGCAACAGGAGTGAGACATATGACAAAATTTGAACCGGACTGGCTGACGATCCCGCTGTTTGCCCATGTAAAACCGGAAAACCCTTATCACAAGGAACAAAAACCCAGGGCCCTCAGGGAGTTTCCGGTAAAAAATCTGCATGTTCTTGCACGTGCGGAGATGGAACTTCCGGGGGATAAGCGCAGGTATATCCTCCGGATATCCGCGGATGATCGTTACATGCTTTGGATAAACGGAATCTATGCGGGACAGGGGCCTGCCCCGGCGTGGCCGGAAAAATATTATTTTAATGAAATAGACATTACCGGATATCTGCACCCCGGGAAAAATGTACTTGCTGTACATCTGTATTACCAGGGACTTGTGAATCGTGTCTGGAACAGCGGGGACGGGCGCTTCGCTCTGGCCGCACAGGTGACGGCAGAGACTGAGACTGCAGAGTCCGTGGAAGGCCATACAGAAGGGTGCATAAAAGAACAGATACCTCTCATATGGAAATATCAGATAGCAGAAGCTTATTCAGGTGAGACTACTGGATATGAGACACAGTTTTTGGAGGATTTTGACAGCCGCTGCTGGGAGCAGGGCTGGAATCAGACAGATTTCGACGACTCTGTGTGGGAACCTATGGTGAAAGCCCGGTGGGCAGATTATAAGTTGATAAAACAGCCCACCGAAATGCTGGCTGTGTATGAGAGAGCGCCGAAGACAGTGGAAAAAGCGGAGGGATGCTGGTTTGTGGATATAGGACGGGAGATCACGGGCAGCCTGCGGGTCAAAGCGCTTGGCCCGTGGGGAGCAGCGGTGGAGGTCCTCTGCGGGGAGGAAAAAAATGACGACGGCAGTGTCCGTTATGCTATGCGGTGCGGCTGCTGTTACCGGGAGAAATGGACCCTGGACGGAAATATATGTGAACTGGAGCCATATGATTACAAAGGATTCCGGTACGCGGAAATCCATTTTGGCAGCGGGGTAAAGATTCTGGATGTTTCTGTGCTGGTGCGCCACTATCCCATGGATGATTCTCTGTGCAGATTAAGGACTACAGATGAGAAACTGGCAGGCATTTTTCACATATGCAGAAACACAGTGAAATACAGCACACAGGAGGCATATCTGGACTGCCCCACAAGGGAGAAGGGACAGTACCTGGGAGATGCAGTGGTCACATCCCGTTCCCAGGTGTGGCTTACCGGGAAGACCGATATGCTGAGAAAATGTATAGACCAGTTTGCTCTTACGAAAAGTGTTTGTCCGGGTCTTTTGGCTGTAGCTCCGGGTGCCTTTATGCAGGAGATCGCAGACTTTTCCCTGCTTTGGTCCCAGCTTTTGATGACAGATTATGAATTCACAGGGGATAAAGGATTTTTGAGCAGTTATTATGATACGGCCAAAGGTATTGTCAGCTATTTTGCCGGATTTCAGAATGAGAAAGGCCTTTTAGATCAGGTGTGGGACAAATGGAATCTGGTTGACTGGCCGGAAAACCTGCAGGATGATTATGATTTTAACCTGAGCCGTCCTGTTGTGGCAGAAGGCTGTCACAACGTTGTCAATGCCCTGTATGCAGGCGCAGTAAAGACGCTGACAGAGATAGAGACGATCCTTGAGCTGCCGGTCACCTATTCATTCAGCAGAATAAAGGCTGCTTATGTGAACGCTTTTTACAGACCGGATAAAAAACAGTTCGCAGACAGTGTGCAAAGTACACACTGCTCCCTCCATTCCAATTTATATGCACTGTACTTTGGCCTTGTCCCGGATGAGGCCGTGGAGCATGTGGCGGATCTTTTGGAGGAGAAGGGCTTCTGCTGCGGCGTTATGCCCAGTTATTTCCTTTTGAAAGCCCTGGCGGGAGCCGGGCACCATGAAGGGGTGTACAGGCTTTTGACCAATGAGGGAGAACACGGCTGGGTCAACATGCTGCGGGAAGGAGCCACCACCTGTTTTGAAGCATGGGGAAAAGATCAGAAATGGAACACCAGCTTATGCCATCCCTGGGCAACTGCGCCTGTCAGTATTGTGATAGAAGAACTGGCAGGGATCCATCCGGACCCAGGGGAGGAGAAAGGGTTTAGGTTTGAGCCTCATATACCGGATTCTGTGGGACAGTTTCATCTTACGGTGCCATATGGTGGGAAGCGTTTTCAGGTAGTAAAGGAAGAGGGGGATGACAGGACCTTGCTATGCATTCTGCCGGAACCGTAAGTGTTCCTTTCCGATAATAGTAACCGGTAGATCACAACATAATATTATCCTAAGTTTGTTTATCCTTGTATTGACTATATGCAATAGGTTGCGTATAATAGATATGTAACCTATTGCATAATGGAGGTGCATATATGGATAGAATAGAAAAAGAAGAATATATAATAGGGAGTATTTCTTTGCTTTCAAATAAGATAACATTATTTGGTGATTCGATATTCCCCGACATTACCTTTAAACAGTGGTTTTTGTTGATGATGATCTCTAAAATGGAGCTTCAAGAAAAGAACCTCAATAGTATTGCAGATTTTGTAGGAACAACAAGACAGAATGTAAAAAAAATGTTGGTACCACTAGAAAGCAAGGGATATGTGAGGATTGGAAAGTCAAAGAATGACGCAAGAGCTTTAAAAGTGGAATTGACAGATAAGACATATCAGTATTTTGCTGAAAATGACGAGCCTACTGCTTGTGAGACCGATAAATTATTTTCTTCATTTTCTGTTACGGAAATTGATAGTTTCGTCTATACACTTGAAAAACTACTCTGTTGTTTTGAAGCTTACGGAAAGGACAGGAAGATCAATGAATGATACAAAACCGATAGTTCAGGTTTTAGACGTACTGATCATACTGCTATTGCTGCTTGTAACAATGGTGGGCATAAGTTCTTTTCATACTTCACATTCCTATGAATTTGTGAATCAGTATGGAGATAGGATACAGATGTGGGGAGCTGGAATATATGCCCATGATTCTTATTTCAAAGCACCTATTTTTATTGGCTCTGATTTTACCATCCTGCTGTTTATTGTCCCCTTGTCAATGGTTACTTTTTTAAGAACAAGGAAAGAACAAAGTGTTGAGCATTTTATACAAAGTTTTGGTATTGTCAGTTTACTGCTTTATTATTCCGCAAGTCTGGCTTTTGGTGTTTCTTATAACCGGCTGCATTTAGTCTATATCGCATTATTTGGGGTATGCTTTTTCCGTGCCGGTATGCTGCTTGCAAAATTGCATACGACCGGTATCAGGCAGGAAAAAGTTTGCTCATATCATTTTACAAAAGGAATGAAAACATTTTTGCTGGTGGCAGGGCTGTCTCTTTTTGCTGCCTGGCTTCCCGATATTTTGATATCTATCGTAAATGGAACATCTTTAGAGCTGATTGAAGTATATACTACGGAAATTACATATGTACTGGATATGGGAATCATTAGTCCGCTGATGTTCCTTACATATTATCTGATCAGACGTGATAACTTTATTGGATATGTTTTTCTTCGGATGATCTTCAAGGTATGTATGTGTATTGGCATCATGCTCCCTATTCAGTCTGTATTTCAGCTGCTGGCGGGGATTTCAATACCTATACCGGCTTTGATGACCAAAGTTTTTATATTTGTTGTCATGGCTCTTTTTGCTGCTTATTTTGAATATTGTATCAAACAAGAAACGAAATATATTTAGCTAAAGGAGTGCATTTCAATATAGTGTTGAATGAATATCTTCATACAAAGTCCTATCAAGAATTTGCCTCGAGAGGTGATGCGAAGCATTCTTGACGGGGCTTTTTATTTTAAAGAATCCGTTAACCCGGTGAGATTGAGATCCCAGTCTTTCAAGCTTTTTTCTTTCCAGTATTGACAATGATGATATGTAAGTGTATAGTGTGATGTATAGAGATACACACTAAAGGGGTGAGTCATGAAGATAACCATATCAAACAGTGCCAATGAACCGTTATACCAGCAGATCATGGAGCAGATCAAAGAGAATATCCTGAGCGGAGAGCTGCAGGAGGGGGAGCTGCTTCCCTCTATCCGCAGTTTTGCCAATGATCTGAAAGTCAGCGTGCTGACCATCCGAAGAGTTTACGAGGAACTGGAAAAAGAAGGATTTGTAGTGAGCCAGGTAGGGCTGGGGACTTTTGTTAAGGCCGGGAATACTGAGCTTTTCAGGGAATCGAAGCGGAGAATGATCGAGGAAAAGCTCATGGAGGCTTTGAAGCTGGCGTCCATGCTGGATATCGGGAAAGAGGAGATCATGGAAATGATTGACATTTTAAGTGAGGAGATAGGAAATGGATAATGTGCTGGAAGTAAGGGATTTAAGAAAGAAGTATGCCAGATTTGAACTTCAGGATGTAAGCTTTACTATACCGGAGGGATGCATTGCCGGATTTGTGGGGAACAATGGTGCCGGCAAGACAACTACCATCCGTGCCATCTTGAATCTGATACACAAAGACGGCGGTCAGGTAAATATTCTGGGAATGGATATGAATGAAAAGAGGGAGAGGGAACAGGAAATTAAGAACCGGATCGGTGTGGTTACCGATAACGGAGGTTTTTACGGAATGTTTACGTTAAAAGAGACAGCCGCTCTTTTCGCCTCCCTTTATAAGAACTGGGATGATTCGGTGTATAAAGACTGGATACGGAAATTTAACTTAAATGAGAGACAAAAGATACAGGAGCTGTCAAGAGGGATGAAAGTGAAATTTTCCCTGGCTCTTGCCATGTCCCATCATGCGGAGTTTTTAGTTATGGATGAACCCTCCAGCGGACTTGACCTGATCACCAGAGCACAGATCCTGGAAAGCCTCAGAGAGTACATGGAGCGGGAGGGAAGAGGCGTATTTTTTTCCACTCATATCGCTACAGATATAGAAAAGGTAGCGGATATTGTGATTCTCATTGACAAAGGCAGAATTGTATTTCAAAAAGAAAAAGATATTCTCATGGAGGAATACAGGATCGCAAAAGGGGACATGAGAGACTTGAGCAGGGAGGCAGAGGAACTGTTTATCAGCCTCCAAAAAACAAAATATGGCTTTACCGGTGTCACCGGAAGGATGGAGGACATGAAGCACCTGATTCCGGATGTGCTGTTTGAGAAGCCGGATATGGAGGAAATACTCATGGCATGTATGGGAAAGGAGAGTATGGAATATGGTAAAAGCGCTGTTTATGAAAGATGTCAGGCTGACTAAAAAAAATCTTCCCGTTATGATCGTATTTATCATTGGTATGCCGGTTTTCCTGAATTTGAAAGTGAACAGAGGATTAGAAGTGGGAGCTGTACCTCTTTTGATTATGGTCAACATTTTGGGAATAATTCTGTATGGAAATATCTGCATGGAGGAAGAAAAATATCCTGGTGGTGAAATTGCTCTTTTGTGTGCCCCATGTTCAAAGAAAATATTGGTGGCTGTGAGATATTTGGTAATGAGTGCATTTTTTCTGCTTTGTACGACAGGATACGAAGTGGTTGCTCTGATTATGGGCAGAAGGCTTCTGTATATATGGCAGATTTTGCAGGCAATGTCTGTTTATATTATATTAATTGGAATTTTTATCCCCATTGTATATAAGGTAGGAGTAATAAGGGTTCAATATATACTTTCAGGAACCGTGGTGTTGATGGGATTTGCGGTAAGTATGTTTACAAACTCTGAGTTTTTTACTTCTATGACGGAAATTTTAAACAGAAATCGTAATTTGGCAGTTGCGTGTTTTTGCGGATTTTGCATTGTATTTACAGCCGTTTCCTACATTATATCAATAAAAATATACGAGAAAAAAGAATGTTCATAAAAGCATTTGACCGAATCACCAGAGCCGGACAGCCTTGTAATTCCCAGCCTGCGGCGCCTTTGTAATGCCGCAGGCTGTAGATGACAAGGTGCTGGCTCTGCATTTTTTCACCCATTATGTATGACAAAGCATAGGAAACATAAATAGGTTATCTCTGAAAATATTGTCTTTTTCCTGAAGTACAAAAAGATGTGTATCCTCTTCTCTAAAAACAGCCGGTTCAAACGAAAGGTTATCCTTCGGTGTAAATCCTAAGCAGACTTTGCGGCAGTGTTCATCTGCAGTGACGGATAAAATATCTTCCGGATGAGCATCTTCACCACAGAAAACATCATAGCATAACAAAGTATCGCCCTCTTGTTGGGCCACAACAACTGCATCGTATTCAGGTAAGAAGTATAGATTGTCATTTTGGGACATGATACAATGAAACATGACAATTTCTGTACTGCCGGGCATCGCAACAGATGCAAACGGATTTCCGTATTGGATTTTTTTGATCAGAATCGCCCTGTCAGCAGGGTCCTCTAGGTTCAGTTTCCGAAGACTTCCCTTTCGGGCGGAGATCGGTCTGCTGTACTGATACTCGTTTACTTCTTTAAATCCAAATTTGGGATAAAAATCAACGGCCCGGTCATTAGCGTACAGATAGACTGCGTCACAATCGTCTTTCCATTCTTTCAGTATCTCATGCATTAAAAACCGGCTCAAACCTCTGTTTCTGTACGCGAGAGCGGTCATAACCGTACCGAGCTGAATATAAGTCTTCTCTTCCTTCTGAAAGATCACGTGAAAAACAGTGGCAAAGATATTTGCCACACAGTTATTGCCGTCAAACAGTGCGTATGGGGTGGTCTTTTCAGTCCAGAAGCCCTGTTCATACCATTTTTCAAAGGACAGGCCGCCAAAAGTTTCTCCGGCCAAACGATTTAAACAGTTACGCAGATCTTTATTATCCTGAAAATTTTTGTGGTAATCAAATGTGGTTCCATTTATGACACATTTCATCCTATTCCCTCTTTTATCGTAAAAGTATTTCCCTTATGTCGCGGGTCCTTATTATTTTATCATACCGTCAAAATTATTTCCACCAATGTGTTGGGCAGTTTCCCTTTCGAGAAAACATCGTGTTACTGTACACTCCGTGTCCAGTAACACGCTTCGTGATGCACAGATATGGGGCATTCTGCCCCATATCGCGCTGGCTGCCTCCGGATTTTCATGCTTCCGGCATGAAAACGCCTCCCGGTACAGTGACCTGTGTACGGTAACAAAATATCTGTCCGCCAATGTTTTTGTGAAAAATGTCCCCTTGTCAGCATATAGAAAAAGCGTTATGATGGTAAGACAGTTTTATTTATGAAAATCCGTGTTGCGTTATTTTGGAAGTTACCATATAGCCGGTATCTCTGCACATTGCAGTTAGGCCCGCAGGCGGCAAGCAGAAGTAACACAGGCGGATCATAGGAGATATATATGGAGTTATACGATTTAAACGAAATAGAGGAGCGCGTTATCCTGGTAGGAGTTCAGGAAGGCGACGGCGATGATACCGTGGAATCCGTGGAAGAGCTTGCAGAGCTTGCAAAGACGGCGGGGGCACTTGTGGTGGGCACGGTCATCCAGAAAAGAGAACGGATCCATCCCGGTACCTATGTGGGAAAAGGCAAGATGGAGGAGCTGAAAATGCTGCTCACAGCCCTGGATGCCACAGGGATCATCTGCGATGATGAGCTGTCACCGGTACAGATGAACAACCTGCAGCAGGAGCTGGACTGTAAGGTAATGGACAGGACCCTTTTGATACTTGATATTTTTGCGGACCATGCGTCCACAAGCGAAGGAAAGATCCAAGTGGAGCTGGCACAGCTCCGTTACCGGGCAGTCCGTCTTGTGGGACTGCGCAATTCCCTGTCCCGCTTGGGCGGCGGTATTGGGACCAGAGGCCCTGGTGAGAAGAAGCTGGAGATGGACAGGCGTTTGATCAAAGAGAGGATTTCCCAGTTAAAGAGGGAGCTTGAGCAGGTGAAGCGTCACAGAGAGCTTCTGAGAGAGGGCAGAAAAAGAGACCGCGTCATGACAGCAGCCATTGTGGGTTACACCAATGCAGGAAAATCCACGCTCTTGAATACACTGACAGATGCTGGCGTGCTTTCAGAGGATAAGTTGTTCGCCACTCTGGATCCGACTACCAGAATGCTGGAGTTATCCAAAGGAACCAGAATTTACCTCACAGACACCGTAGGGTTTATCCGGAAACTGCCTCATCATCTGATCGAGGCGTTTAAAAGCACACTGGAGGAAGCGAAGTATGCCGATATTATTTTACATGTGGTAGACGCGTCCAATCCGCAGATGGAAGATCAGATGCGTGTGGTATATGACACCCTGCAGGAACTGGAAGTGACCAATAAAAAAATAGTTACACTTTTTAATAAACAGGACAAACTGGCAGAGGAACAGATACTCCATGATTTTAATGCCAACCATGTACTGCGTATTTCAGCTAAGACAGGGGAGGGCCTGGACCGTCTGAGAGAGGTGCTGGAAAAAATTGTGACAGAAGACCAGATTTATTTGGAGCGTGTAATTTCTTATAAAGATGCAGGGATCCTGCAGCAGATCCGTAAGTACGGACAGCTTATGGAGGAGGAGTACACAGAGGGCGGGATTGCAGTAAAAGCAAGGGTTCCGAAGGATATTTTAGGACGCCTGTAGTCCATGTCCGGATGGATGTTTGTGGGGATTTACGCAAACGTTGAATTAATAATTTAATTAATAAACTACCATATATTGGAAATATTAAAAGAATGTTTACAATATATGGTAGTTTTTACGGTTGACGAAAAGTATAACCTTTGCTACAATAGACCTACAGCGTTTATACAGAGGCCATACTCTGTGAATGCGAGGCGGGACGGAAAGACGGTCCTGCTTCTTTACATATAAGGAGGAAGAGGAATGTTTCAGGTAGTAAAACGTGATGGGGAGATCGCAGAATTTCGGCTGGATAAAATTGCGGAAGCAGTTAAGAAAGCATTTGATGCAACAGAGAATGAATACAGCAATGATATGCTGGATCTACTGGCACTCCGGGTGACATCAGATTTCCAGAAGAAAATCGTAAAGGGGAAAGTTTCTGTTGAGGATATTCAGGACAGTGTGGAAAATGTACTGATCCAGGCCGGTTACTCTGATGTGGCAAAATCCTATATCCTGTACAGAAAGCAGAGAGAAAAAATCCGCAATATGAAGTCCACGATCCTGGACTACAAAGAGATCGTAAACAGCTATGTGAAGGTGGAGGACTGGAGAGTAAAAGAAAATTCCACGGTAACATACTCCGTAGGAGGACTGATTTTAAGCAACTCCGGTGCGGTGACTGCCAACTACTGGCTGTCTGAGATATACGACACGGAGATCGCGGAGGCGCACAGGAATGCAGATATCCATATCCATGACCTGTCTATGCTGACAGGATACTGTGCCGGCTGGTCCTTAAAACAGCTGATCAAAGAAGGGCTGGGCGGTATCGAAGGCAAGATCACCTCATCCCCGGCCAAGCATCTGAGCGTGCTCTGCAACCAGATGGTGAACTTTCTGGGAATCATGCAGAATGAATGGGCAGGGGCACAGGCTTTCTCTTCCTTTGACACATACCTGGCACCTTTTGTCAAAGCTGACAATTTGAGCTATCCCGAGGTGAAAAAGTGTGTGGAATCCTTTATCTACGGCGTCAATACTCCGAGCCGCTGGGGAACACAGGCGCCATTCTCCAATATTACCCTGGACTGGACCGTTCCGGGTGATCTGGCAGAGCTTCCTGCTATTGTAGGCGGCCAGGAAATGCCCTTTAAGTATAAGGACTGTAAAAAAGAGATGGATATGGTAAACAAGGCATTCATCGAGACGATGATCGAGGGAGATGCCAATGGACGCGGTTTCCAGTATCCGATCCCAACTTACTCCATTACCAGGGATTTTGACTGGTCAGATACAGAGAATAATAAGTTATTATTTGAGATGACTTCAAAATACGGAACACCATATTTTTCAAACTACATAAACAGTGATATGGAGCCAAGTGATGTGCGCAGTATGTGCTGCCGCCTGCGTCTTGACTTAAGAGAACTGAGAAAGAAAACAGGGGGATTCTTTGGTTCCGGGGAGAGCACCGGGTCTGTGGGTGTTGTGACCATCAACATGCCCAGGATCGCATACCTGGCAGAGGATGAGGAGGATTTCTTCCGCCACCTGGACCATATGATGGATATTTCAGCCCGCTCTCTGAAAATCAAGAGAGATGTCATCACAAAGCTTTTGGATGAAGGTCTCTACCCATACACCAAGAGATACCTGGGCAGCTTTGAGAACCACTTTTCAACCATTGGTCTTCTGGGCATGAACGAAGCTGGCCTAAATGCCAGATGGCTGAAATGTGATATGGCTGATGAGAGGACCCAGGAATTCTCCAAGCGTGTGCTGAACCACATGAGAGAGCGTCTGAAAGATTATCAGGAAGAGTACGGCGATCTGTACAACCTGGAAGCAACTCCTGCAGAGTCCACTTCCTACCGTCTGGCAAAGCACGACAGAAAACGCTGGCCGGACATCGAAACAGCAGGAAACGAGGGAGACACTCCCTATTACACCAACAGTTCCCATCTTCCGGTGGACTATACGACAGATATCTTCGATGCGCTGGATATTCAGGACGAATTACAGACATTATACACCTCAGGCACAGTTTTCCATGCGTTTCTGGGAGAAAAGCTGCCTGACTGGAAAGCAGCGGCAGCGCTGGTGAGAAAGATTGCGCAGAATTACCGTCTGCCTTACTATACCCTGTCACCAACTTATTCTGTCTGCAAAGACCATGGCTATCTCTCCGGTGAACATTTTGTGTGCCCCAAATGCGGCAAAAAAGCTGAAGTTTACAGCCGTATCACAGGTTATTACCGTCCAGTGCAGAACTGGAACGACGGAAAGAGCCAGGAATACAAGAACCGTACGGTTTATGATATTGCCCATTCTGATTTCAAGGGCAGTACCCCTACGGTATCAATGACGGAGCGTGAGGTTAGGATGGAGGAAGCAGATGCCGGACAGGTAACGGCAAAATACTTGTTTACTACAGAAACCTGCCCCAACTGTAAAATAGCAAAACAGATGCTGGAAGGCGAGGACTATGAGCTGGTGGATGCGGAAAAGAATCCGGAACTAGCCCGCAAGTTCGGCGTTATGCAGGCTCCCACCCTTATTGTCATAGACGGCGAGGAGACAAAAAAATATGTAAATGCGTCTAATATCCAGAGATATGTAGACGAAGATTGAGAGAAAAGGCCCGGTCTGATCACCGGGTCTTTTGGTGTAAAAAGATGAATTTTTGTTTTTCTTGTCGGAGCGTTTCCGTTGACAATGTAATGATTATTCTCCATAATAGAGGTTAGAAACAGAAAGATTTCTGTCCGCAGCCATCTGCCGGATAGGAGAAAATATGGTAAAAAAGAGCCGGGGATGGGAGGCAAAGTATATGAAATTTGAAGAGTTACTGCTTGATAAAGAACAGGAGGGAAGAGAAGACGGAATTCGTGAAGGTATGGCAAAAATGTCAAAACTCATCAACCAGCTTCTCCGGGACGATCAGGCAGAACAGATACCTCTTATAACGGAAGACCCTGAACTCAGGGACCGGTTATTTAAAAAGTATCATATCTAAATTTTCATTTCTATAAATCTCTTAGCAGAGCCGGGCGGGTTTCTGCCCGCCTGGCGGACTGCTTCTTAGTATTAACTGTTTGAAACTTTCACAGTTATGAGTCTATTACATTTATTACAATAATCCCAATTCAGATTAAAATGGCAGAATACCTGCGCCAATCATCTCTCTGTTCCAAACAAGCAGAAAGACAGCCAGGAAAATTCCCGGCTGCCTTCTGCATAAAATATAAGTTAAAGAAAATACAGGCTTATTTATTCTGAGTCTTTTCGGCTTCAGCCATTTTCATAGCGCGGACCTTCAAAGGCAGACCAAACAATGTGATAAATCCGTCTGCATCGTGATGATCATACAAATCTCCTGTTGTGAAGGATGCCAGTGATTCACTGTACAGGCTGTACGGAGAAGTAGTACCGGCTTTGATAATATTGCCCTTGTACAGTTTGAATTTTACTTCACCTGTCACATACTGCTGGGTGCTCTCCACAAAAGCCTGGATAGCTTCGCGCAGCGGTGTAAACCATTTTCCTTCGTATACGATCTGAGCAAACTGACTGCCCAGTTTTTTCTTTGTCTCCATTGTGTCGCGGTCCAAGATCAGCTCTTCTAACTGGTCATGAGCCTCCATCAGGATAGTTCCGCCCGGTGTCTCGTACACACCGCGGGATTTCATGCCTACAACACGGTTTTCCACAATATCAATGATGCCGATCCCATGTTTTCCGCCCATTGCATTCAGCTCTGTAATGATTTCAGAAACCTTCATGGATTTTCCGTTCAGGCTTGTGGGGATACCTTTTTCAAAGGTCATAGTCACATATTCCCCTTCTTCAGGAGCTTTTTCCGGTGTAACACCGAGAACCAGCAGATTATCATAATTGGGTTCCTGCGCAGGGTCTTCCAGTTCCAGGCCTTCGTGGCTGATGTGCCATAAATTACGGTCACGGCTGTAGCTGTGGCTTGCATCAAAAGGAAGGTTGATTCCGTGTGCTTTACAGAATTCAATCTCATCCTCACGTGACTGCATGGTCCATACATCTGTCATGCGCCATGGAGCGATGATCTTTAAATCAGGAGCCAGAGCCTTGACGCCCAGTTCAAAACGAATCTGGTCATTTCCTTTACCGGTAGCGCCGTGGCAGACAGCGGTAGCGCCTTCTTTTCTTGCGATCTCAACCAGTTTCTTGGCGATTCCGGGACGAGCCATGGATGTTCCCAGCAGGTATTTGTGCTCATATACAGCACCGGCCTGTACGCAGGGAACAATGTAGTCGTCACAGAATTCGTCAATGATATTTTCAATATATAATTTGGATGCGCCTGATAATTTGGCACGTTCGTCCAGTCCGTCCAGCTCGTTTCCCTGTCCGCAGTCTACACAGCAGCAGATAACTTCATAGTCAAAATTTTCTTTCAGCCACGGAATCAGAGCTGTCGTGTCCAGTCCGCCTGAATATGCTAAGATAACTTTTTCTTTCATAATGAATTCCTCCTGTATTTGCCATTTTCTATGTACCGGGGTATGTCCCGCCTTGAGGTATATTTACTGTTACATCTTGTTTTCAAACACACCCTAAAAATTTATTTTGCTATCGACATGCTTTACTATACAACAACTTTTATATTTATGCAATAGAAAAATGAAAAATATGTAAAAAAAATTTCTTGGCATTTTTCTCGGAAAATTATATTTCCTTAATTAATATACAGAATATAACAGAAATAGAACTAAGAAAAAATGGAAAAATATAAAAGAAAAGACTTGCATATTATACAGAAAAGATGTATGATTATGCAATCGAACAAAACTTTATGCATAATGCCCCGGACAGGATAAAGCTTTACTACACAAAACAACTGGAGTATGATAAAGGCATATACGAAAGAATATAAAGTTTATTGGGAAAGGATGTTGAAAAACATGATAAAAGCAGGAATCATCGGAGCAACCGGCTATGCCGGAGGCGAACTTGTCAGATTACTTTTAAATCATAAAGAAGTGGAAATTAAATGGTACGGCTCCAGAAGCTACATAGATAAAAAATACTATGAGGTTTACCAGAACATGTTCAAGCTGGTAGATGACAAATGTATGGATGACAATATGGAAGCCCTGGCTGATGAAGTGGATGTGATCTTCACTGCAACCCCCCAGGGGTTATGTGCGTCTTTAGTGAATGAGGAAATCCTCTCCAAAGTAAAGATCGTGGATCTGAGCGCAGACTTCCGTTTAAAAGATGTAAAAGTATACGAAGAATGGTACAAGATCCGGCACAAGTCCCCTGAATTTATAGAGGAAGCCGTATACGGTCTTTGTGAACTCAACCGGGAGGATGTAAAAAAGGCACGTTTGGTGGCAAATCCTGGCTGTTACACCACATGCAGCATCCTGACTTGTTATCCCCTGGTAAAAGAGGGGCTGATCCGGCCGGAGACATTGATCATTGATGCAAAGTCAGGAACATCCGGGGCGGGCAGGGGAGCCAAGGTCGACAATCTATACTGTGAAGTGAATGAAAATATCAAAGCATACGGCGTGACGACCCATCGCCACACACCGGAGATAGAAGAGCAGCTTGGGTATGCGGCCGGCAGAGAGTTCTGTCTGAATTTTACTCCGCACTTGGTTCCGATGAACAGGGGAATCCTGGTGACCGCCTATGCTTCCCTGGCGCAGGACGCCGATGAGGATGTCATCCGCGCAGCCTATGAAAAATACTATGGCAGTGAATATTTTATCCGCGTCCTGGATAAAGATGTGTGTCCCCAGACCAAATGGGTGGAGGGCAGCAACTTTGTGGATGTGAATTTTAAGATTGATAAGAGAACAAACCGCGTGATCATGATGGGCGCCATTGATAACCTGGTAAAAGGTGCGGCAGGCCAGGCGGTGCAGAATATGAACCTGATGTTTGGTTTCGAGGAGACAGAGGGCCTGAAGCTGGTGCCCATGTTCCCGTAAGTGACAGGAGGATGTAGAGATGAAAGTTATAAACGGCGGCGTGACCGCAGCAAAGGGATTTCAGGCAGCAGGCATTGCAGCAGGGATCAAAAAGGGAAATGCCAAAGACATGGCTATGATCTACAGTACAGTGCCCTGCATGGCGGCAGGCACTTTCACTACCAATGTGGTAAAAGCAGCCCCAGTAAAATGGGATCAGCAGATCGTATATCATGCACCGGCTGCACAAGCAGTCGTCTGTAACAGCGGGATTGCCAATGCGTGTACAGGGGAAGAGGGATACGGATACTGCAAAAAGACAGCACAGGCGGCAGCGGAGATCCTGGGTATCCCGGAAGATTCTGTGCTGGTGGCATCCACAGGCGTTATCGGAAAACAACTGCCCATGGATATCCTGGAGGCTGGTGTGGAGAAAATGGTTCCCCTTCTCTCAGAATCTGAGGCAGCGGGCACACTGGCAGCAGAATCCATTATGACCACAGATACGGTAAAGAAAGAAATCGCGGTAGAGACAGAGATAGACGGCAAAAAAGTTACCATTGGCGGTATGTGTAAAGGTTCCGGCATGATCCATCCCAACATGTGCACCATGCTTGGGTTTGTGACCACGGATGTGAATATCAGCAAAGAACTGCTCCAGGAAGCGCTCAGTGACAGTGTAAAGGACACTTACAACATGGTTTCCGTGGATGGAGACACCTCCACCAATGATACGGTTCTTCTTCTGGCAAACGGTCAGGCGGGTAATGCAGAGATACAGGAAAAAAATGAGGATTACGAAAAATTTGCAGAAGCTCTTGGTTATGTGAATACCTGGCTGGCAAAGCACATTGCAGCGGACGGAGAGGGCGCCACCGCCCTGTTCGAGGTAAAAGTGATCCATGCAGCGAGCAAAGAGCAGGCCGTGACCCTGAGCAAGTCTATCATTACCTCTAACCTTACAAAAGCAGCAATTTTCGGACACGATGCCAACTGGGGGCGTATCCTGTGCGCCATGGGGTATTCAGGAGCGCAGTTTGATCCGGAGAAAGTGGATTTATACTTTGAGAGTGCAGCGGGCAGCCTGAAAATCATAGAGGACGGCGTGGCAACCGGATACAGCGAGGAGGAAGCAACAAAAATCCTGTCGGAAAAAGAAGTGACCGCTGTGGCAGATATCAAGATGGGAGAGGCATGCGCCACTGCCTGGGGATGTGACCTGACCTATGACTATGTGAAAATAAATGCGGATTACCGCTCATAATAAGATATGAATGGCAGCGGGTGTTCCGTCCGACCAGAAACTACACGTCCGGTGCGGTTTCGGCCGGATGAAGCACTAGGCACCGAATCGTTACAGGAATCGTTAACGGAGGAGAGAAAAAATGGTGAATCAAAAATATTTGGATAAAGCGGAAGTGCTCATAGAGGCACTTCCGTACATACAGCGTTTTAACAGGAAAGTGATCGTAGTAAAATACGGCGGAAGCGCCATGGTGGACGAACAGCTCAAGCGTGATGTGATCAAAGATGTAGTGCTTTTAAAGCTGGTTGGTTTTAAACCCATTATTGTCCACGGAGGCGGCAAGGAGATCAGCCGCTGGGTAGGAAAAGTGGGAAAAGAGGCAAAGTTTGTAAACGGCCTCCGTGTCACAGATGACGAGACCATGGAGATCGCGGAGATGGTCCTGGGAAAGGTGAACAAAGAACTGGTAACCCTGGTGCAGTCTCTGGGCGTAAAGGCAGTGGGCATCAGCGGAAAAGACGGCAGCCTTCTGAAGGTCAATAAAAAACTGTCCGACGGTCAGGATATCGGCTATGTGGGGGATGTAAAAACCGTGAACCCCAAAATCCTTTATGACCTGCTGGAAAAAGATTTCCTTCCCATTGTGTGCCCTATCGGCCTGGGGGATGACTTTGCCACATACAATATCAATGCGGATGACGCGGCATGTGCCATTGCCTGCTCCATGAAGGCAGAAAAATTGGCGTTTCTCACAGATATTGAAGGTGTGTACAGAAACCCGGATGACCCCTCAAGCCTCATATCGGAGCTTTTCGTTAAAGACGCGAAAAATCTTATTGAGAACGGCAACGTAGGCGGCGGCATGATCCCCAAACTGCAGAACTGTATTGATGCCATTGAGGAGGGCGTATCCAGAGTACATATATTAGACGGCAGGATACCACACTGTCTGCTTTTGGAAATCTTCACAAATAAAGGGATTGGAACGGCAATTCTCAGGAAAGGCGAGGGAAAGTATTATCATGAAGACGAATAGTTACGAATATATGGAGCGGGCGGAGCATGTGGTTCTCCACACCTATAACCGTTTTCCTGTTGTCTTGGAAAAAGGGGACGGTGTCCGCCTTTATGATGTGGATGGAAAAGAGTACCTGGATTTTGCAGCAGGTATTGCGGTCTTTGCTCTGGGATACAACCATCCGGCATACAATCAGGCATTGAAAGACCAGATAGACAAAGTGATCCACACATCTAATCTGTATTACAATATCCCCATGGTGGAGGCAGCCGAGAAGCTTACAAAGGCATCCGGCCTTGACAAGGCTTTTTTTACCAACAGCGGCACAGAAGCCATTGAGGGTGCCATCAAAGTGGCAAGAAAATATGCCTGGCTGAAGGATAAGAATACAGACCATGAGATCATTGCCATGAGGCATTCCTTCCACGGCAGGAGTCTGGGCGCTTTGTCCGTGACTGGGAATACCCATTATCAGGAGCCTTTCAAGCCATTGATTGGCGGCATTAAATTTGCGGATTTCAACGACCTGGAGAGTGTGAAAAACCAGATCACGGAGAAGACCTGCGCTGTTATTATGGAGACAGTCCAGGGGGAGGGCGGTATCTATCCGGCAGAACCGGAATTTTTAAAAGGTGTGCGTGCCCTGTGTGATGAACACGATATCCTGCTGATCCTGGATGAGATCCAGTGTGGTATGGGCCGGACCGGATGTATGTTTGCGTTCCAGGATTACGGTGTGGAGCCGGATGTAATGACAACAGCAAAAGCGCTGGGCTGCGGTGTGCCGGTTGGAGCGTTTGTCCTGAATAAGAAGACAGCAGAGAATTCCCTGGTGCCCGGTGACCACGGAACCACCTACGGCGGGAATCCTTTTGCCTGCGCAGCGGTGAGCAAGGTGTTCGACCTGTTTGAGAGCGAGAAGATAACAGAACATGTAAAAGAGGTGTCCGCATATCTGGTAAAGAAACTGGATGCCCTCACAGAGAAATACGATTTCCTGACAGCCAGAAGAGGAAAAGGCCTGATGCAGGGCCTTGTTGTCTCCGGCCGTCCTGTGGGTGAAATTGTGACAAAATCCATAGAAAACGGCCTGCTGGTCATATCAGCGGGAAGTGATGTCCTGCGTCTTGTGCCGCCTCTTGTCATTACGGAACAGGATGTGGATGAAATGATAGAAAAATTAGAGAAAAGTTTGTAACTGTGAGGGTACTGACCAGTTACAAAAGTTTTTAAAAAACGGACTGTCCAAAAGTGGATAGCCCGTTTTTACATTTCTGAAAAGGACCGCATAAAAACTGCCCTTCGGGACATTCTAGTAAGAAAAAGGATGTGGAGGGATTTTTTATGTGGGGAATTTTAGTTGCGCTTTTGTCAGGTGCACTGATGAGTGTACAGGGAGTTTTCAATACCGCACTGACAAAACAGACCAGCTTATGGGTATCCACCGGATGGGTACAGATATCGGCCTTTCTGGTCTGCATTGCAGCCTGGCTGTTCACAGGGAGGGACAAGATAACGGATTTGGCGAGAGTTGACCACAAATACATTTTATTAGGCGGAGTCATCGGCGCGTTCATAACCGTGACGGTGATCCAGAGTATGTCTTCCCTTGGTCCGGCCCGGGCAGCCATGCTCATTGTGATCGCACAGCTGGCGGTGGCATACCTTATTGAAGTGTTCGGCATTTTCGGCGTGGAAAAAGTCGGGTTTGAGTGGAGAAAAATCATCGGCATGGCAGTGGCCATTGCAGGGATTGTTATTTTTAAATGGGAAACAAAGTCATAATGGAAATAAGTGACAAAATTTCAGCCACCGGCAGGAGATCCTGCCGGTAAACTGTAAAATAACAGTCCGAAGGGTACTGTTCCCATCACCGCCCTCTCTCCGGGTGTTATCCTGCAGGAGAAGCTGCAAATCAACAGTTGAAAAATCGTATAGCCTAGATTAAAATAAAAGAAGTAGAAACTCTGGAAAAACACCAAGGAATTGCGAGATAGATCAGGGAGAAAAATGAGGGAAGAAAATGTCATATAACAAGGCTATGCTGGCACAATGGAATAAGAAGACAGTGCTGGAAATGATTCGTACACAGGGTCCTATCAACAAAGCGGAAATTGCAAGAAAGGCAGAGCTGAGTATTCCCACTGTAATGAAGATCACAGAGGAGTTTGAACGGGCGAATCTGGTGAAAACTATCGGAAAAGGTGAATCAACAGGAGGAAAAAGACCTGATTTACTGGAATTCGTTTCAAACGCCTATTACATAACAGGAATAGATATTGGCCGCCATTACGTGAAGATCGTGATTATCGATATGGCGGCTGTCATTATGTCAAGGGAGTGCTTTCCCACCACAGAGGAGGATATCAAACAGCCGGAACAGTTCCTGGAGAAAATAGCGGACCGAGTGGAGGCGCTGATAACAAAAAGCGGGATATCCCCAAAACGCTTCATGGGAATTGGGATCGGTATGCCGGGGATTCTGGACTACAAGAGTGGAGATGTGATCTTCTCGCCGGATTTTAACTGGGTAAATGTCCCCCTCCTGCATATTTTTCAAAAACGTCTTTCAGATTACCGGATCATACTGGAAAACGCCAACCGTGCCCTGGCGCTTGGTGAGTACACCTACGGTGCGGCAAAAAATGCGGAATACATACTGTGCATAAACCTGGGGTATGGAATAGGAGCAGCCATTATTGAGGGCGGGGAACTTCTCTATGGAAAAAGCGGTACCTGCGGAGAATTCGGACATATGATCATGGAACCCGGCGGACCCCTCTGTGACTGCGGCAACCGGGGGTGTCTGGAAGCCCTGGCATCGGGCAATGCCATTGCAAAACGAATGGAGGGGTATATAAAGGAGGGGAAGCAGAGTCTGGCCGGCAGATTGGCTTCCGAACATGGGAAAATAGAGGCGGAGACCGTATTTGAGGCTGCCAGGGCAGGCGATATCCTGAGCCGGCAGATCATAGAGGAGGCCATGGAATATGTGGGCATTGCCATAGCAAGCAGTATTAATCTGCTGGATCCGGATATGATCATCCTGGCCGGCGGCCTGACAAAGTCACAGGATCTATTTTTGGGAATGTTGTATGAGACAGTAGAGAAGTATAAAATGAAATATTCGGGAAAAAATGTATCTATCAAGGTGGGAACCCTGGGGGAATACGCCACGGCTATAGGTGCGGCCACTATGCTGATCAGGCTGCTTATAGAAAAGGGCGGAGAACTTTGACAGATAGATAGCTGCCGTGAAGGCTTTTCAGGACTTTTACGGCAGCTTTTTTCACTGTTACCATGGTACCCAGCTAGCTCTGGAAACTTCATGGTAAAATGCACAAAAAAGTGTTGACAACAGAAAAGCAGTACGTTATAATTCACATATAAAGTTAGTTAAGTTAATTAAGTAACTGTGGTGTTGTTAGAATTCCTTGTCGAGTAAAATGAAATAAATTGATAATTTGTCTAATAATAGCATGACTATTTTTTTTATCCAGTTAGTTAGTTAAATTAAGTAAGTTAATGAGGAGCAGAGAATAGTGAAATACGATAAGTTTGCAATGGCACAGATGAACCGGAGCATGGTCTTTGATCTGATCAGAAGAAAAGGTCCCATCAGCCGTGCGGAGATAGCCCGGACCATTGGCCTTAGTATTCCCACTGTGATGAAAATAACAGAGGAATTTTCGCAAAAGCAGTTTGTGCAGGATGTGGGAAAAGGCGAATCCAGCGGAGGGAAGCGGCCCGAGTTACTGGAACTGGTGCCTGACTCAAAGTACATTATCGGAGTAGGGGTGGGGCGCAGCAAAACAAATGTGCTGCTGATGAATCTGGCCGGTGAGGTATTTATCCGTGAGATCATGGAGACCGGGGGCACGGCAGTACCTGAGGTGTGGATATCCAGGCTGATCCAGGTGATAGAAAATGTAATACGCGAAAGCGGACTGCCGGAAAAAAGGATCTTAGGGATGGGAATCGGTATGCCGGGGATCTTAGATGAGGAAAGCGGAAAGGTCCTGTTTTCCCCTGACTTTAAATGGGAAAATGTGGATATGCTAACCCCGATCCGGGAGCGGTTTAAGATGGATATTACCATTGAGAATGCCAACCGGGCATTGGCTATGGGAGAGTATTATTTCGGAGCGGGCGTGGATTCCAGAAACTTTTTGGTGGTGAATCTGGGGCATGGTATCGGTTCCGCCATAATGCGGGAAGGCGGATTTTACCGGGGGAGTTCCGGAAGCAGCGGAGAGATCGGACATATTATCCTGGAGAAAAACGGACCGAAATGCAACTGCGGAAACCGGGGATGTCTGGAGGCCATTGCATCCGGAAACGCCATTGCCAGGGATGCCAAGATAGCCGTGCTGGAAGGGAATGCATCCCAAATAATGGAATTGGTAGGCGGGGATATCAACCGGATCGAGGCGAAGACCGTGTTTGAAGCGGCACGTCTGGGTGACCAAACGGCGATCCGGATAACAGAACGTGCCATGCAGTATATTGGAATTGGGCTGGCGAATTATATTAATCTGCTGGATCCGGACCTGATCATCCTATTCGGGGGTCTGACCAATGCAGGTGATATATTTTTAAAGAAAATAAAGGAAGTGCTTCGGGAGAGGCAGATGAAATTTGCAGGAAGGCAGGTGAAACTGGTTATTTCTCAGATGGGTGAGAACGGCACCGCGGTCGGATCCGCATCCCTGGTGCTGAAAAAGTTTATAAAATACGGGAATTAAATCCGGTAAAAAGAAATGCCCTTTGGGGGTACAGCAAAAATAATGGAGGTATGGATCATGAGTAAAGGAATGAGAAAGAAGATTGCAGTGCTTTTGACAGCAGCCTTAGCGTCAGCCGGGCTTTCTGCCTGCGGCGGAAACGGGTCTGACAACAGCGGCGGGGGACAAGACACGGAAAGCAAGGCAGGGACAAGCAAAGAGGAGGCAAAAACCGATTCTGAAAAAGACGGGGGCGGAGAAGACATTACCATCCGCCTGCTCACAAGGATGTCCGGTGCTGACAGCGGAACCAAGCTGAAAGAGGAGGTCATCCAAGAGTTTCAGGAGAAATACCCGGATATTACCATTCAGGATGAGAGTACCAATGACAGCAACAGCTTTACAAACCAGTTCAAGACAGATATTGCATCCGGGAATGTGGCAGATATTATCCAGTGGCCCGGCATCAGTATCATGAAAGAATATGCAGACACAGGTGTTTTTCTGGACCTGACAGATTTGATCGCGGAGACACCGGATATCAAAGACAATGTGGATACCACGCTTCTCGATATGATGGAGCTGTCTTCCGTGGGAACTGAGGGAACGTATGCGCTGCCCATCAACAATCAGATGGAAGTCTTCTATTACAACAAAGAGCTGTTCCAAAAAGCAGGCATTGAGAAAACACCGGAAACCTGGGATGAATTCTATGAAGTCTGTGATAAACTTAAAGAATCGGGAGTCACACCATGGGTGGTGGGAGCTTCTAATGCATGGCGCGTTGTACATATCCAGACCGGACTGCTTTATAAAATGTGCGGAGTGGAAAAAGCGAAAGAACTGGGCGGAAAAAAAGCTAAATGGACAGATGAAGATGTGGTGGAGACCATTGCGTTTATTCAGGATCTGGCAGACAGGGGAATCTTTGGGGAAGACTACCTGGGACTTGATTATGAGACAGAAAAAGCTATGTTTGTAAACGGTCAGACAGCCATGTCATTTGACGGAAGCTGGAGGATCGCGGAACTTACAGATATGGAAGACAATGTGGGCGTATTCCGCATGCCGTATCTTACAGACAGAGAAGAGTTTAAGGACAATGACATTGCATATCCGTCGCAGCTGGAGCTGGGCGGACACCTGAAGGATGAGCCTGAGAAACTGAAATATGTGTGGGAGCTGGCAGGAATGTTTGCCGGCAAAGAGACCCAGCAGAGGTATGCGTATGACTGCGGCAATATTCCGGTCAGAAATGATGTGGAGCTGGAAGCAGACAAGATGAGCCCGCTCCTTTCAGATTTGCTGGAGATAAAGGAAAATGAAGTAAAGGTATGGGGCAGCGATGCGTGGGCATACGATACGGTGGCAGTATTGGAAGATATTGTGGGGGAAGCATTTATCGGTGCACTTACCGGAATGACGGCAGAGGATGCAGCAGAACAGATTCAGAGCCGGCTGGAAGCAGCCGGTACAGGCCAATAACCGGGAGAAGTTTTAGGCCGCTGCGGCCTGGCCTGACAGCGGCCTTTTCAAAAAAGGAGGCACAGCAATGGAGAGAATAAGAAGGAATAAAAGGGCAGTGTTATGTTTTCTGCTTCCCGGGTTCCTTTTGTATACTGTACTTTTAATGGTTCCCATCGGCGGTTCCCTGGTCATGTCTTTTTTTAAGTGGAACGGAATCAAAAATGTCCCCATGGTATTTGTGGGGTTCAGCAATTTTAAGGCTGTCATTACGGATGTCATGTTCTGGCATTCCATCAAGAATATTATGTGGTTCATGGTACTGACATTATGTACGCAGCTTCCCATTGGACTTTTGCTGGCGGTCATGCTCAGTGAGCGGTTCCGGGGATATCGTTTTTTCAAGTTTGCCTATTTTGTACCCCAGGTGTTGTCCACAACGGTCATCGGGCTTTTATGGTATTTTATACTGATGCCCACAGGGGTACTGAATACCATGCTCCAGGGAATCGGGCTTGGCGGTCTGGTGAAGAGCTGGCTGGTGGATAAAAATACAGCAATGACCACCATCATCCTGGTTAATGCCTGGTGCGGCATTGGTTTCCATATGACGGTCAGCTATGCGGCTATTTCGGGAATCCCGGATGATGTGGTGGAGGCCGCAAAACTGGATGGGGCAGTGGGGATAAAGAAGGTGTTCCATATCATCATCCCAATGATATGGGAGTCTATTATCTCAAGCATTGTGGTGATCGTGACTGCCGTGCTGAAAACCTTTGACCTGGTGTATGTTATGACAGAAGGAGGCCCCAACGGATTGACGGATGTACCAAGCACCCTGCTTTACAAAGAAGCTTTTCGCTATAATGACTTCGGGAAGGCATCGGTGATTGGCGTCTACATATTTATCCTGAGTATTATATTCACTGTCATTAGTCTCCGTATTACAAAACGGGAACGGCTGGAGTATTAGGAGGAGAAGAATGAACGATCATGCTAGAAAAATAACAAAAAAAATCATATTATACCTGGTCTCCCTTTTCTTTCTTTTTATTTTCATCTATCCGCTGTATTTTGTTATGATCTCATCGGTCAAGACAAATACGGAGATTTTTACTTCCCCGTTTCAATTTCCTGGGGAATTTCATTTTGAAAACTATAAAACAGCTATTGAAATCGGAAATATAGGGAGACAGTTTTTAAACAGTATGTTTCTGGCAATTGTGACACTGGCACTGACGGCGCTGGCTGCAAGCATGGTTTCTTTTGCAATCTCCCGTCTTCGTTTTAAGGGACAGGGGGCTGTGAGGGTTTATTTTGTCATGGGAATGATGGTGCCGATCCAGAGTATCATCGTGCCTTTGGCCTGGGCTATCAATAATTTTGACATCAGAGATAATTATCTGATCCTGATCCTGCTTTTTACTGCTTCCCATATGCCGCTGGCAACCTTTATCATAACAGGTTCCATGAACAGCCTTCCCACCTCCCTGGAGGAGGCCGCCATCATTGACGGATGCAGTATTTACAAAGTATTTACAAGGATCGTACTGCCCCTTGTGAAACCGGCCATCGCCACTGTGGGTATATTTGTATTTATGTATACATGGAATGACCTTCTGGTTTCCATGGTATTCATCGGCAAGGCGGAGCTGAGGACAATTTCCGTGGGGCTGCTGAATTTTGTAGGAGCCAGAAAAAGTGATTACGGCGCACTGATGGCAGCTATCTTCATAGCCATTCTGCCGCCTCTCACTATGTATCTGGTACTGCAGGAAAATGTGGTGAAAGGGCTCACAAGCGGAGCTAACAAATAAAAAGGAGAAGAAGTTTATGGGAATAGAAGTAAAAGATTGGAAGGAACTGACAGATTACCGGACTCCGGACTGGATGAAAAAAGCGAAATTCGGTATCTATACCCATTGGGGTGTTTACAGTGTGCCGGCATTTGGCCCAAATGTTTCCTGGTATCCGTATAAGATGTATCAGGAGGGAAGCGACCAGTTTGCCTATCACTGCAGAGAGTACGGACACCCTGCAAAAGTGGGGTACAAAGATTTGATTCCCATGTTCACCGGGGAGAAGTTTGACGCTATGGAGTGGGCAGAACTGTTTAAGAAGGCGGGCGCCCGGTTTGCAGGCCCGGTTGCGGAACATCATGACGGATTTAGTATGTGGAATAGCCATGTCAATGAGTGGAATGCCGCAGTTATGGGACCTAAGCAGGACGTGGTGGGAGCCCTTGAAAAAGCGGTACGGGCCCAGGGAATGCATTTTATGATAGCGTTTCACCATGCAGAGAACTGGAAGTTTTACCCTCACTGGGTGAAGGAATATGATACCTCGGACCCCCGGTATGCAGGCCTGTACGGGGAGGCACATAACATGGACTGGGGTTCTGAAAAAAGATATCTGCCGGAGCCCATCCGCTGGTCTGATACCATGGATGGAACCATTGACAGCCAGTGGATCGCCCAGGACCTGCCAAGCCCCGCCTTTCATGAGAAATGGTTTACAAAGTTGAAAGAGGTCATAGATGCATACAGGCCCGATTACATATGGTTTGATTTCGGGCTGGCCTTTATCAATGATCATTACCAGAGAAAATTTCTCACTTATTACAGGGAAATGGCTGAGAAAAACGGGCAGGAAACGGCGGTCTCCTATAAGTGGAACCATCTGCCTGTCGGAGCCGGATTGATCGACCTGGAACAAGGGAGATTCGCGGAAGCCACATATCATGACTGGATCACAGATACGACCGTGGACGCGGGGGAAGCCTGGGGATATATGCGGGACGCAAAGTACAAATCAGCCAAATCCCTGATCCACTATCTGCTTGACAATGTGAGCAAAAACGGCTATCTGCTCTTGAATGTGGGACCAAAACCGGATGGGACGATCCCGGAGGAAGCCAGAAAAGTTCTTCTGGAAATGGGAGAATGGCTGGCTGAAAACGGGGAGGCTGTCTATGATACCACACCGTGGCGCACAGCACAGGAGGGGCCGACAAAGATGACAGGTTCCGGTGCTTTTTGCGAGATGGATGAGGTGGAATATACACCAAAAGATATCCGTTATACCATGAAAGATGAATCAATCTATGCGTCTGCCCTTGGCAGGATAGGGAACCGGGTCACGCTGCACCAGATAATTCCCATGGTTTACAAAGAGGAGATCGAGAGTATCACCGTGCTGGGAGACGGAAAACCGCTTGCATGGGAGGCAAAAGGAAATACCCTTATCATAGACACTTCAAAGGCCGGGAAAAATGACATTGCCACTGTCCTGAAAATTAAGAGGAAAAACATATATGGGTGACGGGGGAGTGCATATGAAGAAAAAGTTTGAATATGAGCAGACCACAAAGATCATATTTGGAAACGGCAGTATTGCAGAACTCCCTGATCTGGCAGCATGTCTGGGTGATAAAATCCTTCTGGTCACCGGCAGAAAAGAATCTTCCAGACAACAATTATATGACGGCGTAATTAAAGGGCTGCAAAACAGGGGGCTTACCGTTTCCCACTTTGATAAAGTGGTGCAGAACCCTACTACGAAATGTGTGGAGGAAGGAACCGCAGTCGCTAAAAAAGAAGGCTGCCAGGCAGTGGTCGGTCTTGGAGGCGGTTCTGTCATGGATACGGCAAAAGCTATTGCAGTGACAGCCGCAAACGGAGGAAGGGCATGGGATTACCTGTTCTTTAAAAATCCCCAGCCAAAAGCAACACTGCCTGTGATCGCAGTGCCCACAACCGCAGGTACAGGCTCACAGGTCACACAGGTAGCAGTCATGACAGAGACAGAAACGTGTACCAAGAGTGCTATTTTTAATAATCTGATCTATCCCCGTATAGCTCTGCTTGACCCTGAACTGACGGTATCTATGCCTGCCCATATCACGGCTTCTACCGGATTTGATGCATTTTGCCACTGTTTTGAAAGCTATATTCATGTCAAAGCGTCACCATATACGGACATGATCGCGCTTGAGGGCATAAAGTATGCTGTACAATATCTGAGAAGGGCAGTCAAAAACGGAGAGGACATGGAAGCCAGGGAAGGAATGGCCTGGGCGGATACATGCGGAGGCCTTGCTATCGCCAATGCAGGTGTAACACTTCCTCACGGCGTGGGCATGATGATCAGCGGTCATTGTCCCCAGATCATGCATGGGGAATCCCTGGCCCTGACTTACCCTTCCTTTTTGCAGTTCACCTGCCCGGCGGCAGAGAAAAAATTTGCGGATGTGGGCCGCATCTTCCAGCCGTCCCTGAGAGACGCAGAGGATTCCAGGGCCGCATGGGAGTGCTGCAGGGAAATAGAAAATCTGATGAAAGATATCGGAATGTGGCTGAATTTCCGCCAATTTGATGTGACATATGATATACTTAGAAAAATAGCAGATAGGGGACATGAATTGCCTGACTATCAGGCAAACCCCAGAATTGCGGATATTGAAGAAATCTACAGAGAGCTGAAGGAGGGATATGACCGTGTCTGAAAAATCAGGGAGATATCTGGAAAAACTTTTTGGACTTGAAGGGAAGACAGCTGTTGTAACCGGAGGAAACCGGGGAATCGGCCAGGTAGTGGCCAGAGGGCTGGCGAATGCGGGAGCCGAGGTTGTCATTTTAAGCCGCTCCGGCGGAGCGGGAACAGTAGAAATGATTCAGAAGGATGGAAATAAAGCCTATGAGATCAAAGCTGACGTGACGGATGAAAAAAGTGTGGACCGGGCCGTTTTGGAAATTGAAAAGAGAAGCGGCGGCATCCACGTACTGTTCAACAATGCGGGAATCTGTATCCACAAGAGTACCTTTGAGGCCAGCATAGAGGAATTCAGGCGTGTGGTTGATGTAAACCTGACCGGTGAGTACATTATGGCACGGAGCGCTGCCCGCCTTATGGTGCAGAAAAACATACACGGAAGCATCATCAATATGGCGTCCATGTCAGGAACGATCGTGAATATCCCCCAGTGGCAGGCTTCCTACAACGCCTCCAAGGCAGGGGTGATACATCTGACAAAATCTCTGGCCTTGGAATGGATTCCATACGGAATCCGGGTAAACAGTTTAAGCCCGGGATACATTTCCACCCCCATGTCCGTAGACACGCCCCGTGAACTGAAGGACGCGTGGAGTGGCATGATGCCTTACGGCAGAATGGGTACCCCGGAGGAACTTATCGGGGCGGTATTGTACCTGGCCGGGGATTCCTCCTCCTATACGACCGGAACCGACCTGATCGTGGACGGTGCCTATATCTGCCAATAGTATTCCCGCAGGTTTTGTCGAACACATTTTCTTGCATTTTTTCCATGCCCTGTTATAATGTTTCTTAAAGAAAGTCGCATAGATGGAAGGGGTCAGTATATGAGTGAAACCAGCTATTCGGTTTCTGAGACGGCAAAACTATTGGACGTGCAGTCCCATGTCCTGCGCTTTTGGGAAGATGAACTGCACCTGCCGATAAACAGAAACGAAATGGGACACAGATACTACACCCGATATGATATCCAGGTACTCCTGGCTATTAAAGAACTGAAGAAAAAGGGACTTGCATTAAAAGAAATCGGCAGCCTGATTCCCTTTTTATATAAGGATGAGGAAAATAAGGAAAAAACAGCCGAACAGCCCCAGCAAAAACCAGCAGAACCAACCGAGCAGAAAAAGGAATTGCCCGCAGCCAGAAAAAACAGAAAAGCATCCCGGAAAAAGAACAGGGCAGTTCAGAACCATAATCCTGTGCAGGAGAAAAGCAAAGCAGCGGCAGGCAGAACACAGCAGCCGGCAGCACAGGCTTTCCTGGAACCGGACAACCAGGTTCCGGCTGAGTTTATGGAAATCTTGGACAGGCTGGTAAAAGAGAGGATGCGGACACTGCATTCAGGGGAAGAACGTTATAAAAAGCTGGATGAGAGGATCAGGATCTGTCAGAAGTCGCGCAGGGAAGTGGCAGCAGCCATGGAACAGGAGCGGCAGAAGAATAAAAAATTATTTAAGAAAAAGAGATAATAAAAAAACACAAACCTGCAGTGAAACAGGTTTGTGTTTTTTGTTATTAAGCCTCTACGATTGCTTCTGTAGGACATGCTTCTGCGCAAGTTCCGCAGTCAACACATTTGTCAGCGTCGATAACGTATTTGTCATCGCCCTGGGAGATAGCTTCAGATGGGCATTCTCCTTCGCAAGTTCCACAGCTTACGCATTCGTCTGTAATTACATATGCCATACTTAAAATCCTCCTTTTATAATTTCTGAACCATACCTTATCTTACCCCGCGCCAGCGCGGCAGAAAATTCGGAACATCCGTTGGTATAAGATTCAGGTCTTACGCATATTCTAATATATTTGGTATTAGAATACAAGTCTTTATTTCTAAACAATACGTGAATTATTACAGAAAAAGAAAACCGGAGAAAAACAGTTGAATATAGGAGAAAAAGAGTTTATAATAGTACACAGTACGAAAAAAGGAGGAAACTATCATGACAATTTCCAAAGATATGACAATCGGCGAATTACTCCGTGTGGATGAAAATATTGTTCCGATTCTGATGAGAGCCGGTATGCACTGCATCGGCTGTCCTTCCGCTCAGGGCGAAAGCCTGGAAGAAGCTGCTATGGTTCATGGAATTGATGCAGATGTATTAGCTGCTCAGATCAACGATTTCCTGGCAGATAAATAATGAAATGATAGAAACCACGCTCCGCGAGTTTTTATTATCATGAATGAAAAGCCCCGGCGGTTCCTTCCATAAGGAAACCGCCGGGGCCTTTTTACCAGCATCCGGTCATAGGGCTGCTAATTTCTGTAGTGCTTTATCTGCAATGATGCGTTCGCTGTGCTCCTGCAGATAGGCCTCGCCTGCCTGTGAGAAAGCACTGCCGCTTCCATACTCGGAGAGCATGTTGCAGACCTTATTGAAATCGGATGGGGAGTTATCCGACTGGTGAACAACCAGTTCATATTCCCCTGATGCACTGTCCTTGTATAAGGAGTTAGCACCCTGGAAGAAGTTGTTCAGTCCGCGGGCTGCGCGAATCACGCCGTCCAGGTCCTGAAAACGGTACTGCCGTATGAGGCGGACCGGAACTTCCGGTGTCTCGGTGGGTGCAGGGGTTTTCACTCCTTTTTTCTTGGCTGCATTTTTTGCTTTGGCCTCGTAAATTTTCTGGAATACGTCGATGATATCATCGGCCCCTTCAAACTCTAAAGGCGGCTGTGTATTGTCTCCTGCAGGTCCGCCGAATGGCGTAAACTTGGAAAAACGTGTGTCCAGTTCCTCCGGGTCTTCCACCTTGGTAATGATCAGGATAATGCTTTCCGAAGAAACCGGAATCGCCTCGATCATGAGCGGTATATTATCGGCCTCAAAGCCGAATTCATAGTTAGCCTGCTGCATCATATCACGGAACAGGTCTTTGGCCTTATCCGTACCATAAGCCAGTTCACTTAAACGAATCTGACGGTCTTCCAAATCAGCCTTTGTGAGCGTGCAACGTATCTGGTTGTCATTGATTTTTTCTATCTTCATTTTATCACATCCTGTCTATCTGTCAGTTCTGCCGCTTGGCAAAACAAAGATGCTGGTATCTCACTTATATTATATACTATGAAACGCCGGTATGTAAAGCGCTTCATACTTTTTTCATATATGTGGAAAAAATTAAAAATATGATAAAAATGCGAAATAATTACATAAAATACCTTGCTAAGACAAATTCATCTATGATATAATGATTTCTACAGAGAAAGAAGGTGCGCTGTAAAATATTTTACAGAAGGGAGTGATGATATCCCGCAGGCCTTCATCAAGGACAATTTTCTAAGTTTTCATTTCAGGCGGCATCTGACCGCAGGCAGAGAGTACATTCTGTACGATTTGCATGATCCCATGTGACAGAACACACAGACTATGGATATTTTTTTATTATGGGGATTACAGTGCCTTTCTTTATCTGTAATATTGGAACCGCGTTTCAAGAAGAAAGGAGAGGGCAGAGGTATAATATATCACGAACTCCTGTCCACAGCAAACATGAAGAAAGACAAGGAAACTTCAGCACTCCGATGTGAGCTGGAAACTTACCGGCGCCAGGGAATCCCCCTTATGCTGAACGGAAGTCTCAGCACACCGGAAGAGATTGAACAGGCATGTAGTATTGCAGAGGAAGGTGTCTATATGCGGGACTATGTGCAGAATGAGAGAGGGGAGGTTGAAAGACTGCAGTTTGATTTCGTAAAAAACGAGTAAGCCATACCATGAACCTGTGATATTTGCGTTCCCAGTATGTATAACAGGGGGCCGGAACAGAGAAATCCCCGGGTTTTTGAGGGGATTTCTCCAGTCCGGCTGTAAAGTTTTTCCGTATTTCCTACTATTAAAAAAATATAAATTGTCGAAGAAAGTAATGACGAACGGAAAAAGTATGTTATAATGGTTGAGAAATGCGAGAAAAAATAAGGAGTTAAATTATGAGTCAAAAAAAGAGAAGGCGGAGGCGGAGAAGGAACAGCAATGCCCTTATGGTGCTGGTAGTTGTCCTTCTTATTGTAGTGGTTGCAGCCGTGGGAGTGCTGACTGCCGCCATTAAGAGACATACACCTTCCGATACAAGAATGGATCTGAACACATACTATGGATTGGAGAAAGAGGATGATGTAGCCTTGGTGCTCCAGAATACAGTAAGTGAAACGAAGGGTAAATGGATGGACGGACGTGTCTATCTGGATTATGACACCGTGTCAAATGTGCTGGGAGGGCGTTTCTACTGGGAAGCGGACAGCAGCCAGATGCTCTACACCACACCGAATGAGATTTTGGTTATAGCACCGGAAAGTACAGCTTATACTGTGAACGGTGAAAATAAAGACGAAGGCTATAAGATCATCCGTCAGACAGGGGATAAGATTTATCTGGCGCTTGATTTTATTCAAAAATATATGAAGATCACCAGTACGGTGACGGAGAGCCCGAACAAAGCGGTGATCCGTTATGAGTGGGGCAGCGAAAAAGTTGTAAAGGCAAAAGAGGATACCGTGCTCCGCTACCGGGGCGGCATTAAGAGCGATATCCTGACCGATGTGGCAAAGGGAACGGAACTGACACTCATAGAAGAGCTGGATAATTGGTCCCAGGTAGCAACTGCGGACGGTTTCAATGGCTATGTGGCAAAAGAGGACCTGGAGGCACCTACGGAGAAAGAAGTGGCGTATGAGGGCAGTTATCAGGAGGATTTCACAAGCCTGACAAGAGACCATAAAATCAATCTTGCCTGGCATCAGGTCACATCCGAGGATGCCAACGCCGGACTTGCCCAGACATTAGAGAACATTACAGGCATTAATGTGATCTCACCGACTTGGTTTTCTGTGACAGGGGCAGAAGGAACCATTTCCTCCCTTGCCAGTGCCGATTATGTAAATCTGGCCCATGAAAAGGGGCTGGAAGTCTGGGGACTGATTGATAATTTCAACAAAGATGTAAGCACTCTGGACACGCTGTCAAACCGCACATCCAGAGAACATCTTATTCAGAAACTCATAGAAGAGGCGAAAAGAGTAGGGCTGGACGGTATTAATGTGGATTTTGAGACGCTGACACAGGAGGAGGCCCCTCATTTTATCCAGTTCATCCGTGAATTGTCCATATCCTGCCGGAAAAATAACTTAGTGTTGTCCATAGACAATCCGGTTCCACAGTTCACATCCTTTTATAATAGGAAGGAACAGGGAATTGTGGCAGATTATGTCATTATTATGGGATACGATGAGCACACAGACGGAACTGAGAGTGCAGGTTCTGTTGCCTCCCTGCCTTTTGTGGAGGAGGGTATCCAACAGACCTTAAAGGAAGTGCCGAAGAATAAAGTCATCAACGGAGTTCCCTTCTATACAAGACTTTGGTTTACCGACAAGGCAGGCACTGTGACCAGTGAGATCATGGGCATGGACCAGGCAAGCAAAATAGTCACGGAGATGGGAATGGAAATGTATTGGAACACAGAGGTTTCACAGAACTATGCGGAACTTTCTACAGACAATGGTTTATATCAGATGTGGCTGGAGGATGAGCAGTCACTGGACGCCAAGATGCAGTTGATACAGAAGTATGAGCTGGGAGGCGTGGCAGAATGGAAACTGGGATTTGAGAGGGCTGATGTATGGAATACGATCAGTCAGTACCTGCAGTAGAAGCTGGAAACAGCAGGATGTGATTTAGAAAGGAACAGGTGGAGTAATGGGAGAACACGAAATGTTTAAAACCACGATCATGGGGGGATTTGATAAGGAGGATGTGCTGGAACAGGTGCAGCGAATGAAGGATGATGCTGCTTCTGAACAGTTAAGACTGAAAAAGCTGGTGTCAGAAAAGGATGCCAAGATCGCAGAGCTTATGAAGCGCATTGAGTTGAAGGATGCACATCAGGAGCGTCTGGAGATGGAGATCCATGAGAAATACCAGAAATACATTGATAATTATGAGAGCATCGGAAAGCTGGTCTTTGATGCGCAGTTAAAGTCAGATGCCATGATCAAAGAAGCTGAGGAGAAATGCAGCATCATGATCTCCGGGGCGGAGGCAGAGGCAAAGCAGCGTGTGGAGGCAGTGCAGTCTGAGATTGATGATAAACTGCGGGAAGGCAAGAAAAAGTACATAGCGGTTCAGGATGAGATGAATGAGATCGTACAATTGATCAATCAGGCACAGAAGCGTTTCATGGCCTCCTACAAAGAGGTACATCAGATCATCAGTACCATGCCCACTTCACTCAATGACATTGAGGAGGAGCCGGAAGTGGAGCTTCCGCAGCCGGCAGAGGAGGCAGAAGAACTTCATCTGGGGGATACCCAGGAGCTGGATCTTTTGGATGCCTTGGATGATATTGCGGAGCTTGAAGAATTTGAGGAGGACGAAGACCGGGATTCCAAACTTGCCATGCAGATATCAAAGCTATTAAGCGAGGAAGACGAGGCTCTCCTTGAGGAAGAATTGGAAAACGAAAAATAAACACCTATTGCCCCGGGAGGACAAATCCCGGGGGTTTTTTGAATTTAGTTGAAACTTAAAATAAGTTTTTGATTATCTTTTCATAAATTCTTATATGTCCGTAAAGCCTTATTCTACAGGCTTTACGGGCATTTTTACTATCGGTAGATACTTCACGTTTCTTTTCATAAATTCTTATGTTTTGCCTTTGGAAAGTGGTAAATAAGTGGTAAATTCGTTACGCTATCAGACTTACCATTTCAGCCTTTACACCGTCCAGTGACGCATGGGCGTACAGGTTCAGCGTAATATTGATGTTGGAATGACCCATGATATACTGCAAGCTCTTAGGGTTCATGTTCTTATTCGCTAAACGGGTACAGAACGTGTGGCGCAGGATATGTGGCGTGATGTTCGGCAATGCGTCCTCATGGTTCTTGTTATACTTCTTGACAAGATTTCCAAATGTAGAGGTATAATAAGCTCCTGTCATGGGATAGCCTTTCTGATTGAGGAATACAAAATCTTTGTAACCGTCAATCACTATCGACTGTATGTTCTTACGCTCTGCCACCACCTTTTGAAGCGTCTGGCAGGTTTCCTCGCTCATAGGAACTTGTCGTACTCCGCTTTTGGTCTTTGGCGTTTCAATGTAATAGCCGACTTCCTTATTTCGTAGTAGCTGGTGGTCTACATTGATAAGTCTGTTCTCAAAATCTAAGTCACTGACTGTCAATCCGCACATTTCCGAAGCACGAAGCCCCGTTTTCAAAAGCAGAACAATCACATCATAATACTTGCGGTATGTCCTATCATTTTCCACAAAGGATAACAGATTTTCTTCCTGTTCCTCTGTCAATGCAATTCGTGGCTTTCTATCGTCCTCAATTACCGTATTCAGTGCATAGTTGAATGGGTTCTTTCTCACACAGTCATCCTCTATGGCAGTGTAGAATGACGCTTTCAGCGAACGCTTGTAATTGTTGATGGTTTGATAGGCGTAGCCGTTTTCTTTCATTCTGACAGCCCATTCTTTAGCGTCTGACGGTTTTATGCTGTCAATGCTCCTTGCTCCCAGCTTGTCCGCTTTCAGTATCTCCATGAGCTGTTCACGCTGTTTCTGTGTGCTTTTCTTCACGTTGCCCCTCTGGGCGTTCTGTTTGGCGTAAAGCTGGCACAGCGTCATTTTCTTGCCCACAGCGTCTATGCCGTCCTCTAGGTCTTTGCGTATCTCTGCTTCTTTTTCCCGTAGCGATACACAGTCACGTTTCCCTTTCGGTACGCTGTCCGTAGTGGTCAGTTTCCATGAATATACTGATTGCGGTTCTCCAAAGGTATCTATATATTTGTATAAGTATCTGCCGTCTGTTCTCTGGCTCTCTCCGGTCTTTAAAATGCGACCTCTGTTATCTCTTCTTTTTTCTGACATGCTGTCATGCTCCTTTCCGAATTGGAAAGAGCCTTGATACGACTAACACTATGATAGCATATGCAAAGCTCATTTTCATTAGATAGCGTCCAATTTATCTATGATTTTTTCAAATTGCTTCCGCTTAATCTGAATGCGGTTGCCGTTACGAATGAGCCAGTTTGCATGTTTGTTTTCTTCTGCCAGTTTCCGCAGTTTATTTTCTCCAATGCGAAAATAATGTGACGCTTCTTCTATGGTCAGCGTGTAACGCTCCCATACTGGAATATGCATATTGCCTTTTTCTATAAGAACCACCTAACCTTTCTTTGTATCGTATTGCACATAGGGTATCAGTTCTTCCCTGTGTATCTTGCATAAATGACCTGTCAGCTTGTTGCCGAGCTTAGGACTGTATCTGACGTGTTTCAACATATCCTCAATCCGTTCCAAATCTCCCAATGCCTGATGGACTTCTAGGAAATGAAATGCCTTGACCGCTGACAGTACGCCACCCTCTTTAAGCCAGTGCTGGGTTTCCAGAAGCGTGTTGCATGGTGTTTCTGCACGGAGTTTCAAAGGTTCTACTGCCCCTAAGAAGCGTTCCCAGAAACGGCAGGTTTTCCACCTGCTTTTATTGCTCTCGTTTTTATTGGGAACGAGAAAGCGGAGATTCTCAGCCAGCAGGTCAAATGCCAGCTTTCCCAAGTCAAAAGGATTATCCTTGAACAGCATTGCGAATATATACGCCTTTTCATCACGCAACTGCATTTCTGTCCGTTTCCAGCTCCCAATATCATCTAGGGTCTTGTCATGCTTCATGCTGACCTCTTTGTCCTTGTCATAAAACCGATAGGACATGGCAGACTTGCCAGCACCAATATAGACCGTCTTAGCAGTGCTGTATTCTTGATACTTGCTCTCATTGAATCGGTGGGTGTTGCTGTTGGCGATATATTCTTCCCGTTCACATTTTCGCTTTAACTGCTTGATTGTGAAATATGGCACTTCGTTTCTATCGTCTATGGCAATGTCAAGTCTTGTGAAATGGAACTTGTCGCAGAACCAACGTTCACACCGTTTGAATAAATCTCCGAAGCTCTGACCGTGCATATCCAATATGCGGAAGATTTCATCACATCCCATGCCCTTAAGCACAAGATAAGAGCCAAGCCCCATAGGGTTATCCTCATTTTTCTTTGGATTGCCGAATACCTTAATGCTCCCAATGGCATAGGCACTCTGATAAGTCTTGTGTTGTACCTTTGCCGACTGTATGTCGAAAATATCGACAGGCAGTTCCAAGACACGCCGTATGACTTCCTCTGCCGTTGCGGTATCAAACACAATGCTGATGTAGTCAATCTTGATGGTTAAAAATTCGTGTTTTGCTATAATTCATTTCTCCTTTCTCTGCACCATTTTTGTGCGTCGCAAAATCCTTGATAAACGCTGATTTTAAGCCTGTTTTCTATTATCAGTTCTGTATACGCAGGGCGGTGTTACTAATGCGCCCTGCTGGAACGCCTAAAGGCGTTCCTTTCCTAAAGCAACTGTCTGTCCAGAACACGTCTGGGGGACGTGTCCCGTCCAGCCAGTCACTTTAGGAAACCATGTTTTCCAATTCCAAAAGTCTAACATTAACGCTTTCAGAATGAAAATAATTCTTTTTAATGCTTATGTAAGCAGATAATTAACGTTGTTATGCTTAATCAATCAACTACTCATATAATAACCCCATTGAACTTATTTGTCAATAATATTTCTTGACATTTTCAAAATAATTAAGTATGATAGGCTTAAACAAGTGAGAAAGTGAGGAATAACAACATGAAATATCAGCTTTTAGGAGAGAATATACAAAGGGTACGGAAGTTTCGTGGCATGAACCAGCAGGAACTGGCTGACGCAATCGGTATCAATATGCAGAGCCTTTCCAAGATTGAAAGAGGTGTCAATTTTCCCACCTTTGACACATTGGAGAAGATTACTTCTGTTTTAGGCGTGACACCTAATGAACTGCTGTCTGGGGAATGGAAGAACACTTCTCATATGGAACAGGAGATTTTGAAATTTCTGGAATGTGAGGAACGGTTGAATGTGGAGCTTGCACACGGACAGCATGACAATGATTTTGACAGTGAAGAAGAATGGAAAGAATACGAGTTAAAGAAGCTCCGTGAATATATCATGGACTATATCGGTTCAGAGGACAGGCAGGCGTCTGACCTTTACCCTATCAAGAAACTGATACAACGTCATAAATTCCAGAATATGCTGGATAAGTATGATGATTTATACAGCCTTGACTTGTTCGGAGAAACTATTGAGGGGCATAGAAATATCAATCCTTATGAATGGAATCCCATTGAGGGTAAAATCATACTGAACAGGCATATGGACGAGGACAGGGAAAGTCTATCCAGTGTTCCAGCCATAGAAGGTTTTGAAGATTTAAAAGGCATAGAATAGCTCTTATCCTCTCACGGAAGATACAGTAAAGTAAAAAGCCCAGTCAAGAATGCTTCGCACCACCTTTGGTGGCAGGTTCTTGACAGGGCTTTTTATTTCCTGTGTTGGGTAATCAAGAGGATAAAGAGAAAACATGTTCATGTCTGAACGTACTCTCATTGATCCATTGCTGAAATGATAAGATTTACTACGTCTTTGAAACCTTGCATATATGCTTTTTCGCCATATCCAGAGCTTCTTGCATTGCAGGCAGATAAAGCTCTGTCTACGGTTTTCCACTGGTTATGGGTTAGACCAATTTTATCTATATGCATAATTGCTTTATGAATTTCTTCGTCTTTTTTCTGGTAGCTTTTATCTTTCCTTATAGATTCCTCTAAAGCCGTATCCAGTCTATGCATACAAAAGGATTCCAATACAGAGCTGGCTTCATGGTCTGTATCAAATGGCTGTTTTCTCTTTTCCAAAATAGCAGAAATGTCCTTGTCTGCATGGTGTTCATACTTTTCGGTCAATTCTTTGTATAGTTGAAAGCCCACCAGCATTCCTGCTTCAAAATAAATATCGTCATGAACACAGGCAAACTCTGATATAATATCAAAAAGTTTGTTATCTTCTCTGTCAGCGTCCGAAAACATGCTTTCAATATCATCAAATAAAGTTTCGTAGGATTCATCAATCGCACTGTCATAACTTTCTACCATAGTATCATTTTCTCCTGTGGCATATATCAGATAAGACAGGATATTGCTGAATTTACTTCTTTTCAACACATCGCTAATTTCATGCATAAATTCTCTCCTTTCTTAATGGTACACCGTTAGTTTACATCTTTTTGTATTTGTTGTCAATGGTGTACCGTTAATATTGCTTTTGAAAATGATATATACTTGAGTTAACCGTACACGAGTAAAGGAGATTTCGTATGACGTATTCAGAAGCCATTATAAAAAGATTGACAGAATTATGTGAGGAAAGAAAAATCACAATCAATAAACTTGCTACTTTGTCTGGTATCACGCAATCCACAGTAGAAAATTTGATGAAAGGTAAGACGAAGAATCCAAAACTGAAAACACTTCACAAACTTGCGATAGGTTTGGATATGACTGTTTCTGAATTACTGGATTTTCCAGAAATGAACGAATCAGCATTTGATGATGAATGAAAGGTATTATTTTGTTGCCAGTTATATTCAATAACTGTATAATAGACCTATAAATTAGAATTTGTAATAGATATAATTTATATTAGGTTTGGGAGGGTAGCTATGAATTATTTAGATTTTATTCTTGAAAATGGTGAAGCTTGGTTGCAATATGCTGTAAAATTGAATGTTTTAGGCGAAAGTAAAGATAGTTTGAAAGAGCTAAGAGAGCAAGCATTGTCCGACCCGAAAATCAAGACATATCTTTCCGACGTTTCAGATTTTCATAATTGCCTTGTGACCAATCATAAAAATCCCGATTTATCTATGCACAAATTATTGTTTTTACTTGAGCTTGGCTTTGATATTGACATTCCGGAGATACAATCCGGCGTGGATAAAATTTTAGAACACGTTGATGAATATGGTGTTTATCAATCGTCGACAAATATTCCAAAACACTACGGCGGTATTGGCGAGGACACCTTTGGTTGGTGCCTGTGTGATGCCCCATTGTTGCTACTTTTACTGCTTAAGGCAAACGTTGACTATGAAAAACATATCAATCGTGGTGTAGAGTACCTTTTAAGTTTTTATAAAGAGGGCGGATTTCCTTGCACCGTTTCTAAGGAGCATGGAAAGTTTAGAGGTCCGGGGCGCAAGGACGATTGTTGCCCTTATGCAACACTGATAATGCTAAAGCTACTTTCCAATATAGAAAAGTACAAGGAAAGCGAGATTGCACAAAAAATTGCACAGAACTTGCTTTCTCTGTGGGAGGACAGCTTGGACAAGCACCCATATATGTTCTATATGGGAACTGACTTTAGAAAACTGAAAGCCCCTGCAATGTGGTACGATATTGTGGGTGTTGTTGATGTTTTAAGCCATTTGGATTGTATTAAAGATGACGAGCGTTTTACTCAAATGGTTATGATTATAAAATCCAAACAAGATGAGAATGGTTTGTTTACACCCGAAGCTACATATCAAAAGTTTAAGAGTTGGGATTTCGGGCAAAAGAAACAGCCATCACCGTATCTGACCTATCTCTGCAACCAAATTTTACTGCGGATAGGATTATGAGTATTACCCTCATTGCGTCAAATTCCAGTTTGTCGAGCAGTTAGTCTTATAAGATTGACTGCTTTTATTTATAATGAAAGGACACCAGCAAGGTGTCCAAAATTATGTGCCGTATCAAAGCTCTTTGGTTAGTGGTAAATCAGTAGTAAATTAACCCTTTTTTTCCTCATGAATTGCTAATAAGTGTAGTGTTTATGCGTTAATCTGTTCCTATATTTTAAATTTAATTTAAATATATGATAAAATAGACTTGTATCTCTTCCTGCTGCAGTTTAGAATAATAAAATAGCAGAGGAATAAAGGGTGTAACTGCAAAAACACGGAACAGTTACAAAAGGGTCTTATTTAGGAGAGGTCATTATGGAACACAGGGAGTTGTGGCAGCTGACAGCAACAGATTCATTGACAGGGGTATCCAGCCGCAGAGAAGGCAAAGACAGGCTGGAATTGATCGTAAAGAGAGCAAAAAAAGAGAATAAGATGCTGACCGTGGCAATGTTTGATGTAAACAGCCTGAATTGGATCAATAACCGTTATGGAGACAAAGAAGGTGACAAGGTACTTCAATTTGTTACGTCTGCGTCCAGGCGTTGTCTGCGCCCGGAAGATGTGATATTCCGTCTGAGCAGTGATGAGTTCATTGTGGCATTTTATGGGGAAGAGCGTACCCATGCGGAAACCCGTATACATAAAATTTTGGAAATTCTGGAAACAGAGCATGAGACGTACGGACTGGAATGCAGGCCTTCGTTTTCCTACGGAGCGGTGGAAATTTACCCTGAGGACTGTTTTACCGTTTCCGATATTATAGCCAAAGCGGATGAGCTGATGTATATGCAGAAACGGAATTATCATATTATGCGCGCGAAGAATAAATTAAAGCACTCAGATCCGGAATCTGCATCTAAGGATGACTTCCAGTACAATCAGGCACGTCTGTATGACGCGCTGATAGAGAGCACAGATGATTATATATTCATAGGCAATATGAAAACCGGCGTTTTCAGATATCCCCCGGCTATGGTGGCGGAGTTTGGCCTGCCCGGTGAAGTGGTGGAGAATGCTGCGGCCTGCTGGAGCGGTTTGATTCACCCGCATGATGAAACACATTTCCTGGAGAGTAACCAGGAGATCGCTGACGGACGTGCAGAGGAGCACAACATTGAGTACAGGGCAAGAAATACAGAGGGGGAATGGATCTGGCTTAGATGCAGGGGAAAGCTGATCCGGGATAAGTATGGAAATCCCGACATGTTTGCAGGCATCATCACCAATCTGGGTAAAGAAAAGCAGATTGACCATATGACCGGATTGTACAACCGGTTTGAATTTGAGGGCAGCATCAAAAAATATCTTATGGACGGCAGTCAGATCACAAGGATTGGCGTTATGATTCTGGATATGGATGCTTTTAAAAATGTGAATGACTTATATGACCGGATGTTCGGGGATGAGATCCTGCGGATAACCGCCGCCAGTATAAGCGCCATACTCTCTGACAATGCCAGGGTCTACCGTCTTGACGGGGATGAATTTGGGATCATCATTACCAATGGCTCCGAGACAGATGTCCAGGATATCTTTGCAAAGATTCAGGGAAAATATACACGTCAGCAGGAATACAACGGAAAGAAATATTACTGCACCATATCGGGAGGCTACGCGGCCTGCCCGGATAACGCGGAGAATTATCTGGAACTTTTAAAGTGCGCAAATTATGCGCTTGAGCGCTCAAAGGCGCTTGGCAAGAACCGGATGACCATTTACTCTCCGGAGATACCCCAGGAAAAAGAAAAAAAACTGGAGATGGTGCAGATGCTCAGGGAGAGCATAGAAAGAGGATTTGCCGGGTTTTCCGTCTGCTACCAGCCCCAGGTGGATGCAAAGACCGGGAAGCTATACGGCGCGGAGGCGCTGGCCCGCTGGCACTGCAGCAAATATGGGGATGTGTCGCCGGGTGAGTTCATACCTCTTTTGGAGCAGAACGGTCTGATCGTACCTATGGGCATGTGGATTCTGCGCAAAGCTGCCGCCCAGTGCAAAAAGTGGTGTGAACAGAAACCCGATTTCAATATGAGCGTAAACCTGTCCTATCAGCAGTTTTTGGAAGGGGATCTGACGTCCTTCGTTAAGGAGATCCTGAAAGAGATGGACCTTGCCCCCTTCAACCTCACTCTGGAACTGACAGAATCCTACTTTGTAAAAGAGGATGCCATTGTCAGGGAAACGCTGGAAAGTTTCCGGGCGATGGGTGTGCAGGTGGCAATGGATGACTTTGGCGTGGGATATTCCTCTCTGTTTATGCTGAAGCATATCCCTGCGGATATTGTGAAGATAGACAGGGGATTTGTCAAGGGGATCACCACGGATCTGTTCAATGCCACATTTATCCGTTCTATCACGGAGCTGTGCAATGATGTGGGAAAACAAGTCTGCCTGGAAGGTGTGGAGACAAAAGAGGAATACGGCAGTGTGAGCAACATGGGCCTGAGGCTTATACAGGGCTTCTATTTCGGGCGCCCCGTTCCTGCGGATAAATTCTATGAAAAATTAAAAGATTAGGAAAGTCCCCCAAAGCATATACTTTAACGAATAGGCTTTGAGGGATTTTTTTGTGATGAAGAAAAGACGTGTTGTGGAACTGGGAATGGCAGTTCTTTTGCTCGCCTCTGCATTTCTGCTCTCCAGGGAAGGAGCGCGGCTGGTGAGTAAAGAGGCAGAGGGAAAGAAAGGGGTCATTGTAGTGGATGCCGGACATGGGGGTATGGATCCCGGAGTGGTTGGCATAAAAAAACTGGAGGAAAAGGGAATCAACCTGAAAATATCAAAAAAACTCCAGAAGCTTCTGGAGAAGGAAGGGTATCAGGTGATCATGACCAGGTCTGAGGACAGCGGCCTTTACGATGCGGACAGCAGGAACAAGAAGGTGCAGGATATGCAGAAACGCTGTGAGCTTATCAAAGAAAAGCAGCCCCTTCTCACGGTGAGTATTCACCAGAACAGTTATCCTGACGAAGCAGTCTGCGGCCCCCAGGTGTTTTATTTTACCCACTCGACAGAGGGCGGGAAGCTGGCAAAGTGCATTCAGGATGCCATGAATACCCAGTTAGATGTGAGCAGACCCAGAGTTGAGAAGGCCAACTCCACCTATTATCTGCTGAAGCGCAGTGAGGGAATCTTAAATATTGTGGAATGTGGATTTCTGAGCAATACCAGAGAGGCGGGGCTTCTGGAAACAGAGGAATATCAGGATAAGGTGGCAGAAGCAGTCAGGGACGGCATTCTTACATACCTGGGAGACGGACCGGCATAAGTTACGGAAAAAAATTGTGGAAAAACCATAGAGACAATGGTATTATGGTTATGTATGTAAAGAACTACAGGAAGAAGAGAGAAAACGTGAAGACCATAATATTGGCAGTAGACAGGGAACACCCTGATGAATCTGCAATAAGGCAGGCGGGAGAAATCCTGAAAAACGGCGGTCTGGTGGCGTTTCCCACAGAGACCGTATACGGACTGGGCGGAGACGGGCTGAATGCAAGATCCTCTGAGAAAATATATACGGCAAAAGGCAGGCCTTCTGACAATCCGCTGATCATCCATATTGCGGACATGGAGAGTCTTGACCGGATCGTCAGCCACGTTCCGGAAAAAGCAAGGAAGATGGCTGAAAAATTCTGGCCGGGTCCGCTTACCATGATTTTTAAAAAAAGTGATGCAGTGCCTTATGAGACCACGGGCGGGCTGGACAGCGTAGCGGTGCGGATGCCGTCCCACCCTGTGGCGCTGTCGCTGATCCGGTTAGGCGGAGGCTATATTGCGGCACCAAGTGCCAACACTTCCGGGCGTCCGAGTCCCACTAAGGCAGCCCATGTGGAGGAGGATTTGACCGGGAGGGTTGATATGATCCTGGACGGCGGAGATGTGGGAATCGGCCTGGAGTCCACAATTGTGGATTTCACAGAGGAGATACCGGTCATTCTGCGTCCCGGTTATATCAGCCAGGAGATGGTGGAGGCGGTGATTGGGCCGGTGCGGATGGACAGGGGGCTTTTGATCACAGATGAAAAGGTCAAGCCTAAGGCACCGGGGATGAAATACCGCCATTACGCACCAAAAGCCGGTTTGACCATTGTGGAGGGCAGTACGGAGCAGGTCATAAAGACCATCAATGAAAGAAGCCGTATTTTGCAGGCACAGGGAAAACAGGTGGGTGTCATCGGTACAGACGAGACCGTGGGTGCTTATGAAGCCCAGGTTATCAAAAGCATCGGTACGCGGCAGGACGAGGAGACCATAGCGAGACACCTGTTTGGTCTTTTGAGGGAATTTGATGAGGAGCAGGTGGATTATATTTTTTCAGAGTCATTTGATACCCCCAGGATGGGACAGGCTATTATGAACCGTCTGCTGAAGGCAGCAGGGCATCATCTGATACATGTTTAACAAGAAAAACACAGGAGGAAATTTATATGTTAGCATTAGGCTGTGACCATGGTGGATTTGAGCTGAAACAGGAGATCATCGGATATCTGGAGGAGCACAAGATCCCTTATAAGGATTTCGGATGTGACAGCAACAAGTCTGTGGATTATCCCGTTTATGCAAGAAAAGTTGGGAAAGCGATCCAGAGCGGAGAGTGCGATAAAGGGATCTTGATCTGCGGCACAGGTATTGGCATTTCCATAGCAGCCAACAAGATGAAAGGGATCCGGGCGGCCCTCTGCACAGACTGCTTCTGCGCTGAGGCAACCAGACAGCACAACAACGCAAATGTACTGGCTCTGGGAGGCCGTGTAGTCGGTCCGGGATTAGCCGTAAAGATCGTGGATACCTTTTTGAATACAGAGTTTTCCGGTGAGGAGAGACATCAGAGAAGAATTGATCTCATAGAAGAATAGCAGGAAGAATTCCTGCATGTAACGGTGAAGGGATCAAATTGTTACGATCAGAAGACAAAGGAGAAAACAGATGGGTAAAATAATGGTAATGGAGCATCCGCTCATTCAGCACAAAATCGGTATTATCCGCCGCACAGAGACAAGTTCAAAAGAGTTTCGTGAGCTGGTGGGTGAGATTGCCATGTTCATGGCATATGAAGCAACAAGAGGACTGAAATTAAGAGACATCGAAATTGATACGCCGATCACAAAGACAACCGTGAAGGAACTGGCAGGAAAAAAACTGGCCGTAGTTCCTATTCTCCGCGCCGGACTGGGCATGGTGGAGGGAATGCTCACCATGATCCCCGCTGCCAAGGTAGGACATATCGGCCTGTATCGTGACCCGGAGACACTCAAGCCGGTGGAGTATTACTGCAAACTTCCGGCTGACTGTGAAGAGCGTGAAGTCTTTGTTACGGACCCCATGCTGGCCACCGGCGGTTCCGCGGAGGCGGCGATCACCATGCTGAAGGAAAAGGGTGTAAAGAATATTCATTTTATGTGTGTTATAGCAGCGCCGGAAGGTGTGAAAGCATTAAGTGAGGCACACCCGGATGTGGATATCTACATCGGTGCCCTGGATGAACATTTAAATGACCACGGCTATATCGTGCCAGGACTGGGCGATGCGGGAGACCGTATCTTCGGAACAAAATAACAGGTGATTTCCGGGAGGATTTACAAAATGGCTGGAAAAAGAAATGACTATATATCCTGGGACGAGTATTTCATGGGTGTTGCAAAGCTCTCCGGAATGCGCTCCAAAGACCCCAATTCCCAGGTGGGGGCCTGTATTGTCAGTCCGGACAACAAGATTTTGTCCATGGGCTATAACGGTTTCCCAAAAGGATGCTCAGACGATGTGTTTCCCTGGGCCAGGGAGGGGGATGAGCTGGATACAAAATATCTCTATGTAACCCACAGCGAGCTGAACGCCATCTTAAATTACAGGGGCGGTTCTCTGGAAGGGGCCAAGCTCTATGTATCCCTGTTTCCCTGCAACGAATGTGCCAAGGCCATTATCCAGTCGGGGATCAAGACCATTGTCTATGACAGCGATAAATATGCGGATACCCCGTCTGTCCAGGCTTCCAAACGGATGCTTGACGCTGCAGGAGTCCGTTATTATAAATATAACCACACAGGCAGGAACATCAGTTTCGATGTATGACGTTTTCCATACACAGGGCTGTATTTGACAGTCCAATACAAAGCGTTTTACCTGTATAAAAATAAACAGTAGAAGGAGACAAAACATTACTATGGCTAAAGACAAGAAAATGGTAGAGGCCATTACTTCCATGGAGGAAGATTTTGCGCAGTGGTATACCGATGTTGTAAAAAAAGCAGAGCTGGTTGACTATACCAGCGTGAAAGGCTGTATGGTGATCAAACCTGCAGGTTATGCAATCTGGGAAAATATCCAGCACGAGCTGGACGGACGTTTCAAGGAGACAGGTGTGGAGAATGTTTATCTTCCCATGTTCATTCCGGAGAGTCTGCTTCAGAAAGAGAAAGACCATGTGGAGGGATTTGCACCGGAAGTGGCCTGGGTAACACACGGCGGTCTGGAACCGCTTCAGGAAAGACTCTGCGTGCGTCCCACTTCCGAGACTCTTTTCTGCGATCTGTATGCAAGAGACATCCAGTCCCACAGGGATCTGCCCAAAGTATATAACCAGTGGTGCTCCGTGGTCCGCTGGGAGAAGACGACCCGTCCGTTCCTGCGCTCCAGGGAGTTCTTATGGCAGGAGGGCCACACAGCCCATGCCACAGCGGAGGAAGCTGAGGAGAGAACCGTGCAGATGCTGAACCTGTACGCTGATTTCTGTGAGGAAGTTCTGGCTATTCCGGTCATAAAAGGCCGCAAAACAGACAAAGAAAAGTTTGCCGGTGCGGAGGCAACCTATACGATCGAATCCCTCATGCATGACGGAAAAGCCCTGCAGTCAGGAACCAGCCACAATTTTGGGGACGGATTTGCAAGAGCATTTGACATTCAGTATACAGACAAAGACAACACTTTAAAATATGTGCACCAGACTTCCTGGGGCATGACCACACGTATGATCGGCGCTATCATCATGGTGCACGGCGACAACAGCGGTCTTGTACTTCCGCCCAGGATCGCGCCGGTACAGGCAGTGGTCATTCCCATCCAGCAGAGAAAAGAAGGCGTATTAGAAAAAGCGTTTGAACTTTCCGACGCACTGAAGGCTGCCGGAATCCGGGTGAAAGTGGATGAGACAGACAAGAGCCCGGGATTCAAATTCGCGGAGCAGGAAATGCGCGGTATTCCCATCCGTATCGAGTGTGGTCCTAAGGATATTGAGGCCAACCAGGCAGTCATTGTCCGCAGAGACACCAGAGAGAAGACAGTGGTATCCCTTGATGCTCTGGCAGAAAAGGCAGCAGAGATTCTGGAAAACATGCAGAGTGATATGCTTACACGTGCCAGAACACACCGTGATGCACACACATATGTGGCAACTGATTATGAAGAATTCAAACAGACTGTCAATGAAAAGCCGGGATTTGTAAAAGCCATGTGGTGCGGCTGCCAGGAATGTGAGGACAAGATCAAAGAGGACGTCCAGGCAACATCCCGCTGCATTCCTTTTGAGCAGGAAACCTTATCAGACAAATGCGTCTGCTGCGGCAGACCGGCGAAGAAGATGGTCTACTGGGGGCGTGCGTACTAGAATGAAAATAGAAGTTCCTAAGAGAGTAAAAGAGATAATAGAAACCTTGCAGGAACATGGATATGATGCTTATGCGGTAGGAGGCTGTGTTCGTGACAGCCTCCTCCATTCATCTCCGGCGGACTGGGATATCACCACATCAGCCAAACCCATGGAAGTCAAGGAGCTTTTCCGCCGCACTGTGGATACAGGGCTGGCCCACGGCACGGTGACGGTTATGCTGGGAAAGGAAGGCTTTGAGGTGACAACTTACCGCATTGACGGAGAATATGAGGACAGCCGTCATCCAAAAGAGGTGGTTTTCACAGGAGACCTGCGGGAAGACCTGCGCCGCCGGGATTTTACCATCAATGCCATGGCCTACAATGACAGGGAAGGCCTGGTGGACGCTTTCGGCGGCATCCGGGATCTGGAAAAGGGAGTGATCCGCTGTGTGGGTGACCCTTACGAGCGTTTCACAGAGGATGCCCTGCGTATTCTGCGGGCAGTACGTTTTGCTGCCCAGTTAGGATTTTCCATAGAGGAGCGGACGAAAAAAGCAGCCAGGGAGCTGGCACCCACGCTGGCTAAAATCAGTGCTGAACGTATTGCGGCGGAGCTGACAAAGCTTCTTGTATCGAAAAATCCCCATCTGCTGAAAACAGCCTGGGAGGCGGGAATCACAAGGGTTGTTCTGCCGGAGTTTGATTCCATGATGGAAACCCTGCAAAATACACCTCACCACTGCCTGAACGTGGGAGAACACACACTGAAAAGCCTGGAGTATGTGGAGGCAGACAAAATCCTGCGTTTTACCATGCTTCTTCACGACACAGGCAAGCCGGCATCCAGAACCACGGATGAGAATGGCAGGGACCATTTTAAGGGCCACAGCCTGGAGAGTGAGAAGATCGCCAAGAATGTTCTTCAAAGGCTGAAGCTAGACAATGACACCATCTGTAAGGTGACAAAGCTGGTATACTGGCATGATTACAGACCCGAACCAAATCCAAGATCCGTCCGCAGGGCACTTAATAAGGTAGGGGAGGAGCTGTTTCCTCTGCTTTTGAAGGTGCAGTATGCGGATACTATGGCGCAGAGCGAGTACCTGAGGGAAGAAAAGCTGGAGCGCATCAGGAACGTGGAGAAGATTTACCGGGAGGTACTGGAGCGGAAGGAATGTGTTTCGGTGAAAATGCTGGCTGTGAACGGAAGGGATCTGATCGCAGCAGGAATGAAGCCGGGACCGGAAATTGGGCAGATGCTGGAGAGGCTGCTTCAGGTGGTGCTGGAGGAGCCGGGGAGGAATGAGAAGCAGGAACTGATGGAAATTGTTAAGGGGGAATTGCGGAGGTGAGGCGGCTCACGGACGCCCAAACATCCGGTACGGCATGAGGGCGCGGGAGGCAGGGATACACCCTGGCTCCTGGCTTCACTCCCCTCAGCTAACTTGCTCCCAGTTGTTAGTGCCGACCAACGTAAATACGCCATCTTACAGCACCCGCTATCCATGCCAGAACTGAGCCTGCGAATCTAGTCGTAGGCACCACTACGCCGTCGATTCGCAGGCTCACTTCTGACACGGATATCAGGCACTGTAAGGTGGCGTATTTACGCCGGTCGGCACTAAATTCGTCAGCAACGGCTTCCTCATTAATCAACTGGGGCAAGTGGATCTTCGGCTCGCTCCGCTAGACACTCGCCAGTCTGTATCCCTGCCTCCCGCGCCCTCATACCGCACCGGATGTTTGGACTGACGGTGGAAGACGTGAGGGTGATGAACGGGCAAGGTTTACCTGTTTATGATAGTGTAAAAGAAGCAACTATAGGAAAAGATATATTTGTTCAGATTCTCTGCCTCCTGGCTTACTTCATAATTTTGAATTGCCGTGTTACACTGGAAGTGATGAAACTGGCAAATAAAGGAGCAGTTTTAAATCCCTGTCCACCATTTTATCGTGGGGAAGAAGTTTCTGAGGATGTAATAAATTCAGAATATTTTGTGGGCTATGATTTTAAACGTTATTTACTCCAAGTTCAGCAAGCTGTCACCATATATTGTTTAACCATGTAAATTACCATTTCTTAATGTATTCTTATAACAATACCCTTTCCTCAAATATTTTCAAAAAAAGAAGCTCCCTTCCTATAAATAGCAGCAACGAAGAACCAAACATCGGTATCAAACCAAGCATCAATCCAACAGACAAGCCGAAAGCAGACCACGGTATGCCGAAAACCAGGCAGCAGACGGGGCGGGAAGGGCGGGCGGGGCAGCGGGTGGCGAGTGTCTAGCGGAGCGAGCCGAAGATCCACCTGCCCCAGTTGATTAATGAGGAAGCCATTGCTGACGAATTTAGCAACTGGGAGCTGGTTAGCTGAGGGGAGCGGAGCCAGGAGCCACCCGCTGCCCCGTCCGCCCTTCCCGCCCCGTCTGCTGTCGTCCGCCTGCACGCACCTACGCAGCACCTCTGCCGTCCGCCTGCACGCACCTACGCAACACCTCCGTCTGCTGCCGTCCCCCTGCACCTCCCACGCACAAATTTTTTTCACCTTCTACCATCCCCATCTCCTGCATAAAATAGAGAGGACACAAAGTAAAGGGGGACAAGGAAGTGTATGATAGGGGTCTCAGCGTACTGGAGCAATACGGTCTGGAAGCAAAATCCACATACCGCGGAAGAGGTGCACTCATCTGCGACACCCAGGCCGGTCTGGTTCAAATCCGTGAGTACAACGGTTCACCCAGAAAACTTGGCTACCAGGCCAAACTTCTGGAAATTGTAAGCACCCGCAACCAGATCAGCGTGGATTCACTCCTTCCGAATCAGGAAGGCGCATACGTCTCAACCGACAAAGACAACATACCCTATGTTGTAAAGCGATGGTACGAAGGAAGAGAATGTGACACCCAGTCTATGAAAGACATCAAACGCAGCGTAACAGCCCTGGCGAGTCTACATAAAACAATGAAAATGCCGGTCCAGACGCACTATGTCAAAGAGCCGCTTCTCATGGAATATGAAAGGAAAAACAGGGAGCTGCGGAAAATCCGCAAATTTGTCTGCCAGAAACGGCGGAAAAATGACTTTGAGCTCAGGTATCTTGACAGCATTGCCTGCTATCTGTGGCATGCAGAGGAGGCTCAGAGGAGGCTTAACAGCTCGGAGTATGAAGATCTGCGGTGCAGGTCCCTGGAAGCTGGGGATGTCTGCCATGGGGAATACAACCAGCACAATGTGCTGATGCTGGCACAGAATACGGCTGTCATTAATTTTGACCGCTGGCACTATGATGTCCAGATGGAAGACCTCTACCAGTTCATGCGCAAAATTTTGGAAAAGCATAACTGGGATCTGGAGATGGGAAGGCAGATGCTTCTGGCCTATCATGAGGAAAAACCTTTGAGTGTGCAGGAACTGGAAAACCTGCGCATCCGTTTTGCCTATCCGGAAAAATACTGGAAACTGGCAAACTACTACTACTCCCACAGCAAGGCATGGATTTCCGAGAAAAACTTGGAAAAATTGGAGAAACTCATAGCCCAGCACGATAATTGGATGAACTTTGTCGAAAATATTTCGGTATAAAGTTTCTGAAAACCCCTGTGCAATGTTTGAATTTTCATCAGTGATAGTGTATAATGTTATCCATAAATGGTTACGGTTCTGCTTTTTTACGTGAAAGGGGGCTGAAGCGTTATCCATAAAAGAAGCCGTCCGGCAGCCCATAGAGGAGTTGGTGCGTTGGACGGCACTATAAATCAACGTTGCACAGGGAGGTAGTAGAATATGGACTACAAAAAGCTTTATGAGGAATGGCTCTCCAACCCGTATTTTGATGAAGATACCAAAAAAGAGTTGAAAGCAATTGAGAATGACGAAAATGAAATAAAAGAACGCTTTTATAAAGAGCTGGAGTTTGGTACCGCGGGTCTTAGAGGTGTGATCGGTGCAGGAATCAACCGCATGAATATCTATACTGTGAGAAAGACCACACAGGGCCTTGCTAATTACATAGCAGCAGTGGACGGACAGACAAAGGGCGTGGCTATTGCCTACGATTCCCGCCGTATGTCCCCGGAATTTGCCAAAGAAGCAGCGCTGTGCCTGGCTGCCAACGGCGTGAAAGCCTATATTTTTGATTCCCTGCGCCCGACACCGGAGCTTTCCTTTGCTGTGAGAAAGCTTGGATGTATTGCCGGGATCAATATCACAGCCAGCCATAACCCGCCGGAGTACAACGGATATAAGGTTTACTGGGAGGACGGTGCCCAGATCACCCCGCCTCATGATACCGGAATCATGGATGAGGTAAAAAAGGTTACGGATTTCAATACAGTCAAGACCATGGATGAGGAAGCAGCAAAGGCAGCCGGCCTGTATCAGGTGATCGGACAGGAAGTGGATGACGCCTACATGGAAGAGCTGAAAAGTCAGGTCATCCATATGGATGCCATCAAAGCCATGGCAAAAGAACTGAAAATTGTGTACAGCCCTCTGCACGGCACAGGAAATATTCCCGCTAGACGTGTGTTAAAAGAGCTGGGATTTGAGAATGTATATGTAGTAAAAGAGCAGGAACTGCCGGACGGTGAATTCCCCACAGTCAGCTATCCGAACCCGGAGGCAGACGAAGCCTTTGATTTGGGCTTAAAGCTTGCAAAAGAGGTGGATGCAGACCTGGTGCTGGCCACTGACCCGGATGCAGACCGTTTAGGTGTCCGTGTCAAAGACGGCAAGACAGGGGAATACCACACCCTGACCGGCAATATGTCAGGCTGCCTGCTGGCTGACTATGAGATTGGCCAGAGAAAAGAGATGAATGGAGGACTGCCGGAGGACGGCGTCATGGTATCTACCATTGTTACCACCAATATGGCCGGTGCTATCGCAAGACACTACGGCATCCGTTTCATCGAAGTGCTGACAGGATTTAAATACATAGGCCAGCAGATCCTGGGCTTTGAGACATCAGGAAAAGGCACCTATCTGTTCGGATTTGAGGAGAGCTACGGCTGTCTCATCGGTACCCACGCAAGAGATAAAGACGCCATCGTGGCAACTATGGCCCTTTGCGAGGCTGCCGCATATTACAAGACAAAAGGCATGACACTCTGGGATGCCATGATCGCCATGTATGATAAATATGGCTACTACAAAGATGATATCCAGTCCATTACCCTGAAGGGGATCGAAGGCCTGGAGAAGATCCAGACCATTCTGGAGAATCTGAGAAAGAATCCGCCGTCTGCCATCGGTGCTTATCAAGTGACTTCTGCAAGAGATTACAAGGCAGACACTATTGTAGATATGGAGACAAAAGAAGTGAAGGCAACCGGACTTCCAAGCTCCAATGTGCTTTATTATGACCTGAATGATGATGCATGGGTATGTGTTCGTCCGTCGGGCACGGAGCCTAAGATCAAATTATACTATGGTATCAAGGGCACATCACTGACAGATGCAGACGAGAAATCCGCTGCACTTGGACAGGCTGTGAAGGAATTAATTGATAAAATGATGTAAAAAGGGGTATTTGCCCGAAGATTCCAAAAAATTTCCTTGGAAGCGCCATGTATGTGCTTGACAAACACAGGGAAAAAAGGTATAAATAACAGTAGGCTTCCACCGGGTAAGTGGTAAAAAGCCCTATGAGACTATGAAACTTATTGAGAAATAAGGGAGAATTCATTTAGGAGGAAATACTCATGAACAGAACAGAATTAGTTGCAGCTATGGCTGAAGCAACAGAATTATCCAAAAAAGACGCAGAGGCAGCTTTAAAGGCATTTATCGATGTAGTAACTGCAGAGATGAAGAAAGGTGAAAAAGTTCAGTTAGTCGGCTTTGGTACATTTGAAGTATCCGAGAGAGCTGCAAGAGAGGGAAGAAATCCTCAGACTGGCGAGACTATGACGATCGCAGCTTCCAAATCTCCGAAATTCAAAGCAGGCAAAGCATTAAAAGACGCTGTGAACGAATAAGAGAAAATGAGACTTGACAAGTATTTAAAGGTATCCCGTCTGATCAAACGCAGAACCGTTGCAAATGAGGCTTGTGATGCAGGGCGTGTCCTGATCAATGATAAGCCAGCTAAAGCATCTGCGCAGGTGAAGGCCGGTGATATCCTGGAGATCCAATTTGGCAGCAAGAATGTACGTGTGGAAATCCTGGACGTGCAGGAAACGGTGAAAAAAGAGGCGGCCAGCGAACTGTTCCGCTATCTTTGAGCAGCCAGGCAAAATCCCATAGAGAGACCGGTTTGGCAGATTTTCCTGCCCGTAACTGTGAAGACACCGGACAGTTACGTGGATCTAAATAAATAAAATCGGTATATTGTTTTTTAACCCCCCATATAATCTTTTGAGAGAGATATATGGGGGATTTGCTATTTTGGAAGAGAAGCAGTTGAAGACCGCACATAAGCTGCAGATGACTGACAGGGAAACGGGAAGCATTACCGGAGTGAAAGATGTGGTAGCTTTTGATGATGGGGAGATCAGTCTGATCACAAGCGCCGGTATGCTGACTATAAAAGGGTCTGAGCTCCATGTGACCCGCCTTGATCTTGATAAACAGGAGGTGGACATCGCAGGCCAGGTGGACAGTCTTGTCTACAGCCAGGGGACGGTTCTAAAGTCCAAGGGCGGAGACGGCATGTTAAAGAGGCTCTTTAAATAAGATGAGCGGCTATATGCAGCAGGAGCTGCTGTTTTTCTGCAGGACCTTTCTGGCCGGAGTCCTGCTTGCGGCAGCTTACGATATTCTCCGTATTTTCCGGAATGTCATATCCCACAACGATTTTTTTGTAAGCCTGGAAGACCTGCTGTACTGGTGCATGGCAGGCGTTTTTCTTTTCTCCGTCATCTATCTGGAAAATGACGGGGTCATACGGGTATATGCCCTTGCAGGGATATGCCTGGGCGCGCTGATCTATCATTGGGGCTTGAGCGGTTTTCTGGTAAAATATCTTTCCGCTTTTTTGTCAAAGCTGAAGTGTTTATTAAAAATACCGCTGAAACCACTGAACTACATAAGAAAAAGGTTGAAATTTTGGCTGTCAGGGGTTAAAATTTCTTTAACTAAACAAAAGTCGATACGAAAAGTCAGGAAGAGTCAGAATGAGAAGAAAAAAGAAAAAAAGCCTGCAAAACAAAATCGCCATGGCTAGCGTGACCTTTGTAGTAGGCGTTTTATTTATAGGTTTAATGACAGAAAGCAGCAGATTAGAAGGAAAAGTAGCACAATACGAGGCGAAAAAGAGCGAAGTCAGTGCTAAAATAAAAGACGAGGAAGCACGTACAAAAGAGATTGACGAGCTGAAAAAGTACATGCAGACAGACGAATACGCCAAGGAAGTGGCCAGGGACAAACTGGGGCTTGTGGAAGGAAATCAGATTATCTTTAAAGAGGAAGAATAAGGAACAGATTTTGTCTAAAAGTTTTTCGCTTTTACAGCGTGTTTTTGACAAAGATTGAAGCCAAAAGCATCTATAATACACCTTTGATAGCGATTGCTTATTCAGGGGAGGTAATACCAGATGCAGGAATGGATAATTGCCATGCTCGTGGTCAGCGCCCTGTTGATACTGCGGGACATGGCAAAAACTATTTTTTCAGACATGAAAAAAAGTGCAGCCACCTTGGTGTACGACCAGCATCCACAGAAAGAGAAAATGCAGCGCTATGCACGATCCTTCCAGAAACTTGCAGACAGCTTTTACGGTATGCCATACCGCAAGGATTACTTATCAGGCGGAGAGCTGGAAGAACTGGTAGAACAACTTAGAGAGAGACAGTGTAAGACATGCCCGGCAAACCATATCTGCTGGAAACAGCATTCCGTGCAGTCATACCAGAGAGTCTACAGCCTTTTCCGGGTTATGGAGGAAGGGGACGAGGAGAAGCTTCGGGTGGCGAAAACGGAATTGACAGGGGTCTGCATCAACCAGGGCAAACTTACGCAGGAAATGCAGAGGTTAATGGAGAGAGAACGACAGAATCTGATGTGGAATAATAAACTTTTGGAAAACCGGATTGCGGTTGCGGAACAGTTAGGAGAGATGGCACAGCTTATGAAAGTGCTGTCCAGGGATTTGTTCGACATTGTCCAGACGGACCCTGTATTCCGGGAGGAATTTGCCAAGAGACTGAAAAAGAAGCATATACTTCTAAGGAATGTCTGGATGCTGCAGCAGCCGGACGGGAAAATACAGTATTTCTGCGAGCTGCGCGCAAAGGGACAGGCCTGCATCTCCGCTTCAGAGGCGGGGGCAGTGCTCACTAAAATGTGCGGAAGCAGAATGACGCCGAAGGTGGAAGGCAAGACTCTGATCACAAGGGAGTTCACGGTTGTCCGTTTTGTGGAGGAAGTGAATTTCAAGATGCTGTACGGAGTGGCTAAGGTGACAAAGGAGAGGGAGACTATTTCCGGTGATAATTACATGTGTACCACAGAGGACAACGGCCAGTTTTTCATGTGCCTGTCCGACGGCATGGGTTCCGGCCTGGAGGCCTGCCGGGAGAGTGAGAATGTGGTGGACATGCTGGAACAGTTTGTGGATTCCGGATTTACCGGGGAGACAGCAGCCAGAATGGTCAACTCTGTTTTGAATCTCCAGACCAGGGAGGGAAAGTTTTCCACTGTGGATATTTCCATTGTGGATCTGTACTCCGGTATGTGCCATTTCCTGAAGGCAGGGGCAGCTACCACATTTATTAAGAGAGACCACTGGGTGGAGGCTATTTCCTCCACAAGCCTGGCGCTTGGACTGGTGCAGCAGGTGGATTATGAATCCACCAGCAAGAAGCTCTACGAGGGTGATTTTATCATCATGGTGACAGACGGGGTGCTGGATGCCCTGCCTCCGGAGAATGCGGAGGATACCATGAAAGAGATAATCCTGCAGACCCACGCAGAAGCGGCACAGGACCTGGGAAGAGGGATTTTGGAGCGTGTGCTGGCCCAGTGCGAGTACAAGGCTACGGATGATATGACAGTGCTTGCAGCGGGACTCTGGAAAAAGTAATGCGGAAAGGATTTCAATACCAAATGGACCAAGGAAAAAATATGGAGGAAAAGGTATTTTCTTATATAGAGCAGTACAGAATGATAGAAGCGGGCGACCGGGTGATCGTCGGAGTTTCCGGCGGGGCGGATTCGGTGGGCCTGTTGTTTTTGTTGTGGGAGTATCAAAAAAAGGTGCCGTTTTCCGTACAGGCAGTACATGTAAATCATCAGCTGCGGGGCAGTGAGGCGATGCGGGACGAGAAATATGTAGTCCGTATCTGCAGGGAGCGATCCATACCCTGCAGCGTGTATTCTTATGATGTGGAGCAGATTGCCGGTAAGAGACATATGACGGTGGAGGAGGCAGGACGGGCTGTGCGCCAGCAGGCTTTTCGTCTGGAGAGCAAAAAGGCGGGCGCAAAAAAAACAGCACTTGCCCATCACCGGGATGACCTGGCGGAGACGGTCCTTCATAACTTGGCAAGGGGAAGCGGTGCCGCGGGCCTTTCGGGAATCCATCCTGTGCGCCGGATGGGGGACGGAGTCTATATCCGTCCCCTTTTGTGTGTGGGAAGAAGTGAAATTGAAAGCTGGCTGCTAAAAAAAGACATCCCATGGATGGAGGACAGTACCAACAAAGAGCTGTCCTATACCAGGAACAGGATCCGCCAAAAAGTCCTGCCGGAGCTTAAAGCAGTCAATCCCAAGGCTTCAGAACACATAGCAAAAGCGGCGCAAACTTTTCTGTCCGTGGAGGAATATCTTAGGCAGCAGGCGGATATGCTTTATAGTAGGTATGTCAGAGAGGATCAGAGCGGACTTTTCCTTGCGGAGGAGATTTCTGCGGAGCATCCGGTAATGCAGGCTTATGTTGTGAAACGCGTGCTGGCATATCTGGCAGGCGGGGAGAAGGATATCACCTCCGTCCATGTGGAGGAAGTCTTGGAACTGCTGGGGCAAAGGACAGGGAGACGGAAATCCCTGGCACACGGCATTACGGTGCAGCAGTCCTACGGCAGTCTTCTGTTTTATAAAAAGGGAGATGGGGAAATTCCTCCAAAAGAGTTGGAATTCCATGTTTTTTCCTGGGAAAACCAGCAAATTCCGGAAAAAAAGTATACGAAATGGTTCGATTATGATAAAATAAAGGGAAACCTCACCGTGAGAAAACGGCAGCCGGGAGATTATCTGACTGTCACCTCAGCGGGAGGAAGAAAAAAATTAAAAGATTATCTGATAGACTGCAAGATTCCCAGGCAGGAGCGGGAGAACCTGACCCTGCTGGCGGACGGGTCCCACATCGTATGGGTGGTGGGCTACCGTATCAGTGAATATTACAAAATTACCGGGCAGACAAAGACAGTAATCAAAGTACAGGTCAAAGGAGAAAAGGAAGATGAGTGAAACAATCAGGCAGCTGATCAGCGAAGAAGACGTGGACAAAAAGATTCGTGAGATCGGAGAGCAGATAAGCAGGGACTATGAGGGCAGGCAGGTGCATTTGATCTGTGTGCTCAAGGGCGGAGTGTTTTTTACCTGTGAGCTGGCAAAGCGGATCAATGTTCCGGTGAGCCTTGATTTTATGTCAGTATCCAGTTATGGAGATGACACCAGTTCCAGCGGTGTAGTCAGGATCGTAAAAGATCTGGATGAGAGTATAGAGGGCAAGGATGTGCTGATCGTGGAGGATATCATTGATTCCGGCAGGACACTGAGCTATCTTATAGAGGTGCTGAAGCAGAGAAATCCTAACAGCCTTCGTCTCTGTACCCTTCTGGATAAGCCGGAGCGCAGAGTAAAGGATGTGAAAGTGGATTATGTCTGCTTTAATATCCCGGATGAATTTGTAGTGGGATATGGGCTGGATTATGCACAAAAATACAGAAACCTGCCTTATATTGGTGTGGTGGAATTATAGTGATATAAGGTGAAAGGAGAACATGACGTGAACAGACAGGCAAAAAGCTGGCTGCCCAGCGTCCTTTTGATCGTTGTACTGGTCATAGGCGCATACTGGATCTTCAGCCGGCAGCTCACAGTGAATAACGAGTACAGCGAGGCAGAATTTAAAGTTGCGGTAGAAAATGATCAGATTGTGGAAGTGTATATCCATCCCGAGAAAGTAAGTCCTTACGGCAAAGTCAGTGTGGAACTGAAAAACGGGGACCAGGAGCAGTTCAACACAACTGATGTCCAGAAGTTAAGTGATTTTCTGGCAGAAAAAGGGGTAGAACCCAAAGTAGGAGACGTGCCGGGGGACAATACCTTTATGTCTTCCATCCTTCCCCTTATTTTAGTGGGGATCATGGTCATTTTTGTTTTCAATCTAATGAGCCGGCAGATGTCAGGGGGCAGCAATGCCAAGATGATGAATTTCGGCAAGAGCCGCGCCAAGATGACTGTGGACAGTGAAAAGAGTGTCACATTCAAGGATGTGGCAGGACTCCAGGAGGAGAAGGAGGAGCTACAGGAGATCGTGGATTTCCTGAAAAGTCCTCAGAAGTATGTAAAGGTGGGGGCCAGGATTCCCAAGGGAGTTCTGCTTGTAGGCCCTCCGGGAACAGGTAAGACCCTGCTTGCAAAAGCTGTGGCAGGGGAAGCCGGAGTTCCGTTTTTCTCTATCTCCGGTTCGGATTTTGTGGAGATGTTCGTAGGTGTAGGTGCCTCCCGTGTGAGGGATCTGTTTGAGGAAGGCAAGAAGAACGCCCCCTGTATCATATTTATTGATGAGATTGACGCGGTTGCCAGGAGAAGAGGCACCGGTATGGGCGGCGGCCATGACGAGAGGGAGCAGACCCTGAACCAGCTTTTAGTGGAGATGGACGGCTTTGGCGTCAATGAGGGCATTATCGTCATGTCAGCCACCAACCGTGTGGATATTCTTGACCCGGCAATTCTGCGTCCCGGACGTTTTGACCGTAAGGTTGGCGTTGGAAGACCGGATGTGAAGGGCAGAGAAGAGATATTACAGGTTCATGCCAGGAAGAAACCTCTGGGTGAGGACGTGGATCTGAAAGAGATTGCCAGGACTACAGCAGGCTTTACAGGTGCTGATCTGGAGAATTTAATGAATGAGGCGGCTATCATTACCGCCAGGGACGGCAGATATTTCCTGACCCAGAAAGATATCCGCCAGGCATTTATTAAGACGGGGATCGGAGCGGAAAAGAAAAGCCGTGTGATTTCCGAAAAAGAAAAGAAAATTACCGCATACCACGAAGCGGGCCACGCAATTCTGTTCCACGTGCTGCCGGAGATGGGACCCGTGCACACCATATCCATCATACCCACCGGAATGGGTGCTGCAGGTTATACCATGCCTCTGCCGGAACAGGATGAAATGTTCAACAGCAGGAATAAAATGCTGGAGAACATCATTGTGGACCTGGGCGGCCGCGTAGCGGAGGAGCTGATATTCGGGGATGTGACGACAGGAGCCTCCCAGGATATCAAGCAGGCCACACAGCTTGCCCGTTCCATGGTCACCCAGTACGGTATGTCGGATAAAGTTGGGCTGATCAATTACGGTTCAGATGAAGATGAAGTGTTCATTGGCCGGGATTTGGCCCACGCCAGGAATTATGGCGAGCAGACAGCGGCTCTGATTGACAGTGAAGTAAAACGCATCATTGATGAGTCTTACGGCAAAGCAAAAGAAATAATCGGTGCACATATGAATGTTCTTCACGGATGTGTGGAGCTGCTGTTGGAAAAGGAAAAGATCGGACGGGAAGAGTTCGAGGCATTATTTCAGGAAAATGTGGTGTCAGAAAGCTAAAATGTAGGTTTGGGGGCAGGTTTTGTACAGATTTCCGAAAGAATAGGAGAGACGTATTTTTGATGAATGTGAAAATGGTCAAAAATTCGTTAAAAATTTATTTAAGATTGTGCACACTTTTTCCGTGCTGCATGGTATTATAATAACTGTAAAAACCCCCCAATACATTATATAGTTTTTGCTACACCCCATAAGAAGAAATACCTTCTCCAAAAGAGGCAGTCGTAAGACTGTCTCTTTTACTTTTCAGAGGGCAGAGCGTAAAAATTCGACTTTTATGGAAGGATTTGTACAAAAAGCGTCAATTTTTGCATAAAAGCATCCGTTTTCAAAAAGTAGTTGTATATGCAGCAAGGGTGGGATAAAATAGATTAATGATGGGAAAGTGTACCCACGACCGGTATTGATTAGAATTTCGCAGCTATGAGGTTACTGCATAGTTATAGTAATTCAGAAAAAGCAGAGATACAGGACTTTTTCGACTGAATGATGGAGAGGATGCATTATGAATTACGAATATATGAAGAATGCACAGAAAATTCAGGAGTATGTGACCAACATGCGTCCTGCTTTCAATAAACGTGCGGTGTTCAGTGATGAGACAGAAAATTACAGGACACCTTTTGAGCCGGAGCCGGGAGACGTTGTGAATGTAAGGATCCGCACAAAGAAAAATAATGTGGATTTGGTCTATCTGGTATACGAAGACAAGAAAAAAGTGATGGACCTGGCTGACTCCAGGGATGGCTTTGATTATTATGAGGCCAACATTCCCCTTGGTACTGAGACCGTCAGGTATTATTTTGAGATATATACAGGCAAGCTGAATTGTTATTACAATAGGATGGGCGTGGTGCGGGAGATCGACCCTCACTATTCCTTTGGTATTGTGCCGGGCTTCAAGACACCGGAATGGGCCAAAGGCGCGGTTATGTACCAGATCTTTGTGGACCGTTTCTGCAATGGCGACATGTCAAACGATGTGGTGACGGGAGAATACTGTTATATTGATGAACATGTTCAGAGAGTGGAGGACTGGTACCGCTGGCCCCAATCCATGGATGTGAGGGATTTCTACGGCGGAGATCTGCAGGGCGTCTGGGATAAGCTGGATTATCTGCAGGGATTGGGTGTGGATGTGATTTATTTTAACCCCATCTTTGTGTCTCCCTCCAATCACAAATACGACAGTCAGGACTATGATTATATTGACCCTCATTACGGGAAGATCGTCAGTGACGGAGGTGATTCTCTTAACTGGGGAGACAAGGATAATTCCCATGCCTCCAAATACATTAAGAGGGTGACAGACTACGAGAACCTGGAAGCCAGCAATGCGTTTTTTGCCAGATTTGTGGAAGAAGTGCACAAAAGAGGCATGAAGGTGATCCTGGACGGTGTGTTCAATCACTGCGGTTCTTTTAATAAGTGGCTTGACCGGGAGCGTATTTATGAGCATCAGCAGGGATATGAGAAGGGTGCGTATATCACAGGGGACAGTCCTTACCGTACCTTCTTCCGTTTCCACAATGAATATGACTGGCCGTATAATCAGTTTTATGACGGATGGTGGGGGCATGACACACTGCCGAAGCTTAACTATGAGGACTCCCCCATGCTGTACGAATATATTATGAAGATAGCCAGAAAGTGGGTGTCTCCCCCCTATAATGTGGATGGATGGCGGCTTGACGTGGCTGCGGATCTGGGACACAGCAATGAATATAACCATCAGTTCTGGAGAGATTTCAGACGGAATGTAAAGGAAGCCAATCCTGAGGCGATCATCCTTGCCGAGCATTACGGGGAGGCGAAATCCTGGCTGCAGGGAGACCAGTGGGATACGGTCATGAACTATGATGCATTTATGGAGCCGGTGACCTGGTTTTTGACAGGAATGGAAAAGCACAGTGATGAGTACAGTGAGGGGATGTTTGGGAACAGCGACTGCTTTATCAGTGCCATGCAGTATCATATGGCCAGTTTTTATGCGCCTTCCTTAATGACGGCCATGAATGAACTGTCCAACCACGACCATTCCCGCTTCCTTACAAGGACAAACCACAAGGTGGGCCGTGTAGCACATCTGGGGTCTGAGGCGGCAGAACATGAGATCAACAAGGCAGTCTTCAGGGAGGCTGTTGTCATGCAGATGACATGGCCCGGTGCGCCCACTATCTACTATGGAGATGAGGCCGGACTGTGCGGATTTACGGACCCGGACAACCGGAGAACCTATCCCTGGGGCCGGGAAGACAGGGAACTGATCCAGTTCCACAAGGACATGATCGCCATTCACAAGGAGAACCGGGAACTGATAGAGGGCTCCTTAAAATTCCTGGCAAATGATTACCAGCTTTTGTGCTACGGAAGATTTACGGACAGGGCAAAGACCGTGGTGGCTGTGAATAACAGTGATCAGACCAAGATGGTGGAACTGTCTGTCTGGGAACTGGGTATATCCAGAAGCAGAGAGGCACATTTTAAGCAGCTCATTGTGACAGGAGATTTTGGATACAGCCTTATCAAGAAGATCCATGTCTGTAAAGGCGGCGTTGTCCGGATGAGAGTTCCCTCACACGGTGCAATGGTCATTCGATGCGAAGTGGAAAAAAACAGCAGAAATGTATAAAATAAAAAAGTCCGGCTCAACCCTGAGCCGGTCTTTTAAGTACACTGCAGATTGGCAGGTTAGACGACATTCTCACCCAGAATTATTTTGGGCATTGTGGTTAAACAGCGATTCCATCGCTTATAAAATTTCTCTACACCAAGCTTAGATACTCTTGCATGAGCTTCTTCATTCTCCAATACCCAGTATAAGACATATGTCACCTTACCAACATTTCTTGTAAGACGAACAGGTAATTCGCCCTCTTTAACCGCATTAAAATCTTTTTGTCGATGAGTACGTTTTATATAGTGTACGTCTATGACACCATCTTGTTTTAAATAAAACGCAGCTACTTCCCTCATCAGTTCCTCAATTTCATCCAACTTGGTTAGTTTTGCTTCATATATACAAATTTCGTTAAACATGAAATACCTCCGTAAAATGGAATTTGTTTAGATAGGGGAACGGCCATAAAACCCTTTCTTCAAAAATAAAATACGTTTTTTAATATTGGTGATGGCTATTTTGGTATTTATGACAGAGTCATATCCATGAATGGTTCCTTTTGTTTCATTTATTTCAACAGTCGCTCCTGCTTCCCGCAAGCGTTTTCCATATAGAATGCCTTCATCATGTAAACAATCATATTCTGCGGTTTCGATATAGGAGGCCGGAAGTATTTGAGGTAAACTACTATGCATGGGAGAAGTGCCATATATATCTTTATCTTTTAAATTCTTGCAGTAATATAACCACATTCGTCTGTTGCTCTTTGAATTCCATAACGGAGTATCTGAAAACTTTTTCATGGAATCTGTCTGCATATCTACATCCGTTACAGGATATACAAGCATTTGAAGACAGGGCTGTTTCAACGCTTCATGTTCATAATTATTACAGATCAGTGCAGCAATGGATGCACCGGCACTATCTCCAGCCACTCCAATCTTTTCCTTATCAATTCCTAATGCGTCTGAATTTTCCATAATGCATTTATATAACGCCACAACATCATCATATGCTGCCGGATATGGATACTTAGGGGTTAAATGATAATCCGGGTAATAAACCCTGCATTTTACTTTCATTGCATATATACACGCAAGTTTTTTATGATAGGCGGAAGCCTTATAACTGAATGCTCCTCCATGTACATAGATCAAACAGGGCAGCTTTTCTTTTACATTTGATGGCTCAAATATTTCCACCTTAAATTTTAACCCCTTATGTCCTGCAAGAGTAATATGCCGATCAACAACTTCTCTTGGAACCCTTGTTAGATTAAAAGATATAACCCGAAAGATATTGGCACACTTTATGATCATCTTATTATAGGGTACGTTTTTAGCTATTTGCATTAATTCAGAATTGATCTGTTTTTTGTATTTCATTTATAGACATGTCCTTCTTTTATTCTCTGTAACTATTCAGCACCCTCACAGTTACAGGCAAAAATCTATGCAGAATCGCCTTTGGCGATGGGATTTTTGCTTGGCCGTGGTACACTTTCTTACGGTCAGCGCAGTGAATGCGCAGAGCTACTGAATAGTTACTATTCTCTCTACTATTTGCATACTCCAATTATATCACTACAGTGCGGAAAAATCAGCTTGCGTGCAAGGATACTCTACTTCCATGTAGATGGGTAATCCAAATGATAGGGTAATTTTGTATTACGATTTCCTTTTGCAGAATTCACTTGTCCTTGTGTCAAAAATACGGCTTCACTTAAATCGGCATTACTAAAGTTAGTATCCCTTGTATCAGCGCCTAAAAAAATGGTTCCCTTAAAGAGGCTCTTTTCAAAATTAGCAGCAATTAAAAGCTTTGTGCTAAGGTCTGCTCCACTCATATCCTGTCCCTTGTAATTGCCCCCGAGAAAATTAGCCGGAATTTTTTTGTTTTCACTATGCATACTTTTCTGAAGCAGCTTACACACTTGCTTCAAAATTGTATTCGACCGGTTTCTGTATTGCTCTAAATCTATAGATAAGATATTAGTGGGGCGATAATGGCACATTTTTATATTTTCCTCGATCAAACACTGAATGGATTTTGCTAATGGCTGTGCTGAAACAAGCGACATGGCTTCAATCAAATAATATCTGATTTGATAAAGCTGAAATACTATAACAAAAACATCAAAAATTTCTGCTGCCTGGTTTGGTATGTCATTCCAAGTCCGGCCTTGATAAATAACCTGTGTCACCTGCTGTCCGGCACCGAAGCAGTCATAACCAATACAACCTTTCATTTTCTGCTTTTCAAGCTGCGAATGTATTTTACATCGGTAATCTTTTAATAAATTTATACATGGCTGACCTGATACTTTATCTTTTGGAAAGCCATCCATTTTTGAAAAATACAGAGCAGTACAACACAATCCGGAACATTTTGAACAGTCAGACTTCATAGGTTCCCACATTTTATCATTTCTTTCATGTATCATCATATACTTTAATCCCCTATAACTTTTAATTTTATCTGTTTCATACCAGTGTACCGGCATAACGTTATTCTTTTACTATAAGAACTAAATATAAAATGTTTTATGGTGCACAAAATATTTAAAAAAAGGAAACGCTGCATGATCAACATTTCCTCTGCTACATCATCATGGTATCGGTGTTAAAAAGTCTTCAACGTTTTTCGGCTACAAATATAGAAGTCATTTTTCACTTTTATGACGTTTAATAAGGAGTAAGAAAAAAAGAATCAGCCATAATACCCAAGCAATCAAACATCCAATTCCAACAAAATAAATATCTATTATAGCTCCAAACAAAAAAGGGATTGCCATATATATCATTCTTTTTCCATAAAGCCTGCACATTCCCTTCTCATCATATTGTTTACGTTCTTCAGTCGACCTCGTATTATAGCCAGATAGGAAATTGGCACCTTTTCCGTTTGATTTATAAAATAAAATACCTATTATAAACATAGTCATAGACATTCCTATATCAAAAAGAATACAAAAAAGTCGCATAGTTTTTCCACCATAAATTTCAGTTTCGCTTAACTTCCATTACTCACAGTATAATTCTATTTTGCAAATAATGCAATTGAAAAGGAACAGGAGACTTTTTCGTAACAATTCTTCTGTATTTAATTCAAAATGTCCATATTCAAGTTCATTACTTTATTTCAGTCATAGAATTTGGTTCTAAATGTTTCAACTGCTTTTGACAGGAACAATCTTGCTGCCCTCAGCCACCTGATGGGATACAGTGAGACAGTAACCAAGGGTGTTCAAACAGTTTAGAAAAAAATAAAGGAAACGCTGTAAAATCAACGTTTCCTCCACTTTTTGATAATGCCGCAAACCGGAATCGAACCGGTACGGGTATCACTACCCACGGGATTTTAAGTCCCGGGCGTCTGCCAGTTCCGCCACTGCGGCAAAAGATATCGGATAGGCGAACCTATCCGATAAAATGGACGGTGGTGGATTCGAACCACCGAAGCAATTTGCAGCAGATTTACAGTCTGTCCCCTTTGGCCACTCGGGAAACCGTCCATGATAAATATGAAAATGTCAGTTCTCTTTGATACGTTATTATTATAACAGATTTTTACCGGATTGCAAGGGCTTTTTCAGCATTTATTCAGAATGGGATCTGTTCTGCCTTTCCTTCATGCGTCGGCATCCGGTAATCGCAAGGATTAACCGATGGACTTCCGGTTTTTCTACAATTGGGTGGTGGTATACGGATCGAGCGCACGGGAAGGGACTTAAGCATCCCCACTCCGGCTTACCTGGCACTTTAGTCTGAGATGATTGTAAGGTTGACATGACAAATGCGGAGGTGTATACTTTGTGTAAAGTTAACATGACAGAAAGGAACTGTAATGAAAAACAGGATCAGGGAATTGAGGGAGCAAAGAGGGATGACCCAGGAACAATTGGGAAACCTGGTGGGGACATCCAGGCAGGCGATCAATGCCATAGAGACAGAAAAGTTTGAGCCATCAATCTGGCTTGCCTATGATATCTCGTGTGTTTTTGCCTGCTCCATTGAAGAGGTATTTTTGTTTGATGTCAGCCCAAGAAAGTCAAGGGCGGAAAGCAGCAGGAGGGACAACAATGGCAATAAGAGAACTGCGGTATGACGGAGATCCTATATTGAGGAAGCAATGCAGAGAAGTGGAGAACATTGATGGCAGAATCCGGCAGATCCTGGATGACATGATGGATACTCTGCATCACACGGAAAACGGCGCAGCACTGGCGGCAAACCAAGTGGGAATCTTGAAAAGACTGGTGGTCATTGATTACCTCGACAAAACGCTGAAGCTGATCAATCCGCAGATCATTGGCAGCAGCGGGGTTCAGGAATGTATAGAAGGATGCCTGAGCTTTCCGAACCGCTTTGTAAAGACTATCCGTCCACAGCGCGTTACCATTCAGGCAGTCAATGAAAATGGGGAGGAGATCATCCTGACAGGGGAAGATGAGATGGCAAAGTGTTTTTGCCACGAGCTTGAGCATTTGGACGGTGTGGTCTTTCTGGATAAGGCAGTCAAGGATACAGAGTGATCAACAAGTCCTTTTTAATGGCATTTTTATTTCTTTTCTCTATCACTTTTACCGTTTTAATATGGCTGGTGATAGGATAGATGCCATAGGAGGGACAGTTATGACACAGATCAGAAAGTCGATTCAGAGAGCGGAAAACAGGTTTGATACCACAGCGGCCCATTTTGCACGGAGGCATCCGTGCATCAGCCTGCTCTGTACTTTTATCGGTATACCGGTATTTATTCTGGGAGCGGTCTATGCGCTTGCGTCTGCTGTTGTTTGCCCAATAGCGTGGGCCTGCGGGTGGATGTGATCATAGTTACTATTCAGCCTTCCGGCTTCATAGCAGCAAAAGCATGCACAGTTCTGCCCTTCAGGGTACAGACTGCATAAACCGCAGTCTGGCGCGTGGCTGTCTCGGGATTGCCTTGTAATTGCAAGGCAACACCTGGCGGGATAGAGGAAGGCTGAACTGTTACGGATTATATACTTTTTCCTCTTTTTGTTCCTTGCATAAATACAGGGCATTTGATAGAATGATAGAAAATGAATCGTAGGTTTCGATGATCTCAGATAATTGACGGAGCCATGGAACAAAAATAGGAGCCATATGGGCAATATGAAAAATAAAGAGCATAGAACGTTGCTGTCTAAGGAAATGGGCGGTTATGACCTGCAGATCCTGAGTGATAATATTCCGGGCGGCATGTTTTCCTGCCGTTTTGATGAGAAATTAACTCTTTTGCAGATGAATAAAGGATTTCTGTCCATGCTGGGTTATACGCAGCAGGATATAGAAGAAAAGTTTCAGAACAGCTTTTGGGAAATGATAGAGCAGAGGGACCGTGAGGTCACCTTGGAGGAGGTGCAGAGACAGATGGCCCTTGGCCCGGATAAAGAGCTGGAGTATCGGATGACCTGCAAGGACGGACGCACGATTTGGGTTTTAGATAAAGGGCATCTGCTCCGTGATGAAGAGGGCAATCAGTATTTCTGTTGTGTGCTTGTAGATGTGACGCGGAGCAAGGAGCTGGAAGAGAAACTGCGCCTGTCCCTGGAGCGGCATCAGATCATCATGGACCAGACTACAGATATCCTTTTTGAATGGGATATCCAGGCGGACACCATGATATTTTCCGGCAACTGGGAGAAAAAATTCGGATGCCCCCCGGTCACACAGCATGTGAGCCGTCTCTTTTGGCAGGCACCCTATATTCTGCCTGAGGACCAGCCGCTTTTTACAAAACTTCTTTCGCGTATCCGGGGCGGGGAACATTACGCGGAGGAGGAAATCCGTATTTTAAACGGAAAACAGAATGCTGTCTGGTGCCGGATACGGATAACCGGACTGACAGATAAAACAGGACGGGCAGTTCGCGCAGTGGGGGCAATCCTGGATATTGACGCGGAGAAGAAAAAGGCCCAGAGCCTCATGGAACGCGCGCAGCGTGATATGCTGACTAAATTATATAACAAGGGAAGCAGCCAGGAGTATATCCAGGCCGTATTGGCAAGCAATGTGCCGGGGAAGATGGCAGCACTGATGATAATTGACCTGGATAATTTCAAACATATGAATGATACCATGGGACATCTCTTTGGCGATGCCCTGCTCTCTGAAGTTGCCCACAGCATTCAGAAGCAATTCCGCAGTGAGGATATTGTAGGGCGGGTAGGCGGCGATGAATTTTTAGTGTTTCTGGGGCAGATACCCAATACTGCCCTGGCAGAACAAAAAGCAGTCCAGGTAATGAAGGCTATAGGGGAAATGGCAGTGCAGGAACTCACGGAAGTGGAGCTTTCCTGCAGCATTGGCATAGCTATTTATCCGGAGTGCGGGCAGACCTATCATGAACTCTTTCAGCGGGCGGACCAGGCACTGTACCGGGCGAAGAACCAGGGGAAAGGGAGATACTGTATAGCAGACGCAAAGCTGCTTTCAGAGGAGTTTCCCGTGCAGCCCTGCAGTGCAGCCAACACCAGGATCGATTCTTATGAGGAGACGGAGAGCAATGTGGAACTGCGTCTGTTTGAGTATGTGTTCAGGATCCTGTACAAATCATCGAATCTGGACACCGCGGTCAATGCCATTCTGGAGGTGGTGGGGCGCCAGTTTGATGTGAGCCGTGTCTACATATTTGAGGATGAGGAGGACCCGGATTATTGTACAAACACATATGAATGGTGCAATGAGGGCGTGAGACCGGAGATCGGGAATCTTCAGCATGTGCTGTACGCCAATGATCTGGAGGGTGGATACCAGAGCAATTTTAATGAGAGCGGCGTGTTCTACTGCCGTGATATTGATGTGCTGACGCCGCAGCAGCGGGAAATCCTGGATCCTCAGGGAATTAAGTCCATGCTGCAGTGCGCCATTTATGACAAAGGGCAGTATAAGGGATTTGTGGGATTTGACGAGTGCCGTATGAACCGCTACTGGACCCAGGAACAGGTGAATACGCTGGTATTCATTGCGGAAATACTGAGCACCTTCCTGCTGAAACTCCGGGCCCAGGATAAAGCGATCCAGAATGCGGCATCCCTGGAAGCCATTCTTGACAATCAAAGCTCCTGGGTGTATGTGGTGCGTCCCGAAACAAGGGAAATGCTTTATATCAACCGAAAGACCAGGGAGTGGGTACCGGAGGCAAAGCTGGGCAATACCTGTCATAAAGCATTCTTCCACCGGGATACGCCCTGTGATTTCTGTCCCATAAAGGATATGGACAGTGAACATCCCAGGTGTGTGCGGCAGGTTTACAATCCGTTTCTGCAGGTATGGACATCTGCAGATGCCTGTTATATAGAATGGAAGGGAGAGCAGGTGGTCCTGCTTACCTGCCATGATATAACTGATCTGAAAAAAGAAACAGGGAATGACCGGGACTGCGGGGATCGGGGCAGTGGTCAATAGAATGAAGGCAGTCATGCCGTGGTTTATCCAGCATGGCTGCCTTTATATGTTTTAGCCTGTTTTATTTGTCCTGAATGCTCACGCCTTTGATGGCAACGCTGCCTCCCCGCACTACCTCAATATTCTTAAAGTAATTGGAGAAGTAGGATATGATCTCATCATTTCGTTTCTCCGTCTGAAGGCTCTCCAGCAGCATTTCCGTTTTGCCGTAGTCCACCACAGCTAGGTGGAAGATCGTTGCGATGCGGAAAACCTCTGTCTTTACAGCCTCGTCGCAGTCCTTGATCTTAATGTACAGAACTTCTTTTCTGTGGATGCGGGAATTGGTAAAGTCAATCACCTCGATTACCTCCACACAGCGGTTTAACTGTTTTTTGATCTGCTCAAAGGTGGAGTCATCGCTCTCCACACTGATGGTCATGCGGGAAATGGTGGGGTCCTCCGTGGTGCCTACCGTGAGGCTTGTGAGGTTGTATGATTTTCCGGAGAACAGGCCTGCGATTTTAGCCAGCACACCTACTTCATTTTCTACATATAAGGAAATCCATCTTTTCTTCATATTCTTCTCCTCCTAGCAGTCCAAGATCATGTTATGCAGCGGCTTTCCGCCCTGTACCATAGGCAGGACCAGTTCATCGCTGTCAATGATAAATTCCAGAATCGTCGGGGCATCTGTGTTGCCTTTGGCAAACTGGAAGGCCCGGGCCATATCTTCCTCTTTCTCTACGCGCATACCGTAAGCACCATAGCTCTCTGCCAGCCTTACAAAGTTGGGGGTGTATTCCGGGCAGTCCTTTCCGGGCGCCTTGCAGTTGGCGCTGCAGGTCTTTCTGCGGCGTGTACAGGTGGAGGAATAACGTTTATCATAGAAAAGCTGCTGCCACTGGCGCACCATGCCCAGATAGCTGTTGTTGAAGATACAAATGATGACCGGGAGGCCGTATGCCACGGCAGTTGCCATCTCCTGGATATTCATCTGCATCCCTCCGTCACCGGAAACACATACCACAGGCTTCCCGGGGTATGCAAATTTGGCGCCCAGGGATGCAGGAAAGCCATACCCCATGGTGCCCAGGCCGCCGGAGGTGAGAAGCTGTTTCTTCTCGTCCATTTCCAGATATTGTGTTACCCACATCTGATGCTGGCCTACGTCTGTGACAAAGATGCCCTCCTCAAACTGTTCGTTGATGCACTGCACGATCTTCTGAGGTGTGATGCCCTTGTTCTGGTCCATGTCCAGAGGATGTTCCTTCTTCCAGTCCGCAATCTCATCCAGCCATTCTCTATGCTCACAGCACTTGATGTGTTTCAGCATGGCTTCCATGGCGTCCTTGGCGTCTGCCACGATGGGGATATCCACCTGGATGTTCCTGGAGATGGAGGCCGCGTCAATGTCCACATGAACAATTTTGGCATTTTTGGCAAACTCGTCAATCTTTCCGGTGATACGGTCATTAAAACGGGTACCGATGGAGAAAAGCAGGTCACATTCACTGATGGCACGGTTAGCGGCATAGCAGCCATGCATTCCCACATTGCCCACATAGAGTTCGTGGCCGGTAGGGATGGAGCCTTTTCCCATAATGGTGGTGATAACCGGGATTCTGGTAGTCTCCGCAAGAGTCAGGGCTGTCTCGTTTGCCCTTCCGATATTTACACCTCCGCCCATGAGGAACAGAGGCTTCTTGGCGTCTTTCATCAGCGTCATGGCTTTTTTTAACTGTCCCATGTGCACGCCGCTGCTGGGTTTGTAGCCGCGGATGTGTACTTCTTTGGGATAGTGCTCATCCCCTTCCTGCAGCATGATATCTTTAGGAAGATCGATCAGAACAGGTCCCTTCTTGCCGGTGTTGGCAATATAGAAGGCTTCCTTGATGATACGTCCCAGGTCATTGCGGTCGCGCACAGTTACGGCATATTTGCAGATGCCGCGGGTGATCCCCACAATATCAACCTCCTGGAACGCGTCGTTTCCAATGAGGTTTGTGGGAACCTGGCCTGTGAAGCACACCAGGGGAACACTGTCGTAGTTGGCGGTGGCGATTCCGGTTACCAGGTTCGTGGCTCCGGGGCCGCTTGTTACCAGACAGACACCGGTGCGTCCGGTAGCTCTGGCATAGCCGTCCGCGGCGTGGATCAGACCCTGCTCGTGGCGGGGGAGTATCACCTGGATGGAATCCTGTTTGTACAGCTCATCAAAGATGTCGATGGCGTAACCGCCGGGGTATGCGAAGAGATAATCAATGCCTTCTTTCTGCAGTGCTTTTACGAATAATTCATTTCCTGTCATGGACAAAATCCTCCTTTAACTCATTTTTAGATGGTCCTGATACAATGAAAAACGCCCTGAACTGAGAATTCAGTTCAGGGCGGATAAGTCATCCGTGGTACCACCTGATTTCAGGAAAAATCCTGCGCTTTGCCAGTACGGATAGCCATAGGGATATCGATACTGTTTTCCCTGTAACGTGGGAAAGGGACGTTGAGGTCTACTTAGAGATATCTCATCTCTGTTCGGCTCACTGCTCAGGGGCTACTTCCATACTTCCTTGCTGAAGATTCACACCATACATCTTCTCTCTGAAAGCCGGCTGGGTATGTACTCCTCCCCGTCACCGCATTTATCTAAATGCTTTTTTAATTGTTTTCTAGCATAACACACAAAATGAATTCTGTCAATGGTTGAAAAATGAACAATTTGACGGCATACCGGGATTCCTGTATACTGGAAGAAAAAAGAGGAGGTCCCTATGAGAACCAGAGAGGAAGCGGTTTCCTATTGTCTGAAAATGCCGGATGTATTTGAGGACTATCCTTTTCATGATCAGAACTGGACAGTTATCCGGATAAAAGGCAGCAGGAAGATCTTTGCGTGGATATTTGAGCGGGAGGGAAATATCTGGGTGAATCTGAAGACAGACCCCCAGTGGAGAGATTTCTGGCGCGCAGCCTATACCTCAGTGCTCCCTGCTTACCATCTGAATAAAGAGCATTGGAATTCCGTTATTTTGGACGGCTCTGTACCGGAGGAAGAAATCCGCAGGATGATAGGGGAAAGTTATGACCTGGTGAGAGGAAAGAAATGAGGCCGCTGTACATAGAATAGTGTAAAGCCGGAACAGCGGAGAGAACATGGAATTAAGAGAGAGCGAAACCTTTAAGAATCTGATAACGGCCTACAAAGGAGAACTACAGGCCTGCGGAAAATACCAGATCTATGCCAAACAGGCCAGAAATGAAGGCTACATGCATATCGGAGGGATTTTTGAGGAGACATCACGCAACGAACTGCATCACGCGGAGATATGGAAGAATGTCCTGAACGGCGGAAGTATGCCCGAAACAAGCAGGAATCTGGCCAAAGCCCATGAGGATGAGAAAAAAGAATGGTCGGAAATGTATGAAAACTTCGCTCAAAAAGCGGAGGAAGAGGGATTTAAAGGTGTGGCCAGGCTTTTCAGAGAGGTAGGAGAAATCGAACGGCATCATGATTACCGCTTTGAACAATTGACTCAGGATATTTTGACAAACCATGTATTCTGCAAAGACCTGGAAATGGTTTGGATCTGCATGAACTGCGGAAATATTGCGTTCGGGGACTGCGCGCCCATCCGATGTCCGGTCTGCGGCTGCCCCCAGGGGTATTATAAACTGAACTGCGAAGATTATTGAGAGGGAAAATCTGTAGGTATTTTGGTTACTGTACACAGGCCACTGTACCGGGAGGCGTTTTCATGCCGGAAGCATGAAAATCCCGAGACGGCCAGCGCGATATGGGGCAGAATGCGCCATATCTGTGCATCGCGGAGTGTGTTATTGGACACGGAGTGAACGGTAACGTGTTTTGTGTAAAATGTCATAATTGGGCAAAGTAACAGGTGCAATTTCAGTAATTTTGAGGTATACTATAACTATATTTAAGAAAAGCAGGAAGATAAAATTATGTTGGATCAGTACAGACGGAATATTGAATATATCCGCATCTCCATCACGGACCGCTGCAACCTGCGCTGCATGTACTGCATGCCGGAAGGCGGTATCGAACAGGTGGAGCACAGCGATATTCTGACCTACGATGAGATTGCCAGGCTGTGCCGCATTTTAGCGGAAAAAGGCATCAGCAAGGTAAAGATTACCGGCGGAGAGCCTCTGGTGAGAAAAGATGCGGCAGAGCTGGTAAGAATGATAAAAAACATACCGGGAATCGACAATGTGACCCTGACCACCAATGGAATGCTGCTGGGTGACCAGATGGAGGCTTTAGCGGAAGCGGGGATTGATGCCGTGAATATCAGTCTTGATGCCCTCTCCGGGGAGATGTTTGAGAAGATCACCAGGAGAAAAGGGCTTGACAGAGTTTTGGAGGCAATGGATAAAGCCCTGCAGTTTCCCCATGTGCGTGTGAAGGTAAATTGCGTCCTTCTGCATGGTGTGAATGAGGACCAGTGGATACCCATCGCAGGTCTGGCAAAAGACAGACCGGTGGATGTTCGTTTCATTGAAATGATGCCCATAGGGTATGGCAGAAAATATTGCGGTGAGGAGACCGAGGACCATGTACGGCATCTGCTGGAAGAGGCTTACGGCAAAGCAGTGTCCTTAAGCGGCAGATTCGGCAACGGTCCCAGTACATATATGCTGCTGGATGGTTTTAAGGGGAAAATAGGATTCATCAGTGCCATATCCCACAAATTCTGCGGGGACTGCAACCGGGTCAGGCTCACCGCAGAGGGATTTTTAAAACCATGTCTGCAGTTTTCACACGGGGCGGATATGCGCAGTCTGTTAAGAGACGGAAGTTCGGATGCGCAGATCGGAGCCGTAATGGAAAAGACCATATTTGAGAAGCCCAGAAGCCACCGCTTTGGAGAGGCGCAGGAGGAAGGGCTGGAGAACAAAAAGATGTCTGAAATCGGAGGATGAATACAATGGGAAAGGTACTGGCTGTCTGTATCAGCGAAAAAAAAGGAACACAGAAAAAAAATATTCAGGAGGCCAATTTTATAGAAGATTTTGGCATTGAAAAGGATGCCCACGCAGGAAAATGGCATCGCCAGGTGAGTCTTCTGAGCTATGAAAAGATTGAAGATTTCCGGAACCGCGGAGCAGAGGTGAAGGATGGCGCCTTCGGAGAGAACCTGGTCGTCAGCGGATTTGATTTTAAGAACCTGCCCATTGGGACAAGATTTCGCTGTAACGATGTGGTGCTGGAGCTGACACAGATTGGGAAGGAATGTCATCACGGCTGTGAGATCTTCCAGAAGATGGGGGACTGTATTATGCCCAGAGAGGGGGTATTTACCAAGGTTCTTCACGGCGGAAGGATCAAAGTGGGGGATGAACTGGTGATACAGGAAGACTGACAAAGAAAAAGTGAAGCCGGTACAGGGTTATGTACCGGAGATATGACAGAGGCTGCGCAAAAAGCAGTCTCTGTTTTTGGGTGTGGCAGCAGCAATCCTCCCGCAGAAACAAACCGTTTTTGTATATCCTGGAAGCATTGGGTGCATTCTATGAAAAGAAATATGGAACCGTAAAGGTACGAACCTTACAGGGACAGATAGAATGGAGGCTGCCATGACAAGTTTATGGATGGAGGAAACAGAGATACAGAGTTTTCCGGAACTGACACAGGACATCACAGCAGATGTGGCTGTGGTGGGCGGAGGAATGGCCGGGATACTGACAGCGCATTTTCTTACGGAACAGGGAATGCAGGTGGTGATACTGGAAGCGGATAGGGTTGGAAACGGCCAGACGGGAAAGACAACGGCCAAGATCACATCCCAGCACGGCGTGATTTATCAGAAGCTTCTGCAAAAGCATGGGGAAGAGGCTGCAGCAAAGTACAGCAGAGAAAACCAGAAAGCCATAGATCGGTACGAGGAAATCATACATGACAGGAAGATAGAGTGCGGATTTGTCCGTTGCCCGGCATATTTATACACTCTGGAATCACCTGATCTGCTGAAAGAGGAGGCAAAAAGCGCCGCCGGGCTGGGAATTGATGCCGGATTTACCGGGGATACAGAGCTTCCGTTTCAGGTGTCAGGTGGGGTACGTTTTGAAGATCAGGCCAGGTTTCATCCTCTTCAGTTTCTTCAGTCAATGGTCTGCGGACTCACCGTCTATGAGCATACAAGAGTGCTGCAGGCGGAGGGAAACAGACTTGTGACGGATAAGGGAAGCGTCAGCGCTAAGAAAATTGTTTTTGCCTGCCATTATCCATTTCTCAATGTGCCCGGATATTATTTCATGCGGATGCACCAGGAGCGCAGCTATGTACTGGGGCTTGGACAGGCGCCGGCACTTGAGGGAATGTATCTGGGTATAGACAGGGAAAATGCATGGTCCTTCAGAAGTGCCGGGGATCATCTGCTTTTGGGAGGAGGCGGACACCGGACCGGAGAGAACCGTGCAGGGGGAAAGTACGAACTGCTGAAAAGAAAAGCACAGGAATTCTATCCGGAAAGTAAGGTGCAGTATCAGTGGTCAGCGCAGGACTGCATGCCTATGGACCAAATCCCTTATATCGGCAGGTTTTCCGCGGAGACTCCTGACTGGTACACTGCCACGGGATTTGGAAAATGGGGGATGAGCTCATCCATGGCGGCAGCGGGCATGATAACAGAAAGCATCCTGGGTAAGGGGGATGATGCGGAGGTGTTTGGAATCTTTTCCCCGCAGCGTTTTACCCCATCGGCTTCTGCCGGAAATTTCTGCAAAGACAGCATACATGCGGTAAAGGATCTTGGCAGACGCATCTTTACGCAGGGCAGAAGTGATCTGGAGGAGCTTCCCCGCGGTCACGGGGGGATCGTGGACTATGATGGGGAAAAAGTCGGAGCATACAGGGATGAGGAGGGAGAGATCCATCTGGTATCAGCAAAGTGCCCTCATTTAGGCTGCCAGCTTGAATGGAACCCCGATGAAAAATGCTTTGAATGTCCCTGTCACGGCTCCCGGTTTGACTATATGGGACACTGTGTGGACGGCCCGGCACAGACAGGCATAGAGGAGGACAGAACCCATAAGTCTGACGGACATTCTGTCTGAAAAAAGTTGTAAAATCTGTGAAAATTTTGTATAATTAAGATAACTATTCAGTAGGTCTGCGCATTCACTGCGCTGACCGTAAGAAAGCGTACCACGGCCAAGCAAAAATCCCATCGCCAAAGGCGATTATGCATGGATTTTTGCCTGTAACTGTGAGGGTACTGAACAGTTACTAATTAAGATAACTATTCAGCAGCCGGGCATAAATTTCATGGCAATGGGCCATTTTACACGGAGATTTGCTTGTGACTGTGAAGGTTGAACCGTCACTCGTTAAGACAGGAACTATATGTGTGTTTGCATAGGGAAGGATGGTATGTTATGGGTAAAGTGATAGCACTTGGCAGGGAATTTGGAAGCAATGGCAGAAAAATCGCGCAGGATCTGGCAGAGCGGCTGGGCATCAATTATTATGATAAGGATTTGATCACCCTTGCAGCCCAGAAGAAGAACCTTCCGGAAGAGAAACTGGAGGAAGTGGACGAGAAGAGGGAAAGCCCCTGGCGTTATTCTTTTGATGAGAATATGGCTATGGAGCGGCAGTTCCACTATGAACCTCTCAATGATGTGCTTTTCAATGTACAGACAGAGATTATTGAGGAGGCCGCCGAAAAGGAAGACTGTGTGATCGTAGGACGGTGCGCTAATTATATTCTCAGAGATAAACCGGACTGCAGAAGCGTCTTCATCTATGCTCCCATAGAGGCAAGGATCAAGACTATCCGGGCAAGGACCGTCTGGGATGAAAGAGGGGCAGAGCAGCTGATCAAAAAAGTGGATAAACAGAGAAAATATTATTACAACAATTATACAGATGAGAAATGGGGCAGCATGAAGGGATATGATTTATGTCTGGACAGCAGCCGCTTTACCAGGGAACAGATTCTGGAAATCCTGGAGGCCCTCTATCATACCATTTGACAAGGCTGTGAAATACAGGTATAAAATTGAAACTTCTGGAAAAAATAACATGGAAAATAAATACCAGGAGGCAATCGTATGTCTGTAGATTTTAAAGAAAGCATAACAAAAGAAAACCTGATGCGCGCCTTTGCAGGTGAGAGCCAGGCCAGGAACCGTTACACCTTTGCTGCAGCACAGGCCAAAAAAGAACATCTGCACGTTGTGGAGGCTGTCTTCAACTATACGGCTGACCAGGAGCGCCAGCATGCTTACATTTTTTATCAGCACTTAAAAGAGATGGCAGGAGAGACAATTCAGATTGACGGCGGATATCCGGTAGATATATCTCCCGATATTGATAAACTTCTGCGCATGGCACAGCACAATGAATACGAAGAGCACGATGATGTGTATAAGAACTTCGGGGATAAGGCGAAAGAGGAAGGGTTTACACAGATCGCAAATTCTTTCCATATGATAGCAGATATTGAGAAATTCCATGGGGACCGTTTTGGAAAGTTTGCCCAGTATCTGGAGGACAAGAACCTTTTTGTATCTGATGTGGAGACGGGATGGATCTGCCTGAAATGCGGTTATGTTCACTGGGGGAAAGAAGCACCAAAAAAATGTCCGGTGTGCTCCCATGACCAGGGATATTTCATCCGCCTGGAGCTCTCACCATTTGCACATTAAACGTGGTATTTAGAAGATATGATCAAACCCTTTGGGAGTCCTCCTGAAGGGTTTTTTCGTTACAGAAAAAAAGAGATATCTGAGCAATAGGAAAGAGTCATCCGAAGTTTACATTCCGAATGACTCTTTTAATCTGATGTGTCCATGGGACTTTACCTTCCTTGTTTTATTATGAGTTAAATCGTTAAGTTCTTGGTGGTCCGTACCGTCCTTTCTTTTGTATTATGAGTGGTAGTTTACGTTTTCGGTGGTATCAGTCCTTTCTGTTTTTATTTTGTTCTCTCTTTGTTTATGAATTCATTATAACAGTCATGTTTGTATTTGTCAATAAGTAAAATGAAAATTTATGGATAAAAATATTTGAAACTGTAAATAGATTGAAAATTATTATATAATCTGAAAATTATAAAAGATTGAAACAATAGGAACCCGCGATAAATCCTGTGGGCCATGTGGAAAATCAGAAAAAATCGTGCTATACTGTGCATAGCTGTTTTACGGACAAACAAAGTACGGAATGAATACGGCAAAGAGCATGGCAGGAGAGGATATCAGATTGATGGACACAGACGGGTTTTCGACACTTACTAATAATCTAGGATTTCAAGAATCCTTTATTTAAGCCATTTGTGGCTTATTTTTTTGTCAAATTTTAACAATATATTTGTTGTATGGGGTTGTATTATATCTTATTTCGTGCTATAATAGAATAAAAACGAGGGTTTTCGGGTATGAAACTGTATTACGACAGAAATTCCAAGGATCCCACCTACTTCATACAAATGGGTATCCGCAACGGAAAAAAGACTACTACTAAAAATGTGAAACGGATCGGAAAACATTCCGAACTGCTGGCTATCACGGACGATCCCTTCACTTATGCAAAAAAACAGGTTGCTCTTTTTAATGAGGAGTACAAAAAAGGAAAGGCAGATCTCAGCTTTAAAATTGACTTTTCCCAAAAGCTTTCCCATACTGCTGATACGGCCTCCAAATCCGCTCTTCTTAACGTGGGTTATTTTACCCTGCAGCAGATCTATCATGACCTGGGCGTGAAAACTTTTCTTATGGATATTCAGAATGATTCCAAAGTCACTTTTGACTGTGACAATATCAACCGGTTCCTCACTTTTGCAAGAATCCTTGAACCACGTTCAAAACTTGGTACTTTTGACAGGCTTTCTTCCTACTACGAACAGCCCTCCTTTGATTACCAGCACATCCTCCGTTTCATGGATCTTCTTGAAAATAACTATAGCGGCTATCTGGAGCAGCTTTATCATGGCAGCTTCAACGTCCTCAAACGCAATACCTCTGTATGCTATTTCGACTGCACCAACTACTACTTTGAATCGCAGCATGAAGATGGGGAATATGTCGATGAAGTAACTGGCGAAATACTAAAGGGACTGCGCCGCTACGGTCCTTCCAAGCAGCACCAGCCCTCCCCCCTCGTACAGATGGGACTCTTTATGGATGGGGACGGCATCCCCCTCTCCATGTGTATCACACCTGGCTCTGATAACGAACAGACATGTGCAGTCCCATTGGAAAAAAGGATCACAAAGATGTTTCAGGGAAAGCCTTTCATCTATTGTGCAGATGCTGGTCTTGGCTCCTACGACATAAGGAAATTTAATTCCCTGGGCGGACGTGCCTTTATTGTCACACAGTCTGTCAAAAAACTCTCCGATGTTTTACAACAGGCTGTATTCAATGATCATGGTTACAGGCGGTTATCCGATGGTTCCTCCATCACCATTGAGGAAATGAAGACCTTTGACCGCTTCAGCCAGGACAACCTTTCTTTATATAACGATAAAGTCTACAAAATCCTGACTGCTGACCGGGCAGTAGACACAGGACTGTATGAAGAAAGAGTCTATAAAAACGGGAATACGAAAATGGTCAAGTCGAAGGGGCTGCTTAAGCAGAGGGTTATTGTCACTTTTTCCAGAAAGATGATGGAATACCAGCGTCATATCCGCAATTCACAAATAGAGCGGGCAAAAAATATCCTTTCCCATTATCATGTGGAAGACGTAAAAAAAGGTCCCCATGATGTGACAAGGTTCATCAGACGGACTTCCACTGGTAAAAATGGTGAGAAAGCTTCTGACCATTATGAGATCGACCTGTCGGTCATCGAAAACGAAGAAAAGTATGACGGTTACTACGCTGTGGCTACCAACCTTGCTGATGATGCAGAAAACATCCTGAAAATCAGTTCACAGAGATATAAGATTGAAGACTGCTTCCGGGTACTGAAAACAAACTTTGAGGCCAGACCTGTACATCACCGGAAACGGGAACGGATCATTGCACATTTCATGATCTGCTACACGGCGCTTCTGATCTACCGTCTGTTAGAGAAAAAACTTGATCAGTACGGCACACATTTTACAACAGATGACATTCTGGAGACTTTAAAAAACATGAATGTCGCAAACACGCAGGATATGTTTTATACAGCCACTTACACAAGCAGCGAGGTCTGCACTGCCCTGAATGGAATATTTGATCTCGGCCTGGACAAAAAATACTACCAGCCTAAAGAGCTGAATCAAAAAATAAAAAAAATCACCTAAGAANAGGATATGTTTTATACAGCCACTTACACAAGCAGCGAGGTCTGCACTGCCCTGAATGGAATATTTGATCTCGGCCTGGACAAAAAATACTACCAGCCTAAAGAGCTGAATCAAAAAATAAAAAAAATCACCTAAGAAGGATTCCATACAACATTTTTTTCAAACTAAGAAGAGAAGAAAACCCAGTATTTATGAGGGTTCTCTTCTCTTTATTCTTTTTCAAGTGTCGAAAACGGGATTATAACAGTCATGTTTGTATTTGTCAATAAGTAAAATGAAAATTTATGGATAAAAATATTTGAAACTGTAAATAGATTGAAAATTATTATATAATCTGAAAATTATAAAAGATTGAAACAATAGGAACCCGCGATAAATCCTGTGGGCCATGTGGAAAATCAGAAAAAATCGTGCTATACTGTGCATAGCTGTTTTACGGACAAACAAAGTACGGAATGAATACGGCAAAGAGCATGGCAGGAGAGGATATCAGATTGATGGACACAGAATTTCATATTCGCAAAGCAAAGGATAAAGATATAGATGAGATCATGGCCCTGTATGAACAGGCAAGGGCGTACATGGCAGAGAACGGAAACCCGGGGCAGTGGACAAACGGTTATCCGGCAAGGGAAGACGTGGAAACGGATTTGAACCGTAATGTGTTATACATCTGTGAGTCATCGGATGGAATAGAAGGAGTTTTTATGTACTGTATAGGAGAAGAACCCAATTACCGAGAGATAGAGGGTGGGTGCTGGTTGAATGAGGAGCCTTATGGATTCCTGCACCGGATCGCTTCCGCAGGCAGAAAAAAAGGTGTGGCAACGTTTTGTGTACAGTGGTGTCTGACTCGGTGCAAAAACATGCGGGGTGACACACATCAGAAAAATAAGACCATGCAGAGAGTGTTTGAAAAAAATGGTTTCAAACCCTGCGGAACTGTATATATGGAAGACGGAACACCGAGAATCGCATACCAGAAGGAGATGGGATCATGAAAAATGCTGTGTTGGAGACAGAACGCCTTGTGCTCAGAAAGCTGTGTAAGGAGGACCAGGCTTCTTTAAACAAAATGCTGCAGGATGCGGAGGTAATGTACGCCTACGCCCATGCTTTTTCGGATGAGGAAGCCCGGGAATGGCTGGATCGGCAGTTAGAGCGTTACAGACAGTATGGTTTTGGATTATGGGCTGTTATCTTGAAGGAGACAGGAGGATTCATCGGACAGTGCGGCCTTACCATGCAGGATTGTGAGGGCAGACAGGTGCTGGAGGTGGGGTATTTATTCTGCAAAGAGTTTTGGCATCATGGATACGCTACAGAGGCAGCCAGGGCCTGCAGGGACTATGCTTTTGAGACATTAAAGGCGGAGGAAGTATATTCTATCATCCGGGACAGCAATACGGCATCCCGGAATGTGGCAGGGAGAAACGGCATGAAAAAGGCAGGTTCCTTTGTTAAGTATTACTATGGGATCCATATGCCCCATGACTTGTTCCGCATCACTAGAGAAGAATACGAGGCAATGGAGAAATAAGAGATGAAAAATGTATTATGTTATGGAGATTCTAATACCCATGGATATGACGGTGTGACCGGAAACCGTTTCCCATGGGGAGTGCGCTGGACCAGTCTGGTGCAGGAGGCCCTGAGGGAGGAAGGGGTACGGATCATCGAGGAAGGCCAGAATGGGAGGACAACGGTTTGGGATGATCCCATTGAAGGCACGAAAAATGGTCTGCAATACCTGATCCCCTGCCTGGAAAGCCACAGTCCCCTGGATGTGGTGGTATTAATGCTTGGGACAAATGATATGAAACAGAGGTTTTCCCTGACTGCCGCCGATGTGGCCGCAGGGGCGGAAAAACTGGTTAAAACCATAAAGATGTATTTTCGTGAAGATCGTGAGCCTATGCCGGAAATTTTGCTGATATCCCCTTTAAAGATCAGAGAAGAAATTATAAGTCACAAATTTTCGCCCATGTTCGGCGGGGAGCGTGCAGTGAGAATATCAAATGAGCTGGCCGGTTATTACAGAGAGGCGGCCAGGCAGCAGGGCTGCGCTTTTTTGGATGCCGCGGCAGTGACACTGCCCTGTGCGGAGGATTCCGTCCATCTGGATCCGGAGGGGCACAGAGCGCTTGCCGGGGCTGTAACAGAAAAATTGAGGGAGATCCTCCGGGAAAGGAAGTAAGGGATTTGAATAATTTAGGAAGAAATGACGCGTGCTGGTGCGGAAGCGGAAAAAAATATAAGAAATGCCATGGACCTTTTGATGATAAGCTGAACCATCTGCAGTCCCAGGGCAGGATCGTACCGAAGCGTGAAATCATTAAGACGGCAGAACAGATCGCGGGTATCAAAAAAAGCGCTGAGATCAATGTTGCCATATTGGATTATGTTGCGGAACATATCAAAGAGGGGATTTCCACAGCCGAGATTGACCGCTGGGTATATGACATCACCACAAAGGCCAATGCCGTGCCGGCACCCCTTAATTATGAGGGATTTCCAAACAGTGTCTGCACCTCCATCAACAACCAGGTGTGCCACGGCATTCCGTCGGAGGAGATCGTACTTATGGAGGGGGATATCATCAATGTGGATGTATCCACGATCCTGAACGGATATTATTCTGATTCCTCCAGAATGTTCTGTATCGGTGATGTGGGACAGGAGAAAGAGCGTCTCGTGCAGGTTACAAAGGAATGTGTGGAGAAAGGGCTTAAGCAGGTAAGACCCTGGGGATTTCTGGGGGATATGAGTCAGGCAGTCCATGAACATGCAGAGAAAAACGGCTACAGTGTGGTGAAGGAGATTGGAGGCCACGGTATTGGGCTGGAGTTCCATGAAGACCCGTGGGTGGGGTACATTGGCAGGGCTGGCACCGGTATGGTCATGGCGCCGGGGCTGCTGTTTACTATAGAACCCATGGTGAATATGGGGGCCAGTGAGATCTTTATTGATGAGGATGACGGGTGGACGGTTTATACAGAGGATGGACTGCCTTCCGCACAGTGGGAGATCATGGTCCTTGTGACCGAAAACGGCCCGGAGGTCCTGGCATGGTAAAGACAGCCGGAAAACGGGTGAAAATTTATCAATGGACCGAGAACGGACTGGATATCCAGGTGACGAAAAAAGCCATTCGCAATATGTATCTGCGTGTGGGGGCGGACGGAAGTATCCGGGTTTCCGCGCCTCTTAAAATGCCGGAGTGCGATATCAGAAGATTTATCCGGGAGAGAATGGATTGGATAGAGGAACATCGGAAGAAGAAGGGCCAAAACCTGCCCCCCTGGGAAATATACGAAGGTCAGGATCGGGAGGCAAAAAAACAGGAATGCAGAATGCGTCTTGAAAAAATACTGCCCCGTGTCATACAGGAGTGCGAACAGAAAGTGGGAGTCCACGCAGAGGAGTGGCGTCTGAGGGATATGAAAACCAGATGGGGAACCTGCAATGTGGAAAAAAAGAGGATCTGGCTCAATGTCTGGCTGGCGGAATATCCGGAAGAGTGTCTGGAATATGTGGTCACTCACGAACTGGTGCATCTTCTGGAGCGGGGGCACAACGGGATTTTTTACGGATATATGGATGTGTTCTATCCTCGGTGGAAAGATGTGAAAACCCGCTTAAACAGCGGGGTGCAACCGTAAGTTTACATGGAATTATTCAAAAGCAGCAGAAAATTGGCACAGCAGGCGGTCTCCTATGCGGAATTGCTTATATTGTGCTGGGACAGAAAAAATAGAAAAATGGAGGAAGACACATGAGTCTGGCAATTGCGACACTGAAGAAGGGGGAAGGACGTTCCCTGAAAGCGGGAGGTCCGTGGATATACGATAATGAGGTGGCCAGTATCCTGGGAAGTTTTGAGAATGGGGATATGGTGATGGTACACGATTTTGACGGTTATCCCCTGGGAAGAGGGTTTATCAACACCAACTCCAAGATCAGGATCCGCATGATGACACGAAGATCAGAGCAGGAGATAGATGAGGGATTTCTGCGAAAACGGGTGAGGGATGCCTGGGAGTACAGGAAAAAGACAGTGGATACCGGCAGCTGCCGTGTGATCTTCGGTGAGGCGGATTTTCTGCCCGGACTTGTTGTGGATAAATTTTCTGATATTTTGGTGGTGCAGTCCCTGGCGCTGGGGATTGACAGGCTGAAAGGGAAGATCCTGGAGCTTTTGAAGGAGGAGATGGCGCAGGACGGCGTAGTCATCCGCGGCGTTTACGAGCGCAGTGACGCCAAAGTGAGAAGGCAGGAAGGGATGGAGCTTGTCAAAGGGTTTATGGGGGAACCTTTTGATACCAAAGTGGAGATTTGTGAGAATGGAGTAAAATATCTGGTTGATGTGGAGGATGGTCAGAAGACCGGTTTTTTCCTGGATCAGAAGTATAACAGGCTGGCGATTCAGAGATTATGCAAAGGAGCAAAGGTGCTGGATTGTTTTACACACACAGGGTCATTTGCTTTGAATGCAGGGATCGCAGGTGCAAAGAGTGTGTTGGGAGTGGATGCTTCCGAACTGGCAGTGGAGCAGGCCAGGGAAAATGCCGCGCTGAACGGGCTGTCAGAGACAGTGAAATTTGTGTGTGAGGATGTGTTTGAGCTGCTTCCCAAGCTGGAGGAAGAGGGGAAGAAGTTCGATGTGGTGATACTGGACCCGCCGGCGTTTACCAAGTCCCGGAATTCTGTTAAGAATGCGGTGAAAGGGTATCGGGAGATCAATCTGCGGGCTATGAAGCTGGTGAAGGACGGGGGGTTTTTGGCGACTTGTTCCTGTTCGCATTTTATGTCTTATGAGATGTTTACACAGACCATCGGGCAGGCCGCAAGGAATGTGCATAAGAGGCTGCGGCAGGTGGAGTATCGGACGCAGGCAGCGGATCATCCCATACTTTGGGCGGCGGAGGAGTCTTATTATCTGAAGTTTTATATTTTTCAGGTGTGTGAAGGGTAGGAGGGAAAAAGAGGATGGACGGCAAGGGAAGCAAAGGACCGGGGGAAGGAAGAGTTATCCAGTCCTCTGTATCCCTTGCCTGGTATTGGCCGGTTTGTGAAGGGAGGGTGGTGATTTAGAATGCGTATAGGAATTTTTTGATAAAAATTGTCAAAAAGCGTTGACAAGGGGAAGATTACGTGATAATGTTTAAATTGCTTATATGACTGACGGAAGTGGAATAAACCACAGGGAGTATAAGCGTAGGAAGCCGACCGTCTGGGCAAGTATGTTCAGAGTGTGGGCTTTTTTTGTTGTTATGTTTTATTAGGGTAAAGTTGCCGATGGATTGGCAGCAGATGATTATGGTCAAAATGAGAAGGAGAAGGAATTCATGAAAATGTTATCACTTGAGAATGAATTGAGAGAAAATGCATACCCTGGAAGGGGAATTGTTATTGGTAAGTCTGAGGATGGTACAAAGGCAGTTACGGCATATTTTATCATGGGCAGAAGTGAGAACAGCAGGAACCGTGTGTTCGTGGAAGAGGGAGAGGGTATCCGCACCCAGGCATTTGACCCGTCTAAGCTGACTGATCCCAGCTTGATCATATATGCACCGGTACGTGTGATTGGCAATAAGACAATTGTAACGAACGGTGACCAGACCGATACGGTCTATGAAGGTATGGAGAAGGGGATCTCTTTTGAGCAGTCCTTAAGAACTCGTGAGTTTGAGCCGGACGGCCCTAACTATACACCGAGAATCTCCGGTATTATGCAGGTGGAGAATGGAGCATACCATTATGCCATGTCTATTCTGAAGAGCAGCAACGGAAGTCCTGAGGGATGTAACCGTTATACATTCACTTATGAAAATCCGACAGCCGGGGAAGGACATTTTATCCACACTTATATGCATGACGGCAATCCGCTGCCAAGTTTTGAGGGAGAACCGAAACTGGTAGGAATCCCAAATGACATTGATGGGTTTACAAAGAATGTTTGGGAGAGCCTGAATGAGGACAATAAAGTGTCTCTGTTTGTGCGGTTTATTGATATTGAAACCGGAAAGTATGAGACAAGGATCATAAATAAAAACAAATAAGTAAGAAGCATAGAGGAGAACAGGAATATGAAAGAATTAGCGTTAAAGTACGGATGTAATCCGAACCAGAAACCTTCCAGAATTTATGTTGCTGACGGCAGCGAGCTTCCTATTGAAGTTCTCAGCGGCAAGCCGGGATATATTAATTTCCTGGATGCTTTTAATGGCTGGCAGTTGGTGAAAGAACTGAAAAAGGCTACCGGACTTCCGGCTGCAACTTCTTTTAAACATGTATCACCGGCAGGCGCGGCAGTTGGGATTCCCATGTCAGATGTACTGAAAAAGATTTACTGGGTGGATGATATGGGTGAATTATCACCGCTGGCATGTGCTTATGCAAGAGCAAGGGGCGCTGACAGAATGTCCTCTTTTGGTGACTTTATTTCCCTGTCTGATGTGTGTGATAAAGACACAGCTATGCTGATCAAGAGAGAAGTTTCCGATGGTGTGATCGCTCCGGGATATACAGAGGAAGCACTGGAAATACTGAAACAGAAGAAAAACGGCAATTATAATGTGATCCAGATCGACCCGGATTATCAGCCGGCTCCGCTGGAACATAAAGAAGTGTTCGGCATCACATTTGAGCAGGGAAGACAGGAACTTCCTATTGACGATGCGCTGCTTTCCAATATTGTGACAGAGAATAAAGAAATCCCGGCAAACGCGCTGATGGATCTGAAGATATCTCTGATCACACTGAAATATACACAGTCTAATTCCGTCTGTTTCGTAAAAGACGGACAGGCGATCGGTATCGGCGCAGGCCAGCAGTCACGTGTACACTGTACCCGTCTGGCAGGCCAGAAGGCTGATAACTGGTGGCTGAGACAGTGCCCGAAGGTGCTGGATCTGCCTTTTATCGACGGTATCCGCCGTGCTGACAGAGATAATGCCATTGATGTTTACATCGGTGAGGAATACATGGATGTTCTGGCTGATGGGGCCTGGGAAAAGATTTTCAAAGAGAAACCGGAAGTGTTCACACGTGAGGAAAAACGTGCATGGCTTGACAAACTGACGGATGTCACATTAGGCTCTGATGCATTCTTCCCGTTCTCAGACAATATCGAGCGCGCCAACAAGAGCGGCGTTAAATATATCGCAGAGCCGGGCGGCTCCGTACGCGATGATGCAGTGATCGAGTGCTGCAATAAGTACAATATGGCGATGGCATTTACAGGCATACGTCTGTTCCATCACTAAATAATTTCGCCTCCGCTTTGGGCAGAGATAGGACCGGGTTTCCGGTTTTATCCCTGCCTTTATTTTATTGTCAGCGGGGAAGCCGGGGATTTTTTGGGGAGGAATAGGTGGGGATGTCCGCCTGGGTCTGACAGCATGGGAATATGATAAATCAAAGTTACTGTTCACAGGCCACTGTACCGGGAGGCGTTTTCATGCCAGAAGCATGAAAATCCCGAGGCAGCCAGCGCCATATGGGGCAGAATGCTCCATATCTGTGCATCGTGAAGCGTGTTACCGGACACGGAGTGAACAGTAACAAATCAAAGAAATTTGAAGGAAAAAGACATGAATTTCACTTGTAGTCTATACGGTTCTGACTTATAATGAAGTCACATAATGCACAATCACAAGAGGAGGAAAACAAGAGATGGAAGGCATGATGAAAGTAGCAATAATGACGGATATCCAGAAGATGGATTTTGAAGAAAGACCCATCCCGCAGCCAAAGGACGACGAAGTTTTGGTAAAGCTGGATTATGTGGGAATCTGCGGCTCGGACCTGCACTATTATGAGACAGGGGCTATCGGGGATTATGTGGTAAAACCACCATTCGTACTGGGCCATGAGCCGGGCGGCGTTGTAGTGGAAGTGGGCAGAGAGGTAAAGCATCTGCAGGTTGGTGACCGTGTGGCTTTGGAGCCGGGAAAGACCTGCGGACAGTGCGAATTTTGTAAAGAGGGCAAGTATAATCTCTGCCCGGATGTAGTATTTTTCGCAACTCCGCCGGTTGACGGTGTGTTCCAGGAATACGTGGCACATGAGGCGAATCTCTGCTTCAAGCTTCCGGACAATGTAAGTACTCTGGAGGGCGCGCTGATCGAGCCTCTGGCAGTTGGATTCCACGCCGCGATCCAGGGAGACGCCCATCTGGGACAGAAGGCAGTAGTCGTGGGTGCAGGCTGCATTGGCCTTGTTTCCATGATGGCATTGAAGGCCAGAGGTGTCAGCGAAGTTTACGTTGTTGACGTGATGGACAAACGTCTGGAAAAGGCCATGGAGCTGGGAGCTACAGGCGTTATCAATGGCATGAAAGAGGATGTTGTAGAGAAAGTAAAAGAACTGACCGGCGGCAGGGGAACGGATCTGGTGATTGAGACTGCAGGCGCAGAAGTGACATCCAGACAGGCAATTCTCATGGCCAGAAAAGGCTCTACCATTGTATTTGTGGGATACAGCAGGACAGGGGAAGTAACACTGCCTATGAGCATTGCCCTTGACAAGGAGCTGACCTTTAAGACCGTGTTCCGCTATCGTCATATTTATCCTATGGCGATCCAGGCTGTTGCGGATGGCAAGATCAATCTGAAGGGAATCGTGACGGATGAATTTCCGCTGGATGAGGCGGATAAGGCGATGGAGTTCTCTATGAAGAATAAGGCGGATATTGTTAAGGCTGTTATTAAGATCCATGAGTAATAAAATAGTCAACAGATATATGTTTTTCTGATTTAAGTGCTTCTTACGGCAAAGTGTAGATAAGAGCAGAGTTAATACAGTGTGAAAGCATATAAAGCGAGTGGCATGTTGGCCGCTGCATTTAGGAAACCTAGGTGCAGCGGTCTTTTTGCGTTGTGAATTCACGGTACAAAGGTAAAAAAGTAGGATATTCCTTGGAAATCGAAAAAACCATGTGAAACATATGAAACAAAAATGAAACAAATGAAACAATATTGACATTTTACACAGCTGTTTTTATAATGAGTCTCATAAAGTTAGTTGAAAAGCACAAGGAAAATGTGGAAAAATTTGGTTAAAAGCATATATTGCACAAAAGAGAGGTGATGAAAATGGGGCAACCATAAGAGATGTAGCAAAAAAAGCAGGAGTATCACCGGCTACTGTTTCAAGATATTTTCACGGAAAGAACATTGTGACAACAGAAGCTGCAAAGAGAATTGAAGAAGCTGTCCGGGAACTTGCATATACACCTGTGTATAAACAAAAAAATCCCGGTGTCATAGCTGTTCTGATACCGAACCTGAAGCTGGCATATTTCAGTGAGGTGTTGAAAGAACTGCTGGAAGCTGTGCCAAGATACGGATACAGAATGGTATTTATCCCTGTTATGGAACGGGGGGAGGCGTACAAACAGTTTTTTAAAGAGCTGGACATCACGGGAGTCATTTATCTGGAGGAAAATGCAGACCAGGATATGCTGAATTACATAGCTGCAAAAAATATCAAGACGGTTATGTTCGGGGCTATCAGTGCTGACAAGAGATGTAAGATGATTCATATCAACGATTTGGCAGCCGCACATGAAGGGGCCAGATTTCTGCTTGATCTGCAGCACGAACAGATACTGATCTTATCCGATCATCCTAAGAGCATCAGTTCCGGATTTCAGCGTATTACAGGTTGTAAGAGAGCTTTTGAAGAATACGGTCTGGAGTTTGATGAAAATAAAGTGAAGTATGGGGAATTGACATATGACAGCGGTTACCGGATGACAGCGCAGGCGATCAGAGAGGGAGTATCATTTACTGCTGCCTTTGCATTCAGCGATGAAGCAGCGCTGGGAGTAATTAGTGCATTATCTGAAGTGGGGCTGAAAGTCCCGGAGGACGTATCTGTGATGGGATTTGATGGAATCAGTTTATCCAGACAGGTGACACCAAAACTGACTACGATCAGCCAGCCTATTAAAAAAATGATAGAACAGACTTTGGATACGTTCCAGAATCAGAAAAAGGAGGAAAATATAGAAATTACATTGCCCTATCGGCTGGAACAGGGAGATACCTGTATTATCAACCGGAAATGTAAAGCAATAACAAAGGAAACTATAAAAGAGAATAAAAACACGGAAAGATGAAAGGTATGGAGGTACAAAATGAAAAAAAGAATGTGTATGATGCTGGCACTCTTAATGGTAGGTTCTCTGGCGGCCTGTGGGAACTCCCAGACAGATGCAGGTAAAGACGAGGCAAAAAAGGAAAACAGCTCAGAGAAGACAAAAATATCATTTGCCCTTTGGGATGAAGTGCAGAAACCGGTATTTGATGAGATTGTGGAGAAATTCGAGACGGAAAATCCGGATATTGATGTGGAACTACAGCTGACGCCGTGGTCACAGTATTGGACCAAGCTGGATGCAGCCATGGGTTCTGACAGTGCAGCAGATGTGTTCTGGATGAATACATATCTTCCAAAATACGCGGAGGCCGGTGTTTTGGAACCATTGGACGAATATATTGAGAAGGACAAGATAAATATGGATGACTATGTAAGTGTTGTAAAAGATGCTTACAATTACAACGACGTACAATATTGTATGCCGAAAGGAATGGACACCGTACAGGTCTTCTATAACAAAGGTATTTTTGAGAAATACGGTGTGGAGGAACCGCAGGCAGGGTGGACCTGGGAAGATATGAAGGGTCTGGCAGGACAGTTAAAATCTAAGATTGAAGAAGCAGGCTCCGATGAATATCCGATTTTGATGGAACTGGATCCGCAGCCATCTTTCTTTAATTTTATCAACCAGTCAGGAGGTTATGTTCTGAGTGATGATATGAAGAAGGCAGGATTTGACCAGGAAGGAACCATAAAGGCATATACAGATATGGTGTCGCTTATGGATGAAAACCTGATGCCCGGAAGTGAAGTGCTCTCCGATACAAAGGGAACAGATCTGTTTCTGTCCCAGAAGGGAGCGATCCTTTTTATGGGCTCCTGGAAAACGGCAGTCATCGATGAGGCAAGCTTTGCAGAACAGGTGGGAACCATTGCCATGCCCGCAAAGGAAAGCGGAAATCAGAGTGTCATCGGCGGTCTTGGCTATGCGGTGAATTCCAGCAGCAAAAATAAAGATGCAGCTTGGAAACTGGTGAAATATCTGGCAGGAGAGGAATCCAATAAAATGCAGGCAGAGGCAAAGATCGATGTCCCTGCACTGATCAGTGCACAGCAGTATTACAAAGCAGAACATGTGGATGTAAATGTGATATTTGATGTGGCAGAGACAGGATTTCCTTTCCCAACGTCATCCAGTGTGGCAGAATGGCTTCCCACTGTAAATGAAATCTCAGCAAAGATATTTGCAAAGGAATTGACTCCGGAAGAAGGATGTAAACAGATGCAGGAAGCAACACAGAGCGCTTTGGACAGCGAATCATAAAAAGGAGTGGAAGTGCTGCACAGGACTGATCCTGCAGCACTTCCGTTTTTAAAAATGACAGGAGAGGGTGTTTGATGAAAAGACAGAAAAAAGGTTCCCTGAGGCGCCGGGAGATAAGGACAGGATACCTGATGATCGCGCCGCTGATGGCAGGGGTGATCGTGTTTTTTATCGGTGCGTTTTTTCAGAACGTTTATTATAGCTTTACAAACAAGTCCAGTTTTGGAACGCCAAAGTTTGTGGGGATGGAAAACTATGTGAAGCTATTCCAGGATGACGCATTTTATCAGGCGTTTCTTAATACCATTCTGTATGTAGTCATCTGCGTGCCGCTGGTGGTGATACTGGCTGTGCTGCTGGCTGTTTTGCTCAATTCCAAAGTAAAGGGAATCGGAGCCTTCCGGGTCTGTATCTTTCTGCCGGCCGTCACTTTGCCGGCTGCGATCGGACTCTTGTGGAAATGGCTGATGAATTATAAATTTGGTATTTTCAATGAAATACTGGGGAAATTTGGAGTGGAGCCAGTGGCCTGGCTGTCGGATTCCCGGATTGTGTTATACTCTATTTCCATAGTATTTATCTGGGCCAGCGTGGCTTATCAGGTGATCGTGCTGCTGGCCGGATTACAGGGCATTCCGGTTTGCTATAGGGAGGCATCCGAAATTGACGGGGCAAACGGAGTACAGAGGTTTTTTAAGATCACACTGCCGTTGCTGTCCCCATCCATTTTCTTTGTTTGTGTCACAACGGTCATAAATGTATTTCAGATCTTTGATTTTATCTACCTGATGATTCCTCAGGGAAGCAGCGGAACAGAGGCATCCAGGTCTCTGGTCACTTATTTCTTTGAGCAGTCCTTTGTGAAGTTCCATAAGGGCTACGGTGCAGCGATCAGCTTAATGCTGTTTCTTCTGATTCTGGCAATCACGGCAGTACAGATGATATGCCAGAAAAAACTGGTGTTTTATGATGATTGATGCGCAGCAGGACGCGGAAAGGAGAATGGAATGATGAAAAAAAGAAAATGGCCGGTGTATCTGCTGCTCGTCCTATGCGCTGTTGTGACAGTGGGTCCGTTTCTATGGATGATCTTGACTTCCTTTAAGTCATACGAGGAGAGCATTCAGATACCGCCTACGATTTTTCCGAAAGTTTTTACAATGGGAAGTTACCAGGAAGTTGTAGATAAATTTCCATTTTTTAATTTTTATGTGAATACGTTTTTAGTTCTTTTATTTACCATAGGGATAGAGCTGCTGATCTGCTCCATGGCTGCCTATGCGTTTGCCAGACTGCATTTTCCGGGCAGGGATGTGATCTTTATTGTGCTTCTGGCACTCTTAATGGTTCCGGGACAGATATTTCTGGTGCCCAATTATGACATTATGGTGAAGCTGCATCTGGCTGATACCGTGACGGCTCTGTGGCTTCCGAAAATCTTCAGTGCATTCGGAACATTTATGCTGAGGGAGTTCTTTAAAGGGCTTCCCAGAAGCCTGGATGAGGCTGCTATGCTGGACGGCTGCGGATTTTTCCAGATTTATTACAGGATTTTACTGCCGCTTTTAAAACCTGCGCTGTCATCTCTGGCAATACTGACCGCGATTTCTACATTCAAGGATTTGATGTGGCCGCTGATCGTGAATAACTCTATGGATAAGATGACTTTGTCAGCCGGATTGGCTATGTTGATCGGAGAACATACAACATATTATCCCCAGGTTATGGCAGGCGGAATTATCGCTATACTGCCCATGATCATCATTTTCTTTCTATTCCAGAAACAGTTTGTGGAAGGGATTGCCACAACAGGCGTAAAACAGTAAAGGAGGCATTGTATGATTGATATCTTGGCAGTCTGTGCACATCCGGACGATCTGGAGGTCTGCGCAGCAGGAATCTTTGCAAAGGCAAAAGAAGAGGGAATGAAAACAGGACTTGTAATTTGTACAAGAGGAGAATCAGGAGGTTATGCACAAAAGCGCGAGAGAGAAGAGGAGGCGGCAGAAGCTGCTCGGATACTGCAGCTTGACTATTTTGCCATGCTGGACTTTCCGGATGCCGGTGTATATTTTTCAAAAGAAGCAGTGGATGCTCTGATACCACATCTGAGAAAGTGCTCTCCACGGTTTGTGCTCACACTCCTGGAGGAGGATTATCACCCTGACCACACAGCGGTGTCAAAAATAACAAAGGCAGCCTGCTTTACCGCGGGTCTCAAAAAATATTCAGATGACGATACAGACTGGCACTATGATGCCCTGCTCTTTTTCGGGGCGGACAACAGGACCAACCGGCGCAGACCTGATATCTATGTGGATATCTCGGATGTCATAGAGACGAAGAAACGTGCCTGCATGGCGCACAGCTCCCAGGATGTGCTGCCTTATGCTATGAGTCTTGCCAGGGAATACGGGAGAGATGCAAAGACAGAATATGCGGAAGGTTTGTTTTTAGGACACAGTATCACTGTGGATAGTCTCTCGGATCTTATGAGAAAGAAATCTGGTGTATAGACATACGCTTCGGGGAGGAATGCAGAGTGAAAATTGATTATTACCAAAAGGCCCGGGAGGCAGAAGCAGAGATAAAAAGTTATTATATCCATCTCCACAGACATCCGGAACTCTCGGGACAGGAACATAAAACACAGGAATGGATTCTTGGGCAGCTGAAAACATGGAAGGTAGAATGCAGGTCCTGTGCAGACACCGGAGTGTATGCTGTCATCAAAAGCGGGAAACCCGGGCATACCGTTGCCCTCCGGGCGGATATGGATGCTCTGCCGGTCAAGGAGCAGACAGGTCTTGCATGGCAGTCTGAGAATGCGGGGGTGATGCATGCCTGCGGGCACGATGTCCATATGGCTGTACTTCTTGGATGTATCAGGATTTTACAGGAGTGCAGAGACTGTCTGCACGGCAATATAGTCTTTTTATTCCAGCCCTCCGAAGAACAGCAGGGAGGTGCCAGACGTATGATAGAAGAAGGAGCCATGGGTGATCCAAAGCCGGAATTTATAGCTGCGTTTCATGTCTGGCCGCAGAGAGCAGGCAGTATAACCTGCATGCCGGGCCCTGTTATGGCACAGCCTGATGCGTTTGGCATTGAGATAAAAGGAAAGGGAGGCCACGGGGCATCTCCCCATCTCTGCAAAAATCCCATTCCCGCAATGGCCGCACTGGTGAATGCCATTGGAAATATTACAGCCGATGCTGTATCTGCCCAGGAGACAGCAGTGGTGAACATTTGCCGGATACAGTGCGGTGAGAAGTACAATGTTGTAGCAGAGACCGGATATCTGGAAGGCACCATCAGGACCTATGACGCAGATGTGAGGAAGAAGATCATACACCGCCTTGAAAAACTGACAAAATCTATATCGGAAGCCTGGGAAATGGAAGGAACATACCATATGAGTTCCGGTTATCCTGCAACGGTAAATGACAAAACAGCGGCACACTGGGCAGCCCGCGTGCTGCAGGAGAAGCTGAAAGGGGCGGAGATTCTCACAGAGGGGGAACCGGCTATGCTGGGAGAGGATTTTTCATATTTCGGTGCGCAGTGCCCGTCCTTGTTTCTGCGGCTGGGCTGCTGGAAAAAAGAAGAGACAAAGCGGTATAACCTTCACAGCAGTTGTTTTGAGATTGATGAATCCATATTGGCAGAAGGTACGGCTGCATTCTGTGTTCTGGCATCCGAATTTGCAGAAAAGGGGTTTGAGACAGATGAAGACTATTGAGATGATATACAGAGTTACATGCAGACACTGCAGACAGGCTTTTGGTCTGATAGAAGAACTGCGAAGAAGTAATGAAAAATATGAAAAGATTGAGATGCGCTTTCTTGACACAGAGCGGGATAAAGAGTTGCTGGAAGACAGGAAATTCACCTATGTCCCCTGCTTTTATATAGAAGGCGAAATGGTAATGGAAGGGGTACCGACAAAGGAGAAGATAGAGGCGGTATTCGTACAGGCACTTCAGGATACAAAAAGCAGAGTAAGAAGAGACATAATCTGCAATAAACTGCTGAGAGAGGAAATTATGCTGGCTCTTGGCTGTACGGAGCCGGGAACCATTGCCTATGCGGCGGCATGTGCAAAAGAGATTCTGGGAGATATTCCGGAATATATGGAAATATGTGTCAGCGGTAATATATTAAAAAATGTAAAAAGCGTTATTATACCCAACACCGGAAACCTGAAGGGAGTGGCAGAAGCTGCCTTCTGCGGAATCGTGGGAGGTAATCCCAAACGTAAACTGGAAGTTCTGAATACACTCACTGCCGATGATGCAGATATGGTGAGAAAGCTGGTGCGGGCGGAGAGTACATACAGTATTCATCTGGCGGAGGTGGAGGAACCTCTGTATGTGCGCATTGACCTGCAAAAAGGGGAGCATACAGCCCAGGTAGAAATCCAGAAGAGCCATATTCATATAACAAAAGCACAGAAGGACGGCAGGGATATCACAAAGCAGTATCAGCGCCGGGAGTGTGTTGGCAGTACACAGACCTATGAGAATGATCTGAAATTAAAAGATATATATGATTTTACAGGTGAAACCGGGATAGAGGAGTTAAAGGATATTCTGGAAAAGCAGATTGCCTGCAACCGGAAAATTGCGGAAGAAGGAATGAAAAACGATTATGGGGCAAAGGTGGGTAAAAATCTTCTGCGTTTACACAAAGAGGAAGACACTGCGGTGCTGGCAGCTTATGCGGCAGCAGGAAGTGATGCCAGAATGGGTGGCAGTGTTCTGCCTGTAGTGGCAAACTGCGGCAGTGGAAACCAGGGAATCACCATTGCTGTACCCATATCTATCTATGCGGAAAAAAAGGATAAGAGCCGGGATGCATTGTACCGTGCGATGATTTTTGCAAATCTTATTTCTATCTATATAAAACGCGGAATCGGAAAGCTTTCTGCTTACTGCGGAGCAGTCAATGCCGGATGTGCTGCGGTCTGCGGGATTGCATATCTGGACCAGGCGCCGTTGACAGTGATGGAGGATATTATCACAAATACACTGGCTACTATATCGGGTATGCTCTGCGATGGTGCAAAGCCCTCCTGTGCCGCAAAAATAGCCATGTCTGTGGAGACGGGACTTCTGGCTTATGAGATGGCGAAAAATCAGTGCCGCTTTATGGAGGGAGAGGGCATTGTAGGAAAAAATGCAGACGAGACCATTGAGGCAGTGGGCAGAATCGGAAAAGACGGCATGAGAGAGACAGACAGCAAGATCTTGGAAATTATGATGGGAAACTGAAGGAGGAAGGCTTATGAAGTTAACAGTCATTGGCGGATGCGGTTCACGCAGCCTGATGCTGGCAAAATGTCTGGCACAGCAGGCGGAAGACCTTGGCATAACAGAAGTCGTTTTTATGGATACGGATAAAGAACGGGTCAGAGTTTTTGGCTCTATGGTAAAGGAGGTCTTTGCCAGGACAGCGCCTTTCGTACATTATGTGTGTACAGCAGATGAAAAAGAGGCTGTGCAGAAGGCGGATTTTATCATCACCACCATCCGTGCAGGAAAAGAGGAGAGCCGTATCATTGACGAGCGGGTGGCACTGAAGCATGGGGTGATAGGACAGGAGACAACCGGAGTGGGCGGGTTTGCCATGGCTCTTCGTTCCATTCCCACACTGCTGCATTATTGTGAATTGATCCAAAGATATGCAGATCCAAATGTGATGGTATTTAATTTTACCAATCCGGCAGGGCTAGTGACACAGGCTTTAAGGGACCAGGGATATTCTTTTGTATATGGAATCTGTGATGCTCCCTCCGGGTTTCTGCGGCAGGTGGCTGGGCTTTACAAGGCTGAGGTTTCGGATTTTCAGGTGCATCTCATAGGTCTGAACCATTTATCTTATTTTACCAGTGTTAATAAAGATAACAGGGAGATGCTTCCGGAGATTTTAAAGGATCCCAGACTTTATGAGCAGACAGACATGCGGTATTTTGAACCGAAGCTGGCGCAGCACATAGGATGTATGCTCAACGAATATCTCTATTATTTTTACTACAGGGAGAAAGCGCTGCAGAATATACAGAAGACAGATGAGACCAGGGGCGAGAGGATCAAAAGGATCAATGACTGTATGCTGCAGGAATTGGGCAGGTATGATGCCCGAAAAGATTTTGACAAAATGCTGAAAATATATAGTGATTATACATATATGCGGGAGAGTAATTATATGCAGGGTGAGACATCCGTGGCCAGAGATGATGCCTGTATTCCAAGATTTGATCTGAATACAAAGGATGAAGGCGGATATGCAGGTGTTGCCCTGGCACTTATGCGGGCAAAGATCACAGGGGAAGAGGGGGAGATGATTCTATGTATGCCGAACCAGGGGACTGTGGACTGGCTGAAGGATACGGATGTGATCGAAGTATCCTGCCGTATTTCAAAAGCGGGGGCTTTTCCGAAATCCGGACCCTATACACTCCCCCAAAGCGCAAAGCAGCTCATCAGTGCAGTCAAGTATTATGAGAGGACAGCCGCGCAGGCCATAGTGGAACACAATGCGGAGAAGGCTATAGATGCCCTTATGGTGAACCCTCTGGTGAATTCCTATTCTCTGGCGGAAGAGCTGCTCAGGGAGTATCTTGAGATTTACGAGGAGTATACAGGAGGGTGGAAGGTATGAACAGTGTAGGGGGATTTGGAATCGCCAATGTGGATATTATTTTCGGAAATGCCCGCAGAATGCCGAAGCTTGGGGAAGAGGTATACAGCGAGAGCTGTTCCAAACAGCTTGGGGGCGGAGCGGTGGCTACTCTTATCCAGTTGTCCAGGCTTGGCGTACCTGTAAAGCTGGCAACTTATATCGGAGATGGTCCATTAAGCAGATATCTGGTGAAAGAGCTGGAGAAAGACAAGATTGAATACAACAATATGCTCTCTACTGATGAGGAGGATCCGGTAACTCTAAGCTGTGTGGTATCCTGCAGGCAGGACCGGGGAATTATCTCATATAAGCCAAAGGAAGCAGCGTTCGCGGTGGATAAAAAGAAAATATATGAGTTTTATGAAGGCTGCCGGATTGCATTTCTCTCCTTGGAACAGAAGGAGTTGTGTAAGCCTTTGAAGGAGGCAGGATGTACCATTGTCTTAGATTCCGCATGGAGTGATATGCTGAGCATGGAATGGTATTATGATGCTTTTCCGTATGTGGATTATTTTATTCCCAATTCTATGGAAGCTATGAAAATAACCAGGACGGATACTCCGGCACAGGCATTGGAAAGGCTGTCTGAGCATTTGAAAAAGCCTATTGTGAAAAATGGAAACGCGGGATGCCTGTATAAAGAAAACAAAGAGTTTCATATCATAGATCCACTCCCGGTGAGGCATGTGGACTCCACCGGAGCAGGGGATGCTTTTGCCGCCGGCTTTATGTACGGGTTGTATTACGGATATGATCTTGGGGACTGTATCCGGTTTGGAAATATCACGGGGGGGAATGCCGTGACAGAAATGGGTTGTCTGTCTGCGGTGATGGATGAGGAGAAGCTGCTAAAATATTTTTATGAGATATATGGCAGAGAGAAAAAGATTAGTTAAGAGAATTTCATACAGGTATGCTGCCGGTTCTGTATCGTTTGGTACAGGACCGGCATTTTGTTTGCCCGTCATGGGCAGGCTCTAACGGGCGAAGTCCCGGCTCGATTTTGCTGCATTGGGAAAGTCACAAAACCGACAAATGGGGTCATAAAAAACATAGCCGAAACAGTGGGAAAATGTTACTCTTTAAAAAAGAAAATGCTACCCCGCCATCGGCGGCGGAGAAGGAGGACGACAGATTGAGCCAGTGGATTTGGAGATTCGGAGAGTTTGAAATATATCACAGTCTTATGCTGCATAACAGGAGACAGCAGTATGGGTATCCGGAGCCGGTCGTATGGAAAATGTACGCACCGGAGCCTGTGGTCCAGTTCAGAAAGACTGTGACTACAAAGGGGGGAATGATCCGGATTCGGGCGTGTGGGAATTTTTCCGTCACGGTGGTAAGGACAGGGGATAAAGGGAGCTTCGGAGGCGTGAAAAAATACGGAGGCAGTAGTGTCATTGAACTGGAACCGGGAGCTGTGGAGATCACCATTCGCACAGCCAATACAGAGTCCTTTCCCTGCATTTATGTGGAGGGTGCGGTGGAAAGTGATGAAACCTGGATGGCCGATGACATGAGTCAGGACTGGTCAGCTGTGGGGACAAATGCCATGTTTACAGATGCGGGAAAAACACCGGAAATATTTCCTTTTTCCTATGAAAAGATATATTATCAACAGAGAGAAGTGCTGGAAGACGGCGTACTCTTTGATTTTGGGAGAGAGACCTTTGCGGCAGCCGAATTTTTCGGGTTAAAGGACAAGGCGGTGCGTGTGCAATGGGGAGAATCCAGGGAGGAGGCACTGGACAGGGAATGGAGTGTGATACGTTTTGACAGACAGCCTGTTGACGGAAGACTTTCTTTTGAACCGTACGCGTTCCGCTATGTTTTTGTCAGCGACAAGAATGCGGAGGCACAGGCAGAGTATGAATATCTGCCCCTTGCGTACCGAGGGAGCTTTCACTGCAGCGATGAGGTCCTGAACCGGGTATGGGATACCGCGGCATACACGTTTCATCTGAACTGCAGAGAGTTTTTTCTGGATGGGATCAAAAGGGACAGGTGGGTGTGGGCAGCAGATGCTTACCAGTGTCTGTTTGTAAACCGTTATCTCTTTTGGGATCAGGATCTGGAGAGACGGACCCTGACTGCGCTGGGCGGAAAGGACCCGTTCAAGGTACATATTAATAACATTATGGACTATAGTTTTTTCTGGATCATCAGTCTGTATGAATATTACTGCACCTATGGAGACAGAAAATTCATGGAGCAGATCAGACCTCAGATGGAGCATGTGATGGCATTTTGCAGAAGCAGGACGGATCGTGACGGATTTATGAGGGGAAGGCCCGGGGACTGGATATTCATTGACTGGGCGCCCATGGACAAGACCGGGGCAGTCTGCGCTGAACAGATTCTGTATGCGAAAGCCATGGAATGTTTTGGGAAGATCCTGCAGGTGTTGGACGGAGAAGACAGAGGATATCTGAAGCTGGCAAAGGAGGTGCAGGACGCGGTTTTTGCGCATTTTTATGATCAGCAGAAGGGTGTGTTTACAGACAGTTATGAGTCGGGAGAGAATAGGGTAACACGCCAGACGAATATTCTGGCTTATCTGTTTCTGCCCTGTACAGAGGAACAGAAGAGAGATATTTATACCCACGTGATCCTGAACGAAAAAGTGCCTCAGATCACCACACCTTATTTCAAATTTTATGAAAATCAGGTACACTGTATGGAGGGGAACACAGGTATTCTGGAGCAGTCCATCCGTACCTATTACGGAAGTATGCTGGAGACCGGCGCAACCACCCTGTATGAGGAATATGACCCGAATATGCGGGGAACAGAGCATTATGCCATGTATGGAAATCCTTATGAAAAATCCCTATGCCATGCATGGAGTGCAAGTCCGGTTTATCTGCTGGGAAATTACCGGCTGGGTGTGCAGAATACGGGTATTGCCTATGATACATTTGCAGTGCGGCCGGATCTGGGAGGACTTGCATCCTTTTCCGGGACGGTCCCTGTGGGAAAGGGCCATGTTTCGGTATCCATGGACAGCGGGGAGGTACGGGTGACATCCACGGTGCCGGGAGGCATTCTGCAGGTCTTTGGAAGGGAGATATCCCTGGAACCGGGAAAGGAAGTTATTGTGAAAAAAGAGAGCGGAAAGAAAGGGAGAACAGAGTAGATATGAGACAGGAAGAATTACAGGATCTGTTAAACGGTATGTCACTGCAGGAGAAAATTGACCAGATGCTGCAGCTGACCGGGGATTTTTATGAGGATGCGGACAGTGTCATGACAGGGCCGGCAGGGGAACTGGGAGTCACAGAGGAGGATATCCGTATGGCAGGTTCTATTCTGGGGACTGCCGGAGCGAAGACGCTGAAACGTATACAGAAAAATTACATGGAGAAGCAGCCCCATCACATTCCCATGCTTTTCATGATGGATGTGATCCACGGCATGAAAACCATATTCCCGATTCCTTTGGGACAGGGGGCTACCTTTGAGCCGGAATTGTCAAGAAAATGTGCACAGGCAGCAGCAAAGGAAGCGGCGGTGTCAGGGCTTCATGTGACATTTGCGCCTATGGCGGACCTGGTCCGGGATGCCAGATGGGGGCGTGTGATGGAATCCACAGGTGAGGACACTTATCTGAATGGTCTCTTTGCAGCAGCCATGGTGAAAGGATTTCAGGGGGATGACCTGAGCAGTCCGGAGCAGGTGGCTGCCTGCGTAAAGCATTTTGCAGCGTACGGCGCGGCTCAGGCGGGAAGAGATTACAATACGGTGGAGCTTTCCGAACATACACTGAGAGAGTATTATCTGCCTGCCTACAAAGCGGGGATTGACGCAGGGGCAGCTTTGGTCATGACCTCCTTCAACACAGTGAACGGAATTCCTGCCAGTACAAATGAATGGCTGATGCGTCATATCCTCAGGGATGAGATGGGGTTTGACGGCGTGTTGATCTCGGATTTTTCTGCGATTCTGGAGACGGTTGCCCACGGCTATGCAAAAGACAGCCGGGAGGCAGCAGTAAAAGCGCTGGAGGCCGGTGTGGATATTGATATGATGACAAATGTGTATGCTGCGAATCTGAAAAAACTGGCGGAGGAGGGAAGCGTGCTCATATCCCTCATCGACCAATGCGTTATGCGGATATTGGAGCTGAAAAACAAACTTGGGCTGTTTGAAAATCCATATAAAGGTGCTGACGAAGAGAAGGAAAAAGAAGTGATCCTGTGTAAAGAACACCGTGCACTTGCAAGAGAAGCGGCTGCAAAATCCTTTGTCCTGCTGAAAAATGACGGCATTCTGCCCTTGGATATGGAGAAAAGGACTGCCTTTATCGGGCCTTTTACAGATGACAAACAGATAAAGAGCAGCTGGTCCTTTACCGGTGATGATAAGGATTGTGTGACCATAAAGGAAGCAGCTGAAAACGTGTTTGACAGCAGACGCACCACATATCTGAAAGGGGCTCCGGTCATCGGTGCGGACAGCAGGCTCATTGGGTTTAAGCTGGCAGGTTTTCAGGAGGATGCTCCCAAAGAAATCACGGCAGAAGAGGAGAGACAGATGCTCTGTGAGGCTATAGAGGCGGCCGAAAAAGCGGATGTTGTCATCATGCCTTTGGGGGAACATTACCTGCAGAGCGGAGAAGCTACCAGCCGCGGGGAGATCACTGTTCCGGAGGTACAGATGGAACTTTTCAGGGCAGTCCGGGCTGTGAACCCGAATATTGTGGTGGTTCTGTTCAATGGCCGTCCCCTGGATATCCGGGAGATTAGCAAAACAGCCAGAGCCGTGCTGGAAGTATGGCGTCCGGGCACGGAGGGAGGAAATGCCATTGTGGATGTGCTGACGGGAAAAGCAGATCCTTCCGGTAAACTGCCTATGAGTTTCCCTTATTGTGTGGGGCAGGTGCCGGTGCACTACAATGAATTTTTCACGGGAAGACCCAACCGCAAAGGCATGCAGGAGCGCTTTCGTTCCAGATATATAGATATTCCCAATGCGCCCCTGTATCCTTTCGGATATGGACTGAGCTATACGGATTTCTCTGTATCTTCGGTCACCCTGGATAAAAAGGAGATGGGACCTGAGGACACCATTCGGGCAGGTGTGAAAATCAGAAATACGGGGACAAGAAGAGGAACAGAGACCGTACAGCTATATTTGAGAGATACAGCGGCAAGTGTGGTGCGCCCGGTCAGGGAGCTAAAAGGATTTGAAAAGGTGACGCTGGAGCCTGGAGAGGAGCGGGAGATCGTGTTTACGATTGACGAGTCCATGCTGCGTTTCCATACAGAGAAAAATGGCTTTGCCAGCGAAACGGGAGATTTTCTGGTGTTTATCGGAACAGACAGCACGACGGAAAATCAGGCGCATTTTTGTCTTTGCAGATAGATAGGATATACATGATCGCCATAGATACTGACGGATAAGCCGGGCAGTGTCTATGGCTCCTTTGCATTTATTAAATAAGGGGGAACACCATGAAAAAAGGGCACAGGACCTTATATCTTAACAGAACCATACTTTTGATCATGATGATAGGCTATCTGGCCCTGTTGATCCTTATGCTGTGTATGGATTGGTACCTTATCGGGGACTATCAGAGAAAGAACAGGGAACAGGAGAAGGGGCTTCTCCATGCTTATGTGGAGAACACGGAAGCTGCCATGGATAAGGTGGACAAGCTCATCTATGATATCTATTCTTTTGACGACAATTTCGACAATCTGAGCCGTGTGCAGCCGGATGTTCTGGAATATGGGGATGCCTGGGAACTGAAGGAGACCATGAACCAGAAAATGCTGATCGAGGAGAATCTGCACGGCTATTACATTTTTTACGGGGGCAGGACAAAACCTTGGTACAACGTAAATACAGAACGAATCGCACCGGAAAAGGCGCCGGTTCTGAGGAATCTGCTCTCACAGCTTCTGAACAGAGATCTGAACACGCCCAACAGCAGGGAGAGCCAGATGCGGAGCTGGGTGACGGTGTCCGCAGACGATGAGGTCTGTCTGGCCATCAGCTGCGAGAAGGGAAAGGTAGCACTGTACGGACTGCACAGTCTGGGGAAAATTGAAAATACAGTGCAGGAAGGTGCGGAAAAAAAGCCGGACGTGATGATACTGGAAGATGGTATTATTCTGAAGAATAAGGAGCTGGCAAAACAGTTGGATCTGCTGGGCAAAGTGCAGGATTCCACGGAAGAATATACGGCGCGCATCGGATCGTACCAGGTTTACGGGCAGCGGATCAGAAATACCAGTCTCTGGATCTTTACGGCTTATGAAACGAATCTTTGGAGTGTGATGAATGTACAGCAGCTTTTGCTGCTCATTGTCACCATGTTATCGGTTTTGGCTGTCTGGGCGCTGTACAGGTTCACGAAGAGACAGGTGCTCACCCCCATCCGCAGACTGACAGGCATCATGGATGAGATCAGGGCGGGGGAGACTAAAACAGTGCCGGATATGGACGCGCGTTTTTATGAGATCAGACAGATCAATGACACATTGTCCCAGATGGTGCAGGCATTGGAGCAGCAGCGGGTAAAGACCGTGGAGGAGGCGGTGGAGAAGCAGAAAGCACAGATGCAGTATCTCCAGCTTCAGCTAAAGCCCCATTTTTATCTGAACGGGCTGAAAACACTCAATGCATTGGTGCTGGAGAAAGAGACGGACAAGATGCAGGAGCTGATCTTGAACCTATCCAAACACATCCGCTATCTTCTGCAGGTGGACAGGGAGACCGTGGCGCTGAAAGCGGAAATTGCGTTTGTAAAGAACTATGTGGACCTGCAGAAGCATGTGACAGGGCGTCAGGTTTTCTGCGAAGTGCAGGCTCCAAAGGAGACGGAGGACTGGATGGTGCCTGTGCTCTGCATCCAGACCTTTGTGGAGAACAGTGTGAAATATGCCAGATTCGGAAGCGTGCAGGTACCTCTGGAGATTTTGGTCACAGCGGATGTGCTTGTGACGGAGGAGGGGCGTTTTCTGGACTTGAATATCCAGGACAACGGGCAGGGATATCCGGAGGAAATTCTGGAGGAGATCAACAAAAATACAGATAAAGGGAGCCGCAGTGTGGGAATCAACAACATAAAACGGCGCTGCAGGCTTTTATATGGGGAGAGAGCGGAGTATTATTTTACCAACCGGGACGGAGCCATGAGTGAATTAATATTGCCGGAGGAGAAGAAAAACAATGAATGTATTATTAGTGGATGATCAGAAAGCAATTGTGGAGAGTCTGAAAAAGGGAATTCACTGGGAGAATCTGCCTGTGAGACAGGTTTATACTGCCTGCAGTGCCAAGGAGGCCAAGCTGGTCCTACGGAATTTTGAGGTGGATGTGCTGGTCAGCGATATTGAGATGCCGGAGGAAAACGGTCTTTCCCTGTGCAGATGGGCGAAGGAACAGTTTCAGGAGATTGAGTGTATTTTTCTCACCTCCCATGCGGATTTTGCCTACGCGAAGGAGGCCATAGCCATGGGCGGGTTCGACTATGTATTGCAGCCTGTAAAATACCGGGAAGTGGAGGCGGTACTTTTAAAAGCATGGGATAAGATCAGCAGCAGGAAGAAACTGCGCCGCCTGGAAAACACTAGAAAACTGGTCATAGAACAGAGAAACACCATTCTGGATGCCATGCTGTCTAAAATGCTGCGGGACAAGGGGGAGGAGGCTGATCAGATCTACCGGCATTTTGCAGAGATGTTCCGTATGGAGTATGACAACTGCACGGTACATCCCGTTCTTGTACAGATTCTGAAGTGGAAACGGCTTTCAGATACCTGGGAGGAAAATCTGGTCCGCATGACACTCTGCAATATTGCGGAGGAACTGTTTGCGGACCGGGATGTTCGGGCAGGGATCTCCTGTCTCAGGGAGGACCGATACTGGCTGTTTCTGGTGGCAGAGAAAGGGGCAGTGGGGGATGATCTGTGGCACAGAAGGCTGAAAGAATTTTATTCTTTTGTCAATGAAAATATGGATTTTTCTGTTGGCGTATACCCGATCGCAGAGCTTGAGGAGGATCTTACTTTCAGCCAGGTATTCGGACGTCTGGGCAGACGGGCGGAGGGGAATAAAGAGAAAAAGCCGGGGATTTACTGGGAGGATGTGGAGACCGTGGGACACGCGGAGGAAACCAATCCCATTGATACCGCTGTGTCATATATCAGGAAAAATCTCAGCAAGAACATTTCCAGAGCCGAGGTGGCAGAGCTGGTGCACTTAAATGAAGAGTATTTTTCCAGGCTGTTCAGACAGGAGACAGGGGATACCTTTAAGGATTTTGTACTGCTGGAAAAGATGAAAGCAGCCAAAAAACTTTTGGCAGAGACCCATCTGTCTGTCAGCATTGTAGCATCCAAGGTGGGGTATGACAATTTCTCACACTTTTCCAAAATGTTCAAGAAAATGACAGAGGTGACGCCCCAGGAATACAGAAAGGACAGACAGAAGCGGTAAGTCACAAAAGCGACAGAACCCCTCATGAAAGTGGCAGAAATTTGGCAGGACTATGGCAGAGGCCATGCCGGACATCACAAAAGGACCAATTTTCATCATGAAACTTGCAGAGAAAAACTGCACTCCCGGATAAAATAAAGATATCATAAAGCTTGTCAAAGGACAGGAAAAAGAAAAGGAATGGAGGATGTTTGAAATGAGAAAAAACATCAGAAGAACAGCAGCAGTAGTCAGCGCAGCCGCTATGGCATTATCCCTGACAGCCTGCGGAGGGGGAGACGAAGGCTCCGCTTCAAAAGAATCCGGGAAAGATGGAGTAAAAAGTGTAAATGTGCATATCCCCACTGTATATGACCTGCCGGATGCCCAAAAGGTGGAGGATGAGATCAACAAAATCACAGAAGAAAAATATAAGATCCACCTGGATCTGAATTTCATTACAACAGGCAACTGGCTGCAGCAGTCCAATCTTCTCTTTACCGGCGATGAGGCGGACGTGATCGCTGTGTACTCCACACCCCTGACTACATATGTAAAGAACGGACAGCTTGTGGATCTGACGGAATATTATGAGAACGCATCCCCGGAATTTAAAGACGTATGGTCTGAGGATGAGATGAAAGGCACAACGGTCAACAATAAGATCTATGCAGTGCCTAATATGAGAAATTTCGGTAATTATTTTGGGCTGAATATTGACTCGGAGATTGCAGCAGAATTCGGTATTGAGGAGGGACAGGAGCTGACCATGGAAGATGTGGATGCTTTCTTGAGGGCAGCCCATGAAAAATATCCTGACCGCTACGCGCTGGCCCCTCAGGGAACCGACACCATTATCGGACAGTGGAGCTGGGACGGCCTTGGCGACAGTAAATATATCGGCGTTCTTCCGGAATGCGGACAGACTACAGAGGTTCAGAATCTGTTTGACACAGAGGATTTCCGGGAATTTTGTACTTGGACGCGTGCCTGGTATAAGGACGGTCTGATCATGCAGGATATCCTCAGCAATACACAACCATGGCAGACCATGATCGGCAACAAACAGGCCATTGCCTGCCTTGACAACTATGGCGTAAATGGTCTGAATGGCATGATCCGCACCGTGATCCTGGACAAATGGGCAGTGGCAAACTCTTATTCTGAACTGTGCTACGGTATCAATATGAACTCCAAAGACAAGGATGCCGCATGGGATGTAATGGAGATCCTGTACACAGATGCAGAAGTCTCCGGACTTTTAAACAACGGTATTGAGGGAACCCATTATGTGAAGAATGAGGACGGCACGATCTCTTTCCCGGAAGGCAAGAGTGCTGCTGACTGCGGCTACGGCATGGCGGACGAATACTGGATCACCCCTTACTCCGCAAATAGTATTCCTCTGGATGTAAACGGTGCATCCTTTTTCGATGATCTGCTGAAATTCAATGAAGAGACCATGAAATCCAAAGCCTTTGGATTTGCCTTTGACACCACAGAGGTGGCTGACCAGTATGCTGCCTGCTGCAGTGTTATGGACAAATATTACAAGGCCCTTATGTCGGGAACTGTGGATGTGGAGAGTACTATTGAACAGGCAGACAAGGAGTTTGAAGCAGCCGGCTTAAAGGATATCGTCAAAGTAAAACAGGAACAGCTGGACGCCTTTCTGGCAGGTAAATAGGAGGAGAAACCTATGGCAAAGACAGCGGTAAAACCTGCAGGCGGGCACCAGCGGAAGATGGCAAAGAGAAAAATGACTCTGGCCCTTCTTTCCATGATGCTGCCGGGCTTCATCTACCTGATCATCAATAATTATATTCCCATGGCTGGCCTGGCCATCGCGTTCAAGCGCTTTGATTACAGCAAAGGGATTTGGGGAAGTGACTGGTGTGGTCTGAGTAATTTCACGTACCTTTTTAAGACACAGGATGCCCTGAATATTATCAGAAATACGGTGTGCTACAATCTGGTATTTATTCTGCTGGGAAATCTGCTGGCAGTGGCAGTTGCCATTATGCTGAATTTCCTGCGGGGAAAAATGAACAAAAAAATCTATCAGACAGTTATCCTGATCCCCTATCTGATCTCCATGGTGGTGGTTTCCTACATTGTGTTCGGCTTCCTCAGTCAGGAGAACGGCTTTTTGAATAAACTCATCGTGTCCATGGGCGGGGAGACTATAAGCTGGTACACAGAGGCAAAATATTGGCCCTTTATCCTGGTCATCGTGAACCTGTGGAAGGGGTTTGGATACTCCAGTATCCTCTATTACGCCACAGTTATCGGAATCGATTCAGCACTCTATGAGGCCGCCACTGTGGACGGAGCAGGACGGTGGCGCCAGGTGTGGCACGTGACTCTTCCGGGGCTGAAGGGAACCATCATCACCATGGTGCTTCTGAATATCGGACGCATGTTTTACACGGATTTCGGTCTGTTTTATCAGGTCCCCATGCGCTCCGGGCTTATCTCATCTGTGACAGATACGATTGACGTATTTGTATACAAGGGGCTGACACAGTTAAATGACATAGGCAGGGCATCGGCAGCGGGATTTCTGCAGTCTGTGCTGGGATTTATCCTGGTGCTGACCGTCAACTTTATTGTCCGCAGGGTCGATGAAGAAAACGCGCTGTTCTGAGAAAGGAGGAAATCATGGTCAGTAAAAATAAAACGGGACAGATTGTCCTGAACATCATTTTCATTCTGCTGGCAGTGGCGGCCCTGGCGCCGTTCCTGCTGCTCATATCCTCCTCTCTCACAAGCGAACCGGTGCTTATGAAAGAGGGATACAGCTTTTGGCCGAAGGAGTTCAGCCTGGCATCTTATGCCTATCTGTTCAAAAGCAGTACAAAGATTTTAAGAGGGTATGGGATCACTGTTTTTGTCACAGTGGTGGGTACCGTGTTAAGTGTTTTGATCACTACCCTGTTTGCCTACCCCCTGTCCAGGAAAGAGCTTCCGGGAAGGTATCTGTTCTCCTTCTTTGTATTTTTTACCATGCTGTTTAACGGCGGCCTGGTGCCCACTTACATGATGTGGACGCAGACGTTCCATATTAAGGATACGCTTTTGGCACTTATTTTGCCCGGACTTTTGATGAATGCTTTTTATGTCATTATGATGCGCTCCTTCTTTACGGCAAATATACCGGATGCACTGGTGGAGGCAGCCAGGATTGATGGGGCTGGGGAGTACAAGATCCTGTTCCGGATTGTGATGCCCCTGTCTAAGCCCATGATGGCTACCTTGTCCCTGATGATCGGGCTTGGCTATTGGAATGACTGGATGAACAGCCTTTATTATATTACCAATGAAAAACTGTTCAGTATCCAGGCAATCCTGAATACGATCATCACCAATATCCAGTTCCTCACAAGCGGGCAGAGCGCGGCAGCCTCCAATGTGGATCTGTCACAGCTTCCCAGTGTGGGAATCCGGATGGCGATCGCGGTGATCGGAATCCTTCCGGTGTTATGTATTTATCCGTTCTTCCAGAAATACTTTGTGAAAGGAATCGTTGTGGGGGGCGTGAAAGGTTAAACGGCAAGTGGCTGTTTCGGGCCGCTGCACTTGGGAAACTTAAGTGCAGGTTACTGTTCACTCCGTGTCCAGTAACACGCTTCGCGATGCACAGATATGGAGCATTCTGCCCCATATCGCACTGGCTGCCTCGGGATTTTCATGCTACCGGCATGAAAACGCCTCCCGGTACAGTGGCCTGTGAACAGTAACAAGTGCAGCGGTCTTTTTGTGACACGCTCCGGGTATCTATGGACAGTCCCATGGTTGTGTGTTATCCTTTGAAAGGACTATATTACATAAAAGGATGGGACAAAATATGAAAAAGAATCCGGCGGGAGCATCCCAAACCAGGGATGCTTTCCGCTCAAAATTTGGTTTTATTGTGGCGTGTGTAGGTTCGGCTGTGGGGATGGGAAATATCTGGATGTTTCCTTACCGGACCGGGCAGTACGGCGGTGCTGCTTTTCTGATTCCCTATTTTATCTTTGTGGCGATCCTGGGATTCTCCGGGGTGGTGGGGGAAATGGCCTTTGGGCGTGCCATGAAGACCGGACCTTCGGGAGCGTTCGGCAGTGTGATGGAGATGCGGGGGCTGAAGGGCGGCAGAATGATTGGCATGATACCGGTTCTTGGCTCCCTGGCTATTGGCATAGGCTACTCTGTTGTAGTGGGCTGGTTTCTGCGGTTCTTGTGGGGGTCCCTGTCGGGAACCATGTTCCGCGCCCCGGATGTCTCCGCTTATTTTGGAGAGATAGCAGGTGGATTTGGGAGCGTGGGATGGCATATGGCAGGTCTGGCTGTGACCTTTCTTATTATGGCGTTTGGGGTTTCCAAAGGGACCGAGAAGATGAATAAGGTTATGATGCCCCTGTTTTTTGTTTTCTTTTTGTTTCTCATGGTACGTGTGCTGACGCTGGGAAATGTGGGAGAGGGCTATAAATATCTCTTTGTGCCCAAATGGGAATATCTCGCGCAGCCCAAAACATGGGTGTTTGCTCTTGGGCAGGCATTCTTTTCCCTGTCTCTGGCAGGGTCGGGCACGTTGGTGTACGGCAGTTACCTGTCAAAGGATGTGGATGTGGTGGAGAGTGCCAGAAATGTGGCGTTTTTTGATACCTGTGCCGCTATCCTTGCAGGTCTGGTTGTAATTCCGGCTGTCTTTGCCTTTGGGCTGGATGTGTCCGCGGGACCTCCGCTGATGTTCATTACACTTCCTGAGGTGTTCCGGCAGATGCCATTTGGACAGTTGTTCGCAGTGGTATTTTTTGTGGCTGTACTGTTTGCTGCGGTGACTTCCCTGATGAACTTGTTTGAGACACCCATTGAGGCGCTCCAGGAGCAGTTTGGACTGTCCAGGAAGATGGCAGTCATTTTGGTGGCCTTTGCGGCGGCAGCAGTGGGAATCTTTATCGAGAGTGCTGATATGGTCAGCATGTGGATGGATGTGGTTTCCATTTATATTATCCCTCTCGGCGCGCTCCTGGCCGCAGTGATGTTTTTCTGGGCAGCGCCAAAAGGGTTTGCCAGAGAACAGGTACAGATGGGACGGACAAAAGCCCTTGGAAAATGGTTCGAGCCTGCGACAAAATATCTCTTTGTGGGAATGACTTTTGTTGTATATATTTTAGGGATTTTTTACGGCGGTATTGGCTGATTTATGGGTTTTGCAGGTGAAAGTGAGAAAAGGACTGCTGCGCGGGTGCAGCAGTCCTTTTCTCATTTTCTTTAAAATAACTTAAAAATATGTTGACATTAAAGGAAAAAAGATTAAAATAAACTTAAAAAACTATTTATCAGTTAAGAGCGGAGGAGACTATGCCTGTTAATGTAAATGAAAAAGAAAAAGTGTTTTTGCTGAATACCCCAAAGACTACATATGCCATAGGAGTTGTGGATGATGGATTTCTGGCACATATTTATTATGGTAAGAGACTAAATACATCTGATATACGATATTTGTTAAAAGAAGAAGACCCACCTTATATTCCCGAAAAGAATAAGAGGGAAGAAAATGCCTTTTTGGACCAGCTTCCCATGGAGTATCCGGAGACGGGGATGGGAGATTACAGGGAATCTGCTTTTTGCGTCAGGAATATGGAAGGATTCAGGGCCAGTGAGTTAAAATATGACAGGTATGAGATCCTGAAGGGAAAGCCCGGGCTTGAAGGCCTGCCTGCCACATGGGGAAGCGATGAGGAGTGCACCACCCTTAATATTTTCTGTGTTGATACACTGCTTGATTTAGAAGTGTGTCTTCGGTATACTGTATTTGAGCAGCTGGATGCAGTTACCAGGTCGGTGATCGTGAAAAATAATGGTCATCAAAGTGTATATCTGGAAAAAGTATTCAGCGCATGTCTGGATATGGAAGACAGGGATTTTGAGATGATCGGCCTGTTTGGTTCCTGGGCGAGGGAGCGGCATCTGCAGCGCCGGCCGCTGGGATATGGACGGCAGAATATCAGCTCATTCAAAGGGGAATCCAGTCATCAGGAACATCCTTTTGCAGCTCTTGTGACATCGGATACCACCCAGGAGGCGGGAGAGGTTTACGCAATGAATTTTGTATACTCCGGGAATTTTATGGCTCAGGCAGAGAAAAGTCAGTTTGATTCTGTTCGCCTGACCATGGGAATTCATCCGGAAGGATTTACCTGGAAACTGGATCCGGGAAAATATTTTACGGCACCGGAAGTGGTCATGGTATACTCCTCAGAAGGATTGGGTAAGATGACTCGTACTTTCCATGACCTTTACAGAGACCATTTGATCAGAAGTCCTTATCTCCATAGAGAAAGGCCGATTCTCATTAATAACTGGGAAGCCACTTATTTTGATTTTGATGAAAAGAAGTTAATAGATATTGCCAGGGAGGCATCTCAGCTTGGGATAGAGATGCTGGTTATGGATGACGGCTGGTTTGGGCACAGAAGCAGTGATGACAGTTCTCTGGGGGACTGGCAGGTAAACGAGGAGAAGCTAAAAGGCGGCCTGCATCATCTTGTGGAGGAAGTGAAGAAAACAGGGATGAAATTTGGAATCTGGTTTGAGCCGGAGATGATTTCACCGGATTCCGATCTGTTTAAGAAACATCCGGACTGGGCCATTCAGATACCCGGCCGCCACATTACCCAGAGCCGGGCACAGTATGTTCTGGACCTGTCCAGACAGGAAGTGGTGGATGCGGTTTATAAAATGATGGAAAATGTGTTGAAAAGCGCGGATATTTCCTATGTGAAATGGGACATGAACCGCCAGCTTACCACCATGGGAAGTGTCTGCCTTCCCCCTGACAGGCAGGGAGAACTTTTCCACAGATATATGCTGGGTGTGTATCAGATGCAGGAACGCCTGGTACGGGAATTTCCTGATCTTCTTCTTGAAAATTGTTCCGGCGGAGGTGCCAGATTTGATCCGGGAATGCTTTATTACAGTCCGCAGATATGGTGCTCCGATGATACAGATGCCATAGAGAGGCTGAAGATACAGGAAGGCACCGCCCTTGTATATCCTCTGTCGTGTATGGGGGCCCATGTGAGTGTGTGCCCAAATCATACCGTGGGAAGAAATACGCCTTTTGAGACCCGGGGCAATGTGGCTATGGCAGGAACCTTTGGATATGAGCTTGATATCACGAAACTTTCAGAGGAAGAAAAGGAAATGGTGAGACACCAGACAGCCTCTTATCACAGGTATCATAAACTGATTGCAGAGGGAGATTATTACAGACTGTGTTCTTTTTCGGAAACAGGGGAAGAGGACTGCTGGATGACAGTGAGCAAGGATAAATGCTGGGCGCTTGTTTCTTATGTGTGTGTGCTGGCAAAACCAAATGCGAAGAGCAGGTTTCTGAGATTAAAAGGTCTGGAGCCGGACAGGAAATATGAGGTAAGAGGGAAAATTTATACGGGCAATATTCTCATGAATGCAGGAATTAAAATAGAATCAAGGCAGGGAGATTTCAGAAGTGAACAGATCGAAATTAATGAGCCGGATGGTGAGCCTGTCTGTGACGGATAAAGGAGAACGAGGATGGGGCAGAAAAAAGAAGTGAAATTGGAGGACATATCCAGGGCATTGGGGATCAGTGTTGTTACGGTATCCAATGCACTGAATGGAAAAAAGGGTGTCAGCGATGCCACCAGGGAGAAGATCTTTAATAAAGCTTCAGAACTTGGATATGAGATCAAAAAGGAAGAGAAGCAGAAGAAGAAAGCATATCGCGTGGGTGTTATCGTAGCGGAGAGATATATCAAGGAATTTCCTTCTTTCTATATGGACGTTTATAAACGAGTGGCTCAGGAGACCACCAGAAGGGGGAGTATTACAGTCCTGGAAGTGGTGGATGAGAAAAAAGAAGAGTGCGCAGCGGGGGGAGCCTTTTCGGATGTTTCGGTGGACGGCGTGATCGTGATCGGTCAGCTCTCGGATAAGTATATTGAAATGCTGAAGAATACCTGCAGGGTTCCCCTCGTTTGTGTGGATTATTATGACGTGGACGAGAGGATGGATTATGTTCTGACAGATGGTTACGGTGGTATGGAAGAGATGGTGGAGATGCTGGTGAGGGCAGGATATCGTTCTTTTCAGTTTGTGGGAAATCCACTGGCTACGAGAAATATTATGGACCGGTATATGGGCTACTGCAAAGCTCTTGAGAGAAACAAACTGTCAGATCAGCAGGGCAAAGTGATCAGCGACAGAGAGACTAAGGGATATTACAGATTGGACGTTGAGGTCCCCCAAGAGCTTCCGGAGGTTTTTGTATGCAATTGTGACAAAATTGCCAAGATACTGATTGATAAACTTCAGCAAAGAGGGATTTCTGTTCCGGATGATGTGGGAGTAACGGGATTTGATAATTTCCACCCCCAGACATCTGCAGGTTTGCTCCTGACCACCTATGAAAATGATGAGAAAAGGATAGCGCAGGCCAGTGTTGGTCTTCTTTTCCGCAGAATAGAGGGGAAAAAGGCAGGGGGGATACACATTATAGAAGGAAGACTGATAGAAGGGGACACGGTTAGAAAAGGGGGCCGGTATAAATGGCAGATGTAAGACTGGGTGATATCGCAAAAGAATTGAATATCAGTACGGTGACGGTTTCCAACGCACTGTCCGGGAAAAAGGGCGTCAGTGACAGTCTCAGAGAGAAGATCGTGCAGAAGGCAGAAGAACTCGGATACCGGCGGGGCCAAAGTGAGGAGGAAAAGAAATTCCGGATTGGAGCGCTGGTGTTAGATAAATATGTAGAGATCGGTGCATCCTTTTATTGGGAAATGTATCAGCATGTGGCGTTTCTGGCAGCAAAAAAGCTTGGAACCACCATGATCGAAATTGTGGATAAAGAGAAAGAAGCCAAGGGGGAGATGCCTCAGATGGTGCTTGAAAAAGCAGCAGACGGTTTGCTCATTATCGGTTGGATGAGGCATGATTATGTGCTTAAGCTCATAGAGACATCAGGGATACCTGTGGTATTGCTTGATTTCCAATATAAAGATCTTCCCTGCGATGCTGTGGTTTCGGAAAATTATCTGGGCTCCTATAAGGTGACGAGATATCTGATTGAGCGGGGACACCGTGATATTGGTTTTGTGGGGTCCATTGAAGCCAATGAAAATATTATGGACCGGTATTTCGGGTTCAGGAAGGCTCTGGGAGAGTATGGCTGCCAGTACCGGCAGGAGTGGCTCCTTAAGGACCGTGAGAATTACAGCGGAGATATGCTGAAGCTGGAACTTCCCCGAAAGATGCCCACAGCATTTGTGTGTAATTCGGATTATACGGCAAGTCTGCTTTACGATACATTGATGGAAAACCAATACAGGGTACCGGAAGATGTTTCAATAGTGGCATATGACAATTATCTGTATGGCCATTCCTTTGCGGAGGAACTTACTACCTATAATGTGAATATGGAGAAGATGGCCAGCAGCGCGGTGAAAATCCTCATGGCCAAACTAAGAGGGGATGACCATAGATATGGGGTGTCTCATATAGACAGTGTTGTGGTGGAGAGGAGCAGCGTAAAAAGAATAATATAAAAATAGGGAAAGAGAATCCTGGTGTCCTGATTTTTCAGGGACCAGGATTTTTTTGTGTTTAAAGGAATTTGATTAAGCAAAAACAAGATGAAAAATTAAGCAAATTAAAAAATGGTTTAAGTAAAGGAAAATAGTAAAAAAGAAGAATAAATAAGAGGAAATAGACAAAATTAGCTCAGATAAAATGTGCAAAATGTAGAAAAGTTAAGGATTTGCTTAAAAGGGTTGAAATTAAAAATGATTAATGATAGGATTAAAACAACTTAAAGATAATTAAAAAAATATTTATCTTAAAGCGAAAAATTAATCTCGCATAAAGGGAGGAATTGAAATGAAGAAAAAAGTGATCAACAAAACAATAGGGATAACGCTGGTATCTGCGTTGGTATTGTCTCTGGCGGCATGTGGGGATAATGGCAGTGGAAAAAAACAGGAGCCGGGATCCGGTGCAGAGATACCCACCATTGACCAGATCAAAGTAGGGGAGGATTACAAGGATCTGAAAGCAGATATTAAAGTGCTGACAAACAGAACCGATGTGGTGGACACTGTGTATAAGGGATATGCGGAAGAATTCATGGAATTGTATCCCAATATTAAGGTGACATATGAAGGGATCACGGATTATGAGGAATCTATGAATCTCCGTCTGACTACAGGGGACTGGGGGGATTTGGCATTCATTCCTACATCAGTGGCAAAAAGTGAATTATCTACATATTTTACTCCTCTGGGTGATTTTGAAACATTAGATCAGATATATAATTTTATTCCGGATAAATCTTTTGATAAAACAGTATACGGCATCGCCAATGGCGGAACAGCCAGCGGTGTGGTCTATAACAAGAGGATTTGGAAGGAGGCGGGAATTGAAAAACTGCCGGCAACACCGGATGAATTTCTGGAGGATCTTCAGAAGATCAAAGACAATACCAATGCCGTTCCGCTGTACACAAACTTTTCGGCAGGTTGGCCCATGGGAGCCTGGGATGATTATATTACAGTAGCCGCAACCGGTGACCCTGATTTTAAGATGGTGAACTTACCCCATATGAAGGATCCATTTTCCGACAGAGGAGATATGACAGGGCCTTATGCCGTATATTATACCTTGTATGAATCTGTGGCACGTAAGCTGGTAGAAGAGGATCCGGCAAGCTCTGACTGGGAATCCTCAAAGGGTGCGATCAACAAAGGCGATATTGCAGCTATGGTGCTTGGCTCCTGGGCGGTAGAGCAGTGTAAACAAGCTGGAGACACCCCTGATGATGTGGGGTATATGCCATTTCCAATTACTGTGGACGGCAAGAGATATGCAGGTTCCGGCGGTAATTATTCCTTTGGCATCAACAATCAGGCAGAAAAGGACAACCAGATCGCAGCCATGTTATATCTGAAATGGCTGATCGAAGAATCTGAGATCTATGATTTTGAGGGAAGCATTCCGGCTCTGAAAAGCGGTAAACTTCCGGAGGCACTGGCTGATTTTGAAGGAGTGGAATTACTTCCGAACAACCCGGCAAAGGATGGGGAAGAAGATCTATTTGATGATGTAAATACGGAGAGTGAAGTAGGGATCAACAATGATGACTATCCGGACTGCGAGATCCTGGAGGCGGCTCTTTATGGAACAAAGACTCTGGATCAATTGATGGAGGAGTGGAACGCAAAATGGTCAGCAGCCCAGGAAACACTTGGTGTGGAAATCCTGCCTTGACAATAGGGAGCATATTATGGGTAAAGGGAAAACGGCAAAGGCCGTAAAACGTAAAAAAAATTTTGGTGAGTGGATAAAAAGCCGGGACGGACAGAGATGGCTTGTGATCATCTTGTTTCTGATCGTTCCGCTGACACTGCTTCTTGTGTTTACTTATATCCCCTTCGGGAAAATGTTTCAATTCAGTTTTTATAAGATGAAGTACATAGGTTCCCGTACCTTTGTGGGACTGGACAACTATATAGAAGTGTTTAAACGGAAGGAAATATTTGGCTCCTTGGCTGTCAGCCTGTATTATATGGGCGGTGCGGTGGTACAGCTTGCTTTGGCACTGTTCTTTGCCACCATGATGGTGTTTAAGGTAAAAGGTGCATCCTTTTTTAAGGGAGCGATCTTTTTTCCGTATCTGATCTGTGGTATTGCCGTTGGTTTTATCTTTAAATTTTTTTATGCCAGAGGATTTGTACTGGATTCCATCCTTCAGATGTTCGGAATGAATATAGATAATATCCCATACTGGCTGCAGGATACGGGGATCAATAATATCTCGCTGGCGGCAACCTCTGTGTGGAGGTATACAGGACAGAACATGATACTGTTTTTAGGGGCTATGATGTCTGTGGATACGGATTTGTATGAGGCGGCCTCCCTGGATGGGGCCAACAAGTGGCATCAGTTCCGCTACATTATCATGCCCAGTATCAAATCTATCATCGTTTTGAATCTGATCCTTTCCATCAGCGGCTCCCTGAGTGCGTTTGAGCCGCCATATGTTATCACGAACGGCACCATGGGGACCGGGACATATTTCGTGATCATGAACCGGATCGCCCATGAGAATCAAAAAGTGGGCCTGGCCTGCGCCATGGCGATCGTCCTGCTGGCAATTATTGTATTATGTACGATCGCGCAGAAAGTATTTTTTAAATATGCTTTTGACAATGGGACAGATGATGAATCCAGGGAAGCGGTCCGCCGCAGGAAACGCAGAGAGAAGAAAATGGCTGGGATGGAAAAAAAGGCAGCCAGGGGAGGTGTATCATCATGAAGCAGGTAAAGCTGGGTTCTATCCTCTTCTCAATTGTAAAGTATCTGTCACTGGCAGTCTTTTCAGCCGTGACGCTGATCCCGGTCTGTGTGTGCATCATCACCTCATTTAAGAGTAATGAGGAATATGCATCCACATCTGTGCTGGAGCTTCCGGATCAACTGCTGTTTGAAAATTTCCGGATCGCTTTTGAGAAGGCAAATATGCTGCGGGGATTTTTGAATACAACCATAGTGCTGCTTGTTGTGCTGACGGTATCTGTTTTTATTGGAGCTATGCTTGCGTATGTACTGAACCGGTTTCGCTTTCCTGGCAGAAGGCTGATTGAGAATCTGTTTATGTTTGCCGCATTACTTCCCGGAATTGCCATGCAGGTTACGATCTATCAGATCATGTATGCATTAGGCCTTATCAATCACCTCTACGGTTATATGATAGTGCTTATGGGAACGGACATTATTTCCATATACATATTCCTGCAGTTTTTTGAAAATCTGCCGGTGTCTCTGGACGAGTCGGCGATCATGGATGGATGTACTTATTTTGGGGTGTTCTTTAAGATCCTCTTCCCGCTCTTAAAACCGGCCATAGTAACGTCTCTTGTGCTAAAGGGCGTGGGTGTCTATAACGAATATTATGCATCCAATCTGTATCTGCAGGCACCGGAATTAAAGACCATTTCCACGGCCCTTTATACTTTTACAGGGCCTTACGGAAACCAGTACAACTATATCTGTGCGGGCGTGTTGATCACGATCATCCCTATATTGATATTATTTTTGATATTCCAGAAACAAGTATACAGTGGAATGGCGGCGGGAGCCGTGAAAGGTTAAAGAAAGTTAGAGGAAAAGCGTATGAGTGAAGTGAAGATAATAGGTGCAGAGGTGCCTAATGTACCCTGGCAGGAGCGGCCAAAGTCCCAGTCCGCAATGCCTTTATGGAGATACCGGGATAATCCGGTTATCGGAAGAAATCCCGTGGAAGGTGTGGCACGTATCTTCAACAGTGCGGTCATTCCCTATAAGGGCGCGTTTATCGGGGTATTCCGAGGAGAACAGATCAACGGGATTCCTTACATTTATCTGGGAAAAAGTGAAGATGGGATCCACTGGGATCTTGAAAAAGAAAAGATTCGATTTGTAGATGGGGAAGGGAAAGAGTTTATGCCGGGATATGCTTATGACCCGCGGCTGGTAAAAGTGGATGATGTGTATTATATCATCTGGTGCCAGGATTTCTACGGTGCGGCTATCGGTATGGCGAAGACGGAGGATTTTAAGGTTTTTACAAGAATTGAAAATCCGTTCCTTCCTTTCAACAGAAATGCAGTATTATTTCCCAGAAAAATTAACGGGAATTTTATGATGCTGTCCAGGCCAAGTGACAGCGGCCATACACCTTTCGGTGATATTTTCGTGTCAGAGAGCCGTGATCTGGTTTACTGGGGAAAACACCGTCATGTAATGGGCAAGAGCAGTGAATGGTGGGAATCCCTGAAGATTGGCGGGGGTGCAGCTCCTATTGAGACAAACCAGGGGTGGCTTCTGTTTTATCACGGAGTATCAGGGACCTGCAACGGATATGTGTATAGCATCGGGGGTGCCATTTTAGACATTGACAATCCCTCTATTGTAAAATACCGGTGTGAAAACTTTCTGCTCACCCCGGAAGAATGGTATGAAGAACGGGGATTTGTACCAAATGTCACATTTCCCTGTGCTACCATCCACGATTCCAGGACAGGAAAGATCGCCATCTACTATGGAGCAGCTGACTCTTATGTAGGGCTTGCATTTACAACGGCAGATGAGGTGGTTTCCTATATCAAAGACCATAGTGTGGTCAGGGAAAACGATACAGAGATTGGCAGAAGATAAAAGGCGGGAAATGAGATGTTTGTGGCAGAGATTAAAAACCATTTGATTGAAAAACTGATTCCTTTTTGGGAGAATTTACGGGATACAGAAAATGGCGGGTATTATGGATTCATGGATCATAATGTGAGGACAGACCCGCTGGCGGTGAAGGGCTGTATCCTTAACAGCCGCATTCTGTGGATGTTCTCCAATGCCTATCTGCTCCTGGGGGAGGAACATCTTCTGGAACATGCCCGGCATGCATGGGAGTTTATGAGGGAGCACTGTGTTGACAGAGAGAACGGCGGTGTATTCTGGTCTGTCACTGCTGACGGTATGCCGGAAGATACCACCAAACATACATATAACCAGGCGTTTGCCATCTATGCCCTTTCTTCCTATTATGAAGCTTCAAGGGAAAAAGAGGCTTTGGAGCTTGCGGAGGAATTGTTTGGGATCGTGGAGAATAGATGCAGAGATGAGTACGGCTACCTGGAGGCGTTCAATATCCGGTTTGAACCAAGAAAGAATGACAAGCTGTCTGAGAATGGAATCCTTGCGGAGAAGACTATGAATACCCTGCTGCATGTATTTGAGGCTTACACAGAATTTTACCGGATCACCGGTAAAAAGGAGGCGGCAAAGCAGCTTCGGTTTATACTTGGTCTGATCGCGGATAAAGTATATGATCCGGCTAAAGGACGGCAGGAGGTATTCTTTGACCGTACCTGGAACAGTCTGATCGACCTGTATTCTTACGGCCATGATATTGAGGCTGCATGGCTCATCGACAGGGGATTGGAGGTGTTGGGTGACAGGGAGTGGAGCGAGAGACTGTATCCCATCACAGCAGAGATTACCGGGAACATCTATGAGAGGGCTTACAGAGACCACTCACTGGTGAACGAGGCTGAGAATGGAGTGATAGATACCACCAGAGTGTGGTGGGTACAGGCGGAAGCTATTGTAGGATTTGTGAACGGATATGAAAAAGCTCCGGAGCATGTGGAATACCTGGAAGCGGCGGAGGATATCTGGAATTATATCAAGGACTATATCATAGATCCCAGAGAGCATTCCGAATGGTTCTGGGCGGTGGATGAAAATCATGTGCCCCTGCCCAAACCGATCGTAGAACCGTGGAAATGTCCTTACCATAACGGAAGAATGTGTATGGAAGTCATAAGGAGGATGTCAAATGCTTCATAGCCAATATTACATAGAAAAGGCAAAGGTAGACAATCTGGTATCCAGAAAAAACCAGAAGGCTGATTTTTATAATGGAATCTATGACCGATACCTATATCCGGTGCTTACCAGGGACTTTGCCCCGGTACACTGGAGGTATGACCTTGATGAGGAGAAAAATCCTCATTTTATGGAGGTTTTGGGAATCAATGCGGTAATGAATTCGGGTGCTATTTATCTTAATGGAAAATATTATCTTGTAGTACGCGTGGAGGGAAATGACAGAAAATCCTTTTTTGCCGTTGCACAGAGTGATACGGGAATTGATGGGTTTCATTTTTGGGATTATCCGGTGACTTTGCCGGATACCTGCCATCAGGAGACAAATGTATATGATATGCGGCTTACAAAACATGAGGATGGCTGGATATATGGGATTTTCTGTTCAGAGAGTAAGGATAAAGGGAATCCGGATCTGTATGCAGCAGTGGCGGAAGCGGGAATCGTGCGCACAAAAGATCTGGTGGTCTGGGAGAGACTGGATAACCTGAAGACTATGGAATCTCCTCAGCAGCGCAACGTGTCTCTCCATCCGGAATTTGTAGACGGCAAATATGCATTTTATACAAGACCTATGGATGGATTTATCGAAACAGGAAGCGGCGGAGGGATTGGATTCGGTTTGTGCGATGACATTGAGCACGCCGTGATCGGTGAGGAAAAGATTATCAGCAGGAGGATTTATCACACGCTCACAGAGGCAAAAAACGGAGCCGGTGCGCCGCCCATTAAAGGCAGAAAGTGTTGGATCCATATTGCTCATGGTGTGAGAAATACAGCAGCCGGGCTGCGCTATGTACTCTACGCCTTCGGCACGGATTTAAAGGACCCGTCCAAAGTGATCGCAGAACCTTCCGGCGCATTTTTGGTGCCTCTGGGCAGAGAGCGGGTGGGAGATGTCTCCAATGTGGTATTCACAAATGGGGCGATTGCCAGGGAAAATGGAGATGTGTATATCTACTATGCATCCTGTGATACAAGAATGCATGTGGCGGTCACTACCATAGATAGGCTGGAGGAGTATTTGTTTTTGGCACCGAAAGATCCGCTCCGCTCAGCGGATTGTGTCAGACAGAGGAATGAAATGATCCGGGGCAATCTGGAACGATTGGCAGCTCTTAAAAAGGAGTGACGGAAAAATGAAAAGGTATTTTGCGGACCTGAAAGAGAATATGAAGGGGATGGATAGAAAGGAAGCGGCGTCTTATATCAAGTCATATTACTGGTATCATATCCTGTGCGGAATCTGTGCGGCAGTTCTCCTTGTCTTTGGAGTATTTCATTTTACTGTGCTGGCAAAAGTAAGGCCGGTGTTTACCTGTGTGATGGTCAATCAGGAGATAGATTCGGCGCGGGACAGAAAGCTTGCGGATGCCTTTTCACAGAACCTGGGCATTTCGGAAGGGGAGATTGTAATTGATTCGGATTACGTCTTTTCTTATGGTGATGTGAAGCTGGAATCTGCCAATGAAAGCTCTTATGAGAAGTTCTTTTTCAAATGGCAGAATGAAGAGCTGGATGCTGTGATCATACCGGAAAGCTTTTATCAATACTTAAAAGAAATGGGAGGGGATTTTTACCCCTTGGATGATATGGAGACCGGCAGTTTTCCCGTATACGGGGATGGAGGGAGGAAGACAGCCCTGATCCTGAGGGACGGATTGCTGCTGGCATTCCCGGATAACGGAAAACATAAAACCATATGCGAAAAATTCGTAAAATATATGAACAAGGAGAGTCTGTGTAATGGATGCGAGACAAAGGTATGAATCCTGGCTGACAGATCCCTATTTTGACGGGGAAATAAGGGAAGAACTGCAGAAGATAGCCGGGGACCATAAAGAAATCGAAGAGCGCTTCTACCGGGATTTGGAATTTGGGACGGGAGGACTGCGGGGAATCATTGGCGCAGGGACAAACCGCATGAATATTTATACTGTGCGCAAAGCCACCCAGGGGTTAGCAAACTATATCGTCAGAGAGGGAAAAGAGGGAAAAGGCGTGGCCATAGCCTTTGACTCCAGAAATATGTCTCCGGAATTTGCTGAGGAAGCAGCTCTCTGCCTGGCAGCCAATGGGATTAAGGCATATATATTTTCTTCCCTCCGCCCCACCCCAATGTTGTCTTTTGCCCTGAGAACGCTTGGATGTGCAGCCGGGATTGTTGTGACGGCCAGCCACAACCCTCCGGAATATAATGGATATAAGGTGTACTGGGAAGACGGCGCTCAGATCACGTATCCCCGGGATAAAGAAATTATCGGGGAAGTGAATGCGATCACAGACCATACCCAGGTAAAGAACATGACCCGGCAGGAGGCAAAGACAGCCGGTTTATATGAAGTGATTCCTCCGGAAATGGACGATCTGTACAGGCAGGCGCTGAAAAAGCTGATCATTCATCCGGAGATCATTGGTCAAGAAGCGGACAGACTGAAGATTGTGTACACACCTCTTCACGGAACCGGAAATATTCCGGTCAGAATGGTGCTGAAAGAGCTGGGGTTTACACAGGTTTATGTGGTGAAAGAACAGGAACTTCCCGACAAGGACTTCTCCACGGTGACGTATCCAAATCCGGAGGACAGGCATGCCTTTGAACTGGCGCTGAAACTGGCAGAAAAGGTGGAGGCGGATCTTGTACTCGCCACGGACCCTGACGCGGACCGGCTGGGTGTCTATGCAAGGGACAGCCGGACAGGAGAGTATGTAAGCTTCACGGGAAATATGACAGGTGCATTGATCCTGGAATATATCCTCTCCCAGAGAAAAGCCATGGGGACATTGCCTGAAAACGGTGCGGTGGTGACAACCATCGTATCAGGCAGGATGGCCGGGAAAATCGCGGAAGCATATCATATGGAATTGATCAAAACGTTGACCGGATTTAAATATATCGGGGAACAGATTAAATTCTTTGAGGAAGATCATGAACATGAGTATGTTTTTGGATATGAGGAGAGTTATGGCTGTCTTGTGGGCACTCATGCAAGGGATAAAGATGCGGTGGCCGCAGTGATGGCTCTGTGTGAGGTGGCTGCCTGGTGCAGATCCCGAAACCGGACACTTTGTGATCAGATGAGACTGCTTTTTGATACATATGGTCATTATAAGGAAACTCTTGTCACGGTGACGTTAAAGGGCCGGGAAGGTACGAAGAAAATCGCAGATATGATGGAACGGATCCGAGGGGAGGTTCCAAAAGACATTGGAGGAGCAGCAGTCATAGGCTTTTGTGATTACAGGGAGGGAGAGGAAGTCACAGGACTTCCTGTGTCAGATGTGTTGTATTTTGAATTGGAGGATGACGCGTGGTGCTGTATCCGCCCTTCAGGGACGGAGCCGAAGATCAAATTTTATATAGGTGTCCGCGGCAGTGACGAGAAAGAGGCAAAAGAAAGACTGCGCCATATGAAACAGTCAGTAGAGGAAATGGCAGAACAGGGATGAAGGAGTGTCAGGAATGAGTGTTTTAAAACTGAAACCCAGTGGGAAAGACTATCTCTGGGGTGGACATAGGCTGATAGAGGAGTACAAAAAAGAGTCTGCCGGTAATGTGCTGGCAGAGACATGGGAATTATCCTGCCATCCCGACGGGCCTTCCGTTATAACAAACGGCAGCTATAAAGGGAAGACACTGCCCCAATATATTGAAGCGGAAGGAAGAGAGGTGCTGGGAACACATTGCAGCCGATTTGGGGATTTTCCTATTCTGATAAAATTTATTGATGCCAGGGACAACTTATCCATACAGGTTCATCCGGATGATCAGTTTGCCCTGGAGAATGAAGGACAGTATGGAAAAACAGAAATGTGGTATGTGATGGATGCGGGAAAGGATGCTTTTCTGTATTATGGATTTCAAAGAGAAATCAGTAAAGAGGAATTTACAAGGCGGATCAAAGAGGATACCCTGCCGGAGGTGCTTCATGCGGTCCGGGTGCAGAAGGGGGATGTGCTTTTTATTGAATCCGGTACCATACACGCCATTGGGAAGGATATACTCATAGCGGAGATCCAGCAAAATTCCAATGTGACATACCGTGTGTATGACTATGGAAGAGTGGGAAAAGACGGAAAAAAACGGGATCTGCACATTGAAAAGGCCCTGGCTGTTACAAAACGGGTGCCGATCATGAGAGACAGGAGCAGTTATCCCCATGTGGCAGACTGTGATTATTTTACGGTAGACAGATTGAATCTGGATGGAAACGTAATGAAAAAAATGGAGGGAAATGTTTCAGAGGCATCATTTGCCAGTATTCTCATATTGGACGGAAAGGGAAGGATTTCCTGCCAGGCTGACTCCCTGAGTTTTCAAAAGGGTGACAGCTTTTTTTTATCTGCGGGAAGCGGGAATTATACAATTGAAGGGACAAGCGACGCCCTGATAACAACCATACGAGAAACCTCTCCGGGAATATGTAAATAGTTGTTGTATATATTTTAGGAATTTTTTACGGCGGCATCGGCTGATTTATGAATTTTGCAGGTTGAAGTGAAAAAGGGAATTTGTTATACTTAGTGGGATGAAAAGGGAAACACTATAGAAAAAATTAACAGGAGAGGTAAAGGATGAGTATAAGAATCGGAATTTTAGGCTATGGTAATCTGGGACGCGGAGTGGAATGTGCTGTGAAACAGAACCCGGATATGGAGCTCGCTGCTGTTTTTACACGCCGTGATCCTGCAGATGTCCGTATCATGACAGAGACTGCAAAAGTATATCATGTGGATGAAGCTGTGAAGATGAAGGACGACATTGACGTTCTGATCCTGTGCGGTGGAAGCGCAACAGACTTACCGAAGCAGACACCTGAGTTTGCACAGTATTTCAACGTGGTGGACAGCTTTGATACTCATGCAAAAATTCCTGAGCATTTTGCAGAAGTAGATGCAGCGGCAAAGAAAAGCGGGAAGATCGGCCTGATCTCAGTGGGCTGGGATCCGGGAATGTTTTCTTTGAACCGCCTGTATGCCAATGCCATTCTGCCGGAAGGAACAGACTACACGTTCTGGGGAAAAGGCGTAAGCCAGGGACATTCAGATGCAGTCAGAAGGATTGACGGAGTTGTGGATGCAAGACAGTATACCATTCCTGTGGAAAAAGCGCTTTCAGCAGTCAGAAACGGCGAGAATCCGGCACTGACAACCGGAGAAAAGCATACACGTGAAGTGTTTGTAGTGGCAGAAGATGGCGCGGATAAAGAGAAGATTGAAAAAGAGATCAAGACAATGCCCAATTATTTTGATGAGTATGAGACAACTGTGCATTTCATCAGTGAGGAGCAGATGAAGGCTGAGCACGCGGGACTTCCTCACGGAGGATTTGTTATCCGTACAGGAAAGACAGGATGGGAGCAAGAGCACAGTCATGTGATCGAGTACAGTCTGAAACTGGATTCAAACCCGGAATTTACTTCCTCTGTCATAGTAGCTTACGCAAGGGCAGCATACCGTCTGAACCGGGAGGGACAGAGCGGCTGCAGAACCGTCTTTGATATTGCACCGGCTTATTTAACTGTAAAATCTCCGGAGGAACTTCGGAAACACATGCTGTAAGGTCAGCAGATGAGGAAAAATGAAAGCGAATATTGATTATAAGACAGAGGCAAAACGAGTTGTCTTTGGGCTTGCAGGTGCCATTATCATGGCAGTTAATATTAAGACCTTTGTAAGGGCCGGTGGATTGTATCCCGGCGGGTTTAATGGAGTGACGCTGCTGATCCAGACTATCTTTGAACGGTTTTTGGGCATTGTGCTGCCGTTTACGGTGATCAACCTGCTGTTGAATGCAATCCCTACGATCGTTTGTTTTAAAGCTATAGGCAAGAAGTTCACAGTCAGCTCCGCCATGATCATTGTGCTGACCAGTGTTCTTACCGATATTATTCCGTATCAGCCGATCACCCAGGATATTCTGCTGATCTCCGTGTTCGGCGGACTGTTGAACGGTTTTGCTGTGAGTCTTTGCCTCATGGGCGGGACAAGCGGCGGAGGTACGGATTTTATCGCTATTTATTTTGCTGAGAAAAAGAACAAGGATGTCTGGAATTTTATTCTGCTTGGCAACGGATGTGTGCTGGTGATCGCGGGTATTCTGTTCGGATGGGATAAAGCGCTTTATTCTATTATTTTCCAGTTTACGTCCACACAGATCATCCATATGCTGCATACGGCGTATAAGAAGGAGACACTGTTTATTGTTACGGATTGTCCGGATGCCGTGTACCAGGAGATTTATGAGGTGACGAATCACAGTGCAACGGAGTTTGCGGCTACCGGTTGTTATTCTAATGAAGGGCGGAAAATGCTGTATTCTGTTGTTTCCAGTGCAGAGGCAAAAGTGTTGGTCTCACGAGTTCGGAAGGCGGATCCGAAGGCATTTATCAATGTGATCAAGACGGATTTTTTGGAAGGGCATTTTTATCAGAAGACAGATTATTAGGCGAAAAAGGACTGCTGCGGGGACGTGGCGGTCCTTTTTTCTGCAAGGTTCTGCCGGACACGGGACAGGCAGGTCGGCGGTTGGGTCCGGCTGCTGTTTTTCAGTGCACTGGCGGAAGGAGGGGCTTTGCTGTTGAAAAAAGGAAGAATTGTATGGGGATTTGTGGTATTATGGAAATGATTAAGAGAGTTCGGATGTAGAGATTATAGTAATAGATTAAGAGAGTTCGGATGTAGAGATCATAGAAATAGATTAAGAGAGTTCGGATGTAGAGATCATAGAAATAGATTAAGAGAGTTCGGATGTAGAGATTATAGTAATAGATTAAGAGAGTTCGGATGTAGAGATCATAGAAATAGATTAAGAGAGTTCGGATGTAGAGATCATAGAAATAGATTAAGAGAGTTCGGATGTAGAGATTATAGAAATAGTTTAAGAGAGTGGACGGGTGAAGTATGATTTATGTGAGTCATTTACTGGAAGACTGGGATATGAGAGATGTGATAGAAAAGACAGGGGCAGGGGTTGAGAGTATTGAGTTTTCTATTTCGGAAAATTTGGACAGTCTGGAAGAGAAGGCGGATCGGTATGAAAAGAGGCTGGAGGAGATGGGGTGTGAGGACCTGATCCTTCATGGGCCTTTTTTGGATTTGAATCCTATGACGTTTGATTCCCTGATCCTGGAGACTACCAGGAAAAGATATGAGCAGGCTTACTGGGCAGCGAAAAGACTGGGGGCTAAAAAGCTGGTGTTCCACACCTGTTATGTACCGGATGTATATCTGCTGATCGGCTGGGCCGACAGGGTGGCTGATTTTTATAAACGGTTTCTGGAAGGCAGGGAAGGGATTCAGATCGTGATGGAAAATGTGTTTGACAGACAGGCAGAGCCTATTCTTGAAGTGGCAAGGAAGGTGGAGCATCCTGATTTTGGACTTTGCCTGGATATGGGACATGCCCATTGCTATTCCGATAGGCCGGCCGGTGCATGGGCGGAGCTGTTTGGCAGTTATATCAAACATCTGCATGTCCATGACAATTGGGGGGACAGGGATGCCCACTGGGGACTGGGAAGGGGAAACCTGGATTATAAAGAGATAATTGAGACCGTAAAAAGGAACAGCCCGGACGTGACTTTTACAATAGAGTGCAGTCAAAAAGAGGATGTGCTGCATTCCATAAATGAGATTTGTATGGTATAAGAATGTCCCGGATACCTTAACGATATCCGGGACTGTTGTGATATCTTATCTTAATTTTTCTCCAGCCGGAAGCGGTTGGGCCTATAGCGTGTCTGAAAATCCATCTATTATTTTCCGTCAAAACAGTGTGTACACATTTTACACGGACTGAGGCCGATGGAGGCGGTCAGATCATCCAGACGATGATAGTGAAGGGTGGTGAAATTAAGCTGTCTTCCGATCTCCTCCAGCATTTCTTTGTAGTTGGTGGAATCCGGGTTCGCGTAGTCGGCAAGGACTTCCGCGGGAACATTGTCCCCCTCACGGTCTGCAATGATACGGCGGGTGATCAGATCCATTTCGGATTTGGAACGGGAGAAGTTCAGGTACGGGCAGCCGAACAGTAGCGGCGGGCAGGCCGGACGGATGTGAACTTCTTTGGCTCCGCTGCTATATAAAAATTCTGTTGTCTCCCGAAGCTGTGTGCCGCGGACAATGGAATCATCAATGAGCAGCAGACTCTTGTTTTTGATCAGCGCTTCCACAGGAATCAGTTTCATGCGGGCGATGAGGTTTCTCTGGCTCTGCTGAGTCGGCATGAAAGAGCGGGGCCAGGTCGGTGTATATTTAATGAACGGGCGGGAGAAGGGAATACCGGATGCATTGGCATAGCCGATCGCGTGTGCGATACCGGAATCGGGAACACCTGCGACCAGGTCGGGTTTCACATTTTCCCTCTGGGCATCGCGCTGTGCCAGCTTTTTGCCGCATTCGTAGCGCATTTCCTCTACATTTATGCCTTCATAGGTAGAGGTGGGATATCCATAGTATACCCACAGGAAGGAACAGATCTTCATTTCCTCACGTGGTTTGACTAAAGTCTCAGCGCTCTCCGGTGTAAGGAATACAACTTCTCCGGGGCCAAGTTCGCGGTAGGTTTCATAGCCCAGATTGAAGAAGGCAAAGCTTTCAAAGGCGGCACAGAATGCATCCTCCTTTTTGCCAAGGATGACAGGGGTGCGGCCTACCCGGTCACGGGCTGCATAGATTCCTTTAGGGGTGAGCAGGAGCAGGGTCATGGAACCTTCAACAAGCTCCTGTACATACTGTATCCCTTCCACAATGGTGGATTTCTGGTTGATCAGGGACGCCACCATCTCGGTTGGATTGATGCTTCCGCCGCTCATTTCCAGGAAATGGGTACATCCGTTTTTATAGGAGATATCTACAAGCTCCTCCATGTTGTTGATCTTTCCTACTGTTGTGATAGCGAAGCTTCCCAGATGTGACTGTACTAAAAGCGGCTGCGGCTCGTTGTCAGAGATACAGCCAATACCCAGATTTCCTTCCAGTTCGTTTAAGTCTCCGTCGAATTTAGTACGGAAAGGGGTATTTTCGATATTGTGAATCGAACGGTTGAATCCATTTGGTCCATAGACTGCCAAACCGCCTCTTCTTGTTCCTAGATGAGAATGATAGTCTGTTCCGAAAAACAAATCCAAAGTGCAGCTGGATTTAGAAGCTACTCCAAATATTCCACCCATTGATTTTTCTCCTTTTTACTTAAGAATTCTGTTGTTTTCACCACAGATAGTGTGCTGTGTGTACTTTCTGCAGTTTTTCCGATGCAGTCTTTATTATATACTCATAAGACGGCGTTCGTAAAGTCGTTTTGCCAACTTTTTTTACTTCGCAGGAGAGAAAAAATAGTGTATAATGAGGACGAAAGAAGTAAAATTCTACAATAATAAAAGAAAAGAAGACTTAAATATTTCGTCTATTTTGGGGAGGAGCCGATGAAAAATCAGACAGAATATGTGACGCATACGTTTGCACCGGTTTTTGACAGCAGTTCCAGAGTGTTGCTTTTGGGGACAATGCCTTCTCCGAAATCCAGAGAGGAAGGATTTTATTACGGGCATCCCAGAAACAGATTCTGGAAAGTGATGGGGGAAGTTCTGGGAGAAGATATGCCTTTGACCATAGAAGAAAAGAAGAAAATGCTGCTGGCCCATAAGGTGGCTGTGTGGGATGTGCTGAAAAGCTGCGAGATACGCGGGGCGGATGACGGAAGCATTAAAAACCCGGCGGCCAATGATATGTCTATCGTGCTGGATGCTGCACCCATACAGGCTGTTTTTGCCACAGGACAAAAGGCAGCGGCGCTTTACCGGAAATATTGTGAGCCCCATACGGGGGTGCCGATCAGACAGCTGCCGTCCACCAGTCCGGCAAACTGCGGCATGAAATATGAAACGATCCTGGAGTTTTACCGGGAGATCTTAACGTATTTGTAGAGAACAGAGAGGAGAATCGTATGAAATTTATATCATGGAATGTGAATGGCCTGCGGGCTTGTGTGCAGAAGGGATTTACAGAATTTTTTGAGGCTGCGGACGCGGACTTTTTCTGTCTGCAGGAGACAAAGCTTCAGGAAGGACAGATTGATTTTGCGCCGGAAGGGTATTATGCGTACTGGAATTATGCTGTGAAGAAGGGGTATTCGGGGACGGCTGTTTTTGCCAAGAAGGAGCCGGTTTCCGTGGCATATGGTATCGGTATGGAGGAGCATGACCAGGAGGGCAGGGTGATCACTCTGGAGTACGATGAGTTTTATCTTGTGACTTGTTATACACCCAATTCAAAGAATGAGCTGGCAAGGCTTCCTTACAGGATGGAATGGGAGGATGCGTTCAGGGAGTATCTTTTGAAACTGGATGAGAAAAAGCCGGTTGTTATGTGCGGGGATTTGAATGTTGCACACCGGGAGATTGATTTGAAGAATCCCAAGACCAACAGGCATAATGCGGGATTTACGGACGAGGAGAGAGGGAAGTTTACAGAGCTTTTGGAGGCTGGGTTTACGGATAGTTTCCGGTATTTTTATCCGGAGGAGACCGGGGTTTATTCCTGGTGGTCTTACCGGTTTAGGGCAAGGGAGAAGAATGCGGGGTGGAGGATTGATTATTTTTGTGTGTCGGATCGGTTGAGGGAGAAACTGGTTTCGGCGGGGATCCATACGGAGGTGTTTGGGTCGGATCATTGTCCGGTGGAGGTGGTGATAGAAGGGATGTAAGAGAAAGTGAGGGCGGACAGAGGGCGGACGGGAAAGGAGCGGTGAGCGGAGGGCAGCCGGGGCAGAGGGTATCAGGCAGACGGAGCGCTCCGCTGGGCAGAAGCTAACCTGCTCCCAGTCACTAAATTCGTCGGCAGAGGCCTCCTCATTAAGTGTCTGGGGCAGGTGGATCTTCTGCCCGCTCCTCGTACACCGTCTGCCTGATACCCTCTGCCCCGGCTGCCCTCCGCTCACCGCTCCTTTCCCTGTTGGCTGGCTGACCACTGGATATTGGTTGGAGTGAGGGGGGGATGGCGGTAGGGGGGAAGAGTTGAAATAGGAAGATATAAATATAAAGAGATGTTGTGGGTTGAGGGAAGTATATAGGGAAATTGAGAGAGGGGTAGGGAGGTTGTGGGATTGAGAGAGATGGGAATGGATAGGAGATTGTTATGAGTGCTGGGGTGAAGTTGACGGAGTTTTCTAAGAGTGCGGGGTGTGCGGCTAAGATTGGGCCGGGGATTTTGGCGGAGGTGGTGGGGAGACTGCCTGCGGTGATGGATGAAAATTTGTTGGTGGGGGTTGAGACGGCGGATGATGCGGCGGTGTATCGGGTTTCGGATGAGGTGGCTTTGATCCAGACGGTGGATTTTTTTCCGCCTATGGTGGATGATCCGTTTACCTTCGGACAGATCGCGGCGGCTAATGCGCTCAGTGATGTGTATGCTATGGGCGGGGAGCCGAGGCTTGCTTTGAATGTGGTGGCGTTTCCTAATTGCCTGGGAGCTGAGGTGCTGGGAGAGATGCTGGCGGGCGGGGCTTCTAAGGTGAAGGAGGCCGGGGCTGTGCTGGCAGGCGGGCATTCTATCAATGATGAGGAGCCTAAGTATGGGCTTTGTGTGACGGGTTTTGTGCATCCGGATAGGATTTGGAAGAATGGCGGAGCGCAGGCCGGTGATGTGCTTCTGTTGACGAAACCACTGGGAGTGGGGCTGGTCAATACGGCTGTGAAGGCCGGTATGGCTTCTGAGGAGGCGAAAAGATGTGCGGTGGAGAGTATGAGCTGCCTGAATAAATTGGCTATGGAGGTGCTCAGAGAGGTTGAGGTGCATAGCTGTACGGATGTGACTGGATTTGGGCTTGCGGGACATGCACTGGAAACTGCCAGGGCAAGCGGGGTCTCACTTGTGATTGAGACCGGCAGATTAGAAGTGCTGCCGGATGCTCTTTTTTATGCGTCTATGGGATTGGTCCCTGAGGGTACTTATAGGAATAAGGCGTATAATAAGAAGGATGTACGGCTGGAGGACAAGGTTGAGGAAGCTTTGGAGGATCTGGTCTTTGACCCGCAGACTTCCGGAGGGCTTTTGGTGAGCCTGAGAAGGGAGGACGCTGAGGCTGTGCTTGTGAAGCTTGAGAAAGCCGGGTACCCTTTGAAGGCTGGGATCGTGGGATTTGTAACGGATCTGCAGGAGAAATTTCTGATGATCCGATAGGACGGAAAGACGGTGAAAGAGATGATTTATCTGGATAATGCGGCAACTACGCTGAGGAAGCCGGAATGTGTGAGAAAGGCTGTCTATGAGGCTATGGGCACCCTTGGAAATTATGGGAGGGGTGGCCATGGGATCACCCTTGAGACGTCCAGGAAGATTTATGAGGCCAGGGAGGCTATTGCGGGATTCTTTGGGTTTGGAAATCCTTCCGGTGTGGCGTTTACCTGTAATGCCACGGAGGCATTGAATACAGTGATCCGGGGGATCTTTGATCCCGGAGAGCATGTGGTGACTACCGCACTGGAACATAATTCAGTTCTCAGACCCTTGTATGAAATGGAAAAAACAGGGGTTTTGGTGACGGTCCTTCCGGCAGATGAAAAAGGAAATATTTCTTATGAGGAGATGGAACAGGCCATTGGGGATAAGACTAGGGCCGTGGTGTGTACCCATGCTTCTAATGTTACGGGAAATATGCTGGATATCGAAAGGATTGGAAAGCTTTGCCGCAGAAAAGGGGTTTTATTTGTCCTGGATGCGTCCCAGACTGCCGGATCGGTGCCTATTCAGATGGAAAAATGCGGAATAGATGTACTTTGTTTTACTGGGCATAAGGGGCTTATGGGGCCTCAGGGAACAGGCGGGATCTGCGTGCGGGAAGGGGTGGAGATTCGCTCATTAAAAGCAGGAGGCAGCGGAATCCATTCTTTTGAACGGGAGCACCCGGGGATCATGCCGGGCAGACTGGAAGCCGGAACGCTGAATGGGCACGGGATCGTGGGCCTGTTAAGCGCTGTGGAGTATGTGAAACAAGCAGGCGTGGAAAATATCGGGGTCTATGAACAAAAGCTTGCCCGTGCATTCTATGAAGGTGTGCGGGAAATACCGGGGGTCAAGGTGTACGGGGATTTTGAGAAAAGGGAGAGAGCAGCCATTGTGGCTCTCAATATGGGAGAATATGATTCGGCACAGGTGAGCGATGAGTTATCCTGTACCTATGAGATCTATGCCCGGTCCGGGGCACACTGTGCGCCGCTGATGCATCAGGCAATGGGAACGCAGGAGCAGGGGGCCGTCCGATTTTCTTTTTCCTGGTTTAATACTATGGAGGAAGTGGAGCAGACTGTAAGAGCATTGAGGGAACTGGCAGCGGAATGAGCCGCCGGTTCCCTTTAAAACATGCAGAGATTTTATTCTGAGAAGTATACGTCAATGATCATGACCTCAGCGTCTGTTCCCACACGCATGGCAGGCCCCCAGATCCCCACGCCGGAGGTGACATAGGAGTACATATCATCCTTTTTCAGCTCTCCGCAGGAGTTTTCCCACATGAGTTTTGTGGTCAGATTGCCCGGGAACATCTGCCCGTCGTGGGTGTGGCCGGAGAGGTCTATGTCGCAGCCGGCGTCGGCCAGTTCCTGGAGCTGTTTGGGCTGGTGGTCAATGACCAGTATGGGCTTATCATGGTCCAGGTCTTTTAAAAGGTCCTCCGGTGAGAGTCGGTTTTCTTTCATCTTCTTAGAACGCTGGGGGTCTTTGCGGCCGGCCAGATAGAAGGAGTCGTCGATGAGGACAGACTTGTCATCCAGGAGCTGGATGCCGGATCGTTTCAGAAAGTCATCCATCCGGGTATCTGTGTGCTGCCCGTTTTTGACGGGTACGGTAAAGCCGGCAAGGAGCTTTTCTTTAAAGTCATGGTTGCCCCAGCAGGCATATACGCCGTAGGTGCTTTTTATTTCCTTTAAGATGGAAATGGTTTTTTCCGGGTACTGTACAGCGTCGTATTCGTTGTCGAAGAAGTCTCCGGCAATGCAGACCAGATCCACATTTTCCGCATTTATTTTGTCCACCATGGATTCCACATGGTAAGTGCCGATGCTGTAGCCCAGATGCAGGTCTGCAGTCAGGGCAATCCGCAGATGGTCCAGCCTGCCGCCGGATTTTTCGATTTTGGCTTCATAGTGGTTTACATAGACCCGGTGTTCATGGATGATCCCATAGGCACTCAGGCCGATGATCAGGCAGGCCGCGGCGCCGCCGCTTAAGACAAATGTGCGGCGCAGGGCAAGGGTTTCATTTTTTATCCGGTTTGTATGTTTTAAAAGGAATCTTCCCAGGTCGAAGATAAGGATGATAAGTACAATATATAAAAATGTGCCCAGCCAGTAATTGAAAAGCCGCTTCAGATAACTGTGCCAGGGATTGGCGGAGACCAGATAGGAGGTCAGGGGCGTCAGGCACATGAAAATATAAATGGAAAGGAAAACCACACGAAACGGCCTGGATCTTAGATGCCTGTGGCAGGCGCCTGTCCAGCGGATGATCCAGCGGACAACATAGAGATTGATCAAAAGATAAAATGGGGCAAGTATGATAGCCAGCATAACAGACTCCTTTTGTGAGTTAAATTTATTACTTCAAGAATAGAATAGGTTGGAAGTTTTGTCAAGTATTTACATGGAACATATGTTCTGGTATAATGGTGCTAAAGAGGTCAAAGACCTTGCAGAGATCAAAACGTTATAAAATAAGGAAGTGGGATCAAATTGGAGAACGTCATTTTTCATATTGATGTAAACAGTGCATTTCTTTCCTGGGAAGCTGTTTACAGGCTTGAAAACGGGGGGACTGTGGATCTTCGCAGCATTCCCAGTGCAGTGGGCGGGGACAGGTCAAAAAGACGGGGGATCATCCTGGCAAAATCCATTCCTGCCAAAGCGTTTGGTGTCAGGACAGGGGAGCCTATTGTGGACGCCATGCGGAAATGCCCATCCCTGACGATAATCCCTTCCCATCACGGAATGTACAGGGAGTATTCAAAAAAATTTATGGATATCCTGAGAGAATACACACCGGATGTGGAAAAATACAGCATTGATGAGGCGTTTATGAATATGACAGGCATGGAGCGGCTGCTGGGAGAACCGGTGGCATTTGCGCACCGGCTCAAAGACCGCATCAAAAAAGAACTGGGGTTCACGGTGAATATCGGAATCTCCAGCAATAAGCTGCTGGCAAAAATGGCCTCTGATTTCCAGAAGCCCGACAGGGTCCACACGCTGTTTCCGGAGGAGGTTCCCGAGAAGATGTGGCCTCTTCCCGTATCGGAACTGCTGTTTGTGGGGAAGTCCACGGAGAACACGCTGAAGAAACTGGGAATCTATACCATCGGGGATCTGGCTGCGGCGGATGTGGAGATTCTGCGGCATCATCTGAAAAAGCACGGGGAGGCTATCTGGAATTCTGCCAACGGCAGGGACAGTGCTGTGGTGGAATCCGTGCAGGAGGATAATAAGGGGTACGGCAACAGCACAACCATCGCTTTTAATGTGGTGGATGAGGATACCGCAAAGCAAGTGCTGCTTTCCCTTTGTGAGACAGTGGCCTCCAGGCTGCGCAGTGACGGTATGAAGGCCGAGGTGGTGTCCGTCACCATTAAGGATCATGAACTGCAGTCGGTTTCCCACCAGATGGTGCTGAAGGCTCCCACCAATATCACCTCAGAGCTTTATCATCAGGCCTGCAGGCTGTTTGATGAACTGTGGGACGGAGCGCCCATCCGTCTTCTGGGGGTGCGGACCAGCCGTGTTTCCAGGGAGGAGAGCGGCAGACAGTTGTCCTTGTTTGATCACACGGATTATGATAAACTGGAAAAAATGGACCAGGCTGTAGATGAGATTCGCAAAAAATTCGGAACAGGGGCTATCATGCGGGCATCTTTCCTGAAGCAGCCCATTGAAAATATGGCGGGAGGTCATCCGGAAGGCAGACTTCCGGCTCCTGAGGTGAGCGCTGCGGAGGGGCTTTCCCAAAACTGGAAGCAGAATGAAAATGAGGAGAAGGACAAGTAGGATGAGTGAGATAGTGGAAGAATTTGTTAACGGATACTGTAAGAATTATGATATGGCAAGAAGCGCCATATGCGAATTCGTACAGGATGAAGACGGCCTGCATTTTGACAGGATTGACTGTGATTACGGTGCATGTCCCCACAGTAAGAACTGTGAGATGATGAAACAGGTTTTTGCAATGGAAGCAGAAAAATAACAGAAAGGAAAACGTAACTGTGAAGTCCTGAACAGTTACAGGATAACAATATTTATGCTGACGATCAGAGATATCAGAGAGGAAGACAGAGACATATTCTTTAAGATGGAGAAGGAGTTTTACGGCGGTGAAGCCTGTATGCATACAGTGCCTCAGGAGCATTTTGAAGCAACTTTGAAGGAGTGTTTAAGAAGCAGGGAATATGCCAGGGTATTGATGCTGGAGGATGAAAGCGGCGTGGTTGGATACCTGCTTCTCGCCTTTACGTTCAGCAATGAGGCAGGCGGTCTGACGGTGTGGCTGGAGGAACTGTACTTTATGGAAAATGCCAGAGGAAAGGGATACGGGAGTGAAGTCTTTGCCTGGATCGAACAGGAGTATTCCCATGCCAAGAGATTCCGTCTGGAAGCCACATACAGCAACGAGAGAGCGATCGCGCTGTATGAGAGGCTTGGATATGAGGAGCTGCATTATTTCCAGATGATAAAAGACTTGTAGAAAAGAAAAAGGATGCGTTTTGATGATACCGTGCCGGCCTGCCGGGAGCTGTAAGATCTAAAACGCATCCTTGATACTAGAGTGTGTCTGAAAATTCATTCCGACAATCTGCACGCCCCACTTTGCGGCATATTTGCCCCCAATTCGGTCAACGTAGCCCGCTACGCCTCCCTCATCGGGATCAAATCTCCCACAAAGTGTGACGCACAGCTTGCCGAAAGCAATTTTCAGACACACTCTAGAACGCAGTGCTGCTGTCAATGACCAGGTCCCATACTTACGCGGAGGCGATCATCCGTTTGATATCCGGTACTGCAGTGAGAAGCGGATAGAGGACCAGTGAGAGGATCAGACCGCTGGCACCCTGGATCAGATTGGACGGCACGCTTAAAAATGCGGCTGTGCCGTACAGGAAGAATTCACACAGGCAGTAGCCCCCTGCAACCAGCACCATGTCGATGATGCCTCCTGTAAGGACGCCTGCCCAGGCTGTTTTGCTGTCTTTTGCTATCTTTTTGTAGGCAAGGGCAGCAAACAGTGCCACCAGGCCTTTTACGGCAAAGGTGATGGGGACGTAGATAAAATATCCCCCCAAAAGGTCGGCCATGCAGGAACCGATACCGGCGGCCAGGAATCCGTAGGCAGGACCCAGGATGATCCCGGAAAGGATCACAATGGCATCCCCCGGATGAATGTAACCGCTGGTCCCGGGTGTGGGAATGCGGATGGACATGGTGGCAACACAGGCCAGAGCCGCAAAAAGTGCGGTCATAACAATCTTTTTCGTTTTGTTTTCCATAATAATAACTCCTTTTAACAGACATAACTGTCCAGCACCTTCTTACATTACATGTAAAATCCCTGCAGAACCGCTTTCGGTATGGGGGACTTGGTTGCTGAACGCTTTCTTTCTACACAATATAGCCGAAAATTGGCATTCTATAAAGAGCCAGTTTCCTAAAAAAAGAGCAGTCCAGTTTTGGACTGCCCTATAAATTGCTATGTACTAAGCGCGGAAGGTAAGGGAATCATCGCTCATGGAATCCACAATTGCCAGGGACTCCACACGGATGCCTTTTTCTCTCAGCGCGTCGCCGCCGTGCTGAAAGCCCTTTTCGATGACAATACCGGCTCCTTCCAGAGTTGCGCCGGCTGTATCCACTATTTCGATCAGACCCTGGAGTGCGCATCCGTTAGCCAGGAAATCGTCAATGATCAGTACATGGTCTTCCGGCTGCAGGAATTTTTTTGATAGTATCACATCATAAACTTTTTTATGGGTAAAGGACTGGACTTTGGTCGTATACATTTCGCCGTCCAGGTTCAGGCTCTGGGCTTTTTTAGCAAAGACCACCGGAACACCGAAATACTGTGCCACAATACAGGCAATGCCAATGCCGGAGGCTTCGATCGTCAGAATTTTTGTGATAGGGGAGCCGGCAAATCTGCGTTTGAACTCTTTGCCGATCTCGTTGATGAATGGTATGTCCATCTGGTGATTCAGGAAACTGTCCACCTTCAGTATATTACCCGGCTTTACCGTGCCGTCTTTTAGAATACGCTCTTTTAAAAGCTGCATTTGAATTCCTCCCTGGTTTTTACGTGTCCGGGGGGATCAGATACCCCCGGTTTTTCTGGTAACTACCATAATACGATATTTGTACGGGCTTTGCAATTTATTTTTGGTTTTTTTGTAAAAACAGGGGAGAAAATGACACAAAATCTGCACGATTGTGATAAAATAGAAAACGAGGTAAATAAGTGATGAAAAAAATAGGAATTTTATGTGCCAGTGATACAGAACTGGCCCCCTTTTTAAAGTATATCCGGAGTTGTGAAACGACAGAAAAGGCCATGCTTACATTTTATGAAGGAACCATTCATCAGACAGAAGTGACTGCCGTGTACAGTGGAGTCTGCAAAGTGAATGCCGCCATTGCAGCCCAGCTATTGATCGATGTATTTCACGTTGACTGCATCATCAATGGGGGAACCGCAGGGGGAATGGAGGAAAGTGTTCAGCTTTTCGATACGGTCATATCGGAGCGTGTCATTTATCATGATGTGGCAGATGATATTCTGACGGAGTTTCACCCATGGTTAAAATCCAATTATTTTCCGGCAGATGACAAATTGTCGGCCATAGCTAAAAGGTACAGCCTGACATCTGCACATCCGATCCGGTTTGGAACCATGGTGACAGGAGAGCAATTCATCGAAGATGATAAAAGGGAGGAGATCAATGAAAAATTTGCTCCTCTCTGTGTTGACATGGAAACAGCCAGTGTTGCCCATGTCTGCTATGTAAACAAAATCCCGTTTTTGGCAGTCAGGACCATTACGGATACTGTTACGCATAAAGGGATCGAAAATTTTGATAAGAACTGTGAAGCGGCATCTGAGATATCCGCAGAAATTGTTGCAGGGATGCTTGAACAAATAGATGGGTGTGTATCGGAATGAGTGTGTATCGGAATGAGTTTGCGGTACACGCAGGAAAGGAAGCGGAACCATGCTGATAGAAAATGGAAAGCAGCAGTTGTTGGATTTTACGGAAAAGAACTACAAGGAAACCATAACGGAAGTGACAAAAGGGGTGTGGTTTGTATCAGGACTGGGCCACAGCAATGCAGTTTTTGTGGAGGCTGAGACCAGTGTGATCCTGATCGATACACTGGACACGCGGGAACGCGGTGAAAAGCTGCTTAAGATCATCCGGGAGAATACAAGGAAAGAAGTGGGGAACATTATATATACACACAGCCATCCCGACCACCGGGGCGGTGCAGGGGCCTTTGCGGCAGGCAGTCCAAAGATAATTGCCTTTAAGCCTAAAAACCCCGTTTTAGAGAGAACGGAGCTTTTAAAGGATATCCAGGATCTGCGCGGTGCACGGCAGTTTGGTTATGCTTTAACTGATGAGGAGGCCATTTCACAGGGCATCGGACCGAGAGAGGGGATAACGCATGGGGAACACCGGGCATTCGTCCCGCCTGATACGGTTTATGATCAGGAAAAGGTGCTCTGCAAAATAGATGGTGTGCAGATGGAATTGATCCGGCTTCCCGGTGAGGCGGAAGATCAGATCATGATCTGGTTTCCGCAGAAGGAAGTGTTATGCTGCGGGGATAATTACTATGGCTGTTTCCCGAACCTCTATGCGATACGGGGCGGACAGTACCGAGATCTGGCGGCATGGATAAACAGTTTAGATGTACTAATGTCTTATCCGGCCAGATTCCTTCTGCCTGGGCATACAGCGGCAGTTTTTGGCAGGGAAGAGATCAAAAGGACATTGGAGCATTTCCGGGGAGCTTTTGATCATATTTTGACATATACTTTGGAGGGGATGAATGCAGGCAGGAGCGCAGACCAGCTGGCATCAGAAATACAATTGCCGTCGGCATATGCGGACCTGCCATATTTGGCGGAACATTATGGCTGTGTGGAATGGACCGTGCGGGCCATTTATGGGGCATATCTGGGATGGTTTGACGGGAATCCGACTAACCTGCACCCATTGCCGCCAGCGGTACATTCCAATAAGATGATCGGTTTGATGGGCGGTGCGCCGGCTGTTTTGGATGCGGCTGAAAGCGCTGTCAGGGAAAAGGATTATCAGTGGTGTCTGGAATTATGCGATCTCCTTTTGGAAGACCATGCGTCAGCCGGTAAAGAAGTGCTTCGTCTGAAAGCCGCTGCATTGGAAGGGATAGCAGAATATGAGACCAGTGCCAATGGGCGTCATTATTATATTGCATGTGCCAGAGAATTAAGGGAAACCGCCGAAGGTTGTTCTGTATAGATTTTGCCGGTAGCCTGAAGCAGCAGGATTTGAAAGGAAGCAGAGATATGAAAACGTATGAAGTGATACACGAAATATTTAACCAGTGTCCGGGAAACCACTCCAGGGATAATTTTATTCAGGAAGTGGAAATGGAGAACCCGGAGGTTTGGCTGCATGCGAAGTTTAAGTCCGAGAAGGAGCTTCGTATGGAGAAGACAGAGAAGGAAGACGGAAGTGTGGTATATGATGTGATGACAGCGGATGTACATCAGAGATTTACATTTTCTGAGATTTAGATCTTGCTGTTTACACAGCCATTATCCCCACGGAGGCTGAAGGGCAGGGAAACCATTGCTTTTTTTTCTGGGTTTGATATAATAGAGAAAGCGCGAGGAGGAAACCACAATGGAAGAGACGAAACATGTCCATACACACAGTCTTCCTGACGGAACGGTGATTGAGCATGTGCATGAAGATGCCGGCGCACAGGGACACCCCCATTCCCATACGCATACCCACACCCATACGAAGGCAGTGCTGAACCGTTTGTCAAGAGCGATCGGTCATCTGGAATCTATCCGCCGTATGGTGGAGGATGGCAGGGACTGCAGCGAAGTGCTCATACAGCTCTCGGCAGTGAAGGCGGCGATCAACAATACCGGAAAGGTGATCCTGCAGGATCACATTGAGCACTGTATCGTGGACGCGGTGGAGAGCGGGGATAAAGAAGCCCTGGAAGAATTAAATAAAGCCATTGACAGGTTTATGAAATAAGGTATAAACCCCAGTGGGAAAGGAAAGAATCATGAGTGAAGAAAAGAAACAATGCGACAGCAAGAGCTGTGATAAAAAAAGTTGTGAGGGATGCAGCCATGCAAACGGCGGCGGAATCCCAAAAGAAGAGTTGAATGCATTTTCCGAAATTAAGAAGGTAATCGGTGTTGTCAGTGGAAAAGGCGGCGTAGGCAAATCTTTTGTCACCGCGTCACTGGCAAATGAGATGGCATCCAAGGGATACCGTGTAGGTATTCTCGATGCGGATATCACAGGGCCTTCCATCCCGAGAATGTACGGGATCAAAGGTTCCGCTACCGCAGATGACAATGGTATATATCCGATTCTGACAAAGAATGATATTAAGATCATGTCCATCAATCTGCTCTTGCCCCAGGAGGAGGCTCCGGTTATCTGGAGAGGCCCGATTCTTGCGAATATGGTAAAGCAGTTCTGGACGGATGTTATATGGGGCGAACTGGACTATCTGTTCGTGGATATGCCTCCGGGAACCGGAGATGTTCCGCTGACTGTATTCCAGTCTCTTCCGGTAGATGGAATTGTCATTGTGTCATCTCCGCAGGATTTGGTGCATATGATTGTGAGAAAAGCTTACAACATGGCCAAGATGATGAAGGTTCCGGTGATTGGCCTGGTGGAGAACTACAGTTTTGTCAAATGTCCTGACTGTGGAAAAGAGATCCATGTGTTTGGTGAGAGCAAAGTAGATGCCATCGGTGCAGAGCTGGGTGTGCCGGTAATTGCCAAGATGCCTTTGGAACCGGAGCTGGCTGCAACTGTGGACGCCGGCGGATATGCGGATGTGATCAACGAATATCTTAAGGATTCCTTAAAATATCTGCCGAAAGCCTGAGCGGACGGCTGATACAGTGACAAAATTTGAGTCTCTGATTTGGGAATATTTCTCCGAGTAAAATGATAACTGGTATATCATGGATAAACGGAGACGTCAAACTGCACAGAACAGACAAGTTTCGACAAAATATTTCCTGTTTATTTTGCTAAAAAACGTGCTGAAATGGAGGTTTTTGGTACATGTGGAAAAATCTTGTCAAATTCTTGACAAATATAGGCAGAGCTGTCATAATACGTCCTAACAATAAAGAATCAAGACATAACTATAATATCAGTTGGCGTGTTGTTTCTTAAAGAAAGGATGGTAAATATGGTACAACGCCAGATTAGGTTAAATGAGACAGGCGACGTTAAGGAGTTTGTCACTGAGGCCAGTAAATGCGAATTTGATATCGATGTTTTTTACAACAGAGTCATCATTGATGCGAAGTCAATCCTTGGAGTTTTAAGTATGGATTTGACACGTGTGCTCACTGTGAGATGTAATGGGCATGATGAGAAATTCGATAGATTTCTGGACAGATATGCGATTGCTTAGAGGGGGATTTCTCGGGAACTGATAATTTTATATGTTATTTTGGGGCGGAAGACACGAATTGTGGGCTTCCGCTTTTTTTGGGTTGAATGGGGAGAGCGGACGGGGAAGCATGGCGGATGCGGGAGGGGGACGGGATTGCCTGTGAGCGATGCACTCCGCTGGCAGCCAGCTAACCTGCTCCCAGTCACTAAGTTCATCGCGAGAGCGCTCTTCACTAAGTGTCTGGGGCAGGTGGATCTGGCAGCCGCTCCGTGAAACACCGCTCACAGGCAATCCCGTCCCCCTCCCGCATCCGCCATGCTTCCCCTGGGGTTGGCTGTGGAACAAAAAAAGATGTAGAATGAGGGGGGAAAGTGGCTGCGGAAGTGAAGAGTTGTGGTATGGGAGGATAAATGGCTGCAGAAGAAAAAAGATGAGGTATGAGAGGAAACAAATTGGTTGAGGAAGAAAAAAGATGAGGTATGGGAGGAAATAAGTGGCTGAGGGAGAAAAAAGGTGAGGTATGGGAGGAAATAAGTGGCTGCGGAAGTGAAAAGATGAGGTATGGGAGGACAAGTGGATGCGAAAGGAAAAAGATGAGGTATGGGAGGACAAGTGGCTGAGGAAGGAAAATGATGTGGGATGGGGTTGGGGATGTACAGGAACATAGGTTCTGTGTTAGAATGTGGGTATGAGTGAGATGAAGGAAGTTATTCGGATATCGGTTAGGAATTTGGTGGAGTTTATACTGCGCAGCGGGAATTTGGATAATCGGAGGACAGTGTCTGCGGACCGGGAGGCTATGAGGAAAGGAAGTAAGGTGCACCGGAAGATCCAGAAGCAGATGGGGTTGTCTTATCGGGCGGAGGTTCCGCTTTTGTGGGAGGAAGAATTTGAGGAGTTTGTTGTCCGGCTGGAAGGCAGGGCGGATGGTATCATAGAGGAAAAGGATGGGGTTACGATTGACGAGATTAAGGGTGTTTATCGGGACCTTGAATTTTTGGAGGAGCCGGTGCCGGTTCATCGGGCACAGGCTATGTGTTATGCTTATATTTATGGGACGCAGAAGGAATTGGAACGGATCGGGGTGCAGATGACGTATTGTCAGCTGGAGTCAGAACAGGTGAAGCGGTTTCGGGAAGAGTTGTCCATGTCTGCACTGAAAAAGTGGTTCTCGGATTTGATGGCGCAGTATTATAAGTGGGCTTATTTTCAGTATAGAAGAAGGATTGAGCGCAGGGAATCTATGCAGGGATTGGAGTTTCCTTATGAATATCGGGAGGGGCAGAAGGAACTGACGGCTGGGGTTTATCATACGCTCAGGAATGGGAAACAGTTGTTTATTCAGGCTCCTACCGGGATCGGAAAGACTATGGCGGCCCTTTTTCCGGCAGTGCGGGCTGTGGGGGAAGGATATGGGGATAAGATCTTTTATCTGACGGCTAAGACGATCACCAGGACTGTGGCCGAGGAGGCGTTTTCTATTCTGAAGGGCAAGGGATTGTCCTATAAAACGCTTACAGTCACTTCTAAGGAGAAGATGTGTCTCATGGATGAGGTGGAGTGCAATCCGGAAAAGTGTCCCTATGCGGAGGGGCATTTTGACAGGGTAAATGATGCTGTGTATGAATTGCTGACAGAACAGGATACTTATCAGAGAGAGGAACTGCTTGAACAGGCCAGGAAGTGGCAGGTGTGTCCCTTTGAAATGTGTCTGGATACCTCTACCTGGGTGGATGCGGTGATCTGTGATTATAATTATGTGTTTGATCCCAATGTGTATCTGAAGCGTTTCTTTGGAGACGGGGTGAAGGGGGATTATCTTTTTTTGATCGACGAGGCCCATAACCTGGTAGACAGAGGGCGGAATATGTACAGCGCTGTTCTGTGTAAAGAGGATTTTCTGGAAGTTAAGAAAGTGGTGAAGGAGCACAGCAGGAAGCTGGAAAAGATTCTGGAGAAGTGTAATAAGGTTTTGCTGGAATATAAGAGGGAGTGTCAGGATGAGTACCGGGTGATGGAGAATATAGGGGCACTGGCACTGCAGCTTATGAATCTTTTAGGGGAGATGGAAAACTTCCTGGAGAGGGAGCAGGAGGAAAAGGTGCGCCGTACGGTGCTGGAGTTTTCTTTTGCAGTGCGGCATTTTTTGAATATGTATGATCTGCTGGATGAGAATTATGTGATCTATACGCATCATGGGACAGAGGGTAGGTTTTATCTGACTCTGTTTTGCGTAAATCCAAGGGTGAATCTTCAGGAATGCCTGAATAAGGGGAGGGGGACCGTATTTTTCTCGGCTACGCTTCTGCCTTTGGGATATTACAGGTCGCTGTTCAGTACAAGGGAGGATGACTATGCCATCTGTGCCAAATCCCCGTTTCCCAGGAAGAACCTGAAGCTTATGATCGCAAGGGATGTGAGCAGTAAATATACCAGACGCGGGGAGGAGGAGTATGGGAAGCTGGCACAGTATATTCTGCAGACGGTGACTGTTAAGCAGGGGAATTATATGGTGTTTTTTCCTTCTTACAGGATGCTGCAGGATGTGTATGAGATTTTTGAGGAGAAGAGTTCAGGGATGGAGCTGCAGTGTGTGCTGCAGTCCGGGAATATGACTGAGGGGGAGAAGGAAGAGTTTCTGGAACGGTTTGAGGGGGAATCGGATGGGACGCTGGTGGGATTTTGTGTGATGGGCGGGATTTTTTCGGAAGGGATAGATCTGACTGGGGAGAAGTTGATCGGGGCAATCCTGGTGGGAACCGGACTGCCGCAGGTGGGATATGAGAGGGAGATATTGAAGAATTATTATGATGAGAAGAACAGGGCCGGGTTTGAGTACGCGTATCGGTATCCGGGGATGAATAAGGTGCTGCAGTCTGCAGGAAGAGTGATTCGGACGAAGGAGGACAGAGGGGTGGTGCTGCTTTTGGATGAGAGGTTTTTGCAGAGGGCTTATAAGGAGTTGTTTCCGGAGGAATGGGGAGGGTATGAGGTTTGTTCGTTGGAGGATGAGAGGGGGAGAGTTGAGGCGTTTTGGGCGTGATGTGGAAGAGATGGCGGACGGGAATGGCTTCCTCTGGACCAACCGGGTCAGGTGGATCTGCTGTGTTGCCACATGAATCAACCGGGGCAGGTGGATCTGCTGTGTTGCCACATGAATCAACCGGGGCAGGTGGATCTGCTGTGTTGCCACATGAATCAACCGGGTCAGGTGGATCTGCTGTGTCGCCACATGAATCAACCGGGGCAGGTGGATCAGTTGTGTCGCTTCGCCGTTGAAAACAGGGAACAGGATAAGAAATCCTGCTCCCTGTTTTTTTACGATAAAATCGGTTTCGCCGGTGTGGGATTTATCGTCAGCTCTTGTGAAGATGCGCCCCGTCCCCCCAATCTCTCCAAAAGAATAGATAACATTATTTCACCCCGTGACCATTTTCTGTCTGTGTCTGTGGGGTGTTTTTTGTGGGAAGAGGAGCAAAAAATCGTGGGAAAAATGTGAAAATAATAACAGGGAGGGGCGGGTGTACAATATGCATAATGTGGCAAGGTTGCCACATCTTTGAAATCTGGTAACTATTAACGAAAATATTTTTGAGGGTTGAAATCTGTAAATGTATGGTTATATAATACGAAATATAAGGGAGAAAACAGAAAAAAGTGTAAAAAGTATACAAAATTTGTAAAAAAGAGGTGAAATTAGAAGAAATGCTTGAAAATCTGGAATGTGAAAAAATTTCATATAAAACAGATGAAAATGTGAAAAAAATCACAATGAAAAGGATAGCGGAGGAGGCCGCTGTGTCAGTTTCCTGTGTGGCAAGATGTGTGAACAAAAGCGGATATGTGGCGGAGGAGAAGAGGCGGAGGATCTGTGAGGTGATGGACAGGCTGCATTATATTCCGAATCAGCAGGCAAAGTGTCTGCGGGATGGGTGCTCTAAACTGATCGGGCATATCCATGTGACTTCGGAAGAGAATATTTTCTTTACTAAGATAGCGGCTACCATTGAGAAGGAGAGTTTTACCAGGGGATATAAAACGATCTCTATTGCTTTTGAGGAGGGGAATATGGAGATGGTGGAGAACCAGCTTAGGGATCTGCTGGCTTACCGGGTGGATGGCATCATTCTCAACCCGGGTATCAACGGGAAGATCGTGCAGGAACTGGGGGAGAAGGTGAAGGGGCTGACCATTCCCACGGTGATGATTGAGAGACCTGCGGATGTGTATGAGGTGGAAAAGGTGTTGGTGGATAATACGGAGGGAAGTTATATTGCCACGGAGAGACTGCTGGCAGCAGGGCACAGAAAAATAGTGTATCTGGGAAGGGAGTCTGAGGAGCCTGTGGAGCAGGAACGTTATCACGGATATGTGCAGGCAATGCGCGGGGTGGATGATGCTTATGTACAGAGGCATTCTTATTTTACACAGGAGTATACGGTTGAGCATGGATTTATGAAATGTATGGAGATTCTGGAAAAGATGGGGGAGGATATGCCCACTGCCATTTTTGCATCATCGGATATTTTGGCAGCAGGAGTGCTCAGGGCACTGTATGAGAAGAAAATCAGGGTTCCGGAAGATATCTCTGTGATCGGATATGATGATACCATTGCAAAGTTTCTCTCCCCGCCCCTTTCCACCATGCGGCTGCCGGTCCGGGAGATCGCGGAGGCGGCTGTGGATGCGCTGATCACAAAACTGGAGAAGCCGGGGGGAAACAGCGGGAACAGAACGGTTAAGATCGGACCGGTGTATGTGGAACGGAATTCCGTCAGGGACCTGAACCGGAAATGAGGACGAAGATTGGAGAAGGAAGGATAGGATGACTGATAAAGGAAGGAAAAATAAGAAAATAGGGATGCAGATTTTGGACAGACATACACCGCTTCTCATGCTGCTTCCGGCAGCAGCGGCTGTCACGCTGGTATCTGTGTACCCCACATTAAAGACTATGTGGCTGTCTTTTTTCGATAAGCAGCTTTTGAAAAAAACGGTATCTTTCATAGGACTGTCCAATTATGCGGCGGCTCTTAAAAATCCGGATACCTGGCAGGTAATACTTAATACACTGTTTTTTTCGGTGGTGTCCCTGATCTTAGGTGTGGCTCTGGCCATGTTTATTGCGGTGAAACTGATCAAACCCTATCCGGGGCGGGGGTTTTTCAGAGCTATGTTCCTGATCCCGTGGGTGACGCCTCCTCTGGTGGCCTCCTTTGTGTGGAGGACCATACTGAGCGCCAACTTCAGCCCTCTGAATTCTATTCTGCTGAAGCTGGGGATCATTAAAGTGCCGGTCAGTTTTTTGGAGAGTACACAGACGTATTTCGGTTTCCTTTCTGTGCCTCTTATTATGATCACGCTTATCAATGTGTGGTCCATTTTTCCTTTTCTCATGGTGATGTTTATAGCCGGACTGCAGACTGTGCCAAAGGAATTGTACGAGGCAGCCACCATGGATGGAGCAGGGAAGATCAAGAGCTTTTGGAAGATCACGGTACCGTGTATCAGGCCGGTCATATCTGTATCCGTGCTTTTGGAGCTTATCTGGCAGTTCAATAATTTTAATATTAGCTATATGGTAACCCAGGGCGGGCCTCTGGGGCTTACAAAACTGCTTGCCGTGGAGGTTTACCAACAGGCATTTACAAACTTCAGGTATGGATATGCGTCAGCCGTCAGTGTGCTCATGATGTGCATTGCACTGGTGCCCGCAGTTATTTATATCCGCTCATCTCTGAAAGAAATAAGCTGACAGCAGGGGGAATAGTATGAGGAAAAAAGTTAAGAAAACAGGGGAGATCTTTGGACATTATCTGTCCTTGATGATCATCAGCGCGTTTGTACTGCTTCCATATTATTGGATGGTGGTGACAGCGGTGAAGCCCACAGAGGAAGTTATGGTTTCCCCGGCAACGCTTTTGCCGTCCAGGATCTCTCTGGATAATTTCAGCAGAGTCTGGCAGTCAATACCGCTTGGAACATATATGAAAAATTCCCTGGTGGTGTCTGTGGCAGTCACTGCGGTGAGCGTGGTTTTTGCCACCCTGTGCGGATACAGCATCAGCAGGTATATCAGGAGGAGGGCGCAGAAAGTCTCCCTTGTGCTGATGCTCTGTACACAGTTGATACCGGGGATCGTAACCATGATAAGCCTCTATTTCATTATGTTCAATATGGGAATGACAAATACATACAGAGGGCTTATCATCGCATATACCGTGTGGGCGGTTCCCTTTTGTACCTTGATGATCAAGGGATACTTTGACGCTGCCATTCCCAGGGAGATTGAGGAGAGCGCCCGTGTGGACGGCTGCAGCCAGTTCGGAACATTTTTCAGGATCTGTCTGCCGATTTCCGTGCCGGGGATCATCTCCACTGCCATATTTGCATTTATACTGGCCTGGAATGAATACATGTGGGCAAGTATCCTTTTATCAGGCAATAAGCTGAAACCTGTGTCAGTCGGTGTCTATGATTTCATTGGACAGTACGGCGCCAATACCAAACTGGCACTCACCATGACGGCGGGAATCTTCATCACACTGCCGGCGGTAATAATCTTTGCGTTTCTGCAGAAATATCTGATCAGCGGGCTAGCTGCGGGAGCGGTCAAAGGTTAATATAACGTAACTATTCAGTAGGTCTGCGCATTCACTGCGCTGACCGTAAGAAAGCATTCCGCAGCCAAGCAAAAATCCCATCGCCAAAGGCGATTCTGCATGGATTTTTGCCTGTAACGGTGAGGGTACTAAACAGTTACAATATAACAAACAAACAGGAGGAAAAAAGAATGAGAGAAAAAAGATGGCTGGCACTTGGTCTGACAGCAGCGGTGACAGCGGGGATGCTGTCCGCATGTGGGCAGGAGGCCAATCCCGGGACAACCGGAACAGAGAAACCGGAAACAGAAAAAACAGAGACAGAGGGACAGGACCAGGACGAAGAAGACCGTACGGCAGGGGAAAAACCGTACGAAGGAACAGAACTCACTTTCTGGATGCAGAGTTACGGCAATGATCCGTCCAATCAGACAAAAGCCATGGACAAGGTGACTGCAGACTTTTTCGAGAAGACAGGGATCCAAGTGAATTATGTGATCAATGACTGGAGCAGTGCCAATCAAAAACTGACCCTTGCCTGCACCGGCGGGGAGGCGCCGGATGTTGGGGATGTGTTCTTTACCAATTCTTTTGTAGAGATGAGCTCTGAGGAATACGGGCTTATGGAGATCAATGACGTGATCGAGGAACTGGGCGGGGAGGAGACCTGGTATTCCGCAGGAAAGGATGAGGCCTGTGTGGATGGGGACTGGTATGGGGTTCCCTGGAGATTTGATACACGGGCGCTGATCTATAACACGGAGGATTTTGAAGAAGCAGGAATCACAAAAGCCCCGGAGACATGGGAGGAATTGATCGAGACTGCCGAGAAACTGACAAAGACTGATGAGAGCGGAAATATCACCCATGCGGGACTTGCCTGGTATTCGGATATGGGGCGGTATGACCAGTCCTGGTTTTCCATGCTGGCCCAGTGCGGCGGGAAGATGATGAGTGAGGATTTTTCGGAGTTTACCTTCGACAGTGAGGAGGGTAAGAAATCGCTGCAGTTTTTATCTGACTGTATTAACAAATACAATATCTGCAACAGCAGCGTGGACGCTTCCTATGATGCTCTGACTGAATTCATGGGCGGCAATGTCTCCATGGTGTTCGGCGGTGCGGCGGACAACAGAACATCCATTCTCAGCTCCGCACCGCAGATGGAGGGCAAATTTGCGGCAGCACCCCTCCCAACCGCAACCGGGGCGGAAAATGAAAACCATGCCATTGCGTTCTCGGCTCCCATTGCAGTTTTCAAGACGACAGAATATCCGGAAGCCGCCAAGGAATGGGTGAAATACTTCTGCAGTGAGGAAGTACAGCTCTATTTAAGCAAACAGCTTTCTCTTCTGAATTCTAATGTAAATGTTATGAAAGATTCTTATTTTACAGAAGATGCATGGCTGAATGCCTATGTGGAGACGTCAAAGCGCTCCCAGGCAGGCGATATGCCGCTCACAACCTGGAGCCAGCTGGATGCATGGCCCGACGGACCTATCCCGAAAATGTGCTCAGAAGTTGTAAACGGCACGGATATAGACAGTGCGATTGAGAAATGTATGAAAGGCCTGCAGGAAATCGGATTTTAACCGCATCAGAGAAATAAGGCCATTCCATACGGAAGAAAGAAAAGAGAGGACAAGAAATTATGAAAGCGATCATGTATGAGGGACCGAGGCAGTTAAAGGTAATTGAAATGCCGCGGCTGCCCTTGAAAGAAAACCAGATCAGATTAAAAACGATCTGCTCCGGCGTCAGCCACGGAACAGAGATGAATGTGTACAGAGGCCTTGCCCCGTTTTTCAGAAAAAAGCAGGACCCGGCAACGCGCCTGTTTTTGGAGGCAGAACGGGACGAAACATGGGAATACCCGATTAGAAGCTTTGACCCGGGCGTTTGGTATATGGGATACGCTTCGGTTGGGGAAGTGACAGAGATCGGGAACCGGGTAAAGGACATTCAAATCGGGGATGTTGTGGCGTGCAGCGCGCCTCACCAGGAGGAAAATGTGATCCATGAGGAGGATGCGGTGGTTCTTCCGAAAGATATTCCACCGGAAAAAGGCATCTTGCTTACCAACCTGATCACAGCGTATAATGGGATCATGGACACGCATATCAACCTGGGGGATGTTGTGGTGATCAGCGGACTGGGCGTGCTGGGACAGCTTCTGGTACAGATGGCGCGCATGAGCGGCGCGCACAAGGTGTATGGAATTGATATGATAGAAAAGAGAAGGGCGGCCGCCCTGGAAAACGGATGCGATGAAGTCTTTGATCCATCCGCAAGCGATGTGGCCCTGGAGATACGCAGACGTACTGGCTGCAGAGGGGCAGACAAAGTGATTGAAGCATCCGGAAACGGAAAAGCCCTCAATGAGGCCATACGCATTGCAGCGCCGGAGACTACAGTGACGGCACTTGCCTGGTACCAGGGCGCGCTGGCTGACGTGAACCTGTCGGAGGAATTCCACCACAACCGCATAGGCATAAAACAGTCCCAGACAGGAGCTGTGGACCCGTCCTTTTCCAATCTGTGGAATTACGGGCGGAGAGTGGAGACCTGTATCGAGATCTTAAGACATCTGAAAACAGATAATCTCATGGACCGGTTTGTATATGAAGACATTGCCAAAGCGTACAGGATCATTGACAAAGAGCCCGGACAGGTCATACAGGTTATGCTCACTTACTGACAAAAGGAGGAAAAAAATTGAAAATTTCTGTGTGTGTGGACGCAGTCTATGCCGGGGAGGACATCAAAGCTGCTATTGATGACGTGCTGGCAAATGGGCTTGATACCATTGAATTTTGGGGCTGGGAGGATAAGGATATACAGGCGCTGGAGGAATATCAAAGGGAAAAAGGATTCCGTGTGGCGGCTTTCTGCACAAAATTTATCAGTCTCACAGACCCGGGTCTTCGGGATGATTATGTGAAAGGCCTGGAGGAAACTTTGAAAATAGCGGAGCGTTTAAACTGCAGATGTCTGATAACACAGACAGGAGCAGATACGGGGGCGGAACGAATGCTCCAGAGAGAGTCCCTGATCCAAGGACTGAAGGCCTGTGCTCCGCTTCTGGAGAGGCAAGGTGTCACATTGGTAGTGGAGCCTCTGAATGTAAGGGTGGACCATCCCGGCTATTTCCTTTCTGCATCCGGGGAAGCGGCAGAGATCATAAAAGAAGTGGGAAGTTCAAATGTAAAAATGCTGTTTGACATTTATCATCAGCAGATCACAGAAGGGGATTTGATCCGGAGGATCCGGGAATATCTTCCTTATATCGGTCATTTCCATGCTGCGGGCAATCCGGGACGGCATGAGCTATATCAGTCGGAAATCAATTATCCGTATGTTTTTCAGATGATAGGCCGGGAGGCATATGACGGATACATAGGGCTGGAATATTTTCCGGAGGATGCGCCGGGGGCAGGGTTTGCCTATGCAAAGAAGGTGGCAGAATGCAAAGCGTGAGAACAGCGGTGGTGGGATGTGGTGTGATCAGCCAGGTTTACCTTCAGGCATTTCAGGAAAGATTCCGTATCATTGAGCTTGCCGCCTGCTCTGATATAGATAAGGAAAAGATGGAGCGCACAGCCGAATCCTATAATATCCGTCCCATGCAGTGGCAGGAGATCCTGGAGGACAGGAGCATGGAACTGGTGGTGAACCTGACAAATCCGGCGGTGCACTATCCCCTTACGCTTCAGGCTATAGAAGCGGGGAAACACGTATTTTCCGAAAAAATGCTGGCAGTTACTTTTGAGGAAGGGCGTGAACTGTGCAGCCAGGCGGACAGACATCAGGTCCGTCTGGGGGCAGCACCTGACACGTTTCTGGGCGGCGGCATCCAGACGGCTGCAAACGCGGTGCGCTGTGGGATGGCAGGGGAGATCCTCAGCGGCGTGGTCTCCCTCACAAGGGATTACAGAGTTCTGGGAGAGATCCTGCCCCATCTGAACCGGAAGGGAGGTTCCATTCTGTATGATATGGGCTGTTATTACCTGACGGCTTTGTGCAGCATACTGGGACCGATCCGGAAGATCAGCGCTTTCGGAAGAAATACAAATCCTGTGCGATTGGGAAACCGGGTGGGAGGTCCGCTGTTTGAGAAGGAAATTGTGGTGGAGGACTGTAATGTACTCACGGCTCTGCTGGAATTTGCCTGTGGGACACTGGTCACCTTCCACTTAAATGGGGCGTGTATTGCGGATGAAACATTTCATCTGGAGCTTTGCGGCAGCAAAGGGATCCTGCGGCTGGGAGACCCCAATACCTTTGACGGGAAAACAGTCCTGCAAAAAACAGGCAGTCCGCCTGTCACCCTCCCTTACACACATGGGTATCAGGAGCAGTCAAGAGGACTTGGGGCAGCGGAGATGGCCTGGGCCATCCGGAAAGAAAGGCCCCACAGAGCCGGAAAAGAGATGGCGCTCCATGTGTTGGAGGCAGCCCAGGGGATGACAAAGAGCCTGGAAACAGGCTGTATTTATACTATGACAACTGCATTTTCCATTCCGCAGCTCCTTCCTGAGGGGTATATCGGAAAGGGATTTTGGGGACATACGGAGGAAACTGCACTGCTTTGACTTGACCGTTCCCTTTTAGAAACGTATAATATATACATTCCCCCGGATATTCCAGTCAGGATAAAGGGGAAAGGATTTGTATTTCAGAAGGGAGATTTTTTTATGAAGGTAGTAAGCACTGAAAAGGCTCCGGCAGCAATCGGACCATACTCACAGGCAATGATCGTAAACGGAGTGGTATTCACTTCCGGTCAGATTCCCATTGACCCGGCTACAGGTGAAATTACAGCAAAGACCATTGAGGAGCAGGCAGAACAGGTAATGAAGAATCTGGGCGAAGTGTTAAAAGAGGCGGGAAGCAGCTATGAAAAAACAGTTAAGACAACCTGTTTCCTGTCAGATATGGGCGATTTCGCCGCTTTTAATGAAGTATACGGAAAATACTTCACAGGCAAACCGGCACGTTCCTGTGTTGCAGTAAAGACACTGCCTAAAAACGTGCTGTGTGAAGTGGAAGCCATCGCTGAAATTTAAACGTGTTGCTGTACAAGAAGCTGCATTGAAGCATACAGTAAACCGTAACATGAGAGAATGCCATAATCCCCCCATGGGGCTTGTGGCATTTTTTATGTTCTGATAAAGTAATAAAACAAGGAAAAAAAAGATATTTTAGCGAAAAGGAAGAAATTATGGAAAGACTGCTGGAGAAAATAGAGAAATACTGGAGTACCCGCACAGAAGGGTATTCGGAAGTGAACCATAAGGAACTGGAAGGGATGCAGAAGGAGGCCTGGCTGGAAGTGCTGGAGGCAGAATTTCCGGCAGTGCCCAGGGAGGAGATTAAGATACTGGACATTGGCACAGGCCCCGGCTTTTTCCCTATTATCCTGGCAGAAGCCGGATACCCGGTTACCGCTGTGGACTACACCCGGGAGATGCTGGAGAAGGCAATGGAAAATGCGGGAAGTCTGTGTGAAAAAATAGATTTTTACCGGATGGATGCCCAGAATCTGGGATTTGAGGATAACACCTTTGATGTGGTGATCTCCAGAAACCTGACCTGGAACCTGGAAAAACCGGAGCAGGCTTACCGGGAATGGCACCGGGTACTGAAGCCGGGCGGAAAGCTTCTGAATTTTGATGCCAACTGGTATGGATATCTCTATGATGAGGAGAAGCGGGATGCTTATGAGCAGGACAGGAAAAACGTGGAGCAGTTAAGTCTGGATGACCATTACTTGTGCACAGATATTGACGCCATGGAGCAGATCGCTCTTCAGATGCCCCTCTCCGCCCAAACGCGTCCGGGCTGGGATATGGAAATACTGAAAAAGACAGGATTTGCGGAGATACACACAGACATTTCAGTCTGGGAGAGGGTATGGAGCAAAGAGGAAAAACTCAACTATGGCTCCACACCCATGTTTATGATAAACGGACGGAAAGGGGACAGCAAAGTCTATGCTTAAAACGAAAACATTTACGCTTGGAAATATGAAAGCAGGGCTGGGGGAGACCTGCAGCGGTTTTCTGGAGCTGGCAGAGGGCAGATTCAAACTTCCCACAACCATATTAAACGGGGAGAAGCCGGGAAAAACGGTTCTTATCATGGCGGGTGTTCACGCAGGGGAATATGTGGGCATCCAGGCTGCCATTGAATTATCGGAAAAATTGAAGATCAACAAAATCAACGGAACGGTTGTCATCATGAAAGTAGTATGCAGAGATGCCTTTGCGTGCAGAGGCGGCAGTCTGGGGTTGGAGGACGGGAAGAATTTGAACCGGGAATTTCCCGGAGACCCCAAGGGAACTCCAACCCAGCAGCTTGCCTGGGCAATGACACAGGAGGTATTTCCGGCGGTTGATTTCTGCATCGACCTGCACAGCGGCGATGATTACGAACAGCTTACCCCTTATGTGTATTATGCGGGAAAGGCGGAGGAACGGATCGTGGCTATGTCGCGAAAAATGGCGGAGCAGGTGGATGTGCCCTATATGGTGCGGTCCACGGTTGCCACAGGCGGTGCCTATAATTATGCGGCGCATACCGGTATTCCGGGTATTCTTATCGAGAGAGGCGGTATGGGAGGCTGGACCATGGAGGAAGTCCGCTCTACCAGAAGAGATGTGCGGAATATTCTCTGCTCACTGGGCATTTATGAGGGGCAGAGGGATTACCGGGTCTATTATCCTCTTGATGTGGTGGATATCAGATATCAGGCCGCCTCTGCTGCCGGATGCTGGTATCCCTATAAGATGCCGGGGGATATGATTCAGGGCGGGGAGGTTCTGGGTACGGTTAAGGACTATGAAGGGAATGTGATGGAGGTCTGCCGCGCGGAATGCGACGGCGTCATTCTCTATCAGACAGGCAGTCTCCAGGTTCTGGAAAACGGCCCAATGATCGCTTATGGAAGGATTGTCAAAAATTTTGATGACAGAAAAGAGCGGATCACGGAATACTGGGCAAAGCGCAGTGAGAGCTTTATGGAGCAGAGGAGAAGAGAACTGAAAAGCCCTCTGGCAGAGCGCTGGCTTGGGGAAATCCGGCGCAAGCTTCCGGCAGGAAAGAAATTAAAAATTCTGGATGTGGGATGCGGTTCCGGCTTCTTTTCCATTCTCCTGGCTAAACTGGGACACGAGGTAACGGGAACAGATCTGACCCCGGAGATGATCGTCAATTCCAAACAGCTTGCAAAGGAAGAAAATGTATCTTGCCGTTTTCTGGTCATGGATGCAGAGAAACTGGAATTTGAGGATGGCAGTTTTGACGTTGTCATCTCCAGGAACCTGACCTGGACCCTGCCCCATGTGAAGGAAGCTTACGGGGAGTGGATGAGAGTGCTGAAAGCGGAGGGGATCCTTTTGAATTTTGACGCCAATTACGGTGCCAGTAACTTTGCGGACACTTCGGAACTGCCGGACAGCCATGCCCACCATACGCTGGGGGAGGACATGATGCAGGAGTGTGAGGAGATCAAGCGCCAGCTCCCCATCAGTTCCCGTGTCCGTCCGGCCTGGGACGTGGAGACGCTGGGGCAGATGGAAATAGAAGAGATTTCCATAGACTTGGGGATCAGCAGGCGTATTTATATAGAAAAAGATGAGTTCTATAATCCAACACCGATTTTCATGATCTGCGGAAAAAAGTGTGAGTTACAAAAAGGAATGAGGAGATGAAAAAGTACATAATAAAAAGGCTCCTGCAGCTGATACCTATTTTGATCGGAATCACGCTTTTGTCCTTTGTTCTGATGCAGGCATCTGCCATGGACGCAGTTGATGTGATGGAACAAAATACAGGCGGTTCCATGTCTGATGCCGAGAAGGCAGCTGCAAGGGAAGAACTTGGACTGGACAAGTCTCTTCCGGAACAGTATGTTGTGTGGTTAAAGGGTGTACTCACGGGAGATATGGGAAAGTCTTTTGTTTCCGGACAGCCGGTATTTACCACGTTTGTGTCAAAACTTCCGGCTACCATTGCATTGGCAGGCACCTCTGTTTTGATGACCGTATTGATTTCCATTCCCCTCGGAATCTTATCGGCTGTAAAACAAAATCATTTTTGGGACTATCTGATTCGTTTTCTCAGTTTTATCGGTAACTCCCTCCCGAATTTTTTTGTGTCTCTGCTGCTGATCTATATCTTTTCCCTAAAGCTTGGCTGGTTCCCTGTGATGGGGAATGCCCAGGGGTGGAAAAGTATCATTCTGCCAACGCTTACCCTGGCTCTGGCAATGGCGGCCAAATATACCAGACAGGTACGGGCCACAGTGCTGGAGGAGCTGAATAAAGAGTATGTGCAGGGGGCAAGGGCGCGCGGGGTACGGGAGAAGAGGATTCTTTATTTCAGTGTGTTGAAAGCATCTATGCTGACCATTGTAACGCTGCTGGCATTATCTATCGGTTCTCTACTTGGCGGCACTGCCATTGTTGAATCTATATTTATGTGGGACGGCGTGGGAAAAATGGCGGTCGATGCAATTACCATGCGTGATTATCCTGTGATCCAGGCATATGTGATCTGGATGGCAGTTATCTATGTACTGGTGAATCTTGTTACGGATCTGATCTATTGCTTCCTGGACCCGAGAATACGCATAGGACAGGAGGCCGGCGGATGATAAAGAGAGACCATACAAAACTAAAATGCATCATTTTGTCCGTATTAGTGGGGGCAGTGCTCCTGGCTGCAGTGTTTGCCGAATCTCTTGTTCCCTATGATCCCTATGCCCAGGATTTGGGAAATGCCCTGAAACCGCCCGGAGGAGCACATCTGCTGGGAACAGACCGTTATGGAAGGGATATGCTGTCCAGGGTGATCATGGGGGGACAGACAACCATATTCTCATCTCTGCTGCTGGTGGTGATCACCATGACTGCAGGCACTGTGATCGGAGTATTTTGCGGTTATCACGGGGGTAAGACAGATACGGTGCTCATGAGGATATCCGATGTTTTTCTGGCGTTTCCGGGCATGGTTTTTGCCATAGCGGTTGCGGGGGTCACAGGGGGCGGAGTCATGAATGCAGTGGTGGCTCTGGCATGTATATCCTGGCCGAAATTCGCCAGGATTGCCAGGAGCCAGGTCATGACCATGAAAGAAGAACCGTTTATTGCAGCGGCCAGGCTTGCCGGGTCCGGTACAGGGAAGATTTTGGTTAAGCATATGCTCCCCAATATTGCAGGGCCTATTCTGATCACCGGTGTCCTGGATATCGGTACCATGATGATGGAGATAGCGGGCTTATCCTTTCTGGGGCTGGGGGCAGTCCCTCCCATTGCGGAGTGGGGCTCTATGATGAGTAACGGCAGAAGTATGCTTCAAACATCCCCGTGGGTGATTCTTGCGCCGGGGTTTGCCATATTTCTTACGGTCATGCTGTTTAATTTATTAGGCGATACAGTGCGGGATGTTATGGATCCCCGAAGAGATCAAAGACATCAGAAAAAGGGAGATTAGACATGTTTAAAAATAGGATATTTCATAAAAAGGCAGGCGCCGCGGTCTTGACATTTTGTGTGACCGCAGCACTTTTATCCGGCTGCACAGGTGCAAAAGCAGAAGCGGAAGGGAGCAGTCCGGCTAAAGAAGACGGGGAAAAGGTGTTAACTTATGGGGACACCACATTCAATGCTGAGAACGATGAATCGGATGTGGATCCTCACAACGGGTATTCCGGATGGGCCTGTATCCGCTACGGCATAGGGGAGACTTTGTTTAAATATTCCGATAAAATGGAACTGGAGCCATGGCTAGCCACAGAGTATGAATCGGTGGATGAGAATACCTGGAAGATCACGCTGAGAGATGACGTGTCTTTTACCAGCGGGCGCAGGCTGGACGCGCAGGCGGTAAAGGAATGTCTGGATGATCTGGTGAGCGTCCATGAAAGAGCAAAGGGAGATTTAAAAATAAAAGAGATTTCCGCGGACGGACAGACACTGACCATTGTCACGGAAGAACCGGTACCGGCATTGATAAACTATTTGTCTGACCCTTATGGCTGTATCGTTGATATGGAAGCCGGTGTTACGGAGGATGGAAATGTGGCAGGAACGGGTCCTTATATTGCCACGGAAGTGAAGACAGACGTTGGTCTTACTTTGGTAAAAAATGAAGATTACTGGGATGGGGAGCCGAATCTGGATACCATCTATGTGAAGACCATTTCAGACGGCGATACCATGACCATGGCCATGCAGTCCGGTGAACTTGATGCGGCTTATGGTCTTCCCTATGCAAGCCTGCCGCTGTTTGCCCAGGAGCCTTATACCATATCATCGGTGGAAACTTCCCGTTCTTTCTTTGGACAGATAAATTATAAGACGCCGGCCCTTCAGGATGAGAAAGTAAGGAAAGCCATTGCCATGTCGATTGATAAAGAAAGCTTTACCAAAACACTTCTGGACGGAAACGGGACAGCGGCAGCAGGGCCTTTTCCCGCCAATTTCGCCTTTGGTGATGATACGGTGACGGCTCCCGGGTATCAGCCTGAGGAAGCAAAAAAATTACTGGCTGAAGCAGGATGGTCGGACAGCGACAAAGACGGATATGTGGATAAGGACGGAGAAAATCTCACCATACGCTGGGTGACGTATCCAAGCCGCCAGGAACTTCCCCTGCTGGCAGAAACGGTGCAGGCTACCCTCAAGGAGGTTGGGATCAAAGTGGAGGTCAATTGTTCTGCTGATTTCCAGAGTTTTCTGGACAGCGGAGACTGGGATATCTATGCCGGGGCATTTGTCTGTGCACCTACCGGCGACCCGGAATACTTTTTTACCACACACTGCCTGGACGAATCCTCCAAAAACAGAGGCGGTTACCACAGCGATAAACTGCAGGAACTGGAAAATCAAATGAAGGCAACGTTTGATACGGATGAGAGAGCAAAACTGGCTACGGAGATGACACAGACGATCCTGGATGACAATGCATTTATTTTCGCCTCTCATCTGAGAATGTCCATTGTCTCAGGAAAAGGTGTGACAGGTCTGGAAGCGCATCCCTGTGATTACTATGAGATTACAGTAGATCTGGATAAGAATTAACAAAAGGATCAGAAAGGACGGGAAATGTGGGACAGCCTATTTTAGCGGTGGAGCATCTGCAGATATGTTATGCGGGACAGCCTGTTTTGGAAGATGTAAACATGACTCTGGAACCAGGCCGGATCCTTGGAATCGTAGGGGAGAGCGGCAGCGGAAAAAGTACATTGATCAGAGCGGCCATGGGACTGTTGGGCAGTGACGGAGCAGTGACGGGCGGCCGTATCCTTTACAAGGATAAGAATGTCACAGAACTGAAAGGGGAGGAACTGCGTAAGCTGCGGGGCCCCCAGATGGGGATGATCTTCCAGAATACAGGGGCATCCCTTTGTCCCATCCGCACAATAGAAGACCAGCTTTATGAGTCTGTTCTCCAGCATGAGAAAATATCCAGAAGGGAGATCAAAGAACGGGCTATGGACCTGTTTGATAAGATGAAGCTTTTGGATGGGGAGAGGATATTAAAGAGTTACCCTTTTGAACTTTCAGGGGGCATGAACCAGAGAGTGGGGATCATGATGGCTATGATCCTCAAGCCGGCTCTTCTCTTTGCCGATGAGCCTACCAGTGCACTGGATGTAACGGTACAGGCACAGGTGGTGCGGGAAATGATGAAGATGAGAGAACTGTTCGGCACAACCATTGTCATTGTCACCCACAATATCGGCGTGGTAGAGTACATGGCGGATAAAGTTGCTGTCATGCACCGGGGCAGGCTGGTGGAATATGGGGATACAAAAGAAGTGATAAAGCATCCCAAGGAAGAATATACCAAAAGATTAGTCAGTGCCGTGCTGCGGATCCACAGAGGTTAGGTTATGGATAAGATACTGGAAGTTAAGAACTTGAAAAAAACGTTTTATAAAGCAAAGCATGTCTGTCCGGCTGTGGACGATGTGAGTTTTTCCGTGAAGGAAGGTTCCTGCGTGGGCATTGTGGGGGAGAGCGGATGCGGAAAAAGTACCATTGCCAGAATGATCACCTGCCTTACAAGACCGGATGCCGGGAGTGTATTTCTGGACGGACGGGAAATGGTGGGCGCGGGGCGAAAGCAGCTGAGGGATTTGTACCGGAATGTACAGATGGTATTTCAGACACCCCAGGATTCTTTTGATCCGAGACGCAGTCTGGGAGACGGCATTACGGAGGGGATGCGGAATTATGGAATGAAGAGAAAAGAAGCAGGGAGAAGAATGAAGGAGCTTCTTGCCATGGTGGAGCTGGAGGAGAGATATGCGGCCCGTTATCCCCATGAGGTCAGCGGAGGGCAATGCCAGCGGGCGGCTATTGCGAGAGCTCTTGCTGTCAATCCCCGGCTGCTCATCTGTGATGAAGCAACCAGTGCCCTTGATGTGACGGTGCAGTCTCAGATCATCACCCTGCTTCAAAAGCTGAGAAAAGAAATGGGACTTTCCGTACTCCTGATCTGTCATGATCTGGCGCTGGTCCAGAACTTTTGTGATCATGTGCTGGTGATGTATCAGGGGAAAATCGTGGAGGAAGGGACTCCAGATGAGGTGATCATGCGTCCGAAACAGGAATATACCAAATTATTGATCGACTCTGTTTTGTAAAAATGGGACGGTTTCTTTACACGGTATGTTGTTATTCTACGGGAACAGGTAGGAAGCCCCGGTTTTTCATCGCCGGGGCTTCCCACGGATCCATGACAATAGAAACTCAGCGAAGCGTACTTTTAATCGTTGAAATAAGCCAGAAATTTATTAGCTGCCGCGGAAGTGCTCTGCTGTTCGGTGTAAGCCAGGACCAGATGCCTTTTGGGCAGCTCTTCTTTTATCTGAAGCCGGTACAGGCCTTTTTTTCTCTGGTCCAGGACAAAATCAGGGACAAAGGCAATTCCAAGGCCGATATATGCCAGATCCAGCAGAAGGTCATTGCTGGATAATTCCACTTCAGGGGTCAGATTCAGGCCTTTTTGCAGAAACAGACTGTGGAGAAATTCGCTGGTAGTGCTTTTTTTACTGAGCATGAGAAGCGGGTACTGATGCAGATCTGTCAGGGACAGTTTTTGGTCCGCAAGATCAAAGTAATGCCTGTTGGCGGCAAACACGTCCCGGAAGGTCAGGATGGTTTTGTAGTGTTCCTTTATCTTTAACCTGGAGTTGGGGTAATTGCAGACGATAAAATCCACCTGTCTGTTTTCCAGCAGCTCCACGCAGCCGATGGAGGTGGCATTGGTGACTTTGATGTGGATATCCGGGAATTCCTGGTGAAAACGCCGCAGATAGGGCACCAGAAAATACCGGCAGATGGTGTCGCTGGCGCCGATCCTGAGAGGCGCCTCCGCGGAGGCGGTGTGCATAAGCTGGTTTTCGCCTTGAAGGAGCAGGGAGACAGCGGGCTGCACATGGCGGAAAAGGGTTTCCCCCTCCGGTGTCAGCTCCACTTTTTTAGTGTTGCGCACAAAGAGGGGGTGTCCGAGTTTTTGTTCCAGGGATTTTATAGACTGGCTGACAGCAGACTGTGAGATAAAAAGCTGTCTTGAAGCCTCCGAAAAACTCAGGGTGGAGGCTACGTGGTAAAAGACTTTATATAGTTCAAAACTGATATCCATAAAACACCTCCGGTTCTGTGCTTATTCCTGACTTCTCAAATCTCCAGCCGCAGCTGCATCTGTTGTCTTTTCTTTTGCAGAGTTTTTCTGCAGACCCAGCATGACTATAAATAAAAGGGCCGGGAACACAAGGGCTGCCAGGATCCCTGTCTTCATGGAACCCACGGCGTCTGTGACAAACCCCACAACAAAAGGGCCTGCGGAGCATCCCACGTCACCGGCCAGGGCAAACATAGCGTACATCATGGTGCCTCCCCCACGGCAGAGAACAGCGCCCAGGGAGAATAATCCGGGCCACATAAGTCCAACGGAAAAGCCGCACAGCGCGCAGCCTGCCAGGGAAAGAAGGGGGATTGGGGACAGGCTGGTGATGAGATATCCCACGATACACAGTGCGCTGGTTCCAAGCAGACCGTGGCGGATATTCAGCTTGTCACCTTTGATCCCGTAAAGAAGCCTTGAAAGTCCCATGAAGAAAGCAAAGGCACAGGGGCCCAGAAGGTCGCCTACGGTTTTGCTGACACCGAGTCCGTCCTCAGCAAATAAAGAGGACCATTGGCTTACAGCCTGTTCCGATGCACCGGCACATATCATCAGCAGAAAAAGAACCCAGAAAATGCCGCTTTTGAAGACTCCTCCGGGGCGTTTTGTCTCCTCGTCATCGCCCTCAATGCTGTAGATGGGGATCTTTAAAAACATCATACAGGTGAACAGCGGGACCAAAGCCCAAAGAGACGGGAGATACCGCCAGGAATCAATGCCGATCGCCACGAAGAACAGGGTGGAAAGGATCACCACACCCATGTGTCCCCAGCAGTAGAAGGAGTGAAGAAGGCTCATGGCGGATTCTTTATTCTCACTGGGACAGGCTTCCACGATAGGGCTTACGATGACTTCCAGAATACCGCCGCCGATGGCGTTGAAGGTCATGCAGATCAGGATGCCGGCGTAGGCGTTTGGAAGGACAAAGGGAAGCCAGGAAAATCCTGTGAGTCCCAGGGTTGTTACAAGAAAAGAAGTGATGCCGACTGCCCGGTAGCCCACCTTTTTTATGATTCCCGGTGCCAGAAAATCTATGAGGATCTGGATGCAGAAATTTACGGTGATCAGCAGGCTGATCTTTTCAAGGGAGATGCCGAATTGGTTGTGGAAGGTGAGGAATAAAAGGGGCGGAAGGTTGTTGACGATGGCCTGGGTGATGTAGCCAAGGTAGCAGCCGTATATGGTGTGTTTTGCGGTTAGTTTCATGTGTGAGTCTCCTTAGTGAAATTGATGGCTTACTTGAGTTTAGCAAAGGGGGTGGGGCAAGTCAATGGGTTTTGTGAAAAAACCAAAGTGGTGCGGAAGCGGGAGGAAACAGACGGAAGCGGACGGAAGCGGACGGAAGTGTCTGGGGGAGGGTCTGGGGAGCCATATGCCTGTGAGCGAAGCGTTCCGCTGCCACGGAGCTAACCTGCTCCCATTTGCTAAATTCATCGGCAGTGGCCTCTTCATTAAGTAACTGGGGCAGGTGGATCTCCGCGGCGCTCCACTATACATCGCTCACAGGCATATGGCTCCCCAGACCCTCCCCCAGACACTTCCTGTTCTTGGCTGCTGATATGGTTATTCTTTCGGGGATAGTAGTTAAAAGTGTATAATACACTTCGGCTTAGAGTGTTATTTTGGTAGTAAAATTCGTTATCTTGACATGGGGGGGCTTGTTGTAAGATGTTGTTAGCAGAAATGATACTATGTGTATTATGGCACAAAGGAATCCCTGGAGAGCGGCTACTCTTCGGGGATTCTTTTTTTGATCAAATGACCGTGGATATGGTTTACCAGCGGATGGTAGCCTCTTTGATTTGTCAACCAATGATGAAAAACTCTTTGATAATGCCGGTAACATATCAGAGAGTGCCGTAACTGTACCGGATAGTGCCGGAAAGGTGCCGGATTTGCCGGATAGTGCCGGAAAGATGCTGGAAGGTAATGATCTAAATTGTATGCGGCAGAATAGTAAGGCGCGGATCAGGAAAAAACTTTGTGGATATATTAGCTATGGTTATAAAAAATATAAGATATATTAATTTTATTAATAAAGAATTCCATGTTATGATAAGTACGAAAGCGGCAAAAGGAGATCACTCCAAGGGCCGCCTAATAACACAAATCATAAAGAAACCGCAATGCGGGTTTTGGTGTGCCGAAGAAAGAGGCAGAAAGGAGCCAACATGAGCAGTGTAAGACGTGTTTATGTAGAGAAGAAGCCGGCTTTTGCTGTACAGGCAAAGGAGCTTGCCCATGAGATCAGCAGTTATCTGGGGATTAAGGACGTGGCGGGAGTGCGCGTTCTGATTCGCTATGATGTAGAAAATATTTCCGATGAGGCATTTGAGAAAGCATGTGACTGTGTATTTTCTGAGCCTCCGGTGGATATATTATACCAGGAAGCTTTTGAGATGAAGGAGGGGGACAAGGCATTTTCCGTAGAGTTCCTTCCGGGACAGTTTGATCAGAGAGCGGATTCTGCTGTACAGTGTATACAGTTCTTGAAGGCGGACGAGGAGCCTATTATCCGCTCTGCAACCACTTATGTAATAGAAGGAAGTATTTCTGACCAGGAGTTTGAGGCTGTTAAGGAGCATTGTATTAACCCGGTGGACTCCAGAGAGGCAGATGCGGCAAAACCGGAGACATTGGTTACAAATTTTGAAGATCCTGCAGATGTAAAGATTTTTGAAGGGTTCCGGGAAATGCCGGAAGCAGAACTTAAAGAACTGTATTCTTCCCTGAATCTGGCTATGACATTTAAGGATTTCCAGCACATCCAGAACTATTTTATAAAGGAAGAAAAACGTGATCCGTCCATGACTGAAATCCGTGTACTGGATACTTACTGGTCTGATCACTGCCGTCATACTACTTTCTCCACTGAGCTGAAGAATGTGGAATTCGGCGAGGGCGATTACAAAGAGCCTCTTGTAAAAACTTATGAGAAATATCTGGCTGACCGTCAGGTGATATACAAAGACAGGGATGACAAGTTTGTATGCCTTATGGACCTGGCTTTGATGGCTATGAAAAAATTAAAAGCAGAAGGAAAGCTTCAGGACCAGGAAGAGTCTGACGAGATCAATGCCTGCAGTATTGTTGTCCCTGTTGATGTGGACGGCAAGGAAGAGGAATGGCTGATCAACTTTAAAAATGAGACTCATAACCATCCTACAGAGATCGAGCCTTTCGGTGGTGCGGCTACCTGTCTGGGCGGCGCGATCCGCGACCCGCTGTCAGGACGTACCTATGTTTATCAGGCTATGCGTGTGACCGGTGCGGCTGACCCAACCGTGTCTGTAAAAGATACCATGAAGGGAAAACTGCCTCAGAAGAAACTGGTCAGAAGTGCAGCCCATGGCTATTCTTCCTATGGAAACCAGATTGGTCTGGCTACAGGATATGTGAAGGAAGTGTATCATCCCAACTATGTGGCAAAACGTATGGAGATCGGTGCCGTTTTAGGTGCGGCTCCGAGACGGGCGGTTATCCGTGAGAACTCTGACCCTGATGATATCATCATTCTTCTGGGCGGACGTACCGGACGTGACGGCTGCGGCGGTGCTACAGGTTCTTCAAAAGTGCATACAGAAGAGTCTATCGAGACCTGCGGCGCTGAGGTACAGAAGGGAAATGCACCTACGGAGAGAAAGATCCAGAGACTTTTCAGAAGAGAGGAAGTCAGCAGGATCATTAAAAAATGTAACGATTTCGGCGCAGGCGGTGTCTCCGTTGCAATCGGAGAGCTGGCAGCGGGGCTGCAGATTGATTTGGATAAGGTTCCGAAAAAATATGCCGGACTGGATGGAACAGAGATCGCGATTTCTGAATCCCAGGAGCGTATGGCAGTTGTGGTAGACCCGAAAGATGTGGAACAGTTCCTGGATTATGCGAAAGAGGAGAACCTGGAAGCCATTCCGGTAGCTGTTGTGACTAAAAGCCCTCGTCTGGTCATGAGCTGGAGAGGAAATACGATCGTTGACTTATCCAGAGCATTCCTGGATACCAACGGTGCGCATCAGGAAACAGATGTGTTTGTGGATGTTCCGGACAGAGAAGGAAATGTCCTGGACCGCGCAGAGGAATCCGGTGACGTGAGAAAACGCTGGATGGACACACTGGCTGACTTAAACACCTGTTCCCAGAAGGGACTTGTGGAAATGTTTGACAGCTCTATCGGAGCCGCCAGTGTATTTATGCCTTACGGCGGAAAATACCAGCTCACCGAGACACAGGCCATGGTTGCCAAGGTTCCTGTATTAAACGGTAAGACAGAGACAGTTACTATGATGAGCTACGGCTTTGACCCGTATCTGTCAAGCTGGAGCCCATATCACGGAGCTGTCTATGCAGTGACGGAATCTGTTGCAAGGATCGTTGCGGCAGGTGGTGACTACAGCAAGATCCGCTTTACCTTCCAGGAGTATTTCCGCAGGATGACAGAAGATCCCCATCGCTGGAGCCAGCCTTTTGCAGCTCTTTTAGGTGCTTATGCGGCACAGCTTGGATTTGGTCTTCCGTCCATCGGCGGCAAGGATTCCATGTCCGGTACTTTCAATGAAATTGATGTACCGCCTACACTGGTATCCTTTGCTGTGGACATTGCGAAACAAAAAGATATTATTACACCGGAATTGAAAACACCTGGGGACAAGCTGGTATGGCTGCGTGCTCCAAAAGCAGACTATGACCTTCCGGATTTCCAGGCCCTGAAAGACCAGTACAGCAAGCTGCATGAAGATATTCAGGCAGGCAGAGTAGTGGCTGCATATGCTCTTGACCGCAGCGGTATCGCTCCGGCAGTGAGCAAAATGGCATTCGGAAACCAGATGGGTGTTAAAATTGAGCATAACGTGGATGAAAGAGACCTGTTCAGCCCAGGCTTCGGTGATATTATCTGTGAAGTGAAAGCAGATAAAGTGGGTGAGCTGGCTGTCACATACACGGTGATCGGTGAAGTGACTGACAAGGCAGCTATCGAATATAAAGATATGAGCATCTCCATGGCAGAGGCTCTGGAAACCTGGAAAGCACCTCTTGAGAAAGTGTTCAAGACACGCTCCGGTTCTGAGACTGATGACATTACAAAGGATGAGGACAGAGGTCTGTACAAAGCAGACAGCATTCACATCTGCGCTCATAAGATTGCACAGCCCACAGTGTTTATTCCGGTATTCCCGGGAACCAACTGTGAATATGACAGCAGAAAAGCCTTTGAGAGAGCCGGTGCGAAGGTGATCACAAAAGTATTCAAGAACCTGGATGCAGCGGATATCCGTGATTCTGTTGATGCATTTGAACGATCCATTGACCAGGCACAGATCATTATGTTCCCGGGCGGATTTTCAGCAGGTGATGAACCGGACGGTTCCGCAAAATTCTTTGCAACTGCATTCCAGAATGCAAAGATCAAAGATGCGGTTATGAAACTGGTAAGCGAGAGAGACGGACTTGTACTTGGTATCTGCAACGGATTCCAGGCGCTGGTTAAGCTGGGGCTTGTACCAAACGGTGAGATCACCGGACAGACTGCAGATTCACCGACCTTGACATACAACACGGTGGGACGCCATATTTCCAAGATGGTATACACAAGAGTGGTTTCCAACAAATCCCCGTGGCTGCAGAAAGCCGTGCTGGGCAATGTTTATGCGAACCCGGCATCCCACGGTGAGGGACGTTTTGTTGCAAATGATGCGTGGATACAGAAGCTCTTTGCAAACGGCCAGGTAGCTACCCAGTATTGTGACCTGGACGGCAATGTGACTATGGATGAAGAGTGGAATGTGAACGGTTCTTACGCTGCCATTGAGGGGATCACCAGCCCGGATGGACGTATCCTGGGCAAGATGGCCCACAGCGAGCGCCGTGACTGTGGCGTAGCTATGAATATTTATGGCGAGCAGGATATCCGGATCTTTGAATCCGGTGTGGAATATTTTAAATAATAAAGGCGGGCCTGCATGGATCTCTGCCTGTGACTGTGAGAGTACGGAACAGTTAAAAATATTAGATGACGGAGAAAACCGTGGGATATAGAAATTATGTCCCACGGTTTTCTATATTTTTATTTCTGATGATAGGGCGTTTGCCGGGCATACTTTCTATGGCGTTACCGGCCCGAATTCCTCTGCCTTTTTCTTAAGATACAAAATCCTGTCAAACTTGGCAGCAGGAGGTACCGTATCCGCCACTGACAATATGAGATGGTCCCCTCTTCCCAGGTTCTCGAATTTTTCTTCCACAAACCGCTTAAAAGTCAGGTCATTCATGGAATCTTCCAGTACGGAAATAGAAGGAATGCCGCCCCATACCGTACAGGTATCCCCGAACATACGCCGGGTGTCCTCAAGGGAAATTTTAGTCATAGGGGCAGGACAGATGGAATCCGCTATGTCAAATCCGGATTTTAAGTAGAGTTCCATAAGTCCGGTATTTTCACCGTCTGTGTGTGTGGCCAGATATTTGCCTCGGGCGTGTGCCCTGTCAGACTGTTCCTTCAATGCAGGCATGATATACTCTTCAAACATGGAGGGGGCGGTAAATGAAGTGTCATAATTGGCGCCGGAAAGTATCACTTCCGCAGGGCTGTCCAGAGCGGCTTCAAACAATTTGCTGCTGAAAGGCGTGATCTGTTCTATGAATTCGTTCATTTCATCCGGATTATCGTATTGTTCATAATAATACGTGTCAAAAGCCATTAGTTCTTTGATCAGGTAATGGCCGGGAGATGCCCACATGGCCGAAAGTGTAACGGCAACACCTCTCTCTCCAATGAATTCCTGCTGGAAACGAGTATAATTTTCATAATCCGGAATCACTTCCATGTTGTCGAAAATATATTTCATAGCCGGATAATCATCCATGGATTTAATGGCATGTTCCTTTATGACATATAAGGTTATGCCGTTCTTTTTCATATCCTGGCTGTGAATTACCGTGGTGGTGATATCTCCCTTGGGAGTTTCATATTTTACCTTCAGGATTCCGTCCCCTGTCCGCTCATAAGTTCGTCTTACATTGTGGAGTTTTATCCGGTATGGATGATTTTTTAAGTGATAAATTCCAAGTCCCACATCCAGATCTCCCAGTTCAGGGTCAATAAAATCTTTGAAATCAGGAATGATCGCATGATAGCCAAGTCCCAGGTCATCCACCATTTCCCTTAATGTTGCATGTTGATAAGGGGCAGGAAGTGTACCGTTTTGGGAGTTTGCATTATACCAGATATCCAGGCGTGGAATGAAAGGCAGAGTATCCGTTGGCTGTCCGCTCAGCGTAGCCAGTATTCGTTCTTTTGGTGTCATAAAATCCTCCTTCACGATTATCCACTGCGGGGTAGATGGATAGTTCTGCTTCATTTTTGTTGAGTATAGCATAAAAAAAATAGGTTTCCCATGGGACAGCAAAACAAAAAAGAAGCAGGAAATTGTGTTGTGAAAACACAAAGGGTTGTAAATATATTCCAGTATACTTTTAGTCCTGGACAAGATATTTTCCGAATGCTATCATGAAATATAAATAAATTCTGTTAAATTCCGGGGGTGATCTGGGAGACTCTGCCGGGAAAAGGGAGAGAGGCTGGGAGCGAAAGGGAGCGGACAGATTAAAGAAAAAGTGACTGCGGATAGGATCAAACAGTCAAATAAAAGCAGACAGTCAAATAAAAGCAGACAGGAGGAATCAGATTGCTGGATAATTTTTTGGCGGAAAAATTCATTAAAAAAGCGGGGGAGTCCACAGAGTATAATATCAATATTATGGACGAAAAAGGAGTGATCATAGCCAGTAAAGACGCGGAACGGATTGGCAATTTTCATGAGGTGGCATATTGGATCATTCATGGGGATGAGGAGATCATTGATGTTCCGGACGGGGGAAAATACCTGGGGGTTAAGCCGGGAGTCATGCTTCCCATTGAGCATAAAGGGAAACGGACAGGGGCTATAGGGGTTACCGGGGAACCGGATGAGGTGCGTGATATTGCAAAGGTAATGAAATTTGCCATTGAGACCATGTATGAATTTGAATCACAGCATGAACTGAGTGCCAGGCGTAAGAGTATGAAGGACAGATTTATTTATGGTATTTTATCCAATGAGGTGGCTGATATTGAGAAATTGAAGGAGGATGCAGAGACACTGGGATGGGATGAATCCTGTGTCCGGCTGCCGGTCCTTCTTTTTTTGGATGAGATGGCAGACATGCCCACGGTTCTGAGAAAATTGAAGGAAAGCGCGCTGTACAGCCGTCAGGATATTATATCCGTTGTCCAGGACAAAAATGTGATCATATTTAAAAGCTTTAAGCCAGACCCTTCCAGTCTCAGCCGGTACAAAGAGATCATTACAGAGTCCATTGCCTCCTGTAAGAACTATCTGGATATGGCCGGAGCGAAATACCAGTTCCTTGCAGGGACCTTTCAAGACCGTTTTGAAAAATACAGGATTGGTTATCAGCACTGTATCTGGATGAGAGACCGTGTGAAGGAGCAGATCTGCTTTTTTTATGAACATGTGAACGAGTATATGAAGGCTTTGATCGCCATGGTGGAGTACCGGGATATATACGGCGTTTACGGGCAGCTTTTAGACGAAAAGGGAAAGGAGAATATATTGGAGGTGGTGGATTCCCTTCAAAAAAATAATTATAACTTTAACGCCAGCAGCAAAGAACTCTATATACATAAAAATACACTGGTGTTTCGCTTTAATAAGATAAGAGAACTATTAGGGGTAAATCCCATGCAGCAGGTCGCTGACCGGGATTTCCTGGAGTATCTGCATTACTTTATTAAAAATAACAGAACGTAAGAGCTGGAGTGTGTCTGAAACTTCATTCCGACAAGCTGCACGCCCCACTTCGCGGTATATTTGGCCCCAATTCGGTCAACGTAGCCCGCTACGCCTCCCTCATCGGGTCCAAATCTCCCACAAAGTGTGACGCACAGCTTGCCGAAAGCAATTTTCAGATACACTCTAAGGCAGCAGTTTGATAGCCGGCTGCCTCGGGAAAAGAATGAAAAGTGCGGTACAGCGCAGTAATTATGCTGATAACACAAAAATCAAATCTATTTTTATGCTGAGGTGTTATGGTAAAGAAATTGGCAATAATGTACAATATCTTTAAGCGAATTACCTGTAAACTGAGTGAAATCACTAAAGGTTTCTGCTTTATGCGGGGTGCAGAAACAGATAATCAGACAGGGATAAGGCTGTTGACAAAAGAAGGAATCTCAAAATGGAGGGAAGCAAATGAAAAGAAAACTGATTTGTATGTGTTTCAGTATGGCTGTGTTTGGTGTATTGCTGTCCGGGTGCGGGGAAGAGAAAAATAAAAAGGATACAGCGGACAGCGGGACGGATGTGGACGTGGAATCCTATGATTTCAGCCAAGATGAATCTTTTGATATTACAGCAGGTGGGATTCAGGCAGCAGAGGATACCGTTACGCTGGCAATGCAGAAAATGGCAGATGAAGTAAAAGAAAAATCAGGGGGAACGATCACCATCACCGTGTCTCCGGCGGCCCAGCTTGGTGATGCCACAAGCCAGATGGAGGCAGTGTCTCTGGGTACACAGGAGATGTTCGTGGACGCCGGTTCCTGGCTCTCCACGTTTGTGGACGATGCGCAGGTGACTTCCATGTTCTTCCTCTTTAAGGATGAAGACCACTACAGGAAATTTCTTGAGAGTGATATCAATGGTGATATGGAACAGCAGCTCATTGATCAGCAGGGAATCCGCGTGGTAGCCAACAACTGGCTCAGGTCCCCAAGGTCTATATCCTGTTCAAAAGAGATTACGTCGCTGGATGATTTAAAAGGCCTCAAGATGCGTGTACCGGACATTAAATCCTATATGGAATCCGCTACAGCACTGGGTCTGGGAACTGCCCAGGTGGCATGGGGAGAGACATATCTTGCCCTTCAGCAGGGAGTTGTGGATGCCTGCGAATCTCCTCTGGATTCTATCTATACTATGAAATTTTATGAACCTACCAAGCAGGTAACACTGACAGAACACATCCGCGACAATGCTGCGGTCTATATGAATGACGATCTGTATGGTGAGCTTAGTGAGGCGCAGAGAAAGGTACTGACAGAGGCCGCGCAAAATGCAGGTGACTGGTATGCAGAGGAAGTAAAAAAGGTTTCAGAGGATTACAAGAAAACCATGGAAGATGAGGGGACCAGTTTCTACGTTCCGTCAGACGAAGCCATACAGGAAATGTCAGATGTAATTGCTGAAAAAGCTGCTGAATTAGAGGAAAGCGGTGCCTGGAAAAAGGGACTTTTTGAAGATATAAAAGCGCTTGCAGAGTGATAAATATAGTAATTTTGCTGCCGCGGCCTGTCTGGCTGCGGCAGTATATCAATTGGGAGGTGGGAAACTTTGAAGTATGTGAAAAAGTTTATCAAAATAGCCGGCACGATCCAGTGGTATCTGGGAGTAGCCTGTATGCTGGCCATAATGATCTCTGTGACTGCCGGGGTCATCTGCAGAAAGTTCTTCAACAGCCCCTTAAACTGGGTGGAGGAACTCTGTACATTTCTTTTTATCTGGCTGGCATTTTGCGGAGCCAGCGTGGCAGCTATGAATAAGAAGCATGTGAGTGCCGATTTTCTAACAACGAAACTGTCACCCAAGGCTAACAAGATTTTACTGTTGAGCCAGAGAGCTCTTATGATCCTGCTTCTGGCAGTTATGTTTTTCGGAGCCATTATCTTACAGCCAAAAATGATGGGACATTCCAGCACCAATCTGGATTTGCCGAAAAATCTTTATTATATTCCCATACTGTTCAGTTCTTTTTACATGATATGTGTCTATACAGTGGAGCTGATCGAGATGGTTAAGGGAACCTACACAACCGAGCCGGGATGAGAAAGGAGAGTATAAATGGGTCTAAACATAACCATATTGCTTCTTACATTTTTAATTTTACTTTTTATAGGAATGCCCATTGCTTTTGCCTTGGGGCTTCCGGGACTGGTATATCTTCTGATGCAGGGAGGTTCAGTCTCTATTGTCAACCTTCCCCATTCCATGACAACGCCGCTGTTTTCCTATGTGCTGATAGCACTTCCGGCATTCCTTCTCTCCGGTCGGATGATGAATTCTGCAGGGGTGACAACGCGCCTGTTTGATGCGGCACTTGCCATTGTTGGGCGTTTTAAGGGCGGCCTGGCCTACGCAAATGTTGTGGCAAGTATGATGTTTGCCTCCATGTCAGGCACTGCGGTTGGTGATACCGGTGGCCTGGGGGCTATTGAAATGAAGATGATGGATAAGGCAGGGTACAAAAAATCTTTTTCCGCAGGTATCACAGCGTCCTCCAGTGTGATAGGACCGCTGATCCCTCCGTCCGTCGCCATGGTGGTCTTAGGGGCTTCGGCAGGAATCTCTACCGGCAAATTATTTTTGGGAGGCCTGATACCCGGTATTATCATGGGGCTGGCTCTGATGGTGTCTATATTCGTCCAGTCTAAGACCACAAAAGAAGGGAAAAACTGGCCAATCACCAAAATCCCGGCAAAAGAGATCCCCATTAAACTGCTGAAAGCAGTTCCGGCGCTTATGTCCCCGGTTATTATTATCGGAGGGATCACGACAGGTATCTTCACCCCCACAGAGGCGGCGATCGTTGCGATTGATTATTCCATTATCCTGGGGATCATTTATAAAGAGCTGACATTCAAAAGCTTTATGCAGGCACTTAAGGACGCAGTGGAGACTTCGGGAACCTTCATGCTGATCATTGCCATTGCGGGCTTCTTCACATGGATCATCACAAAAGAAGGACTGGCTACCGTGCTGCAGAACATGCTGTCCCCGCTGTATTCTGCCGGGCCGGTGTTTGTTTTACTTGTGCTGGCTGTTATACTGGTTATTGTTGGATGTTTTATGGATACCACTGCAGCCATTTTGCTGATAACGCCTATCTTTATGCCTATAATCAATAATCTGGGATTGGACCCGGTGCACTTTGGCGTGATGATGACTGTTGCCTTAATATCGGGAATTGTCACACCTCCGTTTGGAATATGTCTGTTTGTCATGTCGGATGTGTCAGGGCTGCCGGTATCGACAGTGACGAAAGAGTGCGCCAAATATCTTCCGGCAATGTTCCTTGTCCTGCTTCTGATCATTTTCTGCCCGGCTTTGTCTACCTGGCTGCCGAACTTGTTTTACTCCTGATATGATACATGCTGTCTGGTGCGTTTCCTGAACGGTTACTGTTGGCAGTATACTAGAAACATAACTCTTTGCGCAGTAACACGCTTCGCCATGCACAGTTCTGCCCTTTAGGGTACAAAATGCAATGAATTGCATTTCGGCGCTGGCTGGCTCGGGATTTTGCTGCGTAACGCCCAGCATCCCTTTGGGAAAACACCTCCCGGAACATTGCCTGTGTACAGTAACCTGAACCGGGCAGCATTATTTTTGAACATTATAATTGCTTGTCAGCACTGCTTTTGAGATGATATAATCAAGGCAGACTTTTAGACACAATAATCTTACATTGGGGGACAAATACCATGATACTATCAGGTAAAGAAATTCTAAAGCACATTGGCAGGGAGATCATAATTGAGCCGTTTGATGAAAAGCGCGTCAATCCCAACAGTTATAACCTTTCCCTGGCAGATGAACTTCTGGTCTACGACACGCCGGTCCTGGATATGAAGAAACCAAATCCGGTCAAAAAAATTACAATCCCGGAGGAGGGAATGGTTCTGGAGCCGAATAAACTGTACCTGGGCAGAACGCAGGAATACACCAGAACGGATTATTATGTGCCCATGCTGGAGGGGCGTTCTTCCACAGGCAGGCTGGGGCTTTTTATTCACGTGAGTGCAGGTTTTGGAGATATAGGCTTTGCAGGCCACTGGACTTTGGAGATATTCTGCATCCATCCGGTGAGAATATACCCAAATGTGCAGGTATGCCAAATCTATTATCATGACATTGACGGGGAATATGATTTGTACAAGAGTGGTAAGTATCAGAATAATACCGGGGTAGAGGCAAGCAAAATGTATCAGGATTTTGAAAAATAGCAAAATGCCGGCAGGCCTATGTGTCTATTTTCAGTACATCAGGCCAGGGCGGAGTAAAGGAGAAGGATATGGTGCAGGAAGCAATCAGAGATCAGGTTGAAAAATACTTTGACAAGGTCAGGACACTGGCAGACCATCTGACAGAACATCCGGAGATCAGCGGGGAGGAAAAGGAATCATGTGCATATATCACAGATTTCCTTAAAGAACTGGGGTATGAAATTACGGCCCCCTATGCAGGGATGCCTCATTCCTTCCTGGCTGTGGATAGGGAGAAAAAAGATTTCAAGGGACCAAAGGCAGCTTTTATATGTGAATATGACGCGCTTCCGGAGGTGGGACACGCGTGCGGGCATTCCTATAGCTGTGCGATCAGTATATTGGGGGCCCTTGCACTGCGGGAGGCATACCATGACCTTCCCATGAGAATTGATCTGATCGGTACACCCGGTGAGGAGTTCGTGGGCGGAAAATGTTATATGACGGAAAACGGAGGCTTTGACGGCTATGAGTATGCGGCTATGGTGCATCTGAACAATGAGGATGTCACCTATTTCCAGGTGCTGGCATCCAATGACAGATATTTTACATTCCATGGAAAAGCGGCTCATGCCTCCGCGTGCCCGGAGGAAGGACTCAATGCACTGAATGCTGCCAGGCTCTTTATGGATGCCATGGATATGTGGCGCCAGCATTTGACAAAAGACTGCCAGTTCCATGGCATTGTGGCAAAAGGAGGAGCAGCGCCCAATGTTGTTCCGGATGAGGTGTGCCTGGATTATTATTACAGGGCAGCCACCATTGAGAACCTGTGGAAACTCAATAAGATATCCGAGACCTGCGCAAAAGGAGCGGCCATGGCCACAGGAACCACTGTGGAGTGGAGCCAGCGGTATCCGGATTACGGGGAGATCTACTGGAATGATACTATGGATGCAATGATGCAGGAACTGTTTGCGGATACAGGAAGAAAAACGGTTAGATCTAAGGGGCCGGGAGGTTCCACGGATCTGGGAAATGTAAATCTTAAGATTCCGGTGTTTCATCCCATGATAGACATCACAGGGGAGAAGAAAGAGATTGTGATCCACGACAGGGAATTTGAGCGGCTTCTGCATACAGAGGCAGCCGGAATCGTTCTCAGGGATGGAGCTGAAATCATTGCGGGTCTGGGTTATAAACTGGCGCTGGAACCTAAATTGATGTCACAGATAAAAGAAGAACATAAAAAATATAGGAAACTCTCTTGACAAACCAGAATTTACCAGATACAATATAACAGTGTTATATAACGCTGTTACAAGGAGGTGGGCACTTGCCCGGTGTAGATTTGAACACCCTGCAGAATATTTTGGATGCGGGGAAAAAAGAATTTCTGGAAAAGGGATTCCGGGCGGCTTCTCTCAGGAATATTGTCAGGGAGGCGGGAGTGACTACCGGTGCTTTTTATGGTTATTTTAAAAGCAAAGAAGAGCTTTTTCGAGCTTTAACGGAGGAGCCCGCAAGGACTTGTCTTGAAAGATTCAGGGAAGTGCAGGAGGCATTTGCAAGACTTTCACCTAAAGAACAGCAAAGACGCATGGATGAGATAACAGAAGCCTGTATGGACTGGATGGTGGATTATATATACAGCAACTTTGACGCGTTTAAGCTGGTGCTGTGTTGTTCAGAGGGCACGGAGTATGAGGACTATATCCATACAATGGTAGAGATAGAAGTGAAAAATACACACCGTTTTATGGCTTCCATGGAGAGTGTTGGATATCAGGTGAGAAAAATAGACAGCCAGATGGAACACATATTGGCCAGCAGTATGCTTTCCGGATTTTTTGAGATGGTAGTTCACGATATGCCGCAGAAGCAGGCAAAAATATATGTCCATGAACTGCGAGAATTTTATAATGCCGGATGGATGAAAATTATGGGGCTTTAGTGCCTTATAATTTTTAGATCAAGGTTAGTTTAAACTAACCGAAGCGTGTGATAAGGAAGCGGTTTTATTCCTTGATAAAACCTGCCTTATATAAAAACAAAAAAGCAGTAGAGGAGGAAAAGATGTGAAGAAACAATCGAATCTGTCAAGGCTTATGGGTTATGCCGGCAGCCACAGGTATTTAACCTATTCATCCTGGGTATTGTCAGCCCTGAGCGCGTTTATTGCACTGGTCCCGTTCTGGTATATCTGGAAGATAATCAAAGAGGTGCTGGAAACGGCACCGGATTTTACCGCCGGAGAAAATCTGGTGCATAATGGCTGGATGGCAGTACTGTTCGCCGTGTTATCTGTACTTGTCTATATTGGCGGGCTGATGTGCTCTCACATAGCGGCATTCAGGATCGCGTCAAATATCCGCAGTGAAGCCGTGCATCACATTGTAAAGCTGCCGCTGGGCTTTGCGGAAAGCTTTGGCAGCGGGAAACTGCGGAAGATTGTAAATGAGTCAAGCGCTGCTACGGAAAATTATCTGGCCCACCAGCTCCCTGACAAGGCCGGGGCCATTGCCACCCCAGTCGGTTTATTGGTACTGCTACTAGTTTTTGACTGGAGACTGGGGGTTTTAAGCCTTGTACCCGTGCTTTTGGGATTTATCATAATGATGAGCATGACCGGGGCAAAAATGCAGCAGAAGATGCAGGAATATCAGAATGCACTGGATGATATGTCTAATGAAGCGGTGGAGTATGTGCGGGGAATACCGGTTGTAAAAACCTTTGGGCAGACAGTTTTTTCTTTTAAAAAGTTCAAGGATTCTATTGACCGTTACGGCAGGTGGGTCATCGCCTATACAAAACAGCTCCGTATGCCCATGCTGTGCTATACGGCAGCTATTAACAGCGTATTTGCGTTTCTGACAGCGGCAGGGATTCTCCTTACCCAAAACGGTGTGACCCATGAGTTCTTGCTGAATCTGATTTTTTACATTATTATTACGCCTGTGATCTCTGTAACATTGACAAAAATTATGTTTCAGAGTGAAAATGCCATGATAGTGGACGATGCATTAAGACGTATCGACAGTGTTTTGGATATGAAACCTCTTGAGGATACATCTGTGCCGGAGCACCCTGCAGACAGTTCTATAGAGCTGCGGAATGTAAGTTACAGCTATGATGGGGAAAAGAATGCCCTGGACGGGGTATCCCTCCGCATAGAAGCAGGTCAGACGGCTGCCTTTGTGGGGCCATCGGGCGGCGGCAAGACCACACTTGCAAATATTATTTCACGATTCTTTGATCCACAGAACGGAAGGGTTTTGATCGGCGGTGTGGATGTGCGGAAAATAGAGAAAAAGGAATTGATGGACACAGTATCCTTTGTATTCCAGAACAGTCATCTTATCAAAGCCTCCATTCTGGAAAATGTGAAGATGGGAAAAACGGGAGCATCCAGGGAGGAAGTCATGGAGGCACTGAAAGCAGCGCAATGCATGGATATTTTGGAAAAGCTGCCGGATGGTGTGGATACGGTGGTCGGGACAAAAGGCGTGTATCTGTCGGGCGGTGAACAGCAGCGTATTGCCATAGCCAGAGTGATGTTGAAAAATTCACCCATCATTATACTGGATGAGGCCACTGCATTTGCGGACCCTGACAATGAAATCCGGGTGCAGGCAGCATTTTCTGCACTTTCAAAGGGAAAAACCGTCATCATGATTGCACACAGACTTTCCACTGTGGCAAATGCGGATAGGATTTTTGTGATAAAAGGCGGTAAAATTGCAGAGAGCGGGACTTGTGGTGAACTGGAGGGAAGAGATGGCATATTCAGCCAGATGTGGAAGGATTATCGGACTTCTGTACAGTGGAAGGTAGGAAAGGAGGTATAACAGTTATGATAGAAAAGCTTCAGAAAAAATTTGCCCTTTCCAGGCAGGGAGCCGTTGATCTGGTAAAAGGATGTGCGGCCTGCGTGCTGCAGAATCTTTCCTTTATGTTTCCTGTGGGAATTCTCTATCGCCTGGTCGGTGATTTGATGGAGGGCCCAATCAGCGGCAGCAGGACAGCTTTTTATATTGCAGGGTGCGTGTGTTGTGTTGCTCTGATACTGCTGGCTACCTGGTTTCAGTATAACGCCACATATTTTGCCACATACGTGGAGAGCGGGGTACGGCGGATCTCGTTGGCGGAAAAACTGCGTAAGATTCCGCTTTCCTTTTTTGGAAAAAAAGATTTGGCTGACCTTACAAGTACAATTATGGCGGACTGTACTTTTCTGGAACAGGCCTTTTCTCATTTTATTCCTGAGCTGATAGGCGCCATGATTTCCACCGTGCTGGTAGCTGTGGGCCTCTTTGCTGTTGACTGGCGTATGGCACTGGCTGCCTTGTGGGTGATGCCTGTGGCGTTTGCGATTGTAGGATTTTCAGCCAGGATACAAGGAAAACTCAACGGCAGACAGATGGATGCGAAAATGACATGCGCCGATGGGATTCAGGAGTGTATTGAGACTTCCAGAGATTTGAAGGCAAACAATGCGGAAGAAGAGTATCTGAAAGGATTGGATAAAAAGATTAAAGCAGTGGAAAAACGGGCCATCATATCAGAACTGGGCACGGCCGTGTTTGTGGTATCAGCCACCTTGATTTTAAAGCTGGGCATAGCGACGGCTGCCCTTGCCGGTTCCGTACTGCTTGTCAAAGGAAGCCTGGATATCCTGACATTTTTCATGTTTCTTTTGGTAGTATCGCGTTTATATGACCCGCTGCAGGGGGCCCTTCAGAATCTGGCAGCAGTGATTTCCACACGTACGAATATTTCCAGAATGAATGAAATCCTGGACCATGAGGTGCAGAGCGGCGGTAATACTTTGAATCTAAAAGGTTGTGATGTGGTGTTTGACCATGTGGGATTTGCGTATAACACAGGAGAGGAAGTCCTGAAGGACGTGTCTTTTACCGCAAGCCAGAATGAGGTTACAGCACTTGTAGGGCCATCCGGCGGCGGAAAGACCACAGTATCCAGACTGGCGGCGCGCTTTTGGGATATAGACAAAGGAAAAATAACCATCGGCGGTATGGACATATCCAAAGTGGAACCTGAAACACTGCTGTCCCTCTATGCGATCGTTTTTCAGGATGTAACTCTGTTCGACAATACTATAATGGAAAATATCAGAATCGGAAGAAAAGATGCATCTGATGAGGAGGTGCTGGCAGCGGCCAGGCTGGCAAATTGTGAGGAATTTGCAGGGAAGCTGCCGGATGGCTGGAACACAAAGATAGGGGAAAATGGCTGCACCCTTTCAGGAGGAGAAAGACAGCGTATTTCCATCGCCAGGGCCTTTTTGAAAAATGCACCGGTAATTCTGCTGGACGAGGCAACCGCATCCCTGGATGTGGAGAATGAGACATTGATTCAGACCGCCCTGTCAAGGCTTATAAAAGATAAGACTGTACTGGTCATTGCCCATCGTATGAGAACTGTAGCGGGAGCGGATAAGATTGTTGTTCTTGCTGACGGAAAAGTTGCGGAGCAGGGAACGCCGGAACAGCTTATGAAAAAAGGCGGTGTTTACCGCCATATGGTGGAACTTCAGACCAGGAGCCAGGAATGGACTTTACAGGGAACCTGAGTGGGGCAAATTCAGCCCAAAGCTGAAGCAGGAAATATGGGGACGACATGCAAAATATGGTGTCGTTTCCCATTGATGGGAGAAAAAGAGATTTTTGTATTTTTTTGAAAAAAAGGTATTGACAATTGACACAATTTAAGGTTATAATAGCAAAGCAGTCAAGCGATAGCAGAGACTGCTAAATGAAATGGGATCTTAGCTCAGCTGGGAGAGCATCTGCCTTACAAGCAGAGGGTCATAGGTTCGAGCCCTATAGGTCCCATTCTTTTGCCAAAAGCAAAGAGATACAGATGGCGAGATAGCTCAGCTGGCTAGAGCATACGGTTCATACCCGTAGTGTCGAGGGTTCAAGTCCCCCTCTCGCTACTTGCTGTACAAGCAGCAGATAATCAAATAAAATTATGGGATCTTAGCTCAGCTGGGAGAGCATCTGCCTTACAAGCAGAGGGTCATAGGTTCGAGCCCTATAGGTCCCATTCTTTTGCCAAAAAGCAGAAGAAATACAGATGGCGAGATAGCTCAGCTGGCTAGAGCATACGGTTCATACCCGTAGTGTCGAGGGTTCAAGTCCCCCTCTCGCTACTATAGATAAGCACTTGTGGAATTTATTCCGCAAGTGCTTTTGCTATATACAAATCTGTTTGAGGGCCTGCTTAGATTCTTTAAGCAGGCGGCTCTTTCTCCTCCCTATACATATGCGGCATAAACATAAGCTTTACCGCACTGCCCATAACCAGCAACAAAAATACCGCCGCAGGCAGTCCCCCGATATTGGATATCATTTTCAATCCGTCAACGCCGCTGCCCACATTCATCATGATAAGCGTAATGAACGCGATCAAAATAGCCCAGAGGATTTTAATACTGTTGGGGGATTCAGCCCCTTCCTTTTCCAGACCATGTGTGGACAAGTCGGAGATGGCGATAACTGTAGAATCAGCCGCTGTAACAAAGGAGAGAAACACCGCTATGAGGAAAATAAAAACAAGGACCCCGGTAAAAGGCATATTTTCAAAAAGTTGGTAAATGGTGTTTTCAATTCCTGACTGAAACGCTTCCACCATGCCGCTGTTTGGCCGGTTAAGAGCAAAATGAATTGTGGAGCCGGACATAATGGTAAACCACAGGATACTGAACACAGAGGTAGAGAACAGGTTCATGGCCACTAAATCTTTGATCCTTCGTCCATATGCGATCTTTCCAAGGAAGATTGCTGTAATAGGTGCCCAGGACATCCAGCTGGCAAAATAGAAGATTGGCCACTGGGCTGTCCAGGAGTCTTTGGCAAAGGTACCGGTATAAAGAGACTTGGTAAAAAAGTGATTGAGATAATCACCCAGACATTCCACGCCAAAATTACATATGAAATGTGTCCCTCCGAATATCAGTACAAATCCAATGATGAAGAAGTAAATATAAACATTCATATTGGACAGCCGCCGCACGCCGCGCATGATTCCGGACAGTGCGGAGACAAGGAAGGTGATGATGACCACAAGCATGATCGCTGACCATACAAACGGAGTGGAGTCAATTCCAAACAATTTATGAAGACCACCGCTCAAATTCAGAACTCCCACGCCCAGTGAACCGGTAAGTCCGGCTACGAGTGTGAACAGGCAGACGCTGTCTATGACTGCGTTCAGGTATTTGTGTTCCCGTCCGTTAAGCAGCACCGTGATCATAGCTGCCAGTGAAAATGATTTCTTCTTGTTGTAATAGCCAAAGGCGAACATGACAGCCGGAAGTGTGTAAATGGCGTATGGAAGTACGGTCCAGTGAGTATAGATCGCCGACATGGCAAATTTGGCGGCATCCGGTGACATGGCTTCGATATGGAGACTGTCCGGGGGATGCAGCAGGTGCTGTATTGGCTCAGCGGCTGACCAGAAGATAATGCCGCAGGCAATGGTAGTGCAGATATTGATGCTGAACCAGGAGAGCAGGCTCATTTTAGGCTTGGCGCCTGCTCCCCCAATCTTTACTTTGCCGAATCCGGAAAAGTAAATGGCAATACACACGAAAAATATAAGGACGGGAAGTAAGATGATCAGCCACCCGAATTGATCAACAATGAAAGAATTTAAGGTGTTGACAATTTTTGTGAACAGATCACTGTCTGCTATATTTATGATAATACACACCAAAAACAGAAAAAAGGGCGGTAAAAACACTTCTGGTTTTATTTTTTTCATACCATCTGCCTCCGGACCCTATTCTTTTGCAGACTCTGTTTCCGGATGCACTTTTATGTATCGCTTATTTATGATGACCGCGATCACAATAGCAGCCAAACCACATATTGCCATAAAGGCAAACAGTTTGTTAAAGCCGCCCGTAATATCTTTATCCAGCCAGACCCCCACCATGGAGGTAATGAAAGCATCCGGTATATATGCGATAAATGCAATGATACCGCTGGCAGCACCCGTCAGTTCTCTGGGAATCACAGCCTCGTCCATGATCGAATAATAGATAGATTTGATCATATAGTTTATTCCCGAGATGATCACCGATACAACAATAGCGATCCATAAGAAATTCCCCAAAAAAGGCATGACTGCACTGGCGGCGGTGGCGGCTATCAGCACAAAGATAAGAAATCTGGAACGGTATTTGAACCGGTCGGCAATAATGCCGCCAATCACACCAAGGCCGATCGCCAGAATATACGTCCTTAAAATCTGCAGTCCGCTGGAGACAGCCGTGCTGGTGTGGAGGACCTGTGTGGTGTAGGTCCCAAAGTAATAGGCCCCGCCGCAGTTCAGCGCATAGCAGAAGAAAATGAACAGGCCCACAAGCCAGACACCCGGAAGTTTTAAGGCCGCAAGGATACTGCCTTTTTTAGCTGTCTCTTTCTTTTCTGTGTGAACAGAAGAGGGAAATACGATCAGAGCCAGAACCGCAAAAACAAAATAAATGACAGCAGCGATGACCAATATCATCCGGTAACCGCCCATCTCGTCAGAGAACAGGCTGAAGATCCAGATGAAAAGAAATCCGACAGCCGCAGAGACAAGGCTTCGCAGCGATTCACTGATCCCAAATAATCTGCCCTGTTCCGCATCAGAACCAAAGCTCCTCATCAGTGTAATGTACGGTGACCATAGTGTGGCAGTGGTGAATACAGCATATAAGGCAAATATAATGATGAGACTGGTGTATGACGGAAAAGAGGCCTGCCAAAGAGTGGTTGCGCCGGTGCCTGCCAGAGAGATCCCAATGAGGATCTTAGGGCTGAACTTTTGTGCCAGAATCCCCCCTATGGCATAACAGAAGATTGCCAGCGTGCCGTATACGGAGCCCAGGAAACCCAACTGTGTGTTGGTAAGACTCAGTGCAGCGATTGTCTGGTCATAAAAGGAGATGCGGATAAACGGAATGAAATAGATCATTCCAACCATAAAGCTTAAAAGGGTTACTAATAGGTTGCGTTTGGATCTTGATAAATTCATTCTAATTCCCTCCATGCTTTCTTACAGGCAGCGCATTTGCTGCGCTGGCCTGCCGGAACGTTACAGTTACGAGTCAATTGCCATATCAATATACGTTTCTTCAATATTCTGTCCTAGAAGCAGTGTCTTCAGATCCTTAAGAACTTCTGTAGATACCTCTGGTTTTTTGTATACTTCCAGCAGCCGTGCTGTTTGCTTTTCAATATTTTTGTCAAACTGATCTGCAGGATTGGCAATCGCCCCCCTTACGCTTACATGAGGTGCAAATAATTCTTTACGGCAGAATTCCAGGGTATGTTCTTTTATGAGATATTGACCGGCATGTCCTACCTCATCAATGAGGTCAAGAGGAATGGTGTCAGCATTCACTTCAATATCCCGCATATACCGCTCTGTAAAATCTAAAATTTCAAAATCAGTTATGAGTTTTTCATAAGAGACTGCAAGATAGCTGTTGATAATTCCGGCACTTTGGGTCATGATATTGATACCGCTTTCCTTGCAGGCCATGCAGGTCATCATGGATTCATATCCGGCCTGGGTGTTAAAAGATTTTGCATCGCTTAAAGAGCCCCCGGCGCGGCTGGGAATACCATAGAATTTTGCCATTTCAGCACAATATTTATAGCTGAGGGCGCCCTCAGGGGACCCTACAGCGATGGCCCCGGTTGCCATGTCCGCATTAGTGGACTGGGAACCGTAGATGACAGGCGTTCCGGGTTGACACATCTGGGCAAGTGCTATGGTGGCGAGAACCTCTGCATTGACAATGGCAAGCATACCTGCCAGGGTGACGGGAGCGGTGGTGCCTGCCATTGCCGCGGAAGCAATGATGACAGGCTGGCGGTATTTAGCCATTGTTAGAACGGTTTCCGTCATGTTTTTGTCAAGATACAGGGGAGTATTGGTATTGGCAATGGTACAGATACGCGGTTTTTCCTTCAGCTCCTCCACTGTAATTCCATAGCGGATGCAGGCCATCCGGATGAGAGTTTCCATGGAATCATAATCCCCTGCAGCGGCAAAGATACATTTTTGGGTATGCAGCATGCTTGCCAGGGCGAGAAGTGTTATGTAGGATTCCGTGGGAATATCATTGGGCTGACAGGCAAGTCCCCCGTTCAGACAATAGGATGGATTCCCTTCAAAAAGTTTCAGCAGCTTGATAAAGTCCGAAAACAGGGCAGGCCTGGTCCGGCCCTCTGTATCCATAATAAAAGTAGCACCGCCGCATGGGCCGTTATAACGGCTGTTTCCCCCGATCTGCATGTCGTACTTGGGATCAGATGCATAGAGAGGGGCTTTGGCAGGGGCTTTTTTGACCCATTCCATTATCTGGGCCTCCGTAAAATGTGCCACGTTTTCATCTATTTTTATGCCATGGCTTTTCAGGATGCGGACTGCGTCCGGGTGGTAGAATTTCATACCTGTTTTTTGAAGGATGTTCATGCTGGCTTCGTGGATCTTTTTTACATTGTCATTCATTTGGAAAATAACCTCCTTTTTGTGGTGAACATGTTAACCTATGGGGTAAAAAAAATATGCAGCACAGGATAAAAGATTTTTTATCCTGTTTAGGGCGGAAATAAAAGTCCGCCCTATGTTGTGCCCATTGCAGGTCACAGAGCATTTAAATGAGATACATACGGATGTTTTTTTCAATCAGGGAATTGCAATGTGCAACCGCTTTTTTGTAGGCTTCCGAGTCCTTGGGACTATTGATATACTCACTCAAAAGTCCCCTGGCAATCAGGCAGTTGATCTGACTTACATATTCCGCATCATCATAGCTGAGCCGTCCTTCTGCAGCAGCACGGCGAAACCAGATGTAATCTCTGTCCTCAATACATCCGCTGAAAATGGAGCAGTAAAACATTGCAGTGTTGCTTCCCTCCACAAAAACAGGATACATTTTAAGGTATTCCTGCAGTATGGATTCCAGCTCATTGCGCATGGTGCCCCAGAACAAATTTAAAAATATATAGGGATGCATAAATGCATACTTGTTAAAAAGTCTCCAGGCATTGATCTGTGCCTCGATAATATCATCCGCATTCTTCAGATTTTCCTCTAATTCTTCAATGTAAGGCTGCAAAAATCTTACGGAAGCCAGGGCCAGCAGATAGTCCAGGCTTTCAAAGTGCTTGTACAGAGCCGCGGGTGAACAGCCAACCCGTTTTGCCAGGTCCCGTACTCGAATATTTTCAGCACCCTTTTCCAGTATCATATGATAAGCTGCTTCGATCAGTATTTGTTTGGTGTTATTTTCCGGGTTCATTCTTTATACCTGCTGTGATTTATTTTAATATTTATAAAATGGAATGGTGGTAAACATGTTTACCGTATAGGTGAATCATAATTCATATCTATATTTTTGTCAATACATATTTTGGAGTTTGGCAGATCGTCTGATTGATTTATGATAATGTACTTATATACCACACGTGATTATGTCCCATTTTGGAGTTTGGCAGCACGCTTTTCAGCGGGTGAAAATATCCCGCTTCGGCGGAGTAGGTGATACATAGCTGTCCAGCCGCAAATACTGTCTGGCATATTGTTTGGGGGACATACCCACTGTCTTGGTGAAGGTATGTATAAAATGATTATTGCTGTTAAAACCGGCGCGCTCACCGGCCAGCATAACGGAAAGACCCTGTCTGAGATAGGATTTTGCCAGGGTAAGACGTCGTTTGATGATATAGTCTGTGATGGTCATTCCTGTCAGATCTTTAAAGCGGTGGCTTAAATAATATTTGCTCACATAGAAATTCTGGGCAAGACAGTCCAGGCTTATTTTTTCGGTTATATGTTCATTTATATAGTCAATCACAGGATAATAAGCGGATATCTGTTCTTCACTGGGCACCTGCTTAATAAGCGGGGTATCGTAGAGAAAGTTTATATAGACCAATACTTCTGCCAGCAGTGTTCTAGCAAAAATGTCTCTGCCAAAGGCAGAGCAGTCCGAGGCCAGATAGTATTCAATTTTATTGATCAGTTTCAGCAAATGGTCTATCTGGTCGATATTGAGCTTGTTCATATGATTGAACTGGTTATGATTTCTGAAGCATTTCAGCAGGTCAAATTCATCTGTGGAGATTCCATCCACTTCCTCCTGATAAAAACGAATGGAATAATACTGATAGATCGAGCGCGGCTTCGGTACACTTCTGTGCAGGTCGCTGCTGTTTAGAATGAAGATACTGCCTCTGGAAATGGGATATATTTTATCACGGATAAAGAAATTTTCGCCTTCTGACATGATGAGCAGTATTTCCATCTGGTCATGAAAGTGAAACGGACTTTCCTGCCACATTTCTTTTGTAAAAAAGCGTATTTCCATATCTGTTTTTCCCCCTTTTCCCCATAATTTACATTACTTTTTGAAAAGTATATCCCAGGCTGTTTCTTTTGTCAATAGATGTAGAAATATGGAAAATAGGTAAATAATTCCATTGCAGTACCGCAAAATAACACATATTTCAAACGGAAATAAGCAAGATTCTGCAATACAAAAAATCCGGCAATGGAGACAGGATGAATTTATACGTTGAAAAACAAGGGTTTTTAAAGAATAAGCGGTACAGATCGAAAAACAGCAAATTTAATGTCTTAACAAAGCAAGTTAAAAGAACATTTGATCAGAACAATTCGATATAATTGAAAGCAGTTATTTAGAAAAATTATAAAAAATTTGTAATTTACTGATTTCATGGCATGACCAGGAGGTGTGATTTTGGAAAAACTATTGGAAGTGAAAGATTTGAAAACTTATTTCTTTACCCCGGATAAGACAATACCGGCAGTTGACGGGGTAAGTTTTCATATCAACAAAGGAGAGACACTGTGTATTGTAGGGGAATCGGGAAGCGGTAAAAGTGTGACCTCTCTGTCCATCATGCAGCTTGTGCCCACGCCCCCTGGAAGATACGTTGGCGGTCAGATATTATTTGAGGGGGAGGACATTCTGAAAAAGCCGGAAAGCGAGATGTGCGGCATAAGGGGGAATGTCATCTCCATGATCTATCAGGAGCCAATGACCTCTTTGAACCCTGTATTTTCCATTGGAGATCAGTTGATGGAAACACTTCGGATCCACCAGAAGCTCAATAAAAAAGAGGCCGAAAAAAAGGCGGTCCACATGCTGGATCTGGTAGGGATTTCAGATCCCGGGTCACGTATGCGAGAATATCCGCACCAGCTGTCAGGGGGGATGAGACAGAGAGTCATGATCGCCATGGGCTTAAGCTGTGAGCCTAAACTTTTGATCGCGGACGAACCCACAACCGCCCTGGATGTGACCATACAGGCCCAGATACTGGACCTGATGAAGAAGCTGAAAGAAGAGCTGGATATGACTATTCTTTTTATTACCCATGACTTGGGAGTTGTGGCGGAGATGGCACAGCGGGTCATTGTCATGTATGGGGGAAGAGTTGTGGAGGAGGCAGAGGTCAGGGAAATATTTAAAAATCCCAGGCATCCTTATACACTTGGCCTTTTAAAGTGTATTCCCAGAATGGACAGCAGACAGAAACTGGAAGTGATCAAAGGTATGGTGCCATCCCCGGACAAGTTTGCAAAAGGGTGCCGCTTTCATCCCAGATGCCCTTACGCAAAGGAAATATGCACCTGCCGGGAACCGTCGGAACAAATGATCGGGACAACCAGAGTGACATGCCATTTTCCTCTGGGTACAGATAAGGAGGATACGTGCAATGGGAGAAGGTAATAAGAAAGTACCATTGCTGGAAGTGAAAAATCTCGGAAAGGATTTTGTCAGTAAAGGCAGCAAAGGGAAAAAAACAGTACATGCGCTGAGCGGAATCTCTTTTACCGTATACAAGGGGGAGACCTTTGGACTGGTAGGGGAGAGCGGGTGCGGCAAGACCACTGCGGGGAGGGTGATAAACTGCCTGACAAAGCCCACGCAGGGGGAGGTTCTGTTTGAGGGAAAAGATTTGTTTCAGATGTCCAAAAGTGAGATGAAAAAGGTCAGGAGAGAGATACAGATGATATTCCAGGATCCTTTTGCTTCTCTGGATCCCAGAATGACCATTGGAAGTATAATTGAGGAACCCCTTCTCATCCACCGCATCGGCTCCAGAGATGAGAGACGGGAAAAGGTGAAAAAAATGCTGGAGAGAGTGGGATTGCAGCCGGATTACTATCACCGTTATCCTCATGAATTCTCAGGTGGCCAGAGACAGCGGATCGGGATAGCCAGAGCACTGATCTTAAATCCCAAACTGGTCATATGCGATGAGCCTGTGTCAGCTCTGGATGTGTCCGTGCAGTCCCAGATCTTGAACCTTCTGGATGATCTGCAGAAAGAGCTGAGCCTGACATATATCTTCATTGCCCACGGATTAAGTGTAGTAAAGCATATTTCAGACCGGGTCGGAGTCATGTATCTGGGAAAGATGGCGGAGATCGTCAACGCAGAGCAGTTGTTTGAGAAACCGGCACATCCTTATACGCAGGCCTTGCTGTCCGCCAATCCCATACCGGACCCTGATTTTGAAAAGCAGAGGATCATACTTGAGGGTGATATCCCTTCTGCATCCAACCCGCCGACTGGGTGTTATTTCCACACCAGATGCAGATACTGCAAACCGATTTGCAGGGAAAAAGAACCGCCGTACGGGCAGATAGGAGACAGGATCGTGGCATGTCACTTTCCGCTTTAGCAGATGAAAGAAAGAACGGGAATAGAAAGGCTGGTTAAATATCTGTTTGAACATCAGGAGACGCTGCTGTCTCCAAAAGCAGAACAGGCAGCCAGAATGTGTATTTTAGACGAAATCGGGTGCGGGATCTACGGCAGCCGTACACGGGAAGGAAGGAATCTGATACAGGCAGCCGCAGACCTTAAATACTGCGGTGATATTCCGGTGTGGGGGACACAAAACTTGCTGACCGAGGATATGGCGGCCATGGTAAACGGTGCGTTATGTCATATCAGGGAACTGGATGATGTCCACTATGCCATATTACATACAGGGGCCGTATGTGTGCCTGCCGCCATGGCAGTTGCGCAGCGCTGCGGTTCCACATGGAGGCAGCTTCTTGGGGCGGTCATTACAGGAGTGGAGGTATCCGTCAGGATCGCGGAGGGGATGGATTTTTTGGAACACAGGGAAAGGGGCTGGCACGGAACTGCAACCTGCGGCTCGTTTGGTGCTGCAGCAGCCGCCGGAATGCTCCTGGGACTGGATGAGCAGCAGATGACAAATGCGCTGGGAATTGCGGGGAGCAGAACAGGGGGAAGCTGGGCTTTTGCCGCAGACGGGGCCATGACAAAACGTATCCATCCGGGACTGGCAGCCAGGGACGGGATATTAAGTGCTTATCTGGCAAAACACGGGATCACAGGACCCCGCCATGTACTGGAAGCTGCGGACGGTGGGATCTACCGCATGATGAGCAGCCGGTATTGTCTCGGCGTGCTGGATGCCGTAAAAGAAAAAACAGCTATTGAGGAGGTAGAGTTTAAATGGTTTGCGTCCTGCAAATCCGTACATTCCCCTTATACTGCGGCCTATGAGATCTACAGAAGACATGGATTCAGAGAGCCGGAAGATATTTGTACCGTGCGGGCAGAAGTGAACCGGTCAGCCATAGAGATGGCAGGCAGTAATTACCGGCAGGATTCTATTGTGTCCGCACAGATCAGTATTCCGTACGGAGTAGCGCTGGGTCTGATGGGCTGCAGGGGGCAGGCCGGGGACTATACGGAGGAACGTTTAAGAGACAGCAGGATCCTGGAAACTGCCGGTAAAGTAGTAGTTGCGGAAAGCGAAGCCATGAACCGGCTGAGGCGAAATGAAAAGCGCAGTGCCGCAAAGGTCACGGTTCATTGGAAAGATGGCAGCAGTGACACAGAAACCGTGACCGCACCCAAAGGGTCCATGTTCAACCCTCTGTCACAAGAAGACATTACCGGAAAATTTATGGACCTGACAGGGGGCATAGTGGGGGAACACGTAGCGAGGGAAATAGCTGATACGGTTTTAAAAAGCAGCAATATGGAAAATACCCACAGAATTACAGATATTTTAAAAAGGCAAATATAGGAGGAGAAATGGAGAACAAAGAGAAAAAGGGAGGATTTTTTGAACAGATACAGGGAAATATCAATCCGGTGGTTCTGAAATATTATTATGGGCCGAAAATGATGGAATCCGATACTTCGTTTCCCTATTTGGTCCGTGTCATGAAAGCCCATGTTATCATGCTGAAAGAGCAGAGCATTATTCCAAAGGAGGCAGCCCGCAGGCTGTTGTCTGTGATGGAAGGATGGGGGGAACGGATTCCAAAGCTGGACCCGTCACTGGAGGACCTGTACATCAATCTGGAACATCTGATCACTGTGGAGGCCGGGGAGGATGTGTGCAGTTTTCTGCCGGTTGCCAGAAGCCGCAACGATGTGGAGGCAGCCATGTGGAGAATCGAGCTGCGGGAAAAACTGCTGTTTCTGGCAGATGCCATTCTGGAGCATGTTGAAGTCCTCCACAAGCGTGCAGAGGAAACCGTGGACTACATTTTTCCGGGCTATACCTATGGGCAGCAGGCACAGCCTGTCAATATGGGATTCTATCTGTCGGGGATCGCGGCTCCTCTTTTGAGAGATGCGGAGAGGATACTGCAGTGTATTGACCGCTTTAACAAAAATCCTCTGGGCGCTGCTGCCATGTCCGGGACCGAATATAACATAGACCGGGAACGGACGAAAGAATTGCTGGGATTTGAGACAGTGTGGGAGCACACGGGAGATGCGGTGGCCAGCGCAGATTATATGATGGAAGCAGCGGGCATCGGCATCTCGGTCCTGGTCACACTGGCAAGACTTGCGGAGGATATTATCAACTGGTGTTCCAATGAAGCGGGTTTTGCTGACCTGTCCGATGATCTGATCGATTCAAGCAGTATTATGCCCCAGAAGCGGAATCCTGTCATCTGTGCAACCGTGCGTTCCCAGGCCAGGCTTATGTCAGGGCGGTATGCCGGAATTTGTTCTGCCTGTTCCGTGGAATTTCAGGCCAGCAGGGATATGACGGCAGCCTGGACAGATGTGTTGGAGTGTGTGGAGACAGCCAAAGGCATGTGCAGGATCAGCGGAGAATATGTTAAATCCCTAAAATTCAACAAGGATGTCATGGAAGAAATTTTGTATAAAGGTTTCTCAAATGCCACGGAATTGGCAGACAGCCTGGTGTTGGAAGGAAAGCTGTCTTTCAGACAGGCACACAGAGTGGTGGGAGGGGCGGTCAGTGAGCTTTTCCGCGGAGGAAAAGGCCAGGATGCACTGACCTGGGAATTGCTGGATCACTGGTGCCATGAGATCTGCAGCACCGGTCTCCCTCTTACAAAAGAGCAGGTAGACAATGCAAAGGATTTCAGGATTGCAGTGGAAAGAAGGGACTGTCAGGGGGCAGCCGCACCTTCCCAGGTGTACAGAATGTTGGAACTGCAGAAAGAACAGGGCCAGTCAGTAAAAAAAGATGCGGAGAGAAAGAGAAGTGTATGGAAAAACGCGGAGGAGAAGATGCATCAGTGTGTGCAGACATTTCTCTCAGACGGAAGGCCGTAAAGGCAGAGGAGGGTTTAGCTGATGAAGAGAAAAATGTATTCAATGATTTTATCCGGTATTTTAGTGCTGGCATTATCGGCCTGCGGAGGAGATTCCGGGAATAAGAAAGAGCAGACTCAGGAACAGACACAAAATTCGGAACAGACACAAAATCCAGAACAGACGGATGCCCGGACAGGGCAGGTGGCAGACGAACTGATCGTCCTGACGGGAAGTGATGCTTCCACTTTTGACCCTCATTTCTGTACGGATTCCGCAACAGAGATCTTTAATAAAAATATCTTCAACAATCTGGTGCGCTTTAATGAAAATATGGAGATAGAGCCGGATCTGGCAAAGGAGTGGTCTATCTCAGAGGACCAGCTGACTTGGACCTTTAAACTGGAAGAAGGTGTAAAATTCCATGACGGAACAGATTTTAACGCGGAAGCGGTAAAGACTTCCTTTGAGAGGGTGCTGGACGAAAGCCTTGGTTCGCCCAGGAGGTCTGTACTGGCTGCTATCACGAAGATAGAGGCTGTGGATGAAAACACGGTAAATATATCAACCGACGTGCCCTGCGGCGCTTTGCTGCAGCAGTTGTGCCACCCGGTCGCAGCTATTATCAGCCCTAAGTCTCTGGAAGAGTATGGGGAAGAAATCTCCACACATCCGGTCGGAACAGGTGCCTTTCAATTTGTGGAGTGGAAGACAGGGGAAGAACTTGTCCTGGAGCGAAACGTGGATTATTTCAAGGGGGCGCCGGCTGTAGAGAAGGTATATTTCAGAGTGGTTCCCGAAGATGCCACCAGAGCGCTTCTGCTCCAGTCAGGCCAGGCGGATGTTGCCCTCAGACTTCCGGTAACTGAGACAGACAGGCTGGAAAGCGACCCGAATGTAACGATCCAGAAGGGTGATACGGTCATGACCATGTATGTTGCTCTCAATAACAGCAAAGGGGTCCTTAGGGATGAAAAAGTACGTCAGGCCATGAATTACGCGGTGGATAAAGATGTGATCGTCAAAGATATCCTGGGCGGCATGGCTACTGTTTCAGACTCCCCCATCTCTCCTTATACATGGGGATATGATTCCAGTATGAAGTACGAGTGTGATGTGGAAAAGGCCAAAGAGCTGCTGGCAGAAGCCGGATATCCGGATGGGATTGAACTGGAATTGTGGACGCCTGTGGGACGTTATCTTATGGATACACAGGTAAGCGAGAATCTGCAGGCACAGTGGGAGAAGGCCGGGATCCATGTGAATATCCGTCAATGGGAATTCCAGGCCCTGATGTCTGAAGTCAAGAATGGGGAATTTGATATGGTCCTGCTGGGATGGAGTCCATCCACAGGGGATGCTGACCAGGGATTATATCCTGTATTCCACTCCACGCAGTTCCCCCCAAACTCCAACAGAGCTTTTTATAATAACCCGGAAGTGGATACGCTTTTGGATTCAGCCAAAACTGAAGTGGATGAAACTGCCCGCAGAAAGATGTATGCAAAAGCGGAGAAGACCATCATGGAGGACGCTGCCTGGACATTCCTGTATTATCCAAAACAGGCGTTATCCTACCGCAGCAATATAGCGGGGATTGAAATGCTGCCCACAGAACATATTATGCTGGAAAAAGTCACAAAGCAGTAGAGTACCGGCCTGCGGAAATCCGCAGGCCATAAAAGCCAAGGAGGCGGTTGTTTGCTGAAATATATAATAAAGAAAATTATTTTTACATGCATTGTGTTGATAGGGGCAGCCACATGCGCCTTTCTGCTCCTCCATGCCATTCCGGGAGATACCGCGGAGGCCCTGGCAGGGCCCCAGGCAACCGTGGAGGATGTGGATAACCTGCGGCGTGCCATGGAACTGGACCAGCCGTTGGGAAAGCAGTATGTCAGCTACATGGGAAATCTGCTCCACGGTGATCTGGGATATTCCTACAGGACCAACAAGCCGGTCATGGAAATCCTGAAGTCCGCTTGGCCGGCAACCCTTCAGCTTGCGGTATGCAGTATGATCGTGGCAGTGCTGCTTGGCGTTCCCATCGGTATTTTTGCGGCCATTCACAGGGGGAAGCCGGGGGATACCATTGCCATGGTGGCGGCCTTTTTGGGCGTATCCATGCCCTCTTTCTGGCTGGCGCTGCTATTGATCATAGAATTTTCAGTCAACCATAACTGGTTCCCTTTCTATGGAAGAGAAGGGATTTCCAGCTTTGTCCTGCCGTCACTGACTCTGGGCCTGGGGGTAGCTGCCAATATAGCCAGACTTACCAGGACAAGTATGCTGGAGGTTTTAGGGCAGGACTATATCAGGACAGCTAAGGGAAAAGGTGTAAAAAGCGGGAAGATCATATGGGTCCATGCACTGAGAAATGCGGCTGTGCCTGTGGTCACTATCATTGGCCTTCAGTTTGGTGTACTGCTTGGAGGACAGGTGGTGACCGAAACCGTATTTTCCTGGCCGGGAATCGGCAGGATGATAGTGGATGCGCTAAATACCAGAGATCTGCAGATCGTGCAGGGCGGTATTTTGATTCTTGCGGCTACTTTTACAATCATTAATCTGATCACGGATTTGGTATATGCACTGCTGGATCCCCGTATCAGGTATTCTTAGAAGGGAGGGATGGATGTGAGTACATTTCGTAAGATATTGAGAAACCCCAGTGCGGTTGTGGGGTTGTGCATTCTTCTGCTCCTGATCGTTGTGAGTATTGCAGGGCCTTTTCTGGTACAGTCTCCTTATGAGCAGAATACCGCCATCAAACTTATGCCCCCTTCCCGGGAGCACTGGTTCGGCACGGATGACTTTGGGCGTGATGTGTTCAGCAGGATTGTAACAGGAGCACATTATTCCCTTCTGGCAGGATTTATATCAGTGATCTTGGGACTTACGGGGGGACTTTTGCTGGGAGCCTTTGCCGGATTTTACGGCGGCCTTTTAGATCAGATACTCATGACCGTCTGTGATATACTGCTGGCGTTCCCCAGTGTTTTGCTGGCGATGGCTATTGTCATGGTAATGGAACCCGGAATATATACACCCATGGTTGCAGTTGGCATCAGCTCCATACCGGTGTTCGCGCGTCTTGTGAGAGCACAGTTCATGTCGCTTCGGGAGAGCTGTTTTGTGGAGGCTGTGCGTTCAGCAGGGGCAGGGGATCTGCGGATCATTTTCCGGCATCTCCTGCCAAATTCCATCGGACCTATTATTATTCAGGCTACGCTCAGAATCGGTTCCTCTATTCTGCTTGCCGCTACACTGAGTTTTCTGGGGCTGGGAGCACAGCCGCCTACACCTGAGTGGGGGGCCATGTTAAGCGCTGCGAGAAATTATGTGTGGACAGCTTCCTATCTGGCCTTGATTCCGGGTCTGGCCATTACCGTTACCGTGGTGGCGGTGAATTTGATCGGAGACGCGCTGCGCGATTACCTGGACCCCAGAACAAGAAATATGTAGACCATGCCGGGAGAAAATACTTCAGCAGGTCCGCGCAGTTAGTTGGGAGGATAAGAATGGCGAAAAAAGTACAGGTTACATTGACCGGAAATGAAGGAAAGCGTCTGATCGCAAAAGCGGCAGTGAGGATGCCGGAGATACAGGGGCGCTTAGAGAAACATAAAATTCTTTTATGCGGCGGAACTACCGTGTCGGCTCTCTCGGAGGAGCTGGGTCTGGGGCCTCTCCGCATATCAGGCAGAATTGATGCCAGCGGTGCCAGAACTGCCCTGAAAAAGGCTAAGGCTCCCCATAATCTGCTGGTGGATCAGGGGAAAGGACAGAATGTGGACAGTAGTATCCAGAAGGTGGCAGAAACCCTGAATGACAAAGACTTGGTTATTGTGGGGGCAAATGCCATTGACCCCATGGGAAGAGCAGCACTGGCTTTTGCGGCTCTTGGGGGAGGCAGCAGGGGATACGCGCTTCACAGTGCGTATATGCAGGGGGTTCCCATGCTGATCCTGGCGGGCATCAATAAATTGATCCCTGATTTGGGGGCTGCCCAGGCCCACAGCGGCAGAGCAGGTATTGATCTATCCATGGGGGCAGCCATCGGACTGTATAATATTTACGGCCCTGTCATCACGGAACTGAAAGCATTTGAGATCCTCTTCGGGGTGGAGGCAGTGGTGATAGCCGGCAGCGGATTCGGTACCGGTGACGGAACCCGGACTTTTGTGCTCCATGGGGAGGAGGCAGCCATCCAGCAGGCATGGGACCTCTGTCTTGGACTGAAGGGGGCAGGGGTATCCGCATGTGAGGACAGTCTGTTTACCTGTGTAGGGGGATGCAGACACTGCCAGCGTCATGTTGGCTGCTATTATAAAGAGCTGGCCCAGGGCGAAGACTGAACCCCGGGATGGGGTTAAAACAGAAGGGACTAAAGTCTGTAATTGGCATAAATACCGCCGGTTACGGGCTTTTTTTCTTTTGAAAAACCTTTCTTTTAAAACCCCGGGGGCGGCTTGCGGGCCATTTTTCCCTCTGCTATACTCCATTCATGACAGCCCGGAGGAAGGGGAATATTTCCGGACAGACAAAAGATATCTAACAGGAAAAGGAGCAGAACGTATGAAGAGAAAGATTGCAGCAGTCCTCTGCTGTCTGGCAATGACTATGTCCATGCTGGCAGGCTGTGGAAACGCGGGGGATTCCGGTACTGACTCAGCAAAAGAAACAGAGCAGAAAGAGGATACATCCTCTAAAGCGGACGCAGCAGAAGAACCGCAGGAGGAGACTGGGGGGAAGGATGAAGTTACTATCGGATTTTCCAACGATGCAGACAGTTGGGACCCATGTACGGGGTTTGGTTATACAGGTTCCCCGCTGTATTCCTCATTAGTGAAAGTAAACGGGGATGATAAGCTGGAGAACGATCTGGCAACGGAGTACCATGTAAGTGAAGATGCCCTGACATGGACTTTCAAAGTCAGGGATGATGTGGTGTTCTCAAACAAAGAACCGCTGAAAGCATCAGATGTGGCGTTCACCTTCAACACGACAAAAGAGAAGGCAACCTACATGGATCTTACCATGCTGGAGAGCTGTATGGCAAAGGATGACACTACCGTGGAATTTAAGCTGAACAAACCTTGCGTGACTTTTATCTATACCATAGCCCAGATTGGGATTGTCCCTGAGAAATCCTACAGCGACAAATTCGGGCTGTCCGCAGAAGAAACCATCGGTTCCGGCCCATACAAGCTGACCCAGTGGGACAAAGGACAGCAGTTCATCATGGAAGCTAACGAGAACTATTACGGAGAACAGCCAGCCATCAAGAAGGCAGTATTTTTGATCCAGGAGGAGGATGCCAGATTCGTATCCGCCAAAGCCGGGGATGTGGATATTGCGCTGACTTCCGCCACGATTGCCACCAATGAGATCGAGGGCATGCATGTGGAGGAAGTGGAGTCTGTAGATAACAGAGGTATCACTTTGCCCACAGTTCCTGATGAAGGAAAAACAACAGAGGACGGCTACAAGATCGGAAACAACATTACCTCAGATGTCAATGTCAGAAAGGCTTTGGCTTACGGCATTGACAGGGAAAAGATCATTACAGAAGCGCTGAACGGTTTTGCGAAACCGGCCTATACCGAATGCGATGGTATGCCCTGGTGGAATGAAGAAACAGTTATTGATACCGATGTGGATCATGCAAAGCAGCTTTTGGATGAAGCGGGATGGAAAGATGAGGATGGAGACGGGATTCGGGAAAAAGACGGCACAAAGCTGGCTTTTAACTTAATGTATTTTGCAGGAGACTCCATGCGTCAGGCGGTTGCCATGTCCGTAGCAAACCAGGCAAAGGAAAATATGGGATTTGACATTACCGTGGAAGGTGTCAGTGCAGACGATACAGTAAAGAGAATGTTCTCGGAACCCATGATAATGGGATGGGGTTCTGATAGTCCCATGACCTCCTACATGTTGTATCACAGCAGCAATGCAGGTAAGACCGATTTCTATAATCCTGAGTTTTATACCAGTGAAAAGACGGATGAATACTTGGATCAGGCCATGAACTCCATTAACATAGAAGATTCTTACCAGTGGTGGCAGAAGGCTCAGTGGGATGGGGAGACAGGTACTTCCATGAGAGGGGAAGCACCCTGGGCATTCTATGTGAATATGTCCCATCTTTACTATGTGAAAGACGGATTGGATATAGGAAAACAGAGGATTCATGCCCACGGCGCAGCATGGCCTCTGGTTGCCAATCTTGCAGAGTGGACCTGGAATTAAATGAGAGCAGGGAATTTTGCTCCGGACGTAAAACCTGTACTATAGATTTTGCGTTCGGGGCTGTTCGTGTTTCAGGAGGAAGGTCACAAGAGAAAATCGAATGGAGAGACAGAATGAAAAATAAGTATTATCTGAAAATTACGGGCAAATATCTGCTCCGCATGGTAACGCTTCTGATCGCAGTCAGTATCATAAGTTTTATTTTAGTCAGCATGTCTCCGGTGGACCCGGTGCAGCAGTATGTGGGGGCAGTGCCAAATGTAAGTATGGAACAGAGAGCTAAGATAGCGGAATACTGGGGACTCAATGACCCGCCGGTGGAGCGTTTTTTCGCATGGGCAAAGTCAGTCCTTCACGGGGATTTTGGCGTGTCCCTGATTTACCGAAGACCTGTGCTGGATATCATGAAAGAGAAATTTATCACTTCCCTGGCACTCATGGCAGCGGCATGGCTGTTTTCCGGAATCATTGGATTTACGGTGGGCTGTGTGATGGGGGCGTTTCATGGAAAAGGGCCGGATAAAGTCCTGAAAAAGGTCTGTCTTATCATGTGCTCTATTCCCACGTTCTGGATCGGAATTGTATTCCTTATGATATTTTCCGTAAAGCTGGGGTGGTTCCCAATGGGAATGAGTGTGCCGAAAGGTGTGCCCACGGACCAGGTGACCATATTGCAGAGGATTCACCATCTTATACTGCCGGCTCTGACATTAAGCTTTCTTTCCTTTGCAAATGTAGCGCTCCATACAAGAGAAAAGCTGGTGGATGTGCTGGAAAGTGAATATGTACTGTTTGCAAAAGCAAGGGGAGAATCTGGATGGAGTATCCTGAAAAGACATGGGATCCGTAATATTATGCTGCCGGCTGTGACCATGCAGTTCGGATCTTTCAGTGAACTGTTCGGCGGTTCTGTGCTGGCGGAAAATGTATTTTCCTATCCGGGCCTTGGAGCTGCGGCATCAGCAGCAGGCATGGGGTCCGATGTACCATTGCTTTTGGGGATCACTTTGTTCTCCGCGCTGTTTGTCTTTATCGGGAATATGCTGGCAAATATAATATACGGGGTTGTGGACCCGCAGATAAGGGAGGGGTACTTAAAATGAGTAATATGACTGCGGCGGCATCCGGCAGACAAGGCAGAAGGATTGGGGTGAACCGGAGGACCAAAACAATTATTTTTGCAGCCCTGATCTTAATGGTGATTTTGGGGGTATATCTGTCAGGGGCTTTTTTAAGTGATGATCTGATCCAGGCGGATTTTTCCAAGAAAGCCCTGAAACCATCTCTGGAACATCCCTTCGGAACAGACCTTCTTGGGAGGGATATGCTGGTGCGTACCATTAAAGGGCTTTCTGTCAGTATTTCCGTGGGTATGATCGCTTCCAGCGTCAGTGCGGTGATCGCCCTGTTCGTGGGAGTGGCAGCGGCAACCGGGCGTTCCTGGCTGGATCATTTTATAAACTGGCTGATCGACTTGGTGATGGGGATACCTCACACGGTCCTGCTGATCCTCATTTCTTTTGCCTGTGGAAAAGGTCTGAAAGGCGTGCTGATCGGTGTGGCCGTCACCCACTGGACCGGGCTTGCCCGTATCATAAGGAGCGAGGTGCTCCAGATACGTTCCCAGCAATACATAGGAGTGTCCAAAAAGCTGGGGCATTCCAGTTGGTGGATCACGGTGCACCATATTCTGCCCCACATGGTACCACAGTTTATTATCGGGCTGATACTTCTATTTCCCCATGCCATTATGCATGAATCGGGACTTACCTTTCTGGGATTCGGTCTGTCACCGGAACAGCCCGCTATCGGTATTATCCTTTCGGAATCCATGAAATACTTGTCAGCCGGTATGTGGTGGCTTGCATTTTTCCCGGGTCTTATGCTTGTGATCATCGTACTGCTTTTTGACCGTCTGGGAGAAAATATGAAGAAAATATTAGACCCATACAGCGCACATGAATAGGAGTGTAACATGAAAAAGGAACAAATAGAAAAAGAGCCGGTTCTGAAAGTGGAAGACCTGTCTGTGACATTCCATATGTATGACAAGGGGCTGGAACAATATGATCTGAAAGTCATATCTGATCTGAGTCTGGACGTAAGACCGGGGGAAATTGTGGCAATCGCGGGATCCAGCGGTTCCGGCAAGAGTCTTTTAGCCCACGCAGTGATGGGAATCTTGCCGGAAAATGCTAAAGTAACGGGAAAGGTCATCTTTAAGGGAGAGGCACTTGACCAGAAGAAAAAAGAGAGACTTAGAGGAACGGAGATTGCTCTTGTGCCCCAGTCCGTAGCCTATCTGGACCCTCTGATGAGGGTGGGAAAACAGGTGACTGGATGTGACCCCAAGAAAGAAAAACAAAAATCACAGAAAGAGATATTTAAAAGATTTCATCTGGATGAAAAAATTGAAAGATATTATCCGTTTCAGATATCGGGAGGTATGGCGAGAAGAGTACTGGTATCAACAGCCGTTATCAGCAATACATCCCTGATCATAGCGGATGAACCCACACCGGGATTAGATCTGGAGATGGCTTTGGAGGCGCTTAAGATATTCCGGGAACTGGCAGATGAGGGGAAAGCAGTGGTGCTCATTACCCATGACATTGATCTGGCATTTCATATTGCAGACCGGATCGCTGTATTCTATGCAGGTACTACCGTGGAGATGGCAAAGGCGGAGGACTTCAGAAAAGGTATGGAGGAACTGCGTCATCCCTATTCCAAGGCGCTGTGGCAGGCATTGCCCCAGAATGGCTTCCGGCCTATACCGGGCTTTCAGCCCTATGCTAAGTACCTGCCCAAAGGATGCTTGTTTTTCCCAAGATGTCCATATAAAACAAAAGAGTGTGAAAATAATATACCCATGCGTGAAGTCAGGGGAGGATATGTGAGGTGTATACATGCGACTTGAAGCAAAGAATCTGGGGTTTCGCTACGCCAATGGGCCGTGGATACTGAAAAATGTAAATTTCACCATAGAGGAAGGGGAGCGTGTGGGTCTGGTGGGGCCCAGCGGTTATGGCAAAAGCACCCTGGTTAAGCTGCTGGGGGGATATCTGGAACCCTGTGAAGGCGAAATTCTGCTGGATAAAAAACCGCTGGAGAAAAAAGGTGTTTGTCCGGTCCAGTTGATCTACCAGCATCCGGAGAAGGCCATCAATCCCCGTTGGAAAATGAAGAAGGTCCTGGAGGAGTCAGGTATGTACCGCGAGGAGGTCCTGGACGCTCTGGGGATCGAGAAGGAATGGATGAACCGGTATCCGAGGGAGCTGTCAGGGGGAGAGCTGCAGCGGTTCTGTGTGGCACGTTCTCTGTTCGAGGGAACACATTTTTTGCTGGCTGATGAGATGAGCACCATGCTGGATGTCATTACACAAGCACAGATATGGAATCTGATGCTCCGAGAGGTGGAAAAGAGAAAGATAGGTCTGCTGGCTGTGACACATAACATGGCGCTGGCAGGCCAGGTGTGTACCAGAACACTGGATCTGGCAAATGTAAATCATATAGAATGTGCAGAGGAGAGCGGGTGCGAAGATGGATGTGAATATGGTACTGTTTGACGATTTTGAGGGGATGGATGTATTCGGGCCTGCGGAGATACTGGGAAAACTGCAAAAATATTTCCATATCCGTTATCTCTCCGTATCGGGGGATATCATTAACAGTGTACAGGGAGCAAAAATATGGACTGATTTTCTGATCCCCGAGGAGACAGAGGGGGTTCTGCTGATCCCGGGAGGCAAAGGGGCGCGGCGCCTGCTCTGGCAGGATGAGAGGACCCTGAATCTGGTGAAACGGGCAGCAGAAAATGCGGATACCTGCCTGATGGTGGGCAGCGGCTCTGCTATTTTGGCACAGACAGGACTTTTGTACAGACGGAAACTGGCTGACTGTCCTCTTGATAAAAACTGGAACAGGATGTTTACAGCAGGAATCGAGAGGATCGAGGGGGCCAGAGTGGTGGCTGACGGAAAATATTATTCCTGCAGCAGCACAGCGGCGGGCCTGGATATGACACTTTGGATGGTGGCCGACCAAATTGATATTGATGTGGCATCAGAGGCTGCCCGGCAGACAGGATATCCCTGGGACCCGGCCGGAGGAGAGGAAATCTATTGCTGATGTAAGGCAATCCAAGTAAGAGAGGAACTGTGCGATGAGAGAAGAAAAGAAAGATACAGGGACAAAATATGACAAGAGCATGGTCAACCGTCTTGCCAGGGCTACCGGCCATCTGAAGTCCATACGCGGTATGGTGGAGGAGGGACGCGACTGCAGTGAAGTCCTGATCCAGCTTGCCGCTGTGCGCTCCGCTGTCAATGGCGCGGGGAAAGAAGTGCTGAAGCAGTATATTGACGAGTGTATTGAGGAGGCATTGGAGAAGGGGGACGCGGAGAGCCTGAAACGTCTGAACAAAGCGTTGGATTCTTTCTTAAAATGAGGAACCCGGGGATGGGGTGATCAGGAGAGAAAAAGAGGACTAAGAGCAGGAAAAAGCCTTTATTTTACGGGTTAAAAAAAGAAAATTTTTTTTAGATCTTTAACCCTGGGGGCGGCTTGCGGGAAGAGGATGTATGTTATAAGATAATATTACGGTTGATCTTCCTCCAAAAGTTGACCGGAAACATTTACAGTATTAGCTTTCCGTGCCGTTCCCTCCGCTTATAAACGGCGCGTGAAGCCTGATTTGAATTCACAGACACTCCAAGTTCAAAAAGCTGCATCCTACGCCGGGATGCGGCTTTTTGTGTGCACATCCCCCGGAGATATTTTGAAACACACTCTTGTAATATGCCTGCAGAAATGTTAATATTTTAGTAAGGTAAAATATTGAACAGAGTTCTTAAATACGGAACGATTAAGGCCTGCATGAAAGTTTAGGAGGGAAAACCACTATGAGTGAAGACAAAGAGATCAAGGTAAAAAGCCTGCAGAAGGCACTGGAGATCCTGGGATGTTTCGTGGAAAAACAACCTCTGGGTGTGACGGAGATCAGTGAGAAGCTGGGATTATACAAAAGCAACGTGCATAATATATTAATGACCTTCAAGGCCATGGACTATCTGGAACAGGACCCGGAAACCGGTAAGTTCAGCCTGGGGACCGCTGTATTCACATTGAGCCGTGCACTGAAGGAAAGCCTTACCATCACCAAGGTAGTGCTCCCTTACATGCATCAGATCGCGAAAGAAGCGGGAGAACTGATCTATCTGGCCATTCCCCACGGGGATGAGGTGGTCTATCTGGAAGCCGTATATCCGGAAGGCCAGATGCTGCCGGGCAGGTCTGTAACAGGAGAGCGCTCTAAAATGTATTGTACAAGTGTAGGCAAAGTCATCCTCTCCCAGATGCCCGACGAGGAAGTGGAAGAGATCTTGAGCCGTGAGAAGACACCATACACAGATTATACCATAACGGACAAGGAAAAGCTCTGGGAGGAAGTCAGGAATGCACGGAGAGACGGCTACGCTGTGGACAACATGGAAAATACATTCGGAGTCAAATGTGTGGGAGTGCCCCTGATGAATCATATGGGAAAGGTGGAGGGCGCCATCAGTATCAGCACCCCGTCTCTGCGCATGGATGATGAGAAGCGGGATATATTTGTACAGATTCTGAAACGGTATGCAAATGAGATCAAAAAGCGCTTATAGAAAATAAAGGGTCAAAATTGGATAGTTTGCACAAAAAGAAAAAAGATTCAAGGAATATATTGAAAAAACAAACAAGGTGTGATATGCTCATATCATCAAAAAAGAACGAAGTTCTTACATACAGAACATAAACCAATAGCAGCGGAATCCATTACTCGGCAAAATGCCGAGTAAAAAAATAAAACTATTGAAGAACAAAGTTCTGTAATAGAGAACAACATAAAATGGGAGGATTTTTAAAATGGCAAACAAACCGTATTTAGTAGTGGAATGGAATGACACAGAGACAGATGCAAAAGGATGGATGTGTGCATACAACTTCGTAAATCATTACTGCGGAGGCGGAACAAGAATGCATCCTACAGTTACCAAGGAAGAGGTTATCCGCCTTGCAACAACGATGGGATACAAATACAAAGCATGTGAATCTCTCACAACAGGCGGATGTAAGGCCGGTATTGCATATGATTATAAAGCACCGGACGCACCGGACGTTCTGAGACGTTTCCTGACAGCTACCGCACCGGTTATCAATGCAGGCGTATCCATCGGCGGAGATTTAGGTGTTGATTACTCCGATGTTTTAAGAATCTTAGATGACCTGGGAATCGGCATTCCCCAGACAAAGGCTATGAAAGAGGACCCGGATATCCATCAGGGTATTGTGAACCATGACAGGGCAGAAAAAGAGCTTACATATGACGGATTTAAAATGTATGACATGATCACAGGTTACGGCGTTGCGGCAGCAGCCGATGAAGCCTGGAAAATGAAAGGCGGCAAAGAAGGTGCATCTGTTATCATCCAGGGATTTGGATGTGTGGGCGCAAGCTGCGTGAACTCCCTGAACAACATGGGCTATAAAGTCATCGGTATCGCGGATGTAAACGGACTTGTATACTGCAAAGATGGTCTGGATATTCCGAAACTGGTAGCGACCAGACTCCCAAAAGGTGAGCTGAACAAGGAGTCCTTTGAAGACAACTACGAAATTTATCCAAACAGCCAGTGGCTGGAAAAAGAATGCGATATCCTGATCCCGGCAGCTCTGGAAGATGTTATCAATAAAGACAATGCCGATAAGATCAAAGCATCCCTGTTAGTGGAGGCAGCCAACATTCCCACCACTCCGGAAGCTGATGCGATCCTCCGCAAAAACGGAGTTGACGTAGCTGTTGACTTTATCTCCAATCTGGGAGGCATCCGTATCTACGAAGCAGTTATCTTCCGCCTTGTGAAGATTGAGGACATGAACGACGAAGATGCAGCAGCAGCTATTGTAAAAGACACAGTAGACTTGATCCGCAAACAGACACGCCGGGTATTTGAAGAGTCCAAAAAGACAGGTGAATTCACCCGTGACGTAGCCAGAAGGCTGTTCACACCGGACAAATCCGACACTCCGGATATGTAATCCGTTATTCTGCTAGAGAGGGTGGGGATGCGAAAAAAGCATCCCCATTCTACGCATATGGAGGTTTTTATGAATTCTAAAGTGAGAAAATACCTTACGGTCATAACACTTGGCCTGGCAGGAGGTTCCATCTATTTTCTGCCCTACGTGAAATACATTTTTTATGACGCACAGCTTGCAGCCATGCATATGAGCAACACCCAATCCGGTCTGCTGCTCACCATGTATACGGTGGGAAATATGATCCTCTACATACCGGGCGGCATCATTGCGGATAAAGTATCACCGAAAAAAGCATTGATCATCTCCCTTCTCAGTACATCGGCTCTGGCCTACCTATACGCGTTTACCATGGATTTTAAGATTGCCATGTTTATCTGGATGGGACTCTCCTTCAGTACGGCGTTTGTATTCTGGTCCGCACTTATGAAGGCTGTCCGCATTATCGGTACAGAGGAAGAACAGGGATTCATGTACGGCCTTTATTATGCCTGCAACGGAATTACAGCAGCCCTGACCAATACTCTGGCACTGAATATATATAAGACAGCCGGCGGGGACATGGAACAGGGATTTTTCCGGGCAGTTCTGGCAGGCGGCTCTGTGGCTATCATTGCAGCTATTCTGTTGTTCTTCCTTATGAAAGGCAGTGACAAAGAAAAAGAAGTCAGTGACGGGGAACCGAAATTCCGCATAGGTGATGTGGGGAAATTAGTAAAAAATCCGGTTGTATGGATCGTTTCCTTTACCATCTTCTGCGGATATGGATTTTATACCAGCATCTCTTATTTCAACCCCTATCTGACAGAAGTCATAGGCGTGTCACCGGAGAGTTCAGGGTTTATCTCCATTGTCCGCAACTATCTGCTTCTTCTGCTGGCTCCTGTAGGCGGTATTATTGCAGATAAAGTATTTAAATCAACCTGTAAATGGCTTTCCACGGCGTTTATCATACTGGCAGCTCTTTTTGGGGCAGTTCTCATTCTGCCTTCCAGTATCAGTCCCATGGCAGCCAGCCTGTACACCCTGATCCCGGGCGCGTTTGCCATGATGATGTACGGCGTTGTGTTCTCCACAGTCAGTGAGGCGGGAATCCCAAGGGCTATGACAGGAACGGTGATCGGTATTGCATCCATTATCGGCTATCTGCCGGATTCCATCTACTCTGTCCTCTTTGGAAATTGGCTGGATTCCTTCGGCGGTTCCGGATACAATTTTATATTTGGTTTCCTGGCAGTTTCAGGTCTGGTAGGTTCCGCACTGGCATTACTGATTTACAGGCACGGTAAGAAAGCAAAACAGGGAGAAGCTGCCTGAAGTTACGCTTCACAGTCTCCTGAAGTATGATAGAAAGGAAAATGAAATTATGGGAAAAGAAAAAGTTTACACCAATCCCGTCCGCTGCAAAGGCTGCGGCTATTGTATCAATGCATGTCCCCAGGAGGCCATTAAGGAATCCGGCCATGTAAATGCCAAGGGATACAATACGGTTGAAGTGGATGCAGAGAAATGTGTGGTATGCGGCATGTGTTACCGCGTATGCCCGGACTATGTATTTGAAATACGATGAGGGAGGTTCGTTATGGGAAAAGTATTATTTAAAGGAAATGAGGCTCTGGCGGAGGCCGCACTGGCAGCCGGATGCCGCTTCTACAGCGGATATCCGATCACTCCGCAGACAGAGATCCTGGAATATCTGTCCTGGAGAATGGAAGATGTAGGCGGTGTATTCATCCAGGCAGAGTCTGAATTAGCAGGCGTAAACATGGTACTGGGAGCATCCGCGGCAGGCGCGCGCGCACTGACCACATCCGCAGGTCCCGGATTTTCACTGAAACAGGAGGGGATATCCTATCTGGTTGCAGCAGATCTTCCGGCAGTTATTGTGGATGTCATGCGAATTGGAACAGGTCTCGGAGACATTGCGCAGGGGCAGGGGGATTACTGGCAGCTCACAAGAGGCGGCGGTCATGGTGATTACCATACACTGGTACTGGCACCCGCTTCTGTCCAGGAAAATGCTGACCTGATGGTGGAAGCTTTTGATCTGGCGGAAAAATACCGCCACCCGGTCCTCATCGCTTCTGACGCGGCGATCGGACAGATGATCGAAGCTGTGGAGATCCCGGAATTCAGGGACCACGATATTGATAAATTTGACTGGAGCATCAAGGGATGTAAAAAAGGCTGTGAGCAGCGCAAGATCCAAAATGTTTATTATACCCATCCAGATTATGAGAATTATTTGAGAGAGAAATACGAGGATATGGAGCGGGAGGAACAGCGCTACGAAAATATCCGGGTAGAAGACGCAGATCTGGTACTTGTGGCTTATGGAATCAGCTCCAGAGTCTGCCGTGAGACCGTAGAGCTGGCAAGAGAAGAGGGGATGAAACTGGGCCTGATCCGCCCCATTACTCTGTGGCCGTTCCCGGTTAAGGCATTTGAGGAGGCAAAGAACGCGAAAGCATTCCTCACTGTGGAGATGAATATCTTAGGACAGATGACAGACGATGTGCGCCTGGCTACCGGCGGAAAATATCCGGTTGATCATTTTGGTTCTATTTTCGAGATTCCGGAATCTGACGGGATCATTGCAAAAGCAAAAGAAATGCTTGAAAAGGAGGGAGTATAATATGAGACTGGTAGCTCCTGAAACCGTAACATTTACGCAGAGCGGCTTCTGTCCCGGATGCGGACACGGCCTGGCGGTCCGTCTGATTGCCGAAGTAATGGAAGAGATGGGTCTGAGTGAAAAACTTTTGGCTGTGGTTGACGTGGCCTGTGGTTCTTTAAATATAGACTCCTGGAGATTTGACACTGTCATGGCAGCACACGGACGTCCCGTGGCTACAGCAGTGGGGATTAAGAAAGTACGTCCCGAAAATCCGGTACTGGCTTACATAGGGGACGGCGCTGCTTACTCTATCGGTATGGCAGAGACCATGCACACAGCGATCCGAAATGACAATGTGGTGACTGTAGTCATCAACAACAGCCTATACGGCATGACGGGCGGACAGTGTGCGCCCACATCCCTTCCGGGTCAGATCACAACCTCCACACCCCGGGGAAAAGACCCTGAAAAAATGGGTATGCCTTTTAGAGTAGAGCAGGCCTTTACCGGTTTTGATATCGCATATCTGGCCAGGGGGACTATGGCAGATGCAAAGGGTATGATCCAGTGCAGGAAGTATATTAAAAAAGCCTTTGAAAAACATATGAAGGGTGAGGGATTCTGTCTGGTGGAGCTGCTTTCCCCATGTCCCACAAACCTGAACATGACTCCTGTTAAGAGCATGGAACACCTGAAAAATGAGATGGAAAAATACTTCCCTCTGGGTGAATTTAAAGACAAAAAGGAGGAGGAATAGACATGGCAAAAGAAATTATTTGTGCCGGATTCGGCGGACAGGGAGTGCTGACAGCCGGAATGCTCCTCATCAATGCCGGTATGGAACAGGAGAAAAATGTATTATTCTATCCCTCCTATGGTTCAGAGATGCGGGGCGGGACCGCCAACTGTACCGTGAAGATCAGTGATAAACTGATCGCCAGCCCGGTTTCAAAATGTCCGGATATTCTGTTTACCATGAATACACCTGCCATTGACAAATTCGAGGAACGCCTGAAACCCGGCGGACTTCTGCTGGTGAACTCCTCCATCGTACCGGAGGACAGGACCTACAGGGATGATATCAAGGTAGTGAAGATCCCTGCAACGGATATTGCTGCTGAGGTGAAAAATCCAAAGGGTGCCAACCTGGTAATGCTGGGTGCGCTGGCTGCCCACAGTGATTTATTTACCATTGAATATATGGAAACAGCCATTGTCTCTTTCTTCGAGAAGAAAGGGAAAGGCAAATTTAATGAGAAGAATGTAGCCTGCTATCGCAGGGGAGTAGAAGGTAAATAATTACGGGGAATGAGTATGAGAGGGCAGGATGAGTGCCCTCTCACAGGAGGTAGAAAACTATGGATTTGACAAAACTGCTGAAACCGAAGTCCGTAGCAGTCATCGGTGCCAGCGAGAAGGAAGGCTTCGGCGGCGATGTATGCCGCAATATCCTTGCCTATATGGAAGACAGAAGCCATGTATATTTTATACATCCGAAACGTGACCGGGTGTTTGGAGTGCCCTGTTATAAAAGCGTGTCAGATGTTCCGGAATCTGTGGATCTGATGGTGATCTGTACCTCACAGAAAACGGTCATACCGCTTTTGCGGGAAGGCGCGGCAAAGGGATGCGGGGGTGCCGTTGTATTTGCCAGCGGTTATGGCGAAGTGGGGACGGACGAAGGCCGGGCCAATGAAAAGGAACTGATGGAGACAGCCAAAGAACTTGGAATCGCAGTCATGGGTCCAAACTGTGCCGGATTCGTCAATTATGTGGATAACGTACAGGCATTTGCCTTTATCTCTGATAAGAGAGATAGAAAAGGAGGCGTGGGAGTGGTTTCCCAGAGCGGCCAGCTCTGCCTGTCCCTGATGGATTGTCCGGGCATGCGTTTTTCCTACAGCATATCAGCAGGAAACGGTAAGATCGTACAGATGGAAGACTACATGGAATTCCTGGTTGAGGATGAGAATACCAAGGTAGTAAGTATTTATATTGAAGGTGTTAAAAATGCGGATAAATTCGCGGCAGTCCTCAAAAAAGCCGCGGATAAGAGAAAACCGGTGGTAATTTTAAAAGCCGGGCGGAGCGCAAAAGGCGGCGCCATCGCAGCGTCCCATACAGGAAGCCTTTCCGGTTCGGATGCCTCCTTTGATGCAGTTCTGAAAAAATTCGGAGCGATCCGTGTGGATGACCTGGAGGAGCTTATGGCTATGTCCCTCATGCTCTCCACTCTAAAACAGATGCCAAAGCAGGCCACATTTGCATCCATGAACCTCTCCGGAGGGGAGACGGGAATCTGTGCGGATGTGGGCAGCTTAAACGGCATTGAATACCCGGATTTTACAGAGGAGACCCTGACTTCTTTGAAGGAGCAGCTTCCCTCTTACGCCACCCCGAACAATCCGCTGGATATGACGGCAAGTCTTTCCTATGACGCTGATCTGTACGCGGGAGCCCTGCGGACTGTCATGGACGACCCGAATATTGGGATGGTCCTGATCGGTTATACACTGCTTCTGGAGATCGCAGACCCGGCAATCCACTATATGTATGAAGGAATCGAGAAGGTGGTAAAAGAAAAAGGGGAGAACTGCAAGCCAATTGCTATGATTCCCTTTGCCGAAAATACAAGGAATGCAGAATACCAGGAAAAGCTGTTTCATATCGGTGTTCCAGTGCTTCCGCCTACGGTCTATGCATTTAAGATCCTGCGTCATCTGGCTGATTTTATTTCCTACACACCGGAAAATAAGAGCCTGAGTCTGGCAGTGGGACAGAAGAAGAGCGGTGAGACCTACGCATTGTCTGAACATGACAGTAAGAAAGAGCTGGGGGCCTACGGGGTTCCGGTTCCAAGGGAAGTTATTGTAACATCAGCCAAGGAAGCGGCAGAGTTTGCGGGAAACACAGAGGAAGCGCTGGTCATGAAAGTGGAGTCTGCCGATATTTTACACAAAAGTGATGTGGGCGGCGTGAAGCTGAACATCCATGGTCAGGAAGAGGCGGTCCGGGCATATAATGAAATTATGGAGAGCGTTACATCCAAACGCCCTGACGCGAAGATCAATGGAATATTAATGGTTCCTATGTTAAAATCAGGAGTAGAGATGATTATCGGTGTGAATAATGACCCGCAGTTCGGCCCCATGGTCATGGTGGGCATGGGCGGTGTGTTCGTTGAGCTGTTCAAGGACGTAGCACTGTATCCGGCCCCTATAGGCAAGGCGGAGGCAATGGATATGCTGAGATCACTGAAATCTTTTAAACTTTTGAACGGTTATCGCGGCGGGGCAAAATGTGATATAGACGCCCTGTGTGATACCATTGTAAGTATTGCTGATTTCGCCAGTGCAAACAGGGATACCCTGAAAGAATTGGATATCAACCCTCTGTTTGTATACCCGGAAGGGGAAGGAGTAGGTGTTGCTGACGCTCTTGTTGTCAAATACGGCAGCAAAGAAGAAAGCCGGTCATAGGAACGCAGCCAGTGCACCCCCGCGGTCTCCAAACACTCTTTGGCCGGCAGGGGTGCATTTCGGCAGCCGGGCACTTTACCTGACGGAATAACAGGCATCCATAAAGGAGGGACATGATGTGAAACTGTTTGAGAAGATTGAGAAGAAAGTTTTTTTCCCGGCTGTGATAATCCTGGCAGTCATAATTATTCCATTGTATCTGGCACCGGAGGCGTCCAACAAGATCATTTCCAGTGTTTTTGAATTCTGTACAGGAAGACTGGGATTTCTGTACCTGTTGGCCTGTCTTGTGTCTTTTGGTTTTCTTATCTGGCTGACAGTAAGCAAGCACGGGAATGTGAAGCTGGGTACTGCCGAGGATAAACCGCAGTATTCTAATCTCTCCTGGATCGCCATGCTTTTTACTGCCGGTGTGGGAACCAGCATCGTGATCCTGGGTTTTCTGGAACCGATCTATTATGTGAGCGGCCCTCCTTTTGATCTGGAGCCATTCAGCAAACCGGCGTATGAATATGCGCATATGTATGGGCAGTTCCACTGGGGACTGAGCGCCTGGGCATTCTATAATCCGGCGATCATTGCCACGGCTTATATGATGTTCGTACGCAGGAAGCCGGGAATGCGTCTGAGTATTGCCTGCGAACCGGTGTTAAAGAAACGTTCCAGGGGATTTCTGGGAAATTTGATCGACATGCTTGTTATTTTCGGCATTGTAGGCTCTATCTCCACATCCCTTGGGATTGGGGCCCCTGTACTTTCTGTTATTATCCGGGAAGTATTCGGGATTCCCCAGAGTTATGATTTTGTTGTGCGTATTGTAGTATTGATCATTTGGGTCTGTATTTTCGGAACCTCTGTGTACCTGGGACTGGACAAGGGGATCCAAAAACTCAGCAACATAAATGTAGTGCTGGCTTTTGTCTTTATGGCAATTGTGCTTTTTGTAGGGCCGACAACAGATATCTTCAAAATGGAAGTAAATTCCCTGGGTCTTTATGCTTCCGATTTTGTGAAGATGAGTACATACACGGACCCGTTCGGGAGCGGAAAGTTTACGCAGGAATGGACAGTCTTCTACTGGGGTTGGTGGCTGGCCTTTATGCCTATGATGGGAATGTTTGTGGGAAGGATTTCCAAAGGGCGGACCATACGGAATGTGGTGTGGGGACAACTGATATGGGGAAGCCTGGGCTGCTGTGTAAGCTTTATGATATTCGGAGGATACTCATTGTTCCTGCAGGAGACAGGCAGGGTGGATCTTGCATCCATTCTGCAGAGTGAAGGGCAGAGCGCCGCCATTGTGGCGATTCTGCAGACTTTGCCCATGCCGAAGCTTATGATGATATTCCTGTGTATTGTCTGTTTTGTATATCTTGCAACTACCATTGATTCCTGCGCCTATGTTCTGGCAGGGACTACAATGAAAAGATTAAAGGGAGATGAGGAGCCTGCCAGGTGGAACCGGATATTCTGGGCAATCCTGTTCTGTCTTCTGTCAATCGGCCTTATGCTGATCGGCGGACTGGAGGCAGTCAAGACCATTTCCGTACTCACAGGACTGCCGTTGATCGCGGTATTGATATTGTTGATCATTTCAGTGAAGAAGATGCTTACCGGGGATGATAAATCAAAAAAGAGCAGGGATGTTTTAGAAAATAAACCGGAAAACATCCAAACAAATGAGCCCTTGGAGACAGCAGATTCTTCTGAAACAGAAAAAATATCCCCTGGGGTGGCTTGTAAAGAGGAATAGGATTGGCTATGATATAAGTATAGCCGCATCCTCCGCAAACTGCGGCTCCAAATGGATTTGAATTCACGCATGACAGACAAGGGAGGCTGTATCCGCTTTGGCGGGATGCAGCCTCCTTTGTCTACAGTTACAAATGCTTTACAAATGCAATAGTTAATGTTAATATCAAAAAAAACAAAGAGAGGATGATCACAGTGATACTCTGCATTTTAAAAGCTCCATGCAAAGTCTGAGACACGGACGGATTTGTATGGAGACGAATTTTTGGGCGTAATGCCTTTTCGTCCGTCAGACTTTGCGTTCTTTGAATAAACCAAGTTTATAAAAGAAAGGGCAAAGTCAAAATGAAAAAATTGAATAACGTAAAATCACTATTTGAAGGACTGCATACTTTTATCTTTCTGTGGGCAACGCAGGCGTTTTCCACACTGGGCAGTTCCATGACCAGCTATGCATTAGTCATCTGGTCGTATCAGCAGACAGGTTCAGCGCTGTCCACTTCACTACTGTCGATCTGTTCCTATGCGCCTTATGTGCTTCTGAGCATTTTTGCGGGGGCGCTCAGTGACCGGTGGAACAAAAAGCACACCATGCTTGTGTGTGACACCATTGCGGCAGTCAGTACGGCTGCGGTATTTTATCTGCTGTCAGCAGGCCGCCTGGAAATCTGGCACCTGTATTTTATCAACGGGCTGAACGGCCTGATGAATACCATTCAGCAGCCTGCCTCCGATGTGGCGGTCAGTCTGCTCACGCCTAAAAAACAATACCAGAGGGTGAGTGGTATGCGTTCGTTCTCAAACTCACTTGTGACTGTACTGAATCCCATTGCGGCTATGACAGTCATGTCTTTTTGGGGGATTGGGGCAGTAATAGCCATTGATCTGGCAACCTTCGCCGTGGCGTTTCTCACCCTTGCCTTCTTTATCCGGATTCCGGAGGAAAAGCTGGCATCCGGGGCGCAGACGGGTTCCCTCCTAAAAGCAGCAGGGGAAGGCCTTGGGTATATGAGGAAAAACAGGGGTATCCTGGATTTGATCCTTTTCCTGGCGGCCATCAATCTGGTGGCATCCATGTACAACGCGGCGCTGCCGGCCATGCTTCTGTCCAGAAACGGGGGCAGTAAGATGGCACTTGGATGGGTGAACGCCTGCGGAGGGCTTGCAAATGTGGCAGGCAGTATTTGGGTCTCCATGTCCGCACCTCCAAAGAGCAGAATGCGGGTCATCTGCAATTCCCTTCTGTTTTCCATGAGTACGGAGAATTTTTTCCTGGCCTTCGGAAGAAGTGCGCCGGTCTGGTGTTTTGGAGCAGTGCTGGGATGGCTGTTTATCCCTTTTATGTCTGCCAATATGGATGTGCTGATCCGCTCCCATACTCCCCTGGAAATACAGGGACGTGTGTATTCTGTGCGCAACACCCTGCAGTTTTTTACAATTCCGGTGGGATATCTTTTAGGCGGACTGTTTGTGGATAAGGTTTTTGAACCGATCATGGGCAGACAGGCAGCGGGAAGTTATCTGGTGCATGCTTTTGGAAGCGGAAAAGGTTCCGGTGCAGCTATGCTGTTTTTCTTTCTGGGAATAACAGGAGTTTTAATCTGCCTGTTTTTTAGAAAGGACAGGCATCTGTGGGATTTGGAAGAGAGAATGTGAGGTGTAGAAGGAAATGAAGATGCAGATATTTCAGATAGATAACATACCGTCTGTTCTCTATGGAGAGGAGGCGGACAGAGTCATATTAGCAGTACATGGAAACCAGTCCAATAAGACCGATGTACCCATACGGATTTTAGCAGAAACTGCACAGGCCAAAGGATATCAGGTTCTGAGTTTTGATCTGCCGGAGCATGGGGAACGTAAAGGCAGACAGATTCCCTGTAAGGTGCAGAATTGTGTGGAAGAACTAAAAACCGTTATGGAATATGTAAAAGGTAAATGGAAGTCTGCAGGATTATTTGCCTGCAGTATGGGTGCATATTTCAGCCTTCTTGCCTGCAAGGATGAGAAGCTTGAAAAATGCCTGTTTCTCTCACCTGTGGTGGATATGGAAAGGCTGATAGAAAATATGATGACCTGGTTCCAAGTTACGCCTGAGCATTTAGAAGCCAGCGGCGAACTGGATACGCCTATAGGGCAGAAACTTTACTGGGATTATTATTGTTATACCAGAGAGCACCCCATTGTGAAATGGAATGCCCCCACTTGCATTCTCTATGGAAGTGAAGATGATCTGTGTGAATGTGACAGAATAAAAAGGTTCACAGAGCGGTTTGGCTGCAGCCTGGAAGTGGTTGAGCAGGGCGAACACTATTTTCATACAAAGGAACAGCTTGAAAAATATAGGGATTGGCTGGAAAAAGAATTATAAATAGATAGGCAGGGGCGTACAGCATATATCTGGTGCCCATAAAGTAAAGACGGCCGGGCAGCAGTGAGCGATCATGGTATGCTGCCCGGCTGTTTTTGATGATGTCAGATGTTCCCATACGGATTTTGGCGGAGACTGCACAGGCAAAAGGAAAAGTGTTTCTGTGAGTCAAATTTCTTTTCTGACGGGAGAATCTTATAATCGCCACCATATGGTTTTGTCTCTTGTGTATTCCGTAAAACCGCATTTCTGTAATAGTTTCTGGGAGGCAGATCCATCCAGGTCTGTCTCTGCTATGATATGCCTGACTCCTTTTTGACCCAGTGCCCAATTACACATGGCCTCGACGGCTTCTGACATATAACCCTTTTGCTCAAAGGCTTTCCCCAGACCATACCCAATCTCCACCTCGCCCCCGGTATCGGGGATATTCTTAAAACATGCCGACCCCACCACGGCCCGGTCTGAGTTTCTGATGATGAACCAGAAACTGTGCCATATATAGTTTTCCGTATCTTTTTCACATGCCGCAAGCTGGGCAGATACGATTTCTTTAAATATGCCATCCATAGGTTCTGCCTGATAGGAACATCCCAGTTCGTTTTCTAGCTGCGGCATATCGTTTATCCATAATGCAAGCTGGTGTGGGGTAAGGGGTATGATGCGTAAACGTTTCGTATCAATATTCATAAGTTCTCCAATACATTTCTGAAAGACAGCTTGTCTCTTCTTTTTTTATTCCGCTAAATGGAGCTTGATGATCTCAAGCAATGACAGATACATATTTTTTTCCATTTTGTATATCTCTGCAATGGAGGCAGACATTTTTTCCAGAAGTTCTGTGTTTCCGTTTTGAGACAATTGCCATAAATCTTCACCCACAGCGTCCCATAATGCGGCTGTCTGTATAAAACGCTGCCCTGTTTCCGGAAGTCTTTCATCCTGAAATATAGGCGCGCACTCACATAGGAATTCCCCGTACATATTGCGGAATATACCGCCTCCCGTGCCGCCGTCCGCACGGATCTGAAAATAGTTTGTGATTCCGGCCAGACGGAGTTTATCGGGGCTGAATTGTTTCCACTTCAGGATTTCTTTAGAAAATTTCAGGATGCCGTTAATGCCCAGAAGCTGTGCGGGAGGATAGAGCATGGTATTGCAGGTATCCATTACGGCCTCGCACAAAACAGCCTTTCCGGGCTCCCGGTATCCTGTGAGATCAAAGACTAAATATTTATTGTTAGCAGGGAAAGGTCTGTGCGTGCTGGTGCGCGCCATTTCCACTTCCGCGTAATCTGCCAGATGAAAATCTTCAGAAATCTGTCCATTGGGCACCCGGATGGGATAGTCATGGTTGTCCCTGTCACTAAGCCAGAATTTCTGTGCCGCGTCATCATAGCCGAACAGGACAACTGCATGTCCTCCGAAATGACTGTCCGGATCCATATCAAGATATTTTAAATACGGCATGTCAGCATAGATCAGAACAGGATCCTTTTCGTCTATGAGATGTTTTGCAGCCTGGAAAACCCGGGAATACTGTTTGGAGGACTTACATTTGATGGTAATACCCAGACGTCCGGCCAGTTTCTTTTCAAATTCAAAAACCTTTGTTCTTCCGCTTACCATAGGACTGGCGGACTGGTTGAGGTAGAGGAAGGATAAACCTGAAGCAAGCCCGAACAGCATTTCTTCCGATACTGGGTGTCCGTAATAAGTAAAAATCTGTTTCAGGGCATTGGTAATACAATGCTTTCCTCCCTGGGGGGTAAAATCTTCGATCACTGTTTTCATTTCTTACTTGTATGATGTTTATAGAAGCTAAAACATCACATTTTCCTTTCTTTTAGTGATGTGACATAATACATTCAGATGCTGTGGACTTTTGATTTTCTTCTGTAGTCCAACTACTTAAAGGAGTGTATTGCCACGGTTTTATCTGAATCATTTATAAGCTGGATGTTGCCACGAGGGAATTCCTTCCCGAGCACTTATTTCAATCAAGTCTATGAGGGTAAACACCTGTGGAATTGTCACAGTATCACACTCAGAAAGGAGATCTTATGATTTACGTAGGCATTGATATTTCCAAACTCAACCATTTCGCCTCTGCCATTTCTTCAGATGGTGAAATTATGCTTCAACCGTTCAAATTTACAAATGACTATGATGGCTTCCATCTGCTGCTTCACAAGCTCGATTCTTTGGATCCTGACAGCCTCATCATAGGTCTTGAATCAACGGCTCACTATGGCAACAACCTTCTTGAATTCCTTGTCAAACATAACTACAAGGTCTGTGTCATAAACCCTATCCAGACCTCTGCAATGCGAAAGAACAACATTCGCAAAACAAAAACCGATAAGGTAGATACTTACATAATTGCTAAAACTTTAATGATGGATCCTCACCGTTTCTTTTCGCAGCATGATCTTTCAATCATGCACTTAAAAGAATTGGGGCGTTTCCGCGTGAAACTAATCAAGAAACGTACCCAGGGCAAGATCCAACTAATGTCGTATGTTGATCAGGCTTTCCCTGAACTGCAGTATTTCTTCAAATCTGGCATCCACCAGAAATCTGTGTATACAGTTCTTAAAGAAGCACCTACGACCAAAGACATTGCTTCTATGCACCTGACCCATCTGTCACACTTGCTTGAGGTTTCCTCCCACGGTCATTTCAAGAAAGACACAGCGACTGAATTAAGGATTCTGGCACAGAAGTCTGTCGGTTGCAGCGACAGTTCTATATCTACTCAGATAACTCAGACCATTGAACTAATCGAGTTACTGGATAGCCAGGTTCATGACGTTGAATCTGAAATGGAATTGATTGTCAATTCTTTGGATTCCGTCATTATGACCATTCCGGGCATTGGTTTTATCAATGGCGGAATGATACTGGGCGAGATTGGCGATATTACGCGCTTCTCCAGCCCATCAAAAGTGCTTGCATTTGCTGGTCTTGATCCGACTGTCTATCAGTCTGGAAACTTTAATGCCAGCCATACCAAGATGTCCAAACGTGGGTCTCGTCCCCTTCGCTACGCCTTGATAAATGCAGCACATAACGTTGTCAAAAACAACAAAACCTTTAAAGATTACTATGATCAGAAAATCTCAGAGGGAAAGTCCCACTACAACGCCTTAGGACATTGTGCCGGGAAGTTAGTTCGCATCATTTATAAAATGCTCACTGACAACGTTTCATTTAATTTGGATTAATATCTGACCGCTCATATATATTTTTAAAAAGCACCCTATGGGAGCTCTATTAAAGTTAGCCATTTTTCCGGTCAGAAAATAAATATAATTTTTTGCTAATTTAGGGTGGACTTTTCATAGCTGGTCTCCTTTGGATGGTTTCAAAGGGCAAAAGAATCTCTGTAACATAATTGGCAGGATTTCCTTTAAAAATCATACCGGGGCTTTTTTGGTAAACCTCTCTTGTGGGAGTCAGTATCTTATAGCCGTTGGCGTTGGCATAGGCAAAGATAGATTGATAGGCGAGATATAAAGTGTCGTAGCTGCCATAGTGAACCGTGCGCAGTGCCTTAAAAGCGGGCAGTTTTCTGCAGGTCACGGCTCCATCCCTTATTCTGCATTTGACGGGGAGGCAAAGCTCTATGTCTGCCGGTTCTGCACAATCTTCATCGTAGTAACAGTTGAAATGTCTGCCTGCTATGTTGTTTTTTACTGCTTTGTAAAGAAGCGGTACATATTGTTCCAGATCACGGTATCTGCCTGTAAAACGGATGGAAGCTGCCAGCACTTCTTCTACATCGGTAATATCAATATGGTATGTCTGGCTTTTCTGTTTTCCCTCAAAAGACGGCATCCTTCTGCTTATTTTTTTAATGAGTTCTTTTTCCTTTGCAATATTGGTCTCAATAAACTGTATTTTTTCTTTTAGAACGTATGTTAAGTCATCTTCTGTATCCACAGCTTCCGTAATCTCCCGTATTTCCATGATGGAGAATTCTAAAGAGCGCAGGAATTTAATAAGCAGGGCCTTTTTCAAATCTTCATCACTATAATATCTGTACTGATTTTCTGCGTCTCTGAAGGAAGGCGTTAGAATGCCTTCCTTATCGTAATAACGCAGTGCTTTTACAGTTAATCCGGAAATTTTGGAAAACTGGCTGATTTTATACATCATAATCTCCTTTGTTTTAGATACGTTCTAGTCTAAACCATCCCCTGCACAGGAGTGTCAATAGGCATTTGCCGCCTGATATGTAATCAGTCTATCACAGCCAACAGAAAGATGTAAACGAAAATAGGGTTGTCATGTGCCGGATATGAGGATTTATAGGTTCGTTGTAATCGGATATAGAATATTGTATAATCAGAACATGCATCAGCATATGCAGTAAAACGGAAAAGGGGGAGATTTTTATGGAGGAGAAACTTTTGATAGACCGACGGGGAGACGGCATACATGTTGTAAAAGATAACCGTACAGTTGTAGATTATTTTATTTACCCGGAGTACGAGATTCACTTAAACTGTCTTTTGGCAGGGGCTGTGCAGGAGTGGCATTTTCATTCGGAGATTGAGGAGGTATTGGTGGTTACGAAAGGGGTTTTGACCTGTAAATGGAAAGAGGACGGAGTGGTTCGTACAGCCAGGGCAAAGGAAAAGGACATTGTGCGTGTGCAGAATTCTGTTCATACATTTCAAAATGATACAGAAGAAGATACGGAATTTATTGTCTTTCGCTTTGTGCCGGATGGAATGGATAAAAGAGAGAAAATAAAAAATGACAAACAGTTGGCTGGGGAGGGATAAGGAATATGAAAGAGGAACATAAAGGGACAAAATCCAATTTGCCGGAAGAGGCCATAGGACAGGAAAGTGCCGAGGAACAGACCGATGAAACCGAAGAGAAAATAAAAGATACTGCGGAAGAAATACCCGAGGAAAAGAGTGAAAGAGGAAACCGGCTGCCTATATGTATTTGCTTAGGCCTGGCGTTGGGAGTGGCTTTGGGCAAAACCGTATTTGGAAATCTGGGTACAGGTATTGCCGTGGGGATCGCGCTGGGAGCAGCAATAGGAAGTATAAAGTAGATTAGTATTTCAGTAAATCAGATAATATATCATAGAGCTGCAATATTATATAAATTTAATAAATATAACAATTGTAACTTTGCATAATATGGGATATAATAAACGCACAGACAGAGTTTCCGTGTCATATTTTCCAGGAGGAAACCATATGGCAAGGAAAAAATTTGAACAGCTGGATCTAAAGGATGCTTTTCTCTTTTCTGCTGCACTGGAAGATCCGGAGGCGTGCCGGCTGATACTGGAGTTGTTTTTAGGGTATCCCATAGCGAAGATAACTGTACACGCGGAACACAGTATTTTGCTCAGTTCTGATTTCAAAAGCGTCCGGCTGGATATCTATGCCAGTGACGAGTTATCCGTTGGCTATAATATGGAAATGCAAAATGAGAAGGAAAATAATCTGCCCATGCGGTCGCGGTATTACCAGAGCGAACTGGACATAGCCGCCTTAAAACCCGGAGAAGATTACAATGATATGAAGCCAGGCTATATTATTTTCATTTGTACGTTTGACCCATTTGGCAAAGGTCTGTATAAGTATACTTTTGAAAATCGCTGCCTGGAAACAGATATGCCTCTTGGAGATAAGACGATGAAAATCTTCTTTAACACAAAAGGTACCAATCCGGAGGAGGTTTCAGAAGAACTGCTTGCATTTCTTGCGTATGTAGAAGACAGCACGGATTCCTGTGCAGAGAAAACCCAAAGTGAAACTGTTCATAAGATCCACAATAGGATCAAAGAATTGAAAAAGAATCGGGAAATGGGGGCGAAATTTATGCTGCTGGAAGAATTGATCAAGGATGCCCAGAAAAAGGCCGGTGAAGAAGGCATTTCTAAGGGAAGGAGCGAAGAACAGAATCGCTACAGCGGTCTGATCCTTCAGTTGGCGAAAGACGGACGAAGTGACCTGATCGTGAAAGCCGCTTCTGACACACATCTGCTGAATGCTTTATATGAGGAATATAAATTATGATCGTGTACGCACTGTCTATTGATACAGTTCTCAGCCATCTCGGGCTAAAATCATTTATTATTACATATTGTGTAACTGTTCAGTACCCTCACAGTTACAGGCAAAAATTCATGCAAAATCGCCTTTGGCGATGGGGTTTTTGCTTGGCCGTGGTACACTTTCTTACGGTCAGCGCAGTGAATGCGCAGACCTACTGAATAGTTACCATATTGTAACGTTACTACAAATCTTCAATAGAAAGCACGTTCCGTGAACTTTCTATTCTCATGAATTAAGGCGGATGAAAATGATCCGCCTGTCTGAATATTTCTATTTACATTCCACAAAATAAATGAAATATGATGCGGAATTCTGTCTTTTTCTTTTGGAGCCAATCTGTTCGTTTTCTCCGGAAAACTGAGCATAGGACTGTGTGTTTTGCCTGTAACTGTGAGGATACTGAACAGTTACTGTACTTTTAGTATACTGTGAATAGTGATCTAAGGGGGGAATGCCCCTATATTGTTATATTCTACAGGTGTTTTTCTCCCCCCGTTTCTGTTATAATGAGGAAAAGCTATGGTTATCATACAGGAAACGGGAATAGATGAGAGAATTACGAAAGGAGCAGCAGGCCGGCATCAGGCCGGAGCATTCCTGCCGGAAAAGGTAAAGCGGGAATACCTGTTAGAATTCACATGAAGGATGAAAGTAAGAAATGGCTGGACTGGGCAGTGGAACTTCAGAGTCTTGCACAGAGCGCACTGTATTACTGTAAAGACAAATATGATATAGAACGTTTTGAGCGTATCCGGGAAATCTCCGCGGAGATCATCAGTGAACAGGCGGAGATGCCTTTTGAAAAAGTCAAAGATCTGTTTTGCTGTGAGGTGGGATACCAGACGCCGAAGATGGATTGCAGGGCAGCCATAATAGAAGGAGATAAGATTCTTCTTGTAAAAGAAAATGACGGCAGATGGTCTATGCCGGGCGGATGGGTGGACGTGGACTTGTCGGTAAAGGAGAACACCATCAAAGAGGTGAAAGAGGAAGCAGGCCTTAATGTGACAGCCGATATGGTCATTGCGGTCCAGGACAGGGAAAAGCATAATAAACCACTGTACGCATACAAAATATGCAAAGTTTTTGTTCTGTGTACAGTGATCAGCGGTCATTTTGAGAAGAATTTGGAAACTGTGGACAGCGGTTATTTTTCCATGGATGAGCTGCCGCTGCTTGCGGAGGATAAAAATACAAAAGAGCAGATAGCCATGTGTTTTGAAGCGTCAAAAGCGGAGCACTGGAAAACACAGTTTGATTAAGATGGAGATGTGCTGAGACACACTTTGGGATTCTGTTATTTTCATAGAGGAGGTTTCATAAATGCTTACATATAAAGAAATTGAGAGAGAGGATCTGCCGTCTCTTGCAGCCATGTATGTGGAGACGTTTAATGCTCCGCCGTGGAACGATGCCTGGACAGAGGAGACTGCGGGAAAGAGACTGGGGCAGATGGCGGAGGCCAAAACTTTTTACGGGATTTGTGCCTTTGAGGAGGAAGTTCTCTGCGGCATGGTCTTAGGATTTTCCGAACAGTTTTACGATGGCGTTTTGTTTGAGATAAAAGAGTTTTGTGTGAAAAATGCCAGCCGTGGAAACGGACTCGGTTCTGCTATCTACCATGAATTTGAGCGAAGACTGCAGGAAAAAGGCATTTACAAGATTCAGCTCATGACACTTCGGGGAAATGCCACAGAGCATTTTTATGAAAAGAATGGATTTGAGACAGATAAAGATTTGATCTTTATGAAAAAATGCGCTAAATAGAAGCAGAATGAGGGCAAGTATGGAAGGAAAGGTTCCGGAAAGTATAAAAAAACAGATAGAGAACAAGGAATACAGCAGGGATACCATCGGCAGGTCAGGCTCCCAGATACTTTGTTTTTCAGACATGGTTCTGAAGGCAGAGAGAGACAGGCAGGAATCCGGAAATGAGCATGAAATCCTGAGCTGGCTGCAGGGTAGACTTCCGGTACCAAAGATCATCTGTGCAGAGAAAATGGGGGATACAAGATTTTTGCTGATGACCAAAATAAAGGGTGCCATGCTCTGTGATACACAGTATTTGAAAAATCCCAGGCTTTTGGTCCATCTGCTTGCGGAGGGGCTGAAAATGCTGCGGCAGGTGGATATCAGCGGATGTCCGGCCATGCGGAATCTGGACTTTAAATTACAGCAGGCTTCTGTCAATGTGGCAGAGGGGCTGGAATTGGAAACAGGAACAGAGCCAGATTTATACGGAACAGAAGAGTTTCACAGCCCGGAAGAACTTCTTTTATGGCTGAGAGAACATAAGCCCAGGGAGGAGATGGTTTTTTCCCATGGAGACTACTGTCTGCCCAATATTTTTGCTGAAAATAAGGGGATCAGTGGTTTTATAGACCTGGGAAGAGCCGGCATTGCGGATTTTTGGCAGGATATTGCACTGTGTGTCAGAAGCCTGCAATACAATATAGGAAAAAATGAAGGGTGCGTAAAGCAGTTGTTTGAGGAACTGGAAATCGCTCCGGACTGGGAGAAGATCAGATATTATATATTGTTGGATGAACTGTTTTAAGCTTATATAATTTTAAGAGGAGGCGGAATCCATGCAGCATAAAGGAACAGAAGTGTTGGAGACGGACAGATTACTTCTGCGCCGTTTTACCATTCATGATGCAGCGGCAATGTTTCACAACTGGGCAAAGGATGAACAGGTGACAAAGTACCTTATGTGGCCTGCCCACAAGAGCCAGGAAGTTTCCAGGGAGGTTTTGGAAGACTGGATATTTCACTATGGAGAGAAAGATTTTTATCAGTGGGCCATCACGGTAAAGGAAAATGGGGAGGAACCGGTGGGCGGCATTTCCGTTGTATCCAAAGATGATTCTATAAAAATGGTCCACATTGGCTACTGTATTGGAAGAGACTGGTGGCACAAAGGCGTGACCTCTGAGGCACTCAAAGAGGTGATTCGCTATTTTATGGAGGAAGTACAGGTGAATCGTGTGGAATCCCGCCATGACCCACGTAATGTCAATTCCGGAAAAGTGATGCAGAAGTGCGGAATGAAATACGAAGGCACCAGAAGGCAGGCCGACTTGAATAATCAGGGGATCTGCGACGCATCAGGATATGCCATTCTGGCAGAAGATTACTTTTCATGACTGCCGCCCGCATGTGTAAGGCGGAAGCCCTGCGGCGTTTTTTGGTAATGGCTGCGGAAGGTTTTGATAAAACTTGCACAGCTTGCATAGCCCACAGCCTGCCCAATTTCCCTGACACTTAAGTTGGTGGCTGTGAGCAGGGCGGCAGCTTTAGCCATGCGGCATTCTTTCAGATAACAGCCGATCGTCATGTGAAAACACATGGAAAAACCGGCTTTCAATTTCTGCTCATTAAGAAAAACCTGTTTGCCAAGCTGCGCAATCGTGGGGGCATTGGCCAGGTTTTCCGTGAGTATCTGTTTTGCCTGCTGAATTGCCAGCAGGTCAAATTCATCAAAGGTTATCTTTTTCTTTCCCAAATACACAGCAGGCATCGTTTCCAGGGGGTGGAGCGCACCCTGTTCCATGGATTCTGTTATCATCCCCATGCACTGAAAAAGACTGCCTTCCAGCATGAGAGGCGTCAGGCTGTCCTTTTGTATCATGCGAAATAACTGGTGCAGCGTTGTGACAACTGCAGGAGGTAATGAATGGTACGTGCAGTTTTTGGAGAGACTGTCCAGTACAGAAGTATGAGGGTCAATGGTGTTCAGTTGTTTCAGGAAGGCGGGATGTAAAGCAAATTCAATTCCCCGGCATTTCTGTCCTGCATTCCAGAACTGCCGGCCCTTCATATTCTCCTCGCGTACCAGAAAAGACGCAGGGGAGGAGGTATGTGCGGCAATCCCTTGGATTTCAAAACGGGTTTTCCCATAGTAGAAACTGCCGAAACGAAGCAGGGTTTCCCGGCATTCAAATTTAAGAGAGAAAGGGGCTGCAGCCGTATAGTCTGCGGCTGCCAGTGAATACAGACCGGGCCTTTCGTATAAAACAAAAGTGCCGTTTTCAGGGCGGTTTTTGTTGGTAAACCGGGTGCAGTGGTTTTCTTTGATAGGATGGAATTCCAGATTCTGCAGAATGACGTCTTGAAATTCGCGATGGCTGTGTATACTCATTTTGCTCCTCCTTTTTCTTATTATGTCTCGGTTTTACAGGTTTACCACAGAAATATCTGTTTGCTTATGCGGTGACGGAAATATTCCCATCAGGTGCAATTAAGAAAAAATGTTGCCTTAAATAGTATAGTATGCTAGAATAACTGCTGTCAATTAGCTATAACTAACTAAAGAATAAAACGTAATAGAGAAAGGGTAGACATTATGATGAATTTGACAAGAAAACTGGCGCCGGCTTTTGCGGTGCTGGCTGCCGTGAGCCTGTTAGCAGGATGCTCTGCACAGGGAAAAGATAAGGTGGATACAGAAAATGAAAGTACCTCCCAGAATGCGAAAAGCCCTGAGAATCAATCATCCACATCGGCTGCCAAAGAAGGAATGCGCATTGTTGAGACGGATAAAGGAGAGGTTGAAATACCGGAAGATCCCCGGACGATAGTCTCTGACTATTATCTGGGCGAATTTTTGGCTGTGGACGTGAAACCTGCCATAGCGTCTCCTTACTCCCTGTCCAATCCGTTTTTGTCTGATAAAGTGGACGGGATCAAGGAGATGGACATTACCAGTGCGGAGACTTCCCTGGAAATGATAGCAGCCCAGGAACCGGATCTGATCGTGACGATCACGGAGGCAGATTATGAGAAATATTCACAGATCGCTCCCACGGTATATATTCAGGACGGAAAGCGCAGTGATGAGGATGTATTCCGCTATATTGCAGACCTGGTAGGAAAAAGGCAGGAGGCCGAGGCTTACATTGCCGATTTCAACCGGCGTGCCATGAACGTTAAGGATGAGATCCGGGGGATTGTGGGGGACAGGACAGTTTCTATTGTGGAAGTATGGCCCCAGCAGATTTACACCATGGGCAGTCATTTTGCAAGGGGCGGTTCCATTCTCTATGACATGTGGGAGCTGAAAGCACCGGAGGCAGTGCAGACCCATATGGTGGATGGTGATACCCAGTATCAGGTGGTTTCCCTGGAAGCGCTGCCCGAATATACCGGTGATTTTATTTTCTATGGCGTGCTGGCAGATACGGACAGCTCTTTTGTGGAAGAGTCACAGCTTTGGAACAGCCTGGATGCTGTAAAAGAAGGAAGGGTGCTGCCCTATGAACAGGTTTCTTTCATGCACAGAGACCCCATCACCTACAGCGCACAGCTTGATATCTTTATTGATTTTTTCAGAGGATTTGAGGGAAAATAATGGGCATAGATGCAAAAAAGAAGACAGCATGGTTTTTGACAGCAGGAGCTGCGGCAGTTTTACTGGCCGCAGTCCTTTCCGTATTGTACGGTAGTACCGGTATACCTTTTGGACAGGTGGTGCGGGCTGTGATAAAACCGGATCTTACAGACCAGCAGCATCTGGTCATACGGGAATTGAGAGTACCCAGGACCGTGGGCTGTATTTTGGTGGGAGCAGCATTTTCCGCAGCGGGAGCCATGATGCAGGGGGTGACCGGAAATCCGCTTGCTGATTCCGGACTGCTGGGCATCAATGCGGGAGCCTCATTTGCTTTGGCTCTCTGCCTTGCTTTTCTTCCGGGGCTGAATTTTTCAGGTGTTGTGTTTTTCTCATTTCTGGGAGCGGCAGCCGCTATGCTGGTTGTATATGGACTCATGAGCCTGAAACGGCGCAGGCTGGATCCTGTGAGACTCGTACTTGCGGGAAGTGCTGTGAGTATTTTTCTCTCGTCTCTGAGCCAGGCAGTGGCGATTTTGTGTAAGATCGGATATAATCTCACTTTCTGGACCGCAGGCGGTGTGGCGGGAATACGTGCAAAACAGCTTGTTTTTGCCGGGCCGGTGATCCTTTTAGGCCTTGCCGCCGCAGTATTTCTTTCCGGGCGGGTTTCCCTGCTGAGTCTGGGGGAGGAGGCGGCAAGAGGGCTTGGTCTTGCCGTGGAAGGCTCCCGCACAGCCTGTCTTTCGGTAGTGCTGGTGCTTGCGGGAGGCGCTGTGGCTCTTGCCGGACCGGTGGCTTTTGTGGGGCTGATGGTGCCTCACGTTGTACGGTATTTTACAGGTGCTGATTACAGATCGGTCATCCCTTGTTCCATGGTGGCAGGGGCTTTCTTCATGCTGGCAGCAGATATTATTTCCAGGATCATCAATGCACCGGGGGAGGTTCCTATCGGATTGGTTTTTGCTGTGATCGGCGTGCCGTTCTTTATCTTTACGGCCCGGAAGGAGGAGAGGACTTTTGAGTGAGAGAAGACGCAAGATCCGTACGGGTACGGTATTTACCCTGTTGATTTTACTGCTGCTTACCGGTATCTGGCTGGAGATAAATGCAGGATACCGGAAAATAAGCCTGGAAGAAATGTGGGAGATCTTTGGGGGCGGCGGTGGGAAAAGTGTCCGCTATACACTTCTTAACTTACGGCTTCCGAGGGTCTTCACCAGCCTGTTGGTGGGCGTAGGTCTGGCTGTCTCCGGCTGTGTGATCCAGGGGGTATCCAAAAACGAAATGGCGGAGCCGGGGATTCTGGGGATCAATGCAGGCGCCGGGCTTTTTGTGGCAGCATTTTTTGTATTTGTTCCCCAAAGCTCCGTCAGCCTGACGATCCTGCTTCCCATACTGGCCTTCGCGGGTTCCATGGCAGCTGCCGCAGTGGATTACAGGCTTGCCCTTACAAAACAAGGCATTTCCCCGCGCAGACTGCTGCTGATGGGCGTGGCGGTCTCCACGGCTGTGTCCAGTGTGACCACCATATTGATGCTCCGGCTGCCGGACAGTGATCATGCATTTGTACAGAACTGGCTGTCGGGCAGTATCTGGGGAGCTAACTGGCCAAATGTGCGGCTGCTTTTTTTCTGCCTTTTTATTCTGGGAGCATTTATCTTTTATAAAAGCCGTACCCTGAATGTGCTGTCTCTAGGGTACCAGACAGCTACAGGCTTGGGGGCGGAGGTGTCCGGGCAGTCGGTGTTCCTTCTCGGTGCCGCCATTGCCATGTCCAGCCTTTGCTGTGCAGTAGGCGGAGGCCTGAGTTTTGTAGGGCTGGTCTGCCCCCATCTGGCCCGACGCCTGGTGGGGCCAAATTACAGGATCCTGGTTCCGGCCACCGTGCTGACAGGTGCTGTGCTGATGACATACGCAGACATGATATCCCGGACGCTGCTGTCCCCCAATGAGATTCCGGTGGGGATCGTGGCAGCGGTGATCGGAGCACCGTATTTTCTATATTTACTGATCAAAACGTAAAGGAGATTTCTATATGGATGCTGTACTTACAGGAAAAAGCATTTCCGTTGCATACCATCAAAACACGGTCATCCCGGCAATGGATGTGCAGATTCCCAGGGGCCGCATTACCTCTGTTATCGGTCCGAACGGCTGTGGAAAATCCACTCTTTTAAAAGCCCTCTCCCGTATGACGCCCATTCGGGAAGGCCATGTGCTTCTGGACGGCAGGGAGATTGCCCACATGTCCACAGTGGAGGTGGCACGGAATATGGCCATTCTGCCTCAAGCGCCCCAGGCGCCAGGAGGGCTTACGGTAAAAGAACTGGTGTCCTACGGCAGATATCCCCATCAAAAGGGATTTGGGCGTCTGAAAAAGGAGGACCATGAGGCAGTCAGATGGGCGCTGTCCATTACCAACACGGATGAACTGGCTGACCGGGACATGGACGCACTGTCCGGAGGGCAGCGGCAGAGGGCCTGGATCGCCATGGCCCTGGCCCAGGACACCCCTTTGATCCTTCTGGATGAGCCTACCACATATCTGGATATGGCACATCAGCTTGAAATACTGGAATTGTTGGAGGACTTGAATAAAAGGCAGGGGAAGACCATTGCCATGGTCATCCATGACCTGAACCTGGCCGCCAGGTTTTCAGACTGGATGATCGCCATGCGCTCCGGCAAAATACTGTATGAGGGGACGCCAAAAGAGATCATGACAAATAAAACCCTGGCAGATGTATTTTCCCTGGATGCCTGCATCAGCCAGGACCCATGGACAGGGAAGCCGGTTTGTGTGACTTACAGGATGAAGAAAAGAGAAAACTGAATATAATGTCAACACTGTGTATGAAATAAAAAACTTGCAATTCTCCTGATATTCCATAGAATAAAATATGTATGAAACTATAGATTCTAACCATTTTATGTGTGGATAGATGGGATAGCAGCAGCGTGTGTCTGAATCATTTTCGGACACGCACCAGCGCGATTGAGAACAGGAGATCTTAAAATGAGAAGTGTAGAAACCCCGGTAAAAAAAATCAGGCGTGAAGTATTTACAGAAATCTGCAAGGTTGCTTTTGAATCCACAAAGGACAATTTTAATGGTGAAATAGAAGCGATACCGTACCATATTGTAAAGGAGCGGGCTTCTTACAGGGAGAGTATTTACAGAGAAAGAGCAGTTGCCAGCGAGCGGGTACGTTTGGCTATGGGTATGTCTCTGCGCCCTGAAAATGAAGCCGTTCATATCACGGCAGGAATGGAAAACAGTAATATTGATGAGAAATATTATGAGCCGCCTCTTATACAGGTGATCCCGTCTGCCTGCGATGCCTGTGAACCGAATAAGTACCAGGTCAGTAATATGTGCAGAGGGTGTGTGGCTCATCCCTGTAAGCAGGTATGTCCCAAGAATGCCATATCAATAGTCAGTGGCAAATCTGTGATCGACCAGGAAAAATGTATCAAATGCGGAAAATGCAAAGCCATCTGCCCTTATGATGCTATATCCAAAATGGAACGCCCCTGTGCCAGGGCCTGCGGTGTAAAAGCCATCGGCAGTGACAATCTGGGAAGAGCTGCCATTGACCCGGAAAAATGCGTGTCCTGCGGAATGTGTATGGTGAGCTGCCCGTTTGGGGCTATTTCAGACAAATCCCAGATATTCCAGCTTTCCAGGGCACTGCGGGAAGGGAAAGAGATCATTGCTGAGGTGGCACCTGCATTTGTAGGACAGTTTGGAAAGGATGTAACCACGGCAAAATTTAAGGCAGCACTGATAAAGCTTGGGTTTAAGGAAGTATACGAGGTTGCGCTGGGAGCGGATATAGGGGCGATTGCGGAAGCCCATCACTACGCGGAAAAAGTGAGCACCGGGGAACTGCCGTTTCTGCTCACGTCCTGCTGTCCTTCATGGTCTATGCTGGCTAAGAAACAATTTCCGGATTTGATTGACAGTGTGTCCCAGGAGCTTACGCCTATGGTCGCATCTGCCAGAAGCATTAAGCAGAAATACCCGGATTCCAGTGTGGTCTTCATAGGTCCCTGTGCGGCGAAAAAACTGGAGGCATCCAGAACGGATGTCCGCAGTGATGTGGACTTTGTTATTACTTTTGAGGAACTGCAGGGGATGTTTGATGCCAAAGGGATCGTGCCATCCGAAATGGAGGAGCAGGGAAGCCTTCATAATGCCACTGCGGCAGGAAGAGGGTATGCGGTTGCCGGTGGTGTGGCGCAGGCCATTGAGGAATGTCTGCAGGAATATCATCCGGAAATTCCGGTACATATTGAACATGCGGAAGGGCTGGCAGAGTGTAAAAAGGTGCTTACCCTTGCGAAGGCCGGGAAGATGAACGGGTGCCTGATAGAAGGTATGGGGTGTCCGGGCGGATGTATGGCTGGGGCAGGGACAAATGTGCCGCTGAAAGAGGCTGCCGTGGAATTGAAGAAATATAAGGCGGGGTCTAGTAAAAAGCTTCCGGCGGCGGAACTTATAGAGATTGAATTGGATTAAAGATGGTAAAAGGCGCGTATCTTGTGGAGGTATGCGTCTTTTTGGCTTTTGGGGGGGGGATTGACTTGGAAGCGGACGGAAGAGAATGGGGGAGGATGGGAGGCGGGCCATGCCTGTGCGTGAAGCGTTCCGCTGCCACGGAGCTAACCTGCTCCCATTTACTAAATTCATCGGCAGAGGCCTCTTCATTAAGTAACTGGGGCAGGTGGATCTCCCTGGCGCTCCACTGAGACATCACGCACAGGCATGGCCCGCCTCCCATCCTCCCCCATTCCCTTCCTGGTTTTCATTGTCTCGTGGGGGATTGGCTGCTGAATGTTGATGTGGGCGGGGCAGCCTTGACGAGTAAAAATAAATTTTAAAAAACCTCCCACTTTACGTGGGATTGCGAGATAATAAAACTGACCAGAGAATTATTTCTTCGCAACCGCATAAAGAAAGGAGGTTTTTATCATGAAAACAAGAGCAAAGATCACCAGAAAAGATACGCGGGAACACCTGGCCCAGTTTCATCTGGCATGTGAACTGGTAAAAGTGATCCATCACTATTTCCCCGGACTCCTGTCCCTGTTAAAGAGACTGGAGGATCCTCGCGACCACAGATATATCACTTACGAGAGCCATGTCTTACTGATGACACGCATCCTCTCTTCTATATTTTATATCAGCAGCATGAGAAAAACAAGCCAGGAATTTAATTCGGATACCGTGATCCAAAATATTGGATATCTGTGTGGAAAACCAGAACTCTCGGAACTCCCCTACTGGGAGACGATAAATGACTATCTTAAGAGATTGGATCCCAGCCAGCTGCAGGGTGTAGTCTGTGGTCTGGTACGCCATTTGATACGGAGCCGTGTGTTTGAAGGCTCCCGTATAAGGGGAAGATACTGGCAGGTGATCGTGGATGGAACCCAGCTAGAGAGCAGCCTAAGGAAGCTGGACCCTAAGAGTCTGTACCGTACTCATAGAAAAGGCACCCCGGAGGAATACCGGGAATACTACTACTATGTATTGGAAGCAAAACTCGTGCTCCGGGAAGATATCCTTGTGAGCATCATGACAGAGTTTGTAGAAAACGAAGGCCTTGAGGCTGAAAAACAGGACTGTGAGCGGAAAGCCTGCCGGCGGCTGCTGAAAAAGCTGCATGAGGAATTCCCGCGCCTGCCAGTATGCCTGAGCGCAGACAGTCTTTATGCCTGTGAAACATTTTTTAAGGAGTGCCGCGGATATGGTTACCATTACATTCTGCGCTTTAAAGAAGGGAGTATTCCTTATGTTGCAAAGGAATTTGGGACGCTGCGAAACAGGGAAGGGAACCTGAGGAAAGAGGAAACGGAAGATAGGAGCGTCTGGACCGACTATGTGAACGGGATAGATCATGAGGGCCATCTGGTAAACCTGTTGGAATATGGAGAAGAAAAGAAAAACGGGGAGGGGAAAGAAAAGCGTTTCTTGTTCCTCACCGATTTGCCGGTAACGAAAAAGAACGTGAGGGCAACGGCAGAAGCCGGCAGATGGAGATGGAAAATAGAAAATGAGGGATTCAATACCCAGAAGAACTACGGATACTGTCTGGAACATATGTACAGCAGGCTGTACCAGGGAATGAAAAATCATTACTATCTGATCCAGATTGGCCATATGATAGCGCAGGTCATGGAGGCATGGGAAAGCCTGTGGAAAAAAGTGAAGCAGAGCCGGGAGCAGAAGCACCGCAGGATACTGGAATCATGGAAGCAGGATAAGTTAAAGGAATATACGCAGGAAATAGAAAGAGGTTTGCAGATACGTTTTGGATAAGAGTGCAGAACGAAGGGAGGTGAGTCCGGAACCGGTAGAACAACAGGATCGTAACGGAAAATCCCAGGGAGCTTGTGTGCTTTTATAGAACCGAAAAGGAGAACAGGCATGAAAATGCAGAATGAAACTGGGATCATTCCATTAAAAATATATTTACTCGTCAGAGCTGGTGGGCGGGGGGATTTCGTTGTAATCAGGAATGGAATCCTGTATAATCTAGTTTAACTCAAAGTAAATGATTGTACGGTTATTTACTGGGAATTATACTCGGTAATGAGATGATTTATCTGAAGGTTTGGCAGGTAGGGATGAGAGGAGAATGAGGAATGGATGTTCGGAAACCGCAGCAGTCTAATTATGATAAGCTCAGTGAAACCTGGAGGGGTAAATTTTTGGAGATGGACCAGGAGGCATTGCGAAAGAAACTGCCGGAGATCAAAGTGGAGGGAGAATATCTGACGGTTGTACACTTTGGGAGAAAGTATGGGATCCATAGAGAAGAGGGATTTATAAAGGCTATGGAGGACAGCGGCCCGATCAGTAATGGGACAAGGATGAATATTTATAACCTGTTTTGGTATTCTAAGGAGAATGCGGGACTTACGGGGCGGTGGGTGCCTTTCAGGGATGTGAGGAATGCCGGGCCTTTTGCACCGGCTTTTGAAAGGAATATCTTGAGGCCTTTTGCTTTGACTTTTGCAGGGATGACGAAAGAGCTTAGGTCGGCAGCGGAAAAAATGGGGGGAAAGCCGGTGCGGCAGGGGGATGCGGGATATATTATAAATGCATTTTCTTGTATCCCTATGCAGTATTTGTTTTGGGATGGCGATGAGGAGTTTCCGGCACAGGGAAATATTCTTTTTGATCATAGTGTGACGGATTTTATCCACGTGGAGTCTACGGTGACGCTGGCTGAGGAGGGGATCATAAGGCTGGCCGAGCTGGCCGGTGTGGAGTTAAAGGGAAATATGTTTGGCATGTAGGAATGCAGCAGGAATAAGGAGTGGCGGTAGGAAAGAGAATGCTTAATATGACACACTGCTGTCATGTTTTGATTGGTATATTATTGATCAGGAGGGAATGTGGGACAGTTTGCAGATAGAGGAATGGATTTTAAGAAACGGATGGAATCCGAGGCATACCATTTTCTGAGGGAAGATAAGAGGCTGGGGAACCGGATCATTTTATTGGGGCTGGGCGGGAGTTATGCTTATGGGACGTATCACGAGAGCAGTGATGTGGATTTTAGGGGGATCACATTGAACCTGCCTTCTGACCTTTTGGGGCTGTCTTCTTTTGAACAGTTTGAGGACAGGGAGACGGACACGGTGATCTATGCTTTTAATAAGATGGTGAGGCTGTTGTTAGACTGTAATCCAAATACCTGTGAGATCTTGGGGCTGGATGAGGAGCAGTATCTGATCAAGACGGAGCTGGGACAGGAACTTCTGGATAACAGGGGACTGTTTTTGTCAAAGCGGGCAGTGAGATCATTTGGGGGATACGCGGGGGCACAGTTGAGAAGGCTGCAAAATGCCTCGGCCAGGGATTCGCTTCCGCAGACAGAAAGAGAGAAGCATATCCTGAATTCGGTCAGAAATGCTCTGGAGGATTTTGAACGACGGTACAGCAGTTTTGACAGGGGCAGTATACATTTGTATATAGACAAAGCAGAAAATCAGGATTTGGAGACAGAGATTTTCGTGGATGCGCAGTATAAGCATCTGCCCCTTCGTGATTATGAAAATATGTGGTCAGCCATGCATAATGTGGTTAAGGATTACGATAAGGTCGGAAAGCGTAACCGGAAGAAGGATGATGATCATTTGAACAAACATGCCATGCACTTAATACGGCTGTTTATGATGGCAATTGATATCCTGGAAAAAGGGGAAATACGCACCAACCGGAAGGACGACCTGGAGTTACTTATGAAAATAAGAAACGGCGGGTTCCAAAAAGAGGATAGAACATTCTCCGGAGAATTTTATGATCTGCTTGCAGATTATGAGGGGCGGATGGAGAAGGCGTCCAGAGAAAGCTGTCTGCCGGATAACCCGGATATGGAAAAGGTGGAGGCGTTTGTGGAGCGTGTGAACCGGATCGCACTGGATATGTGACGATAGTCCGGAAGTGATGACCGTGTCAGTGACTGGCAGATCAGAGATTGAAAAAATGCTCCTGAGAGGGAGTTTTTGGAGGAGGATCCATGCAGATAGAGACAGAACGATTAATACTCAGACCGTTTCAGCCGGAAGACGGGGAGGGGCTTTACGAATATCTTTCGGATGCGGAAGTAGTGCGGTATGAACCATACATCTCCATGAGTCCGGAAGAGGCCAGGGAGGAAGCAGGCAGAAGAGCAAAAAACAATGACTTTTGGGCAGTCTGTAAAAAAGGCGGGCAGCTTATCGGCAATCTGTATTTCAGTAAGAGAGATTTTAACACCTGGGAGCTTGGCTATGTATTTAACCGCAAATACTGGGGAAAGGGCTATGCCAGTGAGAGTGTACAGGCATTGCTGGATGTGGCATTCAGAGAATGGGATGTCAGACGTGTTGTAGCCATGTGTGACCCGAAAAACACCGCATCCTGGCGGCTGATGGAGCGCCTTGGTATGCGAAGAGAAGGGGAACTGAAGCAGAATGTGTATTTTTTCTGCAATGAAGAGGGTGATCCAATCTGGAAAGATACCTATGAGTATGGCCTGCTCAGGGAGGAGTGGATATAGAGATGGATAAAAAGACATATGAAAAACTGGAAAAATATATGAGATCCTGCATGCAGGACAGCGCACACGATGTGGAACATATTTACCGTGTGCTGTATGTTGCTCTGGATATAGCAGAATATGAGAAAGATGTGGATTATGATGCTCTGATCTGTGCCTGCCTCCTGCACGATATCGGCAGAAAAGCACAGATTGAGAACAAGAAGATCTCCCATGCAAAAGCAGGCGCGGAGATGGCTGTGAGTTATTTGAGTGGCCAGGGGTATGACAGGGAATATGTTTCTAAAGTAGAACACTGTATTTTGGCACACTCCTTCCGGAAAAGCGGGGGAATACTCCCGGAGAGTATAGAGGCGGAAATATTATTCGATGCGGATAAGATTGACGTGACGGGTGCTTTGGGGGCTGCGCGGACGCTTCAATACGGAGGCCAGGTGTCTGAGCCTATATATACACGCCTGCCCGACGGACGGATCGCGGACGGAGAGGAAGAGACCGAGGATTCCTTTTTCCATGAATATAAACAGAAACTCATAAAGATTTATGATATGCTTTATACGAAAAGAGGCCGGGAGATTGCCATGGAGCGAAAAGCGGCGGCAGTGGCTTTTTATGAGAGCCTCTGCAGGGAAGTGGATAGTGCGTTCCGGAAAGGGGCAGCAAGATTGGACGTAACGATCCAATAGGTCTGCGCATTCACTGCGAAGACCGCAGGAAAGCATTTTGCAGCCAAGTAAAGTTCCCATCGCCAAAGGCGGTTCTGCATGGATCTTTGCCTGTAACTGTAAGGGTACAGATTAGTTACGATTGGACGAGAAAGTAAGTTGACGGAGGAAGAGAAATGAAATTAAAAAATCCCATGCTGATAGTTCAGGATATGGAAAAGTCAAAAGCGTTTTACAGAGAGGTACTGGGACTGCGTACGGTCACTGATCTGGGGGCAAATGCCGTACTGACCGGAGGACTGTCCCTGCAGACAGAGGAGAGCTGGCTGGAATTCATTGGTTGTGAGAAGGGGGATATCACTTACGGCGGGAAGAACAGTGAGGTCTATTTTGAGGAGGAGGATTTCGACCGTTTCGTCTCCAAACTGGAGAAAAGAACAGATGTAAAGCTTGTACATCCGGTGTATGAGCATAGCTGGGGACAGCGGGTGGTACGGTTTTATGATCCGGATGGTCATGTGCTTGAAGTGGGCGAGAGTCTGAAACTTGTGTGCAGACGTTTTCTGGACAGCGGCATGGGTGTGGAGGAAACGGCTGAGAGAATGGGTGTGCCGGAACGGCTTGTAAGGAACTGTATGAGATAAGCCCCTTGCAGGCAGCTTATAATAGGAGGAAAGATGGAACTTAAAATTATTGACCAGGATTTTTCTGTATGTAAGATAAAGGAATTTTCACCGGAGCTTTTGAAAGACGGATTCTGCTTTGTAGGGAGAACGGATGAGGAATTGTCGCTGGTATGTGCAGCAAAACAGGTACCGGAAGATGCGCTGGAACGTGATGACGGCTGGAAAGCGTTCCGGATCCAGGGCGTTCTGGATTTTTCTTTGATAGGGATCTTGTCTGCGATCTCTGCTGTATTAGCAAAGAACAAGATCGGGATTTTTGCTGTGTCCACTTATAACACGGATTACATTCTCACAAAAGAAGAGAATTTTCCAAAGGCTGTAGAGTGTCTGAAACAGGCCGGCTACCGGTTCGCCGCATCGTAGGAGGCAGAGTAAAATATGCACGAGGTAAATGCAAAATCCATCCTGTCCGCCCAAAATGGCATGAATCTGTACCGAGGCTGCAGCCACGGCTGTATTTACTGTGATTCCAGGAGTACCTGTTATGGGATGAAACATGATTTTGAAGATATAGAAGTCAAGATAAATGCCCCTCAGTTACTGGAAGCCGCGCTGAGAAGCAAGCGGAAGAAATGTATGATAGGCACAGGGGCTATGAGCGACCCTTATCTGCCTTTGGAAAACAAGCTTGGCCTTACCAGAAAATGCCTGGAGCTTATAGAGTATTATGGGTTTGGAGCAGCGCTGCAGACAAAATCTGATCTGGTCCTGCGGGATTTGGATTTGCTGAAAAAGATCAATGAAAAGACAAAGTGCGTTGTGCAGATGACCCTGACAACCGCGGATGAGGAACTGTGCCGTATTTTGGAACCTCATGTATGTACTACAAAAAGGAGGGCCGAGGTGCTTAATATCCTCCGGGAAGAAGGGATTCCCACAGTTGTGTGGTTCTCCCCTGTTCTGCCGTTTATCAACGATACGGAAGAAAATGTGAGAGGGATCATGGACTATGCAGTCAGAGCGAAAACATATGGTGTACTGAACTTTGGCATGGGAGTCACGCTGCGGGACGGGGACAGGCAGTATTTTTACGAAAAACTGGAACAGCATTTTCCGGGCCTTCGCAGAAAATATATTGAGAATTACGGAAATGCTTATGAGGCTGGCAGCCCCAATGAGAAAAAACTTATGTCCGTTTTTTATGAGATCTGCAGAAGGAATGGCCTGGAGAGCAGTGTGGACAGGATTTTTTCTTATCTGCACAAGTTTGAGGAAAAACATAGTGCCAGGCAGATGAACCTTTTTGATTTTATGCCCATGTAAGACAACAAACCCGCAGGCAACGGGGGTGTTGATCCTCGCGGCAGTCCCCAAATGTACATACAAGTATGCCCGCCTGGCTCGTTGCCCGCGTGAATAAAATCTCAGGGAAAGTGAAAACTGCTCTGGGATTTTAATATTTGCAATCCCGGGGCATGTAGGGTATACTGTATTGAAAGAATTCGGCACTGCCTTTCAAAGGACAGAAAGTGGATTCGGACAATAACATAACAGAGGTGATACCACAAATGGACAAGTTTCAGACGAGCAGCCTTGTATTATTGCTTGTATTTTATGGCATCTATTTCGGCAAAATGCTGGGTCAGAAAAAGAAAGGGATCAGGACGAACCAGATCGCAAAGGGGGAAAAGGCGGAGGAACTCATGTACATAGAGTTCATCATGAAAATAGCCACGATCGGCGTACCTGTTTATGAGTTGGTATCTATCTTATGGGGAATCAATCAGGCATCTGAGAACATGCGGATTGCTGGACTGATCATCGCCACAGCTGGGGTGATGGTCTTTGGGATTTCTGTCTATACCATGCGTGACAGCTGGCGTGCCGGCATTCCGGAGCGCGACAGGACGAAAATGGTATCTGACGGCATCTATTCCATCAGCCGAAATCCGGCGTTTTGCGGATTTGACCTGACTTATATCGGAATTTTACTTATGTTTTTTAATATTCCGCTTCTTGTATTTACCGGTTTTGCAATTCTTATGCTGCATCTGCAGATCCTGCAGGAGGAAAAATACCTGGAACATGCGTTTGGCATAGAATACAAGGAGTACAGAAGACGAGTTTTCCGCTATCTGGGCAGAAACTGCCGGGCAGGGCGGTAACCAGAGAAAAATGTGTTGGGGGTTTCCTGATAAGATAAAAAGGGTTAGGTAACCATATGAAATATGAAATCAGAGAATTTACTTCCGGTGATATAGAGGATGTAATGAAAATCTGGCTGGAAGCCAACTGTCAGGCACACAGCTTTATTCCCTCTTCTTATTGGGAGGGCAATTACGAATATGTCAGGCAGGAACTTCCGGGGGCAGAGATCCTTGTCTGTAAGGCGGAGCATAAGACACGAGGCTTTATAGGGATACAGGATCATTATATTGCCGGACTTTTTGTACGGACAGAAGATCAGGGACGGGGTATCGGTACAGCGCTTTTAAAAGAGGCCTGCAGACGTTACCGTGATCTGTCCCTCAGAGTATATGCAAAAAATGTAAATGCCGTCCGCTTTTATAAAAAATCCGGTTTTGCCATACAAAGTTCAGAGACAGATTCGGCAACCGGAGAAATAGAATACATTATGAGATACACAGAATACAGGAAACTGGATTTGAACAGATATCCGGGCAGGATGTAAGACGGCTGGAGGAATTGTCATATTTGGCGTCCTCCATTGTAAAGGAAGTCTTCGACCCCATGATCGGAGCCGCACAGAATGACTATATGATACGGTTATTTCAGACCGTTCCTGCTATAATAGAGCAGCTTAATAACGGATATACCTATTATATAGTAAAGGATGCGTCAGGGGATGTGGGGTTTTTGGCCTTTTATCCCAGGGAAGGAATGCTGTATCTGAGTAAATTTTATCTGACAAGCAGCACAAGAGGCAGAGGGTATGCAAGTCTTATGTTTGATTTTGTGAGAGAAAAGGCATTGGAGATGGGATTTCAGTCTATATTTTTGAATGTGAATAAAAATAATCCTGTAGTTGAAATTTACAGGCATATGGGATTTCAGTGTTACTGTACACAGGCCACTGTACCGGGAGGCGTTTTCATGCCGAAAGCATGAAAATCCCGAGGCAGCCAGCGCGATATGGGGCAGAATGCTCCATATCTGTGCATCGCGAAGCGTGTTACTGGACACGGAGTGTACAGTAACATTTCAGTTACTGAGAGAAGAAAAAAATGATATCGGCAATGGATTTTATATGGATGATCATGTATTATGGTATAAGATCGTAACAGTTTAGACAGGTCTGCGCATTTACTGCGCTGACCGTATGAAAAAGTAGTGCCAGCAGGCATCCAGCTCATCGCGAAGCGATTTTTAATGGCTGGATGTGTAACAGTTCAGCTTGTCTGAACTGTTACATAAGATCTGAGCGGCAGAGGAGAGGGTTTTATGTTGGAAGTAAAATTCTACAGGCAGGCCGAGGACCATCTTTTGAAATTTGCCGTGATCCTGGCAATGGCGGGAGAAAAAATGGTTCTGGTCAGGCACAGGGAACGGGATACCTATGAGATTCCCGGGGGCCACAGGGAGGCCGGGGAGAGTATTGAGGAAACAGCGGCAAGAGAATTGCAAGAGGAGACGGGGGCAATGGCATTTACACTGAAGCCTGTATCCGTCTATTCCGTTATCGGCAAAAACCGGGTCAATGATACCGGGGAGGAGACTTACGGAATGCTTTTTTATGCGGAGATCACTTCCTTTGGCAGAATGGAAAGTGAAATAGAAAAAATTGAGTTTTTTGACCAGCTGCCGGAGGCTTTGACTTATCCGGAGATACAGCCAATACTGGTGGATAGAGTAATGAAAGAAAAGGAGGAGCATGTATTATGAGATACAAACTGGAAGGCACTGTTATGCCGGCGGTGGAAATGCTGCTGAACAGAGGGGAAAGTATCTATACACAGACCGGGGGAATGTGCTGGATGAGTGACGGTATCAGCATGAGCACCAATGCGAGAGGCGGCCTTATGCGGGGCTTAGGCCGTATGTTTTCCGGGGAATCTTTTTTTATGACAAGCTATCAGGCCGAAATGGATGGGGCTATGATCGCGTTTTCCTCCACGGTTCCCGGGGAGATCGTTCCGGTTGACTTAAGGGCGTACAGAGGCTTTTACTGCCAGAAGGGGTCTTTCCTCTGTGCGGAAAGTGCAGTGGAGACTAAAGTGGCATTTACAAAAAAAGTATCTTCCGGTTTCTTTGGGGGTGAGGGGTTCATCCTTCAGGAAATGCAGGGCAATGGCATGGTCTTTCTGGAAGTGGACGGCAATAAAGTGGAGAAAGAACTTCTGCCGGGTGAAGTGATCAAAGTGGATACCGGAAATGTGGTGGCCTTTGAGGGCAGCGTGCAGTATGAAATTGAGATGGTAAAAGGCGGTATGAATATTTTTCTGGGCGGTGAGGGCCTGTTCCTCACAAAACTTACCGGACCGGGAAAAGTAATTCTGCAGACCCAGAACTTCGGGGAATTCTGCGGCAGGATCCGCCAGTACATACCATCCCATGACTGATTTCCTGTAAGTGAGATGCGGCTGCGGGTCTGACCGGGAAGACAGCCAAAAGGTTAAGAGGAGGATTGTGAATGAGAGAAGAGGCATCGTCTAAACAGTGGGAGAAATTATATGAAGTCACCTGTAATCTGAAGGCTCTGGAGCCATGGAAATATTTTTGGGATACCCAGCTCATAGCTATCTTTTTAAAAGACAGTGAGGAACCTGTTTTCGCCAGCATTATGGGATGCGGCGGAAACTGTTATGGGATCAGTGTCTATGAAGGGCTGGAAGGTCTGAGGGACTTTGATATGATTGCCTCCACCGAGGAAACGGGAATTCCTCCCGATTATGCAATGCTGGAGCAAAGTTCTCTTACCTGTTATTTTGGAGACCGGGAAGAGGTTCCGCCGGACCAGAAAAAAATCATAAAGGAATTGGGATATAAGTTCAGAGGCCGGGGCGAATGGCCTTTTTACCAGTCCTGTATGCCCAGATTCGTACCCTGTACACCGGATGCGCGGGAGGTGGAAGTGCTCACAGAGACGTTCCAGAATCTGTTCATGGCAGTCAGGGCTGTGATAGAGGAGCGGATTTTTGTGGACTGGGATAAGGGTGAGATACTCTGGAGAGCTTACAATGAAAAGACAGGGCTGTGGAATATGTTTGCAGAGTCTATTCCCATGGTGGAACGGGAATATCCGCTTATTGTGCTGCAGGATGAGGTGCTGAAAAGGCGTCTGAAAAAAAGGCCGAAAGTGGGAACAGAGATATCTGTGGATTTTGCCTATGTCCATGCCAGCATCGAGCTGGAAGAATATGAACGTCCCATCAGCCCCCTTCTGTTTGTGACCCTGGACCACGCGTCAGGTATGGTCCTGGACATGAAGATGGTGAATCCGGAGGATTCGGAAATTGATGTAGTGCTGGATTTTTTTGTGGATTATCTGCAGAAAAACGGAAGGATGCTGCGCCTCAAAGCCAGAAATCCGTGGGTTTTTGCAGCCCTTCAGGACATCTGCGAGGAGTGCGGCATCCAGCTTGAAAAAGATGAATTGGAAGAGATGGATCAGATCATCTCTGAAATCAGAGAGCATATGTTTGAAAATTTTTAGCAAGATAAGGCAGAGTCCGGTTAAGCCGGGCTCTTTTCTATTGCCAATTTACGGCAGACGACCGAATAATCGTACTCTTTATTCGGAAACAACTTGTGAAGAGAACCATACAAGTTGTAAAATAAGAACCATAAGGAGGGGCATATGACAAACGAAAACGGAAAGACAAAATATTATGTGCTCATGGAGGAACTGAAGCAGTCGATCCTGAGCGGAGAGATCAAGCCGGGAGAAAAGCTGCCCTCGGAAAACGAACTGTCTGCCCGCTATCAGATCAGCCGCCATACGGTGCGCAAAGCCCTGTCGATTCTCATTAATGAAGGGTATATTGAAGCGGAACACGGCCGCGGAACCTTTTGTTCCCAGCGCATGGGGCACATGAAAAATTCAAGGAATATCGCAGTTGTGACAACCTACATATCCGACTATATTTTTCCACGCCTGATCCAGGGCATGGATAAGGTGATGACAGCCAACGGATACAGCATTATCCTGAAAAATACGGCCAACAGCCGGACAAAAGAGGAACGGGTCCTGGAGGATATCCTGACTAAGGACATAGAGGGCCTGATCATCGAACCAAGTAAAAGCCAGATTTTCTGCAGGCATACAAACTTGTATGCAATGTTGGACCAGTATGAGATCCCCTATGTATTTATCCAGGGAGTATATCCTCAGATGATGGAGAAGCCCCATATTCTTATGGATGACTGCAAAGGCGGCTACCTTGTCACAAAGCATCTGCTAGACAGCGGGCACAGCAAAATACTGGGGATTTTCAAGGCGGATGATTTTCAGGGAAGAGAGCGGCACAAGGGATATGTGAAAGCACTCCAGGAGGCCGGATTTTCCTATGATCCGGATATGGTGGTTTGGTTTCACACGGAGGACCGTAAGATGAAACCGGCGCAGATGATAGATCTTCTGCTGCAGCAGCAGGTGGAGATGGATGCAGTTGTATGCTACAACGACCAGATCGCACTGGAGGTCATCCGCTCTCTGCAGAAAAACGGAAAGAGAGTGCCGGAAGATATTTCCGTGACGGGGTATGACAACTCGGTCATCGCGGAGGGGACCGTGGGGCTGACAACCATTGCCCATCCCCAGGAAAAACTGGGTGAGATGGCCGCTGAACTGCTTTTGGAAAAAATCCGTAAAGTACCGGAGGAGAAGAGCCGGATTTCCCGCCTGATCCAGCCGGAACTGGTTGTGCGGGGATCCACCAAAAATAGAAATACGGAGAACGGATAGGAGATTTAAGGCAGATGAAGAAAAAATATGCAATCGGTGTGGATTACGGCACCCAGTCCGGCCGGGCAGTCCTGGTGGATGTGTCTGACGGAACGGCAGCTGCCCAGAGCACTAAACCCTACACCCACGGAGTGATGGAGGAATACCTGCCGGACGGAACCAGACTGCCCCCGGATTGGGCGCTGGAACACCCATTGGATTATCTGGAGGTGCTGGACGTTACCATACCTGCCGTTCTGAGGGACAGCGGTGTGGATCCTGAGGATATCATAGGCCTGTCCATTGATTTTACGGCATGCACGGTAATGCCGGTGGACAGGGAAGGGACTCCTCTCTGTCTGCGGGAGGAGTGGGAACATGTTCCCCATGCATGGCTGAAGCTGTGGAAACACCATGCGGCCCAGGAAGAGGCCAATATCTGTACCAGGGCTGCAAAGGAGCGGGGGGAGGCATTCCTCTCAAGATACGGCGGGAGGGTTTCTTCCGAATGGATGATTCCAAAGCTGATGGAGATCCTGAAAGAGGCTCCTGAAGTCTATGAACAGGCAGACCGGTTTGTGGAGGCTGCGGACTGGGTTATCTTTAAGCTGACGGGGCAGGAGAAGCGCAGCGGATGTGCGGCCGGATATAAGGCTTTTTGGAATAAGAGGGAAGGTTACCCGTCCTCTGATTTTTTCAAAGCTCTTGATACACGCCTGGAACATGTGGCAGAGGAAAAACTTGGCAGAGAAGTCTGTCCTCAGGGGGCAAAAGCCGGGGAACTGACCAATGAGGCGGCAGACCGACTGGGGCTGCGTGCGGGCATGGCAGTTGGAGTGGCCAATGTGGATGCCCACGTATCCCTTCCCGCGGTGGGGATCACAGAGCCAAACAAGCTCTTGATGATCATGGGAACCTCCACCTGCGGCATTATGTGCAGCAGGGAGGAGAAGATGGTTCCCGGCATCTGCGGCGTGGTGGAGGATGGAGTCCTTCCGGGGCTCTATGGATATGAAGCGGGACAGCCCTGTGTGGGCGACCACTTTGAATGGTTTGTAAAGAACTGTGTGCCCGCATCCTATTATCAGGAGGCAGACAGGCAGAACATATCAATCCATGAGTTTCTAACCGGGAAGGCATCCCGCTTGAAAATAGGGGAGAGCGGACTCCTTGCCCTGGACTGGTGGAACGGAAACCGTTCTGTGCTGGTGGATGCGGATTTGACAGGGATGATACTGGGCCTGACACTGACCACCAAACCGGAGGAGATCTACAGGGCTTTGATCGAGGCCACAGCTTACGGAATGCGTACGATCATTGACAACTTTGAACAGGCAGGAGTACCGGTTAAGGAGCTTTACGCCTGCGGAGGCATTTCCAAGAAAAATGCCATGATGATGCAGATTTATGCAGATGTGACAAACCGTGAGATCTTCATCGGTGCCTCGGACCAGTCCCCTGCACTTGGTTCCGCCATGTTCGGCGCTGTGGCGGCAGGGAAGAAAAACGGCGGATATGACACGATTTTTGAGGCGGCAAAAGCCATGGGACGGGTGGAGGAGAGGACCTACAGACCAAACCCCGAGCATACAGCGGTCTATGACAGGCTGTATCAGGAATTTAAAACCCTGCACGACTACTTCGGGCGGGGCGGCAATGATGTTATGAAGAGACTGAAAAAAATAAAAGCAGAAGCGAGGAGATAAATCATGTTGGAAGAACTGAAAAAAGCGGTATACGAAGCAAATATGCTGCTGCCAAAGTACGGACTGGTAACCTTCACCTGGGGAAATGTAAGCCAGATTGACCGGGAGACAGGCTATTTTGCCATCAAACCCAGCGGCGTTGACTACGACAAGCTGACCCCGGAAGATATGGTCATCATGGACCTGGACGGAAATAAGATCGAGGGGAAATACAATCCATCCTCCGATACGCCCACACATCTTGAGCTTTACAAAGCATTTCCAAACATCGGCGGTATCGTACATACACATTCCCCGTGGGCCACAAGCTGGGCACAGGCCGGAAGGGGCATTCCCTGCTACGGTACCACCCACGCGGACTATATGTACGGAGAAATCCCTTGTGTCAGATGTCTGACAAAAGAGGAGATAGACGGCGCATATGAGAAGAATACAGGCCTTCTCATTGCGGAATATTTTAAGGAGAATGACTATGAGGCGGTTCCGGCAGTCCTCTGCAAGAACCACGGACCATTTACCTGGGGCAGGGATGGACACGAAGCAGTCCACAATGCAGTGGTCCTGGAGGAAGTTGCCAAGATGGCAGCGCGGTGTGAGACCATCAACCCGCAGGTAAAGCCGGCTCCCCAGGAACTGCAGGACAAACATTATTACAGAAAACACGGGGCAGATGCCTACTACGGACAGAAGTCAAATACCCCGCAGTAAGATGCGGGGGATTTGACCCTCGCGGCAGTCGCCAAGGCCAAGCAAGCTTGACTTTGGCTCGTTGCCCGCGGGAATAAAAATCACGGAGGTAAGATTTCATGGGTTTAGATTTGGAAAAGATAAAAAATGTGATTGAAGGCGGAAAGGCAGTGCTGGGTATCGAATTCGGCTCCACCCGTATCAAAGCAGTGCTCATTGGGGAAGATAACGCCCCCATCGCGTCCGGCAGCCACGACTGGGAAAACCGTCTGGAACATAATATCTGGACATACTCCCTGGAGGATATCTGGACGGGACTGCAGGACAGCTATGCGAAGATGGCAGAGGATGTAAAAGAAAAATACGGTGCAGTCATCACAAAACTGGGGGCAGTGGGATTCAGTGCCATGATGCACGGCTATATGGTATTCGATGAAAAGGAGGAACTGCTGGTACCCTTCCGCACCTGGAGAAATACCATGACGGAGGAGGCTTCTGACAAACTGACAGAAGTGTTCCGGTTTAATATCCCTCAGAGATGGAGCATTGCCCACCTGTATCAGGCAATCCTGAATCATGAGGAGCATGTTTCAAAAATTAAATTCCAGACAACACTGGCGGGATATATCCACTGGAAACTGACCGGGCAGAAGGTTCTGGGCGTGGGCGAAGCATCCGGTATGTTCCCTATTGATATGAACACAGGAGACTACAATGCCCGCATGATAGAGCAGTTTGATGAACTTGTGGCCGACAAAAAGTATTCCTGGAAACTGGGAGAGATTCTGCCAAAAGTCCTGAGCGCCGGTGAGGATGCAGGCGTCTTGACAGAGGAAGGCGTAAAACTTCTGGATGTAAGCGGAAACCTGCAGGCAGGCATTCCCGTATGCCCGCCGGAGGGGGACGCAGGCACAGGCATGACTGCAACCAACAGTATTGCAAGACGTACAGGCAATGTCTCTGCCGGAACTTCCGTATTTGCCATGGTGGTTTTGGAGAAAGAGCTTTCCAGAGTATATAAAGAGATTGATATGGTCACAACACCCACGGGAAACCTGGTGGCAATGGTGCACTGCAACAACTGTACATCTGATCTGAACGCATGGGTATCCCTGTTCAAAGAATTTGCAGAGGCATTCGGCGTGGAAGTGGATATGAATAAACTGTTTGGGACCCTGTACAACAAAGCGCTTGAGGGTGATGAGGACTGCGGGGGCCTGCTGGCGTACAACTATTTCTCGGGAGAGCATATTACCGGGTTTGAGGAGGGACGCCCTCTGTTTGCACGTATGCCGGAGAGCAGATTTAATCTGGCGAATTTCATGCGGGTACACCTGTTCACAGCACTGGGTGCCTTGAAGACCGGTCTTGATATTCTTTTAAAGGATGAGGGTGTGAAGCTGGACAAGATTCTGGGTCACGGCGGCCTCTTTAAGACAAAAGGTGTGGGTCAGAAAATCATGGCAGGTGCCATTGACGTGCCGGTGTCTGTTATGGAGACCGCGGGAGAAGGCGGAGCCTGGGGAATTGCCCTGCTGGCATCCTACATGGTGAACAAAGATGAGAAGGAAACGCTGGATGATTATCTGACCAATAAAGTATTTGCAGGCGAAACCGGCAGTGAGATGGCTCCCGATCCGGCAGATGTGGCAGGATATGACAAATTTATCAGGAGATACAAAGAAGGCCTGGCCATTGAACGTGCAGCCGTTGATAATATGAAATAATAGAAACTGCGCATCCCGGGTTTTCTGTTATGGCGAATTATAAAAGAGACACACAGCCAAGTAAAATGTGAAGTGCCCCCAATAAGGTGAGGGAAAATTCATGTGGCTGCGTGTCTCTTTTATCTCATTTATTAAAATGCACAGCTCTCCAGATAAAGAAGACCATAGGTCCTGCGGTTAGGAGAAGAAAGACAGGTGTGAACCATGCCCCCAGATCCAGGCAGAATACGGAACAGTAATTTATATAAAAGAATATAAAGGTGACGGCAAAACGCAGGGTGACAAGCATACTTTTCATATTTCCATAGATCCAGCCTATGTTTTGGGGTGTTACATGGCCGGGTACATTCCAAAGTTCAGGAAATTTCTCTACAAATATCATCAACAGATAGATAAGAATAGTGATAACCGGCAGTATGACCAGTGATCCTTTGGGGCCGTAGGCGTCCGCCTGTCCATTCAGCCCAAAGTGGGTGGGGATTTCATCGGGCAGAGAGTTCCAGCGTAAAATAAGACACAGCAGCTGCCCGATCAGCAGCAGAAAAGACAGGATACTAAGAATGCGCTGGTAAAGTGTAACAGGTAATTTGATCTTCATAAGGCATCCCCTTTCTTACAGGCAGCTAGGTAAGTGTGCAGACCGTCCGCATGGCTGCCGGAAATCCTTCGTTACAGCCAATATAGTCAATAGAGGACCAAAAGTCAAGAAGGGCGGCATAAAAGACAGAAAATAAAGATCAGAAGAAAAAAACAAAGAAAGAAATTGATTTTCAGTACAAAACTGTCTATGATACTTTATGGGACGATTCAAAAGGTTTGTGTATTTATTATACCGGCTGAAAGAGAACATGGGGCAGAAGGTTATCTGCTAAAGGAGGATATCTATGAAACTTACGATACTTGGCACCGGTAACGCTGCGGTGACAAAATGTTACAATACCTGTTTTGCATTGACAGAGGGAAACCGGCATTTTCTGGTAGATGCGGGTGGTGGAAACGGAATCCTGGGAAGGCTCAATGAGGCGGAGATCCCTATACTGGATATCCATGATATATTTGTGACCCATGAACATGTGGACCATCTCCTGGGTGTTGTCTGGATGATACGCATGATCGGCACTGCAATAGAGCAGGGAAAGTACCGGGGTGAGCTGCGGATCTACTGCCATGAAGAACTGAAAAATATATTAACTACGATCACTACACTGACCATACAGAAGAAGGTGACAAAACACTTGGGGGAACGCATCCGTTTCATCACAGTGGAACATGGAAGCCGAGCAGAGATTCTGGGCTGCGAGACAATATTTTTTGATATATTTTCCACAAAAGCAAAGCAGTTTGGCTTCTCTCTGAAAACAAAAGAGGGGGTCAGACTGACCTGTGCGGGAGATGAGCCGTATAATGCAAAAGATGAAGGGTTTATAAAGGGCAGTGACTGGCTGATGCATGAAGCTTTTTGCCTCTATTCCCAGAGAGAGACATTTAAACCATATGAAAAGCACCACAGTACCGTAAAGGATGCCTGTATGATGGCGGAAGAACTGGGTGTATCAAATCTTATCCTGTATCATACAGAGGACAAAAACCTGGAGGAGAGAAAACGCCTTTATACAGAGGAAGGCAAAGGATACTACAGCGGAAATCTTTTTGTACCGGATGATCTGGAATGCTTTGAGCTGTAAAAGATGATCCCGATGGTGCGCAATTTCATAATGTACCCGCAGTGCAAAGATGGATAATACATTCGGAAGACCTGGTGATGGGGACGGAGTTCTGCTGCTGCCGATGGTGTCAATACAAAAAGCATTAGAGCCCGTTTTGTACCGGGTTAGGTAGGAGAGCAGTATCATGTTCTCACAGGCATACTGTACATGAAGCAGGAACTGGTTCAAAGTGAGTGATTTACTTTCATGTATTAAATGCAGAACTAATGGAGGATTTTGAAAGTACCTCACAAACATTTTGATAGACCAGCGAAAACGCATGACTAAAAGCATCCGGCAAAGCCTCAATGCTTTTGTTTTTTAAGGCAGTGACAACGGTGTCCATTGAGAGGGCCAATTCACTGTAGTCCGGATAAAACGACTTGTCAATTGCCTGCAGATAGTGTCCCCATATCAGCAGGTCGTCTAACTGCCGAAATATGTTTTTCAGTGAGTGTTGAGGTAGGAGCTGGATGTAAGCGTTCATAAGCAGCTGAAAAGATAAGGGGCTCATTCTGTTATTCAATGTTGCGCGAAGCTTGCTTTCCATAGAACGGCCCAGGTTGTCTGGGATAAAAGAAATTGAAGCTGTACAACTGCGTGCAGTGAGAGCTACAATTTGAAGCGCCTCCAGGAAAAATGATATCCGTTCTTGTATGGTCGGCTCCGCCAAATTGAGTTCACTTTTAAATCCGGTTTCTCCTTCCGGTGTGATCACACTGCCCTTTTTATCAATTGTCTGTGCAATCCCCAGAGAATTGAGCAGGTTAACCGCCCGTCTTGCTGTATTTTTTGTTACACCATATGCTTGCATCAGTTTTGGAATAGAGGGTAAATACGGTTGGCTGTCAAACTCTCCGGCAATAATCCTGCGCACGATAGTCATCGCCAGCCGAGCATATAACTCGGAATGATCTTTTATCCGGAACCAACGGATCTCTTCTTTCTTTTTTTGATTTTCCCCAGTATATTTGCACAAAGTAGATAAGTAACTGTCAACCCTTTCCCTGGAAGCACTGTATAATTTTGACGTGCCGACACAGAAATCATCAAACTGTTTCTGCTCAATTTGTGATATTGCATGCTTGAACCATGTTTGTGTTCTCGAAACAGTTGTAGCAAAAGGATCGTCTATCCCGGGAAGTGGAATATAGGGAACGTGAAGATAGTTTTCACTGTCCAACTCCAGATCAATGATCAACTTATTTTTTAATGGTCTGAGTATCATTGTAAAAAAGTCATTGGCCAGTTGATAGTGATCCTGCAGTTCCACTTGCTCTGACATATTGCTTAAAATTTCTTTAAATGAAAGCAAATCTGATTCATTACACCGTTTAGCACCCTCCAGATAAAGAATCGGCATCAATAATCCCAATCCCCTGTATGCATCAGCAATTTCATCCCGGCTCTGAGCCAGATACGCGGCAAGGGTTTCCTTAGATGTACAATAAGCCACAACAGACGGCTGGCCCTGTGCTGTGTGGATATACCCTTCTTCAGCAAGCAGTTTCATCACTTTACGAACCGTAGTGATTCCCACGTTGTATCGCAGGCAAATTTCGCGCTGAGACGGGAAATCCTGCCCATGAATAAAAGTGCCGTTAAATATCTGTGAGGTGATCGTCTGATATAAATGGTGATATAGTTGTTGATTTTGATTCACCAGTAAAGATCTCCTTTCTTGGAAACGTTCTCCTTATTGATAAGCAGCGAAAGAATGCAAAGATTTTTCGTTAACATGCCACTTTTCTAATTGACTTAATTATATCAGCTCTTTCATCTCGCTTCAACTTGATTTCCCAACGTCTATATGCTAAACTTTACTTATAGCTAAAAAGATAAAGATGTGTTTTACTTTAATCAGTTGTTAAATACAGTTTATTGTTTTGTAGTAATGGGAGCGGCTTACTAAAAAGGGAAATTTAACACAATTCTACATTTTGAGGAGAGTTTATAAATGAATATACGGAAATCCATGTATCGACTGGTCATTGTTTTGAGTGTTGTTCCTTTTCTGATATTCAGTTTGCTGCTTACATTTACATATAATACCGAATTGAAAAAAGTGGTCCAGGAAAGCCTTGAAGCCGTGGCAAACTCCCAGCTTGCTGAAATGGTTGATTTTTGTGAGCAGCAGAGAAACAATCTGGATATTTTGGGCAGTATGGATGTATCCCAGGCCGCTCTGCGTGGAGAATTGGATGAGGATACCGTCAAATATCTCGATAATATTCTCTACTCCCGGGTGCTGGCTACTCAATATTTGAAAAGTGTTGTGCTGTTAGATACCAACGATTGCATTATTGCCTCCAGCAATGAAAGTTCAGTAGTCTATGATAATACGGGATTAGACGCATTGATCAAGCGGATGAAGGGCAATTCTTTTTACATTTCCGATGCTTTGAGATACCGGAATAATGGTCAGGAAGTACAGTCAGTCGTAGCAATTGCGGAAATTACGGATAACGACCGGGTTTTGGGCTATGCCCTGTCTGAAATCAATCTGGACTTTTACGATAATATTCGTAAACGGGCAAAGCTCTGGAATGAATCCACTTTCTATCTTTTAGATGGAGGCCAGAACATTATTAGCGCCGGTACACAGGAGCACAAACGTGAATCTTTTGTGACGACCTACGCAGAGCGGAAGGATTATCAGGAAAAATATAATGCCATTGACTTTGCCGCACATCCGCAGGGAAGTTTTATCTATCAGGTCGACGGGAACAGCTACATTACTTATTATTCCAATGTGGAGTATACTGACTGGCGTATCATGCTGTCAGTAAATATGGATCGTTTTCTAAACCAGGGACAAATTTCATTACTTCTGCTTGGTTTTCTTGTGCTATTGTGCGCCGTATTGACGGCACTGTTGGGACGTTTTGCATCCAGGCGTATCGTTCAGCCTATCCATCAAATATCCGACACACTGAACAGGATTCAGCAGAATCAGGATTATACTCTTCGTATAGAGGCGATCAGAAAAGACGAGCTGGGCACGCTGTCTGAGGAAATCAACAGCTTGCTCACTTTTATTGAAACAGAAAACCGATATAAAGACAAACGGGAACGGCTTTTGCAGGATTTGGCGCAAAAGGATGCTCTGACCCAGGTATATAATACTGAAAATATTCGCAAGTATCTTTCTAATGCAATAGACCATCACCAGTCGGACGGCACGCCTATGGCCGTGCTGTTTGTGGATGTGGACGACTTCAAGGCGTTTAATACAAATTACGGACATGGCGTAGGAGACCAGGCATTGCTGTTCATCGCGTCCCTGCTTGTGCGCGAGACGGGTGGGATCGTTGGACGGGTGGGCGGCGATGAGTTTCTGTCCATTGTAGAGGAGCAGGGAAGTCTGGAGGCCTTAGAGAATTGCCTGGACTGGGTCAATGATCCTGCCCACAGCAGGTTTGTCCTTCGTGGCAGCAGTGAAAGCCTGCATGTAGCTTGTTCTATCGGTGCGGTTATCGTGGATTTTAATGGATACTATGCAGAACGTATAACAGCTGATCAGCTAATGGGGATGGCGGATGCAGCTATGTATGAAGCAAAAAACAATGGTAAATGTGGATATGTAATTCAACGTTTTTAATTTGCAATGAATAAGAAATAGTATATCACGGTTTTAACGTTTGGAGGAGAAATAATGCAGGATAAGCAGTATGAGAATATGGAAATAATTTATGCTTCGCCGTACAGCAAAATCTTCTGTGGACGGGAATGTGATACAGGGCAATTAGTGATCTTAAAAACTGGCGGTCAGGATACCATGACTCCTGAGGCTGCTGAAAAATTGAAACGTGAATACCGTAAGCTCCTGATGGTGAATAACCCTCATATTGTAAGAGGTCTTGGAGAGGTAACGCTGGGCGGACGTTATTTTTTGAAAGAGGAATTCTGTCCGGGGATTGTGCTGAGGCAGCTGATTAAGCAGGGGGGCATGGAATGGGAGGACTTCTATCTGATCGCATGCCAGATGATAGAGGGACTCAGCGCTCTGCACGAAGCAGGGATCATACATAAGGACGTAAACCCGTCAAACGTTATTTACGAAGCAGAGTCGGGTCGTGCGGTATTGTTGGATCTGGGGATATCCTCTGTTTTTTCGTATGAAAAGTCAGAGGGGATCAGGCCTGATAATATAGAAGGCACCCTTCCCTATCTTGCACCGGAACAGACTGGCAGGATTAATACAGCACTTGATTACCGGGCTGATTTTTATTCTCTTGGCATCACATTATATGAGATGGTGACCGGGCATTGCCCATTTGAGGCGGAAACACCTACGGAGATGATATTCTCTCATATTGCTAAGACACCTCCGGATATTCTTGCACTACGGCCGGACACGCCATCCATGCTTGCTGAAATTATTAATAAACTACTTTCCAAAATGGCAAAGGACCGCTATTATAGCTGCGAAGGACTTCTTTTTGATCTGAAACGCAGTGTCAAAGAGACAAAATTTGCACTGGGCGAGAGAGATTTCAGCCGGCGCTTTGAATTTTCGCAGCAGCTCTATGGGAGGGAAAAGGAAAACGCTCAACTGAACAGCGACTTTAAGGAGGTTATAGGCGGTGCGAAGATCCTTGTTTCCATAAGCGGATATTCCGGTATCGGCAAGACCTCGCTGGTTAATGAAATCCAGGAGGAGGTCCTGATGGCCGGAGGATTTTATCTTCACGGTAAATTTGACCAGTATCACAGGAATGTACCGTATTACGCTTTTTTTCAAGCGATCAAACAGTTTTGTGATATGGTTTTTTTAGAACCGGAGGAGGAGATCAGAAGATGGAAGGAAGGGCTCTCGACGATTCTGGGCAGTGATGCATTCCTTCTGACCAGTAAGGCAGCTGAGCTGTCCCTGCTGCTCGGCGGTCTGCCCACTTCTGAAGTTACGCCCCTTGAGGAGCGGGTACGCTTTAAGGCGGTTTTGGGAAGATTTCTGTCGTTTCTCGCAACATCCGAGCATCCGCTGATTTTATTTTTGGATGATGTACATCTGGCGGATATGGGTTCCGTGGAGATGCTGGAGGAAATAATCAGGAATGAGAAGATCAGCTATTTGATGATCATTGTCTGTTACCGGGATAATGAAGTAAGTGAAGCGCATCCGCTTATACATAGCCTCAATAAGATTGTCAGGAGAAAAGGAAGAGTCACTCAGCTTGAGTTAAAGGGGCTGAATATGGAATGTGCAGCCCAGATGGTGGGCGATGTATTAAAAACCAGTGATGAGAAGGTCTTACAGTTGGCGGAAATTACCTACAAGAAAACAAAGGGCAACCCATTTTACATCAAACAGTTCCTGCGTCTCTGTAACTTAAAGGGATATATAATTCTGGATGTGGAGACTGGGAACTTTCATTGGGATATAGATAAGATAAGAAATTGCCCGGCGCAGGAAAATGTCGTGGACTTTCTGTTGGATAATTTGAATCAGATTCCGGAAGAGACACTCCCGCTTCTTTCCGTTGGCGCCTGTATTGGACAGAACTTTACAGTGAATGATTTATCATTTATCAGCCGTCTGCCGGAGAATGAAGTTGTTAATAGATTGGTTATTGCTGTAGATCTTGAAGTTCTTGTTCCTATAGAGAAAAACCTGCAGGCAGGACGCCAGTCCCGGTTTCAATTTTCCCACGACAGGTTCCAGGAAGCATTCTATAAGGTTATTCCTCAAAAGGAGAGGGCAAGTATCCATTATCAATTGGGAAAATATTATGAGCAGAAGGCTCTTGCAGAAGATGATATGGAAGAGCGGCTGTTTGAAATAGCGGACCACTACGCCAAAGGGCTTGGGGAACCGGCAGATGAATGTGAGAAGTTCCACATACAGGAGATATTGCTGCGGGCTGCAAAGCGCTGTGGCCTGGTGTCTGCTTTTGACACGGCGTCCCGTTATCTGGAGATTCTGCTTTCACAGCCGGAGATCCAAGGCGGCAAGAGCCGTTCCTTTCTCATACAGGTTTATAAGGAATACCATGCGGTACTGTGCAATATGGTGAATGTGAAGGAATGTGACCGTATATATGATGTACTTTGCGGTATGGCAGATGATCCTGAGGAACTGGCAGATAGCTGCTGCCTGCATATTACAAGCCTTTCAACCAGGGGGAGGTATGAGGATGCTTTTGCACTTGGAATCGGCCTGCTGAAACAGTTTGGAGTCACTTTTACCGGGGAGAACATGGGGCAGACTCTGAAACGTGAGACAAAGTTGTTTTATCAGGAGCTGGAGGCGCTTGGGGATGACCATATATTGAGTAAAGAAGAAGCAGAAGATCCCAGGGAGTTTGTGATCAGCAAGCTGCTGAACCGCCTGTGTGCGCCAGCATTATTTTTTAATCCCCTTTATTCCTTCTGGGCCATCTTGACAGCCGCCCGACGAATATTCCGTTATGGTTATACGCCCTACGGTCTACAGATATATTCTAATCTGATGGTACCTTTGGCTGCGCTTTGCGGGGACTACAGAACTTCCTATATGGCCGGAAAAACTGCAATGCATCTGGCAGAAAAGCATCAGTACAGAGAGGTGATCTACAGCATTTATCACCTTTTTGCTCTTCATACATGCCACTGGTTTGAGGATATCGCCAATGTGATCCCATTCGCCAGGGAATCCATCAAAGGCAATGCCCTGTTGGGAGAATTTGAATATGCCTGTTATGGATATTTTACTGCCATGACCGCGGTTATGGAAACATCATCCCATGTAGATGAGCTTTGGAGTGAGGTGGGGCCTGCCATCAGCTTTGCGGAAAAAACGGGAAATTACCACTCGCTTGGTACATTTTACAGCTTCCGGCAGTTCTGCCGGAGTGTGCGCGGGGAGCTTGGGCTAGAGGGCAGCTTTGAGGGAGAAGGCTTCTCCGAGCTTACACATACAAAACAATTTGCTGATAATCATATGGCGATGTGTTATTTTTATGTGCTGCGGGCCTTGACGGCGGTTATTTACAGGGACTACGAGACAGCTTATGAGATCTGCAGCTACAGTGCGCCGCATATGCCTTATATCACCGGTTTTTATCCGGTCGCATTACATAATTTTTTATATTCATTATCAATCTGCAAGGTTTTGTCCTCTGAAAAATATGGGGGCCAACCACAGATAAGGCAGGAATTAAAAGCGGACCTGTATGAAAATCAGAAATGGCTGGAAGGCCGCAGGAAGGATGCGTTCGGTAACTTCGGACATTTTTACCTGACTATTGAGGCAGAGAGGAAGATTGCGGATGGCTTTGTGGCAGAGGCTCTGTCACTCTATGAATGCGCCCTGGAGAATGCGAAAAAACATGCAGGCAGTCTTCATCATGCCATTATAAGTGATCTGGTTGCACTGCGGTATGAGGAACTGGGCATCAAGACCGCGGCCGAATATTATTTGCGCGGTACATACCGTCTTTACGCCTGCTGGGGAGCAGAGGGAAAGTGCAGTCTCATGAAAAAACATTATCCTGAGCTGATGACACATTGGGAGGCAGACAGACCAGGACCATATACTCAGTCGGAGAGTACCCTTTATACGACTACATCTCTGGATATGAGATCTGTGCTGAAGGCTTCCAGAGCTATCTCGGAGGAATTACAGTTGGAGGGGATACTGGAAAAGCTTATCTATGTCCTTCTGGAATGTGCCGGAGCGCAGAATATATACTATTTGAACAAGATAGGTGAACAGTATGAAATAGAGGCGGAGGGGCATACGGCACCAAAAGATACATGCATCCTTTCCAAACGGACAGCCGATACAGGGGATATTCCCTTCAGCATTGTAACGTATGTAGAAAGAACATCGGAAACCGTTATTCTGGATGATGCGGCAGCCTCCAGGATTTATGGAAAAGATGCCCATATAAAAGAAAGTAAATGTAAATCAGTCCTTTGTATGCCAATCCTTAGTAAGGGAGAGCTGAAAGGAATTTTGTATCTGGAAAATAATCTGGCTGCAGGAGTGTTTGACCAGCGCAGGAAGGATAATTTGATTCCGATTGCGGCCCAACTGGCCATTTCCCTGGAAAATGCTTATCTGTATGAGCATCTACGTTTTCTGGTGGAGGAGCGGACAAGGGCGCTTGAAGAGGAAATCCAGATACGTAAAGAAACAGAAAAAAAGCTTGCACAGATGGCAAATCACGATCATTTGACAGGTCTGCCTAATCGCCGGTTATTTGATGAGATTTTATCTAAAGCACTTTTAGAAGCGGGTAGGAATGAGACGATGCTTGCAGTCCTTTTTGTGGATTTAGATAGATTTAAAGAAATCAATGATACTTACGGACATGAGACAGGCGATGCAGTATTGACAGAGGCAGCCAGGCGCCTGCGCAGCTCCGTTCGGAAAGGCGATACAGTGTCCCGTATGGGCGGGGACGAATTTGTACTGATTCTGGATGGGATTGAAGGGGAAGCAGAGATAGAACAGATTTGTGAACGGATCCTGCGTGAAGCCAGGGGACCGTTTCAGATCTCGTCAGGAATTAGCTTGAAGATAACAGTAAGCATTGGGATCAGTATATACCCCAAGGATGGCCGTGAGGTTGAGGAACTGGTCACCAGCGCGGATAATGCCATGTACCGGATTAAAAAGAGTCACAAAGACTATTATTCCTTTACATAAGTACTTTGAAGGGAGCTGGCCTATGAATACAGTAAAAACATTTCTGACCTCTGTTTTGCAGGTTCTGTTCTGCGGGGAAACGCAGGAAGGCTTAAATTTCCATTTCTCAGAGGATGTCTGTGCCGTCTGCATTGCAAAAGGAAAAAAAAGTATTGGCCGAGATGAGGTTCTGGAGACGCTTTTGCCGGAACGGGCTCCGTTCCTTCGGTGCGATATCGTTGATTTTTCCGTCACAGAGCCGGCAAAGAATATCTATTGTACGGTCAGCGACTGTATCCTGCCATACAGGGATACAGACGGGTCCTGTGCTCTGTGTGTAAGTGCGGTAGTACTTGGGAAGGCCAGTCAATATTCCATCGTTCAAATGCAGCTATCTCCATTGAGTGAAAACGGAGAAATGGAAGGTTATGAAAAAAAGGCCGCGGCTGCCCTGCTTAATGATATTGATCTGTACCGAAAACAGCTTGATGTTGCAATTCAGCACTGCGGAATGAGCCTGTGGGACTTTGATATTCAGAAGCGCTGCATTTACCAGAGGAATAATTCCCTTGAAATGCATGGGCTGGTCAGTATGATTGAAAATGTTCCGGATTCTTTGATCCAATCAGGATACGTCCATACTGCCAGCGCCGAGGCATTGCTGGAGATGTACCGTCTGCTCATATCCGGGGAGCCAAAGGTGGAGGGAGTCTTCAGGGTCAGAAATTCGGAACAGACAGGGTACTGGTGGGAAAAGATTACCTACTTAACAGAATATGACGCCAGCCACCGGCCGGTCAAGGCCATTGGATTTTCTACCGATATTACGGAGCATATGCTGGTTCAGCAGGAGCTTCAGAGAATGAACCTTCAAAAAGAGCTTCTGACTCAAAAAACATTGCTTAACATGGTGATAGATTTCACATCCGGACGGGTGCTGGACATTGATGCGAGCCGTCTGGATTCGGTTTATTCGGATGAGATCAACAGCTATGATGATTTTTTATTCCTTCTGTACCGGCATACGGTGGATGCCAGAGAGCGTGGAAGGATTGAATGGATGCTGGACCGGGGGAATCTGCAAAAACGATATGAAGATGGTGAGGATAACACGTGTTTCGATTTTCGCTGCAGAATTCCGGGACGGGAGCCTGTATGGGCACAGTTTGTGCTGCATGTGGATCAGAGCCAGGAGAATGCCCACCTCATTGGCAAGGGGTACGTGGAAAACATTAATGAACGGAAACAGGCGGAGATTAATCTGAAAAGCCATGCAGAAATGGATGGACTAACGCAGGTTTATAACCGTGAGACGTTCCGTATGCTGACGGATAACGCACTTTCCACGCGGAGCGGGAGGCGTCTGATCATTTTAGGGATTCTGGATGTAGACAATTTCAAATCTATTAACGATAAATATGGCCACGCCATTGGTGATGCCGCCCTTCAGAAAGTGGCAAAGGCGCTGAAGAGCGTTTTCCGTCAGGAGGATTTTGTGGGCAGGATTGGCGGCGATGAATTTATGTTCTCCTTATCGGAGTTTGCAGAGATCACTGTCCTGAAGTGGAAGTTGAACCAACTGTTCAAGCGCCTCCACGCATCAGACAGTCTTGTCACGACGCCACTGTATGTTTCCGTCGGAATCGCCGTGGCGCCATGGGATGGTGATTCCTTCGATGATCTCTACCAAAAAGCTGATATTGCGCTCTACCGTGCCAAAAACGCCGGTAAGAACGACTGGTGCGTTTACCAGAGAACCATGGATGAGATCATTCATTATTCAAAGAAAGAGGTGAAAGTCAAATGATTTCAGTGAAGCAGCTCTATAAAGACATTGGCAGTTTCTGCAGACTGTTGGATGAGCACCAGTTGAAACGATCAGCCGTCTGCCTGGTCAAGATATTCACCTCATGCCTCAGTCAGGATAACGCCGTCTCAGTAGCGAAAGCTATCAGGGACATCCTGCCCAACGCGTATATCGTCGGCTCTACTGCGGCCGGAATCATCTTTGAGGGAAGACAGTATGAGGACGAAACCATGGTATTGGTGGAGAAGTACGAGCACCTGAACATCCGGGTCAGACAGTTCTCGTGGAAAGAAAAGTCCGCGCGTTCCCTGGCGGAGGAGGTCCACCGTTCTTTCCGGAACGCAAACAATGAAACCGTGCACATTCTGTTTTCCGACCGCTATTATGATGTGAACAATTTTGTCAATGAGATCAGTGCCCTTTCTCCCAAAATCCGCCTGGCAGGCGGGATCGCCGGCGACCTTTTGGCAAGTGATACACCTGGCTTTGTCTTTACAGATGAGGGCGTGCCTTCCTGTACGGCGCTGGCCTTTTCCGTTACCGGGGAGGAGGCTGTGTGTTTCATTGATGTAAACACGGCACAGGAACCCATCAGCCCCATTTTTACAGTCACCGGCACGGATGGCTGCCTGATAAAAACCATCGAAGGGGAGCCCGCCGACCAGTGGATGTACCGCTATCTTGCCTTGGAAGACATGCGTTCTTTTGGGGACTGGAAAAGCATTGCAGACAACGATCACCTGATCCGTTTTCAGATGATTCTTGAAGGACACGGCACCGCGGGCCGGTTTACGCGCTATGACGAGCAGGCTAAATCCCTGGCACTCTATTTCAGCCAGATAGAGCCTGGCACGAAATTTCGGATTGGTTACACAAATCCGTCTAAATGCGTCCGTGACTGCTATGCCCTTTGCCAGAATATTATGGAGCAGCCGGTGGAATGTGTCTTTGTATATACCTGTCTGTTCCGCAAGCTATATATGAGTAACTCCTCCAAATGGGAGCTGCTTCCCTTCAAAGAGTACAATGTGTGCGGCATCTTTATGATGGGGGAAATCGGTTTTATCGATGGGCGGAACGAATTTTTTAACGGTTCCTGTCTCGTTACCGGGATTGCAGAAAGCAAACGCTATCTCATGCCGGATATTTCCGTATTGGATGAATTTACACAGATTGAGGATGACATGGCGACGATGGAGTTTGCCATGGTCCGGCAGAAGGAAGCCATGAGCGATGAAAGCCGCAACCTGATAACGGAACTGAAAAACCAGCGTCTGAAAACAGAGAGGCATATGTATGTGGATGCGCGTCTTGGTCTGTCCAATGTGTTGAAGTACAAGGAGGACAGGAAGCGGCAAAAATTCAACAAGCTGTGCATGATGCAGATGGAAAACGACGATATGCTGATATCCTTCGCCGGGCTGGATGCCTATTTGGACAACACGCTGGAAATCCTGGAAAAAATACAGGCATTTCTGGTACAGGAGCATTATGACCGCCACATTTCTTTCTACTGTGTCACCCAGAGCATTTTTTTCCTGACAGGAACGGAGGCACTGTCTAAAACACACTTTGAGCAGATTATGCGGGAAATTTATGAGGATTTTCACTTTTATAAATCGAGTACGCTGGGATTGAGCCAGATGGCCCGGTTCGTGGTTGTCATGCAGCAAAAAGATATGCTGCAGGGGGGACTGAACGCCCTGCAGGCTACAAAGGATATCCAATCCCGCTTTGTTGTCTGTGATGAAAAGAGCAGCTTAACGCTTACCTATGCAGAGGAACTTAGGGTGATTGAACTGCTGAACTATGCCATCTATAACGATGGGGTGGTGCCATACTATCAGGGAATCCGGGATAATCACAGCGGACAGATTCACTACTATGAAGCTCTCATGCGTCTGATCGGCGCCGATGGTGAGGTCAACTGCCCGATGGTGTTCCTGGCAATCGCCCAAAAATACCGCCTTTATTCAACGCTGAGCCATATGATGATCGAGCGGGTACTGCGTGACTTTGCAAACAGGCAGGAGTCAGTTTCCATCAATATCTCTGCATACGATGTCAATTCAAAGGATTTTGTAAACTGGTTTTTCAGACGGCTTGGGGAATTTCCCAATCCTGACAGGATTACGGTTGAATTTGTAGAGAGTGAGGACTTCAGGGAATCGGAGGAGTTCATGGTCTTTGTAAAAAGGCTGCGCCAGGCCGGATGCAGGATTTCGGTGGATGACTTTGGTACGGGATATTCCTCCTTAGAGGAGGTTATCCGTCTGGAGCCGGATTATATCAAGGTGGATGGCAGCATTATCTGTGGACTTAAAGATAAACCTAAAAATATGATATTGCTGAAAACGATCATTTTCCTGGCAAGGCAGCTTGGTTTAAACACGATTGCGGAGTTTGTGGAAAACGAAGAGACCCAGGCTCTATTAGAACAAAACGGGTTGGATTATTCCCAGGGATATCTGTTTTCCGAGCCGAATCCTCTGGGGGCTTTACCTGATTTTTCAAGAGTTTATGAATTGAGGAGCAGGATATGAAACGTTTGATAAGCAGGGCTGTTATACCAATAGTAATTGTGTCACTTCTTGGTTATATAATTTATTTTCTATCTTCACGGATTGGGGTGCAGATGGAACAGTCGGCCACAGGAAATGTGCGGGAGATTGTTCAGATAATAGAATCAAGTATTGCTGAAATTAGGAAAAATGATGTAATGGCTGCTCAGCGCCTTACGGAATTTTTTTCTACGGAAGAGGACACGACCGATCTTTTAATGCGTATGCAGGAAAACAGTCCGTTTGCGAGGATCTCGTTTGTCCCTGCAGATACCGATTCTGGTGTCAGTAGCTGGGGAAAGCCGTTTTCCACGACTTCTCTCCCTGATTGGGAAGAGATACAGGCTAAGGAAAGTGCCATCACAGACGTTTATATGAGTGATTTAGGCGCATGGACCTATACCATCAAATGTCCTGTTTACGAGAATGATCATTTCACAGGTGATTTGTATACAGATGTTATCATGGAGCGGTATGATGATATCCTGCCTGACTCCATTTATCAAAATAAGGGCCTGATATATATCTTGGATGCTAATTCTCTGCGCTTTATTTATGAACCGACCAGCACAGAGGTAATAATTTCAGGAAAGTATGACCTCCATAACTTTTTAAATGACTTCGGTATCCTGGATGAGAAGTTAGAGCAGGATATCAGCAGTGCGATTGAACGCCGGGAGAGTACCATAGCAAAGATGATAGTCACCGATGAATCTTCCTATGTATATTTCTGGCCGGTTGATGAGGGGGAGTGGTATCTCTGCGGCATTATCCCGGAGCATAGCATTCAGAGCGAGGGAAAAGCAGTGACGCAGACGATCGCAGCTGCCAGTATCCTGATCTTTGGGGCTGCTGCGCTCACCTTTCTGTTTTATTTCTGGTACAGTAGTAAAAATCAAAAAGTGCGTCAGTATCAAATAGATCTGTTCCATGGGATTGCAAAGAGTATCGATCATGTGGTGCTTCTCTACGACTGCAGTACAGGGGCGTTGGAGCTGGCATTTGATAATATCAACCGGATTCTAGGAATTGACTGGCAGACGCTTAATAGAAACGGTGACACTCAAACGGTTTCAGAGGAGCATAGGAGCAGCCGGCTGTTTCAGATTCTGCGTCCGGAAACATTTCGGACAGAACTTGAACTGATGGAACGAACCGTATGGGACAACCCGGAAACAGGAGCCTCACAATACCTGGAGATAGAAACCACCTATATTTTTCTGGATAATAAGAAAAAATGCATCCTGTCTATATTGGATGTAACGAAAGAAGAACAGATGCAGGAGTCATTACGTGCCTCTGTCCTGGCAGCACAGAATGCCAGCCGTGTTAAATCCGACTTTCTGTCTCAGATGAGCCATGAGATCCGGACGCCGATGAACGCGGTGGTCGGAATGGTACAGATCGCAGAGGCGAGGCTGAATGACCGGAACCGTGTGTTGGACTGCCTGCAAAAGATCAAGTCATCCTCCCAGCATCTGCTCAGTCTGATCAACGATATCCTGGATATTTCAAAAATAGAAAGCCAGAAGATGTCGCTGTCAGAGGAGTGGTTTGGATTGGGAGGTCTTTTAGGTGATTTAAATAATATTGTCTCAGTACAGGCGGCTATGAGAAATCAAGAATTTGTCATACAAAATCAAGCTGGAAACGTGGAGTTACTGGCGGACCGGATGCGGCTGAGCCAGGTGCTTATGAATCTTGTTAATAATTCCATTAAATATACGCCGGATGGCGGCCATATCACACTTACTGTTACACGAAATTTATCAAAAGTAAAAGATTATTGCCTGATGCACTTTTCCATTAAAGATGATGGGATTGGAATGAGTGAAGAATTCCAGAAAAAGCTGTTTACACCTTTTGAACGTGAGGACACTAAGGCGGTCCGCACACAAAACGGGACTGGTTTGGGACTTTCGATCGTTCAGAGCATGGTGTCCCTGATGGGCGGTTCCATCCGCGCAGAAAGCACCAAGGGTATTGGGACGGTGTTTTATGTGGATATTGAATTTAAGTATAAGTCGGTTGAAATGATAGAGCGGGCCGCTGCTCCGGTAAAAGAAACCTGTGATTTCAGTGGGATCGTAATCCTTCTGGCAGAAGATAATGAACTAAACCGCGAAATCGCTTATGAATTTCTTGAGATGGCAAATGCCAGGGTAGAGTGCGCGGCGGATGGCGTAGAGGCATTCAAGAAGTTCAGGAATTCGGATCCAGGGCATTTTGATATCATACTGATGGATATGCAGATGCCAAGATGGGATGGATTAGAGGCGACCAGGAATATCCGGGCACTGGACCGTCCGGACGCAAAAAGAATCACAATTATTGCCGTTACGGCTAATGCCTATTTTGAGGATGAGCAAAAATGCCTGGAGGCTGGAATGGACGATCATATAGCCAAACCTTTGGATATTCAGGAATTTTATAAAAAAGTAAAAAAGCATCTTATCAGCAAGATAAAAGAAGGAGAGTATAATGATTAAAAGAGTAAGGCGGGAAATGGCAGTAATTCTCATGGTGTGTATGGCCATAGGACTGGCTGCCGGATGTGGAAGAAATGACAAAGCTTATATTATAGAACAGAGCAGGGAAACAGTGAAAGAAGAGCTTGTATTCTATTCCTCGACGGCCAAGGGGAATGAGGTGCGGGAGGGCGGTATCATGCATTCCATGCAGATGGCTATTGATGAGTTTGAGCGTACTCATCCGGATATCCGTATATCGTACAAATCCTATACCCCCATGAACTCACAGGAGAAAAGCTATGATGATGTCGTGCGTGACCGCGTCAGAAATAAAATGGGGGATGACCTTTATATTATGAATCCGGATGTTGCATATGAAATGTACCGGGAAGGTTACCTGGAAGACCTTTCTGATCTGAAAGCTGTGCAAAACTTGACTAAGGAGGCGCTGAACCAGTGTACCGTCGATGGAAAGGTTATTTCTGTGCCCATGACAATGCTCTGCTACGGTCTGTTTGTTAACCGGGATCTTTTAGATAAATACGGACTGGAACTGCCTCAGACAAAACAGGAATTCCTGCACTGCTGTGAGGTGCTCAAGGAAAACGGGATCATGCCCATGGCGGCAAACCGCTGGTGGATGGAGACATTTGTATTGTCACAGGGCCTTGCTTCTCTATATATTGAGGACGGACGCGAGGAAAAGATCGCTGCACTCAACAGCGGAGAAACACCAATCAGCCAGTATATGCGGCCGGGTTTTGAGTTTCTGCAGGAAATGATTGACCGGGGTTATTTTGATGTGGATTTCGCAAAAAATGCAGAGGCGGGAGATGAGAAGGAACAATTTATGAATCAGGAGACAGCGTTTGTCGTCCACTATGATACAGCCATCCAGGACCAGATTTATGGGACACACCAATTCAAGATGGCATTCATCGGCTTCCCTACGGATGAATATGGGCAGGTCAATCTGTTTAATGCCGCACAACGGATCTGTATTAATAATAAAACAACAAATCTTGAGATGGCAAAAGAATTTGCAGATCAGATGGTATCCAAAGAGGTTACTGCAGATTTATTAAAAAACAGCGGAGGTTTCCCCCCTAGAAAGGATGTAGACTTTGAGCAGCCTGAAATCCTTGCTACAGCCTATGAAAATGTGAAGGCGGGCAGATCCATGCCCGGTACTAATCCGGAGATTGATTTAGAACAGTGGGGAACAACCTGTGCCATGGTACAGGAATTGTATAAAGGGCGCAGTATAGACGAAATAATGGTGGAGTTTGATGAACAGCAGATGGAGCTTGTTTATCCGGGTCAGTGATTTGGTGCGGTAATGGGGCGGATATTGGAAGTAATGAGTCAGATATGGAAGGAGATATAAGGAACAGTTACAGTGTTTCAGGAAAAGAGTGGGGAAACCGTATGAAAGGGAGAAAAATTTCACTGCGCTCTGAGCTTATCAGTATGACGGTTGGCACCGGCGTGATAACCATGATCATACTGGGAATCATTTTGTCTGTGGTGGTTTTCAGGCAGACAGCCCAAAGGGAAAAAGAGGATATGGATTTTTACATGGGTAGTATACAGGAACAGTTTGCCGGCAGGCTGCGGTTTCTGGAAGAAGGGGTGGCTTATTTAAGGAGCAATAAAGAGCTGAATGATTTTTTCAGAAGTGATATAGGAACGGAAGAAGAGGTGCGGATGCGGTTAGAGCAGGGAATTAACTTGTTTTCTGAGAGAAATATGGTGGAAGAGACCTATCCGGTAGTAAGTGAAATCTATGTGTTTAACAAGAAGCAGAGATTTGCGTGGAGCAGTTTTTATCCCGCCACCATGGCGGTGCAGCAGGCGCGGGAGAAAGAGATGATCAGAATGATGGAGGAATATCAGAGGCAGGACCAGACCTTTTATTATCAGCAGAGCGGGAATCTCCTGGAACTATGTTTCACCCTGTACGATGAGAACATGGATATCCTGGGGTATTGTGCCGCAGCGCTGGAGAAGGAGAGTATCAGCAATATTTTTGAACCTCTGAAAAAGTATGAGTCATATTACTGGGTACTACAGGATGGGGGAGGCCGTGAGGTGGGAGGTTCCGGGCTTCCGGGGATAAAAGTAAGCCAGTTAGCCGAACGCAGGGGTATTCTCACCGAGGGTAAAAAGAGGTATCTTTATCAGACAAATACCGGCAGTTTCGGCCTTATAGTTTATATGGTGATACCGGAGGAGAAGCTTTATATCACCATTAAACCGATGTTTATGCTGGCTTGGTCAGTATTTCTGTTTACATTTCTGGTTCTGATCCTCGCTATTTTGTATGTGTCTTTTAAGATGACCCAGCCTATGAAAAATATTGTGAGAAGGATCAAACAGGTTGGGACCGGTGATTTTGAAATTAAGGTGGAGAATTACAGGATACAGGAGTTGCAGGAGATAAGTGATTCTTTTAATGATATGATACAGAAGATTGATCAGCTCATTAAAGAAGTGTACGAAAATCAGCTTCTGGCCCGTGAAGCAAAGATTCAGTATATTCAGGCACAGATGAATCCTCATTTTATGTTTAATGTGCTCTCCATGATTGGAATGCGCCTGAAGAAACATAAGGATGAGGAACTTTATCGTATGGTGACGGCATTCTCAGGTTTGATGCAGGGAAAGATATTCCGAAAAGACGAGATTGAAATACCCCTGAAAGATGAGATGGAGATTGTAGGTTTTTATCTGTATCTGCAAGGGCAGAGATTTCGGGATATGATCAGTTATGAGATTATTTGGGAGGATAGAGGTCTGGAGAGGTGTAAAATCCCCCGGCTCAGTGTAGAACCCCTGGTAGAAAACGCCATGATCCATGGATTTGAGCCAAAAGGTGAAACAGGGTATATCCGAGTGGATATCCGTAGAAAAGATGAGAGCCGTCTGTGGATTATCGTGGAAGATGACGGTGTAGGCTTTGATATGGAAAAATGGAATGAGCAGATGAAGGAGGAAGGCGGACATCCAAGAGTTGGCGTTATGAATATACAGAGGCTTATTCAGAATCTGTATGGGGAGGCTTATGGCTTGAAAATCCATAGCCATCCCGGAAATGGTACGATGGTAGAACTGGTTCTTCCTCTGACTATGGAAAATCTGATATAAGACATTTTGTGCGCCTGACTGGGATACGAGAGAGGAAGAGATATGTGGAGGGTACTATTGGCAGACGATGAACCTTTCGTAAGGGAAGGGTTGAAAGAATTAATACCATGGGAAGAATTGGGATACGAACTTTTGGGGGCTTATAAAAATGGAAAGGAATTATTGGATGACATACCTCTGAAACGGCCGGATCTTGTTGTCCTGGATATAAAAATGCCGGTGATGGACGGACTGGAAGCGGCCAGGATTATCAGTGAAGAATATCACCAGGTACAGGTAGTCCTCCTGACTGCCTATGCGGAATTTCAGTACGCACAGCAGGCGATCACTTATGGTGTGCAAAGATATGTGATGAAGCGCAATGTCCTGGATGATTTACCGGAAGTCCTGAAAGATATGGGAAAGAAGATCAAGCAAGCCGGCAGCGTGGAAAAGAAAGAACAGGCTTTTCTCCGCCTGCTGCTTCACGAGTCGGAATTCAAGGAACTTCTGATAGAAGAAAGCAGTGGATACTATGAAAGGTATGCAAAAAAATTTGAGGAATTTCGCCTGCTGGTGATCCAGGGGTATAAGGAGGCGGGGGAAAGCCGGTCAGCCATAAAAGAAAGAATGCTGTTGGAAATTCAAAAAATCTTTCCGGCTCAGTACGAAGAAGGCAGGATATTATCTGTCAGTATTACAGAATATATAATTCTGCTGTCGGGAGATGAAACGGAGGATAATCTGCAGGAAAAATGCCGGCGGCTGAGCGTGAGCTGCAACAGTGACGAGCAGAATATATTGATAGGAATCGGCAAAGTTTATCAGGGTATTGAAAATATTAGTCCGGCTTATAAACTGGTGCTGAATTATCTGAGCACACACTTTCAGGACTGGGAGGAAAATAATCCGGATGTGGTGTGGGTAGGAGAACTTTCAAAGACTGTGGGCGGAAAACTTCCGGTCATAGTGGGTTGTCTGGTTGAGGCAATGGAGACAGGAAACGGTACACTCTGTGTTGATGAACTACAGAATTTTCGTTATGAGGTCAGAAACAGTACGGAAATCTGTGTTCGGAGCGCTTTTTTTCTGCTGCTTGCGGAGTGCCGTAGAATTTGCCATGAATATGGGTGGGAATTGAGCACAGTGATCGGCATCGGGGAAGCGGAAATAGATACAAAAATATTAAAAATCAGCCTGTCAGAGTTGGAAGACTGGATGGAGAAGAGCATATTGGCTGTTATGGATCAGATGCGAAAAGGCATGGACAGTGCGGATGATCTGGTTAAAAGAACCCGAAAGTTTGTGGAGAAGAACTACTGCAGGAAGCTTACCTTGGATGAAATTGCCGGAGCTGTATATGCCAACTGCAGCTATTTAAGCCGGCTCTATAAAAAGAAAACAGGTGAGAATCTTTTTGATACCATAAACCGTAAAAGAGTAGAAACTGCAAAGCAACTTATTGCAAAGGGGGAAAAGAAAATTTTTGAAATCGCAGCTATGGTGGGGGTAGATGACACGGCATATTTTTCTAAAGTTTTCAGAAAATATACGGGGTACTCTCCAAAAGAATATGAGCGGATCACCAGGGAGGGATCAAAGGGATGAAGAAGAAGTTAGCCCCATTATTTCTTTGTGTCACGTTTTGCCTCATGGGATGTATGGGTGAGGAACCGGCTGAACAGACGGAAATTGTGCTGCTGCACGGCTGGGGCACCATGGAATCCGATCATCAGGCGATGAGGCAGATTTATCAGGATTTTGAGAAAGAGAACCCTGATGTTAAATTGAATTTGGTATCCATGCCTTCCTCACAGAGAGTGATAGCAAAGGCTCAGGACATGCTGGCGGTGGGAAACACCCCGGATTTGATCTTTGCTGGGGGAGAGGGAAAGGATACCCTTTATTCCTATATGACAAGTGAGGGTTATGCTGTGGATCTGATGCCTTACATGGAGAAGGATCCGGAATTTAAATCTATGATATCACCTGCAACGTTAGAGCGGTGGAAGACATCGGACGGGAAACTTTTCACGGTTTCTGATGTATTGTTGGAAAGCGGATACTGGTATAATAAAAAAATATTTGAGAATGCAGGAATTAGCAAGGTGCCTTCATCCTGGGAGGAATTTGTGGAGTGCTGCCGTCTTATCCGGGAATGGGCGGACAGGGAGAAGCTGAATACGCTTCCGCTTCACCTGGATCCGGAGACTTGTCTATATCTGGTGAATGCATATATGGCCGGGCAGAAGCCGTCTGCGGATTATCCTTTAGGCGGAGATGAAGAGCTGTTCCGAGAGGCATTGAAGCAGCTGAAGGAACTGCAGCAGTATGCTTCCGAAGAGGACCGTTCTTTTACATACAGGGACAAGATGCGCAGCTTCAGTCTGGGGCATTGTGCCATATGTGTAAATGGGGTGTGGTCAGAGCAGATGCTGCATCCCAATCTGGAAGCCGGATATGCTGCGCTGCCTTCCAAAGATGGAATGAGTGTGGGGATGATTTCCTCGTGTATCGGTTATCTGATGGGAAAGTCGGGGGATGATCTGCAGCAGAAGGCATGTATTCGTTTCCTGAAGTATATGCTCAGTGAACCGATACAGCAGCGTATTTTGAAAGAGACAGGACAGATACCGTCAAATCCCAACATCACAGGGGAAATATCAAGGCAGCATGAAAAATTGTATGAGGCCTGCCAAGCAGTGGAAGGTGCTGACATAGTCAGAGAAATACCTGCCAATATATGGAATGATAAACAGATGGGGCTGTTTCAGGAACATATAGGGGATTATCTCCAGGAAAAAACAGACTTGGATGACTTTATTCAAAGTATTAAAAATTAGATATATCAATAAATGACAAAAAAATAGTAAATAGATTACAAATAAGAGCAGAGCCTGGCACATAAATGTGTCAGAGGCTCTTTTTTTCGTTAATATGTACAAATTATACAAGCGCAAGTAAAAAAAATTCATGGACTTTTGATATGATTTTTCCTATGATTGATGTCAGAAGAACAATATGAGGAGGTATTTGTATGAGAAAAAGAACAAAGCAGATGCTGGCGCTGGGATTAAGTGCAGTCATGATGACTCTCTCCCTGGCTGCCTGCGGAGACAGCAATCCGGGAGGCGGAAAGGCAGAAACAACGGACAGCGAAGAAACTATTTCAGGGGACATCCGGTATGCATTTTGGGATGCAGCACAGCAGCCATATCTGGAACAATGTGTAAAAGAATTCAACAAAATCTATCCGGATATCAAGGTGACATTAGAACCCAATGTGTGGGATGAATACTGGACAAAACTGGAGGCGGGTGCAACCGGCGGAAGTATTGCAGACGTATTTTGGATGAATGGTCCCAATATCACCAAATATGTCAAGGGTGATATTGTCATGCCAATAGATGATCTTCTTGCAGGGTCAGGGCTGGATACGGCCAATTATCCGGAAGGCCTTGTGAATTTGTATAATATTGATGGAAAGCAGTATGCAATACCTAAAGATTTTGACACCATCGGCGTGTGGTATAATAAGAAAATTTTTGATGAAGCCGGGGTTCCATATCCTACCGATGACTGGACATGGGAGGATATGGCAGATATTGCCAAGCAATTGACAAAAGAAGATGGCAGTGTGTATGGAATTGGTGCGGCCTATGATACACAGATTGGTATCTATAATACCATCTATGCTGCCGGCGGAGAGGTGATTTCAAAAGATAAGAAATCCTCCGGTTATGATAAAGCGGAAACCCAGGCAGGAGTACAATGCTGGGTTGACTTGATGGAAGCCGGAGTATCCCCTAATGAAGCTTCTCTTGAAGAAACACTGGGTTATATACAGTTCCTTTCAGGACGTCTGGGAATGTTCTGGTGCGGCTCCTGGTTTTTGGGGCAGGTGCTGGATTCCGATATGAAGGACGATATCAATGTGGTTGAGCTTCCATCTATCAATGGAAAGAAAGCCACCATTATCCATGGACTTGGAAACTGTATCTATAAAGATACGAAATATCCGGAAGCTTCATGGAAGTGGGTGGAATTCTTAGCCGGAGAACAGGCTAACAAACTGTCTGCGGAAACAGGTGCAGCGCTTCCGGCTTTAAAGGGAACCGCACAGGTATGGGTAGATAAAAATCCGGATTATAACCTGAGATCCTTTATTACTTCTTCAGAGGAATATTCTTATCCTTATCCCGCATCTGTGAATACGGCTGAGTGGGAACAGTACCAGGCAGATAATCTCAAACGTGCCTTCAGTTTGGAGGTTAGTGTAAAAGAAGCCTGTGAGAAGGCAGCAAAGCAGATGAATGAGGTTCTTGCGAACGAATAAACCAGCAGATGAGGGATTCGTTTTATGACGATCCCTCATTTTACTGAAGAGATAAGAGAGAAGGAGGAGTGGCATGGGAAATAATAAAAAAGATAAATCCTCAAAAGACTATGTCTGGGGGTATTTGATGATATCGCCATTGGTTCTGGGGTTGGGGATTTTCTATTTCTACCCGGTTTTTAAGGTCTTTCTTGACAGCTTTCATGAAGTGGGAGCATTCAACAGGAGCAAGTGGGCGGGGCTTGCCAATTACCAGAAAATGTTTTCAGATCCCGTCATGTGGGAAGCTCTTGGAAATACGTTCAAGTATGTGCTCATCATTGTGCCCTGCACCATTGTTTTGGCGCTGGTATTGGCATGCTTTTTAAATATGGGGATCAAGGGGCGTTCTGCTTTACGAGTTATTTATTTTATACCCGCCATCACTATGGGAGCTGCTGTTGCTATGATATGGAGGTGGATGTATAACGGTGACTATGGTATTCTGAACTTTATCCTGAACAAAATAGGTGTGGACTCTATACAGTTTTTGAGTAACCCCCATACGGCTTTAGCAGCTATCAGTGTGGTAGCTATATGGAGCAATGTGGGTTACAATATGATTATTCTTTTAGCAGGTATCCAGGGAATATCCAAGAGTTATTATGAAGCAGCGGCTATAGATGGAGCGAACAAGAGAAAACAGTTTTTCCATATCACGATCCCACTTGTGACGCCTACGTTGTTTTTCGTGACGATCACATCGCTTATCAGCACATTCCAAACCTTTGACACAATTTATATGATGGTGGATAAGAAGAATCTGGCCATGGAGGGCACACAGAGTATGGTGGTTTATTTTTACCGAAATGCTTTTGAATACTCTAAAAAAGGTTATGCATCTGCACTCGCCGTCCTTTTATTCCTGATCATCATGATTGTAACGGCAATTCAGATGAAACTGCAGAAAAAATGGGTGAATTATGAATAGGGGGGCGAGATAATGAAAAAAAAGAAAGTAAATTGGGGAAATGTCATTATTTACATGATCTTAATTATGGGGATTGTGATCACACTTCTGCCTTTTGCCTGGATGCTGCTGACATCTTTAAAAGGGCAGACGGAGGCAGTCCGGATACCTCCTTCTATTTTGCCGAAAAAGCCACTTTGGGGAAATTATAAGAAAGTCTTTGAGGTGATTCCTTTCGGAAAAATGTACTTCAATACGATCGTATCTTCTGTAGTGACTGTGGGGATACAGCTATTTATCTGCTCTATGGCCGCATATGCCTTTGGAAGGATAAAATTCCCCGGACGAAATATAATCTTCACAGCACTGCTGGCGGTTCTGATGATTCCGGCATCTTTTTTTATTCTTCCTCAGTACCTTATGATTCAGAAACTGGGGTTGCTGAATACACTTCCGGCATTGTTCATTCCTAATCTGTTCAGTGCTTTCGGTACATTTCTGATGCGGCAGTTCTTTATGGCTCTGCCGGATGAGCTGGAAGATGCGGCCAGATTGGACGGGTGTAATCAGTTTATGATATACACAAGGATCATGCTTCCATTGGTTCGTTCCGGTTTGGTAGCATTGGGAATCCTTACGTTAAGGTTTGCATGGAATGATTTGATGTGGCCTCTTATTGTGAATACATCTTCGGAAAAGATGACACTGTCTGCCGGATTATCATTCCTGCAGGGACAGTATGCCACTGATTATCCGACAATGATGGCAGGTGCTATGATGGCGGTGCTGCCGCTCCTGATATTGTTTGCTATTTTCCAGAAACAATTTATTGAAGGGGTGGCAATGACCGGAGTAAAGGGCTAGACAAAAAAATCACTATGGAAAAGAAAGGCGGTATCTATATGAAACAGGTGACAGCAATTTTAGCTGGGGCAGGGCAGAGGGGGATGCGCGCATATGCTTCTTATGCTCTTGAGTTCCCAAACGAATTAAAATTTGTGGGGGTGGCAGAGCCGGATAATATGCGGAGAGAAGAGTTTAGGGGAAAACATCATATTTCTGCCGAGAATTGTTATTCCAGCTGGCAGGAAATGCTGGAGCAGCCGAAAATGGCAGACTGTATTCTGATATGTACTATGGATAATATGCATTATGAGCCGGTAAAAAAAGCGGTGGAAAAAGGTTACCACATCCTCTGTGAAAAGCCTATGAGTTCATCAAAGATGGAACTGGAAGAGATGGCGGCCATGGCAGATGAAAGTGGAAAAATTTTTTCTATCTGTCATGTCCTCCGGTATTCTCCGTTCTTCCGGGAGATAAAAAGGCTGTTACATGAAGGGACGATTGGACGCCTTGTTACAGTTCAGCATATTGAGAGTGTGGGATTCTGGCATATGGCTCACAGTTTTGTCCGGGGAAACTGGCGCAACAGTGATGAGAGCAGCTGTATGATACTACAAAAATGCTGTCATGATATGGATATCCTGTTATGGCTGGTGGAGGGGCATTGTAAAAGGGTTTCCAGTTTCGGAGGCCTCACACTTTTTAGGGAAGAGAATGCCCCCAAGGAAGCACCGGGGCATTGTCTGGATGGCTGTCCCAACCGGAATGAGTGTCCGTTTTATGCACCGCATTTTTATCTGGAACATGAGCAGGGGTTTGCATTTTCAGAGGGGATAACACCGGATACCAGCCGGGAAGGGATCCTTAATGCGTTGAAGACAGGACCTTTTGGAAGATGCGTGTACCATTGTGACAATAATGTTGTGGATCACCAGGTGGTAAATTTGGAATTTGACAACGATGTAACGGTCAATATGACTATGTCGGCATTTACGGAAAAGTGTGAGCGGATTATCAACCTTATGGGAACAAAAGGTCAGATTCGAGGAAATATGGAAGAAAATTATATTGAGGTGATGGATTTTGTCACAGGACATCATTACAAAATAGATTTGGCAATCCCGATGGCAGGGCATAGCGGAAGCGATCAAAGGATGATGAAAGATTTTACTGCACTTGTGGCAGCGGACGGTTATGGGGATAATCCCAGCAGTGCAGCAGATGCTGTGGAAAGTCACATGATGGCACTGGCTGCCGAGGAAAGCAGATTGAAAAACGGAGACGTGATCACATTATAAGGGAGAGATTCATGAAGAAATATGATGCACGATGGGAAACATTAAAAGAGCATGAAGTACCTGCCTGGTATGAGGATGTGAAACTGGGAATTTTTATTCACTGGGGACTTTATTCCATCCCCGCCTTTGCCCCAAGGACCTGGGAATTGGGAGAGGTGGAACCGGATGAGAACTGGTTCTGCAATAATCCTTACGCGGAATGGTACTACAATTCTGTCAATGTGGGAAAAGGCCCTACATATGAGCACCATTTAAAAACGTATGGAAAGGATTTCCCGTATGAGAAGTTTGCCGACATGTGGAAAGCAGAGAAATGGAATCCGGACGAATGGGCAAAATTAATAAAACAATCCGGAGCCGGTTATGTGGTTCTGACAACAAAACACCATGATGGTTTTTGCCTCTATCCAAGCAGGTATACGGATTTTCACTCAGGCATCCGGGGCCCAAAACGGGATTTAGTAGGGGAACTGACGGATGCTGTAAAAAAGGAAAATCTTCAGATGGGGCTGTATTATTCCGGAATGATTGACTGGCAGTTTGCCAATGACCCCATACTTAAAGACACTGATAATACTTACAAAGCCTGTCCTACTTTTGCCTATGCGGATTATGCTTACCAGCAGAGTCTTGAGATTATAGACAGGTATCATCCTTCCGTGTTCTGGAATGATATCGGTTGGCCTGTACAGGGGGAGGGAAATCTTCCTTATCTGTTATCCCATTACTATAATACGGTGGAGGATGGTGTGGTAAATGACCGATTTAACGGTATGTATAAAGATTATGCCACAAAGGAATACCGTTCCGGTAATGTAAACAAATCCGAAAAATGGGAGATGTGCCGGGGGCTTGGACTGTCTTTTGGTTATAATGCCAATGAGGGGGAGGAACATCTGATCCCAATGGAAGAGTTGGTTTTATTATTGGTACAGGTAACAGCCGCCAATGGAAACCTTCTGCTGAATATTGGTCCAAGGGCGGATGGCACCATTCCTGAATCCCAGGTATGGAGGCTGCAGGAGTTAGGCCGCTGGCTGAAGATCAACGGTGAAGGTATTTATAAAACGAGATGCAGCAGCCGTGAGTCGCTGCTCCTTGAATCAGGAGTGGAAGTACATTTTACCCAAAAAGATAATGAGGAATTTGTTTTTTTGGGGAATCTAAGTGAGGAAGTGGTGAATATTCATATTCCGGAAGTATATGGACATCTGGAACCACTGCAGCCGGAGATAGAGGTTCATTGTGTGAATACGGCAAATGGGCTTCGTGTGACAATCTTCAATTATAAGAAAGAATATTATACATTGGGATTTTGTATAACGAAGAAATAAAAAGTCGGACACATTCATATAACACCAAAGAGCGGCGTTCACCGGTTCCATTCTGGAAGACAGGGGCGTCGCTTTTTTATCCATACCACCATTGTGCGTTTCTATCTGTTGTCCGATAGTAGCTGCATGTTCTGCGCCATTTTTCTAAATTCCCCGGGAAGCAGCCCTGTGCTTTTGCGGAAGAGTTCAGCGAACCGGCTGGCATTCGTATACCCTACGGTTTGCGCCACCTGCCCGATGGAAAGCTCTGTGTTTGCAAGCAGGTTCTCTGCCTGGCTCATCCGGCGCTGCTGGATGTATTCCGTAATGGTGCAGCCGTACAATTCCTTAAAAACAGTCTGGAGCTTGCGCACCCCCATACACGCCACCTGCGTAATCTGCTCTAAGGGCAGTTCCTGCATACAGTGGTCATTCAGATAAAGGACAAGATTTCTTAATAGCTGGGTGTCTTCTGCGGATAGTTTTTTCCTACATTCCTGTTTTTTCTGCAAGGCTCTGTCCCGCTCCACGATCAGCGACAGCGCTTCCGCAACCTTGGCTTCATAGAACAGGTTTGCCGCCATTCCTTTTCCGCGGTAGTCCCTTACATGCCGGAGAAGACGGGACATTTCAGGAAAATCCATTGTCTGCCCCACAGATGCGAAGGCACCCAGGGGGCTGGCATATTTATCAGGATACTGCTCTTTCAGGTAATCTTCATAGTAAGCCGGTTTCATCTCAATCTCCACCGAACGGATGGGGATTTTTTTGTGGATCAGAACTTTGTAGGGCCGATACCTTCCAATAAAACTTTTTATGCTCCCTGCTTCCAAACGCCGGTAAGGGGTAAGCTCTTCACCGGACACGGAATCATATTGCATGATGCTCAGGCATTCCGGCCAGTTAAACTCCAGGATGGTATCCTTGTGAAAGAAAAAATCGTGGATGGTGATATTGAACAAATCTTTTTTTTCATAAAGCCAGTATGTGCCTTTCCCCACTTTGTCTGACAACTGCCACGCAGTGCCAATCTCACAATAGGATTTGCAGCCAAGAGCCGGCACGAATCCCTTTTCGGCAAATTGCTGACGGTAATAATCCGTTTCTGTTTTTTTCATCTTATTCTCCCAATGCCTTGATAACGCATACTTTTGTCCTGATAACGCAAAAGTTAGAGGAATCTATTGAAAAGTTAAAATTTATAGAGTATTGTTTTTAATAGTTAGTGCGACCTAACTTTAATAATATCATAAGGTTTCGGATTCGTCAACAGACGAACCGGCAGATCCCGAAAGGAGAAAGTTATGAAGAAAAAAGAAAGTCCTGTTAAGCTCCTGCTTAAGTGGGCGGGAAAGGAAAAGTATTGGATGTATCTGGCGATTGCTTTATCGTTTGTCAGCGGGCTTAGCACCATGGTTCCCTATTACGGGATCTATAAACTGATGGATGCAGTCTATACCAATACATGCTCCGCGGAATTGGTTGTCCGGAACACTGTATTGATCATGTCGGCAATCCTGCTCCGATTTCTGCTGTTCGGCGCCTCCGGGGTAGCTTCCCATAAGGGTGCCTACAGAGCGCTGTTCAAGGTGCGCTGTATGGTGGCTGACCACATGGCAAAGGTCCCTTTAGGGGCTTTGAATGAGAGGAGCACAGGAGAGATTAAGACAGTGCTTAATGAAGACATCGAAAAATTAGAGCTGTTCCTTGCGCATAACATGCCGGAACTGGTCTGCTATCTGGTAGGTCCCGTGGCTGTCTTTATTTATCTGATGACAGTCAACGTGCCCCTCGCATTGATTTCCCTGATCCCTCTGGCGCTGGCTGTGCTGGTCATGTTTGGTATGTTCGCAGGGACCACCGGAATGATGGGCCGGGCAAACCAATCGGTATCCAACCTGAATTCTGTCATGATTGAATACATCAGCGGCATGAAATTGATCAAGGCCTATAACATGGGCAGCAAGTCATTCCGGAAATATGCAGACGCAGTGAATGAGGAGAATGATGTGTGGAATTCCATGGCAAGGAAAATGGGGCCATTCTACGCGTCGTTTATCGTTATAATTGAATGCGGTATGCTGCTCATGGTCCCAATTGGAGGAATGTTCTTCCTGAAAGGCTCCATAACGGCCAGTTCATTCCTTTTGTTTGCCTTTGTCGGTTCCCTGTATCTGACGGAGATCCGTCCTTTGCAGGAGCTTGGAAGCAGCTTTGCACAAGTGCTTACCGGTGTGACAAAAACAGAAGAAATCCTGAATATCCCAACTTATGAGGGCGGCATGGGTTTTCCTAAAAAGCATGACATTGAACTGAGAAATGTGACATTCTCTTACAACGGCAATGGATCCGGAGAGAAGATAAAGGGGTGCCCGAACCACGGTAATACCATTAATGTTCTGGAACACTGCAGCCTGAAAATCAAGGATGGGGAACGTATGGCCTTAGTAGGTCGTTCCGGTGCCGGGAAAAGTACGGTGATAGAATTGATATCCCGTTTCTATGACGTACAGGAGGGCCAGGTGCTCATTGGGGGCAGAAATGTCAAGGATATCCAATATGAGACTCTGCTGGAGAATGTGGCGATTGTCTTCCAAAAGACGTTCCTTACCCGTGACACCGTCTTTGAGAACATCCGTATGGGCAGCAGTGCTACGTTAGAACAGGTGCGAAGAGCGGCAAAGGAAGCGCAGATCGACGACTTCATCATGTCTTTGCCGGATGGCTATGACACAAAGGTCGGCAGTTTTGGCTCCCGCTTTTCCGGCGGGGAAAAGCAGCGGATCGCAATCGCCAGAGCGATTCTAAAAAATGCACCAATCTTAATCCTGGATGAGGCTACCAGTGCGGCTGACCCGGAGAATCAGGTAGAGATTGACAAGGCCATTGAAAACCTGTGCAAAGGGAAAACGGTCATTATTGTGGCCCACCGCCTCAGCGCATTAAAAATGTGCAGTCAGGTGGCTGTCGTTGAACATCACACCATCACTGCGGTTGGTACCCATCAGGAGGTACGCAAGAAAAACAAGTATTACGATCAGGCATGGTCTGATTATGCAACTGCCCGCAGTATGGCTTATCAGTTGGAAGGGGGTGCTGTAAATGAATGAAAATCCAATGAAGAAAAACAGCAGGTTTTATGTGGGCATGGTTTTAAATGTGGTGGAAGGAATCCTCTCAGGATTTAATTTTCTCCTGCTCTATGAAGTGATGAAGATGCTCTGGAACAGGACGGCAGATATGCCATCCCTGTTCAGACTGACGGCTATCCTTGGGATTGCTTTTGCAGCGAGGATCATTGTCTACAGTATTGGGTATACGGACAGCCAGATTGGAGGGGCGGCGGTCAGCAACAAGATCCGGCTGTATCTGGGAGACAAGATCAAACGGATTCCCCTGTCCCGGTTTACGCAGGGTCAGACAGGTCAGTATATCAATATTGTTACCAGTGATGTGAACGGATACGAAAAGATACTGACACATACCATAGGAGATCTGGTGAAACATATCGCGTTCTGTCTCATGATGATCATCTGGGCAGGGACCATCTGGCTGCCGGGCGGCATCATCCTGGCCTGTGTGGAACTGGTACTGGTGCCGTTTTTATGGCTGACATTCCGGGTGGTTAAAAAATATGGCACCCAGAAGAACGAGGTGGCAGCGGAAACGGTCAGCAGCATTGTGGAATATGTGTCAGGGATTCAGACATTCCTGGCTTACGGCGTTGGAGGTACCAAGAATAAAACAGTCATATCTTCCATGAAGAATTACAGCGATGCAAGTTATGATTATGAGAAACATGGGATCCCCACCAATGCCATACAGTGTATTTTCTTATGGGCCGGCCTGCCAATCATGGTGTGGGCAGCGTCCCGTCCCATGCTGGCGGGTGAATTAGACTCTGTATCGTACCTGCTGATCTGTATGCTGCCCATGCTTCTTGCAAAATTGTCTGACTCCATCTCCAGAAACCTGATGAGTTATAAGAACCTGAAAATATCAAAGGATAAAATCATGGCGGCCATAAACGAGGAAGAAGAGAAGGGCAGTATGAAGCCTTTTGTCACTTACTCACATGAGATTACTTTCCAGGATGTTGATTTTTCTTATGTGCCAGGGGAGCCTGTGATGAAAAATATCAGTTTTACTGTGCCGGATCAGAAGCTGACGGCAATTGTTGGTGATTCCGGTTCCGGAAAGTCAACTATCCTGAATCTGATATCAAAATACTACAAGGCCAGTGGCGGAAAAATTATCATTGGGGGAAAATCCACGGATAAAGTGGCAGCAGAGCGTGTACTGGAACAGATTTCCATGGTGGATCAGGATGTGTTCCTGTTTGATGATACGATCCGCGACAATATCCGTTATGCCCGTCCGGATGCTGCAGATGCGGAGATTGAGGCGGCGTGCAGAGAAGCAAACTGTGACACCTTCATCTGCAAAATGGAAAAAGGATATGAGACGCCAGCAGGGGAGAACGGCAATATGCTCTCCGGCGGTGAGCGGCAGCGCCTTTCCATTGCCCGCGCGATATTGAAAGACAGCCCTATCCTGCTTTTGGATGAGGCCACGGCTTCTCTTGACATTGAGAATGAACTGGCAGTAAAGCAGGCAATCGCAAATTTGCTGCAAGCAAAAAAGACAGTAATAATGATTGCGCACACATTATCTATCGTAAAGAATGCTGACCAGATTCTGGTCGTGTCGGATGGCAAAATCGCGGAGTCCGGAACGCATGAGAATCTATTAAAGAAGAATGGCAAATATGCGGCCATGTGGAATGCCGAGCAGAAACTTTCCACTTAAGGCCGTACCGGCACTCCGGTATGAGTAGAGAAGAAGTTTCCATTCAATCCGGTATTCGTGAAGAGGTTATTGACGGGCTGGAAACTGATTTTGATTTAATAAAAGATACATCTGCGTTTCTGCTATTTCGCCTGGCACATGTTTTCGGATGTACGATGGAAGATCTAATGGAGATATGACAACATATGGGTCGGTAATAATAAAACAAAAACAGTAAGAGGCTGTCGCACTAATTACTTAGTGCGACAGCCTCAGACTGTAGACAATCGCCCTCTTTTTGGAGCGGTTGTCTATTTTCAGTTTAACCTGTCCTTTCCAGATGGTATAATAGGATCATCAGGAAAGGCAGGTTTTTCTTTATGATGGGGAAAAAAGATAACGCAGAAAGAACACAGATGGAAATCGCAAGTCTGGAGGATCTTGTACCTAGAAACCATCTGGTACGGAAGCTGGATGAAGCAATTGACATGCGTTTTATATATGAGGAAGTGAAAGATTTATACAGTGATTTTGGACGTGAAAGTATCGATCCGGTTGTATTGATTAAAATTGCCATGATCCAGTACATTTTCGGGATCCCTTCCATGCGCAAAACAATTCGTGAAATTGAAGTGAATTTTGCTTACAGGTGGTATCTGGGCTATGGAATGCATGAGGAGATCCCTCATTTCTCCACCTTTGGCAAAAACTATTCCAGACGTTTCAAAGACACGGATCTGTTTGAGAAGATCTTCTCAAAGATACTGTCCGAGGTTGCAGCAAATGGTTTTCTTGATACAGAAAGCCTGTTTATTGACGGCACTCACATCAAAGCCAGTGCCAATTCTCATAAATATCATAATGAGGTTATCCGAAAAGAAGCACGCAGTTATGAGAAGGAACTGCAGGAAGAAATCAAAAGGGATCGTCAGGAACACGGAAAGAAGCCACTGAAAGAAAAAGAAAAGGAACCGGAAATGATCACACAGAAGGTCAGCACCACTGACCCTGACAGCGGCTGGTTCCATAAAGGTGAGCATAAGCAGGTCTTTGCCTATGCTGCCAACACCTGCTGTGACAAGAATAATTATGTTTTGGATTTTGAAGTGACTGCGGGGAATGTCCATGACAGTGTGTCATTCTGGCATTTATACCGACGATTAAAACAGGATTGGAAATATGGGATATACTATGTAATGGATGCAGGATATAAGATACCGTCAATCGCCCGCCAGCTGATAAAAGATGGAAAGACTCCGGTCATGCCATATAAAAGGCCTATGACTCAAGCTGGTTTTTTCAAAAAATATGATTATGTATACGATGAATTCTTTGACTGCTATCTATGCCCGGATCACAAAGTGCTTCATTACACCACAACAAACCGTGAAGGGTATCGGGAGTATAAAAGTGACTGGCTTGTTTGCCAAAGCTGTCCTCACCGTGATCGTTGCACAAACAGTAAAGATTCCGTAAAAGTAATTACGCGTCATGTATGGGAAGACTACATGGAGCAGGTCGAAGAAATCCGTCATACAATCGGAATGAAAGAACGATACAAAAAACGCAAGGAAACTATAGAGAGAGTCTTTGCAGATGCAAAGGAAAAACACGGAATGAGATATACGCAGTACAGAGGTCTGGCTAAGATAAAAATGGAGCTAAACCTCTTATTTGGCTGCATGAATCTAAAGAAGCTGGCAATTTGGAAATGGCGGATAAAATGGGGAGCGAAATACCGCTCTTCATCATTGCAATTTTTCTTTTCCAGCATAAAATTTAGATTTGAAAACTGGAAATGGGCAAAAAAACGGTTCGCGGACATGATATCGCGAACCGTTTTGTCTACAGTCTGAGGCTGTCGCACTAATTACTTAGTGCGACAGCCTCACTTGTTTTTTTATTCGGATCTTTTTTGAATTGGCTTTTTTCTAGGAAAGATGATATGATTTATTACAGGAATGGCATTCCGCACAGAAAGCAGCGCAGTAAAAGTCGCTGAATTCTAGAGCAGATATCAGAAAATCCTTCAAAAGGCCGATGAAGAATTTTCTTCATGATTCCAGAGTGCCCGTGACCAATAACGAAGCGGAAAGGCTACTACGTGGGGATAAAAAACAAGTGCAGGCCGTGTCATTCAGGAGCCAGGATAGTATCGAATATCTCTGCCAATGCATGAGCATGCAGATCATGATGCGCAGAAATGAAGAAACAAATATATTTAACAGAGTATCCCAGATTTTGGGGAAGGTGTGGTATACTAAGCGTGTCAGCGAGCCATACAAAGGTTTGCTGATTTTTTGTTTGTAGTATCTAATTTTACATAACTGCCAGGTTACTGACTATGCCGTAAATAGCTATGCTGGCAATGAAAAATACGAAAGGGGAAAGCAATGTACCTACTATTTTCAGTCATCTGTCAGTTTTTTATATGTATTTGCTACAGCCTTGCCCTCTATTATTTAGCAGTGGTTATTCTGGACCGCAAGCCGGAAAAACGATGTTTTCTTATATTCTGTGTGACTTTCACGGTGACACAAATATTTTCAAACCTGATTTATGCTTCTGTCTATGATGCAGCGTTGGAATCCACAAAAATATTCAGTTTTGTTTGGAATATCCTTCTTTACAGTGGCTATGCTGCTATTTTAGTCTCTTTAATAATACACATATATCATACAGATGCAGCCCAGACAGTAGTGGCAACTGCTATTAGCCATTTTGTAGTATTTACAATCAGCCTGCTTGTAACGGAGTTTATGGGAGCTAGGGTATTCCCTGATGATAATTTTATTGTCTATATGCTTCTGACTACGGTTCTCCCGATAGTATCAGGGCTGGCAGGGGCTGTTCTTATAGCCAGACTTTTAAAAAGGTGGAAATTCCACCAGTATTTCAAATTTCTTTTCATAAAGAGAAAAAGGGCGGCAATTGTTACGGTTTCCAGCGTGGTTCTGATGCATTACCATACAATCATTGAATTAATCGTGCCGGTAGAGATAGGATCTCCAGCTGCCACACTGTATTCCGGGATATTTATAATTCTGATGATCTTTGCACTCCAGTTTGCGGCTATATATAATGCTGATAAGGAGAAGATAAAAGCTCAGAGTGACACGATTGCACAGATGCAGATATATTTGACGCTTCTGGAAGAACTACAACAGGAAGTGAGGTCGTTTCGGCATGACTTTACAAATCTTCTGGCGGGGGCTTCCATGCAGGCGGCAGAGGGGGATTTAAAAGGGATTCAGGAGTTTATGCAAAATACCGGATCATATTTTGATGAAAAACTGGGAAGTGAAATTCGGTATTTGGAATGCATTTCCAATATTAAAATATATTCCCTTCAAAGCCTGATTACAACAAAAATTACAAAAATGCAGGAACAGGGGATTGCATATCTGTTGGAGGTTCCTAATCCGGTCATAGAATGCGGTATAAGGTCAGAGGACCTGCTCCGCTGTATTGGAATCTTAATAGACAATGCTTGCGAGGCGGCGGTAGGAAGCGATGAAAAAGCTGTAAAGTTGATTCTGCTTCAAACTCCTGGTGAATTGTTTGCGACGGTTTCCAATACATGGGCCCAAAAGCCTGACTTGGTGAAAATGCAGAAGAAAGGATATTCCTCCAAAGGAAAGAACAGAGGAACAGGACTTTCCAGCTTGCGAAAAATCACCGGTGAATACCCCAACTGTATGACCAGAATGCGGGTGGAAAACAACATGTTCATCCAGGAATTGAGAATTATATTCTAAAGGAGCTGTTATGATACCGATTTATATATGTGATGATGAAAAACCATTTGCAATGCGTCTCAAAGAAATTTTACAGGCCCAGGTGATTATTTCTGCATTTGATATGGGACCGGTTTATGTATGCGGTAACCCCCAGGCTCTCCTGGAAGAAATCAGGCAGAAGAAAGAGCGGGCTATCTATTTCCTGGATGTTGATTTCCCCGGATTTGAAAATGGATTTGAGCTTGCGGCCCAAATACGGAAATGTGATCCCAGGGGATTTATCATATTCATTACAGCCCATGGGAATCTGGCTATGGAAACATTCAGATACCGCCTGGAGGCAATGGATTATATCGTGAAAGAGAGCAGCACCATTTTAAAAGAGAGGATTCAGTTCTGCTTAAAAAGTATTGACCAGAGAGTCAGGGACGAGTTCTGTGAAAATGGGTATTACTTTTGCCTGAAAATACTGGATGAGGTCCGCTATATCCCGGTGAATAAAATGCTATATTTTGAAGCGGCAGGCAGGAACCATCAGATATGCCTTCATATGGAGGAAGAAATCATAAATTTTTATGGCAGTTTGCAAAATCTGAAAGAGGAATTGGGGGAGAGATTCTGGCGCTGTCACAGAGGTGTACTGGTAAATATGTATCGCGTAAGCCGTATTTTTCTCAGGGAGGGTGAAATTGTACTGGACAACCGGGAAAGATGTGCGATATCCCGCAGGGCCAGACTGGATATTCCACAGGAATTAAGGAGCAAACTCTGATGTGTATTATATAAAAATATACCTGTTTTCTGTTTTACAGCAGCAAAATTTTCCGTTCAGGTAATGAAATATACCATTTGTGATAAATTCTATAGGAATGGTTTTACCTGTGTTATACTTTACGGGAAAATTAAACCAGGAGGAAAACAATGGACAGAAAAACAATCGCACAGGAGTATTTAATATTAGCTGTAAATGAAAAAGGAAAGCTGTCACTGATAAATGGTACAGAGGCGAAAACCGGGATGGTTGTGGCGGGAATAATGGATCTGCTGCTGGGTAATGTGATAAAAATAGAGAAGAAAAAAATAGAAGTAGTGGGGGAACTGCCGGCAAAACTAGCTAATTTAACTACACTATATGAATATCTTCTGGAGAAGAATCGTACTATAACAAAAGTGCTCGAAGATTACACGATTTCATTTACAGATGCCAGACTGAAACAACTCGTCTCGGATACTGGCAATTCACTGATTGCACTTGGTGCAGCCAGTGAAGAAAAGGGTGGCCTGCTGGGAGGCAAAACGCTTTTTGTACCATCAGAGGAATGGAAAGAGTCGTTGATTGACAGTCTGAAAACAGAAGTCATGCAGAAGGAAACGATTTCCCTTTATGACCTTGTTCTGATAAGTCTTTTAAAAGAAACAAAGATCTTGAAGCAGTATTTTTCAATAAATGAAACAAGCATTTTCAAAGAGAAGCTACAAAATATCAATGACAATCCGGACAGTAAAATGGTAAAAGAAATGATTGGATACATCAATGAAGTGTTAGCAGTCATGATAGCGGCAAGTGCTGTCGCAGTAATTAGCTGATGTAACCGGAAAAAAGCCTGCTTGCCTTACAGATTTTGAACCGGGAATATATCTACTTGATGTAATTGGAGGATACAACACTGTGAAGCACATAATTGAAGTATTACCCCTCGTTGGTATGGCCTGGGGGGTTAAAAGAATAAACCTTTCCGATCCCAAAGATAAGATTAAAGAGGTATTGGGAAAACCTGATTCAGATAGAAAAAATTCTAGTTTTTATTTTAACAGCGAGTTGAGAATAGATTTTAATAAAAATAGATGTGTAGAATTTATTGAATTTTTATCCGGGATTGATGGAGCGATTCAACCTCATATATACGGGGTAGAGGCATTTGCAGTTGATGCAGAAATTTTAATTGGAATACTCCGGGAAAAGAATGCTGGAATGGTTGATGACAGTGAAATGGGGTATTGCTATAACTTCATGGATATTAGTGTTGGTGTTTACCGGGAGAGTACACCGGAAAGTGTTCTGGAGATGATGAAAGAAGTTGGAGAGGATCTGACGTCAGAAGATCTGGAAATTGAATTGAAAAAGGCAAACCACTGGGATACATTAGGCATTGGAGTGAAGGGCTACTATCTTTGACGATGGTGCCTATAGATGCATAATATTGGCTCATCTTAATCTTTCGTTTTTGTTTATGTTGCATCGTAGTATCCGGGGTCTTCCAAAGATCAATAGAGCTACGGTGCATGGACTTGATGGAGTGGCCTATTCAGGACTTATTACAGATGGTATTACATTCCTTTTTGCTCTAATCATGTGGACTTCTGAGTTTAAACATATTCCACATAAGGATGTCCTTGTATAAAGCGAAACTCTGATATCCGCGTAAAGAAAGAGATGCAAAAAAATAACCACTGTAAAATAGCGTGCAGGATAGGTCGTTACTGTTTTCAGATCTGACAGTGAACAGTAAACAGAAGAATGAACAATTTAAATATGTATAGATAAATATTTGCGAAAGCATTATATTAGTGGTATACTTTTTATGAGCGATGGGGCATGTTCCCATTGCTCTTTTCTTTTTTTTAGTAGGATGCAGTACAAATAAAGTGACTCGCAGATGCAAAGAAGGAGATGATGAAAATGAATGCACTTATAAAATGTGGAAGAGATTCTTTTCTAAAAAAAGCAATGGAAGGGTTCTGTACAGGATTTGTGGCAGCTTTGTGTATAATGATCCAAAGGAGTGAAAAATGGCAGCTTTAATGGAAAAAATATATGAAACAGCAATGCAGAACTACAACATGACATTACTGGCCGGAGAAAGTGGCTTATACAGACTGACAGACTGGGTACATGTTGTGGAAGAGATTGATTACATAGAATTTTTAAAGGGTCGGGAATTGATTGTTACCACAGGGATTAAAGAACCAGACGAAGCACAGCTGCTGGAGTTTACAACGAGGGTGTGGAAAGCTCAGGCCAGCGGTCTGGTGATCAATGTCGGAAAGTATATCCCTGAAATCCCTGGAAGTGTATTAGAATTTGGCGCAGAGCATAATTTCCCTATATTTACACTGCCCTGGAAGGTACATCTGGTAGATTTCAATCGGGAACTATGCAACCTGATCTACAAGTCGGAAGAACAATATGCCACCCTGTATAGTGCGGTACAAAAAGCAATCTTTTATCCGGATGAGGCCGTACAGTGCCAGGAAATCCTGCGGCAGGAAGGGATTATAGCGGAAACTCCCATACGGTTGATTCAGTGCTATACATTTCCGACAGAATACAGGGGGATACAGAATGCCGCAAGGGGAGGTGACTGTGCAGTGTCTCGGTTCTATTCCTGGTTCTATCAGAATTGCCAGCAGATTTTACATGGAGGCAGACACCGGTTTACGGTGTTTCAAAATCCTCCCTATACGGCGCTGGTCGTATTTGGACTAAACGAGCAGGAAATTCGGCATGCAGCGGAAAAAATGCGGGAACTTTGCAGTAAATACGAAGGACCGTTACAGGTTTACTTATCAGCCAGCGGTTCAGATACATGCATAACAAACCTTTCAGAAAAATACCACATAACATCACTTTTGTGCCGCCAGGGGGCAAAGGAAGGCAGGAACCTGAGTTTTGAAGAGGAGAGCGGTATCTGGAGGATGCTTTTGGGAATTCAGGACAGGAGAAGTCTGATATATTATAAAGAACAGGTATTGGGAGAGCTGGAGCGCATAGATACTGAGACGGAAACAGTACATATGAAACTGCTGGAGACTTATCTTGAGGTCAATGGTAATATGCAAGAGGCGGCTTCCAGGTGTTATTTACACCGGAATACGGTAGCTTATCATCTGAAAAGGATTGCTGAAATAACAGGCAGAAACTTAAACAGTGCTGCCGACCGGAATGAACTGTATCTGGCATTCCAGATTAAGAAGCTCTTGGAATTGTGAACTGGGCACAAGATTTTTGTGCAGGATAACCATGGCCAACGAATCAAAAAGATGCTATAGTAAAAACAGCAAAGGCGCTGAACATTCATTGTTCAGCGCCTTTTTTTCGTTACACAGTTATCCTTTCAGAGGGCATATGCCATGAAAGGAATCACAGATAAAGGAGGCGCAGATATGTTAGGTAAAGCGAAACCACAAGTGGTTACAGGTTCTATACCTGGACCAAAGGCAAAGGAAATCTTAAAAAGAAGAAATGAAGCGGTTCCAAAGGCTTTGTGTGGAACGGCTTATCCCATCTGCATGGCAAAGGGAGAAGGTGCTATGCTAGAAGATGTGGACGGCAACCGGTTTCTTGACTGGATTGGCGGCGTAGGGGTACTGAATATCGGATATTCCCAGCCAGAGGTAATTGAGGCGGTAAAAATGCAGGCAGACAAATACTTCCATGGGATTTTCAATGTATATGTGCATGAGGGCTATGTAAAACTGGCGGAGATGTTTAATGAGACCGTACCGTGTAAGGGTGACAGGATGAAGACATACTTTGCAAACTCCGGCGCAGAGGCGGATGAAAATGCAGTGAAGATTGCCAGGGCTTATACCGAAAGACAAGACATCATCTGTTTTTCCGGGGCATTTCATGGCAGGACAAACCTGACGATGGCGCTGACAGCGAAAAAAGCGTATGCGCTTCGTATGGGTCCATTTCCATCCGGGATTTACCGGACGGAGTTTCCATATCTCTACCGGGCACCAAATGGATACGGGAAGGATGAGGCTGTCCAATACTATACGGACAGACTGCTATCATTGTTTGATGAAGCGGCACCGGCAAGTGATGTTGCGGCAATCATTATCGAACCATTCCAGGGTGAAGGAGGTTTTGTGCCGGCACCTTTGGAATTTGTAAAAAAACTCCGCGAAATCTGTGATGAAAATGAAATTATGCTGATCGCGGATGAGGTACAGTGTGGGAACTGCAGGACCGGGAAATATTTTGCTTCAGAGTACTGGAAGGAGGCAGGCGTACCACCTGATATCATAGCTACAGCCAAGTCTATGGGAGCGGGTGTCCCAATCAGCGCTGTCACTGCAAGAGAAGAGGTGATGGATGCTGCTCTGCCAGGTACGATTGGAGGAACTTATTGTGGGAACCCTCTTGCGTGCGCCGCTGCCATTAAGACCATGGAGGTTATGAAGCGGGAGGATTACTGTGAGAAAGCAATGCATATCGGTAAATATGTCATAGAGGCATTTGAAAAGATGAAGAACAAATACCCAGTGATTGGAGATGTGCGTGGACTGGGAGCCATGATTGGGGTGGAATTTGTCAAAGATAAAGAGAGCAAGGAGCCTAATCCTGCGTTTGTAAATAGATTAGTTCAGACTGCACTACAGAAAGGGCTTCTGCTGGAAAATGCGGGTTCTTCCGGAAATGTGATCCGATTCCTGGCGCCGTTGTGTATGACGGATGGGCAGATGGAAGCCGGCCTGAAGATCTTTGAGGAATGTATAAAAGAAAATTTGGCTTAATGCCAGGAAAAGAGAATGAAAAGCGGCAAGGGTGCCATTTATACACATCCAGCCGCTTTTTTTATCGCCCAGTATATTTAATGACAAATTTCCAGGCGTACAGGAAAAGAGAAGAGCACTGCCACACCAAAATAAAAATATTAGAAAGCTGATATTTAAGGAGGACGAAATTATGAAATTAAAAGATACAGGCTTATCTGTACAGGATATCAAAGACAAAGTTGAAAAATATATGATTGACACCTATGAACGGTTTGATTTTTTGGCTGAGTCAGCAAAAGACCAGTATATCTATGATGAGGAAGGAACCCCTTATCTGGATTTTTATGCGGGCATCGCTGTAAACTCTGCTGGAAACTGTAATGAGAAGGTAGTGGCGGCAGTTAGGGAACAGGCAGGGGAAATTATGCATACCTTTAACTACCCTTATACGATTCCTCAGGCACTGTTAGCGGAAAAGGTCTGCACCACTATAGGAATGGATAAGATTTTTTATCAGAATTCGGGTACGGAGGCAAATGAGGCAATGATTAAAATGGCCAGGAAATACGGCGTGGAGACATATGGACCCAATCGGTATCATATCGTGACGGCATCAATGGGATTCCACGGCAGGACTTTCGGTTCCATGTCTGCCACCGGCCAGCCGGACAACGGATGCCAGATTGGCTTTGGTCCCATGACGGAGGGATTTACCTATGTGCCGTATAACGACCTGCAGGCATTCAAAGATGCCTGCACGGAAAATACGATCGCCATTATGATAGAGCCCGTTCAAGGGGAGGGGGGCGTACATCCTGCAACATTGGAATTTATGATTGGATTGCGCCATTTCTGCGACGAAAAAGGGTTGCTACTCCTGCTGGATGAGGTGCAGACGGGATGGTGCAGGACTGGAAAAATCATGTCATACATGCACTACGGTATCAAGCCGGATATAGTATCCATGGCAAAAGCCCTGGGAGGCGGCATGCCCATTGGGGCAATATGTGCGTCTGCTAAGATAGCAAAGACGTTTGATGTAGGTTCACACGGAACTACATTTGGCGGGAATCCGGTATGCTGCGCAGCAGCTTTTTCTGAGGTCAGTGAGCTTTTATCACGTGACCTGGCAGGAAACGCGGAAAAGATGGGAACATATCTCATGGAGAAGTTGAAAGAACTACCTCATGTGAAAGAAGTTAGGGGACAGGGGTTGCTGGTAGGCGTTGAGTTTGACAATGCCGTTTCCGGAGTTGATGTAAAACATGAATGCATTCACAGGCATCTGCTGCTCACGGCCATCGGGGAGCATATTATCCGTATGGTTCCGCCATTGATTATTACAGAGGCAGACTGTGACAAGGCATGTGAAATCATCAGGCAGTCGGTAGAAGCGCTGGTATAAAAGAAAAGTGAGGAAAAGAATATGAAACATATGGTGATTACAATTGGCTGCGAGTACGGCGCGGGCGGTCCGGAGATAGGGAAACGGATATCCGATGTACTGGGTATTAAATATTATGACCGGGATTTGGTCGATCAGGTAGTGGAGCAGATTGGTGTAGACAAGGAGCTGGTCCAAAGGGCGGATGCAGGGAGCAACGTATTATATAGTTTTGAAACCCAGTACGGGCCCCGTTTTGCAAATCTTACGAACAGGGTCATCTTTAACCAGTTTGAAGTCATCAAAAAGCTTGCCGAAAATGCATCCTGCGTACTCATAGGCAGATGCAGCAACTATATCTTGAAGGAGCGCCGGGACTGCCTTAATTTCTTTGTCTATGCACCGGAGGAGGTAAGGATCCAGTCCGTGATGGAACGGGAAAAGGTTAGCAGGAAACAGGCTGACGAATTGGTAAAGTACCATGATGAAATGCTCCATGCCAGATACAAATACATGACGGGCTCCTACCGGGGAGACCGGAAAGGCAGGCATATGATGATTGACAGCAGTGTGCTTGGACGGGAGATGACAGCCCGGTATATGCTCCAGATGGTGGACCTGAGGTTTCCGGATTAACAGCCAGAAGGATGCGCAAGAGAGAGGAGTGGTAGTATGAACAAGAAGAAATCAGAATTTGAGAAAGTATTCAGTGCCTGGGATATTCTGGTGATAGCCTTTGGTGCCATGATTGGCTGGGGATGGGTGGTTTCATCCGGAGACTGGATTCAGCGCGGAGGTGTGCTGGGTGCTGTGATTGGCTTTGCACTGGGCGGCATGATGGTCTTTTTCGTCGGCCTTACCTATGCAGAACTGACATCCGCCATGCCCCAGTGTGGTGGCGAGCATGTATTCAGTTATAAAGCACTGGGCCCCATTGGATCATTCATTTGTACCTGGGCGATTGTATTGGGCTATGTGAGCGTGGTATGCTTTGAGGCCTGTGCACTGCCAACTATTATCCAGTACATTTTCCCGGGATTCCTAAAGGGGTATATGTACACAGTTGCCGGATTTGATATTTACGCTTCCTGGGTGGCAGTGGCGATTGCAGTGGCTGTTTTTATTACCTTCATCAATATCAGGGGGGCAAAGACGGCGGCAATCTTACAGACTGTCCTTACAGTCATCATCGGCGGCGTAGGCATCCTGCTGATTGCTTCCTCTGCAATAAGCGGTGATTTGACAAATATGGAAAATCAGATGTTCATGGGGGAATCCGTAGGGACCATGTTAAAATCCGTCTTAAGCGTGGCAGTGGTGACTCCGTTCTTCTTTATAGGGTTTGATGTAATTCCACAGGCCGCGGAGGAGATTAATGTGCCATTGAAGAAGGTTGGAAAGATCCTCATTTTATCCATTGTTTTGGCTATCATATTTTATGCATTGATCATCCTGGGTGTTGGCTATGTGATGAATCCCGTGGATATCTCAAAATCCATGGAAGGTTCCGGACTGGTAACGGCAGATGCCATGGCAAAAGCATTCGGTAGCAATATGATGTCCAAGGTATTAATCGTGGGCGGTATGTGCGGGATTGTCACAAGCTGGAACTCATTCCTCATTGGTGGAAGCCGTGCCATGTACTCTATGGCAGAATCCTACATGATCCCACGGGTGTTTACAAAACTGCATAAAAAGTATAAGACACCAGTTACAGCTTTACTCCTTATCGGTTTATTATCCATTGCAGCGCCGTTTTTAGGACGCAAAATGCTTGTCTGGATCGTGGATGCGGGCAACTTCGGCTGCTGTCTGGCCTACTGCATGGTTGCCATCTCTTTCCTTATCCTCAGATCAAAAGCGCCTGAAATGAAACGGCCTTATAAAGTAACGCACTATAAAATTGTCGGTGTGGCAGCTGTCCTCATGTCAGGATTTATGGTGGCTATGTATCTGCTCCCTAATTCCGGCAGCGCACTGGTGTTGCAAGAATGGGGCATGGTGGGCGGATGGAGCATCCTGGGGCTATGTTTCTGTGTAGGTTGTAAGCTGAAATACAAAGAAAAGTTTGCTTCCCATATTGATGTTTCCATAGAAGAATTGGATGAACAGGTGGATTTGTCTTTATCGCAGGCAATAGAGGTGGTGCAGTCAGCGGAAGCTGCCAAAGAGGAGGTACCGGCACTGGAATTTACATACTATCTGCCTGTTAGTATGGTGTTTGGTTCTGGAAAGGTGGCTAAAGCAGGAGAGCTGACCAAGCCATATGGAAAGAAAGCACTGATAGTCACAGGAGAAAGCAGTGCAAAGAAATCCGGTGTCTATGATAAAGTTAAACGCAGCCTTGAAAATGCTGGGATTGTAACAGTGCTTTTTGACAAAGTAAAACAGAATCCCCTCACCACTACGGTGGAAGAAGGCGCGGACTTTGCAAGGTCAAATGGCTGTGATGTAGTGGTGGCCATAGGCGGCGGGAGTATCATGGATTGTGCAAAAGGGATTGCTTTCCTGAGTGAAAATCCCGGGGATATCAATGAGTATATCTATAACCGGCGGCAAAGTGATATTGCCCTTCCATTGGTGGCAGTTCCTACAACCTGCGGCACCGGTTCGGAAGGAAATGGGTTTGCGGTACTGACAAATCCATTAAACGGAGATAAAAAATCCCTGCGCTGCAATGCAATCGTACCAAAAGTATCCCTGATAGATTCGGAGTGTATGATGACGATGCCGAAAAAGGTGCTGGCGTCTGTCGTGTTTGATTCTTTGTGTCATAACATAGAGGCATACACGTCCAGAACTGCGCAGCCATTTACCGATGCTCTGAGCCTCTATGCCATTCAGCTGATTGCCGATAATCTGACGGCAGTATACGAAGGCACTGCCACAAAAGAAGGGTGGGAAAAGATTACTTTTGCCAGTACAATCGGTGGGATGGTCATCCATTCCGCAGGTGTCACTCTGGCACACGGTATGGAACATCCAGCCAGCGGACGCAAAGATATCGTTCATGGACAGGGGCTGGCTGCCCTTACCCCGGTGATTGTCGAAATGTCCTATAAAGGGAACAGAAGCAAATTCAGCAGGATCGCCAGGATTTTAGGGGGTCTTACCGCAGAGGACTGTGCGGATAGGATCAGGACGCTGTTGAAAAAAATCCATCTGGAATGTACCCTTTCCAGTCTGGGGATTACAGAAAAAGATATCCCCTGGATGGCGGAGAACTGTATGAAGGTATCCGCGGCGGGAGTGGCAAATAATCCGGTGGTATTTTCAAAGGAAGAGATTGCAGAAATTTACCGAAGGGCATTATGATTCTTCTTTAATCTACAGCAGAGGGGCAGATATATGGTTAAACTCAACGATTACTTATATTTTGGTGATACGGTCATTAAAATACTGTACGCAGCGCCTCAGGGGATTTATTAAGTTTATAGCGAACTTCTATTTTTAATAAACATCTTGACACATACCATAAAAGTGTGTATAGTATATGACATAAGTTAGTTAGAGCTAACCAAGACACCACTCCACATAAACATACACAACCCAATCAGCGGATGTATTTCCATACATCCGCTCTAATAAAAAATATGAGTTAGCCAAAGCTAACTTTTGAAAAGGAGAATTTGCCCATGAGTATTGTCATTGTAGGCGGAAATGAGAGAATGGTCTGTCAGTATCAGAATATCTGTAAATGCCATGGCTGTAAGGCAAAGGTTTTTGCCAAGGAGAAAGGCGCCATGAAGAAAAAACTGGGCTGCCCGGATTTAATGATCCTATTCACCAATACGGTTTCTCATAAGATGGTGGTAAGTGCCCTCCAGGAGGCAAAAAAGAATCAGATTCCGGTAGCCAGGGTGCACACAAGCAGTGCCGCGGCCCTGCACAGTGTTTTAGAAGAATATGCAGGAAAGGAATGAGTGACTATGCTGGAACGCTATCTGATAGAACATTGTTCTCCGACACTGGCATCCATCAAGACGGCGAACTTGTTTAATATGCCCTATGATTCCTGGGAGGGGCTGGAAAGCCAGCTTGAAAGCCTGACGCAGCAGTTTGCGGAGAAGGGGATTTCCCTTTCGGTTGTGAGAAAACGGGAAGGTACGGCCCTGATCTATGTGTACAGAAGACAGAAACTGAAAGAAGATCTGGCAAGGCCCGGTGTGGCAGGATTTTTAGAGGAATGCGGATATGCGGATATTGACGTTGACCGGGCGATCAAACGGCTGCGCATGCGGCTTGAGAAAGGTGAGAACTTCCCTCACGAAATAGGCCTGTTTCTGGGATATCCCTTAGGAGATGTAAGGGGATTTATTGAAAACGCAGGAAAAAACAGTAAATGTGCGGGATGCTGGAAAGTATACTGCAATGAATGCGAGACCATGAAACTGTTTGAAAAATTCCGGAAATGCAGGGAAATATATCTCAGACTGTGGCAGCAGGGCAGACCTGTCCGGGAGCTGGCAGTGGCGGCATAAAAAGCTGTTGGCAGATGATCATAAAATATGGAGGATGAAAGCATGAGTAAGATAGCAGTAGTTTATTGGAGCGGAACAGGAAATACGGAGATGATGGCAGAGGCTGTTTTAGAAGGTGCAAAAGAAGCGGGGGCAGAGGCGGCTTCCTTTACCCCGGATACATTCAGCGCAGATAAGATAGATGAGTTCGACGCAGTGGCATTCGGATGCCCGTCCATGGGGGACGAGGAACTGGAGGAGACAGAATTTGAACCTTTATTTTCCGACTGTGAGCCAAAGCTGAACGGCAAAAAAATTGCTCTTTTCGGTTCTTATGGCTGGGGAGACGGTGAATGGATGCGTTCCTGGGAGGAAACTTGCAGGAAAGACAAAGCGGTACTTGTCTGCGACAGTGTCATTTGCAACGAGGAACCCAAAGATGAGGAGAAAGAGGCCTGCAGAAAGCTGGGAAAAGCGTTGGCTCAGTAATCAAGTTGATACATATTCGGACCCTGTAAAAGAAGCGGTTTTACGCCTGTTTCTTTTACAGGGCTTTTTTATTCGTAAACGGGGATTGATTCCTGTTCAGGCTGTGCCCGGCAACACACTTCCCATTGTTCAGTGACGGGAATTGATTCCATCCAACAGAAAACTTAACAAAAATAGTGCAATTTGTCCGGCATTATGCTACAATAATTTTAACTTAAGTCAACAGACAGCAAAGCAGGAGCCAGAGCGGAAGTCCGGATTCCGTTTGCTGCAAAGTAAAGATGCGGTAAGCATATAATTAAGAAAAGCAGGTGAAAGAACATGAATACATTTTTGGGGATTTTAATTCCCTTTGCGGGAACGACACTGGGGGCTGCCTGTGTGTTTTTCCTGAAAAACGAGATTAAACCGCTGGTGCAGAAAATGCTATTGGGATTTGCATCGGGGGTTATGATAGCAGCTTCTGTGTGGTCGCTTCTCATTCCATCCATGGATATGTCGGAGCATATGGGGAAATTAGCGTTTATCCCGGCAGCGGTGGGGTTTGGCCTTGGAATTTTGTTTTTACTGTTAATGGACCGGCTGATCCCTCATCTCCATCTGGGATGCAGTGAACCGGAGGGAAAAAAATGCAGTCTGAAAAAAAATACCATGCTGGTGCTGGCTGTAACGCTTCATAACATACCGGAGGGGATGGCAGTGGGAGTGGTGTTCGCAGGTATGCTGGCGAAGAATTCAGATATCAGTATGATGGGCGCATTTGCCCTTTCCATCGGTATTGCCATTCAGAATTTTCCGGAGGGGGCCATTATTTCTCTTCCTCTGAAAAGCGAGGGGAATTCAAGGCTGCGGGCTTTTGGTATGGGAACGCTGTCCGGGATCGTGGAGCCGATAGGAGCGCTGGTTACGATCCTTTTGGCGTCCTATATCACCCCCGTTCTTCCGTATCTGCTGTCTTTTGCAGCGGGTGCTATGGTATATGTGGTGGTGGAAGAGCTGATACCGGAGGCCAGTGAGGGAGATCACTCAAATATCGCGACCATCGGTTTTGCCGTTGGGTTTGTGATAATGATGATATTAGATGTGGCACTTGGATAAATCATGCGTGGCGGCGGCTGTCCGGTTCACACCGGAAAGCAAAACGGCAGCACGCAGGCGTCTGTGTGAAAGGGGGATCTACATGCAGAAAAAACTGGAACCCGGGGAACTGCTGGATGAACAGGGGAATCTGGCCCAGGCCGGATATGCCATGTCACTGGTGAAAAAATATGACAGGAAAAAGATTCAGGCCAACCCTCTCAGGATTAAGGAGTGGGATTATTATCTGATCTATGATCCGCATTTCGGGGTGGCGCTGACCGTGGATGACAACAGCTATATGGGGCTTATGAGCATCTCCTTTCTGGATTTTGACAACAGGACAGAGCGGACAGTGAGTCCAATGACGGTTTTTCCAATGGGAAAGACAAATCTGCCGCCTGACTCCCGGTATGGAGAGACAAGATACCGGGATAGGAAATGTTATTTTTCGTTTCAGGTGGAGGAGGGCAGACGGGTACTCAGGGCCTGGATGAAAGACTTTGAGGAAAAGGAGCCGATCCGGATGAAGATCATACTGGATGATGAGCCGAGGGACAGCATGGTGATCGCCACTCCTTTTGAAAAGGAAAAGGCATTTTACTATAACCAGAAGATCATCGGTATGCGGGCAAAAGGTGTGGTGGAGTACAAGGGCCGGCGCCATTCTTTCAGCCGCGAAGACAGTTTCGGGCTGCTGGACTGGGGGCGGGGCGTGTGGACGTACAGCAACACCTGGTACTGGAGCGCCATGCAGGGGCTGATCGACGGAAAAGTTTTCGGCTTTAATCTGGGTTACGGGTTTGGGGATACCTCTGCGGCCTCTGAAAATATGCTGTTCTATGACGGCCATGCCCATAAGCTGAACCAGGTGAGATTTCATATTCCCGGTGAGAAGGAGCATAAGGAACAATATCTGAAACCCTGGTATTTTACATCGTCGGACGACCGGCTGGATCTGACCTTTACCCCTGTGCTGGACCGCAAAGCGTATACTTCTGCGGGAATCATCCTGAGTGACCAGCATCAGGTGTTCGGACATTTTGACGGCACTGCGGTGTTAGATGACGGGAAAAAACTGGAGATTCGCCACATGCTGGGATTTGCGGAAAAAGTAAGAAATAAATGGTGAGAAAGAAAATGGAGTAAAAGTGTTGACTTTTGCTCCATTTTTTGTTATTGTTGTCTTGTAAGAAATAACACCCCCCAGGGGTGTAGTGATAGACGGAGAAATGCATACAGGAAAGGAGCTGTGTACATGCAGGCAGATAAAGCAAAGATCAGCCGTCTTTTGAAAACAGCCCGCGGGCAGATAGACGGCATTCTGAAGATGGTGGAGGAAGACAGGTATTGTATTGACGTTTCCCAGCAGCTTATGGCGACAGAAGCCATTTTGAACAAGGCTAACAAGGAAATTCTCACAGCCCATCTGAAAAACTGCATCAAAAATGCGGATACAGATGAAGAAAGAGAAGAAAAGGTGGATGAACTTGTGACTATGTTGGGCAAAATATTAAAATGATCACGAGCAGCTGAAGGGAGCGAAATATTATGAAACAGAAATTTGATGTGACGGGCATGACCTGTTCCGCCTGCTCTTCCCGGGTGGAAAAATGTGTCAGAAAGCTGCCCGGCACCAAGGATGTCAGCGTAAACCTGCTGACGAACAGCATGCAGGTGGATTTTGATGAGTCCGCCCTGTCTGTGCAGGATATAGAAAATGCAGTGGAACACGCCGGCTACGGTGCCGCGGCTGCAGGTGAACACGAGAATGCGGAAACCGCCGGGAAGACTTCCGGGGGCGGGAAAGCATCTCAGGCAGCAGCAAAGCCCGGGGAATCTCCGGTGGAAAAACATATGCACGAGATGAGGAACCGGATGATTCTTTCTTTCCTGTTTCTGATTCCCCTCATGTATGTCTCCATGGGGCATATGGCAGGGCTGCCTCTTCCGGGATTTTTAAGCGGTCCAGAGAACGCGGTGGGGTTTGCCATGACCCAGTTTCTGCTCTGCCTTCCGGTGGCATTTGTGAACCGGGCGTATTATACCAAAGGGTTCTCCACCTTAATGCACGGGGCACCCAATATGGATACTCTGATCGCCATCGGTTCTGCGGCATCCCTTGTATACGGTGTATTTGCCGTCTACCGAATAGGTTACGGGCTGGGTGTGCAGGATATCGCCCTTGTGGACCAGTACAGGCATGATCTGTATTTTGAGTCTGCTGTGATGATCCTGGCATTCATTAATGTAGGAAAATATCTGGAAGCACGTTCCAAAGGCAAGACCAGTGAGGCCATCCGGAAACTGATGGATATGGCACCCAAAACGGCTGTTGTGGAGCGGAATGGACGCCAGATCGAGATTCCCGCGGAGGAAGCCCTGGAGGGAGATATCTTCCTTGTGAAGCCCGGCAGCAGCATTCCCGCGGACGGTATCATCATCGAGGGAAGCACCAGTGTGGATGAGGCTGCCATCACCGGGGAGAGCATACCTGTGGAGAAGAGTGTGGGAGATACGGTAATTGCGGCTACCATGAACAAGGCAGGATTCATCCGTTTCCGGGGAACAAAAGTGGGGGATGACACCACATTTTCCCAGATCATACGCCTGGTGGAGGAAGCCAGTTCCAGCAAAGCGCCCATTGCCAAGATCGCGGATAAGATCGCGGGTATTTTTGTACCCATTGTCATGGGGATCGCATTGATCACGGCAGCGGCCTGGCTCATTGCGGGAGCGACCTTTGAATTTGCGCTCTCCTGTGCCATTGCGGTGCTGGTCATCTCCTGCCCCTGCGCACTGGGGCTTGCCACACCGGTGGCCATTATGGTGGGAACGGGAAAAGGCGCGGAAAACGGTATCCTCATCAAATCCGGTGAGGCACTGGAGATCACCCACAACATAAAAAGTGTTGTATTGGACAAAACAGGTACTATCACCCAGGGCAAACCCCAGGTAACGGATATCCTTGCGTTTCAACGTTCGGAAAAAGAGCTGCTCACAGTGGCGGCCGCCCTGGAGGAAAAAAGTGAACATCCCCTGGCAGAAGCCATTCTGGAGAAAGCAGGAGCTGAGGGCATAAAACCTGCCAAAGCGGAGAATTTCCTTGCTGTGCCCGGACGAGGTGTGCAGGCGGAGATAAACGGCAAACGGTACTTTGCAGGCAATCAGAAGTTTGCCAAGGAGAAGGGGCTTGCTGCAAAGAGCCGGGATCAGGATATGGTACGTCTGGCAAAAGAGGGTAAGACACCCCTTCTGTTCTTTGACGAGAATGAGATCCTTGGGATCATTGCCGCAGCGGATGTGGTGAAGGAAACAAGTGCCCAGGCGATCCGGGAGATGAAGAAACTGGGTATTGAGGTCATCATGCTCACAGGAGACAACCGAAGAACTGCCGAGGCGATCAAACGGCAGCTTTCTATAGACACCGTCATTGCCGAGGTGCTTCCTCAGGACAAAGAGCGGGAAGTGGCAAGGCTCCAGGAGGGCGGAAGGACTGTAGCCATGGTTGGCGACGGCATCAATGACGCCCCCGCACTTGCCAGAGCTGATGTGGGGATCGCCATCGGCGCAGGTACAGATGTTGCCATTGAGAGTGCGGATATTGTACTCATGAAGAGTGATCTTCTGGATGTGGTGACAGCGGTGGGACTGAGCAAAGCGGTCATCCGCAATATTAAACAGAATCTGTTCTGGGCATTTTTCTATAACGCCTGTGGGATCCCACTGGCGGCAGGGCTTCTTTATCCCATGTTCGGCTTAAAGTTAAGCCCCATGTTCGGCGCGGCAGCCATGAGTCTCAGCAGCTTTTTTGTTGTGACCAATGCCCTGCGGCTTCGCTTCTTCCATGTACTGAAGAAACCTGCCAAAAAGGAGCAGACAGAAACCGTTGACAATGGAGATCAAGGCAGAACACTGCCGGAAAATAAGGAGGAAACAAAGATGATAACTATGAAGATCGAAGGAATGATGTGTGCACACTGCCAGGCAGCAGTGACAAAGGCCCTGAACGCTGTGGAGGGCGTGACAAAGACAGACGTGAACCTGGAGGACAAGGCCGCCTATGTGGAAACCAGCGGGGACGTATCCGGGGACGCGCTGAAAAAAGCGGTTGTGGATGCGGGATATGAAGTGACGGAAATAACTGCATAGCAGGTCTTCGCATTACCTGTAAAAACAAAGGTTTAAAAGAGGCAGAACATCCATGAAAAGGGGTGTTCTGCCGTTTCTGTTCACAGGCCACTGTACCGGGAGGCGTTTCCATGCCGGAAGCATGAAAATCCCGAGGCAGGCCGCGCCATATGGGGCAGGATGCTCCATATCTGTGCATCGCGAAGCGTGTTACTGTTCACAGGCCACTGTACCGGAAGGCGTTTTCATGCCGGTAGCATGAAAATCCCGAGGCAGCCAGCGCGATATGGGGCAGAATGCTCCATATCTGTGCATCGCGAAGCGTGTTACCGGACACGGAGTGGACAGTAACGTTCTGCCTTTTGCTGCCGATAGCGCACAGGACGGCCTTGTCATGCAGACGGATTATCTGTTATACTTTGCGTATGGCCGAAAAAATGAAAATTGAAGAAAGCGGCAAACCCCGGAAAAATCCCGGCGCAGACCCGCGTAATAGATAAAAGAACGGCGGGAAAGGAGATATATTATGATACGTGTAGGTATGGGTTATGATGTACACAAACTGACAGAGGGAAGGGATCTGATACTGGGAGGCGTGAACATCCCCTGGGAGAAAGGCCTTCTGGGACATTCTGATGCGGATGTGCTTCTGCATGCCATTATGGACGCACTTTTAGGCGCTGCGGCGCTTCATGATATCGGCAGGCATTTTCCGGACACAGATCCAAAATACAAGGGCATATCCAGTATGAAGCTGCTTGCCCATGTGGGAACCCTTCTGGAAGAAAATATGTATGTGATCAATAATATTGACGCAACTATTATTGCCCAGAAACCAAAGATGCTGCCTCATATTGATACTATGAGGAAAAATATAGCAGAGGTCCTGCATCTGGAGGAAAACCAGGTCAATATAAAGGCCACCACAGAGGAAGGCCTTGGCTTTACAGGGGCAGGGGAGGGGATTTCCGCCCAGGCCATCTGCGCGCTCACAGACGCTAGAGACCTGATGATGGATGACCGTATGCAAAGCGGCTGCGGCGGCTGCTGCCAGAAAAAGTAATGTGGCGTTTCGGCAGCCTCCAAAGAAAAAAGCGGCTGTGAAGGAAAGCAGCCGTTACAAAGTAAGAACAACAGGAGAGGATTAGGAAACATGAGTATATTAAACGTAGAACATCTGTCCCACGGCTTCGGTGACAGGGCTATTTTTCAGGATGTATCTTTCCGCCTTTTAAAAGGCGAGCATATCGGCCTTGTGGGGGCCAACGGTGAGGGAAAATCTACCTTCATGAATATTATCACCAACAAGCTGATGCCGGATGAGGGAAAGATTGAGTGGGCTAAGAATGTCCGCGTGGGATACCTGGACCAGCATACCGCGCTGGAAAAGGGAATGACTATACGGGATGTGCTGAAATCTGCATTTGCCTGGCTTTTTGAGATGGAGGAGAACATGAATGCCATCTGCGACCGCATGGGGGAGGCTTCCGAGGAGGAACTGAACCGGATGATGGAGGAACTGGGCACCATTCAGGACCTGCTCACCGTGCATGATTTCTACATTATAGACTCCAAGGTGGAGGAAGTGGGAAGGGCACTGGGCCTTACGGATATCGGTCTTGACAAGGACGTGACGGATTTGAGCGGGGGGCAGAGGACCAAGGTCTTACTGGGGAAACTGCTTCTGGAGAAACCGGATATCCTGCTTTTGGATGAGCCTACCAATTATCTGGACGAGGTGCACATTGAATGGCTGAAACGGTATCTGCAGGAATATGAAAATGCTTTTATACTGATCTCCCATGACATCCCCTTCCTGAATCAGGTAGTAAATCTGATCTACCACATGGACAGCCAGCAGCTGAACCGGTATGTGGGGGACTATGACCATTTCCAGGAGGTCTATGCCGTGAAGAAGGCCCAGCTTGAAGCTGCGTACCAGAGGCAGCAGCAGGAGATCAGCGAGCTGAAGGATTTTGTTGCCCGCAATAAAGCCCGGGTGGCTACCAGGAATATGGCTATGTCCAGACAGAAGAAGCTGGACAAGATGGATGTGATCGAGCTGGCAAAGGAAAAACCAAAGCCGGAATTTCATTTCCTCACAGCCAGAACCCCCAGCCGTTTTGTGGTGGAGACAAAAGAACTGGTGATAGGCTATGAGGAGCCATTATCAAAACCCCTGACCCTGACCGTGGAGCGGGGGGAGAAGATCGCACTTGTGGGAGCAAACGGCATCGGCAAGACGACTCTCTTGAAAAGTATCTTGGGACTGATCCCTGCATTGTCCGGCACAGTACGTCTGGGGGATTACCTGGAGATCGGTTACTTTGAACAGGAAATGCCCCAGGGCAACAAGCGGTCATGTATTGAAGAAATATGGGAGGAGTTTCCCGCTTACACCCAGTATGAGGTGAGGGCGGCCCTGGCAAAATGCGGCCTGACCACCAAGCATATTGAGAGCCTGGTACGCGTGTTGAGCGGCGGGGAGCAGGCAAAAGTCAGACTCTGCAAGATCCTGAACCGGGAGAGCAACCTGCTTTTGCTGGATGAGCCAACCAACCATCTGGACGCGGATGCCAAGGCGGAGTTAAAGCGCGCCCTGCAGGAATATAAAGGTACGATCCTCATGGTCTGCCATGAACCGGAGTTCTACGACGGCCTGGTATCCAAGGTGTGGGACTGCTCAGAGTGGACAACCAGAATCTGACAGGAAATCTTTATTGTCAATACGCTACAAATAAAACACTTTAAACGGGAGAAGTATATGACACTTTCACAAAAGAAAGATTCACTTTTCTTTGAAAAAGTCTGGAAAAAGTAAAATTTATGAAAAAATCTGCAGGAACTAAAAATAAAACTTGCAAAATCTGGCAGCAGGTTTTATAATAACCTACATAAGTTTTACACATATCACTATAGGAGGATTGTCATGTCATACGTAGATGAGGTAATTGAATCAGTAGTTAAGAAAAATCCAGGTGAACCGGAATTTCATCAGGCTGTCAGAGAGGTCCTGGAGTCTTTGAAACCGGTTGTTGATGCAAACGAAGAAAAATACCGCAAAGAAGCACTGCTGGAGCGTCTGGTAGAGCCGGAACGCATCATTATGTTCCGCGTACCGTGGGTGGATGACAATGGCAATGTGCAGGTGAATAAAGGCTACCGTGTACAGTTCAACAGTGCGATCGGACCGTACAAAGGAGGACTCCGCTTCCATCCGTCCGTATATCTGGGAATCATCAAGTTCCTGGGATTTGAGCAGATCTTCAAAAACTCTCTCACCGGGCTTCCCATCGGCGGCGGTAAAGGCGGCTCTGACTTTGACCCGAAAGGAAAATCCGACAGAGAGGTTATGGCATTCTGCCAGAGCTTTATGACAGAACTGTACAGACATATCGGTGCGGACACAGATGTACCCGCCGGTGATATCGGTGTTGGCGCAAGAGAGATCGGCTTTATGTTTGGACAGTATAAGAGGATCCGCGACGCTTACGAAGGCGTTCTCACAGGCAAAGGCCTGACATACGGCGGTTCTCTGGTGAGAACACAGGCTACAGGATATGGTCTCTTATATCTGACAGAAGAGCTGCTGAAATTAAACGGCAAAGAACTTGCCGGCAAGACAGTGGCAGTATCCGGTGCAGGTAATGTTGCCATTTATGCCATTGAGAAAGCATACCAGTTAGGTGCCAAACCGGTGACCTGCTCCGACTCCGCAGGCTGGATCTATGATCCGGAAGGCATTGACCTAGCAGCTTTAAAAGAGATCAAAGAAGTAAAACGTGCCCGTCTGACAGAGTACAAAAATTACAGACCTAACGCAGAATATCATGAGGGCAAAGGGGTATGGAGCGTGAAAGTGGACGTTGCCCTTCCGTGTGCGACCCAGAATGAGCTGCAGTTAGAAGATGCAAAACAGTTAGTCGCTAACGGATGCTTTGCAGTATGCGAAGGCGCCAACATGCCTACCACACTGGAGGCTACCGAATATCTGCAGGAGAACGGAGTTATCTTTGCGCCGGGCAAAGCTGCCAATGCAGGCGGTGTTGCCACATCCGCACTGGAAATGTCACAGAACAGTGAGCGCCTGAGCTGGAGCTTTGAAGAAGTAGACGCAAAATTACAGGGTATTATGGTCAACATCTGCCACAATATGGCGGATGCAGCGAAAAAATACGGCAATGAGGGCAACTATGTAATGGGTGCCAACGTAGCCGGATTTGAAAAAGTTGCAGAAGCAATGCTTGCACAGGGCATCTGCTAAGTTTTTGTGATTTGAACAGCCTTCCTTGAAAATAGAAATGAAATAGATAGAAATCAGCCTCTTGTAAGAAACGGATGCAGAATCACAGGATTTTGCGTCCGTTTTTGTCTGGAAAAATCTTGTTTGCAGGCGCGCTGTGAGCTATAATAAAGAATAGTGAAGACTGCAGGAAGATGCAGGGGAGGTATGCATGAAGAACCCTTTTGCGGAAAGATTGGTAAAATCGTTTTTTAACGCCTATCTGGTGGAGCGCAGCGTGGAGAAGACAGAGGGTTTTCTGCACCGTGATATCCAGTGGATCGGTACCGGCGAACAGGAGTTTGCCAGGAACAAAGCAGAGGCTTTAGAGGCACTCAGGGAAGAGATCCGTATGGACCCCATGCCTTATCATATAGATTTTGAATACGTGGAGAGCAGGGACCTGGATGTGTGTGCTTCTGTTCTGGTCCGGATGCAGGTTGAGCGCGGGGAGATCTCCATTAACCTTCGGGTCACTGCGTTCTGTAAAAGGGAAGAAAAGGGATGGACCATTGTATCTATCCACGCATCCATAGCAGCAGCGGATCAGGAGGAAGGGACATATTTTCCGGACTCCACAGGCAGGAGATCCAGAAAAGAAATGGAGAAGCAGATTTCAGACCGCTCTATGGACTTGATCAAACGGAGTATACCCGGAGGTATGATGGGGGGATACATAGAGGAAGGATTTCCGCTGTATTTTATCAATGACCAGCTTCTCAATTATCTGGGATATGATTCCTATGAAGGATATGTGGGGGACATAGATGGAAAAGTGATGAATTGTATGCATCCCCAGGACGCCCCAAAGGTTGACGAGATAGTGGAAAAAGCCCTTGCGGAAGATGAGGAATACGAGGTGCAGTACCGAATGCGGCGCAGGGACGGCAGTTATATCTGGGTCAATGATATAGGAAGAAAGGTGGTCTCCGACTCCGGCAGGGAGATCTGCATCAGTACGATCCGGGATATTACCGATGAGGTGGAGCACAGCCGGGAGATCGAACGGCAGAAGGAATGGTATGACAGACTTATGCAGTCTGTCCTGTGCGGTATTGTCCAGTATAAGGCTACGGATGACATGAAAGTGGAATTCAGGATGGCAAACAATGAGGCTGTGCGCATTTTCGGCTATACCCCGGAAGAATTTTGGGCAAAAAAAGACTGGAATCTGCCTGCATTGGTGGCAAAAGAGGACAGGGAACGGGTGATGAGGGAGTTTTCCACCCTCCGAAAAGCAGGCGACCGGAAAGGATATGAATACAGACTTCTCAAAAGGGATGGGGAAAAATGCTGGATTGTAGGAAATGCGGAGCTTCTCTATGACATGGATGGGGAGCTGGTCTTCCAGAGTGTATTTATTGACATCCACAAGCGCAAAGAGACAGAGATGAGGAATTTGAATCTCAAAAGAGAGGTGGAGGCCAGCCGGGAACTTCTCAGATTTTCCTTGGAAAATACGGCATTTTATGATTTCTATTACTATCCAGAAAAGAGGACACTCCTAAATTCAGCGCGCACCTGCCGGTATTTCGGGTGCAGGAAACAATATGATCATATGCCGGAAAGCTTTATTGAGGAGTTTGTGGAGGCGGAATTTGCGCAGGAATACCGAGAGATGTTTGCCCGGATTTATGAGGGGAATAAGACGGCATCCTGCGAATTCCGGATGAAAAGAACGGGAACCTGGTGCAGGTCCTTTTTATCTGTGGTGGAATACGGGGCAGAGCGGACACCGGTTTCTGTCATTGGAATTGCCGAGGATATCACAAAAGAAAAAAATACAGAGCTGGACAACATTCGTCTTCAGGCTATTTATGATTTTACCATGGAGCATGATTACGAATATTTAAGCATTATAGACGCGAAAAAGAATCAGTATGCCATGCGGTTTTCAGATAAGGAGGCATACCCGGATATTCCGCTTGCGGGAGTGTATGACGCAACAGCAAAGCAGTTTTCCGGACATTATGTGGCAGAGAGGGACAGGGAACTGTGGCTTTCTAGAATAAGCCTTGAGAATCTGGGGAAATGTCTTCGGAAAGATACGGACCTGGTGCAGTTTATCTATCTTTCCGGTGATGGCAGGTATAAGGAACTGCGCATCTGCTGCTTTGAGGGACAGCGGGATATGTACTTGATGACATCCAGGGATGTGCACGATGTGATGAAGAAGGAGGAGGACAGCCGCCGGGAACTGGAGGAGGCACTGAAGGCTGCGGACAGGGCCAACAGAGCCAAGTCTGATTTCCTGTCCAGGATGAGCCATGAGATCCGTACGCCCATGAATGCCATCATCGGTCTTACGGAATTGTCGCTGAGAACAGAGGAGCGTTCTGGCGGTTCCAGAGACAGGCTGGAGCAGATCAAGGTGTCTGCCGGCTACCTTCTGGCACTGATCAATGATATCCTGGATATGTCCAAGATCGAGAACGGAAAAATGAAGATAACAAAAACTTCATTCTCTCTTCAGGTGATGATGAAAGAGATAAGAGACATTCTGCTTATGCAGACAAAGGAAAAGAAGATCCGTTTTACAGTCTGTGCAGAGAATGAGGAAGATGTTTTGGAAGGTGACAGTATGCACATCAAGCAGGTTCTCCTGAACCTGTTGTCCAATGCGGTGAAATTTACGCCGGAGGGCGGAAGTATCTGTCTGGAGGCAGCAGTTCTGCCAGAAAAACAGGGGGTTCTGCCGGTACGTTTCTTGGTAAAGGACACCGGGCCGGGAATCGCCGTGGAGGACCAGGAGCGGATATTCAAAGCGTTTGAGCAGGTGGAAGGGGCAAAAAACCGCCAGATGGGAACCGGACTGGGCCTTTCTATCAGCAGAAGCCTGACCGCGCTAATGGGAGGTTCCCTGAAGGTGGAAAGCCGTTTGGGTGAAGGCGCTGCATTTTATTTCACGCTGCCTCTCGGAAGGGGAAGCATATGCGGGGAAGAGGCTCCAAAGTATGCGTGCAGATGGGAAAATCTGAGAATCCTTCTGGCGGAGGACAATGAGATCAATGCGGAGATAACAGCGGAACTCCTGAAAATGTGGGGGATCCGGACAGATGTGGCCGCGGATGGAAGGCAGGCTGTGCTGCGCTTTGCCCACAGCGGGCCGGATACCTACGGGATGATACTGATGGACCTGAAGATGCCGGTTATGGATGGGTTGAAGGCTGCGCGCGCCATTCGGGATATGGAGCGGGAGGATGCAGGTTCTGTACCTATCGTAGCCATGACGGCCAATACGTTTCAGGAGGATGTGGAAGCAGCCAAAAAAGCCGGTATGAACGGTTTTCTGGCAAAGCCCGTGGATGTGAAGAAGATGCAGGATATGATAGAAAAATTCTGCGGGGTGCCGGAGGCTTCCGGGAACAGACAGGAGAAAAACGAGGAAGGGTTGTAAATAGATGCAGAGAGAAAAAACCATGCTGATTGCAGATGACGTAGAATTGAACAGAGCGCTCCTGGAGAATATATTTGAGGATGAGTACAGCATTCTTCAGGCCGCAGACGGAGCGGAAGCCATGGAGATCCTGCGCAGCCAGCCGGTTGATGTGGTCCTATTGGATATTGTCATGCCGCGTATGGACGGATTTGAGGTTCTGAAGACCATGAAGGAGGACAAGGCCCTGTCTGGTATTCCGGTCATCATGGCAACCTCAGAGAAGGAAAAATCAGAGGAGCACGCGCTGATACTCGGAGCGGACGATTTTATCAACAAGCCGTACCGGGCCATGGTGGTGAAAAAACGTGTGGAGAATATTGTGGTAAAGCATATTCTGGAGCGGAAAAGACTTGAGAATGCCCTTTTTGAGACCAGAAATGAGCTGAATTCCCTGATTGATTCTGTTCCGGGCGGTATTGGTGTCTGGAAGGTGACAGATAAGGTGCAGGTGGAGTATTTTAATGACGGGTTCTGCCGCCAGTTCGGCTATGACCGGGAGGAGTTTCAGGAGAGATTCAGCAAAGACCTGACCGCTTTGTGGGTTGGCGGTGATACGGAATATATTCTCGGGCGGCTCAGGGAAAATCAGGACAGCAATGAAAGGATCTCCGTGGTCCATCAGGTGAGGCGAAAGGACAAAGGCCTTAGATGGCTGAGTTTGAATGCGCTGAAATACAAGGAGGAGGACGGAGTCCCCATTTACCGCATTGTAAATATTGACGTGACGGAGAGCCGGGAGAACGAACTTCTCATAGAACAGAAAAATCAGGAGCTGAGATACCTGTTGGAGCATGATGCCCTCACCGGGCTTTATAACCGTTCCACTTTCTGCAGGAAGACCGCGGATTTTCTGAAACAGAACCCGGAAGGCACTTATAATATGGTGCAGTTTGATATTGAGCGTTTTAAGGTGATCAATGAGCTGTACGGCAATTTTATGGGAGACAGGATACTGCTCCTCATAGCTGAGGGGCTTCAGAAATGCCTGAAGAGCAAAGGCACCTATGGCAGGCTGGAGGCAGACCATTTTGCCGTATGTCTGCCTGCGGGAACGGAGGAACTGCAGTATGTACGGGAGCAGATGGATAAAAGTCTGTCATCTGTGAAGATAGAGCAGAAGATCAATCTCTATTATGGAGTCTATACCATAGAAGACAGAGAGATGTCCGTGGATCTGATGTGCGACAGGGCAAACCTGGCGCTGCGCACAGTCAAGGGAAATTCAAACCGTTCCTACGCGGTATATAATGACGAACTCCACCAGGTGGTCCTCAGCGAACAGCAGCTTACCAATTCCATGGAGGAGGCGCTTCTCCAGCGGCAGTTCGAGGTGTATTACCAGCCTGTTGTGGATTTGAAGACAGGGGAAGTAGTGAGCGCAGAGGCGCTGGTGCGGTGGAACCATCCGGAAAAGGGAATGGTGTCACCCGGATTTTTCATTCCTTTTTTTGAACATAATGGTTTTATCATCAAGCTTGATGCCTACATAAGAGAGGAAGTCTGCAGAAATATCCTGGAACTGAGGCGCAGGGGTCTTTGCAGTATCCCTGTCTCTGTCAATGTTTCCAGGCTGGAGTTTTATGATCCCAATCTCTGCAGAAGCATCATTGATCTGACGGAGCGTTACAGGCTGGAGCCGGGTATGATGCGCCTGGAAATCACGGAGAGTGCCTATACGGACAATCCTCAGCAGCTTTTGGCAGCCATGAAAGAGCTTCAGAATTATGGGTTCCAGGTGCTGATGGATGATTTCGGAAGCGGATACTCCTCTCTGAATATGCTGAAGGACGTACCGGTGGATATCCTGAAATTAGATATGAAGTTTTTAGAGAATCAGGGTATTTCCGGCAGAGGGCCTGAGATCCTGGCTTCCCTGGTGCGGATGGCGAAAAAACTCGGTATGCGTACCATTGCGGAGGGGATCGAGACAAAAGAGCAGGGAGAGTTTCTACGCTCTGTCGGCTGTGAATACGGACAGGGGTATTATTATGCAAGACCGATGCCGGCAGATGCGTTTACCGGTCTGCTGATGGCAAGAGAAAACGTAAAGGGCTGATGGATATGAAGGAACATCCGGAAAGAACAGGGAAGCTGCTGGGCGTGCTGGGGACCTGCTGTCTCATATTTATTATTCTGGTCTCCGCCATTTTTGCAGTGCAGCAGAACAAACTCAATGAAGAGTATGACACCCTGATCGGGAATAACCTCTCTGCCTACACAAAAAACCAGAAGAGACAGCTCAATGGAAAGATATCAGACATTCTGAGTACCATGGGGGCCGTGGCGGCTGTGATGGATACCAACGGGCTGTCGGCCAAAGAGGACTGGTTCGGGCCGTTTCTCAATCGTATTGGGGATAAGAATAAGGGGTATCATCTGGAGTATCTGGATATGGATGAAATAAGAAAGGAACTGGAGAAGGGGGACTGCTGGTTCACAGAACAGAAAGTCTATCAGCAGCTTCTTCAGAACGGTTCCACCGTCTCAGACCATTTTCGTGTGGACGAGGAGGGAAAGTATTATTTTGCAGTGGGTATTCCCGTATCCAAAGGGGGAAGTGTTACCGGAATCCTGCAGACGGAAATCCCGGCTACAATCCTCACATCTGTGACACAGGAAAGCAGGATGTATAAGGAGGTCAGCACCTTTATAACGGCCAGGGACGGGGAGATCGTCTATTCCAAAGTTCCTGATTTTGCCACGGACAGCAGTCTGTTCGGGATCTTGGAGGAGAGAGGGATATCAAAGGACGATGAGAACAAAGTCAGGGATATGCTGGAAAAGAGCAGAAATACGGAAATTACGGACAAGATCTCCCTGGACAAAATAAGCTATTATGTATCTGTGGAAAAAATGGATTATAATGGCTGGTATATTGCCAACTTCGTCAGTGAGGACAATGTGCTGGTCAGTTCCCATACCGTTTACCGAAATGTGCTCCTCACGGGAATGCTCCTCATCCTACTCACAATAGCTGTTGTCAGTGTAGTCTTTGTTGTTTTGAGAAAGCAGCAGAGAGCGCGGGTGATGGAACAGAAACGCTTCGCAGCGCTTTCCCAGTTTTCCGATACAGTACTGTTTGAGTATTTCTGCGGGCAGGATGTACTGGAATTTACCAATAACGCAAGGGACATGCTGGGCCTTGATACCCTGCGCTTTGAAAAGTTTTCCCATAGGCTTGACAATGGAAGCGTACACCCTGATGACAGGGAGATTGTGTACAGAACGTTAAAGGAAATGCCCCATTCTCTGGATACCCGCAGCATACAGCTCAGGGTAAAGGGAAAGGAGGGCCGGTATAACTGGTATTCCTGCCACTTGAAGGCCATATTTGACAAAAAAGCAAGCGCCAGCGTGGTGGTGGGCAAGCTGCAGGATATTACAGAGGTCAAACACAGGGAACAGAGATTGATGGAGATCAGTGAAAGAGACGTGCTCAACAACACCTACAACAAATCCGCAGTGGGAAAAATATCACAGAGATTAAAAGAGAATGCCGCAGGTGTCCTTTTTATGATCGATCTGGATGATTTTAAAAGCATCAACGATAAGTGGGGGCACGAGGTGGGGGACATTGTCCTGAAAAAAGTCGGTGAAGTTTTAAACAAAACCTTTCGCTCAGACGATCTGGTGGTGCGTATGGGCGGGGATGAATTCGCAGTGTTCCTGCAGGGAAATGTGGATTCTGAAATGGCAGAAAAGAAAGCGGCCCTAGTACTGGAGGCCATAAGGGATATTCAGATCCAAGGCGCCGGGAGGCTGGTATCTGCCAGTATCGGCATTGCCATAAGCCCCAGGGACGGCTGCACCTTCTCCCAGCTTTACCGGGCCGCGGACACGGCCATGTACCGGGTGAAAAAGTCGGATAAAGACGGTTTTTGCATCAGCAGGTGAAAAATCCATTGACAAACAGGGCATTTATGCATAAACTATAAAAAGATATGGAAAAAGCTGTGAACGGAAAGAGTAACTCCGGGAATTTTTACAGAGAAGGACAGTCACCGGCTGAGAGCTGTCCAAAAAGGAAAGGGTGAAAGTGCGTCCGGGAGCTGACCGGCCTTTTGCAGGAAGGTCCGTAAGCCCGCGTTAAGGGTGTGAGCGGGGGACAATTGTCCTCAAATAGAGTGGAACCGCGGAGTGATATCTTCGTCTCTATATGGCCTTAACAGCCATATAGGGACGTTTTTTGTTATAATAGAAAGGAAATAAAACCATGGGATTTGTCAAACATATAAAAGAAGAATTTCAGGTTATCCGGGAAAGGGACCCGGCGATCAAGACGCCGCTGGAAGTCCTTCTGTATCCCAGTTTTCGAGTCATGATCCAGTATCGAAGGGCTCATAAGCTCTATGAAAAAGGTCATTATTTCCTTGCCAGGTGGATTTCCCAGAGGGCAGCCAGAAAAACAGGTATTGAAATCCATCCTGGGGCAAAAATAGGAAAGGGACTGTTTATTGACCACGGAACCGGTGTGATCATCGGTGAGACCACAGTCATTGGGAATAATGTCACCCTCTATCAGGGTGTGACACTGGGCGGTACGGGCAAAGAGACCGGCAAGCGCCATCCCACCCTGAAGGACAATGTGATGGTAAGTGCCGGAGCGAAGATACTCGGCTCCTTTACCATAGGGGAAAATTCCAAGATCGGTGCCGGAAGCGTAGTGCTGGAGGAAATACCGCCAAACTGTACCGTAGTCGGTGTGCCGGGCCGTATTGTGAAGCGGGAAAACCAGAAGGTACCCAGAAGTGATATGGACCAGGTGCATCTGCCTGACCCGGTACTGGAGGACATCAGAAAACTGCAGAGTGAGAATGAACACCTGAAGTCCAAGCTGCAAAAGCTGGAATACGCGCTTCAGGAAGTAATAGAAGAAAAGGAGTAAAGACATGAAGATTTATAATACCCTGACAAAGAGAAAAGAAGATTTCGTTCCCCTGGAGGAAGGAAAAGTAAAAATGTACGTGTGCGGACCCACCGTATACAATTTTATCCACATTGGAAATGCAAGGCCCATGATCGTATTTGATACCGTGAGAAGATATATGGAGTACAAAGGATATGATGTAAATTATGTATCCAATTTCACGGATGTGGATGACAAGATCATTGCAAAGGCCATTGAGGAGGGTGTTCCCGCGGAAGAGATTTCCGAGCGCTTTATCAAAGAATGTAAAAAGGATATGGCGGACATGAATGTAAAGCCTGCCACTACCCATCCCCTGGCAACCCAGGAGATCGACGGTATGATCCATATGATCCAGACCCTTATTGACAAAGGGTTTGCCTATGCGGTAAACGGTACGGTATACTTCAGAGTGAAGAATTTCAGTGAGTACGGAAAGCTGTCTCACAAGAATCTGGATGATTTGCAGTCAGGATTCCGTTCCATCCAGGTATCAGGCGAGGACCAGAAGGAAGACCCCTTAGACTTTGTACTCTGGAAGCCGAAAAAAGAAGGGGAGCCTTACTGGGTATCCCCCTGGAGCGAGGGAAGGCCGGGCTGGCATATCGAGTGCTCTGTCATGTCTAAAAAATATCTGGGTGAGGAGATTGATATCCATGCAGGCGGTGAGGACTTGGTATTCCCTCACCACGAGAATGAGATCGCCCAGTCTGAGTGCTGCAATGGCAAGATCTTCGCTAAATACTGGATGCACAATGCATTTTTGAATATTGACAACAGGAAGATGTCAAAATCGCTGGGCAATTTCTTTACAGTACGTGAGATTGGCGAGAAATACGACCTGCAGGTGCTCCGCTTCTTTATGCTGAATGCCCATTACAGGAGTCCTCTCAATTTCAGTGCGGAGCTGATGGAGGCTTCCAAGAACGCTCTGGACCGTATTGTGACATGTGTGGACCAGTTAAAACACCTGCTTGAAAATGCCGGGGGTGAGGAGATTTCAGAGGCAGAGCGGGCACTGCTTCCTGAGATCGAAGGCTATGTGAAAAAATACGAGGAGTCCATGGAGGATGATTTCAACACAGCGGATGCCATTGCAGCTGTTTTCGAGCTTGTGAAATTCACCAACACCCAGGCGGGAAGCGGCAGCACAAAGGCATTTGTAAAGCTGCTCTTTGATAAGATCACAGGCTTGTGTGATATACTGGGACTGCTCGTGAATAAAAAAGAAGAAGTTCTGGACTCTGATGTGGAGCGCCTCATCGAAGAACGCCAGGCAGCCAGAAAGGCAAAGGATTTTGCACGTGCGGATGAGATCCGTGACCAGCTTGCCTCCATGGGCATCATTTTGAAAGATACAAGAGAAGGTGTACAATGGAAGAGAGCTTAAAAATGCTGAAAGACATGTTTGGCCTGGAGGATACGGATATCAGAACGTATTCTCCTCTGACCCTGGCCTATATCGGGGATGCCATCTATGAGCTGGTCATCCGCACCATTTTGGTGGAAAAGGGTAACACGCAGGTAAATAAGCTGCATAACCGGGCAAGCAGGCTCGTGAAGGCGTCTGCACAGTCCGCCATGATAGAGAAATTGAAACCTCATCTCACAGAGGAGGAGACAGCGGTATTTAAGCGGGGCAGAAATGCAAAATCTTATACCATGGCCAAGAATGCCAGCATGTCAGATTACAGAAGGGCAACCGGTTTTGAGGCGCTGATGGGATATCTGTATCTTACGGAGCAGTGGGAACGGATGCTGGAGCTGATTAAAACAGGTATGGAAGAAGGAGAAGCAGATGGAAGAGAAATTCCAGGAGAGTAAAGTGGAAGGCCGCAACGCAGTGCTGGAGGCATTTCGTTCCGGCCGGGTAGTGGACAAGCTGTTTGTGCTGGAGCGATGTGAGGACGGCCCTGTCCGCACCATCTTAAGAGAGGCGAAAAAGCATGATACCATGGTGCGGTTCGTGAAAAAGGAGCGCCTGGACCAGATGTCAGAGACAGGAAAACATCAGGGAGTCATTGCCATGACGGCGGCCTATGATTACGCTGAAGTGGAAGATATTCTGAATAAGGCAAGAGAGAAAGGGGAACCGCCTTTTGTGGTGGTCCTCGACAACATTGAAGACCCTCACAACCTGGGGGCCATTATCCGTACTGCCAACCTGGCAGGTGCCCACGGGGTTGTCATACCAAAAAACAGGGCGGTGGGGCTTACGGCCACTGTGGCCCGTACCTCGGCAGGCGCCCTGAATTACACGCCGGTGGCAAGAGTGACCAATATTGCCAGGACCATTGAGGAGCTGAAGAAGGAAGGCCTGTGGTTCGTCTGTGCGGATATGGGCGGCACCAGCATGTACCAGCTTGATCTAAAAGGCCCGATTGGTCTTGTGATCGGAAACGAAGGGGAAGGCGTATCCAAGATGGTAAAGGAAAAATGCGATTTTGTGGCCTCCATCCCCATGAAAGGGGATATTGATTCCCTGAATGCTTCTGTGGCTGCAGGAGTATTGGCTTATGAAATTGTGAGACAGCGGCTTTTAGGATAAAATATGGATAATTACGAACGATTTACGGACGAAGAATTGATTGAACGGCTGAGAAGCGGTGAGCAGGAGCTGGAAGACTATCTCATGGAAAAATACAAGGGGATGGTCCTGAAAAAAGCCCATGCCATGTTCATTGTGGGCGGTGAGAGGGAGGATTTGATCCAGGAGGGAATGATCGGCCTGTTTCGGGCGCTGAGAGATTATCAGCCGGGGAAAAGCGCCACATTCGCAACCTTTGCCAACCTGTGTGTGGAACGGCAGCTCTATAAGGCCATTGAAATGTCGGGAAGGCTTAAAAATAAGCCCCTGAACTCTTACATTTCCCTCAGCGAGGAGGAAAGTCCTATCTTGGACAGCCTGGTCTTTGAGCAGCAGGATCCGGAGGCCATTGTCATTGACAGGGAGAATGTGAATGTCATACAGGAGAAGATCAGACAGCATTTAAGCCCTTTTGAGACCCAGGTGCTGGATTCTTATCTGGAGGGTATGACGTATACTCAGATTGCAGAAGATATGGGAAAAAGCCCAAAGTCCATAGACAACGCCCTGCAGAGAATACGAGGGAAGATCAGAGAATTTTTAGAGTAAAAAACAGCATTGACATATGGACATTTTGGTGGTATCTTAGTACACAATAAGACGAAGGGATGTGATTGCGCACATGGAGGATAGCGACGATAGTGATAGTGCATATAGCAGATTAGCTGCCCCATGTCGTATTATGGATAGGTAAGGCGTGGTCTGTATACGGAGAGATCCGGATACAGGCTGTGCCTTTTTGTGTTTTTTTAAAACCCCGCTGTCATGAGGGGAAATTCCATAGTACGATTTTAGGAGGTATATGAGTTATGATAGGAGCAATACTTTTACAGGTTATTTTGATTTTTTTGAATGCTACATTTGCCAGCGCGGAGATTGCAGTGATCTCCATGAATGAGACACGGCTGCGGAAGCTGACGGCAGATGGTGATAAAAGGGCTGTGAAGCTGTCTGCCCTGACAGAACAGCCGGCCAGATTTTTGGCGACGATCCAGGTTGCCATTACCCTGGCGGGACTGCTGGGAAGTGCGTTTGCTGCGGAAAATTTTGCCGGGCCATTGGTAGGAAAGCTTATAGCCGCAGGGGTGTCCATACCGGAATCAGTGCTGAAATCCATAGCTGTATTTCTGATCACGCTGATACTGGCTTATTTTAATCTGGTATTTGGTGAGCTGGTACCCAAAAGGATTGCCATGAAAAAGGCCGATTCCATGGCGCTGTCCATGTCGGGCATGCTCTATACAGTGTCCAGAGCATTTGCGCCCCTGGTGTTTCTGCTGACGGTCTCCACAAACTTGATCTTGAAACTTATGGGTATCAATCCGGAAGAAGAGGAGGAGAAGGTTTCCGAGGAGGAAATCCGTATGCTTCTCATGGAAGGAAATGCCCAGGGAACCATTGATACCCAGGAAAATGAGATGATCCAGAATATTTTTGATTTTGACGATATGGATGCGGAGCAGATCTGTACCCACCGTATTGATGTGGATGCCCTGTATCTGGAGGATGATATGCAGGAATGGGAGGATACCATATGCCGCAGCCGTCATTCTTTTTATCCCGTGTGCGGTGAGAGCTGTGACGATGTCGTGGGAATCCTGGATACCAGGGACTATTTCCGTATGAAGGACAGGTCACGTGAGGCTGTCATGGAGCAGGCTGTGGATAAGGCGTGGTTTGTGCCGGATGGAATGAAAGCAGATGTGCTCTTTTCCAATATGAAAAAGAACAGGACATATTTTGCTGTACTGGTCGATGAGTATGGCGGTGTATCAGGTATCATCACTCTCCATGACCTGATGGAGGCCCTTGTTGGGGAGCTTTACGAGGAGGAGGAACCTCTGCGGCCGAAAGAGATTGAGAAAATCGGAGAAAAAGAGTGGAAGATACAGGGCTGTGCACCGTTGGATGACGTGGCGGAAGCTCTGGGCGTCCGCCTTCCAACCGATACTTATGACACATTTAACGGATTTATCTGCAGTATTATCGGAAGGGTGCCAAAGAACGGCGAGCGGTTTGAGTGCGAATTCTCAGGTGTGCGGGTAAAAGTGCACTCTGTGGAAAATCACAGAATCGGCAATACCACGCTCCATCTGATTGACGAAAATCCTTTACCCTGTTAAAATAGTAAGAAGTAAAGTAACGGTTCAGCATGCCTGCGCATTTACTGTGAGGCCGTAAGAAAACGTTCAGCAGCCGGGCAGAATTCCTATTGTCAAAGGCAGTTTTTAATGGTTTTTTGGCCGGTAACTGTGAGGATACTGAACAGTTACGAAGTAGAGCTGTAAAGTGTTTCAGCGAATAGGACGGGAGGCAGTAACATGAAAGAAAAAACAATTCTGGTAGTAATACCTGTGAGAGAAGAACATAGAGAGCTTCTGGAGGAGGCAGCGCCGGGGAACCATTTTGTATACTCTTCGATCAAAGAGGTGAGCAGGGAGCAGGTGCAGGAGGCGGATGTGATACTTGGAAATGTGCCTGCAGATAAAATCGGAGCCTCAAAAAAACTGCAGTGGCTGCAATTGAACTCCGCAGGTGCTGACGCATATGCCGGGGAGGGTATCCTGGATGAAAACACCATTGTCACAACATCCAACGGGGCTTATGGCAAAACCGTATCTGAGCATATGTTCGCCATGCTGATGGCCATGCAGAAGAAACTGCATCTCTATCGTGACAGCCAGAATAAGCACATCTGGGATGAACATGGGACGGTGACATCTATTGCGGATTCCACCGTGCTTATCTTTGGAATGGGGGATATTGGCCGCCATTTCGCCAAGATGGCCCATGCTCTGGGTGCTTATGTGATCGGCGTTAAGAAAAGTCCGGGGAACTGTCCGGAGTATATCGACGAACCGCATTTGATGAAGGATTGCAGAGAACTGCTCCCCCATGCGGATGTGGTGGTTTCCTTCCTGCCCAGTACATCGGAGACTAGAGGATTATTCAACAAAGAGCTGTTTCATCTTATGAAACCGGGCGCATTCTTCTTAAACGGAGGCCGCGGTGATGCGGTCTGTACCGAAGATCTCTGTGAGGTGCTGGATGAGGGACGTCTGGCGGGCGTGGCCCTGGATGTGGTAAAACCCGAACCTCTTCCGGCAGAACACAGACTGTGGGATTATCCCAATGTATTCATTACGCCCCATGTGTCAGGCTTTTATCACCTTCCGGAAACACTGGATAAGGTGGTGAATATCTGCACGGAGAATCTGAAGCGGTATATGCAGGGGCAGAAGCTTAGAAATCTAATGGATTTCCAGGCAGGATACTGCAGCGGAAACAAAAAATAAGACAGCGAACCTCCGTGCGGCGCTGAAGTTTAGACGCCGCACAGAGACTGCCTTACACCGTTCTGGCTGCTGCGACAAAAAAATTAAAAAGTTTTCAAAAATATCTTGACATTTGACACAACTTTTGTTAGAATTCTTAATTGTGATGACGAGTTACACAGCGCATCACAAGGAATGCTGCCTTGGCTCAGTTGGTAGAGCGTCGCCTTGGTAAGGCGGAGGTCGGCGGTTCAAATCCGCTAGGCAGCTTGAGGAAAGCCCTTGAATTTTCAAGGGTTTTTTGTTTTTTCTAAGTACCTTTCTTCCTTCCTCCATCCGTATCTTTTTTCAAATCTTTGTCCTTTGTTAAAGTTTTATTTCTGGCCAAGTCCATCATTCGATCCTTTTCCCTTTTCAAAATTTTGCATTGCAGATTGGCTCAATATTTTCTCTTTCAGTATTCATATTCTTCTCTTGCGCTGATTTCCGTGCGGTCGGAACAGAAATATTTCTATATCTGTTGTCCGAATTTCTTGTGGCTGCTATCTCTGAATTACTGCTTGTGTCAAATGACACAATTGGTAAAAATTGGAAATAATCCCATGTGTAGAAATTTTCACTCTAAAATTGTGAAAAAATCACAATTGACCAGTAGAAATATTTGTGATAATATGCAGTTATAAACAAAAAGGTTCGTTTTTATAGATGCATCTGAAAAATGAATGGCAACTAAACAAAAGAAAAGTTGGTGTCATATGACACAAAGGAGAAGGTAATGAAGAGAAGCGAATATGATCAGATTAAAAGAGAAGGGCTGGAACTGATGAAAAAGGCCGGTATTTATCTGACGCCGGAAGAGGAAGAAAGGATGGAAGTCACAGATTTTGGCTTAAATGATCCTTACCATGAAGGCCTTATGCTGCATGTTTATGTAAATACAAAGAGATGCTGTGCCAAAGAACTGCCAATGCTTCCGGGTCAAATTTGTGCAGAACACAGACACCCGCCGCTTGGACCGGATAATCCGGGAAAAGAAGAGACTTTCCGCTGTCGTTATGGGGAAGTGTATGTTCATGTTCCTGGTGAACCGACACTGAATCCGAAAGCCAAAATTCCGGCGGGGAAGGAAGATGTGTATACAGTCTGGCATGAAATTGTTTTAAAGCAGGGGGAGCAATACACGTTGGCACCGAATACAAAGCATTGGTTCCAGGCAGGACCAAGCGGCGCTGTGGTTTCGGAATTTTCCTCTTACAGCGAAGACGGAACGGATGTCTATACTGACCCTGAGATATCAAGATTTACAACAATAGAAGATTGAGAAGCGGGGACTGTCTATGATCGTACAAAGACTGGGAGGCTGCAAATGGCAGTATAGAGATACCCGGGAGAAAGAATGGCACGATGCAGAAGTGCCCGGTACCTTGTTTATGGATATGATAAAGGAAGGGAGGATTAAGAAGCCCTTTTATCGTTTCCAGGACAGAGAATTTCAAGAGCTGGCAAAAAATGATTATGAGTATGAGCTGTGCTTTAAAGTACAGGAGGATGTGCTGTTCAGGGAAAAACAGATTCTGGTGTTTGAGGGGATTGACACCATAGCGGATATTTATCTGAATGGAGTAAAGGTTGCCCGGACACAGAATATGCACCGCACATACCGCTTTCCGGTAAAGGGGATACTGAAAGAGGGGGAAAACCTGCTGCACATTACACTATATTCACCGGTGCGCTATATAGAGGAGCAGCACAGGAAACATCCTCTTCCTGAATTTAACACGGCCAGTCCCCACGGATTTTCGCAGATACGGAAGACTCACAGTTCTTTTGGGTGGGATGCAGAGCCGAATGTGCCAGATCTGGGAATTTGGAGAGACGTATACATAGAGGCATATGATAAGGCAGGAATAGGGCATATTTATACCCGGCAGAGACATGAAGAGGGAAGGGTTTTCTTAAAAACAGAGGTATTGTCAGATGCGGTATGCGATGAAGCAGATGTAAGGATCATTCTATACAGCCCGCAGGGATTGGAACTATCCCGAAAACAGATAAGATTCCGGGAGTCTTTGGCAGAAACCTGGATGGAGATTGAGAATCCTGAGATTTGGTGGCCAAATGGATATGGAGAGCAGCCCCTGTATGAGATCTGCATCAGAATGCAGTGCAGGGATGAATGGGAAGAGAAGCATTTCTTTGTGGGGCTTCGTACTATAGAAGTGAGAAGGGAAGAGGATTCCTTTGGAGAAACTTTTGCCTTTTATGTAAATGGCATCCCCGTTTTTGCGAAAGGAGCAAGTTATACTCCTCCGGATAAATTCCTGACAGCCTGCCGGGGACAGCGGCACCGGGAATTGATACGTCTCTGTAAGGAGGCCAATTACAACTGTATCCGTATATGGGGCGGGGCGGTGTATCCTGACGATGAACTGTATGATCTTTGCGACAGAAACGGGATTTTAATCTGGCAGGATCTGATGTTCGCCTGTGCCTTATATCCTTCAGATGATGCATTTCTTGCAGATATCAGGGAAGAGGTGAAAGACAATGTGATCCGGCTTCGCAATCATGCCTGCCTTGCGCTTTGGTGTGGAAATAACGAAAATGAATGGTTTCATGACTATGAGCACCAGGCAGAAGGGCTGACCCAGGAGCTGAGAATGAAGAATCTGCAGCAGTATGAGGTGCATTTGGCTGAAGTGGTTCGGAAATATGATCCGGACAGACTGTTCTGGCCCAGCTCACCGTCCAGCGGAGGGGGGTATGATGATCCGAATGGATATGCAAAAGGGGATGTACACTGTTGGTATGTGTGGTATCTTCCTGCAAAACCGTATACTTTTTACAGAGACTGTACAGGGCGGTTTATCAGTGAATTTGGTCTGGAATCTTTTCAAAATTTCAAAACATTGCGCAGTTATCTGGAACCGGAGGACATGAGCCCTAATTCGGAAGTCATGGATCATATGCAGCACTGCAGTGATAATTACTGCAATATGGGCAACGGAAAAATTATGAATTATATCTTCCAGGAGGTACAGGCTCCCCGGACATTTCAGGAATACATTTTTGCATCCCAGTATGCACAGGCGGAGGGGATCAAATACGGAACCTGTCATTTCCGAAGCATGAAGCCAAGATGTATGGGGGCGCTTTACTGGCAGATCGTAGACTGTTTTCCCGGAACAAGCTGGTCCGGCATTGATTATGAATACCGTTTGAAGGTTCTGCATTATTATGCCAGACGTTTTTTCAGACAAGTCATCTTGTGTGTGAAGGAGGATAGGTTTGAATCACGGAGAATGGAGATATTCGTGGTAAATGACTCCCCTCGGGGATTTACAGCAAAGCTTGCGTGGGCATTGAAAGATTCGGCAGGGAATACAGTAAAAAGCTGGGAAAAGATAATACAGGCAGAAGGATCTTCTTCCGCTGTTTTTCAGGAAATAGACTGGTCAAAGGAAATAGAGGAGGAAGAGCGGAAGAAGTATTATCTGGAGTTATTTTTATACAGCCGAGATGGGGAAATCCTCTGTGAGGATACATATCTGTTTGTAAAACCAAAGCATTTTCAATTCCTGCATCCCCAATTTATGGTTGATGTACAGGAAGAGAAGGAAAAGTATGTTCTAAATATTCAGACTTCTTGTTTTGTAAAATGCATAAAGATGGATATGGAAAATAATGACTGCGAATTTTCGGATAATTGCTTCGACCTTTCACCGGGAAGAACGAAAAGAGTGGAGGTAGAGAAAAGAAGTCTTCGGCGCCAGATTTCAATGGAAGAGCTGAAAAAACAATTGTTTTTTGAAAATGTAAACGACATCGGTAAAAATATAATGTAAATTGGGAGGAAAAAAATGAGAAAAAGAATTGCTGTGTTATTGGCAGGTGTTATGGTCTGTTCTATGCTGACCGCATGTGGTTCTGCAGATGAACCCCAGGAAGAGCCAGAAGCAAAACAGGAGGAGGCAAAAGAAGAAAAGCCGGAAAATAAAGAAGAAAAAGAAACGGAGCCTGAGGCTGACGCAGAGGCGGGCGGGGAGTTCACAGAGGAAGTAACGCTGGATGTTGCCATGATGTGGCCTCTGGACAGCACGACGGACGCAAAATCCTATGCGCTGAACCGCGCCATTGAGAGACTGGAGAAGGATTATCCCAATATAAAAGTTAATTATGATGGTTCTGTACACGATGATTATCAGACGATCATGATGACGTATGCGGCAGCAGATACGCTCCCTGACGTGTTTAACGTAAAAGGGGCATGGATTCCAAATCTGGTGGAGAATGAACAGATCGGAGCAGTTGATGAATTCTTTGAAAATGATAAGGATTGGTCAGGAAAATTTGATGACGAGGTGTTGTTTGATATGGAGTATGACGGTCATTACTATGGCGCGCCATTCCAGAATCTCTGCTGCTCTCTGGTAATATACAATAAGGAAATTTATAAATCTGTTGGGTACGAGAAGTTCCCCGAGACCTGGGAGGATATGATGGACTGCTTTGCCAAGCTTAAGGATGCAGGTTATGTACCTTTAGGCGTGGGAAACAGCGGACAGTGGGTTGCCAATTCCTGTATTTTCGGAGCTATGGGAGACAGAGGAGCCGGCGGCAAATGGTATGAAGATATTATGGAAGGCACCGGGGACGGATTCTTGGACAAAGATATGCTCAAAGGTGTTGAGAAGATGGCAGAGCTGGCAGAAAAAGAATATCTCAATACAAACCTGAACAGTATTGACCAGTTTGAAGTTATGCCTCCGTATCTGAACGAAGAATATGCCTCTTATGTGGATGGTTCTTGGACTTTTGCCACTTTGATCGCAACAGCAGGTGATAACACAAGCGTGATCGAAAAGTCAGGCGTGGCTGTTCTGCCTGCAATAGACGGAGGGAAAGGAAATTATCCCGCAACACCAGGCGGATCCGCATGGGGGCAGGCTTATAATGCAAAGCTTACAGGTGCTAAAAAGCAGGCGGCAGAATTATTTATCAAATATACTTCAGATGAAGAATGGTGTAAGGACCTGGCTGAAAAGGGCGATTTCGGAGGTATGAACATTGATTACGATTACAGTGCTATTTCACCTCTGGTGCAGGAATATGCACAGCTCAAAAACAGTGTGGAAAAGACACCACAGTATGACTGTCACTTTGACACTTCTGTAATTGATGCCATGAATACCAATTTCCAGGAGCTGCTCATTGGAGAAATCACTCCCGAGGAATGGGGAGAGCGTGTTCAGGAAGAATATGAGCTGATCCTGGAGTGACAAGAGGTAAGTAGTTTTGTACACAAGAGACCGGCTCCTGCGGGTCGGTCTCAGCAGACAAATTTAGAAAGGCGGTGGCTGCCAAATGGCAAACAACAAGGTACTGCAGCCTAAGAAGAGAACTCTTTTTCTGTATATGTTTCCAAGTGTGGTGCTGTTTCTTGTATTTACAGCAATACCTATAATCATGGCAATTTATTATTCTTTATTCAACTGGTCAGGAGGAAAGAAAAAGATATTCCTGGGGTTGGGCAACTATTCCAGATTATTGGGAGATTCCATATTTGGAAAGGCTCTGCTCAATAACTTTATCCTGGCAGCCTGCTGTGTGATATTCCAGGTAGGGATTGCTTTTATTATAGCTTCCCTGATCTGTTCCAAAGGTTTAAAATTGAAATCTTTTCACCAGTTTGCAATTTTCATGCCGGTTGTCCTTGCTCCTGTTGTTGTGGGGTTTCTATGGAAGATCATCTATAACCAGGATTACGGACTTCTGAACTTTCTGCTCAGGTCTGCAGGACTGGAAAACTGGATCCGGCCATGGATCGATGAGGTGGATATTGTCATGAAATCCATAACGGTGCCCATCGTATGGCAGTGGATTGGGCTGTATGTAGTTATTTTTGTCAGTGCCATGAAGAATATACCGGAAGAGATTTTTGAGAGTGCGGCTCTTGACGGGGCGGGCGGAATCAAAAAAGCTGTTTTCATCACATGGCCTATGACAATGGATACCGTGAAGATTTCAGTTATCCTGGCTGTTTCCGGATGCATGAAGATCTTTGAGCATATTTATATCATCACAAGCGGAGGTCCGGGTACTGCCTCTATGGTGGGCGCTATGTATGCTTACAAGACTTCCTTTATAAAACAGCGGTTTGGATATGGTTCTACCATATCGGTGGGGATCATGGCGGTAAGTCTGACACTGGTGCTGATATGTAACGTGATATTCGGGAAGGGAAAGAAGAAATATGAATAAAACATATGGAGTCACGCAATTAGCAAAAAAAATCCTTATGCTGCTGGTAAATGTGCTCATAGCCGTTCTGTCTCTTTTCTGCCTGTTTCCTGTAGTGTGGATGATATATTCTTCCCTGAAGGATGAACCTTCTTTTTTGAAAAATTTAATAGGGCTTCCCACCTCCCTTCATTTCAGCAACTATATATCTGCAATAAAAACAGGAAAGATGGATGTGGCATTTGTCAACAGTGTATTGGTCAGTGTGGCAGCTGTGGCAGCTCTTGTCTTGATCGCTTTTGTGGCGGGAGTTGTATTTGCCAGATACCAGTTCAGAGGCAAAACAATTCTGTACACCATGTTCCTGTCAGGGATGCTGATACCGGTTCACAGCCTCTTAATACCTATTTTTGTGGAGTTAAAGCTATTTACACTGAATAATAATAGGTTTATACTGGCTCTAGTCTATGCCGCGTTCGGGCTGCCAAAGGCCATTTTCCTGGTGACCAGCTTTGCTGCCACCATACCAAGAGAAATTGAGGAAGCTGTGATCATTGATGGGGGAAATACCCACGATATCTTCTTCAAAGTGTTTTTGCCAATATCCAAACCTATTCTTTCGACCGTGATCATTTTGAGCTTTTTGGATGCATGGAATGAATTTCCGTTCTCTTTGGTACTCATGGGAAAACCTGAGCTGAAAACGCTGCCGATCGCGCTGACATATTTTACAGGACAGCATTCCGTCCAGTATACGCCCATGATGGCAGGGCTTACTATAGCCACACTGCCTGTTGTGATCGTATATTTTCTGTTTCATAAAAAAATTATGGAAGGGATGGTGGCTGGCTCTGTGAAAGGTTAAAACTTCAGCAGACAAGGAGAATATAAAATGGTAAGAGATCATTTAAAACTGGAGGTAGTAAGACTTTATTACCTGGAAAATTTAAGTCAAAGTCAAATAGCAAAGCAGATGGATATTTCGCGCTCCTATGTTTCAAAACTATTGATAGAAGCCAGGAAAGAAAAACTGATAGAGATAAGAAGCAGCAATCCATGGCTGATTGAAACGGAGGAGGAAAAGTACCTCAGAAAAAAATACGGGTTGAAAAAGGCCTTTATGGTTTCAGCAGGCAGAAAAAAAGAGGATGGGAAGAAAGAGGCCTATTATCAGGAGCTTGGCAGGGTTTTAAATGATATTCTGAACGCCATTGTAAAAGATGGGGATACCATTGGTGTTGCATGGGGCAGGACGATCTATGAGTGTTCTAAAAGGCTGTCCACAGAACAGGAGTATAAAGACATAAAGGTAGTCCAGTTATGCGGTGGGCTGAGCCAGAATCAGAACAGCACATTTTCGGGGGAGATCAGCAAAAATTTTGTCTCCGTATTAGGTGGAGACGCTTACGCTATGACAGCGCCGGCTATTGTGGAAAACAAAGCATATAAAGATATATTCCTGAAAGAACACGGAATAAGCCAGGTTATGCAGTTATGGGAAAATATGAATATTGCTGTATTTACGGTAGGTAAATGTGAACAGCAGAGTTCCCTGGTCCGTTCCGGCTACATTCCGGAGGAGATGATAGAACATCTAAAAAATACCGGGGCTGTGGGAGAGGTGTGTACCCATTTTATCGACAAAGAGGGCAGATGTGCCAATCAGGATCTGGAAGACAGGACCATAGCCGTTCCCATGGAGCAGCTAAAAAAATGTGAGTTCAGGATCGCAGTGATCCTGGGGGAGAAAAGACTGGAAACTCTCCGCGCGGTCCTTCATGCAGGCTATGCCAATGTTCTTATCATTGATGAAGAAGCAGCGGAGAAATTGATTCAGGAATAAAAGGAGAGGTATGTTAGCTTACATATTTGATAAAAAAGGAAAACCGAGATTATCTGAGAAAGAAAAACCATCTCTGCGGGAGGGAATCGGGGCGGTCATAAAACTAAAAGCCTGTTCTGTCTGTGGGACGGATATCCGTACCTATCGGTTTGGGAGCAGTAAAATCCCAGATGGAAGGATTATGGGACATGAGATCGTGGGGCAGATCGTGGAAGTAAAAGAAAAATACAGCAATGCATTTCCAACAGGCACGTATGTATCCATGGCGCCTGCCATTGGATGCGGGAACTGCAGAAGCTGCAGGCAGGGATTTACCAATATGTGTGATGACCTGAAAACCATAGGATTTGAATATGACGGAGGTTTTGCCCAGTACATGGCTGTTCCGGCATGTGCATTTGATATGGGAAATGTTTATGGGCTGCCGCAGGAAGAAGATATTACAAAATATACATTGAGTGAACCTCTTGCCTGTGTCATGAATGCGCAGTCTTATTTGAATATTGCTCCGGGGGAGTGTGTCCTTATCATAGGGAGCGGTATCATCGGCTGTATGCACGCAGAGCTTGCCCTGCATGCAAATGCGGGAAAAGTAGTGATAGCAGAGACCTCACAGGGAAGGATCAGACAGGCAGAGAAATTGCTGGAGGGAGTTACTTTTGTTGATTCTTCAAAGGAAAATCTGGAGGAAAAGATAAAAGAGTTTACAGAGGGAAATGGCGCGGATGTTGTGATAACCGCCTGTTCCGTAGGAAAAGTGCAGGAACAGGGCATGGGGCTTTTGGCAAAGAGGGGCAGGATATCCCTGTTTGGAGGATTGCCGGGGGAATCAAAAGGTTATTTGGACAGTAATCTGATCCACTACAGGGAATTATCTGTTTTTGGTGTCCACGCATCCACTCCGAAGCAGAATAAACTGGCAATGGGATATATACGGGACGGTGTCATAGATGCGGAAAAATATATCAGTGCCCGCTATCCGCTGGCACGTGCCGGGGATGCTTTTGCGGAAGCAGAAAAGGGAGAAGCCATGAAACTGGTGATCACAATGTGAAAAAGCCAAGAAGGAGAGGGAAGACAGCTTATGAAAGCAGTTAGAATGTATGCACCGGGGGATTTAAGGGTGGAAGAGGTTTCCATTCCGGAAATAGAAGAAGATGAAGTGTTGGTAAAAGTTATGGCTGTGGGGATCTGTGGCTCAGATATTCCCCGGGCCAATAAATATGGGGCACATGTTTCCCCGATCATCCTGGGCCATGAGTTCGGAGGTGTTATCATAAAAAAGGGAGAAAAGGCTGATAACTTTCAGGTGGGGGACCATGTGACCGCTACGCCTCTGATTCCCTGTTATTCCTGTCACTGGTGCAGGGAAGGACAGTATTCTCTGTGTGACAACTACGACTATTATGGTTCCAGAAGAGACGGGGCTATGGCACAGTATATTGCAGTGAAGACAAGTAATATTTTAAAAGTAGACAAAAATGTTCCTTTTGAAGATATAGCCACAGTGGATCCCTGTGCAAATGCGCTTCATGCCATGTTCAAAGCCGGTTTTAAGTCGGGGGAAACGGTATGCATTTTCGGGGCAGGGGCAATCGGTCTTTTTGCAGTGCAGTACGCAAAAATACAGGGGGCAGGAAAGATCATCACTGTGGATGTATGGGAGAAAAAACTGGATATGGCAAAAGAAGCAGGTGCAGATCACGTCATTAACTCTTTGTACGCAGATGCCATTCAGGAAGTGAAAAATTCGACCGGAGGAATTGGAGCCGATGTAGTGATTGATTTTTCGGGTTCTCCGGCTGCGCAGAAACAGTGTATCCGCTGTGCAAGAAAGCAGGGCAAAGTGGTACTTCTGGGAATCTCACATCAGGGTCTTGCCTTGTCGGAGGAGGAAGTGGACTATGTTATGAGAAGTGAGATTGAGATTGTGGGGTCCTGGAATTCCTTTACCAGGCCATTTCCGGGAAGAGACTGGACAGAATCCATCAAACTGTATGAGAACGGCATGTCAGCAAAGGGAATCATCAGCCACAGGATCGGTTTGGAGGATGTACCTGAAGTCTTTCAGAAAATTGACGCAGGTGGTTATTTCTTCAGCAAAATCATGATATTTCCCAATGGTCAGGAGGCAGCATGAGAGAGAACAGAGAGATTTTAGGACATATTGACCATACCCTTTTAAAAGCTGCCGCAGACTGGAAAGAGATCCGGAAGCTGTGTGAGGAGGCTATTTTATATGAGACCGCTTCTGTCTGTATTCCGCCCTGCTATGTGGAGAGGGTACATAAATGCTATGGGGACCGCCTGAATATCTGTACGGTCATTGGTTTTCCCCTGGGATACAATACGAGGGAAGCCAAGGTGTTTGAAGCAAAAGACGCGGTATCCAAAGGAGCCGGGGAAGTAGATATGGTGATCAATATCGCTGATTTAAAAAATGGGGATACCGTGAAGGTGACAGAAGAAATCCGTGCTGTAAAAGAAGCGGTAGGGGATGTTGTTTTAAAAGTGATCATTGAGACCTGTTATCTGAGTGAACAGGAGAAAATTGCCATGTGCAGGGCAGTTACCCATGCCGGTGCAGATTATATCAAGACCTCTACAGGCTTCGGTACAAAAGGGGCTGCGATTGAGGATATCCGTCTGTTTAAAAAATATATTGGGGAAAATGTAAAAATAAAAGCAGCGGGCGGAATACGGACCAGAGAAGATCTGGAAGCATTCCTTTCTGAAGGATGCAGCAGGATCGGAACAAGTTCGGCGGTAAAACTACTAACAGAACCAACAGATTGATTTCAGACGGCAGGTTTGCCGCAAGGGGGACGAAAATTGGACAGGCAGTTACTTATGGCGGTGGATTTGGGGACCAGTTTTATTAAATGCGGTGTGTATGACACACAGAGTAATTGTGTGGAAGAAGCCATGGAACCGGTGAAGGATGAAAGGCCTGCGCCGGGAGTGTTTATTCAGAAGGGCGAAGATTTGTTTGCCTCTGTTGTTCATTGTATTAAAATGGTTTCAGAAAAACTTGGGGAACAGGCACAGGATCTTGCAGCGATCGCCTTTACAGGACAGATGTCGGGATTCATGGGGGTGGGGAAGGACTGGGAGGATATTACCACATGGTCCTGTTCCCTGGATTCCCGGTATATGCCTTATGCAAAAAGGCAGATGCAGGAACTGAAAGATAAATTTCTGGAGATCAGCGGGACAAATTTTCCGCAGATGGCACCAAAATATGAATGGTTTGCCGCTGAATACCCGGAACTTTCTGAAAAGATAGAAAAGTATGTGATGATCAGCGGCTATGTTATCGGAAGACTGGGAAATCTCGGGACAGAGGATGCTGTGATGGACCGCTCCTATGCTTCCTGGACAGGGCTGGCAGATATCAGGGATAACACCTGGTCAAAGGAGATTTGTGAGAATATAGGGCTGGATGAAAAATTTCTGCCCAAAATGGTGGGGTCTAATACAATCTGCGGATATCTCGGCAAAGAGGCAGCAAGGGCAGTGGGGTTAAAAAGCGGTATACCTCTTGTCTCCGGGGCAGGGGATAAGGTGGCAGGATGCCTGGGCGCCGCAAATGTGGAGGCAGGAGATATTGTGTTCGAGGCCTCGTCATATGGGGAGATCAGCTGCTGTGTGGAAGATTACCGCCCGGATGTGCAGGAAAAACGACTGGATATACTGGCAGCCGCGGTGCCGGGAAAGTATTATGTGACACATTTTATTGCTGGCTCAGGTATTACGCTGGATTGGTTTGTGAAGCATTTTGTCAGAAAAGAGGAATCATTAAAAGATGCCTTTGCCAGAATCGACCAGGCAGCTAAAGCGGTTCCCGCAGGTTGTGACGGCATGATGGCCATGGGCCTGCTGGGAGGCAGTTCCATGCCTTTGTCGGAAGATTTGAAAGGCCTATTTATGGGGTTTGACTGGAGCCATGATACAGAACATTTCTATCGTGCACTTTTGGAGAGTTTTTCTTATGATTTTTCCCTTGCATTGGAACGTGTAGATTGTTTGTATCCGGAATACTCCTGGGATACTGTTAAGATGATTGGCGGAGGGGCGAAGTCTGCCCTGTGGCCTGCAATGGCTGCCGATATCACGGGGAAAAAACATGGTACCCTGGACAGAGGGGATGTGTCCATGTGGGGGGCATGTATCCTTGCAGGAAATGCCGTAGGTATTTTTGAAAATCCGGAGGAGACAGCAAAAAAACATGTAAAGGTTTCTAAAATATATCAGCCTTCTGCGGCTGACTGCAAATTATACGAGGACAGGAAACGTTTGTATAAAGCATATATGCAGGAATTGCCGGCTTTTTATAAAAGGCTTGAAAAATGTTCGTGAGGATAAAATATGGAGAAGATTAATCTGAATCAAGGATGGAAGCTGCATGATTCCCCTCTTTACTGGCAAAAGGAGAAACTGGAAGCAGTGAGAGCATTTCAGGATGGCTGGCTTACCTGTGATGTGCCTGCAGATGTCAGAATGCCGCTGATTGAAAATGGGGTGATTCAGGACCCCGTAACTGCGGATCATTGTCTGGAATCAGAGTGGGTGGAAAAGCGGGCGTGGTGGTTTTTTAAAGAATTTGAGCTTTCCGGTTTATCAGGAAAGACATTGGAACTGGTTTTTGAAGCACTGGATACAAAGAGTGATATATTCATAAACGGGCAGTATGCAGGTAGTCATAGAAGCGTACATTATCCCTTTGTTTATCCTGCCGGACATATGCTGAGAGAGGGGAGAAATGAGATCGCTGTGCGTGTATCCACAGGACTTGAAGACGTTACAGATGAACAGCTCTCTCAGCTCAACTGGGCTGTGTGCCGGGAGGATGACAATGGAGGAAAATACCGAAGCGATTACCGCAGGGCTTTTGTGCGCAGGCCTCAGTACACGGTAGGATGGGACTGGGGGCCCCGTGTAGTTACCTGCGGCATTGTGGGGGATGTATATCTTCTGTCCTGTGGAAAGGCTGTCATCAGGGATGTGGAAGCAAAGACGCGGCTGCACGGAGATACTGCCGGCCTGACGGTGACAGCGGAGGTGGAAAGCCTGCCTATGGTATCTACCCAGACCTGTGATATTCAGGTGACGATCTCTTATGAAGGAGAGTGTTGTGCTGCATCTGTCTTGAAGGATCAGCTTCTGACCTCGGGGATGAATTATTTTTGTCTAGATATGGAGATAGAACATCCGAGGCTGTGGTGGCCAAATGGATATGGTGAGCAGCCATTGTACCGAATCTCAGTGGAGATGATCCTGGACGACAGTAGTAAGGAGTACAGGGAAATCACATATGGTATCCGCTCGCTGAAACTGGATACATCGCCTATGAGGGGAGAGAAAAGAAAGTTTCAGTTTTATGTCAACGATGTCCCTGTTTTCTGCAAAGGCGGTGACTGGATCCCGAATGACTCCATATATGCCAGAGTTACAGACCGGAAAATAGAGAAGCTTTTAGAGGAGGCAGTGAATGCTAATTTCAATATGCTGCGCATCTGGGGCGGGGGATTGTATGAGAGGGAAGGTTTTTATCAGCTCTGCGACCGGAAAGGGATTTTAGTATGGCAGGATTTTATGTTTGCATGTGCCACTTATCCGGACCATTTGGAATGGTTCCGGAGGGAGGTGCAGAAGGAACTGGACTATCAGACCAGACGTCTTCGCAGCCATGCCTGTATGGCATTGTTCTGCGGTAGTAATGAGAACCACTGGCTCTTTAATTCCCAAGATAATCCCAGGTGGCAGGTTGCGTTTACCAGGGAGCAGCCATTGGGGCTGTACATATCTAATGTTCTGGCTAAAAAGGTCATACATGCCAACTGTCCGGATATCCCCTATTGGAACAGTTCGCCATATGGGGGGAAGCTGCCAAATGATGATTCCTGTGGAGATGTACACAGGTGGCATAACGGTTTTATGAGTCAGGATATGGAGGAACGTATAGAGCCGGTCCTGTATGATGAGGTCCGCTCCAGGTTTGTCAGCGAATATGGCTGTATCGGCCCGTGCTGTGTAGAATCCATATGCGAATATATGGGAACAGACAAAGTGGAAAGAAGCGGCAGAGCATGGGAAATGCATTGTAATGTTTTTGAGAGAGACAGTGTATATGCGGGGATTCGGAAACACTACATTGACCAGCCTGAGAGATTGGGGATGGAGGAGTATGCCCTCTATGGCGGTATGTTCCAGGCTCTGGTCTTAGGGTACTCTCTGGAAGCCATGCGTGCACGGATGGATTGTTTCGGCGCCTTATTCTGGATGTACAATGATACCTGGGGGGAGACAGGATGGACTGTCATAGACTATTATCTGAGAAGAAAAATATCTTATTATGCGGTGAAACGGGCACTTGCTCCCATCAGGCTTGTTATGCGCCGTGAAAATGATGAACTGGTTATATGGGGACTCAATGATACAAATGCAGCTGCCCAGGCAGAAGGAGAACTGGGATATGTTTCTTTTGACGGAAGGGTAAGGAAACTGAAGCCTGTTATATTTAAACTGGAAGCAGCGTCGAGGAAATGTGTGCTGCGGGAAAGGCTTCCAAAGGAAGATTACAGGAAGGGCAGTATTATGTTCCTGGCATCAGGGGGACCGGAGGAAAGTGTATATTTAAGGATAGGGGATATACGCACTCTGGAGTATGATAAGAATTCGATCGAAGTCTTACAGACAAAACAAACAGGACATTATACCCATGTGACGGTAACAAGCAGAGGTTATGTCCATGGTGCGTATGTGAAAGGCAGATATTCCTGTTCAGATAATTATTTTGATATTCTGCCGGGGGAAATAAAGGAGATTTTGGTAGAGAATCAGGAGAAACACGCACTCCATTTTGGACAGGTAAGGTAAAGGGGGAAGAATTTTATGAATCAGACAAAAAAGCTTCAGACATTATTTCCAATTGGCACCAAGTATTCCGCTTACAGAGACAGAAGCAGCCGGCATTGGGAGTATGACTTTCAAAATATGAAGGAGTGCGGTATGGACACTGTCAGGGTCCATGCTACATGGGGAACCATAGAGCCGTCGGAGGGCGAGTTTGATTTTTCTTATTATGATGCTATTCTGGAAGCAGCAGTAAAACATGGACTTCAGGTGATCTTTACTTTATATTTGGTGTGTACGCCTGAGTGGGTGTATGAGAAACATCCTGACAGCCGTTATGTATCAGCAGCCGGAACCGTATGGACGCCTCATCAGCAGGCGGATGCGGCCACAGGCGGATGGCCGGGATTATGCCTGGACAGTGAAGCACACAGGAAAACCATTGAAAACTTTATCCGTGGGTTTACAGAGCATTATAAAGGGAATGGAAATATCGTTGCCTTTGATGTGTTCCATGAACCTACAGAGGAGCCCTCTCAGCAATATTACCAGAATGAATGGAGAGAATTGGTTTATTGCTACTGTGAGCATTCAAAGGAAAAATTCAGAACGTGGCTGAAAGAAAAGTATGGTTCTTTGGAAAAATTAAATGAAACATGGACAAGACAATACCAAAACTGGGCACAGGTAGAACCGCCGCGGTCTGTAGGCGTGTATACAGATTGGCTGGACTGGAAGTATTTCCGATCTGACGCGCAGGCGGATGCCATGAGATTTTTGAGTGAGACGGTTAAAAAGTATGATGAGGACAGATGTACGGTGGTACATACTGCCATTTATGAGACGGGACATCCGGTGGTGACATCCAATGACCATTATAAACTGGCCGGTACAACAGATATGCTGGGAAGTTCCATGTATGATTTTGTCAATCCGGAGATCACGGCATTTGTCTGTGACCTGCTGCGAAGTGCAGGCGGCAATGGTCCATATTGGATTGGGGAGACAGGCACCGGAGCAGGTCCCATGTATGTCTTTATTGGGGAGAGGACAGAGGACAGTTTTTGTTTCTCCATTCCCATTACCGGAGATGAGATCAAACGGCAGACCTGGGGACAGATCGCCAGGGGAGCGAAAGGGATCCTTTTCTGGGGATGGAGGCCCGAACTTTCCACGGTGGAGACCATATCACTCGGTTTTACAGAGAGAAACGGGGAGCCTACCGAGAGATGCCGGGCACTGAAAGAGTTTAATCAGGTATTTCAGCCATATAAAGAACAGCTTGCTGAGGCAATGGCTCCAAAGAGTGAGGCTGCCATTCTCTATAATCTTGACAGTATTTTTACAGAGGGCCTTATTTCCCTGGGCTTATCGGGAAGCTGTATGATACGGAAGCAGAACAGATACTATAAAGATTCCCTTTCCTTGATGGGTGCTTATAAACTATGTATGCAGAACCAGATACAGCCGGATTTTGTATGTAAAGACCAGGTCTTGAACGGAGAACTTGAAAAATACCGGATTCTGCTGCTGCCATACAGTGTCAACCTGTCTTCTGACATGGCAAGAGCCATTGAAACGTTTGTTCGCGGCGGTGGCAAAGTGATCAGTGACGGTCTGTGCGGATATTTTACGGACAATGGATGGGGAGCAGAAGTGTGTCCCGCCGGGGGTCTTGACCAGGTGTTTGGACTGCATGTAAAAAGTGATTACAGAACGATCAATGAGGAGGATATTATTCTGGACGGCAGGCGGTATGAACATACAGCAAAAGTCATAGCTGAAAAAATCGTGCTTCATGAAAATGCGGAAACGGTAGCCACACTTTCCGATGGCCTGCCTATTATGACAAAAAGCACATACGGCCAGGGAAAGACTGTCTACCTGGGAACCTTATTTTTTGCAAATGCAATGTGGAATTATTCAGGGGATACAAACAGACTTTTCAGAAAAGCACTTGATATGGCAGAATATCATTCGGATATTTGTTTAAGGGGACAAAAGGAAGAGCAGAATGTGGAAGTCCGTGTATTGGAACGGGAACAGGATAAGTTTGTCTTTCTTATTAACCATGAAGCAGAGCATTTGGGCATCAGTCTTGATATGAATCTTGGATGGTGTGCTGAAGTAACGGATATTGTAAAGAAAGAGACCCGGCATTCCGGAGAAGTGTTGAAGATGACATGTAATCTGGAACCACAGGAAGTGAAAATCTTTCACTGCATAAAAGAGTGATAAGAAAAGAACCATTCAGAGCTTAAATCCATAGATTAAGCGGAATGGTTCTTTTCTATTCTGTTGTATATAGATACAGACCAAGGGTGGAGGGCTGATTTTAAGAAATCATGCATCCTGAAGCTTAAACCAAACATCCACCGTCCTGTTCACAACTTCGTCAATCCTGTCTCTGTCCCTGTTCTCGATCACTTCATAGACCGCCATATGGGTCTGATACACATATTCGCCATTCTGGTGCTTATGGGTATTGGTAATGGATGCCTGCATAAAGTCCATGACAAAAGCATATATCCTGGCAGCAATCTGGTTATGGCAGGCCAGGCCCAGGAGACGGTGAAAATCCAGGTCATTTTCTGTTATTTTGGACTGGGCAGCTCCGCTGTCGATTAGTGTCTTTAGTTGTTCCAGGTTTTCCGCAAGTTTTTTGCGTTCCACGGCATTCTCTTCGTAATGCTCCAGAACCAGTTCGAGAATATCCGTTTCAAATATTTTCCGAAACTCATAGAGATTGGAAATGTCAGGGTTGGATACAAAAAAACTGAACAGAAGGGAATCAATCAATTCGTTTCCCGGTGTTTCACACACATAGGTCCCGTTTCCTACCCGAATGTCTACCAGTCCGAACGCTGAGAGGATTTTCATGGCTTCCCTTACGGAGCCGCGGCTGACGCCTAAACCCTCGGAAATTTCCAGTTCATTAGGAAGCTTATCTCCTGGTTTCAGGCGCCTTTCCATCAATAGCTGTTTGATGCTGTTTACAACTATATCTACAGCAGACTCTCGTTTGCTGGCCTCAAATAAATTACTCATATTTTATACCACTCCGATTATCATTTATTTATTCTAATACGTAACTGTTCAGTACCCTCACAGTTACAGGCAAAAATCCATGCAGAATCGCCTTTGGCGATGGGATTTTTGCTTGGCTGCGGAATGCTTTCTTACGGTCAGCGCAGTGAACGCGCAGATCTACTGAATAGTTACTCTAATACTATCAAAAAAAAGATAAAACGTCAAACAAATGAACAGAAATCGTTATTCGCGGCCAGTCGCAGACAATATCCCGCCAGATATTTTTCTTTATTCTCCCCAGAGATTCATAGCTGTGGATGGCTGTAGGATGGACCAGGTATCCACGGAATTGGTGATAACCTCATCAATCCTGCCGGCATCCCTGGATTCGATCAAATCCACAATATCTCGATGAAGTTCATAAACAATTTCACCGCTGCGTCCTTTATGAGTTGCGGCAATGGAAGGCTCCATAAAGTCTATGATGAAATTATAAACCCGTTCAGCCAGCAGATTTTTGGAAGCCTGACCTAAAAGTCTGTGAAATTCCAGGTCATTTTCTGACAGTTTTCTGCCGGAGTCAGCGACAGCCATTAGACGCTCTAACTGCTCTAAATTCTCCCGAAGCGCTTTCCGTTCTTTTCCATTGTCATCGTAATGCTCCAGGATCATGGTGAGAATATCAATTTCAAAGATATGCCGGAACTCGTACAGATCATCAATCTGTGGATTGGAGATAAAGAAACTGAACAGAAGGGAATCCATGGTGGTATTTCCCGGGGTTTCACATACATATGTGCCGTTTCCCACCCGGATATCCACCAGCCCGAAAGCAGTCAGGATCTTCATAGCCTCCCTGACCGAACCGCGGCTCACGCGCAGTTCCTCCGATATCTCCAATTCGCTGGGAAGCTTATCCCCTGGTTTTAATGTTCTTTCCATTAACAGTTGTTTGATACTGTTGACAACCAGATCTACAGCAGATTCCCGCTTGCTTGCCTCAAATAAATTACTCAAATATTCACCTCCAAACGGTTAAAAGTTAGTAAGAGTCTCAAATGATTTAGCAGTTGTTAATATCTTATCATGGGGAAACATCATACGTCAAATATTAGATATAAGATATTTTGCATAATATTTCCTAGGAAAATTTATTTAATTTTAACAAAATAAACATATAAAATAAAAAAGTTAAGAAAATTTATTGACAAATCAGTCGATAAATGATATACATAAAACATCAGATGTTTAACGAACGACAAATGAAATGAGAGAAAAGGAGATTCACTATGAAAAACAAGATTTTGGCAGCTCTGCTGACCATAACATTGGCAGGAGTTATGACCGGATGCGGAAACAGCAGCGGAGGAGGGAATACTGATACCTCTGCGGCACAATCCTCAGGCAGTACAGCAGACAGCGGGACAAAAAGCGAAGACACCATGCTTGGGGCAGACAGTGCCACAATGAGATTAAAGGTGGGAACGACCACAGCACCGGAAGGCCATTATGTAAAAGGCCTGCAGGAAATGCAGAAGTTGCTGGAGGAATACAGCAGCGGGGAGATGACGCTTGATATTTATCCAAACTCTCAGTTGGGAAATGAAAGAGATATGATGGAAAATGTGGGAATGGGCGTACAGGAGATGTGTCTCATATCTACAGGTCCCATACCGAATTTTGTCTCTGATTTTGCGGTTCTGGACCTTCCTTACCTGTTTGAGGATGAGGAACATGCATATGAGGTGCTGGATGGTGAAGTGGGAACTTCCCTTCTGCAGCAATTGGACAGCCAGGGAATCAAAGGAGTTGGTTTCTGGGAAAACGGGTTCCGTGAGGTGACCAATGACAAAAAAGAAATAAAGACACCGGATGACTTAAAAGGCATGAAAATCCGTACCATGGAAAACAGCGTACATATGGAAACATACCAGTCATTAGGCGCAACAGCAACTCCAATGGCCTGGAGCGAAATATTCACAGCCCTTCAGCAGGGAACCGTGGATGGACAGGAAAATCCAATTGCCATCATTGAGTCGGCAAAAGTATATGAGGTACAAAAATACGTTTCCATGATTGACATTTTCTATTCCCCCTGTGTGCTGATGATTGCCCAGAGCACTTATGATGGATTTACGGACGCGCAGAAAGAGGCCTTCGACAAAGCAGCGGAGGAAGCGAAGGATTATCAGAGGGATTACAGCAGCAACTATAATAAAGAAGCAATAGAAAATATGAGGGATGCAGGCGTTACGGTTACAGAAGTGGATAAAGCGGTGTGGAAAGATGCAGCGAGTGCGGTATACGACCGGTTGGACAGCCTGAAGCTGAATAAGGAACTGGTAGAAAAGATACAGTCATCTAATTAAATAGAAGGAGTGGACATTTTGGAAAAGCTGTTTAACGGACTTAAAAAGGCGGAAGAGGTGCTTCTGGTTGTGTTAATGATCCTTATGTGCGCAGTTATCTTTGTTGCCACGGTTGCGCGTTTCACCGGTTTGTTTGTGATCCCATGGGCAGAAGAACTTGCAAGATACTGTATGATCTGGGTGATCTTTCTGGGGATTGGTGTTGCGGCGTGCAATGGAGAGCATTTCTGCGTGGAAGCTTTGGAACTGTTTTGCTCTAAAACAGTGCTGAAGGTGATATACATACTGGATTCGGTACTGGTAGTTGCATTTAGTTTTTTTGCCTCCTATTACGGAGTGACCATTCTGCAGAAGCAGATGGCAAGCGGGCAGGTTACGCCGAGTCTGCGCTGGCCTATGTGGATCATGTATCTGTCCATTCCTCTGGGACTGATTCTGATGGCCCTCTGCTATGCGTGGAATACATTTGTGAAGGTTACACAAAAAGAGAAAGCAGAAGAGATTGGGCAAAAGGAGGAAAAGAAAGAATGATCATAGGAATGTTGTTCGGAGTTTTGTTTGTCATGCTGTTTTTGGGCGTTCCCATTGCCATCTGTCTGGGGATTGCGGTATGTGTGGCAATTGTCGCCAGCGGGAATTTCAATCTGCTTCCAGCGGTTGCACAGAGAATGTTTACCCAGGCGGATAATTTTACCCTGATGGCGGTTCCGTTCTTTATACTAGCGGGTAATATTATGGAAAAAGGCGGAATTTCCAAACGGCTCATAGATTTTATTGAGATTTTAATGCGAAGGATCCCGGGCCGCCTGTCTTGTATTACAGTGGTAGCCTCCGCGTTCTTTGGAGCTATCTCCGGTTCCAATCCGGCAACCGTAGCTGCCATTGGCGGTATCACGGTTCCACGGATGAAGGAGAAAGGATATCCGGATGATGTGGCGGCAGCCGTTGCAGCCTCCGGCGGGACCCTGGGAGTTGTCATACCTCCCAGTATTCCCATGGTAACTTACGCGGTGACGGCCTCTGTATCCGTGGGGACTATGTTCATGGCAGGTGTCATTCCGGGGCTTCTGCTAGCGGCAGTGCTGATCGCCACCAACATTGTTATCTGTAAAAAATACGATGCTGCGGAGAACAGCAAAGTTACACTCAGGGCTTTTGCCCACTCTTTTAAAGAAGCACTTCTTGCGATCTTTATGCCGGTCATCATTCTGGGCGGCATTTACGGCGGCTTGTTCACGCCAACGGAATCTGCGGCGGTGGCCTGTGTGTATGCTTTTATCATAAGCGTATTTGTATATAAAGAGCTGACCATAAAAGACATTTATGAAATTTTCCGTAAATCAACCGTGAGTTCAGCCGTTGTCTTATTTGTCGTCAGTATGTCAGCGCCCTTTGCATGGTTTATGACCAACCAGAATATTCCAACCTTCATTGCATCCAGCGTACTGGGACTGTTCACCAATAAGGTGGCATTACTGCTGATGATCAATGTGATCCTGCTGTTCCTGGGATGTTTCCTGGAAACACAGTCCATCATTCTGTTGGTGACTCCTATTTTGCTGCCAATCGCAGCGTCACTGGGATTATCACCAATTGCGTTAGGTATCATCATTATTATCAATACCTCCATCGGTATGATAACACCGCCGATGGCAGTGAATCTTTTTGTCGCTTCGGGTATTGCCAATACCAGTATAGGTAAGATCAGCAAACGGATCATCCCGTACCTGTGTATAGAAGTGGCAACTCTGCTGGTCATGACTTTTATTCCGGCAATCATCACCTGGCTTCCTGGCATGATGGGAGTTTGATCGTAACTTATAAACATATAAATTTTAAGGAGGTTTTAGCATGAATAGCGCAGAACTGAAACAGGTGGCTGATCATCTTAGGATGACAGCCGTGGATATGGTATACAGAGGGAAGGACGGACATCCGGGACCGGCACTGTCCATTGCAGATATTATGGCAGCACTTTTCTTTGATGTGATGAGAGTGGACCCTGCAAACCCTGATTGGGAGGACAGAGACCGTTTTATCCTGTCAAAAGGCCATGCCTGCCCCATTTATTATGCCGCATTGTCAGAAAAAGGATATTTTGGAGAAAAAATAGAGGACTTCAAGCTGAGAGCACTGGGAAGTAGGTTCCAGGGACACCCGGTCATGAACAAGACAAAGGGTGTTGATATGACATCCGGTTCCCTGGGAAATGGCATTTCCATTGCCGGAGGCATGGCTATGGCCGGTAAATACAGAAAGAAGGATTACTATGTATATGCCATTGCCGGAGACGGGGAGCTTCAGGAGGGAGTATGCTGGGAGGGGATAAATTCCGCAGCAGCCCATAAACTGGACAATCTGATCGTATTTGTGGACAAGAACGGATGGCAGAGCGGTGCCTCTGTGCAGGATACCATTGGCTCAAATAATATAAAAGAGCGTTTTGAGGCTTTCCGGTGGGATGCACAGGAGATTGACGGGCACGATATTGATGCGATCAAGGCAGCCGTCGCAAAAGCGAAGGAAGTTAAGGGAAAACCAAGTGTGATCGTATGTAATTGTGTAAAAGGAAAAGGACTTTCTTTCATGGAAAATGACAATGCATGGCATAAGGGAGTACCAACAGAAGAACAGTACCAGCAGGCGGTAAGAGAATTAGGAGGTATGGAATAATGACAGAATTTAAGGGGACGAGAGAGGCCTTTGCTGCTGCGCTTATTGATCTGGCAGCAAATGACGATAAAATCATGTTTGTTTCACCTGACTCATTAAAAGCAATGCGTGCCACAAAGTTTGCAGAGCTGTATCCTGACCAGTATGTGGAGGTGGGGATATCCGAGCAGAATGCGGTGGATACGGCGGCAGGACTGGCGGCAGCAGGATTAACTCCGTTTGTAGGCACTTACGCTGGATTTATGACCATGCGTGCCTGTGAACAGATGCGGACATTTGTGGCATATCCCAACCTGAATGTAAAGTTTGTGGGCATCAACTCCGGGCTTCTGGGAGGAGAGAGAGAGGGAGTTACCCATCAGTTTTATGAGGACCTGGGAATTCTCTCAAATATACCCAACTATACGATCCTGACACCAGCGGATGGATATCAGACGTACAAAGCAGTACAGATGGCAGCAGAGATCAACGGGCCGGTATATGTCAGGGCCGGAAGCGGAAGAGAGGCAAATGTGTACGAAAAAGATGCACCATTCTCCCCGGAGGGAATAACTATCCTGAGAGAATACGGAGATGACACACTCCTTTTGTCCAGCGGTTTTGTACTGGAACGTGTTCTTGCCGCAGCGGACCTGCTAAAGGAACAGGGTGTGAACGTGACAGTGGGAGATATCAACATTTTATATGGAAAGAACCCGGAGAAGATAGTGGAAGCGATCAAAAAAGCGAAAAAGATCGTGACTGTGGAAGATCATAATGTGAACGGCGGTCTGGGGGCATACATAAGCAAGCTGGCAACAGAACATGCACCGAAATTTGTAAAACGTATGGGGCTTACCACCTTTGGAGAATCCGGCCCTGCAAAAGAACTGGCGGATTTTTACGGATTCTCACCGGAGAATATTGCAAAAACGGTAAAAGAAAACTTATAACAGCCATTGGTATAGTGATAATGGAATAATTGGAAAAGAGGAAAAAACATGAGTAAGATCGTAGTAAGTGTAATTGGTGCAGGCGGTAAAATGGGAACAAGGACAAGCAACAATCTGGCAAAAAAACCGGATGCGTTTGAACTGCTTCTGGTGGAGGCCACAGATGCCGGAATAAAGAGCATCAAAGAACGTGGCTTCCGGCCGACCCCGGTGGAGGAGGCCCTTACAAAAGCTGATGTGGTGGTATTTGCCGTGCCGGATACCCTGATCGGAAAGCTCTCGGCCATCTATGTGCCCCAGTTAAAACCCGGAACCGGATTTATCATTCTGGACCCGGCGGCGGCAGTTGCCAGGGAATTGACACTGAGAGATGATTGTACTTTTGGTGTGGCCCATCCCTGCCATCCATCTTATTTTCTGGATCAGGACACCTTTGAGGCACGTCAGGACCGTTTTGGCGGTATGGGCGGAAAACAGGATATTGTCATGTCCAAGATCCAGGGGGAGGATGAGCGGTTTGCGCAGTGCGTGGAGGTTGCAAAACAGATGTATGCGCCGGTGGAACATGCGTATGTTATGTCCTCTGAACAGATTGCATTTTTAGAGCCGACACTTGTGGAACTGCTGGGAGCTACCTGCCTGTATGCCATGGCGGAGACCGTGGAGGAAGCAGTAAAACGGGGAATCCCTAAGGAAGCGGCAGTGTCTTTTCTCACCGGCCATATCTACAATCTGTCCGCCAACTTCCTGGGATACATTCCCGGAAATCCGCCCGTATCGGATGCGTGCAAGGTGGCGATCGGACTGGGCAGCCGTCTGGTAATGAGGGAAAACTGGAAAGATATCTGGAAAGACGAAGTGCTGGACAAAGTCATTGCAACCATGCTGCATCCGGAGACCCCGCTGATTTAACGGGAATAAGAAGCTTTTGCAGAAAGGATAAAAAGAGAATGAAAATTGTTGTGTTAGACGGTTATACCGAAAACCCCGGAGATTTATCCTGGGGAGATATGGAAGAACTGGGGGAGCTGACGGTTTATGACCGCACATCCCTCACAGATATGCAGGAGGTGATTGACAGGATCGGTGATGCGGATGCTGTTATCACCAATAAAACACCCCTTCCAAAAGAAGTGTTTGAGGCCTGCAGAAACATCAGATATGTGGGAGTCCTTGCCACAGGATATAACGTGGTGGATGTGGATACTGCCAGGGAGAGAGGCATACCTGTCTGCAACATTCCAACATACGGTACCGCCGCGGTGGGACAGTTTGCCATTGCCCTGCTGCTGGAAATCTGCCATCATATCGGCCATCATGACAAAGCAGTCCATGAGGGAAGATGGGAAAAGAACTCTGACTGGTGCTTCTGGGATTATCCGCTGATTGAACTGGCTGACAAGACCATGGGGATCGTTGGATTCGGAAGGATCGGACAGGCTACAGGGCGTATTGCAAAAGCCCTGGGAATGAAGGTCATCGCCAATGACGAGTACCCCAATGACTGCGGAAGAGAGATTGCCGAATATGTATCCAGAGAAGAATTATTTGCCCGGGCAGATGTGATCGCCCTGCACTGCCCGCTGTTTCCATCCACTCAGGGACTGGTGAATAAAGAGAGCATTGCAAAAATGAAGGACGGCGTGATCATTATCAACAATTCCAGAGGGCCGCTGATCGTGGAAGAAGATTTGAGAGATGCCTTGAACAGCGGTAAAGTTGCCGGAGCCGGACTGGATGTAGTGTCCACGGAACCCATCAGAGGGGACAATCCGCTTTTACAGGCCAAGAACTGCATTATTACACCTCATATTTCCTGGGCTCCAAAAGAGTCCAGACAGAGGCTTATGGACATTGCAGTAGAAGATTTAAAAGCATTTACAGACGGTGATCCGATCAATGTAGTTAATAAGTGAAAGTAAGTTTTTCCATGTTATGATACAGGAATATCAGCCTAGATAGATTTATTATGATCACTCCCCTGGGTACTGCCATGTCCGGGGGAGTTTTCACCTGAATCAGTAGATATTAGATATTCTGCATATGACCTGGGTGTTGGCATGTCCAGGGGAGTTATTCCGCATGTGACCTGGGTGCTGTCAATGTCCAGGGGAGTTTGTGCGGTTCGAGCTTTAGATGCAAATCAATGATGCATATTCACAAAGTATAAAAATACTTTTGGAAGGAGATTCATCAGTATAAAAGCAAAGGAATTAAAGTATGTCATTGACTTTTTTTTAAGGCAGCCGTATAATATATTTATCGAAGCAGCCGACAGGTAGATGCACACTACCCGTCCCGGCAAATTAGTATAGTAAAATAGTTGTCCTATTCTTTGGCGGGAGCAGGACGGCTATTTTTTATGTATTTGGACCACCAGTGCTATGATACCTGTTATCATAATGATAGAGGTAAAGAAATCACCATATGTTATGTACATAAACAACACCCCTTTCCGTAAAACTCGGAACGGGATAGAGAGCCGCCTGTTCGGCTGCCTGGAGAAATATATTCATATTATGTCTTATTTGGATAATACAAGGATAGACAAAATGAGTTATTGGAAAGATATAATGTAGAAGAAACAATACAGAAATTGTTTATTGCGAGATTAGATTATTATACTATGCTTTTATGAAGAGAACAAGTATTCGGACGCTATTCACAAATTTTTGGCATTATATACAAAAGACAGCGCGTTTTTTCAGGCTAAAATTTAGTCCTGTAATTCTAATAAAATACCCGGCGGACGCAAAGCGGAAAAGGTCTGCCGGGTATTTTCTATATTATTTTAAAGTTTATTGCATACAACCGTTCCTGTCTTGCCTTCAATCCCATCCTTTGCCTTCTGAAGGAGCGTGATCAGCGCCTTCCTTCCCGGCTTTGAGGAAGCAAAATCAATGGCAGCCTCCACTTTGGGAAGCATAGAGCCGGGGGCGAACTGGCCTTCCCGGGCGTATTTTTCAGCCTCGGATGTGGATATGGCGGACAGCCATGTCTCATCCTCTTTGCCGAAATTGATGGCAACCTTCTCAACGGCTGTCAGGATGATGAGATAATCCGCGTCCAGTTCCTTAGCCAGAAGGCAGCTTGCAAAATCCTTGTCAATGACAGCGCTGGCTCCCTTCAGATGATTTCCCTTCAGGGTGACGGGAATCCCGCCGCCGCCGCAGGCGATCACAACTTCGCCGGAGTCCACTAAGGAGCGGATAGCACCGATCTCCACAATCTCCTGAGGTTTCGGGGAGGCGACGAAGCGGCGCCAGCCTCTGCCTGCATCCTCACGCATAATGTGGCCGTATTTCTGTGTAATGACTTTGGCCTCTTCCTCACTTAAAAATTTTCCGATGGGTTTGGAAGGGGTGTCAAATGCCGGATCATCTTCATTGACACGCACCTGTGTCACCATGGTGGATACCGGGATGTTGTCAATGCCGCGGTTCAGCAGTTCTTCCCGCAGAGCATTCTGCAGATCATATCCGATATAAGCCTGGCTCATTGCCACACAGACGGAAAGCGGAGTGTTGGGCTGTGCGGCATCTTCCCTGGAAAGGGCAGCCATGGCGTTGTTGATCATGCCAACCTGTGGTCCGTTACCGTGTGTAACGATGACCTGGTGGCCTTCTTCAATCAGGTCCACGATGGCCTTTGCCGTTACTTTAACGGCAGCCATCTGTTCCGGAAGTGTATTGCCCAGGGCATTGCCGCCCAGGGCGATGACGATTTTTTGTTTCTGCAAAGTAAAAACCCCCTGTTCTTACATGAATGCGTACCTTATATTATTTGAACTTACGCGGCTGGTCCCGTTCTTCCAGTTTCTTTAAAACTTCTGCCGGGTCATCAAATTTGCTGAGCATGATCATGGCAGCAATAATGTACGGTTTGAAGCTGGCTTCCTTGTAAAGCGGTGTGCGGTAACGGTCAAATACAGAGGCATCCACCTCACCGGATTCACAGCTAAGCCCTGTGATGTCAGCAGGCAGGCAGTGCAGATAGAGTGCTTTGCCGTCCTTTGTGGTCTTCATCAGTTCTTCTGTGCAGGCCCAGTCTTTGTGCTGCGCATTCTGTGCCAGAAGCTCTTTCTCTAATTTATCAATACCATCAAAGTCGCCTTTTCCGTATAAATCGGTTCTCTCTTCCATAGCAGCAAAGGGTGCCCAGCTCTTTGGATATACAATATCAGCGTCCTTAAATGCCTCTTCCATACTATTGGTGCGTTTGAAGCTGCCGCCTGTCTTTTCTGCATTTTTCTTAGCCACTTCCTCAACCTCAGGCATAACTTCATATCCTTCCGGATGAGCCAGCACCACTTCCATGCCGAAACGTGTCATCAGACCGATAACGCCCTGAGGAACAGACAGGGGTTTGCCGTATGAAGGAGAGTAAGCCCATGTCATGGCAAGTTTTTTGCCTTTTAAGTTCTCCACTCCGCCGAACTCGTGGATGATGTGGAGCATATCAGCCATACACTGAGTGGGATGGTCAATGTCACACTGGAGGTTTACAAGTGTGGGACGCTGCTCCAGGATGCCGTCCTCGTAGCCTTCTTTCACAGAATCGGAAACCTGATGCATGTAAGCATTTCCTTTTCCGATGTACATATCATCACGGATACCGATCACATCAGCCATGAAGGAGATCATGTTGGCTGTCTCACGTACAGTCTCCCCGTGTGCGATCTGGGATTTGCCCTCGTCTAAATCCTGTACTTCCAGGCCCAGCAGATTGCAGGCGGAAGCGAAGGAGAAACGGGTACGTGTGGAGTTGTCACGGAACAGGGAGATGCCAAGGCCGCTCTCAAAAACTTTTGTGGAGATATTGTTCTGGCGCATAAAGCGCAGAGCATCTGCCAGGGTAAATACAGCTTCCAGCTCGTCATCGGTCTTCTCCCAGGTCAGGAAGAAGTCGTTTTCGTACATTTCTTTAAAGTTGAGTTTGTTTAATTTATCAATATAATCCTGTAATGTTTTCATGGTTTGATATTCCTTTCTATTTATGATCATTAATTTGTAACTATTCAGTAGATCTGCGCATTCACTGCGCTGACCTACTGAAAACATTCCGCAGCCAAGCAAAGATCCCATCGCCAAAGGCGATTCTGCATGGATTTTTGCCTGTAACTGTGAGGGTACTGAATAGTTACATAAATTCCTATTATTTGCAGTATTCAGTCGGAAGAGCAGCATACACAGCAGCGCATCTCACAAGATCTTCTTTCCAGGTCTTCTCATTGGGGGCATGAGCCTGAGCCTCCTTGCCGGGGCCAAAGCCGATGCACGGAATGCCGAAGCGGCCCATAATGGAAACGCCGTTGGTGGAGAAGGTCCATTTGTCAATGCGGGGTTCTCCGTACAGTTCTGTGTAAGCGGCAGCCATAGCTTCTGTCACTTTGTGATCCTCCGGAATGACCCATGTGGGGAAGTAGCATTCTGTAGGATAAGAAAGTCCGGTCCAGGAGGGGCGTTCGTAATTGTACATGGATACTTTTGCACCGTGTTTTTTCACGGACGGCAGGGCACGGATCTCATCCAGACAGCTTTCCCAGGTTTCCCCTGCAGTCATGCGGCGGTCAAGAGAGATAGCACATGAGTCTGCAACCGCGCAGCGGCTGGGGGATGTGAAGAAGATCTCGGATGTGGTCACGGTACCGCGGCCGAGGAAACGGGCTTCTTTCCATTCTTTGTTGTATTTTTCATCCAGCATTTTCACAAGACCTTTGATCTCGGTGGAATCCTCAGCGTCATTTTCATTGAGGTCACGGACTTCCTGGAGAATGTCAGCCATTTTATAGATAGCATTGTCACCGCGTTCCGGTGCGGAGCCATGGCAGGAGACGCCTGTTACATCCACACGGATTTCCATACGGCCTCTCTGTCCTCTGTAGATGCCGCCGTCTGTAGGTTCTGTGGATACAACAAATTCAGGTCTTACTTTGTCTTCGTTTACAATATACTGCCAGCACAGACCGTCACAGTCTTCCTCCTGGACAGTTCCGGTTACCAGTACGGTGTAGCGGTCATCCAGAAGTCCCTGGTCTTTCATGATCTTGGCGCCGTACACGGCAGAGACAATACCACCCAGCTGGTCGGAAGTTCCACGTCCGCCGATTTCCGTGTCAGACTCAAAGCCTTCATAAGGGTCAAACTCCCAGTTGTCGCGGTTTCCGATCCCGACCGTATCGATATGTGCGTCAAAACCGATGAGAGTCTTCCCGCTTCCCATGTAGCCCAAAATATTTCCCATGGGGTCAATGACAACTTTATCGAATCCCAGGGCGTTCATTTCCTGTTCAATCCGTTTTACATGGCCTTCTTCGCCTACGCTTTCACCGGGAATCCTTACCAGGTCCCTTAAGAACTTTGTCATTGCCTGCTCGTAACCCTGTGCTGCTTCTTTGATCTTACCGTAATCCATAATGAAATCCTCCCAATACATTTATTATTCATTTAAAATAGTTTCCTGTTTCCGGCCCTGACGGCAGGGCGTCAATCATATTGTTTCCCGTCCCACACAATTTCTTTGTAGCGTTCCGGGTCCGTGTCGCCTTCTGTGGAGAAGAGGAGTACCTTTGCTGTTTCATCCAGCTTCAGGAAACTGCGCAGTTCCCTGTATTTATCCTGTTCCATGATGGCACTTAAAAGCCCCATGCCCACAGCGCCGGATTCTCCGCTTGTCACCTGTGGGTCTCCTTTTACGGGAGCTGCCAGCATGCGCATGCCTCTGGCAGATACCCAGTCCGGGCAAGAGGTAAAGACAGATACGTGGTTTTTCAGGATATCCCAGGAGATGGTGTTTGGCTCTCCGCAGGCAAGCCCGGCCATGATGGTGGGCATATCGCCGTCCACAATGCGGATATTACCGTCAGCTGCTTTGGCGCCTTTGTAGAGGCAGGCAGCTGAATCTGCTTCCATCACTACAACCACAGGCGGGTTATCCGGATAGCGGTTAGCGAAATACCCCTGTACCGCTCCTGCCAGGGAACCTACACCTGCCTGGATGAAAATGTGGGTAGGGCGGTCACAGCCGTATTCCCTGAGCTGTTCATCAGCCTCAGAAGCCATGGTTCCGTATCCCTGCATGATCCAGGAAGGGATTTCCTCGTAGCCATCCCATGCAGTATCCTGTACCATGACGCCGTTGGGTGTTTTTTCCGCCATGGCATTGGCCCGGCGGACACATTCATCATAATTGACTTCCGTGATGGTGGCGTCTGCGCCTTCTTTTTGAATATTTTCAAGACGGGTCCTGGTGGAGCCTTTTGGCATGAGGACCACGGATTTCTGTCCCAGTCTGTTGGCAGCCCAGGCAACGCCGCGTCCGTGATTGCCGTCTGTTGCTGTGAAGAAAGTGGCCTGCCCGAATTCTTTTCTCAGCTCCTCGGAGGTGAGCACTGCGTAGGGCAGTTCGCTTACATCTCTGTGGGTCTGTTTGGCAATGTAGTTAGCCATGGCAAAGGAACCGCCCAGCACTTTGAATGCATTCAGACCGAAACGGTAGGATTCATCTTTTACAAAGATCCCTCCAAGACCCAGGTGTTCTGCCATGTGATCAAGCTTTGCCAGCGGTGTTTTGCTGTACTGCGGAAAGCTTTCGTGGAATGCTCTGGCTTTTGCTACATTTTCCAGTGACATAACCGGAAGAGACGTGTCTGCCGTCTTTGGCATTTTATTCTCTGCCCATTGGATTTCTTTCATTTTTTTTCTTCCCCCTTTTCTTTGTTCACATCGGTATAGCTATATAAAGTATATTTGGAAATGCCGAAATAATTTGCCACCTTGTCACCGGATTTGGTGATGAGGAAGGCGCCGGAGTCGTTTAAGAACTGGATGGCCTTTACTTTATCTTCCTTGGTCATCAGCGCCACCGGTTTGCCTACCAGACTGACGGACTCTTCAATGAGATGGTCCAGAAGGTCATTTACGTTATGTGTGATTTCCGGAGCTGCTTCTTTTTCCTTCTCCTCGTCGGTATCAGTCAGATTGTGGATCGCAGCTTCTAAGGTCAGGAGCTTGGTAATATCATAATTAATACCGAGAATGTAGTGAAGCTCCTCTGTTTCATCTTTTATGTAGAAGGTGGAAGACTTCAGAACTCTTCCGTCTGCTGTCCGGGTCAGGTAGCCTGCCCTGTCCGTCAGATTCTCCGGGTGAGTTTCTTTTAATGCCTTCAGTACCACGTTTGAGGGGCCGTCACCTAACTGTCTGCCGGAGACATGGCCGTTTTCCAGATAGACAATGGAGTGTTCCAGGTCCTGGGTCTTTAAGTCGTGGATCACGATCTCACAGTCCGGTCCGAACTGTCTGGCAAGGCCGGCGGCCACTTGTTTCAGTAATTTTAATCTGCCCATAAGAAAGCTCCTTTCTGACAGGTTTTCTTTTTCTTGTTAATTCCATCATAGCATACTTTTTTGAGATTGCAAGAGGTTTTTACAAAAATTTTTAGGTTATCTAAATATTTTTTGAAAAAGTGCGTCCAATCCCTTGAAATAAGGGTCTGCAGGTGTTATAGTTAGGATATCAAGGAAGGCATGAATATGAGAGAGAGAACATTAAAGATGGTGGTTACGTTCGGAACCACGACCAGGGCCATGGGGATGGAAAAGATGTGCAGGGAACAGGGACTTCCCGGGCGTTTGATCCCGCTGCCGAGAGCAGTGTCAGCCGGATGCGGCCTGTCCTGGTGTACGGAGGTTCAGGAGAAAGAGAGAACGGAGAAAATGATGCAGGAACACGGAGTCCTGTACGAGGGTATTTATGAAGTATTGGTGTAAGGTATGGACGGATACCCGGCAACGGTCCGGCTGATTGGATCGTTATGTATTGGTGTAGGAAAGGGGAACCATATGGGTGGTTCCGGATGGGAGGTTTTTATGTATACGTTCTATGTTAATGGAAAAGAGTACAGGAGTGAGAAGGAGGGCAGGCTTCTGGACTATCTCAGGGATGAACTGGGACTTACAGCCGTCAAGGAAGGATGCAGTGAGGGGGCCTGCGGAACCTGCACGGTTCTGGTGGATGGGAAAAAGATGAAGGCCTGTGTAGTCAAGCTGTCCAAAGTGGACGGCAGGCATGTGACTACAGTGGAAGGAATCCCGGAAGAGGAGATGAAAGTGTATGTACACTGTTTTGCTGAGGCAGGGGCTGTACAGTGCGGTTTTTGTATTCCGGGCATGATCATCTCTGCCAAGGCTCTGCTGGATGTAAACCAGAATCCAACCAGACAGGATGTGAAGAAAGCGATCCACGGCAACATCTGCCGCTGTACCGGATATAAAAAGATAGAGGAGGCCATTCTCATGGCAGCAGACTTTTTCAGGGAAAAACGTGAGATTCCCGGAGAGGAAGCGGAGGGCGGTATCACACGCAGGTTCAAACGCGTAGATGCAGAGGAAAAGGTTCGAGGTACAGGCAGATATGTGGATGATATTGTACTGCCGGATATGGCTTATGCAAAGGCACTGCGCTCCCCTTATCCCAGATGCCGGATCAATCATATTAATATAGGAAAGGCACTGGCTCACCCTGACTGTGTGGCTGTCTATACGGCAAAAGATGTGCCGGAGAATATCTGCGGTCATATTAAAAAAGACTGGGACGTGATGATCCCGGAAGGCGGAATCACCAGATATGTGGGGGATGCGCTGGCGCTTGCAGTGGTGAACCGCAGGGAGAACCTGAATGAAGTGTTAAGTCTGATCGAAGTGGATGCAGAAGAACTGCAGCCGGTGACAGATCCCAGAAGGGCGCTGGAAGAAGACGCGCCTAAGGTACATGAGGAGGGAAATCTGCTGGCTAAAAAGCAATGTATCCGGGGTGATGCAGACGCCGCCATCAGAAACTCCAAATATGTAGTGACACGCCATTACAGCCTGCCCTTTACAGACCATGCGTTCATGGAACCGGAGTGTGCCGTTGCCTTTCCGGAGGGTGAGGACGGAGTACATCTGTACACTTCAGGCCAGTCGGTCTATGACGAGCAGAGGGAGATATCCGGTATCCTGCAGATTCCCCCGGAGAAAGTCAAGGTGGAATCCATGCTGGTAGGCGGCGGTTTTGGGGGCAAGGAGGACATGAGTGTACAGCACCATGCGGCCCTGTGTGCCTGGCTGCTGAAACGCCCGGTTAAAGTCCGTTTTTCCAGGGCGGAGAGCCTTATGTGCCATGTGAAGCGCCATGCCATGGAGATGGATTTCACTACGGCCTGTGATGAAAACGGATATTTGACAGGAATGAAAGCCGTGATCTACGCGGATACAGGGGCCTATGCTTCTCTGGGAAGCCCGGTGCTGGAGCGGGCCTGTACCCATGCGGCAGGGCCTTATAATTACCAGGATGTGGAGATCATCGGGTATGGCGTCTACACGAACAATATTCCTGCAGGCGCATACAGGGGATTTGGTGTGACCCAGAGCTGCTTTGCTACGGAATTCAATCTGGACCTGCTGGCGGAGCAGGTGGGTATTACTCCGTGGGAGATCCGTTACAGAAATGCGATCCGTCCGGGGCAGACTCTGCCAAACGGCCAGATCGCCACTGTGGACTGTGCACTGGCGCAGACGCTGGAAGCGGTAAAGGATATTTATGATGCCCATCCCTACGCGGGGATCGCTTCCTGCATGAAAAACAGCGGAATTGGTGTGGGAAACCCGGATGTAGGCCGGTGTAACCTGAGAATCCGGGACGGGAAAGCGGAGGTACTCACCTCAGCCGCCTGTATGGGGCAGGGCGTGGGAACAGTGGCAATACAGATCGTCTGTGAAACCACAGGGCTGAGACCTGACCGGGTGATACATAAGATGGCAAATACCATAGACACACCAGATTCCGGTACCAGTACGGCATCCAGGCAGACTCTTTTTACAGGGGAAGCCACACGGAGAGCTGCGCTTAAACTAAGAGAGGCCCTGCTGGAAAAGAAGTCTCTAAAGGAGCTGGAAGGACGGGAATTTTATGCGGAGTACACAGGGGAGACAGATGCCATGGGTTCCCCGAAAAAGCATCCGGTAAGCCATATTGCTTATGGATATGCAACCCAGGTGGTGATCCTGGATGAGAGTGGAAAAGTGACTGAGGTGGTGGCAGCTCATGATGTGGGAACTGTGATCAATGTCCAGTCCTGTGAAGGACAGGTGGAAGGCGGCGTAGTCATGGGTCTGGGGTATGCGTTTACGGAGGACTTCCCAATGGTAGACGGAAGACCTGTGCTGAGTTACGGAAAACTGGGTCTATTCAGGGCAACAGCCACACCGGACATCAAGTCTATACTGGTGACTTCTCCCAATGTGCTGACAGAAGCTTACGGCGCAAAGGGTGTAGGGGAGATCTCCACAGTACCCACAGCACCTGCCTGTGCCCATGCTTATTACAGGCTGGATGGAGTGGAACGGAGAAAACTGCCCCTGGAAAATACATTTTACAGGAAAGAAAAGAAGAAAGGGTGAGGTCATATGAAACTGCTTTTACAGAATGGAACGGTTGTGAACGGACAGGAGAGCGGGAAAAAGGATATTCTCGTGGACGGGGAGACCATATGCAGAGTGGAAGAGAACATATCCCCGGAGGAAGCAGATGAAATCCTGGATCTGGAAGGAAAACTGGTGTTTCCCGGATTCATCGACGCACATACACACTTTGACCTGGAGGTGTCCGGGACTGTGACAGCAGATGACTTTGCCAGCGGAACCCTTGCGGCCATAGCCGGGGGAACCACCACCATTGTTGACTTTGCCACACAGAATAAAGGGGAGACTCTGGGGGAGGCGCTTGCCAACTGGCACCAAAAAGCGGATGGGAAAGCCTCCTGTGATTACGGGTTTCATATGGCCATCTCAGACTGGAATGAGGAGACCTTTGCCCAGATTGAAGATATGATCGCAGCAGGTGTGACTACGTTTAAACTGTATATGACATATCCCGCCATGAAGCTGAATGACGGTGAAATATACGAAGTGCTGAAACGGCTGAAGGACATGGGCGGAATCGCAGGCGTGCACTGTGAGAACGCAGATGTGATCGACGCCCTGATACGGGAGGCAAAAGCACAGGGCAGACTGGATGCTGATACACATCCCAAGGTACGTCCGGCCCAGCTTGAGGCTGAGGCTGTACACCGTCTGCTTGTGACTGCACAGACGGCAGGCACACCCATCATTGTGGTACATCTGACCTGTAAGGAGGCCTGCCGGGAAATTGAGGAGGCCAGAGCCAGAGGACAGGAAGTGTACGCAGAGACCTGCCCTCAATACCTGCTCATGGATGACAGCCTCTATGAACAGGGGGGCGCGGAGGCGGCAAAGTATGTGATATCACCTCCCCTCAGGAAAAAAGAAGATCAGGAATGCCTTTGGAAAGCTTTGAAAGAGGAGCGGATACAGACCGTTTCCACAGACCACTGCAGTTTTACCACGAAGCAGAAAGCCATGGGAAAAGAAGACTTTACAAAAATACCAAACGGTATGCCGGGTGTGGAGACAAGGGGAACCCTTCTCTATACCTATGGAGTCAGGGAAGGCAGGATCTCTCTGGAACAGATGTGCCGTTTCCTGTCTGAAAATCCGGCGAAGCTGTACGGAATGTACCCGGAGAAGGGGTGCATTGCGCCGGGGAGCACAGCAGATTTAGTTGTGATGGATCCGGAAAAGGAGGCTGTGATCACAGCCTCCACCCAGCATTATGCCATGGATTATGCCCCCTTTGAGGGAACAAAAATAAAAGGATGTATTGACAAAGTTTATTTGCATGGTACTCTTGTAGTAGACAAGGGTGCAGTACAGATAGAAAAAGCGGGCAGATATGTGCCCAGAAAAAAATATGTTGCTATCCACAGCCCTGCAAAAGTGCAGTTTGGTGAACAGTAACAAACCTATACAGCACCTCAGTAAAAAAATACTAAAAAGGTGAGATCATGGAACATAATATTGATGCAAAAGGGCTTGCCTGCCCAAAACCGGTCATATTAGCAAAAAAAGCCATGGATGCGTGCAGCCGGGGAGATGTAGTCCTCATCACAGCGGATAATGAGATGGCAGTGGAAAATCTGCGCAAACTGGCAGCATCACAGAAGGCGGAGTACGCGTCCACAAAACTGGGGGAAAAAGAATACCGCGTAAGAATTACAGTGACCCAGGAAAAGGAAAACCAGACAGAGGCAGAATTTCCGGTAAACTGTTTTGTTCCTACCGCGGATAACACTGTTGTGGTCATCTCCTCAAAAGAGATGGGGAACGGGGATGAGGTGCTGGGGAAAATCCTGATGAAAGGATTTATCTATGCCCTGACGCAGCTTCCAAAGCTTCCTGAGACAGTGCTGTTATATAATGGAGGCGCGCACCTGTCCTGTGAAGGCTCTGAGGCATTGGAGGATCTGAAAAAGCTTGACAGGGAGGGCGTGGAAATCCTCACCTGCGGAACTTGTTTGAATCATTACGGAATTACGGAACAACTGGCTGTGGGCAGAGTGACCAATATGTATGAAATCGTGGAAAAACAGGCAGACGCCTCTAAGATCATACGCCCATAGAGCGGTAGTATAAGCAGGTTAGGAGAACGGATTATGAGACCAATTGTAGTAAGAGGCGGCGGCGACCTGGCAACAGGAACGATCCATCGTCTTGGCAGAAGCGGGTATCCTGTCATCATACTGGAGACTGACAGGCCTTCTGCAATCCGCAGGCTTGTGGCTTTTTCCCAGGCTGTTTACGATGGGGAGGCAGAAGTGGAGGGGATGGTGTGCCAAAAGGCGGGGAGTGCCAAAGAAGCGTTGGAGCTGGCTGCTCCCATGTCCCCGGTCCTGCTTGTGGACCCTGTATGCAGCTCCCTTGATACGCTGCAGCCGGAAATCCTGGTAGACGCCATTCTGGCAAAACGGAATCTGGGTACCAGAAAGGATATGGCGGAGCTGACCATTGCCCTTGGGCCGGGGTTTGAGGCCGGACGTGATGTGGATTATGTGGTTGAGACAAAGCGGGGACACTATCTGGGCAGAATACTGAATGAAGGCTGTGCCATACCAAACACAGGGGTACCGGGTATGATTGGCGGCTATGGAAAAGAGCGGGTGGTCCACTCGGACTGTGCCGGTATTTTCCGGGCAAATGCCTCGATCGGTGACTGGGTGGAAGCGGGGACACCGGTGGGCTATGTGGAAACCCCGGAGGGACAGCGCTGTCCGCAGATCACAGTGATCTCCGGCGTGCTCCGGGGCATTTTGCCGGACGGATACCGGGTGACAGAACATTTTAAGTCAGCGGATGTGGACCCCAGAGAGGAATCCCGGGCGCACTGCCGTATGATTTCAGATAAAGCCAGGTGTATTGCCGGCAGCGTCCTGGAACTGGTGAGTGCCTTTGAAAAGGGTGTACTGAAGTGAATAAAAGTTTATTGGATATGCTGAAAAGTTTAGGGAAATGGCCCAAGAAGCCGGTGATCTCCCTTGTGGGCGCAGGGGGTAAGACCACCTGCGCTTATCTGTTGGCTGAGGAACTGGCCAGGGAAGGGAAAAAAGTGCTGGTCACTACCACCACACATATGGAGCATCCGGCTTTTTTGGGAAGAAATGGGGTCATCGACAAATCCCCGGAAGAAATAAAAGCTGCCGCAGAGAAGTCCCCGGTGGTGACAGCCGGAACCTCCGGTCCGGGCGGGATGAAGATGCGGGCTTTGCCCCAGGCGGTTTTTAAGGAAGTGCTGCCTTTTTTTGACGCGGTTGTCATAGAGGCCGACGGGTCCAGACGCCATCCCTTTAAAGTGCCGGCTTCCCATGAGCCGGTGATCGTTGAGGGGACCACCCATATTATGATCCTGGCAGGCATGCCGGCTATGGGGAAACCTCTGGGTGAAGTCTGCTTCCGGATGGAGGAGGCAGAAAAGCTGGTCTGCCAAGCAAAGATGGAAGGTAAAGGAAGCTTATCCGGTATGTGTCTGACGCCCCGGCTTGCGGGATATCTGCTGGAGGCCGGGTATGTGCAGCCCCTTAAGACACGGTTCCCGGGTGCGGAGCAGATGATTCTGCTGAACCAGACGGAGGACGGGAATGCAGTGGCAGAAATGGGGGAGCATACCAGTGTACCTGTATTTGGAAGACCTTCCTTACCGGCAGCAGGCCGCGGACAAATCCACTTGATCTTACTTGCCGCAGGCTTTTCCAGGCGTTTTGGGGAGAACAAGCTTCTGTACGAACTGGACGGCAGGCCAATGTACCGGTATCCATTGGAGGTCCTGGAAACCCTGAGAGGACTCAGAAAGGACATTGCCTCTGTCTGTGTGGTGAGCCGGTATGGAACCATACTGGAGGATGCTGCGGAAAAAGGTTTTTGCGCGGTGGAAAATAAAGAGAGCGTACTTGGCATTTCCTCTTCACTCAAACTTGGGATCCGGGAGAGCAGGAGGGTGTGCGGCACGGATGAAAAAGAAGAAGATTTTTACTGCTTTTTTGTGGCGGACCAGCCCCATCTGCGGGCAGATACGGTGAACCGTTTTCTGGATGGCTTTTTGAAAAGCGGAAAGAAGATAGGGTGTCTGGCAAAGGGAGACACTACAGGCAATCCGGTGATCTTTCATGAGACATATATTCCGGAGCTGCTGCGTCTTGAGGGGGATACAGGGGGCAAAAAAGTTTTGAAAAAGCATCCGGAAGATGTATTCCTCTGTGATGTGGGGGAAGAAATTCAGCTTCATGATTACGACAGCAGACAGTCTTTGGAGATAACAGAACGATAAGATAAAAAATGGGCAGAAAGTGTGCAGCAGAGCATACTTTCTGCTCATTTTTGTGCCAGAAGCTTTGCCAGATTAAGTATAGCCATAGCCTGCTCCTCATTTAACTGGCGGGTCAGACGGACCAATTCCGCCTCATAAGATGATGGGTAGAGAATATCGGCATCCTCCCTGAAAAACTCCGAGAGATGAATCCCAAGAGGGGACAGCAGTGCAGTAAGGATCTCTATGCTGGGAATACTCTCGCCCTTTTCCACTCTTCTGATATAGTTAATGGAAACATCACTTAATTGAGAGAGTTTATAGACACTTATCTGTTTATCTTTGCGGAGCTGTGCAAGAGTTTCACCGATATTCATAAAAATCCTCCCTATATGCAGCATTGCATAAAACATAAAAGACATGACATATGCTATTTCTTATGCTGTGCAGATTTACCTTCTACGAGTATATGCACTATATTATGCCTTAATAGGGATAAAATTATAAGCCAACAATAATTGTTTACAATAGTGTTATATTGTTGTAATATAATAGATATTCGGTATCTGTTCCTCAGGCCTGCGCATTTCCGGTTTTGACCGAAAAAACGTTGTGACGGTGAGGGCTGAACCGTTACGATTCGGTGATTACGAAGGGTGGTGGAAGATTTGGTTTATACGGTGATCTTTGAGGTGGACATAAAAAATAACCAGATACTATTTTTTCATACAGGTTCCCTGTCGGTAAAGCTGAAGGCCGGGGTCCTGTACGATTATGAGGATTTTTTGGAACAGTTTATTATAGACAATGTTTATGAGGAAGAAAAGATATACCTTTATCAGAATTTTAATATAGAGGCGCTCAGGAGCGCATCCGTAAATAAGAGAGAAAACATTACCTGTGATTTTCGGCTCCGGCCGGAGGGAAACCGGGAATACCGCTGGTTTACCATGAGTCTGATGCTTCCCCACGGAGCAGGCGGAGCCGTGGGCGCCATTCTGGATATCCATGAAAAGAAGATCCATGAGCTGGAGATGCAGCACCAGGCATCCCATGATGCCATGACAAACCTATTGAACCGCCAGGCATTTGAACGGGCTGTATTTTCCTATTTCATGCAGGGCGAAAAAACAGGCGCGTACTGCCTGATGGATGTGGATAATTTCAAACTGGTCAATGATACAAGAGGGCACGCCTACGGGGATATCGTGCTGATGAAGATCGCAAAGATACTCACGGAAAACACTCCGAAAAGGACCATTATTGCCAGGTATGGGGGGGATGAATTCTGTATGTTCTTCCCGGGGATTGACCGGGCGGAACAATTAGAGCCTGTCCTGATAAAAATCCTGGAGAATGTAAGGAAGGAAGAGTTTGATGGAATGCAGCTTTCCGTGTCTGTGGGGGTGTCTTTTTATCCAAAGCATTATACAGAAGAAAAGAACTCTATAGGAAAATATGCGGATGTGGCCCTTTATAAGGCAAAGGAGTCAGGAAAGGACAGCTATTGTTTTTACAGTGAAGAGATGGGGGAATTTTGAAGAAAGAGATCCCTTTCGGGCAATGCTGCTGCGCCGAAAGGGACTGCCCTCATGATTCGGGATATACAAGACGGTCCGGGCCTATATGGTTTAGTACCTGGTCCAGATATTTTTTTGCCAGATAGTTTGCCATACCCAGATTCATATCCAGGTAATTGCCGCAGTCTTTTGGGGAAGCACCTGGAACCTCATCGCTGAAATCACGGATAAATACAAACATTTCTTTTAAAAGTCCTACAATATCAGAGGATTCATAATCACCCGAAAGCAGTAGATAAAAACCTGTACGGCAGCCCATGGGGCCAAAGTAAATGATCTTGCTGCCGAATTCTCTGTGATTTCTTAGGAAAGTGGCTGCCAGATGTTCAATGGTGTGTACCTCCGCAGTGTTCATGACCGGTTCCTCGTTGGGGGAAGTCATGCGGATGTCAAATGTGGTGATCACTTCCTGTCCAACATGATCTTTTCGGGATACATAGATGCCCGGCTGCAGCTTTATATGGTCAATGGTAAAGCTTGCTATTTTCTCCATTACGTTTCTCCTTTTTCTTGTTTTTTCATTTCCCGCAGCGGTGCGCTGGGGGTTATTCTGCTGCGGCTTGTCTGCCGGTAAAACAATTATAATCCGTATGATAACAGGATGCAAGCAGAATCAAACCGGTGCTGTCTTTAAAATAATAGTAAAGGTTGCCCCTCCGCCCGGTGTGTCGGACAGAACCAGCCTTCCTTTGTGTATTTTTACAATCTCCCTGGCTATACTGAGCCCCAGGCCAAAATGTTCCTTGCTGGTATGGGCTTTATCCTGCCGGAAAAAGCGCTGGAATACCTGCTTTTTGGCGGGGTCGGGAATGCCGGGGCCGTCATCGGCAACAGACAGGGAGACATGGCTGGCGGTAAAGGACAGGGACAGCGTAATGTGACCAGTGGAAGGTGTATAGCTCAGAGCATTGTCCATAAGGATGGAGAGCACCTGAGCGATCCGTTCCTCGTCACAGAGGACCAAAGGGCATTCCTCCTCAGGCAGACGGATCCGGAGTGTCAGTCCCTTTTCCCTGGCCAGATATTCGTATTTTTCATAAGTATCCAGAAGCAGGGTATCAGGCGGGAGCGGTGCGGGCATGAGAGTCCAGGAACAGGCATCTGCGCCGGCGAGCTGCAGCATATCGTCGATCAGGCGGGACATGCGTTTCCCTTCAAGCTGGATGGTCTCTGTAAAGCGTGCGGCCTCCTTGGGGGCTGCTTTTTGGGAGGCAGTCAGACAGGAGAGCATCACAGACAAAGGGGAGCGGAGTTCATGGGAGGCGGAAGCAATAAACTGGGCCTGCTGTCTGCGGTTTTCCTCCAGCGGTGCCAGGGTTTTGCCTGTGAAAAACCAGAAAAAGACGGCAAGCAGGAGCAGTGCTGCGGTATCCGCACCTAAAAAGACAAAACGCTGTCCGTAAATCTGGTGCTTCTGGGCATCCAGAGATTGAAGGATAACAGCGCTTAAATGGCCGTTGGCCTTAGGCAGCAGTACCACAGAGGCATAATATTCTTTCCTGTCATTGGTTTTAAAGCGAAATTCCACATGTTTTGACAGAAGGGAGGAGGCATCTGCTGCATCCAGATCCAGCCCATATTTGACGGAAGCCGTCTCTTTTGCCAGGGATATGGCATTCTTTTCCTCCTGGGTTCTGCGCAGCTCCTGATAGAAAAGAGGTTTGCCGTTGTCATACAGCGAGAGGACCGTAGTATGGTTTTGTTCTATGCCGGCGATCCACTGGAGTGTGATGGTATTTTGGCTTTCCAGATGTGTGAGAATGGAATTTAAACTGTTGGTAAAGGAAGTGCTTCCATTCTTTGCGATCCCGGACTCGGAAAAATAGAGACACAGGCAGGTGGCGCCAGCCAGAATGAGGCCTGTGACAGTCAGACAGAGCAAAGTGAGACGGAGGCGCATTTTACGGAACAAGGGTGGGTGAGACGGTCCGCCTTCTGTTTTAATCATGGCTCACCTCCAGACAGTAGCCGATCCCCCGGACCGTGCGCAGGGTAAGGGTGCTTCCCACAGTCCGGAGACGGCGGCGGATAAAATGGATATAGTTGTCAAGATTGCCTTCCTCCACCTCCGCATTGGGGCCCCACACGCGGGAGAGGATTGTGAGGCGGGGAAGGGTCTGGCCCGGATTTCTGAGAAGGAACTCCAGAAGCGCGCCCTCGCGTTTGGATAAGACCAGAGTCTTGGAACCGCAGAGAAGCTGTTTCTGGGCGGGGTGGTAAGTGACATCTCCAAGTGTGATATCCCCGGACATCTCCAGATTACCCGGGCGGCGGGTGATACAGCGGATACGTGCCAGAAGTTCCTGAAAGTCATAAGGTTTGACCAGATAATCGTCAGCTCCCTGGTTAAGCCCCGTGATCTTATCTGAAAGCTCTCCCAGTGCTGTCACTAAAATCACAGGTGTGGAAATGCCTTCCGAGCGCATTTTCTCCAGGATGGTAAGCCCGTCCATGGAGGGAAGCATCCGGTCCAGGAGGACCAGGTCGTGGGTGCGCTGCCGGATATAATCCAGCCCGTCCTCCCCGTCATAACACAAATCAGTGAGAAGCCCTTCCTTTTCCAGTTGGAATTTCAGGGAGTCACAAAGTTTACGGTCATCTTCTATTATTAAAATTCTCATGAGAAAATATCCTCCGGCTTTTTGTTTATTAGAAGTATAACACAGGAATCTTTAAGTTATCTCTAAAAATGCAAGAAAAATTAGAGATGATCTTAGAGAATGTTTAGAGAATGCAATGATAAGATAAACGCAAATGAAAGACAGGAGGAGAAACATGAATCGATACATAAAAAAAGCAGTATGCCTGACAGCGGCTATTGCCATTACTGTGGCAGGCCTTGCAGGATGCGGGAAACAAAGTGAGGATAAGAGCGCAGAGGGCGCTATGGGACGTTATCTGGAGGAGGAGATAGCCCTCCCCGAGAACACAGGTAAGATCCTGGCAATGGAGAGGCTGGATGACAACAGCCTGTCGCTTTTTACAGAGGATAAGGAGACAGGGGAGCGCTATCTGTGGAAGTCAAAGGATTCAGGAAAAAGCTGGGAGGAAGATATCCTGCCCGAAGGACTCAAGCTTTCTAATTGTGCTTTTATAGACTGGGCCTGTATCAGCGGGAACGGTGACATTGCTGTTTCTGCCATGAAGGAAGCGGCAGAAGTGATCACATCCCAGAGCTTTTCTCTCTTATATGCAAAAAAGGGAGGAGAACTGCAGGATCTGACACTTGACGTGGAAGAAACAGACAATATGAAAAGCATCACCGGGCTGAGATTTTCTGAAGGTAAGAAACTGATCGCCACATATTCCTATGGAACGGTGTGTGTGATCGATCCGGACAGCGGACATGTGGAACAGACAATGGAATTAAGTGATAATATTCAACAGGTAACGGATATGGGGAATACACTTCTGCTTCTTACGGACAAGGAACTGAAAGCCTACGATATGAATACCGGGGAATCCGTGGAAGCGGATAAAACGCTCTCTGACCAGCTTTTGAAAGATTTGGAGAGTGAGCAGAAGAAATTAAGGAACAGTGTGGTCTTTGGGTGTGGGAAAGAGGAGGATACGCTGTTTTACTGTGCCGAGAGCGGTATTTACAGACATGTTTTTGGCGGTACCGTGGTGGAACAGGCGGTCAATGGAAGTCTTGCTTCCATAGGAAATCCCAAAGCTATGCTCATATCTCTGGCAGTTATGGAGGATGACAGTTTCCTTGTGGCATGTTCCATAGATACCGAGTACAAGATTTACCGCTATACTTACTCCGCAGATACATCTTCCGTGCCGGAGAAGGAGATCAAGGTATATTCCCTGGAGGACTGCCCTGTGCTGAGACAGGCGATTTCCGTATACCAGAGTCAGAACCCCGATGTTTATGTGGATTTGGAAATAGGTACGAGTGGTGAGGACTCCGTTACGGTTTCCGATGCACTCCGCACGTTGAATACAGATATTATGGCGGGCAAGGGACCGGATATTTTGATCCTGGACGGAATGCCTGTAGAGAATTATATCCAAAAGGGACTTCTGGAGGATATAACGGATACGGTGGAGTCAGCCGAACAGGAAGACGGATTGTTTGAGAACATCATGAAGACCTATGAGAAGGATGATAAGATTTATGCGGTTCCCCTGGGCTTTTTGATCCCGGCAGTCCAGGGAGAGGAGTCTTTTGTAAATGCAGCGGAAAGTCTGAAGGCATTGGCAGAGAAGATCAGCAGCATAAGAGAGGAAAATCCGGATATCGGGCGTGTTATGATACCCACAGATTCGGAAATGCTTCTGCAGATCTTCTATCATCTGGAGAGCACAACTATGAAAAAAGAGGACGGTACCCTGGATGAAGAGGCTTTGAGAGCATTCCTGGAAAACATGAAAACCATTTACGGGGAACCGGTTACCCAGGAGGAGCAGGAAAATCCCATCGGGTATTTCAGTGCAGCAGATGGTATGGTGTCCGGTCTTGACGGACTGCGTCTGCAGGCCATGGGACTGCTGAACCAGACATCGAAAGCAGGTGCAGGCTGGATTGGCTCAGTGGGGCAGCTTGTAGAGATCCTGGGTGTGAACGATGCCTTTGATCTGGATTATACAGAAATGAAATCCGAAGGAAAAAGTGTATATCTTCCCTATCGAAATGTGGGGATCAGCAGCAAAAGTAACGAGAAAGAGCTGGCAGCGGACTTTTTGAAGGTACTGCTGGGAGAGGAAGTACAGAGTACATTAAGTACGGCTTTCCCCATTAACCGGAAGGGTTATGAGAAGGTACTGGAGCTTGGAGAACAAACATACGGAGGAGACGGGGGCGGTACTTCCATTACCATGTCAGGCGATTCGGGAAATATGCCGTCTTTGAATATGAGCTGGCCTGAGGAGGAAGAACTGGATAAGCTGAGATCACTTTTGGAAAAAGCTGAAATTCCGGCCTCCACAGATGACACTATCTGGAATGCGGTAAAAGAGCAGGGAGACAAATACCTGAATGAGAGCCTGAGCCTGGATGAGGCCTGCAGTAATATCATACAGAAGGTGAATCTCTATCTGGCTGAGTAAAGGGGAGCAGGCGATGAGGCGTCATAACAGAATGACAACAGGAAGAAAGAAACAAAACAGGGCGGCGGCAGCATTTTTGCTGCCAAGCCTTGGAGGTGTTGCGCTGTTTGTCCTGATACCTTTTGCGGATGTGATCAGACGCTCCTTTCTGGATGCCATGGGGATAGAGTTCAAAGGAATCGGAAATTATCTGGAATTGTTTCGCAATTCCGCCTTTTTACTGGCAGTGAAGAACACTATGCGGTTTGCTTTTATCTGTATTCCTCTTTTATTACTGCTTTCACTGGGGGTTGCGGTGCTGCTTTCAGGAGTTGGAAAAAAGGGGAGGATACTGAAAAATTTTTATCTGATCCCCATGGCGATTCCGGTGGCATCCATTGTGCTTTTGTGGAAGTTTTTATTTCATAACAATGGGTTTTTGAGTGCTTTTTGCAGTATGGTACACCTATCGCCGCAGGACTGGATGAACAGCAGTGCCGCGTTCTGGGTATTGGTCGTCAGCTATCTGTGGAAAAATATGGGCTATGATATCATTTTGTGGAGTGCAGGGCTTGCCGCGATACCGGAAAACCTGTATGAAGCCGCGAAAGTGGACGGTGCCGGCAGTCTGGACTGCTTCTTCAGGATCACACTGCCGAATCTGCTTCCTGTTTTGTATACCATCACAGTGCTCTCTTTTCTGAACTCTTTTAAAGTGTTCCGTGAAGCGTACCTGGTGGCAGGGGATTATCCCCATGACAGCATGTATCTGCTGCAGCATGTATTTAATAACTGGTTTCGGGAGCTTTCACTTGACAAGATGGCAGCAGGGGCAGTTATGACATTTCTGGCAGTTATGGTACTGATCCTGCTTCTGCAGAGGGCCTGGGGCAGAGAGGAATGACTGGGAATGAAAAAAGTTATATTTGTGATTTTAGGGATATTTGCACTGCTGGCAGCGTATCCGGTGCTGTTTCTTCTGGCTGGTTCCCTGATGGGAAAGCAGGAGCTGGCCGGGTATCTGTCGCCGGTCCTGGCAAAAGGGGAGGGATATGCAACCTTTCGTCTGTTTCCCATGTACCCCACACTGCGGGCCTATGTTGAGCTGCTGCTGGATTCTCCGGGATATTTTGTTATGTTTTGGAATTCCATACGCGTCACAGCGGGAATCCTTCTGGGACAGATACTGGTGGGAGTGCCTGCGGCGTGGGCATTTGCCAGATATGATTTTCCGCTTAAGAAGCCGGTGTTCACGGTATATATAACACTGATGATGATGCCGTTTCAGGTGACCATGCTTTCTAATTACCTGGTGCTGGACCGGCTGGGGCTTATGGATACGCTTTGGGCAGTGATCCTTCCGGGGGCATTTTCCACATTTCCGGTATTCATTATGTACCGGTTTTTTACCGGCATACCGGAGGCTGTGGTAGAATCCGCCAGGATAGACGGGGCAGGCGAAGGGAAGATATTTCTGTATATGGGGATTCCCCTGGGGTCCGGAGGTATTTGTTCTGCTCTGGTGCTGGGATTTCTGGAATGCTGGAATCTCATTGAACAGCCCCTTACATTTTTGAAGAACAAAGAGCTGTGGCCTCTTTCCCTGTATCTGCCGGATATCGGGCTTTTGGAAGCACCCGGGGCGTTTGCGGCTTCTGTGGTGGTGCTTCTGCCGGCTCTTTTTATTTTCCTGGGCGGACAGGATTATCTGGAGCAGGGGATTGTGGCAGCGGCGGTGAAGGAATAGAGGTGGAGAGATGATACGATCAAAAGGGATGAAAAGCCTGAGACAGAAAGCATTTTTTATGCTGACCATATTCCTGGTAATGATGACGGCATTTACTGTTATATCAAGAGCTGCCGACAGTGTGACGGTAGCGCAGGTGGATGTGGAAAAAATCTCCTCAAAAGTGATCGAACATACCGTGGAGGGTGACGGGATTGTGAAGGAGAATCTGGAGAGGGCAATAAGCACGGAACCGGGTATTATGGTGGAGACACTGTTTGCTGTTCCGGGGAGGCAGGTGGAAGAAGGGGAGCTTCTCATGCAGCTCAGGATGGAAGACATTGAGGAACAGATAGAAAACCTGAAAGCGGAGATAAAAAAGCTGGAACTTAACAATCAGGATTTGGACAGCAAGAAGAAAGCAGAACAACAGAAAAAATCGGTACAGGCCCAAAGGGCCCGGGAGGATTATGAGCGGGCAGAGACCGAAGGGGGGAACCGGCTGGCCCAGGCGCAGGCAGCACTTGCAGAGGCGGAGGAAAAGCTGGAAGAATTCTATCAGGCGCAGCAGGGAGAAAGCGGCGGCGAGGATCTGACTGTCCAAACACTGCAGCAGTTGTGCAAAGAGCGGGAGGAAGAACTCTCTAAAATACAGGCACGGATAGATGCCCTGTTAGAGAAGACGGAGGAGGAGGTCTTAAAAGAGATCCGTCTGGCGGAGGAAGAAAACGGTCCTTTGACGGAAGCACAGAAGGAAGAGATCAGGGCACGAGTGGAGCAGGCGAATGCCCAAGACCTTACAGATGCACAACAGGTATTACAGGAGGCATCCCAGGCCCTTTCAGAGGCCCAGAGCGCTCTTGCGGAGGCCGAAAGCAGTAAACAGGCAGCAGGGGAACAGAGTGCCAAAGAGCAGGAAGCACAGCTTTTGGCTGATATAGAAGCAAAAAGGCAGGCCTGCGAGGAAGCCGGTAAGGCGAAAGAAGACGGGGAGATACAGGCCGGCAGAGCGTTGGAGGATGCAGGGGCTGCTGAGGGCAGTGACAGCACGGAGAAGATAAATAACCTGGATCTGGATGCGAAGAAGAAAAGCCTGGAAAAGCTGGAAAAACTGAAGGAGGATCAGGGTCAGATCTTATCGCCGGTGAAGGGTGTGGTGACGGAACTGAAGGTTTCAGCGGGTGATCATACGCCTGATACGGCGCTTATGACACTGGCAGATTTAAGTTCAGGGTGCAGATTTGTAATGCAGATAGATAAGAGTCAGGAAAAATATATAGCCAGAAAAGATCCGGTCAGACTGTCCCCTGCGGACGGCCAAAAGGATATTGAAAATCTGGAAGTGGAGAGCATTACACCGGATGCGGAGGATAAGACAAAACTTAATGTGACGGTCCTGCTTCCCGCTGATACCCTGGAGATTGGGACAGCAGCCAAAATGACCAGTATGCGTAAGGAAAAGGTACAGGATACCTGCATTCCTGTGGAAGCCCTGCATATGGAGAATTCTAAATATTATGTACTGGTCGCAGAGGAAAAGAAGACAGTTCTGGGCACAGAACTGACAGCCACCAGAAAAGACGTGGTCGTGAAGGATAAAAACAGTACCTACGCCGCGCTGGACAGCAGCAGTCTTTTGCCGGATGACCGGATCATCACAGAGTCCGACAGGACCATTGATGCAGGCAGCAGAGTGCGCCTGCGGGAAACATGAGCGGCGGGAAAAGTGCTGTCTGCAGGTTTGTGGTGTTAGGTCTGCTGCTTGTCTGCTGGTTCCTGGCAGAGGCCGCTGCGATCGGTACAGAGAAATACAGCGAAGGGGTTTCCGTAAAAAAGACGAAGGGTACCTGGACGTATGATGAGGCGGAGTTTATCCGGCAGGAGGAACAAAAACAGGAGTTTCCTGACTCCTGCACCTTTTTGGGGGAGAGGGAGGAAGAGTATCTGGAAAACAGAGAGCTGGGGAGAATGGAGACGGCTTCTGTCATTGAGGTGCTGGGGGAGACACAGGGATTATTGCCGGCATCGGCGCCTCTGTATGAGGAGGACAGGGAGAGCTGCCTTCTGTCTGAGGACATGGCTTATAAATTGTTCGGAAGCAAGAATGTGATGGGGGAGGAGATACTTTACCGGGGAAGGATTTTGATCGTTCGGGGGCTTTTAAGGGGGATGGAGCGGACTGCAGCCGTACAGGCAGCCAAGGAGGGGGACAGTGTCCTTGATACCATAGCATATGGGGCGAACACGGAAGACCAATCCCTGGAAGATCCGGTGCAGACATTTCTTCTGCGCCACGGAATACAGGGAAAGGTACAGGAGCGGAAGTATTTTGCAGCCTGTGCAAAGCTGCTGGTGTTCTTTCTTCCGCTGGTGATCTTTGTCAGAATGGTAAGACAGCTAGCAGGAAATATGAGAGCGCAGAGGGGCAGACGGATACGGACAGCAGCCTTGTGGGCAGTGATGATATGGATGACGGTGCTGTTTTTCATGCTTTTTTGGAAGCCTCTTGGCTTGACCAGGGATGTGGTGCCCACAAAGTGGTCAGACTTTATGTTCTGGAAACAGATGACGCAGCAGATTCGGGATAATTTCAAGCTGCTTCTTCAAACCCAAAAGACGAGCCTGGATTTTCTTGTGCTCGGCCCCTTCTTTTCCTGTCTGAAATACTGTATTTTGACCTGGGGGTTATATGCCGTCAGATGTAGGATACAAAAAAAGGCAGGGGCAGGGGAAACAGTGGCAGGGATATTATTTTCCTGGATCTTGCTGCTGGGGACCATCCGTTTCGCAGGTGACAGTGCTCTTTGGCTTGTGGGACAGAAGAGTGTCTGGTTTGGGACCTGCTTTTGGCTGGTCGGAGAATACGCGGCGCAAAGAATGCAGGTGTCCTATAAAAACGGGTGTTCTATAAAAATAAGATAATTTGATACTAACATATTTGATAGAAGGATGTATGCCGGCAGGCGATGATAGCGCCAGGAAAACCTGGAGCAGCGCTGTGTTACCGCCAGGCTGCATCCTTTAGCATTATCATTTCCTGGGGTTGTTCAAAGGAAGTATTGTCCAGAAAAAGACTTCCTCTGTCTTTGTATCCGAGTTTTCTGTAAAAATGCTGGGCGCCTTCATCGACTTGTGTTGATGTCATTATGGTTTTATAGCCAAGCCCCCACATCTCCCGTTCCCAGAAAAGCATGGATTGCCTGCCAAAACCTTTGCCCCGATACGATTCATCCAGATAAAGCAAGGTCAGAAAAGGTATGAGATCCAAAAACAGATTATACCGCAGAACGCCTATGGGTTTATCCTCATCACTGATGATATATCCCCGTCTGTCCCGGAATTTTAACAGCAGTTCATTCTCACTTATATGTTTATCATAAGTAAGCCAAAAAGATTTGTCAGATTCTAATGCATATCGGATTTTAAACATTTTTCACCTCTTATCTCCACTGAATGATGAAATACCATAAAAATAAGTCTATAGCCCATATTATTTGTCCTGGCATCTGCTTTGTCAAGCAAAATTGTCTTTTTTATTATTTAACACTGTAGTGAGATAAAATGTTGAAATAAAAAAATATCTGTGTTAAACTTTACATATAGATTCTGTTTTTCTCATATTCTTGACATCCCTTGGGATGTTCTGCCTGTCTCGATCAAGGAAACCCTGAAATAAGTACGAAATGAATGCAGTCACGGAACAGTCACACACAGATACACGTGCATAGTATTAGTAGAAAAGAGGTGAATGGATGACAAAATTAAAAGAAAAGATCAGTGAGGCGTTATCTTCCGTATTACCTATCACCTGCATTGTGTTTTTGCTGAGTATTACCATTACGCCCATGCCCATTGGGACGGTTCTGCTGTTTGTACTGGGAGCTGTTCTGCTGGTGGTGGGGATGGGATTTTTTTCATTGGGTGCGGATATGTCCATGATGCCTATGGGAGACGGCATTGGAAATGCGCTTGTCTCCTCAGGGAAAAAGGTCATCATGTTTATGATTACCTTTGCCATTGGATTTATCGTCACCATTGCGGAGCCTGACCTGACGGTTCTGGCGCACCAGGTGCCGGGTATACCGGACAGGGTGCTTATATGGACGGTCGCCTGCGGTGTGGGATTATTTTTGATGCTCTCCTGGATTCGTATTGTCTTTCGGGTGGATCTAAAATATCTTTTGATCTTCTTTTACATTGTGGTATTTGTCCTTGCGTTTTTTTCTATGGACAGCTTTATGGCAGTGGCTTTTGACAGCGGCGGCGTTACCACCGGGCCCATTACCGTACCGTTCATTATGGCGCTGGGAGTCGGTATGGCCAATGTGAGGAACCATCACGCGGAGGAGGACAGCTTCGGGCTGGTTGCCCTTGGCAGTATCGGGCCTATTCTGGCAGTCCTGATCCTGGGGATCGTGTATCATCCTAAGGGAGCTTCTTACACACCTTTTGAGATGGTGCATGTGGAGACAACAAAAGATGTGGCAAAGACATTCCTGGCGGAGATGCCACGGTATGTCTCGGAAGTGAGCAAGGCGCTGGTACCTATCCTTGGCTTCTTTCTCCTGTTTCAGATCATAACCAGGTATTTCAAAAAGAAGTCTGTTATTAAAATATTGGTGGGTACACTGTATACTTATGTGGGGCTTATCTTGTTTTTATGCGGCGTCAATGTGGGGTTTATGCCGGCAGGATACTTTATCGGTTCTGAGATTGCTGCCTTATCCTATAACTGGGTACTGGTGCCGATTGGCATGGTGATCGGATTTTATATTGTAAAGGCAGAGCCTGCGGTGCATGTGCTGAACCGCCAGGTGGAGGAAGTGTCCTCAGGAGCCATTTCTTCCAGGGGAATGCTCTATTCACTGTCTGTAGGGGTGGGAATATCCCTGGGGATTGCCATGCTCCGTGTGCTGACCGGGATCAGCATCATGTATTTTCTCATTCCGGGGTATTTTATTGCGCTGCTGTTGAGCTTTTTTGTGCCAAAAGTATTTACAGGGATCGCATTTGATTCCGGCGGGGTGGCCAGCGGTCCAATGACAGCAACCTTCCTTCTGCCCCTGGCCATGGGGGCCTGTGAAAGCCTGGGAGGGGATGTGATGATGGACGCTTTTGGTATTGTGGCAATGGTGGCCATGACGCCCCTTGTAACCATTCAGATTCTGGGTTTGATGATGAGGAGAAAGAAGAAAGCAGTATCCTTAACCCAGGAGGAGGATGAGATTCTTGCTTTTGAGGAGGTTTTGGATGAGTAAGCAGAAAGTAAAATGTTTGGTCGCCATTGTAAACAGGGGAAAGGGCAGTCTGGTTGCTGATATCTGCAGGAGTTATCAGATCTATTTTACGTGCGGGACACTGGCCCTTGGCACTGCGGGAAGTGAACTTCTTTATTATCTTGGGATCGGTGAGACAGACAAGGAAATGCTGTTCAGTTTTCTGCCTGCCGGTCTGGAACGTGATGTCATGTATGAGATAGCAGGCAGGATCAATATTAAAAAGCCGGGTCACGGCATTATGTTTACGGTTCCTTTGAGCGGTATCAGTACACTATTCCGGCAGAAAGTTATGTGCGAAAGCGCAGATAAGGAGGAGTATATGGAGCAGGCGGAAAGAAAATATGAGCTGGTGGTTGCAGTGGTGGACCATGGTTTCCAGGACCAGGTCATGGATGCCGCAAGAGCAGCGGATGCCACAGGGGGTACGGTATTTCATGCCCGTTCTCTGCACGATGAGGATGCTTCCTCTTTTCTGGGAATCCGGCTGCAGGGGGAGAAGGATGTGGTGATGATCTTATCAGAGACCGGGGCATATACCGGGATCATGCAGGCTGTCAATGCAGCCTGCGGTCTGAAGACAGAGGCAAAAGGACTGATATTTTCTCTGCCGGTGGACCATTTTATAGGGATTTGACTATAAAGATTTGACTTTGTACGGGCAGAATGATACAATTTATCGTAGTAAATTTCTGGAGGACATTAAGATGATTAACGATAAAAAAGTATTATTCAGCGGGATGCAGGCAACCGGAAACCTGACACTTGGAAACTACCTGGGAGCGCTGAAAAACTGGGTGACATTAAGTGATGAATATGAGTGCTTTTACAGCGTTGTGGACATGCATTCCATAACGGTGCGCCAGGACCCGGCAACTCTGCGCAAAAGAGCCCGCGCACTTCTGACATTATATATTGCAGCAGGACTGGATCCGAAGAAAAACTGCATCTACTACCAGTCCCATGTATCAGGACATGCGGAGCTTTCATGGATCTTAAACTGCTTTACTTATATGGGTGAGCTGAGCCGTATGACACAGTTTAAGGACAAATCTGCAAAACATGCGGACAATATCAACGCAGGCCTTTTCACTTACCCGGTTTTAATGGCAGCTGACATTCTGCTCTACCAGGCAGATGTGGTCCCGGTGGGGATTGACCAGATGCAGCATCTGGAGCTGACACGTGATATTGCCACTCGTTTTAACAATATTTATGGGGATGTGTTCACGATTCCGGAAGCTTATATCGGCAAAGTGGGCGCAAAGATCATGAGTCTGCAGGAGCCTTCCAAAAAGATGTCCAAGTCAGATGAAAATCCCAATGGAAGTATCTATCTTATGGATGACCCGGATACGATCATGCGCAAATGCAAACGTGCCGTGACTGACTCGGAGGCTTGTATCGCATACAGAGAGGAACAGCCGGGACTTAAAAACCTGCTGGATATTTACTGTGCATGTACCGGCAGGACCACGGAGGAAGCTCTGCGCGAGTTTGAGGGCAGAGGCTACGGGGACTTGAAGATGGCTGTGGGCGAGGCCGTAGTCAGCGTTCTGAAACCTCTGCAGGATGAGGTTGCCAGGCTGGAGAAGGACAAGACGTATATTGATTCCATCATCAAGGAGAATGCAGAGAAAGCCAGCTATTTTGCCAACAAAACGCTGCGCAAGGTACAGCGGAAAGTGGGATTTCCGGATAGGATCCGTTAAGCTGCGCCGCGGGCGGACTGCGGCATATATTTGAGTTTTCGTAACTGGGAAGATAGGGAACAGTTACAAATCTTGTACAGGAGGGAATGTATATGACAATGGATGAAGTGATCACCGTACTCAGTATGCAGGAGGAAATACTCCAGTTTTCACATTTTACCAACGAGGATGCATGGGAATTGGGAATGATGCTTGTGGCGGAGAGCAGACGCAGAGGTCTGGACTGTGCTGTATCCATCCGCAGGAATAATGGATATGCGGTATTCAAATACGCGGGGAATACAACCAATCTGAACAATGACAGATGGATGGACAGGACATTCAATACGGTCCGTACACTGGAGAAGAGCAGCCTTTTGGTGTACAGTGAGCTGCAGAAGAATGAGGAGACCATGGTGGACATTGCCCTGGACCCGAAAGAGTTTTCCTGCATGGGAGGCGGTTTCCCTGTGCGTGTGGAGGAAGTGGGCGTAGTGGGGGCCATTATGGTGACGAACCAGAATCATTATATCAACCATGATATTATTGTGAAGACACTGGGAAGATACCTTCATATTGATGAAGTGCCCAGGATCAGAATGCTGTAAAGGTCAGGATCTAACCGGTCCTGTGACTGTGAGAGCCGGGTGGAAGTATAATTCCACCCGGCTCTTATGCGTCTATATCCGGCGCAGGGAATGGTCGTTTATTCAACATCCAGGAATGTTATGGAGGCATCTGCCTTCAGTGCAAGATTGGCTTCGGCTTCAATACATTTGGTGATCCCCGCAATAACAGGACATCCTGCGTGTACGGGAAAATTCTTGAGGGCATATGTAAAGAATGGGCCGGCACCGGGTTTGACGAGACAGACCTCATAAGCATCAAAGGTGCTGCCCAGTTCCTCCATCATCTTTTTTACACTGGGGCAGCCGCTTGCCACTTTTATGGCGACTTCGGTTTCCTCATCCTCCGATGCAGTGGCAGTGACGAGAGTAGAAAATTTACAGATTCCCGGTTCGATTTTTACTTTAGTCATTTGAATTCCTCCCTTTTTAAGATAAATAGTAATTGTTCAGTACCCTCACAGTTACATGCAAAATCCATGCAAAATCGCCTTTGGCGATGGGATTTTTGCTTGGCCGTGGTACACTTTCTTACGGTCAGCGCAGTGAATGCGCAGACCTACTGAATAGTTTCGATAAATACATATATAGTTTATGATCGAAGCGGTTCAGTACCTTTACAGGAAAGGCGGACGTCTATGCAGGATCGCTTTTCGTGAGGGGATATTGTCCGGCTGCTGAACCATTACTTATAATTTTTATTATAGCACTTCTTTGGAGGATTGAAATAGGAAAGTTACAGTTTATTTGACGGTAAGTATAGGAAAGTTACAGTTTATTTGACGGTAAGTAAAAGTATTGCATTTGCTGTATGCAAAAGCAGTATATTATATTATACTGAATATGTTCCATCGGCAATTCCTGTCGGTGTAAATTTCTTTGCAGATTCTGCAGCATTTCCATATGATATATTTTTGCAACATAATTTTTTAAAGGCGGGTGATGCTTATGGGCTGATTTCTTTGTTGTACCATTTTACATATGTATGCTACAATAAAGGAGGAAAAATGAAATTTAGGATCAGATACGGATTACAGGCAGTATTCCGCAGAATCCATATAAACAGACAGTACAAAGACCGTCTTTTCCGTATGGTTTTCCGGAGGAAAAGAGAATTACTGGACTTGTATAATGCAGTAAATGGTACTGAATATACGAATGTGGATGATTTGACAGTGATCACGATTGACGATGTGATATATCTTGGAATGAAGAATGATATTGCTTTTTTGATCGGATGTGATATGAACCTGTATGAACATCAGAGTTCCTGGAATCCCAATATGCCGCTGCGAGGGCTGTTGTATTTTGCGGATATGCTCCGCGGTTATATAGAAAAAAATGGGCTTGATATCTATTCTTCAGGGAAAATAAAGCTTCCTGTTCCAAGGTATATCATTTTCTATAATGGAACCAGGGAGGCTCCTGATAAATCGGAGATGCGGCTCTCGGATTCATTTATGGAGTATGCAGGGGAGGCGGCTCTGGAATGCAGAGCGGTTCTTCTGAATATCAATAAGGGACATAATAAAAAGATCATGGACAAATGCAAACGGCTGTCCGATTATGCATATTTTATCCAGGCTGTACGGGATTACGCAGTAAAGGAACCGTCCTTGGAAAAAGCAGTCAGTCTGGCTGTTGAGGAATGTATAGAAAAAGATATACTGGCAGATATATTAAGAAAAAACAGAGCGGAGGTGATGAACGTGGTGTTGACATCCTATAACGTGAAACAGCATAATCAGACATTGAAGCGGGAAGGGAGAGAAGAAGGGAGAGAAGAAGGGATACGGGCAATGGTGGAGGTCTGCAGAGAACTGGATATCCCCGATGCCATTATCAAAGAAAAGCTGAAAGAGAAATTCAATTTAAATGATATGGATGCGGACAGGATGCTGGACAACTAAGTCAGACAGCTCCGGATGGAATAATGGCCGCCCGGGGCTGTCTGTTTCCGGAAGATATCAGGGAAGTGTATAAAAAGTTACTATTTACAGCCCTGCAAAAAGCGCAGTTCTGTAAACAGTAACACGCTTCGCGATGCACAGATATGGAGCATTCTGCCCCATATCGCGCTGGCAGCCTCGGGATTTTCATGCGCAGGCGCATAAAAACACCTCGCGGGATAGTGGCCGTGAATAGTAACTATAAAAGACTTATTCGGATAAGTGAAAGGCTTTTTCCATATCATCTGGCAGGGGCACGTGAAAACACATAGGTATTCCGGTGATAGGGTGTATAAACTCCAGCGCGGAGGAATGCAGGGCAACCCTGGATATCCGGGTGAAATCCGGGTGATAGAGATAATCCCCCAAAAGGGGAGCGCCCAGGTACTGCATATGTACACGGATCTGGTGGGTACGCCCTGTCTCCAAGTGAAGCTCGGCCAGTGTGATATTCTGACAGGTCTCCAGCACTTTATAATGGGTGACTGCCTGCTCCCCCTTTTCAAAGTCCACACACCGTTCAATGGCAGAAGTCTCTTTTCTGGCAATGGGAGCGTCTATGGTTCCCTGGGGAGCGGGGAGGGGACCGTCGCAGAGCGCCAGATAAGTCCTGTGGATCTGCCGTTCCTTCATCTGGGCGGACAGGATGGAGGCACTGAGGGCATTTTTGGCCACGATGAGCAGGCCTGTGGTATCCCGGTCCAGACGGTTGATACAGCGGAAGATAAATTCTTCCCCCGCAGACCGGTAATAGTGTGCAACAGCATTGGCAAGGGTATTGTGGTAATTGTTGACGGAGGGATGCACAGGCATGTCAGCAGCCTTGTCAAGGACCAGAATATCCTCATCCTCGTAGATCATGGAGAGGGGGAGGGGAACCGGAAGGATATGCTCTGAGGACTGAAGTTCCTCCATAAAAATTATGAGTGTGTCCCCGGTGCGGAGCATGGTCTTTACATAGGCCCATCCACCGTTTACCTTTATACTGTCGCTGTTCTTTTTTAACTGAATGATGATCTGCCGGGAATATCCCCTGGCTTTTAAAAAGGATTCCACCGTGCAGGGGGAATCCTTTTCACTTATTCTGTAAATGAATGTCCGGTTCATAAAAACTCCTGTTTTTGTTTCCGATCCTCTTACTTGGATTTTACCTTATTCCAGAGTTCGTTGTAATAAGAATCTGCTTCATCGCCCAGGAACTGGAAGGTTTCGCTTCCCTTCAGATCCTCCGCTTCAGGGAAGAGTACTTTGCTGTTCCGGATACTGTCATCCTCGATCAGCTCCCTGGCAGCTTTGTTGGGCGTTGCATAAGTGATATATTCAAAGTTCATCAGCGCAATGTCGGGACGGCAGAGGAAGTTAATGAATTTTTCTGCATTTTCCTTATTCTGCGAATTGGATGGGATCACCCAGGAATCAATCCATACATTGGTACCTTCTTTTGGGATCACGTATTCCAAATCCGGGTTTTCTCTCTGGGTATAGAGCGCTTCACCGGAATAGATCACACCCAGCGCAGCCTCGCCCCCAATCATTTTGTCTCTTACCTGATCCACCACATAGGCCTGGACCAGAGGTTTTTGTGCAATCAGATCGTCTGTGGCCTGGATCAGTTCATCCACTACAACAGAGTTCAGGGAATAACCCTTGCGCTTTAGGGCAACAGCAAAAGCATCCCGGACAGAGTCCTGCATGAGGATACTGTCTTTATACTTTTCATCCCACAGGATATTCCAGCTGTCCACATTTTCCTTGACCATGGTTTTGTTGTAGAGGATACCAACCGTCCCTACGCAGTAGGGAACCGAGTATTCATTCTCCGGGTCAAAGCTCTTGGACTGCTCCATATAGGTGGGGTCTATATTCTTGAGATTCGGTACATTGTCCCAGTTGATCTTGGCCAGCAGATCATTCTCCCGCATACGCTGGATCATATAATCTGAGGGGCAGACCACGTCATAGGCAATGGCTTTTGACATGATCTTGGGATACATGATCTCATTGGTTTCATATTCCTCATAGGTGACTGTTATACCTGTCTCCTCCTCAAAGATGTCAATGACCTCCGGGTCCATATATTCGCCCCAGTTGTAGACGATCAGTTTTTCATCGGACACACTTCCCTTGTTGCCCAGGTGGAAGAAAAAGCCGGCTCCGGCCACAAGGATGACAAGTGCTGCAGGGATGACCTGACGGAGAGGAAGCTTCTTCTTTTCAAGCTCTGAGGAGAGCTTCTTATCCGGCTCTTTTGGCGCTGAGTTCACCAGGATCATGATGACCATAACGGACAAAAAGAGCAGGGTGGAGAGTGCATACATCTCCGGCCTTATGCCTTTGCGCACCTCGGAATATATCTTGGTTGACAGGGTATCCACCCCCGGCCCCTTGGTGAAATGGGTGATGATAAAATCATCCAGGGACATGGTAAATGCCATGAGAAATCCTGACAGCACACCGGGCAGAATATCCGGAAACACCACTTTCATGAATGCCTGGAAAGGTCCTGCACCCAGGTCCCTGGCGGCCTCATAGGTACTCTTGTTTGTCTGCTTCAGCTTAGGCATAACGCTCAGAATGACATAGGGGATATTGAAGGTTATATGCGCCATTAAAATGGTGGAAAAACCGAGGGTAAACCGACATGCAATGAACAAAAGCATGAGGGAAATACCTGTCACAATATCAGAATTCAATATGGGAATATTGGTGACTCCCATAAAAACCGTTCGCCATTTGCTCTTCATGGCATTGATGCCAATAGAGGCGCAGGTTCCGATCAGGGTTGCCAGTATTGCCGATAAAAATGCAATGACCAGAGTGTTGTAAAGGGCACCCATGATGGCATCATCCTTAAACAGGGAACCATACCATTTCAAGGTGAAACCGCCCCATTTGGAACGTGATTTGGAGGCGTTGAAGGAGAGGATCATAAGTGTCACAATAGGCGCATACATGAGAATCAGAATAAGCGCCAGGTAAATATTTCTAGCTGTCTTCTTCATCAGAACATTCCTCCTTGCCCGTCTTTGTCATACTTGGTGGTAACTACCATGCTGATCAGGATAAAGACCATCAGCACCAGGGAAAGTCCGCTTCCTGTATGCCAGTTGCTGCCCTGTTTGAATTTCTGCTCAATGACATTTCCGATCAGCAGGATCTTGCTGCCGCCAAGCAGATCAGAGATCACAAAGGTGGTGAGCGCAGGTACAAATACCATGATGACACCGCTCACAACCCCCGGCAGGCTCAGGGGAAAGATGATCTTTCTGAAAGTGTACAGCTCCGTTGCGCCCAAATCCCTGGCGGCGCTGATGATGTCTTTGTCAATCTTGGATAGCACATTGTAAAGCGGCAGCACCATAAAGGGCAGGAAGTTGTACACCATACCCAGTATGATGGCATAGGGCGTATTGATGAGCTGGATGGACGGCAGATGCAGGAAATCCAGCAGCTGATTGATCACACCGTTCTTCTCCAGCAAAGTCTGCCATGCCATGGTGCGCAGCAGAAAATTCATCCACATGGGAAGGATGAAGATCAGCACAATAAAACTGGTCTGATTTACCTTCATACCGGATAAAATCATGGCAAGAGGGTAGGCTAACAACAGACAGATGACGGTGCTCACAATGGAGAGCAGTAAAGAGAGGCAGAGTGCCTTGAAATTCTCCACGGTTCCGATGGCCAAAAGGTTTTCATAAGTCAGATGGCCGTCCACATCTGTCAGACCATAATATAAGACCATGGCAAGAGGGATTAGGATAAATGCCACAGCCCAGAAAAGATAAGGTCCGGTCAGTAATTTTTTTCTATTCATTCACTCCTATGGCCTCCTCGTCCTCCGATACCGGCTTGTGCATGATCTGGATGTCGAAGGGGTCCACATGGATGCCCACTTTCTGACCTACGGGGAACATGTCTGTACTGTGTACCAGCCACTCAAAACCGTTTGCCTGGACTTCCATCTCATAGTGGACGCCTTTGAAAATCAGATGGGAGACTACGCCCTGGATCGTGCCTTCCTCAGGCTTCACCAGGTCCACATCCTCGGGGCGGATGACAACGTCCACGGGTCTGTTGCGGCCGAAGCCTTCGTCCACACAGGGGAATTTGGCACCCAGGATCTTCACCAGCCTGTCCTCCAGCATGGTACCTTCTATAATATTACTCTCACCGATAAAATCGGCTACAAACGCATTCTGCGGTTCATTATAAATATCCTCAGGGGAACCCATCTGCTGGATATAGCCCTGGTTCATGACCACAATGGTATCTGACATGGTGAGGGCTTCCTCCTGGTCATGGGTCACGTAGATAAAAGTAATGCCCAGTTCATTTTTTAAGCGGATCAACTCGTACTGCATGTCCTGGCGCAGCTTCAGATCCAGGGCCCCCAGAGGCTCATCCAGAAGCAGAAGGCGCGGCTCATTTACAATGGCCCGGGCAATGGCAACACGCTGCTGCTGGCCGCCGCTCAGGGAATCGGGAAGACGGTTTTCAAAACCCTCCAGATTTACCAGTTTCAGTGCGTATTTGATCTTGTCTTTGATATAAGCGTTGCTCTTTCCGGCAATTTTTAAACCAAAAGCAATATTTTCTTCTATATTCATGTGGGAGAACAGGGCGTATTTCTGGAATACGGTGTTCAGATTTCGCTTGTTGGGCGGTAGATTGGTAATATCCTCTCCGTCAAAAATAACCTGTCCGAAATCCGGCGATTCAAAACCGCCCAGGATACGGAGAGTGGTTGTCTTACCACAACCGCTGGGGCCTAAAAGGGTAAGAAATTCATTTTCCCGGATGGACAGATTCAGCTTGTCCAGAACAATCTGATCGCCAAATCCTTTGGAAATGTCAATTAAATCCACCAGTGTATGGTTCATTCGCGTTCTCCTTTACGTGATATGAAATAATCCAGAACCTGTCCCATAAAACCGGCTCTGCCGGGGAAAGACTCTGAATTTCATTATACTAAACCCACAAACCTTGTCAACATAAATGTTGCGAATTTGGCGGGAATTGCATTGTATAAAGAAAAAGTTTGTGGTAGAATGTCGTTAGACCACGGATAGCGGCAGGAAATCCCTGCCAACCGGGGAGAATCAGAATAAAACAGGAGGGTATTGCATAAATGAAAGAGAAGTATGTTGCATATGTTGGAACGTATACCCATGGAAGCAGTATCGGAATCCATTTATATGATGTAAATGTAGAAGAGGGGACACTTACAGAGAAAAAAGTCATTCCTGTAAATAATTCCTCCCACCTGGCCATATCATTAAATGGGAAATATCTCTATTCCATTGCCGACGAAGGAGTTGCTGTATTTTCAATTGATTCGGACGGAGATCTTACCTTTATTAATAAAGTAGACATTGACGGAATGAGAGGCTGCCACCTGTCCACCGACAAGGAAGGAAAGTATCTCTATGTGGCAGGTTATCATGACGGTAAGGTTACCGTGGTACATACCCACAGGGACGGACGCCTGGGAAGCGTCATGGACGGGGTATTCCACAGAGGACTGGGAAGTGTTGCGGAGCGGAACTTCCGTCCCCATGTAAGCTGTGTGCGTCCCACACCGGATGGAAAATATCTCTGTGCAGTGGACAACGGCATTGACCAGATGAAGATCTACCGGGTAAATGCCAGGACCAGTAAGCTGGAGCTTGTGGATGTCCTGCGCTGTGTGAGGGAGTCCGGACCGAGACTGATCAAATTTAGTCCAAACGGCAAATTTGCATTCCTGAATTTTGAGCTGAGCAATGAAGTCCAGGTATACCGTTACGACGGAAGCGGCAAGAATCCTGTTTTCGAGCTGATCCAGACAGAAAGCACATTGGTGTCCCACGATGATGAGACCCATGATGCCACATCCGGCATGTGTCTGTCACCAGACGGAGAGTATCTGTTCTGCTCCACAGCAGGGGAAGATACAGTGTCCATGTTCAAAGTGGATGAGGAGACAGGCAGTCTGGAAAAGCAGTTTATACTGCCCATCAGCGGTGAGTATCCAAAGGATCTGGAGATATTCCCGGATGGAAAGCATCTGGCAGTGGTGAACCACGAATCCAGTTCCATCACCACATTTACCATTGATTATGAGAACAAACTGCTGGTTATGAAAGGGAAACCGCTGAAGGTGGAGACACCAAACAGTATTATCTTCCACAAATGTGAGGAAGAATAAAAGAAAGGAAGTGTTATCATGGAAGGTGGGCCTTGTCCCGGGAAATCGAATCAAGACAATAAAATAAAGAGTAGAAACCCCATAGGCAGGCGCGTCTGACATCTTTGCGCCCGTTTATGGGGCGTGAAGGGAGATAACATGATCAGAATTTTCAAAACAATAGACGGAAAAATGCATCAGGTGGAGGAAGCCGTTGAGGGATGCTGGGTTGCCCTCACGGATCCCACAGCAACAGAGATTTTTGAAATTTCCAACAAGTATGGGATAGAGGTGGATGATCTGCGGGCGCCTCTGGATGAGGAAGAGCGCTCCCGTATTGAGGTGGAGGATACTTACACCCTTATCCTGGTTGACACACCCATAATTGAGGAACGCGGTGACAAGGATTGGTTTGGGACCATTCCTCTGTCCATCATTGTGACCAATGAAATGATCTTCACTGTGTGTCTGGAGGATACCTCTGTACTTGGAAAGTTCATGGATGGCCGTGTGCGGAACTTCTATACTTATATGAAGACCAGATTTATTCTGCAGATCCTTTATAATAATGCCAGTATGTTCCTGCATTATCTGCGTATCATAGATAAAAAGAGTGAGGAAGTGGAGGAGAAGCTTCACGCCTCAACCAGAAACCAGGAACTGATCGAGCTTCTGGAACTGGAAAAATCCCTGGTGTACTTTACCACGTCCCTGCGTTCCAATGAGGTGGTGCTGGAGAAGCTCCTGAAAGTGGAACGGATCAAACAGTATCCCGATGACACAGACCTTTTGGAGGATGTTATCGTGGAGAACAAGCAGGCCATTGAGATGGCCAATATTTACAGCGGTATTCTGAGCGGGATGATGGATGCCTTTGCATCTGTTATTTCCAACAATCTGAATATCGTCATGAAGTTTCTGGCAACCGTGACCATTGTCATGTCCATTCCGACCATGATATTCAGTGCCTACGGCATGAACGTGAATACCTCGGGGATGCCTTTTGCGGGGAGTCCTTATGGGTTTGTGATCGTGATCGTGCTGTCTTTGGTCCTGAGCTTACTGGTTGCATTGATCTTCTCCAAGAAAAATCTTTTCTAAGACAGGAAAGTTTCCCTGAGGGGGGAATATTGATATCAGAAACGAGGAGAATTTATGAATTTTTTGAACAAAATGGAAAGGAAGTTTGGGCGTTTCACCATTAGAAATCTGACAAAGTACATCATCCTGCTATATGTGATCGGATATGTACTTTATTTTCTGGGTGACGTTACAGGAATTCCGATCAGCGCTTATCTGATGCTGAGTCCCGCCCACATTCTGCAAGGACAGATATGGAGACTTGTGAGCTGGCTTTTGATTCCTCCATCCGGGCTTAATATATTTACCATCATCATGCTTGCACTGTATTATTCCCTGGGTACTTCCCTTGAGAAGACGTGGGGAGATTTCAGATATAATGTCTATATCCTGGGAGGTATTTTAAGCACGATCATCGGTGCTTTTCTGCTGTATTTCATACAGGGGCCAGTGAATTCCCTGTACGGGATGGCAGCTATCTCCACATATTATATCAACCTGTCAATCTTCCTGGCTTTTGCAGCCAGTTATCCGGATATGCAGCTTCTTCTGTACTTTATCATTCCGGTGAAGATCAAGTGGCTGGCATATCTGGATGTGGCATACCTGGTTTATAACTTTATAAAGACACCGATCTGGTCAATCAGAATGATGATCATTGCATCCCTGCTGAACTTCATTATTTTCTTTTTTGCCACCAGGAATTACAACCATATCAATCCAAAAGAGGTGCACAGGCGGCAGCAGTTTCAAAAAGCAGTCCATCCCAAAATGGCACCGGGTGTGACAAAGCATAAATGCGCGGTGTGCGGCAGGACGGAAAAGGACGGGGATAACCTAGAGTTCCGTTTCTGCTCCAAATGCAACGGCAACTATGAATACTGCCAGGATCATCTTTTTACTCATGAACATATAAAGTGACGATATCATTAGGAGGAATTTATGCGCAAGACGAAGATTGTATGTACCATGGGTCCGAATACGGACAAAAAAGCCACAATGAAAGCGCTGGTCAGACACGGCATGGATGTGGCCCGCTTCAACTTTTCACACGGGGATTACGAGGAACAGCGTAACCGTATGAACCTGCTGAAAAATGTCAGAGAAGAGCTGGATAAGCCGGTAGCTATACTCCTTGACACCAAAGGCCCGGAAATCCGTACCGGAGTCCTGGAGGATGGAAAGAAAGTAACTCTGACAGAGGGCGCAGATTTCACTCTCTATATGGAAGAAATGACAGGTAATGAAAAAGGATGTTCCATCACATATCCCGGACTGGCAAAAGAGGTCAAACCGGGCAATAAGATCCTGATCGATGACGGTCTTATTGAGCTGGACGTAAAGGTTGTGAAAAAGGACCATATTGTCTGTACAGTTGCCAACGGCGGAGAGCTGGGGGAGAAAAAGGGCGTAAATGTACCTAACGTCAGAGTGAAACTTCCGGCTATCACAGAGAAAGACAAGGCGGATATCATTTTTGGTATCCAGCAGGATATTGATTTCATCGCCGCTTCTTTTATCAGGAATGCAGCAGGTGTCAAGGAGATCCGCAAGATTCTGCAGGAGCATCACGCAGAGCAGATCAGCATCATTGCAAAGATCGAGAACGCAGAGGGTGTTGAGAATATTGACGAGATCATTGCAGCCGCAGACGGCATCATGGTGGCCAGAGGCGACCTGGGTGTGGAGATACCGGCCCAGGAAGTACCTTACATCCAGAAGCTGATCATCAAAAAATGCAATGAAAACTATATTCCGGTCATCACCGCCACGCAGATGCTGGACTCCATGATCCGTAATCCCCGTCCAACGCGTGCGGAGGTGGCGGATGTGGCAAATGCCATCTATGACGGAACCGATGCAGTCATGCTTTCCGGAGAGACCGCAGCAGGTAAATACCCGGTAGAAGCCCTGACCATGATGGGGGAGATCGCTGAGGATACAGAAAAACATGTGGATTATGACAAATACATCCAGCACAGGACCATGTACAAACAGACATTGGTATCCAGTGCCATCGGTATTTCATCTGTCCGCACAGCCAGGAATATTGATGCGGACTGTATCATCACACCGACCATGTCAGGCAAGACCGCAAGGCTGGTATCCAGCTTCCGTCCGACTATGCCCATTTACGCTATCACACCCAACGAGTTTGTACAGCACAAAATGCAGCTCTACTGGGGTGTCAGACCGCTGAAAGGCAATACAAAAGACACTACAGAGAACATCCTGACAAGTGCCATGGAGACCGTAAAACGCAAACGCCTTGTGAAAAAAGGCCAGCTTGCAGTCTTCACCGCCGGTGACCCGGCTACCAACAGCCGCAAGGATGAGCAGAATGTTACCAATATGCTCCATGTGATCGAAGTAAAATAAAAAATTATGATTTTCTGAGTTACTGTACACAGGCCACTGTACCGGGAGGTGTTTTCATGCCGGAAGCATGAAAATCCCGAGGCAGCCAGCGCGATATGGGGCAGAATGCTCCATATCTGTGCATCGCGAAGCGTGTTACTGAACACGGAGTGTACAGTAACTTTTCTGAGGCTCCCCAGTATATCTGGGGAGTTTTTGTGTTGCAAAATGCGGAAAAAACCGTTATGATAGTATCCGTACAAAAAGGAGCAGAACTATGGAGAAAAAAGAAATCCACGGCGTTGTTTTTGACATGGACGGCCTGATGTTTGACAGTGAGAGGATCGTAAAATACTCCTGGGATGTGGCGGGAGAGCGGATGGGATACGGAAAGCTGGGGGATAATATTTTTCATACCCTTGGTTTTAATGTAGACAAGAGAAAGCGCCACTTTAAAGACAAGTACGGGGAAGATTTTCCCTTCGGACAGTTCCGGGATGAATACAGAAAAGCATTTTGGGAGTATGAGGAGAAGAATGGCCTTCCGGCAAAGAAAGGGCTTCATGAACTTCTGGATGTGCTGGCACAGCGGGGGATCCCCATGGCGGTGGCAACCTCATCAAGCCACGAGTATGCAAAGAACAATCTGAAACGGGAAGGGATAACCGCATATTTTACGGCTGTCATCACAGGGAGTATGGTTTCCGAGGCAAAACCATCCCCTGAGATTTACCTGAAAGCCTGCGAAGCGCTGAAGGTCAGCCCGGCCCATGCCCTTGCCCTTGAGGACTCTTACAACGGCATACGCTCTGCCCACAAAGCAGGTATGATAACCATAATGATACCCGACCTGCTCACGGATTCCTCACCGGTGGACCAACTGCTGGACGGCAAAATGGAATCCCTGCTTGCCGTTGCCAGGTGGATTGAAAATTGTTGATATAAAAGAAATTACCAAAGGAGAAAGTTTCAATGGAGAAAAAAACATTTGTCACAAAAGAACAGTTGGATGAAATTGTAAAAAAATACCCAACGCCCTTTCACCTGTATGACGAGAAAGGGATCCGGGAGAACGTGAAAGCAGTGAAAGAGGCATTTTCCTGGAATGAAGGGTTTAAGGAATATTTTGCTGTGAAGGCAAATCCAAATCCCTTTCTGGTGGATATTTTAAGAGAATACGGCTGCGGCTGTGACTGCTCCTCCTACACAGAGTTGATGCTGTCCGAAGCCATGGGCTGCACAGGGGATGACATTATGTTCTCCTCCAATGACACACCGGCAGAGGATTATGTGTATGCCGGCAGATTGGGAGCCACCATTAATCTAGATGATTTCACACATATTGATTTCCTGGAAAAGACCTTGGGTGCTATCCCAAAACGCATTAGCTGCCGCTATAATCCGGGCGGTGTGTTTGAGATGGGGAACGGCATCATGGACAATCCTGGGGATGCAAAATACGGAATGACCACAGAGCAGATGTTTGAAGCCTTCCGCGTCCTCAAGGAAAAAGGTGCGGAGGAATTTGGGATCCATGCATTTCTGGCCAGCAATACGGTGACAAATGAGTATTACCCGGTGCTGGCAAAAGAACTTTTCCAGCTTGCCGTAAAGCTGGAACAGGAGACCGGGGCAGATATTAAGTTCATTAACTTGTCAGGTGGCGTGGGCATTCCTTATACCCCTGATATGGAGGCAAATGATATCCGAGTCATCGGAGCAGGTGTGAAAAAGGTGTACGAGGAAGTATTGGTTCCTGCCGGTATGGGGGATGTGGCGATCTATTCGGAAATGGGACGTTTTATGATGGGACCATACGGCTGTCTGGTAACCAAAGCCATCCATGAAAAACACACCCACAAGGAGTATATCGGCGTGGATGCCTGTGCGGTGGATCTGATGCGCCCTGCCATGTACGGTGCCTATCACCATATCACGGTCATGGGAAAAGAAGACAAACCCTGTGACCACAAATACGATATTGCAGGCTCCCTGTGCGAGAACAATGACAAATTTGCAGTTGACCGCATGCTGCCTGAAATCGAAAAAGGAGACTTGCTGGTCATCCATGACACAGGTGCACACGGCTATGCCATGGGATATAATTATAATGGAAAACTAAAATCCGCGGAGATCCTTCTGAAGGAAGACGGCAGCACACAGCTCATCCGCCGCGCGGAAACGCCGAAAGATTACTTTGCAACCCTGGATTGTTTTGATATTTACAGTAAACTGGATCAATAAGAGAGATACTGCCCCAGACCGGAGACAAGCCGGCCTGGGGCGTTTTTTTGTATAAGAGTCTTACAGCATACATGCTCCCGGGCTTGACGGTAACTTGTACCCTTCCAGCGGCTATTATGAGGAAGATTTCCTCTACGATTTAAAAAATGATCCATATGAGTTGACGAATCTGGCAAAAGATGATAAGTATAGAGATATCAGAGCGCAGCTTGCAAAGGAACTTCAGGAGGAGATGAAAAAGGCCGGGGAAGAGGTTCCGGTCATTGCACCTTCATCAGAAAGCTGCCTTGTATAAACCAGAAAGGACAGCAGAAAATATATGGATGAATTACTCTACGGTGTGGCATATTATGATGAATATATGCCTTATGACAGACTGGAAAAAGATGTTGCAATGATGAAAAAGGCAGGGATCAATCTGGTGAGGATCGCGGAATCTACCTGGAGCACACTGGAGCCCCAGGATGGAGTGTTTGATTTTTACCATATTGACCGGGTTCTGGATGCCATGGAGGAGGCCGGTATTCACGTGATCGTGGGCACGCCAACCTATGCCATTCCGGCCTGGATGGAGAAAAAGCATCCGGATGTGATGGCAGTGACAAAACAGGGCCGGGGTATCTACGGGGCAAGACAGATCATGGATATCACCAACCGCCATTATCTGTTTTACAGTGAACGTGTCATAAGAGAACTGATGGATCATGTGAAGGACAGAGCGTGTGTCATAGGCTATCAGATTGACAATGAGACAAAATATTACGGGACCGCAGGGGAACGCGTACAGGAGGCATTTATTGCTTACTTGAAAGACAAATTCCAAGGTGATGTGGAAGCCATGAACCGGGAATTCGGCATGAATTACTGGAGCAATGCCCTGCATTCCTGGGAGGATTTTCCCGATGTGAGAGGGACGATCAACGGCAGTCTGGGCTGTGAATTTGAAAAATTCCAGCGGGGCCTGGTGACGGAATTTCTGTCCTGGCAGGCAGCCCTTGTAGGGGAATATAAGAGGGAAGACCAGTTTATCACACATAACTTTGATTTTGAGTGGAGGAACCATTCCTTTGGTGTACAGCCGGAGGTAAATCATTTCCATGTATCCAAATGCCTGGATGTTGCAGGGTGTGATATCTATCATCCGACCCAGTCAAAGCTGACGGGGAAGGAGATCGCCTTTGGCGGGGATTTGACACGTTCCTTAAAGCAGGACAACTACTATGTGCTGGAGACCGAGGCTCAGGGCTTTACCCAGTGGGTGCCTTATGACGGGCAGCTCAGGCTGCAGGCATTTTCCCATCTGGCAGGCGGAGCGGACTGCGTGGAATACTGGCACTGGCACTCCATCCACAATTCCTTTGAGACTTACTGGAGGGGGCTGTTAAGCCATGATTTTGCTGAGAACAAGACATATCGGGAAGCAGTGGTCATCGGAAATGAAATGAAGCGTCTGGGAAGCCATTTGCTCCATTTGAAAAAAGAGAATAAGGCTGCCATTATGGTGAGCAATGAAGCGCTGTCAGGTCTGAAATGGTTCCCGATCCACGGCAGTCCGGAGCAGAAGAAATCCTACAACGATGTGGTGCGCTGGATTTATGATGCCCTCTATGAGATGAATGTGGAATGTGATCTTGTGTCGCCGGAGGCGGAAAATCTGGAAGATTATAAGATGTTGATCCTTCCCGCGCTCTACTGTGTGTCGGAGGAGACGCTTCTCAGGATCAGAAAATTTACGCAGAACGGCGGATGTCTTCTGGGTACGTTCAAGACTGCTTATGCCAATGAGAATGTGAAAGTTTACCATGATTCCCAGCCTCATATCCTGTCTGAATGCTTTGGGATCCTGTATAATCAGTTTACATACCCGGAGGATACATATCTGGAAGGCAGACTTTGCAGCAGACAGGAGAAAGAGGAAGCAGAGGTATTCATGGAATGTATTCAGGCAAAGGGGGCAGAGACGGTCCTCCGGTATGTGCATGACAACTGGGGCCAGTATGCCGCAGTCACAGAGAATACGTTCGGCAAAGGAAAAGCTGTGTACCTGGGATGTATGTTCAGCCCAAAACTGCTAAAAAAGCTGTTGGGAGAACTTTTAAATGACTGCCAGATCCATCCGAATCCAGGTTCCTGCGGATTCCCGGTCATTGTGCGGGGCGGCAGAAACCAAATGGGAAAACAGGTGTATTATTTCCTCAACTATTCCGGAGAGAAACAGGAGGCTGTGTGCCCGGATGGAACATGGACAGAGCTGTTTTCAGGGGAGACCAAGAGGGCAGGGGAAAAGTTGTTCTTACCGAAATGGAACCTTTTGATCCTGGAAGAACAATAACCATTATAGGATCATTTCGCGTAACAGTTCAGCCTTTCTGAACTGTTGCCATTTCGCGTACGAGTCCGGCTTGCCGGACTCGTTGTCTGTTGCATGGGAACGTACCAAAGACTTTTTGGAGACAGCGGCCATGCCTGTACGTGGAAACTCTGCAGAGTCTATTTTCCCGCTTGATAGCGGCAGTATTTCCTGCATCCGAACAGGCAGGCAAAGACCAGAATAATGCCTGAGATCAGATAGCTGCCCAAACGGTAAGCAAAGGGCGCGGAGGTAAGTTCATGGAGCGGCAGGAAGAACGGAAGACAATTGAACAGCATCCGGAGCAGCATTACGATCCTGCCGGGTCTCATTTCCACAAGGAAAACGGTGTAAAGGGCTGCAGGGAGCAGATAAGCAGCAGCGGACCAAAGCAGAGTGGAAAAAGAGCTCTTTTTTACAGAGGAAATATACAGCGTTATGGCAGCAGTCACGAGAACAGAAAAAAGCCCTGCCAGCAGATAAACCAGCAGTACGGCACCGGTGGTCCTTTTGGGGTCGCCATTCCAAAATAGATTGCCTGTGATCAAGTCGGGAAAAGAAAGGCCTGCGCTGACCGCAAGGCCGTCGCTGCCGTAAATAGACAGAAAGGCCCCTGTAAGAAGCAGGGTAAACAGAAGGTATATGCCGCCTGCCCACGCAAATGCTGCAAGGATCTTGGCAGCCGCTGTCTTTGTCCTTCCGTTTTGTGTGGTCAGCAGAATATCGGCCGCCTGTCCCGCGTACTCTTCAGAGAAGACAGGAGCACAGGAAATGATCACCAGCGCAGAGACGATCCAGAGGATCATCATATGCGTTTCACTGAAGGTGTTGTCCCAGCCGCCGATATAGCCGTATACATATTCTCCGCTCATCATTTCCGCGGCATACTTGTCGTCCGTACCGGCAAGGGCAGTGGGGACACCCCCCTGGGATCTGGAGTTGGAAAGGCGGGTGGTCACAAAGCGGCTGGTGGAATTGGCATAATAGCCAGGTGCAGTATCGCCTGTATCCTTTGTATCCAGATCATTATCATTTATATGCCAGCCAAATTCTTCTATGACAGCCTCCGCCTTTTCCCGAGTCAGGGGGCCTGCGTAGCGGCGGGCGATTTCCCGGTCATATTGAATGGCTTGTGTTCTTCTCAGACAGGTACCGTTATCAAAAACAAATTCTGTGCCAAGGGCAGACATCTGAACATAGGCTGCCATGAATAAAAAGCCCAGCAGTGCTCCGATCATAAGTATTTTCCTGGAACAGATCTTGTACAATTCATTTCGGAACAGCATATCAGCACACCTCCCTGTTTTCTGTGACATAGAGATAAGCGTCTTCCAGGTCAGGCTGTACTTGGCTGGCATGTGGAGATGGACAATTACGGGAGAGAATGCGTATCCGCAGGTTTTCTCCTTCTGTCCTCACATTGCACACAGGAAATTGCTTCTGAATGGATTCCGCCTCCCGGGGGGAGGCTGTAACTTCCCATACATGTCCGGAGGCCGTCTGGATCAGGGCATCCGGTGTCTGATCTTCTATGATCTTCCCCCTGCGCATGATCAGTATCCTGTCAGCAGCATTTGCCACATCCGACACAATATGAGTGGAGAGGAGCACCAGCCGGTCATGTCCAAGAGAGCTGATGATATTTCGGAAACGGATGCGTTCCTTTGGGTCAAGGCCTGCCGTGGGTTCATCCAGCAGCAGGATCTTCGGGTCATTGAGCAGGGCCTGGGCAATCCCCAGCCTTCGTATCATGCCTCCTGAGAGATGTTTGATCTTCCGCTTTTCCTCCTCTTGGAGTCCTGTAAGCTCCAGCATTTCCCTATATCGGGTCAGTGCCCGTTCTCTGGGAAGTGCTTTTAGGGATGCCAGATAGAGTAAATAGCGTTTCACTGTGAAGTCCGGGTAATAGCCAAAATTCTGGGGCAGATATCCCAGCAGGGTGCGGTAGGATGTCCCCATTTTATGGATGGAAATGCCGTCCAGTGTTACCGCCCCTTTTTCGGGCATGAGAATACCGCAGAGGATGCGCAGAAGTGTAGTCTTGCCTGCGCCGTTTTCCCCGAGAAGTCCGTACACACCGTTTTTCAGTGTGAAAGAGATATGGTCTGCGGCTGTCTTTTCTTTATAATGCTTTGTGACATTTTGTGCTTTTAATTCCAGCAAAATTCTTTACCTCCTGTGGTTAAACTGTAAAACAGCCTGTGCAGCTCTATGGCCAGAATCACAATTCCGACTGCCAGTGCCATGGCCCATAGGGGCAGATAGAGGCTTTGGTATGCTTTCGGAAAGGCTGCGGGAAACAGGGAAAACAGGAAGACAAGCAAAAGGGTTCCGCTCAGGATCATTTTCTGGGAGGAGAGCCTTCTTGCTGACAACAGGAAAAAATAGCAAACATGGGAAAAAATAAATGGGACAAGCAGATACAGACAGAGGGCAAAAATGCTGTACCCTGCCTGATCCCGAATACCGAAAAGCAGCAGAGTCAGAATACATAAGTTGACACCCGCTGAAAAAACCAGTTTCACCGCCCAGATCTGTCCCAGGTTAAAGCAGCAGCTCTGTTCCAATTCTGCCATACAGCAGGATCGGCTTTTGGCCAGTTCCAGCACAGCCGCCAGACCCAGACCCGAAGAAAGGGCGCAGACAGGCGGCAGAATATTTTCGCTGCCTTTTATCAGAGAACCAAAACAGGTCAGCAGGACAACCGCAGCGATCAAAAAGAAAGACTGTATGATCCAGTATTCCAAAGATATATAATGTATTTGGTCCAGCAGCAGCCTTGGCATGGATATCTGTCTTTTCAGATCTAATGCGTCTATCTCAGCACGGACGGTTTTCAGGGAAGCTTCTTTTTTTTCCCGGTTTACGGGGATGGGTGGTACGGGTATTTTCGTGTCAGCCATAGAAATCCTCCTTCCTTAATGTGCGCTTCAATTTTTCCATGCCCTGCTTCATCCGGGATTTCACCGTGGATGGACTGGTGCCGGTAATCTGCGCGATCTCTCTGTGCTTCAGGCCGTAGAGACTGTGAAGGACAATAACTTCCCTCTGGATATCCGGCAGTTTCATAAGCGCCTGCACCAACTGTCTGGAACGTTCTTCCCGGATAACAGCCCCCAGCAGATCGTCCTGTATCCCGGAGCTGTCAGCACATCGGACGGCCGGATCTTCCGGGGCGGATTCTTCCAGAGGCGAAAAGGTAAGATGACGGTGAGAGGCAGCTTCCCCGGTGAAATAGTCAAAACAGACATTTCTGGCTATGGTAAGAAGATAGCCTTTCAGATTTTTATAACGGTAGTTGTCCACATAGCGTATGAAACGAAGAAAAGTTTCCTGCGCCAGATCATAGGAAAAATCGGGGTTGCCGGTCTGGTAACAGCAGAAGTGGTAAATGTCGTCGTAATATTTTTCCGCCAGCAGATTCAGGTATTCTTTTCTGCCGTTTTGTATTTCTTTGATCATTTTTCTGTCATCCATAGGCTCCCCCCTTCCTGTCTTCCATTATATATAACCCGGGAAGGAAGAAAAAGGTTTTATTTTTTTATCATTTTTCCGAAAAAACATATCTGGACAATCCTTTGGTGTGCTTTCCGTATTCGATTGCTTCAGTGGGACAGCGGCAGATACAGGCCATACAGTGTGTACAGTGATCACTCCACACAGGCTTTCCTTTTTCCAGCGTGATATTTTTCATGGGACAGACTTTTTCACATTTGCCGCAGGAAATACAGGCATCCGTAGCGTAAAATTTTTTAGCATGTACAAAGGCAGGGTAAAATATATCGTTTATAACCCCGCTTTCTATTCTGTCCTTAAAAGTGACGGCAGGTTGTAAGAGCTTTTCTTTATTTTTGATCAAAAGGGATACCTTGTTTATCTTCTCTTCAGCACGGCGGATAATTTCACGTGCCTCGCCCTCTGCAGGGGCGCTGAACAGGGCAATGTAATTCTCGGGCATGACCACCGCTGCACATCCTTTATAATGTAAACCTTTGGATGTACATAATTTTTTTATGTGTACACCGGCATTTCCTATATTTTTTCCACATGTCATGACAAAATAAATATCCCTGTTTCCCGTAAGCGTTGTTTTAGTCAGCCATTCCTGCAGAACACGGGGAATACGCCATGCGTAGGTAGGAGAGACGATCACCCAGGGAGTGTCTGAATGCAGTTGGGAAAAATCGTGGTCACGGATTTTATTAAACAGATCTTGTGTTTCATCGGATATATTCTCACCAATTTTCTGCGCGATATGGGCACTGTTGCCTGTTCCTGAAAAATATAATATCATAATCGTTTCCTCTCTGAGATATATTCAGCGGATATGACGGATACTCTCATATATAAGATTGATCAAATCGGTCATATTCTTCCATTGGGTTTCATCCAAACTGACATAATAATAATTTTTTGTTCCTTCTTTTCTCATATTGACGATTCCTGCGTCTTTTAGAATCCGCAGATGGTGGGATACAGATGGTCTTGTCAGATGTGTTTTCTCTGCAATCTCCCCAACCCGGATGCCGGATAAGTCACTTTCCAAAAGTACAAGCAGTATCAGCTGTCTTGTCTCATCACCGATAGCGGTAAATGCTTTTCTGCAATTCCGAAAACCATAGACAATATCCTGTAAACGCGCTTCACATTCTTTTTCCATTTTCTGATCCTCTACAGTAACTATTCAGTAGGTCTGCGCATTCACTGCGCTGACCGTAAGAAAGCATTCCGCAGCCAAGCAAAAATTCCATCGCCAAAGGCGATTCTGCATAGATTTTTGCCTGTAACTGTCAGGGTACTGAACAGTTACCCTCTACATATATTTGACATCCGGTTTTTCACGCTGAGCGGAGCGGAGAAATTTTACCCCGGGATAACCTAACACCAAGGTAGCAGCCACTTTTTTTCCTTTGGGAACCTGCAGTGTTTTTTGGATCTTCCGTGAGAGATTGGCAGAAGAAGTAAAAAATCCGCTGAACAGCACCCCCAGTCCGTGGGCCTCTGCTACAAACTCCATATTTTGTGCTGCAAGAATCCCATTTGTTTTCTCTTTTGCCAGAATGACAATGACAACAGGGGCCTGGAAGAAGAAAAAATGTTTGTGTATTTTATTAAGCCTTGCCATAGGGCTGAATAAGTCCGCAATGGGTTTGAGCCTTTTAAAAATGCGGACAGCCATCTGTTCCACCGTGTCTTTTTCTTTATCTAGGACAACAAAGGAAACATCCTGCATATTTTTAGCAGTATGTGTGAGGCTGCCTGCCTCCAGAATCTGTTCCAGCACAGACTGGGGGATCTCCTTTTTTTGAAACTGCCGGACCGTGCGTCTGAAACGGATAACGTCCAGGACTTCATCGGGATCCAGGCGCACGGTTCCTTTTTTAGCGATTGGTTTTGCGTCATAGCCGCTGATCGTGACGGCTTCTCTGGGACACACTGCAGTGCATTGTCCGCACAGGACGCAGTCCTCCAGTATGGTTTTCGCCTTTCCGTTTTTTACCTCTATATTATGTGCGGCACATGTCCCGGCACATAAACCACAGCCAATGCATGAAGCTGTATCAATGGTTACGGAATGATTTGACATGGGGTAACTCCTTTCGTTAAAGATCATTAACCATTATAACAAAAGAGGAAAAGAATACAATATTGGTAAAGAAATACGTTACCAATAAAAAAAGTGGCTGTTGGTTTGTCTCCGCCTAATACGGTAGAGTCGCACCATTCATAAGGCCTATTCTTCGCTATCCGCGAGAAATCTCTACAGCGTACTGTTGCCCTGCTTCATGTATTCGGTTACAAGCGTTCCCGCCTGTTCCGCCATACGGACAAAATCCGCAAGGCTGTCAAGACCGACCATTTCCATCAGCGCTTTGATCAGCAGGAAGTATCCGGAACCTCCTTTCCCGACAAAATAAAAAGACTGACAGACCAGACGCATGGTGCGCCGGGTGTGTCAGACTTTGCTTCTATTCGTTTCACTTCTTGTAGTAAGGCCTTTTCTGCCGTGGTTTCAGAATAACAGGTCCGCGCGCTTCTGTTAATCTGATTTCAGAATAATCAAAAAAGAGACTTGACAGATGTACGAAATCGTACTAATATATTTAATGTACGAAATAGTACATGAAGTGAACCTGTCATAGCAGATTGGTGAGGAGAAATGATGATGAAAGTGGAATTAAAGGAATTTAGCAGCATTAGTGGAGATATTGACAGCATCTATCATGAGGCGGCACTAAAAATGGGAATGACCGACAGTGAGTTGGATATTTTGTATGTAATCTGTAATCAAGGCAGTGGCTGTAATCAGAGTGCTTTGTATAAAAAGACCGGTATGAAACGCTCCACGGTCAACTCGGCCATCCGCAAAATGGAAAAGGAAGAACTTTTATACCTGACATCCGGTAAAGGGCGAAATACCTGTGTTACCCTTACCGAAAAAGGAGAAGCATATATTGCCCAGACGGTAGGGAAGCTCATTGAGATTGAAAATCAGATATTTCTGAGTTGGACACAGAAAGAACGAGAAATATTTATCGAACTGAATAGAAGATTTGCTGTCGAATTGAAAGAGAAAGTCCGAAGACTTTTTGAGGAGGAGCCATGATGGAAAAGGAATACCAGATATACAAGTGTCCAGTCTGCGGTTGGTCACACTTTGAAAACGAAGTATATAGTGACTGGGAACATTGCCCGAATTGCCTTTCCAGTATTCATGCGGCGGATAAAGATGGTTTTGAATGTGGAGGTACACTTGAACCGATCAGTATTTGGGTAAAGCCAGATGGAACATGGGATATTATTCAACGGTGCAGACTGTGTGGAGAATTGAATATTACACGAATGTCAGAAGATGATAGTCCGCTCAAAGTATTATCGATTGCTTCAAGTGCGTTGGCCGTTCCGCCGTTTCCAATTGAAAAAATGGAAGAATTGACAAAGGCTATGGGCGGCCAAGGCGATGTTGGAGGTTATTATCGTGAACAGAGAAAATAAAAAGCGGAAATATGACAAAAAATACTTTCGGGCACACCCATGCACAGATGCATTTACTTGCAAAGCGTGTGGATGGCCCGTGGCTTCTGGCGGAGCTGGCAGTAATCATAGAAACCATTGTCCAAACTGCCTTTATAGCGTCCACTTGGATAACGAGCCGGGGGATCGTGAATCAGACTGCCATGGCCGCATGGAGCCAATCGGTGTATGGGTCAGGAAAAGCGGCGAATGGGCAATTATTCATCGTTGCACGATTTGCGGAAAGTTGAGTTCAAATCGTGTTGCCGCCGATGATAACCCTATGAAATTGATGGCGCTCGCCATGCGCCCATTTGGAAGTCCGGTTATCCCGCAAGAGAGAGTTCAGAGCATGGTTTTTTCAATGGAAAATGAATGACAGCTTTGGTTTTACCTTCTAAATGCGCATCCACAATCTTGTGGATGAAACCTATTTGGAACGGATACTGGAAAAAGAGATGGTTTTACCAATTAGCCTAACTTATACACAGACATTCCAACCTGCTTGCACAGCAACATGGCATCTAAGATTGCCCGGTGCCGTGGCCTGTGCGCAAAGTTGGCTTGAAAGGATCACGTATGACGATACATTTATCTGATCATTTTACTTATATCTCCTGGTTTTGCTTCATCAAGAACCGCAACCGTCTCCTGACGTTTGAACAGATATAGAATGCCGTTTGGAAAGGAGGGAGCGAAGCGAGTTTATTTCTGTTTCGGACAGTTTATCGTTTTCAAGATAGGAAGACAGCATACTGGTAATGTCTCCATCATAGTAACGATCCAGAAAGGAGTCGCTTTCCTGAATGATGTATTCGCGCTCCTGTACTAACGGCGTATAAACAAATACCCTTCCCTGTTTTTCGTAGGATAGGACTCCTTTAGTTACGAGACGTTTGATCAGAGTATATATTGTCTTTGGACTCCAGGCTGTAGTTTTTAATAATTTTTCGGTTATTTCATTGGTATTGATCGGCGCATATTTCCATACGATTTTCATAACTTCAAATTCGGCTTCAGATATTTGCGGTAAGGTAGCCATGATAAATCCCTCCATAAATCTTACGTGTGTAATAAAAGTATTATAGACAATATGATAATGCTTGTCAATTTCAAGCAGTTTTTGATCATGGCTTGAACACGTCCCATATTTTACTGTACATGGAAGTGAACAATGGATGAAGGAAAGCTGGGCACTTTGTCCGGCGAAGAAATGAAACAGCGCTATCGGGGATGAGTTGAATTCACGTCGGGGTATGAAAAAATCTTCAGAACGCCTTTTGAACTGGTCTGTATCATAGCCGGCTTTATACCTCAGCTTCTGTTTTAGGGCAACAAAAAAATAAGTATCATTAGTAAAAATAGGAAAATCTCGTAGGGATCAAGTGCTGAAAAGTACCTGATCCTACGGGATCTTCCTATTTTGGGGTAAAGGACTAAAAATCGGTATTAACCGACAGCCCCCGGTTTATCTTAGCGTATCCTGTTTTTACTTAGTCATAACCCTGCAGCCGTTCACCGGCAGTTTGGGCAGGTATTCAAAATACCAGTTCTGCCGTTCACCGGAATATTTCAGTATGGCAGGTATCCACGCATTAGAGACCTGCACATACACATATTGTTCCGGATGAACGGGTATCTTTTTGCTGCCGCCATTCTCTTTGAGAACACAGGTGCGGCCGTTATTCATTAAAGTTCCTATCATGTGTTAAGCCTCCTTTACTCTTTTTATAATAAGAGTATATATGGTAATTATGACCATTTCTTGGAAAAAATGTGAAGGGTTGGTGATATTTGTGTGAAAAGAGTAAAGTTTTTATGAAAAGCAGAAGAAATCCTGCTATTTTATGGGATGTGAAAAAGAAATTATGGAGATAGCGGGATTTGAACCCGTGACCTATACGTTGCGAACGTATCGCTCTCCCAGCTGAGCTATATCCCCAAAAAGAAATGGAAGCAAGGAGGCTCGAACTCCTGACCTTTCGCGTGTGAGGCGAACGCTCATCCCGGCTGAGCTATGCTTCCATATGAAATATTATAGCACTTTGTTTTCAAAATGCAAGAGGATTTCAGGTAAGATTAATTTGTATATCACAAATTTTTATAGTATAATCCCAGTTAAAGATTGGTATTAGGAAAGGATGCAGCAGCATGTTCGTAAAAATCAGGAGCAGCATCGAATTTTATGAACTCTGACTGGAAAGATAGGACATATGTATAAATTACTGTTTGTTGATGATGATAAAGCCCTTCTTAAAATGCTGGAGAATTATTTCCGTTTAAGAGGATACCGCATTCTGCTTGCAGAGGATGGTATGGAGGCGTTGGAGAAAATTGAGGATGTCCCGGATCTGATCCTGCTGGATATCAATATGCCCCGCATGGACGGCATGGAGCTGTGTGTAAAAATACGGGAATTGGTCTCCTGTCCGATCCTGTTTCTCACTGCCAGGGTAGAGGAGCAGGACAGGGTAAACGGCCTTCTGGCGGGGGGAGATGATTATATACTCAAACCGTTCAGCCTGAAGGAACTGGAAGCCAGAATCACGGCGCATATAAAGCGGGAGGAGAGAAACCGGCACAAGACCCGGTTAAAATACAAAGAGGGACTGCTGCTGGACTACAGTGCCAGGAAAGCAATGTTTGGAGACAGGGAACTGGAACTGACAAAGCTGGAATATGATATCGTAGAATTTTTATCCGGGAATCCCGGACAGGTATTTGACAAAGAAAGAATTTACGAAAAAGTATGCGGCTATGATGCGGAGGGAGACAGCCGGGTGATCACGGAACTGATCAGAAGGATCCGCAGAAAAATGGAGGAATATACCGGGACAGAGTATATTGAAACCGTATGGGGAAGTGGGTACCGATGGAAAAAATAAAAAATCTTTCGCTCAGGAAAACGATCATACTCTATGTGGCTGCTGCACTGATACTTACGTTTTTTATCTCCGCAGGTATTATCCTGACAGCAGAAAAGACGCAGAAACACATATGGATCCAATATACGGACCGTGATATACTGTCGGGTCATGAAGTGGGGTACGGATATACTGCCGAAGTGAAAAGACCTGACAAAAAGGATATGGTTTACCGGGACTATATCATATCACAGATCTGCGATGCGGTTGAAACCTGGACCATGCTGGTCCTTCCCATGACGGGAAGCATTATCGCAGTTTTCTGTTTTTACAGGGATAAGATCAAAGAACCTCTCGAAATTCTCACAGAGGGTTCCAGGAAGATACAGGAAAACCGTTTGGATTTCCCTGTGCATTACAGGAAAAAAGACGAGATGGGACAGCTCTGCCGTGAGTTTGACCGGATGCGTTCCCAGCTCCAGGAAAATAACAAGAAACTCTGGAACATGGTGGAGCAGGAGCGGACTCTGAAGGCTGTCATTGCACATGATATCCGTTCCCCCCTTGCCGTGCTCCGGGGATATCAGGAGACCCTTATGGAATTTCTGCCGGGCGAACAGTTAAGTGAGCAGGATACAAAAGAGATCCTGCAGTCCGGCATGCAGCAGATTGACCGGATGAATGCTTTTGTAGAGCAGATGCGGCGGCTGTCAGGGATTGAAGATAGAGAGATCCATTATGAGAAAATAGAAACGGCAGTCCTGCTTCGGTATATGGAAAATACGGCAAAGGTTCTGGCAGACAGGGAAGATTGCCGGGCCGTGATAAAAACAGAGAATATACCGGAGAGTTTTCTGGGGGATTATTCTGTCATCTGTGAGGTTTTTGAAAATCTTCTGGGAAATGCGGTGCGGTATGCCAGGCATATGATCCTTATTTCTCTGGAGGTTTCTGAAGATAAGCTCTTTATCTGCCTTGGGGATGACGGGGTGGGATTCCACGGGGAGGAGGACGAAATCACGAAACCTTTCTATCATGATAACCTGGCAGATGATCTGAAACATTTTGGACTTGGCATGTATTTGAGCAAATTATACTGTGAAAAGCATGGAGGAAAGCTGCTTTTAGGCAGTGCCGATATAGGCGGTGCCTATGTAAAGGCGGGGTTTCATGTGCAGAGAATAGAATAGAGACAGAAATTATGCAGTGCCGGAAGAAATTCCGGCCTTTTTGTTGTTATTTATAGTTTATGATCAAAGCATAACAAGGAGGAATGCATTATGAAGGTTATAATCAAAAAAGAGCTGAAAGGGTTTTTGAAAAATCCGATCTACTATGCGGGAATCCTGCTGATCGTTTTTGGACTTTTTCAGATCTTGCAGCCCTATCTGAAGCTGCATTACTGGGAAAATGACGCGCAGGTTGCATCTGCCAGGCTGAAAAATATAGCAGATGCAGATATTATGGACGGATATCTGCCGGCAACAGAGGAGGAGCAGATTGAGCTGGCCCTGCCGGATATCTGCAGAGAACTCAGGGAATCACTGGATGTCAGCAAGGAAGAGACCGATGCGATAACAGAAATGTTTCTGAAAGAGAAATACAAGCAAGACGAAATTAGCGCTTATCTGATTGACCATTACAGCTACACCAACACGGATTATTACTTACAGGAGGCAGAGCTTAGACAGGGGAGCGCAGAGGAAGTTAACGCGTACATGGAAGAAAAATTCGGGCAGATGCGTTATTCCGAATATTTTGCCAGAAAATTCGCGGATTTTGCAGGACTGTTCTTCGTATTTTTTTCCGCTGTGTTAATGGCATTTTTATTTCTGCAGGATACAAGAAAAAACACTTATGAGCTTCTCCATACGAAACCTGTTTTGGCGTGGCAGTATGTGTTAGGGAAAATTGCGGGAGGTTTTTTGGCACTTTTGCTGCCTCTTGCTCTCATCACATCCTTTTTCACTTTTTTATGTCTGCAGAATGGAAAAAACCAGGGATTTCCGGTAGCTGTGTGGGATTTATTCGGAGCGGCAATTGTTTATATCCTGCCAAATCTGCTGATGGTCATCTGCGTATATGCCCTGACGGCATTTATATTTAAAAACCCGCTTCCGGCCACACCGCTTTTGATCCTTTACATGGTTTATTCAAATATGGGGAGTATCGGACCGGATGGACAGTATGGATATTACGGAAGGCCGCTGGCTATCATCGTACGTTTTCCGGGGCTGCTCTTGGACACTTCCCCGCCGCCCCTGGCTGTTATGAACCAAACCCTGCTTCTTTTTGCGGCAGCAGGAGTTATTTGGGGGTGTATAAAGATTTGGAAGAAAAGGAGGGTATAGAAATGAAAGAGATTAAAATATGTCTGCCGCCCTACAAAATGATCTGTGCCTTTTTCTTTATCTTCATTTTGGCGCTTGTCAGGGGAGTTTCTGCTGTAGATGAGATTGGGCCTACGATTGATACCTATATTGCTCTACTGACACTTGTCCTGTGTGCAGATACCTGTTATCAGGAAATCCCCGGAGGAGCCTGGGAAATCCTGGCTATCAAACCGGGAAAGATGCAAAGGAGAACGATCATGCGGCGTTTCGCTGTACAGTTTGTATTTTTGTTCTGCGTGGCAGCGGCGGGGTATGGTATGTTTTATCTTCTACAGCAACCATTTATAGCAGGAAGGGAACTCAGCCAGTTTTTAACCGCTATGGCGGCAACAGCCGCGAGTATTGTTATGTTTGAGGCTGTCCCTGTATTTTTTACAAAGATCACAGGCAGCCTTTGGGGGTCAGTGGGGGCTTCGGCTGTCCTCTGGTTTTTCCTCATATCCAGCAACGCGGTAAAACTGCCGGCTTTTCTTCAGATCTTTGCCTTCGGAGGCAGTAACATGGAGGCCGGAGATATGAGCTGGCTCAGTGGAAAAGCAGCAGCACTTGTTATTGGAGCGGTCTGCATTTGGGCAGTTGGTGATTTTGGCAGACACACAGTTAGAAAGAAGAAAGGGTGTAGGTGAGTATATGTCAATTCAGATAGAAAATGTAACGGTTGCGTTTCAAAAAGGGGTAAAGGCCCTGGACGATATTTCTTTTACGATTCCATCCGGAGTTTATGGGCTTCTTGGGGAAAATGGTGCCGGCAAGACCACACTGATGCGGGTGCTTGCCACACTGCTTGGGCCGGATTCCGGGGAAGTGAGGATGAATGATCTGATATACAAGGAGAGGAATTATCCTTCCATTCAGAAGAAAATAGGATATCTTCCGCAGGAACTTTCCCTGTATCCCAATCTGACGGTCCGGGAGTGCCTGGAATATCTGGGGGCAATGTCCGGTATCGCAGAGGGGGAATGCAGGAAGCGGATTGACTATTACCTGAAAAAAACAAGCCTGGAGGAACATCAGAAAAAGAAAATGAAACAATTATCCGGAGGGATGAAACGGAGAGTGGGTTTGATCCAGGCACTTTTAAATGAACCGGAGTTTCTTATTGTGGATGAACCCACAACAGGGCTGGACCCGGAGGAGAGGATCCGTATCCGGAATCTTTTGGTGGAATTTGCCGTGGGGCGGACCGTATTATTTTCCACCCATGTGGTGGAGGACCTGGCGGCAGCCTGCAGCCAGTTGTCCGTGCTGAAAAAAGGGAAAATGCTTTACAGCGGTTCTGTGAGAGAGCTGCTCAAACTGGCAGATGGGCATGCCTGGATATGTAAAACAGAAGAGGAGCAGCAGGTGCGCCTGCTGGAAGAAAAATATCATGTCTCCTCCAAACAGATCCTGGAGGATGGCATGACCGTCCGGGTGATCAGCCCGGTGAAGCCGGAAGTGCCATGCAGTCCGGCAAAAGTGACATTGGAGGACGCATATATTTATGTGTCGAATTTCTAAATATTTGGATACAGGCAGGCCGCGGTTCCATGAATTCCGCGGCCTGCCATTTTCTATGCTGTGAGTCATTTTTCATGTATGATAACATCTTTTAGATTATAAGTCCAAAACGGTTACCGGAAATTATTCATTGCCGGAGAAGGAGCGTTTTCTTCCTGTGAGTTTCCGGAATCTGTGCTGTTTCCCAGTGTGACAGAGACTGTTTTCTCCTCATAGCTGTTGTTTTGGCCCGGAACCTGCAGTGTCACATCCACGGCTTCGCCGGCCTTATAATACTGGAGCAGACTCTGGAGCTGGCTGATATCTGTGATAGATGTACCATCAAATTTTGTCAGGACACTTCCGGAAGAGATGCCTGCTTTTTCGGCTGCACTGCCGGAAACGACTTCTGAGATGTACACACCTTTTGGAAGACCATAGATCTCTTCTGCTTCACTTGTAACATCAGCACCTTTGATTCCCAGACTGCCCTGTTCCCCTTCGGAAACTTTTTCACGGGTGGTTTTGTTCATAAGTGTTTCGATAATGTCAGAGGCTCTTGACATGGGGATGGCATATCCCATGCCTTCTACTTCTGTGGATGCCAGTTTTGCGGAGTTGATGCCAACGACCTCCCCGTTCATGTTAAGAAGGGCGCCGCCGCTGTTTCCGGGGTTTATGGCTGCATCTGTCTGGATATAAGTTGCGGAACCGGAGTCATCTGTGCCGGTACCCGTCTCGGAAGAAGAATCGGAAAGTGTACGGTTTACAGCGCTTGCGATACCTGTTGTGACGGACTGGCCGTAGCCCAGTGCATTACCGATGGCTACAACCTGCTCCCCTACCTTCAGGGAATCAGAATCACCGATGTTAGCCACTGCGATCGCTGACATGGTTTCATCGGAAATACTGTCAAGCGGTACTGCGATAACAGCTAAATCGTTCTCCGGGTCCGTACCTTTTACTTTTGCTTCCAGTACATTGTTGTCAATAAAACATACAGAAAGGGTATCTGCGTTTTCCACAACGTGATTGTTTGTCACAACTAATAGTTCCGTATCATTTTTCCCGATGATAATACCGGAACCCTGGCTTTCTGTCTCCTGTGTCTGCGGATATCCGCCGTATCCGAACTGGCTGAAATAATTCTGGACTTCCTGTACGGATTTGTTGGTTATGGCAACAATGGAGGGCATAGCCGATGCTGCGATATCGGACACATCCAGGCTTCCCGTATTCGTACCGGAACCGCCGGAAACTGCCGTTGTTTTCAAAAGGCTGGATCTTGAACTGTCACTGCTGTCTGCTGAGGCACCGGAGGAAGCCGCCGGCGCATTTGCGGTGTAAATATGATTGACCGTCTGGAAAGAACCGGCTGCCACGGACCCGAAAAGAACAGCACTCAGAGTCAGGGTACCAATGCGTTTTGCAAGGTTTTTCTTCTTGTTTCTGCTGCGTTTGGATGGCTTTTTATCAGGTTCCGGTGAGCCTGTAGGGCCGTCTGAAAGAATCGGGTAGTGGGACAGCTCGTTGTTATTGGTGTTATCTGAATTAAAATCATAGTAGTTTGACATAATGAATTCCTCCTCAATTTTACATTTATTATTATTTGTTTGTGTTTGTATGTTTGTTGTCTCTTTGTTTATGTCTATAGGATATCGGATAATTGTGGTGAAAATGTTTTGATTCTGTGATGAAATTGAGGAGGAAGTGTGTAAATTTGGTGAACTGATGTGAGATGGGAAAGAAATGATTTGATGGATATAGAAAAGGGACTATCTCGTTTTGATAGTCCCTTTGGTTAGACTTGTTTTTTAGAACCGATACTCCATGATAAATTCCTCATCTTTGTCAATGACAGCCTTAAAACCCAGGCGTTCATACATTCGCAGTGCGTAATTTTCCTTCTGCACAGACAGGGAAACTTTTTCATAGCCTTTTTCTTTAAGCAATTCCAGCATCTGCCTCATCAGTTCCGTTCCTATGCCGCAGCTCCGGTACTCTTTGAACAGGGAGATGGCAAATTCCGGTGTCTCGTCATCAATATTGCCATATCCATGAATATTTCTTACCCAGACAGCACCCGCTAACTTGTGGTCTACCTCTGCACATAGGCAGAAGTCATCTTTCAGAGTTCCGAAATCCTGAATGTAAATCTGCAATTCCGGATTTTGTATTATTGTTTTTGGGAATGGAGTTTCGTTCTCTCTCTGGAAGATAGATTCATACAAAAATTCCGCCAGAAGCGGATATTCCTGTGGGTACATTTCTCTTATAATATATTTCATAGCGTCCTCCGATTTTTTGTGATCTTAGAAATCGGCTGTCCTTCCACACATACGGATACCCCCTTTATATAATATAAGATCATTGTAACAGCCGGGATGTGTCTTGTCTATATAGAGGCGTGTAAAACATCGGTTTCTAACAGGAAATGGTTACTGTACACTCCGTGTCCAGTAACAGGAAATCCTCGTTGTTTATCCGTACTCTTTTGTGGTAAGATATAAGCAAAACAGTTTGGAGATTTGTGCATGAAAAATAGTGATTCAATACTACAGATTACATGTGAGGCGTTTTCGGATGAAGGTTATATGCCCAAGAGGTATACTGGTTTCGGCGAAGATGTTTCACCGCCTTTTTGCCTTTTGAACTTGTCACCCAAAGCAGTTTCTGTTGCGATCATTATGAATGATCTGGACATTCCTATGGTAAAAGAATATACTCACTGGCTGATCTGGAATATTCCGCCCCAAAAGGAGATACCGGAGAATATCCCATATGGGCCTGTGGTGCAGGAACTGGGCAATGCAGTACAGGGAACAGCTTATGGCAAGAACAGATACCGAGGACCAAAACAGCCTATATTTATTAGAAATACCCACAGGTATGTATTTCACATCTATACACTTGACTGTATTTTGAAACTTCCCAAGGATGCGGGAAGGAAAGAACTGCTCGATGCCATAAAGGGCCATGTGATTCAGGAGGGCAGTATAACCGGCAGATATAAGCGATGATTTCCGGGAAGTGTTATAATATGTACAGGCAGCGTTCCGCAGACTGTAGAAGTCATATAGGAGAGAAGCATGGGTAAGGATACTGTGATTCATTATGTGGAGATAGACAAAAGCGATGCTTCCGTCTACGATGAAATAGAGATGAAAGTAAGAGTGAAAGAAATCTATGAGGTGAATGGGAACGGGATGGATGGTATTACCTTTCAAAAGAAAAAAGTATCACCATATACAAAAGATTTTACAGAAAACGCTAATTATAAAAGATGGAAAAGGCAGTTTGATTTAGAAAACTGGAATTTTTTTGTGGCATTTGATGGGAACAGGCCAGTGGGTGGATCTGTGCTGTGCAGTCATTCGTCTGAGCTGAATATGCTGGAAGGGCGGGAAGATTTGGGCGTTCTGTGGGATATCCGTGTGGATTCCGGTTATAAACATTGTGGTGTGGGGCAAAGACTATTTCAATTGGTAAAGGATAGGGCAGAGAATTTAGGACTTATACAGTTAAAAATAGAATGTCAGAATAATAATGTTCCTGCAGTGGATTTTTATTTCAAACAGGGGGCACACATAGGCGCAGTGAACAGGTATGCCTATTATGGAGATAAGGATGCGGCAGATGAAGTGCAGTTCCTTTTATATGTAAATTTGTTCCCTGGAATACATAACTGAAGAACAAAAGAATTGTTTTATCATGCATGAGTGTGATATGATTTACTAAATCAGATTTTTAAAAGGAGAACACTTTATATGGCGAAAACGGCATGGATCTTCAGCTATAAACTCAAGAAAAATGTGAGCGAGGAACAGTTTATCGAACGAACAAAAAAGTTACACGATGAAGTTATTTCTAAAGCGAAAGGATTTATCTCTTGGGAACATTACTTACAAGATAAAGTTTGGACTGACTTTGTTCTTTGGGAAACAGAAGAAGACGCAAATAACGCTACAACGGTAGGACAAGGAAAAGAAGTTACGGAGAATTTTTATGCTTGTATCCAAATGAATACTTGTAGAGCCTTGATCTCAAAACTTGTTAAAAAATACTAGAGCTTAATCCGTTCATAAGTTCCATTTGGGTTTCGGTCAGTTTAGGGCTTGGACCCTGGCACAGGATTTTGCGAAACAAAGCGTAGTGTGCTATACGTTTCTTTGGAGTTGCCGCTTCAAATGCCGCTGCTGTCGGGGAGGGTATTTGAAGCGGCAGGTCTTTTTTTGTTCACAACTGCAACCGGACAAAATACTGTTCGGACTGAGCTGCCGGCAGTCACAGGCGGGAGAAAAAATTTAGAGGATATGATTCGTTTTTGTGGATTTTTACAGGATTGACAGGTTAGAAGAAGGAAGGTATAATCGGTTTATCTGGAAAGCAATTCATTTAATCTGCGGCAGGTCTGCCGAAAGTTCCAGAAAGTATAAAATTGAATATGGATGAAATGGCGGGAATGACAGAGTTTTGCGGTGATTAGCAAAGTTATAGTTGATATAAGCTGTTTTTTATATTATATTTATGGTATATAATACAATTACCAAATTAATTGCTGAGTGTGTTGTGATCTGATGGCTCAATCTTTGCTTTTTTATCCGGGAAGGAGGTCTATGAAAGGAATTGTGCTGACAGCAATGGATGAGGAAGTCTATGAGGGGCTGTCAGATAACGAGATTTTTGCAGATTTATTTAACGGCGCCTTGTTCGGCGGAAAGCAGGTGATCAGGCCGGATATGCTGGAACAAGAAAATGAGAAAAAGGTGGTAAGCGCAGGAAGAGAGGGCGGAAGGCGGGTGATACTCCGGAGAATCCGGGATGTGCAGAAGCTGTCTGTGATTGGAGATAGCTGCCTGGCCGTTATACTGGCGGCAGAGGGACAGAGGACAGTACATTATGCTATGCCTGTCCGCTGTATGCTTTACGATGCCATTGATTATACGGGGCAGGTGGAGCATATTGTAAAGGAGAGAAAAGGGGAAGGAAAATTAAAGAAAGGGGCAGAGTATCTTTCCGGGATGAAGAGGGAAGACAGGCTGCTGCCGGGAATCACGATCGTTTTTTATTATGGGGAGGAGCAGAGCTGGGATGGGCCGCTGAGTCTTCATGATATGCTGGATATCCCGCCGGAACTGAAACCGTGGATGGAATGTATCCAGGATTACCGGATCAACTTGGTGTGCAGCAGTACAGTGGAGAGCAGTAATTTCAGGACGGGGCTTCGGGAGGTCTTTGAATTGCTCCCGCTGCTGAAAGATAAAGAAGGGATGAAGGAATTTCTGGAGGCCAGAAAGGATGAGTTCATGCATCTGGATGCAAAAAAAGGCTGGCTGGTATCAAAATTCCTGAATGTTCCTGCCTTGAAAGAGCTGAAAGAAAATGAGAAGGGAGAGGTGGATATGTGTACAGCAATTGAGGAAATGATGGAGGAAAGGGAAGAACGTGGAGAAGTACGAGTAAACCAATTGATCGAAGTATTGTTACAGCAACCATGCCAGGAGGAGGCTTATAAAGAAATCAGGAGGGCAGTAATGGACCGGGAATATCAGAAGAAACTTTTTGATGAGTTTGGGATTTAGAAAGCCTAATATTCTGTAACGGATGAGCGTATTCGTAGTTTCAGAAACTGGTGTCAGGGCACTAAGTGGCGGAGATGGACGGAAAAGTCTGTTACAGCTTCTATACGGAGCCGACTATGGGAACATTCCCCGCCACTTTGCGAAATTAGGCATTTATTTAAGGGCAAAGAACTGGTGCGCCCTATGCCTGCACAGATATTACGTGCCCCCGTTTATATTCAGACAGATCTTGAGGTGTACCGGTTCAAATCTTTTATTCTTTTTGCTCCTTCTTTTTACTCCTGTTTTTTAGATCTTAAAGAAATCTTCTTCAATAAAATATGAAACGTGTACAGAAGTAACAAAACGCCCCAGGAACCAGCCTCGGCATATGCTATGATCATATTCCCGCACAATCCAACAAAAGCATATGAAAATATGATCCGGGAGATCAGGGAAATAACACCTGCAATACTGGAAAACAGTATATCCCCAATACCTTCTATGTAGCCCCGAACCGACGCCGCAATGCCAAAAATGGCATAGAAAACAGCAATTGTCTGAAAATAATTTTTCCCAATCTCCGTTACCTCCGGGCTTACTCCAAACATAGCGATCAAATAGCCGCCGGTCTCCACTATGAGCCAGGTCAGCAAAAGGGAAACGCAAAACATCATTGCAGTGCCAACGCAGACAATCTTGGGAATCTGTCTTTTCCTTCCTGCACCAAAATTCTGTGCCACAATTGTGGATATTCCCGAGCCAAGATTCACGATTGGCAAAAGTACCATAGTATCCACGCGGTAGGCCGTGGTGATCGCGGCAACGGTCTGTGTTCCGAATCCATTCATGAAATTTTGTAATATGAGCCCTCCAAGTGAAGTGATGCTGGATTGGATCATAGGAGGAATTCCTAAATGAAGCCCCTCTTTCAAAACGGAGTAGTCTAATGTCCATTTCCTTACAGAGAAACGAAGGCAGGAATGCTTCTTTACACTATATAAAATAATAAATATTGTCATAAAAGCCTGTGATATCACAGTTGCAATAGCGGCACCTACAACACCCCAGTGCCAGACAATTACAAAAACAAGATCCAGTATGACATTTACAACAGATGAAAATAAAACAGATACAAAAGGTGCACGGCTGTTCCCAATCCCGCGAAGCGCTGAAGCATAAACATTATATACGGCAAGGAAAGGGATTCCAATCAATATTATCTGCAGATAATCCTTTGCCATATAAATAGTATCCTGTGTTGTATTCATGATACGAAGCAGCGGATACGCGCCTATTATACCGATGATTGAGATTAGCAAAAACACACCGCCTAGGATAACGGAAAATACAGAAAGTATGCTTGAAATATGGGCCTTTTTACCTGCACCGTACTTTTGTGCAAATAAAATACAAAGCCCAAGTGTAAATCCCGTAATAGCGTTGAGAAACAGATCAATGATGGTACCCGTCGAACCGATAGAGGCAAGCGCCTTTTCTCCCGCTGCATTTCCGACTATAAAGGCATCCACCCAATTATAGAGCTGCTGCAGTATACTGCTTAAAATAAGAGGTACACAAAATCTGATCAATGTGATCGCTATATTTTCCGTTGTATTTTTATCTCTGTTCATTATCAAACTTTCCCCCAAAAACAAATACCGTATACAAGACATAGCCTTGTATACGGTAGGTGCTCACCCGTTGTTTTTATAAAGTATATCAAATAGCTGATATAATTACAATAACAAAGTAAAGGCGCAGTCTCCCCGCATAGAATACAGGCCGCGGTCTATTAGTCAGCACTTAGTACCCTTGATCTTATGAAGCAGAGTAACGGACACGGCGCCGGATATATCAATATTTCTAACTTTATCCGGGTAGGTCAGATTGAAGGATACGCTTGCACTATTTTCAGTAACTGGGACTGTGAAACTTCCGGATGCGGAAGCATTACGTGACGCAGAACCGGTGGGGGCAAAAAAAGAATACAACAGTTGAAGCGTCCCATTGATTTTAGGTGTGATCTGCATGAAACTGTCCGCCTCCGGCGTTGCTAAAAATATAAAATCTATAAGATACAGATATCCCGGCTCCAGAAAGATTTCTGTATCCGTTAAAGAAATCTGTTCACCTTCCTGAAACAAGACAGCCATTGGCAAGTCAGATTTAGACGGCGGATTTGCTTGTACACCGTATTGTGCGTAGGAATATGTTTCGCATGGTTTCATGCAGCCACAATGAAAGTCATTAAAGTTCATATTATATTTTCCTTTTTCTTTATAGTGTATGGTTTATAAAATAATATTGCCACAAGTTAAAAATAATCGGACGGACACAACAGACACAGCCGCCCGCCAGTCTCCTTAAGCCATCAGGCAATCCCCTGCCATTCCCGTTTCACACTACCAATCTCCCTGATTACGCGGTATAATAAACGCAACGCACAGGGACATCTCTCTATGCAGAATTTAAAGATGCAGCACAAAAGATCAAAGAACATGGGGCAAAAATATGGAGAAGATTAAAGTTTTTTTGGTGGATGACGAGGCCATCATTCTAAAAGGGCTGGAGACAACTTATTCCTGGGAGAAAATGGGGGCCGTGGTGGTGGGCACATCGCGCAATCCGGGAAAGGCAGTGGCAGAAATTCTTGAAAAACAGCCGGATATTGTGATAACAGATATCCGCATGAAACAAATGACAGGACTGGAACTTATCCAGGAGGTAAACAGACAGGCGAAAAAGAAATGCCTGTGGATCGTCATCAGTGCATACCGTGATTTTGAATATGCACAGAAAGCCTGCGAGCTGGGCGCATTTACATATCTCTTAAAGCCCATAGAGGACAGCAGACTGGAAGAGGCCGTTTGCGGAGCCGCGAAGACGATCCGGCAGACGAATAAGAGCAGAAAGATCCTTCAGGACTATGAACACTTTATTGAAAATAACCGGAAGGTATTTGAAAATTATATGATCAGCAAATTCAGCGGTGACCAGATAGACGAGGAGGAACTGCAGGAAAAGCTGGAACGTTTTGGGAGAAAAGACTGGGATACTTTCTTTTACCGGGCCGTCTGCCTGGATCTTGTCAGAATACAGGATGAAAAAAACGGGCAGGCCGTTACCCAGGAGGAAATCGCCGCTTTTTTAGAAAGCAGACTGGGGGAATCTTATCAGTATTTTTATTTCCAAAACGAAAGCGGCTACAGAATTATGATCCTGGCAGCTTCCCGGGAGGAACATTTAGTGCTCCCGATTCTGGAGAGAGAACTGGAAATACTGAAACAGAAATTTGCGGTTGATCTCCGGTATGGCATATCCGGCATGAGCAGGGGGATGAAAGGACTGAAAGAAGTATATGTGCAGGCAGTGGAGAACCTGGAACAGGGAGAGGGGGAGCAGAGGGATCTGACGGAACTGGACCAGATCCGCAGTCACGCCAAATCCTACATCAGCCAGGCAATCGGATATGTACAGGAACATCTGGACGATGAGTTTTTAAGTGTGGGTATGGCAGCCAGGGAGGTACATCTGAACCCTGTATATTTTGGCAGGCTTTTCGGGCAGGGGATGCAGCGTTCCTTCAAACAGTATTTGCTGGAGGAGAGGATCAAACGGGCTAAAAAGCTTTTGAAAACAAGTGATGATACCATAACCGAAATTTGTGAGAAGGTGGGGATCCCCAATCCCTCTTATTTCACACAGCAGTTTAAGAAACACACAGGATGTCTGCCCACAGAGTACAGGAAAGAAACGTATGAAGAACAATAAACGGTTTTATGGTATTCGTAAAAAGCTGGTGATCTTTACAATATTGGCAGCAATTCTGCCTCTTGGCATTATGGGAGTGGTTCTGGCAGGCTCCATAAACAAAAACGTGACGGATTTGAATATGGAAAACTATTCTCACAGCAACAGCAAAATGATTGGAAATTACCAGATGATGGAACAGGGATTTGACGAGCTGACCAGGAATTATATCACCAACACGTATATCCAGAAATCCTTGGAGAGAAGAGAACTCCTGCCTCAGGACCAGGTGTATGTAAACAGAAGCCTCTGGTATTCCAATAATCAATATACAGAATACGGGATATTTATTGACAACAAGGGAAATGAATACTTTGCCAATAAAGTAATATCAAATGTGAAACCAGAGGACATTCTGTCGGAAGAGCTGCGGGAAGCGCTTTCGGATAATTATTCCCTGACAAAGATCATGTACAGTACGATCGATCGAAACGGACAGGAAGATTCAGGCATCTTCCTGGTCCGGAATATCCGGCATATGGAACAGAACGTAGAGCCGGGAATACTGATCGTAAAACTGAATCAGGACTTCTATGACAATATTTTCTTTGATATCAATAAGCACGCTCCTGCCATCTATGCCATGGCTACCATGGAAGGTGAAATCTGCTGCCGGACGGGAGGGGAGGACCAGGAGGCGGAAATCAGCAGGGAAATATTGCTGGAGGCAAAGGAAAAATTGTCCGATGATGCCGTCGAGGCAGGTGAAGTGGTACATTTTGCAGCTGACAACCGGATCTGCTTTGCCAATACGGACAAGAACCGGAACCTCATGTTCCTTTCCGTTGTACCGGAAGCCGTCATTTGGGCACCGGCCAGAAACTTTCTGAAAAGTATGGTTTTGACAATGCTGATATCTGCAGCAGTCTGTATTGTTATGTCCGCGTTCGTATCACACCCCTTCAGAAAAGCCATCTCCGCGATCAGCCGGATCATGAGCAACTTTGACGGAGAAAGCTTGAACCAGGAAATACAGACCAGTACCAACACGGAACTGGACCAGGTGGCAGTTTCCTATAATAAAATGCTGAAACACATTGGCACCTTAATGGGGGAAGTGAAAAAGGAGCAGGAGGAGATCCGTATTAACGAATATAATTCCCTGGTCTATCAGATTAACCCCCATTTTCTATACAACACACTGGATAATATTCATATGCTGGCAAGGATGGATGGGGATGAGATTATGGTGAGGCTGATCCAGTCCCTGTCCAGTATGCTTCGGATCAGCATCAGCAAAGGGGAAAATGATGTATCTGTAAAAAATGAACTGGAACATGTGACATGTTATCTGAACATAGAGCAGATCAGAAATGAGGATCTGTTTACATATGAAATAAAAGCGGAGGAATCCGTGCTGCAGGTCATGATCCCAAAGATTATCCTGCAGCCTGTGGTGGAAAACTGCATTAAGTATGGGTTTGCGGATATGGAGGAGGATGGGAAGATACAGTTGGAGGTCAGCGCTGAGGACAGCTTCCTGGTTATGCGTGTCCGCAATAATGGAAGCGCCATGGAACCTGAAATCCTGGATAAACTCAACCAGATGCAATATCAGGGAATGGAACAGATAAAACAGACATTTCCCCAGAAAAAGGGGGGATATGGCATATCCAATGTTGTGTGCAGACTCTGCCTGAGATATGGAAACCGTTTTAGGATCAGTTATGAGAGCACGGAAGAGATGGGAACAGTCTGTAAGATCATGCTTCCTGTGGAGTAGGGTAAATTTAGAGCAGATGGCTGATATTATGCTGAAGGTGATGCTGTATGGAAATGGCTGGAAGCCGTGAAAGGATGGGATTATTCAAATATTGTAAAAAGGCGTAGGATAATATGCTGATTGTCCTGCGCTTTTTTACGGATTATATGCTAAATGTTGCAGATGATATCGGAATACAGATATAAAAATCTATAACATGTATAGAAAACAACAGGAGAGGTATTCTTTTTTGTATATGTTGACACAGGGGGACTGCTATAATGCAGTTATCAGTAATCATTCAGCGGTCCTGAAAACTTACACCGCTGAACAGTTACGGCAATTATAAGAAAAGGGGGTTCCTATGAATGAAAAGGAAAAATGTTATGAGGATTCTGAGTGTAGCTGCGGCAGTTCTGCTGGTTGGATGCGGGGGCGGAAACAGCAAAGGCAGTGATGCAAAATCTGAGGATGGAACGGATGCCGTTTCCAAAAGCCAGACGTCAAAGGAGGAAGGAGAAGTAAAGATACCCATTATCATCACCACGGGTGCCAATGATGCCATGGACATCCAGATGAAAGAGGTAGTGGAAGATTTTAACGAAGAGTATAAGGGCAAATATCAGATGGAAGTGGAGTATCTTGCAGGTGCGGCAGATGACTACCGCTCCAAACTGAAAATGCTGAATGCATCCAACTCCCTGCCGGCACTGATACAGGTTGGACCGGAACCTGCGTTTTACGATTTGCTGGTAGAGAATGAAAGACTGGTGGATGTGGCTCCCTATCTGGAGAAAGACCCGGAATGGAAGGGCCAGTTAATGCCTCAGGGCATTGAAACATTTACGAGGGAAGACGGTAAAATGTATCAGATTCCCACTGCAGGACTTCAGTTGTCAGGCATGTACTACAACAAAGAACTGTTCGCAGAGGCGGGGATTGAAACTTTTCCGGAGACCTGGGAGGATTTCTGGAACGCATGCGATAAGCTGAAAGAGGCCAATATCCCGGCATTGTCCCTGCACACCACAGAGACAGCCTGGTGTCCCATGCTTCTTGCTACCGCTTACATGGGAGGGACAGAAGAGGGGCAGAAATTTATGACACAGCAGTTCCCGGATAATTTTGACAACCCGGAATTCAAAAAGGCTGTGGAAATCCTGAAAAAGCAGTTTGACTATACCACATCCGATGCAGTGGGCGGGACTTATGCTCTGGCAGCCAACAACTTTTTCAGTGGAAATACAGCGATGATCGCCAATGGCCCCTGGATGATGTCTAGTCTTACGGATGCGGATTACGCGCCGGAGGGCTTTGCGGACAAGGTCGGCTATGCGAAATATCCCGGTGATGTAATGATTGGTTCCATGGAACAGTCAAGCTGGTGTATTACCACAGACTACGGACAGGATGTCATTGACGGAGCCATCGCGTTTATGAAATATTATACCAGGCCTGTCTACAGCACCAAGAGGGCTGTAGAGGCAGGGGAACTGTCTTCTGTTGTGGATTTCCCACAGGAGGAATATGACAAGCTGATCCCGCCTATGAAAAATTGTGTGGACGCTTCCTCTGATGTAAAGACTGTGCTGCCCAGCTATCAGACAAAATGGGATCCTGTTTCCCAGAACGATGTGTTCGGAAGAGAGATTCCCAATCTGGTGTCAGGGAGCATCTCCGTGGATGAATTTGTCCAGTTGATGAATGAAGGAGCAGCGCAGTATAAGCAGGATATAGAATAGGTTATGGGTGATTGGGATGAAACAGAAAAATAAAATCTGGATCGCTGTATTTTTAATCCCCACACTGGTGATGTTCATGCTGGTTTATCTGGGGCCAATGGTTCTGGCCCTGGTGTCCAGCTTTACCAAATGGGACGGCATGCAGAGTATGCGGTTTATCGGCCTTGATAATTATGTAAAGATCTTCCAAGACCCTGTGTTCCATGCATCCCTTTGGCATACACTGTTCTGGGCGTTTCTGGCTGTGGCGGTGCATGTTCCGTTTGGAGTGTTGGTTGCATTGGTGTTGAAGAGAAAGAGAAAAGGGTGGCGTTTTACCAGGTCGGTCTTTATGCTCCCCAATATTATTTCCAGGTCTGCGCTGGCGCTGATGTTTGTGTTTATCTACAAGCCGGACGTGGGGATCCTGAACATGCTTTTGAAAAATGTGGGGCTGGAGCGTTTTACCAGAAACTGGCTGGTGGACTCCAATACGGCGCTGTTAAGTGTCACCAATATCTGGCTCTGGTATGCGGCGGTGATCACCTTGATCGTGCTGTCTGAACTAAGTTCCATTTCTTCGGAAATAGAGGAGGCAGCCAGGATAGACGGGGCGACAGCCAGACAGGTGGACTGGTACATATACCTGCCTTTGCTGCGCAGGGCTGTGGGAACGGGGGCCATAGTGGCGGTTACCTCTGTGTTTAAAGAATTTGAATCTATTTATATGACCACGAACGGGGGGCCTGGGGATTCCAGTATGACCATCTCTGTTATGATGGTAAATAAGATCATCCAGAGCAACCAGTATGGCTATGCCAATACCCTTGGAATTCTTTTGCTGGTCCTTGGTATCATTGTCATGCTGTTCTGCAACAAACTGTTCCGCATGGACAGTGCAGATTGAGAGGTGGAGAGAAATGAAGAATAAAAAACAGACAGGACAGCGGGTCTTTGACTATATGATCATGGGAATTGTGATTCTTATCTCTCTGTTTCCTTTTTTATGGGTGTTTTTGTCATCCTTTAAGACAAACAGCCAGATCCTTTCCTCCAGCTTTTCCCTGCCCACATCCCTCTATCTGGATGGGTACAGGATAGCCCTGGAAAAGGTTGATATTATCTCCAGATTTTTCACCTCTCTGTTCGTGGCGGGAATCAGTACGGTATTGGCAGTCATACTTTATTCCATGGCCGGATACGTGCTGGCGAGGACGGAGTTTAAAGGAAAAAAGATCATTTTTACCCTGTTGATATCCTCCATGCTGATTCCCTCCAATGCCATGGTGCAGCCGGTTTATTTTGTCATCAACAAGCTGGGACTGTACGATACAAAGGCAGGACTGATCCTCATTTATACCGGATTCGGAATGGCACTCAGCCTGTTTTTGATGAGAAACTTTTTCGTGGCAGTGCCCAGGGAGCTGGAGGAGGCAGCCTATATGGACGGCGCCGGATTTTTGAAGACATATACAAAGATCATGCTTCCGCTCAGTAAGCCGGCTATGGCAAGTTCTGCTATCCTTACCTTTATTTTTTCCTGGAATGAGTTTATGTACGCCATGCTGCTCACCTCCAGTGAAAAGAACAGGACGCTACCGCTGACGATCAAATATTTTACATCCACATTCAGTTTTAACTATTCTTCTATGTTTGCGGCACTTGTGATGTGTATTCTGCCGACAGTGGTGGTATACGTGATCCTGCAGGAACAGATTGCGGAGAGTATGGTGGCTGGTTCTGTCAAGGGATAAGAGGGCGGTTTATGATCGTAACATTAAAATTATGAAGATACGAGACAGTAAGGAAAGGAAAATGATATGGCTTATCAGGTTATTGACGCGCCGGAGTATCTGGAACGGCTGATCATCTATGAAATTGCAACAAAAGGCTTTACGTCACCAAACGGACCGGAGTCCGGTACGTTTGCTTCCATGGAAGAGAAACTTCCGTATCTGGAGGAACTGGGGATCAATGGGGTGTGGCTTACCGGACATCAGCTCTGTGATCCCGGCCATTTTTATAATATCTGGACGGAATATGCCTGCATCCGTCCGGATCGTTTAGACCCCAGTCTGGGAACAGAGGAGGACTTCAGGCATCTCATAGAGAGTGCCCACAGACACGGCATCAAGGTATTCCTGGATGTGATAACCCATGGTGTCATGGAGGACAGCCCTCTTGTGAAGGAGCATCCGAACTGGTTCCGGGGAGGCTCCTGGGGTATGCGTGATTTTGACTGGTATGGCGGCCATGAGGATCTGGACCGGTGGTGGGTGGATACCTGGCTTTGGTACATAGAACGATTCGGGGTTGACGGCTACCGTTTGGACGTTGCCCATTACCGCAATGACCTCTGGGCCATGATCCGCCGAAAGGCTGCGGAGAGAGGAAAGAGAATTACCATCATTGCGGAAACCGGTCCTGCGATCCGGGGTGTGACAGACATTCTCCAGCACGGGGAGGTAATAAGCAACAATAGTGGGCAGAATCTCTCATTCCGTATGCTGTATGATGCAGCAGGTTACTGCCAAGACAGGCAGATGCGGGCGAACGAACGGTACGAAGTAAAAATAATATACCGAGACGGAACCGTTCAGGACAGCAGGGACACTTTATGGTTTGAAAAAAGTAAAGTACCGGAAGTGATCTATGAGGGTCATTTTACAAAGGAAGTTTTATGTGCTGACGGCTGCACTGCCTGCCATATCCAGCTGGGCAGACTGCGGGTGGAGAATATCCATAAGGAAAAAGAGATAAAAAATATACAGGTGACGGATAAGAACGGTCAGGTCTGGAACAGCAATTTGGAAGAGGTCATGGAAGTGGACTACAAGGTGGAATACACGGAAATTAGGAACGGACTGATTTTGGAATTTCCTCTCAGAATTCAGGACGGGCAGTTTTTATCCATCCAGCTAAGCTGCCATGACAATGGCTGGGTTGGATTTCCCGGGGATGAGAACCCGTATGGAGTCAGGGGGAGCCGTTATCTGGCCGGATACACATCACTTTTGGCACCGGGTATTCCGATCTTTATGTCAGGTGAGGAATTTGATGCGGATTTCCGGCCTCTGCCCCGATTGGCTCCTGGATTATACGGAGAGGGGGAACCGGGAACGGGGCGCTGGCTTTACGGGAGCTGGTTAGACTGGGAACAGTTGGAAAGACCGGAGAAAGCTGAAATGCTGGAAGACATGAAATGCATCATTAAGATCAGGAGAGAACACCCTCACCTGATCACACCGGGACGGATGGGCGAAGAAAAAAATCATTACTGTCCTGTGGGTTACAAAGCGGCCAGGACGCTTCCGGTTCCATATTGTTACAGCCGAGAGGGCCAAGTTCTTCTGGTTGCAGCCAACCCTGATGAAAATGAGGATGTGCAGATTAATTTAGAGCTGGACCGGATACTTGATACCAAGCGCAGATACCGGGTATCGGTTCTGTTTGGTGAAATACCGGGAGGACAGATGGAAATATCCGGGGATGTGAAATCTTTATCCGATCGTGCATGGAGGATAAAGAGAGACAAGACTTTCGGGGGTGGTTTGCTGGTGCTGAAATTCGTCCCTGCCGGGGAGTCCTCCTGTGCCGGCAGTGAAGAATGATAGGCAGGATGGATTCGGATATCCGCCGGGTATAGCGAAAATTGGTATAATGATAGAAAGGAAAGGATAAGCCCATATGAAAGAATATATGAGTTCATATGAACGGTGTCTGGCTGCCATTGGATTACAGGAGGTCGACAGAATTCCCACAGATTTGCATGATTTTCTGATGTGCGCAGAGGATTCCGGCATGGATTTCGGGCAGTTTGTGCTGGATGACGGCAAAATGGCAGAAATGCAGATAAAAATGTGGGAGGAGTTTGGGCATGACATGCTATTAATTGAAAATGGTACAGCAGCCCTGGCCCAGGCTCTGGGATGCGGAGTGGTCTACAGAAAAAAAGGTGCTCCGGTGGCACACACCACGGCCATAAAAAAGCTGGAAGATATCCGGGATATGGAAATTCCCCAAAATATCTGGGACAGTCCGCTTCTGAATGCGCAGATCCTGACTGTGCAGAGATTGGTTCAACATTTCGGAAAAGAAGTATTTTTAATTGGACGGGGAGACCAGGGACCGTTCAGTCTGGCTTCCCAGCTTTACGGCATGGACCGGCTTCTGGAAGATTTGATGGATGAAGAGGCAAAAGAGGATGTGCACAGACTGCTGGATCTTTGTACCGAGGCATGTGTGCAGTATCATGAAAAACTGCTTTCCTTGGGAGTACCCATGACATCCATGGGGGACAGCACTGCAGGACCGGATGTCATATCACCGGCCATGTACGAAACCTTTGCGGCGCCGTATGAGAAAAGGGTGATAGACGCTGTCCATGCAAAAGGCGGCATGATTTCCCTGCACATTTGCGGAAACGCTACGAAAATCATAGATAAAATGTGCAACCTGGGGGCAGACATACTGGAGATTGACCAGAAGACGAATCTGGAAGCCGCAGTCAGAGAGTCCAGGGGAAAATGTGCTCTGCTGGGCCAGATAAATCCTGTACTGCTTTCTAACGGAACACAGCAGGAAGTAACAGAAGCAGTTGAACGGACCCTGGAGACGGTTGGAGGAAAGACTTCCACAGGATTTATATTGGGACCGGGCTGTGCACTTGGAGGAGATACGCCGAAAGAAAACGTTCATATATTGGTAAACAGCGTACAGATCATATAAATATCAAGCAGAAGCGGATATCACCTTGTTGTTTGACTTATGTCATACTGTTCGTGGCTTTCTTGAATTGGCTGCATTACGGTATTATGACAGGCAGCTTTGATGACTGTATACCCTATATTTTTTTGAAAAGACAGTACAGATTTCCGGTAAGATACAGGGGAGCTGCAGCCGTACATACGGCGTGTAGATCATGTGGAGCCTTGCCAGTGAGCGTATCTGAAAAAAGAGGAGCCGGTATTAGCTGTTAAGCCCCAAAAGCTGAACAGCCAATGCCGGTTCCTTTTTGACATATCTGTATTTATTATGTCGCAAACATACATGGATAGTGGTATAATGGATTATGATTTTCATCTGTTGCAGAAAAAGTATATTCGCACAGATGATAGGATTCAGAGTACGGAAGGAATAGGAGAATAGCATGCTTGTAGTAATGAAATTCGGCGGCAGCTCTGTGGCTGATCTGGAGAAGATAAGAAATGTGGCAGAGCGCTGCATTAAAAAACGGAAAGAGGGAAACCAGGTGGTTGTGGTCCTCTCCGCAATGGGAAAAACCACGGACGGACTGCTGGCCCAGGCGGGAGAGATTAGTAAAATGCCGTCCAGACGTGAGATGGACATGCTCCTGGCCACAGGGGAGCAGGTGTCTGTATCCCTCATGGCTATGACAATGATCCAGATGGGAGTGACCGCCATTTCCCTGAATGCGTGGCAGGTACCCATGCACACCACTTCTGCGTATCAGAACGCCAAGTTGAAAAGGATAGATACTGAGAGAATCACCAAAGAGCTGGATTCCAACAAGATTGTTGTAGTGACCGGATTCCAGGGCATCAATAAATACGATGATGTTACCACCCTGGGAAGAGGCGGTTCTGACACTACCGCTGTGGCGCTTGCGGCTGCCCTGAATGCGGATCTGTGCGAGATTTATACAGATGTGGACGGTGTATACACGGCAGACCCCCGCATTGTACCGGATGCCAGGAAGATGCCGGAAGTAACTTACGAGGAAATGCTGGAATTTGCATCCCTGGGGGCAAAGGTGCTGCACAGCCGCTGCGTGGAGATGGCAAGGCGGTATAATGTGAATCTGGTGGTAAAGTCCAGCATGAGTGAAGAAGAAGGAACCATTGTGAAGGAGACAACAAAGATGGAAAAAATGCTGATAAGCGGTGTGGCCGTTGATAAAAATATTGCAAAAATCGCAGTTTCGGGTATGAAGGACAACCCGGAGAGTACCTTCCGGCTCCTGAACCTCATGGCAAAGAACGGGGTAAACATTGATGTCATGATCCAGTCACTGGAAAAAGACGGAACCAAGACGCTGACATTCACTGTGGCAAGGCCGGATATGATGATGACGCTTGACCTTCTGAAAAAATACAGCGATGTGATAGGAAATGCCAACGTGGGCTGTGAGGAGGATGTGGCGAAGGTTTCCGTGGTCGGAGCAGGGGTAAGCTCCAATCCGGGCGTGGCGGCAAAGATGTTCGAGGCTCTGTCAAACGCTGGGATCAACACGGATATGGTCACAACTTCCGAGATCCGTATCACAGCGGTGATCAAAGAATCAGAAGCGGAAATGGCTATGCGGGCAGTGCATGACAGATTTGCGTCTGAGTGGGAATAAGTGCAGATCGGAAGGGCAGAATACAGGCTGCGCTGCTTTCCCCTTATTGGGTACGGTGGAAATATTGTACAGATATGGGCGCGATGGGGACAGGCTTATGGCCTGTCCCCATCAGATTGCAGACAAAGTGCTTTATGCAGAATAATGATAGATTTATAAGGTCTCTTCAACATAGAGATCTATCGCTTTCGTATTGTTGATGCTTATGACAGGTTTTCCCGAACCTAATTCCAGACGGTTCCTTTTGAGCAGATGCTGCGGATCATTAATGGTACCGTTTTGAATGGTATTAAAATCCATTTTAATATTATCAGGTAATTTATCTAGATAAACAGAAACACCCGGAAATACACTTGATCCGGAACCATCCAGCGTAATGTTATGATCCAATTGATCAGCCTCTAATTCAAGAAATACAAGGGATTTGTCTGCGTGGATAAACACATCCGAGTGTATTGTACCGAAATGAATCTGATGAAATTCGCCGGCAGCTTCAATTTTTTCAAATTCTTTCCGGGGGATATAAACAACAAAGGAGCCAAGGACATTATTGTCCGCTTCGGCATTTTCCATCATAACCCTGATATGAAGCAGAGTGCCGTTTTGGTCACAACTGACTTCATATTTATGATCAGGATTCAAGTCGGCATTATAAAATTCAAAGTTATTATTTTCACTCTGCTTTATGATAACAGATCTGGCATTTCCGCTTATATTGACATGGCTGATGTTTCCGGCCTCAATATCATCATGTACTTTTTCTCCTTTCTCGCTACTCGTAATATTCAAAGTGTTTTTTTGATCTTCACATGCAGTGAATAAAATTGTGCAAAGAACACATACAAAGAGCATTCGTATTCCTTTTATTTTCCTCATTTTCCCCACCTCTTAATTTTTGACGGGTGCTCATCCGGTACAGTTTCGGGCCGGATAGGGCACTAACCTAATTATACTATATACGAAGAAAAAAATATAGATACGAATATCGCTGCTGCGGGCAGGAAATCGCAGATCGGCGCACTTGTCCAGGCAGTGCCCATAGCGGTTACCCTTGTCTGTTCAAAAAGATTGCGTATTTATATTAGCTATGGTAAAATTATAGGAAATAAGTGAACAAAAATATAATATTCAGATTAATTTGAAAATATTATCATAAAGCAAGAAGTTTAGTCATTAGAAATACCTATTATAAAGTTCTGTTATTCTTTCCCTCATGTTTTAGTAAAACCGGCAGAAATTTCCACCACATGGGCAGAAGGTGTTTGGGGCCGGCACAGAGGCACTGCTGCCAAGCTGCAGGGTTTCACAAGCCATGCCCGGTTCACCGCAGGGATAAAATAAAAGAACAAAAGCGCTGAGGGAGGATAATGGGGTTATGGACATGGAGAAGAATACAGAGAGATCAAAAGCACATACAGAAAACAGAGGGGGAAAAAGAAAAGGGTCAATTGTCTGGAAATTAAGTTTTAATCTGCTGGTGGTCCTGATACCAGCCCTGGTGATCATGATCGCGGCAGCCTGCGTGGTGGCATCCCAGTCTATTTCCCAGCTTAACAATAAGCTGCTGGATGTACAGACGGATTATGCCATTTCCATTGTGGACGATTTTTTCAAGGGAAAGATAGCCGCTGCCAGTATGTATGAGAATGACGGTATGCTGATCAGATACTTCAATTCTGTGGAGAACGTGGATGATATTGAGAAGTATGGAGAGAAAGAATCCCTGACCCGCGAGCTGTCGGAGGTATTGGAACGGATGTCCGGCGAGAAAGTGATGCAGGTATGGGTGGCAGATGAAAAAACGGACAATTACCTGTTCTCCTCAGGGGATACAGGGAAAGCAGGTATGGCAGATCTGGAATGGTACGAGATGGTGATGGAAAGCCGGGAACCTATAGTATCGGACCCTTATCAGGATGCTTTTTCCGGGGAGACGGTGATATCGGTTGTGGCTCCCGTCTTTTCCGATGAGGGGTCAGATATCATTGGATTTTTTGGACTTGATGTGACTATGGACAGCCTGTCTGAACTTCTTACCGGGATAAAAGTGGGTGAAAACGGCTACATGGAGCTTCTCTCAAACTGTTCAGTATACATCTACAGCAATGACAAGACATCCGTCAACAGAAATGTGGATGAGCTGGACATAACAGAGGACTATAAGAAAAAGGTACGTGAAAATTACAACGGAACCTATAGCTTTGCATACAGGGGGATTGACTATACTGCCATATTCAGAAACAGCCAGACAACAAAATGGCTGGCGATCGCCACACTGCCGGTTTCGGAGATGAATGCCACACGCAGCCATCTGATACTGTTGATGGCAGTGCTGTCTGTACTGATCCTCCTCCTTCTGATCATTGTGATCGTGGCGGTGCTCCGCAGGATGATGCAGCCTCTGGCAGAGATCAGCAGTCAAATGGAGCATTTCGCAAAGGGCAGACTGGATGTGGACATAGAGATTCAGAGAGACGATGAAATAGGGCGCCTGGCGGGTAGCATTCGCAGGACCATCAGTTCCCTGAAGGATATGATCAGCGATGTGTCTTACATACTGGGGGAAATTTCCAACGGAAACCTGGATGTGGAGATGAAAGGCAGTTATATGGGGGATTTTGTACATATTAAGGAGGCCCTGGAGCAGATCACAACAGCCTTGAATGCTACGCTTGGACAGATCAGCAATGCTGCAGAGCAAGTGTCAAGCGGTTCCAGCCTGGTTTCTGACGGTGCCCAGTCACTGGCACAGGGCGCATCGGAACAGGCCGGTACTGTGGAGGAGCTTGCCTCGGGTATCCATGAAATCTCTGAGCAGATAACATCCAATGCTGCCAATTCAGAGAATGCCAGTAAAAGGGCTTCCGCAGTGGGGAGAGAGGCAGTTGAGAGCAACAGCCGTATGCAGGAGATGCTGACAGCCATGGAGGACATCAGGAGGAGTTCCCAGAAGATCGGTGATATTTTAAAAGCCATCGAGGATATTGCATTCCAGACAAATATCCTGGCGCTGAATGCCTCTGTGGAGGCAGCAAGAGCGGGTGAGGCGGGCAGAGGTTTTTCTGTCGTGGCCGGTGAAGTCAGAAACCTGGCATCCAAGAGCGCCGAGGCTGCGAAGAACACCACGGAGCTTATCCATAACTCCCTGAATGCAGTGGAACATGGGACAAAAATTGCAGATGATACGGCAAGATCCCTGCAGAATGTAATGCGGGGGGCCGGTGAAGTGGCAGAAGCCCTGAATGAGATCTCAAAGGCATCCAGCGGGCAGGCTCATTATGTAGAACAGGTGACCAGGGGGATTGAACAGATTTCCAATGTGGTGCAGGATAATTCGGCTACCGCGGAGGAGAGCGCAGCAGCCAGTGAAGAACTCTCGGCACAGGCGATCCTGCTGAAAGACCAGATTGGAAAATTTCATATAAAAGAGAACTGATCACTTACCCCTTTATTGGCAGGAGCAGGAGACGATGATCGTAACCGGAGACGAGACCGACTATGATCACAAGAGCGGATAGTTACGGGAGACCTGCTTCCGTGCCCTGTTCAGTCGGGGCACAGGGACATAAAATAGCTGACAACTCCTGCATGGAGCGGTCAGCTATTTTTTTCTGCATTAGAGCCGGCAGTGGGGTTTGCCGGAGGCTGTGATCTTAATCCTCTTTTCTTCTCAGAAATTCCACAAAGGCAAAAATGATGGAAATGACTGTGAGGACTGATACGATCAGTTCTGCCATGTTATTGGCGTAATCTGTCTTTGAAGGCATGAGGGCACCCAGGATCAAAAAATAGACACACCATATAAGGCCAATAATGAGCAATAAAAACGTAAGGTATTTTAATGCAAGGGCGATCTTGTTTATGAACCGCTGGTTGGATGCCCTTTCTTTTTCCGTATATTCTTTTTTCAAAAGCTGCTTTATTCCGGCAAGCAAAAAACCGATCATAACACCCGAAGTCAAACCCATGCAAATATCATAAAAAATGCCCATATCTTACTCGTCTTTCCGGAAAAACAAATCTGTTTTCCTTACACCGTTGTTTACAAAGTCATATCGTTTCATTAGTCCGCTCCCCCTTTTTGATCAATAAACGTAACTATTCAGTAGGTCTGCGCATTCACTGCGCTGACCGTAGGAAAGTGTACCACGGCCAAGCAAAAATCCCATCGCCAAAGGCGATTCTGCATGGATTTTTGCCTGTAACTGAGAGGGTACTGAACAGTTACCAATAAACATATTATACTGTTGTTTCACAGTATACGCAATGAAAAGTCTCTGGCTTATCCCGCATTTTATGGGTTTGGACAAATGGAGGCTGGCAGCGGTCATGTTCAAACCTGGTTTTTGTGCGTATTTTGGTGATGTTCTTTTCAAAAAGATTGCAGATTTATGCTTGTTATGATAAAATTAAAGGAAATATGTAAAGAAAAATGGAATTTTCAGACCAATTTAAAATATTGTTATGAAGTATGCAAAAAAGGTAAGGGAGGTAGCGTCATGATACGGGAAGTTTCTCTTTCCGCAGACCAGGTAAAGGCACTGATGGATCATGCACCCATGGCTGTCTGTGTCAGTTCAGCGGATACATATAAAATACTGTACGCCAACCGGCTGGCACGGGATATATTTATGCCGCAGGAAGGGGCGGAACAAAGGTGCTGTTACCAGGTGGCAGGCTTTGATGAGCCGTGCCGGTTTTGCCGGGAAGACAAAATGAGCAGAGAGGTACTGCTGACCCGGGAGTATTATCATCCGGTCAATGGCAGGATCTATCAGCTCAGTGGCAAAATGATCGAATGGAATGGAGAAGCTGCGCATATTGAGTATATACAGGACATTACGGACAGAAAACGGGATGAGGAGCAGTCCGTTGTACTGAAAAAGGAACTTCAGACTACTTTCTGCAGCATTCCCTGCGGACTCTGTGTTTATCGCTATGACGGAGAAAAGATCTTACCGGTGTTTCACAACCCTGCCTTTTACGAAATTATGGGGTATTCCAAGGAACATATCCGCATCATTGAGAAAAAAACCAGTTATATGGGGGTTCATCCGGATGACTGCGGTCTGCTTCAGGATAAGATTCAGAAAGCAATACACAGCGGACAGACCATGGAGCATACATATCGTGTCTGGAATGACCGGGAAGAGGCGTACCACTGGATCCAGCTTGAGGCCTCTGTAAAAACACAGCCGGATAAGACGAAGCTGCTCTATGGAGTTTACAAGGACGTAAGCGAAAAGATACAGATGGAACAAGAGCTTATGGCTGCAAAGGACAAGATGCAGGATATTGTCAATGCCATTCCCGGTGGGGTTGCTATTTACAGAGTATCCGACATTTTTGAAACCATCTATTTTTCTGACGGCGTACCGGAACTGACAGGATATACGGTCGAGGAATATCAGGAGATGATAAAACGGGATGCAGCGGAGATGACCTACCGGGAAGACACGGAGATGGTGGTTTTGAAGGCCATGGAGGTCATACAGACCCATAAAGTTTTAAAGTTTGAATTCCGCAAACTGCATCGGGACGGACATATTGTCTGGGTCCGTGCCCATGTGAAATGGATCGGGGAGGACCACGGCTGTCCGCTCCTCCACTGCGTTTTCCATAATATCTCGGATCTGAAAGAGACTCAGCTTGAGATGGATCATCTGGTAAACTCCATACCGGGAGGGATTGCCAGCTATCGGATAGAGGGAGATAAGATCACGCCCATCTTTATATCAGACGGTGTTATGGCACTTTCCGGACACACCAGAGAGGAACTGCAGCAGTATGACGCATTCCGAATGATTTACGAACAGGACAGAGAACGGGTGCTGTCAGCCATGCGGGCGGCCCTTGAAAATGGCAAAGTCCTGGATGTGTCTTATCGGATGCGGCATAAAGACGGAAGTCTGATCTGGATCCATCTGAGGGGCCGGAGAATGGATACCTATGGGGAAGTAATGGGATTCTATGCGGTCTTTACCGGGATGTCGGCAGAAGCCAGGCTGTTTCAGAGCATTGCAAACGATACGGCGGACGGGATTTATGTCATTGCAAAAGAGAATTACGACCTTCTCTATGCCAATGAGTCAAAGATGCTGTTTGAAGGAGGGAATAAACGTCTGGGGCAGAAATGTTACTCAGCCCTCCACGGAAAAGACACGCCCTGTGAATTCTGTACCCAGCAGGAGCATCAGCCGGATGGGGAAGTCCACCGCATGGTGGACAGGGAAAATAACCGCTGCTATAATGTCCGCTTCCGCGAGACGGACTGGAACGGCATTCCGGCCTATATCAAATACGTGAGAGACATCACAGAGGAGGTCAAGACACAGGACGAAAAAGAAAGGCTGGAGCAGTATTTCCAAACCGTGCTGAAGTATCTGCCCGGAGGTGTGGCTGTCATGAGATATGAGCAGGACGGCACAATGATACCGGAATTTTTGTCCGAGGGTTTTGCTGAAATGACGAAGATGACCCGGGAACAGGCATGGGAAATTTACCGAAAGGATGCCATGGCCGGCGTACACCCGGAGGACAGAGCGTTTGTGGATGAACAGATGGAAGCGTACCTTGCTGTGGGGAAAGGCCATTGCGAAATGGTATACAGGCTGCAGGCAGGTGACGGTGGTTATGTGTGGGTGAAAAACACCTTGTCATTGATCAAAAGCGTCAATGGGGAACAGCGCGTGTATGCCGGATACCATGATATGACCAGGGAACGGGAGGAAAAAGCGCAGATACGAAAGCAGTATAATGACTTGATCCTGCAGCATTACCGCACCCCCGGACCCAATGCGCTGATCGTGGGACATTGCAGCATAACCCAGAATAAGATCCTGGAGATCATTGATTATACGGACTCTGATCTTTTGAAAACCTTTGGGGATGTAAGGGAAACGTTTTTTACGGGCATTGCCGGGCTGGTGGAAGAGCCTGATATGCGGCAGGCTTTTCTGGATACCTATCTGAATGCGCCGGCCTATGAGGCGTTTAAGAAGGGGGATACAGAGCAGATACTGGAGTGCTATGTAAAGTTGCCGAAGGAGCAGCACGGCCGTTATGTGCAGTTCAAAGTAAATCTGGTGGAAACACCGGATACGGGCGGTGTCACCGGAATCCTCACAGTGACGGACATCACTGAGCAGACCATATCGGAACGGATACTGCGGCAGCTTTCAGTGACCAGCTATGATCTGGTGCTTGATGTAGATCTTCTGAACGACAGCTACACAGTCCTTACCAGTGACGGCTCTGCCGGCGATTATCCTAACTCCCGGGGCTGTTATTCCCGGAAGGTCACAGAGATGTATCATTCCAGGGTAGTGCCCAGGGATAAAGAAAATGTCATAAAGATGCTTACCAGGGAATACATGACAAAACGCCTGAAAAGGGAAGACAGTTATTCGTTCCATTTCTCCATCATGGATGAAAAGGGGGAAGTCCTGACAAAGAATATGACAGTTTCAGCCATTGATCTAAGGCTTGGGCGTGTATGTCTGTCCAGAACGGATATCACAGACTCGGTGCGGGAACAGCAGAGTATGCTGAATGTAGTGGCCTATACGTTTGAACTCATGGCCTTTGTGGATGTGAGCGGCGGACATGTGACTATGTATACCCGTCAGACGGTGCTGGAGAACCTGTCCCCTTATATTTTAGATAATTACAGGGATCTGGTAAAAAGTATTACGGATTTTTATATCACCAGTCAACTGGAGAGAGAGGAGGAGGCGTATTTTGACCTGGATAATATGCTGAGACACCTGGAAGAAAAGCCGTCAGGCTATGATTTTGTACTTCCGTACAAGTCCAGGGAGGGAATGCGGTATAAGCAGATCAATGTGCTCTGGGGAGACAGAAGCCGCAGAAGGGTCTGTATGGTCCGGGCGGATGTGACGGACATGCTGGCAGCAGAGAGAAAGGCAAAGGATGCCCTGCAGGATGCGCTGGCTCTGGCGGAGGAGGCGAACCGGGCAAAGAGCGAATTCCTTTCCTCCATGAGCCATGATATCCGGACACCCATGAATGCTGTAATAGGCATGACATCCCTGGCTGCCGCCAATCTGGACGACAGAGGGAGGGTGGAGGACTGTCTGAAAAAGATATCCTCTTCATCCAAATATCTCCTGAGCCTTATTAACGATATTCTGGATATGAGCAAAATCGAGCGTTCCAAGATCATACTGAACCACATGCGGATATCTATGCCTGAGCTGCTGGAGGAGCTGTCTGTCATGATGGAGCCACAGGTGGAGGCAAACGCCCTGAAATTTCATATGGAGTCTAAAGGGATCAGACACGGGATCTTTTATGGGGATAAGCTTCGTATCAATCAGATCTTGATAAATATTCTGAGTAATGCCATTAAATTTACACCGGAAGGCGGCAGTGTGGATTTTCTGGCGGAAGAGACAGAACTTGACTGTGGGGACGCCCGGGTGTGCTATCGGTTTACTGTCCGCGATACAGGCATTGGCATGACGGAAGATTTTGTGGAGCATATCTTTGAGGCGTTTGCGCGGAACAACAACATCACATCGGTGGAGGGCACCGGGCTGGGACTGAGTATTACCAAGGGTCTTGTGGACCTTATGGGAGGCAGGATATGGGTTAAGAGTAAAGTGCACGAGGGCAGTACATTTTGTGTTGAGCTTAGATGTGAGGCAGTACCGGAGAAAGAAGATGCAGACCGGGGATTGGATGCCGTGACCAAGGAAGAGAATGCCGCCAAAACACTGACAGGGCGCTGCTTTCTGGTTGCGGAGGACAATGCCATCAACTCGGAGATCCTGTGTGAACTGCTTAAAATGCAGGGGGCAGTAACCGTGGTAAAGACAGATGGTATACAGACCGTCGAAGAATTTTCAAGGGCGCAGCCCGGAACTTATGACGCGGTGCTGATGGATATCCGTATGCCGCGTATGAATGGATATGAGGCGGCCCGTGCCATCAGAAAAATGGAGCGGGAGGACGCGCTGGCCATTCCCATCATAGCAATGACGGCAAACGCTTTTGCGGAGGATGTGCAGGAAGCCATGGATGCGGGGATGAATGCCCATGTAGCAAAACCGATAGACGTGAATATACTGCGGGATACCCTGACGGGACTTTTGGCAGGACAGGATTTCAGTGATAAGTGAAATGATCTGGTTCGTGGATTATGGGAGATGATAGAGTGAAGTTAGAGAGATTTAAAAAATGTTCAGATATTGCCCGAGGTTTGGAAAAAGCAGATTTTGTTTTGAAGGATGCGAAGATTGTCAATGTTTTTACAGAGGAGATCATAGAGGGGGATATTGCCATAGCGGACGGCATGATCGCCGGGATCGGCACATATAAGGGCATCCGGGAAAAGGATCTGAAGGGGAAATATGTGTGCCCCGGATTTATTGACAGCCATCTGCATCTGGAATCTACGCTGGTGACACCAAAAGAGCTGATTTCCCAGGCTGTTTTGTGTGGGACCACTACTTTTATCGTTGACCCGCATGAGTCGGCTAATGTAGCCGGGCTGGCCGGGATTGACTATATTTTGAGGGAAACGGAGGAAGTCTCCGCCAATGTGTTTGTCATGATGCCGTCCTGTGTACCGGCTACGGGCATTGATGACAATGCGTGCAGGATCACCGCGGATATGATGGAGCCTTATCTTAAAAATGAGCGCATCCTGGGCCTTGGGGAGGTTATGGACTATATCTCTGTGGTGGAAGGTGATCCGCAAATGCACGAAAAGCTGCAGCTCTTTGAGAGGAGGGTGCGGGACGGACACGCGCCGTTTCTTCAGGAGCCGGATCTCCAGGCCTATGTCATGGCAGGGATTTCCACGGACCATGAGTGCTCGGAGTTTGCCTATGCCTTGAGGGAGCGGAGAAACGGAATGACCGTTCACATACGCGAGGGCAGCGCTGCCAGAAATCTGAAGGACATTGTACAGGGGATCGTAGAGGAGCATATGAGTACAGATGGTTTCTGCTTCTGCACAGATGACAAGCATATTGAGGATATAAAAAGAGAAGGCCATATAGACCATAATGTGAGAAAGGCAGCTGCTCTGGGAATTGATCCGGTCCACGCTATCCGGATGGCGACCATCCAGGCGGCCAAGTGCTACGGGCTGTCCCGCATTGGGGCAGTGGCGCCGGGGTACCAGGCGGACCTTCTGGTGCTGGATGACCTGGAGCAGGCGGCAGTCCGGGAGGTTTACTACAAAGGGCAGATCGTGAAAGCGGAAAATGCCTGTCCGGTCCATACCTGTCCTTTGGAACTGAAAAATACCGTACATGTAAAGGCGTTCACAAGAGATAAACTGAAATATACCGGTTCCTTCCCCTGCCATGTCATTTTGATGGAAGAAGGACAGATCACCACAAAGGATATCATGGAGGAGGAGATCTGTCAGGACCATCTGGAGGGGAATGGGAAGATACAGAAAATAGCGGTGGTTGAGAGACACAAACATACCGGAATGGTGGGAGTGGGATTCGTGAAGGGATATGGCCTGCAGTGCGGAGCCGCAGCTTCCAGCGTCTCCCATGATTCCCATAATATAATCGTCATCGGCGACAATGATGAGGATATGGAACTGGCTGTCAGGGAACTGATCCGTACCCAGGGAGGGTATACGCTTGTGCACAGCCATCAGATCTATGAGACACTGGAGCTTCCGATCATGGGGCTTATGACAGACATGGGGTTTGAAAAGGCCAACCAAAAGCTGGAAAAAATGATTCAAAAGGCACATGAAATGGGTGTGCCAAATGGGATGGATCCGTTTATTGCGCTGTCCTTTATGGCACTGCCTGTTATCCCGGAGATTCGGATCACCCCCAGAGGAATATACTCCGTTACGGGTAATGCCTTTTATACCTGATCCTGCAAGAAATAAGTTGAACTGACGAAGACAATCTTTTATAATGGAGTTATCAAAAAAGAGAAATGGAACTGATAAGCAAGCCTGAAAAAGGAGGTCAGAAATGAGCGAGATCAAGAGAATGAAATACCTGGCAGGAGGGCAGTGGCTGGATACGAAATCCGGAAAGTACACACCTGTGTACAACCCAAGCACCGGTGAGGTGCAGGCGGAGATCCCAAGCTGTACCACAGAGGAAGTTGCATATGCCATTGAATGTGCAAAGAAAGCATTCCCGGCCTGGCGTGACACCCCGGTGATGAAGAGAGTGCAGGTCCTTTACAAATTCCGTGATCTGCTGGACCGGCACTGGGATGAGCTGACAGAGTGCTGTGCAAGAGAACACGGAAAGAACTGGAAGGAATCTGCCGGTGATATCGCAAAAGTAAAAGAACCTGTGGAGCTGGCATGCGGAACCCCTACCCTCATGATGGGAGAATCCATGATGGATACCTCCAAAGGATATGACACCGTCAGCTACCGTGAGCCTTTGGGTGTATTTGCAGGGATTGCCCCCTTTAATTTTCCGGGTATGATCCCCATGGGGTGGATGACGCCTATCTGCATTGCAACAGGCAATACCATTGTCATCAAAGCAGCCTCCAAGACACCTCTGACCGCCCTGCGCTGTGCAGAGCTGTGGCAGGAGGCAGGCCTTCCGGACGGTGTGCTGAACATTGTCACCTGTACCAGACAGGAATCCGAACAGTTCCTGACACATCCCGATGTAAAAGGGATCTGTTTTGTAGGTACCACAGGTGTAGGAAAACATATATACGGCATCGCGGCTGCCAACGGCAAACGGGTACAGGCACAGACGGAAGCCAAGAACCATGCCCTGGTGCTGGAGGACGCGGCTTTGGAGCGTACCGCAAGAGGGATCATCAATTCCGCCTTCGGCTGTGCGGGAGAGCGCTGTATGGCTCTGCCCGTGGTGGTTGCCCAGGAGAGCATTGCGGACAAACTGGTTGAGCTGCTGGTGAGATTCGCAGGTGAACTGAAAGTGGGACCGGCCTATGACAAGACAACGGATCTGGGTCCGGTTGTGGATGCTTCCCACAAAGCAAAGGTAGTCAAATGGATCGAAAAGGGAGTGGAAGAGGGGGCACGGCTTGTCCTTGACGGGCGCGGTATCACGGTACCCGGATATGAAAACGGTTTTTACCTTGGCCCAACCATTTTTGACCATGTGACAGAGGATATGGCGATCGGACAGCAGGAAATTTTTGGTCCGGTCCTGGCTGTGAAGCGCTGCAAGGATTTTGAAGAGGGGATTCAAATGATGAACCGCAATCCTTTTGCCAACGGAAGCGTTATTTATACCCAGAGCGGTTATTACAGCAGGGAGTTTGCCCGCCGCACAGATGGCGGAATGGTGGGAATCAATGTGGGCATCCCGGTCCCGGCAGGTATTTTCTCATTCAGCGGCCACAAGGACAGTTTCTTTGGCGACCTGCACTGTCTGGGCAAGGACGGTGTTCGGTTCTTTACGGAGATAAAAGCAGTCACTACCCACTGGTTCGACGAGGAGGAGAAAAAAGCGAAAGAAGTGGATACCTGGGAAGGTTCTGTGGGAGGCAGTATGTAATGCCCCAATACCAATCCAAACAATAAATAAGTAATGAACGCGGTTCGCAGGAAAATTTCTGCGGACCGTTTTGCAGAGAGGGGGATTCGCAGTGAGGGATATTACGAACATAGAGTTTCACACAGGGAGCAAGGAAGAGAGACTGCCCGGATTTGCCCCTGATTTTCCCTATATTGCCTCCCGTGCGGAGCTGGATAAATATATAGGACGGTTTGTACCGTGGCACTGGCATAAGACTGTGGAATTGTTTTACGTGGAAAACGGTGTGTTGGAATATACCACCCCTAAAGGAAAAACGGTCTTTCCCGCCGGCTATGGCGGAATGGTGAATTCCAATGTTCTGCACATGACAAGAGCAGGTTCCAGGGAAGAAAAAAATGTGCAGCTTATCCACATTTTTGACCCTTCTTTCATAGCAGGGGAGCAGGCCAGCCGGATAGAGAAGAAATTTGTCCTGCCTGTTGTGACAGCTTCACAGTTGGAAATCTTTGTACTGCGCCCCCATATCCCTGCGGAAGAAGAGGTTTTGAACCTGCTTCGGGCTTCCTTTGCCTTGTCGGAGCAGGAGTGGGGATATGAAATAAAACTGCGGGCAGTGCTCTCGGAAATATGGATAAAGCTGTTCTCCCTGTCCATCCCGGTTCTTGAGGAAAAAGGAGAGTGCAGTAATTTTGATGATAAGATAAAAATGATGATGATCTACATCCACGAGCATTATGCCGAAAAAATCACAGTGGCAGAACTGGCGGCCGCAGCGTTTTCCAGCGAACGAGAATGTTTCCGCGCCTTTCATGACTGCCTGCAGATGACGCCGGTGGAATACATGCAGACCTATCGTCTCCAGATGGCATGCAGGATGCTGGCAAAAGGAAAAGAAACGGTCACAGCAGTCAGCCATGCCTGCGGGCTGGGAAGCAGCAGCTACTTCGGAAAAGTCTTCCGCAGCTATACGGGATGTACTCCCACGGAGTATCGCCGCAGATGGCAGGATAGTGATACATAAAGGCAGGAATCAGATAGTTTTTTAAATAAAACTGTACTAAAATGATACTTGTGAAGGACAAAAACTTCATCATAACGGGGCCGGGCTGGCTGACAGCCGGGTCCCTTCCTCTTTTTCTTTTTTTTCTTTGCGGGAGGGAATGAAGGATACTATGAATAAAGCTCCTTTGAAAGCCGGATACTATAGTTTAAAGTTTAAACGAGGTGCGGCATGAAAAATAAGGAGAAAAAAACACGCAGGCCAAACAGGGTAGAAGCGCTGTCCTGTCTTATTGTGATGATTCTTGTAATGCTGATCGGTACAGTAAAGGGATTTGATCTCTCGGTATCTCTTTTTATCACAGCGGCTTATGTGGGGATCATAGGATTAAACTGCGGATATACTCTGCACGAGCTTTTGGAGGCAATGTATCACAAGGCCGGAGAACTGACCGACTTATTTTTTCTTTTGTGCGGGATTGGATTTCTGACGGCTTCTTTTGTATTTGCAGGTACCATACCTGCCCTGATCACTTATCTGCTGAAATTTGTGACGCCCGGTCTTTGTATTTTACTGGGGTTTTTGTTTACCGCAGTCACAGCTTTTTTCATTGGCACCAGTTTTGGCACCTGCGGAACCATTGGGGTAGCTATGATAGGGCTTGCCATTGTAATGGATGTGAATCTTCCTGCAATGGCCGGAGCGGTGGTGTCTGGGTCGCATGTGGGACTGTTTCTCTCACCTATGGCGGATAACTTTAATCTGGTTGCGTCAGTGACAAAATCGGATTCCCTTACGGTAATGAAACGTGCTGCTTATATCGGGATACCCACTTTTCTTGCGTGTATCCTATTCTATACCATATTAGGGTTTGCAACCGGTTCTTCACAGGGGGTTTTTGACAATGCCCTGCTTTCAGACGGGCTGGCCTCTGTTTTTAATATCAGTCCCATAGCCCTGATCCCTATAGTGGTGGTGGTTGCAGGCAGTTTTATGAAGCTGCCTTCTGTGGTATCTTTGTTTGGGGGCGGTATGATCGGGATCGCCATTGGTGCCCTGCTGAATGGTTTTTCTTTCTGGAAAGGGCTTGCCGCCGGTTACAGTGGTTTTGACCTGACTACTATTACCGGCATTTCCACAGATGCTGTGTTACCGGAGATCGTTACGCTGTGCAACCGGGGCGGTATGCTTTCCATGTCCTCTCTGTTTGTGATCTTGTTTGCTGCCGTGGGAGTTGCCGGCATTATGATAAAGATTAAAGTGGTTGAGGTGATCGTGGAGACTTTGTTTGGGAGGATCCGTTCCCTTTTTGGCCTTGCAGTCAGCAGTTGGTGTATCGGCACCATTACGGGGGCGATCACCAACAGCTCTGCAATATCCATACTTATGCCCATAGAGATGCTGGAGGAAAAATACAGGGAGTTCGGATATTCGGCCCTGGATTGTGCGGTGGTATCCAACACGGCCGCAAGCCCCATGCTCAGTATCATTCCGTGGACAGACGTGGCTGTTTATATGTCCGGCGTTGTGGGCGTATCCGCCGCAGTCTATGCACCTTACAGTATGTGGAGCTGGGGACTGGGGCTGATGGGCATACTCTGCAGTATTTTTAAAGCAGGTTATAAAAGATGACCGGGGACTGCTGCTGGGTTGTACATTGACAAGTTAAAATGAACATGGTATTATTCAATATAGTTTTAAGGGAATGAGGTTCTCCCGTGGATGATTCCAAAAGTGCGTGTATGCTGATGACTTCTGTGTAAAAACAGGGTTATCAGCTTTTTTGTTGGGCAGAAGCATGGAGGGGCGAACGTTTATTACCGGGAACAGACAGAGGAGGAGAAAGATGAATCACAGAGTAAAAAGAATGTATCAGACTTACAAAGAATTATTCCTTCTGGGACTGCTGGGAATCCCCATTGGATTGGTCATAGGAGGGATTGATGCGGTGTTCGGAAGAGTACTGCTGGCGATCACTGATCTCAGGGACGGTCATCCCATGCAGCTTATCCCGTTTTTGGCTTTGGCAGGCGCCCTGATCGCCTTCTGCTATCTTAAATTCGGGGGGAAGAGCAGTAAGGGTATGAACCTTATTTTTGAAGTGGGGCATGGCGAGGAGGAAGTGATCCCGTTAAAGCTGATCCCGTTTATCATTTCCGGGACATGGATCACCCATTTGTTCGGCGGAAGTGCCGGGCGGGAAGGCGTGGCAGTGCAGATCGGAGCCACATTTTCCCATTGGGTGGGCAGGAAGATCCCGCTGAAAAACAGCTCCCATATTTTTCTGGTAACAGGAATGGCAGCCGGGTTCGCCGGCCTGTTTCAGACGCCTATAGCGGCGGTGTTTTTCGCAATGGAGGTTCTGGTTGCCGGAGCGCTGGAATACCAGGCTCTGTTTCCCGCTGTGACGGCTGCGTTCACGGCCAGTGCAGCGTCAAGTTTTTTGGGGCTGGAAAAATTTTCGTTTGCACTGACTACACAACTGGATCCGGATATTCCCAATATGGGAAAACTGGTACTACTGGGAATCCTGTTTGGGATTGTAGGAGGGGCGTTTGCCTGGACGTTAAAATATATGAAAGGAAAGCTTGCCGTGCTGTGGAAGCAGCCGGTACTCAGGATTTTTTTCATGGGGCTGATCTTGAGTGCCCTGTTGCTTATACTCTATAAAGGCAGATATGCAGGTCTCGGAACGAACCTGATCCATGCAAGCCTTTATGGTGAGAAGATTTACGGGTATGACTGGATATTAAAATTCCTTCTTACCGTACTCACATTGGCTGCAGGCTTCCAGGGCGGGGAGGTGACCCCCCTATTTTCCATCGGTGCAAGCCTTGGGGTAGCAGCAAGCCCGTTGTTTGGCCTGCCTGTTGAATTTGCCGCGGCACTGGGGTATGCTGGTGTCTTTGGGAGCGCCACGAATACGTTCCTGGCACCGGTGCTCATTGGTACGGAGGTGTTTGGATTTGCTTATCTGCCGTATTTCTTTGTGGTATGCACGTTTTCCTATTTGTTTAATCTGAATAAATCTATTTATTCCCTCCAAAAGATAAGGGACGGGCGTTGACAGGGCAGAAAAGTGCGGGGCAAAAGACTGGAATTGTGCGAAGTGAAACGGTTGTTATTTTACCCCGTATTTGATATACTTTATGGATATATGAAGCAAAATAAGGAGGGAATTTCATTGCCATTCTCTTTCTATATGGGCTGGTGGCTGCTCATACCCGTTTGTCTCTCCCTGCTGTATGGCATTATCTCTCATCATGTGCTGCAGATTATGGAGTATCCGCAGAAAGATACAATTTTAGGGCGGCTGGGGAATTCCCTGCCGGCCTTATTCCTGTTTACATTGTGGAGCATCATAATTATTCCACTGCCTGTGTTCTATATTCTGGCCTTTTTTACTAAAGTGATCCGGTTATACCGCAGGGGAGAGAGCCGTTCCAGGGAACTGTTCCTGATTAATATTACCCATCTGACGACAATGGCTTTGCATATGGTTTTGATCGGTGTGTTCTCTCTGGCTGTACAGACTTCAATGAAAGAACTTCTGCAGTATCCTTTTTGGCGGATCCTCACGATCAGTATGGTATTGATCATAAATAATTTGGTTGCGCTGCTGCTTCCCAGATGGGAGACCATTATGGGGGTGCTCCGTACACAGGCCGAAAGCGCAGAGGTTCGGCCTTTTATGATGTTTTTATGGTTCTGCAATATATTCCTGCTGCTGGACAGTATCCTGTGTATGGCAGATGTAGGCTGGGATCTGCTGCCTTTGTTTTTAGTGGGCAGTACCGTATTGATGGAATTTTATCTGATACGGTTTTTGCGGCATCTCTATTTGGTATTAAAGGTTTACTACCTGGAGGAGGAACACCGCCGTCTGACTAAGGAGCTGGAACAACAGAATCAGGATGCGGCGGTACTGCGAAGCAAGAGTGAACAGGATTCCATGACCGGTATTTATTCCAGACAGTATCTGATAGATAAGGCGAGAGAACTGCTGGAGAGGAAGGTGCCGTTTTCCTTTGTCTTTATTGATCTGGACCATCTCAAGCGTATCAATGACAGGGAGGGGCATCATGCGGGAGATATCTATCTCATTCAGTTTACTGAGGAATTTGCTTCCCATCTGCGCGATACGGATATATTTGCCAGAGTGGGAGGGGATGAATTCGTTGTATTACTTCTGCACTGCGTGGGAGAGAAGGCCATAGAGCGAATGGATCTTATCCGTTCCCGATTGACCGTAGATCTTAAACCGGGATTTTCGTTTAGTTATGGTGTCAGCTATGTTGCGGAGGATACGGCTGACAGCCTGGAACAAATTTTCCACAAGGCCGACCAGGCTATGTATCGGGATAAACAGACAAGGAAATACTAGGAAAGGAGGGGAACACATGGGCTTACTTTTGCTGACCGCGCTTACCTATTTTTATTTTCATTGGCAGTATTTTTTTCTGGCGGCTGAGCTGCGAAAGATGACGCGCCGGCGTTTTGGAATGGTTCTCCTCAGTTTTATACTAAATTATCTGTTCTTTGTGATATGCAGTGTTCTGGAATTTCCATTAATTATCAACTGGTTTCTTTTTGCCTTCCTTCTGTTCTTTGAAACGCTGCTCTATGATCAGGGGGACAAGCGATGCGCATACTTCAGTTCTTTACTGGGAATCCTCTATGGCCTGTCTGTGAATATTTTCTGCCGCAGCGTCATAGCCATTGGCCTGAACCAGCCGCTGCAGAATTTTGATAATCATACAAGCAGTGTGGGGAATTTAAAGGGAGTACCTGTTTTACTGGGATTTTTGCTGGCCGGAATGGTGTTTTTGATCATGAGACATCCGGTGGTGATGGAACGGCTCCGCCTGATCCTGGTACATCCCGGCCATCAGTCTTTTTTGCTGGAGATCATGACAGGGCTGCTTTTTTATCTGTTCCTGAATCTTTTGCTTTATGCGGCGCCGTTCAATGATCTTCTGTTAAAAATGTGGAGTATTAAATCCTGTTTTTTCAGTGTTGTGGGGATTTATATAGCCATCCGGTATACCAGAAGGATATGTGAGCTTGACGATTACCGGGAAAAAAACCGGCAGATGGAACAACAGCTGGAAGAACAGCGGCAGGAGGAAGAACTTCTGCGGCTGCAGACCACTATTGACCCTATGACCGGTTTTTATAACCGGCATTATGCGGAAGAGAAGATTGCTTTTCTGATGGAACATAAAGCTGATTTTATTCTTTGTTTTCTCGATTTAGACGGGCTGAAGAGGGTAAATGACCAGTATGGACATGAGGAAGGGGACCGTTATATCCTGACCGTGACCGAGCAGATCCGGAATGTCTGCAGAAGCGGCAGGGACCTGCTGTTTCGTTATGGTGGGGATGAATTCCTGCTTTTGTTTGAGAAAGTGACACGGGGGAAAGCAGAGGAGAGGATAGAACAGCTCAATGAAAGGCTTTGTTCCATAAGCAGACAGAATGGGTTTTCGTATCCCCTGTCTCTCAGTTACGGTGTGGTGGAGGGTACCGCGTATACAGACTGGAAGGAACTGATCCGGGCAGCTGACAGGAAAATGTATATACAAAAACAGGAGAAAAAAATGGCCCGGGACCTCTAAAGCGTGTCTGAAACAAGACCGTAAGCGTTGGTCCCGGAATCTGTTTTACAGCAGCATGAGTAATGTGCCTGCTGTGATCTGAGCAAGTCCGGCTGCTGATCTCAGGGATAGTTTCTCGTGAAATACCAGGTAGGAAAAGAAAACCGTTACCAGTATACTCAGCTTGTCTATGGGAACGACCACACTGGCAGGTCCATCCTGCAGGGCTTTATAATAACACAGCCAGGAGCCGCCGGTGGCCAGCCCTGACAGGAAGATGAACCCCAATTCTTTTTTAGGTATATGCCGCAGTTCTTTTTGTTTGCCTGTAACTACAACCATGATCCAGGACATTACCAATACCACACCGGTGCGGACAGCAGTTCCCAGATTGGATTCCACATGGGAGATGCCTATTTTTCCAAGGATGGCAGTCAGGCTGGCAAACACTGCGGAACCTAAGGCGAAAAACAGCCAGCGGTTGCTTTGAGGAGCCGGCTTTGAACCCTTGTCTTTCTTTTCGATCATCATATAGGTGCCAACAGCGATCAGGACCACCCCAATTCCCTTAAACAGGGTGATCTTTTCCTGAAGCAGGACGGCGGCCAGCAGGATTGTCATGATCGTGCTGGATTTATCCACAGGGACTACTTTGTTGATATCGCCCAGCTGTAGGGCTTTAAAGTAGCATAGCCAGCTGGCACCTGTGGCAAGGCCGGACAAGGTCAAAAATAAGATGGTTTTTAAATCTATATTTTTTATCTGACTCTGAGAACCGACCAGAAACACCATCAGCCAGGAAAAAAGCAATACCACAATTGTGCGCAGAGCAGTGGCAGCAGTGGAATCTGTCTTCCGGATTCCGCATTTTGCCAGTATGGACGTGAGGCCTGCAAAAAGAGCAGACCCAAAAGCAAAGATGACCCACATGAATTCTTCCCCCGTGTTTTTTCTTTCATGATAGCATTAGGGGATGGGGTGGTCAAGGTGTGGATCCCTCTTTATTTTTCAATTTACATATGGTCTGTGTCATTGTCCCCATAGGGCAGAACGTGCACCAGCTCCTTGGCTTATAGAGCAGCATCACGATCAGACCGATCAGGGTTGAGGTCAGCATAAGGCTGTAGAACCCAAAACTAAATTTTGCCACCCAGTCTGTAACCGTACCGGCTGTATAAGTCCAGCCCCAGGGAACTTTTATAGTCCAGAATAACTGGATCACCTCTTTTAAACTGTTGGCTCCGGATGCCACAAGCCAGGTCTGGAATACCATATTGCCGAACATGGTAAGAAAGAAGAGGAGAAAGCCATAGCGGAACCATTTGGAAACCATCCATCCCGGGGTGGTTTTATTTCGTGAACATTTGAGGGAGCTGCCGAGAAGATGAAAGAGCTGGCCTCTGCCGCACATGTGATTACAGAACCATTTATTTCCTCCGAAGGCAGCGATCATGAGGGGAAGCAGAAAGTCGATCATTCCAAGCCAGGCAAATAAGATATTAAAAAATCCCAAAGCAAAGTAAACGATGGACCATATCCAAAGATAATCATACCAGTGTTTTGTTCTCATTTCTGTTCACCTCGATTCCTGATCTGGATACATCCCGCCGGACATATCTTAGCACATTTGCCGCACCCGATACATTTATCCGGGACAGGGGCAGCATAGCATCCTTTCCATATATGTACAGCATCTTTTGGACAGACATTCATACATGCGCCGCAGGCGACACATCGGTTTTTGTCAACTACCGCATATTTTTTTGAGGGCATATTTGTGAACTCCTTATTTTTGATGTGACTATGATACTATAAAATAGATTTGATTTCTGTGACTAAATTACAATTTCCTTCACTGGTTTAAAATACGGACAGGAGGGGATTGGTATATAGATTGTACCGATTAGGCTTATTTTACATATAATACAAAAAAAGAGAAAGTATCAATATATGATGGATCATTTGATTTTATTCCTAAAACTTCATTCTTTTTTTCCCGGAACCGGATTCCCGGAAAAGGGGTGTGATCATATAAAAAGTGCCGTGCGGTTCCGCAGCTGGCGGGAAAATGCTTTAATAGCCGGCACACCTTTGGTATATAGAAATATGGAGGGGTAAGTTATGGAATTATGTAATTATATGCAGAAGCCTAATGTCAGAACGTACAGGATCGAGGCCATTGAAATACCGATAGTATATAATAAATACGGAGACCACGATCCCAATGGATTGTTATATGTGCTGCAAAAAGATGCGGAGAGGATAAAGAGAGGCGCGCTGGTGAATTTTAACAGACCGGACCCTCAGCCTTATGAGGGAGTGAAACCGCTGGTCATCCGGGCAAATCTGGGGGAAGAGATCCATATCTATTTCCGGCATTCTCTGAAAAGAGATCTGTCCATCCATGTGCAGGGGCTTCGATATGATGTTCAGACCTCCGACGGAGCCAGTGTAGGGATGAATCAGGACAGCACCACAAGAAATGAGATCGTCTATACCTGGTATGCAGAGAAAGAGGGCGTCTATCTGTTCAGTGATATGGGAGATACCAGGAGCAGTGAGGAGGGGACAAATATACACGGCCTCTTTGGGGCCATCATCGTTGAAGCTCCTGAATCTGTCTGGCTGGACCCGGAGACGGGAGAAGAGCTGGAGAGCGGTCTTTTCGCAGATATTTATCATCCTGCCAAGCCATCTTTCCGTGAATATGCTGTGTTTTTCCATGATGAGCTGGAAATAAAAAATAAAGAGGGAAATACCCCAACAGACCCGCACACGGGGCTTCCGTCAGCAACCACCGGAATCAGTTACCGTTCGGAACCTATGAGAAACAGACTTCCCCTGACAGAAAATCATGCGGACACGGCAGAAGATATCTCCATGAGCTCCTGGGCATACGGAGACCCGGCACCGCCGATCTTGAAAGCGTATGTGGGAGATCCGGCTAAGATCCGGCTGGTTCACGGAGGCGTGAAAGAGACCCATGTATTCCATCTCCATAATCATCAGTGGAGGCTGGAAAATGATAATCCTAATTCTACGATCTTAGATTCTGTTTCTATCAGTCCCCAGGAATGCTATACGCTGGATATTCTGCACGGGGCGGGAAGCCTGAACAGGATGGTGGGGGATGCTATTTTCCACTGCCATCTATATCCTCATTTCCATGAAGGAATGTGGACACTCTGGAGGATCTATGACCGTCTGCAGGATGGGAGCGGAAAACTTCCGGACGGAATGCCCATACCCAGACTGATACCCCTGAAAGACAGGAAACAGCCGCCGTTGAAGGACCCGGAACATCCGGGATATCCCAATTTTATCAACGGACAGTTTGGAATGCGCCCCCTGCAGCCGCCGCTGGGGATCCTGGATGCTGACGGAAATAATAAGATAGAGCCTACGCCTTTGGAAGCAGATAACTTTGTGGATGCATTTGAACCGGGCGCGCTCTATACAGACACCTGCCCCTGCCATACCGATTGCGGATGTGGGTGCGGGGAAGCGGAGGAAGGGAAGGTCAAAGTATTTGAGATAGCCGCTGTACAGGCAAAAGTAGTTTATAACAAATACGGTTGGCATGATCCACAGGGGCGTTTCTTTGTCCTGAAAGAGGAGCTGGAAAGACACGGAGGGCTGGAGGCGTATATCAAAAAGGTGGAAGCTCAGGAAATACAGGTGGAACCGCTGGTGATCCGGGCAAATGACGGTGACTGCATTGAAGTTCGCTTTACAAACCTTCTTCCGGAATATATAGAAGCAAGCCCGTTTCAGATGGAGACACTGACTGACATTGTGGGATATCACATCCATCTGGTAAAATTCGATACAATTGTATCGGACGGTGCAGCCAATGGCTGGAATAATATTGCCGGAGCCAGAAGATACGAGACTCTTATAGAACGGTTCTTTGCAAATGCGGAATTGAGAACCGTATTTTTCCATGACCATCTGTTTGCAAATACACATCAGCAGCATGGGATGTTCGGAGCATTGGTGATAGAGGAAGCGGGAGCTACATTTCATGACGTGGAAACAGGAGAAGCGCTGAAATTCGGGACAAAAGCTGTTATCCGCAGGCGTGATGGAACCTCTTTCCGCGAATTTGCCTTATTTCTGCATGATTTTGCCCTGTTATTTGACGGAAACGGAAAGCCCCTGAATCCGCCGGAGGTTCCCGGCTCCCACGATGATCCCGGAGTTATGGGGATCAATTACCGGTGTGAACCAATGAGGGAAAGACTCAGCGATACGGCGGACCCGGCTTATATTTTCAGTTCTATTGTTCATGGGGATCCGGCTACACCTCTGCTGGAGACATATCCGGGAGATGAGCTGATGATCAGGCTGCTTGACGGGGCTCATGAGGAGCAGCATGTTTTAAACGTCACGGGAATGTACTGGAGAAAAGAGATAGCGGATATCCATTCGCCGCTGGCTGCATCTCAGTCTATCGGGATTTCTGAGGCATTTAACCTTCAAATTCGGAAAAATTATAACTGCGGGGATTATCTCTATTATTCAGGCGGTATTGACGACGCCTGGCTGGGGCTGTGGGGGATCATCCGTGTATACGATAAAGAGCAGGCTCATTTGAAGCCGCTGTGCAAAAATGAATTGGGTATTCTGCCGCTTCCCATGTGTCCCGGCAGAGATTCTGTGGTGCGGAAATATGAGATCGCTGCCATAAAGACTGATATTTTATATAACAAATACGGGGATCATGACCCGGACGGTTTGATTTTCGTTCCGGCGGATGAGGTGGAGCAGGTGCTCTGCGGTAAATACCAGCCTAAGCCATTGATACTCCGGGCAAATGCGGGGGACTGGATTGAAGTCACCCTCCATAACATGATGGGGCCGGACATTCCGTATTTTGACTATCCCCGCGTCCCGCTGGATAAGAAGCATCGCCCTTCCAACAGGGTGTCCTTGAACCCCCAATTTCTTCAGTATGATCCAATCTGCGATTCGGGCATCAATGTGGGATACAACAATCGGGAGCAGACAGTAGGTCCGGGGGAGAGCAAGAAATATCTCTGGCATGCAGATCAGGAATACGGCTCCTGTATCATACAGTCTTTCGGTGATCTGCGGAATCACAGATATCACGGATTATTCGGCGCGATCATCATTGAGCCGCCTGCTTCCAGGTGGTATCAGAATTTTATGATGAGAAGCGGAGTATATCAGGAACAGGCAGTCATCACAGCGCCCGGGACAGAGACTTTCCGGGAGTTTGTTGTCTTTATCCAAAATGGAATCCGCCTGGAGGACGCAGAGGGCAATGTGATCCGGACGGCGCAGGGGGATGATACGGACCCGGTGGATGCGGAGGACACAGGAGAAAAAGGATATAATTACCGCTCCGAGCGTTTTGCCAACCGGCTGCGCAGAGACAGCCGGATCGCAAAAGTATTCAGCAGTAAAGTGCATGGAGATCCCGCCACACCTGTTTTTAAAGCATATACCGGAGACCGGGTCATTTTCCGGACTATGATGCCGGCGGATAAACCGCGTAATGTAGGATTTGCGGTCCATGGGCATATGTGGAAGGAACAGCCGGATGACTTCCATTCCAGAGTGATCCCCATCCAGGGCGCGATCAGTGTGGGAAACAAATTTGAGATGGAACTTGAAAAGGGCGCATCATGTCCCGGCGATTATCTCTATCGGTCCGGAAGTCTGAAATGGGATGTGGAATCAGGAATGTGGGGAATATTTAGAGTCCTTAGACAGGGAATCGGGTGTAAATGTAAAAACACATGCAAAAAAGCATTGCAGTGTTTCAGCAGAAAATCTTAAGTGGCAGGAGACAGTTACCAGGCAGAGCCATGGATTTGGCAGGCTTTGCCTGGTGATATCCACATTCGCCATCCGGATTATACTATGCTGCTCATGAATAACAAAAGTCTGACAGGTTCAATCCTTTTGGGGTTTCCATATGCTTCATGGTTACGGAATAGATTTCCGCAAGGTTGCCGCATTTCATAGCATTCAGGATCGCGCTGTGTTCTTCAATGGTTTCCTGCATACGTCCCGGATGCCCCAAGGAGAGAACTGCCAGGCGCTTTATCTGAAAAAGATAACTGCCAAAAAGCTCATGAAAAGTCCGGTTGTTCAGACTTGAAACAATTTCGATATGAAACTGGTTGTCATATTCCACAAAAGCGGAAATATCCTGAGTGGTTTCAAGGATCTTTCTTTGTTTTTCCATAATATAGTCCAGTTCCCGAAAAAGTTTTTGGGACCGGTCTTCTTTATGATCCTTTGCTATTTGTACGGTACAGTATCCTTCGATGGCGGACCGGATCTGAAAGGTCTCGATGATATCCTGTTTGGTCATCTGATGGATACAAAAGCCTTTACTTGGGATGATGTCAATATAACGTTCCTGAGCAAGGCGGTGTAAGGCATCCCTCATGGGAGTACGGGAGACTCCGATTTCCTTTGAGATTTTTGTCTCTGAATAAATGGTATCATATGCAAAGGCATCTTTTAAGATCAAATCTTTGATATAATCATATGCTTTTGTCTGAAGCGGTTTCTGCGTCATGTTCCATGCCTCCTGGAGGATATACTATTTTATTTATTCTATAGCATACCGGGATACCGGTCAATATAAAACAGAAAAGATAATTGGACAGATGTTATTATTCGTTACCGTACACTCCGTGTCCAGTAACACGCTTCACGATGCACAAATATGGAGCATTCTGCACCATATCGCGCTGGCTGCCTCGGGATTTTCATGCTTTCGGCATGAAAACGCCTCCCGGTACAGTGGCCTGTGTACAGTAACTACTATTCAGCCTTTCGGCTTCATAGCAACAAAAGCATGCACAATCCTGCTCTTTAGGGTACAGACTGCAAAAACTGCAGCCTGGTGCGTGGCAGCCTCAGAGTTGCCTTGCAAATGCAAGGCAACACCACGTTGGACAGTGGAAGGCTGAACTGTTACGGACAGATTCTACAAAAAAGATGGATATAAATTGTAAAATACAGAGAAGATAAATAAATGTATTGACCAACACACCGGTATACCGGTATACTGATTTCAATAAAACAATCTTTGGATAAGGAGAAAGTGAATGAAAAGAGCAGGATTTATCGGGCTGGGAATTATGGGAAGACCAATGGCAGAAAATCTGTTAAAAGCAGACATAAAAGTCATGGTGAATGATTTAAATCAGGATGCAGTCAAAGAATTGGTAAATGCAGGTGCGCAGGAGGGGACACCCGGTGAGATCGGAAGTTCATGTGAAGTGGTATTCACGATCCTCCCAAACGGTACGATTGTCCGGAATGTGCTGTTTGGGGAGAAGGGTGTGGCAAGAGCCATGAAGAGAGGCGGCATTCTATGTGATATGAGTTCTGTGACCCCGGAGGATTCAAAGATATGCTACGAAAAATGCAGAGAGTACGGTATCGGGTTCCTGGATGCACCTGTTTCCGGGGGAGAGCCGGGGGCGGTCAATGGGACACTGGCTTTTATGGCAGGCGGTGACCAGCCGGTGTTTGAAGCCCTGAAGCCTTATTTTGAAGTTATGGGCAGCTCGGCTCTGCTTGTAGGCGGACCGGGCAGCGGAAGTGTGACCAAGCTGGCAAACCAGATCATAGTCAATAATACCATAGCAGCGGTTTCGGAGGCTTTTGTCCTGGCTGCAAAGGCCGGGGCAGACCCCGTAAAAGTATATGAGGCTATCCGGGGAGGCCTGGCGGGAAGTGCTGTGCTGGATGCGAAGATACCCATGATCGTGGAGCGGAATTTTAAGCCGGGGGGAAAGATCTCCATCAATCACAAAGATATAAAAAATGTGGTGGAAGCTGCCCACTCCCTGGACGTACCAATTCCGTACACAGCACAGCTTTTTGAGATCATGCAGGCACTGAAAGTAGGAGGCCACATGGAGGAGGACCATTGCAGTATTGTAAAATATTTTGAAAATCTGGCAGGTATCACCGTGGAAAAGATAAAATAGGAGATGAATATGGAAAACATACTTAGCGCGGATGTATTATTATCATATCCGGAGGTGGATATGGCAAAGGCGGAACAGCTCCTTCAGATGGAGATCAGCAGGAGCGGTAAAAAAATCGTTGTATTGGATGATGACCCAACAGGAGTGCAGACCGTTCACGATGTATCTGTGTATACAGACTGGACAGAGAATAGTATCCGCCAGGGATTTGAGGAAGAGAACCATTTGTTTTACATACTGACAAATTCCAGAGGACTCACTGCAGAACAGACAGCAAAAGTACATAGAGAAATTGCCGCAGCGGTCAAAAAAGTGTCTGAGGAGACCGGAAAAGAGTATCTCATCATGAGCCGAAGTGATTCTACTCTCAGAGGTCACTATCCTCTGGAAACTCTGATTTTAAAAGAGGAAACAGAGGCTTATGGAGATATCTGCATAGATGGAGAGATTATCTGCCCCTTTTTCAAAGAAGGAGGCCGCTTTACCCTTAATAATACACATTTTGTAAAATATGGGGAGGAGCTGATCCCGGCAGCACAGACAGAGTTTGCAAAAGACAAGACATTTGGGTACACCCATTCAGATATCTGTGAATATGTGGAAGAAAAAACAAACGGCGTATATAAAGCAGAAGACGTGGTCTGCATCAGCCTGGAAGATTTGCGGAACATGGATCTTGACAAGATCACCGGGCAATTGCTGGCAGTGAAAGATTTTCAGAAGGTGGTAGTAAATGCCATTGACGATTCGGATGTGAAAATCATGAGTATTTCTGTTTACCGGGCAATGGCAGCGGGAAAGAACTTCCTATTCCGCACAGCGGCGGCCCTGGTAAAAGAAATGGGGGGAATCTCATCCCAGCCGCTTTTGACCAGGGAAAAAATGATCATAAAAGATACAGATCATGGAGGCGTGGTCATAGTCGGCTCTCATACACAGAAAACCACGCAGCAGTTGGAGGAACTAAAAAAAGCGGAGGGAATTGTAAGCATTTCATTTAATTCAGACCTGGTGCTGGATGAGGAGGCCTTCCGCGCTGAAACAGAGAGGACGACCGGAGAAATAGAACGAATCATCACGTCCGGAAAAACCGCAGTGGTATATACGAAAAGAAAGCTTCTGGTAGTGGAACATGATACAAAGAAGGAGGCTCTGCTTCGTTCCGTAAAGATTTCAGACGCTGTCCAGTCTCTTGTGGGGAATTTAAGGGTGGTCCCCAGTTTCGTCATCGCAAAGGGGGGAGTTACTTCGAGCGATGTGGGGACAAAGGCATTGAAGGTAAAACGTGCAGTCGTTATGGGACAGATCCGTCCTGGAGTCCCGGTGTGGCAGACAGGAGAGGAGAGCAGATTTCCATTGACCCCGTATGTGATCTTTCCGGGAAATGTGGGGGATGTGAATACTTTGCGGGAGGCGGTGGAAATTCTGATGAATCGGAAAAACAAAGATTGAGCAGCCGGTTCCCATTCTGGAGGAATTCCTGTTCTGTGTCTGATTCTGGAAAATAAGAATGACTTTGCGTAAGAAAAATTGATTTTGGGTTAAGGGCAGTGTTTATACATTATGTTTCATGTTACGCTTTAGTCAAGAGCTTTGGTGAAGAGGATTAACTATATTGTTTTTCTCAGGGAGTGTTTTGTCTGCAGGTACATTACATACGTTTTGCCGAAGTGTTTAAAAAGCAATATAAATGAATGGAATTCAATGAATCCAGGAGGGAAAAGAACATGAAAAAAGGGAAGAGAAGAATAGTTGCATTATTTCTCGTAATTGTATTTTGTTTATCGGGAAATAGCATGGCATTTGCTGCACCGCCGCCAGTCCAGACCGAGGGGAAAAGCGATGAAAATGTTGATATGGAGCCGAAAAACAATAAGGATATTTTGACGGACGATAAAGAAGATTCTGTAACAGAGAGTACTACAGATACACAGGTATCAGAAAAAACGGACAATTCTGAAGATGTAGGTGATGTAGAGTCAGAACCGACAGACAATATTACTGAAGGGAATTCCCAAAAACCTCAGGAAAATACAGCGCTGAAACAGCCTGAGACAAGTGCAAGACCGGAGACGGGAAAAAGTACAGAAGTTTCTGAAGATAAAGAATCAGAGAGTAAAACACCTGCGGCAAATGACAAAAAAGCAGATGACAAAAAAGCAGATGACCAGAAGGAACAAACAAGTGAGACAAACCTGCAGTCTCAGGCTTCTGCGGCCTCAGCTTCACTTTCGGACAGAGCCGTTGTACCATCATCACAGACAAGAATTTTAACAAATTTCAGTCTGGGTGATGATTCTATGCTCTGGCCGGGAAGCGGTACAGAGCAGGATCCCAAGGTACAAGCAGGAAAGGCCAGTAAGGATACTTTTATCGTACAGGCAATTGATTCGTTGGCTTCGATTAACGGAGGCGGTGACCGTTTTGAGCAGGTGCTGGATTTCGGTATAAATACCATTGACTTAAAAGTAATTGCCAGAGATCAAGTGAGCGTTACTTATTATCGACTCACTATCGAGCGCACCAAATCGCCTCAAAACAATACTCCTGCTGTAAACCGATTTTATTCCATCGCAGCCTCCGCAGCCACTACAGAGGACGGCGGTATCCAAGGGTTTGACCCAAGTCTGAAATATGATTATAAAAAAGTGAGTGATGCAAGCTGGACACCTGTACCGGAAAATGCAGTAGAGGTAACAGGATTGAGCGCAGGAGAATATGAGATACGATACGGCGAAACAGAATCTATGCTGGCCGGACATAATACAGTTAAAGTGACAGTACCCGTAGGTACTCCCTATACGATCAAAACCGGAGTCTGGTTTGACAAACAGCTTCAAACAGCCGGAGCCACAAATATAGTAATTCCACCAACTGCAACTGCGGGATCTCTCGTAACCCTTAGCGCAACGCTTCCAAATAATGATTTATTCATTACAGAAATCGATTGTAAACAGGATGTTCCGCTTGGTCAATCTTATATTCAGACAAGGGAATCGGTTCAGTGTTTGATCACTCCGGATGGAAATGGAAACTATACATATCAGCTTTCTTTTAAAATGGTAGGATATAATATCGAGCTTGCAGAGCTTTTTTATAAAACCGGGGCATGGTATACGGCAGAACTGGATGATACGTTGAAAATGACTGTGAATAATAATATTACACCAGCAGTTTCCAGTGATGGTTTCACAAGCAGCGGTGTCACGTATTATAAGGACGGTTCTACGGTTACATCAAGAATAACACTAGTAGAAAGCGGCAAATATACTATAAATAAAGTTACAGCAACAGACAAAACCACCGGACAGGAGGTGGCATCAAACGCCGGAGATACACTTACATTTGAAATCACAAGCGATGTTATTATAACAGCGGATCTGAGCATAGTACCTGCGGACTTTACAGAGCTGGATGGACTGCTGGCACAGATTCCAACGGGTGATATTATGGTTCTTGAGGATGCATCTTTAGTAGAGATTGCCCCACTTCTGGCACTATTGCCTAACATAAGAACTTTGTCGGGGTCAACTATTGATAAGATGATTCTTAAAAATTATATTGACAACCTGAAAAAAGCAGTTTCCTCTATGAAGTACAGATCTGCAGATCTGAGTAAAATAGATGAGCAGATGCTGAGAGTCCCCGCAGATACCGGAATCTATACTCCGGATACCGTTGATATTTTAAACGCTGCTGTAGCAGCAGCACAGGAACCAGCTGCACAGAATTGGGATATCCGAAGACAGGATGAAGCGGATGCCCTTGCCGAGGCGCTTAAGAATGCCATTGATGGTCTGAAAAAAGTTCCGGCAGCGACACCGGCTAAACCGGAACTGCTGGAGAAAACGGACTCATCCATTAAGATAAATGCGTTAGCAGGACAAGAGTATTCTATTGACAACGGTAATACCTGGGTATCAGATGGAGTATTTAACAATCTGGCTCCTGTCTCTGATTACCGGATCATTACCCGTGTACTTGAGACTAGTACAAGCGGTATGAGCGCTGTCAGCGAACCATTAAATGTCACTACCGATAAATCCGCTGTGGCTGCGCCTGCAAAACCGGCACTCCAAAAAGTAACCGTTGATTCCATTACGGTAGAGTCTGTTAAAGGACAGGAGTATTCCATCGACAACGGCAAGAGCTGGCAGGATAACGGTGTATTCTCCGGACTTAAACCGGCTTCAGAATATGAGATCATTACTCGAGTGAAGGAAACAGAAGTCGGTTATGCAAGCAAAAACAGTGAAGCTTTGAAAGTGACGACAAAAGAAAAAACGAAACCAAAGAAAACGGTAACTAAAAAAGAAGATGAAAAGAAAACAGATACGAAGAAAACAGATACAAAGAAAGAGAACACTGCCGCTGTAAAAACAGGCGATACTGCCAATACAGGGCTTTGGATTCTTCTGATCACTTTGTCTGCAGGAATTATGGTTTTCTTTACAGGAATCAAAAGCAGAAAGAATAAGGAATCATAGTTGATGAAATAAAAAACTGATATGCTCCCTTCTAGGCAGGCAGGTGAAATAATAAAACCTTGTCGCTTAGGAGGGAGCATATTTTATGATATAATTAGCGGGGAGCAGTTTATTCTCCGTATCTTTAAAACTGATTTTAACAGTTCCCCCACATGGTCCTGATGCGCATGGGTGAGTAACAGATGAGGTGTTCCTATATGGGTTCCATGACTGCGCACCCAGAATCATGATCAAAGACGGGGGTTTCTACGGATTTCCATACCGGGCACTGGTGCCTAAAAGGATAGACGGATTGCTGGCAGCCGGGCGCTGTGTCACAAGTACCTGGGAGGCCCATATGTCAACCAGAAATACCGTATCCTGTATGGCACAGGGACAGGCAGCAGGAACAGCAGCAGCTTTGTGCGCGGCGGAAGAAAATATACCCAGAAGTCTAAATGTGAAAATTCTGCAGGAGACATTAAAGCAGCAGGGTGTTATACTGGAATAGAAAAAAGGTTAAATACGATCACAGAAACGATCAGAACAGGGAGGAAAAAACGTTGAAAATTGCATTATTAGAGCCAATCGGAGTGACAAGAGAAATTGTAGAAAGTTATGGGGAAAGATTAAGAGAAATGGGACATGAGTTCTGTTATTATGATACCCTGTGGGAGAATACAGAGGAACTGAAAAAAAGATCTGAGGGCTGTGACATTGCTATGATCGCTAACCATCCATACCCTCAGGAGGTTATTGAGGCTTCGGATAAATTGAAAATGATTTCCGTTGCCTTTACAGGGATCGACCATGTGGGAACTGCATGCTGCAAAGAAAAAGATATTATGATCTGCAATGCAGCAGGATATTCAAACCAGACAGTAGCGGAATTGATCATCGGTTTTGCAGTGGATGCCCTCAGAAATGTGGTGAAAGCAGACGCGGTGGTACGGCAGCAGGGGACAAGTGCCGGTATCGGAGGCAGGGAAATCTGCGGCAGAACCGTGGGTATCATCGGACTTGGACAGATTGGGACCATGGCTGCAAGATTATTCCAGGCATTTGGAGCCAGGGTGATCGCTTATAACAGAAGCCAGTCTGAAGAGAAAAAGGATTTGGGAATCACGTATTGTTCCTTGGATGAGGTACTGGAACAGAGTGATATTATTTCCCTGAATCTTCCGCTGAACAATGAGACAAGAGGATTTATCAGCAGAGAAAAGATCGCTAAAATGAAACCGGATGCGGTGTTTATCAACTGTGCAAGAGGTCCCATTGTGGACAATAAGGCCCTGGCAGATGCCCTGAATGAAGACCGCCTTGGGTTCGCATGTATTGATGTCTTCGACTGTGAGCCGCCTATCCCGGAGGATTACCCTCTTCTTCATGCAAAGAATACGGTGTTGACACCCCATCAGGCATTTATCTCTGAGGAGTCCATGAAGAGACGTGCTGAAATTGTATTCCGGAATGTATTTTCCTATCTGGAAGGTGCGCCGCAGAATGTTTGTAAGCTGTAAACCCATAAGGCTGCGCTGCCGTGTATAAAAAAGCAGTGACAGGTGAGAGAAATGATACTTCTTGCCGGTCACTGCTTTTTATTATGCGCTTCTGCCTGTTCGGCACAGCTTACGGATTACGGACATCTAAAAGCAGATCGTGGACATTTTGGCACAGCATGGGTTTCTGCAGTAAGATGATCTCATCAAGAAGAAACGGAGGAATACACATGACTGATGCACTGCAGGTAGAAAGGCTGACCAAGACATTTCCGGACTTTACTTTAGAGAATATCAGTTTTTCTGTTCCCACAGGGTCTGTGACGGGCCTAATCGGGCCAAACGGATCAGGTAAAACAACTACAATTAAGCTCATTCTGAATCTTTTGAAAAAAGATGCAGGTACCATTACCGTATTGGGGCTTGACCATATGAAAAAGGAACAGGAATTTAAAGAACGGATCGGGGTGGTTTTTGATACGCATTTTTTTGTAGATGACTGGAAAATGCCGGATGTTGAAAAAGCTATGGGTATGTTTTACCGGAACTGGGATACCGGTGTTTATTACCGTTATTTAGAGCGGTTTCAGATAAGCAGGGGCAAACGTGTCAGGGAACTTTCCAAAGGGATGCAGATGAAGCTGATGCTGGCCTGTTCTTTTTCACACAAGGCAGAACTGCTGATCCTGGATGAGCCTACCAGCGGACTGGACCCTGTATCCAGGGATGAGATGCTGGATATTCTTTTGGAGTACACAGACGATAAAAAGCACAGCGTTCTCTTTTCAACGCATATTACACCGGACTTGGATAAGATCGCGGATCAGATTACTTTCATAAATAAAGGAAAACTGTTTTATACAGGGGAAAAAGTGAATTTTACAAGGAGATATTCCATTGTTTCCGGATCCGTGAAACAACTCTCACCGGATATAAAAGCGCTCACACCGAATATCAAGATATATCCGGATTCTTTCGAGGCATTGGTGGAGACAGAATACCTGCCGGGACTTTCCGGTTTACAGACCAGGTCCGCGGCTATGGATGACATCATTGTATTTATCAGTAAAGGGGAGGTTTTGTCATGAAAATATGGAAAGCAGCAAAACTGGATTTTAATCTTTTGAAATATTATTATAAATCTATTTGTTTTACACTTCTGGTACCGCTTGCTTTTATCCTTCTTTACCGTACCCTGGTTGTGGGGATATCCTTTGCCATGTTCATGATGGCTATGACGTCAATCTATACGTTTTCTGTGGCGGATAAGAATGATATGCAGAGGCTTTACAGTATCCTTCCCATATCAGTGAAGGAGCTGGTCTGCGGAAAATATGTGCACGCTTTTTTGATGGGGATTCTGGCAGTGCTTGTGTCCTGCGTCCTGCAGCCTGTGATCCTCAGGCGGCTGGGGACAGCGGTTTCCCTCGGTGAAATTGCGGCGGCAGCAGCGGCAGGCATGGTGCTGTATATCACTTATGTCTGCTTTCAGATTCCGGCATATTATAAGTTTGGCCCCATCAAAGGCCGGGTCTTTATGTACGTGCCCGTAGTGGGAATTCTGCTGACTATGTTTTTGGCGGAAAAAGCAAAGGTGGATACCGCTTCCCTGTTTGGGATGCTCGGGGATAACCGGTATCTTGTGCCATGCCTGCTCATTTTTTACCTTATAGCGGCAGTGTTCATTTCTATTGGGATATCCATACGGGTTTTGAAAAGAAAGCCTTGACTTTGACACCGTGTCGCAGTTTATACTGGTAAGCACAGGGTTACTGTACACAGGCCACTGTACCGGGAGGCGTTTTCATGCTGAAAGCATGAAAATCCCGAGGCAGCCAGCGCGATATGGGGCAGAATGCCCCATATCTGTGCATCGCGAAGCGTGTTACTGGACACGGAGTGAACAATAACAGCACAGGAGGTGTCATATGGAAGAAATGACTGTAAGCCAAGTATCAAGAAGCGTGGGTATCTCAACCAGAATGCTTCGTTACTATGAAAAAGTGGGATTGATCAAAAGTTCCCGGCAGGAAGGATATTCCTACCGCGTATATGATGAGAATGCGGTTTCCCGGATCAAACAGATCCTCATCCTGCGTAAACTGCGGATACCTGTACGGCAGATTGAGGTTATACTCAATAACACCAATGCGGTTGCCGCCATTGATATTTTTCGGCAGAATATGGAGGAGTTAGACGAGGAGATTACGGCTCTTTCTACGATCAGGGATATCCTGAATCATTTTGTTGAAGAACTCAGCAGGACCACAGAACTGCCGTTGGAGGATATCATGCCGAAGGATGATGCCGTGCTGGCAGCTATTGAGTCTCTTGGCATCATCAGCATTAATTTTAAAGAGGAGCAGTCCGGGGAGAAATTAAAGAAAGCAGATGAACAACTCTCGAAGATCAATGATGTCCGGATCCTCTATCTGCCTCCGGCTGCGGTAGCTGTTTCCCACTATGTAGGGGATGAGCCTGAATTACATGCGAATTCCCTTTTGGACAGCTTTGTGAAGGAAAATGATTTGGGAAAAAGAAAACCGGATTTGAGAAGGTATGGGTTTAATCATCCGAATCCGGTTGATGAGACAGGTTACCATGGTTATGAGTCCTGGGTAACCATTCCCGATGATATGGAGGTACCTGCGCCTCTTGAAAAGAAGCAATTCTGCGGCGGGCTGTATGCGGCCCATATGATCTCTTTTGGGGATTTTAATGAGTGGGATGCATTTCTTGCCTGGATAATGAAAAATGAACAGTATGAGTTTGCAGGTGATTTGGAGGATCAGGAGCATATGTGCGGGCTGATGGAGGAACATTTGAATTACTATAGTCATATAGGACAGCCGGAAACGGATATGGAACATTTACAGTTAGACCTTTTAATACCCATAAAAGAAAAAGAGAGACAGACCCCCTAAAATGCTTCGAGGCTGCAGCGATATGTGCAGCCTCGAAGCATTTTAGGGTTCTGCGGCATCCATCTTAACACCGTCAAAACACATGGTGATAGTTGTCTGAAAGATATGATCCGCATAGGCGGTCTGGATCATGCCCTCGTATTTCTGTACTGCAGATTCTATATTTTTCATGCCCCAGCCGTGGAGCAGAAGTCCTTTTTTGGCGGAGGTAAGTTCTCCGTCAGGTGTGTAGGAGGGTTGGGGACTGCTGTTCTCCAGTTTAATGACCAGAATATTCCCGATACGCCGGATGGTTAAAGTGATCCTGCACCTGTCAGGGGGGCATTGACGGCTCATGGCTGCTGCGGCTTCCAGTGCATTATCCAGAAGGTTTGAAAGGATCGTACATAGATCATTGGCTTTAATATTGGTGTTATAAGGATATTCAATATTCATTTCCATAGGAATACCGGCCTCCGCAGCCTTTGCGTATCTGCTGTTTAAGATATAATCAACGGTCTGATCGCCGGTCCAGGCCATGGAGGAGATATCCCGCACGGGACTTATGACGGAATCAATATATTCAGATAGCTCCGGAGCATTATATTTTTGTGTGAGCTGCCTTATGACCTCCAGATGCCGGTGAAAATCATGGAACAGCCTGGCATTTTGGGAGTACGCCCGGTTTACTGCGGTGTAGTTCTGTTCCAGCAGTTCTTTTTGCATTTCAATAGTGGCCAGCAGTTCTTTTTCGCGCTGGTATTTCACATGGGTGTATCCAAGGACAATCCGCAAAAAAAGTACGGAGAGCACAAGGATACTGATGATCATCGGGGTCTTTAAATCCTGCCTTACAAAAGAAAGGTGCAGCATAATGGAGATTCCGCAGAATGCCGCCACAGAAGTCCCATATAAGGTTTTATAATATTGTCTTGGGGTTTTCAGTAATCCTTCAAGACTATTTGAGGTAAAAAGAGCAATATAAAACAAGACCCTGAAGCAAAAGGAAAATATAAGCCAGAAAACCAACGGCACGGAAAAATATCTGCACAACAACAGATAAGAGACCGTATCCACTAGAAAAAGCGCACTCAGATAAGAGCAGCCGGAATACAAAAGCAGTTTCCAGTCCCATGGATACAAGATTTTGGAAATAAGAAGGATTCCTGCCAGAAGGATCACGGCAGAGAGGGCAGGACTTTTTGAAACGCTGTTGTAAAAACAGAGGAGTAATGCAGCAGAAGCAGCCATGCCGCCCAAAACTGCATATTTTTTTCCGCTGCCCTTATGCCGCTTACCGGTCAGGTATACACCGAAGAAAATTTCAGTGGAGAGAATCAGGAATTCAAATAGAAAAATCATCATATATGTTTCCCCCAATAGGAATTTACAGCCATTTTTACATTCTGGAGATGAGAACGGCTGATTGGAAGGACGGTTCCGTCTTTTAAGTATAGGTTACTGTTTTTTATTTGCGTGATATGGATCAGGTTTATGATACATCCCCGTTCAATGAAGATAAATTCTTCTGCCCCTAATTCCTCATAGACGGTCAGCAGGCTTTTGCGGACCATGATAATGCCCTGGCTGGTGTGGAGCGCAGCGTTCTTGCCCTCCCGCAGAATATAGAAAATGTCACAGAAGCGCACTTTTTCCATCCGGTTGGCGGTCAGGACCGTATAGTTTTTATCATCCTCCAGCATGATGAGTTTCAAGGCATCGGTGACTGCATAAGTCAGCCGTTTTTCCAGGTCATTTTTGGGCACATACCGGAAGATAGACAGCTCAAAACTGTCAATGGCATATTTTACATGGGATGTGATGAAGATGACTTTCACATTGGGAAGCTGAGGTTTTATGGCCTGAACTATCTCCATCCCGCTGATATCCGGCATTTCAATATCTAAAAGGATCAGGTCAAAAAAACTATGGTCATCCAAAATATCACACAGCAGCATTTGACCGCTGCTGTAGGTTTGTATCTCGGCCACGGCTTTCAGATGGCTGAGACAATTTTTGAGAATGATATCGTTCTTCAGAATGGAGTCTGTGTCATCGTCGCACACAGCAATACGGATCATGAGTACCTCCCGTAGATTTATCAATAATTTGCACGGCAGGTTTTCTAAAAAATACAGCCTGCCATGTTATTTTACTATACCATACTGTTTACGAGGGAAACAACCAGAAAATAAATCTTGATTTTCTGATAAAAAAAGACAAAAACACTTGCGCGATATGAAAATATATGGTAATATTATCTTCGGTTCGTGAGAACGGGCCGCTGTGGCGGAATTGGCAGACGCACTTGACTCAAAATCAAGCGGGTAACTCCGTGCCGGTTCGAGTCCGGCCAGCGGCATTATAAAAAGCCCTCGTGATCGCTGCTTTACAGAGACAGCAATCTGAGGGCTTTTGTCATGCGGTTTTTCTTTTCAATTCTTCTATTTCTTTTTCCAGCTTCTCCACTTTTTCAGTCAGAATGTTGACTCTGATTTCTTCGAGACAGCTCTTGTCGGAAACCTTAACAGCCTGGTTTAACCTGTCAATTAAATGGCCGTGGTTCTCTGCTAATAAAGAGATATTTCTATCTGTGATATTTTCAAGATGTAATTTTACGTCAGTGATATCCTTCTGCATGCTTGCAATGTCCTTCTGCATGCTTGTGATGTCCTTCTGCATGCTTGCGATATCCTTCTGCATGCCTGTGATATCCTTCTGCATGCCGGTAATTGCATTTTGCAGCGGCTCTGTGGTATTTTGCAATAACACTGCAATAGCTTGCAAATCTTCTTTCGTCAGTGCCATGTCATCATCCCTCCTTTTCTTCATGCATTATACCACAGATCCATACTTTCCGAAACCCTAAAATTAAATTACATATGGAATACCTGTATGGCTATACAAAGATTTCTTTGCTGTAAGCTGCGATCTCTTCGCTGAGCGTTTCATATACCCCCGGGAAGGTGCTGATATCAAGTCCCTGAGAAGCACACGGAATGAAATAGAGCCTGCCGTTCTCGTCGCAGGCGCGGCGCACTTCTTTTTTGATGACATCCCTAGTCCAGCCCGGGTAGTCCACTTTGGCGCTGTCTATGCCGCCCATGAAGGAGATCTGGCCACCGTATTTTTGAATCAGTTCCGGTACATTGTTTGTTGTCATGACACCCTGCCAGATATCAATCCCCATCTGGATCATATAAGGAACCAGCGTGGCTGCATAGGAATCCGAGTGATGTACAATAAGCTCCACGCCGTTGTCCCGGTATCTCTTATAAATTTTCTTATATGCAGGAAGGAAAAACTCTTCAAACATAGCAGGGGAGATAAAGGTGGAGGTCTGTGTCCCCCAGTCATCGTGGTGGAAAAGTGCATCAGGTTTCAGATACCTGCATACCTTATCCGCGTATTCCAGTTCCCAGTCCGTGAGGTAGTCAATGAGTTCATGCATGGCTTCCGGTTCCTCGATAAAGTTCATCATGGTCTGGGGAATATCCATCAGGTGATGGCACTGTTCAAAAAGACCCGGGAACATGACAGAAGTTACAAAATATTCGTCCCTGTCAACCGATTCTGCCTCTTTGATATAAGGTTCCCATTCGGAGTCCGGGTAGTCCAGGCTTGGCGCATGGACATATTTTCTCCACTCCGTGACATCCTTCAGCACCAGATGTTCCTCGTCATGTACAGGGAAGTCCCCCGGCATTCCTTTTGGCCATGAGAATGTGATCCCCCAGCTGTTGACTGCATTTAGAACGCCCTCTTCCAAAATGGGGCCGTTGTGCAGGTCAAAGAATGGGCTGCCGTAGATAATGTGCATAAATTCGTATTGATTCACAAATCGGTCGGGATGTCCTCCCCGGATAGTTTCCAGTAAATTTTGTTTTGTAGTGAGCATATAAATATCTCCTTTCATAAGTAAGCCATGGGATTTTTATTTGTTACACAAATGGTAACTATTCAGTAGGCCTGCGCATTCACTGCGCTGACCGTAAGAAAGTGTACCACGGCCAAGCAAAAATCCCATCGCCAAAGGCGATTCTGCATGGATTTTTGCCTATAACTGTGAGGGTACTGAACAGTTACCACAAATGTTTCTAATTGTTCTGTTCTTCCTGCATGGAAAGGTCACTGGGATTCTTCTTATCCATAATGGTACAGATAATGGACAGTACAGCTCCGATCCCTGAAGCGGCGATGGCTACAGGCAGTAATTTCAATATGCCGGTGGTGCCAAGAAGCTTCTGCAGCACCGTACAGGCGTAGGTGGAGAGGAACATCCCCAGACCTCCGATGGCTGTTGTCATGGAGATGGAGGAAGATACCCGCTCCTTGGGGACTACAACCGTACATCTCAGGAAGAAGTAAGAGAAGCCATATCCATAGGAAGCGCCGCACAGGGTACAGGCGATTCCGGCCATGACCGGTCCGGATGCCAGATATAGCAGCAGGTAGGAGAGGCACAATCCCACGTATCCGAAAATGATGGTTGCCCTTTTCAGTTTGGAGTACAGAGTGCCAAACAGGATGCAGAGTATACAGCTTCCCACAGTGCCCAGAGTGGAGAGCAGTGCCGCAACGCTTTCATTTCCATATCCCTGTTCTGCCACAAGGACAGATACCTGATAATAGATGACAGCGTAAATCAGATTGTAGGCAAAGCAGGATACCATCAGCATGAATTGTCTGGACAGATAGGGATTCTTTCCCTGGGCCTTTGCCCGGTCTTCCTCCGTCTGGCTGCCCTCCGGGGGCGTCATGGGAAGGAATATAAACATCATCACAATAACCGGAACGGCGATCCAGTAAACCTTAAACACTTCATTCCAGGAACGGACCGCAAATACCCCTGCGATCAGGCTGATGACAGCTCCGGTGCCCGCCATGGTAGCGTTGAATATACCCATGATGGTTCCGCGTTTGTCCTCGTCCACATAGACTTCCGCGATCAAAGCCATAGCAGCCGCATTTACAAAGCCCATGGAAATACCTACCAGGATACGCATGGCCAGTACATAATACACGTTCGCCACGGCCCCGCCTAAAATGGCGGATACGGCAAATAGAATCATAGCCCCGATCAAAATCTTCTTTTTACTCAGATACTGCATGAGTTTTCCGCAGAGCATCGCCGAGAAAAGCATGATAAACGACGGCCCGGACAGGATGAAATTCACGGCAGCATCATTTTGGAAGGTCTCATACAGCCCGTTTCCGGCTGGGATGATGACCATATCTGCCATGACTGCCACATTCGTCAGGAAAAGAGAGATCAAAAACAGAAGCGCACGCCCCTTTGTCATTTCTTTGTCCATCTTACACCTCCATAAAATATTTACGATCCGGATCTTATGAATCCATTATATCCTATTTAAAATGTCTTACTATCCTTTGAAATTCCCGTATTTTCGGGGGCCCACCGTTGAAAAACCCTAAAAAATGCCGGAGAGGCGATGTTTTTCGTCTGTTTATGTGAATTGGAAGGGCAAAAAACGTCAAATCAGAGGAAAAGATATTCTGGTAAATCGGAAGGGGGAGATTTATAATGAAACTATAGTCTGAAAATGGAAAGCAGGGGAGGTGCCGCATGGAACTAAATATCCATATCTTGAGGAATGAGCTGGAGCACGTTTCCGGTTACAGGGGGGAGCGGGATTACCTGGAAAGAAGCCTGTCCTTCTACACGCTTTATCAGCCGGACTGCGTACTGCGCAGAGATACGCTGTATCTGGTGGACTCGGTCAGCCTGGCAGCAAAAATACCGGGGAAGGAATCCGGGACCGCACTGCTTATCATAGAGGGAGAGGAACAGGAAGCCGCGGGGTATCCGGACGGCTGCGCCTGGATCTGTATGGACGGCAGTCTGTCAGCAGATGCGCTGCTGGCCCGGCTTCAGGATATCTTTGAGAAATATGACAGATGGGAGAGGGGGCTTTCCTCTGTTTTATCGGGGGAGCGGAGCATAGAGGCGCTCTGCCGCATCAGCCTGCCTATTTTTCACAATCCTGTCATGGTTCATAACAGGGAATATGAACTGATGGCATATGCGGAGGCGGGGGGAGCCAGCTTTCCCTACAGCCTCTTGCAGGAGGGCACCAATTATCTGGACCGGAATATTACGGACGAGCTGTTTTTCCGCTCCGATTATCTGACGACCCTGGAATTTGAGACACCTCAGTTCTGGAGCAATGAAGGAGAAGAATATATCACTATATACAGCAATATATTTGATGAGGATCAGGAGTATTGGGGAAGGATCGTCATAGACGGGGTGAACGGCAGTCTGACGGAGGGGCACCTGGCACTGCTCTCCGTGTTTACTGAGGCAGTGCGGGCACTTGCGGTACGTCACTCCGGCTCTAAGTTCAACGCACTGGCTGCATTTAAGAATTATGCTCTGGAATACCTGCGCAGCCCATCCGGTTTTGACGCAGATAAGCTCCTAATGGCAATGCGGCTGGCAGGATGGAAGCGGAACGGCCCCTTTTTCTGTGTCTGCATGGAACTGACGGAGGCGGGGCAGGAATTACATTCCGCTGCCTATGAGAGTGTGCTTTTTGACCACCAGCTTTATGGATACCTTTCCCTGGAGTATGAGGACAGGCTGCTGCTTCTGTGCAATCTGGGCCTGGGGCTGGAGGGAAGGGATGAGGAGTGCAGGCGGCTGGCCTATATTGTCCGGGACAATCTGTTCAAGTCAGGGATCAGCACGGAATTTTCCGACTTTTTCCAGTTCCCCGATTATTTCAGACAGGCTGAGGCAGCGCTACAGTCAGGAAAAGAGTGCAGCAGTACCCAATGGCTGTTCAAATTTGAAGACTATGCACTTCACTATGTGCTGAACCGCGGTGCCAATACCCTGCCAATGAGAACACTGATCCCCCCATCCATCCTGAAACTCATCCGGTATGACAGGACACACGATACCAGTTATTACAAGACACTTCTCAATTACATAGAATTTGATTCCCATACAGCAAAAGCCATTGATGATTTATATATCCACAGGAACACCTTCAAGTCCAGGATAAAGAAGATCAGGGAGCTTTTGGAGATGGAACTGGATTCCCCTCAGGAGCGGCTCTATCTCATGCTGATCTTCCGCATACTCAGACGGTATCCTGAACTGGCGTCAGAACAGGAGGTGGGACTTTGAAGCTGAACGGGTGTATATTGGCTGAAGATTTAAAAGGTGTGGAGGGAAGTTCTCTGAAATCAGATCCCATGGAGCTTCCCTTGACAGGCGCCCTGATCTGGCAGGAAGGGATATCGCTCAGGGAATATTACGTGTATATCATGTACGCAGAAGATTTGGAGCGGATACCGAAAAAACATGCGGCGCTCACTGTGGTAAGCATCGGGAAACCTTCAAAAGAATGTCTGGAGCGGGAGGGTATGGACATTCTATGGGTCAGACCGTACCTGACACCCCAGATGATATTGTCTTTACTCTTAAAAATATTTGAGAAATACAGGATATTTGAGGAGGGGTTAAACCGGCTGTGCCGGGAAGGAAAACCTTTTTCGGCCCTGACCCCGGTGCTCTTATCCGTATTTTCCAATCCCATTATTGTAGTGGGGGAACACATGGAGATCCTGGCGCTGTCCCAGAATGAGGATACGTGCAGGATTCCCTGTGAGTGCAGGGATGGGGATACGGATTTTTTAAGGTCTTCTTTTGAGAAGGCTTTTTGCCGCGCATGGAAGGAGGAGGGCGGAGTATCGGCCACAGAGGAGGGGATCCCGTTTCTGGCGGTGCCGGTCCGGGAAGAGGATAAGATCGTGCTGGGGATCTTTCTCCTCTCCGTCACAGTGCCGCTGACTGAGCGGGACAGGATACTGCTCTGCCAGACGGGACAGTATCTTAAGTGTATGCGGCGTGTGAATTTTATCAACAGCTATCAGGGGATGGAAAGGATGCAGAGAACCTTGGCACAGCAGGCACAATCCTGCCGATGCTTTGCTGAGATGCCGGAATGTCTGACGCGGTCCCTTGCAAGGCTTGGCTGGGAACAAAAGGGAAGTTATGTCTGCATTGTGCTCAGATCAGCATTTTTCAGCAAAGTCAGCCAGAGAGAGATACCTGCAGATGAGCTGTTTGAGAACAGCAGTCTCATGGTCAAGACAGGGACTGAGGTTTTCTTTCTGTGTAATCTTCTGAAAGTATCCGGGGGTGTGGAGGAGATCGGGGAGAGGCTGGAAGCGATATTGGAAGATTCGCCGCTGATCGCAGGAGTCAGCACCCCGTTCCGCAGTTTTCCGGATTATCCGGATTACGGTATCCAGGCATTGGCGGCGCTGAGGATCGGAAATAAGCTGGATCATACAAAAAAGGCGTGCCTCTTCAAAGATTTCGCGCTGGATTATATCATTTATGAGGGATGGAAGTCCCTGCCGGTCAATGTCCTTCTCTTTGGCGGGCTGAAAGATCTGCTTCTCCATGATCACATCCATCACACAAGTTATTATCAGACCCTGGAGGCTCTTTTTGATAACTTTATGGTCATGAGCCGGACTGCCTCCCGCCTGGGGATCCATATCAGCACCCTGAAATACAGGGTAAAGCGCATCCACGAAATGCTGGGGCTTGACCTGAACGACAGCTATAACAAAATATACCTCCAGAGTATTCTGCTTCTGCTGAGGCAGGATACGGCATCTGTGGAAGCATATCTGGAACAGGAGGCCAAAAAGACCGCGCGAACGATTCCGGTTGCCAGTTCAGAAAAAATGAAGTAAACTAATACCATTGAGGAGGTATTGTTATGAAGAAACGTAATATTCAGAAAATTATAGAACCTATTGTCCGCCGTCCCGGCTGTACGTCCTTTGCGGTGATCGGGGACCCCGGATGTGAAGGACTGGGAACCGTTATGATGAAGACCTATGCAGGGGCGCTTGAGAAAGCGGCAGAGGAAGATATGATCCTCATAGCCGGGGATATGGTTCCTGTTGGCGATGAGCGTCACTACAAAAATATCTGTACCCTCACAGAATCGGTGGCTGATAAAGATGTCTTTGTGCTTAGGGGAAACCACGACACAGGAGACTACGAGGCATTTTTTGGTCTGCATGACTATGCTGTCATTGCGGAGACATTTACGATTGTAGTGGTTGACAATGCCTTCCGGAAATTTTCCGACACAGGGCTTGCGCTGCTTGGACGGGTACTTGCCATGGAAGAGTGCGAAAATGTGGTGATCGCCTTCCACATTCCTCTGCCAAACCATTTTACGGGAAATTCCGTGCCCCGGGAGGAATTTGAGCGTCTCAGGGCAGTCTATCTTCCATATAAAGAAAAGATCAAATATTTTGTGTGCGGCCATGTGCACTCCTGCTTTGAGGATGAAGTGGATGGCATTCCCTTTGTGTGTACAGGGGGAGGCGGTGCCATCATAGAGGATGTGTCGGAGAATATAAAGGCATCGGATGTGGAACATCATATTGTCCGCTTTGCCAGGGAGAACGGCAGGCTCTGCCACAGATTTGAAAATCTTGGGGATGCCCCTTACCAGAGGGAGCGGGAGGACAAGATCACCAGGGACCAGCTTGAGGAGACCGTCAAAGGGGAGCTGTATGCATTTCTTCGTTATCAGACCTTTGCGGAGCGTGCGGAAAAGAGAGGATACGGCAGGATTGCCAATCTGTTCCGGGCTTTGGCAGAATCGGAGTACCGGCACGCCAAGAGTTTTTACGCCATCCTGGACAAGCCGAAAGCGTTTCATGAATCAGTGGAGACCTATGTGCCCGGAGAAAAATTTGAATACGAGCGTCTGTATCCCATGGTTGCGGACTATGCCCAGGAGCGGGATTTTCTGCTCACGAGGCAGGCCTACCGGGACGCGGCTTCTGCCGAGAAGGCCCATGCAAGGCTTCTGAGTGAGGCTGCAGACTGCACCGGATTTGAAAAAACCGTGTTTTACGTGTGTCCGGTCTGCGGATGCCTGATGGAGAGCCGGCCGGAGCGCTGTCCGGTCTGCGGGGCGCCTGCAAGAGAGTTTTTGGTATATGAGAGCAAAGAAGAGACAAAAGAGGGATGACGGGAAAATGACACAAAATATTGCGAAAACAGGTTTGATTTTGGAGGGAGGCGGGATGCGGGGTGTATTTACCGCGGGCGTGCTGGACTATTTCCTGGAGGAGGACATTTCGTTTGGCACCTGCCTGGGCGTTTCCGCCGGCTCCTGTCTGGCCTGCAGTTATTTGTCAAAGCAGCACGGAAGGGGATACCGGACCATCACCGGGTATCTGGATGATCCCAGATACTGCGGGATCGGCAGCTTCTTAAAGACAGGGGATTATTTTGGGGCAGAGATGCTTTACAGGACCATACCGGATGAACTGGATCCCTATGACCATGAAATGTTTGAAGCAAACCCGGCCAGGTTTTACGCGGTTGTGACCAACTGTGAGACCGGGCAGGCGGAGTATAAACGCATCCGGGACCTGCACCGGGACATTTGTTATATCCGGGCATCCAGTTCCCTTCCCCTTATGTCCAGGACCCTGTGGATCCGGAAGAAGCCATACCTGGACGGCGGTATAACAGATTCTATTCCTATCCGCAAATCCGAAAGCATGGGAAATGACAAGAACGTGGTAGTGCTCACAAGGGGCAGGGAATACCGGAAGCAGAGAAACCGGATGGTGCCGCTTCTGCGCCTGCGCTACGGCAGGCAGTTCCCAAAACTGGTGGAGTGTATGGAAAACAGGCACCGGGTCTATAACGAGACCCTGGATCATCTCTACCGGAAGGAAAAAGAGGGAAGCGTATTCCTGATCCAGCCTCCAAAACCGGTGGAGATCGGACGGATCGAGAAGGACGGGGAAAAACTGAAAGCACTTTACAGCCAGGGATATGAGACGGCAAAGAGGCTGGCAGAGGCCCTGAGAAAATATCTGGAGAGTTAAAAAATATCTTTCCCCGCGTCATCACAAGAAAAAACAAATATTAACATCCTGAACTATGTTACTGAAACAGAAAGTTTTCTATAATAGAGCCAGGAAGACGAAAAGGGGTCTGCCGATGCAGGCCCCTTCGTATTATCAGGGCCGGACAGTACAGACTGCCTGTCCGCAAAGATTCTTAATAGGAGATTCAGGAGGGTTTCGTAACATGAAATACGGACATTTTGACAATGAAAAGAGAGAGTACGTGATTGACAGGGTAGATCTACCTACATCCTGGACCAATTACCTGGGAGTGAAAGACATGTGTGCGGTTTTGAACCACACAGCAGGAGGATATATTTTCTACAAATCACCGGAGTATCACCGCATTACAAGGTTCCGCGCCAATGCAGTACCCATGGACCGGCCGGGACATTATGTGTATATCCGCGACGATGAGGATGGGGATTACTGGAGCGTATCCTGGCAGCCTGTGGGCAAGTCCCTGGAGGAAGCCAAATATACCTGCCGTCACGGCATGTCCTATTCTGTCTATGAATGTGACTACAGCGGCATCAAGGCATCCCAGAAAATGTGCATCCCCAAAGAGGACCCGGTGGAACTGTGGGATGTGAAGATCAAGAATGACAGCGGACGCCAAAGAAGCCTCAGCGTGTATTCCTATCTGGAATTCTCCTTCCACCAGATCGAGATGGACAACAAAAATTTCCAGATGAGTATGTATGCGGCAGGCTCCTCCTGTGAGGACGGTATTATTGAACATGACCTTTTTTATGAAGAGTTTGGATTCCAGTGGTTCACAGCCAGCTTTGAGCCGGATGGATTTGAGTGCCTGAGAGATGCCTTCATTGGTCCCTACCGCACGGAATCAAACCCCATTGGCGTGGAAAATGGTGTCTTAAACGGCGGTTTTGAGAAGGGCAACAACCACTGCGGAGCCCTGCAGAAAAAGATCACCCTGGCTCCCGGTGAGGAAGTGCGCCTGGTGTTCATGCTGGGAGAGGGAAACAGAAAAGCTGCTTATCCCTACAAGGAAAAATACAGTGATCCTGCAAATGTGGACGCAGCCTATGAGGAACTGAAAAGCTACTGGGACAGCAAATTTGATAAGCTGCAGATCCGGACGCCCAATGAAGGTATGAATACACTGATCAATACATGGACCCTTTACCAGGCGGAGATCAATGTAATGTTCTCACGTTTTGCCTCCTTTATCGAGGTGGGGGGACGTACAGGACTTGGCTACAGGGATACGGCACAGGATGCCATGACAGTTCCCCACTCCAACCCGGAGAAATGCCGCCAGAGGATCATAGAGCTTTTAAGAGGCCAGGTGTCAGAGGGCTACGGCCTGCATCTGTTCCAGCCTGAGTGGTTTGACCCGGATACGGAAGTGAAGCCGTTCAAATCCCCCACCGTTGTGCCCACTCCAAGCAGAGACCAGATGATCCATGGCCTGGAGGATACCTGTTCCGATGATGCCCTGTGGCTGGTAAGCTCCATTGTGGAGTATGTAAAAGAGACCGGTGAATTTGAGCTTTTAAACCAGGTGGTGCCGTATGCTGACAAAGGTGAGGGCACTGTCTATGACCATATGAAACGGATCTTAGACTTCTCCGCCAGACAGGTGGGAGAGGACGGTGTGTGCAAAGGCCTCCGTGCGGACTGGAATGACTGCCTGAATCTGGGCGGTGGTGAGAGCGCCATGGTATCCTTCCTGCACTACTGGGCCATCGAGAGTTTTCTTGAGGCTGCCGCCTATCTGGGTGAAAAAGAGGATGTACAAAAATACACGGCAATGGCGGAGAATGTGAAAAAGGTCTGCGACCGTGAGCTTTGGGACGGTGAATGGTATGTCCGCGGCATCACGAAAAACGGCCGGAAGATCGGAACACAGAAGGACAAAGAGGGAAGGGTACATCTGGAATCCAATGCCTGGGCAGTGCTCTCCGGTGCGGCGCCGAAGGATAAGGGGACAAAAGCCATGGATGCTGTGTATGAGAACCTCTTTACACCTTATGGCATCATGCTCAACGGTCCGTCCTACACAGTTCCGGATGATGACATTGGTTTTGTGACCAGGGTATATCCGGGTGTGAAGGAGAACGGTTCTGTGTTCAGTCACCCCAACCCATGGGCATGGGCAGCAGAATGTATGCTGGGAAGGGGAAGCCGAGCCATGGAATTCTATAATGCTCTGTGTCCTTATTACCAGAATGACATGATCGAGATCCGCCAGGCAGAACCTTATTCCTACTGTCAGTTTATTATGGGAAAAGACCACACCGCATACGGCAGGGCAAGACATCCTTTCATGACAGGAAGCGGCGGCTGGGCCTACTTTGCAGCCACCAGATACATGCTGGGGATCCGTCCGCAGATGGACGGACTGGAGATAGATCCCTGTATCCCCGGTGACTGGGAAGGATTTACCGCGCACCGGGTATTCCGCGGCGCGTCCTTTGAGATCACAGTGGAAAATCCGGTCCATGTGGAAAAAGGCGTGAAGGAAATCTGGCTGGACGGAGAAAAGGTGGATAAGATTCCTGTCTGTGAAGCGGGCAGCAGTCATACCGTAAGAGTTGTTATGGGGTAACCATCCGGGTAACTGTGAAAGTATAAAACATTTTGTTATGGTAATATATGGGTTCGTACAGGAAGGAGAGAACAGCAATGATCAAATTTGGAACAGGCGGTTGGAGAGCGATTATAGGTGACGGCTTCACGAAGGATAACATCCAGAGGCTGACAAAAGCCCTTGCCATGAAGATGAAGGCAGAGGGTGTGGAGAAGGAGGATATCTGCATTGGCTATGACAGGCGTTTCCTGGCAAAGGAAGCCGTGATGTGGTCATGTGAGGTACTGGCAGCGGAGGGGATCCGTGCCTGGTTTATCAACCGGTCTTCCCCCACGCCGCTGATCATGTATTATGTGATGGCCCACGATCTGCCCTACGGCATGATGGTGACAGCCAGCCATAATCCGGCCATTTACAATGGGATCAAGGTTTTCACCAGAGGCGGAAGAGATGCCAATGAGGTGCAGACTGCGGAGATCGAAGCGTATATAGCAAAGGTGGAGGAGGAGATCGCTGCCGGCAATACCATCAGCACGATCCCTTACGAGCAGGCAGTTGCTGAGGGAAAGGTTGTGGAATTTAATCCTCTCAATGAATATCTGGACAATATTATTGCGGCAGTGGATGTGGAGGCCATTAAGAACAAAGGGCTTCGTGTGGCTCTTGACCCCATGTACGGTGTGAGCCAGACATCCCTGAAGACGCTGCTTTCCATCACCCGCTGTGAGCTGGAGATCATACACGAGCGTCATGACACGCTGTTTGGCGGCAAGCTGCCGGCACCAAACGCCCAGACCCTGCGCTCCCTGCAGAATTATGTGCTGGACAGGGGCTGCGATATCGGTGTGGCTACGGATGGGGATGCTGACCGGATCGGTGTGATTGACGATACGGGAAAATTCCTGCATCCCAATGATATTTTAGTGCTGCTGTATTATTATCTTGTAAAATACAAAGGCTGGAGCGGCCCTGTCGTGCGCAACGTGGCAACCACCCATATGCTGGACCGTGTGGCTGAGAGCTTCGGGCAGAAATGCTATGAAGTTCCGGTAGGATTCAAATATATATCTTCCAAGATGGAGGAGACAGACGCCATCATCGGCGGTGAGTCCTCAGGCGGTCTTACCGTTAAGGGACATATCAACGGCAAGGACGGCGTATATGCCGCTATGCTTTTGGTAGAGATGATCGCCGTGACCGGAAAGAAGATATCCCAGATCGCAAGGGATATTGAGGAGGAGTACGGAAGCATCTATATGGAGGAGAGAGATTATAAGTTCACGCCTGCAAGGAAGGATGAGATCCAGAGGACCCTTATGGTGGATAAGGCTCTTCCCGATATTGATGAGCCGGTAGAGCGGGTATCCTATATGGACGGCTGCAAGATCTACTTCAAGAACGGCGGCTGGATCATTGCCAGATTCTCCGGCACAGAGCCTCTTCTTCGTATTTTCTGCGAGATGCCTGAGGCATATCAGGCTGTCCGCATGTGCGAGCTTTTTGAAGAATTTTTGGAACTGAAAAACTGATGAAAGAGAACAGTTTTAACTGACGGTATAAAAATAATAGAAAGTGCGCAAAGCGTGCTTTCTATTGTTTTTTGCGGAAAAGGGCGGTACATGATATAATGAGCGCAAGAGCGCCGGAAGGGAGCCTGCTCACTTATGGCGAACGGGGAATAGCGATCATGAACTGCCTGCAATTCATGATCTGATGTTAGAAAAGCGGCAAAAGCAGAAAAGCCGCAGTACGTGCGGAGAGAGGTAAGGGGAATGAAAGAAAAAAAGAAATTTTCCATCCAGTGGAGAGTCATTGCCATTGCTTTGGGGTGCTGGATGATACCATTTGTGCTCATGGTGGGTATGATGGTGCATTATATCCTGTCCAACCAGATGGGGGACCGGGTGGACAATATGACAGATCAGGTAAATTTTAATATGCAGACCAGTGTGGAGCGGCTGAACCAGGCCATAGAGGATTCCAGGGACGCATCCTACGAGGGGGAACTGCGTTCGGTCTATGAGGCATATAAGAGTAATGATTACAAGGATTACTGGCTCAGCGGCAGGGTGCGGGGGTATCTGAATACCAAGTATACCAATGACCCCAGCTTTTCCAGCACTATTTTCTGGTACAGGGAGGCCCCGGAGAAGCTGAACGGTGAAGTATATAATTCCAGTGCGGGCGGGGCGTATCATCAGATCAATACCTACTGGGAGTATGACCATGAAGCCGTCAGGGAATATGCAGAGACCCTTGATACCGGTATAGGTTTCCTGGACAGGGATGGGCGCATTTACATGATCAGGAATCTTGTGAACCGTTCTTTTGAACCTGTGGGTGTGCTGGTCATGCGATTGAATACTGCCTATTGTTTTGAGGGCATGCGTCATTTTCTGAATGATTTTGATATGGGGATATATTTAAACGATCTGTGTCTGGAGTTCACCCAGGATGGGGAACAGGAGAACAAAGAGGGGATGCGTCCGGAAGAATATCCACAGGGCAGTACATGGGAGGGCGGTTATCTGTACATCAGGAATCTTGTGAAAGAGAACAGTTACCGGCTGGATACGCTGGTACGCATCCCTAAGACGGTGGTCATGGACTCCATGTATGCATATATGCGTATTCTGGGCGTGATGATCGTACTTCTGGTGCCTCTTGTGGTGTTCCTCATATTTATGGTGCGCCGTCATATCCTTCAGCCCACAGAGCAGCTTATGGAGGGGGCCAGGGAGATCCAGGAGGGCAATCTGGGGTATCAGATCACCTTTGAGGCAGGCAGCCAGGAATTTGTCTATCTGACGGAATCCTTTAACCAGATGTCAAGCCGGCTCAAATACCAGTTTGACCATATATTCCAGGAGGAGATGGCACTGAAAGACGCCAGGATCATGGCTCTGCAGTCCCACATCAATCCCCATTTTATGAACAACACTCTGGAGATCATCAACTGGGAGGCCCGCCTCTCCGGCAATATGAAGATCTCCAAGATGATAGAATCCCTGTCCGTACTCATGAACGCGGCTATGGACAGAAAGCGGCGGCATGTGGTGCCTCTGAAAGAGGAACTGCAATATGTGGAGGCTTATCTTCATATTATGAAAGAGAGGCTGGGAAGCAAGCTTACTGTGGAGATGGATATCTCGGAAGAGACCCTGAATGAGAAGGTGCCAAGACTGATCCTGCAGCCCGTGATCGAGAACGCCATTGAACACGGCGTCATAAGGAGCGGCAGCGGCACAGTGGTCTTAAGAAGTTATAAAAAGGGAGACTACCTCTATCTGGAGACGGAGAACAACGGCATTATGAACGAGCAGGAGAGGGCAAAGGTGGACAGGCTGCTTGCGCCTGATTATGACACCAGCAAGGAATCCTCAGGCAATCTGGGCATAGCAAATGTGAACCAGAGACTGGGTATTTTGTACGGGGAACCCTGCGGACTGTCTATTTTCCAGGAAAAAGATGACCGGATTTGTGCCCGCTTGACCATTTTTGTTGGTCTAAGAGCACAATAAAAAGCAAAAAATCACAGTCTCAGTTATTCGCTTTTTACAATATATGCGGTATTATAATGTCATCAAGAAAAACAAAGCAAAACAAAGCGAACAGGGAGGTAATTCAGTAATGAAAAAGAAAGTTGTAGCAGTTTTACTTGCAGGAGCAATGGCAGGAACAATGCTGACAGGATGCGGCGGTGACAGCAAGGCAGCAGATTCCGGAGATACCAAGAAAGAAGATACCGCAGACAAAGCAGAAGACAGGGAAGACAGCGGCGCTGAGGGTAAAGTTACATTAAATGTTACCACAACCTTTGCAGGAACTGAAAGTAACGTTGATAAATACCAGGAGAGCATTGAGAAGTGGCAGAAAGAGACCGGAAACAAAGTCAACGATTCCTCCGCATCTGCAGACGAGGCCATGAAAGCCCGCGTGATCACAGACTTTGAGACAGGTGCAGAACCGGATGTTTTGTTCTACTTCAACGGCAATGATTCCAATTCTTTTGTTGAGGCAGGCAAAGTGGTTTCCATTGATGAGATCCGTGAAAAATATCCGGACTATGCAGCCAATATGAATGATGACCTGATTCCGGCTTCTCCGTCTGACGGTGTTAAATATGCGGTTCCTTTCTACGGATACTGGGAAGGCATGTATGTAAACAAGAAAGTCTGTGAAGACGCAGGCGTTGAGATACCCGGACCTGACACCACATGGGAACAGTTTATGGAGACCTGCCAGAAGATCAAAGACGCAGGCTATACCCCGATCGCAGCTTCTCTGATCAAAGAGCCGCACTACTGGTTTGAATACTCTATCTTCAACCATGACACACCGGCAACACACGTAGCAGTTCCGGAAAAAGTGGATGATAAAGTGGGCAAAGCCTGGGAAGCAGGTATTGCTGATATCAAAGATGTATACGAAAAAGGTTTCTTTACAGAGAACACCAACACCTGCGAAGCTGATGAGGCATTCCAGGGATTCTTACAGGACAAAGCAGCATTCTATGTAGACGGTTCCTGGAAGATGGGCGGTATCAGAGATAACTCTGACAATATTGATAACTTTACCGTTACCTTTGTACCTGGCCAGAACGAGAGAAAGACAACCGATATCATCAGCGGTCTGTCCTCAGGCTGGTACATCACCAAAAAAGCATGGGATGATCCGGAAAAACAGAAAGCTGCTGTAGATTTAGTAGAATCCTTCATCAACACAGAAACTGTTTCCGATTACGCAGGAACAGCAACTACTGCATTAAAAGACGGTGCGCAGGTTGATGAGAGCAAGCTGAATTCCCTTGAAAAAGATGCTCTTGCCATGCTGAAATCCGTAACCGCTACATCAGGCGCATGCCAGGATCTGTGCTCAGAAGATCAGAGGGCTCCTATCTTCACAAATATGCCGCAGATCGTTGAAGGTCAGATGGAGATCAGTGACGCTATCCAGCAGGTTATTGATGCAATGGAAGAATAATATTTGTATCGCAGATATTATATTTGTAACGTAAAAACCGTATTTTTTAAGGACCGGAGAGGAAAAAAATCCTCCGGTCCTTCTTAAAGAAAAGCAAGTGAAGTAACTTTCAAATGGACGCAGGTGTTCGCTTGAAAGTCTGGGAGGCGAAATCTATGAATAACACATCAAATATTTATAAGAATAAGAAGCCGGCCATTTTTTTCCTGCTGCCTGCATTCCTGTTTCTGATCCTGTATCTGTATTACCCATTTATCCAGAACATCTTCAACAGTTTCATGAAAATCAAAGGACTGGCAACTCCGGCCAAAGGGTTCAATGACCCGGTTTACAAGAACTACACACGTCTGTTCACAGACCCGAACATGAGAATAGCCCTGAAAAACACCTTGATCATGATCATTGTAACCATCGTAGGGCAGGTGGGGATCGCAATTGTCATCGCACTTCTGGTAGATAACATCAAAAGAGGAGCAAAGTTCTTCCGAATCGTTTACTTCTTCCCCATTGTTATCTCCGCAACTGCATTAGGACTTCTGTTCAACCTGATCTTCCTGTATGACAAAGGTATGATCAACCAGCTTCTGGAGTTCTTCGGAAAGACGAACCTGACAGACTGGAAGGACGAGGTCCACGCCATTATGACTATGATGATACCCGTCACGTGGCAGTATGTGGGATTCTACTTTATCATACTGCTGACAGGACTTAACAATATCTCCGATGAGCTGTATGAATCAGCAGCCATTGACGGAGCCACCCGGTTCCAGAGAGTACGCTTCATCTCCGTCCCTCTTCTGCACAACGTTATCTGCACCTGCTGTGTGCTGGCTGTGACAGGAGCACTGAAGGTCTTCGACCTGCCATGGATGATGTTCCCCAACGGTATGCCGTATGGCAAGACGTGGCTCACCGGAACTTACATGTATTACTACGCATTTGTAGCAAGTGACGCGGATTACAGTTCCACGATCGCGATCGTCATTGTTGTGCTCGGCATTATCCTATCCAAGGTTGTAAATGTCATCTTTAAAGAGAAAGACTATTAGAAGGGAGATATGAAAATGAAAAAGCGTAAATTTTCACCAGGAATGTGCGTCGTATATCTCATCCTGATATTCTGGGCACTTACAACAATATATCCGATCCTGTGGGTTATCTTAAACTCATTCAAAGACAGAAAGAAAATAATTGCAAACTCCTTTGCACTTCCGTTAGGTGATCTGTTCAGTATGGAGAACTATAAGACAGCGTTTGACAGACTGAACATCTTCACCGCATATAAAAACAGTATCATCGTTTCCTGCTGCGTGGCAGTTGTGGTTATCCTCCTGGCAGGAATGGCTTCCTACGCACTGGTCCGTTATAACCTGAAAACCAAGAAGCTGTTAAACACCATGGTGGTTGCAGCCATGATGTTCCCGGTATTTGCCACTATTATCCCGGTATTCCGTATGGAATTTTCATGGGGGATCGTCAACACCGATAAAGTTTCCCTATCGCTTTTGTCGCTCATACTGCCGCAGATAGCCGGAAACCTGGCCTTTGCCATGGTGGTGCTCACGGGGTATATCCGAAGTCTTCCCATTGAACTGGAAGAGTCGGCGTACCTGGAAGGCTGCAATCCCATGCAGATCTTCTTCAAGATCGTGGTGCCCCTGACAAAACCATCCTTCGCAACGGTTGGTATCTTCAGTTTCCTGTGGAGTTACAATGACCTGTTCTCCCAGACCTTCTTCCTTCGTTTCAAAGACCAGTGGGCGATCACACGACTGCTCATGGAGATTTCCTCCAGGGAAGGTACAGACTACGGCCTGATGGCAGCAGTGGTGACACTGATCATCGTACCGCTTCTGGTTGTGTATGTATGTCTGCAGAAATACATTATCAAAGGTATGACAGCGGGAGCTGTGAAGGGCTGAGTGCCTGAAATAAAAATAAAGAAGACAGATGGTAACGGTTCAGCTTGCCTGAACTGTTACGATAGAAGGAAAGTATTTGGTGGAAAAGCCGCCAGATACTTTCCTTTTTTTCGCTAATGTTTTATAATAATAGAAAGTAGTATTTATTTTACACAAATTTAAGGTATATTTGAAAGAAGAATAGAATATTTGTGATAAACTAAAAGAGGAACCAGGGGGGTACATATGTATAAAGTAGTAATAGTAGATGATGAGCCAATTATCGCGGAAGGCCTTTCCAAAGTGGTGCCGTGGGATAAATACGGCTGCAGGATCGCCGCCACCGCAGGCAACGGACAGGAGGGGCTGGAGGTTATAAGAAAAGAGCAGCCCAATATCGTTATCTCAGATATCTCCATGCCCGGTATGGACGGGCTGAAAATGATCGCTGCCCTCAGGGTGGAATTTCCGGAGATGCAGATATCTATTCTGACAGGTTACCGGGATTTCGACTATGCGCAGCAGGCCATCCGCCTGGGTGTGACGCGTTTCCTGTTAAAGCCGTCCAATATGGACGAGATCGAGGAAGCTGTGCAGGTCATGGCGGAAAACCTGAAAAAACGAAACATAACCGGCGAGGAGGATGAGTCTGAAAATACTGCAGGCAGTTTCATTGTGAAGAATGCCCTGGCCTATATTCAGGAAAACTATAATAAAAAGATTTCCCTGAGTGAAGTTGCAGAGAACACGTTTGTGAGCCAGTGGCATCTGAGTAAGCTCTTAAATAAACATTTGGAAAAGAGCTTTTCGGAAATCCTCAATTCCATCCGGATCGAGAAGGCAAAAGAGCTGTTAAAAGACCCTTCCCTGCGTATCGGAGATGTGGCGGAGGAAGTGGGCTTTTTAGATATGGCGCATTTTTCCAGGGTCTTTAAAAAGATAGAGGGGATTTCAGCCAACGAGTACAGAAATAAGATATAGTCCGTTTACGGAAGAGGTGAGAAAATGGCAATTACAAGATTTGCAGCAATTGATGTGGGGTCTTATCATGTATCCATGGATATCTACGAAATTTCACCCAAGGCGGGGATCCGTCAGATTGATGAGGTCAGAAGCCGTTTGGAGATCGGGCGGGATACTTACGGAACAGGTAAAATAGGATATGATTCCACCCAGGAGCTGTGTGCAGTGCTCCGGGATTTTGCCGGTATCATGCAGGAATACCAGGTGGATGCTTACCGTGCCTGTGCCACCAGTACGCTGCAGGAGGCGAAAAATGTCTGGATCGTGCTGGACCAGGTATACCAGAAAACAGGCATTAATGTGGAGATCCTGAGCAATTCAGAGCAGAGGTTTTACGGCTACAAATCACTGGCAGCCAAGGAGGCGGCTTTTACAAAGATCATCCAGAAGGGAACCGCTATCATTGAGATCGGCGGCGGAAATGTACAGATTTCCCTGTTTGACAAGGACTCGCTGGTGACTACCCAGAACTTTAAGATGGGCAGCCTGCGTATCCGGGAACGGCTGATCCCGGTGGAGAAGGAGACCGTGTACTATGAGCATCTGGTGGAGGAACTGATCCACAACGATATCCTCAGTTTTAAAAAGCTGCATCTGAAGGAGCGGAAGATTGACAATATTATTCTTCTGGGGGATGTTTTCATGGAGACGCTCCTGAAGAAAAAGAACAGTATGGAGGAGAACAGGACTGTAAGCCGTGACGCATTTATGCAGGTATATGAAGGGATCGTCCATAAATCTCCGGAACAGGCGGCTGTGGAACTGGGGATATCCCTGGAATTTGCCACTATTTTGGTGCCCACCTTGATCATCTGCAGGGTGTTCATTGATGAGATGGGAGCAGAGACTTTATGGCTTCCCGGCACCCAGTTAAATGACGGTGTTTCCTATGATTATGCCCAGAAGCAGAAGCTTATCAAAAGTACCCATAATTTTGAAAATGACATACTGGTATCTGCCAGGAATATAGCAAAGCGGTACATGAGCAACAAGAGCCACACCCAGGCGGTCGCTCAGGTGGCAACCATTATTTTTGACAGTATGAAGAAGGTACACGGCATGGGCAGCAGGGAGAAGCTGCTGCTGCAGATCGCGGTGATCCTTCATGACTGTGGAAAATATATCAGTATGAGTAATGCGGCGGAGTGCTCCTATGCGATCATTATGTCCACGGAGATCATCGGCCTGTCCCATATGGAGCGGGAGGTGATCGCAAGTGTGGTGCGGTTTAATTCAGAGCCTTTTAAGTATTACGGGGAGGCGGATTCCAAGAGTGCCATTGACCGTGACACTTATATGCTGATCGGCAAGCTGACGGCAATCTTAAGGGTTGCCAATGCCCTGGACCGCAGCCACAAGCAGAAAGTGGAGGAGATTAAGGCAGCAGTCAGGGAGAAAGAGCTGATACTGACCATTGACACACAGGAAGATCTGACGCTGGAGGAAGGGCTTCTGACGGAAAAGGCGGATTTCTTTGAAGAGGTATTCAGCATCCGCCCGAGACTGCGGCGAAAGAAGAGAAGATAGGGGGCATCAGGATGGATTTAAAAGAGTATATAAAACCGGAATACTACTGGAACAGGGAATTGAGCTGGATCAAATTTAACGAGAGAGTCCTCTCTGAGGCCAGGGACAAAAGTCTGCCTCTGTTTGAGAGACTGAAATTTTTAAGTATCACGGCCTCCAATCTGGATGAGTTTTTCATGATTCGGGTGGCTTCCCTGAAAGATATGGTACATGCAAAATACACGAAGCCGGATATTGCCGGTATGACACCCAAGGACCAGTTAAAAGAACTGTCTGTTGTGACAAAGGAACTGGTGGAGGCACAGTACAATACCTACAACCGTTCTCTTCTGCCTGCACTGAAAAAGGTAGGGCTTCACGTGGTGGAGAGGCATGAGGACCTGACGGAGGAACAGCAGAAATATGTGGACCGTTATTTTGAGGACAGTGTATACCCGGTCCTCACACCTATGGCCATGGATTCTGCCAGGCCTTTTCCGCTCATCAGAAACAAGACGCTGAATATTGGCGCCCTGATATCCAAAAAGGATAAAAAAGGCAGGGAGGAACTGGAGTTTGCCACAGTCCAGGTACCATCCGTGCTGCCCAGGATCGTCATGCTGCCTGAGGATAAGAAAGGGAATCCTGTGGTGATCCTCCTGGAGCAGGTGATCGAGCGGAATATCGGCAAGCTGTTTCTGAGCAACGAGGTGGCCTGCACCTGCCCGTACCGGATCATGAGAAATGCGGACCTGACCATTGACGAGGACGAAGCGGCAGACTTATTAAAGGAAATCCAGAAACAGCTGAAAAAGCGCCAGTGGGGCGAAGTGATCCGGCTGGAAGTGGAAGACAAGATGGATGAGAGGCTTTTAAATATCCTCAAAATGGAGTTTGAGATCAAGGAGGAGGATATCTTCCAGATCAACGGGCCGCTGGATCTGACGTTCCTTATGAAGATGTATGGAATGGACGGGTTTGAGGAGTACAGGAACAAGCCTTACACACCGGCCCCGGTACCGGCTATGATGACGGACGAGGATATTTTTACCCAGATCAGAAGAGGGGATATTCTGCTGCATCATCCGTTCATGACATTTCAGCCTGTGGTGGATTTTGTGCGGCAGGCAGCCAAGGACCCGGATGTGCTGGCTATCAAGCAGACGTTGTACCGGGTGAGCGGCAATTCGCCTATTATCGCGGCGCTGGCCCAGGCTGCGGAGAACGGCAAGCAGGTGACCGTTCTGGTGGAGCTGAAAGCCCGTTTTGACGAGGAGAATAATATAGTCTGGGCAAAAATGCTTGAGAAGGCAGGGTGCCATGTGATCTATGGACTGTTGGGACTCAAGACCCACAGCAAGATCACTCTGGTGGTGCGCAGGGAGGAAAATGGTATCCGCAGATATGTGCATCTGGGAACCGGAAATTATAATGATTCCACCGCGAAGCTGTATACAGACTGCGGTATCCTCACCTGTTCCGCCAGAATCGGGGAGGATGCCACAGCGGTGTTTAATATGCTCTCCGGCTATTCGGAGCCAAGGACCTGGAATAAGCTGGTGGTGGCGCCAATCTGGATGCGTGACCGTTTCCTGCATCAGATCGAGATGGAACGGGAATATGCGCTGAAAGGGCGGAAGGCCAGGATTGTGGCAAAGATGAATTCTCTCTGTGACAGGGATATCATTGCGGCTCTGTATGCAGCCGGCGCGGCAGGGGTGAAGATTGACCTGATCGTGCGGGGAATCTGCTGTTTGAAGACCGGAATACCGGGAGTCAGTGAGAATATTACGGTGCGCTCTATTGTGGGGAATTTTCTGGAGCACAGCAGGATATTTTATTTCTACAGCGACGGACATGAGGAAATCTTTATGGGAAGCGCGGACTGGATGCCCAGGAACCTGGACAAGAGAGTGGAGATCGTATTTCCTGTGGAGGATGAACGGCTGAAAGAGGAAGTGAAGCATATTCTGGAGATGCAGCTTGCGGATAATGTGAAGGCCCATGTGCTGCAGGCAGATGGCAGGTATGAGAAGATTGATAAAAGAGGGAAGGTGCTTTTAAATTCTCAGGATTATTTCTGTGAAGAGGCATGGGAACGGGTTAGCGTGCCGGAGAGTGCCGGGGATCAGAGAGTGTTTGTGCCTGCGGAGGCACCGGAGGATTAGCCGGTCGGGTCAGGGAGCAGGCTGGATGGGATAAGAATAAGAATAAGGGGGAGGCTGGGATCGCTTAGCGTTGTGGGATAGGGGCCGCTGTACGGGGATTTGGAGATTTCCGTATGGCGGTTTGTTGTTGGGATGCGTGCCGTAGGGCTTTTGCGGATGGACGGTGTGTTTAAGTTGGGCGGTGCTTTTGGATAGGATGGCTACGGGGATTTGCGAAGCTATTGTTGTTTTGGGGAATAAAAAAAAGATTTCAGTGATTGGACTGAAATCTTTTTTAGCAGTTCGTAGGGGAATCGAACCCCTGTTTCCGCCGTGAGAGGGCGGCGTCTTAACCGCTTGACCAACGAACCATATGTATTTTGTTTTGATGCTTTTCTGTTATAGCTTAGTGAATGAGCAGTTCGTAGGGGAATCGAACCCCTGTTTCCGCCGTGAGAGGGCGGCGTCTTAACCGCTTGACCAACGAACCGTATGTGTGTATTGTTTTGATGCTTTTCTGTTATAGCTTAGCGAATGAGCAGTTCGTAGGGGAATCGAACCCCTGTTTCCGCCGTGAGAGGGCGGCGTCTTAACCGCTTGACCAACGAACCGTATTGTGTTTCTTGTTTCGCATGACGCTAGATTATGATACTACACATTTTAACAAAATGCAAGCTTTTTTTAGGAAAAACGTTAAAAAAATTTGAGGTGGGAAGGCGGAGTGAAAAAGATGGGAGGCATTTTCATGCTTCCGGCATGAAAATCCAGAGGCAGCCAACGCGATATGGGGCAGAATGCTCCATATCTGTGCATCGCGAAGCGTGTTACTGGATACGGAGTCAACAGTATCATTAAGGATGATAAGTGAAGTGGCGGATGGTTGGGCGGATATTGTATCTTTGGGGGAGGTTTGCTATACTGGGAGGGAGAAGGGGCGTTTGGAGTGATGGGAGAGGAGAAATGGGTTATGAAGGATATGATAGATTTACATGTGCATTCTAATGCATCTGATGGGACTTTTTCGCCAAGGGAGATTGTGGAATATGCGGTGGAGAAGGGACTGCGGGCGGTTGCGCTTACGGACCATGATACGACGGATGGGATCGAGGAGGCTGTGGCGGCGGCAGAGGGAACTTCTTTGGAGGTGATTCCGGGGATTGAGATCTCTACTACCTGGTGGGGAAAGGATGTCCATATTGTGGGGCTGGGGATTGATTGGAAGAATGCCCGGTTTCAGGAAGAACTGCTGCGTTTTCAGCAGTCCAGGGATTCGCGGAATTTGATGATGATGGAGCGTTTGAGGGAACATGGGATGGATGTTACTTATGAAAAGATGATGGAGGAGTTTCCGGAGAGTGTTTGGACCAGGGCGCATTTTGCACGGTTTCTTTTGGAGCGGGGATATGTCAGCTCTATCAAGGAGGCTTTTGACAGGTTTCTGGGAGATCATGCCTCTTGTTATGTGCCCAGGGAAAAGGTTACGCCGTTTCAGGGGATAGAGCTTATCCATGAGGGCGGCGGAAAGGCTGTCTTTGCCCACCCGGTCTTGTGCAGGCTTTCGGATGGGAACCTGGAGAAGATGACGGCGGAGATGAAGAAGGCGGGGCTTGACGGATTGGAGGCCTATTATCCTACTTACCGTCCGGCTGAGGAGGGGGCTATGATAAGGCTGGCGAAGCGGCTTTCCCTGCGACTTTCCGGCGGCAGTGATTTTCATGGGGCAAATAAGCCGAATATAGATCTAGGATGCGGCTGGGGAAATTTGAAGATCCCTTATTCGGTATGGGAACGGCTGAAGGAAAAGTAAGGGATGAGTTCCTTGGCAGGATCGTGTTCTACAGACTGTTGAAATGAGAGACGCAGAAAAAGACAGAATAATGGATTGACAATATTTTTTAATTCCTTTACACTGTATAAAGTAAAAGTGAAATGTGAGTCTGCTCCGGCAGACTCTTTGTTATGATGATAGAAAGACGGAGTGTATGCTTTCTATTGTTTATGATAATAGAAATTCCGAGGAGTGTGGTTTCTATTATTTTTGCGTAAGAAGTTCCATGATGGGATAAAAACACGAAGGAAAGGAAGTTTTATATGACACAAACTAACGTACAAGAGAATAAAATGGGGGTCGTACCGGTTCCGAAGCTTTTGTTTCAGATGTCGCTGCCCATGATCTTGTCCATGCTGGTACAGGCATTGTATAATGTAGTGGACAGTATTTTCGTGGCACAGATCAATGAGAATGCGCTGACAGCCGTCTCCCTGGTCTTTCCGGTGCAGAGCCTTATGATCTCCATAGCGGTGGGTACCGGTGTGGGTGTAAATGCAGTATTGTCCAGGAGTCTTGGGGAGAGGGATGCCAAGATGGCTGATGAATCAGCGAAAAACGGTATTTTTCTGGCATTTGTGAGCTGTGTTGTCTTTGCGGTGCTGGGTGTACTGCTGGCAAAACCTTTTTTCCATATGCAGACTGCTGACGCGCAGATCAGGGAATATGGAGTCCAGTATATGACTATTATTTCGGCACTCTGTATTGCTGTGTATATGCAGGTAATGTTTGAGAGGCTGCTGCAGTCCACGGGACGTACCTTTTATACCATGATTTCCCAGGGGCTGGGTGCTGTGATCAATATTATTTTTGACCCGATCCTGATCTTTGGACTTTTCGGGCTTCCCAAGATGGGAGTTGCGGGAGCAGCTGCGGCTACGGTTCTGGGACAGTTCTGCGGAATGTTTTTGGCAATGTTTTTTAATGTTAAGTTTAATAAGGATATCCATATCGGTATGCGGCATTTCAGGCCGTCGGGCCGGATCATCAAAGTGATCTATTCGGTTGGTGTGCCTTCTATTATCATGCAGGCCATCGGTTCTGTCATGACATTTGGAATGAACAAGATCCTGATCCAGTTTACCTCCACGGCTACAGCGGTATTTGGTGTGTATTTCAAGCTTAACAGTTTTATCTTTATGCCTGTCTTTGGACTGAATAACGGTATGGTGCCGATTGTTGCTTTTAACTATGGGGCAGGGGATAAAAAGAGGATTACCCAGACCATCCATATCAGTATTATTTCCGCGGTTGTCATTATGCTTCTGGGGCTTGCGCTGTTCATGATTTTCCCGGCACAGCTTTTGGGAATGTTTAATGCATCTAAGGATATGCTGGCGATCGGTGTTCCGGCGCTTAGGATCATATGTCTCAGTTTCCTGTTTGCGGGATTCTGTATTATTGTAGGTTCTGTGTTCCAGGCGTTGGGAAATGGGGTGTACAGCCTGATCATCTCTGCCACCAGGCAGCTTTTGATCATTCTTCCGGCTGCAGCTATTCTGGCAAAAGTAGGCGGATTGTCGGCCGTGTGGTGGTCTATCCCCATTGCGGAGATCGCCTCTGTGGTGCTGAGTGCTTATTTTTACAGAAAGATCTACAGGGAGAAAATTGCTCCGCTTGGCAGAAAATAAGAAAAAGATGATTTCATGATATGAAAAAGGAACAGGAAACGGTTCGCTGCGTGCCGATTCCTGTTCCTTTTTTGTAGTTAAGTTTCCAGTTTTTGTTCCAGGATGTAGAAGGACAGCCTGAGGATAAGGCGCTCCCTGCTGTCCTCAAAATCTATGCCGGCTATTTTGCGGATGCGGTCCAGACGGTAGAAGAGGGTGCTGCGGTGGATGTACAGCTCCTTAGCGGTCTGGAGGATACTGCGTTCCAGTTCCAGATAGACTTTTACGGTATGGTATAAGTCGGTTTTGTTTTTGTCATCGTATTTTTTCAGAAGGAGCAGTTTTTCGGAACAGAGGAGCTGGGGCGGTATCTCTTCCCTGCCTTTTTTCAGAAGATATTCCAGCAAATAGTCATCAAATCGGTAGCACCAGGTCATGCTGTCACTTTTTCGTCCCAGGTCCAGTGCAGCGCTGGCCTGGATATATCCCTGGGGAACCAGCATAAAATCGTGGATCTCCGAGCTGGCCCCCATTTTCAGAAGGCCTTCCCGCATGAGGATGGCCAGGCTGCTGATCACTTCGGAAGCGGAACTGTGCCCGTAAGACAGGTTGACCACCACGGCAATACTATGCCTGTAAAGGAAAGCGTGGCCGGAGGGGATCTGGGTTTCTATATGTCCCAGTGTGGCAGCCGCGGACAGCATATTGATATCTCTCTGTTCTGTCTCCAGGCGCAGGCAGAGATACCGGTCGTTCTGCTTCCAGTGCAGGAAATAAAGGTAATTGAGAATGCGCTGATTGTCCCCGATGGTGCCGTCCAGATATTCATTGAAAAAACGGTCCATATCATTGCCCATGCTCAAAGAAAACAGACTTTTGTGTTTGATGGCCAGCTCGATAAATTGTCCGAGATATTCCAGGGCCAGATAATTGCCCTTCTGCAATTCACTCTGTATTTCATCCACGCAGATGCGGCCTTCATAGCGGCTGCCGTTCCAGAGATTGACGTAGAGGATCCGGTAACCCCGCTGTTCGGCAGAGAACAGGTCAGGCGCTTTTTTACTGAGCGTGTCCAAATATTCGGTGTCTGCCTTAAAGTCATGGATCAGACTTAAAGGTACCATGTTGTGCCCTGTTCTGGAATCCCGTTCCCAGACTGTCATGCCCTGCACATATCTTGGGCAGGAAAGTATGTAAAAATCAGTGTTGTGGATAAACATGGGATTGCCGAAAATATCAAGGCTTGCCAGCAGCATTTCGTCCAGAGGATGTTCGCTGTTCAGGGCATACTGCAGGTGTGTGTCCCACTGCCTGTATTTTGCAAAGGTTTCCTGCACCATCTCAAAGGCATCCAGGAAATCCGGGCTGTTCTTCAGCTCAATGACGGGACAGCTTGGGTGAAAACAGGTGATATCCGTATGTCCCACACAAATAAAGCCGATGTTTTTATATTCCGGGAAGGTGTTATCCACATCCTTGCTCTGCAGAAGGTAGACAAACCGGGGATTCAGGCTCTTTCCCCTTTTATAGAGGCGGATGCCTTCCAGACAGGGGCGGTCGTTTTGGGCATAGAAAGTGATATTTTGGTAGTGCGAGGTAAAGGCGTCCGCTAATATCTGCATGTTCAGCCGGAACAGACGGCTTTTTTCTTCCCGGTTAAAAGATGATTCTGTCAAGAATGGATTCTCCTTTCGGCTTTTCGCTGTCTACAGTATACCATTTACGGATGAATGGCGTAAAGTCTTTGAAACGCATAGAAAGAAATAAGCGGAGACGGGAAGCGGTCTCTTTGATAAGGATGTTTACGAAAAACAAGTAAGTTAAGGCAAACAGCCGAAACGAAACTGGTAAATTGTAAATCATTCTATCAAGGAGGCCGCTTATGGCTATCATGGATTTGGAATATATCGAAATTGACGGATTACTTTACCCGAACATTGAGGTTGAGGGCAGTGAACTGCTAAAAAATCTTGAAAAGTACGGACGCCTGCGCTTGGAGTATCTTCACGGATTCAAGCAGGAAATGTACCGGTAGAGTGCAAGGATAGGGAGAGGGTTCATTTGCCGAATTTGCTGAATAGCGCAGTCCCACCATATTGAGAAAGGCAGACGTCCATAATGACAAGTGAATAGGATTCTTTTTGCAGCATATGTATAGCTTCTTCGACAGATTGCGTATAATACACGTCCGTTATATCATCCTGCAAACTGTATTTTATTTCTTTGCAAGTTAATAAATCATTATCAATTATCAATACATGGTTCATATGAAACCCCCTCTCCTAAAAAATGCTTTTACAAATTTATTACATTTATCTTCGTATTCTTGCTTTCCTCACTCAAAGAAAAATTATTTTTTATACCTTCGGTAAGATGGATTTCCCCATTCTCCATTATTAAAATCATATCGAAGTCCTGATGTTTTTTCCAATAATCGCGTGCATTTTCAAGTCCCATAACAAATAATGCCGTAGATAATCCATCACAGAGTTTTGCGTTTTTTGCAATAACAGTCACCGAAGCAAGTTCATTTTCCGTTGGATGGCCGGTAGCAGGATCTATAATATGCCCGTATCGCTTTCCGTCCTCACCTATGAAATATCGCTCATAATTACCAGATGTCACAACCGCACAGTCAGAAATACTTAAAACTCCCAAATTGCCGTCTGAAAGCGGGTTTTTCAAACCAATTTTCCAGTCACTGCCGTCTGGCTTTTTGCCTATCATTTGAACACTGCCCCCAACATCAAGGAGTGCAGAGTTAATTTCATTCTCTCTTAAAATTTCTGCGACCTCGTCACTTGCATATCCTTTGCCGACTGCGCCTAAATCAACTTGCATCCCTATCGGCAGGGCTGCCGTATTCCCAATCAGTTCCACGTTCTTGTACCCAACCAGTTCCATGCTCTGCGCTATCTCTTGTTCTGATGGGATGTTTCGTTCTTCAGTTGTAAATCCCCATGCGGACAGTACCGGGTAAATGGTCGGTTCTAATGCACCGTTTGTCTTTTGGGCAACCTCCAAAGCGAAAGAAAGCAGAGCGGCGGTATCATCGCTTAACAATAAAGACTGTCCCTTGCTATGATTAAGCGCATAGATTTCGCTTTTTTTATCTGTTACCGACCACAAATGCTCCAATTCTTCAATTCGTTTTTGTGCCGTTGCAAGAGAAGCGTCGGCATTTTCGCCGGATGCGGTCAGTTCAATATAAGTGTCCATAGCAAAGAAGGAAATCGTTTTCTCGGTATCTGTCTCATTTTGCTGCGAAGAACATCCCAATAGAGATAATAAAAGAATAACGGTTGCAATTACTTTTTTTCTTTTTTTCATCGCTCTCTGCTCATTCCTTTATTCAGCCATTTTAACGCTGATGTCACATAGTATCCAAGAAATACAAACAATCCCATAATTGCTATGTAGTCGATAAAGAAAAAAAATAAGGGTTCGCCAAAATCAAAATAGACAAATGTATTTTGTAATGTCATATAAGTGCCTATTTCACGTTTTATAAAGGCTATGATACCATATCCGGCGAAAGCAACGGTCAAAACTCGTAATATAACGGGGCGTTTCGCTGAACGCTGCACCCTGTTTAGAATCATGCTCCAGTGCTGTCCTAAGTGAAAGGACATCAACACGAACCCCCAGTACGAGGTTAATAAATGGAGCGTCCTGCCCCAACTCCCGCCGCCCTCTATTGGCAGGAACGAAAAAACAGTGCGTGAAAGCGCAATGCCACTGATGATTAAGCCGAGCGTACATAGCAAAAGGAGAATATTGACGATCGTCTGGTAAATTCGTAATGCCGTCCATCTGCCTTTTACCAGTCCCTTGAACCAGTAAAAATTTAGCAGATGATGTCCAACAAAAAGCAGAGACATCATCACGCCTAACCACTCGTGTGCTGTTTCTCCAATTAAGGAATATGCCATTAACAGCGGTATAAGTACCACCATCAAACTATCAACCAACATTCTCCATTTTGCTTTTACGCTCATTTCAGGACTCCATTCAAATTGAAATTTATCAGACTTCGTTCAAGGTTATTGGCGCTGTTGCAGATTACCATGAAAGGGAAACGGTGTTTACTTTGCTGATTCATTCGCCATGAGATTGAGATCAGCAACCCATTCTTGGACTTCAGAAGCCGATGCTCCGCTGGAGAACCTGTGGCCTTCCATCCAATCGCCAGTTTCTGCCGCCTCCGCCAGAAGCTGACCGCTCTGTTCCAAACCGGAAGAAATCGATGTACAGAACGGTATCACTGTTTTTCCGCTAAAGTCATTCGATGCGATGAAACTGTCCACCGGCCAAGCGGCAATGCCCCACCAGATGGGATAACCTACCTCTTTCGTGCTTCCGGTAGCGGAGTAATAGACCACCAGCGTTTTGCCTTTTATGGCATCTGCCGCTGTTTCAGGATTGGAATCTTCTGACGGACTGATCTCAGTGCTGTTTTCAGCCGAGATTGACTCCTGATTTTGAGCGGGCGCTTGTGACTGCGGAGGCGCCGTTTGACCACAGGCGGAAAAAGCGAACAGCAGTGCGCCTGACAACAAAATCCCTAAAAAGTGCTTGAATTTTTTCATTCCTGCACTACCTCCATTCTTCTTAATCAGAAGGGCAAAGTGCTTACCCATTGGCTGATAATGCTGTCAGCCTTATCCATTTCGTTCCATGAAACAGTGGCAGGGGTATCAAAGACTGTTGCATCGGGTTCCAGTTCAGCAATCGTCTGAACGGTATCGGATGCCCGACTGCCGCCATGGGCAACAAAAGGAATGATTGTCTTGCCGCTAAAGTCATATTCTTCAAAAAAGGTGTACATTGGCATCGGCAAATCCGCATTCCAGTTAGGATAACCGATAAAAATAATGTCGTAATCATCTAAAGTTTCGATGTGAGTCGATAACTCCGGTCGGGCATTGTCAGCCTTCTCTTTATAGGCGAAATCCAGCATCTCATCCATATCGTCCATTGGATATTCTTGAGCGGTATCAATGAAGAATAACTCTCCGTCAACATAGCCTTGAATGAGATTTGCCAGATACCGAACATTTCCATATGTGCCGTCATCTGATTTTGTGCGGCTTGCCCTCGCCACCGTATCCACACCGTCATTGAGAGGAACGGTAAAATAGGCAATTAAGATTTTCCCTTCACCGTTTTTGGCTTCCTCTTTTGCTCCAACCGTTTCCGTATTGCTTTCTGCTGGTACATTATTGGTTTCCGGAGCAGTAGTCGGAGCGGTTTGCGTCTCTCCGCTTATATCTGACCTGCCGGAACAAGCAGTCATAATCAGCAGCATTGTCAACGCAGATAATAGGAGCAGCAGCTTATTTTGTTTTGCTTTCCGTATTTTTCTCATGTAACCTCCTTGATTTACTCATGCGCGTTTTCCCATTTCGTAGGTTTCGCTCATCACAGGCGTGGCTTTGATCGTGCCGGGTTCATAAACACCCTTTCCATAAATCACGCCCATTTCCTTAGAGCCCTTCAAACAGGCGGCAAATCCACGGAAACACTCCAGTGTGCAATCCATCACGGTTTCGCCATCCTCGGCGGCAGTCATAATGTAATAAAATTCCTTGTCTAATATATTCGTCCACCTTGCCACGGAGCGGTCGATAACTGCTTTCATCTGTGCGTCAATGGAATAGAAGTAAACAGGACTTGCCAGCACAATCACATCGGCTGCCTGCATCTTGTCCAGAATCTCGCTCATATCATCCTGAATGGTGCATTTGCCGCCGCTCTTTTTACAGTAGTAGCAGGCGTTGCAATAGCCAATTTTTTTGTTGCGCAGAAAAATCTTTTCCACCTTGTTTCCGCTTTCCTGCGCGCCGCGCAAAAATTCGTCGCACAGAAGATCAGAGTTTCCGCCCTTACGGGGGCTGCCGGATAAAATTAAAATATTCTTCATTCTAAACTCGTCTCCTTACTTTTAGAATCCAAGTCCGTCAAGCCAACTAATAATGTCAGCTTCCGCATCTTGAATGTTATTTCGGCTGATAGATAATCCATCCTCATCAACATTTGCACCTGACTCCAAGTCCTTAATCGTGCTGATCGTATTTGAAAATCCACTGCCGCCATGGGTATTAAAAGGAATGATGTTTTTCCCGGAAAAATCGTACTCGTCAAAAAAAGTGTACAGGATCATTGGCATATCTCCCCACCAGTTGGGATAGCCCACGAATATCGTGTCATATTGATCCGGATTTTCGATTTGAGCCGCAATCGCAGGACGAACTTCATCGGTCTGCTCTTTCTTTGCCTGATCCACAAGCGCCGAATGGTCAGTTGTATAAGGTGCTTCAGGTTCAATACGGAACAAATCCGCCCCGGTGTTCTCTGCAATCACCATTGCCATGTACTGCGTGTTACCCAGTACCTCACCGTTGATAACCACTGTACTGTTCTCTTGTTCCTCGGTCATATTGTCAGGAACGGTGGTTTCCGGCACAGAGAAATAGACGACCAGTGTTTTCGCATCAGCTTGACTGTCAGAACCGACAGGCTCCGATGCCGAGGGCTGCTGCTCATTTGGCGCGGTGCTTTCCTTGGGAGTGCTGGAGGATTCCACTTCACTTTTTGAAGTCTGCCCCGATCCTTTGTCCGCGTCAATGGCAGCGTTATTTCCGCAGGCAGCCAACGTAAATATCATCGTAACCGATAGTGCCATGCTAATTACTTTCTTCATCGTTCACCAACTTTCACAAATTCGTTTGATCATTTGCCGCAATAATTTCAGAGAGGGCAATCTGTTCATTTCGGTATCGGGCATTCGGATTCTTTTCCGGCATATTCAGCGCAATCGCTTTCTGTGGGCAATGGTGGATGCAGGCCATGCAAGCCTGACATCCATCTTCCTTTCGTATCGCCTTACCGTTTTTTATCTGAAAGCAATTTGCCGGACAAACCTTTTCGCAGATTCCGCATCCGATACAGGCTTCCGTAATACGGTAAAGGTTCTTCCATCTTTCTGCGGGCGGCTGACTGCTTCGTGACAAAAACTCCTGATGCGCCGCACGGTCTGCATCGGTGGCTGGCTGAATCCCATATTTACGGTTTTGGATATCCAGTCTGATGGCCGCTATCTGCTCATCCACTTTTTTGTCCAGCCTGCGTTCTTCTTCCATATCGAAAGCAGGCAAAAAGTTGTCTGCCATTAAAACAGTATTGATATAAGCAGCCGCAATTCCTAAACTCCCCGTTAGTTCATCAGCAAGTTCCGCAGCGCCGCCGTGACGTTTCCCGTAAGTAAGCACCATATAGAAATATGCCGTCTTAAAAGATGCTTTTTGCAAAAACTCCCGCACCATTGGCGGTACTTCATGCCCGAAAATAGGGCAGACAATTCCTATGGTTTCATCCTCAAATGACAAATCCTTTTGATGGATGATCTGTGGGATGCTGATCGGGCTTTTATCCAGTTGCTTCGCCACATACAGGCTATTGCCCGTGGCGGTAAAATAAAATATCATTGCAGCCTCCTTCCTCTCTGGTCTGAAAACAATCAGCAGTCTTTTCCGTAATGATAGGCTTCCTCCAGCGCAGGATTGCCCTGAATATCGCCAACATGGAATGCCGAACCATAGACTTTTCCCTTAACAACAGAGCCGGGAACACAGGCGACAAATCCCTCCATATCGTTCATGGTACACTCCATCGCGTGTTTGCCGTCAGCAGCCGTAGCGATCAGGTAAAATTCCTTATTCTTCATTTTCCCGCCACCGGCCAGCGTGCGGTCGATCATCACCTTCAGTTGCGCTGAAATGGAATAGTAGTACACCGGCGTGGACAGCACAATGACATCAGCAGCGATAATCTTATTCAGGATTTCAGCCATATCATCTTTTGGGACGCAAGTGCCGCCGTTCTTCAGGCAGGCTTCACAGGCGATGCAGGGTGCAATTTTTTTGTCCCGCAGGAAAACTGTTTCCACAGAATGCCCTGCTTCTTTTGCTCCCTTTACAAACTGTTCTACCAGCGTTTCGGAATTTCCACCCTTACGAGGGCTTGATATGATTGCTAAAATCGTTTTACTCATAATTGCTTCCTCCTATTATTTGTAAGATTCCTGATAGATGGCAACGCAGTCCGCATTGCTCAACATACAGGGATCATTCTCAAAGTTTACGCCCAACGTATCCTTGGCGTTCTGAGCCATTTTTTCAAATTCATCAGGCGTAATGCCGTAGTCGGACATCTTCAGGTCGGCCACGCCGCAGTCTGTCTGAAGCTGTTCCAGCGCCGTAATGAAATCCTCCGGCTGATTAGCCGAACTCATCCCCATCAGCTTTGCCATCTCGATAAAACAGTCATCGCAGATATGTTTGTTGATAAAGAAACGATAAAAAGCCTTGGAAATCATAATCAGACCAGCGCCGTGGGGAAGATTCTCATGGTAGGCGCTTAATGCGTGTTCCAGCGGGTGGGCGCTTGTGCAGGAGCCGACACACATCTGAATGCCGGAGAGGTAGCTCCCGAATGCAACCTTACCCATAGCCTCTACATTTTCCGGCTCGCGGATTGCCGCTGCCAAATTTCCGCTGACGTTTCTGATTGCTTCGCTGGCAACCATTTTGCTCATTTCATTGCGTTTATTGGAGATAAACCCCTCTGTGCTGTGGAACAGCGCGTCAAAGCCCTGATAAGCCTTAAACTTGGCGGGAACACTGAGCATCAGTTCCGGATCAATGATTGCGAGAACAGGCATCGTGCCGGTGCCAAACACTCCCGTCTTTTCCTCTGTTGCCGGATTGGTAATAACAGCGCCCGCATCGGTTTCGGAGCCGGTTCCGGCAGTCGTTGTAATCGCCACGATGGGAAGGGACGGAACCGGCGGCCACTGCCCTTTGCCTGTTCCAAACATCACATAATCCCACAAATCATTGCTGGGATTCGTTGCCATGATGCCAATGGCCTTAGAAGCATCTATTACAGAACCGCCGCCGAGCGCAACGATGAAGTCGCAGCCGTTCTCTTTTGCAAATCTGCCGCCTTCCTCCACGATCGGCTTGGTGGGATTGGCAGAAATCTTATCAAAAATCACATATTCCACACCGGCCTGCGCCAGCTCGTCTTCCAGACGTTCCAGATACCCATTGCTGCGGGTGGACTTTCCGTTGGAGATGACCACCAGCGCCTTTTTCCCCTGCACAGCACCCATGGGGGCGTTAAGCTGCGTATGAAGATTGAGAAGCTGTCCTGCTCCAAACATTGCATTTGTAGAAATTCCAAAATTAAAACTCATTGTTTTTTCCTCCTGATTTAGATTATTTTAAGACAACATATTCGTCCGTTACAGGCTCCAGCCATTCACAGCCTACATTTTCTGCTGGAACGGATATTGCGATATGAGAAAACCAACTGTCGGGGGCTGCCCCATGCCAATGCTTTTCCTCCGGCGGAATATTGACGACATCTCCGGGATGAAGTTCTCTTGCTTCCTGTCCCCATGCCTGATAATAGCCCCGTCCCGCAGTACACAGCAGAATCTGTCCGCCGCCATGATGGATATGCCAATGATTCCGGCATCCCGGCTCAAAGGTGACATTGGCAATCCCGATCTGCTGCTCTGACAAATAACTTAGGTAGCTTTTCCCGATAAAATACTTTGCGAACGCCGTGTTTTCTTCTCCTACCGGAAACGGGCTTTCGCTTTTTATATCTTCCAGACGATTCATTTTGCACCTCCTGCGTTTTCTTCGTTTTCCTTTACAACCTCATTGATGCAGCGCAAAGTATTGAGTGTCCTCGGATAACCGATATAGGGCATACACTGTGACGCTACGGCAATCAAAAACGCCTTGTCGTTTCCGACTGAAAAATTTCCGTTGATATGCCCCTTTAGCTGTGGCTCCGTACCCTGTGCGGACAAAAAACAAAAGGTAATCATTTCCCGCAGCTTTTTGTCCAAACCGTTCCTCGTATAATAATCGCCAAAGCAATTCGCAGCCAGCCAGCGGTTCATATGACGGGTTTCCACCGGACCGGATTTATAGAAATCTTTCCAATCCGATCCGAAAATATCAGCCTGTGCCTGACTCCCTTGCTCAAGCCTTGTTTCAGGTGTGGTAGTGGCCTGCCCTGCGGTCGGGAGGGCAATTCCCATATCTGTAAGCACATCATTTGTCGCTTTCAGGAAAGGGTATACTCGGCCAATTCCCAAGTAGGCAACCGCTTGGTATACGGTTTCTTTCACTTCAACCGGCGAAACATCCTGCTTTAAGGCTTCACGCAGTACATCTTTGTACAGGTCAATTCCCTGACAACCAAGAAGGGTAGCTAAAATTGCCAAACAGCGCTTTTTTTCGTCAAGTATAACCTCCGGTTCCTTTACGGCCTCATGTTCGGCAAAGGCTTCAAACAACTGATAAAATTCAGGATCAGTTGTTTGAAATCTTGAAAGATAGTTGTTTCTCATTTGATAAACCTCCTTATCATTCGTGGATTTTTAATCCGTTGAGCTGCTTGGCCGTACACCAGCAGTGGTGGTCAATGATTTCGCTGTGACCAATATCCATTGTGGCAATCGACTGCATTTCCGGCTCGGTCAGTTCAAAATCCCAAATATTCATGTTTTCCACCATGCGTTCTTTGTGAACCGTTTTGGGGATAATAATCACGCCTCTCTGAATGTGCCAGCGCAGGATTACTTGCACCACTGTCCTTTCATGTTTTGCGGCAATGGATTTCAGCAGCTTGTTATTAAAAATATTCTTTTGCCCTTCCGAAAGTGGCCCCCACGCCTGCGGTTTGACTCCAAACTCATCCATAATCTGCAAGGCATCGTTCTGCTGATAGAAAGGATGAATTTCGATTTGATTGACGGCGGGTGTGGTTTCGCTGTTCATGCACAGGTCAATCAGACGATCCGGCGAAAAGTTACAGACGCCAATGGCGCGAATCAAGCCGTCTTTCTGCAATTTTTCCATTGCCCGCCATGCGCCGTAGTAATCGCCAAAAGGTTGGTGGATGAGGTATAAATCCAAATAATCCAGCCCCAGCTTCTGCAAAGAAGCATCGAAGGCTTTCAACGTACTTTCATACCCGGCATCCTGAATCCAGAGCTTTGTTGTGATAAACAAATCCTCTCTCGAAATGCCGGAGGAATGAATTGCCGCCCCCACCGCTTCTTCGTTTTGGTATGCCGCCGCTGTATCAATCAGGCGGTATCCCACCTCAAGCGCGTCCTTAACGCACTGTTCACACTGCAAAGCATCTGTAATTTGAAAAACACCATAGCCCATGAGCGGCATTTGAATACCGTCATTTAATGTTACATACTGCACGTTATTCCCTCCTAATTCTCTGTGTTCTTACATTTATTATAAGAGCGGCATCGTAAAAAGTACAATGCCGATTCTTTTATCTGCTATGCTCTAAACGCATAGTGGATATTGAAAAGTCAAATAAAATAAAGTATAATAAATAAAATACCTATTTCGTAAGCAAGGAGGGACGATATGATTGACACGCAGCAATTAGAACAGTTAATTTCCATAGCAGAACAAGGCACGTTGTCGAAAGCTGCCGAAAGACTGCACTTATCGCAACCGGCCATCAGCCGTTCCATGCAAAGGCTGGAGAATGATCTTGGGGTAACACTATTTGATCGGCAAAAGAATAAGATTGCATTAAACTCCAATGGAGAGTTGGCTGTACAGTACGCGCAAAAAATAACAACTCAAATTCAGGATATGGTCAACGGTGTTCGTGCGCTTGATCGCAACCAGCGCACCATAGCAGTCGGTTCCTGCGCTCCTGCTCCCTTGTGGAACATCGTCCCGACGCTGAACACCATTTATCCAGAAATGACGATTTCCTCCGAGATAAAGGAGCCGGATAAATTGATGCAGGGGCTGCTGGATGGAACCTTTCACATAATCGTAACACCCACTCTGATAAATGAGCCGAATGTCTATTGCACAAAATATGGAGAAGAACAACTCTTTTTTTCTCTGCCACCGGGCCACGCGCTATCTGGAAAAAAGGGGCTTCATCTAAAAGATTTAGACGGAGAAACCATGCTACTGCATTCCAAAATTGGTTTTTGGCATAATATGCACATGGAAAAAATGAAAGCAACCCATTTTCTCCTGCAAGATGATTATTCGGTATTCCGAGAAGTGGTGCAGGCTTCTGCGCTGCCATCCTTTACTTCTGATGTTGTTATGGAAAGAGAGGGGAAACCGTCAAAACGGGTCATCATTCCTATTCTTGATGAAGAAGCCCATGCCACCTATTATTGTATCTGTTTGACAGCGAACCAGAAAAAACTATCTTCGTTCTTTCATCGGATTGAAAATGATAACTTTTAGCTTTAGCTGATTGTCTATTACACCAAGTACACGAAATCCTATACTTACTTTTACGCTCTTATAAACCGTTAGATTGAGTAGTTCAAGGGAAAGGAGGAACCAGTGAAACTGGTGACGGAAATACTGGGAGGCCCGCAGGCCGAGACAGTAAGGGAGGTATTCGACTGGATGCTTTACAACGGGAACGAAGCGTCTGCCCTGCCGCTTGCGGCAGGAGACTGAACGCCAAACCGCAAGGTTTGAAGTTAAGGCAGGAATAGGGGAATGCCATTCCCCACGCAAACCGCTTGCAGGCAAAGCCTGCAACGGTGGGTATCCTGTTGGAAGAAACCTTTGCAAGCTACAATGTCCGTTACATCGCCATCAACGACAACGTGGACACGCTGAACGGCGTGGATGACAGTGTGGCCGTCCGCCATCTTTTTAACGAGTGGCACGCCAGAGACACCAGCAAGAAGGTCAAAGCGGTCATCATGGCGGCGGCGCGGCGTGGGGAACGCATCGGCACAAAGGCGCCTTACGGCTATCGAAAAAACCCGAAAAGCCGTAAGCAGATTATTCCCAATGAGGACACCGCGCCTGTGGTGCGGCGAATTTTTGCCCTGTGCGCCAGCGGACTTGGCCCTGACAAAATTGCACGGATACTGAGGGCTGACCAAATCCTGACGCCCACTGTTTATGAGTTTCGCACCAACGGCGTCCGCCATACCAATCTGAATGAGAATAAGCCCTATGAATGGTGTGGCTCTACCGTGGCAGACATTTTGGAACGGGAGGAGTACATCGGCAACACCATCAACTGCCGCAGTTACAGTCCATCCTTCAAGAGCAAGAAAAGCAAGCGGAATCCCCTGGAAAAGCAGCTCCGCTTTGAGCATACCCACGAGCCGCTGATCGACATGGAAACATGGGAGATTGTGCAGAAGGTACGGGCGGGCAAACGCCGTCCAAATAAAATGGGCGAGATGGATCTGCTGTCCGGTATGGTCTACTGTGCAGACTGCGGAAAACGGCACTACTTCTGCCGGTGCGGAAGTTGGAACGAAAGCCAGTATACATATACCTGCGGTACTTACCACGGACATAAAGAGGACTGTACCCCGCATACCGTCAAGGTCATGGCACTGTACGAGATCGTGCTGGCGGAGATTCAGCGGGTTACGCAGGAAGCGCGGGAGCACACCGAGGAATTCCTCCGGCGGGCGATGGACAAGCACAGCAGCCAGCTCAAAAAGGAATTGTCCGCCAAAGTCAATGAATTGGACAGGGCGCAGAAACGGCTTGCGGATTTAGAAAAGCTGTTCCGCGCCGCCTTTGAACAGCTTGCGTTGGCGAACCTTTCGGAAACTCAGTTTAAGGCGCTGACGGGCGGTTACGAAGAAGAAAAACAGGAGCTGACAATCCGCAGTGAAATGCTGGAACAGGAAATCAACACGGAGAAAGAGCGAATGCTGAATGCAGACCGCTTTCTCAAGGTGGTACAGCGGTACACGGAGATTCAAGAACTGACGCCGGAAATCGTGCGGGAGTTCATTGAGAAAATCGTGGTGCATGAACGAAGCGAGCCGTGGAAAAAGAAGAACTACACCCAGCAGATTGACGTGTACTTCAATTTTGTAGGGCAGGTCTAAAACAGAAAAGCCACAGGATACCGAAATATCCTGTGGCAAATCTTAAAATTAGAAAACATCCTTGTCAGGCGGAGACGAAAAGCTTTCCCGTTTACGCTTCGCCGTCCGCCGGTCAGACAGGACTGTTCTCTCTGTTGTAGGCTTCAATCTCATCGGCTATGATCTCGTCTGTTCTGGGATAAATAGTACCTGCAAGGCCGTAAGTCATACAGGGGATGAAGTGTCCGCCCGGGCCATAGGTACTGCAGGCTCTGCGCACATCTGCACGGATCTCTTCTTCCGTGGCATCTTCCCGGTCTATGGTAGCGTCAATGCCTCCCATGAGGGTCATACGCCCGTCAAGCTGTTTCTGCAGTTTTAATATGTCATTTTCCGGCAGCACTCCCTGCCATACATCCACACCGATCTCTGCCATGTCCTCAACGATAGGTTCCAGGAAAGAGTCTGCATGGTGCATGACCAAAACGCCGTGGTCGTGCATATATCCGTAGATACGGCGGTAATGCTCTTTGAAAAATCCTCTCCAGATGTCAGGCTGCATGAACAGGCTGGTTTTGGAACCCCAGTCATCATGTGAGAGGATGATATCCGGGTGCAGATTATCAACAAGCAGTTTGGCATACTGGAAACGGTACTCTGCAATGGCATCCACCAGTTCTTTCATAGATTCCGGTTCCAGCAGCAGATTCATAAGGGCATCCTCAAAGCCCATGAGAAAATGGCTCTGCTCAAAGATTCCGGTTCCCATGAAGCCAAGCACCAGTTTTTCACTGCGGTCTACTTGGGCCGCCGATTGAAGGGCATCCTCCCATCCGTCGCTGCAGTTTGCGACCAGATCAGGTACCTTTACGGATTTCTGCCATTCGGTCACATCCGGGCATACTTTGTTGGATTCTGTAACGTGTGGCATGGGACCGGGGGCGTCCTCGGGGAAGAGGATCTCAGTCCCCCACTTATCCACAGAAGTTTTGCCTCTTACCCGGTTTCCTCTGGTGAATTTCTGTAAAGGATCATTCATGATCGGTACAAAGGGCTGGTACTGGTTGACCAGACGGTCCGGTTTTCCGTCTTTTTTTATAGTTTCCAGAAAGTTTTCTTTCGGTGTCAGCATTTTGATTCCTCCAATTCGGCATATTTTATTCTGCTGTAACGGTACAGCTCATCGGCCAGATTTACTGCACGGTCAGGCTTCTCATCTTTTAAACGGCAGGCAAAGCGGCCTGTCATAGCCAATTCGTCTACTTTTTTGTGTATATCCGCAACAGCGTCCTCATCGCTCATGTCTGCGGGGATAATATACAGAGTGCACTGTGCCAGGTCTTTTCCGTATTCTTTCATGATAGCTGCTTTGTCATTGGCACTGTCCTGTCCCTCCCAGGCATCGAATCCTGCCTCGATAATGAGAGGCATCAGTGTTTTAATACATCCGCAGGAGTGAAGGCAGATGTGCATTCCCATATCGTGGGCTGTTTTGGTGACTTTTTTGTACTGGGGGACAAACAGTTCTTCATAGGTGGAGGGCGAGAAGAAGGTGCTGATCTGGGTGCCCATGTCATCGTGGAAGAGGATCATATCCGCGTGATATACTTCATGTGCAATCTTGATCAGTTCTATATGCCAGTCCGCCAGTTTATCATAGAATGCAGTAAGTTCGTCAGGCTCCTCAATGAGGGCGCAGAAGGCATCCTCAAAGCTGATAAGGTCAGCCGTTCTTTCAAAAAAACCGTTTACAATGACAAAGTATGAAAAGCGGTCCTCCGCAATCCGTCCTTTGTAGTTTTCTTCAAAGTCTTTCTTCCAGTCTATGGCGGATAAATCGGGAAATTCCAGTTCTTCCCGCCATTTTGTAATATCAGACAGTCTGCGGGTGCCGGGCTTTACCATGGCAGCCTTTGTATTAGGCTCATATTCCCATTCAATACCAAACCAGTCCGTACCGCCGAAATTGCGGGCCTTTGCATCGGGCATGACCAGGGGCTGAATGGCATTATTGTCAAGGGTCTGGTTGGGGACCCAAAGGGGCATCCTTCCGTCCAGCATGCGGAGCATATTTTCTTTAGGGGTGATGGGACGGTTGTATTTAGGTACAATACTGTCCGGTGCGCCGTAGATTCCGGGCATGTTGTATTCACCTGTGATCTCTAATTCTTTTTCATTAAATTTCATTTCCTGATTCCCTCCTGTCAATTGTTATTTCTTGCGGCGATCTCTGCGGAATACTGTTCTACTTTCTCTTTTGTCAGACGGAAGCCGAAGAGAAGAAGTACAGCTGCCACGATGAGAGCCAGTGCCGGTATGATCATAAAGGCCATGCAGATTCCCTTTTTCAGCTCTACGGATGCCATTGCAGCGTCAATACTCGGGTCAAAGGCAGCGAAGGCAAGGCAGGCAGAGATGATAATACCTCTTGTCATGACGCCCACCTTCAGAGGTACATTTTGAAGGCCGCTGATCCATCCGGTGGCGTTTTTTCCTGTTTTCCACTCAGAGTAGATGATGGTATCCGCATACAGGGCAGGGGTACATGCGTATGCAATGCCGTATCCGAACTGTGCCACAGACATAAGGATGATGACCAGGGTTACGTTGGCATAGGTAAAGTTGGCTGCGATCAGGATGACCGCCATAGCGAAAAAGGTGATGATGGTAGTCGATCTGGTGGAAATCTTTTTCGCCATATTTTTTGCCAGGTAGGAGCCAATGACACACAGGATATTGGAGATCAGGATGTACCTTGCCAGCAGGCCGGAATCTTGTGCCACATATGTAAAATAATAGATGGCTACACCGGAGCAGACAAAGTTAAACATCCATTTGGCCAGGTCAGCAAGCAGTAAAGAGAGGAGGGGCGGATTCTGTAAAAGAGCTTTGACCAGATCCATGCCTCCTGTTTTTGTGGTGTCCTTTTTGGCTGAGGCGCTGCTTGCGGCGGCTTCTGTTTCTTCGTAGCCGTCAAACATTTTAAAGTGTGTGAAATAGAGCACTGCCATGATACATCCCAGTACAAATGCAGTTGCTCCGTACTGGCTTTTCTCTCCGATCATGCCTGCGAAGAGAGCTGCCAGAGGCGGTCCCACATAGGAGAAGATAACCTTTGAAAAGTTAGCCCATGCAGCTCTGGTGGAAGCCAGATGTGCCCTGTCGTCCGGCGTTTTTCCGGCTACGGCGATCATGGATACGTTGGCTACATAGGGGAAATTCCATACAATATGGCTGACAACGGCAGCTATGATAATGATCGCTATGGAAAGAGGCCCGTCACCGATCTTTAAAAACTGGAACGCGTAGAGAAAAGGTACCATCCATGGCAGAAGGATCAGCCAGGAACGGTAACGGCCCCATTTTTTCGGTTTGATACTGTTTAAGATGGCTCCGTATATCCAGGACAGGAGGGCATCAATGATACTCGCGGTGGTAGTTATAAAGGAGACGGTGGCAAGTCCGAATTGTGCCAAATTGGTGAGGAAAAAGTTAAAGTAATAACTCTCCACATTGGTCATCAGGGTAAAGCCGCAGTCACCCACGCCGTAGAACATCTTCAGTGCCTTGCTCAGTCCCTTTTTGCCGGGTTTTTCTGTGTCAGGATTGGTTTTACTACTCATCTGAATCTCTCCCTTCGTTTTGGACATAGTGCGCACTTGTCCGTTCCTACTTTTTGTTCAGATACCGGTATGCTGTAATAAATTCATAAAACAAGTATATAACAGGTTATGATTTGCGTAAATCCGCACAGGGTTCCATTTGTGGAAAATAGATTCCTACTTTTTGTAGTATAGGGTGTGATCAATATGACGAAAGTTTTTTTCTGCTTTACAAACAAAAAAATAACTGTATATAATGAAAGTATCATATGAGTACGTGTACTGCCCAAGGAGGAAAGGTTATGTATGAAGCACTGTATGCGTCTGTTCCCGATGCGGACGCCTATCTGGAACGAATCCACAGAAAGCGCAGGACTGCGCTTACGAAAGAATATCTGGACGATTTGATCTATGGACATCAGAATCATGTGCCTTTTGAAAATCTGGATGTCTGGATGTTTAAAAAAGATATTCCATTGGATATTGCATCCATTTACGAAAAAGTGGTGGTTAAGAACAGGGGCGGCTACTGCTTTGAACTGAATGCGCTGTTTACCGCCCTGCTAAAAGACCTGGGATTCCATGCTTATTCCTGCATGTGCCGGATAACCAGGAATAAAAATTATGTGCCCCTGGTACTCCACAGGGGAATCCTTGTGGAATTGGATGGCATGAAGTATTTCTGCGATGTGGGCTATGGCGGCCCCATGCCTCCGGGAGCGGTACCGGTGCAGGATGGGGCAGAGGCGGAAATCCGTGGAGAGAAGTATTATATGTACAAGGACGTAGTCCCCTGGTGGACCATGAAGAGAAGGACGAGCAGCGGGGAGATGGAATCTATGCTGCAGTTCTATACTATGCCCCAGGAGGCAGTAGATTATATTCCTATGAATGAATACTGCTCCAAGAATGAGAATTCAGTGTTTCGTCAGAGGCTTTATGTGAATAAGAGGACGGAAAATGGAAGCGTGTCAGTTGTGGGGAATATATTTACAGAAGTGGAGAATGGGGCAGTGGTGCAGGAAAGAGAGATTGGGGAGGAGGAAGTGGCTGGGATTTTGGAGAAGTATTTTGGGATTATGTTATAAGGGGAAAAGACAGAGGCATCTGGTGTGGGTGTCTCTGTCTTTTTACGGATAGAAAGGACAGAAAGAGGTGGGGAAAGTGCCGATTGTTGATTTTATAAATGCCTGCAAAGAAAATACAAATACAAATATTTCACATGTGATTTGTACGTCTAAAGAAAATATACTTGCTGAATATATCATAGAACCATATAAACGTGACACATTGAAGCTGTTTTTCTCTATGACAAAGTCTTTTGCCGGGCTTGCAGTGGGGATAGCCTGTGACATGGGACTTCTGGATCTTGATGATTTTATTGTGGGATTTTTTGATAAAGAATTACCGTTGCTGCCCCATAAAAATCTCAAAAAGATTAGGATACGTCATCTGCTCACAATGTCATGCGGCATTTATGATGATACATACAGAGAATTAGTGATTCAAAATGATTGGGTAAGAGGATTTCTAAATCAGGAATTCCCTCATGAGCCGGGAACATATTACAAATATTGTACCCATGGTTCTCATATGCTTTCGGCAATAATTACAAAAGTCTCAAAAATGTCACTGGAAGATTTTCTGAATATACATCTTTTTCACCCATTGGGGATTTTTGAAGCCCAATGGGAACAGTCACCTGAAGGCTTGACCGCAGGAGGGATGGGACTGAGTCTTTATCCGGATTCGCTTGTAAAGATTGCGCAAATGCTTCTAAATTATGGAGCATATAACGGGAAACAACTGATTTCCAGGAAATATATCAAAATGGCCACTGAACAGCAGATAGTTAAGCAGGAAAGCAGTTTTTTCGGAGGCGCCGGATATGGATTTCAGTTTCATATCGGTAAAGAGGGGTTCTGCCGAATGGATGGTGCTTTCGGTCAGTTGTGCCTGTTGTGCCCTGCAAATGATTTGGCGGTAATCGTATTTTCACAGTGTTCAAAGATGGAAGATTTATTATCGATGATCTATAAACATTTGATATATGAAGATCAAAGCGGCAAAATTTGTTTACTGGATCATAATAATTTTAGAGTGAAGGTTCCTGGGCAGGTTTGGTTTCCTTTGAGAAAATATAGATTTAATGACAATAAGTGGGGAATAGAAAATGTAGAATTTCTGTTTCTTGACGGGGTATATCAGGTGATTATAAAAAATAGAAACGGTATAGAAAAGATATTATTTTCATTAGACTATGATACAAACGGTAAAGTGAAATTTATAAAAGATCTGCAGATGCACATGCAGGAGTATATTTGTCGTGCTGATTTTCATGAATCACTTGAATTGACCTTGTTTTTTATTGAGACCCCATATGTGGTTAAGTATAATTTTGCTTTTGAGGAGGAGAAAATATCATTTGGTTTTTCCGTAAATGTTAGTTTTACACTGGAAAATTTTATTGTAAAAGGCTTTGCGCAATGAGTGCCCCTGCCGGCGTGATTGGCAGTGTTTTTAACTAAATCCAAAATGAGCACAGCAGATAATTCCCATAGGATATTTGCTAAGCTCATTTTTAGATTGATTGTGATATCGTGAAAAAAGTACAGGTCATCACAACGCCCGGGCGTGCATTTGGTGCCTGTGGGGAAGGGTATTTGCGTTTGTCTTATGCTTCATCGGAGGAGGTGGTGCTTGAGGCGATAAAACGGCTTAAGGAATATTTTGGTATCATTTGACAAGCCCTCCCAATTTACATTCTTGGTCACTTTCCGGCTTCCAAAGCCAAAGCTACTTCTTTTTGAAAGCGGACGGCAACGTCACAGGTAAGATTATTATCAAATACAACTTTACGGACTTTTTTTTGCAGAGCCTGTACATGCTTTATATTGATTATGATGGATTTATGACAATATATAAAGTCACTGCCCAGGCGGGATTTTAACAGTTTTAATGACTCACTTGTCTCATAAATGCTGAACTGTGTATGTATGGCTCTTTTGCGGGTCCCCGGCACGATTTCTATATAATAGATATCTGACTGTTTTAAATGTATGTTCTCTGTTTTTGTTTTTAGTACCAGTGTCTCTTCTTCAGCAAGTGAGCGGGTATCTCTTTCGTGAATGAGCAGCAGGCAATCTGCTATGTTTTTCTTTAAGTCCTCAAAATTGTCTTTAGGTATAAAGTCAGTGGCAGCTATTCTGTGTCTCAATATCATCATACTATATTCGGAATGTGAGGTGATATAGATAATATATCCGTCAGGATCATATTGTCTGATTTTTTCTCCCAGATATATACCTTCTTTTCTTTTGCCGTTGCCCAGTGCAATATCTAAAAAATAAATTCCTTTTTGCTTGCCGCTGCTCACTCTGGTTAATATCTCGTCAGGGTCGGTTGTTGAACAGACAATTTTCATTTCATATTCATGAAAGGAAAGATAATCCTGAATGTAATTAGTATAACTTTTTAGGAGTACAGGCTCGTCTTCGCAAATAAAAATTGGCAGCATACAAATTCCTCTTTCTGAACGTTTATGTAAAAAAACAAGACGTTTGCGCATAAAATAACGTATTTCATTATATCATATGCTAGAATAAAATACACATAAAATGTTGAAAAAACCAGATAAAGCAGAGAGTATAAAAAAAGTACAGTTGCATAACCTGGAAAAACACTCAGCATGGTTTCGTTAAAATATGTATAGACTATGGAGGGATAAAGTGAGAATGAACAAACGTTACAAATTATGGATGGGGGCATGGGCTGTTTCTGTTTCTCTTTTATTTGCGGGATGTGGAACAAAGGAGAAAACGGAAAAGGATGCCGCTGCGATTACCGCGGAGACGGAAAGTGATTCAAATAAAAAAAAGGAAACAGTAGTTCAGCCTAAGAAAGATTCAAAAAACACTGTGGAAGATAAGAAAGTTGAAAATTCAGATATAAATAAACCTGCAGATATGACAGGGCAGGGCGCCGACACAAATGCAGCCGCGGAAGAGAACGTGCAGGAGGATAATGCAGAAGCAGTTGAGGAAAGCCGTAATCCGAATCCGGATATAAATGCAGATGTGACGGAAGAAGAGACAGAGAAGGATTTGATAGAATCCTGTGGTTATGTTATAGCAACAAATGAAGGGCCGACGATGCTGATCGCTGAAGGATGGGAAGAGGCGCCGCCCAGCGTAGTAGAAGCCAGAGAAACGGGGGTATCATATTATATCGGAGACGCAGAAATTGATTGCCCTTGTCGTATTTCTGCCGGATTGGTCGTGTATTTTACATATTATACGGAAGATGGGGTCAATATCGCTGTTGATATTACCAGCGACGGTGATGAGAAAGAACCGAGATTTTATGACTATGAATATGAATATCCACAGGATGAGCAGTAATTAAAAGCCGGATGATCTCCGGCTTTTTCATGATTGCAGATATAAAATTATTTTAGCTTTGTGGGATAAGAAGCTCCTGTGTGAAACAGCTATCTCTACATTCTGTGAAATGCATAACAACCGGATATTTATTTAATATCTCTTTTGCATTATAAAGTCCGATACCGTGTCCGAGGATTTTGGTTGTAAAACCGTTTTCGTATAGTTTTTCAATAGGAATAGCAGTTGCATTACAGGAATTAGTAAGACGAATAATAATGTTATCGTCATTTTGTAAAAAACCACAAAACAATTTCTTCTCTTCCGTTTCAGAGGCTGCTTCAATAGCATTGTCAAGGAATATGCCTATGAGCCGTGATAAATCTACAGGTTCCACAGAACCGATAGAAGTAAGAGGGGAGGGGATGTCAATATCTAACTGCAGGTGTAGGGAAGAGGCACGCATAAATTTCTGGTACAATAAACTTTTTAATTCCAGGATTTGTATATTTGCAAGTCTCCCGATTGACATACTGTCTTGGGAAAACTGTTTTCCGGTAGGCAGGATTTTAGAATGAAAGTAATCCTCCAGACTGTCTAAGTCCCCTTGTTCTATATAACAATCTAAAGTGGCGAGAATGTTTATGTAATCGTGTTTGAAGGAACGCATTTGCTGGTAAAGGTCTTCCAGTTTGGTTGTGTATTCCTGTAGTTTTTGATATTCCAGTATTTTTTGTTTCTTTTCTGTATCTTGTTTGATGGTTTTGATTGAGTGATATAGTATAATAACAGATAGAGAAAAATACAACAAAAAAAGAAAACAGTTTAAAAGATAACTAAATAAAGGATATCCCATATATTGGCCTGTGGCAAAGTTTGTAATTAATATACAGGCACAAACAGCTATAAATAGACATATGTTGATAACAAATTTTATGTTAAATTTATGCGTGAAAAGAAAATCTAATTGTTTCCTGAAAATTCTTTTAATGGCTGCGGTCGTAACGTACAACAATAAAATATAACATATATTAAATAAGGAGCGAAAAAGCCAGCTAAGTTTCATTACATAAATATCTGTTATAACGTAGATGATGGTCACACATAAATAATTTAAAAAAACATTATATATGTAACCCATGATTCCCAATATACAAATTTGAAATTTTTTCTTTTGACCAATCACAGAAACAAATACGGTATAACATATAACCAGGTAAGTTGAAAACTCACCACAAACAGGGTAGAGAAAAATTGTTATAATAGATATACCGGCTGCCATACAAAGCTTATTACGCATTTTGATAGGGGAAAGCGACAGGTTTGTAAACGCAATGATCAAGAACAGGACGCCGAATATATTATCTATAAAAAACTGTAAAGACAGATTCATGATATACCTCCAATTTATCTGTGTATTTTTCTGAATGTTCTTTTTACTTAGTGAGAAGATTTTAACAGCGTGGAATCTGTATTTCCTGGGTGAAATGGTTATCTTTACATTTGGTGTGATGAATAACATCCGGATATTTATTTAATATCTTTTTGGCATTAAAAAGCCCGATACCATATCCGGAATTTTTGGTTGTAAAGCCGTTTTCATATAATTTTTCAATTGGAATATCATTTTTAATACAGGAATTCGTAAGACAGATGATCATACCATCGTCATTTTGCAGAAGTCCGCAGAATAAATATTTTTCTTCCGTTTCAGATGCAGCTTCAATGGCATTATCAAGAAAGATACCCATAAGCCTGGATAAATCCACAGGCTCCATAGAGCCGGACGAAGAAACAGGGGAGGGGATATCAATATCTAACTGCAGGTGCAGGGAAGAGGCACGCATAAATTTCTGGTATAATAAACTTTTAAATTCTAAACCTTGTATATTTGCAAGCCTTCCCAGTGATGCGGTATCTTTGGAAAATTGTTTTCCGGTAGGAAGGATTTTATTATGAAAATACTCGTCCAGGCTGTCAAAATCCCGCTGTTCTATATAACAATCCAGAGTGGCAAGAATGTTTATGTAATCGTGTTTGAAAGAACGTATCTGCTGATAAAGGTCTTCTAATTTTGTTGTGTACTCCTGTAGGTTTTTGAATTCTGTCAGTTTTTGTTTTTCTATAGCCTCTCTTTTAACAGAATTTACTATGTAATAAATAAGTACGATAGTAAGAGAAAAGTAGGACAAAAATAGAAAACAGTTAATAAAAGTCAGGTATGTAGGATATCCCAATTGCTCACTTGATGAGAAATTAAATATGAATAGTGAAACACATAAAACAACAAAAATAACGATGAGGGTTAGCATTTTCTTTTGCTCAGTAAAGTGGCTGATAGATATATGCTTTTTTAAATAATTGCCAATTTGATAAGTTATAATCCAACATAGAAATGCATAGAAAATCATAAATACTATACTTTGCGTAAAATTATAATCCGAGAAATTAATCCTAAAAATTATATATACAAATAATGTACAAATATAATTTAAAGTCACCTGGATTAAGTAACCTATAAGAAATAAAAGACAGTTTAGTAATGCGTTCTGTTTATTAAGATAGATTATAAATAGTATATATGCGATCAGTAAATAGGTTGAGTATTCACTAAAAAAACATAAAGATATTGGTGAAATTATGAAACAGCCAAGCCACAAGATTAATTTTAAAGGAAATTTAAGGCTTGAATAGAGCATGTTTAAGCAAGTAGAGACTGTTACCAAAACCCCTAAGAAACTTGAAATAAAAAAATAAATCATAATTGACTCCTTACGTTCACTCAATAAACTATAACGTTTATGCGTATTTTTTTATCTGATTATTTATTGTGATATAATTTTAACATAAAATTATATCTTAAACCAGTTAAAAACTCAATCAGAGCTGTAGGACAGCAGCGGTGAGGAATAAATTTTATTTATTTCTCAGACTTTACTGCATACTTTTCTTTTTACAAATTATCCACCTTTTTTCTAACATTGTTCTTTGTTATACACATCCTATTTCTATACGGATACCGTTTCCAAAATTTGTGGATAACTATTCTATTATTTCAGCTTTCTTTTAACCACCACCTGTGTTAAAATAATCTTGTTATTCCAGATACACCGTTGTGTATCTAAAAATATAGGATACATCTTCGTCCGTTACTGGCTGTCTTCTAAAACTTTCCAGTAACCCCGAAGATGTATTTTTTAGTGTCTGGTTCAGCTCTTTTATATATGGATTCCATGCTACATAGAGCTGCATCAGGATATCTGCTATCTGCGTCAACAGATAGTGGTTTTTCATCGCATTGCTGTTTTTACTGTTGAGGTGTTCTATACGGTACAGTCCCTTCTTCTGGTTGTTAAAACCTTCATTTTCTATTTTCCAGCGCCCTCTTCCGGCAAGTATCATTTCTTCCAGGTTCCGTTTCGTTACTTCCAGACTGGTCACCCATTCAAAACATAGGCTCTCTTTCTTTCCTTCCTTGTCTTTTCTTTCATATTCATACTCAAATACATTCATAACCTCTGTTTTTCCGGCAACTTCTTCCACATGGTTTGCATAGAATCCCCTTCCCTTCTCTTGGCATAATCCTGGCTGACGTTCGGCATCTTCACCAGATTTTATCCATTCAAAACCTTCATCCAGTTTTTTCTGCCTTGTCTCTTTTTGGGTAAAAAGATATTCCCAATGGCAGGTTTTCTTACATAGCTTCATGAATGGTTCTGTTGCGTATAATGCATCACCCTGGATACAGATGGGAAGCCTTGGATAAGCTTTTTTTATTTTTTGCAAAAGACGTTTTGCGGCAGTCAGCTCACAGTCCTGTTTGCTTACATCTTCTTTTTCGTTTTCTATGAATTCCGTTCCCAGACTGATAACGATCTTATCACTCAGTACTATCTTTGCTTCCAGAACTTTATGATGATACAGCTTTACCGTCTTTCCATCATCGGTCTTTCTTTTCGTGCACAGACAGTTGTCACAATGCCTTTCCTTAAAATAAAACAAACCTGTCCCATCCAGGATGATCCGCCAATATTTCCCCAACAGCCGGTTTCTATGAAACTGCCTGCCACGGATCAAACTTGTGACCATCTTTTTTCGTAGATCTGAAAGGCACTCCGGCGACAGCCTCTCCAGATAATAATTCAGAGTATCATAATGAGGCATTTCCTCCAGATGCCGGTTTCCTGACAGAAGACGAAGTGTATCAATACAGGTTTCTTTATTGAAGTTTTCCTCCATCTCTCTCATGGAAAACTGACCACATACATTTTTTAGGATTGCCATATATCCCAGATCTGCCTGTGTGTATGTGATATAACTCTGGTTTCTTGGGTCATCCATCTCCATGATCCATTCCTTTAAAGAATGGAAAAAATGATTTGTGACCATCATAAGATCAACGATCTCCCTATCCTGTTTCTTTCGTTCCCGCTTTTCCCGTTTTCTCATTTTTAAAACCTCCAGTGCGAAAAATTTATTACTTATATTTTACCGCACAGAAGGCTATCCTGCATAAAATCTGGTTATTTTATTGTGAAAAATATTTATTCCTCAAAGCTGGTAGGACAGNTTTTCCCGTTTTCTCATTTTTAAAACCTCCAGTGCGAAAAATTTATTACTTATATTTTACCGCACAGAAGGCTATCCTGCATAAAATCTGGTTATTTTATTGTGAAAAATATTTATTCCTCAAAGCTGGTAGGACAGAACTGGAACTCAATCCATAATCAATGACTTTTTATTGTTTTTTGTAACTGCTCACTACATTCACAGTTACAGGCAAAAATCCATGCAGAATCGCCTTTGGCGATGGGATGTTTGTGATCTTATTGATAGGTATTATTTTGATATGAATTAGCACTACAGCGAATATTTAGGGTTCTTTTTTCTATGCAACAGATACGCGCAATGATTTCGTGGTATATGATAATAGTTTTAGAATGCAAAAACTAAGAAGGGAGGATCAGGAAAAGTGAAGAGACTATACATAGTCAAATTATTATGCCTTTTGCTTATCTGTACATTTATTTCGGGTTGTCAGGAAACACCGCAAGAAGATCTGGTCAAAAATAAAAAGGAGCAGGATTTAGAACAGGAAATGAAGGCGAACCAGCCGACAGGAGAAAGTTATGCTCAGACTGCAGAGATTTTAGAGTCTGTACCAACGCATTATACGGATGAATTTGAGGCGGACGGTGTAGCTGTGCTGGTTGATGCAGATGTACATATTCCGGATACAGATAAAATTGTAAGTGAAAAAGTAAAACCAGCAGCAATGACGCAGGAACAGATAAAACAAGTAATACATTATTTCGTAGGTGATGCGGCCTGCTACCCAATTGGCACTGCAGTATCCAAAGAAGAGATAATGGATGAAATTATTTCTCTCAAACAGGAGATATCGCTTCTGGAATGCGGCGCGCAATCAAGTATTAATGAAGGGGATGGAACTTTGGATGAGCAGCTTTCTCAATTAAAGGAGCAGTTAAAAAAATCCGAAGAATTATATACGGCAGAGGCAGATAAGGAGGCAGCCCCCATTGCTGTTGATGACATCACATTTGACGAAAAGGGTGCCATAGAACTTCAGAGTGATTTAGGAAGGGCGGAAAAAGCCCGGATACTTATTTACAAGGATACAGACAGAGGCGATCGGATAGAGTTCATGAATTACAGTCCAGCATATAACGCTGTAGAAGGCGCTTGGTCTGTGGATATTTCAGAAGAAGAAGCTGGGAATAAGGCACAAGAAGTGATTCAGGCACTTGAATTGGGCGATTTGGAAATTGTGGGTATTGAGAAAAAGGCGCAGGTTGTAGATGGAAATATTGTGGGATATTACGATATTAGCTATAAGAGAAAGATAGGCGGACTTGAAAATTTTTATCTTGAAGAAAAGACTTCTGTTCAGACAGACCGGGCGGAACCCCTGGAAGAGTATAGTGCCCATATGGGGCAGACACAAGATAATATACAGGTGGACGCTTCAGGAGTCATTGGCATGAATATGAATTTGCCGCCCCGGGTGATAGAATCCATTAATAAAGATGTCGCCATAAGCAGTTTTGATCAGATGAAGGAATTTCTGGCCGCAAATATTATGAATAAATCGTGGAAAGCACCAGGTGAAAAGACTTATCTGAAGATTACACAGATTTATTTGTCTTCTATGTATGTAGTTAATAAGAATAACAACCAGGAATACTTGACTGTTCCAGTGTGGGATTTCTGCGGATATTCTTACTGGGAAAGTATGCCGGAGAATTCCGTTTATAATCTGGAGAAGGTAGATAAAGAGAGCATCTACAAAACTACATATTTAACCCTAAATGCCATTGATGGAAGTGTTGTTAGCAGACAAGCGGGATATTAACTATAAACAGAATATGGCCAGCGGGAAGTATATTGACAACAGGATATGAGGTAATAAGGTGACTATTCAACAGGCCGCGCATTTACTGTGTTGACTGTAGGAAAGACCCTGTGAGGGGGAAAACAATCAACAGCCAGGCAAAGTCAAAGCTGATGAGGATACCCAATAGTTACATAATAAGAGTAACAGGCAGGAAATTATATGAGATATATATATGCAGAATTGATTCGGGTTTTAGAACAAAAGCGTTTTTATATGATAAATTTCTTGGTGATTGCTGTCATGATTTTGCAGTCTGAAAGGATTTGCCATCTGGCAGAAGAAAAAGAATGGCTGGCACAGGGATTTTGGATTCATTTGCTTTCGCTCATACTCCAGGATCAGCATACCGTTTTGTTTTTTGCGGTCATAAGCGGAACGGCATATGCGTCGAGTCTTAGAGAGGATTATGAAAGTAGGTTTTACTACCCCTGTTTTTGCCGTGAAAGACGAATTGATTATATAAAAGGTAAGATTGCAGTGAACTTTTGTGTTATTAACACGGTTTTTATAACAGCTTGTTTCTTCTGTGCTGTGAAGCAGTTTTTGTTTTTGAGTCCTCGAGAGGTTTTGCCTGTGGAGAGTGGAATGATAGAATCTGTCAGAGAGATATTGTCTTTTGGAATTACATATCTGCTGTTTAATTTTTTTTGGAGTAGTTTTGCTATGATGATTTCTTATGCTATGAAAAGTATATACTTGTCTTATCTTGCGCCTTTTATTGGATTCTACCTTCTGGTGATTATGAATCAGCGTTTTTTTAAGCAGTTAATAATGTTAAATCCCTATATGTGGATACAAAAAGGACAAGACTGGTATGGCGGGAAATATGGTCAGTGGTTATTCCTTCTCTTATTGTGTATTGCCGTTAATTTGATTCTTGCAGTCATTGTTTATAAGAGGTACGGAAATGATTAAAATGAAGCAGACAGGTATGGTTGTGGTCTTTTATTTCCGCCTTTGGAAACATAATTCCAAAGTATGGACCGCTTTTGGCCTGAATTTTGTTATATGTTATCTCTTGTTGGAAAGAATATTAGATTTTTCAGAGCAGCATCATACGGTTATGCAGATATTTGAACCATTCATCTGGACTTTTGACGACAGTTATGCAGTTCTGCTGATTTCAGTGGTTCTGCTCTTGCTATTTTCTGATGTTCCGTATCTTGGTAAGGAAGTGCCTTATCATCTCATGCGCATGAGCAGGAAGGTATGGCTGACTGGCCAGGTGCTTTATGTAATTTTGGCTACAGGGATTTATATGATGGCAATCTTGCTGTCAACGGTCATTATCTGTGGACCGCGCTGTTTTATAGGGAACAGGTGGAGTGAAACGGCAGTGAAGCTGGCCTTTTCAGATGCAGGCGAAACTTTATCTCTGGCATCTTCTGCCAGAACCATAGAGATGTCACGGCCGTATCAATGTATGTTGATCATAATTACACTGATTTTTCTTTATTCTTGTCTTATGGTATTCTTTATGTTTGTTTTCAGAATTTTGTTGTCTGAGACGGCTGGTATGGCCGCAGGAATTTCATTTAACCTTTACACAGTGCTTATGAGTCCTGAATTGATCGGGGAATTGTTTCATATCAGCGAGCAGGAGCGGTATAAGCTGTATGTGATTGCAGGCTGGGCTTCCCCGTTAAGGCAGGCTACATACCATTTGCATAATTTTGGTTACGATAAACTGCCAACTATTTGGCAGAGTCTGGTGTATTCCGGAGTGGTTTTAATCCTCCTGTTTATACTGGCTCTGGCGGGTATGCGGAAATATAATTTTAACTTCGGAGGTACCCTGGAAAATTGAGAGAAGATATTATTATAATTGAGCATGTCTGTAAATCTTTTCGGGGGGAGAAGGTGTTAAAGGACATTACTTATACGCTTCAGGCTGGGAAAATATACGGCCTGATTGGAAATAATGGAAGTGGAAAGACCGTCTTGCTGAAATGCATCTGCGGTTTTCTGATTCCGGATTCTGGAAAGATTTTTGTCCGGGGAAAGTGGATTGGCAGGGATGTGGATTTTCCTGAAAATATTGGCGCTATTATTGAAAGTCCTGGTTTTCTTCCAAATATGACAGGTATGAAAAATCTGAGGATTCTCGCAGCGCTCAATGGAAAAATAAATAGAGATGATATCCGAAAAGCCATTTGTAAGGTGGGGTTAAATCCCGATTTGAAAAAGAGTGTGGGAAAGTATTCTCTCGGAATGCGCCAGCGCCTGGGAATTGCACAGGCTATTATGGAAAATCCTAACATTCTTATATTGGATGAACCATTTAATGGTCTGGACAAAAGGGGAATTAAAGAGATACGTGAACTGATATTGGAACTAAAGCAAGAGGGAAAAACAATTCTGTTGGTTAGCCATAATCAAAAAGATATTGATATTTTGTGCGATGAAGTCTGTGAGATAGATAATGGATGTCTGGAGGTATTGACAAGATGAAAAAGAGTATTATTCTGGCAGGAATTCTTATAGGCACTCTGTTTGGACAAACAATTGCCGCCGCCGGTACAGAGGATGCTGCATATATGACTTCAGAACAGGAAAATTCCAGTAATCAGGAAGAACCGGGCCAGGATAAACAGGAAGAAAGTACAGACGTGGAACTGTATATAGATAATCAGACTGTGTATGAGGGAATGGATACTTCCTACAGCAATGGATACATACCAAAAGAGGGTGAAGACAGTGTTGAGATTATACTGCCTTTGCTGCACAAAGGAGAGATTCTTAACAAAGAGATCCGTGTGAGTCCCAATATAGGTGATACACAGGAGAATCCCTTTATTTATAAGAATTATGACATGTATGTAAAAGAAAAAGAGATTACTACTGCTGAACAGAAAGCGAAGAAATCCGTGTATTACATAAAGCTGACGCTGGAGTTAAAACAGGAGAGGATGGGTGGTACTTTTCCTATAACCTGGGAAATTTCAGGGGAAAGCATTGGCAGCAAGAAGTTTAAACAGACCTTTACAACTTATGTCAATGTTACGGAAAAAATGGCAGAGGAAAAAGAAGAAGCGGAAGAAGAAAAAACAGAAATTGGGGAGACTGGGGAAGAGGCAAATACAGCCCAAAATGGAGGTGAAATCAACGCGGGACTGCCGGAGGATGGTGTTACTCAGGAAGATGCAGAGAAGAAATCATCCCCCAAGTTACTTCATATAGGAACAACTTGTGAGGAAGAAGAGGTTGTTCCAGGTGAAAGTGCTGTTTTCCATCTGCAATTTCAGAATATGAGCGAAAAAGAAAACATAAATAATGTAAGCCTTTCTGTCACAAGTCAGGAAAAGGATATTTCCATATTAAATGAAAGCACAGTCTGGTATTTTGAACATATCGGACATAAAGAGACAATAGAGATTTCCGTGGAGGTTTTGGTTCAAATGGGAATTGAAACAGATGCTTTCACACTTCAATATAAAGCGGCCTATGAAAATGGGGAAGCTGAACAGTTGACAGAGGAGGGGACTGTCGTAGTTAAGATACGGAAGATACCTAAAGTAACTGCAGAGATGACGAAGCCGAATAAGCAGATTTACGTTGGAGATGCTATTGCAGTGAAAGGAAGCTTTATGAATACCGGAGCAGGAAAAGCCTATAATTTGACTATTTCCCTGACTGCTGAGGGGTTGAAATTTCAGAACACCATGTTCATTGGAGAAATCGAAAGCAGGGATGCTGCGGAAGCAGATGGTATTTTGCTGGTGGATGGCAAGGAAGGAAAGGATAAATACGGAGAAATAAACGGTACATACCGAATAAGTTACAGCGATGAACTAGGGAAAGAATATGTGGAGGAAATTCCTTTCACCACAGAGCTGCAGCCACCAATACTGCTTTCAGATAATGATAATAAGAAAGAAGGGGAGAAGATGTCGGTACAGTGGTGGATAACTATAGGGATTCTAGCCGAAATCATTATGCTTTGTTTAGCTTATTTTCTAAAAAAGGTAAAAGAGAATCATGATAAGTGAATGGAGATATATCGGTAAACAACTCTTTGAGAGAGGAAGATACAAATGGATATTGATTTTTTTTGCACTTCTATTTGCTGCAGCCATTGTACTGCCAAAAGAGCAGTTTAAGAGGATAAAAAATGCTTACAAGAGTCAGGAGATATGGATAACGGACAGTTATGTATCATTAGAAACAGTTTCAGAACTGGAAAGATGGAAGGACATTGAAACGGTTTATCCCTTATATAAACTACAGGCGGGTTCAATTGGAGAGGAGAAGAAAGAATTTGACCTTTATGGTATCTGTGGGAATTACATTTCAGATTCAAAAGCAGAAGAGATGATTTTTCTTCCGGAAAAATTGGGATTTTTTATATCCAAATTATCCAGTCAGACACTGCTCACCGTGGGGAAAGAAAAACATACACAAAAAGAATACGTGTTTTCTAATACACGGAAAAGTAAAAATAACGTGGCTTATATTTCCGGGGATACAGCAGAGAAAATCATCAGGGAGACAGGCGCAGTGGCAGGATATTATGACGGAGTGTGTCTCAAGATTACGTCTGCCGCATCTGCGTGGAAGATAGAAAAGCTTATAAAGAAAATACATGGAGTGTCCCTAAGTGACTTAAGTATTCTTAAAGAACAGTATAAATTAGGGCATGATAGCCTTATGTTGTTTGTGTTCTATCTGATAGCCGGAATTTTAGTGATAGAGGTTCTGATTTCTTTGATGACGGAAAATTTGTGGAATGCTGGGAAGATTCAATTGCATAAAGAAAAAATTATGGAGGATAACCGTAAGAAAGTAAAGATATATTGGTTTGTGAAAATGAATGGTATTTTCATATCTATAGTGGTAACTGCAGTAGTATTAGCAATATTGGGTGTTGTTTGAATCTATTACAGCAAAAGTCTCTGTCCATCCGGGAGCCATCACATCATATCTAGTCCGGTGTGGCGACTTGAAAATTTCATATACTTTGTAGATTTTACTGAATCACAACGCTACCTATAGTACAAAAGAAGTATCTTAGGAAAGTAGGTGTTTCATATATTATTTACAGAGGATTCATGCCGGCAGATTTCATTTATAGATAGCTTTATTGGTCTTACTTCATGAGAATAAAAGGAATCAGAAAAATCATGGGCAAAGATATTTGCTGAGGGGATTTTTTCTGCTATTGGTGAAAAACGTTTTCCGGTTTTTTATAGTGAAAAAGCTTCACGTCCTAATGCTCCTGTCAATGTAATAGTCGGCCGGTGCTTTGATCATCAAAGAACTATTTGATTACTCTGAGGATGAGATGATCGAAAACTGATGCATCTTTGTCCTCCTTTTCTGCTGAAAAGAGAGGGAGGAACAGGGCTAAAAGAGCCGATGTGAGGTCCTCCTCAAGCCGGGAGTTGTTTCCGGTCTGAGGGTTGTTTCCATCATAGCCTCCCCCATCAAGATATCAGAATTCATAGACTCGTTGAATGAAGATTAGATATGGTATAACAAAAAAGGGATTAAAGTATCATAATCAGCTATATGTCATCTCTTGACTCTTCATCGACCGTTTGCTGTGTGGATGTTTCTGATGTACAAAGTTTCATTTCTCTACTATATTCTTTAAATTGAGGTTCGTATGTAAATACTGGTAACGAGTGTTTCATAGAATTATTTGCATACTTCATAATATTTTGAATAAGTAAATCTATTTTTTTATTTGACATTAATTTCTCCCTTCAGACAGTCTGAAAGCTTTATTCTTTTAAAATTCAGACATTTATTTATACTGTTATAGATGGATTTCTACATATATTTTAGTGTACGTAGCCAACAACTAACTCATTTAATTACGTCTTTTGTATAAAAAAGATATGATTATAATCTACATATTTCTCAATTATTATTGCGTTATCAAATGAATAAATATATAATACTATATAAAATACAGTTTTATTATAAAATGCTTGAACGTTTCAAGAAACAACATAAACGTTTGGAGGTTACTATGAATCACACTCTACAATTTTATATAGATATCTTAATGGGGGCTCTAGTTTTAATGATAGCATGTACAAATTTAACTCCTCTCCCTATCAAAGTAAATAATATATTTTTTATCATTACCGGTATATTCATAATGTCAATTCACTTATTACCAATTGTGGGTAATTTTTTAACATATTTAATGGTGGGGTATGTAATATTTGTGGTACTCATAGGTCAAAATAAAAAATTTCAAATCTTTATTCTTGGAATAATAGGATATATTTTTAATGTATTATTTAATTATTTATGTATGGCTATCATCTATTTTATAACAGGTATTAATATAATGCAAATTGGTTGGTACCTTCAAACCCTATTTACTATATGTTATATTTTACTTCTATACATTACAACATCTGCAATTAAACAAATTTTCAAAAGACAAATAAATTATTTTATCAATCAAAAATTCAATACTAAAATCATTATTTATATTTGTCTATTTACCACTATTTGTGCATGTATATTGATTACTAACTTTGCCTCAAGTCAATATTTAGGATACCCTTTATTCAGTATACTTTTAAATTGTTTTCTTTTTTTACTATATTTTGCCTTTACTATAATTATGTTATATCAAATTATCAGAAGTATTAAACAGGATTTAGAAAAAAAGTCAAAACTAGAAGAATATAAAAATCTGCAAGAATATACAGCAAAATTAGAAGATCTTTACCAGCAAATGCGTTCCTTCAAGCACGATTACATAAACATTCTAGCCACTCTTAATTGTTATATAGAACAACGAGATTTTGAACTCCTGAATGAGTATTTTCATAATAAAATTCTTCCTACTGGAAAACAGTTTTCCAAAGATACTGCATCACTCGGAAAACTTGCAAATATACAGATTTTAGAACTAAAAGGGTTATTGTACCAGAAATTTATACGCGCATCCTCTCTGAATCTACAGTTGAATATTGATATACCCACACCTCTTACTTCTACTAATTCTATGAAGCCTATTGACTTATCCCGGCTAATGGGCATCTTTCTTGATAATGCTATAGAAGCAGCGTTTGAAACTGAAGAGAAATATTTATTCTGTGGTCTTTTAGAAAATGAAGACAATATTATAATCTGTCTTACAAATTCGTGCAATATGAACCGTTTTCCTATCGAGAAACTGTATGAAAATGGTTTTACAACAAAAGATACCGGATACGGTCTTGGACTTTTTAATGCCAAAGAGATATTAAAAAATTATCCAAATGTTATACACCATACAGAATATAAAAATAATCGTTTTACTCAGGAACTTTATATTCCACAGTGATAAGATAATTAGTCTGGTTGGAAGACATAGGATTTGAAACAACCAACTTAAAATGGACAGAAGATATCATTATGGATTATAATGATCATTATGAATACAATACGTTTATCCAGACAAGGGATGGAGCTTTAATGGCTTGTGGGATTGGTTTGGGTAAAGAGAAAAAAGTGGCAGAAATATACGAAGATACGGAGGAGGAGAAAAGCAGCATCTACAGTAGTGAGTTTTTATCCATATCTATCAGCGAAAAACCTTCTAAACAATCATTACAATGAAGTGAGATATATTCCGTGGGGTAGATAGAGGTATTCTTACCATAGACCTGGCAAGCCCCGAGATAAGAAACGGCCTTATAGTATATTTCTAAATATCATAGACAAAAAAGCCTTTGCCTCCCCGTCCCGGAGCCAAAGGCTTTTTACCGTCCCCCCTCATCTTCACCGATTTACAGAATAGATTTGAAAAAATCCCCAAAATAAGTTATGATATAGGTCGAATCCGAAACAGAAAGGAAAATCATATGGGTTGGGAATTTACAATATTGGATGCTCTGCAGCAGATACATACTCCTCTGCTGGACAAAATTTTAGTATTTATCACATCCCTTGGAAACGCAGGATGGTTCTGGATCGTACTTGGCCTGGTGCTGCTCTGCGTTAAGCGATACAGAAAGTACGGTGTCCTGGTGTTGGGAGCGCTGATATTTTCCGCATTGTTTGGAAATATTATTTTAAAGCCGCTTGTGGCGAGGCAGCGTCCATGCTGGATCAATGAGACTGTGGAGCTGCTGATCCAGGTGCCTAAGGATTATTCATTTCCTTCCGGTCACACGCAGGCTTCTTTTGCTGCGGCGACGGCACTTTTTACAGGGAATAAAAAGGCAGGCATCTGCGCCTATGTGCTGGCGGCGCTGATCGCCTTTTCACGTCTGTACTTATATGTGCATTTCCCTACAGATGTGCTGGCGGGAATCGTGATTGGCATCTGCTGCGGCCTTCTGTCTGTATATGTGTTTGACTGTGTGAAGCGTAACAGGGGGACTGAGGCAAAGGGATAAAGGAAAAAAGCCTTAGGTATATAGGAAGAATAACAGGAGAACAGAGATGAGAAAAGATTTAAAAATGATAGCTATTGACCTGGACGGTACACTCCTTCGGGATGACTGCACCATTTCACAGCGGACCAGGGAAGCGGTGGAGGAGGCGGGAAGAAGAGGATACCTTATAGTTCCCACAACAGGCCGCTCCTACCGCAATACCCGGTTTGTATTAAATGGGTTCAGGGAGATCTCTTATTTTATAAACGGCAACGGTTCCGTGATCAGCAGCGGCAGGACAGAGGATGTCCTGTATTTTCATGATATGGACATGGATAATGTCAGGAAAATTTTTGAGCTTGCGGCAGAATACGATACATATGTGGAGATCTATGCAGGTCAGGATGCCTACATGGATGCCAAAGGACAGGACGTGATCAAAAGATGCGGACTTCCGGAAGAATACTGTGACCAGCTTCTTGCCACCAATAAAATAACAGCAGATTACAGGAAGCTTCTGGCAGGGAATGATATCCGTGTGGGAAAGGTACATATCCTGGTATCCAAAATGGAAGAAAAGGATAAGCTGATAAGGGAAATCGATCTGCTCCCCGGTGTACATCCCATCTCCGTTATCCCCAATAATATAGAAGTGGTGCATGGAAGATGGAGCAAATGGAATGCCATTGCAAAGCTGGCCGATATGGTTGGAGTCAGACAGGAAGAGATCATGGCCATCGGCGACAGCAATAATGATTATGAAATGCTTTTGAATGCCGGGTACTCTGTGGCAATGGGCAATGCCTGTGACAGGGTAAAGGAGATCAGCAGTGCGGTGACAGATACCAACGAAAATGACGGTGTTGCAAAAGCAATTGAAAATATACTGAATCAGGAATAGAAAGGACGAACAGGAATGGCAAAAAAAACAACCTATGATGCCAGCAGCATTACCGTTCTGGAAGGACTGGAGGCTGTAAGGAAACGGCCCGGTATGTATATCGGCAGTGTTTCCAGGAAAGGTTTGAACCATTTGATTTATGAGATTGTGGACAATGCGGTGGATGAACATCTGGCCGGTTTCTGTACGGATATCCGTGTGACACTGGAGCGGGACGGTTCCGCCACCGTAGAGGACAACGGAAGGGGAATCCCTGTGGGAATGCATGAGAAGGGCATGTCAGCCGAGAGACTTGTATTCACCACTCTGCACGCAGGCGGAAAATTTGACGACTCTGCCTATAAGACAAGCGGAGGCCTTCACGGTGTGGGTTCTTCTGTCGTGAATGCACTGTCCACATACCTGGATATTAAGATCAGCCGGGAAGGTTATATCCATCACGACCACTATGAGCGGGGAATCCCCACCATCGAACTGGAGGAGGGCCTGCTCCCGAAATTGGGAAGGACAAAAACCACAGGGACGCTGGTGAACTTCCTTCCCGATCCGGAGATTTTTGAGAAGACGCGTTTCTCCGCCACAGAGGTCAAGAGCCGTCTTCACGAGACTGCTTATCTGAATCCTGACCTGACCATTGTCTTTGAGGACAAGAGAGGGGATGAGCCGGAGTGTATCACCTTTCGTGAGCCGGAGGGTATCGTAGGATTTATAAAAGACCTGAACAAAAAATGTGAGATCCTTCACGACCCTGTGTATTTTAAGGGGGAATCCGAGGGCATAACCGTGGAGGTCGCTTTCCAGTATATCAATGAATTCCGGGAGAACGTGCTGGGTTTCTGCAACAACATTTACAATGCGGAAGGCGGCACTCATCTGACCGGATTTAAAACTACATTTACTTCTGTGATGAACAATTATGCCAGGGAACTGGGAGTTTTGAAGGAAAAGGATCCCAATTTTACAGGTGCGGATATCCGAAATGGCATGACCGCCGTGGTTTCCATCAAGCATCCGTCCCCGCGTTTTGAGGGACAGACCAAGACCAAGCTGGACAACCAGGATGCGGCTAAAGCCACAGGTAAAGTGACGGGGGAAGAGGTTGTTTTCTTTATGGACAGAAATCTGGACACCCTGAAAAACATCCTTTCTTGTGCGGAGAAGTCCGCGAAGATCAGAAAAACAGAGGAAAAGGCTAAGACCAACTTGCTGACAAAGCAGAAATACTCTTTTGACTCCAACGGCAAGCTGGCAAACTGCGAGAAGCGTGACCCCTCCCTGTGTGAGATTTTCATTGTGGAGGGAGATTCCGCGGGGGGCAGTGCCAAGACAGCCAGGGACAGGAACTTCCAGGCCATCCTTCCCATCCGCGGTAAGATTCTGAATGTAGAGAAAGCCACCATTGACAAAGTGCTGGCAAATGCAGAGATCAAGACCATGATCAATGCCTTTGGCTGCGGATTTTCAGAAGGATACGGCAACGATTTTGATATCAGCAGGCTGCGCTATGACAAGATCATCATTATGGCAGATGCCGATGTGGACGGTGCCCACATTTCCACACTGCTTCTGACCCTGTTCTACCGCTTCATGCCGGAACTGATCTATGAGGGACACGTGTATATTGCCATGCCGCCCCTCTATAAAGCCATGCCCGCAAAGGGAAAAGAGGAATACCTCTATGATGACAAGGCACTGGAGCGCTACAGAAAAAGGCATAGAGGTCCCTTCACCCTGCAGCGGTACAAAGGTCTGGGTGAGATGGACGCGCAGCAGCTCTGGGAGACAACCCTAAACCCGGAAACCAGGCTTTTAAAGCTGGTGGAAATCGAGGATGCCCGCATGGCGTCCGATGTGACAGAGGTACTTATGGGAACAGAGGTGCCGCCCAGAAAAGCATTCATCTATGAACACGCCCAGGATGCGGAATTAGACATATAGGAGGAGCGAAATGGCGAACGTACAGGATAATATCATCAGAACAGAATATTCGGAGATCATGCAGAAGTCATATATTGACTATGCCATGAGCGTCATTGTTGCCCGCGCCCTTCCGGATGTACGGGATGGCTTAAAGCCGGTACAGCGGAGAACCCTTTACGATATGTACGAATTGGGGATCCGCTATGACAGGCCGTACAGAAAATGTGCCCGTATTGTAGGCGATACTATGGGTAAATACCATCCCCACGGCGACAGCTCCATCTATGAATCCCTTGTGGTCATGGCGCAGGAATTTAAAAAAGGCCAGACCCTGGTGGACGGACACGGAAACTTTGGTTCCATAGAGGGGGACGGGGCGGCTGCCATGAGGTACACGGAAGCCCGCCTGGAAAAAATAACCCAGGAAGTCTATCTGGCAGACCTGGATAAGAATGTTGTGGACTTTGTGCCAAACTTTGATGAGACGGAGAAAGAGCCGGCGGTGCTTCCCGTCAAGGTTCCCAACTTGCTGCTGAACGGTGCGGACGGTATTGCTGTAGGTATGGCGACCAGCATTCCTCCCCACAATTTAAATGAGGTCATTGACGGCGTTGTGGCTTATATGAAGGACAACACCATCACAACAAAAGATCTGATGAAGTACATCAAAGGACCGGATTTCCCAACAGGAGGAATCGTGGTCAATAAAGACGACCTTCCGTCTATTTACGAGAGCGGGAGCGGCAAGATCAAGATCCGCGGCAAGGTGGAGGTGGAAAAGGGAAAAGCCGGAAGAACACTTCTTGTGATCACGGAGATTCCCTACACCATGATCGGTGCCAATATCGGCAAATTCCTCAACGATGTGGCAACGCTGGTGGAGACGAAAAAGACCACGGACATTGTGGACATTTCCAACCAGTCCTCAAAAGAGGGGATCCGCATTGTGCTGGAACTGAAAAAAGGTGCGGATGTGGAAAACCTCACCAACATGCTGTACAAAAAGACAAGGCTGGAGGACACGTTTGGTGTCAATATCCTTGCGGTTGCAGACGGAAGGCCGGAGATCTTAAGCTTAAAACAAGTCATTGAATACCATGTAGACTTCCAGTTTGAGGTGGCTACCAGAAAGTATCAGACACTGCTTGCAAAAGAGCGGGAAAAACAGGAGATACAGGAAGGTCTGATCAAGGCTTGTGACGTGATCGACCTGATCATTGAGATCCTGCGGGGAAGCAAGAACAGGGAGCAGGTGAAAAACTGTCTGGTAAGCGGTATGACGGAAGGAATCCGTTTCAAGACAAAAACAAGTGAACGGCAGGCTAAAAAACTGCAGTTCACAGAGCGGCAGGCCGCAGCGATCCTGGACATGCGCCTCTATAAGCTCATTGGCCTGGAAGTTGAGGCACTGATGGCGGAACATGAGATCACATTGAAAAATATAGCACGCTATGAAGATATTCTGAACAACTACGAATCTATGGCTGCTGTTATCATTGATGAACTGAAAGCCGTGAAAAAGGAATTTGGAAAAAAACGCCTAACAGCCATTGAGAATGCAGCGGAAGCGGTATATGAGGAAAAGAAGATCGAGGAAATGGAAGTTGTGTTCTTGATGGACCGTTTCGGTTATGCCAGAACTATAGACAAGGCAGCCTATGAGCGGAATAAGGAGACAGCGGACAGCGAGAACAAATATATATTCTCCTGCCTCAATACAGATAAGATATGTGTGTTTACAGATTCCGGCAGAATGCATACCATCAAGGTGCTGGACCTGCCATTTGGTAAGTTCAGGGACAAGGGGACTCCCATTGATAATGTGAGTAATTTTGACAGCTCTCTGGAGCAGATGGTATTTGTATCCAGCCTGTCAGGGATCAAAGAGTCCATGCTGTTCTTTGCCACAAAAACAGGTATGCTGAAACAGGTGGCAGGAACAGAGTTTGATGTGTCAAAACGGACGATAGCAGCCACAAAGCTGGCGGAGGGGGACCGGTTGATCTTAGTACAGATTGCTGACCCCATGGAATATGTGGTGCTTCAGACGAAAAACGGCCTCTTCCTTCGTTTTATGAAAGAGGAGGTACCGGATAAAAAGAAGACTGCCATCGGTGTGCGCGGCATTCGCATTGCAGAGGATGATGAGGTGGAGCACGCGTATCTGCTGGAAAGCCGTACGGAATACACCGTTACCTATAAAGAGAAGAATGTGACGCTGAACAGGCTGAAGCTGGCAAAACGTGACACAAAAGGCACAAAAATAAGGCTGTAACAGACATCCCCCAGGGGATACGAAGAACAGCGCGGATACAGGAGGGGCTATGAGATATGGTTTAAATAAGAAAATGTCAGGTCTGGGAGAAAAAGAAATTCCGGCTCCGGGGGACTGTCTTATTGAGATACTGAACATGGAATCCTACAAAAGAAAATATGGGGACACCAGCCCTGGCCGTCTGCTTCTTCGGAGCTTGGAACATGTGCATTTCTGCAAGGCTGAGATGCAGAAGGATTGTGTGGTGGGAACTTTTTCCGTTCCGCAGAAAGAAAAACTGCTGGAAAAACCCATTTCTTTCGGGTATTATATGGATAAAGAAAAACTTCTGTTTGTGGATGAGTCCGGATTCGTGGCCCATATAGTGAAGCGTATGGAAGAGATCCGATTCCAGGAACAGAGCTATGTGGCACATTTCCTCTTTGAGTTCATGGAACGTCTTCTGGAAGATGATGTGCGTTTTCTCCAGGCATATGAGCTGAAGATGACGGACATGGAGGATGGGCTTTTCCGTGAGGAGATCAAGGACTGTCCGGCCAGAATGCTGGCTGTACGCAGAGAGCTCCTGCGCATGAATACTTACTACGACCAGCTTGCCGACTTCTGTGAAATGCTGGAAGAGAATTACACCGGATTTCTGGGGGAGGAGGACTGCCGCCTTTTCCGGATCATGGGCAAGAGGATCCAGCGCCTGGCGGATAATACCAGGAATCTGCGGGAGTATACCCTTCAGATTCGGGAGATGTATCAGGCCAGGACTGCGGAAAGGCAGAATAAGATCATGCAGTTTCTCACAGTGGTCACCACCATATTTATGCCTTTGACATTGATCACAGGCTGGTATGGCATGAATTTTATCAATATGCCGGAGCTTCATTACGGAAGCAGCTATTTTATCCTGATCGGCGTGGTGATCCTGATCGTTATTATAGAGATTTGGTATTTTAAACACAAGAAATGGTTTGACTAGGAGAATATGCCCATGAGAAAAAAAGTATACAGTCTGTTTTTGTGCGGAGTGATGGTAGTTTCCTTCATGGTTTCCGGCTGCGGCAGGGAGATAAGCACAGAGTCAAAAGACAGTGTATCCGAAACGGTACAGAAGAAAATATATCAGGTTTTTGAGCCCCAGAAAGAGGAGATCGCAGAGGCGGACGCCCTGCAGTATGTAAACGGTGATTACATACCCTACGGATATGAAAGCCTGACAGAGAAACAGCAGAAGGTGTACCGGCAGCTTTTGAACGGCATCCTGGAATACAAGGATGAGGTTTCCGTAGACCCCTGTACAGAGGAGGAGATCAACCTGGTCAATAATATGGTGTTTGTGGATCACCCGGAATTTTTCTGGCTGGACCAGCAGTCTTATACCTTTCAGGGGGACGGTTCCCCGGATATGGCCAGCAGTGTGGATCTGCAGCTTGTTTACAATATGGATAAGTCGGAAATAGAAGCTGTAAAAGCCTCCATTGAGGCAGCAGCGGACCAGTGGCTTGCCCAGGTGCCGCAGGAGGCGGATACTTACGGCAGGATAAAATATATCTATGAGTTTCTGAGCCAGAACATCGCTTATGACCCATCCAGCTCCAACAACCAGAACATCCAGAGCGTCTTTTTAAACCAGGTCACAGTATGTGCCGGATTTTCAAAAGCAACCCAGTATCTGCTTGGTAAGATGGGAATCTTCTGTACCCTGGTTACCGGAACGGCGGCGCCCAACAATGAAGAACATGCATGGAACCTGGTGAAAATAGGGGATAATTATTACTACGTGGATACCACCTGGGCAAATCCTGGATTTTCGGAGCAGCAGGAAGGTGCTGTACAGGAAATATCTTACACTTATCTCTGCTGTGACGCCACAACACTTCTCGCCACACATACACCGGATGCGCTTCTGCCGCTGCCGGAATGTGCGGATGACAGTTATAACTACTATAAAATGAACGGCACCTGGTACTCCTATTATGATGAAAATGAGATTTACTATGTATTGACCTCCTCCATATCGGAGGGACGGGAGCGGGAAGATTTTAAGTTTGCCGATCCGGACAGTTATCAGCAGGCCGTTGCGGCCATGGTGGACGGGGATCTGATCGAGCGGGCCGTGCGGGAAGCCTATCATTTTGGGGAAGGTGAGACCTATCAGTGGAACATCGGATACAGTGATGAGGACATGCTCCTTACCGTCTATTGGTAAAAAACACTTGCAACTTCATACTTTTAGTGGTATTCTGGTATAGAACTTGATAATCACGATAACATAAGAGTGGGCCTGCGGTCCACTCTTATTATGTAGTGGGAAACTAAGTACCCATAAAGTTACCACAAATATAGCTTAATTTATAACTTTATCGAGTACCAGACAGAAGATGCGGAAGAAGGTGAAAGAATGAGTCAAAGAGAACGATACGAGCAGAAAGCAGAAGCCCTGATAACACCCATCCTGGAAAGCCATGGTTTTGAGCTTGTGGATATGGAATATGTGAAGGAAGGCAGCAACTGGTATCTGCGTGCCTACATTGATAAAGAAGGCGGCATTGCTGTGAATGACTGTGAAGTTGTCAGCAGAGCATTTTCTGAAAAGCTGGATGAAGAAGATTTTATCGACACTGCTTATATTATGGAAGTAAGTTCCCCCGGCCTTGGAAGACCACTGAAAAAAGAGAAAGATTACCTTAGAAATATGGGGAAGGAACTGGAGATCAGGACCTACCGTGCCATTGACCGGGAAAAGGAATTTTACGGTATACTGAAAGCCTATGATGCGGACAGCGTGACCATTGAAAACGAGGATGGGGAGCGCACCTTTTCAAAGGCAGACATTGCACTGATCAGACAGGCGTTTGACTTTTAAACAGCAGTGGATATTATATAGAAGAAATTCAGGAGGATGTAAAAAATGAATACAGAGTTATTAGAGGCGCTGGATATTCTGGAAAAAGAGAAATCCATCAGCAAAGATACGCTTTTGGAAGCCATTGAGCAGTCCCTGATCCAGGCGTGCAAGAATCATTTCGGCAAAGCTGACAATGTGCACGTGAATATCAACCCTGAGACCTGTGACTTCGGTGTGTATGCGGAGAAGACTGTGGTTGAGGAAGTGATGGATCCGGTTATGGAGATCAGCCTGGCAAATGCCAAGATGATGAATTCCCAGTATGAGCTGGGCGATGTGGTGAATGTGGAGATCAAGTCAAAGGAATTCGGACGGATCGCCACCCAGAATGCCAAGAACGTAATTCTGCAGAAAATCCGCGAGGAAGAGAGAAAAGTAATCTTCAACCAGTATTACGGAAAAGAGAAAGATGTTGTGACAGGGATTGTCCAGAGAAGTCTTGGCAGAAACTACAGTATTAATCTGGGTAAGGCAGATGCCATCCTGACAGAAAATGAACAGGTGAAAACAGAGGTGTTCCGTCCTACAGAAAGGATCAAACTGTATATCCTGGAGGTGAAAGATACCCCCAAGGGACCTAAGATCCTTGTGTCCAGGACACACCCGGAACTGGTGAAACGTCTCTTTGAGGCTGAGGTCACAGAGGTGAAGGACGGCACTGTGGAGATCAAGAGTATTGCCAGAGAAGCTGGTTCCCGTACAAAGATCGCTGTGTGGAGCAATGACCCGGACGTAGATCCTGTTGGTGCCTGCGTCGGTATGAACGGTGCCAGAGTCAATGCCATCGTGGAGGAACTGCGCGGCGAGAAGATTGATATCATCAACTGGAGTGACAACCCGGCGCTTCTGATCGAGAACGCTTTAAGTCCAGCAAAGGTCATCTCTGTTATGGCTGACCCGGATGAGAAGACCGCTATGGTCATTGTTCCAGATTACCAGCTTTCCCTGGCAATCGGTAAAGAGGGGCAGAATGCCAGACTTGCTGCCAGACTGACAGGATTTAAGATTGACATCAAGAGCGAGACACAGGCCAGAGAGTCTGGTGACTTCGATTTCTATGAGGAAGATTACGAAGAAGAGAGCTATGAAGAAGAGAGTTATGTAGAAGCGGGTTACGAAGAAGAGGGCAGTGTGGCGGAATCCTATGAAGAAGAGGATATGGCAGATATTGCTTCCGATGAGGCACCGGATTCTTATGAGGAGCCGGATGCTTCCGGGATACCCGGTGAAGAAGAGTAGGTGATATTATGGGTACGGTCAGGAAAGTCCCCATGCGTAAATGTACCGGCTGCGGTGAGATGAGGAATAAGAAGGAAATGCTCCGTGTCTTGAAGACACCGGAGGAGGAAATCGTTCTGGATGCCACCGGCAGAAAGAACGGCAGAGGGGCATATCTGTGTTTTGACAAGGAATGCCTGCAGAAGGCCGTTAAGAACCGGGGCTTGGAGCGTTCTCTCAAGACAGCGATTCCGGCATCCGTATATGAGAGCCTGGAAAAGGAGTTTGATAAGCTTGAACATCAGTAAAGAACTGTCCCTTTTGGGACTGGCGGCCAAAGCCGGGAGAGTGGTGAGCGGTGAGTTTGCCACAGAGAAAGCAGTGAAAGCAGGAAAAGCACGCCTTGTCCTTGTGGCAGGCGATGCATCAGATAATTCTAGAAAAAAGTTTTCCGATATGTGTGCCTACTATAAGGTGCCGGTTTATTTTGTCGGAACAAAGGAGGAGTTGGGAGGTGCCATTGGAAAGGACTACCGCGCGTCCCTGGGCGTGACGGATGATAATTTCGCAGTGGCGATGAAGAAAAAGCTGGAACAGATGGGTAAATAAAAAAGGAGGGCAATATATGTCAAAACTGAGAGTGCATGAAATTGCAAGAGAATTAGATAAAACCAACAAGGAGGTCATGGATTTTTTGAAATCCAAAAATATAGATGTAAAAAGCCACATGAGCAGCCTTGAGGATGACCATGTGAGCATGATACGCTCAAACTTGAGAAAGGGAAATGTGGCAGCAGCCAGCACGGATTCTGCGAAACCGGCAGCGCCGGCGGAGGAAAAACCGAAGAAGAAACTGATTCAGGTGTTCAGACCGCAGAATGCAAGTCATATGCCAGAGAGAAAACAAAAACCACAGAATCGTCCTGCAGAAGCAGGCAGTGTGCACAGCAGCAGCCAGCCGGCAAATAATCGTCCGGCACAGGGAGGAATGAAAACGGAAAGTACAGCAAATACTCAGAACAGGACAGATAATCGTCCGGGCAATAACAATAACGGAGACCGTCCAAACCGCTATAACAGCGATAACAACAACGGAGACCGTCCGAATCGCTATAACAGTGATAACAACAACGGAGACCGTCCAAACCGCTATAACAGTGATAACAATAATGGGGACCGTCCGAATCGTTACAATAACGATAACAGAAACGGCGATAACCGCCCGAGAAACAACAGTGGGGATGGCCAGAACCGTTATAATAACGACAACAGAACCGGTGACAACCGTCCGAGAACAGGCACGGGAGACCGTCCGCGTTACAACAGTGACAACAGAACCGGTGACAATCGTCCGAGAACAGGCACAGGGGACCGTCCGCGTTATAACAGCGACAACAGAACCGGTGACAATCGTCCGAGAACAGGCACGGGAGACCGTCCGCGTTACAACAGTGACAACAGAAACGGTGACAACCGTCCGAGAACAGGCACAGGGGACCGCCCGCGCTACAACAATGACAACAGAACCGGTGATTATCGTCCGAGAACAGGCACAGGGGACCGCCCGCGCTACAACAGTGACAACAGGACCGGTGACAACCGTCCGAGAACAGGCACGGGAGACCGTCCGCGCTACAACAGCGATAACCGAAACGGTGACAACCGTCCGAGAACAGGCACAGGGGACCGTCCCCGTTACAACAATGACAACAGAGGCGGAGACAACCGTCCAAGAACAGGCAGCGGTCCGAACCGTTTCGGCGACAACAGACAGAGAGGTACGGATAACCGTCAGGGCGGCGGATTTAACAGAGATAAAGGCGGCAAATCAGATGCTCCCAAGCTGGAATTTGTGGAGAAAGACAGCCGTAAATTAAACCGTGAGAATAAGAAAAAGGACGTTAAGAAAGATGACTTCCAGGCAGGCAGCAAACGCCCGAACCAGGCAGGCAGCAAACGTCCGAACCAGGGCGGCGGAAGACGTCCGAACCAAAGACTGCCAAGGGCGCTGCAGAGACCAAACACACAGCCTAAGGTGGAAGAGAAGAAGGAAGTAGTAAAGGAGATCACACTTCCGGAGAAAATGACGATCCGTGAGCTGGCTGAGAAGATGAAGATGCAGCCTTCAGTTATCGTTAAGAAACTGTTTATGGAAGGCGTTATGGTTACCGTGAACCACGAGATCGACTTTGAGAAAGCAGAGGAGATCGCACTGGGCTACGATATCATCGCAGAACCGGAAGTAAAGGTGGATGTTATCGCAGAACTCCTAAAAGAGGATGATGAAGACGAATCCTTACTGGTTCCAAGACCTCCGGTAGTCTGTGTTATGGGTCATGTTGACCATGGTAAAACATCTCTTTTGGACTGCATCAGAAATACACATGTGACAGACCGAGAGGCAGGAGGTATCACACAGCACATCGGTGCTTATGTGGTTACCATCAATGATCAGAAGATCGCATTCTTGGATACGCCGGGACATGAGGCATTTACCGCTATGCGTATGCGTGGTGCCAATGCAACTGATATTGCGATCCTGGTAGTAGCTGCGGACGACGGTGTTATGCCCCAGACCGTGGAAGCTATCAACCATGCCAAAGCCGCAGGTGTTGAGATCATTGTTGCTATCAACAAGATTGATAAGCCCAGCGCCAATATCGAGAGAGTAAAACAGGAATTATCCGAGTATGAGCTGATTCCGGAAGACTGGGGCGGAAGCACCATCTTTGTACCGGTTTCCGCACATTCAGGGGAGGGGATCGAGACTCTTTTAGAGATGATCCTACTGACAGCTGAGGTGGCAGAGCTGAAAGCCAATCCCAAGAGAATGGCAAGAGGCCTCGTGATCGAAGCGGAACTTGACAAAGGAAAAGGCCCTGTTGCCACAATTCTGGTACAGAAGGGTACCCTGCATGTGGGTGACTTCATTGCAGCCGGAGCCTGCTCCGGTAAAGTCCGTGCCATGATGGATGACAAGGGAAGAAGAGTAAAAGAGGCAGCTCCGTCCACCCCGGTAGAGATTCTGGGTCTGAGTGACGTGCCCAACGCAGGAGAGATCCTGGTTGCAACAGAAAATGACAAAGAGGCAAAACATTTTGCTGCTACCTTTGTTTCCGAAAATAGAAACCGTCTGCTGGAAGAGACAAAAGCTAAGATGTCTCTGGATGATCTGTTCACACAGATTCAGGCAGGCAATCTGAAAGAGCTTCCTATCATCGTGAAAGCCGATGTACAGGGGTCTGTAGAAGCAGTAAAACAGAGTCTTGTGAAGCTGTCTAACGAAGAGGTTGTGGTAAAAGTCATCCATGGCGGTGTGGGTGCCATCAATGAATCAGATGTTACCCTTGCAAGTGCGTCCAATGCCATTATCATCGGCTTCAATGTACGCCCGGATGTGACGGCAAAGGCAATTGCAGAACAGGAAGGCGTTGACCTGCGTCTGTATCGTGTCATCTATCAGGCCATCGAGGATGTGGAAGCAGCCATGAAGGGTATGCTGGATCCGGTATACGAGGAAAAGGTGATTGGCCATGCGGAAGTGCGCCAGACGTTCAAGTCATCCGATGTGGGTACCATTGCCGGCGGATATGTTCTGGATGGTATGTTCCAGAGAAACTGCAAAGTCCGCATTACCAGAGGAGAAGAGCAGATTTACGAAGGTATTCTGGCATCTCTGAAGCGTTTCAAGGATGATGTAAAAGAAGTGAAAGCGGGTTATGAGTGCGGTCTCGTATTCGAGGACTTCAGTGACGTACAAGAGGAAGACAAGGTAGAAGCTTATATTATGGTGGAAGTGCCGAGATAGGAGAGCTTTTATGAGAAAAAACAGTATTAAAAATACACGGGTGAACGCTGAGGTTCACAAAGAACTGGCAGAGATCATCCGTAATGGTATTAAGGACCCGCGCATAAAACCCATGACCAGTGTAACTGCAGTGGAAGTGGCGCCGGACCTTAAAACCTGCAAAGCATATATCAGTGTGCTTGGCGATGCGGAAGCGAAAAAGGACACCCTCGCGGGGCTTCGCAGTGCGGAAAGTTATATCCGCAGGCAGCTCGCCAAGACGGTGAACCTTAGAAATACGCCGGAAATACGGTTCATCCTGGATGAATCTATTGAATATGGCGTGACCATGTCTAAGCTGATTGATGAAGTCAGCAAAAAGGACACAGCATCGGAGGTGCATGAGGATGGAGAAGATAGCCAGTGAACTGAAAGGCATTAAGAGGGCAGCCATCGCCGGACACGTTCGTCCGGACGGTGACTGTGTGGGGTCCTGTATGGGACTTTACCTCTATCTGCGGGAAAACTATCCGGAGATTGAGACGGATATCTATCTGGAAAAGCCAAGAGATGCGTTTTCTATGATCTCACATCTGGATGAGATCAGGTCTGCCTACAACGATGAGGAAGCATATGACGTGTTTTTTGTCATTGACACCAGCACATCAGACCGTATCGGTGTGGCGTGGGAGGCTTACCAGAAGGCAAAGAGAAAGATCTGCATTGACCACCATGTGAGCAACAAAGGCTTTGGGGATATCAATGTGGTGAAGCCGGATGTGAGTTCTGCTTCTGAGGTGCTGTACGGACTTCTGGATGAGGAAAAGGTATCAAAGTCTGTGGCAGAGGCCATTTATATGGGAATGGCCCATGACACAGGCGTGTTTAAATTTTCTTCCACAACCCCGGCAACTCTGCGTATTGCAGCAAAGCTGATGGAAAAGGGAATTGATTTTACCAGGATCATTGATGAGACTTTTTTCCAGAAAAGCTATGTACAGAACCAGATCCTGGGCAGATGCCTGATGGAGAGTATCATGCTGCTGGACGGAAAATGCATTATCGGCTGTATCAGAAAGCGGGATATGGAGTTTTACGGTGTGGAACCAAAAGATCTGGACGGCATAGTTGACCAGCTGCGCATCACCAAAGGCGTAGAGGTTGCCGTCTTCTTATACGAGGTAAAAACACAGGAATTTAAAGTGAGCATGCGCTCCAACGGACCTGTGGATGTGAATGTGGCAGCCAGCTATTTTTCCGGCGGCGGTCATGTGAAGGCAGCGGGCTGTACCATGCAGGGTTCCGTCTATGATGTCATCAACAACCTGACAGGACATATCGAAAAACAGATAAAGGAAAAATGCAGTGATTAACGGAGTTATCAATATATACAAGGAAAAGGGATATACATCCCATGACGTTGTGGCAAAACTTCGGGGCATTTTAAGGCAAAAGAAGATAGGCCACACGGGCACACTGGACCCGGACGCCGAAGGAGTCCTTCCGGTATGTCTGGGAAAGGCGACTAAGCTGTGTGACCTTCTGACCGATAAGCGGAAGACATACGAGGCAGTTCTGCACCTGGGGATCAGCACAGATACCCAGGATATGACAGGCACTGTGCTGGAGGAAAGAGAAGTTACAGCTGATCCTGCCACAGTGCGTTCCTGTATAGAGAGTTTTCTGGGAGAGCAGCAGCAGATCCCTCCCATGTATTCTGCTTTGAAGGTAAACGGCAGAAAGCTTTACGAACTTGCCCGGGAGGGAAAAGAAGTTGAGAGAAAACCGCGGCGTGTGGTATTTTACCAGATAGAGATCCTGGAGATGGACCTTCCGCTTGTGCGGTTTCGAGTGACTTGTTCCAAAGGGACCTATATCAGGACGCTGTGCCACGATATTGGCCGGAAGCTGGGATGCGGGGGCTGTATGGAAAGCCTGCTGCGCACCCGGGTGGAGCGGTTTGATGTGAAGGATGCCATGAGGCTTTCTGAGGTTGAGGCGGCAGTGGGAGCGGGCTGTATTTTATCCCATGTTGTCACCATTGAGCAGATGTTTTCCGAATACGGGGAGATACACGCCCCTGCACAATTTGACAAAATGCTGCGCAACGGGAATGCTGTCCCTGCCCAGGAGGAGATGGAGGACGGTACCAGGGTCCGTATGTATGACAGCGGACAGCGGTTCATCGGCCTCTATGAATATGAAAAGAAAAGAGAACAGTTTCGGCTGATTACCATGTTCTGCACCCCGGAGGATTTTGCGGAGAGCAGAAAGGAGACACCATGATATATACAACAGATGTGCCAAGGCTTGGCGAGGGGGAGACGAGTGCAGTCACCCTGGGAAAATTCGACGGGCTGCACAGAGGACATCAGAAGCTCATGAACTGCATACGGGAAAAAAAAGAAGATAACTGTAAGGCGGTTATCTTTACTTTTGACGTATCACCTGTAGTAAGGCTTCTACATACCCCTGCAAAGGGACTTCTGACCAATGAGGAGCGGGAGGAGCTGGCCTGTGAGCGGGGCATGGATATTCTGGTGGAGTGTCCCTTTACAGATGAACTGATGCACATGGAGGCAGAGGCGTTTGTAAAAGAATTTCTGGTGAACCGGATGCATGTAAAATATCTGGCAGTAGGCCCTGATTTCAGATTCGGCCACGACAGGGCCGGTTCCCCGGCTCTTTTGGATGATATGGGAAAAACTTATGGTTTTACTGTGGATGTAGTGGAAAAGTTAAAAGACGGGAATCGGGAGATCAGCAGCACCTATGTGCGGGAAGAGCTGGAAAAAGGGAATATGGAAAAGGTCAACGAGCTTTTGGGATATGTGTATTTTACCAGAGGTGAGATTGTACACGGCAGGCAGCTGGGGCGCACCATAGGAGTGCCTACTGCCAATCTGATCCCTCCGGTCTGTAAAAAACTGCCGCCCAACGGTGTCTATATCACCCGCTCCCGCATTGGAGACAAAATATACCAGGGAATTACCAACGTAGGGTATAAGCCCACAGTGGCAGAGCATTTTCTGGGTGTGGAGACATACCTGTTTGACTGTGACGAGGACTTGTACGGACAGGACGCGGAGGTGCGTTTTTACCGTTATCTGAGACCTGAGAGAAAATTCGCCTCCCTGCAGGAATTAAAGGGACAATTGGATGTGGATGTCCGAAAAGGTCGAGAATTTTTCAAAGCGTTTGACAAATAATGATGGACAAACCTCAAAATTTCTATTATAGTTTATAACGGAATCTTTTTTTACCAAGGAGATAAGAATGAACGTAGGAAACATTTTGACGCTGATAGGCGGCTTAGGGTTGTTCCTGTACGGCATGCGGGTGATGAGTGACAGCATTGAAAAAGCCGCAGGAGCAAAGATGCGTAGTTTTCTGGCTTTCTTTACAAAAAACAAATTTGTGGGAATGCTGTTCGGCATGATTTTCTGTGCCATTATCCAGTCATCCAGTGCGACCACAGTAATGGTAGTCAGCTTTGTAAATGCAGGGCTGATGAATCTCTACCAGGCAGCAGGTGTGATCATGGGGGCCAATATCGGTACTACCATCACGTCACAGCTGGTGGCTTTTAACCTTTCCCAGATCGCTCCGGTATTTTTGATGCTGGGTGTGATCATTGTTATGTTCTGCAAAAAGGAGAAGGTGAAAAAGGTCGGTGAGGTTATCCTGGGCTTTGGTATCCTGTTCATGGGCCTTTCGCTTATGTCGGGCAGTATGGCAGGTCTGAAGGAATCACCTATTATCATCAGCCTTTTATCCAATCTGAAAAATCCGTTATTAGGTATCTTCATCGGATTTTTGATCACGGCCATTGTCCAGAGTTCATCGGTAACGGTCAGTATACTGCTTTTGATGGCGCAGCAGGGACTGCTTCCATTGGGAATCTGCTTTTACATTATTTTAGGCTGTAATATCGGTGCGTGTACCTCTGCACTGCTGGCAGCCCTCAATGGAAACAAAGACGCAAAGCGCGCAGCGCTGATCCATTTTCTGTTCAATGTGATCGGTACCATAATCATGGCGGTGCTGCTGCTGGCAGGTGAGACTTGGATAGAGAATGCGATCACCACACTTTCCGGAGGCAACATAGGACGGAGCGTGGCAAATGCCCACACCCTGTTCAAAGTTTTCCAGGTGCTGATCTTACTGCCGTTCTCAGGTGCCATTGTGAAGATGACATATCTGTTCGTACCCGGAAAGGACGAAGTGGCAGCGGACGGCGGTTTCCAACTGGAATACATAGGGCCGACCAATGTATTTTCCCCCAGCACAGCTGTAGTGGAAGCTACAAAAGAGCTGGAGAGAATGGGCAATATGGCTATCACCAATTTAAACAGGGCGATGAATGCTCTGATCACGCTGGATGAGGACGAGATCGCAGAGGTGTACCGGGTGGAGAAACATATTGATTATATGAATCATGCCATCACGGATTATCTGATCGCCATCAACCAGAGTACCCTGCCCATTGATGATATTAAAAGCATAGGCGGTCTCTTCCATGTGGTGAACGATATTGAGAGAATCGGGGACCATGCGGAAAATGTGGCAGATTCAGCCATTGAGCGCAGGGAGAAGAACATTGAATTCAGTCCGGCCGCCCAGAAGGAGCTGGCTGAAATGATGGACAAGGTTATAAGGATCATGACCTACTCCATGGACATGTTCTCCAATAACAGCCAGAAACACCTCCAGGAGATTTTGGAGCTGGAGGACAGTATTGATGAGATGGAGAGACATCTCCAGGCAACCCATATACAGCGTCTTACCAAAAACGAATGTACACCGGACGCCAGCATGATCTATTCAGACCTTATTTCCGGTCTGGAGCGTGTGGCTGACCATGCGACCAACATTGCATTTTCTATTCTGGATGAAGAACCGGAAGAAGATAAAAGAATTGTAATGGAATTGTAATAAAATCGTAAAAAACAGGCAATACTCTATAAGACAATAAAAGATACGCTTTTATTGTTCTGAATACCAAAGAAAAAGCCTGCGGCAGATGAGCCGCGGGCTTTTTGTGTCCTGCCGGAAGCAAATCTGACAGGAAGAAATTTATGGATTCTTTGAAAAGGAGTATTTTATGCAGAATTTTATGAAAAAGATCAGTTATACATTAGTAGGAACCAGTATGCTTCTGACAGCAGTGCCTGTATTTGCGGAGCCTGCCGAGGAAGTACCGGAACAGGAGTGCTGTGCTGTGGCGGATGTGGATACCTGTCTGAACATCAGGGAGGGGGCCGGCACAGATGCTGCCATTATCGGCAAGCTTCCAAAGGACGGGCTCTGCTATGTGGAGAGCACAGAGGGGGAATGGTCCTATATCACATCAGGGGAGATGAGCGGATATGTTTGCAACCTGTATCTGGACATGCTTGGAAGCAATGAGACGGATTACCTGGAAATGACGGGGCTTGCGGAGCCTGTCCTTGCGTACCCTGTGGACGACCCGGAGCCTGTGCCGGTCATCAATCCTTCAGATGTGCGTACGTCCATTGTCAATTATGCCCTTCAGTTCGTGGGAAATCCCTATGTGTGGGGCGGGACAAGCCTGACCAACGGCGCGGACTGCTCCGGATTTGTGCAGACACTCTACAGTGACTTTGGCGTGGACATCCCCAGGGTGGCAGAGGACCAGGCAAATGTGGGGCAGAGGATATCTGTGGAGGAAGCGCTTCCGGGGGACTTGATCTTTTATTCGGAAAATGGTTATATTTATCATGTGGTCATGTACATCGGAGACGGTCAGGTGGTGCATGCCAGCAGCTCAGCCACAGGTATAAAAGTGTCCAATCTGTACAGGGAACAGGCTGTTTGGGGCGTGCGTTTATTTTAAGGAACGTTTACTGGTTACAGGCCGTATTTGATGATAAAAAGTTACTTTACAATTATAGGTTGTTATGCTATACTAAGCAAGTATGAGTACAGCCCTGATTCAGGAATTGGAAACTCCGACCGTTTCTTAATCAGAGGCGATTATAAAAAAATATGGAGGAACATACAATGATTTCTAAAGAAAAGAAACAAGCTATCATGACAGAATATGCAAGGACACCGGGTGACACAGGTTCACCGGAAGTGCAGGTTGCAGTTTTAACAGCAAGAATTGAGGAACTGACAGAGCACTTAAAGGTAAATCACAAAGATCATCATTCCAGAAGAGGTCTTCTGAAAATGGTAGGTCAGAGACGTGGTTTACTTGCTTATCTGAAGAAAACTGATATTGAGAGATACCGTGCTTTGATCGAGAAGTTAGGTCTTAGAAAATAATCAGTCAAACCTAGGGGCGGAGTATTCCGCCCTATTTTATCACGGCGAAGATACTGGAACCGAGACCACTGAAAAGGGTATTTCCCGGCTTATTTTGGAAGTGCATTTTTCAGTTGTTTCGGACAGCGCAACGCCGAAGAACGAAAAGGAGATATAATATGTACAAGAGTTTTACCATGGAACTTGCAGGCAGAAACCTGACGGTAGAGATTGACCGTGTGGCGAAGCAGGCAAACGGCGCAGCCTTCATGCATTACGGTGAGACCACCGTTTTATCTACAGCAACAGCATCCGACAAACCCAGAGAGGGAATTGACTTTTTCCCTATGAGTGTTGAGTACGAAGAAAAATTATACGCAGTTGGAAAGATCCCGGGTGGATTTAACAAGAGAGAAGGAAAGGCCAGCGAACATGCGATCTTGACTTCACGTGTCATTGACCGTCCTATGCGTCCTCTGTTCCCTAAAGATTATAGAAATGACGTTACTCTGAGCAACATGGTAATGTCTGTTGATCCGGACTGCAATCCTGAGGTGGTTGCCATGCTGGGTTCTTCTATCGCAACCTGTATTTCCGATATTCCGTTTGACGGCCCCTGTGCTGCAACTATGATCGGAATGATAGACGGAGAGCTGATCGTAAATCCTACACTTGCGCAGAAGGATGTCTCAGACCTACAGCTTACCGTTGCATCCACAAGAGAAAAAGTCATCATGATCGAAGCCGGAGCCAACGAGATTCCGGAAGACAAAATGATCGAGGCGATCTTCATGGCTCATGATGTGAACCGTGAGATCATTACATTTATTGATAAGATCGTGGCTGAATGCGGAAAAGAAAAACACACCTATGAAAGCTGTGCGGTACCGGAAGAACTGTTTGCGGCGATCAAAGAAGTTGTTACACCGGAAGCCATGGAAGAAGCTGTATTCTCAGATGACAAACAGACAAGAGAAGGCAACATCCGTGTGATCACAGAAAAACTGGAAGAGGCCTTTGCCGATAATGAAGAGTGGCTGGCACTGCTTCCTGATGCTGTTTACCAGTACCAGAAAAAGACGGTCCGCAAAATGATCCTGAAGGACCACAAGCGTCCGGATGGCCGTGACATCAGACAGATCCGTGCTCTGGCAGCAGAGACAGACCTGATCCCCCGGGTACACGGTTCCGCTATGTTTACCCGTGGACAGACACAGATCTGTACCATCACAACTCTGGCTCCTCTTTCCGAGGCACAGAGACTGGACGGACTGGATGAGTTTGAGACCAGCAAACGCTACATGCATCACTATAATTTCCCGTCCTACTCCGTAGGTGAGACAAAACCGTCCAGAGGACCGGGACGCCGTGAGATCGGCCATGGTGCACTGGCTGAACGTGCCCTGGTGCCGGTACTCCCCACAACAGAGGAGTTCCCGTACGCGATCCGTACCGTATCTGAGACTTTCGAGTCCAACGGTTCCACATCACAGGCAAGTATCTGTGCTTCCACCATGTCTCTGATGGCAGCAGGTGTTCCGATCAAGAAAACGGTAGCCGGAATCTCCTGTGGACTGGTGACAGGCGACACAGATGATGATTATATTGTACTGACAGACATCCAGGGTCTTGAGGACTTCTTTGGAGATATGGACTTCAAGGTGGCCGGTACACATGACGGTATCACAGCGATCCAGATGGATATTAAGATCCACGGACTGACAAGACCGATCATCGAGGAGGCCATTGCCAGAACAAAAGAAGCCAGAGAGTACATCCTGACAGAAGTTATGGAAAAATGTATTCCGGCTCCGAGAGACCACGTGAATGAGTATGCACCGAAGATCATCCAGATCCAGATAGATCCGGAGAAGATTGGTGATGTGGTAGGCCAGAGAGGAAAGACCATCAATGCGATCATTGATGAGACTGGTGTTAAGATTGACATTGATGATACCGGTGCTGTTTCTGTCTGCGGCACAGACCAGGAGATGATGGATAAGGCGCTTCATTATGTGAAGGTCATCACCACAGATTTTGTGGAAGGCCAGATTTATACAGGCAAGGTTGTAAGCATCAAGGATTTTGGTGCGTTCCTGGAATTCGCTCCCGGCAAAGAAGGTATGGTTCATATCTCTAAAATCGCCAAAGAGAGAATCAACCGTGTTGAGGATGTGCTGACACTTGGAGACAAGGTAAAGGTAATCTGCATGGGCAAGGACAAGATGGGAAGAATCAGCTTCAGCATCAAGGACGTGCCGAAGGACGCACAGTAGTTCAAAAATAGTGAGGGGAGAGCCAAGCCGCCTGTATCCGGGCAGCCGGTTCTCCCCTTTTATGCGCCGAGGCGCAGTACCTGTGTCAGGACGCGTGCGGCTGTCAGCTGCCGCTGCATGCTTTTGGAGGGAAAGTTCATGAGATATCACAATATTACAAAAGATGACATGTTAAACGGGGATGGTCTGCGGGTAGTCTTATGGGTATCCGGCTGCTCTCACTGCTGCAAGGACTGTCAGAATCCCATTACCTGGGATTCAGGAAATGGCCTTATTTTTGACGAGGCAGCAAAAGAAGAGGTTTTTGAACAATTGAGCAGGAATTACATATCCGGGATCACATTTTCCGGAGGTGACCCTCTGTATTTTCAAAATGTGCCGGAAGTGACAGCATTGGCAAAAGAGATAAAGGAAAAGTTTCCGGCCAGGACCATATGGCTGTACACAGGATATCTGTGGGAGGAACTCCGGGGAAAAGAGATACTTCAATATCTGGATGTGCTGGTGGACGGCAAATTTGTCGCAGAGAAGAAAGACATTGCCCTGAAGTGGAAGGGAAGTTCCAACCAGAGGGTAATTGACGTACAGAGGTCCCTGAAAGAGGGGAATGTAATACTGCACGCAGAGTAAATAAAAAACAACATACAGGAGATGACAATGAGAAGAATCGCGAAATTTCATAAAGTGAGCAGAGAACAGTTTGCAGAAGGATGGAAAGATACCTTTGGACAGGTAACAGAGGCGGAGACAGAGGCAGTATATGACAGCATAAAGCTTCCCAAAAGAGCTACCGCAGGAAGCGCAGGGTATGATTTTTACAGCCCTCTTTCCTTTGAACTGAAACCGGGAGAGACTATGAAAATCCCCACTGGGGTGCGCGCTGAGATGGATGAAGGGTGGGTGCTTAAGCTGTATCCCAGAAGCGGTCTGGGATTCAAATACCGCCTGCAGCTCAATAATACGGTTGGTGTTATTGACAGCGACTACTTTTATTCAGATAATGAAGGCCATATTTTCGTGAAGATCACCAATGATTCCAATGAAGGAAAGATCGTAAACGTGGAGGCGGGTACCGGCTTTGCGCAGGGGATTTTCGTGGAGTATGGGATCACCGTGGATGATGATGTATGTGAAGTCCGTAACGGAGGTTTTGGCAGTACAACGAAATAATAGTTTTCTGCAATTTTGAAAAGCATATAAAATACCCCCTAAGTAGAATTTGGTCATTTACCTTGTCTACTTAAGGGGTATCATATCATTCCCAAATGTGATCAGCCCCATGTCTGCTTGACATGGGGCTGATCACAAAAGAAGCAGGTTTTTATTTTATATGCCATATATTATCTGCAGCTGTAGAATGCAATCTGATTTTTTCCATTTTGTTTTGCTCTGTACAGAGCGTCATCTGCACGCTTGTAAAGCTGTTCAATGTTTAAGGTGTCACTGCTAAGAGCTACACCGATGCTGCAAGTCACAACTGACAGAGTCATTCCGGATGGTTTTATTTTCGTTATCTGTTCCAAAACATGTTCCAGACGATTCCGCAAGTCATCTTGTGACCGGAAACCTTGAGTAAAGGCTGCAAATTCGTCACCACCCAGGCGTCCTACTATGCCGTCGGCGGAAAAGGTGTCTTTCAAAATGCCCGCAATGGCTATGAGGACCTGGTCCCCTGCCGGATGGCCGTTGGTGTCATTGATGGCTTTAAAATTATCTATGTCCAGCATGACGAAGGCATGTGCTTCCCTATCGCAAAGAAGGGAGGAGACAGAGCCGATAAAGGCCGATTTGTTGAAAACACCGGTCATCACATCCCTGTCAGCCTTTGCGATCATATCCAATTCCCTGTGCTTGGCGGCATCAATATCCTTGACATACATGATCCCCTTTTTGTCACCTGTGGCCACATCCGTTATGAGCCTTACAATGGTCACCATCCAAAGTACGGAACCGTCAGGGCACAGAAAACGGTATTCGCAGTTAAGTTCTTTTTTTCCGCATGCAAAGGCATCCATAACATTTTGAAGAGACAGGGTCTCCAGGAAAATCTTCCTGTCTTCCTCCATGACATAAAGAGGTAAATGATCAGATAGAAACTGCTCATAGGGAGTTCCCGGCTCTACAAAGGCGCAGAGTTCCCCATTGAGCTGGCATTTTTCAAAAAGATCCAAAGAAAAATTTATGATGTAAAAGGCAATGGTGTCGGCCAATACAGCCTGACGATACTGCTCCTCTGCCAGATAAGCCTCCTCACCGATTTTTTCTTTGAGGCTTTGCAGGGTCTTTTCCGCAAATTTCAGGGGATATGCTTCCACGCTCTCCTCGGTTACCACTGGGGAGGAAGCGTGGAGTCCGCAGATCTTCCATTCTTCGCCCCTGCGGATGAGGGTCAGGAATTGGAGAAACTGGCTGGTGGTAAGTTCATCCCCCTTTTGGGCCCGGACGATCACCTTTGCACAGAGGTTGGCAAACCCTTCCTCATGGATCAGGATATGAATATGTTCAAAGGACAGGGAATGCTTTATGCCGGGAGCGTTTTTGACTCCGCTTAAAAAAACCTGACGCACATCCTCCAAGGAAGTGACAAATCCCTGTTCCCCAATTCCAATGCCTATGAGATCTTTGTCCAGGCATCTCATAACTTTATCCAGGTCCGCGGAAACAAGGCCGCCATCCTCATAATCATAGAAAACCTGGGTGATTTTTTCCCTATCCGTCATTGTATTCCCTTTCTGTTCAGGACTGCACAATAACCTGCGCAGCCTGCCGGGTTTTACCGGATTGAACACTGCATTTTCTTTTATTCTAATATTTCAGAATGCAGATGTCAAATATAAAAGGGAAAGTTTACATAGCCAGAGCGCACTCAAAAGCAAGGGCCATGTATTTATCTGCCCCGGAAAGTCCGTAGTCGGTCAGATCGCGGGGCTGCCAGGTGGGATTGTCCAGGCTGTCTGCCCCGTAGAAAAACTGGATAAACGGCAGATTACGGAATTGTGCAGCGGCCAGCAGAGCGGAATATTCCATATCTACGGCAATACAGCCCTGGTTTTTCCTGGCTTTTATCTGTGGCGGTGTCTCCCGGTATATGGCATCTGTTGTCCAGATCTTACCGCAGACATAGGGGTATCCGCATTTTTCAAGGCAGCCCTTTAATATTTCTGCAGAGTGGCTGTCAGACCGGATCTCATTATCCGGGAGGAGATAGTGGTAGCTGGTCCCCTCATCACGGACAGCCCCGGTGGGAACAAGGATTCGGTCCTGGGCGGCCTCCTCATCCAGGATACCGCAGCATCCAAAGAAGACAAATTTCTCTGCACCCATGGCAGCCACCTCCTCCAAACCGCATACGCAGGCAGGAGCACCTACCAGAGACATATAAAAAGCAATTTCCCTGCCGCCATAGACAATTTTATAAATTGGATTACGTCCATTGGCTGTATACAGATGTGCAATGATCTCCACGCCGTCAAGGGCAGCCATGTGTCGGATAATCTTTTCGGAGTATGTGGACACGCAGAGTTTGGGAAATCCCGGCACCCGGTGGACAGTATCCGTGGGATTGATAAAGGCCTGTCCCGGGAGTTCATTTCTATAAAATACGGTTTCCATGTGTTCCCCTTTCTATTTATATATATTTGTAGTTACAGTACCTGACAGCCGGTCATCAGCCAGCCGGGTCTTTTAACAGGAGCGTTTTGATCTGACGGGTGATCCCTTTGGGAATACGATCATCAATCTCCATAAGTTTACTGTACATGCGGACTCCCTGATAAGAAAACACGATCAGGTCGTAAACCGCTTCCGGGTCCACCGAAGAGAATTCTCCGGTCTGTATCCCATAGCGGATGAGAGCAGTCCACATGTCTTTTGATGTTTCATATTGCTGCCGGATAGAGTTATTGCTCTTGGCCATGGAAGGACTGCTGAAAAATTCATAGATGGCAATACTGAGAGAATGCTCACTGTCAGTCATTTCATTTTCATAGCGCTCCAGGACGTCATAAAGGATCTCACGTGCGGGAACCTTTGCTTTTATTTTCTCTTCAAACTCGTTTTGCTGGTTGGCCATCAGCACTTTGACAATTTCCAGGAAGATCTGTGAAGTGCTTTCATAGTGGCGGTAAAGCCCGCCCCGGCTGAGTTTTGTTCTTTCACAGATATCCTTCATAGTTACATCTTTGAACCCTTTTTCTGCAAACAGACAAAATGCGCATTGGCAGATCAGCTGTTTTGTTTTTTCACCTTTTGCTCCCATAGGATATTTTACCTCACTTGCGACACATGTGTTGCTTTTTATTATGCGACATGAATGTCGTTTTGTCAATGGGAACCAGTATTTTTTTTGAATATTGCTTTCCGCAAAATGTGCGTCACATTCCAGAATTAAATTACCGGGTTGCATTTCACCTGCATTTATGATAATATACTTTGGTAATCAAACTATTAGAAGATAAAAGTAAGTGGAGAGGCAAGGGGTCAGTGCCGCTGTCCTGTCAGGCAGGGGGCAGGCGGTCCTTGTGCGGAGAGAAAACTCTGCTTTCAGATAGTCAAAGACCCCGCAGCAAGCTGACGGGGCATCAATCTTGTAACGCAGCACAGCTGCGGGGTCTTTGACCCTCGCGGCAGTCGCCAAATATCCATGCAAGCTTGGCTGCTTGGCTCGTTGCTCGCGGGAATAAAAAAGTCGGAGGATAGAGAAATGATCGTTGAACCTAAGGTAAGGGAATTTATCTGTACAACAGCACATCCGGATGGGTGTAAGGAAAATGTAAAAAGACAGATCGCATATGTGAAGGAAAAAGGCCAGGTATGCGGACCGAAAAAGGTGTTGGTAATCGGTGCTTCCACAGGATACGGGCTGGCAAGCAGGATTACGGCAGCTTTTGCATGTCAGGCAGCTACCATTGGCATCATGTTTGAAAAACCGTCCAATGGCAAGAGAACAGCCACACCCGGCTGGTACAACACGGCTGCTTTTGAAGCGTTGGCGAAGGAGGAAGGTCTCTACGCAAAATCCATCAATGGAGATGCCTTTTCAGCAGAAGTAAAGCAGCAGGCAATTGAGATGATAAAAGAGGACCTGGGCCAGGTTGACATGGTGATCTACAGTTTGGCAGCCCCAAGAAGGACAACTGCGGACAATAAAACATGGTCCTCCACACTGAAGACCACAACAGGAGCTTTCACGGAGAAGAGCCTGGATCTAAGAAATAATACCATTGTAACCAAGACGGTAGAGTCAGCCAATGATGAGGAGCTGGAAGGTACGATCAAAGTTATGGGCGGCGAGGACTGGATGGACTGGATGGACGCTCTGACAAATGCAGGGGTGCTGGCTGAGAATGCGGTGACTGTGGCTTATTCCTATATTGGGCCGGAGCTTACCTATCCTATTTATACTGAGGGAACTATCGGACAGGCAAAAAAGCATCTCACAGAGACTGCAGGCAGGATTCGGGAAAAGCATCCGGGAATCCGGGCGTATATCTCCGTGAACAAAGCCCTTGTAACACAGGCCAGTGCAGCGATTCCCATTGTGCCCCTTTACTTTGCCATTCTGTATAAAGTAATGAAAGAGCAGGGAACACATGAGGGATGTATTGAGCAGATTTCCAGGCTGTTTCATGACAAGCTGTTTGCCGGAGAGATTCCCACGGATGAACAGGGCCGCATCCGCATGGATGACTGGGAACTGGCACCTCAGGTACAGGGGGCGGTGATGGACTGCTGGAAAGAGGTGGATACAGAGAATGTGGAGACACTTTCTGATATTGAAGGATACTGGGAAGATTTCTATCATATGTTCGGTTTCCATTTTGACAATGTGGATTATAGCAAGGATGTGGACATACAGGTGGAGATTCCAAGTCTGTAGTGAGACGTGCAGAGTACGGGAATGTATTTTCAGACACGCTTTGACTCCGGGCAGATCACAGGATGGTTTGGCCTGGAGGATTTTGGAAAGTGCCGGCACAGGAACGCAGCCCAGCGGAATGCGCGGATGGTTTTGTGTCGATACTGTTGGAAAATAAGGCTTGCTTTTTTTCGGTTTTTTTTGTATACTCTAAATACAGCAGATGCAGCATGCATATTTGCAGCGGGCATCTGCTTTTGCAAGGCCGGCTTTTTCGGACAGCGGTATTCTCTGATAAATTATCCGCTTTGTTATACTTTTCTTCAATTTTCATATAAAAATCTATTACGTCCTGTTCAGGACAAAATTTCCAAAAAAATAAAAAAAATTATGGTAAAACCGTTGTCTGCAAAGTATTAATTTGCTATAGTATCATTAGAGGACCTGCAATGTATTTGTATATGTTTACAGATACAGAGATTGTGATATTGGTGTAAGCGGATGCTTTTTCAGAGTACCTGTAAGGAGGTACCGTGAAAAAATCCAGACGGTCCGGTGTACAGCAAAAGTTTCCTGTCCATTCGGAGCATGAAGACAAGGCCATGAAGACTGCCGTGTCTTTTTTTGCCAAGGAACTGTTTCCTATGGTGGGCGTAAAACAGAAGGTAATAAGGATAGCGCCCACAGAGAGTGTCCATCTGGAACTGAAAAAATTTTATGAGGATCTTAACCTGATCCTGGAGGATGGTTCCTGCGGCCATCTGGAGTTTCAGAGCAGAGACGGAGGAATCGAGGATATGAGGCGGTTCCGGCTTTATGAGAGTATTATCAGCTATCAGTTTGGGATTGATGTTGTGACCTATGTTATATACAGCGGTCAGGTAAAACATCCTGTCACAAGTATGAGGTGTGGTAAAAATACTTATAAGGTGGTCCCTGTGATATTGTCTGAAAAAGATGGGGACGGACTTTTAAGAAAGCTGGAGGGAAAACAGAGACAGGGCAGAAAGCTGTCGCGAAAAGATTTGGCGAAGCTCTCCCTGCTACCTCTGATGGGAGGGGAGATCCCTCAGAAAGACAGGATTGAACGGGCTTTCCGGCTTACCGCAGGCCAGAAGGTTACAAGGGAAGTAAAGAAGACAGAATCTGTTTTGTACACACTGGCAGAAAAATTTCTGGAAAAAGAGGAATTAGAAGAAATCAAGGAGGTGCTTAGTATGACGTGGCTATACAGTATGCTGACCGAGGATGCAGAACGGGAAGGAGAAATAAGAGGAGAAAGGCGGGGAAAACGGAAAGGCATGGAAAAGGCGGCCGTGAGTTTTCTTGATATTCTGCCCCCCGAGGTGGTATCAGAGAGATCAGGCATTCCGCTGGAGCGGCTTAAAGAGCTGCAAAGCATGACACAGAAACAGGCATAAAAAAAGCCAGCCGGAGGATTCTTCAGCTATCCTCCGGCTGGCTGTAATACTTCTAGGTCCGCCTATGATAAAAAACGTATCAGATTGTCACCCATCACATCATTCCACTCTTCCTGTGTAAGCCCGGCATGTCCTTTGATATCTTCCACAAACATGGAAATATCCATTTCCCTGCATTTGGAAGGATAGAGCAGCAGCGGAAAATCACTTCCGAAAAGCAGACGTTTACTTCCGATCATGGAGATGACAGCCCGAAAACTGCGGATATTATACAGCAGAGGATTCGCGGCTGTGTCGTAGCAGACATTTTTGAATTTCCCGCTGTATTTGGGATTCATTTCATAGAAAGGAAGTCCGCCGCCCATATGGGCCAAAATGAGCTTTAGATCAGGATATTTCTTCACCAGTGCGGGGATAGGAGCCAGGCTGGTAAAGTCCCTGCCGGGATAGGCATGTCCCACCGGTTCCCCGCAGTGAATACATACAGTAAGGCCATAGTGCTGCGCGCACTCCAGCACATCTATAAGATCAGGATCCTCAAAATCATATCCATTTCCACCCGGTCCCAGTTCACCGATGCCGGTAAAACCCAGTTTTACACAACGTTCAATCTCAGCGATAGCCTTTTCACGGAACTTTGGGTTGATGGAAAGAAAACCTTTCAGCCTGTGGGGATGACGTTTCATCATATCAGCCATGTAATCATTGTGCATGGTCATGAGGCCCTCATCATTCCAATACCAGCCCTGCATAACAAGGCCGTAAATACCGGCTTTGTCCGCGCATTCCAAGGCTTCCTCGGCATTGGCCCAGGCTTCTTCCGTTCCTTTGCCGTTTTCCGGCTTTTTTGTGAGAAGGGCAAACCAGTTATCCCTGGCAGCGTATTTCTCCCAGTTCTGATAAATCTCAGGGGGAAACAGGTGCACATGGCTGTCCCAGATCTTAAAATCATGCATGGCAATTCCTCCGCTTCGTTCAATCCAAACCCGGTAATTTTACAGATGGGGGATACCGGTTTCACTTCCCCCGCCACTGCCGTTACTCTTCTTCTGTATCCTCTTCACTCGGAAGATTGGCGATAAATTCATGGAAGCTCTCAGCAGCAGCCATGTACTCATCTTCCCGTTCAATATTAGTTACAACAGGGTTGCCGTCTCCATCCTCTGCATAACGGAACAGATAGGTCTCCCCGGATGTGCTCTTGCCGTCTTTGTCAAGGGGAACGAGAGCAATGAACTCACCGAAGTCCTCCACAGGGAAAGTGGTGAGTACGGCACACTCCAGAACCGTATTGTCCTCAAGGGTCAGCTTGATGGTCGGGTTCGGAACTCTTGGGATAGAACCTTTGCCGGCGCTCTGGCAGTCAGAACTGCAGGAAGCGCAGTCACTTGGGTCGCAGCCGCCGATATTTGCTGTGAATGTTTCTTCACTCATATGTGATACCTCTCTTCTTTTCTTTCAGTGTAACTGTCACGTGGTTTTACAGTTACCTCTCAGTTTTCCAAATACAGCTCTGCACCGCATTTGGACTGCTTTCATACTATCAGATTAAGGAAAAGATTGCAACAGTTACGAATTGGCGATTGCAATTTTATGGGGGCACACGTATAATGAGAATAGCTGTAACTGTGAAAATACGGATCAGTTACGGGTAGTCTTTCGCATAAGACGAGGTACCAAAGAGGGAGGAATCATTGTGAAGCGGGACACTTCCTATGTGATTAAGAGAGCAGAGCATTTTAAGTCTATTTTGACAGCAGAAGGGTTTCTGGTGGGAATTGTGGCCGGACTTGTGGTCCTTTTGTACCGGGTACTGCTGGAGTACGCGGGCAGGGGCATGAACATGGTCCTTGATTACGGAAGAAAATATCCCCTGGTTGCAGGGGGCTGGTTTTTGGTATTATTTATTTTGGCCTGTGTTGTGGGGCGTCTGGTAAAATATGAGTCATTTATCTCCGGGAGCGGTATTCCGCAGGTGGAGGGAGAGATGGCAGGAAAATTAAATCAGATTTGGTGGAGAGTGCTGCCTGCAAAATTTTTGGGCGGCTTTTTGTCATTGTTCGCAGGGCTGTCCCTGGGAAGAGAAGGCCCGTCCATACAGATTGGAGCCATGGCGGGGAAGGCAGTATCGAAAATACTGGACAGGAGCAAGACAGAGGAAAAGTTCCTGCTGACCTGCGGTGCCAGTGCCGGTCTTTCCGCTGCATTCCATGCACCGCTGGCTGGTGTCATGTTTTCTCTGGAGGAGATCCACAAGAATTTTTCCGTGTCTGTGCTGGTGTCAGTCATGACAGCATCCATCACGGCAGATTACATATCTTCCAGATTTCTGGGATTCCGTTCTGTGTTTCAGTTTGAGATAACAGGCTCTATTCCGGCTAAGTATTACGGACATATTATTGTGCTGGGGATCATCTTGGGACTGATGGGAGCTTTTTATAACAAGATGACGCTTTTTTCCCAGTCATTGTTTGGAAAAATAAAGGGGAAGAGAGCTGAGACGACCAGGCTTCTCATTCCGTTTCTGCTGGCTGGGGCATTGGGCTTTATCATGCCGGAAATCCTGGGCAGCGGACATAATATTATTGATATTATCACAGAGGGCAATGTGATGCTGAAAACCATCCTTCTGCTGTTTGTGATGAAACTTATATTTTCCGCCGTCTCCTTTGGCTCCGGGGCACCGGGTGGCATTTTCTTTCCGCTGCTGGTTCTGGGGGCTTTGATCGGCGGGGCATACGGAACATTTGCGGTGCAGTACCTGGGCCTTGATCCGGATTATCTGAACAATCTGATCATGCTTGCAATGGCCGGGTATTTTACAGCTATCGTGCGGGCGCCGATTACAGGTATCATCTTGATCTTTGAGATGACAGGCAGTGTCAGCCAGATGCTGTCCCTGTCCCTGGTGTCTATTGTGGCCTTTCTGGTGGCAACGGCTGTGAAATCACAGCCCATTTATGAGAGCCTGCTGGAAAATCTGCTGAGAAAGCGGGGCGAACCGGTTCCGGAGAAAACAGGGGAGAAGATTTTGCAGGAGTTTGTGGTACGCCATAACTGTGAACTGCAAAATAAAATGGTGCAGCAGATTGAATGGCCGAAAAACTGCCTTCTGGTGGCAGTGCAGAGAAACGGTGTGGAATTGATCCCAAAGGGGCGCACCATACTAATGGCCAGCGATACCATTATTACCATGACAGATGAGCAGGATGCACCGGCAGTACATGACAGGATGGAGGTCCTGTGTTCGGAGCAGGAGAAATTGAAATGAGGTGGACAGCTTGATGAAGAGAAGTGACGAGGCATCAAAGGAGATACAAGCTTTGCCCGTATATCCGGGAAAACCGGGAGTAGCCAGGACAGATAAGGGATATCAGTTTACGGTTTCCATCCCCCATGGGGAGGAGGCATTTCTGCTTCTGTATCATACAGGAGAGAAGGAGCCGGTGAAGGAGATTGCACTAACAGATGAGAAAAAGATAGGAAATTTGATCTCTGTCTGTGTGGAAGGCATTTCTCCGGACCGCTATGAGTATAATTACCGTATCGGAAATGAAGTGATACAGGACCCCTATGCGGTCTATCTGTCCGGTACAGGGCCGTTCGGCCAGGAACAGAATGAAAATCCGGATATCATCCGGTGTGGTTTCCGGAAAGACAAATACAGATGGCAGGATGAGGATTTTAAGCCCTCTTCCCTGGCCGATACCATTATCTATAAGCTGCAGGTGCGGGAATATACCATGCAGAAAAATTCCAGAGTGCGTTTAAAAGGAACATTTAAGGGACTGGAGCAGAAGATAGAGTATCTGAAAAACCTGGGGGCCACGGCAGTGCTCTTAATGCCTGCTTATGACTACAGGGAAACAGCAAAAGTGCGAAGCACCGGGAGGCGGGGAGAACCCTCCTTTGCCTATCCAAGCAGCGTGCCAAAGCAGGTGAACTGCTGGGGATATACAGGTGAGGCCAATTATTTGGCGCCTAAGGCATCTTTTTGTGCTACGGACCGCCCTGTGCGGGAATTTTCCCATCTGGTGGATGCGCTTCATAAAGCCGGGATGGAATGCCTGATGGAATTCTACTTTGATGGCTCTGTCAGCCCTTCCGCTATGCTGGATATTCTGCATTACTGGAAGATGCAGTACCATGTGGATGGTTTTCATCTCATGGGGAGCGGTATCTGCCAGGAGGTTTTGGTGAGGGATGCACTGCTTTCCAGGACGAAGCTCTTTTTTCATGATGTGGACGGCGGATATCTTTACCAGGGAAAAGAACCTGCCTATAAGAATGTGGCAGAGTACAATGAAGGATTTCTTTACTGCATGCGCCATCTGCTGAAAAGTGATGAGAACATGCTGGAAGATTTCATTTACCGGAACCGCAGAAACCCAAAAGAGACGGGAATCATCAATTATCTGGCGGACCAGGACGGCTTCACCATGATGGATATGGTGTCCTATGATGAAAAACACAACGAGGACAATGGTGAGGACAACAGGGACGGCATGGAGTATAACTGCAGCTGGAACTGCGGGACGGAGGGGCCAACCAGGAAGAGAACGGTCAGGGAGCTGAGGCTGCAGCAGCTTAAGAACGCATTTCTGCTCCTTCTGTTAAGCCAGGGAACGCCTCTGATCTTCCAGGGCGATGAGTTTGGAAATTCCCAGAGGGGCAACAATAATGCCTGGTGTCAGGACAATGAGATCGGCTGGGTGGACTGGAATGCCTTTAAATCCAATCAGGAATTATACGAATTTGTGAAAGAGGCCATTGCCTTCAGAAAGAAATATTATATCCTGCACATGCAGGAGGAGCTGAAAGGCGTGGATTACAGGGCACTTGGTTATCCTGATCTGTCTTATCATGGAGCGCAGGCCTGGTACGCGCCCTGTGAGAGAAATCTGCGGCATCTGGGCATGATGTACTGCGGAGACTACGGCAGGCAGGAGAAAGAGTTTTTGTTTGTAGCCTACAATCTGCACTGGATGCCCCATGACTTTGCACTCCCCAATCTGCCGAAAGGGGCTGTGTGGAAATTCGTGGTGAGCACCGGTAAGCAGGAAGGAAAGGTATTTACAGAGGAAGATGTGAAGACGGCAAAGCAGAAAGGAAAAGGAAAAAGAGCTGTGGAGGTGCCGTCCAGAACCATTGCAATATTAATCGGAAAGCAGGAAACAGCGTAATGCATATATGGGCACATTTCAAGACAATTACCAGCCATAAGCTGCTGGTCATGCGCTACTGTTTTAAAATAGGTCTGTACCGGCAGGGTCTTCTGCACGACCTGTCAAAATATTCCTGGACGGAGTTTTCCGTGGGATGCAGGTATTATCAGGGAAACAGAAGCCCCAACAATGCGGAGCGGGAGGCCACAGGGCTGTCCACTTCCTGGATCCATCATTATGGAAGAAATAAGCACCATTTTGAACACTGGGTGGACTATGGTGTGGACTGCAGAACCGTTATACAGGGCGTTCCCATGCCCAGGAGATATATCGCAGAGATGGTCATGGACCGGATCAGTGCTTCCAGGGTGTATAATCCCGGAACCTATACGGACCAGGCACCTTTGGCTTATTTTCTGAAGAGCAGGGACCGGCTTTGGTTTGTGCATGAGAAGACCAATGAGGATCTGGAGTTCTTGCTGCGCATGCTGGCGGAAAAAGGGGAGAAAGATACCCTGAAGTATATTAAAAACGTGTATTTAAAACAAAAGTAAAATCCGGTATCAGGGGAGAGAGTGGTTTTTACTTGTCCGGGGCCTTTGGGCAGTATCAGGAAGGAAACAGACGTAAAGCGTTACAAATAAATACATTTCAGATAAGGGGTAAGGTGATTAATATGAATCCGGCAGATATTTTAAACATTGTAACTTCCCAGTATGGGAATGTTACGGAAAAGTATACGACGGGAATTATGCTGGCAGGGCTTGTTTTTGCACTGCTGAATTGTTTCATGGGATATAAGCTCAGAAAGATCTGGGGCAGTATCCTTGGACTTTTGATCGGTGCCGCGGGAGGCGGAATCGCGGGATATTATTTTCTTCATGAGGCAAAGTACGCGGTAATTGCAGGAATAGCCGGTGCAGTGGTGCTTGGCCTGCTTGCCTGGGTTTTCTATAAATTGGGAATTTTTGTGCTTTGTGCGGGTCTGGTGTATGCGCTGGCAAACTCTTTTCTAAGCGCACCTACAAATACCGGCAGGATCATCTGCATTGCTATAGGAATCTTTGCCGCTACCATGGCTATCGGTTATGAGGAGTATGTGATTATCGGCATTACGGGAATCTGCGGTGGTTTGGGCGCAATCAGGATCCTGTTTTCCATGACAGGCAAAGACGGCGGTGCAGGGACCTGGCTGCTGGGTCTGATCCTGGCTTTTTTGGGGATTGCGGTGCAGGCGGCCCCTCTTCTTCGGAACAGGGAGAAAAAGCAGGGACGAGGGAGCAGCAGGGAGCCTTTGTTTAACCGGAAAAAGAGGAAATTCAGCCTTCCTTCGCTGCCGGGCAGAAAAAAGAAGACAAAGAAGAAGACTGTTTATAAGACTACAGAGAAGAGCCGCGGCAATACATCATCCGGGCGGGCCCCTTCCGGGAGCAAAAGAAGCGGGAGCGGCAGCCAGGGAAGCGGCAGCCAGAGTCAGACACTCCGCAGGCAGACAGAGGAGCCGGGAGAAAAGACAAGAGAAATCCCCGATATGGCAAAACTGCGGGAACAGGACTATAATACCAGACCGAAACCGGATCATTCCTCATACAGTGGTGTGGGAACGGGAATTGACTTGGATGATCTGAGCCGGGAACTCTCCCAGGAAATCCAGAAAATATATAAAGAAGACGAGTGAGAAGGCCAGAGGCCGTTTGTGTAGTTGACAAACGGCCTCTTTCTTAGTATACTTTGAAAGAAAAGATTTGATTATCAAACTATTTGAAGGCATAAAGGAATTCCCGGATAGGATCCGGTGAAAATATGATAGAATAAGAGGTAGGAAGAGTATGGTAGCAAGGATAGCCGGAACAGGCAGTGCAGTTCCTGAAAATATTGTGACGAACGATGATTTATCCAGGGTTGTGGATACAAACGATGAATGGATCTCCACCCGGACCGGAATCCGGGAGAGGAGAATCGCAAAAGAGGAAAATACAACAATACTGGCATGCCGTGCCGCGAAAAAAGCACTGGAGAATGCCAACATGGATGCTGAGGATGTGGAGCTGATCATAGTGGCTACCTGTACGCCGGATTCTTTTTTTCCAAACACTGCCTGCCAGGTGCAGAAGGCCATAGGCGCCTCTCATGCTGTGGGATTCGATTTGAGTGCGGCCTGCTCCGGGTTTGTATTTGCACTGAGTACAGTTCAGGCGTATATAAAGAGCGGAGTTTATAAAAATGCCCTGATAATCGGAGCGGAAACCCTGTCAAAGCTGCTGAACTGGGAAGACAGGAGTACATGCGTGCTGTTCGGGGACGGAGCGGGTGCTGTTGTGGTAAGAGCTGATGAGACCGGGTTTGTGGATATGGTCCAGTGGTCAGACGGCAGAGGTGACCAGGTTCTCACCTGCGGTGCCCGCCAGATGAAAAATGTGCTGGTGCCGGGCATACAGGAGACGGATTATGTGGCCATGGAAGGACAGCCTGTGTTCAAATTCGCAGTGAAGAAGGTACCGGAGTGTATCATGCAGGTGCTTGAGAAAACAGGAATAGAAAAAGAGGAGATCAAGTATTATGTTCTGCACCAGGCCAACAGCAGGATTATCCAGTCTGTGGCAAAAAGGCTGAAGGAGGATGAGGAGAAATTCCCCATGAACCTGGAGCGGCACGGGAATACCTCGGCAGCCAGTATTCCAATCCTGCTGGATGAGATGAACCGTGAGGGCAAATTAGAAAAAGGGGACAAGGTTGTCCTGTCAGGTTTCGGAGCAGGGCTTACCTGGGGTGCTGTGCTGGTTGAATGGTAAAGGAGGAAGGATATATGAAATTACTGATAAAACAGAGAGTGTTTTCATGGACGGATACTTATGATGTATATGATGAGAACGGAACGCCAAAATATTTTGTAAAAGGAGAGTTTCTTTCTATTGGCCACAAGATCCATATTTATCGTCACGACACCGGTGAGGAAGTGGGTATGGTGAGAGAGAAGCTGATGACGGTCATGCCCAGATTCGAGCTGATAACAGGCGGCAGGGTTCTGGGAAGTATACAAAAGCGCTTTGCACTGTTTAAACCCAAATACGAGATTGATTACAATGACTGGAGAGTGGAGGGAGACTTTCTGGAATGGGATTATGATGTCTATCAGGAATGCTGTCCCATCATGCATATTCGGAAGGAGCCTTTCCATTGGGGTGACACGTATGTGATCGATTATGCCTGCCAGGATGATGAACTGATCGGACTGCTGACCGTGATCGCCATTGATGCCGCCAACTGCAGCGATGGAAAACGGTAGACACAGAGAAAGCAGAGAGCGGGACAGGGAGGAAATCATTTGGAAAATAACAGTAGTAAATTAATCAGTTATATGAAACAAAGGCCAAAGGTCTATGAGCCAAGCACCTCTGCTTTCTGGGATGATGTACATATTTCCAAGTATATGCTGGAAGCGCACCTGGATCCGGATGATGAGGGAGCCACCAGACAGCATGATTTTATAAAAAGATCTGCGGACTGGATTGCAGATTTCTGCGGGGGCGGGACCGGAAAAAGACTTCTTGATTTAGGATGTGGACCGGGGCTTTATGCCGAATTGTTTGATGCGCGGGGATTCCAGGTGACAGGTCTTGATCTTTCCAAGCGTTCTGTCCGGTACGCGGAAGAACACGCTGCGAAGGTGGGCAGGGAAATCCGATATTATTATAAGAATTATCTGGAAATGGATTACCGGGAGGAATTTGATGTCATTACCTTGATCTATTGTGATTTTGGGGTACTGCCTCCAATGGACAGGAAGATTCTTCTTGAAAAAATTAAAAAAGCCCTGAAAAAGGGCGGGATTTTGATTCTCGACGGATTTACGGATGCGGCACCGTTTGAGGAACTTGAAACGGTCGGGTATCAGAAGGAGGGATTTTGGTCCGCGGCCCCTCATGTGGTGATCCAGCGCAATTACCGATACCGGGAAACGGCCAATACCCTGGAACAATATGTGATAATCACAGAAGATGACTGTGCCTGCTATAATCTTTGGAATCAGCGGTACACCAGGGAAACCTTTAAGGCGGAAATAGAAGGTGCGGGTCTTACCTGTATAGGATTTTATGATGATGTGGCAGGGAAACCATATACAGGGAAAGATGTTACAATCTGCGCAGCCGCACAGAAATTAGCCCCAAATGGAAACTAATAAATACAGGTTTCCATTTGGGGCTATTATATTGCACTAGAGTGTGTCGGAATGAATTTTCAGACACACTCTAAATCAGCAGACAGACTTGATCAACTCATAGGCGCCGTCTTTCTGAATCTTTTTCAGCATATCTGTTACCGCAGCTTCAAATCCGGGCAGGGATGTCAGATCCATATCCCAGAGTGCCTCATTGGCGCAGACTGCGTGTACATATTCTTCCGGTCCATCCTCTTTATGGGCGGCAAAGAAGGTAAGCACACTCCGGTCGTCCGATACGGTGTAAGTGTCGCCTTTTGGGCGGCTGGCGGCAAGTCCGGTGTCGGTCAGTTCTCTGCCCTGGTAGAATGTCAGATAAAAAGCAAAAGACGCGGTGAGGCAGACAGGCAGTTTTCCAGTCTGTTCTGCATAGGCTGTCAAGGACGGCAGTACCCTTGCTTTCCACTTGGAAGTGGAATTCAGGGAGATGGACAGCAGTGCATGGTCTATAAACGGATTTTTAAAACGCTCCGTGACAGCAGATGCGAAACTTTCCAGTTCTTCCTTTGGAAGAGACAGGGTAGGGATGATTTCGTCATAGACCGCATGATTCATAAAACCGCAGATGGCGGCATCCTCCATACAGTCACGCACAATGTCAAATCCGGCCAGATACGCGCCCATGACCATGGAGGTATGGGCACCATTTAAGATGCGCACTTTGCGCTCCTTGTATGGTTTGTGGTCATCGGTGATGAGTACCGGGAGTCCGGCTTCCTCAAACCGGAGTTCTTCTTTTAAGGAGGCAGGTCCTTCTATTACCCAAAAGGCAAATACTTCTCCGGTATCCATGGCAGCATCCTCCCAGCCGTTTTCCCGGTTCAGCGTATCCTCCTCCCCTTTGGGAAAACCGGTCACGATCCGGTCCACAAGTGTGGAACAAAACATATTTTCTTCGTCCAGCCAAGTGAGGAAATCTTGTTCCAGGTTCCACTGTGTGGCATAGGAGAGCACACATTTTTTCAGTTCTTTTCCGTTTTCAGCGATCAGTTCGCAGGGTAGGATGACAAATCCTTTTCCTTTGTTACGGCCAAAGATTTCATAGCGGCGGTATAGGAACTGGGTCAGTTTACCCGGAAAGCTGGCAGCCGGCTTATCCTCAAACGCACAGGAAGGGTCGTAGACGATCCCTGCCTCCGTTGTATTGCAGGTTATGTAACGAAGGTCCGGATTTTCCGCACAAGCCATAACTGCCTCATAGTCTGCATAGGCATTGAGGCAGCGGCTGACACAGGAAATGACCCGCTTATCGCTGACCCTTTTGCCATTTTCAAAGCCCCGCAGGTATAAAGTATAGAGCCCTTCCTGCGCATTCAGATCATCGGCAAGGCTGTGGCCCGGGCGTTTTTGCCTGGGCTGTACAAGGACTGCTTTGCCATGAAACCCTGTCTTTTCATTTAATACATCAATAAAGTAGTCTGTAAAGGCGCGCATAAAATTGCCTTCTCCGAACTGGAGTACACGTTCGGGAGCCTCCGGGAGAAGATAGCCTTTATATTTTTTCTCTTTTAATATCTGATAACTGAGTTTTTCCATGATTTCTATTCTCCTGTCGGTTTATTTTCCCCTTTAAGCTGCAGAAAGACTCGGTTAAAACCCGGCGTTGTGTCTGACTGCAGCAGTGTGGGTTTAGAGGGTTACACCTTGCTTAAAAATCGCCATATCGTGAAAACCGGCTTCCTCTGCTTTAACCTTCTCCCCGGAAGCTACGCGCAGCACATATTCAAAAAGCTGGCCGCTCAACTCCTCCAATGTGACACCCTCCACCAAGGGGCCGCAGTTGAAGTCGATCCAGTTTTTCTTCTTCTCATAGAGCGCAGAGTTACTGGAAATTTTCACGGTAGGCACAGGGGACGCAAAAGGGGTGCCTCTTCCTGTGGTAAACAGGACAATATGAGCCCCTGAAGCGGCCAGAGCTGTGGAGGCCACCAGGTCATTGCCCGGAGCGCTCAACAGGTTCAGTCCCTTTTCCTTCACCGGTTCGCCGTAGGAGAGAACACCTTTCACAGGCGCGCTGCCTGATTTCTGGGTACATCCCATGGACTTGTCCTCCAGTGTGGAGATCCCGCCTTTTTTATTGCCGGGTGACGGATTTTCGTAAATTGTCTGGTTGTGGCTTTTGAAATAATTCTTAAAACCATTGATCAGATCAACTGTTTTGGCAAACAGTGCCTCATTGGCACAGCGGTTCATAAGCAGGGTCTCTGCGCCGAACATCTCAGGTACTTCCGTCAGAATAGTGGTGCCGCCCTTGGAGATGAGCAGATCAGAGAAACCTCCCACAGTGGGGTTGGCAGTGATGCCGGACAGACCGTCGCTGCCGCCGCACTTCATACCGATGACAAGTTCCCTGCAGCTGATGGGTTCTCTTGTAAAGCTGCCTGCATAATCTGCAAGTTCCCGGATCATAGCAAGTCCATCACGGATCTCATCCTCGGATTCCTGGGCTGTCAGAAATCGAACTCTTTGGGGATCATAGGACCCAATATATTTTTTCAGTTCCTCAATATTGCTGTTTTCACATCCAAGCCCAAGTACCAGAACACCGCCTGCATTGGGATGGTTGACCAAGTCTGCGAGTATCTGCCGTGTGTATTCCTGGTCATCCCCCATTTGGGAGCATCCGTACGGATGGGGAAATGCTGCGATATCGTCGATGGTGCCCGTCTTATAGATCTGTGCCTGTCTTTCAATGGCGGATGCCACATTGTTGACACAGCCTACAGTAGGGATGATCCAGATTTCGTTGCGGACACCCACCCGGCCGCTGTCTCTTTTGTAGCCGTTAAAGAAGCGGTCTTCTGTAACGGGAAGTTCAGCTGTGTTCTTATGATACGAATAGGTGAGAACCTCGCCCAGGCCTGTCTTCATATTATGTGTATGGATCCAGGTGCCTGGGGCAATATCCTCCTTAGCCAGTCCGATTGGGGAGCCGTACTTGATGACTGCCTCACCTGTCCGGATATCCTTCAGGGCAAACTTGTGCCCCTGGGGAATATCCTCTGATAACAGGAGTTCCTTGTTGTCCAAATGGACAGAAGTGCCTTTTGTAAGCGGTGTAAGCGCTACGGCAACACTGTCATCCGGATGGATCTTCAGATAAGTCTGCATGGGAATTTTCATCCTCCTTCATAAAGTGCCATTCCAAATAATGGGAAAGTTTGAAATGTAAGAGCTTACACTAAATCTACAACTTGGCAGGGGTTTCGTCAACTTGAATTTTCAAAATCCTGTAAAAAATAAGATATTTATTAAAAATAGACAAAAATATAGTGGAAAACTTGTGAAAAATATGGCGGCGAAAAGAATTGATTTTTCTTTTTTCTATCTGTATAATGAAAAATAAAGTGTAAGGGCTTACACTTCCACGGTGAAAGGATAGTGGGATTATGAATATATACGATATCGCCAAGCTGGCAGGGGTTTCCATTGCGACAGTATCACGCGTGGTCAATGACAGTCCCAAGGTGAGTGAAAAGACAAAAGAAAAGGTACGGGCAGTCATGGCAGCCAATGACTACATACCGAATGTATTTGCCAGGGGCATGAGCCTTAACTCCATGAAGACAGTGGGCATTATCTGTCCCAGTGTCTCAGACCATTATATGGCGTCTGCTGTGTCCTACCTGGAAAAGAACCTGAGGAACTACGGATATGACTGTTTTTTATACTGCAGCGGATATGAACAGGAGGACAAGGAGATCTCTGTGCAGATGATCCTGCAGAAGCGCATTGACGCGCTGCTTTTAGTTGGTTCCTGTTATGCGGGGGACAAGGAGTATGGGGAAGACATTACTTATATTAAGAAGGCTTCCGAAGAGATCCCGGTCTTTATTATGAACGGCTTTATCAGCGGGGAGAATATCTACTGTATGCTCACAGACGATTACCAGTCTGTCTATGATGCCGCTTCCGCCATGCTTGCGTCCGGCAGGAGGCAGATCCTGTTCCTCAGCGACTCTTATTCATACAGTGCGATGCACAAGCTGCAGGGATACGAGGATGCTCTGAAGGCGGCAGGTATTCCGGTGCTTGGGGAGCGCAAGGTCTATATTAAGAATGAGATCCATCTGGTGCGGGATATTTTGCTGGCCAGAAGAGATCTGGAGTTTGACGGGGTCATCGCCACAGATGACGGCCTGGCAGTGGGCGCTGTAAAATATGCCAGGGCAAAGAGGCTGTCCGTGCCCAAGGATATCAGTATCATAGGTTACAATAATTCAGAACTTTCCATTGGATGCGAGCCGGAGCTGACATCCATAGACGGCAGGGGTGATCTGTTATGTAAAATGACGATTGACTCCCTGATGGAGGTATTAAAAGGGGAGGACGTGGAGCACAGAAAATATGTGCGGTGCCGTCTGGAAAAACGGTGTACCACGGACTTTTGACAAAAAGAGGTAACTTATATCCCAAAGCTCAGCCCGTGGCTGTCAAGCCTGATGGGATATGTATAAAAATATAAGGAGGCAATGTTTTATGAAACAATTTATGGACAAAGATTTTCTTTTAAGTACACCCACTGCACAGGAATTATATCATGATCTTGCGGCTAAGGTACCGGTTCTTGACTACCACTGCCATATCAATCCTCAGGAGATCGCAGAGGACAGAAGGTTTGAGAACATCACGCAGGTATGGCTGGGCGGAGACCATTACAAATGGCGCCAAATGCGTTCCAACGGTGTGGAGGAGCGCTATATTACCGGTGATGCACCGGACAGGGAAAAATTCCAGAAATGGGCGGAGACGCTGGAGAAAGCTATCGGCAATCCCCTGTTTCACTGGAGCCATCTGGAACTGCAGCGGTATTTCGGATATACAGGTGTTTTAAACGGGGACACTGCGGAGGAGGTATGGAACCTGTGCAATGAAAAGCTCCGGGAGCCTTCCATGAGTGCGAGAAACCTGATCATCCAGTCAAATGTCACACTGATCTGTACCACAGACGACCCGGCAGATGACCTGAAATGGCATAAGGTGCTTGCAGAGGATACCAGCTTTCCGGTACAGGTGCTTCCTGCATGGAGACCGGACAAGGCCATGAATCTGGAAAAAGCGGATTACGGCCAGTATCTGGAGACTTTAGCGGCAGCGGCCGATATGGACATCCAGTCTTTTGAGGATTTAAAGACAGCTCTTAAGTCCAGAATGGCATTTTTCAATGAGATGGGATGCCGTGCGTCAGACCATGGGCTGGAGTTTGTTATGTATGTTCCGGCAGCAGAGGATGAGGTAGAGGCTATTTTCCAGAAACGTCTGAATGATGAGACGGTTACCAGAGAGGAAGAGCTGAAGTTTAAGACTGCATTTATGCTTTTTGCTGCCGCGGAGTATGCAAAGATGGGCTGGGCAATGCAGCTCCATTATGGCTGTAAACGTGACAATAACAAAGATATGTACGCAAAAGTGGGGCCGGATACAGGATATGACTGCATCAATAATTATGCGCCGTCAGGACAGATCGCGGACTACTTAAACGCACTGGATCAGGAGGGAAATCTTCCAAAAACCATTATCTACAGTCTGAATCCCAATGATGATGAGGCCATCGGTACCATTATCGGGTGCTTCCAGAACTCTGACGCTGTGGGAAAAATACAGCAGGGTTCCGCATGGTGGTTCAATGACCATAAGACAGGAATGACAAAACAGATGACCTCCTTGGCAAATCTGGGACTGCTGGGTAATTTTATCGGTATGCTGACAGATTCCAGAAGTTTTCTTTCTTATCCGCGGCATGAGTATTTTAGAAGGATACTTTGTGAGCTGATCGGAAATTGGGTGGAAAACGGAGAGTACCCTAAGGATAGGAAGATGCTGGAGAAAATTGTGAAAGGGATTTCTTATAATAATGCGGTGCGTTATTTTGGGTTTGAACTGGATGTGAAATAAAATTTGAGACAGAGGCCTGTGTGGAAGAGATTCCATGCAGGCTTTTTTCTTAGCAGATAGGATGTATTACCTTTGGAAACGTCGAATTTTGTATGGCAGATTACCGGCTATTGTGTTAAAATAAACGGAAAAGGATTTAAGAGAGGAGAAATATTGTGGAAAATCGAAGAATTATCCAGGTGGAAGAGAAAGTTCCGCCAAAACTTCTGATACCACTCAGTATCCAGCATATGTTTGCCATGTTCGGCGCGTCTGTGCTGGTTCCGTTTTTGTTTGGTATCAATCCGGCAGTGGTCCTGTTTATGAACGGTGTGGGAACCCTGCTTTTTATACTGATAACTAAGGGGAAGGCGCCGGCTTATCTGGGTTCCAGTTTTGCTTTTATCGCACCGGCCGGTATTGTGATCAGTAAATTCGGATACGCTTATGCACTGGGCGGGTTTGTGGCAGTGGGATTTTTGGGATGTATTCTGTCTTTTATCATTTACAAATTCGGCTCTGACTGGATAGATATTGTGCTCCCTCCGGCAGCCATGGGTCCGGTGGTGGCCCTTATCGGTCTGGAATTGTCAAGCACGGCGGCCAACAATGCAGGTATGCTGGATGAGGCAGTGGACCCGAAAAACGCGGTCGTATTTTTGGTGACTTTGGGCGTTGCGGTGATTGGCTCAGTAGTGTTCCGGAAATTTTTGTCGGTGATTCCCATTCTGATAGCGATCCTTGCGGGATATGCTGCGGCACTGCTCTGCGGGATCGTGGATTTTACGGAGGTGGCAAATGCCTCTATCTTTGCAATGCCAAATTTCTCAGCGCCTAAGTTTAATCTGCAGGCAGTATTGATCATTCTTCCGGTCATTCTGGTCATTGCTTCGGAGCATATCGGACATCAGATTGTTACGGGTAAGATAGTGGGAAGGGATTTGATCAAGGACCCTGGACTGCACCGCTCCCTTTTTGCGGATAACTTTTCTACCATGATCTCCGGTTTTATCGGTTCAGTGCCCACTACCACATACGGTGAGAATATCGGTGTTATGGCAGTGACAAGGGTTTACAGTGTATATGTGATCGGCGGAGCCGCAGTGCTTTCCATTGTCTGCTCCTTTGTGGGTAAACTGTCAGCACTTATCAGCACCATTCCGGGACCGGTCATCGGAGGGATTTCTTTCCTTCTGTATGGTATGATCGGTACTTCTGGTATCCGGATTCTGGTGGATGGACGTGTGGATTATGGCCGTTCCAGAAATCTGGCGCTGACATCTGTGATATTTGTGACCGGTTTGTCGGGAATCTCTGTCAGATTTGGACAGATAGAATTAAAGGGTATGGTCTTGGCTTGTGTGGTTGGAATGCTCTTAAGCCTGTTGTTCTATGTGCTGGACAGATTTAAACTGACCAATGATTTTGAGGAAGAATAGAATTGTATAAATAATGGGGGACCGGCATTGGTTTAAATATAAAGATCAATGCCGGTTTTTATATTGGTATCAATTTACAGCGAGAAGAATAAAGAAACCGTAGGATATGTTATTTCGATGCAGTCGCGGATGTATATGCAGATGGATCTCCGAGTTATTTCGGATAGTTTTTTAAGAATATTTCAATGATCTCCTGAAGCACCCTCTGGCTTTTGAAATCCAGGGAGCGCATTTGCTCTGCGTACTTTGACATTCTGGCCTCATGGCTGGCACTGATGACTCCCGAGAGAAGTTCATCTGCAGAGGCTTCCAGAGCATTGGCGATCACGGAGAAGGTTTCCAGTGTGGGGATTTTTTCACCGCGCTCGATCATTCCAATATATGCTGCACTTAGATGAACTTCCTCAGCCAGTTTTTCCTGGCTCCAGGATTTTGCCTTGCGTTTGGCGCGGATCTGAAATCCGATGTCTGAAAAATCCATATGCTTTCTCCTTCGTGTTTGCTCTGCTATAAGTATAGGTGAGAAAGGAGAGAAAGGACAGCAACTAGTAGTGAACTATTTGCACTGTCAGTTTATGCATATGAAAAAATAAGGAACAACTCCAACGTAAAATGCATCGCTGGTAAAGGCGGTGCGAATGATCTGCGCCATGGAATCCAGTGGCAGAATATGATGTACAGTCTGCCGCCGCCCGGGCAGGGCAATGGGCAGCCAGATCAGGGTGTCCGCAATGACAATGGCCCCGCGGTTTATAGGCAGGGTTTTTGAAAACGTGAGATGTCCTTCGTCTTGGCTTCTGAGTTCTGGAATGGAAGGCAGGCAAATCCGCATATGACAAATATCATTGTGGGAGCACCGGTTGCCAGGTACAACATGGTGGTTTTGTCAAGATGTAGAATTCGTATCTTGACTCTTACATCATGTAATGGTTTATACTTTTGACAAGGATAAAATGAGAAAAAAGAAAGGATGTGTTTAGAATGTGCCGGGAGTGCTATGCATATGAGGACCGAATCACGCCGCTTTTAAATCCCAAAGATTGTCTGAGAGATCATACCCAGTACATCTGCGGAACATGCGGGCGCTGTATCTGTATGGAACGGGAACCGAAAAGAGGCATGCAGAGGTGGAATTTTCCGTTTGCGTCTTTGGAGCAGGCAAAGCTCTATCTGCGAACTGCTGATTTTACCATGAAAAAGTCATGCGGAATCTATGAACTGAAGAATACCCAGGGAAGAGTTTCATATAAAATCTTCCCCGGTACAGAAGAATTGCAGGTTTATTTGAAAAAGAACCGAAATAAGAGATGTGAAACTATGCTGCCTGTTTTTTCTGAGAAAGAATACCGGGAGTATGCAAACACCCGGATACGGAGGTTGGAGCAGGCGGAAATAGAAAGGTATCTGCAGGAGAAAAATGCGCTGAAATAACTACAGATCTGTTTCCTTTTTCAGCCTGTAAGCGGCAAAGAAAAATCCCAGCCCTCCCATAAGAAGCAGCAGGCATACAGTAAAGACAAGCTCCCTGCCATGTATGGTCCCATACAGCAAAATAGAGCGTATATGATTGATCACATGTGTAAAAGGGTTGAGATTTACTGCGGCTTTCAGCACTCCCGCAGTGCCGTCAACGGGAAACAAAGCAGAGCTTAAAAAGAAAACAGGAAGCACAATGGCATTCATTACTGTCTCGTACATCATCTCATTGGGGAGGATCAGGCTGATGCCATAACAAATACCAGACATAAAAAATGCTGTCAGAAAGACCAGCAGCAGTATGATGGAGATGCCAATAAGGCCGGCACTGAATTTTACGGAAAAGAATAAACTCAAGATCCCCATGATCCCCACCTCCAAAAAGGTGCAGAGAACACCCTCCAGGATCTGTCCAAGTATGATGGAGCTCCTTTTGACCGGAGCGATGAGGATTCTGTAGAAGCTGCCTTCCGCCTTCAGCATGTAATTCATGATACCGCTGCTGCTGCACACAGAGAAGGAGACCAGCACCATGAGGCCCGGCAGAATAAATGCCGTGTAATTGCCTATCGCTGCCCCTTTCATGGTCTGACCGGCAACCGCGCTGTATAAGGCCAGCCAGAGAAAAGGCTGGGTCAGCGTGATGACAATGGTGAATTTGTTGTGAAAGCGCCATTTTATATTTTTCCATAGGATGGCAAAGACCGTCATATGCAGCTCCCCTTTCCGGTATCCTCTGTGAATTTCAGAAATATGTCATCCAAAGACGGCTGCTTTATCTCAATACCCAGAAAAGGTATATTGTTTTTCAGCAGATATACATTGGCTTTTGTCAAATCTGTGTGGATATCCTCTGTGAAGATCATACAGAAATTATCCTGGATCCTTACCTTCCCGCCCGGAAAAAGTCCGGCCATCGGCGCTGCAGAGTCTTTGGCAGCCGCCTTGGAGGAAAAGCGGATACGGATCATATCCTGTCTGATATACTGTCTCAGCTCAAATGGCGTACCCTGGGCTGCCTCCCTGCCATCTTTCATGATGCAGACAGTATCACTCAGGCTGTCCGCTTCCTCCAGATAGTGTGTTGTCAGAAAGACAGTGGTGCCAAATTCTTCCCGTATTTTACCTAACATTTCCCACATAGCCATACGGGACTGGATATCCATGCCAACTGTGGGTTCATCCAGAAAAAGGATCTCCGGCTCGGACATGAGATTCAGGGCAATATCCAGCCGCCTTTTTATGCCGCCGGAGTAGGAGGAGACCGGGTATTCCAAATACGGGATTAAGTCAAAAGCGTGTATGAGTTTGTCCATACGTTTTTGGGCAGCGGCTTTGGGAATCCTGTATAGACGGCTCTGAAACATCATATTTTCTTTAAGTGACAAATGAGTATCAATGGAAGTCTGCTGGGAAACACAGGCAATACGGGCGCGTATTTTTTCCGCATCCCTGTGAAGGTCCCAGTCCAGAACGGATATCCTTCCGCTGTCCGGTCTGAGAAAGGTAGTCAATATCCGTATCAAGGTTGACTTCCCCGCACCATTTTCCCCCAGCAGGGTGAAAATTTCCCCTCTTTTTACAGACAGGCTCAGTCCGGATAGAGCCTGCACGCCGTTTTTATATTGTTTGTACACATCTTCAGCCAAAATAGCGTATTGCGTTGTCTGCTGCATACTGCCTCAATCCTCCTCAATGGGAAACTGGATTTCCGTAATGTATTTGTCAGGGTTTCCTTTTAAGATCATACCCGGCCCCTTGAGGAAGACTTCCCGAAAAGGTGGTTTTAGGACCAGATGATGACTGGAAGCAAAGGCGTCTATGGCTTCATATGCCTGGGGAAGTGTCTCATAAGAACCTATATGCGTGACACAGACGGCCTTTATACGCGGAAATTCTTTTACCTCTACCCCGTTGCCTGCTGGGGTTTCTAAGGTGGGAACGCACAATTCCATTTGTCCCATCTTTGTTTCCGGGTCCATACTGATATAAGAAAAAAATGGGGCGCCATTTGTTTTTCCCCGGACGGACTTAAACACATGGGGGAAAATGCTGTTGGCTTTGGTGGCATCTCCACGGTATTTCATGAATGCAGCCCGTATAGGCTCGATTTCTCTGATTTCTGCTTTATGATCCATAAATCAATGCTCCTTATTCTGTGCTATTGCGATCCATACCTGAAAGTGGCCGTTTTCCGGCTGCTTTTCATATATGGGATAGACTTCTACATCCGGCAGATATGCATAATCATATCCGGAGAAGGGCAGCCATTCTGTCACAAACCGGCGGAATATTTCCTGCACCTGCTGTTTCAGGCTTCCGTCGCTCTCAAAGACTACCCATGTGGCAGCCGGTATGGTGTATGCAAACATCCCCTCAGGCACCGGGCCTTCTGTCTGGGCGGCTATATAATAGAAGATATGCAGCGGGTCCTGATAAATACTGACACCCAGTATAGTTCCGGGTTTCTGGTCAGAGAGGGAACAGATTTCCCTGAACTTTGGGCTTTCCATGGTTTGTTTCCAGAAAGAAGGGATAACCTCCATGTTTTTCTCCATGTTTTCTGTCAGTGGGATGCGTATGCCTGCAATGCGCATGGATTCTTTTTGTTCGATGCGGTAAGTCATAGGTGTTTCTCCCGTTACAGTGACGGAAAAACTGACAGCGGGATATGCATTCAGAACACATCCTTCATTTCTAGCGGCTGTGGGAGGAATCCCGTGTACACTTTGAAAGGCACGGTTGAATGAGGTAGGGGAAGTATAGCCGTACTTCAGGGCAATGTCCAGAACCTTCCGGTTTGTGCGCTGCAGTTCAAAAGCAGCCTGTGTCATTTTTCGTTTTCTGATGTAATCAGACAGGGGGATCCCTGCCACATAAGAAAACATGCGCTGGAAATAATAGGTGGAGCAGCAGGCAATCTCTGCTGCCTTGTCATAGGAAATCTCCTTGTCCAGATTCTCTTCAATATACGCGATGGCATTACTTAATTTTGTTAACCATTCCATTGTTTTGCCTCCTTGCTTACAGCATATCTTATAAAAATAGTATAATCCTCTCTTTTGGTGCCCTGTTTTGTAAAGGAAAGCTCCGTTCTCATGTCCGGTTTAGGATTACAACACCAAACGTTTATACGGATATGGGTTACGCTCACACTATTATCATGCAAAATGATATATTGTCTGATAATATACGGATAAGTGCTCAGGCCATACGGTCTGCCGGAATGTTACACACCTGTAACGCATTCTGTCATAGATTACATTCGGAACCGGGCATAAACAGCGGAAAGAGGATGGAAATTTTACATTTGTGGTATATGACATGTTAAGAATTTATTTTTTATTGTACACAAAAATGCAAAGATAGTCACAAACTTTGTCATTTCATTAAAAAAATAGTCACTGGTTTGTACAAGTAAAGTCGTTCAAACTTAAAATAAGATAGCTTATATTAGTAACAACTTTTCTATATAATACCAAACATGGACAGCAAATCCAGTTATTTGCTGTGAAAGAGGGGCTATTATGGATAAAAAGATCAGAAGGAACCGGATAAGGCGTGCCCGGCAGGTCAGGCGTATCAAGAAGAGACTTACATCAGGTGTGCTCCTGCTGGCAGCGCTGCTTTTCATTTTCCTGTTTTTTGTGCCAAAGGTATCTGCAAAGAGAGAATTAAAAGCACAGGCAGCCCGGGAACAGGAACTGGAATCTAAGATGACAAAGGTTACCATTGGAGCTGTCGGTACCTGTATCTTTGGCGACGAGCGGGGGACAGGGGAAAAGGGAAGTTTCCTGGAAGCATACAAAAAGGAAGATGATCCGGCTTACTTTTTTCAGAAGGTGAAAAAAGAGCTGGATAAAGCCGATGTAAATGTTGCGAATTTTATCGGAGATATGTCAGATGAGACCGCAGCAGGCAGGAAGCACCCCATTAAGGGACAGAAAGAATATGCAGATATTTTCAAAGCGGGTTCTATTGATTTAGTGAACCTGGCTAATGACAGAACAAAGGACTACGGACAGGACGGCTATTACGATACAGCCATTGCATTGAACGAAGCGGGAGTGGGAGCATTTGGACATGACCGGGTTTCTTTTAAAAATGTAAATGGAATTCAAATTGGCTTCATCGGCATTGATGTGCTTGACAAATCTATGGATATGCAGGCACTGCTGGTTAAGAATATACAGCTGGCAAAGGGCGCAGGCGCACACATGGTAATTGTGTGTATGAACTGGGGCAGTGAAGGGGCCCAAAAGCCCGGCAAAAGCCAGGAGGAATGGGCACACAGAGCCGTTGAAGCGGGGGCAGATCTGGTGCTGGGGTATCACCCTTCCCATGTACAGCAGGTAGAGAGATATGAGGGGAGTTATATCATATACAGCCTGGGAGTATTTTGCAATGGGGCAGATAAGAACCCTGAGGTTTGGGACAGCGTGATATACCGCCAGACATTCGGGTTTTTGGATGGAAAGCTTGCGAAGGCCTGGGAACCGGAGCAGATTCCATGCAGGATATCATCCGATTCCGGGGAAAATAATTTTCAGCCGGAATTGGGTGTTTAAAACCCGCCCCTGAAAAATCTGAAAGAACAAAGGAGAAAAAAGGGATATGAGAGCAAGAAAAATCATGGTTTTAGCAGCAGCAGCGATTTTATCTGCCAGTCTTTTGGCAGGATGCGGTGACAGCAGGGAGGAGCAAGATACAAAAACAAAGACAGAAGATACGGCAAAGAAGGACAAGGAAACAAAAAAAGAAGATACCAAGGTAATAAATCCGAAGAAGAAGACAGAAGAAGAAAAATCCGGTGAAAGCAGTACAGATTCTGATAAGAAGGACACATCTCAGGGGGAAGGCAGCAGCCAGGGCAGCGTGGAAAACCAGGAGAACGCAGAAGGCAGTGAAAGTTTGGAAAACCAGGAAAATGGGGAAAACAATGGGGATACCAGCAGTGTCATGGATGAATTTACTGATGAAAACGGGCATTATGATCCGTCAGGCGGAAGAGAAACTTATGAGACCGCAGGTTATGTCCTTAGCGTGGATGGCAATACCATGAGGATTGACGAGGAGAATACAGAAGGCCGTACTTACCAAGGGGAGGGGGAAGACAGGGCTACGGTCTATGATCTAGGCATGGCTCTTGTGGACTGTCCCGTACTTATAAAGGCAGGCCTCAGCGTGGATGTGGAGTATTATGTGGAGGACGGGGTCAATTATGCAGTCCATGTTTACAGTGACGGCGATGAAAAAGAACCCATCGGATGAGATCAATATGGAGCCATAACCGTGTGAGAGACCGGCAGCTTTTTAGCCGGTCTTTCACACGGTTCTGTTCCCGGAACTGCAGAGGACTATCTGCAGTTCCGGGGATTTTTTTAGCTTCTTTTAAGGTTTTTATGATATTATGATAATAAAACAATTTACGATCTCCTTTCCCGGATCCGTTTCATGGGGGAAAGGTGATCATCTATCTTATTGCATCCACAGGAGGGAAAACATGCGGCTACTTCTTGCAGAAGACGAAAAAGAGCTGGCAAACGCGCTGGCAGCAGTGTTGAAGCACAACAATTATTCCATAGATGTGGTCTATAACGGGGCAGATGCCTATGACTGGGCCCAGGCGGCTGCGTATGACGGTATGATCCTGGATATCATGATGCCCAGGATGAGCGGCCTTGAAGTGCTGGAAGCGCTGAGAAAGCAGGGCTGTACTGTGCCTATCCTGCTTCTCACTGCAAAGGGGGAGATTGAAGACCGGGTCACAGGACTTGATCTGGGAGCGGACGATTATCTTCCAAAACCTTTTGCCATGAAAGAACTGCTTGCCAGGATCAGGGCCATGACCAGGAGAAAGTCAGAGTTCTCAGCAAATGTGCTGGATTTCCATGAGTTGACCCTGAACCGGGAGAATTTTGAACTGGGCTATAAAAGCCAGTCTCTCCGTTTGGGAAATAAGGAGTTTCAGATGATGGAAATGCTCATGAGGAATTCCAATCAGTTTATCTCAGCAGAGCAGTTCATGGAAAAGATATGGGGATTTGAAGCGGAGGCCGAGGTGAGTGTGGTATGGGTCTATCTCTCCTATTTGCGAAAGAAACTCCAGAGTCTGGGTGCACCTGTGGAAATCAAGGCAGCCAGGGGAATCGGGTATAAACTGGAGAAAAAAGCCTGAGCCGGAAAGGTGTGCATATGATAAAAAAACTACAGAGGAAGTTTGTCATGATAACCATGATCTCCCTGCTCGCTGTGCTTCTGCTTGTGGTAGGGGGGATCAATGGGCTGAATATTTACCAGACCAACGGCAAGTCCAATATCCTTCTGGATATGCTGGTTCAAAACGGCGGGAGTTTTCCAAAGCAATGGGATAAGGGCAGCCATCCTCCCGAACCCGGTGAGGAGACAAGGCCAAAGGATGGGGAAGACAAGTCTGAGGAACCGCTAAGTCCCGGGGAACCGCCGGCTTCGCAGGAGGGCGATGGTATACGCGGACGGGGCGGGCTGTTTAGCTACCGGATGTCAGAGGAGACGCCTTTTGAGACCCGGTACTTTTCCGTGACCATTCCAAAAGAACTGACAGATTCCGGTGAAACAGTGCCTGTCTCACAGATGCAGGTGGATTTGACGCATGTGGCTGCAGTTACAGAGGAGGAGGTGGCTGCATTTGCCAATGAGGTTTTGGAAAAGGGCAGGGAAAAGGGCTACTGCGGCCAATACAAATACCAGAAGACTGTGAAGGAGGACGGACAGACGCTTCTGGTGTTTGTAGACTGCGGCAATGATTTGCAGTCTATCCGGAACTTCGCGGGAATATCTTTGCTCGTGGCATTTCTCTGCCTGGTGCTGGTACTGTTTTTTGTAAGTGTGTTCTCCAGAAGGGCAATCAGACCGGTGATCGAGAGTATGGAAAAGCAGAGACAGTTCATAACGGACGCAGGTCATGAGATCAAGACCCCCATTGCCATCATCTCTGCCAATGCAGAGGTGATCGAAATGTGTGAGGGGGAGAGTGAATGGACCAGGAGCATCCGAAACCAGGTGGAGCGTCTGGGAGAGCTGGTGAAAAATCTGCTTACGCTGTCACGGCTGGATGAAATGCAGGAGAGGCTTCAGACCGCAGATTTTTCCTGCTCCGAGACGGTAAAAGAGTGTGTGGATGCTTTTGCTCCCATGGCGCAGGCAAAAGGGCTGCAGATGCAGAAGCAGATACCTCAAGGACTTTATATGAACGGATGTGAATCCAATATCCGGCAGTTCGTGACGATCCTTATGGATAACGCAGTCAAATATGCCCCGGATGGAGGATGTATCCGTATAACCCTGGAGAAAAAAGAGCGAACCCTGGAGCTTTCTGTCTACAACGATTGTGAGGAGATTCCGGACGGAGATCTGAACAGGCTTTTTGACAGGTTCTACCGGGCCGACAGTTCCCGCTCCAGAAAGACAGGGGGATACGGAATCGGACTGTCGGTGGCTCATGCCATTGTAAAAGCACATAGGGGAAAGATCACCGCCAGGGCAAAGGATTCGGGTATCTGCTTCACGGCAAGGCTCCCATTGAAATAGACGGCTGCTTTAAGGCAGACAGCAGAAAAAAAATTGCTGTCTGTCTTTTTAAGTTGATTTAAGGTTGAAGCGCTATACTGAGGCAGAAGTAAAAAATAAGTAAACCAAGGAGGAACATCATGGGCAGTTATCAGATGACATTTAAGCGCTACGAGAAGAAATACCTGCTGGACGACAGTCAATATAAAGAATTTGTAAAAAGGACAAGCGGGAGGCTTATCCCGGATCAATATGGGACAACCACCATATGCAATATTTATTTTGATACACCGGATGCCCGGCTTATCCGTGCATCCCTGGACAAGCCGGTCTATAAGGAAAAGCTCCGGCTTCGCAGTTATGGAACACCGAAAAAGGACGGGCCTGTATTTCTGGAACTGAAGAAGAAATATAAGGGTATTGTATACAAGCGGCGGGAGAGTATGGTGCTTTCCGAGGCTGAGAGATATCTCCTGCGACGTGAGATGCCGGGGGTAGAGACACAGGTTCTGCGGGAAATTGACTGGTTTTTACAGTATTATAAAGATATCAGGCCGGCCATGTACATCGCTTACGACAGGATAGCTGCCTATGATATGGAGGAGCCGGAACTCAGAGTGACATTTGACTGGGATATCCGGTTTCGGAGCCGGGAACTGGATTTGAGAAAGGGCGCATGGGGCCGGCAGATACTGGAGGAGGGGCAGCAGCTTATGGAAATCAAAATTCCAGGGGCCATGCCTGTATGGCTTTCGGAACTTCTGGACCAGCTTCACATTTATCCCATATCGTTTTCCAAATACGGAAAGGCATACCAGCTTCAAAATGTCCGGCATACAAGGGAAGGAAAACGGGAAGGAGGGAAATATTGTGCTTAATACCTGGTTTCAGTCAATTTTGGTGAACGAGACAGCAGCCACATTTTCCCTGGGGACTTTTCTGGCATGTACAGCGGCCTCCCTGGTTTTGGGGATCGCGATCGCAGGGATTTACATGTACCGCAATACATATACAAAGGGATTTGTTGTAACTCTGGCGCTGATGCCTGCCATTGTGCAGATGGTGATCATGCTGGTGAATGGGAATCTGGGCACCGGTGTGGCGGTGATGGGGGCATTTTCCCTAGTCAGGTTCCGTTCTGTGCCCGGAACGGCCAAAGAGATCAGCAGTATTTTCCTGGCTATGGCTGTGGGGCTGGCTACGGGCATGGGATATATCGGTATTGCGGCACTTTTTGTGGTGGTGATCGGCGCAGTCAACACCATTTTTACAGTCAGCAGGTTTGGGGAGAAACATACGCAGGAGAGAGCACTGCGTATTACGATTCCGGAATCTCTGGATTACACGGAGGTGTTTGATGAGATCTTTGAAAAATATTTGAAGAGATGGGAACTGATCCAGGTAAAGACCACCAATATGGGCAGCCTGTTCCGTCTGGAGTACCAGGTTGTGCTGAAAGAGCAGAAAGACGAGAAGAGGCTGATAGATGCCCTTCGCTGCCGAAATGGAAACCTGGAGATATTAAGCAGCAGGGCTGCGATTGTCAGAGAGGAGCTGTGAGACAGATGTATAATAAAAAAACAGCGGCAGCAGTGCTTCTGGGTATTCTGCTGTCGGCGGGCAGCCTTTGGGGATGCGGAAATGAACAGGCAGACAGCCGGGAGACCGATAAAACGGTATCCGATACGGCAGCCGGCGGCAGAGGCGGTATGATGGGGGGAACCGGCAGCACGGAAGGCGTGGACCGGGATCTGGAGCTGACAGGATCAGAGGTAGATACGGAATTTACCGAACGCGATCGAGATGGCACTTATGCGGCGGATGCGGTGAGTGAGATAACCCTGAATGGAGATACCATTCAGTCAGAGAGCGGCAGTGCAGAGGTCTCCGGCAGCACGATCACCATTAGCGGGGAAGGTATCTACCGTATTACCGGGGAACTCCGTGACGGACAGATCGTGGTAGATGCAGGGGACAGTGACAAAGTGCAGATCGTTCTTGACGGAGCGGAAATCCACTGTGAGACAAGCGCTGCTGTTTATGTAAAAAACGCGGACAAAGTATTTCTCACGCTGGCAGAGGGAAGTCAGAACAGTCTGAGCGGAGGAAATACCTATACACAGACAGATGACAACACAGTAGACGGGGTAGTCTTTTCCAAGGATGACCTTACCGTAAATGGCAGCGGGGCTTTGAAAGTGACTGCCTCTTATAAACATGGCATGGTATCAAAAAATGATCTGGTCATTACAGGCGGAGAGATTACAGTCAATGCCGCGGAACACTGCATGACCGGAAAAGACTGCATAAAAATATGGGACGGCACATTCAGCCTCACATCCCAGGGCAAGGGAATGAAAGCAGAAAATACGGAGGAGACGGAAAAAGGCAATATCTATATTGCAGGCGGTACCTTTGTTCTTAATACAGAAGATGATGCCCTGCATACCGGCGGGAGCATTGTGATAGACGGCGGCAGTTTTACGGTGGACTCAGGGGATGATGCCTTTCATGCGGATCTGGATGTTGTGGTGAACGATGGAGTGATTGCTGTAAACTCCTGTTATGAAGGACTGGAAGGCCGCAGAGTGGTGGTAAACGGCGGCGAGACCAGTCTGACAGCCAGTGATGACGGGGTAAATGCGGCAAAGGCCAAGACGGAAGAGGAGGAGGCAGACGTGCCCGGCGGCAGCGGGGATGGAAGCATGGAGAATGATACGGAAGCCTACATTAAGATCACAGGGGGAACTCTGGAAGTGGACGCTGAGGGGGACGGTCTTGATTCTAACGGCAGTCTCTTTCTGTCAGGGGGAACCGTATATGTAAACGGCCCTGTGTCCGACGGTGATGGTGCTCTTGACTATAACGGAGGCGCGGATATCACAGGTGGAACCATCATAGCCGTGGGAAGTTCCGGTATGGCACAGGGATTCAGTGATTCCTCCACCCAGTGTTCTATTCTGCAAAATCTCACAGAGTCCCAGGAGGCACAGTCTGCGATTATCTTAAAAAATGCAGACGGCAATGAGCTGTTAAACTGGGCGCCTGAGAAAAATTATTCTTCTGTGCTGATCAGCTGTCCGGAAATGAATGAGGGGGAGACATATACCCTTACTGCCGGAAACGAAAGTAATGAGCTGACCCTGGAAGCCGTAGTCACGTCCAATGGCGCAGCAGGAGGTATGGGACGAATGGACGGCGGCATGAAAGGAAATAGGAAGAATGGCCAAAATCCGGGTAATGCGGATGGAGAGATGCCGGAGGGAATGGAACCACCGGATGGAGAGATGCCGGAGGGAACGGAGCCTCCGGAAGGAGAGATGCCGGAGGGAATGGAGCCACCGGAAGGAGAGATGCCGGAGGGAATGGAACTACCGGAAGGAGAGATGCCGGAAGGAATGGATCCGCCGGATGAAATTTAGCAAGATCCCAGATTGTATCTGAAAAAAAATCAGGCAATCTGGGATTTTTTTCTTGACAGACGGGACAGATGCGGTTATAATTCCTATTAATTCGATAGGAAATATATGAAAGGAGAAAATGATGAGCAGAGATCATATTTATAGAAGCGCAGCAGAGCTGGTTGGGGGCACTCCCTTGATGGAAATGCAGAATATGGAAAAGGAGGAGGGGCTGAACGCGTCAGTTCTGGCAAAGCTGGAATATCTGAATCCGGCGGGAAGTGTGAAAGACAGGATTGCCAAAAATATGCTGGATACTGCGGAGGAGGCCGGGCTGGTCGGTCCGGGTACGGTGCTGATAGAACCAACATCCGGCAACACAGGCATAGGCCTTGCATCCATGGCCGCAGCCAGGGGATACCGCCTGATCCTTACAATGCCGGAGACTATGAGCGTGGAGCGCAGGAATATACTGAAAGCCTATGGTGCGGAGCTGGTGCTGACGGAGGGAAGTAAGGGCATGAATGGGGCCATAGCAAAAGCGGAGGAACTTAGCCGTCAAATCCCCGGCAGCTTCATTCCGGGCCAGTTTGAAAATGCCTCCAATCCGGAAATGCACAGAAAGACCACAGGACCTGAAATCTGGAACGACACGGAGGGCACCGTGGATGTCTTTGTTTCAGGGGTTGGCACAGGCGGAACCATCACAGGTACCGGAGAGTATCTGAAATCAAAAAATCCGGCTGTTAAAGTGGTGGCAGTAGAGCCAACAGATTCACCGGTCCTCTCAGGCGGCAGGCCGGGGCCTCACAAGATCCAGGGCATCGGGGCAGGCTTTATCCCAACGGTGCTGAACACAGAGATATACGATGAGATCATACAGGTGGAAAATGATGCAGCCATTGAAACCGCAAAGAAAATCGCAAAAAAAGAAGGCATTCTGGTAGGGATCTCCTCCGGTGCGGCCATGTATGCAGCTATGGAACTGGCAAAGAGAGAAGAGTATGCAGGGAAAAATATCGTTGTGCTTCTTCCGGACAGCGGAGACAGATATTATTCCACGCCATTATTCCAGAATTAAGATCCCGGAACAAAGAACAGCTTTTTGCGCCAAAGCTTAATCGGCGTTATAAAAATATCAGAAAAGGTGAGGGTGACAACTATGAAAAAAACAGAGAGAAAAGACAGAAATTTCAAATTCGAGACTTTACAGCTCCATGTGGGTCAGGAGGCTCCGGATCCGGCAACAGGTGCAAGGGCAGTACCTATTTATGCCTCCTCCTCTTATGTGTTTGATGACTGCGCACATGCGGCAGCACGTTTTGATCTGTCAAATGCGGGGAATATTTACGGAAGGCTGACAAATCCCACGCAGGATGTATTTGAACAGAGAATTGCGGCCCTGGAGGGCGGCGTGGCAGCACTGGCTGTTGCGTCGGGGGCAGCGGCTATCTCCTATACCTTCCAGAACCTGGCAAAACAGGGGGATCACATCGTCTCCGCAAAAAATATTTACGGGGGGTCTTATAACCTGCTGGAACATACCCTGCCGGACTATGGGATTGAAACCACATTTGTGGATATATTTAATAAGGAAGAAGTGGAGGGGGCCATTCGGGAGAACACGAAAGCTATTTTTATTGAGACACTTGGAAATCCCCGTTCTGAAGTGGTGGATATTGAGGCTGTTGCGCAGATCGCCCATGCCCATAAAATTCCTTTGGTGGTTGACAACACGTTTGCAACGCCTTTCCTGGTGCGCCCCATTGCATACGGGGCTGATATTGTGGTACATTCCGCCACAAAGTTTATCGGCGGCCACGGTACGGCTCTGGGCGGTGTGATCGTTGACAGCGGAAAATTCGACTGGGAGGCATCCGGAAAATTTTCTTCCCTTGTGGAACCCAATCCCAGCTACCACGGGGTAAGCTTTACAAAAGCCGCTGGTCCGGCTGCCTTTGTGACAAAGATCAGAGCCATTTTGCTGCGCGACACAGGTGCTACGCTTTCTCCCTTCCATGCATTTTTCTTCCTTCAGGGGCTGGAAACTCTGTCTCTGCGGGTAGAACGCCATGTACAGAATGCGCTGAAAGTGGTAGAATATTTACAGAAACATCCGCTGGTGGAGGAAGTTCATCATCCGTCTGTCAGCGAAGATCCCGAACAGCAGAGATTGTATAAAAAGTATTTCCCCAATGGGGGCGGTTCTATCTTTACATTTGAGGTAAAAGGAGATGCCGGGAAGACAAAAGAATTCATCGATAACCTGGAACTTTTCTCTTTGCTGGCAAATGTGGCTGATGTGAAATCCCTGGTCATTCACCCGGCTTCCACCACCCATGCCCAGCTCACCGAAGCAGAACTTGCAGAGCAGGGAATCCGTCCCAACACTGTCCGCCTGTCCATAGGTACGGAGAACATTGATGACATCCTCCAGGATTTGGAGGAGGCATTTCGTGCCATATCCTGACAGGTACAGGGGAAGCGGGGATGACAGCATCTGCCTTCGGAAAGAAAGGGATATCTGGAGGTAACTCATGAAAATATCAACAAAAGGACGTTATGCACTGCGTATGATGCTGGATATAGCCATACACGATGAGGGCGGTCCGGTGAGAGTAAAAGAAATTGCGTCAAGACAGGAAATCTCCACAAAATACCTGGAGCAGATCGTGTCTATCCTTGCCCGCGCCGGTTATGTGAAAAGCATCCGCGGGCCCCAGGGCGGTTACCGCCTGTCAAAAAAGCCGGAGGAGTATACCGTTGGTTCTATCCTTCGTTTGACAGAGGGCAGCCTGGCACCGGTGGAATGCCTGGAAGGGGAGACCAACGAATGTCCCCGTGCGGAAGCCTGCCCCACGCTTGTTCTCTGGCAGGAGCTGGACAATGCCATCAAAAGTGTGGTGGACAAATACACACTGGCAGATTTGGTAGAATGGCAGAAGCAGTGTTCCCTGAATTATATTATATAGGAAAAACAGTGATACAAAAGAAAGCTGCTGCGGCCTGCCGGTATTTGAACCATTCGGCAGGTACCGCAGCTGTTTTATGATCCAAATCCTTTTGTAAGGAAGGACAAGCGTTTTGTGGTTGGCAAAAAAGGTCGAGAGTAATATTGGAAGTTCCGGTATGATAACAATTGTAGGGAGGTGACAGAAATGACAGAGCAGATTCTGGCTGTTCAGAGAATGCAGGATTACATCGAGCAACATTTAAGTGAAAATATCACGCTGGCGAAGCTTTCGGAAGTGTCTCTGTATTCTCCCTGGTATTCATACCGCCTGTTTAAGGAGTATACCAATCTCACTCCGGCAGATTACATCCGCCGCCTGCGCCTTTCCCGGTCCGCCTTGCGCCTGCGGGATGAGAAATGCAGGATTCTGGATGTGGCACTGGATATGGGATTCGGCAGTGTGGATGGGTATCAGCGTGCTTTTTTTCGGGAATTTGGCTGTAATCCCAGAGAGTACACGGCGAAACCGGGGCCTCTGCTTCTGTTTATCCCCTACGGCGTAAAATACAGAAACCTGCGAAAGGAGCCGGAAGATATGGAAAGTGTAAAAAGTGTATTTGTTCAGATGACAGAGCGGCCAGCAAGAAAAGTGATCTTAAAGAGAGGTAAGGACGCGGAGGACTATTTTCAGTATTGCGGGGAAGTAGGGTGTGATGTGTGGGGAATCCTCACCAGTATAAAATCCATCAGCGGCGAACCTGTATGTCTATGGCTTCCGGATGCATACCGCACTTCGGGCACATCGAAATATGTGCAGGGTGTGGAAGTGGCGGCAGATTTCCAGGAGCCGGTGCCGGAGGGATTTGAATGCATAGACCTTCCGGCAGCAAAATACCTGATGTTTCGCGGAGAGCCCTTCGAGGAGGAGGGGTACTGCCAGGCGATCACGGAGGTGCAGCAGGCAATTGAAAAATACGATCCGGAAGTGATCGGCTGCTGCTGGGATAAGGAAAATCCCCGCATACAGCTTGAACCGGTAGGTCACAGGGGATATATAGAACTGCTGCCGGTGAAAGAAATCTGATGAGCCGGTGCATCCCGTTAAGTATTTCATACTGATGTTTCACGTTTCGCTGTACCCGGGTGAGAAGTGAAGCATACAGCACTCCAGAGAATTCGTTCTTTCTGTTTTCCGGAAGAACGGGTTCTCTGGATTTTTGTGTGGAAAAAACGCAGGCAGAATACGATCTTTGGTATTTTTTCGGATGTGGGACTATAGGCGGTAAAACCGGGAGTGGGAAATATCACTTTGGGCGGCAGCAGGGGGCGTGCCGGAAGAGCCGGTACATTAGAGTTGACAGCTCTGCAGATGGGTATAAAAGTGCGGATAGAGGATACATGAGGTGATATATAAAAGGAATGAATACTTAAAATTAATATATTTAACGACAAAATTAAAATAATTAATATAGATATTAAAAATATGAATATTTATATTGACATATACGAAACGTAGGTATATTATATAAAACATAAGGAGGAAAACAAATGTATAAAGTAATCAGTCAGTGCCCGGTCTGCGGCGGCCAGCTCAAAGTGATCAAATTAAAATGTGACAAGTGTGATACGGTAATTGAAAATGATTTCCGCCTGAACAAATTTGATTACCTGTCCGAACAGGAGCTTTTCTTCACCGAAACATTCATCCGCTGCCGAGGCAACATCAAAGAAGTAGAAAAAGAACTGAAAATCTCTTATCCCACAGTCCGTTCCCGTCTGGACGAGGTGATAGAGAAGCTGGGTTACAAATCGGCTCCGGCTCCGGACAATAAGAAAAAGGAAATACTGGATGCCCTGGAACGCGGGGAGATCACCCCGGAGGAAGCTTTGGAGCAAATGAAATAAAAATAAAAAAATGAAAATATCAAAATAAAAGGAGAATATCATGGAAGAACAGTTAAGGATTTTGAAAATGTTAGAGGAAGGCAAAATTACAGCAGAGCAGGCATCGGAACTTCTGGCAGCTCTGACACCACAAAAGGAGGCTGGGTCAGCTTCCTATGAAGTAGTAAAAACCGAACCGGTCAACATGGATTATGATAAAAGAATGGTACGCATTGTGGTCGACAGCAGTGAGGGGGATAAAGTCAACGTGCAGCTTCCGGTGACAGCCATCCGCCAGATCCTCAAAGTCACAGGAAAGCTTCCTGTTGTCAGTGAAAATATGCAGGGTATTGAACTCACGGAGATTCTGGATACCGTTGTGGACTGTCTGGATGCGGAGGCGATCGGTGATATTGTGAATGTGGTATCTAAAGCCGGTGATGTTGTAAAAATCTACATCGGTTAAGCAAGGGGAGAGAAGATGAGGATCATTATACGCTCCAAGGATGTACGACTTTTCATTCCGGTACCTCTGCGGCTTGCGGGATTAGCCATAGCCTGCATCCCGGAGCGTGCTGTCCGGGAAATGCAGAATGCTCTGCCTGCTCCTTACGGAAAAGATATCAACAAAAAATTTCTCCGTCAGGCCTGCCGTGAATGCTATCAGGTTCTGCGGCAGTATAAAGGCCTGGAGATCATAAACGTCACAGCGCAGGACGGAACTTATGTTTCTGTCAGGCTGTGAAAAAAGGGACATCGGTGGATGTCCCTAGTACTCGATCCGGTCATTTACATATCTCTGTAAACCGCCTCCAGCATATCCAGAATGTGCTTCTGGGAAAATTTACTGCTGTCTAAACAGAGGTCATAGTGGGTCATATCCAGCCATTTGGCATCCGTGAAGTATTCATAGTAGGAACGTCTTCTCTTATCCATTTTTTTGACCAGGGAGCGGGCGCTTCGCTCTTCCCTGCCGATACGTTCCATAATGTTTTTTACCCTGTACTCAAAGGGGGCAAAAATGAAAATACTTTTGCATTTGTTCTCCAGAATCTGGTCAGCACAGCGTCCTGCAATAATGCAGTCTCCCTTTTCTGCCAGGTCATGAATGATTTTAGACTGGGACCCAAAGAGCACGTCGTTCATGGGCTGAAAATGATACTGGGGTTCCATCTGCATGGCGTCTTTCACCGGAAGATGCCATTGGTTTGCCCGCGTTTCATCTACTTTTTTCAGTTCCTCCAGGGGAATATCATTTTCCTGGCTTGCCAGGGTGATGAGCTCTTTGTCATAAAACGGAATATCAAGTCTCTCTGCAAGTGCTTTTCCGATAAGCCTTCCATTGCTGCCATACATTCGGTTGATCGTAATGATGCGGTTAGCCATATCCATCCCTCCTTGTATAAAACTGTGGGTAACGATCGGGTGTCCGTTATCTATTATTCTTTCAATCATTATACCATATTATCTGAAAGTATTCTATATATATAGAAAATTAAAAGCAGTAATTCAGCGCGCTGCGCAGCTAAAGCATGAGACAGCCAATACCGAAATGCATTCCATCGTAGTTGGACCCTGAAAGCGAGAACTACCATAAAGGGAGAAATTAGCGGATCATAACAGATGAAACGAATTTTAGGAAGAAATGTGTCAAAAACACTTGGATTTCTGACGGGATAATGTTATGATAACATGGAAATAAAAAACGGTTTCTGACAATGTGTCAGGAACGGCAGAATGATAGAGGTGCAGGTTTCAAGAGTATTTCCGCAGAAAAGGCCGGGCGGCCGCCGGAAAGAAAGGGGAAGCTGCCGAAGGGATGGATACCTGCCCGGGTGTCTGTTTCTGGGACGCCGCATAAGATGCGTCGTACTGTCACTGGAAGTGGAGCGCTATCATCTTGGACAGAGAAAGAAATTTTGCTGCCATGAACGCGTTCCCGTAAGGGATTGCCGTTCATGGCTTTTTATTGTCCGGAATAATAGAAAGCACTGCAGTACAGGGCAGAAACCGGGAAAAGAAAGAGAGGATGTTTCTATGGGAAGCAGGAAAAGAAGATGGGTCATGTGGGTGTCCGCAGCGCTTATGGTGCTGCTGTGTGCAGTCACAGTATTTGCCGGGGAGGGCGAGACGGCATATGAACCCAAAATGTACGCGACCTTCTGGGCGCTTGTGCCGCCGGTTGTGGCGATCGCGCTGGCACTGATCACAAAGGAAGTTTATAGTTCTCTGTTTATTGGAATTCTGGTGGGAGCTTTATTTTACTCCAACTTTTCCTTTGAGGGAACGGTAACACAGATTTTTCAGGGAGGCATAATCAGCGTGCTTTCCGATGGCTACAATGTAGGGATCCTTGTATTCCTGGTCATTCTGGGCATTATGGTGTGTCTCATGAACAATGCAGGAGGTTCCGCAGCTTTTGGACGCTGGGCAGGCGAGCATATTAAGAGCCGTGTGGGCGCGCAGCTTGCCACGATCCTGCTGGGTGTGCTGATTTTTATTGACGACTATTTCAACTGTCTCACCGTGGGCAGTGTTATGCGTCCGGTGACGGACAAGCAGCAGGTTTCCAGGGCAAAGCTGGCCTATCTTATTGATGCCACGGCTGCTCCGGTCTGTATTATAGCTCCTATTTCCTCATGGGCTGCTGCAGTCAGCGGATTTGTTGAGGGGGAGGACGGGCTTTCCCTTTTTGTGCGGGCCATTCCTTATAATTTTTATGCCCTTCTTACCATTGTCATGATGGTGGGAATGGTACTGATGAAGGTAGAGTTCGGCTCCATGGCAGTGCATGAGAAGAATGCAATGCAGGGTGATCTGTATACCACTCCGGGCCGCCCTTATGCCAGTGCAGAGACGCAGAGAGAGAACATGAAGGGGAAAGTGATTGACCTTGTCATCCCTATTTTGTGTCTGGTAGTGTGTTGTGTCATCGGCATGATCTATACAGGCGGATTTTTCGACGGGGCTGGGTTTGTAGAGGCATTCTCCCAGAGTGATGCATCCGTAGGCCTTGCACTGGGCAGCTTTTTTGGTCTGGTGATCACAGTGGTCCTGTATATTGCCCGTCGGGTTCTCTCTTTCAGGGATTGTATGGCATGTATACCGGAGGGATTTAAAGCCATGGTTCCGGCCATCCTTATCCTGACCTTTGCCTGGACACTGAAAGCCATGACGGACAGTCTGGGTGCAGCAGAGTATGTGGAAGTCCTGGTGAAATCAGGAGCAAGCGGATTTATGAACCTGCTTCCTGCTATTATCTTTTTAGTTGGATGCGGTCTGGCATTTGCCACCGGTACTTCATGGGGAACCTTTGGTATCCTGATCCCCATTGTAGTTTCCGCATTTTCCAACACCAATCCGCAGCTAATGATCATTTCCATTTCTGCCTGTATGGCAGGGGCTGTATGCGGTGACCACTGCTCTCCCATATCAGACACTACAATTATGGCGTCAGCGGGAGCCCAGTGTGACCATGTAAACCATGTTTCCACGCAGCTTCCTTATGCGGTCACAGCGGCAGCGGTCAGCTTTGTATCCTACATTATTGCAGGATTTGTGCAGACTGCATGGATTGCGCTTCCTATAGCGATTCTTCTCATGCTGGTGGTGCTGGTTGTAATAAAAATACAGAACAGGCCTCTTTCCTAAGGATTGGGCAGAAACAGGTGTGCAGACCTTTTGTCAAGGTGCTGCACACCTTTTTTGTGCCGGTTTTTGGGCTGTGCGGGAAAAACTTTCGGGGTCTGGAACAGTCTGATAACTCATCTATATTGTTGGAATGGATTGTAAAAAAGCAATATATCTAATATTATGAGCAAGAAGAAGATAGACTTATGAGGAAAATTTGCGTATGCTATAAATAGTAAGACGAAAGTTCCGGCAGAGTGCGGCAGCAGTCTGCAAAGGAGAAAAAAGTTGATATTTTTACCGGATGAAAGGAGATTCTTATGAGTGAAAGAGCGGAAATGAAGGGGCGGGTTACAATTCCTACAGATGTGGATGTGGTTCCGGAGACACTGGAGCTTGTGAAACGGTGGGGCGCAGACGCTATCCGCGACTGTGACGGAACAGACTATCCTGAGGAGCTGCGCCATGTGGATGCCAAGGTTTACTCCACTTATTATACAACCAGAAAAGACAATACATGGGCAAAAGCAAACCCGGATGAGATTCAGCAGATGTATATCATGACACCTTTCTATAATGCAGCTGAAAGTGAGCTGTCCATTCATCTGATGAACCATTTGTATCCGGACATGCTCAAGGTTAATTCCAGGGATGATATCACCCGCTGGTGGGAAGTGATTGACCGTACAACCGGTGAGGTGGTTTCCCCTGAACAGTGGGAGTACAGTGACGAGACAGGGAATGTGACCATCCATGATGCCAAAGCATTCCATGATTATACAGTCAGTTTTCTGGCCTATATTATGTGGGACCCGGTACATATGTATAATGCAGTGACCAATGACTGGAAAGATGTGGAAAAGCAGATCACTTTTGATGTCCGCCAGCCAAAGACCCGCAAATTTTCCATGGAGAGGCTGCGCAAATACATACAGGACAATCCTCACATTGATGTGATTCGTTATACAACTTTTTTCCACCAGTTCACTCTGATCTTTGATGAACTGGCAAGAGAAAAATATGTGGATTGGTACGGGTATTCCGCTTCCGTAAGCCCATACATTCTGGAACAGTTTGAGGCTGAGGCGGGGTATAAATTCCGTCCGGAATACATTATTGACCAGGGCTATATGAACAATACCTACCGCATTCCGTCAAAGGAATTCCAGGATTTCCAGAGATTCCAGAGACGTGAGGTTGCCAAACTGGCGAAAGAGATGGTGGATATCACACATGAGTGCGGCAAGGAAGCCATGATGTTCTTAGGTGACCACTGGATTGGAACCGAGCCATTTATGGATGAATTCAAATCCATAGGTCTGGACGCTGTTGTGGGAAGTGTGGGAAATGGTTCTACCCTGCGTCTGATCAGTGATATTGAAGGTGTGGATTATACAGAGGGACGTTTTCTCCCCTACTTCTTCCCGGATACATTCCACGAGGGCGGTGACCCGGTGAAAGAGGCAAAAGTAAACTGGGTAACAGCCAGAAGAGCTATTTTGAGAAAACCGATCGACCGTATCGGCTACGGCGGATATCTGAAGCTGGCTATGCAGTTCCCGGATTTTATTGACTATGTGGAGAGCGTTTGCCGGGAATTCAGGACCCTGTATAACAATATCAAGGGAACCACACCGTATTGTGTAAAACGTGTAGCTGTGCTGAATAGCTGGGGCAAAATGCGTGCCTGGGGCAATCATATGGTACACCATGCCATTTACTACAAACAGAATTATTCTTATGCAGGTATTATTGAGTCACTGAGCGGCGCGCCCTTTGATGTGAGATTCATCAGTTTTGATGACATCAGAGAGAATCCGGATATCTTAAAAGATATTGACGTTATTCTCAATGTGGGCGGTGCCTACACCGCGTATTCAGGAGGCGAGAACTGGGCAGATGAGAAAATCCTTACAGCAGTGAAACGTTTTGTATATGAAGGCGGCGGATTTATCGGCGTGGGTGAGCCTACCGCCTGCCAGAGAGAGGGACGTTACTTCCAGCTCTCCGGTGTTATGGGAGTGGAGAAAGAGAACGGTTTCACTCTGAATGTGGACAAATACAACTGGGAAGAACATGAACACTTTATCACGGAGGACTGCACAGGGGAAGTAGACTTTGGCGAGGGCCAGAAGAGTATTTTTGCCCTTCCGGAAACCACCATCATCAAGCAGGTAGATAAGGAAGTACAGCTTGCTGCCAATGATTTCGGAGATGGTAGAAGTGTATATATCAGCGGCCTTCCTTACAGCTTTGAGAACAGCAGACTTCTCTACAGAGCCATCCTCTGGTCATCCCATGATGAAGAAAACCTGCATAAATGGTTCTCCTCAAATTATAACGTAGAAGTCCATGCATATGTGAAAAATGGAAAATACTGTGTGGTCAACAATACTTATGAGCCCCAGGATACAGTGGTATATAAAGGGGATGGAAGCAGCTTTGAACTGCATCTGGATGCCAATGAGATTATCTGGTATGAAATTTAATTAAAAGCCGAAGCGAAAAAGAAGAGTTCCTGTCTGCGAAGCTGCCGACAGGAACTTTTCTTTTCGTTAATCACCTTTTAATTTACGGGAAAACATGATCTTCCACAGTTTATTCCGCTTTACTCTGTGCACGATTTTACTGGTTTTGTTACAATGCTTACATGTACCCAGATACTCATATACCATCACGTCATTTCTTTTTAGGTTTAGGTGATATACTTGATTCAAACACTTTCTGCAGTACTCCAGTTCATGGATCTTTTCGTTTTTCGTCATATTTCTCCCAACTTTCTGTAATCTTAAAGGTATCTGCCGCCAGCCGTACCTTTATCATAACAGATTCAAAGAACACAGAAACAGTCGTTGGCGCAAAAAAAACTGCTTTGCGCAGAGCGGCGGAATCTCTATTATATCAACAAAGCGAAAAAGCAGCTGTTCTGTCAGTGAAGATGCTGACAGGACAACTGCTTTTTACAGCAAGAAGTTCAAAGGATTTTACATCACTTTTTATGTGTTTCAGGTATAAGAAGTGATATATTATATATGATATCAGATTAAAAACGATATTGCAAGGGGGTGGTGTGAAAAATTTGTGAGAAAACCCATGGTTCATCGGGGATAGTATTTTTGTGTGAATTGAGATATCAGATTAAAACTGATGTACCTTATTTTTTTGCGTTCTCTGCGTAATCGGTAACGACAAGGTTAGAGTAATCCACTCGGGCTTTCAATTCACCTGCACTGTCCAGAATATCCTGGAGAAGTTCAAAACTGTCTTTTTCAAAGACAAGGTTATCTTTCCAGGTATCCTGGTCTTTATAACGTTTTACAATGGTTGTGATGGTATCTAAGTCGTTTTCCTTGAACTGAGGTTTTATGATCTTGGCAATCTCCTCGGCTGTGTGGGAGTTTACATAGTCCATACCTTTTTGCATGGCATTGACAAAACCCTGAATGATCTCCGGATTTTTCTCTATAAAACTTTTTTTGGCACTGTAGGCTGTGTAAGGAACATAACCGGAATCAACGCCGCAGGAGGCCACAACATAACCGGCTCCTTCTTTTTCAAGGGCGGTGGCGCTTGGTTCAAATTCAACGGATTTTTATAAGATACTACACCTCTAAACTAAAAATTCAAACCCACAGATTTTATGGGTTTCTGGGTCAACATGTATTTCTTTGATGGTGCGTTTCCAGAATGCTTTGCGATGCTCTACATCTAATTTGTCATACAGCCGTTGCCAATCACCTGAGACGGATTTCTTGATTTCCAAATACTTTTCCAGGGGAACAGCTACCGGCTGTTCTTTTTTTAATTCCTTTTCAAGTCTCCCATATTCCTGATCATAATATGCTTCCTCAATTCGTCCTTTTTGAAACAACAGATTTAGACGATTCATTTCGGATTTAATTTTTGATACACGGTTTTGAGGATTCTTCTTCATGGCTTGCTGCTGTTGCTGGATATTAAAAATATTATTTTCCAACTGGGGTATCAGATTTGCAACCATATATTCTTCAATAACGGATTCCGTAATGCATGGAGAGCTGTGATAATCAAATTTTCTGCTACACCGATATCTTTTGTAATGACTGATGTCTCCGTTTCCAAGCTTTTGTTTTTTGGTAATACCGGATAGACACGAACCGCAATGCGGACATTTTATCAGACCGCTGAATAGATAAGGCTCCCGGGTATGAGGATAACTTTTGGCTGTAGAAATTTTGTGGATTTCCCTGTATTGGTCCGGGGTTATATAAGCGGGGTGGTATCCCTCAATGCCATCATATATGCCGGCATAGGCTTCATTGGATAAAATCCGGTTTATCTTGTATTCAGTGAGTTTCTTGTCGTCGCTGTATTTGTCTAATATATAAAAGACAGTCCGACGCTTGGAAAAACAGGAAAAGTAGTATTTAAATATCTCATCTACGATATGCTCACGCTCAGGATCCTTATGTAGCCTTTTGTCATCTCCCAGGATGTAACCATATGGAGCTGCGCCAGTCACGTGCTGGCCCTGGCGTTTTTTGTGGGCAAAGACCACTTTGATACGCTCACTGGTGCGGTCACACTCATTCTGGGCCACGGCAAGCATGATATTGATTTTAAGCTGTCCGTCTGCAGTGGATGTATCATAGTCTTCATGGACTGTCTTCCAGTTGCAGTGATGGGCCTCCAGGATAGCCTGGGTATTATGATAGTCCTTCACGTTACGAAACCAGCGGTCCAGCTTAGTTACAAGTATAAGGTCTATCTTATCTTGCTGCACATCACTAAGTAGCCGCATAAAGTCTTTGCGGTTCTGCAGCTTCTTTCTGGCGGTAATCCCCTCATCAGAGTATGTGCCCACAATTTCGTATCCATGTGACAAGGCGTATTCTTTCAGGTCCTCCATTTGGGTTTCCAGTGACAGGCCGTACTTGGCCTGCAGGTCATGGGATACACGGTCATATAATGCACAGCGTATTTTTTTCATGGTATCATCTCCTCTATATGTGTATGAGTTTAGGTTACAAAAATAACACCATACTGGACCGTTCCGGGTTGCCGCCCGGGGTGGTTTTATAGTGTGAATAATCCTCAAAGGTAAACAATCCTTTTCTGTTCACTTAAAAAGGGGTCCGTAAAATGATGTAAATAAACAATGGTAGCACCACATCTTCTAAGTTAACTCCATTTTGAGCTTTTATGTAATTTCTGGCTCTTCGCAGGCAATTCTCTACTGTTTTTTTACTGCAACGAAATCTCCATGCGATTTCTTCAGTGCTTAATCCCAGAGTATATTTCATAAGGAGCATGTCATACCATATATTGTTTTTGCATCTGAGATCATATAGCACTGACGAAAGATATGTCCGTTCTATAACATCATTGGCATAATTCTTCCTTGTTGGGATTTCTTTGCTAAGCCAAATTATCCGGAATTTACCGTATTTTCGGACAAAATCTATGGAGGTATGTTTGGCTGTTAAATATAACCACGCCTGCAAATTTCGTATATTATTCCCATTACTGACGTTCTTATATAATTTCATAAAAACCTCTTGCGCAATGTCTTGGGCATAATCTCTGTCTAATACTATAAGATAAGCTACTTTCGCCACATTGTTATAATGTGTATTGTATATCTTTTCAAAGTCTTCCGTACTAATAGTTACCACCTCAGAGAAATTGTACCATGTAGGGTAGGGGGTGACTAATGGTAAGTGTTGGAAGGAATGGTATAAATTACCAAAATATATTTTGAAAAAATATGAGGGATTTTAAGCAAATCTCTCGGCTTATATATGTAACCTTAATAAAATATTGTTTACACAATAAAACAGAACGTATGTTCTTGAAATTTCTTTACTCCCGGTGTATACTCATAATAGAATATATGTTCCCACTGCATATCTGAGAGGGAGGCGCTACATATGGAAGAACTGAAGAACGAAATCATCACATTGGTTTCAAAATCTACAAATTATGACTTATTAAAGATAATTTCAAGGTTTGTAAAGAGATTACTAAGCTAGGCAAATGCCTAGCTTTTTCTCTTATTAGCAGCCTTTTGGGCTATTTTTTCCAATAGCTCCCATTCCTCAACCTCGAGATCGGCCAGTGCTTCAACTAATCTTCTCCGAAAGGATTCTTCTTCATCTCTTAATATGTCAGCCGCAAAATCAGTAATTTTTTCTGTTCGTGTCTTTTCTCTTATTGGTGATCCTTCACCTATAAGTAACCAGTTCATATTGACATCATGTACATCACATATATCAGATAACACTCTTTCAGTTATAGAAACGGCTCCGGTTTCTATATTTCCAAGGTTTGAGCGGGATATTTTAATGGATTTTGCAAACTCTTCTTGAGTCATATGTAAAACGTTTTTTCTTAAATATCTTATTCTCTCATGGGACTTCAATTATTATCACCAACTTTCCTTTTTTTGTATAGAAATATTATATCACAAGTCAAAATGCTTGTAAAGGACAAAGAAATACGTTGTATGCTTGACAAGGACTAAATAACGGTGTATAATGTCCTTAACAAGCGAAAGGAGAGGACAAAATGTCAGAGAAGGAAAAATGCATTTTAGAAAAACTTGCCGAAGTGCTTCCACACATGGATGAAGAGGACAAAGAAATCCTTGTTGAAAAAGCAGACAGTATGGCTTACATGAATCGGAAGTGGAAAAAGAAACTGGCTGAAACAGATGACAAGAAAGCCGGATGAGAGGAGGTGAGGAAGATGTGGACCATTGTTTTTGTGGTGTTGACAATATTATGTGGTTTTAAATGGATGCAATGGAAATTAGCTACTCATGCATGGGCGTGGTATTTGGAAAAGCGCGGATACCAACCTCCAAATGACCATGATATCAAGGAGTGTACCCGCGCGGTTATCGGTTCTTTATTATTTCGTTAATTTTTTTTCGAACGGATAAATTGAACATGCTGTAGCTAATGATTCTCCATAAGGAGTTAAGTATACTTGAGTGCCGCGTGCTATTGGGCGTGATTCACTTGCGGAATACTTTTTTTCTAGACTTTCAAAAAATTTGTTGTGAATAAAGTTTTCACTAATTACGACTGATATAGATGAAATTTGCTGGATTAACCCTAGTTGCTTTAGAGCAGAAATAGAAAGAGACTGCATATCGAAATTATCAAATGGTTCATCTACAAAAATAATGCAATCGTACAATAGTAGATAGTTGTCAGAGAAATCTGTTTCAACACGGTACTCTGCTGCATCAATGGAATGCTCTTTATTTTTAGCTAACTCTTTAAAAAGCCTTGCATCGTATGGGCTCATCTGCTTTAAAGTATTTGGAAAGGATGGATGCATAAACGTTGAAAAGTCAATATTACAAGAATTAGCAATCAATGCTGCAAACATAGAACGGAGTTCTTTGTGATGAATACAATATGCGCTACAATCAATTGCCTGTCCTAATACTTGATATTCAGGACGAATAATTTTGCTCTCATCTATTGATGTAAGATTATCAAATATATTTTGCCGGAAGATTTCTTGGCTAACATCATTTGGAACAGCATATTTTTCTGAAAATTGTCTTACTTTGCTTGCCGGGATTGCTAACAAATCAGAAATCATGTGGAAGATGATAGTAATAGGCTTTTTGGTCACTTCCCACAGTTGCTTATTTTGTTCATTGTTCACTAATGTTTCTCCTCTTTTTATGTATTCGGCCTGGCGGGGCCTGTAAGTACATTATAAATTAGAACTATTAATAAATCAATCAGAACCCAGACAACCTGTCATACATACCATAATACAAGGAAGGTGAAGTGTATGAAAACTATGGCAAATATGAGTAATGCGGAAAGAGAAGAAAGAATAATTCAGATCCTTGTGGAGTTACTGGAGGATCAGGACGGATGCAAATATGAGTACAGAAAATTGACACCGGAAGAAATAGCTGAGAAGGATAAAACCGCCTAATGGCGGGAAGGAGGGACAAGCCTGTGTATTATGAAACTGTAAGAGATACAGTTATCTGTACTGCAATAACAATACTACCACCGTTTTTCCGACCGACAAGCCTGTCAGCACAGGTGATTTGCTACATCGGTATATTTGCTATCATCTATGCTGCATTGGCCTTGTCAAGGGAATGGGATGAAAGGAGAAAAGACCATGGACAAGCTAAAAACAGACGGTGATGTCATGATCCATCTGGTGAAGGTAAGAAAGCACCTGCGGGATATATCGCAGCAGATAGATCAGAGTATATATTTGGAAATATCACCGGATGGGTATGCAAGAGTAATTGTTGGAGACTATGAGGCCTCAGAGTATCCTGGAATAGGGGCTGGTATAGAATACAGACCGGCTCGGAATTTGAAAGCATGGCAGGATGTAGAGCCACAGCAGATACGGTTTGGAAAAACTCCAGTAACTAGGAAATGAAGGAGGGCAAGTTATGAATACTCTGACAAGAGAATGCATTGAATACATCTCGGAAGAGATACAAGAAGGAAAAATGAAGGATGAAGACAGGCGATTAGCGTGTGTGTTATCATATCTGGCCAATGATGAAGATATTGATGAACTGTATAAACTCATTAAAACTGGAAAAGCCCCTGGAGCCGGGAAGCAATCAGGGACTTGATAAATAAAAATCATATTAATTGTATCAGAAAAGAAGTAATCGTGCAATGAAAAAAATTGTGAGGATAAAAACGTCATGAAAATCAAGTTAAAAAAATTGATACTGCAAAATTTTATGAACTACCATGAGATGTCCATTGATTTTGCAGAGATTACAAAGATTATCGGTAAGAACGGTAAGGGGAAGAGTAGTATTCTGACTGGCTATACATGGCTGCTCTTTAACTGTGACTATGAACTGAAGGATAATCCTAAAGTTCGCAGGGAAATAGAGGGAGTACCTGTATCTGATATGGATGTATCAGTAGAGGGGATATTTGAGTTGGACGGGAAGGAGGTTTCCGTTAAGAAAGTACAGAAGCGTAAATTTGGAAAGGATGGGGTTTCTTACGCAGACAATAATACATACTTTATCAATGAAGTTCCGAAAACGCTGCGGGATTTTAATGATTATTTTGATTTAGATATGGATGTCTTTAAAATGTGTTCCAGTATCAATGCATTCTTATCCAAAAAGCCAAAAGAAATGCGAGAGTTCTTATTTGGAACAGTTGATAGCGTGACCGATTTCGATGTGTCGGAGAAATTTGAGGATCTGGCTGAATTGGTCCCGCTCCTCCAGCAGTATGAGCTGGGAGAGATTGTTGCCATGAATAAGGCCAGTAAAGCCAAGATTTCCAAGGAACTTCCTATTCTGGAAGGTCAGATCAAGGAGAAAGAACGGGATTGCACGGTGGACATTGATACGGCTGAACTGGAGCTGCAGGCAAATGCTATTAAAGAGCAGATTGTAAAACTGGAAGCTCAGACGAATGACACAGATGCTCAATATGAACAGTGGCAGAGGCAATCTGATCAGATTCTTCAGAAGAAAATGGACTTGAATGAATATGTTCGTAAGGCTAATGCCGGGCTGGTTGAACAGAAGAGCCGGCTGAATCGGGAGTTGCTGGAATTACAGCAGAATCTTCGGGATGTCCAGAATGATTTCCGCATGGCTGAGTTGGACAAGCAGCGGTGTGAGCAGAATTTGGAGCGTCATAATAAGGAACGTGATTCGGTTTTTGCACAGTGGAAAGAATGGAATGCTAAACAGTTTGATGAGTCTATATGGGTTATCGGAGAAAACGATACCATATGCAAAATGTGTGGACAGAGGTTGCCGGAAGTAGAAATAGAAGAACGTAGGACACATCTTGAAGAGCGTAGACAAGATGCTCTGGAAAAATTCAATGATGAAAAGGCTTCTCATCTCGAAAATTTAAATGGTAAAGGGAAAGAAATCACTAATTTAATGAAGAACGCAAGTGCAGATATTGACGTTGCATCGGATAAAATGGAAGAACTGGCATTACAGTCTGGTAGCATTAAAAAAGAAATTTCAGACAAAGAGAACGAGCTGGCAATTCTTCATCCAGAAGTAGATTTGTCTGACAATCAGGAGTTTCAGGCCATGCAGGCCGAAGTGATCGCAATGGAAGAAGCCCATAACTCCATGACTTCTGGAACAGATATCCGTAATCTTCTCAAAATAAAACTTTCTGATCTGCGTGAAGAGTTATCGGCAGTGGAGAGGCAGATTGCATCAGCAGACACAACGGAAGCGGAGGAGCGCCTTGAAGAACTTCGGAAGAATCGTATGGATATGGAGCAGGCAAAAGCGGACTGTGAAAAGATTCTTTTTCTGGTTGACAAGCTGGATAAACATAAAAATGAGATGCTTTCAGACAGTATCAATGCACAGTTTAAATATGTGGATTGGAAATTATGGGAGACAAATAAATCAGATAATTATAAAAGTGTGTGTATCCCGACCATTGATAAAAAATCATTGTTGGATATTTCTTCAAACAAAGGAAACCGGATCATTGGAAAGTTGGATATCTGTAATTCTATCCAGAAGATTACAGGAATTAACTGCCCAGTGTTTCTTGATGATGCGGAAAGTCTTGACAGCGACAATATGAATAAGTGCCTGGAGATGATGCATTGCCAGGTGGTGACATTGATGGTATCTGATGATGCCGAACTGAGAGTGGAGGTAGCGTGATGGGATTGAAATTAAAAGAGGGAATAGCCCCAGAGGTTTTGAGAAAATACGGTTTCAGAACAGGAAAAGAATGGGCAGATGCAGGAGAGCGTTGCCTGAAAGGAGTGGGGTATGAGTATCAGCATGGATGGTGGCACAAATTCCTGATGGATGAAGAAGAACCAGAAAAAATAGCCTATACGGAAGAGGAATATGACATACCAATGGTGCAGATATCATTCCGAACCCAGGATAAGTTTAATATGGGATTGATGAAGAACTCCGGGCAGAGTCTATCGAAATGACCACTTTATCTGGTCTGATCGAGTACATAAAGGCAGGTGTAGATGATATGGCAGACAGCATGCTGGTTCAGGTGGTGTCCCCAACAGAAGTCAGGCTGATTTCACAGTTGGATTTTGACCGGAAACGTGAGTGCCTGGTAGAAGTCCATGCGGATATCCCGCAGTTTGCGTTTGGCAAATTCATTGATTCAGAAGCTTTCCTTATTGGAGTACGCTCTAAATTTATCCAGAATGAGGGCGCAGAGTCAATTCTGAGATTTGCTGGAACTGTAGAGAGTGGTACGGTTGCTAAGTATGGTGATGATGGCGTATCACAATCTGCAACGGTCAAAAAGGGAATTGCATCAAAAGAGGAAAAACTGGTTCCCAATCCTGTAACGCTCCGTCCGTACCGAACATTTACAGAGGCAACACAGCCGGAATCTGAATTTGTGTTCCGTATGAAAGATGACGGCATGAGTGTATATTGCGCCCTCTTTGAGGCTGATGGCGGAGCGTGGAAGAATACTGCCATGAAAGCCATTAAAGAGTTTTTGAAGTTTGAGCTGGCTGAATATCCTAATTTTACAGTGATTTCATAAGAATAAGTTTTCCGGCTGCCCTTTTCAGGGTGGCCGGGGATGGGAGAGAAAATGAATAAATGGATTGGAATAGGACGATTAACGCGTGATCCAGAAATTAGATATAGCCAAGGGGGAAACTCATTGGCAATCGCCAGATATACATTGGCAGTTGATAGAAGATTTAAGAAAGATGGAGAGCAGACAGCGGATTTTATCAACTGTATTGCTTTCGGCAAAAACGGCGAGTTTGCAGAAAAATACCTGCGTAAGGGAACAAAAGTTGCCGTTACGGGGCGAATTCAGACCGGAAATTATACCAACAAAGACGGCGTAAAAGTCTATACCACGGATGTTGTTGTTGAAGAGCATGAGTTTGCCGAGAGTAAAAATACGCAGCAGACAAATAACCAGACGCAGCAGAACCAGCAAGCAACAGGCGACGAGTTTATGAATCTCCCCGATGGAATAGACGAGGAGCTTCCGTTCAATTAAGGAGAGTATGTATGAAAGTGATAGTCAAAACTGAAAAAGAGATGGAATTAAAGAGGTATTTTGTACTTAGAGGAATCAAAGATACATGTGTATGCAAAACAGTCGTTGCGGAAAGAAAATACGCAAGTCCACCTCCGGCATTAGAAATCGCTGAATTTATCAATGAATATGGATGTGATTTTGCTTCACTGGTCGAAAACTTCTATTTAGAAGATGATCCTGAACTTCCGTTTAGTTAAGGATGGTGGAATATGGCAGGTAAAAAGACTGAAAGAAATCCGTCCGATATAATCCAGGACTTCCTTGATCTGATGAAGTCGAGCCAGAAGGAGTATCAGGATTGCGTAACTAAGGTGTGGCAGTATGACAAGAAAAAGCCTGTAGACTATATGCATGATTTTGAGTTTATGAACAACTGTAAAGAGCGCAGCAAGCTCTCTACAAAAATCCATAATGAACGTATTGAGCGCCGGAAATATAAGGATAGGGCGGAGCGGACGGAGAAGCTGGCAAAGTTCTATTCCGATAAACAGAACAAGCAGTTTTTGGACAGGTTGAGCGGCCTGGCAGCAGCGCAGAGGGAAGTAGAGGAATATCTGGACGGGGAAAGGCATTATAACAGAAGGGCAGGTGATGATATTGGCGATAACAGTCATAGAGGATAAAGCACAGCAAGCCGAAAAGCACATTACAAAATATCTGCACTGGGAAAACCATGGTGTGTATTGGGAACGCTATCCCTTGCCCGTAGGAGACTATATTCTTGCAAATGAAAAAGTTCTTGATGTGATTTCCAGAAAGCAAAAGCGGGGTACCGACGTAAAGAAAATGGATTTCCTTGGTACATATAATTGCACTGTGGATACTAAGAAGGATATACAGGAGATTATTGGAAATATTTGTGGTAAGCAGCATGGACGCTTTAAGGATGAATGCATTTTAGCACAGAATAATGGCATTAAACTGATTGTGCTGATCGAGAATGAAGATGGTGTGAAATCTATTGATGATTTGTTTCATTGGAACAATCCAAGGCTATATAGGTACAATAAGATTGCCTATATGCACAACTTTGAGAAGTGGCTAAGCATTCCATTGCCAAAGGCAAAGCCAACGGCAGGGAGTACACTTGCCAAAGCAATGATCACGATGGAAAAGAAGTATGGAGTGGAGTTTAAATTTTGTACTCCAGAAGAAGCAGGGCGGAGAATAGTAGAACTACTGGAGGGAGATTATGGCAAGTAAAAGAATGTTTAGTATAAATATAATGGATTCAGATGCTTTTCTAAATCTTCCAAAATCAGCGCAAGCCCTGTATGTTCATTTGTGCATGAGAGCTGATGATGATGGGTTTCTGGGAAACGCCAAGCGTATTACAAATTATGTCGGCGGTTCCACTAAAGACTTGGAGTTGCTTCTTAAAAAAAGATTTTTAATGCAGGTAGATGATGTGGTGGTCGTTAAGCACTGGAGAATGCACAATACGATTCTGAAGGATAGGTATACGCCGACTGTCTATCAGGATGAATATAAAAAGTTAACAATTAAGGGTAATCGCTCGTATACAGAACGTAAACAGAATGATGACAAAAATGTTAACGAATGTGTTAACAAAAATGACAACACTATTATAAACAACGCAGATAGCAATGGCGCTAACTGCAATGTTGCCATTAATGATAACACAGGTTTAGATTTAGGTTCAGGTTTAAAAAATAGTAAAAACACTCTTGTGCATTCTGGCGAAATGCACGACCCTGAAAAGCTCTCTTTGGAGCAGTTTTATGAATCTATCTGGAAGCTTTATCCACTCAAAAAAGGCAAGGGCCAGGTATCTAAGACAAAAAAACAGGTGCTGCAGAGGATTGGGTATGAGCAGATAAAACGCTGTGTAGACCGCTATGTTACAGAGCTCAGATCTTCTGGGAAAGAGAAATTCATGATGCATGGCAGCACGTTTTTTAACAGTGGATATGTGGATTATCTGGATGAAAATTACGTGGTTGGGGAGCAGCCGGCCGAGCAGGCTAAAGAGAGTGAGCCAGAAGACAGATTTTCCTGTCTGGAACCAGATATGCGTTCTCTCCTAGAAAGCTGCGGAGTGATTGACGGACAGTCACTTGATCTTGGAAATGCTACGGATGAGCAGATCAGATATTTGCAGGAATGCGGGGTGCTGTAAATGCTTTATGAGTTCAAAGAGGCGGATGCTTATGCTTTTGCCAGACATGTAGGTATACGGGCCAAGCAGAGAGGGCATAACCTGCATTTTCAGACTTGTCCTTACTGCCGTTCAGCGAAGGATAAAGACACATTTGCTATCGACCTGGAAACAGGGCAGTTCAAGTGCCTGCGGGCGAGCTGCGGGGTATCCGGTAACATGATCCAATTATCCAGGGATTTTGATTTCAGCCTTGGATATACGGTTGACGAGTATTACCGGCCAAAGAAGAAATATAAGCGGCTGCCAACACCAAAAGAGCCGATAGTCCCGAGGGATAAGGCGGTAGCATATCTGGAGAGCCGCGGGATATCTGCAGAGGTTGCAAAACGGTATGAAATAACCGTACATGCCAGACATGAGAATACTTTAGTATTTCCGTTCTTTGATGAAAAGGGTATATTGCAGACAATCAAATACCGGGATACGGAACATTTCCCTGGTAAGAAATTTACTGATAAAGACGGGAAAGAGCGTAAGTCACCGAAGGAGTGGATTGAAGAAGACAGCAGGCCAATCTTGTTTGGCATGAAGCAGTGCAATGATAAGTTTGACCGGCTCGTGGTTACGGAAGGGCAATTAGACAGTCTGAGTGCTGCCACGGCAAGCATAGAAAATGCGGTATCCGTTCCAAATGGATCGCAGGGTATGACATGGATTCCTTACTGCTTCAACTGGGTATCAAAATTCGAGGAGATCGTAGTCTTCGGGGATTTTGAAAAAGGGAGAATGACTTTACTGGAAGACTTCCAGAAGCGGTTTCCAAACAAAATAAAACATGTCCGGGAACAAGATTATCGAGAGTGCAAAGATGCCAATGAATTATTGCAGAAGCATGGCAAGGATGCTGTTAGGCAAGCTGTAGAAAATGCAGTTCCGGCTCCTGTAAACAGAGTTTTACCGCTTGCTGAAGTGGAAAGCGTAAATATCTATGAGCTGCCAAAGTTAAAGACCGGTATCAGTCAATTAGACCGCACACTGTATGGCGGGCTGCCATTTGGCATGGTGTGCATTATCGCAGGTAAGCGTGGAGATGGAAAATCCACATTGGCAAGCCAGATCATGGCAAACGCAGTGGAACAGGATTTGTACACATTTGCCTATTCAGGGGAGCTGCCTAATTATCTCTACAAGAGTTGGTTTGACTTCCAGGTGGCTGGCCGAAACCATATCGTTGAAAACCAGACAGAGTATGGTACGGTCAACCGGTTTATCACAAACAAAAATCAGGAGTTGATCAATACATGGTATGCGGATAAGGCATATATCTACGACAATCGTATCATTGACGGTGATGAGAAAGAGGACCTGTTGAAAAGCGTAGAACAGGCTATCATGCAGTATGGGATCAAGGTGGTGTTGATAGACAACCTTATGACTGCCATGTACATTGATGAGCTGCAAGGCAGCGATAAGTATGACCAGCAGGGGCGTTTTGTCCGGGAACTGACAAAGATAGCTATACGGTATGACGTCCTGATTCTTCTTGTCGCGCACCGCAGAAAAAATGCTTTTACATCAGATGCCAATGACGAGATCAGCGGTTCGGGAGATATCACAAACCTTGCCGGGATTACGTTGAGTTATGACCGCGGAAGTAAAGACGAGATTGATAAAGGGGTGTTGGAGGAGAGCCAGCGAAAGCTGATTGTTGCGAAAAATAGGTTATTCGGGAAGATTGACCTAAAAGGCCTGATTCTCAGCTATGATGAAAAGTCAAAACGGATCTATGGGGATGGCGATGATGTGAACAAGCAGTTTGGATGGGATAAATCTGATGGATTTACGGGCGCTGATAATATGGAAATACCATTTGATTAGTGTGGAAAGAGAGACATTATGAGATATGAACTACATATGTTCTTCCGAAAATTATATATATCTGGTACCAGAAGGGACTGCGATACATGCAGGCATTATGACGGAAGATTCGGGGATGATCATTGCTTCCGGTGTGAACGAAGTATAAAGGCGGTGGGGTATGACAAAAGAGGATCTGAATAAATACTTTGAGATATATACGGACTGCTGGAGACTATTCCGGAAATATTCAGAGCCAAGTGATAAAGATGCGTTCTGGCAAAGTTTGTTTGAAGAAGCAAATGCGCTTCATGAAAAGAATGGAAAAACTGAATTTTCTGAAAAGCTTATTTTGATAACAGAGGGAGAAATAGATAGGATTTTCAGGGAGCGAAAGGAGTGAGAGGTTTGCCGGCCGGCTATAAAGAGCTCTTTACTCCAAATCAGTATAATGAAAGATTGTGATTATCCAAACTGCCTGAATTGTACACAGAGTGACTGCATTATGGAAGAGCAGGATATAGCAGCGATATTGAAACGCAGGCGGTGGAATGCAAATCCTGAAGCATACAGACAAAAACAACGAGATTACCGTAAACGGGTCAGGGATAGCCTGCCACATTGTGACGAATGTGAAAATTGTATTCTGGTCCGTAAAGATAAGGGTGAGGGATACCGCAGATTATGTATCCAGGAAATGCGCCTAGTGGAACAGAAAGTTTCAAACAGCCCGCTGTGGTGCAGGAAGAGAAAGGGGAAAATTAAGAATGATACATTTGATAAAGAATTATTATGCGATCCCAAATAACATGGGATTTACACTTGCCGTGGATAAGGGCAGGAAGAACCAGGATGGGACCAACGCTTACGATACAATAGGATATTGTGGGAGCTTTGAAGAAGTGATTTTTCTCCTCAGACGTAAAATTGTAGACCGGAGGCTGAAAAGTGGATTATATGAGCTTTCAGAAGCTCTGGATATGATCAGAGAAACTTCGGAAGAGATAAGATTGGCGATAAACGGAAAGACGGAGGAAGGGAATGCAAATGGAAGTTGATGAGCGATATCACATAATTGCGGGATACTACAACAAGAGGGATGAATTGGGAAAGCTGTGGGAAGAAATCGGAGAGCTTGAAAATGAATTGGAATCATCAACGAATCCTTTTGGGCTGCCAGATCTTGTATATCTTACTCCAAATACATACAGTGAAATGGCTGATGTGATGATTGTCTGTATTAATGTGGCAATTCAGCAGGGAAAGCTGGATAAATTACTGGAGCAGATAGATTATAAATTAACTCGGCAGATTCGCCGGATTGAGGAGGAAAAACATGAAAGCCGAGGATAACATTAAACGAGGTGAGAGGACCCGCAGGGACATTCTGGAATACATAAAGCAGTATATCCGGCAACACAGTTATCCACCCTGCCGCAGGGAGATAGGGGATGGTGTAGGACTTAAATCTACATCCTCTGTACAGAGTCATATAGACAGAATGCTGGCCGATGGGATGCTAGAGACAGATGATGAAGCAGGTACTCCCAGAGCGCTGCGAGTACCGGGAATGCAGATCGTCAGCCGGGAGATGACAGTACTGGATAGATATATCGAATCAGAGAGAGTACGGATTGTGGAGCAGTTATGTCCTTATGATATACCATGGCTTGTCCATGAAGCAGGCACCCAGCAGTTTGAAGGAAGACAATGCCAGAATGACTGTGAGAAATGCTGGAATGTACGGTTGGTTAAGGCACCGTGACAAGGAGATGATAGACTATGGCAAAGTATAAAGCTCAGATTACAGAAATGGATATAGAGATCATAAAAAAGATGGCTGCCAATGACATGAATGTCACTCAGACAGCACTTGAATTAAATTACCACCGTAATACGGTTGTATACCATCTGGAAAAGATTGAGAGTATAACAGGATACAATCCATGCAGCTTTTATGGGCTTGTGCAATTGATTAATAAATTTGGATAGATAAGAAAGGAGCTTTTGCCGGCCGGCACAAAAAGGGCGCCCTTTTCAATTTTAAAATGAATATAGGTCTTCATGATGCAGAGAAAGAACATTTTAAACATGGGAAAAAATTTCCCAATTTAGCACTAATGAAATTATCAGAATGGCATAAAAAACAAGGAGATAATATAGGCTGGTGGATCCCAGTGTTACATTATGACCGAGTGTATAGCAGTAAAGTTTTTGACTTTACACCAGATAACACAGAACTGCCAGACGGTGCAATCCGTGGTGGAACCGGATATCGGGATTTGCCAATAGACCAGGAGCTGCCGCCGGAGATTGATGAAATGTATCCGGATTACAGCATATATCCTGAGTGCGATTATGCAATTGGGTATCTCACCCGTGGGTGCCCAAATCACTGCCGCTGGTGCGTAGTGCCGCATAAAGAGGGTCAGATTAAGCCGTACCAGTCTTGGCAAGATGTTGTGAGGTATGATACAGATAAGCTAGTGCTGATGGATAACAATATACTGGCTTGTGATCATGGTATAGCGCAGCTGGAGGGGCTGATAGAGAGTGGATATCGGATTGATCTTAACCAGGGTATGGACGTAAGGCTTGTGACGGACGGGGTGGCGCAGATATTATCACGGTTGTCATGGATCAGATTTATAAGGTTTTCATGCGATACAAAATCACAGATAGAGCCGATTAGGCGGACAATTGGCCTGTTGGGCAGATATGGAGTGAGGCCGTACCGGATTTTTATATACCTACTGGTCACAGAGGATATTGAAGATGCAGCAGATAGAGTTGAGTCCCTTAAAGGCTATAAGGCAATCAACCTATATGCCCAAGCTGAGCGTAACGAGCGTCTGGGAGTAATACCCAATAAAGTACAACTTGAGTTTGCGCAGCGGTACATATATGGTGGATGTTATCGCCATGAGACGTGGAATGAATATTGTAAAAGAAATCAAATAAAGCAATAAAATAGCAGAAAGGAGCCAGCCTCCGGCCGGAGAAATGCTATAGCGGGCTTCTAAATAATATGAGAGATTTAATTATTGATTGTTTCGCCGGTGGTGGCGGAGCGAGTGTAGGAATAGAAATGGCATTAGGCCGTCAGGTAGATATAGCAATTAATCATGATGAGCAGGCCATAAGGATGCACAAAACCAATCACCCAGACACGCTGCACCTGACAGAAGATATTTTTAAGGTGGATTTGGAAAAGTATGTAAAAGGCCAGCATGTAGCGCTCATGTGGGCAAGCCCAGACTGTACCAGCCATAGCAAGGCCAAGGGCGGACAACCAAGAAAGCATGGCCTCAGGATCTTGCCGTGGGCAGTGTATAAACATGCAAAAAAAATCCTTCCAGATGTAATAATTATGGAAAACGTGGAGGAAATACAGCAGTGGGGGCCTTTGGATGATAAGGGTCATCCTATTCCAGAGCGGAAAGGTGAGGAGTACCAGAGATTTGTAAGCAAGATGCAGGGCCTTGGGTACGGTTTCGACAGCCGGGAACTGGTGGCTGCGGACTATGGGGCACCGACAACCAGAAAGCGCTGGTATGCAATTTTTCGGCGGGAGGGTAAACAGATAATCTGGCCAGAGCCTACACATAGTAAGACAGGAGATGGCGGCAAGAAAAAGTGGGTGCCGGTGGCAAGCATTCTGAATTTCTCTGACCTTGGGAAACCTATCTTCGGACGCAAGAGACCTCTGGCAGAGAATACCATGCGCAGGACTGCAAGAGGACTGGAAAAGTTTGTATTTAACAACCCGGACCCGTTTATCATCCAGGTAAACCACGGTGGAGATAACTTCCGGGGCCAGAGCGTCCATGAACCAATGCCGACCATTGCGCAGAAGCATGGGTTTGGTACGATATCACCGTACATTATGCAAATTGGGCAGACTGGATTTACCGCAGATAGAAATAGGGGCATGGAAGAATCCCTGTCAACAGTGATTACAAAAAATGAGCACTGCCTGATAGCGCCATATATGATTCAGTATCATTCTGAAACCACCGAAAACGGCGTAAGAGGGCAGCAAGTGTCAGAACCCGTACAGACCATAGATACCAGCAACCGATACGGCCTCGTTATGGCGTTTTTGGAAAAGTTTTATAAAACAGGAACCGGACAGAGCCTTGCAGAGCCAATCCATACCATCACCACAAGCCCGGGACACTTCGGACAGGTATCAATCTATGCAATGGACTGGAAACAGTTGCAGGAAGCAGGAGTGGACGAAAAGACGGCCCAGAAAGCCACATGGGTATCAGAGTTTATCATGGAGTATTACGGAGCGGGTACCGGGCAGCAGGTGACAGAGCCACTGCACACGGTAGTCACAAAAGACAGATTTGCCATAATCACCATACTGGGTAATGAGTATGCCATACTGGACATTTTTCTTCGGATGCTGACACCGGAGGAGTTGAAATTGGCCCAGGGATTCCCGGCAGATTACATTATTGACCGGGATTACGCCTGGAAACCATATCCGAAGTCAGAGCAGGTTAAACGCATCGGAAATAGTGTTGTGCCAATCATGGCGAAGGCTTTGGTAAGCGCAAACTGCGGTTACTTAAGAGCAGGAGAGCGGCGGCCGGCGCCAGTAGTATATACACAAAAAAATGGGCAGGTGGCATTCGGATGAGTGGGAAATTTGAAGGCCAGATCACCCTGACAGACTACATCATTGACCGGAACAATGTTACCTTTAAGCTATGCGGCCAATGCGTCTGCGATAACTGCCTATACTGGTGGTCAAGCCGTTGCCCATATGGTGGATGCTATGATGATTGGCGGGCGGAAATAGACCCCTACGATAAAGCCTATCCTAATCAGCCGTCGCGGACTGCCTGGAGTTATTGGGATAAGCCCGGGGAGCAGGCACACTGGTGCAGAGGCGGGACGTTCTATCCGGCCCATTACTGCCCGGGTTTTACAAAATATAAAGGTTGCCAGATTAAAGAGTGCCTAAAGTGCAATGTGGCAGTGTATCAGGACGGGTATATAGATTGTAGCCTGGTGGATACTCTGGGCTGTACGGAGTGCTATCAGGAGTTTATGGAGAAATAGTCAGACAGATAATGTCGTATTATGCTATAAAGTGTCGATATAGTTATCTTGAATATTACTATAATTGATAATATAATTAAGATATCAAAATATAGAGGAGGTAGTAACATGAAAAGTTTTTGCAAAAAGATTTGCGTCTTCTTATTAACGGTGATAATGATTTTTACATCATCGTTCAGTGTTTTAGCAAGTTCAAATTATGATTCAAATTCTGACTTGGTAAAATCCGATGAATGGGTTCTTCCTGGCGGTGTACTTGCTAAAATACATGTTATTAACACTATCGTAGATGTTCCATCATGGGCAGTGCTACAATATGGAAGTAATAATCAATATGTATATTTGTTACAAGCCTGCTTGAAACATTTAGGACATTATTCAGGTGAATTGGACAGCAATTTTGGCCCTGCTACGTTAGCTGCGTTGAAAAGTTTTCAGGGAAAATGGGGGTTATCGGTAGATGGTTCTTGCGGCCCGGCTACTTGGATGAAATTTCATCAGTTATTATTAATGCAAACAGTTCAGATTGAGTGGTATTGGTGGTTTTAAGCTTGAATAATATATAATAAAAGCGTCTGGTCAGATTACTGGTTCTTTCTGACCTTTGGGTAATGTGAACTTTCTGAAATAACAATAGGAGCTTTAAATCTGTGATAAATACAGACTTAAAGCTCCTTTGATATTCAATGCCAAAATGATTCTTTACCCATAGTTCAGTAAGAACCAGATTACTGGCAGGGCGCTTTTACATTGCATTCCGCTAAAATGTAAGATATAATGTATAAATAATGAGGGGGTTGTCTTATGAAATGTTGTGGTACTGAAATGCATAGGAATGCAGATAGTTATTTTTGTGCAAAATGTGAATCTAGAAAATATTTTAAGTGATGTAAGAATCAATCATCAGTATTCACTGGTAGTTTTTCATAAGTGAGGAGATTTCTTATGGATAAATATACAAAGAAGGCTTTAATAGAAGCCATTTTATGGCTATTGCTATTGCTGTTTATATTTATTTGTCCAGAATTTAATCCTGTTATTGGGTTAATTATGCTTGGGGTTTTTTTGATAAAAGTGATAGCTAAATTTATGGATTCACATTTATAAATTATACTGATCGTTCCGCAAAGATGATAATAGACCGCACATCCTTTTCGATTTCTGTATGTTGGCAATATGTGAATATTTTGTATTTCAGGAATGAGTACGTTTAAGATAACGCGTTGTATGCATCTATGTATACATTTCGTGTTTTGCTATGAGTACACTATGTATACAAAACGGTTACATTCTGCTACCATCTTGTAATCACAGATAAGAATAGTAAAGAGAAGAAAAGAAAAGTAAAGATAAGAAAAAGGGTATTACATACCCCAAAAGAAAGCCGCTCACAAGTTGGCAAGTATTCGTGAAAATTTGCTATTGACAGCCATTGTATGTGCATGGTAGAGTAATGACCAAGAGAAATTGTATAATCACCCCGGCAATCTTTCCAGCAATTGAAATAGTCCGGGAAGCCTGTAAAGGTCGGTAGTCGTGAGCCGCTAGAGATTGGATTAAACCCCAGTCTTTAGCGGCTTTTTGTTTATCTGGAGGTAGTTTATATGCTTTGCGGAGAGTTTAAATGTGTGTTTCTGGTGGATGGAGAGTGTGAGCCGGTTGACGGTGGATTTATCAGCGATATGTGCGATAACTGGGGAGAGTGTATTAACTGCCAGCAACAAGCAGACGAAGACTGTGATGGGCTGCAGAAGGGATGATTACAAGGTGTCAAGGCGGCCGTAGCGAAGGTTTTAACAGCTTCCAAAGGTGCAAACGAGTAAATCATTGAAACAGGTAAAAGACAGGTAAATACAGCCATATACAAAGCAGAGAGGAGGTATAGAGAGATGACTATAGACAATACAGTTAAGACAGATACTGGTGTAGAAGTATATGAAAATGACATAGCTCTATATCTGGATCAGTATATACAAGAGCGTGGTATACAGAATATGTCTAAAGAGCCACAGAGTAAATGGAATGCATGTTTATTATATATCTATAAACATGTATTTAAAGGCAATAGAAATAATCTTTTATACCCCCATAGTAGAGATACATATAACAGTGAATTGATTAATGATATATGTGATATATATATAGATTTATGCTATGAATATGACAAGGAAGTATCTATTATGGGATTCAGTAAATTGACTGGAATAGATACGGATACTGTTAATACATGGGGTACAGGAGAGTGTAGACTTGGCTCTTTAAGTACCGTCATATACAAAAAGTTAGTTGCCAATAACGAAGAATCTCTTAGCAATATGCTCATATCTGGTGGGCGAAATCCCATGAAGATTTTGCCAGCACTTAACCGCAGACATAACTGGAACATGGGACAGCCCAGAGGCGTAGACGGGGCAATACAGCACCGGACACCGGAGCAGATAGCAGCGGATTATGCACTGCAGATAGAGCAAAAGGACACCAAAATAAAGGCAGATTCTTAAGGCAGTTGTATATGCAATTTATAATCTGCATGTGGTAAAATGACAGACACAATTCAATACAATTTGTGATCTGCTGAAAAGCCTTTAAAACAAAGGAATTCGATAAATAACTGTTCGCAAAATTGCTATTTAACGAATAGTTCAAGGCTATCAAAAAGCAAATGTGTCAATGGTTTCTAAATTTCACACAATTGTTTGGACGTAGATCTGAGGATGAAAAAGCAGGGGGGTGGGGGTCTGACAGGATGAGGCGCCCCGGGCCTAAATGAGCCGTTAGACTAAATTTAAAACAAAAAGAGCCTTTGCATGAAGGGAGATAAAGCATGAAAGATAAGGATTTTCAAAGAGCGCAAGAACTCAAGAGAGAAATTGAAAGGCTGGATTCTGAAATATATCTTTTGTATGACTTTATGCCGCCGACAAATAGAAACTGGGTAACAAAACTATTGTATAAAGTAAAGCGTTTGATTATGATAAACTCTTTCTATGCTGTTACAAGAGAAATAGAATTGACAAATGATGATGTAAGAGCTTTACAAGATTTGAGAATTGCAAAACAGGATCAGCTTAAAACAGAATTTGAATGCATAGGTTGCAATTGAATTCTGGAAAATATATTCAAAGGACGTGAAAAACAATATGACAATACTTAAAGCAATTTTAACAATCCTGAATATTTTCATGGCGTTTATATTCTTGATTAGTGCCAGGGATTACAAATGGGAGAATAAGGCAGATCATTCAAGTATTATTGGGTTTAGTTTTATGGTAATGCTGCATATAGTTAGTTCATTTTCTTTTTGGATTTAGAGTATAAAACCCCTATAATGCAAAAGTAACTGTTGCGGGCGTATGCGGCGAAACAATGGCGGTAAGCTGCTGATATGACCGCCAGCGTGATGGGCCATCGCCAAACGGTAAGGCACAGCACTTTGACTGCTGTATGCGCTGGTTCAAATCCAGCTAGCCCAGCTCGGTTTCTGATTTTTAGAAAACCTCCTTCCCCATCTAGCCTGAAGTGGCTGAATAAAGGCGTGTCAACAGCGCCGGATGGGTTCGGCACTCAGAGTAATGGCTGTTGTGCCGTATTTCCCCTCAAAACCATTACAGCAAACCAGCTAACGGTAGCAGGCGTTCTGCGCGATAGGGCTATAAGCGGTATAAAACGAATGGAATAACCGGCTTATGGTTGGCAGAACGGTCTGCGGAGCAGGTGAACTTGCACTGTCCCACCTGCTTTTGGGCTTTTAGCTCAGTTGGTCAGAGCAACCGGCTCATAACCGGTCGGTCCCAGGTTCAAGTCCTGGAAAGCCCATGTGGCGTAAGACGATGTAGGCTATGTCTTTATGGCAACGGTCATCTATTACAAATAGCTGATGCAGGCTGACGAGCAGTTTATATTGCAGCCGTTTTGGTTGGGAGTCCCCTTGATCCGTAGGACCAGAAAACTCCACGCTTGCAAGAGCGATTAAACTGAGCCTGGTCTTGCATATGCCAAGGAATGGCCCAGGATAGCCATATGCACGGCATTGGTTGGGAGTAGAGCCGTAAAATCCATGGCCGCCCTAGTGGCAGCAAAAACTCCATAGTGGAATGCACGCCACGATAAATATTGCTGCTATGGGGCCTGTGCCCCATCAAGACGGAATGGCGAAATTGGAAGACGCACATGTAAACCATGGAGTATTTAGCAATGCGCAAGGCGGTACTCAGTATTTAGAGGTTCAAATCCTCTTTCCGTCATCTGGATGAATATACCGTAATTGGTAGCGGGCCTGACTGTAAATCAGGTGCCTTCGGGTTCTGGTGGTTCAAGTCCACCTTCATCCACTGATTTTTACTTACAAATTTGATTTTGGCGTATAGCTCAGTTGGTAGAGCGTTCGGCTGTTAACCGGAGTGTCGCAGGTTCAAATCCTGTTGCGCCAGTTTTGGACAGAAAGTGCATACGTGCAGTAACCGGTCAATGCTGTGGTGTATGCCGGGGAACCATGGATATCATTTGTCCATGCTCCGGGTTCAAGTCCCGGCTGTCCATTTGAACTTTGATAATTGAATATTGGTGGTTGGTGTGATATAATTTCATTATCATAAATGATTGGAGATATATCATGAATAATGTTGGAAATATTGCCAACATCATATTTGGAAGCGCGCTTTTATTTGTTTGGGGAACCGGCATAGTCATCATTTTAGTTGGAATTATTTTAGGGAAAATGTATGAGAGAAGCTTCTTTCATGCTGTAAAAGAGTGTATTTCTGTAAAAGAGATTGATTTGCAAAAGTGTGTAGAGAGTATAAGGAATTATTATGCGGTATATAGAAACCATAGATTTGGCTTTGCTGGAAAGAAGATAGTTCATATTTGTCAAGAATTATCATTAGATATAAGACGAGGAGTCCGATTAGATAGCTTAGAATACAAATCAAAGGATGAATGGGCGGATAGGCTGGATGAGATTATTAAGCAATTTCAATATGAGGAACATTTTAGTGATGAAAAAGCAAACGAGATAGTTGACGAATTAAACAGCAAGATATCTACTGAGATGCTCAATAAAATAAAACAGAAGTTGATTTTCCTTGAAGCATTTCATAAGGGAGTTATAAGTGTAAAGGATGTAGAGATACAAGAGCTAAAAGATAAATTAAAAAGAAAACAATGGATTAGTTGGGTGTCTGGAATAATAGGTCTCATTGGGAGTATTGCCTCCATAATTTCTTTTTTTTCATAGTATGTGCCAACCATCAATATTCGGTGGTTGGTTTTTTATTGCAGAAAATTATGAGTTGCGGATATGGTGGAAGGATTTTCGTTGGAATTACAGGAGTATTGTTCGCATTGTGGTGATTTTGAACTAGATGTAGAAAAAGTGGAAGTCACGTCTCTTGGCAAAAATACATGTTTCTACATAACAGTGATTAAATGCAGAAATGATTATAAATGTTCGAGAATTGTTGAGAACATGAAGAATAGGGAGGCATACAATGAATCCAGTTGATTTTCCAGAAAGAAATGCAGTATTTGTAGCAGGTGGCTGTGATAATCTCCCTGCCTGCAGGCAGCACAACAAGCGGTTTGGCGCTGATGAGATTATTTCCTGTTGGGAATTATCCGATAAAGATTGTGTGGAGATATTAAAGCAGATCAAGGCCGGCCAACGCCCTGCTGTCTACCTGGCAGTGATCGTCGGGCAGCCCACGGTGAGTTTATGGGTGAGAGAAAACGATAATAATTATATACCGGCTGATAAACGATTTCAGCCGCTGTCCTAGAAAAAATATAGGCAGATGTGCAAGGGCACTTCTGCTTTTACGCGGAGGTGTCTTTATTGATTTCAGAACAAAACAAAGCGATTGCCAAGGCAATACGCAGTACCGGATTAAATACATACAAAACGCTCCATGATTATCTTGACCTGGTAAAATCCATAACAGAGCCTGATGGAGACAATGACCTTGCATATGCTCTCACCATGACAGCGGAGATTAAGGCGATTGTTCCAACATTGCCACTGACGCAGGAATTTAATGATCTGTACTGGCAGGCCATGTTGTTAGAGGCACCGTACCGGTTTGAAAGCTTTCTGCTGTACATGGAAAAGAACCGCCGGCCGGAGAAGAGATTCTATCAACCCAGGGCAAAGACATTGAAAATCGTGGTTAATGATTTGCAGGACTTGGAAGATGGTTTACTGGATTTTTATGGATTGTCGCTCCCCCCGCGCGTGGGCAAGAGTACGTTGTGCATCTTCTTTCTTGCCTGGGTGATTGGTAAACGTCCGGCAAGTCACAATGCCATGTCCGGGCACTCTGGCATATTGGCAGATAGATTTTACAATGATGTACAGAAACTGACTGAAAACGAAGAATACACTTTCCGGGAGATATTCCCTAAAGTTCAGCTTTGTAGGAAATCGGCAGATAAAAATGAGCTATCCTATGATGAAGTCGAGAGTTTTGCCACACTGACCTGCAGGGGTATAGATGGGACATGGACCGGTGCCGTCGATATTTCACCAGATGGATATTTGTACGTGGATGACCTGGTTCGCGACAGGACGGAATCATTAAGTCCTACTCGATTAGAAAATCGCTATCAGGATTATTTAAATGTGCTGGTTGACCGTAAAAATGATGGAGCAAGAGAGCTCATGGTGGGTACCCGGTGGAATGTCTTGGACCCTCTTGGGAAAGTTGAGGAAAAAAACAAAAATAATCCAAGATATCGCTTCCGGAAAATCCCGGCGCTGGATGAGAAGGGTAAAAGTGACTTTGATTACGATCACGGTAAAGGCTTTTCTACAAAATATTATCAGGATCTGAAAGAACGACTTGATCGGAACGAATGGGAAGCAAAATATCAGCAAAAGCCGTTTGTGCGTGAAGGTCTGCTATTCCCTGAGGCAGAGCTGCGTACATATAATGGTGTACTGCCAGATGGGGATTATTTCACGGTAGCGGCCTGTGATGTTGCATGGGGCGGCGGAGATAGCCTTTCAATGCCATTTGGAAACGTGTTTTCCGGAATGGATGGAGATATCTACATAACTGACTGGATCTTTAACAAAGGTGATAAAGAAGTTACGAAACCTATTGTAATTGCAAAAACATTGCAACATATGCCATCTAAAGAGCATTTTGAGGCAAATAATGGAGGAGATGAGTATGCGGATGATATAGACCGCAGGCTGAGAGATGAAAGGTATAAGATCAGTATCACATACTCAAAAGCATCAAATCAGACGAGTAAAATGGCAAAGATCATCCAGTATGCACCTGATATAAAGCGCAGGTTTGTTTTTCTGGCTGAAAAATACAGGAGTGAAGAATATCAGAACGCAATGGATGAATTGATGACGTTTGTGCAGATTGGTAAGAATGAGCATGACGATGCGCCAGATGGATTGGTACAGCTTCTGCAGTTGATAGATGGCGGTGTCTATGCGAAATGCGAAGCGATGCAGAGACCGTGTTAGGAGGGAGTATGAACAAGAGGGAACTAAATCTTAAAAAATACGGTATAAGCGGGAAACGGTACAAAGAATTATGTGGATTCTGTGAGCAGTATCCAGAATGGGTTGATGAACTAAAGCACAAGACGGATACCGTTAAGAGTAAAGTGGTTACAGATATGCCATTACCTCCACATGGCACAAGTGATCAGACGGGAGACCTTGCAATCCGGAGAGCAGAACTGCAGAAAAAATGCGAATTAATAGAACGAAGCGCTACACAGGCAAGCCCGGATCTTTACCAATACATAATCAAATCTGTATGTTATGAGGTTCCGGTTCATTATTTGATCTCTTTTGAAGAGATGCCCATTGGTAAGTCTGCATTTTATGAAATGCGCAGATATTTCTTTTATTTACTGGATATAAATAAGGAATTTTGAAAATACGGAAAAAAAGGACATGCTTTCGTGATATTATGATAGTATAGAAAAATTAGAGAACACCGACTTTGAGAACTCATTGCCGGTGTTTTTATTATGCAAAGAAAGGCGGTGGCAGAGATTGCTATACGGTCAAAATAGAAAATCGTTTACTTCAGTATGCCACGGTCAGCTTGGCAGGTGTGTGATTTACAGTAATGCCGTGGAGATAACGAAAAATAATGTTCTGCAGGAACTTGGAAAGGCATTAGCACTCCACTGGAGTAACCGTAGGGAAATTGAATATCTGGACAGGTACTATCGTGGAGACCAGCCTATCATATACCGGGAAAAGAAAGTGCGGCCGGAGATCAATAATAAGATCGTAGAAAATAGGGCATTTGAGATTGTGGAATTTTTCACGGCTCAGGATTTCGGGGAGCCAGTACAGTATGTGAGGCGCGGAACGGATGAAAATGTGTCATCTCTTATCAATCGCCTAAACGATTTCATGTTTTCCGAGGATAAAGGGGCGCACGACATAGAACTTGGGAGATGGCGAAACATCTGCGGAACGGGATATCGTCTTGTATACAATGATTCGCTGGCAAATATAGATATGGATGAGGCTCCATTTGGCCTGGAGATACTTGACCCACGATTTACATTTGTTGTCTATTCGTCTGGAGCTGGGAAGCGTCCCCTGTATTCGGTGCAGCAGGTCAAAGATGAGTTCGATGCGGATAAATATATTATTAAAACACGCAATAAGAAGTTCATTATCCAGAATGGGAAGATAATCAGTGAGAATCCGAACTATCTGGGGATAAATGTGATTGAATATCCGCTGAATGAGCGCAGGATTGGAAGGCTGGAAGTTGTCGTTACTATCCTGGATGCGATCAATAAGACCCAGTCAGACAGGCTGAACGGCATAGAACAGTTCATACAGGCGTTTATGAAATTTGTAAACTGCGAAATCGACAAAGAGACATTTATAGAAATGGTCAATTTAGGCGCTTTGAATGTAAAAACAGTGAATCCGAGTATGCCGGCAGATGTCAGTATGGTTTCCAGCCAGTTAGACCAGTCACAAACACAAGTGAGCAAGGATGACCTGATCGCAGCCATCCGGGATGTGCTTGGTATGCCGAGCCGCGAGGGAAATACTGGCGGCGATACCGGGCAGGCGGTATATCTCCGTAATGGTTGGGATTTTGCAGAGGGCAGGGCGGAACTGGATGAACCTATTTTCCAGAAATCAGAAAGAAACTCTTTGCGTGTAGTTTTAAAGATTCTTGATGGAAAGACAGATATCCGCTTGAAATTGAGCGATATAGAGATCAAGGTCACCCGTAGTAAAACAGACAATATGCAGTTGAAGTCCCAAGTGTTAAACCTTCTGCTGACAAGTGGGGTGGAGCCCGACAGGGCATTTAAAACCTGTAACCTCTGGAGTGATCCTGAGGAGGCTTATATGGAGAGCAAGCCATATCTGGATGCAAAATACAAGACCAAAGAGCAGATAGATAGTGAAATGGCAGCGAATAAACCGCCGCCGGAAGGTGGAGGTGCAGTTGATTAATGTGCGCTGCAAAGAGTTTTTATCTTGCACCTATGCGATAAATAGGAAGATCAGGCAGATACGACCTGCGATAACAAAGTGTGATTATAGGAGGATATATGAGTAGAGAACAGGCAAAAAAGAATTTGATTAGTTTCGGCATTGAGGAACCCACAGAAGAGCAGATCACCAATTATCTGAACCAGGTCAATGGTGAGACTCAAAAAGAAAAAGATAAAGCTGAAAAGCTGAAAGAAAAAGCAGACCAGTATGATGAAGCACAGCGCTTACTGGAGGAGGAAAAACAAAAAAATATGACGGCGGAGGAGAAGTTAGCTGAAGCGGAGCGCCTTGCAAATGAAAAAGCATCGGAGTTCGCTAAAAAGGCAAACAGGCTTGACGCAGAGAAAATCCTTCTGGATGCCGGGCTTACCGGTGAAGATTACGAGGCATTTATTGATGGAATCATCTCAGACGATACCGAACAGACGAAAGCTCTGGCTACATCACTTGCCGGAACATTTAAGGCAAAAAATGAAGCCGCTTTGCAGAAGGCGAAACAGGAATTGCTGGATGCTGGGGGTGCAGGAGATGAAGGTGATCATACAGGTGGAGCCGGCGGAGATGAAAAAACAGAAGATGTTAAATTTGCTGAAGACATCGCAAAGACATTCAGCAGTAACAGCGAAATTTCAAAGTCAGTATTTGAAAATTATTAGGAGGTATTTTAAATGGTAAAAAGCAGAGAATTTGGACAGCCGATTGAAATTCTGAAGTTTAATGACTTTAAAGGAGAGCCTTGTATGGTATCAGACAGCGGGGTGACTGCAGATGCAAACGGACTTAAAATCGTAAAGGCGGGAACGCCGCATCCGGCAAATGACGGAACGTGCAAGGGTATTTTGTTACATGACACGGATGTTACATACGGTCCGGCTCCAGGGACCCGCATTTTTGAGGGGTCCGTAGACACTAAGAAACTTACAAAGAACGGCATTACAGTTTCAGCGGAGGCGAAAGCTGTTCTTCCACGCGTGACATTTTTTGATTAAAGAGAGGGAGGTATAGATTATGCCAGCATTACCATTAAAAGAAGCATTTACCGCAAGGGCCATAAAGGTTATGTGGGATTCATACAAAGAAACACAGGGTATCGCGCCATATCTTGGCAGCGGTTTTTTCCCGGCTGAGAAAACACCAACCATGGATCTGAAGTGGTTCAAGGGTTCCAAAGGGCTGCCTGTATCACTGACACCATCCAATTATGATGCACAGGCAACTGTACGTGACAGGATTGGATTTAAAGAGATGGAAACCGATATGCCGTTTTTCCGAGAATCTTATCTGGTGAAGGAAAAAGACGCGCAGGAATATGAAAATCTCATGAATGCCTCTGACCCGGCTGTAGCGCAGCAGATATTAAAGCAGATCGCGCTTGGCCCTATCGACCTTATTCAGGGTGCAGACGTTGTTCCGGAGCGTATGATCTGGCAGCTCCTTGCCCCAGTTGACGGTGCGCCGAAGATTTCCATTTCCGCTAATGGAGTAGCATATGACTACAAGTATGACGTGGACGGGTCCTATAAGTCCAAAAATTTCATGGAGCTTACCGGGACAGATAAGTGGGATGATCTGGAAAATTCAGACCCTGTAGAGGACTTGAGAACTGCCAAAAAGGCAATGAAGAAGAGAGGAAAGGTTATTAAGGCATTTTCTCTCAACGACAATACATGGATGAAGATCTGCAAAAATAAAAAACTGGCAGGATACATTCTGGCAAAGAATCCGGCTGCTACCGTGTATATTACAGAAAAGATTGTTCAGGCTTTTATCACAGAAGAGCTGGAAATGGAGCCGATCGTCTATGATAAGCTGTTTATTGACGATGCAGGTGCAGAAAAGACATTCATCCCGGACGGTGTTGTCACATTGCTTCCCGGAAAGACTGCACTTGGAGTTACGAAATATGGTAAGACACCAGAGGAAAGAAGCGGTGATATGAGTACCGGCAATCTTTCTATCGTGAACACTGGTGTAGCATTGTACACCTTTACAACGCCTCATCCTATCGTAACTCAGTGTATTTGTTCGGAAATCGTTCTTCCTACTTACGAGCGTATGGATGACACCTACGTTATCAAGGCGTATTAGGAGGTGCGGCATGAAGTATGATCACACGGTAAAAGTGAACGGGAAGTATTATCCGGCAGGGGCAGAAGTTCCTGATCTGGATGCTGCAGCAGAGCAATCAGAAGAGGTGGAAGCTGAAGATATTACCGAGACAACACCTCAAAAGCGCGGCCGTAAGCCAGCAGGAGAAAAATAAGGCAGGTGATGAGGAGTGGACAAGAACAAAATCCTTGAAAACCTCAAAACATATTTAGGAGAAAAAGACGATGAGCTTATTTGGCTCTTCGTTGATTTGGCCTGCCAGAATGTGGTGAATCGGAGATATCCTTTTGGATATACAGAAGAGCAGGAGGCAGCCGCCATTAAACGATATAGGAATGTAGTGTTCCGAGCCGTGGTGTATGCCTATAATCTTCAAGGGGCTGAAGGACAGAGTGCTCATAGCGAGAATGGCATCAGCCGAACTTACATAGATGAGGATGATTTGTATATGGAGATTGTTCCGATGTGTGGAGTGTTGTAGAAAGGATGGTGTTCCAGGTATCTCCCGGCCGCAGGGTTAAGCGGCGAAGAAGTCAGTGCGTGGAGCAATCCGCAGGGCGGCGTTCAATGTTGGTGGAGGGAAGAACGCTAAAATTAGTTGGAAAATATCTCCTTTTGTCGTATAATGGCGGTGGAAGGAGCGTGATAAAGCATGCAGATAGTTATTAAGTTTCCAGATGGATATCAAGGAGTGGATGTTCAACCTTTTGTAGATTCAGAAAGAAAAGACTGTTTATCAAATGAAGACAGGAAAATCCTTGATGAAGCAGTAAATGTTTTAGGAAAAATAGAAAAAATTGGTTACAGAGTATTTGGCAATTATCCATTGGTATCAATAGAAAAGAAAGACGGATATTTATATGTTGAAATTGATGAGAGAGAAGTAATCAGTTGTGAAAAGGTAAATTAAGAGAGGCTAACCCCTCTCTTTTTTCATCATAAATTTGGGAGGTGCTTATGGCGAAATGTAGAGAATGCGGAAAAGAATTGCCGCAGATATGGGGTACGGACATATGCTTAGACTGCTCTCGTGAAGCAGTACGGAAGATTTTTAAAGAAAATCCCGAAGTGAAGCAGGCTTTCAAGGAAAGCATTGAGGAAATGAAAGAGCCGGAGAATATGAATAAAATGGTTGATAATACCTGCCGTTTTATGTCTGCCATTCAGAATTTGCAGAAAACAAGGAAGGGATGATATGCGGAGTTTACGGAAAAATACCCAGCCCCTCCATTACGCAACCTACAGCGAAGAAATTAAAGTATATCAGCGTGACGAAAACGGGGATATAGTTTATATAGAGGTTGATGGCGAGAGAGTTGCTGTTGAGATAGGCAGTGCGCCGGGGTACAATGCTCCGGTGCTTTTTTATGCCAACATAGCCATGTCCGGCGGTGAGGCAGAAGCAAGGGAATATGGCTTTGATATAGGCTCATACGAGGCGGTTTTGGTCACTACGGACAAATCCTTACCCATAAGCGAAACCTCTCGAATTTGGCACACCACAGAGCCCAAAATCAATGCTGACGGAACTGTTGACGGAGACAGCGCTGATTATTCCGTGCTTGCTGTAAAGCCAAGCCTTAATGGAATGAAATATCTGTTGAGGAAATTACCGAAAGGTGGTGCATGATTTGGAAATAAGACCTATAACATTTCGACAGGCAAGCGATTTTATCAATCAGTACCACAGGCACCATAAAGCTACCGTAGGTCATAAGTTCTCTGTCGGATTGTATGATGGAGAAAAGTTTGTTGGCTGTGCTGTATGTGGTAGACCTGTAAGCAGATACCTTGATGATGGATTAACCTGTGAAATAAACAGATTGTGTACTGATGGCACAATAAATGCCTGTTCTATGCTGTACGGTGCTTGCTGCCGCATAGCAAAGGATATGGGATATAGAAAGATTATTACTTATATTTTGCAGTCTGAAAATGGAGCAAGTTTAAAAGCAAGTAATTTTGTATGTGACGGAGAGGCAGGCGGAACGCATTGGACTGGAAAAAGAAATAAAAATCAGAATATTCCACATGAAATGAAAACACGATGGCATAGGGATTTGATTGGAGCATGAGCGTATGGCAAAATTGAAAATGGAATTTAAGTGTGAAAAATGCGGTAAGCCACAACCGAAGAATGAAAAAGAATCCAATGGGAATTGGAATGTCTATGACTGCAATCAAGTGTGTAAGTGCGGCGGTAAGTTCGTTATGTATGTGAACGGGAAGAAAGCAGGCTGATATGGCAAAGAAAATCAGTTTTGGCTTATCCGTGCGGGAAATCCAAGCCGCCATTAAAGAGGTCAAGGCATATCAATCTGATCTCAACCGCAAATGTGAAGAATTATGCCGCAGGCTGACCGCCGAGGGTATAAGTATAGCACAAGCCCATATCGGCAGTAGCGGCTTTGGCAAATACATCTACCTGGGCTCTGAAATCACACCACAGCGGGCCGGGTGCAAGGCTATCTTCTATATGGAGGACAGCAGTAAGATTGTGAGCCAGTGGCAGACGCTTGAGGGTGTACAGACAAAAGAAATCAGTCCATCATTGATGTTATGCTTTGGTTCGGGACTAAAGGCTCAAAATCCCGCCAATATACCTAATGTTGGTACGGGAAGTTATGGGGAGCATGGGGCAGACCCGAGTGGTTGGTGGTATATGGACTTACATGGTGTTTGGCATCACTCTACAGGTATAGAACCTAAAATGCCTTTGTATTTTGCTGGGAAAGAATTGCGTGATAAGGTCGTGGCGATAGCTAAAGAAATTTTTAAGTAATTTCAATTGGAAAGCACTTGATTTTGTCATATAATACTGATAAAGGAGTGTACAGTACATTGAAATACAAAAGAGATTTATTATTTTGGATAGTGTTTATTTTGGCCATATTATTTCTTTTTAGTCCACTTGTTTTAAGAATACCTGCTATGAAAATAGCTTTAGAGTGGTTTCTAATGCCGTTAAGAGATAACGCTTATAAAAGCACCTACATAGAGACGATAGGAACAATGATAGGAACAGTTTTAGCGATTGCTGGAACTTTGTTATTGCAAGGAATGATTGACAAAAGAGAAGATAAAGAAAAAGAATCACAAAAACAAAGGGAAATCAAATACAAAATTGTAATTATATATTATGATTTGAAACTTGCATTTGAAGATATTGCCAAAATCTATAACATGCTTGTTGTATCAGCTTTTCTTATAAATGACAAGAACAAGGTGGATGAGTTTTTTGATAGTGCAAGTAAAATTGAATTGTATATTGATGAAAATTGGATAAGGAATGTTGCATCTTTGTGTGATGAGCTGGACGAAAGTATATTGGAAAATATTTTCCTTATTTATGGTAATATATGCTCGATTAAAAGTGGGCTAAAATCTATGGACAAAAGCCTATATCAAGTTTGCAGACTTATAAATCTCATATGTCAATTTTACACTGGTGTGCATGAAGGAAAACCCGAATTAAACAAGAAATATTCAAATATATTAGATGTATTAAAGGAAATAGGAAACATTAAGGGAGGCTAATCCCTCTCTTTTTCCATACTCAAATTAAATAAATACGTGAAAAATGGGATTGTGCAAAACTGCACAGTTCTATCTTTATCCAAAAAATGACCGTGTCAATTTGATTTGTGACTTCGATAAATAACAACGGGTACTCGATTTGAACTCCCGTTATGAGAGAGGATGTGGAATAATGGCAGGCTTCGATTGGAACGAGTTCTATACAATTTTCAAAGTCAAACTGGAAAGGGCGGCGAAATGCGCCGTTGGGCGGTATGTGACTCCAAAAGAAACACGGATGCCTTACTGCGATATATCGCTCGCAGACAACTCCGGCGGCAACTATGATTTAGAGGGCAACGAGGGCAGCCAGTCCCCTATGCTAACAATATCAGTCTATTCTACCGGCTCCCTTGCTGACAGCACCTGCGAGCAAATCAGCCAGGCCGCAAAGAAAATCATACTGTCTTATGGTTTCATTGCCGGGGCGGGCCTATGCCGGTTGTAAACACGGCAGATCCAAATATCAAGAGATGGATTGGGCGGTACCAGCGTATTATTGCTGATGGAGATAAATTATAATAGAAACGAGAAACCAAGAGTCTGAAAGGGCTCTTATTTTTATGCACCGGATACCACATGAGGTATTCGCTGACCCCTAAAAGCTATGGGGTAGAAAGGATGGGAAATATGGCAATTTCAAGTTTTAACGCAAAATTAATGAAGGGTGCTGGAAGTGGAGATTCTGTCACCTGGACACAGCTCCTTCCGGTAAAGACCACACCGCAGATTGGTGGCGCTCCGGAACAGTTGGAAACGACTACCCTGGATGATAGCATGCAGACATATATCAATGGTATTCAGTCTTCGGAAACCATGGAATTCACTGCTAACTATGACAGTACCCAATATGATACACTGAAAGCGTTAGAAGGAAAAACAACACCTTATGCTGTGTGGTTTGGAAATGACGGTGACGGCTCTGAAGGGAAATATAAATTTGAGGGTCAGTTATCAGTTTATATTAACGAGACAGAGGTGAATGGTGTCGTTGAAATGACTATCAGCATTACACCAGGTACACCGATCACAAAAGACAATGCGTAGCTTGGACACTGGGCGGCTTAATGCCGTCCTTTATTTGATATAAGAAAGGAATCGGAGATATGGTTTTAAAAATCGGAGAAAAAGATTATAAACTGGAATATACATTTGAGGCCGCACTGAATGAAGAATGCATAGAGAAAACAATCAGTATGTTTGGCGGTATGGCGGATGCCAGCAAAAACATGAATAACAAGGAGATGCTGAAGGAAATCGCATCCATGCCCAAAACCGTCGTGTCATTGTTTTACGCTGGTCTTTTGGAGTATAACCCGGTTGATACGGAAGAGGATGCCAAGATACTGCTGAAACAGTATTTTAAAGAGAACCCTGAAGCAAAGGACGCTAATTTTTATGGAATGGCAACGGCGATTATCGGCCAGATGGAGGAAGATGGTTTTTTCAAACAGATCGGCCTGGTGAAACCGGAAGAGGAGGAAGAGGTCGAAGAGGAGCAGAAGATTCCACAGGATCACAAGAAAAAGACCACAGCGAAAAAAGCTACAAATGTATAATCTTAGAGGAACATCTTCCGTGGGCATTGACCTATGGTGTTCCTTATGTATTGTTCTGGCATCTTAACCCTGCAAAGCTAAAGCCGTTCAAACTAGCCTATGAACACCAATTAGAGCGGGATAATCGGAACGCATGGAATCAGGGCTTGTACATTAAAGCTGCTGTGTGCAGTGCTTTATTGGGTAAGAAAGCAAAATACCCGGACAAGCCATTTGGTACGGCTGAGGAAGCAAAAGAGGTCACTAAGGAATCGGCCGAAATTGCAGCAAAGAAATTTGATGCGTGGACAAAGATTTATAACGAGAGATTTAAAAAAAATGATGCGGAATTATCGTCGGAGTAGTATAATGTAATTATAAGAAAGGCGGTGATTCCATGGCTTTGGTTAAGTGTCCTGAATGTGGCAAAGAAATATCTGATAAAGCGTCGAGCTGTACTAACTGTGGCTGCCCTGCAAGTGAATTTAAGAAACCGTCGGTGCCGGAAGATACACGGTCTGAACTGGATAGGATTGCGGATGAGATATTTTGGAATGCACCTGTCGATATCGTGGGATGCGCTAAACATCTATCAAAAGATACTGGGATACCGGTTCGCGAGGCACGTCAAATGATGATTGCACGCAATACAGAATGGAAAAAAGGTAAGAAGAGTGGTAAATATTCAGATTCAGAATATTGTCCGTATTGTGCGTCACGTAATATTGAATATTTCCACAGGCCAGGAATAATCGTAACGAGGCAGTCCTCAGCATCTAAAAGCATGCTGATTAGTAGCCAAACAGATGGAATTGACATGATGCGTTGCCAACGTTGTGGAAGCAAGTGGATACCAAAACATAAAAAGAGAGAAATTAAAACATGAAGGGCGGTGATTCCTAGTATTGTTTACGTGTCCTGAGTGTGGGAAAAAGTGGAAAATTAAAGTTTGGTTATTATTTTGAGTTACAAGTCACAAAAGATAGAAAAGGGCTTTAGACTATGGGTGTCTTATTAGGTGTTTTGGATTTTATATGTTTAATATTAATTTGCGTATCAATTATATGTTTTGTTGTTTCCGTGTTGAAAAAGAAAAGTAAAAAGGTTCCTATTATTACATTTGTGACATCATTTGCGCTTTTGATTGTTTTTACTTTTATAGCGGTGACATTTTTTCCCGTAAGTGATAAGACTACGGAAGTAAAAACATCTGAAGAAGTCAATGCTAATAATATTACAGAGAAGAAAAAACAAGATAATGTAGAGAATAATGATAAAAATGCACAGAAACAGAATAAGAACGAAAAGGAGAATGATAAACATAAGCAGGAACCTGCAAAAAAGCAGGAGCCTACAAAAGACACAGCATTGAATGAACAAGAGAAAAAACAGGAGCCTGCGGATGTGCAGCAATCCCCAGTCCAAGAGCTGGAACCACCATCAGAGGACGAAGCTATAGAAACAGAGCCTTCTGTTAATGAAGAAAATACGCAAGAAAACGAAAAATCACAAGAAGTCGATGTGTCGTCTTTATCAGAAGATGAATACAAAAATATGTGTGAAATATTATGGTATGACGAGATTTTCTTCTCTAAAGATAGTCTGGAAGGGAAGTATGTTAGATTAGATTTATTTGTAGAAGAGTGGAGATTTTTCAATAACAAAGCTGCTTATGATGTGTTTGCAACCGATTTTATAAATAAATACAATTTACAGAGAGAATTCTATAAATGCGGAGTGCAGCGTGAAAATGAGAATTCGTACGTTGGTGGACAGATAACTATGTATTTTACTAATGAGAATGGATATTCTGCTTCAGACATGACGGAAGGAGATCACTTAATAGCGTACGGTGAAATAATTGAATATTCAACATTGACTAATGATGGATATAATTCTTGTAGCTTTTTACCAAAATATATTGAGAATAATGGACAATAGAATCCAAAATGAACCCCGCCTGGTTTTCCATGCGGGGCATTATATTGTGTGAACATCTGTCGCTATGGCAGGTGTTCTTTTTTATACAAAAACCGGTTATCAGATAAGTGATAGCCGCTGACCATGAACAATTAATGGAAGAGGTGAGAAGTTGGGAACCGAGATAGATAGACTTGAGATACAGGTCGAAGCGCAGGCGGCATCTGCCAATAAGCAGTTGGATACTTTGATCGTAAAGCTGAATAGTGTTTCAAAATCCATGTCAGGGATTAATGGCGGTGGGATGAAACAGTTTGCCGAGGGAATGAACCGCATTACTGCCGCGTCTAAGACCCTGGCGGCTGTAAAAGCATCAGATATCAACAGGGTGGTATCGCATTTACATAAGCTTTCGACGGTTAATTCTGGAAATATGTTCAATGTTGGAAATGCTTTGAAGAATCTTACATCTGGATTATCGGGTGTATCAGGCGTGAATATTTCAGGAATAGCACAAATGACCAACAGCATTGTCGGATTGTCTAAGATTGGGAATAAGGGCGTACAGACAGCTATTACAAGCATGCCGCAGCTAACCAAGGCTATAAATGGCATGATGGCGGCGCTAAACGGGCAGATGGCCAATAATGGGGCAGTGACACAGTTAACATCCGTAGCAAATGCAGTGAGCATGTTTGGACAGAAGCGAATCCAGGCCGCTACGACTATGATGCCCCAATTGGCAATGGCGCTGAAAACTTTCATGGACACGTTGTCCAAAGCGCCGGCTGTCTCGAACAACCTGATTCAGATGACTAATGCCCTGGCAAATCTGGCCGCTAGTGGTTCAAAGACAAAATCGGCTGCCAGTGCGATCACAAGTATAATTTCTGCATCTGCAGCAGCCAAAACTAAAGTGCAGGGGCTATCTACCAGCACTTATGCACTGGCGTTTAGCACGGGAGCATCCAAAGTGTCATTGAAGGGTTTCTCAACTGCCCTCACTAATGTTACAACAAGGATTGGGTTAACGGCTGTCAGAACTAAAAGCCTGTCACAAGTTTTCCATTCTTTTTATGCTACGTTATATCCAATCATCCGGGGAATAAAGCTCTTCGGAAAAACTGTTGAAAAGTCAATGGACTACGTGGAGACATACAATTATTATTCCGTTATCATGGATAAGATAGGGAAAGAGTTTGGCAGTAATTTTGCCCAGTATGGTTATGATAGTGCAGATGAATATACAAATTCTTTTAGCAGCAGGCTGAATGGCTTAACTGAAAAAATGTCTGGGTTTAAAGTTGGTGATGATGGAGTCCTGTCATTTGCGGATAATAAAAATTTAGGCCTTGACCCGGAACAGTTGATGCAGTATCAAGCAAATATTTCTGCTGTAACAAACTCTGTGGGGCTGGTCGGTGAAACGAGTATAAACGCAAGCAAGGCATTGTCAATGCTGGCTGCGGATATGTCATCTTTAAAGAATATTGATATGCAAACAGTTATGACTAACTTCTCGTCCGGTCTTATTGGGCAGTCCAGGGCATTGTATAAATACGGTATTGACATCACGAATGCCACGTTGCAAACCTACGCCTATAAATATGGGGTTGAAACGGCACTGCAGGAGATGACGCAGGCTGATAAGATGCAGTTAAGGCTGTTAGCAATACTTGACCAGTCAAAAGTTGCCTGGGGCGACCAAGCGAATACGATAAACAATAGTGAAGAGCTATTACTTGTCGCCTAATGTAGTAATGCATTAGTGAAAATCGGGTAAAATCGGTGAAACCTAAATTGATATGTATATGGTATAGTGGTATAATTAATTTGGTGATTAATTATGGAAAAGACCTATGTCATATATAAAGTGACAAATAAAATTAATGGAAAAATTTATATTGGAAAGACATATAACTTTGAAAAAAGAAAACGAGAACATATTTATGATATTAACAATGAATTGCCTTTTCATAAAGCCTTAAAGAAGTATGGTACAGAAAATTTTAGTTGGGAAGTTATTGATAATGCTTGTACCGATAAAAAAGCTAGGGAAAAAGAATCTTATTGGATAAAATTGTTTAATTCTTGCATACATATGCCTGACTCAAACGGATACAATATCACGTTAGGTGGAGAAGGTGGAGTATCATGGAATTCACGTCCTGTATTGCAGTTCGATATGGATGGTAAATTTTTGGAAGAATATCTAAGCTGTGCTTGTGCTGATAATGAATGCGGATTGTATCCGGGTGCTGTGCAGAGGGCTTGTCAGAATCAGGGGTCAGCTTGTGGATATCAATGGAGATATAAAGAGGATGTTACGGATAATAGTTTACAACCGTATATCCGTAAAAATGGCAAGGAATTGGCAGTTATACAAATTGATAAGCAGGGTAATTTCATAAAAGAGTTTTCGTCAGTAACCGAGGCAAGTAATCAATTATTGCTTAGCCGTTCAAACATATCAACTTGTTTAACGGGGAGAAGCAAGACTTGCGGTGGTTTTCAATGGAGATATGCTAATGAATTCTATAATGATGGATGTAGCAAAATTGAAGGTTATGATATTGAGAATAAAATTGTTCAATTAACCAAAGATTATAAATTTGTTGCAGTACATTATAATTGTAGGAGGGCAGCAAGAGCTATTGGTCTTGAAAGACCAGAAACCCAATATAAAATGATTCATAAAGCTTTAAACAAAAGAAGTCATTTTACACACGGTTTTGTGTGGATGCGACTTTCTGAATATTTGACACTTCAACAGGGTAATACCGAGGTAAGTGCATAGATTGCGAAAGGCTATGCAACACCGTAGAGCGTAGGTGGTGAATAAATATAATCCACCCAAGAGTATCCGACAACCATAGGACGCAATTTTGCGTTCTATTTTTGTGGTTGAAAATGTACGCCGACCTATGGGTGAAACAACATCCAGTAATGGGGGAAACCCCTAGAAGTAGAGGATAAAAAGCCTTTATGATAACAATGTGAAATTCGGTTGCGAACCAGTATCGTATTTTTAAACAGCAGATAAGTAATGTAGCACGTGCAATCGGAAATCTGCTCATACCGGCTTTGCAAGTAGTCTTACCAGTTGTAAATGGCGTACTTATGGCCTTCAAGAAACTTGTTGTATTTATTGGAAAATTATTCGGTATAGACTATTCAAAGATTATGGATGGTATAAGCGGTGGGTATTCCGGCGCTGATGATATAATGGGGGATCTGGTTGATGAGACTGATAGTGTTGCCGACGCTGCAGGCGGGGCTGCGGACAACACAGGGGATATAGGAGGCTCCATAGACGATGCCAGTGACAAGGCAAAAAAATTGAAAAATGCCCTCCTGGGAATTGATGAAATCAATAAATTACCAGATAATAGTAGTGATTCGGTTGAAGGCACTAATTCCAGTTCTGGGAAAAATTCTGGGATTGGGGAAAGTGGAGGAGCAGGCGGGATTGACCTCTCTGGAGCTATTGCAGATGCACTGGCGAATTATGAGAGCATCTGGAATAAAGCTCTTGAAAACTCAGTGAATAAAGCCCAGGAGTATGCCGATAGGATTACCTCTGTTTTCAGCAATATGTGGAGCATGATTAAAGGCGGCGATTTTGAAGGACTTGGTAAATACATTGCAGGCGGGGTTGATTCCTTATTTGAGAAAATCAACTCCGTTTTTAATTGGGATAGATTGGGACCTGGCATAACCGAATTTGTAAGTGGTTACACCAGAACTGTCAATAGTCTGGTTGATAATATTAATTGGACACAAATTGGAAACACCATTGGTGAGGGTGTAAATATCTTGACAAATACGTTGTATCTGTATTTGACAGGAATTGATTGGGTAAATATAGGAAATTCACTTGCCACGGGCCTGAATGGTATGATTGAATCTATTGATTGGGATATCCTTGGTCGGACGATAGGAACATGGATCATGAAGATTCCAAAGATGGTCTATGGATTTGTAACCACCCTTGACTGGAGCAGCCTCGGAACTGGTCTTGGAAGTGCTCTTAATGGCGCGTTAAAAGAATTTGACGGTAAGATGATTGCCGAAGGTATTAACGGTCTGGTGAACGGTATCCTGACAACGATAAAATCATTTATCAAAGAAGTTAATTGGGATGATGTGGCAAAGACAATCGGTGATATACTCGGTAATTTGGACTGGGGGACCCTGGCAAAAGTTGGACTAGCTTTTGGGGCGGCAAAGTTGATCAGTGGATTTGCTGGTTTAATTAAAGATGGCCTTATAAAGGGATTAACAGATACGGTTGGACACGGGGTTGAAGTAGCCGTTGCTGAAATTGGGCTTAAATTGTCTACATGTATGTTTAAAGTAGTTACAGATGATGGAACGGTTATTACGGGGTTTAAAGCGCTTGGCGTGAGAATGGTTTCAGCTTTCTCTAGCGTAATTGGCAATATCTCTTTTTCCGATATAATAGCTACGCTCGGAACAAAATTAAGTGGAATCACTGGTGTTTTTAAACTATTAGGAACAGATATAGGTGCAGCCTTTTCATCAGGAGGTATTTTCTCAGCTATACAGACTGGTTTTAGCGGATTACTTGGAATAATTGGTCCATGGGGGCTGGTAATAGGGGCGGCTATTGCAGGAATTATAGCAATTTTCTGTAATTGGGATAAAGTAAAAGAATTCTTCACTGTGACCTTACCAACGTGGTGGAATGAAACTGTGATTCCATGGATTGAGGGGTTGCCAGAATTCTTTGCGGAATTACCGGGTAAGATTTATGAAAAAATCATTACCCTTAAAGAGAAGTTCATTGAATGGGCTGCTACAATTTGGGAAACTGCCTCAACAAAGGTCCAGGAAATCCGGGACGGAATTGTTAACTTCTTTGCCGAATTACCAGGAAAGATAGGGTACGCAATAGGATTTACACTGGGGAAATTGGCATCATGGTGGGTAGAAGTCTTTGTGTGGGCCACAGAGAATATACCCGTAATAATCGAAAATATTGTCACTTTCTTCGCAGAACTCCCAGGGAAAATATGGGACGCCATTATTTCTGCCAAAGATAAATTTGTAGAATGGGTGGGAAACATATGGGGGTATTTGTCTACAAAGGTTCCTGAAATGATAACGGGTGTTGTCAAATTCTTTACAGAACTCCCGGGAAAGATTTGGAATGCCATTGTAAGTACTGTAGGCAAAGTCGGAGAATGGTGTAAGAACCTGTATAACAAAGTAAAAGAAGAAGTACCTAAGATCACTAATAAAGTTATTGATTATTTCAAGGAATTACCTGGTAAGATTCTTGATATTGGAAAAAATATCATATCCGGCTTCATAGATGGTATCCATGAAAAATGGGAATCTGCGAAGAAAGGAGTCGGGGATTTTGTTGACGGTATAGTAAAGGGATTCAAAGATGGATTTGATGTACACAGTCCAAGTAGAGTTATGTCAGGCATTGGTGAAAATGTTGCGGCAGGACTTAAAAATGGCATTGACGGTAGTTCTTCAGATGTATTAAAGGTGATGGATAAACTCGGTGATAATTTGAGGGATTCTATCAGTCAGTCACTAAGTGATATGGAAGTTAGAACGGCACGTATGATGCAGAATCTCAAGGATGAATTCAGCAGAACTGTGAATGAGGCTGATATAAGTGCTGGAAATATTATTGGGGCATTTTCAGGGCTGCATATTCCCATACCGCATCTTTCAGTTAGCTGGGATAATTGGGATCTTGGTCCGTTATCATTTTCTGTGCCTAATTTTGATATTGACTGGTACGCTAAAGGCGGGTTTCCTGAAATGGGAGAACTTTTCATAGCCAGAGAATCAGGACCTGAGATGGTTGGCAGTATGGCGGGCAGACCTGCTGTTGCCAATAACGACCAGATTATAGAGGGCATCAGCAGCGCCGTATACCCTGCGGTAAAACAGGCGGTCGCAGAAGCCATCATCATGACATCGAGTACGGCTTCCGGAAATGAGCAGGCTCCGATCATTGAGGTCACTATACAGGAAGATTGTGAAACTACTTACAAGAGAGTATTAAAGGGTGAGAAAAAATATAAAGGGCGCTATGAAGCTATTGTAGCGATTTAAGGAGGTGTCTGATGTGATAAAGGTAAACGGTGTCACGATAAAGGCACCTTCTGGTATGACATGGGGACTGCAGGATGTGTCGGACGCAGCGGCAGGGAGAACAGACGATGCAGTAATGCATAAGAATCGGATAGCGCAAAAAGTCAAACTGTCTCTTTCGTGGAACAATCCCACCAGTGAGGAGGCGGCCGCTATACTGCAGACATTTAATCCGGAATATATTATGGTCACTTACCCGGATGCCATGAGCGGCTTAAATGAAACTCGCGAGTTTTACGTTGGTGACCGTTCTGCACCTATGAAAATATGGACAATCAGTAATAAACGATACTCACAGATATCGTTCGATATTATAGAGAGGTAGCGGCATGATTAATACAAGCATAGAATTTCAACAGGCGCACTTAGAGAATAGTGCATGTATCACTAAAGCCAGTATCCTCTTAAAAGATGGAACCCTGCTGGAAATAAACAACTCCAAAATATCTCAGGGCGCGACCAAAATAGATGATGGCGTCACTGGTTCCAATAAATTTACCATTGGCTCTGCAATTTCCAATAAGCTGACACTAAGTTTAAACAACCGTTATGATGCATTTTCGGACTACGATTTTACCGATGCTGTGGTGACAGTTTGGGTGGGAAAACAGTTGTCTGATCGTATAGAGTGGCTGAAAAAGGGTGTCTACAACACAGATGACCCTACAGCTACTCCCGCCATATTGTCTTTGGAGTGTTTGGACAACATGAGCAAATTTGATACTATCTATGACGGTGGCATCGGATTCCCGGCTACATTGCAGGCTATCGTGCAGTATTGCTGTACTCAGTGCGGCGTGCTGTTACTCAATGGAGAGTTCCCAAACTTCCGGTATCAGATAAATAAGAACCCATTTACGGACACCACCAACATAACCTATCGTGCCATAATCGCCTACTGTGCTCTCCTGTCCGGATGCTATGCCCGGTGTAACGCGGATGGACGTCTGGAGTTTAAATGGTACGACACATCAGCCTTTGATGATATCATTGACGGCGGAGTATTTGACGAGACCACAGAGGCATCATACCAGACGGGCGCTGATCTGGATGGTGGTAACTTTACCGACTATACCAGCGGAGATACTGCGGACGGTGGTACTTTTACGGATGTACTGCCATATCACCATATCTATAGCTTTAGCAGCTTATCCGTATCCACTGAGGACGTAGTGATCACCGGTATCCGTGTTACGGCTATGGACAGCGAGGATAGCGCCGGCAAAAAGGTTGAGGGCGAGACATATCTGTGCGGAGCTGAGGGGTATGTGCTGGATGTATCCGGTAATCCCCTTGTAGAGGCCGGCAAGGCCAAGGCGGTAGCGGAGTATCTGGCGGGCCGTGTTGTAGGGATGCGATTCAGACCATTTACGGCAAGCGCTATCGGAGACCCGAGTTGGGAAGCTGGGGATGCTGTGGTAGTTACGGACCGTAAGGGCAATAGCTATTATACTTATCTGACCAATATCACATACAGCACTGGTGGATATGCCAGTATCTCCTGCGACGCGGAGCCGGCAGCCAGACACAGCGCGGACCGATATGCGGAGATCAATAAGATTGTCAGTGACATCAAAAAGGACAGCCAGCAAAAGCTGTCTGAGTATGCTGACTATGTAAATCAGCTCAATAGCCTGGCAATCAATGCAATGGGTTATTATGAGACATCGGAGACGCAATCTGATGGCAGCACAATTAATTACATGCATGACAAGCCACTGTTGTCGGATAGTACAATCGTGTATAAAAAGACAATTGACGGGTTTTTCATATCCCGGGATGGAGGCAAGACCTATGTAGGAGGCATGGATAAGGATGCCAATATTGTAGCCAATGTCATAGCGGCTATTGGGATAAGTTTTGACTGGGCAAGCGGCGGCACTCTGACACTTGGAAAAGTCGATGGAAAATCCGTTGGAAAGATGGAAATCCTGCAGAGCACGACGTCATCGACAGGCGGTATGATGAATGCAGTCATAGGCCGTTGGGATGAAAACGGGATACTGATAAAAAACGGCGAATTTATTCTGAGTGGAGTAGAGACTGTAAATGGGTATACACGTAGCTATAGTTTTACTGTGAAAAATGGCCGTATGATGGCCAATGATCCTTTTGTTAAAGGTAGGCTGGAAATGGGAAGTTCAACTGCAGAAAAAGGGCGCTCTATCATGAAGATGGGTACAGATACCCAACTGGACATAGGGAGCAGTGATGCGAGTGAAAAATTGAGCAGTATTAATATACAGGCAGATAGCGTCAATATAAGCTCGCTGTCTTCCAGTAATCCAACGGTCTATATCAATGATAAAATAAATACTGGAGACCTTAGATGTAGTGCATTAAGCGGAGTAGCAGCTGAATTTTCAGGCAAGGTGAGAGCCTATCAATTAGATGTCTGGGGGAGCAAATCTAGGATTGCAGGCACAAAGGATTATGGTGATCGGCTTTTATATTGTTATGAGACGCCAACGCCGTATTTTGGTGATATCGGGACTGGCCGGACTGATGAAAATGGCATTTGTTATGTGTCAATAGACGATATATTCCAAGAAACTGTCAGTATAGGAGAAGAATACTCTGTGTTCCTCCAGAAAGAAGGGGCCGGTGATTTATGGGTAGGGGAAAAAACCTCTGCTTTTTTTATTGTACAAGGAACGCCAAATCTCTCATTTTCATGGGAAATCAAGGCGGTGCAAAAAAACTATGGATATTTGCGGTTAGATGACTACAGCCTTCAAGATTATATTGCTGACGATAGCAAGGATTTGGAATACATTTTTGATCAGGAGCTTGAAAACTATGACAGAGAAATGGAGGAATTGCTGAATGAAGATTTTAAGAGCATTTCAGGTGATTAACAAGGACGGTGTACGGACGATATCAAGCACGTACAATGAGGTTGATAAAGAAGGTAACATCACAAACCGAAACGTAAAAGACAGTTTTTATGCTGTTAATTCGGAATTAAAGGCCCATGTGGATGCAATTGAGGAGTATATCAATAACAGACTGGCAGGTGAGTAATTATGGCGATAACCAACAGAACGGGGCTGAAAGAACAACTCATCCCCTCAAAGTTACTGCCCGGTGAGTTGGCCATTGCCACAGACACCGGCAATGCCTGGTACTGCTATGCTGCAGGCAAGGTTATGCTGATGGCTACGGCTACAGATATTGAGACCTTGCGGCAGGAGGCCGGTAACTACCAGGAGGCCCAGCAACTTATCATTGACCGGATCCAGACAGCAGTCAGCAAGAATACCGCCGATATTGTTGCTGATGAAAGGGCAATCCTGCAAAATCAGAGTGACATTGCCAGCCTGCAGGCGGGACTTCAGGCCACCAATCAGGATGTGGTCAAGATGAAAAATGAGGTCCTTGCCCAGATAGATAAGGACCTGGATACCATAGAGAGCAAAGTCACAGCCAACACCCAGGATATCGGGAAAAATACCCAGTCCATCAAAACGCTGGAGGCCAACGCCAGTAACATGTCCGGGGATATTGCAGATGCCACAAACTCCATACGCACGCTGGACGAAAGCCAGAAAGCCATCCAATTAATGCTGGCAGGCAAGATCGATGATGCCTACGTGGAGGACGGCTATCTCTACATGACCAGCAACAACGAGGTTGTGGTTGGACCCCTGGGACCGTTTTCGGGCGGCGGTGGAGGCGGCGGCACTGGCAACAATGCGGTGCTCACTGTATCCAATACGAGCGGGTGGTTATCCAAGTCCATTGCGACCGGGGCAGAGTGCGTTATCAGCATATCCTGGACATCCCTGGAGGATGAGCTGCCAACTGGTAACGGCACCCTCAAAGTCACCATCAATGGTCTGGTCAAGACCACCCAGGACGTGGCACAGGGCGCTGTGACCGTGGATATATCTAAGTATCTGGCAACAGGTGCCAACATGGTCAAGGTCAACGTTACAGATGCATACGGCAATGGCCGGACCATCAACTACAGTGTATCCGTGGTGGAGGTCAGTGTATCATCAACCTTTGACGTCAGCGTGCCTTACAGCGGGCCTATCACATACACATATACTCCCGTGGGTAATGTCACCAAGACCATGCACTTTTTGGTGGACGGAGCGGAGCTGGGTACAGCAGAGGTATCTGCATCCGGTCGGCAGCAATCCTATGTCATACCGGCACAGTCTCACGGAGCACATAGCCTGCTGGTGTATTTTACAGCCACGGTTGACGGAGTTGAGATTAAATCCAATGAGCTGTACTACGAGCTGATCTGCACCGTAGCCGGGGAGGATGCACCGATTATCGTGAGTAACTACAGGGGCACAAAAGCAGAGCAGTACGCATCTATTGTTATTGAGTACATGGTGTACAATCCTTTGAGCATGACATCAGAGATAATCCTGTCTGCAAATGGCACGGTAGTAAATACCCTGACAGTGGACCGTACACAGCAGATCTGGACATACCGGGCAGACAGAGTAGGGAAGCTGTCTCTGGAGATTAGATGCGGGGATACACACAAGGTAATTACACTCACGGTAACAGAGAGTAGTATGGACATAGGCGCGGAGACGCAGGACCTGTCGTTGTATCTGTCAAGCTATGGCAGGAGCAACAATGAGGCTGATCCGGGCACATGGAGCTATGGCGATATCCAGGCGGTGTTTACCGGGTTTAACTTTACATCTGATGGCTGGCAACTTGACAAGGATAATAATACAGTGCTGCGGGTATCCGGTGACGCCCGGCTGACGATACCGTACAAGGCTTTTGCGCAAGACTTTAGGACCGGGGGCAAGACCATTGAGCTGGAATTTGCAACGCGGGATATCATGGACTACGATGCTGTAGTGGTATCTTGTATGTCAGGCAACAGGGGCATTGAGTTGACAGCACAGCGGGCGGTGCTCAAATCGGAGCAATCCGAAATATCAACCCAATACAAAGAGGATGAGCATGTGCGCATCTCTTTTGCTGTCGAAAAGAGGGCTGAGAATCGCCTTATCTACTGCTACATCAACGGCGTTATGTCCGGGACCGTGCAGTATCCGGTTGACGATGATTTTGCCCAGGTTACTCCGGTGGATATCAGCATAGGCAGTAATGACTGTACCATTGACCTGTATAACATCCGGGTATATGACAATGACCTGACCAGGCACCAAATGCTTAATAACTGGATCGCTGACACGCAGGATGTTGATGAGATGCTGGATAGATATACACACAATAATGTATTTGACGCATACGGCAGTATCGTCATTGCCCAGTTGCCAAAAGACCTGCCTTATTTGGTATTGGAGGGGGCCGAACTCCCACAGTACAAAGGCGATAAAAAGACAGTATCTGGATACTATGTGGACCCGCTACATCCAGAGAGGAGTTTTACTTTTACCAATGCCCAGATTGACGTCCAGGGTACCAGCTCACAATACTATGCCCGCAAAAACTACAAAGTCAAGTTTAAGGGCGGATTTATCCTGACTGACGGCGTGACAGTCCAGGTGTACTGCATCCGGGAGGACGCGATTAGCACCAACACATTTACTTTTAAGGCGGATGTGGCGAGTTCCGAGGGAGCCAATAACGTGGAACTGGTAAGGCTTTACAACGACGCCTGTCCATATAAGACGCCGCCGCAGGTCAATAACCCAAATATCCGCCAGGGTATTGATGGGTTTCCCATTGTCATGTTCTGGAGCAATGGCAACAGCACCATATTTTTAGGCAAGTACAATTTTAACAATGATAAAGGTACTCCCGAGGTCTATGGCTTTGCGGCCGGGGACGAATCCTGGGAGATATTAAATAACACCAGCGACCGGGTACTGTTTAAATCGGCTGACTTTGCTAATACCGACTGGATCAATGACTTTGAAGGCAGGTATCCCGACGGCAATACAGATCCGGCGCAGCTCAGTGCCCTGTCGGCATGGCTTGTCAGCACTGATCAGGAGGCGGCTACGGGAGCAGCCCTTGCAAGTCCAGTCACCTATGGCGGAGTGGAGTACACTGCAGATACGGCAGAGTACCGGCTGGCTAAGTTTAAAGCAGAGCTGCCGGAGCATGTGGAGCTACAGAGTGCCTGCTTTTATTATCTGTTCACGGAGCTGTTTCTCATGGTGGATAGCCGCGCGAAGAACATGTTCCCGACTATATTTGATGGAGGTGAGACAAATGGGTAAGTGGTGCTTTTTGCCATATGACTTTGATACCGGGCTGGGTATCAATAATGAAGGCTCACTGGTATTTGGGTACGAGCTGGAGGACATTGACCAGGTGGCCGGAGCTGATGTCTACAACGGGCAGCACAGCGTGCTCTGGACAAACCTGCGGCAGGCGTATTTTGACGAGATTAAGGCCATGTATCAGGATTTGCGCTCAAAAGGCAAGCTCTCATATGAGGATACAGAGAGACGATTTGAGGAGCACCAGGCGCGCTGGCCGGAAGCAATATTTAACGAGGACGCCTACTTTAAATATTTGGCTCCACTCATTGAGGACAGCAGTGCAGCATACCTGTCCATGCTCCAGGGGAGCAAGGCAGAGCAGCGTAAGTGGTGGCTGTACAACCGGTACAGATACCTGGATAGCAAATATAACGCCGGGGACGCCCTGTCAGATGTGATCACAGTCAGGGGTTATGCCAAGGCGGATATCACGGTGACACCATATGCGGATATCTATGCCAGCGTCAAGTACGGCTCTTATCTGGTCCAGCAGCGGGCTTTGAGGGGCAACAGCTACACATTGCAGTGTCCTCTGGACAATGTTAATGATACTGAGATATACATCTATAGCGCGTCGCAACTTAAAGATGTGGGGGACCTGTCAGGGCTGATGGTAGGCTATGCGGAGTTTTCCCTGGCCACGAAGCTGCAGGCGCTCAAACTGGGGGATGCCAGTGCGGATTACAGTAATACCAACCTGGCAGACTTACATCTAGGCAATAATGTCTTGCTACGGACCTTGGACGTGCGTAACTGCCCGAATCTGACCCAGGCCGTAGATGTGTCTGGATGTAGTAACCTGGAGCATGTGTACTTTGACGGGACCGGAATCACCGGTCTGTTATTGCCGGTAGGCGGTATCCTCAAGACACTGCACTTGCCAGAGACAATCACCAACCTGACAATCCGCAACCAGGCCAGCCTGACTGATCTGACCATACCGTCATATGCGGGCATATCTACTCTGCGGCTCGAAAATGTCAGCAGTGCAGTGGACAGCAAAGCTATCCTGGAGGCTATCCCAGCCAATAGCAGGGTACGTCTGATAGGCATTGACTGGGCTGCAGGCACAGCGGACGTACTGATGGATATTATTACGCTCCTGGACAGCATGAGAGGCCTGGATGAGGCTGGAAATAATACCGACATGGCGCAGGTGTCCGGTAGCATATCCGTGGATACCGTGACCGGGGCACAGCTTGCAGAGATTGCGGGGAAGTATCCGGATATCCGGGTGGCTTATCAGCATGTGACCAGTAACCTGTATTTTTACAGCGAGGACGGTAGCACTCTGTTATATACGCAGGCTATCGTGGATGGCGGTAACGGCACTTACAGCGGCAGCACACCGACAAAGACCAGCACGGCACAGTATACTTATAGCTTTGCTGGATGGAGCAAAAAGCCGGGAGGAGCGGCGGACAGCACAGCTCTGCAGGCTGTTACTGCGGACCGGAGCGTGTATGCGGCGTTTACGGCGAGTATCCGTAAGTATACCGTTAGATTTTACAATGGTAGCACTCTTTTGCAGACTGTTAATAACGTGGCTTATGGTGGCAGTGCGACGTACACCGGGGATACGCCGGTAAGCACAGAGGGTAGTGCCGAGGACTATCCATTCGAGGGCTGGCAACCTACGGGCAAAAATATCACAGGTAACACTAATTGTTATGCGCAGTTTGGTAGTCCATTGGAAGTTAAGGAGATTACGGATGACTGGGATACCATTATTGCTAATATTGATAATAACACTTATAAAGATAAATATAGCGTGGGTAATTATAAGCCGATTGACCTGGGCAGTGAAGGCATTATTAATATGCAGATTGCCGGCTTTGATGTGGATGATTTTGCAGATGGTAGTGGTAGAGCTCCGATTACTTTTATTAGTAGAGAGTTATTAACAGAAAAGAAAGCGGTACTAAACACAGGCGAATACTCTTATAAAAACTGGGCCACATCACCACTCCGTTTATATATGCAAGACACCCTTAAACTATTATTTCCTGAAGTGGTGCGCAATAGGATTGCGGTTGTAAAAAAGGAAACGTTATCAGTTATTGGAAGTACGTGGGGGGCACCCGTGTCAGAAGAGACAGTATGGGCACCGAGCTCTGCAGAGGTTAGCAGTGAAGCGTCGTGGCGTGAAAAAATACGTTATGAAATTTTATTTCCACCGAATGACGATGATTCAAGAAAGAAATATATTTATAACAAAGAAATCGATGGCGCACAGATGTGGGCTACAAGAAGTGGATGGGCTGGCTTATATGTGGTTAGAGCAGATGGGACACTAAATATAAACGATGAATCGCAGCAGTACGTGTGTTTTGGCTTTTGCCTACGCGGTCCCAAGGAAATCACCGACACCTGGGAAGAAATCTTTGCAGCAGAGGCGGATGGGACGTACAAAGAGAAGTATCAGGTATCTGATTATAAGCCGCTTGACCTGGGCAGTGAGGGTATCATCAATATGCAGATTGCGGCCTTTGATACAGATGATTTAGCGGATGGCAGTGGAAAGGCTCCAATTACATGGATAGCTCAAAATCCTCTCTATAATAAACATCGCATGAATCCGAAATACATTGAAAATGAGGATGGAACTTATCAGGAAGGAACGGGTGCTGTTGATGGATGGGGAAAATGCGAGTTAAGGGATTACTTAGCCAATACCATTAAAAATCTATTTACCGAAAGTGTGCGTGTCCAAATAAAAGAAGTCAACAAAGGGTATGAAGGATACGATACTGTGGGAAGAAAACAGAAAAGTGCTATTTCAAAAGATGAGATATGGATTGCTGCTTACGAAGAAATCAACAGGTGGAATGCTAAATATAAAGAACTGTTCCCTAATGAGCCTAGCCGCATAAGAAGACACAATGATAAATCGGTAACTTGGCAATTAAGGTCTGTAGGTACTGTATCTCAATACCAGTGTATTACTCCATTTGGGGTAGGAAGTTCTAATTTAACTGATAAAGAGAACTATATTATTATTGGCTTCTGCACCTAAAAGGAGAAAAACAACATGCCAATCCGAGCCAGGCCGCACCAGCGGTCTTTTATTATGCGTAAAATCAGAAGGAGAACAAATACATGGACAAATACAATGTGATCAAAGCAATATTATCTGGAACAGTGGCTGCTATCTCAGCCAAACTGGGAATCCTGGGGCCTATGCTCCTGGCCCTTACCGGGGTTATGATCGTGGACTACATAACCGGGATGTTAGCCAGTAAGAAGGAAAATAATATCTCCAGCCGGGTAGGCATGTGGGGAATCGTCAAGAAGCTCCTGTATATCGTTGTGGTTGGCGTCGGGATGCTGATGGACTGGCTCATCCTGACCACAGCAGAGAGTATGGGAGTACATATCCCTCTTGCGACATTTTTCGGGCTGTTGGTGGCTGTATGGCTCATTATTAATGAGCTGATATCAATCCTGGAAAATCTGACCAGAATGGAAATACCTATGCCGGGATTTTTGCTGACGGTTGTGCAGCACTTTAAAGTGGCCGTGGAGTCCAAGGGAGATGAGCAGGCCGGGAATATGGACGATAAATCAGAGGGCGAGTAAAATCGCTCTCTTTTTGCGCCGGCGCAACGCTGGCAGAAAGGAGTGTTATGCAGTTAAGAATAATTGATGTAAGTGAGCACAATCAGAAAATTAACTGGGCAGAAGCCAAGAACCACATAGACGGAGCAATCATCCGCTGCGGCTATGGGATGGATATGGCTTCCCAGGATGACAAGTGGTGGAAATACAACGCTGACGAGTGTACACGCCTTGGCATTCCCTTTGGGGTGTATCTGTACTCATACGCCAACACAGACAAGAAGAGCCGCAGTGAGGCCACTCATGTGCTCCGGCTGATTAAGGGCTATAAGTTGTCCTATCCGGTATATCTTGACCTGGAGGAGCAGGCCAGCCCGGATACACGGCCTCATGCAGTGAGAGGCGCCAAGATATTTGCGGATATCATTGAGGAGGCGGGATACTGGTGCGGCATCTATGCCAATGAAAACTGGTACAAGACAGTCATTGGCAGTGCTCTGGACAAGTATACTAAGTGGGTTGCCAAGTACAGCAGCAAGGCCCCGGACGTCCCCAACGTGGATATCTGGCAGTATAGCAGTTCCGGCAGCGTCCCAGGGGTCAGCGGCCGAGTGGACATGAATTATTGTTACAGGGATTTGGCCGGAGAGATAGCCGGGAAACCGACAGCAGAGAATGTGAAGGAGGGAAGATATATGTTCAAACCGGAAAACGTAATGAATGGAAGCCAGGGAGCCAGTGCCCTACTCCTGCAGAGGATACTGAAAGGCATGGGAATCTACAAGGGCAACCTGGACGGAGATTCCAGAGGGCAGACGGTGACTGCTATTAACGCTTACCAGACACAGCGCCGCAAGCAAGGCATAGAAGTTGGCACCAATGGACGTAATGACGGGTGCTGCGGACCTGCTATGTGGAGAGACATTATAGGCATCTGATAATAACGTAGCCCCGGTGATGAGCCGGGGCTTGTTCCTCATAGGTACGGTATAACAAAAGCATAAAGAGTTTTTTGGCTGTGAAGGACTGGAAGAGTTTCAATTCCTCATAGGTACGGTATAACATCTATAAACATGAAGAAAATGCAGAAGATATTCTTCGTTTCAATTCCTCATAGGTACGGTATAACAACAGGTTTTAAAACATTCTTTCTCTTCATTATACTATCTTTTAATGGTTTTTCAACCTTTTTCAATCAAATAGTCGGTCGATGTCAAAGTTGACAGATTGCTCAAACCCTTGCTTTTACTGGCTTTTTACACTTGACCGAAAATTCCTTTTACCCTGACCGACTTTTTAGATTATATCAAACATCCCAAATCCCTGAGAGTTTTTGCCTCCCAGGCCCGTCTGATACAGGAAGTCCAGATATTTTCTTTCTCCATTCAGATAATATTCTCCCATCCACCCACTGATATAAAAATTTTTGTATTTGGTAACATATTTATTTTTGCTATTTACCTTGGCAGGCTTTAACCATATGCCATTTTGGGGCGGAACCCCATAGCAGGCCATATATTTTCGGATAAAATTATCACTGACCATCTGTGGAAACTCTTCATCATCCGGTGAGTAAAAGTAGGTTTCCTTTGTTCCGGGGACTGTAGAGTATACAGAGATAGGAGACCGCATTTTAATATGGATATTTTCAGATTCCACAGTGGTGTCTGAAAGATAGACATCAACTTCACTGAAGTGTTGTGACCCATAATATATACCATTCTTCATAATATTATCTGCCAGTATTTTAATCATGAACAAATCAGGGCTACGGACCTCAAATGAAACCTCCTGGCGGAAAATAATGTTCTTTTGTTGTACTTCGTATTTCCCCTGCAGCAAGCTGAAAGTAAACAGCTTAAAACTACGTTCTCCATATGTATATCCATGATTGTGTAAGTAGCTGCTATATCCATAGGAAGGATTAAGATTCTTATAGATTATTGCCTGTAGTATGTGATGATAACTCAGCGGTAAGACCAATTTGTCTGCTATCTGGTGTTTTATTAATAATTGCATGATAATACCTCCTACTACCATTATACAATGTAGATATGATTTGAGATATCGGCTATTTGACAATTTAGGACTGGAATTTATTTCTTTCCTTTATTTTTAAAATTGTATGTACACCCAATTGCCACTCCGGCCACTAAGCCAAGTGCTAAATTATCCAATAAGAGCCCAAATAGCATTCCTAAACATAGTCCAATTGCTAGGCTATCATTATTAGAATTACGGTCGTCACTTTTCTTGTTTTTCAATATTCATTCCCCTTCATTACTTAATTCACCTTTTAAAAACTATTCTAAAAGGACGGGAGACAGTTGTCAAGAGACACAAAAAGGCCGGCACCATTACAGCACCGGCCAACAAGTCGAATCAGAGGCTATCCATACCTCTGGTTACAATTTAAGCTTACTATATAATAGGTATAGTTGCAATATGTAGTCGCAGACGTTTTTCGACATTTAGTCTTCTTCCTCCAGCATACGCTGGCATATCCATTCAATGTATTCCGGATCTACTTCAAATTCAGGATTAGCTTCAAAATCCAGGTCGAATTCCCTATTCTTATTCTTTTCATTTTCCATGTTTTCACCTCCCCATTAAGTTTAATATCTGAAGTGGTCATTTTACTACTGGTAAATAATGGTAATAATTTAAAGGTGTAGTAATCATATAAATTCAACAGTAAAGTCACCCTGACCACCAGAAAAAGCAGCAGCAGTGGAACCGAAATCAATACTCTGGTCAATATTCATATCCTTCTGCGGGTCAAGTCCGTTTTGTTTCAGGATATACTCAAATACCATTTCCGGCATACCACCTGTTCGTCTCATTACCATGTAAATGAGAAGTGCAATCGGGATAAGGCATCACATTTTCTTGAAAATCCCCTATTATTTTTTCTATCTCCTCTTTTGTTTTAATGACAGCATAAGGTTTCCGCGGATTTTCCGCCGGTTCTATCAGTCCTCTGTCTATCATCAGATGAATATATGGCAAAACGGATTGTTTGGAAAATTGATATCCAATGGCAGTCAGTTTTTCTGAGAGATAATTAGCAGAGGTAAAATTACGATCATTTTCAGAAATGAGTTTCATGGCAGCCAGCATTATTTCCTTTTCTGATCTGTTTAATTCTTCTGAAGGGCTATAAGGGATTAAGCCCGAAAGACCATATTTTAGCTCAATTTCAGGCAAACCGTTTTCATCTACTTCAATTCTTTCGATCAGAAGCTCCATATCTTTCCTATCTAATGTTCCGCTTTTAATGATTTCATCTACAACATCGAGGGCTGTCGGTAAGTTTTGTTTGGCATCCGGTGTTTTCAGACGGGTATCCTGCAAGGTGTTAAGATGCAGTTCCAGAGCGTGGATACGGGTTAAAAAGTCATTCTGTAAATCATGATAGCTTTCATGGATCAGGTCATAGCTGTCAGCATTTTCTGCTAAGTCCTTTACTTTTTGGGTAAGCAGAGATTTTAACTGCTTTTTTTGAATCTCAATGGATTCCCGGATTTCCTGACATTTTTCTTCTATAGTTTTTTCACCGGATTCAAAATCCTTCAGATCATATGCAGCTATCCTTTCAGATAAGGTATTTCGGCATAGGCGGATATAGTTCATTACATCATCCATTAAGTCATTTTCTTCCGTTAAGTGCGCCTTGGGGCAATATCGTTTCCCCTTTGTATTGTAGGTGCTGCAGATATAATATTTGCGCACTCCGCAGGTGGTCTTACGGACAATAGGTGTTAAACGTTTTTTACAGTCTTTACAAAACAGGCAGCTTCCGAATGGATTCGGGATGTTTGTCTCTGCCCACTGCCCGTGGTTTCCATGATAATTTGTCTTTACACGCTTTTCTTTCATTTCCTGTACAAGTTCAAATGTAAACTTATCAATGACAGCAGGATGATGATTCTCAAAAATATTTTGTTCCTCTTTTGGTACCCGCCTGTCTTTACCGTGTACGGTTGCTCTTGCCCTTTTATGTAAGCGGTAAGTTCCAATATAAAAATCATTGTCCAGAATTTCTTTTACCGTATTATCAGACCATTCTGCAGCAACCTTTCTTTTGCTCAGTCTGCCTTCTGCAAGTTCCCGTTCATGGCGAATTGCTGATGGTGTAGGGATATGCTGTTTCGTTAGGTATGCTGCAATTTTGCGATAGCCGCAGCCCTGGATATAAAGCTCATATATCCTCTTGATCTGTCTGGCCTCTTCCGGTACAATTTCTATGATACTCTTATCCTTAGTATTTCTTTTATACCCAAAAGGGACATGTGTCAGAAGCGTTCCCTCTTTTTGACGGGCACCGAGGACACGCCGAATCTTCTTGCTGGTATCTTTTACATATTTTTCATTGTACCAAGTCTTAATACCAATCACATCATCATCAGGTGATAAGGAATCATAATTATCGTCAATGACAACCAAGCGTTTTCCGCGTTCTTGAAATTCATCCAAAAGTAAGAGCACTTTTGCATTATGGCGGCCAAGCCGAGAGAAATCTTTGACAAACACAGTATCAATATCCTTATCTAAATCTTCCATGAGCTGCTGAAAGCCAGGACGGTCAAATTTGTAACCGGAAACGCCATCATCCTCGTACCAACGGTCAATTACGGTATTTTGAGAAGCTGCATACTGTTTAATAATAAGTTTCTGATTTTCTATTGAAATGTAGTTACGCCTGTCGTCATCCCTTGACAGTCTGACATACCCAGCATTCATAATGAACCCTCCCAAAAATCTTATTACGATGTGCTTACCGGACATACCTGCTTTGAGCAAAGGTCAGTTTGTCTTGTTAGCATAGTGGTTTTTGATCAATTCCTTTAATCCTTTATGGATATCATTCTCTTTCTGGCTGTCTTGATAGGTAACGACCCGAAACCCCAGATCTGTGTATTTCCTTTTCGTGTTTAAATAATCGGTCTGAGTCTGAAAATCAGATTTCCAGAGGTAGTGGGTTGGCTTCTTCAAAATGATACCTTCTTACTTGATCATCTTATGAGTAAAATATGTAAAAACGTAAAATGTGTGCACCTTTGGTCATCCTACTTTATTTCCGGATCAGCATTTCCTGTGTTTTAAAACCGACTTTTCTTAGTCCGCTATGAGGGCGGACGTAAAGGGAGGAGTTGACAGGCATGTTATAATATATATAGTGCATACAGAACTTCCATATAGAAAGCTCCTAACTACACGTTACACGTAGTGAGGGGCTTCTTTTTTTCATAGTTTGAAAAAGCGGAAAGTGACTGCCGTGCACCGGACGCATTGACGCTGCAATTTATAGGAGGTATTGGATCATGACCACATTACAAGCAGAAAAAAGAAACCCGGAAATAAAAGCAAAACGCTTAAGACGTGAGGGGTACGCCACAGGTACTCTGTCCGGCAGGGGGATGAAAGAGACCATTGCACTTCAGTATCCCGAGAAAGAAGCTCTGCAGTTCATCAGAGGGAACAAAGAAGGGTCACAGGTTATATTGGAGATCGGTGGAAAGAAGATCAGTGCCATTACAAAAAATATTGCGTATGATCCCTTGAAAAAGCAGATACAGGCCCTTGACTTTCAGGCACTCGTGGCAGGCGAGAAGGTTTCCACGTCGGTACAGATTCATTTTACAAATGAGGATATAGTACAGGGGTTTGTAAGTCAGGAGCTTACAGAGGTGCATTACAAAGCAGACCCGGCGAATCTTCTCGAACCAATCGAGATAGATTTTGGAAAAATACCGCCTGAGATCAAGAATTATTATGTGAGAGACCTGAAATTAGACGAAAAGAAAGAGATAGAGCTGATCACACCTGAATCTGCGCAGATTTTCCATATCGGGGAAGTGACAGTGGATGCCGGTGAAGAGGAAACATCAGAAGAAACAAAGGAGTAATTCCTGCTTGGCCCAGTGTCAGTTTGCGGCTGCAGAGGAGATGGCTTTTTTTACGGATATATGGTATAGTTTATCCATTAGAATAGATATAAGTCAGGAGTGCAGGAATGAATATACAGATTTTCGGAACGGGCAAATGTTTTGACACTAAGAAAGCGATACGTTATTTCAAAGAGCGGAATATAAAATATCAGTTTATAGATATGAAAGTAAAAGGAATGAGCAAGGGAGAATACAATAGTGTAAAGCAGTCAGTAGGCGGTCTGGATGCCATGCTGGATAAAAAATGTAAAGACAAAGATGCTCTGGCATTGATAAAATATATCGCAGACGAGGAGAAAGACGAAAAGGTCTTGGAAAATCAAAAGGTATTGAAAACACCAATTGTCCGGAATGGAAAGCTGGCAACAATTGGTTATTGTCCTGATATATGGAAAAATTGGAACGAAAAAGGCTGAGAAGCAAAGATCGTGAAGATGGTAGTGAAGGAGGGGCGTAATGTAAGGCATCCCAAGATGGATGACCTCCTTCCCAAAGGAGTAGAGATTAACATATGAGACAGTGTCCTTTTGGATGCTGTCTTTTTTCAGCCTTCGTTTGACGCTGATCTGCCCTTATGCCGCAGGCTTCAAAGTTCAGTCTGATTGGCTTGGAGGAGCCTGGGAGACACAGCGTTAACAGCCAGCAGTATTATTGTTCGACTTTTTTTGCATATTATGGTAAAATGAAACTATATAATATGAACAAGGAGTGGAAGATGATGCAGGGTTCATACGAAATGCTTCTCTCGGATATAGCCGTCCTCCTGGCAGGAAACCAATTTGACACGGAGGCTGTCAGCAAGTCTTTGAAGCTGATTTGTGACAGCTTTTCTTTTACATACGGCGCCGTATATGAGGCAGATAATTCTGAACATTTTAATCTGATGGAAAACGTTACTTTAAATCAAACGGCTCTCCGCCAGAGATTTTCCGTGAAAGAACTGACCACGGAGCAGTGCAGTTATTTGACTAAAAAAACAGTTTCTTATATCACCCGCAATGAACATAATACGCTTTGTGAAACAAAACTGCTCACCATGTTCGTGGCCTCCTCACTGGTAATAGCGCCCATAACAGATGAAAGCTTTTGTATCTATGGTCTGATCGTTTTCTTTGACACAGCTTCGGAAGAAAAACGCACGGAAGCTGTCCAAGAGACATTGTCTGTTATGCTCCCAATGCTGGTCAGGTATATAGGCGTGAGGATGTATCGGTACATGCTCTCCCGGTCGCAGGCTTCACTGGAAAACATACTGGACAATACAGGGATTGATATTTACGTCAATGACTTTTACACGCATGATATCCTGTATGTAAATAGATCAATGGCGGAACCTTACGGGGGACAGGGACAGTTCCTCGGAAGGAAATGCTGGGAAGTCCTTTTTCCCGGGCAGAATGGCCCCTGTGATTTTTGTCCGGAAAAATATTTGATCGATGACCAGGGAGAGCCTACCAGGGTATACACCTGGGATTACCAGCGCCCCTTCGACGGATCGTGGTTCCGTGTGTTCAGTGCGGCTTTCCAGTGGGTGGATGGCCGACTGGCCCATGTAGTGAGCAGTGCGGATATCACCGACAACAAAGAGAAAGAAGCACTGATCCAATACATGGCAAACTATGATTCCCTGACAAATCTTCCCAACCGCAGGATGCTGGTAAACGACTGCAAGAAACGCATTGATCTGGCCAGCGATACGGAGAAAGGCTATCTGCTGTTCTTTGATATTGACGGTTTTAAAAATGTTAACGATAATTTTGGCCACGATGCCGGCGATGAACTTTTGATCGCGCTGGGTAAATTTTTCTCGGGTATACCTCTGTTGAAGGACAGCATCTACCGCAATGGCGGAGATGAATTTGTGGCCATTATCGGGGGTGAGTCCATCACAAAGGAGAATATACAGAATCTCACCCGTTTTATTCTTGCCCGTTTCAGGAAGCCCTGGATACTAAAAGCAGGAAGTATCCACTGTAATACCAGTATCGGTGTGGCATGTTTTCCGGAAGACGGGTGTACAGCCGAGGAACTTCTCCGCAAGGCAGATATGTCTATGTATCAGGTGAAAAAATCCGGCGGAGGCGGTGTGTGTTTTGGCTATCAGCTTCTGTGATCTACAGCAGGGAAAAATGATCGGATGCAGACAAGATGAGAGGATGATATGAAATTTACATTATATGCAGGCAGACACCTGCCCGACCGCCCAGAATATCTTTGCCTTTCAGATCGCTCCATTTGAAATCAGGCATCTCTTTTCTGGCTACCAGGAAATTTCCTGCCCGCTGTGTAAGCTGTGCAAAGTTGACAACAGCGTCATTGGCACCTTCCTGGTAAGCATACACGGAAGCCTCTGCGCCCATAAAGCCGATGTCCGCATCGCCGGAGAGGACGGCGGTCATAGTCTTGTCTGCGCCAAAGCCGGTCACACATTCTAAGCGGATCCCTTCTTTTGTAAAGTACCCTTCTTCAATTGCCACATACTGAGGTGCATAGAAAATGGAATGGGCAACTTCATTTAATTTTACATCCACCAGTTCTTTTTCCGTCTTGGAATCTTTGGGATTTTTCTCACTTTTATCTGACTTTTGGCAGCCTGTAAGGCACATGGAAGTACAGAGTGCCACGGCGAGTAAAACGGATAAAATCTTTTTCATAGTTCCCTCCTGTTTTGGTACTACGTTTTGAAACATATAATGTAACTGTTCAGTATCTTCACAGGTACAAGCAAAAATCCACGCAGAATCGCCTTTGGGGATAGGGTTTTTGCCTGGCTGCTGAATAGTTACCATAAAATACAATATGAAAAAGGCTTGCCACAGGTTCCGATGCGGATTTGTTTAAAAACTGACTTGTCCCCACAGATGAAAAAATTTATAATGAGGATAGAAAAGAAAACAGGAGGAAGGATATATGAGCAATCAGCGATATTCCATGGAGACGCCTCCGGCGTCATTGCCTGTCCAGCTTTTGTATGTAACCTGCGCCAGGTCGGATAAGGACTGGCACAGCATGGAACATTCCCATTATTTTGCGGAACTCTTCTTTATCACAAAAGGGGAGGGCTGTTTTATCATTGACAATGAAAGAGTTCCTGTGCGGGAAAATGACCTGGTTTTAGTAAACCCCGGCGTCTCACATACAGAGCTGGGAAATAAAAAAAGCCCCTGGGAATACATTGCCCTGGGCATTGAAGGACTGCAGTTCCATTCCCGGGAGGACAGTGGACCTTATGATTACAGTGTCCACTTTCTGGGGCAGAGCCGTAAGGAAATAGGGGATTGCCTGACACAGATGGTAAGGGAGGCACGTATTGGTGAACAGGACAGCGGGGCAGTCTGCCAGAAGCTTTTGGAACTGCTGCTTCTGTATATTACCAGACATACCCGCCAGAATATCCTGGCTGCACCTCCCAATAAGGCAACCAGGGAATGCCGGGTTGTGGAACAGTATATCAATGAGCACTATGCGGAGGAGATCACCCTGGAAACACTAAGCCTTACGGCCCATATCAACAAATACTATCTGGTACATGCTTTCAAAGCCTACAAGGGTATATCTCCCATCAGTTATCTTGCGGAGAAACGGCTGTCAGAGGCCATGCATCTTCTGGAGACAACCAATTATCCTGTTACAAAAATATCAGGTATGGTAGGATACTCCTCCCAGTCTTATTTCTCCCAGGCTTTCCGTAGAATGACATCCATGTCACCGAATCAGTACAGAAAGAAAAATGAAAAGAGTGCCGCGGGCTGCAGTATTGTAAAATAACTGCGGCTCGCGGCACTTTTTGCGGTCTTATTTTTGAAGACGTTTTGTTAAAGTCCATAAAAGCTGAAGGTCATCGTGTCTCAGCTCTTTCATGTCCTGACAAAGATTCTTGAATTGTTCAGGACAAATAATACTTTCGTCAAAAAATTCTTTCGGTGTGACATTCAGGTAATCACAGATATAAAAAAATACTGTCATGGAGGGAAGCCCTTTTTTGTTTTCCAGTCCATTAATATAACCCGGATTTTGTCCAATGGAAAGACTCATATCTCTTGCAGAAACCTTCTTCGCTGACCTAAGCTGCGTCAGACGGTTATAAAACAAATCTTCATAGCTGTTTTCTTCAAAAGTATTCTCACTGTGCATATTTTTCACCACCTATTATATGACATTGTACATGATACTATGTCCCGAAATGTCGTTTTTGATACGTGATATGTCTTGAAATATCGTATTGTATCTGATATTATAAAAAGAAATATTAGATTCATTAAGATATTATTAAAATACAGGGAGCGGGAGTGAATATGACAAGAAATGAGAGAATACATGCACTGGGATACTGCAGATCATGCCTGAATGAGACATATGGTCTGAAGCTGAAGCAAGAGGATGTGCTGGTATACGAATTTTTAGGACAGTGTATGAAATGCGGAAATACCCGGCATATTGTCCATAGAGTTAAGAAATATAAAACCTGGAAGCTAATGAGTTCCCGAAAACTGGGTCATGAGTGTTAGATAAAAAAAGAGGGGCCGCCGCATGGTATTCATGCGTGCGGCCCCTCTCTGCAGCCAAGGAAAATCCCAACACTAAAGGGAGTTCTGCCGGGATAGTTGTCCGTAACTGTGAAGACAGAAAAAAGATTCCGGAATTTAAAGCCTGGGGATTTTCTTTTCTCTGTTGTTCAGATATGCTTTTACGCCATCTACATCGCTGTAGGCAAAGTGACGCAGCTCTTTTTCTGTCATCTGTCCCAGTTCTTCCAGGTCGGAGTTTCCGGTGACAGGACAGATGGGAAGAAGCTCCTCAGCGGTCAGACCGAATTCCTCCATCTGCTGGGGAGATATGTACTGTGTCACTTCTATTTTATTGCAGGATTTGCAATGATACACAGAAAATATTTCGTTGGTCATGGTTTTGTCTCCTTTGTCAGAATAATATTATCATAATACAAGAAGGAAAAAATGTATAGGGGGAAAGTGAGCTTTTTGGGGGAAGGGCGGCGGACGGAAGTGGATGGGAGGCCAGGGCGTGAGTGTCCTCCCATCCACTTCCCGGTTTCTGCAAACGGCAAGTGATCTGGCAGATAAAACAGAGACTTATATCATAAAAAAGATGGAAATGACGGTGAAGACGGCCAAAAGGATATAGAGGGCTGCCTGATTGAGGCGGCATAGGGGGTCAGGGAGTTTCGTTTTTCGGAGGGCGTAGGAGAGCAGGTATGTGATGAGAACACTGAGTATGAAAATTGCGATATCGACCCACAGATAGCTTTTTTTGGTGAATCGAGTGTAACTGTAGAAGAAAAGAGGCATGGAGAGAAGCCCGGCGTACAGTCCTGTCAGGTTTTTGCAGAGAAGGTCAGGGCAGCGGTAAGACAGAAGGCGCTGTTCCAACAGCATGAAGAGGAGAGCCGGGAAGAAGAGCAGTTTCAGGTGTTCCCACACGCTCTCATTAACAGGACTGAATAACCCTACCAGAAAAAAATTGCCGGACCATTCATAAAAAAAGTGGGATAGGGAACCAAGCAGGATCGTGAATAGAATGCCAATTACCGTAAAAACCTTATAAGATTGCTGCATAAACAGACCTCCGGGGATTTAACATGCATTATGTTTAAAAGTATGCAGTGTATTGAAAAAATATTTGTATCACTCTTGAAAAAATAAGGGGAACGGAGGATAATGAATAGGAAAAGGCTGCGAAGGGACTGAACAGTCACAGGACAAGTATAACGAGGAGGATTACAGATGAAACTTGGATTTATCGGATGCGGTAATATGGCTTCTGCTATTATTGGCGGTATTTTGGAAAAAGAGATCGTAAGCAGGGGGGATATTACGGCTTCAACAAAGTCGCAGGAATCTGCTGCTAAGATAAAGGAAAAACTGGGGATTGCCTGTAGTACAGATAACAGGGAGACTGCGAAGATATCGGATGTGGTGTTTCTGGCTGTGAAGCCGCAGTTTCTGGAAGAGGTGATCGCAGAGATCAAGGATGTGCTGGGCAAAGAAAAGGTGATCATCTCCATCGCTGCAGGTAAGACTATGAGCTGGCTGGAGGAGCGTATCGGGGAGGACAGGAAGATAATCCGTACCATGCCCAATACGCCTGCATTGGTAGGAGAGGGGATCACAGGTGTCTGCAAAAACGCTCTTGTGGAAGAAAAAGAGCTGGAGGAGGCTTTGGTGCTGCTCCGTTCTTTTGGAAGAGCGGAGGTTGTGACAGAACCCATGCTGGATGTGGTGGGAGCTGTCAGCGGAAGTTCTCCGGCATTTGTTTTCATGTTCATTGAGGCCATGGCCGATGGCGCGGTGGCGGAGGGAATGCCAAGGAAAAAGGCATATGAATTTGCGGCACAGGCTGTATTAGGAAGTGCCAAAATGGTTCTGGAGACAGGGATGCATCCCGGAGAACTCAAGGATATGGTGTGTTCACCTGCGGGAACTACGATTGAAGGGGTGGGAGTTCTGGAAAAGAAGGGCATGAGGAGTGCTGTGACAGAATGTATCCGTGCATGTGTGAAGAAGACAAGAGAACTGTAAAACAGGCAATGTCTTGACAGGGATTAGCAATATTTCTCATTGCAAGAAATGCAAACTGCTGTTAAAATAAAAGAAAAGGCAAAAAAGCGCATATGTGCTGCTTTAGCCGAGACAAAAGAGGTCATATCATGGATCGAATTTTTGAAATCAGTGTGTGGTTGCTGGACAGCGGCAATGCGTTTCTGCGGTTTTGGGGAAAGCTGCTCTATAAGATTCCCAGAGCATATACGAAAAGACTGGAGAAAACCAGAAAAGGAGACGAACTTTTAGAGGAGGAGATTGAGAAGCGCCGGGAAGCCACCTGGCACAGTATCATGAAAAGCCTCGGTGAAGAATGACTCAGAGGAAAGGACAGGCCTGCATTACTGCGGTCTGTCCTTTCCTGCGGAGAGCGTGCTGTTGTGGTATCCGGATGAGAAGGTTACATCCTCGCCGAACCAGTGGGGCGGCGTAAAGGAATTGGCGGACTCTACATCCGGAAATTCCACCTCCGCCAGAAAGAGTCCCTCGTAGGGCGCTCCAAATACATCCAGCTCAATGGTAAGTCCTCCTTCAAGAGGAAGCAGATATCTGGTTTTTGTAAGAATGATCCCGTCTGCCTTTTCTTTCAGGTGACAATAGGATGTTTCGTTGAGAGGCAGGTTATACTCCTCCCGCACCATATGTCCCTCCCCTTTGTAGGTGAGAAAATAAGCGTCATCCTGCCTGCGGATGCGGACAACCGGGTTGGTGTTCAGATAAGCCTGCTCTATTTTGTGACAGGGGAAGCTTGCCAGATCAGCGGGCAGCTCTTTAATAAGAAACTTTCTTTCTATTTCCATTGCTGTGAAGAACCTCCTTTTTCTATATGATAGGTACACTCTGAAGGGCACCCCGTAAGATATACAGCATCGAGTGGTGCATATTATTAAGGTATACCTTATTGGGCATCCCACAAATCATGCAGCAGTGAGTGGTGTATATTATTAAGGTATACCCTATTGGGCACCCCGCAAATCATGCAGCAGTGAGTGGTGCATATTATTAAGGTATACTTTATTTGGGCACCCCGCAAATCATGCAGCAGTGAGTGGTGCATATTATTAAGGTATACTTTATTTGGGCATCCCGCAAATCATGCGGCAGCGAGTGGTGCATATTATTAAGATATAGCCTATTGAGCACCCTTTAATTCATGCAGCAGTAAATGCTGCCTCTTTATAAGGTATAACATAATTTTTATAAAAAAGAAACGGAAGTTTTAGAAATATCAGATAATCCTATGGTATAATAAGCAGGTATGCAGGATTTTATACTCGTTTTATTTAAAGTAAGGGAGGGACTCATATGGCAAAAGTTTGTGTATTTACCGCAGATGGTTTTGAAGAAGTGGAAGGTCTGACTGTGGTGGATCTTTTGAGGAGAGCCGGGGAAGAAGTGCTCATGGTATCCATCTCCGATAATCTGAGTGTGACAGGTTCCCATGGGATTGAGATAAAAGCAGATGTCTTCTTCGATGATGTGGACTACAGCACCGTGGATATGCTGGTACTGCCGGGCGGTATGCCGGGCACACGGCATCTGGGAGAGCATCAGGGGCTTGCAGCCCTGCTAAAGAGCTTTGCTGCATCAGATAAAATGGTGGCGGCAATCTGTGCAGCTCCCAGCGTACTGGGCGGTCTTGGGATTTTAAAAGGCAGAAAGGCTGCCTGCTATCCCGGATTTGAGGAGAAGCTGGAGGAGGCCATAGTCTTTACGGATCCGGTGGTAAAAGACGGAAATATCACTACCAGCAGAGGCGTGGGAACAGCGATCCCCTTTGCACTGGAGCTGATTTCACAGCTGGAGGGAGAAGTGAAAGCCCGTCAGATTAAAAAATCCATTGTTTCATAAAAAAATGCTGGTGTTTTTAAACTCCTTGTGCTATACCCTGACTTTTGCAGATGATTAAGTATAAAAATACCCGTTAGCCCAGCAAATAAGCTGACTAACGGGTTTGTCTTTTTGTCATATTTTCATGGTGTATTTTCACTTTTTTGTGGCTGCTAAAACTTTTTTTATTTCACCAAGAGTTCTGATTCTCTTACTGAAATCAATATCAAGAACCTTGCCGATGTCTTTCTGTACATTGTCGTAGTAATCAAACAAGTAATAGTTCTGTTGAATTAGGGTACAGCTTGCTTTAGAGAGTGATTCCAGAAGCTTACCAATGCTGTATTTTTGCTCTAACTTTGTTTCAAGTATGCGAGCGATGGTAAGGGCCACAAAACAGGTAAGAAAATGTGCTTCTATATGTTCTCTTGTCCATACATATACGGGTCTGGCTTCTACTTCGCTTTTAGTTACCTTAAATGATTCTTCGATTTTCCAAAGTCCTCGGTACATGTCAATGATTTTGTCATCACTTTCATCCATTTCACTTGTAAGTAAAACATAATAACCATCAAGTGCCTCTTCTTCACGAAGCTTTGCTTCGTCAATTTCTAAGATGGAAGATGCGGTTAAAATTTCACCAGTATCTTTATCATAATCGATTTTCTTTACATATTTTGCTGCACCATAAGAAGTTGCTCGGGTATAACCACCTGGATTTTTTGCAAGGTCTGCAGCTTTTGCAAGAGCCGCAGCACGATCGGCTTTTGCTCGTCTCGCATATTTTTCACTCCAAAAGACAACCTGCTTTTCATGTACAGTTTTCTTTAGCTTGCGTCCGGTTTGAGAGGTGACTTGAATCGTGCGAGGGTGCTTGCGTGACTTTCTTTTATATTCAGTGCCCAGCCAGGTATAATCCTCTTCGTCGAGCACATACTTTTTCATTTCTTTATCAGCACCACGTACAGACATGCTGAATACATAGCCATCTTTTGTGGGAGTATTAATGGTATACCAAATGTTATCACCAGTGGTCATTCCTTTATCTGCAACAGAAATAACACGACCAAGATCAAACTCTTTTTTGATTCGCCCAAAGTTTGGACGATAGGTGAGGCAGTCGTTGGTATTTCCTGCAAAAAGTTCGTAGGTAATAGGAATTCCATTGTTATCCATGAATAATCCCATCTGTACGATTGGGTTTGGACGGTGTTCCTTGGAAACACCTTTTCGAAGGAAATCATTCTGGTCATCTGATTCGAAATAGTAATTCGTCACATCGTAATAAATAAGGCTGGTGTCCCTACCGTATTTCTCTTTGATTTTATCGTTCATCCAGACTTGAAGGCTTTCTTTGTGTTTTGAAAAGAAGGAAAGACAGCGATAAACATCATCTAAAGAATAGTCTGTTTTTTCGAAGAACTGTTCCCTGTTATCAAAAGAAGCTTTCTTTGATGCTGGAAAGAGAAGCCTTGAATATACAAGCATCTTCATGATAGTATTTGCATCAAACTTCTCTTTTGAATGGCGCCTGCGATTAATAAGGAACTTATCAATTTCAAGTTCATGATAAATCTTACTTAGAGCAGCATAGCCAAAGTTTTTTCGAAGAGAAGTATCATCCGTGCACAAACGATCGGAAGGATAAAAAGTAAAGTTAATGGGAGCTTGCATCGCATTTTTTTCGATTTTTAATTCTTCAGCACGTTTTTGAAAGTGGGCAATAGGATCATCATATAGTTTTTCCAATTCATCAAGATAGCCCAAAGATTCAACAGTCTTAGAACGAGACATTTTTCGCTGTTTGTCATAATAGGAATCTACAATTGCCAGATAGATACGTCCTTTTGATGTTTTAGTTTTTCTTAAATGCATAATTGACACCTCCAATACCCTTATTATATCATATACATCCACATATATCCAGTAAAACATGACAAAAAAATAAAACAAAAAATGCCCGAATGCCTTATGAATAAAGCAATCGAGATATATCATCTTAGAAAGTAACTGCAAAAGTGTGGAANATACCCTTATTATATCATATACATCCACATATATCCAGTAAAACATGACAAAAAAATAAAACAAAAAATGCCCGAATGCCTTATGAATAAAGCAATCGAGATATATCATCTTAGAAAGTAACTGCAAAAGTGTGGAGGCCATAGTCTTTACGGATCCGGTGGTAAAAGACGGAAATATCACTACCAGCAGAGGCGTGGGAACAGCGATCCCCTTTGCACTGGAGCTGATTTCACAGCTGGAGGGAGAAGTGAAAGCCCGTCAGATTAAAAAATCCATTGTTTCATAAAAAAATGCTGGTGTTTTTAAACTCCTTGTGCTATACTGTGATAATGACTGTAAGTATGATAAAGTGTCCGTTTTGGGCAGGAATGCATGAATACTCAAAATGCATGAATACATATAGAATTCAAGGAGGAATCATTTAAAATGAGCGTACAGGTAGAAAACTTAGAGAAGAACATGGCGAAGCTTACTATTGAGGCTTCCGCTGAAGATTTTGAAAAAGCAGTACAGGCTGCTTACCAGAAAAACAAAAACAAGATCACCATCCCGGGATTCCGTAAAGGAAAAGCACCCCGTGTGATGATTGAAAAAATGTATGGAGCAGGTATCTTCTATGAAGATGCAGCCAATGCGCTGATCCAGTCTGAATATCCGAAGGCAGCAGATGAGTGCGGCCTGGATATCGTTTCCCAGCCGGAAATTGATGTGGTACAGATTGAAAAAGGCAAACCGTTCATCTTCACAGCAGAAGTAGCTGTAAAACCTGAAGTGACCCTGGGTGACTACAAAGGTGTAGAAGTGGAAGTTGCCAAAGCAGAAGTGACAGAAGAAGAAATTGCAGGAGAACTGAAGAAAGAGCAGGAGAATAACTCCAGAACCATCGACGTGGATGACAGAGCAGTTGAAAACGGCGATATGATCACTCTTGATTTTGAAGGATTCGTGGACGGAGAGGCATTTGAAGGCGGCAAAGGCACAGACTATCCTCTGACGATCGGTTCCAACTCCTTTATCCCGGGATTTGAAGATCAGTTAGTGGGCGCTGTGATTGGCGAGGAAAAAGAAGTCAATGTGACTTTCCCGGAAGACTACCAGGCCAGTGACCTGGCTGGAAAAGCAGCAGTGTTCAAATGCAATGTAAAAGCCATCAAAGTGAAAGAACTTCCTGAACTGGATGACGAATTTGCAAAAGATGTCTCTGAGTTTGATACTCTGGAAGAATACAAAAAAGACATTGCGCAGAAGCTGAAAGAGCGCAAAGAAGACGTTGCAAAACGTGAAAAAGAAGATAAAGTAGTAGATGCGATCATCGAGAACGCACAGATGGATATTCCGGAAGCAATGATCCAGAACCAGATCCGTCAGTTAGTGGATGATTTTGTAAGAAGACTGCAGTCTCAGGGATTATCCATTGACCAGTACTATCAGTTTACAGGTCTTGATAATGCTAAGATCCAGGAGCAGATGAGACCTCAGGCCATGAAGAGGATCCAGAGCCGTCTGGTACTGGAGAAAGTTGCAGAAGTAGAGAACATCCAGGTTACCGATGAAAAAGTAGATGAAGAGATCGCAAAGATGGCTGAAATGTACAAAATGGAAGCCGACAAATTAAAAGAATTAATGGGCGACTACGAGAAAGAGCAGATGAAGAAAGATATCGCTGTTCAGGAAGCTGTTACCTTAGTAGCTGACGCTGCAAAAGTGACAGAAGTAGTGGAGAAGACAGAAGAGTAACGGACAGACAGTTCGTTTCTTACGCCCGCGTGACAGAATAGGAGGAGTTTCATGAGTTTAGTACCATACGTCATTGAACAGACCAGCAGAGGAGAGAGAAGTTACGATATCTACTCCAGGCTGTTGAAGGATAGAATCATTTTTCTGGGAGAAGAAGTGAATGACACAACAGCAAGCCTGATCGTGGCACAGCTTCTGTTCCTAGAATCAGAAGACCCGGGAAAGGATATTCATCTGTATATCAACAGTCCGGGCGGTTCTGTGACAGCAGGATGGGCTATTTATGATACCATGCATTACATTAAATGTGATGTGTCCACAATCTGCATCGGTATGGCTGCAAGCATGGGTGCATTCCTGCTGGCAGGCGGTACAAAAGGAAAGAGATTCGCGCTTCCCAACGCGGAGATCATGATCCATCAGCCGTCCGGCGGTGCAAAGGGACAGGCTACGGAAATTCAGATTGTTGCCGACATGATCTTGAAGACCAGGAAGAAACTGAATGAGACTCTGGCCGCCAACACAGGTCAGCCTTTTGAAGTCATTGCCAGAGACACGGAAAGAGATAATTATATGTCCGCAGAAGAGGCAAAGGCTTATGGTCTGATTGACAGTGTAATTGAGCACAGATAAGAACGAATGATAAGACTCCTGCGGTTAAGCTGCGGGGGTCTTTCGGCATTAATACGGTAAACAAGAAAGGAATAGAAGAATGGCGATAAAAGGAAACGAGCCAAAGATCCGCTGCTCTTTCTGCGGAAAGACAGAAGAACAGGTACGGAAACTGATTGCAGGACCCAGCGGTACTTATATCTGTGATGAATGTGTGGAGATCTGTGCAGAGATCATAGATGAGGACAGCGCAGGTTACACGGAGGACAGCAACGGAGAGATCAATCTGCTGAAACCACAGGAGATCAAAACATTTCTGGATGACTATGTGATCGGGCAGGATGAGGCGAAAAAAGTGCTGTCTGTAGCCGTTTACAATCACTATAAGCGAGTTATGGCCGGAAAAGATTCCGACATTGAACTTCAGAAAAGTAATATTTTGATGCTGGGACCAACCGGCTCCGGTAAGACGCTGCTGGCTCAGACACTGGCCAGACTGTTGAATGTGCCTTTTGCCATTGCAGATGCCACAACTCTGACAGAGGCCGGATATGTAGGTGAGGATGTGGAAAATATCCTGCTGAAGATCATTCAGGCCGCGGATTACGATATAGATCGTGCGCAGTACGGTATCATATACATTGATGAGATTGACAAGATAACAAGAAAATCGGAAAATGCGTCGATCACCAGAGATGTATCAGGGGAGGGTGTACAGCAGGCACTTCTGAAGATCCTGGAGGGCACAGTTGCCAGTGTTCCGCCCCAGGGAGGAAGAAAGCATCCGCATCAGGAATTCCTGCAGATCGATACCACCAATATTCTCTTTATCTGCGGCGGTGCTTTTGAGGGACTGAACAAGCTCATTGAAAACAGAATGGATACAAAAGCCATTGGTTTCAATGCTGTGGTGACAGATAAGAAAGAAAAAAACGTGGGAGAGATCCTCAAAGAGGTAATGCCTCAGGACCTGGTAAAATTCGGTATGATCCCCGAGTTTGTAGGCCGTGTTCCCGTGGTGGTATCCCTGGATGCCCTGGACGAGGAGGCGTTGGTGAAGATCCTGAAAGAGCCGAGAAACTCTCTGATCAGACAGTATAAAAGGCTTTTTGAAATTGACGGCGTGGACCTGGATTTTGACGATGATGCCCTGGTGGCGATCGCCAAGAAATCCATGGACAGAAAGACAGGAGCCAGAGGACTGCGGGCTATCATGGAGTCTACCATGATGGACCTTATGTATACAGCGCCTTCTGACGAGACGATCCGCTCCTGTAAGATCACAAAAGACTTGGTAGAAGGTAAGGGGCAGGCCTTAATTGAACATGGGGAAATGCAGCCGCCCACAAGGAGAAACAAGGGTGGACGCAAGAGGGGAACACCAGAAACTGCATAAATATGCATAACGATTAAGGAGGCGCGGGAATGAGTGACATAATCTATAATCTGCCGGCCATCGCCCTTAGAGGTACAACCATCCTTCCTGACATGATCGTCCATTTTGATGTGAGCAGGGAAAAATCCATACAGGCCATTGAGAAGGCCATGATGCAGGATCAGAGGGTGCTTTTGATCACCCAGAAGGATCCTGCAGTGGAGGACCCGGGCCAGGAAGATTTATATAAAATTGGAACCGTTGCGGAGATAAAGCAGCTTGTAAAACTGCCCAAGAATATTGTCCGGGTCCTGGTAGAGGGAATGGAGCGGGCTGAACTGCTCCGTTTTACGGAAAGTGAATACTATCTGAATGCCGAGGCAGCTACCTTTGATGTGGAAGAACTGAAAAGTGTGGAGGAGAGTGTGGAAGAAGCCATGCTCCGCGGCATGAAAGAGATCTTTGTCAAATACTGCAATGTGAATCCAAAGATGAGCAAAGAACTGGCAGGCCAGATACTGGAACTGGATGATGTGAGCAAGGTCATTGACCAGATATCCATACATCTTCCCATGAAATATGAGGACAGACAGAAGGTTCTGGAAGCGGTATCTCTGGAAGAACGCTATGAGGAACTGGGAATCATTCTCACCAATGAGATCGAGGTCCTGGAAATCAGTGCAGAACTGCAGAGTAAAGTAAAAGAGCGGGTGGACAAGAATCAGAGGGAATATATCCTGAGAGAACAGCTCAAACTGATTCGGGAAGAGCTGGGCGAAGATGATACCCGGTCCGAGGCGGACCAGTTCCGTGAGGAAGCCAGGAAGCTGAAAGCTTCCCGGGAAGTGAAAGACAAGATAATAAAAGAAGTGGATCGATTTAAGAATACGGCAGGCAGTCAGGCAGAGTCCAGTGTGATGCGCAGTTATATTGAGACACTTCTCTCTCTTCCCTGGGATAAGATGACCAGGGATAATAAGAACTTAAAAGAGGCCAACAAGGTTCTGGAAACAGACCATTATGGCCTTAACAAGGTGAAGGAACGCATCATGGAATTTCTGGCGGTGCGCACACTCACCAAAAAAGGTGAAAGTCCCATTCTGTGTCTGGTGGGTCCTCCTGGAACAGGAAAGACCTCCATTGCCAAGTCCGTGGCGCGGGCGCTCCACAAGGAATATGTCCGCATCTGTCTGGGCGGCGTACGGGATGAGGCTGAGATCCGGGGACACAGAAGAACCTATATCGGCGCCATGCCCGGCAGGATCGCCAATGGGCTGATACAGGCAGGTGTGAAAAATCCCCTGATGCTTCTGGATGAGATAGACAAAGTCAGCAGCGATTATAAAGGGGACACGTCTTCCGCACTTCTGGAAGTGCTGGATTCTGAGCAGAATAACAAGTTCAGGGACCATTATGTGGAGATCCCGCTGGATCTGTCAGAGGTGCTGTTCATTGCCACAGCCAATGACCTGCAGACGATACCAAGGCCGCTTCTGGACCGTATGGAGATCATTGAGGTGAGCAGCTATACGGAAAATGAAAAATGGCACATCGGCAAAGAACATCTCGTTCCAAAGCAGATGAAGATCCATGGCCTGAAAGAGGGACAGCTCGTTCTGGAGGATGAGGTTCTGCGGGAAATGATCACCGGCTATACAAAGGAAGCCGGAGTCAGGGAATTGGAGCGGAAGATTGGTGAAATCTGCAGGAAGACCGCAAGGCGGATCCTGGAGGATAAGCAGGAATCCGTCACAGTGCAGAAAGAGAATCTGGAGGCGTTTTTAGGCCGTGCCAAGTTCACCTACCAGAGGAAGAACAACACGGATGAGATTGGAATCGTACGCGGGCTTGCGTGGACCAGCGTGGGTGGTGATACCCTGCAGATCGAGGTAAACCTCATGCCCGGAAAAGGCGAATTCATGCTCACCGGACAGCTGGGGGATGTGATGAAAGAGTCAGCACAGACCGGGGTGAGTTTCATCCGTTCCATAGCGGATAAATATAATATCAAACCTGAATTTTTCCAGGAACATGATTTACATATCCACATTCCTGAGGGAGCGGTACCTAAGGACGGTCCGTCCGCGGGAATCACCATGGCCACTGCCATGCTCTCCGCAGTGACCGGAACACCGGTGAAGGCAGATCTTGCCATGACCGGTGAGATCACCTTAAGAGGACGGGTACTGCCGATCGGGGGCCTGAAGGAAAAGCTTCTGGCAGCTAAGAGTGCAGGGATTGAAACTGTGCTGGTTCCGGGGGAGAACAGACCGGATATTGAAGAGATGGAAAAAGAGATCACAGACGGCATGACCATTGTATTTGTCAGCACCATGGAAGAAGTGCTGGCACAGGCTTTTGTCTGAAACCAAATTCGGAGGATGAATGATGGTAATTAAAAATGTATCACTGGATATTGTCTGCGGTGTCACAAGCACGCTTCCCGTGACGGAGCTGCCGCACATCGCATTTGCGGGGAAATCAAATGTAGGGAAATCTTCCCTGATCAATGCGCTTATGAACAGGAAATCCCTGGCAAGGACCAGCGCATCCCCCGGAAAGACACAGACTATAAATTTTTATAATGTGAATGATGCGTTATATCTGGTGGACCTGCCGGGGTACGGCTACGCAAAAGTAGCCCAGGCGGTAAAGGAACAGTGGGGAAAGCTGATAGAGAGATATCTGCAGAATACAAAGGAATTGAAAGCAGTATTTCTGCTGATCGATATCCGCCATGACCCATCTGCCAACGATAAAACCATGTATGACTGGATTGTGCACAACGGATATGAGCCGATTATCATAGCAACAAAAGTGGACAAATTAAAGAGAAGCCAGGTACCGAAGCATGTAAAAGCCTTAAAAGAAGGGCTTGCGCTGCGTCCGGGCACAAGAGTGATCCCATTCTCCGCTGAGACAAAGCAGGGGAGAGAGGAAATCTGGGAGCTGGCGGAAAGTTTGCTGTTTGAGCCGGCGTAGGACCGTGTAGAGATACGAGGGAGTGTCGCTTTGACAGCGGCGCTCCCTCGTTTTTTTGGAAAACACAGGGTAAAGTTCCGTTAAAAGGGAGATAGTATGTTAAAAGGAATTATTTTCGACATGGACGGCGTGTTGATCAACAGTGAGCCGGTCCACTACAGAGTCTGGAAACAGGCGCTTGCAGCGCGGGGGATTGAACTTGATTATGAGATTTACAAACCATGTATCGGTTCCACCAATGGTTTTTTAATGGATATACTGCATGATAATTATGGGATTTCCAGAGATGATAAAGAACTGGTTGAGACTATGGAACAGATAAAAAAGAAGGTCATTGCAGAGGAAGGCTTTCCTATGATAGAGGGTGTGCCCCAGCTGCTCGGACGTCTCAAAGACAGCGGATATCGTCTGGCTATAGCCTCCTCCTCCCCTTTGGCCTATATCCGGCAGGTGGTGACAAGTCTGGGGATTGACGGTTATTTTGAACTTCTTGTGAGCGGGGAGCAGGTGAAAAACCCAAAACCGGCACCGGATGTATTTTTGGAAGCCGCCAGGCAGATGAAACTTGACCCGGAGGAGTGCCTGATCCTGGAGGACTCCAGCAACGGATGCAGGGCAGCAAAGGCGGCAGGGATCGTCTGCTGCGCCTACTTCAACCCGGATTCCGGAAAGCAGGATCTAAGCCCCGCGGATGTGGTGATCGAGGGATATGAAGAGATTGACGGTGCTTTTTTAGAGAAAGTATACTGCCATGGCAGACATCTTCCCGCATTGGTGTGTGAGACAAAAAGACTGCGGATACGGGAAATGACGGAACAGGATATTCCTAAAATGATGGAGATCACCAGTCAGGGAACCCCGGATACCTCGGAAGGAATGGCAAAGAGCCTGGAGGAGGAACTGGAGGCCTTTCCCTCCTACCGCAAATACATGTATGAAATGTGTGATATGGGCTACTGGGTCCTGGAGGAGAAAGAGAGCGGGATGATCGTGGGCCGTGCAGGGGTGGAGCCAAAAATATGGAACCACAACAGCTCCGTGGTGGAACTGGGTTATCTCATTGATGAAAAACACAGAGGAAAAGGATTTGCCTATGAAGCCTGCCGGGGTATTTTGGAGGAGGCAAAGAGAAGAGGGGCTGTGTACCTGTACTGCAGGATACGCAGTGCCAATCTGGCCTCTAAAAAACTGGCCCGCAAGCTGGGATTTTCTAAGATTGACTACCGTTTGGAGGATGACAGCGAGGATATGGAGGTCTACAGATATACCTGCAGTGAATAGAGATCCGTTACGATTCACAGCCCTGCAAAAAACGCAGTTCTGTAAACAGTAACACGCTTCGCGATGCACAGATATGTAGCATTCTGCCCCATATCGCGCTGGCTGCCTCGGGATTTTCATGCGCAAGCGCATAAAAACACCTCGCGGGACAACAGCCGTGAATAATAACAGAGATCCCCATCGGAGCGTGATTTTATTGGGTAAATACCCGTGATTATGCAGTTGACTGGATCGTTACAAATCAGGTACAATGGAAAGGATATAAAATGGGAATTGTAAAAGCCATTAAACTGGTGCATGACTATTATAAATACGATGAAAGCGGCCATGTGGAGGGCACCTACAGGGCCCTTGACAATGTGGAGCTGGATATCGAAGCAGGACAGTTTATTGCTGTTCTGGGACACAACGGCTCCGGTAAATCCACTCTGGCAAAGCATATCAATGCCCTTTTGTTTCCTACGGAGGGCGCGCTGTGGCTGGACGGCATGAACACTATGGAGGAAGAGGAGATCTGGAAGATCCGCCAGAAAGCAGGAATGGTTTTCCAGAATCCCGACAATCAGATCATCGGTACTGTGGTGGAGGAGGATGTGGGGTTCGGCCCTGAGAACATGGGGATCCCCACAGACCATATCTGGCAGAGGGTGAATGAAAGTCTGGAGGCAGTGGGAATGACCGCTTACCGCCATCATTCGCCCAATAAACTGTCAGGCGGGCAGAAGCAGAGGGTTGCCATAGCCGGTGTGATGGCTATGCACCCCAAATGCATCATACTGGATGAACCCACAGCCATGCTGGACCCAAACGGCAGAAAAGAAGTGCTCCGCGCAGTAAAGGAACTGAACGAAAAAGAAGGCATCACAGTTGTTCTGATCACGCATTATATGGAGGAAGTGGTGAACGCGGATCGTGTTTTCATTATGGACCAGGGGAAAGTAGTGATGCAGGGAACACCTAGGGAGGTGTTTTCCAGGGTGGAGGAGTTGAAATCCTACCGCCTGGATGTACCCCAGGTGACACTTCTGGCCTATGAACTGAAACAGGCGGGAGTGAAGCTGCCTGCAGGAATTCTGACAACAGAGGAATTGGTGAACGCATTATGTCAATAAAATTAGAGCATATCACATACACATACAGTCCGGGAACCGTCTATGAAATGCACGCCTTAAAGGATGTGGATATGGAAATCCCCGACGGTCAGTTCATGGGCATTATCGGTCACACGGGAAGCGGAAAATCTACACTGATACAGCATTTTAACGGCCTTATGAAACCTACATCAGGCACTGTTTTCTATAATGGCCAGGATATCTGGGCAGATAAATATGACAGGCAGGAGCAGCGAAGCAAGGTGGGGCTGGTATTCCAGTACCCGGAACATCAGCTTTTTGAGGCAGAGGTTCTGGAGGATGTCTGCTTTGGGCCAAAGAATCTGGGGTTCTCAAAAGAAGAAGCAGAGGAGAGGGCAGTCAGAGCGCTGACCCAGGCGGGATTACCGGAAAAGTTTTATAAAAGTTCTCCTTTTGAACTGTCAGGCGGGCAGAAGCGGCGGGCGGCCATCGCAGGGGTTCTGGCCATGGAGCCGGAAGTGCTGATCCTGGATGAGCCTACAGCAGGGCTGGACCCTCAGGGCCGTGATGAGATACTGGATCAGATCGCATCCCTGCACAGCCTGCGGGGAATCACCGTGATCCTGGTATCCCACAGTATGGAGGACATCGCGAAATATGTGGAGCGCATGATCGTGATGAATAAGGGGGAAAAGGCATTTGACGGTGTACCGAGAGAAGTCTTTTCCCATTACAAGGAGCTGGAGGCCATGGGGCTTGCAGCACCCCAGATCACCTATATCATGCACGCGCTCGGTGAACACGGGCTGCATGTGGATACCCGGGCTACCACGGTGGAAGAGGCAAAGGCAAGTATATTACAGGCACTGGAGAGATTGGACAAATGATAAGAGATATTACGATCGGACAATATTACCCTGCGGATTCGCTTCTCCACAGGCTGGACCCCCGTGTAAAGTTTGTAGGAACCATCATGTTTCTGGTATCCCTTTTCGTGGCAGATTCCTTCTGGGGATATTTGCTGGCAACCGCATTTTTGGTGACGATCATCGTCATGTCAAAGGTTCCTGTAAAATTCATGCTGAAAGGCCTGAAACCGCTGTTTTTCATACTTTTGATCACCGTTGCGTTCAACTTGTTTCTGGTACCTGGCAAGGTACTTTGGCAGTTTTGGATATTAAAGATCACAAAGGAAGGTATCCTGCAGGCCGTGAGGATCGGCATCCGGCTGATCTACCTGGTTATCGGCTCCTCGGTCATGACGCTGACCACAACACCGAACCAGCTTACAGACGGTTTGGAAAGGCTTATGAAGCCCCTGAATAAGATCAGAATTCCCGTGCATGAGATTGCCATGATGATGTCCATCGCCCTCAGATTCATCCCCATCCTCATGGAGGAGACGGATAAGATCATGAAAGCCCAGATCGCCAGAGGTGCTGACTTTGAGAAGGGCAGTCTGATTCAGAAAGCCAAGAACCTGCTTCCGCTTCTGGTGCCCCTTTTTATCTCCGCTTTCAGAAGAGCGGATGATTTGGCTATGGCCATGGAAGCGCGGTGCTATCACGGCGGTGAGAACCGGACATCCATGAAGCCTCTTAAATACCACAGCAGAGATATCTCTGCTTATGTGTGTATTTTCCTGTATCTGGCCGCGGATATTGCGATCCGTGTGCTCGTCTAGGAGGGGCCGGTATGAAGCGTATTATGCTGGAGGTTGCTTACGATGGCACAAACTACTGCGGCTGGCAGGTGCAGCCAAATGGAATTACGGTACAGGAAGTTTTAAACCGCCATCTGTCGGAGCTGCTGCATGAGCCTGTGGAGACCATAGGGGCAAGCAGAACCGATGCAGGCGTACACGCCCTGGGCAATGTGGCCGTGTTTGACACAAATGCCAGGATGCCCGGGGAAAAGATATCTTATGCACTGAACCAGCGCCTTCCTGAGGATATCCGTATCCAGATGTCAAAGGAGGTAGGCGCAGATTTTCATCCCAGGTACCGGGTCAGTGAGAAGACTTATGAGTACCGGATCCTGAACAGAAGGTTTCCTGTGCCCACAGAGCGGTTTTATTCTCATTTTACTTATATCCCCATGGATATAGAGAAGATGAGAAAGGCGGGGGAATATCTGCTGGGAGAACATGATTTTAAAAGCTTCTGCGGTTCCGGGGCGCAGGTGAAGACTACGGTCAGGACCATTCACGGGTTTTCAGTGGAACGTGAGAACGACCTGATCACCATGCGCATTACCGGCAGCGGATTCTTGTACAATATGGTGCGGATTCTGGCAGGCACGCTGATGGAGATCGGCGGCGGGGCCTATCCCCCTGAAAAAATCCGGGAGATACTGGCTGCCAGAGACAGGAAAGCAGCCGGCCCCACCGCACCGGCGCGGGGGCTTACCCTGATAAAAATTGACTATAAAAACGGCAAGGAAGAGGAATAGTGATATGAGAAGAAGTGGAATGCTGCTGCCAATCGCCAGTCTGCCGTCTCCATACGGCATTGGAGCATTTTCAAAGGAGGCATATGAGTTTATTGACCTTTTGAGGGATACCGGTCAGAAGCTCTGGCAGATACTGCCGCTGGGACCTACCAGCTACGGGGATTCCCCCTATCAGTCCTTTTCCACTTTTGCAGGCAACCCCTATTTCATAGATTTGAATGTCCTGATCGGAAAAGGATGGCTTAAAAAGGAAGAGTGCGATGCCTGCGACTGGGGAGACCATCCCTCCTATATTGACTATGGGAAAATATACGAGAGCCGTTTTCCTCTCCTTCGGAAAGCATTTGAGAGAAGTAAAATCCTTTCCGACGGCAATTTCCTCACGTTTTGTGTGGAAAATAACCACTGGCTGGATGATTATGCCCTCTACATGGCTGTGAAGAATAAATTTGGCGGCAAAAGCTGGATTGAATGGGATGAGGAAGTGCGCCTGAGAGAGCCTGCTGCCCTGAAAAAATATCAGGACGAGCTGCGTGAGGACATTATTTTTTATCAGTACCTGCAGTTTGAATTTTTTGAACAGTGGAAAAATGTGAAGAATTATGCCCATGAAAAGGGGATTCAGATCGTTGGGGATATCCCGATCTATGTGGCCTTTGACAGCGCGGATACCTGGGCGAACCCGGAACTGTTCCAGCTGGATGAAAATAATCTGCCCATAGCAGTGGCCGGATGTCCGCCGGACGGGTTTTCTGCCACAGGCCAGCTTTGGGGCAATCCCCTGTACCGTTGGGATTACCACAAGAGAATGCACTATGGCTGGTGGATGCGCAGGATCAGCCACTGCTTTAAACTCTTTGATATTGTGCGTATTGACCATTTCAGGGGATTTGATGAGTATTATTCCATCCCTTACGGAGATGATACGGCACAAAACGGACACTGGGAAAAGGGGCCGGGCATGGATTTGTTCCATACCATGAAAGAAGAGCTGGGAGAGCGGAACATCATTGCGGAAGATTTGGGATTTCTCACGGAGACCGTGTATAAGCTGCTGCGTGACAGCGGGTATCCGGGCATGAAAGTGCTGCAGTTTGCTTTTGACACCAGTGAGAACAGTGACTATCTCACCTATAAATATGACAGAAACTGTGTGGTCTACACAGGAACCCATGACAATGACACTACAATGGGCTGGTATGAGCACTTGACAGACTGGGACAGGGATGTTGCTCTCCGATACATGAACAGCTTCCATACGCCAAAGGAGGAGCAGCACTGGGATCTGATCAGCCTTGCCATGCGCAGCGTGGCGGACACCTGCATCATACCGGTACAGGATTATCTGGGCCTTGGCAGTGAGGCAAGGATCAATACCCCTTCCACATTAGGGGACAACTGGAAGTGGAGGATGGGAAAAAATGCATTTTCAGACGAATTAAAAGGCAGGATCTGGCATATGACAAAATTATACGGCAGATTGTAGCAGCAGTTAAGCAGGTCTGCGCATTGGCTGTGCGGCCGTATGAATGCGTGGCGGTATAAGTGTAGAAAGGAAGGAATCATTATGGCATTTAAAGAAGTAAAAACAGAGGAATTACAGTTCAATCCATTTACCAAGATCGGAAAAGAGTGGATGCTGATCACAGCGGGAACAGAGGAAAAATACAATACCATGACTGCAAGCTGGGGCGGCGTTGGTGTGATCTGGGGAAAAGATGTGGTGACAGCTTACATCCGTCCTCAGCGGTACACAAAGGAATTCGTGGATGCAAACGATACCTTTACCATCTCCTTCTTCCCTAAAGAGTACAAAAAAGCCCTGAGTCTCTGCGGCAGCGTGTCCGGACGTGACAGGGATAAGATCACAGAGGCCGGTCTGACCGCCTGCTTTGTGGACGGCACTCCCGCGTTTGAGGAGGCCAGTCTGGTGTTTGTCTGCAAGAAAATGTATCACGGAGATATTTTCCCGGAAAACTTTGATGCACCGGAAAATGACGAAAAGTGGTATCCTGAAAAAGACTATCACACTATGTATATCGGAGAAGTTTTGAAGGTACTGGTGAAGGAAGGCTGAAAGCATTGGAAAATCTCATATTCAGCCTGAATGCCACGCTGCCCATCTTTCTCACTATGCTTCTGGGACTTCTGTTCCGGTATCTGGGACTGATGAGTGCTGATTTTGTGGCAAAGCTCAACCGTTTTGTCTTTGTGGCAGCCATACCGGCGCTGGTATTTCAGGACATTTCTTCTGTGGATGTGCGGGAAAGCTGGGACGGCGGATTTGTCCTGTTTTGTTTTCTGGCTACCCTTGTAAGTATTACGGTGATCACCCTCCTCGCCAGGTTTCTGGTGGAGGAGGATATCCGGGGGGAGTTTGTGCAGGCATCCTACAGGAGCAGTGCCGCTATTCTGGGTATTGCGTTTATCCAGAATATCTATGGCAGTTCCGGAATGGCGCCTCTTATGATCGTGGGAACGGTTCCCCTCTACAATGCGGCGGCGGTGGTGGTGTTGTCCCTCATGAAGCCCGGACGAAAGAAGCTTGACAGAAAACTTTTGCTTCAGACAGCAAAGGGGATCGTGACCAATCCAATTATACTGGGTATCCTGGCCGGCATTCTATGGTCTGTACTCCGAATCCCTCAGCCGGAGATCATGCAGAAAACAGTGAAGAACGTGGCAGTCCTGGCAACCCCTCTGGGCCTTATGGCGATGGGGGCTTCCTTTGAAGGAAAGAAGGCATTGGCAAAGCTTAGGTCCTCTGTGCTGGCGAGTGTGATAAAACTGGTGGTTCTGGCTGCCGTTTTCCTTCCCCTTGCTGTCCGTCTCGGGTATACCGGGGAACGCCTGATCGCCATACTGGTCATGCTGGGGTCAGCCACAACCGTGAGCTGCTTCGTCATGGCGAAAAATATGGGGCATGAGGGCGTGATGACTTCCAGCACAGTTATGCTGACTACGTTTTTTTCGGCGTTTACACTGACCGGATGGCTGTTTTTATTAAAAACCCTGGGACTGGTATAAGAGAAAAGGAAGTGGATCCATTATTCCTTATGACCGCGTGGCTGTGAAGCCTGTAGTTAGAAGTATCTGTACCGGAGAACAGGTGGCAGGATTCAAAGATTTAAAAATAGGAAAATTCCAGGATATGTACCTGATCAAAAGCCAGGCTGAACTCAGGGATTTTATGGAGCAGTACGGTTACTGTACACAGGCCACTGTGCCGGGAGGCGTTTTCATGCTGAAAGCATGAAAATCCCGAGGCAGCCAGCGCGATAAAGCAGAATGCTCAATATCTGTGCATTGCGAAGCGTGTTACTGGACACGGAGTGAACAGTAACGCAGTACGGCATCGGGGAAGAAGAAATTTCAAAAGAGTGGTAAAATAAAAAAAGATGTGCTATAATTAAAAACCAGAGAATACTCATTACTTTACATAAGGAGAAGCATCATGAGCCAGGAAAAAGTCGATAAATATAAAAAGAATAAGAATAACCGCGATAAGATCCAGAAAAAAGAAGCACGGGCTCTTTTACTGGAGAAAGTGATCGTTTCCGCAGTTTGTCTGCTGATCGTGGGATGGATTGGCTATTCTGCTTACAGCCTTGCAACGAAAGAGGACACAGAGGGAGAGGCTGTTACAACTGAAATGAATGTTACAGCCATGACAGATTATCTCCAGGAGCTCTCTGCAGGAGAAGAGGCTGAATAAGCATACAGGGAAAGCAGGATTGGAAATGCAGAGATGCATTTCCTTTTTTCATGATATGAGAAGATACGCAGTAGTGTTTGGGCGTTTAGATGGAGGGATGCTGGTGAGAGAAAAGGGAATCAGAGGTATTTGGCGCTGGATTTTGATTTTTACGGCTGTGCCCGTGGTAGTACTGCTTGTTCTTACAGCACTGCAGGCAGGGCCTGAGAACCTTCCGGAAAAAAACAGCGGCCTCCATAAATGGGATACAGGCTGGTATTATAATGCGGAGGATGGTACAAAACAGATATGCCAGGTACCTTCCAGGATCAAAATCAGCGGAGGGGAATTTATCCTGCAGCAGACGGTTCCGGACTTTTTGGAGGAGGAGAAGTATCTGGGATTTTTGAACCACTATCAGCAGGTAGAGGTTTTTATTGATGGTGAGAGCAGATACCGGTATACAGAAGAACAGACGGGATTATTCCGCAGTATGATGGGTAATACACTGTGCATGATAAAGCTTAACAAAGAAGATTGCGGAAAAGACATAGCGATCAGGCTTGGCCGCTATAATAAGAGTTTGCATTGGCAGATACCTGTCATCTATTTGGACAGCAGGGAGAGTCTGCTTTTGCATATCTGGATGCAGGAACAGCCCAAAATGATTTTTTGTTTGGTGCTTCTGGTGTTGAGCGCGGGTCTTTTTCTTTTATGGCTGCTTTTGAGGGTCAGGGAAGAGGTCCGGGTATCCAGCGTGTTTCATGCGTGGGTTTTTATTCTGGTATCAGCCCTGTGGATTCTCACGGATTCCAGAATTATGATATTTTTTGTCTCTTGGCCACGGTTTATCTGTCTCATATCCTTTTATGCGTTTTATATGTTCCCGATTCCCATGCTCTCCTTCATCAGTGAAGTATGCGGCAGAAAGTCAGTCATGCTTGACTGGATGAAGACGATTCTGGTCTGCAATGTGCTGGTGCAGAGCCTTCTGTATCTGACCGGGATATGTAAGCTGATGAATATGCTGCCGGTTACCCATGTGCTCTATGGGGCAGCCATTGTTTGTTTAGTTCTCTATATGGCAAAGGAGCTTAGGAGCAGTAAAGCCCAGTATGCTAAAATCTTTTTTATCGGCGTGTTTTTTTTAATGTTTATGGCAGCCGTATCCCTGCTTTCTTTTTATACAGGGGTGGGGAGCAGATATGCCATGTATTATCAGCTGGGCCTTCTGGGATTCATGTGTGCACTGATCTGCATGACCATACGGCAGGTCAATGAAATTTTGGAGGGCAGGACCGGGGACAGGATTTTGGAAGAACTGGCGTATATGGATGTTATGACAAAGCTGGGAAACCGTTCCGCTTATGAGATGCGCCTGCAAAAACTGCAGGAGACCATGTCTTTGGGACAGGAGCTGTCAGCAGTCATGGCAGATTTAAACGGTCTGAAGAAAGTGAACGATACCCTGGGGCACAAAGCCGGGGATGAGATGATCAAGGGGTGCGCGAAATGTCTGCAGGAGGCATTCTGCGGTTTTGGGGAGATATATAGAATCGGAGGAGATGAGTTCTTGATCCTGCTGAGACACCTGCAGAGCATCCGGACCTGGGAGGAGAATTTAAAAGAAGCCCAGGAAAAATATAATTCTGAGCATGAAGTGAAAATTTCCATTGCGGCGGGACATGCCACAGGCAGGAAAGCCGGGGAGTCGGATAAGTGGCTGCACGAGCTGGTCGAGCAGGCAGACAAGAATATGTATGAGAATAAAAAATGCAGCAGGGAATAAAAATAGAGGGAAGCCGGCAGGGCTTCCATTTAGAACAAAAAACGGCTGGACAGAATCTTCTGTCCAGCCGCGTTTTTCGTACAGTTTATCCGGAAATTATAATTTTTCTACGTTAGCTGCCTGCATTCCACGAGCGCCTTCAGTTAAATCATAAGATACAGCCTGTCCTTCTTCCAGGGATTTAAAACCATCTCCATTGATAGCGGAGAAGTGTACGAATACATCCTGTCCGTCTTCACCTGTGATGAATCCGTAGCCTTTTTCTGCATTAAACCATTTTACAGTTCCCTTGTTCATAGTGTTACCTCCATAAAATAAAAAAATAAAAATTAGGATTGGATAAAGAAAACAGGAAGTACGCTTCGTGGAAAGTTCCCATTATTTATGAAAAATAAGCGGTCTTTAGAGAGGGTATTATAAATAAGAAATAATACAATCTCTAAAAACCGCTTAACATCACGATAACCGGAAGCTTATTAAATGCACTTTCAATTATTTATATCCAATATTCCTTTAACAAATTCAGTATATTCGCAAATCGAAAAAAAGTCAAGTAAAAATGTATAATTGACGAAAGAAATTGTGTATGTTACTATTAAAATCAAAAGATGTAAAGTCCCGGAGGAAGAATTTATGAATATTTTGATCAGGAACGGACGTATCATCGATCCGGCAACAAAAACAGACGAGATAAGCGACCTCTATATAGAGGGCGGCAAGGTTAAAAAGACAGGCAAGGGCTTAAAGCCCAAGGACAAGACAGATAAGGTCATTGATGCTACGGGCTGTTATGTGATGCCCGGTCTCATTGACCTGCATGTACATCTGCGTGACCCGGGGCTGACATACAAAGAAGATATTGTATCCGGCTCCAAGGCAGCGGCCAGGGGCGGATTTACCACCATTCTTGCCATGCCCAACACCAAGCCGGTCATCGATAGTGCGGACCGTGTGAAATACGTGCAGAATAAAGCAAAAGAATTGTCACCCATCCATGTGATGCAGATCGGTGCCATAACAAAAGGCCAGGCAGGTGAAGAACTGGCGGATATTGAGGAGATGATCGAGCAGGGAGTGCCTGCCATCAGCGAGGACGGCAAGTCCGTTATGAATGCCAGATTATATAAGAATGCCATGGGGATCGCAGCGAAATACGATGTCCCGGTGTTTGCCCACTGTGAGGACCGGAATATTGTGGGTAAAGGCTGCGTCAATGAGGACGAGCATTCCAGAGAGATGGGACTGCCGGGGATCAGCAATGCGGTGGAGGACATCATCGCGGCAAGAGATATCATTTTGGCAAAGGAGACAGGGGCAAAACTGCATCTGTGCCACTGCTCCACCAAGGAGAGCGTCCGCATGGTAGAACTTGCAAAAAAAGAGGGGATCAAAGTGACGGGTGAGGTCTGCCCGCACCACTTTACACTGACCTCTGACGATGTGGACCCCAATGATGCCAACTATAAAATGAACCCGCCCCTGCGCACCAAGGAGGACAGGGATGCACTGATCTGCGGTCTGAAGAATGATATCATGGACGTGATCAGCACCGACCATGCGCCCCACAGCCGCGAGGAGAAAACCATGCCTATCACCAGAGCGCCGTTTGGTATTGTAGGGCTGGAGACATCCGTTGCCCTTACCATCACGGAACTGGTGGACAAAGGGATCCTGACCCCTATGCAGATGGCTGAGAAAATGAGCTACAATCCGGCCAAGATCATTGGACTGGACAGAGGCTCCCTGGAAGAGGGGAAAGCGGCGGATGTGACCATCATCGACCCGGATGCGGAATATGTCATTGACTCTATGACATTTCTGTCAAAAGGAAAGAACACCCCATTCCACGGACGCAAGGTCAAAGGTCTGGTAAAAGCCACGATCTGTGACGGCAGGATCGCCTATATCCAGGATGGCATGACCAGATAACAAAGAATTATCCATAAGAGAAATACGGAGGAAAAACCATGATCAATAAACTTACAGAGAAAATCAGAAAGACCCACGCACCTATTGTGGTGGGTCTGGATCCTATGCTTAATTATATTCCAAAACACATCCAGGAGGCAGCATTCAAAGCGTGCGGCGAGACGCTGGAAGGGGCAGCCGAAGCAATCTGGCAGTTCAACAAGGAAATCGTGGATGCCACTTATGATCTGATCCCTGCGGTAAAACCACAGATCGCCATGTATGAACAGTTTGGCATTCCGGGTCTTATGGCTTTCAAAAAGACAGTGGATTACTGCAAGGAAAAAGACCTGGTAGTCATCGGAGACATCAAACGTGGTGATATCGGTTCCACATCTGCGGCTTACGCTGCCGGACATATCGGCAAAGTACAGGTGGGCAGCAAGGAATATGCCGGGTTTGACGAAGATTTTGTGACAGTGAATCCTTATTTGGGTTCCGATGGAGTGAATCCGTTCATTGATGTGTGTAAGAAAGAGAAAAAGGGCCTTTTCATTCTGGTGAAGACCTCCAATCCTTCCAGCGGTGAGTTCCAGGATCAGCTTGTAAACGGAAGGCCTCTCTACGAACTGGTCGGCGAGAAAGTGGCAGAGTGGGGACAGGAATGCATGGGTGACACCTACAGCTATATCGGCGCTGTGGTAGGCGCCACTTATCCGGAGATGGGGAAAATCCTCCGCCGCATTATGCCGAAAGCCTATATCCTGGTGCCGGGATACGGTGCCCAGGGCGGACAGGGAAAAGATCTGGTGCACTTCTTTAATGAAGACGGTCTGGGCGCTATCGTCAATTCCTCCCGGGGCATTATCGCTGCCTACAAGCAGGAAAAATATGCACAGATAGGCGAGGCTAACTTTGCAGATGCTTCCCGCAAGGCAGTGGAAGATATGATCGCAGATATCGACGGCGCCCTGCAGGCTGCAAAATAAGGAGAGGACCATGGCAAAAGCAAAGATAACAAGTACAGTGTTAAAACAGGAAAAGCTGGCAGAAGGTGTGTACAGTATGTGGCTTGCGGCTGATGAGATCGCCGCAGTTTCCGTACCGGGACAGTTTATCTCAATCTACAGCAATGACAAAAGCAGGATGCTCCCCCGTCCCATCAGTCTGTGTGAGATAGACAGGGAGGCGGGAAGCCTCAGGATCGTATACAGAACCGTGGGAAAGGGGACAGAAGAGTTTTCAAACGCCTGTGCAGGCGACACCCTGGATATCCTTGGCCCTCTGGGAAATGGTTTTCCTATGGAAGAGATTAAGGGAAAACATGTGCTTATGATAGGCGGAGGTATCGGTGTGCCTCCTATGCTGCAGACAGCAAAGGAGGCCGACGCGGACGTTACCATTATATCCGGTTACCGGAATGCGGACCTCTTTCTTGAGAAAGAATTGGAGGCGGCGGGCAGGCTTTTTATTGCAACAGAGGATGGAAGCGTGGGCACCAGGGGAAATGTCATGGATGCGATCCGTGAGAACAAAATAGAACCGGACGTTATCCTTGCCTGCGGTCCCACTCCCATGCTGCGGGCGGTAAAGACTTATGCGGAGGAGAAGAATATAACATGCTACATTTCTCTTGAAGAGAAGATGGCATGCGGAATCGGTGCCTGTCTGGCATGTGTCTGTCAGTCAAAGGAAGTGGACGGGCATTCCCATGTGCATAATAAACGAATCTGCAAGGATGGCCCGGTATTTTTGAGCACGGAGGTAGAGCTTTGATGAATACAAAAGTAAATCTGGCAGGTGTGGAACTGAAAAATCCGGTTATGACAGCCTCCGGAACCTTTGGCTCTGGGGCGGAATACAGTGAGTTTGTAGATCTGAGCCGTCTGGGCGCTGTTGTGACGAAAGGCGTTGCCAGTGTGCCCTGGCCCGGAAACCCCACACCGCGTATTGCGGAGACTTCCTGCGGAATGTTAAACGCCATTGGACTGCAGAATCCCGGGATTGATGTATTCTGCCGGAGAGATATTCCTTTTCTGAAAAAATATGATACAAAGATCATTGTCAATGTATGCGGCAAGAGCACAGAGGAATACTGTGAAGTAGTGGAGCGCCTGGCTGATGAAGAAGTGGATATGCTGGAGATCAATATTTCCTGTCCTAATGTAAAAGAGGGCGGCATTGCGTTCGGACAGGATCCCAAAGCAGTGGAGGCGATCACAAGAGAAATTAAAAAATACGCCAAACAGCCCATCATCATGAAGCTTAGTCCGAATGTTACGGATATTACGGAGATGGCAAGAGCAGCCCAGGCAGGCGGCGCGGATGTGCTATCCCTGATCAATACCCTGACAGGCATGAAGATAGATATCAATAAGAGAGCTTTTGCTCTGGCAAACAAGACCGGCGGTATGTCGGGACCTTGTTTAAAACCGGTTGCTGTCCGCATGGTCTATCAGGTGGCACGTGCGGTGAAGCTGCCCATTATCGGTATGGGCGGTATCTGTAATGCGGAGGATGCCCTGGAATTCATTTTGGCCGGTGCCACAGCCGTGTCCATAGGAACTGCCAACTTCACCAACCCATATGCAACGGTGGAGACTGTGCAGGGGATTGAAGATTATATGAAGAAAAATAAAATTGAGGATATTCAATCCCTGATCGGTGTGGTAGAATAAACGGGAAGAGAAAACTAGGAGGAAATTCGATGGAAGCGTACAAACAGGAATTTATTGAATTTATGGTGGACTGCCAGGTGCTGAAATTCGGAGACTTCGTCACAAAGAGCGGACGGAATACCCCGTTTTTCGTAAACACCGGATTTTATAGAACAGGAGCACAGCTTCGCAAGCTGGGAGAATACTATGCCAGAGCCATTGCAGACAAGTTCGGACTTGACTTTGATGTACTGTTCGGACCGGCTTACAAAGGAATACCGCTGACGGTGGCTGCGACCATGGCGATCAGTGAGTTTTACGGTAAGGATATCCGTTACTGTTCCAACAGGAAGGAAGTTAAGGACCATGGGGATAAGGGGATCCTTCTGGGAAGCCCCATTTCAGACGGCGATAAGGTAGTCATCATCGAGGACGTGACAACCGCAGGGACCTCCATCGCTGAGACACTTCCCATTATCAAGGCACAGGGCAATGTAAGCCCCATCGGCCTTGTGGTATCTGTGGACCGCATGGAGCGGGGACAGGGCGAGAAGAGCGCACTCAAAGAAATCGAAGAGAAGTACGGCCTTGCAACAACTGCCATTGTAACCATGGAGGAGGTTGTGGAGCATCTGTACAACAAAGAGTACAAAGGAAGTATTATCATTGATGATAAGATGAAAGCAGCCATTGATGCATATTATGAGAAATATGGCGTAAAAGAATAAGACAATCATCGGACTTTGTCGGGACGGAAGGAAGTGTGCTGGATGAACGAAAAGATTTACAAGACTATGTCATGTGCCGGAGTTACCTCTCTGGTGCTGGGAATCGTCGTTATGGTTACAAGTATTGTAAGCGGAGTTATGCTTATTATAAACGGAACCAGACTTTTAAAAAAGAGAAGTGAAATCACATTCTAGCCGGACAGAATAACACCAGAACAATAGAAAGGGCGCGAAACACACTTTCTGTTGTCAAGGATAGAGAAGAGGGCGTTTTTAGGCGGCCCTCTTCTTCATACATAGGAGAGACTATGCAATAGGAGTTTAGAACATTGAAAAATAAAACAAAAAGGAAAATTAAAGCGGCAGGAACTGTCTTGTTCCTGATTTATATACTCGCGCTTATTTATTTCCTGTTTTTTGCGGAGCGGTTCAGCGGTGTGGAGTTTGCCCAGAGGGAATACCACTACAACTTGACTCCGTTTCAGGAAATCAGAAGATTTTGGATATACAAAGAGCAGCTTGGAGTTTTTGCAGTGGTATCTAATCTGTTTGGTAATGTAATAGGTTTTGTTCCTTTTGGCCTGATCCTTCCCATCATTTGCAGAAATGCAAGGGGATTCTTTTTTATCACTTTTTCCGGTTTTGCACTGAGCCTTTGCGTGGAAACCATACAGCTTATCACAAAGCTGGGATGCTTTGATGTGGATGATATGATTTTGAATACAACTGGCGCGGCATTTGGATATATCCTTTTTGCTGTCAGCCATTTTATATATAGAAAAAACAGGAGGAAACAGCATGGCAAAGAAACGCTATAAATATTCATTTACGAAAAAAAGACATACCAGAGGCGGAGTGGAATCCTCTATCCTGGCGCTGGTGTCCGGCCTGCTGTTTTTGGGAGCAGCCATCTGTGCCCTTGCACTGAACGGACAGGGAGGTATGTATCTGGGAGCACTTGGAATCCTGGCTCTCGGTTTGTCTGTATTTGGGTTTATTCTGGGACTGAAAAGTTTTTCCGAACAGAACCGTGCATTTCTATACAGCAAGGTTGGCTCAGTGGCCAACGGTGTGCTGATGGTCATTTGGATCGCACTTTTTCTGGTAGGGATCTCATAGTTGTCGATCACAGAACTGCGTCTTGCAGAGCTGTGGACTGTAACATCTCATAAGGAGGATAACATGGAAGATAGACTGAAAAAACAAATGGAATTTATGCTGGAGGTGGACAAGAGTAAATTTGTACGCCGCCAGACTTATTTATCAGACGGGATTCGCAGGGAGAACGATGCGGAGCACTCCTGGCATCTGGCACTGATGGCAGCCCTTTTGTCAGAACATGCCAATGAGAGCATAGATGTGGCCAGGACCATGCTTATGGTTCTGATCCATGATATTGTAGAGATAGACGCAGGGGATACTTATGCCTATGACGATGCCGGCCATATGGATAAACGGGAGCGTGAAGTCAAAGCGGCGAACCGCATCTTCGGGCTTCTGCCAAGAGACCAGGCGGAAAAAATGATGGATCTGTGGGAGGAGTTTGAGACATTTGAGACCCCAGAGGCAAAATTTGCCCACTCTCTTGACTGCGTGCAGCCCCTGATGCTCAATGATGCCACAGACGGCAAGTCCTGGAGAGAGCATGAAATAAAAAAATCACAGGTCATGAAAAGAAACGCGAAAACAGCTCAGGGTTCTGAAAAACTGATGGAGTATGTGAACGGGATCCTTGACAAAAATGTGGATAAAGGAAACCTGAAAGATGAGTAGAGATACTTTTTTGGAGGAACGGTTTGAACTGGTAAAAGGAAGGATTCGGGAGATGCAGCAGGACATGGATGTCCCGGAGCGGTTTTGCGGTTTTTTTAAAGAAATGACTACATACCTGAATTATGTGCTGACCCTTCACGAGAAGATCAGGGAGGGGTGGCTGGAACATGCCGCCCTTTCGGAGCTGCAAAAAAACAATGAAGAACTTTACGCAGGTATACTGCCCGGTGCCTATGAGTCATCCTATACAAATCCGGCTTATGCGGTGCGTATGCTTTCAGAAGATTACGGCAGGCTCCTATCCTTTCTGGCAGCGGAGGTGCGCGGGATCGTGGTCTATGCGTATGAGGACCGTCTTTTTGATATGACGGTGCTCATGGAGCTGTATGTACAGATTTACAATCTGCTGGAGGAACCCACTGTGCCGGCACAGGAGATAAAAGATACACTGTACTGGTATGTGAGTGATTACAGTGAGGAGATGGTTGGGAGAAGAATCCGGGAAGCTGTGGACCCTTCTCTTGACTTTGCTGTGCGCATAATCTGCGGAAGTGACCTTACGGATATAAGGTATTTATATAAGTATGGGGAATACGTGACAGAGAACGAGATTTCCATGGCAGAATACCTGAATGACCTTACCGAAGAAGAAATAAAGGCTATGGCCCGCACATTTACGGAAGGCTACAGAATTGGATTCATCAACGGAAGAAAAGATATCTCCAAAAAGAACAGTGTGAATATCCGCTATCAGCTTGGCTTTGAGCGCATGATAAAGGAGGCTGTCTGCCAGTTTGAAGAGATGGGGTTAAAGCCTGTGATCTACCGGAGCGCGGTCCATGCGGTGAACAAAAAACAACACCACAGGATCGGCTATTACGGGGCAATCCCCAACAAGCAGCTGGATTATGACCATAAGGATGACTCAGCCCTTTATCTGGACCAGGAATTTGTGCAGCGGAAGCTGCGGGTCATGCAGGTGGCCTATGAGCAGGTGAAAGAGCTTGCCAATACCCACGGAGGTCCGGCTGTGATTGAGACCTTCGGTGAGAAACCTTTTACACCTGTCAGCAAGAAAGAAGCTTTCTCCCTGACGCCGCACCAGCAGAAACTGCAAGTGAGTTACGACAATGAGGCGGGACAGATCGTGAACCGCTATATCAAGGGGGAAGAGCGCAGTTTCACCATAATTGCATATCCGGTGTGCGAAATAGGTCCACGGTTTAAGGAGATATTCCGGGAAACCGTGCGTCTGAATACTCTTGACTATCATCTTTATCAGGATATCCAGCAGAAGCTTATCAATGCCCTGGACGAAGGGTGTGAGGTCAGGATAAAAGGCAGAGGGTCTAACCAGACCGATATGACGGTGCGTCTGCACGAACTGGAAGATCCGGAAAAGCAGACAAACTTTGAAAATTGTGTGGCAGACGTGAACATTCCTGTGGGTGAGGTCTTCACAAGCCCTGTCCTTGGGGGCACCAACGGCGTGCTTCACGTGTCGGGAGTGTATCTGGACGGCCTGTACTACAAGGACTTGAAGATGACTTTCCGGGATGGAAAAATATCAGACTATATTTGCAGCAATTTTTCCACGGAGGAGGAAAACAGGGATTATATGAAAGAAAATATCCTGTTCCACCATGATATGCTGCCCCTGGGGGAATTTGCCATAGGCACCAACACCACGGCGTATGTGATGGCAAAGAAATATCATATTGAGGATATCCTGCCCATTCTCATTGCGGAGAAGATGGGCCCCCATTTTGCGGTGGGTGATACCTGCTACAGCTGGTCTGAAGATACGGCGGTGTATAATCCTGACGGAAAAGAGATAATTGCCAGGGATAATGAAGTGTCTATCCTCAGAAGGATTGACCCGGGCAGAGCATATTTCGGATGCCATACAGATATTACCCTCCCCTATGAGGAGCTGGGGGAGATCACTGCTGTGAAAAAAGACGGAAGTCTGATACCGATCATAAAAGACAGCCGGTTCGTACTGAAGGGAACAGAGGAACTGAACCGGGTATTGGAAGAATTATAGAATATTTGCAGCCGCTGTGCCGTTATGGTACGGCGGTTTGCTTTTGGGCAAAGGATTTATTACGATTATGTCAGAAATCCCGACAATTATGTACTTTTTAGCCCGGTGCGCTCTGTAAACGGTATAATTAGTTAGAATATAGTAAGGGATATGTAATCACACAGAATTACACCGGGAGAAAGGAAGTATTTTTATGAGGAAACGGATGATAGCCACTGCGCTTGCAGGCTTCCTTTTTCCGTGAAAAACTGCCATTTTTCTTCATAAGCTGCCATCAAAAATGAGATATGAGGTTGACAATGTTTAGAACTCTATGTAAAATTGTTCTGTAAAGAAGAAGCAGCAGAAGAGCTGCGGCACCCATTCTGAATTTGCTTTTTGGATTTGGAATGAGGATAGAGATAAATATAAAGGAGATAAGTCATGGCAAAAGTTGGAATTGTTATGGGAAGTGACTCTGATATGCCTGTTATGAAAAAAGCAGCGGACATGTTGGAAAAGTTTGGAATCGAGTATGAGATGAAGATCATCTCAGCCCACAGAGAACCGGACGTATTCTTTGAGTACGCAAAGACAGCGGAGGAAAAAGATTTCAAAGTCATCATTGCAGGTGCAGGAATGGCAGCTCACCTTCCAGGCATGTGTGCAGCGATCTTCCCTATGCCGGTCATCGGTATCCCCATGCACACCACATCATTAGGAGGAAGAGACTCCCTGTATTCCATCGTACAGATGCCGTCCGGAATTCCGGTTGCAACAGTTGCAATCAACGGAGGAGCCAATGCCGGTATTCTGGCAGCCAAGATTTTAGCAACTTCGGACCCGGCACTTCTTCAGAAGTTAAAAGACTACAAAGAAGAGCTGAAAGACCAGGTCGTTGCAAAAGACGCAAGACTGCAGGAAGTTGGATATAAAGAGTATTAATACAGAAAATTTTGGAGGATGAAAATGGATTACAAGAATGCCGGTGTAGATATTGAAGCAGGCTACAAATCAGTAGAGTTGATGAAGGAACACATTAAAAAGACCATGAGACCGGAAGTGCTCACCAATATCGGTGGATTTTCCGGTGCATTTTCCATGGATGCATTCAAGAACATGGAGAAACCGACTCTGGTATCAGGAACAGACGGTGTGGGTACCAAGCTGAAACTGGCTTTCATCATGGACAAGCACGACACAGTAGGGATCGACTGTGTGGCAATGTGCGTGAATGATATTGCATGTGCAGGCGGAGAGCCTCTGTTTTTCCTGGATTACATTGCCTGCGGCAAGAACTATCCGGAAAAGATTGCTGAGATCGTCAAAGGCGTGGCAGCAGGCTGTGAGCAGTCAAATGCAGCGCTTATCGGCGGTGAGACAGCAGAGATGCCCGGGTTTTATCCGGAGGACGAATATGACCTGGCAGGATTTGCTGTAGGTGTAGTGGACGAAAAAGACCTGATCACAGGCAAAGAGTTAAAAGACGGCGATGTACTTGTAGGCATGGCGTCCTCCGGTGTACACAGCAATGGATTTTCCCTTGTCAGAAAAGTGTTTGACATGACAAAAGAGTCTCTGGACACTTACTATGATGAGCTTGGAAAAACGCTGGGAGAGGCACTGATCGCGCCCACTAAGATCTATGTAAAGGCATTGAGGAGCGTAAAAGAAGCCGGTGTCCGCATCAAAGGCTGCAGCCATATTACAGGCGGCGGCTTCTATGAGAACGTGCCGAGAATGCTGAAAGACGGCGTATGTGCAGTGATTGAGAAGGACAGCTATCCCATTCCTCCGATCTTCACCCTGATGGCAAAAAAAGGTGAGATCGACGCAAAAATGATGTACAACACTTACAACATGGGCATCGGCATGGTGATGGCTGTGGATGAGGCGGACGTGGAGAAGACCATGGAAGCCGTGAAGGCAGCAGGTGAGACGCCGTATGTCATCGGCCGCATCGAAGCTGGTGACAAAGACGTTAAATTAGTGTAGTACGATATAAGGCAACCATTCAGTTGACTGAATAGTTACGATAATAAGTTCCCGCAGATTCCTGCATATACAGGCAGTCTGCGGGCTTTCCGCTCATTGAGAAAGAGAAAGGTGGGTACACGATGCTGAGACTGGCAGTTCTGGTGTCCGGCGGCGGCACAAACCTGCAGGCCATAATAGACGCCATTGACAATAAAACAATTACGAATGCGGAGATTTCCGTGGTGATCAGCAACAACCCCGGCGCCTATGCGCTGGAACGCGCGAAAAAACGTGGAATAGACGCTGTTTGCGTATCCCCGAAAAACTATGAGAACAGGGCAGCTTTCAATCAGGCTCTTCTTGAAACCCTGCAGTCCTATGACCCGGATCTGATCGTGCTTGCGGGCTGCCTTGTGGTGATCCCGGAGATCATGGTAAGAGCGTTTCCCAATAAAATCATCAACATCCACCCGGCACTGATCCCTGCCTTCTGCGGAACCGGCTATTACGGGCTCAAGGTCCATGAGGCTGTGTTGAAAAGAGGGGCGAAAGTGACCGGAGCTACCGTACACTTTGTGGATGAGGGCACAGATACCGGCCCGATCATCCTGCAGAAAGCAGTGGAAGTAAAAGAAGGGGATACCCCGGAAATCCTTCAGTTAAGAGTGATGGAGGAAGCAGAGTGGGTCATCATGCCCCAAGCCATTGATCTGATCGCAAATGACAGGATAACAGTGGAAGACGGTATTGTAAAAACGAACGTAACGATTCAGTAGGTCTGCGCATTCACTGCGCTGACCGTAAGAAAGTGTACCACAGCCAAGCAAAAATCCCATCGCCAAAGGCGATTCTGCCTGGATCTTTGCCTGCAACTGTGAGGGTACTGAACCGTTACAAACGAAAGAATAAATGGAGGGAAGAGGCGTAATATGAAAGTATTAATTATCGGAAGCGGCGGAAGAGAGCATGCCATTGCATGGAAAGTGGCACAGAGCCCGAAAGTGGATAAGATTTACTGCGCACCGGGGAATGCGGGAATCGCGGAGTATGCCCAGTGTGTGGATATAAAAGCCATGGAATTTGAAAAGCTTGCTGCATTTGCAAAGGAAAATGCCATTGACCTTACTGTTGTGGGCATGGATGACCCGCTGGTAGGGGGCGTTGTGGATGTTTTTGAGAAAGAGGGTCTGCGTGTATTCGGACCGAGAAAAAATGCTGCTATTTTGGAAGGCTCCAAAGCATTTTCCAAAGACCTGATGAAAAAATATAATATCCCCACGGCAGCCTATGAGAACTTTGAGGATGCAGAGGCAGCTTTGGCGTATCTCCGCGAAAAGGCTGAGTTCCCCATTGTGCTGAAGGCAGATGGCCTGGCGCTTGGAAAAGGCGTTTTAATCTGCAGTACCCTGGAGGAGGCCGAGGAAGGTGTTAAAACCATCATGCTGGACAAGAAATTCGGTTCCGCAGGCAATACGCTGGTCGTGGAGGAATTCATGACAGGCCGTGAGGTTTCTGTGCTCTCCTTTGTGGATGGAAAGACAATTAAGACTATGACTTCCGCGCAGGACCATAAACGCGCAAAAGACGGAGACCAGGGCCTGAATACCGGCGGTATGGGGACTTTCTCCCCAAGCCCCTTCTACACCAAAGAGGGGGATGATTTCTGTGAAAAATACATTTATCAGGCAACCGTGGATGCCATGGCTTCAGAGGGAAGAGAGTTTAAGGGAATTATTTTCTTTGGACTTATGCTCACGGAGAAAGGACCAAAGGTTTTGGAATACAACGCGCGCTTTGGCGACCCGGAAGCGCAGGTGGTGATCCCGAGACTGAAAAATGACATTGTGGAAGTGTTTGAGGCATGTGTGGACGGCAGACTGGACGAAATAGACCTGCAGTTTGAGGATAATGCGGCGGTCTGTGTAGTCCTGGCTTCTGACGGATACCCGGTATCCTATGAAAAAGGATTTCCGATCGAGGGTCTGGAGACCTTTAAGGACAAGGACGGCTACTATGTATTCCACGCGGGAACTGCCTTCAAAGATGGCCGGATCGTTACAAACGGAGGCCGTGTCCTGGGTGTGACGGCAAAGGGAACAGATTTGAAAGAGGCCCGCGCCAATGCGTATAAGGCAGTCGAATGGATCTCCTTTGACAACAAATACATGCGCAATGATATCGGCAAAGCAATCGACGAGGCATAAAAAGAATTTGATGGATACCAAAGAAAAGGAAACGCCGCAGACGCCGGGCGTTTCCTTTTTTTGCCACACACTTGAACAAATAGCTTATTTGTGCTATCCTATATATAACAAATTCCAAAAGAGAAAGCAGGTGGAAGGATGTTGATAGAAATTGATTTCAACAGTGAAGAAGCAATTTATATTCAACTGTGTAATCAGATCATATTGGGAATTGCCACCTCCAAGCTTCAGGAGGGTGAAAATCTTCCTTCTGTGAGACAGCTGGCTGACACCATAGGCATTAATATGCATACGGTAAATAAAGCTTATTCTGTTTTAAAGCAGGAAGGCTTTGTCACGATCGACAGGAGGAGAGGCGCCGTTATTTCCATAGATGCGGATAAGATACGTGCCCTGGAAGAGATGAAAGAAGAACTGAGAGTTCTTTTGGCAAAAGGAAGCTGCCGGAATATTTCCAGAGCAGAGGTCCATCAGCTGATAGATGAAATCTATGAAGAATATGAGTAGTTAAGGAGACTTGCATGAAAGAACGTTATTCAAAGCAGGCAGTAAGTGCGCTGAAAGCCGCTGAGAAAACTGCCGAGGGACGCAGCCATAATTATGTGGGCACAGAGCACCTGCTCGCGGGGCTGCTGAAAGAAACGTCGGGGACAGCAGGGCTGGTCCTGGCAGAAGCCGGTGTGGAAGAAAAAAAACTGCTGGCGCTGATTGATAAACTGATTGCCCCACAGGGGGATGTGGTGCTGGAAAATCCCCAGGGATATACACCGAGGGCCCAGAGGGTCTTAGATAAAGCCAGAGAGGAGTCAGGTAATCTAGGCGGCGGTGTCATAGGCACAGAACATATCCTGATCGCCATGCTCAAAGAATATGACTGCGTGGGGACCAGACTTCTCCATACGCTGGGAATCAACATACAGCAGCTTTATCTGGATGTGCTGAAAGCCATGGGAAAAGATAAGATGATTCCCAAGGAGGACCTGCAGAGCGGCAATCTGATGAAAGCGTCCACAGGAAGCCAGACCCCCACTCTGGACCAGTACAGCCGCGACCTTACCAAAATGGCAGCGGATGGAAAACTGGACCCTGTTATCGGCAGGGAGAAGGAAATCTCACGTATCATCCAGATCCTGAGCAGAAGAAGCAAGAATAATCCCTGTCTGATCGGTGAGCCGGGAGTTGGCAAGACGGCCATCACGGAAGGGCTTGCACAGAGGATCGTGTGGGGGCTTGTACCGGAGAATATGCTGGATAAGCGTGTGGTGGTCCTGGATTTGTCCGGCATGGTAGCAGGCAGCAAATACAGAGGTGAGTTTGAAGAGAGGATTAAAAAAGTGGTACAGGAAGTCATGAACAACAAGGGTATCCTTCTGTTCATAGATGAACTGCACACCATTATCGGTGCAGGCGGTGCGGAGGGCGCTCTGGATGCGTCCAATATCCTGAAGCCATCTCTCTCCAGAGGAGAGATCCAGCTTATCGGTGCTACAACCATAGATGAATACAGAAAATATATAGAAAAAGATGCGGCACTGGAGCGTAGATTCCAACCTGTCATGGTAGAAGAACCCTCCAAAGAGGAAGCAGTGGAAATATTAAAAGGCCTTGCGCCTTACTATGAAAAACATCACGGGGCAGTGATCGAGGAGTCAGCCATAGAGGCAGCCGTAACCATGGGGATCCGGTACATCAACGACAGATTTCTGCCGGATAAGGCGATCGATCTTCTGGATGAAGCTGCATCCAAGGTACAGTTGGCAGGTTATAAGACACCGGAAGGCATTGTGCAGACGGAGAACCATCTCCGCCGCATTTATGCAGCCAAGGAGGAGGCCGTAAAATCCCAGGATTTTGATCTGGCGAAGGAACTTCAGGCAGAGCAGGAAAAAGCTGAGGGAGAGCTTACGAAAGCCCGTGAGCGTTATGAGAAACAGTGCCGCAGCAAAAAACTGGTGGTAAAGGCAGAGGACATTGCAGAGGTGGTTTCCGAATGGACAAAAATACCTGTGAAGAAACTGGCTGAGGGAGAGTCCAAACGCCTTGCCCGCCTGGAACAGATCCTTCACAGACGCGTCGTGGGCCAGGAAGAAGCGGTATCCGCAGTGGCAAAAGCGGTCAAGAGGGGACGTGTGGGACTCAAAGACCCCAAACGCCCCATTGGTTCCTTCCTGCTGTTAGGACCTACAGGTGTGGGTAAGACAGAACTTTCCAAAGCGCTGGCGGAGGCTGTATTCGGCAGCGAGCAGTCCATGATACGGGTGGATATGTCCGAGTATATGGAAAAGCACAGTGTATCCAAACTGATCGGTTCACCGCCGGGATATGTGGGGTATGAGGAGGGCGGCCAGTTCAGTGAAAAGGTACGCAGGAACCCTTACAGTGTGATCCTTTTTGATGAGATCGAGAAGGCACATCCCGATGTGTTCAATATCCTGCTCCAGGTGTTGGATGACGGGCATATTACAGATGCACAGGGAAGAAAAGTGGATTTCAAGGAGACCATTATCATCATGACCTCCAATGCCGGCGCACAGGCCATTATAGCTCCTAAAAAGCTGGGATTCGGGGCCGTGGAAGATGAAAAGCAGGATTATAAGAGGATGAAGGAAGGGGTCATGGAAGAGGTAAAACGTATGTTTAAGCCGGAATTCCTGAACCGGATCGATGAGATCATCGTCTTCCACACCCTCAACAAAGAGGAGATCAAGAAGATAGTCGGAATCCTGATGAAGGACCTGATCAAACGCTGCAAGGACCAGATGAACATTAACTTAAAGGTGCGTGACAGCGTGAAAGAACTCATAGCCAAAGAAGGGTTTGATCCAAAATACGGGGCAAGGCCGCTGAAACGGGCGATCCAAAGTAAGATCGAGGATGCCATGGCGGAGGAGATCCTGGAAGGGAAGATCAAGGAGGGGGATGAAGTCACTCTCGGAATTTCTAAACAGGGAATAAAATTTGTGGTAAATCCCTCGAATGACTAGAAAAAGATTACGAATTATGGTAACATGCATATAAGGTTTCCATTGAGAAATATAACCAAAGACACCGGAAGGCCAGGAAGTCTTTCCGGCCCCGGTGAAAGACATAAGTGGGAGGACATTGAGATGTCAGTAGTAAAAGAGTTAATACGAACAGAGGAAAACGGTAAGATCAGCTTTGGAAATTATGAATTGGCGGCAAAATCCAAACTTTCCGACTTTGAGCATGACGGAGACATGTATAAAGTAAAGACATATAATGAAATTACAAAGCTGGAGCGCAACGGTATGTTTGTGTATGAGTCTGTTCCGGGGACTGCAGTTCTGGATCTTGATGTAGTGGAGGACGGCATGAGCTTTGTGGTGGAAGGCCCAAAGGATGCGCAGATTACCGTAGAACTGGAAGAAGATACAGAATATGCGATTACCATAGATGAAGTAAATGCAGGTCAGATGAAGACGAATCTGGGCGGCAAGCTGTCCTTCAGTGTTGAGCTTGAGCAGTCCGAGCAGGTATCTGTAAATATTAAGAAGCTGTAAGCAAGGATGCAGCCGGGCAGGCAGTGGTTTAGCTAAAAGCAGCGGGTCGGAGTGTGGTGCTCCGGCCCGTTTTATCTTTGCAAAGGAAAGGACAAACATATGGCAAAGGCGAAAAAGACAGTATTTTTCTGTCAGAACTGTGGATATGAATCTGCAAAATGGATGGGGCAGTGTCCCGGATGCCGGGAGTGGAATTCATTTGTGGAGGAGACTGTTTCCCAGGGGGCCAAAAAAGGCCCGGGACAGGCAGCAGGAAGTGCAGCGGGCGGCCGTGCAGGCAAACCTATGATGCTCTCTCAAATAGATATCAGGGAGGATAACCGGATCAAGACCAGTATGGAGGAATTAGACCGGGTCCTGGGCGGCGGTGTGGTCCAGGGCTCCATGGTGCTGGTCGGGGGTGATCCCGGGATTGGAAAATCCACCCTTCTTCTGCAGGTATGTAAACTGCTTTCTGATGCAGGCCATAAAATCCTATATATATCAGGAGAGGAATCCCTGCAGCAGATTAAAATGCGGGCGCAGCGTATCGGGGAGTTCAATGAAAATCTGCGCCTTCTCTGCGAGACGAACCTGGAGATCATCAGCACAACAATAGAAAATGAAAAGCCGGAGGCGGTCATTATCGACTCTATCCAGACTATGTATAATGAGGAGGTGTCCTCAGCACCGGGCAGTGTTTCCCAGGTCCGGGAATCCACAGGTATCTTGATGAAGATTGCAAAAGGAATGGGAATATCGGTCTTCATTGTGGGCCATGTGACCAAGGATGGAAGTGTGGCAGGCCCCCGTGTACTGGAACATATGGTGGATACGGTACTGTATTTTGAGGGGGACAGACATGCGTCCTACAGAATCCTCAGAAGTGTGAAGAACCGTTTTGGCTCCACCAATGAGATCGGTGTATTTGAGATGCAGGAGTGCGGGCTTGTGGAGGTGAAAAACCCCTCCCAGGTTATGTTAAACGGCCGCCCCACGGATGCGTCAGGGACTGTGGTGGTGTGTTCATTAGAGGGGACACGCCCGATTTTGATTGAGATCCAGGCTTTGGTCACAAAGACAAATTTTGGTTTGCCGAGGAGAACCTCTGTCGGTATTGATTATAACCGGGTTAATTTACTTATGGCAGTTTTGGAAAAGCGTGCAGGCCTGGCACTGGGAAACTGTGATGCGTACGTCAACCTTGCAGGCGGTATGAAGCTGGGGGAACCGGCTATTGATCTGGGCATTGTGGCTGCCATTATATCCAGCTATAGGAATAGAACCGTGGACCCGGATACCCTGATTTTTGGTGAAGTGGGTCTGTCCGGCGAAGTGCGGGGAGTCAGTCAGGCACAGCAGAGGGTGAAAGAGGCGGAAAAAATGGGATTTACAACCTGCATAATGCCTAAAGCAAACCTGGAAGGATTGCAGGGAAAATTTAAAATCGCTTTGATCGGAGTGGGTAATATTAAAGATGTGATGGGATATATATGATATTGAGTAACGGTTCAGTACCCTCACAGTTACAGGCAAAAATCTATGCAAAATCGCCTTTGGCGATGGGATTTTAGCTTAGTCGTGGTACACCTTCTTACGGTCAGCGCAGTGAATGTACAGACCTACTGAATAGTTACGATATTGAAACACAAAAGCCGGTAAATATCCTGGCCATACAGAGTTCTTGCTATTTGCGAAAGGCATTTAGTGGAAAAAAGTCGTTTGTCAGCCGAAAGGCATATGGCAAACGGCGTTTTTTTAGTTAGAGACCTAAACGAGTAAAGGACGGCAGCAGGTGACAGACTTAAAGGTGCTTCCGGAAGCCAGGTGTTTGGTGATGTAGGGAAGGGTATGTAATGCTGGTCATCATCCGCAGCTAAAGCATAAAATTGAAACGATTGCAGTAAAATGGATTGTTTATATAGATGTTGACAGGAACATGAGTGTAAGATATAATGTAAATAAGTTTATTGTAAACTAATTTATTATAAATGTATTTACTGTATTATGTGAGGAGATAGATATGCCAAGTAGTCCAAAGATACCAAAAGAAATGATTTTAAATGCAGCACTGACGATGCTGATTCGTGACGGATATTCTGCCTTAAATATTAAAGCGCTGGCGGAGGAGTTACACTGTTCCACGCAGCCGATTTCCCGGCACTTTGGAAATATGGAGGGATTCCGAAAGGAATTGGCGGATTTCGCTTTGTCTTACGCATTTGAAAAACTGACCCCTTCTGCGCCTGATGGCAGGGAAGCTTTTAAAGAAATGG
>NZ_OIWX01000001.1:4527500-6163213 GCF_900258535.1 Blautia marasmi
AGCAAGAAAGAGCGCAGGGTGGATGCCTTGGCACTAAGAGCCGATGAAAGACGTGATAAGCTGCGAAAAGCTTCGGGGAGGAGCAAATATCCTATGAGCCGGAGATATCTGAATGGGGAAACCCACATGAGCAAACCTCATGTATCCATACGCCAATCCATAACGTATGGAAGGGAACCGGGGGAACTGAAACATCTAAGTACCCCGAGGAGAAGAAAGAAAACTCGATTTCCTAAGTAGCGGCGAGCGAACGGGAAAGAGCCTAAACCGCCATGCGTGCATGGCGGGGTTCGGACTGCATAAGTGATTCGTTGAGGATAATGGAATGGTTTTGGGAAAGCCAGCCAGAGAGGGTGAAAGCCCCGTACATGAAATCCGAGATGACATGGCAGGATCCAGAGTACCACGAGACACGAGAAACCTTGTGGGAACGAGCGGGGACCACCCCGTAAGGCTAAATACTCCTTAGTGACCGATAGTGCATAGTACTGTGAAGGAAAGGTGAAAAGGACCCCGGGAGGGGAGTGAAAGAGAACCTGAAACCCTGTGTTTACAAGCTGTGGAACCTCTTTATATGAGGGACCGCGTACTTTTTGTAGAACGGTCCGGCGAGTTGTGCATACTGGCAAGGTTAAGCGTCTAAGACGCGGAGCCGTAGGGAAACCAAGTCTGAATAGGGCCAGAGTCAGTATGTGCAGACCCGAAACCGGGTGATCTATCCATGTCCAGGTTGAAGCTGCCGTAAGAGGTAGTGGAGGACCGAACGCACATCCGTTGAAAAGGGTGGCGATGAGGTGTGGATAGGGGAGAAATTCCAATCGAACCCGGAGATAGCTGGTTCTCCTCGAAATAGCTTTAGGGCTAGCCTCGGTATAGATTCATGGAGGTAGAGCACTGAATTTCCTAGGGGGCGTCAAAGCCTACCGAAGAATATCAAACTCCGAATGCCATCGAACCGATTACCGGGAGTCAGACTATACGAGATAAGTTGGATAGTCAAAAGGGAAAGAGCCCAGACCTCCAGCTAAGGTCCCAAAGTACGTGTTAAGTGGAAAAGGATGTGGGATTTCAAAGACAACCAGGATGTTGGCTCAGAAGCAGCCACACATTCAAAGAGTGCGTAATAGCTCACTGGTCGAGAGGTCCTGCGCCGAAAATGTCCGGGGCTGAAACACGACACCGAAGCTGAGGAATGACATAGTCATTGGTAGAGGAGCATTGAATGCGGGAAGAAGCAGTACCGTAAGGAGCTGTGGACTGCATTGAAGAGAGAATGCCGGAATGAGTAGCGAGAACAAGGTGAGAATCCTTGTGGCCGAATATCTAAGGTTTCCAGGGTAAAGCTGATCTGCCCTGGGTAAGTCGGGGCCTAAGGCGAGGGCGAGAGCCGTAGCCGATGGACAACAGGTTGAGATTCCTGTACTGCGATATAACAGAACTGTGGGGACACGTGTGGAGAGCACAACCCGGGAATGGAATCCCGGGGCAAGCGAAGGAGGGGTCTGATAGGAAAAACCGTCAGACAACCCAAAAGCGTGATGCGTACCGAACTAAAGTAGGGAAGTGTGTGAGCCATGCGTCAAGAAAAGCCGCTATTGTTTATACCGTACCCGTACCGTAAACCGACACAGGTGGATGAGGAGAGAATCCTAAGGCCGACGGAAGAAGCATTGCCAAGGAACTCGGCAAAATGACCCCGTAACTTCGGGAGAAGGGGTGCCAGGGAGACCTGGCCGCAGAGAATAGGCTCAAGCAACTGTTTAGCAAAAACACAGGTCTATGCGAAACCGAAAGGTGAGGTATATGGGCTGACGCCTGCCCGGTGCTGGAAGGTTAAGAGGAGATGTCAGGAGACGAAGCATTGAATTTAAGCCCCAGTAAACGGCGGCCGTAACTATAACGGTCCTAAGGTAGCGAAATTCCTTGTCGGGTAAGTTCCGACCCGCACGAAAGGCGTAATGATTTGAGCGCTGTCTCGGCAATGCATCCGGTGAAATTGAAGTACCAGTGAAGATGCTGGTTACCTGCGCCAGGACGGAAAGACCCCATGGAGCTTTACTCCAGTTTGGTACTGGGGTCCGGTATTGCATGTACAGGATAGGTGGGAGGCTTTGAAGGCATGACGCCAGTTGTGCTGGAGCCAATGTTGGGATACCACCCTTGCAGTATTGGGCTTCTAACCATCCGCCGTGACCCGGCGGTGGGACAATGCCAGGCGGGGAGTTTGACTGGGGCGGTCGCCTCCGAAAGAGTATCGGAGGCGCCCAAAGGTTCCCTCAGAATGGTTGGAAACCATTCGCAGAGTGCAAAGGCAGAAGGGAGCTTGACTGCGACACCGACGGGTGGAGCAGGTACGAAAGTAGGGCTTAGTGATCCGGTGGTATTAAGTGGGAATGCCATCGCTCAACGGATAAAAGCTACCCTGGGGATAACAGGCTTATCACTCCCAAGAGTTCACATCGACGGAGTGGTTTGGCACCTCGATGTCGGCTCATCGCATCCTGGGGCTGTAGTAGGTCCCAAGGGTTGGGCTGTTCGCCCATTAAAGCGGTACGCGAGCTGGGTTCAGAACGTCGTGAGACAGTTCGGTCCCTATCCGGCGTGGGCGTAGGATATTTGAGAGGAGCTGTCCTTAGTACGAGAGGACCGGGATGGACGGGCCGCTGGTGTACCTGTTGCAGTGCCAACTGCATGGCAGGGTAGCCAAGCCTGGAAGGGATAAACGCTGAAGGCATCTAAGCGTGAAGCCCCCCTCAAGATGAGATATCCCATTCTATAAAGAAGTAAGACCCCTTGAAGACGACGAGGTGGATAGGGCAGAGGTGGAAGTGCAGCAATGTATGGAGCTGACTGCTACTAATCGGTCGAGGGCTTGACCTAAGCACGGAAGTGCGAACGGCGGGTAAGAAAAAAGGTTTTTGTGTTTTGTATATGCGGTTTTGAAGGTATATTTCAAAAAACAGATTTTTTTGAAAAAAAGTCTTGAAAGAAAAAAGATTTTATGTATAATAATAGATAGTATATAGGGGATTAGTTCAATGGTAGAGCACCGGTCTCCAAAACCGTCGATGGGGGTTCGAATCCCTCATCCCCTGTTGATAATAGAGTGGCAAGTTTAGTATAATCTAAGCTTGCCACTTTGTTTTATATTTAAAATCCATTTCCAATGAGAAGGAGAAGTTTATGATCTATCAGTTTGATAAAGAGAGATTTGCGGATATCGTTCACCTGGTGAGTAGAGAGTGGGATAACATTGAAATAAAGTCTGTACTGAGTGGGATGAATTCCGGTGAAGTATTTGTTGACTCTCTCTACCATCCTGAAACGGCGCTTATATGGTCATATGGAATAAAAGGATTTTATTTTATTGGTGATTTTAATAATTCAAAGTTCAACGATGATATTGTGGATTTTATTTATAGCAACTTGAAAAGAAGGATTATAGACAGCGGCCTCGGAGATTTTGAGTTCAGCGGTGACTGTAAAAAGTGGGATTCTGTCTTAGAAGATATTTTTAATAGAAACAATTTGTTGAAGTCCAGACAATGTGCTTATAAATTAAATCTTGAAAAATGGAATTTGCACACTTTTAAACCTATATCAAAAGATATTTATATAAAAAAGATAGACAGAAATCTTTTACAATCAACAGAAATTTCTAATTTAACGTTTCTTGGATCAGAGATTATACGATGGTGGGATTCCCTTGATCATTTTACAAAACATGCATTTGGGTATTGTATTGTCTTTGAAAAAAAGATTGTCAGCTATTGCCTGACAAATTTTATTTTTCAACATACTTATACCATCGGAATTGAAACATTAGAGGGATACAGGAGAAAAGGATATTGCCAAATGGCTACAGAGGCGTTTGTCTCTGAGCTGCTGCAAAATGGCTTAGAGCCATATTGGGATTGTATGTTTACAAACACGGCTTCAAGAAGCCTTGCTGAGACACTTGGTTTTTATCTTGATCATACATATTCCCTTTATAGGATCCCGCTGACAGAATAAGATTTAGATTTCTAAAGTCTTGTGTGGAAATCGAATTCTGTCCGTATCTGTTGGAATGCCATTCTTCACAGTTTCCCACTGGCCATTACCAAACACTTCATACTGTTTAAAAGCGCAGGGAACCCCCTGTGCTGAATTCATATCCCTGTTATCCATAAGCTGAAAATGTAAATGAGGAAAAAAGGAATTCCCGGAATGTCCGATTTTACCCAAAACCTCTCCCCTCTTAACCTTTTGGCCTGCAATAACCTTGATGGAACCGCATTGAAGATGGGCAAACGCCGCATACACGTGTTCGTTGTATTTTATGATAATATAATTTCCGGCTATGGACTGTATATGATCTTTCCGTGGATTATAAAAATGTGCACTTTTGACAGCAACATACAGGTCTGAAATAAGATGTGCTCTGGATCTTTCCCTGTGATCATCTTTTGCGTCAACAACTGTGCCATCACAGGGAGCGTAGACATTTTCTCCCCAACAATAGCATTTTTGCAGCGGAACACCAAAAAGTAGATATTTAAGCCAATGCGTTTGATAACTGGGATGACCTCTCCGTTTCCAATCTACCTGTAAAAAGTCATAAGCGTACCGTGTACCGAACCGGTTTGTCCCGTGGCTTGGAATCCGTGATCCGGGGGTATTGGGAGAGAACCATTCACCTCTCAGTGGGAAGTCCATGATCACAGGTGTGTATTGCTCATTCATATTGCACCTCCGTAAATTTGGCGTTTTTCTTTTCCGGCCAAGGCTTTAAGCTGCAGATTTACAAATTATCTGACGCATAAAATATCTTGCGCAGTTCTGCAAAGTAATGATCAAGTTTAGATATGACAGCCTCCCCGTCAATATGAGGCAACGGATTGTTTCTAAACTCCTCTAAGATTTCATCTGTAAATCCAACATTGGACCAGAAGATAAACTGTTTACATGCATTTATCTCCAATCCTTTTCTGAACAGGCTTTCGTCTATATCATCAAATAGCTTGGGATAGCAGTCTGCATGTTCCTGTTTTCTTTTATCTTGCAGCTTCTTATTTATCTCTTCGGAATTTGTATCGCGTGAGAGCTTATTGAATTCTAAAATCCAGGGATATTTTTCTGTTAGCTTGAGCTGCAGAAGATATGACTGCTGTAGTCTGGCGAAAATATCTCTCTCGTTAAAGTCCATTTGTTCAAAATACTCTCTCCTGATCAAATCGGAAAAATAATCATAAACCACGAAAAAGAGTTCTTGCTTACTGCTGACATAGTGGAACATGAGTGCTTTTGAGATTCCGGCCTCCTTAGCTATGATATTTGTTGAAGCTTTGTCATAACCTTGCGAAGAGAATTCTTTTAGGGCTGCATTTAGTATAGCGTCCCTTTTTTGAGGGATCAGCTCTAATAGTTTTACGGGCATTGTTATCTCCTTTTTGATGACGATATTTACCTATTAGGTCAATACTATTGTAACGCCATTTACCTAAAAGGTCAATATAGAAAAAGATTTATATATAGAGTATAAGATCACGGGTAAGCAGACCGATAGATTATGGCGAATAGTGCATGTATGGTAACGGTTCCTATGGCCACTAACCTGCGGGATATTATCACGCATCCGGCAGGAAAATTCGGAGGACTGCCAGCCCGTTATGGAGCAGATTTCCATATCTGTGCATCATGAAGCCTGTTGCTGAGAACAATCCCCATGTATTTTATGTAGCGGATCATGATCGTTGATCATGCAGGAATCCTGTTTCTTTTTTGATTGTTTCTTACAGAAAAAAAATGTATAATATCTTTAAATAGAAGTGTATTGGTGCCACAGAAGGGAGTCTGCATATGTTTGGTTTAAGCAGAGCAGAAAAGCTCAAAAAGCATTTTGATAAAAATGGGATTAATACAGTAGGTGAGATTACTTACATTGGCAATACGCCTGTAGATCAGTTTTTTGCCGCACAGTTTGGGGCGCAGTGGGAGGAGAAACCTCCTGCTATAACCGTAAAATTTAAGACCTTGCAGGGGGAAGATGCAGAGATACAATGCCGGATTGTGGATAATACCTATCAGGCAGGGGAACAGGTTCAGATAAGATATATAAAAACAGAAAATGGATATTGCGGATACATCCTGAGAGAAGAGGAGAGCAGCCTATGAAGAAATATGAATATAAGTTTATTGAAATACCATTGGTTTCGGATAAGACGGAAAAGTCCGGGTACGGATATGTGCAGACCCGGCAGCCGCAGGTACCCTTTGAGGCCTGTAAAGAAGCAATTATATCTGAAGCTGCCAATGGATGGCGTTTGAAGCAGATATTAGAACCCAGAATGAGTGTGTATGGTGCAAATTGTTATCAGGTGATCTTGGAGAGAGAAACGGAATAGCCTTAAAAGCATCAAAACATAAGTCAGCCCCCCGGCTGTTCAGATCTGAACAGCCGGGGGGCTGACTTATGTTTTATTGGTTGCTTAAACCAGCCAGGACTTCCTCCAGTGATTTGCCGGATTCCATTACTGCTCTATATAAAGCCTCTTTTTTATCTTCCGTGATTTTCTGCTCAATCTCTTTTTTCTTGCGGCGTAGTTCTTTTAAAGTTTCTTCATATGTGGCGATTTCCCCGATAACTGCCTGCAGTTGTTCATCCAGTGTCCTCGTCTCTTTTTTGCGTCCTCTCGCCATGATGTAATCCTCCTCATACATAAAATAATTTCAATAACCAGTATAACATTTAAAATTAGGAATTTCCACTATTTTGTATTACATATTCTCGAATATTTCTGTAATGATGTTACGCTTCACATCCATGTAAAAGGCGCAGTACAGAGAACCGCAACAAGTGCCGCCTGCCCCGGGGTTTCGCCACATCAGGCTGTTTTTCCCGGGGAAACGCTTCCAGGGCAGAAAACTGTGAACCGCAGTGTTACGGCCACGGTGCATCCATATCTATAAAGAATCCGGCTTTAAATGTAATTTACAGTACCATAATTCTTTTCAGAATCGAAAGCCCGCATCAAGCCGTTATTTTTTGTGTATTATTTCCGAAATTCAAGAGATATTATCTGCAATTACTGCCAATTGACTTTATTTAAGCAGAGTGGTATCCTAAATATAAAAGAATGGTTCTGTAAGTATGCTTAAAATAATCAGCAGTTTACAGCGAAAAAGTAAAAGGAGGATTTTTTAAATGAAAAGAGAGAGGAAATTTAAATTTTCCATGCCCCATGCCTACGTGATCATGATGACAATGGTCCTTATCAGTGCCATACTGACCTGGGTTTTACCGGCAGGACAGTTTGATAGGGCGGTAGACCCGGATTTGGGGAGAGAACTGGTAGTAGCGGGGAGTTATCATGCGGTGGATGCCAATCCTATAGGCCCCTGGGCTTTTTGCATGAGTATCTTTCAGGGATTTGTAAACGCAGCGGATATTATATTTTTTCTGCTTTTTGCCTGTGGGTACGTTACTTTGCTTATGAGTACCGGAACATTGAACGCGCTGGTCGGTTCTATACTGAGGAAGATCAAGGACAAGGATTATTTCCTGATTCCCATATTTTTTACACTCTTTGCTCTCGGGGGAACTACATTTGGCATGAATGAGGAGGCCTGGGGACTGATCCCGGCGTTTGTTGCCATTGCCATCACACTGGGATATGACAGGATAGTAGGATCTTCCATCGTGATCCTGGGAACCGGTGTTGGCTTTGCCGCGGCAGTCCTTAACCCCTTTACGGTTGGTCTGGGAAGCAGTATTGCAGGAATTCCAAGTGTTGAAGGCAAAATTATCACATTCCGGATCGTGGCATTTGTTTGTTTTGTGACTGTAACCATAATCTACATAATGCACTATGCAAAAAAAGTAAAAAAAGACCCCACAAAGAGTTATCTCTACGGCGTACCGGAGCCTACAGTCACGGCCAGCCGCGATGAGGTTATGCAGATGCCTTTTACAGGCAGACAGAAGCTCACGTTAGTGGGATTTGGTATTATTATCATGACGATTGCCATCGGCGTTGCAAAGTTTGGTTTTTATCTGCAGCAGCTTGCAGCAGTATTTTTTATCGGAATGGTGATAACCGGCCTTATCAATAAAATGGGACCTAGTAAAATTGCAGATTCCTTTGTAGAATCCTCAAAATCCATGGTTTTCACGGTTCTTATGATTGGTTTTGCCCGCTCAATCGAAGTGGTGATGAGTTCAGGTAATATTATTGACACAGCGGTTTTGTATTTATCTAATATAGTAAAAGGCTTCCCCTCCGGACTTTCCGCATTTGCCATGCTGCTGGCACAGAACCTGATCAACTTCTTTGTTCCATCAGGAACCGGGCAGGCTGTAGTGACCGTGCCTATTATGGCGCCCCTTGCCGATGTGGTTGGACTGAGCCGTGAGATCGCTGTCATAGCCTATCAGTTTGGGGATGGATTTTCTAAAATGTTCTGGCCTACAGGATGCGCTATGATGTGCGGTGTTATGGGGATTGGTATGAATAAGTGGTACAAATTTATTTGGAAATTATTTTTAATGTGGATTGCGCTGGAAGTTATCCTGATCATGGGAGCTGTAATGGTGGGTATATAAGGAGAGGAAGAAAATGACAGAGGCAAAAGAAAGATTATGCAAAAGAATTGCTGAGAAGGAGAAGACTTACTCTGATATCAGCCGAAAAATATGGGAATATGCGGAACTGGGATTTCATGAATACCGATCAGCGAAATTACTGCAGGATACGCTGGAAGCGGAGGGGTTTCAGGTGGAAACAGGGCTGGCGGGAATCCCCACAGCCTTTAAGGGAACCTTTGGCACCGGCGGACCGGCAGTTGCCATTTTGGGGGAATTTGATGCGCTTCCTGGGCTTAGCCAGAAACCGGGGAGGGATACGCAGGAAAAGAGAGAGGAGACAGACTGCGGCCATGGATGCGGCCATAATCTGCTGGGCACCGGTTCCCTTGCGGCGGCAGTTGCCGTTAAGGCTTACCTGGAGGAGAGCGGAGGAGCAGGAACTATTGTCTACTTTGGCTGCCCGGGGGAAGAGAAGGGTTCAGGTAAAACTTTTATGGCACGGGAGGGCTGCTTTGAAGGCCTTGATGCGGTATTCTGCTGGCATCCCTGGGACGTGAACGGACTTTTTTCATCCAGTTCGCTGGCAGATATCTGCGCCTCTTTTACTTTCCATGGTAAGGCATCCCACGCCTCCGCGTCTCCCCATCTGGGAAGGAGTGCCCTGGACGCAGTGGAGCTTATGAATGTGGGATGCAATTTTTTAAGGGAGCACGTGATCCCGGAGGCCAGAATTCACTACGCGATCACCAACGCAGGAGGAAACGCAGCAAATGTGGTACAGGAGACTGCATCTGTCTATTACGAAGCCAGAGCTCCGCGGCTTCGACAGTCTTTTGAAATATTTGAAAGGATCTGTGAAGTGGCACGGGGAGCAGCTATCATGACAGGTACCTCCTATGAGGTGGTGCGGGGGGACGGATTCAGCGACTATATCCCCAATAAGGTCCTTGGAAACGTATTGATGGAGAATTTTCGGGAGGCTGGAGCGCCGGATTTTGACAGCGATGATCACGCGTTGGCGGAGAAGATCCAGAGGACATTTTCGGAGGAGATCATGCAGGAGGCTGTGTCAGCGGTGGAAGATCAGCACGGGGAGAATGCGGCTGCAGAGATGGAGGGCAAAGTGCTGGCAGATGCAGTTTTTCCCATCAATCCCCTGAAAACAGTCATGCCGGGAAGTACAGATGTGGGGGACGTGAGCTATCAGGCGCCCACAGGACAGATCCTGACAGCCTGCAAAGCTTTTGGAACTCCCGGGCATTCCTGGCAGGAGGTCAGTCAGTCAGGGTCTTCCATAGGGATAAAGGGTATGATCACCGCGGCAAAGGTTATGGGGATGTCAGCTATTGATGTTTTTCAGGATCCTCGGATAGCTGAGGAGGCAAAGAAAGAATTTCTCAAAGCAGTGAAAGGAGGCTACCATTGTCCGATTCCGGATGAGATAAAGCCGGATCTATAAACAATAATAAGACAGCAGGGCAAAAACAGCAGCCATTCCGATAAACCGGTAAGGCTGCTGTTTTTGTATATCAAAGAGAACATGCGGATGGATCAGTATTTCAGATCGATCTGATATATGTTGATGGGCCTCCCTTTATTTCCGGAACGTCTCATACCTACAACTTCCGCGTATCCGTCCTTCTGCAGGGCGGCCAGAAATTTATTGGCCGCTCTGGCGGAGATATTCAGGTGATGCATCAATTCCTGGGAAGTGAGTTTATTGGTGCCCTCCTGTTTCATAACACGGATGATCCTGACAATGGTCTCTGAGGAAAGGCTCACTTTGTCCGCAATATCATGGATGTAATCGCCTGACACTTTCATTCCGGCGGGGACCAGGCCGATCTGCAGGACTGTGAGCTGGTCGTTTTCGTCGATCAGGTAGCTGCCGTCCTCCTGCTGGCTGCCGTTTCTGGAATAATGACTGGCATCAATGGCATTTACTCTGGCCTGATAAAAGGTGCGGCCAATGCCGTATCCCACGGAGCCTCTGAAAGAGGGCAGGCTGTGGAGCCGGTCCAGGATCTGACATTTTTGGAAATCCCCTGTGATCTCTTTTATGATACTGTAATCACCGTAAAGTTCAAAATCCCGGTACGTGTTTTTTATGATAAGGCGGTTCAGATATTTCCGGTTCAGTTCCACGATCATTTTATTGATCTCCAGGCGGGTGGTTTCATATGACATTTCATCCTGTACAGGCATATTTTCCATATTAATATGTATGACTGCAGGAAGATGGTCCTTCATGCTTTTAATGGAAATGCTTTTTTTCATACTGTTCAGGATATCGCTTATCATGTTCTCGTCAGGATACACATAAATACAGGGGACAGAGGTGTCACGCAGATTCTCGGTCACGCTGTAGAAATAAGTGATGACCATATCCAGTTTATCCTGCGCTGCCAGTTCCCTGTATTTTTCGGAGAGGGCAGCCTCTCTCTCATCCAGATCCACATTGGATGAATACTCGATCCACTCATCCTCAAATTCACGGATGCGCTGGGCAAACCGATTGCTCTCCAAGAGCTCTTTTAAGGTGTGGCCGTCCTGAAGGAAATCCATGCCGATTCGGGACAATTTCAGTTGTTCATTCAAAACAATCTGCTGAAGCAGAATACGGTAGGTGTTCTCCACACTGATATGAAAATAGTCAACAACAGCATCGGCAGCCTGCTCCCCAAGGGAGTATATGGCTTTCATGGGGGCAATACCGCTGACCAGAAATCCTTCAAAGTTGTTTTTGTTTTGCAGAAATAATGTTTTAAGTTCCTCCAAGGTATCATAAGTAAAACATTCTACAAAGATATCTTCGCTGATGCCGGGCAGGCGTTGATTAAAATGTTGGTAGTAGTGCTGTTTCAGCAGCAGTGCGATTCGGTATCCCATAAGTTATCCCCTTCTGTTCATAGCGATCATAAGACCCCCGTATTTATCTATTGTTTGGCTGTAAAGCGATGATAGATATACTGGTTTGCCTCAATCTCCTGGCTGTCATCAAGCGGAGCCAGCTCCGCTTTTCCGTATTTGCGTTCCAGGGCGTTTGTGATCAGATAATCGCTGATATGCGGATTTTTGGGAAGGAGGGGGCCGTGGAGATATGTGCCCACAACATTTTTGTAAAGCACACCCTCTGCCTTGTCCTCTCCGTTGTTGCCGCTTCCGTAGAGGACTTTTCCGAAAGGCTCATTATCTCCGATATAGGTGCGGCCTCCGTGATTTTCAAAGCCCACAATGGGAAGGCTGAATTTATCATTCTCCAGTACAATGTTGTCGATCAGGCGGGGGCTGCCCTGTTCTGTGTATAAGTCAACAAGGGAAAGGCCTTCAATGCGTCCGTCATCTGTGTCATAATAATGACCGAGAAGCTGATAACCGCCGCAGACGGCAATCACCACACCGTTGTCCTCCACATAATCTCTGAAATCCTTCTGAATGCTGCGCAGCTTGTCACAGACCAGCATTTGTTCCCTGTCAGATCCGCCGCCCAGAAGCACAATGTCGAGAGTGGAAAAGTCAATATGGTCCTCAAGCTGGTATTCTATGGTCTCAGCTTCGATGCCTCTCCACTGGCAGCGCTTCATCATGCACTGGATATTTCCCCTGTCCCCGTACAGGTTCAGCAGGTCCGGATATAAATGTCCGATGGTGATCTTCATCATTTTCTGCCCTCCATTTTCTTCAGGATATTATGGGTGGTATACAGGCCGGTGTAATTTACCAGCAGATACAGGTTTTTGGTTCCGTTTTGGATTCGGGTCTGGATAGCCTTCTCTATATCAGGCTCCAGAGAGGAGGGGATATCCACGTATTTCAGCCGCAGGCGCATATCCTGACAGCGGATGCCGCTGACGGTTATGGATGCGGCATTGGCGTCCTTCAGCCTGTCAAAATCCACATCCCAGAGCCAGGATACATCCGTGCCGTCCTGGCTGTTGTCATTGATCAGGATTATGATATCCTTGGGGGAAGTGTCAGTCATGACCGCCCCGATATTCTGGTTAAAACCTGCCGGGTTTTTAGCCAGGTTCAGCATGACTTTCGTACCGCCGATTTCAAAAAGTTCATTTCTTCCGAACTGGGGCGTGTAGTCACCCAGAATCCTGTTAAAACGGTCAAGGGGAATACCCGCCAGGGAGGCAGCGCCGTAGACTGCCAGTATGTTATATATATTGTAAAAACCACGGTAATTGGCTTTTATATGAAAATCGCCCACATAAAAGGACAGACCATCCGACATATCAATATGGCTGCCGTCAAATTCCGGTGTAGGACGGGCAAAACCGCATTTGGGACAGAAATAATCCCCCAATTGACTGTAATGGTAGAATTTGTACTCCATTTTTTCTCCGCAGCGTTTGCAGAAACGGCCTTCCCGGATCTCACGGGAATCCTGTTCTTTGTACACCTGTTCACTGATGCCGTAAGTGGTGTACGGATTGTCATTGTCCATGGCGAGAAAGGTGGACAGTGAGTCATCCCCGTTGACTAAAAGCTTCATATCAGGTGCCATCTTCATGGCTCGGGACAGAAGGTTCATAGTGGTGTCAATCTCCCCGTAGCGGTCAAGCTGGTCACGGAACAGATTCGTCAGGACCATATAATTAGGTTTGAAGTGGGGAAATACACGGACCGTGGAGGCCTCGTCAATCTCGATACAGGCATAATCCGCATCCAGATGGCCGTTTGCCCGGGCATTCAGGACAAAGGCAGAAACCACACCGTTCAGCATGTTGGAGCCGGTGCGGTTGCAGACAACCCTGCAGCCGTTTGCTTCCAGAACAGAGGCCAACAGATTATTGGTGGTTGTCTTGCCATTGGTGCCGCAGACCACAAAAATGTCTTTTCTGACTTCACAGGCCAATTCTTTTAAAATGGGCGGATAGATGGAGAGTGCTATTTTTCCGGCCAGAGTCACACCCTGTCTGCCGGTGATCTGACAGGCTGTCTTAATGAGCTTGGCGCTCCATACAGCAAAAAGTCTTCTTATATTCATATACTAAAGTTCCTTTGTTTTTATTTGCGGTTTTTTCAGCCGCAGTCAGGGTTTCCAGATTCCTCATTTATTATACATAAAGTGAGGAAAGAGTACAAGCGGCATTCTGCATTGAGAAAAAAATCCCCGGCACATCCCGGCCGGGGTAAGACTAATCTTCCAGAAGTCCCATCTCTTTTGCTTTTTTTATAATATTTTCCAGGGTTTTGTCCTCATACCTGTCACAGCTTTCAAGGAACTGTTTCTTGTCGTATTCTGATGAATGTTTTGGCTCTTCATGATTTGTCATAAAATATTCCCCCATTTCATTCTTTTGTTTTAAATATACTCAATATTTTGAGTATAGTCAAGAGATTGAGTATGATACTATTCAATAAATGTTTTGGATAGGAGAAGTGTTTATGATCAGTTATAAACCGTTTTACGAGACACTGTTCCGGAGAGATTTGACGGAGTATCAATTGATTCATACCCATGGTGTATCAGCCCATACCCTGTACAGGATGAAAAAGGGTGAGGCCATTACCACAAAGACCATTGATGTGCTCTGTGATATTCTAAATTGTGATGTTCAGGATATTATTATTCATATCTGATGGCTCAGTTCTGAGCCGACACCGGACCGTGTATGAGGGCAGCAAAATGAGGGGGAAAGGAAAAAGAGAAACACAGCTGTCATGGCGTGTTTCTCTTTCTTTTTTATTTTACCAGCAAGTATGCTGCAACAGCCAGGATCACCTGGATGATCAGGAAACGGACAACAACCTGAGTATCTGACCAGCCGCATTTTTTTCTTACGTGGTCATGAATGGGGGTTCTTGTATTTTTCAGGATGGAGATCTTTAAAAATCTTTTCAGGAAGAGTTTTACAAGTCCCAGGCCGCCGTCAATGATCAGTACACCTGCCAGCAGAAGGTAGATGACCGGATGATGGGATTTGATGGCGATCACTGCAATATAAAAGCCCAGTGCCCGGGAGCCGGCGTCCCCCATCAGCATACTGCTGGGGGAGGAATTAAAGTACAGGTATGCCAGCAGGACAGCGGCAAAAAGGAAATTGGCGATCACGTAAGTTCCCAGAGTTTCTTTAAAAATCAGGCCAAAGGACAGCATCACGATCACACAGAGACTGGCGCACAGCCCGTCCACACCATCGGTACAGTTTGTTACATTGATGGAGACCCAGAAGAGGATAATGCCCAGTATGGCAAAGACCGCTTTGGGTATTTCCAGCTCCGTAAAACCAAGGGAGATGGTGGTACTGTTAAAATTCAGGAAAGTGAGAACAGCCACAGCGGAGATGATGAGGTCGATCAGACCTTTTTTGTATTCATTCCACGGCGTCTCAGCAGCATCGTCCAGGTATCCGCTCAGCATAATGCAGAAAAGCAGTATGGCGTAGACGATATACTCTTTGTCAAGAGGCATAAAGAGAACCGTGCCGATGATAAAACAGATGACAAACGTCAGCCCAACGCCTCTTGTCTTACCTTTTGAGAGTGCGCCGTTTAAGGCGAAATCCCGTCCCTGGTCACTGGGGAGAAAGGAAAAGGGATGTTTCAGGGCAAAAAATGTGATGAGAAAGGTAATGATGATTCCCAGCATTACGATCTGTTTTGTATCTAAATATTGATTCAGTAAATGGTACATAAGATTTCTTTTGCTTTACAGCAATCCTCCTTCTTTGCTTTAGAAACTTTTAGTAACAGTTCAGCCTTCCTCTGTCCCGCCAGATGCTGCCTTGCAATTGCAAGACAATCCCGAGACGGCCTCGCGCCAGACTGCGGTCTATGCAGTCTGTACCCTAAAGGGCAGGACTGTGCATGCTTTTGCTGCTATGAAGCCGGAAGGTTGAATAGTAACCGCTTTTAGTATAACACATCCGGATATGCGGGGAAACGGTATTTTGCAGGAATTATCATGGAATGGAAAAAAATACACCGGTCCCGGCAAGTTAAGCCTGTCAGCGCATATGATGGTAAGAGAGGCAGTATTATGGGGAGGGGAAATGGAGACTATAATGGAATATGTAAAACCTGAGCTTCTTGTGGTGGCCATAGTGCTCTATTTTGTGGGCATGGCGCTGAAACAGTCCCAGGCAGTAAAAGATAAGTATATCCCTCTGATCCTGGGAGCAGCAGGAATCCTTATATGCGCGGTATGGGTACTTGCAGTCTGTGATGTCCATTCTCCGCAGACAGCCGCAAAGGCAGTGTTTACTGCTGTTACCCAGGGGATTTTGGTAGCGGGGCTGAGTACCTATATCAATCAGATCATTAAGCAGTCAGCCAAAAATGAATGAAGGGACAGAAAAACCGACTGTGCGGCGCAGAGGATCCTGCGTGTCACAGCCGGCTTTTGAAGCAGCGCATCTCAGGGGCGGAACATGGATTCCACATACTCCCGCATTTCGTGGCGGGAGTTTACCTGTCTGGCTTTGTCTACCAGAGGCTTCTGTTCAGATTTGGGAAGCTGGGCAAAATGGTTCAGGATGTCTGAATGCTGCGCCAGTTCCATGGTGAAGCCGATGGGAAGTTCTTCATTGTCGATCATCAGAATTCACCTCGCTTCCTGTCAGCCTTCTCCGCTAGGGCCGTCTTTGCGCGGCACTTCGTCGGGGATCACGTCTGTGGCGTTTGACTCCCTGGGCAGGTCGATCTCAGGAATGTTTCCGTCATCATAGTCGTTTTCGTAAGGTTTTTCTTTTAACATGGCAGTATCCTCACTTATTCTGCTTATATTGGGCGGCAGCAGTTGCCTGCGCTGCAGAATTAGTATGCGGAGAAAAATATTTTTTATTCCTTGTGACACTTTTCGACACTTTCGTGCGTCTAATATATGGTTGATCCATTCCCAGCAGAATTCTGTGACAGGATAGAATATGAAGAAAATATTTCACATACACTAAAAGGAACAGAAAGTATGACAAAAGCTTTAAATTTTTTTTAGGATTCATTTATATTTATCCGGTTGTAGAATTTTGTGTTATAATAGACAAGTATTCGCGTTTATGTCGAATATAGGCGGCTGCAGCATGGAAAATGAAGCGTAGATGGCTGCAGTACCCACAGAAATGTAATATCGGGGAGCAAATTAGATGAAAAAAAAGACACAGCAAAAGAAATTGCAGCAGGCAGAAGAACAGGCGAAAGCTGCTGTCCGGCAAGGGGAGGCAGAACAGACACAGCCTAAATCAGAGATGGAAGCCAAAATTGATTCTGCCATGGAGAAAATCATACAGGATACCATCGGAAGCCAGGCGGAAACCGCTGCTTACCGGGAGCCGGATAAAAAAACTATAAAGATGCAGAAAAAAGCAGCCAAAAAAGAAATGAGGGCTGAGGAAAAGAAGGGTAAAAAGACCGGGATCAAAATTGCACTTGGCATCACAGGTGCTGTGGTCATACTGGCAGCTGCCGGCTATGGCGCGGGCGCTTACTATTATAAAGACAAATTCTTTAAGGGAACAACCGTAAACCATATAGCTTGCGGGAACTTGACTGTGGAGCAGGCGGAAGATTTGATACGGAAAAAAGTTGAGGACTATTCTGTTCAGGTGCAGTTCAGAAATGACCAGACAAGAGAGATCAAAGGACAGGACATTGGTTATGCTTATGTCAGCGACGGAAGTGTGCAGAAACTTTTAGATGAGCAGAATCCCTTCACCTGGATAACAGGATATTTCAGGGATACCGATCATGAGGCTGAGGAGAACATCCAGTATGATAAGGAGGCATTGAAAGCCCAGCTTCAGTCTTTTGACTGTATGCAGGCCGCCAGCATGGAGGCTCCAACGGATGCGTACATTACTTTCCAGGAAAACCAGTTTGTCATTGTGGATGAGACGGCAGGCACCACCGTACAGGAGGATGTTATCCTCTCCGCTCTTGAGCAGGCTGTGGCCGGCAGTGAGGAATCAGTTTCCGCTGAGGAGGCAGGTGCCTATGCAGCTCCGGCTGTCACAAAGGAGGACCCCACTCTGAATCACCAGAGGGATGTGTGGAATTCCTGTGCAGCCGTAACGGTCACCTATACCTTCGGAGATAAGACAGAAGTGCTGGACGGTATGACCGTGAAAGAGTGGATGACCTACGACGAGAACGGTAATTATGTGGAGGACCCGGCAACACTGGAGGCCAGAGTAACGGAGTTTGTCGCCTGGCTGGCGGAAAACTATGATACCGTGGGCAGGGACAGGACCATAACAAGCACAGCCACAGGGGAACCGATCACTGTTTCCGGCGGCAATTACGGGTTCCAGATAAACCAGTTAAAGGAAAAGGCCCAGCTTTTAGAGGACATTGCCAACCATGCAGTGACGGTCCGTGAGCCTGTGTATTCCAAGGCTGGTGTGGCATACGGGGAAAATGATATCGGCGGAACCTATGTGGAGATCGACCTGACCAGCCAGCACCTTTGGTTCTACAAGGATGGAGCACTGCTTATGGATACGGATTTTGTATCCGGTACTTATGTCATGAGAGACAGAAGGACGCCGGGAGGTGTGTATTCTCTTATGTATAAACAAAGAAACCAGGTGCTCAGAGGACGGAAACTGGAGGACGGCACTTATGAGTATGAACAGCCTGTAAAATATTGGATGCCCTTTAACGGCGGCATTGGTCTGCATGATGCCAATTGGAGATACAGCTTCGGTGGCTCCATCTACCGCACCAGCGGCTCTCATGGATGTATCAACCTGCCCACTGCTGCAGCTACAACGATATACGAAAATATAGAGGCGGGCTGCCCGGTGGTATGTTTCTACAGAGAGTAACAAGCAGTCGGCAAAACCGCAGCCGCTATCTGGCGCGTAGCTGTCTCGGGATTGCTTTGCATTTGCAAGGCAGCACCTGGCGGGACAACATCCCCGGGACATTGGGCTGTGAACAGTAACGAACTGTTACGGAAACATTACAACAAGTGACATTTATGCTTGCATGGCACAGGGGGATGTGCTAAGATGTAAGAAGAGACAGGAGACAAGAGGATAAAGCCGTATGACGGCTTTATTGTCTTGTCTTTTTAAAATCAAATAGTTTACTAGTACAGCATTGCGTAAGTTTCGGTGATAGAGTGCCTGATATTTTCGTCAGTGCAAGGCGCCAAAGCGACGGCGCAGCGGTTCCTACGACTAGCTTCGGCAACGCGGCACTGGCGTAAATAGCGGGTGCTATATCACCGGAACTTATGCAACGCTGTACTAGTTTACAGTACGGAAATGGAGTGTCTCATGAAACAACAGGATATTTTAGAACAATTTGAGGACTGCCCTGTGGTGGCAGCCATCAAGGATGAACAGGGACTTAACAGGTGTCTGGGATCTGACATCAGGATCGTTTTTGTGCTCTATGGGGATATCTGCAGTATCGGTGATATTGTGGGGCGCCTGAAAAAGGGCGGCAAAACCGTTCTGGTACATATTGACCTCATAGGAGGCCTGAGCAGCAGAGAGGTTGCCGTAGACTTTTTGAAAAACACCACAGAGACAGACGGTGTGATCTCTACCAAGCCTGCCATCATCAAACAGGCAAAGGAACTGGGACTGTTTGCGGTCATGCGTTTTTTCGTTATCGATTCCATTGCCTTTGAGAGTATCCGAAGACAGACAGAGAGTGTGCATCCGGATATGATAGAAGTGCTTCCGGGTGTTATGCCCAAGATTATTGCGAGGATCTGTATACACAGCAGAACACCTGTCATTGCAGGGGGGCTGATCGCGGATAAGGAGGATATCATGGCAGCACTGAGTGCAGGAGCCGTATCCATATCCACCACGAACCAGAAAGTCTGGTTCATGTAAATAGAATAGATAACGCTGGAGAACAGAGACAAAGCGAAGGACACATGTCAGAAGCATGTGTATTCGCTTTGTCTCTTTTTTGTGCAATGGGTGAATAAGATACAGCCGAAAATGGCTGTACTTTGGCCCGTGGCTCCGGTTCGCCGGATCTTTTATTACAAAAATAGGAGGAATGAGAAAATGAAATATGATGTGATAATTATCGGGGCTGGAGTTGTGGGAAGCTCTGTGGCAAGGGAGCTGTCCAGATACAGCCTGAAGACAGCCGTGCTGGAACGGGAGGAGGATGTCTGCTGCGGTACTTCCAAGGCCAACAGTGCGATTGTCCATGCCGGTTTTGATGCGGAACCGGGCTCCATGAAGGCCAGGATGAATGTGAGAGGCAGTAAAATGATGAAAGCGCTGTCAATGGAACTGGATTTTCCATACAGGCAGAATGGTTCTTTAGTCCTCTGCTTTGATGAGCATGATATCCCGAAGCTGGAGGCATTGAAAACGCGTGGGGAGGAGAATGGGGTGGAAGGCTTAAGGATCGTGAGGGGAGAAGAGATCCATAAACTGGAGCCAAACATTTCCCACCAGGTTAAAGCCCTGTTATATGCCCCCACCGGCGGAATCGTATGTCCCTTTAAACTGACTATCGCCATGGCGGAGAATGCCTGTGTGAACGGTGTGGATTTCTTTTTGGATACAGAGGTAAAGGCAGTCAGAAAGCTGGATAAGGGCGGTTACGAAATTGAGACTGACCGGGAATACTACGAGACAGCGTGCGTCATCAATGCAGCGGGTGTATATGCTGATGTTTTCAACAATATGGTGAGCAGCCAAAAGCTCTCTATCACGCCCAGAAAAGGGGAATACTGCCTGCTGGATAAAAAAGCAGGGGATTTTGTATCCCACACAGTGTTCCAGCTTCCAACAAAGATGGGAAAAGGGGTCCTCATTACCCCCACAGTGCACGGCAATCTGCTTGTAGGTCCCACGGCGGATGACATTGAGGACAAAGAGGAAATCCAGACAACTGCCGGGGGACTTGAAAAAGTGGCATCTCTGGCACGTGTCAGTGCTGCAGATGTTCCCCTGCATATGGTGATCACGTCCTTTGCAGGTCTTCGGGCCACAGAAAAAAATGAGGATTTTGTTCTGGGTGAAGCTAAGGATGCGGAAGGCTTTTTCAATGCGGCGGGGATTGAGTCACCGGGCCTGTCAAGTGCTCCTGCCATAGGAGAATACCTGGCACAGATGACAGCAGAGTATCTCCATGCAAAAAAGAAGGACGATTTTATCGGCACAAGGGAGGATATTCCCAACGTGGCGCAGGCCTCCCCGGAGGAAATGGCAAAGCTGATCCAAAAAGACCCGGCTTACGGCAACGTCATCTGCCGCTGTGAGACTGTGACGGAGGGTGAGATCATAAATGCCATAAGACGGCCTTTGGGCGCCAGGTCTTTAGATGGTGTGAAGCGGAGAACCAGGGCGGGAATGGGCAGATGCCAGTCAGGCTTCTGCGCACCCAGGACCATGGAAATACTGGCAAGAGAGCTGCATTTGGACCCACTCAGCCTTACAAAGGCAGGCAAAGGGTCAAAGCTTCTTACAGGTGTGCTCAAAGACGGGGAAGCAGGAGAGAATAAGACAGTTTAAACGGGGAAAGAGAGGAAAGATCATGTGTTATGATTTAATTATAATCGGTGGAGGCCCGGCAGGACTGGCGGCCGCTGTATCTGCGAGAAAAGAAGGGGTGGAAAACATCCTGATCCTGGAGCGTGACAGGGAACTGGGCGGAATCTTAAACCAGTGTATCCACAATGGATTTGGTCTCCATACCTTTAAGGAGGAACTGACAGGACCGGAATATGCATGGCGTTTTATTGCCCAGGTGGAAGAGATGGAGATTCCCTATAAACTGCACACTATGGTTCTGGATATCCGGGATGGGGAAGCATGTAAAACCGTTATGGCTATGAACAGAGAGGACGGTCTTATGATGCTGGAGGCCCGCGCCGTGATCCTGGCTATGGGCTGCAGGGAGAGGCCAAGAGGCGCCCTGAATATTCCGGGTTACCGCCCCGCCGGTATTTACACTGCGGGAACAGCGCAGCGTCTGGTGAATATGGAGGGATATATGCCGGGCAGGGAAGTGGTGATCCTGGGCTCCGGTGATATTGGGCTGATCATGGCAAGGAGAATGACCCTGGAGGGTGCCAAGGTAAAAGTGGTGGCAGAGCTGATGCCCTTTTCCGGCGGCCTTCAGAGAAATATTGTACAATGCCTGAATGACTTTGATATTCCGTTAAGACTCAGTCATACCGTGGTTGATATTCAGGGAAAGGAAAGAGTCACAGGGATCACCTTGGCGCAGGTGGATGAGAACCGGAAGCCGGTCCCAGGAACCGAGGAGTTTTACGCCTGCGACACATTGCTTCTTTCCTGCGGCCTGATCCCGGAAAATGAGTTGTCAGGAAAAATAGGCGTGGAACTGTCCCGCGTCACCTCAGGCCCTGTGGTGAATGAAAGTCTGGAGACCAATGTGCCGGGTGTCTTTGCCTGCGGCAATGTGCTCCATGTACATGACCTGGTAGACTATGTCTCCGAGGAGGCAGCAAGGGCCGGTGCCTGTGCGGCCGCGTATATCCGGGGAGAGAAGGAAAAAAGGGATGCAAGGTCGATCCGGGTTTTGGCTGTGGATGGCGTGCGTTACACAGTGCCCCAGACCATCCGGCCTGCGTGTATGGAAGATACCCTTACCCTGCGTTTCCGGGTGGGCGGTGTTTACAGGGACTGTTATGTGAGTGTGTACCTGGGTGAGAGGCGGATCTGGCATAAGAAAAAGAGAAAGCTGGCACCCGGTGAGATGGAGCAGGTTGTATTGAAAAGATCAGATTTGACAGACGATGAAAGTTTCGATAAGATTACTGTGAAAGTGGAGGAGGCATAGAGATGGAAACGAGAGAATTGATTTGCATTAATTGTCCTCTGGGATGCAGTCTTACTATTACAATGGAAAACGGAGCTGTGAAAAAGGTGGAGGGAAACACCTGCAAAAAGGGTGAAGCTTACGGAAAAAAAGAGGTGACCAACCCCACCAGGATTGTCACATCCTCTGTCCGTGTAGCCGGAGGCACCCTTCCGGTGGTATCCGTCAAGACAGCCTCCGATATTCCAAAAGGAAAGATTTATGACTGTGCAGAAGCTTTAAGAGCCGTCCGGATGAACGCCCCGGTACATATTGGAGATGTGGTGCTTAGAAATGTGTGCGGAACCGGTGTGGATATCATTGCCACAAAAAATATACCGGCGGTATAAAAAGAACGAAGATTTACAAGGAGAAGAAAATGCTGACAGATAAGAACGGTAAAAATGCAGAAAGCCTGAGAGACAAGAAGCTATATCTTCTGGATATGGATGGGACGATTTATAATGAAGATGAAATATTTGAGGGAACACTGGATTTTCTGGATGAGATCGAGAGAAGAGGCGGACAGTACATCTTTATCACCAACAATTCCTCCAAGTCGGTAAACGACTATGTGGAGAAGGTATCTAAGATGGGGATCCGGGCAGGATATGAGAATTTCTACACATCCAGCCAGGCAACTGCTATGTATATCAATGAAAATTATCCGGGACAGGTGGTATACTGCATGGGAACCCGTTCCCTGGTAAATGAGCTGCGTGAGGCCGGCATACAGGTAGTCACAGAGGTGGATGACAGGGCCACGGTTGTACTCATTGGATTTGATACGGAAAATACCTCTGAGAAAATCAGAAATACATGCATTATGCTGGGCAGGGATGTGGTATATCTGGCTACAAATCCTGATTTTGTATGCCCGGTGAGCTTTGGTTATATCCCGGACTGTGGCTCTATGAGCATAATGCTGAAAAATGCCACAGGAAAAGAACCATTTTTTATTGGTAAACCTGAGCCGATTATGGTAAACTGTGTATTAAAGAAGCTGGACATGAGGGCAGAGGATGCTGTCATTATTGGTGACCGGCTCTACACAGATATTAAAACCGGAGTGAAAGCCGGGGTGGATACCATCTGTGTGCTTTCCGGTGAAGCGACTACACAGGACATAGAAGAAGGAGATGTAAAGCCAACCTATGTCTTTGACAGCGTAAAAGAGATCTATGAGGGACTGACAGAAGCATGAGATATAAGAATATCAGGGAAGGGCGCTTTGTAAGCCGCCCCAACCGTTTTATTGCCCGTGTGGAGATTGACGGGCAGGAAGAGGTCTGTCACGTGAAAAACACTGGAAGGTGCCGGGAATTATTAGTTCCCGGCGCCTCTGTTTTTCTGGAGAAAAGTGACAAAAAAGAACGTAAAACAGCATATGACCTGATAGCCGTGAGAAAGGGAGAACGCCTGATCAATATGGATTCCCAGATTCCCAACCGGGTGGTGGAGGAGTGGCTGCGAAAAGGAAATCTCCTTGGGGAGGGCGCCTATATCCGGCCGGAGACAAAATACGGAAATTCCCGGTTTGACCTGTACATGGAACAGGGGGAACGGAAAATCTTCATGGAAGTAAAAGGCGTGACTCTTGAGGAGGATGGAATTGTCCGCTTTCCGGACGCGCCCACCGAGCGAGGCATCAAGCACATAAAGGAACTGTGCCAATGTATAAAAGACGGCTATGAGGCGTATATTATGTTTGTTATCCAGATGAAGGACGTGAAATACTTTGAGCCTAACAAAAGGACGCACGAGGCGTTTGCCCAGGCACTTTTGGAGGCAGAACAGGCAGGTGTACATGTACTGGCCTATGACTGTTTGGTAGAACCGGACGCCATTTGTCTTGGGGAACCGGTGGAGGTGCAGCTTTTATGAAACTGGAAGAGATAACAGAGCCTTTGCTTTCCTGGTATGAGGAGAACAAGCGGGATCTGCCCTGGCGGAGGGAACCGACACCGTATCATGTTTGGGTGTCGGAGATCATGCTGCAGCAGACCAGGGTGGAGGCTGTGAAAGACTATTACCGGCGGTTTCTCGCGGAACTTCCCGGAATCCGGGATCTGGCAGCCTGCCCGGAAAATAAACTCTTGAAATTATGGGAGGGTTTGGGCTATTATAATCGTGTGAAAAATATGCAGAAGGCAGCAAAAGAGATCGTCGAAGAATACGGCGGGAATATTCCCCCGGATTATGAAAAGATCCTGGCGCTTCCTGGCATTGGCAGTTACACCGCAGGCGCTGTCTCCTCCATTGCCTTTGGTCTGAAAAAGCCGGCTGTGGACGGCAATGTACTGCGTGTCATTTCCCGGATCACAGAAAACGGGGAGGATATCCTAAAGCAGTCTGTAAAGCGGCGCGTGGAGCAGGAATTGGAAGCTGTCATGCCAGAGGACCGGCCGGGGGCCTTTAATCAGAGCCTCATGGAGCTGGGGGCTACGGTGTGTATACCGAACGGTATGGCAAAATGCGATGCCTGTCCTGTACGTCATCTGTGCGGCGCCCGGGCTCACGGTACGGTTCTGGATTTTCCGAAAAAAGCGGCGAAAAAACAGCGCCGGATTGAGGAAAAGACAGTCCTGCTCATACAAAACGGACAGGAATATGCTATTTGCAAGCGTCCGGATAAAGGGCTGTTGGCAGGTTTATATGAATTTCCAAATATGGAAGGGTGGCTTACCCAGGAGGAAGTGTTAAGTGCAGTGGAGGAATTAAAACTCATGCCCCTGCACATAAGGGCTGCCGGGGAAGCAAAGCATATTTTTTCGCATGTGGAGTGGCATATGAAAGGATATGTGGTAAAAGTTGCTTCCACAGAGGAGAAAAAGGCAGGAAACCTGCTTTTTATCAATAAAAAAGAGTCGAAGGGAAAATACCCGATTCCCTCCGCTTTTTCCGCATATAGAAAATATATTGAGGAGGACTAATTCAATGAAATTATTGTCCGTTGCAGTTCCCTGTTATAATTCCCAGGCATACATGGAAAAATGCGTGGATTCCCTGCTGGAAGGCGGGGAGCAGGTGGAGATTTTGATCGTAGATGACGGGTCCGTGGATGACACGGCGAAAATTGCAGACGATTATGCTGCCAGATATCCCGGCATCGTGAAAGCCATTCACCAGGAGAACGGCGGCCATGGGGAGGCCGTGAACACAGGCCTTAAAAACGCAACCGGAATCTTTTTTAAAGTGGTGGACAGCGATGACTGGGTGAACAAGGAGGCCTATGAAGCAATCCTGACAAAGCTTTCAGAGATTGTCGGCGGACCACAGACCCTGGATATGATGATCAGCAACTTTGTCTATGAAAAACAGGGCGCCAGACGGAAGAAAGTCATGCGTTATAAGAAATACCTGCCCCAGGGAAAGATCTTTACCTGGGAGGAAATCAGCAAAATGCCGGTGGGGAAATACATTCTGATGCATTCCGTGATCTATCGTACCGGACTGCTCAGAGAGTGCGGCCTGGAACTGCCGAAACACACCTTTTATGTGGACAACCTGTTTGTTTACCAGCCTCTTCCCTCGGTGAAGACCATGTACTATATGGATGTGAATTTTTACCGGTATTTTATCGGCAGGGAGGACCAGTCCGTTCATGAGGATGTCATGATACGCAGGATTGACCAGCAGCTTTTAGTGAACCGTCTCATGATTGATTCCGTGGCGGGAAAGAGGATCGGTGACAAGCATCTGCGGCAGTATCTTCTGAGATACCTGGACATCATCACTGCAGTATCCTCCATCATGCTGATCCGCTCCGGGACAGAGGAGAACCTGGAGAAGAAAAAAGATTTGTGGAAATATTTGAGAAATGAGGATATCCATATTTACAGAAAGCTCCGTCTGGGCATTCTGGGCAGAAGTGTGAACCTGCCGGGATGGAGCGGGAGAAATATTTCTGTGGCAATCTATAAAGTGGTGCAGAAATTTTATGGGTTTAATTAAGGTGTCTGTCCGGGTATAGCAAACAGACAATGCCGGCATATAAAAAGGACGTTCCAAAAGCGGAACGTCCTTTTTATATGCCGGGCCAAACGGCCTCATTTTACAAATGCGGGTTGTTTCTGCCGGGCCGGATGTGCTTTGTAGAACATCTGATAGCAGAACACATTCAGCGCAAACGCTGCTACCACATCCACCAGTGTATGCTGCTTTAAGAATACAGTAGCCATGACGATAAGTATGGTCAGAAGCAGGGTACTGCCAAGCAGTATGGGATGCTTTCTTGCTTTTGCGTTTTTGAAAACTGCTGTGCAGCAGGCCACGGAATTGAATACATGGATGCTGGGCAGTATATTAGTAGGAGTGTCGATCCGGTATAAATGCCTCACCAGTTCAATGAAGATGCTGTCACCGGTAAGCTTGGGACGCAGGTCCTGCCCATTGGGGTAAATGTAGGAGATGACGAGAAACAGTGTCATACCCACTCCAAGGGTAAAGATCAGTTGGTAAAATTCCCGTTTGCTGTCATTAAAAAAAGAAAAGTACAAAACAGTGACCGCGATGTAGGCGAACCACAGCAGATACGGGACGATGAAATATTCACAGAAAGGGATATAATCATCAATCTTCATATGGATGATATGGGGCCGGACATCGCGCTGTTCCAGGTACTGGAAAGCCGTAAGGTAAATGATGCCGTATACCGGAATGATCCAGGTGTGTTTATATTTTTTCAGCAGATTCATAAAATCACCTTCTTTTCGATGCCAAAGCCTTTCTTTATCCTGCCCATTATAGCACAGGAAAATCAAGATAACAATGGGATTTACAGTAAATTCAGAAAAGCTTCACATCCAATTCACACTCTGAAAAAACTGTCCGGTTATGCCTGTTTACGTGGAAGAAAACTGTCAAAAATGACGGAATCAAAACGTTTTTTACACGTTTCATAAGCCTCCGGTGTGCGCAGTGTCCAGGCAAAAACAGGGGTTTTGTAGAGATGGCGGACCAGGCAGAAGCTCAGGTTGCGGCTGTCCTTATAGCAGTAAGCAATAAAGTCGGGACGCCCGATGCAGTTGGTGAGCAGGTGTTTTACCAAAAAACTCAGCACATATCCGCCCTCAGCCACCGGGCTTGTCAGGTTGGAGGAGAGCTGCCCTCTTACCACTCCGGGCCGGTTGCGCCGGTACCAGAAAAGCGCCAGGGAATTAAAAGATTCAATACAGTAACTGCCTTTATATCCCTCTAACAGTTTATCCACAAGAGCACAGGGATATGTGTGGTGGGAGTGAAGTTTTATCTCGATCAGTAAAGGGACCCGGCCATCCACCAGTTTCAGTACATCTGAAAACAGAGGGATCTTTTCTCCGGTGTTCTGCAGAAAGAGCTTTTGCAGTTCCTCATAGGTCTTTGTCTCCAGAGGCAGGTCAATGCCGCACATGCGGCCCAGTGTATAATCGTGGAATACCACGATCTTGTTGTCTTTTGTAACCTGAACATCCAGCTCAATGGGATATCCGCACAGGACTGCCCGTTCAAAGGCGGGCATGGAGTTCTCCGGAATGCCTTCTTTTAGGTCAAATAATCCTCTATGTGCAAAGAGTCTGTGCATAAAGGCCCGAGTTTGGGATTTTCTTGTAAAACGCGGCATAATACAGTAAAAATAAAGTAAAAAACCGAGAAGTACAATGGCAGTCATTATCAGCAGTAATTTCATAAGTAAACCTTCTTTCAACTATCCGGTGATGACAGAGATCTGTTCCGGCGCGGTTCTCAGGGAAAGAGAACGCCTGAATCCAAAAGATTCCCCGTCACAGTGTACAGGAAGAGGACGCCGGCTGATGATTTCCACCACATGCCCCTGTTCTATCTGTATGCCTTTAAACCATATGTGTTTCCCAATAAATGCAGTGGGCAGCATGGTAATGATTTTTAGTTTGGAGAGTTTTCCGGCTACACAAATGTGGATCTTGCCGTCAGAGTAATCTGCATCCGGGCAGAATTTACAGCCTCCCCCCTCATATTTCAGATTCATGCCCGCAACAAAAAAACAGCGGGGAAAACGGGAGATCTTTTTCTTGTCCAGCCTGATATCCACAGGACAGGGGCGGTACAGAAACAATTGTTTCAGGGCGATAGCCGCATAAGTAAGCTTGCCTAGGTGGTATCTGTTCAGAAGATCCTTGAGGCCGGAATGCAGAGCTTCATGACAGATGGAGGCGTCAAATCCTATGCCGGCACTGATGAGAAAATACCGCTTTTCTTTCTCCGACTGTGCGATGCCAATATCCATCTTTTCAATACATGCGGGAGCCAGGATCTGCTCCACAGCTTTTTCAGTATCTTTCGTAAGCCCAAGGCCTCTGGCAAAATCATTGCCGGAGCCTGTGGGAATATAGCCCAGGGTGATATGGGTGTATACTGTTTTTACAAGACCGTTTATCACCTCATTCGCTGTGCCGTCTCCGCCTACAACAACCAATGTACAGGGGATAGAGAGGGCGGCTATCTGATGTGCCAGCTCGGCGGCGTGTCCCTGCCGCTGGGTAAAATAGGCCTCGTATTCCAGGTTTTCCTCATCCAGACGCTTTTTTACGTTGTCCCAGATTTCCTGTCCTTTGCCGGAACGGGAGCGGGGATTGATGATAAAATAGTACATACGCTTCTCCTTCTTTGCCATTATTGTAGCAGTTTCCCGTTGTGAGGACAAGTAAAATATGATATGATAAAAAAAGCAGATACATGGTGGTTACTGTACACAGGCCACTGTACCGGGAGGCGTTTTCATGCCGGAAGCATGAAAATCCCGAGGCAGCCAGCGCGATATGGGGCAGAATGCTCCATATCTGTGCATCGCGAAGCGTGTTACTGGACACGGAGTGTACAGTAACACATGGTGCAGCCAGCCACAGAGTGGGCAGCAGCAAATACTGTGATCATACAGACAGCTGAAAGGAGTTAAGATACATGGACAACGAATTTGTAACATTTACTATAGGAAAGAAGAAACATATTGCATTGATCGCGCATGACAATGAAAAGCCGAAGCTGATAGAATGGTGCAGAGAGAATTACGATATACTGAAGAACCACAGCCTTTACGGGACCGGCACTACCGCAAGGCTGATCGCAGACAAGGCCGGCCTGCGCGTCAAGGGATACAACAGCGGCCCTCTGGGCGGTGACCAGCAGATTGGCGCCAAGATTGTGGAGGGTGTCATTGATTTTGTTGTGTTCTTCTCAGACCCTCTGACAGCACAGCCACATGACCCTGATGTGAAGGCACTTATGCGTATCGCGCAGGTATACGACATTCCCATGGCGATCAACAAGGCTACAGCAGATTTTATGATCCATTCTCAGTTTATGGATGGAGAATATGACCATGAAGTGATCAACTTTAAAAAGAATGTGGAGAAACGTGCAGACTCCATGTGAGGTGATATGATTTTTATTATAAGATAGGAAAAGATGTCTTCCTGCTTTGCGGCAGAAGACATCTTTTTATATGCGGTATTTTTTATACTGCTCCGCAGCGGGTTACTTTATAAAATCAGGTTGTGATCCAGGTACTATAACCTTCCCGCCGCAGTGTCTGTTCCATTCTCACGGCATTTGCCAGGTACTGGTAGGCGCCTACCTGTACTTTGTAAAAGCCGTCCTCATTCAGGATAAAGGCAGGAAATCCTTTGTCCTGCAGTTCGTAGAGCAGATTGTCAGCATATTGTTTTTCCCTGAACATGCCTACCTGCACCCGGTAGAGGACAGGTTCACCGGCAGGGGGACGTTCCACTTCTTCCTCCTCCAGAGTTCCAAGGATCGCATAGGCAATACTCTGTGCGATCTCATCGAATTTCTCATCGAACAAGGCGTTGTCTGCGTCGTTGTTGATAAAACCCGTCTCGATCAGGACAGCGGGCATCTTTGTGCGGCGAAGGACCACCAGTCCGGGTCTTGCCTTCACACCAAGGTTATTAAAGCCCAGTTCCCCTAATGCCCCGTTGATATTTTCCGCCATCTCAACCTTGGGACCTGACAGGTCATAGACCAGGGTTTCCACACCGGAATACTGGTTGGCCTGGGGGCTTGAGTTGCGGTGGAAGGAGAAAAACCAGTCTGCACCGGCATCGTTAGCGATGCGGGCTTTCTCAAATGGTGTCTGATATACATCTGTGGTGCGGGTGTACACCACATCCACCCCGTTCTGGGAGAGGATCCGTCCTACGGCCAGAGCCAGGCGGAGGTTGTCATCTTTTTCCTGACGGCCCTTATAGACAGCACCGGGATCTGAACCGCCGTGCCCAGCGTCTATTACAATTTTATATGCCAAATGGTGACTCCTTAAATCGCTTTATGACTATTATATGCGCTGACTTTCGTTTTGTGTCCTGCACAGACGGCGGAATTTGAAGATCAGGGGCAGGATCATGAGACACCAGATGATAGGCTCTGCAATAATGATTCCCATATACTGAAGCACAGGAGTCAGAAACAGTGCGATCAATACTTTGCCTATCAGTTCAATGAAGCTGGATATGACAGGGGTGATATGGTCACCGATAGCCTGCAGGGCATTTCTTAAGATGTTGATTCCGCAGGCCACAAAATACAGCAGAGAGTTGATGCGCAGGTATCTGGAGGCGTTTTCCACAACCACAGGGCTGCTGCTGCCCGTGACCAGATGGATCAGGAAGGGAGCTGCCGTGTAGCTTAATAAGATAATGACGAAAGTCCACCCCCATGTGATGAACAGTGCCTGCCGGATTCCGGTTTTTACCCGGCAAAACTTGCCGGCGCCGAAGTTCTGCCCGCAGAAGGTGGCCATGGTCACGCCCATGACGGAGATAGGCAGAAAATAAAATTCGCAGATTTTCCTGGCGGCTGTGTGTGCCACAATGATCTCTGTGCCGAAGGTATTGATGGCGCACTGGAGGGCAAGGGTACCGAAAAATACCAGGGACATCATAAGTGCCATGGACAGGCCGGAGGAGAAGAGCACTTTCACCATGGTCCGGCTCAGCTTAAAATCTTCAGGCTTTAAGCGGAAGATGGGATAGCGTTTCCACATGTATATAAAACTCAGCACCACGGACACACTCTGTGCCAGGACAGTGGCCAGGGCAGCACCGCGGACGCCCATATGGAACTCCAGGATGAACAGCAGGTCAAGCCCCACATTCAGTAGGGCAGCGCAGACCAGAAATAAAAGCGGGGCCACTGTGTCCCCCACAGCCCGCATGATACCGGCCAGCGCGTTGTAGAGCATGGTGATGAGCATACCCATAAGAATGATCCTTATGTACCCGGACGCTTGGGGAAGGAGATGCTTTGGAACCTGCAGGAGAGATAAAAATCCGTTGAGCCCCAAAAGAGATACTGCCGTCAGTACCACTGTGGTCAGAAATCCCAGCAGAAACGTTCCGGCCGCCGCTTTTTTGAGCCGTTCCTTTTTATCAGCGCCGAAGCTCTGGGAGACAATGATGGAAAAGCCGTTGGTCAGACCCTGCAGAAAGCCGATGAGCAGTGTACTGATGGCAGTTGTTGCTCCCACAGCGGCCAGAGAGGCTTCACCGAGTGTGCTTCCCACGATCCTTGTGTCAGCCAGACTGTAAAAAAGCTGGAACAGATTGCCCAGACATACGGGAAGCGCAAAGGAAAGCATGAGTTTGGTAGGGTTTCCCTGAGTCAGATTCTTCATAATTTTTATTCTCCAATGATCATTTTTCTCAAAATCCTTTACCATAATATCACAAGACCGGAAAATAACAAGTTCTAAGTTGCTGTCCACAGGGGGAAACGGTAAGGTAACCGTTTGGCTGTCTGAACTGATACACGGTAATTCTAAAATCTCCATAAAGTCTTTTAAAATCCCTTCCTTTCTTAATTCAGAAGTGATAAAATCTAAATCAACACAAAAAAAGGACGGATGAATGAACAAATGAAGAAACCACAGATGAAAGATGAGACAAGAAAAAAAGTTGATAACTTCTGGTACTATTATAAGTTTCATGTGCTGATCGGAGCATTTCTGCTTTTTATGGCAGTCGTATTTATTAAAGACATGCTGAGCAAAGTGGATTATGATTATAACATTGCTTTTGTCACAGATTACATGATCGCGGATGAGGACAGCCAGGCTCTGCAGAGTTATTTTGAGGCCAATGCAGAGGACCTGAACGGGGACGGGGAAGTCCATGTGCAGATACAGAATTATGTTCTGCCTGCAGAGGATGCCCAGGGATATGATCCCCAGATGCTGGCAGCAGGCCAGACCAAGATGACCGTGGACCTGCAGGAAGGAACCAGTATGATCTTCTTTATCAGTGAACAGAATTATGAAAAGTTCAAAGACGCTGATGTTTTTCCGGAAAAATTGGAAGACTTTACAAAGATGGAAGACTGTGCCGCCTATGCCGAGATGGGGAACCCTTCGTCTGTCAAGGACCTGTATGTTGCCATGCGCAGCCTGGAAGGAACCAAGATGGAGAAGGATGAGGAGATGTTATCTTATTATGACGCCTGTGAAACACTTTTGAACAAATTTGTTTCCGGTGGAAAGTGACAGAAAGCACGCACTGCGGGCTTCCTATTGTCACGAATAAAAAGATGATTAGGGAACTTGTCAGTTCAGTTCCCCGATCATCTTTTTAATATTCTGCATTTGATTGTCCACCGCTGTGATGGTGTGGGCGCATTCCAGAAGCTCCATGCTGATGAGTTCATGGTCTTTGTTGCTGCCCAGCTCCTTTTTATACCTGAGCTGGTGCTCCAGGCTGGCCCAGAAGTCCATGCCTATGGTCCGTATCTGTACTTCAGCCCGCATGGGGGTCTTTCCCTCTGCGAAGAAGACGGGAATCTCCACGATCATGTGGTAGCTCCTATAACCGTTGGGTTTGGGATTCAGGATGTAATCTTTGATGCGGAGGATCTTAATGTCGTCCTGCTCTGCAAGAAGATCAGCAACCGTGTAAATGTCATCTATGAAGGAACAGATGACGCGGATCCCGGCCACATCGTTTAATTGTTCCCTGATATTGGTCTCTGTGAATTCGTATCCCAGTTTTTGGAGCTTGCTGTAGATACTCATGGGCTTTTTGATCCTCGTCTTGATGGAGGAGATGGGATTACGGTTGTACTTTACGGAAAATTCGTCATCCAGCACCTCCAGTTTTGTCTGTATCTCCCGGATGGCACAGCGGTACATCATCATAAGAGAATTGTAATAATCCGTGTTCTTTATAAAGCGCTCCGGGAAGCGCACATCAAATTCCTGGGGAGGAATGCTTATATCTTCCTGTGTATTCTGCAAAAAAATGCCTTCTTTCGTGTTTTTTTCCAGTATGTAACAGTTCACACAAGCTGAACCGTTACGCATCCGGCCATTAAAATCGCTTCGCGATGGGCTGGATAAAGCTGGCACTACTTTTTCATACGGTCAGCGCTGTAAATGCGCAGACCTGTCTGAACTGTTACTTCAGTATAACGGAAAATTAAGGTTACGTCAATGTGGGGATGGTATTTTGCGGAAACTTATAGTATAATAACATAGACTATGTCAAGAAGTAAGAACCTGCAGCAGCAGGCAGGAGAAAGGCAGCTAAATCATATGTTTGGATATGTGACGGTGGATAAACCGGAGCTGAAAGTCAAAGAATTTTATCAGTATAAGGCATATTACTGCGGACTTTGCAAAACCCTGAAAGAAGAATATGGATTTCAGGGCAGGATGACGCTTACCTATGATATGACATTTCTGGTGGTGCTCCTCACTTCTCTTTATGAGAGCGAGACCAGGGAGATCAGTTCCCGATGTCCGGTGCATCCGGTGAAGAAGATCCCCATGCTTCAGAATGAGATCACGCAGTACGGCGCCAGGATGAATATCCTGCTCTCTTTTTACCATTTTGCCGATGACTGGCAGGATGAAAAGAGTATGAAGGGACTGGCAGGCATCCATCTGTTTAAGAAAAAAGCCAGGAAAGTATGTCAGGAATACCCAAGGCAGAGTAAGGCGATCAGGCTGCAGCTCAAAAAACTTTCCGATCTCGAAAAGAGGCAGGAGAAGGATCTGGATCTGGTGTCCGGCTGTTTCGGGGAACTGATGGCAGAAATATTTGTTATCCGGGAGGATGTCTGGGAAGACTATTTAAGGAAATTCGGTTTTTATCTGGGAAAATTCATTTATATTATGGATGCCTACGATGACCTGGAAAAGGATATGGAGAAGGGCAGTTATAACCCTCTGAAGTACCTTTATGAATCCTATGGGGAGGATAAAGAAGGATATGAGAAAGAAGTATACGATATCCTTCTCATGATGATGGCTGAGGCCAGCGGTGCCTTTGAGATGCTTCCCTGTGTGAAGGAGGCGGAGCTGCTTCGGAATATTATCTATTCCGGTGTCTGGTCAAAATATAATAAATTAAAAAAAGAAAGACAGGAGATAAAAGAGAACCATGATTAACAATCCTTATGAAGTGCTGGGCGTTTCACAAAATGCCAGCAATGACGAAATCAAGAGAGCATACCGGGATTTGAGCAGAAAATACCATCCCGATTCCTATGTGGACAATCCGCTGGCAGGACTGGCAGAGGAGAAGTTCAAGGAAGTACAGGAAGCGTATGACCAGATCATGCGTGAGAGGGACGGAGGCTACCAGAGCGGTTACGGCAGCAGTTCAGGCAGCAGTTACAGCTCCGGAGGATACAGCCAGCAGAACTATGCGTCACAGGAGGATGGCTTGCAGCTTCAGGCAGCAGCCAACTATCTCAATGCCCGCCAGTACCAGCAGGCCCTCAATGTGCTTTCCCGCATACAGAACAGAAGTGCCCAGTGGTATTATTTGAGCGCAGTGGCCAACATGGGAATGGGAAATAACGTAAATGCCCTGAATCTGGCAAGACAGGCATCCAGTATGGAACCGGGCAATCCGGAGTATTCCAATCTGGTGAACCGCCTGCAGTGGAACAGCCAGCGCTACCAGGGCGGCGGCAGCCCTTACGCAAACAACGGCGGCTCCTCCTGCGGTACAGGCAACTTCTGCTGTGATCTATGGTGTGCTGACAGTATGTGTGAGTGTATGGGAGGAGATCTTTGTCCATGCTTGTAAATGGAAAGAAAATGGCCGTGTCCGGCCTTCTGATGGCATTATCGGTAGTCATGATCATACTCAGCGGTGTCCTGGACTTTAACACGCTATTCTTTCTGGCAGCGGCAGCCTTCTGTGTAGGGATCATTGTCCGGGAATATGAGCTGAAGACAGGAATTGTTTTTTTTGCAGGTACTCTGCTTTTGGGTTTTCTTCTGGCACCTCAGAAGCTGTACTGTATCACCTTTGCCATGATGGGAGCCTATGTGCTTTTTGTGGAGGGCCTGTATCGTTTCCTCGGAAGACACCAGAACATAAAGAATCCGAAGCTGGTCTTTGGGGCCGGGAAATTTGTGATTTTTAATCTTATGTATCTGCCTGCACTCTTTCTGTTCCCAAAACTGCTTTTTGCAGGTGAGATATCAGGAAAAGTGATGCTGTTCTTCCTGTTGGGAGGCCAGATCGCCTTGTTTTTGTTTGACAAGGCGTATGAATACTTTTTGATCCGCATGTGGGGGAACTGGCGCGGAAAATTATTTGGGAGAGGGTAAAAAATGATGACAAATGAAATGATAGAAGATTATATAAAGATCCTGGAATCTGAACTGGTTCCTGCCATGGGCTGCACAGAGCCCATCGCGCTTGCGTACGGCGGTGCCAGGGCGAGGGAGATATTGGGCGGGATGCCTGAAAAAGTCATTGCCAAATGCAGCGGCAATATCATTAAAAATGTACGCTGTGTGACCATACCTAATTCCAAAGGTCTGGTTGGTATAGAGGCCGGGGTACTTCTGGGCATTGCCGGCGGAAATGCCGGGAAGCAGATGGAAGTCCTGGAGGATGTTTCAGATGCGGACATTGAGATGGCGAAACAGATGCTGCAAAAAGGTATCTGTAAGGTGGAATTCCTGGACAGTCCCAGTGTGCTTCATATTATTTTGGAGCTGTACACAGAGGAGCACAGCGCAGTAGTGGAGATCCGTGACGGACACACCAACATCACCAGCATCCGAAAAGACGGAGAAGAACTGCTGGAGGGTGCCGCTAAATTTGAGTATGATGACACAGATGAGAGAAAAGTCATCCTGAATATGGAAAATATCAAGGAGTTTGCCGACACGGTGGAACTTTCCAAAGTGCAGCATCTCATTGAACGACAGATCACCTGCAATATGGCCATTGCCAATGAGGGCATGAAGGGGGAATATGGTCTGGGACTTGGGAAACTTCTGGTGGAATCCTACCCGGATACCACGCTGAACCAGATGAAAGCCTATGCAGCAGCAGGTTCAGAGGCCAGGATGGGCGGATGTGACCTTCCGGTCATCATCAATTCCGGTTCCGGTAACCAGGGCATTGCCTCCTCCGTACCGGTGGTGGTGTATGCCAGGATCAAGCAGGTGGACCAGGAGACACTTTACCGTTCCCTGGTATTCTCCAATCTGCTGACGATCTACCAGAAAACTTATATCGGCAAGCTGTCCGCCTTCTGCGGTGCGGTTTCCGCCTCCTGTGCCAGCGGTGCAGCTCTCACCTATATGGTGGGCGGTACTCTGGACCAGATAAAAATGACGGTGGAAAATACATTGGCTAATATTCCGGGCATTATCTGTGACGGAGCGAAGATCTCCTGTGCAGCCAAGATAGCCACCAGCCTGGATGCTGCCATTATGGCCCATAACCTGGCAATGAAAAACAAAGTCTATGCCCCTTACACGGGAATCCTCCAGGAGGATACCCCTGAGACCATCAGTTGTGTGGGATACATAGGCAAGGAAGGCATGAAGCAGACCGACAAAGAGATACTGAAGATCATGATCGAACATAACGAATAAAATATGTAACTATTCAGTAGGTCTGCGCATTCACTGCGCTGACCGTAAGAAAGCATTTTGCAGCCAAGCAAAAATCCCATCGCCAAAGGCGATTCTGTATGGATTTTTGCCTGTAACTGTGAGGGTACTGAACAGTTCCATAACGAATAGAAGGGATAGCAATGGAATTTTTACGTTTATTGGCCGGGCCGCTCATCGGAGCGGTCATTGGCTACTGTACAAACTATATTGCAGTGAAAATGCTTTTTCGCCCCCTGTATCCGGTGAAGATCGGAAATTGGACACTGCCCTTTACACCTGGTATTATACCCAGAGGAAAAGGCAGACTGGCGAAGGCTCTGGGAAGTGCTGTGGGTGACCATCTGATCACTAAGAAGGACCTGGAAGACATGCTTTTGTCCGAGGGTGTGAAAAGTACTATTGTCAGCCGGATCAGCCAAGGCATACAGAAAGTGCAGAACAGTGATGATACGGTTGAGAGTTTCCTGCAGCACTATGTGGAACAGGATGACTATGAGACCATGCGGGGAAAACTGGAGAATTTTATTACAGACCGTATTACAGAAGGGCTGGACAAGCTGGATGTAGGTGCCATCATCGCGGAGGAGGGTGCCAAGGAAGTGAAGCAGAAATTCCAGGGTTCTATGGTGTCCATGTTCCTTACGGATGACCTGATCAACTCCATTGCGGAACCGATCGGCAGAAAAGTGGGGGATTATATCAGAGAGAACGGCCATGACAAGATCCACCCGGTCGTAGTTGGGGAGATCGCCGCTGTGGAGAGCCGCAGGATCAGCGATATTGTGGAATCCATCCCTCTGGGTGAGGATAAGATCAGCGCTCTGGTGGAAAGCATCTACGTGAAATTTGTAGGTGACAAGGCAGGCGAACTGGCTGAAAAGTTCCAGATCGCAAAAGTAGTGGAGGAAAAAGTAAACGGCATGGATGTGCTGGAAGTGGAGAATATCCTCATGTCTATTATGAAGAAAGAGCTCAATGCGGTCATTAATCTGGGCGCATTGATCGGATTCATCATCGGACTGCTGAATCTGCTGCTGTAAGATGGATGAACGGATATGAAATAGGAGAGCCGGAATGGATAATTTTCAGGTGTATTTGAACCATATGGAGAGCCTGAGCCATCAGATGAATGACGGGCTCTCCTTTCTTCTTGTCCTGCGGGGGCAGGTGATGTTTACAACCTTTGGGGAAGCCAGTATTCTGGACAGCGACAGCCTGGCTGTGATCAATCACAGGGAACTATACTCTGTGGAGAGCCGCGGGCAGAATATGGTGCTGCTTCTGCGTGTGTCCGGAGAATATCTAAGTACCCGCTGTCCGGAAATACTGAAAAACCGCTATACCTGCAGTTCTGTCAGAGCACAGTCAGGCACAGAGTCCCTGTATGAGTCCCTGAAGCAGAGCGTTGCGCGTATGGCTTTTGTTTACTTAAAACAGGGGGAGGAGGACAGGCTTCTCTTTCAATCCGAATTGATGATGGTGCTGCATACCCTGCTGCACCATTTTATTTCCGGGGAGACGTATGAGATGGGGGAGGTCACCCGGGATGGGAAGCTATATCCTGTCCTTTCCTATATCAATCAGAATTACAGGAGTCCGATCACGCTGGAACAGCTTGCAGCCCAGGCATACCTGTCGGTGCCGTATCTGTCCAAATTGTTCCGAAAGGAAACAGGGGTTTCATATCTGGAATATCTGACCAATATCCGGTTAAAGGCCGCTGTACATGATCTTATTTATACCCAAGAGCCGGTGACCAGGATTGCCATGAACAGCGGGTTTTCGGGAATCAAGACCTTTAACAGCCAGTTTAGGAAAAAGTATGGCTGTTCCCCTGGGGAATACAGAAAAAAGTATGCCCTTATCAGTGAGAAAGAAAGATCCGGCGGAAATAACAGCACAGTCAGGTCACCAGAATCCCTGGAGGCGCTGGTGCGGTATGTAAGCCGCTTTGAGCCGGAGGCAGACATGGGAGAGCCTAAGCGCTGTGTACTCAATATAAGGCAGGCGGGAAGGCTCCAGGTGGATTTCCCCAGGAAGATCTTGGATATCGGACATATCTTGTCCGCTCTGCAGAGTACGGTACAGATGCAGATCCGGGAGGCCCAGAAGGCCATTGGGTTTGAATATGCCATGTTTGACGGCCTTTTCTTTGAAACGGAGCATGTGCCGGACAGAGAATTGATACATTATTTTCAATGTACGGAAATAATAAAAAATCTGGAACAGATGGGTCTGGTCCCTTTTATCAGAGTCAGCCTGACACAGCCTGCCCGTGAGGAAAAAGAAAGGCAGCAGTATCTTTTGAGACGTATGAAGCGTCAATTAGAGACTGTATGCGGCAGATTTGAGGAGGAGTATCTGGAGCAGTGGCATTTTGAATTGTGTGCACCGGAAAAGGAACTGTCCTTTGTTTTGGAGGCCGCGTCAGTGATAAAGCAGGTCTGTTCCAAGTTCAGAACGGGAGTCCTTGTGGGAGAACATCCCTATCCTGCAAAGAAAATGGATTTTGTGATGCACAACCAGTTTCTGCTGCTTGTGGACTTCCTCAGCTTTACCTCGGACCCGAACCAGGCCCTGGCTCCTGCGGAGGAGACAAAATACCGGGAGTTCCACAGAAACTACCACCACAGGAAACTGGAGGCAGTGAAGGCGTGGATGGAAGAGACAGGGGCCAGACTTCCGGTATATCTGACCCATTTTAACACTCTTACGGGAAAGTCCCAGGTGGAGGCAGGGGAGTTTCACAGGACAGCGCTGATCGCGGACATGGTCTTTTCCCTGGCCCAGACCACAGCCGGTATGGCTTTTGCCCTGAACCTCTCCAGCAGAGACAATCCCGTGCCGGCACTGCTGTCTTATCCCTTAAGTCTTTTTTTGTACAATAATATCAGACGGCCTCTGTTCTTTACCCTCCGCTCCCTGATGCTTTTGAAGGAGCAGGTGCTTATGTTTGACAGTCATATTTTAGTGACCATGGACAAGAAAGGAACCTTGGCTGTGCTTATGTACCACCCCTGTTATACAGACCCCTTTCAGTCCCTGGATCATGTGAGAGGAACCGGAAATATAAGAAATGTAGATCTGATTCTGCAGAATATGCCGGCAGGCCGTTACCGGATCAAGAGCATAAGATTGGACCGCGACAATGGAAGTCTTTATAATAACTGGCTGAAAATGAATTTCTCAAATCCTCTGGAGGAAGATGATATTGTGGAATATCTGGAGAATTTCTGCAATCCATCTATCTCACTTGTGGAAGAGTCTATTGACGGCAGATATGAGATCCATCAGTCTTTGACACTCAACGCCATTGCTGTTTTTCTCATCAGGCGGGAGGCAGATTAAAAAAAGGTAGTCTTTTTTTAATCTGCTTTTTCTTTTTCATCTAATTAACTAAAAAACATCCCTATTGTTCTTTTTTATGCCCTGTTTTCTTTCCTTTTGTAAAGTTATACTGTGATCATGAAAACGGCAGAAGCCGGATCACAGAGAAAGCGGGAGAGAAAATGAAGTATAAAACATCAAAACCCATTCAGTGGCTTGCCAGGGCAGCCAGTGTGGTGATGTGGAATCAGTTCAGGTATCCCCAGCCGGTAAAAGATGTGTATGATGTGGCAGACAACACATTTGAAAAACTGAAATGGGCATACCGGTGCTGGGTACATCAGCTGGAGAGAGCTGAAAAGGATTCGGGGATCGAGGATTATTTCTCCGGGCAGAAGATGGAATTTACCCTGCCGGAGGATTTTCAGGTGCAGGAAGAGGTCACTATGTCTGCAGGAGGGGATCTGATGGCAGTGGACTGCCTGACTTATGAAAATACGCCCCACCTGTTTGATGAGATCGCGGATTTTTATTTCGGGGCTGACATCACCTGTGCCAATCTGGAATCCACGGTTTTCCATAAGGCACCCCTGGGCAGAAACCAGGTCATGGGGATGCCGGCAAAAATGAACACTTCGGAGGCCATGCTGGACCGTTTCTGGCAGGAGGGTGCAGGCATCAACTATTTTTCCACAGCCAATAACCACTGTTTTGATCATGGGGAGGATGGTCTGTTCGCAACCCTGGACTGCCTGGAAAAAAGAGGCTGTTACCATTCCGGTACGAACAGGAACAGGGAGGAGCAGGAGGATGTGCTGGTGATCGAGAAGAACGGCATCCGCATTGCCATGCTGTCCTATACCTTTGATATGAACGGGAATCATTATGAGAATAAGGCGCTGATCAATGAAGTCAGATTCAATGACAGGAATCCGGATCTGTCGCTGGTAAAACACCATGTGAAAAGAGCCGGAGAAAAGAAAGCGGATATCATTGTGGCCTCTGTCCACTGGGGATGGGAATTTGAACTGTATCCGCACAAAAATGTCATAGAGACAGGACACAAGCTGGCTGAAATGGGAATTGACGTGATAATCGGCGGCCACCCCCATGTGTGCCAGCAGATGGAAAACTACAAAGGAAGCCTGATCCTGTACTCCATGGGTGATTTCGTGAGTTATCATCCCCTTACAAAAGATTCCAGGCTTACTTATGTGGTGAAGTTCAGAATTGCAAAAGGAATAGAAAAAGGAAGCGCTGCCGGTACCTGCCGCATCCATGATTTTCAGATCCTTCCTGTCTATATCCTGACAGAGGAGCGGGCAGACGAAAGCTATGACTGCAGACTGGTGCCGTTTGAAAAGGTGCTGCGTGATACGGACATAGACGGAGCCTTCCGGTATGGACTTACGCAAAAAGAGCGAAAGGACCTGCCAAGGCTCTGGAATAAGGTGTTAATGAAAATACTGCTTCCTTCTAACGGGAAAGATTTGCTTGTAAAGACACAAAAAGAGAGAAGGCCGGAGGCCGGAAAAGAGAGGGTATCTTATGAAGTATGAAATGCTGGACAGACTGTTGGAGGAAAAGAGGGCAGTGTTTGAGAATGTCAGTGACAGGATTTGGGAGTTTGCAGAGACACGGTTTCAGGAGAAGCAGTCAGCAGCGCTGCAGAAAGAAACACTGCGGGCGGAAGGATTTGAAATTGAGGAAAATTTGGGAGGCATTGAGACTGCATTTAGCGCCAAGTTTGGGGCCGGGCATCCGGTGATCGGGATTTTGGGAGAGTATGACGCGCTTCCGGGAATGTCCCAGAAAGCGGATCTCACAAAAAAAGAGCCGGAAGCAGAGGGCGCACCGGGACACGGCTGCGGCCACCATCTTCTGGGCACCGGATGTATGGAAGCGGCTGTGGCGGTAAAAGACTATCTTATGAAAAATCCCATGGAGGGGACTGTGGTCTATTACGGCTGTCCCGGTGAAGAAGGCGGAGCCGGAAAAGCATTTATGGTGAGGGAAGGCTGTTTTGAGGACTGTGATATCTGTCTGGCCTGGCATCCCTATTCGGCCAATTTCAGTTCGATCTCCACACTGGCAAATGCCCGTATCTTTTATGATTTCCACGGCGTGAGCGCACATGCGGCAGCAGCACCCCATCTGGGGAGAAGCGCACTGGATGCGGTGGAGCTTATGAGCGTAGGGGTCAATTATCTGAGAGAGCATATGATACCGGAAGCCCGTGTGCATTATGCGGTGACGAACGCAGGCGGCGAGGCACCGAATGTGGTTCCAGCTTATGCCCAGGTGCTTTACTCTGTGCGTGCACCGGGAACAGAGGAACTTCACAAGCTGATCGGGAGAGTGAATAAAGTGGCAGAGGGGGCTGCCATGATGACGGAGACAGAGGTGGAGATCCGTGTGGTGAGCGCCTACTCTGACGTTCTTCAGAACAAAACCCTGGATCAGCTTGTATTCAGCCATATCCGGGAAATCTATCCTTTGAAATACACGGAGGAGGAGATGGCTTATGCAGAGAAATTCCATGCAGCCGGGGACCCGGGAGACTGGAAGACATACCAGGGGCTTGCAAGGCAGTTTTACGGGGAAAAGGGAAGTGCGTTTTTTAAGGGAGCTATGGCGGATACCATATTTCCTCCGGTTCCTGTCAAGATGGGTTCCACCGACGTGGGGGATGTGAGCTGGACCGTGCCCACCTCCTGGTTTGGAAGCGCCTGCTATGCGCTGGGAACCCCCGCCCATTCCTGGCTGGCAGTGGCTCAGGGAAAATCAGGGATCGCAAAAAGAGGGATGGAGGCAGCAGCTTCTGTGATTGCAAGGACCGCACTGGATATTCTGGAAAATCCCGGAATCGCGGCAAAGGCGAAGGAAGATATGGAAAAGGCAAAAAATGGATTTACATATAAGAGTGTGATCCCGGCAGAAGTGAAAGCCGGGGCGTTTTAAGAGAGGGGGAACTATTTTGAACAAGCAGTATTCTTTTGTGGCGAACAGCAGCGTTATGTTTCTCATCTGCGGGCTGGCGATCCTTGTGGTATTGGTACAGGCAGCCATTTTTTTCAGGGCAGCCTGGAAAGAAGCCATCCGTATTGGATTTACCAGATCAGATCTGATGAAAGTGGTGAAGAGCAGCACCGTGTTTTCCATTGTACCTTCCCTGCCCATTATAATCAGCTATATGATCCTGCTTCCGGCCCTGGGAAAATTCTTTCCCTGGCTCAGGCTGAGTGTTATCGGTTCCGCCACCTATGAGACCATGGCGGCAAATATGGCGGTTACATCTTACGGATTCAGCAGCCTTGGCAGCGCTGATTTTTCACCGGATGTGTTTGGGTCTATTATGTGGGTAGTGACTCTGGGCGTATTTTTATCCAGCATGTCAGCTTTGATCCTGAAAAAATACGATAAAAAAATGCAGAGTATCACCACAAATAAAAAATCTTTCGGTGCACTGGTGCCGAACATTATGTTTTTAGGCATGATGGCGACCCTGGCAGCACCTTATCTGGTGGATGTGACAAATGTGGTATCTCTTTCCACCATCGTGGTGTCTGCGGGTGTTATGATACTTATGGACAAACTGTCTAAAAACTGGAAACCACTGAAGGAGTTTGCATTTTCCATCAGTATGATATCCGGCATGGCTATGGCTTGTCTGGTGACAAGTCTGATCAAATAGGAGGAACTGGAGATGAAGAAAACAACATCCTCCCCGCAGGAGGGAAATTCATTTAATAACCGCATCCATAACCTGGGCATCACCACCACGCTGATCGTGTGGGTGTTCTTCCTGCTGGTACCCACTGTGGTGTGTATTGCATTTAAACTGAAAGTGAATGTAAAAGAAATGCTTATTGTGGCAGCTCCCATTGCACTGATATTTATGATCACGGGTATCTGTGAAAAGTTGTCCATGGCACCTATCATAGGGCCGGGTGCTGTATATCTGGCATCTTCCACAGGGAATATCCAGAATATGAAACTGCCTGCCGCGCTGAATGCCATGCGTATCATGGAGTGTGAGGAGGGAAGTGAGAAAGGGCGTGTGGTGTCTATCTTGGCAGTGGCAACCTCATCCTTTGTGACCACTATCATCGTATTCTGCGGAATGCTGTTTCTGGCGCCGATCATGACACCGCTGCTCACCAATCCTGTGATCAGTCCGGCTTTTGACAACATGTTTCCCGCGCTGGTAGGCCCCCTTGTCATTCCGGTCCTGATGAAAAATCTGAAAGTGGCAGTGGTTCCATTCGCGCTTGCTATGTGTCTTGCCGTGGTGTGCGGAGCCTTTTACTCCACCATCCAGAGTATACTTATGGCAGTGGTGATACTGGTATCTCTCGGGATATTCGGAACGGTCTATAAGAAGAGAGAGAAAAAGCAGACAGAGGTTTTAGAACAGAACGTGTAAGAAGTAAAGAGAAAAATAGGGATGTGGGAACGTGTGCCGGACAGAGGTGTTTTCTGTCCGGCACACTTGCGTCAAATGCCTTTAACTGCCGTTTTCCTTTTCCAGGTTCCGCAGATGCAGATATACGGTATTCTTAGAAATGCCAAGGCTTTCTGCTGCCTTGATGACAGCATCTTTCATATTGAAAATACCTTTTTCGTACAGGAGATGGATGATCTCCTTATTTTTATTGGTAGTGGAGATCATAGGATTGGCGTATATTTTTGTTTTGGCCTCATCCAGGGCGGAGGTGATCAGGTCCTCCACATTGTCGCTGAAGGTCTCTGTCACACCGGGGACAATACTGCTTGCAGGGGTGAAGCTTGCCAGGATGCTGGCAAAAGAAACCTCCGTGTGGAAATTGATGCAAAGAAGGCCGATGATGCGTTTCTTTTCCCCAAGGATAGGAATGGTGGCGGATTTCAGAGTGTTGCCGTTTTTCTTATTAAAGTAACACAGGGCGGCAGGCTCTTTTTTCTGACGGATATTGTCCAGCATTTTCAGTGCCAGATCTGTGATGGGAGCGCCCTCCACACGTCCAGTGTAATGTCCGTTAATGATTTTTATGACAGAGTGCTCCAGGTTCTCCAGGCTGTGGAGAATCAGTTCATATCCGTCCCCTAAATATTCTGCAAGTCCGTCCAGGACTGTCTTATATGATTCCAGAATGGTTTTATCTGTTTCTGTCAGGGTAAGGTAATTCATGGCAAAATCCTCCTTTCGTTTTATTATAACTTTTTTATGAAGGAAACGCAACATAGACTAAAAAATATTTCAGTGAAAAGAGTAAAAGAATGAAAAAATATCTATTGACTAAAAAATAGTTTAGTGATATACTCTTTAATATGATAAAACGACAGAGAAAAGGGGGACTGAAATTATGGAAATTATCAGTACAGAAAAAGCACCGGCCGCAATCGGCCCGTATTCACAGGGAATGAGAACGAATGAACTTTTGTTCACTTCAGGACAGATTCCCATTGACCCGTCTACCGGTGAGGTTGTGGAGGCGGAGATCACCGCTCAGGCAAAGCAGTCTATTGAAAATGTAGGTGCTGTGCTTGCAGCAGGAGGCAGCAGCTTTGAAAAAGTGGTCAAGACCACCTGCTTTCTGGCGGACATGAAGGATTTTGCCGCGTTTAATGAAGTTTATGCAAAATACTTCACCACCAACCCGGCCCGCTCCTGTGTGGCGGTTAAAACACTGCCAAAGGGTGTGCTCTGTGAAGTCGAGGTAATTGCTGAGCGTTAGAGAGGGGGAGAGGAAGCATGCATTTGCTGGAGACTTTTTTAGAGAAGACGGAACGGGTACCGCTTATGCCGGCTCCCACACCGCTCCATCGTCTGCACAGGCTGGAGGAGCAGTGGAGATATCCCGGAATTTATATCAAACGTGATGATATGACAGGCATCGGTCCCGGAGGCAACAAGATAAGGAGTCTGGAATACATACTGGGGGAGGCGGTAAAGGAGGGCAGCAGGACGATTCTGGCAGCAGGGCCTGCCCAGTCCAATCTCTGTACCCTGACGGCTGCGGCCTGCGCCAAATTGGGACTGGACTGCGAACTGGTCCACAACGGTACAGAGCCGGAGAAGAAAGAGGGGAATCTGCTGCTGAACCGGATCCTTGGGGTGAAATCCCATTTTCTTGGGGATGTGGACTCGGATGCCCGCAATGCCTTTGTGGAGGAGCTGTTTGAAAAGTACCGCAGGGACGGGAAAAACCCCTATGTGGTGAGAAACGGAGCAACCACGGGAAGAGGGGCTCTTGGGTACACGGCAGCGGTGCCGGAGCTTATGAAACAATGTAAGGAGCAGGGGATCAGCACCATGACCATTTTTGCACCGGGAGGAAACGGCGGTGTGGCAGCAGGGCTGGTGTACGGGAATGCAGTTATGGGAAATCCCTTCCGTATTGTAATCGTCAGTGTGGAGGATGACAGGGAAAACCTGGGAAGACACATTGCGGATACTGTGCGGGAGGTGGAGGAGATAACGGGAATCCCGGCAGGAAAACCTGTGGAAGAGCTCTGTTTTATTGAGGATGGTTTCCGGGGCCGGGGCTGGGGCGCAAATACCAGTGAGAGTGCCAAGGAGATCTTTTCCTTTGCCAGGGCTGAAGGTATTTTTATTGAAAACATTTATAACAGTAAAGTTCTGGTCGGTATGAGGGACTGGCTGGAAAAGGGAAAAACAGAGGGGCCTGTCTGCTATCTGCATACAGGAGGCTTTGGCTCTCTGTTTGCCCAGTATTGACACGAAAGAGGAGGGAAAACTATGGATTACGGATTTTTGACTTTGATTCCGCCAATCATTGCCATTGCATTTGCCATCGCGTTTCGGAAGGTGGCGCTTGCTCTTTTGATTGGTATTTTTTCCGGAGAACTGATCCTGTGCGGATGGAATCCGCTCACCGCTGTGAATGAGATGGTGAACCAGATCTTAAATGTCTGCGCAGACACAGGAAACCTGAAAACATTTCTGTTTACAACACTGATGGGAGCATTTGTTATTCTGGTGCGTGTGTCAGGGGGCGTCAATGGCTTTGTGACGTATCTGACAGAGCAGGGCAATAAGGTAAAGAGTAAAAAGATGGCTATGATGATCGCCTATATCATCGGTATCATTATTTTCATCGACGGACTATTAAGTATCATGTTCACCGGTGTTGTGACAAGGCCACTGATTGACAAGTATAAAGTTTCCAGAGAAAAGCTGGCCTATATCTGTGACTCCACATCAGCACCGATCAATGCCATTATCCCGCTGAACTCCTGGGGCGCTATGCTTATGGGACTGATCGGGGCAGAGATAACGGCCGGTGTGATCGCCGGGGACCCTATGAATCTTCTGATTCGGAGTCTGCCGTTCCAGTTCTACAGCATTGTTTCCCTTATTATGGTATTGTTCTACATATTAAGCGGAAAAGACTGGGGGCCCATGAAAAAAGCAGAGGAGCGTGTGCAGACTACAGGAAAGCTGTATGATGACGGCGTTGTTCCCCTGCTTAACGACAGCGAAGGCTTTGATGAACTGGTAGAACCCGGTAAAGAAAACAAGTGGAATATGATGCTGCCGCTTATTGTGCTGATCGGCGGAACTTTTATCGGCCTGCTTGTCACAGGTAAGGGAAATATCACAGAGGGTGACGGAACTACATCCATTCTCTATGCAGTTACCATTACACTGCTGGTTATGTGTATCTTCTACACAAGACAGAAGATCATGACAGGAAAGCAGTTTGGAGATTTTGTACTGAAAGGTGTCAGCAATATGCTTACCCTTGTGATCCTGTTGGTTTTGGCATTTGCCATCGGCGGTGTGATCAAGACATTGGGAACAGGCACCTTCCTTGCAAGCCTGATCGGAGGTAAAGTCAGCGGTGCTTTCGGACCTGCTATCATTTTCCTGCTGGGCGCAGTTATGGCTTTCAGCACAGGCACAAGCTGGGGTACTTTCTCCATTATGATGCCCATAGCGATTCCAATGGCAGTTGCCATGGATTCCAATATTCTGCTGGCGATCGGTGCGGTTGTCTCAGGCGGTATTTTCGGAGACCACTGTTCTCCAATCTCAGATACAACCATTCTGTCCTCCATGTCGGTGGGCACGGATCTGTTCTCACATGTGAAGACGCAGCTTCCTTATGCAGTCGTGACGGCGGCGATCGCCACGGTGCTGTATGTGGTGTGCGGCTTGGTGATGTGATCTTGTATTCATAAGTAAGCGCCTGTCATCCGGGGTACGGAGGGCAGGCGCTTAATGACTTTTTATCATTCAATCATTCCATCCAGAAAAGCGTTCAGGATATTTTGTGGGGCATCATAATAAAAACTGCTGTTATAATCGTCAATTTTGTCACTGACAAAGGAATGGTATGGTTACTGTTCACAGGCCACTGTACCGGGAGGCGTTTTCATGCCGGAAGCATGAAAATCCCGAGGCAGCCAGCGCGATATGGGGCAGAATGCTCCATATCTGTGCATCGCGAAGCGTGTTACTGGACACGGAGTGAACAGTAACATGGTATGCTGCGAAGAGGGCATCTATTATGGATATGCAATTGACAAGGAGAAAAGGAGAGGGTAGACTGGAAGAAAAGTGAAAATGGAGGCAGATATGGCCAAAGCAAATATGAAGATCCGCCTGGCGGCCAGCGCGGAACAGGTTTGGAAGGTAGTTACAGATAATAAACATTATGGGTGGCGCAGTGATTTGAGCCGGATAGAAGAAATGGGGGACGGCAAGACTTTTGTAGAGTACACAAAAAGCGGATTCCCCACAACATTTACGATCACAAAAAAGATACCGTTTCGTCAGTATGAATTTGACATGGAAAATGAAAATATAAAAGGTCATTGGACGGGCCTGTTTCGTGAGAGCGGCAATGGGACGGAGATGGATTTTACCGAGGATGTGGAAATGAAGAAGCCGTTTTTGAAATTTGCAGCAGGGATGTATCTGAAAAAGCAGCAGAAAAAATATGCGGAAGATTTGAAAAAAGAGCTGGGAGTATAGAGATGACAGAGAAACGTATCAATGAGATAGTCCACAAGCTGTACTGGGAGCAGGATGTCAACTGTGCGGGGACAATGCTCAGGTGCCTGGGGGAAGCATTTCAGGTGAAGCTTGACAGGCAGGTACTAAGCGCGGCGGCGGGAATGCATGGGGCCGGAGGATATCGGGCGCAGTGCGGCCTGGTGGAAGGTGTGCTGCTGTTTATCGGGATATATTGTGAATTGACAGGAAAGGACGGCGGGGATGTGGCAAAATACTGTTACGAGTAGGCGGAGTCATTTACGGATCGGTTTGGCTCGCTGAGGTGTTTTGATCTGCGCCCGGGAGTTTTTACGGAGCAGGACCCGCCGCATTTATGTGAAAAGCTTACATGTGAGGCGGTTCTCTTTGCCTGCGAATTCATTGGTAACAGGATGGGTGGAGAACCTGTAGCAGATGCGTGGCAGACAGATGTGGACGATATGATCTTGAGGATGGCGGGACGGGAGGACTGTGAAGCGCTGACGGAAATGCGCATGGCATTTTTGGAAGATGAGCATGGATGTCTGGCTTGTGAGAAGGATGCCGTAATGCGCAGGCAGATTTTGAGATACTTTGAAAGTCATCTGGGGCAGGATTTACATGCATTTACGGCTGTGGACAGATGTGGGAATATGGCGGCCTCTGCTTTTCTGATGATTGCAGAAAGGCCGGCAATGCCTGATTGTTTGAGCGGGAAGGTCGGAACTGTGTTCAATGTATATACGAAACCCGGGTACAGAAGGCAGGGGATGGCGTACAGGCTGATGGAAATGCTTCTGAAAAAGGCCGAAGAAGTGGGTGTTACCTATGTGGATCTGAAAGCCACAAAGGATGGTTATGAGCTTTACAGAAAACTGGGGTTTAAAGAGAATACATCCGTATATACAGATATGAGATATTGGGTGGAGAAGAACGTAGATGGATAAAAAGGAAATAACAGAGGTTATAAAAGAACATCTGGCGGATTTCTTAGAATGCGGAGTCGATATTTTTCAGCAGAAAGGACTTGTTTTTCATGTGGTGGGGAGCAGGGCCGAGGCGTACCAGAAACCGTTTTTTCAAGTGATCAGCATGGAAAATGCCATAATTGCGGCGGTGTCTTCTTCTGTATTGAAAGAGGCAGAGCGGCTGCTTACAGGAAAGAGCAGGGAGGAGATATTTGAGTGTCCTCTGCTTTATGGACAGTCTGTTTATTTTATTCCGGATGTAAAGCAGAGCAGGAGAAAAGAGATGCTGCCGGAGTATACCTATAGAATGCTGGAAGGGGAAGGACTTTTGGAACTTCAGGGGATCAAAGGGTTTGACAATTCGCTGATGTTTGATGCAGACGGGAATACCGGCACTTATATAGTATTTTATGCGGAGAGAGACGGTGAGATCGCAGGCCTCGCGGGAGCTTCCATTGAATCTGAGTAGGTATGGGAAATTGGTGTGGATGTAAAAGAAAAATATAGAAAAAGCGGGCTGGCCTCTGTGCTGGTAAATCATTTGATGTACAGTATTCTTGATAGGAATATCGTTCCTATTTACTGTGCAGCATCATCTAATACGGCCTCTCAGGCTGCAGCGTTTCGGGCCGGATTCCAGCCTTGCTGGGTAAGTACCTATAAAAATATACTGGATGGAAGTTCCGGGTATGATGAGCTGGTGAGACGATTGTATTCTGAATAGTCGGGGTTAATAGGGCGCTTTGATAGGGCAGAGGAGGGGCGCGTTATGCAGTTTGGAATGCCAACATTAATAGAGAACAGAAATTTAGAGGAGAATGCAGAGCTTTGCAGTGAATTGGGGCTGGACTTTTTAGAGCTAAATATGAATATGCCTATGTATCAGGTTGATAAGATTGGGGATATTCATAGTTTGTTGGAATTGGCAGAGAGATATGGTATTTATTATACTATTCATTTGGATGAGAATTTGAATGTCTGTGATTTCAATGAGGCTGTTGCTGAGGCGTATCTGGATACTGTCAGGCGTACCATTCAGATTGCAGAGGAACTGGGCTGTCCGATCATTAATATGCATATGAATAAAGGGGTGTATTTTACTTTGCCGGACAGAAAGATTTATTTGTTCGAGCAGTATAGGGAATGGTATCTGGAAGGGATCCGCAGATTCAGGAAGATATGTGAGAATGTGAGTAAAGATGCGGAGGTATTGATTTCTATTGAAAATACAGATGGTTTTACCAACTTTCAGAGGGAGGCTGTGGAATACCTGCTGGAGAGCAGGGTGTTTTCTCTGACTTGGGATGTGGGACATTCCTACGTGGATGCTATGGAGGACGAGAGGTTCATTCTGGAGCACGAGGAGAAATTAGCCCATTTTCATATGCATGATGCAATGGGAGGACGAAACCATTTGGCCCTGGGGACTGGGGAAGTAGATTTGGCAGAGAGATTCAAAGCTGCCGGGAGAAATAAATGCAGATGTGTGTTGGAGACGAAGACGGTTCAGGCACTTAGAGAGTCTGTGGCGTGGATGCGCAGGAATGGAATTATGGACAGATATCTATAAGGGAGGGTAACAGTTGAGTACCCTCACAGTTACAGGCAAAAATCCATGCAGAATCGCCTTTGGCGATGGGATTTTTGCTTGGCCGTGGAACACTTTCTTACGGTCAGCGCAGTGAATGCGCAGACCTACTGAATAGTTACAAGGGAGGGACTTAGCAGCATTGGAAAAGGAAAGATATTCGGAGATCATAAGGGAACAGACTAATAGGGCATTGTGGGAAGTTGGCAATGTGATCAAATGTATCCCGGAGGACATTTGGGGAAAAGAGTATTGCGGGATGCCCCTGTGGAAACATGTGTATCATATGCTCCACTCCCTGGACTTGTGGTTTATGAATCCAAATGATACAGGATATAAGGAACCGGGGTTTCATGTGAAGGATTTAAATAACCTGGATGTGGTGACAGAGAAGGAGATTTCACGTGAACAGATTCATGATTACTTTTTATGGGTGGAGAGAAAGATTAAAAGGTATATAGAGGAATTAATGGATGAGGAACTGCTGGAAAGCCCAGAGGGGTGTAAGTATACGGGATTTACACTTATATTGGCGCAGCACAGACATCTGCATACTCATATGGGAATGATAATGGGATTCATAGTCGCAGAAACAGGCCTGTGGCCCAGAGTGCTGGGGCTTGAAGGGGAAATTCCGGAGGGGGGATATGAGAAATATTTTTGAAGGGCTGGTGGGGAGAAAAAGGCAATGTATTTGTGGAATAATGGACTGGGGTGTGTTATAATTTAATCATGTGTAATGGTGCGAAAGGTAAACATAAATCTGTGGGGGGATTCGCACCGATATGTAGTTGTAAAAATATGGTTTATGACTTGTTTTTGGGGATGAAAAGGAGAAGGGGATGGGAAGTGTTGGTGGATTTGTATAAGAGAATGTATTTAGGTGATTGCGAAACGAGTTCGCAATTCTGATTCCAAAGAGAAAGAAACCCTGCAAAGTAGTATTGGGGGGATAACAGTCAGTTCCGTGAAAATTGGCGTACTTTAATAAGCCTTACCGTTTATAAAGTTGCAAGTCCGATATCATGCAGAATCAGGCTATAAGCGGTTTCAGACTTCGAAGATATTCATGTTTATGGATGTTGTCTGCTAACAGAACTGTGATCAATTGGGTAATTCCTGCAAGGATTAAATCAGCATGAAGTGTTTTTTCGTTTTGTGTATGCCTTCCTGCTAAGCAAAGATTCATTTTGGTGTGTTGAATATTTCGCTCTACAATCGTTCTGATTTTGTAGGTTTCGTTCCACTCATCCGTACCACGGAGTACACCGGGATAGGCACGAAGATTCTTTTCGGGATAGATGTAAACCATTCGCCCACATTTGGAAGTAGTACAGGGATTTTCACATTGACATTCACGATGTTGTTTTTGAGTGGACCTGTCATAGATCCATTTGACCTTTGGACAGACGAATTTAAAAGCTTTGATATCCGTTCCTCTTCTTTTTGTTCCTTCCGGTTTCATGGCAAGGTTCACATCATGAGGACAACAGGGTATTCCATCTTCATTGATGGTATAGTCCATATTTTCCAGATGTGAGCGTATATTTAAAGGAATATATGCTTTGGAGAAATGCTTATCTTTTCCAAAGGTATCACTGCTAAAAAGATCTTTGTATAACTGAGCTGTATCAAAGGCAGAATCACCAAGAAACGTTTGGGGATTGATGAGCGGGTGTTTCAGAAAGAAATCTCTCAATGTAGGAATCAGAAGTTTGGAATCATGGACTGATTTATCTTCATCAGGAGAATCTGATTTCTTTTCTACGACAATGTCAGGATGATTATTCAAAAAATCCTTGTTGTAAAAGGAAATATGGCGAATGATTCCAAGCCCGTTAGTTACAATGCCAAATTTAAAGACATAACAAAAGTGCCCATTTATGTATAACTGTTTGATTTCAGGGTTTGCAGCTGCGTGGGGGGGCATTTTACCGTAAGCTGCTTTATAAGGGTCATAGTTATCGTCAAATCCCTGGGCTTTTGCATATGCTTTTAACTGCTTGATAATTCTGTTTGCATACTTAGGGTTGTTTTCTGTAACGAATGCTTCAATGCCGGAGGAATCAAAGATAGTCATATCTGCTTTGGCAGAATCAATAGCCTGGCAGATGGGTTCTGTAAGATCAACAAGGTTGTCAAAAACGAGTTGCAGATCATCAATAAAATTCTGTTTAAAGCGAGTGATTTTTGAAGCATCAGGTACTTTGGAGAAACCACAAAAATCCCTGAGAGGTTTTGAGTAAGCGAGGATAATCAGAAGAAGCTGGTCAGTAGGGATGGAGAAGATCCGCTGAATAATGAGTGCCCAAAGCAAGGCACGCAAAGGGTATTTGCGGGTTCGTCCCGTTGATGCATAAAAGTGATTACGAAAAGTAATCGGAATAATTTCATCAATGTCGATATGTTGTTCTAATAGAGTTAGAAATGCAGGTTTGTCATTTTCAAATTTGTCCTGACAATCTTGAAAAACATCATTTAAAGAAAGCTGTTTATATGGTATCATAAGTATCAGAATAACTCCTTTCTTAGGTGTGGTTAATGGTTTCTCGACAACTCTATTATACCATATCCAGTGAGGAGTTATTTGATTTTAATAACAAAAAAATGCCGTATTTATGCGGCTTTAGGCGTTTCGCAAACGCCTAAGAGAATGTATTAGGTGAGAGGTGGAATTGGTTATATTTGCTGTCTTCAGCTTCGCGCTGAAGTGGATTGAAATATTGGAACAGGGGGATATCGCAGATCTGTGCAGGGTCTTCAGCTTCGCGCTGAAGTGGATTGAAATATTAGTGCCCAGACAATCAAATTACCGAGAATGGGTCTTCAGCTTCGCGCTGAAGTGGATTGAAATAATATAAGGGATGGTGGTTCAGATGCGAAATCTTGTCTTCAGCTTCGCGCTGAAGTGGATTGAAATGTCACAGTCCCGTTGCTGGTATATGACCCATCCGGGTCTTCAGCTTCGCGCTGAAGTGGATTGAAATGCAAGCCGTCTGCATGATGCAGGTATGTCCACACGTGTCTTCAGCTTCGCGCTGAAGTGGATTGAAATTATGGAATACTCTGTTCCCAATATTTCGATTTGCGTCTTCAGCTTCGCGCTGAAGTGGATTGAAATACATATGGACGGATAACAACTATTACTGGAAATTGTCTTCAGCTTCGCGCTGAAGTGGATTGAAATGCCAATATGACGGATGAGCAGTTGCAGCAGGCTAAGTCTTCAGCTTCGCGCTGAAGTGGATTGAAATACATTGTCGTACGCTGTATTTGTCTCATTCAGTGTCTTCAGCTTCGCGCTGAAGTGGATTGAAATATTCCAGCCCTCCAATTCTTTGATTTTGTCCTGCGTCTTCAGCTTCGCGCTGAAGTGGATTGAAATCTCACGCTCCTAACATATACATCGTCTCAGCCACGTCTTCAGCTTCGCGCTGAAGTGGATTGAAATTGTGGGTCTGCGTGCTGTGCCATCACATACGCGGTCTTCAGCTTCGCGCTGAAGTGGATAGAAATATCCAGTTCCCTGAGTTGTCCATCTAACGTCTTGGTCTTCAGCTTCGCGCTGAAGTGAATTGAAATACCGCAATGTTAGGAAGGAAGTGTGCATCAGGCAGGTCTTCAGCTTCGCGCAGTAGTTAATTGAAATGTTACTCCGGATGGTGTACCTTTGAACAATTGACGCAGGAAACTTTTCAGCTTTGCGACGAAAAGATTGAAATAACCAGCTTGTAAAAATGTGATGTAGATATGCATTATCTTATTGATAATAAAACGGTAGACCAACAGGTGTCTTTAAAAGGGAATGGAAACACAAAGTAGTAATACGGGAGAAGCAGATATGATATACCTGGAAACAGAGCGTCTCATTATAAGAGATTATACAAAAAACGATGCAGAAGAATACAGCAGACTTATGGCAGATGAACAGGTAATGTATTACCTTCAGGATATCCGCCACCACTCCCGTCAGGAATCGGAGGAGGGTTTTAAGGAAATTTTGCTTGATATGCAAAAAGAGGACAGGCACAGGTATTTTCTTCACATGCAGAAAAAAGATACAAAAGAACAGATAGGAAGTATCGGTTATACGGTCACGGATATAACCCCAGTGGGAAAAATGGTTCATCTGGGCTATTTTACATATCCGAAGTTCTGGGGATGTGGTTATGTGACGGAAGCACTGAAAAAGGTTATGGAGTTTGCCTTTTTAACAGACGGTGTATACCGCATCACCACCGGATGCCTCAAAGAGAACAGAGGTTCCGAGCGCGTTATGCAGAAATGTGGGTTGATCAAAGAGGCGGAGCATGTGGATTATGAGTGGCATGACGGCAAAATGAAAACCCGTATGGAATACCGTATGCTGAAAAGAGACTGGGAGAGTATGGCTTAGAACGTAACCGAAACTTCATTCCGACAATCTGCACGCCTCACTTTGCATTACATTTGCATCCAATTCGGGAAACACAGACCGCCGCCCGCGTCCTCCCTCATCGGCGCTAAAGTTCCACATCTTTTTGAGCAAAGCCATATAGCTATAAATTGGGACGCACGGCTTGCTGAACGTGATTTTCAGACACACTAAGATTCCACAGGACTCAACCCCAGCAAATCCACAAACGTGTAGGACATCATAATAAAAAGCCTTATATTGGCATTATCCAGATTGGTATGGATAATGCCATTTATTTTTTTCAGTCTCTGATACAGTGTGTTTCTGTGAATGTAAAGATTCTGTGCTGTCTGAACCGCATTTTCTCCGCATTCCAGGTATGTCTTTAAAGTTTCCAGAAGGTTCGTCTTATTCTTTAAATCATAAACATAAAGCTGCACCACCCCTGGATGACACAGATGTCTGCCGTCAATGCGGCTTGTGCCGTAATGCATAAAATAGTGCAGTACATAATCCTCAAAATCATAGCACCACTCATGAGGGCTATATTTTTCACCCATTTCCAAAGCCCCTAATGTCTGTTTATAATAACTGGAAAATGTACTGAAATCAAAGAAAATATAACTGATCCCAGCGTGAAACAGCCCTTCCCTCAGAAAAATGGAGAGCATGTGTACCGCATCTGTTTTTGACATGCGCACACGGTCCAGATTGATGACAGCAAGCAAATTGTCCTCGAAGTAAAAGGCAAAGCTCTCCGGAATCTGTTTTTCAATATTTACACAGATATTGTTGTATATGGAATTGATTTTGTCAAAGCGGTTTGTCTGGAAGGTTACCAGCAGATAGTTGTCACCGTTTTTCCAATCCATAGCCAGCAGATAGCGGTCTATCACAGCTTGTTCAATCTGTGTGTCATATAAAAGTTCTTTCAAGAAATCCTCAAATCGCAGAGAATGTCCGGAACTCAAATGATTTCTCCCCAGAGCAAGACGAAGGATACCGGAAAAGTATACAGCCAGCTGGCGGTGCACCTGGGTAAGTGGGCAATCTGTTTCCATAACTGCCATGGTCAAAGGAGAACCGCTGCCTTTTACCGGGGCAAATAGGGTATTGTAGGCGAAATATTCCTCCGATACAAAACAGACATCAGCGGAGGCGGAAGCCCTGCGGTATTCCGGTGAGGTTTTGATGGCGTTGACGGTATCTATGGAGAGCATTAGAGAATCGGACCATTTATCACAGACCAATTCCAGCTTTTCCAGGCGCGGGTCCGCTTCCCCAAGGATACAGTAATTTTTATCAAAAAGAATAAGCGGATTTCCGAAAAAAGCTTCACCGATTTTCAATATCTCCTGGAGCGGGGCATTTTTCATGACAGCAGAACTAAGCTGTGCATCGATTGCCTGATATTTCAGAAAAACAGAGTTTAATGCATTGAAAATATGACTGAATGTGCACTGTGCCTTTCCGCCATCCAGTATAAGGATTTCTGCATCGGCACTGTCTAGCAGACATTCATCTGCAGCTCCGATCACGACCAGTGTGATGTCTGAAGGGTAGCAAAAAGTATCTGTTATGCTGTCTGCGGCTGCGGCATAACAGATTTCAGGTGACAGGGATGTCTGGGGATGATACAGGCCGACACCCTGAAGGTTTCTTATGGCTGTATCTGCTTTTTTCCTGCCTGCCCTGCGGGGAGAAAAAGCAGATAATTCTTCTGCGATGATATCCAGATTTATCTTCATAGAAACGCCCTCCTTTGTCAAAATATTATAATTTCTAAATATATTTGTCAAGAAAAAGAATGGGCAGAGTGCCTATAGGGACAGAAAAAATAGGTACAGTCTGTACATTTTCTGAAAACAAGGATTGCTATACAATAGAACTATAAAAAGTACGAAAACGTAACCGTGAAGGTACGGAATATTACCGAAAAGCAAAGGATAAAGGAGGAAATAACAATATGAATCTGCGGGAAAATGCAATGGCGGTTTATAACAGGCAACAGCCTGATTTTTACGGTGATCTGATGGATGCGATTGTGCTGGTGCCGGACCCTGTCCTCATGGGAGATATGTGTCCTCAGGATGGGATGGAGCATAAGGATTCTTGGGGTACGGTTTACATCTTCAAACCAGGTGCCCCCGGCCCTCATCCAAGGGTAAACAGGGAAAATGCGGTGATCAAGGATATTGAAAAGTGGGAAGAACAGCTTACCGTACCGGATTTGGAACATCTGGACTGGACACTGGTGAAAGAAGAGACTGCAAAAGTGGATCGGAAAGAAAAATTTGTAGGTTTTATGTGCGCAGGCGGCCTTTTTGAGCGTTCGCACCATCTGATGGGTATGGAGGAGGCATTGGTGAATTATCTGGAATATCCGGATGAAATGAAAGCACTGCTCCGGGTAATTGCTGATTATAAGATCAAATATATCAAAATGGTGGCAGAGCAGATTCATCCTGATATAATTTTCTATCACGATGACTGGGGTTCCAAACAAAATGTCTTTCTTCCTCCAAGAGTGTGGCGGGAAATCATTAAGCCTCTGCAGAGAGAAATTGCGGATACCATTCACGCGTGCGGCATGATTTACATGCATCATGCAGACTGCATCTGTCAGCCTATTGTTACGGATATGGTAGAGATCGGTGTGGATATCTGGCAGGGTGCCATTGCGCAGAATGATATTGTGGAAATCCAGAGAGTGACAGAGGGTAAACTTGCTATGGTCGGCGGTATTGACGGTCCGAAAGTAGATATCGAGAATATCACGGAGGAGGAAATACGGGCGGAAGTCAGAAGAGCCATTGATACCTATTGTCCCGGCGGAAGATTTTATCCGTCTATACCAAACGGAATCTGTTTCAGAGAGTGGAACAACAGCATAGTTATGGATGAGCTGCATTCCTACGGAAGGAAATATGCCCAGGAACACCCGGTTGTAAAATAGCCGGGCTATGCGCAGCAGAATTTTGATTCGGCCAGAGCGTACTTTTAGCAACATATATGCGGCAATGCGCGGCATGATTTTAAAACTATTTTCATATACATTTTCAGGTCTCCCCGATTATAGCCGGCAACATATAGGCGTATGGGGAGACCTTTTTGCGGCTGTTGGTAAATGAAAAATATTTTAGATCAGTAATCACCACAGCTTAAAAATGAACAGTCGTTAAGTTTTGATTTTTATAAGCGTTAGGTTCTTGTAACCGCACTAAAAAACGGATATCATATTCGCAGGAGGTGACAGGGCGTGCAGACTAAAAAAGACGAAATCAGAAAGACCATATTGGAGGCTGCGCAGAAGGAATTTCTCATTCACGGGTATGAGGGTGCTTCCATGCGCACAATTGCAAAAAAAGCCAACACAACCCTGGGAAATATATATCATTATTATGAAAATAAAGAAGCCATTCTGGAAGAGCTTCTGCGGGAACCTGTTGAAAAGGTCAAGAAAATGATAGACGACCATGTGAAACTGCAGGATGATCTGTATACAATGGCAGAAATGCAGGAACTTCTGGGGGATTTGGATAATCTGATGGATTATCATGAGATGCAGTGTCTTCTGGATGAAAGGCTGGTGATATTATTTGACCTCAGAACAACACATTTTGTGAAGATCAGGGATGATGCCATACACAAATTTAAGCAGCACCTGGCATGGCATCTGGGGATGGATGACGATGATTCCGCTTATGTGGATATCATTATGAACACATTTATCGCCTGCGTGCGCCACGTATTATCAGAACACAAGGGTACAGAGGAGTCTAAAAAAGAATTTATCAAGGTTTTTAAAGTATTGTGTGCAGGCGTTATGAGTAACAGAAAAGAGGAAGAATGAAAATAGTAGAGCTGAAAAATGTGAGCAGATATTATAAGGCAGGACAACAACAAAATTACGCCTTGAAAAATGTCTCTTTTGGCATAGAAGAGGGGGAATTTGTGGTCATACTGGGCGCCAGCGGTGCGGGGAAATCTACCATGCTCAATCTGCTTGGGGGCATAGACCGGGCAGACGAAGGGGAGATACTGGTTGCAGGGGAAGATATCGCCAAACTGTCCGAAAAAGAACTTTCAAAATACAGGGCCAAAAGAGTGGGGTTTGTCTTTCAGTTTTATAATTTGATCCCAACCTTGACAGTAAAGGAAAATGTAGAGCTCATGCGGGAGCTGAAAAAAGATGCACTTGGAGCCAGTGAAGCACTTCAGAAAGTTGGACTTAGCGGACATGAAAGAAAGTTTCCGGAACAGCTCTCCGGCGGGGAGCAGCAGCGGGTATCCATCGCAAGAGCCATCGCAAAAAATCCGGATATCCTTCTCTGTGATGAACCCACTGGTGCACTGGATGCAGAGACGGGGTGTATGGTTTTGCTGGAACTTCAGAAACTGAGCAGGGACGAGGGGAAAACGGTACTTTTGGTTACCCACAACGCAAATATTGCCAGGGCTGCAGACAGAGTCATACATGTCAGAAGCGGAGAGATAAAAGAGATTCAGTGCAATGCGGACCCATGCAGTATGAAAGAGGTGGAATGGTGATGCTGGTAAGAAAAATGCTGCGGGATATTGGGAAAAACAAGGTGCAGTTTGCGGCTGTCTTTCTCATGATGTTTTTTGGATGTTTTCTCTATTCCGGCATTACAGGTGAATGGGGAGGCATGAAAAAACACTTTGATGACTATATACAGTCACAAAATCTGGCAGATGCCTGGGGGTTTGATACAGCATTTTCACAGGAGGAATTAAGCGCATTAAGGCAAGACTCCGGAGTGGATGAAGCAGAAGGCAGGATGGCAGTTCCTATGGGTCTAAAAGGCGGGGATGATATTGTACTGGACTGTTATTTTGCAGAAACAAATAACATATCCAAACTGTATATAAGGGAAGGGATCCCCTTTGACAGCAGCAGAAAGGGTGTTTGGCTGGACGCCTCTTTTGCGGAAGAAAATCATATCTGGGTGGGGGACGAACTGCATCTTACTTATCAGAAGATGGAGATTACCGGGTATGTGCTGGGACTGGCAGACAGCCCGGAATATATTTACGGCGTCCGAGATGGTGATATGATGCCTGACCACAGCATTTACGGATTTGTGTGGGCAAGTCCTAAAATACTGCCGGACGAAAACCTGTTTTCCGTTAATCAGATAGCCGTTAAAACACGGGAGAAAGAGAGCAGAAAACAAATTCGGGAAATCCTTGCAAAGCCGGATCTGACAGTAATACAGGCAAAAGATCATCCAACGGTTTCTATGGTACAGGATGAGATCAAACAGCATAAAACCATTGGTTCTGCCTTCTCTTCCGCATTTTTATTGATTGCCGTGATGATCGTTATGACCACAATGCACAGGATGCTGAAAAACCAGAGAACTCAGATCGGAATCTTAAAAGCACTTGGATTCGGCAGAACAAAACTGCTTTTTCATTACCTGTCCCACAGTGGGATTATATGCTTTTGCGGTGCATTTACAGGCTGTGTCCTTGGATACAGATTGATGCCGGAAATTATCTATCCGTTTATGAAGACCGTGTATGTGCTTCCCCATTGGAGCGGTTATCTACCTTCTGTTTATTTGCTGCTTCCTGTGTTTTGCACACTTTTTTGTGTGGCAGTCAGCTTTGTCATATGCAGAAAATATCTGAAGGAGAATGCATCGGAGTGCCTTTACGGAGAAGAAAATGTGAAAAGGACTGCCCATTTACCGAAGATCTGCAGGCATCTTCCTTTTTCCAGCCGCTGGAACCTGAGGGATGTGGAGCGGAACCGTCTGCGCAGCTTTATGACATTATGCGGTATTTTAGGATGTACAGCACTTTTGTTCTGCGCGTTTTCGCTGTATGATACGTTTCGGAATCTGTCGGACTGGACTTTTACAAAACAGCAGGATTATAAATGTAAGATTACAGATCTGCCGGATGAGGAGGGACAGAAAGAGCTGCTTTTACGCACAGACGGGGAATATCTGATGGAGGGCATGGCAGTCATTCAGAATGGGAAAAAAGAGAAAGAAGTCGGACTTACCGTGCCGGAAAGTACAAGATACATAAAACTGGCCGACAGCCTGGATACCTTTACCCGGATTGATGAGGGAATAGCCTTATCAAAGAAAACAGCCGACAGCCTGGGTGTAAAAAAGGGGGATTCCATTACGTGGAAACCGTCGGGAGATGGGGAATGGATGGAGTCAAAAATTGAGGCAATTATCCGTACACCACTCAGCCAGGGGATTGTAATCATGAGAAAAGCCTTTGAAAAAAGCGGGGGAACTTATGCACCTGCGGCTATCATCGGAGTGGAGCCGCAAAAGGGATTCGGAGGATATGAGAAAGAATGCAGTATTTCTCATCAGGGTGAATTGACAAAGGGGATAGATTCCATGATGGAAGGTATGATCATGATGATCGCGCTGCTGGTTTTAGGGGCTGTGATTCTGGGCGGTGTCATGCTCTATAATTTGGGCGTACTTTCTTATTTGGAACGATACCGTGAATTTGCCACCATGAAGGTTCTCGGGTTTGGAGATAGGAAAATCCAGAATGTTATGATTGAGCAAAATGTATGGCTTTCTGCTGCGGGCATACTTCTGGGACTTCCGGCAGGATACGGACTTTTGGTGTATATGCTGTCCACGATTCCGGATTCCATGGATGTGCCAATATATATAAGAGGAATATCCTGGCTCTTCAGTGCCGCCGGAACTCTGGTACTGTCCTGGCTCATCAGTCTTGCTGTGTCCAGGAAAATCCCCCATATTAATATGGTGGAAGCACTGAAAGCGAAAGAATAGAGTGGCAGAACAAAAAGGAAGCAGATCAATTTTCTGCTTCCTTTTTCATCATTATATTACCACAAAAACCGGGTTTTTTCAAGGCTTGTATTGATATCTCGGCAGGGTTATAATGAGCGTTACCATTTACAGGCCGGCCTGTAAAGCGTAATGCTGTCTGCCCCGTAAGAAGCTGTCATCAGCCAGGGGCAGCTGCAGATAACAGTACAGTGCTGCATAAGCCCGGCAATCCTGCACAGGGAAAGTCGGCCTCAGGAAAAACAGGAGGAATTGCCATGGAAAAACAGATTTTTGAGATGCTCACTAAGAAGCGGCAGAAGGATGAACTGACAATGCTGGACGCCTACAATCAGAGGACGGAGAAATTTGGGCTTGCCCTTTCCGAACAGGAGGCAAAAGAGCTGATCGTAAGCAGGAATAACAGCCTGAAAAAGTATGGAAGGGTGGAATTTGGCAGAGGAATATTGGATAAGATCATCTACAGCTTCTGTGATTCTCAGTATATTAGCCAGGACACGTATCTTGCCACATTAACAAGACTGCAGGATATTTTTTACCGCTTTAAAAATGAATCTCAGGACAAGCTGACAGATGATGAACTGATGACATTTATGAGACAGCAGTATGAATCTGTATGTTTTGGAGATTTGGATTATCTGGAAAATACCTGCCTGGAACGTTTTTCAAGGGCTGTTCGAGAAAGAAATCTGGGATTTATAAAAACCGGTGGTGCGGATGCTTATGAAGAACTCAGCGAGGAGGAGCGCTGGGACCCGGAGCTTTACCGGTCTGTTTTGAAGGAACTTTTTTGGGAGTAGGAGTAAAGGACAGATATGACAGGAAGGGGAATATATATGGAATACCCGTTGGAAGAATTACTGCCTTTGACGGCATGGCTTGCAGATAAATACACCTCCAAAGAGAGCAGTTCTGTGACGTATGAAACCGCTCAAATGCTCATGGAGGCTGTGCTGTATTGCGTACGGGAATATGAAAATATCACTGCCGGCGCATTGCGGTCAGAACATGCGGTGAAGGCGGAGGATGCATATAAGATCGGTTATGACAGGGTGGTGGAGAAAGTCCATAAGGCAAAAGAAATCTATAATGATCTGACTGGAGATTTCTGCGATTACGGCTGCAGTAATTACAGGGGGACCCTGCTGGAAGGAATGCCCGCGTTCTTTATTGCCTATGATGCCAGATTCCGACCACAGGACCATTTGCTGACACTGGACTATCCAACTGTGAATTTTCGTGGGGAAATGTGCGGAATTGATATCATTTATCAATATTTATGTGATATAGTAGTGGAGAAAGGACTTTTGGAATGTTTTCCGGAACAGGCAGTGACACGCCTTTTGAAGCAGGTGCAGAGCAGAACAGGCACCTCATATATGGGAAACCTAAGTGAGATGGTGCTTGTCACCGCATTTGGATGTATGATTGCTGACAGGCGGCTTATGGAGCTTTCACTTTCTGATCAGGATATAGAGGCGGCAGAACAGTATTTTTCAGGTGATAACCTGCAAAAAACGGAGGGAAAACTGAAAACACTATTACGGATCCTGGCTGAAAGATCAGGCAGACAGGAGTGGGTTCCGTATTTTGACAGCTTATGCCATGAATATGCCGTCAGAATCCAAAACGGTATAAAGTATGGGACGCTGGAAACGGTATTTTTGGGGGCGTGAGCGATTGCAAATGTGGTCGTACTCTGTGAAATTACCGTGCGTGGATGGAAACAAGGAGAAAACATGGAACGTAAGACAAAATATGCGCTTCCCTGGATCATTTATTTGGGGAGTTTAATGGGATTCGGCCTTGCTAAATTTATTCTGCGGGGAATTGGGGTTGAATTCAGAATGTGGGTGCAGGCTCTTCTATGGGCTTTGGCCTTTCTCTTCCCCGCCCTCCTGATCGGATATTATCTGACCAGGATAAAGTATAAAGTGGTGGCTGTGGTATTGACGGTTATCTATGCTGTTTTGGCAGTGATCGTATTTTTAGCGGGATTTGTTTACTTTCTGCTCAAATCTCCTGAGGAGCATGATATTGGTTCCGGTATGCTCTGTGTGGAAGAACCGTCAGGCGGAGATTCGTCAGATTATACATACTGGGACAAGATATCTTTTTTTGGAAGGAAACAATTTGAGTGGGACGAGGAGAGGGATATCAAGCTGCTGGAGGAGAAATATAACATGCAGTTTGAGAAAAGATCCGGGGCATATATGACGGAAAAATATCCTATGGCAGCAGTTCATATCCTCAGATATCCTACTGTTTCGGGCAGCGAAGTCGCAGATGATTTTATAGAAAACATTGAAACGTATTATTTTAAAGAGACATATGAGGCAGAGGGATTTCGCACAGAGTGGAGTGAAAACCATCTCATTATGAAGAGTGAAGCGGAACTTAAACAGGTTTCAAAAGAGGCGGCAAAAATGATTTTCGATGCCATAGAAGATCCCATTTTTGAAAAATTCCCCGGTACTCTGCAGGTACAAATCGAGATAAAAGGGAGCAAAAGTGTATGCAGTCTCAACTTTAGCGGCAAGAAACAGTCTGCGAATGAGGAAAGGGGAGGAGATTACTATACAGATGCTGAGAATGTAGAAGAGACCCTGGAGGAGACTTACAATGCGTTACTGTACTCCCTAGAGGAGAATGATAGGATGGACCAGATAACGCAGGATACGGAAGAAGAAAACAAAAACTATGCCAATCGTGTGGAGGAGGCTTACGACTATTTGTATGAGAATGAGCTTTCAAAACAATTCACAACATCGGAAAAAACATATAATGCGAAGGGAAACTTTTACGCCATTTTGGGCGGGGATACGGCTGCTTATGCAAATAAAAATGATATTCCGTATGAGGTGACTGTGGTATACGACAGAGTGTCAGATGACGGGGAATCTTTACTATTTGTCATGTATAAAAAGTATAATGAAAAATCAGACACTGCGGCCGGTTACTCTGTGAATGCGGAAGAGGGGAAGATTGAAGAGTATGATGTCCCATGGTTCTGAAAACGAAATCATATTGAGGAAGGCCGATCCATACTATGGATAACCTTGGTTTTGGCGGCATTGTACTGGAACAGCAAGTGCAAGATTCAAAGGAGCTGGCAGACTATTTAAAAGATCACACACCACATTTGATTATAAAAGGGAGAGAAAGCTTGTGAATGAGACGAGAAATGGCCTGCACATAAGAATGGCAGAGCCGGAGGATGCTGAGATTTTATTGGAAATCTATACACCATATGTAAAAAATACCTGTATCACGTTTGAATATCAGGTGCCTTCCGCGAAAGAATTTGCAGGAAGAATGACAGAAACTTTGAAAAAATATCCATACCTTGCAGCAGAACAGGATGGTGAGATAATTGGCTATGCATATGCATCCCCTTTTAAGGGAAGGCCCGCTTATGACTGGGCGGTGGAGACCACCGTTTATCTGAAGGAAAATGCCAGAGGAAAAGGCGTAGGCCGTCGGCTCTACACAGCGCTGGAAGATATTCTCAGGAAACAGAACATAACCAATGCCAATGCCTGCATTACATATCCAAATCCGGAAAGTATCGGATTCCATGAAAAAATGGGATACCGGACGGTAGGACATTTTACAAAATGCGGATATAAAAACGGACAGTGGCTTGATGTGGTGTGGATGGAAAAGTTTCTGCAGGAACATCCGGTGAGGCCGGCGGCAGTGATTCCGGTGGGCAGCCTGCAGTGATTCCGGTGGCAGCCTGCCATCATTGAGATGTGATCATAAGGGTGCTAAACAGTTACAAGATGATATCTATATAAAGGGGGAAATACTTTGACAAGTAATGAAATCCTGTCAGAATTAAAAGCACTAAGTTCAGAAAAATACAAAGCTAATGTAGTAAAACTCGGAATTCCCGAAACATGCAGTATCGGTGTGTCTACGGCAGATGTCAGGAAGCTTGCAAAAAAAGCGGGCAGGGACAATTCCCTGGCCTATGAATTGTGGAACACGGGATACCATGAGGCAAGACTCCTTGCGGTACTGGTCATGGATAAAAAGAAGCTTACACTGCAGGAGGCAGAGACACTTATGTACGATGTCATCTCCTGGGATTTGTGCGACCATCTGTGTAAGAATCTGCTCATCAAGATGAAAGGGTATGAAGAACTCATAGAAAAGTGGTGTGACTCGGAAGCGACCTACACCAAACGGGCTGCTTTCACTCTCACGGCCTCTGCAGCGATCCATGAAAAGAGTCTGGAAAACCATACTCTGGATCATTACCTTGCGCTTATCCGGATGAACTCCGATGATGAGAGAGAACACGTAAAAAAATCAGTATCGTGGGCGTTAAGAGAGATCGGAAAAAGAGATTTCGACTATCAGGAAAAGTCTGTACTGCTGGCTTATGAATTATTGGAAAATGGAAGTAAATCCCAGAAGTGGATAGGGAAAGATGCTCTGAAGGAGCTGGAAAATTTGGTGAAGACAGAAGGGCGCAGCCGTCTGATCTCAGCAGATTCCCAGATGGGAAAAGAAATAAAGTCATGACCAGAAGGGGCACAGGCCCCTTCTGACACAACAAAGCTAATCGTCTGTCTTAGACTGATAAGCGACAAGCACAATATCCTTATCGGTTTCTTTATTTAACTTATTCTGAAGTTCATTGATCTCAGAAACACAGTCCTCTGAGATTGAAGCTACCTGATAATCATTCTCCATAGTTATCACCTCCATGCATATAGTTTGCGGAGAAAGTGATAAATTATAACAAACCCGATTAAAAATGATCTTTTAATATTTTCTGGAGCACATACCTGGGCAGACCACCGTAGAGAACAGCGGTCTTTACGATCTCATAGCCGTTACTTTGCATATTATGCAGGCTATAGCGGTTGTCAGGATGTACAGTCGCAAGAAGCCGGTTCCTCGGAACAGGGGAATCAGCAAGCACTTCTTCCGCCTTACGGAGCATACGGGACTGAAGGCCGTTTCCCTGCCAGGATGGATGCACAACCGCCATATCCATATGGACAGTTCTCTGCAATTCTTCCTCTGAATAATTCAGTAAATGTCCCAGATTTTCCTCCGAAAGCCCCGGAAATTTTATAAGAAAAAAACCTGCAAGAGAACTACCTGCAAGAGAACTACCTGTAAGAGAATTACCTGCAAGAGAACTACCTGAAACAGGCTCTGCCACGATCGTAAAGCCATATGTCTCAATATGCTTTTTCATATACTCTTCACGATCAGAACAAAACCATTCCGGGTGCTCCATCGCTTTTTGAGCATCCTTCATCACTGCCATGATACCGGGAATATCTTCATACCCGGCTTTTCTAATAACAAATTCCATATCGGTATCCTTTCTATGCTTACCTCATCACAACTTTTTTTAAACAGCCCCTCTAATCCCATCTGCAAGGCAGAATCCCAATAAAATACAAAAAATAAGTGAGCGCCAGCATATCCGCACTTCCTCCGGGGCTGATACGTTCCTGTACAAAATATGCATCCAGTTTTGGGATTACGGCGAGCTGTTCCTCATAAGAAGCACATTCCAGAAATCGTTTCAGTTCTGCTTGTATCTTGCCCGCCGTATCATAGCCGGAACGGGTGATCAGATTGGAATCCTCTGTATCTGCCATGTAGTGCAGAAGCACGATACACCCCGCTTCATTCATGGAATGACCATGGGCCAGCACCTGCTTAAAAAGAGGATATCCCATGTGAAAAAGTGTAGGAAAACCAAGGTGAGCCTCCCCGCGGATTCCGGTAATGCCATATCGCATATACAGGCGCTCCCCGTGACTCACATCTTTGGACGGCCCGGATGTACGGAGCATCTCATAATCATCCAGAAGATGGACCAGCATATGCTTGACAGTGGTTTCCAAGTCTTGGAATGCCTCCGCAGGATCTGTATATTTCGTACATCCGTTCAGACGGCAGGTCCCCCAAAAGCCCCGGGAGGCCATATCATATCCCAGGGCACAGCAGAGAATCCCGCCTGAGAAGATCATGCCTTTATGAGTATTGACCCCTCCTGTTGCCTGTCTCATAGCGGTTTCCGCAGCCATGCCAAGCGGGCGGACGGAGGCAAACAGTTCCGGCAGTTCATCCTGACTTCCCCCATCCAGCGCAAACTCCATACCCCGGCGGGCTGTCTCAATAAAATAGGAAGTAAGTGCATAGGCACTGTCCCGGAAGGTATACCGGTCCATATCTGTGTGAGCCCCATTATGTACAAGGTCCACCAGGCCCGGTTTCAAAGTTGTGTTTACTTCATAAAAAAGTGCCTTCTGCATCAGCAGTCCCACATGGACGGAAAAACGCTCCGCAAAAAAATCCCTGATAAGAACAGTTTCCCGTTCCACCAGTTCCTGTGCCGTATGCGTGCGGGAGCGTCCGCACAGAAAAGCCGGCTTATCACAGAGAAGACAGGTTCGCCCCGCATGACCCAGGGCTTCCCTGGACACCTTAATGCCGTCAGACTGAAGCACATCAATGTCAAACAGACGTCCCACAGGATGTGTCTCCTCCAGTTCCGTGAGATATCCTTTACAGATATGCGCAATTCCCGGTTCCTTTTTTATGGAAAAGAAAGCCTCATACCCTGTGTTCTCCCGGACTTCCCGGAAGCCTGTGATATCTGCTTCCAGCCACATAAGGCATTCCCGGATGGCCGCAAGGCCTGCTTCGTAAGCCAGGATCGTATAGGGAAAGACTTTGACTGGGCCTACAATATTCAGGGTGAAGCTGATAAGCGCAGTTCCGTCCCCCTCTAAATCGCTCAACATTTCATTTTGTATGGCTGCCCGCTGTTCCCTGGCATCCAGCACTTGCTGCAGGGTGATGGCAGTGCCTGTGCATAAATCTGTATGGTTCATGACTGTCTCTCCAATAGTTGTTTTCTAAGTGCAGTTCCCGCATCTGATACCAGATAGCGATAAGTCGTATCAGGCACCAGGGGGCGCACAGCTTCCATATCCCCTGCCAGAAACTTTTCCCGCACAAGGGTTGCGCTGATGACCGTATCCCCGGATGTCTTCCGGGGTATCTCCACCACTTCGATGCCATAGGCGGGAAGGGTTTGCTTCATCTGTTCATTATATGCCCTGGTCACCGGGGAAAACGGCTCCTCACCGACAAAACGCTTTGTAATATGAAAGGCCTTCCGAAAATAGTCGCCGAAAATTTTCAGATCCAATTCTGCAGCCTTGTCCGATGCCCCGGCCTTATCCTTCAGGAAGTAATCGGGAAAGGTGGCATGGGATATGAGATATTCGGAACTGCCGTGGACGATCACATTTTTAAGGTCCTGACAGCCCTCCCTAACGAGACGGAGCCTGACATCAGCAGGAAATTCTGAGGCGTCGGCGGAGAGCACAAAGACATGCAGCAATGCACATGCCTTTGCAGCCGTTTCCGTCAGATACCGATGTCCAAAGGTAAAGGGATTGGCGTTCATGACAATGGCCCCTGCCTCTTTGCCCTGCACCACAGGGCAGCGGGCCAGTTCCTCCTCCAGATAAAGAGAAATGCCGTCCTTCCGGTTCTCCAGCAGGAGCATGGAATCCGTCCCGGTTATGGGATAAAAGCCCATATCACCAAATATGACCTGATATTCCGGTTTCGTAAATAAAAACAGGTGGGAGATGCCGCAGCTATAAGCCTGCTTGACAAGCTGTGTGACAATTCTAGGCAGTAGCCCTTCCCCCTGATAAGATGCGTCTACTGCAATACATTTTAAGATATTTTCATGTCTGGAACCACAGCCTATGATCTCTCCGTCCTCTCTGCACAGAAGGACAGAATAGACAATCTCTGCGTCATAGGTCAGGCCGTTTTTTTCCAGAAACTCCTCCATTTTCTTTCGTTTCCGTCCCCGGAAAGGAAATCCTTCCTCCAGGTAACTGTTTGTCAGTTCCATAAGTAAATCCTCCTGTCTGTTACCCATTATTTAAGAAAAAACGTTTTCCGTCAAGAGATTCTTGGAAATTAGACAAAAAACCAGAAGAATTTCAACGGTTTTTCAACGGAAATGATATACAATAGTCTCATCAGACAAAGGACAGACAAAAAAACGCACAAAGAAGGTAACAGTTCAGACAGGTCTGCGCATTTACTGTGCTGACCGTATAAAAAAGTAGTGCCAGCTTTATCCAGTCCATGGCGAAGCGATTTTTAATGGCTGGATGCGTAACGGTACAGCTTGTCTGAACTGTTACCAAAGAAATGTTATAGATAAAAGAAAAAAGCAGGAGAGGGTGAATAGAATGCTGCTCAGATGTATGATTAACGGAGAACAGGTGGAGAAGGAGACAGAGCCGACAAAACGTCTGCTCGATTTTCTGCGTGAGGACTGCGGACTGACAGGTGTCAAAGAGGGCTGCAGTGAAGGTGAGTGCGGTGCCTGTACGGTACTGCTGGATAAAAAAGCTGTGACAAGTTGTACGGTTTTTGCGGGACAGGTCATGGACCGGGAGATCACCACCATTGAGGGACTGGAGAAAAACGGCGAGCTGGATGCGCTGCAGAAGGCGTTTATCCGGATGGGGGCTATTCAGTGTGGATTCTGCACACCGGGTATGATATTGTCCTGTAAGGCTCTGCTCTATGAAAATCCCCACCCCACAGTGGAGGAGATAAAGAGAGCGATCGAAGGAAACTTGTGCCGCTGTACAGGATATGAGAAAATCGTGAAGGCAGTCAATGCCGTGGGAGAGGGGGAGATCGAGTGAGTTTCCGCATACCATATAATTTGGATGAGCTGGCTTGTGCCCTGAGAGAAAAAGACGAAAACACTTATCTCTGTGCAGGGGGGACAGATCTTGTCATCCATTTGAGAAAAGAGAAAAATTTTCATTATTCTTTGATAGACCTGACGCATCTGCCGGAATTGTCACAGATTACAGAGACAGAGGATATGGTTGTCATCGGCGCAGGCGTCACCATGACGGAGCTGGAGCAAAGTCCTGTTATCAGAACATGGATACCGGCTCTTGCAAAAGCCGCTTCCATGGTAGGTTCCACTCAGATCCGGAACCGGGCAACCCTGGGGGGGAATATAGCCAACGCGTCCCAGAGTTCAGACACTACGCCGGTGCTCCTGGCTTACGGCGCAGAAGCGGAGATCCTGGATGAGAGCGGGACAGTGACAAGACGTCTGATCGATGATTTTGTGGAAGGCCTGGAGAAGACCAGCCTTGGAGAGAGAGAAGTTATCCTGAAGTTTGTGGTTAGGAAACAAAAGGCTCTGTCAGGTTTTGCGAAAGTAGGTGCCAGAAAAGCAGTTACCATATCAAAGATCAATGGCTGTATCTGCACAGAGATCAAAGAAGGGTGTATGATACATCCTGTAGTATACCTGGGGGCAGTCGGCGCAAAAGCAAGCCGTGCCCGTCTGATAGAGGAGTGCCTGGAAGGCTGTATGCTTTCCGGCTGTGATGAGGAAAAAGTGCGGGACGCCGTGTATGCGCAGATTGAGGAAAACATCCCCGGCAGGCCCTCAAAGCACTATAAAAAATCAGCCGCTTTCGGGGTCATTGACCAGATTCTGGATGACCTTCGCAGGGCAGAAGAGGAGGCGGGCAGATGACGGAAGAAAAGAAACGTGATCTAAAATATGTAGGAAAGAACTACATCCGGGAGGATGTGTACGACAAGGCCAGAGGAAAGACGCAGTATACCTGTGACAGGCAGATCGCCGGCATGCTTTACGCCAGGCTGGTTCTGAGTGAGAAGGCAAATGCTGATATTACGGTCCATACGGAAAAGGCAAAGCAGGTGCCCGGTATCCGGGCGGTTTTTACCCACGCCAATGTTCCAAAAATAACCTATAACCCTCATAACTGGTCAGCCTGTCTGGATGCCCCTATGGACCAGTATATTTTAAGCGAGAAGGCCCGGTATGTGGGTGATCATCTGGCGCTTGTAGTCGGGGAATCCAAGGAGGCCGTGGATGAGGCGGTCAGCCTTGTGGAGATTGATTATGACGAAGCAGCTCCCATCATAGGTCTTGCTGCTGCCAGAGAAACAGACGGCATGCTGGCTTTTGAAAAAGAAGTGAGCTGCGGGGATTACGGGGCACTTACCGGGGACGGGAAAGAGCCGGAGGAACTGGTCATTGTCCGCACGGAGGGCAGTACCCAGAAAATCCATCACAGCGCCATTGAACCCCATATTGCACTGAGTGAAATCGACGAGAACGGGAATCTGGTGCTCTGGACACCCTGCCAGACCGTATATCAGGTCAGATACCACATCAGCCATCTGCTGGGGATCCCTTATTCCAAGGTGCGGGTCATCAAGGCTGTGATGGGCGGTTCTTTCGGAGGAAAAGGCCAGACTGTGGTGGAGCCGGCCTGCGCATTTGCCACATGGATCCTGAGACGTCCGGTCATGCTGTATATGGACAGACAGGACGCAGTCATGGGAACCAGAAGCAGAAATGCGTCCGAAACCTGTGTAAAAACTGCAGTTACCAGAGACGGTATCATCAGGGGCCGCAGGATTGATACAGATATTGACGGCGGCGCTTATTATACCAATGCCGCTTCAGTGGCAATGGCATACTGTAAGAAATTGTTCCGTATGTACCGGATCGAGAATCAGACTTGTCATGTGCGGACTTACTATACCAATACTATTTCCGGCGGTGCCTGCCGGGGATACGGTTCTCCCCAGGCCCACGCTGTCACAGAGGTGAATCTGGACCAGACAGCCAATGCTATTGGAATGGACCCCTGTGAGTTCCGCCTGAAAAATTTTGCACATCCCATGGATGAGGACCCTACAGGGGGAACGAATCTGGGAAATGTGAGGCTAGAGGAATGTATCAGAAAAGGCATGGAGGCATTTTCCTGGAAGGAAAAGAGAGAACATATTCACGAGAAGGATACAAAACGCTATGCTTACGGAGTAGGCATGGCCTGCGGTGCCCATGGAAACGGCTATAAAGGAGCATATCCGGAATTTACAAATGTGATCATGTCCCTTCATCCGGATGGGGCTGTGGAAGTACAGATAGGAATTCACGACCAGGGCTGCGGAACGGTCATGACCATGCAGCAGATCGCAGCAGAGGCACTGCACACGGATGTGTACCGCATCAAAGTGCATGAGGCAGATACGTTTGTCACTCCCTATGACGCAGCCGGAACACAGGCGAGCCGGGTGACTTATGTATGCGGGCGTGCGGTGCAGAAGGCTGGGGAACAGCTTCTGGACAAACTGAAAAATGCATGTGTACAGATGTATCACTGGAAGAAGGAGAACATAAAGGCCGATGACGGTATCCTCTACTGTGAGGAGGAGGAAAAGCCCTATAAGCAGATTGCTCTTGATTATGAGAGGCAGTGCTGCCGCTACATGCACACAGAGCTGGAATATGTGCCGCCGTCCAATCCGGGTTCCTACTGCTGTGCCTTTGCTGAGGTGAAAGTGGATAAATACACGGGACAGACAGAAGTGCTGGACCTGCTCTGTGTTCACGATGTGGGCCAGGTCATGAACCGGACACTCTCTGAAGGCCAGGTAGAAGGCGGTGCCCAGATGAGCCTTGGGCAGGCATTATTTGAAGAGATTTCCTATGATGCGAAGGGAAGGGTGAAGACCAAAAACTTCTCCAAGTATCACATCATCAATGCACCGGATATGCCAAGGGTGCGTTCCATCTTTGTGGAGGACGGGGAACCGGATGGCCCATACGGAGGGAAAAGCCTGGGTGAGATCGCAGCGGTGGCGCCTGGGCCGGCAGTGGCAAATGCCATCAACTATGCGCTGGGAAGCTGTTTTGCAAGCTATCCCATCACACCGGAGAAGGTAGTGGCATATCTGGAAGAGAAACGTAAGGAGGGCAATTAACATGCAGGAGAAGGTAATTCGGCTGACGGGAAGTGAGCTGACAATTTCCCAGATAAAAGAAATCGCGTTAGAAAATGCAAAAGTGGAAGTGGACCCAGAGGCTATGACCAAAGTACAGAAAGCCAGAGAGCTGATCTTTGAGCTGGACAGACGCGGTATTGCAGTCTATGGTCTGAACACAGGCGTGGGCTGGAACAAAGACAAAGTGGTATATGCTGACCGGTATGACGCATACAATAAAAATCTGCTGAGAAGCCATATGATCGGTGTGGGACCGGAGTGCAGTATCCCGGAGATCAGAACCATAATGGCTGTGCGGTTAAACGGTTTTCTCTGCGGACATACAGGGGTGGCTCCTGAGATCGTGGAATATTATGTGGAATTTTTAAACAGGGGTGTGCATCCGGTCATAAAGAGCCGGGGCAGCGTGGGGGAAGCGGATATAGCAACCCTCCCGGCCATTGGCCTTACCGCTATCGGGGAAGGCGAGGCCTATTATCAGAATCAGCGCATGGAAAGTGCAAAAGCGCTGGAACTTTCCGGTCTGAAACCTCTGAAGCTGGGACCAAAGGACGGCCTGGGCATTGTCTCCTCCAATGCCCAGGGAGCCGCTTTCGCAGCCATGGGAGTCATTGAGGCGGAACAGTTTATTGAGCGTTACAGAAAGGTATTCTGTCTGGCGCTTGAAGGGCTGAACGGCGTGCTTGACCCTATGGACGAAAGCGTAAACCGGGAACGCGGTTATCAGGGCCAGATGGAGTCAGCCAGAAAGTGCAGGGAGCTTTTAAAAGGCAGCTATCTTGAGAAACCCTGGGAGGGCAGAGCCCTTCAGGATCCGCTGAGTTTCCGGTGCCAGAGCGCCATAACGGGTTCTGTGATGGATGCCCTGGCTTATCTGAAGCAGCAGCTTAAAGTGGAGCTAAATGCCACGGATGACAATCCCTGTCTGCTTCCGGAGGAGGACAGGATGTGCGGAAGCCCCAATTTTGAGCCGCTTACCTGGGTTCTGGCAGTGGAGATGGCAAGCACGGGACTGGCTCATATGTCAAAAATGATCTCCCAGCAGATCTTAAGGATCGGCGACCCGGGATTTACGAAGCTGAACCGTTTCTTGACACCTGCCGAGGGGGCTGTCATAGCTTACGGAACCATACAGAAGACGGTGTCTTATCTGGATACAGAGAACCGTATGTATGCAAATCCATGCTCCCTTGACTTCCTTAGTATGGCAGGCCATATTGAGGATACAGCCAGCAACTCAACCATGGCTGCAGCAAATATGCGGAAGATCATTGATAACCTGTATTATATGGCAGCCATTGAGCTGATGCATGCAGCACAGGCCGTGGATCTAAGAGAAATACCACAGCTTGGAGAGGGGACAAGGCCTCTGTTTGAATCTTACCGTAAAGAGGTTCCGTATCTGGACAATGACAGGAACATGTCTGTGGATATCCAGAAGACATATGATTTCCTGAAGAGTCTGTAATGTACGGAAAAAAGCGGCTATTTGGCCGAGACGCTATTATGCAGTAAAGCGGCGGGAAACCGTCCGCATTACATAGGCGGCTGCCCTGCCATATACCGGGCGGCTGCGGGAAAAATTATATTACCAGGAGGTATTCTATGAGTGGAGAAAAGAAGCAACAAAAAGCTGTCCGGTGGAGTGTATTTATACCGGCATTCGCCATCATCGGCGGCGGCGCACTTCTGGGAATCCTGAAAAATGACTGGCTGACCAAGGTCTGCTCTGCTATTTTCGGATGGTCCCTGAAAAGTTTTGGATGGCTGTATCAGTTGGTAGCTATTTTCTGTCTGGTTGTGGTTATGATCCTTACATTTTCCAAACTGGGCAAGGTCAGGTTCGGAGGGCGTAATGCGAAAGCAAAGCACTCCTTCGGTTCATGGTTCGCCATGACGCTGACAGGCGGTATCGCTACAGGATGTATCGTGTACGGTGCCAATGAGGTTATGATTTATTACGGCAGTATTTACGGGGAGCTGGGAGGCTACGGCATAGAGCCGCTGACCCAGGAAGCTGCCATGTTCGGTATGGGACGTGTGTTCTATAACTGGACCTTTATCCCTTATGCAATGTACTCCATCGTTGGATGTGCAATGGCTTACATTTATTTCAACAAGAAGGAAGAACTGTCTGTGGCGGCTTCCCTGACTCCTCTGTTTGGACAGAGAGTCAAATACGGTGCAATAAGAAGCGTCATCGACGTGGTTTCCATTGTAGCCCTGGCTCTGGGACTTTCCAGTAACCTGGGTATGGGACTTGCGCTGATCGGTTCAGGTCTTGAGGCTGCCTATGGCATCAAGCAGGGACCCGTTGTGTGGTTTACCCTGTTTGTCATCATAACAGCTACCTTTACCATTGCGTCTGTGGCAGGTCTTGATAAAGGTATTAAGTGGCTGGCAAACGGAACTTCCAAGATCTTCTATGTGCTGCTTGCATTTCTGCTCATTGCAGGACCGACTGTGTACATACTGAATATGATGAATGTCGGTATCGGATATTGGGGCGACCACTTCCTTTCCTGGGGACTTGATCCCGGTATCGTAGGCGGAGAAGCACTGGTTACCTGGTGGACCATGTTTGACTGGGCATGCTGGATCGCATATGCACCGCTGATGGCTATCTTCTTTGCTATGATCTCTTACGGAAGGACCATCCGCCAGTTTATGATCGTTAACTGGATCATGCCGTCTACCTTTGGTCTGATCTGGTTCTCTGTATGGAGCGGAACAGCACTTAACTGGCAGGATATCGGAAAGGCGGATCTGATCGGGGCCATACAGAACGGCATTGCGGTGTCCGGTCTGTGGGAACTGCTGAAAAAGATGCCCATCAGTTTTATCATCATTCCTCTAATTATGATCACCATGATAGCGGCGTTCTCAACCACGGCGGATACCATGTCCACCACCATCTCCCAGATCTGTACGGAGGGTTCCAGCTACGATGAGGAACCTGCAAACTGGCAGAAGATCGTGTGGGGCGTTTCCATTGGTATTATTTCCGTCATTATGGTAATCTTCGGCGGCGGACAGCAGGGCGTGGAAGGTGTGAAATATTTGTCCGGTGTGGGCGGATTCTGTGTACTGCCCATATTCCTGCTGCAGCTTGCAGCTACCTTTAAAGTCTTCTTCATTGATAAGATCATTGAGGATGTGGATGACGTGGTAGATGTGGAGCCTAAGGTAATTGAAGAACCGGTAAAAGCCTGAGTTTTTACTGCTGCTTTACAGAAAAGAGTTTTTGCAGTATAGTTTATAGGTAACTATTTAGCAGGTCTGCGCATTTACTGTGCTGACCGTATGAAAAAGTAGTGTCGGCAGGCATCCAGCCCATCGTGAAGCGATTTTTAATGGCTGGATGCGTAACCGTTCAGCTTGTCTGAACTGTTACGCTTATTGTATAGTATGGATGTCCGGAACTTGCTTCGGACATCCGCATAAGGCATAGGAGTAGTGAGCGTATGAAAAAAGAACCGGAAAGAGTGGAGATGGATCTCCAGAAAATATTTTTGACACCACCGAACACCATGAAGGAGAAGATAACGCTGGTGCTCATAATGGTAGTGGTATTTGTGATGTTTTTCGGGCCGGTTACATTTACGGAAATATCTCCCGTTAAAGGGATTATTTTATCAGCATTTCCCGCCCTTTCCATTTCCTGGGGCTGGATGGTGCTTTTAAGAAGCCTGTTTCGGAAGAGGGAATTCTGTAAGGACCCTGAGCCGAGGGCAAAGAAAGGGGAAAAACGTCATGAGTGCCAGTATCACTGTAAGAAACGCTGAGCAGTATCAGACTTCTGTCTGGTCAGGAGGAACCACAACACAGCTCTTTCTCTATCCGGAGGATGGGGATTACAGGGAAGGCAGCTTTCAGGCACGCATCAGCAGTGCCACAGTGGAACTTCAGAAATCCAGTTTCACAAGCCTGCCCGGAGTAAAACGCTATCTGATGACCCTGAAAGGGCATCTGGATATGATCCACGGTGTCAACACCAAAGCGGAGCTGGAGCCATATGAGGTTGACTGCTTTGATGGAGGCGTGCCCACAGTCAGCTACGGGAAAGTGACAGACTTTAACCTGATGCTGAAAAACGGTGCGGAGGGCAGGATGGAGGCAGCCATACTGGAGGCCGGGGAATCCTGTGAGATAAATCCGGAGGGCATCTTCAATCTTCTGGCTGTTTATGTGGGAGAAGGATGCATCCGCGTTTCGGAACATACGGTGAAAGAGGGCGAACTGCTTCTGTGTGAAAACTGGGAGGAAGCGCTTGCCGTGCAGAGTACGGGCGATACCGCCGCAAAACTGGGTATCTGTAAAATTAAGACAGCAGAATAAAATTTTCTGGCAGCTGGGCCGCCGCTTTGGTAAATTTCCAAAGCAGCGGCCTTTTTTCTTTACTTTATGTGGGATTTTGTATAGAATGGAGTGCAGAGAAGGCCATTATCCGAGGCAGCCAGCACGATATGGCGCAGAATGCTCCGTATCGGTGTATCGCGAAGCGTGTCACTGTTTACAGAACTGTGTTTTGCAGGGCTGTGGACAGCAACCGCTTTTTCGGAAAGGAGAAAAATTGTGTCAACAGTTCAGATATATGTGTTACAGACACCGCATATTTTACTGGATGGGGAACAGATCATCCTGCCTTATAAGAAGGCAGAAGCACTTCTGTACTATATGGCGATCGAGAAAAAAGCCACAAGGGATCAGATCGCAGCACTTTTGTGGGATTCCTGCGATGAGGCAACTGCCAAGAAGAATCTGCGCCATGCCCTGTACACCATCCGTAAAATATTTCATACAGATCTTGTATCCTCACCCACAAGACAGACATTGGAGCTGAATCCGGAACTTACTTTTCTTGTGGATTATGATGCTTTTATGGAAGAGAGAGAACCAAAGCTCTATCAGGAGGAGCTTCTGGGAGGATTTTATATAAAAAACGCTTACCCTTATGAAGAGTGGCTGACCATGAAGAGGGGATTGGCAAAGGAAGCATTTTTGCGAGCCATTTATGAAAAAATGCAGAACGCAGCCGGTCTGTCCGTGGCTGAGGGGGAGACGTTGTTTGAGCGTTATGTACAGGAGGACCCTTTAGATGAGCGGGTGTATCTGCGCATGATGGAGATTTATGAAAGCGCGCATCTTTACTATAAAGGAATCCGCCTGTACCAGCAGCTTGTGAATCTGCTGAATACAGAGCTTCGGGTAGCACCCCGCAGGGAAATACGGGAGCTTTACCGCAATCTTCTCCATGTCTGGTCTGAGGAGGGGGAGAAGGAGGAGGAACAATCAGGGGAAGTCTGTACGGGAAGAGAACGGGAACTGCAGCTTCTCCAGGCTTCTTACCGTCAGTTCTTGTCCGGTGTCCCTACATCCGTGCTCCTCTCAGGCAAGAGCGGTGTGGGTAAGACCTATCTGGCGGAACGTTTCCTGGAAGAGATCACAGGGGAAAATACAATTGTCTTTAAGGCTGCCTGTCTGGAAAACGAACAGAATATTGTACTGCAGCCCTGGAATACCATAATGATGCAGGTGAATTCCCTTCTGAAGAAACATGATTTTGCCCTGGATCATAAATATCTGCAGGCGACAGAGCACTTGTTTCCGCTTTTTAATACCAAAGAAATGAAGGAGCCGGTCATGGGGGATACCACCATATCCTACAGTTACCGGGCTACCAGAAATCTGCTCTTGAAACTTTTTGAAGAGATCGGGGAGCAGGCGCTGGTGGTACTGTTTTTTGACAATATCCAGTATATGGATGAGACAAGCCTGGAATTTCTTTCCCTGCTGATACGGGCAAAGAATCCCAACATTATGGTGCTTGCCACAAGCCCCTGTATTTTTACACAGACTTTAAGGACAGCGCTCAAGCCTCTTCTGAAAGAGAGCTGTCTGCAGGAGATCACGTTGTTTCCCTTCACCAGAGAATCGGTAAGAAAGATCCTGGCGGAAAGACTGGGGGAGGAGCGGGTCAGTGAGGAACTTTTGGATACGGTTTACGGTGAGACATCGGGTAATGCCCTTTATCTGAGGACGCTACTGGACTGCTGCGGAGACGGAAGGCTGGAGGCCGGAGATATTACCCCCCTGAATCAGGTGTGGGAGCAGAAAATGGCCGCACTGCCCAAAAAGACAAAGCAAGTGCTGGAGCTTATATCCTCCTGTCAGGCATGGGCAGATATGGATGCCTGTATGCAGATCCTAAAATGTGACGAGATGGGGATCTTGGATGCTGTGGAGGAACTGAAGGAGCAGGGATTTATCAGGGAGCAGCAGGAGGGGGAGACGGTACATTTCTTTTTCTGCCATGACAGTATACAGAAATTTATACATACCAAGATGTCCCCCTCAAAACGCCGGGTATTTCACAGAAAACTGGCGGAATATATTGAGGGACTGCCGCTTTATGAGGCAAACAGATATGAGAGGCTGATCTTTCACTATAACCTCTGCGGCGACAGAGAGAAAGCGTTGGAGTACAGGATTCGGGCGCTGACGGAATACTCTTACCGGTATTATGAGCTTTACCCGCTCTTTCCCGTTTCCGGGAAAAAGGAAATGCAGATGGATTCCGTATTAGATTACTGCAGACAGCTGGAGGAAGAGCTTTTGGAGCTGTGCCGGAGAAACCCGGAGAAAGAGTCCTATCTGAAACTGCATGTAAGTCTTATGCAGGCCACAGCCCAGTATTGTATCCCCCAGGGATATTACAGGGAGGGGGCTGCATGTATTGAAAAGGCATTGAAGTCCAATGTTCTTGCAGGTGATGACCCCAGAGAGAAGATCAGATGCCTGCGTTTTCTCATATACCAGCAGATCAATCTGTGGGAAATGGAGCGCACAGAGGAGTATCTGGAGGAAAGTCTGATCCTGGCGGAGAAAAACGGACTGCAGGAGGATCATGCCATAACCTGCCGGCTCTATGGGTTGTATCTGTCCATGAAGGGCAGATTTGGGGAGAGCATGGAGTTTCTGAAAAAGTCTCTGGAATTTTTCATGAATGCGCCGCTGAAATCCAGGATCTATGCCCTGAATATTGCTGCGTGTTATAATTATATGGGAGAGATCCTGCGAAAGCAGAAGCATTTTGAGGAGGCCAATGCGTATTACAAAGAGGCAGTGGCTACCTGTGACAGCAATCACTGTCCCTGTAATGCCACGTTTTATTCCAATATGGCGCGTTCTTATCTGGCCATGGGGAAGACAAGGCAGAGTACAGAGGCACTTTACCGGGCAGACCGCGTGTATGAGGAGTCCTTTACGCTGATCGGTCGTTCCATAACCAAGGGATATCTGGCGGTTTTGGAGGCGGAAAAGGGAAATAAAGAGGGAGCTGTAAGGTATCTGGAGGATGCCCAAAAAAGTGCGCGGCAGTTTGCATCCCCCTATGCCATAGGGCTTCTGGCATTGACAGAGGCGGAGCTGCTGGTGCGCTTTCCAGAAGAGTTTCGGGAGATGCTCACAGAACCGGTGGAGGTGTATAAAGATATGGCGAAGCGCTGCCTGAAGGAAATACCCGGAGCATACGAAATAGAGTGGCTGGAGGATATTTAAAATTCCGTCTGTATTTTACGGGCCTTGTTGTGAAAAATTACGGTTTCATACGTGGCTTTCGACGAAATTACGGTAAAAATAGTTGATAATTCACAAATTTTTAATAGTTTCTGCCGTTTCTTCGACGCTTTCTTGACTAACTGTATGATAAAGTCTATGTAAACATTAGATGAAATAAACAGGAAAAGGAGAAGATGAGAGATGAACAATGCGGAAATCGGAAAAGCAATGGAAATCAAACTGGATCCCGTTCTGCCGGAATACCCGACCTTCAAAGAAGGTGTCAGAAGAGCCCCGAAGAGAGAACTGACCCTGAACAAAAGGGAGATCAAGCTGGCGGTAGCAAACGCCCTCAGATATGTGCCGGAAGAGCTGCACGAACAGCTTGCACCGGAATTTTTAGACGAACTTCTGACAAGAGGACGTATCTACGGATACCGTTTCATGCCAAAAGACAGGATCTATGGAAGACCCATTGATGAATATAAAGGAAAATGTGTGGAAGGAAAGGCATTCCAGGTCATGATCGACAACAACCTGGACCATGAGGTGGCCCTCTATCCATACGAGCTTGTTACATACGGGGAGACTGGCCAGGTCTGCCAGAACTGGATGCAGTACCAGCTGATCAAGAGATACTTGGAGGAGCTCACAGACGAGCACACCCTTGTGATGATGAGCGGCCATCCCATGGGCCTGTTCAAATCCCACAAGACAAGCCCCCGTGTCATCGTGACCAACGGCCTGATGGTGGGTATGTTCGACAACCCGGAGGACTGGGCGAAAGCCACAGCCATGGGCGTATCCTCCTACGGCCAGATGACAGCCGGCGGCTGGATGTACATCGGCCCGCAGGGTATCGTGCACGGAACCTTCAACACCATCCTGAACGCAGGACGTAAGTTCTTAGGCGTACCCCAGGACGGGGATCTGTCCGGCCATCTGTTCGTCACAAGCGGACTTGGCGGCATGAGCGGCGCACAGCCCAAAGCCATTGAGATCGCAAGGGGCGTGGGTATCGTAGCGGAGGTGGATGCCTCCCGTATCGAGACCCGCCACAGCCAGGGCTGGGTAGGCCTGGTGATCGAGGATGCAGCGGAGGCGTTCCGTGTGGCAGAGGAATACATGGAGAAGAAAGAGACCGTATCCATTGCCTACCACGGAAATATCGTGGACCTGCTGCAGTACGCAGTGGACAACAACATCAAGATCGAGCTGTTATCCGACCAGACAAGCTGCCACGTGCCTTACGACGGAGGCTACTGCCCGCAGGGCCTGACCTTTGAGGAGCGCACGGAGATGCTGGCAAACGACAAGGAGAAGTTCTGTGAGCTGGTGGACCAGACCCTGGTGAAACACTACCACCTGATCAAGACCCTGGTGGAGAGAGGTTCCTACTTCTTTGACTACGGAAACTCCTTCATGCGTGCGGTGTTCGACGCGGGAGCAAAGGACATCGCCAAGAACGGTGTGGACACAAGCGAGGGATTCGTGTTCCCGTCCTATGTGGAGGATATCCTGGGACCGGAGCTGTTTGACTACGGATACGGCCCGTTCCGCCGGTGCTGCCTGGCCGGGAAACCGGAGGACCTGCGTGCCACAGACCATGCGGCCATNAGCGAGGGATTCGTGTTCCCGTCCTATGTGGAGGATATCCTGGGACCGGAGCTGTTTGACTACGGATACGGCCCGTTCCGCTGGTGCTGCCTGTCCGGAAAACCGGAGGACCTGCGTGCCACAGACCACGCGGCCATGGAAGTGATCGACCCGAACAGAAGGAGCCAGGACAGGGACAACTACATCTGGATCCGTGACGCAGAGAAGAATAAATTAGTAGTGGGGACCCAGTGCCGTATCCTGTACCAGGATGCCCTGGGAAGAAGGGATATCGCCCTGAAGTTCAATGAGATGGTAAGGAACGGCGAGATCGGACCGGTGATGCTGGGGCGTGACCACCACGACACAGGCGGAACAGATTCCCCGTACAGAGAGACCTCCAACATCTATGACGGATCCAACATCACAGCGGACATGGCAGTGCACTGCTATGCCGGAAACGCGGCCAGGGGGATGAGCCTGGTAGCGCTGCACAACGGAGGCGGCGTAGGCATCAGCAAATCCATCAACGGAGGATTCGGGATGGTGCTGGACGGAAGCGAGAGAGTGGATGAGATCTTACGTGCAGCCATCCCGTGGGATACCATGATCGGAGTATCCAGGAGGAGCTGGGGAAGATGCGAGCACTCCATCGAGACCGTAGCAGAGTATAACAAGATAAGGGAAGGGCAGGATTACATCACCATGCCGTACCTTGCAGATGACGATATGATCGAGAGAGTATGTAAAGACGTAGTGGTGGAAGAGCATCACACACACCACTGATCTGAGATAAAAAAGGCCACAATATTCATTCCTAAATAAGAAAAACAAAAGAGGCTGCCGGGGTGCCGGCGGTCTCTTTTGTTTATACGGAATTATATTTTTTATCTGTCTCATAAAACTTCATAAAGAAAATTGCGTTTCTTTATTTTTTAAAATGTAAATTACATGACAAAATTTGAGATTTTGTCTCATATATATTTACAAAAATAAAATATACGATATAATAGAGGTATGAACAGGAGGTATATATCATGTTGTGTCAATTTACAGTTAAAAATTTTAAGAGTATAAGGGATGAAATGACCTTCGATATGCAGGCAGCAGCAATAGCTGAACATGAAGACAGAGTCATCAAAGATAAAGATGGGGAATTCTATTTGCCGGTATCTGCCATTTATGGACCAAATGGTGGAGGAAAGTCAAATGTATTAGAGTCTCTTCAAATATTAGCGGCAAAAATTTTGCGCCCTCTGTATGCAACAGATGATAATCACAACCACCCTTTCCAGATGAAAAAGATTGTGATCGAGCCATTCGCATTTGATATAATGGGAAAAAGAAATCCTACAGAATTTGAACTTTTCTTCCGTACAGAACTTGCAGAATATCGTTATGTCTTGGCAGTGAAAAAAGATGTTGTAGTTTATGAAAGTCTTGATCGGGTAAAACTTGACACCGGAAGAAGATCTGCGTTGTTTAGGAGAAGTTATGAAGGAAAGGAATTAAAAGGTGTTTTTGCTAAATTAAAAATCAGTGAAGACATCTCGGAAACATTACCATTGCTTTCATATCTTGGAATTACCTATAAGAAGAATGAGATTGTAAAAGATGTCCTTGACTGGTTTGAGTCTGGAATCGCTTTTCTTAACTATGGAAACCCGCTTCAGGAAATGCGTATGGCCGATGCAAACTCAGAAGGAATAAAGAAGCTGGTGCTGGAAATGATTCAGGAAATGGATTTGGATATTGTAGACTTTCGAGTAGAAGAAAAAGAAAATGACAAGCTGGAAATTTTTACAAAGCATAGAGTTGGTGAATATGAAACGGAGTTAAATCTATCGGAAGAATCCAGCGGTACAAAGAAATTGTTTGGATTATTGCCTTTTATCACCGCAAGTTTGCTGGATGGTACTACACTGATGATAGACGAGTTGGACGCAAAATTGCATCCGGTATTGCTGAGACATATCATCATGCTTTTTAATAATATGGAAATTAACCGAAGTGGTGCACAGCTGATCTTTACTTCCCATGATTTGTCTACAATGAATAATGAAGTATTCCGCAGAGATGAAATATGGTTTGTCGCAAAGGGAAACAGTCAGAATTCTAAACTCTATTCTTTGGTAGAGTTTAAGAATGATAAAGGGGAATCTGTCCGTAAAGATGCAAAATTCGATAAACAATACCTTGAAGGTAAGTACGGTGCTGATCCATACCTGAGAAAAATTAGAGATTGGGGGAGGATCAATGCCTAAAAAAGCTGCTATGGAAGAGTGGAAGAAAAAACGTCGAAAGGAATATCTGGAAAAGAGAGAATACAGATATTATATCTTCTGTGAAGGTCAGCAGACAGAGCCACGATATTTTGAAGGTTTTAAGAGGTTGATAGAGGACAATCCCATTTATCGTGACATGGTTTTGATTGAGATTGAGCCTTGTCAGGCTGAAACCATGCGCGTAATCGGTATGGCGGAACGGTATGTGAAAAAGAATAAGATCCTTAAAGGGCAGATTTGGTGTGTCTATGATAAAGACAGTTTTCCACCCAGTGATTTTAATGGTGTTGAAGACCGTGCACAACAATTAAGTCGGGAAAATCCTGATTTACAGTATCATGCCGCCTGGAGTAACGAGTGCATTGAGTTTTGGTTTCTTCTGCACTTTGCTTACTATACATCTAATAATCATCGAATGGAGTATATGCATTTCTTGAATGATAAGTTCCGTGAACTGGGATTAGGCAAGTATCAGAAAAATATGAAAGATATTTTTGATATTTTGTTGGAGAAAGGCAGTCCAAAACTGGCCATACGTTATGCGAAAAGGATTATAAAGGATGGACACGGCAGGACTCCGGCAGAAATAGCACCGGGGACGAAGGTATATGAATTAGTGGAGGAGCTAGTGAAATATTTACCGGATGAAATGAGGATAAGATTTTAGGGATAATACGGTTAAAAGATAGGACAAGATAGGCAGGTGAAAGAGAGGAGCGTTTTATAGCTCCTCTTTTTCATTGCTTACCTATTCTCTTTTCATCTGTTCCATAAAAAAAGATCTGTTATCAACCGCCCGCAAAGTAGCCAGAATGCCGTCCAAATGGTCGTATTCATGCTGCAGAAGTTCAGACAAGTCACCTTCCAGGTGCATGGTGCAGGGCATGAAATCTGCATCCAGATAAGAGATATCTGCACGTTTAAAACGTTCTACTTTGACAAGCAGGCCTGGAAAAGACATGCAGTCATCCATGAGAGTATACTTCTCATCATCCGGGAAGGAAAGGGAAGGGTTTATGAATACATAGGGTTTATCTGTATACATGTACAGCAGACGTTTACGGATTCCAATCTGCGGTGCTGCCACAGCCCGGCCTGCGCCGTATGTATTGCGGTAATCCATGAGTGTGTCGTGTAAGTCCGTAACCCATTTGGGGATAAATATTCTGTCGGTCTCCGTAACTTCCTCACTCATTTCATAGAGCAGAGGGTTTCCCAGTTTTAAAATTTTCTGAATCATGTAAAAGTCCTCTTTTCTTTCTGTTTTGTCCGATACCTCAATGTATCAGTTCCCGTATGCATATTTTATCATACATGATTTTTATACACAACCGGCACAAGGGTATGATGGTCCCCAGCCCTGCTGAGGAGGGAGCGGGCGGTGACGGTTAAAGTTTATTCTGCTTCCGCCACGTGCTGGGGGACATCCCCATCTGTTTTTTAAATGCTCTTAGAAAGTTCAGTTCATTTTCATATCCCACATGGTAAGCAATCTGGTACACCGGGAGATTGGTGCTTGCCAGAAGGTCCAGAGATTTGTTGATCCGAAACTGGATCAGATATTCCTGCAGGGACATGTGCAGGTTGGCGCGGAACAATTTGGTCAGGTGGCTTCTGCTCACATTGCAGTAGCTGGATATTTCATCCAGGGAGCGGATAGCGGCGTATTCCGCGCCTATGTACCGGACAGCCTCTGATATGTACAGATCGGCGATCCGGATATTGGCGTGTCCGGATTTGATGGAACCCGCGGCATTTTTTATGAGCGTATCAAAAAATAAATGCAGATGCCCGATGATATAAGCCTTGGATGCGTGGGGATGCTGCAGGATCGCCGACAGATGTTCTTTTATGCTGGTGGTGGTCTGGGCACTGTAATCTTTTGGACGATAGACAGGGGAGCCATGGTTGAGGCCGCAGGCCCGCAGATATTGGGGAACACTCAGACCCTTGAACAGGATCCAGATGTAATGCCACGGCTCCTTCTCATCTGCATGGTATATGTGCCTGCTGTGGGGTTCAAACAGGAAACCCTCTCCGGCATTGATTTCTATACTGCCGGATATGTCTGTCAGGATCTTATTGTCAGAACAGGTAGACGGCGCATAAGAGATATAACCTTTCCCGGAAAGCACATAATGGAAGATATATTCATTCCTGATATATGGACCAAAAGAATATAGAGGAGTACACTGCTGGTCACCAATTTCGAGTAAATTTAAGTCCTGATAATCACTAAAATTAAAGATATAGCTTTCCATACCTGTCCTCCTGAGTTCAGTAGAAATATATTCGCAAAATCGGGGATTGCATTGTTATTTTATAGACTGATAAGAAAACTGTAAAGTAGAAAAAAATAAGACAAAAATGCGAAAAATAGAGAACGGAATTTAAATATACTATCAAAATCGCGCATGTATATACAAAATACTACTTTGTACATTCAAATTGTACACATAATGCCTCCTTATGATGTTTTGTGGAAAATGACGAAATGTTATAATGATAAACATCATATATGAGACATATTTCCTTATGCACATAGGAGATATGTAAAAAAATAATGACATATGGGAGGAAAAGTTATGAGAAACAAAAAACGTTATTGGGCGCTTGGCTTAACAGCATGTATGCTTGCATCTGTTATGGCAGGATGCGGTTCCGGTGGAGGCTCTGATTCCAAAGAAAGTTCCGGCAAAACGACAGACAGCAGCACAGAGGCAGATGCAGATGCAGGCGGAACCTCTTCCGACAAAGAAGTGAAGCTTACCATGCTGGGCTGGGAGATTTACCAGCAGGCGGGTATGGAAGCCCTGGCAAAGGCTTATCATGAGCAGCACCCAAATGTGACCATTGACGTGCAGATATCCACCTGGAGTGAATACTGGACAAAACTGGAGGCAATGGCAAACAGCAACTCCCTTCCTGATATTTTCTGGATGCATACAAATGAGTTCAGCAAATACGCGGAAGCGGGAATCCTGGCAGATGTGACTGATCTCTATGATGAGGGCAAAGAGTATTACACCAATAATTTTGCTGAGAATCTGGTACAGAATTTTACCTACGAGGATAAGGTTTACGGTGTACCGAAAGATGTTGATACGGTAGCGCTGGTCTACAATAAAGATATCTTTGATGAGGCCGGTGTCTCCTACCCGGATGAGACATGGACGTGGGATACTCTTGTGGAGGCATCCCAGACCATTCATGACAAGACCGGAAAATACGGCATCATGGCTGACCACAATGAGCAGGAAGGCTGGCTGAACACCATTTACCAGGCAGGCGGTTTCTATGTAAATGAGGATAAGACCAAAGCCGGATTTGAAGACCCCGGTACACAAAAAGGCCTGAAAGAGTACATGGACTGGCAGTTAGCCTATGATTTCTCACCGAACCAGTCAGAGCTTTCCGACCTTGGAAAAGCAGAGCGATTCTTTGCTGGTGAGGGTGCCATGATGTATTTTGGAAGCTGGGGCATCAACAACCTTTATATCAATTATCCTGATCTGAACTGGGATGTGGCAGTGCTGCCAAAATGCCCGGATCCGGTCAAAGGAGACGGACGTGCCAGCATCTCCAACGGACTTGCGTATTCCACAGCAGCAGACAATCCGAACCTGGATGTGGTGAAAGACGTTCTGAAATTCCTGGGAACCGAGGAGGCAGCCATTATCCACGGTGAGAACGGGGCAGCTATCCCGGCATTCAACGGCACAGGGGAGTCCTGGTCCAAAAACTATGAGGGCAAGAATGTAAAGGCATATGTAGACCAGTTAGAGTACAGTGTACAGTATCCGTACTCCAAGACAAAATCCACCTGGTTCCCGGAAGTAGAGGCAACTCTTTTGGAGGTATACAGCGGAAATATGAGTTTTGAGGATGCATGCAAACAGTGTCAGCAGCAAGTGGATGAGAGCCTGGCTACAGAACACTGAGAATGAGAGGTGGACGAGGTGGCAAGACAGCAGAAGACAAAAACAAGATACAGCAAAGGTGCGGCTACGGGATTTTTTATGGTGATGCCTACTGTCATCGGATTGATGATCCTGAATATTTATCCGCTGCTTCGGACTGTTTACATGAGCTTCTTTAAGTCAGGGTCCTTCGGGAAATGGGCGTTTGTAGGTCTTGACAACTATATGAAAATGTTCCAGAGTGACAGTTTCTGGACGATTACGAAAAATACACTGGTATTTATGGTGATGACAGTACCGGTCACGGTTATTTTCGGCCTTTTGATCGCGGTTCTGCTGGACCAGAAGATCAAGGGAAAGACCGTGTTCAGAGCCATTTACTTTCTTCCTATGGTAGTAGCTCCGGCAGCGGTGGCCATGGTCTGGAAATGGCTGTTCAATTCTGAGTACGGGATCATCAATACGGTACTTGGCGCACTGCATCTGCCCTCAGACATCAACTGGATCGCAGACCCCAAGACAGCCCTTCTGACCTGCGCCATTGTGACTATCTGGAGCAGTGTGGGGTATGATGCCATCCTGCTTCTGTCCGGGCTGCAGAGTATATCCAGGACCTATTATGAGGCGGCCAGGATAGACGGAGCCACAGGGTTCCAGCAGTTTCGGAAGATTACGGTTCCCCTGGTTTCGCCGACCCTGTTCTTTGTGCTGATGATGCGTGTAATGGCATCCCTGAAGGTATTCGATATTGTCTATATGATGATAGAGAAGACAAATCCTGCCATCCGCAGTGCGGAGACGATCCTATATAACTTCTACCAGGAGACTTTTGTAAAGAATAATAAGGGATACGGCTCCGCGCTGGTGGTCTGGTGTGTGATCTTGATCGCTATGATAACGATCATTCAGTTTATCGGACAGAAGAAATGGGTTACTTATGACGTGTGATGCAGGAGGAGGTTGCAGGTGATGGCTGGAACAGACAGAAAAAGCAAAAAAATCAGCAGGGGCCATATTTTCATATACCTTGTGCTGATTCTGGGCAGTGTGGTAATGATCTTTCCGTTTTTATGGATGATCTTGACAAGTTTTAAGACAGTACCGGAGACAACGCTGGTGCCGCCTACATTTTTTCCGGAGTCATTTCAGAATACGGCGGCCTATATTCAGGTGACCAACAGTCTGCCGTTTTTGAAATTGTATTATAATACCTTGATGATGATCTTCATCCGGGTCATCTGTGCGGTGGTGTTTTCCTCCATGGCGGCATATGCTTTTGCAAAGGTGCATTTTCCCCTGAAGAATCTGTGCTTTGCCCTGGTGGTATCCCAGCTTATGTTTCCGGCACAGGTGTTCATTCTTCCGCAGTATGAGATGATCTCTGCCATTGGGAAGACAGACTCCATCTTTGCGCTGGTCTTCCCGGGCCTGGTAAGCGCCTTCGGAACCTTTTTCCTAAGGCAGACCTACATGGGAATACCGGATGACCTTATCGAGGCGGCAAGGATTGACGGATGCGGGCAGTTTCGGACGTTTGCAAGTATAGCATTTCCGCTTACCAAGACGGCGATCGCAGCCTTAGCTGTATTCACGGCATTGTTTGCCTATGCGGATCTCATGTGGCCGCTGATCGTGAATACCAAGCTGGATATGCTGACACTTTCCTCAGGATTGTCAACTCTTCGCGGACAGTTTTCTGTGAATTACCCCAATCTTATGGCAGGGTCGGTGCTGGCTATGGTGCCTATGATCGTGATCTATCTGATCTTCCAGAAGCAGTTTATTGAGGGAATCGCACTTACGGGGACAAAGGCATAATGTAAGATCTGCGGACAGCGGAATCAAAAAAGAAGGCTGATAATGTATGAAGATCAGCCTTCTTTCTGTTTGGACTAAAGATGGTTTCGGCGGGTTAAATGCTGTGCTGGAAGGTGACACATGCCCCGCCGGATTTGGAGTTTTCGATTTTGAGAGAGCCTCCAAGCTGTTCGGCCAGTTGTCCGGCAATGTATAGACCGAGGCCCGAATGGCCGCCTTTTGTCTGTCTGGCTTTGTCACCCCGATAGAATTTATCTGCCGCCTTTTTCAAGTCCGCCGGACCAAAGCCTGTCCCTGTATCACGGACCGTATAGAAGATATGGTCTTTATCAGCCTTTACGGAAACATGGATCCTGCCGTCTGGCGGGGTATACTGCAGGCTGTTGGATATGATGTTATCAAGGATCCGGGCTAATTTATCTGTGTCGGTCCGGATCACAGGGGGGACATTATCCTGTACGTGCAGCAGCAGTTCAATTCCTTTTTGACGGGCCGGCAGATCATAGTCATGTATTTTCTGCGTCAGAAATGCTTCCAAGTTTACCGGGGAAGATTCCGGTTGGATACGGGAATTTTCCAGGTCAGAGGTATACTGCATCTGCATAACAAGGTCTGCACTTTTTTCAGTATTATTTTTAATGACTTTGAGATATCTGCATAGTTTTTCTTTACTGTCAGGGGGATTCTCGATCAGAGAATCCGTGTACCCCAGTATGATAGAAAGCGGAGATTTCAGATCATGTGCCAGGGATTCTACCATCCAAATCCGTTCCTGTTCCATCTCCCATTGAGCGGACAATGATTCTTTCAGCGCCTCTTTCATTTCCGAAAAAGCACTGCAGAGTCTGCCAAGCTCATTGTCTGAGGCATAACTGATATCAAAATCCAGGTCTTTTTCTTTTATTTTCCGGGATGCTTCAATTAAAAGCTGCAGCGGTTTATTGATATTTCCGGCAAATATTTTGGAAAACAGCAGTGTAAAACCGGTTATATAGAGAAACGGAGAGAACAAGGACAGTAAGATCACGGCAAAGATCACACGTCCCCTGTCATTGGCAAAGGTGGGCTTTATCTGATAAAAAAGAAGTACGGCACCTGCCGGGGACCCTGATGTATCTGTGATGGGCACGGTATGAATGTAATAACCCTGCCGCAGGACCGTTGTGCCGGCAAAGCTGTCAAATAACTCCTCTGCTGTTGTAAAGGGTTTTTCGGTATAAGTGCCGTACAGGATATTGCCGTGAGTGTCCACCGTCTGATAGAGCATCTGGTCACCTTGGATGGCATTTTTCAGATTTTCTTCCTCTTGATCGGACAGTAGCGCCATGTTTTTTTCCTGAATATATGCAGTAATGTCAGGAATCTGTTGCTGATAATGATCTGCGGGCAGAATGTCTCTGTCCACAGCCCACAGAAACAGCATAACAGCTAGAGTATAGGTCAGGACCGTGGCGCCTATGCTGGCTGTTATGATGTAAATAAAGGTATGTCTGAATTGGGCTGCAAGGGATTGTGTTTTCATAATATCATGCCTGCCTTTTTACTTTTTATTCCATTTGTAACCGATTCCCCAGACCGTTAAGATGTAATCTGTATCCGGTGTTACAGCGGCGAATTTTGCCCTTATATTTTTAATACGCTCAACAACAGTGACGGAGTCTCCTTCGGAATCATAGCCCCAGACCTTTTCATAAATCTGCTCTCTTGAAAAGACCTGACCCGCGTGAAGCGCCAGGAGTTCTACAATGTCGTATTCCCGCCTGGTCAAGTCAATATTCCTGTCTTGGATTTTTATCGTCCGTTCTTTCAGGTTCATACAGAGCGTTCCAAAATATAATTTAGAACGTTTCTGTTCTGTATTGATATATTGTGACCTTTTTTCTCTGCGCAGATTTGCTTCAATTCGTGCCATCAGTTCCCGAAGTCCGAAGGGTTTTGTCACATAATCATCGCCGCCCAGGCTCAGTCCCCGGACTTTATCCGTTTCCGATTGTTTCGCACTCAGAAAGATTATGGGGCACAGCACATCATCCCGGATTGCCCTGCAGACCTCAAATCCGTCTGTTTCAGGCATCATAATGTCCAGTATGATAAGATCCGGCTGTTTTTTTGAAAGTTCTATGCCGTCTTTCCCATTATAGGCGGTCAGCACCTGGTGGCCCTTGGCGCACAGTTCGTCTTCCAGCAGCATGACCAGGTCTGTCTCGTCGTCAATGATCAATATTTTGCTCAATGTGTCATTCCTTTCTTTTTTGCTTATTCACAGTTTTTCCTTCCCTCCCATAAGTTAAACCAGATCATTCCTCCGGCCAGAAAGAGAACGGTTCCCGCTGTGACTGCCAAAAGTCCCAAAGCGGCGGTATGCTGTACGCCTATGGAAATATCTGAGGCATTGACAGAACCGTTTTCTTTAAGCAGAAGAGCACCGGGAAGCATTCCTAATTTTACCGGCCACGTCCAGGGGATCACAGGCCAGATTTTGGAGCCGAGGCCGGTAAGACCAAGGATTGCAGCCATTAAAAGGCCGCCCATGCTGATTCCCACAGAGGCACCCATGCCCCATGCAAAGCTTATCCACAAATGAAGCGCCAGAAGGGGAAGTGTCCCCAGGATCACCAGTACAGCAGCAGTCAGGAACAGCATGTAAGAAGCACCTGCAGGAAGGATCAGATTCGTACTGATGCAAAGGGTCAGTACGGCCAGGAGTGTGCATGCGGCAAGACAAACCAACAGGAGGAAAAACTTTCCCAGATATAATTGAAAACGGGAAATACCGGTGCCTAAAAAACCGTTAAAATTCCCGGCAAGTTCTTCCTCATGAACAAGAAATCCTGCAAAGACTCCTACCCCCACGGGAATGATGAATACCGTCCAGATTGTAAAAAAACCTTCAAAGGCAAAAGCCTGTGTGATTCCCGGATGTGTGGTAAGGTAGGCGGCTGCACAGAGGGAAAAAAGGACAGGCATACACAAAGTCAGGAAACGAATGGCTGTCCTTTTTGTCCGGAGCCATTCGGAACGTAAAAAAACGATCATTGTTCCTCCTTTCCGGCAAACCACACTGAGGAAAGCACAGTAAATACAAGAAATGCGGCTATAGATACAACAACCCCCACAGGAATCACAGAAGGGTCTAAAAGAGGATCGCCTGCTTCCAGGAGGACACCGTTGGGGTGGACACCTATTATAGGGCACATCAGTCTGGTAGCCAGGCTCCAGGGGACTGCAAACCAAAAGGAGGATGGTGCGGCAAGGATCCCAGCAATCATGCCTGCAAATCCGATTCCCATACTCAGGAACAAACCTTTCCATTCTGCAGCCCATAACTGAATCGGTATCAGCGCAAGGGAAGAGAGCCAGCAGACAATGCCGGCTGCAAGAATCTCCCCGAAAGGTATGGTTCCTGCCTTTGTTGTCAGACCTGCTGCGACTGCAGCAGCCATTAAGACCAGAGTGGAAAGCAGGCTATAGATGGCTATGGCTGCAATTTTATTGATCCAGAGTGCCTTAGCTGAGATATTACGGGTCCGGAGAGCGCGGTAATAACCGGATTTTTTTTCCTGAGCAGCCGCCAGAGCGGCAAAGAGCGCAAATCCCAGGGGAAGGAAAACAAAAGGCCACCAGTTAAAAATAAGAGCCAAAAGGCTCTGCCATCCCCAGGAACTGTTCTCAGACTGAGGATTGTCCATGAGGGATACCTGAGTGACCAGTGCGTATACAGCAAAGAAAACAGGAATAAAAAGGATCAGTTTTTTCATAAATGTTCTTTTGTATTTCAGAAACTCAGACTGCAGACTATGCATTTCTTTTTCCTCCTTTGCGTATAACGTCCGTAAAAAAATCTTCCAGATTTTCACCGGAGTCAGATGTCCCCTGATACAAAAGCTCTCCGCCGCTTAATATCCCCACCGTATCTGCGATCTGGGCCACTTCTGATAAAATATGGCTGGAGATGATCACGGTGATTCCCTTTTCGGAAAAAGATGTGATCAGTTCCCGCAGTTCCTGGATACCGAAAGGATCAAGTCCGTTGGTAGGCTCATCCAGGATCAAAAGCTCCGGGTCGTTTAGAAGTGCGCATGCAAGCCCAAGCCGCTGCTTCATGCCCATGGAAAACTGGGAGGCCAGCTTCTTGCCGGTGTCTTTTAGATTGACGGTTTTCAGGACTTCATGGATTTTTTTCGTCGGAATATGTAAGAGCTTTGTGTGTACCAAAAGGTTTTCTTCAGCAGTGAGATTTCCATATAGGGCAGGGGATTCGATCAGGGAACCGATCTTGGAAAGGGATTCCCGTTTCCAGGGAGCGCCGTCTATAAAAATCTGTCCGCCTGTGGGACGGAGAAGTCCCACCAGCATCTTCAGTGTTGTGGATTTTCCCGCACCGTTGGGGCCAAGAAGTCCGTAGATACTGCCCCGTTCAATCTGCAGGGAAACGCTGCGGACTGCCATTTGGCTGCCGTACTGTTTGGATAAGTTTTTGGTTTCAAGGATTAAATCTTTCATGTGTTTTTCCTTTCCTGTTATATGGTATTTCCTGTTACAAGAAGGATCATAGCATGAAAAAATAACGTTTTTATAACGCTTAAAAGATTATATGTATTTCTCATTTGTGTCATAGGACCAATGGGATATCGTCAGGAATCCGGTCCTCAGAAAGCAGTACCAGAAAAGAGGTCAAAGGCCGTGTGTACCCGATAAAATCCAGGAAAGCTTCTTTTTCCAGAAAAAGAAGAGGCTTTAGGTGCCGTTTTCGGATAAACTGCAGCAGAGTGGCAGCCACATCCTCATATGCTGAATTATTTTCAAAGTCCGAATGCTTGTGGTTGAGACAAAGGTAGGTGCCTGCAGGCAAAATCTTGGAGGATATGGGCGGTTTCCGGTTCACAGAATTGATATCCAGGAAGATCTCTTTCCGAACAAGTTCCTGATACGGGAATTCACAGGAGAAAAGAGAACCTGACTGGTAGGTGGTCACCTGGTTTTCTCTGGCGATCACCTGGTACATTCCCTGAAACTGGCTGACCGCCTCTGCGGAGGAGGGAGGGCTGGTACAGGGCACACTTAAGATTTTCCGTTCCTCTATCCTGCGCAGATAGAAGCCGTCTATATCCTGTATCTTCTCAATGGAGGAGATATGGTGCTGAAACATCCGAAGTTTCAGGACATCCTGCTGTAGGGATACTAGTTTTTCCTCCATGGCTGCCTGCAATGTCTCAAAGGCTTCATTCCAGGCCGGCAGCTCAGAATGCTCAAACAGGAATTTGATCTCCGCTACAGAGACATTCAATCTGCGCAGGTATAAGATCATCTCCACCTGAAACAATTGTTCCGAGCTATAGTACCGGTATCCTGTCTCCGGGTCAACATGGGCAGGCTTTAACAGGCCCACCCGGTCATAAAAGCGCAGGGCCTTAATGGTTACATGCTTTATTTTTGAGATTTCTCCGATTTTATATAATTTTTTCATTTATTTTAACTTCCTCTTGACTCTCCCCTTAGGGGATATTGTAACATGAAATTACCAAATATTAAAGAAAAAAATGATATTTTTTAGACAAGTACTACAATTATGTTCAAAAAGTAGAAAGGAAGAAAAAATGGAAAAAATTGTATTACAATTGCAAAGATGTAAAGGGTGTTACAACTGTATCCGTGCGTGTCCGAAAAACGCGGTTTCCAAAGCCGGAGTCAGTAATAAGAAGGGATACGAGGTCATTCAGGTGGACCGGGAAAAATGTATAGCCTGTGCAGCCTGCTATACCGTCTGTCCTGACTATGTGTTTGAAGTCCATAAAGCAGAAAAAGGAGAGTAAGGAGGAAGCAGTGATCATGGAAAAAGGGTTAATGAAGGGCAATGAAGCCCTGGCGGAGGCCATGGTTTTGGCCGGCTGCCGGTTTTTCAGCGGCTATCCCATAACGCCTCAGAATGAAATACTGGAATATTTGAGCTGGCGTATGAAGGAAGTGGGGGGTGCTTTTGTACAGTCAGAGTCAGAGCTTGCAGCCATCAATATGGTCCTGGGTGCGGCGTCTGCCGGAGCCAGAGCCATGACCTCATCCTCCGGTCCGGGTTTTTCCCTGCTCCAGGAAGGAATCTCTTATCTGATCGCGGGAGATATTCCGGCTGTGATCGTGGATGTTGCCAGATTTGGCAGCGGTATTGGGGAAATCAGTCAGGGACAGTGTGATTATAAACTGGTTACCCGTGGAAACGGCCATGGGGATTCCCACCTGATCGTGCTGGCTCCGGCATCCGTGCAGGAGAGTGTGGACCTGATGATGGAAGCATTTCCCCTGGCAGAGAAATACAGGCATCCTGTTATCATCTTATCCGATGCGGCAATCGGACAGATGGTGGAGCCAGTAAGCTTTCCTCCAATGGAGGAGGTGGATATTGACCGGGATGACTGGACGGTAAAAGGATGCAGGGGAGAAGAGGAGTCCAAGAAAATTACCAATGTATTTTATTATATGGAGGATTATAACTCCTTTTTGAGAGAGAAATATCAGAGGATGACAGAAAAGGAGCAGCGTTTTGAGAACATATCCGTGGAGGATGCCCAGCTTGTGCTGGTTGCCTACGGAATCAGTGCCAGAGTGTGCAAGGAGGCTGTCAGGAAGGCCAGAAGCCAGGGAATAAGGCTGGGACTCATCCGTCCAATCTCCATTTATCCCTATCCCAAGAAGGCTTTTGAGGCACTGTCACAGGACTGCAAAGCGCTTATGACGGTGGAGATGAGCATCACCGGACAGATGGCAGAGGATGTAAAGCTGGCTGTGGATTGTAATTACCCTGTATATACTTATGGAACCGGGATCAAAGTTCCAAAGAGTGCGGATGTTGTGAAATATGCCGTTGAGATCTTGGACGGCAGAATGGATAAGGAGGTATTTTAGATGGTGATCAAAGCACCGGAACGGATTACATATACAGACGGTCATTCCTTCTGCCCGGGCTGCGGCCATGGGATCGCGATCCGACTGATCGGAGAAGCCCTGCAGGAGCTTCAGATGGAGGAAGAGGCGGTGATTTCCCTGGATGTAGCCTGCGGGGGAATGCCCATCGACGTGTGGCGTTACGATACCATAGAGGCGGCCCACGGCAGGCCCGTAGCTACCGCAGTGGGGGTGAAGATGGCAAGACCTGCCAATCCGGTCATTGCTTACCTGGGAGACGGGGCGGCTTATTCCATAGGGATTGCAGAAACCATACATTCGGCCAGAAGAAACGACAATATTACAGTTATTGTGCTCAACAACTGTGTCTTTGGCATGACAGGGGGCCAGATGTCCCCAACGTCCCTTCAGGGGCAGGTGACCAGTTCTTCCATCCATGGAAAAAGTATGGAGGAGGGAGGAGCAACCCTGGATGTGATCAATATGCTGAAAGATATGGATATCTCTTATCTGGCCAGGGCTTCCCTATGTGATGCGGGAAATATAAAGAAAGCAAAAAAATATATTGTAAAAGCTTTGAAAAAGCAGAAAAACGGTGAGGGATACGGACTGATCGAGCTTCTCTCCCCATGTCCGACCAACTGGAATATGGAGCCGGGTGCCGCTGCAGAACATATCAAAGAGATCATTATGCCGGTATTTCCGGTAGGGGAATTCGTGGGATAAGGAAGGAGGAACATATGACAACAGAAATTATATGTGCGGGTTTCGGCGGCCAGGGTGTACTGACTACGGGGCTGATCCTGGCCCAGGCAGCCTATCAGAAGGGATGGAAGCTCACGTGGTATCCCTCCTACGGCGCAGAGATGCGGGGCGGCACTGCCAACTGCAATGTAAAGATAAGTGATGAAGAGATTGGAAATCCTTACTGCAGTGAGCTGGATATCCTGATCGCTATGAATGAGCCGTCTCTGGATCGGTTTGAGGAAATGATGAAACCAGGCGGCGTTCTCTATTATAATACCGATATGGTGGATGCGGGAAGGAGCTTCCGGCCGGATATTGTGGCAGTGCCTGTGGCAGCCAGTCTTCTGGCGCAGCAGGTGTCAAACCCCAGGGGGGCTAATATAGCAGTTTTGGGGGCTGTGGCAAAAAAGGAAGAAATGTTTACCAGGGAGGAACTGGAGCAGGCCATGTGCGGATTCTTTGAAAAAAAAGGAAAAGGTAAGTTTAACGATAAAAATAGAGCGGCATATAACGCCGGGTACCAAGCAGTATAGAGAGGGGGAGGCAATGTGGATCTAAACCGGCTGCTGCGGCCTGAAAAGATAGCGATCGTTGGGGCAACAGAAAAGGAAACGATGGCTGGATTCGCCTGCAGAATGTTTATTGAACAGTGTAAAGAACGCAGAAAGGACCTGTATCTGGTCAGTCTGAAAAATGAGGAGGTATTTGGCATTCCCTGCTGCCGTTCCCTAAGTGAGATTCCTGGAACGGTAGATTTGGTGGTGATCTGCACTCCAAAAACCACAGTGTCCGGCCTTTTGGATGAGGCAGCTGCGAAGGGGGCAAAAGGTGCTGTCGTATTTGCAAGCGGATACGGTGAGACCGGAAAACCGGAGGATAAAAAACTGGAGGAGGAATTGGTTCTCCAGTGCAGGAAGCTGGATATGGCTTTGATGGGACCAAACTGTGCAGGGTTTTTGAATTTTGCAGACCGCGTGTTTTCTTTTGGTTTCCTCTTCAAAGCCAGGGAATATGCAGGGAAGGTTGGTCTGGTATCACAGAGCGGTCAGGTCTGTATGGCTCTGATGGAGAGTGAAAAAACCAGTTTTTCCTATGTGATCTCCGCTGGTAACTGCAAGGTTGTAAATATAGAGGATTATCTGGAATTTCTTGTTGATGACGAGAACACAAAAGTAGTGGCTGCATATATGGAAGGAATCCGGAATCCGGACAAATTTGCTGAGGTGCTGAAAAAAGCCACAGAGAAGAAGAAACCTGTGGTGATCTTAAAAGCAGGGCGGTCAGAAAAAGGCAGCAGGGCCGCTGCTTCCCATACCGGTAACCTGAGCGGTTCGGATAAGAATATAGATGCCTTTTTCCGGAAGTTCGGTGTTATACGGGTGGACGATCTGGAAGAACTCCTCTCCGTGTGTACGGCCATTGCAACCCTGCCCGTACTGCCGAAGAGCAATAAACTTGCCTTTGTGAATATATCAGGCGGTGAGACCACTATTTCTGCGGATGCGGGATATCTCCATGGGCTTAAGCTTCCGGATTTTTCCCCGCAGACCGTGACTGCTTTAAAAACGGTCCTTCCTCCATTTGCAACAGCCCAGAATCCCATGGACCTTACTGGGGGAGCGGATGGAGATACCTTTGAAAAGGTAGCGGAGATCGTGTTGGAGGACCCGGAGATAGAGATGCTTATCACATCCCTTCAGATCACAAAAAATATTTCTGATATCACAATATATGATTTTTTAAACGGACTGATCCGCTATTGTGAAAAAGAGAAAACAAAACCGATTGCTGTGGTTCCCCTGATTGAATCCAGCAGGGAGGATGAGGTACTGAACCGGCTGAGGGCTGTGGGGGTTCCGATCCTGCCTCCGCCTCACTATGGCTACCGGGTGATCAAAAAGCTGCTGGATTACACAGAATATCTGGAAACCATGGAGAATAGGACACTATCCATTATGGCAAGATCCCGGGAACTTAAAAGAGATGCAGGGGAGAAAAAAGCGCTGTCCGAACATGAGGCAAAGCAGCTTTTTAAGGAGTTCGGTATCCCATGTCCGGAGGAATACCTTGCAATTTCAAAGGAAGAAGCGATAAAAGCGGCAGAGAGGATAGGATATCCGGTAGTGCTTAAGATCGAATCCGCAGACATTCTTCACAAATCTGAATCCGGAGGCGTGAAGGTGGGGATTTCCTGTGAAAAAGAGGCTGCTGCTGCCTATGAGGAGATCCTGAAAAATGCCGCGGCTTTTGCGCCGCAGGCAGTGATCCATGGGGTACTGGTACAAAAAATGCTGGATCCCGGTATGGAGGTCATTGTTGGTGTTACCTGTGATCCTCAGCTTGGTCCTATGGTACTTACCGGCCTGGGCGGGATTTTTACAGAGGTATTCCGGGACGCAGCGCTTTACCCGGCTCCGCTGAATCTGTGGGAGGCCAGGGAGATGATCCTATCTTTGAAGGGCAGCAGACTGTTTTTAGGGTACAGGGGCAGGCCGCAGCTTGATATAGACGGACTGGCGCAAGTGTTGGTAAATGTCAGCAGTCTGGCATGTGCGTATAAAGATACCCTTGTGGAAATGGATATAAATCCGGTATTTGTATATCCCGGCGGCGAGGGCGTGAGTGCAGCGGACGGCCTGCTCATATTGAGTGACAAACCGTAGATCAACAAAGCAGAGCAGTGTGCGAAAGGAGGAAAGGGATGGAACAAAAAAAAGGTCTGAGCGGATGGGTGATGGCGGCATTGATGATCGCAGGGCTATGCTATGCAGCTTCCTATTCTCTGCCCTATATCAAAGGTGTATTTTACGGCCCCATGATGGAGGCCACCGGAGCAACAAACACACAACTGGGTCTAATCATGTCTGTATATGGATTCGGCAATATTGTGTTTAATCTGATCGGAGGATTTGTAACAGACAAACTGGATTATAAAAAGTGTATTGTGGTCTCACTTCTGGGAACAACAGTGCTGAGTATATGGCTTGCCATGGCGCCGTCGGTTATCAATATGTATATCATATGGGGACTTTTTGGACTGACCACATTTTTTGTGTTTAATCCTGCAATCTTTAAAATGCCCCGAATGATCGTGCCTGATGAATTAGTGGGAGAATCTATTGGATTTTTTTCCTTTGCCCAGTCTATCAGCTATATGATCATTAATTTTGCTTCCTTATACGTTTATGATCTGTCTGAAAATAAAGTCAGCCAGGCCACTGCATTTTCCAGAGTTGTCTGGACTTATGCAGGATTCACCCTGGCGGCGGCTTTAGGCTGTATGTTGGTATTTAGGAAAGTAAAGGACGTGAAAAAAGAAGGGGAGGAAGAAGATAAGTTCACTTTCAGCCAGCTTCTCCTTGTCATGAAAGAACCGGGCCTTTGGATGATGATCATCTGTGGCTTCTGCCTGTATTCCACCACCCTCACCGCATCCTATTTCGTGCCGTATTTCCACGATGTATTCGGTGTCGCGATTACGTTTGCAGGAGTTCTGGGGGTACTCAATATGTATGGGGGAAGACTTTTCAGCCCAATCCTTGGAAAGATTGCCACAAAGACAAAATATGTTTCGCGTATGGTAATATTCGGAGCGGTGTTTTTGATCACCCTCTTTGTGCTGGTGCTGCTTTTTGCGGCCTACGTGCCGGTTGGCGTGCTGGTAGCGGTATCCCTTGGGACAGGAGTGCTCTCTACTTTGTTCACCAACATCTGTCTGGCTATGACTCCGGAGGCAAATGTGGCAAGAAATGCCAGCGGGACCGCTATGGGACTGTACGCGGCAATCGCGTATGCCCCGGACCTTTTCCAACATACCCTGTTCGGTCACTGGCTGGATAAATACGGGAATACGGGATATATCTATATGTTTGTATTTACCCTGGTTCTTTTGACAGCAGGGGGCGTCAGTGCATTCTTCCTGTACAGAAAGAGCAGGAGAGAAAATGTGTTTGGGGATATTGATCAAAAAGTAAATGTTTAAAAAATTTATAGGAGGACATAAGTATGTTAAATAAACCTTATCTTGTAGTTGAATGGAACGATACGGAAACGGATGCCGTAGGCTGGCTTTGTTGTTTTAACTTTGTGAGCAATTACTGCAGTGGAGGACTTCGGGTCCATGAGACAGTGACCAGAGAAGAAGTGATCAAACTGGCCACCGGGATGGGCTATAAGTATGCTGCCTGCTATTCAAAAGTAGGTGGAGGTGCCAAGGCAGGGATTCGGTATGACAATACAAAACCGGATAAGCTGGAAGTGGTAAAAAGGTTTCTGCTTGCCATTTCGCCCTATTTGGAAAATGGTGTTTCCCTGGGCGGTGATCTGGGAATCGGTTATGGACAGGTAATGGATCTTTATAAGGAAATGGGCATTCCCGGAGTTCCGCATCTGGTAGCCAAAAAATATGAAAATGATCCCAAGATCATACAGGGACTGAAGGACAATGATACCTTGTTTGATATGCCATACAGAGGTTTTGTGATGTATGATGCCATTACAGGCTACGGTGCTGCAGCCGGTTTGGATGAAAGCTGGAAGCAGATGGGGGGGAAACCGGGAGCCAGTGTAATGATTCAGGGATTTGGCGCAGTTGGGACAGGTGCGGCCCGCTGCCTGAATGAGATGGGCTATAAAATAGTAGCAGTCAGTGATGCCAGATGTATGGTGTACTGTGAAGAAGGGCTGGATGCGGACCTGTTGATAGATTCCGTAAAAGACAGGGGTTACCTGAATCAGGAAGCATTTAAGCCGGAGTATAAAGTAATGAAGAACTCCCAGTGGGAGGACATATCCTGTGATATTTTCATGCCCGCAGCGCTGGATGGGGTTATCAATGGGAAGAACGCTGAAAAACTTGATTTTAAGCTGATCGTGGAGGCGGCCAATATACCCACCACTCCGGAAGCAGACGTAGTTTTAGAGAGAAGGGGAATCCCGGTAGCACCGGACTTTATCGTGAATCTGGGAGCCACAAGACTCTGCGATGCGGTACCCTTCGGACTGATTCCACTGGAGGCACAGGCACTCATAGATGATTCCCAGAGTATTATCAGAGAGCACATCCGCAATCTGTTTTGTATGAAACAGGAACAGGGAATCACACTCAGGGAAGCAGCCAGAATCCGCTGCCAGCCTCTCCCCTCAGAAGCGCCGGATGTGGAGTGGAATGAGAAATAGTAAAGAATAACAGCCGGGATCGCAGGAATTTCCCTGCGGTCCTGCTTTAAGTAACTCCGTAATGAATCCATGGAAAAGGCAGGAATAGCCGATGAAGAAAAGAGAGAAGGTAAAAAAGGGGCTTCCGGTCCCTAACGTATATGTATTAATGCTTTTCGTGGTATTGCTCTGCGGAATTCTTACTTATATCGTTCCGGCAGGGGAATACAGCCGGGTGGAGGGGAGCGGCGGACAGGAAGTGGTAGACCCTGACAGTTTTCATTATCGTGAACAGTCACCGGTGGGAGTTATGGGGCTTCTGGAATCAGTACCGCAGGGACTCGTGGAATCTGCAGGTATGATTTTTTTGATTTTTATCCTGGGAGGCGCTTTTCAAGTGGTACAGGAGACAGGAGCAATCCATACAGGGGTTGCACTGCTCACAAATAAACTGGGAAAGAAGGAATTTATTGTTATACCTGTCATGATGTTTTTGTTTTCCCTTGGAGGAGCTCTTTACGGGATGGCGGAGGAAACCCTGCCCTTTATTCCGATCATGATCCTGTTAGCTACCTCTGTCGGATATGATTCACTGGTGGGCACTGCAATCGTACTGGCAGGATCCACTGCAGGTTTTGCGGCAGCCTTTTTGAACCCATTTACGGTTGGTATTGCTCAGGGTATTGCTGGCCTGCCGCTTCTGTCCGGGATGGGGTTACGGGTAATTCTTTATATCTGCATGGTTACTATGGCAATATGCTATGTACTGCGCTACGCATTAAAAGTGAAGAAAAATCCGGAAATCAGTACAGTCAGGGGAATCGACAGAAATCGGACAGATAAATTGGATATGGATGAATCAAAGAAGCTGACAGGAGGACAGATCCTGGTGCTGCTGACTTTCGCAGGTACCATCGGGGTTCTGATTTTCGGGGTGTTCCGGTATGGATGGTATCTGCAGGAAATCTCTGCCCTCTTTTTTGGAATGTCCGTGCTTTCTGCCTTATTTACCAAAATGTCACCTAACCAATACGGGGAGAACCTGGCAAAAGGCATGATGGGGATTGCCGGAGGAGCTCTTGCTGTGGGGTTTGCCAGAGCGATTTTGGTTGTGCTGGAACAGGGAGGGATAATGGATACCATACTTTTTGGAATCGCAAAAGGAGTGGCATGGCTTCCGGGACAGATTTCTGCTATGGGGATGTACTTGTTCCAGTGTCTTTTGAATTATGTGATTCCGTCCGGAAGTGCTCAGGCAGCAGTTTCTATGCCTATTATGGCGCCCCTCTCTGATCTGGTAGGAGTTACGCGCCAGACATCTGTTCTGGCATTTCAGCTGGGAGACGGTATTTCCAACATATTTACCCCTACGTCAGGCCTTTTGATGGCTGGATTGGCCCTGGGCAAAATACCGTGGAATAAGTGGGCTCGTTTTATCGGTCCCTTGATTTTATTGGAATATCTTCTGGGGGCTGTGTTTATCATAATCGCCCAGGCAGTTCATTATGGTCCGTTTTAGTATGGGGAAGGAGTAGAATATGAAAGAAAAAATCATTGGGGAAATAAGAAAATACAGGGATGAGATCATGCAGATATCCAGGGAATTATATGAACATCCTGAACTCAGCGAGGAAGAAGTATTCGCTGAAAAACTTCTCACAGATCATCTGGCTGCCCATGGTTTCTGTGTGGAACATGGTATCTGTAAAATCCCAACTGCATTTAGGGCTTCCTTTAAGGGAGAAAAGCCGGGACCTAAACTGGCCTTTTTATGCGAGTATGATGCTCTGGAAGGCATAGGCCACGGCTGCGGCCATAATCTTATCGCAGCCATGTCTTTTGGCGCGGCACTGGGTCTGAAGGCTGTTCTGAATGAAACAGGCGGTGAGATACTGGTCCTGGGAACGCCTGCAGAAGAGACAAATGGAGCCAAGGTCACTATGGCAGGAGAAGGGATATTTGACGATGTCCTGGCAGCCATCATGCTTCATCCTGACGGGCAATCCAAGGAAAGCGGCAGTTCTCTGGCCCTGGATGCCGTGCGTTTCCGGTTCTACGGCAGGACTGCTCACGCTTCATCTGCCCCTGAAAAAGGCATCAATGCCCTGGACGCGGTAATCTTGTTATTTAACGGGATCAATGCCCTGCGCCAGCATGTGCCGGACGATGTGAGAATGCATGGGATCATAGCGAAAGGAGGGCTTCGTCCCAATATTGTCCCTGAGTATGCGGAGGCAAGATTTAATTTCAGGGCAGGTAAGCGGAAAACCCTGAATGAGGTGGTGGAAAAAGCAAAACAATGTGCCAGAGGGGCGGCTGAGATGACAGGAGCTTCGGTGAAGATTGATTATTATGAACTTTCTAATGATGATATGGTAACCAACCCGGTTTTGGGAAGGCTGATGTCTGAGAATTTCAGGTTTATGGGGGAGACAGACCTGCAGCCTGCCTGTCGGGAAATGGGTTCCATGGATATGGGAAATGTAAGCCATGTAGCACCGGCTGCCCACGGGTTTATCGGGCTTGGGGATAAAAATCTCGTACTTCATACCAGGGAGGTGGCAGAGCGCACGGTGTCTGAGCAAGGTCAGCGGACTGCTGAGAGAGGTGCGTGTATTCTGGCCTTGACTGGGTATGATGTGCTGTCATCGACTAAAGTACAGGAAGAAATACAAAAGACATTTCTGCCGGTGTAATAGTGTGGATGAAGTCTGAGGCTGCAGGCCGGGAGCAGTAAAGTGTTTTATGATGCTATTTTTTCCGTATGATCTTTTCAATATCGATCGTCTTATGGACCAGTCCGCTGTAAAATGCCTCCTCATGTGAGACAAGGAGTATACTGCCGGGAAAGTCTGAAAGGGCTGTCTTCAGGGAGGCTTTTGCCTGGATATCCAGATGGTTTGTAGGTTCATCCAGGATAAGGAAGTTGCAGGGGGTGAGGGTGAGCAGACACATTTTAACTTTGGCCTGTTCGCCGCCGCTCAGAGTCCCGATGGCCTGGGCCGCATGTTTGCTGGTGATGCCGCAGAGGGAAAGATGCTTCCGTATCTCCTTCACCGTCATGTCAGGGCGGGCATCTGACACAATCTGGACAGGGGTGAGGAGACTGTCCGGCCAGTGCAGGTCTTGTTCAAAATATCCTGGTTTCACCTGTTGGGAAAATGCATAGCTGCCGTTTTGCGCAGGAATCTGACCAAGCAGTGTTTTAAGCAGCGTAGACTTTCCGATGCCGTTAAATCCTGTGATGACGGCTTTCTGTCCACCGGTAATGGAAAAATTCAGGTCTGATAAAAGTGGGTAGTGATACCCCACAGACAGGTGGCGGACAGTCAGGTGTTCAGTGGCAGTCAGAGGAAGGCCGGCAAAACGAAAATATGGTTTTAATTCTCTTAGATCAAGTGCCTCCATTTTGTCCATCCGGTCAAGCTGCTTCTGCCTTCCCCGGGCCATTCTGGTTTTGCGGCCTGCTATATTCTTCCGGATGAATTCCTCGGTCTCTTTGATCTCTTTCTGCTGGGCGGAATATTGACGGATGTAATCTTCTCTGAGCAGTGTTTTTTTCTTTAGGAACTCGGAATAGGTGCCATAGTATTTTGTGATCCTGCTGTTGTCAATATCACAAATCCGGTTTGCTGTTTTTTCCAGAAAATCAAAATCGTGTGATACGATGAGGTAGGCATTTTCCAGGGAGGAGAGATAATCCGCCAGCCAGGCTACATGCTCTTTGTCCAGGAAATTGGTGGGTTCATCCAGAAGAAGAACGTCAGGTTTTTCCAGCAGCAGTTTAGCCAGGATCACTTTGGCACGCTGCCCGCCGCTCATCTGTGACACAGGGCAGGAAAGACCAAGAGAGCGCAGTCCAAGGCCGGAGACCACCTGCTCTATGCGGGTATCTATGGTATAAAAACCTTGTATTTCAAGCTCCTCCTGGCAGCCGGCCGCTGCCTTTAAAGCATTCATATCCTGGGTGACAGCCTGCTCATAGAGGCGGTTCATCTTTTCCTCCAGAAGATAAAGGGAACGAAAGGCAGAGCGGAGGAATGCCTCCATAGTTGTATGGGGGGCAAGCATTGCGTATTGGTCCAGATACCCCACAGTAGTCTGGGGATACCATGTGATCCGGCCTGTGTCGGGAATGATCTGTTCTGTACAGATTTTGATCAGCGTGCTTTTCCCCGCGCCGTTTTGGCCCACGATTCCCATATGTTCTCCTTTATTGAGTGTCAGTTCTGCATTTTTAAAAAGCTGGCCTTCACCAAAAGAATGGGTAAGGCCTGTGATCTCAAGTAAACTCATGATTTTAATGATCCTTTCTTTACTGGTAATATCTAAAGTTTTTTGATGGCAGTATTTATACTAGTACAGCATTGCATAAGTTCCAGTGATATAGCACCCGCTATTTACGCCAGTGCCGCGTTGCCGAAGCTAGTCGTAGGAACCGCTACGCCGTCGCTTCGGCGCCTTGCACTGACGAAAATATCAGGCACTCTATCACCGAAACTTACGCAATGCTGTACTAGGTGTGTGTCTGCCGGTGTCCTCCATGGAAGAGGCTTTTTCGCACAAAAAAAGCAGAAGACAGTGATACATTCAGATGTATCTGCCTTCTGCTGTGTGCAGGCCGGTTACAGGATAAACCCTTTGTAACAAGCCGCATTTATGATCGGTATAACAGCAAAAGGCTACAGACAAAACATTGTCCATAGCCTTTTACACAATATAGTCACGGGAAAATAAACAATAAAACAAATGAGAATACCTGCGTACGTGTACTTTTGAATATGACAAACAAACGGAACGTACATTTTGCAGACTTTCCTTGTCATATATAAGCACCGGTCCGGCGGGCGGTCCCAAGCTTAAATCTTTTATTGTGTTATCTCCCGATGAAATCTATAGCGTATATCATATGCCATACTCTGTACAATGTTTCATCGGTGCGGATGGTACAGAGATGGTTTTGGCAATCGGTTTTGGTTGGTTTGTTGAATTATAACCCATTTTGAATCTCCTTACTGTTAATGCGGTCACTATAGCATAAGCCTGAACGTTTGTCAAATTTATTTATCTGATCCCTTTTAGATATTCGGCCATTCTTTCATTGTAATCCTGAATGGGGATAAACTCCTGTTCTTGATTGGAATCAGCATCTTTCGTTTGATCAAAATAGTTTTCATTATACTGGGAAAGCGGTATCAATGCTTCCTGCTGTCCGGGTTTGGCAGTTGAATAACCAAGTACGAGCAGTGTGAGAAATGTGGCTGCCCAGGCGATTTTTTTAGACGTTTTCATAGTTATTCCCTCATATTTTTTTAGAAATAATTTTACAATTTGGAAGGTGTCTGCTAATATTTATGATATATTCATCATATAGGTATATATTTTCCTGTTAATATATGGGTATTGTACAATGTCAGGGCGGGATTGTCAATGAGCCGCTAAATGCCTGCCGGGACAGTGGTCTGTAAACCGTAACGGATTCAGCACGATATGCAACGTAATGAACAGTAAGGATGTTTACATGAGAAAAAATACACCATATACTTGTAGTAACGTAACTGCTCAGACCTGTTGGATAGTTACGCAGGGGCGGCAAATTTATGAGTCTGACAGAAATATTTCCCTGCATACGGAGCAGGGATTCTGCAGTGCTGACAACTTAGGAGGGTAAAGTATGGAAGCTGTATTTGAAGGAATCAACAGTGTTTTTGGGTTTATCGGGCCTCTGTCTGATTTTTTGTGGGACTTTCCCACCAATTTTGCATGGTATGCGAACATTCCCATTCTGGGCAGTTTTTCGTTTGCCATAATCCTGCTTTTAGGGTCCGGCATTTTTTTCAGTTTTAAACTGGGATTTATGCAGGTGACACATTTTAAAAAGGCCATTAAGATTTTGACAGAGAAACGTTCCGTGGAGACAGGCATATCACCGCTGGCGGCATTTTTCCTCAGTTCAGCCATGCGTGTGGGGCCCGGCAACATTATCGGTGTGACCGGAGCCATTGCGGTGGGCGGTCCGGGCGCTCTGTTCTGGATGTGGGTATCCGCTTTTTTCGGCATGGCCGTTGCCTATATGGAGGGTGTACTGGCGCAGATATTCAAGGAGAAAAAAGGGGAGGAGTTCGTGGGAGGCCTGCCTTTCTATGGAAGAAAACTGCTGGGAAATAAAGTCTGGGTGGGTATCTTTCTGTCAGTGCTGTATATTCTCTATGCGCTCTGTTGTCTTCCGGCACAGGGATTCAATGTGGTGTCCTCTGTAGGGCGTATGGCGGAGATCGTCACAAGTTCCACGATCCGGACGAATTCAGTCTTTTACTATGTGGTAGGGGCTGGCATTATTATCCTGACGGCTGTCATTGCTTTCGGCGGTATTAAGAAGGTGACAAAATGGACGGACAAAATGGTGCCGGTCATGGCAGTATTATATATTGTAGTGGTGCTGGTTCTGGTTGTGATGAACTTTAAGACCATTCCTTACTTTTTCCAGGCTGTATTTACCGGCGCTTTCAAGCCGGATGCGTTTTTCGGAGGTGTATTCGGAACCGTTCTGGCTCAGGGGGTGAAGCGGGGGCTTATGTCCAACGAGGCGGGGCAGGGTACCATCACCATGTCAGCAGCAGCGGCGGATGCAAAACATCCCTGCGAACAGGGTATGATCGCCTCCATGGGCGTTTTTCTGGATACCATTGTGATCTGTACTCTGACCGGATTTGTGGTTGTAATGGCACACTGCTGGACAGGAGCAGGAGCGGATACCTGGGCAGCTCTTGACAAGCTTCCGAAATTTACGGAATCCATTGCAGTGCTGACACCGGGAACGGCTATGAACGCTGTGATGACATTTCTGGTGACACTGTGTTTCTGCCTGTTCGCCTTTACCTGTCTGCTGGGGATGATCAGCTTCTCGGAAATAGCGGCAAACAGGATCAGGAAAGATAAGATCTGCATTAACACGGTGCGCTGCATTGCTCTTTTTGTGGCAGCGTTCGGAATCCTCTGCAATATCGCAGGGCTGGAGTTGGGAAATCTGTGGGCCTTCTCGGATTTGGGGAATATTCTGATCGTGTATTTTAACGTTCCCATTGTATATGTGGGGGCAAGGTATGTTTTTCGGGCAACCAGGCATTATAAGAAACAGGATGGGACGCCCTTTACTTCAAAGGTTATCGGAAGGGATGACTGTGAGTTCTGGGATAAAAAAGCAAAGGCAAAAGATAAGAAATGACATAACAGGGCCGGAGAGAAACAGGGATTGTTTTTCTCCGGCTCTTTTTAGCCCGGCATTCTGCTGCGCGGTAGACACAGGCATGGATTTCAGGTAAAATAAAGAAAACTCCCTCCCGACGCCAGCCGACATTTTTTCGACAATTCGGCGCTACGCTTCTTACAACTTTATTTTACGAAAAAAACAAGAGATGGGGGGATAAGCATGAAGGATACTTACAGAAAAGCAATGGAGATATGGGAGGTTCCGGAAGTGTTTTATGAGGCAGCCATTCCCATGTACCGTGATCATGAGGCAGAGCTTGCTGTCAGATTCGGAAGAGATCCCGTTTCCGGACAGGAAATCTGTCGTCTGCTCAGAGAATGGGGGAAAGAGGAGGCAGAGCGCCTGCTCTTTGAGAGTTATCAGAGGAATGTGCTGGAAAAGTGCCAGGGTGACATCAGCAAAGAAACCTTCTATAGAATGACGGATTTCTATTCCCGCTATCCGTATTTTGCCCAGTATGAACCGGAAGCCTATGGGGAATTTACCCAGGAGACAGTGGACCGTTTAAATGAATGGGATCTGAAAGTATACATGGACCGCACAGCCCAGGCAGCCCTTGCCATAGCTGCCGGCAAAGATGTGCCCATGCACCAGACCCAGTATCTGACCCTGCAGGAGTCCTTTGATATGATGGACACACTGGGGGAGGAGCTTATAATCCTGCCCTGTAACTGCAAAGCCATGGGCAGATGTACCGAAAAGCCTGTGAATGTGTGTATAAACAAGCTGGAAAAAGGACCAAACACGCCGTATGACAGAAAACTCGGAACCATCCTCACACTGGAGGAGACGAAAAAACTGATTCGCCGGATCAATAAAAAAGGGCTTATGCAGTCAGGGGAAAATAATGTGCTGTGCAACTGTGACGGCGTTTACTGTTATCCCACCAAAATGGCCAGGATCCTGGGGACCAGGCTTCATTATCCAACCTCCCACTACGAGACTTTGTGGGATGAAGATCTCTGTGTTCAGTGCGGGAAATGTACGAAGATCTGTAATTTTGAGGCTTTCTGCAAGGACGAGGCAGGTAAGGTGAAGTTCGATCCTGAGAAATGCTGGGGCTGCACCATCTGTTCTGCAAACTGTCCGAAAGGCGCAATTTCATTAAAGAAAAGAGTGACAGAACCGGGAAGTGATCTTACAGAAAATAGGTAAAGGTGAAAACATGGATAGAAGATATTCTCATGACATAGAAGTTCAGCTTATGGGACGGCCGGGTGTACTGCTTTTTGGGGAAAAGGTTTCTTTTCCCTATCAGAAGGTGGAAGGCCTGTTTTATTATTTGTGTGTGAATAGCCAGATATCCAGAAGCCAGGCAATCAGCGTTTTGTGGGCAGAGAGCAGTGAATCCACTGCCAGGAAGAATCTGAGGGATGCTGTCTATAATATCAGAAAAGTGCTGGGACAGGACATTCTCACGGTTGAAGGCAACACGTTGATCGTTCTGAACCGGCAAAGGGATATAGATATAGACATTGAACATATTACAAGGGAAAACCTGCTGGAAAGCTGGAAAGGGGAATTTCTCCAGTTTTTCTTTGTAAAGAATTGTTATGAGTTTGAAGCTTGGGCAGAAGGGGAAAGGTCTGAGCGGAAACGAAGCTACATAAAGGCTCTGCAGCTTAAGATCATGGGGCAGAAGATTGGACAGGGGCTTGAATTTCTGGAAGAGAGCGGCAGGATCCTCATACAGAACGAGGTGCTTGACGAGGAACTGTACCGCATTATCATGAAAAAACTGGCGGAGGCGGGAAGATACCTTTCCGCTATGGAAATCTTCCAGTCCTTGAAAACCTTTCTGGAGAAAGAAGTGGAGGAGTCACCGGAGGAGGAGACACAGGAGCTTTACGAGAAAATATCGGATATGAAGAACAGGCTGAAACGCCGGCCTGAGGAGAGGGGAGAATATTTTTTCGGAAGAGCGGATATTCTCTATGACATCTATTCCCGTATCGGCACAAGGGACGGGGATATGGAAAGGCGGTATCGTTCTTTTCTTATTACAGGGGAACCGGGCGTGGGGAAAAGTATGCTCCTGGAACAGATCGAGAGAATGGTGGAGGACTCGGATTATCTGATGTTTACCTGGGCCTGCTGTGAGACGGAGAAAGATCTATATCTGATGCCGTGGCATGGGATCATGGCAAAGGTGGATGAATACTGTAAGAAAAACGGATTGGATGTGGAGTCTCCCACAGATATCCTGCTGCGGCAGAACGCTTCGGATGTACAGTTTTTTATGACCCGTTTTGAAATACTGACAGAGTCGGTTTTCCGATACCTGACAAAGTATTTTCGTGACAGAAAGATCCTTCTTTTTATTGATGATATTCAGTGGATGGATTCCATGAGTATGCGGCTTATGAGTAATCTGCTGTTCCGCATGGGGCAGGGGCAGATGCTTGTGGTGGCTGCCAGCAGGGAGGATGACGGCGATGACATTAAAAGCTTCAAGATCCCTCTGATCGGAAGGGGAATCCTGAAAGAGATAGAGTTAAAGCCATTTACTCTGGAGGAGGCCAGGCAGGTTATTGAGGCGACCGATGCAGGCATTCTGGACAATCCGCGGCTTGTGGAACAGATTTATAAAAAGACCCAGGGCAATCCTCTGTTTTTTATGGAATCCCTCCGGCTTTATGAGCGAAAAGAGAACGGGGCTGCATTTACGGACAGAATGTCAAATGTTATCCAGAGCCGCCTGTTAAGCCTCTCCAGACGGGAAAGGGTCATGCTGGATATTGTGTCCATTTTCTCCCTTCCTGTGACAAAAGGGGAGATCAACCAGATCCTGGGTATGGAAGAACTGCAGCTTCTGCAGATACTGGAGCCTCTGCTGGATAAAAAGATCCTTTATGAAAAACTGGTGAGCGGTGAAGTGCACTATGGGTTCCGCCATCAGATCATCCGCGAATATGTATACAGCTGCCTGCCAAAAGAAAAAAAGGATATATATCATAATTATATTGCCAGGTATTATGAACAGGAGTACGAGCGCCATAAGAATCTGGGGACCTGTTCCCTGGTCATCCATCACTATGAACAGTGCGGGGATCGGTATAAAATGTATTGGTTTAAGGTAGAGTATCTGGAGGCATTCTACAGGATTTCCTATGACTTTTATCCTATGTTAGCAAGGAAAGCGGTATTCAGCGGTAATATCGACGGCTTTTTGGCAAAGGAAGACGAGCTTGTGGAGTTGGCGGAGGAGATCAGATCCCTGCAGGAGACGGATTCCCGGATGACGCCCATACGCATGCGCGTGGAATATCTTCTCGGGCGTTATGAGATGTTTGTCAGGGACTGCCACAGAGGGAAAAAATACATTGAGAAGAGCCTGGAACTGGCAAAGGAGATTTCAGACAGGGATTATATTTTTTATAATTACCTGCAGCTTATTTTATACGGAGACCTGACAGGCCAGAATGCGTTTATGCAAAATGTGATCGAAACCTGTATGGCATTTATGAGGGACTGTACCCATCATCATCTGGAGGAGGAGTGTATGCTGATACGGTATCTGGGCATCTGTAGGATGAAAGACGGAGAGTATCAGCAGGCAGAGAAGCTTTTTATGGAGGCAGTAAAACGCCTTGACCATGCAGACGACAGAACTGAGCATTACAGAAGAGAGCTGTCAGCCTGCCATCACCATATGGGAATCTGTTATATCAGGCAAAAGAAGTGGGATATGGCCAGCGGCTGTTTAAAAAGAGCAGTGGAGATCGGAGAGAAATATATGGTATCCGGTGAGGCGGGGGTATTCTACTCAGATATGAGTCTTGTGCTGTGCCGGATGGGAGATTTGAAGGGGGCGAATGCATTTGCCGAGAAAGCACGTTCCTGCTTCATGCAGGCCGGTTCCCTGTGGGGGGAGGCCAAGACAGATCTGTGCTGCGCGCTGATCGCAGAGGCGGAAGGCAGACCGGAAGAGGGAAAACGCTGTCGGGAGCTTGCGGACCGGACAGCTAAGAAATTGGACAGTAGTTTTTTATGGGAAGAACTGAAAATGATGGAAAATTAGGGACAGATGCGGTGAGAGATCTCCGTGTCTGTTTTTTTATAAAAAAAGCAGGAAATCGGCAGGTTTAAAAAAATAGTATTGGACAGCAGACGGTTTTCCGACGAATTGCTGATACAAATAGAGTATCCGTCAGATGACGAAAATGGAAAGGAGTTACAGCAAAATGAAGAAAGAAGTATTTACCCCAAAGGGAATGAAAGTGTTCGGAGGCCCTGTGGCTGAGGCTGCCATTGCAGGCGGTTTTGCCTTTGTTTCAGGACAGATAGCCCTTGACCCTGAGACAGGAGACATTATTCACGGAACCATCCAGGAGGAGACAAGAGCAGCGCTTGGCAACCTGAAACTGCTGGTGGAGGAGATGGGGGCAACTCTGGAGGACGTGGTGAAATGCGATGTGTTCTTATCCACAATGAAGGATTTTGATGCCATGAATGAAATATACACAGAATTTTTCGGCACGGAATGTCCTCCTGCAAGATGCGGTGTTGCACTTGAACTCTGGGGCGGAATGAAGATTGAAGTGGGAGCCATTGTAAAACTGTAAACGGAGGATGGCATATGTTAATAAATCAGATAAAGCAAACGGAACTGGAGACGATCCATGAAAAGACCCTGTATCTGCTGGAGCATGTAGGTGTGGATTTTGAGCACCCTGAGCTTTTGGAACTGTACAGGAAACAGGGGTTACGCACAGAGGGGAACCGGGTGTATTTTGACAAAGAGACAGTGGAGCGTGCACTGTCCACAGCACCGGCCAGCTTTGTGATGAAGACACCTTTTGAGGAACTGAAGATCGGTGAGGGGGGACAGGCCATTTGTTCCGCATCAGGGTCCAGGAAGATCCTGAGGGACAATAAAGTCTATGACCCCACACCGGAGGACTATGTGAATATCCGTAAGCTGGATGCGTCCAGCAGCATGATCAACTTATCCAGCTCTCCGCTGACTTATATCCCGGCATTTCCAAAGGAGAGGGCAGAGGTGATCAAAGGGGCGCTTACCCTGAAATATTCCACCCATCCTGTCATCATGTCCTGCTTCGGAAAAACGGATGCGGAGGAGACCATACAGCTTGCACGTGATTTTTATGATACGGACGAGGGGTATTACACCATAGGTGTGGGAAATGTTATTTCGCCCATGCGCTATGCCAAGGATGATATAGAAGGACAGCTTGCCTATACCAAGAGAAATCTTCCGGTGGTAATCGCCTGCTGCGCCATACCGGGCATGACAAGTCCAGTAACACTGGGCGGAACCATTGTACAGAACAACGCGGAGGTGCTGGCAGGTGTCATCATGACCCAGCTTGTGAATCCGGGAGCGCCGGTTGTCTACGGAAATACCACCTATGTCTCCAATATGAGAAAGGCCATGCCGGTTTCCTGGGGCTGTGAGGAAGCACTGTTTATCCAGTATGCAAAGGCTATGGCAGACTACTATCACATTCCATGCCGTACCGGCGGTTCCCTGTCTATGGGCAAAGAGCTGGATTACCAGAACGGCGCGGAGACAGCCATGTCCCTTATGACCAGCCTGGATGTAAAGGCAGACTTTATTTTCCATTCCTTCGGGGAGATGGACGGCCTGAATGTATTCAGCTTTGAGAAATACGTGCTGGATGAACAGATGATGGCTGCCAGAAAATCTGCGGAGAGTATTGACATTTTCTCAGAGGAAGATATGGATCTGGAAACGATCGAGGAGGTAGGGCCGGGAGGAAATTACCTGGCAGAGGAGGAGACGATCCTGCGCTACCGGACAGAGATCTATTATCCGGAGCTTTACAGTCTGGAAAATTATGCGGATTGGGAGCGGAACGGAAGAGTATCCGTAGAACAAAAAGCAAAAGAGCGGGTGGAAAAACGCCTGAGAGAATACACCCAGCCAAAGTACACGGCAAAGCAGAGAGCTGTGCTTGAGAAGGCTCTGGAGGGATTTGACCTGTAACGGGAAAAAGTGCATACGGCAAAGCCGTATGACAAAAGGAAAAGCAAAAGAAGAGGGAGGTTGTTTTTATGACCATTATTGACAACATAGTAGTCGTGATCTGTTTCATCGGTATTCTGGTAGTGGGATATTATTTTTCCAAGACCTCACAGGATATGGACAGTTTTTACAAAGCAAACCGGGCTCTGCCCTGGTCTTTGGTGGTGGGTACCCTGATGGCATCCTGGTACGGCGGCGCAGGTGTTGTGGGAACCGTAGGCTATTCCACAACCATGGGTTTTGCAGGATTCTTTATCTGGTCCATCGGTGCCCATGCAGTGCGTTTTCCCCTAGCCCTGTGGGTGGCACCCAGAATTTCCGTGAAGGCAAAGGGAACCATCCCTGACCTTCTGCGGGTACACTACGGAAAATTTGCGGCTGTCCTGGGTGCGATCGTTATTGTGATCACCTGTCTGTCCATCGGTGAGATCGCAGCAGTGGGATATGTAGGCGAAGGTGCCTGGCATGCGGATAAGGTCATGGTGGCAGCCATTGTAGTTGCCATTTCCATAGGTGTTACTTGTCTGGGCGGCCTGATGGGTGTGGCTGTGACGGACATGATCTTCTTTTTCCTGATGGTTACCTGTGTATCCTCCGCATTCCCAAAACTGTTCTTCAGCGTGGGCGGACTGGAAGGCATCAAAGCGGCACTGAGCGGTCCGGCTCCGGAGATGCTCACCGCATTCGGCGGAATTCCTGTTCCGCAGGCTGCTATCCTGATCATTCTCTGTATCAATCTGTATAAGGACCCTGCGTTTTATCAGAGATTTGCAGCAGCTAACTCTCCGAAAACAGGTAAAAGAGCCATGCTTTTATGTTTTTCCATCTGGCTCTCCTTCGACGTGGTCACCATTATGACAGGAACCATTATCCGCGTCCGTGACACAGCACTAGCTGTGCAGCCGGAAGTTACCTATGTGGCTACAGTGATCGAGTATCTGCCGGTTGTGGCAAGAGGTTTGTTTGTGGTAGGGATTCTGGGGGCCATCATCTCCACGCTGGACAGTTATTACCTGATTGGCGGAGAGATCATCTCTAATGATATTATTTACATGCTCAGAGGAGACAAAAAGCTGAAGGATAAAGTCAGCATTACGATCACAAGAGTGGCAGCAGTTATTTTCGGTATTATCGGTCTCTTTACCGCATTCCGATTTGACCGCGTGTATGACGCGTTCCTGTTTTTGAGCAGTATCAGTATGACGTTGTTGTTTGTGCCGATCATCGCAGCCCTGATGTTTGACGGCAAAAAGACGAATGTGGCAGGTATTGCCAGTATGCTTGTAGGTGGTGTTACCTGGATCATATTCCAGTATGTATGGCCTGTTACCATATCAGGCGTAACCATTGACCCGGTTCTCATCGGTCTGCCCCTCTCCTTTGTGGCCTTCCTCATTGGAAACCGCTTTGGCAAGGATTTGAGCGCGGAACGCAGACTGAAAGGAATGTAAGGAGGAAGCAGAGATGAAAGATCCCAAAGAAAAGACAAGTGAACTGACAGAACAGGAAAGAGCAGAGCTGAAAGTGGAATGGCTGGGTGTGGACGGCGCTTTGGTGCTCCTCTATATTGTGCTGGCATGTATTTATGGATATGGAATGTTGAACAGTGTGGATTTTATAATCGGTATCATGGCTCCGGGAATCGCCATTCTTATAACTGTGGGCGTTTTCCTGAAATATTGTACAGAAGTAGTTTCCTTTGCCACAGGCAAAAAAGGCAGTGACAAGAAAAAGAAAAAATAAAGTAATTCAGCACAGGGCTGCGCGGCATGTTAGCTGCAAAGTCCTGTGCAGAAAAAAAGAGAAGAGACGGCACATATGACTGTATGGGAAGCACCGGTCACGAAGCGGCAGGCAGTCCGGCAAGGATAAGGTTTGTAAGGAGGTATAGGTAAATGAAAATAGAATGTTTTCCTGTAAAGATGAAAGAGGAGGAAGCTCTCAGAATCGCAAAAGGTGGGAAAAATCCCATCGTGCGTGCCCTGTTTGGAAGTAAGAAAATCAACCTCCGTATTATGTATCTGGAAAGCCGTTATATTACATATGAAATGATGTACAAAGACAATATCATTGTCAAGACCATCAAGAAGAAAAAAGACGAGGACAGACAAAAGATCCGTGTGATGGTGGAAGCTACCACCTGCAGTGCCTCCTATGTGGAGGATGATATAGCAACAGAAGTAAAGGATGTGGAAGAAAATGATATCCAGCCCACATATTATGAAGACAAGAGGCTCACAGACTGCGGCGCCATTATGGCAGGCCGGATGGTGAGACGCCATGTGGGCAGGAATTTAGCCATAAAGCCGGTTGAGGAGCGCAAGGTTTACCGTCCGTTTTACATTGCCATCTATGGGGACATGGTGCAGGGGACAAAAGCCAGATACATGCCTATAGCGGCAGACGGAAATGTAGTGTGCAGAAACTTTTAAAGGGGGAAAGCAGATGAAGGAAGAAAAAATGACAAAAGTAGTTTTAGGCAGGAAACTGACCATAGAGGAATTTATGGCAGTGGTGCGTTTTCATGCGGAGGTGGATTTTTCCCCGGAATACAGGCAGCGGGTAGAGAAATCCAGAAAAATTGTGGAGACATGCGTGGAGGAGGAGCGGGTAGTCTATGGCACCACCACAGGTTTTGGGGCCTTGGTCACAAAGACTATAGGAAAAGAGGACGCGGAAAAATTACAGCGTAATATTATCCTGACCCATTCCACCAGTGTGGGGGAGCCTTTCAAAGAGGAAGAGGTAAGGGCCATTATCCTGATGGTCTTACAGAGCCTTGGCATGGGCATGAGCGGTGTGCGGATGGAGCTTTTGGAACATTACCGGGACTTTTTGAATAAGGATCTCATACCCTACACGCCACGGGAAGGTTCGGTGGGATATCTGTGCGCGGAGGGACATATTGCGGCAGCTTTGATCGGAGAGGGAAGGATGTATTACCGTGGGGAGCTGTCTGACAGCAAGACCGCACTTAGGAAGGCCGGCATGGAGCCGTTTTCACCCAGCTACAAGGAAGGGCTTGCACTTCTGAACGGTACTTCCTCCCCTACGGCCCTGGCAGCTATCGGTATTTACGATCTGCTGAAAGCAGTGGAATCTGCTGACGTGGTGGCAGCCATGTCTTTTGAGATGCTGAACGGGCTTCTGCGGGCCTACGATGACAGAGTGCTCAACTGCCGCCCCCAGAAAGAACTTTTGGAGACGGCGGCTCTTATCAAGCGGATGCTCCGTGGTTCCCAGGTGATAAAGAAGGCAGAGGGTACCCATGTGCAGGATCCCTTGTCACTGCGGTGTATCCCGCAGCTTCACGGCGCGGTGAAGAAGACCCTGCGGGATGCCTGGGCGGCAATTGAGGTGGAGATCAACGGATGTGCGGATAATCCCATTGTATGTGGGGAACCGGATGACCCGCAGGTGTTTTCCAACGGAAATCCGGATGCCTCCTATGTGGGGATTGAGATGGATTCCGCCTGCATTGCAGCCACAGCGGCGGCGAAAATGTCGGAGCGCAGAAATGTGCGCTTCCTGGATGAAAAACTGTCGGAACATCCTTATTTCCTGATCAAAAGACCCGGCCTGAATTCCGGACTTATGATACCCCAGTATACACAGGCAGGGCTTCTGAATGATATGAAGATCCTGTCTACCCCGGCCACTGTGGACAGTGTGACCACAAGTGCCAACCAGGAAGACTATGTGTCCATGGGATACAATGCCTGTAAAAAGGCTCTCAGCATAGCAGAAAAATTTGAGTATGTCCTGGCGATCGAACTGCTCTCCGCATACCAGGCGCAGCAGTTTGTGGACGCATCCCTGGCAAGGGGAGAGGGGACCGCGGCTGTATTGGAGGCAATGAAAGACCTGGTGCCCGTCATGGAGGAGGATATTTATATATACCCTTACCTGGAAAAACTCAAAGACTGGATTCACGACGGCGGGCTTTTAAAAAGTGCCCGGACTGTACTGGACAAATAAAAAATAGAGGAGGATCATACATGTATTTAACACAGCACCAGCAGGATATGCTGGATGGAAAATATGGAAAGGGAGCAGCCTATGCCATGAAAATACAGGCGGCGATCGGCGAGTCTTTCGGCGCTGAAAGGATGGTTCCCATCACCAGGGCACATGTTGCCCTGTCAAATCAGGAGGCAGACCTGTGGTTTGCGGAGAAGATGCTTGCAGGCGGCGCGAAATGCCGGATAACTCCCACAGTCAATCCCGGTTTCTGCCTGGAATTCTTCAAAAACAGGGACATGGTGGCACCGGAATATGCGGATCTGATGCAGAGAACACACAATGCCTACAAAGCACTGGGAGCACAGCTTTCCTATAACTGTACCCCCTATATTGACACAAATGTACCGAATTACCGGGAGGTGATCGCCTTCTCGGAATCCAGCGCCACACCTTACGCCAACGCGGTGTGGGGAGCCAGGACCAACCGGGAGGGGGCTAACAGTGCCCTCTGTGCAGCCATCACAGGCTGTGTGCCGGAATACGGTCTTTTGCTGGACGAGAACAGAAAAGGTGATATCCTGGTGGAGATACAGGCAGATGTGAAGAATGATTTTGACTATCATATCATCGGTATGCTTGGCAAGAAGATCGGGGAGGGCATTCCTGTATTTACCGGCTTTCCGAAGGAAACCATCACGAAGGAGGCGCTGAGAAATCTGGGTGCCCAGCTTAATACATCAGGCGCTTACGGCATGTACCATATTGTGGGAATTACCCCGGAAGCCCCTGATCTGGAGACCGCTTTTGGAGGTAAGGCGCCAAAGAGAACGGTGGTGATCACCAATGAGGACAAAGAAGCGATTTTAAAAGAAATCTCTCTGGAAGGCAGCAGGAAAATTGACTTTGCCATGTTTGGATGTCCTCATTTTACACTGGAGGAAGTAAAATACATAGCGGAAAAACTGGAAGGAAAGAAGCTTGAAAAAGAGATGTGGATCCTCACATCCAGCCATGTAAAAGAGATGGCAGTCCGCATGGGATTTGACCAGATCATCACAGACGCAGGCGGTTTTATCGTGCCTGACAGCTGCCCGGACCAGCCCTGCTGGAGGCATTTGACAGGCAAAGTCGGAATCACGGAATCACCGAAATGTGCTTACTATCCCCAGAGGAGAGGCATTCATTTTGTTATCCGGGACCTTGACACATGTATCGAAGCAGCACTAACCGGGGAGGTAAGATAATATGGGAAAAATATTTACATGCCATAAGATTTCTGAGGGCCGTGCGGAGGCGCAGGCCATTGTATCAAAGGACCATATCATGTTCTATCTGATAGACCCTGCCACAGGCACTGTCATAGAGAAGGCCCATGATCTGGAGGGAAGATCCGTTGCTCATAAGGCACTGATCTTTCCCGGCGGAAAGGGCAGTTCCGTGGTGCAGGCAGATGGCCTCTACCAGTTAAACCAGAGGGAAAATTCACCGGCAGCCATGATCATTGAGCATCCGGAAACGGTGCTGGTGTCCAGTGCCATCATTATGGAGGTGCCTATGGTGGACAGAGTGGACCCCGCATTTTATGAGACTGTGAAGGACGGGGACCGGATCGTTGTGGATGCAGACCAGGGGATCATTGAGATCCTGGAGGAAACGGAGGAGAGCAAGTGATTCATTTGACAGAAGAAGAGCAGGAGATCCTGGACGGAAAACAGGGAAAGCTTCGCCAGACTGCTCTGGAAAATATCGTGCAGTATGCCCGGGTCCTGGGGGCGGAAAAACTCTGTAAAGTGACAAAGGCCACTGTGTTCTGCGGGAGCCATACCTATCTTGGCGTCTGTAAAAGTAAAGATTTCCATGAGGTATTTTCCAGGATGAACCTGGCCCGTGATGAGCGGATCGTCTTTGACAGCGTGGACAAGGACTGCTATGTGCAGTCCTGCGTGGCTGCCAGCGACCAGTTTGATCATGAGATCTTCAATCAGCCCAAAGAGGATTTTGATAAGAACAGTTACTATCTGGAGGAGGCCAGAAAAGCAGGAGTTACCATAGCCGGTTCCTGCTCCCCTTATCTGATGGGGTGGCTGCCTGTGCGCGGGGAGCATTTTGTGACTACAGAGTCAGGCGTTACCATCATGGGCAACTCCATATGGGGAGCGTGCTGCAATGCAGATGGGATCGAAGCGGCTTTCTGGTCAGCCATCTGCGGCAGGACACCTTACTGGGGATACCATGTGAAGGAAAACCGCTACGGGACCCATTTGATTCATGTGGAGGCGGCCCTTGACTCCCCTGTTGAATGGGAGCTGCTGGGAAAAGCCATGGGAAAACGGCTGCCGCTGACCGGCTGCACACCGGTCCTTACCGGCAATTTTGAGGGTGTGGATTTTGTAAAGCTGAAAAGTTTTTTTACTGCCCTTGCTATTACCACCAACTGCAGGATGTGCCATATCGTGGGGATCACCCCGGAAGCCAATACACTTGAGGAGGCTTTTATGGGACACGAGGTGCAGGAGGAATTTACGCTGACGCAGCAGGATATCTGTTCCGCTTATGAGCCTCTGTGTGAGACAGAAGGAGGCTCTGTGGATCTGGTCAGCCTGGGCTGCCCTCATTATGATATCCATCAGATTAAAGAGGCAGCGGATTATATTTGTGGCAAAAAGATACACAATGGTGTAAGATTTATGATATGGACCGTATATCCCATCAAGGCCATGGCGGATTTAAACGGATATACGAAGATGATCGAAGATGCAGGAGGAACCATACAGACAAGTACCTGTCCGGTCACCATAGGAGACTGTTTCTTAAAGCGCTACAAAGGGCAGGTCTATGACAGTCTGAAACAGTCCGGAAGCGTGCGCTCAGAAGGCTGCGCCGAACGTGTCTATTATACGGATAAATACCGCTGCATAGACGCAGCAGTATCTGGCGTTTGGAAGGAGGAATACCGGTGGAAAAAATAGTGCTGCAGGGCAGAGGTGTGATACCGGGCATTGTGGAAGGTGAAGCATTGGTGTGCGCGGACAGTATCACAGGATGGGGCGGCATCGACCCGGAAACAGGTGTGATAAAGGATTATGAGAACATCAATAAAGGGAAAAGTATAAAGGATACCATTCTGATCATGCCGGGCAGTAAAGGCTCCAACGGATGGTCCTGCTATTTCGGGGCAGCAAGAGCCGCCGGCTCTGCGCCCAGGGGATGGGCATTTTCCAAAATAGACAGCAGTGCAGGGGTTGCCAGCGCTGTTATGCAGATTCCCACAGTGGTGGATTTTTCAAAAGAGGATGACCCGTGTGTTCGGGTGAAGACCGGGGATTTTGTAAGACTGGACGGAACAAAAGGTACGCTGGAGATCCTGAAGGCATCTTTGGAGTAAGAACATGTGATATCAATTGAAGGCCGGGACCATGGCAGAGCCGGCACAGGAAGAGAGGAAAAACCTGCTATGCTCGTGAAGAAGATAAAAGATTCAGAAGTGCAGATGATTCATGAGAAGTCTCTGGAAATTCTGGAGCGTGTGGGCGTGAATTTTGAACACCGTGAAATTCTGGAGGTATTCAAAAAGAGAGGGATCCGTGTGGAGGGACAGAGGGTTTATTTTGAACGCTCTCTCACAGAGGAAATATTGAAAGGCCTGAAGCCCAGCTTTACCATAGAGACGCCCTTTGCCAGCCTGAAAATAGGGGATGGAGGCAAGGCTGTCTCCACTGCCTCAGGTGCCATGACCATATTGAGAGACGGGGAGATATGCACCCCCACGGTAAAAGATTACATTGATGCCACCAAGATGGACGAGACAAGCCGTCTGGTGAACCTGTGCTGCGTGCCGGGTATCTATGCCTCCGGGCTTCCGGATGGCAAGGTGGAACTGCTAAAGACCGTCCTGAGCCTGAAATATTCCAAAAAGCCGCTAATCGCATCCTGTGAGACAGGAAAGAGCGCAGCGGAATCCATTGAGTTCATTAAGGACTTTTACAAAGACATGGGGGAATATTTTACGATAGGCGTGGAAAATGTGAGTTCCCCCCTCAGGTACAGCAGGGAGGACGTGGCAGCCACCCTGGCTTATGTAAAAAGGAACCAGCCGGTTGTGATCACCTGCTGTTCCGCGCCGGGGATGACAAGCCCCATCACAGTGGGCGGTACGGTGGTGCAGAACAACGCGGAGGTACTGGCAGGCATTCTCATGACTCAGGTGGTAAATCCCGGCGTTCCGGTGGTCTACGGCAATGTGACCTACAGCGCGGATATGAGAAAGGCAGTTCCCATCTCCTGGGGACCGGAGGTTGCGGTCTTCATGCAGTATGCAAAGGCAATGGCTGACTTTTACGGCATTCCCTCCAGGGTGGGCGGCTCCCTCTCAGGCGCGAAGCAGCTTGACTGGCAGGACGGCGCCGAGACAGCCGTGTCTCTGATGACCACTTTTGACTGCGATACGGATTTTATTTTCCATGCATTTGGGGAGATGGACTGTCTGAATGTGTTCAGCCTGGAAAAATATGTGCTGGATGAGGAGATGCTGGAGGCTAGATTCTCAGTGGAAAACCGTGATTATATAACAGAGGAGTCCATCCATATGGACATGATCAGAAGGGTAGGGCCGGGGGGGACCTATATGCTGGAGGATGAGACTCTGGAGCTGTATCAGAAAGAATTATTTCATCCCAGGCTGTTCAACAGTGAGATATACCATAACTGGAAGCAGCTGGGTATGCCCTCTGTCATCTTAAAGGCCCAGGAATTGGTAAGAGAGCGCCTGGATGGGTACTGCCTGCCTGTATATGATAAACGGCAGACCCAGATGCTGGATGAACTTCTGGCAATACTATAGAGAGGATGTAACGATCCGGCAGGCCTGCACATTTACTGCGCTGACCGTAAGAACGTATTCGGCAGCCGGGCAATAATCCCATCGACAAAGGCGATCCTGCATGGATTTTTGCTGGTAACTGTGAAGGGACTGTATCGTTACGAGAGGATAAAGATTTATGGGTGTTACAGTAAAAATAGAAGAGATAAAAGAGCTGATGCGCAAAGCTTTGGCACTGAGGGGCATTGCAGGGGAATATGCGGAATTTATGATCTCCGATTATCTGGAATCCGAACTGGAGGGGCACAGAACCCATGGCCTGTCAAAATTTTTGACCGTGGATGCAGGTCTTTCCAGAAGGAGCGGAGACATGAAGCTGATCAAGCAGAAAGGCTGTTATGCCCAGGTGGACGGTAACGGAGAACTGGGGCATATTGCGGCCCTGTACTCCACCAATCTGGCAATTGCTGCGGCAAAAGAACACGGTGTGGGGATCACAGCCCTGAAAAATGTGGGGCGCTATTCCAGGATCACGCCCTATGCCAGAAAGATTTCCAAGGAGGGGCTTGTGGGTATGATCACCAACAACGGAGGTCCGGCCTGCGTGGCTCCCTTTGGAGGGGCAAAAGCCATGTTCGGCACCAATCCCCTCTGTTTCTCCTTCCCCAGCAAAAGAGGAAAACCTTATATTTTTGATTTTGCCACTTCCCAGAAGGTATGGGGCGAAGTCCGGCAGTCCATTGTGGAGAACCGGCCGCTTCCGGATCACTGTTTTATAGACGGGGAGGGGAATTTTACCACAGACCCGGAGAAAGCGGAAGCAGGAGTGCCTTTTGGCGGACCAAAGGGTTATGCGCTCTGTTATGCGCTGGAAGTGATGACAGGTGCTTTTGTGGGAGCAAAAATGGGATATGATGCCAAGGATGAATACGACCTGGGATATCTGTTTGTGGCATTTTCACCGGAGATGTTTACGACTCTTGATGCCTTTGCCGATGAGGTGGATGGCCTGGCGGAGGATGTGCGCAACTGTCCGCCCATGAAGCCCGGCGGTCAGGTGTTTGTTCCGGGTGAAATATTCGGAAACAGGCCTGTGAGCCAAATCCCATCCGATGAGGCAGAGGTGGAGGAAGATGTATACCGGAGACTGAAAATTATGAGTGTGTCCCTTGACGGGGGATATGAAAACAATAAAAAGCTGAATTGAGAAGCGCACGCAGGGGTTTTGCTCTGCGTGCGCCTCTTGGCAAATGGAGGTATGTATGAAAATCGTTACATTAGGAGGAAGAAATTCACTGGAGCAGGTGGCAGCAGTAGCCAGATATGGGGCAAAGGTGGAATTTTCAGAAGAATATAAAGACAGGGTGAATGCCTGCAGGGCTCATGTGGAACGTTTCAGCCGTGAGGGAAAAGCTATTTACGGCATCACGACAGGCCTGGGGGATAACTGCCGAAAATTCATTCCTGAGGAGGAGCGGGTGAAAATCCAGAGGAATCATATCTTGGCCCACACGGTCTCTGTAGGGGAACCTCTCTCGGAGGAGGGAGTCAGAGCCATGATGTTTGTCATGCTCCTGCATTTTGGAAGCGGGCACACCGGATTTCGTCTGGAAACCCTGGAGCTTTTGAAAGAGCTGCTGAACAGGAACATCACGCCCAGGGTTCCGAAACATGGTTCTGTGGGCTATATTGGTTTGGAAGCCCATATCGGAATGGTGCTGATCGGGGAAGGAAAAGCCTGGTACCAGGGAGATCTTCTGACAGGTGGGGAGGCACTTAGGCGTGCGGGGTTAAAACCGGCAGTTCTTGGCTCAAAGGAAGGACTGACTCTTGTATCGGGAACGACATCTGTGACAGCGCTGGCCTGTATGGCCTATTATGACAGTATCATCCTTGCGAAAACAGCAGATGTGGCGGGGGCATTTTCCCTGGAAATGCTGAAAGGTACGCTGAAAGCCATGGATGAAAGGCTTATGCAGGCCAGACCCCATCCGGGACAGATGCAGACGGCTGAGAATATCAGAAATATTCTGTCCGGCAGTCAGATCGCGGAGAAGTACAGGGATTACCGGGTACAGGATGCTTTGTCCCTGCGGTGTATGCCTCAGCTCCACGGGGCAGTGAAAAAGGTGTTGAAGGATGGTTTGGAATCGATTGAGATTGAGCTGAATTCTTCTGTGGATAATCCGCTTATTTTTGAGGGGGAGAATGGGGCGGAGGCGCTTATGGGATGTAATGCGGATGGTACCTATCTGGGGATGGCATCGGATTTCCTTTGTATTGCGCTTGCAGATATGGTGAAAATGGCGGAGCGCCGCACGGACCGTCTGGTGAACCGGCATATCAGTGAACTGCCGCCGTTTTTGAATGCCAGTGCTGATTTTAATGACGGTTTGATGATGATTCAGTATACGGCAGCAGGGCTTGCGGGGGAGATGCGGCTTTTGGCTCATCCTGCGGTGGTGGATAATGTGCCTACGTGTGCCAATCAGGAGGATTATGTGAATATGGGGTATAATGCGGCAAGGAAGGCATGTGATGCGGTGGAGACTGCCAGGTATGTGCTGGCGATCGAGTTGATCTGCGCGGCGCAGGCGAAGGAGTTTTATCCTGCCGGACAGTCTTCGCCGGCTATTGAGGCGGTTTATGGGAAGATTCGGGAGGTTATGCCTTGTTTGAAGGAGGATGAGGCGTTGGAGCCTTATATGGAAGAGGTGAAGAGGTTGATCTTGGAGGGGGAGATATTGGATGTGGTGAGGGAGAGTGGGGTTTTGGTGGAAATTTAGGGAAGGCGGGCGGATAGATGTGGGGGCGGACGGAAGNAATGCACAGCGTAAGTGCAGCGTCAACAGCTGATGTGTATAAGAGGCAGTTACGAAACTCCACGGCAATGGCCTCTTCATTAAGTAACTGGGGCAGGTGGATCTCCCCGGCGCTCCGCGGAACATCGCTCACAGGCATAGCCTTCCCCCGCCCCTTTCCCATCCCCTTCCTGGTTTTCACTGGCTGCGGAGATTTGTAGGCTTCGGGTTGATCATTTCGGATCTATTTCTGCTAATGGGTGTTTCAAGGTTATCCGGCTCCTGCAATACGGGAATGCTGGCCTGCACGCATGGCGTATACAACGCTTCAATGATTGAAAGCACCATAAGTAAAAGGGCAATGGCAAGTGACAACGAAAAGTGTAGGATATTATTAGCGAACAAGGAAATGATCTGCCTGATCATAATCATTGTGTAGTTTCTATTCCAGAATTTCATATATCATCCCCCACTAATAATTGTTTGCTGTGACAATTAACCGTTGACTGTTTTGATCATAGGGACTCATATCGTAGTTTCCGTATACCTGGATGTCGGAAAAACCTGCCTGCAGCAGTAAGCTGCGGTAATCGTTATCTAACAGTATCCGGTAAACGATATCGTATTGATTGTGTTCCAGTCTTTGAGGACTGTGGTATAAATCCAGTACATGAATGGTTTGTAAGTGGGTATTGTGTTCTTTTACAAAGATTCTCGAAAAATCTTCCCGGTTAATTACCACTTCGATAGGCGGTAAGGTTAAATTGTAATGGGTGGTGCCGGATGTGAACACAAGCAGTCCGCCGTTGTTTAGCCGATTTTTCATTGATTTGACGGCCATCAGCAGATCATCATCGCTATGTAAATGGGGCAGTGATGTGGTAAGGCATACAATGGCATCAAAGCAAAGATTAAATGTGTTTTCTAAATAACGAAAATCACATTGATGTAGTGGTATGGTTTGACCTTTTTGCTGCAGATTCTTTTTTGCCACATCTAACATGGAGAAAGAGTGATCTGATCCCCAGACCCGGTATCCCAACTGTGACAGCATGTATAAGTGCTGCCCTGTACCACAGGCACAATCCAAAATAGTCCTGACGTTATGTTTGCGGAATATCCTGTCAAAGAAATTTTTTTCATCTCCCAGATAGTTTTCAATAGAACCAAACTCATCATAATCAAATGCAAATTTTTCATAGATATCATTCATTTTGTTTGCCCTCTATTCTTTTTTCATCAGACTTGGACGGTACTCTGCGTGCGTACAAGGCTTTTATCATCTCATCAATCTGCTCCATATCATTCGGACAGGACATGATATTTAACGACTGTATTGTCCGGGTCATCAAAAGTTCTGCTTCTTGGTAGAATAGTATTTTATTCCTCAATTCTTTCAGTCTGTTTTTTAAGATATCCAGAACATTTTTCCTGCTTTCGTCTGTATGTTCCAGCGTATCATGGAGTATTGCACTGATTTCCTTTAGGGACAAACCGGCTGATTTCATAACTTCAACATATTGCATAAGCAAAAGGTCCATATCGGTGTAGTAACGATACTTGTTTTTCCCTCTTTGCGGTTTGACCAAACCGATTTTATCATAATAGCGCAGGGTATCTTTGGGCAGACATAAGATCTTTGCTGTTTGGCTTATGGAATATTTGTTCATCCGTGTAAAATCCTTTCTTTCTTCTGTTTATTGTAACATTAGAGTTAACTCCCATGTCAATAGTATATTGTGGAAGGCTGAAGAATGGGATGATGTATTGTAACCGTTCAGACAGGTCTGCGCATTTACTGCACTGGGCGTATGAAAAAGTAGTGCTAGCAGGTATCCAGCCCATCGCGAAGTGATTTTTAATGGCTGGATGCGTAACGGTTCAGCTTGTCTGAACTGTTACAATGTATTGGGGGGATGACGGGGCAGGGGTAAGAAGGGTATGAGATGGATCTGGAAGTATTCCCCTGCTGAATGGGGTGGGGAGAGATGATAAAATGTATTTACGGGTGCTATCCAAACGGTGCGCGAAATGAGAGGAAATGTTCTGCCGTATCAGGTATAATGAGTCTGTGATAGAAAGAAAGGGGCAGAAATATGGAGTGGAATGAAAGACTGCAGAGGATCATTGATTATGTGGAAAATCATCTGCAGCGGAAGCAGGAACCTATCGATCAGAGGGAGATTTCCGTGATGGCGGGATGCTCTTTTGACTTTTTTCAAAAGGTATTTTCTTATATGAATGGTATCGGTTTTTCGGAGTATGTCCGGTTCAGAAAACTTACTTTGGCGGGGTATGATCTAAAGAGTACGGATAAGAGAGTGGTTGATATCAGTTATCAGTATGGGTATGATTCCCCTACGTCTTTTACAAAGGCGTTTCAGCAATTTCATGGGATGACCCCAAAGGAGGCCCGAAATGGAAATGTGAAACTGCGGGTTGTGCCGAAAATGCAGATTTTTGAGAAGCAGCGGTATGCCTGGAAACTGGAGCAGAAGCCGGGATTCCGCTTGATCGGAAAGAGTGTTTGGTGTGCCGATGAACAAAAGTATTCAAAGATACCGGAGTTTTGGAGTGATTGTCAAAATACCGGTGTCTTTTCCAGGCTGATCTCATTGGGTACAGGTAATCCGGGGGGATTGTTTGGTCTGTGCCGTTATGGGGATAGCCCTGCCGGGGAGATAGAATATTCTGTTATGGTGGCTGCAGATGGGCCTTTGCCGGAGGGGTACCGTGAGATCAGGATCCCTGAAGCTGCGTGGGCAGTGTTTGACTGCAGGGGAGCGGTTCCGCAGGCAATCCAGAGCGGATGGAAATTTCTGCAGGAAGAGTGGCTGGTGAGGTATCCGTTTGAACACGCGGATTGTCCGGAGCTGGAATGGTATAGTATCGGTAACTCTTATGATAAGGATTATTTGAGCCAGATATGGATACCGGTTATTGACGGGCATAAGGAAAAAAATAGATGATGCAGGGTAATGGTTCAGCTTGTCTGAACTGTTACGATACAGGGAGGATGATAACATGGATTTACCGTTTCGTATAGAAAAAAGGGAGAGTTTTCGCGTTGTTGGGTATTTGATACAGACAACAAACCAAAAAGGGGAGGGCAGAAAAGCGATACCGCGGCATTGGTCCAAAATAAATGAGGCCGGCCTTGAAAAAGCTCTTTTGGAGTTGGGGGATCAGAAGCCCGGCGGAGTATTTGGGATCAATATATATAATACAGATATTGCGGATTCTAGAAAATTTGAGTATATTATAGCTATAGCAAGTGATCGTGACGCCGGGGGTGAACTCACAGAATATACTGTGCCGGCTATGGCCTGGGCCGTGTTTCCGTGTACACAGGAAACCATAGGGAAAACAGAGGCGCAGGCTATCACCAAATGGCTTCCAAAGTCTAAATACAGACCGTTAAACAAGGGGTATATCACAGGCAGGATGAGGTCAGGAGCGCCGGATATTGAGTATTATGGAGCAGACGGGCATGTGGAAGTCTGGGTTGCGGTGAGAGAAAAATAGAGAGGGATGTATCATGGATAAGAAGATAGATTTTAATGAGTTTATTGCTTCTGTGGCAGTTGAGAATCAGGATTTTGTAAAAGAATTGCATGAAAGATTAATAGGACTTGGCTGTAAGATAGAGATCAAAATGGCCAAAAGCGGTTATATGGTTTCTTACATATATAACAAGAGGACCATTGCAAATTATGTGTTTCGGAGGAAAGGGATGCTTGTGCGGATTTACGGGGTCCATGTAAATCAGTATGAAGAGGTGCTGGAAACACTGCCGGATGAAATGATACAAGCGGTTGAGAAGGCGCCTATCTGTAAGCGTATGGCGGATCCGGATGCCTGTAATCCAAAATGTGCTATGGGGTATGACTTCTGGCTGAAGAAAGAACATTATCAGAAATGCCGAAACAGTGCTTTCATGTTTTTGGTCTGCCCCCAAAATAATCCGTTTATCCGGACATTAGTATTAAAGGAAGCAGAAGCATGGGGAACGGAGGCATGAACCACAGGCCGGTATTAGACAAAAATACAGACAGTAAAACATTTCGTGAGTTCTATTATCTGAAAGAGGAACTGACAGACTTTTGCAGAAAAAATGGCCTTCCTGTCTCCGGTGGGAAAATTGAGCTGACAGACAGGATCGCACATTTTCTTGATACAGGTGAGGTGCTGTCCGGGAAAACAGTAAAGAGAAAGACGGCATCTGTTTCACATATCAGTATTAGCGAGGATATGAAGATTGAGACGGATCTTGTCTGCTCCGAACAGCACAGGGCTTTCTTCAAAGAGCATATCGGGAATAGTTTTTCTTTTCCCGTGGCTTTTCAAAAATGGCTGAAAAGCAATGGGGGAAAGACTTACAAAGACGCAATAGAGGCTTATTATCAAATTCTTGAAGAGAAGAAAAAAGGGAAAACAAAGATAGATAAGCAGTTTGAGTATAATACCTATATCAGGGATTTTTTTGCGGATAATCAGGGAAAATCTCTGGAGGATGCTGTCAGGTGTTGGAAATACAAGAAGCAATTGCGTGGGCATAACCGTTATGAGAGGTCGGATTTAGCCGCCGTAAAAAAGAAGGGCAGCGGGGAACATTGATCATGGGTAAAGTGTTATTGGTAGAGGATAATCCGGGCGCGGTAAAAAAGATTGTTCAATATATCAGCAGAATATCGGCGGATCTGGAAGTGGTTTCATTTTCTGAAGCAGGAAAAGCCTTACAATATGCGAAAAGTAATGACATATCTGTTTTTATTCTTGATATTCAGCTTGAGGATTATAAGGGGACCAGCCTGGCAAAGCAGCTCCGAAAGCTGCAGGGATATAAATATACACCGATCATTTTTGAAACAGCGCTGGCCGGGGAAGAACTCACTGCCTACCGGGATGTGAAATGCTATAGTTTTCTTATAAAGCCCTTTGAAGAGGAGGAATTTACCGCGGCATTTCGTGACGCGGTGGGGTTGTCAAAACAAATGGACCGGCCGGCAGAAACGATCCGCATTGAGCAGAAGCAGTTCATCCTGGAATATACCGTGTCTGATATCGCTTATGTGGAAGCTTTTGGAAAGAAACTCTCTGTTCATACCAATAATCGTATGCTGGGTATAAAAGATGATTCCATTTCCGGTTATACCCTGTCTGGATTATTGGAACTGCTTGACGATCCTTCTTTTGTCCGGTGTCACAAGAGTTATTTTGTGAACAGATCTCATATTGAAAAAATTGATAAATCCGGGCGTAAAATATTTCTGAAAGGGTTTATAGAAGAAATCCCCATCGGAAATAAATATCAGTCTGCATTGTGGGGGTGAGCATGGATGCTGTTGTTGATCTGGTACAGTTAGGCTTAGACGCTGGGATACTGGCTCTTTGCTGTGAGGCGGTCTTCCGGCAAAGGGCAGAGGGGAAAGCGAGAGATTTCCTGCTTTTTCCCATTCTATTTTTGTTCTGTATTGTGACAAGGGTAAACTTCACTGCCGGGAAGACAATGACTGCTTCTTTCCAAGGGGAGGGCTTTGAGATCCTGCCGGCCAACAGTCTGACCGGTTTGCTGTTTCTGGTTTTTGCCTTATTACTGCTGAACAGTATTTATTTTGAACGAAAATCCGTAGGTTATATTTTTTGCGGGACAATGGCGGTCTTTTCGGTTTACCTGTTTGTTAAATGCCTGTGTGTAGTTCTGGCTGCGGTCTGCGGGGCTTCAGGTACTCTGCTGCTTACAGGCAGCCGTGTGGTGTCTTTGTGTTTTGTGTTCCTGCTGTTTTGCACACCGTTTTTTGAACGGCTGCGCCGGTTTGTCCGGGCGGGGGATTTTACGGTGGGGATCGTATCTGCCAATATAGCTGTTTTGCTGATGAGTGTGCTCTCTGTACTCTCCTTTGATGTGGGGCGTTTTCTTTCCCATTTGTGGCTGATCTCCATGCTGCTCCTTGGACTTTTGCTGTTGGACAGTGTGTTGCTGTTTTTTCATCAGCGCAGAGTGCAGGAACGAAAGAGGATCCATATGGTTGAACAGTATGTGCCGATTGTGGAAGAACTGATCTCACAGGTCAGAGCAAGACAGCATGAGTTTCATAACCGTATGCTGGCTATGGAGGCTGCTGTGGCTTCTGCTGACACGCTGGAGGATGCAAGAAGGCAAGTGGCGGCCCTGTCAGAAGGTATTGCATTAAGCCCCAATGACCGTGAGCTGCTTTCCTGTGACAGTAAGATCATTGCCGGTATGCTGTTCGGCAAGATCAAGCAAGCCGAAGCGGTGGATATACGGGTAGAAATGCAATTACAGGGTCTATTTAAGAAAACGGCTGTCCCGGAAACCGTATGGATCGAAGCCATTGGGATCTTACTGGATAACGCAATAGAGGCGTCTCCGGAAGGCAGCACCATTTATATAACAGGCAGACAGAATGGCGGGTATCTGGAACTGCTTGTTGCCAATCCGGCCCCGGCTATGTCGAACACGGAATTTATGGCCCTGTTTTGTAAAGGTGTTACAACAAAATCCGGTCAGGAGGGACACGGTTTCGGGCTGTACAATATTCTGCGTATGACAGAACAGTATCACGGTAAGATCATAACACGGAATGAAAGGAAAGCAGACGAAAATTATGTTGTCTTTGGTGTGATCCTACCGTGAAAAATGGTATGAAAGAGGGTTTTAAGGGTACAAAAATGATCTTGTCCCCTTAAAACCCTTTCTTGTTTCCGGCCTGTTGAAGCGCAGAGGGGAGTTGGGTATACTGAAAGACAAAGAAAGGGGTGAGATATATGCTTCATCTTATAGGGACTGAGTGGAAGAAAATATTTCTGCCGGTACTGCTGACAACGGTCATCCTGGCAGTCGTTATGTGTGTGCTGTCCTGCACGCTTTATCAAAACTATTCCCTGCTGTATGATCTGGAGGCCTGGGAAGTGGGAACGGAGATGTTTTCCCTGTTTTATCCTCTGTCTGTGGTGTTTCCTCTTTGCTGGAACTTGTACTATGAGCGGAAAAACAACTTTTTGCTGTATGTCATGCCCCGGGTGCCGGTCAGGAGGTATCTGACAGCAAAATGGACCGCATATGCGCTGGGGGCGTTCGTTATCATAGTGGTTCCCTATGGATTAGCTGCTGTGTCTGCCGTTTATGTGAAACCCCCTGTGGTTCCTTTTTCCTCCGGGTTGTCAGGGCATATTTTTGAAGGTGCGTTTGCCCAAACGCCGTTATTGTATGCGGGCGTTCTTTCCTGCTGGAGAGGTCTGCTCGGTATTATTATGATGACCTTTGGCTTCGTACTGGCTATGTACTGTAAGAATATTTTTGTGATCCTTACAGGGCCGTTTATGTATTCCATCCTGGAAAACTTTATCCTGTCCATACTTCGACTGGAGAAATTCCGGCTTGTTACTGCCTTTGACCCCACTAGTGTGGACAGCCGCGCAGTATCCGTATTTTCTTTTGCAGCGGGTCCGGTTTTGCTGCTCTTTGTTATCAGTCTGACGGCACTTTTCTTTGGGAAGTTCAAGAAAAATGCCGTTGTAACAGGATAGGTGGCTCCTATGTATGGGCTTATCAGAAAAAATCTCTGCTTGTGGGGATATGGAAAGGCTGCTGCCTTATTTTTAGGCTGCCTGATTTTTTCCATCAGCGGGCGATTGGATCATGGGATCTCTTATGAACAGCATATTTTGTCAGCGGTGTCAGATCATTACTATTTGACCTATTTCATGCTGCCAATCCTGTTGTTGAGCTGTTTTTCCTTTTTGGAGGATGACGGGATACCGGTGATCTCACGTTTTCACAGCTACCATGCCTATTTCCTGGGGAAATGGCTTGGGACGTGGGCGGCAGCGTTTCTGCTGACTGCGGTTCAGACCACGGCAATCCTGTTGTCCGGTATGGGACTGCCATTGGGGGATCAATGGGGCCTTCCTGCAGGGGCGGCGGAGACAGAGTTATTTTCCATGCTGCAGCAGATTTTTCCTGCCCCTGTGCAGGCTTTCCTTGTATGCACGCTCTATCAGTTTGCGGGAAGCTGGCTGATATTCGGAATCTGTATGTGGATTGGGCACTTTGCAGGGAGGAGAGGGGCTGTTCCTATCATTTCCGGCCTTTATATGCTCTCGGCTGTATGGCTCAAGCTTCCGGCTGTTCAGAACCTGCCCTTTACGGGATTTGGTCACTTACTGATCCTGCACCACAATCTGGGCGGACATTATCGCTTTGCAGCCACAGGGGTTACCTTCCTGCTCCTTCCCCTGGCCGCCATCCTTTCGCTGCGGTTTTGGTGGCGCGGACTGCCGCACATTCAGCTTCGGGGCCGCGGCATGGCTGCGTATTATGTTCATGAGCTGATGATAAGAAAGAATCTTCTGATCCTTTTTGGGGTCGTATTCGGAATTACGCTTTATAAAGGGATGGGGCACAGCCATACAGAATCCGGTACAGAATGGATCTATACCTTGTTTGCCGGACATGGCACAGGATATTTTCAAGTCCTTCCTTTTATAGAACAATGGATCACAGGCGGAGCGCCCCTGTATCTTCTGGCGGTTTTCGTGGAGCATACAGTCAGCGGGCAATCCGTTTTTGTCTCCGTCCGGGGAAAAAGCTGCAGAAGCCTGATGAGGGGGATCTTGTCAGCCGGCACAAAATTTATTGGGATATATACGTTCTTGTGGATGACAGGGGGACTTCTGGGAGCGGTTTTTATTGGCTGCGAAATGGAGGGGCCTGCATGGAACCTACTGCTGTATGCTGTCCTGATGAAATTTCTCGATATATATTTGCAGTATCTGTTCATGCTGTGTATTTACTTGTTTACAAAACAGGTTTCGGTCAGCTTTCTTATACTGGCTGCCGGAAATCTGCTCTGTGTGCTGCCCGGGGCTTTGGCGTCCTGCTTACCCTTCGGGCTATCGGGTTTGATGCGGATTTCTCTGATGCATTCCGGCATAGGGATATCTGCAGTGACGGCCTTTGGAATACTGGTTTCTTTTTCATTGCTGCTGACTGTATGGCTGGCCGTGTTTGGATGCAGGAAAATATTGGATTAAGGGGGATTAATATGGGTTCCTATATTGAAGTGAAAAATGTATCAAAGAGTTTTGGCCACAGGCCGGTCCTCCAAAATGTGTCTTTAACCGCTGACCGTGGGAAAACGGTAGGTCTGGTGGGAGAGAACGGCAGTGGGAAATCCGTGCTGTTTAAGATACTGTGCGGGTTTGAAAAGCCTGACAAGGGCAGTGTGTTTGTGCGCGGGGAGGCGCTTGGAAAAAATGGGCGTGATTTCCCTGACAATATGGGGGTGTTCATCAATGCCCCCGGTTTTATCGGTATTTACAGTGGTTTTCAGAACCTGAAATTTCTTGCGGACATACAAAGGAAAATCGGAGAGAAGGAGATTCGGGATGCCATGAACAAGGTCGGGCTTGACCCTGACAATAAAGTGAAGGTAGATCACTATTCTCTCGGCATGAAGCAGAAATTAGGGCTTGCGCAGGCCATTATGGAGGGGCAGGACATTCTGGTATTAGACGAACCTTTCAATGCTCTGGACTACAAAACCTATGAAGATGTCAAATCTATCATCCGCATGCTGAAAGCTGAAGAAAAGACCATATTTCTGACTTCCCATCATTACAAGGATATTGAGCAGTTATGTGATGAGGTATACTTGATAGAGGACTGCCGGCTTATACCGGTCACCGAAGAAATTGCAGCCCGGTATCTGGGGTCTTGAAACGTAACCTATGAGAAGCGCCGCCTGTGTCTCTTGCCCAGGCGGCGCTTCTCATTCTCTGCTTATTACACGGGTGCGTCACAGGACGGCAAAGTCTGCATGAGAGCAAAGAAATGTTCAGACTTACCGGTGCTGAAATAGGCATACCAAGATTCCAGTGTATCTGCCCGGAAGACACCTAGATGCTCTATGATTTGTTTTGCCCACAATAAAGCCCCGGTACTGCCTGCAGTAATAAGATTATTGTCGGCTGCAGACGGTTTATCGATATAAAAATCCTGCCCTTTATAATCAGGGCAGAACATTTCGAGAAATCCCGGCCCGTTACTGGTATGCGGTCGCTGATCCAACAGCCCTAAGCCGGCAAGCGCCGTGACAGCCCCGCAGATCGCACCTACTGCAGCACCGATAGCTAGAAATTCACTTGCTTTTTCCAGGATAGCAGCATGCTTTTGGTCGTTCCATGTATCTGCGCCCGGTAAAAGCAGCACATTTGTTTCGCTCACAATAATATCATTGATCAGGCAGTCGGGCACTATTGTCAGCCCGCCCATAGTTTTGATCGGTTCCTTAGAAACACTGACCGTTTTGAACGATATACGCGGCGCGTCTTTTTTGAAAAATCTTCCGGAATGCAACTCTGAAGTGACATATCCCAATTCCCAGTCAGCTAAAGTATCAAGAACGTAAACATAGATTGTAAACATAAATTTCCTCCATTTTTTATTGTTTTATTAGTTGGTTTGCTGTAACGTATTCAGTAGGTCTGTGTATATCGCTTCGCGATGGGCTGAATAAAGCTGGCACTACTTTTCCATACGGTCAGCGCAGTAGAACGCAGACCTGTCTGAACTGTTACGAACAGTTGCCATTTGTTTTTTTATAGTACCATGTAATTGTTGACAACAGTATGGCAAGAATTTAAAAAAAATTTGAAAGGCGGAAATAAAATGAAAATTGACAGGCTTGTTAGCATAATCATGATACTTCTCGATAAAGGGCGCATCGGTGCACAGGAGTTGGCAGATATGTTTGAAGTTTCACCCCGCACGATCTATCGCGACATAGACGCTATCAATATGGCGGGGATTCCTGTACGCTCTTCAGCGGGAGTGGGTGGTGGTTTTGAGATCATGGAGAGATACAAGATAGATAAAAATGTCTTTTCGTCTGCCGACCTTTCCGCTCTTTTGACGGGGCTTTCCAGCCTCTCCAACATGGTGCAGGGGGATGAACTGGTACATACCCTCACAAAAGTCAGAAGCTTTATCCCGGCCGACAGGGCGAAAGATATTGAAGTGAAAGCAGATCAAATAAGTATTGACCTAAGTCCGTGGACGGGCAGCAGGAGCATACAGCCATATTTAGAGATCATCAAAACAGCTTTGCAGGAGAGCAGACTGCTTGCGTTTGCATATGCAGATCAAGATGGAAATAAGACTGCACGCACAGCCGAACCGTATCAGCTCGTCTTGAAAAGCAGTCATTGGTACTTTCAAGGGTATTGTCATAAAAGAAAGGATTATCGCCTATTCAAACTGACCCGCATATCAAACCTTAAGATGCAGGAGGAAACTTTTATACCGAGAGACTATCAAAAACCAATTTTAGACTTTGAAGAAAGGTGGGATACGATGCAGACAAAAATAAAGATCCGTATCCATAGATCCGTCATGGACAGGGCACTTGAGTTTTGCCCTTATGATGACTTCTCTCCGGATGGCAGTGAGCATTACATTGTCCGGTTCCCTTTTATAGAGAACGATTATTACTACAATATCCTTTTCGGTTTTGGGGATAAATGTGAGTGTTTAGAGCCGTTACATGTCCGTACAGAAATGAAACGCAGAATACAAAAGATAGCTGCCATGTACGGGAATCCATAGTTGTAATTAAAAAAAATGCAGATGCCTATTGACAAGTGAAACTGTAACTGCTATAGTGACAGTATAGGAACTGTAAACAATAATAATACAGATAAAAGATCCGTTATTTCGGATACCAAATACGAAAGGATGATAAATTATGTCAGTAAATGCAATCGAAAAAACAAAATTCCAAGCAGAAGTATTAGAATCCCCAAAACCGGTGGTTGTAGATTTTTGGGCACCATGGTGCGGTTACTGCCGCAGACTTGCCCCTGCGGTAGACAGACTGGAAGCGGAAATGAACGGTAAAGTCACAGTGTCCAAAGCAGATATTGACGAACTTCCGGAAGTAGCCCAGCAGTACGAGATAGATACGATTCCCACACTGATCCTGTTTAAAGACGGAAAAGAGGCAGACCGTGTTGTCAATCCTCCTTCCCAGGACGCAATAGAAGAGTGGCTGAAGGCCAATCAGGTGATCTGATCAAATCAATCCGGATGATCCGACAAACAACAAGAAAGTAAGGGTTAGGATCCGGTTTCCATATAAAGCAGCAGGAGGAAATACAAATGAGACAAGATATGTATGATGTGGCTGTTATCGGAGGAGGACCCGGCGGATATACAGCGGCTCTCTACTGTGCCAGAAGCGGGCTTTCGGTTCTGGTACTGGAAAAATTGTCACCGGGCGGACAGATGGCAACCACCAGTATGGTAGACAACTACCCCGGTTTTGAGGAGGGTATTGACGGCTTTGAACTTGGAGAGAAGATGCAGCGAGGAGCCGAGCGCTTCGGTGCAGAGACGGCTTTTGTAAATGTGACTGCCGTAGATTTGAAAAATGAAATAAAGGTGATCGACACATCCAAAGGCCAGGTAAAGGCAAGGGCAGTAGTGCTGGCGACCGGGGCTTCCCCAAGAGAGATTGGACTGCCTGAGGAAGCCTCCCTGCGGGGACGGGGCGTTGCGTATTGTGCCACCTGTGACGGTATGATGTACCGCAATAAGACCGTAGTTGTAGTAGGCGGCGGCAACAGTGCTGCGGCAGATGCCCTGTACCTCACAAAAATATGTAAAAAGGTATATCTGGTCCACAGGAGAGATACGCTGCGGGCTTCAAACGTTTATCTGGAACCCCTGAAGAACAGCAGTGTGGAATTTATCTGGAACAGCCAGGTAAAACAGATCCTGCATGATAAAAAGGTGACAGGTGTTGTGGTGGAGAATCTTGAAGGACAGCTGACAGAGATCCCCTGCGACGGTGTATTTGCAGCCATTGGCAGGGTTCCCGACACGGAACTTTTTAAAGGCCAGACAGAGCTTGACGGCCAGGGTTATATTCAGGCGGACGAGTCAACCAGAACCAACCTGCCCGGTGTATTTGCAGTGGGTGACGTGAGGACAAAACCCCTGCGGCAGATAGTGACGGCAGCCTCAGACGGCGCTGTTGCATCCCACTTTATTGAGGAATACCTGGTATAAAAAAACGGTTCAAAAACACTCTATCGGTATGCGGCATGATACCGATAGAGTGTTTTTTGTATGCGGTCTTATCCGTTTAAAAAAGACTGCAGTCCAGCTTTTTCGCCAGATATTCCAGAATCTTTATTCCCCCTATACTGTTTCCTTTTTCATCCAGGGCCGGCCCGTACACACCGATTCCCATCCGGTCTACGACCACTGCGGCAATTCCCCCGCCCACGCCGCTTTTGGCCGGAAATCCTACTTTCATGGCAAACCTTCCGGAACCGTCGTACATGCCGCAGGTGAGCATCAGGGCCCGGAGGGCTTTGGCGCAGGAGGGTTCAATGAGGTTTTCCCCTGTAAAAGGGTTTGTCCCGTGATTTGCCAGCACCGCGCTCAGATTGGCAATATCAAGTGCCGTCACGTCCACAGAACACATACGGAAATAAAAATCCAGACATTCCTCCACATCTCCCTCTAAGATGCCGGATGCCTTCAGATAGTATGCCAGGGCACGGTTTCGGTCCCCTGTGCTTTTTTCGGAGAGATAGACATTCTCATTCAGATAGATCTCCTCATTGTTGCACAGATGCCGGATGTAGGTGAGGAACCGTCCAAATCTCTCTTTTGTATCCTTTCCCTCAATACAGCTTGCCACTGTGATGGCACCTGCATTGATGAAGGGGTTAAAGGGCCGTGTCCTGGTCTCCAGTTTTATGATGGAGTTAAAGGGGTCCCCTGTAGGCTCTACGCCTACCTTGTCCTGAAAAAGATATTCCCCTCCTCTGTCATGGAGCGCAAGGATCAGGGAGACTAGTTTGGAAATGCTCTGTATCGTGAAAGGCCTGTCATAGGCCCCCTCTTTTAGGGTTTCCCCGTCCAGACTTACAATGCAGACACCAAGCTGGTGCTTGTTGACCCGGGCAAGCTCCGGAATGTAATCAGCCGGCCGTCCAAGCCCTGTAAAACATTTTCCGTAGGACAGGGCATCGTGCAGGCAATCCTGTGATATCATGTGTTCTCTCTCCTTTATCAAATCGTTCTTTATTTCCATTGTACATCAAAAATAATTTCTGACTACCCCACAAAAGCTACGAAAATACCACTCTAAAATTGTATATAATTCACGAAAGAAAAGAAAAATATAAATTTATATTGACTAAAATACCGAAATGCTTTATTGTACAATTAACGTACGTTCTTTAAATGTTCTTTTAATTAAAAAAGGATCCATTACAACAGGAGGAAAAACAATGAATTATTTTGATGTGGCGAACAGCAGGCTGCTCTACGTGCTGGTGGGCGGTGGACTGCTGTACATCTCCGGGCTTGTGTTGGTGTTTATGCGCAAAGCCTGGAAGCGGGCATTGGAACTCGGAATTTCCAAAAAGACGATCATGGAAGTTGTCAAGTCTTCTGCTGTGTTTACTGTTATCCCATCTATCTCTGTTATCATCGGGCTTTTTTCCCTCTCCGCAGTGCTGGGAGTGCCATGGTCCTGGTTCCGGCTTTCCGTGGTAGGTGCTGTGAGCTATGAACTGACAGCAGCGGAAATGGTGTCGGATGCCCTCGGATTTCAGTCAGCAGGTGCTATGGCATCAGCCAACAATTACGAAGTGTTCGGGGCGATCATGTTCGTAACCAGTATATGCATTTTGGCAGGAATGATAACAAATATTTTTTGTGCCAAGAAAATCCAGGTGAGCATGACAAGATACAGAAAAAGCAAAGGCGCCTGGGGAGCTGTTTTTAATTTTTCCTTTGCCGCCGCCCTGGTTGCCGCTTTTATCCCTTATATTATCCTGGGAGGCAGTGTGGGGATCGTGGTGCTGATCGTAAGTGCCTGCGTGTCTGCTTTTATGTTCTATATTGTGGGGAAATATAAAGTGCAGTGGCTGGGCAGTTTTATCATGTCAGCAGCCCTGATCATGGGGATGGCCGCCGCTGTTCTGGCTACAAACGTTCTGGGATAAAGGAGAAAAAGAATGAACAAAAACGGATTAAGTGAATATACCAACTCGGTTCACCGGATTGGCAGGATCGGTACAGTGATTGCCATTGTTGTCATGCTTGGAATCCCTGTTACCATGTGTACATATTTTGACATGTGGCCGAGGGCGGCGGATTTACTCATGTTCTGCGGCGGCCTTCTGGCCCTGTATGTTCCCACCGGGATTGTGGAATCTGTCACCTACACGCCTATTTTGGGCTCCTCCATTTATATGAGCCTGATCACCGGTAATGTATCCAATATTAAGCTTCCCTGTGCCCTCAATGCCCTTGATATTGCCAAAGCGGAGCAGAATACCGATGAGGGGGACGCGGTCTGTACCATTGCCATTGCCGTGTCCTCTCTCATCACCATAGCGGTGGTCATTGTGGGCGTACTCATGCTGGTGCCGCTGCAGCCTCTCTTAAGCTCCCCCACAGTCCAGGTGGCTACCTCATATATGCTTCCGGCCCTGTTCGGATGTATGTTCATCCGCCTGATGGTCACCAACCCGGCAGGAGGAAAGATCACGGGAAAATGGAAGATGATGATAGCTCCCATCCTGATCCTGCTGGCGATCCTGGTGTTTGTGGCAAAGATAAACAGGGGAATCGGTGTGCTGATCACCATACCGGTCATGATCCTCTCATCTTGGCTCCTCTTCAAATCGGGACAGGTGAAGGTCATAAAGGAGGGAGAGGGAAATCCCGCCCCGGAGGGTGAGCCGTCAAAAAAAGTGAATAACAAAACTATTACAGAGAGATAAAGGAGAAGAAAATGAACGATTTAGAGAGAGCAAAAGAACTGCTTCCGGAGATGACCGCCAACAGGAGATTTCTGCATCAGAATCCGGAGCTGGGAATGAATCTGAAAGTCACTACGGAATTTGTCATGGGAAAGCTGCGTGACATGGGAATAGAAGCGAAGATCTGCGGCGGATGCGGTGTCACGGCCCTCATCGGCAAAAAGAAGGACGGCCCGGTATTCCTTTTAAGGGCTGACATGGATGCCCTGCCTATGCGGGAGGAGAGCGGACTTCCTTTCGCCTCATCCGGCCAGGCTGCCCACTGCTGCGGTCATGACATGCACACAGCCATGCTGCTTGGCGCTGCAAAGATTCTGAAAGAGCAGGAGGAGGAGCTTCCGGGGATCGTAAAGCTGATGTTCCAGCCAGGGGAGGAGACACTGGAAGGTGCAAAAGCCATGATCGCGGACGGAATCCTGGAAAATCCTCATGTGGATGCAGCTATGGGGGTGCATATGATGCCTCTGGCACCGGCCGGATTTGTGGGATACAACGCAGGGGTTGTGTGTAATTCCAGTGATTTGCTGCAGATAGCCATTGAAGGGAAGGGCGGGCACGGAGCCAGCCCGCACCAGTCTGTGGACCCTGTCAATGTGGGGGTGCATATCCACCTGGCGCTGCAGGAACTGATCGCCAGAGAAGTGGACCCTCAGGATCAGGCTGCCCTGACTTTTGGAATGTTTCACAGCGGGGATGCAGCGAATATCATTCCAAAGACCGCTTTTCTGGGCGGTACACTGAGGACCGTCAGACAGGAGACCAGGGAGTTCCTGCTTGATAGAATTAAGAAATGTGTGGAGATGACAGCGGAAATGTTCCGTGCAAAGGCCAGTCTGGAGGTTCCGGCTTCGGTCAGTGCCCTCACTGTGGATGAGACATGCGCGGATATCATAGGTAAAGGCTTTTCAGAAACACTGGGCAAGGCCGCTGTCCGCGTCAGCCAGACGACCTCCGGTTCTGAGGATTTTGCAGAGGTAAGCCGCCTGGTGCCTTCCATGTTTTTCGTGGTGGGCGGCGGAGACAAAGAGCACGGCTATGAATTTGCAGGACACCATCCGAAAGTGCGCTATGATGAGACCAGCCTGGCAAGCGGTGCCGCAGCCTTTGCCTGCGGGGCGAAAGCATATCTTGCGGCGAAGGGAAAGTAGTAGTAAACTGGATAATAACAATTCAGTAGTCTGTGCATGTACTGCACGGACCGTAAGAAAACTTTGAAAGGTGGCAGACGATGAAATATAAAACAGCAATTATCAGCACGGAATTTATGGATAACAGGGTAAAGGAGGCAGTCCTTCCCTTTGAGGAGAGCTGTACGTTTACCACCTTCTATTATAAAAAATCATCGGAGATTCCGGACATCTATAAAAGTATTGAAGACAAGTATGACGGATTCATTATAAACGGCATTATCTCCAGAGCACTGCTGCGCGCAGCCTGCCCGGATACCAGGAAGCCCATTGAAACCTTCCATGTGGATATGCTGGCATACTACCAGGAACTGTTCGGGCTCATGACACTGAACCCGGATCTGAAGGCAGAACGCCTCTACGCGGATTTTATGATGGGTAAAAATATCAGGGAAGCTGTGGAAAACAAAACCCTGGAAGCGGAAGGGGAAAATTTCTGCAGCATGGTAGCCTGCATGAGTCTGGAAGAGCTGAAAGCACTCCGCTATAAAATGGTGGAGGACGTCCGCGGGAAGTGGGAGGCAGGCCGGATTGACCAGGTGATCACACGTCTGAGTACAGCGGCAAAGGATTTTGAGGAGATGGGGATCCCCTGCCATTTTGTATACCCCGGTATTTCTTATATGCGGGATGTGATCAAAAGGCTTCTTCTCACCATTGAGCTGGATAAAATGAAGGAGAGTATGCCTGCTGTGATCAACATCACTGCGGGCAGGAACGGACAGGAGCGGGATGAACTGGGGGAACTTGCCATGCAGACGGCGATCCTGCAGTTTTCAAGAGAGCATGACTGTGATTTTATGCTGCAGCGGCATGCCTCTGTGTATGAGGTCCATACCAGCGCCGGTGTGATCGATCGAATCACAGATAAATATTCGGTCTGTATGCTGAAAAAATACCTGGAGAGAAAGACCGGTGCCAGGGTATGTATCGGATATGGACTGGGAAGAGATACCACACGGGCAAGGCTGGAGGCCATGAATGCCAACCAGGAATCCATGATGCATCCTCAAGGTGCCAGTTATGCCATAGATGAAAACGAAAACTTGATCGGCCCCCTGATTTCAGGAAGCTGTATGGTACTGTCCACAACGCCCTCTGAAAAATATGCCAAAATGGCGGAGGAGACAGGGGTATCGGCACTGACTCTGCAGAAAATCTGTGCCGTCGCCCAAAAGCAGGAGGAGGGGACGGTGACAGCCCAGCTCCTTGCGGACAGTTTGGGCGTCACTGTGCGGGCAGCAAGCAAATACCTGCAGAAGATGGTGGCAGCAGATGCCGCCCAGGTGGTGGGCACCAAACAGCGGAAAACAAGAGGAAGGCCAGAACAGATGATCCGGATTCCCGACTAATGGGGATAAGATTATGGGAAATATAAAAGAGTATTTAACAGCAGCAAAATGCAGTTACCCTGTATGGGGAAAAGAGGATACCATTTACTACCTGGATACCAGGGATGGGGTGCCGCAGATTTGGGAAAAAGACCTGTGCACCGGAAGCAGCAGGAAAATGACGCATAACAGCGATAAGATCAGCCGGATGCGGTATTTCGCAGGGCAGGTGTTTTTCGCTATGGATATGGACGGAGATGAAAATGAACAGATTTACAGGATCGGTACAGACAACAGGGAAGTGATGCCTGTGGTGTACCATCCGAGAAATGTGCGCAGCCATCTGGGAGATGTGAGCGGGGACTGGGTATACTACGCTTCCAACAAAAGGCTGCGCTGTATCTTTGATATCTGCAGGAAGAATCTGCTGAACGGAAAAACAGATATATTAATAGAAGGAAAAGATGCTGTCTGTCTTCCTCTGTCCATCAGCCCGGACGAGGAAATCCTTTTATATAGTAGGAGGACCTCCTTTGCGGATATGCAGATTTACTGCAAAAACCTCCATACAGGGGAAGAGAGAAAGGTAAGCAAAGAGCAGCAGTGTGCCATGGAGGAAAGCCCGGCGTGGCTTGGGGATGGAAGCGGTTTTTATTTTATCAGTGACAGGGAGCGGGAATTTAAAAGAGTGCTGTTCTGGGACAGGGAAACCGGGCAGACACAGGAAATATATGAGGTGGATTGGGATGTGACCCATATTGCCGTGTCAAAGGATGACAGGTATCTGGCTGTTGTGGTGAATGAGGACGGGGATTCCGGGATACATATTCTGGAGACCGCATCCAAAAAAGAAATAAAGATCCCTCAGATCCCCCTGGGCACCATAGGAGATGAGGAACCGGTCACATGGTCAGAGACAGGTTACAGACTGCTCTTTTCCTTTGAGAGTGGCAGCAGGACCCAGAATATATGGCTGCTGGACGCAGAGGAAGGCACTCTGAAACAGGTGACAGAAAACGAAAACATGACAGTGGGGCAGGATGCACTTGTGGAACCGGTGCTGTGCCGTTATCAAAGCTTTGACGGTCTGGAAATTCCCTATTGGCTTTATGTCCCCAAAGGGATCCCTGCCGAAAATCTTCCGGTGGCCATCTATATTCACGGAGGGCCGGAATCGCAGATCCGGCGTTTTTACGAGGAGACCATCCAGTATCTTGTCAGCGAGGGCATTGCGGTGGCTGCGCCTAACGTGCGGGGAAGTACAGGATATGGAAAGACGTATCTGAACCTGGACAACAAGGAAAAACGTCTGGACGCAGTGGGGGATATCGAGGCCCTTGCAGATCATCTGACAAAGACAGGTACCGCGGATGCAAAGAGAATGGCAGTGTTCGGCAGAAGCTACGGCGGATATATGACACTTCTCTGTGCTGCCAGAATGCCGAAGCTCTGGGCCTGTGCAGTGGAAGTTGTGGGCATGTTTAACCTGGTGAGCTTTTTAAAGCATACGGCGGGTTACCGAAGGGCGGCAAGGGAGGCGGAATACGGAAGTCTGGAACAAGACAGACAGCTCCTGAAAGACCTTTCCCCGGAAGCCGTGATTGAGGATCTGACCTGTCCGCTTCTCATTGTGCACGGTGCCAATGATACCAGAGTGCCGGTAAGTGAAGCGGAACACGCCGCAAAACGGCTTGAAGCTCTCGGGAGGGAAGTGGATTACCTTTGTTTTGAGGACGAAGGCCATGTGATAATTAAACAAAAAAACAGAATAAAGTATATTATGGCAGCGTCGGAATTCCTGAAATCGCATTTGTTGCAAAAATAGCCAAAATACTTTCTGGTGTATTAGTACATTTTCCCTTTATCAAACTAAAATACAGAAGGGATTTCGGTTAAAATATCTAAAAAAATTTCATACCGTCCAGGAACTTTATCGGAAATAGACGTTTTTTAGACTGTCCCGGTGCTAAAATCATAAAAAAGTAAAGGAGACGATGTGAAATGAACAATGCGGAAATCGGAAAAGCAATGGAAATCAAACTGGATCCCGTTCTGCCGGAATACCCGACCTTCAAAGAAGGTGTCAGAAGAGCCCCGAAGAGAGAACTGACCCTGAACAAAAGGGAGATCAAACTGGCGGTAGCAAACGCCCTCAGATATGTGCCGGAAGAGCTGCACGAACAGCTTGCACCGGAATTTTTAGACGAACTTCTGACAAGAGGACGTATCTACGGATACCGTTTCATGCCAAAAGACAGGATCTATGGAAGACCCATTGATGAATATAAAGGAAAATGTGTGGAAGGAAAGGCATTCCAGGTCATGATCGACAACAACCTGGACCATGAGGTGGCCCTCTATCCATACGAGCTTGTTACATACGGGGAGACTGGCCAGGTCTGCCAGAACTGGATGCAGTACCAGCTGATCAAGAGATACTTGGAGGAGCTCACAGACGAGCACACCCTTGTGATGATGAGCGGCCATCCCATGGGCCTGTTCAAATCCCACAAGACAAGCCCCCGTGTCATCGTGACCAACGGCCTGATGGTGGGTATGTTCGACAACCCGGAGGACTGGGCGAAAGCCACAGCCATGGGCGTATCCTCCTACGGCCAGATGACAGCCGGCGGCTGGATGTACATCGGCCCGCAGGGTATCGTGCACGGAACCTTCAACACCATCCTGAACGCAGGACGTAAGTTCTTAGGCGTACCCCAGGACGGGGATCTGTCCGGCCATCTGTTCGTCACAAGCGGACTTGGCGGCATGAGCGGCGCACAGCCCAAAGCCATTGAGATCGCAAGGGGCGTGGGTATCGTAGCGGAGGTGGATGCCTCCCGTATCGAGACCCGCCACAGCCAGGGCTGGGTAGGCCTGGTGATCGAGGATGCAGCGGAGGCGTTCCGTGTGGCAGAGGAATACATGGAGAAGAAAGAGACCGTATCCATTGCCTACCACGGAAATATCGTGGACCTGCTGCAGTACGCAGTGGACAACAACATCAAGATCGAGCTGTTATCCGACCAGACAAGCTGCCACGTGCCTTACGACGGAGGCTACTGCCCGCAGGGCCTGACCTTTGAGGAGCGCACGGAGATGCTGGCAAACGACAAGGAGAAGTTCTGTGAGCTGGTGGATAAGACCCTGGTGAAACACTACCACCTGATCAAGACCCTGGTGGAGAGAGGCTCCTACTTCTTTGATTACGGAAACTCCTTCATGCGTGCGGTGTTCGACGCGGGAGCAAAGGATATCGCCAAGAACGGTGTGGACACAAGCGAGGGATTCGTGTTCCCGTCCTATGTGGAGGATATCCTGGGACCGGAGCTGTTCGACTACGGATACGGCCCGTTCCGCTGGTGCTGCCTGTCCGGAAAACCGGAGGACCTGCGTGCCACAGACCATGCGGCCATGGAAGTGATCGACCCGAACAGAAGGAGCCAGGACAGGGACAACTACATCTGGATCCGTGACGCGGAGAAGAATAAATTAGTAGTGGGGACCCAGTGCCGTATCCTGTACCAGGATGCCCTGGGAAGAAGGGATATCGCCCTTAAGTTCAATGAGATGGTAAGGAACGGCGAGATCGGACCGGTGATGCTGGGCCGTGACCACCACGACACAGGCGGAACGGATTCCCCGTACAGAGAAACCTCCAATATCTATGACGGCTCCAACATCACAGCGGACATGGCAGTGCACTGCTATGCCGGAAACGCAGCCAGGGGGATGAGCCTGGTGGCGCTGCACAACGGAGGCGGCGTAGGGATCAGCAAATCCATCAACGGAGGATTCGGGATGGTGCTGGACGGAAGCGAGAGAGTGGATGAGATCTTAAAGGCAGCCATCCCGTGGGATACCATGATCGGAGTATCCAGGAGGAGCTGGGGAAGATGCGAGCACTCCATCGAGACCGTAGCAGAGTACAACAAGATAAGGGAAGGGCAGGATTACATCACCATGCCGTACCTTGCAGATGACGATATGATCGAGAGAGTATGTAAAGACGTAGTGGTGGAAGAACATCACGCACATCACTGAGAATCGTTAAAAGGAGATAAGACATGAAGAAACGTTACATCCGCCATGCCTCCGAGCTTGTGACCTGTAAGGGAAAAGCGCCGAAGCATGGAAAAGAAATGTCGGATATCGGCCTGATCTATGACGGTGCAGTGATCATCCATGATGATAAGATCATAGCCGTGGGTACCACAGAAGAACTGGATAAACAGGTAAATCCGGAAGAATACGAAGTGATCGACGCAGCGGGTAAGACCGTTATGCCGGGATTTGTAGACTCCCATACCCACTTTATCTTTGGCGGATACCGTGCAGATGAATTCTCCTGGAGACTGAAAGGCGACAGTTACATGTCTATTATGGAACGCGGAGGCGGGATCAACGCCACCGTGGTTCCTACCAGAGAAGCTTCAGAGGAAGAACTGATGGAAGCCGGCAAAGAGCGCCTGAACCGTATGCTGGAATTCGGCGTGACAACCGTGGAAGGCAAAAGCGGCTACGGTATGGACTGTGACACAGAGCTGAAAATGCTCCGTGCCATGAAAAAGTTAAACGAAACCCATCCGGTGGACATTGTTTCCACATTCCTGGGGCCTCACAGTGTGCTTCCCCAGTGGAAGGGAAAAGAAAGAGAATTTCTGGACGAACAGTTAGAACATGTAATGCCAAAGGTAAAAAAGGAGGATCTGGCAGAGTTTGCAGATATCTTCACAGAGAAGAATGTATTTACGGTGGAAGACTCCGAGTATTATATGACAAAAGCAAAGGAAATGGGCTTTAAGCTGAAGATCCATGCAGATGAGATCTACCAGCTTGGAGGCTCTGAACTGGCGGCGAGAGTCGGCGCGGTTTCCGCAGACCATCTGCTGAAAGCATCCGATGAAGGCATCCGCCAGATGCGGGATGCCGGTGTCATCAGTACCATCCTGCCCCTGACCGCTTTTGGACTGAAGGAGGAATATGCGCCTGCCCGAAAGATGATCGACGAGGGCTGCGCGGTTGCGCTGGCTTCGGATCTGAATCCGGGAAGCTGCTTCTCCAATTCCATCCCTCTGATGGTTGCCCTTGGATGTATTTACATGAATATGTCTATAGAGGAAGTCATCACAGCCCTTACCATCAACGGCGCAGCCGCTGTTGACCGTGCGGACAAAGTGGGAAGCTTAGAACCGGGAAAAGCCGCAGACATTATTTTCTTAAAATTCCCGTCCATTCATTTTATGCCCTACCACACAGCAATCAATTTGGTGGAGACGGTGATCAAGAATGGCGATACTGTTTATCACAAAGAATGGTAACCCGTAATAGTTCAGATGTCTGAAACGTTACGGCAACCCCAAATCCATAACAACATAAAGGAGAAAATATCATGGAAAGAATTATCGAATGCGTACCTAATTTCAGTGAAGGAAGAGACAAAGAAAAATTAGAAAAGATCGTTGACTGCTTCCGTAACAGAGAGGGCGTTAAGCTTTTGGACTACACCTCCGATGAAGATCACAACAGAAGCGTTGTAACAGTTATCGGTGAGCCGGAGCCGTTAAAAGACGCAATGGTTGCAGCAATCGGTAAAGCAGTGGAATTGATCGATATGACAAAACATCAGGGCCAGCATCCCCGTATGGGCTGTGTGGACGTTGTTCCGTTCATTCCCATCCGCGGCGTGACAGTGGAAGACGCTGATGCAGTGGCAAAAGCAGTGGCAAAAGAGGCATCTGAGAAATTCGGACAGCCCTTCTTCTTATATGAGAAATCAGCCACAGCTCCTCACAGAGAGAATCTGGCTAAAGTCCGCCAGGGACAGTTTGAGGGCATGGCTGAGAAAATGAAAGACCAGGAAAAATGGAAACCGGACTTTGGCCCGAACACCATTCATCCTACAGGCGGTGTGACAGCGATCGGCGCAAGAATGCCTCTGATCGCCTACAACATCAATCTGGATACTCCGAATGTGGAGATCGCACAGAAAATCGCAGATAAGATCCGTCACGTAAAAGGCGGCTTCCGTTTCTGCAAAGCCATGGGCGTTATGCTGGAGGACAGAAATATCGCTCAGGTATCTATGAACCTGACAGATTATACAAAGACTTCTGTTTACACGGTATTTGAGACCGTACGCATGGAGGCAAGACGCTACGGTGTCAATGTACTGGGCAGTGAGGTAGTAGGACTGATCCCGCTGCAGGCCATCGTTGACTGCGCGGAATACTACTTAGGCTTTGAAGGCTTTGATTCCAAACAGGTTCTGGAGACACGTCTGTAAGAAAGAAATGATTACGACATATGTTACTATTCAGCCTTCCGGCTTCATAGCAACAAAAGCATGCACAGTTCTGCCCTTCAGGGTACAGACTGCATAAACTGCAGTCTGGCGCGTGGCTGTCTCGGGATTGCCTTGCAATTGCAAGGCAACACCTCGCGGGACAGAGGAAGGCTGAACTGTTACCAACATATATCTGATTCGATTAGGAGAGGTTACACATCATGAAAAATATGACAGTTGAACAGTTTGCCATGCAGACAGCCTCCAATGAACCAGTACCGGGGGGCGGAAGTATTTCCGCCCTTGCTGGTGCCCTGGCGGCGGCTTTGACAGAGATGGTGGCAGGACTCACCATCGGCAAGAAAAAATATGCGGAAGTGGAAGAGGAGATGAAGAAGGCAGTTGCTCCCATGCATGAGATCTGTGAGCATCTTCTGGATGACATCAAGCGCGACAGCGAATCCTTTGACCTGTACATGCAGGCCCTGACCCTTCCGAAAGAGACAGAGGAGGAGAAGGCAGCCCGCACAAAGGCCATGCAGGATGGCTTAAAGGCAGCCGTTGCGGTTCCCTTATCTGTTGCAAAACGCGCCTACGAGGTTATGCCCTACGCGGAAGCTATGGTGACAAAAGGCAACAAGACAGCAGTGACAGACGCTCTGGTAGCCACAATGATGGCAAGGACAGCAGTATTAGGAGCGCTTTTCAATGTAAAGATCAACCTGGAATCCATCAAAGACGAGGCTTTTGTGGAAGAGACCGCCAAAGAAGTCGCAGTCATAGAAAAAAATGCCCTGGCATATGAGAAAAAGATCCTGGCACAGGCCGGTGTATCCAGGAGCGCGGTGGAAGAATGAGAATAAGCCGATTGATTTCGGCTTTTCCAGAAGGTTCCGCATATGCCAAAGGTGTGCTGTGAGGCCAAAAGGCTGAGGTGATTTGGCGGAAGTTTCTGTAAAAGCCGGAGTCGGCGGACTATAAAAAGATATGTAATGCAGAAAGGAGAAAACCTGTGAAGATTCTCAAGAATGCAGTAGCAGGAACCCTGGAATCCAGTGATTTGTTCATCCAGATCGAGCCGGACGACAAAGAACTGACACTGGAAATTGACTCTGTAGTAGCCAACCAGTATATGGATTCCATACGGGCCGCTGTACTGGACACACTGAAAGAATTTGAAGTGTCTACAGGGAAAGTTTTTATCAAGGACAAAGGCGCACTGGATTGTGTGATCCGCGCGCGTATGGAGACCGCACTAAAAAGAGGGGGAGTTGAGCAGCCATGAGACGAACCATGTTATTTTTACCGGGAAATACGCCGAACATGCTGATCAACGGTGATACCCTGGGAGCGGATACGATCATCTTCGATCTGGAGGATGCCGTATCTCCGGATGAAAAGGATGCAGCCAGGATACTGGTGAGAAATGCCCTCCGCTATCAGTCCTATCCGGGCTGTGAGACAGTGGTGCGGATCAATCCCACGGACACAGCGTTCTGGAAAGAGGACTTAAAAGCCGTCATTCCCCTGAAACCGGATGTGATCATGCCCACAAAAGTAAGCGGCGGTGATATGATCCGGGAAGTATCCGCCTGTATGGCAGAGGTGGAACGGGAAAACAAAATAGAGGAGGGGACCGTTAAGATCCTTCCCCTGATCGAGACTGCTATGGGTGTGGAGAAGGCTTTCGACATTGCATCTGCAGACGCAAGGGTGATCGGCCTGTTCCTAGGCGGTGAGGATTTTACCGCTGACCTGCACTGTAAGCGGACAAAAGAGGGAAATGAGATTTTCTATGCCAGAACCAGGCTGGTGTGTGCTGCCAGGGCCTGCGGCATTGAAGCGTATGATACACCATTCACGGATGTGGAGGATATGGAAGGGCTTGAGAAGGACACAGAGTTTGCAAAAAGTCTGGGATTTGCCGGAAAAGCCGTTATATCACCCCGCCATGTGGACATTGTCAATGCTGTATTTTCTCCTACGGAGGCAGAGATCGCCTATGCCCACGACGTGATGGATGCCATTGAAGAGGGCAAGCGCCAGGGTAAAGGTGTGATCTCCCTCCGCGGTAAAATGATAGATGCCCCCATAGTAAAACGCGCCTCCCAGGTGCTGGAAATGGAGAAAGCCATTTATGGAGGTGCACAGTATGAGTAAATTACTCGGCTCCTTAAAAGAAGCCATGGAAAAGACAGGTTTAAAGGATGGGATGACCATCTCCTTCCATCATCATATGAGAAACGGCGACTATGTGCTGAACATGGTGCTTGCCCAGGCGGCGGAAATGGGGATCAAAGACTTAAATGTGAATGCAAGTTCCATCTTTGACATCCATGAGCCGATCCTTGAACACATAAAAAACGGTGTTGTCACAGGCCTGGAATGCAACTATATGGGCGGCAAAGTGGGCAGAGCCATCTCCCAGGGGATCCTGGAGCGCCCGGTGGTCTTCAGAAGCCACGGGGGGAGAGCCGGGGATATGGAAAACGGCTCCTCAAAGGTTGACATTGCGTTTATAGCCGCACCCTGCGCAGACTGCATGGGGAACTTGAGCGGCAAGTACGGACCTTCTGCCTGCGGCTCCATGGGTTATGCATTCTCGGATGCCATGCACGCAAAGAAGGTGGTGGCCCTGACTGACAATTTGGTACCATACCCATTGAGGGATACCTCCATTGCGGAAGGATACATTGATCATGTGGTGGAAGTGGAGCAGATAGGCGACCCCACAAAGATCGTCTCCGGAACCACAAAGATCACCCGTGACCCGGTGGGCCTGCGGATCGCAGGACTGGCCGCACAGGTGGTAAAGAATTCCGGATATTTAAAGGATGGATTTTCCTTCCAGACAGGTGCCGGCGGCGCGTCCCTGGCTGTTGCCAAATATGTGGAGGAAATGATGGAAAAGGACCATATCAAAGGCAGCTTCTGCATGGGCGGCATCACCGGATATCTGGTGGATATGGCAAATAAAGGGTATTTTGAGACCATTCTGGATGTACAGTGCTTTGATCTGAAAGCCATTGAGTCCATCCGTGAGAATCCGAAGCATCAGGAGATCTCCGCCATGCGTTATGCCTCACCGGCTGCCAAAAGCGCTGCGGTGGACAGCCTGGATGTGGTGATCCTGGGGGCGACCCAGGTGGACACAGACTTTAATGTAAATGTACATACAGATTCCAACGGTTACATTATGGGCGGTTCCGGCGGACACTGCGACACAGCGGCAGGAGCTAAGCTTGCGATTGTAGTGGCCCCCTTGATAAGAGCAAGACTTCCTCTCATTGTGGATGAGGTACTTTGCAAATCCACACCGGGCAGCACCGTGGATGTGATCGTAACCCAGAGGGGCATTGCAGTCAATCCGGCCCGGAAAGAACTGAGAGAAAAATTAGAAAAAGCCGGACTTCCGGTAAAGGATATAAAAGAATTAAAGAAGATCGCAGAAGAGATTGCGGGTGTACCGAAGGCCGTGAAACGGGGCGACAGGGTAGTGGCAAAAGTCCTGTACCGTGACGGCACACTTTTGGATACCATTAAAAATACGATATAACTGGAAGGGAGCGGTTTACAGTGGATAAGAAAAAATTAGTCATTGGCGTTATCGGAGCCGATGTACACGCAGTAGGCATCAGTATTCTGGAACATGCATTTACGGGTGCAGGATTTGAGGTGGTCAACCTGGGGGTTATGGTTTCCCAGGAAGAGTATATCGCAGCAGCGATCGAGACCAATGCTGACGGCATCATGGTTTCCTCTCTCTACGGACACGGAGAGCTGGACTGCAGAGGTCTCCGCGACAAATGTGATGAGGCCGGATTAAAAGGGATCCTCCTGTATGTGGGAGGCAACATTGTGGTCGGAAAACAGCCTTTTGATGAGGTTGAGAGGCGTTTTAAGGCCATGGGATTTGACCGCGTATTCGGGCCGGGAACCACACCGGAGACTACCATCACAGCTTTGTATGAAGACCTGGGCGTACCGGAAGAAGAACGTAAGGCAGCAGAGTAAAAGGGGCGATATATCATGAAACCAGTGCTTTTGGTGGACTTTGGAAGCACCAACACCAAAGTGACTGCTGTTGACGTGGAGAATTGTGAGATTCTGGGAACGGCGGCAGCGTATACAACAGTAGAGACAGATATCAACAACGGTCTTCATGATGCCATAGAGGTTATGGAGAAGACCACAGGCCATCTGGAATTTGCAGAGACGTATGCCTGCTCCAGTGCAGCCGGCGGACTGAAGATGATTTCCTGCGGCTTGGTTCCGGAGCTGACGGCCCAGGCGTCCAGGGAGGCTTCCCTGGGAGCAGGTGCAAAGGTCTGGAAGACTTACTCCTTCCAGCTCACCAAGGGCGATATGAAGGAGATTGAGGAGTACCATCCCGATATTATCCTGCTTACCGGAGGAACAGACGGCGGCAATACGGAATGCATCCTATACAATGCAAAGATGCTTGCCGGGCTTAGCTATGACTGCCCCATCGTGATCGCGGGCAACCGCTGTTGTGCGGACGACTGTCAAGAGATTCTGGAGGGAAGGACCACCTATATCTGCGAAAACGTAATGCCAAGGCTGGGTGAGTTAAATATTGAACCGACCCAGAAGCAGATACGGGAAATCTTCCTGAACCGTATTGTGCAGGGAAAAGGACTGACCCAGGCCATGGATCTGATGTCCGGCATTATCATGCCCACCCCGTCGGCTATGCTGACAGCCATGGAGCTTCTCTCAGACGGCTGGGACGAGATCCCGGGGATCGGGGAACTGGTGGGGGTGGATCTGGGCGGTGCCACCACAGATGTATATTCTGTTGCTGACGGAAGTCCGGCCAATACCATGACAGTCATCAAAGGACTGCAGGAGCCTTACACCAAGCGTACCGTTGAGGGTGACATTGGAATGCGTTACAGCGTCAGGGGCATCATGGAGGCAGCGGGAGACAGAAAGCTGGCAAAGATTTCGGGACTTGCCCGGAACAAGGTAAACGAGCTTGTGGACTATCTGGAGCACCATACGGATTACATACCTGACAGCGAAGAGATGGAAAAAATGGACTATGCACTGGCATGTGCTGCCGTGGAGACCGCGGTTGCCCGTCATGCCGGTTCTCTGGAACAGGTCTATACCCCCTGCGGTCTGACCTATGTCCAGAGCGGAAAGGATCTGCGCCGGGTAAAATACGTGGTAGTTACGGGGGGCGCACTGATCCACGCAAAACATACGGAAGAAATTGCAGAGCACGCACTATTTGATGAAAGCGATCCTGCCTCGTTAAGGCCGGAAAAGGCGGAAATCTTAGTGGATAGAAAGTATATCCTGGCTGCCATGGGACTGCTCTCAAAACAGTACCCACAGGCTGCTCTGGAAATCATGAAGAAGGAGATTGCTTATTATGGACATAAGGAATAAGAAATTATCTGATGATGAGTTCTATGGAATACGGAAAGAGGTTATGGAACAGTGGCCTACCGGAAAAGAAGTAAATTTCGAGGAAGCTGTTGATTACCATAAAGCGATGCCGGAGAGCAAGAGCTTTTCACGGAAACTGGCAAATGCCAAAAAAGAGAGAAAGACATTGATCCAGCCGAGAGCCGGTGTAGCATTGATCGACGAACATATCAAGCTGCTTCAGTATTTACAGGACAAGGGCGAAGCAGATCTGCTGCCGACCACCATTGACTCCTATACCCGTCAGAACCGCTACGAGGAGGCTGAAGTGGGGATCAAGGAATCTATCCACACACAGAAATCCATGCTGAACGGTTTTCCGGCTGTAAACCACGGCGTATTCGGCTGCCGTTCCATCATTGAAAATCTGGATACTCCGGTACAGGTACGCCATGGCACACCGGATGCCAGACTGCTGACAGAGATCTGCTATGCAGGCGGATTCACCAGCTATGAAGGAGGCGGTATCTCCTACAATATTCCTTACGCCAAAGATGTGCCCCTGGAGAGGACCATCTATGACTGGATGTATGTGGACCGTCTGACAGGCATCTATGAGGAGGCAGGCGTTTCCATCAACCGTGAGCCTTACGGACCTTTGACCGGAACACTGGTTCCGCCTTCCATGTCCAATGCAGTGGCGATCATTGAGGCCATGCTTGCGGCAGAGCAGGGCGTAAAGAATGTGACCGTTGGCTACGGCCAGTGCGGTAACCTGGTACAGGACGTTGCGGCTTTAAGGGTTCTGGAGGAACTGACAGAAGAGTACCTGGATAAATACGGCTATGAGGATGTGACCGTTACTTCTGTACTCCACCAGTGGATGGGCGGTTTCCCGCAGGATGAGTCCAAGGCATTTGCGGTTATCTCCTGGGGAAGCTCCGTGGCAGCTCTGGCAAAAGCCACAAAAGTTATTGTTAAGACACCTCACGAGGCAATGGGCGTTCCCACAATGGAGGCCAATGCACAGGGACTCCGCTGTACAAAACAGGCCATCTCCCTGCTGGCAGACCAGGAACTGAAAAGCTCTGCCTTAGAGCTTGAAAAAGCCATTATCAAAGGGGAGACCTGCGCAATTGTTGACAAATGCTTTGAACTTGGCATGGGCGACCTGGCACTGGGCGCTATCCGCGGAGTAAAAGCAGGCGTGCTGGATATTCCGTTCGCACCCAGCAAGTACAATGCAGGCAAAATGCTGCCAGCCCGTGATTTTGAAGGCGCTGTGCGTTACCTGAATGTAGCCAACGTGCCGCTGCCAAGAGAGCTCAAAGACTTCAACCAGGGCAAGATCGAGCACAGGGCAAAGATGGAGAAGAGAAAAGCGTCCTTCCAGATGGTCATCGATGATGTATATGCGATCAGCAAAGGCAGACTGGTTGGAAAGCCGAAATAAGATAGATCCGGAGGCAGTCAGCGCCGTATGGAGCTAAATCCTCCATATCCGTGTATCGCAAATCGTGTTACGGTTCACAGAACTGTGCTTTTTGCAGGGCTGTGAACCGTAACCGGAAAATCACAATAATAGGAGAAGTGTATCATGAAAATTATAGATGTTGTTTGTTCCAAAGCAAGAACAGGTTTTTTCTTTGACGACCAGAGAGCGATCAAAAAGGGTGCTGTGGCAGACGGTTCCGCATACTTTGGCGAGACTGTAACACCCGGATTCAAATCTGTAAGACAGGCAGGGGAAGCAATCTCCGTCATGCTGATCCTGGAGGACGGACAGATCGCATGGGGAGACTGTGCGGCTGTTCAGTATTCCGGTGCAGGCGGAAGAGATCCGCTGTTCTTAGCTGAGGACTTTATCCCGATCATTGAAAAATACATCAAACCGGAGCTGGTAGGCAGGGAAGCAGACAGCTTTAAAGACCTCTGTGCAATGTTGGAAAACCTGCAGGTGGACGGAAAAAGGCTGCACACAGCCATCCGCTACGGTGTGAGCCAGGCTATCCTGGACGCGGTTGCAAAATCCTCCAACAGACTGATGTGTGAGGTTGTGGCAGATGAGTACGGCACCACAGTATCCGAGGAGCCGATCCCCATCTTCACCCAGTCAGGTGACAACAGATATGACAACTCTGACAAGATGATCTTAAAGGGTGCTGCGGTTATGCCTCATGCCCTGATCAATAACGTGAAGACAAAGCTGGGTGAACACGGCGAACTCTTAAAAGAGTATGTAAAATGGCTCAGTGACCGTGTGCTGAAGCTGCGCAATGACGAGAATTACATGCCTGTATTCCACATTGACGTATACGGCACCATCGGCGCTATCTTCGGCGTGGATAACTATACAGCTATGGCAGATTATCTGGCAGAGCTGGAGGAGGCTGCAAAACCGTTCCATCTGAGGATTGAAGGACCTATGGACGCAGAGGAGAGAGAAAAACAGATGCTCTGCTTAAAAGGACTGAGAGAAGAAGTGGACAGAAGAGGCATTGACGTGGAGCTGGTTGCCGATGAATGGTGCAACACCCTGGAGGATGTCAAATACTTTGCAGACAATAAATCAGGCCATATGGCTCAGATCAAAACACCTGACCTTGGCGGCATCAACAACATTGTGGAAGCTGTCCTCTACTGTAAGGAAAAAGGCTTCGGCGCATACCAGGGAGGTACCTGCAATGAGACAGACCGTTCCGCACAGGTCTGCGTGAACTGCGCAATGGCGACCAAACCGGATCAGATCCTTGCAAAACCGGGTATGGGTGTTGACGAGGGTTACATGATTGTCTATAATGAAATGCAGAGGATCATTGCACTGAGAAATGCAAAAAAATCAAGATAATTAAATGAAACTTTATTTACATGCCAGACCATTTGGCGGGCTTCTGCCTGCCAGATGGTCCGGCTGTTTCAGCATTTTGGGAAGGAAGAGTCTATGGCATATTCAAAACAGATGCAGGAAGGAAACCTGTACAGCTTTTATTTTGCACCCAGAGGAAACCGGAGGATGGCGGATTTGGGAATGCAGCTCAGCCAGATGTATTTAAGCCCTTTTGACCACATTATAGGGATCATAGGAGATGCCGGGGCGGGCAAGAGCCTGCTCATCAAAGGCATGTTTCCCGGTATTGACCTGACGAATGACGATGAGGGTGTGAACATCAGGCCCCTGCCCCTTCTACATGAGGATCTGACGGACCCGTTTTCCCCCCACACCTATCATCTGGACATCCGCTTTGAATCAGCATTTACCCAGATGCATGTGCTGGCGGACACGATCCTGGATGCAGCCAATCACGGAAAGCAGGTTATTGTGGAGCATTTTGACCTGATCTATCCTTTGCTCCACAGAAACGCGGACCTGCTTGTGGGAATCGGCGAGGAGATCATCATCACCAGGCCCAATATGTTCGGCCCCCTGCCGGAGAACATAGCCAACATTGTGCACAAATCCGTAAAATACAGAAAGATGGCCCACACCCTGGAGGACTTGTGCGTGTATTACATGGGTGACGGATATGCCCAGGACGGCCCCCGCTCCGACGTGCGCCACGGGTTTGTGCTGGAGTTTGAGGAAAAACCGGATGTGGACTTATATGAGCTGGAGAAAAAAGTGAAGGATGCGGTAAAACAGGATTTATCCGTATCTTACTATGATGAGAACCACGTGCAGATCGGCGAGATGGTCCTGGAATGCCTGGGGCCGCGGATGCATGTGTCCAGCACAGGAAAGATAGAAGATTTCACCCTGGTAAAAGACTTTCCCATTGACCCCAGAACCGGGTATTACATGCTGGTGGGGCTTATTGGCAAGCATAGGTCTGAGGACTTATCAGACTTTAACCGCATTGATGTAAAGCAGCAGTTAAGCTGAGCAGGGAAGCAATAAGATTTGGAGGAGAAAGGCATGGTTCGTAGTGTAAACGTTGAACTTTTAACAGATAACATCAAAGAGATGTGTATTCAGGCCAATCACTATCTTGCCCCGGATATGGACAAGGCAATGAAGACTGCCTGTGCAAAAGAGACAAAACCCCTGGCAAAACAGATTTTGGGACAGCTATTGGAAAATCTGGATATAGCGGGCAAGGACATGATCCCCATCTGTCAGGACACGGGCATGGCGGTGGTTTTCCTGAAAATTGGCCAGGATGTCCATTTTGAAGGCGGCAGTGTGGAAGAGGCTGTGAATGAAGGGGTCCGCAGAGGATATGAGGAGGGATACCTGCGCAAATCCGTTGTGGGAGATCCGCTCCTTCGGGTGAATACAAAGGACAATACCCCTGCCATTATCCATTATGAACTGGTGCCGGGAGACCAGGTGGAGATCACTGTGGCACCTAAAGGTTTCGGCAGTGAGAATATGAGTAAGATCTATATGCTGAAGCCCGCGGATGGCGTGGAAGGTGTGAAGGATGCCATTGTCAGCGCCGTGAGAGAAGCCGGGCCAAACGCATGTCCCCCCGTAGTTGTGGGCGTGGGTATTGGCGGCACCTTTGAGAAGGCAGCCATCCTGGCAAAGAAAGCTCTCACAAGAGAAGTGGGGACCCATTCGGAACTGGAACATATCAGAGAACTGGAGGAGGAACTGCTGGCAAAGATCAATGAAATTGGCCTGGGACCTGCAGGACTTGGCGGTGACACCACAGCACTTGCGGTGAACATCAATACATATGCCACCCACATTGCAGGCTTGCCTGTGGCAGTGAATATCTGCTGCCATGTAAACAGGCATATGGTAAGGACGATCTGATTTTAGCATGGCGCAGTCCCGGATTTTGCTGCGCATGGCGCAGTATCCCCTTGGGGAAAACACCTGCCGGGACAGTGGCAGGGAATAATGACTAGGAGGTTCCGTCATGGATAGATATTTAAATGCACCGCTTGACAGGGAAGAAGTAAAAACGCTTCAGGCAGGCGATTATGTGTACATAACAGGCACCATTTACACGGCAAGGGATGCGGCCCATCTCCGCATGGATGAGGCCCTTGACAGAGGGGAGAAGCTTCCCATTGAGATGGAGGGCAATGTGATCTATTACATGGGTCCAACACCCGCGCGGGAAGGCCGTCCCATCGGTTCCGCAGGCCCTACTACAGCCAGCCGTATGGATAAATACGCCCCCAGGCTTCTTGACCTGGGACTTACAGGCATGATCGGCAAGGGTAAAAGAAAAAAAGAGGTTACAGATGCCATTGTCAGAAACGGCGCCGTATTCTTCGCAGCTGTGGGAGGGGCAGGCGCGCTGCTGTCAAGATGTATCAAGAAGGCAGAAGTCATTGCATATGATGATCTGGGCACAGAGGCCATCCGCAGGCTGGAGGTGGAAAAGTTCCCTGTTATCGTGGTTATTGATTCCCGGGGAAGGAATCTTTACGAAGAGGTATGTAAATAATCGACTCATAAATGCAGCGGAAAAGAGCACTCCTCTTTCCGCTGTATTTTTATGGGGAGAGGGCGACCGTGTGGCTGGTTCCCCTTCTTCTGACAGAACTTCTGCTCATTTATGTGATGGGACGTGTCAGCAAAGGGATAAAAAACCGGGAACTGAGGGATGCTTACGTGGAACTGGGGCAGACCCAGAGAAGGCTTGAGATTGCCCTGAGCGCAGCCCAGAAGGCGGCAGCAGTGGATGATCTGACCGGAATGATGAATTTCAAGTCTTTCCGCAAAGAAATTTCAATGGCCCTGGAAGATATGGAGGAGGGCGAGAGCGGCATTCTGGTCATGATAGACGGGGATCATTTTAAAAGTATCAACGACAATTACGGACACAGCGTTGGGGATGAAGTGATCAAACTGACAGCACAGATGATCATCGGACGAATCAGGACCGTGGATCTGGCTTCCCGCCTTCACGGTGATGAATTCGCGATTTTTGTTGCCAATACCTCGGATCACTCCGTTGCAAAAAGGATCATGGAGGACATTAACAACACCTTAGGAAAAGAGGCAAAGCGGCGTAATATGCCGTCCATCACGTTATCCGCCGGCGCCGTGATCGCCAAACACGGCGACACTTACATTTCCCTTGCAAAAGCAGCGGATGAAGCGCTTTATAAAGCAAAAGTCACTCACAACGGAGGATTCGCATATCAATAAAGGAATCACCAACCTTTTTAAACAAAGGCACAGAGCCTGCAAATTCCGGCTAAACCGGAGCTGCAGGCTTTGTGCTTTTTATGGTTATATCTGTCATTGGAATAAACGGAAACTTAGGGTATAATATGAAGTATAAACAGGAAAGGAAAACGCCATGAAAAAAAAGACGATTGTTGTAATTGCAGTGATAGGTGTACTGGCTGCTGCTGCGGCTGTTTCGGTTTTCTGGATCGGGAAGGAAAAAAGAGAGAAAGAGGCAGAGGATACAGCCCTGGAAGCTTTGTTTTTACGGGACGGCAGCGGTGAAACAGTGGGAAATTATCTGTTTGTGGATACCCGGAACCAAACCCCGTTCACGGGACCGCTTGAGGGCAGTATTACAGACGAACAGGGAGAGGAACTGGAACCGTGGGAATTGGAGAATGGCGATGTGGTGAAGATCTACGGCAACGGCATTATGACCATGTCTTATCCGGGACAGTATCCGGGCATTACCAAAATTGTGCGGATCCAAAAGCAGAATCAGGAACTTCTGGAACAATACGGGGAACTTTTAAAACAATTCAGCTACCAGGAAGAGGCTTCGGCTCTGCCGTTTTTAAACCTGGAATACAGCCAGCCTCAGGCCGTGGTTACCGCTGCTGTGAACACCACAGGCGGATACCGCTGGGAATATGAGAATGAGGCCGGTGAGACCGTCAGCGAAACAACAGATGCAGCGTTTATTCTGCAGTGGAACGAATATGAGGAGATAAAAATACCGGAGCACACGGATGTAAAACTTATCTTCTCAAAGGAACCGGAAGAGATAACCGTGACACGCTATGAATCCTCTATGCAGGGACAGACAGAGGTATCCGAGGCAGAACAGTACGGTGAGGCTGTAACGGTCACAAAAGAGGAAGAAGGCAGTGTTATGCAGGCAGAACCGGGATATATTTACAGCGTGATGGCAAAATGGGATAACGGGGAGGCAGAATACGGATTCCAGACCTTCCCCATGCCCTCCTTGCAGTAAAGGTACCTGCATGACCGTTTTGAAGCTGGGGGAGAAGGTATATGAAGATTACCATATTAAATGAAAATACAGTTTACAGGCAGGGACTTCTGGCAGAACATGGGCTGTCCGTTGTCATTGAGGAGCGTGACAGAAAATTTTTGATGGATACCGGACAGAGTGACGTGTTTTTGAAAAATGCCAAAACCCTGGGAGTACATCTGGAAGACCTTGACGGCATTATATTGAGCCATGGGCATTATGACCACTGCGGAGGCATGGAATATCTGGACGGCAGCCGCAGACTGCCTCCTGTGTACATACAAAAGAGTGCTTTTGAAAGGAAATACAGCGGCACACAAAAGGACAGGCATTATATCGGTATGTCAGGCAGTCATGAGAGCTGGAAGGCGGATGTCCGATTTACCGGGGACGCCAGGGAGATAGCGCCCGGATTCTGGGTGATCGGAAATATACCATACCGCACGAATTTCGAGGAGCGGCCTGCCGGGTTCTGGATACAGGATAAGAACGGCACAGGCACATGCTGGCGGGCCGACGAGATGGAGGACGAACAGATATTGGCTGTGTGTACAAAAAAGGGACTCTGTCTCTTCATGGGCTGCAGCCACAGAGGCGTCGTCAACGGTATCCTGCGGGCCAAGGAAGTTCTGCCGGATATGCCTGTTTACAGTGTACTGGCCGGTATGCATCTGAGAAGTGCGGGGGAAAAGCGGATCACAGATACCATTCGGAGTTTGAGGGACATGGAGATTCCTGTTCTTATCCCTGTCCACTGCACGGGAAAAAGGGCTGCGGGAAGGATGGCATCCGCATTTGGGGATTCCTGTATTTGGGCTGAGACCGGTCAGGTGCTGGAATTGTGACCTTCCCACAGAGGCTTTCTAGGACAGCAAAATGCAAATTTAAGAGGACAAGAACAGGATTTGGGTGTATACTAAAAGAAGAAAAAGCTGACAGCAGCCTGCTGTTAAAAAACACGTAACTGTTCAGTAGCTTCCCAGTTACAAAAATATAACACAACAGGAGAACATAGAACCATGGACAAAGTAAGAATGGAAACAATTAAGAAAATCCAGCAGATGGAAGCATTTTACGTGCTCTTTTCCAGAGGGACCAACAATCCTTTTATCATCTGCGATCCGGATACATATAATGATCAGGTGTGGGTCTTTGAAGACAGCAAGGATCTGGAGGAAAAGGCAAAACCATACATGGAGCAGAAGAATCCGGTGGCATCCATCAAAGTGGAGAACAAAAGTTTTCTGAACTTTTATTCCACACTCTTTACACTGGGTGTCAATGAAGTGGTGTTTGTGGAAAAGGACAGTACAACTGCATTTGATCTGGAGGAGATCGTGAAAAGACCGGATTTTTCCCAACTTCCCGAGAATCAGAGACCGCTGTTTAACCCGCAGCTTCAGCTTACAGGCATTTATTTCATGCAGGAATTCAGAAGAGGCGTGGAGATGTCCGAGAAGGAGAGTTTAAATGAGCTGGAGGAGGAGATGGCAGCCAACCTGGTGAAAAGCAAATTCCTGGTGGCAGTGGAGAAACAGGAGGAAGGTAAGGAAGAGAACGTTCAGGTCCCCTATATCAAAAATAAAAACGGCGATGTGTTCCAGCCCATTTTTACAGACCCCGGTGAGTTTTCCAAATTCAACAAAGAGAAAAAGTTCAAGGCAGTGGTGGTAGAATTTAAAAATCTGGACAAAATATTAATTCCTCTGGCAAAAGGCGTTGTGGTAAATCCCCAGGGCTTTAATCTGATCGTCATGAGTGAACAGTTTGAGAACCTGCTGAAACGTTTTGGGATCCAGAAGGAAAACAAATAAGCGGGGCCAGAGAGATGATAATAGATTTCCATACACATATATTCCCGGATAAGATAGCCGGGGCAACCATAGAAAAGCTTTCCAAGGCATCAGATTCCAAAGCGTATACAGACGGAACAAAGGACGGACTTCAAAAATCCATGGAGGAATCCGGTGTGGATATATCCGTGGTGCTGCCTGTGGCAACAAAACCGCAGCAGTTTTCATCCATCAACCGCTATGCAAGAGAGATCACTCCGGAGCAGTTCCGGGGCGGCGGGGAATTCCTCTCTTTTGGCGGCATCCACCCGGATACGGAGAATTATAAAGCAGAAGTGGATGAAATTGCAGATATGGGTCTGAAGGGGATCAAACTGCATCCTGATTATCAGCGCGTATTTATTGATGATATCCGCTACATGCAGATCATGGACCGGGCAGCGGAGCGGGGACTCATTGTCATTGCACACGCAGGCGTGGATGTGGGGCTTCCGGAGGTGGTACACTGCACGCCGAAGCGGGTGGAGCATGTACTTGACCAGATAGACGGGGGCGTTTTAGTGATGGCGCATATGGGCGGCTGGAACTGCTGGGAGGATGTGGAAAAGTACCTGGCAGGCAGCAGGCTTTACTTTGATACAGCTTATAGTCTGGGGCATATGGAGGATGAGCATTTTATCCGCCTCTCCAGAAAACATGGCGTGGATAAGATTTTATTTGCTACAGACAGTCCCTGGGACGGTCAGAAGGAATTTTTATCACGAATACGGGAAATGAATATGAAAGAGGATGAGAAAAAAGCCATATTGGGGGAGAATGCGAGAAGAATTTTAAAGCTGTAGTTTTGATATAAAAGCTGCGGCGTGTTGGGAAGGAGATGTTTTGTCGTGAAAATTGACATGCACTGCCATACAAAAGAAGGCTCTATAGACGGCAAAGTAAGCATCGAGGAGTATATCCGTATGCTGAGAAACCAGGGATTCGGCGGAATGCTTGTGACGGATCATGATTCTTACGGGGGATTCCGTTATTGGAAAAAGAATATCAAAGGCCAGAAATACACAGATTTTGTTGTACTCAAAGGAATTGAATACGACACGCTGGATGCAGGCCATATCATTGTGATCATGCCGGAGAGCATCAAACTGCGTCTTCTGGAGCTGCGGGGGATTCCCATTCAGATGCTGATCCCCATAGTGCACAACTACGGGGGAATACTGGGCCCGGCCCATCCCTGCGGGGAAAAATACATGAGCTTTATGAACGCAAAAGCTTATAAGAGAAATCCGGATATTTTAAAAGAATTTGACTTTATTGAAACCTTCAATGCCTGTGAATCCATGGAAGTCAATGAAAGAGCAGCAAAATTAGCGGAAAAGTACAATCTGACAGGCACAGGCGGAAGCGATGCCCACAGAGCGGACTGTGTGGGAAAGGCATACATGGAAGTGCCAGACACGGTTACCTGTGAGTCGGATCTGATCACAGAGATCATCAAGGGCACCAGGTTTGCGTGCGGCGGTGAGATCTACAACAAGACGACCAAGGACAAAATCGGCAAGGTCAATGCAGTTCTGGTCCATTCCTTCTGGGTATACAATAAGATTGGAGGATGGAGCAAGGCCTTTAAGCGGAATAATAAGATGAAAAAGGGATTTATTGAAAGGGTGGAACAGGTCGTGAAGCCCAAAAAGGATGAGCCGGAGGAAAAAGAAGAATCGTTATGAGTGAAAAAGTGATAAAAGCTGCCCTGCTGGGGCTTGGAACCGTGGGGAACGGCGTATATAAAGTTCTGAAAAGTCAGAAAGAGGAGATGGAGAAAAAAATCGGAGCCGTGGTCCGGGTAGAAAAAATCCTGGTCCGCAACATAAAAAAAGCGGCTGCGAAGGTGGAAGACCCATCTGTACTCACCAATGACTGGAAGGCGGTTTTAGAAGACCCGTCCATTGAGATCATCATTGAGGTGATGGGCGGATTTGAGCCTGCAAGGACTTATATTCTGGAGGCACTGCGTGCAGGCAAGCATGTGGTGACCGCCAACAAGGATTTAGTGGCCTCCAATGGGGGAGAACTGCTGGACTGTGCGGCAGAGCATCAGTGCGATTTCCTTTTTGAAGCAGCAGTGGCCGGAGGGATTCCTATTATCCGGCCATTGAAACAGTGCCTGGCCGGCAACCACATTCAGGAGGTCATCGGCATAGTAAACGGTACGACTAATTTTATTCTGACAAAAATGACCCAGGAAGGCATGGAATTTTCCGAGGCTTTGGCTCTGGCAACAGAACTTGGCTATGCGGAGGCAGATCCGACAGCAGATATCAGAGGATATGACGCGGGGCGTAAAATGGCGATCATGGCTTCCATTGCCTTTAATTCCAGAGTGACCTTTGACGATGTGACAACAGAAGGCATCACGCATATCTCGGCTAAAGATATCCGGTACGCGAAAGAACTGGGCTGCCTGATCAAATTGCTGGGACTTGCCAGGAATACTGAGACGGGAATTGAGGTGCGGGTGCAGCCCATGCTGATTTCCGAGAGCCACCCCCTGGCCTCTGTCAATGACTCTTTCAATGCTGTCTTTGTAAGAGGAGATGCAGTGGGAGATACCATGTTTTACGGGCGGGGTGCGGGTGAGATGCCCACAGCCAGTGCTATTGTTGGGGATGTGTTTGACATTGTGAGAAATATACGGTTCGGCTGTACCGGAAGGATAAGCTGTACCTGTTATAAAGAACTGCCTGTGAAAAAGGCAGATGATATGGATAGCCGCTTTTTCCTGCGTCTGCAGGTGGACGACAGACCGGGCGTACTTGCCAGCATTGCCAGTGTATTAGGCAATAATGATGTGAGTATTGCACAGATGATACAGAAAAATAAAGACGGAGATCTGGCGGAGATCGTTGTTGTGACCTCAAAAGTCAGGGAGGGCAATTTTAATGATGCTATGATGATCATTGAGGGAATGAGTGTGGTACATAAGGTTTCCGCCCTGATCCGTGTATATGGAGACTGAACATGACGGACAAATTATTCTACAGGGACAGTATGACAGATAGGTTTCAGGCAGAGGTGCTGGCCTGCAGACCGCTGCCAAAGGTAAATGAAAATATAAGCGGTGCCCATTATGAGGTGGTTCTTGACAGAACCGCCTTTTTCCCGGAAGGGGGCGGACAGTACGCAGATACAGGGACGCTGCTTTTAAACAAGAGCGGGGACCGGGAAGTGAAGATACGAGTCCTGGATGTGGGAGAAAAAGACGGAACGGTCATCCACTTTACAGATAAACCTGCAGATACAGGGGCTGTTGTCACCGGTGTACTGGATTTTGAGGAACGTTTTTCTAAAATGCAGCAGCACACAGGGGAACACATTGTGTCAGGGCTTGTGAATCGTCATTTTGGTTACCGCAATGTAGGATTTCACCTGGGAAATGAAGCGGTGACTATGGACTATGACGGCCCTCTCACAAAAGAGCAGCTTTGTATGATAGAACGGGAAGCTAATCAGGCGGTGGCTGAGGATGTACCCATAGAAGTTCTGTATCCCACAGAGGAGGAACTGGGGGAGATAGCCTACCGGAGTAAAATAGAAATTGAGGGACAGGTGCGTATTGTCCGCATTCCCGGATATGATACCTGCGCCTGCTGCGCGCCCCATGTAAAGACAACGGGGGCTGTTGGGATCATTAAGCTGACAGGGGCGATCCATTATAAAGGCGGGATGCGGGTGAACATGCTCTGCGGTTTCCGGGCACTGGAGGATTACAACCAAAAGGAGGAGAGCGTGACAGCCATATCGTGCAGGCTTTCCGCGAAACAGGAGGATGTTGTACAGGCAGTCTGCCGGCTGGAAGAAGAGATTACCCGGCAGAAAGAAAAAATCAGGCGGCTTCAGGAACAATATCTGAGACGATGTTTGTCAGAGGTGAAGCCCCGGACACAGGCTGTACTTTTATTTGAGGAGGAGCTGGACCCGGCTGCCATGCGGCGTTTTGTCAATGATGCCATGGAGATCACAGAGGGTGTCTGTGGTGTTTTTGTGGGCAGTGACTCGGAAGGATACCGTTATGTCCTGGGCAGTTTAGGCAGAGATATTGTGGCGCTTGCAAAAGAGATGAATCAGGCCTGCAGCGGGAAAGGCGGAGGAAAACCGCCTATGGTGCAGGGCTCTCTGACGGGGAAGAGAGAACAGATAGAGAAGATACTTCTGGGTTAGTCTGTGTTTGAAAACGAATCCGGCAGCAGCAGAGAAAGAGCCCATAAAAACTGCTGCCAGGTTGAAAAATGGGAGGGTTTTACATTCATGAAACGAATTACAACTGTGTGCGGGGATATTGCGCCGGAGGAGCTGGGATTTACGGATATGCATGAACACATTATGTTCAACGGCGCGGATATGGGGGCAATCTGTAGACCGGCTATGCCCACGGACCTGCCGGTGAAGTATGAGGATAAAGTCTCACTGGAAAATATCGGGTTTTTGAAAAGGAATTTTCCGCTGGTACGGGATGCCATGGATCTGAATGATGAAGCAGCCATGACCAGGGAGGTACAGGAGTATAAAGACTCCGGCGGAGACTCTATGGTGGAGCTGAGTGTTCCCGGAATCCGCCTGGATGTGGAGGCAGTAAAGCGAATCTCAGAAAGGACCGGGGTTCATGTCATTACAGCTGTCGGCTATTATGTGGAGTCCTCCTGGCCGCGAGAATATGACGGCTGGAGTATCCGCCAGTTTTACGACCATGTGATGGATGAGATTGAAAATGGAATTGAGCACACAGACATAAAGCCGGGGTGCGTGAAAATTGCACTAAATGATTTTACAGAGGCAGAGGAGAAAGCGCTCAGAGCAGGCGGCCAGGCCGCGAAAGACACGGGCATGTCCATCACGGTACATCCGGATTACGCTTACGGGGGTACACCGGGTGAAATCGTGGAGATACTGATGGAAGAAGGCGTGAATCCGGAGAAAATCGTGATCGCCCACATGGAGACTACTGTAAAAAGACCTATGAAGGAGATGGTACTCTACCCGGAAAAATGGGGCCTTGACCTGGATGTGGCGAAACGGGTGCTGGATAAAGGAGCAAACTTTTCAGTGGAATTTTTATCCGGGGATATTGGTCTGGAAGCGTTGGGAACCGCACCCATTCCGGACTGGATGAAGATGGCCGGGATCGTACGTCTTATCCAGCAGGGATACAGCCGCCAGATCGTACTTGGCACTGACATGTGCGTAAAGACCATGTGCAGGCAGTTCGGTGGTGAGGGATACTGCAGGCTGACAAAATTCGGAGTTCCTGCACTGAAGAAATACGGGGAGGTCTCTGACCTGGCGATTCGCAATATGACGGTAAATAATCCGGCCAGGATTCTGGCCTATTAAATCCGGTTTGGCTGAGTTCAGATTGTAAAGGAAAAAATGGATCAGCGCAATACATAAGAATCAGGAGTTCGGTCCCGGTTGGGAATGGATACTCCTGATTTTTGTTTGTAACATTATCTGGAACAGGAGGGCATCCAATCTCCGAGAAACATACAGATGGGGATGAAGATGAGGATGAAAGAGACCGGGGCCTGGTATGAAATAAATATTGCATCGTAAAAACATAACAGTGTTTAAATATAACAATGCATAACCTAAGGGCATCCAGCAATTTATGCAGCAGCGAGTACTGCACTGTAAGGCGTAAATAATGTATTGCAAAATATATAGTTGCATTATATACTAATATTAGAACAGACACAAGTACTTTTATTGTTACTGTACACAAGCCACTGTACCGGGAGGCGTTTTCATGCCGGAAGCATGAAAACCCCGAGGCAGCCAGCGCGATATGGGGCAGAATGCTCCATATCTGTGCATCGCGAAGCGTGTTACTGGGCACGGAGTGTGCAGTTACCTTTTATTTATTGTTATTAAAATTTATGGAAAGTTCATTTGTCCTTTTTTTCTCTTTATGATATTCTGGAGACATCATATTTCTGCATCATGCAGTATACATATTTATCTATTCCGGCCGTTCGGCCAGATGATTTCCAGTGGATCAAAAGTATATAAGGAGGAAAGATGGGAGTAAAAGATAATATTATTACGCCATATTTTGAGGACCCTAATGTTTTCTGTGATTTTATAAATGGCGCTGTTTTCGGAGGAAAACAAGTATTGCGGCCGGAGTATTTAGAGTCGTTGCCGAGAGAATTGGTCATGCAGCGTAACAGTTCAAACAAGCTGAACTGTTACGCATCCAGCCATTAAAAATCGCTTCGCGATGGGCCGGATGCCTGCCGGCGCTACCTGTTCATACGGTCAGCGCAGTAAATGCGCAGACCTGTCCTATTGTTACTATGCAGCTTTTCTGGGAAGCGGATGGCAGACAAAATCAAAAGGCTTTGATAAGAGATACAGTTAAACAGGCATATTTTAACACCATGTATGTAATCTTTATTTGTGAGAACCAGAGTGAGATACATTATGGTATGCCAATACGCATGCTCTTATATGATTCTGTTCAGTATGCTGACCAATTGAAGAAAAAACAGAAAGAGAATAAGAAAGACGGAAATTTGAAATCTTCAGCCGAGTTTCTGTCAGGTATTTCTAAGGGGGAACCGTTCATGCCAGTGGTTAGTGTTGTTTTTTATTATGGAGACAACCCTTGGGATGGCCCCCTTACCATGGAAGAGATGATCTGTCTGCCGGATGATGCGGCAGAGTTAAAGGAATATCTTCCAAGGTATAAAGTACACCTGATTGAACCCAGGAACACAGACCCAGGAAAATTTCCAGGTGACTGGAGATTGATATTAGAAACATTAAGGTGTGGAAACCATAAAAAGGATTTTATGCAATATGTTAAGAAGCATGAGAAAGAACTGGGGGAATTGTCCGCAAAAGCCAGCAAAGCTTTGCTTACAATGTTGGGCAGGGATATAAAACTAAAAAATGATAAGGAGGAGATCAGTGTGTGCAGGGCATTACAAGAGTTTAAGGAGGAAGGAAAGATTGAAGGAAAGACAGAAGGAATAAAGGAGGAAGAAGTCAATATAATCCGTAAAATGTTGAGAAAGAAACTTTCCGCAATAACAATCTGTCATTGGCTCGATGTGGAGGAGGAATTTGTTAAGACAGTCGCAGAACTGCAGGATAAATACCCGGAATATAGCAATGCACAAATTTTGAATGAATATGAGACAGTAAATAAGCATTGACAAATAAACAAATAATTTCTTATAATAAAACCAGACCAAAGTAAAGAATCCGGCAGACCGGGTTCTTTCTTTAAAGATTACGGTTAGTAAAAACTAACTACATAAAGAAATACGGGAGAGGAAAAGAAACATATGAAAACAGAAAGCGCCAATGATATTTTTCACGGAGAAATCGGGAAAAATTTCCCATCTTCCAAAGGGGAGCGGGAGGAGGATATCCTTGAAATACTCTATGAATGGCAGCAAAATGGAAACCGACTGACGAGTTCGGAGCTGTGCAGTAAGCTTGATATGGCAAAGCGGGAGTTGAATTACTATCTAAAACAGATGGTAAAACATGGTTATCTTTATAGCCTGGATAACAAAGAGGAGCTTTATCTGACGGAATTTGGAAAATCACAAGGAGCGGAATGCAGGTTCCGTCATGAACGCCTTGCACAGTTTTTTCAGCTTATCGGAATGGAAGAAAAGCAGGCGGAGGAGGATGCCTGCCGTATGGAACACGTGCTGAGTGATGAGGCTACAAAGAAGATCTGTAACTTTTTGAATTATGGAGATACCTATAACCGTGTCATGCGCAAAGCCAATCTGTATTCTATGTACCGGGAGGGATGGTATGAGTTTTATATGGGTATCTATGATACAAAGAAGAGATATCCAAGAATCCTGGCAAATGAATTTTTTTCGTTTTCTGATAAGATTGCTTTGGAAGTAAAAAGTGCAGGAAGTTATTTTTATCTGAAAGAAAAGGACGAAGCAGAGACAGGCGGTGTCTGGTACAGGGGAGATATGGTCTGGAAACAGGCAGAAAAAACAAAAGAGGGGTATCAGATACCTTCAGATATTTTTAAATTTACCGTCTGCACGGATGATCCGGTGACAGAAGGGGACTGTATGATTGCTTTCCCGCCCAGGGATCAGCAGCCAAAAGAAGAGGATATTCGGGAATTGAATGTACACATCTGGTAAAGGAGAGAAAAGTTGGGAATGGGAAAAGAGGAGCATCTGAATCAGGAAAACCGTCCAAATATGCAGCAGCTTCAGTATCTTTTGGAACTGGAGAAAATTGACAAAAAAAGAGGGTGCATCATGCAGATCGCAAAAACCTGCGGGGTCAGCCACAGTCCGGTCAGCCGTTATCTGCAGTTCTGCTGTGAGAAAGGGTATTTGACAGAAGATTATGAGTTTACTAAATTAGGAAAAGCGTGGCTTGGGGGGTATAAAAAGCTTATAGAGGAATTAAAGGCCTATTTGCTGCGCATAGGAGAACCGGAAGCGGAAGTTGCTGAGAATGTAAGGAATCTGATAGAAAATGTGAGTTACCATACATTGATGTCAATGATGCGGAATGACCAGGAGATGAGACGGATATATATTGCTGAAAAAAGAGGAGCAGTATCTAAAAATTTTCTGGCCAGTACCTTTGAAAACGGAGTGTGGCATGTATGCTTCGCACTTTATAAAATGGATTCTGAGGATAAGATAAGTATCTCCATGGCAGACAGAGGTTTTCAAAAACCGGCAACCATACGGCATAACAAGAGAGGGAGCTGGCTGGAACTTCGTGTGTGTGAAATGAGTGCCAAATCACGGGCAGATGGTGAAGAAAAGCTGGGGCATCTGGAAACACTGAAATATGAGTATAAAGGTATGTTGTGTCAGGCAGAAGTAAAGGAAGATAAGCTGAGAATTCCACTGGATGCATGCCGCTTCCAGAGAAAACACGAGGGCAGAATCAAAGGCGTGATTCCGGTAACGGTGACCTGCAATGTAGGCAGAACCCATATGCCGGAGAGTACGGCACTTTTGTTTTTCTGGATGTAACCGGATAGATATAAGAATAATTAAAATATGAAATTTTTTTAGAGACTAAAAAGAGACAAAAACACTTGTACTTACAGGGAAAAAACCGTGCAGGACGGGAACGGTTTGGAAAAAAGAAGTTGACAGTATTTGGAAATATATGCTATATATTTAGCACGGGGTAGTTAAAACTAACTATACGATGGAGCTGAAAAGCATATGCTTTTGACAGGCGGGCAAGCACTGCTTTTTTTTAGGGAAAAGCGTTAGTGTCAGCTAACCATGACTATTATCGTAAGAATGCCCTAAAATATTAAGGTTTATAGCCGTTACGGCAGAAAGGATGGAAGATATGTTTAAGAAATTAGTAGCATTTGGTACAGCAGCAACTATGATAATGGCAATGGGGGTTACAACATTTGCGGCCGAAGGGGACAGCACTACACTTGTTACAAAACTGTATAAAAATGACAAATTCGATTCAAGTGCACCGGACAGCAATCTGTCTATGGGAAATGCGGCAGTAGAGAATACCACTTATGTTGAGTTGGGGAATGGTACATATGAAGTTACCATTAACTTGAAAGAATCATTTAAAGCTTATGGTATGACAGGGTATCTTACCAATGTGCAGATAGATGCAGATCGTGATGGTGAATATAATGAAGATGAATATGATCTTATTTATAACGAGTCAAAAAAAGCAGTTGTAGGTGTCGTTTTTACCTCTGCCACTGTTCCGACAGAAGCGACAAAGTATGATGCTAGTTTTAAAACAAATGTTTCTATTATGCCGGCATCCGAAGGTGATTTCATTATTTTTCCCACAGTTGTGACGGAATAATATAAAAGAAATTCGCAGGGAGAGGCATACCAGATGTTGGTATGCCTCTCTTACTGGCGTTGGAGGTAAAGTATGAGGGATGGAATAAAAAGAAAAATCTATAAAATAGTCTGTGCAATCATGATGGTTTGTCTATTGATGTCCAATTTGACGAATGCTTCATATGCAGCTTCAAATAATACAGTAAATACAAAACAAACCGCTCAAAAATCAGGTTCCGCTTTATTAGATAAGCTTCTGTCCTTATTGGAAGAAGCGGACAGCTTAAAGGAATCGGACTATACCCCGGAGAGCTGGGAGACGTTCAAAGACCAGAGGGACACCATCACAGAACCGGAGGAGATACCGGAACAGTTTCTAGACACGGTGATAAACGCACTGCAGGAAGCCATGGACGGACTTGTGAAACAGGAGAGCAAGCTGGAGAAACTGCGTGCCTTACTGGAAGAAGCGGACAGCTTAAAGGAATCGGACTACACCCCGGAGAGCTGGGAGACGTTCAAAGACCAGAGGGACACCATCACAGAACCGGAGGAGATACCGGAGCAGTTCCTTGACACAGTGATAAACGCACTGCAGGAAGCCATGGACGGACTTGTGAAACAGGAGAGCAAGCTGGAGAAACTGCTTGCCTTACTGGAAGAGGCGGACAGCTTAAAGGAATTGGACTACACCCCGGAGAGCTGGGAGACGTTCAAAGACCAGAGGGACACCATCACAGAACCGGAGGAGATACCGGAGCAGTTCCTTGACACGGTGATAAACGCACTGCAGGAAGCCATAGACGGACTTGTGAAAAATGAGACTACTTTAGAGAAACTCATTGCATTGCTGGCAAAAGCAGACAGTCTGGAGGAATCAGAGTATACAAGGGAAAGTTGGAATGCATTCCTTGAGGTGAGGAGCACCATCACAGAACCGGAGGAGATTCCGGAGCAATACCAGAAAATGCTTCTGAATTCACTTCAAAAAGCCATGGACGGCTTGGTGACGAGGGAAGATGACGCGAAGAATCACACCCAATTGGATGACGGGTATTATTCCGTATTGCTCACAGAAGGCATGCCGGGTAAAAGCCTGAGGAGTGCAATGGCTCTGATAAAAGCTGAGAATAACACTTATGAAGTCACTCTGCAGATAGAAAAAGATACAGTAAATAAAAGCGCGTTCTTTGGGATACAGAAGCAGGAATATTTTGATTTAGATGGTTATGGCTGGAATCAAATGGGGACAAAAGGCTGGGCAGATGATTTTGACCTTCAGAATTCCCAGGCTTCACAGAAAGTAAAAGACGGAGCTATAGAAGAAAACAATAAATACTGGTATGACTATACACAGGAAGACGAGGGGATATGGGCATATCTGACCTTTCAAGTGGATAACCTGGATGATCCATTCCGGCTGCTGCAAAGTGATGATGCTAAATCAGGACGCCGCAGCGAGACAGGGCTGAACGTACAGGCGCCTGTGAAAATAGACCGGGAAGAAATGCAGAATATTAATGAAGTTAGTTTTAAGGCAATTCGTGTTGGTGGAGGTAATGAATTCCAAAAATATTTCCTGAACAAAACTGCTGATTGGAAAGTTGATGGAGAGACAGCCACTGCCGCCTATTCGCTGGATTTGGATTTGCTGAATGAAGACCAGGCTGTAATAAGAGACGTAGACGGTAATGATATAGACACCAGTACCGGAAAGCTTGAGATAGTTTATGACTTGAACGATTACAAAGATTTTGTTTTTGGAGAGACTGTCATTATTCGCAAGAAAATTGCTTCAACTACATTTAATTATGAAATTTGCATTATCCCCGTTCTTTCCGAAGCGTCAATTATCCAACTGGAAGACGACAAAACAGGAACTCTTTTAGTTACGGATTCCACTGTATTGCCGGATACCAGTAAACTGCTTGCGGAAGAGATTGTAGACAATCCAGAAGACAATGTGGATGCTTACTCCCTCATCATGAACAACATATCATATTCTGATATGTATATGTATAACTGGAAGATACAGTTCCAGGATGGCAGGGAGACAAGGCGAACCTCCAGTACGGTACAGCTTAAATTCAAAATACCGGATAGCTGGAACCCGGACAATGTGAAATTAGTCAATGTCGATGAAAATATGATAATATCTCTTGATCTGAAGGGGACCATAGAAAAAACTGATGACGGAAATTATTTTGTCTTTAAAACACAAGATCTGGGTTATTATGCTTTGTATGAAGTGAAGGACAGCCAGGATGCGGGAGAGATGGAAGATGGTACCTACACGATTCCTCTTTCTATCATGCACCTGACAAATGAGGGAGCCAATTCCATGGCGAACCAGTGTGTTGACAATAATGCCAGACTGGTTGTCAAAGGAGATGAGAAGATCCTGTACCTGGATTATACAACGGTCACCTATCTTGATATGACTTCATACATGACAAAAATGTGGCTTTACGGAGAAGACATGACCATGGTGGGGGCTTATCCCACAGGAACGCTGATACCGATTACTTTTTACTCCTACTACAAGAATCTGGACGGAAGCTTTTTTATGGACTTTGCCAACGAGGGTACTCTCAACTACTATCCTAAATCAGGATATGTGAAGCTGGTGAGTGATACGGCAAAATGGCCTGCCAGATTCAAGGTACCTATCATGGATGAAATCGGCGGCGGAGACTTCCCACAGGATGCATGGCTGACTCTGGATTGGGAAAATGCAGAAAAGATTTCCAATGACACGCCGGATGAACCGGTAAAAGAAGCACTTGGCCAGGCAATCACCATAGCTGAAACAGCGGTGAAGGAAGAATATACACAGGAAACCTGGGAAGCTCTTGAGACTGCTTATGCCGCAGCCGAAGAAGCATATCAAACGGAAACAGCCGAATCCATGGAACGTGCATACACCGTTCTTATGGAAGCTGTCAACAACCTGAAATCCCCGGATGATGTCATTCTGAATCAGGGGCTGTACACAGCATCAGGATCCATAACCGACACAGATATTGTGACGGATACCAGGATACTTGTGAAAGAGGAAGGCGCGGATATCTCTCTTGGTGTGCAGGGAATTCAAAGTCTTCAGTATTATGACCTTGCAGAAAAACAGTATGTGGATGCTGAAATGGAAAAAACAACAGGTGATGACGGCAAGGAAACCGTTACAGGGGCAGTATTTACACTTGGCACCATGTCAAACTCTGTTTCTATAAAATATGTAGACATCCAAGGAAAAGAAGTGCAGACAGCTCTTAAGTTTTCAGATTTTGCTGAACAGACAGTAAACAAGGACGCACTGACAGAAACCTTAAACCAGGCCAATGAAAAGCTGAAGGAAGCTGCTGAAAATCCGGATAAATACCAGGCAGATGCGGTGGCAGAACTTCAGAAAGCAGTGGCAATGGCAGCACAGACAGCCCAAGACCCCTTCGCTCTGCAGACAGAGGCGGATGATCAGACAGAAAAAGTGAATGCGGCTATCAGCGCATTGACAAAAGACGTAAATCTGGATGCTTTGAAAGAAGCTGTCACCTCCGCAGAGGCGGTATTGGCAGATGCCGAAAAATATACACCCGCCTCTCTGGAGAAGCTGACAGGAGAAATCCAGAATGCAAAAGCCCTTCTTGAGGATCCCAATACATCGGGGCAGGATGTGGAAGCGCAGCTCATGAAACTGCAGGCAGCAGTAGAGGGCCTTATTGTCAGGGCTGACAAGACAGCACTTCAGGCGGCATATGACACCGCAGCAGCGATAACGAATAACGATTATCCGGGTTGGGATAACCTGCAGACAGCCCTGGTGAATGCAAAAACGGTCTTAGACGATGAAAACGCATCCCAGGCACAGGCAGATGAACAAACCGCATCTCTGGAAGCGGCTGTAGAGAATTTATATGGCGCTGTTGACAAAAGCCAGTTAAAGGACCTGGTAGAACAGGCAGAAAAACTGGATACCAGCCCATATGCAGATAAGACGGTTGAATTTTTTAAAGCATCTATCCAGTCTGCGAAGGCAGTATACAATGATACAGGAGCCACCCAGACTGAGGTGGACAAGCATCTGCAGCTCCTGAAAGATGCGTCGGCTTCCATGTTACAGAAGGAAGAAGAAAATGTGGTATATGACGGAACTTATACTATAGACGGAAGAATCTGGCATGCAGCAGCAAACCAGGCATCCATGGGGAACGCGGCTCTCAGAAAGCCAATGCAGGTGATCGTGAAGGACGGCAAAGCCACCTTGAGAATGGAATTTGGCCCATTGACCACATCCGGATTTACCGGGTACCTGGCAAAACTGAACTATTTCCCGGGATGGGAAGGAGGAGAAAGCGGTTATCAGATGCCAACCGACGAAACGCCGATTTCGCTGGATGTGGAAGAGTATTTTGAAGGCGTATATGACACGTACAATGATCCGGACAATGGAACCGATGAGAATGTGAAAGGGCAGTTATACCCCCACTATATGACCATGCCGGTGGACCTGGGGGATGGGGAAGTATGGGTACAGGTGTATGTACCTGTAATGGAAGCCATCAACACAGGCAGCGGTCTTCAGTACGCGAAACTGCAGCTTGACTGGAGTACACTGAGCCAGACCGGAGGGACACAGACAGATAAGACAGAACTGGATAAAGCAGTCACATCCCTGGAAACGCTGAAGGCGGAGCTTTACGCGGCAGCAGAGAAAATGAAACAGGCAGAGACAGAGAACACAAACCAGGCAGAGACAGAGAACACAGACCAGGCGGATGCACAGAAAGCTGTTCTGTCAGCTACAGACTTTACACAGGAAAAACTGAATCTTCTTGATAAGGCGATTGAAGCCGGAAAATTTGTGCAGGATAATGTGAACGTGGTCCAGGAAGCTGTGGATGCCATGACAAAAGCCCTGAATACAACCAAAACACTGTTTGGTCAGGAGGAGATTAAGACAGACAAGTCCGAACTGAAGAAAGCGATTGAAGTGGCAGATACCTATTTAAATGCAGAAGACGTAACTTATACAGCCGCAACAAAGGCAATCCTGCAGCAGGCAAGAGATCAGGCATGGGAAGCATACCAGAATGAAAAAGCTACCCAGACCCAGATCAACAGATGTGTACAGGCCGTTGACAAGGCAATTCAGGGTCTTCAGACGGTGGGAGCTGTGAAAACAGAACTAAAAACAGCTTTGACAGAGGCAAAAGAGTATCTGGAGGACACTGAAAACTATTCGGCTGCAGCCATAGAAGTTTTGCAATCCCTGTATGATACGGCAAATGCGGTTTACAAGGATGATAATGCCTCTCAGGAGGAAGTTGACGCGCAGGTAAGAATCCTTGCATATGCAGTCAATAATCTGGAAAAAGTGGAACCGGCTAAAGTAGAGAAGCAGGGCCTGCATGAGATGCTGGTGACTGCATCCAATATGGCAGGGCGAGAGAACCTGTACACAGAAGACTCCATTAAAGCCCTGAAGAAAGTTATCAAAGCCGCAGAGACTGTTTTCAATAATGAGGATGCCACACAGGAGGAGGTAAACGCACAGGCCTCGGCTCTTGCCCTTGCAATACTCGACCTGAAAGCCGCGCCTTCAGGAAATAACAATGATGGCGGGGATAACAATAACAACAACAATAACAACAATAATAACAACAACAATAATAATAATAACCTTGATATCAAAAATCTTGCCGACGGTGTGTATTCTATTACCGGCAGTATGGTAAAGATTGATAAAACCACAGCATCTATGTCCAATGAAGCCATCAATCACACAGTCAAGCTGACAGTAAAAGGTGGAAAGTATTATATCACCCTTGACTTCAAGGGACTTGCCATCAGCAGCCAGTTTGGTTATTTGAGCCAGCTTAAATATTATCTGACCGGTTATACACTGGATCAGTATGGAAATCCGGTCGGAACACTGGCAGACGTAACTGTGGATGCTTACCAGAAGAACAGTGACGGAAGTCTGATAAGCGATAGCTTCGGAACAAATTATCCGGATCAGGTGACTTTTGAGCTGATTCCGGAAGCACTGGAGAATGGGTATGTACCTCTTCAGGTATTTGTTCCTATTATGGAATCTATATCTGCTGGAACCGGAACACAGCCTGTGTTCTTAAAGCTGGATTGGAGTACCCTGAAATCCACAACGGCGGATGATCCTGATTTTACGGACAACAACATTAATAACTCGAATAATAATTCAAATAATAACTCTTCTCTGGGAAGCGGCTCCACACTAGGAAGCGGCTCCACATTAGGAAGCGGCTCCGGCCTGACAAGCAGCGGCTCTGGTTTAAAGAGCGGAAGCAGTTTAAGCAGTGCTTCCAACAGCACAGGTTCCACTCTGAAGGCATCCAATGCCAAGACCGATGATGAAGCACCGATCAGCGGACTGGTATTCCTGGCTTTACTTGCCCTTTGTATGGGAAGCCTTGCAGTATATGGGAAACGCCAGGAGAAAAAATGCCAAAACACAGAAAGGAAATAAGATGAAGGCACTGAAAATAAAAAAGAAATTTCTTGCCGGATTTTTAAGCATGATGCTTGCCCTCTTTATGGGGGCAGGCATTGCTGCTGTTCCGGTTTATGCTGCTTCAGGCACAGTTTATACCTGTGTTATCCATCCCTGTTATGCACACCCGGTAACAGGAGAAATTGAGGATTCAGGCGGAGAGGCATCTTATGCCACAGGGCAGGGGATGGTTGATGGGGCTGTTTACACCTCCGGGATACTGGAGGTGACAGACAGCGGGGAATACTACCTGACCATACGCATGAGCCTTATGAGCTACACATCAGGACACAGCTTTTGGGTGCAGAATGTAGGTGACTCCGGCTGGTCCAGCCCGGCTATGGGTGTTACAGGGAATGGTACAGACAATAATGGAGCAACCAATGATATCTGCATCCAGGTACCAAGTGAAAATTGTGTGGTCAGAGGTTCTATGTATGTGGAACCAATGGGAAGGGATGTGATTTTCTATCTGTATCCAAGTGATTATGCGGAGGGCAATAATACAGATATGAATGCCACCATGGTCACATCAGCTTCAGGAAGTGACACGGCAGCATCAGGCAGCCAAACGTCAGGAAATACAGACAATACGGCAGGGACAGACAACACGTCCGGCTCGGAAAATGACCAGTCTGAACCCACTCCCTCTGCTTCAGCTTTACAGAGCCAGCCGGCATCCTCAGGCAATGATGATACATCCGTAAATAAGGATAATACAGAGGATACAGAGGATACACAGAATACAGAGAATTCCACCGGTGAGGCATCCAAACTGGAGAGCAGCATTAAAGAAGCGGCAGCTCCTTCTGAAGACACAGAGACACCTTCCACTGAAAACAGTACGCTTAACAGTGCCCGGGGATTAAGCCTTTCCACTGCAGGTGAAGCGGTGGCAGCAGGCGCAGAGACCTCATCCCCCGAAAGCGGTTCAGCGGGAAAACAGATTCTGGTTCTAGTGGTTTCCATCACCATATCAGGATTGATCTTACTGGGAGCTGTGGCAGGTGTAGTATATCTGTTCCGCAAAAACTGGTATAGATGGGGCGGTGGTGATGACGATGATGAATAAGAAATTTTGTATGTATGGAAAGATGGCAGGAACGGTCCTTGGTTTACTATTGGCAGCATCGGTTCTGGGAGGATGCGTGGACCAGAACCAAAGTGAGAAGGAAAGCCAGAGTACCGGTGCGGCAGCATCCGCAGAGGATGACAGTGCGGAAATGCTCTTAAATATTGACGATCCGGAGGAAAAAGCGGCTGTGGAGGCAGCTAAGAAAAAAGTGGCCGCCATGGAGGAGGAACCCAGGATCATCGCCACATCTCCGGCAACCGCAGATATCTGTGACCGCCTGAACCTGGATCTGGTGGGAATCTGTAAGACAACCATCTCCACTTTGCCTGAACGCTATGAGAATATCGAACAGGTGGGCACGGCAATGGCGCCCGATATGGAAATTGTATCCTCCCTGAACCCGGACTGGATCTTAAGTCCTGCAAGCCTGCAGTCGGATCTGCAGCCAAAATATGAAGCCATTGACACAGACTGGGCATTTTTGAATCTGCGGAGCGTACCGGGAATGTACCGTTCCATACAGGAACTGGGTGAGATTTTCGGAAGGGAGGAAGAGGCAGAGGCAGAGGTGGCAGAGTTTACGGAGTTTTACAAGGAATACAAGGATAAGAACAAAGACAAAGAAAAACCTAAAGTCCTGATACTCATGGGGCTGCCCGGTTCTTACATAATTGCCACGGAAAATTCTTATGTGGGAAGCCTGGTTGAACTGGCCGGAGGCGAGAATGTCTATGCAGGTACAGACCAGGAATTCCTTACCGTGAACACAGAAGATATGAAAACCAAGGAACCGGATGTGATCCTACGCGCAGCTCATGCGCTGCCGGACCAAGTGGTATCCATGTTCAAAGATGATTTTGAGACAAACGATATCTGGAAACATTTTGACGCAGTTAAAGATGGAAGAGTTTATGACCTGACCTATGAATTGTTTGGTATGAGTGCTACATTCCGTTATCCGGAAGCATTAGATGAACTGCAGCCCATGCTGTATCCCGACAGCGATGAGGATATAGAGAAGGCAAAAGAAAACAGCGAGAAAGCCATAAAAGCGGCTGAAGACTCCGAGGCCACAGAAAAGACAGACGATAAAACCTTGAAAGAGGCTACCAAGTAGGAGGGATGAAAATGGAAACACCGGAGAGATCAGAAATGGTGCAGGAGACTGCCCCCTCCCTGGAAGAAATGGATAAGAACAGAAAAAAGAAGAAAACAGCCAGGGCGGCTGCTTCCTTTCTTGTGATCGCATTGCTTTTGCTCATATTGTTTTTTGCAGCGGTCAATATCGGAAGTCTCAAGGTGAGCTTTCGAGAACTGTTCAGGGGCTTGTTTGTGGAATTTAATGATGATGTGGCAACTATTTATGATTTGAGATTCCCGCGTATTATTATTTCTATGCTGGCGGGGGCGGCAATTGCCGTGTCAGGCGTATTATTCCAGGCAGTGCTGAAAAATCCTCTGGCTGACCCGGGAATCATTGGTATTTCCAGCGGTGCCAGCTTTGCGGCGGTCATGATCACTGCATTCGCGCCCACTTTGTTTTTCTTCACGCCGCTGTTTGCGTTTTTAGGAGGCGTGATCGCGTTCTTCCTGGTATACAGCCTTTCCTGGAAGGGGGGACTGAGCCCTCTTCGGATCATCCTTGTAGGTGTGGCTGTGAATTCCATGTTCACAGGATTGTCCAGCGGGCTAAATTCCATGAGTGGGGGCAATATGTCAGGCGTGGCGTCTATTGTCAATGGAAATATTACCATGAAAACCTGGGATGACGTAAAAACCCTGGTTCCTTATGTGATAGCAGGCCTGATCCTGGCCATAATCTTTTCCGGAAAATGCAACCTGCTGTCCCTGGAGGATAAAACGGCAAGAGGGCTGGGGGTCAATGTAAACACTATGCGCATCACCATCTCTCTTGTGGCTGTACTGCTTGCCAGTATTTCCACAGCCGTTGCGGGGGCTATCAGCTTTTTGGGCTTGATCGTTCCCCATATCGGAAGGATACTGGTGGGAAGTGACCACAAGGCATTGATACCGTTTTCCATGCTTTTCGGGGCGTTTACTTTCCTGCTGGCGGATACCATAGGGAGAACCGTTGCTTCGCCCTATGAGATTTCGGCATCCATTATCATGAGTGTTGTGGGCGGGCCATTCTTTATTATTCTGCTGAGGAGGTCAAAGAAATATGCAAACTAAAACAGCAATGGAGGTTAAGAATCTCTCCTTTTCTTATGGTAAGAACAAGATTTTAAGAGATGTGTCCTTTGCCATTGAGGAAGGGGAGATCACAACCATCATGGGAGCCAACGGCTGCGGCAAATCCACCCTGTTTTCCCTCATGACTAAGAACCTGTATCCAAGAAAGGGGAAAATCTTTCTGGGAGGAAAGAATATACAGAATCTGGGGCTGAAGGATTTTGCAAAGAAGGTGTCTATTGTACACCAGTATAATACCTCCAGTGATGATATTACAGTGGAACGTCTGGTGTCATACGGAAGGACTCCTCACATGAAAATGATGCAGGCCAAAAGCGAGGAGGATGACCGGCTGGTAGAGTGGGCCATGGAGGTGACAAATATAACAAAATACCGGGACCGGGAGGTGGGGAAGCTCTCAGGCGGTCAGCGGCAGAGGGTGTGGATCGCCATGGCCCTTGCCCAGAATACAAAAATACTGTTTCTGGACGAGCCCACTACATACCTGGATATCCGTTATCAGGTGGAAATCCTGGAGCTGGTAAAAAAATTGAACCGGGAGTTTGGGATAACCATCATCATGGTGCTCCATGACATCAATCAGGCCATATATTTTTCTGATAAGGTGATTGGTCTGAAAGGCGGCCTTGTGGAAATCCTGGGGAAACCAAACGACGTGATCACAACAGAGAGTATTGAAACCCTCTATGGGATCCGTCTGGATGTGACAAAAATAGATGGGCAGAAATTTGTCCTGACAATATAGGAGAGTATACGATTATGAAGAGAAATCCATTCAGGATACTATGGATCATATTGGGATTTATCAGCCTGGCGTTAGGGACCATCGGTGTGGTGCTTCCAATTCTGCCCACAGTGCCCTTTTACATGCTGACATTGTTCTGTTTTGCAAAAAGCTCAGAAAAGCTGCACAACTGGTTTATGAGCACAGGATTATATAAGAAGCATCTGGAAAGCTTTGTGAAAAGCAAATCGATGACACTGCGAAGTAAGCTGACCATCATGGGAACTGTGACCATTGTTATGTCAGTGGGATTTATTATGATGAGCCGCGTCCCTGTGGGAAGGATCTGTCTGGCTGCCGTATGGGTATGCCATGTACTTTATTTTGCTTTCTATATTAGGACCATTCCGGAAGGGGAAAAAGAATATGATTAAGACACGGCTGGTTAAGCTTCTTGCCCACGGAAAGAAGTACATTGTTTATAATATACTGTGGCAGTGGATCGCGCTGCTTTTTTGGATGGCCGCCATATTCTCTGTGACGGATCTGCTTGAAAAAGCATTATACAGAGCCATGACTGCCAGGGACTGCGGACAGACAGCCCTTGTCTTTGGGACTGCTGTAATTATGCGCTTCCTATGTGACAGGATGTCCTCCAGGGCATCCTATCACGCAAGTGTGGATGTAAAACGGATTCTGAGAGAAAAGATTTATGAAAAGCTGCTGCGCCTGGGGGCTTCCTACAGGGAGCATACAGCCACCTCTTCTGTGGTACAGATGGCCGCAGAGGGAGTGGAGCAGCTTGAGATTTATTTTGGAAAATATCTTCCCCAGTTATTCTACAGCCTGCTGGCACCGGTGACTTTGTTTGCGGTGCTGGCTTTTGTGGATATTAAGGCAAGTGTGGTGCTGCTTGTCTGTGTTCCGCTGATTCCCATATCCATTGTATTGGTCCAGAAGTTTGCAAAAAGGCTCCTGAATAAATATTGGGGCATTTATACGGGCCTTGGGGACAGCTTTTTGGAGAATCTACAGGGGCTCACCACCTTAAAGATCTACAGGGCGGATGAAAAGAAGGCAGAGGAGATGGACCGGGAGGCAGAGCAGTTCCGCAATATTACCATGAAGGTTCTTACTATGCAGCTTAACTCCACCAGTGTGATGGATATTGTGGCTTACGGCGGTGCTGCCATTGGCATGATCGTGGCTGTGCGGGAGTATCTTGCCGGAAATGTATCTCTTGCCGGAACTCTGGCCATTGTACTGCTGGCATCAGAGTTTTTTATTCCGCTGAGGCTGTTGGGTTCATTTTTTCATATTGCAATGAACGGCATGGCAGCCAGCGATAAGATTTTTGCTCTGCTGGACACACCGGAACCGGAAAGAGGAACGGGAAGAGCGGGCAAAAGTGATCTGTCGGTGGATCTGTCCCATGTAAAGTTTTCCTATGAGGAGGACAGGGGGATATTGGAGGATGTGTCTCTGCATATTCCTGCCGGAAGTATGGTTTCCCTGGCAGGCACCTCCGGTTGTGGAAAGAGTACCATTGTATCCCTTCTGATGGGGCGCAATAAAGGGTACCGGGGGAGCATACGCATAGGAGAGAAAGAGCTTTCTCAAATGGATGAAGAAAATCTCATGGAGACGGTGACACTGGTAAGCCATAACAGCTACCTGTTTAAAGGGACCGTGGAGGACAATCTGCGGATGGGCAGGCCGGATGCCTCCAGGGCAGAGCTGGAGGAAGCACTCTCAAAAGTGAATCTGCTTGCATTCTTAAAAGAACAGGACGGTTTGGATACAAAGGTACTGGAAAAAGGAAGCAATTTTTCAGGGGGACAATGTCAGAGGCTTGCCCTTGCAAGGGCACTGCTTCACGATACGCCGGTGTACATTTTTGACGAAGCCGCATCCAATATTGATGTGGAGAGTGAAGAGATGATCATGGGCGTTATCCGGCAGATGGCGAAAGAGAAAACCGTGATCCTTATTTCCCATAGACTTGCCAATGGAGTGGGAGCAGACTGTATCTATATGATGGAGAACGGAAGGATTGCTGAGACAGGAACCCACGGGGAACTGATGGGACAGTGCGGAAGCTACAGAAGGCTTTTTGAGAGCCAGAGTGCTTTGGAACAGTACAGCCATGGAACAGACGGCAATACATGTCCGGACAGACAGGCAGGCGTATATCCAGGAGGGTATAGAGAGGGGGCGAGAGGATGAAAGAGAGAAGAAGCGGGATACGCATTATGGGAAGTCTGATCGGTTTAGTCAGACCTCTTATGGGACGAATGTTTGCGGCAGTTACCCTGGGAGTCCTCGGCTACCTGTGTGCTATTTTTCTGACTATATTGGCCGGATGCGCCATTTTGCACGGATTAACTACGGTTGGTGCAGAGGGGATCCGTCTGACAGAACAGCCGGGATTTTTAATTTCTCTGCCCTTTGGAACTATTTTTACGGTTATGGGTATTATGGCAGTTCTACGGGGCGTGCTGCATTACGCGGAACAATACTGTAACCATTATATTGCATTCAAACTGCTGGCTATTATCCGGCACAGAGTGTTTGCGTCCCTGCGCAGGCTATGTCCGGCAAAATTGGAGGGAAGAGACAAGGGGAACCTGATCTCCATTATAACTACGGACATTGAGCTTTTGGAAGTGTTTTATGCACATACGATCTCACCCATTGCCATAGGTTCCCTGACTTCTCTGGTGATGGTGGTGTTTATAGGGCATTTTCATCTGTATGCAGGACTGCTGGCTCTTGCGGGATACTTGGTGGTGGGGGCCGTACTTCCCGTCTGGAATGGAAAACGAGGCGGAAGTAAAGGCATGGAATTTAGAACCGGCTTTGGGGAACTGAACAGCTTTGTGCTGGATTCCCTGCGGGGACTGGATGAGACCATTCAGTACGGACAAGGACAGAAGAGGAAAGAGCAGATGAATGAGCGCTCTGTAAAACTTGGCGGTATCCAGAAGGATTTAAGCAAAATGGAGGCGTCCGCCAGGGGCATCACCAATCTGAGCATCCTGGTATTTTCCTTTTTGATGCTGTTTCTTATGCTGTATCTTTATCAGGGAGGACAGGCCGGATTTTCAGAGGTGCTTTTGTGTACGGTTTCCATGATGGGTTCCTTTGGACCTGTGGTGGCATTGTCCAGTCTTTCCAATAATCTGAACCAGACACTTGCCAGCGGGGAGCGGGTGCTTTCCATCCTGGAGGAGGAACCAATGGTACAGGAAGTGAGCGGTGAAAAAGAGACAGGATTTACCAGCGCATCCTGTGAACATGTGAACTTTTCTTATGAGGAGGAGACGATTCTCAGAGATTATTCCATCTGTTTTAAACCGGGGCAGATCGTGGGTATCCACGGTGCCAGCGGTTCCGGAAAATCTACGCTTTTAAAGCTTCTCATGAGATTCTGGGATGCGCAGGAGGGAAGTATAAAAATCTCCGGGAGAGATATAAAGAAGATAAACACGGAAAATCTCCGGCGGATGGAGTCTTATGTTACACAGGAGACCTACTTGTTCCACGATTCCATTGCAAACAACATCGCGGTTGGTAAACCGGATGCAGACCGGGAAGAGATCATGGAGGCGGCAAAAAAAGCTTCCATCCACGATTTTATCATGACTCTGCCAAAAGGATATGATACGGAGGTGGGGGAACTGGGAGACACCCTTTCAGGGGGAGAACGCCAGAGGATTGGAATTGCCAGGGCTTTTCTTCACGATGCGCCATTCCTTCTTCTGGATGAACCAACCAGCAACCTGGACTCTTTGAATGAAGGCATCATATTGAAGTCTCTGCAGGAGTCCTGTCATAAAAAGACCGTGATCCTTGTGTCCCACAGGAAGTCTACTATGAATTTGGCCGATATTGTATACACCATGGATAATGGAAGGCTGTCCTGATCCGTTATTTTGTAGTATAATTGTTGTATGAATAGAAAGTAATAACAGTTCAGGCAAGCTGAATCGTTACACATCAAGCCACTAATTTTTCATACGGTCAGAGCAGTAAAGCGCAGACCTGTCTGAACTGTCACAGAAAGTATAATAAATGGGAAATGTTACGGGGGATTGCCTGGCAATCCCCTGAAATAAGTTTAAGATATATGAATGGAGGTCCGTGTTATGAAAATTACAGTTGTGGCAGTGTCTGCCCCGGCCCTGTATCAGCTCAACCGGTACCGGCAGGAATTTCAGCAGAGGTACGGGGAGAATAGGATGGAATTATCCATGTTCTATGTGGCAGGCGCTAATCCGGGAGTCCTGGGTCTGCAGGATAAGATAAAGGAAGCTGTCAAGACCGCGGATGCAGTCGTGATTGATATTATGGGAGCTTCTGAGGCACTGCAGGATGTGGTGCGGGAGGGGCTGGCAGCGTGCCGTGGACAGCGGATTGTTATTGGCAATGGATGCCGGGAATATATCCGCCTGGGGGCGTTTTCCATGGAGGGAATGAAAAAACAGAGCAGCGCACCTGCAGAGGCAGAAAGACCCGGGCCCCAGGAGAAGAAAACAAAGAAGAATGCGGCAGCCCTTATGCATACCATGAGACGTATGGCTCTCATGATGGGAAGCGTGGCGCCTTTTGGTATGATGAAGGACATGAAAAATGTCTTTCTTTTGATTGATTATTGGTAGCAGGCCCAGGAGGAGGATATGGATTCCTTTATGCACCTGCTGCTTAGAACTTATTTTGGAATGAAAGAGCTGCCGAAAGAAAAACCCTGCAGTATGCGCTATGGCATATACCTGAAAAATCCAGAGACAGGAGACTGCCAGGACAGCCTGAAATCTTACTGGAAGGCCAATACATACCAAAAAGACAAAAGAACAGTGGCGCTTCTTTTTTATGGACACAGTTATCCCAATGATTTTCAGCCTGTGGTGCAGGCCATGTATCACAGCCTGGGGAGAAATTATAATGTGCTGCCAATTGCATTTTCCCAGAATGAGGACAGGGACTTAAAGAAACTGGAGGCATTTCTCTGCTCCCCGGTCTGTCCTATATCCGCAGCAGTGAATCTGATGCCCTTCCGTCTGGGAGCAGGGCCTATGGGAGGAAATGCCCGGGGGGCAGTGCAGATCCTTGAGCGGCTGAATGTGCCTTATTTTAAACCGCTCTGTATCACAAAGGCAGAGAAAAGCCAGTGGGAGCATGAAAGCGCGGTAAATCCCGGGGAATTTCTCATTAGTATCCTCCTTCCGGAACTGGACGGCGGAATCCACACCTATCCGGTGGGCGTAATGGAGAAGCTGGAGGAGAAGACAGAAGCTTTTGCTATTACCCGTATTGCACCTATTGAGGAGAGGATAGAAAGCCTGTGCGGGAGAATCGGCAGGTTTATCCGTTTGAAAGAGAAGGAGAACGGAGAAAAGAAGCTGGCCCTTATCTGCTATAATTATCCGCCTGGTGAGGACAACCTGTTCGGAGGCGCTTTTCTTGACACGTTTGCATCCGTGTCCGCAATACTCAGAGGGCTGAAAGCAGATGGGTATCAGACAGAAAATATGAGTCCTGAAAAGCTTCGTGAGATATTTTGCGGGGATGGAAGGTGTAATGCTCCCCAATGGGCAGAACCGGCCCAATGGGACTTTTCCTGCAGCATAGACGGGAAGCAATACCCGGTCAAGGGAATTCAAAACGTGAATGTATTTATTGGCCTTCAGCCTTCCAGAGTGCCGGAGGGTGCAGAGGATAAAGCTTCCTATCACGACAGAAATGCTGCCCCCACAGGAGAATATCAGGCTTTTTACCGCTGGGTTTGCAGGGAGTATCAGGCGGATGCCATGATCCATGTTGGTACCCACGGAACCCTGGAATTTCTGCCGGGACGAGAGAGCGGAATGATGCAGGACTGCTGGCCGGACCGGCTGGCGGGGGATGTACCGCATTTTTACTTCTATTATATAGGAAACCCCTCAGAGGCCATGACTGCAAAACGAAGGAGCCATGCGGTGCTGCTTGGATATCAGCCGCCGGCATTTGAGAGGGGCGGCCTGTACGGCGTCTATGAGGAGATAAAGGAAATGATAGCGGAGTACCGGGAAAGCGCGCAAAATGCCCCGGAGCGGTGCCAAGACCTGCTTTACCATATCGGTGTCCAGGCCCATGCATCCGGGCTTATGGAGGAAGGTGCGGAGGTGACAGAAAAAATCCTGGATGTCATTGAGGAGCAGTTATACGATTACGAAATCACCCTTATTCCCGGGGGCCTGCACACAATCGGGCAGGGATACAGCCGGGAGGAGGCCGAGGCGTATGCAGGGCAGGTGATGGAACATCTGCCGCAGGAAAAGACAGAGGAGGAAAAACACGCCTTAGAGGAACAGATCATAAAGAATGCCATGGAGAACCGGGAGATAGAGGGAATGCTCAGGGCGCTTAGAGGAGAATATCTTCCGGTGGGCACCGGAGGGGATATTTTAAAAAGTCCGGACCTTCTTCCAACCGGAAGAAATCTGGTGCAGTTTGACCCCAGGCTTGTTCCCACAAGGACCGCCTTTGAACGGGGGAAAAAGATTGCTGCCCAGACACTGGAACGTTACCGGAAGTGCCGGGGCTGCTGGCCGGATTCCACTGCGGTCATCCTTTGGGGGCTGGAGACTTCCAAGTCCCAGGGAGAGACCATGGGGCAGATCCTTTACTATCTGGGTGTGCGGATGAAGCAGTTCGAGGGAAGCTTTGACAGCAGATTTGAGATTATCCCCACAGAGGAGATGGACAGGCCAAGGGTGGATGTGGTCATACATATCTGCGGATTCTTCCGGGATATGTTTCCGAATCTGGTAGAGAATCTGAATGAGATATTCCGCAAGCTGGATATGCTGGATGAGACGGATGCACAGAGCGGATTTGCGAAAAACACAAGAAAAAACAGAGAAAGGCTGCTGGCACAGGGGTATTCACCGGAGGAGGCAGCAGAGCTTTCCAGAAGCCGTATCTTTGGACCAAAGGAGGGGGAATACGGAACCAGGCTCACAGAGAAGGTGAGAAAAGGCACCTGGAAAGAAGCGGCAGAGCTGGGACAGGCCTTTACGGAGGATCTGTCTTATGTGTACAGCAGCACGAAAAAGGGTGTGTGTACAAAAGGGCTGCTGAACATGAATTATAAAACCGTGCAGATGATTTCCCAGGTGAGGAATAATGTGGAGTATGAGCTGGCAGATCTGGACCATTATTATGAGTTTTACGGCGGGCTTTCCAAGGCAGTGGAAATTGCCGGAGGGGAAAAGGCGGAGCTTTATGTGGCAGATACCACAGGGAAGGAAGTGCGCACAGAGGATTTCAGTATATCCTTTGAAAAGGGGATCCGCACAAGGCTGCTGAACCCCAAATGGATCGAGGGAATGATGAAGCATGATTACCACGGTGTCCAGCAGATTTCCAGAAGGTTTGAGAATGTCATGGGATTTGCCTCCACAACAGACCGGGTGGGGAGCCGGATTTTTTCTGATATGGAAAAATGCTATGTGGAGGATGCGAACCTGCGCAGACGGATGCAGGCCAGCAACCGGTGGGCATATCTCAGTATGCTGGGGCGTTTGATGGAAGCCAGCAACCGGGGATACTGGGATGCGTCCGAGGAGGAGCTTATGCAGGTGCGCAGTGCATATCTGGAGACAGAGGGAGATATGGAGAGGTGACCGGAGAGACAAACGCCGAAAATAAACAGGAACCATAGACGCGGGAAGGAAATAGAAGACGCAGACAGGAGAAAAATACATGGAACAAAGAAAAAATTATCCGTTTACAGCCATTTTAGGACAGGAACAGATGAAGGAAGCGCTGGTGCTGAATCTGGTCAATCCGTCTCTGGGCGGTGTGCTGATCCGGGGACAGAAGGGGACTGCCAAATCAACGGCCGTGAGAGGGCTGGCAGATGTGCTTCCCGCGGCAAAAGTAGTGGAACTCCCTATCAATGCCACGGAGGACAGGGTGGCGGGAACGCTGGATATTGAACATGCCCTGAAGACCGGGGAAAAGAAATTTGAGCCAGGCATACTGGCGGCGGCGGACAGACATATCCTGTATGTGGATGAAATCAACCTTCTGGATGACCATATTGTGGATCTGCTGCTGGACGCGGCAGCTATGGGCGTCAATACCGTGGAGCGGGAGGGGATATCCCATTCCCATCCTGCCAGATTTGTGCTTGTGGGAACCATGAACCCGGAGGAGGGCAATCTGCGGCCCCAGCTATTAGACCGGTTCGGTATGGTGGTGGATGTGGCCGGGGAGACCGATACAGAGCTTCGGGCACAGATCATAGAAAACCGTCTGGCTTATGAGGAAGATAACAGGAAGTTCTGCAGGAAATATGCAAAAGCCCAGAAGGAACTGGCATCTAAGATCAGGGAGGCAAAAGAGAGGCTTCCGATGATAAAGGTGAGTCATGAGATGGTTCTCCTGGCGGCCGAAATCGGCATTTCCCTGGAGACAGAGGGACACCGGGCAGATATCAGCATGATCAAGACGGCAAAAACCATGGCTGCTTTCAGGGGAAACAGCCAGGTTGAAAAAGAGGATTTGAAGAGAGCCGCCGTTTATACCCTTCCCCACAGAATGCGGAAAGGGCCTCTGGATTCGGGAAATATGGATTATGCGGCTCTGGATGAGGTGATGAAGAACTGGGAGGAGACGCGTGATTCCGGGGAGGGCGGCACCAGGGAGGACAGTCACAGCGAGAGCCGTGGCAGGAAAGACAGCAGCAGAGAGGACAGCAGCAGAGAGTGCGGCAGTGGAAATGGCGGTACCAGAGAAGGCAGTATCAGAGAGACTGGAACTGCAAAGGAAAGCTTCGGTGAGGGCGGATAGGGAGAGGAAGGCAGACAGTCCTGTGGCTATGCGCCTATTTGGGTGCCGGTGATGCGAAATGGAAAGGAACTGTCCCTGATTGGGATTCTCAGGGAGATGCAGGCAAGAGAAGGGATGTCTTTTGGGCGGCGGAATCAGAGCAGCTCTGGAAAACATGGGGTACAGCGGAAGGTGACCCAGGGAAGATGTACAGGTTCCCGCATGGCAGATATAGGGGATATGTCCCAGATTGCTTTTGCAGCCACACTCCGGGCAGCCGCTCCCTGGCAAAACAGCAGGCTGAAGGCGGAAGCGGAAAAGGAAGCCGGGAAGCCGGGGGAGCATATTGTGATCCGTCGGGAGGATTACCGGGTCAAGAAGATAAGTGCCGGGAATCAGGCAGGAATACTGTTTGTGGTGGATGCCAGCCGCTCCCAGGGTGCACAGAAACGCCTTGCTTTTGCAAAGGGGGCTGTCTTATCCCTGATCGCCCAGGCATATACAACCAGGGATAAGACAGGTCTGATCACGTTCGGCAACAGTACATGCGAGGTCCTGCTGCCCCTTACCAGAAGTGTGGAATATGCCGCCAGGCGTCTGGAGCAGATTCCGGCAGCAGGCAACACTCCCCTGGCTATGGGGCTTAGAAAAGCTATGGAGGTCTTTGAGGCAGAGCGAAAACGTTTTGGGGATTTTAAACCTTTTCTGATCCTGCTGACAGACGGAAAAGCTAATTTTGATACGGAACCGGGTGTGCCCTTTGAATTGGCTTTAGCTGCTGCCAGTCAGATCTACCGGGCAGGGATACCGTCCCTTGTCATTGACACGGAACACGGTTTTTTCAGCCTGGGACTTGCAGAGAAGATTGCGGAAGCGCTGCATGGGGAGTATGTGACGCTTTGAAAGAGACAGAGATGATTTTTGTGTCTCTATGCTCCTCCGGTGTTGAGCAGAACCAGCCGGATAAAAGTTGACGTTCCGTTCAAAATCATTTATGATGAGTATTGTCAGTATGAGAATAAGAGGAGCGTCACAAATGAACATATTAAATATAGAACATATCAGTAAAATATACGGGGATAAGATCATCTTTGAGGATGCGTCCTTTGGCATTCACGAAGGGGATAAAATCGGGATAATCGGCATCAACGGCACAGGAAAGACTACATTGCTCCGAATGGCTGCCGGGATCGAGGAACCGGATTTGGGGCAGATTGTCAGGCAGAACGGACTGCGGATTGCGTATCTGCCTCAGAATCCGGAATTTCCCCGGGATGCAACCGTGTCCTCCTATGCCCTTGGAAAATCAGCGGAGACGGACTGGATGGTGGAGAGCAACCTGACAAAGCTTGGGATCGTGCAGTATGACACACCGCTGGCACAGTTGTCGGGAGGGCAGAGAAGGAAGGTAGCTATGGCGAAGGTGCTGGCTTCCGAGTTTGACGTCCTGCTGCTGGATGAGCCAACCAACCATCTGGACGAGGAGATGATCGCCTGGCTGGAAGCTTATCTGAGGGAATACAGAGGCGTGATTCTCATGGTCACCCATGACCGTTACTTTCTGGACAAGGTATCCAACCGGATCCTGGAGATCAGCCGGGGAAACATGTACAGCTATGATGCCAATTATTCCAAATTCCTGGAACTGAAAGCAGAGCGGGAGGAGATGGAACTGGCCTCTGAGCGCAAACGGCAGAGTGTCCTGCGCATGGAGCTGGAGTGGGCCAAGCGGGGCTGCCGTGCCAGAAGCACCAAGCAGAGAGCCAGACTGGAACGCCTGGAAGCCTTGAAAAACGGAAAGACCCCGGTGCAGGATCAGACTGTGGAGATGGATTCTGTGGAGACAAGGATGGGCAAAAAGACCATTGAGCTACACCACGTGGGAAAAAGCTATGGCGGGACAAAGCTTGTGGATGATTTTGACTATATTGTGCTGAGAAACCAGAGGCTGGGCATTATCGGTCCAAACGGCTGCGGAAAGTCCACCCTGATCAAGATGATAGCAGGTCTGATCCAGCCGGATTCCGGGGAAATTGAAATCGGGGAGACCATTAAGATTGGGTATCTGGCACAGGAGGAGCCGGATTTGGATACAGACCGGCGGGTCATCGACTATATCAGGGATATTGCTGAGTATGTGCAGACAAGAGATGGAAAGATCAGTGCCTCACAGATGCTTGAGAGATTTTTATTCACACCGGATGTGCAGTATACCCCTGTGTGCAAACTCTCCGGCGGGGAGAAGCGGAGGCTGTACCTGCTCTCGGTGCTCATCAGCGGTGCCAATGTCTATATCCTGGATGAGCCATCCAACAACTTGGATATTCCTACACTTACCATTTTAGAGGATTACCTGAATTCTTTTTCCGGGATCGTGATCACTGTGTCCCATGACCGGTATTTTCTGGACAATGTAGTGGACCGGATATTTGAATTTGACGGAAATGGACATCTGCAGCAGTACGAGGGCGGCTACACGGATTATCTGGAGGCAAAGGAGAGAAGGCATTCAGACACGGACAGCAGCATTTCCCTGAAAAAGGAGGTCCCGGAGAAAAAGGAGGCAGCCAAAGACTGGAAGCTGAACCGCCCGGCAAAGCTGAAATTTACATTCAAAGAACAGAGAGAATACGATACCATAGATGATGACATCGCGGCTCTGGAAGAAAAGATAGAAAAGCTGGACGATGATATGATGGCAAATGCCACAAACTCTTTAAAATTGTCCGAACTGACAGCCGAGAAGGAAAAAGCAGAGGCAGAACTGGAAGAAAAGATGGAACGCTGGGTATATTTAAACGACCTGGCTGAAAAAATCCAAGAACAGAAAAATGCCTGAGTCAAATCACGTATATGGTTTATAAATGCCGCACATCCTAAATGTGTCCAAAAGCAGAAGCAAACATGGGGAACCACCAGTGTATCACCGGCACCCCATGTTCGGATAAACTTAGACACAGAGGTGAAGAACATGAAAAAGACATGTATTCAGAAGGGATGTGCGGCATTTTCCTTTCCTTATTTTGAAGGATGGTATCTGAAACACCAGAATCAGGAGAATACCATTGCATTTATCCCTGCCGTACATGGGGATAAAAGCGGAAAGTGGACCGTATCTCTTCAGGTCGTCACAGAGGATGGCGCCTGGTATTTCACGTATCCCAAAGAGGCGTGCCGCATCAGCAGGAAACCTTTTGGCGTCAGAGTGGGAAAAAATATTTTTACGGAGAAGGGTATCAAGGTGGATATAAAGAGCAGGGACCTGACTGTAAAAGGCTGTATGGCATACGCACCTTTTGACAGGCTGTCATATGACATTATGGGGTTTTTTAAATACATCCCCTTTCTGCAGTGCAGCCACGGTGTGCTGAGTATGCACCACAGTCTCAGGGGCAGCCTCCTTGTAAACGGCAGAAAGATCTCCATGACAGGAGGACGGGGATATATAGAGACAGACAAAGGACGCTCCTTTCCAAAGACATATCTCTGGACGCAATGCGGGTTTGGTAAGAGCAGCAGTGTGATGCTGTCTGTTGCGGATATTCCGTTTTTCGGCACTCATTTTCAAGGCTGTATCTGCGCAGTGCATTGCGGTGGAAGAGAATACAGGATGGCCACCTACCTGGGAGTACGCATAGAAGAGTATGGGGACGGCAAAGTGACGATCAGGCAGGGAAAGATGCGTCTGAAGGTGCGCAGACTGGAGGAAGCCTCCCATGACCTGAAAGCACCCGAGTGCGGTGAGATGACCCGTATTATCAGAGAAAGCCCGTCCTGCCGTGTCAGATATGAGTTTTGGTCAGGAGGCGGGCTTGTATTTGATGTGATAGCAGAACAGGCTTCTTTTGAACAGGTGAATGAGAATGACTGACTGCCTGTAGGGAGCCGCCTATTTTGTATCCCTGCATTCCCCGCAGTATGGGGATTGCGTCTGTATTCTGTCCATATGCATTTTCCCCCATTCGGACAGGCTGTCCAGCGGCTCTAAAATACTGCGTCCCTCTTTCGTGAGGGAATATTCCACCCGGGGCGGGATCTCATTATACTGCTCCCGGTGGACAATGCCGTTTTCCTCCAGCTCTTTTAAGGACTGGGACAGCATCATGTTGGTAATGCCGCAGAGCTTTCGTTTCAGGCTGTTATAACGCACAGATTCTTCACGTGCCAGAATACAGATAATAGGAAGCTTCCATTTTCCGCCCACCAGATTCAACGCATATCTCAGCGGACAGACAGCTTCCGTTTCCTTTTTTTCCATTGATGCTGCATACATAACCGGTTTCCTTTCCTTAATGAGATAGTAGGTATGAAAAAACATACCTGGTATGAAAATACTGCGTACTTGTAAAATGTTTATTTAATGATAGAATTATATCACAATACTTGGCGGATTCCAACGGATTCGCTATATATTTTAACTTGATGCTAGCACTCAATTTGAATGAGTGCTGATAATACGAGGAGGATGCACCTATGATTACAATACCGATTTACGATATGATGATACTGCCCGGCGTTACCTTCTTTTTCAAAAAGGACATTTTCACAGACCGGGAGATTACTGCGGAGCATGTGGGTGAGGATGTGTTGTTCCTGATGATGAAGCAGGATAAGAAGCGGGAAGATATGACGCCGGAGGACATCTGCCCTATCGGGGTTTCCGGCAAGATCGAGAGTATAGACGAGGAAGGCAATATTCGTGTCCATACAAAAGAGCGTGTCCTGATCACGGATGTGGAAGTGACCATGCAGTCCATCTCCGCTTCGGCAGCGATCTGTGGCGAGGTGGAGGATATCTCGGACGAGGAGATGCAGAAGCGTTTTGAAGCGCTCAAAAGAGATCTGCTGAAATTTGTACAGATGTTTCAGTGGGGTGTGTGGGCGAGAAGCTTTATCCTGCACTGGAAAAATATGAACGAGATCCTCTGTGCCCTTTCAGGCTATCTGAATCTCTCCTGGCCGGAAAAATATGCCGTTTTGGAGGCGGAGACCAGGGGACAGCGCTGTGAACGGATTGAAAAGGCGATCTATGAATTTATTGAATTGTTCAAGGTCAGTGAGGAAGCCCAGAGTGCCCAGAAGGAGACCCATGAACAGGCATACAGGGAGTCAGCCATTAAAAAACAGATTGATTTTCTGCAGAACCAGCTGGATGAGATGCATCCGGAGAATATTTCCGATGTCCGCAGATTTGAAACTAAAATAAAAGAAGCGGGCATGAATGAGGAGGCAGAAAAGGAGGCCGGAAAGGTTCTGAACCGGATGAAACAGGAGGGCAAGGACAGCCATGAGTATGGCCTGCTCTATGATTATCTGGATTTTGTGACAAGTCTTTCCTGGAAAACAGAGGAGTTACCGGAGATAGATCTGGAGGAAGCGGAGAAGATCCTGGATGAGGAGCACTATGGCTTGAAAAAGGTAAAAGACAGGATCATCCAGCAGATAGCAGTCATGGCTCTGAATAAAAAACAGTCCGGTTCCATTCTGCTGTTTGTGGGAGCACCCGGAACAGGCAAAACCAGTATCGGGCAGAGCATAGCCAAAGCCCTGCACAGGGAATATGTGAGGATCAGCCTGGGCGGCATCCGTGACGAGGCTGAGATCCGAGGCCACAGGAGGACGTATGTAGGTGCCATGCCGGGCAGGATCATGGAGGGTATGAAACGAAGCGGTGTCCAGAACCCTGTCATGGTGCTGGATGAGGTGGATAAGCTCACAAAGGATTATGGCGGAGACCCTGCAAGTGCCCTTTTGGAGGTACTGGATCCGGAACAGAACAACAGCTTTACAGATCACTATATGAATGTGCCCTATGACCTCTCCAATGTATTTTTTGTCTGTACGGCCAACAGCACGGATACCATACCGGAACCACTTTTGAATCGTATGGAAGTGATTCAGTTTCCGGGTTATACACCCATAGAAAAGTCCCATATCGCCAGAAAACATCTGCTTCCCAAGGCAATGAAGAGCATGGGAATCAAGGCTCAGAATCTGAAAGTGACAGATGAAGCGATCGGGAAGATCATCAGCGATTATACGGCTGAAGCGGGAGTCCGCGGTCTGAAAAAACAGATGGATATCTTATGCCGTTTTGCGGCAGTGAAACTGGTAAAAGGAGAGCAGAAGAGTATCACGGTCAGTGAAAAGCGTGTCCCTGAGTTTTTAGGAAGAAACGCCTTGCATCACGAGGGCATACTCAAGGAGGCTGCACCGGGTGTGGTGACAGGATTAGCCTGGACCAGAGCCGGAGGAGAGATCCTGTTTGTGGAGACCACGCTCACGAGGGGCAGCGGTAAAGTGCGGATCACCGGACAGTTGGGGGATGTGATGAAAGAATCCGCTGAGATTGCCCTGACGCTGGTAAAAGCCATGTACCCGGAAGAGGCCAAGCAGCTTGATGAAAAAGACCTTCATATCCATGTTCCGTCCGGAGCAGTTCCAAAGGACGGTCCCTCTGCGGGCATTACCCTGGTCACAGCGCTGTCCTCCCTTGTAACGGGAAAAGCAGTTGCTCCTGAATATGCCATGACAGGGGAAGTTTCCCTTCGGGGCGGCGTCATGCCCATTGGAGGTCTTCCGGAAAAACTCATGGCAGCGCAGAGAGCCGGCGTGAAAAAAGTATTCATCCCTTATGAAAACGTGGAGGATCTGGAGGAAGTGGCAGAGGAGGTAAAGGAAAAACTGGAGATCATCCCGGTAAAGAAAGCCACAGAGGTTCTGGAACGGGTTTTCCATGAGGAAAAATAAAGATAGAAAAAAGTTACGGTCAGATACGAATCCGGTATCTGGCCGTAACTTTTTCTGCCTGTAACTGTGAGGGTACTGAACAGTTACTTGGGTTTTATAATAATTCGTCCGCACTATGCTGTTTCAGGCGCAGATACAAGATGCGGCATTTTTCAATCGCCAGTGTAAGATATCTGAGCACAGGCTCTGTGGCAATGGCGAAAACCACAAAGAGCATGATGCATTTCGTGGACATGCCGGTCAATGCAAACAGATTGTTCAAGAACAAGCTGCAGAATATAAGTCCGGCAATGGTTCCAAGTAAGATCCCCACACGGATCTTGTTCATAGGTGCACTGATCTTGTAGAGGATCATAAACCCTACGATCGCCAGCAGCATGGTAGCAGCGGTTGAGATATCCGTGGAATTTACCCCGAAAGTCCTTCCAAATACCACCAGTGCGCCCACGGCGAGAACATCTGTCAGCGCCGCAGGCATGGCTTTCAGACAAACATTGGTGAGAAAATGCCCTTTGATAATATTTTTGTTTGGCTCAAGTGCCAGGAAAAATGCAGGGATGCCAATAGTAAACATACTGATCAGGGATACCTGTGAGGGTTCCAGCGGATACGTCAGCATAAACACAACAGAGAACAGGGAGAGCAGGAAGGAAAAAATATTTTTGACCAGGAACAAACTGGCAGAACGCTGGATGTTGTTTACCACCCGTCTTCCCTCCAGTACTACCTGGGGCATACAGGAAAAGTCCGATTCCAGCAGTACGAGCTGGGAGGCCTGAGCCGCGGCATCACTGCCGGATGCCATGGCAATGCTGCAGTCCGCATCTTTCAGTGCCAGCACGTCGTTGACACCGTCTCCTGTCATGGCAACGGTTTTCCCCGCAGCTTTTAATATCTGTACAAACTGCCGTTTCTGGTTTGGTGTGACACGTCCGAAGACAGCGTTGTTTAGAACCGCTTCCTGTATTTCTGCGTCAGTCTCCAGTTCTGAGGCATCCACGTAATTCTCTGCTCCGGCTATGCCGGCCTGTTTGGCAACCTCAGAAACGGTGGCAGGATTGTCCCCGGATATCACCTTCACCTCCACACCCTGTTCGGCGAAGTAAGTAAAAGTTTCTTTTGCCTGCTTGCGGATAGGGTTTGCGAGGAGAATATAGCATAAAGGTATAATGGGGGCGGCAAGTGCCTTGCCGTCAATCTCCTCATCATAAGTTCCGAATACCAGAACACGTGAGCCTTTGGACGCATATTCTAAAATTTCCTCTTTGTAGTCATCATAATCTTCCTTCAGGACGAATTCCGGAGCGCCCAGTACATAGGCAGTATCTTTAAAGGTGACGCTGCTGTATTTGGTTGCAGAGGAGAATCCTGTTTTACTGACCGGCTTCTTTTTCGTGGCAGTTTTAAAATGCTTTTTGATAGCTGCCATGGTGATGTTATCGCTGCTCATGGCTGCCGCAAAATCACTGATCATCACAGACAGAGGCTCCATCTCATCGGGATCATATTCTTCTGTCTCTATGACCTCCCGGACTTCCATGGAATTTTCTGTGATGGTTCCGGTCTTATCTACACAGAGTACATCTACTCTTGCCAGGGTTTCAATACATTTCATATCGTGCAGCAGGACTTTTTTCTGTGCCAGCCGGATAGAGCTCACTGCCAGGGCAACACTTGCAAGAAGGTATAAACCCTCAGGGATCATACCGATGACGGCAGCCACCATGGAGGTCACACTGGAGCGGAAAGCCTCATGCTGAAAGAAAAATGCCTGTATAAAAAGTACAAGGCCGATAGGGATAATGGCAATACCCACGAATTTTACCAGTTTGTCCAGGGAACGTATCATCTCGGACTGCTCCCCGCTCTGCATTTCCTTGGCCTCCAGCGTCAGACGGGAAATGTAGGAGTCCTCCCCGACTTTATCAAGCTTTGCGTGACACTGCCCCGACACAATGAAGCTGCCAGACATAAGCTGGTCGCCTTTTCTCTTGGTGATCTCATCCGCTTCTCCGGTGAGCAGGGATTCGTTGACCTGTACTTCCCCGGCGCTTACCAAAGCGTCAGCACAGACCTGGTTGCCGGCTTTAAAGATGACCATATCATCCAGCACCAGCTCCTCTGCATTTACCACCGAGGTTTTGCCGTTTCGCACGACAGAGGCATTGGGGGCGTTGAGCATGGTCAGATTATCCAGAACCTGCTTGGCCCGTATCTCCTGTATGATACCGATCAATGTGTTGGCAATGATGACCGGGAGAAAAGTCAGGTCTCTGAAAGAACCTACGATACACAGCAGGACTGCCAGCACTACGAAGATCAAGTTAAAGTATGTGAAGACATTGTCATGTATGATCTCTTTCGTTGTCTTGGACGGCGGGTCCACAGCTTTGTTGGTCCAGCCGTGAAGCCTGTGTTCCTGTACCTGCTGACTTGTCAGCCCGGTTTTGTAATCCGGATTATACCGGGTGGTTGGAATCCTGCGGTCTTTTTTCTCCTCCTGAACATCAGACAGCTGCGGTTTTGTTTGCTTTTTCAGTTTTATCTGTTTTTTCACCAGTATACTCTCATTCCTTCCTGACGAAGACCCTTTGTCTTTAGTATTTTCTAACTCTGATGCATATATTCTAACACAAAAGGGAGAAAATTACCAATTTATGCAAACAATTTTAGGCAATATTTCGTAACTATTCAGTAGATCTGCGCATTCACTGCGCTGAATTACTCAGGATGGAGAATCGATTTCTGATACTGTTTCGGAGACATTCCATAGGTCCGTTTAAAAAGCCTGATAAAATAATTCATATCATTATATCCGCAGGAAGCGGCCACCGTGGTGATGGGAAGGGAGGAGGAGTTGATCATTGTGATAGCCCGCCGGATGCGCACCTGATGGATATAATCCGTCAGAGTCATGCCGCTCTCTTTTTTAAACAGCCCGGACAGGTGATTTTTACTCAGGCTGAACATTTCGGCAAAGAAAGTCAGATTTAGATCCTCCGCGTAATGAAAATCAATATAAGAGATCACTTCTTTTATCACCTGGGAATACCCGGTCATGGAATGGTTCCTGACCAGCAGGCAGTATTTGTGGAGCATATCTGTGGACAGATGCTCCAGCTCCCGTTCGGTGCGTGCTTCATTGATCAAAACAGCAAATTTCCCTGACAGATCATCAATATATAAAGGATGCACACCTCCGGACTCCGCAGACTTGCGAAACAGGGTGTTCAGGATTATGACGCCGTGCCGTTTGTTCTGCAGAGCATTATCTGTTCTTGGCCTTAACTGATAAGTCTGGAATTTCTGGTAAAATTCATGGGCGCGCCGGTCATCCCCCTTGGAGACTGCCTCCAGCATTTTATTTTCCACTTCATACCGCTCCTCAATGGTGCTGATGGAAATCTGCGGTTCTTTGCGCAGCTTTAAGATCAGGGGAGAGTGTTCCATAAATATCTCATTTTTGTCCGGCAGATGAGAGACTTTATATTCTACGTGAAATAATCCCCGGGCAAGATTCACGATCAGTGCCTCAAAGCTCTCCATATTATGCAGAACCGGTGTGGAGGAATAGACCAGGCGGATATCTGAAAAAAGGCTGTCCGGTATCCTGCGCTGTTCCATGGTCTTCCGGATCTGTACAGTCTCCAACTGGTTTTCCAGGTACGGGCCTATGACAAAATGAGAAGATTCATAGTCATAGAGATATGCAGCGGGAATATGCACAAGAGTATAGTACATTCCAAAGGAGTCCTCATAGCGGACAATACTCCCGGCTGTCACATACTGTTCCAGAAAAACCTGCAGGGGCTGGTAGTTATAGTCCTCATACAGACGGAGGCGAAGCCCTTTATCCGTCTGGGAGAGATTGGAGCTGTCCTTGAAAATAATATGACATCCCACATTGCAGGCTGTGACGGCCTGCTGAAAAAGTTCCAATTGTTTATGTTCCATCTGTTTTACCTCTCAATACCCAATGGGATTTCCTTACGGTCAGCACAGTGTTTGCGGGGACCTGCGCGAGTGTTTCCGTGTGATACATATTTTAGTATGATTTTACGGAAAAATAATATAATATTCATCTGCAAAATAAAATACCATAAAATTGTGCTAAATTCAATGGATATTATTATTTTTAAAAATCGGTAAACGTTGTATTTTATACATATCAAAAGAGAGAACGAAAGGACGTGAGAACATGAACCATCCTTTTACGGATTTTACAAAGAAACAGGATCACCTCGTATGTATAGATTCAGACGGCTGTGCCATTGACAGCATGGATATCAAACATATCCGCTGTTTTGGCCCGTGCATGGTAAAAGAATGGAATCTGCAGACATATGAAAAGGAGATTCTGAAACGCTGGAATGAGATAAACCTGTATTCTATGACAAGGGGGATCAACCGCTTTAAAGGTCTTGCAAAAGCACTGAAGGAAATTGACAGCAGATATACGCAGATCGAGGATGTGGACACCCTGGTACAGTGGGCGGAGGAAACGGATGAGCTGTCAAATGCCGCCTTACAAAAAGCCATAGCTTCAACAGGCAGTTCAATCCTGAAAAAGGCCCTGAACTGGTCAGAGGCGGTGAATGAGGCCATAAAGCAGATTCCCAGAGAGGATATCAACCCCTTTGCACATGTAAGAGAGAGTATTGAGATACTTCATAAAACGTGTGATATTGCCATTGTCTCCTCCGCCAACTATGAGGCGGTAAAGGAAGAGTGGACCCGGTTCGGCCTTCTGGAACATGTGGATGTACTGCTGGCACAGAATGCAGGCTCCAAGAAGAGCTGCATAGAAAAACTGCTCACCTGCGGATATAAAAAAGAGAATGTTCTGATGACAGGGGATGCGCCGGGCGATATGGATGCGGCAAAAGGAAACGGCGTATTCTATTATCCCATCCTGGTATCCAGGGAGAGCGGAAGCTGGGCAGGTATCCTAAATGCTGTGGAAAGAATGAAGGAGGGCACCTTCGGCGGTGCTTTCCAGGAAGAACTGATACAAACATTTGTTGAAAATCTTATGAAATAAAATTTGGAGGGAATAACATGGTAAATTTAAGAGAAAAACCTTATTATCTGAATGATGAACAGATACAGTGGGTGGAAGACACCATTTCCGGTATGACTACAGAGGAAAAAATAGGACAGCTTTTTGTCAATATGGTGGCAGACGCAGAGGAGAGAAAGCCGGAAAATATCAAGAAGGTACTGGATGCCTATCATCCGGGAGCCATCCGCTATCACAATGCACCAAAAGAAGAATTGTGGGAAATGGCAGACTGTCTCCAGAACACCACAAAGATCCCGCTGCTGATCGCTTCTAACTGTGAGGCAGGGGGAAACGGCGGCTGCCAGGGCGGAACGCCTATTGCCAACGGTGCTGCCATGGCAGCCATAGATGCACCGGAGGAAGTATTTAAAATGGCAGAGATCTCAGCCAGGGAAGCGGCTGCGGTTGGCTGCAACTGGAATTTTGCACCGGTGGTTGATCTGCTCTATAACTGGAGAAATACCATTGTACAGCTCCGTGCCTTTAACGACAGCCCGGACGATGTCATCCGTTATGCAAAATCCTTTTTTAAAGGCATGAAGACACAGAATATTGCTACCTGTATGAAGCATTTTCCGGGGGATGGCACAGAAGAAAATGACCAGCACCTGCTTATGGGCATCAATGAATTTGACTGTGATAAATGGGACCGGACATACGGAAAAGTTTACAAGGAGCTGATTGACGAGGGTGTCATGACCATTATGGCAGGCCACATTGCACTCCCTGCATATTCCAGAAAACTGCGCCCCGGTATCAGAGATGAAGAAATCCGTCCTGCAACCTTGGCACCGGAACTGATCACAGACCTGCTGAAGGGCCAGCTCGGCTTCAACGGCCTGGTTGTCACAGATGCATCCCATATGATCGGTATGTTCGGGGCCACGATTCCCAGAAGCCGGCAGGTTCCCCAGGCGATTGCCGCAGGATGTGACATGTACCTGTTCTTCAATGACAGGGAGGAAGATTTCGGTTATATGATGGAAGGCTATCGAAACGGCACCATCACAGAGGAAAGACTGCAGGATGCCCTTCACAGGATTCTTGGAGTAAAAGCAGCCCTGAATCTTCACAGGCTTCAGAAAGAAGGAAAACTGGTGGCACCCAAAGAAAACCTGGCTGTGGTTGGGTGTGAGGAACACCACAGAGCATCCAGGGAATTTGCCGATAAGTATGTGACCCTTGTAAAAGACCGCCTGCATTATCTCCCCATGACACCGGAGAAATATAAGAGGATCAAGCTTGTGTATATTGGCTCTGAAGCCACTGTGATCGCCGGCATGAAATTTGAATCAAATGATAAAAACATAATCTCGGATATTGTGTCCCAGCTTGAAGAAGCCGGATTTGAAGTGGACGCAGAGGTATCCGCAAAAAAGGGAAAAATAGAAGAGTTCAAAAAACAATATGACTGTGTTCTGCTGGTCCTCAATATACAGGGATTTGCCCAGTACAATACCATGCGGATAAAATGGGATGAGCCTGTAAAACAGCCATGGTATATGTCAGAGCTGCCCACTGTTGTGGTATCTTTGAGCAATACCAATAATCTGATTGATGTTCCTATGGCCAGATGTTACATTAATTCTTATATGGATCATCATGAGAGCTTTGCCGCTGCTTTGGAAAAGATGATGGGTAAAAGTGAATTCAAGGGAAGATACAACGAAAATGTATTTTGCGGAAGATGGGAAACCAGATTCTAAGGGGTGAGAAAAATGAATGAAAACACAATAAAACCGTTTGGGTTAAAGGATAAGATCGGATATATGTTCGGTGATTTCGGCAACGATTTCACGTTTATGTTTTCCAGCACCTTTTTGATGGTGTTTTATATGAAGGTCCTGGGGATCAGCGCCGGGGCTGTGGGAACTCTGTTTCTGGTGGCAAGAATTGTGGATGCTTTTACGGATGTGACTATGGGCCGTATTGTGGATACCTGCAAACCGGGGAAAGACGGAAAATTCAAGCGCTGGATCCGCATTATGGCCGGGCCGGTGGCAATTGCCAGCTTTCTCATGTATCAGTCCGCTTTGGCAGATGCATCCATGGCTGTAAAAATGGTTTATATGTATGTCACTTACATTCTCTGGGGCAGTATCTGCTATACGGGAATCAACATTCCCTACGGCTCCATGGCATCAGCGGTCACGGATGTACCGGAAGAGCGTACGGCCCTCTCCACATTCCGAAGCATCGGCGCCACATTGGCACAGCTTGTCATCGGTGTGGGAGGCCCTATGATCATCTATGTTACAGATGCAAGCGGTGTGCAGGTTATCCGTAATGACGGAAAAATCTTCCCGGTTGTGGCTGGCATTTTCTCTGTCTGTGCCATTATCTGCTATTTTATCTGTTATAAATGCACCACAGAGCGTATCAAGATTGAGCCGGACCCAAATGCGGAGAAGATCTCACTGGCTAAGACCTTCGGGGCTATTTTCTCCAACCGTGCACTGTTGGGTATCGTGGGTGCTGCCATTTTCCTGCTGCTGAGTTCTCTTATGATGTCCAGTGTCAATACCTATCTGTATGCCGATTATTTTGGAAATGTAAAGGCGCTGTCCTCATATAACATGATCACCATGTTGTGTTCTCTGCTCATGGCCACCATTACAGGCATCACGGTCAAGAAGTTTGGAAAAAGAGAATCCGCGGCTGTGGCAACTGTTTTTACAGGAGTTGTTTTCCTGGTATTAGGTTTTATGAATGTAAAAAGCGCATGGGTCTTCGTGATCGTGGCAGCAGTGGGATTTTTGGGTGTGAGCTATTTCAACCTGATCATCTGGGCAAATATCATTGATGTCATTGACGATGTGGAAGTGAGGACCGGCAAGAGGGAGGACGGTACCGTATACGCAGTCTATTCTTTTGCCAGAAAAGTAGGTCAGGCTCTTGCCGGAGGGCTGGGAGGCTATGCACTGGGAATGATCGGTTATGTTTCAACCGCCAAGACCCAGAGTGCGGAGGTTTTAAGCGGACTTTACAAATTGGCGACCATCGTTCCCGGGATCCTTTTTATCTGTGTGGCACTTATGCTGATCTTTGTGTACCCGCTTTCCAAAAAGAAAGTTGAGGCAAATGTAGAATATCTCCGTACCAAGAGAGTAGATAGATAAGAGGGGGCGAAAAGGATGGCTGCACATGTATTGGATGAAGCGAACCGGTGTCTGAACTGTAAAAATCCCCAGTGTCAAAAGGGGTGTCCCATCCATACCCCGATTCCGTCGGTCATACGGCTGATGCTGGAAGGCCGTCTGGATGAGGCCGGATGGAAGCTTTTTGAAAATAATCCCCTGACCACAGTCTGCAGTCTGATCTGCGACCATGAAAAGCAGTGCGAGGGACATTGTGTTCTTGGAAAAAAAGGTGCGCCCGTACATTTTTCTGCTATTGAGAACTATATTTCCAGTACCTACAGCTCCAAGATGGTGAAAGGTCCGGCATCTCCTAACGGGATGCGTGCGGCGATCATAGGTTCCGGTCCGGCAGGTCTTACCATAGCGGTGCTGCTGGCCCGAAAGGGATATCAGGTGACCATCTTTGAGAGCAAGGATAAGATTGGCGGTGTTTTAAGATACGGCATTCCGGAGTTTCGTCTGCCAAAGAGTATCCTGGATGATTTTGAATACCGTCATCTGCGGCTGAAAGATATTAAGGTTCGGCCCAACACTGCGGTTGGCGGGGCAATTTCCATTGAGGATCTGCTTCGGGATGGGTATAAGTCCATCTTTATCGGCACAGGTGTGTGGAGACCGAATACACTTCATATAAAAGGGGAAACACTGGGACATGTGCATTACGGGATCCACTATCTGAATAATCCGGACAGTTTTCATTTGGGGGAGAGAGTGATCGTCATAGGAGCTGGGAATGCGGCTATGGATGTTGCCAGGACCGCAATGCGGAAAGGCGTGCGGTATCTGCAGTGTTTTTCCAGGGATGCTTCGGTTGCTGCCAGTAAAAGTGAATTTGATTATGCTGTGCTGGAAGGCGTGGAATTTGTTTACGGCAAGATACCGGTGGAAATAACAGATGAAGGGGTGATTTTTGCGGATGCCGGGGAGACGAAAGGCACGGAAAAACTTTATCCGGCGGACAGTGTGATCGTGTCAATCAGCCAGGGACCCCGAAACCAGCTTGTCAGAACAACCCGGGGTCTGGATGCAGATGCGTGCGGGCTGCTTGTGACAGACGATTCGGGTCATACCTCGCGGCCTGAGATTTTTGCCAGCGGGGATGTGGTGAATGGCGCCAGGACCGTTGTGGAGGCGGTTGCCCATTCCAAGAAGGTGGCGGAGGCCATGGATCTATATATGAAAAAAACTATGTGATCGTGACGGCACAGCACAGGAGTCCGGGAGGGCTTTTGGGCTGTGTTTTTTTGAAAAAAGGGTATTGACTTGGAGTTAACTTCAAGGAATACAATCTTATTGAACCCGCAGCAGGCAAGATGCGCACTGTGCCTGCGGAAATCAAAAAATGGGTTCGTGAAAGGAAAAATTTATCACAGGAGGATAGGAATATGGTATATAAAAATTATAAAGATCTGAAGCTTTCAGCGCTGGGGTTTGGCGCTATGCGGCTGCCGACAGCGGACGGGAATCCGGATGCGCCCATAGATGAGAAAAAGACAGCGGATATGGTGGCTTATGCCATAGCACATGGTGTCAACTATTTTGACACGGCGTATGGCTATCATGATGGAAATTCGGAAGTTGTGATGGGAAAGGTTCTGGGGGAGTATCCCAGAGACAGCTTTTATCTGGCTACCAAGTTTCCGGGATACGATTTGGCGAACATGGATAAAGTGGAAGCTATTTTTGAAGAACAGCTTAAAAAATGTAATGTGGATTATTTTGATTTTTATTTGTTCCATAATGTTTATGAAAAGAATATCGAGCCGTATATGGACCGGAAATACGGTATTATGGATTATCTGATGAAACAGAAGGAGAACGGAAGGATCAGACATCTGGGATTTTCTGCACACGGGCGTTATGATACGATGAAACGTTTTCTGCAAGCTTATGGAGACAGGATGGAATTCTGTCAGATTCAGCTGAATTATCTGGACTGGAAGCTCCAGGATGCTAAGGCTAAGGTGGAGCTGCTCCGGGAATATAACATTCCCGTATGGGTCATGGAGCCTCTCAGGGGAGGACGGCTGGCAAGTCTTTCACCCAAGAACGAAGAGAAACTAAAGGCTCTGCGCCCGGATGAAAAGATTCCGGCCTGGGGATTCCGTTTCCTGCAGTCTGTTCCGGAAGTGACTATGGTATTGTCCGGCATGTCAAGCATGGAGCAGATGAAGGAAAATATCGCCACCTTTGCAGAGGATAAACCGGTGACGGATGAGGAGATGGAGACGCTGATGGAAGTGACGGACAGTATGCTGGATATCCTGCCATGCACGGCCTGTCGTTATTGTACTGCACATTGTCCTCAGAAACTGGATATTCCCACACTACTGGCACTTTATAATGAGGTGCGTTTTGCCAATGGGCTGATCACGCACATGGCAGTGGAAGCCATGCCGGAGGATAAACGCCCTCACGCATGCATCGGATGCCAGAGCTGTGAGGCGGTATGCCCGCAGCAGCTTGAAATAGCCAAGGCGATGGCTGATTTTACAGAAAAGCTGAACCAGCCTGCCGGTTTGTAGATCGTCAAGATCATAGTTTTAAATGGGAGTAGACCGTAAAGCGGTATTGAATAGGTTACTATTCAGCCTTCAGGCTTCACAGCAACAAAAGCATGCACAGTTCTGCCCTTTAGGGTACAGACTGCATTAATCGCAGGACAGTGGACGGCTGAACTCTTGAATAGATACCTATAATTATTCAATACTGCTTTTTTTATTTTGATATGATATAATGGGTTAGATCAAAACGGGCGTAGGAAAGGAATTGCTGATATGGTATTAATAACTTTTGGCAAGTATTTACGGTAGACAGCCGGTTCCATAAAAGAAGGGATCCGGCTGTTATCAAGGGTATAATTGTGATGCAGAAATCACAAGCGGTCACCTTTCCTGGCATTTTGTCATTTGATCAAACGGGAGATTATCCATGAAGAATCTTATTAAATGCGGTATTATACTTTTGTTTGCTTTGCTTATCTTTTGGGCAGGATATACGGTAGGACAGAACAAGACCGTGGAGGGGCTTTCAGATGAAGGTGATTCCATTACTTTTTATGCTCAGATCAAAGAGATTAACGGAAATTCCATGCTGGTATCCGGCTTGAAGGAAAATGATGTGAATTTCAGAAGTGAGTTTTATCTGTACATTACCTCCAACACAAAATTGGAGTGGCATTTTACGGATATCGCATTGTCTGACTTCGTGCCAGGACAAAATATATCGGTTACTTTTTCCGGGGAAGTACAGGAAACCTACCCTGCTCAGATAAAGAGCGTAAATAAAATCTGTCTTCTGGATGACACAAATCCGGCGCTTGACCGCGTGGAGATTTCATCGGCAAAAACGTATTACATGAATGCCGATGAACTGGGGAAAACAGAGCAGAGCCTTCCATGCCTGACACTTCTGGATAAGGAAAATTTTGTTTTTAGTTATGATATCCTCAACTCTTATATTCCTATGGGTACCTACGAAATCGCGGACGGTGAATTGGTGGCATCAGATAAAGAGAAAGGCTGTCAATATGTCTTTGACGTGGTGGATAAGAACACCTTGAAATTTAGAAAAGAAAAATCGGCGGATGTCTCTCTGATCCGGAAAGATATGGGGATCGAAATCACAGACGGGGCTTTATTTGAACAAAAAGAACAGTGAGGAAAAAAAGATGAACACAAAGACATATGAATTTGAGGCTGTTATAAAAAAGGTTCCCGATATAGATGGGGCATATATTGAATTTCCTTTTGATGTGAGGGAGGAGTTTGGCAAAGGGAGAGTGAAGGTACATGCCACATTTGACAGCATACCGTATGACGGAAGCCTGGTGCGGATGAAAACACCGGGGCATATTATCGGCATAAGAAAAGAGATCAGGCAGAAGATCGGGAAACAGCCGGGTGATATAATCAAAGTTACTATTCAGGAAAGATAATAAGCAAAAATAAAAAGTAAAAGACGGCTTTGCTTTATGCAGGGATACAAAAAAATCCACTTTGTATTTCGTTACAGATTGAATGAAAAAATGTGGTAAATTAATTTGCAAACGCAAATTTTATTATGGAAATTTTAAATACTATGTGATATAATCAAACCAGAATTCCTCTGCCCATGCGGAGGTTGTTTATGAACTAAAACAGAAAACTGGCACAACTGATGTTTAAAGATAATTTTATGTTTGGTGCAGTTATGGTAAATGAGGAAATCTGCCGGAATTTTTTGGAAATGGCGGTGGGTATTCCGATTGAGAAAGTAGAGATCAGCAAAGAGAAAAGCATGATCTACCACCCGGAATACCGCGGTATACGGCTTGATATTATTGCCAGAGATGAAAAAAGCACACATTACAATGTGGAGATGCAAGTGGCAAAAAAGTCCCATTTGGGCAAAAGAGCCAGATATTATCACAGTCAGATGGATATGGAGCTGTTGCTGACGGGAGAAGACTACACATTACTCCCCGCTTCCTATGTGATTTTTATTTGTGATTTTGACCCGTTTGATAAGAAAAGATACCGTTATATCTTCCAAAATGTCTGCAGGGAAACCGGGCTGTCTATGGCTGACGGGAGCACTACCATTTTTTTGAGCACCTGTGGGGAAAATGAAGCGGAAGTGCCGGAAAATCTTATAAAATTCCTGAAATTTGTCAAAGCCGACTTAACAGACAGTACCCGGGACTATCAGGATGATTTTATCAGAAAGATCCAGGAGTCTATAGCAAAGATTAAGGGAAGCCGGGAAATGGAGGAGAAGTTCATGCTGCTGGAAGAGTTATTGAGAGATGAACGTGCCGAGGGAGAAGCAAAAGGACTGGCCATGGGGAAAACAAAAGGAAAAGCAGAATCTGTCCTGCTTCTGCTGGAGGATTTAGGCCCAGTACCCGATGAACTCAGAAAAGCGATCCTGGAGGAACAGGATATGGATATTCTTTCAAAATATCTGAAGCTGGCGGCACATGCAGGCTCTATTGCGTATTTTATGGATGGGATAAACCATATCTGAGAATCTTTATCTTACATAAATGACGCTGCTTGTTTTTACGAAATGCAGGCAGCGGGCTTCTTTTTTTGCGTTTAAAATTCTAAAAACAGATGCTGCAGTTATCTGACTGCGTATCTGCTCTTACAAATCTATGCCGGATCAGGCATGTGACAAATCCAACAATTGACTACATATTTAAGAAGATGGACAGAGGAATTCTAACATATTTCAGCTTATGGAGCAGTATTTTCTGAGAGGCCGTGTGTTCCGCGGCTGTCAGACAGTGGCGTATATTTGTATATCTCAATCGTAACTTGCAGCATATAAGCAGAACATGTAAAAACATGTTGAAATTACTGCTATAAATGTCTTTTTATGAAAGACATTTATAACAGAAATAAAGAATATCAGTTGATTTATATACAAAGTGTCTTTTGTAGGAAGACGAATGTACATTTTATAAATAAGCGGCTCATGAAAAAAATGCAGGAAAAGAAAAAATAACTTGCAAAAAATAAATATAATTATACAGTGATGATTAAAAAACAGTAATCTTATCTCATGTTTTGAATTAATACTTAAAAAATCTCAGCCGTAAAATCAGTTACTGTTCACTCCGTGTCCAGTAACACGCTTCGCGATGCACAGATATGGAGCATTTTGCCCCATATCGCGCTGGCTGCCTCGGGATTTTCATGTGCAAGCGCATAAAAACACCTCACGGGATAACAGCCGTGAATAGTAACCCCTAATCATACAATAAATGCAGGATAAGAAATTAAAACTTGTATTTTTTCTCCTTCTATAGTAAAATGGTTAGCACAGAGTTCTTTGTGTTTACCACGTCAAAGTGGTGTCAGAATGACAGAGCACAGGGAGGACTGCGTGAATCAAAGGAGGGATTTTCTATGAAGAGAAAAGTAATTGCGGCTTTACTCTGCACATCTATGGCGATCACCATGATGGCAGGATGTGGAAGCAACAAGAAGACTGGTGCAGATAACACTGGCGACACAACAAAGACAGAAACTTCCGGTGAAGAAGGAAATGCGGATGCAGAAACAGAAACCGGCACAACAGAAAAGAAAGCCAGCGGCGAAATGCTCACAGAGTTTACTGAGGTTCCGTCTGATGTGGACACAGAGCAGACACTGCGATATGCACAGGGTGCAGACCCCCGTGGTCTTGACCCGGCTATGATCGATGACGGAGAGTCTTCCAAGCCAATCTGCCAGATGTATGAAGGTCTTCTGAAATACGGTGACAGCAATACAGAAGTAGAACCGTGCCTGGCTGAGTCCTGGGAAGTAAGTGAAGATGGATTGACTTATACCTTCAAACTGAGAGAAGGCGTAAAATTCCATGACGGAACAGACTTCAACGCAGAAGCAGTAAAATACAATGTGGACAGACAAACAGTCAATAAAACAGAGGACATGCTTTACGCAGACTTTGTTTACGGTGATGTTACAGAGTGCAACGTGGTTGATGATTATACAGTAGAGTTTAAACTGGGCAAAAAATCCACACCGTTCTTAAACAACCTGGCAATGTCCCTGGGCGCACCCATGGTAAGCCCTACAGCATGTGACGCAGCAAACGGCAACCTGAATGAAGCGCCATGCGGTACAGGCCCGTACAAATTCGTAAGATGGAACAAAAACGAAGCCGTAGTTATGGAAAGAAATGAAGACTACTGGGGTGAGAAGGGTGTTGCAAAAGAGATCATTTTCTCCACGATCCCGGATAACTCCGCACGTGTGGTTGCATTGACAAACGGTGAAGTGGATATTATTGATGGTATTGACGCCACCGTGGTAGACCAGATCACATCTGCCGGCTGTCTGTTATATCAGGCAGAGGGTATGAATATCAACTACATGGCTTACAATACACAGAGAATAACAGACCCAGAGATCAGAAAAGCATTAAATGAAGCGGTCAATGTACCGGAGTTGGTAGAAAGCATTTATAAAGGTTACGCAACCCAGGCTACTACAATTCTTCCGACGTTCATGCCTGGCTACAGTGCAGACGTAAAACAGACGGAATACAATCCGGAAGAGTCCAAAAAGGTACTGGAAGAAAAGGGTATTACAGAACTGAAGATGATGGCTTACACAAACCCGAGACCGTACAATACTGCAACCGGACAGACACTGGCAGAAGCTCTCCAGGGATATTTCGATAAAGTAGGTGTTAAAGTTTCTATTGATTCCTATGACTGGACAACCTACAAAGAAAAACTCGGTGCCGGTGATTATGATATGTGTCTGTACGGCTGGATCGGTGACAACGGTGACCCGGATAACTTCATGTATCTGCTGACACATGAGGACCCGGCAATGAACGTTGCTCTGTACCGTGATGACGAATACAACACCATGCTGTCAGAAGCAGCATCCATGGAAAACGGCGACGAAAGAAATGGAGCTTACGGCAAAATGGAACAGAAGATCGCAGACGAAAATGTGTGGCTGCCGATTTCTCATCAGCAGAACCTGTCAGGTTATGTGTCAAATGTACAGAACTTCATTGCACATCCTACAGGAAATGTTTTCTTGAGCAAGACATATAAGAATTGATTGTAACCGGAAAGGTACCAAACCATTACAATTAATTGGTAAAACAGGATTGCATAAGGGCAGAGAGATCTGCCCTTATATGCGGTCTAAAAGCCTGTTTTACGGAGGAACAGTTCATTTCTGAGAGGGCTTTTTCAAAGACCCCTTGAGAAATGAATTGTTCCGGAGATAATCAAAAGAAAAAAGAGAGGGCAAGACATGTTTAAGTACATAATCAAACGGCTTTTACAGCTCATACCGGTTCTCTTCGGTGTATCCCTGATCGTCTTTTTCCTTATGCGTGTATGTGCACCGGACCCTGCGTCCATAGTATTGGGACAGCACGCTACACAGGAAAGCATGGAAGAGTGGCGGGAGGCGAACGGGCTGAACGAACCCATAGTTACGCAGTATGTAGATTTTATTAAAGGCGCTGTTACCGGTGATCTGGGTACATCCTATTATACAAAAGCACCTGTAACAAAAGAAATTTTCAGTCGTTTCCCGGCTACTGTGGAGCTGGCAATCGTTGCCATTATACTGGCCGCGTTTTTTGGGATCGTGATCGGTGCTGTTTCGGCAGTGAAAAAGAACTCGATTTTTGACAACGGAGGTATGCTGATATCCCTGATCGGAGTGTCCGTACCTATTTTCTGGCTGGGCATTATGCTGATTATTCTATTTTCCGGTGTTCTGCACTGGCTGCCCTCCAGCGGACGGATCGACCCGGCTTTGCGTCCTGATACCGTGACGGGATTTATGATCATTGACAGTATCTTGGAAGGAAACACAGAGGCTCTGAAAGACAGCCTTCTGCATATGGTTCTTCCGGCAGTGACACTGAGTCTTTATTCTATGGCTATCATTGCCCGTATGACACGTTCCAGTATGCTGGAAACGCTGGGACAGGATTACATCCGTACTGCAAGAGCAAAAGGGATCAGCGAAGGCAAAGTGACGAGAAGACATGCACTGCGCAACGCTATGCTTCCCGTCACAACCGTTATCGGCCTGCAGTTAGGTTCCCTGCTTGGCGGTGCGGTATTGACAGAATCTGTATATGCATGGCCCGGAATCGGAAACTACACGGTGCAGTGTATCATGAAATCGGATTTCCCTGTTGTGCAGGGAGTGGTACTGCTGATCGCAGTCATATTCGTGCTGATGAATCTGATCGTAGACGTTATCTATGCATTTTTAGATCCGCGTATCAAATATGTTAAGAAGGAGGTGTAGCCGTCATGCGGAAAAAACAACAGGTACAGACAACAGGAGAGACACTTGAAAAACCGGAATCCCAAATCCGTGTGATGTGGGACACTCTGAAAAAGAATAAGGCAGCAGTGGCGGGTCTTATCGTTATTGTATTTTTTGTATTTTTAGCCATCATGGGAGACTGGCTGGCTCCTTATGATCCGGAGTATTCTGATATGGCCCATACGTTTGTTGCGCCTTGTAAGGATTACTACTTTGGAACAGACCAGCTTGGGCGGGATATCTTTTCCCGTGTACTGTCAGGTACCAAGGTCTCTCTCTTTGTAGGTGTGGCTGCCGTTGTGTATTCTCTGCTGATCGGTACCATCCTCGGTTCTGTGGCAGGGTATTTCGGCGGTAAAGCCGATTCCTTTATTATGAGATGTATGGATATTATGCTCTCCATTCCCTCGATCCTTCTGGCGATCACATTGATGGCAGCACTGGGAAAAGGGCTTGATAAGGCTATTATTGCCATTGGTACCGTGTCAATCCCGGAATACGCCCGGATTGTGCGAAGTTCCATTCTTTCAGTCAAGGAAAATGACTATGTGGCTGCCGCTAAGGTTGTGGGGAATTCTGACAGGAGGATCATCTTTCATCACATCCTTCCAAACGTGGTAAGCTCCATTGTGGTCAGGGCAACCCTTGGTATCTCCACCGCGATCCTGGATACTGCGGCCCTTGGATTCTTAGGCATGGGTGTACAGCCGCCTATGGCAGAGTGGGGAGATATGCTGGGACGTGCGAGGACCTATATTTTCTCAGCGCCCTACACCCTGATTTTCCCGGGTCTTGCCATCACATTGGCAGTGCTGGCATTCAACCTGTTTGGCGACGGCCTGCGCGATGCGCTGGATCCGAAAGAAAGAGTATAAGGAGGACCGTATCATGTTATTGGAAGTAAACGATCTGGAGACAGAATTTAAAGTAAAAAGAGGTACGGTCAAGGCGGTAAACGGTGTCAGCTTTGCAGTGGACAAAGGAGAGATCCTGGCGGTGGTGGGAGAATCCGGTTCCGGAAAAAGTGTTACCTCCCTCTCTGTCATGGGATTGATCCGTGACCCAGGCCGGGTGGCAGGAGGGGAAATCCTGTTCAACGGCGAAAATCTGTTAAAGAAAAACACAAAAGAGATGCAGGCTGTCCGCGGAGATAAGATCTCAATGATCTTCCAGGAGCCAATGACCTCTCTAAATCCGGTGTACAGGATCAAGGACCAGATTATGGAGACCATTCTGACCCACACCACTATGAGCAAGAAGGAGGCTCTTGACAGAGCCATTCAAATGCTGGACCTGGTAGGTATTCCTGCTCCGGAGCAGCGTGTGAACGACTATCCGCATCAGATGTCCGGCGGTATGCGTCAGCGTGTGATGATTGCCATGGCTCTGGCCTGTGATCCCGAGCTTCTGATCGCAGATGAGCCTACCACTGCCCTTGACGTTACCATCCAGGCACAGATCCTGGATCTGATCAACCGTCTGAGAGAAAAACTGGGTATGGCAGTGCTCCTCATCACCCATGACCTGGGGGTTGTGGCTGAGACTGCGGACAAAGTGGTGGTCATGTACTGCGGACGCGTGGTGGAGCAGGCTACTGTGGAACAGCTTTTCACAAAACCCCTGCATCCTTACACACAGGGACTTTTGGACTCCATCCCGAAAATGGATGAAGACAGGGAACGCCTGTACATGATCAAAGGTATTGTACCGGACCCCATACATCTGCCGAAGGGATGTTCCTTTGCGGACCGCTGTGACAAATGTATGGATAAGTGCAGGGAACATATGCCCAAACTGGCTGAGACAGAGGATGGAAGAAAAGTTAGATGCTTCCTGGTAAGCGATGAAGTGGAGGGTGCGTAAGATGAGTGAAGAGAAGAGAGAAGTGCTTTTGGAGGCCAGACACCTGAAAAAGTATTTCGATGTGGAGACAAATTTCTTCGGAAAACCCACCGCTGTCCTGAAAGCTGTGGATGATGTTTCTTTTAAAATATATAAAGGCGAAGCTCTGGGCCTGGTTGGAGAGTCCGGCTGCGGTAAATCCACGATCGGCAAAATGCTGGTGGATCTGTACAAGCCCACTTCAGGCGAAATCATATACAATGGAACCGATATATCCAAGCTCTCCACAAAAGAGAGAAGAAAATACTGCAAGGACATCCAACTGATCTTCCAGGATCCCTATGCATCCCTGAACCCGCGTATGACGGTGGGCGACATTATCGCTGAACCCATCCGTATCAACAAGCTCATGCCGGATAACCAGGTGGAGGACAGGGTTACCTATTTGATGAACTGCGTAGGCCTTGCAAATCATCAGAGAAACCGGTATCCTCATGAGTTTTCAGGCGGGCAGAGACAGAGGGTGGGAATTGCCAGGGCGCTGGCTGTGCAGCCCAAGCTGATCGTCTGCGATGAGCCGGTATCCGCACTGGATGTCTCCATTCAGGCCCAGGTTCTGAACCTGCTGGATGATCTGAAGGACGAATTTGGACTTACCTACCTGTTTATTGCCCATGGACTGAACGTGGTGAAACACATAAGTGACCGTGTGGGCGTAATGTATCTTGGTAAGCTGATGGAGGTGGCAGATAAGCGTGAGATCTATGATAATCCGCTGAATCCATACACACAGGCCCTCCTTTCCGCGATTCCATCCACGGATATCACGAAGAAAAAAGAGAGGATCATTCTCACGGGGGATGTGCCAACGCCTATTAACCCTCCGGCAGGCTGCCGTTTCTGCTCCCGCTGTTTTAAGAAAACAGAGGGCTGTGATACGGTGATGCCTGAATTAAAGGATATTGGAAACGGGCATATGGCTGCCTGTCATCTCTATGATCAATAAATCGGCAACTGTTTTGTATGTGCACAGTTATAAGATCCTTCCTGTAACTATTCAGTAGGTCTGCGCATTCACTGCGCTGACCGTAAGAAAGCATTCCGCAGCCAAGCAAAAATCCCATCGCCAAAGGCGATTCTGCATGGATCTTTGCCTGTAACTGTGAGGGTACTGAACAGTTACTCCTTCCTATAAAATACAAACACAGCCCCGGCAGTTCTATGCTGCCGGGGCTGTGTTTTGAATATATAAAAGGATTTTATCAGTTAGGCTTTTTCTTTTTTGAAACTGTGGTTTCTGTGCTCCATATACTTGTCAGTATTGTGCTTATAGACATTATACCATGATATAAAGATAAGTAAAGATAAAAATGGGCAAAATGACGAATATATATAGTTACTGTTCCGCTGTACCGGGAGGCGTTTTCATGCCGGAAGCATAAAAATCCCGAGGCAGCCAGCGCGATATGGAGCAGAATGCCCCATATCTGTGCATCGCGAAGCGTGTTGCCGGACACGGAGTGGACAGTAACTATATATACTTCAAGGTCTTTGGCAGCAGCGTAAACAGGAACCCACAGCAGCAAAGTTTATGCAACTTTAATAATTAGTCTTGTTGACACCATTCCTGTAAAGACATATAATCTTAACAACAGACTGACCGGTCAGTCGGTCGAGCAAAAATACAGGAGGACTTCAAATGTTATCGCGTTTTAGTGTGAAAAAGCCCTATACCGTCGTTGTGGCGGTAGTGCTGGTGATCCTATTGGGAGTGGTGTCTGTGACAAAAATGAACACAGATCTCCTGCCCAGTATGAATCTGCCTTATGCAATCGTAATGACTACCTATGTGGGCGCCAGCCCGGAATCGGTGGAGGAGACTGTTACAAAGCCTATTGAACAGAGTATGGCGACAGTCAGCAATATTAAGAATGTAAGTTCTGTCTCCAGAGAAAATGTATCTATGGTCATCCTTGAGTTTGAGGAGACCACCAATATGGATTCCGTGTCCCTGGAGATGCGGGAGAATCTGGACCAGATAAAGGGATATTGGGACGACTCGGTGAGTAATCCCATTATTATGAAACTGAACCCGGATATGCTTCCGGTCCTGGTTGCCGCCGTGGATGTGGATGATATGACGGCTGCGGAACTTACGGATTACATAGAAGATAATGTGCAGCCTAATATCGAGAGTATTGACGGTGTTGCCAGGGTTTCCCAGAGCGGCGGCGTTACTGAGAATATTGAGGTGAGGATCAACCAGGAGAAGCTGGATGCCATGAACCGGAAGGTACAGGATGCCATTAACGGCAAGTTCGCTGAGGAGGAAGAGAAGCTGGACGATGCCCAGGCTGAGATCGACTCCGGCAAAAGCGAACTGGATTCCGGCCAGAGTGAACTGGAATCCGGTCAGAACGAAGCGGCTTCCCAGATCGGTGAGGGAAGCGGACAGCTCTCCCAGGCACAGAGTGAACTGACAAAGAGCGCTGCTGAGGTGGATATGCAGCTCCAGAACCTGGAGAGTAAGCAGACAGAGCTGGACAGCCAGTCAAAACTTCTGCAGGCTACAGAGGAAGGCCTGAATCTCACAGTGGAAAAGCTGACAGAAGCAAAAAACAAGCTGCTGGAAGCCCAGGAGGGAATGCAGAAACTGGAGGAGGGAATTGCCACGATCCAGGGCCAGATCGAGGAGCTGGAGGAGCAGTTAAATGCCTTAACACCTGAGAAGCCTGACAATATGACAGATGAGGAATGGCAGCAGACCATCGCCCAGCTGACCGCAGCCAAAGAGGAGATGGAGGGCAAAAAGGCGGAGATGGAGCAGCAGCTTGCAGCTCTCAATGAACAGTTTGCCCAGCTTGACCCGATGGAAGTGGTGGATAAAGGGCTGGAAGCAGCCAATAGTGGCCTGCAGGAGATCGCAGGGGCAAAAGCGCAGCTGGCAGAGGGCCAGACCCAGTTAAATGCAGGGATACAGAAGCTGCAGGAGGCAAAGGCTCAGATCGAGGCAGGCCAGTCTCAGATGAGTGCAGCCCAGATCCAGCTTGAAACGCAGAAGATCATGGCCTCCATTCAGCTCAGTTCAGCTTCCTCCAAGATCGCCATGGGAACGGCTCAGCTGGAGGCAGCCCAGTCTCAGCTTGACTCCGGAAGAGACCAGCTGAATGAGGCAAAAGAGCAGGCGCAGGACAAAGCCGATCTGAATACGATCCTCACATCCGATATGGTGAAGGGAATCCTCACGGCAGAGAACTTTGCCATGCCGGCAGGGTATGTGACAGAGGACAATAAGGAGTATCTGATCCGGGTAGGGGATAAAGTGCAGGATGTGGACAGTCTGGGGGACTTGGTCCTTCTGGACCTGAAACTGGACGGTCTGGCATCTATCCGCCTGTCTGATGTGGCAGATATCAGTGTCACAGATGATTCTGCAGAGGTATATGCAAAGATCAACGGCAATCCCGGCATGATACTTTCCATAGAGAAACAGACCGGTTATTCCACAGGAGATGTGGCTGACAAGATCCTGGACCGTATGGAGGGATTGGAGAAGGAAAATGACGGCCTGCATTTTACAACACTGATGAATCAGGGTATCTATATTGATATGGTTGTAAATTCCGTGCTGCAGAATATGCTGTACGGAGGTATTCTGGCTATTCTGGTACTGTTTTTATTCCTGCGGGATATTAAGCCCACTTTTGTTATTGCCTGCTCGATCCCGATTAGTGTGGTGGCAGCTTTGGTGCTCATGTATTTCTCAGGCGTGACGCTGAACATCATTTCCCTCTCAGGTCTTGCCCTGGGTGTGGGTATGCTGGTGGATAACTCTATTGTTGTTATTGAGAATATATACCGTATGCGAAGCCAGGGGATACCGGCCAGAAAAGCCGCTGTGGAAGGAGCAAAACAGGTGGCGGGAGCCATTGTCTCCTCAACCCTGACAACCGTGTGCGTGTTTGCGCCCATTGTATTTACAGAGGGCATTACCCGTCAGCTTTTCGTGGATATGGGGCTGACGATTGGTTATTCCCTGGCGGCCAGCCTTGTGGTAGCGCTGACCCTGGTACCTATGATGTCCGCAGGACTTTTGAAGAGGGCTGAGGCGAAGCCATCCAAACTTTTGGATAAGGTGCAGGATTTTTATGGACGTATGATTCATAAGACCCTGAAACATAAAGCCTGGGTGCTTTTGGGAGCACTGGTTTTATTTTTGGGAAGTATGTACCTGTCAGTGAAAAAGGGGACGGAATTTTTCCCATCCATGGAGAGCACACAGGCAAGTCTTACTGTGACCACGGACAAGGGAACCCCTCTCAAGGATACCGCGGCAAAAGCGGATGAAATTATCGACAAGATCTCTGATATCGATGATATTGAGACCATCGGTGCCATGGCTGGCGGTTCTTCCATGTCTATGGGCGGAAGTTCCACCAATGAGGTCACTATGTATTTGGTGCTGAAGGAAGATAAAAAGCTGAACAATGAGCAGCTTGAAAAAGAGATCCTGAAAAGGACCAAGGGTGTGGATGGCTGTGAAGTGGCGGTTTCTACTTCCAATATGGATATGAGCGCACTGGGCGGCAGCGGCCTCCAGGTGGAGATCAAAGGAAAAGATTTGGAACAGCTCCAGGAGATCGCCACAGACCTGGCCGGTAAGATAGAGAAGGTAAAGGGTACACAAAATGTCTACGACGGCATGGAAGAGACCGATGCCCAGTATAAGGTGGTTGTGGATAAGTCAAAAGCTATGCGCTATGGCCTGACCGTGGCACAGGTGTTCCAGGAGATCAATAAGAAGATCGCAGAGGCCACAAGCGCTACAACGATCTCAACGGCAACGAAAGACTATGATGTGTATGTCAGAAGCGAGAAGGATGAATCCCTTACCAGGGAACAGCTTGCGGATATATCCATCCAGACTACCAACGCAGAAGGGGAGACGGAAGAGATAAAGGTTGGGGATATTGCCACCTTTGAGGACTCTGTAAGCCCCCAGGCTATCAACAGGGATAGCCAGTCACGTTATATGTCAGTGACTGCCGAGATCGCGTCCGGTTATAATATCGGGCTGGTAAGCCAGGATGTACAGAAGATCCTGGATAAATATAACGTACCCGAAGGGTATACGATTGAAATGAAGGGTGAAGATGAGAGTATCAACGAGGCTATGGGGCAGCTCCTTCAGATGCTGGCTCTGGCATTGGTATTTATGTACCTGATCATGGTGGCACAGTTCCAGTCCCTGCTGTCTCCGTTTATCATCATGTTCACCATTCCTCTGGCGTTTACAGGCGGATTTATGGGCCTGCTTGTGAGCAACAAGCCGGTCAGCATCGTGGCTATGGTGGGATTTGTCATGCTGTCAGGCATCATTGTAAACAATGGTATTGTGCTGGTGGATTACATCAACCAGCTCCGCAAGGATGGCATGGAAAAACGCGCGGCGATCGAAGAGGCAGGCCGTGCCCGTCTGCGCCCCATCGTCATGACAGCACTCACCACCATTCTGGGCCTTCTCACCATGGCTATGGGCATGGGAATGGGCGCGGATATGGTGCAGCCAATGGCGATCGTAACAATCGGAGGTTTGATCTATGGTACACTGCTGACACTCTTTGTCGTGCCGTGTATCTATGATATACTGAACCGCCGCCATTATAAAAAGGATGAGGAGAGATTAGTGGATGAAGGAGAAGCTCAGTGAGAAGGAACTGGCTCTTTTCCGGGCCGTCATTGAACTGATAGAGGAAGATGTGGACATTCACTCCATTAAGGTATCTGATATTACCAGCCGGGCCGGGATCGGCAAGGGTACCGCTTATGAGTACTTTTCCAGCAAGGAGGAGATGGTGGCGAAAGCCATCATCTGGTCCGGGGAGAAATTGTTTCAGAAAATTATGGATGTTCTCAGAAAAACAGAGAGCCTGAAAGAGCAGATCAAGGCAGTGCTTGATTTCATCGAGACAGAGATGAGCAGCAGCAGATGCAGCACACAGCTTATGCGCCTGCAGGGACAGGAATGTCAGATGAAAGAACACTTATACAGGGAATATGCAAAATTCGGCGGCCCTCAGAGTCAGGTGGAGAGTGTGCTCCGCATTCTGACGGAACAGGGGAAACGCGAGGGAACCATTCCGGCGGATATGCCGGAAACATTTGTGACTATGGTATTGATGGCAGGATTTATGAGCTATTTTGTATATCTGCTTCAGGGAATGGAGACAGAGGACGCCCCAAGAGATCAGACAAAAGAATTTCTACAGAGAAATATACTTCTGTCTTTTGGCAGCAGCCGGGAACAGAAGTAAAAAGGAGGGAATACCGCGTCAACGAGCGGTATTCCCTCCCTTTCTGAATAAAATGCCTTATTGTAACGATTCAGTACCCTCACAGTTACAGGCAAAAATCCATTCAGAATCGCGCCTTTGGCGATGGGATTTTTGCTTGGCCGTGGTACACTTTCTTACGGTCAGCGCAGTGAATGCGCAGACCTAAGGAATCGTTACGATTTATTTTCTATAGACAAACGCAGGCAGTCCGTCTGTACCCATGGGGATTTCAACGGTTCCCTGGATAAGCGGAAGCGCATAGATGACGAAATCATCACTGATATCCGAGCCGTCCCCGGTGATCCATTCCAAGGGAACGGTCTTTTCTTTGTTACAGATCTCGTTTACATCCTCCAGGCCAAGCGTGATCGCGTAGGGAAGGTTACAGGTCCTTTTGTAGGCTACCATTTTCCCTGTATATCCTCTGAGTGCTGCACGGACGCCGAATTCACCGGCCATGACAGCCTCTTTCTGGTCTGCAGCGGACATCATGGAGGCAGAACAGCGCTGGCTTACATTCAGCTCCACGGAGCGGGCCTTTACGCCCAGACGGTTTCTCACCAGGTTTTCCAGATATTTGCCGCATCCGGCCAGCATTTTGTGTCCAAAGGTATCTGTGCCTACATGGTTGTCGTATTCACAGATAAAAGTTCCCTTGTCATCGTGGATCCCCTCGGAAACGCACACTATGACATTGGGGTTTTTATCAAAGCATGCTTCCACTTTTTTGAGGAATGCCTCCTGGTCAAAGGCTGTCTCAGGCAGATAGATGAGCAGAGGGTTGTCCCCTTTATATTTTCTTGCCAGGGCGGAAGCGGCTGTGAGCCAGCCTGCATGCCGTCCCATGATTTCTATGATAGTAACTGATCTTTTCTCATATACATTGGCATCAATGACGATCTCACGCACAGTGGATGCCACATATCTGGCTGCGCTGCCAAAACCGGGGGTATGGTCAGTGAGGACCAGATCATTGTCCACGGTCTTGGGTTCTCCGATAAAGCGGATATCACTATTCACAGAGGCAGCATAGCGGGAGAGCTTGCTCACCGTGTCCATGGAGTCATTGCCTCCGATATAGAACACGTATCCGATCTGCAGTTCCTCAAACTTGGCAAACAGCTCCGGGTAGACCGGATCAGATAAATCCTCCGGCAGTTTATAGCGGCAGGAACCCAGGTAAGCACCCGGAGTCGTTTTCAGGCCTTCCAGTGTATTGCCCGGAAGCGCGTCTTCAAAGTCCAGAATCCTTCCTTCCAGAAATCCCTCAATCCCATTTACCATTCCGTAGACACGTCCGATAAATTCTTTTTGGCGTAAGCCCTCCGCTGCGACGCCGTACAGGCTGCTGTTGATGGCAGCGGTTGGGCCGCCGGATTGGCCGACGATCATATTTTTCATTTCCATAATCCTGTATTCACTGTATAATTGCAATCTTTGTTACGATTCAGCAGGTCTGCGCATTTAGCAGGCAAAACTCCCATTGCCGAAGGCAATCCTTCATGGGTTTTTGCAGGAATTTGTGAAGACACTGAACCGTTACCAATATTCCGGCAATTATACCCTCCTTTCCATATGAATCAGAAATTTTGCTACAAATATATCATACCATAGATATCCGGGAGTGAAAACAGAAATTTACAGGACAGAGATAAGTTTTTCTTGCTATTTTAGTAAAGCTGTGATAAAGTATGGCATGTATGGAAGACAGATAAAGGCGAAGATTTCCATGCAAATATTTCCGGCAATTTTATTGCCTTATTGATTGAGTTAGAAGCTCAAATTTTATAAGTTGGTTACTTTATAACTAGTGCGTATACAAAACGTCAAACTTGTGAAACGGTCAATAAGAGTATTAAAAGTATAAATATTTGCTATATAGACTCTAAACCATATCTGTTTTTGTGAAAAAGAATAAAAGCCATGTTTTACCCGGTGTGGGTCTTATTTGAGGGCCGGCGGAGACGGGGAACGGTGGATTTCTATAAGGATGAACAGAAGCAAGCAAAGGACTATGTATACGGTCCTGCTTGCTTTTTTTGTGTTGAGACAGAGCGCACCCGTATGCAGGCAGGAATCGGATAAGGAGGTCGAACATGTCAGAATTAAATCAGGAACGGGCGCCCATCTACGAGGCGCTGGAACGTTTCAGGAAAATGCGGGTCGTGCCCTTTGATGTTCCGGGACATAAGCACGGAAAAGGGAATCCGGAGCTGGTGGAGCTTCTGGGGGAGAAGTGTGTGGGGATTGATGTGAATTCCATGAAACCCCTGGATAATCTCTGCCATCCTGTTTCCGTCATCAAGGAGGCGGAGGAACTGGCGGCTGAGGCCTTCGGCGCAGCCCATGCGTTTCTCATGGTGGGAGGCACCACGTCCTCTGTACAGAGTATGGTCCTGTCCTGCTGCAAGCGGGGGGATAAGATCATCATGCCCAGGAATGTGCACAGAAGTGCCATCAATGCCCTGGTTCTCTGCGGGGCGCAGCCGGTATATGTGAATCCGGATGTGGACTGCAGGCTCGGAATTTCCCTGGGGATGCGGCTGGAACAGGTGGAGGCAGCCATTCGGAACAATCCCGACGCGGTGGCTGTGTTTGTCAATAACCCTACCTATTACGGAGTCTGTTCCGACTTGCGTTCCATAGTAAAACTGGCCCATGAACATGGGATGCTGGTGCTGGCCGACGAAGCACATGGGACACATTTTTATTTTGGAGACGGACTTCCCGTGTCCGCTATGGCAGCCGGAGCCGATATTGCGGCGGTGAGTATGCACAAGTCAGGGGGAAGCCTGACACAGAGTTCTTTTCTTCTGACAGGACCGGGGGTGAGTGAGGGGCACGTGCGGCAGATCATCAATCTGACCCAGACCACAAGCGGCTCCTATCTGCTTCTCTCCAGCCTTGATATTTCCAGAAGAAATCTGGCGCTGAGGGGAAAGCGGGAATTTGAGAAAGTGATTGGCCTTGCAGAATACGCCAGGGAGGAGATCAACAATATTGGGGGCTATTATGCTTTCTCCAAGGATTTGGTAAACGGGAACAGTATCTTTGCTTTTGACCGCACAAAGCTCTCTGTGCACACGCTGGAAATCGGACTGGCGGGGATTGAAGTCTATGATATTCTGCGGGATGAGTATGACATTCAGATTGAGTTCGGTGACATCGGCAATATTCTGGCCTATCTGTCCATCGGGGACCGCAGGCAGGAGGTGGAGCGGCTGGTGAGCGCCCTGGCGGAGGTGAAGCGGCGGTATAAAAAAGACCGGGCGGGAATGCTCTCCCAGGAATATATTGATCCCAAAGTGGTGGCAACGCCTCAGGAGGCTTTCTATGCGCCCAAGGAATCCCTGCCCCTGGAACAGACGGCGGGAAGAATCTGCAGTGAGTTTGTCATGTGTTATCCTCCGGGTATTCCGATCCTGGCGCCGGGGGAAGAGATCACAGAGGATATTTTGGATTACATAGTCTATGCAAAAGAAAAGGGATGTTCCATGACCGGACCTGAGGATGCGGGGATCAGACGGCTCAATGTACTGAAGGGAGGGACGGTATGATGGAAATGTGGTTTTCCGATGTGCACACACCAAATGTAAAATTATCCATCCGTGTGGATGAGCAGCTTTTTTCTGCCAACAGTGAACTGCAGCGTCTGGATGTGCTGAGTTCCAGGGAATTCGGGAAGATACTGGTTGTGGACGGGGATTTGGCCCTGACTGAGAAGGATGAATTTATTTATCACGAGATGATAAGCCATGTGCCCATGGCTGTCCATCCGAATGTGAAGCAGATCCTTGTTATCGGCGGCGGTGACGGCGGCGTTGTCCGGGAACTGGTAAAATACGAAGATGTGGAGCAGATTGATGTGGTGGAGGCAGACCCGCTTCTGGTGGAGGTGTGCCGGAAATATTTTCCCCAGATGGCCTGCAGCCTCAATGACAGAAGAGTCAGCATATACCATGAAGACGGACTGAAGTTTATCCGCAGCCGTTCCGATGCCTATGATCTGATCATCATTGACTCCCCCAATCCTTTCGGGGCAGCGGAAGGGCTGTTCACAAAAGAATTTTATGGGAACTGCTTCAACGCGCTTCATGAGGATGGGATCATGATCAATCAGCATGAGAGCCCTTTTTACGATGAGGAGGCCTTCTGGTGTCTGCGGATGCACAAGCGGATCGTGGAGTCTTTTCCCGTGAGCCGGATCTATCAGGCCCATATTCCTTCCTACCCTTCCGGGCACTGGCTCTTTGGCTTTGCATCAAAAAAATATCACCCGGTGGATGACCTGGACGGGGTCAGATGGAAGCTGCTTGGGATCCATACCAGATATTATCTGCCCAGGCTTCATGCTGGTGTCTTTGCGCTGCCGGCTTATGTGGAGGAGATGCTGAAAGATGTTGAGTAAAAATATTGTGAATTTTATTGGATGTGACGGGGAATATGAGGCGTCGCAGGTGGTTCTTTTCGGAGCACCTTTCGATTCCACCACCTCCTATCGTCCGGGGACCCGCTTTGGAAGCCAGGCCATCAGAAATGAATCCTACGGACTTGAGACTTACAGTCCTTACCAGAAAAAGGACCTGACGGACTATCCTATATTTGACAGCGGGGATTTAGAACTTCCCATTGGGGATACCGTGCGGGTGCTGGAGGAGATTGAAGGCCGGGCCGCAGTGATCTTAGAGGATGGGAAACTGCCTTTTATGATCGGAGGCGAACATCTGGTGACCCTGGGAAGCGTGCGGGCCGCGGTGAAGAAATATCCCGACCTCTGCCTGGTACATTTTGATGCCCATGCGGATCTGCGCAGGGATTATCTGGGGGTGAAGCTGTCCCATGCCTGTGTGTTGAGAAGATGCTGGGAGCTGGTGGGGGATGACCGTATCTTCCAGTTCGGTATCCGCTCCGGGGACCGGGAAGAATTTTTATGGGCAGAGGAGGGGCATGTGAATATGCACCCCTTTGATCTGGAGGGTGTTTCGGAAGTTGCTGCCGCACTTTCGGGTCGGCCGGTGTATTTTACACTGGACCTTGATGTGCTGGACCCGTCCGTGTTTCCCGGAACCGGGACCCCGGAGGCAGGAGGCGTATTTTTCCGGGAGCTGCTGCAGGCTGTTTTGTCGGTGTGCAGGGGGTGCAGGGTGATAGGCTGTGATGTGAATGAACTATGCCCGCCATTTGACCAGAGCGGCGTTTCCACTGCTGTGGCAGGGAAAATAGTGAGGGAAATGCTGCTTGCACTGCAGTATTAGAACATAAGAGGTAAGGATCAGCAGGTCTGCCCATTTACCGGGCGACCGCAAAAAAAGATACAGGAGGAAAATAATATGGGAAAAGTAATGGTGATCGGCTGCGGCGGCGTGGCAGGTGTGGCGATCCGTAAATGCTGTGCAAACAGCCAGGTATTTGAGGAGTTGTGTATAGCCAGCAGGACACTGTCAAAATGTGATGCCCTGAAGTCAGAGCTGGAGGGTACTACCGGGACAAAGATCACCACCGCACAGGTGGACGCAGGTAATGTGGAGGAACTGACTGCGCTGATCAAGAGGGAAAAACCTCAGGTGGTTTTAAATCTGGCCCTTCCATATCAGGATCTTGCAATTATGGAAGCCTGCCTGGCAGCGAAAACCCACTATGTGGACACTGCCAACTACGAGCCGGAGGATACCGCGAAATTTGAATACAAATGGCAGTGGGCCTACAGGGAAAAATTTGAAAAGGCAGGCATCACAGCACTGCTTGGCAGCGGATTTGATCCGGGTGTCACAGGTGTATATTCGGCGTATGCGCTGAAACACTATTTTGATGAGATCAATTACATTGATATTTTAGACTGCAACGGGGGAGACCATGGGTATCCCTTTGCTACGAATTTTAATCCGGAGATCAATATCCGGGAGGTTTCCGCAAAAGGCTCCTATTGGGAGGACGGACAATGGGTGGAGACAGAACCTATGGAGATCAAACGTGTATACAATTTCCCGGAAGTAGGGGAAAAGGATATGTATCTGCTCCACCACGAAGAGCTGGAATCCCTTGCCCTTAACATACCGGGGATCAAAAGGATCCGCTTTTTTATGACTTTCGGACAGAGCTATCTCACACATCTGAAATGTCTGGAGAATGTGGGGATGACATCCATTGAGCCTATCCTGTATGAGGGAAAGGAGATCGTGCCTGTGCAGTTTCTGAAGGCAGTGCTTCCCGACCCGGCATCTCTGGGGCCGAGAACGAAAGGCAAGACCAATATCGGCTGTATTTTTATTGGCAAAAAGGATGGGAAAGAGCAAAAATTGTATATTTATAATGTGTGTGACCATCAGGAGTGCTATAAGGAGACCGGTTCCCAAGCAGTATCTTATACAACCGGAGTGCCGGCCATGGTTGGCGCCATGATGCTTATGAACGGTACATGGAATAAGCCCGGTGTACATAATATCGAGGAGTTTGACCCGGATCCGTTTATGGATGCGCTGAACCAATGGGGACTTCCGTACCAAATTTCCCACGATCCATGTCTGGTGGAGTAGGCCTATGAGACGGAATGAACTGCCGACACCGTGCTATCTAATTTCCATACCGGCTTTGGAGAAAAACCTGCGCATCCTCAAAGGGGTTATGGACCGGACCGGATGCAGGATATTGCTGGCCCAGAAAGCGTTTTCCATGTATGCACTCTATCCGCTGCTGGGCAGATACTTAAGCGGAACTGCGGCCAGCGGGCTGTTTGAGGCGAAACTTGGGTGGCAGGAGATGGGGAAGGAAAACCATATCTATTCTCCTGCCTATAGGGAGGAAGAGTTTGATGAGATCCTCTCCTACTGCGGGCATATTGTTTTTAATTCTTTTGAACAGATAGAAAAGTACAGAGAGCGGGTGCTGGATGCGGGAAAAAGCATAGGGATACGGATCAATCCCCAGTGTTCCACCCAGGAGGGCCATGCGATCTATGATCCATGTGCTCCCGGCTCCCGTCTGGGCGTGACGAGAGAGCGGTTTGTGCCGGAACTTTTGGAGGGGGTGGAGGGGATACATTTCCATACTCTCTGTGAGCAGGATGCGGAGGATCTAAAAACAACGCTGGATGCAGTGGAGGACAAGTTCGGTGAGTTTTTGTACCGGATGAAATGGGTAAATTTCGGGGGCGGGCATCACATTACCAGGCCTGGATACAATATCCGGCTTTTGGAGGAGTGTATCTGTAAGATCCGGGAGAAATATCAGGTTACGGTTTATCTGGAACCGGGGGAAGCCGTGGCTTTAAATGCCGGTATACTTCTTACCAGGGTATTGGATACCTTTTCACAGGACGGCAATATTGCCATTCTCGATACTTCCGCTGCCTGTCACATGCCCGATGTACTGGAAATGCCCTACAGACCGCCTCTGGCCGGCAGCAAGGAGGAGGGGGAGTACCCGTACACATACCGCCTGGCAGGACCAACCTGTCTGGCAGGGGATGTGATCGGGACCTATTCCTTTGACCATCCCCTGGCTGCGGGAGAATACCTGGAGTTTGAAGATATGGCAATTTACACTATGGTAAAGAATAATACTTTCAACGGGATGTGTCTGCCTGCCATAGCAGTGGAGCGGGAAGATGGGTCTTGTGAAGTGATAAAAACCTTTGGGTATGAAGATTTCAGAATGCGTCTGTAGATGTAAAGCGGCGCTTCTGCCGCCTGCATTGGTAAATTTGCGTAAGAAAAGCTTGCCAGAAGGGGGAAATGTGTTATAATAATAACAAATCGTTCTTTCCTTATGAACAGGCCGTTGGTCTGTACAAGGATGGGAAAAGCGAGAATTTTCAATTAGTGGAGGTTAGATTTATGTTAGTATCAGCAGCAGAAATGCTTAAAAAAGCAAAAGCAGGACACTATGCAGTAGGACAGTTCAACATCAATAACCTGGAGTGGACAAAGGCAGCTCTGTTAACAGCAGAAGAGTGCAAATCCCCGATCATCCTGGGTGTATCTGAGGGCGCCGGAAAATATATGACCGGATTCAAAACCGTTGCAGACATGACAAAAGCTATGATAGAAGAGCTGAACATTACTGTTCCGGTAGCTCTGCATCTGGACCATGGTACTTATGACGGATGCTACAAATGCATCAAAGCAGGATTCTCATCTATCATGTTTGATGGTTCTCACTACCCGATCGAAGAGAACGTTGAGAAGACAAAAGAGTTAGCAGGTGTCTGCAAAGGCCTCGGCTTATCTCTGGAAGCTGAAGTCGGCTCCATCGGCGGCGAGGAAGACGGCGTTGTAGGAATGGGCGAATGCGCAGACCCGCAGGAATGCAAGATGATCGCTGACCTGGGTGTGGACATGCTGGCAGCAGGTATCGGAAATATCCATGGAAAATACCCGGAAAACTGGGCGGGCCTCCGCTTTGACGTTCTGGATGACATCCAGAAACTGACAGGTGAGATGCCCTTAGTTCTGCACGGCGGAACAGGTATCCCGGCTGATATGATTAAAAAAGCTATCGACCTGGGCGTATCCAAGATCAACGTAAACACAGAGTGCCAGCTGACTTTCGCTGCTGCTACACGTGAGTACATCGAAGCAGGAAAAGACAATCAGGGCAAAGGCTATGACCCGCGTAAATTATTAAAACCGGGCTTTGATGCTATCTGCGCTACCATCAAAGAGAAAATGGAACTGTTCGGTTCTGTTGGAAAAGCTTTCGAGTAATTCGTTACTGTACACTCTGTGTCCAGTAACACGCTTCGCGATGCACAGATATGGAGCATTCTGCCCCATATCGCGCTGGCTGCCTCGGGATTTTCATGCTTTCGGCATGAAAACGCCTCCCGGTACAGTGGCCTGTGTACAGTAACAGTAATTCCACTGTAAAACATATGCGATTCAAAAACTGCTCCGGGTGACCGGGGCAGTTTTTTTGCGGAATATCATTTGTGCAGAAATCATGCTGACAGGGCTTTCTTTTATCTCCGCAGATCTCAGGCTGTTCATAGTTTGGACAGCATCCACATATACTGCTATGAATATCTTTTTGGGCAGGTCTTTTTGTATGTCAGATCTATTGCATACGCTCCATGAGTTTGTCTGGAGCCCCGGAATGCTGTTTTTTTTCCTGGCTACCGGCATTCGTTTCACCATAAAATCACGGTTTTTTCAAATTACCCATGCAGGGGAATGGTTCCGCACCACACTGGGTTCCCTGCTGAAAAAAGAAGAAGTCAGAAAGACCAAGGAGGAGCATTCCATCTCCCAGTTTCAGTCCTTTTGTACTGCACTGGCAGCCACGCTGGGCACCGGAAATATAACAGGGGTGGCAACAGCGCTGATGGCCGGCGGGCCCGGGGCTATTTTCTGGATGTGGGTATCCGCCTTTTTTGGTATGATGACCAATTACGCGGAGAATTATCTGGGCATCCGTTACCGCTACAGAGATGAGAACGGAGCCTGGGTAGGCGGTGCCATGGTGTATATGGACAGGGGGCTTCACTGTAAATGGATGGCTGTAATATTTTCCATATGCTGTCTGGGGGCATCCTTTGGCATGGGAAATATGGTGCAGGGTAATTCCATGGCAAAAGGGCTGGAGGAGGCCTTTCATATACCGGCCTTTTTGACAGGCGTAGTGACTATGCTGGCAACGGCCTATGTGCTGAACGGAGGCCTGAAGCGGGTGGCTGCCTTCACGGAGAAACTGGTCCCTGTCATGGCAGCCGCCTATCTCCTTGGAGCCTTAGTAGTATTGTGGGTACATAGGGAAATGATACCGGATGCATTCGGTATTATATTCCGGGAAGCATTCCGGGTAAAAGCGGCGGTGGGCGGAGCGGCCGGATACGGAATCAGCAGGGCGCTGCAGATGGGGGTTGCCCGCGGCATATTTTCCAATGAGGCGGGCCTTGGCTCCTCTGTGATCGCACACGCTCAATCCGACGTCAAAGACCCAAAAACACAGGGGATGTGGGGAATTGCAGAGATCTTTATCGATACCATTCTGGTATGTACCGTCACAGCCCTTGTGATCTTAGTGAGCGGCGTCTACCAGCCGGAGATCTGTCTTCAGAATCTGGCAGCAGGAATTGAAAATATTGACGGCACCACCCTCACCGGAATGGCTTTTTCCACAGCCATACCCTATGGCAAACAATTTTTGGCAGCCGCCACGGTCCTCTTTGCCTTTGCAACCATTGTGGGATGGTCCTGCTTTGGTGAGCGCACAGCCGCTTATCTCTGTAAAGAGAAGGGGGCAGCCGCATACCGGTTCTGCTATATCCTGCTCACACTGCCGGGGTGTATGCTTTCTCCGGGCGTCATATGGGAGCTGTCCGATACCCTGAACGGTATGATGGCAATACCTAATCTTTTGGCGCTGTTCTTTTTGGGACGGGAAGTGAAATATATTACGGATAAAAGAAGAAATTAAACATTCTTGCTGGTGTGGAGAGAAGGTGATATACTAAAACAAAATCGTAACTGTTCAGTACCCTCACAGTTACAGGCAAAAATCCATGCAGAATCGCCTTTGGCGATGGGATTTTTGTTTGGCTGTGGTACACTTTCTTACGGTCAGCGCAGTGAATGCGCAGACCTACTGAATAGTTACACAAAATCTATTAAAACAGGGTATTTGACTGCAGGAGAAAAGAAACGGTGGTGTATTATGGCAAAAATAAGAGACCTGGATATGGAGAATGCGGATGCGCTCTGTGATGTGGGAAAGGCGTTGTCCTCACCTGTGCGCGTGGAGATATTGAAGCTTCTCTATTCTGACAATATGATCATAGGAGAGATCGCGAAGGCGCTGGACATTCCCCAGTCCAGTGCGGCTTTTCATCTGAAACTTCTGGAAAAAGCAGATTTGATCCGCATGGAGGAACAGCCCGGCAGCAGGGGGACCATGAAGGTTTGCAGCAGAAAATTTGATTTTGTAAATATGTGCCTGCTCAGGCGGAATCTGGATGTCAATGAGATCGTCAGTGTGGAAATGCCTATCGGCAGCTACACCGGCTGCAAAGTCCATCCCACCTGCGGCCTGTATTCCCCGGAGGGCGTTATCGGTATGGAGGATACGGAATACAGTTTTTATGATCCTGAGAAAATAAGGGCAGGGCTTTTCTGGACATCTGCCGGCTATGTGGAATACAAATTTGCAAATGCGGTTCCCAGGAACCGTCATGCCAAGAGTCTGAGCCTGTCCATGGAAATCTGTTCCGAGGCGCCGGGATACAGGGAAGACTGGAAATCAGATATTACGGTGTGGATAAACGGTGTGGACTGCGGGACCTGGACATGCCCCGGGGATTTTGGAAGCAGAAGAGGGAGACTGAACCCTTCCGTATGGCCGGACGGCTCCACCCAGTATGGAATGCTCATGACCTGGGAGGTGTTGGAAAACGGCTGCTTTATCAACGGAAGTGAGGCTGCCAAAGTAAGTTTGGAGGACCTTTGTTTAATGGAAAAACCCTATATTGATGTGCGCATAGGGAATAAGGAGGATGCCAGATACATTGGGGGATTTAATCTATTTGGAAAATCCTTTGGCAACTATGAGCAGGATATTGTAATGAGCGTTGAGTATTGAATACTTGTAAGCGGCCGGGAAGATCAAAACTGCCGTATGCCAAAAGCTGTCAGATTATTTACAGCTTTCCGCATACGGCAGTATTTTTATGAGAATAGAAAATCTGTGGGGCGCGGCTTCTGTTATGGCATGGCCCTTTGTGAAAGAGTTATAACAGAAATACTGAAAACAGTAGGTCAAATAGCAGTAAATACAACAGAGAAACTGTTATTAATAAATAAAAATACTGCTATAAATGGTCAAAACCACAAATTATAGCAAATTTATACTTGACATGCAGACAAAATGACGGTATTATGGATGCATAAAGAACAATAAAACTGTTCTAAAGAACAAGAGTACATAGCAATAACCAACAGTAATATTGTTTTTATGACCGGTCAAAAAGATAGGAAACCAATTTCAAGGAGGAAAAGAAAGTATGAAACGTAAAGCAATCGCATCAATCTTGGCACTTACATTAACTGCAACAGCAGCTCTTGCCGGCTGTGGAAGCGAAAGTTCAGAAAAAAGTGAGGGGGGGGGTAAAATCCTCTCAGGAAGAAGGAACCGCAGAACAGGGGGAGGAAGCCTCTGCAGATGTCAATGAAGACGGAACGGTAAACAACCCGGAGGCAGTAGCCATAGATAAGGACAAGCTGGTATTCTGGTCCCTGTTCAGCGGCGGTGACGGGGAATTCATGGACAAGATGATCAGTGAGTACAATGAAGGAGGCCCGGAGAAACAGGTACAGTCCATTATGCTGGTGTGGGCAGATTACTATACAAAGCTGCAGACAGCGGTGGCAGCAGGTAAAGGGCCTGACATTGGAGTCTCTCATGCATCTTCCCTGCCGGAGCTGGTGGAACAGGGTGTGGTGGCGCCCATTGATGATTATCTGGATGAGCTGGGAGTGGATCTGAGTACCATGTATTCCGAGACATCCCTGGAATCCGTAACCTTTGACGGTTCCGTCTATGCAGTCCCGCTTGACACCCATGCAGAGATCATGTATTTCAATAAGGATATCCTGGAACAGGCAGGTGTTGCTCTGAATGATAAAGGCCAGCTTGAGATTGCCAGCGCAGACGATTTCTACGGGATCTGCGATAAGATCAAAGCGGTTATCCCCGAGGGCGGCTCTGTCATTTCCCTGACAAATAACGGCGACGACCCGTACCGCGTGTGGTGGGCTACATACTTCCAGATGGGAGGAACACCTCTTGTCAATGAGGACGGCAGCGAAGTTACCATGGATAAGGATACGGCGGTGAAGGCAGCGGAATTTGTAAAGAGCCTCTACGAAAAAGGTTATGTAGCGGAAGGGATTGATGATCATCAGCAGTTCTTCCAGAGCGGAAAAGCCGGTATCTATATTGGCGGCACATGGGGGACCGGCGCCTTGGAGAAAACAGAGAATCTGAATTTCGGCGCTATGCCTTACCCGCAGATGTTTGATAAAAACGCATGCTGGGCAGATTCCCATACACTGATCCTTCCTACCAAAAAAGACAGAAGCGAAGAGGACAGCAAGGCAGCAGTAGAGTTCATGGTAAGTGCTTCCGAAAAAGGCGGTCTTACTTGGGCCGGTTCCGGTCAGATACCTGCCAGCAATGCTGTCCGGGAAAGCCAGGAATATCTGGATATGCCGTACAGGAGCAGCTACATGGAAGCTCTGGACACAGCAGTCCTTCCTTCCAAGGTTTCTACATTTAATGCTATGAAGACAGGCATGATCGACAGTCTGAACACTCTGTGGTCAGGAGATACAGACGCGGCAGAGGCCGTTGATATGCTTTACGATGAACTTGATACGAATCTTCCATAAAGGAGCAGGGCAGAGAAGGGGGAGCATACAAGCTCTCCTTTCCTTTGCAGACAGCAAAACTATTGTGAGCGTTAAGCTGTAAGGAGGAGATCAAGTGAGCAAAAAAAGAAAGCGCAAAAACCTGCTGGCAGGACTGGGATTTATACTTCCCTTTTTCATCCTGTATACAACATTTACGATCTGGCCGGTGATCCAGGGTGTCTATGTCAGCCTCCACAAATGGTCCCTTATGGGAAAAGTAAAATTCGTGGGACTTGACAATTACGTTAAATTCCTGGGAGATAAAAAGTTTCTGGATGCCCTTTGGCACACCACCTATTTCGTGCTGATCACCACACCCCTTCTGGTGGTCATGGCACTGATCCTGGCACTGTTTGCCAACAGGCCGAACAAATTAAAGAAGGGTCTGCGTATCTGTTATTACCTTCCCAGTGTACTGTCTGTATCGGTTGCGGCATTTGTTGCAAAATATATGTTTACACCGTACAGGGGATTCATCAACGGATTTCTGCATTTTATCAAAGTTCTGCCCCCGGACAGGGAGCTGCAGTGGCTGAATGAGAGCGGGCTTGCCTGGGCGGCCATTACATCCATGACCATCTGGTGGACTGTGGGCTTCTCCATGCTTCTGTATCTGTCAGCCCTGCAGGATATTTCGCCTCAGATATATGAGGCGGCATCCATAGACGGTGCCACCAAGAGACAACAGCTTTTTTCCATCGTGCTGCCTCTTCTGAAGCCAACCACATACCTGGTGATCCTTTTACAGGTCATTGCCTGCTTTAAGGTGTTCGGACAGATCTATATGATCACGGGAGGCGGGCCTGCAGGCTCCACAAGGCCGCTGATCCAGTACATATACGAGACGGCATTCAAGAAAAACAACATGGGCTATGCAGCGGCTATGTCGTATGTACTGTTTTTGATCCTTGTGGTGCTGACAATTGTGCAGAAGACGATTGAGAGAAAGGGGGCAGAGGCTGATGAATACTAAGGCAAAGAAAAAGCCGGGCAGTGTGGTGTTGTCTGTCATATCCGTGATCCTGGCGGTTATATTTATGACGCCCATTCTGTGGTCTCTTGCAGTTTCCTTCCAGAGAGAAGGTAAGCAGATCAACAGTATACTGGATTGGTTCACGCCGCCGTATACCTTCCAAAACTACCCGGACCTTATCCTGGGTTCGGATGTGACAAAATGGCTGTTCAACAGCGTATTCATTGCTGTGCTGACCACGGTCCTGACGGTCATCCTGTCCGCCATGGCAGCATACGCGCTGGCAAAAATTAAGTTTAAGGGAAGCAATGCGCTTTATTTTTACTTTCTTCTGGGCCTGATGGTACCGGGGGAAGCCACCATTGTGCCCCTTTTTATCACCGCAAACGGCCTGAATCTGATTGATTCCTATGCGGGCCTTATATTACCCACCATTGCAGGTTCCATGAATCTGATCATTATGGTAACATTCTTTAAAGGGCTTCCCAATGAGCTTTTGGAGGCAGTGCAGATTGACGGAGGAGGAGAATTGACCGCATTTTTCAAGGTGGTCCTGCCCCTGTCAAAAGCAGTTATCTCAACGGTCTGCATTTTCGCCTTTATAGGAAGCTGGAACAATTATTTATGGCCTCTGCTTTGTTCCATGAGCAGCAGCAAGTTCACCCTTCCCATTGGTATCCCCACCTTTGCGGGAACCTACACTGTGGACTATGTAAAACCAATGACAGCAAATATGATAGCAGCCGTGCCTGTGATTCTTATTTACATCCTGTTCGAGCGTCAGATCGTGGAAGGGATCACCATGTCAGGCGTCAAGGGATGACAAGAAAAGCAATTGACATTCACCTATAAGGAGGACAAACAGAAATGAAGTGCTACAAAAAAGACTATCCAAGACCCCAGTTTGTGAGGGACAACTGGATGAATCTGAACGGAACATGGGATTTTGGATTTGATGACGGCAACCGCGGGGAAAAAGAGGCGTGGTACAAGAATTTCGGTGGAAAGAAAGAGATTCAGGTTCCCTTTACTTATGAGACCAGCCTCAGCGGTATCGGTCAGGAGGAGATCCATGAAAATGTCTGGTACAGACGCAGCTTCACAGCGGAGGACGAGAAACTCAGCAATAAGAGACTCCTCCTGCATTTTGAGGGCAGCGATTTCCTGACAAAAGTGTGGGTCAACGGCAGTTTTGCAGGGAGTCACAGAGGCGGATATTCCCGTTTTTCCTTTGACGTGACAGACCTTGTGCAGGACGGGGAAAACCAGCTGGTGGTGAAAGTGGAGGATTCCACAGACATCCGCCAGCCCAGAGGAAAACAGCGCTGGATCAAAGAAAATTTTGCCTGCTGGTATGTGCAGACAACGGGGATCTGGAAAACAGTCTGGATGGAATATGTTCCGGAGATCAGGCTGGACAATGTGAAGATAACCCCGGTCCTAACAGACAACGCGGTGGAGCTGGAATATGAGATCACTGGGGATCTTGCCTGCCTGGGGGATGAACTTATGGTGGAGGCAGTGGTCAGCTTTGACGGCATGTTTGTGGCGAAAGGTGTGACTGCCATGGCTTCCTCCCATGCAAGGACAGTGCTGGATGTTTCAGGTACCGGGGAGAATGCCTTTGTCTGGGGCGTGAGGACCTGGTCTCCGGAAGAACCGGATCTGTATGATATTTCCTTCCGTGTACTGTATAAGGGGGAGGTATGCGATGAGGTTGGTTCTTATTTTGGCATGAGAGAGATTAGGATCGACGGGCCAAACATCCTGCTGAACGGCAGGCCTCTGTACCAGAGGCTGATCCTGGATCAGGGATACTGGAAAGATTCCCATCTGACTCCGCCCAGTGAGGAGGCGCTGATCGAGGATATTGACAAAATCCATGCCCTTGGCTACAATGGCCTGCGCAAGCACCAGAAGATTGAGGACGAGCGTTTCCTGTACTGGTGTGATGTGAAAGGTATGCTGGTCTGGAGTGAGGCTGCCGCTGCCTACGGATATTCTGACTATGCGGTGGAACTGTTCACAAAAGAGTGGATTGACATTGTGCGTCAGAATTATAACCATCCGTCCATCATCACCTGGACCCCGTTCAACGAATCCTGGGGCATCCAGAGGGTGGAAGTGGAGAGAAAACAGCAGCACTTCACAGAGGCAGTCTATCATCTCACAAAGAGCATGGACGGATACCGCCCTGTAGTGGTCAATGACGGATGGGAGCATACAGTTTCCGATATCATCACGCTTCATGACTATGAGGAGTGCGGCGATATTTTCTACAACCGGTATGCAGGGCATAAGGAAGAGATCCTGAGTACAGACATGTATCACAGCAGCAGCAAATCCGCTATGGCAAACGGATATGAATACAAAGGCCAGCCTATCCTGATCAGCGAGTATGGCGGAATTGCTTTCAACAATGATGACAGCGGCTGGGGATACGGGAATAAAGTAAACAGTAAGGAAGAATTTATCCGCCGTTTCGATGAGATCACGACGGCTGTGAAAAAGGTGCCTTATATCTGCGGCTTCTGCTACACACAGGTGTCGGATGTGCAGCAGGAGATCAACGGTCTCATGGATATAGAGAGAAACTTCAAGGTGGAACCGGAGATCATCAAAGAGATCAATGAAAGGCATGTGGGATACTGGAGATCTTATATGTAAGACAGACAGCTCTGCGGAGGAGAAAACCGCAGAGCTGTTTTTATCCTGCCGGCAATTCTTTTACAGGCAGATTTTTTCTGTATTCGGGAACAGAGTAGATTACAAGCAGGTCATTTTCCATGATGATGGTATCACCTTTTGGGACAACGGTTTCATCGCCCCGCAGTATCATTATGACCAGCTCACCCGGATAGGGGGAAAAGTCGGAAATCTTAATGCCGATCCAGGGGCTTTTGGCAGTTATTTTCATCTCTGTCAGTTCCAGATCCTCCTGTTCCTGATATCCCCGGGCGCTTAATACAGCCGTATCTCCTGGCCGGAAGATGGTCTCACCGCTGGGTATCACCGTCTCCTCCCCCCGCAGCAGCATGAGAAATAAAGTGTCAGGCGGAAGTGAGATGTCTTTGACAGCCTTGTGGCTCCAGGTGTGTTCCTCCGTGATGCGTATGCGGATAAACTGCAGATCTGCCTCCTCGGAATAGTCACTGAAGGTCTTCATGACGTCTGTTTCCGTATCGCTCATATTAAGCTTTTTGGCTGCCTGGGACAAAAAACTACCCTGGAACAAGATGGATAAAAGTACAATACAGAATACAATATGGTAGACATCAAAGCCGGTATAAGCTTCATCTACGGTTGCCATAATGGCAAAAACAATAGATGCGGCGCCTCTGAGACCTGCAAAGGAGACCAGTACCTGCTGGTTCAAGCGGCATTTAAAGGGTGCCAGTATGGCAGAAACAGCCAGAGGTCTTGCAGCCAGTGTCAAAAACAGGGCGATGGCCAGGGCGGGCAGGAAGATGCGGGGGAGCTGCGACGGTGTTGCCAGAAGGCCCAGGAGAAAGAAAATAAGCATCTGCATAAGTCCGGTGATCCCGTCAAAAAAGTTTACCAGCGATTTTTTATTCTTGATCTTGGTATTCCCAAGAATGATCCCCACCATGTATGCGCTCAGATATCCGTTTCCGCCGGCAATGGAGGGCAGTGTGTAGGAAAGAAGCGCCACCGCGATGACAAAAGCCATGTCAAATCCGGCGATATCAAAATTTATATGCCGCAGGATAAACCGGGCGGCAAAGGCTATGAGGCATCCGAAAAGAATGCCGAAGAACAACTGGGCAAATATCATATAGAAGATGGAGCCTGCGCTGGCAGTGCCGCTCATGGCGGATAAGACCACTGCAGTGAGCATATAGGAGCAGGGGTCATTGCTTCCGCTTTCCAGCTCCAGCATGGAGGCAGTCCCATATTTAAGTCCCATATTTTTGGAACGGAGTATGGAGAAGACGGAGGCCGCGTCCGTGGAGCTGACCACAGAACCGATGAGCATACTGTCCAGAAAACTGAATTTCAGGATAAAATAACAGAAGAAACCTGTGAGGGCGGCTGTTATCACAACGCCCAGAGTGGAGAGGAGCACAGATTTGACGGCAACGGGCCTGGCCTCATTCCAGCTGGTGCCAAAACCGCCGTAGAACATAATAAAGATCAGGGCAGTGGAGCAGACATTTTCTGCCAGTTCATAATTTTCAAAAGGGATCTTTACAATTCCGTCTGTGCCGAAAGCCATGCCGAGGACAATAAAGGCCAGCAGCATAGGCACACCGATTTTATCGGAAACCCGGTGCAGCAGAATACAGAGCAGAATCACAGATGAAATTAAAAGTAAGTTCCATGTCATTGTTTAAACCTCCTGGTGGTGTCCGCAGAGAAAGCAGAATGTTAAGAAGCCGGGCAGGCGTCAGGGATAGTAAAACCTAACTGCATTGTAACACAAAAACAGGTTTTTGTAAAAAAGAGACTCATGACCTTTTCTATTCTCTGTGTTTTGTTATAATAAACCTATGAGGCACGTAAATTACAGGAAAGGGATGAATGTATGATCAACTATTCGGAAGTAGAGGGAAAACAATACCACACACAGGTGGGAAGAGGGGATGTGGGGCGCTATGTCATCATGCCGGGCGACCCAAAGCGATGTGAAAAGATCGCAAAGTATTTTGATGATCCCAGGCTGATTGCGGACAGCAGAGAGTATGTGACCTATACGGGTACATTGGAGGGAGAGATGGTAAGCGTAACCTCCACGGGCATTGGCGGCCCCTCTGCATCTATTGCTATGGAAGAACTGGCTGTGTCAGGTGCGGATACTTTTATCCGGATCGGCACCTGCGGGGGGATGGACCTGGATGTGAAGAGCGGTGACATTGTCATTGCCAACGGAGCCATCCGTATGGAAGGGACCAGTAAGGAGTATGCCCCCATTGAGTTCCCGGCTGTGCCTGATTTCGGTGTGACAAATGCCCTTGTAAGTGCAGCGGAAACATTGAAAAAACCTTATCATGTGGGAGTGGTGCAGTGTAAAGATTCTTTTTTCGGCCAGCACTCTCCGGAGACAAAACCGGTGGGATATGAGCTTTTAAACAAGTGGGATGCATGGCTGAAGCTGGGCTGCAAAGCGTCAGAGATGGAATCCGCGGCCCTTTTCATTGTGGCCAGCTATCTGAGGGTCCGTGCGGGCAGTGTTTTTCTGGTGGTTGCCAACCAGGAACGGGCCAAAAAAGATCTGCCCAATCCGGTGGTACACGACACGGAAGGTGCGATACAGGTGGCAGTGGAGGCTGTCCGGGAATTGATACGAAAAGAAAAAGCAGGGAAGGGGGACAACAGGGCATGATTCCGGTGACAGAACTGATCCGGCAGGCTGTGAAAGCCATGGGCAAGGCTTATACCCCCTATTCCGGTTTTCAGGTAGGAGCAGCGCTTTGTACAAAAGAAGGGAAAATTTATCAGGGCTGCAATATTGAAAATGCCGCATATACACCCACCAACTGTGCGGAACGGACTGCATTTTTTAAGGCTGTAAGTCAGGGGGAACGGGAATTTTCGGCTATCTGTATTGTGGGCGGAAAGGACGGCGTGCTCACAGATTTTACAGCACCCTGCGGCGTTTGCAGACAGGTGATGATGGAATTCTGCGATCCTGAGACTTTTCAGATCATCCTGGCAAAGAATGAGGAAGACTACTGTATATATACCCTGAGAGAGATGCTGCCTATGGGGTTTGGGCCGGATAATCTGGCTTAGAATGTGTTTGGAAAGAGGTTATAAATGGAAAATAGAGAAAGATTCAGAAGAGTATTTGTGATCGTGATAGATTCCCTGGGTGTGGGCGGCGCTGCGGATGCGGCCCAGTTTGGGGATGCGGGGGCAGACACGCTGGGACATATTGCCTCACATGTAAAAGGATTTTCCCTGCCGAATCTGCAGAAGCTGGGAATCGCAAACCTTCACCCGCTGGAGGGGATCAAGCCTGCAAAACATCCCATGGGGTATTACACAAAGCTGAATGAGATCAGCAGGGGAAAGGACACCATGACAGGCCACTGGGAGATGATGGGGCTGAAGACAGAAAAGCCTTTTATCACCTTCACGGAAACCGGATTTCCGCCGGAATTGATCTCTGAGCTTGAAAAGCGGACCGGGCATAAGGTCATTGGAAATAAAAGTGCCAGCGGAACAGAGATTCTGGATGAGCTGGGGGAGGAAGAAATGGCAACCGGGCATATGATCGTGTATACCTCTGCCGACTCTGTGCTCCAGATCTGCGGCAATGAGGAAACTTTCGGACTTGAAGAACTGTACCGTTGCTGTGAGATCGCAAGGGAACTTACCATGAAAGATGAGTGGAAGGTGGGAAGAGTCATTGCAAGGCCCTATGTGGGCAGGAAAAAGGGCGAATTTAAGCGGACCAGCAACCGCCACGACTACGCGGTAAAGCCCTTTGGAAAAACAGTGCTGAATGCCCTGAAGGATGCAGGGCTGGATGTGATCTCCATTGGCAAGATCAATGATATTTTTGCCGGGGAGGGGATCACAAAAGCACTGAAGTCAAAAAGCTCTGTCCATGGCATGGAACAGACCATCCGGGAAGCAGAAGAGAATGATTTTCATGGGCTTTGTTTTGTGAATCTGGTGGATTTTGATGCCCTTTGGGGGCATAGGAGAGATCCGGAAGGCTATGCCCAAGAGCTCATGCGATTTGATGAGAAGCTGGGGATCCTGCTTCATACCATGAGGGAGGATGACATGCTCATCATCACGGCTGACCATGGAAATGACCCCACCTATACGGGGACAGACCACACAAGAGAACAGGTGCCGTTTCTTGCCTGGTCCCCCTCTTTTAAAGAGGGTAAAGAGCTTCCCGAAGCGGATTCCTTTGCTGCGGTGGGAGCCTGTGTGGCTGAGAATTTCGGCATACCTATGCCAAAAGGGACCATTTTTGTATCCCGTAACTATCTGGAGGAATGCAAATGAATACCATTGAGGAACTGAAAAAATATGACCTGCACTGCCATCTGGACGGGTCTCTTTCTGAGGCGGTCATCCGGAAGCTGGCGGCAGGAGCCGGGGTGGAGATCCCGGCAGGAGAAAAGCTTATGGACCTGCTTCAGGTGCAGCCGGACTGCAAAAGCCTGAAAGAGTATCTGGAGAAATTTGATCTGCCGTTGTCCTGTCTGGCGGACAGGGACAGTTTCCGTATTGCTGTGTCTGAGCTGCTGGGTGACGGGGCTAAGGAAAATGTGGTATATATGGAAATCCGGTTTGCGCCTCTTTTATCTGTGCGTGAGGGCCTTACCTGCAGGCAGATCATTGAGGGGGCGCTGGATGGCCTGCAGGAGGGAAAAGAGAAATATGGTGTGGAGGGGAACTTGATCCTCTGCGGTATGCGGCATATGCCGGTGGAACAAAATGTGGAGCTTGCAAAAACTGCCAGGGAATACCTGGGGCAGGGAGTAGCTGCTCTTGACCTGGCAGGAGATGAAGCGGCTTTTCCGGTAAAGCTTCACACCGAAATGTTTGAAACTGCCAGACAACTGGGGATTCCTTTTACCATCCACGCCGGGGAATGCGGCAGTCCGGGGAGTGTGTGGGATGCCATAGCGCTGGGGGCTGACAGGATCGGTCATGGAATCGCGGTCAGAAGGGATAAAGAACTGAAAGCCCTGTGTGCTGCAAAGCAGATTCCTTTTGAAATGTGCCCTGTCAGCAACCTGCAGACCAGGGCGGTAAACAGCATGGAAGAATATCCGTTCCTGGAATTTCTGGAGGCCGGTATTCCCGTAACCGTGAATACGGATAACCGGACGGTCAGCAAAACCACCATAACCGGGGAACTGGAACTGCTTCAGGCATATTATCACATCACTTACAGCGATATGGAACTTCTTATGAAAAATGCAGCTCAGGCGGCATTTATCCATAATTGACAAAACTAACACCGTTCGTATATAATATAGATTATACGAACGGTGTTAGTTTTTGGCTTTACCTCATAAATCTGCTTCGCGTGTGTGCATGTTACCGGGGGATACGGGGTGCATCCGCTATGCGCATGAGAAACATAGTATTGAAGCGTGCGTATTTTGGCAGGAAAAAAGGGTGAAGCTGCTATGCGCATGAAAAATATGGCCGGAAAGGACAGCGATCCGGCGTGAGGGACTTGCAGCAGAATTATGTGTTAGAGAATCAAGGAGGCATAATGGGAAGAAAAGGACTGAATACAGAGGTGATCGCGGAGGCGGCCATTGAACTGGTGGAGGAGAAGGGATACCGGAATTTCTCCATGCGTGAGCTGGCAGCCCGTCTGGGAGTCCAGCCGGCTTCTCTCTATAATCATGTGAATGGTATAGAGGCAGTTCATAAAGCAGTGGGGCTTCATGGTATCTCCATTCTGGAGAAGGCACTGGAGCAGGCATATGGGTATCAGGATTTTGTAGAAGCGCTTTTTATTATGGCGGATGCATATCGGAAGTTTGCCAAGGACAGCCCGGAACTGTACCAGGCTGTCATAGAGATGCGCACCTCGGAAAATGAGGAACTGCGGCAGAGTATACAGCGTATCATACATCCGTTTCTGGTTCTGATCGGCAGGGAAGTGAAGGACCCGGAGAAGGTGGTGCATTTCCAGCGGATGATGCGGAGCGCGCTTCACGGATTTGTTTCCCTGGAACGGGAAGGGTACCTTACTTATGAACTGACAGACAGCAGCGCCAGCTTTCGGTTTATGGTGGAAAATTTGGCAGGACTTATATTGAGAGAGGGGGAAAAAGAAAAATTATGACAGCAGCAGAAATCACAGCAGAGGAGCGGGAGCGGAGACAGTACGAGAAAATGACAGAGACACCGGTATCCAATCTGATCGTGCGTTTGGGGATTCCTACTATTATAAGTATGCTGATCACCAATATCTACAATACGGCAGATACCTATTTTGTCAGCCGTCTGGGAACCAGCGCCAGCGGTGCGGTGGGAGTGGTTTTCAGCCTGATGGCAATTTTGCAGGCTTTTGGATTTATGTTCGGACACGGGGCGGGAAGCATTATCTCCAGAAAGCTTGGGAAAAGGGACAGGGAGAGTGCCAGCAGGTTTGCATCCACCAGTTTTTTTCTTTCTATTTTGACAGGGATCGCGATAGGCGCAGTGGGAATTTCATTTTTAACCCCGTTTATGAAAGTGCTGGGAAGTACGGATACAATCCTTCCTTTCGCGAAGCAATACGGTTTTTTTATATTGCTGGCAGGCCCTTTTATGACCGGAAGCTGTGTTCTGAATAATATTCTCCGCTACGAGGGGATGGCGGCCTACGCCATGATCGGACTGACCACTGGAGGTATCCTGAATATGATAGGGGACCCGATTTTTATGTTTGGCTTGGATCTTGGGGTGGCAGGAGCCGGCTTGGCGACGGCTCTTTCTCAGATGATCAGTTTTTTTATCCTGCTCTATATGTTTGTGGCAAAGAAAACCCAGAGCAGGCTGTCTATCCGGCTTATGACACGGGACATCCATGAAGTGGGGCTGATCATTGCCACAGGATTTCCAAGTCTGATCCGGCAGGGGTTGGGAAGTGTGTCCACCATGCTCCTGAACCATCAGGCCGCAGTATACGGGGATGCGGCGGTGGCGGCTATGAGTATCGTAAATAGGATCTGTATGCTGGTGTTCTCTGTAGGCCTTGGGCTGGGACAGGGATTTCAGCCGGTGGCTGCCTTTAACTACGGCGCAGGGAAATATTCCCGTGTGAAGAAAGGGTTCTGGTTTACAGCAGGGGCCGGTGAGGTGATGCTTGGCAGCTTTGCCATTATCTGTCTTCTGGTTTCCTCAGGTATCATCGGCGTATTTCGGAATGACCCGGAGGTGATCGCCATCGGTGTCTTTGCGCTCCGCTGTCAGTGCATTGCCTTCTTCTTTCAACCCCTCTCTGTCTGTACCAACATGATGCTCCAGAGTGTGGGGGAGAGCAAAAAGGCATCCCTCCTCTCTGCGCTCAGAAGCGGGATCTGTTTTATTCCTTTGATTCTTATATTACCCATGGTGATGGGGCTTAGAGGAGTGCAGATCGCACAGACAGTGGCAGATGTTCTGACCTTTGCCATATCGCTTCCCCTGGTGGCGGCATTTTTAAAGAAACTGCCAAAGGATGAGGGAATGCCTGTTCTTCAGTTGGAAGAAGCGGATATGGATGTATGATGGTGGATATGAGTACGGCAGCCTATGCTGCCATGCGTTATAATTTTCATGCAAGACAGGCGCAGCGTATGGAGGATTATATTTATGACAATTATATGTAGAAAAGGAGTTTTATGATTCCCACGTATATTAAATCTTATTTTGGGGTAATTTTGGCTTTATTAGTTTTTGAGTACATTTTTCATAAAATATATATTATGATCCATCCAACGTATGCTTCCGGTAAAAAAATAGAGAGACCGCCTGCATATTGGGGGCCTTTTTCCAAAGGGGAGTTTGCAGCCTGGCTTGTCCGGAGTATAGGAGCTCCTACATGGATCTTCCTTGACGGTATTATTTTTCCGAATGCAGTCTCAAAGCTGCATAATAATATAGTGATTGGGGGATTTGTTGTATTTTTTATTATCATACCCATGATCCTAACCATAAAAATCGATAGGTAAAAAAATCGCAAGAAAGCCCCGTATTTCAGACGGAAAATCTGAAGTACGGGGCTTTCAGAACCTCTATTATTCCTGGATACCAGGTATTTTAGGCAGCCGTGCAAAGCTCTTTTCCAGCTCTGCATCTGTTGGGATATAATCTTTCATAGTTCCGTCCATATAGGACTGGTAAGCATACATATCAAAATAGCCGGTTCCCGTCAGGCCGAAGAGGATGGTCTTAGCCTCTCCGGATTCTTTGCATTTCAGCGCCTCCTGAACAGCGCCGTAGATGGCATGTGCAGATTCAGGTGCCGGAAGGATGGTCTCCTGTTTTGCGAACATGGTGGCTGTCTCGAACACTTTACTCTGTTCCACAGAGATTGCCTCCATAAAGCCATCATGATACAGCTTGGAGAGGATAGGAGACATGCCGTGATAACGCAGGCCGCCTGCATGGTTTGCGGACGGGATAAAGTCACAGCCCAGAGTGTACATTCTGGCCAGAGGCGTCACTTTTCCGGTATCGCAGAAATCATAAGCGTATTTACCTCGGGTCAGAGACGGACAGGAGGCAGGTTCCACTGCCACAATGCGGGGACTTGCTTTTCCTGTGAGTTTATCCTGCATAAACGGTGCGATTAGACCGCCCAGGTTGGAGCCGCCGCCTGCACATCCTACCACAACATCCGGGTATTCATCCAGCAGTTCCATGGCTGCTTTGGACTCCAGACCGATGATGGACTGGTGAAGCAGTACCTGGTTCAGCACGGAACCCAGCACGTATTTGTACCCGTCCGTGGAAACTGCTTTTTCCACAGCCTCGGAGATGGCACAGCCAAGGCTTCCTGAAGTACCTGGATTTTCAGCCAGGATCTTACGGCCGATCTCTGTGGTCTCACTGGGACTTGGAACGATCTCCGCATCAAATGTGTGGATCACGGATTTGCGGAAAGGCTTCTGCTCGTAGGAACATTTTACCATATAGACGATCAGGGGCAGATGGTAGAAAGAGCAAGCTTCTGCCAGGGCAGTTCCCCACTGGCCCGCACCGGTCTCTGTTGTCAGTCCTTTTAAGCCCTGTTCTTTTGCGTAATAGGCCTGAGCTACTGCGGAGTTTAATTTGTGGCTTCCTGAAGTGTTGTTGCCCTCAAATTTATAGTAAATTTTAGCCGGGGTGTCCAGGTATTTTTCCAGGTTATAGGCACGGATGAGAGGGGAGGGACGGTACATTTTATAAAATTCCTGTATCTCTTCCGGAATATCAATGTAACGGGTTGTATTATCCAGTTCCTGGTGTGCTAGCTTTTCACAGAATACGGGATAAAGTTCCTCCTCGGTGATGGGTCTGCCTGTGCCCGGATTTAAAAGGGGGTCGGGAAGATCTTTCATATCTGCCCTCAGGTTATACCACTGTTTTGGCATCTGCTCCTCGGTTAAATAGACTCTGTGCGGAATTTTTTTCATAATTATGTTCTCCTTTCTTATGGCGCGAATCCCGGAGATGGAGTTTAAGTATGTCTGAAAATGCATTCTGACACACTCAGGGGAGGACAGCAGCAATAAAAAAAGCCTCTGCCTCTGCAATTTCTGCAGGGACAAAAGCTTGTTATACAATCTTTTGCGGTACCACCCGGCTTGATGATTTGATCATCCACTCTGTTCATGTACTTCCATACATGGTTCCTTGATAACGGGTGAACATCCCGTCGGGCATTACTTGGAAAAAATCCTTTCTTCCCGACCTCATAAGTCCATTCAATATCCGTTCTATTATCTTAATCCCACCATTTTAAGACTCTCTGCCGGCAGTTTTACGTTGCCGTTATCAATAAAACCTGGATATTTACTACTCTTATTCTACGGTTTCGCTGTTACGATTATTTATTTTATGTTTATCACTATAGTAGGTGAAAGTGGATTTGTCAAGAGAAAAAGTGAAAAATTTCTCTTTTCGTCGAATGGGATGTCTGATAGAATAGACAAAAACGAAGGCATATTATGAGAAGAGGGATATAAAATGAATTACAGACTGGATATACAGTATGACGGAACACGCTATGAGGGCTGGCAGAGGCAGAAAACCACGGGCAATACCATTCAGGGGAAAATTGAGGAGGTCCTGTCCAGAATGCTGGAGACACCAATCCGGATAGATGGCGCAGGCAGAACAGACGCAGGCGTGCACGCCAAAGGACAGGTGGCGAATGTACACATGGAAACAGATAAAAGCCCTGAGGAGATATGCGCATACCTGAACCGCTATCTGCCGGAGGATATAGGGATTGAGAGAGTAAGCCGGGTTAACGAGCGTTTTCACAGCCGTCTTCTGGCTAAGAAAAAGATATATCAGTACAGGATCGCAGCAGGGCATCACAAGAATGTCTTTGAAAGAAAGTATCAGTGCCCTCTTCATGAGGAGCTTGATGTGGATGCCATGAAAAGGGCAGCTCAACGGCTGACGGGCACTCATGACTTTAAGAGCTTCTGCTCCAACAAAAAAATGAAAAAATCCACAGTGCGGACCATTTATGGCATTGATGTGGAATCACTGCCCGGGGAACTGAGGATTACATACACCGGGGATGGATTTCTCTACAATATGGTGCGGATTCTTACGGGAACCCTGGTGGAAGTGGGAAGAGGGGACAGAAAACCGGAAGAAATGACGGATATCCTGCTGGCCTGTGACAGAGGAATAGCGGGATTCACAGCGCCTGCCCAGGGATTGACACTGCTCCAAGTGGAATATTAGAGCACATCAAAACATTTGGGCGGGCCGAAAGCCCCTTTCAGGCTGCTGTACTGGTATATTTTGGAAGGAGAATAAAGGGTGAAACCTGCCGATTTTAGATTGCAAAAGAGACTCCGGGCATGTAAAATATAATATGCGAGATCATCATTTAACCCCGGGTTTATTTTGGGGTGGCAGAGGGGGCCGTTTATGTATGGAAAAGTATTGAGGACGATCTACAGAATAGAAAATAACAGTGTCATCTCCTCCATCCGAAAAGGATTTACACTATTGATCCCCGCTCTGCTGGTGGGGGCTTTTGCACTGCTCTTCAGGAGCTTTCCGGTGCCTGTGTTTCAGACATTTATAGAAAAGTGGGCAGGGGGTGTGCTGTATCAGATATTAAGTTTTCTCTTTGATTCCACTGTGGGATTTATGTCGGTCTACCTGGTAATGAGCATCAGTTATTACTATGCCGCAACCATGAAAAACAAAGACCAGTTTCTACAGGTCATGGCCATGGTGGTATCCGCCATCTGTTTTGCGGTGTCCTTCGGCGCGGCGAGCGGTTCCATGGAATTAAGTGATCTGGGTCCGGTGGGAGTATTTACAGCCATGTTTGCCGCGGTTGCCGGTACCAGGATCTTTTACTTTTTCTGTGAAAAGGTGTCTCCTGCGTTTAAGTTTCGCTCCGCCGGTTCGGATGTGGATTACCGGAATTCCCTTTCCACTATTTTCCCGCTTTTGTTTTGTGCACTTATTTTTGTGGCTATGAATCTGCTGATCCAGACAATTTTTAAAGCAGATAATCTGAATGACCTGATCACTGATTTTATTGTGGGTCTGTTTCACAACATCAATGACGGTCTGGGGGCAGGGGTCCTGTATGTACTTGTGCTGGATATGCTGTGGGCCTTTGGGATACACGGTGGAAATGCTTTAGAACAGGTGTCCCAGACATATCTGGTGCCAAACGATGCGGTTACAGGGACCGTCATATCGAAATCTTTTTTGGATAATTATGCTTTGATCGGCGGATGCGGTACGTCCATCTGTCTCGTGCTGGCACTGCTGCTGTTTACGGAAAGCAGGGATAACCGGCAGCTTGCACGTTCGGCAGCACCGGCAGTCTTTTTTAATATCAACGAGATCCTTGTATACGGACTTCCCATTGTATTGAATCCAATCATGATCATCCCTTTTATCCTGACGCCCCTATGTTCCCTGCTGCTTGCCTACGGTGCGGCGGTAAGCGGATTTCTTCCCGTTGTGAAGGAGACTGTCACGTGGACTACGCCTGTTTTTTTCAGCGGCTATCTGGCATCCGGCTCCTGGAGAGGGGTGGCAGTACAGGCGGTGATCGTGCTGGTGGGGACAGCCATCTATACACCTTTTGTGAAGCTCTCTGAGCGGGTGAGAAAACTACAGGCGGAGATGCTGCGGAAGGAGCTGACAGAATATCTGAAAGAACAGCAAAAGAACGGCACGGCGGTAAGTCTTCTTGACAGGCGGGACAGCATGGGAATACTGGCAAGAAATATGGCGGCCCAGCTTCGGATCGACGTGGAGGAGAAAAACCTGCCCATGGGTTATCAGCCCCAGTTTAACTGCGAAAGTAAAATGGCAGGTGCAGAGGCACTTTTGCGGTGGCGGTACATGGGGGAGGCAGTTTACCCGCCGCTGGCCGTGGCACTTGCCCAGGAGGATGGCTTTTTTGACAGGCTCACGGAATGTGTTATAGAGATTTCCATGAAAGCGTGCAGCAGGCTTTTGACCCTTGGAAGCCCGGTCACCATATCCGCCAATATATCGGGAGAGCAGCTGAATTCTCCACGGTTTGTGGAAAAAGTCATACGGATGGCAGAGTCGTACGGTGTGGCCGGATATTACTGTCTGGAGATCACAGAGGAATCGGCAGTGGACAGAATGGAGGAGATCCCTCAGCATATCAGCAGGCTGAAAGCAGCGGGGATTTTGGCGGCTGTAGATGATTTCAGTATGGGGAGGACCAGCCTGAAGTATCTGCAGCACAACAGTTTTTATGCTGTCAAGCTGGACGGCAGCCTTGTCAGGGGGATTGTGGGCAATAAAAGAAATCAGGAGATCGTATCCTCCATCATCGCTCTTGGCAGGAACCTAGATTTTGAGGTGATGGCCGAATACGTGGAGACAGAGGAAATCCGCAGCCTTCTGGAAAGCATGGGATGCTGCCAGTATCAGGGATACCTGTACAGCCCTGCAGTGCCTCTGCAGGATCTGGAAGAAATGCTGCTGGAACAGAAAGGAAATATATGACTATAGATGAAAAACAGATAAAAATGGAAACAGAGATTCAGCGTGATATAGAAAAAATGTACCCTGTGGACCCGGAACACCTCTACTGTAAAATGGGACTGGAATTTCATTCCTGCAGTGCCGCAGATCATTCCCTGACCCTGCGCTATCCCATACGGGAATGGGAGCTGAACCACATGTCAACTATGCACGGAGGGCTTATAGCGGCAGCAATAGATACCACCAGCGGAGCGCTTACACGCAGCCTGACCGGATGCGCAGTGACCCCCACCATTAACCTGAACATCAATTACCTGCTTCCCGGAACCAGGGAGGATGCACTGCTGGTGACAGCAAAAGCGGACAGAATAGGAAAACATCTTGCGAATATACATACAGAATGCCGTTCTGAGAATAGCGGAAAACTCCTGGCAACAGCCATGGTAAATTTTATGTTGAAAAGAGACTGAGAAAGAGGCCGTCACGGATATCCCACAGCGGAAATCCATGATGGCTTTTTCTTGTGCGGACAGTAATATTTTACCTGAGAGATCGTTGTGTCAGCGTATATTTTTACAGGAAAAACAGACTTTCCGACAGAAATACAAAAAAATTTGTGATGCCTAAAAAATTTTTAGAAAAACACTTGCTATTACTGCAATGTAATGATAAACTAGAGTTAATAAATATGGGAAATGCAAAATACTATCAAGTATGGAATGCGCAAGGAGGTATAAGCTATGTTAATGATTGGGAACGGAAGGCTTGTGACAAGAGATGACCAGGCGCCTTTTTTTGAACACGGCGCAGTAGTTCTGGATGGCAGCGTGGTGAAAAAGGCTGGGGAGGAAGCGGAACTTAGAAAAGAATTTCCGGATGCAGAGTATGTGGATGCAAAAGGAGGGGTGATCATGCCGGCATTTATCAATGCCCATGAGCATATTTACAGTGCCTTTGCAAGGGGCCTGTCCATAGACGGCTACGATCCCCACGGTTTTCTGGATATCCTGGACGGCATGTGGTGGACCATTGACAGACATCTGACACTGGAAGGCACAAAATACAGCGCCTACGCCACGTATCTGGACAGCATTAAAAACGGTGTGACCACCGTATTTGACCACCATGCCAGCTTCTGTCAGATACCGGACAGTCTGTTTACCATCAGTGAGGCAGCAAAAGACCTGGGGATCCGTACCTGTCTCTGCTATGAGATCTCCGACAGGGACGGGATGGAGAAGGCCCGTGAGTCTGTGCTGGAAAATGAAAGATTCGCACGCCATGCGCTGGCGGATGACAGCGATATGATAGCCGGTATGATGGGAATGCACGCATCCTTTACGATATCCGATGAGACAATGGAAATGGCGGCAGCGCACAAACCTGAGGGAGTCGGTTATCACATCCATGTGGCGGAGGGGATTGAAGATCTGCACCACTGCCTGAAGCACTATGGAAAACGGATCGTGGACCGTTTGATGGACTGCGGGATTTTGGGAGAGAAGACACTCCTGGGGCACTGCATTTACATCAATGAGCATGAGATGGATCTGCTGAAAGAGACAGATACTATGGTAGTACATAACCCGGAATCCAATATGGGAAATGCCTGCGGATGTCCTCCGACCATGAAAATCGTGGAGAAGGGGATCCTGACCGGACTTGGCACAGACGGATATACCCATGATATGCTGGAATCCTACAAGGTGGCAAATGTCCTTCACAAACACCATCTCTGTGACCCCAATGCGGCATGGGGAGAGGTTCCCAAGATGCTCTTTGAGGGCAATGCAGGGATCGCAGGCCGCTACTTTAAAAAGGAGCTGGGTGTGTTAAAAGAGGGTGCGGCAGCAGACGTGATCGTCATGGATTATAATCCGCTTACCCCTATGCACGCAGGAAATATCAACAGCCATGTACTGTTCGGCATGAGCGGAAGGCAGGTAAACACCACCATCTGTAACGGTAAGATCCTTATGAAAGACAGGGAAGTCCTGGTTGCGGATGAAGCGGAAGTTATGGCAAAATGCAGGGAAGAAGCAAAGAGATTAGCAGATTCTATTAATGGAAGATAAGGTATTTATGGGAGGTTTTTATTATGGGCGATAAGATGACATGTATGCCGTTTTCCCAGATCATGGACTGGATCCTGGAGGAAAACAAGGCCAGTAAAACGGTGTTCGGAACACATAAAAAGTACGTGGCAAAAGAGGCAAAAGCGGAGATCTTCGGAAGGGATCTGGAGACTCCCATAGGCCCCGCAGCCGGTCCGCATACACAGCTTGCTCAGAACATTATTGCAGCATATTATACAGGCAGTCGTTTCTTTGAGCTGAAGACCGTGCAGATCATGGACGGCGCGGAGTTGTCCGCCTGCGTGAACAAACCCTGTATCCTGGCTGAGGATGAGGGGTATAACTGTGAATGGTCCACAGAGCTTACGGTGCCGGATGCCATGAGCGAGTATATCAAAGCATGGTTTGCCCTGCATGTGATGGCAAAAGAGCTGGGTCTGGGGGCCCAGGACGGATTCCAGTTTAATATCAGCGTGGGTTATGACCTGGCAGGGATCAAATCAGAAAAAATAAATCATTTCATTGACACTATGATGCATGCAGGTCAGGATGCCACATTTGCAGAATGCAGAAAATGGCTGCTTGAAAATATCGGCAGATTTGAGAAATATACAAAAGAAGATGTGGAAGCAATCCCGGAGGATATCTGTAATTCCGCCACCATTTCCACCCTTCACGGATGCCCGCCTCATGAGATCGAGAGCATAGCTAACTACCTGCTCACAGAAAAGCATATCCATACCTTTGTGAAATGTAATCCCACACTTCTGGGATATGAATTTGCCAGAAAGACCATGGATGACATGGGATATGATTATATGATGTTCGGTGATTTCCACTTTAAGGATGATCTGCAGTATGCGGATGCGATTCCCATGTTCACAAGGCTTATGAAGCTTTCAGATGAACTGGGGCTGTCTTTCGGGGTGAAGATAACCAATACCTTCCCGGTGGATGTGACCAGAGAGGAACTGCCCAGTGAGGAGATGTATATGTCCGGCAAGGCATTGTTCCCGCTGTCTATCTCCCTGGCGGCAAAGCTTTCAAAAGAGTTTGACGGACGCCTGCGGATCGCCTATTCCGGCGGTGCGGATTATTTCAATATATCCAGGATCGTGGGAGCCGGTATCTGGCCGGTGACCGTGGCGACCACCCTTTTAAAACCGGGCGGATATAACCGCAGTGCGCAGATGGCTGAACTGCTGGCGCAGGATGGCCTGAAACCTTTTGCCGGTGTGGACGTGGATGCGGTCACAAAGCTTGCCGAGGATGCAAAACGTGATGTGCACCATGTAAAACCCATAAAACCCCTTCCAAACCGCAAGGTTCAGGACAATGTTCCGCTTATGGACTGTTTTATGGCTCCATGTGAGGCTGGATGCCCCATTCATCAGGATGTGAGCAATTATATGGAACTTGCCTCTGCAGGTAAATACGAGGAGGCATTGGAAGTGATCCTTGACAAGAATCCACTTCCGTTCATCACCGGAACGATCTGTGCCCATAATTGTATGAACAAATGTACCAGGAACTTCTATGAAGATCCTGTGCACATCCGGAATGTAAAGCTTGAAGCAGCCGAAAAAGCCTATGATGCGGTCATGGAAAAACTGGCGGTTCCTGAAAGGACAGCAGGCAAAAAAGCAGCAGTTATCGGCGGCGGCCCCACCGGAATGGCAGCAGCTTATTTCCTGGCAAGAGGCGGTGCAGATGTTACTGTTTTTGAAAAAGAAAATGCTCTGGGCGGAGTTGTGGCACACGTGATCCCTGACTTCAGGATCTCAAAGGAAGCCATAGAAAAAGACGCTGCCATCATCCGCAAAATGGGTGTAAAAGTGGAGCTTGGAAAAGAAGTATCTTCTGCCAAAGAGCTGAAAGACCAAGGTTTTGACGCTGTATTTTTCGCCGCAGGAGCCGGAAAACCGGGTGTATTAAAACTGGAAAAAGGGGAACCTGTGGACGCTGCAGAATTCCTGAAAGAGTTCAAGGCAAAAGACGGGGATGTGGATCTTGGAAAACATGTGGTTGTCATCGGCGGAGGCAACACAGCCATGGATACAGCCAGAGCAGCCAAACGCACAAAAGGTGTGGAGCATGTCTATCTGGTATACAGAAGAACCAGACGTTATATGCCTGCTGACGCGGAAGAACTGATACTGGTACAGGAGGAAGGCATTGAGTTTAAAGAGCTGTTGTCCCCGGTATCTATGGAAGATGGAAAACTGCTGTGCAGGAAGATGAAACTGGGAGAGATGGATGCTTCCGGAAGAGCTTCTGTGGAAGAGACCGGCGAGGAGGAAACCGTGCCTGCAGATACCGTGATCGCGGCTGTAGGAGAGCGTGTGGATACTGCGCTTTATCAAGCCAACGGACTTCCCCTTGACAACAGAGGAAAGGTTGTGGCAGACAGTGCCACACTGGAAGCCTGCACCGGCATCTATGTGATCGGTGACGGTCTGGGCGGTCCGGCCATCGTGGTGGAAGGAATCCGGGATGCGCAGAAAGCGGCGGCAGCATTCCTTCAGAAAGCAGTCGTTTCTGAACTGGAAAAAGAGGGCTGTGAGGAATCCTGTTACAGCAAAAAAGGCTTACTGGACAGTGAAAAGGAACCGGCCAAAGAAAGCGGCAGATGTCTGAACTGTGCATATGTCTGTGAGAACTGTACCGATGTATGTCCAAACAGAGCCAACATTGCCGTCAAAGTGCCCGGTATGGCTATGCGCCAGATCGTCCATGTGGATTATATGTGTAACGAGTGCGGTAACTGTAAGACCTTCTGCCCGTACTCCAGTGCTCCTTATAAAGACAAATTTACCTTGTTCGCGGATGAGGCTGACATGGAAGACAGTGAGAACAACGGTTTTGTGGTCCTTGACCGAAAAGAGAAACGGGTAAAGGTGCGCCTCTTCGGCGGGCCGGTGGAAATCCTTTTGGAGGATGAAGATCCCGCGGTTCCGGCAGGACTTCGGAAGATCATGGATGCAGTCATATCTGATTACGGGTACATGATTCCGTAATTGCGCTTATCCATGAAAGAACAGGGGCCGGCAGATTGGGCTTCCCCGGAAAAATAAGGCCGTTGTCAGGTTTTGGGCAGAAATTGCCTGAGAAAAAGCCTGACAACGGCCCTTTTAAATTTTTTCCTATAAAGCCTTTGAAAATTACCATTTTTATGGTAGTATATTTCTTAGACAAAAAATTACCATAAATATAGATGATGGAGGAACTGTAAGTGGAAAAGGAAACAGCAAAAGAAACCGTTTCTAAAAACTTTATTGAACAGATTATCGACAAGGATTTAGAGGAAGGAAAGTACGAGGAGATCTGTACCCGTTTTCCGCCGGAACCCAACGGATATCTGCATATCGGACATGCAAAATCCATCCTGCTCAACTACGGTCTGGCACAGAAGTATCACGGCAAATTCAACATGCGTTTTGATGATACCAACCCCACAAAAGAAAAAGTGGAGTTTGTGGAATCCATTAAAGCGGATATCAAATGGCTGGGAGCAGACTGGGAGGACCGTCTGTATTTTGCGTCCGATTATTTTGAACAGATGTATGAGGCAGCCGTTAAGCTGATCAAAAAAGGCAAGGCTTTTGTCTGTGACTTATCTGCAGAGGAGATCCGTGAATACAGGGGAACCCTCACGGAACCCGGCAAGGAAAGCCCATACAGGAACAGAAGCATGGAGGAGAACCTGGACCTGTTTGAGCGCATGAAAAACGGAGAGTTCGAGGACGGAAGCAAAGTGCTCCGCGCCAAGATTGATATGGCCTCCCCTAATATTAATATGAGAGATCCGGTCATCTACCGTGTGGCTCATATGACACATCACAATACCGGGGACAAATGGTGTATTTACCCCATGTACGATTTTGCCCATCCCATTGAGGATGCCATTGAGGGTGTGACCCACTCAATCTGTACTCTGGAATTTGAGGACCACCGTCCTCTTTACGACTGGGTTGTGAAGGAACTGGAATACCCGCATCCGCCCAAGCAGATCGAGTTCGCAAAACTGTACCTGACCAATGTGGTCACCGGAAAGCGTTATATCAAGAAACTGGTTGAGGACGGCATTGTGGACGGATGGGATGATCCCCGTCTGGTGTCTATTGCCGCTCTGCGAAGACGTGGATTTACACCGGAGTCCATCAAAATGTTTGTGGATCTCTGCGGCGTGTCAAAGGCCAACAGTTCCGTGGATTACGCTATGTTAGAATACTGCATCCGCGAGGACCTGAAGATGAAGAAACCTCGTATGATGGCAGTTTTGGACCCGCTGAAGCTGGTGATCGACAACTATCCGGAGGACCAGATCGAATATCTGGAAGTTGCCAACAACATGGAAAACCCGGAACTCGGCAGCAGAAAAGTACCTTTTGGAAGAGAACTGTATATTGAGCGTGAGGACTTCATGGAAGTACCGCCGAAAAAATACAAACGCCTCTATCCGGATAATGAAGTGCGCCTCATGAATGCTTACTTTGTAAAATGCACCGGATTTGAAAAGGACGAAAACGGCAATATAACTGTCGTTCACTGTACCTATGATCCGGAGTCAAAGGGAGGAAATTCCCCTGACGGCAGAAAAGTAAAAGGAACCATTCACTGGGTAGCCGGGAAAACCGCAGCAAAAGCGGAATGCCGCCTGTATGAAAATATTGTGGATGAGGAAAAGGGTGTCTATAACAAAGAGGACGGAAGCCTGAACTTAAATCCCAACTCCCTGGTGGTATTGAAAGACTGTTATGTGGAGCCGGCACTGGCCGAGGCCCAGGCGTATGACAGCTTCCAGTTTGTGAGAAACGGCTTTTTCTGTGCTGACTGTCATGATTCCAAACCGGGAGAGCCGGTCTTTAACAGGATTGTTTCTTTGAAAAGTTCCTTTAAATTATAGAAAATATGTGTGCATATTTTCTATCGCTCAATCATGGATCAGAGAAAAAAGAATGAACGATTTGATTATTTCATTGGATACCAAGGCGGGAGCGCCTTTGTACGAACAGATATGTGAATATTTTAAGCAGGAAATCCAGGAAGGACGGCTTGCCGCAGGAATGCGGCTGCCGTCCTCCCGCGCACTTGCGGGAAATCTGTCTGTGAGCAGGAGCACCGTGGATTTGGCCTACGACCAGCTGGTCTCAGAGGGATATATTGAGGCGGTCCCGTGCAAGGGATATTTTGTATGCGATATTGAAGGGCTTTATTACGGCACGGGCAGAAGAGAGAAAACGTGTGAGACAGGAAGAAAAGCATGGTCTGACAACCCTCAAAAAGGCGGCAGCGCGGGCATGGGGGAGGAACGAAAGGCAGAGACGGACAGGGCTAAATATGCGTACGATTTTGCCCTGAACGGAATTGCCCCCGGCAGTTTTCCCCACAATGCATGGCGGAAATTGTCGCGGCAGGTCTTGACAGATGCACAGGATGCGCTCTTCGCACTGGGGGATCCCTGCGGGGAATTGTCCCTTAGACAGGCTGTCTCTGCGTATCTCTATCAGGCCAGGGGTGTCCACTGCGAACCGGAGCAGATCCTTGTGGGGGCGGGGAATGATTATCTTTTGATGCTGCTCTGCACCATTCTCGGGAAAGACAGAAAAATTGCCATGGAGAACCCTACATACAGAAGTGCCTGGCATGACTTTGGGCATATGGGATTTGAGAGGTGCATCGTAAACCGGGACACACAGGGAATTGATGTACATGATCTGGAGCAGACCGGAGCGGATATGGTCTATGTCATGCCCTCCCACCAGTTTCCCATGGGGACGGTCATGCCCCTGAAACGCCGCCTGTCGCTTCTGAAATGGGCCGGGAGGGGAGACCGCTACATCATCGAAGATGACTATGACAGTGAATTCCGTTACAAAGGAAAGCCCATACCTGCCTTACAGGGATTTGATAAGGAAGAGCGGGTCATCTATCTTGGTACTTTCTCAAAGTCTATTGCACCCTCCATCCGGATCAGTTATATGGTACTGCCAAAGAAACTGATGCAGCGGTATCTGAGCGGGGAGAATCCCTTCTCCGTCACGGTTTCCAGGGCGGATCAGAGGATCCTTGAGCTTTTTTTGAGGGAAGGCTATTACGAGCGGCATTTAAACAGAATGCGCAGTCTCTATAAAGGAAAACATGATCTGCTCCTGCACTGGCTGAAAGAGGGCTTGGGAAACGTATGCACCTGTTCCGGTGAAAATGCGGGGGTCCATCTGTTGGTACATTTTAAAAACGGATCATCCGAACAGGAAGCAGTGGAAAGGGCAGCAAAAGCCGGTGTCAGAGTTTACGGATTGTCCGAATTCCTGGTCTGCGGTAAGGCACCTCAAATGCCGGCAACGGTTCTTCTGGGATATGCCACCATGTCGGAGGAAGACTTGGAGGAAGGCATGAAAAGGCTTGTGAAAGCCTGGAATGGAAGAGAAAAGAGTTACTGAGAACGGAGTGGTTACTGTACACGGAGTGAACAGTAACATTAAAAAGCCGGAGGATTGGCTTGACAATTATTTTACAATGAAGTACACTTGAGAAGACAACAGGGGAGCTGGAGAGAAGTCCGGCTGAGAGTAAAACCGTAATCGTTTTTCACCCTTAACCTGATCCGGGTAATGCCGGCGTAGGGAGCATAAGAGAGGCACTGCAGGCCAGTGCGCATTCGTTCTGATAACCAGCTCCTGTTCAGGTAAAACCTGCCGGGAGCTTTTATATTGTAAAAAACCCTGCAGACAAAAAGTGAAACTTATAAGGATTCTAAGGAGGAAAAGAAAAATGAATGCAAGTGTAGCAATCCAGACATTGCCGGAGGCAAAGAATGACGAGGAATTGATCCGTATTGTGGACGAGGTGATTGATTATATTAAGAGTACAGGGCTGAACTACTATGTAGGGCCTTTTGAGACAGCCATTGAGGGTGACTATGATGAACTGATGGATATTGTAAAAGAGTGCCAGCATATTGCAGTCCGTGCAGGTGCGCCTTCCGTTGCGGCCTATATCAAAGTGTCTTATAAGCCAGAAGGAGATGTGCTGACCATTGAGAAAAAAGTTACAAAGCATCACCAGTAAGCTGTGGGCAGCAACCGCCCTTTTTGCGATCCTGCTCATCTGGCAGATCGTCTCCATGGCAGGTCTGGTTCCCAACTTTATGCTTCCCTCGCCGCTGCAGGTACTGAAAGCTTTTGGCAGTGAGTTTCCATTGCTTATGGAAAATTCCGGGGTTACGCTTCTTGAGGCGGCAGCGGGACTGCTCTGCGGTGTGGCTTTTGGGTTTATCATGGCGGTCCTCATGGATCGTTTTGAAAAACTTTACAAAGCCTTTTATCCGCTGATCGTCATCACCCAGACTGTGCCCACAGTAGCCATAGCACCGCTTCTTGTGCTGTGGTTTGGGTATGAGATGCTGCCAAAGGTTATCCTGATCGTAATTGTGACCTTCTTCCCTATCACCATAGGGCTTCTGGAAGGCTTCCGTTCTGCGGATAAGGACATGATGAATCTTTTAAAAAGCATGGGGGCAGGCAATTTTCAAATATTCAGATATATTAAAATGCCCGGTGCCATGGGACGTTTTTTTGCCAGTCTCCGTATTTCCGCTTCCTATTCTGTTGTGGGTGCGGTTATCTCAGAGTGGCTGGGTGGGTTTTCCGGGCTTGGTGTGTATATGATCCGTGTGAAAAAGGCGTTTGCTTTTGATAAGATGTTTGCGGTTATTTTTCTGATATCCATTATCAGCCTTCTTCTTATGAAGCTGGTGGATATCCTGCAGAAAAAATGCATGCCCTGGGAAAAGGCAAAATAAGACAGAAAAGAGAGGACAATAGAGGATGAAAAAGAAGATCTTGGCGGCTTTCCTTGCCGTCTGCATGCTCACATCCATGACTGCCTGCGGCAGCAGTGAGGACAAAGGAAACAAGGATTCTGCCGCAGAAAATACAGGGGATAAAGACAGCGGTTCAGAGGAGCTGGAAAAGCTTACTTTCGTGCTGGACTGGACGCCTAATACGAACCATACCGGACTTTATGTGGCAAAAGAGAAAGGCTATTTTGAAAAAGAAGGTCTCGATGTGGAGATCGTACAGCCCCCGGAGGACGGCGCGGACGCTCTGGTGGCATCAGGAAAGGCACAGTTTGGTGTCTCTTTCCAGGACAGTATGGCTCCGGGTGTGGCAGGTGAAAATGCGCTGCCAAGCACAGCGGTAGCTGCACTGATCCAGCATAATACATCCGGTATCATATCCAGAAAAGGAGAGGGGCTGGATACCCCCAAAGGCCTGGAAGGAAAGAAATACGCAACCTGGGATGGACCGATCGAGAAAGCTATGGTGCAGAATGTGGTGGAAAAAGACGGCGGGGATTTCTCCAAGGTGGAGATGATCCCAAGCACGGTCACAGACGAAGTATCTGCCCTGAAATCAAAATCCGTGGATGCTATCTGGATCTTCTACGCATGGGCAGGTATTGCCACAGAGGTTGCAGACCTGGAGACGGATTATTTTGCATTTAAGGATATCAATCCGGTATTTGATTACTATACACCGGTTGTGATCGCCAACAATGATTTCCTGGAAAAAGAGCCGGATACGGCAAAGGCATTTTTAAGAGCATTGAAGCAGGGCTATGAGGAGGCCATTGAAGACCCGGACGGGGCAGCGGATATTCTTCTGGAAGCTTCCCCGGAACTGGATGAAAAACTGGTGAAGGCCAGCCAGGAATACTTAAAAGACCAGTATAAAGCGGAAGTCGGTCAGTGGGGTTATATAGACCCGGCCAGATGGAATGCCTTCTATAGCTGGCTGAATGAAAGCGGGTTGTCAGAGGCAGAGATTCCGGAAAACGCGGGATTTTCCAATGACTATCTGCCGGAATAAAACAAAGCTCCGGAGGTAAATATGGCAGAATTAAAGGTTTCAAATGTAAGTAAATCCTTTGACGGAGTAAAAATTCTGGAGGATATTACCATTGCCCTTCATGACCAGGAACTGGTATGCCTTTTAGGGGTCAGCGGCGGCGGAAAGACTACCCTTTTTAATGTGATCTCCGGGCTGGAAAAACCGGAAGAGGGGCATATATATCTGGATGGAAAGGAGATTACGGGCTGTCCCGGAAATGTAAGCTATATGCTGCAGAAGGACATGCTCCTCCCGTACCGCACCATTGAGGATAATGTGGCCCTTTCTCTTCTCATAAAAGGGGAGAAGAAAAAGGCCGCAAGGGAAAAAGTGCAGCCTTATTTTAAGGAATTCGGCCTGGAGGGAACACAGAAGAAATATCCGGGGCAGCTCTCAGGCGGTATGCGCCAGAGGGCAGCCCTTCTAAGGACCTACCTGTTTTCCCGAAAACTGGCCCTTCTGGATGAGCCGTTTTCGGCCCTTGATACCTTGACAAAGAGTGCCATGCATAAATGGTACCTTCAGGTGATGGAACAGATTCATCTGTCCACGATCTTTATCACTCATGATATTGATGAGGCCATATTATTGTCAGACAGGATCTATCTGCTCACCGGTAAACCGGGACGGATCACGCAGGAAATTCGTATCCGGGAACCACGTCCAAGGCCGGGTGATTTTAATCTGTCAGAGGAATTTCTGCACTACAAACGGCAGATATTGGAAAATCTTGATGCCGGTCAGGAGTAAAATAAAAGAAAGAGCCCCCGGGATTTGGCTTGTGCAAGTCACCGGGGGTTCTGTGTTATTCTGTTTTCTCTGTATTCTCAGAACTGCTGTTTTCCATGGCTTTTTTTGCGTTTTCCATTCTTGCTTTCAGGTCCTCAGATACCTGTTCCACGCTTTTTTCCACAGCGTCTTTTACGTCCTTGGCGGTTTCAGCAGCGCCGTCTTTGGCAGTTTCGGCAGCGTCTTTTAAGTCCTCTTTTACATCCTCTGCAACGTCTTTTACATCTTCTGCCAGATCATCCAGATCCATGTCATCATCCTCGAAGATGTCCTCATCGTCCAGGTCATCCAGGATGTCATCTGTATGTTCTTTTACTTTATTCACTGTCTCTTCTACGGTTTTTTCTACTTTTTCTTTCAGCTTGCTTGCTACATTTTTAGCAGATGCAGCGGTTTCCTTTACATTGTCCTGGAAATCGGCGAAATCTTCTTCCAGATCAGGATCTTCTTCTTTCTGTTTCTTTAAATAATAAAATGCCGCACCTGCAGCCGCACCGATTACACTAAATCCCAATAATTTTTTTCCAAAGCTACCCATATTAATCCCTTTCCTTTCAAATGACTATTTTTAGTATTACCATTATAATACTTTTTAACAGAATATTGGAAGACCTATTTTATAAATTTTACATGAACTTTTCGATGATTTCAGCCACTCCGCCCTGGTTATTGTCCAGTATGGTGATATGATCCGCATGGTCTTTGGCCTCCTGGGTGCCGTTTTTCATGCAGACCGCAAAGCCTGCAGCATCCAGCATGGACAGGTCATTTTCAGCGTCTCCTATACCGATGGTCTGTTCTATGGGCACATGCAGATACTGACAGAGCCAGCGGATGGCAGCGCCTTTCGATACACCCTCCATAACGTGTTCCAGGTAATACTCACTGGAGAAGAAAATGGAGACCTTTCCCTTTGCCCAGGGAAGCATAAAATCCCGGTATGCCTCGTGTTTTTTTCTGTCATCCAGACACGAAGTCAGCACTTTGACAGGCTCCTCTTTGAGGTGTTCCAGAAGGTTCGGATCAACCCGTACTTCCATCTGGGAGGACCAGTGATACTGGGCGGCCTCCGGCCTGTCTTTGGGGGTGACAACGTAATCTCCCTCGTAGGTCTGGCAGTAAAGGTCAAAACGTGCAGCCTGCTCAAAAATGTATTTCACGTAGGACATGGGCATGGTGTTTTGACAGAGGATATCACCGCTGCAGCAATCGTAGATCATGCCTCCGTTGTAGAGAATGGCATAGCACCCCTTCTGATTCAGCCCCAGTCTGTCCACAAATTTTTTTGCGGAAAAATAGGAGCGCCCGGTGCAGATCACCACAGCATTTCCTTTTGAAAGGGTTTGTTTTACGGCTGCGGAGTTGACTTCGGGAATCTGTTTTTCATCGTTGAGCAGTGTGCCGTCCAGGTCAGTAAAAAGTATTTTCATAAATAGCTCCTCTAATTCTGTGTTAAGCAATGGCAAGTGGCTTTCCTGGTGTCTATTATATCCTATATCTCCGGGTTTTTAAAGGGGAAATAAGTTTTGACAGGCACAGGGGAGTTTTTGCCTGTACCTTTTAAATAGTTTCTGGTAAAATAATATCAGATTTTGCAGAACCAAGGAGAAAAATTTGGCAAAAAATTATATTGCGTGGAAGAGGGAGAGACGCTATACTTAAAAAAGTATTGAGAGGAAGGAAGCAGGGAATAAATATGAAAAAAATAATATTAGCCAGTGCTTCTCCAAGACGCAGGGAACTGTTGGAGCAGATTGGGGCATCCTTTGATGTATGCCCTAGCAATGCGGAGGAGATCATAACATCCAGTCTGCCCCAGGAGGTGGTACAGGATTTATCCCGCTGTAAGGGCAGAGAGGTTTTTGAAAAGACATGCGGGGATGTGCTGGTGATCGGAGCAGATACCGTGGTGGCTTTTCAGGATTCCATTCTGGGAAAACCTGCGGATGAATGTATGGCCAGGGACATGCTCGGGCGACTACAGGGCAATACCCACCAGGTATACACGGGCGTGACCCTTCTTTTGCGGCAGAATGGTGCTGAGACAGAAAAGAGCTTTTTTGAAAAGACAGAGGTTGTTTTTTATCCCATGTCTGAGCAGGAAATTGACGCCTATGTGAGGACCGGGGAGCCAATGGACAAGGCAGGTGCCTATGGAATCCAGGGCAGATCCGCAGTCTTTGTGGAGAAGATAGACGGTGACTACAGCAATGTGGTGGGCCTTCCTCTGGCCAGGCTCTATCAGGAGTTAAAGCATATGGGAATAGACATAAAGGAGTGGCATTCATGATTCGGGCATGTATATTTGATTTGGACGGAACCATAGCGGACACGGTGGAATCCATCGGTGTAGTAGGAAACAGGCTTCTTTGTCATTATGGACTCCCCAAGCGGCAGATCCGGGAGTATAATTATTTTGCAGGGGATGGGGCCGATGAACTGGTGAAGCGGATCCTAAAAGCTTCCGGCGGTACGGAAACGGTGGATTATGAGGAGGCAAAAGCACTCTACAGGAAATGGTTTGAAGAGGACCCTTTTTACCATGTAAAACCATTTGACGGTATTGTGGAGCTGCTTGAAGCGCTGAAAGCGGAGGGGATATCTATTGCCGTATTTTCCAACAAGCCTCATCACGCAGCCGTGGATGTTGTGAAGCGGATCTTTGGTGAAGGGCTGTTCGATGAAGTACAGGGACAGACAAAAGAAGTTCCAAGAAAACCGTCCCCGGTTGGCGCGCTGGCTATTGCGGGCAGGCTTGGGGTCACACCCAAGGAATGTCTGTATCTGGGGGATACCAATACGGATATGGATACGGGGAAGGCCGCGGGAATGTTTACAATAGGCGTTACATGGGGATTCCGTCCCAGAAAAGAGCTGGAAGAGCATCAGGCTAAGAAAATAGTGGACAGACCGGAAGAGGTGCTGGCATTTGTGAAGGAGAGAAACCATGCTGAAACTCATTGCCAGTGATCTGGACGGAACGCTTCTGCAGGGCACAAGGGAAATTTCCCGGGAAGCGGTAGAGATGATCAAAAAACTATCCGGAATGGGTATCTTATTTGCCGCAGCCAGCGGAAGGCAGTATCCGAATCTGCGCAGGTTATTTGCGCCCGTGAAGGATGAGATCGCATATATTTGTGAAAATGGGGCACTTGTGGTCTATCAGGGCAGAGTCCTACATAAAGATGTGTTTGACAGGACATTAGGAGATGAGATACTGGAGAGCATTCTTAAGAAGGAAAGCGCGGAGGCTCTGGTCTCCGGTGAGAGCACATGTTATATCCAGCCAAAGCAAGCCTCTTTTTATGACCATATCGCTAATTTTGTAAAAAATGATGTGACTCTTATGGATGATATTTTCCGTATAGAGGAACCATACCTGAAGATATCGGTGTATGAGGAGGCCGGGGTGGAGGAGATCTATCCTTACTGGAAAGAAAAATTCGGGGAGAGAGCCACTGTTGTGACTTCCGGATTTGCCTGGCTGGATATGATGCCAAAAGGCGCGGATAAGGGAAACGCCATGCAGATACTGCAGCAGAGCCTGAATATCAGACCGGAGGAGTGCGCAGCCTTCGGTGACAATTATAATGATCTGGAGATGCTTTCCAGGGTAAAGTACAGCTATGCCGCAGGTGATGCAAAAGAGGCAGTGAAAAAGGCGTGCAGAGCAGAAACAAAACGGGTGGAAACCGTTTTAAATAAAATAATCATTAAAGGAGGATATGTAGAATGAACGAATTCAGTGATGAATGCTTACTCACATTTTTACAGAATCAGGGGCAGTTGTTTGCCGAGCCGGTGGCGGAGACTGTGGAGGAGGCTGAGGCCTTTCTGGAAGACTGCATGGCTGTTGTGGTTGATTCTATTGAGGAAGTCAGGGAGTATTTTGAGGAAAACGGGATGGATGTGGATGGAATGTCCCTGGACGAGATCGAGGAGGCAAGTGAGGTGTTTTCACTGCCTAACGGGCAGTATTTGATCGTGGAGGGATAAAGATGGAGTATTGCGAAACGGCAGTGGGAAGCTGCGGGATCGTGATGCTGGTGAGAATGGAATTCATGTAATGCAGAAAGCCGGAAAAGGGAGAAAAGTGTGCCTTTTTCGGCTTTTTTATTTTATTAGGATGAAGGCGGACGGAAGAGAGGGACGGTGAGCCGGGGAATGGACAGGAATGGACAGGGGTGCCTTGTTCTTTTTGGGGAAATGTATTACAATAGGGAAAAGCGCGGAAAAGAGGAATGTGTATGGAAATAGATGAACTGGTGCGGGGGCAGAGGAGGTTTTTTGAGAAGGGATGTACGAAATCTTTGGCGTTTCGGATGCAGGCTTTGGAACGTTTGGAGAGGACTGTGAAGAGGTATGAAGGGGAGATACGGCAGGCATTGTATCAGGATCTGCATAAATCTTCTTTTGAATCTTATATGACGGAGACAGGGTTGGTCTTGAGTGAGCTGGCTTTTGTGAAGAAGCATTTGAAGGGGTGGATGAGGGAGAAAACAGTGCATACACCTTTGGCGCAGTTTCCGGCCAGGAGCTTTGTAACGCATGAACCTTTCGGGGTGGTGCTGGTGATGGCGCCGTGGAATTATCCTTTTATGCTTTGTATGGACCCGCTGATCGGGGCGATCGCTGCCGGGAATTGCTGTATTCTGAAGCCGTCCGGATATGCGAAGCATGTGTCGGCAGTGATCGCTAAGATGATTCGTGAGACATTTCCGCCGGAATTTGCTGCAGTGGTGGAAGGGGGACGGGAGGAGAATCAGGAGCTTTTGGAACAGCGGTTTGATTATATATTTTTTACAGGCGGTGTGACAGTTGGCAGGCTGGTGATGGAAAAGGCGGCCAGGTATCTGACGCCGGTTACACTGGAACTTGGAGGGAAGAGTCCTTGTATTGTGGACCATACGGCTAATCTGAAAATGGCGGCAAAAAGACTGGTGTTCGGCAAATATCTAAACAGCGGGCAGACGTGTGTGGCGCCGGATTACCTGCTTGTGCAGGAGGATGTAAAAGAGGAATTTTTGGTTTATGTGAAGCATTTTATCAGACAGATGTTTGGGGAAGAGCCATTAAAAAATCCGGATTATCCGCGGATGATCAATGAAAAGCATTACCACAGGGTGATGGGACTGCTTAAGGATGAGAAAGCTGAGACGGGCGGTTATGGGGATGAGGAGCACAGGCAGATCGCGCCTACGGTATTGACCGGTATTGCGGAAGATTCTCCTGTGATGCAGGAGGAGATCTTTGGCCCAGTGCTTCCGGTACTCACCTTCGGAGAGATAGAAGAAGCGATAAAGTTTGTAAAAGAGAGGGAGAAGCCACTGGCTTTGTATCTTTTTACAAGGGATGCGAAGACGGAAAAAAGGGTTCTCAGGAATCTTTCTTTTGGCGGGGGCTGTATCAACGATACGATCATTCATCTGGCTACTCCTCATATGGGTTTCGGGGGAGTGGGCGGAAGTGGTATGGGAAGTTATCACGGGAAAGAAAGTTTTGACACCTTCAGCCACAAAAAGAGTGTGGTGAAGAAGTCGGATAGGATAGATTTGCCTATTCGTTATCAGCCTTATACAAAGGGGAAAGAATGGCTGCTCCGCAGATTTTTATAATGGTTTAAACAGCGGATGCAGTCCGCGGCAATGAAGGAAAGGGGAAACATGAGATGTCAAAAAAACCATCAGACAATGAATATTTCTGGAACAGGAGATCCAGAGTTTACGACGACCAGGTGTGGAAGGTATATAAAAAAGCCTATAAAAAGACAGTGAAGCGTACACTGCCGTACCTGAATGAGGAGGCAAAGGTCCTGGATTTCGGATGCGGGACAGGCAATACCACCATTCCAATCTCACAGAAGGTGAGGGAGATCGTGGCGATCGATACATCAGAGGAGATGATGGAGCAAGCCGTGCAGAAGGCAGCAAGGGAAGCGTGTCACAATATCACGTTCTGTCACACGGATATGATGAATTTCAGCGGGGAACCGGGCAGTTTTGACGTGGTAACCGCTTTTAATGTGCTTTTATATCTGCAGGACAGGGATGAAGTGCTGGAAAAGATATGGTCTCTTTTGAAGCCCGGCGGGGTGTTTATATCCGCTACAGACTGTCTGGGCAGGAACTTTTCAAAAGATTCCATTAAAAAGTTTGTGAAAAGCAAACTACACCTGATGCCCTATGTTGCTTTTGACACGCCCATTGGCCTAATGCGTAAAATTCAGAAAAAGGGATTTCTGGTGCTGGAGATCGTTAATCTTCACAAAAATCCGCCAAATATCTTTATCGTGGCGCAGAAAATTGAAAACGAGGATTAAGTGTGGCAGAGACAGCCGGTTCGTTTAAGGATGGACCGGCTGCAGCTGCCTCGTTTTTATATTTGCAGGAAATCATGTATCCTCCGGTACATATTATCCAACTCTCGTACCGTTTGGTACAGGCTTTTCGGGCATTGCAAGTACAGGGATAATTCCGTCCTCGTAACCGATATCCCATAACATACCGTGAGATTCTATGCCGAACATCTCCCGTGGTGCTAAATTGACCACAAACAATGCCTGCTTACCTTCTACTTCCTTGGGATTTTCCCGTTCCTTTTTCATACCAACAAGTATGGTTCTTTTAAATGCACCAAAATCGACAGTCATTTTAATGAGTCTGTCTGATGCAGGTACATCTTCAACCGTTTCTATGGTTCCTACTCTGATATCTATTTTATCTAAATCCTTTATCTTGATTTCTGCTTTGATTTCTTTCATGCGGATGACCTCCCATTTTCTCCTTAGATTTCTTAAAAGTATAACAGAGCAAATACGAAAAGGAAAGAGGTGTTTTCCCTGAGGGTATACTGCGTGATGCAGGATCTTGCATCTTCAACTTTGTTGAAGAGGATTGATTGAAAGCATGAAAAGGGGGAAGTCTATAGACCCAGAGAGGTAAAATAAGGTTGACAAATTCCTTAATATAACTTATAATTCCATAAAAAAGAATAATAAGGAATAAAAAGGAATGGAAAAGTATTATACAGTCGAACAAATAGCAGAGCTGCTTGCCCTGCACCCTAAAACAATTCAAAGATATATCCGTGAAGGAAGACTGAAGGCTCATAAGGTTGGAAAAAGTTGGCGTGTGACAGGCCATGACTTAAGTGTATTTACTGAAAATGTTGGTTTGACAGGCGCAGAAGCGGCTGATATCAGCAAAAACAGAGTTTCCATTTCCTGTGTTGCGGATATTACGGTCAGTGACAACGGGGAAGGGATGCAGCTTGTCAATCTACTTACAGCATCTTTGAACTGCAAACCGAAAGAGTATGGAAAATCCACAATGTATGCTCAATTTTTAGAACATGAAAATAAAGTTAGAGTTACACTATGGGGAAATCTTCGCTTTATACAGGAAATGTTAGAATTTATCTCTGTTGTAACAGGACAGACTGTGGAATGATCCCAGCGATCAGAGATAGTGAAATCCTGTTTTGACCGGGTCCCCTCCAATGATCAATGCCCCTTATGCGGGCATTATAATGATTTTCAGACACATAAAGGAGTTTATAATGAATATTACACGAAAAGGAACACACAAAAACATTGCAGTGGTCCAAAATGACAGTTTAATCATTACGGATTTACAATCCGCTTTAGATTTCGCAATGACAATCCGCTACGATACGGGGGCGTCTAATCTGGTGATCCCCAAAGAATGCGTAACCGAAGATTTTTTTGCTTTGTCAACAAAACTTGCAGGGGAAATTCTTCAGAAATATGTAAATTATGGTATAAAGCTTGCCATTATCGGTGATTTTTCCGGTTACACCAGTAAAGCTCTCCATGATTTTATTTATGAAAGCAATAAAGGGAAGGATTTCTTTTTTGTTCCCGATGTGGAAGAAGCGATTAAAAAAATGGAAAGCGGCATGGAATAGTACGAAGATAACCAGGTTTCTGTTCTATTATAGCTTAGTTTTTCTTGCTAATAGCAGTTAGTCTGTATGATGATACGCCATCTGTCAGGTGGTCAAGGGCGTATCAGCATTCAGACTAACTGTTTTCATTTTATGGAAAGACATAGCAAAAGTTCAAGTTTTTAAATTGTTGGTAAAGTATGACCGAACAGCTTCTACGGTCGCTTCCATTCATAAACAGATTTTGGAGACTATATCCGTTCTTGCATCAATTGCCATGGACTTATGTTATTGCCAGAGTGGGTTATGGAGAATGATCTTCATAAGGCATATATCATGGCCCATCTTTATACTTTTTAGTAATTCCACATCCGCAGTGCAGGCAAACGCTTTTTCAAAAAGGACTTTACTGTAACCGGTAGTGCACTGGCACCATGTATTTGTCTCTAATCTATCCACTTCTGCAAGCATAGGGCAGGGGCAGAAATCAAACCGCAGATAGAGTTCCCCGTCTTTGCAAAAAAGCCCGGCAGCCTCAGCTTTCTTTGAATTTGCAAATTCTTCTATGCTTGATGCACCGGACATCAGCTCTCTTACAAGCGCAAGCTTTTCCTCCATCCCGTAACCACATTGGCAGTTCATGCGTATTTTTTTTATCGTTTGACGGTCAAAACGGTTTTCCAATCGGTTCATTGCAGATTTTACCCAATCAGCATTACTTTCTCCATTTGCGGACCGCTCTTTGCCGTACACGACTTCATTGGCTGCATCTGCATTGCTTTCTGCCAGGACAGAATTGTAAATTACATTCTCTTGAATTTTCCTTATATCAAACATAGTTTTCTCCTTTTTCTTTCATTTGATGGATGAGACAGACTTCTATTATTTCTGATTATGAATATCATTTTCATCTGACGGCATAAAAAATGACTCTCTTTCTTTATAGAAGTATTTCTTGGTACTTCTGATTATAGAAAGAAAGTCACTTGTTGACTTCTGAATTCTTGCTTTTATGAAACGGGTATGCATAAATCCATGACAACCTGATGGCAGCCTCGGTCAATATGGCGATAAATATTTAAACCATACCGTTTTGCCATTTTATAACCGCTCCCCGGCAGCCAAACGTTGAAAACTCCTTGCAATGTCTCGAAAATGTCCTTGATCTCTCCTTGGAAATGATACACGATCCATTTGCCGCCATTTATCCACATGACATTATCAAGCGTGCAGTCCTGCCCAACTGTCATACAAATATCGCAGATACATTGAGAAGCGTTTGTAATAGCAGGATCATTAAAAAAACGTTCTGCCAGAATGGTCCTCTCATTCATAAACGCTTTATACTTATCTAAAAAGAGATACCAGTTTTTTTCAATGTCCACATAATTTCCGATAAAACGTTCATAGATCACAAAAAGGTCAGGGGACTCTTGGATTTCGATTTGGGCAGCATATTCCTCCGCAGTTTTAAAGTGAGCCGTTCGTGCAGGGGAAAAAGGAACAGGCATACTATGAGTTGGGATTGACTGCCGAAACATAGAAGGAGAAGTATCATGGTGTTTTCTGAATACAGAACTATAATTGGAAGAACTATATCCGTAATCTAATCCGATGTCAGTTACTGTTTTCATTGGATTTAGTTTCATATCAATTGCGCTTTGGTCAATTTTACAGCGTTTAATAAATGCATAGATGCTTTCACCGGTTTCTTCCTTAAATATCCGGCTAAAATGATATTTTGAGATATAAAACTGAGCAGATATGGAATCAAGTGATAAATCATCATCTAAATGCTGTATTATATGATCAATAATCTGATCAACAAGTTTTTTTCTGTCCATATATATTTTTACCTGTGTGTATTTCATACTTTACATTAGGCGGCTTATTACATTTTGATTGTAGGGTTTCTCCGGTATGGTGTCAACACAAAACGGTGTGGTATTGTTTCCCATAGAAATTTGCATTGCGCCCTTAAGGGGCGTATAATAAAAACTGAATCTGTTCTGTTCACCGGTCGAAAGCAAAGAACTTTTGTGCAGCGATATGGAAAATGCCAGGTCTGCTAAAAAGTGACGGTGGATAGAGATCAGGAAACGGAGAGATATGAATGGGAACAGGGATTATGATATGCGGCTTAAATGGTGCCGGAAAGAGTACACTGGGAAAAGCGTTGGCAGAGAAACTGGGTTTTCATTTTATTGATAATGAAGATTTGTTTTTTCCAAAAACAGACGCTCATTATATTTATGCATCGCCACGATCCCGTGAAGAAGTGGAAAAACTTCTGCTGCATGAGATCAGTACACACGAAAACTTTGTCTTTGTCGCTGTGAAAGGGGATTACGGGAAAGATATCCTACCGTTTTATCAATATGCAGTGGTCATTGACGTACCAAAAAATATTCGGCTGCAAAGGGTGAAAAATCGTTCTTTTCAAAAATTCGGCAGCAGAATGCTGTCCGGTGGAACTTTATATGAACAGGAACGTGCATTTTTTGATATGGTCAGATCCAGAACAGAGGATGAGGTTGAAGAATGGGTACAAGCCTTGCGCTGTCCTGTCATACATGTGGATGGGACCTTGCCCGTTGAAGAAAATATAAATAGCATCATAGAGCGGCTGCATAGCTGAATATACTTTTTAAAGCCGGAAAATAAGAGGTTAAGGAGTGCCTGAAATGAAAACGATCGGACTAATTGGCGGAATGAGCTGGGAGAGCACAGTTCCGTATTATCGAATCATAAACGAAGAAGTGAAAAATAGACTTGGAGGACTTCATTCTGCGAAAATCATTCTTTATAGCGTAGAATTTGATGAAATTGAAAAATGTCAGTCAAGCGGTGACTGGAAAAAGAGCGGAGATATACTTGGCAAAGCGGCGCAGGGGTTGGAAGCAGCCGGTGCTGACTTTATTTTGATCTGTACAAATACCATGCACAAAGTAGTTCCTCAGATATCATCAATGATACATATTCCTATCATACATATAGCCGATGCCACAGCAGAAGAACTTGAAAAATGTCATATTCAGAGAGTGGGTTTATTAGGAACCAAATACACTATGACACAAGAGTTTTATAAGCAAAAGCTGATAGACAGAGGCATAGATGTAATAATACCGGAGGAAGAGGATATTGATACGGTCAATGCGATCATCTTCCGTGAACTTTGCATAGGGGAGATCAGGAAGGAATCCCGCAAAAAATTCCAAAAGATCATTGATAGGCTGAAGGACAAGGGAGCGGACGGTGTCATCCTCGGATGTACTGAAATTGGACTCCTCATTCATCCGTCTGACTCTTCACTGCCTGTTTTTGATACAACTCTGATCCATGCAAAACGAGCAGTTGAGACAGCGTTAGAAAGTTAAAATTTAAATGGAGGATTCGGCAGTGAATATAACGATCGTACATGGACAGAGTCATAAAGGTTCAACTTATCATATTGCAAAAATACTTTCCGAAAAGTTGAAAGGTGAGGTTACGGAATTTTTTCTGCCGAGGGATTTTCGCTCTTTTTGCGTGGGGTGCACCAATTGTTTTGAGAAATCTGAAACGTTATGTCCTCATTACGAAAGTCTGAAGCCCATTACAGAAGCCCTGGATAACGCCGATGTGATCATTTTGGCCAGCCCTGTATATGTTTTTCACGCTACAGGCGCCATGAAGGTCTTTTTAGACCATTATGGCTATAGATGGCTGGTACATCGTCCAGAAGAAAAAATGTTTCACAAGCAGGCAGTCTGTATTTCAACAGCAGCAGGCGGAGGCATGAGGAGTACGAATAAGGATATGGCAGACAGTACATTCTTTTGGGGAATTGGAAAGACCTATAAATATGGGGAAGCGGTTAAGGAAGTCTCATGGAATCGGGTTGACGACAAGATAAAACACCGTATTGAAAAGAAAACTTCATCTCTGGCTCGAAAGATCAGAAAAAATTATGGCAATGTCAGACCCTCTTTAAAAACAAAGGCATTCTTTGGTGTTATGAGACATGTACAAAAAAACGGCTGGAATGAGGCAGACGCAGATTACTGGCGTGAAAAAGGATGGACGGGTAAAAAACGTCCGTGGAAAAAGTAAAAGAGAGGCAGCTCCCGCCGGAGTGTAAAATGTTTAAGGAAGAGGTGATATGAGATTACCAGAAGATTATGGCTTTTATGCGGATCGTTATTTTTTGCAATGGCTGTCCTTATGGGCTGTAATGATCATAAACAGCCAGACGCTGACAATACATGGATCCTGTTTCAAGACAGATGGGTCGAACGGGCGGCTCTTTCCGATGAAACCATAGAATGGCTTACGTGGTATAATGGACTTTCAGAAGAAGAGCAATTATCAATCAGTTATCTTCCGGCTGACCTTTTGGAAGAATGTGGACTTACTCAGACAGAAGACAGTGAGGCAGATACCTGCAGTGATTAAAATTGAGAGGGCGCGGGCAACAGCCTGCCAACCGGACAACCTTAAAAATTGAGTCTGTGTCGGATCAATCTATGTATGCAAAAAGAAAGGGAAGAACACAATGTTAGCACTCGCTTGAAACGAGTGCTAATTTTCTCTTGACTTTTTCACGAATGGGTATTAATATTGTTTTTAGCAGCAGAAACCGGAGTATGGTTTTCTGTAATAAATAACAAGAATACAGAGAAAAGGCAAAGGAGATGCATATCATGGCTAACAAGCGTGGTAATTTATCAATCAATAGCGACAATATTTTTCCGATCATTAAGAAATGGTTGTATTCCGACCATGACATTTTCTTCCGTGAGATGATTTCCAACGGATGTGATGCCATCACCAAACTGAAAAAATTAGAGGTTATGGGTGAGTACACATTCCCGGAAGGACATAAGAACAGAATTGAAGTGATCGTGAATCCGGAAGAAAAGACTCTGAAATTTATCGACACCGGACTTGGCATGACTGCTGATGAGGTGGAAGAATATATCACTCAGATCGCATTTTCAGGCGCAACAGAGTTTCTGGAGAAATACAAAGACAAGACAAACGAGGACCAGATCATCGGCCATTTCGGTCTGGGATTCTACTCCGCTTTTATGGTAGCTGACGAAGTGCACATTGATACACTTTCCTACAAAGAGGATTCCGTACCGGTACACTGGGAATGTGACGGCGGCACAGAGTATGAGATTGGTGAGGGCAGCCGTACAGAGGTTGGTACGGAGATCACCCTTTTCCTCAATGAAGATGCTCTGGAGTTTGCCAATGAATACCGTGCAAGAGAAATTATTGAGAAATACTGTTCCTTCATGCCGGTTGAGATCTTCCTGTCCAAAGCTAACGCAGAGCAGGAATATGAGACCATTGACGAGGCGGACCTGAAAGAGGATGATGTAATTGTAGAGCATATCCACGAGGAGGCCAAGACAGAGGAGAAGGAAAACGAGAACGGTGAAAAAGAAATCGTTGAGGTGTCACCGGCTCAGGACAAAGTAAAGATCAATAAACGCCCGGTATCTTTAAGCGATACCCATCCGCTGTGGACAAAACATCCCAATGACTGCACAGACGAGGAGTACAAAGAGTTCTACAGAAAAGTATTTATGGATTACAAGGAGCCTCTGTTCTGGATCCATCTGAACATGGATTATCCGTTCAACCTGAAAGGTATCCTGTATTTCCCGAAAATCAACATGGAATATGAATCCATTGAGGGAACCATCAAGCTGTACAACAACCAGGTGTTCATTGCGGACAATATTAAGGAAGTGATCCCTGAATTCTTAATGCTGTTAAAGGGTGTGATCGACTGCCCGGACCTGCCTCTGAACGTATCCAGAAGTGCGCTGCAGAACGACGGATTTGTAAAGAAAATCTCTGAGTATATCAGCAAAAAGGTAGCTGACAAGCTGTCCGGCATGTGCAAGACAGACAGGGAAAATTATGAAAAATACTGGGATGATATCAGCCCATTTATCAAATTTGGCTGCTTAAAGGATACAAAATTCTCAGAGAGAATGATGGATTATATCCTGTATAAGAATATCGACGGCAAGTATCTGACTCTGGAGGACTGCATCAAAGCCAATGAAAAACCGGAAGAGGTCAAAGAGGCTGAGGAAACTGTAGTTGAGGAAACAAAAGAGGAGACTGCAGAGGACGGCAAGAAAGACGAAGAAGAGAAAGAACCGGAGAAGACAAATATTTACTATGTGACAGATGAAGTACAGCAGAGCCAGTACATTAATATGTTCAGGGAAGAGGGCCAGGATGCTGTCATCATGAAGCACAATATTGACTCCCCGTTTATCTCCCATGTAGAGCAGATCAAAGAAAATGTGAGATTCCTTCGCATTGATGCGGATATCAATGACTCTGTAAAAGAAGATGACGCAGCAGCGCTTGAGGAGGAGACAAAGACACTTTCAGAACTGTTCAAGAAGGTGCTGAATAAAGAGAACCTGACCGTCAAAGTGGAAAAACTGAAAAATGAAAATGTTTCTTCCATGATGACAGTTTCAGAGGAAAGCCGCCGTATGCAGGAAATGATGAAAATGTATAATATGTACGGCATGGACCCGTCCATGTTCGGCGGACAGGAGACTCTGATACTGAATGCCAATAATAAGCTGGTACAGTATGTTCTGGACAACGGAGATACAGATAATACAAAAGTAATCTGTGAACAGCTCTATGATCTGGCTGTACTGAGCCACAGACAGCTTACACCTGAAGAAATGACAAAATTTGTGGCACGCAGCAATGACATTATGATGATGCTGGCAAAATAAGAAACAGAGTGTAGAACTAAGAGGAACGAGCATAGTGCAGTTGTAAAAATGATTTTTTACAGCTGCACTTTTTTGCGTTCACAGCAGCAGCTGTTTGCCAGTTACTGTACACAGGCCACTATACGGGAGGCGTTTTCATGCCGGAAGCATGAAAATCCCGAGGCAGCCAGCGCGATATGGAGCAGAATGCTCCATATTTGTGCATCGCGAAGCGTGTTACTGGACACGGAGTGTACAGTAACGTTTGCCAGTTACTGTACACAGGCCACTGTACCGGGAGGCGTTTTCATGCCGGAAGCATGAAAATCCCGAGGCAGCCAGCGCGATATGGAGCAGAATGCTCCATATTTGTGCATCACGAAGCGTGTTACTGGGCATGGGGTGTACAGTAACGTTTGCCAGATGTCTGCAAAGAAAACTTGGCAAAAAGTGTTGACAAGAAAACTTGGCATGTTATAATATAGATGACAAGAAAACTTGGCAAAGAGAGGATGGTGCTGTAATGGAGAAAAAGGAAGTTTTAGAGCGGGCCAGGAACAAAAAGAAAGGCTCCATGGATGAATGGGAAATGCAGGTCACGCAGAAAGGATTCAGCTTTGTGCTGATGGGGATCCTTTTGGTGACTTTGGCGCTGATGATCGTAAAAATTGTGGCGGGACAGCCCTGGAGTGATGTGTACTGCATATTTTTTGTGAGTATGGGGATTCATTATCTGTATAACGGTGTGAAGCTTCACAAGAGATTTGAGACAGGACTGGGAATTGTGTCAGCGCTGGCTGCCGTGCTGCTGTTTGTGGGTTATATCAGTGAGATCTTTTAGGTGGGCTGAAGATGGACGATGAATTGATTTTAAAAAACCGCCTGAAGGAAGCCAGAAGTGAGAAAAAACTGTCCCAGAACCAGTTGGCGGAGATGGTGGGAGTGTCCAGAAACACCATCAGCTCCATTGAGACGGGACAGTTTAATCCAACAGCAAAACTGGCACTGATCTTATGCATTGCACTGGACAAGAAATTCGAGGACTTATTTTATTTTTGAGGGAGATATATTATGCCGCATATTTTACTGCTGGAGGATGATGAGACAATTGCTTTTGGAATAGAGCGCGCAATGAAAAAAGAGGGCAGCACCACTGTCTGGTGCCGGACCTTAAAGGAGGCACAATCCTGCCTGGATGAAAAGACGGATCTTGTGCTCCTGGATTTGAATCTGCCGGATGGGAACGGCTTTTCCTTCTGCCGGCAGGTAAAGGCTTTTGATGAAACACTTCCTGTTATATTTCTCACTGTGCGGGATGATGAGAAGGATATTGTAAGAGGACTGGATATGGGAGCGGATGATTATATTGTGAAGCCGTTCCTCCTGTCTGTTCTTTCCTCCAGAATCCGTGCTGTTTTAAGAAGGAGCAGCAGGACGGCGGAAAAGGGAAGGCTCATCTGCGGTGATATTTCCATGGATACAGAGAAGCTGAAAGCATATATAGGAACCGCGGAGGTGGTTTTGACAGCCGGAGAACTGCGCCTGCTTAGGGTGCTTTTGGAAAATAAGAACCAGGCCATAACCAGGAACCGTCTTCTTGAGCTTCTGTGGGATGCGGATGGAAATTTTGTCAATGACAATACCTTGACAGTCACTATGAAACGTCTCAGGGAAAAGCTGGGGAACCCGAAGCAGATCCAGACACTCCGGGGGATCGGTTACCGTATGGAGGAGAACACTGAGAATGGATAAGAGAGCAAGGAGGATCACCATACTGGCAGCACTTGCGGCGGCACTTTTCCTGGGAACAGCTCTGGGTTTTTGCTTTTCCGTGATTTCCTCTCACACGCAGAGAAAGAATGCGGAGCATATGATCTCCTACACTATGGTGGAGGAACCGGAACTTACGGAAAAGGTGACGGAGATTCTGAGAGAAAGCCGGAGTGCATCTGTATCCCGGGAGGGAAAAGAGTGGCTGGACAGATATGGATATACGGCTGGATTTTACCGGGGCGGCCTCCTTCCTGTATATCTGGGGATTTCCTGTGTGGGATTTGCAGGGATATTCCTTATCTGGCTGTTTTGGTATACCAAGGGAGAGCGCATGAAAGCCCGCCGCGTTGGGGAACTGACCGCCTACCTGGAGGATGTGAATCAGGGCCGTGAGACTATGCTGGCCCGCAAGGAGGACTCTTTCTCCATACTGGAGGATGAAATATATAAGACAGTCCGGGAGCTTCGCAGGACAAAGGAGGATGCGTGCAGGGAACGGCAGAATCTGGCGGATAATCTGGCAGATATTGCACACCAGCTAAAGACGCCCATTACCTCTATGTCCCTGATGGTACAACTGATTCAGGAGGAGGGAGAGATCCGGGAAACAAAGGTTTATCTGGAACGTCTGGAAAGCCAGATCTCCCGGATGGAATATCTGGTCGCCGGACTTTTGACTCTGTCCAGACTGGACGCGGGAACACTGGAACTGGAACAGGAAAGTCTGGATGCTGCCTCTGTGATCATCCAGGCCTGTGAACCTCTGGAACCGCAGATAAAAAAGAGAGAGCAGGTCCTGGATGTACAGATGCAGCCGGAGGCTGTTTTCTGCGGTGACAGACACTGGACGGCTGAGGCCTTATCCAATCTGATAAAAAACTGCAGTGAACATGCAGGGGAGGGCGGAAGGATCGCAATAAAATACCACCAGAATCCCCTTTATACGGAGATCCTGGTGGCGGACAACGGCCCCGGGTTTGATCAGGATGACCTGCCGCATCTTTTTCAGCGGTTTTACCGGGGAAAAAATGCCTGTAAGGACAGTATCGGCATTGGTCTGGCCTTGTCAAAATCACTGATTGAGCGGCAGAACGGTACTCTGCGGGCAGAGAATAGAGAAAATGGGGGAGCATGTTTTACTGTAAGGTTTTATGAGGGAAAAAGATGATCCCCACGCCCCACTCTAAACCGTATCGTCTTTCAGTGCATCAATAATATTTTCTTTTCGTATTTTTCTGCTGCCGGAGGCATAGGTTGCCAGCATGACAGCCAGCAGCAGAGCCGTGTATGCAAGAATCTTCAAAAACGGCGCGTGTACTAGATAAGCGCCAAAGGGCAGTCCTGATGCGTTCAGGAAGAATGCTACGAACAACACCTGTACGGGAAGACTGATAAGGAATGGTGTCAGCCCGAACAGCAGGGCTTCCAGGGATAATATACGTGACAGTGCTCTTGGAGAGAGGCCTACGGAGCGCAGTGTGGAGAGTTCCCGTCTGCGGCTTTTCAGGGTCCCGGATATGGTTGCCCATACATTGGAGAGACCGATGACGGCCATCAGCCCGGAGATAAAGAAAATGATCGCACTGTACATTTTGCTGGTGTCTTTGTCCAGTTTTTCTTTTTCCAGGATATCGGAAATAATATAATCACCGGAGCCATAATATTTGTCACTGAATGTTTCCAGTTCATCTCTGATTTGGGGGATGTATTTTCTGTCGTCGGCTTTGAATAGGCCAATGGCATGGTAAGCGCCCAGACGTCGTTTTTCCCTGAAGGTTTCGGAAATAGAATCCAGGGTGCTCATAGGTACAAACTGAAGCAGTGTATACCCGGGAAATTCCACACCGGGGAGAGGAGATTGGTCTGTAATGTGTCCGGCCTTCACCTGAATGTTCGATTCCCCTTCCTCCTCATCCAGGATCTTATCGGTAAAGGTCAGGATGTCACCCTCCTGTATCTTGAGAAAGTCTATGATATCCGTCTCGGTGGACGTGGCATTCACTTTATCGGCAATGCTGTTGCAGACAACAGACTGAATATCTGCAGTATCAAAATAAGGCGCAGGGTCAATGCCCAGAGTGCTGCAGTATGCAGTGAAGGATTCGTCATCCAGTCCAATGAAATAGTTCTGCACCCGGTATTGCCCGTCTCTTTTAATGGGATAATATTTCCCTGTGTCGACCACAGCATCCATGCCCCCGGCATTTTCCAGCTCATCTGACACCATATCCGGTGTGACCCAGAGCGCAGACTTTAAATTAGAATAAAAGACCGCTTCCTTTACATGGGGAAAACGTTTCAGGTCCTTAAGGATTTCCGGTTCCGGTGCCTGGCCGTTATCCAGGTAATACTCAATATCCGCCTGGTTTTGCTCCTCCTTTGCGGAGAACTCTGCCTGGACCGCCCTGAAAGCGTTTAAGTGCCAGAAACAGGCCAGGACCAGAAAGGAAAGGGTCAGAGAGATGGTAGCTGTCCGATAGGATCGTTTTCTGGAAGAAAGTGCGCTGGAAGCTATTTCTCCCTCAATCCCGAAGAAGCGGGAGAGTATGTGCCGGGAGCGGGTCTTCTTTATATTTCCACTTCCACCCTGGCGGATCGCCTCAATGGGAGTCAGACGGGCTATTTTTCTGGCAGGGATCCTGGCTGAGAACCACACGGTAAAAAAGGTGAGCAGTATGGCAGGCAGGATACTGGGCAGTCCGTATGAAAAAGTGACCTTCGGTATATTGCCGCTTCTGGCTGCGTCATTGATGGAGTTCACATATTGTATCAGCAGATTATCCAGAAACCATCCAGTGGCAAGTCCTGCAGGCAGGGGAAGAAGCATAAGGAACAGGCCTTCCCAGATGACGGACTGCCGGATCTGGCTGGGAGAGGCGCCGATGCTTGCCAGAATGCCCAACTGCGTAATGCGTGAATTGGCGGACAGAGAGAAAGCATTGTGGATGATCAGGACAAAAAGCCCCACCACCAATACCCCCAGGAACAGAAACATAATAGGAAATGCAAGTGCTTCCAGTACATTGTCAATTTGGAACTGTCCTTTAGGAAAGACAAAATGCTGGGAGAGATAATCTGTATTGTATTTTAGATTATAATCACCGTATTCATCCTTTTCCCAGCCGATCAGAGCTGCTATTTGCGGTAAGTCCTTATAGGTGTCACGGATGGACCGGAACCGCAGATATACGGTTATGGATTCCTCCGGCCGGATTTCCTCATCCTCCATGTAGCCCATTGCATAATAGGAGGGGACAGAGGAGGGGGTGGCAGCGTCCAGGATCCCTACTATAGTAAAGGTGCGCTCCTCCTTTTTGGTAAATGTCTCCCCGCTGCGAAGCGGTTCCGTGGCCTGCAGGACAGTGCCGTCTTTTACCCGTTCCCCCATGGGAAGGGTTATGGTATCGCCGATTTTAAATTCCGGATGGTTTTCAAAATATTGTTTTGATATGACGATCTCATTGGGAGCTGCGGGAACGCGTCCGTCCGCCAGCTCATTTTTTTCCGGCATATGTTTCCAGTATGCGGCATTGGCACGGCGCAGGGATAGATATTCTCTTCTGGGGTCCTCAATATCAGCTGTGATAAAATCGCCTTTTATCAAGACGCTGTCCACAGTGGAATACCCTTTGATGAGGGGCAGATCCCTGCCAAAGGACTCACCGAACAATTCCCCGTGCCAGTCCCCGGATTTAAATACCGTGAGTGTGGTGGTATCCTTCCACATGGTATTGATAAACCCGCAGAGGGCGGAGAGGAAGGTGCTGGCCAGATAGAGGGCTATCATGATGGCACAGCTTGTGCGTTTGTTCCGCCGGATAAAATCCAGGGTGTATTCTCTCAGGATCTTCATGACCGGTTCACCTGGTCTTTGATGACCCTGCCGTCCTCCATGGTCAGGATACGGTCAGCCTCCAATGCCAGCTTTTCGTCATGGGTGATCAGAAGGACCGTCTGCCCGAACCGGCGGTGTGATAATTTCAGCAGATCCAGTGTCTCCTGGGAATTTTTCCGGTCCAAATTGCCGGTGGGTTCATCTGCCAGTAAGATGGCAGGGCGGCAGATCAGGCTTCTGGCAATGGCGGCCCGCTGCTGCTGGCCTCCTGACAGTTCTCCGGGGAGATGGTCCAGTCTGTCGGTCAGGCCCAAGGTTGTGACGATCTGGTCAAACCTTTTCTGGTCAGGTTTGCGTCCGTCCAGAAGAACAGGCAGCAAAATATTTTTCTTGATGGTGAGTGTGGGGATCAGATTGTAAAACTGATAGATAAGACCAACTTTCCGCCTTCGGAAGGCGGCAAGTGCCTCCTCGTCCAGGGTGGAAATATCGGTGTCTTCAATACGGATTTCACCTTCGCTGGGCCGGTCCACGCCTCCCAAAAGATGCAGAAGCGTGGATTTTCCGGAACCGGAAGCGCCCACAATGGCTACGAATTCTCCGCTTTCCACGGAGAGTGTGACATGGTCCAGGGCAGTGACCGCATTAGGGCCGGTGCCGTAAATTTTTGTTAGATCATTACATGAGAGTATTTCCATAATTGTGTATCCTCCTTATGGAAACACAGTATAGCAGGGCAAAATGACATTTCAGTGACATTTATAACGGTAATGGTAACTGTTCAGTACCCTCACAGTTACAGGCAAAGATCCATGCAGAATTGCCTTTGGCGATGGGATTTTTGCTTGGCTGCGGAATGCTTTCTTACGGTCAGCGCAGTGAATGCGCAGACCTGCTGAATAGTTACCGGTAATGCCATTTTATAGTTAGATTTTGTCATCAAGTCCGTTTTTGAAAAGTGTCATCATTTCTCGGGTAAGGCTGATTTCATATTCGTCCACAGGAATCTGGGAACGCTCCTTCCATACAGCCAGAGCCAGCTCTTCCTCATCCAGGCAGATGGTGTCATCCCCGTCCAGGTCACAGAAAAAGCCAAAGAGCAGGGTGTCTGTGAAAGACCAGGGCTGGCTTTTGTAAAAGCGGAGATTCTTTACCTTGAGTCCAACCTCCTCCATGACTTCGCGCCTAACAGTATCCTCAATGGGTTCTCCGATTTCCGCAAACCCTGCGATCAGGGCATAGTTTGTAAACTCACGGCCTGCATATTTTGACAGAAGCAGTTTTTCCCCGTTTCTCACAGCTACAATAACGGCTGGGGAGAGCTTTGGGTATTCCATAGTGTGGCAGTTGGGACAGTACATCATACGTTCTTTTTTGTCCGGTTTCATCTTTCTGCCGCAGCAGCCGCAGAATCTGCGGCCTTTATACCATTTATAGAGCTGATGTCCCGTGATCCCCGCAAAGATAAGATGACGGGGGCTTAATGTGCGCAAACTGTCCGTTTTTTCAAAAGCATAGTTTGGCATCTCCTCATAAGGAAGCTGGGATACCAGATAATAGGCAGTTTCATCTATGGTAAAAAGGTAAGTCCAGAGGTCTTTTACAGCCGGAAATACAGCTTCCGCTTCGGAATAGGTGGGAAAGGAGATTTCCCCGTCCGCAGCCTTCATAAAGATCTGGTCTTTTTTATAGCAGAGCAGCACACTGTTCTTTTGGGGTTCATGGGGCAGATATTCGTTGTGGTAAATATGTGGTGCAATATCCTGAATCATAATTTTTCTCCTGTCAGTTTTGTTTATATAACAGTTCAGACAGGTCTGCGCATTCACTGCGCTGACCGTATGAAAAAGCAGTGCCGGCAGGCATCCGGCCCATCGCGAAGCGATTTTTAATGGTTGGATGCGTAACAGTTCAGCTTGTCTGAACTGTTACTTGTTTATAAATAAAAATGCCGAAACCGAGGCCTGCCTGATGGCCTTCCATCAGCCAGGAGCGGTAAGCTCTCTGGAGTCCGGTATCTCCCGGCAGTTCTGCTGCCGGTTTTTCATAATCCTCATAAAAGATTCTCCACAGATCTCCGTTGTTATACTCCTCTTTATAGATATCATAATCCTGCATAAATCCCAGGATATTGGATGTTTTCGGAAGAAAAAGCTTGTGTTCGGGAAACAGCATCCAGGATTCGCACAGAAAGACGATAGGCCGGTCTGTAAAAGCATCCCGGAAAAAGTCTGCTGCCATGGCGTAGGATCTCATGTATTCCTCTCTCACAAGCCGTCCGCAGGAGGGGATGTGCACATTGATGACAAGGTCCCCCGGATGCAGAGTTACACCGTTTTTTTCATAAGTTTCCTCAAAGGGCACCAGTTCATACTGGAAGCGCCCCAGAGCAAAACGTTTGACCTCAAACCACCATATCTGCCAGTCAGCCACACTGGTGCCCCAAATACCGAACATTTTGCGGCATTCCAGCAGCTTCCAGTGCAGGTCCATCATGGATGCACGGAAGATTTCCGGTGCAATGCCCCGCTCCTCGTAAATTTTCCTGGTTTTTCGTGACAGGATAATGAAAAAGAGCATGTGCAGGGTATAAGTGTGGACACCGCAGCGGGGGGAGATATCCTTCAGCTCTTCCAGGACTTTTTTATAGTCCATATGGATGTTTTCGCTGTATGCGCGGTCAGCAGATATAAGTATATGGAGCACTTCCGGGCATTGGAATACCTGTTCCAGGGACTGCGTAAGAGATTCGGCAGCCTCCTGCGGATACTCCATCTCACCGGTGAACAGATGCAGGTTATCCATCCATTCCTGTTTTAAAACATTTGTTTCATGATTTTGCATATTTTTCCTTCTTTCACATAAACTATTTATAACGATTCCATGTAAATCAGACAGGCAGTACAGGAATCTGCTGCTGCCTGAAGAATTTTGTTACCATTTCATCCCACACCCGGTCCAGGGACTTGTCCATGGAGAAGGTTTTGAGGGACGTGCCTGTGGTGCAGGTCACATGACTGCCGTCGTACTGCAGGTTCAGATACAGGCCGAAGACATCTGCCGGTGTCCAGGAAAGTCCGCTTCCTGTCAGCAGTTTTTCTACATTCTGCCTGGAGAGCTGGAACACGATTTTAAAGTGCAGCGGGGTATGTTTTCCTTTCATGATGGAGAAGCAGAAGGGTTTGATCTCCTTCCACGTAGAGAAGGTGCGCTCAGTCTCATGGAGCATTTCCGCCTGTTCTGAATCAAAGAACTCCTTGTGGAGGGAACCGTCAATCTTGTAGGAGACAAATGTGGTCACATTGGCCTCACAAAGCCAGAAAGCATCAAAATCGGTTCCTATAAGCAGACGGGACATAAATTCTTTTACATCCTGTACCTGTAAAGCTATCATGATATTATTTCCTCTTCCTGTCATAGTCTAATGAATAGTATATACGAAAAACGGGAAAAATCAAAGTATTTTCATGAAAAAAGCCCTTTTCAACAGCATGGTTTTGTGTTATCATAAAACATAGTATTAAAAACTACATATAAGAGGTTGCAAGATGAGATATAAAATAGTAATAGACAGCTGCGGAGAATTAATAGAACGTTGGAAAGAAGACCCGGCCATTGAGCGGGCATCCCTGACTCTTACTGTCGATGAAGAAGATATAGTGGATGATGAGAGCTTTGATCAGGCATATTTCTTAAAAAGAGTGGCAGAATCCCCCAACTGTCCAAAATCCTCATGTCCCTCCCCGGAGAGATATATGGAAGCCTATGACTGTGAGGCTGACCATGTGTATGCAGTGACACTCTCCTCAGAACTGAGCGGCTCTTACAACAGCGCCGTTCTCGGCAGGAACCTTCTTCTGGAGAGCCAGCCTGAGAAAAAGATCCATATCTTCAATTCACGCTCCGCGTCTGTGGGCGAGACGTTGATCGCTCTGAAGATCGAAGAGTGCGAGAACAAGGATATGGAGTTCGAGGATATTGTCCGGGAGGTGGAGGCTTATATTGAAAGCCAGAACACTTATTTCGTACTGGAAAGCCTTGAGACCCTGCGCAAGAACGGACGCCTGAGCAATCTGAAGGCGTTTGTGGCAACAGCCCTGAAGATAAAGCCGGTCATGGGAGCTACCCCGGAAGGCACGATCATACAGCTTGACCAGGCAAGAGGCATTAACAAAGCGCTGATGAAGATGGTGGACTATATTGTGGAGCGTTCAGCAGACAGTGCGGACAGGATTCTGGGTATTTCACACTGTAACTGCCGGGAACGGGCAGAGATTGTGAGAGATGCCATATTGAAACGGATTCCGGTAAAAGATGTGGTCCTTTTAGATACAGCGGGTGTCAGCAGTATGTATGCTAACGACGGCGGGATCATTGTGGTGATTTAAAGATCAAGAGGTGGGAGCGGAACAGAGAAATCCGTTTTCACCTCTTTTTTTCTGCTTTTCTATACGCGCTTGAAAAAAACAACCTTCCCCGTAAAATACATTTTGACCGGACAGTCATTTTATAGTAGGATATATGTATATCATATTTAGCGGAGCTAAATAAGCGTATCATATTTAGCGGAGCTAAATAAGCGTATCATATTTAGCAGAGCTAAATAAGCATGAGAAAAATGTGACAGAAGAAGGTAAACGTATTATGGGAGGACAACTAAAGAAATTATTCGGCCCTGTGGACATGACAGAGGGCAAACCGTGGGAGAAGATCGTGGCTTTTACTGTGCCGCTGGTTATCGGCAATATCGCACAGCAGCTCTACAACACGGTGGACAGTATCATTGTAGGACGGTATGTGGGGGACAATGCCCTGGCAGCGGTGGGCAGCGCCGGCCCGATCCTCAATTTGCTGCTTGTTTTATTTATCGGTATTTCCGTGGGGAGCAGTGTAATGGTTTCCCAGTATTTTGGGGCAAAGGAGAGAGAAGAGCTTTCAGGTACCATAGGAAGCTGTGTTACCCTGACAGCCATTGCCTCCATCATTATCATGGCATTGGCACCCTTTGTCATTATGCCTATGCTGGAGCTTCTGCATACGCCGGACACTATCATTGACTGGTGTAATTCCTATCTGAGGATTTTATTTATCGGCATTGCAGGTGTGGCTTACTATAATATTCTGAGTGGTATTTTGAGAGGTCTCGGGGATTCCATATCAGCCCTTTTATATCTGCTTGTAGCAACCGTATTGAATATCATTCTGGACTTGTGGTTTGTAGCAGGTCTGGGACTGGGCGTGCCGGGTGTCGCCCTTGCCACAGCCATTGCGCAGGCAGTATCTGCAATTCTCTGTATGTGGAAGCTGACCCGTATGAAGGAAATCTTTGATTTCAAACCCCATTATCTGAAGATGAAAAAGAACCATGCGGTCAATATTATCCGTCTGGGACTTCCCTCAGGCCTTACTCAGGCTATTTTCTCCTTGGCTATGGTCATTGTACAGTCACTGACAAACAGCTTTGGGGAAATGTTCATAGCGGCCAATGTGATCGTCATGCGTGTGGACGGTTTTGCCATGATGCCCAACTTCTCTTTCGGGACCACCATGACCACCTACGCAGGCCAGAATGTAGGTGCAAACAGCTATGACCGGGTGGAAAAAGGAGCCAGGCAGGGAACTCTTATAGCAGCGGGAACCTCCGCGGTCATCACGGCCATGATCCTGCTGTTCGGCAAAAATCTTATGGGGATCTTTACCAGTACCTCTGAGCTTGTGGAGTTGAGTATGCGCCTGATGTGTATCCTGGCTGTGGGATATATTGCCATGGCAGTGACCCAGAGCCTTTCCGGTGTTATGAGAGGGGCGGGTGATACCATGACACCTATGTGGATATCCATTATTACCACTGTGCTGATCCGTGTGCCCCTTGCCTACGGAATATCCTGGGCTACCAGAACGCCTGAGCTTCCAAACGGCCGCAGTGAATGTATCTTCATCTCCCTGCTGGTCTCCTGGGTATTGGGAGCCATTGTCACCGGATTTTTCTACAGAAAAGGAAAGTGGAAAACAAAAGCCCTTGCATCATAAAAACAGAATCATAAAAGCCGGTTATGCCGGCTTTTATAATAAATAAAAAGGAAGAGGAGAATGATTATGGAATTTACGAAGGAAAAAGCAAGAATTGCCTACTACAATGAAGAAGGAAAAATGCTGGCAGAGATCACATTTCCGGCTGTGAACAAAAACACGGTGAACATAAACCATACCTTTGTAGATGAATCCCTGCGCGGGCAGGGGATTGCGGGAAAACTTATGCAGGCAGCGGCACAGTATTTGGATGAGAGCGGGAAAAAGGTACTTCCCACATGTTCTTATGCGGTTGGCTGGTTTGCAAAACATCCGGAATATAGTCATCTTCTGATTGACGGCAGTGAAGATCAATAGTAACTATTCAGCAGGTCTGCGCATTCACTGCGCTGACCGTAAGAAAGCATTCCGCAGCCAGGCAAAAATCCCATCGCCAAAGGCGATTCTGCATGGATTTTTGCCTGTAACTGTGAGGGTGCTGAACAGTTACGATCAATAGGTAAGAAGAGGAGAAGGCAGCTAAATGATAAAACAGAATCTGGATAAAAATTGGGAAATGCACACAGCAGGGTGGGATGACTGGCAGCAGGCAGAGGTGCCCGGAACGGTATACACGGATCTTTTGAGAAACGGCAACATGGAGGACCCTTTCTGGAAAGACAATGAAAATAAAGCCCTGGCGCTGATGGAAAATGATTTTGAATATGAGACCATATTTGCCTGTGAACCGGACCTTCTGGCCTGCGACAGCGTTCTGCTGCGCTTTGAAGGGCTGGATACCATTGCGGATATCTATGTGAATCATGAATATATAGGCAGGACCGAGAATATGCACCGTACCTGGGAATTTCCGGTGCGGCATCTGCTCCATGAAAAGGGAAACTCTCTGCGGGTTCTTTTTCATTCGCCGCTGGCTTATATCAGGGAGAAATTCGCGGAGGCACCCACCAGGGGATCTGAGGATGCTATGGATGGCTTTGTGCACATCAGAAAGGCACACTGTATGTTCGGCTGGGACTGGGGTGCGCATCTGCCGGATGCAGGAATCTTTCGGCCGGTATCTCTGCTTGGGATACAAAAGGCCTGTCTTGACAGTGTGTATCTGCTCCAGGAACACCGGGCCGGATGTGTCCGTCTGACTCCACAGGTGTATGTAAGGACAGCTAAGGACGGGGCGGCAAAAGAGCCTGTGAAGTTCAGCAGGGAGGTTTCCGGCTGTTCTTACCGGATAACCATAGAGGACCCTGCCAGGGAGAAACGTGTCTATGAAGGCTCTCCGGAGGAGATCCTGGTGGAAGATCCAAGACTCTGGTGGCCCAACGGTATCGGGGAACAGCCGCTCTACACAGTCAGGACAGAGCTTATTTGCTCCGGGACGGTGGTGGACGAGCATACGCAGCGTATGGGACTTTGCACCATGACCATGCATGTGGAGAAAGATGAATTCGGGGAGAGCTTTGCCCATGAAGTAAACGGGATACAGGTATTTGCCATGGGGGCCGACTATATTCCGGAGGATCATCTGCTGGGCAGGACAACTCCGGAAAAGACAAGAAAACTTCTGGAAGACTGTAAGGCTGCCAATTTTAATGCTGTGCGCGTGTGGGGCGGCGGCTATTACCCTGAGGACTGGTTCTATGATATCTGCGATGAGCTGGGACTTATGGTATGGCAGGACTTTATGTTTGCCTGTGCCGTCTATGATCTGACGCCGGCCTTTGAGGCGAATATCAGAGAGGAACTGGCGGACAATATAAAACGTATCCGTCATCACGCCTCCTTGGGACTCTGGTGCGGAAACAATGAGATGGAAATGTTTGTGAAGGAAGGCAACTGGGTATCCAAACCCTCGGAAGTAAAGGATTATCTGCTCATGTACGAGAGGGTGATACCGGAGGTGCTGAAAGAATATGACCCGCAGACCTTTTACTGGCCTGCAAGTCCTTCCTCAGGCGGTTCCTTTGACGAACCCAACGCCCCGGACAGAGGTGATGTACATTACTGGGATGTATGGCATGGCAGCAAGCCTTTTTCAGATTACAGAAATTATTTCTTCCGCTATGCGTCTGAATTCGGTTTTCAATCCTTCCCATGCCTGAATACCATCAAGACTTTTACAGATGATCCGGATGACTGGAATATCTTTTCCTATGTGATGGAAAAGCACCAGAGAAATGCAGGTGCAAACGGTAAGATTATGAATTACATGCAGCAGACGTTCCGCTACCCCTCATCTTTTGAAACCGTGCTCTATGCATCGCAGCTTCTTCAGGCAGAGGCGATCCGCTACGGGGTGGAGCATTTCAGGAGGAACAGGGGAAGGTGTATGGGTGCTATTTACTGGCAGCTGAACGACTGCTGGCCTGTGGCCTCCTGGTCTTCCATTGACTATACCGGCCGCTGGAAGGCACTGCACTACTATGCGAAGCGTTTCTTTTCCCCTCTTATGGTGTCCTGTGAGGAGGAGGGATGGCTGACCCAGAAGCCGGATATGAACCGGGAACACTTTGAATTTGAAAAGTCCATCCGTCTGAATGTGGCCAATGAGACCAGAATAGAACAGCAGGTTCTGGTCAGATGGGCAGTACGGAACAGGAGCGGGGAAATTTTTTCATCCCATGAAGAGCTGGTCTTTGTACCGGCTATGTCAAGCGTCTGGCTTGATAAGATGGAGTTCCCCCATATTCAGGTTTTTGACAGGTATGTGAGTTATGAACTGCTAAAAGACGAGGAAGTCATCTCAGAGGGAACGGTGATCTTTTCCCTTCCGAAATACTTTTCCTATGCAGACCCGAAGCTTACCTGCCGGGTGGAGGGAGATGAAATTATAGTTCAGGCGCAGGCTTACGCCAAGAGTGTTGAGATACGCAATGATACGGAAACGCTTCTTTTGTCCGATAATTATTTCGATATGAATGCCGGAGAGAAACGTGTCAGGATTTTGGGCGGAAAACCGGAGAACTTACAGCTTAGAAGTGTTTATGACATTCGGTAAATGGGAGGAAAAAAGATGGAACTCTGGGATATATGTGACAGCAAAGGGATTCCTACGGGGAGAACCATTGAAAAGGGCAGAGACTTTGGGGAAGGGGAGTATCATATTGCGGTGGAGGCTTGGATCATCAACCGGAAGGGAGAATTCCTGATCCAGAAGAGAAGCAGCAGATGCCAGCACTATCCAAATGTCTGGTCTTTGACTGCGGGAAGGATCCAGGCAGGCGAGGATGCCTGGGACGGCTGTATTCGAGAGGTCAAAGAAGAGATAGGCCTTGCACTTGAGAGGGAAGAACTGATACATCTGGCCCATGTGAACCGGGAAGACAACAGCCATATGATATGGGAGGTATTTCTTGCCCAGCGGGATATCTCTGCTTCCGGTCTTACCCTTGATCCGGATGAGGTGGCAGAGGTCAGATGGGTGACAAAAGAGAAGCTGGAGGATATGATACGGACGGAAGAAATATTTACCTATCCGGAGATGATGGATTTTTTCTGTTTGATCACAGAAAAATATCTGGATAAAACAACAGAGGGGAAAGGGTAATGTTTAACAAAAGGTTTTTAAACCAGATGACAGAGTTCATATTTGTGGAACAGGAGCCAAAGCCGGCGGACATTATTTTTGTCCCCGGCAGTGGATTTCCGCAGATCGCAGAAAAGGCAGCCCGGCTGTACAGAGAGGGCTTTTCCCCCTGTGTTCTGCCCTCCGGAAAGTACAGCATCCTGCAGGGGAAATTTGCAGGAGTCCAGGCAAAGGCGGAAGTGTATGAAGGAGAGTACCGGACAGAGTGGGAATTTTTAAAGACAGTCCTTGTAAAAAACGGTGTGAAAGAGTGTGATGTATGGCGGGAAGAAAAGGCGACCTACACATATGAAAATGCCATCCGCTCCAGAGAGGTGACAGACGCTGCAGGTCTCCATGTGGACCGTGGGATCATCTGCTGCAAACCGGCACATGCCAGACGGGCGCTTCTATATTACCAGCTTTTATATCCGGATACGGAACTTCTGGTCTGCCCTGCGGATGACTGTGATATCACCCGTTGGAACTGGTTTTTGAGTGAAAAGGGATGTGAGACCGTCCTGGGTGAGATCGCCCGCTGCGGGGAGCAGTTCCATGAGATCATGAAAAATATGAGAGATAAAGAAAAGAAGCCTTCCGCATAGTGCGGAACGGCTTCTTTTTAAGAGGATTTTATTTCTTTTCTTCGATCTGTTCAAGGGGTTCCTGTTTGTCCAAAAGTTCATCTTCTGGTACCGTGTAATCATCCGGATTGCCCTGTTCTTCTGTCTCTTCCTGAGGTTCGTATTTGGCAAATACCTTGCGGAAGATGTAGGAGTTACAGAAGGCAATAAAGGAAAGCCCGATCAGGAACCAGAATAAGCTTCCGTAAACCAGAGTAGTGGAGTTGAACATAGTGATAAACACCAGTCCCACCGGAATACACACAACCAAAATGGTCTGTGGCAGGTTCAGAATGCTGATAAGCAGTGCATTCTTGACCGTGTTTTTTACATTGTTCTCAAATCTTGCCACATAGGGGAAGACATAGGTCATCAGCAGGAGGTAGAAGGTTATCACAACACCCACAAGGATGCGGAAGATATTCTTCATATTATCAGGCAGGAACTGGGTTGCTTTATAATCCGCAAAGATCAGCAGACCCAGCAGTGCCAGGATCAGCCAGATTATGGTGGAGATTTTGAAGTTCTCCTTGAAAGCCTTGAAGAATCCTTTAAAGATATAAGATTCCTCTCCCCTTACCATTTTCAGGGTAACAGAGTAAAGCGCAGTGACCGATGCTCCTATGGTCACAATAGGAATGCAGCAGATCAGGCACATAAAATTTAAGATCATCAGGTCACATACGCGGGACAGAAACCGCATAACAGGGCTGTCCATGTTAAAAAAACCGCTCATAATTCGTTGTTGTCCTTTCCATTTGTGTTGTCAGCGGCAGGATTCCGGGATTTTCCGGCTGCCGGTCATTCTTCTTCTTCAGGCTGTTCCTGTATCTTAGGCAGGTATATATGTACAGCCTCAATTCTGTTCTTCTCTATCTTGTCCACAACCAGGCGGACATGATCCGGGGTGGTGATGCTTTCTCCAGGTTCCGGGAAACGGTCAAGCTGTTCGATGATGTATCCGCCGATCGAATCGTAGTCCTCAGATTCGATCTCTACAGGCAGCACCTCATTCAGATCATCCAGCCTTGCGGATCCAAGTGCCACATATTCCCGTCCGGGAATGATTTCCGTCAGGTCATCTTCCTCGGTATCGTCATATTCATCATGGATATCCCCCACGATTTCCTCCAGCAGATCCTCCAGGGTTATGATCCCTGCGGTAGCCCCGTATTCATCAAGTACAACAGCAAAGGATACGCTTTCTTCTTTCATTTCAACCAGAAGTTCAGAAGTCTTTTTGTACTCAAAGGTAAAATAAGGTTCCCGCATAATATCCCTGAGAGCGAAGCTTTCCCTGGACCCCATAAGCAGCAGGTCCTTTACATTTACAATACCTACCACATTGTCTGTGGTATCCTCGTAGACAGGAAACCGGGTGTGTTTCTCCTCCCTGAACATGGATACCAGGTCATCATAGGAGCTTCCGATATCTGCGAAAGCTACATCAATACGGGGCACCATAACATCTTTGGCCTGGGAATCCCCGAAATCAAACACATTGTATATCATCTGGCGTTCTTCACTTTCAATGACACCCTCCTCATGGCTGACATTGACGATGGTACGCAGTTCGTGCTCTGTGATCTTGCTGCCGTTTCCATTCTGATCCACGCGCAGAAGGGACAGCACGCCTGCGGAAAGCTTATTCACAATATAAATGACCGGCGTGAGGAGCACCATCAGTCCGTGAATAGGTCCTGCGTAAGACAGCGCAAGCCTTTCGGCGTTTAAGGTTGCCATGGTCTTGGGTGTGATCTCTCCAAAGATCAGAATGAGCAGTGTCAGAACACCGGTACAGATGCCCACTGCTGCATTGCCGAACATGCGGATCGCCATGGATGTAGCCAGGGAAGAGGCCCCGATATTCACTAGGTTGTTGCCTATCAAAATGGTGCTGAGCATCTTTCCGGAATTGCCTGTTACTTTCAGAAGGGTTTTGGCCTTCTTGTTCCCCTGTTCGGCCAGGGTCTGGATGCGTATTTTGTTTGCGGTTGTCATAGAAGTTTCTGCGGATGAAAAGAATGCCGACAGGCATATGAGAATAATCAAGACGAGAAACTGTATGGCGTCACTGGAATCCAATTAAATTTCAACTCCTTTGTAATATAAAATTATATTAAGAAATGATACATGATTTTGGGAAGGATTGCAAGTATAGCAGAAAAAATAAAAAAATTGAATTTTAGGGGTGTCGAAACAAACAGAAATATGCTATAATATCTCCGATAGAGGTATGATGATTATGCCTAAAGAAAGCGTATTAAAATTGTCTAATATGCACAATGTGCAAAATGGCAGTTTTTACATATATAAGATACTAGTACAGCATTGCGTAAGTTTCGGTGATAGAGTGCCTGATATTTTCGTCAGTGCAAGGCGCCGAAGCGACGGCGTAGCGGTTCCTACGACTAGCTTCGGCAACGCGGCACTGGCGTAAAGAGCGGGTACTATATCATTGGAACTTATGCAACGCTGTACTAGGGGTGTGTCTTGACATTTATAGCCGACACGCTCTGACAGACCACGGCGAGATAGATTTAAAAAAGGGGCAGATTATGAAGAAAAATTACAGCGGAAATAACAGTAGATCATATAAAAACAGAATCTGGAAAACAACACTGGGTATCACTCTGGCAGCAGTGCTGGTGGTACAGGGAACCGGCACCGGTATGCACATGGGATTATCCCAGGTGGCAGCAGCGGAGCAGCAGGCAGACAATACCGCCAAATTAAAGACTGTTTATTTAAGCGGCAGCGGTAAAAAGAGCGGAGACGGCACTTCCAAGGATACGGCAGTCTCCAGCTTTGAGAAGGCGAAGTCCCTGGCCGCTGACAACGCAACCATTCTGGTGTGCGGGACCATAACCGTTTCCGGTGAGACAAAGCTCACCATGCCTTCCGGCATTACTGTGAAGCGGGCGGACGGTTTCAGCGGCCCTATCATCAAAGTGGAGGGCAGCGGCAGACTTACACTGACTTACGGATGGCTGAGCGCTTCTGATGTGGATACAAAAAGTGCGAATCTGGGAGCGGATGCTTTTGTCATAGGAGAAAAGCCGAAAGAGGAGAACAAAGAGAATGCTTCCGGGGAGAGCAGCGGGAATAAAGAAGAAGTAAAAGAGGAACCAAAGGAAGAGGCAAAAGAGGAGCCAAAGGAAGAACCTAAGGAAGAGCCAAAAGAGGAACCAAAAGAGGAACCAAAAGAAGAGACACCGGTCAAAAAGCAGGAAGCTCCTGCAGTGACAGTTCCGGATACCATGACTATGAAAGAGCCTGCCACCCTGGAGTCCCTGTTTATGGGCGACGGTTTTAACGGTGACGGTACCTTCCGTTTCGCGGAACCGGAGAAAGTGCCCGATACATACGAGAGTACCCAACAGATAATTTTTACACCAAACGACACAGAGACATATGACTATTCCAATATCCCCGGCTGGAGCCAGGAGGGACAGCAGGTGACCCGCAGTGTGACCGTGTACGTGGAATCTTTAAAAGCACCGGAACCACCTAAGGAAGAAGAGAAAGAGGAGCCTAAGAAGGAAGAGGCAGGCACAGACGACCAGAAACAGGATGCAGGCAGCAGCGACACCGGCAAGGGTGAAGAAGCGGAAAAACCGGCAGACGATAAAAACACAGACCAAGATAAGACAGAAAAGCCTTCAGATGATAAAAAGGGAACAGAGGATAACATGGAGGATTCCCAAAAGGATGACTCCAAAAAGGATGACTCTGAGAAGGAGGGATCCGATAAGGAGGATTCTAAGAAAGACGACCAAAAGCAGGAGGAGTCTACCAAGAAAGATGATACCAAGTCAGAAGAGTCCAAGAAAGAGGAGTCTACCAAGAAGGCGGAGTCTGACAAAAAAGATCCGGTGGGAAGTCTCTGGGACAAAGCCACAGATGTTAAAATATCCGGTGATTTTATTCCGTCCTATGTGGAAATCAGGGTGTCACTGAACACAGATGTGGACCGTATGCCGGCGGCTAATATAGAGCAGATCCTGCAGGCGTACGAGATTGAACTGTGGGATTTAAAGGCAGATAAAAAGTACGAGATTCCCGAAGGCAAAAAAGTTACAGTGTCCATACCGGTGCCCAAGGACGCAAACCTCTATGAGAAGCTTGTGATAGGGCATTACATGGAAGAGACAGGCAATTATGAATACTTCACACTGGGAAGTAATATGAATGTTGTTGACGGATATCTGGTATTCGAGACCGGTTCTCTGAGTCCGTTTAATGTGGGCGGCAGTCAGCTGGTAGGGATTGGCACAACAAGTCCGAATCATAAACCTGCGGTGCCGTCGACCGGTACATCAGGCAGCAACAGCGGTTCCTCCATTAACCAGAATAACAACAGCGGCGGTTCCTCCACTGTGAAGAAGCCCACCAACACATCCGTAAAGAAAAACAACGGGACAGTGATCGTGAACCCCAGAACAGGTGACGAGACACCAATACTCACTTATGTACTGGTAGCTGCAGCGGCGGTTATCGTGGTAGTGGTTCTCTTAGTTCTGAGTAAAAAGAAAAAGAAATAATCGGGAATTACATAGTAATACATTAGAAAGCCCTTCCATATATATACATATGGGAGGGTTTCTTTATGGAGCAGACAGTTGCGAAACAATCAAAACCTTTACTGATGATGAAAGCGCTGCTGGCGGCTTATCTGGCAACAGGGATCATGCTGCTTCTTCTGGCGCTTCTTCTGTACAAGACGGGACTGGGAGAGAACCAGGTGAATCTGGGCATCCTGATTATTTACATAGTGTCCTGTTTTCTGGGAGGCTTCTATCTTGGAAAAAAGGTAGGAAACCAGAGATATCTTTGGGGAATGGCCCTGGGGATTGGATATGCAGTGCTGCTGACAGCCGTCACTTTTCTGACGGAACATCAGATTTCCGCTGATTTCAAGGAAATGGCAGTTACCTATTTCCTCTGTTTTCTGGGCGGTGCGCTGGGCGGTATGCTGTCGTAGCGGTGAAGGTGCGGGCCGGTTACTGTTCACAGGCCACTGTACCGGGAGGCGTTTTCTGCCGGAAGCATGAAAATCCCGAGGCAGCCAGCGCGATATGGGGCAGAATGCTCCATATCTGTGCATCGCGAAGCGTGTTGCTGGACACGGAGTGAACAGTAACGCGGGCCGGGATGGGGTCCTAAAAGACGAAAGAAATACTTGCCTTGCTGGTTATAGATATGCTATAATAGCCACAAGCGTGCAGACGCATAGAATTACATTTAAGCACAGGGAGGAATATGTTATGGAACATATCAAAACATTAAATACAAAAAACTTACAGAATACAGTTAAAAAAGGCGGATGTGGTGAATGCCAGACATCTTGTCAGTCAGCCTGTAAAACATCCTGTACAGTAGGGAATCAGAGCTGCGAGAATAAATAATGGAGATCACGCCCCGCGAGTTTTCTATTATCATGAATAATATGCTGTCATAGGAAGACATCAGAAGCAGCGGTATAAAAGCCGCTGCTTATTCATTGTCATACGGGAATGCTCCTGAGGCAGGATTCTTTTTTGTATTCAGCATAAGAAGAAAGGAAAAATACTGTGATTCATCGTTATAAAAATAATGGCTACAATATTGTACTGGATGTGAACAGCGGTTCCGTACATGTGGTGGATGAGATTGTCTACGATATGGTTGGACTGCTCGATGAAGGGAACAGTGAGGAGGAGATCCTGGCTGCCCTGAAAGACAAGTACCAGGAGGGGGATATCAGGACCGCTCTTGAGGAATGTGCAGAACTGAAAAAAGAACAGATGTTGTTCACAGAGGATGTGTACGAGAAAGCGATCGACAGCTTTAAGGACAGGCCCACTGTGGTGAAGGCCCTCTGCCTGCACATTGCCCACGACTGTAACCTGGCCTGCCGCTACTGTTTCGCGGAGGAAGGGGAGTATCATGGACGCAGAGCCATGATGACTTATGAAGTGGGGAAACAGGCGTTGGATTTCCTGATTGCCAATTCCGGCAACAGAAAGAATCTGGAAGTGGATTTCTTCGGCGGGGAACCGCTTATGAACTGGAAGGTAGTCAAAGACCTTGTGGCCTATGGACGTTCCCAGGAAAAAATACATAACAAGCGTTTCCGCTTTACATTGACCACAAACGGCGTCCTGCTCAATGATGAGATGATGGAATTTGCCAACAAAGAAATGGACAATGTGGTACTCAGCATTGACGGCCGCAGGGAAGTCCATGATTTTATGCGTCCTTTTAGGAAAGGGGCAGGCAGTTATGACCTGGTCGTGCCCAAATTTCAGAAATTTGCGGACAGCAGAGGCCAGAAAAAGTATTATGCCAGAGGAACCTTCACACGTCATAATCTGGATTTTTCCAAGGATGTGCTCCATTTGGCGGACCTGGGATTTGAGCAGATTTCCGTGGAGCCTGTAGTGGCGGACGAAAAGGAAGAGTACGCCCTGAAGTGGGAGGATGTTCCGAAGATCTGTGAGGAGTATGACAAGCTGGCAAAAGAGATCATCAAGAGGGAAAAAGAGGGAAGAGGCTTTCACTTTTTCCACTTTATGATAGACCTGACGGGGGGCCCCTGTGTATACAAAAGGCTTTCCGGCTGCGGTTCCGGAACGGAGTATCTGGCCGTGACACCCTGGGGAGATCTCTATCCCTGCCACCAGTTTGTAGGTGAGGATAAATTCCTTATGGGCAATGTTTGGGATGGTGTACAGAAACCGGAAATCCGTGATGAGTTCAAAGAGTGTAATGTATATGCAAAGGAAAAATGCCTGAAGTGTTTCGCCAGATTTTACTGCAGCGGCGGATGCGCGGCAAACGCCTATAATTTCCACGGCTCCATCAATGATGTCTACGACCTTGGCTGTGAACTGCAGCGTAAGAGAGTGGAATGTGCCATTATGATAAAGGCCGCTTTGGCAGACCAGTGAGTATAAACATCACACACATTAAGACTAAAAGTAAAGAAGGGAAAGAACAATGAAGAAAAGCAGAGGTATCCTCGTACTTGTGCTGACGGTTCTGATTACCGGTTTTCTGGTATTCACCTCCGCAGTGGGACTTGGTCCCACCGGAACAGGTGCCGCCAAACACATTAAGACCGGACTGGATCTGGCAGGCGGTGTCAGCATTACATACGAGGCATCAAAAGAGAATCCGACAGACGATGAGATGGCAGATACCATCTACAAATTACAGAAACGTGTGGAGCAGTACAGCTCTGAAGCCCAGGTATACAAAGAGGGCACAAACAGGATCAATGTGGAAATCCCGGGAGTGACAGATGCCAACAAGGTTCTGGAAGAGCTGGGAAAACCCGGTTCCCTGTATTTTATTGCCCATAAAGGTTCTGACGGTTCCGAGAACTACACGTTCAACGGCTCTGAGTATGTTCTGAATAAAACCATAGAAGAACTGCAGGAGGATGGTTCCATTGTCCTGACAGGTACCGAGGTAAAGACGGCGAAAGCCTCCATGATCGAAAATGATCTGAAGAACAAAGAGAATGTGGTGGATTTGACTCTGACAGAGGAAGGTACTACAAAATTCGCAGAGGCAACAAAAGCTGCATATGAGGACAACCATGACAGCATTGGTATTTACTATGACGGCAAGTTCGTCAGTGTCCCGAATGTAAACGCTGAGATCAAGGACGGCAACGCCCAGATTTCCGGTATGAAGGACTCCGCTGAGGCGGAAAACCTGGCTTCCACCATCCGTATCGGTGGTCTGAAGCTGGAACTGAGCGAACTGCGTTCCAACGTAGTTGCTGCCCAGTTAGGTGAGGAAGCCATCGCAAGCAGCTTAAAAGCAGCAGGGATCGGCCTTGCCCTGGTTATCCTTTTCATGATCTTTGTATACAGGATTCCGGGACTTGTATCCGGTATTGCGCTGATCATTTATACATGTCTGGATCTGATATTCCTGAATGCTTTTGACCTGACCCTGACATTGCCGGGTATTGCAGGTATTATCTTGTCTATCGGTATGGCTGTGGACGCAAACGTCATCATCTATGCCCGTATGCAGGAGGAGATCGCACTTGGCAGAAATGTTCGGACTGCTATCCAGAATGGTTTCCAGAAAGCATTCTCTGCCATCTTTGACGGCAATATTACAACATTGATCGCAGCGTTTGTACTGAACTGGCTGGGTTCCGGTACGGTAAAAGGCTTTGCCCAGACGCTGGCACTTGGTATTGTTCTGTCCATGTTCACCGCGTTAGTGGTTTCCCGTTTTATTGCCTACGCTATGTATGCAGTGGGAATCCGCGATGAAAAGTTTTATGGCAGAAAGAAAGAGAGACAGCCGATCCGTTTTCTGCAGAAGAAAAGGATCTTCTTCGCAGTTTCCATCATCCTGGTTCTCTGCGCCCCGATTGCTATGGGCGTGTTCAAAGCCAGCACAGGGGATGCACTGAAATACAGCCTGGAGTTTAAAGGCGGTACATCCACCAATGTGACCTTTAATGACAATATGGACATTAAGGAGATTGATGCCAAAGTGGTTCCCATCGTGGAAGAGGTTACAGGGGACAACAATGTACAGGCCACTAAAGTGGTGGGTACCAATCAGGTTATCATTAAGACCATTACTCTGGATGTACAGACAAGAGAGGAACTCAACCAGGCTCTGGTGGATGCGTTTGATGTGGATAAAGATCTGATCGCAACTGAGAGTATTTCCTCCACAGTCAGCAGCGAGATGCGCGCCGACGCGGTGAAGGCAGTGGTGATCGCTACAGTCCTCATGCTGCTTTACATCTGGTTCCGTTTCAAAGATATCCGGTTTGCCAGCAGCGCAGTTGTGGCTCTGCTGCACGATGTGCTGGTAGTTCTGGCTTTCTATGCAGTAGCCAGAGTATCTGTGGGTAACACATTTATTGCTTGTATGCTTACGATCGTGGGTTATTCCATCAATGCGACCATCGTTATCTTTGACCGTATCCGTGAGAACCTGGCAGTGGCCAAAAAGAAATCAGATTTGGAGGAGCTGGTCAACAACAGTATCACCCAGACTCTGACAAGAAGTATCTATACTTCACTGACCACCTTTATCATGGTATTCCTGCTGTTCGTGCTGGGAGTTTCCTCTGTAAGGGAATTTGCCCTGCCTCTGATGGTTGGTATTGTGTGCGGCGGATATTCCTCCGTGTGCATCACAGGTGCTCTGTGGTATGTTATGAAGACAAAAATCAAAAAGAAGATCGCGTAAAAACAGATGGGGGTGCTGCACAGCAGTACCCCTTTCTTTTTCAACATGAATAGGAGAGGACAAAAGATGGAAAAATGGGTGATCTCCGCTAAGAAAGCGGATTTTTATGAGATCAGCCGGAAATTCGGTGTGGATCCGGTTATTGCAAGGCTTATCAGAAACAGAGACCAGATCACGGACGAGGAGATTGACCGGTATCTCCACGGAAAGATGTCGGGCCTTCATTCCTGGAAGCTTTTAAAAGGAATGGATGCTGCCCTTGATATTCTTGAACAGAAAATCGGGGAAGGGAAAAAAATCAGGATCATCGGTGATTATGACATTGACGGTGTCTGCTCCACCTATATTCTGCTGGCAGGACTTCGCCATGCAGGTGCCTGCGTGGATGTTGATATACCGGACAGGATGAAAGACGGGTACGGGGTCAGCAAAGAGCTTATTGATCTGGCTTATGAAGCCGGAACAGATACCATTGTTACCTGTGACAACGGTATCAGCGCTATAGAACAGATCGCTTATGCCAAAACTCTTGGCATGACTGTAGTGGTCACAGACCATCACGAAATCCCATACGAGGAGCTGGAAGACGGAAGCCTGCGTACGTTTGTGCCTGATGCGGACGCCATTGTGAATCCGAAACAGCAGGATTGTCCCTACCCTTATAAAGGGATCTGCGGGGCTATGGTGGCCTATAAAGTCATCTGCGGCCTTTACGAGCGCATGGGCTTTCCTGCTTCTGATATGGAGGAGCTTATAGAATTTGCCGCCATCGCCACCGTGGGAGATGTGATGGATCTGCAGGATGAGAACAGGATCATAGTAAAAGAAGGGCTGAAAAGGATCATGCGCACACAGAATCCCGGATTAAAAGCCCTGATCCATGTAAACCACCTGGAGGACAAGCCTCTCACGGCATACCACATCGGATTTGTCATTGGTCCCTGCATGAATGCCAGCGGGCGTCTGAGCACTGCCAAGAGGGCGCTGAATCTGCTTTTATGCCGGGACCGGGAGGAAGCGGCAGCACTTGCGGAGGATTTGAAAGCACTGAATGACAGCAGAAAAGATATGACGGCAAAAGGTGTGGAGGAAGCGGTACAGATGGTGGAAAACACATCCCTTAAGGAGGACAGGGTACTGGTCGTCTATCTTGCGGACTGCCATGAAAGCCTGGCCGGGATCATTGCAGGCCGTATCCGGGAACGCTACAGCAAGCCGGTGTTTGTGCTCACAAGAGCGGAGGAGGGAGTCAAAGGCTCCGGCCGTTCCATTGAGAGTTACCATATGTTCCGGGAACTGACCAGGTGCAGGGAACTGCTGACCAAGTTCGGCGGTCATCCTATGGCTGCCGGGCTATCCCTGCCGGAGGAAAATGTGGATCCTTTCAGGCGGATGCTCAATGAGAACTGCACACTTACAGAGGAGGATATGGCTGAAAAGGTGCTGATTGATGTGCCTATGCCCATCTCCTATGTGAACATGCCCCTCATACGCCAGCTTTCCCTTTTAGAACCATTTGGAAAGGGAAATACCAAGCCTTTGTTTGCCCAGAAAAATGTCCGTGTTGAAAACTGCCGGGTCTTTGGAAAGAACCGCAACGTGGTGAAAATGAATCTCTTTGATGAAAACGGATGCCAAGCCCAGGGTGTCTGGTTTGGGGACGGGGATGCCTTCGCTGAAAAGATAAAGGAGAAGCAAAGGTGGTCCGTTGCGTATTATCCCTCCATAAACGCCTACAACGGCAGGGAGAGCATAGAAATCATCATACAGAATTTTATTTGACTGCCTCAGGCCGAAATGCGTTATTTTTGCTGTCTGTAATGATTGTATTACGCAGGATTATCATGTATGATGTATCTATGATCTGATACCTGTGCAGGGGGTGCAAACATGAAAGAGGGAGACGTAAAAAAACAAATTACCATATCCGTAATTCTGGTTTCTGTAGTAAGTCTTATTTTAGTGCTGATCTGTGGCGTCGTTTATTTGAGCATGAAAGATACACAGGAAAATGAAGCGCAAAAGTATATGAAAGAAATTGTGTCACAGTATAAAAACATTATTACAGCCCAGATTGACGGAGATTTCCGGACTCTGGATGCCATGTCTGCTTTTATCGGGCAGGGGGATACCATAGATTTGGAGGAAGCGCTCTCCTGTCTGGAAGAGGAAAGTAGCCGCAATGATTTTATCCGCATGGGTTTTGTCTCCGCAGATAAGACCGGATATTTTGTTGATACAAACGGTGAGAAATATTATGATGTTGATATCAGTGACGAGACGTTTATAGACAAGGCTTTCTTAGGAGAGGCTGTTGTTTCGGAAATTATGGATGACAGATTTTCAGAGGGCACGGTAGTCTGTTATGGAGTTCCGATCATCAATAACGGGAAGGTCACCGGAGCTGTCACAGCAACCCGTACAACTGCCGATTTTTCAGAGATCATAAGCCAGGATATATTTGACGGTGCTGCTTATATCCATATCATTGACCATGAGGGGAATTTTATTATCCGTTCTGACCATGCGGTCATCAGAAAACATCTGGACAATGTCTTTGACGGCGGGGATATCCCGGATGATATCCGGGCATCCATTCTTGCCGATATGGAGCATGGAGGGGACTCTTTCGCCACCTTCCGTTACGGGGGCAAGGCTTATTGGGTGACATTTATTCCTGTGGGGATCAATGACTGGCAGATATTCTGCCTGGTGCCGCAGACATTTCTGAACCATAATTTCAATACCATGTTTCTTGTCTTCTTATGTGTGATGGTCTGTGTCTTTTTCATGTTCGGCATTTTGTTTTTCTATATATATAATCTGCTGAAGAGAGAACATGAGGCCCTCAATATCTTTGCATATCAAGATATTTTGACAGGCGCTGACAACCGGAACCGCTTTGTCACGGATCTCCCGGCTTTGCTCAGGGAGCCTGCGGATTATGCCATGGTATTGATGAACATGAGCGGATTTAAGTTTGTGAACGAATTCTTTGGTTTTGAAAAAGGAAACCTTCTCCTGCAGCACATTGCCAGGGTCCTGGAGGAAAACCTTGCGCAAGGTGAACGGTATTACAGAGATAACGCAGATCATTTCGGAATGCTGCTTTACTATAAGAGCAGGGAAGAGATCATTTCCAGAATGAAAAAGATACATCAGGATATCAATGATCATGTCATAAGCCCGAATCAGGATTATCGTATTAACTGCAATTTCGGAATCAATATCATACAGGGAAATGAACCGAGAATGAAAAATATCCTCTCCCCTGATGCAGCGATCAATGGAGCTTTGCTGGCGCTTAACAGTGTGAACGGCAATACCTCCAACCCCATTGCTTTCTACGATGAAGAGATCCATGAAAAAGCACGTAAAAAGATTGAGATTGAAAGCCAGATGCATGCAGCACTTGCCAACGGGGAATTCCACATGTATCTTCAGCCGAAATATTATCTGGGAGACCAGACCCTGCACAGCGCCGAGGCTCTTGTCCGCTGGTGTTCGGAGGACGGTGTGATGCATTACCCGGATGAATTTATACCGGTATTTGAGGAGAACGGATTTATCACAGAACTTGATATGTATATGCTGGAGGAGGCGTGTAAAAAGGTTTCCTGCTGGATGAAGCAGGGGTACCAGGTAAGGCCCATTTCGGTAAACCAGTCCCGGGTGTTTTTTTATGATGATGAGTATCTTGACAAATTCCATGATATTGTGGACCGGTATCAGATAGAGCCGTCCCTGATCATTCTGGAGGTTACAGAGAGCGTGGCCATGAGTAATCTGGATCAAGTCAAGATGGTGATCAAAAAGCTCCATAAAATGGGCTTCACTATATCTATGGACGATTTCGGAAGCGGATATTCATCCCTTAATACCCTGAAGGACCTGGATATTGCGGAATTAAAGCTGGACAGGGAATTTTTGTCTGAGCAGTCCACATCCCCGAAGGGAAAAGTGGTGGTGGAAAGTATAATCCGCCTTGCCAGGGAACTTTCCATCACTACAGTTGCGGAAGGGATAGAGAATGAAAGACAGCTTGAATTCTTAAGATCCATTTCCTGCGATATTGGGCAGGGGTTCTATTTTGCAAGGCCCATGCCGGTGGATGCCTTTGAAAACAAAGTGCTTCACGGACCGCTGGCAGAACCAAAACCAGACGGGAATTGAATGAAATGGAAAAAGTTGGGGATATTGTATATATATATCCCTGTGTTTCCCGGCAATATACCAAGTATTACCTTTGCCGCGTGGGAGAAAATGTAGAAAAATGTATAAAATTGCAATTGGTATATAAAAACCATTAGGCAAATGTGTATGAATATAGATAGATAAAGTCTAATAGATAGCAATTGCATTTGATTCCGACAAAAAAAGATGATATACTAAAGACTACACCCAAAATTTGAGTATAATTGACATATCGTGAGATAACAAAAAGAAACTAAAGGCAGGAGAGAGTTATGAAGAAGATTGAGGAATATGTGCGCAGTATCCCGGATTTTCCTGAACCGGGAATCATTTTCAGAGATGTGACAAGCATATTACAGGATGCAGATGGATTTGCATTGGCTGTGGATTCCATGCAGGCCCTTTTGGACGGCGTGGAGGTAGATGTGATCGCCGGAGCAGAGTCCAGGGGCTTTATATTCGGGGCGCCTATTGCCTACAACTTACATAAGCCCTTTGTACTGATACGAAAGAAAGGGAAACTGCCCTGCGAGACCATAGAGAGCAGCTATGATTTGGAATACGGCAGTGCTACTATCGAGATGCACAAGGACGCTGTCACACCGGGCCAGAAGGTGGTACTGGTGGATGACCTGATCGCCACAGGCGGAACCATTGAAGCGACAGCCAGGATGGTGGAGGAGCTTGGAGGCAAAGTGGTGAAAATCATCACCCTTATGGAGCTGGCAGGTTTGAACGGCAGAAAACGTCTCAAAGATTATGATGTGGCTTCCGTTATATGTTATGAAGGTAAATAGAAATCAGGTGATGGCAGATGGAGAAAAGTAAAGAGGCAGCGCTTCAGGATGATGAAATAGCGAAAATTAAAAAGGCTGATGCAAGTGTGAAGACCATGGAAGATTTTACAAGCCCTTCTGTTCTGTATGAAGAGCTTATTTCCAGTGTGCGAAAGTACCATCCCTCCACCGATATATCTATGATTGAGAAGGCTTACCGGATTGCCAGAGATGCCCACGAAGGGCAGGTGCGCAAGTCCGGCGAGCCTTATATCATTCATCCCCTTTGTGTGGGCATTATCCTGGCGGATCTGGAGCTGGACAAGGAGACTATTGTGGCAGGCCTGCTGCACGATGTGGTGGAAGACACAGTCATGACTACAGAGGAGATCACCCGGGAATTCGGCGCGGAGGTGGCCCTGTTAGTGGACGGTGTCACAAAGCTGGGACAGTTGAATTATTCCGCAGATAAAGTGGAAGTACAGGCAGAGAATCTGAGAAAGATGTTCCTTGCCATGGCAAAGGATATCCGGGTGATCCTGATAAAACTGGCTGACCGGCTTCACAATATGAGAACGCTGAAATATATGCCGCCCCACAAACAGAAGGAAAAGGCCAGGGAGACCATGGATATCTATGCTCCCATTGCCCAGCGGCTTGGTATTTCCAAAGTAAAGATAGAACTGGACGATCTGTCCTTAAAATACCTGGAACCTGAAGTGTATTACGATCTGGTGGAAAAAATCAACCTGCGGAAAAGTGAGCGGGAGGCTTTTGTCAGCGGAATCGTGAACGGTGTCAGGGAACAGATTGAAAATGCGGGTATTCACGCACAGATTGACGGGCGTGTCAAACACTTTTTCAGTATTTACAAGAAGATGGTCAATCAGGAGAAGACCCTGGATCAGATCTACGACTTGTTTGCCGTCCGCATTATTGTGGATACAGTGAAGGACTGCTATGCGTCCCTGGGAATCATCCATGAGATGTATAAGCCCATACCGGGACGGTTCAAAGACTATATCGCCATGCCAAAACCCAATATGTACCAGTCTCTGCACACTACTTTGATCGGACCGAACGGACAGCCTTTTGAAATACAGATCCGTACGTTTGAGATGCACCGCACAGCGGAATACGGTATTGCTGCCCACTGGAAATACAAAGAGGCATCAGGCAGCAGCAAGGCCAGTGTGACCCAGCAGGAAGAGGAAAAAATGAGCTGGCTGCGCCAGATCCTGGAGTGGCAGCGGGATATGTCCGACAACAAGGAGTTCTTAAGTCTTTTAAAAAGCGATCTGGATCTGTTTTCCGAAAGTGTTTACTGCTTTACCCCGGCGGGTGATGTGAAGACACTTCCCAACGGCTCCACCCCCATTGATTTTGCCTATAATGTACATAGTGCGGTAGGCAACAAAATGGTGGGCGCCAGAGTGAACGGAAAGCTGGTTCCCATTGACTATGTGATTAAGAACGGGGACCGGATTGAGATCATTACCTCACAGAACTCCAAGGGACCAAGCCGTGACTGGCTGAAGGTGGTTAAGAGCACCCAGGCCAAGAACAAGATAAACCAGTGGTTTAAGCAGGAGTTAAAAGAAGACAACATTTTAAAGGGCAAAGATATGCTCGCCCAGTATGCAAAACTAAAAGGCATAGGACTGGGAAATCTGACAAAACCGAAATATCTGGAATCTGTTATGAAAAAATACGGTTTCCGGGACTGGGATTCTGTATTGGCAGCCGTGGGACACGGCGGTCTGAAAGAAGGCCAGGTCATCAATAAGCTCCTGGAGATCTATACCAAGGAGCACAAGGGCGAACTGACAGACGAGAAGGTGCTGGAGGCTGCGGAGGAGACAAAGGATAAGCTCCATATCCGCAAGAGCAAGAGCGGTATTGTGGTGAAGGGTATCCATGATGTATCCGTGCGGTTTTCCAGGTGCTGCAACCCCATCCCCGGAGACGAGATCGTGGGATATGTGACAAGGGGACGGGGGGTGACCATCCACCGTACCGACTGTATCAATATTATCAATATGTCCCTGGAAGACAGGGAGCGCCTGATCGATGCGGAGTGGCAGTCAGAAAGCGTGGGAGACGGGGAGCAGTACACAGCGGAGATCAATGTGTACGCCAATAACCGCACCGGGCTTCTGGTTGACATTTCCAAGATTTTCACGGAGAGGAAGATTGATATCACCTCCATGAATACAAGGACCAGCAAACAGGGGCGTGCCACCATAAATATTGCCTTTGACATTAAGAGCAAGGAAGAGCTGAGCAGCCTGGTGGAAAAAATCAGACAGGTAGAGAGCGTTCTGGATATCGGACGTACTACCGGCTAAGGAGTCGAGATATGAAGAATCTGAATCTGAGAGGAATTGTGGTTGGCCCGGTCATGACCAACTGCTATTTCCTGAAAAATACACAGAGCGGGGAAATTCTGGTGGTTGACCCCGCCGCTGAGGCGGACCGTATCTGCCGTACCATAGACAGGATAGAGGGAAAACCGGCAGGGATACTTCTGACACACGGGCATTATGATCATATTATGGCAGCAGGCGAGCTGCAGAAGAAGTGGCAGGTGCCCGTCTATGCGGCCAGAGCGGAGGAAGAGATGCTCACAGACCCGCAGTTGAACCTGTCAGCCTCCTGGGAGGGAGTCGGTTATACGGTGAAAGCCGACCGTTTCCTGGAAGACGGCGAGACCTTTTTACTTGCAGGCTTTCAGATCAAAATGTATCTGACTCCGGGGCATACGGAAGGTTCCTGCTGCTATTATCTGGAGGACGAGGGTGTGCTCATGAGCGGGGACACCATTTTCTGTGAGAACTGCGGCAGATGTGACCTGCCCGGAGGCAATTTTGCAAAAATGCAGGAGAGTCTGAAGAAGATCATCAACCATTTACCCGAGGATGTGAAGATTTATCCCGGACACGGGGAAGAGACCAGCATCCATCATGAGCGATCATATAATCCCTATCTATAAAAAATCAAAGAAAGAGGAACCTATATGATTGGCATTTCATTTAATAAAAGAGAGTTTGAATATGATGCCTACACTCTGGTCAAGGCCTTTTATCCCCAGGAAGAAGTGGAGAACTTCTATGCGGAAGAGACGCAGGAAGAGAAAGCTTATGACCTGCTGGTGAGAATCGCCTACGGGGAGGAAGAGACGCACCTCTCCCTGGAGAGGGATGGAGAAATTATATTCGGAGAAGCGGCCCGCTTTGAAAAAGGGCAGGACAGAAAAGAAAGAAAGAACATACTGAAACAGATTTTGTACAGAGGACTCACACAGGAGACAGGGATCACCCTTCCCTGGGGGAACCTGACCGGAATCCGGCCTACCAAGATCGCCATGGGGCTTATTGAGTCGGGAATGAGCAATGCGGAGGCTGCAGACTATATGCGCCGTACTTATTTTACCGGCAACACAAAGACGGCACTGGCAATAACCATTGCCAACCGGGAGCGGGATCTGTTAAAAGATATTGATTATCAGAACGGATACAGCCTGTACGTGGGAATCCCCTTCTGCCCAAGTATCTGTCTTTACTGTTCTTTCAGTTCATCCCCCATAGAGAGATGGCGGGATAAAGTGGATGAATACCTGGATGCGCTCTGCAGGGAGCTGACTTATATCGGAGAGACCATGAAAGTGCGCACCCTTGACACCATATATATTGGCGGTGGGACTCCCACCACTTTGGAACCGGAGCAGATGGAACGGCTGCTGTCACATATTGATGCCTGTTTTCCGGTGGAACAGGTGAAGGAATATACAGTGGAAGCAGGAAGGCCGGACAGCATCACCAGGGAGAAACTCATGGTGATCAAAAAACATCCGGTGACAAGAATTTCCGTAAATCCCCAGACTATGAACCAGAAGACACTGGATTTGATCGGACGCAGGCATACGGTGGAGGACACAAAGCACGCCTTTGTCCTTGCCAGAGAGTGCGGATTTGATAATATCAATATGGATCTGATCGTAGGCCTGCCCGGGGAGTGTGCGGAGGATGTAAGGCACACTCTGGAGGAAGTAAAGGCTCTGAACCCGGACAGTCTGACGGTACATTCCCTGGCTGTCAAGAGGGCCACCAGGCTTCATCTGTTCCGGGAACAGTATGAAGAGATGACCTTTGAAAACAATCAGGAGATCATGGATATGTGCATGGACTACGCACGGCAGTGCGGCATGGGCCCATATTATCTGTACAGGCAGAAGAATATGTCGGGCAATCTGGAGAATGTGGGATATGCCAAACCGGGCAAAGCGGGTATCTATAATATTCTGATCATGGAAGAGAAGCAGTCCATTCTGGCGGCGGGAGCGGGAGCTTCCACCAAGTTTGTTTTCCAAAACGGGGAGCGGATAGAACGGGCCGAAAACGTAAAAGATGTGACAAATTATATTACCAGGATCGAAGAGATGACAGACCGAAAACGGATTGGGCTGGAAACGTATCTGAATATAAAGAGCGGGGATGGCGGGAATGGCAAATACGCAGAAGCATCTGATTAGTTTCAATCTGGAGAAGGAAATTGAACATGGCATTCAGGTGAGCAACCTGGCTTTCCGTGTGGGAAAACAGATGGGACTTTCTGAGGAGGCCTGCCATGAGCTGGCAGTGGCCGGAGTGCTTCATGATATCGGAAAACTGAGACTTTATAACTACATTGCCGGGGAGGAAAATCCTATGGTGGTGGAGGAGATGAAGTATGTAAGGCGTCATCCGGAATTGGGATATGAGAGCCTGAAGGACAGGGGATATTCCCGGTTTGTGCTGGACAGCATTTACTACCATCATGAAAACTATGACGGCAGCGGATACCCGGAAAATCTGGCAGGGGAAAAGATTCCCATGGGTGCCAGGATCATTAGGATCTGTGATGTCTATGCAGCCCTCACATCCAAAAGGACATACCGTGACGCGTTTTCCAGCGAGACTGCCATGAAGATGGTGATCGACGAAGTTAAAAATTTTGATATGCAGGTTTTTCTTGCATTTCAGAGAGCAATACATGAAAATGATTAGAGATAGGAGAGAAGATTATGCAGTTAAAGAAAAAACCAGTTACAGGAATGAAAGATATTCTGCCAAGAGAGATGGAGATCCGTGATTATGTGATCGGACTGATCAAGGAAACGTATAAGGAGTTCGGATTTACCTCCATGGAGACTCCCTGCGTGGAACACATTGAAAACCTGACCAGCAAACAGGGCGGAGATAATGAAAAACTGATCTTCCGTATTCTGAAAAGAGGGGAAAAACTGAAGATCAATGAGGCGAAAGAGGAGAATGACCTGGTTGACAGCGGTCTGCGTTATGACCTGACTGTTCCGCTCTGCCGTTTCTATTCCAACAATGCCAATGATCTGCCCTCCCCTTTCAAGGCTCTGCAGATGGGAAACGTATTCCGTGCGGACAGACCGCAGAGAGGCCGTTTCCGCCAGTTTATGCAGTGTGATATTGATATCCTGGGAGATCCTACCAATCTGGCAGAGATTGATGTTATTCTGGCAACCTCCACACTGGTTGGCAAGCTGGATTTTGAGAGCTTTGCCATCCGCATCAATGACCGTCGTTTCTTAAAAGCCATGGCAGCTTACAGCGGATTCCCGGAAGAGTCTTATGACCAGGTATTCATCATCCTGGATAAAATGGATAAGATCGGCCTGGAAGGCGTGGCAGCAGAGCTGGAGGAAGCCGGATTTGCGAAAGAGGGTATTGAAAGATACATTGCACTGTTCGACGCCATCGGAGAAGGTCTTGACGGAGTAAAATACTGTAAGGACAAGCTGGAAGGATTCCTGGAGCCGGATGTGGCAGACAATATGTCCACCATTATCGAGAGTGTGACAGAGGCGAAAACAGCTAACTTCAGGATCATCTTTGATCCTACATTAGTGCGCGGTATGTCTTATTATACGGGACCGATCTTTGAAATCTGTATTGACGGTTTTTCCGGCAGTGTAGGCGGCGGCGGACGTTACGATGAGATGATCGGCAAATTCACAGGAACCCCCACACCGGCAACCGGATTTTCCATTGGTTTTGAGCGTATCGTTATGCTGCTCATGGAGAGAGGATTCCAGGTACCGGGCAGTGCGGACAAGAAAGCATATCTGCTGGATAAGAAGCTCAGCTCTGAAAAACTGGTGGAGGTTGTGAAAAAAGCCGGGGAAGAGAGAAAAGCAGGCAAGAGCGTTAATATTGTATATATGAAAAAGAATAAAAAATTCCAGAAGGAACAGCTTCAGTCTGAAGGCTATGAGACGATTGAAGAGATATATAACGACTGATATTTAAGGAGAACTGACACAATGGCAGAATCAATGTACGGGTTAAAGAGAACCCACAGATGTACGGAAGTGACGAAAGAAGAGATCGGCAGCACAGTAACCCTCATGGGATGGGTACAGAAAAGCCGCAACAAAGGCGGTATTGTTTTCGTGGATCTGCGTGACCGTTCCGGAATCATGCAGATAATCTTTGAAAACGGTGATATTGACGAGGAAGGCTTTGAGAAGGCCGGCAGATTAAGAAGTGAGTTTGTTATCGCTGTGACGGGACGCGTGGAGGCGCGTTCCGGCGCAGTGAATGAGAATCTGAAGACAGGTGAGATTGAAGTCCGGGCAAATGCCCTGCGCATCCTGTCCGAGTCAGAGACCCCTCCTTTCCCTGTTGAGGAGAACAGCAAGACCAGAGAGGAAGTGCGTTTAAAATACCGTTATCTGGATCTGAGAAGACCGGATCTGCAGAGAAATCTGATCATGCGTTCCCAGGTTGCTGTGCTGGTTCGCCAGTTCCTGGCAAATGAAGGATTTTTGGAGATCGAGACACCGATTCTGAATAAAAGTACACCGGAGGGAGCAAGGGATTACCTGGTTCCAAGCCGTGTGCATCCGGGCAGTTTTTATGCGCTGCCTCAGTCACCCCAGATCTTTAAGCAGCTTCTTATGTGCTCCGGATACGACAGGTATTTCCAGATCGCCAAATGTTTCCGCGATGAGGACCTGCGCGCTGACCGTCAGCCGGAATTCACACAGATCGACATGGAGCTTTCTTTTGTGGATGTGGATGATGTCATAGATGTAAATGAGCGTATGCTGGCGTTTCTGTTTCGTGAGGTGCTGGGTGTGGAAGTGCAGCTTCCCATTCAGAGAATGACCTGGATAGAAGCTATGAACCGTTTTGGCTCGGACAAACCGGACCTGCGTTTCGGCATGGAGCTTACGGATGTGTCAGAAGTGGTAAAAGGCTGTGAGTTTGCTGTATTTAAAAACGCTCTGGAGGCAGGCGGCAGTGTCCGCGGTATCAATGCCAAAGGACAGGGGGCTATGCCCAGAAAGAAGATCGACAAGTTAGTGGAATTCGCCAAAGGATACGGTGCCAAAGGTCTGGCGTATATTGCCATCCAGGAGGACGGCAGTGTGAAATCTTCCTTCGCAAAATTCATGCAGGAGGAGGAGATGAAGGCCCTTATTGAAGCTATGCAGGGTGAAGCAGGTGATCTGCTCCTCTTTGCTGCGGACAAGACCAAGCTTGTATGGGATGTTCTGGGGGCACTTCGTCTTGAACTGGCGCGCCAGATGGAGCTGTTCGATAAAGACGAGTACCGTTTTGTATGGATCACAGAGTTCCCGCTTCTGGAGTGGTCAGAGGAGGAGCAGCGTTTTACAGCCATGCATCATCCGTTTACCATGCCTTTTGAGGAGGATATCCCGCTTCTGGATACAGATCCGGGTGCAGTGCGGGCTAAAGCCTATGATATTGTGCTCAACGGCAATGAGATTGGCGGCGGCAGTGTGCGAATCCACCAGAACGATGTGCAGGAAAAAATGTTTGAGGCTCTTGGGTTTGAAAAGGCACAGGCATACAAGCAGTTCGGCTTCCTTCTGGATGCCTTCAAATACGGAGTTCCGCCTCACGCCGGGCTGGCTTACGGCCTGGACCGTATGGTCATGCTCATGGCAAAGGAGGAATCTATCCGTGAGGTGATCGCGTTCCCGAAGGTGAAGGATGCCTCCTGTTTGATGTCGGAGGCACCGAATACCGTGGATGTAAAACAGCTGGATGAACTGGGGATTGCACTGAAAGCACAGGAGAGTGAGCAGTAATGGAGCCAGGTATTGTCTCCTATCTGATCGTCTGTCCGCTGGTGTTTTTGGCCAGTTTTGTAGATGCCATAGCAGGCGGGGGTGGATTGATCTCCCTGCCTGCTTATCTTTTAGCCGGAGTTCCCATACACAATGCCATTGCCACCAACAAATTGTCCTCAGCTGCCGGCACGGTCATCTCCACAGCCCGTTACTGCAAAAACAGGTATGCGGATGTGCCGCTTGCGGTTCCCTCTTTTCTCGTGGCGCTTTTGGGGTCCTTCATGGGAGCAAATCTGGCTCTTATTACAAGTGATAAAGTGCTGAAGCTTATGCTCATTGCAGTGCTGCCGGTGGTGGCGTTCTATGTGCTGAAGAATAAAAGTATGGAGTCAAAGTTAAAAAGGCAGCTTACAAAAAGGCAGAAGTATGCCATTGTGATCACGGCTTCTTTTGTCATCGGTACATATGACGGCTTTTACGGGCCGGGAACAGGAACTTTTCTGCTGCTTGTCTACACAGGGCTTGCAGGGATGGATATCCGAACCGCTTCCGGAAACACAAAGATCGTGAATCTGGCTTCCAACCTGGCGGCTCTTGGGGCTTTCTTTTTCAGCGGCAAGATCGTAGTTACATTGGGCCTGGCGGCAGCCGTGTTCAGCATTGCGGGGCATTACATCGGCTCCGGCATGGTAATAAAGAACGGGACCAGGATAGTCCGTCCTATTGTGGTCACGGTTCTTGTTTTATTGTTTATTAAAATAGTATCAGGATTTTTTGTATAGAAAAATGCCCGGCTTTTGTCAGACCCAAGCCGGGCATTCATTTTGTCTGTCCATAACAGTTCCGTCATCGGAACGGCCATATCTATTCCACATCTTCCGACACATCTGCCAGGGCGCTGTCCACGCCTCCCAGTATGGCTTGTGCCACATTTTCATCCATCTGCATTTTCCAGCTTGTCCCGTCATTGATAAGAGAAATATCCACGTCGCGGGTGGTGGAATCCTGGTTCTTTTCTATGCTTTCCAGAAGGAGCTGCCGTTCTTTCTCGCGGCGTCCTTCAGCACCGCCTGCCATGGCCTGAGAAGTCTGAAGCCACTGGGAGAGCTGCTCCTGGTAGGAGGCCACAATGCTTTTGAAATCACTGCTGGTTATCCGGACTTTTACCAGAGCATTGCGCTCGTCGTTTTGAGTATCCAGGATTTTAAAATCAAAACAGGTCTGGATCTGTTCTGCCATAGCGTGGGCAATAGAACTGCTGTATGTGTCATCCGTGTCCAAAAGGCTGTCCAGAGACAGATAGATGTTGAGCTGTTCCGTATCGAATTCTTTTATCGTATTAAAATGGATCTTGACCACTTCCGGGGGCGGCAGCAGATCAGAATCTGCCATATAAGTGAGAAATCCGCCGGTGATCTGATTGTCCAGGTCCTCGCTGTGGACAATAGTCCAGGTTTCCCCGTCCTTTTTCAGTTTCAGGTCAAAGGTGGTATCCACCTGTTTATAATCATTCTTTTTCAGCGTCTCTCCAAGCAGCAGGTAAGAATCTTTCAGGGAAAATTCCACCTGACTGGGGTTGGCGTCGCAGGTGATCCGTTTTTTCAGCGCAGCGGCTGTGTAATCTTCGGCAAGCGCATGGGCATCCAGATTGGTTATGGTGACTGTGGCGCTGGCTTTTTTTTCTTCGGCTTTGACAGTATCCACGGTGTAAGAGAAGTTTTTAAAGTAGCGTGAGAAGATCTTAATGATCTCAGGGTCTGCGCTTTCTTTTTCGCTGTCGTTTTCGGCTGTGTCCTCTTCGGGGAACAGTTGATGGGCGGAAAGGTATGTTTCAATGGTCTTTTTATCCGGGCTTTTCAACTGGTCAAGTTCTGCTGAAACTGCCTGCTTTACCGCGCGCTCCTCCTTGCTGTCACATCCTGTAAGCAGCAGGGCAGATGTCAGGAAAACTGCGGCGTATAGCCATTTCTTATGTCGAATCTTCATGTGTCATCTCCTGTTTGCGGAAGTTACCGTATTTGTTTAGTTTAACAGAAATGACGGAAAAGTCAACTTTTTAATCGTTAAGGGGCGGACGGAAGAGACTGCGGAAAGGCCGGGGGCCCTTCCCGCAGCCCCTTCCTGGGGGGCGCTGGGCCGCAGGGATTTGAAAGTGGGGAGGGGAAAAGAAAAAAGCGGATTGAGGGGGCAGCGGTTGTGGGTTTGGGAATGGACGATTATTTTAGCAGGGTTGGTTCAAGTTTTTTAATATGGGTTTCCAGGGTGTTGTGGTCTATCAGGGCGGGGACCACGCCTTGTCTGGAGACGCAGAAGCCGGCTGCATAGGTGGCTATGCGGATGGATTTTTCCAGGGAGTAACCTTCGATCAGGAAGGAGGCCAGGGCGGAGATGAATGCATCTGCACCGCCGGTGGTGTCTATGGAAATAAAGTCGGCGGCAGGAAAGTATTTTGCGGTTTCCGCGGTTTTCAGGTAGCAGCCTTCGTGTCCAAGGGTTATGATGACAGTCTCGATCCCTTTTTGAAAAAAGTATTCGGCTTGTTTTTCTACAGTAGTGTGCTGGGGGCACAGGGCGGCAGCTTCTTTTCGGTTGGGGATGAAGATATCCGTATTCTGAAGAAGCTGCTCGGGGATGGATTTTAAGGCAGCCGGTTTGACGATATTTTTGGCACCGTATTTTCTGGCGATTTTGGCTGCTTCCAGGACCGTGTGGATGGGAATCTCCGTGGAGAGCAGGCAGAAACCGGCATTTTCAAAAAGATGTTGTCTTTTTTGGATATCTTCGGGGCTAAGATTGCCGTTGGCCCCGGACATGATGGTGATGGTCCCTTCACCGTCACGCTCGATGTAAATGTATGCTTTTCCGGTTTGGGCTTTCATGTCTCTGTGGACACCCTGGGTGGTCACCTGTTCTTTTTCCAGTATATCGAAGATGAACGTGGAATCCGTGTCGTTTCCGATTTCCCCAATGAGGGAAACCTCGCGTCCCAGTTTGGCGGCACCTACGGACTGGTTGGCCCCTTTTCCTCCGAGGGTGGTGGTGGAGCTTAGGATCGTGGTGGTCTTTCCTGCCTGGGGAAGCCAGTCTACATTGAAGGTTATGTCTGTGTTGATACTTCCTACGACCACGATTTTTTTTGCGCGGAAGAAGGAAGGGATGTCCAGGCTGTCCTCGTTGTCAAAGATACACTGGGATACAAAGGTATATTCCGGTTCTCCCTCGTCTTTTTTTTCGCATTTTTGAATCAGGTTTCTGCACACATAGTAGCCGAATTCCCGGTAAGGGATTTTGATGCTGGATATATGTGGGAAGGAGATGGCTTCCCGTACGTCATCTTTTAAGCTTACCAAAGATAAGTCGGAGGGTACATAGTAGTGCAGTTTATTCATCTGTTCATACAGAATCAGGGAGGAGGCAAAATGAGAACTGACAATGCCTGAAAAACCATGGCTCAGCACTTTGGAACAGCAGGCAGGGTCAGAGATAAAAAGCCTCATTTTGTCATGATAGGGAATCTGATTGTCAAATAAACATTTCTTGAATCCCTCAAATACCATTTTGGAGCGCCTGCTTTTTTCTTTCATCAGACAGGCAATTTTGCTGTGCTTGTACTCCAGAAGCTTCTGGGTCAGGACATAGCCCATTTTTTCAAAGTCGATGTTGTAGGCAGGCAGGGTGTCAGGGCCATTTATATAGCAGACAGAAATGTTCTGTTCTGCAAAGTAATGCTCATATTGGGAACTGTTCTCGTCCACTGGCTCCCAGATCACACCGTCCACATTGTTCTTGCACAGGGAGGTGATATGCTTTAGCTCGGTGTCTGTACTGTTCAGACTATCCAGAAGCAGCACATTATAACCCTGCTCCTGAGCTGCCTGCAGGATGCCGTTCAGCATCAGATTGGTCTGTGAGGCGGTGCGGAGCAGGACCCCCAGCAAAAAGGTCTTTGCACTGGATATATTTTTTACCATGCCGTAAGGTGTATAGTTGTATTCTTTTACAATTTTCAGTACCCGGCTGCGGGTCTCAGGATTGATATTCTGGTCTTTGTTATTTACGATTTTGGAAACCGTTGAGATAGAGACACCGGCCAGGCTGGCGATTTCTTTGATTGTCATATGAGGACCCTCGTCATAATTTTTTCTTTTATTATGAAGGATAAGGAAAGATTTGTCAACGGAAAAATAGCAATGCTATGTGAAATATGCACAAGAAAATGTTATCGTAAATAGTTTTAATTAACAAAAAATAAAAAAATAGTTGACAGGGAAGAGCAGAATAAGTACAATACATGCATAGAAAAATGCTTTACGAAAATGATTTCATAACGATTTGTTACTAATACGCCGTTCGGACAGAGATCATAGCCAATGCTGGTTATTTTGTCAGCCTGCAAGGCGGAGGAGGAAAGAAGAAAGGAAGGGATAGAGTTATGGAACGGATCATTATTGATACGGACCCGGGGATAGATGATGCGATGGCCATTCTGCTGGCGGTCAGTGCTCCGGACAAAATAAAGATTGAAGCTTTGACTACAGTTGATGGGAATACAGATATTGATCATGCCACGCAAAATGCATCCGCTATATTAAAGCTCTGTGGGAGGGAGGACATACCTGTTTATAGAGGAAGAGGGGAACCTCTCAGGGGAAAAGCGGAAATATGTGAAAGTTCTCATGGAGATAATGGACTGGGGGATGTGAAGATTGACAACGGCAGGATTCCTCTGCAGAGAGAATCCGCAGAAGAATATCTGGTACGCGCAGCACAGGAAAACAAAAATGTACTTACCCTAATGCCTATCGGTCCGCTGACAAATATAGCCGGAGCTGTGCAGAGAGATGAGAATTTCGTGAAAAATATTAAAAGAATTGTTTTGATGGGGGGAGCAGAACACTGCGGAAATATGTCACCAACGGCAGAATTTAATTTCTGGCATGACCCGGAAGCTGCAAAAGTTGTCTTTGAGGCCGGTTTTAAAGAAATTGTAATGGTAGGGCTTGATGTGACGAGAAAAGCATTCTTGACACCGGCAATGAGAGAACTGCTTTACCAGATAAATACGCCACTTTCCGGATTTATTCATCAAATCACCAGAGTTTACGTTGACAGTTATTGGGAAAAACTTAAAAATTTGGGATGTGAACTGTGCGATGTTTTGGCAGCGGCTTATCTCATTGATGATTCCGTTTTAAAATTAAAGGATGCATATGTAGAGATAGAGACGGCAGGTCTATGCAGGGGTACATCCGTGGTTTATCCTGTTGAAATATGGAAAGATAAGAAAAAAAACTGTAAAGTTGCATCTGATTTGGATGTAAAAAGGTTTTTCAGGCTCTTTTTTGAGAAGCAATTTCCGGATCATAAAGAAAGTGCAGCTGCATTGATTGAGCATGAATACAGAGATCAATAAAGAAGAAAAGCACTGCTAGTGTACAATATGCACAAGAAAAGCCTTTCGTAAATAGTTTTATTTAACAAAAAAACAAAAGAATGTTGACAGTAGAAAAAAAGCGATGTACAATACATGCATAGGAAAACACTTTAAGAAAAACTTTTCTTAAAGCATGATAACAGAGGAAAGTGGTATGAGAAAGGAGTAATATGGTAAAGAAAGAAGCACAGAAGGACTGGGATGAATTTACCAGCTCAAGAGTAGTGGAGAAAAGTAACATTGATAATGCAAAACTTGTTATGAGGCTGCAGAAGCCCAAAGGTAAAGTGGATGTGGTGATTGATACGGATACTTATAATGAGATTGATGACCAGTTTGCAGTTGCTTATTTGATTAAATCAGATGAAAAGCTTAATTTAAAAGCAATCTATGCAGCTCCGTTCCACAATGAAAAATCCACTGGTCCTGCAGATGGTATGGAAAAAAGCTATCAGGAAATTATGAATATCCTTACATTGCTGGAGAGAGACGATTTAAAGCCAAATGTTTACAGAGGCTCAACAGCATACATGCCTTCCGAGACAGAACCGGTAATCTCAGACGCAGCAAAGGATTTAGCTGAAAGAGCTATGGATTATTCAGAAGAGAATCCATTGTATGTGATCGCGATTGGTGCTATTACCAATGTATCCTCTGCTCTTTTAATGAATCCTGAGATCAAAAACAGGATTGTACTTATCTGGCTGGGAGGAAATGCCCTCCACTGGCCTCACAACAGGGAATTCAATCTGTTTCAGGATGTTGCCGGAGCAAGAATTGTATTTGGATGCGGTGTTCCTCTGGTTCAGCTTCCGTGTATGGGGGTTGTATCTGCCTTTACGACAAGCGGACCAGAACTGGAATATCATCTTCGCGGTAAGAATAAGCTCTGCGACTACCTTGTGGATGTGACAACAAAAGAAGCGCTGGAATGCTACGGGGGTTCTACCTGGACAAGACCTATCTGGGATGTTACTGCTGTTGCATGGCTTCTTGATGGTGACTTTGAGGAGGACTGCCTGATGCACAGTCCTATTCCGGAATATGATGACAGATATGCATTTGACAACAACCGGCACTTTATAAAATATGTGTATCACATTAAGAGAGATAATCTTTTTGCAGACTTGTTTGCAAAACTTGCAAAATAGAAGAGAGAAAAAAATAAGATGGACAAGATACAACTGATTATTGATTGTGATCCGGGTGTGGATGATGCACTTGCGATTATTCTTGCATTGAAGCATCCGGCAATTGAGGTGCTGGCCATATGTTCTGTTGCAGGAAACGGACATATTGAAACTACAACTCAAAATGGTTTGAAGATTTTATCGCTATGCGATAGAGAAGATATTCCCTTGTATCAGGGAGCAGATACAGCAGTGAGCGGCCAACGGCCGGATACGGTGGAGGCATTTGGTGACGATGGACTTGGTGGGTATGCCGGTTCTGTCAAGACGGATAAGAGGCCAGAGAAGGAACATGCGGTTGATTTTCTTGTGAGGATAGTAAAAGAAAATCCGAAAAAACTTACTATTGCAGCCATTGGGCCATGCACAAATATCGCATCTGCCATCAGAAAGGATCCTACTTTCGCCGGTAATGTGAAGGAGATCGTTTTGATGGGGGGAGCTAAGTATACCGGCAATGTAAGTCCGGTGGCTGAGTATAACTTCTGGGCAGACCCCATTGCAGCAAAAGAAGTTTTTAAAGCTGATTTCAGTAAGTGTGTAATGATCGGTCTTGATGTTACAAATAAAATAGCCCTTGACGCACAATGCAGAGAATTACTTCGCATTTTCGACACCAGATTATCACGGTTTATATACCATATAACGAAATCAGGTATGGATGAAAATTGGGAGATCAGGTATAAAATGTTATCTCCCATGCATGACATATTAACTATCGCATACCTGATCGATGAGAAGGTAGTTTCTTTAAAAGAGTCTAATATTGATATCGTAGAAGATGGAATTGCCAGAGGGCAGTCAGTTGTAGATATTGATGGGCACTGGCACGGAGAGAAGTGTAATGCGCTCTATGCAGTGGATGTGGACGTATTGAAATTTTACCGGTTGTTTTTAACTACAGTTTTTAAAGAACATAAAAAAGAGATAACTGCGTATCTGGAACAGATACCTGGAGAAAAGGAGAGATAAGAATATGAAAACAAGAAAAGTACTGGCATTGACAGTTAGTGCAGCGATGATAGCGTCTTTGGGTCTCGCAGGATGCGGGAAATCAGGGGATTCAGGAAAAAGTGACAGCAAGACGGAAGCTAAGGGCGATTCAGACAGCGTGACATTAAAATGGGTCTCTCAGGGACCCGGTGAGGACTCTTGGGAGGGTCTTACAAAACCCATACTGGAAGAATATGAAAAAGAAACGGGTGTACATATTGATGCTGAATTTTATTCTTTCAACGATTTATTTGAGGTTATCGAGACAAAAGCAGCAGCAGGAAATGCAGATTTTGATGTTATGAGCGTCGATGTTACCTATATCGCAAAATATGGTACCAGCGGCTATCTGGAACCACTGGATCAATACTTCACTGATGAAGATAAAGCAAAATGGGATGATGCTTCCTACCAGGCAGGAGTCTGGGAGGATACTATGTACGCAGCACCGGAAAACACATCCACACAGGAATTATATTACAATAAAACATTACTGGATAAGGCAGGCATCACGATCCCCGAAAATGATGAGAATAACCGTCTTACATATGAGCAGGTAGCGGACTTGGCGAAACAGGCCCTGGAAAAATTGGACCCGGATGGCACACAGGGATTGATAGGATTTGATTTCCAGCAGGTAAGCCGTGTCTATCAGATGAATATGCTTGCAAATGCCATGGGCGGTAAAAACATCAGCGATGACGGCTATTCCTTAGACGGTGTTGTGAATACAGAGCCTTGGATCAATGCAATGACATGGTATCAGGGCTTAGTAAATGATGGGATCGCATCCAAGGGATATGATGCCGACCAGTTGGGTGACCAGTTCTATGCAGGCAAAATGCTGTTTATGGTAGGCGGAACATGGACACCGTCAAGCATGAAGGCAGATGATGAGATCGGTTATACTTATGCACCATGTTTTGAGGGATACGAAGATAAAGCAGCTACATCTACAGGAAGCTGGTATTTTGGTATTAATTCCAATTCCAAAAATAAAGATGCGGCAGCAGATTTTATTAAATGGTTTACTTTGGAAAAAGGCAGTGACATGTGGCTGGAAACAAATGGAGATGTACCGAGCCGTCTGGACAAACAGGATGAGATCAAAAATGACCCGGAAGCTTCTATGGATATGAAGATTGCGGCATATGAAGCTGCAAATACTGCAGTTCCTCGTGCGGTAACACCTGTATTCGGTGAGTATTCCACAGTTTTAGACCAGGCTTGGGAAGATGTGCGCAACGGAGCGGACGTAAAAGAGACTTTAGACAATGCAATAGAACAGTTTGAATCTGCAGTAGCAGCTTATAAAAAGTAATTGACAGTTGATAAATGGCGGTATGCCTTACCCGGCATTCCGCCATCTATGCGAAAAGATCAGGAAAATGAATAGATAGTCATGACTTAGAAAGATAGGAGGATACTATGGGTGGTATCTATATTAAAAATAAATGGCTTCCGTACCTTTTAATATTGCCGACAATTGTTTTGATATGCGTTTTTAAGATTTATCCTATTATAGACAGTGTTATTCAGGGAGTTCTTTCCACGGAGGGCAGTTTTACACTGGATAATTACAAATTACTGTTCGCTGATAAAACATTTTGGAGTTCTTTGTGGGTCACTCTGAAATTTAATGTCATCATAATTCCACTTCAGATAATCATTGCATTTATCATGGCAATGATGGTTAATGTCAAAGTACGTGGAATTGAAATATTCAGGACTGTTTTTTATCTGCCGTTCTGTATCTCTTTGACCATAGCAACGGTTATTTGGCAGATGATGCTGAATGTCAACAATGGTGTGGTAAACAGTGTTCTCGGAATCTTGGGAATCAGTCCGATTGGTTTTCTTATTGATAAGAAGTGGGCACTTCTATCCATTGTTCTGATCGCATCCTGGAGAGGCTGTGCTTATTGGATGATGTTTATCCTTGCAGGGCTGAAAGGAATTGACACTGCTGTTTATGAGTCGGCCAAGATTGACGGTTCGGGATTTTTCAGTACATTATTCAGGATTACAATTCCACTGTTAAAGAATACTCTGCTATTTGTGTTCGTAGCCAATACCACAGCTAATTTCCTGCTTTTTGCACCTATTCAGATCGCTACAGAAGGCGGTCCTCAGGGAAGCACCAATGTCTTGATGTATGAGGCTTACAAATCTGCGTTTAAATATTCAAACCGTCCGAGACAGGCTTGTATTGTTACCATCCTTCTCGTGATCGTAATGCTGGTATGTTTTATTCAGAATAAATGTCTGACAGAAAAGGAGGCGTAAAGTTATGACACTGAGACAAAAAAGAATTACGAAAAAAGTTGTTATATACATAGTGTTAGTGATTATGACAATTGCGTCCTTATTTCCGATCTTCTTCTGTCTGTCAGCATCTCTGAGGACACAGGAAGACTTATTCCAGAACATGTTTCCATTTACGATCAGGTCCCTGATCCCAACAAATATTACCGGTGAGAATTACAGCATTATTTTTACCAAATATGAGTTCTGGCGTCCGATCATGAACACAATGATCGTTACAGTGGTTTCAATTATTTTTGGATGTCTGATCAACTCCATGGCAGGGTTTGCGTTTACCTGCTTTGAGTTTAAGGGCAAGAAGATTTTCTATCCGCTTGTTTTGATCTCCTTTATGGTTCCGTTTGAAGCAATTGCAATTCCGTTATATAATGTTGCCAACGGACTGGGTATGGTTGATACATATGCAGGTATGATCATACCTGCAATAGCAGATGGATTGGTAACATTTCTGTTTATCCAGTTCTTTAAAGATATTCCGCCAAGTCTGGTGGAGGCAGCGCGTGTGGACGGTGCGAAATGGCCAACGATATTTGTAAAAGTTATTATGCCGATCTCCATTCCGGTATTTGTAACAGCAGGTCTTATGATTTTTATGAATCAATGGAATTCTTATATGTGGCCTCTTTTAGTGGCACGTTCCAAGGAGATCAGAACGATTCAGATTGCCATCAGCCAGTTTAGCGGAGAGCGTTCCATTCAGTGGACTTATATTTATGCCGGCTCACTGATTTCAGCTATAATTCCAATTTGCCTGTTCCTTCCATTCCAGAAATACTTTGTTGAAGGTATCACAGCGGGAAGTGTAAAAGGATGATAGGAGAAAACAGTATGAAGAAAATTTTAGTCATTGGAAGTTTGAATTTGGATATGACAGTACAGGTCGACCACACGCCCGTTGTGGGGGAGACTATCCTCAGTAATAAGATGGAGATGAATGCAGGAGGAAAAGGGGCTAATCAGGCCTGCGCATTAGGGAAGCTGGGAGCTGATGTTATCATGCTGGGGGCCGTTGGCCGGGATATGTATGCAGATATCCAGATGGACAGCCTGAATAAAGCGGGAGTGGATACTGCCAGGGTGATCGTCAAGGATGATGTAAGCACCGGTATTGCGCTGATCACAGTCAACAGAGACGGGGATAATAGTATTATTGTAGTCTCAGGCGCAAATGCAACCTTGTCAAAACAGGATATAGATGACAATCTGGATGTGATCAAAGAAAGTGATATCGTCATTTTCCAATTGGAAGTGCCTTTGGAAACAGTATGTTATGCCGCTGAGATTGCAAAAAAAATGGGGAAGATGGTGATCTTGGACCCGGCTCCTGTGCCAAAAAATTTTCCGGATGAATTATACCGCCATGTAGATATCATTAAACCCAACGAAACAGAATTAGGAATGCTGACAGGGATTGATAACCCGGAAGAACATTTGGAAAAGGCAGCTGAGTGTCTGAGAAAAAAAGGAGTCAAAGATGTAATCGTGACTTTGGGAGAAAAAGGTGTATATCTGGATGATAAGATATCCGGAGCAGAAAGGATACCTGCCATGAAAGTACAGGCCGTGGATACAACGGCAGCAGGGGATTCCTTTACCGCAGCACTGGCGATCATGCTTGCTGAAGGAAAAAGTCTGAGGGAAGCGGCAATATTTGCAAATTATGTTTCCGCTATTGTGGTAACCAGAAAAGGTGCACAGTCCTCCATCCCTACTTTGGAGGAAGTGAAGCGTTATATTGAACAGAAAGAAATGGCTGTGTAAAATCATTGCATAGAAGAAGGGAGCACCGTACAGGTCTGCTCCCTTCTTCTGCTTATTTTTCCTAATCCTCTTCTTTATGATTTCTCACATAATATGCAAGCATGGATATAAATTCTCCGGTAGTTGGCTTGCGCTGCAGTTCATATCCGGCGATGTGGTTCAGCAGCCCGCGGTTTCCTTCATTCCAGCAGGTGGTGATGACCGTACGAAGCGACCGCTCGATTCTGGTGCTGGTGGAATGGAAATGTTTCGCCACATCCGGATATAATTCTTTGGTTATGTAGAGCAGATATTCTTCATTTTTGACTGCCAGTTCAACTGCGTAGATAAGGAAAGAATAGCCCCGATATATGGAGCAGATACCAAGACGGTGAACAAGACTTTCCACGTTCATAAAATACCCCCTTCATTTGTATTATTTTATTAATAATAAGAATAACTTAAAAAGTCATAAAAATATCTGATTAGATAAAAACAGATATTATTCGATATATAAAGCTATAATTCGACAGAATATGACAAAAATACGGTTGATATATTATATACGAAATTAGAACAGAAAAGATTACATAAAGATTTCAAAAGGTTATAAAAAGTTAAAAGACAGAATCTTTAAAATCTGTTATAATTTGTGTAAAGTTGCTTTCACGGGTCTTCTTAACAGACAATAGTTGTATTAAATCATAAACAGGGGGAAATGTATGAATAAAAAAAATAAGATATTGATCGGAGCAGGCGTTGTACTGCTGGCAGGTGTTATTGGTACGGGTCTTTACATGCAGAGGGGAAAGGGCGAGGAGAAGAGTACAGAACTGGCTTATGTGACCAGTGTCTCATCCATGGACCCGTCTTCCCAGGTCCAGAGGCTGGCCGGAGTCGTGGAGCCGCAGAAAACATGGGAAATACAAAAGAATGCAGAGCGGGAAGTAAAAGAAATCTTGGTTGAAGTGGGGAGCGAAGTGGATGTAGGAACGGCTCTTTTTGTCTATGATACAGAGACTCTGGAAGCGGATCTGCAGCAGGCTCAACTGGATCTGGAGCGTGCGGATACAGACATGGAAAACCTTCGCAGCCAGATCGCACAATTGGAAAAAGAAAAGAAATCCGCTTCTGAGGATGACCAGTTTTCCTATACAACCCAGATCCAGACAGCCCAGATGGATTTGAAGAAAAGTGAATATGAACGTAAGAGTAAAGAGGTGGAAATTTCTCAGATACACGAAAAAATTGCGAACTCCTCAGTCACAAGTGATCTGCAGGGCGTTGTGAAGAGCATTAATGAGGGCAACGAAATAGATCCTTACAGCGGCAATTCCCAGGCATTTATGACAATTCTCGCAACCGGTGTCTATAGAGTAAAAGGCAAAGTAAATGAGCAGAACATAGGGGCTGTGCAGGAAGGAGCAAGAGCGATCATCCGTTCCAGAGTCGATGAAACTAAGACATGGACAGGGACTTTTACCGCTGTTGACACGGAAAACAGAGAGGGAAATAATACCAATATGATGTACGGAGGCAGCAGCGACAGCGGTGAAATGATGTCCTCCTCCTATCCTTTTTATATAAATCTGGATACTTCCGACGGCCTTATGCTGGGCCAGCATGTGTATATAGAAAACGACACCGGAATGGAAGAAAAAGAAGGCATTTGGCTGGATGAAGGCTTTATCATGGAGGTGGACAAGCAGCCCTGTGTCTGGGTGGAAAACAAAGACGGGAAACTGGAAAAACGCGACGTGACACTTGGTGAGCATGATGAAAATCTGTTCCAGTATCAGATAAAAAGCGGCCTGAAAGTGAATGACTATATTGCTTTTCCGCAGGAATTCTTAAAAGAAGGAATGAAGACAACACACGAAGAAATTCCGGTGGGCAATGCAGAAACAATGCCCGCGGATGGTGAGATGCCTGAAGGAAGCCAGGATCTTCCGGAAGCAGTGGACGGAGCCGATGAAGGAAATTCAGTGCCATTAGACGGGGAGAACCAAGGCGGGGAGCTTGAAGGAAACTTCACAGAAGGCGAAGCGGGAACAGAAGGTTCAGACGGGGCAGCAACAGCCAGCCCGGAAGGTGAGGCACAGTAGAGGGGAGGATTCTATGAAGGCGAGAAATAAAAAAATCTTAATTGCCGTCATCTGTGTGGGTGCCGCAGCGCTGGCCGGCACAGGAATCTGGTATGGTGTAAAAAAGATGGACCAGACAAAAGTGGATGTCTACCCCGTGGCTGATCTAAAGCAGCAGATATGGGGAATGAGTACCAGTATTGACGGAACCATATCCTCCAGCGTAACACAGGAGGTCCATCTGCTGGATAAACAGATGGTGGATCAGATATATGTACAGGAAGGACAAGAAGTAGTGGAAGGTACTCCTCTTCTGTCATATGATATGACGCTGGTCAATATTGATTTGGAGATGGAGAAAATCAACAAAGAGCAGCTATTGGTAAAGAAGAAAGGTCTGGAAAAGGAACTGGAAAAACTTAAAAATGCCAACATCATTCCCGACAGCCAGAAATCAGAGAACGACGAGGATGAGGCCGGTTCCGACGGAAACATTGTGGGAGCGGGCAGTAAATCAGGAATCCTTCCGCTGGGACAAGAGGAGATAAATGACGGCCCAGACGGACGATGGGCGGAAGCGTTCAGCAGGATGGCAGCTGCTCAAAATGCGAGAGCGTCGGCGGATTCTGGAAATTCCGATCGAACAGATCCAAATAGCAGGAACCCGGATAATACAGATCAAAATAATTCCAATCCGGACAATTTGGACCAGGGTAATCCGGACAACCCGAATCCGGACAACCCGAATCCGGATGACCCAAATCCGGATGACCCAAATCCGGATAACCCGAATCCGGACAACCCAAATCCGGATGACCCAAATCCGGACAACCCGGACCCGGACAACCCGAATCCGGATGACCCAGACAAACCGCAAAAGCCGTCACCGACCATGGTCTACGACAAACTATACGGAGACATTACGCTGGAAACACTACCCGGCCAGAAAATAGAAAATGCGGTTCCATACAAGGGGACCGGCACCAAAGAAGATCCTTATTACTATCTCTGTAAAAAAGATGTTAAAATCCAGGGCGCTTTTCTCAACATGACAGCAGGCTATGGAACTTCCGATGCTAAAGAAAAAGAACCGGTATACTGTATCCTGGAAGTCAGGGACAAAGATGAAGAGGCAGGTTTTCTCATTGCCGCCCTCTGCATTGACGGCAGTAAAATAACCCAGAAGGTGGAACCTCAGACATGGTATCTCACCCATCTGGGAACCTACACAGAGGAAGAACCCCCGATCCCCGATGAAGAAAATCCGGACGGTGATATGGACGGAGAGGAATTTCCCGACGAGTGGGATTTCATGGAAGAAATACCCCAGGATGATATCATAGACGGCTATACAAAAGATGAGCTGGAGAAAGCGATCACGGGTAAGAAAAAAGAAATTAAAACAGCAGAACTGGATATCCGCGGCAGCGACTTGAAAATCAAAAATGTGGAGAAAAAACTGGAGGACCAGACGGTAGAGTCCATCCTGAATGGGGTGGTCAAGAAAGTGGGAGACCCAAGCAAAGGGGAAGTGGACGGGGAAGCATTCCTTGTTGTGGAGAGCTCAGAGGGCAGTTACGTGAAAGGACTGGCAGATGAGTATCAGCTCCAGCAGCTCCAGCCAGGCTCTGTTCTGACAGGATTCACATACGAATCAGGACTTCCCATAGAAGCGGAGATAAAAGAAATTTCCAATTTTCCATCCTCCGGCAACATGTACGGATACGGCAGAGAAGTATCGTATTATCCGTTTACCGCCTATATCAAAAACAGTGACGGCCTTAAAAATATGGAGGGTGTCAACCTGGAACTTCCCGCAGAGACGGAGAATCCCGCAGGTCTTTACATCAGCAAAGAATTTGTGCGGAATAAAGACGGCAAGGACTTTGTGTATGTGGAAAACAAGGCCCATCAATTGGAAAAACGGACGGTCCAGGTAGGCAAGAACTTTTACGGCAGTATGCTGGAGATTAAAAGCGGTCTCACAGAGGAGGACAACATTGCTTTTCCGTACGGCAAGAAAGTAAAAGAAGGCGTTAAAGTCAGACGCGCAGCCATAGAAGACCTTTACAACATGTACTAGAGGAGGGAGGATAAAACATGGTAGAAAATATTAGATTGTCCTTCCAGGGACTCTGGGCTCACAAGATGCGTTCTTTTCTCACAATGCTGGGTATAATCATTGGAATCGCATCGCTGATCTCCATTGTGTCCACGATCAAGGGAACCAGTGAGCAGATCAAAAAGAACCTGATCGGCGAAGGTGACAATGTGGTGGATATCACCCTGAACGAAGGCAGCAATATTTATCAGATGGAGTATCAGGGAATACCCCAGGGTGTACCGGTTGTCACAGAGGAGCAGAAACAGCAGATTTTGGATTTGGACAATGTGGAGAATGCGTCTCTTTACAGACTGCGTCAATATGCGGACAGTATTTATTATCAGAACCAAAGCATGGACGGCGGTAAAGTCCTGGGAGTGGATAAGGATTATCTGGACACCTGCGGATATCAGATCGTACGGGGCCGGGGATTTTCCGGAAAGGATTTTGATAATTTCCGAAAAGTGGTCCTGCTGGACGAGACGGCTTCCAACAATTTCTTTGAAAAAGGCAAGGAAATCGGCAAAACCATAGAGATAAAAGGGGAGCCGTTTACCGTTGTAGGCATTATCAAAAAGTCAGACGAGTATGAACCGGTCATTAACAGTATGGAGGATTATTACACATACTACAGCGATGACAGCGGAATGGTTCTGATGCCTGACGCCACATGGCCCATTGTCTATCAATATGACGAACCGCAGCAGGCAGTCATCCGTGCAGCCAGTCCGGAGGCTATGAGCAAAGCAGGCAAAAAGACCGCCGAAATATTGAATGCGTCCATAACATCCACATCAGACTCTATCAAATATAAGGCAGAGGATATTATGGAGAAGGCAAAGGGTCTTCAGCAGATCAGTGAGAATACCAACCGGCAGCTTATCTGGATTGCCAGTATCTCTCTTTTAGTTGGCGGTATTGGTGTTATGAATATTATGCTGGTGTCGGTTACAGAACGTACTGGTGAGATTGGCCTGAAAAAAGCGATCGGTGCCAACAAACGGCGGATCCTGGGCCAGTTTTTGACTGAGGCGGCAGTGCTTACCAGTGTGGGCGGTGTCCTGGGTGTGGCTGCAGGCTTTATATTGTCGAAAGTGATATCAAAGATATCGCAGACGCCAATGGTCATCAGTATCCCGGCCGCCGCCGCGGCCGTGATATTTTCCATGATCATCGGTCTGGTATTTGGATTGCTCCCATCTATAAAGGCAGCGAATTTAAGCCCAATAGAAGCACTCCGGAGAATGTAAAAAAGAATCCAGCAGCTTTCCTGTAAGCAGGGAGCTGTTGGATTCTTTTTGGTTTCAGAACCCGTAAGATTCGCCGATCAAAATAACGGTTATCCTGTCTTTTACACGTGAACGTCTTGTGATCACTGTCTGGCAGCAGATACAGTCAGGGCTTTGACAGTCTGCGCAGACACCGGTTTTGGAGCAGGGTGTGTGCGCACCTACCCGGATACTGTTTGGCGGTGCCGCCATATTGCGGGCCCGGCGGATTCCGTCTTCCTCTGTGACGGCGATCTTGTTCATGCCGGCAACCACAAGAACATGCTGAGGGCCTGTGATCAGACAGGCAACCCGGTTTCCCACGCCGTCCACATTGATCAGTTCCCCGTCCAGGGTGATGGCATTGGTGCCGGTGAGGAAATAGTCCGCAGTGACTATCTGTCCATAGAGTTTCCTGGATTCTTCAGGCGTTTTTGCTGCCTTCCGGTCAAGCAGTATGTAACCGCTCTCCTTCAAAGTCTCCATAATGCCTGTCTCCACAAGGGTTTCCGAACCGCCCCAGGTCACTGTGGCGTTGACAGGGATAAGGTTGTGGATGAGTTCTTGGGCCTCCCGGGCATTTTCACAGTAATACCCCAGCATGTTTCGTTTTTCCAGATTAGCAATGATCGTTTTTGCTGTGTGTGCGTAAGATTCTGTCTGAAATGACATGATATCCCTCCTTGTCAGTATTTTATCTGAAATCTATTATAGCATGCAGTGATTTTTTCGTCAAAATTTTCCCAGGGGAGACATTGTATTTAACTCCGGTCTATGATATTATTAAAAATAGTAACCCAAAATGGGGAAAAGGAGTCAAGGAATCAATGGAAAAAAAGAAGATTGCAATTGTGACGGACAGTAACAGCGGCATTACCCAGCAGCTTGCCGGGGAGCTGGGGATTACGGTTCTTCCAATGCCTTTTTATATTAATGAGCAGCTTTTCCTGGAGGGGATCACCCTTACCCAGGAGGATTTCTACCAGCGGCTGGCTCAGGATGCGGACATTTCCACATCTCAGCCTTCTCCTGCGGATGTACTGGAGACTTGGGAGCGGCTGCTGGAAGACCACGATGAAATTGTGCACATTCCCATGTCCAGCGGTCTGAGCAACTCCTGCCAGACGGCATTTGTGCTGGCCAGAGAATATAAGGGGCGTGTACAGGTTGTGGACAACCAGAGAATTTCTGTTACGCAGAGACAGTCTGTACTGGATGCGATTCACCTGGCAAGCTCCGGCAAAAATGCAGTGGAGATCAAAGAAATTCTGGAAGCCGAAAAAGGGGAGTCCAGTATCTATATCACTCTGGAAACTTTGAAATATCTGAAAAAGGGAGGCAGGATCACACCTGCTGCCGCTGCACTGGGCACGGTGCTGAATTTAAAGCCGGTTCTGCAGATCCAGGGGGAAAAGCTGGATGCCTTCTCGAAAGCCAGAGGCAAAAAGCAGGCAAAGCGTACTATGGTCAAAGCCATGGAAGATGACTTAAAAAACCGTTTCAAAGAATATAAGAAAAAAGGCCTTATGTGCCTGGAAGCAGCTTACACCGGCAATGAGGAGGAGGCCCTGGAATGGAAGGCAGAGCTTGAGAAGCATTTCGATATGGAAGTGCATATGGACCCTCTTTCCCTGAGCGTTGCCTGTCACATTGGACAGGGGGCCCTTGCGGTGGCGGTGGCTAAAAAAGTAGAAGTGGAGTAGTGAACAGTTATGAAGAAAATCATCGAATGCATGGAAGCAGTCATCAAAGACGCATTCACAGCTTCCGGATATGACGAAAAATTTGCCAGAGTGAATGTATCCAATCGCCCGGATCTGTGCGAATATCAGTGCAACGGGGCGATGGCAGCAGCCAAGACATACAAAAAAGCACCTATTATGATTGCAAACGATGTGGTCGGAAAAATAAAAGAAAGTAACATCTTTATCCAGGCAGAGGCTGTGAATCCCGGATTCATCAATCTGAAGCTGAATCCCGAATTTCTTACCTCTTATCTGAATGATATGCAGGCGGATGAGAACCTTTCCGTTGAAAAGGCGGAGTCTCCCAAGACGATCATTATTGATTACGGCGGACCCAATGTGGCAAAACCCCTTCATGTAGGCCATCTCCGTTCAGCCATCATTGGTGAGAGCCTAAAACGCATGGGGCGTTTTCTGGGACACCGGGTGATCGGTGATGTGCATCTGGGTGACTGGGGACTGCAGATGGGTCTGATCATCACAGAACTGAAAAAACGTTCCCCTGAACTGGTGTATTTTGATCAGACGTACGAAGGGGAATACCCCGCAGAAGCACCCTTTACAGTCAGCGAACTGGAGGAGATCTACCCCACAGCCAGCGGCAGATCAAAAGAAGATGAAGCATACAAAAACGAAGCTTTGGAGGCAACACTGGAGCTTCAGCAGGGCAGAAGAGGATACCGTGCCCTCTGGAAACACATCATGGAAGTTTCTGTTGCAGACCTGAAAAAGAATTATGAGAAACTGCATGTGGACTTTGACCTTTGGAAAGGCGAAGCGGATGCTGACCCATATATACCTGATATGGTGGCGTACCTGAAAGATAAAGGATATGCATATCTGGACCAGGGAGCACTTGTCGTGGATGTAAAAGAAGAGAGTGATGCAAAAGAAATTCCTCCTTGTATGATCCTCAAATCCGACGGTGCGTCTCTTTACAACACCACGGATTTAGCTACGATCGTACAGCGTATGGAGGATTATCATCCGGATGAGATGATTTACGTGGTGGACAAGCGCCAAGAACTGCATTTTATCCAGGTGTTCCGTTGTGCGAAAAAAGCCAAGCTCACGGAGGATGATACCCAGCTTGCGTTTGTTGGTTTTGGAACCATGAACGGCAAGGACGGCAAGCCGTTCAAGACCAGAGAAGGCGGCGTTATGCGTCTGGAACGCCTCATCAGCGAGATCAATGAGGAAATGTATAAGAAAATCGTTGAGAACCGCAGTGTAAAAGGAGATGACGCCAAAAAGACAGCCGAGATGGTGGGACTCTCTGCCATCAAATACGGAGATTTATCAAATCAGGCTTCCAAGGATTATGTGTTTGACGTTGAGCGTTTCACTTCCTTTGAAGGCAATACAGGGCCGTACATCCTGTACACCATTGTGCGGATCAAATCCATTCTGGAACGCTACCGTGAGGAAGGCAAAGATCCGGAGGCAGGCAAGATGCTCCCGGCCGCCAATGCCAGCGAGAAAGCTCTGATGCTGGAGCTGTCCAGATTTAATTCTGTGATCGCACCTGCTTTTGAAGAAAAAGCACCGCATAAGATATGTTCTTATATCTATGATCTTGCAAATGCTTTCAACAGCTTTTACCATGAAACAAAGATTCTCAGTTCAGAGGACGAAGTGCAGAAGACATCCTGGATCCGTCTGCTGGTCCTGGCAAGAGATGTATTGGAGACATGCATTGACTTATTGGGATTTGAAGCACCTGAGAGAATGTAATCTGACACAAAGGGAACCGGGCCGCTGCATGCGGCGGCCCATCCCAATTTATAAAACCTTCTGGCATATCTGCCAAATATTCCAATTAAAATTCAAATAATATTCAAATAATATTTAAGAGGTGATGCTGTTCGTGTATGAGAAAAAGCGTCTTCTCCAAGAGCGCTACCGCCTGGATAGAATGCTGGGAAAAGGCGGACAGGGACAGGTATTTCTGGCTTTTGATATGAAACTGAAAAAATACTGGGCCATCAAAAAGATTCCCGCAGACAGCAGCCGGGAAGCGGAGATCATGCGGCATCTGGAGCACCCGGCACTTCCCAGGATCGTTGATATTCTGGAGGAGGACGGATGCCGTTATCTGGTCATGGATTATCTGGAAGGGTTCACCCTTGAAGAGATTAAGAAAAGCGGTAAAAAGATACCCTGGGATAAGCGGATAAAATGGGCGCTACAGCTCTGCAGCCTTCTGGAATATCTACATGGCCCTGCAAAGGGGATCATCTATCAGGACATGAAACCTTCCAATCTGATGGTACATATCTCAGGTGATATACGGATTTTTGATTTTGGCATTGCGTCCTTGTCTGAACAGAACAGCAGTGCAGGGAAACACAGCAGCAAAAGCAGGTTCGGAACTCCCGGATTTGCGGCACCGGAGCAGTATTTGGGAAATGCGGAGGAACGGTCTGATATCTACGGATTTGGTGCCATACTTCGTTATATGGAACAAAAAGAGGAACGGGAGACGAGACTCTGTAAAAAGTGGAGACATATTGCGGACAAATGTATGGAACCTTCCCTGGGGAAAAGATACCGGAAAATCAGTACGGTCAAAAGGGAGCTTCAGAATCTGGAAGAGTGGATACAGGCCAGGAAACGTGCCTATGCCGGTTTTATTTTCCTGGCAGCCGGTTTTTTAATGCTTTTAGGCGCGCAGATAAAGAAACAGGAGCTGCTGATGGATGCAGGAAGGATTCTGGGGGGCCGGGAGGGCACAAGCCTGGCAGATACAGCAGATTATGAGGAAGCGCGCAGATATTTTCTGAGGGAGCAGGAGGGAACAAAAAAAGGAGAGCTGTACCGCAGAATTTTGGATGCCATAGAAGAAAAACATTCCAAGGCCGCCTGGGAGACTGCACAAAAAGCCATAAGAGACTTGGAGGACAGTGAGGGCACATCCTGGGAAAAGACTGGTGAATCCATATTTCTGGCAAATGTAATACAGGCGTACAAAACGGAACTGGGATATTCCGGCAGTGAGGGGGACGAGAAAGCCCGCAAGCTTCTCCAGCAGGCAGAAAAAAATCTGGAAGAAAACAAAAGAGAGACGTATGCGCCTATATACCGGATCGAAATATGGTATCAGCTGGCAAAGGTGTACGGAAAACAAAATAATCCGGTACAGAGCATAAAGTATTACAACCTACTTTTAGAAGAAAAGATACCTGTGAAGCTGGAACAGGAAGCCCGGCTCTCCGCAGCGGCCCTCTGTCGTCAGATGCAAAATTATGAGGAGGCGGAAAAACGCTATGAAAGTTATATCAAAGATTTCCCTGAGGACGCAGAAGCTTACTGCGCCTATGCTCTTATGGAGGCAATGGAGCGGCAGAATCCGGAGAAAGCAGAGCGTCTGCTTAACCTTATGGAAAAAAGAGGGGCAGAAAAATCGGGTTTTAACAGTGATAAAGTAAAAAGAAAGATTAATGGACTCACAGAGGAGGAAATACAATGAAAAGAAGATATATGTTTATGGCTGTAGCCGGCGTCTTTTTATATTTGGGTGCTGCAGTCTCAGTATCAGCTTCTGCAGCGGATAAGGAGGCGGATGAAACATTACCGGAGATCACACAGATTGTGGAATTACAGAAGGGAGAAGCGCTGTTTCTGCCCGATAACGGCATTGTGCAGATAGAAGATGAGCGCGTTGCGTGTGCAGGAAGGAATGGAAATATTGAGGCCTTAGAGGAGGGGGAAACAGAGGTGGTGGTCCGCTATAAAATAAGAGTGAAAAAGACTGCCGAAAAAGCAGATGTGGATACTAAGGATCCGGATGACACCGGGAGAGAAGATGGTGCTGCGGAAAAGCCGAAAGAAACGGAAAACAATCCGGATAAAGATACAGAGGGAGGCACAATAGACCCCGAAAAGGATATAGTGAACGATATGGGCCAGGCCGATGATATAAAAAACGGGCATAATACGGAAGAAGCAATAGATGCAGAACAAAAGTCCCAGACAAATATAAATGCAGATAACCGTATAGATGCAGATAACCGTATAGATGCAGATGCCAAAGTATCACCGGAGGAAAAAGCGAAAGTTCCGTCGCCTATGACGGAAATAAAAATTCCCGACTGCAGTTACCCTGTCATCACGCTTGCCAATTTAAAGAACCTTTCCTCAAACAACAGCCAGGTGTCTCCGTGTATCACCGTGCAGGATGAAAATCTGGACAAGAGCAGTGTAAAAATTCGGCTTACGGGGAAACGTACCGGTGAGAGAACGATTTCCATCCAAAGAGAAGATAAGGGAGGAAAGCTGTCCTTTACTCTGGACCCTGTGGCAGAAGATGATGAATATGTACTCCTGTGCGAGGCCTCCGACCAATACGGCAACCGGACAGTACAGCGCTTCCATTTTTCAGTCAACCAGTCAGGGACAAGCTTTGTATTTAACGGGGAAGAGATGGACCACAGTGCGGGATTTGCCCCGGAAATCACGCTTGAGAATGCGGATGCGGTCCGGATCGTCTCCTGTGCGGTGAACGGTGAGCCGGTGCTTTATGAATGGAAGGACGGAAAGCTAAAGATTCCAAGCGAATGCCTGAAAAGCGGAAATAACAGAATTACCCTTTCCGTTCAGGACGAGGCAGGCAATATAAATGATATGGAACCCTGGGATTTTACCATGCCGTTGAAGGAAGAATTGGAGGCAGACAGCGAACCCGGACCGGGAACAGTAAAAATGCAGAAGGAAAATCCGGCCGGAATTATTTTTTTACTGATTGGCAGTGTTCTTGTTTTCTGGGAGAGGAAAATGTGTTACAATGGCAACATGAATTAATCTATCAATATTGGGGGAGAACAAATGGAAAAATTGGAACAAAAGTATCTGGAACGCCTTTCCGAATTATATCCGACCATCGCCAAGGCGTCCACAGAGATCATTAACCTGCAGTCGATTCTCAACCTGCCCAAGGGAACCGAGCATTTTCTGACGGATATCCACGGAGAATATGAGGCTTTTTCCCATGTTTTGAAAAATGGTTCCGGTTCTGTGAGACGGAAGATCAATGAGGTATTCGGCCATACGCTCAATGAGCAGGACAAGCGTTTTCTTGCCACGCTGATTTATTATCCGAAAGAGAAAATGGAGCTGACGAAAAAGACAGAGGAAAATATGGAAGACTGGTATAAAATCACCTTATACCGTCTGATCGAGGTGTGTAAACGTGTTGCGTCCAAATACACCCGTTCCAAAGTCCGCAAAGCCCTGCCGCCTGATTTTGCCTATGTCATTGAAGAACTTATCACAGAGAAACCGGAGCTTAATGACAAGGAAGCCTACTATGAGCAGATTATTGAAACGATCATAGCCATTGGCAGGGCAGAGGTATTTATCATAGCCCTCTCAGAGCTGATTCAGCGTCTGGTTGTGGACCATCTGCATATTCTGGGGGATATTTACGACAGAGGGCCGGGACCGCACCATATTATGGACAAACTGGAGGAGTATCACTCCCTGGATATCCAGTGGGGCAATCACGATATTGTCTGGATGGGAGCTGCGGCAGGACAGCGTTCCTGTATCGCCAATGTTATCCGTATCTGCGCCCGCTATGCCAATCTGGACCTCCTGGAAGATGGCTATGGCATCAATCTGCTTCCTCTGGCTACCTTTGCCCTGACGTATTATCAGGATGACCCGTGTGAATGTTTTAAAATAAAAGGGGGCAATACTCTCAACCCTGCAGAGACTGTGCTTAATATGAAGATGCACAAAGCGATTTCTATTATCCAGTTCAAGCTGGAAGGCCAGCTTCTCATCCGGAGAAAAGAGTTTCATATGGCTGACAGAGCACTGCTGGATGATATCAATTATGAGGAGGGAACCATACGTTTATACGGAAAAGAATACAATCTCCTTGATCATTCGTTCCCTACTGTGGACCCGGAGAATCCCTACGAGCTGTCAAAGGAGGAGGAGGAGGTCATGGAGCGCCTTGTCTCTGCCTTTGCCAACTGTGAGAAGCTCCAGCGGCATATGCAGCTTTTGCTGAAAAAGGGAAGCCTGTATAAGGTATACAATAACAACCTGCTTTATCACGGCTGTGTTCCCCTTAATGAGGACGGCAGCTTTAAGGAAGTGGAAGTATACGGCAGGACCTATAAAGGGAGAGAGCTTTATGACGTGCTGGAAGCATATGTGAGGAAAGCTTTCTTTGCCCTGGATCAGGATGAAAAGCAGCGGGGAAGGGATATTTTGTGGTTTATCTGGAGCAGCCCGGCGTCTCCTTTATTCGGAAAAGATAAGATGGCTACTTTTGAGCGTTATTTTCTGGCGGAGAAAGAAACCCATGTGGAGAATAAGAACCCATACTACAGACTGCTGGAAGACGATACTGTGGTAAATAATATTTTTCGGGAATTCGGAATTGAGGGTGACTGCTGCCATATTATAAACGGCCATGTCCCGGTACATCACACCTCAGGGGAAAGCCCCATCAAGTGCGGCGGCAAAGTGCTGGTCATTGACGGCGGATTTTCAAAGGCATACCAGAAAGAGACGGGGATTGCCGGATATACCTTGATCTATAATTCATGGGGAATGATCCTGGCGGCCCACGAACCGTTTACTTCGGCAGAAGATGCCATTACAAGAGAGAGTGATATTCTTTCTGACAGTATTTTAGTAAAACGGACCTCTCTCAGAAAAACAGTGGGAGATACGGATAATGGGCACCACCTTCAAGAGAGCATTGATGAGCTGAAACAACTGCTGAAAGCTTACCGAAACGGCCAGATCATTGAAAAGGAATAAAAGGAGAGCAAGAGCATGATACATGAGAAGATTCCCATTCAAATGTCCGGGTCTTCAAAAGAGACACATTTGACAACTTATATTTTAGATGCTTATGAGGAGCTGCCAAAGGATTTGGTACGCCCTTTGATTTTGATCTGCCCAGGCGGCGCGTATCGTTTTACTGCTGACAGGGAAGCGGAGATGATCGCCCTGCAGTTTAACAGTATGGGATATCACGCAGCCGTTCTGCGTTACTCCTGTGCGCCCGCTGTTTTTCCTACAGCATTGTCCGAGGTGGCCTGCTCAGTGCAGGTGATACAGGAAAAGGCCGATATGTGGCATGTGGATACAGATAATCTCTTTGTTATGGGATTTTCAGCGGGAGGACATCTGGCAGCCAGTTTCGGTGTTTTCTGGAACAGAGATTTTCTGTCAGAGGCTGTGGGATGCAGCAAAGAGCGTTTAAAAGTGAAAGGATTGATCCTCAGTTATCCGGTTATCACATCCCGGGAGGATTACGGACATCTGGAAAGCATCCATAACCTGCTTGGCAGTGATTATGAGAAGAAGAAAGAGGAAATGGCACTGGAGACACAGGTAGGTGCCCATGTGCCTCCAGCCTTTATCTGGCATACCTTTGAGGACCAGAGTGTGCCTTTTCAGAATTCCCTTCTATTTGTAGAAGCTATGGGAAAGGCTGGTGTTCCGGTTGAATTTCACCTTTACCCCAAGGGCAGTCATGGACTTTCCTTAGCCAACGAGACACTGATGCGGGTGGACGGCACCGGAGTGCAGAAAGAGTGTCAGAGCTGGATGCCGCTTCTGCGTACCTGGCTTCAAAACGTTACTGCACAATCCGCCTCGGGGGACCGCAATGTGTGAACAGTACCTTAAGAATGTCCGTTACAGTAAAGAATTTGGACAAAAGTGGTATAAACCTTGTAAAAACAGGAAAAAATCTTAAAAACAGCTTGCAACCTATGTGTCAGCTATGCTATAATACCAACGTTGCAAAATAACCACGTCTATGAATACCAAAGGACGGTGCCTGCGGACAAGCATCCGACAGTGTCCCTGCGGAGAGGAAATAGACGGAAGAAAACAACCAAAAAGGAGAAAAAACATGAGCGTTATTTCAATGAAACAGTTACTGGAAGCAGGTGTTCATTTCGGACATCAGACCAGAAGATGGAACCCTAAAATGGCTCCCTACATCTACACAGAGAGAAATGGTATCTACATCATTGACCTGCAGAAATCTGTAGGAATGGTTGACGATGCTTACAAAGCAGTTGCAGACATGGCAGCTGACGGCGGCACAATCCTGTTCGTAGGAACTAAGAAACAGGCTCAGGACGCTATCAAAGTAGAAGCAGAGCGTTGCGGAATGTTCTATGTAAACGAGAGATGGTTAGGCGGAATGCTGACAAACTTCAAGACCATCCAGAGCAGAATCGCAAGACTGAAAGAAATCGAAGCTATGGAAGCTGACGGAACTTTCGACGTACTGCCGAAAAAAGAAGTTATCGAGCTGAAAAAAGAGCAGGCCAAATTAGAGAAGAACCTGGGCGGTATCAAAGAAATGAAGAAACTCCCAGATGCCATCTTCATCGTAGACCCGAAAAAAGAAAGAATCTGCGTTCAGGAAGCACATACATTAGGTATTCCGTTAATCGGTATCTGTGATACAAACTGTGATCCGGAAGAACTGGACTATGTAATCCCGGGCAATGACGATGCGATCAGAGCCGTAAAATTAATCGTTTCCAAAATGGCAGATGCCGTGATCGAAGCTAACCAGGGTGCTGCTGAAGACAGCGAAATCTTTGAGGAAGCAGCTGAAGAGGAAACAACAGAGGAATAATAAGAATTCAGGAGGAATATCACGATGGCTATTACAGCAGGAATGGTAAAAGAATTAAGAGAAATGACCGGCGCCGGCATGATGGACTGCAAGAAAGCTCTTACAGCTACAGAAGGCGATATGGATAAAGCAGTTGAATTCCTGAGAGAAAAGGGACTTGCAACTGCACAGAAAAAAGCAAGCCGTGTTGCAGCAGAAGGTCTGTGCAAAACTCTGGTATCTGCTGACGAGAAGAACGCAGTTGCCGTAGAGGTTAATGCAGAGACAGACTTCGTTGCAAAGAACGAAAAATTCCAGGAATATGTTGCTCAGGTTGCTGAGCAGGCTATGGAGACAGAAGCTGCGGATATCGAAGCTTTCTTAGCAGAGCCATGGAAATTCGATACAACAAAAACGGTTCAGGAAGCACTGGCAGGCCAGATTTCTGTTATCGGCGAGAACATGAACATCAGAAGATTCACAAAAGTGAATGAGCCTAACGGTTTCGTATCTTCTTATACACACATGGGTGGAAAGATCGGTGTTCTGGTTGACGTTGAGACAGATGTTGTCAATGATGCAGTAAAAGAGATGGCTAAAAACATCGCTATGCAGATTGCAGCCCTGAACCCAAAATACACAAACAGAAGCGAAGTAAGTGAGGAATTCATTGCACACGAAAAAGAAATCCTGCTTGCTCAGATTAAAAATGACCCGAAAGAATCTTCCAAACCGGAAAAAGTTATCGAGGGCATGGTAAATGGCCGTATCAACAAAGAAATGAAAGAAATCTGCCTCTTAGACCAGGTTTATGTAAAGGCAGAAGACGGCAAACAGGCTGTTGCAAAATACGTTGAAGAAGTTGCAAAAGCAAACAACGCAAAAATTGCAATCAAAGGCTTCGTTCGTTTCGAGACCGGTGAGGGTATTGAAAAGAAGGAAGAGAATTTTGCTGAGGAAGTTGCTAAACAGATCGGATAATAATTCGCAAAGCAGATAGGCAACTAGGATTTTACAAAAATCCCCGATAAAATGGTTAAAGCCAGCATATATGCGGGATGATACGCTTTTTGAAGCAAAGTAGAAAATGTACCACTATTTTTAGTGGTACATTTTTTTGTCTTATAATAGGATATTGCGGACTATCGGGGAATCCTTTATATAATACATATTCCTAATAACAATAGCCAGACAGCACTTAATGATGAAAAAATTCTATTAACAATAAATAATCTTTTAATTCCCAAAAAACCCCAAATTACCGATAAAAAGACCGCTTGCCGTGATTATTCCTAATATTCCAATCCGATTTGCTATATGATCTATAGCCAATAAACTAATTGAATTACAGAAAATCATTTCATCTGTTCAGACAACAATGAAAGGTCTTTGTATATCTTAATATTCCCATGAATAGAAGAACTCTGTAAATGATCCCATTGATATATGCAAAGTTTGACCGGATGAGTTCTCCTTTACTTTGTTCAAAAAGGCGTAATGCAATTGATGTCTGGACAACCATAAAACCACCAATTCCAAATAGATAAAACAGCAAAGAAATCATGGTAGAGCAAGACTATAACCGTATAATACCTGTTTATCTTTTAGAAACAGGTGTTTTCTGTTGCAAATTAAGGAGAAGTATTTTATAATAATTTGGATAAGGAACCAAGAAATGGTGGCGTTTTTATTCGTTTATTATAGCATGGAGTTCGAGAGAACGGTGAGCATTGCTATGCTGCCGTTTTTTTCGCCGGCTTGCTCCAAGATGGAATCAGAAGAAAGGTGACTATTATGTTGAAATACGATTGTTTAATGTATGAGAGAGTTTTCCATATACTCAAAAATAAGATTGAAATTGGATTGTTACCGGCAGGTTCAAGTCTTCCATCACGGATCAATCTGCAAAGAGAATTTAACACATCAGAGAAAACAATCCGGCATGCATTGGCAATGCTGGAGGAAGAGGGGCTGATTCAAACACACCAGAGAAAGCGGCCGGTGGTAAGTCCAAATCAAGATTGGAGACATCAAGTTACAAGGCTTGCAGTGAAGAAAATAAATGCAGAGATCACCAGTGACTTATTGAAAACAGGCGTGCTTTTGTCTTATCCGCTTATTAAGAGTGGGCTTAATCTGTGCAGGCAGGAGGATTTTTCAATACCGCGCAAAATTTTGGACAATATTAATGTGGAAGACGCAGATGAGTTTTGGAGACAAACCAAACGGTTTGTAAGATTTTTCATTGCACGGAATGAAAACCAATTATGTTTATGTGCAGTGGATAGCCTGGGGCTTGAGGAATTGAGGCCAGCGGTAGATACCATGGACATTAGGTCGGTGCTTTATGAACAGCTGGACGATTTTATGCGTATTCTTGAGTCCGGGCAGCCTCCCGAAAATGCTTATTTTGACGACCTCTCTGGTTTATACGGGTTTTCATATGGAAAAGAGTTTTTATTTGATGTTCCTTCTGACTCCACGCTGGTTCTTGGAAAAAAACAACTGGAAAAACTGTTAGAAGGAGCTGAAATGAGATATTCGGCTGTATATATGGATCTTCTTGGGCTTATTGCGATAGGCCGTTTCCGGCCGGGTGACAAACTCCCCTCACACAAAGAACTTCAGAAAATATACAATGTCAGTGTGGACACCACAAGCAAGGCCATAAAGATCATGCAGGAATGGGGCGTTGTTAAAGCAATCCGCGGGAATGGTATTTTCGTAGAGATGGATCTGTCTGAAATGAAGAAGATTCAGATTCCGCCCCACTTGATTGCGTATCATGTCCGCCGTTACCTTGATAGCATGGAATTACTTGCATTGACCATAGAAGGGGCGTCCGTCTGCGCGGCTTCACATATTATACCGGAAGAAATAGAGGCAGCAAAAGCCGAAACAGATTACCTATGGAATGTAAATTACCTGTATGGCCGTAGTCCTTCTATACTTTTAGGGATTATAACAGAGCATATAAAAATAGAAGGATTGAATACCATCTACTCACTTCTCCAAAGGAATCTTCGGATTGGACGTAGTATCCCTGCTATGGTTGATACGGTTAAAACCGCAGAGAGTATCCGAATCCACGGGCAATGTGTGGAAGCGCTAGACATTCTTTCCAAAGGAAACCATGAGGCATTTTCCAGGAAGGCTTCCGAGATTTTTCAATATATCTACCGCCTCGTTATTCAGGAATGTAAAAAACTGGGCTACTATGAACCGGCAATGAAGGTTTATGATGGCAGCACATTATGGAGATAAGCAGTGTTCCATAACCTGAAAAAATTAAAATAGATAAATATGGGGGAAAGATATATGACCGAGGAAGACAGAATCAAAGAGGTACTCTATAGATTTGAAGACGGGGGCCTCATCTCAAAAGATCAGGATAAAATTTTGTCCTGTCTTTCAGATACTATAATAGGGATTGGGATAGGTGAACAGGGATTCGTAACTTCCCAAAATGATATTATAGAAATATTTACAGCAGGCATTAAGGAGGAAAATGAAGTCTCCCATTTCCTTGATTTTGGGCGCACAGAGATTAGGCTGTTGAGAGAAGATATGGCTGTACTTTGTGCAGATGTGATCGTGACTGCAAAATGTCAGGAAACAGTGACTAAAAGCCGGTTTTCACAATCACTGACGCTTATGAAAGAGAAAAAACAATGGAAGATCTGCTGTCTGCATGCCTCAACCCCTATAGTCACAGAGGAGAATATCGAAGCGTACCCCTTGAAATTTGCAGAGAAAACACTTCAAAGCCTGAGAGAAAAAATCGGTGAAGAAGTATATGCTGTGGAGGAGCAGTACCGTATGGCGGTTCTATCAGATACCATAGCGTTCTATATCGTTAATTTCTCTAAAGACATTTATGAAAAATGCCAGCTTAACAGTAAAATGTGTGCCTACGTTGAAGATGAAACCCCTTATGAGCAGTATGTAAGGGAGCACATATCCGAATATGTAGCAGTAGAAGACAGAGAAGCATACCTCCAATGCTTTTCGTTAAAAAATATCAATAGAGCCTTTCAGAATAATGAGCAGGAAGTCAAATACGAATACCGGATGCTTGGCGGTAAAGAAGGCTCATTTATTTGGGTGATGACAGTTATCCGGCTGATCACTGACATTGTGACTGGTGAGAGAAAAGGAATCATGTATGTCAAAAATATTGACGATTCAAAGCGCCAGCAGATCGTTATGCAAAAGCGTGCGGAGTATGACACGATCCTAAGTATTTACAACAAAAATACATTCAATCTACGTGTGGAGAGTCTTTCAAAACAGGGCAGCGGTATTTTCATGATACTGGATATTGATGATTTCAAAACTATAAATGATACCTTCGGCCATCCCTTTGGTGATAAAGTATTGATCATAATAGCGGATATATTGAAGGCCACCTTTCCGGAAAATGCTGTGATCGGGAGATTGGGAGGAGATGAGTTTGGTATCTTCCTTCCGGAGGATTGCGGCCGGAAACAGATAGAGGTATATATAAAACTGTTATATGACAGTATATCAGGCTACTTATTCAAAGAAGATACAGGTGGTAAAGTCTCCTTCAGTGTCGGAATCGCATTATCAAAGGGGAAAAACTTTGCTGACTTTTATAAAGATGCAGATGCAGCACTATATATTTCAAAACATGGTGGAAAAAATGGTTTTTCTTTTTATGAAGATTAGTGCGTGAATGGAGGGATACCAAATGTATAAAAAGCTGGGGAAATTAAGAGAAGATGTCCTCGACATATTATGGAAAGCATCTGATTTTGAAGAGGCAGTCTATGAGGCGCTTGCCATGATTGGAAAACAGTTTGCTGCGAACAGCGTTTACTTAACGGAAATTTCCAACAATAAGGTGATGAATGTTTATTTTTGGAAACCAGAGGGAATAACTGGGGAGCAGACAGAACATACAAAACGTGTCACCCAGGATTTCTTTGACAAGACAAAGCAACTGATTGAGGACAAAGAAATCCTGTATTGGTGCCTGGATGACACACAGGGAAGTATCACGGAAGTGTTTAGGGAATGTGGTACCCGCACAGTCCTGCTGTGTCCTATCAGGCAGGGCAACAGCTGCGCGTATTTAGGTGTCTCGGATTCCGCCTCATGCAGGTTAGATTGGGAAAAAGACGAGGTCATACAGAACGGGCTTCTCACCCTTTCCAAAGTTATTGGTACTTTCCTATTGAAAACGCGTTACACAAAACGGAGTGAGCTGACCCAGCATAACCTTGAGGAATCCCTCCATGTTTCAAAACAGAGGACGGATACCGCCAATGCACTGCTGGACGGTATCTCTGCCGGTGTCATTATCGTAAACCTCTATCCCGATGGCCACGCAAATCCACAATACGGTAATCTGGGTTTGTACCGTATGCTGCGCATACCCCGCACCGCAAAAGATGCGGTTGTTCCGGATCCCAATGCTGCGCCCTTGGAAGGAGAGTATTTCGAGGATTTCTTTGCAAATATCCCGGAGCCGGATTACAGCAGGGTACGGAGAGAATATAAGGAAGGTTTTTCCAAAGATCACTTTACGGTAAAAAAATACTGCCTTCTCCGGGGAGATGGAACCTATGTCTGGGTGAACGCGGATTTAAACCTATGTGACACCACACCGGAGTATAGGACATATTACGCCACCTATACCGATATGTCTGAGGAGCAGAGCCTGCAGTCAGGTCTAAAGGAAATGCTGGCTAAGGAGAAAGAGATCACCGAGAAGCTGGAAAAAGCCAATCAAGCCAAAGCAGAGTTCCTTTCCCATATGAGCCATGATATCCGTACGCCCATGAATGCTATCATGGGAATGACAACACTTGCCAAATCATACATAGATAATCCGGCCAGAGTTTTAGACTATCTGGATAAAATAGCATCCTCCTCAAAATTACTGCTCAGCATTATCAATGAGGTGCTGGATATGTCAAAGATGGAGAGCGGACACATCATACTGGCAGAAGAAAATGTGGATTTAGCGGATCTGGTGCAGGGCGTTGTGACCATGATACAGCCGCTGGTCGCAGCAAAACATTTGATATTTAAGGCGCGGAACAATGATGTTGCCCATGAAAAGATCGTCAGTGACATGCAGCGTTTACAGCAGCTGCTCATCAATCTACTTTCCAATGCAGTCAAGTACACGCCCCAAGGGGGTGAGGTGCTGCTGGAGATCAATGAAACACCGTCGGACCGTGCGGGTTATGCCCGATATCATTTTATTGTAGCGGACACTGGAATTGGAATATCACCCGAGTTTTTCAGCCGGATATTTGAACCGTTTGAGCGGGTAGAGGACGGGCGCCTCATACCTGTCCAGGGCACTGGACTGGGTCTGGCCATCTGTAAAACGGTTACGGAGATGATGGGCGGACAGATTGAGGTAGCGTCAGAATGGGGAAAAGGGAGCCGGTTCACAGCCACACTTTATCTACGGATTGAGGAAGAGCCTATTGACGACTCTGAATTGACAGGGCTGTCGGTCCTGGTCGTGGATGATGACGAAATCGTCTGCAGCAATACCTGTAAGCGGCTGACTGGTCTGGGCATGAGGGCAGAGTGGGTCATGGATGGAAACACAGCTGTAGATAAGGTTTTACAAGCCCATCAGTCAGGCCAGGATTATTTTGCAGTTATTATGGATCTTAGGATGCCAGGGATGGACGGGATGCAGGCAACACGTCTGATACGTGAAAAGATGGGCTATGAACTGCCCGTTATCATCATCTCCGCCTACGATCTGTCTGCGCAGATGGACCACGCACAGGAGGTGGGGATCAATGGCTTTATCACCAAGCCGCTGTTCCGTTCACATCTTGTATATAAACTGAAGCAGTTTCTGCGGGGAGAAAAGCCCGGTTCGCCAACGATCAAAGTACAGCAGGAATGTCTCTATTGTGGACGGCGCCTATTACTGGCGGAGGATAATGAACTCAACCGAGAGATTGCGGTGGAGCTGCTGGCCGCAACCGGAGTGAAAGTAGAGACGGCTGAAAATGGAAAGATCGCTGTCGAAAAGGTACAATCTTCATCTCCGGGCTATTACCAGTTGATTTTTATGGATGTTCAGATGCCAGTTATGGATGGTTGTACGGCAGCAACAGCAATTCGGAATTTAGAACGCAATGATACAAAAACGTTACCCATTGTTGCTATGACAGCCAATGCTTTCGCGGATGACCGGCAGAGGACTAAAGAAGCCGGTATGAACGATCATCTTGAGAAACCTATTGACATAGAGCGTCTGCACCAGGTCCTGCATCGTTATCTCATCTAAAAATGAATTCTGTTTCTTCAGGAACTTTATTGATATACAAAAACTGTCTGCTGATGAACCACAACGATTCGGCAGGCTACAATTTCTGCTACCTGGATGATGAGGTATTTGGTAAGATGAACCGGGAGGCCGTCAGGCTGACAGCAACAGATAAGGATGCAGCGGAAGAACTGTATATTCAGATGTAGGAAAAAATCCTAGAGGAATGTTATATGATTTTTGCTTATAATACAATGCAGCATTATGTTATAAACAATACGATCAGCGGTGTTTATGAGAACCCGGCTTATCAAACCTGCATTTATTACTATGATATCATGACAAAGTGATAATAACTGTCAGAGATAGAAAAAACCGTCTTGGGGGAACGTAAATGAAATTGAAAATCAAAGAGAAAAAGAAGTCAGGTACAATACTGGCCGCATCTGCAGGAATCTTTGTAATTGCCCTGTCCATATCCAGTTTTTTTCTTATACAAATTATCAGCAGGATGAACCAAAGCGCAAATCAGACTCTTCTGAGCTCCAGCAGGATTATCAGTGAAGGACTGAACAGCAAGATAACACTTGACAGAGAGCTTGTGTTTACCTTGGCAGATCTTCTTGCATCTGAACAGGAGAATACCGTTGAGAATACCTTACAGAAGTATGCCGACTCAACTGATTTTTTCCGCTTCTCCTATGTAAGCATGGATGGAAAAGGAATTGACAGTCAGGGTGATACGGTTGATGTATCGGATATGCCGTTTGAGGAGACAGCTCTTTTCAAGGGAACAGACGGTCTGTCAGCGCCCTATCATGGGACCAGCGGACATCTTCAAATTACCTACCAGTCTCCTGTGATAGAAAATGATAAACAGATTGGCGCCATATATGCCGATCGGATTATCAATGACTACAATCTGCCAACTCTGTTTACTTTTCACAATGGAGAAGGGTCTGCCTATGTGGTGGACAGCACTGGCAATTTTATTATAAAGTCCCGTGGGACAGCAACAGAGACAAATATTTACAACTATCTGGCAAAGCAGGAAAATGAAAAGGAAGTGCAGGATACACTCCGCCAAGTCATCCATGATAAGAAAAGCGGGACACTTGCTATTATAAATGAAAAACAAAAATCTCTGCTTGGTTTTCTTCCGATAGATGCACCGGAGGGCTGTTATTTGATTACGGTCATTCCCCGTGCAGTCCTTCAGCAGGAGGCTACGCCGATTATTGTTATGATCTGTTGTATGTTCATCCTTCTACTCATTGGCGGACTCTCTACATCCGTATTGCTGGCAGGAAGACAGTCCATGAAAGCAGATGTAAGACAAAAGGAATACCGTGAGAAGCTGTTTCAAAATCTTTCTGCGAATATAGATTTTGCATTTCTTCTCTATACGCCATCCGGGCGGAAAGTAGAACTTGTTTCGGATAACCTGCCGGTTCTTCTTGGAATTACTACACAGCAGGTGATTGAAAATCCGGCACTGGTATTTGATGCCGGCAAAATGAAACTCGATGATTCTGTAAGAGAGAGTTTTCTGAATGGAACGATGAAAGAACAGATCACCGGAGAATCTATGATTGGAACTGGTCCAAATGAAGTGAAACGCTGGATCGCAGTTCATCTGATACCTGCAGATTACGGTCAATATCTGGCCGTGTTTCACGAAACAACGGATGATCATAACATGCGCGAACATCTGGCAGATGCTCTAACTCAGGCTGAGAACAGCAATCAGGCCAGAACAGCATTTTTTTCCTCTATGTCTCACGATATAAGAACGCCTATGAACGGCATATTAGGTATGACAAATATAGCATTAAAAAATTTGGATAACCGGACCAAGGTTGAATCATGTCTTCATAAGATCACAGCAGCTTCGGGGCATCTCTTGGAGCTGATCAATGAAGTGTTGGATATGTCGCGTATTGAAAGCGGAAGAATCAGTCTTAAAGAAGAAAATGTACATCTTCCCAGCCTGCTTGCCAATCTTATTTCCGTCATTCAACCCGATATGGATAAAAAAGGCCAGACGCTGCAAATGAAATCTCTGCTTCTGGAACATGATACGGTGATCAGCGATGCACTGCACCTGCAGAAAATCTTACTTAATCTTCTGTCAAACGCAGTAAAATATACGCAGGAAGGCGGCGAAATCATACTGCAGATTACAGAAACTTTGATGGATAATAATACTATCAGGCTGGGATTTATGGTAAAAGACAACGGTATTGGAATGAGTGCCGATTTCCTGAAACGGATATTTCAACCATTTGAGCGGGCTGAGGACAACCGTATGAGTCAAATTACAGGTACAGGACTGGGACTTGCAATTACAAAGAATATTGTGGATCTGATGGGCGGAAATATCCGTGTTGACAGCAGAGAGAATGAGGGATCTCGTTTCACGGTGGAAATCCCTCTTAATCTTCCGGCACAGCAGGTACCGGAAGGTTCATCTCTGTCAGGATACTCGACTCTTATCGTGGATGATGACCAGGATGCATGTGAGAGTATCAGTCTGATGCTTCAGGAGAACGGTATCCATGCGCAGTGGGTTTTAAATGGATCTGATGCGGTAGAACTGGCATGGAAAGCACATGTAATGAAAGCGGATTATCAGATCGTTATAATAGACTGGAGAATGCCTGGGATGGATGGAATAGAAACAGCAAGACAGATCAGGACTCGGCTGGGCAGCAAAGTTCCAATCCTTCTATTATCTGCTTACGATTGGGAAAATGTAAGGGATGAGGCTGTTGAGGCAGGCATTAATGGATTTCTGACAAAACCAATCTTCAAGTCCGAACTTTTGGAACAACTGAAGTATTATACCTTGGGTGAAAAAACGAAACCGGCAGAGGCAATGACTTTAGAGTCTGGAAATCTAAAGGGTGTCAGAATCCTGGCGGCGGAGGATAACGAATTAAACATGGAAATTATCGTAGAACTTCTCGAATGCTGCGGTGCTGTTGTAGACAGCGCCCGGAACGGAAAGGAAGCGTTGGACTGCTTCTTGAACAGCAGCCCCGGCTATTATCGCCTAATACTCATGGATGTCCATATGCCAGAAATGAATGGACTGGAAGCAACCAAAGCAATCAGAAATTCAGAGCGGACGGATGCCGCTTCCGTTCCGGTCATTGCCATGACGGCCGATGTATTCAAAGAAGATATTCGCAGATGTATGGATGCCGGAATGGATGCACATATCGGAAAACCTGTGGAACCAGAGAAATTATATGGTACGCTCCAACATTTATTAAATATCATACAAAGACCGGAGGAGAAATGATGAAAAAAGTATTGGTAAAAAAATGCCTGCTATGCTTTCTTATTACACTCATTCTGCTGCAATCCGGCTGCGGAAATAAAAAAAATGCTCCGGAGCTGTATCTGGATGAGAGTATTCCTGAAACGCCAATCACAATTTTTACACAAAATGAGGATGTTTCAAATGCAATAGAAGACTCTTGCAGACAAATACTGAACCAGGACAAAAATACCAACATAGTGGTTTATAGCGATTCTGCAAGTTTTTACGCAGAAGAGGGCCTGTCATACCGGGAATTGCTCTTGAAACGTCTATCCTCAGGAACGGCCGATGATTTATACCTGATTCCGGCCGAAGATGTATTGGAGTTTGACGAAAAAGGATATATTTATGATATGTCTAATCTGAAATGTACGGAGAATCTGTCACAGGACGCATTGATCCAGAGTACATACGGGGAAAAGATATTTTCCATTCCATTGTCTTACACTTGCTTTGGTTTCGTATGGAATGTAGATATGTTAAAAGAATATAACTTGAAAGTACCGAAAAATCTGGAGGAGTTTCTGAATGTCTGCGAAACACTGAAGGAAAACGGTATACTTCCTTATGGGGCGAATAAAGATTTTGCCTTGACAGTTCCTGTTATGTGTGCCGGACTATATGATGTTTATCAGAGCGACGATGCCAGCCAGAAACTGGCATCATTGTCAGACGGAACAACGAAGATCAGCAGCTATATCGAAAAAGGATTTTCTTTTCTCCAGATGATGATTGACAAGGGGTATTTAGATCCGGAAACTGCTCTTAACACACTGCCTTCCAGAGAAGAAGAAAAGAATTTTTTTGCAGAAGGGAATTGTGCTTTTATTTGTGCGCTTTATCGGGGGAAAGCTTTTGAGGGGTATCCATTTGAAATTGAGATGACACCTTTGCCGGTATTGGAAAATGGTTCAATCTGTGTTGTAGGAGCGGACCAGAGACTGGCAATCAATCCAAAGTCCGAACATCTCGATTCCGCTATCGCCATTGTAGAAACACTTGGAAAGACAAAGACACTGGATTCCTTTGCCAAAAACCTGGGGAAGATATCTTCTTCTAAAAATGCTACAGCTCCGGATATACCTCAGTCGGATTCAATTATCGAATGTGTAGCCGGAGGAGACCAGATCCCAAATCAGGATTTCCGCCTGCATTTTAATGTATGGGATACAGTGCGGGAATTAAGCCAGCAACTCTGCGAGGGACGCAGTGTTGAGGCGGTGACAAAAGACTACGATTCCAGACAAGCGGAAGAAATTGCTTTATATGGCAAATAAGTCAATCACATATTGAAGGAATCCGATTTTTAGCGTTACTTTATCAGAAGCGTTATATTTTCCGAAACGCTCTCTGCAAAAGAAGTGATAGGAATTATGATCGTCGTGATAGGAGTTTATCTGGTGAAGGCCCAGTATTCTAATCAATCACTAAAGCAATCTGCAGAACCTGCTTGATCCTCATTTTTTACTGAAATACTATTTTGGTAAAACGTAATTTTGTTGTCGAGATTACTTAAATGCTCAGCCTATTTACGCTGCTGAAAAAGGACATATTCCCTGTGTTTTTGAAGCATGGATAATCGTTCGGGCATGGTTTCGGCACCCTCATATCGGAGACGTGAATACGTTTCGATGTCTTTTAAGATCATTCCGGTATCTTTTAACTTTTTGATGAACTTGATCCATTCAACATCGCTCTCAGAATAGCAGCGCCTTCCGCTATTGTCACGGTTTACCCGTATTAACCCTTTTTTTTCATAGTAGCGCAAGGTGTATTCTAAGGAAATAAGTACTTAGAGTATTAAAAATACGGCATCTTGGTGCGGTGTATTGCCATCCCGCATGAAGATGCCGCATAGAAATATCAAAGTTTAAATTTTTCCGGAGGCGCCGGTTTTCCCACAAAATAACCCTGGATATAGTCACAACCGATTTCTTTTATAAAGTTGTACTGTTCTTCTGTCTCCACGCCCTCCGCACAACATTTAATTCCAATATCATGGCTCATTTGAACGATATGTTTCATTAAAGCTTTGCCCTTAACAGAAGTTTCATACCTTTGTACGACGCTTTTGTCTATCTTCAAAAGGTCAAAGTCAGCCATCATTAAAAACTCATATGAGGAATATGCAACACCAAAGTCATCAAGGACAATACGGAAACCACGGTTTTTAAGCTGTTCCAGCAGCAGAGCCATCTGCTTTTTATTGAGTGTCTCCTGCGCTTCGGTGATTTCTATTTCTATTTGTTCCGGCTTTAAATCATAACGCTTAAAAATCTCCCAAAACCGAGTAAAAAAATGGTCATCAAATAAAGTGATCCTTGAAAGATTCAGAGCAAGCCTAATTTCCGAGAACGGGGTATTTTTCCAGCTTGTCAGTAGTCTGCATACTTCTTCCAGAACAAAGAAATCAATGTTAGAGATAAGTCCTTCACTTTCCAGCATGGGAATAAACTTAAAGGGAGGAGAGATGGAGCCATCTTTTTCCCTGTAGCGCACAAGGGCTTCCGCACTGTCTATGCTGTCTGATCCCAAGTTTATTTTGGGCTGCAGATAAACCAGGTATTCCTTATTGAGGATCGCATTCGTCAAATCCTTCAGCAAAGGTATTTTTTCAGGTGCAATGTTTTGGGATGTCCGGTAATATTCCTGCTTTTTCAGATACATTAACCGGTCAGCTTTATTCAGAGATTCATTTAGGTCAGTGTAGATATCATTCCATGTCGTTCCTATAGATATGATACATAAATTGTTTTCAGATAAAGATTCTTCCAGACTGCTGACCTGCGTCATAAACGCCTCATATGTTAGGGCTTCGGATACGACAAGAAATTCATCTCCGCTGAGGCGGAATTTTCTGGCATCGGGGAAGAATTTCTTTATCATGTCGGAAACATGAGTGACGATCATATCTCCATATACATGGCCTTTGGCATCATTAAACCGTTTCAGGCCATTGATATCCATAAATATGATCCCTATGGGAGAGGGCATCCGTATGGAAAAGTCTTCACAGTAATTCAGAAAGCTGTTTCGGTTTTCAAGTCCTGTCATGAGATCCTGATAGCTCATCAGCTCCAGCTTTTTCTTTAAAGTATTTTTGGCAATTTCACTTTCAAGAAAATAGGAAAGCCCTTTCAGATAATGGAAATTCTTTTTGTTCTGCTTGGGATCGTCTACACCCAGAAAACCTTTTATCTCTCCTTTGTCAGAGAGGGGAATTGCCATGAGGCTTTTAATGCCCTGTTTTTTAAGAATGTCGTATTCCAGCCGGCGGTCTTCACCAAGTTCTTCGATATTATTTATCTTTATGTAGTCTCTGATTTCAAACTGTTCCATCCAGAAAGATATGGTTTCAAGAGGTACATTCTGCAGATGGTCAATCTGAGGGGATACCCCTTCGGCACAGATTTCGTAAGTATTGTTGGCAATATTGTTTTTTACATCCGCTTCAATAATATAAACCCTGTCGGACTGATAGTAGTTCTGTACGATTCGCAGGACATATTCAATGGCATCATCCAAATATTCCGAGGAAGTCAGCCACTGGAGGCAGTCGACCAGACTTTTTTCCGCCATGAAAGCAGAGCAGCTCTCATCATGGGGAACGATTCCCCCGGAATCTGTGCGAAAAGATAAAAGGTATGCGTCATTTCCAAGCCACTTCATGGAAGACGCCTGTAATTTAATGTGTATATTTTTTTCCGGAACATAGAGTTCTCCGGTTCCTCCGTTCAAAAGAGGGCAAAAATCACATATGCTGTCTTTTCCATAGAATGCTTTATAGCAGAACTCTCCTAATTGGACTTTGGGTTTTAATTCCTTGGTATTTTGGCTTAAGTAAAGCAGCTCAAAGGAGTCCTGCTGGATCACGTAGATACAGGAATCATTGGAATCCAATATAGTATGCAGCTGCAGTTTCATTTCACTGTTCCAGTCCATCACTCTGCGTTTCTGCAGGAAAATGGACATCATTTGGGAGATAAGGGAAAGGGTATCTACTTCCTCTTTCGTCCAGAGACGTAAGCCTGTACATTCATCGAAACCAATAAAACCGGCAAGATTTTCCCCTTTCCAGAAAGCACACTGAAGTGTGGAGCAAATGCCCTGTTCCTCCAATATTTCCCTTTGTTTTGGATGCAGTGTGTTGATATCTCTGCAGTAGAATATGGAGTTGTCCTGAAATAGGGTATGATAGTCTCCAAACTGATTGTAATTGAGATTCTGCAGCATAAGAATCTGGGGAGGGATGCCCTCATTACACCATTCGTAAGTATTGGAAGTATATTTACCGTCTTCTGTGGATTCAAATATGTAGGCCCTGCTCACATCAAACTTCTTGCCCACAGTTTCCAGTATAAGGTTAATGGCCTGGTCAGGATTCTCCATGCGATATAGGATCTTAAAAACATCAGCCAGCAAATCTCCCTGACTTTGGACGGTCCGGGATTCGGAGTCAATGTGTGCACCGATGGAAGAGTATCCAGTATCCTCAGCACAATATGCGCGTTTGTTATTATACATCACATATTTATTTTTACCATGGGTTTTTGCCTGATACAGAGCCTGATCGGCATGTTTGTATAAGGTTTTAAAATCAGCTCCGTCATCCGGGTAAGCGGCCACACCGATACTGCAGGTTATCTGGAGGGAAAATTTTTCGTTTTCAAAAAGATGACGGAAGACATCGGCCAGACGTTCTGCCTTTTTTCGGGCAGCATCTTTGGAGGGGATATCCTTCATGAAAATAGTAAATTCATCGCCGCCTATTCGTCCCACAATATCTGTTGTGCGCATGAGGGACTTCATGGCAGAGGCCATTTCGGTCAGGACCACATCCCCCATCATATGCCCTTTGGTATCATTTACCTGTTTAAAATTATCCGTATCTATCATAAACAAAGCACAGCATTTCTCCGGCTTTCTGTCCAGATATTCTTTAATCCGCAGTTCTGTTTCTTTGCGGTTATATAATCCGGTCAGAGAATCCTGCTCTGCCTGGGAGCGCAGCTTGTTCATAAACTGCATTTCACCATCAATATCAAAAAGGATTCCTATAACACTGTATGGTTTCTTAAACTCATCAAATTGTGTAAGAGCAAGTAACCGGTACCAGCGTGATACATTACTTTTGCCAGGAATACGGAATTCTGCGGCCGCACATATTTTACCCCGGGAAATATCCGTCTGAAGTGTGGTAAGTACAGAGATATCTTCCGGATGGACACACTCCATGAGATGATTCTGAAAACGCTTTTCCATATCCTCAGCAGAATATCCGGACAACTGAACAAAACCGCTGTTCATCTCCTCTATGGAAAGATACTTGTCAATTCTGCATTTAAGTATCCCAACCTGAAGGCTGTCTGTTGCCATTTGGAATTTAAAATTAGTCTGCTTTGTCACTTTGATCATGTTTATCCTTTCCAGCGCGGCGGCTAGCCTAAAATAGTATATAAAATACAGTATGAAACAGTTGTGGTGGAAAGTCAAGCGAACCTGAAATGAAGGGATAAATCCTTGTGTGTTGTGCTCCATGGGACTAGGGGCCTGCCACACTAAGTTGATATGTGTGACGGACCCTTTATGATTTCTTTCCAAGCCTCACACGGGCCTTTATATAAAATAGTGAATTGACTTTTTAAGATATCTATTGTATTATGAGAGAAATGAATGATTCATTCACTAGGGAGGTGCTGTTTTGAACGAGAGAATAAAGGCAATAGCTGACGCAGCTGCTAAGCTGTTCCTGCAGCAGGGATATTCTAAAACGCAGATCAGTCATATTGCAAAGGCGGTAGGCGTGTCTGTGGGCACGATATACCTGGATTTTGTGGGAAAAAAAGAGATTTTACATTTTGTTTTAAAGTGCACGATTGACCCAGACTTTATAAATCATGAGCTGCAAAGGCCAATAACAGATGATTTATTTACAGGGATTGAGCAGGATGTGGTAAAGCTGCTTGAAGAATCTGCAAATGAATTTGAGAAACATTTAAAGGATATAGAGGATTATAGTTTTGAAGAACTCATATCAGACACTTTTGACCTTATGGCCCGATATGCTGTTGGCTGTCTGTTTATTGAAAGGAATCAGTTTGATTTTAAATATTTAGGAGAACACTACACAGCTTATCGTAAAAGATTTTTTAAGGCTATGAGCAGATATATAAGTGAATTTCAAAAGCAGAAAATGATCCGGAATCTGGAGTATCCCGAACTTATCACAACGCTTATTATAGAAATTCTATCGTGGTGGGCAATGGATGTGCGATATACTTCTTTTGAGACGAAAGAAATTCCGATGGAATTGGCAAAAGCTGTCTGTATGGATAATATTATATCTGCTTACAAACTATAAATTAGCAGGGCATTGCAGCCCTCTAATTTTTTAACCATAGATGAATGAATGATTCATTTATGACATAGGGAGGTATTTAGATGAAAATAAAAAACAAGTATTGGTGTTTAGCTGTAAGTGTGTTCTTTATCATGGGTTTGACAGGATGTTCCCATTCTGCGCAGCCGGAAATGGCTAATGAATTGCGTTATTCCGTTGGTGATATTTCGGATTTGACAATTTCTTACGATGAAGAGAATATTACCTTTTACATGTCAGATAGTGACGAAATTGTGATTCGGGAATATATGACCGAAAAGAATAAGGCCTATTATGCCAAAGTCTCGGAAGATGGGGACAGTGTACATATCAGCGAGGGCAGGAAACCATTCTTCAAGGATGGATTTTTAAGGTACGTGGAGGTAGAGCTGCCGTCGTCTTACCAGAAGGGATTGACTGTGACCACAACGGATGGCAATATTGACTTTTCTGAGACCAAACTCATTTTGACGTCACTGCGAATTGACAGTACCGCTGGAAATGTCAATTTGAAGGATATGTCTGCCAAGAATATGTACTTGTCATCGACAAGCGGGATGCTGGATCTATATAGACTGCAGGCAGAGGATATTCGTTTCATGACGACCAGCGGCAAAGTATCCTGTGATGCATTAAACGGCTCTGTTATCTGCACTACAACAAGTGGAGACGTCAGCATAAAAAATGCTGTCGGTTCGGGGGAATATAAAAATAACAATTCCGGGCTTTTGCAAATTGATTACTCAGAGGTGGCAGGAGATTTACTGTTGTTTAATAAAAATGGTGATATCCGTCTAACGATTCCGGATGACTTGGAATTTGACTTTACGGCAGAAACAAAAAACGGGACCATAAGGACATCTTTTCAGGATGAGATTAAAACAAACGGGGAAAAAGCTGAGGGAAAGATTGGGAAAAATCCAGTGATAACGATTGAAACGGAAACACGGAATGGAAAGATTGAGGTGAATAAATGAAAAAAACAAATGTTTTCTTAAAAGTTTTCATATGCCTGCTTATTTGCATTGTCCTGTATATAGGCGGCAGCTATCCGGCCTATCTTTTGGCTTACATTTTTTGTTTTCTTATTCTTTTTTTAAAAACTGTTTTTTCAGATGCAGCTGTGAAGCAGAAGATAGGAGGGATCATGATTCTGACAGTCATCTTAGCGGCACAGATCATGATCGTTGTGCTGGTGATCCGCCAATTAATTGAAAATGCGCAAACCTCACAAATGGGGCGGTTAACAGGCGTGGGTTTGATCTTCATTCCATTTCTGTTTAGCAATACTTTACTTTGTAAGCAGCATACGGACAACCAACAATAACAGGGTGACAAGATGGGAATGAAGGAAGAAGCAGCGATAACAAAAAGTGAAAGTCTGGATTTTATAGAAGCCATACATAAAGAGCGCGTATATCCTCTGATGTATTGTCATATAGAAATTGAGGGAAAATTAGACATTTGCAGGCTGCGGAAAGCGGTTGCGCTGTCCTGCCAATATGTTCCGGAAGTTTTATATGTATTTGACTTTGAAAAATATTGTTTTGTAAAGAAGGATTATGCAGCAGAAGATACCATTATTTTGGAAGAACAGGAATCATATCAACCAATGATGTGGGACTTAGGAACAAACACACAGCTTAAAATATTTATCAGACAGAGAGAAAGGGGGTGGGTGCTGATTATTGGAATGAGCCATCTTCTGGCAGACGGAATTGGATTCTTACAATATCTTTATTTGTTATGCCATTTGTATAACGGAAGGAAATTACCGCACACGCTGAAAAACAGGCGGGATATAGCATATTTATTGAAGGAAGTTCATATTTCCGGACCAACAGAACAGACAAGAAACGGAAAAAAAGTCTCTCTGCGCCCTATACGTTCTTACAGTACGGAAAAGAATTATTATTGCTTAAAGGAAATCATCACTTCCGATGAGCTGAACATCATCCGAAAGATGGCTAAGCAATATGGAGCTACATTGAATGATGTTTTTATAAGTGCATATGCCCGCATACTCGCAAAACAGCAGAGGATAAATAAAGTGATAATTCCCTGCCCGGCAGATTTGCGGGGATTTAAGCCGTATTCTGATAAGCTTACAGTCGCTAATATGACAGGGATATATCATCGTATAACAATAGAAGTTTTGCCCGGTCATAGATTTACAGATACATTACAGCAAGTACACCTCGAAACCGAAATGCAAAAGGTACGCCGCCGCTGCTTTTGCGGGATATCACTGTTGGAAAATGTCTATGGTATCATTCCTGATTTCCTGCTAAGAGGGATAGTGAAAGCAGTCTATAGGCTCCCGCCTGTCTCTTATACGAATATAGGAGTGATCAATGACAGTCTGCTTACACTGCATGATTGCACAATCACAGACTGCTATTTGACGGGAACCTACAGAAGATTTCCGGATTTTCAGCTTACATGCAGTACCTTTAAAAATATATGTACGCTAAACTGTATGTTGATTGGAGACGTAAAGGATAAAGAGAGTTGCTTGAATATCATAAGGCTTGTAAAGCAAGAACTTACCACCTGGGGTATCGCACGGTAGAGGTTATGATTTACTATGACTTCGTAAGATAAGCATCCAATGATCCGGGAAACCCAAAAACGGATGGCCTACAAAATTCCCGGAAAGTCAGCATACGGGAATAGAATAGGTGCAGGATTGCCACGGATGGAGGTTTTTGATGTATTTCACTTTCCATTCTTTTTATAAAAAGAAGGAGAAGCAAAGGTCTTTCTCATATGCAAGAATGCTATTATATGGTAAAATCTCATGTAAAGAGCGAAAAGGGAAAGTCCGGAGTTGTGGATTGTTCGGGCGTTCACTTTGTTCTATCAGGATAATAATTGAGAGGAAATCAAAAAATGATTGTTTTAATAACAGGCGCATCTCATACCGGTAAGACAGCACTTGCACAAAAATTACTGGAAAAGTATAAATACCCGTACCTTTCCGTGGACCACTTAAAGATGGGACTTATCCGCAGCGGATATACAAAGCTTACACCTATGAGCGATGACAGTGCATTAACAGATTATCTATGGCCAATTGTATGTGGAATCATGAAAACAGCTATTGAGAATGAGCAGAATCTTATTGTAGAAGGGTGTTATATTCCTTTTGACTGGTCTAAGGACTTTGCAGCGGAGTATTTGACAAAAATTAAATTTTATTGCTTGGTCATGAGTGAAAAATATATTAACAATCATTTTCATGAGATTATGAAATATGCAGATGTTATTGAAAAACGTATAGAAGATGAAGGACTTACGATAGATACGGTACTTAGGGATAATGCGGAAATTTTGGAACTATGCCGCAGCCATAAATTGGAATATATACTTATTGACAATGAGTATCAAGTGGATCTTGAACTGTAATTGTTTTCATTAGTAGAAGAGTGATTGCTGACAAAATTACCGGATGAAAGTACATGCAGTAGATAGCTGATTGAAGGGCAGAGCACATATTATAAAATAGGACACCAGATTATCAGTTATTTGGTGTCCTATAGGTTTTAGAGCAAACGGGAATTTATCGGCCTTAACATTTCTGTCATTATGAAGCTAATTTACGCACAGCAGCCTCTGAACAGACAAGCCCTGTTCTATAAATTTGATATACACCAGACTGAATGCTGACAATTACGCAAACTCAGCTAGCACAATCTCGTTTCCGTCTAAATCATTTAATCGAACCTCGTAAGTTCCCCAATCATATCTAATGGCTTCAGACAGAGAAATCCCTTTTTCCTTTAAACATTCCATTGTTAAGTCAAGGTTATTTGTTTGAAATACAAAGGATTGATGTCCGGTGGGCGGTACGTTACATTTTTTACAATCCCATATACAAAGAGTGGGTGCGTTTTCAATAAAGCCAAGATAAACCCCATTTGAATTGTCATCGTCTGTTTTAATAAAGGGTATATCTAATATTTCCCTATAAAATGCAATCAGTTCTTTGGCTTGCTCAGAGAAAATATTTGTGCAGTAGTATCCTGTTATCATCTTTTTACCTCGTCAAATTGTAAGTTGAAGGCTGCTTTATGCTAAGACTGTGCAATAACAGTATGCTTATTACATGCGCTGGGCATATAAGTCAAAATTAATCTGCCATTCACCGTCATCCTTTACTATAATATCCTGCCAGTGAAAATTATCATCCTCAATTTTGGCAAAGACCCATTTTCTTCTTTCATCTTCTATGTTCGTAAGGACTATTCTATCGCCTTGTTTTCGCGCTTCAAACCGCATGATCTTTCCGGTATAACAATAGGCGATATCCCAAGCACATGTACCAGGATTATAGACGCGAAGCGTCGTTCCATATTCATAATCGGGCAGCATAATAACATCCTGAATTGCCATCCCATCAAGAATCCATGAAAAATGCCATTCGCCTTTCCTCGAGTAAAAATTGCTGTTATCAATATAGTCGATTTTCCAACTGCCGATAAGCTTTCCGAAATAATTAAATTCTTCGGGCAGCTCCTCATTTTTACAGTCGCTTGTCAACATTTTGAGAAAGTTTTGCATCGTTAATTCCTCCGTTATTATAAACAATATCTTCTGCAAGTTTAATGTTGCTTTATTATACAACATTTTAGAGAATAAGTATAGCAATGCGTATTTATTCTGATATATGTATTTCTATATTATCAAATAAACTTTGTCTTTAGTCTGATGTTGCCATTGAGAGAATGGCGGCGTTTTGTAGTACATGGGATAAAATACAGCGGATTCTAAATGGTCAAGACGGATTTCAAGCCTGCCAATGGCACAGAACTGTGCACCTCTTGCCGCTAATGTATCCCCCGGAAATGCGCTGAAAAAGACAGCTTATGCTATTCGTGTACTATTCGTGTTTTCTATGATATATGTACGGTGTTTAACGGAAAGGCCAAAATTGAGTGAATCTAATGTGAAGCAAAATATTTCATTATATTAAGATAACATGTTGACAATATACTTCCAATAAGGTAATATACTAATATAGTAATAAAAACGGAGGTGCAGCCATGCATAAAAAAAACAAAAAATTCAATTCAGCAATTCAAATGATTGCAAAACCCAAAGTTATTGTATCGTTACTTTTAGCTTTGGTATTCGTAATGGTATTGGTTAATATTGTGCTTAAGAAAGATTTTGTCTTTTTAACCCAAACTTTTAACTATACGCCGGAATACGCATATCAATTATTAGGTGATATTGGTGCGACAGGAAGAGATATCCATCAGTTGGTTTTCTTGCCTGATATTTTAATGGTCTTATTGTATACTGTTTTATTGATTGGTGCTAACTACGCAGTTTTCAGGAAGCTAATTAAAAACTGTTTCGTTATTTCAATCATAACTTTCTCTCCGCTCATATTGTCGATAACACAATTGGCAGAAATTATTATTCTAGCTATTGTGTTATTACAATACCCAAATCAGTTGTTTTCTTTGGTACAGGTTTCTAATATAATTACAATGACAAAAACAATATTAACAGTTATAATCTTCTTAATGCCATTAGCTGGCTTATGTGCTTTGGGCATAAATAAGATTGTAAAGAAGGTATACCATGGAGAGAGAAAAGCAAATTGAAAAGTTCCGTATTTTGTGGGAACAAATTATGGTTGGTAATAAACTGGAAGTGTGCACAGAAGAATTGAAAGGTGCCGGAATATTAGATGTCAATATTTTAAGATTGCTTTTTAATAATTCTGAAATCATACCGAAAGAAATTGCCGGTAAATTAAATATTCCAAATAGCACCTTAACAAATGCTCTCAATAGATTAGAAAAAAAGGGACTGGTGGAGAGAAGGCTTAATACAAATGATTTGAGAAGCCTGCAGCTTCTATTAACGGATAAGGGCAAACAGGCGATTTGCAGACATCATGACGCGGAACGGATTTTGATTGAGAATATCTTCGGTATTTTAAGTGAAACGGAGACTGATTCATTGATAAGTATATTTGAAAAAATAGTTGAGAAGTTATAGGATATTTGTGTTTAACGACAGAATATTAGCACTTTGGGAGAAATTCATGGTGTCCCCAAATGGAACGGATCATTTTTTGACGTGATCGGCAAATACGCCAGAGTCGGCGGGGTTAGCCTTTCCCTGTATTATGGTAACACCGTACTTCTGGTGTAAGGGATTAGGAATAAACGATATTTCATATTCTGTGTTATACTAGCTATAGCAGGGGACCCCCTTTGTTATGTTGTGTTGTGGTGACTAAAATAAAACACAAAGAGAGAAGCCTGCATTTTAATTAGTCGGCTGTAATACATGTATTGCAATCCTACAGCAATTCATTCAAAAAGTTTCATTTTAGACTAGACTTTTAATAGCTAGTCTCCCAATATGCACGGCATGTAATATTACTTATTTCATGACATACACATTATTGTCTTAAACCAAGAATAGGAACGGCTTCTGGTTATCCCTCGCATTGTAAACAACAATAAACTTTTGGCAGCAAGAAAAGTCTAACTGCCGAAGGCCTGTTTTTATGTGTTTTTGCAGGTGACAGAGAATATAAGAGATAGTTTTGCACTTTTATTTTAATGGGCAGAACGGTAGTAAAAAAATAATTGAATTTTCAAGATTAAAGATGTTAGATTGATATTAAAACGGTAGCATGAAAAAAGCATAAAGGGTTCAAGTGGGATATAGGAGGTTTTTATTTGGTGAAAAATGGTATATAATGTAATAAAATAAACAAAAAAGGCCAAGGAGGCTGTATGTTCGAGTTCATAAATATTTTAACATTACGAGCAACATATGAATGTCAGGAAGAAGGCAGACTTCCTTCTTATTTGGGTTCTACAATAAGAGGTATATTAGGACACTGCATCAGGGATTTTTGCTGTGACTATCCCGATAAGAGATGTTTTAAGTGTGTAAGAAAAGACACATGTCTCTATGTCAAGTGTTTCAGCAATACGGGTGGTGAAGCAGGCGCGGTGAATCCATATGTGTTATATGTACACGGGGAAGGCAGAGAGAGATGGAAAAAAGGGGATTTATGTGTTTTTGATCTTACATTGTTTGGGACAGGGGCAGAAAGAGCTGGAGTGTATTTGGATGCACTGCAGGCAGCAGAACAAAAAGGATGGGGTGCTGCAAGACTCACATTTCGCCTGAGACAGATAGTAGATGCAAATTCAGGCAAGGTGATTTTTGCCGGGGGGAAAAGCTGGATTCGTAATCTCTCACCTGGTCCACTGCAGATTAAAGAAAGAAATGTTTCTTATGCCAGCTTGTTTTTTGATACGCCTCTAAGGATTATTTCTGGAGAGAGATTATTTGACAGACTGCCCTTTGAAATGTTTATACAGTTTCTGATACGCAGAATATCACTGTTGACGAAAGCCCATATGGATTTTGAATTGGAGTGGAACAAGGAGGAGTTGCTGGAACAGGCCAGGGGAATTCAAACTTTAGATGAATATTGGAGGGAAATCCCTTTTTCCAGGTATTCCATGAATCAGAAAGATGGTAAACTGGAACTTACGTCCAAGACAGGATGGGTTCTATATGAAGGTGATTTATCGCAATTCGTGCCGATTCTGGAAGTGGGAAAATATCTGCGGGTTGGAAAAGGGGCAACAATTGGATTTGGACACTATGAAGTATTTTATGACAAATAGAGAAGAACATATATATGGCAAAGACAGTTGAGTCAGAAGCGATTAATATTAAGAGATAATAAAAAGGCTCACTGCTATTTCGTGGAAGTTGAGAGATTTATTGTTAATATAGTGTTAAAGGCTTCTGGTCCTTATCCGATGGGTACTATAGAGAAATCTTGTCAGGGTTGGGTGAACCGTGCTTGAGTGCGGTTGAGTTTTATACAGAGTTTCCGTATGATTAGAAGAAAATATATAGATAATTGTCAGGTGCGAATGTAGAGTGAACATGGATTATCAGGGGGATTCGCACCTGAAAAAAGGATGGAAATATAAAGATTGTATTATTTTAATGGAAATAACGTAAATCAGGATTGCAATTTGTGGAAAGAAGGGGTAGAATTTAGAAGAATGATACAATATATTTGGTTAAAATTGTATGATTTTGCTGTCACTTCCTACACGGAAGTGTGGATTGAAATAAACTATAAAAAACTTTTAAAGGACCACCAACTAAGTCACTTCCTACACGGAAGTGTGGATTGAAATCATCTGAGGATGAAATGGACGAATTGTTACGGCGGTCACTTCCTACACGGAAGTGTGGATTGAAATCATAAATCGTAAACTTCTCTAAATGTTATGTTATGTCACTTCCTACACGGAAGTGTGGATTGAAATATTACGTTCTGGCAGGTTCAGACGCTTTGTAAAAGTCACTTCCTACACGGAAGTGTGGATTGAAATCACTTTCTTGATGCTTATGGCCAGGAAACAATTAGTCACTTCCTACACGGAAGTGTGGATTGAAATATCATTGAGCGTGTAAAATAAAGGAGGAAATGAGTCACTTCCTACACGGAAGTGTGGATTGAAATTGCGAAAAACTGTATATCCATAGGCAGTAAACAAGTCACTTCCTACACGGAAGTGTGGATTGAAATCCTGAGGGCCTTGCTCCCCTTGTCTGCCCTGTTTAGTCACTTCCTACACGGAAGTGTGGATTGAAATCTGTTGGTTCGCAACTCCGGGTACACCACGAGAGTCACTTCCTACACGGAAGTGTGGATTGAAATTTATACGGTGTAACAGTACCCTGTATCTCGACTTGTCACTTCCTACACGGAAGTGTGGATTGAAATCGGAGGGGTGATAAAAGGACGCTTATCCTACTGGGTCACTTCCTACACGGAAGTGTGGATTGAAATACAGCGGACCTGTTTGGGGCAATGTGGAAGGCCAGTCACTTCCTACACGGAAGTGTGGATTGAAATTTATGTGAATCAGTCAGGCAGGTGTTATCCACTTGTCACTTCCTACACGGAAGTGTGGATTGAAATCACGAAATTCATCTACTGCCAACGGCGGGAACTGGTCACTTCCTACACGGAAGTGTGGATTGAAATTGTATTTTTATGTAATACTACCGGTCCCAGCCCCCGTCACTTCCTACACGGAAGTGTGGATTGAAATTGCTGATATCTTACTGCTGGAAGATATATTTGTGTCACTTCCTACACGGAAGTGTGGATTGAAATAAGCGTTTGCAACTTTGTTAAAATCTCAGACTTAGTCACTTCCTACACGGAAGTGTGGATTGAAATTTTCATGCCCACCTCTTTCTCCGGCGCTTAGCAAGTCACTTCCTACACGGAAGTGTGGATTGAAATTGCGATATAATGTGGATGAATCCTTACCGATAAGTCACTTCCTACACGGAAGTGTGGATTGAAATACTTTATCCAGTATGTTTGTGCACATGCTGGATACGTCACTTCCTACACGGAAGTGTGGATTGAAATCCTGGGCCGATACGCCTCCTCCTGCAGTCATGGGTCACTTCCTACACGGAAGTGTGGATTGAAATATCAACTGCCAGGGCGCGATTAAGATGATCGTTAATGTCACTTCCTACACGGAAGTGTGGATTGAAATGCTCCCTCATGCATCTGCATAAGATACGCTGTCAGGTCACTTCCTACACGGAAGTGTGGATTGAAATCCCGGTATCAAAATTAATATCATTCCATGTAAGGGCTATAGTCACTTCCTACACGGAAGTGTGGATTGAAATATTACAGTGAATTTCATTCAGAACTTCGATTATGGTCACTTCCTACACGGAAGTGTGGATTGAAATACCTCCTCCATCTCTGATTCTATCTGCCGTTTCCGTCACTTCCTACACGGAAGTGTGGATTGAAATCGGGATGATTTTGAGAAACGTATTTCAATGACAACAGCCAGGAATACTATACGAATATCACCGATTTTGGAGTAATTACTGTTGTTGCATTCAATAAGAATAGGTAACACCTATCCATAAAATATCTTGTCTATGTACATAACTTTCCCCTGTTTTAAGTGAAAACTGTAAGTGGATTTTAAAGTAAGACACTATAAAAGCTGTTTGAACCTCCAGATATGAGACAAACAAGCAAATCTTATATACCGGCATATATTAATTGTGTAATTATCTTCTTATTACAATCAAAAAGTAAGGAGGAATATTTCATGATTGATATAGAAGCATTAAGGGCGCTACGCCCTTTTATTATCTATACTGATAAAGATATCAGCGGTACCGCTGGTGGTAATCCAGGGGTGGAGAGTTATTGTGCGTTGGACTATACTTCCGCTTCACGATACCGTCTAAAAAGAGAGGATCACAACCAAATATTCCAATTCTTTGGAAATATTTTGGGTAGTACTAATAAACCGGTTTATTGTCTGGATAAATTCGCCGATGGACCTTATAATGATGTGCCTTATGAAAGTCGGCCGTTTGAAACATTGTTTCCGGCAGCTACAGAACGGCAGAAAGAGATGCTTGGTTGGATTTTGGCAAATACCTACCCTGCCATAAGTGCTGATGCCACATTTGAGTTGGCAGGGGTAGATGCTGCGGCCAGCCCGGTTCTTGACAAGAATGATGCTTATGCGGCAGTTCAGATTGCACTTTGGGTACTGCTTGGACAAATAGATCTTGATGAAGTGTATTTTTTGGATTGCACAAGCGGAGAGACGCATCCGAAATCTGACAGAATGCGTACTGCAGTTCTGGAAATTCTAAGACTTGCAGGAGAATATGTGGATTCAGAACCTGAACTACCGGTTTTATCACCTTTATCCAAACCTGGATGCTGCGGAGATAGGTCTGTGATGAACTGCTGCAATAGAAGCACGTTATCTGCAGAACGGGGAGCGCCCTACTTTGTATTTCAGGGATGTCCCGATGAAGTACGGACTGTATGCGGAAGACTTCTTATAGGTCCATTTCGTGTTTTGTCCAGTTTTTCAGGTCAGCCTAAGGTTACAGTTACACCATTCTGTAGTTGTGGAGAAGACTATTCTGTGACCTTTATGGATTTCTGCGGCAATCCAATTTCCAATCCTGTTATTGGACAGGAATTCTATCTTGCACTCCGCACATGCAGTAAATTTGTTTGTTTTACTGTGACAGCATCATTTTCAGGAACCATAACGCGTGTGGTTACAATGGAGGCACAAAGTACAGCACTAAATTATCAGCCTATAGGTACCTCATTTGATGATGTTCAGGTTAATTTGCAGGCTGAAGTCTGTGTATGTGTGGAATATCCAGTCCCGGACTGCTATACTTCGCAGGAAGAGCGGGGACTACAGGGACAGTTGGGAATCAATATCAATAACAACAATAACAACAATAACAACAACAATAATAACAACAACAATAATTTATCGAATATTTACAGTGGGGGAACAAATGGATATCCACTGTCATTTTCATGTATAATACCATGTTATCCGGGCTGGGGTCCTGGATTATATCCACCATATCCGCCGTGCCCATCGAAACCGTATCCACCATACCCACCATACCCGCCGTGTCAACCTGAATCATACCCCCCGGAGTTCCCATACCCACCATACCCGCCGAATCCATGCTCACCGAAGCCATGCCCGCCAGAGCCACCGTATCCGCCGTACCCGTGCTCATCGAAGCCATGCCCGCCAGAACCACCGTGTCCACCGGACCCATACCCACCATACCCATCATATCCGCCGTGTCCACCGGACCTATACCCACCGAAACCATACCCACCATACCCATACCCACCGAAACCATGCCCGCCAGAGCCGTCATGTCCGCCGAATCCGTGCCCACCGAAGCCATACCCACCATACCCGCCGTGTCCGCCGAATCCGTGCCCACCGAAACCATGCCCGCCAGAGCCGCCGTGTCCGCCGAACCCGTGCCCGCCAGAGCCGCCATGTCCACCGGAACCACCGTGCCCACCGAAACCATGCCCGCCAGAGCCGCCGTGTTCACCGGAACCACCGTGCTCGCCGAAGCCATGCCCACCAGAGCCACCGTGCCCGCCGAAGCCGTGTCCCCCATGCTCGTTATGTCCATCGAAGCCGTGTCTCCCATGCCCGCCGAAGTTATGTTCCACATGTCCTCCAAAACAGTCATGCCAGTCGGAACATTTCGGAAAACAAGAACACTACCGCCAGCCGTGCTCACCGAAAAATACACCTATGTGATAGAGGAATAGTGGAACAGCAGAAAATCACGTCCGGTAGTGCAGAATGAAATTTGTAATAGTAAATACAGAACGGTGGGATATAATTATGAAAAACCGAACAATCAAGAAGTGCATTTTTACAATCCCGTTCTGCGCCATCAGTAATATATCCTGGCATAAACGCGCTGGAGAAATTAGAATGAACCCCAGGGGATATTCCAAATAGTATTCAGTTAAGCCCCCACATCACTATAATGGTGGTGTAGGGGCTTTTAATAAAAGTAATAATTACAAATCGAAAGGAGTACAGAAAAGAAGCTGCCACAAAACCGTGATAGCTTCTTCCAAACCTCTTAACAAAATGCCATTCATTGGGAACATCCTTCTGGATTTTTTATAAACTGTAAAATAAGATAAATTGAGATTTTATTTATAAGGATTTTTATATTCAGGACATAGAAACCGTTCGCTCCATGTCATCATGGTCTGGAGTACAGGGATAAAACTTTCACCGAGTGCTGTCAATGCATACTCCACTTTTGGAGGAATTTCCTTATAGACTTCCCGGTGCAGAAAACCATCCTCTTCAAGTTCCCGGAGCTGTTTTGTGAGTGTAGACTGTGTGATGCCGTCAAGCCGGCGGCGCAGTTCACCAAAACGCTGTACTTTATAGAAGTATATATACCATAGAATCAGTATTTTCCATTTCCCTCCAATTACAGATTGCAGCTTACCCATAGGGATGCAGCGTGCAATGTTTTCTTCACTGCTGAATTTATTTTCAGACATCTGATCACCTCTTTTCTGAGAGTATATCCCAATTATCAGAGGAAATCAAGTAAGACTCTTTTTCATACATAGTATTAAAAAATGTACTATATACAAAAAAAGCCCGTACTTGTTTTTCTTAAGCGGTTTCAGTAAGTTAATAAAGAAAGATGCATTAAAACACAGAGAGGAGTCATTTATTATGCATTATACAGGAACCATCTGGAGGCCGCCTTATGAGGCACCTTCCCTTTTACTTGAAGTTACGGCAGGATGTACTCATCACAGGTGTAAGTTCTGTACACTATATGAAGAGCTTCCCTTCAAATTCCGCATGTCCTCTTTGGCAGATATAGAAGAGGATTTAATAGAATTGAAAGGGCAGTCAGAGTTATGGCCGGATTGCCATGGGAGGCGGGTCTTTTTGACTGGAGCCAATCCATTTGTTTTGAAATATGGCAGGCTGATGGAGATCGCTTCCCTGATTCACAGGTATCATCCCGCCATCGAAACGATAGGCTGTTTTGCCAGAGTTACAGATGTTACTGCAAAAACAGATAAAGAACTGTCAAATCTTCGGCTGGCAGGTTATGACGGGATTACCATTGGAATTGAAACCGGAGACGATGAGGCGCTTACTTTTATGGATAAAGGTTATTTAGCTTCTGATATTATTCGGCAGTGCAGCCGTCTGGATGAGGCAGGAATATCTTACAACTCCTTTTATCTTACCGGTATATCGGGAGCCGGGCGGGGGAACATTGGGGCAAAGGCGACTGCAGAGGTGTGCAATCAACTTCATCCGGTACGGATTGGAGCTAATATGCTGACCGTTTATTCCGAGTCCGGACTTTATCAGGAGATTCAGAAGGGTAATTGGAAAGAGGAGGGAGAGCTGGAAAAATACATGGAACTGCAGACGCTTGTAAAAAAACTCAAAATACCGGTCTATTTTGGTGCATTGGGGGCATCTAATGCATTTCAGTTACAGGGTATTTTGCCACGGGACAAAGAGAAACTGCTTTATAAATTGGATCGGATAACAGAGACGGTAAGTGAAGAAGAACTGCAGAGATACCGCAGAGATTTGCCGCATCTGTAAAGGGGGAAGAAAAGCATGCACTTTAGCGGAAGAACATGGCGGCCGCCGTATGAGCCGGACTACTGCATTATTGAACTGACGGCAGGATGTACTTATGGTAAATGCAGTTTTTGCAGCTTGTATCAGGATGAAGCGTTCCATTTGGCGAAGATGGATACATTTGAACAGGATCTGGAGGAATTAAAGTTATATCATCCGAATGCCAGAACTTTATTTCCGTAGACTCTTTCACAATATTTCCAGACGTAAGTCTGTATCATATGGCCGAATGCAGCCTTCTGTTTCTGCGGCAAGCCAGATAAAGTAAAAGAGAATCCACACAGAGCCCGTGGATCCTCTTTTTCAGATACAGTGAAAATGATATCAGATCTCGCATGTGAATAGGAAAAGTCCGGTCAAATGCCGATGACTCCATCCATAAATGCAATTATGCCGGCCTCGACTTCGTCCTTGATTTCACTATAATTATGTATCTCGTGGCGGTAGCCGGAGTAGACTTTGGTGGTCACATCATGCCCGGTTTCGCACAGCCAGTTTGAGACTTCATAGATGCCCTTTCCGTATTCCCCCACAGGGTCCTGATCACCGCCTATATTGTAAAATGGCAGGGCTACGGGAACCTTTTCAGCCCACTGTACGCCTTCAATTGCCATCATCATCTGAGTGAAATCATATAAAGAACGATTACTGGTAGGTCTGGTAAATGCGTCGAAAGGATCTTCCGCATGGTCACGCTGTACATATGGGTCGGAACAGATCCATTCATTTCCGATGGTAACATCATCACAGCGCTCACACATCCATCCCATCAGGGAACCTGTGAATTCCGGATCAGAATCATTTCCCATCCCATCGTCGATGGCTTTCTTTAAGAGCGCAGCAGCGTTGTCTGCTCCCCGAAAGATTCCTGTGGTACCGCAGATCGTAACACCTGCCAGGTCGTTTCCATAATTCGCCGCATAATCTCTGGCAATGAAAGAACCCATACTGTGACCGAAGATAAAATAGGGAAGGCCCGGATATTTACCGCAGACCAGTTCTCTGAGGGTGTGTTCATCTTCCATCATAGTGTGGAATCCTGTATCCCCCCAATCTCCCCATACATCGCTGACCATGGCTGTTTTTCCGTGCCCCACATGGTCATCAGCAGCTACAATGTAACCGGCATCCATGAATTTGACGATCATATGCAGATATCGTCTGGAATGCTCACCGAAACCATGGATAATCTGTACGATCCCTTTCGGTTTTGCGGCGGGGACATAAATCCACCCCTGTACCTGGTCGCGTTTGTTGTAAGATAAAAAACTTACTTCATGCAGCATAAATAACACCTCCGTTTTTGAAAAATATAGGACTCCATTTGGGGGGCGATTCCCCCGTTTTCCTGAATCTATAAGTTAATATTATAATTAAGTCAGACAATTTGCAAGCGAAAATAATTTGGCTATCCGCTGACACGTCCACAGAGGAGAGATATTGCGGAGCAGAAAAAGAATGCGGTTCCGGTTACCGCGTAAACAATCTTATTACCTATTTGTGCTAATTAATGATATACTGGATATGACAAAGATTGAGTGAAGAAAAATAGGACGGTACCAGGCTGCTTTTATACCACGGTGTAATTCCCGGATCAGATGTTTTAGTGGAAGGGGGACTGTTATGAGAGAAAAAAGTGACTTTCTAAAAGATATAGAGATCGCAGTACAAGGGCTGGAGAGACAAAAAAGAGAAAACCCTCAGGAGGAGGGGGAAAAGGTATACCGGAAATTCAAAGAGTCAGACAAGGAAGCCGTGCGCCTTGCTGCTGCGCTGCGTGGATTTTTCCTGAGGGAAGGTGTTTCGGAGACACAGAGAGAGGCTTTTGGCAATTATATCAAAGAGCAGATCCTGGCTGCATCGGAAGAACTGATCGAGGAGGAGGACGTAGAAAAGATCGCATACCTGGAAGGGTTGGGGTGGTTTGACAGAGAGCATCTCGATGCATTTATCCAGATAGCCAGAGCGCGTCAAAAGACAGCAGCCTTGGTTTGGCTTATGCATCTAAAAGATAAGAAATACGGGTATTCAGAAAAGAGTTTTCCTATATAAACTACGGAAAACGGATTGGTAAAGAAGAATGGAAGAGAATACAGAGGAATATAAAAAGGGCGAAGAGAACCGAAAAGCAAAACTGGGAGTTGAAATTTTGAAAAACTGCAGAAATGAACTCTACAGTTATTTTCCATATCTGGACGGCGCATTTGCCAGTGTTTCATATGAAAGCTGCAGGCACATCCGGGGAATCGGAACAGAAGGAAATATATTTTATTTTGAACCTGAATATCTGCTGCACAGCTATGGGCACAGCCCGGCAGCCATCCGCAGGGGGTATCTTCATATGATGCTTCACTGCCTTTATCTGCATTTGTTCCCAAAAGAAGAATACAGTAAGCATATCTGGGATCTTGCGTGTGATATGGCCGTGGAGCAGGTCATAGAGCGGGAAAATCTGCCGGGGCTGTGCCTGCCTGCCCAGCCGGTCAGAACACGATGTTTAAAAAAACTGGGAGACAGGAATCTGTCTGCAGAGAGGATCAGCCAAATGTTGATGCAGGGCATTTTTTCAGACAGCCTGGAAGAGATTCAGTCAGCCTTCTGCTTTGATGATCACAACCTGTGGGACAGGCGGAAGGAACCAGAGCGGATTGCCAGGACAAAGAGTAAGTGGGAAAAGATTCTGGCTTACACAGGACAGAAAAAACACGATAAAAAACAAAGAGCAGGAGAACAGGAAGGTGACGGCAGGGAGGAGACAGCGGAGGTGCACAGGAGTCGTTATGACTACAGAAGATTTCTGAAAAAATTCGCGGTCCCAAGGGAGGAAGTGGAACTGGATACAGAAAGTTTTGACTATATCATGTACCATTATGGGATGGAACATTATGGAGATATGCCTCTTATAGAACCGCTGGAATATAAAGAAGTAAATCGCCTGGAAGAACTGGTCATTGCCCTGGACACCTCAGGTTCCTGTTCCAGAGAAACCGTACAGCAGTTCCTTGCAGAGACATACAGCATTCTCAGTGAACGTGAAAATTTCTTTAAAAAGATGAAGGTTCATCTTGTCCAGTGTGACTGCAGCATACGGGAGAGTATTGTTATCCATTCAGAAGAGGAATGGAAAGCATACAGTAAAAATATTAAAATCCAGGGACGGGGCGGAACAGATTTTCGGCCTGTGTTTGCTTATGTGGCAGAACAGAAAGAAAAGAAAGAGATCAGAAATCTGAAAGCACTGATTTATTTTACAGACGGAGATGGAATTTATCCGAAATGCAGGCCGGATTACGAGACGGCATTTGTTTTTTTGAAAGGCGGAAACGGCATGGACAGGGTGCCGTGCTGGGCTATGAAGCTGGTAGTTTCCCATTGACAAAATATTCCCGGACATGATTCCATACCCTGCAAGGAGGAAAAAATGAACATCAAAGAGGCAAAGCTGGAAATCAGCAACACATTAAAATCCTACCATCAGAAAGACGACCGGGGCAATTACCTGTTTCCGCTGGTGAGACAGAGGCCCATACTGCTCATGGGGCCGCCGGGTATCGGTAAGACAGCCATTATGGAGCAGGTGGCAGAGGAGTGCAATGTGGGGCTGGTATCTTACACCATTACCCATCATACAAGGCAAAGCGCTGTGGGACTGCCGAATATAAAAAGTAAAACATATCAGGGACAGACCGTGAGCGTTACAGAATATACCCTCAGTGAGATTATAGCCTCAGTCTATGAGTGCATGGAGCGCACAGGGAAAAAGGAAGGGATTCTTTTCATTGATGAGATTAACTGTGTATCTGAAACCCTGGCACCCACTATGCTGCAGTTTCTGCAGAATAAAACTTTCGGAAGCCATAAAGTGCCGGAAGGGTGGCTGATCGCTGCTGCGGGCAATCCGCCGGAGTATAATAAATCTGTCCGGGAATTTGATATTGTCACACTGGACAGGGTGAGAAAAATAGATATTGATGTGGACTGCAGTGTCTGGATGGAATATGCCTGGTCACAGCAGATACACGCCGCTGTGCTCTCCTACCTGAATGTTAAAAAAGAGAATTTCTATCTCGTGGAAAATACTGTGGACGGCAAGTTTTTCGTGACGGCAAGAGGCTGGGAGGATTTGTCCGAGATCCTGAAAAGTTATGAACGGTTTCAGTTCCCGGTTACAGAGAAGCTGGTGGTCCAATATCTTCAAAAAGAGGAAATAGCCAGGGATTTTGCGGCTTACTATCAGCTTTACTGCAAATACGGAACAGATTATGCGGTTACGGAGATTGCAGCAGGCACATTGTCAAAAGCGGAATATGAGCGGCGGAGGGAAATGGCGCAGGTGGCTGGCTTTGAGGAAAGATTTACGGTAGTTGGTCTCCTTCTGGCTTATCTCAACCAGTCGTTCAGAACATATACGCATATTGACGGGAGGATCAGTACACTCTATGAAATATTAAAGTTATTCAAATGTTTTTTGGAAAATCAGGAAGATATTCAGTCGCTCACTGCCTTTACAGAGATAGAAAGAAGAGAACTGGAAACAGAAAAGACGGCAGAAAAGATAACCGTAGATCAGGCATCTGAACAGGAATGGGCTCTGGAACGCCTGGAATCTTACAGTCTTTCCCTGAAGGAGAACCATATTTTTGAGAAAACGGAAGGTATGGCCTGTGTCAGCGAATGGTTTCACCAGGATTTGGAGGAGAGACAAGATATCATAACAAAGATAAGTGCGGAGCTGGAACATACATTTCGGTTTGTAAAAGATTCTTTTGGTGAGGAACAGGAGATGGTGCTTTTTGTGACGGGATTGTCGAAAAACGAAAAGGCTATGGAATTTATCAGCAGTCATGGATGTGATACCTATTTTAAATACAGCGAGATCCTTCTCTACCGTGAAAAAGAGGATGAACTGAGAAGCGCCTGCCTTGAAATGACGGGGGAATCGGATCCACACCATGGCTCATGAATCCCAGCGCTGGCTGCCTCGGGATTTTCATGCTTTCAGCATGAAAATGCCTCCCGGTACAGTGGCCTGTGAACAGTAAACTTTTATTTCGCATTTTCTGTTTACACATGGGAAAGTCTGGTATATAATCAATTGTAACAGATGATGTTTACTGCATTTCTGATTTCAAAAAAAGAATATTGAAGTCTTTGTGGCAGGGTGTAAGTCCCTACCGATGGTATAGTCCATGACCCGCTTTGGCGGCTGAGCCGGTGACTCCTTTAGTATGATAAGGGGAATTCCGGCACCGACGGTATAGTCCGGATGAGAAAAGACATTTTCTGTGAAACTACGCCCGGAGCATATATATTGTTCCGGGCTCATTTTTTTTGAAGGAGGATACAAACTATGAACCAGACTCAAGAAACAACCAATGCAGCTTTTGGCAATGGAATGAAGGCCCAGGCAGGTGCGAAAATGCGGGTAAAGAAAATAGCCTTTGCAGGCCTGATGGGGGCAGTCAGTGCTGTTCTTATGCTTTTCAGGTTTCCGCTGCCTTTCATGCCGCCCTTTATGTCCTTTGACTTATCCGGTCTGATGGAGATGCTGGGAGGATTTATGTTCGGTCCCGGTGCGGCGCTTATGATCATTGTGGTCAAAATACTGCTACAGCTTGTCATGCAGGGCAGCTTCTCTCTGGGAACGGGGGAGATACAGAATTTTATTTTGAGCTGCTGTTATGTTATGCCTGCACTGCTGATCTACCACAGACACAAGACGAAGAAGACGGCGTTGGCAGGTATGGGGGTCAGCACGGTACTGGTTGGCATTGTGGCTGTTTTTACGAACCTGTATCTGATCATTCCCTTTTATGTGCGGTTGTTTGGCATGACTATGGATGAAATCATTTCAATGTGCAGCGCAGTAAACCCAGCTATGAAAAATGCCTTTTCTATGGCGGTCTTAGGAATCCTGCCGTTTAATCTGATCAAATACGGAGTGACGTCAGTCCTGACATTTCTGTTATATAAAAGACTGAGCAAAGTAATTAAAAGTATTGTAGAAAAATAAAGGAGGAAAACAAAAATGAAATTTTCACTGGACAAATCCATCAGCTATGAGGACGCTGTGGGACGTATGTTTGAGATGCTGGGGAACAGCAAGATCATGGCACTGGCATCCAGCCTCAATGACTATGTAATGGTCAGGAACGTAAGCTGTCTTTTTTATGATGACAAGATTTACTTTAAAACGGACAAAAACTTCAGAAAAACAAAACAGCTTTTGGAAAATCCCAAGGTAGCTATGTGCTGGAGCGGCGTGCAGGTAGAAGGAACTGCCCACAATAAAGGACTTGTTGTGGAGGAGCCGGGACACAGATTTGAGGAGGGATACAAAAAGTATCTGTGGGAGAGCTATAACAAATACAGCCATGAGGATACGGAAATCCTTATTGAGGTTTCACCAAAATATGTGGAGATCTGGGATACCAGTGAGGATGGGTATGCATACCAGCTGTTTATTGATTTTGACAAAAAATCAGTGGAAGTGATACCTTACGATAAAAAATGATAGAAGGCCCGCTCCGCCAAGGCTCTGCGGTTATGAAAAAATGTGGGTATCACAAAGTGTGAAGCTTTGTGATACCCACTTTTTTATCCCTTGAGATCAAAGGAAGGAGGACGGCAGATCTTTTGATATTCTGTAAAAGATTCTTTAGTCCAGGTATTTACTGATTTCACGTGACATAACCTCATGATCCAGAGGTTTTGCCATATGACCGTTCATGCCGGCAGATTTGGCATTTTGGATATCGCTTACGAAGGCGTCTGCTGTCATGGCAATAATGGGTACCTTTTGCGCATCTGAGCGGTTTAGGGAACGAATGGCACGGGCAGCATCGTAGCCGTTCATCAGAGGCATCTGGATATCCATTAAAATAAGGTCGTAGAAATAGAGCGGGCTTTGCCGGAACTGCAAAAGTGCTTCTTCACCATTGACGGCAATTTCCAATTTGGCTCCCATACTGCCGAGTAATTCCACGGCAATCTCCCGGTTAAGTTCATTATCCTCTGCAAGCAGGAAGGTTTTTCCGCTGAAATCATGGGATTCCACCTGGGGTTCTATGCGCCTGCCGCCGCCCAGATACTCCGAAAGGCAGTTTCTGAATGTGGAACGGAAAAAGGGTTTTTCTATAAAGCCGGTGTCCGGCCCTTTCCGGATGCCGTTTCTTTCAAAGGAGGAGAGAATCAGATGCAGATTGTCCCCACTGTTTTTCAGAAGTTGGATATCTTGTTCCAGGTCTTGAGCGTGGGACATTTCCTGGTCCAGTATAAGGATACGGTATCCACAGCCTTCCCGGTGCCGTTTTTGAACCATGGCCCTTGCTTTTTCAATATTTTCGGCACATTCAGCATGAATCCCCAGTGCACAAAGTTCCTGAGTGCCATACTGTAAAACGAACGGATCATGGTCTGCCAGCAGAACCGGAACATCAGGCAGAGGCGGACCGTCATTTTCCGGCACCGGGGTCATCGGCAGGGTAACCTGAAATACGGTACCTTTCCCGGGTTCGCTCTCCACCGTGATAGTTCCATCCAGCATATCCACCAGCCGTTTTGTTATGCACATACCAAGGCCGCTGCCTTCGATCCGGTCAGTCCGGCTGTCCTGTTCACGGGTAAAAGCCTCGAATAGATGTTCCATGAACGCCCGGCTCATTCCGGCGCCTGTGTCGGAAACTGTAAAACGTATCCTGGATCTTTCGTCCTGTGCCGCGGGCAATTGCTCTGTATCAAAAATAATATGCCCCCCATAAGGCGTAAATTTGCAGGCATTTGACAAAAGGTTCAGCAGGATTTGACGCAGGCGGAGGTCATCACTGCAAAATTTCTCGTTTTCCAAATGCATTATGTGAACATCAAAAACCTGGCCGTGTTCATGGATCCCGGCTAATGTGATCATGATCACCTCCCGCAGTACCTCAGGGAGGGAGATGGGTTCCATATTAATGTGAAAATTCCCGTTTTCAATTTGTGACATATCCAGGACATCATTGATCAAGCCCAAGAGATGATGGCTGGAAAGGCGGATTTTACGAAGACAGTCTTTCACACGTTCTTTGTCGTGCAGATGGCTGTCTGCAATATCTGTCATCCCTGCGATAACATTCATCGGGGTGCGGATATCATGGCTCATACGGGACAAGAAATCTGATTTTGCCATGTTTGCCTGTTTGGCGGTTTCCAAGGCATCGTTGAGCATTTCCGTGCGCTCTTCCAGTTTACTTTGCAGCTCCCTGAGCTCCGTGATGTCAGTGACGTCGATAAAAATTGTCATATATACCGGATCATCTGCCACAGAGTCAATGCAGGTACAGTGAATCTGAAACCAACGGTCACGGTCATGCTTATCCTTGACACGTATTGTCCCCTCAAAAGGTTTACCTTTTCTAAAATTAGGATGATTAGCTTTCATCTGCGCCCGGCTTTCCGGCTGCAGGATAGAATATGGATCTATGGTATGCAGATGCTCAAGGTCCAGATCAAAAATATCTTTGATCCGTTCACTTGCATCCAGTATCATGATGGAATCCGGCATGATACGGTGCTTGACAATAAAACCGGGAATATTATCATAAGCGATGGTCCTTTCCTGCTGTATCTGCATCATATCTGTGACGCTGACCATGGTGGTATAGGCAATCTGCTTTCCATCCAGGTATGTATCTGTAAAAAATCCCACCATTTTAACCCAGTTTGTGGAGCCGTCCGGGAGCCTCAGGGGTATGAAAATTTCATAGCTCTTTTGGGGGTCTGCAAACATCTGGTTGATTTTATTATGGATGGTATTCCAGCTTTCCGGATTATTGCGGAAATATTCATCGCAGTGGTTATGAAATAGTGCTTCGTACTCACTTTTGGAATAACCGATCAGCTGATAGTAAAAATCATTGGCCCAAACCACAGTAAAATGTTCGTCTACCAGATGCCGGCTGACGCTGACTTTCATGGCGCGCATAAGCATTTCCTGCTCATTTTTCATCTGCACCAGTTCCGTTACATCTGTCATAACCGTGTAGGAGGTACGGATACCGTTTATGTATTCATCCGTAAAATAGCTGAACAGTTTGACCCAATAACTGGAGCCGTCCTCATATTTCATCGGGACGATCATTTCATATTGGTCCTGCCCTTTTTCCAGAACGGATGCAACCTTTGCAGCCAGCAGTTCCCAGCCTTCCGGATTATTGCTGTAATATTCATCGGCATGGTTATGGAAAAGCGCTTCATACTTTTCTTTGGTATAACCGATCAGTCTATAGTAATATTTGTTCGCCCACACACAGGTAAAATGTTCATCGATCATATGTTTGCTGACACTTACATTCAGTGCACCCATGAGCATTTCCTGTTCCCGGGTCATTTTTTGATAGACGCGCTGTGTATATTCCCTGTCCCTGCGGGCCTGCATCATCTCCGTTACATCAGTCATAGCAGTGTAGGCTACACGGTATCCGTGAATATACTCATCTGTAAAGGCTGACTGCAGTTTGACCCAGAAAGTTTCTCCATCAGGATAAATCATTGGCAGATAGACGGTATATTGTGTCTCATTTTTTTCCAAGGTGGAATTTACTTTGTCCATGAGCAGTTTCCAGCCTTCCGGATTGTTGTAGAAATATTCGTCACAATGGTTGTGGAATCTGGCCTCATATTCCGGCTTTGGGTAGCGGATCAACTCATAATAGTAATCGTTTGCCCATACACAGGTAAAATGTTCGTCCAAAAGATGCCGGCTGACACTGGCACCCAGAACACTCATCAGCATACTGTATTCATGATTTAACTCTTCATAACTCAGATTAATTCCCATATGTTTTATCCTTATTCCCTGTTTCTTTTTTAATGCGCGCCCATCAATACTGATCTTGGCTGCGTGTCTCTATGCGGAACAGCACCTTGTTCATATTATTATGTTTTAATAATTATAAAACAAATGGCTGCAAAACTCAATATACATATTGAATTCCTAAACGCCAAATGACATTTTTGACATTTTTGCGCTGCAGAAAGAGTTCATAAAACAATCCGGGGTACAGGACATATAGCCCGGTGTATGGTAAATACTGGAAATTGCTCCATGGTGATTGCGTTATTTCTTTTAAAAGCTATAATAATGGAATAACACTATGTCTACAGGAGGTCTGCCTATGCAGAAAGAAAATACATTTACCATGAAGACAGAACTGATCGAGGGATTTTCTTATCATTTATACAGCCAGGAAAAGACAGGGGCAACCATCAGAAAATATTCCACGGACTTAAAGACCTTTTTAAAATATCTGGGGCCTGACAGACAAGTCAGCAGAATACGTCTTCTGGAGTACAAAGAATGGTTGAGGCAGAAGTATGCAGTGAGCAGTACCAATTCCATGCTGGCTGCAGTCAACTGCTTTTTAGATTACCTGGGATTTCCGGAGTTAAAAGTGAAGAGCTATAAAGTGCAGAAACGGATGTTTCTGGATTCAGAAAAGGAAATGACAAAGAAAGAGTACAGGAAACTGGTAGAGACGGCAAGAAAGAAGGAGAAGGACCAGCTTGCCCTCATACTGGAGGCCATCTGCGCCACGGGAGTCAGGGTCAGTGAACTGAAATATCTGACCGTAAAAAATCTTCAATACGGCCATCTGGAAGTCTGTAATAAGGGAAAAACACGAATTGTCCTGATCCCGGAGGGTCTGCGGAAAAAATTATTGTGCTATGCGGGAAAACAGGGGATCAAAACAGGTCCTGTCTTTGTCACCAGAAACGGAAGACCAAAGGACAGAAGTAACATATGGACAGAAATGAAAGTATTGGCAGAGCAGGCAGGAATTAAACCGAAAAAAGTTTTTCCGCACAATCTGCGTCATCTCTTTGCCCGCTCTTTTTATAAGGCAACAAACAATCTTGCCGCACTGGCAGACGTTCTGGGACACAGCAGTCTTGAAGTGACACGGATTTACACAGCAGATACGCTGAAGAAATTTCAGGGAATGATAGAACAACTGGATTTGATCGTTCCATAGAAAGAAGGACATTAATACCACATAATAAGAATTATGTAGTTGTTATAGGTGTCCATGCATCTGGTTTATAGAAATTTTAATACATATGGTAAAAAATGTCAATATAATATACCGGGTTTGTCTCTTTTGGGCAGCGAAGGAAGGAAATAGTCTGTTATTATCAATTCTTATGCATATCAAAAAGAAGCCTGCGGACAGATAAATGCAGGCTCGAAAGAAAAGACAGCATATTCCGCTGTGCCTCTCATAAGATTCCTTAAGAAGATAATCATTCTTTACCACATAATTCTTATTATGTAGTAAGAAAACAGCCGCAGGAAGGACAGTGAGCCGGAGGGAGCAGGATATGATTGAGACAGGTCGAAAAAGGTTCCTCAAAAAGAGTAAAGAAGTCAAAAAGAGAATGCCGAACCACGTGGAGGAGATGGGGCTTGGCAGAAAGCTGACAGATAAACTTATAAACCACAGGATCGAGTATGTCACGGACATCCTGTCATGCACAGAAACGGAGCTGCGGGAAACTGCAGTGCTGAGCGACAGGGAAATGACTCTTCTGAGGGAAAAGATGAGAGAATTCCAGCTTGATTTCTGGGATGAATTGTTTTAGAAGAAACAGTCAGCATCACTTATTTTTTCCAGATATATGGTTCCCCAGTCGCACAAAGATTCCAATACAGGAAGCAGGGTCTGTCCGAATTCGGTAAGGGCGTACTCTGTTTTGGGTGGGACAACCGGATATACCGTGCGGCTGATCAGACCGTCGCTCTCCAATTCCCTTAACTGCTGTGTCAGCATCTTGGTTGTAGCTTTGGGGACAAGCCGATGGAGTTCACTGAATCTAAGCACCTGATCTCTCAGATGCCAGAGGATGACCGCCTTATATTTTCCTCCGATCAGATGAATGGTAGCTTCCACAGGACAGGTATAAGAGCTGCTGCATGTCTTCATTTTTGTTTTTCCTTTCTTTTTCAATTTGAAGATTTTTCAAAGAGATCTACGGAACAGTTACTTTTTGGGTACTATATACCAAAAAAGTGCGTTCTTGCCAAAAGTAAAATCAGTGGTAAGATTATAGCATAGACCAAGAAAAATAGAAAGAGAAAGGAATGGATCATATGGAATTTTCAGAACTGGCAAAAAAGAGGTACTCTGTCCGCTCTTATAACGGAAAGAAGGTGGAGAAAGAAAAATTAGAAAAAATATTGGAAGCCGCCCACGTGGCTCCCACAGCTGCAAATCTTCAGCCTGTCCGCCTGTTGGTGATACAGCAGGAGGAAGGACTTGAAAAATTGTCAAAGGCAGCAAATATCTACCATGCGCCCCTTGCCATAGTAGTATGTGCGGATCATGATAAAGCATGGGTTCGGCCTTTTGATAAAAAGCAGACTTGTGATATTGATGCGTCCATCCTTACAGACCACATGATGCTTCAGGCGTCTGAGCTGGGACTTGGAAGTGTTTGGATCTGTTATTTTAAACCCGATATCTTACGGGAAGAATTCTGTATTCCAAAGAATCTGGAACCGGTTAATATACTTGCAGTGGGTTATAGTGAGGAAACGCCCCAGTCACCGGACCGGCATGAGGAAACACGCATAGCGGTTAAAAGCCTGGCCTCATTTGAACATTTTTAACCATAGGGGAGAATTATAATATGACAGAAAACTGTGTTTTTAATGAAAAGGTACATGCGTTTTTAATTGGGCTGTTTTATCAGGAGTTAAAAGCCGCAGAAGGTCCGGCAGGAGAGGAATGCTTTATAAAAGCTGTCCAGAGAACAGCGGAACAGCGGGGACATCGCATGGCTTTAAGGGCAATGCGCGACAAAAGGCCTTTAGACTATAATACATATATGGCATACGGGGAGATATATGCCACCATTCCAGGCAAAATGGAAATGGCCGGGGAATATCCCGATGCAGAGACACGGGTTTATACCTGCGCCTGGCATGACACTTTTAAAGAGATGGGACTTGAGGCGTGCGGTCTGGTATACTGCAGGGAGATAGACAAGGGGATTGTCAGAGGATTTAATCCGGACCTTCTGTTTGAACAGAAAAGTGTGCTTCACAATGCGCCATGCTGCCGGCTTGTATTCCGAAACGCTGCGCTTGACAACAGCGTGCCGGTCTCCAAAGAGGCGAAAAAGGACTGGGATTACCACTGCGGTCATTATTACAAAACCTTTGGGGAATACATACGGACCGTTTTTTTAGATGGGGAAAATATCATAAAGAGAGTAGACGAAAAATTTGCAGACAGATACGGGGCAGATTGTCTGGACACCCTGCACAGATATCTGGAAACAGATTTTAACCTTATCAAGGAGACTTGCAGCCGCTAGTCCACAGAGAATGAAACGATAGGAAATGCAGATCTTTGACACGGGATGCGGCAGAGAATGAAACGATAGGAAATGCAGACCTTTGACATGGGCTGCGGCAGAGAATGAAACGATGGAAAATGCAGACCTTTGACATGAGCTGCGGCAGAGAATGAAACGATAGGAAATGCAGACCTTTGACACGGGCTGCGGCAATGAAAATGCGGGTACATGGATATAAACACTTCCATGTACCCGTATACTTTTACATTAGGAAAAACTAAGCCTATGCGTCGTAAACGGCCCAGTTCTGTTCCCCGTCCTCCCGGATATGTATTTCCGGAAAACTCTGTATATACTGCTTGAACTGTGAGAAACCGTAATCCCGCACCTTAAAGTCTCCGAAACGGTTCCGGATTTTGTTGCTGAGAGTTCCCAGTGGTACACCTTGCCGGCCTGCGTTTCTGACAAGCTGGATCACATATTCTTCCAGCATCTCTTTTTTACTCTTGTCCTCGTATAGCGTGACAGACACCTGGGTCCCCTCCTGCCGCAGCTTTAATTTGGGGAAGGCTTCTAAAAATTTCGACAGAAGACTGTATCCGTAACGCCTAACATCAAAATCAGGATATAGCTTGACCAGACGGCTGCCAACTTCTCCCAGGCCTGTGATCTTATCATTATTCTGATTCTCGGTGATGATCTTCACCACAGCTTCCTCAATCTCCGTCTTGGAAACCACCTCGGCATTGTTTTGCTTCGTACATTTTTCCATTGCATGGATGGCAGGCTTTTCCTCTTTTTCTATGGCGTTATCCTCAAGCAGCAGTTCCAGTACCGTAAATATATCACAGGCCTTCCTGAAGGAGGAAGGTGTCTTGTCCTCCCCCATGCCGATGACATTTTTGCCGCTTTCCCGCAGTCGGCTGGCCAGTTTTGTAAAATCGCTGTCACTGGAAACAAGACAGAAACCCTCCAGCTCGCTTGTATACAGCATGTCCATGGCATCTATGATCATGGCAGAGTCCGTGGCATTTTTTCCGTGTGTATAGCTGAACTGCTGAATGGGTGTGATGGAATTTTCCAGCAGGACTTCCTTCCAACTGGAATTATAAGTGCTGGTCCAGTCACCGTATATTCTCTTGTATGTTACGTTTCCGTATTTGGAGAGTTCATCCAGAATAGGCTTGATGTATTTGGCTGAGACATTATCTGCGTCGATCAGCAGTGCGTATTTATCTTCCATATTTCCCTAACCTCTTATTCCGATGTTTTTTCACACATCATATAAAAAGTATAACATACAAAATTGCTTTTTGGTATAGGAAAAAAGAGCATATAATGTCGGAGGATTGCCCATACTAAAAGGAAAAAGAAAGAAGGGCATGGAACGTGGAGACACATACCAAGAAGCTTTTAGAGGAATGCAACTCCGGATGTAAAATGGGAATCAACAGCATGAAGCAGGTCAGCGATTACATCAAAGATGAGAAGCTGAAGGATCTGGTCAATGAATACATCCGCAAACATCAGGATTTGGAGAAGGAAACTTCCCGGCTGCTTCAGCAGTCCGGTGAGGAGGAAAAAGACCCGGGCCCTGTGGCTGCTGCCTTTTCCAAGGTTACGACAGAGGTGAAGCTCATGATAAAGGATGACAGCAGCCAGATCGCAAAGCTTCTGACAGACGGCAGTAATATGGGCATCCAGAGTATCAGCAAGGCTGTAAATCAATATTGCCATGCGTCCACAGACAGTATCGCATTGGCAAAACGCCTTGTGAAAGCAGAAGAAAGATTCATGAAAGATTTACAACCGTTTCTATAAAAGGATCAGGGCTGCTGCACAGGAGATTCTGTGTGGGAGCCTTTTTTGTGAGGGTTTGATATGCTGAAAATGAAAGCCGGAAAATATGTGGCAATTGCTCTGAAAACAGCCATAGGAAGCTGTGTTGCCATACTTGCAGCGGAGCAGTTTCACCTGGAATTTGCCAGCTCAGCGGGGATCATCGCGCTGCTGACATTGATCAATACAAGATGGGATACCCTCAGGCTGTCTGCTGTGAGGCTTCTCTCTTTTTTTGCTGCCGTGCTTCTGGCCTGGATGATCTTCAGCCATATGAGCAGGGAATGGATCACATACGGCGTGTTCGTATTTTTGCTGGTGGGCATCAGCCTGTTTGTGGGATGGCAGAATACCATGTCTGTCAATGCAGTCATAGGGACACATTTCTGGACAACCCAGGACTTTGGTGCTGCTGCTATCTGGAATGAGTTTTGTCTTGTCTTTATCGGTATAACAGTGGCGGTGGTGCTGAACTTGTTTCAGCGCAACCAGAGCAGGAAAAAACAGATCTTGCAGGATATGCGGTATGTGGAAGCCAGGCTGCAGGACATTCTGGAAATGCTGGCAGACTACCTGATGCAGAGAGAAAACCAGGCGGACGTATGGGAGGAGATCGCTCATCTGGAGGAGCACCTGTCCCATTCTATGGAGCGGGCCTATGAGTACGACAGAAATACATTTCTTCCCCACACGGAGTATTACAACCACTATATCGAAATGCGGACCAGGCAGTGCAGTATGCTGCAGAGCCTTCACTGGGAGATACAGAAGATCCGCACCATGCCCAGCCAGGCCCTGACCATTGCAGAGTACATGACTTATATGAAACGATTCGTGGAGGAAAAAAATGTGCCGAAGAAACAGATAGAACGACTCCGCCAGGTGGAGGATGAATTTCACAGGGCACCGCTTCCGGTGACCAGGGAGGAATTCGAGGGAAGAGCGGTTTTATATCATATTATGATGGATTTGGAGGAATTTCTGCTCTATAAGAAGCGGTTTGTGGAATCCCTGAGTGAAAAGCAGAAGAAAATTTACTGGGAAACTGAAAAAAAGGAATGAATTAGGGTCTTGCGCTGGAGTTAGGTCCATCACTTATGATAGAATAAAGATATGCATAAATATACGCAGAAAGGATGGACCGAATATGAAAAAAATAATATCTGTGGCCTTTTGTTTATTGATAGCATCACTGTCCCTATCCTCCTGCGGCAAAAAAGAATCGGAAGATGCTGCCGGGATGCAGGCAGAAAAGGAGAGTGTAAAAGTTCTGGTGGCCTTTTTCTCTTACGGCGGAAATACGCGGAAACTGGCGGAAACGGCTGCCCAGTATACAGGCGGGGGTCTGTTTCGGATAGAGACTGAAAAATCTTATTCGGAAGATTATGACAAGTGTCTGGAAGAGACAGCCCGTGAAATGGAGGAGAATGCCCGTCCGGTGCTTTCCTCCCATGTGGAAAATATGGAAGCGTATGATGTGGTGCTGCTGGGGTATCCCATCTGGTGGGGAAGTATGCCCATGGCTGTAAATACATTTTTGGAAGAATATGATTTTGAAGGTAAGATCATTGCGCCATTCTGTACTCATGGAGGAAGCGGACTGGGCAGCAGTGAGCAGGATTTGAAAAAGCTGTGCCCGGATGCAGAAACTTTTGAGGGGCTGGCAGTTTATGGCTCCCGCGCAGACCAGGCGGGGGAGGAGATGGCAGACTGGCTGGAAGGATTGGGTCTGTATGGGGAGGATCAGGACAGGGAAGAGGAAATACAGGATTAGGGGGATAAAATAATATGAAATCAAACAGAGAGGCTGTGTGGGAGGTACTTGCACAGATTAATCAAGTGATATTGGGAAAGGAGACTCTGACGGCGGAGGTACTGGCAGCGCTTCTGGCGGGAGGCCACGTGCTGCTGGAAGATCTGCCCGGTTCGGGGAAGACCACCCTGGCGCTGGCGTTATCTAAACTTTTGGGACTGGACTGGAAAAGGGTGCAGTTTACGCCGGATGTGCTGCCGTCTGACCTGACCGGGTTTTCCATATACAGAAAGGATCTGCAGAGGTTTGTCTATCAGCCGGGTGCTGTATTCTGTAATCTGCTTCTTGCGGATGAGATTAACCGTACTTCACCCAAAACACAGTCTGCGCTCCTGGAAGTAATGGAGGAGGAGCAGGTCACCGTGGAGGGAGTGACCAGAAAGGTGCCGGCTCCTTTTTTTGTCATTGCAACACAGAATCCTTCAGGTACGGCAGGCACACAGATGCTGCCGCCTGCCCAGATGGACCGTTTTATGATCTGCACTACCATGGGATATCCTGACTTTGCCAGTGAGGTGGAGATGGCTAAGGGGACAGGGATAGAGCGAAGGACTGACCATCTGACCTCCATGCTGAATGCCCAGGTGCTTCAGAATATTAGACAGGAGGTAGAACAGGTATTTGTCCACGACGCTGTCTATCATTATATCGTCAAACTCATTACCGCAACCAGGAGAAATCCCCATTTGGAAGCCGGTGCCAGCCCCAGGGGAACCATATCCCTGGTCCGTATGGCTAAGGTCACGGCCTGGATAGCAGGGAATGACTTTGTATCCCCTGCGGATGTGTCCGCCCAGTTCATTCCTGTGGTCAATCACAGAGTGAGGCTTGGAACCAGGGCGCGTATGGACGGTGTGGAAAAAGAGAATGTGCTGGCTGAGATACTGGAGCGTGAGGAGCGGCCGTTTTTTAAGGGGAGATGACAGATGAGAAAATTGCTGATAACATTGGTACTTCTTTTGTTTTTTTATCTGGCAGGCCTTTACCGCTCTTCTTCGGTTATGGTATTTATCCTGGCATTTCTGGTGTTTTTAGGGTGTATGGGCTTTTTAGCTAAATATCTGGCCCGCAGACTGGAGATCAGTCTGGAGCCGGAGCGGGGCACCGTGTCCAAGGAGAGTACGCTTACCGTGGTTTTGACTGCTGTGAACCCTTCCCTGGTACCTGTCATGAAATTTGAAACACGTATGAAAATATGGAATCAGGGAACATCCAAAGGAGCGGTAAAAAAAGTACAGGGCTATGTTCCGGCAAGGGGCACTGCAAGGATACCGGTTGAAGTTTCTCCAAGGCACTGTGGTGCCCTGGAGATCAGCGGAGTGAAGTCAAAAATCTGGGACCCGCTGTGTCTTTTTTGCGGGCAGAAAAAGGAGAAGGCCTCCTGTAATGCAGTGGTGTACCCCAAGGGATATGAGATGCAGTTTTCCATAGAAAGCCTTCCTTTTGGCATGGAAGTGGAGGTGGGGAACAGCAGGCTCGGCGTACAGCCTCCTGAAATATACCAGATACAGCCTTATCGTCCGGGGGACGGGATGAGGGATATACATTGGAAGCTGACTGCCAGAAGCGGGGAGCTCCTCAGCAAACAGTATTGTACAGAAGTGCAGGCACCGGTGTTCGTATTCTGGGATATCCGGGAAGAAAAGCCTTTAAGTCCGGGACAGATGGATGCCTTTTGGGAGCTTTGCTATGCGGTAAGTGCAGGGCTTTTGAAGGAAAAAGTCAGTCATCAGGTGGGATGTTATGACGGGCAGACCGGGCAGATTCAGGTGTATCCTGTGGCCTGCCATGAAGATATTATGAATGATCTATGTGAAATGATTCGCAGGGATGTGCTTTTTGTGGGAAGCAGTTACCCGGATGAATTGTATTTAGGGGAGATGTACCGGCGGCAGGAGGAGGGGGAGATAGTCCTCTCCATGGACACGTCCCTCAGGCTGCATTTGTACCACAAAATGCTGGTTCAGTTTTCAGAGGATAATTATGCGGAAGAGATCAAAAAAGAGACATTTTTACTCAGCTAATAAAAGAAGGAAAGCAGGGAGAGCCGGCGGACCGGTCAGCGGCCTGTTCTTTTTCGGCTGCTATTTTTGCGGGATTTTGGGTTATCTGTTGCTGTGTTCACTGATCTTCAGGCTGAACTATAGCTGGAGAGCCGTGGTCTTTGTACTTTCTCTGGCTTGTTTGTTATGCTGGGTCTTGCAGGATGTTTTGAAATGGAAGCCCTTCTTTATCATACTGACCGGAATTGCAGGGGCGGGAGGGATGTTTTTAATAAGGCAAAGCGCATAACTTACCAATATGAAAATGCTGTATGCTGCCGGAATGTGGAATATGAGGGCAATTCCCGTGATTGAAGTGACGGGGCTTTTGTGTATCTGTGTGATTTTGGGGCTGCTCCTAATGTATTTGACGGTAAGTCTGGCTAAGCAGGGGGGGATCTTTTATTTTATTACTTTTTCTCTTGTATTTGCCGCCATGATGCAGAAAGCAGAGATCAAGACTGGGACGCTCTGTCTTCTGGCTGTTTTTCATCTGGGAAACCGCATGGCAGGTGTTGCGGCTAAGACGAACCAGAAGCCGGGGCAGACCAGACGCAGCATTTATAAAAATGCGGGCAGGGTGATTCCTGTCCTTGCTGTGCTTCTTCTGCTGGCTATGGGAATCACCCAAAAAGGAGCGGCAGGACATATGGAAACGCTGTATGAGACTCCTTTAAAGACCGGTGACAGAGTTTGGCGCATGGCCGCAGGTATGTGGCTTCCCGAATCCCTCAAAGGCCAGATAAACAGGGGAGGTCTTTACCCAAGCGGAAGAGAACAGATGGAAGTGATCGTCTCCGGGAAGCCTGAGGAAGCTCTATATCTGAAAAACTTTGTGGGAGATGTGTATGAGAACGGTTCCTGGAAAGTGTCAGACAGAGAGGAATTTTATGAGAGTCTGGATGGACAGTATGCGGCCCAGGAGGGGGCAGACGCCAGGAAGTATTTTGAGAACAGACAGTTTTATATGATTCGTTATATTCTTGCCAATATGGGAGGCGTATACGGTGGGGAAAATATGCCGGGGGAAAAGAATGTGGAGCTTAAATCCCTGGCAGCAGAAAACAGGACCGCATCAATCCCTTATATTTACGGGGAGGAGTATGGGGATGATAAGGTGCATAGAGGAACCATGTACACAGAGCAGGATTTTAAAGAGGTGCTCGCCATGGCGGATGCAGATACCATAGCCCGGTTTGAGCAGGAGGAGAGCGCTTACAAAACGTTTGTGGAGCAGTCCTGTCTCACGGTTCCCGAGGAGGAGGTACCGCAGCTGGTCCGTCTTTGCGGTGAAAATGAAAAGTCAGGGGCAGAGGAGGTGAGCGGATTCATCCGTTCCTGGCTGCAGTCCAAGGCAGCCTATTCTCTGAACCCCGGCGTGGTGCCTATTGGAAAGGACCCTGCGGAATACTTTATATTTGAACAGGGGAAAGGATACTGCCAGCATTTTGCCACGGCAGCTGCCCTTATGTTTCGGTCTTACGGGATTCCGTCGCGTTATGCTGTGGGCTTTAGGGTAACGCCGGATTTATTTGAGCAGCAGGATGACGGCAGGTATAGAGCGGTTGTCACAGATGAGCAGGCTCATGCGTGGGCGGAGATTTATTCCGGAGGAGAGGGATGGATTCCGGTGGAAACAACTCCGGCAGCGGGAGAACTGCCCGCCGGAGCTGGCGCTGAGAGTGAAGAAAATATACCGAATGCAGAGACAGCAGCAGGAACCGCCGGGGAGGAAGAGGAAACCGGTCAGGAACCGGAGACGGAGCAGGAGGACCCGAATGTTCCAAATGAGATGACCGGTCAGGAACAGGCAGGAAATATGGAAGATGCAGATGAGACAGAAGCCGATCAGAAGGATGGGAGCAGCGGGAAGAGCGGCCAGAGCGGCCAGGGAAGCGTGCGTTCCTTTTTCCTGCGGATGGCGCCTGTGTTTGCTGTGATAGGTTTGATAGTATTTGTATGGGGGAGTATTTTGCTTCGCCGCTATCTGATCCTATGCAGACAGGAAAAGTATGGGACTGGTCAGATCATGGTCAGAATGCTGGAGGTTCTGGGATTGGCTGGAGAGATGAAAGAATGTGATGCCATGGGGGCAGATTTTCCCGAAAGTCTGTCAAATGCAGTACCGTCTGTCACTAAAAAAGAAGCCGGACAGATACAGAGGGCTGCCCTTCAGGAGAGTTTCGGTAAGGAGGAATTGTCCGGAATGCAGGGGAGAGATGCACGGCGTGTGTATAAAAAAGTCTGCGCTGCTGTTTATGAGAGACTGCCTTGGTATAAGAAGATTTACTTCCGGTATGGGAAAGTGTACAGATGAGGGAAAAGATGGATAAAAAAAGAGGCCGTGCATTTGGCTGCACGGCCTCTATTCATGCAATCAGGAATTATGCTGCACAAACATTAACTGCTTTCAGTTTTCTGCTGTCTTTCGGATCCTGCTCTGTATCAAATGTTACTCTCTGTCCTTCGTCAAGGCTTTTGAAACCATTGGAAACAATAGCGGAAAAATGTACGAATACATCCTCTCCTGTATTGGAATCAGTAATAAATCCGTATCCCTTCTGAGCGTTAAACCATTTCACTGTACCGTTATTCATAATCAGTACCTCCATATATAATATTTGGTCGTAATAAAATAGAAAAAAGCCAACACAGCAATGAATTAAATGGAATCATTGTCTGGTCGGCTCTAAATTCAAATTAATCACTTTTTGTATCATAGCATGAGGGGAGGGAAAAGTCAATAGGGGAAAAAAATATTTTTTTGGGGAGGGGACGGGAGAAGCGGAGGTGCCGGGAGGGGCGGCGGGTGTGTATCTGTGGCCGCTCGACGTTGCGGAACCTGTGAGCTAACCAATAACTGCGACTAAGACGCTCGCCAATGGGCTCTCGCCTAAGTCTCCGTAATTGGTGGATCTCACAGAACCCTCCACTTAACCTCGCTGCCACAGATACACACCCGCCGCCCCTCCCGGCACCTCCGCTTCTCCCTGGTTTTCTCAGGCGGGAATTGTTGGAAAAATATTGCGTGAGTTTGTGGGCGGAGTGTTAGGGGATGACCCGGATATGTTCCTTCGGAAGTGTTTTTAGGCGTAAGGGAAAATGACGATTTTGTGGTCGGAATGATTGATTTTCGTCATCCATTGTCGGATTTTCTTAAATATTTTGGAGGTAATATTGGATATAGTATTCGTTAATCAGAAAGACGTAAAGGGTATGCCTCAGAAATGCTAAGATTGATTTTGCCTATTTGTCGTGACTTTTGGGAAAGCCGGGTTTTATTAACTTGCGATAAAGAAAATATTGCTTCACAAAGAATGATTATTAAAAATGGCGGGGTGTTGGAGAATGAAATTTCTGATACAGCGGGTTTAAGTGAAAGTGGTATCATTCAAAGGTATTGGATTTCCATATAGCGTCTTTGGTTTATTATTAGCAGTCCGTTCCGGTTTGCCTTTCGCCCTTTGACAACTTTGGGATGAGTGATCTGAGGATTTTTTTGTGGGGCAACAAAGTCTGTTGTGAAGGACACTTATTTAAAAGGGGATTAAGGGGGGCAGAGAGAGGATGTTGTTAAGTTGCTTTAGTCAGGGAATAAAGTTATAATATTAGTAGTTGTGGAGCCGGAAGATGTCTGGCAGTGGTGAGAACTGTAAAATAAGTGATAAAATGAGAAGTGAAAAAACAAGAGAAGTGAAAAAACAAGAGAAGTGAAAAAACAAGAGATGGAGGAATGGATATGTTGGAAGTTGGAAGGAAGGCACCGGAATTTACTTTGCCAAATCAGGATGGGGAGGCGGTTTCGCTGGCTGACTACAGGGGAAAGAAAGTAGTTTTGTACTTTTATAGTAAGGATAATACGGCAGGATGTACGAAGCAGGCATGTGGTTTTGGGGAGCTTTATCCGCAGTTTACGGAGAAGGGGGCTGTGGTGCTGGGGATCAGCAAGGATACGGCTGCTTCCCATAAAAAGTTTGCGGAGAAATATCATCTGCCGTTTACACTGCTTTCTGATACGGAGCTGCAGGTGGTTCAGGAGTATGATGTGTGGAAAGAAAAAAATATGTATGGGAAGAAGGTTATGGGGGTGGTGCGGACCACATATCTGATTGATGAGAACGGGATAATAGAAAAGGCATTCGGAAAGGTTAAGGCAGCGGATAACCCGGCTCAGATGCTGGGAGAAATCTGAGAAAGCCTATGAGAAGGGGACAGGCTGTTTTAGGTGTGTTTTCATGTATGCATTTTCTTGTAGATGCTGCCTGCGCGTTTGCCATGTATGGGGTATTTCGGGAAAAGGATGCCTGGTACTGGTATCTGTTGTTGTATAATTTCTGCGCGTTTGCTTTGCAGATGCCGTTGGGGGTGGTACTTGACGGGCTATGCAGAGGGAAAGGTGCAGAGGAAAAGTATAGGTGTTCCGTAGGTTTTGCAGTTTTTGGGGGAGTGCTTACTTTTTTGGGCGGATTTACGCATGTGACGGTTTTGGGGCTGGGGAATGCGCTGTTTCATGTGGGAGGAGGCGTGGGGACTATCTGGACCAGTGAAAGGGAAGACAGAGTCTGCACACGGCTGGGAGTTTTTGTGGCGCCCGGAGCTTTGGGGCTGTTTTTGGGGAAAATGTGGAGTCAGTCTGTATCTGAGGTGGGGATCGTTTTGGCAGGGGCGCTTGTTCTGCTGAGTTTAGGGGGAGTGCTTTTGTGGCTGGGCAGGGGAAAGTATTTGGAAGAGCATGGCAGTAGAATATCCGGGAAAGGCAGGCCTGTTTATGGTAGAAGTATGATGGCAGTCTGCTGTTTTTTGGTGGTGCTGCTGAGGTCTTATGTTGGGATGTCGGCTGCTTTTCCGTGGAATAAGACCGTTCTTACGGGGGCGGTGTGTGCTGCGGCTGTGGCTGGAGGAAAAGTGGCGGGAGGTTTTTTGGCTGACCGGATTGGAATTTCCAGGACAGCGGTGATCTCCTTGATTCTGGCGGCGGGGATGTATGGGTTTGGTGGATTTTGGGGAACCGGGCTGCTGGCACTGCTGTTTTTTAATATGACCATGCCTTTGACACTGTATCTGATGTGGAAGGAGATGCGGGAACAGCCGGGGCTGGCTTTTGGTACATTGACGTTTGCTCTGTTTTTGGGATTTCTGCCGGTCTATTTTCAGACGGTGCCGCCTATGGATCACCGGCTGACAGGCAGTCTGGGAAGTTTGCTTTCGCTGTTGCTGTTTGCCGGGGTGATGAGGCGGAAAGGAGAGTCGGATGGTTCTGTATCTGGTTAAAATGTTTGGGGTTTCTCTGGGGCTTACGCTTGTGATCGAGGAAGCTGCTGCTCTTGTGTGGGGGATAAGAAAGAGAAAGGATTTGCTGCTGATCTGTCTGGTCAATATTATGACAAACCCTGCAGCAGTGTTTCTTGCGTGGATATGGAGGATGTATATGCCGCCCGGTGCGGGGAAAATTGTTTTTTATCTTTTGGTGGAGGCAGCAGTAGTCATAACAGAGGGACGAATTTACAGGGCTTATCTGCAGGGAAGCAGGCATCCTATGAAATATTCACTGGCGGCAAATGGATGTTCTTTCTTTTTGGGGTTGTTAATTGGATAGGGGGATACAGATGAAAAAAGGGATCGTTCTGTTTTTACTGATATGGATTTGTCTCGGAATACAGGCTTTGGACGTATCCGCAGATGTTATTTTTGAGCCGGAAAATATTTTTTACAAACGTCATGCAAAAGAATGTGAATATGCCAACCGTACCTTTACGGTTAATGGCTATGGAGGAGAAACGGAGCTTTACAAAAGTCCTTTGTCGGATAAAGTGCTGGCTGTGATGAAAAATAATGAGGAACATTATATTTCTTATATCTATACAGACGAAAAGGGGAACATGTGGGGACTGGTCGAGGATGTGGAAGGGGGAGAAGGCTGGGTACCCATGGCATATATGTACTCTTCTTATGGGGGAAGTTCCTTTCTGAAGGAATACCAATCTCAGATTAAAATAGAGATAGGAATCATAGATGTTGACAGCAGTGAAACAATATACAGTTGGGCATATCCCGGCTCAGGTGACCCTTCACCAGTGAGAATGGAGGGAAATCCATTAAGTTATGACCGGGTTTTTACAGATGAGCAGGGGCTTAAATGGGCACATGTGAATTATTATTATTATGGCTCTTATACCTATTGGGTATGTATGGATGACCCGTCAAATTTAAACCTGCCAATCCGGGAAGTGGACAATAGCATTCCCGACCCACCCAAAGCAATTGACCGTGTCAATGGTGGTTTTACGGTTTCGGTCTGGGTTGTGGCCGGGCTTACTGCGGTGCTTGTCATTGTAACAGGATGCCTTATTTGGGGAATATACGGGAAAGGAGGAGACCATGAATAGGAGGATACAAATAACGCTGCTGGTACTTCTGTGCATGATCATTCAAGCTTCCGTGGTGCGTGCGGACTTGATTTTTGAACCGCAGGACAGTTTTTACGAAAAGCATAAGGATGCATGTGAATATGTAAACCGCGTTTATGTTGTCAATGGCTATGGCGGGGAAACGGATGTCTATGATAGTCCCGGATCCGCCGAAAAAGTCATGACCATTCAGAATAGGGAAACCTATTATATTTCATTTGTCTATACAGATAAGAAGAATGTAAAATGGGGATTTGTAGAGGATTCTCAGGAGAATGGCGGCTGGGTACCCATGGATTATATGTATCCGGTCTATGACAGTCAGTCTTTTTATGAAGAATATAAGGAAAAGATTACATCAAAAGGCGGTGTTGTTCCAAATGTGACAAAGGGAGATGTCATATATGGGTGGAAATATCCGGGGTCTGAGACTAAATTTAAAATAAAGATTATGGAGGATTCCTTTGACTATGGTTCGGAGTTTACAGATGAAGAGGGGATGCATTGGGGAAATGTAGGATATTATATGGGAAACAAAGACTTCTGGGTTTGTATTGATGAACCGGAAAATCCTGATCTGCCGGTCAGGGAGATTAACAGGGATATAGCAGAAGCCCCGGAAACAATCCCGGGTGTGGCCGAAACATCTTCGGAAGCCCCGGAAAAAATCCCGGGTGTGCATGAAACATCCTCGGTTAGGTCAAAAGCAGGAAATATCCGGCTTGTGGCAGTGCTGGTTGGCCTGACAGCAGCGGTCACGGGATTTGCTGTATGGAAGTTTTACGGAAAGCCCCGGTAGGTTTGGGCAGTTCCAGCATAAGTTTATACAGAATCGTCTTTTGCCATGGGCGTTTTACCCGGAGGTATACCATTTAGGAAGTGATGTTTACCGTTTGGGAATTTACACACAGCAGACGTACAGAATGTGTTATTGTAAGCATATGGAAGAAATAAAACATACAGTATGATCGTAAAAACGTGATTTGATACGGTTTGACTGCCAAATAGGAGGTAACACATGTATAGAAAATCAATTGCACAGGAGTATTATGCTTTAGCGGTAAATGAAAAAGGAACCATGCCGGTCATGCACATGGACGAATCAAATGCCGGAATCGTGGTATCCAGTATCATGGATTTCATATTAAATGATGTGATCACAGTGGAAAAGAAAAAAATAACGGTGATCAAAGAGTTACCAAATGAACTTAGACACCTTGCCTCCCTGTATACATATCTAAAGGATAAACCACGGTCCACGGAAAAATTGATGAGTGATTACGCGGTATCAACAGGCAGCAGGATCAAACAACTACTGACAGAGATCGGTGAATCTTTGCTTGAAGATGGCGCGGCAGTGAAAAAAGCAGGCGGTCTGTTCGGTAATAAAGCCGTATATATTCCTGATAGAAGCTATAAGGATGCATTGGCCGGAAACATGAAGACGGAGGTGGCGAAAGACGAAATTTCCCCTCACGATATAGCACTTGTTTATATTTTAAACAAAACAAAGAATTTGAACCAATATTTATCGAAACATGAATTTGATGATTTGAAAGCTAAGCTGAAAGAAATGAAGAAGAACCCTCAAAATAAACAGCTGGGGGATATGTTAAACTATGTGGTTGACCTGACTACTATGTTGATGGCTTGTATTATTATTGTAACAAGTTTCAATTAAACGAACGAAAACAGGACAGCAAGCCAGTTTGGGACTGGGCACGGAAAACGGACTCCTATGAGCCCGTTTTTTCGTTCATGATAATAGAAATCATGCGGTGGGCGATTATTTACCAGTCCTTCATGACCTGAAGGATTTCCTCTTCATAATCACCGGTAATATCCTCATTGTATCCCCCGTGCTTCACATTCGTCTCCACGCCCCAGCCGTTTTCCTGGTATTCCCAGATATGATAAGGGACACCTCTGTAATCAAAGTCCAGGCTGCCGCAGCCGTCCACTTCATTATATTGAAACTCCAGGGATTTTTCTTTCAGAAGATTTTGTATTTTTTCCAGACGCATATGCATATCCTTCCTTTGTGATTATTTACATGTACTATTGTAACAAACAGAAAGAAAAATAGCCAGCGGCCACTCTGAAAATAAGAGAGAAAATTCATGCTGGATGGGGATATGGCGTAAAAAGAGACCATTTACCCCCTTAATTCATATAATATAAAAAACTAAATGGATATATAGATGAAAGATTATGCAGTAATATCATTGGAACTTCACTTGTTTTTTATTAGAATCATGAAGGAACATTCACTTTTTCTTGAGGCCGGATTTCAATTAAAGGATGCAGCCTGCATAAAAAAAGCAGGATGGTTCAGAGAACAGTTTGAGAAGATTTTAGGGGAAGTTGTGCAGTTAAGCGACGGCCTGGTGGGGTGCGGGGTGCTGGAATCACAGGAAGTGGTGACAGATTTTACAAGGCAGTCAGAGAAAAAGACATCACAGCTTACAGGGATACCGATTGATACATGTATTACGGTCAGGGAAGAAAAGCTCACAGCAGGAAACGGATGCAGCAGCAGGGAGACAAGGAACGAGGTAAGGATGCTCAACCAGAAAGTTCTGCATCTGCTAAACGGACTGATCGAGTTTAAAGAAGGGATCCTGGCAGATACGGAAGGATGCAGGTTGTTTACAGCCAATTATCCGCTGCTGATAAAACACATTATAAGGGAGGCAAAATTATATCGTTCATTTTTATTGGAACTGGAAAGACGTGGTACGATCAGTGCAAAAAGCATGCGTGAGACCGAAATGTTCTGGAATCAGATCATGATGGAACATGCCTTATTTATCCGTGGATTACTGGACCCGTCGGAGGAAGAGCTGATCGCAGCTGCTGATGAGTTTGCAGGAGACTATAAAAAACTTTTATGCGAAGCCAGGAATAAAAATAACAGAACTATGGGTGATCTGACGAAAAAAACATTACAGGAAACAGAAAAATATAGAGATTTCAAGACGGCAGGTACAAAAGGAATTAACGACTGTGAGATCTCGTCCATTATCCTGCCCCTGCTTGCAGACCATGTGCTGCGGGAAGCAAACCATTATCTTAGAATCTTAGAGAATACATGTGATAAAAATATATAAAGGTATTTGACACTGGTATAATGCCAAGTGACAATGGTTTCGTTCTTCCAATGTCGCCGTGTGTTCGCTTGTTTGCCGCATGAAGCGGAGTCGGTCCCTCCGATTCATGCGGCAGATGGCAAAACAGGCAGTGCCGGCGGTGTTGTTGGCGTAGATAGCGAGTGCTGTATCACAGGAATTTACGCAACACTGTACTAGCTGCGATTTGCCAATTTCGGTGCAATTTCCTCTAACAATATGCGGTCAAATTCTGCCTTGTTGCTAAGAAAGGGCATATGATCTGCATCCGGAATTGAAAAAATCTGTTTATCCGGTGCCGCTATTTCATCAAAAAAAGATTTTGCCAGAAGATAGGGGCTGTTATAATCATTTGCTCCCATTATGTAGTATACCGGAACTTGATAATCAGCTCCGTAGTTTCTTATGTCGGCTTTTTCCATTAAAAACGGCATCACGTCCCCTTGATCATGAAATACATGAAGCTGGTTGAATAGGAACGAATTTTTTAGTTCGTTAAATGAATAATACGGAGTTGCCAGTATGCGGATCACATCACCTAAACCCATATTTACGGAAAGTCCGTATTTGCTTTGATACGTTCTTACGGTCATCAGATCTGCCATATAGTTTGGACCGTAATCCGATGGCGGATATGGTGCAACAGCTTCCAGCGCCTTGATATCTTTTTGGTTTCCTGCCGCTTTCGCCACTTCCAGCGTCTTTTCATAGCCCACACGCTCATTGTCCGCCATCTTAACCACCTGCGAAATCCCGATATACGCGCTGTAATCCTCCGGATAGGTCTGCACAGCCATGGTTCCCAGCACCGTCCCCCAGCTATGGCCTGCGAGGATGATCTTTTTCTTGTTGAACTGCTGCTGTAGATACGCCGTCACTTCATGGACATCTTCCAGAACACGCTCCGCACGCATGGTCTGCAAAACTGCCGCCGGATCGTTCGCAAAGTATGTTTTGCCTACATTGCGCTGATCCCAGTTGACCACAGTAAAATCATTTTCCCACGCATACTGGTACAGATGTAAAAGTGGCATCATTGAATTACCGGGGCCTCCATGCACCCACAGGATGATGGGGTTGTCTGCGTTTTGTCCCCGGATATATAATGCCTGCTTTATGCCGCCGATCTCCACCATTTCCATGCGGTCTATGCCGGGAGCTTTGATTTTATGTCTTGTTCGTATGATCGCAGGGGCTATCAGCCGCAAACATGCAAACGCTAGAATAAAAACAGCGATCAGTGAGCAAAAAGTGATTAACAACATATTTGATACCTCCTTATGAGTATTCTTTTTTCAGTCACAATGGCAGCTCCTCCAACCGTTATTTGTATAATAAGAGCATCGGCTTCATCTGTCACACAGAGCTATTTTCGTAAAAATCACTAATAGAATTTATGATTTCATCTTCAAGTATATCAACACCTAATTGTCTCATAAGATGCTGCAAAAATCGAAATCGTTTTTGAAGTGTGGAAAAATCACCCTGAAAGATATCCGTATCACACCAAAAGTTTAAGAGCAGCAGAAGAACCTCCGCACATTCATTGGGAAACGCTGTAGAGATGCTTCTATCTTCTATGCCTTCTCGTATAACATCTGCTATGATTGGTGCAAGTTTTTTTACGTTATCCTGTGTAAAGGCCAGTATGATCTGTGGACTTTCTGCCGCACTTGAGATCATATTACCGGACTCTTTGATAATCTTTTCATCCATTAAATTCCGCCTAATCAAACCTCTCAGCTTTTCCTTTGCTGTAAGTCCGTGCATTTCATCAAGCCATTTTTTTACCGTTTCTGTTATCTGCTCAAACTGCCTTTCCATAACCGCATTAAAAATATCTTCTTTAGAACTGAAGTGATGAAAGATCCCACCCTTTGACATTCCCACAGCATCTGCGATATCCTGCATACTTGTTTTATCATATCCTTTTTCAGCAAATAACTTTGCAGAAATGGTAATGATATTTTCAATTGCTTGTTTTGGATTGTTCTTTCTGGTCATCCTATAACCCCTTTCCACTAAAAACCGACCGTTGGTTTTTATTATACAAGCTATTTCTGCTCCTGTCAAGCAGCACTGCGTTTATAGCAAAGCAATAAGGATTGGTGGTTAACGTATCTTTCTTTGCAAGAAAAACGCCGTCCATTGTCTCCAATGGCGGCGTTTTGATGCAGGTTGACACCTGTGTTTTCGTTTATTTCCGGTAATCATCTGATAGATTCAGCTGAAATACAAAATTTCCATATGCGGAAGTTTTCTGGCTAGCTCAGTCCGGAAAAAAAGTTCTCCTTCCTGTCTGGAAGGCTGATCATAACCGTATTTACCCCGGCCCCGGACCTGCATTTTTTCTTTGTCATAAAGATCCGGGGCATCCGGGAAGGCCTCCTCATTGATCTTTCGGTGGACAAAGCTATAGCTCATAAAAATGATTTCTATAAATGCGGTTTTCTTTACTTTTTCGGAAAGTTTTTCAGAAAGAACCGTGATCAATTGACTGTACATATCCTGCCATCCGGGGAGAAATATGACAGGTGCAATGAGGATTCCGCAGGGATATCCTGCCTCACACATTTGGTTGAGAGCTTCTATACGTTTGTTCAGAGGTGAAGTGCCCAGTTCAATCTGTCGGATGATCTTATCGGGATTTACGCTCATGCGGAAAATGACTTTTCCGCCGTGGTGCAGGGGAAGAAGGGGGGCCACACTGGCAAATTTAGTTGGGAAAGTCAGACGGCCTTTTCCACTTTCAGCAAAACGTTCTATGGTCCATTCCAGGTTGTGGGTGATGGTGTTTTCCAGGACCAAGTCACTGTTGCTGCCGATTTCAAAGGTCAGATTTTCGGATGAACGGTCTGCAGTTTTCATGATCTTGTCAAGCATCTCTTCCCGGTTTACAAAAAGACGGAGATAAGAGCATTTATTATAATTGCAGACCAGATAACAGTACAGACAGGCTGCAATACAGCCGGATGAGGTATAAGGTACAAGAAAATCCGAGACTTTGGCGTTGGGTACATGCCGGTGGGTTTTGCGGATGCCGATAATGAGATACTGCTTCATTTCTCTGAAATCAGAGTTGGGCCTTGTGCGCAGTTCGTCTATTTTATTATGGCTGTCAATGGGAATCCAGGTTCTGTCCTGGTATTTTTGTTTCAGGTATTTTCCTAGTTCATAGCCCATGGCTGCTTCTTCATAGTAGATTTTGTCTGGAAACATATATGCGGACCTCCATGATAGTATAAACTTAGGATGGCAGTTCCGGTGAAAAATATTCCCTGATCCCGCTTCGTATTCTCTGGGGTGTATCACCGTACAGCTTCTTAAAGGTGCGCATAAAAACTTTATAATTGCTGATTCCGTTTCTTTCCATCAGTACAGTGATACTTTCATCTGTATTTTTCAGATCATCATATAAATGCATGGTGCGGACAGAATTCAGATACTCCAGAAAGGTCTGTCCTGTGTACCTTTTAAACAGACGGCAGAAATATTCGCGGCTTACGGCAAGGCTTGCGGCGGCGTCATCTAGTGTCAGCGGTTTTTGAAAATGGACCCGGACCCAGTCCATAACCTGGGTAACCCGCTCTAAATCTCTGTTAGTTCTTACTTCCGGCGCAGCGGGGGAGAGGGAACAGTAATTCTTATACAAGTGGTACAAAAATTCATAGAGATTGGCAGCAAAAAAGAACTGATAGCCATTTTCCTGGTAAGTATAGGCATCCAGCATCTGCTCCAGGCACACACGGAGGTTTGAGAAGTCTTCTGTATGATCTCTCGGTGAGATCATTGTCTGAAAGTGCAGGTTTGTGCCGGAGGGCAGGAAACTTTGGAGCTGTTCAGCGGAAATCTGCAGCAGGATATAAGAAACTGAGCCATTGGCCCGGGTCATGTGGAGTTCTTTACTGTTGATTATCATCAGATCGCCGGGGGTGAGCAGATAGGAACCCGCCTGCACGACCGCGGTCAGTTCCCCCTCCATCATATATAAAACCTCCAGATAATCATGCCAATGGGCAGGAATGGTCAGGTCCGTACATTGGGACAGCATAAATTTTGCAGGCAGACCATTTGTCTCCCGGACTTTCTCATATTGGTACGGCATGTTTGCCTCCTTTTGATAACGTTGTTTTATCATCAATGCCAGTGCTCCATCCGGTCAGACACAAGACCGGGCGGAGCACTGGCGTGTGTTTGTCAATACTGACAGAGAACCTTCTGGTAATATTCTAGCAAACCGGGGGAAAAATATCAATATCAGCCTATAAATAGTTAAAAAGAACCGTAGAAATTTGGGAGGTTATTGGTCATAATAGTACATAAAGAAAGACAAGTTATCTGGGAGGAATACCATGCAGTTAAAAAAGAAAACATTTACGGGAACAACTTCAAATGAAGTGACAGTAAGAGAGACCGAAAACAGAAAAACGGCCCGCCAGGCAGCCGCAGAAGGATTTGTTCTTCTGAAAAACCAGGAGCATATCCTGCCTTTAAAAAAGGGAATAAAGCTTGGCCTGTACGGGGCAGGTGCTGTGAAGACCATAAAGGGCGGTACAGGCTCCGGTGACGTAAACGAGAGGGAATGCATCAACATCTGCCAGGGCTTAAAAAATGCCGGGTATGAGATCACCAGCGATGCCTGGCTGGATGCCTATGCATCGCTCTATGAGGAGACACGGCTTAAATGGCGGGATGAAATTTTAGGAAAACTGAAAGCATACCATGACAATTTCTTTGAAGCATACTCCACGACTCCCTTTTTCATGCCCTGCGGAGATCCGGTTGATATGGAGAAGGCTTCTGCAGATGGTGCGGATACGGCGATCTATGTGCTGAGCCGTATTGCAGGTGAAAATGCGGACCGCCATGATACGGAGGGGGATTATTTCATTTCCGCTGAGGAAAAAGCATTGATCGCCCAGTTATCAAAAGCATATCACTCCCTGGTGCTGGTCATCAACACAGGAGGCCTTGTGGATCTGGCCTTTGTGGAGGAATTTGACAATATCAAAGCTGTTCTCCAGTTTGTACAGGCAGGACAGGAGGGTGGAAACGCTTTCGCGGATGTGATATCCGGCAAAGTAACACCAAGCGGCAAACTGGCGGATACATGGGCTCTTACTTATAAAGATTATCCCAACAGTGACACGTTCAGCTTTAAAAACGGGGACGTGAATACAGAAAAATACCAGGAAGGCATTTATGTGGGATATCGTTACTTTGATACTTTTGACGTGCCCGTGCGCTATCCTTTCGGTTATGGACTGTCTTATACAGACTTTTCGATCAGCACAAGGGATATCAAAGTAATAAATACAGAAAACGGCAAACCGGAGATCGCGGTAACTGTGGAGGTGACCAACGCGGGAGATACATATTGTGGAAAGGAAGTTGTGCAGATTTACGTTTCCTGCCCCCAGGGGAAGCTGGAAAAAGAGTACCGCCGCCTTGCCGGATTTGCCAAGACAGAGGAATTAAAACCGGGAGAAACCTGCCGCATGACCATTACCTTCCCGGTTTATCAGCTGGCTTCCTTTTGTGAGGAAAATGCAGCTTGGATCCTGGAACACGGAACATATGGTATCTGGGTCGGAAATTCCATTCAGGACGCGGAGCTGGCCTGCAGTCTATGCCTGAACGAGGATGCTCTTTTGGTACAGTGTGAACATATCTGCCCTCTGAAAGAGGAATTGACGGAACTGGTACCGGACAGGGAGAAGATGAAAGCGAAGGAGGCTGCCTGGCTTGAGCTGGCAGCAGGACTTCCCTCTGTACAGATCTATGCCGAAAAAATCGTGAAAGAAACGGTGGTATATGCGGAACTGCCCAAACACTTTAATGGCAGGGCAGGCGAGATCGTGGAATCTCTTTCCGAGGAACAGCTTGTACAGATGGCTTGCGGAGACCCGGGGAAAGGACAGGACGCTGTTATTGGTTCTGCGGGATTCACAGTACCGGGAGCAGCGGCTGAGACTTCCTTGGCTGCATCCAAGGACCCCTGGAATCTGCCGTCCATGGCTCTGGCAGACGGCCCTGCGGGGCTGCGCCTGAACCAGAAATACCAGGTGGTAGACGGGGAGATTGTGCCCGAGAATTTCATGAAATCCATAGAGAAGGGCTTTTTTGCAGAGCCGTCCGAGGAGAAGGGAACGGCTTACTATCAGTATTGTACAGCAATTCCGGTGGGGACACTGCTTGCCCAGACCTGGAATGCGGAACTGGTAAAAGAAGTGGGCGAAATGATAGGAAAAGAGATGGAGCTTTTCCGGGTGACGTTATGGCTTGCTCCGGGTATGAATATCCACAGGAATCCGCTTTGCGGCAGGAATTTTGAATACTATTCCGAAGATCCGCTGTTGTCAGGTATGATGGCTTCTGCCATGACTCTTGGCGTGCAGAAGGTACCGGGATGCGGGACTACGATCAAACATTTTGCCTGCAACAATCAGGAGGATAACCGTATGGGGTCTGACTCCGTACTGTCCGAACGGGCTTTGCGGGAGATCTATCTGAAGGGATTTGAGATTGCAGTGAAAAATTCCCAGCCCATGTCCATTATGACATCTTATAATATGATCAACGGTGTACACGCTGCCAACTGCTATGATATCTGTACCAGAGCAGCCAGGGACGAATGGGGTTTTGCGGGGGCTGTCATGACAGACTGGACAACTACCTTTGCGTCTCCCAGAGGGGAGTGTACAGCCGCCGGCTGTATGCGCGCAGGCAATGATATGGTAATGCCGGGGATTCCAAAAGACCATGAGAATATCCGCCAGGAACTGCAGGCAGGGACACTGGATATCCGGGAATTGAAACGCTGTATCTGCAATACAGTGAAACTGATCCTTAAGTCTAACCAGTATGAGGACGCGGTCAGCTACCTGGAGCAGTTTGAAGGGCTGGATACTTACCTGAAAGTCCATGTGGAGTGCCGGAAATAAGGTGGATATACATAGGAAAACATGGTATAATAAAGCATCAGTATAGACAGGCCGTTTTATGTAATAGGACAAAAATCGAAAAGAATGGAGATTACTTATGGCTGAAATTAAACGTGTATACCGCCAAACAATGCCGGCAGTGAAGCTGGTGGGCAGATGCTACAGGGAAGAGGATAAAGAAAACGGTGTATTTGCAAACAAGTGGGGTGAGTGGTTTCAAAATGACCTGTTTGCACCGCTTCAACTGTCCGATGCGGGGGAGGAGCCATTTGAGGATTGCGATGCCTACATAGGCTTATGCCGCTGCAAAGAAGGGGAGCCGTTTCAGTATTGGATCGGTGTGTTCATGCCGCTGGATGCCCCAGTACCGGTTGGATATGACAGTGTTGTATTAGATGCGGGTGATATTGCTGTATGCTGGGTATACGGCAAGGAGCCGGATATCTATACCCATTGCTGCATGAGTCGGCTTGAAGAGGAAGGGTTTGCGTGGAAAGCAGATAAGGATGGAGTGATGTGGTGCTTTGAGCGATATAGCTGCCCACGTTTTACTACGCCTGACGAAGAGGGCAATGTAATACTTGATATGTGCTTTTATGTGAAATAAATAGGAGACAGAGCAGGGAGCAAGGGCAGAGGTGCCCCCGCTCCCTATTCTTTATTTCGTACGGGTCTGATGTACTTGAAATATTGTGCCGGATCATAATAAAAGTACATGATCCTGCCGGGTGAGGTATCCATGCAGTGATCCGTCTGAGAAAAATCAAAAGATGCCATTGCATGTTCAATTTTATCCTCTACACTGCGGTTTTCCTGCTCATAATCGAATGGTCCATGTTCAAAAACAATATATTCGGCTTCGGGAATATCAGCCACGTACATTTGCGGCGGTACTTCCCCTTCAAAATCAAAAGGAAGCCGTACCCCCCAACATTCGGAACGCAGAAAACCCCAGTCGCAGAGCCTGCCGTCCGGGTCGTTTATGTACGCCATGATCTGACCGCTTTTACAGTTGGGTTCGCTACCGCCATCATCATCCGGTTTACCCTTGATACTATCCAGCAATCCGCAGATTGTGTCATGATCCTGCCCAGGAATAAGACTTTGCTTTTGCCAGAAATCCCAATATCCGTTACTTTCACGGTTTCTAATGTACAAAAATTTGTGCCTGGGAATGGTTATGAAATAAATTTTAACGCCGTCTGTTGATCTTACCATACCAATCTCTCCTAAACCGAAAAAGTAGCGGTCAAACGCATTGATCTTTGTACGGAGAACAAGAGGTTTCGGATTTTTCCTATAGTCACTGGGCGCGATGCCGTATGTTCCTTTGAAAGCCCTGGTAAAGGCCTCATGAGAGGAAAAGCCATGATCAAAAGCAATATCCAAAAGACTTTTTGTACTGTCCCGCACCTCTTTCAGAGCAAAGGCTAATCTTCTGAGCCGCAGATAATCTCTAAACGGCATTCCCGATATTTCTTTAAATTTCCTGGTTGTGTAAAATTCGGAATATCCCAGCATATGGGAGAGATGATGAAGTGTCAAGGCTTCATTATCATAATTTTTGATACAGTTGTCAATTTCATCAACGATTCTTTGAATTTGTTTTTGCCATTGGTACATATGTTTGCCACCTCATGTGTGTCACTCTGCCTGCGCCTTTATCTTATAATGCTACATTATATCATATAGCAAGGAATGTGGCATGAAAAATAATGACAAGTCAGCGGTGAGGAATAAATTTTATTTATTTCTCAGACTTTACTGCATACTTTTCTTTTTACAAATTATCCACCTTTTTTCTAACATTGTTCTTTGTTATACACATCCTATTTCTATACGGATACCGTTTCCAAAATTTGTGGATAACTATTCTATTATTTCAGCTTTCTTTTAACCACCACCTGTGTTAAAATAATCTTGTTATTCCAGATACACCGTTGTGTATCTAAAAATATAGGATACATCTTCGTCCGTTACTGGCTGTCTTCTAAAACTTTCCAGTAACCCCGAAGATGTATTTTTTAGTGTCTGGTTCAGCTCTTTTATATATGGATTCCATGCTACATAGAGCTGCATCAGGATATCTGCTATCTGCGTCAACAGATAGTGGTTTTTCATCGCATTGCTGTTTTTACTGTTGAGGTGTTCTATACGGTACAGTCCCTTCTTCTGGTTGTTAAAACCTTCATTTTCTATTTTCCAGCGCCCTCTTCCGGCAAGTATCATTTCTTCCAGGTTCCGTTTCGTTACTTCCAGACTGGTCACCCATTCAAAACATAGGCTCTCTTTCTTTCCTTCCTTGTCTTTTCTTTCATATTCATACTCAAATACATTCATAACCTCTGTTTTTCCGGCAACTTCTTCCACATGGTTTGCATAGAATCCCCTTCCCTTCTCTTGGCATAATCCTGGCTGACGTTCGGCATCTTCACCAGATTTTATCCATTCAAAACCTTCATCCAGTTTTTTCTGCCTTGTCTCTTTTTGGGTAAAAAGATATTCCCAATGGCAGGTTTTCTTACATAGCTTCATGAATGGTTCTGTTGCGTATAATGCATCACCCTGGATACAGATGGGAAGCCTTGGATAAGCTTTTTTTATTTTTTGCAAAAGACGTTTTGCGGCAGTCAGCTCACAGTCCTGTTTGCTTACATCTTCTTTTTCGTTTTCTATGAATTCCGTTCCCAGACTGATAACGATCTTATCACTCAGTACTATCTTTGCTTCCAGAACTTTATGATGATACAGCTTTACCGTCTTTCCATCATCGGTCTTTCTTTTCGTGCACAGACAGTTGTCACAATGCCTTTCCTTAAAATAAAACAAACCTGTCCCATCCAGGATGATCCGCCAATATTTCCCCAACAGCCGGTTTCTATGAAACTGCCTGCCACGGATCAAACTTGTGACCATCTTTTTTCGTAGATCTGAAAGGCACTCCGGCGACAGCCTCTCCAGATAATAATTCAGAGTATCATAATGAGGCATTTCCTCCAGATGCCGGTTTCCTGACAGAAGACGAAGTGTATCAATACAGGTTTCTTTATTGAAGTTTTCCTCCATCTCTCTCATGGAAAACTGACCACATACATTTTTTAGGATTGCCATATATCCCAGATCTGCCTGTGTGTATGTGATATAACTCTGGTTTCTTGGGTCATCCATCTCCATGATCCATTCCTTTAAAGAATGGAAAAAATGATTTGTGACCATCATAAGATCAACGATCTCCCTATCCTGTTTCTTTCGTTCCCGCTTTTCCCGTTTTCTCATTTTTAAAACCTCCAGTGCGAAAAATTTATTACTTATATTTTACCGCACAGAAGGCTATCCTGCATAAAATCTGGTTATTTTATTGTGAAAAATATTTATTCCTCAAAGCTGATGACAAGTGAAATCAAGCGGTAAGTTACTTGTTCCTTTATAATAGGGATTGTCCCGATACTGTCATATTAAAATGTTTGGGAAATAAAAAGTTGGAGGTTAAGCATGAAAAAATGGTATAATGAGGAGTATGAATGGGAAATTGAGGTAATAGGGTTCCTTCGCGGTGACCATACAGAACGATATTGCCGAAACGGTGAGGAGATTGGGGATAAGTATACCTGTACTTACGGCTGTCCTGTAAATGCGGATGGACAGGGGATTTGTTCTAAGGTCATGATGATGATGTTTCCGGTCATGGAGGCTGTCAGGAGCGGCGGGGATTTAGAAAATATTGGCGGCAGCAGCAAATACTGCAAGGATATTGTATGTCCGGATGGCTGTGTTATGTTTCGGATGACGGCTGAGAAATTTGAGAATGAAAATTTTTTTAAGGGAAAGTTTTTTGATCAGTATAATTAGGATCCATCTATGATATTAAAATTTTTCATCTATTTTTGAAAGGATTTCTCCGTTTCAATCGTTTTATTAATATAACGAGGATTTTTCAGCCGGCCGATTTTTCGTCTGGCGTGGCGGAAAAAGTAATCGCAGAGAATAAAAGGTATGATAAAGAATCGGAGGAATGAATATGAAATTTAATAAGAGAAAAGTTCTGGGGGTAACTGCAGCAGGTGTGATCTTGGTGGGGACTATGAGTACAATTGTTATGGCTGGCGGGAAGGATGACTACAGCCGTCTGTGGTGCAGGGAAACTGTGTGCAGCCAGCATGGGACGGATTGTCAGAACCGGGAAGACTGTGTGTTCGGTTCCAACTGTCGGAATCAGGAAAATTGTGTAAACAGTTTCACCGGACAAAGACAGGGAAATGGAATAGGTAATACGGAAGACCTTTCAATAGTGGATGCTGTAAAGGGAGCTGCCAGCCAAAGTGATGCAGGAAGTGCAAGCAGCGCCGTCGGTCAAAGCAATGCAGGAAGTGCAAGCAACGCTGCCAGCCAAAGTGATGCAGGAAGTGCAAGCAGCGCTGCCAGCCAAAGTGATGCAGGAAGTGCAAGCAGCGCCGCCGGTCAAAGCAATGCAGGAAGTGTAAGCAACGCTGCCAGCCAAAGCAATGCAGGAAGTGCAAGCAGCGCCGCCAGCCAAAGTGATGCAGGAAGTGCAAGCAGCGCCGTCGGTCAAAGCAATGCAGGAAGTGCAAGCAACACTGCCGGTCAAAGCAATGCAGGAAGTGCAAGCAGCGCTGCCGGTCAGAATCAAACACAAGTTGTATACGGAACTGATTGCCCGAATCAGGAAAATTGCGTGAATGGGACCAACTGCGAAAACCGGGAGACCTGTATGGATACAGAAGGCTGTCAGAACCGGGAGGGATGTGCGAATTCTCAGTACAGCGGCTCAGCTTCCGGTACAGCAGGAGGCCATGGTGCGCGTCATGGCGGAAACCATGGAGGCCACCACGGAAAATAATGTGGATTGCTTCATCATATAAAGCTGAAAGGATTTTATTTACATGATGACAAAATGGGATATCAATCTAATAGTGGAAGAATACGCAGATACCATAACCCGTATCTGCTATTCTTATGGAAAAAATTATGATGATACCCAGGACATTATGCAGAATGTATTTTTAAAACTAATGCGTGCCAACCCGAAATTTGATTCAAAAGAGCATGAAAAGGCCTGGATCATCCGGGTTACCATTAATGAATGTAAAGATTTTTTGAAAAACATTTTCCGTAGGCATGCTTCTTTGGAGGAAATACAGGAAATACCCATAGAGGAGGAAGAGGATTTATCTTATATCCGAGAAGCAGTCCTAAAACTGCCGGACAAATACAAATCGGTCATCTATCTTTTTTATTATGAGGGCTACACGGCAGTGGAAATAGCGGGCATCCTCCATAAAAAAGAGAACACAATTTATACCTGGATGAACCGCGCCAGACAGATGCTGAAAGAAATGGTGGGAGGTGACGTGGAATGAGCAGAAAGATCAGAGATGCATTCGATTCTGTAAAAGCGGATGAACAGATGAAGGAAAAAACCAAAGAAAACCTGATGGCCCAACTGGAGCACTGTTCTAAACGCCGCTTTTATCAAAGACCTGTGTTTTATAGAACGCTGGTCGGAGCGTTGCTGCTGGTCCTGGTGTTTTCGGGGAGTATGAAGGCTTATGAGATAAAAGCTGAGGCAGCTTATATCACTATGGAAGGTCCGGTTGAGATTGGGCTTTCCGTAAACGGGAAGGATACCGTGATCTCAGCAGAAGGGCTGAATGCCGACGGAGAAAATATTGTCTCTCAGGTGGATGTCACAGGAATGCATTACCGGGAAGCCCTGCAGGCTATCATGGAAACAGATTCCTATCAGGAGTGCCAGGGAGGAAGGGCAAAGGTAAAAGTTTCCTGTCATGATGACAAGCAGGAAGCGGATATGCAGCAGAGTGCGGATGAGACGTGTCATTCCTATGGCCGGCAATACCGGGAACATCACGGTCAGGAACATGAGGAAGAGACAGAAGGCCACCGGGAAAAACACAGTGGGCAATATGGCAGAAAACATGGGGCTGCCGTTTGGGAGAATCAACCGGAAGGTCAGCAGGAGAATCAGCCTGAAGGTCAGCAGAAGAATCGGCCAGAAGGTCAGCAGGAGAATCAGCCGGAAGGTCAGCAGAAGAGTCAGCCGGAAGGTCAGCAGAAGGATCAACCAGGGGGGCAGCAGGAGAATCAACAAAGAATCCGGTCATCCGATGCTTCCGGAAATGATAATGGGGAGCATGGGCACAGAAACGGACATCATGAGTAATAAAGGCAGGGAGTTCAGGCATATAGCCTGGGCTCCTTTACCTTTTAGATTTATATTCTGCGGATACTGTATTTAATAAGGGCCAGGAGCACCCCTAATAAAATAATAACCGTAAGAAATAGAGTGACCAGTTTTTGAATTTCAAGGGTTCCGTTTACAATAGGGAACATATAGGCAATACTGCTCTCTTTTATAATTTCAAGCTGGCAGAAAGACCAATACGCTAAAGCTGATAAATACCCGATAATGACATTACTTCCAGCTTGTGAAAACACAAGTCCTAAAAGCCCTAAAAAAACGGCATAAAGTATGGTTACCGTGATATACCCCCAAAATGGAAATATACAGTTGTTACATAGCATGATCATGGCAAATGCAGTGATCACAACAGCAATCAACAGAAAACCGCATAAAAACCGGAAGCCAACACTTTTCATGTACGACCATGCTCTTGTATAAATGATTTCCTTTATTCCTGTTTCTAATTCCTGTTTCGTTATTGGTATAAGGATAATTGCCCCAATCAAAGCAGCCGATTGCCCTAACACTCCGGCAGAATGTATATTATCTAAATTTGAAATACCTCTTATCACAGGAATGAGCAATAAGTGAGCAATACTTAGCAGCAGACTATTTTTGAATGTAAGAACGAAATCTATTTTTAAAAAATCCAAAATGTTTTTGCAGGAAGTAAGCATAATTGAATCTTCCACCTCTTTTCTGGTCGTATACAATGATAGATAATACCATCAGCACCAGTGCTAAACACACAAACAATCCTCTGTTCAAGCAGATTAAAGTGAAATTTCGGTGTATAATTTCGGATCCATTTAACGTATTATGTCGTATCATCAGTGTAAAAAGGGTTGTATCGCCAGATAATCCGGTAACAGAGGTGTCAACAAACCACCATATAAACTGTACCAAGACCGCTAATGGAGTTGAGGTTAAAATTGTCAAAAACATTCCCAATGACGTCACGATCATAGCTGTAGGCAATAGCCACCACATAATATATTTGATAAAAGCAAACATATCTATTGCAATACCCGTATCTGCAGAATAGCTTATTAACGGTATGAAAGACTCCATACTCAAAAGTACAACGGGCAGCATGACAGCAGTGAGCATGGCAAAAAAGCGGATGACAATAAGCTTTGCCGTTCCCGTCTGCTTACTATCTATCAGTTCATGCATACGGTTTCGTCTGTCCTTTAACCAGAAAATAACTACTGCAAAAACAGGATACAGACCGATTGCTCTGCCGGTATAATCACAGAACAGCCTTGCAAAGGCGTTACTGACTTTATCGTCATAGATTGTCTTGTTATATTCTTCAATAGCTTCATCATAGGTCACTTCAGACAGACCATAATACTGCAATAGATTTTCCATAGAATAATTAGAACCTTTTCCGATTATACTTTCTGCCTCTGCCATTAGTTCCTTAAATCTTTTATAGGATACCTGAGGGATAAAAGTATGATTATCATGATCACCCATTTCAAAAGAAAAACTTCCGTTTTCATTCTGTTCTATGTCAGCTCCGAAATGTATGATGTTGCCATTTATATCTGGGAAATAATTGTCTGGAAGATTACGAATTTGCTTTTCATCCAGACCGGTTATCTCACTGATGATTTCCAATATTGCTTGCTGCTCTTTATCGCTTAAAACAATTTCTTTATAGTATGAGTAAGGATAAGTGGAATAGGAATTTTTTGAAAATTCGATTATAAGCATATCTGTACCGCCAGACATGATTTTCTCTGATACTTCTTTATTTTTCATTCCGTAACTATCTGCATTCTTTTCCGGCTTTTTTAAAAGGGAACCTCCTGTGAACTCTGAATAAACAGAACTCAAATTATCTTGAGAAGCAGAAATTTCCTGCTTTGTTACTCCATAGAAATTTTCATACCAGCTAAACAAAAGCAAGCCAATGAATAACACATACACAAAACTAAAACAGACTTTTTTTAATTCTTTTATGAACAGCATTTATTCCACCTCCATCTTATGATCTGACAGTAAATACATATAACTATCCTCAATGGTGGGATTACAGGAAACCCACTCTTTTCGGGGAGCTTCATTGGATAAAAAACGGCAGGATATATTAGCACCGTTTTGATAAATGCTGATTATATGGTAGTTCTGTTTAAATTCCTCCAGTTCCTTCTGCAGAAGAATAGTGGTATAGACTTTACCGTTCCCCAATTTTAATAGGCTGTCAATGTTTCCTTCAAAAATAACCATACCGGCACATAGGATTGCTGCTTTGGTGCAGGCTGCTTCAATATCGCCGGCTATATGCGTAGATAATAGAATGACCCTATCCATAGCTAACTCTGAAAGAAGATTATAGAAACGCAGTCTTTCTTCCGGGTCCAGCCCTGCGGTGGGTTCATCAATGATCAAGATCTTAGGGTGATTTAACAAGGCCTGTGCAATGCCAAACCGTCGTTTCATGCCACCGGATAAATTCTTAAATCGTTTATTTTTTTCAGGTTCAAGATTAACCTGCTTTAATAATTCGTTAATGCGTTCTTTCCGGATACTCTTTGGCAGTTCAGCTAAAATCCCCAGATAATCTAAAGCGGAAGATACACTCATATTTGGATATACCGAAAACTCCTGGGGAAGATATCCGATAATTTTACGGATTTCTTTTTTGTTTTTTATATCAATCCCATTAATTCTTATTGTTCCTGCCGATGGCTCTGACATGGCTGCCAATATACGCATTAAAGTTGTTTTACCGGCACCGTTTTCCCCCAGTAATCCATACATACCAACAGGTATATGTAGGGAAATATCTTGTAACACCTTTTGTTTTCCATAATTTTTATGCAGATGTTCAATTATAATTTCCATAAAAAACCTCCTTACGTTTGTCTGTAAGGAGATTATTTCATAGAAAAGTCAATTTTTAGAAAAGTTTCCGGTTATTTATGGATTTTTATTGTAACGGATGCTCCGTGCTCCGGTCTGTTTCTTAAATATAAAACGCCCCCCAGCTTCTCGCAAAGTATCTTACTGATAGAAAGTCCTATGCCAAAATTACCACCGTTTGTAGGAGATCCGTAAAAGAATGAGGCTGCAGAACTTAATTCTTCCGGCGTAAACCCTATACCGTCATCCTGGATAACGAAAGAAACACAATGTTTGGTTTCTTGTATGGTTAACCAGATCTTATCATTGGAAAACCGGAGTGCATTATCAAAAACATTCTCCAGCACTTTACAAAGGATATCCCTATCCGTTTGAACTTGCAGTGTTTTAGAAAGATCTTGTACTTCTAACTGTTTTTTATGTTGTTCTGCTAATAATGAAAATCCTTGTGTTATCTCTGATATAAATATCTTCAAATCATAAAAATCTTTTTTGATCTCAATGTCTTCAATTTTCTGAATATCATTGACACAATCCACATACCTATGCAGTCTGCCTGTCGCACCTGCCATATTTTGAAGCGTTGTCCGCAGAACATCATTTGTAAGGATACCTTTCTCCATTGATTTTTCTAAATAGTCAAGATAACCATTGATCACAGTGATCGGCGTTCTTAAATCATGCGAGATAGAAGCAGTCAATGCCTTTCGCTCCTGCAGCATATCCCACATTTTACGATTGCTCTTATAAACTTCATTTCTCATATGTTCAAAGGTATCACATAATTTTCCTAATTCATCCTCCGAACGGTATTTTATTTGAAAATCCAAGTTTTGCTCCGAAATATAATGCATTCCGTTTTTTAGATCCTCAAGCGGCGTCTGCAATTTCAACTTATAGTAGAATTTAGCAACGACTACAGAAGCAATTATAATATAGAAAACAGGAAAGACTACCATTAAAGCTGTTACCATCCAATAATAGATTTGCTTTTCATCCGACAGTTCGCCGTGTACATATTCTTTTGGAACAACCGTTAAACCATTTTCTGTATCAGTATTGTTTTCACTTGTATAGCCGGTAACAATAATGGGCCTTGTATCCAGTATACTTTGCTGTATATTAGAAAGTCTAAATATTGTAAGGAGTGAAAGTATGCTGACGATCCCTAAACAAAAAAACGCCAGTAACACCAGTGATTTTTTTAATGACATATTTTGAAGCAGCTTTTTTATTTTATCCATTTGTACCCCACTCCCCAAACAGTAGAAATATAGGCTTTCTCTGTATATTCAGAAAACTTTGAGCGGATTTTCCGTATATGCTCCTTGATGACTGCGCTGTCTCCGTTACTATCGAACCCCCAAATGATCTCATATATTTTTTCTCTGTCAAAGACCTGTCCTGCATTTGCAGATAATAGCTGAATGATTTCAAACTCCTTATTTGATAATTCAATCCGATTGTTTTTGATATAAAGGCTCCTGTCCGAATAATCAATGATAAGTTCTTCTGAAAATTTATTTTTCGTTTTCTTATGGCTTCTGTTTTCACGGCGTAAATGTGCAGAGAGCCTTGCCAGCAGTTCGCTCATGGAAAAAGGCTTTGTTATATAATCATCGCCACCTGCCATAAGCCCATTTATTTTATCCTGTTCGGATACTCTGGCTGTGAGAAAAAGAATAGGGCAGGATACAAAATCTCGAATAGACACACATAAATCAAGTCCGTTCATACCGGACATATTAATATCTAATAAAATAATATCGGGACAGTTTGATAATTTATCCAAAGCCTCTTTGGCATTGATTGCTGTATAGACAACATATCCTTCTGATTCCAGTTGCAGCTTCAGCATATCCAAAATGGATGGCTCATCATCCACGATTAAAATTTTATATGTTTCCTTCATAAATTTTCACTCCTTGTTTTAATAAATAAGGCTTATATGAAACTTATAACACCAAAATGTCAAAATTTAGTCAAATTAATGGTTGACTCTCACGCTCCGTGATAGTGTATGATAAAATCATCATAAAAAAGAAATATGATACAGAGCAGCAAAACATACAAACAGAAGGGAGTGGGATCATATAAAGACAGTAAAACAGGTTTCTGAGCTTACGGGAATCAGTGTCAGGACATTACAGTATTACGATGAGATAGGGCTTCTGGCGCCAACAAAGCTGACGGATTCCGGCTATCGGTTATATGATGAGGATGCGCTGGAGACATTACAGCAGATACTCTTTTTCAAAGAGCTGGATTTTTCCTTAAAAGAGATCAAAGGCATAATAGAAAATCCCTGCTATGACAAGATAGCAGCGTACAAGCAGCAGAAACGCCTATTGGAAACGAAACGAAAACGGCTGGACAAAATGATCTGTCTGCTGGGAAAATTAGAACAGGGGGAAACGTGTATGAGTTTTAAAGAATTTGATACAGAAGAATATTTTAAAATGTTGTCCGAATTCAGAAAAGAGCATGAAGATTCCGTCATAAAAAGTTTTGGCAGCGTAGAGGCCTTTGATGAGTGGGTAAGTAAATGGAAAGGAAAAGAATCCATACTTGCTGACTCGGCAAAGAAAAACTATGGAAGTATGGAAGAGTTTATAGATGCCATGAAAAAAAACCTGGAAAAAATGCCTGATCTGATGGAAAAAGGAAAGAAACTCGGGGAAGGCGGGGGACTGGAGCGTAACAAAGAACTGACCCAGGCTTTGATGTCTGATCTGACGAGAGACCCCGGTTGCGAGGAAGTACAGGAGATTATAAGGGAATGTGTGGAAATCACAGAAAAACTGTACGAAGGAATGGAGATGGGAAATAATTTCTGGGAAAACATGGTAGACAGTTATCTGCATGAAAAAGTCCTGATAGAAAGTCTGGATAAGATGTACGGTAAGGGAGCCTCCGAATTCACAGGCAAAGCCTACCAGTATTATTTTCAGAACAGAAAAGCATAAGATCAATACAACATAAAGAAAAATATTTTGGGGAAGTCTGTTTTATCAGACTTCCCCAAAATAGCATTCATGCTCATATAAATTTGCGGAGCAAGGTTTTTTTCTTTATTCCACTTCAGGCGTCTTTTGCACCGACATAATATTCCTCTTGAACTCAATATAAGTAGCAATAAAGTAAATCAGATACACGCCTCCAAACAGCAGCAGTGCAAGCCCGAAATAAGACCAGGAGGGCGCCTGAATGCCGGAGTATTTTACAAAGTTATGACTGATAAAGCCAACAATGCCTCCGCTTAGCAGAACGGCTCCTGCAAAGGGACAGATATAGTAGATGACAAGCTGCCGAAATATTACCTGGTTTAATTCTTTTGCGCGCATACCCAGTTTGCCCAGAAGCTGATAGCGGTACTTGTATTTTCCGGAATCGGAGAGCTGTTGTACAGCCAGCACGGTGAGTGCAACGCAGAGGAATACAAGCCCCACATAAAACAGCGGGAAGATCAAGGTGGAGAGCAGAAATTTCATTTCCTTTGTGTCATTGTCTTTTAGAAAGACTAACTTATCGGATATATAGATGGCATCGGATCCGGTTCCCCGGTCCAGGTTGTCTATATAGTTGTCAATTTCCTCGTAAGAATCATTATTCGTTTCAATCCCCCGCTGTGCTAGCACCTGATCATAGAGCGTATCAGGAAGACTGCCCTTTATCTCCGCAGCCATAAGAGAGTAATAGGGGGTCATAAAGACAGTTGAATCATCCGGAACAACCAGAAGATAATCGGCACCGTTGTGACCACTCTGTTCAAATGGCTCCGTATAGATCCCTGCACAGGTGTAATCCGCATTTTGAATCTTCAGAGGTTTTTCGGTAAAAGGAATCCATGTTTTTTTCAGCCGTTTTTTTGTCTGGATCAGATATTGGTTCCCGGTCAGGGATACCGGTTTCAGGCCCAGCATCTGCCGCAGGGAATTATAATCGCTCAAACGGATATAGGTGTCATATTGAAAATAGTAGGAGCTGTCTGTCTCCGGGAGCTGTTCCACCAGATATTGCCAGCACGTGCCGGTATTGTCCTGATAAATGTTATAGACCAGAGAGTTTGTGATCTGAGCGTATTTTTCAATCAGCTCTTTTTCATCCTTGAATTCATGATTGGTCTGTTCACTGTAAATACATACGTCAAAAGGATACTTTTCCTGTGCCTGGGTGTTTTGAAACTGATTCAGCATCAGGGCATCCGAAACCCCTACCAGAGCAACCATAAAAAGGATCGTGAGTGTACCCAGTGTAAACTGCATGGTTTTTACCTTGGAGGCAAGCTGCCTGAGCAGAAAAATATTGGCACCCGTGTACACACCTGCCTTTCCCTTTCGGATATAGCTGATAAGAAAAGCAGAAAGTCCCATATAGAGAAAATAAACAGAGGCCATAAGTGCCGCTATCATGGGATATACATTCCATTCGTTGAAATGTCCGAAATACAGCATCCATCCAAACAGCAGGATTATAAATAAAGAGACAAAAAACATCCACTGTTTCCCTGATCGGTTCCCGTTTTTCAGCTCCTCATTCTGGCGGTCCAGGTACATCATTTCCCGGATATTCATCTTTTTAAAACGCCGGCTGCTCCGAAACATTGCCAGGATATAAGAACCAAAGAAAATACCGGCTGTCATGAAAAAGGTACCCATATTCCATTGGATATGAATGGTATACTCAGCCTGTACGATGGCATAGATCAGTGTGGTGATCAACTGCTGCAGAAAGAGACCGGGGAGCAGGCCAATGATGAAGGCAGCCAGTCCGAGAAGCAGCATTTCCTTTAAAAATAACCTTGCGATCTGCTTTTTGTGAAAGCCCAGCAACAGGTAAGTGGCAAATTCCCTGCTTCGTTTCTCTGCCATGAATTTCATCATATAATGCACCAGCCATATGATGATCAATACAATAAAAAAGGTGGCAAGCCCCAGCATGGCGCCCATCATCCCAGCTTCGGAGCAGAGCTTATTTATATCATCTGAGAAGATCATGGAGTCAAAAGAGAACATCAGAGCAGCGGTAAATATCATAGTCATAAGATAGATGAGATAATCCCGAAAGGAGCGTTTGGCATTGCGAAGAGCCAGCTTATTCAGCATCTCCATCACCTCCTGTCAGGGAGAGCACATCCAGGATCTCATTCAGGAATTCCTTTCTGCTTTTGGATCCTTTCTGCAGTTCGTGAAAAATTTTTCCGTCCTTCAGAAAAAGGATACGCTTACAGTAACTTGCGGAAAAAGCGTCATGTGTGACCATCAGTATAGTTGCGTGCATCTGCTCATTCATGTGGGTAAAAGTTTCCAGAAGCATCCGGGCAGATTTGGAATCCAGAGCGCCTGTGGGTTCATCGGCAAAAACAATTTTCGGATGATTGATCAGTGCCCTTGCACAGGCGCAGCGCTGCTTTTGCCCGCCGGACACCTGATAGGGGAACTTATCACACAGGGGCAGAATGTCCAGGCGTTCCATGATCTTTTTAGTCCGTTCCTGGATTTCCTTTTTGCTTTTTTTCGTCAGGGACATGGCAAGGGAGATATTTTCCTGTATTGTCAAAGTATCCAGCAGATTGAAATCCTGAAACACAAATCCCAGGTTGTTCTTCCTGAAATCCGCCATTTTGTCCTCGCTAAATCCAGTAATATCTTCCTGGCCATAATAAATGTGTCCTGATGTCACCATATCCACGGTTGCAAGCAGGTTTAAGAGTGTCGTCTTGCCGCTTCCGCTGGCACCCATGATACCGGTGAACTCGCCTCTGTTTACAGCAAAAGAGATGCGGTCCACAGCTTTTGTGAGATTGTTTTTGCTTCCGTAGTATTTTTCAACATCCTCCACTCGGATTAATTCTTCCATCTTGTTATCCTTCCTTTCCGGTTTCAGTACAGGGGCTTTCCCTGTTCTGATTCTATGATACCGGAAAGCATGTGTGTTTCATATAAAACTAGTTTGCAGTAACCTTACAATTTTGAAAGATTGACTTACTATTCTTCATTTTGTCCGTGTCTGGAAAAATGGCTGCTGCCGTCAGGAAAAAGCAGCAGGATCCTTGTATATTCCCCTTCTATAGACTGGGCTTCTATGGAGATTCCCAGCTTCCGGCATAGTTTTCTGCACAGATACAGGCCGATGCCTGTGGACTGCCGATTGTGCCTGCCGTTGGTTCCGGTAAATCCTTTATCAAAAATGCGTCCGATCTCACTGTCCTGTATGCCAATACCGTTGTCTTCCAGGAACAGCGTAGTCCGGTTGTTTTCCCTGACGGTATGGATGGAGATGCGGCAGTCCTCCCCCTTTTTATATTTGACGGCATTGAGGAAGATCTGGTTCAGGATAAATTCCAGCCATTTATCATCGCAGTATACCGTTTCTTCGCATCCCTGCAGATCCACTTGCACATTATTTTTTATCAGGTAAGGGCGGATGCGCTGGATGGCAGTCATTACCGTATCTTTCAGTGTGATCTTGTGTATAAGATAATCCTGGTACACCGTATCAGATCTGGCATAGAAAAGTGCTTTCTCCACATCGTTCTCCAGTTCCGTGAGCTGGGCCTTGATTTTTCTTGTCTCTGCGGTCTTGTTGTTGTCACAGATCAGATTCATAGATGTGATGGGGAGTTTTACCTCGTGGATCCAGTTTTCGATAAAGTCTTTATACTCTGTGCGCTCAGATTCCAGATGGTGGACCGCGTCAATGACAGCTTTGTTGGAGCTTCTGAGGATCCTCTTATAGAGCCGGTCCTCCAGGCGGAAAGAATCCGGCATGATTTCCGAGATGAGATAAGGCTTATCCAGGGAGTCTAAAATGTGAAACAGCTCCCGGAAATATCTGTTTTTCCTGTACCAGTCAGCGATAAAATAAGCAGCCAAAAGAAAGAGCCAAAAGAGATAGAAAAGCAGAAGCTGATTCTTTCTGAGGCCGCAGGTGTATAAGTAGATAAAACTGCCGATCATGCACAGGATATGCAGCAGTATGGTCAGTGTCTTGTCCTTTAAATAATCCGCAAAATTCATATTCGGTAGCCCTGTCCTCTCTTTGTCTCAATCAGATCATCCACACCGATTTCACGCAGTTTGCTGCGGATGCGGGTGATATTGACACTCAGTGTATTGTCGTCAATGAAAATCTGATTATCCCACAAATCATCAATAATGTCCTCTCTGGGTACGATTTCACCGCACCGGGAAAACAAATTCCAGCAGATGCGCAGCTCATTTTTGGTAAGCTCCGCTGTTTTGCCGCTGCAGGTCAGTGTGCTGTTCAAAAGATTTAGCCTGCATCCCCTGCAGGTCAGGATACAGGAATCAGATGCCGCATTTTCCCGGCCCGAGCGCTTCAGGACCGCCGCGATCCTTGCCAGAAGTATGGGGGTTACATATGGTTTGGTGATATAATCGTCCCCGCCCATCATTATGCCGTTCAGTTCATCCATGGAGGAACTGCGGCTTGTCACAAAGATGACAGGCGTGTCCTTTGTTTTACGGATCTCCCTGCACAGGGACAGGCCGTCAAGCCCCGGCAGCTGGATATCCAGAAGAATCAGGTCAGGGGAAAGTGCCTGCACCTGGGCGGGAACATCGGTGAAATTTTCTATACTGTCTGCATGATACAGAGCGTTTTCCAGCATCAGTTTCAGTTCACTGCGGATGTCGGTATCGTCTTCAATGATCAATATATGGTACAAGTTCTGGCCTCCTGCCGTTTTATGTTTTTCTTTTGTAACTATTCAGTAGGTCTGCGCATTCACTGCGCTGACCGTAAGAAAGTGTACCACAACCAAGCAAAAATCCCATCGCCAAAGGCGATTTTGCATGGATTTTTGCCTGTAACTGTGAGGGTACTGAACAGTTACTTTCTTTTATTATAGTATTCCTTGCAAAGCTTTGCAATGAAAAGGAAAATTCATTGCGTGGATTGGGAAAAACAGGTATAATGCTTAGAAAAGAAAAACTATGGAAAGCGGGAGCATCGGGGCTCAGAAGTTCATGGATAAAAGAGGGATGGAGACAGTGAAATGACAGGAGTACAAAGGACAGAAAGCAGAAACTTACATATCAAGGTAAACAAAACATTTTATTACAGCTTTTTTTCTATTTACGCCGCATTGGTGCTGCAGAATGTTATCACGCTCAGCGTAAATCTGGCGGATAATATGATGCTGGGGGCTTACAGTGAGACTTCGCTGGCAGGTGTGGCAGCGGTGAATCAGATTCAGTTTGTATTTCAGCAGATCCTCATGGCACTCGGAGACGGACTGGTGATCTTCTGCAGCCAGTATTGGGGAAAAAAGCAGACCGGACCGATGAAAAAAATAGCTGCCACAGCCATGCATGCCGGACTTATGGTGGCAGTCCTGTTGTTTGTGGGAGTCAGCCTTTTTCCGTACCAGGCTGTGGGGATCTTTACCACAGACAGGCTTATTATTGAGGAAGGGGTACAATATCTGAATATCATCCGGTTTACTTATTTATTCTTTGCAGTCACCCAGCTTTTGCTGGCAGCCCTTAGAAGCGTGGAGGTGGTAAAGATTGCGTTCTGCCTCTCCATTATGACATTTTTTATCAACTGCGGAATCAATTATGTGCTGATATATGGAAATTTCGGTGCACCGGAAATGGGGACAGCAGGTGCCGCGGTGGGGACGCTGACTGCCAGGATCGTGGAGTGTGCGGTACTGATCGTATACATAATAAAGAAGGAAAAAAACCTGAATCTCAGGCTGAAGGATTATCTCCAGTTTGACAAGGTTTTCTGTAAGGATTATTTTAGGATCACAGCCCCTATGGTGGTGGTGCAGAGTCTTTGGGGAGTCAATACTGCACTGCAGACTGTAATTCTGGGCCATATGACATCAGCGGCGATCGCTGCCAACAGTGCTGCCTCCACTTTGTTTTTGATGGTGAAATCCACAGCCGTGGGGGCGGCCTCCACGGCGTCCATTATCATAGGTAAAACCATTGGAACAGGGGATATAGCGCTGACGAAAGTCTATGCAAAAGTAATGCAGAGAATGTTTCTGGTGATTGGGATCTTGTCGGGTATCATCCTGTTCTTTATCCGAATTCCCATTCTGAATCTTTATGATCTATCATCCGCCACCAAAGATATGGCAAATACATTTTTGATCATTCTCAGCGTAGTCTGCGTTGGAATGTCTTATCAGATGCCCACTAACAATGGAATCATAAGAGGCGGGGGCAATGCCATGTTTGTGGTGAAGATGGATTTGATCAGTATATGGCTCATCGTCATACCGTTATCTTTCTTTATGGCGTTTGTTATGAAGGCATCTCCGGCAGTGGTGGTATGCTGCCTGAATGCGGACCAGATATTTAAGTGCATTCCTGCATTTTTAGAATCGCACTATGGGAACTGGATACGAAAACTGACCAGGGATGAAAGTCCTGCTTCGTAAAATGGCATATGAAAACTGAATAAGTAGTATTTAGCGGATGCGCCGGAATATATGCCGGGGTATCCGTTTTTATGTATTCGGGATTGAAGAGAAAAGCCAAAGTATCTTTACTTTTTCTGGATTTGTATGGGAATTGTATGTATAATGATTGGTATATAGTAACGGTTCCGCAGTAATGTAGAATTCCTGCCGGCAAAGGTGGTTCCCCGTGGATCCTGCCTGGGGCTGTGGGGAGACGGAACCAAAATCTTGAAATGAGGGAGGAAAGAGAATGAAATTTCAACCAAACAGTGCATTTTTGTTTACCCTGGCAGGGCTGGTGATATTGTTTGTCATTGCACAGTCCATATTTTTTCTGGTACGTGCTTACAGACGGGGGAAAAGCCTGGGGATCGAGACGGCACAGATGAAGAAAACGATTGTGTCAACAGCCGTTTTTACTCTTGCGCCGGCGGTATCGATACTGCTGGGGGTTATCACTTTGTCAAAGTTTCTGGGACTGCCGCTGCCATGGCTGAGGCTTAGTGTGATTGGGGCTATTACTTATGAACTTCCTGCGGCTACTTCCACAGCAAATGCGCTGCATATTTCCCTGTCGGAAACCATAACAGACCCAAAGGTTTATACAGCCATCTGCTGGGTTATGACTCTTGGTATTTTTCCGGGGCTTATATGGGTACCGCTTTTCATTAAGAAAATTCAGGGCGGTCTTTTGAAGATAAAAAACAAGGACAGCAAATGGGGAGATATCTTTATGACTGCCATGTTCTTAGGCATGATATCCGCGTTTCTGGGAATGGTGTTCTCCGATATCCGTATTGGGCTGAAAGGGTGGATCCCTATTTTTGTCCTGCTGTTTTCCGCGCTTCTTATGGGGATCTGTGGAATTCTCATTAAGAAATGCGGCTGGAAATGGCTGGAGAATTATGCACTTCCCATCAGTATGCTGGGAGCTATGATATTCGCGGCGGTCATAACGCCCATGATAGGAGGCTGACAGAATGAAGAAAAACGGTAGAACGTATGAAGATATGACACATATTTACGGGCGCATCTGGATCCTCTGTGCTCTGGGCATGATCTTTGCCTATCCTATTGTCACCTGTATCTATTATCAGGCGTGGCCGGGCTGGAAGCCGGTGCTCAAAGGACTACTGGGTGTGGCCCCTATTTTCTGGACCGTGGGTTTGATCGAGGTGGTGACTTTTGTTCCCATGCTGGGGACCGCAGGGTCTTATCTGGCTTTTGTCACAGGGAATCTGACAAACCTGAAGGTCCCGGCAGCACTCACTGCCATGGAGAATGCCAGGGTAAAACCGGGAACAGAGAAGGGTGAGGTGATATCTACCATTGCGGTGGCCACTTCCTCTATTGTCACAACCATTGTGATCGCTCTCGGCGTGGCACTTCTCGTGCCGCTGACGCCCATCTTGAACAACCCTGCAGTGAAACCGGCATTTGACAATATACTTCCGTCCCTGTTCGGCGGCCTGGCGGTGGTGTATGTAAGCAAAAACTGGAAGATTTCCGTTGCGCCGCTGTTATTTATGGTCATTCTGTTTCTTCTGGTGCCGTCCCTTTCAGGGTCTGTGGGGGTGCTGGTTCCGGTCGGGGCAGTGATTGCCATTGGCTCTGCAAGATTTTTATATAAGAATGGGAAATTATAGTAACAGTTCAGACAGGTCTGCGCATTTACTGCGCTGACCGTATGAAAAAGTAGTGTCAGCTTTATCCGGCCCATCGCGAAGCGATTCTTAATGGCTGGATGCGTAACCGTTCAGCTTCTCTGAACTGTTACAAATTATAGGAGGGAATGGAAATGTTGGAGATCATATTATGGATTTTGCTGGCAGCCGTGGTGGCATTTTTGGCCGTTATATTTGTGCGGGCTGCTATGTTCAAACCAAAACCGGAGAGAAAGCCTTCCGGAAAACAGGTAATGGTAAATGAAGAAAAAATAGTACAGGATATGGCGGAAATGATACGTTGCAAAACCGTATCTTATAATGACGAAAGCCTGATTGACAAGGCGGAATTTAAGAAGTTCCGGGAACTGCTCCCTAAAATCTATCCGGAGATCCACAGCCGCTTGAGCCGCCAGTTTGTTGGGGTGAACGGTATGCTGTATCACTGGAAAGGAAAAAAGGAGGGGCGCCCGGTTGTGCTTATGTCCCATTATGACGTGGTGCCTGTGGAGGAATCGCAGTGGGAAAAACCTGCTTTTGAGGGGATCGTGGAAGATGGCGTTCTCTGGGGCAGAGGGACTTTGGACACGAAAGGGACCCTCTGCGGAATTATGGAGGCAGCGGAACAGCTTCTGAAAGAGGGGTATGTGCCGGAGCATGATATTTATTTTGCTTTTTCCGGTCAGGAGGAGATTAACGGACCAAGCTGCCCGTCTATTGTGGACTGGTTTGAGAAAAAAGGGATTTCACCGGCAATGGTAGTGGACGAGGGCGGTGCTGTGGTGGAGAACGTGTTTCCGGGTGTGGCACGGGAATGTGCGCTGATCGGCATAGCAGAGAAAGGACTTACTAACATTGAATTCCATGCAAAAAGCAATGGAGGTCATGCTTCTATGCCCCCGGTCCACACCATTGTGGGGGAATTGGCCCAGGCAGTGACAGAGGTGGAGAACCATCCGTTCCCGCGTCAGCTCACAAAACCTGTGAGGGAAATGCTGGACATCTTGGGCCGTCATTCCACCTTATTATACAAAGTGATCTTTGCAAATCTCTGGTGTTTTGAGGGCGTATTTGATAAAGTCTGCAAAAAGTCCGGCGGTGAGCTGAATGCCATGATGCGGACCACTTGTGCCATGACAAAAATGGAAGGGGGAAAGGCCTACAATGTGATTCCGCCGAAAGCTTCCGTGGGCATGAACCTCAGACTGATCGGAAGAGATACTGTGGAATCTGCAAGGGAATATCTGGCGCGCACCATACAGAACCCTAATATTGAAGTGTCTGTAGTGGAGGGAAGAAACCCCTCAGCGGAATCTGACACGTCCTGCAAAGAGTGGGAACTGTTATCCCAGGCAGTATGCGATACCTGGCCGGAAGCATTGGTTTCTCCCTATCTCATGATGGCCTGCAGTGATTCCTGGCACTACTGCAGAATTACCGACCGGGTGTACAAATTTTCTGCTATGAAGCTGTCCAAAGAGGAGAGAGGAATGATTCATGGAAATAATGAGAGAGTTCCCGTAAAAACCCTTGTAAAGACAGTAGAATTTTATATCAGGCTTATGAAAAGCTGCTGATAAGCAATTGTTCTGTTAAAGAATCACAGAGATTTTGCAGATGATTCCGAACAGGCGGTATAAATGCCATTGCCATTTTCCGAGGCAATGGCATTTTAAAGTTAAAAATATATGCCCAGCCTTGTCAGAAAACTTTGTTTCCGCCTCTCATCACTGAATCGGAAAATAGATATCAATTTCCGAATTCTCATTATCCGGGCCTGTAAATCGTTCCGTATAGCATTCAAAATCATCCCGCCGTGCAAGTTCAAATCCGCTTTTTGGAAACCAGACACCCCAAATGTAATGATATGTCTGAAGCAGGGTGTCCACAGTCCCTTTATGGATAAATCTAGCATATGTTCCCCCGGATAACTTTTTAACTTCAATATCTTTTATAACAGGATATCCTTCCGGGATCTCAACACCCACAAATGCAGTAGATGCGCTGTCAATATGAAAGATATGGGAGGCGCAGGTATCTCCGGATTCATAGACGCCGTACCGCTTATTTAAACGCAGTGCCGGGGGGATCTGCTTATTGAACTGCTGCCATACAGCAAAAGATTCACTGCCGCTGATCGTTGTGTAAAAGCGGATCCCCATAATATATATGGCAGGTATGGTGACAATGTTTGGACTTAAACCGGCATAAGTGACGATAGTATTATCAGGCATCTGTGCGGACTGCCTGTTTCCGATCAAAACGTCGATCCCGTGTTTTCTGTACTCTGTGGGTGTCATGGAATATCTGTCTTTAAAAGCCCTGGTGAAACTTTCAGCGGACTCAAAATACAGAGAAAGTCCAATATCAATAATCTTTTTTTCACTGTGGGTCAAATCCCATGCGGCCTGTGTTAATCGTCTGCTTCGGATATAACTTCCGATGGTTTCCCCCATGACTGCGCTGAAATAGCGGTGAAAGTGGTAATAAGAATAGGAAACCGCCTCTGCAACATCCCGCGCAGTGATCGTTTCATATAAATGATTCTCAATGAAGACAATAGCCTGCCCAATGATATGCCGGTCATTCAAAGACGGCTTCCTCCTTTCTGTTGATCAGTCGATCACAATATATTATAGAAATCCGGGTCTGCTTTTTCCTGGGGCAAAAGAGCCTGTATTTCCCCGGAGTTCAGCATACCAACTGAAAATGTCTGCCATTCATTGGCCTGTGGGGAACCGAATGTCATCTCAATGGTTTTGTCTGTCACATCAAATACCATAGAGCGCAGTGTGCCGAAAAATTCTTTGTAATAGTGACAGCAAAGCCCGTCCGGATAAGAGGCTGACAGTAGTTCCTTTATTTCCTTTTTTGAAATACGTTTGTCCTGTTCAAACAGTTCCACTATAGTATCATTGCGGATAACAGAATTTTCAATCACCGTTTTTTCGTATGGTCTGATATCCTCAAACAAGGTATGGTTTGTGGATGTGAGATATGCTTTGCCGTCTTTGCCATCCAGGATCTCATAAGCCTTATGTCCGTCGATGCATTGTAATAATGCTATTTTATCATAGCTGTCAGCTAACATCAAATTAATATTAAAACCGATAGGCGCATCCATGGCCCATTTCACTGCTTCATCCACTGTCCGGCAGTTTTCCAGTATGCTGCGGATAACGATCCAGAGCTGAAATCCTGTTACGCCTGCTTTTTGTGCACCCTCAAAATTGCCTACAGGAAGTCCGTTTCCGGCCTGGCACACAGCAAGGCCGTGTTCATTCATGCCGTCGCCTCTTCCGAACAGATGCAGAGTAGAGCCTATATAACGGTATTTTCCCTTGATAGCAGTATAGGCGAAGCACATTTCCTCCATTTCATCGTGGAAGTCATAGTTTCTGGCCATCATTGTATGATGATTGTCAGTCTTTGACGGCAGTGCCGCCATGAGACTGCATCCCCGCTCCAGGTAGGTCATTGCATAGAAAATGATCTGCTCTGCATTTACACCCACAGTGTCCGAAAACCCTCTGATCTCTTGGTTGATTCCTGGGCAATAGCTGTCCAGCAGGGCTGTGATCTGTTCAAATTTGTCATGTGGATAAGTATCCGGCGGAAGTAAAGCCCGCTGCAGCAAATCAGGAGCGGATAAGATCCAGTTTCCAATCTGCGTACCCACCTCATAACTTGTACCGGTAAAATTTTTTAGATATACATTTGTTTTTTCCATATTGATATCATTCCTTTCTTGGGTAAAATGATTGTAACTATTCAGTAGATCTGCGCATTCACTGCGCTGACCGTAAGAAAGTGTACCACGGTCAAGCAAAAATCCCATCGCCAAAGGCAATTTTGCATGGATCTTTGCCTGTAACTGTGAGGGTATTGAACAGTTACAAATGATTATAATAGGAACCAGGAATATAAACTTGATATTTTTTGCTGTTTACCGGACTTGGTTTTGGAAGACTGTCTGCGGGTGTACTTTGCGAAGACGGTGCTGTATCCTGGTAACTTAGCTGCCATATCCGGCAACTAAGCTTTCATGCTATTGCGTATCCCCACAGAGTCTGGTAAGGTTTAGGCAGATGGGAAAGGAGCTGGCAGTTTGAAGATAACAGTGCACACGGGCACAGAAGAGAAAGAGATAAAAATCAGCATAACCTGCCAAAGTATGACACCTGAAGTTGAACGGATCCTCTCCATGCTGCACATGCTGAACAAGCAACTGACCGGATATAAGGCAGGCGAGATGCATCTGATCGAAGCGGCTGATGTATTGTATATTGATACGGCAGATAAAAGGACATTTCTGTATACGAAAAATGAAATATATGAGACCACACTTAAACTTTATGAACTGGAGGAACAGTTGGAGGACGCTGATTTTTTCAGGGCAAACAAGTCCTGTATCATTAATTTCCGGCACATTGCCTCCCTGAAGTCTGAGCTGAACCGGCGGCTGTTAGTGACTATGACAAACGGAGAAAAACTGATTGTGTCCAGACAATATGCAGAGTATGTGAAAGAAAAACTGGAGGTTCGGTAGAGTATGGAAAAAGATAAAACGATATTTGATTTCTTGGGAAATGTTTTCTGCATGTATGGGATTACCACAGCATTGCTGATCTTGTTTGCTTTGCTGTTTGGGGAATCTGCAAAAGAAATTTCGGGAATGTTCTGGCTTGGAAATGAGGGGATCCCTTTGGAGGTTCTGGCAGAGTTCTTGCTGACTTCATTTTTGATCACAGGTATCCAGTATCTGTTTTTTTCGGAAAAAGTGTTCAGACATATGTCTGTAAATTGGCGTACAATCTGCATGCTGGGATCTATTTTGATCATAACCAGCTTGGCGATCTGGAGATTTGCGTGGTTTCCCATAAATATGTGGCAGCCATGGGTATATTTTTTGCTGAGTTTCCTCATCAGTGTAGCAATAAGTATAGGCGTCATGTACCTGAAAACAAAGGCTGAGGACCGCAGGCTGAAGGAAGGCCTGGAGCGGATGCAGAAAAAGTGGAAAGAGGAAGAGACAGGGGAGGAAGAATAAAGTGAATTATGACAGCAGTATTAAAATGATGGGTATCAGTCAAACTTTTGGCGATAAGACCGTGCTGAAGAATATTGATCTGACGTTGGGAAAAGGGGAAATCTTTGGTCTTCTGGGCCCTTCCGGGGCGGGAAAAACTACGCTGATCAAAATCCTAACAGGCCAGCTTGTGCAGACAGGAGGAAGCGCGGAAGTGCTGGGGACAGACACCAGAAAACTCACCAGCAGCATCTACACAAAAATGGGTATGGTACTGGACAACACCGGCCTTTATGAGCGTTTGAGCTGCCGAGACAATCTGGCATTGTTTGCTCAGATTTATAGGCTGCCAAAGGGGAAAATCCGAGAAATCTTAAAGGATGTGGGGCTTTTGGAAGCAGAAAAACGTCCGGTCAACAAGCTTTCAAAAGGAATGCGGCAGCGTCTTGTCATGGCAAGAGCCCTGATGCACGATCCGGAAATCTTATTTCTGGATGAGCCTGGCAGTGCCCTGGACCCTTCCACAGTAAATGAGATCCATGATCTGATCCGCAGGGAGCAGGCAAGAGGTGCTACCGTTTTTCTGACCACCCATAATATGGAGGAAGCTGCAAAATTGTGTGACCATGTGGCACTTCTTCACGAAGGGAAGATCGTGGAATACGGACATCCGGAAGAAATCTGCAGGAAATACAATCATCAGAACAGAATCAGGATCCTTCTGAAAAACGGCAGGGAAGTGACCCTCCAAAATGAGAGTGATGCTGCGGATAAAATACGGGAATTTTTTGCGTCAGAGCAGGTGGAGAGTATCCATTCCACAGAGCCAAATCTGGAAACGGTATTCCTGGAACTGACCGGAAGGAGGTTTGAATAGATATGGACAGCAGAAAGATTTATGCCATATGGAAAAAGCAGATAAAAGACACGTTGAAGAATAAAGAGATACTGATCCAGTTTATTTTGTTTCCGTTGCTGACTGCAGTGATGCAGCGCAGTATGAACATAGAGGGAATGCCTGAGAACTATTTTATTTCCCTTTTTGCTACCATGTACATCGGTATGGCGCCGCTCACAGCCATGGCTGCCATACTCTCAGAGGAGAAAGAGCGGGGTACACTGCGTGTACTGCTCATGTCCAATGTAAAAGCAGGGGAATACCTGATCGGAACCGGTGGTTATGTGCTTATGATATGCACATTGGGAGCTTTGTTTTTCGGTATCCTGGGCCATTACCGGGGAGCGGATCTGGCTGGTTTTGTGCTTGCTATGTGTGTTGGCATTTTGATCTCTCTGCTTCTGGGGGCGGCAATTGGAGTTAGGAGCAAAGGGCAGATGGCAGCCACGTCCATTGCGGTTCCGGTTATGATGGTACTTTCTTTCCTTCCTATGCTGGCATCCTTTAATGAAAAAATAGCAAAAGTATCAAAATTTCTTTTTTCCCAACAGTGCAGCAAGATTATGGAAGGGATTGGATCACATGCGGCTAAGGCGGAGAGTATGGTGATCATAGGCGTTAATTTCCTGGTGGTGATTCTGCTTTTTACATTCTGCTACAGAAGGTACGGGCTGGAATAGGAAGCAGGTATGCAGGTATCCGGGAAGGTTCATTTTGAGGAGGAAAAGGTATGAAGCTGAATATGACAATGATTTCCGATTATCTGGACAGTCCGAAGATAACAGAGGGGCAGATAAACCGCCCCTTTGATTTTTATCTGGAACGGGTGGAGGTCTGCACTGGGAAAGTATGGCAGGAATCCTGCCTTTATATAGCGGATGCAGAAAATCTTACAAGCGTACCGGTCATAGAAAACAGGATTTCCCTTATCTGTATCGGACAACTGCCGGATCGTTACAGACAGGTACTCTGTGAGTATCTGTGCGTGGAAGAGAAGACGGATATCGTCCTACTGTTTCAGAAGGCAGCTGAAATTTTCCGGCGTTTTCAGGACATAGAGGTAAGGATCTTAACGTGTCTCGTGGAGCACGCACCTATGAATGAAATAGGCAGAATCCTATTTGAGGTGCTGGAGAACCCGGTCTCCTTCGCAACGCCTGTATTCCGGATCATGATGTATGTGCCGGGGAAGAAAAAACATGATAAGAATTTTTCACTGGCTGAAAATACCTATCTGCCGGATGATGAATATATGGTTGTTGTCTCTGACCCGGAGTATAAAGAGACACTAAAGACAAAAGTCCCCGGCATTTTTTCAGAGAAAATGTACGGGTTTCGGAAGATATACTGTAATATTTTTCATCGGCAGGAATACTTGGGCAGACTGGTGGCAGATGAGGTCTACCGTCCCTGCAAAAACAGCGATCTATCATTTCTCATGCTCATATCTGAATACGTGAAAATGGCGTATCTTGACATCTGTCCTGTCAATTTGGGAGAGACGAAGGAGTTTGACCACATGGTGAAAGAACTCACACTCTTTGAACGGCCTTATCTGGATGCGTATGACTCCATACTCCAATCCTATGGATGGAAAAAGTCAGATACCTATCTCTATGTATATCTGTCCAGCTTTTCTGAAAATAACCGGCATTCCAGGCTGGCGGAGCATATGTTGTATCTCCACCGGATCTTGGACAGTAATTATGCCTTTGTTCATGAAAACCATATTCATCTCATTCTGCATTATCCAAAAGGAGAAAATAAAAAGATATATGAGATCCTGGAAAGCTTTGCCGGACGTCACGATTTTTATATTGGCTGCAGCAATTGGTTTCACGATTTTGAAAAAGCAGGCATGTATTTTCACCAGGCAGTGATCGCTTTTGAGACAGGCCATCAAACAGACCATACAAAAAGAGTTTACCTGTATGAAAAATATATCCTGGATTACATAGTAAAGACAGCCTGCCTGAAACATAACAAAGAGTTCTATCTCTCCCCTCCTCTGGCTTCTCTGACCGCGTATGATCAAAAACACGGAACAGAGCTGGTTTACACACTGAAAATATGCCTGGAAAACAGCGGCAGTGCAGCCGCTGCCCAGGAAATCCTGCATGTGCACCGGACCACATATCTTTACAGGATCAAGAGGATCGAGGAGATAACCGGCTGGCAGTTAAAGGAATACAGGACAAGATTATATCTCATGATCATGTTTGAGATGGCGGATATATAGGCATAAAATCTTTCCTACAAAATATAGCAAACAGCATCCCAAACTTTCGGTGTTATAAGCATATGATTTCGCACTTGCCAATGTTAAGATGTAAATATAAAAGAAGATCTTCTTTCAACCGAAACGAACAGAGAAAATGGAGAAAGGAAGGATTCATATGGTAAGTGTTTTAGGGATAGCGGCAGCCATTGCTTTGCTGGTGTTCCTGGCTTTTAAACAATGGAATATGCTTCTTGTCAGCCTGCTGTGTGCGGTTATTGTAGGGCTTACAAGTGGTATTGGCTTGTGGGCGGTTTTCAGTGATTACTATATGCCGGGTCTTGTGGGTTTTTTTGGTTCCTGGTTCTTGATCTTTACCATCGGCGCGGTATATTCGGAGTTCATGTCACGTTCCGGCTCGGTTTCAGCCATTGCTTATAAGCTGGTGGATGTCTTTGGAAAAGATAAGATACTGCTGGTCATGTTTATTGTGTGCTGTCTGCTGAATCTGGGCGGTGTAAATCCTTATGTGCAGATATTTATTGTATGGCCCATGGCAGTCGTATTGTCAAAAGAATTTAACATACACAGGGGAATCTGGCTTTCCGTTTTTTATCTGGGATTGTTTACTGCACAGCTTTTTCCGGGAAATCCCAGTATGGTAAATACCGTTGTATCACAAATACTGCAGGTGTCTGCAGGAACCGTTCCGCTGGTTTGTCTGGTGATGTTTCTTCTCTATGCAGCAGCGGGATATCTCATTATCAGAAGAACGGAAAAGCGGTGGGAGGCAAAGGGACGCAGATACGTGGAGACAGAATCTGACAGGCAGATGGTCAGACCTGAAAGAGACAATCTGCCGGGGCTGGTAGTGGCGTTGATCCCCATGATACTGGTAATCTTTTTGTATACCGGCCTGACATCGGGATGGTTTGCGTTTGTGGGAATAAAAAGGCTTGAGGCATCCAACAGCATACTGGCTTCCATGGGCATTGCTTGTATTGCGTGTTATCTTCTCAACCTGAAAACACTCAGAGGCAGTGAAAAGGATATTATTTTTAAAGGAATGGCCGGAGGTCTGAACCCGACGTTTGCGGCTGCTGTGATCGCTGGTTTTTTGGGAGTCATTACAGGCTCACAGGGATACCAGTTATTTACGGAGGCAGTGCAGAAGGTGGGAGGTAATCCGTATATGCAGTGTCTTATAGCTGGAAGTGTAACGGGATTTATAACCGGAGGCGGTGCGGTGACTGCACAGACTGTTTTGGGGACATTCGGACAGGGATGGTTGGCCAACCCCTCTGTAAACCCGGGGCTGCTGCGGCAGATAACCGTGGCAAATACGGCGGGAGGAATCACGTTATCCCCTCATTCGGGCGGCCTTCACGGGGTGATGGGTTTTGCGGGAACGGATTTGAAAGAGTCCTATCCTGTTTGTATAACCAGTGTGATACTTCCATCCGTTGTCATTAATATTATTTTTTCTGCGATTGCAGTATTTATGTAGAAGGAGGAGTGGAATATGGCAGAGAACATGGTGCTGGACTGGATGAAATTCAGCAGCTCGGTTGGCGGTGAGGCAGCGGAGAAAGAAAATTATCTAAAGGTGATCCGGGGAGAAGAGCCGGATTGGGTGCCCTTATATTTTGATGCCTGTGACTGGGTATTTACAGGGTTCATGCTTGACTATGTAAATAAAGAAAGGAAATTCGATATCTTTAATGTGGAGTGGGAAATCCATGAGTCAGGTAAGATGCCTAAGCCAAACAGAAAACTGTTGGAGGATGTGACAAAATGGCATGATTTTGTGAATTTTCCGGATACTTCAGAAATTAACTGGGAGCAGATGGCAGCGGAGGCTTTGAAACTCCATAATCCCAATAAAGCCATGGGATACCGGACAGATGGCTGCGGTGGAAACTTTTTTATTCCGCTGATGAATATGATGGGGTTTGAGGAGGGTCTATGCGCACTCCTTGAGGAACCGGAAGCAGTGGATGAACTGTTTGAAGCGGTCACGGTGCTGACAGAGGAGTCCATGAGGCATTTGATCCCTATTTATAAACCGGATGTGGTGATCATTGATGATGATATGGCTTCTGCAACCAACCTTTTTATCTCTCTTGACACGTTCAGGGCCAGGTTCCGTCCTTTTTATCAGAGGCTTATCAATGTGGCAAAGGAATTCGGACTGCCTGTTGAGCTTCACATGTGCGGATGCTGCGAAAAAGTGATACCTGATTTTGTGGAAATGGGAGTCAGTATCTGGCAGCCGGCACAGATTATGAATGATCTGAAAGGGATCAAGGCCAGGTATGGGAACCGCCTGGTTCTGAACGGGGGCTGGGATTCCCAGGGAAAAGCCGGAATGCCCGGGGCCTCCGAAGAAGTTGTGCGGCAGTCTGCGAGAACAGCTATTGACCAGTTCGCGGAAGGCGGAGGTTATGTGTTCTGGGATCTGAGCCCTGTGGGTCAGTCAGAGGATATGCAGAAAAAGATTGCGTGGGTGGAGGATGAGGCCAGAAAGTACGGAAGACAGTATTATAATAAAAAATAGCGTACTTTATGGCTGTACCGAAAAAGCGGAGTCTGCGATCTTTAAGAATTCCTCCATAGCTCTCGTCACATACCGGGAACGTTTGTGGTAAAAATAGATGTTTCTCTGGGAAATTGCCGGCTCCAGTTTATAAAAAACAATATTGGAATCAACAGGCACATGCCGGATCAAGGTATCCGTGACAAAGGCGATTCCCATACCGTAACAGGCCAGGTGGTATGCAGTGACCTGCTGGTCCAGCTTCAGGGGCACACTGGGCGTAAGACCTGCATTTTTCAGGAGCAGGTCAGAGCGCTCACGTGTGTCATTGCCTGCCCGCAGCAGCAGAAAAGGGGCAGATGCAAAATACTGTATGATAGAAGGGCAGACGGCACTGTCCTCATAAGAGCCGTCTTTTATGGAAGAAGCATCCAGGCAGAAGGCCTCCGGCTGCTTTCCATGGACGAGTGCAGCAGGAACTGCTAAGAGAAGCTGTTCCCTGCAGAAAAAATGGCGTTCATATATGCTGTCGGAAAAAGGATAGTTGTCAATGACCAAATCCAGGCTGCCGGAAAACAATTGTGTTTCCAAGTCATTGGTTGTGGATTCGGTCATTTTCACATCAACAGAAGGATACCTCCCCATAAATTCGGAGAGCAGAGGCGGCAGGACATAGGAGGCGAAAAGATTGCTCCCTCCCACGGACAGATGCCCTGTGCGCAGCGCTTCAAAGTCATTTAAGTAATTCTCAAATTCATTTTCCATATCCATAAGATGTTCTGCGTAATGTATGTATTTTTCTCCACATTCAGTAAGTTGTATGGGGCTGGTACTCCTGTCAAAAATAGGTGTCCCCAGCCGGGTCTCAATTTTCTTAATGGTAGCACTCAGGGAAGGCTGGGAGATATACAGATTCGATGCGGCTTTTGAAAAACTTCTTGTTTTGTAAACCTCATAAACATATTTTTTTCCTTCAAACATAGGTACACCTGCATTTCTATTTCTTATTTTCATTTATCTTATCATAAATTTTCCTGTATATAAATAGTTGTTTATAATAAATATATACATATATGTATTAGCTTCTAATGAAGGGCCATCTTATAATGTAGATAACAAAAAATGGCAGGTAAATGAAGATGCCGGAAATATACACGGACTAAGTAAAACAGAGAAGGTCCCGGGAAAAAGAGATAAAGAGGTAAGGAACGTATGGAAACGAAAATAAAGAATCCTAAGACAAGACAGGAACACGATTCGATCGGAACGAAAGAAGTGCCGGCAGAGGCTTATTACGGAGTTCAGACACTTCGTGCCGCAGAGAATTTTTACATAACAGGCATGAATATGCATCCGGAATTGATCAACAGTGTAGCGCAGATAAAAAAGGCTGCGGCTATCACTAATTTTGAAGTGGGGCGGCTGGATAAAAAGAGAACAGATGCGATCGTTCGGGCCTGTGATGAAATTATTTCCGGCAGGCTCCATGATCAGTTTATCGTAGACCCGATCCAGGGAGGAGCAGGGACATCCCTGAATATGAATGCCAATGAGGTGATCGCGAACAGGGCCATTGAAATTCTGGGGGGCCGGAAAGGGGATTATTCCATTGTCAACCCCAATGACCATGTGAATTATGGGCAGTCTACCAACGATGTTTTCCCCTCCTGTGGAAGGATCACAGCGCTGAAGCTTCTGTATCGGGCAAAAGAACAACTGGAACGGCTGTACAGAGCCCTTATGGAAAAAGCGGAGGAGTTTGACGATGTGATCAAAATGGGAAGGACACAGCTTCAAGATGCAGTGCCCATCCGTCTTGGGCAGGAGTTTCGGGCGTATGCAACGGCGGTCCGACGGGATATTACCAGATTTGAACATGCAAAGGAGGAGATGAGTTCCCTGAATCTGGGCGGAACGGCCATAGGTACGGGATTAAATGCAGATGTGCAGTATCTTCAGAAAGTGGTGAAGAATATAGCCCTGGTGTCCGGCCTGGACCTGGTTCAGTCCTATGATCTGATCGATGCCACACAGAATCTGGATGGATATACATCCGTATCCGGTGCAGTGAAGACCTGCGCAGTGAATCTCTCCAAAATGTCCAATGACCTTCGCCTGATATCATCCGGTCCGAGAGCCGGTCTGGGAGAAATCAATCTTCCCGCAAAACAGAATGGGTCTTCCATTATGCCGGGTAAAGTGAACCCTGTCATTCCGGAGGTGGTCAACCAGGTGGCTTTTAATATCATTGGAAACGATATGACCATTGCCATGGCTACAGAGGCGGGACAACTGGAACTGAATGCGTTTGAACCGATCATCTTCTATAATCTGTTCCAGTCCATTGAGACACTGACCTTTGCTGTGCACACATTGGTTGACAACTGCATCACAGGGATAACAGCAAACAGGGAACACTGCAGGGATATGGTGGAAAACAGTGTGGGTATCATCACCGCTATCTGTCCCCATGTGGGATATGAAAAAGCCGCTGTGATCGCAAAAGAAGCAATTTTGACAGGTGCTTCTGTGCGCAGTCTGATCATAAGAGACGGCCTTCTGGGGGAAGAGGAACTGAATGTGATATTAAATCCTTATTCCATGACTGAACCTGGAATTTCCGGGGAACAATTATTGGATAACGTTTGACAAATCTGATAAAAAGTGATATGTTTTTGTTATGGATTTAGTAAATATTACTATATTCCGGGTATTGCAGACAACATGACAATACTGGCAGCAGCAGTCTGGCTGTCAGAACCGTAAGACCGCGCAGCCAGCCGGTTTGCCTGCGTATGAGGAGAACAGATTTCACCGTATGCGGACATAGCATGGGTACTGACAAACGGCGAAAGGAGGAAGCATGAACACAGAACAGGTAAATCGAATGAGTACAGGCAGAGGATTTATTGCAGCATTGGATCAGAGCGGCGGCAGCACACCCAAAGCGCTGAAGCTTTATGGCATTTCCGAGGACAGCTATCACGGGGATGATGAGATGTTTGACTTGGTACATGCTATGCGGACAAGGATCATGATCAGTCCGGCATTTACTTCAGAGCACATCCTGGCAGCGATTTTGTTTGAGAAAACTATGGAGCGGGAAGTGGAAGGAAAGCTGACTGCAGATTATCTGTGGGAAGAGAAGCATATCCTGCCGATTTTGAAGGTAGATAAAGGACTTGCGCCGGCAGAGAGCGGTGTGCAGCTTATGAAACCAATTCCCGGACTGGATGAACTGCTGGAACGGGCAAAGGAACGTCATATATTCGGAACCAAGATGCGTTCTGTGATCAAGGAAGCCAATGACGCGGGAATCCGTGCTGTTGTAAAGCAACAGTTTGAACTGGGGGTTCAGATTGCAAAAGCCGGGCTGGTTCCTATCCTGGAACCGGAGATTGATATTTTCAGTGTAGATAAAGCGGAGTCAGAAAGGATCATGAAAGGATATCTGAAAGAGTATCTGGCAAAACTGGATGACAGTATCCGGATTATGTTCAAGCTTTCTATTCCGGATGTGGATGGGTTTTATTCCGATATTATGGAGGACGCCCATGTGGTGCGTGTGGTTGCTCTCTCCGGGGGATACAGCAGAGATGAGGCAAATGAGAGATTGGCCCGAAATCCCGGCCTGATCGCAAGCTTCTCCAGGGCACTTACCCAGGGGCTGAATGTGGACCAGACAGAGGAAGCGTTTAATAAAATGCTGAAGGAGTCCATTGATTCCATTTATAAGGCTTCCATTGCCTGAGGATAATTATGTGACAGTATTTCCTGCAATTGCAGGGTATATTCTATGATGGGGTGCTGCGTAGTTTGCAGCACCTTTTATATTGTGACGTATAGTAGGCTGGGGGCTGCTGCCTTTTGTCGGATTGCTGTGGGATACAATTCTGATTTGTCTATTATAAAACCATCAATTCTAATGGTAATAATTACCATTCAGTAAATACCGTATAATCTCTGTTATTATCTGCAATTTTTCATTATAATACTTCCAAAAGATATTAGGTTTCATAAGATGCAGGTTTTAAATTGTTATGAAACCTTTTGTTTGTGTTGCGATTATAGGAAAGGAGAAGCCGGAATTCGGAGAAAATGATTTCCGAATAGCATATTTAGTCGTCTGAAATATAACAAAAGTTACGAAAAGTTTCGAGTGCTGCGGAAATTGAAAGCGCAAAACAGGAAAACGAAACTGAAAATTGTAAGATATATCATAAAAAGAAAGATAAGAATAAACAATATGCCGATTATGTGTGAATTGTTCATGAATAGATTGACAATTTGGCACAGCTTTTGTAGAATTAACTTATGAAAGTTACGAGGAACTAAAGATTTGAATTTCAGATGAATCAGCCGGCATCCGGAAAAGATGGAAGGAACAACTGGAAAAAGAGAGGAAGCAATGTTACAGGAAGAGAGGAAGCAGTACATATTAAATTTACTCAATGCAAAATCATCGGTAACAGTTGCGGAACTTAGTAAGGCTTTTCAACTGTCCGAGGTTAGTGTCAGAAAGATGCTTATGAGGATGGAAGAACAAGGAGAAATAAAGAGGACGTGGGGCGGAGCAGTCAGCGTGGAAGGTTCTCTGCAGGAATACTCCCATTCCGAAAAGGTCCCTAAGTATCTGAAAGAAAAGCTTTCAATTGCAAAAGCCGCATATGAATGCATCAATGACGGGGATGCCATCATGCTGGACTCGGGAACTACCACATTACAGATCGCCAGGCTGATAAAAAAAGGCCCTAAAAGGAAAATAATGGTGACTACCAATGCGATCAATATTGCCATGGAACTTGCAGAGGCGGAGGATATTCCGGTTGTTTTGATCGGAGGTGAAGTCAGACACAGAATCCTCTGCTGTACAGGTAATTTTGCGGATGAGATGGTGCGGAGACTGTTTTTTGATAAAGGCTTTGTCAGCGGAAACCATATTTCTCTGGAGCACGGTTTTACTACGCCGAATATAGGGGAAGCGAACTTTAAAAGAGCGGTCATGAACTCATCCAAAGAGTCTTTTATAGTCCTGGACCATTCAAAATTTGGTGATGATTCTTTGTCTTTAATCTGTCCGATCAAAGAGATAGATACTGTACTTACAGACTGGGGCGCCCCGATCCAGTTTGTAGAACAGCTCAGGCTGAAGGGGGTACGGGTTATCTGCGGGAATGAACCTGTAAATTATTGGAAGGATACAGTGTTATGAATTGTATGGCTGATGAGGGCAGACTCCAAGTGCGCACGGTTTGTCTGAACAGTTTATATAAGAGAGGTAAAAGCAAAAGAACGGGAGGAGGATAAAACCGTATGAGAAACAAAAAGGTATGGAAGTTTTTAGGGATAATAATGTCTGTGAGTATGATATTTACACTAAACGGCTGCGGTTCGGAGAAGAAAGAGGAATCACAGGGGGAAAGCAGCAGCGAAAATGCGGAGTTTTCCTGGGATATGTGCTCAGGGGACACAATAACGGTACTGTTCAATGAACATCAGTATGTAACACCGATCATAGAAAAAATGGAGGATTTTGAGAAACTCACCGGTATAAAGGTGGAACATTCAACCATACCGGAATCCAATTATTTTGACAAGATAGGAACTCTTTTAAATGCAAAATCAGATAAGCTGGATATTTTTATGACAGGACCTTACCAGATCTGGGAATACGGAAGTGCCGGCTATATGGAAGATCTGCAGCCTTACATTGACAATGATAAGAAAACAAACCCAGAGTTTGATCCGGATGACTTTTTCCAGTCTATTCTGGACTCTGCACGCTGGGACGGCGTGGAAGGTCATGAAATGGGAGATGGTCCCCTTTTGGGACTGCCCATGGGTTTTGAATCCAATGTAATGATCTATAACAAGAAAATCCTGGAGGAGAACGGACTGCAGGTTCCCAAAACAACTTCTGAGCTTTTAGAGACTGCCAAAGCACTGCAGAAACATAATGGGGAGAATTCTTATGGCGTCGCACTCCGTGGGGAGTTAGGCTGGGGAACCATCATCACTGCCTATCAAAGTCTGTATAAGATGTGGGGTGCCACTGACTTTGAAGTGGAGGGGGATAAACTGGTTTCTAAAGTAAACAGCCCGGAAGCTGTGGAGATGACAGATTGGTATGTAAAGCTGATTCAAGAAGGGGGAAGTCCAACCTGGGCCAGTGCGACCTGGTCATCCTGCGGCGGTGAACTGGGAGCCGGAACAGCAGCCATAATGTTGGATGCCACCAACAATGCTTTTTCCCAGACCATCCCTGAAAATGCGGCAGAGGCAAAGAACCTGGTGATCGCTCCAATACCGCTTCCTGATGGAAAGACAGCCGCAGATACAAAATCTCAGCTCTGGACCTGGTCTCTGGCAATGAACAGTGCGTCTGCCCATAAGGATGCTGCATGGCTGTTTTTACAGTATTTCTCAGGTAAAGAATACCAGAATGAATCTTCTGTAAGCGCAAAGATCGTGAATACCCCCAGGCAGTCCAGCTATGACCAGGCAGAATACCAGGAACTGCTTAAAAATTCAGAGGGATTTGTAGAAACCTTTGATGCCACAGTAGATGATACTAAGATGTACTACACCCCAGAAACATATTTCTTTGAGGTGTCACAGACCTGGTGTCAGACACTGCAGGAACTGGTGGAAGGAAAATATTCATCCACGCAGGAGGGAATGGATAAACTGAAAGAGAAGCTGGATGAAATCGTATCACACATAGAGATTACGGAGTAAAAACCGGGCCCGCCTTGATTTGGTGTCTGGGCGGGCTTTTTTTGACCGTTTTTACGAAAATGAGGAGGTTGGGTCATGAATAAAAAACCCTTGAATCTGCGCCTGCGGCCGTGGCTGATCATACTGCCTACTTTGGTGGTGACACTTGGTATTTTATATCCGTTTTATCAGGCTGTTTTTTATTCTTTAACGGATTATTCACTGAAAAAACCAGTCTGGCATTTTGTGGGGATAAAAAACTGGCTGGAAATGTTCAAAGGAGTGAATTTTTGGCATTCTTTGTGGGTTACAGCAAAATATACCATAGCGGCTCTGGTGGTAGAGATGGGGCTGGGACTGGTGATTGCATTATCCCTGAATCGGAAAGATAATATTTTCACCAGAATACTGAAGGTGGTCCTGATTTTTCCGCTTATGGTATCCCCGGTCATTGCTACACTGCTTTTCAAATTGATGACCAACTCATCTGTTGGAGTTGTGGAGCGGTTTTTGAACCTACTGGGCGTATATGGATTTCCATGGACAGCTGATTCTTCCACCGCGTTGTTTTCTGTTATTTTGATTGATACCTGGGTATATACACCCTTTGTGCTGTTGTTGATCTTAGCAGGACTCCAGGGATTGCCAAAGTCCCCCTATGAGTCAGCTATGATAGACGGGGGGAGTGCCTGGTTTACTTTTAAGACCCTGACGCTGCCTCTTTTAAAGCCGGTTATTCTGATCACACTCATATTCAGGCTCTGTGCCGCAATACAGGAATTCTCTATTATTTATTCAACAACAAAGGGGGGACCGGGTGATACTTTAATGAATCTGTCACTCAGCGCCTACCGGGATGCATTCACTTACTCCAGCATCGGAAAAGCAGTTCCGCAGATATTGGTTTTGTGGGTGATCATAAACTTTATCAGCAGTAAATTAGTCAAAGCTTGGCTAAAAGCAAAGTCGACGAATAACGGGTAGAGGGGGGAGGACAAGCCATGTATCAGAACAAATCGAAATTTACTAAGCTGCTGGGGATTGGCAGTACAGTTTTTCTTGTGATATACACAATTTTTTCAGTTTTCCCGCTCATATGGATGGTTATCATATCTTTCAAAAGTGATGTGGATATGTTTAAGACACTTTTTATTTTCAAACCCACACTGGATAATTTCAGAAATGTCCTGACCACGGGAAACTATGTAAAGGCGTTTGGAGATAACTTTATTATCTGTGCCGGGGCAGTACTGGTGTCTGTGATCGTAGGCGTTCCGGCAGCATATGCTTTGGCAAGGTATAATTTTAAACGGAAAGAGACCGTAGCATTTACCATACTTTCCTTCAAATTTGCCCCCGAGATTTTGATCATAATCCCGCTATTTGCAATATTCCAAAAACTGCATTTATATGATACTTATTTCGGAATGATCTGGATTTATCAGTTTATAGGCCTTCCGCTGTTAATATGGGTGCTGCGCGGTTATTTTGAAGATATACCTGTAGAAATGGAGAGGGCGGCAGAGCTTGACGGATACAGCTGGTTTGAGGTGTTTTTTAAAATGTTGATTCCACTGATCCGGCCGGGGCTTGTGGCAGCAGCCCTGCTGACATTTATTTTCTGCTGGAATAATTTTACTTTTGGGCTGATGCTCTGTGGATTTAACATCCAGACAATTACAGTTTCCGCACTGACTTATATTGCTACGGATACCATACATTACGGACAGATGGCTGTAGCTTCTCTGATCGCCATTGCTCCTGAGATAATTTTGTGTCTGTGTATTCAGAAACATCTGGTCCGTGGACTTAGCTTCGGTGCTGTGAAAGGATAGGTGAGTGGTATGGCGAGAATCAGGCTGGAACACGTAACAAAAAAATATGGAAAAATCACAGCGCTGGAGGATGTATCTATCGATGTACAAGATAACGAATTCTATGTTATTTTCGGTCCGGCAGGTGCAGGCAAAACGTCTGTTTTGAATCTGATAGCAGGGATCGCAGACCCGGAGGAGGGGAACATCCGCTTTGATGATACGAATATGAATTACGTGGAGCCCAGAGAGAGGGATGTGGCAATGGTTTTTGAAAATTATGCCCTGTATCCCCACAAAACAGTGTACGAAAATATTGCGTCCAGTATGAGGACAAAAAAATACAGGCAGCCGGAAACGGTTGTTGACCGTGAAGTCAAAAGAGTGGCAAAGCTTATGAATATTTCTGAGCTTTTGGAACGAAGGCCTGCCCAGGCCAGTAACGGACAGAGGCAGAGGATTGCCCTGGGCCGTGCCCTGGTTAGAAATCCAAATGTATTTCTTATGGATGAACCGCTGGCCCATCTGGATGCAAAGCTTAGAAATTCCATGCGCAAAGAGTTGAAATCTATGCAGGAAGCATTTCACACAACCACAATTTATGTGACACATGATTACACAGAGGCTATGAGCCTTGGCGATAGAATTGCTGTTATAGATCAGGGGAAAATCTGTCAGGTGGGTACAGGCAACGAAGTTTATTATCTGCCGAAGTCAGAATTTGTGGCAAAACTTTTCGGGGATTGCGAGATTAATATCCTAAAGGGCCAGGTTGTGGAGGAGGAAGGAAAAATCAGTATTCGTCTTCCTTACGGGCAGGAAAGCTATCCGGTACCGGAAGACATCGGAGATAAGCTGAAAAGCGCGGACGTGAAGCAGGTGGATATCGGTTTTAGAGGATGGGCTATTGACTATAGCAGGAACCCGCAGGAAGGGTTTATCAAGGGCAGTATTTATACCCATGAACCACTTGGGAACAAAGTAGAGCTTACGGTAAGCCTTGGTGATGACATGATTCGTTTTATTGTACATGTGGACGAGAAATTTGAAATTGATGAGACAGTTTATCTTCGTTTTAACATGGATAAAGGTATTTTTTTTCACAGTGAGACAAAAGAATATCTGGTACGCCATAATGAGGAAATCATGAGAGGCGGTGGAAAAAATGGCTAATTTAAAGCTGCGGAATCTATATAAAATGTATGAACAGGGCAATGGGAAAAATAAGAAAAAAAGTATACAGCAAAATGATGAATACGCGGTAAACAATTTGAATTTGGAGATTGAAGACGGAACATTTCTCGGTATTCTCGGCCCTTCCGGATGTGGAAAATCCACGACTTTGCGTATGATTGCCGGATTGGAAGAGATTACAAAAGGTGAGATCGCTATCGGGGATACTGTTATCAACAATACCCATCCGAAAGAGAGAAAAATCGGCCTGGCGTTTGAAGATTATGCTTTATATCCGCCTCTGTCCGTGTACAATAATATTGCTTTTTGCCTGAAAGCAAACAAAGTGGATAAAAAAGAAATAGACCAAAGAGTAAGAAAAATCGCAAAAATCATGAAGGTGGATGACCTGCTGGATGAGAAAGTAGAGGGACTGAGCGGAGGACAGAAACAGAGAGTCAATATAGCCAGAGCCCTTGTAAGGAATCCGAAGATATTATTGCTGGATGAACCTTTGTCTCATTTGGACGGAAAGATGCGGCAGATATTAAGAGGTGAAATCAAAAGACTGCATAAGGAGATGAAATGTACCACTATTCTTGTGACACATGACCAGATGGAGGCACTGTCTTTGGCTGACCACATCGCGATCATGAAATTGGGAGTTCTGCAGCAGTATGGTACACCGGATGAGATTTACAATGACCCGGTCAATGTTTTTGTGGCGGATTTTATCGGTGAACCGCCTATGAATCTATTGCCTGTGGTGGTAAAAAAACTGAACGGCGGCTTCTGTTTTGTCCTGCAGGACGGGACGAAGATAAAAGCCCCTGCTAAATTCAATTCCGTTTTAGATGAGGGCCAGCAGTATACTATGGGGATCCGTCCTACCAGTATTACCATTGCAGATGAGATTGACTTTGACGCAGAATTTACTGTAGATGTATTTGAAAACCTGGGTGATGAGAGAATTGTCAGCATCCGTATCCTGGAGGATTTTCTGACAATAGTCATAGAAGATATGCTGGTTTTCCAGAAGGGAAATAAGATAAATGTAAAAATGAAGGAGGACTTGCTGTATCTTTTTGACAGAGAGACAGGAGAGCGGATAAGAGAATAAAAAGGAGGATGAATATGGGTAAAGTATATTCCAGAAGAGAACGTGTTGAGACTGCACTGAACCACCGGGAGCCGGACCGGGTTCCCTGTGATATGACAATTGCGCCCCCGGCGTATATGGAACTGTGTGAATATCTGCATGTGCCTTTTGAACCATATTGGTGGGATGACTGCAATCATGCTTTTGCATCCGTGGAAGTGTTGGAAAAACTGGATATTGATATCATGCATTTTTCTGCAAATGCCTTTGTACCAAAGGATTTTTCTATCGAACAGGATGAATTCCGGGACCAGTGGGGGGTACTCAGAAAAAAGATTTGGGATACAGATACAGACTTTATGTATATCAATGGAGATGCACCTTTGGCCGGAATCGAAGATGTAGCGGATGTTTACGCTTATCACTGGCCGAAACCGGAGGAGCTCTATGACCCGGATTTAGCGGTGCCGTTGGTGAGAAGCTTGTATAAGGAGACGGATTTTGCGCTTACCTGTCAGGTAGGAGGACATCTGTTTGAAATGGGGCAGTTTCTTTTGGGATTTGAAGATTATCTGGCATATCTATATACAGAACCGGAGATTGTGGAAGCTATCATGGATAAGACCAGGGAAATCCAGATGAAAGTGGAAACCATGGTGATGGAAACCATAGGGGAATACCTTACCTATGTCAGACTGAACGGGGAAGATGTGGGAACACAGAATGGCCCGTTGATCAATCCAATATATTACGAACAGGTAGTAAAACCACGTCACCAGATAGAATGGAACCATGTAAAAAAAGAGTTTAGAAAATACAATCCTCAGGGAAAACTTTCCATCCATACCTGCGGCGGCGTCTATCCTTTTATATCGCATTTTATAGAAGCCGGTGCAGACATTCTAAATCCGATCCAGCCGTCCGCGGCGGGGATGGACACAGCGCTTATCGGGCATGAGTTCGGCAGCCGTCTTTGTTTTCATGGCGGCATAGACAGCGTAAATGTACTGGCTCTTGGAAACGAGGAGGATGTAAGAAGAGAAGTGAAAAAGAGGATTCATGATCTGGGGCAGGGCGGAGGTTATCTGTGTGCTCCTTCTCATAATATACAGGGCGGTGTACCTATGGAAAATGTGATCGCCATGTATGAAGCTATCCATGAGTTTGGAAGATATCCGCTTACATAAGTGACAAAAGAGGTGATATATATGGATGATAAAATTCTGATGGGGTTTGATTTTGGCACCAATGGAGTGAAGGCTGTGGCATATAGTGTGAAACAGGAAAAAGTAGTGATGTCCGCCTATAAAAGTTATCCTGTGGTGACCCCTTATAAGAATCAGGCGGAGCATATACCGAAAGAATGGTGGAATGCATTTGTTTGGTGTATAGGCAAACTTTTGGCAGAGAACACTTTTCAAAAGGACCAGGTATCAGCCCTGTGTGTCAGCAGCCACACGCCGACACTTACACCCATAGGAGAGGACGGAGAACCTCTGATGAACGGTATGATATGGGCAGACGGTAGGGCCGTGTCCGAGAGCCTGGAACTGCGAAGAGATTATGGGGAGGAGATTGCTTTGGTGAATCCTGCCTTCATCAGACCATACCATATTATCTCGAAACTTTTCTGGCTGAAAAAGCATAAGAAGGATATTTATGACAGGGCAGTCATGTTTCTGGATTGCAGCAATTACATTACATACAGACTTACCTCACGTTTTACCATTGATCGTTCCATGGCGACAAACTATCATTTCTATAATATCTTTGAAAAAAAGTGGGACAGCGGATTGGCTGAAAAACTACAGATAGATTTGGAATGTTTTCCGGAGGTCTGCGACTGCAATGAGGTAATAGGGTGTATAACGGAAGAAGCAGCTCAGGAGCTGGGCCTGCCTAAACATATCCTGGTGGCGGCAGGTGCTTCAGATACTGCTATGGCTGCGTTGAGTGCGGGTATTTTCAATACAAATCAAATGGCCTATTCCTGCGGGACAGGAAGCAGTGTGGTCATGCTCCGGGAATGCACGGAGAGGGAGACGTATAAGACGGATGACCGGCTGATCACCATTGGGTATGCGGATAAAGATTATATGATGAATATTGGGGTCATGTCCAACACAGGTGGAGCCTTCAAGTGGATGAAGGAGGCGGTCTGTGATATGGAAACCCTGTGTGCAGTGACTTTGCATAAGGATGTGTTTACTGTTATGAGTGACTATGTGACGGAGGCGCCTATCGGAGCAAACGGAATTGTATTTCTTCCGTATCTTGCAGGGGAACTGTCTCCTATCTATAATCCCAACGCCAGGGGTGTATTCTTTGGATTGTCAGGGACATCAACGAAAAAAGAGATGCTCAGAGCGGTAATGGAAGGAACTTGTTATGCAGTCAGGCAGAATGTGGATATTGTGTTGGATGCCCAGGAGATGAAGCCGGATGCCGTCGAGGGAATAGTTGCCACAGGAGGCCCGTGTAAAAGCAGTGCCTGGATGCAGATGCTCAGTGATATCCTGGGCATTCCGGTGACCATACAGGAAAATACAGAGGGTGCAGCTATAGGGGATGTGGTGGTTGCAGGCTGCGCGGCCGGTATATTTTCCAACCTGAAAGAAGGGGCAGAAAAGATGAAGACCATTGGCCGGACATACCTGCCCGATCCTGAAAATCAAAGGCAGTATGAAATAAATTATAAAACGTATTGTGAACTGCAGAAATGTCTGCTTCCCTGCTTTGACTCGCATATGCTGAGACAGAAAAGCAGAGGGACATATCAATTGGAGGAGGAAACGTATGAAGATTGTGTGCATCGGTGACCTGCTCCTTCCACCGGAAATGATGGAAAGGGCTACGGAGAACTTTCAGCGTTATGATGAGAAAAGATATTTTTATTTTGGGCCGAAATCCCATGAGGAGATGCGGATTTACATAAAAAATATGGAGACTGCAGGTTCGCGCTGTGTTCCTGTGCCGGACGATATCATGAGAGAGATAGTGGATGCAGATGTGATTCAGACGCATCAGTGTCCTATTCCTTCGGAGGTGTTTGAAAAGGCAGGACATCTGAAACTGCTGCTGACAAACAGGGGAGGAATTGAAAATATTGATTTGGGAGCCGCCACAAGGGCGGAGGTTCCTGTGCTCGCCAATCCGGCACACAATGCCAATGCTGTAGCTGAGATGACAATAGGGCTGATGATCGCAGAGACAAGAAATATCGGCCGCTGTCATGCATCCATGCGGGTAAACCACCAATGGCTGGAACACTTTCCAAACTTTGGCAGAATCCATGAAATGAAAGGCAGGACAGTGGGACTGATCGGATTTGGAACGATTGGGCGGGCCGTCGCAGAGCTTTTAGCCGCGTTCAAGGTAAAGCTGCTGGTCTATGATCCCTATGTGAAGGAGCATGAGATACGGGAAGCAGGAGGGGAGGCAGTCGGCCTGGAGGAACTGTTAAGATGCAGCGATATTGTCTCCATGCATGCAAGGGTGTCTGAGACATCTAAGGGTATGATGGGCCGGGAACAGTTCCGGATGATGAAGAAAACAGCGGTCTTTATTAATACAGCCCGCTCCCCTCTGGTTGATATGGATGCTCTTTATGAGGCGCTTAAAGAACAGTGGATCACCGGGGCGGCCATTGATAACTATGAGGTGGAGCCAGTGCCAAAGGACAGTCCGCTTCTCAATCTGGATAATCTGACATTCAGCTGTCATAAAAGCGGGGATACGGTGGAAGCTTTTGCAGATAGTCCGGCCATGGTCCTGACGCAGGCAGAGCGGTATTTTGCTGGAGAGACACCCAGGTTTCTCATGAACCCGGAAGTGCTGAAAGGGTCAAGGTGATGGAATGCTTTTTTTGGGAATTGACCTGGGAACCCAGGGGGCCAGAGGGATTGTGTGTGATGAACGGGGGAAGGTATTTGCACAGGGGACGTGTAATTTTGGAAGTCTGAACACAAGCTGTAAGGAAGGACAATATGAGCAGGCGCCGATCATGTGGTGGAACGCGGTTAAACAGGTTATAACAGAGTGTATGGATAGCCTCCTGCAGACAGGCAGAAAACCTTCACAGATCCGGGCCATCACTGTAGACGGGACATCCGGTACAATTGTACTTTTAGACAAAGAGAAACGTCCTCTCAGGGATGCACTCCTTTATAACGATATGCGCGCAGCAGCCCAGGCGGAGAAGATACACAGGTATGCTGGTGAGCTGGAAAAAAAGATGGGATATCTCTTTAACGCTTCCTTTGCCCTGCCGAAAGTTCTTTGGATAAAAGAGGAGGAACCATATGTGTATGAAAAAGCAAGACATATGGTGCATCAATCAGATTACATAGTGGGAATGCTCACAGGCGAATATGGGGTGACAGACTATTCCAATGCGCTGAAAAGCGGGTTTGATCTGAAGGAAGAGGAGTGGCCAAAACTGCTGGATGTACTGGGGCTTGACCGGACAATCTTCCCGTCTGTGATCCCGCCGGGACAGGGCATAGGAACTATTACTAAAAGGGCTGCAGTGGAATTCGGATTGTCGACAGATACAGTGGTTGCTGCAGGGGCAACAGATGGTTATGTATCTGCCATTTCAACAGGGGCAGTCAGAAGAGGTGACTGGGCATCTGTCATAGGTACAACCATGGTTCTGAAAGGGGTAACAGAAAAGTTGCTCTGTGATGCAGGGGGAAGCAGCTATTCTCATAAACTGCCTTCCGGTGACTGGATGTTCGGGGGCGCTTCCAATATAGGAGGAAGGTGCCTGAACGATTCTTTTGACAAAGAACAGTTTGAGATGTGGAACCGTGGAGTGATGGATGTGATACCCACCAAGGTCATCAGTTATCCGCTCCATGGCCGGGGGGAACGTTTTCCTTTTCTGGACCCGGAAGCAAAAGCATTTGTTCTGGGAGATATCTCGGACCCTCAAATCCACTATGCCGCGTTGATGGAGGGAGTAGCTTATGCAGAGCGGTTTGCATTAGAACATATGCAGCACTGCGGTGCTGCTGTGGGGAATGAGATTTACACAACAGGGGGTGCCTGCAGTTCATCGGAGTGGCTGCAGATTCGGGCAAGTGTGCTGGACAGGGTGCTGAAAGTGCCGGAGCATACAGGGGCCGCCATTGGATGTGCGATTTTGGCGGCATCTGCTTCCTGTTATGGCAGCCTGACAGAGGCGGCCGGACACATGGTATCTTACAGAAAGATCATAGAGCCGGTGCATAGGCTTATTGCAGCATATGATCAGCTTTATCAAAGGGCGTTTCAGGCATATAAAGAAAGGTATCGTGTAACTGTTCGGTAGTGCTGCGCCTTTACTGCGCTGGCCGAAGAACGTATTCAGCCAGGCAATGATCCAACCATTTATATACAGAATAGTTACCAGCTGAAACAGGAATGAACGGCAAAGGAGTGTCACATGAGTATTTATAAAGACTGTGATATACGGGGGATCTACGGAGAAGAATTTGACAAGGAGGATGCGTATCTCATCGGAAAAGCAGTGGGAACTCTGCACAGAGGAAAAACCTTGGTGGTGGGCGGGGATGTTCGCCTTTCCACCCCTGTTTTGAAAAAATATCTTATTCAGGGACTGATGGAAACAGGGATACATGTGTTGGATATAGGATGCGTGACAACACCCATGTTTTACTTTGCTTTAGACGCAGAGTTTTTTCATGCGGCAGCGCCCCAGGGAGGGATCATGGTCACAGCGTCCCATAACCCGGCCAGGTATAACGGGTTTAAAATGATGTTCGGAAACGCCCCGGTGACAGCGGAAGAGATTAAAAAGGTGGAAGAGCTGGTGCATCTGAAAAACTTCTGCACAGGAATCGGGTCCTATGGAACAAGACGCATAGATGGGGAGTATGCGGTCTTTATAGAAAAACACTGCAGAAAAGGCAGACTAAAGATAGTCCTTGACTGCTGTGATGGTGCCGCCAGCAAAATAGTGCCGGACATCATGGAAAAAATGGGCTATGAAGTAATTCCGCTTTACTGCGGAAGTGATGGGAATTTTCCGAACAGGAATCCAAATCCCGCAGAATATGAATGCCTTGCAGACGTTTGTAAAAAAGTTTTGGAAACAGGCGCAGATTTAGGAGCAGCCTATGATGGAGATGGAGACCGAGTGGTTTTTATTGACAACCGGGGACGTTATCTGACCAGTGAGAAAAGTTTTGCTATTTTTATCCGGCATTATCTGAAGGCAGAGACAGGTTCTTTCGTGTATGATCAGAAAAGTGCTTCCCTGGTGAAAAACACAATACTGGCCTACGGCGGAACACCTATTGTGGAGCGGAGCGGATATGGTTTTATTAAACAACGCTTTTTAGAAGCTGAGTCTCTGGCGGCGGGGGAGATCAGCGGACATTTTTTCTTTCATGAAATCGGTAGAGATGACGGGCTCTACGCAACTCTGAAAATGTGCGAAATTATAGAATCGGATGGGAGGAGTCTGGCAGAGATGGCAGAAGAATTTCCGGATTCAGTCATTACGGCCGATTTGAGAGTTTTCTGTCCCTATGAGGATCAGGAGAGATGGCTGGAAAAGGCGGCAGAGATGGGAAAGTTTTATCCCATGAGCAGAATGGACGGTGTGCGTATCGAGTTTAGGGATGGCTGGTTCCTGCTCAGAAAATCTGTGACAGAACAGGCCATGACATTTCGGATAGAGGCGTCAGACAAAGAGGCGTTGGGGAGGATAAAAGAGGTCGTGGAGAAGGCAGTACCGGAAATAAAAGAGGCCCTGCCAGAATAGATTTCCGTAAGTTTTGCTGTTGATGGAATTCGTTTTCCGTGCTACAATATTCTAAAACATGTCAGAAAGCTGAAAATGACTGTATGAGGAGAGAGCATGACAAAAAAGAAAGCAGGAATTGTTGATATAGCAAAAGCCAGTGGCGTATCGGTTTCCACTGTTTCAAGAGTATTAGGCGGCAGTACCCATCCGGTCAGTGAAGATTTGAAGGAAAAAGTAATTGCCACAGCAAAGAAGATGGATTATGTTCCGAATTTGATGGGCAGACAGCTAAAAAAGCAGGGAAGCAGTGATATTGCAGTTATTGTACAGAATTTGGCGAATCCTTTTTATCCTGATGTATTAAGAGGGATAGAGGATTATCTGTGGGATGACAATAAGTATAGTGTGATGATTTACAATACCTATGGAAACACCCAGAGGGAAAAAAAATACCTGGAGGATTTAAGACAGAGGCAGATTAAAGGGCTGATCATCTCCACGTCAGCATATATAGATCAGGATGATACGATTATTGATTCCCTGAAACACATGATGGATATGGGAGTGAGCGTGGTGGTCTATGACCAGGAGATCAGTGGTTTGGAGACCAGCGGCGTGTTTTTTGATTCCAGACATGCGGCGAGGCTGGCGCTGAACCATCTCAGTGAACTTGGACACGAAAAAATCGCAATTGTCAATTCACCTTTGATAAGACCCAGCAGAATAAATCTGTATCATGATTTTAAAAGTGAACTGGCGGTAAGGGGATTAGACCTGCCGAAAGAATATGACATGGAGCCTTTGTCCGTGAAAGACAGGGAACCTCAGAGATATGAGTTTGAAAACGGAAGATATCAGGCCCAAAAACTGATGGAGCTTCCCTGTCCTCCTACGGCTGTTTTTGCAACCAATGATCTGACGGCCTATGGGGTTTTGCAGTATTTGTCTGAAACCGGCATAAAAGTGGGAGAGGAAGTTTCACTGATAGGATATAATAATTTGTTTTTTTCATCCATTACCTGGCCTGGCCTTACCACGATCGAGCAGCCGCTTGCCCAGATGGGAGAGGAGGCCGTGAAAATATTGTTGGAGGATATGGAAAATAAAACTCCGGTTATAAAGAATCTGTACCTGAGGCCAAGTCTGGTGATCAGACAGTCTACAGGTCCGAGAAAATAAGTTTTGTACTGCAGGAGAGACTCTTGCATTTTACAGTGAAAAATGTTATAGTATTAATGGAATACGTTTTCCCTACCAAAGTAAGCATCCACAGAAATATAACGTAATATTATCGGTGGTGATTCAGATGGAAAGAGGATATTATGGCAGCAACTGTAATAAAAAATGTCAGGGTCATACTGGAAGACCGTGTTATAAATGGCGGGGCAGCCGTGGAAAATGGGATTATTTCCAGAATCTTTGAAGGGAATCCTGATTTTTCGGCGGAGATTGTGATTGACGGGGGAGGATTATATCTTTCTCCCGGATTTATTGATACGCACTGTCATGGGGCGGGCGGATGTGATTATATGGACGGAACGGTTATGGCTATGGAAACAGCTGCCAGGACACAGCTTGCATTCGGAGCCACCTCCGTTGTACCGACAGCGCTTTCAGGTACAACAGAACAGATATTGAAATTTATAAAGAATTTTCAGGTACTGAAGTCTAATATGCGAAACGGTCCCCGTATGCCTGGTGTACATTTGGAAGGTCCTTATTTCAGTGCGGCCCAGTGCGGTGCTCAGGATCCTGAACTGATCAGAGCTCCAAGACCGGAGGAATACAAAAAAATCATAGATGAGGCCCATGGTGAGATTTGCCTGTGGTCCGCAGCGCCTGAACTGGAAGGGGCAATGGAGTTCGGCAGATATTGTGCCAGAAACCATATCATCTGTTCGGTCGGCCATAGTGATGCGCAGTGGAGCCATATGGAAACTGCCTGGATGAATGGGTTTAGCCGGGTTACACATTTGTATTCAGCATGTTCCACTGTCAGGCGGATAGGTGGATATCGATATTTGGGAGTGGTGGAAAGCGCTTTTCTCCTAAAAAATATGATTGTTGAAATCATTGCGGATGGCTGTCATATACCGCCCGAATTGATTCGTATGGTTTATGAAAATAAAGGGGCAGATCGTATTGTATTGGTAACTGATTCCATGAGAGCGGCAGGTACAGACGCCAAAACATCCGTTTTAGGAAGTTTGTCCGAAGGACAGGAAGTCATCATTGAAGACGGGGTGGCAAAAATGGCGGATAGAAAGGCGTTTGCAGGCAGTGTTGCTACTTGTGACAGGTTGGTGCGTACAGCCAGGAAATGTGGGATACCTCTTTGCGAGGCGGTAAAGATGGCAAGCCTTACACCTGCATATTCTATTGGGATCTCTTCGGCAACCGGCTCCATTGCTGTGGGAAAATATGCAGACCTGATTTTGTTTGATGATGAGATCCATGTGAAATGGTGCATGGTTGGCGGAAAGACGATCAGGCACTAGAGAATAAAAAAACGGGGATGCGGCCTTTTGGCTGTATCCCCATTTTATATAGATGGTCTGTTAATTGCCGGAACCCCAAAAGGCTTCTTTTTTGATCAGGTTTCCGCTGGGGTCAAAGGACATTTCTTCAGGTTCTCCAAGAATTTCAATACAGGGATTGGAAACTGCATCTTTCATCATACTTTCCGAGATATAGATTTCCCCGATGGCTAGCGTGTTGGGAATCCGCACCATCCGTATCCTGTCAAGATCCACTTCATTACAAGTCTTGATACAGGCGGCAATGGCATAGTAGTCATTTTTTAATATCATAGGCAGGTGAATGCCTGTGAATACTGTGCTGGTAATTGCGTTAATATAACTTTCTTCCAGTCTGGCCTGCTGAAAGACACGACTGGTACATACGTCTACACATCCGATGCCGACCATGATGCCGTGGGTTTCCGCTGAAAGGTCAAGGACACAGATTTTTTGTATCTGCACATCATTGGCCGCATAGGGAGTGATAAACCTGCCGGTAACATTGGGATCCTGCCCGTCGCCGCTGTAGTTCTTTCCGATTTCATCAATGGCCATGACAGCAATGTCATCAAAGAGGATTTTCCCCATTTTGCTGCGGGCGATCTCCAGCAGCTTAGGCTCTTCCTCCGGTATTTCCCGGCTGGTCAGGGCTTTCACCATAAAGGTACGGGCATATGCATTTTCAATGACAGACAGTCCAAAAAGTATATTGCACTGTTTCAGGATCACATTGCCAAATAAAGGCACCAGGCGGGCCATATTTTTAAAGCCTGCCTGATGGCAAATGCCGGCACCGTACTGTTTGCCAAGGCCGATAGTCATCATTTTCATCATGCCGCTTTCATATTTTCCCCGAAAGGCTGTGTGTGGTTTGATCTTTCCAATGAGGATAATACCGTCTGCCTCATAGGCATTTTTATCAATATGTACACTGTGCCCTTCGCTGGTTTCCCCTACTTTTACGGTCTTCATACAGGAAACAATAGGACATCCCACGAAGCTTTCCGTAATCTGTGCACTGGCCAGTATTTCGGCCTGTCCCTCTGCTGTGGCGCCTCCGTGGCTGCCCATGGCGGGAACGATAAAAGGGCAGGCTCCTTTTTCTCTCAGGACAGATACGACGGTTCTGATAATATCTTTATGGTGGCAGATGCCACGGCTGCCTGCTGCAATTGCAATGCGCATACCTGGCTTAAGTGTGCTGCAGATTTCTTTACGCATCAGTTCAGAGCGTACGGCCTTCTCGATATCTGTGATTTCTGCATCGTCGAATTTTTGCCGGACCCGTATCATACGGGGAATTGTAACATTTCCAATCACATCATATAGATTTTCAGTCATAAAATAGATCCTTTCTTTTTGATTATTCCGTAGGTCAGTGCAGGAGATGCACAGATCCATTGAATGGTTATATTTTTTGGGTTAAGAAAACGTTATCCATAAAAAGAGTATAAAACATAGGTGTGAAAAAGGCAAGAGCTAATCGTATCGTTTCTTGCTACATATGACTCTATTGGTATATTTTGCCAATAATGATATAAATTCCAAATAAAGACATTATTCGACGTAAAAGTTAGAAAATATAATTGACATACAGGAATCATTGTGATACGATGAACTCATATTACGGAAAACGTATTCCATGAACGAAATGAAAAATCTGACAGGAGGATGAAAGTGTATGAAAGTAGGTTTTATCGGACTTGGTATGATGGGCAGCGGAGCGTGTATGAATATTGTGGAGAGTGGGTTTGAAACCACGGTTTATGACATGAGTGAAAAAGCCATGGCTCCGTTTCAAGGAAAAGCCAGGCTGGCACAAAATGTTGAGGAAGTATTTGAGAGTTCTGACCTCACATTGATGTCACTTCCCAGTTCCACACAGGTGGAAACAGTGACAGATACCTTTTTATCCATGGGGGTTAAGGGAAAGACCGTGTTGGATATCAGCACCAGTTTCCCCCTTTCCAGCCGGGCTATATATGAGAAGTTCAAAAAAGCCGGCGGCGAATTCGCAGATGCTTCTCTCACAGGTACTCCGGCTCAGTCTGCTGCAGGGGAGCTTATTGTTACTTTTGGAGGAGATGAGACGACTTTTGAGAAGGTGGCTCCAGTGGTACGAACTTTTTCAAAGGCATTCCGGTATATTGGCAAAAGCGGCGCGGGAAACATTGCTAAGCTGATCAATAATTATTTGGCCATCATGTATGTGAATCTGTATGGTGAGATATTTCCGCTGGTAGAAAAGCTGGATATTGATGTGGAAAAATTGTTTGAGCTTATCGGTGAAAGCGGTGTGGGCTGCCCTATGTATCAAGGGGCCGGAAAAAAGATCGTATCAAAGAATTATGAACATGGTTTTGCATTGGAACTGGCTCTGAAGGATGCAGGATATGTAAAACAGCTTTTTGACAGCTATGGAAGTCCCTCCTTTATATTGGACGGCGGATTATCTGCAATGAAAATTGCAAAACAGCGGGGGCTGGGGAAAAAGGACATCAGTGAAGTGGCAAAAGTGCAGCGTGATTTACTGAATCTGGAAGACTGAGAAGGTGGATAAATGGACATAGCAGAGATTCAAGATGCAGAAAGATTTTATAGAAAGCATTTAAAGGAAGTGATCCTTCCATTTTGGATTCCGGACTGTATTGACCAGGATTTTGGAGGATATCTGAATTGCTATACAAATGCCGGAAAAGAATTGCTGTCCTATCATAAATTCACTTGGTCACAGGGACGCTTCCTTTGGCTTTTTTCAGAATTATCCATGTGTGAGGATTCTGTTTTCTCTGATGAGAAGAAGTCAAAATTTTTGGGCTTTGCAGAGAGTGGTGCAGACTTTCTGAGAAAACATGTATTCCTCAATGAGGACAAGGAATGCACCTACATGATGGACCGGGCAGGGAATCCCATGCCAGTGGAGCCGGACAGTGTATTATCTTCCAGTATATATGCGGATTTCTTTGTGGCAGCAGGGTTTGCGAAATATGCAGTTGCGGCAAAAGATCATAAAATGTTTGAACTTGCAGAGGAAATGTACAGAAATATTAAAAAGAGGATAGAACAGGGTAAATATTTAACCTTGCCGTATCCTATACCCAAAGGGCTGCGTATGCATGGAATACCCATGATATTTTTGAATTTATCTACAGAAATGTATGTCTCGGCAGCCGGACTGGGATTGGAAAACGAGACCTATGGCCAGGATATGCGATTGTTTTATACAGATATACTAACTAACTTTGTAGATGGGGACCATGTACTGCGGGAAATGATAACCACGGATAATAGTCTGGTGGATCATTACTTGGGAGAATACTGTAATCCCGGACACACCATGGAGGATATCTGGTTTATTTTAAAAGCGGCCGGCTGTTTGGGAGATCAATCGGTCCTTCCCCTATGTTCGGAGATACTGAAGAATGCTTACAGAATCGGATGGGATAAGGATTACGGCGGTTTCCGGCTGTTTGTGCACCATGAGGGGGGGATCCCAAGGGGGACGACAGCGGGGTTAGAGAAAGAACCCATGTTCAGACAGATAGAGGAGAACCATGATAATAAGCTTTGGTGGCCCCATTCTGAAGGACTTTACAGTTTTTTATACGCGTATTTTTTATCAGGAGATGAAGAACTGCTTACTATTTACAAGAAAATATTTGATTACACGTTTGCGGTATTTCCAAACCGGGATTCCCGCGTTGGAGAATGGATTCAGATTCGGCAGCGGGATGGCAGGCCGGATGATAAAATAGTTGCGCTGCCTGTGAAAGATCCTTACCATATCATCCGAAATCTGATTTTGCTGATCCAATTGTTAAGGGAACAGCAGGACAAAGCTGGTTTAAAAAGAGAGGAGGAGATTCCTTGCAGATAAGGTCATATGACAAAATAGAAGTGAAGATATACGAAACCAGGGAGGAGATGGGCTTCCATGCGGCAGCCGACGCGGCTTCCTGTATCAAAAGACTTTTGGAAGACAGGAAAGAAATCACCTGTATGTTTGCGGCGGCGCCGTCTCAGAACGAATTTCTGGAAGCCTTGGCAGAATATCCAGATATAGACTGGAGCCGCATCAATGCCTGCCATATGGACGAATACATAGGTTTTGAAATTGGAGATCCGCGTTCCTTCAATGGTTATCTGTCTGGTAAGATTTTTGGAAAAGTTCCTTTTAAAAGTGTAAATCTCATAAACGGCAAAAATGATCCGCAAAAAGAATGTATACGTTATGAGAAACTGCTGCGTGAGCACCAATTAGATATTATTTTTTTGGGAATTGGTGAAAACGGGCACATTGCGTTTAACGACCCGGACAATGCAGGGTTTCAGGATACCTGCTGGATGAAAGTGGTAGAACTGGATGCTGCATGCCGCAGACAGCAGGTAAACGATGGCTGTTTTCCGAGTTTTGATGAAGTGCCACAATACGCATTGACTGCCACCATTCCGTGCCTGATGGGAGGTTCTCACTTGTTTTGTATGGTTCCGGGCGAACGAAAAGCAGCCGCTGTCAGCCGCACGCTGACAGGACCGATTGACGAAAAATGTCCCGCAAGTATTATGAGAGGACACGAAAATGTTGTGCTGTATCTGGATGATAAGTCTGCGGAAGATTTATAGGAGGAAATTCGTATGAAAAAGAAAAAAATTAGTTTTTTACTGGCAGTTTCCATGATTGTTTCCTGTATTTTTACTGGCTGCGGAGAGAAAGAAAAGGTTGAGCAGACAGATGATGTGCAAAATACAAACGAAGATCAGACGAAAGCGGCAGATTCTGATAAACCATACAGCGGCACCACTATACGGGTCCTGACTGCCAATCAGACCTGTGTGGAAAAAGTCCTTTATCAAAGTCTTGATGAATTTGAGGAACTGACAGGGATAAAGGTAGAGATGGAAATTATGGGTACTGACGATTATTCCAATAAAGCAACTGTGGAACTGGCTGCAAAAAGCGATAATCTGGATGTCATTTTCCTCAGGCCCCTCAATGAATTGAAACAGTATACACAAAACGGTTGGCTCACAGACTTATCTTATCTGAAAGAGGATGCTGAATTCGGAATAGATGATTTCTTTGAGTCATCACTTCAGAGCTGTACCTATAATGATGTTTTGTATGGGGTTCCCATCTTGGCGGAAAGCCAGATCATGTATTACAGAAAAGACCTTCTGGAGGAAAAAGGGATCAAAGTACCGGAGACTCTGGAGGAGCTGGAATCTGCTGCCAGCACTCTGCATGATCCGGAAAATGACTTCTATGGCATTGCGCTCAGGGGAAAAGCAAATGCATGTATTACACAGTTCTCAACATTTTTATATGCTTTTGGAGGTAGATTCAATGATGAGACAAAGAGCCTGATGGGAACAGAGGAAGCTCTTCAGGCAGTACGCTATTACGGAGGCCTGTTAAATAAATACGGTCCCGCAGGTGCGGTCAATATGACGTGGACGGAATGCGCAGCCCTGTTTGCTCAGGGAAAAGTGGGATTCTTTATTGACTCTGATGCCATATACGGAAATATTACAGGGGACAGCAGTCTGGCAATTACGGAAGACCAGGTGGGATTTGCGAAAGTCCCGGCAGGTCCGGCAGGGAACACACCTTTTTATGCTACTATCGGAGCATGGGCAATCCCCTCCTTTTCCAAGAAGCAGGAGGCTGCTGCAGAATTTATCAAATGGTCCTTATCCAAAGAGATGGATCTGAGAATGGCAAAAGAGGTACAGAATGCAAGCTGCAGGGCAAGTACATGGGAGGTACCTGAGGTGGCTGATTCCTTTCAGCCGGAAATGCTCAAGGCAATGACGGAATCCAGGGAGGTTGCGGTTGCAGGCGACAGGCCAACCGTGATCGGTGTCTCCCAGGCACGTGATATCCTGAGTGTTCCTATTCAGGAAGCGATCATGGGAAATGATCCTGCAGATGCCTTGAAAGAGGCAGACAAGGAGTTTCAGGAGCTGATTGACAGTGAGCAGTCAGATTAATATACCGTCAGACAGATCAGATACCAGGGGTTTGAAGTCAGTTCAAACCCCTGAGTGATATAGCGAGGAATGATTTTATGAAAAGTAATCGAATGGAAAGACGGGCACATTATTTTATGGTAATGCCATTGATCATTTTTCTTGTTTCTATGGTAGCATTTCCTTTGATATATACCGTCTACTTGAGCTTTACGGACTGGACTATGGGAACCGCAGCACCGAAAATGGTTGGATTTGCGAATTATAAAGATATTTTAACAGATCGCAGATTTTGGGCTGCGACTAAAAATACATTGGTGATCGCTTTCGGGTCAGTCATGGTGGAGACTATTCTGGGAATTGCCCTGGCCCTGCTTCTCAACCGGAAATTCAAAGGAGAAAATCTGGTAAAGACACTCTTTCTTCTACCCATGGTTGCCACACCTATAGCCATCGGAATGGTATGGCAGCTAATATATGAACCCACTATTGGAATCGCAAATTATATGTTGAAATCCCTGGGATTATCTCCGGTAATGTGGTTGGTACAGAAGAACAGTGTAATCCCTTCTTTGATTCTGATCGAGGTCTGGGAATGGACGCCCATGATCATGCTCATCGTCCTGGCAGGCTTATCGGGCATATCGGATGATCTATTTGAAGCGGCAAAGATGGACGGTGCAAACCGTTTCCAGATTGTACAAAAAATCACGCTGCCGCTTATCAAACCTACAGTTGTAGTTGCCGCGCTGCTGCGTATCATTGATGCTCTCAAAACCTTTGATATTATTTATGCCACAACAAAAGGCGGACCGGTAAAGGCATCTGAGACGGTGAATCTGATGGCCTATGATTCTATCTTCAGTTATTTCAGGATGGGTTACGGAGCGTCTACTATCGTGATTTTTTTACTTGAGATTGGTGTCTGTATCGCTTTTATATTTTATCTTCGGATGAAAGCGAGGGTTGATGAATGATGAAAGAGACAGTGGATAAAACAACAAGGGCAAAAAGCAGGAAAAGATTGAAAACAGCAGGCGAAAGATTGGTTTTCTATGTAGCAGTCATGATCATAACCGCTATTGTTATCTTTCCATTTTTGTGGATGGTGCTTGCCTCCATCAAAACGAACGCCCAGGTGCTGGATCCCCAACAGTTTCTGATTTTTAAACCATACTGGGGGAACTATAAAGATGTTTTTGGAAGATATGATTTTGTCAAGCCGATTATAAACAGCGCGGTAGTGGGAGTGGGTTCAACCTTGATCGGTCTTTTGCTGGGACTTCCAGCATCCTATTCTATTGCAAGGACGAAAATGAATAAGTTAAGCACAATGGTTCTTATTGTACGTTTTTTTCCGGGAATTGCGTTTTTACTGCCATGGTATATGATCTTTGAAAAAATCGGAATTTCTGATACCCATTTGGCTTTGATCTTAAGCCATCTGCTGATTAATCTGCCATTTATTGTATGGGTCATGATTCCTACATTTGAAAGCCTTCCGGCTGATTTGGAAGAGGCGGCAAAGATAGACGGATGTTATACTTTTCAGGCGTTTCTACGCATTATGCTGCCTCTTGCAAAACCGGGTATTGTCACCGCCTCTCTGTTGTCTGTGATCTTTTCCTGGAACAATTTTATGTTCTCTCTTGTTTTGGCAGGAGGTAAGACAAAAACATTGCCGTTGGCGCTTTTAAGCTTTATCTCTTATGCCTCCATTGACTGGGGGGCATTGATGGCAGCCGCGGTGACGATCACACTTCCGATATTGATCGCATCGGTGGTTTTGCAAAAACATATTATCGCGGGATTAACAGCCGGTGCGGTGAAAGGTTAGGAACTACGGCCCGGAGCAGGGATTATGATTTAACTGCTCCGGGCTTTTGGCATCCTCACATTTTCGCAAGAACCCCAGCCCCCATCACAATTTCAGGGCGCCCATCCACCTCATTTTCAGGCATACATAAAAAGATACTTTTCCGTCCCAGAAAGGGCTGCAGATTTTCCCGGATCCTTTTCTCATCCAACATAACGGCGTCCTTACCCAGCAGGCAGATAACCAGTTTGGATCTGGCATGAAACCGTTTCAGGGTATCAGTCAGGGCATCTAAAGATTTTGTTTCGGGCAGGGTTTCATAACCTTCCAGTCCTCTGCCGAGCTGCAGCATAGAGAGGGGGATTGGTTGGTTTGTGAGTACGCTGTCTGTCTTCCAGTGCAGCAGGTTCAGCCGGACATTCTGGAAGACCTGGCTGTGGGAGCGGAGTAAAGCGGCTGTCTCTTTTGTCACAGATACGGCAGTTTCTTTTGGAAGCGCATAATCCACCACAAATGTCATCTCCAGAATACCACCCGTATAATTATGCGGAACATGAAGGACACGTTCCACGGCATTTTTTGTATTTTTTCGGAATATCAGATCCATTTTCAAGGAACCTCCCATGCAGTTTTCTGTTCTTTGGTCCGGCAGTTGGGAAATTATCCGGATACTCATCATTATACTACATTTTTCGCGGTCTTCAAGTGGCCTTTGACAGACATATGCTGGCAAGAATAAAAGGATTGCGGTTTTGCATCCCTTCCTTTATAATTAAAATGATCGTTACACAGAAAGGTATGATGGCTGTCATGAAGAGCTGGAGAGAAGAAGGGTACGAAATCTTCCTTTGGGGAGAGGAGACAAAAGAACCGGTTCCTGTGATCTGGTGTCATATTTTTTCCCGGGAGGAAGGAGAAAAGATATGGAGCCGGATCACAGAACCCTGCGTTTTTGCCTGTGTATCAGGAAGAGACTGGAACCGGGATTTTTCTCCCTGGAAGGCGGATAAGATCTATGGGAAGGACACGGATTTTTCAGGCGGTGCGGGGGAGTATCTGCAGTATTTTGAACATGTGATTCTTCCGGAAGCAGAACATGCCATTTCTTTTGAAGTAAAAGACAGAGGCATCGTGGGGTATTCCATGGCCGGCTTATTTGCCGTATATGCCATGTATCATTCGGAAAAGTTTGGAAGAATCGGAAGTATTTCCGGATCCCTCTGGTTTGACGGCTGGGCGGATCACGCATTGAGCCACACCATGAAAGCGGAAAAGCCGGTCATCTATGTATCTCTTGGAAGCCGGGAGCATAAGGTGCGTAATGCGCGTATGGCTTCTGTGAAAAAGAATACAGAACTTCTGGCTGCTCACTGGGAAAGATCATGTCCGGTCATCCTAGAGAGCAATCCGGGTGGGCATTTTGATGACCCGGAGGGGCGTGTGGCAAGAGGGGTCTCCCGGCTATTGACAGCTGATAAAGCCCCATACTAGGTAAAGCACCATACTAGTACAGCATTGCGCAAATACCAGTGAATTCAGCACCCGCTATCTACGCCAGGAGCACGCCTGCAAAGCTAGTCGTAGCGCCCACCACGCCGTCGCTTTGCAGACGCACACCTGACGCAGATATCAGGCACTGACTTCACTGGTATTTACGCAATGCTGTACTAGTCCCATAAGAGCACCTGGCAATGGAGGGCCCTAATACAGAAATACATAAGGTAGAAATGCATAAGACAGAAATACATAAGACAGAGAGGTTTTACACATGGAGAGAGAAGTTCTTGCAGAGGACTTAAAAAAATTATATAAGGCAGGAGATCTGGTAAAAGCTGACTGCGGAGGCTGTCAGGGCTGTTCCGCATGCTGTCAGGGCATGGGGGATTCCATTAAGCTGGACCCGCTTGATGTATACAGGCTGGAAACGAACCTGGGCCTTACCTTTGAGGAACTGATGAACAGCCATATGGAGCTGCATATAACAGAGGGAAGTATTCTGCCCAATCTGAGGATGCAGGGAACAAAAGAGCGCTGTACCTTTTTGAATGAGGAGGGGAGATGCGTTGTCCATGGGTTCCGCCCGGGGCTTTGCCGCCTTTTTCCTCTGGGAAGGTATTATGAGGAGGGCGGGTTTTCCTATTACCTGCAGAGTCAGGAATGTCCAAAGAAAAATAAGACCAAGATCAAGGTGGGCAAATGGCTGGATATGCCGGACTTGAAAAAATATGAGGAGTTTGCCGCAGCATGGCATTTTCTGCTGAAAGATATCCGGAATCTTCTGGAAGAAAACCAGGATGAGCAGCTTACAAAAGAGTTGAATATGTATGTCCTGAATCTTTTTTATACAAAACCGTATGAAAGCGGAGCGGATTTTTATGTACAGTTTGAGGAGCGTCTGGAGCAGATGAGAAAATTGTTGTCAGTGCTGCAGCAGAATGCATGAGACTTCCGGAGCCTGGCTGCTGCCGGGCTTTTTCCTTTCCGTGCAGGAATGGTCTAAGACAAGGAATGGTTTAAGACAAGGAATGGTTTAAGACAGGAGAAACCGCGCTGACTGATGTCGTAAGAATATCCGGGGAGGGATGGCAATATGAATGATGAACTGCAAAAGTGGATACCTACAGATGAGGTGGAAGGATTTCAGGTCTGTCCGGGCCTGTATGGCAACTATGGTGCCACGGTCTTCCAGACAGCCGTTAATTTTACAGTGCATTCCAAAGGGGCTGAATTCTGTGAGCTGCTTCTGTTTCACAGGACCCAGGAGGAGCCTTATGCGGTCCTCAGATTTCCGGAACACTTTAAAATCGGGGATGTTTACTCCATGATGGTATTTGGCCTGGATATCGGGGAGTTCGAGTATGCTTACCGGCTGGGGGGAGTCTGGGACAGGGGAAAAGGTCTGTTGTTTGATGAAAACCATATTCTTCTTGATCCCTATGCGAAGGCGGTGACCGGTCAGAGTGTATGGGGCAAAAAGGTCAATGAAAAGGGGTATCGCGCCAGAGTGGTGAGAAATGATTTTTTCTGGGGCAGAGAAAGACGTCCCCATGTGCCTATGGATGAACTGATCATCTATGAAATGCATGTCCGGGGTTTTACAAAAATGGCAGAAGATGTGGAACATCCCGGAACTTTTGCAGGGATCAAAGAGAAAATCCCCTATCTGAAAGATCTGGGCGTCAATGCGGTGGAGCTTATGCCCATCTTTGAGTTCGACGAACTGCGGGAGCGGAGAATGGTGGATGACAAGCAGGTTATCAATTACTGGGGGTATAATACAGTGGCATTCTTTGCGCCGAATACCAGTTATGCAGCCACGAAAGAATATAACAGGGAAGGGCTGGAGCTGAAGGAGCTGGTGCATGCGCTGCATGAAAACGGAATAGAAGTCATTTTAGATGTGGTGTTTAACCATACCGCAGAGGGAAATGAGAACGGTCCGTTTATTTCATTTAAAGGGTTTGACAATAACATTTACTATCTTCTGACCCCGGACGGCCACTATTACAATTTCAGCGGATGTGGCAACACCCTGAACTGCAACCATCCTGTTGTGAGAAGAATGATCCAGGAATGTCTCAGGTACTGGGTGGCGGAATACCATATTGATGGTTTCCGGTTTGATCTGGCATCTATTCTGGGCAGGAATGAGGATGGTTCTCCCATGGAAAAACCGCCTCTTGTGGAGGCGCTGGCTTATGATTCCCTTTTAAGCAGCACAAGGCTTATTGCGGAGGCGTGGGATGCCGGAGGATTGTACCAGGTGGGACAGTTCCCTGCCTTCTGCCGCTGGTCAGAGTGGAACGGAAAGTACAGGGATGACCTGAGGGAGTATTTAAAGGGAGGTCTGTGGGCAGCCCAGGCGGCAGCCATGCGTATAGCAGGCTCCACGGATATTTATAAGCCCCAGATACGCGGCAAAAATGCCTCCGTCAACTTTCTGACCTGTCATGACGGTTTTACCCTTTATGACCTGTACGCCTATAACTGGAAGCACAATGAGGCGAACGGATGGGAGAACCGGGACGGTTCAGATGACAACAGAAGCTGGAACTGCGGCGCAGAGGGGGAGACGGAGGACCCACAGGTCATTGCTCTGAGAATGCGCTTGATAAAAAATGCCTGCGCGGTACTCATGTGCAGCAGGGGTACCCCCATGTTTTATGCAGGGGATGAATTCTGTAATACCCAGTATGGAAACAATAATGCCTACTGCCAGGACAATGAGATATCCTGGATAGACTGGAGCAGGCTGGAAACACACAGGGATGTATATGAATTTTTCCGGTTTATGATCCGTTTTAGAAAAGAGCATAAGAGCATCAGCGGTAATCTGGGCAGTAACCGGTTCGGCCTTCCGGAGATCAGTTTCCACGGGGAACATCCGTGGGTGGAGGGCTTTGGAACGGAATCCAGGGTTACGGCTGTTATGTTTGCAGGTTATGATGAGAAAAAGGGGAAGGATGATATTGTCTATCTCCTGATCAATGCTTATTGGGAGTCGGTTTCGGTCAGCCTGCCTGAGCTTCCAAAGCCACTGTTCTGGCATGTATCCGTGAATACAGGGGAGGCAGGCGCAGAATGGAAAAAACAGCCGGTCCGTGTGGATGGCGGCAGTGTGCTTGCAGGCTCCAGGAGTGTACTGGTGCTGACTGGATGTGAGTTTTGTACCTTGTAAAGAGAAGGAGACACAAGATGAAATATATAAAACCCCACTACTATGATGCGTTTGTCTGTTTGGCAGGCAGTTGTCCGGCTACCTGCTGCGCGGGATGGCAGATCGTCATTGATGAGGAGTCCTTAGACAGATATGGGAATGTAAAGGGGGATTTTGGCAGCAGGCTGCGAAACTCCATTGACTGGATGGAGGGTACTTTCTGCCAGTATGACGGAAGATGTGCCTTTTTAAATGAGGAGGACCTCTGTGACCTGTACACAGAACTTGGGCCGGAGGGGCTGTGCAGCACCTGCCGGATGTACCCTAGGCATGTGGAGGAGTTTGAGGATTTGAGAGAGCTTTCTCTGACATTATCCTGCCCGGAGGCAGCCGGGATCATTCTGGGGTGCAGGGAGAAGGTGGAGTTCATCTCCTGGGAGACAGAGGAGGAGGATGACTTTGAAGACTTTGATTTCCTTCTTTTTACTAAACTGGAAGATGCCAGGGATGTGGCATTTGGGATTCTTACAGACAGGGAAAAAGATTTGCGGGTCAGGATGAGGACCGTACTTTTTCTTGCGGAGGAACTTCAGGCTTGTATTGACCGGGAAGAGTTTTTTGAGATGGATGCGGTGATTGAGAAGTACCGTCATTTTCCCAGTACAAAAACAGATCAGACGGGCCGGTATACCCGAAGAAAACAAGGATTTTCCGTGTTTGGAAAACTGGAACAGCTCAGGGCAGAGTGGGGGGAACTGCTGGCGGACGCCTGGGAAAGCTTCTACGGAACAGACGAGGATAAGTATTTGGAGCTGTGCAGGGAGTTTGACTGTGCCTATGGATATGAGAGCAGCAGACGCGGGGAGTGGGAGCGCATGGGAGAACAGTTGATGGTCTTCTTTGTATACACTTATTTCTGTGGAGCCGTATATGATGATGCGGTCTATTCCAAAATGGCGCTGGCTGTATTTTCCACGGAATGGATACAGGAGTTTGTCATGCTGAGATGGCTGAAAAAGGGGAAAAGGCTGGAATTTCAGGACGTGACGGAGATTGCTTATCGTTATGCCAGGGAAGTGGAGCATTCGGATTTGAATCTGGAAGTGCTGGAGAGATGGCTGGAGAAAAATAAAACTTGAATCTCCCCTGGGTTTACTTTATGATGAAGTAAGACCAAGAGGGAGACAGAACAAATTATGAAATTTTACCTTGCACCAATGGAGGGGATCACAGGGTACATTTACCGAAATGCCCTGTATGCCTGTTATGATAATATAGACAGATATTTTACACCGTTTATCATGCCAAACCAGAACCGCTGTTTTAATTCCAGGGAGTTAAATGATGTGCTTCCCGCCCATAACCGGGGAATGGATACGATACCCCAGATCCTCACCAACAATGCGGAAGATTTTGTGAAAACAGCGCTTGAACTTCAGAAAATGGGGTATAAAGAGGTCAACCTGAATCTGGGATGTCCGTCCCGGACGGTTGTGACGAAAATGAGGGGCGCGGGATTTTTGGCGGAACAGCAGCTCCTTAAAAAATTTCTCGATGAGATTTTTGACAGGCTGGATATGAAAATTTCCGTAAAGACCAGGATCGGTATGGAGGATGCGGAGGAGTTTTACGAACTGATAGAGATTTACAACAAATATCCTATGGAAGAACTGATCATCCATCCGAGACTGCAGACGGATTATTATAAAAACAAACCGAATCTGGATGTTTTTGCAGATGCCTTGTCCCTGAGCAGGAATAAGATCTGTTACAACGGAGACCTTTTTACCCGGAAGGACTATGAGGCTTTTACTGCCGGGTTTCCCCAGGTGGAGGCTGTGATGCTGGGCAGAGGGGTCCTGACAGACCCGGATCTTGTGGGACATATTACCGGGGGGACACTGCCGGATCAAGAGCGGTTTAAAGGATTTCATGATTTACTCTGTTCAGAGTATGAGAAAGTCATGTCAGGGGACAGAAATGTACTGTTCAAAATGAAAGAACTCTGGTTTTACATGATACATCTGTTTCCGGACAGTGAAAAATACGCAAAGAAAATAAAAAAAGCCCAGCATTTGAGGGATTACAGAGCAGCGGTTGATGCCCTGCTTCGTGACAGGACCATGCAGATGCCCGGCGGAAGTGAGGGATGACCATGAAACTGAGATTGCAGGAAGCGGTACAGGAAAACGAGTATTATTTCAGAGGGTTTGTCAGTATGGCGGATTTGGCGGTGCTGTTTGCGGAGTATCCTTTTGAGGAGGATACATTGGAAAAGGCAGCCATACACCGGCGCAGTATGGAGCGGGGCGTAACCCCGTTTTCCGTGACACTCCGGGCTATGCCGGATACCGGCTGGACGGCAGAGGGAGAAGACCTGGTCTTTAATGATACCCGTTGGGAGATCAGGGATGGAAAAAGCCGGGTGGCTGCTGTCAGCAAAATGGCAGAAGAAAACCTGGCTGATCATGAGGCAGAGGTCAAGATATTCCTGCTTACAAAGGAAAAAATGGAAAACATGGAGCAGAACCGCATCTGACAGAGGAAAAGACAAAAGAAAAATATGGAATACGCATAGTTATACAAGGAAATATGAGCGGAGGAAAGAGTATGGTACATGTATGACGAAGAAAAGAAAACATACACGGGCAGAGTTGACGCTGTGGGTGTTTGTGGTATTGACAGTTTTTCTTGCAGCGGCAGTCATTAATTATAATCAAAAGACAAACCGCCGGATCAGTGAAGAGATTCACGGGACGCTGGAAAGTTATGCACAGCAGCAGGCAGAGCATGTGGGAACCGTGCTTGCCGGCCAGTTCAATTCCCTGAATGCCTTTGCAAGCTATCTGGGACAGGCGGGAATGGAGAATACGGAAACTTTTCTGAGCGCAGCCAATGCCATCAGGAGGACCCAGGAATTTGACCGCATCACAATGGCTGATGTGAATGGAAATGGGATGACAAATGATGGGATACAAAGAAATATTCAAGACCTGACAGAGTTTCAGGAGGCTGTAAAAGGTGAGCAGACGATCTCAGAGCCATTTCTCTCCAGCGTGGAGGACGGGTATCTCTGTGTCCTTCTGGCGGTTCCCATAAACGATCCCCAGGGAGAGATCATAGGTGTACTCTGCGGGTCTTACACAGCAGAACAGTTCGGAACCTTGTTTCTGCATGATAATTTTAAACGCAATGATGCCTGTGTGCTTATCAATGGCCAGGGCGATGTCATAGTGGCGTCACAAGAGGAACGGATCGTTGTAGGGGATAAGAACCTGGAGAACATATTTGAGAAAACACAGGGAGAATCCTTTCTGGACGGCCACTCTGTGGAGGATATGCAGCAGGCGATTCAAAATGGAGAGAAACTGGTATCCCTCATACAGGATGGATCACAGGAATATTATGTGACGCAGACACCGTTTGGGTATAATGGATGGACACTTTTATCCGCCATAAGGCGGAGTGAGGTGGATTCCGCCTATGCTTTTGTCAGAAGCTATGCCGTAAAGCTTAATATTGCTTTTGCCGTATATTTTCTGTTTTGCTTTCTTCTGATGTTTTATCTTTTCCGGTCAGAGAGAAGTTCTTTGAGGGCGCAGACCCAAAAGCTTGTGGAAGAAAAGGAGAAGCTGGAGGTTTCGGAGGAGAGATTCCGGCTTTTGGCAAGGGACTCGGATGTGCTGGTATTTGAACTTAATTACATGGAACATACATTGGAATTCAATGAAAACTTTGAAAAGATACTGGGGATAAAACCGGACTTCCAGTCCTTTTTAGACGGAAAATGGGTGTATCCTGAGGATGTCAGTGCATTTTCCAGGATACTGCCCCAGTCCAGCAGCAGGAAAGGGGTCATGACCCGGAATATCCGTTTCTGCAACCGGGACGGTGTTTATATCTGGTTTTCCGTTCTCACCAGTATCTTTGCGGATGACAGGGGAAGAGTTGTCCGCATTCTGGGAAAAATGATGGATATTGACGAGAGTATGAGGGAAAAAGAGGCGCTCAGGCTGCGTGCCCAGACAGATTCCATGACAGGGCTCTATAATAAAATGGCCACTGAGGAACTTGTCACCCATGCACTCAGAAAATATAAGGGCAGTGTCTGCGCACTTCTCATTGTGGATATGGATAACTTAAAACGGATCAATGACACGCTGGGACATACCCAGGGGGACAGGGCAATCGTGGGATTTGCGGAGGCCCTGCACCGGACCTTCCGGTCTTCCGACATTGTGGGCAGGATTGGCGGGGATGAATTTATGGTGTTTCTTATCAATGTGCAGAGCAGTCAGCAGCTTACGCTTATTTTAGATGCCATTGTAAAGAAATGGGATCTCCTTTACACCGGGGAGAAAGATGACTACCCGGTACACGGCAGCATAGGTGCGGCCTTGACCAACAGCAGTGAGAATTTTCAGGAGCTGTACCGTAAGGCGGATATGGCCCTTTATAAGGCAAAGCGGGGAGGAAAGGGCGGGTATGCCGTCTATTCTCCTGAAATGGAAGACAGAGATTGAAATCTTATAAAGACCAGTGATTGATTTTATTGATGAGTATAGAGGTGTAAAAATTGGCAGATATGCCGAGATGGATAAGATAGTAAAAGACGGATTGACAGGTTTCTGCCTAGATCCGTCTTTTGTTATGTATGTCATCAGGAACGTGTTTCGATTAAATTATTTCCAGATAGTCCTTGTCAGGTAAGCGCGGGAATTTTACCTGTGGTAAAGTTTGGTACCAGTAAGCCACAGATGCGATATCGTCCTGCAGAGGGAGATATCTTCCACCTTCTCTCCAGCCAAGTGCCTGAATGGTAACCTTGAGTTTTTCGGTAAAACGGATTGGGTCTGTAAGATGCCAGCGGTACATTCCAAAACGGAATTGGCTTGCATAAAGCTTATCAGGTGTGATCACCTGATGTAGGCCGCTGTAAGGTGTGGTAAAAGGGCAATAGTGGTCATGCGTGAAAGGATCTTCAAAATTATAAGAGCCGCAGAAATAATCTTCTGTGCCGGTCCCGCAGATCGTGGGATATTCCTTGTCATCGTCAATGTAAAATTTGATTTCTCCTTCGCCCCACCATCCCCGGTTATTCACGCCCCAAGCCATATAGGTTCCCACATAATGCCCGGTGCCTTCCACGCCGTCTAAAATGGTGTAGACTTCCTTGTAGGGCAGTGGATTCACACGTCGGAACTGAGCATGGAAATAAGCACAATTTTCGGGTATTTCTTTCAGCTCGTAATCAATCTGGTAGTAGTAAGTGACTGGTTCTTCCGCCAGGTTTTCAATGGTGATACGGCATTCTTTTCTGAAAGGCATCTGCCAATAGCAGTTAAAAGCACTTCCGGGATTCACACAAACAGCTAATGAGGAGAGCTGGGCATATTCATTCCAGCCCGATGCAAAAAAATCACCTACGGGGCATTCCACGGATGGGTTTTCCTGACCATCCCAATAAAAACGGATAATAGCGTTCCTCCATTTTCCTGTGGGAGTCATCCAGATATGGTTGATCATTCCGGAATCTGTGATATGAGCTATTTCAAACGTTTCTTTTGGTTGGATAATAATATAAGGATTTACCTTCCAGCCGATTCCAAGGTCTCTGGCCGCTGCCTTAGCGGTACCTTCATTAAGCGGACACATGCCTCCCTTACCTGGCTCTCCTGAAAAATGTTCCGGACAAATAGAGCGTGTACGGGAATTGGAAAGCTGTGTCAAATCTGTAAGATTCATAACATTACCTCCTATGTACGCAAAACACAATTTAAGATATTAGTATGACATCGATATCACAAATTTAGCATGAGTGTTTCTATATGTCAAGTTGTTTTCGACAAAATAATGAAAAATAGCTTGAAAAAAATGAAAAATTTGTTAAAATCCATTATAGAGGTTTGTATTAATGACGAAATGAGATACAATCTGATTCTTTAAAATATGACACAAGAAAAGGAGATCACACATGAGTACGATTTATGATATTGGAAAAGAGACCGGACTGTCCCCTTCAACAGTGGCCAGGGCTTTGAGCGGCAGGGGCTATTGCAGTGAGGAGGCTAAAATCAAGGTGGAGAGGGCAGCAAAAAGACTGAATTATGTTCCAGTACAGGCAGCAAAAAGTCTGAAGAATAAGATAACCAAAAAAGTGATGTTCTGTATCCCTGATATTTATAATCCTTATTATTTCGATATGATGAGGGAAGTGAACAATGTGTTGGAAAAACAGGGGTATTACATGATCTTGGCTCATACAGGCCATAATGCGGAAAAAGAGATGGAGATTGTGGATTCCCTGAAGGAACGGTTCGTGGATGGAATGATAATCTTATCATTTAATTTTGATGATCGTCTTATGGAAAAAATACGGACTTCAGGGATGCCTGTGGTACTTACAAACCATTATGACAGCTTTAGCGATGAGGAGAATTTCGACTGTGCCTATGTGGATTATAGGAAAGCCGCCTACATAGCAACAGAATATTTGCTGAGGAAAGGCCATAAGAAAGTGGGATTGCTGGTGGGTGATATTGAAGAACAGATGGGGTATGAACGTTTAGAGGGATATCAGAAAGCGCTGGAGGATTCTCATATTTCTTACAATGAAAAACTGGTTGTACATTCTGATTTCACAAAAGAGGGAGGATATGAGAAATATTCCGAATATTTAGGACAGAAAGGCCTGACGATGACCGGACTTGTAGCTTGTAATGATCTGATGGGAATTGGATGTCTCCAGGCCTGCAGGGAGAAAAAAATCGTAGTTCCCGATCAGTTATCAATTGTGACTTTGGATAATACAGATTACTGCTCCTGTGCTTATCCGGAACTCACTTCTGTGGATATGAGACAGAAACAGGTGGGGCAGAATGCAGCCGAACTGCTGATGGAGAGAATACAGCAGGGACGGCGTTACACGAAGATGATTTCTTTAATGCCGAGACTGGTAGAACGAAATTCAGTGGTTGATATGTAAGGAGGGGATTGTGCCTTTACTGACATCGATGTCACTAAAGTATGGCAATAATAAATAAAAAGACTAGAGTCATATTGTGTAAAAAGACGAAAAAAGATGTAATTCGACAAATTATATTGACGTTTTACACCATGTATGTATATAATCAGGGCATAAGAACAAGATACGTTTAAGCTTTGTGTGACATCGATGTTACAAAGCAAAACTATGTATGGAGGGAAAATGTATGAAAGTAAAAAAACTGGTGTCATTATTTCTGGCAGCCACTATGGTTGCAGGGCTGACCGCATGCGGTGGCAGCGGCAAAGATGGGGAAAAGACAAAAGGAGCTGAGACAACAACAGACGGAAAGGCAAAATTAACTGCATTAGTTGTTACGTCTTCTCTGACAGAGGATGTGGCCACTCATCAATATCTTTCAGATATTGCAGATCAGGCAGGAGTCGAGATGACCTGGGAACAGGTGGCGGAGGTGTCGTGGACGGATAAGAAAAGTACACTGCTTGCAGGTGGGGAAATACCGGATTTAATTATCGGCACAGGGACTGTAGGGGATGCGGATTTTGCCACCTATCCGGGAATGTTTGAGGATATGACTTCTTTGATTGAGGAAAATGCTCCGAATATTAAAAAGATGTTTGAAGAGAAACCGGAAACAAAACAGATGGCTACTTCTTTGGATGGGGCAATCTATGGAATTCCCAAATATCAGAGATTTTGGCCGCTTACCGCGGACCATCAGATGATCAACAAACAATGGCTGGATAATTTAGGATTATCTATGCCTACAAATCTGGATGAACTGTATGATGTTCTGGTAGCTTTTAAAGAAAATGATCCTAACGGGAACGGAATTGCAGATGAAATTCCTATGGATTGGGCCCCAAGTCCCAATAACGGAAGTTTTACCGCGTTGGCAATGCTGGGCGGATACGGTATAACGGCCAATTATCTGAGCGGCGACGGTTATTACATAAAAGACGGTAAGGTCAATAACTATTATATGAATGAATCCTTTAAAGATTTATGTAATTTTCTGAATAAGTGCTGGAAAGCCGGTCTGATCAATCAGGAAGTCTTTACTCAGGATTATTCCAAATTCCAGTCTCTCTCCAGGGGAAGCGGAGATGATAAGGCAATTGTTGGTTTTACATTCGGCTTTGATGCCCTTGATCGTTTTGGTGCAGCATTGGCCGAGCAGTATGAGGGATGCCCTCCTTTGAAACCAACGGCTGATTATACCGGTGAAGTGTCATGGGATTATGAGTACAATGATGTTAATTATGTGCAGAACGCGATCATGATGTCTGCCAATTGTGCAGACAAAGAGGCTGCTATGAAGTATATTGATGCTTTCTATGCTCCTGAAAACAGCATCCAGGTGTTATTTGGTTCTCTGGGTAAATGTATTGAGAAAAATGATGATGGAAGTTACACCGTACTTCCTCCGGAAGACACCAGTAAAGACCCGGGAACATGGAAATGGATGAATGCCTTGGCGGACAGAGGTCCAATGTATATCTCTGATGATATGAATGTGACGCTTCCCACGGATCTACAGGCAGTTACAGAACTGGACGCTGTATTCACACCTGTGACATCTGAGATTGACACAGAAAATGATGTATATCCCAGAGCCTTTATGAAATTCAGTCAGGAAGATAATAGCAATATGTCCCTGATCAATACAGACGTAACCAGTGTAACCAGTACGAATTTTTCCAAATGGGTAACAGAAGGGGGAGCTGACAGTGATTGGGACAGTCACGTGGAGGCGCTTAAGAATGCCGGTATGGAACAGGTGATGGAAATTATCCAGAAGCAGTATGATGCATATAAAGATGCGAAATAGTATGACCGCTGCCCGAAATGCGTAATGCATTCCGGGCAGTATAAAAATAGAAAGGACGGCCCTATATGAAAGCGTTCTCTAAGAGCAAAAAGAATGAAATGGCAAAGCAGGAGCCATTTTTCAAAAATATGAAGAGAAGATATCAGCTCTGGCTGATGCTGATTCCGGCAATTCTCTCCATTGTTATTTTCAATTACGGCCCTATGTATGGAATTCAGCTTGCATTCCGTGAGTTTGATTTTACAAAAGGACTCACGGGCGGAGAATTTGTGGGGCTGACTTATTTTATTAAGTTCTTCAAATCCTTCCAGTTTACAGATATCCTGCGCAATACATTTGTCATCAGTTTTACCACATTGATACTGGGGTTTCCAATCCCCATTATATTGGCTTTGCTGATGAACCAGATAAAGAAAAAAAGAACAAAGAAGATACTTCAGACAACTTTTTATGCGCCGCATTTTATATCCATGGTAGTTATGGTAGGGCTTCTTAATGTTCTTCTGGCTCCGAATACAGGTATCATAAGTTCTCTGTTTGGAATGTTCGGTGCTGATATTAATCTGCTGGGGGACAAGATGGCATTTGTCCCGGTCTATGTATTGTCAGATATTTGGCAGCATGCAGGATGGAACAGCATTATCTTTCTGGCAGCCTTGTCCTCTGTGGATTCTCAGCTTTACGATGCCTGTAAGGTGGACGGTGCTAATAAGTGGCAGGTGATCCGGCATGTGGATATTCCGTGTCTGGTTCCAACCATGATCATTATGCTGATTCTGAATATGGGAAATATTTTAAATGTGGGATTTGAGAAAGTATTCCTGATGCAGAACAGCTCTAATATATCTGTAGCGGAAGTGATCTCTACTTACGTGTATAAAATAGGTATCCGCTCGAACCAGTACAGCTATTCCGCTGCGATTGGGCTGTTTAATACCCTTATTAATTTTATCATGCTGGTAGTGGTAAACAGGATATCGAAAAAGGTATCTGATACCAGTTTGTTCTAGGAGGTGCACACAGTGAATAAAAAAATAGCAAATTGGAGACAGAAATGTGTCAGTGACAGGGTATTTGACATAGTAGTGGCGGCGTTATTGGTTATCTTATTTATTGTTGTGGCATATCCTCTGTATTTTGTGATCCTGGCTTCTGTCAGTGACCCTCTGCTGGTATCCAAAGGAAAGGTGCTGCTGTGGCCTAAGGGGATGAGCTTGTTTGGCTTTCAGAAAGTATTTGAAGATACCCGTATCTGGACAGGGCTGAAAAACACACTTATTTATACTGTGTTTGGAACCGCGGTCAATATGTTCGCTACGCTTCCGGCAGCTTATGCGCTCTCCAGAAAAGATTTGCGGGGAAGAAAAACCATAATGATGATTTTTGTGTTCACTATGTTTTTTAATGGAGGACTTGTTCCTACATACCTGCTTATGCAGAATCTGCACCTTACAAACACCATCTGGGTGTTTATTATCCCTTTTGCAGTGAACGTATACAACCTGATCATTGCAAGAACATTTTTTGAAAATTCCATTCCGCAGGAACTCCATGAGGCGGCGTCCCTTGACGGATGCAGTGATTTTAAATTCTTTACATCAGTGGCCATACCGCTTTCCAAGGCAATCGTTTCCGTCATTATGCTTTACTACATGGTAGCCCATTGGAATGATTTCTTTACCGGTTTGATTTATATCAGAGATCAGTCACTGAATCCTCTGCAGCTTGTACTGCGTGAAATTCTTATTGTGAACAATGTATTTGGAACCGGCGGAACTGGCGGCGGTGGCCTTGGTTCTTATGACCAGGTTTATGCGGATACGGTAAAATATGCCATTATCATTATATCGTCGCTTCCTATGCTGATCGTATACCCGTTTATACAGAAACATTTTGAAAAGGGTGTTATGATTGGCGCCATCAAAGGCTGAAGATTGGAGAAAAAATTATGCTGCAGTCATTATATGAAAATGTAAAAGTGAAAGGTATCCTGGAGTGGAGGAGGGAGGAAGACAGAAAATATATGATGAGTCTGACCACAGAAAATCTGCTTCTCCCATACTACCATGAGGCCGGGATCATCAGGATCACCTATCTTCCCAAAACCATGCATGGAGGGTGGGATTCTCCTCTTTCCATGATTCGCGGTACCGTATGCGGCCATTGGCTGAGTACAGCAGCCCTGCTTTATTCCGAAACCGGTGATGAAGTGATCAAAGCACGTGCGGATAAAATAGTCAGGGAGATTGGAAGATGTCAGAGGGAAAATGGCGGGGAATGGTGTTTTTCAATTCCTGAAAAATATCTTCTGTGGCTGAAAGAAGGAAAACGGACATGGGCACCTCAGTATGTATGCCACAAAACGATGGCGGGGCTTCTGGACATGTACCGTCTGGCAGGAAACGAACAAGCGTTGGAAATCGTGAAAAGAGCCGCTGACTGGTTTCTACGTTATACGGAAAATATCAGGGATGAGCAGATGGCGCAGATGATGTGGGAGGAAACGGGAGGACTTATGGAACTGTTTGCAGATTTGTACGCAGTGACCAAGGAGCCGGATCATTTGGAGCTTATGCGAAGATATGAGAGAAAAGATTTATTTAGATTGTTGGAAACCGAAGAAAATCCCCTGGTCAATATGCACGCCAATTCTACGGTTCCTGAAATTATGGGGGCTGCCAGAGCATACGAAGTTACGGGAGAAGAACGTTACCGTAGGCTCGTGGAACGCTATTGGAAAATTGCAGTGGATAAGTCTGGTATGTATGTGACCGGAGGGCAGACGAGTGGTGAGGCCTGGACGCCGGAGCAGTCTCATGGATCCAGACTCAGCGATACGAATCAGGAACACTGCCTTGTTTATAATATGATGCGTCTGGCAGATTATCTGTTCCGATGGACAGGCAGAGCAGAATATGCAGACTATTGGGAAAGGAATCTTTATAACGGGATCTTTGCCCAGGGATTTTATAAAGAAGATAAGTTTGAACAGTTTGGTGGTGATACACTGGAACCTAAATATGGATACGTGGCTTACTATCTGCCCCTCCATGCAGGTGCGAAAAAGGTGTGGGGCTCCCGCATAAAAGATTTCTGGTGTTGTCACAACACGTTGATGCAGGCTAATGCTTCTTTTCATCAGGCATTATTTTTCCGGGAAGGGAATCAGATTTTTTCGCCCCAGTATCAGGAGGGAGATGCCGTATTTACAGTGGATGGGAGACAGGTGAAGCTTGAACAGAGGATTGACAGCTGTACAGGTGAAATTATCCGTATTGAGAAAGTGAACCGGGAGATTACAAACCGGCCAAATTTTATCAGGGTTAAGATTCATGTAAAATGTACAGAGGATGCGGTTTTTTCACTTTCTCTGCGGACACCCTGGTGGCTAAGCGGACCTATGAGTATTACCATAGATGGGGAGGAAGTTGTCTGCAGTAAAGATGAGAAGGGTTTTGTGACACTTAAGAGAACATGGAAAGAAAATGAGATTGTGGTTACATTGCCGAAAGCAGTCATGGTCTGGCCTTTGCCGGAACGACCCGATACGGTGGCATTTCTGGATGGGCCTGTGGCGCTTGCAGGTCTTATAGAGGAGGAGAGAACACTCTACTATAAGGAAAAACCCGAAGAAATACTGGTACCTTATGATGAGCGAAGATGGGCAGATTGGCTGACCGGATGGAAAACAATAAATCAGCCTGTAAACTTTGTATTCAAGCCGATTTATAAAATCGGATATGAGACATATACTACTTATTTTCCGGTAAGGAGGATAAACAATGACTGAGATGAATATGTGCAGGACGGTTTCCCTTTTTGAATATGTTGCAGAGGAAATGATCTCCCAGGAAAAATATTTCTGTGAATTAGATTCGGGACTGGGGGATGGGGATCATGGAGTGACGATCAGCCGGGGTTTTAGGGCAGCACAACAAATATTACAGCAGCCCCAGGAAACACTGGAAAAATTATTTCAGAATGTGGGCAGTGCCATGATGTCAAGTATGGGCGGAGCGATTGGACCGATTTATGCTTTGTTGTTTCAGGGATTTGCACAGGCTGTGGCAGGAAAAGAGAAAATTGACTTGTCTGCAGCGGCCGACATGTTTGAAAAAGGGGCATCTGAAGTGAGCATTGGGGCGGATGTACAGGAGGGACAGAAAACTATGTTTGATGCCCTTGCTCCGGCAGTTCGTGTTTTGAAGCAGTCAGCCAAAGAGGGAAAGAGCCTATCGGAAGGATTTCTGGCAGCACGCAAAGCAGCAGAGAGAGGGGCAGAAGACACCGTGGATATGATGGCGAAAAAAGGAAGGGCACGTTTTCTTAGAGAGAAATCGATAGGACATAAGGATGCCGGTGCAGCCTCAATGGCAGCGTTGTTTGTATCTGTCAGTGATTTCCTTGTCAGAGAAGAAGAGAGGTCAGAAAACAGAAATGAAGAAAATTAAGAATCAGACAGACCGATTGGTAGAAGAAACCCTGGAAGGATATACCATGATGCATTCCGATGTCATTAAACTGAATCCGGGGACTCACCAGGTGGTGAGAAAAGAGAGAAAAAATTCTGATAAAGTAAAATTTGTACTGGGAAACGGAGCCGGACATGAACCTGCTGTGATTGGCTGGGTAGGGCCGGGTATGTTTGATATGAATATTGTGGGAGATGTATTTACAGCCCCATCTGCAGATAAGATCGTGGAAGGATTGGAAGTTTTAAACGATGGGAGTCCTATTTTACTGGCCGTGCAGAATCATTCCGGGGATGTGTTGAATGCGAATATGGCGTTTTTGAAAGCAAGGGAAAAAGGAATCGATGTGAGGAAGGTGTTATTTTACGATGATGTGGCGTCTGCACCGAAAGGTTTTGAAGAGGAGCGGCGCGGCATGGGCGGCATGCTGTTTTATACAAAAATCGTGGGGGCTTTTTTGGAACAGGGCGGCGATATAGAAAATGCCATAGCACTATTTGAAAAAGTCAGAGATAACACCAGGACATTCAGTGTTGCGTTTACCCAGTGTACCCATCCGGTTACTGGTATGAAAATGGTGGATTTGCCGGAGGATGAGATTGAGATGGGAATGGGAGTTCATGGAGAGGGAGGCGGAGCGAACAGAATCCCCATGCCCTCTTCCGAAGAATTGGCCAAAAAAGTGGGAACTATTCTTCTGGAAGATGGCCCTTATGAGTCAGGAGATGATATTCTGGTGTTTATTAACGGACTTGGTTCTACCACTATGATGGAACAATCCATTCTTTATCGGGATTTGGTTCGTTTCCTGGAGGGAAAAGGTATGAATGTGGCAGGTAGTTATTGCGGAAACTGCTTGACTACACAGGAACTGGGTGGGGTGTCTGTTTCATTTTGTAAAGTGGATGATCAGACGCTGGAACTGTGGGATGCACCATGCAGCTGTGGTATTTTCCGGAAGTAACAGAATAGACAGGAGTAGAAACTATGAATAAACCGAAAATAGGGATTCGTCCCATTATAGATGGAAGACGCGCAGAGCGGGCCAACCTGGAAGAAAAAGTTATGAGTATGGCTATGGCAGCCAAAATATTAATAGAGGAAAACTTAAAGGACACAGACGGAGAATATGTACAATGTGTTATTGCTGACTCCACGATCAGCGGCAGCGCACAGGCCAGGGACTGTGCAGAAAAGTTTGCCAGAGAAAATGTGGTTGGCACATTAAGTGTGACATCCTGCTGGTGTTATGGCAGTGAAACAATGGATACGGATCCCATGACAGTGAAGGCGGTATGGGGGTTTAACGGAACGGAAAACCCTGGTGCAGTTTATCTGGCAGCGGTACTTTCCGCTCATGCACAGAAAGGATATCCGGCATTCAGTATTTACGGTAAGGATGTCCAGGATAAATCAGATACTTCCATTCCGGAAGATGTGCAGGAGAAGATCCTCCGGTTTGCCAGGTGTGCCATAGCAGTGGGAACGATCCGGGGAAAAAGTTATGTAAATATTGGGGCAGTTTCTATGGGAATCCAGGGATCTTACTGTGATGATAACTTCTTCCAGAAATATTTGGGAATCCGCCCGGAATTTGTAGATATGATTGAGATTAACCGGAGGATCAAAGAAGAGATATACGATAAAGAAGAATATGAGAGAGCATATAAGTGGACATTGGAACACTGTCAGGAGGGGATGGATAATAATCCGGATAAAATGCAGCATACTCGGAGCCAGAAAGATGAGGAATGGAAATTCATCGTTAAGATGACAATGATTATCCGTGATATTATGCTTGGCAATCCGAAACTGAGGGATCAGGGTTATTATGAGGAGAGTCTTGGAAGAAATGCGATCGCAGGTGGGTTTCAGGGACAGCGTATGTGGTCGGACTGGCAGCCGGTTGGAGATTTTTCCGAAGCATTTCTGAATTCGGGATTTGACTGGAATGGACCCAGGAAGCCTATTATTCTTGCTACCGAAAATGATACTTTAAATGCTGTTTCTATGTTATTTGGCCATCTGATGAGCAATGGTTCCAGTGTGTTTGCTGATGTACGCTGTTATTGGAGCCCTGAGGCGGTAAAACGGGTGACAGGATGGGAACCTGAGGGGAAAGCCGCCGGAGGATTTATCCATTTGATCAATTCCGGTGCGGCTGCGTTAGACGGAACAGGGCAGTCCAGGGATAAGGCCGGAAACCAAGTGATGAAACCCTGGTATGATATGACGGATGCAGATGTGGATGCGTGTTTAAGAGCTACAAAATGGTGCCCTGCAAGTGCCGGATATTTTAAAGGAGGGGGATTTTCATCCCAGTTTAGGACAGCAGCTGAGATGCCTGTCACCTTGGTCCGAGTGAATCTGATCGCAGGAGCAGGCCCAACACTGCAGATCGCAGAAGGATATACCATTACGCTGCCTGAGGAAGTTCATCAGATTATCGATAAAAGAACAGATCCTACCTGGCCGACTACCTGGTTCGCACCGAATCTCACGGGCAGAGGGGCATTTGGAAGTGTGTATTCTGTTATGGCAAAATGGGGTTCCAATCACGGGGCTTTTGTCTATGGACATATTGGAAAAGACTTGATCACACTGGCCTCTATGCTGAGAATTCCGGTATCCATGCATAATGTAGGATATGAAGATGTATTTCGTCCCCACTGTTGGGATGGGTTTGGCACTGACGGGCAGGAGAGTGCAGATTACCGTGCCTGCCATGCATACGGAGCAATGTATCGGTAATATAGAGCCGGCATTGAAAGAGAAGACCGCTTTTGTGGGCATGTTAATATACGAGCCCGAAAAGCGGTCTTATTTATCATATTTTTCTGCTGTCAAAGTAAATAAAATGGTCCACCGCATCCAGGATATCCCGGAAATCCGCCCTGGGAGCCAGATCAATATAGCGTTTCAGCAATTCCTGTTCCTCCGCTTTATAAGGCCCATAGAAAATGTCGAACAGATTGTGGCCCCGCATGTGTATTTTAAATTCTTCCATGTGGCTTTTAAGATCTTCCTCTGTCTGAATTTCAAATCCGAGTATCTCCGTGAGGTGACGCCCGCTCTTGATCTTATAGAGATAGGCCTTCCACTTTTCCAAAAGGATCCTGTAAAAATCCTCTTCTTTTTTAAGGACCCCGATCTGAACCATGACGGCGGGATTGAGAAAATAGTTTTCGAAAGAATAGTATTTTAGGATCAGCACATTTTTCGGCATGACTCTGGGAAGACGGTCCACGTCCTCTGAACTTCTGGCCTCATAATAACGGCAGAGCTGGGAGGCCAGTTCGGCCCTGTCTTTACCGTCCCCGTCCCGGATCATCAAAAACTGGTCGCGGAGGTAAATTTGGTTCATATATTTCAGATTGGCATAGGTCTTGATATTGGTGCAGCTGTTGGTGGTGATGATGGCAATTCTGGAAAGGCTGCCGTCCGAAGCAGTGATCTCTGAATAGTATTTCCGAAGAAGCAGGGGAAGACGGCTCTTATCCTGCTTGCCTTCCACAATGAAGACAAAGCTCACGTTCATAAGATCACTGGCGTTGAAGCCCAGATCATCTAAGATCCGGTTCATATCTGTCCGTTCCCGCAGTATGGTGTAGTATTGTTCATCCAGAACCACCTGCCGTATCTGGTGGCTGCTGAAGTTAAAGATCATATCCGGAGAATGGGTGGAGAACAGGATCTGATTCTTTTTGGACAGGCGGTACAGGATTTCCCCGGCCTTTTTCTGCAGCTCGGGATGGAGGAAGGTCTCAGGGTCTTTGACCAGGATCACACTGGGGATCCGGTTGCTGTCCTGGGTGTAGGCTTCCAGCAGGGAGAGCATGTAAATGCTGCGCATACCTTCCCCCATATGCTCCACCAAAGTGGCAGTGCTGCGTTTCGTGTTGTAGGCCTCAGCCGTGACGGAACACATTTCGTCAATGTTGCAGCGCATGGTATAGCGGATCTCGTCGAAGCCCCCGTTCCGGTGAAAGCAGGTGTTCACCCGCCTGGCAAAATCCGTCAGGTTCATCTGGCAGAGCTTATATTCCAAAAGCTTTGCGGTCTCAAAGGCAGTCAGATCCTCCGGGCGTTTCTGGTTGATCAGGCCGATGCACTGGAAACAACGGCTGCAGTGTTTGCCGCTCTCGAACAGACACACATCCAGACGCATCCTTTTTAACTGCTCATCCTCCTCAAAGGCCAGTAAATCCTTTTGGAGCGCTTCCAGGCGCCTGTCAGTTCCGATGTAATAAATCTGGGGAAGTACCTGCCGGATATATTTGTTATGCTTTTCATGACCGTCACTCAAACGCTCCTGCCCAAGTACATTGGTGGTGTAAGTGAAAGTCAGATTTCCGTTCTGGTAGGAGGGGAGCTTTCTGCAGAAATCCTCGTACCAGGCAGTATACCTGCGGTAAATACTCACATGCCCATGATGGTGGAGCATCTGCAGGTCTTCCCTGGAGATGGACAGAGACATGGAGATCTCCACTCTTTGTTTTTTCTCGTTGAAATCCCTTTCCCGGACTTGGTAAGAACCGTTCACTGCCCGTATGGCGTCCAGAACAGAGGTTTTTCCGGTATTGTTTTTCCCCACCAGGATCAGGGCATTTTCAATGTCCCGGATTTCCATATCCCGTATGTATTTAAAATTTTTGATATGAAGGCTGTTAATGTGCATAAAAAATCCCCTTTTTCAGGACGGCTTTCAGGTCCTGTATTGATATATTTTCATTCTATCACGGTAAGGAACGTTCTGAAAGTGGTTTTGAACAGTTACTTCAGAATTAGGGGGAAAACTGCGGGTATTTGTCTTTACGCGGTCCGGGCACTCTGCTAGAATGAAAAGAAGACAGCCGTAATAGGACGGTAAAAATGATACAGGGATGAGAAATATGGAAAAGATATGGAAAAAAAGAGCGGAAAGGGATGGGATACTATCGGACTTTCTGCTTCATGATATGGGACTTACCAGGCGGCAGGTAAAGCAGGCTAAATTCAGAGACGGCGGAATCTGCGTGAACGGTGCCAGGGTCAGGGTCACCCACAGGCTGGGCGCCGGAGACAGAGTGGAGGTAAAACTGGAGGAGGAACGGACAGCCTCCCTGCATCTTGTACCGAGGAAGGGCGAACTGGATATTTTGTATGAGGATGAGGACCTGCTTTTGGTGAATAAACCGGCAGGTCTTGTAGTGCATCCTTCCCACGGGCATTACACGGATTCCCTGTCCAATATGCTGGCTTTTTACTTTCAGGAGGCAGGAGCCCATGTGAAGATCAGAAGCGTGGGGCGGCTGGACAAGGACACCTCAGGTATTGTGGTATTTGCGAAGAACGGGACAGCAGCGGGAAGGCTGGCCAGACAGAAACAAGAGGGAAAGTTTAAAAAAGAATATCTGGCCCTTGTGGAGGGCATTCCTGAAAAAGAGGAGGGGATCATCACAGAAAAGATAGGAAAAAGGGAGGGTGAACTCATGCGGATGTGTGTGACCTCCCATGGAAAGGCGGCTTTTACCCAATATCAGGTCCGGGAGAAAATGCAGGACTATGCCTTGGTCAGCCTCGCACTTGCCACAGGGCGGACACATCAGATCCGGGTGCACATGGCATGGATGGGCCATCCCCTTTTGGGTGACAGTCTGTACGGAGGCCATTCAGAACACATAGAGAGGGCTGCCCTGCACGCTTCCTGCGTATCTCTTATCCAGCCGTTTACAGGAAAAGAGATACAGGTGCGGGCAGAACTTCCGGAGGATATGCAGAAGTGCCTTGGAGCAGGGAGGAGGGAGACAAGATGAGTGTTACGGTTGAGGATTTGCTGAAGCTGCCTTCTCTTTTGGGCGCCGGTGTGGCGGCGGGAAGATCGGGGCTGAAAAAGGTGGTCACCTCCATATCGGTCCTGGAATACGCCAATCCCGAGATGATGAATGATGCGTTGTTCCCCGGTGATTTTTATGGCGGAGAGATTGCTATTACAGGATTTATCAATGCGAGGGAGGATGTACCACTGCAGCTTGCCACGATACGGAGACTTTACGAAGGCGGGGAAGTGGGGCTGATTCTATATTATGTGGGAATCTTTTTGAAGGAAATTGCCCCTGAGGTCACAGCGCTTGCAGACGAGCTGGGGTTTGTCCTTATCTGTATGCCGAAAAACCGCATGGACCTGCGCTACAGTGAAGTGATCACAGAGGTTATGCATGCCATTATCAGCGAGCAGAAGCGCGATACCTACCTGGTGGGAGAGATGCTGGAACGGTTTGGTTATCTACCTGAAAGCCAGAGGACTGTGGAATCCGTGGTCAGGATGCTGCGCGACCGGCTGCGCTGTTCCCTCTTCCTGGTTGACGGGCGATTCCGCCCTGTGAATGTGGCGGTATGGCCCCAGGCAGGCGTTTCCTCTCTGGCGGAACTGGAGCAGTTTTATCATGGAGAGGCGCCGGGGCTGTCAAAGGAGATGGAGAGGCTTCCTTCCGGGCGCTGGGTGTTCTGCGCTCCGGTGAGGGATGCCGACAATGCCGGACTGTGTCTGTTTCTTGTCCGTGAGGACCAAAAACTACATGCCCAGCTCTGTCTGCAGGCTGCCGAGGCGGTGAGACTGTTCATCGGAGTTTGGAGCAGAGGGTATGGCAATGTGGGGATTGAGGAGCTGCTAAAAGCCATCTTAAATGATGAACCTGTGAAAATGCGCAGGCTTGCGGAGATATTCCGCGTTGATGTGAAATCCATTCACCATATGTTTCTTCTCATGCCGGAGAAAGGGAGCGGGAAAAAGGACAGAGATCTGGAAAGAGAGGTTAGGGATGCCAGCACATTTCTGGGGCAGTATTTTGAAATCTGTATATCCGGTACCCATCAGGGAATAGGCGTTGTTTTTACCGGACAGGAGTGCACCACAACAGAACCGGAACAGATCCTGGAAACTTTTTATGAGGAGGCAGACAAAGAGATACGTCTTGTGAGCTGTCCCGGCCTTCAGGATACAGCACAGGTGCGCAGCGCTTATCTCCTGTGTACAGAATATGCGGAGGATGCCGGATGCATATATCCCTGCCGCCATATCCTGACAGGAAGTGAGCTGGAGTTTGCAGGTGCCTGCAGGCAGACTCTGGATCAGGGGGAGAAGGCGATCCTAGAGAAGACAGCCTGTCTCAAAGGGCTGGAGGAACAGGATGCAGAGCTTTACAGAACACTGGAAACCTTTCTTCTGGATGCTGACAGCAATATTGCACGCACGGCAGAGCTTTTATACCTGCATAAAAATACGGTCAAATACCGGGTGGGAAAACTCCATGCGTTTTTTTGCTGCAGGATCCAGAAAATGCCGGAAGCCGGGCGTCTCTATGAAGCGGCTGCTGTTCTGCGCCTGCTAAGAGATTCGGCTTTGTCCAAAAGGACAAAGGAGGATGGGAAAGTTTAACCCATTCCATAATTACAGCGGCACAAAATGCGTTTATAATATAAAAAACGAATAGTGCAGCCCGGAATTTTTTGTGCTGCCGGATTGGAGATGGAATTTTGAGAAAAATAGGATCAAAAGAAATCGAGGATATTGCTCTGGGAGCAGCCCTTCTTGGTGCAGGCGGCGGCGGAGACCCCTATATAGGCAAGCTGGTGGCTATGGGGGCTGTCAGGGAATGCGGCCCGGTCACACTTTTAGACCCCGGGGAAGTGCCGGATGATGCGCTGATAGTGCCCATCGCCATGATGGGGGCCCCCACGATTCTGGGGGAAAAGGGAATCGGCGGAAAAGAGTATCAGGTGCTCTATGATATGGTCTCCAAGTTCTTTGGAAAAGAAGTCTATGCTTTTATGCCCATTGAGGCAGGCGGTGTGAACAGTATGCTCCCTATTGCCGCTTCCGCGAGAATGGGGCTTCCCATGGTGGACGCGGATGGCATGGGGCGGGCATTTCCCGAACTGCAGATGGTGACCTTTACCATGGGCGGTATGAGTGCCAGCCCTATGGCCCTCACGGATGAAAAAGGAAATTCTGCTATTTTCAACACAATAACCAACAAATGGACAGAGGAGCTGGCCCGGTCAGTGACCATGAGCTGCGGCGGTTCGGTTTCCGTTGCGCTGTACTGCATGAGCGGTGCAGAGATGAAAAAATATGCTGTGAAAAATATAGTCACCAGAAGCCAGAAACTGGGGGAGGCGATCCGCGGCGTAAAAGATATGGAGCAGGGAACACCGGAAGAAAATTTTCTGAACTGTTCAGAGGGATACAGGCTTTTTAAAGGGAAGATCGGGGATGTGCTCCGGGAGACAAGAGGGGCGTTCAATTTTGGAAAAGTATGTCTGGAAGGTATTGGGGAATACAGGGGGAAACAGGCCTATGTGGAATTCCAGAATGAGAACCTGACAGCCGTGGTGGACGGAGAGATCCTGGCTACTGTGCCGGACCTTATCTGCCTTGTAGATACGGAAACATTTGTCCCTGTCACTACGGATGCCCTTAAATACGGCAAGAGAGTTATGCTGGTTGGCCTCAAATGTTTTGAGATGTGGAGAAGCCAGGCCGGACTGGAGCTGGTGGGACCGCGGTACTTTGGCTGCGATACGGATTACATACCACTGGAAGAACGCTGCAAAGGAGGACGCACAGATGTATAAGCTGGGAATTGACGTAGGCGGGACCAATACGGATGCGGTTCTGATGGATGAGCATTTACAGATAAAAGCAGAGATAAAACACCCCACTTCAGAGGATATTTATGACGGCATCGTATGTGCGGTGCGTGAGGTCTTACAAGCTTCGGGTGTGAATAAGGAGGAGATTTCCATGGCTATGCTGGGGACTACCCAGTGTACCAATGCGATTGTGGAGCGCAGACAACTGGCTGACATCGGCGTTCTGCGTATCGGCGCACCAGCCACGCTGGGAATTCCGCCCATGGTGGACTGGGCGGAGGATATCCGGAGCATTGCAAAGGCGGTGGCTGTCATCGGCGGCGGATTTGAATATGACGGAAAAGAACTGGCTCCTCTTGATGAGGAGGCTGCAGCAGGATTTTTCCGGGAAATAAAAGGAAAGGTGGAGTCTGTAGCCATTTCCTGTGTGTTCTCCACGGTGCGGGGTGATCATGAACTGCGCGCCGCAGAGATCTGCAGGGAGATTATGGGGCCGGATGTCCGTATTTCCATATCTAGTGAGATTGGTTCTATGGGGCTTATTGAGAGGGAAAATGCCACTATTTTAAACGCGGCACTCTGCCGGGTTGCGGAGCGGTTTACAGATGGGTTTTCCAGAAGTCTGAAAGAGGAGGGCGTGACCAATGCGGCGCTTTATCTGTCCCAGAACGACGGTACGCTGATGACAATGGAATATGCGAAAAAGTATCCGATCCTCACAGTGGCCTGCGGGCCAACCAACTCTATCCGGGGTGCCAGCTATCTGAGCAAGATCCAGAATGCAGTGGTGATCGATGTGGGCGGCACCACAACAGACCTGGGTGTCATCCAGAACGGATTCCCGCGGGAATCCAGCGTTGCTGTGACCATTGGCGGTGTGCGCACCAATTTCCGTATGCCGGATGTGTTTTCCATCGGACTTGGAGGCGGTTCTGTGGTACATGAGAGAGAGGACGGTACAGTGACGGTGGGGCCTGACAGTGTGGGATACCGCATTACGGAGAAAGCCCTTGTGTTCGGCGGCGATGTGGTGACTGCCACGGACATTGCTGTCCGCCTGGGAATGGTGCAGATCGGAGACAGGGAGAAGGTGTCCCATATAGACCTGGATTTTGCAGAAAAAGCCATGGGCGTAATAAAAGCAATGGTGGAGGAAGGGATTGACGCCATGAAGGTTTCCAGCCAGGATGTGGAAGTTATCATGGTGGGCGGCGGTTCCATCATTCTTCCAAAAGAGCTGGAGGGTACCAGCCGCAGTGTGAACCCGGAACATGCCCGGACAGCCAATGCCATTGGCTCTGCGATCTCCAAAGTAAGCGGAACTTATGAAAAACTCATGGATTTTGATGTGGTTCCAAGGGAGGAGGCCCTGGCCGGGGCCAGAAAAGAGGCCATAGCTATGGCAGTGGAGGCTGGCGCCATAGAGGAGACGGTGGAGATCATTGATATGGAGGATGTTCCTCTTGCCTACTATCCGGGAAACACCAACCGGGTAAAAATAAAGGCAGCAGGTGATCTGGGCTGAATCGTTCTGTCATTTCAGTTGTTGTGAATAATCTTTTATGATTCGTATAAAGCTGCGCAGCACCGGATTGTTCTGGAGGGTTTTGTAATAAAGCCCAAAGGAGGCCGGTGCTGTGTTTTTTACGGGAATATAACACAGCTCATCACTGCGCATAAGGGGCATATCCGGTAAAATAGTAAAGCCAAGGCCGGCCTTTACAAAGGTCAGTGCGCATTCTATATTCTCACTAAAGAACATCCGGGAGGGAGGGCGGGTGCTGATGAGCCTTCCCTGCATTTCTGTGATCACGGGGGAGGATTTGTGGGGATCGCACAGAATCAGGCGGCCCTGGTGCAGTTCCTCCAAAGTGACAGCGCTTTTTTCTGCCAGAGCATGGCCGCGGGCAGCCACACAGACAACCGGTGCTCTGGCCAGCTCCACATAAGTACCTGTTTTTTTCTTTTCTTTTTCCTCACCGAATCCCAGCATCACATCCAGGGTTTCCTCCTGCAGAAGGTTTCTCAGGGCCTGGAAAGGGACCATCTTGATCTCAGGGTGCACCTGAGGATAGTCTTTTGCAAGCTGCCGCAGTACCTCCGGGAGCAGGGTCAGCTCAAAGGGGCTGTGGCATCCGATGACAAAAGGCTGTATCTGATCTTCAAAGTGCCCGGCAAGTCTGTTTTTTGCCTGGGCTGTCTTTGCCAGGATGTCCTTAGCATATCCCCAAAAGACCCAGCCTGGGGCGGTCAGTTCCACTGTTCGGGTGGTCCGTCTGAACAGTTTTACATCCAGCTCTGCTTCCAGGGAATTGATTTGATGGGTAACGGCAGGCTGTGTAATGTGAAGCTGTTCGGCAGCTCTGGCAAAATTCAAATTCTCGGCCACCGCCATATAACATTCCAATTGAACGGTATTCATAAATGCTCCTTTCCACACACGTTTTCTATATATAATAAAAATAGAATAAGGATATTGATTAATATTCTTTATTAATGATAACATTTTTCTAATTCACATTCAAGGAAAATGGGTGTAAAACTAGTTTGTAAGGAAACAGTCTGTAATCGAACTTGTGTAACGGTTCAGTACCCTCAGTTACAGGCAGAAACCATGCGGATCGCCTTGGACGATGGGCTTTCTGCCCGGCTTTGGAATACTTTCCATGGTAAGCCCGACGGATGTGCAGACCTGCTGAATAGTTACAAACTTGTTTCAGATAAGGAGAAAAAATATGCAGAAGGAAAAGGATGAAAATGTGATGCGTCTGCTGAAAAAGCTGAATCTGGCTATGGAGTCCATCGGCAATGCCATGATGGTAAAGCACGGGATGTCTGCTTCCCAGTGTAATGTTCTGGGATATCTGACAGACCATGAGGAACAGGATATCTGTGCCAGAGACCTTCATATATCCCTGGGCTTGTCAAAGGCAAATGTGTCATCTCTCCTGAAAAAACTGAAGAACGGAGGATACATAAGCTTTGCCTCTGATTCATTGGATGAGAGGCTGAAGCATATCCATCTGACAAAGAAGGCGGATGAGTTAAAGGGTGAGATAGAACAGGGATTCAGAGACCTGGAAGGCTGTATGTATCAGGGATTTACCGAGGGGGAAAAGCTTCTTCTCACAGAATTGCTGGGAAGGATGTTAAAAAATTTAAAGCAACAAGGAACAGGAGGCTTACAACATGATTAAGACATTACTCTCGCAGGTGAAGCAATATAAGAAGGCTTCCCTGCTGACACCGCTTTATGCCGCCCTGGAGGTGGTGATGGAGGTTTTGATCCCATTTATCACAGCGGCCATTATTGATGAGGGGATTGAGGCTGGCAATATAGGAAAGGTGTATCAGTACGGTACCGTTATGCTGGTATTTGCCATGCTCAGTCTGCTTTTCGGAGTTCTGGCAGGCCGTTATGCGGCAAGCGCATCCTCAGGTCTGGCCTGTAATCTGAGGGAAGCTATGTACGACAATATACAGACCTTTTCTTTTTCTAATATTGACAAATACAGTACCGCAGGTCTGGTAACCCGTATGACAACAGATGTTACCAATGTACAGAATGCGTATCAGATGATTTTAAGGATTGCGGTCCGCGCACCGTTTACCTTGATCTGCAGTATGTTCATGTGCTTTTTCATTAACGCCAGGCTGAGCCTGATCTTTGTGGCTGCCATTGTGGTCCTGGCCGTAGTTTTGATCTTTGTCATGAGCAGGACTACGAAGATCTTTGATGTTGTGTTCAAAAAATATGATGAGCTGAATGCCAGTGTCCAGGAAAATGTATCAGCCATCCGGGTAGTCAAAGCCTATGTGCGGGAAGATTACGAGAATGAGAAATTTACAAAAGCGGCAGGAAATCTGTACCGCCTCTTTGTAAAAGCGGAGAAGCTGCTCTCCCTGAATGGTCCTGTGATGATGTTTGTTATCTATTTCTGTGTCATTGCACTTTCCTGGTTCGGAGCAAAGTTTATTGTTGTGGGGGATTTGACAACAGGTGAGCTGACTTCCATGTTCAGCTATATTATGGGAATCCTCATGTCTCTGATGATGCTCTCCATGATATTTGTCATGGTTACCATGAGCGCGGCAAGCGGAAGACGTATAGCCGAGGTTCTGAATGAAGAGGCTGATCTGGTCAATCCCAAGAATCCGGATAAGATCATACCGGATGGCCGGATTGATTTTAACCATGTGGATTTTTCTTACAAACACGGCAGCGGGAAGGCGACCCTGACAGATATTGACCTGCATATCAGGGCAGGAGAGACAATAGGGATCATTGGGGGGACCGGGTGCGGAAAGTCAAGTCTTGTGAGCCTCATAAGCCGTCTGTATGATGTGACGGAAGGTTCTGTGGCCGTAGGCGGCAAAGATGTGAGAAGTTATGATATGGAGGAACTGAGAAATCAGGTTGCTGTGGTGCTGCAGAAAAATGTCCTCTTTTCAGGAACTATACTGGAGAACCTGAGATGGGGAAATGAGCAGGCTGCCAAAGAGGAGTGTGTGGAGGCATGCCGCCAGGCCTGCGCGGATGAATTTATCGAACAGTTCCCTGACAAATATGAGACCTATATTGAACAGGGAGGAACCAATGTGTCCGGAGGGCAGAAGCAGAGGCTGTGTATTGCAAGGGCGCTGCTGAAGAAACCTAAGGTGCTGATCTTGGATGATTCCACCAGTGCCGTGGATACTGCAACGGACGCGAAGATCAGAAGCGCCTTCACAAAGGCCATCCCGGGAACCACCAAGCTTATCATTGCGCAGAGGATTTCCAGTGTGCAGGATGCAGACAGGATCCTGGTCCTGGATGAGGGCAGGGTGAACGGTTTTGACACGCACGAAAACCTGCTTGCCACCAATAAGATCTACAAAGAAATTTATGACACCCAGATTAAGGGCGGCGGTGATTTTGACCAGACCGGAAATAAGACAGGAGGTGCAGCATAATGGCAGAAAATGTAAAAGCGGTAAAAGGCCCGGGCATGAATGCCCATGGACCCAGACCAAAAGTAGACAATGCGGGAAAGGTCCTGAAACGGACGCTGGGATACATGATGAAAAATTACAAAGGGCTTTTCGCTGTGGTGGTGGTCTGTATTGTGGCTACAGCGCTGGCTACCTTGTGCGGAACCCTGTTTATGCAGAAATTGATCGACGATTATATTATTCCTATGACGAAAATGTCGGATCCTGATTTCGGGCCTCTTAAAAAGGCACTGCTTACACTTGTTGGGATTTATGCAGTAGGTGTATTGTGCGCGTTTGCCTACAACAGGATCATGGTATACATCAGCCAGGGGACTCTCAGGTACCTGCGCGTGGATCTGTTTACACATATGGAATCCCTGCCGATCAAGTTTTTTGATACACACGCACACGGGGATATTATGTCTGTTTACACCAATGACGTGGATACACTCCGCCAGCTGATCAGCCAGAGTATTCCGCAGGTGGTAAATTCGGCAGTGACCATTGTGATCACATTTGTCAGCATGATCGTCCTGGATGTTCCGCTGACACTTATGACACTGGTGATGATAGGCATCATGATGGTGGTCACTAAGAAATTAAGTGCTAGGTCCGGCAGATATTTTGGAGAACAGCAGAAAAACCTGGGCCAGGTAAACGGTTATATAGAGGAGATGATGGAAGGACAGAAGGTAGTAAAAGTGTTCTGTCATGAAGAGAAGAGTGTGGAGGACTTCAGGAAACTGAATGAGAAGCTTCGCGACAGTGCCGATAAGGCCAACACTTTTGCCAATATCATGATGCCTGTGAACAGCAACCTGGGCAATATCAGCTACGTGCTCTGTGCTGTGCTGGGAGCGGTTCTGGCTTTGAAGGGATTGGGAGGTTTGACGCTCGGGACCCTGGTGTCTTTCCTGACACTGAATAAGAACTTTACCCAGCCTGTTACCCAGATCAGCCAGCAGATGAACAGTATTGTCATGGCTATGGCAGGTGCGAACCGTGTCTTCAAGCTTCTGGACGCGGAGCCTGAAGTGGACAATGGCTATGTAGAGCTGGTCAATGCAAAAGAACAGCCGGACGGAAGCCTTGGGGAAAGTAAAGACAGGACAGGAATGTGGGCTTGGAGACATCCCCATAAAGCGGATGGAACCGTCACGTATCAGAGGCTGGAGGGGGATGTTACCTTCCATGATGTGGACTTTGGATATAATGACGACAAGATCGTGCTCCATAATATAAAACTGTTTGCCACACCTGGACAGAAAATAGCGTTTGTGGGAAGTACCGGTGCGGGCAAGACCACGATCACAAACCTGATCAACCGTTTCTATGATATTCAGGACGGAAAGATCAGATATGACAATATCAATATCAATAAGATCAGAAAATCAGACCTGCGCCGTTCTCTGGGCATGGTGCTCCAGGATACGCATCTGTTCACCGGAACCGTTATGGAAAATATCCGTTACGGCCGGCTGAACGCTGACGATGAAGAGTGCAGGGCAGCCGCAAAGCTGGCAAATGCAGACGGATTCATCCGCCGTCTCCCGGACGGGTATGACACTATGCTTACCGGGGATGGTTCCAACTTAAGCCAGGGACAGAGGCAGCTTCTGGCTATTGCAAGAGCCGCGGTGGCTGATCCGCCGGTGCTGATCCTGGATGAGGCGACATCCTCCATTGATACCAGGACAGAAACCCTGGTGCAGCAGGGCATGGACAGACTGATGAAGGGAAGGACCACTTTTGTTATCGCCCACCGGCTTTCAACGGTGCGGAATTCTGACTGCATTATGGTTCTGGAGCAGGGAAGGATCATCGAAAGAGGAACCCATGACCAGCTCATGGAGGAGAAAGGTAAGTATTACCAGTTGTATACAGGAAACTTTGCCGAGGAAACGGCATAGCTTATGGACAGAAACGCCCTGTCTGTTGATATCCGCAGTGAGAGAGCACCGTGTGCATTCTCATTGCCGGATACCATCAGGCGGGGCGTAATTGCTTGTTGGCAGATGTGCGTTACTTAGTTTGCGGATCAGACGGGGATGATAGGTTAATTGAAGGTAAAGGTATTCGGAATGATCTGTGCTCTTTCCCAGGAAAAATCAAGTCTGCTGTATGCATCGTTCATCTCCTGTGTTTCTTCATGCGTAACACCCTGTGCGATATAAAAGTAGTAATACATTCCGTCAGGACCCTGCCCCAGATATTGAAAATCAGGATTATCATCAGGCTGTTCGCGTTTAAAGATTGTAAATATATTACCAAATCTTTCAGACTGTCCGCTCTGACGCAGTTCGTATTGTTCTTTTAAAACACCTGCGACTCCAACCTCGGTGGGTTCAAAGACAAGTTTATCCTGCCATTCTGCCGGATATTGGAACGAGTATCCGTCCCCCTGATAAACGGCCGGACCATCTTGGGCATTTTCCTGTGACAGCAGAAATTGTATGTTTTGTACTTCCGTGGTATTAAAAAGTGAGTCAGAAAACTGGTCTTGGGTGTACTGTGGTTTATACCAGGATTTGCTTTCAAAATAGCCTTTGATAGCAGGGTCAGTAAAAATATATCCGTGGCGGGCATAGATTTCATTTCTGGCATACATCAGTTCTTCCTCGGACAGGTTTGCTGTGTCCTGCTGGGTAAGCACTTTGGTGTTGCTGTCAAATATCACGAATTCGTCGGGGGTTGGTTCTGTTTTGATCTCTGCATTTTCGGGTTCTGTTTTTTTAGGTTCCTGATCTTGAGGGACTTCTGTCTTTAATGGTATCTTCACCGGCTCACTTTTTGTTTCGGAAAGGTTTTCCTTTTTTTCTGCGGGTTCGTCCCGGGATACCGTGCTGTCTTTTTTTGTACTGCCGTAGGAAGAATCAAAAGCATCCTCCTGCCGGGTCTGCTCCGTGGCAGATGAGGTTTGGGAAGACGTATCATCGGGTTTCAGGGAACAGCCAATAAAAAGCACGGAGCTTAAAAAAACCAGAATAAGAAACAGAGCGGGAATACGGCCTTTTTTTCGTCTGCCGGCTTCCATTACATTATGTACCCTTTCTTTGAAACCGGAAACACTGTCATTGAGCCCGGCGGTCAGACGGGAAAGGTTTTTGTCAGAGTGAGCAGCGGTCCTCAGAAGAAGTTCATTGTACCGAAGGCGGGAGGTCTGGGGGAATTCCCGGATCACATGCTCATCACAGGTGAATTCCAAATCTTTCTCTGCCTCTCTCTGCATAAAAGAGAGGGCGGGATTGAACCAGTACAGACTGCGCACCAGAAACAGCAGGCCTTTAAACCACAGGTCTCTGCGCCGGTAATGGCACAGTTCATGGCGGAAGATAAAGTCGAGTTCCTGCGGAGAATAATCCTCTTTGGGCAGGTACAGACAAGTGTCCGTAAAACCTGCCAGCAAAGGTGTGGACAAGCTGCTGTTTTCTAATAGGCGCGGCTTTTTGCTGATATCCAGCAGTCTGCACCTAGAACGGTAAAGGTCCAGTGTGATCTCATCCCGCATAGGTGAACTCCAGCGTTTCAGCTTTTTGAGAGCTGCAAAATAAGTGAACATGCGGAAGAGAAAGAGAAGCAGTGCTGTGGACAGCCATATAACAGTGATGATCTGAAAAATATCAGGAGTCCATGCGCTGCCGGAAACCGGTGACGCCAATTGCCCCGAACCTGTTGGTGACGTCAATTGCTGCGAACCTTCCGATGGGGTTAATTGCTGCGAACCTTCCGATGGCGTTAATTGCTGTGAACCTTCCGATGATGTCAATTGCTGTGAACCTTCCGATGACGTCAATTGCCCCGAATCTTCCGATGGCGTCAATTGCTGCGAACCCTCCGATGACGCCAGCTGCTGCGAATTTGCCGCTGCTCCCAGCTGCTGGGAATCTGCAGGAGGGTACAAGGACGGCTGGTCTGAAGATTGGACAGCCGCATTGTCTGCTGCGGAGGTCTTGTTCCCCCGGTCAAAAAGACCTGTGTTTTGTGGCTTGGGAAGGGGAACTTCCATCTGCACAAGTGCAGTCCTCCCTGTCAGATTTACAGGAAAGAGGAGGACAACAGACAGCAGGAGCCATATGGCGCATTTCCACCGGGCGGAATATCTTCGCCCTAAAAATCTGGCGATGACCACAGTGATAAAAATACATACCGCTGCAAAAATATTAATTCTAAGTATATTGATGATAAAATTCTGCATATACAAAACCCCCTTAAAAAAGCAGACAGGACCATAGTTCTCTGTAGTATAAATTCTTTCCGGCAATCGGTACAGACTGCCGAATGCGAGTGGCAAACACGCCCGGAAACAGGCGGATATGTATGGGTAGATATCTAAAATTCTACAAATGTAGTTGTTAATTGTATTCTACAATTATAGTAGATGAATGTCAAGGGGATTCTGAGATATTTTACCGATATTTTCAGAGTGGTTTCCAAGACCTGTTTTCGGTAATGACAGAGAACACACTTCGCGAACGTTTGATTGTCTTGAATAAAAAACAGACAACCATCAGGGGAGATGATTGTCTGTATCCTTCTCGTTAAAGGAGATGACTGCGCACCTTTTCAAGCTGGGCTGTCATGCGGCTGATATCCTCATCCTGCAGATGAAGTTCCAGCGCTCTGGCATTATCCAGAATCTGTTCCGGCCTCCTGGCGCCGCACAGGATGTTCAGATCGCTGATGGTGGAGGCAGTATAACAGATGACCAGACTGGCAAGGGAGCAGTGGTATTTTTCCGTGAGAGGTGTCCATTCTCTCAGCATATCCACAAGCTGTCTGCGGTTTTCCGTTTTCCAGAATCGGTTTTTGTTCCGCACATCCGTAGGGGAGAGCACAGTCTCCATGGTTACTTTTCCGGTCAGCAGTCCCTGCTCCAGCGGAGAATAGGCCTGAATGGATACCTGGTATTCTTCGCATACGGGAACCAGCTCTTGAGCAATCCGGGTGTCCGCAATGCTGTACTTTTCCTGGATGACATCAAGCTGTCCCAGGCGGCAGTATTGGCGGATGATGTCCGCATTTACATTGGAGGCTCCCACCGCACGGATCTTGCCTTCTTTTTTCAGATCCATCAGCACCCCCACGGTCTCTTCCAGAGGGTAGAGGGAAAAATCAGGTGACTGCCAATGTGTGTAGTAGATATCAATATAATCTGTCTGCAGACGGCGCAGGCTGTCCTCCAGATTCTTACGGATGCCTTTGGGGGATAAATCCCGGTACACATTGCGGCCTTCCATGACTTTGTGGAAGCAGGGCGTTTCGTAATCCCATTCCAGACCGCATTTGGTGGAGAGCAGAACTTTACTCCGCTTTCCTTTCAGGGCCTTGCCCACAATCTCTTCGCTGTGGCCTATGCCGTAGACAGGAGCTGTATCGAACCAGCAAATGCCATGGTCCATGGCCTCCTCGATCGTACGGACAGAGAGGGCGTCATCGTTCTCGCCCCACCAGGTACCGCCGCCGATGGCCCAGGTTCCCATGGCAATATACGGAGAATGCAAATCGGATTTACCTATGGAGAGTGTCTTCATTTTTCCTTCTTTCCCGCCGCGTTGTGCAGCGCTTTGTCATTACAAGTATTATAAAAATTTGCGGAGGGCCTGTCAATGGGTATGGTATTTCTTGTGAATGGATAGTATAATATGGGTTATTGTACACAGGCCACTGTACCGGGAGGCGTTTTCATGCTGAAAGCATGAAAATCCCGAGGCAGCCAGCGCGATATGGGGCAGAATGCTCCATATCTGTGCATCGCGAAGCGTGTTACTGGACACGGAGTGTACAGTAACTAATATGGCTGAAATGCCAGAGGAGACCGCGTTATGTGAGTGAAAAGGAGACGGTGTGTATGAATAATGATAAGGTATATCAGATGAGCTTTCCAAAGATTTACCAGCTTCTTGTGAACAAAGCATTAAAAAAAGGAAGAGAAAAAGCCGAAGTGGATGAAATCATCCGCTGGCTTACAGGTTACAGTCAAAGCGAGATTGAGACCATGGCTGAAAAGACTGTAACCTACGCCGGTTTTTTTGAAAACGCACCTCAAATGAATCCAAAGAGAAAGCTGATCAAAGGCACAATATGCGGTGTCAGAGTGGAGGACATCGAAGAACCGCTGATGCAGGATATCAGATATCTGGATAAACTGATAGACGAGCTTGCCAAAGGAAAGGCAATGGATAAAATACTGAGGAGCTGAGGAACCTTACGGAATCAGACTTGTTTATTCCATAAGTCCCGGCGGGACAGTCCATTATTTTTCACTGCCTGCCGCCAGCCCATCTCGCCTGCCAGCTTATATAAAATCCTGGGGAAATTAGGGGAAAAGCATATATTTTCTCCGGTTTCCTTATGGGAAATCCAATCCGACAGTGTATACAGTGCACTGGAAAGGTTCTTTTTAGGTCCCTGTCCGGCAGTTATACCGCTTATCATGGGAAGCATTCCTCCTGCACCGATCCCAAGGCCGCCGCCCCAGATAACACCGGCTCTGGCACACCAGGCTTTCACGATATCCAGGGCAAGTGTATTTTGATGTCCTTCGTAAAATCCACAGTTTGCCATGGCATAGACCGTACAGGTTTGAGAAAAGGCGGCGTTTTTCAGATATTCCTCCAACGAAATCAGGCATGATAACAGGTGTGAAGGAAGAGAATCTACATAGAGAGGAAATGCAAAGACCATCACATCGCAGTCCTGCAGAAGTTCCAAATCATTTTTGCATGGCTGTTTCTTTGTGAAATGCAGATTTACTATTTCATGCTCAGGGGAAAGCAGGGTCTGCAGCTCTTTTAATATCAGGCCGGATGCGCTGTCCTTCACCTTGGGACTTCCGTTGATCAGGGATATTTTCATAGTTTTAATGCCTCCATTTCTTGAATGGAATCCAGGAACGTGACGGACTCCACCGTAGAGTAAAAGTTGACTGCATTTGCCTTCACTAATTTTTCCGCGGTTTCTTTTTCTTTGGGCGTGATATCATTTCCGTAGAAAATGACCTTCAAGTCAAAGTCTCTTTTATACCGCTGCCGGTGATGCATTTCTCCGTTTTTGACAGTAAAATATGGATGAATATAGGGGATACTCCTGTCCAGAACATTTTTGACAAAGGGGCTGTAACTGCCGTAAACGCATTGGCTGATGATCAGCATCTCACTGCACATTGCAATGTTTTTTCCCATCTGCCCATAGGTGTCCTTGATGATACAGACGCCGGGTGTCTTCAGCCAGCATCCGAAACATCCGATACAGGGGTGTATGCTTTCGTTATCCGTTATCACCATATCCTCAGCAGGAATTTGCGGAAGGACCCTCCTAAGGGTATCTTCGGCCAAATCATGGATGATCAATTTCATTTCAGTTTTTCCTCCTTTATCTGATCAAGAAATGCATAGAATGCGGAGTTGACCAGTTCATGGATTTCCTCATCCGGAATATCCGCAGCCCCGGTAGCTATCATGGAAGCGATGCCGTGTGTGTACAGCATCATATGCAGATAAAGCCGCTTGGCGGCCGCTTCACTGACCGATAAGGTTTTCATGATATCCTTGGTGACATCCTGCCTTGCACATTGCCTGTAAATACCTTCCACGCTGCTGACATACATATATTTCGATAAGAACAGGAAGCAGAACAGATGTTTTTCATCTCTGGCCAATCTAATATGGCATCGTCCGATAGACGCAAAATAATAGCTTTTGTCCGCATTTTTTTCTATATATGCAGTCAAATATTGCTGTGTATACAGAAATAAATCCTGCATAAGCTCCGACATATTGGCATAGCAGCTATAGATAGGCTGTACGGAACAGCCGGCCTGGGTGGCAATGCTCCTGGCATTCACAGCTTCATGTCCCTGTGTGCGCAGAAGGGTAAAGGCAGCATCCAGGATCATTTTTTTTGTGATCTTTTGTTTTGGCATCTTTTTTCCTCTAATATTACGATTGTTATATAACTTATGTTATACAGTGCTATGGAAAATTTGTCAAGTGGTTAGGAAACAAAAAGATTGCCAACCAAACTGATGTTTGGTAAAATGATAAATAGAGTCATATAGGTTCGTGTACAGGTGGGAGGTACGGATATGGAACAGATGACATTGTTTGATGACAGGGGACAGAGCGCTCCTCTTGCCAGCCGGCTGCGGCCGGAGTGCCTGGAAGATTTTGCAGGGCAGGAACATCTCCTGGGGAAGGGGAAGATGCTGCGCCAGCTTATTGAGCGGGACCAGATCTCATCCATGATCTTCTGGGGACCTCCGGGCGTGGGAAAGACCACTTTGGCAAGTATCATTGCAGGCAGAACAAAAGCTGATTTTATTAATTTCAGTGCCGTGACCAGCGGGATCAAGGAGATCAAAGACGTCATGAGCCATGCGGAGACCGGCAGGCGGATGGGGATACGCACGGTTTTATTTGTGGACGAGATTCACCGTTTCAACAAAGCCCAGCAGGATGCGTTTCTTCCCTATGTGGAAAAGGGCAGTATCACACTCATTGGAGCTACCACGGAGAACCCTTCTTTTGAGATCAATGCGGCTCTGCTGTCAAGGTGCAAGGTTTTTGTGCTGAAGGCCTTGGAGGAAAAGGATTTGGTGAAGCTTTTAAAACATGCCCTGGAGAATCCGGCAGGGTTCGGCGGTCAGAACGTGGATATCTCAGAGGAACAGCTCACAGCGATTGCAGCTTTTGCCAACGGTGATGCCAGAACCGCTCTCAATACCCTGGAAATGGCAGTTTTGAACGGAGAGATCACCACAGAGGGCATTACAGTGACCAGGGAAGGGATGGAGCAGTGTATAAGCAGAAAGTCCCTGTTATACGATAAAACGGGGGAGGAGCATTACAACCTCATATCTGCCCTGCACAAATCCATGCGGAACAGTGACCCGGATGCAGCTATTTACTGGATGTGCCGGATGCTGGAGGGTGGGGAAAACCCCCTTTACATTGCCAGAAGGTTGATACGTTTTGCCAGTGAAGATATCGGAATGGCGGACAGCCATGCCCTGCAGGTGGCAGTGGCGGCTTATCAGGCATGTCATTTTCTGGGAATGCCGGAATGTGATGTGCATTTGACGCATGTGGTCACATATCTTGCCATGGCGCCCAAATCCAATGCCTTATATGCAGCTTGTGAGCAATGCAAGGAAGACGTGAAGAATAAGAGAGCGGAACCGGTACCCTTACAGCTTCGCAATGCGCCCACAAAGCTTATGAAGGAACTGGATTATGGGCAGGGCTATGTTTATGCCCATGATACGCAGGAAAAATTAAGTACCATGCAGTGTATGCCGGATTCGCTGAAGGACAGGCGTTATTATCATCCCACAGAACAGGGGGAGGAGAAGAACGTCAAGGAGCGTTTGGAGTCTGTGCTCCGGTGGAAGAAAGAACATTCGTAAGTGTTCAGCTCCTTTACCGTTACAAAGACTTATAAAAATAACGGAAAAACTAAAAAAACTGAAAAATAAAAAAGAAGCTTTGTAAAAATCAGGAAATTCGTTTATAATAAAGATATAAAAACCGGTGAATACAAGGAGGTATTGTGTATGAAACATTATGAACTGATTCATGAGATCTATAACCTGTGTGACGGACATCCGGATTCCCAGATCAAAGAAGTGGATGCCGATGACCTGGATGTTTACATGGAAGGTATGACCAGCAAAGTTTCTACCTGTGAAAAGACAGAGCGTGAGGATGGTTCCGTTGTGTATGAAGTTGTGACCAACGGCGTAAAGGAGAGATATACCTTTACAGAGGTGTGAGAACGGGGGAGATGCGAGTGATCGCATCTCCTTTTCGCACGGGAGATCAAGAGGAATGGAAATGGACAGGAGGGCCTTATGTGCGGCAGATACTATATTGATGAGGATACGATCAGAGAAATGGAAAAACTGGTGCGCCAGATTGATAAAAAACTGCTGGAAGATCATAGCCGGGATGTATTTCCCTCCCAGAGCGCACCGGTGGTTACAGGAAGGGCCGGGGAACTGTGCGGCGAGGAACTTGCCTGGGGATTCCCCGGGTTTGAGAAGAGCCGTGTGATCTTTAATGCAAGGCAGGAGACGGCACTGGAGAAGAGAACCTTTCGCGACAGTCTTCTTCTCCGCAGATGTGTGATCCCGGCCAAAAACTTCTATGAGTGGAATAAGAAGAAAGAAAAATATACCTTTACAAGACCTGACGGCAGAATATTATATTTGGCCGGCATTTACGATCAGTATGGGGAGGAGGAGCGGTTTGTGATCCTGACCACTGAGGCAAATGACTCTATGAGCCGGATTCACGACCGAATGCCTTTGATCCTGGAGGAACGGCAGATCCGGGACTGGATTTTCAGCAGACAGAAAGCAGAGGCTATCCTTGGACAGACGCCGGTTATGCTGGATAAAAGTACAGAATATGAACAACAGACACTGGACCTGCAGTAGCAGGTCCTTTTTCCATGAATCACCTATTTAAAAAAGAACATATGTTCTGATATAATTTATACAGGAATAGAATGTAATGAGGTGATAAAAATGGAGAAGATCATATTTCATGTGGATGTGAATTCTGCTTATCTGTCCTGGGAGGCAGTATACAGGAGAAAATACAGAGGTGAGACTCTGGATCTGCGGGATATCCCTTCCGCAGTGGGAGGGGATGTGAACCAGAGACAAGGGATTATCCTGGCAAAATCCATGCCCGCAAAAGCATATGGTATCCGTACCGGGGATTCTGTCTGGGAGGCTCGGCAAAAATACGGGCCTCTCACGATCGTGCCTCCGGACTACAGCCTGTATGACAGAAGTTCCCGGGCCCTTTTAAAGCTTTTAAGAGAATATTCTCCGGATGTGGAACAGTATTCCATTGATGAGGCTTATATGGATATGAGCGGAACAGAGAAACTTTTTGGCCCTCCGATACAGGCGGCAGATACCATCCGCCAGAGGATTGGGGAGGAACTGGGGTTTACAGTCAATATCGGCATATCAGAAAACAAGCTGCTGGCAAAGATGGCTTCGGATTTCAAAAAGCCGGACAGGACCCATACACTCTTTGTAAATGAAATTCCGCAAAAGCTGTGGCCCCTTCCGGTCAAGGAGCTGTTTTTTGTGGGGAGGGCTTCGGCGAAAAAACTTTATGATCTGGGTATTTACACAATCGGGGATTTGGCACAGACAGATGTGGAGATCCTGAGAAGGCATATGAAGAAACAAGGGGAGCTTATCTGGAATTTTGCCAATGGGAGAGATTTTTCCCTGGTGGAGGCTGTGCCGCCGCCGAACAAAGGATATGGAAATTCCACCACCATTCCCGTAGATGTGACCACATCCTCCCAGGCCTCTCTGGTGCTGCTGGCCCTGGCGGAAACAGTGGGAGCCAGGCTCAGAAAGGATGGGAAGAAGGCGGAAGTGCTTTCTGTGAGTGTCAAGGACTACCTTTTCAGGACGTCCTCCCATCAGTGCAGGCTTCCGGCTCCCACGAATATTACGGAGGAACTGCACCGCCATGCCTGCAGGCTTTTTCTGGAACTATGGGATGGATGTCCTGTCCGGCATCTGGGTATACACACAGGCAGGATCCGGGACTGGGATGCCATGCGGCAGATGGAACTTTTTGACACAAGGGATTACGGAAAACTGGAGCGGCTGGACCGGGCTGTGGACACCATACGCAGGCGGTATGGCATGGATGCGGTAAAGCGGGCCGCGTTCCTTGATTCGCCTATTGACCATATGAGCGGCGGGATATCCAGGGAGAAGCGTTACCGCTGCGACCACTGAAAGGAGAGGAGTTTATGGCATTTGGCACAGACATTCATATGGAGAAAGCCGATGCGGGAAGTATCCGGGGAGAACAGGAGAATATTGCTGTGGGCTGCTGGTTCACCAGCAGAGGGGATACCAGTCTGCAGCTTTTAAAATACCAGGATGAGGAGGGGCAGATCCACACCATCCGCCATATCCATGTCATGAGCAGAGAAGAAAAGCATTATAATGGCATCCCCACACTGGAGTATATTTGTAGGATAGAAGAAGGGGGATATGAGGCGGAAATAAAACTCCTCTTTTTTTTGGAGGAGCATCGCTGGGCTATGGTTAAGCAGACAGGGAAAGGGGCGGCCGGGGGGTGACGGCCAAAACAGAAGAATCCTCCGGCGGCCTTATAAAATCCGGCAGCCGGGGAATCTTTGACGTAGTCAGGAGATGCAGAGATGAAAATACTGTTCCAATATAGGCAGGAATTCTTCCTCTGTGATCTGTCGGACGGTTTTATTCCCATTTTCCGAGAGGGTGAAGGTATCCCCAATCAGAGAGACGCTTCCCTGAAGTGTCCGCAGATTCACCATGCGAAGACGTGGAAAGACGGAGTGTTCGTGGGTGGAGGCAAAGGCATTTAAAGCCACAAAATCAACAGGCTCACAGGGAACCGGGGAAAAACGCATAACAGTGGAAAAAGTATCTTTGGAGCGGTAGAGAAGATTCCACCAAAAAGCATCCACCTGCTCAAGCCGGAAGGTCTGTCCCTGTATACGCTCCTCCCAGCCGTCAAGGAGAGGCAGAGCGCCGGCCGGCATGGGGCCGCCGTATCCCACGTCGCAGAAATACTGCTGTCCGTCCATTTTGACAAGGTTGATGCGGTGGGAGATGGGAGGAACAAACTCGTCATCACATTCTCTCAAGATCCTGGACATACACGGTGTGACTTCATAACCGCAGGCAGTGAGCAGTGAGGCGAACAGGGCATTCAATTCATAGCAGTATCCGCCCCTTTTTCTCAGTATGACTTTTTCGTACAGGGAGGAGATGCTTAAGGAGGCGGTCCTTTTAAATTCACATACATCCAAATCCTCAAAGGGAATATGGAGCTGGTGCGAATAAATGAGAAGATCCAGATTTTTTTTGTCAGCCGCAGGCACCGCGGCAAGTCCCAGACGCTTTAGATAGGGCTCTTTCTGGGGAAGAGGTTCATACAATTCTTCGTACATAGCGATACGATCCTTTTCTCTTATTGTATTTGCATACCGCGGGCCTGAAGCTGCAGAGCCATCCGGTGACAACCGGGCCGGACTGCGGTTTATGCAGTCTGTACCCTGAAGGGCAGAACTGTGCATGCTTTTGCTGCTATGAAGCCGGAAGGCTGAATAGTAACTTTCCCGCGGAAGATCCATAAATCAAGTATAGCATATACGCAGGATATATGGTACTATTTTGATGACTGTAAACAGGAGAAAAAGGAGCTGGATCGGCAATGAGAGACAATGAAATTCTGATGATACATGGAAAAGATCACAAAGACATGACAAAGCGCCTCCTTACAGAGGCGGAGCTTGCTGCACGGATACCGGACAGGAGATGCCGTATTGGAATTAAGCCTAATCTGGTATCTCCCACGGAGGCTTCTTACGGAGCTACCACACATCCGGAGGTGGTGGCAGGGATCGTGGAATACCTGCAGGAGAGAAAATATGAAAATCTGGTGATCCTGGAGGGTTCCTGGGTGGGGGACCGGACCGCTGAGGCATTCCGGGTGTGCGGATATGATGTGCTGGCAGAGAGATACGGCGTGGAGCTTCTGGATACCCAGAAGGACAGTACCACCTCCTGTAACTGTGCAGGAATGGATCTGCAGATCTGTGACAGTGCCCTGGCTCTTGATTTTCTTATCAATGTGCCTGTGCTGAAAGGCCATTGTCAGACAAAGATCACCTGTGCGTTGAAGAATATGAAAGGCCTGATCCCCAATAAAGAGAAACGGCATTTTCATGCTATGGGACTGCACAAGCCTATCGCCCACCTGAACACCGTGCTGCACCAGGATTTTATTGTGGTGGACAACATATGCGGGGACCTGGATTTTGAGGACGGCGGCAACCCGGTGGTGATGGACAGGATCCTGGCAGCCGCTGACCCGGTGCTCTGTGATTCTTATGTATGCCATCTGCTCAATTATGAGACGGAGGAGGTTCCGTATATAAAAATGGCGGAAGGACTTGGTGTGGGGAGCGCGGACTTCCGAAAGGCGGTGTTCAGGACCTGCAACGAACAGGAGCATTCTGTCCATGTGCCTGCTAAGAGAAAAATCGTGGAGCTTCAGGATGCTGTGGAGGAGGTGGAATCCTGCAGTGCCTGTTATGGCTATCTGATTCCCGCGCTGGATCAACTGAAGGAGGAAGGGCTTTTCGGAAAACTGAAGACAAAAATCTGTATCGGGCAGGGGTTCCGGAAGAAATCAGGTGAATTGGGGATAGGCAGCTGTACCGGATGCTTCCGCCACTCCCTGAAGGGATGTCCGCCTACAGAGGACCAGATCTATGAGTTTATAAAAGCGTATATAGAGCAACAGGAATAAAAGGAGGGGCGCCCTTGCAGACAAAACTGCAGGGCGCCCGTTTTATGGGTATTGATCAAAAACTATCTTACTGTATTTATTGATCTCTTCGGTTACTGTCTCATAGACACCCGAGAAGGTGCTCATGGGGAGTCCCTGTGAAGTGTTGGGGATGAAATACAGCCTGCCGTTTTCATCACAGGCACGGCGTACCTCTCTTGCGATCACTTCTCTGGTCCAGCCTTCATAATCCACTTTGGCACTGTCTATGCCGCCCATAAAAGAGATTTTTCCTCCGTATTCTGCGATCAGATCCGGAATATGGTTGGAACACATGACTCCCTGCCATACGTCAACTCCCATCTCGATCATATAAGGCACCAGAGTGGCTGCATAGGAATCGGAATGGTGCACGATCACATCCACACCCATAGATCTGTACAGCCCATAAATCTTTTTATAGGATGGAAGATAGAACTCTTCAAACATTTCCGGTGATAGAAAAGTGGAAGTCTGGCTGCCCCAGTCGTCGTGATGGAACAGGGCATCCGGTTTTAAATGCGTACAGATCTCCTCCGCTAGGGACAGCTCAAATTCGGTCAGATAATCAATCAGCTCATGCATATATTCCGGTTCCTCATAAAAATTGATGAGGGTATTCTGAATCTCGCCCAGATGATGGCACTGTTCAAAAAGTCCGGGAGCAGCAAAGGGCGTGGCAAAGTATTCCTTACGGTCTACTTCCTCGGCCTGTTTGACAAAAGGCTCCCATTCCGCATCGGAATATTTCGTATTGGGAGCATGTACATCATCTCTCCAGTGCTTGATATCCTTGATGACGATCGTTTCCGGTTTATGGACCGGGAAAGGCCCCGGTGTTCCGGCAGGCCAGGAGTTTACCACACCCCAGTCGTTTACCACGTCCAAATCTCCGGGATTGGGCATTGGATTGTGCATCATAACAGGATTGTAAAGTATCCGGAAAGCTTCATACTGGTTGACAAAACGGTCAGGTCTGCCCCCGTGGATGGTTTCCAGGAAATTTTCTCTTTTGGTCAGCATACAAGTTCCTCCTGTGAAGGGGTGTCTTACTGTTCGGTCTGTTTCGGGAAGGGGTTGTAGATCAGGAATACAACGCCAAGAACCGCAATGATCACAGTTTCCACCAGCAGAGGAGAGTAAATATTTTCACCGCAGATGGTTTTCAGCAATGAAAGCCAGAAGCTGCTCAGGAAACCGCCCAGGTTCATCAATGCCATGATAATAGAGGTTCCGATAGCCACTGTGGAAGGCGGAGTGCGCATGCCAACCAGTGTGAAAGCAGCAGGCATAATGACTGAAAATGCAAATCCGATCAAAATAGTACCTGCGGACATAACTGCCATAGTTTTTCCTATGTAGATACAGTAAGCGCCGATGGCCCAAAGGAAGAAGGCAATAGGAAGGCAGAAACGTTTCATCATCTTAAATATAGTACCGAACAGGAAACCGGCCACACATCCGGCAACTGTATAGAGAGACAGGGCAGTTGCAGCCATGGTTGCACCGCCGGCACCCTTCATTTCAAACATCAGAGACATATTCAGCATTACAGGATAGTTCAGTACATTGAACAGCAGGAACAAAATGGCAATGGCATAAACAAATGGTGATATTTTGTCTTTTGCCGCCGGTTTTCCGTTGGTTTCAGGCTGAACTGGCGCTTTTGCCGGTTCAGGCAGGAAAATCAGACATACGATGGAGATAATTCCCAGAAGGTGTCCGAAAAAAGTGGTTTTCCAGCCCACATCAGCCAGTGCGCCGCCAAGCATCTGCAGCACAATTCCGCCGCCGTTCATGAGCAGTGTGCCGTATCCCAGGTAAGCCGCCTGTTTCTGGCCCTCATACAGGCCGATGATCAGAGCGTTTCCAAGAGGAGCCATAAGGCCGAGGCCGATGCCTACCAGTGCCCGTGTCACTAAGATAAAGGCAAAGGAGCCGCCCACGATGGCGGGAAGTGTACCGGAAACAGTGAAGATGATACAGCCGGTCAATGCCAGGGTGCGGTATTTTACCTTTTTTCCTGCCACAGTACCTGCCCATAAGGTGGCAAATACCACGAAGAGGGTAGGCAGGGTGGAAATCAGGGAGAAGTTATTGTCAGGAAACGCGGCTGCCAGTTTCGCCATGGCAGGCGTTACCACAGTGAATCCCATGGATATAAAATAAAGAGATAATATGGCTATGGTCTCTTTGAGGCCAACCTGGTTTTTAGAAGTGCTCATATGCAGATCCTCCTTTTTCTTTTCGCTCTCTTATTTTTGTGTTGTGGACAGTTGGTTTCGCATTTTTCCGGAAAGTACAGCAAAATCGTTTTTCTGCAGCTACTGTTTGAAAGTTGTGCAGAATTGCCGTGCAACTACTATACATAGATTATAAGAAAGTGGGAAAAGAAAAACTACGGTTGGAAAATACGAATTTTTATCAAAAAGAGGTAGATTATTCGTACTGTAAAAGAAAAATAGCAGATATGTATAAAAAACTTAAAAAATTGCAGGAGCCTGTATAGAAAAAGATACAGACTCCTGCAAAAATGCCGGCAGATATGCGGTGTGAAAATTTACCCAAAGAGTTTTAAGATACGGATGGAGAGCTTCATATAATCCCGGGTATAGCCTTCCTCCAGATTGCAGCTGAGTTCCTCCGTCATCTTTTTGATCCGGTATACCAGTGTATTCCTGTGGACAAACAATTCCTCTGAGGTGTGCAGAAGAGAACGCTCATTGTTCAGGTAAGCTTCCATGGTGCGCACCCGGTCCGTGGGCTGCTTCAGATCCAGACGGTGGAACCGGAGGATGTCCGGATGGCAGGCTGCCAGGAGAACATCAGGGGTACTGTTTTTGATAATATAATCAATGGCCCTGGGATAAAAATCATAATAATGTTTGTCAGGCTGCCTTTCTTCCAGGGCAAAGAGCGCCTGTTTGTAGTGAAACCGGAGATCTTTTAAAAAACAGGCCGGAAGACTGATGCCTGCGGCCATGTGGTTGTGGCGGACAAGCCGGCTCAGACGGTGCTTCAAGGTATCGCTAGTCTCTTTCTTTTCATTATAGAGAAGCACCACGCCGCCGTCCAGACAGAAGATCTCACAGTGGGGAAGCTGTTGGGATATCATATGGGCAGCCAGAAGAAGTACCTGTTCTTCCAGAACCCCGTTCTCCCCGTGAAAGACCCAGAGACCGTAGGTATCCTCTGTGGACCAGTCATTGACTTCCAATTGTCGGTCAAGTTCTCTGTTACCGACCGGTATTCCCTTGATCAAATCACGGAAAACACTGTAGTGGTCACTGTCCGGAGGGGCCGCGGGACCCGTTTTCCCCATGGAAACAGCCAGAAGCCGTGTGATGCGGTCCAGAAGCTGGCAGTCCCCGTGGTTCAGTCTCCGGTTCCGCTCCACCAAAGTGATGCGTCCGCACTGTGCATGGTCATAATAGATAAAGGAGGAGAGGCAGTCAGAGAGGGCCTTCCGGTCAAAATGGTATTTGGTGGCACCCTGGTTAAAGAAATTCTGGTCTGTGCAGTCACGCCGCATGAAACGGATGCTGTCAATGGAACTGCAGCCATATTCCATAAGATGCGCCCACTCCTCATCCACATAGACCTCCTTATACTGTCTGCTGTATGCCAGAACATTGCAGTTGGCATCAAGAAGGACCATAGGATTGTGAAAGCAGTGCCAGCTCTCATCCAGGATCTTCTGATAATCACACTGTTCGGCAGCGGCAGTTATAGAAGCATCCCAATCCTCATAGAAATCAAAAATACCCTGGATAATTTCAAATGCTTCGTCAAATTGTATGTCTTTTAGTTTGATGATGTCATTTTCCCATTGGCAGATCACATCATTTCCGCTTGGAAACACATAAACACAGTTGGTAGCATAGGCACGTCGGGCGCTTTTTAAAACAGCAGGCGTGTTGTCACTGATCTGAGATTCCGGATTCAGCGGCTTGAGCCTGTTGGCGATCATCCACATACTTAGTTTCATAATAAAAATCCCCCTGTTCTGCATAGGCCAGTCACACTCACCGCTTATATTAAGCGGGAGTTTTCCTGATGAGGTGAAAATGCAGCTTTGTATCAAAGTATAATACAATCTTAAAAGAATGTCGAGAGCTGTCGAAAGAGAAAAGAATAAAAAAGGCTGCTGTTCACTCCGTGTCCGGTAACACGCTTCGGGATGCACAGATATGGACATTCTGCCCCATATCGCGCTGCCTGCCTCGGGATTTTCATGCTTCCGGCATGAAAACGCCTCCCGGTACAGTGGTCTGTGAACCGTAACTAAAAAGGCCTGCCGGATTTTAATTTCTCCGGCAGGCGCAGCGTCAGGTGTAATGAGAGAGGAACCTTGTATGGGTTACATTTTCTATTCCGTCCAGAATGATCTCGTAAGCTGTCCGGGCCTCTTCTTTTGTGAGCTGTCTCGTGTCACACAAAGGATATTGAAGTCCCAGGTTATCGTATTTGACTTTTCCCATGGAATGATAGGGGAGCACTTCCACGGCTTTTAGATTTTTTAGGGAACCGAGAAAAATACCCAGGGAAAATAGAGAGTCCCGGTCAAAGGTAATACCCGGTACAGCTACATGGCGGACCCAGAGAGGAACCTGGTGGGTGTCCAGATACCTGGCAAAATCCAGAATGTTTTTGTTGGAATGTCCAGTCAGGCTTTTGTGCTCATCTTCCCGGATATGCTTAAGGTCCAGCATCACCAGATCGGTAGCTTTTAAAAGCCGCTCTGCCTTTTTTAGATAATCCGGACTGTCTGCCCGGAATGTGACGCCGGAGGTATCCAGACAGGTGTGGATACCCTGGGCTTTGGCCTTTTCAAACAGTTCTGTCAGGAAGGGAAGCTGTAAAAGAGGCTCCCCTCCGGTGGCGGTCAGTCCGCCTGTGGCATAAAAGGCACGGTTCCGGTCCATAGATGCGATGATCTCCTCCGTATCCATGAGGGTGCCTTCCCCCGGCTTCCAGGTATCGGGATTGTGGCAGTACAGGCAGCGCATGGGACAGCCCTGGAAAAATACAACATAGCGGACACCCGGTCCGTCCACGGTCCCGAAACTCTCCAGGGAGTGGATATATCCTTTCATGTGGACACCTGCCTTTTCCTATATATTCTGGTGGAAGGTTCTGGAGATCACTTCATCCTGCTGTTCTTTTGTCAGTTTGATAAAGTTTACGGCATAACCGGATACGCGGATCGTGAGCTGGGGATATTTTTCAGGATGTTTCTGTGCATCCAGAAGGGTATCCCTGTTAAACACATTTACATTCAGGTGATGTCCGCCCTTTGCTGCGTAGCCGTCCAGCAGTGCCACCAGGTTTTTTGCTGCATTTCCGTTTTTGCCAAGAGCATCCGGTACGATGGAGAAGGTGTTGGAGATGCCGTCCTGGGCATCCATAAAGGGCATCTTAGCCACAGTGGCCATGGAGGCAACCGCACCGTTGGTATCCCGCCCGTGCATGGGATTGGCTCCCGGTGCGAAGGCTTCTCCGGCTTTTCTTCCGTCCGGGGTGGACCCTGTGTTCTTACCGTAGGACACATTGGAAGTGATGGTCAGGATGGATGTGGTGGGAACACCTCCCCGGTAGGTGTGGTTTCCTTTGATGTACTGCATAAAGGTGTGGAGCACATCCTGGGCAATCCGGTCTGCGCGGTCATCGTCGTTTCCGTATTTCGGAAAATCCCCTTCAATCTCAAAATCAACAGCGATCCCCTGTTCATTGCGCACGGGTTTTACTTTGGCGTAACGGATGGCTGAGAGGGAGTCTGCCACAACGGAAAATCCGGCGATCCCGGTGGCGAACCAGAGGCGGACCTCCTTATCATGAAGGGCCATCTGCAGGCGTTCATAGCTGTATTTGTCGTGCATGTAATGGATGATGTTCAGGGCATTTACATAGACACCTGCCAGCCATTTCATCATATCCCTGTATTTTTCCATCACTTCATCATAATTAAGATATTCGGACGTAATGGGACGGAATTTCGGCCCCACCTGCTGGCCGGAAATCTCGTCCACGCCGCCGTTGATGGCATAGAGCAGACATTTGGCCAGGTTGGCACGAGCGCCGAAGAACTGCATCTCTTTGCCAATGCGCATGGAGGATACACAGCAGGCAATACCGTAGTCGTCTCCGTGTACCGGGCGCATCACGTCATCATTTTCATACTGGATAGCAGAGTGGCGGATGGAAATCTCGGCACAGTATTCCTTAAAGCTCTCAGGAAGTCTGGAGGACCATAAAACAGTCAGGTTCGGCTCCGGAGCAGCACCCAGATTGTCCAGGGTGTGAAGGTATCGAAAAGACATTTTTGTCACCAGGGGACGGCCGTCCAGCCCCATTCCGCCGATGGATTCCGTTACCCAGGTAGGGTCTCCCGCGAAGATCTGGTTGTAGTCAGGTGTGCGGGCAAAGCAGACAAGGCGGAGTTTCATAATAAACTGATCAATGATCTCCTGTATCTGGGACTCCGTATAGGTTCCTTCCTTTAAATCCCTCTCTGCATAGATATCCAGGAAGGTGGAAGTACGGCCAAGGCTCATGGCGGCTCCGTTCTGTTCCTTCACGGCTGCCAGGTAAGCAAAATACAGTGCCTGTGTGGCCTCAAGTATGTTCTCGGCAGGCCCGGAGATGTCACAGCCGTAAATGCGGGCCAGTTCCTTCAGCATTTTCAGTGCACGGATCTGCTCTGAAAGTTCCTCCCGTTCACGGATCACATCAGAATACATGATACTGCGGGTGGTGGCTTTTTCTTCCTCTTTCTCCTCGATCAGGCGGTCTACCCCGTAGAGGGCAGCCCTTCTGTAATCGCCGATGATGCGCCCTCTGCCATAGGCGTCCGGAAGTCCGGTTATAATGTGGTTGGAACGGCAGGCCCGCATTTCAGGGGTGTAGGCATCAAACACACCGGCATTGTGGGTCTTTCTGTGTGCGGTGAAATATTCCACTACTTCAGGATCCACATGGTAGCCGTTGTCCTCACAGGCTTTGACCGCCATTCGGATACCGCCGTATGGCTGCATGGAGCGCTTCAGCGGTTTGTCTGTCTGCAGTCCCACGATCTTTTCCTTGTCTTTATTCAGATAACCGGGGCCGTGGGATGTGATCGTGGATACGATCTTAGTGTCCATATCCAGAACTCCGCCCTTTTCCCGTTCTTCTTTTGTAAGGGCAAGAACCTGCTGCCACAGATCTTTTGTGTCCTCAGTGGCTGATTTGAGAAAGGTTCCGTCCCCCTCGTATGGTGTATAATTCTGCTGGATAAAATCCCGTACATTAATTTCTTTTTCCCAGGCACCGCCTGTAAAGGTTCTCCATTCTGTTCTCATAAAGTAATTACCTCCTGCTGTAATCATGAATCAAAGCTGGCAAAATTATGTGCAGCAGCCTTAAAGAAAAACAAGTTACCAAATATTTCCAAATTGTATATTGTATACAAAGCGTAACCTGTGCTATATAAATATCACAGTCGGAAGCCTCTTGTCAATCTGGATTAAAAAAGTATTGAATAAAATACAAAAGGAGGGGGCAAAGAAGGCTTTTTGTAGTTGAAAGCGGCAAAGTATAATGATAAACTAGAACCATGAAAAAGGGTAACCGTTCCGTGCCTTCACAGTTGCAAGGTGAATGGTTACAAAAAAGGAGGCATTACACATATGTTATTTATAGAGTATCCAAAATGCAGCACCTGCCAGAAAGCAAAGAAATGGCTTACAGAGAAGGGAATAGAGTTTGAGGACCGCCATATGATAGAGGAAAACCCTACGAAGGAGGAACTGGAGACATGGTACCGTGCAAGCGGTCTGCCGCTGAAACGTTTTTTTAACACCAGCGGCATGAAGTATAAAGAGCTGAACCTGAAAGAGAAGCTGCCGGACATGAGTGAGGAAGAGCAGCTTGCGCTGCTTGCCACGGACGGTATGCTGGTAAAACGTCCGGTACTGGTGGGAGAATCCTTTGTTGTCACAGGATTTAAGGAAAAGGAGTGGATGGAGAAACTCGGTCTGTAAAAATGAGGTGCAAAGATGGCGATTGAAAAAGTAAAGGAGTATTTTAGCGGTTTCGGCATGGAGGGACGTATACTGGAATTTTCTCAGTCTTCAGCCACCGTAGAGCTGGCAGCCCAGGCTGCAGGATGCGAACCGGCCCGCATTGCCAAAACCCTGTCTTTTCTGGTGGACGGCGGGACTGTGCTTGTGGTGATGGCAGGAGATGCCAGGGTGGACAATAAAAAATTCAAAGAGTATTTTCACACGAAAGCTAAAATGCTTTCTCCCGATGAAGTGGAAGCCAGGACAGGACATGCAGTGGGCGGAGTATGCCCATTCGGAATTCCGGAGGATGTCCGGGTGTTCCTGGATCTCTCCATGAAAAGATTTAAGACCGTATTTCCGGCCTGCGGAAGCGCCAACAGTGCCATAGAATTGTCACTGGAGGAGATGGAGCGATACGCAAAAAGCCAGGGATTTATAGATGTATGCCGGGGATGGCAGCCGGAACCCTCGTCTGTTTCGGAACCCTCGTCTGTTTCGGAGCCCTCGTCTGTTTCAGAGTCCTTGTCTGTTTCGGAGCCGCTGCCTGTTTCGGGATCCGCGCACGTTTCCCCGTTCCCGCCTGTTCCGGAGCAGCCGCAAAAGTATCTTGCCCGTATGCCGGGCGGCTTTTTTATCTATGAGGCTGAGGAAGGTGAGAAGATCACTTATGTCAATGACAACATATTAAAGCTTTACCGATGCGAAGATATGGAGGCTTTTGTAAAGCTCACCAACGGTTCTTTTAGAGGCATGGTGCATCCCAAGGACTTGGAGCGTGTGGAAAGCGAGATCAAAAGGCAGATCGCATCCGGTACATACGACTACGTGGAATATAGGATCTGCTGCCAGGATGGTACTGTATTGTGGGTTGAGGATTACGGGCGGCTGGTGGAGGATGAGAACGGCAGACATTATTTTTATGTTTTTCTTGTGGATGCCACGGAAAAGATCAGGCTGAGAAAGCTGGTGAACCGCAGGGATCACCTGCAGAGAATTCTCACCACACTGGCGAATGACGTAGATTTTGACATCCGCTGCAAAAACTGTACCGTTCATGTCTACGGCTGTTTTGAACAACGGTTCGGAAGACCGCCCCGGAAGAAAGACTTCGTACCTTTCATGTGTGAGAATTGTGAGAAAAAGGGAGAACTCAAGCTGATGGTCCACAATCATCCCATGGAGGAACCGCGTTTTGATAAGGAAGAGCAGGATGTGGTCGTGGTGGACGGGGAGGGCAATAATCTGTGGACCAGATGCCAGATCGCCCATTTCAAAGGGCAGGATGACGGTTTTGACAGAAAGATAGGCAGGATGCTGGACACCCATGAACAGACCATGAGGGAAATCTATTACCGCCAGGGAGCGGAAAAGGACTGCCTCACGGGTATCTACAACCGCAGATCAGGAGAGCGTCTTATCAAACGGCGTCTGAAAAATATGGAGCGTACTTCCTCCTGCATGATGATCATGCTGGATGTGGATGGGTTTAAAATGCTCAATGACACCTACGGGCATCCGTTTGGGGACAACATTCTTCTCCAAGTGGCATGTGCCCTCCAGTCTACCTTCCGGAAAAACGATATCTGTGCCCGTATCGGCGGAGATGAATTTATGGTGTTTTTGGAGGGGGTGAGGGACAAAGGCGTTTGTCTAAAAAGGCTGCAGCAGCTTGTTACCTATACGCTGCAGGATGAGAGTGTGGAACAGTATAACGTGACACTTTCCGCAGGGGTATCTTATCAGACAGGAAATAAGCTTTCCTATGAGGAGATGTACCGGCGTGCGGATGAGGCCCTGTATCAGGCAAAGCGTGCGGGAAAACGTTCCTTCAGGGTATATAGTGAAAATGATGCTTGACAGAAAGTATTGTGTCGTTTAGAATGATATCTGCAGAGTGTTCTGCAAGAGAATGTAAAGAAAAGAGGGATAGGATGATTCAGTAGTTTATGATTCGGAGCATAGAAGACAGAGAGTAACCTGCGCGTCAGGTCTGTTTTCGTTGCCGGAGAGTAGACTGACTGAAGAGTGGTATCATATCCTTTTGATGATATCTTTGCGGGTCCTGATATAGGTGCGCATATTTAAGAGTCTGTTTTTCCGGTGGAGAAACAGGCTCTTTTTATATCAGGAAAGAAGGGATGCATTATGATGCAGATCAAAAATCTGACGATTACACATAAAAAAGATATGAGGACCCTGGTGGAGAATTTTTCCTTTGTGCTGAATCCCGGTGACAGAGCTGTCATGATCGGGGAAGAGGGAAACGGCAAATCCACACTTTTGAAGCTGATCTGTGACCCGGCCCTTGTGGAATCCTATGCGGAGTTCACGGGAGAGATCATCAAAAACCGGCAAAAGACAGGGTATCTGCCCCAGGAGCTGGAGGAACAGAACCGGGAGAAAAGCGTCTGGGAATATTTTACCGGAAACACAGGTTTTTACAATATGACACCAAAAGAACTGTCAAATATAAGCCGGGAACTGGGAATATCGGCGGATATTTATTATTCCCAGCAAAAGATGGGAGCGCTTTCCGGTGGGGAGAAGATCAAGCTGCAGATGGCCGGGATCCTAATGGAAAATCCGGATATCCTTCTGTTGGACGAACCGTCCAATGACATTGATATCCGGACATTGGAGTGGATGGAGGATTTTATGAATCAATGCCAAATACCCATTCTCTACATTTCCCATGATGAGACCCTGATTGAGCGGACCGCCAATGTCATCATCCATCTGGAGCAGATTAACAGAAAGACAAAACCCAGGTACTCTGTTGCGAAGATGGATTACAGAACCTATATGGAAAACAGGGCAAGAGGACTTACCAATCAGGAGCGCATTGCGAGAAAAGAACGGGAGGATGCCAGAAAGCAGGAAGAGCGGTTCCGCAGAATCCAGCAGAAAGTGGAGCGTGACCAGAACAATATCACCCGGCAGAACCCCCACGGCGGGCAGTTGCTGAAAAAGAAGATGCACGCCGTAAAGGCCATGGAGCGCCGCTATTTAAGGGAAGCGGAGGACAGGACAGAGATACCGGAGACAGAGGATGCCATATTTATCCGGTTTCCAAAAGACACTTCCATTCCAAATGGCAAGACAGTGCTTGCATATTCTCTTGATAAGCTCTGTATCGGGGAACGGGTGCTCTCTCAGCAGATCGCCCTGTCTGTAAAGGGACCAAAAAAAGTCTGTATCACAGGAGCAAACGGCATTGGAAAAACCACACTTCTGCGGAAAATAGCGGAATCCATGCAGGAGAGAACAGACCTGCATGTGGCTTATATGCCTCAGAATTACGAAGAAAAAATGGATGGCAGCAAGACTCCGGCAGAATTTCTGCAAAAAAAGGGAGACAAAGAGGAAATCAGCAGGATCCGCACGTATCTGGGCAGTATGAAATACACGGCAGATGAGATGGACCACAGTATCTCCCAGCTTTCCGGCGGTCAGAAAGCAAAACTGTTTTTCCTGAAAATGAGCCTGGACGGCAGCAATGTGCTTCTTTTGGATGAACCCACCAGAAATTTTTCACCCCTGTCCGGGCCTGTGATCCGAAGACTTCTGGCAGATTTCAAAGGGGCAGTCATCAGTGTATCCCATGACAGAAAGTATATGGATGAGGTGTGTGATACCATCTATGAACTGATGGAAAATGGTCTGGAAAAGAGAAAAGGATAGATAAGACTTTGCGGAACCGTGATATCTTTCAGGGAACTGTTCACTTCGCGTCCAGTAACACGCTTCGCGATGCACAGATATGGAACATTCTGCCCCATATCGCGCTGGCTGCCTCGGGATCTTCATGCTTCCGGCATGAAAACGCCTTCCGGTACAGTGGCCTGTGAACAGCAACCTTTCAGGGGCCGCCACATAGAACAAAGCTGACAGAATTTGACAGGAACAGGTAAGTGTGGTATCCTGATAACCAGTTAAAGTAAAACATGGGCAACTATTCAGTAGGTCTGCGCATTCACTGCGCTGACCGTAAGAAAGTGTACCACGGCCAAGCAAAAATCCCATCGCCAAAGGCGATTTTGCATGGATTTTTGCCTGTAACTGTGAGGGTACTGAACAGTTACAAATATGGATAAGTTTCATCGGGGGAGCCTGTAGCGGCAGGCTGAGAGGAAGTCACCAACTTCGACCCTTTAACCTGATATGGGTAATGCCAGCGTAGGGAGAGATCAAGATTCCGGGAGACGTGTTGGCGTCTCCCTTTTTATGTTTCAGGATACAGAAAGGAGAAAAAATGCTGGGAGAAATACTGGAAAACGTTAGGAGTAAATCGCCTCTGATTCAGAACATCACCAATTATGTAACTGCAAATGACTGTGCCAATATTACGTTGGCCTGCGGTGCTTCCCCAACCATGTCGGACGGGGAGGAGGAAGCAGAGGAGATGGGACGCCTCTGCGACGGTCTGAACATCAATATGGGGACCCTGCATCCCCGTTCCGTGAAAGCCATGCTTTTGGCAGGAAAAAGTGCGGGAAGCTGCGGGCATCCCATTGTACTTGACCCTGTGGGGGCCGGGGCATCCACATACCGCAGGAAGACAGCGGAACAATTACTCAGGGAAATTGCTTTTACCGCCATCCGGGGAAATATTTCGGAAATTAAGACCATTGCCGGGGGCGGAAACAGTTCCAAGGGAGTGGATGCTGATGCGGCGGATGCTGTTACAGACGAAAATCTGGAAAAGACCATAACATTCGCAAAGGATCTTTCAAAAAAGACCGGGGCAGTGATCGCTATCAGCGGTGCAATCGATATTGTGACAGACAAAAACCATACCTACATAATCAGAAACGGGAACCCTGTCATGGCAAAGATCACAGGCTGCGGCTGTATGCTCAGCTCCCTTGCAGCAGCCTATCTGGCGGCCAATCCGGACAGAAGGCTGGAAGCTGTGGCTGCTGCTGTGATCTCCATGGGCCTGTGCGGGGAAAAGGCATTTGAGAAGATGGAAAGCGAGCGCAGGGGCAGCGCATCCTGCAGAAACTATCTGATAGATGAGGTGTATCATTTGACCGGCAGCGAGCTGGAGAGAGGAGCAAAATATGAACTGCGCTGAGAAAAGAGAAATGGTGAGACGTGCCCTGCTTCTGTATGCCGTTACGGACCGATCCTGGGTGGGAGAAAAGACACTTTATGAGCAGGTAAAAGCATCTCTGGATGGAGGCATTACGCTTTTGCAGCTCAGGGAAAAAGAGATGCCGTATGAGGATTTTCTGCGTGAGGCAAAGGATATGAAGGCTCTTGCCGCCAGTTACCGTGTCCCCCTGATGATCAACGATAATGTGGACCTTGCCCTGGCTGTGGATGCGGACGGCGTACATGTGGGGCAGAGCGATATGGAGGCGGGAAGCGTCAGGGAAAAACTGGGCCAGGATAAGGTCATCGGCGTCTCCGCCCGGACTGTTTTAGAGGCTCTGCGGGCAGAAAAGGCAGGGGCGGATTATCTGGGCGTGGGGGCAGTGTTTTCCACCTCCACCAAAGAAGATGCAGACGTAATCGCATGGGATACCCTGAAAGAGATCTGTCAGGCGGTATCCATCCCTGTTGTGGCGATCGGCGGAATTAAGAAAGATAACGTGATGCAGCTTGCCGGAAGCGGTGCGGCAGGAATTTCCGTTATTTCCGGCATTTATGGACAGACGGATATCAGAGCCGCCTGTGAGGAACTGCTGGCACTGGCTAAGGAGATGATAAAAAAATGAGAGGGATAAAGGGCGCCATATTCGACGCGGACGGCACGCTATTCGATTCTATGGGGCTGTGGGACCAGGCAGGAGAACGCTATCTGAAACGAAAGGGGATCAGGCCCCGGAAGGATATCCGCCAAAAACTGGAGACCATGACAATGGGAGAGTCTGCAGAATATTTCCGCACCAGCTATGGGATCTTGCTCCGGAACGACCAAATCATTGACGAGATTAACACCATGATATATGACTGTTACAAAGAGGAGATCCGGATCAAACCGGGACTGCTTTCCGTGTTGGATGATTTAAAGAGCCGCAGTATCAGAATGTGTATCGCCACATCCACAGACAGGCCTCTTATAGAAGCTGCGCTTAAAAATAACGGGATTGATTCTTATTTTACCGGTATTCTTACTTGTACGGAGGCAGGAGCCGGTAAAAGAAATCCACGGATATATGAGCAGGCGATGGGGATCATCGGTACAAAAAAAGAAGAGACATTAGTGCTGGAAGATGCATATTTTGCAGCAGAAACAGCGAAAAAAGCCGGATTTTTACTGGCAGTCATACGTGATCTTTATTCTGAAAAAGACAGAGAAAAATTGCTTAGACTGGCAGATATCTATCTTGAAAAATGGGAAGATTGGGGGCGGAAAATGTGAAAAAAGTATTGACGATTGCCGGATCAGACTGCAGCGGAGGAGCCGGAATCCAGGCGGATATTAAGACCATAACAGTCCATAAGATGTACGCCATGAGTGTGATCACGGCACTCACGGCGCAGAATACAACAGGTGTATATGGGATACAGGAGTGTGACGCGGAATTTGTGGGTAAACAGATGGACTGCATTTTCACAGATATCCGTCCGGATGCAGTGAAAATCGGTATGGTCTCCAACGAAAAGATCATACGGGAAATTGCCGGAAGGCTGAAAAAATACCGGGCACAGGATGTGGTATTAGACCCGGTCATGATATCCACAAGCGGCAGCAGACTCATATCGAAGGATGCCTCTGAAGCGCTGAAAGAGGAACTTTTCCCTCTGGCAGCAGTGGTGACACCAAATCTTATGGAAGCGGAAGCGCTCTGTGGTTTTTCTGTGGGCAGCCCCAAGGATATGGAACGGGCTGCAGAAAAAATAGCACAGTATGGCCCCGGTGCGGTTCTAATAAAAGGCGGCCATTTGAAAGATGGAGCGGATGATCTTTTATATGAGAAGGGCAGATGTACTTGGTTTTCGTCAAAGCGGATAGAAAATCCCAATACACACGGAACGGGATGCACCTTGTCTTCCGCCATTGCCTGTAGTCTTGCTGCAGGATACCCTCTGGAAAGAAGCGTAAAGAATGCCAAGAATTACCTAACCGGTGCGCTTGAGGACGGGCTTGATCTGGGAAAGGGCAGCGGACCATTGAACCATATGTACAGATTACCTCCTTTTGCAAATGGCTATCCGTTTCGGTAATCTGTAATATTTTTTATAATATGTTTACTAAAAAGAACATAAAAGATTCGTTCCTTTTATTGACAATTCTTAAAAAAATGCTTTATACTACAGATGTTATATGACTGGCGGAAGTGGAATGAACCACAGGGAGTATAACGTTGATTTAGCCGACCGTCTGGGCAGAAGTTGTCTGGATAGGACCGGCTTTTTTTAATATATCCGGTCCGGTCTAAAGGCAGCTTCTACGCAATTATTGTCTTAGAAGGAGGACTTGCAAAGATGAATAACTTCAAACAATGGGATGGATTTAAAGGTAGAATCTGGAAGGAAGAGGTCAATACACGTGACTTTATCCAGCACAACTACGAACCGTATGAAGGAAATCAGGAGTTCCTGGAAGGCCCCACCGAAGCAACGGAAAAACTCTGGTCTGCACTGTCAAAACTGCAGAAAGAGGAACGTGCAAAAGGCGGCGTTCTGGATATGGATACGGAGATCGTATCCTCACTGACTTCCCATGGGCCGGGCTACATCAGTGAAGAATTAAAAGACCTGGAAAAGGTAGTAGGGCTTCAGACCGACAAACCACTGAAACGGGCATTTATGCCTTATGGCGGTATTAAAATGGCAGAGGATTCTTGTACATCCAATGGCTATACACCGGCCCCGGAGCTTCATAAAATCTTTACAGAATATCATAAAACGCATAATCAGGGTGTCTTTGATGCGTACACACCGGAGATGAAAAAAGCCCGTCATAACAAGATCATCACAGGACTTCCGGACACGTATGGCCGTGGCCGTATTGTGGGTGACTACAGAAGAGTGGCGCTTTACGGTGTTGATTTCCTGATGGAAAAGAAAAAAGAAGATTACGATAACTGCGGCTGCGGTATCATGACAGATGAGATCATACGTCAGAGAGAAGAGATTTCCATGCAGTACCGTGCCCTTGCCGATATGAAAAAAATGGCTATGAGCTATGGATATGACATCTCAGAACCGGCACAGAACGCTAAAGAAGCAGTTCAGTGGCTGTATTTCGGGTATTTGGCTGCCATCAAGACACAGAACGGTGCAGCCATGAGTGTGGGCCGTGTGGGGACTTTCCTGGATATTTACATGCAGAGAGATCTGGAAAACGGTACACTGACAGAAAAAGAAGCACAGGAGCTGGTAGACCATTTTATCATGAAGCTGCGAATGGTCAAGTTTGCCCGTGTTCCTTCTTACAACCAGCTTTTCTCCGGAGACCCGGTATGGGCTACCGTGGAGGTGGCAGGCATGGGTCAGGACGGCCGTTCCATGGTCACAAAGACAGATTACAGAATCCTCCACACATTGGAGAACATGGGGCCTGCACCGGAACCGAATCTGACGGTTCTCTACTCATCAAGACTGCCTGTAAACTTTAAGAAATATGCTGCATTTATCTCTGTGGAGACCAGTTCTATCCAGTACGAAAATGACGATGTGATGCGGCCGGTATGGGGAGATGACTATTCCATCTGCTGCTGTGTATCAGCCACCCAGACAGGAAAAGAAATGCAGTTCTTCGGTGCCCGTGCAAACCTGGCAAAATGCCTCTTATATGCCATCAACGGCGGCATGGATGAGAAGTCAAGGGTTCAGGTGGGACCTGAATACAAACCGATCACATCTGATTACCTGGAATATGATGAGCTTGTCCGCAAATATGAAATTATGATGGACTGGCTGGCAGGGCTGTATGTAAATACCCTGAACCTGATCCAGTATATGCACGACAAATATTACTATGAAGCAGCAGAGATGGCACTGATCGATACAGATGTGCGCAGAACTTTTGCAACAGGGATCGCAGGTTTTTCCCATGTGGTGGATTCCCTGTCCGCTGTGAAATACGCCAAGGTAAAAGTTGTGCGGGATGAGGAAGGCGTGGCAGTGGACTTCCAGACAGAGGGTGATTTTCCCCGCTACGGTAATGACGATGACAGAGCAGATGATATTGCGGTATGGCTGCTGCACACGTTCCTGGAAAAGTTGAAAAAATATCCGACCTACCGGAATTCCGAGCCGACCACCTCCATCCTGACTATCACATCCAATGTGGTTTACGGAAAAGCAACAGGCGCGCTGCCGGATGGCAGAAAAGCGGGAGAACCGCTTTCACCCGGTGCAAACCCAAGCTACGGTGCAGAGAAAAACGGCCTTCTGGCTTCCCTGAACTCTGTTGCAAAGCTTCCATATGAGTGGGCACTGGACGGAATCTCCAACACACAGACCATCAATCCGGGTGCCATCGGACATTCGGAGGAGGAGAGGATCAACAATCTGATGCACATTCTGGACGGATACTTTGACCAGGGAGCACATCACTTAAATGTGAATGTGTTTGGTATCGAGAAACTGGTGGATGCCATGGAACATCCGGAAAAAGAGGAGTATGCCAACTTTACGATCCGTGTATCCGGTTATGCGGTTAAATTCATTGATCTGACACGCGAGCAGCAGCTTGACGTGATCGCCCGCTCCGCACATGAGCGCATTTAGTTCGAGAAAAGGCTCCATCCATTCGATCGAAAGCTTTGGTTCCGTGGACGGGCCGGGGGTCCGGTTTGTGATTTTTCTGCAGGGCTGCAGGATGCGCTGCCAGTTCTGCCACAATCCGGATACCTGGAGCACCAGCTCCATGGATATGATGTCAGCAGATGAGCTGCTAGGGCAGGCTCTGCGCTATAAAGCCTACTGGGGAGAGAAAGGCGGAATAACCGTCAGCGGCGGGGAACCGCTGCTCCAGATGGATTTTTTGCTGGAGCTTTTTACAAAGGCTAAGGAAGAAGGGGTGCATACGGTCCTGGATACTTCCGGAAATCCGTTTTCCAGGCACGACCCGTTTTTCCATAAATTCAGCCGCCTTATGGAAGTTACGGATTTACTTCTCCTTGACATCAAACAGATTGACAGCGCAAAGCATAAAATCCTGACAGGATGCAGCAACGAAAACATTCTTGATATGGCCGGATATCTGGCCGAGATCAACAAGCCGGTATGGATTCGCCATGTTCTCGTGCCGGAACGGAACGATTATGACGAAGATCTGATACGGCTGGACGCATTTGTAAAAGGCCTGGGCAATGTTCAGCGCTTTGAAGTGCTGCCATACCACACGCTGGGGGTCTTTAAATGGCAGGATATGCGTATCCCTTATCCCCTGCAGGGGATTGACCCTCCCACGAAAGAGCGGGTGGAGAATGCCAACCGGCTGCTTCATACAAGTGAATATACAGGCTATCTGAACGCATAGGAAGAGCGGCAGCGGAAATTGATATGATAGATTTCCGCTGTCGCTCTGCATTTTGGGAGTATCTGCTAAAAATAACAATCCGGCGTTGAGTTTGTCCTGCATTTATGCTATTATTAGAAACTGGAATGCGAATAAATATTCTGCTGCGGAAGGGAGCTGTGATATGATACTTGACGTGATTTTAGATGCTTTGCTGGATACAGCCAAGCTGATTCCTTTCCTGTTCCTGACTTATCTGGTCATGGAATATCTGGAACATAAAACAAAGAATAAGTCCAAGCAGATCATGCAGAAGTCAGGGCATTTTGGTCCTCTCATTGGCGGTGTGGCAGGTGCGTTTCCCCAGTGTGGGTTCTCAGCGGCCGCAGCCAGCCTTTACTCCGGAGGCGTCATATCAGCGGGAACTCTGCTGGCTATTTTTCTTTCCACTTCAGATGAAATGCTTCCTATCTTTATCTCCGAATCTGTGGCAGCAGGTACAATCCTGCGGATCCTGGGTCTGAAAATTGTTCTTGGAGCTGTATCCGGGTTTGCCATTGATGTATTATGGCGTTTTGGCGGCAAGAAGAGGAGAGAGCGGGAAGAACATAATCATATACACAGAGAACATCATGAGAAAGATATCCATGATCTGTGCGAATCCGAACACTGCCATTGTGAGAACGGCAGCATTATGAGATCGGCTTTTTTACACACGCTTCAGATTACGGTCTTCATCTTTCTCATATCCCTGGTGATCGGATTTTGCGTGGAATTGGTGGGAAGTGACAAGATTGGATACTTTATCAGCACAAAACCGGTTGTCGGTGTATTTTTGGCCGCACTGGTAGGATTGATTCCTAACTGTGCCTCCTCTGTGGTGATCACCCAACTCTACCTGACCGGCATTCTGGGCGCCGGACAGATGATGGCGGGACTACTGGTAGGTGCGGGCGTAGGTATTCTGGTGCTCTGCAGGACCAATAAGGGTGTGAAAGAAAACCTGGGTCTCATTGGGATCTTATACGGAACAGGCGTGTTCTGGGGAATCCTGATAGAGATGCTGGGGATTGTACTGTGATACCATAGCATTCTCTTTGCTGGATGTAATGGTGAAAAAAGCTGGCATTTTTGTATGAGATGCCAGCTTTTTTTCTTATATTACCTGTATCCGGAAGGCAGTGGTCTGTGGTGGGATACTGGCTGTCTGGAAGTTTGCGTGGGTGATCCTGACCATCTGTCCGGGACGGAGAAAGCGGAGATTTACCGGAATACCGGAACGATTTAAAATGACCGTGTCATCAGTTATGACAAATCTGGTCTGACTGTTTATATCGTTTGGATTACCTGTATAGAGGAATCGGTTTCTCAGATCAATAGAAGCGATCCTTCCCGTTGTGGTACTGGTCTGTGGGCGGGGCTGTCTCTTGACAAGGATCAGATAAGCATTTGCCTGTGGCGGAATACTTCTGGTCATACGTGAAGAGAACACAACATTTACCCACATGCCTTTTTGAATCTGGCATGAGTCAATACGCCTGCCGAATGTATCCAGGATGACCGTGTTCCTTCCCACGTTTAAACGCAGATTTTGTATCGAGACGGTCTGGTTTGCTTCGGGGACCGCGTAAGATACAAGGATATGTCCTATCTTGTTATCGTAACAAAACACATCCTCAACAAGAGCATTATCTATGCGCATAACATTACCTTGCTGGATGATCGTGCCTCGGGGATCATTGTTCATAATATGTGTACCTGAGCATTATTTGTTGCTTTTATTATATGCAGGTCTTGAAAAAATGTCAGTAGGATATATGAGATTGGGAAATAATGAGGGTGGGATTTTTTATAGAAATATATGTAAATTGAATGAGATTTTAGGTTGAGCCAGCAAGGAATAATGTATAAACCCCGCCGACTTAGCTGTAATATTAACCATAGCTCTGACTAGTTAACATACAGGGCATCAATGCCTGTCACTGCAGATCGTGTGCAGGCATTGATACGATAGTGAAATGATATTCCGGCTTAAGCGGCACAAACATTAACAGCCTGCATACCGCGGTTTCCCTGAGTTAAATCATAAGTTACGGCCTGGCCGTCTTCAAGAGATTTGTAACCATCGCAATTGATCCCTGAGAAATGTACGAATACATCAGATCCGTCTTCCCCTGTGATAAATCCGAAACCTTTTTCTGAGTTAAACCATTTTACTGTACCTTTATTCATGAAAGATACCTCCTAATTTTTATATGCATTTTACAAAACAAAAAACGCATACAGCAGTAAATCATTAATAAAAGAATGACTTACGGATATATGCGAAATCAAGGCTTTATCAAAACACTTTCTATAGATTACCATAGAAAATGCGCTATGTCAAGAAAAAAATAAAAATATTTTGTGCCGGCAAAGCACAAATGAGCTTGTAAAAGAATAAAAAAATAGGTATACTACATACTTGCAGGGAACCTGCAGTTTGAAGTGATACTGTAAGGCAGCACGTGTATCAGCAGTTATCACATGGTATGTGTGAGGATCTAATATAACAAAAGGAGTACGCAATTATGCCAGTATTTGATTTCAGCAATTCGGACAATAAAAAGAAGAGTGAGTTTCAATGTACATACACCGTGTTTCGTTCCAATGAGAATACAGCCTCCCCGGACAGGCCCATCCTGCTTCTGGACAACCATGAGCGGAAATGGAAGCACCATTCCTGCGGTGTCTTTGCCAATCAGAATCAGCAGACGGCATTTGAATTCAAGGAGGAAGACAAAACGGTCAGCGCAGATATTCTGCAGATAGATGCCCGCTTTGTCAGCCTGATCCACTGGCTGGGTGATAACCACATCAATGTGCGCCTGTCCGGCAAGAACAGGGAGGACGGCTATGCGGTTTACAAGATTCGGGAGATCGCTTTCGGTGGGGGAACCAAGCTTTCCGCTGAGGATGGTTTTCTGCAGTTTATGATAGAAAGACTATTGGCAGGCAGTGCGCCTGTGGAGGAGAATGAGGACGAAGACCAGGAGGAGACCGGTGACAGTATGAAACTCACCAGTCTGCAGAGCATTACGGACTTCATGACCTGTGCAGGCAAGACGATGCCGGATAATATCCGCCTTTGGGCAAGGAGAAATCTGGCTGTTGCCCGTTCCCATGAGGTATCCCCGGAGGAGAGGCGCCATGCCCAGCGCGCACTTTCCATCATGATGAATATCCAGTGGAAGAACAATTATTTTGAGGCTATTGATCCTCAGGAGGCACGCAGAATTCTGGATGAAGAGCTTTACGGTATGGAGCGGGTGAAACAGCGGATCATGGAGACAATCATACAGATCAACCGTACCCATACCCTGCCGGCATACGGTATTTTACTGGTGGGACCTGCCGGAACGGGAAAATCCCAGATCGCTTATGCGGTTGCACGTATATTAAAACTGCCTTGGACAACGCTGGATATGAGTTCTATCAACGACCCGGAACAGCTGACCGGAAGCTCCCGTATCTATGCAAATGCAAAGCCGGGAATTATTATGGAGGCTTTTTCTATGGCAGGTGAATCCAACCTTGTCTTTATAATCAACGAACTGGATAAGGCCTCTTCGGGAAAAGGCAATGGAAATCCGGCAGATGTCCTTCTGACCCTTCTTGATAACCTGGGCTTTACAGACAATTATATTGAATGTATGGTTCCCACTGTTGGCGTATATCCCATAGCCACAGCCAATGATAAGGAGCAGATCAGTGCACCGCTCATGTCGCGTTTTGCTGTCATTGATATTCCGGATTATACGGCGGAAGAAAAGAAGATCATTTTCTCCCGGTATGCCCTGCCGAAAGTCCTGGGACGTATGGGTCTGCAGGAAGATGAATGCGTTGTGACGGAAGAGGCTTATGACGCAGTTGTGGAAAAATATGCGGACACTACCGGTATCCGTGATCTGGAGCAGGCAGCAGAGCATATGGCAGCCAATGCGTTGTATCAGATTGAAGTGAATCATTTGTCAAAAGTGGTTTTTGATGCGGAGATGGTGCGGAGTCTGCTGGAATAAAGCGGAAGAGCCTTGCTCTATATGAGAGTTTTTACCGTTTCTGCAAACCTGCAGACATCATCAGGCGCATCAAAACTGTACAGCAAACCATAAGGGATACTATAATCCCAATTTACCGGAATAGATACAAGTCCCGGATGGACTTCCTGCCAGCATTCAATGGTGAGGAGAATGTTTCCTGTTTCTGCGCAGCGGTTAAACACCGATAAATCATAAAACGGAGGGGTGTCCTCTATTCTGATCTGAGGATGGTGTTTTTCTAAATCGCTGCGCAGAAAGTCATTGACGCCGGAATCTCCCCGCTCAACCATCATCAATGTTTCACCATATAAATCTTCTATATGGATCTGTTCTTTACCTGCCAATGGGTGTTCCCTGGATACGGCGATCATTTTTCGGTATCGCCCCAGAGGGAGGAAGTTGCAGCGGGAAAGCCATTCTTTGGAATCACACACACCGATCAGAAAATCGAATTTTTCTCCCAATTGTTCAATTTCAGTCAAAATCCCTTCATGATCATCTTCAAAAGGAACCAGATGCAGCTTATACGCAGGAAACTCCTTGTTCACCCGATACCATAGATCCATAAATGGCTTTGCCGGATTTAAAAGAGAGGTGCCGATGCAGAAAGTAGTATCATTTGCATGGAGGGCAGCTTTGGCGTTTGCAAGGGACTTTTGGGAATAGTCGATCATGAATTTGGCGTCCCGGTAAATAACAGTTCCTGCAGCCGTCAGACGGACGCCGGATGGGGTGCGCTCTACCAATTTTACATCCAAATGATTTTCCAGGGCGTTCATCTGCTTCATAACAGCGGTGGGAGAGATATACAAGTGGGCAGCCGCCTTGGTAAAACTGCCGCAGTCAGCAACCGCTAGAAAGGTATCCAGCATATGGTTATACATATTGAACCTCCTTTTGGCATTAACTTAAAGTTTATACAAGGATAACATATTGGAGAGTTAAAATCAAGGATGGGGGAAGCAAGGGCTAAGGTGTTGTGGATCCGCTGACTTTTTTGAGATGGACCGGTACTTTTCTTATAATAAAGGAGCTCGTGTCGAAAAGTTGGAGGGAAAACACTTGTAAAAATTGACTTTGCCAAGCTGACCGTCTATAATATGGTTAATCTCAGAAGATGATAACCGGATATGGTTTATGAGAGGATTTCTTAACAAACTGGTAGGATAGTATGTCAGACGGGACATGCGCATTCACTATATCGTATTATATTCTCAGATGATCTTACCGGCTGTTTTATATATTCCGTGACAACTGAGAAAAAACTAATGGCCTTCAGAGAGCGTTTCACAAGTCTGCTAGTACAGCATTGCGTAAGTTTCGGTGATAGAGTGCCTGATATTTTCGTCAGCGCAAGGCGCCGAAGCGACGGCGTAGCGGTTCCTACGACTAGCTTCGGCAACCCGGCACTGGCGTAAATAGCGGGTGCTATATCACTGGAACTTATGCAACGCTGTACTAATTATCATTATTTAAGGAGATTTGGTATAATAGCAAGTTTTGAAAAGCAGAGAGTAGATTTTCTGTTTTTTGTTTTGCCTAGGAGAAAACATTTTATTATCATGAATAAATTTACATATCAAGTTATTATTTTAGCAGCAGCCCTTTTTATGCTGGCAGGTACAGGACTGGCTGTTTTTTCTAATGTCCAGGTGGAAGGAAACCGTTATGGTTCCCATGTGGCTGATCATGAAGATAAACAAATGATTCAGCCAGATGGATCTGACATAGATGAGCAGACAGTACATAATTTTGTACCGTCTTTCAGAGTGCTCTTTCAACAGGTTTTAAAACAATTCAGGGGAAGACAGACGCCCTTTCATTGGCTTTCCAATCTTAATATGTCTCTGCACATTTTTTCCATTGTGCTCGGCGGAGGCATTTTTTTGTTGTTCCTGTTTTACGCTTCGCTGCCCAATCAGTTTTGTGTCAAACTGAATATCACCCATAAGTCGGACGGAAAAAAACGTCCTCTGTAAACTCACGTATCTTTCCGATACGCACAAGTTACAGAATAAGTAAAATGACAGAAATGGGAGAATAAAAATGGAAATAACTGATATTTTAAAATTACTTGGTGGTCTTGCGTTGTTTTTGTATGGCATGCAGATGATGAGCAATGGGTTAGAGACGGCTGCAGGAAACAAAATGAAACAGATTCTTGAAAAGCTGACTTCCAACCGGATCAAAGGAGTCTTTGCCGGAGCTGCCATAACGGCAGTAATTCAATCTTCCTCCGCTACCACTGTTATGGTGGTTGGTTTTGTAAATTCCGGCCTCATGACCCTGAACCAGGCGGTATGGGTCATCATGGGCGCCAATATCGGTACAACGATCACCGGGCAGCTCATCGCACTGGATATCGGTGCCATTGCTCCGTTGATCGCCTTTCTGGGGGTTGCGGCTATTCTATTCGTCAAAAATGAAAAAGTTAAGCATATCAGTGAGATCTTTGCGGGTCTGGGTGTGCTCTTTATTGGCATGGATATGATGGGTGCTGCCATGGTGCCGCTTCAGAATTCAGAAACTTTTATCCACTTTATGACTACATTCAGTAACCCGCTGGTAGGTATTTTGATCGGCGCTGCTTTTACCGCTGTCATACAGTCTTCATCAGCATCTGTGGGCATTTTACAGGCCCTGGCAGGCACAGGTATGATCCCTCTTTCCAGTGCGGTTTACATTTTGTTTGGACAAAATATCGGAACCTGTATTACAGCTGTTTTAGCGTCTATTGGTACAAAAGTGAATGCAAAGCGGACAACCGTGATCCATCTGATGTTCAATATAATCGGTACAATCATATTTACGGTAATCTGTCTCTTAACACCGTTTACTGTTCTCATGGAACATCTTACCCCGGGAAATCCGGTAGCCCAGATCGCCAATGTCCATACCGTATTTAATATTGTCACCACGCTGCTTTTGCTGCCGTTTGGTACCTATATGGCACGTCTTGCAGAACAGATTCTTCCGGATAAACAAAGTGAGCAGGAAGAAGTATTCCACTTGGAATATATACAGCCGTTTGAAAGGCATTACCCCATGGGGCAGGGAGCCGTGGTCCTGACACAGATCAATCTGGAAATAGAGCGGATGCGGAAAATTGTCTGTGAAACGGTTGCGGGAAGTTTTGATGCGGTTTTTCACGATACAGTACAAAGTAAAGAGGTGCTGGAACAGAAAGAGGAGTATATTGATTATCTGAATGCAGAAGTATCCCGCTATATCGTGTCAGTGATGCACCACGAGATGGCAGCGGAAGATTCTGTTAAGATCAGTGGATACTATAAGATTCTGGGAAACCTGGAACGGATCGGTGACCATGCTATGAATATTCTGGGATATGCAGCAAGCATGAAAAAAATGGGGGTTGTTTTTTCAGATAAGGCAAAACAGGAAATCGTGATCATGAAAGGTATGAGTCTTCAGATCCTGGAAGATGTTGCAGGAGATCAGATCTCAGATATAAAAACCATGCTGGAGAAAACTTCACGTGACGAGCAGAAAATAGATGATATCCGAAATGAAAATCTGAGGCAGCAGATGGAGCGAATTGGGAAAAACGAATGTGTGGCAGATGCCAGTATTTTCTTTTCTGAATTGCTGACAGACTTTGAACGCATTGGTGACCATGCATTGAACATTGCTGAGCAATATCATGAAATGCTGACAAGAATAGTTTGATCCATTGGGAGATGCATGTCTTGGAACGTATGGCTGAAAGGCCATGACAGGGTAAAGATAAGAGAGAAGAGTGGGCTTTAGAAAGCAGTGGCGTGTGTTTTGTAAGGCAGGCGATGGATTTTTGGTTGGCAGTGAGGGAGGAATAATGGAATATAGAGAAGACAAAAAAGGAAACAAAATCTCTGCCCTGGGTTTTGGATGTATGCGATTTACCAGAAAGGGCAGCAGTATTGATCTGGATAAGGCGGAAAAGGAAGTGATGGAGGCAATTGCCTCAGGAGTGAACTATCTGGACACAGCCTATATCTACCCTGGAAGTGAAGCAGCTTTGGGGGAAATACTGTACCGGAATCACTGCCGTTCCAAAGTAAATATTGCCACAAAACTGCCTCATTATATGATAAAATCCATAAACGGTGTGGAGAAGACGTTTCAGGAGGAGCTAAAGAGGCTTAAAACAGACTATGTGGATTATTATCTAATGCATATGCTGACAGATATTTCTACCTGGGATAAGCTGGTCAAGATGGGAATCCCGGACTGGATCAAAGAAAAATTGGCAGACGGTACCATTCGGAATATTGGTTTTTCTTATCACGGAAATACAGAGATGTTTAAACAACTGATCGATGTCTACAACTGGGATTTTTGTCAGATCCAGTATAATTATCTGGATGAAAATTCTCAGGCAGGCAGGGAGGGGTTACAGTATGCCCATGCCAAGGGAATGCCTGTTATTATAATGGAGCCCCTGCGGGGAGGACGTCTGGTAAATCTTTTGCCTGATTCTGCAAAGCAGCTTATCAGGCAGCAGGGGAAGGGAATCACCCCGGCCGGTCTGGCCTTCAAGTGGCTGTTTGATCAGCCGGAAGTGACCTGTGTTCTTTCGGGAATGAATTCCATTGAGATGGTGAAAGAAAATGTTCGGACAGCATCAGAAAGTCCTGCAGGCAGTTTGACATCAGAAGAAGAGGAATTGATAGAACAGGTAAAAGAAGAGATTAACAAAAGTGTAAAGGTGGGCTGCACAGGCTGCGGTTATTGTATGCCCTGTCCCAAAGGCGTGGATATTCCCGGAACATTTCTTTGCTATAATGCTGTTTACACAGAGGGGAAAAGCGCTGCCAGGATGGATTATTTGAGATGTACGGCATTTCGTAAGAATTTTTCCAGCGCTTCCCAGTGTGTTGCGTGTGGAAAATGCGAAAAACACTGTCCGCAGCAGATAGAGATAAGAAAAGAATTAAAAAATGCAGCAAGAGAGCTGGAAAATTTCACATATAAAGCTGCCAAAAGTGCGGTTAGGTTACTGCATTTGTATTAAGAAGGATGTAAATGGGGGGGGGGTAAAAACAAAATCAGGTATGGCTATCTAGCGGTCATGGTATTGGGGGTGAGCCTGATATTATGATCGCTTTTATATTTGCATAGGAGTGGTAGGGGATGGGAAAATTATTGCAGATGTTCTGTAGCAATCATTTGTCACTTGTGGTAAAATTTTGTCATTGGAATATGACAATTCCGTAGTACATCATGCCTGGGAGGAAACTCCTTATGATACATCCAGCTAATAAATGATTCCTATAAGACGGCAGCAGTATATTTCTTAATGCAATTGGACCGCATAGTTTTATCGAAAGTTTACAGCAGATGGATGGATCATATCACAAAATCAAGGGGAAGGAAAAGAAGAAAAATGCCGGAAATAGATTTGTCAAAGTTGTATGAGAACATGCAAAAAGAAATGATCCAGAAATTAAACACAGGTGCAGAAGCATTTGTACATCCTGGGACAAAAGGAGACGATACAGAATTAAACTGGATTGAGTGGTTTAGAGAATATCTTCCGCAGAGATATCAAGTTGATAAGGCTATTATCATAGATTCCACAGGAAAACAAAGTGATCAAATAGATTTGGTTATTTACGATGCACAGTATTCCTATCTGGTTTTTAAACATGGTGATGGAAAATTAATTCCAGCTGAAAGTGTTTACGCAGTGTTTGAAGTGAAACAGAATTTGAATAAAGACAGGATTGAATACGCGGGTAAAAAAGCCAAAAGTGTTCGAGCTTTGTCACGAACTTCTGCACCAATAAAGCATGCAGGAGGACAGTACCCGCCCAAGATCTTACATGAGATCCTTGCCGGAATTTTAACAACGAAAAGCGATTGGAGAGCACCAATTGAAGATAATGTTGTGAAGTACATTAATGAGAGAGAAAAAGAGGAACGGTTAGATTTTGTTTGTTCAATTTCCAATAATACTTTTGTAATTGACAACAACACTTTTGTTACTGAATACAAGGAATCTATCAAACCGAAGATTCATTACTGCGAAGCAGAGAAATCATTGGTCTATTTGCTTTTAAATCTATTGAAAAAATTGCAGGATATAGCAACTGTACCGGCCATTGATTTTTTAAAATATGCTGAAAAAATCGATAGTCTTCAGTTAGATACTGACGTTTATGATGGGAAACGGGAACCCTAAAGAGGTAAAATCTTTGCCGGAAGTAAAGCAGCAGCAGTAAAATGCAGGGAGCTTTTTTGATTCCGAAAGGACTTAGTGGGTTACGCCAAGAATGGTACCGGTAAGTTTTGCGTAGATTCTGGATTTACTGTGAAGGTGAACATAAGGGGATAATAGATTTTATTTAAAGCATAGGAATGCTAATCGTTATAGTGAAAATGTTTTTGAAAAACCGTTATATGGAAAGGCATGGTGCTTTTGTATCAGAGCCAGTATGATATATGGTAATACTGATAGCGCTGCAAAAGGTATTCCGGGAATCAGAAATGCAAAATAAGATTTTTAGGGGCATAATGATTAAGGGAAAGGGCTGCCAATGAAGATTGCAATTTAGAATTATTCGATTGTGTACAAGTGAACAAGATGTTAAAATACAAATAATGACTTGCTGGTCATACAAAAAATAGGGGGGACCAATCCCTGTAGATTACAATAAATTATGGAAAATACATGAAGAACGTAAAAAGTTGGTAATGGAGTTGATCATAACTGCAAAAATTCATACCAATGTGCTAGTGAATCATGGGAAGATGAAGATGTTCGCGTGGGAGTGTTGGGTAGGGTATGTGAGATTCCGGAATGTAAATCAGACGAGATCGCGGACATTGTTTGACTGTATAGAAAATTATTAAATATAGTGGTGGAATAGACGAGAAACCGGATAATTTAACCTTAGAAAAACGCAAATTAACATAATGGTTTACGAAAGACGTGTCGGACGGTATAAAGGTTGACCGTAAATCAAGAGACGATCAGAAAATGGATCATTATATGAAGGAAGATCAACATGTTTAAAATTACAGAAGGCGACTTTAAAAATCAGATATACGGAGAGGAAGTTTATCTGTCAAATTGGCCGATGCTCTATATACTGGACAATGGAAAGCAAGCCTATATTGGAGAGTCTAATCATGTAAAAAATCGTATGTCTCAGCACCATAATTCTTTAGATAAGAGAATTTTTGACAAGGTGCATTTTATTTATTCCTCAAAATTTAATCAGTCAGTTACATTTGATTATGAGTCAAAACTTATTCAGTATATCACAGCAGATGAACTTTATGAGGTTCGCAACAAAAATGCCGGAATGGCTGAAAAAGAATATTATGGAAAAAAAGAGTATGATGAAAAGTTTCAGGTCCTTTGGAGAAGATTACAGCGTGAAAAAATAGTAAAGCATTCTCTGGAAGAACTGGAGAATTCTGATCTGTTTAAATATTCACCATATAAGGAACTAAACGGTGATCAAAGAACCGCTGTAGAAGAGATAATCGGTTCCTTAAAGCAAGATGGGAAGCAGACTATTGTAGTAAACGGCTGGCCGGGAAGCGGAAAGACGATCGTTGCTATCTTTTTACTTAAATATTTACGGGACAGTGAAGAGTTTAAGGATAAAAAGATTGGCTTTGTTGTTCCGCAGACATCTCTCAGAAAGACACTGAAAGGGATTTTCAAGAGCATTTACGGTCTTAGATCATCAGATGTATTATCGCCATCGGATGTGACTAAACAGTTTTATGATATTTTGCTTGTAGATGAAGCGCACCGACTGCATCAGTATAAAAATATTTCATATATGGGCGCTTTCAAGAAAAACTGTGAAAAAATCGGATTGACAATTGAAAGTGATGAATTAGATTGGATCTTACATCAATGCAAATGCCCGGTACTTTTCTATGATGAAATGCAGGTAGTCGGCCCATCCGGAATCGATGTGAGAAGATTTCATAAGAAGATGGAAATCGAACAGGCGAAGCGTATGATATCCTACTATAATTTATTGACACAGATGCGGGTAAATGGCGGCAATGATTATATTGCATATGTAAAAAATATTTTATCAGGCAATGTCAGAGAAAAGAAAACATTTGATAAGTATGAATTTAAACTGATGACGGATTTTAAGGCATTTAATCAACTGATGTACCAAAAGGAGGAAGAAGTACAGCTTGTAAGAATGGCAGCAGGATATGCCTGGGAATGGATCAGCAAGAATGACAAAACAGTTTATGATATTGAAATTCAGGGTATAAAGAAACAATGGAACCATTGTACAGAGGGATGGGTTCATTCAAGCGAAGCGATTAACGAGGTGGGGTGTATTCACTCAACACAAGGTTATGATCTGAATTATGCCTTTATCATTTTTGGCGAAGAAATCGGCTATGATCCGGTTAGTAAAAGTATCATAATCCGGCCACAAAACTATTATGATCAAAATGGTAAAAAGACTGTAGAATATGAGGAGCTTAAGGAATACATACAGCACATATATTATGTTCTTATGACCAGAGGAATCCGAGGCTCTTATTTATATGTATGTGACCAGGAATTACGAAAATATATTTCACAGTATGTAGATACAGTATAATTTGAAAAGGGGTATGGCAAAATGACGCAGGATACGATAAACGAAGTGTTAAAATTCCGGGATGACAGAGATTGGAAGCAATTCCATAATCCTAAGGATCTGGCGATTTCGATCAGTCTGGAAGCTGCTGAATTATTGGAGGTGTTCCAGTGGAGTGCAGAAGATGTGGTGTGCGAAAATAAGCTTAATAAGATAAGAGAAGAACTTGCTGATGTAGTAAATTACTGTATTCTCATGGCAGATGCCTGCGGGCTGGATTTGGATGAGATTGTTCGTGAAAAAGTGAAATTGAATAATGAGAAATATCCAGTGGAAAAGGCGTTTGGAAGTAAGGAAAAGTATACGGAATTAAAAGTTAAATAATTTTGTGGAAGAAATTGGGTGTTTGGAGAAAGGTAGTTTCTCTTATGACAATATTCTGATGAATTTCATGTAAAATATAATCTGGATTCGATGAAGAATAGAATCCCCAAATATGCAAATGACAGATTGGATAGTTATTTCGCATTGTTGGGATAGAAAAATATAATAATGTATGGGATAAAAGCTTATAGGGTAAGTGAAATTTAAGCATAAGGATGGGTTAGATGGAACAAGAAAAATTATTAGAGTTACGTTCTGGTTTTGAAACAGCATTTGTAGATGGATTGTCTGCATCAAATCTGGTATATCGTCCAGAGTTTGTGTCAAATGACTCTAGACAAGGCAAACGAGTTATTTCATCTATTGAACAGGAACTTTTGAACTGTGAAGAGTTTTGTATCTGTGTTGCTTTTATTACTTTGGGTGGAATTACTCCTTTATTGCAGACGTTTCAAGCATTAGAGAGAAAAGGCATTAGAGGGAAAATTCTTACGACAGACTATTTGGTATTTAATGATCCAGCAGCGTTGGATAAACTAAACTCTCTGACAAATATAGAGCTGAAAATGTATTGTACCAATGAAGATAAAGATGGATTTCATACGAAGGGCTATATCTTCAAAAATGAAGAAATATATCGAATAATTGTTGGAAGTGCTAATATGACTGCTGGCGCTTTGAAGGTAAATCGTGAGTGGAATACAAAACTTGTCGGGTATAAATCTGGAGAGGTTGTCAGTGATATTTTAAGAGAATTTCAAGCCTTGTGGGATGATAAACATAGTTTGGTTTATGAGGATTTCATTGAAAATTATCGTGTAAGATATGAATTGATAAAGAAACAGAAAAAAATAGCAGGAGAAAGAGATCCGGTATCTTTTGAACAAAATAAACTGCAGCCAAATACTATGCAGGTTGCATTTGTAAAAAATGTAAAGGAATTAATTAAGAAGCAGGAGCAAAAGGCACTTTTGATTTCGGCTACGGGAACTGGTAAGACTTTTGCTTCGGCCTTTGCATTGCGTGAAATGAACCCGGAAAAGATTTTGTTTCTAGTACATAGAGAGCAGATTGCAAAACAGGCTTTAGTTAGTTATAAGAGGGTTTTTGGCAGTAAACGTGCAGATGGATCAATCTATAAATATGCACTTCTTTCTGGGAATACTTCCAAAGATATAGAGAATATAAAGGGAGCTGAACTAATATTTGCAACTATGCAAATGATGAGCAAAGATAATATTTTAAGAACGTTTGCTCCGGATACATTTTCTGTAATCTGTCTGGACGAGGCACATCACTCCGGTGCAGACAGTTATCAAAAGATTATGAATTATTTTCAACCGAATTTTTGGTTAGGAATGACAGCGAGTCCGGAAACGAATCGTTTTGATGTTTATGAAATATTTGATCATAATATAGCATATGAAATACGATTGCAGCAGGCATTGGAAGAAGACCTGCTTTGTCCATTTCATTATTTTGGCATCACTGATTTGAGCGTAGATGGAGAAATTATCGGAGATGATGATCAGGCAGAGGGACTTCGTAATTTTAATCGTCTGACAAGTGATGATAGAGTAAATTATGTAATTGAACAAGCAAAATATTATGGTTATAGTGGGGACCGTGTAAAAGGTCTGATTTTTTGCAGTAGAAAAGAAGAGGCAAGGAAGTTATCTCAAAAATTTAATGAGCGAGGATATCGGACAGTAGCGTTGACCGGAGAGGACAATGACACCAGAAGAGAAGAGGTTATTGAGCGCTTGGTAATGGATGTTCCAAAAGATAAAATGATGGAAATAGATTATCTGGACTACATTTTTACAGTTGATATTTTTTCTGAGGGTGTTGATATTCCGGAAGTGAATCAGGTTATTATGCTGCGGCCTACACAATCAGCCATTGTTTTTGTACAGCAATTAGGACGAGGGCTCAGAAAAGACGAAAATAAAAAATTTGTTGTTATCCTGGACTTTATCGGAAATTACAAAAAGAATTTCCTGATTCCTATTGCACTTTCGGGTGATCGAAGTTATAACAAAGATAATATTCGACGATATGTTATGGAAGGTGATCGTGTGATTCCGGGTATATCGACAATACATTTTGATGAGATTAGTCGTAATCGTATTTTCACGGCTATCGACGCTGCGAACTTCAGCGATATAAAGCTGATTAAAGAAAATTACACTAATTTAAAATTTAAACTGGGGAGAATCCCCAAACTAAAGGATTTTGATGAATATGGAGAGATGGATGTATGTCGTATTTTCGATAATAGCAGTCTTGGATCATATTACAAATTTCTTGTAAAATATGAAAAAGAATATACAGTCCGTTTGTCTGAGAAAGAAGAAAAGGTTGTTGAGTTTATTTCTAAGAAATTGGCTTCCGGTAAGCGAATCCATGAACTTGAAATGCTGAATCGTTTATTGACATATCAGCATGGAATTTTAAGTGTACTGAAAAAAAGTCTTCAAGAAAATTACGATATTGTGTTGAATGAAAATGCTCAAACAAATATCGTGAATGTTATGACCAATGAATTTCCATCTGGTTCTGGAAAGAAGACGTACGATTCTTGTATTTTAATTGAGCAAGAGGGAAATGAGTATGGGATTTCCAAAGGTTTTGATGAAATGCTGAAAAATCAGGAATTTTATGCAATTATAAAAGAACTGGTAGAATTTGGTATATCTAGATATAATGCAAATTTCAGCAAGAGATATCAGGATACGGATTTTGTTTTATATCAAAAATATACTTACGAGGATGCGTGTCGTCTTCTCAATTGGGAAACTAGTGAGGTGCCTTTGAATATCGGAGGATACAAATACGATAAAAAAACAAAAACTTTCCCGGTGTTTATTAATTATGACAAATCTGATAATATTAGTGATACGACAAAGTATGAGGATCATTTTGTGAATGCAAATACTTTAATTGCCATTTCAAAATCAGGAAGGTCACTAGAGTCAGAAGATGTTCAAAATTTTCTACATGCCAGGGAAAGAGGAATAGATGTTCAGTTATTTGTACGAAAGAACAAGGATGATAAAATTTCCAAGGAGTTTTATTATCTTGGACGAATGACTGCATCTGGAAAGGTAGAAGAATTTTGTATGCCTAATACGACAAAAACAGCCGTTGAAATTGAATGGGTGTTGGATACCCCTGTGCGGGAAGATATTTATCAATATATAATTTGCTAAAAGGTATATACCGAAAGGAAGAAAGCATGAAAACAGTAAAAGTAGTTGCGGCAATCATACGAAATAATAACAAAATATTTGCAACCCAGCGAGGCTACGGTGAATTTAAAGATGGCTGGGAGTTTCCAGGAGGCAAGGTAGAGGCTGGAGAAACTTCAGAGTGTGCGTTGATTAGAGAAATTCAGGAAGAACTTGATACAATGATTTCCGTTGGAGAGAAATTGGATTGTGTTGAATATGATTATCCAACTTTTCATCTATCAATGGAATGTTTTTGGGCTGAAATTATTTCCGGCGATTTGGTTTTAAAAGAGCATGAAGCTGCAAAATGGCTTTCAAAAGATGAATTGGATAGTGTGGAATGGTTGCCTGCAGATTTGGAGTTGATTGAAAAAATAAAAGTAGTAATGTAGCATATTGGCAAGTGAATAATTAAATATATGCAGAGTATGAAGCTGTGTATAAAATGTTGATTTCTGAATAAAGAAAAATTCTACAAAGCTGGAATTTGTTGTTTTTGCTCTTTGGTTTGGCAGTATCTTGCTCATGAGAACGAATAGACACGAGCAAGATTGGAGATGCTTGTTAAACAAATGCAAGAAGCAGAGTGTGTGACGGAGGAATTGAAAGCGAAAGATCAATGGAAATGGATAAGATAAATGAATGTTATCCATAATCGTGCGGAAGAAATTGTGCTAAAGGAAACCGTATGCAGATAAAATAAGAACCGGATTTCACTTGATTGTGGGGTTCGGTTTTTTGCTAAGGTTAATATAAAATTTCCGAAACCGGCAATAATAAATAAAAGTAAATTTAAAATGTAATAGATTTATTGCCGGTAACGTGATATAATAAATAATAGGTTAAGTGAAATTAGTGTTTGCAAATAGACGGAGGAAATTAGATGCGATATCTTTCAGTTACTGAGATAGCGAAGAAGTGGAATATCTCGGAGCGAAGTGTAAGAAATTATTGTGCTCAGGGACGTGTGAACGGAGCATTTCTTACCGGCAAGACTTGGAATATTCCTGAAAATGCAGGAAAACCAGAACGTTCTAATAAGAGAAAAGAACAGCCAACTCTGTTGGATATTTTGCAGGATCAGAAGGAAAGCAAATACTCCGGCGGCATTTACCATAAGACTCAGATTGATTTAACATATAACTCAAATCATATGGAAGGCAGCCGTCTGACTCATGACCAGACCAGATATATTTTTGAAACCAATACCATTGGTGTGGAAGGTGAAGTTCTCAATGTGGACGATGTGATTGAAACAGCAAATCATTTCCGTTGTATTGATATGATCATTGATCATGCAAAATCCGTGTTGACTGAAAAGTTTATTAAGGAACTGCATTTGATTCTGAAAAGTGGAACCAGCGATTCCAGAAAAGATTGGTTTGCAGTGGGAAATTATAAGAAACTGCCAAATGAAGTGGGCGGTATGGAAACTACACTTCCGGAAAAAGTTGCCGATAAAATGAAAATTTTGTTGACAGAGTACAATGCGAAAGAAGAAAAGACCTTTGAGGAGCTTCTAGATTTCCATGTAAAGTTTGAGAGAATTCATCCGTTTCAGGATGGTAACGGTCGTGTTGGGAGACTAATTATGTTTAAAGAATGTCTGAAATATAATATCGTTCCGTTCATTATCGAGGATAATCTGAAACTGTTTTATTATCGAGGACTGAAAGAATGGGGTAACGAGAAGGGATATCTGATAGATACCTGCCTGACAGCACAGGATAAATATAAGGCGTATCTGGATTATTTTAGGATTGAGTATTAAAATGATTATCAAAGTGCGAAAGATTCATTCTAAAGTGTTAATTTGACACTTTGGAACGAAAATTAGGGTGAAAACAGATGACGAATAAACAGTTAAAGAACTTAAAAGATAGATTTTGGACGACTGCTGACCAGCATCGTGCTAATCCAGTTTGAAGTTTACCGAATATGCCGAGCATCCCTTGATAATTATTGAAATTTATTTAAACCACAATATTTAGTGACAAGAATATGATGTTTGGGAGGAGCGTGTAATGGGAAGGAGTGGCTTGCGTGATAAAGAATATTTCAGATGAGTATGTTTACAAGAAAGAAGTAGACTGGTCACTCTTTAATTATGGTTTTGCAATTCCGATCGAATATCAGGTAATGTTTCGACAGGTCGCCGATCGTTTTATTCAGCGAGGTGAATCAAAAGATATTACGCTCTATCTTAATGGCAAGTCATATAAAGCTAAGTTAAATAACAATCGTATTGATAAGAAGTTTGGTCCGCATGCAGATATTGTGCAGATTCGGTATTCACAGAATAGTGAGCTGGCGCAGGCGCTTCGTGGCTATTTTCAGAGAAGTTATGCTTATATCAGCAAGATGAAGCAGCTGCAGGAGAAGGGATCCAAAAAGCATATTTCACTTCCGGAAGATTTTAAAGAGTATTTGGCTGTCTATACTACAGAGTATGATGATACCTATGTATTGGAGACGATTGGTTCTCAAGATATAGAAATATTGCGTAATATTATTGCAGGTCAATCGGAGCGAACGATGGAAGCTCAGTTTAATTTTGATATGAAAGATGATACCGCTGGTTGCAAGGAAAAAGAGCAGATTGTTAAGATACGGAAGTTAAACAAAAAAATTGGAGATAATCTAAAACGCTTGTATGGGTATCGTTGCCAGATTTGTGGAAGGCTTATCGGAGAAGAATATGGTTCTCATGTAGCTGAGGCACATCACATTGATTACTTTGTAAGAAGTTTAAATAATGATGCCAGCAATCAGATTATTTTGTGCCCGAATCATCATAGTATCATTCACGATGTAGATCCGGTGTTTGACAGAACGCGGCTTTTATATACATATGCCAATGGAGTGGAAGAGAAACTCGTATTAAATCGACATTTGTAGGAGGAAAATAAGTAGGTAATAACCGTAACATGACAAAACAAAGAAAAGATGGACGATATATATTTAAGTATAAAGATTTTAGTGGAAAGCAACGATATCTGTATATAATTCGCCTGGAAAAACCGGACAGAGTGCCACCTGGTACACAAGAGAATTATGGGACATTTGGATATAGGTGTAATCTTGAAGACTTACTTTGAGGATAATCCAAAAGAGATGAAAGCGGTGTGCAATCAGTAAGTTGTAAAATAAATTGTAAAACAGGTACAGCTTTACAACTTATTTTACAACTTTTGACTGTCAAAACATGAGAAGTCATAAAAAGATACATAAACAACTAGAAAACGAGAAGTTGTAGAAATGCCTTAAATACAAGGAAAAACGAAGATATAAGGAGATATAGCAACATGATAAAAATATTATTCATCTGCCACGGCAACATCTGCCGTTCCCCCATGGCCGAATTTGTCCTAAAAGACATCGTCCAAAAAGAAAACCCAAAAGACAATTTCCACATCGCATCCGCTGCCACCAGCACAGAAGAAATCGGCAACCCGGTACACCACGGAACCCGAAACAAACTGCGTGAAGTGGGTATTTCCACAGCTGGCAAATACGCGGTGCAGATGAAAAGATCAGATTACGCAAAATATGATTATCTCATAGGTATGGATGAATGGAATATCCGCAATATGAATCGAATTACAGGCGGAGATCCGGAACACAAAATCTGCCGTCTTCTGGACTTTTCTACGAATCCAAGAGACATTGCAGACCCATGGTACACAGGAAATTTCGAGGCAACTTATTCTGATATTGTAGAAGGCTGCCACGCATTCCTGGAGACATTGCGGCGGCAGAAAAAAATCAGATGAAATACCAAACGCGATCAAAATAATCTATTAAAAACACCCAGGAAGGCCTGAGACTATGCAGAAAAGCCAAGCGGAATACTCCACCTACTTACTGACACACTTGTCAGAACTCCAAAACATAGGGATATTCGCTATAAAGGATACTGAAATCGTTTCATATCAAAAGAATTCTGCCCATAACCCCTTACATCACTGTGCAGAATTGCAAGCATATTTAATAGAAAACGCAAAAAACCAGACAGTTCCGTACATCTGTAAAGATGATCACCAGGCCTACTTTGCCTGCATCCGTACATCGCAGAAATACTATCTGGCAGGCCCTATGTGCACAACTTTCTTCAATAAAACCCAGAGACATAAATTCTACCGAACATATGGAATACCGGAAGCTGTTGAAAAGAACCTCCGTCTGTTTACCGTCACAGAAATACTCCATCTGGTCTGTATCCTTGCAAAAATAGTAACTGACACAGAATATACCGACCGGCAGTTATTAAATGCCAATCATCTGATTTCAGTCACAAAAGAGCAGGAAGCCGAAGAGCAGATCCTCTTCAATTTAAAATCTGATGAAGAAGATTTTTACCGCCACTCCTACCAGGAAGAGAGGAAACTTCTGGATATGGTGCGAGAGGGAAATGTTGCGGAGGCAGTCCGCCTGTCCAAGGAAATGGATCCGGAAGTTGGAAAGTTGGGAGCCAGTGAATTAACCCACTGGCGGAATATGCTGGTTATCGGAGTGACCCTGTGCGCCCGCGCGGCTATAGAGGGTGGGCTGATGCCATATGCCGCTTATCGTCTCAGCGGATACTACATAAACAAAGGTTCAGAGTGCAAAGATATCATGCAGATTCTTGCCTACCGTAATCATGCCATAGAAGAACTTACAAAACGTGTCCAAGAGCTGAAAACCAGGCGCCATACTTCCAGTTATACGGAACAGTGCAAAGATTACGTCAAAAAGCATTTCAGGGAGAAAATCTATCTGGATGATATTGCAGGCAAGCTGGGAATCAGCAGCAGTTATTTGTCGCGTCTCTTTAAAAAAGAAGCAGGAATATGTATTCAAGACTATGTGAATGATGTGAGGATTGAACGTGCTGCCAATCTCTTGATCTATTCCGAAGAATCCATACCCAGAATCGCTGAGTATGTCAACTTCCCGTCGCAGAGCTATTTTGGTAAAATATTCAAAGCCAAAAAAAATATGACACCAAGACAGTATCGAGAATCCTATAAGCCCACAGAATTTCTGGAGGAAAAATAGAATCTCGCTCATTTATTGATTTCGTAGAGCAGCGGAATAATACCACCGGAATGCATATGTAACTTGGATCATACTCCCCCAAAGGATGTATGTTATCATTGGATTGACAAACAAAATGAGAGTAACAACCTATATGATTCGCCCCCCAAAAAAGATGAAGGGGGGGAGTAATTCAATACCTTTACAACTTAATATCACCGGCAAAATTCACAAGCCCTCTTTTGGATGCAGACCACAATGAAAACACTGTAGTCTTGATCCGAAAGGGGGCTTGCTGCCCGCTGCTACATTTCTACAATTTTATATCAGTGCAAAATAATTATAAAAACAACAAAATAACAGTATATAAACTTCTCGCCCCCTGCTATCATAAGTACATCAAAGCAAAACACAAAACCGACACATCATGATTAGGAGGAAGTGCATGAGATCAGAATATTTTTACGGAATCGGAGAACCGCTGATTCAGCGTGAGCAGGATACCTATGTATCTGCCGCAGAATATCTGGATCTAGTGAAAGCCTTAGGCTGTACAGCATACCGTTCCTGGATGCACCTGACGGAAATCCTTATGGACCCGGTAACGCCAAATGAGGGTGCTGTTTTGGCACATACAAAACTTTTAAACCGTGCAGAGGAATTACATCTGGAAGTTACTGGAATGAGCCACGAATGGTTTCTGCCAAAGGGATGTAGACAGCGCACCGGGCATGCTGTACCTAACAGAGATTTGACAGAAGGAAGTCTTTACCGCCAGACTTTGGATATGCTGGAGCAGTCCTGGTTTACCATGGTCTCCCTGTTTCCGCAGGTATCTCAGTGGGAGGTGGGAAATGAATGGAACATCAATGCATTTTTACAGCCTGACGGATTCCTTGACAGCGATATGTCACGGCCCTACAGCCCGGATGAAAAACTGGACATAGCTGTTGATCTTATGTACTTTGCCGCAAAAGGCATTAGAAGAGCAAACCCGGATGCCAAGGTGGTTTCCTTTTCGCCGGCTCTGAGTACACCTTGGCTTGGCGGGGATTTGCCGGATTACCTTCCGCCTATGTATGGGATCGCATGGACGCTTGATAAGATATACAGCCGTATTAAATCGGGGAAATTCTGGTCTGAAGACCCGGATGATTATTTTGACCTTGTAGCATGGCATCCGTATCAGATGAGCACCGACCAGATGGAGAGGGATGCAGATCTTTTTTTACATATTGAGGAGCCGGACTGTCTGTGGAAGGATTACAACGATGCTGCATACCGGGTCATGTGCAAATACGGCGATGCCAAGAAACAGGTCATTCTGACAGAGACAGGTTTTACAGACTGCGGGGACCCGGAATTGGAAATCAAGCAGGCAGAATACACAAGAAAATTGCTGCGGCTTGCAGCGGAACTTCCCTATGTGCGGACAATCTATAATTTTCGACTGCTGACGGAGACAGGAATGCTGAAAAAACAGGGGATTGAAAAAAATCAGATTGGCGGTCAGGCAGAAGTATACTTTGGATTTTTTAAGGAACCGGATGAAAACTGCAGGCCGAGATTGAAGGCACATGTTTTGCAGGAGGCAGCAGGCGGTCTGGAAGACCTGACTGCAGCAGGAAAAAAAGTGGCACTGTCTAAGCGGAAACTATGAGGAAAGCATAATGGAAAAATACGTGGTAAACACAACAAACGGAAAGATAAGAGGCCATCTGAGAAACAATCTGGTAGAATATCTTGGCATCCCTTTTGCAAAACCTCCGGTTGGAGATCTGCGTTTTAAAAGAGCACAGCCGGCAGCTCCCTGGGAAGGGATTTTTGATGCCGGAAAGTACGGAAAAGAAGCAGTCCAGTTAGAGGATGGAAGATTAAAAGGCAGCGAAGACTGCCTCACTCTGAATATCCGGCGCCCCATGGAGGGCGAAAATCTGCCGGTTTTTGTGTGGATACACGGCGGCGGATATAATACCGGCTCGGCATCAGTACCTCTTTACAATGGCGGTTCTTTCGCGGAGAAAGGCATCCTCTTTGTTTCTTTTCAGTACCGTTTGAATGTACTGGGATTTTATGATTTTACAACTTATCCCGGCTGTGAAGATTTTGAGAGCAACTGCGGCATCTCGGATCAGATCCTTGCTATGACCTGGATCCATGAAAACATAAAAGCATTCGGAGGAGACCCTGACCGCGTTACGATCGCAGGAGAATCCGCAGGCGGCACTTCTGTGATAAACATGCTGGCGATCCCGGCCGTAATAGGGATGTTCACGCAGGCAATCGCCCAGAGTCCACTGCCAAACTGCATAGCAACACATAAGACGGCCAGAGAGAACATTGATTTATTTTTAGAAGGCATGGGATGGCGTGTTGAGGATTTACAGAAGCTGCGCACAGCAGACCCATATGAATTACAAAAGGGCAATACCTATGTGGCGGAAAAACATCAATACAAAAACCCCGGTATTTTTCTGCCGGGACCCATTCAGGACGATTTGATTCCCGTACGGCCCATAGATGCTGTGAGAAATGGAAGCGCAGAGGGTATCAAGCTGATCATCGGCACCAATAAACATGAGGGAACCTTGTTCGTGCATTCGGAAAAGACCAGTTTTCCAAACAATTGGTCCATGATCGCTGAAATGTTTGAAAAAAACGGACATACCCAGGCGGTACCGGAAATCATGCACCATTACCAGCCGTCTGTGAAAGATCAGGAGTTAAAAGCCGTCTTAAACAGTGCGGAAGAGATTCCGGCAAACGAATTAGAACCATTTATAAATTTTGCCACAGACTATGCATTTCGTGTGCCGTCCCTGAAGGTGGCACAGGCTCAAAAAAAATACGGGGATGTATGGGTGTACCATTATGAGTTTGTGTCAAGATCTGGAAAGGCCACCGGAATGAAAGCTTCTCACGCTTACGAACTTCCCTGTATGTTTGCCGACAAAGATTTTGCGTTCAGCAGATTTATCTTTGAGCGGGAATCTGAGGAAATAATAGATGCACTCATAGAGGCCATGCACACTTCCTGGGTGCAGTTTATAAAAACAGGGGAACCGGATCAGAAGAACTGGCCAAAATATACAGGATATGATTCCAAAATCCGCATTTTTGACAGAGTGACCAGAACCGAAGCACGGGACTGCGGCACACTTATGAAAGTATGGAAGGACATGAGATTTTACGAAAACTGAGAGAAGGCGGACCTGGCACCACCTTGAAAAGGAGAGAGAAATGTTTAGTTATGCATCAAAACATAATGACCCAAAGGCAAAATTAAGCTGGAGTGAACGCATTGGATACGGCATAGGCAATTACGGTATGGCATGGGTAAACGGCATCATGTCAGCCTTCTTTATGATCTATCTGACGAATGTATCCTTTGTGGATGCAGGCGTAGCAGGTACTATCATAGCCCTGTCAAAGGTTTTTGACGGTATCAGTGACCTGATCATGGGAGGGATTGTAGACCGCACAAGATCCAGGCACGGCAAGGCCAGGATCTGGCTGGTGCGTATGTGTATCCCGCTGGCTGTTTCCACGCTTTTGCTGTTCTGTATTCCGGCATCTATGACCGGGTTGATAAAATATGTCTACATTTTTATTATGTATAATCTGGTAAATGCAGTATTTTATACCGCCATGTATGTGCCCTATACGTCCATGAATTACCTTATGACACAGAATGATTTCGACCGCGGCCTTCTGGGAAATATGAATATGATTTTTCAGACATTGGCCAATATCACCATGAACACCTTCTTCCTTACCTGGCTGAACAGATTTGGGCGAGGGGACATGTACAAACAGGGAGCATGGACAAAGGCCTTTGTCATAGTGGGGCTGATCGTGATCGCTGCAAGTATCTTATGCTTTTTCGGGACAAAAGAACGTGTGAAAAATATGGAAAAACAGGCAGAAGGGGATAGATCGGTGTCTGTAATGACAGCTGTAAAATCTCTGTTTAAAAACAAATATTGGGTTTTGATGACCGTCTGTATGTTTTTGATCTTCTTCGTTATTGTCATGTATGCAGTGGCTGCCGCCTACTATGCTCAGTATGTGCTTGGAGATATAGGGTACTATACACCCATCAACAATGCGTTATCCATTGCACAGCTTGCCATTATGTTCCTTACACCGGCGTTCATGAAGAAGTTTGGAAAACACAGAACATATCAGGTTGGGCTTATTGCCATGATCGCAGGCTTTGCAGGCACAGGCCTGTGCGGTACAAACCTTCCGCTGCTCATATTCTTTAACGCAGTGAAAGGTGTGGGCCTGGGGGCGGCAGGAGGTATGGCTTTTGGGATGGTGTCGGATACCATTGAATATGGTCAGTGGAAAACAGGTGTTGTTGCTGTGGGAATGGGCAATGCAGGCGTCAGCACAGCCCAGAAACTGGGACTCGGTCTTGGACAGGCGGTTATGGGATGGATCCTTGCAGCCGGCGGGTTTGACGCAGCCAAAGCTGTGCAGTCAGCGGGTGCTCAGAGTGCCATCAGTTTTTGCTATAACTGGATTCCGGTCATCTGTGTGGCTCTTTGTTTTGTGCTCATGCTTTTTTACCGCCTGGATAAAGAGATGCCAAAAATCCGCGAAGAAATGATAAAATGCAGACAGAACAGATAAAATGATTTCCGTACTGGAATAACTTCCCCGTATATGGTATATTGAAGAAAAAAGGGGAAGAGCTTAATACCCCAATTCCTTCAGTTTCTCATAAACGGTCCGGGCAATGGTCTCGGCACCTAATTCATTGGGATGGATCCCGTCCTGAAGGAAGAATTCCGGGTGTTCGGCTGTCACCTCATGAATATCAATAAAAGGCAGTCCCAGCTCCGCCCCGAGCTCACGGACTGCTTTTGCCGCTTCGCAGGCCACATGAGCCTGGATCTTATAGGGCTTTGCGGGACTGAAATTCTCCGGAAATACGTCTGCAGGTGACAGGAGGATGACCTTTGGCCGGGAGGGCAGTTCCTGATAGGAATAGATGAGCTGCATATAATCATCCTTGAAAGCTTCAGCGCTGATCCAGTTATAAGGCTTTGTATCATTGGTCCCCAGCATGATCAGCACAACGTCAGGTTTAAAGTCCAGGCTTTTCTGATAGCGTTTATGGCTCGTATAGGGTCTGTCACAGCTCTCCTGAAGTGTGTATCCGCTGGCACCGAAATTTTTGACGGTATAATTCTGTCCCAGCATTTTTCCAAGCCGGGCCGGATAACTGTCATGGCTTTTGTCTTTGATCGTAGCACCATAGGTGATACTGTCCCCCACACATGCTATCCGCAGCCGGGAGGAATGATCCAGCCAGAGGACAGAGAGTATCAATGCCAAAAGAACCGTAAAACGAAGCAGGTAAAAAGACAGTTTCTTTTGTCTCATAAAGGAATTTTCTCCTTTTTTCATATTTCACACGCATATCTTATTGTAAGGGCAAAAAAATGGAATTGCAAGGGAAGGATATAAAAATGGAAGATAGAATAAAAGAAGTTCTGGAACAGACCCCCTTCTGGGAGCATTTGACGAAAGAGCAGCAGGAGAACGTGTGCCGGGATTCCAGGGAAGTGCACTATCCGGCAGGAAGCCTGATCTATTCCCCCACCAGGGAATGTCTGGGCACCGTGTTTATCTTAAAGGGGGTTATCCGCGCTTACCTTTTGTCGGATGAGGGTAAAGAAGTGACCATATACCGGATTCGGGAAGGGGATACCTGTGTGCTGACAGCCTCCTGTGCCCTCTCTGCCATCACTTTTGATGTGGAGATCGAGGCGGAGACAGACTGCGAAGTTCTGTTGATACCGGCTCCCGTATTTTCTGTCCTTGCGGCGGACAATATCTATGTGGAGAACTATGCCTACAAAATCGCTACAGAGCGTTTTTCCAGTGTTGTGGAGGCCCTTCAGCAGATCATGTTCATGAGCCTGACCCAGAGGATCGCAGCGTTTCTTATTGATGAATCTGCCCAGAGGAAGAATGACAGCATCCACATGACCCACGAAGAGATTGCAAAAGCCATCGGCAGTGCCAGGGAGGCGGTCAGCAGAACCCTGAAGCAAATGGTAAAAAAAGGCGATATCTCTCTGTTCCGCGGGGGGATCAAGATAGAAAATAAGAGCAGCCTGTATGAATTGCTCCCTTAATGCCTGTCAAAAAACGCTTCTTGGATACAATACCACACTGGCTGCAAAGTGACGCTGCCCATTTACTGACAGATATAAAAGGGTGTGGCATCTGCCCTATACCGGGTCAGCTGCCTGTACTCCGGTTATACGGCAAAAAAGCAACACCCTTTTATAATTCCCGGCTGTTCCTGATTGTAACTATTCAGTAGGTCTGCGCATTCACTGCGCTGACCGTAAGAAAGTGTACCGCGGCCAAGCAAAAATCCCATCGCCAAAGGCGATTTTGCATGGATTTTTGCCTGTAACTGTGAGGTTACTGAACAGTTACTCCTGATTAAAATATCTGGCGGCACTGCTTTTATTTCAGCAGATTCACAAGCTGTCCTTTCGGAACAACACCCACAGATTTCTCCGCAACCTTTCCATTCTTGAATACCAGAACGGTAGGAATATTCATAACTCCGTAGGAGGAAGCCAGCCCCGGGTTTTCATCCACATTTACTTTGCCCACTTTATACGCGCCCTTAGACTCTCCCGCAATCTCCTCAATGACCGGTCCCAGCATACGGCAGGGCATACACCAGGTTGCCCAGAAATCTACCATTACGGGAACATCAGATTCCAGCACTTCGCTTTTAAAGTTTTTCTCATCAAATACCATTGCCATAATTATACTCTCCTTATTTTTTATCATGAATTATTGGTTTCTCATCTTTATGTGCCTATTCTATCAGACACAGGCCCGTTTTTCTGTGACCATGTCACACTGCGCCGGGTATCTTTTTTAAGTAGTTCACAGCTCTTGTTCCTGCAAGGGCACCTTCATAAACAGCCTTGGATACCTGGAGCAGACCCCCTGTGCAGTCCCCGGCTGCAAAAAGTCCGGGCAGCGCTGTGCTGGTGTCAGTCTCTACCATGATATGATTGTTTTCTATCATTAATCCCAGTTTTCTGGCAATATCTGTACTCCCGGCGGTTCCGAGGGCTACAAAGAGTCCGTCCAGCGGGAATTTTTCATGATCTTCCAGCTCCAGCCATTTTAAAGTGGGGTCTCCTCCGGCGGAAATGATTTTTCTAGTCTCAACCCGGATGGTACCCAGGGCATCCTTTTCAAAAGTGGGTTCCATGCCGTTGGTAAGGATCGTGACGTTGGCTGCCATAGGCTCCAGAACTTTTGCCTCATGGAGGGCATATTCCCCATTGCCGATCACTGCCACATCCTTCTGGCGGTAGAAAAAACCGTCGCAGATGGCACAATAGCTGATGCCGCTGCCTTCATATCTGCGGGCTTCCTTCAGGGCAAGGGTGTTCCGTTTGGTACCGGTTGCCAAGATCAAAGCTTTTGTCTGGTAGGTGGAGGAGATGGTATGGATCGTGTAATCACCGTCGTATTCCACGGACAGCATTTCATCCTCCACAACTGGAACCCCCAGGGATCTCATTTGCTTCAAGCCGTTTTCGTACAGCTCCTGTCCGGAGACCGGTTCAGGCAGTCCGTAATAATTTTCTATCTTAACGGCTTTTTCCAGGGCTCCAATCCCCTTGTGTATGATAAGCGGTGTGATACCGGAGCGGACCGCATACAGCGCGGCAGAGATTCCGGCAGGTCCTGCACCGGCGATGATAAGTTTTTCCATATATTCAGGCACTTCCTTTCTATCTGCTATTATCTTATCACAAATTTTACCAAAAGACACAGAATTTGTTGGTGACCTGGTTACATAAAGAAAAAAGCTTTATAAAAACAGAGAAAAATGGTAAAATATAAACATAAGAAACACCGGGAGGAGGAAAGATTTATGGATGAGGAAAAAAAGATTGAAAGGCTGAGAAAGATCATTGATGACAGCTCCTATACCGTCATTTTAAGTGGTTCCGGAATGATGGCAGAGTGCGGATACATGGGAATGAAGACGCCGGAAAAGGCATATGAGATTGAGAATAGGTATGGAGTGTCCCCGGAGGATATTTTTACCAGTGTCTATTATAATAACAGGCCTGCTGAGTTTTTTAAGTTTTACCGCAGCGAGGTGCTTCAGGGGGATGTGGATACCAGTGATACCTTCCGGGTGGCAGCCAGGATGGAAAAGATCGGAAAACTCAAGTGCATCATTACGGGTAATATATATGGATATCCGCAGAAGGCGGGGTGCAAAAATGTGATAGACCTGCACGGAAATATTCACAAGAATATCTGCCCCCACTGTGGAAGGAAATATCCGCTGGAGTATATAAAGACGGCAAAGAAGGTGCCCCTCTGTCAGGACTGCAGCCGGGTGATACGCCCTCAGGTGGCTCTCTTTGGAGAGATGATGGACAGCCAGCTCATGACAAGGGCAACCTGGGAGATTGAGAATGCGGATACCCTGATCCTTCTGGGGACAACTCTGGATTCGGAAGTCTTTTCCAAGTATATCAAATACTTTGAGGGGACGAATCTGGTGATCATTCATAAAGAGCATCACCACTCAGACAGCAGGGCAGACCTTGTAATCTGGGATGAACCGAGGAATGTTTTTACTAAACTAGGTTATTAATGTGTAAACCTAACAAAAAAATGCCCCATTTTTCGTGAATGGGGCATTTTTTATGTGTGGGTTCTGTGGAAACACTCACATATTTCACAAAAATTAATCATAAAAACGACTTGTATTTATGAAAAAAAGCAGTTGTATTTTTCTGTATACCGATTGGTACACGAAAACCTTCCAAAAACGGAGAGAAAACCATAAAAGAAATTGAAAAAATGTCTGAAAAATTGTATTGAAAATCACAAGAAAGCCACATCTAAAAAAATATAAAGAAAGATTGACAAATGAAAAAATTAGCTGTAATGTTTTCTGGAATCATAAATAAATAAGAAAGGAGAAGTTAAAAAATCATAAAATAGAAAGGGAGGATGTCCTACGGGAACTATAGCGGATAGGATTACGGAAGAGCTGAACTGCGAGACCGTATTTACCATCCCAATTTTTGGCGGGATACCAGTCACGGAGTCCGTGGTGGTGACCTGGATCATTATGGCAGCATTGACAATATTGTCGATCGTTCTTGTCAGAAATCTGAAGGTGGAAAATCCCGGTAAGAAACAGTTGGCTCTGGAATCAGCTATTGGATTTCTGAATGACTTTTTCGCAGATATTCTGGGCGAGAGAGGAAAACAGTATATTCCTTACTTGATTACCGCTGCCATCTACATTGGCGTGGCTAACTTAATTGGTCTTTTGGGCTTTAAACCGCCCACAAAGGACTTAAACGTGACAGCAGGGCTGGCGATCATAAGCATCTTCCTGATTGAATATTCAGGATGGAAGCAGAAAGGGTTCAAGCGGTTCATACATAGTTTTGCAGAACCCATGGCCATTGTTACACCGATCAACATTATGGAGATATTTATCCGCCCGGTATCGCTTTGTATGCGGTTGTTCGGCAATGTGATCGGATCATTTGTTGTAATGGAACTGATCAAAATGATCTTACCGGTCGTTTTACCCATTCCATTCAGCTTTTATTTTGACATTTTCGATGGTCTGATTCAGGCCTACGTATTTGTTTTTTTAACTTCGCTCTTTATCAAGGAACAGATAGAAGAGTAAGTCATCATTCAAAATATATTTGGAAAAGGAGAACAGAGATATGTTAACAGCAATTGGTGCAGGTATGGCAGTTTTAACAGGTTTAGGAGCAGGTTTAGGTATCGGTCTTGCAACATCAAAGGCAACAGAAGCGATCGCAAGGCAGCCGGAGGCAGAAGGTAAGATCAGTAAAGCACTGTTACTTGGATGTGCACTTGCAGAGGCAACTGCTATTTACGGTTTCGTTATCGCTTTATTACTCTTATTCGTAAAATAAGGAAGGCAGGTGAAGACAGGTGCTGAGTTTAGGCTGGGGCCTTATCTGGACCATAATTAACCTGATAGTTCTTTATCTCTTACTGAAAAAATTCCTGATCGGACCGATACTGGGAATCATGGAAAAAAGAAAGACACTCATCGCACAGCAGCTTGAAAATGCCAGAACTACAGAAGGAAAGGCGAATGAGCTGAAGGGCCAGTATGAAATGGCAATAAGCGGCGCAAAATCCGAGTCCGCACAGATCATCGAGGAAGCAAAAGCGGATGCGAGGACCCTGACAGAGCGTACCGTACGGGAAGCCAATGAGCAGGCTGCCAGAATCCTGGAAAATGCCAGAAAAACGGCAGAACAGGAAAAGGAAAATGCCCTGGCAGGAGCAAAAACCGAGATCGCAGGTCTTGCAGTGGAAGCAGCGAAGAAAATGCTTGCAGGCGGAAGCGAAGCGGGAAGCAGAATGCTCTACGACACATTTTTAGCAGAAGCAGGTGATGCAGATGACAGAGAGTCTGAATAATTACGGGAAAGTGCTGTATGAGTTGAATATTTCACCGGAATCTGCAGCCGGCGCAAGAGAACTTTTAGAGAAAGTTCCACAGGTGTCAGAAGTGCTTTCAAGCCCTGTTGTATCCCTGGCGGCGAAGCAGAGGGTTGTAGACCGGATTTTTCCGAAAGAGATACATAATTTTATGAAAATACTGTGCAGATACCACAAAGCGGGCGAGGCACAGGAGATTTTTAAGGCATATCAGGAGTATAACAACGAGCAAAATAATATTTTAAATGCAACTCTGTCTTATGTGGTACTTCCTACAGAGGAGCAGCTTGAAGGAATCAGGAGATTTCTCTGCAGGCAATACCATGTAAAGGATGTAGCATTTCAGTTACAGGAAGAAAAAGACCTGGTAGGCGGATTTACCCTCCGCGTAGGTGACCAGGAGATTGATTACAGCCTGAAAGGCAAGATCAATGCACTACAACAAAAATTGACCTGGAGGTGAACGCTTTGAGTTCAATCAATTCAGAGGAGATTATCTCCATTCTGAAAGAAGAAATAGAAAATTTCGATATGACAACGGGTGTCCGTGAAGTGGGAAACGTGATCTGGGTCGGTGACGGTATTGCGACTGTTTATGGAATTGACCATGCGATGTACGGAGAGATCGTGACATTTGAGAACGGTGTCAAGGGTATGGTGCAGGATATCAAGAGAAATGAGATCGGTGTCATCATATTCGGCAAGGACATGGGGATCAAAGAGGGCACAAAAGTTGTCCGTACGAAGAAAAGGGCAGGTATTCCGGTTGGCGAAGGCTATATCGGAAGGATCGTGGATGCCCTGGGCGCACCCATTGACGGAAAAGGGGAGATTGATGCTAAGGACTATCGACCCATCGAACAGGAAGCCCCCGGCATCATTGACCGTAAATCGGTTTCCGTTCCCATGGAAACCGGTATTCTGGCCATTGACTCCATGTTCCCCATTGGCCGCGGACAGCGTGAGCTGATCATCGGTGACCGTCAGACAGGTAAGACATCCATTGCTATTGACGCTATCTTAAATCAGAAGGGCAAGGATGTTATGTGTATCTATGTGGCAATCGGCCAGAAGGCCTCCACAGTTGCAAAACTCACCGGAACCCTGGAAAAATACGGCGCTATGGATTACACCACGGTCTTTGCGGCAACAGCCAGTGATTGTGCGCCCCTTCAGTATATTGTTCCTTATTCAGGAACTGCTCTGGCAGAGTATTTTATGTACCAGGGCAAGGATGTACTGATCGTCTATGATGACCTGTCGAAACATGCGGTGGCTTACCGTGCCCTTTCTCTGCTCCTGGAACGTTCTCCGGGACGTGAGGCTTATCCGGGTGACGTGTTCTATCTGCATTCCAGACTGCTGGAGCGTTCCAGCCGTTTGAGTCCGGAGGCAGGCGGCGGTTCTATCACAGCGCTGCCCATTATCGAGACTCAGGCAGGTGATGTTTCCGCCTATATTCCCACCAATGTGATTTCCATCACAGACGGACAGATCTTCCTGGAAAGTGACTTGTTCTTTGCCGGCAACCGTCCGGCTGTCAATGTAGGTCTTTCCGTATCCCGTGTAGGCGGTGCGGCACAGACAAAGGCCATGAAAAAGGCATCGGGAAGTATGCGTATTGACCTGGCGCAGTACAGGGAAATGGAAGTATTTACACAGTTTGCATCTGATCTGGATGATGCTACAAAAGAGCAGCTTTCCTATGGAAAGACGCTGATGGAGCTTTTAAAACAGCCGCTGTGCCATCCGTTGTCCAATCATGAGCAGGTTATTACCCTCTGGACTGCCACACATAAGGTGTTTTCCGATGTGGACATCAGGAATGTAAAAGCATTCCAGGCGGATATGCTGGCTTATTTTGAGAAGAACCACCCTGAGATTGGTCAGGAGATAGAGGAGAAAAAGGTCCTCTCTGACGAGCTGGGTGAGAAGATTTTAAAAGCGGCAGAGGAATTTAAGAATAAGAGCAGGTGATGAGATGGCAAGTGCAAAAGAGATACAAAGCCGTATAAACAGTATCCAGGACACAATGAAGATCACCAACGCCATGTACATGATTTCCTCCTCCAAGTTAAAGAGAGCCAGGAAAGTGCTGGCAGATACGGAGCCGTATTTTTACGCCCTGCAGTCTGCGATCGGCCGTGTTCTCCGCCATATGCCTCCCGATACAGAAGGGAACCGCTACTTTGATGAGCGGGCTTCTGTGCCGAAAGAGGAGCGCAGAACCGGATATATTGTAGTTTCCGCTGACAAGGGCCTTGCCGGTGCTTACAACCACAATGTGTTTAAGATAGCAGAGGAATGTATGGAAAAAGACGCCCATCCCCAGCTCTTTGTGCTGGGTGAAGTGGGAAGGCAGTATTTCTATAAAAAGAACGTGGATGTGGATACAAATTTCAGGTTCACAGTCCAGAAGCCGACCATGCACAGGGCCAGGGTGATCTCGGAAAAAATGATCGCCAGCTATGTGACAGGGGAATTGGATGAGGTGTATATCATCTACACCAGAATGGCGAATGCCGCCAATATGGTGGCAGAGATGCAGCAGCTCCTTCCCCTTAAAAAGGCAAGTTTCCATACACCGGCACAGGTGATGGTGGATATTCATCAGGAGGAGATCGAGATGGTTCCCTCCGCGGAAGAAGTCCTGAACAGCATTGTTCCCAATTACCTGCACGGTATCATTTACGGCTGTCTGGTGGAATCCTATGCCAGTGAGCATAATTCCAGAATGATGGCCATGGATGCAGCTACCAGCAGTGCGAAAGACATGCTGAAAGATTTATCAATTAAGTATAACCGTGTGCGTCAGGCTGCGATCACCCAGGAGATCACTGAGGTCATCAGCGGTGCCAAGGCACAGAAGAATAAAAACTAGCAAGCAGGAAGGAGGTTTCCTCACGACTGTGAGATGCAATCGTTATGGAAAAAGGAAAAATCGTACAGGTTATGGGACCTGTTGTAGACGTAGAATTTGAAGACCAGAACCTTCCGTATATCAAAGATGCCCTTACCGTAGAGAATAATGGAAAGAAGCTTGTAATGGAAGTGGCACAGCACATTGGAAATAATACGGTGCGCTGTATCATGCTGGCTTCCAGCGACGGCCTTAGTAAGGATATGGAGGTTGAAGCTACAGGAGCAGGTATTTCCGTGCCGGTAGGAAAAGAGACGCTGGGACGTCTGTTCAACGTGTTGGGCGAAACCATTGACAACGGAGAACAGCTTGAGAATGCGGAGCACTGGGTCATCCACAGAGATCCCCCGAGCTTCGAGGAGCAAAGCCCGGTAGTGGAGATCCTGGAGACGGGTATCAAGGTGATCGACCTTCTGGCACCTTATGCAAAAGGTGGTAAGATCGGTCTGTTCGGCGGCGCCGGTGTAGGAAAAACCGTTCTGATCCAGGAGCTGATCAGCAATATTGCCACAGAGCACGGCGGATATTCCATTTTCACCGGTGTTGGGGAACGTTCCCGTGAGGGAAATGACCTTTGGACAGAGATGAAGGAATCCGGTGTTCTGGAGAAAACAGCTCTGGTATTCGGACAGATGAATGAGCCGCCGGGCGCCCGTATGCGTGTGGCTGAGACCGGGCTTACCATGGCTGAATATTTCCGTGACCAGGAGCACCAGAACGTGCTGCTGTTCATTGATAATATCTTCCGCTTTACCCAGGCCGGTTCCGAGGTGTCAGCACTTCTTGGACGTATGCCCTCAGCCGTAGGCTACCAGCCTACGCTGGCTACGGAGATGGGTGAGCTTCAGGAGCGGATCGCTTCCACTAAGAACGGTTCTGTTACAAGTGTGCAGGCCGTCTATGTGCCTGCCGATGACCTGACAGACCCGGCTCCGGCTACCACATTTGCCCATCTGGACGCCACCACGGTCCTGTCCAGGAAGATTGTGGAGCAGGGTATCTACCCGGCTGTTGATCCGCTGGAATCCACTTCCCGTATTCTGGAAGCTGATGTGGTTGGAGAAGAACACTACGAAGTGGCCAGAAGGGTGCAGGAGTATCTGCAGAAGTACAAAGAGCTGCAGGATATCATTGCGATTCTAGGTATGGAAGAGCTTTCTGAGGACGACAAGAAAGTGGTTGCCCGTGCCAGAAAGATCCAGAAATTCCTGTCCCAGCCGTTCCATGTGGCTGAGGTATTTACCGGTATTGCCGGAAAATATGTACCTCTGAAAGAGACCATCCGCGGTTTCAAGATGATCGTGGACGGGGAGATGGACGAATATCCGGAAAATGCATTCTTTAATGTGGGCAGTATTGACGAGGTGGTGGAGAAGGCAAAAGCCGAGCAGTAATGCCGGGATGAAAAGGAGTGCATGTATATGAATACATTCGGACTGAATATCGTTTCCAGTGATAAAGATTTTTATCACGGCAGAGGAACCAGTATCATGCTTCCTGCAAAGGACGGACAGATTTCCATTCTGTCCCACCATGCGGATATGATGGTTGCCATTGTACCCGGTGAGATGCGTTTCAAACCCGCTGACAGTGAAGAGTGGAAGACAGCCATAGTGGGAAACGGGTTTGCGCAGATCATCAATAACCGTGTGACTGTTTTGGTTGACAGCTGTGAATATCCTGAGAATATTGACCTGAAGCGTGCGCAGGATGCCCTGGACCGCGCCGAAGAACAGCTCAGGCAGCAGCAGAGTCTGCAGGAATACTATGTATCCAAGGCATCCCTGGCAAGAGCCATGGCCCGTATGAAAGCAGCAAAGAAGCATGACGTATAAGACGTTTTATCAGGAGATGAGGAGAGATTCCTCGTCTCTTTTTTTTGTCACAGGGAAAGTGATAAAAACTGCCGTTTTGTAACAGAAAAGTAAAATTGTATGAAATCTTCAAAGAATTATCCCTTGCCAATTTTTTGGCCAAAATATATGATTAGTACAAGTTCAATAACTACCATATTTGGGAAAAACGGAGGATTCTTAATGAGACAAGTCATAAATTTTGATCATAACTGGTATTTTCAGAAAGAGAACACAGGCATGCCGGAAACACTGCCTGAGGATTGGGAAGTTGTGGACCTGCCCCACACCTGGAATGGGGTGGACGGGCAGGATGGAAGAGGGGATTATCACAGAGGAATATGCTGGTACGCGAAACGTTTTAGGGCGCCAAAACGCATGGAAGGCAGCCGCGTCTATGTGGAGATCCTTGCAGCTGCCCTGTCGGGCCGGGTCTATGTGAATGGGACAGAGGCGGTATACCATGAGGGCGGTTTCTCCTCCTTCCGTGCGGATATTACGGATCTGCTGAAAGAGAACGGGGAAAATCTCATGGCAATAGAGGTGGATAACAGCCAGAAGAGCAATATATATCCCCAGATGGCTGACTTTACCTTTTACGGCGGTCTGTACAGGGGAGTGAATCTGATCGTAGTGTCCGAGACTCATTTTGATCTGGATTTTTTTGGTGCACCGGGACTGAAGATCACCCCTAAAGTGACAGGGCAGGGAGCTATGCTTAGTCTGGAAGCCTGGGTCAGAAATGCGGATGAAGATTATACCGTCCGTTATGAAATAAAGAATGCACTTGGAGTGACAGAGGCAGAAGCATGGCGTCCGGCAGATGCGCCCAATGTACAGCAGTTTCTCCCGGAGGCTCATCTGTGGCAGGGGGTGGATGACCCATATCTGTACACTTGCACAGCTTCCCTGGTGAGGAGAAATGAAGTGGTGGATGAAGTGACACAGCGTTTTGGCATCCGTGAGTTTTCCGTTGACCCGGAGAAAGGATTTTTCCTAAACGGCAGGCCCATGAAGCTGCGCGGTGTATCCAGACACCAGGATATCCTTTACAGAGGAAATGCGCTTTCCAGGGAAGATCATTACCGGGATGCAGAGCTGATCCGGGAAGTAGGTGCCAATACTGTGCGCCTTGCGCATTATCAGCACAGCCAGGATTTTTATGATGCCTGTGATGAGTATGGCTTTATCGTGTGGGCGGAAATTCCGTACATCAGCACCCAGAGCGATGACCCTGCAGCCCATGAAAACTGCAGAAGCCAGATGCAAGATTTGATCTGCCAGAGTTATAATCACCCCTCCATCTGTTTCTGGGGAATCTCCAACGAAATTACCATCTGCGGTGAAAAGCCGGGAATGGCGGAGAACCACAGGGACTTAAATGCCCTTGTAAAAGAATTGGATGATACCCGATTGACCACCATAGCCCATGTAAGCGTCACACCGGAGGACAGCCCTCTGCATGATATAACAGATATTGAGAGCTATAACCACTATTTCGGCTGGTACGGCGGGGAATATACAAAAAATGAGGAATGGCTGGATCATTACCACAGCAAGTATCCAAAACGCTGTATCGGCCTCTCGGAATACGGTGCGGAGGGAATCATTACCTATCAGCCGGATGAACCGAAATGCCGTGACTATTCCGAGGCCTATCAGGCAGAATACCACGAGCATATGGCCAAGATCCTTATGGAACGGGAGTATATCTGGAGCAGCCATGTGTGGAATATGTTTGATTTCGGATGCGCTGCCAGAAATGAGGGCGGTGTGGCAGGCCGCAACAACAAAGGCCTTGTCACCCTTGACAGAAAGATCAAAAAAGAGGCATTCTATCTCTATAAGGCATACTGGAGCACGGAGCCGTTTGTCTACGTCTGCGGAAAACGTTATGCCAGGAGAGCGGACAACACCACTACCGTGAAAGTATATTCCAACCGGCCGTCAGTGAGTCTGTATGTGGGTGGCAGGCTTTTTGATACGAAAGAGGCGGATAAGATTTTTATATTTGAACATGTGCCCCTGGAAGAAGGGTTCACTGCAGTGACGGCAAAGGCTGATTCTTGTATGGACAGCCTTACGCTGGAGAAGGTGGCGGAAAAACCGAGGATCTATACGCTTCCCCAGGAAGAGGAGGAGGACGATAATGCCGGTGCGGCCAACTGGTTTGACCAGGCTGCTGCGGAGATGGCTAATGTGACCTCTCTGGAATTTCCGGAAGGGTACTATTCTATCAACGATACCGTGGATGATATTCTGAAGAACAAAGATGCGTCCAACATACTGTCCAATTCCATCAGTGCCATGACGGGCATGAAGATCAAAGGCAGTATGCTTAAAATGGTAGGCCAGAAGACACTCAAAGATATGGCAGATATGATGGGGGGAATGGGCCGGGATTTACCGGAAAATGCCATGCTGATCCTCAATGCCCAGTTAAATAAGATTAAAAAATAGCAGAGGAAATATGGGGATTCCAATGGTATATGGCCCTTGAGAGATAAACCGCATATACTCCGAAACAGCACAGATGTCTTGTTATCCAAAGACATCCGTGCTGTTTTTTTACGCATTCCTTATTTTCAGCCCGTATGATATTTAAAAATACATATTGACTTAGAGTTAACTTCAAGTTGTATATTTAATATTAGAAACATGATAGGAAATAAGATCAGCAACTTCAATTTATTATCAAGGAGGATTTTTATGAGTAAAACATTGGTTGCATTCTTTAGTGCGAGTGGGGTAACAAAAGGGCTGGCAGAAAAACTGGCAAATGAGATCGGAGCAGATTTATTTGAAATTCAGCCGGAGACAGCCTACACAAATGCGGACCTTGACTGGCAAAATAGTAAGAGCAGGAGTTCTATGGAAATGAATGACCCTAACTGCCGTCCGGCGATCCGCAGCCGGGTAACTGATATGGCACAATATGATGTGGTATTTGTTGGGTTCCCTAAACTATATCCCGCTATTTAGCCGTATATAGCGTGTATGATGTTGAAAAGAATGGCATATAAGTACGGTATACACAGATGATTTAGAGATTTGTGTATATCGTAGAAGATATAATTAAGTATCTGGCAGGGAGAAGAAAGGTCTCAATGCCAGTTTTTTATTGTCAGAAATGCACAGATAAATACCGGTTACATTGCTGGTAATGTATAGTGAGTTGGATGTGGAAGAAACTGATAAAGTAGATTATGTGGAGTATGCAGAAGTCAAACAAGCGTAGGAGATATGGGTGAGGGGCTTCAGCAGTAATCATCAGTTATTGTCATTAACCTCACATTATTATCCGATTGCGATGTATGGTAGGTAAGTCAAAGGGCCATCGAAAACGACGGCTCTTAAAAAACTCTTTATTATGTGTCATATTTAGTTAATTTTTGCGAATTGACCAAATTATATGCAAAATCATTAATTTAAAATGTGAATCCAAAATCATGATATTCGATTGCATTTTTTAATCGAAATATTGACACCCATATTTAAAAATGATATAATGATATCACCAAGACAAGTTCGGCCAAATTTTAAATAGGGGGTGGTTCTATTATGAGAAAAAAACAGAATATCCCGAAAATGTTTCTGGTCCGCCGGAACCTTTACAAGAGTCGAAAAAACAGTATATTACCCTAAAAGGAAAGTCTTCGCTTCCCTTAATGGGAGGGGGAATTGGACTAGTTTTTTCGGGATGCGTGTTGGAATCTGGGGCATTAGCGCTAGCTTTAGTAGTTTTAGCGCTTGTTGAATTCTTATACTATGGATCACCATTAGTTAAGATTTTGACGGATTATTTTTTAGAACGTAACCGGCAGAAAGATGAGTACAAAATAAAAATGAAACAACTGGAGTATGATCAGAGTATACCTAAAGAAAAGGCGAACCAACATGAGATGGATATGGAGCAGATGCGATTAAAACATGAATACGAGATGGGAAAGTTGGCTCAAGGTGTAATTGAACAATCAGATTCAACGATACCTCCTAATCCATCAGCAAGCGGAATTATCCCACCAACAAATACTCAAAATGAAGAGACTAAGTATCTAAACTGACAACATGCAAATAAGCTTCCTCTGTATTGCATGGCAAGAAGTAATAAATATAAGAAGCGAGGAGAGAATATGCTGAAAAGAATAACTAGATTAAAGTAGTAACAAATTATCGGTTGATTTGTTACTACTTTTTTTATAATATTAAAATATAAATAATTAAAGAAAGCTTCGAAAAGGTGATATAAATGGCAGAACGGATATTTGATATTAATAACGATAATAAGGACATTCTTAATATTATTAGATGTAAACCCGGGATTGAGAAGACAGTATTAGCTAAAGAGGCAAATATAGCATTTAAAACGTTAGCTAATAAATTAGATTTTCTTTTTGAAAATAATCTTGTTGATTTAGAGCCAAAGCTAAAAATAAATAGAAGTGGTTTCTACTCATTTGGTATTAGTATCGGTGGCTCTCATTGCAAAATTGCAATAATTGATGCAGAATATAGGGTACTTCCTAAGGAAGAGTTTAATGAGATATGTGACAGATATAATGTATTTAATAATGATTTTTTTTCAAATAGGGAAAATAATAGCAATTATGGATATAAGTATTTTGAAACACCAGATAATCGTACCACCTTGGAAATATATTTAAATGAAATTCTTAAAGATATCATTAAATTGTATGATATAGCAATAAATCAGAATAGTCTACCTCCCATTATCAGCATAGGAGTTGCATTAACAGGCTCGATAGATTCTAGTCGACAAGTAATTGTCAGATCTCATAATATAGGATATTTAAAAAATATATCAAAGGAGATGTTACTCAAGCCTGAAAACTTAAATGGTTTGAAGGAAAGAAGGATTGAGTTTGTTATAGATCATAATGCAAAGGCAATGGCTACCTGTGAAAAATTTTCATTATATCACGAAGACAATCTTAATTATGAGTACAATAAGAAAAAAAATGTTGTATGTTTCTATTTGGGGTCGGGTATAGGGTGCGGTATTATATTAAATAATAGATTAATACGAGGGTGCAGAAATTTTAGTGGGGAATTAGGACATATTCAAGTTCCTAGATATCCCGAGTTATTGGAAGACAGTCTTCCACAGGAACCGTGTACATGTGGAGCCAAGGGGTGTATCGAACATTTAATTATTCACGACGTTTTTGATATGGATAGGGAAAGTTTTCAGAAAGCTACTTCTGACGAATTAAGTAAAAGGATAGAGGAATGGAAAAATGCAGATGGTGCAGCTTATGAAAGAAAAATGAAAATTTTAGGATATTATATTGGATGGGCAGTAGATGCAATAACAAAATTATTAAATCCAGGATTAATAATTTTTTCGGGAAAAATGACGTGTTTTATAACCAAAGCTTGGTCTTATATTAAACCAACTGTTGGGGAGATGGACTATGCAATGCTTGATTGTCAGATGATTCTATCTAAATATGCGGCTTTAGCTCCATCAATAGGAGCAGCTATATTATCAACATTTCCAGCGGATGAATTAATTGAATGGATAATATAATAAAGGAACAGCAAAGAACTATAATATGAGGCTGATAGTTCTCTGCTGTTTTTTATTAGTAATTATAAGTTCTGATTTCAATCATGAGGATATTTCCCGATGAAGTGGCGGCATAATAGCGTTGATATATGACAAGGCAAAATCCTCCGACATAATCCAATCCTCTACCATAGTGTTTGTTAAGATAACAGGCATACGATTATGGACATCTGCAATGGAGTTATTGGCACCAGTTGTTAAAATGACAAATCTGTTTTCACTTTTAAACTCATTGAATATGCCAGCCATATAAAGGGTAGGGGTGTTTGGGAGGTTAAAACGATATTTTGTTTTTGGACCGTTTTGAGACCATTCAAAGAAACCGGTGCTGGGAACCACACACCTGCGGGTATGAAGGCTTTTGTGGAACATAGGACGGCTGTCAGCGGATTCAGAGCGGGCATTGATGATAACGCCTTTTGCCCCGAAGCGTGGAAATCCCCACATACTGAGTTTAGGGCTTATTTGATCCTGCTCCAGAGACAAAATAGGCGCTGTGTTGGTGGGGGAAATTTCACCCCGTTTCATATTATTTTGTGGATATTTATTGTCAAGGGATTTAACAATACGCAAGATTTCCTGATTTTCTTCTTCGGTAAATAAACTATATCTTCCACACATATGCATATCCTCCTAAATTGAATACCGCAAGGCAAAAATCAGCGATGACACGTTTGAATTCCTGATGTTTTATCTCTCAGAATATAGGGAAATCCTGCAGCATCAGAAATACTTATTTATAGTCATCGAAGGGACAACAAAGGGGTAGCCCTTGAATGTAGGAAGCGTATATTCCATGTTGAAACGCATGGAGAACAAGACAAAGTTAAAAATCACGCCCCATATGCTACGGAGATACTTTGCCAACATGAGGAAAGAAGCGGGCTGGCGGTTGGAAATGATCAGTCAGGCACTGGGACATAAGCATTTGGATACAACAGTCCGGTATCTGAACCTGATTGACGATGACTTAATAGAGGCAAGCAATGAATTTTATGAAAGGCGTTCTTCTATATACCGAGTGCAGGAGTTATTGTAGGGGAGGTGATAAGGTATGCCTACATACTTGTTACAGCGGGCAGTATCGGAAAGAGAACCACAATGGGATAGAAAACAGCAAAAAGAGATTCTTGGACAGATGAAAGCCGCACCAAAAGAGGCTCAGGCAGGAAAAAATAAGCTGATTGATTTTCTGATACAAGAGAAAATCGATAATATCACAGAGCTGGACTACTCCCTTCGTGAAAAGTATGAAGAATTCCTAAGGAGAAAGGTTACACCAAATGTCGTGCGGAAATATCTGCGGGCATATGACGGGCTAAAGCTCTACAGCATCAAGGAGCAGATGCAGACACTAGAGGGAAAACAGAAATACTGGTGGCAATACCGAAATGAGGTTGTTTATCTGTCTTATCATCCTGATGAAGATATAGCAGCGCAGTTTTGGGACTCACGGAATAGGCAAACTATGGTATGGGACTTTAAATGTGCTTATCCGGTGAATCTAAAGAGGCAGATATTTGATGTGTTGTCAGAATATATCCGGCGTTATCCGGAAGGACCAATGAGGAGGAGGAAATTTCTGGCACTACAGGCTTTTTACCAGTTTTGCGGCAGAGAGCAGATTGAGGACATCGAGGAACTGGAGCTGGAGGACATCCAAAAATTTCGGGAACAGATGGACAGGCAGCATGCACAGGCTATTATGGGCGAAAGCTATTTATATATCGTGGGAGACTGCCGAAAGCTACTTTTTAATACTGCCCTTGAGATACACTGGCATGCAGGAATCTGGTATATCGAGCGGTTCCATCTGCCGCCGGAGCGGCTCAACCAGAGTGCCTCGTTGGAAAGCATTTCCTTTTTGGAGATTGCAGACAAAGAGAATCGACAGCTTGCTAAAGAATACATGAAATATGAATTGGGCATTAATGGACAGGCGCTCAGTACCATCACCAGAAGATACCTCGTAATCCGCAATTTTTTATCTATGCTGGATGAAGAGAGGGTACCAGCAATATCATGCGGGAAAGAACAGATTGGAAAGTTTATAAGCCAGCTTGAAGAGCGGAAGTTGGATGCAAAAGGTTATAATGAGAGGATATCGGCTATTGTACATTTCTTTAAGTTCTTAGAAGTGCGGGGACGGGTAACTGGAATTCCCTTTCACCCGGAGTATTATTTTAAGAAGGTAATTCCGGTTCACCACGACAGGAGCGTAGATGAAAGGGTTTACATGGAAATTCTAAGTAAACTGCATCTATTTCCAGAACATCTGCGCTGTATGTTCCTACACCTGTGGGGGATAGGACTTAGAGCCAGCGAAGTATGTACTTTAAAGGGAAACGCATATTATATGAAAAACAATGATTACTGGATGCAGGTTTATCAAGTGAAGATGAAAAACTATAAGAGAATCCCAATCCCAGAAGGAATTTATAATGTTATGCAGGTTTACATCAGGAAATATGAGATTAAACCAGATGATTATATTTTTAAGAATACAAAAGGCGGAGCATTCATATATGGAACTTTCCGGGGACAGATGAAGCAATGGTGTGCAAAGCTGGATATCCTGAACGGGGAGTATGTTTTCAAATCTCATGATTACCGCCATACAATAGCAACCCTATTCTATGATAACAGTATGTCCTTGCAGGGGATAAGGGATTATCTGGGGCACAGTTATGATGAGATGACACAGCAGTATATCGACTACATGCCGAGAAAGATTGCAAAGGCAAATGAAGAATTTTTTGGACAGTCAGGACACAGTCTGGCATCCTGTTTGAAGAAGGGAGATACTTATGCAAAGCCGGGTAGAGTACAGGGAGCTGAAGTGCTACCACAACCGGAGTGAAAAGGAGAAAAATACACAGCATAAAAAACCATATTTTGATTTGGGACAGTTTCCAACAGAGCAGATACAGCAGGAATTCCGAAAATTTTTGCTGAAAGAAGGCGATACAAAACTGTTTAGGACTATGTATCATTATCATCCATATCTGGAACAGCTTGCAAAGTATTTGAGTATTAAAAGAAACGAAAGTGTGCAGAGCCTGTTAGAGCAGCCGATAGAAAAATGGATACTGTCATTGAAAAGATGGATGCTGGAAAATGGAATTCCAAGGACAAGGGTGCGGATAAGCTCCTATGGAAATGAGTTGATTGTTGATACAGAGTTAATAAAGTTTTTTAGAAGGATATTGAAATGGCTGCAGCCAGAGGATACCAGAGAAGAGACAGAAAAGGACATCTGGGAGCTGGAAAAGCTAGGGATTGAGTTGAGGGAAAATCCAATTTATCATGTAAAAACCATTAATTTTGAAAAGATTCTCCAGCCGGATTTGAGGGAAGAAGTGAAAAAAGCTATTTATTTTAACCTTACCAGAGAAGCCGTAGGGACTATCCAGAGAGAGCTATCCTCTCTTCGAGATTTCTCAGGATTTTTACAAAAAGAATTTACAGAGGTAAAATCCTGCCGGGACATTGACCGAAAGATATGGGAAGAATATCTGATACATAAGATGACGGAAGAAAAAGAGGGAAAAGGGAACAGTGACCTTGTACTGAAAATTCGGAATGTATTGGAAACGGTTGGAAAAATTTATGGCTATCATCATTTGGAAATGCTATTCCTTAATACAGATATTCCACCGGAACGGACACCAGAGTTTAAAGTTTACACTGACAAGGAGATGGAGACGTTAAATGCCCATATTATCCAGATGGACGAGCAGACAGTGAGATGCCTGATTATCCACCAAATGCTGGGAACAAGGATATCCGATACGCTGACATTGCGGATGGACTGCTTGTACCAGACTGGTGACCAATACATGATACAAATACATCAGGTAAAGACAAGAACCTACGAAAAACCAATCAGTTATGAACTTGCCATGCTTATAGAAAAGGCAGTGGAATATACCAAAGAAAAATATGGGAACACAAAATACATTTTTACCGATGAAAAGAAAACCAGTCGGCCATTGCGGTATATCACTTTAAAAGGCAAAGTTCTGGGAATGATACGGAGAGAGGACCTGCGGGATGATGATGGTAAACTATTCGGATTTGACACCCATATGTTCCGCCATTACTATGGAGTCCAGCTAACAGAGCTGCATCTGGATGACTGGACCATCGCCAGATTACTGGGGCATAAACGGTTAGGCAGTGTGCAGAGGTATCGGAAGATGAGCAACCAGCTTATTGCAGACGAGTCGAGAAAAATCAGGGCGATGCTGACAGACATCATATATGATAATTTAGACGGGTGGGGAGAAGAATATGAGCAAATACGACAAAATGCTGGAAGAAAATCAGAAGAGAAGTAAGGAAAAAGTGACAAGGGCGAAGCAGGCCATCCAGCAGTTGCTGATGGATCAGGAACGGGTCACTGTCCCCAAACTTATGAAAATGACTGGTTTATCCAGAGGATTCTTCTACAAGAATCCAACTATACGGGAAACTATGGACCGGGCAATCGAAAGACAGGGTGGGCTGGTCGATCCCCGAAAAGACATTCTGAATCAGGCTATGGACAGACAGCTGGAAATTTTGCGGCAGCAAATGGCAGTTCTGAAGAAAGAGAATGAGGAACTGAAACAGGAAAACAAGAGATTGGAGAAAATCCTGCGGCAGCGTGATATGCAGGATCTCAGGAATTTGTAAAGAAGAATATAATCTGACCAGACAGGACATGCGGTAGGCATGTCTGGTGGTCGTTGAGATAGATGGCAAATCAGAAAAATTATAGGTATTATTTCTATTGTGCTTTTCTTTAAAATTGAATATAATTAAAATGTGTTTAGAGGTGAATGTCAGGTATATTTAGAGAACGGAGGAAATTACATGAAAGAACATATTTTATTAGACAAAGCATATATCTATGAAAATATTGATAGAGATCTAAGTCCAAAAGATTGTTTTTATGATAGGATGTGCGGACTATGGAGAGTGAGCAGTACAGGAGAAGTTATGATGGTTAGTAGTTCAGTTCAAAGGGCAGAGACAAAAAAGAGTGATATTGAAACTGGCGAGGATCAAAAAGGTGAATAACATAGATTATCTAGTGGTTTCTTCAACAATTGACTTCTCAACAGATTTAGTCTGCTATAGATTACTAAAAGGTAACAAAAAATTTTATCGAATTAACAGAGATGAGTTTACTAAATACAAGATAATAGTTGATTTTCAATCTAAGCAATTGAAGATATCAATAGGAAGTGAAAGCTACATTGCGGATTTTGAAAAATTGAAAGGTATATATTATCGGGCACCAGTTTTTTTACGGACACAGTCAAAGAATACATTATCTGTTGAAGAGCAGCTTGAAAGAAGTCAATGGAGTTCCTTTCTTAGGAATCTAATTCTTTTTGAAAATGCGGTATGGATAAACAATCCGGTGGATACATATCGTGCAGAGAATAAAATGTATCAGCTTTTGATGGCTAAAAAATGCGGAATGAATATACCTGATACACATGTTACAAATTCATTGGATGTAATAAAAGAAGAGAATTTGTATATTGTAAAATCATTAGATACGGCTTTGTTTTATGATGTTGAGAAGCGAATAGAGTTATTCACTTATTCAAATGTAGTAAGTGGTAGAGAATTAAAGGATTATGATTTACATGCAGCACCAGTCTTTATTCAAGAATTCTTGAATCCGAAAGTTGATTGTAGAATTACATATATTATGGGAAAGATGTTTCCCTTCCAGATTCTGAAAAGGGGAGAAGGAGTTTATGGAGATTGGAGATTTGATAAAGAAAAATTAGAATATATTCCATTTATTTTGCCGGAGACAGAAAAGCAAAAAATTTTGAGTATGATGAGTGCACTCAATCTGAACTTCGGTGGAATTGATCTTGCGCTTGTAGATGGAAAATATTATTTTATTGAAGTAAATCCGACAGGGGAATGGGGATGGTTAGAAAATAGTACAGGTTGTGAAATTAGTAAAAGCATAGCAGACGCTTTGTGCTTGGAGGGCCAATAATGTTTGGAGAGATAATCCCAGTTCTTGATTCACAAAAAGCAAACAAAGTGATTAAGAAAAAAATCGAAGAAAAAGATTTTCCCATTCCAAAAAACTTATCCGCTATTGAACTAAACGATTTGAATAACGAGTATAAGAACATTATGGAAATGAAAAATCGTTTAGAAGATAAAGCTAAAACAATAGTGGCATCCTTAACTATTGCAATTACACTTATATTAAATTTATCTAAGATTATAGAAGGAATACTAGAAAAATACCCATTTAAATATATGGATGTTCTTATTTTTGCTCTAGCACTACTATCAATAATTTATATGTTAATGGCAGGTGTAATGTGTATTCAAGTGTTGATAAAGGAAAATATATTGCACCAAGTTCCACTGGATTTAAGAAACGATAAGAAATCTATTTATGAAAACACCCAACTAAATATTAAACAGAATCTAATAAGAAATAATATAATCTATACATCATATAAATCAATAAGAAACTCTGCGATATGCTTGGTTATTATTTTCGTTTTAGCAATATTACCGTACCATATTACTGAAAAGAATAATGGTATTGACATAAGCTATGCTGCAAACAAGACAATTGCTTATGAAACGTCTGCGATGAAATGGTTGCTAGAAAATAAGCAGAAAGATTTTTCAATTGGCGGGTTTATAGAAGCATATCATCTGAACGGAGAAAATGGAGTTAAAAATATTTATAGTAACGATGAAAAACTACTTGTCACTATAGAGCAGAAAGATGGGCGTTATATCATTTTAGACATTAAAGGAAATGTAGAAGAAATAACAAAATAGTATATCAAAAAGAGCAGTCTGATGAGGCTGCTCTTTTTGATAGGCATTGAAAATCAACTATTATGCTTTGAAGGCATAATGATTCATTTAATACAGGCATTAGACTTCAGTGACAGGAGCAATTATAATGAAAGCGTAAAGTTGGCGCATTACACAGAAGTATATAGCGATAAAGCCAGTAAAATCAGGGGATAGGGGAGACTGGGTACAGTTTACTACCCGATTTGGTGGTACAGAGAGCCGTCCATTATTGACAGCTTCCTGGAAGCCTATGATCTTAACGGAAAGACCCTGATCCCTTTTGCAACGTCCGGCGGCAGCGGTTTAGGAGATTCCGGCAGAAATATGGCGGCCCTTACACCGGGAGCTAAAGTGGCAGAAGGCAGACGCTTTACAGCAAGTGTAAATGGCAAAGAACTTTCAGAATGGGCTGCACAAAAAATGCCGGTTTGATCAACAGAGATTGATCTGATCAAAAATAAACAGGACATCAGATGATTTAAGGTCTGATGTCCTGTATTATTTTATACTCCATGAAGAAATATGGTTTGTTTACAGTTTGTAAGTAGTTTTTGTGATACTAAATAGATTTTTTATTAAATATCAGTACGGACAGCAGTATGTTCACCACAGAGAGGATAGCAGCGGCCAGCACCGCATAAGTGAAATCAGACACCTCAGCAGCCTGAGGCAGCAGACTGTATGAGGACATTAACTTTGTGGGAATATACTTTGTCAGATCAGGTATCATTGCCAGCAGGTAAAGAAGGAAAAAAACACCGCCCGTTCCTGCCAGCACCATGTAATTACTGCTGCACAGAGAGGACATCAGCATGATAAGTGTGATCAGCCATATGCCGGTCAGATAGAGACAAAATGCCCCGAAAAACACATGGGAAGCTTGGCTGTTATCCCAGAAATACATATTGTAAGCATATGTGATCCCAAAAGAAATCCAGTAACAGACCGTCCAGAGCAGGAAAACGGAGATGGATTTTGAAAGGATCAGTTTCCATCTGTGCATTCCTTTTGTAAGAATATTTACCAGAGTGCCTTTCTGATATTCTGTGGTCAGAATACCGCTTATGATCACAATAAATATAAGGAGCAGCATGGGGGTGTTCTTATAAAACTGCGTCCAGGATGTAAAGACATCCACCCGGATCCCGGTCAAGACCATACCGCTTTCTTCCAGGGAACCGGCGAAGGCTTCCATCATCCAGGGCATCAGCTTGGCAACAAGAGGGTTCATAATTCCAAATAAAACAGAGAGGATCACAAGAAGCGGCATTCTGCCGGTGCGTGTGGATTCCATAAATTCTTTTTTAGTAAAAGCTGTAAGCTGCCTCATATTCCCACCACCTCCATAAACAGGTTTTCCAGTGTGGCTTCCCGCATTTCTAACTTCTGGACACAGATTTCATTGTCTGCCAGGATCCTCATGGCATTTGTCATGTCCTTTTCACTTTTTTCCGGGAAGAACAGGCGGACAGCACCGGTCCTCTCGCTGCCGGACATGGAGGCTGCGAAGGCATCGGCATCCTGCGGATGATAAAATTCAATATCGAATCCGTTTCCCTTCCGTTTGCTTTTTATTTCTTCCAAAGAACCCTTAAGCGCGGTCCTGCCGTTGTGAAGAAGGGCGATCTCATCGCAGATTCGCTCCACATCTGAGAGGATATGCGTGGAAAAGATCACGGTTGTGTGGTTTTTTACAGCGAGGAGGATATCCAGGATCTCTTTTCTGCCCAGAGGATCCAGTGCGGATGTAGGTTCATCACAGATCAGCAGCCTGGGTTCGTTTAAAAGTGCCTGGGCGATTCCGAGCCTCTGCTTCATGCCTCGGGAAAAACCGTGAATCCGCTTGTTTTCTTTATCCAGTCCCACAAGCTGCAGCAGTTCATGGGATTTTCGTCGGATTTTCTTTGCAGGCATTCCTGTGATCTCACCGCACAGCTTGAGGTATTCAGACGGCGTCATATATCCGTAAAATTCAGGGACATCCGGCAGGTAGCCTATAAAACGGTTGGTTCGGTTCTGGCCATAGCGGACCGTTTCCCCGTTTACTGTGATCTTTCCGCCGTCCACAGGCAGAAGCCCCAGGATCATTTTCATGGTGGTGGTTTTTCCGGCTCCGTTTTGCCCGATAAATCCATAAATGGAGTGCTCCGGTACCGTGAAACTTAAGTCATCTATGATCTTTTTGCTCCCAAACGATTTTGATACATGGGAGAGGGTCAGCATATTCATTCAACTGTCCTCCCTTCCCAGGAGAAGGTACAGTACCGGACCGATAAATTCCATTCCGATAATGACAACCACCAGCCATAAGGCCCGTGAGCCCCTCTTATAATTTTTATGGGTGAGAACATGCCGCAGGGTGATAAAAAGCAGAAGAAATTGTACAATGACTAATGGAATGAGAAACGGTAAAAGGTCTGAAAATGTCATAAGGATTCTCCTTTCGCTTGAAACATCTTTTTCATTTTCTGTAAGTCTTCCTTGTCTTTCAGTATTTCAAATACAGGATTTTCTAAGGCCTGAACTACGCTGCCAAAGATGACTTTTTTATCACGGACTAAGTTCCCGCCCAAATCCATGTTCTCAAAATAATCATCAATGGAATTGAAATAACTGTCCCCTCCTAAATAGATCCTATCATGGCTCAGAAGGGAGTCTGTGATGGCTGCAAACTTTTTTAAACGTTCCATAGCCACCTCCGGTTTCTGATGTATGCAGTAAATGGCAGCAACCTGATAATGGTACTGAGCGGCTGTGTTCTCGTGCAGATGCTCCAGGTCATAAATTTCCATCACACGGTCAATACGGTTAATGGTTTCCCTGCAGGCATCCAAATCATCCGCATGAAGGGAAAGGTACTGTACAGCGCCGAATACAAGCGCAAGCAGATGGATGTACATACCGTACTGGCTGTACTTATTGGCCTTTTCCTTCTGACCGGACATGGCATAGGCCTGAACCAAAATGGATTCCCCCTGAAAAGAATAGTGGTATGGGTTCAGAAGTTCCTCCAGCGTGTCGATCACTGCCGGGACCTTATTGCACAGAAGGTCAATACTGGCTTTTAAGAGAATGGCATCATTACATAAACCGATATCTCTGCTGTCAGAGATGATGCGGGAACATAGGGCGGATGCTTCTTCCAGAATTTCCGTCTGTCTCTGGGGGTCAGGGGCAAGGGATACGTGGTTCAGCCAAAGTACGCAGATCTGGAAAAGGAAAGAATGGCAGGAGTAGTATTTTTTAACCATCCGCCGGCTCTTTTCCATCACTTCCCCGAAGGGCTGTTCCGCAAATTCTGTCATAAAGTCAAAATATATTTTTTGAATCTGCTCTTTACTCAGATTCGGTTCATATCCCAGAAGGTCATCCACGGTCACTTCAAAATAAGCGGCAAGCTGAGGCAGGAGCATAATGTCCGGCAAACTCTGCTTGGTTTCCCATTTCGATACAGAGGCTTTGGTGACACCGACGAAATCAGCCAGTTCCTCCTGGGTGATTCCTTTTTTATGGCGTAAATTTACAATGTTTTCGGAAAAATTTAGTATATTCATCCTGTAACCCTCCTTATATGGTTGATTATAAGCAGGTAACTGAAAATTATCAATAGATTGCGGCGATACTTTGAGATACAAAGTCAACTGCAAGGAAACTACCTGGTACGTTCTGTCCTTCAGGTTTAAAAAAGTGTATTCTGTGCAAATGGATTTCAATCTTTTTGCAATCTGTTATAATATTTTTAACGGATAAGAACAAAGCCGTCAGAAAGTTAGTTATTGGCAGGAAAATAGGATCTGTTTTTAGAAAAGGGGGATTTGTATGTTGATCATTTGGGGGATTGCAGTTTTAATGGGTGTGCTGAGTGTGGTTCTGCTGCTGGGGAAAGGGAGTTTTTTGATCGCCGGATATAATACTTCCGGCAAAGAAGAGAAAAAAGAATATAATGAAAAAAGGCTGTGCCGGGTCATGGGGGGAGGCATGGGTGTTATCACACTTATGCTGATCGGCTGGGGTGTTATGGGTGAAAAATTTCCTGTGTCTGTCTTTGTTATCGTCACCATAGTTACCGTGATCCTTATACAAGTATTGAGCAGTACCATCTGCCGGGCGCAGGTAAATGACGGAGGGGAGCAAAAGAAAGAAACATCAAGAGACCGGATATACAGGCGGGCTTCCTTTATATTCTCGGCAGTCATTCTGGCAGGAGTTACTTTTGTGCTCTTCACAGGTCATGTCACTCCGGTCCTGCATGAGGACTCTCTGGAGATCCAAGTGTCCTATTGGTCGGATAATGAAGTGGCCTACCGTTCCATCAGATCCGTTGCGTACATGGAGGATCTGCAGCGAGGCAGCCGAAAAGGAGGTATCGGAGGTCCAACCCTGCAGGCCGGTCATTTCAAGAATGCAGAGTTTGGGGATTATATGCTCTATTCCTATACCTCATGTGACAGTTTTGTGGTTTTGGACACAGAGCAGGGAACGGTGGTGCTGAATGGAAAAGATAAGGCGGCAACAAAAGAATTATATGAGGAACTGCTTGAAAAAGTGGGGGAGAGCTGATGCAGACAACAGTTGACAGAGTATTTTCTCTGCCTATACAATAGGAGTATCACGAGAGAAAAGGCAGGCATTTATATGAACACAAAAGATTTAAAATGTTTCGAGGCTGTGTATCAGGAGCAGAGTATCAGTAAAGCCGCCAGCCGTCTGTACATCACCCCGCAGGGACTGGGAAAAAACATCAGAACCCTGGAGGCGGAGCTGGAAACCATACTTTTTGAACGGACAAAGCAGGGCATGCGCCCCACAGAGAGCGCGGACTTTCTTTATGGAAGGACAAAGAAGATCATACAGGAGCTGGAGGAACTGGAGAACGGCGTCAGACAGCTGGAAAACAGGAAAATAGTCCTTCGCATCGGATACGCCTGTGGTGTCTTCAATGTCCTTCCTTTTCAGTTGATCTTAAACTTCATGAGAGATAACCCTAATATCCGGGTGGAGTGGAACGAATACTCCAACGAGGAGGTAAAAGCCCTGCTGGAGGATTCCATGCTGGAATATGGTTTTATCGTGGGGAGGCATGAGGGGGAAGAAATGATACAGCGCAAGCTGGATGGAAGAGAGGTTCTGCTGCTGGTCTATGAGGGCCATCCCCTCTATAAAAAAGAGCGGATAAATGCAGATATGCTGAGAGAAGAAAATATGATACTCATGAATGAACATTTCCACATGTTCCATGATTTTACAGCTATCTGCCGTGCAAAAGGATTCTCCCCCAATATCATCGCAAAAACATCAGACGGTGCGGTCCTGTATAAACTTTGCCGCCAGAAGATCGGACTTGCCGTCATACCGGAGTTTATGCTGGAGGATTTCCGCATGGATCATATGCGTGCCATCCCATTTGAAGAGAATCTGACTTGGGATGTGTTCGGCGTCTATAAGGAAGATACGAAAAACTATGAAACCATACAGCAGTTTGACTGCTTTCTAAACTGAAACAAAAAGTTTCCACCTGACAAAGAAAGGTTGCTGGCAGAAATGCGTTATCCTTTTGTATACTGTTTTTAAAGAGAAACAAAGGAGGACGCAATGAAATATAAAAATCTATTTACCCCTGTGCAGATAGGAAACGTTACCTTAAAAAACCGCTTTGCACTGGCGCCAATGGGGCCTCTGGGGCTGGCAGATGCCCAGGGCGGGTTTAACCAGAGAGGGATTGACTACTATACTGAGCGTGCAAAAGGCGGTACCGGCCTGATCATCACAGGCGTTACTTTCTCAGACTGCCAGGTGGAGACACAGAGTATGCCAAACTGTCCGAATTCCACCTATAATCCTGTGCATTTTATCCGTACAAGCAGAGAGATGACAGAGCGGGTCCATGCATACGGAAGTAAGATCTTTCTTATGATGTCCGGTGGTTTCGGACGTGTTACCATTCCAACCAACTTGGGAGAATTTCCGCCGGTAGCGCCTTCGGCCATTCCGCACAGGTGGCTTGATAAGACCTGCCGTCCCCTGACAAAAGAGGAGATCCGCAGCATCGTAAAATCTTTCGGTGACGGCGCTTACAATGCCAAACGCGGCGGATTTGACGGTATTGAGGTACATGCAGTCCATGAGGGATACCTGTTGGATCAGTTTGCCATCTCCATGTTCAATCAGAGAACCGATGAGTACGGCGGTTCCGTGGAGAACCGTCTCCGTTTTGCCAGAGAAGTGGTGGAAGAGATCAAATCCCGCTGCGGAGAAGATTTTCCGGTCGTCCTGCGCTACAGCGTAAAAAGCATGATAAAAGACTGGAGAGAGGGTGCCCTTCCCGGAGAGGATTTTGAGGAAAAAGGCCGTGATACCCAGGAAGGACTGGAAGCGGCAAAACTCCTTGTCAGCTATGGCTATGATGCCCTTGATACAGATGTGGGAACCTATGATGCCTGGTGGTGGAACCATCCCCCGATGTACCAGGAAAAGGGCTTGTTCCGCCCTTACTGCAAAATGGTGAAAGAAGTAGTGGATGTACCGGTACTCTGTGCAGGACGTATGGATAACCCGGATATGGCATCCGAGGCAGTGGAAGACGGGACCTGCGATATCGTAAGCCTTGGCCGCCCCCTTCTGGCTGACCCGGACTATGTGAACAAGCTCCGGGCAGGACGAAGGGAGGAAATCCGTCCCTGCATCTCCTGTCAGGAGGGCTGTATGGGACGCGTACAGGAATATTCCATGATCAACTGCGCGGTGAATCCCCAGGCTGCCCGGGAGAGGGTAACGGCCTATGAACCTGTTCGGAAAAGCAAAAAAGTATTGGTAGTGGGCGGCGGTGTGGCCGGATGTGAAGCGGCAAGAGTGCTTGCAGTCCGCGGCCACATGCCGGTGCTGTTTGAAAAGACAGGAAGCCTTGGCGGCAATCTGATCCCGGGTGGTGCCCCTGCTTTCAAGGAAGATGACCTGGAGCTGGCAAAATGGTATGAAACTGCACTGAAAAAACTGGATGTCCCGGTGCATCTCCATACGGAAGTCCGAAAAGAGGATGTGCTGAAAGCAGAGTATGATGCTGTGATAGTTGCCACAGGATCCAGCCCAAAAGTATTCCCTCTGGGTGATGATTCCCATGTTTATACTGCGGCACAGGTGCTCACAAAAGAGAAGGACTGCGGCAGCAGCACAGTTGTGGTGGGCGGCGGCCTGGTAGGCTGTGAGACCGCTCTTTGGCTGGCGCAGAATGGGAAACAAGTGACGATCGTGGAAGCACTGGACAGTCTGATGGCAGTCAACGGCCCGCTCTGTCATGCCAACAAAGATATGCTGGAGCGCCTGATCCCCTACAACGGCATTGATGTGGTGACGGGCGCCAAAGTGACAGGTTTTAAGAACGGTACATTATCATATCTGATCCGGGATGAGGAGGAGCAGATCTCCTGTGACAGTGTCATTTTATCTGTTGGCTACAGAGAGGAAAATATGCTCTATCAGGATCTGCAGTTTGATGTGCCGGAAATCTATCTTCTGGGTGATGCAAAGAAGGTTTCCAATATTATGTATGCAATCTGGGATGCTTTTGAAGTGGCAAACCATATTTAAGTTATGTATAACAAAAAACACAAATTTATATCCCCCCACGTGGCTTGTGGGGGGATTTTTTCTTTGTTATACTATGGTTAGTCAAAAAAATAACACACGTAACTGCAGCGGAACGGAACAGTTACGAAACTCATCAGATAAGAGGAAACTGCATTGAATACACCACAGAAGATTGAATTTTTACTGAAAAAGCTGGCACAGATCCTGCTGTCCATGCTGGTGCTGTCTATATTAGTGTTTTTTATTGCCCGTCTTTCCCCCGGGGACCCTTTAAAATCCTACTACGGGGAGAGTGTGGAGCGGATGAGTGAGAGCCAGAAGGATAAAGCCAGGGAGCGTCTTGGCCTCAATGAACCTATGACGGTACAATACATACGCTGGGTGGAAAATGCCCTGCACGGGGACTTCGGGATCTCCTATAAGTATAAACAGGATGTGGGGGCAGTCATAGAGAAAGTTTATGCCAATACCCTTATACTGGGAGGCTTATCCTATGTACTCACCTTCCTTTTTGCTGTACTTTTGGGTATCTTCTGTGCGATGCGGGAAAATACCCTGATCGACAGGTGCATCTGTAAAATCGGGACCGTGACGAACTGTATCCCATCCTTTTTTGTTGCACTTGTACTGATCCTCATCTTCGGTGTGAACCTGGCTGTGCTGCCCACCAGCGGTGCCTATGCCCTGGGAGGGGAACATTCCCTGGGAGACAGGCTCGTGCATCTGATCCTGCCGGTGACCGTTATGGTGTTATCCCATCTATGGTATTACACTTATATGGTAAGAAATAAACTTTTGGAGGAGATCCGTGAAGATTATGTACTTCTGTGCAAGGTAAAAGGCATGGGGAAATGCCGCATCATGTTCACCCACTGCCTGAGGAAGATCCTGCCTTCCCTGATCAGCATCATGGCAATTTCCGTTCCCCACATAATCGGGGGGACCTATATCGCGGAGAGTGTCTTTTCTTATCCGGGACTTGGGACTTTGAGTATGGAAAGTGCTCAATACCATGACTATAACATGCTGATGGTTTTAAGCCTTATAACAGGTTTTGCGGTCATTGCAGCCAATGTGGCAGGCCAGATCATCAGCGAATGGATCGATCCCAGAATGAAACAGGAAAGAGGGGAAAAGACAGCATGAAAAAGAAAAAATTCCCTATTTTCTCCTTAGTGATCTTGGGTCTTATCATCCTGGGATGCCTGTTTGGCAAAGTCCTGGCAACAGGAGATCCCTTCTATATGAACCTGACGGAAGTCAGTCTGCCACCCGGCAGTGCCCATTATTTCGGCACAGATACCATGGGGAGGGATATTTATTCCATGATATGGGAGGGCGGAAGAGTTTCCCTTTATATCGGACTCCTGGCAACTGTGATATCCTCTGTGACAGCCATTGTGTACGGCTGCATCAGCGGTCTTGTGCCGGACTGGCTGGACGATCTGCTCATGCGTTTCACAGAGATCATTTTAAGTATCCCTTCCATACTGCTTGTGATCTTTCTGCAGGCGCTTCTGGGGGAAGCTACAGCTACCAGCATAGCTGTAGTGATTGGACTGACAAGCTGGATGAACATTTCCAAGGTGGTCAGAAGTGAGGTACGGCAGATACGGAGCAGTGATTTCGTACTGGCATCCAGGCTGGCAGGAGGAAAGTTTTTTTACATACTGCGCAGGCATTTGTTTCCCAATTTTATCTCCTCCACCATGTTTATGATCGTCACCAATGTAAGTGCGGCGATCGGAACAGAGGCTACCCTCAGTTTTCTGGGGATCGGCCTTCCCATGGAGATCATTTCCTGGGGAAGTATGATGTCTCTTTCACAGAAAGCGCTGTTGTCCAATTCCTGGTGGATCATCCTGATCCCGGGAATCTTCCTGGTGACAACCCTTGTATGCATCACCAATGTGGGCGAGTACATCCGCCTTAGAAATAACAGAGAACACAGCAATCTATAAAACAGCCGCTGCCGGTCATCCGGCGGCTTGGCAATAAAAGCAAAGGAGAACAGACATGAAGAAAAAAATACTGACATTACTTTTGGCGGCGTCCATGACCGCCGCACTGCTGGCAGGCTGCGGAAGCGGAGACGGTAAGGAAAAAGGGGACACCAAGACAGAGGCATCAGATAAGGAACAGGATGGAAAGACTCTTGTTTACGGAAGCGGTGATTATACAAACATCAATCCTGCGCTCTATGAACATGGAGAGATCAACTCTCTGATCTTTGCAGGACTGACCGCTCATGATGCGGAGGACAAAGTAGTGCCTGCCCTTGCAGAGAGCTGGGAGTGGGATGAAGCTTCCAAGACCTATACCTTTTTTCTGAGAAAAGATGTAAAATTCCATGACGGCGAGACCTTTACATCTGCGGATGTGAAGTTTACGCTGGATACCATCATGGATCCTGACAATGCCTCTGAGATCGCATCCAATTATGAGGATATCACCAGCATTGAGACACCGGACGACAGCACGGTGAAAATCACCCTGACAGCACCTAATGTAGCCATGCTGGATTACCTTACCATCGGTATCCTGCCCAAACATCTTCTGGAGGGAAAAGACATTGTGACAGATGATTTCAACCGGAATCCGGTGGGCTGCGGTCCCTACAAACTGGTTTCCTGGGATGAAGGGCAGAGTATCACCCTTGAGAAATTCGACGACTTTTATCTGGGAGCGCCTAAGATTGACAAGGTAGTCTTCAAAATTGTGGAGGATACCCAGGCAAGAGCCCTTCAGTTAAAATCCGGAGAGCTGGATTTGGCACAGATAACCCCAAAAGACGCAGAGCAGTTTGAAAATGCGGACGGATTTGTTGTGGATATTATGAAAACGGCAGATTACAGAGGGATCCTTTATAATTTCGGAAGCGAATTCTTTGGAAAACACAGAGAGCTGCCCAATATCTTAAGCTATGCCATTGACCGTCAGTCTATTGTGGACAGCGTGCTTTTGGGTCATGGCGAGACGGCATACTCTCCGCTGCAGATGGGACCGTACAACAATCCTGACATTGAAAAATATGAGTACAACCCGGAAAAGGCAAAACAGCTTTTGGAAGAGAATGGCTGGACCATGGGCAGTGACGGCTATTATGAAAAAGACGGGGAGCAGCTTGCGTTTACCATCTCCAACGGGCAGGGAGACCAGGTTCGTATTGATATGTCAAATATCTGTGCCCAGAATTTCCAGGACATTGGTGTAAACTGCAAAGTGGAAGTGGTGGCAGAGACAGACTGGGCAAACCAGGATGCATACCTGATTGGATGGGGAAGCCCCTTTGACCCGGATGACCACACCTATAAAGTGTTCGGCACGGATAAAGGCGCCAACTACAGCAGTTATTCCAATGCGAAAGTGGATGAACTTCTGCAGCAGGCCAGAGAACTGGAGACACAGGAAGAGAGACTTCCGCTGTACAAGGAATTTCAGACGGAACTATCCAAAGATCTTCCTTATACCTTTATCGCATATATTGATGCCATGTATGTTTCCAAGGACAACATTACCGGACTGACAAAGGATACCGTTCTCGGACATCACGGCGTGGGCATCTTCTGGAACATTTACGACTGGGACATCACGGAATAAATATAAGAGAGAGATTATTATGGAGACATTATTGGAAATCCGCGGCCTGTCCGTTACCTTTCAGGACAAGGAGGGGACCCGGGCTGCAAGGCAGGTAAACCTCCGTCTTGATAAGGGCGAGATGGCAGCCCTTGTAGGGGAATCCGGTTCGGGAAAAACCGTACTGTGCAAAACCATATTACAACTGCTCGGGGAGAAGACCCGCGTGGAAAACGGTGAGATTTTGTACCGGGGCAGCAATATTTTAGAATATACGGAAAAGCAGATGCAGAAATTCCGCGGCAAGGAAATTTCCATGGTGTTCCAGGACCCTTACCTGTCCCTTAACCCCACGATTTCCATCGGAAAACAGATCATGGAGACCATTCTCCTTCATGAAAAGCTATCCAAAAAAGAGGCAAAAGCCAGAACGCTGGAACTTTTAGAACTCACCGGGTTTGACCATTGTGAAAAGCGCTTCTCCCAGTATCCCCACCAGTTTTCCGGCGGTATGCGGCAGAGGGCGGCCATTGCCATAGCCCTTGCCTGCAGACCGGGTCTTTTGCTGGCAGATGAGCCTACCACTGCATTGGATGTGGATACCCAGCAGCAGATCATGGAGCTTTTAGCAAAGATAAGAAAAGAGACAGGGGTTGCCATCCTGTTTATCACCCACGACCTGGGGCTGGTGGAAAATGTGGCGGACAGGGTTTATGTGATGTATCAGGGTGAGATCGTGGAGAGCGGCAGTGTCAGCGATATTTTTCAGCATGCACAGAATCCTTATACCATAAAACTGCTGGGATACCGGAATTACGGGAAAGGCATTGGGCATACCCATGGAAAGATACATTTCCACAACGGGACACCTCATACCCACGGGGGTACCCATGACCATATGCATCCCCGTCTGGAGGGGGATATTTCCCATCCGGTCACAAAAGTAGAGGAGAAGTCGGTCCGGGATGATCAGGTGGTGTTGGTTCAGGAGCCGGAACCGGAAAAACTTATGGAGATCCAGCACTTATCCAAGAATTTCCGGTTGGACAGACATACGGTATCCCGTGTTCTTGATGATTTTTCCCTGGATATATACAGAGGCGAGATCGTGGGGGTGGCAGGTCCTTCCGGCTGTGGAAAATCCACCCTTGCAAGATGTATTGTGGGCCTTTATGAGCCGGACGGGGGACAAATTCTCTATCATGGGGATACTGCCCGTATTTACCGAAGACAGATGATCTTCCAGGATAGTTCCTCTGCCTTTAATCCACATATGACGCTGGAGGAGATCATCGGGGAACCGCTTCGGATACAAAAACTGTGCAAAGGCAGACAGGAAATGCGCAGCCGGGTATACTCCTTAATGGAGCAAGTGGAGCTGGACCCTGCCCTTGCCGGGCGTCACCCTTACGACGTGTCAGGAGGACAGCGGCAGAGGGCAGCCATTGCCAGGGCATTGTCTGTGGAACCGGAGTTTATTGTGGCGGATGAGCCTATTTCATCCCTGGATATTTCCATTCAGGCACAGATCATGCATCTGTTCAAAAAGCTGCAGGAGAAACATCATCTGACCATTATGCTGATCGCCCATGACCTTCCTATGGTCATGCACGTCAGCGACAGGATCATTATGATGGAACAGGGAACATAACATATTGGGAAGCTGTTACAAAAATCAGGCGATTTTGTGACAGCTTTTTTAAATATAAAAAAGATGGGATATTCACCTTGAACTTTCAGTTTTTAACGTCTATAATTTATTAAACGACAGGAATCGGGGAATCTGTCGAATAGGGGAAAAAGGACATAGGAATTGAAGGGAAAAATGAAAAAAATCAAAGCGTACATATCTGAAACCCGTTTATGGGTTTTCTTGGCAGTGGTGCTGATGATCATCATTGCTGTTGTTGTTATCTTCAAAAAGGCGGAAAATGCCGAAGAAATTCCTTATGAAAAAAACAGAAAGACCGTAGCTGCGCTGGAAAAAGCAGATATCTCGGAGACGGAAAATGCTCTAAAAGATCTGGAAGGCCAGGATGAACAAAGCGGCAGCCGGAAAGAAGTGCGGGATACGGTAGAGTTAAAAAGAGCGTTTCAAAATGCGGTAATACTGGGGGATTCCTTTTCCGAATCCATAGTGGAATACGGGTTTCTGGATACCGATGTGGTTCTCTACAAAAGGGGGCTCAGTGTAGGCCAGGCAGATGACCTGGTGGATACTGCGGTCTTACTGCGCCCAACTGCAGTGTTCTTTGTTTTCGGAACCAATGATATGGAAATCTGTGAGGGGGACAGCCAAAAGTTCATTGAAGCATACAGGCGGCAGATCGCACGGCTGAAAGCAGGGCTTCCGGATGCGGCTGTCTACATCAACAGTATTCTACCGGCAACGAAAGAGGCAGTAAAAGAGACCCCCAGTTATGCGTACTGCGGGCAGTTTAATGAGGCGCTCCAGGCCATGTGCCAGGAGGACGGGTACACCTACGTGGACTGTTCGTTTCTGATAGAAGGCAAAGACGGAATATATGAGCCAGACGGCATCCATGTGATCAAGAGTTATTATCCGGCATGGCTGTCCTATCTGGCGGATACGGCAGGATTATAAAATGAAGATAAAATTGGTGAAAGCGGGAACCCTTGTGTTTTTGGCGCTTTACCTTGGCTTTTTATGCACAAGGGGCTGGGCAAAGGACATTCCCATAGATGAAATAGCAGCTAAGATGGAGCAGGACGAGACCATTACCACCATGGAGAAATGCGGAGCAAGGGAGCTTCGCAGGTTCTATGGACTGGAGGTAAAAAATCTGGAGGGATATTTCTTTTATAAGGCGGAATCTCCCATGTCTGTGGATGAGTTTCTGGTTGTAAAAGCAGACAGCCCTCAAGGAGCGGAAGAGGTACTGGACAGGGCAGAAGTACATCTGGAGGAGCAGAAGAAGAGTTTTGAGGGATATGGGGTGTCCCAGACGGCCCTTCTGTCAGAGGCTGCAGTGGAGACAAGGGGCAGTTATGTGCTGTATGCATCGGGGAAGTATGCGCAGCAGTGGAAAAAGGAATTTTTAGATTTGATCAGATAGTGGACAGGTCAAGACGGAGACTTTGGGCCGCGTGAAGAAATTTCCGGGCGGTGTCCGGATAGGGGAGAGTATATATGTTGCTGAACAGTTTGTTTTTTATATTTGCATTTTTGCCGGTAGTACTGCTGATATACTACCTGCTGCCTGCTGCAGGGAGAAACCTTTTCCTTGTGGCGGCCAGCCTGGTTTTTTATGCCTGGGGAGACCCGGTTTATCTTGTTCTGCTGATATTTTCAGCAGTTTTCCACTATATCATGGGACTGCAGATCCAAAACGCGGTACAGGACAAACGGCACCGGAAAATGGACCTTATATTTGCCGCAGCAGTGGATGTGTTTCTGCTCTGCTTTTTTAAATATTTCGGACCGGCAGCAGGGATGGTAAACAGCCTTCTGCATACACAGATCGCTGTCAGAGAGCTGGCGCTTCCCATTGGGCTGTCATTTTATACGTTTAAAAATATGTCTTACCTTTTTGATATCTATTACGGCAGATTGGAAGCGGAGAAAAAATTTACGGATTTTGCTGCCTATGCAGTGTTTTTCCCTGTCATGACCGCTGGTCCTATTGTGCGTTATAAGGATATGAAGGAACAGATGAAAAAAAGAAGGGTGAACGCCCTGCAGCTTGGTTATGGTGCCAGGAGATTTATTCTGGGGCTGGCAAAAAAAGTGCTGCTGGCTGACACACTGGCTTCTTTATATGGAGATATCAGTGCCCGGGCGGGAGATATCACTGTGCTCACTGCGTGGATTGGCATGTTTGCCTTTACTATGGAAATTTATTTTGATTTTTCCGGTTACTCTGATATGGCCATCGGAATCAGCAGGATGCTGGGATTTACCGTTAAGGAGAACTTTGACTATCCGTATACCTCAAAGAGTATCACAGAATTCTGGAGGAGGTGGCATGTTTCTCTGGGAAGCTGGTTCCGGGATTACATCTATATCCCTCTGGGCGGCAATCGGGTGGGAATGGGTAAGCATATCCGTAACATCCTCATTGTGTGGTGTCTCACAGGGATGTGGCATGGGGCGTCCATGAATTTCCCGGTATGGGGGCTTTACTATGGGGTTTTGCTGATTGCAGAAAAATATTTGCTGGGCAGCAGACTGGAAAAACTGCCCGCATGGATGTCCAGGATCTATACCATGCTCTTTGTTATGGTGGGCTGGATGCTGTTCTCGCACAACTCACTGGGGGAAGCAGGAATTTATCTGAAACGGCTGGTGGGAATGGGAGCTTCGGGATTTGCCGATGGGACTACATGGTATTATCTGAAGACGAATCTGCTGATCTTTCTTTTGTGTATACCGGCCTGCGGACCCGGACTATACCGCTTTGTGGAGAGCCGGTTTCAAAATTCGACAGTGGGTTCTGCGGTGCTTTATGGAGTATTATTCCTTTTGGGTACAGCCTGTCTTGTCTACAGCTCTTACCATCCGTTTTTATATCTGCGTTTTTAATGTAACGGTCTGCTTTGTGAGAACCGTGATCTTTCAGTGACAATTTGAGAAATTCCGCGTGTGTGATGCAGCGGAAGAACGGAGTAATACATGAATGAAAAAAATAAAACTTTACACAGGAGGGCTGCAATTATAACCGGCTGGGTTTTTACAGCAGTCATTGCCTTTTTCTTTCTGGGAAGCCTGATCGCAAAAGACAGGACTTTTTCTGAGAAAGAAAACCGAATGTTGGAAAAAGCACCCGTGATAAATGCAGGACAGATCGTATCCGGCAGATATGAGGAGAAATTTGAGACTTATTTCAGTGACCAGTTTCTGCTGCGGGATATGTGGATCGAGATAAAAGCCGGGGTTGACCGTCTGACCGGAAAAGTGGAGTCCAACGGAGTATTTCTGGGAAAGGACGGATATCTGATCGAAGGTTTCACAGAGCCGGATGAAAAAAATCTGAAGGAAACCTGTAAAGCTATGGGAGATTTCGCCGCTGAACATAAAGATATAAAACAGTATGCCATGGTAGTGCCAAATGCGGTGGAAATTCTCTCTGACAAGCTGCCTGCATTAGCCCCGGCTGCAGATCAGGGAAAGTATCTGGATGCCCTTGGAAAAAATTTGGAGGGGCAGGGAATCACATTTTTGGACATGCGCGGTGTCCTGGAAAAGAACAGAGAGAAAAAATTGTATTACAGAACAGACCACCACTGGACCACGGAAGCTGCGTACCTGGCGTTTTTGGAGGCCGGGGAGACGATGGACTATAAAGGGACAGAGGTAAAGTTTGAGGCACTGCCTGTTACGGGAGAGTTTCAGGGTACATTGTCCGCAAAGAGCGGCTTTCGTTCAGGGGAGAAGGAGGAACTGGAAGTATATCTTCCAAAAGACGGTACGGTTTCCTCTGTTGTCAATTATGTGGAGGAGCAGAAAAAGACAGCCAGTTTTTATGATACGGAAAAACTGGATACAAGAGACGGATATGCCTGCTTTCTGGGCGGCAACCATCCGCTCATCCGCATAGAGACACCGACACAGTCAGAAAAGAAGCTTTTAGTTCTGAAGGATTCCTATGCCAACTGTTATCTGCCCTTTCTGGCGTCCCAGTACAGGAAGATCGTAGTGGTGGACCCAAGGTATTATTACGGGGATCTGGAGGAGCTGATGCAGGTGGAGGAAATACAGGAAGTCTTATATCTGTACAATGCGAATACGTTCTTTTCCGACACTTCTTTACAGATGGTTCTCAAAGGCGGCTGAGAATCTTTTTCGTCTCTGTTTTCAGGCCACTGTACCGGGAAGCGTTTTCATGCCGGAAGCATGAAAATCCCGAGGCAGCCAGCGCGATATGGGGCAGAATGCTCCATATCTGTGCATCGCGAAGCGTGTTGCCGGAATGGAGTGAACAGTAACCTTTCTTCCCTTTCATGGACAGGAGATACGTTCAAATATAGGGTTTTAGCAGATATAGCTTTCAGTTATGATTTACATACTATTTAGTTATAACGCTTTAAATGCATTGACAAAAATTTGAATAGTTGATAGAATTACAAGAAAAGTTAAGCTGTTCCGTGAAAACGGGAGAGCATGGGAGAAGGTGCTGTATGAACAAAAGAATTTTATCTATTCTGGTTGAAAATACGGCCGGTGTTCTGAGCCGGGTCTCCGGCCTGTTCAGCCGACGCGGTTATAATATCGACAGTCTTTCCGTAGGCATTACAACGGATCCGAATTATTCCCGTATGACCGTCGTCTGCAGCGGGGATGAACTGATTCTGGAACAGATCACCAAGCAGGTGGAAAAGCTTGAAGATGTACTCACAGTAAAGGTATTGAAGGATGGACAGAGTGTCAACAGAGAACTGATTCTGGTGAAGGTCCGTGTGGAGCCGGAGCAGAGACCGGGTATTTCTTCTATAGTGGATATTTTCCGTGCCAATATTATTGATGTGGGCAAGGAATCCATGATTATCGAGCTTACCGGTACCAAGTCAAAACTGGAAGCGTTTATTGACCTGCTGGAAGGCTATGAGATTCTGGAGCTGGCAAGAACGGGTATCACCGGACTTTCCAGAGGTATTGATGATGTCTTCTACTTGGAGGAAGACGAAGAGTAATTTTACATACGTTAGCTAGAGAATGATTTTTTATTCCCTAAGATAAAACAATATGCTAGGAGGAAATTAAAATGGCAGTAAAGATTTATTATCAGGAAGATTGCAACATGGCACTTTTGGAAGGCAAGAAAGTTGCGATCATCGGTTACGGCAGCCAGGGACATGCACATGCTCTGAACTTAAAAGAATCAGGTGTGGATGTTATTGTCGGACTTTATGAAGGCAGCAAATCCTGGGCAAAAGCAGAGGCACAGGGATTAAAAGTTTATACAGCAGCAGAAGCTGCAAAACAGGCTGATGTCATCATGATTCTGATCAACGATGAGAAACAGGCAGCTATGTACAAAAATGACGTTGAGCCGAACTTGGAAGAGGGCAATATGCTCATGTTCGCACACGGCTTTGCTATCCATTTCGGACAGATCAAACCGCCGGCAAACATCGACGTTACCATGATCGCTCCGAAAGGACCGGGTCATACCGTAAGAAGTGAATATCAGGTAGGAAAAGGTGTTCCGTGTCTGGTAGCTGTACAGCAGGATTACACAGGAAAAGCAAAAGACAGAGCATTGGCTTACGCTGCAGCACTGGGCGGAGCAAGAGCAGGTGTTCTGGAGACTACTTTCAAAGTTGAGACTGAGACAGACCTGTTCGGTGAGCAGGCAGTTCTCTGCGGCGGTGTATGTGCACTGATGAAAGCCGGATTCGAGACATTAGTGGAAGCAGGCTATGCACCGGAGAATGCTTACTTTGAATGTATCCATGAGATGAAATTGATCGTTGACCTGATTTACGAAAGCGGATTCCAGGGCATGCGTTATTCTATCTCCAATACTGCTGAGTATGGCGACTACATCACCGGACCTAAGATCATCACAGATGAAACAAAGAAAGCCATGAAGAAAGTCCTGTCCGATATCCAGGATGGTACTTTTGCAAAAGACTGGATTTCCGAGAACCAGACAGGCTGCATGCACTTCGGCGCTATGAGAAGAAGAGAAACAGAGCATCAGTTAGAGGAAGTCGGAGCAGAGCTGCGTAAATTATACAGCTGGAACGATACAGGCAAACTGATCGAGAACTAAAAAAGGTCCGCCGGGAACAGGAGAATTCCTTTTCCCGGCGGTTTTGTATGAACAGGCTTTGACAGCCGTTTACGGCCGCTTACTGTTGTAAAAATCAATAAAATCTTTTACTGCTGTGGTCTGCTGCAGGTTATCCAGGAAAGCAAAGCCGATATTCCGCTTGTGGATGGGGAAAGGAAGAGGGATCTCAACCAGGGTTTTGGCGTTCAGCTCTTTTTCCACGAACTGGCGGATAACGCAGGCCACGCCCAACCCAATCTTGGCAAATTCGATCAACAGATCCATGGTGGATACTTCCAGCAGATTGTTTGTCTCAATGTGATGCATGGAGAGGTAGTCATCTATATACTGCCGGGTCATATTTTCCTTGTCCAGCAGCATTAAGGTGGCTGTGTGGAAGATATCGTCCTTGTGGTTGGTGCGCAGGGAGAGATTATCCAGATAGGAACTGGTGCTGACGAAAATATCCTCTATCTCTCCAAGGGAATCAAAATGGATATGGTGAAGCCGCTCCGGCTCCCCGATAAGACCCAGGTCGATCTTATTTTCCTTCAAAAGCTGCAGAGTGTGGTTGGTGGACTGACATTCAATGGTGATCTTTACGTGAGGGTGCAGTTTGATAAACTCCTGCAGATAAGGCAGCAGCATGTATTTGCAGAGTGTGGTGCTGACACCGATATGTAAATGTCCGATTCCTAGGTCATTTATTTTTTTAATGCGGGATTCCCCCATCTGCAGGGAATAGAACGCTTTCTGCACATAGTCGTAGAGGATCTCACCTTCTTCCGTGAGCTGGACACCTCTGGAGTTTCTGGAAAATAAAGTGACATCCAGGCTCTGCTCCAGCTTGCGGATAGATTTACTGATGGCCGGCTGGCTGATGTAGAGCTGCTCGGCGGCTTTGGAAATATTACCTGCGTTGGCTACTGTATAGAAAACGCGGTACAGGGATAAGTTTTGCTCCATTGTAAAACCTCATTTCTGTTTTGGCATTTGGCTCCAAATATTGTTTCGGTCTTCTCTGTGACCGGTAACTATATAAATTGGAGTTATGGTAGATATATTTAATATGTATTTCTATTATAACAAAAGATATGCTATGATAGCAATAGATGAAATCAAGGTAACTGTGAAACTACGGAACAGTTACAAATTAAGAGATCAAGGAGGAATACCCATGGGAATGACAATGACACAGAAAATTCTGGCTGCAGCAGCCGGTCTTGACAAAGTGGAAGCCGGACAGTTGATAGAGGCTGATCTTGATTTGGTACTGGGTAATGATATTACATCTCCTGTAGCAATTCACGAGATGGATAAAATGACTGTTAAGAACGTATTTGATAAAGATAAAATTGCGCTGGTTATGGACCACTTTATTCCGAATAAGGATATCAAATCAGCAGAACACTGCAAATGCGTGCGTGAATTTGCATGTAAGAATGAGATCACCAATTATTTTGATGTTGGTGAGATGGGCATAGAACATGCACTGCTTCCTGAAAAAGGTCTGACAGTGGCAGGGGATGTAGTGATCGGAGCAGACTCCCATACATGTACTTATGGCGCGCTGGGCGCTTTCTCCACAGGTGTGGGAAGTACAGATATGGCGGCAGGCATGGCTACAGGAAAAGCATGGTTTAAAGTGCCGTCAGCCATCCGTTTCCATATAGTGGGCAAACCTGCCAAATGGGTCAGCGGAAAAGATGTAATCTTACATATCATCGGCATGATCGGCGTGGATGGCGCTCTCTACAAATCCATGGAATTTGTGGGAGAAGGCATCAAAAACCTGAGCATGGATGACCGCTTCACCATCGCTAACATGGCGATTGAAGCAGGCGGAAAGAACGGAATCTTCCCGGTTGATGAGCTGACTGAGGAATATATGAAAGAACATTCCAAACGTCCGTATAAAGTTTATGAGGCAGATGTGGATGCGGTTTACGATGAAGAATATACCATTGATCTGAGCCAGCTGAAACCGACCATCGCGTTCCCGCATTTGCCGGAAAATACAAAGACAATGGATGAGATCGCAGAGGATGTTGTGATTGACCAGTCTGTGATCGGTTCCTGTACCAACGGCAGAATTGAAGACCTTCGCTGTGCAGCAGAGATTTTAAAAGGCCGAAAGGTGAAAAAAGGCGTGCGCTGCATCATCATTCCGGCAACGCAGAATATCTATCTGCAGGCAATGGAGGAAGGGCTTTTGAAGATCTTTATTGAAGCAGGTGCTGTTGTCAGCACGCCTACCTGCGGACCATGCCTGGGCGGATACATGGGCATTCTGGCAGAGGGAGAACGTTGCATCTCCACTACAAACAGAAACTTTGTGGGACGTATGGGACACGTGGATTCTGAAGTGTATCTGGCAAGCCCGGCTGTAGCTGCGGCAAGTGCGGTAACCGGTAAAATTTCCGTACCGGAAGAACTTGGATTATAGGAGGGAAGGAAGACATGAAAGCAAACGGAACAGTTTTTAAATACGGCGACAATGTAGATACGGATGTCATCATTCCGGCAAGATATCTGAATTCTTCTGATCCGGCAGAATTGGCACAGCATTGTATGGAAGACATTGACAAGGAATTTGTGAATAAAGTAAATAAAGGCGATATCATTGTGGCAAACAAGAACTTCGGCTGCGGTTCTTCCCGTGAACACGCACCCATCGCTATCAAGGCAGCAGGTGTAAGCTGTGTCATTGCTGAGACATTTGCCCGAATTTTCTACCGCAACTCCATCAATATCGGTCTGCCTATCATTGAATGTCCGGAAGCGGCACAGAACATCGAGGCAGGTGACGAAGTGGAAGTGGATTTCGACAGCGGGATCATCACCAATAAGACCAAGGGAACCAGCTTCCAAGGCCAGGCATTCCCTGAATTCATGCAGAAGATCATTAAGGCTGAAGGTCTGATCAACTATATTAACAGCCAGCAGTAAGAGGCTGGTTAAAGAACGGTTCATTTTGCGGAAAAAGAGCAGAATGGGCCGTTTTTTGCCCGCTGACATCCTGGCTTTTTGAATGACAGACGACAGACAAGGTTCGCGCTCAGGATACTGCGGGTTTTAGTTTGACGGAAATCAGGTGTCAGGTTGTTATATTAGTGGTAATTTGGTATTATTTTATATAGATTTATAGATTTATAGATTTATAGATTTATAGATTTATAGATTTATAGATTTATAGATTTATAGATTTATAGATTTATAGATTTATAGATTTATAGATTTATAGATTTATAGATTTATAGATTCATGGATTTATGGATTTCTAGCTTTCTAGCTTTTTAGATTTCTAGTTTTCTAGCTTTCTGCTGTTTGATTTCGGCAGTTCTGCATGTATCAGGTATGGGATCTTATGATTGAGACAAATCTCAGGAGTGCGTTTACGGGCAGCTGACAGACACATCCAAACGCTGCAGGGGAAAGGGATCACGAATATGAAAAAACAGACAAAATTTTATAATTCTCCGGATGCTCCAAAACCTAATCGGCCCATACATATGGGGGCAGTAGGTATTATAAGAAATAGCGAAAAGGTGCTTCTGGAACGCCGGGCAGATTCTGAAAGATGGGCTTTCATCGGCGGCGGATTGAAGATGGAAGAATCACTGGAAGAGTGTGTACAAAGAGAAGTCAGAGAAGAGACGGGCCTGATTGCGGAAGATTTAAAACTACTAGATATATTTTCTTATCCCTACAGAATAGCAGCTTACCCTGACGGAAATATTGTGCGTATTATCACAGCGGTATATGAGGTTTTCGTAAAGGATTTAAAGGAGTTGAAGTGCAGTGAAGAGTCCAGAGAACTTCGCTTTTTTGGAAAAAATGAGTTGTCTGATCTGACTATTGCAGAGACGCATCAGGATATTTTATTGTTTTATATCAAGCATTTTAATGACTGATTTGGTCTCGGAATGGAATTAGTTTAGCTTTTAAAGATAGGTATTTAATTTTATCCGGTATGTGGGATTGGTAATATCAATATATTGACTGTATATGAAAAAATATGTTTCATCCGTATAATAGATATTGACAAGACGATATAGAATGTGACATAATACCTCAAATACCAATCCCTCATAACCTTATATAAAAGTATCACAATATAATATCTCATATTATAAAACCTCACCTTAACTTAGAACTATAATTTAATAATATAGATGATTTTTGGCGCCCAAAAACTGAGCGCTTTTTTGTGATGTCATAAATTATAGAACAATAAAGCGAATACAACCGAATAAAATGATAATTTGTAGTATTTTGTAGAAATCATTACAAATCCTCATAAATGTTTTATGATAATGAATTATAACACGAAAGAGGAGGAGCTTTATGAACACAGAAATTGAGCTCATTAGAAAATTTAATATTACATCCCGATACAAGGGATATTATCTTTTGCCAGAGGCAATCCAGATTGCCAAAGAGAATTACGGATGTTGTCTTAAAATAACGAAAGACATCTATCCGGTACTTGCCCAGCGGCATGGTATCCCGTATAAGAGGGTGGAGAGAAACATACGGACTGTAATTGAAAAGTGCTGGGAAAATAACCGGGCGTTTATGGAAGAGATTGCCGGAAAAGAATTGGAGATTTGCCCGAGTAATGGTCAGTTTTTTGATTTTGTAGCTTATTGGATACTCAAGAACGATGCCACTGGGAAAGATAAATTTGTATAAACTGATTGCTCAGGTGTCAGTATAATGTGTTATTCCCCCGCTTCCATCAGTCAGAAATATAGACATTGGGCGGGGGATGCTTGTATCAGGAGATGAACTGCACCCGGATAAGGAATGGCCGTAATTATGAGGTTCTAGACAAACAGAGTATAGGGGCATGAGTATATATTTGTATAGAAGCAAAATAATAATATGCATAGTATTGCTGTTATATCGCTTGTTGTTGCGTAATGATTACCATAATTGCTATCTGTTATAAAGAAATTATAGCAATCGGATTAAGATGCAGGGGGCCTGATGTGGAAACAATTGAAATTCTAAGATAAAAAATCAGAATGAAGATAAAATGGAAATAGTCATGATGAATATGCATTTTACAATGTTTAATGAGCAGATAAGAAATTGCAAAAAATGTAAAATATTAACAAAAATACTTGAATAATATGGAATATAGTGTTAATATTATTACATAAAAAGTGAGCTATTACAAAAACGAAATAATTGTAATCTGTTATAATACGATCATTTTAAAAAATTGCGTTCAGATAACATACATGCTCAGCGAAAGGCAGGGGATAAAGGCACTAGCTACAGAATAGGGATCAGAGGTAAAAAGATAAGAGTATTATTTTATATAGTTTAAAATGGTTTTATTTAACATTAAGAGGGATAAAAAGACAGTGAAAGGAGAGTGATAGAAAGTAAGGAACGTATATTTTTCAATAATAATAGAGAGAGAGGGTGATTTGATGGGAAACAGTGACAACTTTAGAAAAGGTGTAATGGAGTTATTGCTTCTTAAAATCATATCTGAAGGAGATTGCTATGGTTACCAGATTTCCCAGACTATGAAGAAGTTATCTGATGGAGTGATAGTAGTGGCTGAAGGGTCTATGTATACTGCGCTTAATAAATTAGAAAAGAAAGGATGTGTATCCGACTATAGACGCAGGGTGGGAGACCGTCCGGAACGCATATATTATCATTTAGAGGATGCGGGTAAGGAAGAATTGAATAGATTGTTGATGGATTATGCTGAATTTGCAGAGGCAGTAAAAATAATTCTCAATTATACAGGAAATGAGAAAGCGCTGCAAAAGGATATTGTCTAATATGGGTTCAATACAGATGAAAAATAAATGTGTTAAAGAATACTATAAAAAGCTGAAAGAGCTATTCTTGAATATGAATTATACGGATGGGAAATATCTAAGAGATTTTAGACTTCATTTGATGGAATATGCTATAGTTCATCCGGACTGTACATACGATGAATTAGTCGAAGAATTTGGCACGCCTAAAGAAATATTCTGTGAATATGTAGGAGCGCAGGATCCAGATTATCTCATTTCTTGTATAAACAAAAAACATTTCAGAAAGTGGATGGGAACTGGAATAATAGCAGTTGGGATCTGCTGTGTTTTTATCTGGGCGTTGTTTTATTATAGTATTTATAAAGGAAGCAGGCATGATTCAATTAACAGAGAGGTAGTTATTATTAAAGACTTTGATTTGGAGGATAATGAAAATGAGAAAGAATAAGAAAATATTAGGGGTTTTATTAAGTGTATGTATGTTATGGTCACAAGTGCTATTAGTTTCAGCAACACCTGCGGATGTAACTGAACAAGTCGTAAATGTAGAAAGACAATATTTTGAAAATGGGGATTATATGGAGACTGTCGTTTCTGAATCTCCAATTTCTGTATACAGTAGTTCAAAATCCGGCTCAAAATCATCAACATATTATAATTCTGATAATGAAGCTCTATGGTATGTAGAAGTGGTCGGTCATTTTACTTATACTGGTAGCAGTGCAAAATGTACAGGTGCATCTGTGTCGGCAGATTCCTATAGTAGTTATTGGGGTGTTTCTAACCGTTCATCTAGCTATAGTGGAAATACAGCTACAGGTAAGGCAACAGGGAAGCACTACTTTGGCAATGCTGTAGTTGAAACAATAAATAAAACAGTTAATTTGTCATGCAGTGCTAATGGCACATTGTCATAAAATAGAAGAATAGGGTGGCTGAGAATTCTCTCAACCACTCTATTTTTATAGGCAGTTATTGGTGGGTTTTGAAAGCGCTTGTAATAGTTGATCCGAAGGAGTATGCAAACCGGAAAAGTTAGTAAGCCATTTGTCAGTAGTTAAAAGTTGACTGGAATATAAAATTCAGGTAATCCTGTAGAATAAGGCGCAATATCATACTGCTGATAATAAATGATCACCATTCCAGGCTGTATATAAAAACTGTTTGCATTGAAAGTATCTTGCAGAAGTGATCTATAATCTTCAAAATATATACCTGGGTTTGCTTTTAATCTTTCTTTGACTTGTTCTTCCATGGATTTTTGAAGCTGATATAAGGAGGCAGGGGTAAGTGGATAGATGTCTGAGAGACGTATTCTTTTCCCCGTGTTAAAATCCCAGGTATCGGAGGTGCGTATTGTTTGGCCGTGAGCACCGCCTGCATAGGTATAGGTATCTGTATATAAACTGGTGATGCATCCTGTATTATAGGTGATCTGATAAAGAACATCGAGCGTGTAAGTGGGAAATGGGCGGGGGCTTTTTGGGTATTTTGCGTCTGCTGCAGCCTGTGCATAAAGCACTTTCCTGCCGTATCCTTCGGTTTTTTGTGCCAGTTGAACATAATGATTGTTTATGGATTCACTGGCATCACCATTGCATGTGGTGGTAAAGGAAGGATAAGTGATTTTATATGTAAATACCGGTATCTCTTTATAGTACATGGTATCTTCTAAAGTATTTGTAGTGATTGTTTGCATCATGATTACCCCACTGATTTATTCATAATATATATCATAAAATTAAGATACGCCGCAAATAAGCACCAGATAAAATAAGGTATTTGTAAATAGGCTGCAGCAGGGCTGATTTTATAAAACTGATAAATCATAACAGCAATAAGAATGATTAACGCCAGCAACCATAAAAAGGCAAAGAAGTATTGCGATAAACCAAAGAAAATAATGCTCCAAAAGAAATTAAAAAGCAATTGTACTGCATACGTCCTAAGAGCATTGGATTTACGGGGGGACTCTGATTCATAAATAATATAGGAAGATATGCCCATTAAAATATAAAGTATTGTCCATACAATCGGAAAGATAAATGCTGGCGGACTAAGCGCGGGCTTATTTATGGAAAAATACATAGACCTGTTTCCACTGACCAGAGTGGACAAGGACCCAATAGCGAGTGGAATAAGAATGGAGATCACCAAAGCGCTTCTGTTATTTTTATTCATGTCCGTAATAGACTCCATACACCGGCAATTACTAAATACTATGCGGTTTTATTAATACTTATGAGAAGTGTTTGAACATTAATCGGTTTTCTTTATTTTATCATCACAACAGATTTCGTTGTGGACAAGGATAGTGTCCAAGGTATCGCCAAGTTGTGAAAAAACGGCAGCCATAACAGCTAGTTCGTCCTCCGTGCAGTTTTTGGAAAGGGTACAGGCTACGGAAGATACAAAAGCAACAAGTTCACATGAATTCATATATATCACCTCTGGTTTATTATTATGCAGTTACAAGGTAAGGTGTTATATTACAATATCTATTAGGCAGTCTTTCGAGCTGTATCATGCCTTATTTAAGCAGGTAGGAGAGCATCGGGTGAAGACGGATTTCCTCATTGTACAGGTCAATACCTGTCAATGCTTCGTAAGGTTTCGGCCTGTATAGAAGGGAGTTCCTGTGGATATACGGACGGGTCTCTTATCATCATAGGCAGTAGATAGTCTCAACTGTCTTGAAATATTCCTGCAGGCTTAATATATCTGCGAATTCTGGACTTGTGCCGCAGTAAGTTTTTGTCCGTATCAAAAAAATCTTTCAGTACAAGCAGATTATTCTAGTAAAATGAGGGATTCCCTGGCACCGGGTGGGTGCTATGTGATTTATCCCATTGGCGAGATATTTGAGATTTACGAAGAAATCAGGGGGCGGACGGCGGCTGCTCTTTCAAGAAAGGCATCTAAAGGCAATTTTAAAGAAACGGTTAAGAGAAACATAAAAAATGCCGGAGAACCGCATAACTGCGACCTCCAGCATTCACATTTTAATCGGGGCAACAGGATTTGAACCTGCGACCTCACGGCCCCCAGCCGTGCGCGCTACCAAGCTACGCCATACCCCGTAACGATTATTAATTATAACAGAATTTTTGGAAAATGCAAGAAAAAATAGAAAAAAAGTTTAATTTTTTTTATTCACATAGTATTTAAGGGAAAAACCGCACATTTTGCCCGGGCTTTCTGAGCCGTTACAGAACAGTTACCCCTGCAGTTTCCTGGACAAAGGACCGCAGATTCCCCATCTGCAGTCCTCCAATCTGGATAATACAAAAATACGGATAACCATCTTAGAAATGGATCACCCTTGGCTCATCCGTAAACGAGGCAAACGTAGCCACAGCGTCTTTCAGATAGAACACCTGCGTATTTCCGTCGCCTGGCTTATACATGGCTTGTAAGTCAGGGTAACCGTCCAGCATATGTTTTTGTGCTTCCACTCTGTCATCCGGTACCGCAGTAGCTGTGATGCGCAGCCAGTGTCCGCCGTCAAATGCGCAGATTTCAATTTGGGGATTTGCAAGCATTTGTTTGGAGACATCTTTTACTTTACCAGTCTGGATGTAAAGTCTGCCTTCAAATATGTCCACAGTTCCAAAAGGACGAACCCTTGGCTGGCCGCCCTCTGTGGTTGCCAGATAATACGTCCCGCATTTCTTTAGAAAATCATAAATTTCCTGCATAAAACAGACCTCCTTTGTAAGATTGACATTACTTTGCGCCTATACTAGTATTATAGCAAATGCATTTGAAAAAGAAAGCATTATTCATTATTTAAAGGATACAGCAGGAGGAGAAATTATTGAAGATAGAAGATTTGGACAGCAATTTTAAACAGGTGCAGTCAGAAGCATCATTAACCTACCTGAAGATAACAGATACCGAGGCAGAGATTGAGGGAGTGCTGCCGAATACCTGGCAGCGTCTTCCCGATTATGTGCTGGAAGAAATAAACAGGCCGGAGCTCACAGCACTTGCCTATCACACCAGCGGAGCGGTCCTGCGTTTTCAGACAGATACAAATATCTTGGGTTTGTGTATGGAATTACTGGAACCGGATTTTATGATGTCTCATATGCCCCTCACCGGAAGTGCGGGGATGGATGTGTTTGTAAACGGCAGCTACGCCGCCACCTTCAGGGTAGAACCGGGAGAGCATGCCGTAAAGGGAGAAATACCCCTTTCAGACGGAAAAGCGGAAATAGACGTATATCTGCCCCTCTATAACGGTGTGCGGGATTTTACTGTTGGAATCAAAGAGAACGCCTGTATTTGGAAACCATTGAAGCATGAAATAGACGAACCGGTTATCTTTTATGGTTCTTCTATTACACAGGGCGGCTGTGCCTCCAGAACTTCCAATGCCTATCCTGCTCTTGTGACCAGATGGATGGACGCTGAGATGTACTGCCTGGGATTTTCGGGCAATGCAAAAGGGGATTTGCCCATTGCCCGGTACATATCCGGACTGCCGGCAAAGTGTCTGATCTATGATTATGACTACAATGCCCCGGATGCTGCGTTTCTAAAAGCGACGCATGGACCGTTTCTGGAATGTATTCTTTCCCGCAATCCCAAACTTCCGGTGCTGGTTATCTCAAGGCCAAATCCGGAGTTCAGGTCTGATGAGAACCGGAGCAGAGAGCGCAGGCAGATCATACAGGAGACTGTTTTAAAGTGCAGAAAGAAAGGATATATAGTAAACTTCCTGGATGGCGCAGAGCTGTTTGGGGAGGAGTCAAGGGAATGCTGTACTGTGGATGGGATTCATCCCAATGACCTGGGATTTTACAGGATAGCAAGGAAAGTCATTGAAAAAATACATGTGTTTATCTCTTGACATTTTCTGCAAGGAATGGTATCGTAACTTTAACACAACAGCAACGAGCTGTTGCAATAAGAGAAATGCATAGATAAGGATTAGTACAGATTCATATCGGATTTCAGAGAGCCGCTGGCTGGTGTGAAGCGGCAGACGCAGAATCTGGAACTGCCCTTGGAGCAGCTGCCCGAACTTTCGTAATGAAACAGTAGACGCAGACGGAACCCCGCCGTTATCAGAAGGGAAAGATATAAGGTGTACATATCTGTATCTTATTAAGCGTATGAAGTATATTCATAAAGTAGAGTGGTACCGCGCAGGACAGTAGTCTTTCGTCTCTATTACAAGCATATTGTAATAAAGATGAGGGGCTTTTTTTATACCGTTTGGGCAGTTTTAGAAATCCCTGGAGGTCCGGGCATACCGCCTGTCATAAAAGCTTAGATATAGGTATCCATAACAAAGTCAGGAGGAAAAAAGAATGAAAAATTGCAGTAAGTACAAGAGACAGTATTTCATGCCGCCGGTAACATGCATGAAGTGGGCGGAAAAGGAGTATGTGGACAAAGCTCCCGTATGGTGCAGCGTTGACCTGCGTGACGGCAACCAGGCACTTGTTATCCCCATGAATCTGGAACAGAAAGTGGAGTTTTTCAAGCTTCTGGTAGATATTGGATTTAAAGAGATAGAAGTAGGATTTCCGGCAGCTTCTGAGACAGAGTATACGTTCCTCAGAAAGCTGATCGAGGAGGATCTGATCCCGGATGATGTGACGGTTCAAGTCCTGACACAGGCCAGAGAACATATCATCAAGAAAACATTCGATGCAGTAAAAGGTGCGAAGAATGTAATTGTCCATGTATATAATTCCACCTCCGTTGCACAGCGTGAGCAGGTGTTCAAGAAATCAAAGGAAGAAATCCTGCAGATTGCAGTGGAAGGTGCGAAACTTTTAAAACAGCTTACAGAGGAAGCAGGGGAAAACTACCGGTTTGAGTACAGCCCGGAAAGTTTTACAGGAACGGAACCGGAATATGCACTTGAAGTGTGCAACGCAGTGCTGGATATCTGGCAGCCCACCGCAGACAGGAAACCTATCATTAACCTTCCTGTGACAGTGGAACATTCCATGCCTCATGTATATGCAAGCCAGGTGGAATATATCTGTGAGAACCTGAAGTACAGAGAAAACGTTATTGTTTCCCTTCATCCCCATAATGACAGAGGATGCGGCGTGGCTGATTCGGAAATGGGACTTCTGGCCGGTGCAGACCGTATAGAGGGCACACTTTTTGGAAATGGTGAGAGGACCGGTAATGTGGATATCATTACTTTAGCGCTCAATATGTATTCCCAGGGTGTTGAGCCGAACCTGGACTTCACCGATATGAGCGCAATCTGTGAGAAATACGAGGAATTCACAGGTATGAAGATCAGTGAAAGAAGCCCATACTGCGGTGCGCTGGTGTTTGCAGCCTTCTCCGGTTCCCATCAGGATGCCATTGCAAAAGGCATGCACTGGCTGGATGAAAAGAAACCGGAACACTGGACCGTTCCGTATCTCCCCATTGATCCCAAAGATGTGGGAAGGAACTATGACGCAGATGTTATCCGCATAAACAGTCAGTCCGGAAAAGGCGGTGTAGGTTATATTCTGGAAACAAAATACGGACTGAATCTTCCGGCAAAGATGCGGGAAGCTATGGGATATACAGCAAAGGCTGTCTCAGACCATACGCAGAAAGAATTACTGCCTGATCAGATATTCGAGCTGTTCAAAAAGACATTTGAGAATGTTACATCTCCGCTGGAAATCTGCAGTGTTCACTTCCAGCAGAAGGACGGGGGGATTACCTCACAGGTGACATCCAGCTTTAACGGGCGTGAAGTGACAACAGAGGCAGCAGGAAACGGACGTCTCAATGCAGTCAGCAACGCACTGAAGAAGGAATACGGCTTCCAGTATGATCTGATAACTTATCAGGAACATGCTTTGGAGCAGAGTTCCAGTTCCAAGGCCATTGCCTATGTGGGTATCCGCAAACCGGACGGCAGCCTGGCCTGGGGAGCAGGTGTGGATTCTGACATAATCAGGGCATCCATTGACGCATTGGTGACAGCTATTAATAACCGATAATGTAACTAAAGAGTATTAACATATTATAAAAGTTATAAAAGAAAATACGCGGATTGAAAAACCGGGCGCCTGTCAGTTGATATGCGCCCGGTTTTGTTTTGCCCTCCCGTCCATATCTTTTTTCATCTAACTGGAGGATATAAAATAATAATTCCATAAAGAATACAAAGGAAAAGCATAGTGGAAGGCTTCTAAGGTATGTGATATTATTATATTGTAAATACATACAAAGGAGTTATTATATTGAAAAGCGGAAAAACAGTAATAAAATCGATTCTGGCTCTTACTATCGGGAGTACGATCGCAGGCAGTTCTGTAAATCCTGTATCCCCTAGGAAACAAATGCCTGAAGAAGAGATTAAGAAGGAAAGTACGCAGAAGCCGGATATAGAATTAACAAGCCGGCCATTGACATTTAAAACAGATATGGAAGAGCTGGCAGAAAAGAGCATACCGGATTATACATTAAGAAAAATTGATAAGTCTTACGAAGGAAATGAGGAGCTTGGAGGCCGGATCCAGAAAAGTGGGACGACAACCAGTATAATATACGGTGAGATTGGAGATAAAGCAGTCAGTATTGACGAAAAACAGGCTGCTGCAAAGGCAAATGAGTGGATTAGAACAGCATTTAAAGGGTTTGATGTAAGACAACTGGATGATAAGGAGCTTCTGGTGTCGTATATGTGTAAAACAATGTTGGGGGATGAACCGGAAGAATCCGTTATAGGGTATAGGTTTGAATATATAAACGAATACGATGGTGTAAGAATACAGTATGAAGGTATCAGTGTAATGCTGGATGATTCCGGCATACAGTATGGTACGATTGAATGGAATGAATTTGAAAAAACGGATGGAGCAGAACATAACCGATTGGTTCAAAAAGTGGATTTTGAACAATCAAAAATACTACTGGCAAACGCAATAACAAAAGAAAATGAGAAATTGGGATTTGATGAAACGGAAGAAGCAAGGATGGCCAATCATGTTGAATTAGTATTTGTAGGAATTGGAGAGGAAGAATACATACCTGCCTGGTACTACGAGATGGAAGATGGGAGAACATACTATGTGAATTGTATAGATGGTCAGGTCAGCATTCCCTAACTTTTTGGGATTGTGTCATTGATCTTTTATCTTTAGGGGGGAAGGAACTTGATGAAAATAAGAAAGGGCGCAATACTGATGCTTTGTTCCTTATGTCTTACAGGATGCAGCGGTGTAAGAAAATTAAAAATAAATACAGAGGAGATCACAAAAGATACGATCGTATCCTGTAATGATCAAGTGATTTACGAATATGATGCTTCTTACCCCGATATCGCGTCACTGGTCAAAGATAGTGATGTGATCGTCTACGGCAAAGCTGAAGGCATCCGTTATTACATTGACTGGTACGGCATGTGCCATACAAAAGCAGATATTACAGTTCTGCGGTCTTTCAAAGGAAACTATAAAGAAGGAAAACAAATTAAAATAGTAAAAGACCAGGGATATGTATCCGTAAAGGATTATATGGACCCACTCTGGTCCAAGGAGGAAAAGAAAAGCTATCGCCGGATATATGAACAGTACAGCGATGAAGAGTTAGAACATATCTATCTGCAGCAGACAGAGAAAGATGATATTATGCTGGAAACAAACCAGAGAAGTGTCTATTTTCTTCAAAAATCCGCAGATTACAATACGGACAGAACCTATACCAGAATAAACGGACCGGAAGGGGAGTATATGGAAATAGAAGACGATTGTTTTGTCAGGGTGAATACACTCTGGGATCACCACAACCGTGCAGAGGTGCAGGAAAACACGGATTTAGAAGAAGATGTGGATGACATGTTTACTTTGGAGGAGATTGCATCTCAGATACATGCAGCAGAATAAACGTCCTTCTAAACGAACCGATCAGATGTTAAGCCATTATTTTTGATATATGCAACAAAAGCAGAAGCCGCAAACACTTAATAGGGAAGGGTAACGATTGCTGTATATCAGAAAATGAGGTGAAACTTTATGAAAAAGACAAAGGGAAAAAAGAGCGGCCGTATTTTTATTTTGGTATCAGCATTATGTCTGGCATTGCTGATAGGTTGTGTACCCATAACAAGTGACGGGAATAAACGATCCGGAGCGGAAAGTAATGGGGCTTCAGAAGAGGAAAAGATACCTCAGGAGGAAGAGGGAACTTCACAGCAGGAAATTGAAATTACCGGAAAGGTGATCAGGGTAGACGAAAATTCGATTCTGTTTTTGCAGGATGGGGAAGAGAGTGGGGGACTGGCTGACTTTGACACAAGTGCCCCTCTTTTTTATGATAAGCACGGAAAGAAAATAGAGCGGGAGGCTCTGCGCCCCGGAATGCGGATCCGTCTCTCAGCTGCCGCAAATGGAACTTATATGGAACGTTATCCTCTGGGAATCACAGGCGTTCAGAAAGTCTGTGTTTTGGAACAGCAGAATGACATGATCGGCCTGTATCTGGACATCCTGAAGGAAATCTACGATACAGATGCGGCCTTGAACGATGATATCAGCACAGTGGCTCTTGATCTGACAGAGGCGGAGAATCTGACGGAACAGGAGAAGGAGAGCATTCGCTTCCTTTTGTGGTCACAGCTAACAAAGGAACAGACACATTTAGCGGACAGCGCCACAAAACCCTTAAATGTGATTTTATCTACCTGGGAGGAACTGACACAAGAGGGACTGATCGATGTGGAGAACCTGTATTTTCCGGAAGGGGTTTTGATAACCATGAAAGCGGGAGAGTCGAAAAATAACAGCTTCCGGTTTGATGTGGAAAAATGGCGTTCCGGTCTTGGGGCTATTGGGTATGAATCCTGCAAAGGAACATTTAAGGACGGAGCAGGAACTTACCGCCTGGGGGACGCATGGATATCCTGAGCAGATAGAATAAAAGTAAATACAGATAGTCACTGATTTTAGTGAAATAGAGGAAAAAAGCACGAAAAAGTGTATAAAATACTCGTTAGTAAATTAGATAATATTGTGAAGATTAGCTAAAAGACGCCCCGGCTTATTGACTTCCATTGCCTAAATATTTTATAATCCATATAATTCATGACATCAGTATCGGAACAAAGAGTTATGACTGGTGTCTATTCGACTAAGAAAAACAGGCAAAGGAAAAAGGTATGGACATTATTCGTACGATTGCGGCCGGGTTTTTATTTTTGATCCGGAAGATATCTAAAAAGAGCCGGAGAACCTGTGCATTGGTTGTGACCGGGGCGGTGGTTATCGCTGCCGTGGCATTTACCTTTCACGGGCTTCATGCAGGCGGAAAAAATAATGTATATGCATCTGTGAGTGATGACAAAGATCCGCCCAAAGACAAGGACGAACCGGAGGAAGAACAGCTGTACGGTCTGGACGCAATTATTTCAGGCGTACTGATAAGTCAGGATACCCAGAGCGAAGTACACCGGCTTGGCACCTCCTGTGAAGCTGTGCTGGTAGGGCAGAGAACAGGCAAAAAGGTGCAGGAATCACATTTTGATTTCAGCGAGGAGACAGCCACCAGCGTGGCTGAACTGGAGAATCACTCCATCGGTGCTTCTGAGGGGCTGCTCAGGATGACAGATCAGGATTACGAGACGCTTCTGAAGATAGTGGAGGCGGAGGCCGGAGGAGAGGATATCAAAGGCCGTATTATGGTGGCAAATGTGATTTTTAACCGGGTGAAAAGCCCGGATTTCCCAAACAGTATCCATGATGTGGTATGGGAGAATTCGGACGGAAGTCCCCAGTTTTCTCCTACAGTTGACGGCAGGATCAATACGGTTACCGTTTCAGAGGGAACCAGAGAGGCGGTCAACCGGGCGATTGATGGGGAGGATTACTCCCAAGGTGCGCTGTTCTTTATGGAAGAGGCTTACGCGGAGCAGCACAATATTAAATGGTTTAAAGAGGATTTAAAATTTTTATTCCAATATGGGGTACATGACTTTTTCACGTATCCGTAAAGAAGAAAGGACTTAAAGAGATGGAGATTTTGTACAAAAGCACTAGAGGAACAGGGGAATGCGTAAAGGCATCCGAAGCAATTTTAAAAGGACTTTCAAAGGACGGCGGTTTATTCGTGCCTACAGAGATTCCTAAGCTGGATGTTCCCATGGACAGACTGGCAGAGATGACATACCAGGAAATTGCTTATGAAGTTATGAGCCGTTTTCTTACGGATTTCACAGAGGAAGAGTTAAAGTCATGTATTGCCAGGGCTTATGATTCCAAATTCGATACAGAAGAGATAGCACCTTTAGTAAAAGCGGGAGGTGCATACTATCTGGAACTGTTCCACGGAGCGACCATTGCGTTCAAAGATATGGCACTTTCCATTCTGCCCCATCTTCTGACCACTTCTGCCAAGAAAAATCATGTGAAAAATGAGATTGTGATCCTCACTGCCACTTCAGGCGATACAGGAAAGGCAGCCATGGCCGGTTTTGCGGATGTGCCGGGTACAAGGATCATTGTTTTTTATCCCAAGAACGGTGTCAGCCCTATTCAGGAAAAACAGATGGTGACACAGAAGGGAAATAATACATATGTGGTGGGAATCACAGGCAATTTCGATGATGCCCAGACTGCAGTGAAAAAAATGTTCAATGACAAGGCAATGGAGGAGGAGCTTGACAAGGCCGGCTTCCAGTTTTCCTCTGCCAACTCCATCAATATCGGCCGCCTGGTCCCTCAGGTCGTGTACTACGTTTACGCATACGTGAACCTTTATAAGAACGGTGAGATAAAAGATGGTGAAAAAATTAACGTAACGGTGCCCACAGGTAACTTCGGAAATATCCTGGCCGCCTATTATGCGAAAAATATGGGGCTGCCTATAGACAAATTGATCTGTGCTTCCAATGAGAATAAAGTCCTTTTTGACTTCTTCTCCACCGGAAGTTATGACAGGAACCGTGATTTCATTCTGACTTCATCTCCGTCCATGGATATACTCATATCCAGCAACTTAGAAAGGCTTATTTACCGCATTGCAGGGGAAAACGCGGACAAAAACCGTGAGATGATGGAGCAGCTTTCCAAGGGCGGGACTTACCGGATCACAGAAAAGATGCGCAGCCAGCTTGCGGATTTCTATGGCAATTTTGCCACAGAGGAGGAAACGGCAGGAGCAATAAAGGCTCTTTACGGGGAAACAGGCTATGTGATCGACACCCATACAGCTGTGGCGTCCTGTGTTTACGGTAAATACGCGGCTGAGACCGGGGATAGTACCAAGACGGTCATTGCCTCCACAGCCAGCCCCTTTAAATTCACAAGGAGTGTCATGAATGCCATTGACAGCAAATATGATTCCATGGGTGATTTTGAGCTGGTGGATGAATTGTCCAAAATTGCAAATGTGAAGGTGCCCAATGCCATTGAGGAGATTCGTACAGCCCCTGTTCTCCATGATACGGTTGTGGATGTTCCGGAGATGCCGGCAGCAGTAAAAAATGTCCTTGGGATTTAAAATATAAAAATTCTATAAAATGTAAAAAAATCGTCAAGAAAATACATTGTTAAAGTATTGACTTTTAAAAACTTACATGAGATAATAAATTGACTTTGAGATAAGATTAAGGAGGAAACCATATGTCAACAAAAGCATATTACCCAATCAACGAGATTGGAGCAGGCAAAACTGGCTTCAGCAAAACTCGTTCCATTATTGAAGCAGCGTTCTATGGCAACAATGTTGTTAAGGTTAACACATTAAAAGAGGCATATGAATTAGCGAAGAACTCACCTGGAACAGTCGTTACAGACATGCCTGTTTATAGAGGCGAAGAGTTTGGTCTTGAGAGAGACGCTAAAGTTTTATTATTCAACGATGGTGCTATCACAGGACGTTATGCAGCCGCACGCCGCATCGCCGGAGAACCAGGTGTTGACTGCGCAGCTCTTGACAAAGTGGCTATGGATGCTATTTATGAAGCCCGCTGGAAAACCATGTACCATGCAGAGGTATATGTAGGTCTGGATCCTGAATTCATGGTAAAAGCTCACCTGCTGATTCCGGAAGGCGAAGAGAACATCATGTACTCCTGGATGCTGAACTTCCAGTATATGTCTGATGACTATGTTAAAATGTATAAAAATTCTCAGCCTGTAGGCGAAGGAAAAGAAGCAGATGTTTACATCTTCTCAGATCCTCAGTGGGCACCGGCAAGCACTCCGGGTGTTGACTACAGCTGCTTAAGCGATCCGCAGACTCTGTGCTACTTTAACACAGACCAGAACTGTGCTTGTATCCTTGGTATGAGATACTTTGGTGAGCACAAAAAAGGTACTCTGACTATGGCTTGGGCAATTGCCAACAGAAATGGTTATGCAGCATGCCACGGCGGACAGAAAGAGTACACACTTGCTGACGGTTCCAAATATGTTGCATCTGTATACGGTCTGTCAGGATCAGGTAAATCCACGATCACACATGCAAAACACAATGGCAAATACGAAATCAAAGTTCTGCACGATGATGCATTCATCATCAACACAGATACTTGTGCTTCCGTAGCATTAGAGCCTACATACTTCGATAAAACACAGGATTATCCGGCAGGATGTGATGACAACAAATTCCTTCTGACATCCATGAATAACTCTGCTACATTAGACGAGGATGGAAACATCCAGCTTGTAACAGAAGATATCAGAAATGGTAACGGACGTGCGATCAAATCCAAACTGTGGGCACCGAACCGCGTTGACAAGATCGACGAGCCGGTTAATGCAATCTTCTGGATCATGAAAGACCCGACCATTCCGCCAGTAGTTAAATTAAAAGGTGCTTCCCTGGCATCTGTAATGGGTGCTACTCTGGCTACAAAACGTTCTACAGCAGAGCGTCTGGCACCAGGTGTTGACCCGAATAAGCTGGTTGTTGTTCCTTACGCTAACCCGTTCAGAACATACCCGTTAGCTGATGACTACGAGAAATTCAAAAAACTGGTTGAAGAGAAAAATGTAGACTGCTACATCATCAACACAGGCGATTTCATGGGCAAGAAAGTTCAGCCGAAAGATACTTTAGGTATTCTGGAAGCAATCGTAGAGAAAAAAGCAGAGTTCAAACCTTGGGGACCATTCACCGATATCGAAATCTTCGATTGGGAAGGATTCGTTCCGGATATGAATGACACTAACTACGTTGAGCAGCTCAAAGCACGTATGAATGACCGTGTTAATGAGATCAAAGCATTCGAGACCAAAAAAGATGGATATGACAAACTTCCTGCTGATGCTTTAGAGGCTATCCAGAAAGTTGTTGATGAACTGAAATAATTCAGGTGATCAAAATAGAAAGAACGCTTTGCGGACTTACTATTGCTATGAATGCGGCGGACCGTCAGTGATGGCGGTCCGTTTTGTTGTTTCATACCCGGGGATACGTCCGCCGGGCAGCGGAGATGAAAATATGATTGATTTGGAATATGCAAAAGAAAGTTTCCGACAGTATCTCAGTCATTATGACAGAAACGATGATAAGATCATGCTGAAGGAGGTTCATACCTTCTGCGTTTTGGATGCAGCAGATTATATCTGCAGGGAAGAAAAGGTTTCCGGTGAAGACCATGAACTGGCGCTTCTCATTGCACTGCTCCATGACATCGGAAGGTTTGAACAGCTTAAAACCTTTAACAGTTACGATGACAATCTCTTTGACCATGCTGAGTTTGGCGTAAAAGTTCTCTTTGATGAAAATAGGATCAGAAATTTCATTGAGGATGACAGGTTTGACAGCATTATCAAAACAGCAATTGCCTGTCATTCTCTCTATGAGATTCCGGAGGAGATACAAGGAAGAGAACTCCTGCACTGCAGGATCATCAGGGACGCGGATAAGCTGGATAATTTCAGGGTCAAAGATACAGAGAATGCAGAAGCTATCTTTGGAATTTCAGCGGAGGAAGTGGGCCTGGAACCAATCTCCGGGAATATCCTTCAGGCTGTGGAAGCGCACAGATGCATCCGGCGGGGAGAGAGGACCACACATATGGATATGTGGATCTCTTATCTGGCGTTTATCTTTGACCTGAACTTCCGTTCCAGTTTCCTGTATATTAAAAACCAGGATTACATGAACCGGAACATTGACCGCATACCGTACGGGAACGGGAAGACAAAAGCGGATATGGAAAAAGTGCGTTCTATCTGTAATTTTTATATTGAAGAAAAAATTTATTAAGTGTGTGCATTTTTGTTGAAAAAGTTCATATACTAGAGTATAATAAAGATACGAAGTAATCCTGGGGTGTGCGATGCTCCTACAGTTTTTGAACCTACATTTCTTTAAACGGGATTCCTATATTTCTGTTTAGATGTCAGGCCGTCATTGCGCAGCGGAAGGCAGAAGAACAGTTGCGGTTGCCCACCTGGCTTAGGCTAGGAGTCAGAAAGTAGGAAACGGCATCCTGGGATTATAAATATAACGTAACTGTTCGGTACCCTCACAGTTATAGGCAAAAATCCATGCAGAATCGCCTTTGGTGATGGGATTTATGTTTAGCCGTGGTACATTTTCTTTCGGTCAGCGCAGTGAATGCGCAGACCTACTGAATAGTTACAATATAACAGCAAATTGGCTGGGTATATTATGAATAGTGGTAACTGTTTTGTGTTTTTACAGTTACGAATAACGAACATTTGCAGCAGGAACGCCGCATTTGATGCGAGAGTCTGAAGAATCAGACTCTTTTTGTTTATAACAACAGAAATGCAGATCAAATCATGAAAAACAGGAGATTAAGACATGGGAGTGACAAAAAGAAGCTTTGGAAAGAGTCCGGAAGGAAAAGAGGTATTCCTCTATGAACTGAAAAATGGAAACGGCATGACAGCAGCTGTAACAGATTTCGGTGCCATACTGGTCAGTGTGATGGTTCCGGATAAAGATAAGAATTTGACAGATGTGGTTCTTGGCTATGACACTGTGGAAGGATACTATGAGAATAAACCTCATTTCGGTTCCCCCATCGGCAGAAACGGAAACCGCATTGGCGGAGCAAAGTTTACTGTGAATGGCAAAGAGTATGTATTGGCTCAGAATGACAACAAGAATAATTTACATAGCGGCCCTGACTTTTACCGCACCCGTGTTTGGGATGTGGAAGAAGTGAAAGAGGAGGAGAACAGTATCACCTTCCGTATCTTCAGCCCGGACGGCGACCAGGGCTTCCCCGGAAACTTTACCGGATCTGTAACATATAAGCTCACGGATGAAAATGAGCTTGTTATGCATTACACAGGAAGCGCAGATGCCGATACCGTTGTGAATATGACCAACCATTCTTACTTTAACTTGGCAGGACACAATGCGGGAGCAGAGAGTATGCTGAATCATATGGTTCAGATCCATGCACCGGAATTCACGCCGGTTTCCGATTCCGAAGCCATTCCCACAGGTGAGATCCTGAAAGTAGAGGGCACACCCATGGACTTTACTTCCCCTAAAAGGATTGGACAGGATGTGGAAGCTGACTATGAGCAGCTCATCTTCGGCGGCGGCTATGACCATAACTATGCACTGTGCAGGGAAAAAGGCGGGATAAAAGAGGCCGCGGCGGCTCACAGCGATGAGACAGGCATCACCATGAAAGTATTCACGGACCTTCCGGGTATGCAGTTCTACATCGGCAATTTTATCAACAACGAAAATGGGAAGGGCGGCAGTGTCTATACAAAACGTGCCGGTTTCTGTATGGAGACACAGTACTATCCCAATGCCTGCAATGAGGCTGCTTTCCAGTCTTCCGTTCTGAAAGCCGGGGAGAAATACGATACTACCACAATATATCAGTTTGTTACAGAAGCGTGAGATAATACTGAACAATTTCGCAAAAAAAGAAGACGGGCTGCCGTAAGCAGGCACGCCGGCACCGGATAGAGGTGCGGACGGCTTGGGGCAGCCCGTTTTTGCGGCTGCAGTTATGGCAGGGTAATAATTGAGAGAGACAACAGGAGGCAAAACATGGAGTCCAGATTATTGAGAAACAAATATTTTTTGTATGTAACAGAGTTTTTTTCCGGTATGTCTGTTATGGCTGTAGAATTGGGGGCGAGCAGGCTGATGGCGCCTTATTTCAGTTCCTCCCAGATTGTATGGACCGTGATCATCGGAGTGATCATGATCGCCATGGCGATCGGAAATGTATGGGGCGGGCGTTCCGCGGACAAGCGCCATGATCCGGACAGGCTGTACCGTAGGCTTTTGATCGCTGCAATATGGATCGCGCTCATACCGTTTTTGGGCAGATATCTGATCGCAGGTATCTCTTTGCTGCTGGCGGTTTTTATAAAATCCAATTTTCTTGTCTGGGCAGCACTTTTTACCTGCCTGGCAATCTTTGCGTTCCCCTGTGTTCTGCTGGGAACCGTGACACCGTCTCTGGTAAAGTTTTCTGTGAGCAATCTGGATGACAATGGAAAGACCGTGGGAGAGCTGGGTGCCTTAAATACCATCGGCAGTATTATCGGTACCTTCCTCCCTACCTTTGTAACGATTCCGGCAGTGGGGACTGCAGCTACTTTCCTCATATTTTCAGCGGTTTTGGCCGCCATCGCTGTGCTCTACTTTGTGACGGTTAAGAGAAAAAGAGGACTATGTGTGGGAGCAGCGGCGGTTCTGCTTATTCTGGCACTGCTGACGCCTAAATTCAGCTTTGCTTTCTGGGAAAAAGATGTGACGCTGGAGGATGAGTCCATCTATAATTATCTGCAGGTAAAGGACGATGAGGAGCAGACCATCCTGTCCACCAATGTGCTTTTTGGCGTGCAGTCCATCAAGACGAAAAACCAGGAGCTGACAGGGATGTATTATGACTATGCCCTGGCCGCCCCTGTTATGGCGGGAGTCAATACAAAAAAGGACAATCATGTGATGATACTTGGGCTGGGCAGCGGCACATATGCAGATTACTGTGACCGCTATTTTCCGGGAACCAAAATCCAGGGCGCTGAGATTGACGAGAAGATCGCGGAGATCGCCACAGACTATTTCGGACTGCCGGACAGTGTGGAGGTAGCAGTGGAGGATGGAAGAGCCTATCTTACATCTTCTGAGGACTCCTATGATGTGATTATGGTGGATGCCTACCAGGATATCACCATTCCGTTTCAGATGTCCTCGGTTGAGTTTTTCAGCCAGGTTGAAACGCATCTGAAGGACAACGGGGTGATGGTGGTCAACATGAACATGAAATCCAGTTCGGAGGATTCTATCAATGATTATCTCTGTGATACCATAGCTTCGGTATTCAAGTATGTATACACCGTACCGGTGGAAGGCGGGACCAATATGGAAGTCTTTGCATCTAATCACATGATGCTTCCGCAAATGCTTGAAAAAAATGCTGAGAAGCTTCCAAAAGGAGAATTGCAGAACATGATGGCAGCCGTTTCAAAAGGGCTTGTCCGTTATGAAGGAAAGGACAGGATCCTCACAGATGACAAGGCTCCGGTGGAACTTTTGGGAATGAAGGTTTTAGATGAGATCATCGGGGAAGAGCTGGACTATTACAGGGAATTATATCTGGGATAGAGGCAGACATGCTGTGAATAAAGACCTTGGGGTATGAAATCTTTTCTTCTTTCATATATTAATATATGGACTGGAAGCAGAAATTAAAATGGAAGATGCTGATCATACTGCTTGCCGTGATCGGAATCCTGATTGTATGGCAGGCAAACAGAGCGGGAGTAAGAAGACAGGAAGATTACCGGATGCAGAGCCTGCAGGAGAATATGATCAAAGAAAATGAGCGGGCCAGTGCCGGTCTGACCCTGCCGGCTTCCTCCCGGAACAATGCGGATGCAGAGGAAAAGGGGCAGGAGAGTGCCGCAGATTCTGCGGACACAGATGCCCAGGCTGATCATACAGAACAGAACAGCGGCCAGGCTGCCCAGGAGCCAGAGAGTGAAGCGGCAGCAGCCGCAGTACAGGAACCCCGGATATCCGTATTGCTTATGACAGACGGATACAAAGGATATACGCACCAGAGTGTGAACTTACGGTTTCAGGGCAGTTATCATCTGAAAGGGAGCCAGGAGATGGACTATGCAGACGGTGAGACATTGGAGCTGACTGCAGACAGTCCTCTTTTCCAGGATGGAAAGCTGGAACTTCAGGCCGGTGGAGAGGAAAACAGGGCAACCCTGCTGTCAGTGGAAAGGCAGCAGGGAAATCCTGCCTACAGGGGGGATTTTACCGTTTACCAGGAACAGGGAGGCCTGCGCATTGTAAATACGCTGCCCCTGGAAGAGTATCTGTATGGTGTGGTACCCAGTGAAATGCCGGCCTCATATGACAAAGAAGCATTGAAGGCGCAGGCGGTCTGTGCCAGAACATATGCCTGTGTACAGATGCAGAAAAGTGCTTTAGCTGACCTGGGCGCCCAGGTGGATGACAGTGTGGCTTATCAGGTCTATCAAAACGGCGGTGAGGATGCCGGGGCGAGTGCAGCCGTGGATGAGACAAAGGGAGAAATTCTGGAGAGCGGCGGGCAGCCCATTACAGCCTATTACTTTTCCACCTCCAGCGGTAAAACCAGCACGGATGAGGTGTGGGAAGTATCTGCGCCCGCTTCCTATCTGAAAAGTGTGGACTGCAGCTACGATGCAGAGGAGCCGTGGCATCAGTGGAGTATCACATTTTCCGCCAAACGCCTGTTGTCTGCTGTACAGGCAAAATACGCGGGAGTAAAAGAAATCCGGGGGATAGATGTGGAGAAGACAGGTGAGGGCGGTGCTGTCATGAATCTGGCGGTCAATACGGACCAGGGTGTCTACAAGATCAGCAACGAGTACGACATACGTGCCCTGCTGTCACCGGACGGATTGTCTATTACAAGGCAGGACGGCTCTGTAGTGAAAGGCTCTAATCTGCTCCCAAGTGCATATTTTACACTGGAAGAACAGCGGGATGAAAATAATGTCCTTAAAGGATATGTGATAAACGGCGGCGGTTACGGCCATGGCGTAGGTCTGAGCCAGAACGGGGCAAAAGGGATGGCAGAGGCAGGGATGAGTTATCAGGACATTCTTGCATATTTTTACCAAAATGTGGAGCTGGCTGATATCAGCAGCGTTCTGTGAAACTTGTCATCCGAAGGGGCACATGCTATAATGGGAAAATAATGCGGAAATTACATGCGGGTGCAGATAAAATGAAGATAATAAAAAGTGTGGTGCGCACAGTCACCGGATTTATGGAGAATATGAATAAGAATCACGTGTCAGCCTACTCTGCACAGGCTGCCTATTTTATCATACTTTCCTTTATCCCGTTTATGCTCCTTCTCATGACCTCTGTCCGGTATACGCCTCTTGACAGGCAGGAGGTGATCAATGCGGTTATGCAGATCTGCCCCGAGAGTTTTGAGACCTTCATTCAGGGGATCGTCAATGAGGTGTATGAAAAGTCACTGACCGTGGTTCCCCTTTCCGGTGTCATCGCCCTGTGGTCTGCAGGGAAGGGGATCCAGTCTCTGACCAATGGATTTAACTGTATCTATCAGGTGAAGGAGACCAGGAATTATATTGTGACAAGAGTTCGCTCTGTATTTTACACACTTGTATTTGTCATTGCCATTATACTGACCCTGATCCTCCAGGTTTTTGGCAACAGCCTGCAGAGGGAACTGAGCAAACATCTGCCGTTCCTTGACAAACTGGTATCCATGATAATCAGTATGCGAGTGACCATCACGCTCCTGGCCCTGTGTGTGGTGTTCCTGTTTTTGTATAAGTTTGTACCAAACAGGAAGGCAACCTTCAGAAGTCAGATGCCGGGGGCTGTGTTCACAGCAGTGAGCTGGTCTGCATTTTCCTTTGGATTCTCTCTGTATTTTGATTATTATGAGGGAACATCGAATATGTATGGAAGCATGACCACCATCATATTGATTCTTTTATGGATGTACTTTTGTATGAATATCATGATGATAGGTGCCCAGATCAACTGCTATTTTGAAGAAAAATTCAAATGGGTGCATCAGGTGGCCACCGAGACCCTCAAGAGAGAATATCAGCAGCTTATCGGCAGGGATGATGAGGATGAGGAGGAGGAAACAGAGGATTTGGCAGAAAAAAAGGAAGAAAAAGAAACAAAAGCTGACAAACCTTCTTGACAGATTGCAAATTAGTGGCTAAAATGGGTTACAGACAATACATGAAAAAGGCTGTGAAGGTGTCAGTAGATGTTTATCTTCTGTCAGAGATGAGGAGTCACCGGCTGAAAGCTCCTCTCAGTTCAGATAACCGTTGAGATTCCCACCGGAGCCGCATTTCTGAAATAGCAGTAAGAAATGACGTCGCTGTGCGTTAAGCAGAAACGAGTGCCCGCTGTCTTTTTAGCAGATGGGAACAAGGGTGGTACCACGGACTTTACAGGCTTCGTCCCTTTTGGGGGTGGGGTCTTTTTTTATTGTCAGAAATAAGTAACTAAGGCACTGGTAACTGTTCAGTACCCTCACAGTTACAGGAATAAAACGTATAAGGAGATTGCTATGAAAGAAAAATTACAGCGTATTCAGGAAGAAGCTGCAAAGCGCATCCAGGAGTCGGATTCCCTGGAAAAATTAAATGATGTACGTGTTGCTTTTCTTGGAAAAAAAGGAGAGCTGACAGCAGTTTTAAAAGGTATGAAAGAGGTAGCTGCGGAGGACAGGCCAAAGGTTGGGCAGTGGGTAAATGAAACTCGTGCGCAGATTGAAAAACATCTGGAGGATACCAGAGTTAAACTGGAAGCAGCCGTTATGGAGGAAAGGCTGAAAGCGGAAGTCATCGACGTAACCCTCCCGGCCAAGAAAATGGAGATTGGCCATAGGCATCCAAACACCATAGCACTGGAGGAAGTGGAGCGTATCTTCATCGGTATGGGCTATGAAGTTGTGGAAGGTCCGGAAGTGGAGTACATGGATTACAACTTTACAAAACTGAATATCCCGGAGGGCCATCCTGCCAGAGATGAACAGGATACCTTTTTCATTGACGATAAAATCTGTCTGCGTTCCCAGACTTCCCCGGTACAGGCCCGTACCATGGAGAAGGGAGAACTGCCAATCCGTATGATCGCACCGGGACGTGTGTTCCGTTCTGATGAAGTGGATGCAACACATTCCCCTTCCTTCCATCAGATTGAAGGTCTTGTCATTGACAAGCACATTACATTTGCGGACTTAAAGGGTACTCTGGAGGAGTTTGCCAAAGAACTGTTCGGACCGGAGACTAAGACGAAATTCCGTCCCCACCACTTCCCGTTCACAGAGCCAAGCGCAGAGGTGGATGTTTCCTGCTTCAAGTGCGGAGGCAAAGGATGCCGTTTCTGTAAAGGATCCGGCTGGATCGAGATCCTGGGCTGCGGTATGGTACACCCCCATGTCCTTGAAATGTGCGGTATTGACCCGGAAGAATACACTGGTTTCGCATTTGGTGTGGGCTTGGAGCGTATTGCACTGCTGAAATATGAGATTGATGATATGAGACTTCTGTACGAAAACGACACCAGATTCCTGAAGCAGTTCTAATCGCAGAGAAGAGATATGTGGGAAATCCTGAGACAGAATAATAATTATAGAGGAGAACAACAATGAATACATCTTTATCATGGATTAAAATGTATGTGCCGGATCTTGACGTTACGGCACAGGAATATACAGATGCAATGACCTTATCCGGAACTAAAGTGGAAGGGTTTGAAGAACTGGATGCAGATTTGGAAAATATCGTTATCGGACAGATTGAGAAGATCGAACCGCATCCGGATGCAGACAAACTGATTATCTGTCAGGTCAATGTGGGAACCGAGACCGTTCAGATCGTGACCGGTGCGCCCAATGTAAAAGAAGGAGACAAGATCCCGGTAGTCCTGGACGGGGGCCGTGTGGCAGGCGGTCATGACGGCAAGAAGACACCGGGCGGTGTAAAGATTAAAAAAGGAAAACTGCGTGGGATAGAATCCTGCGGTATGATGTGCTCTATTGAAGAGCTGGGTTCCACAAGAGAATTTTATCCGGAAGCTCCCGAATACGGTATTTACATCTTCCCGGAGGATGCAGTGGTTGGCGAGAGTGCTATCCATGCGCTGGGACTGGATGACGTGGTATTTGAATATGAGATCACTTCAAACCGTGTGGACTGCTACAGTGTGATCGGTATCGCAAGAGAAGCTGCAGCTACATTTAATAAAAAATTCGTTCCTCCCACAGTGGAAGTGAAGGGAAATCAAGAGGATGCCCATGACTACATCAAAGTGAGTGTTGAGGACCCGGATCTGTGTCCCCGCTACTGTGCAAGGGTAGTAAAAAACGTAAAGATCGGACCCTCACCGAAATGGATGCAGCGCTGTCTGGCTGCAAATGGTATCCGTCCGATCAATAACCTGGTAGATATCACCAATTACGTGATGGAAGAATTCGGACAGCCTATGCATGCCTATGATATGGACACCATTGAAGGACAGGAAATCATCGTGCGCCGTGCCTCAAAAGATGAGAAATTCGTCACACTGGACGGCCAGGAGCGTGTTCTGGACGATTCCGTACTGATGATCTGCGACGGCAAAAAACCGGTTGGAATTGCCGGTATCATGGGCGGGGAAAATTCCATGATCACGGATACAGTAAGCACTGTATTATTTGAGGCAGCCTGCTTTGACGGGGTTAATATCCGTCTTTCCAGCAAAAAAGTGGGACTCAGGACAGATGCATCCGGCAAATTCGAGAAGGGTCTGGATCCAAACAACGCGGAGGCTGCCATCGACAGAGCCTGCCAGCTTATTGAAGAATTTGGCTGTGGTGAAGTGGTAGGCCAAATGGTTGATGTGTATTCTAAAGTGAAAGAACCGGTACGCGTTGCATTTGAGCCGGAGAAGATAAATGATTTACTGGGGACTCAGCTTTCCAAGGAGGAAATGCTTTCCTATCTCTCAAAAGTTGAGCTGGCATATGATGAGAATACAAATGAAATCGTAGCACCTACCTTCCGCGCTGACATTTTCCGCACTGCGGATATTGCGGAGGAAGTGGCACGTTTCTACGGCTATGACAATATCCCCACAACCCTTCCAAAAGGAGAGGCTACCACAGGAAAGCTGCCGTTTAAGCTGCGCATTGAGCAGGCTGCAAGAGATATGGCAGAATGCAATGGATTTTCACAGGGATACTGCTATTCCTTTGAAAGCCCTAAGGTATTTGACAAACTGCTGATCCCCGCTGATGATGAGCTACGCAAAGTGATCACCATTTCCAATCCTCTGGGTGAAGATTTCAGTATCATGAGGACAACACCGCTGAATGGTATGCTGCAGTCTCTCGGAACAAACTATAAGAGAAGAAATAAGGATGTGCGTCTCTATGAGCTGGGCAATATCTATCTGCCGAAGGAACTGCCTCTAAAGGGCCTGCCTGAAGAGAGGATGATGTTTACGCTGGGTATGTATGGCGCTGGTGATTTCTTTGCAATGAAAGGCGTTGTGGAAGAATTCCTGGATAAGATCGGCATGCACGAGAAAGAAGAATATGATCCCAGATCAGGCAAGCCGTTCCTCCATCCGGGACGTCAGGCAGACATTATCTACAGCGGAACTATGATCGGTTATATGGGAGAGGTACACCCGGCTGTAGCGGACACTTACGGCATCGGGGAGAGAGCTTATGTGGCTGTGCTGGATATCCCGGCTATTCTGGAGTTTGCAACTTTTGACAGAAAGTATGAAGGGATTGCAAAGTTCCCGGCAGTGAGTCGTGATATCAGTATGGTAGTGCCGAAACATGTGCTGGCAGGAGAGATTGAACATGTTCTTGTACAGCGCGGCGGCAAGATCCTGGAGAGTTATCATCTCTTTGATATCTACGAGGGAAGCCAGATCAAAGACGGATATAAATCCTTGGCGTACTCTGTTACCTTCCGTGCAAAAGATAAAACACTGGAGGAGGCTGAGATCACAGCAGCCATGAAGAAAATCTTAAACGGGCTGGAAGGCCTTGGAATAGAGCTGCGTAAATAAGAGAAAAGACGCGGCTTGCAGAAATTTTGGGAGAGCAGGCAATATGAAGCTTTATATTATCCGTCACGGGGAAACCTCCTGGAATGTCCAGAGAAGACTTCAGGGAGCCTCGGATACGGATTTAAATGAGAATGGCATTACTCTGGCAAAGCGGACGGGGGAAGCGTTAAAAGAGATTCCCTTTGACCTCTGCTTTACCAGCCCGTTAAAACGGGCTAAAATGACTGCAGAACTGATACTGGCTGGAAGAGATATTCCCATATACGACGATGAACGTCTCCGGGAGATCTCTTTCGGCGAATGGGAAGGGCGGGATTCCGCCCTTTTGCCCGTCCATATGCTGGACAATTTTTTCCATCATACAGAGGTTTATGAACCGCCAAAAGGCGGGGAGAGTATCAGGGAAATCTGCACAAGGACCAAAGATTTTTTCCAGGAGCTTATATATAGGGAAAAACTGCAGGATAAAACACTGCTGATCGCATCCCACGGATGTGCTGTGCGGGCACTTCTACAGAATGTTTATGCCGATGCGGAAATCAGGAATTTTTGGCATGGCTGTGTTCCGCCGAACTGTGGTGTCAATATTGTGGAGGTGGCAGACGGCAGGGCAGAACTCCTGGAAGAGGATATAGTGTTTGGCTGATCAGTGATGCGGCAGGCAGTGTCAGGAAAACGGATGTATCTGCCCGGCCTGCTGTTCACGGAAATAAAGGAGAAAACATGAAGACATCAGATTTTTATTATGATTTGCCGGAGGAACTGATCGCGCAGGACCCCCTTGCTGACCGTTCCGCTTCCAGGCTGCTGCATCTGGACCGGGAAACAGGTGAGATTGAGCATACAGATTTCAAACATATTACCAGATACTTAAAACCGGGTGACTGCCTTGTCATCAATGACACAAAGGTGATTCCTGCCCGCCTGTACGGAAACAAAGTGGGAACAGATGCAGGAATTGAGATACTGCTGCTGAAAAGAAAAGGCGACAATGTGTGGGAGACACTGGTAAAGCCGGGGAAAAAGGCAAGACCGGGAACGGTCATCAGCTTCGGGGACGGGCTTCTCACAGGGGAAGTCATAGATGTGGTGGAGGAAGGAAACCGTCTGATTCAATTCAGTTATGAGGGCATTTTTGAGGAAATCCTGGATAAACTGGGAGAGATGCCACTTCCGCCTTATATTACCCACAAGCTGGAGGATAAGAACAGGTATCAGACCGTCTATGCTAAAAATGAGGGAAGCGCCGCCGCCCCTACAGCAGGACTTCATTTTACAGAGGAACTGCTGGAGGAGATACGGGGGATGGGAATTGCCATTGCCCACGTTACGCTGCATGTTGGTCTTGGTACCTTCCGTCCGGTGAAAGTAGATGATGTGGAGAAGCATCATATGCATTCGGAGTTCTATGTGGTGGAGGAAGACCAGGCAAAATTGATCAACGATACCAGGAAAAACGGCGGCAGAATCATCTCTGTGGGTACGACAAGCTGCCGCACACTGGAATCTGCTGCGGATGAATTTGGAAATCTTCAGGCAAAAAGCGGATGGACAGAGATCTTTATCTATCCGGGGTATGAATTTAAGATCATTGACGGGTTGATCACCAACTTCCACCTTCCGGAATCTACGCTGCTCATGCTGGTGTCGGCTTTGGCTGGGAAAGAACATATTATGAAGGCGTATGAAGAGGCGGTGAGGGAAAGATATCGGTTCTTTTCGTTTGGGGATGCTATGTTTATTGGGTGAGTAAGAAATTTGAGATTAAGAGAACCCACAAAGGCGCAGTAATACTGGACTTTTGTGGGTTTTTGATGTTCAATTTCAAAAACAGCTTTTGGGTGTTTTTGTGGTATTACGACCATGCAGCAAATGACAGCATCATTTAACTATGGGAAGTGTATTCAGAACATTTCTGCTTTTGTTGATAATAAAATTGAGAACTGCTGCACATTGTAACATTGAATGATTGTCTCCACCACAAAAGAAACATTGGAACGCTATAAAGAACTCACAATTATCGAGGGAGACTGCTAAAACCATATTAGTTTCCTTTCTTAAAAGCAAGGTCTATAAAAAAGAAATCGCTGTCCTCATACGGATAATCATAATCTACGGGTAATTCTTCTTTTGTGATTTTCTTTAAACCTGCCTTTTCATAGAATTTATGAGCTCTGTCCGTATTCCTCGGGGTATCTAAAATCATTCTTTTTACCCCTCTTTCTTTTGCAAAATTCAAAAGCGTTTCATATAGATGCCGTCCTAACTGGCGTGGGTTACCCCGGTAGGATTCATACACAAAAAACTTTTTCAAAATAGCAAGTCCGTCGCCGCACATCATAAGTCCAATAGAACCGGCAACTTTTCCGTTCTCTTTTGCAACCCAAAAGTTTCCGCCATTGTCCAGATATTTCTCTTTGATATGCAACAACTCCGGTTGATCGTCTACTGAAACGATAGGGCGTGTACCGTCATTCTGGCAGTGTAAAACGAGTGTGATTATTTCTTCACGGTCTTCTTCGTTATATGGTTCAATTTTCATAATGATCCACCTTAAAGAAAATATTGATTTTCCTTTCTCTCACAGAGTTTTTTTGTAAACATATCTGCAAAATCCTGATATTCTTCGGTATCCATATTTTTTGCATGTGTCGGACAGTTCCGAATACAACGAAAACAGGCCAGACACATATCCGAAACCGTACTGCAATCTGCCTCGATTGCGTGAACCGGACAGTCCTTTACGCATATGCCGCATTTCGTACAATCGGAAGATGTAATCGGACGAAACTTTCCGCCCAGCCCTCCTTTTTTATACAGGGAAGTTCCCGGAATGGTAAACTCAGGTGCGCCCTTGGGTTTTGCAACAGCGGAGGCTGCAAATTCTCTGTCTTGTTTAAAATCCGCTTTGTCCGGTCGCATTACCTGTATTTCTCCGTAAGTATGCCGTCCGATCACTGCAGCGGCTCCCTTCACGATAAATCCGTGTGCCTTTGCAAAATCGGATAACTCAAGCAATGCGTCGTCATAATCACGGTTTCCATAGGTGACAACGACCAAACAAGGTGTATTTTTCCCCTTGATATTTTCAATGCGTTGTTTTGCGACAGCCGGTATTCTTCCTCCATAGACAGGCATACCCAAGATAACAAAATCATCTTTGTCGAACTGCCATTGTTGAACTATATCCAAACAGGTTAAATCAATCGAACTGATATTATCGCTGATTGCTTCGGCCATAGCCTCTAATGTTTTTCGTGTATTCCCTGTTGGGGAAAAATAAATAAGATTTATATTTTTAGTCATATAGACCCCTCCTTCCGGTTAAATCACCTTTTATTTGTTCCAAAATCCATTTTGCCATTTCTCTTACAGATTCCTCCTTATCATTACAAGCTTCCTCAATCACAGTACGATATTCTAAAGAATAGTTATTCAGCATAGCGTTAAGTGCGTTAATCTTAAATTTCCAACACTTTTCAACCGGTATATACCAGAGGGTGGGTTGTATGACTTTTTGTAAATATTCATAGTCCGCTTTTACAATTTGCACCAATGACAAGTGCTCGCTCAAATCGGATAACCCGGGAAAGTTCTGCACGTCTTTCCAAGAATTATGATTGTATGGGCAGCAATCTTGACAAGTATCGCAGCCATATACCCAGTGACCGAACTTATTTTGTAAAGGCTCTTCCCTTAAATCCCATCCACTTGAAGTGGTAAGACAAGAAACACAGGTGTTTCGACACATCATATAAGGCTCAGATAAGGAGTTGGTAGGGCAACCCTTTACACAGCGATTACATTTTTCAGGGCAAGGAGGAATCTGGCACTCATTGATATATTCTAAAGGTTGATCGATTAAGAACGCCTCTAAATATTGCCAAGAACCTTTTTCTGTATATAGAAAGTTATTTTTCCGCACAATGCCGATTCCGGCTTTCATTGCTGCCCAGCGCAGCGAAGTAATGCCGAACTTGCGATAAAAGGCAATTTGAAATCCTCGCTCCTTTAAATAATTTTCAAATGCAATACTTGTTTTATAACCGTCCGAATTTTCATTTACCCGTCCGTCTGTAAGATAATATTTTGCAAAGCGTCCTTGCAAGTTTAGGGGGATACGATATTTACCATACCAGTAAGAACAAACAATTACCGCTTTTGCCCAAGTGAACTTGTCCTGTGGTCTAGAAAAAGAACGAAACTTGCTTAAATTTTTCTCGGTTTCAGGGAATCTTTGAATTCGTTGCTCTAATTTATCGGCATATCCTGACATTTGGTTTACCGGAATAATACCACATTTATCATATCCAAGCTCTTTTGCTTTCTCTACGATTTGTAATGCTCTATCCACAAAACACTCTCCCTCCTAATCCCCATGTCTTTCTGATCCGCAGTGAACGAAAAATTGTGGGTTTTGTTTAATATGTAACTAAGTTGGCTAGCCATTTTTCCGCAAAACCTTATACCAAAGGGGCCACGCACTAAAATCAATGAAACAAACCCTAACAGTAAAATCCTGATTTTAATTCCCTGCATAATCTGAATTGATATCAATTCTCTTGACATTTCTCTGTTATTCATCTATAATAGCGCAAAACATTACTTCATTCAAATAGAAATATTAGAATTTTCAATTCGGTTTTTCTGAATTGTATTTTCAGAGGAGTGTATATGGAATTAAAATATCTAAAGACCTTTAAAGCCATATTGAAAACGGGGAGTTTTCAAAAGGCAGCAGAACACCTAAATTACGCACAATCTACGATTACCCTGCAAATGCAGCAATTAGAGCAGGATCTTTCTGTAAAGTTGTTTGAAAAGATAGGTCGTAAAATGGAACTCACACAAGCCGGTAAAGAACTGATTCCTTATATTGATAACATATTAAATGCCATTCAACAGATGGAAAACTACGGGAAATCAAATAAAGAATTGACCGGGACATTACGAGTTGCAATGCCGGAGACATTACTCTCGTATCAAATGGTACAGACATTAATGCAATTTCGACAAAACGCTCCAAATGTTAGGCTGTCCTTACAATCTTCAAATTGTTATGAAATCAGAACGCAGGTACTCAATGGAAGCGTCGATCTTGGCATACATTATGACATTGGGGGCTATGGTGATTCTGTTGTGACAGAACGATTGCGGCAATATGAATTTATATTGGTGGGCAGTCTACGGCTTGATGAAGATGAAGCCGACTTTATTACTCCAAATCAGCGAAAGACTCTGTGCCTTCTTGCAGACCAAAGCAGTTATTACTATAAAAAATTCAATGAATATCTTGAGGAATATGATATTGTCCTAGATAATGAAGTTGATCTTATCAGTACCGAAGCAATAAAACAGCTCGTGAAAGGAAATTTAGGCATTGCATATCTACCTCGTTTCACTATTGAGGAGGAATTAAATGCCGGAATTGTCCGAGAAATTCCTACAGTTATACGAAACAAGCAGATTGGGACGGTTTGTAATTACCATAAAAACAAATGGATAACACCGGCTATGGAGTTGTTTCTCCAGCTTCTTTGTACAGATAAAAGTAACTGAAGTAGAAGTGCTTGCCGTATTAGCTACCTTGGCCAAGAAAAGAAAGCAAGAATTGTGAAAACTCTTTCTGGCAATAAGGTAGAATAGGTATGGGAGGTTCAGAAACATGAGTACGAATATAGATATCATTCAGGAGGTCGTTTCATATATTGATGACCATTTAGAGGAACGGCTGGATTTGGACAGCCTTTGCAGGGTATCCGGTTACTCCAAATATCATCTAAGCAGGATTTTTTCAGATGTTGTGGGGCTGTCTATACACAGTTATATCAAAAGGCGGAGACTGACTGAGGCGGCCCGGTTATTGATATTTACGGATAAGAAGATCCTGGAGATTGCCCTGATTGCCGGTTATGAAACACAGCAATCCTTTACGGTTGGCTTCAAAACATTATTTCAATGCAGCCCACAGGCATTCAGGAAAAAAAGAGAATTCCATCCATTCCAGTTAAAATTTACAGTCGATGGTAAAAGAGTATTAAAGGGGGATAAGATCATGGAAATCAGGACGGTTGAAAGTGGTATGATCAGATTGGTGGGTTACAGAAAGAACACTCGTTTTGGCTTTTCTGTCATCGGCCAATGCTGGCATAAACTCCATGCAAAGAAGGATAAGATCTCAGGCAGAAAGAACACGGATTTCCTGATAGGATTAAACGATTATACGAAATGGGATTTTCATGCAGAGACACAGCCGGCCTTTGACTATTTTGCCGCATCGGAGGTTGAACAGGCTGAAGTAGTCCCTAGAGGGATGCAGGCAATGGAACTTCCGGCTGCAAAATATATTGTATTCAGCTTTAGGGCAAAAAATGAGGACAGTCTTCAGCCGGTGGCAGATTATATCTATAAAGAATGGCTTCCGCAGTCTACCTGCCGGTTAAACGAAAACGCCAGATATGATTTCGCCCGATATGGAGAAGAGATAGATGGGGAAGGGAAAAGTCTCATCGAGTACTGGGTGCCTATTTTGTAAAAGCACAGCATGGCAGGGGGCTCGTTGCAGGATGGAATAAAGCAGTCGGAAGGGGGAAAAGGAATCTAATGGGATAATTTAATAGTTTCCATTTAGATTTACCGGGCTAATCTAGGAATATTTTATTGGAAAGGCGACGTAGCTGGATAAGAAAAGAAGATGGTAGGTGAATAGGATGTTAGAACTAAGACTGTTAATCGATGATGATATATCGTTAGTTGAAAATTGGCTGAATAGGGAACATGTGAAAAGGTGGTATGAAATACCGCATCTGGGTGTTACAATTAGTGATTGGATATATGAACTGAAAGAGCGCAATGGAGAATTTCAATGGTTAACACATCTCATCGCACTGTCTCAAGGGTGCCCGATTGGGTTATGCCAATACTATAAATGTGAAGATAGCAAAGATGAGGATTTTGGGACAATGCCCATCTCGGGTTCATATGGAATTGACTATTTGATAGGAGAAGAGTCGTATCTTGGAAATGGTTTGGGTAAGGAAATGGTGACACTACTTGTACATAAAGTGTTTTCGTTTCCAAATGCAAGGAGAATTACTGCCGATATTGACAAAGAGAATAGGGCGTCATAAAAAACGCTATTATCATGCGGCTTTGCGTTATTAGACGCTGAAAGTAGCCGTTATATTCTGTATAACAAATAGGTTGATTAAAAAACTTAAAAAAGTGTATGCCATATTGGGTATAAGGAGTACATACAAACTGGATGTAATAGAAAGAGAACGAATAATATTCGGTAACAGCTGCTATGATCAGAAGAAAAAGCTATGATGACAGCCTGCACCGCCCGTTTTTTCCAGATGCATGCTGATTGTCTGACCCCTTATGTTATTCAAATTCAATTGTATAGTCTCAGTATGATAAAGACGGCTGCTCTTTCATTTGGAAGAGACAGCCGTTTTTTAGTTCAGTTCAGAAAAATCGTCCATGTTATTTTCCTTTTTTCTGCATGTCAGTCTTATTATTTTGTATTTCAGTTATTTCCCAATTGCCTTTTCCACAGCCAATGTATATACTCCTTATAAGCCGCGTGCTGTCCCCCGGATGTCCAAAAACAACGGATAATTAGGACGCAATATTCACAGGGCAGCACTCCGTGCTATGGAATCTAATACCCATAAATAATAGGAGGTACCACATTGTTACTCAAGCTGGAAGAAGTTACAGCTCAAAAAGAAATTGAGGTATCCATTAAATTTCCGGAAATGAACCGGGAAGTAATGAGGCTTATAGCGTTAGTCCGGTCAACGGATACACAGATTCGATGTGTCGCTGAAGGGAAGGAGATGTTACTGAATGCCTCAGATATCTACTATGTTGAGAGCGTGGATAAACGTACCTTTATCTACTGCGAAAACAAAGTTTACCGTACAGATCTGCGTCTTTATCAATTATTAGAAACGCTGTCCCCGGTTGGATTTGTTCAGATCAGTAAATCATGTATCCTCAATATCCATGTGCTGGATTTTGTGCGCCCTCTGTTAAACAGCCGTATGGAAGCAACATTAAAAAACGGGGAGCGGCTGAATGTCTCCAGAAAATATCTGGTGAATATTAAATGCAAATTGCAGGAGGGGATGGACAGATGAAAAAAGTTGTTATAAATATTATGGCATCCACGGGCATTATCCTGCTTGTGCTTTCAATCGTTGCAATGATGTATGGCGGGAAAGCCATCTGTATCAATACAATCTTTGAAGTTACAATGTTAAGTACCTTCATGCATTTAGGATTTCTTGTGCTCCATAGATTTGATATCCAAAATCCGGTTTTGGAAATTTTGATAGACATCAGTTATACCATGGCTATCACCCTTATGGCAGGTGCTTTTTTTCACTGGTTTCAAAGTACCCCCATATGGGTATTGATCCTTATGGTTTTTGCTATCTACTTAGTAGGCTATCTCATAGACCTCTATCGGACAAAAGAGGAGGTCAGGATCATCAATGAATTACTGCAAAACAGAAAGAAGGACATGAGCAATGAGTAGAGAGGAAGATATGCATATGGAAATTATTATGAAAACGGAGAATCTGACAAAAGACTTTGGAAAAGAACAGGTTTTAAAAGGAATTACACTTACGATCCATGAAAATACGTTTACTGCCATCCTCGGTCCCAGCGGTTCGGGAAAGAGCACTCTTCTAAATATACTTTCCGGGCTGATAAAGCCTGCCACCGGAAGAGTCTGGTGTGAAAATACCATCATAAGTGATTTGAGCGAAAAGCAGCTTGCAAGCTGGAAACGCATGGACGTAGGAAATGTATTTCAGAACTATTTATTATTGGATAATCTGACGGTACAGGAGAATATAAAGATTGGTATCTGCCCCCATAAACCCTCCCTGTCATTTGACCGTCTGGTGCGGATCCTTCAGTTGGAAGAACTGCTCAACAAGTTCCCGGCTGAATTGTCCGGGGGACAGCAGCAGAGGACCTCCATTGCACGTGCTGTGATCAAAAGTCCCCGGCTTCTGTTCTGCGATGAGGCAACCGGCTCTCTGGATGAGGAGAACAGTAAAAATGTGGTGGAACTTTTGCACAGTCTGCAGTCTGCGTTTGGCATGACCATTCTTTTCACAACACATAACCCGCAGATTGCTAAGACGGCTGACCGGATCATTACAATGAAAAATGGTATGATACAAAGTGATATTCAGAACGAACATCCGATCACAGCCGGAAATATGGTATGGGGGTAAGATATGGCTCTATTATATAAGCAATTAGCGAAACAGATCGGGCGGAATAAAGTATTTGTTCTCCTTCTATTTATCCTGACCTGCCTTACGTCTCTTTCTTTTTTCTTTGTAAAATTCTCCATTGACGGAAATATGGCGATGCTGGATTCCCTGTCTTCTTTAAATGAAAATCAGCAAAAGTACAAGGAGGCCCTGCTTTCCAACACTAGATTAGCTTTTGTTTTTCTTTTGGCTATGACGATGCTTACTGCGTTTGTTTTTATCATGTTTTTCTACCGCTTTTTCCGCTCATCTAAAAAGCAGATGGGCTGTCTGAAATCATTGGGTTTTACAGACCGTGTCTTATGTACATTTTTTGTCTTCTTTACTGCTTGTATAGCTTTGATAGGTGCCGGGGCCGGTATGTTTTGCGGATATTTTCTCTCTGATATCCTGATCCGGGCTAATGAGAAGACATGTTCCGTAAGCGGATTGATAAGAGCAGTCACTCCTATGACTACAACCATTGGCCTGGGAGGTACGATCATCTTTTGTCTTACAGCTTTTCTCAGTTATTTCTTTGTCCGCGGAAAAGAGCCCGGATCACTCATTGCCGGAAAAACAGCGAAGCAGAAGATATCAGGCGGATTGTCTGCCGCAGAACGGATTGTGAAAATAATTCCCGTGAGGGATAAGTTTCCGCTGCGTATTGCCCTCCGGAAACCTCTGGCAGTAATTCTGATCTTTGCCGCTGTAATGGTATGCAATGTCTGTTTTATTCTGGGACGGTCACTGAATATCAGCAGCCGGATGATTCTGGATTCGCAGACAAAAGGACATCACTATGAGTACAACACCGGTTATACGAAATACAAAGAGGAGAGGCTTCCGGCTGATGCACTGCCGTATCTGTTTTGTCATTCCGTGATAGAGACTGGAGAACGGGAGATAGAGCAAAGTGTTTATGGAGTGTACAGTCTGGGGAATATATTTGAATTAATGGATAAAACAGGCAAGACATTACCGGTACCGGAACCCGAGGAAATCTATATCAACCCTGCGCTTGCCGAGCTCTATGATGTCCATATGGGCGATGACCTTACCGTTACCATAGACAGTATCACAACAAGCTATACCGTCCGCGGGATCGCTGAAAACGCACAGCGGAATACAGTGTATGTAAATGCATCTGCGTTATCAAAAGATATCAAAGCTCCAATAGGAAGCTACAATGGTGTGTGGAGTATGAGTCCGGTGTCAGAGGACGGGACCACAGTCAGCAAAACCCAGATTAAACAAGGGCTGGAGCGGGATGCTACATCTAATAAAACAAGTGCCGTCATAAATCAGGTGATTGGCGCGGTCATTGGGTGCATATTGCTTTTTCTTGCCTTGTATCTCAATTTTCAGGATAACCAAAGGGATATATCCATACTGGATCTTTTAGGGTACAGTCAGAAGGAAATCCGCAAAATGCTGATCCACATTTACCGTCCTATGATGTGGACTGCGTTTATTCTTACACTTTTCCCCAGCATTTTGACTGCCAAAGCCATCCAGAAAACATTGTCTCTTGCGATTCATGACTATATGCCTTTTGGAATGGATCGTATGGTACTTCTCTTGCTATTTATTTTCCTGAATGTTCTCTATCAATTGGTAGAATGTGTATTCTCGATCGGCATATTACAGGTTTGTAAAAAGGGAAATCTGAACGAAATTTCTGCCCTATGATGACAAGACGGAAAATTCATAGCACTTTAGGTGATGATGCTTTTGTTGGTATAAAACCTAGCAAAATTATCCGGAGCAGCAGTTAATAGGGAAGGAAGTCTTGTATTCTTCCGGCAAAAGAAATATAATAAGTGCTATAAAATTTATGACCCTGTAGGCTAAAAAGGACTATAGCAGTCAAAGCAAAGGAAGGAACAAAGCATGAAGAAAGTTTTGATCATAGACGATGACAGAGAGCTATGCGCCCTAATGAAAAAATGCGCCGAGCAGGAAAATTTATCTGCTGTCACGGCTCCCGGCGGTGTGGCCGGGCTGCGGCTGGCTGATGAAAACCGGGACAGTCTTTCCCTTGTCATTCTGGATGTTATGATGCCTGACCTGGACGGTTTTCAGGTCCTTCAAAAGATCAGAGAGACAAGTAATGTCCCTGTACTGATGCTTACTGCCAGAAACGAAGAGGAGGATAAAGTTTCCGGGCTGCGGCTTGGTGCGGATGATTATTTGACGAAGCCTTTCAGTATCAATGAACTGATGGCACGTGTCAATTCTCTTATCCGCCGCTATACCACCTTGAACCCGACCATGGAGACAGACACGGAGTGTATGACGCTGAAAGGTATGGTCATTGACAAAACAAACCGTCTTGTCACTGTGCATGACAATATGGCGGAACTTACGGGAAAAGAATTTGACCTCCTTTTCTTTCTGGCGGCAAATAAAGGGCGGGTCTTTACCAAAAAACAGATTTATACCCAGGTTTGGGAGGAGGACTACGCTTTTGATGACAGTAATATCATGTCTTTTATCAGCAAACTCCGAAAGAAGATTGAACCGGACCAAGAGCATCCGTATTATATCCAGACCGTGCGGGGTGTGGGGTATCGTTTTAACAGGGAGGCATGAATATGGATATGAATGGTTATCTTCTTTTGGGATTTGGCCTAGCCCTGCTTTTGATCTTGTATCTTCTTTTGAAGCTGCGCCGCATCAGGGAACAACTCTCTTTGATCAAAGAGGCTTTGGAGGATTTGAAAAAAGGCAATCTCAACCGTCGTGTTCTGGCTTGGGAGAACGATATGACAAAACAGATCTGTTATGATATCAACGAGATTGCCGTCAGCAGCCAATCCAGGCTGATTCAGCAAAAACAGGCAGAGCAGGCATATAAGCGTTTAATGACAAGCCTTTCTCATGACGTGAAGACCCCGCTGGCCTCACTTGTAGGTTATCTGGAAGCTGTCGAAAACGGACTGGTGACCGGGCAGGAAAAAGAGGAGTATATCCATGTTGCCTGTGGTAATGCGTATCGGCTAAAAGATTTTGTCACAACCCTGTTTGAATGGGTAAAGCTGGATGCAGGGGAACAGATATTTCATTTTGAACGTATGGATATCAATGAATTGACCAGGAATATTATTGCTGAGTGGATTCCTGTTATGGAAAGTGCCGGTTTAAATTATGACATTGAGATACCTGAAACAGAGTATGAGATTTCGGCTGATCAAAACGCATTTACCCGTATCCTCAACAACCTGCTGCAAAACGTGATGATCCACAGCGAGGCGGATCATGTGATGCTGCGGATGACAGAGGATACCCGGCAGGCAGAGATTACGGTAACAGATAATGGAAAAGGGATCCCGGAGGATGACCTCCCTCATATCTTTGAACGGATGTATCAGTGCGACGGCTCCCGGTCCGCCAAAGGAAACGGCCTTGGGCTTTCTATTGCAAAAGAGCTTGTAAGTGCCCACAAAGGAACCATTACAGCAGCCAGCACAACTGGCGCAGGAACTACATTTACTATTTTACTGCCCAAAGCCCTGTGATACTACAGGGCTTTCCTGGTGGTCAAAACAAGGTTAAAACAAGATTCCGGCAAGGTTTTGGCAAGGTTCATGTTTTATACTTTTCCTTGTAATTGTTTCTGCTATTATAACGGGTATCACATTAGAAAAACAATTTTATGGAAAGTGAGGTATATCATATGAACGATTTTGTGATTGAAACAAAGCAGCTGACAAAAATTTATGGAAAGCAGACAGTAGTCAGCAATGTCAGTCTCCATGTAAAAAGAGGCCGCATTTACGGTCTTTTAGGGCGTAACGGAGCGGGGAAGACCACGATCATGAAAATGATCTTGGGTTTAACACCCATCACTTCCGGGCAGGTGGATGTATTCGGCAAAAATATCAAAGGGCAGGAAAAACGAGTGTTTCCCCGTATTGGTGCAATGATTGAAACACCGGGATTTTATCCCAATCTGACGGGAACGGAAAATCTGGAGATCTTTTCCAAACTGCGGGGGACAGCCGCTCCACATGCAGTTGAGAACGCACTGAAAGTAGTGGGATTGCCTTATAAAGACAAAAAACTGTTTGGCAAGTATTCTCTCGGAATGAAGCAGCGTCTTGGTATTGCCAACGCTATTCTGCATGAACCGGAGCTGTTGATCTTGGATGAACCAACCAACGGTCTTGACCCTATCGGAATTGCGGAAGTGAGAGAATTTATTAAGAATTTAAGCACGATGTGTGAAAAGACAATACTTATTTCCAGCCATATCCTTTCGGAAATCTCCTTATTGGCTGATGATATCGGCATCATTGACAAGGGCATTCTTTTGGAAGAAAGCAGTATGAGGGAACTGGAAAAGAAAAATCGCAGATATGTCCTGCTGCAGGTATCAGATATTCCGAAAGCGTCACTGATCTTAGAGCGTCAGTTCGGCTTAAAAGACTATTCTGTTCAGGATGACCATACGATACGGCTTTATGATACCTCTCTGGATATAGCGGCCATCAACAAGGCCCTTGTCGTACAGGACGTGGCAGTTATCGGCTCCGGTCTCTACAACGATTCTTTGGAGGACTATTTCAAAAAGATCACGGGAGGGGAAGGCATTGCTTAATCTGATCCAAACAGAATTTATGAAACTACGCCGCAGAAAACTCGTATGGCTGATGCTGCCTGCTGCTCTTATCATGCCTTTTTTCGCGCTGTTATATTTTAAATACCTGGGGAAAACCAATGTAGATCCCTTTCAGTTTTACAGATGGTCCGCCCTTAATTATACCCTTTTGGTCATTCTGCCTGTTATTTTGGGAATACTGTGCACCATGCTTATGTACGATGAAAATCAATATGATATGCTAAAACAACTGTGGATCGTACCAGTGGGTAAAATGCAATACTTTTTCAGTAAATTTTTTGTGGTATTGATTTATTCTGTATGTTTTATGCTGATCACAACCGCTGCCTCCGTCATCTCCAGCGCACTTTCCGGCTGTGTTGCATTTGAATGGGGGAGTGCTTTGCTTTTGCTGAAAATGTGTTTAGAGAATAGTGTGCTCACCGCTTTGGCAATGCTGCCGGTCCTGGCAGTTGCTGCGTCCCAGAAAGGATATATCCTTCCGGTTTGTGTAACCTTGGTTTACGTTTTTATCGGCTTTATTATAGTTCCGGTAAATATGTATGTGCACCCGTTATCCAGCATGACGGTTATCATCATGCGGAACGGCATTGTTCCGGGCATTTTATTTACACAGGCGATCAACATCCCGCTGGCGTTTCTATGCATCTTTGTATGGGATATCGGGGCTGTATTACTAGCAAATATATCGCTTCAAAGAAGGATGTGAGGGGTGGATCATGATAAAATTACTCTGGGCGGAACGTCAGAAGCTTCGCCGTTCCAATATTGTTTGGATCACAATTTTCGCAGCAGTCATGGCAGCAGTGATTGTCTTTGCAGGAGGGCTGGATGTGTATGAGGGGCCGGATGTGCAATATGGTTTAAAAGCTGTGCATGATGGAGTCCGGTTGATCGACAACCCGGCCTGGTATATGGATGAAGTTCAGCCATGGGCAACCTTTTTTGTTCTGCCGGCGGTCATTGCTCTTTTGGGCAGTTATATGATCTGCCGTGAAGAGCAGGAGGACACTATGAAATCCCTGCGGCTGATCCCCGTGGACGAAGCAAAATTAACCATAGCCAAAATGATGATCACATTTCTGTTCAGCATCCTTCTTTATTTACTGCTTTTTGCTATCACATTTTTGACAGAGGCGGTTCTGCATTTTTCTGATCTGTCGGCTGCTTTGGTTATGGGTTCTTTGAAAGAATATTTTCTGGACGGTGTAGGTGTATTCCTTGCGGTCTCCCCCATTATTGCGTTGGTGTCGCGCATGAAAAAAGGGTATTGGCTTGCATTAGTGTACACTGAAATTTATTCTTTTGCCGGATTATTGGCAGGTATGTCCAACATCCTGAAAAATTATTATCCCATAATGGCTGTCTTTAACCTGTCCGGCTACCATATAACCACTGTAGGAAACATATTGAAAAGTACAGTAGTCCTGCTGCTGTGCGGCTTTTTTTCTGTTTTTATACTGAGAGGGCTTCCGCATAGAGAGCATTGACATGCATTCCGGTAAACTGCCGCAATTCCATAAAATGTTGCGGATTTTATCTCTGTGAATTATAATAAAAAATAGTAGAATAATCTGCTCACCACACCGCAAAAAATGGATACCAGGAACTGGAAAAACCGCATAAACACTATGTTTTTGCGGCTTTGCCAGTTCCTGTGGCAGCGGTAAAAAAATCTGTTCTGCCGCCCGTTTGACGCACTAACTCGACGGGGAGAGATAAACCGCCATAGTCTGCATTTCGGACAATAAAGAGGAAAATTTTTCAGTTCTGTATCTGTCTGTATTTATAACCTTGTTTTATTTCCACAAACAGGGCAACGTATCCATTTTGTTTTCTGCATTAGAATATTACCTTTCTGCAATCAAATTTGATGTACATATTTTCATATGGTTATTTACCGTTAGAACGCCCCATGTTTTTTTATTAGCAGGTGAAGCAGGAGGTATAAAAACAGCTTCTGCAATTATATTGCTTTGAATTTTTCCTAAATTGGTAATACTATAACTGTTTTGTGAACCATATCCAAACATATTTCTTCCTACAAATGTTCCCGCTTTACTTGCAAAGTCTCCTAATGTAGATATTGCAACAGCGTCAATCAGTTCTGGCAGCATATGTATATAACAGGCAAGCACAAGCATTTCTTTCTGTGGGTGTTGGCACATATTTATAACTTGTGACGCTGCGCGCTTTGCAAGGGTAATAACATCTTCCCCGTTCTTTTTGACGGAAACGCTAAAAGCAGTAGAATAATTTCCCATTGCCCCTTGTTTGTAGCATTTTGTCTGATTACGAATATCGGCAGCAATCAGCACCTTATCTGTATTTTCTTCCAACATCATCTTTGCAATCAGCCAGTCATTTACAGTAATATTCTGTTGTTTGCATAAAACCAGTATTTCTTCTAACTCCCGATTGCAGACGGTGAGAATTTCCCGCTTTATTTTGTGTTTTTGAATATAGGCTCTTTCAAATGCGCTATATTCCTCATACATAACTTGCTGCCCCTCTTTTTTCCACCTCCTGTTTGCGTCGCCTATAATCAATTTGCTGATAAAAGGTAAATCGCTATTGGGGGGAAGGTCGTTTAAGCCTTGAATTACGTGTTCTGGGGCAAATTGCGGCATTACTCCGTTAGCATAATGTGCTGTAAATTCCTCCACCAGTTGTAAAAGCCCTCTGCCGTCACACAAAAGATGGTGGGCAATAAAAAGTATTTGAAATTCACTTCCTTTTGGATAAACCGCTACTTTTAGCAGACATTCTTTCTTGACATTCCACCCACGGACGGATATTTCTTCATAATCCGGTTGCCACAAAGCAACTTCTTCTTTTACCATTACAGGGATATTCAAGTAATCTTGTATCTGATAATAAATTCTACCAGTATCTGTTTCCTCTGCGATTAAACTTTGCAGAAAGGGGTGCGCTTTCTGCAAAGTGTCTATGCTTTGTATTAGCCGTTCTTCATCATAATTGCTTTCTATTTTTGCCATAATCCCAAAGTGCATATTAGGACACATAAAGTGTGCGCGTTCTGTAAATACATAATTTCTATCTGGTTTCATATTTTTTCTCCAATTCATTATTTTCTCGCATGGCAATATCATTCAACACATTATCTTGATGTGCTTCAATGGCTACTAAGATTAACAAAACGGCAAACATAATTCCTGATAAAAACCAAAAAATGATAGATAACCAGTGCCACTTTGCCACCCAAAATATAATGCCAAATACAAACAATGCGCCAATGATTTTCATCATAATAAGCCCCGGTTCAAGCATATTTAGTTTATATTTATAGCGGTTATCATAGCATATATTCTTATGCTTCATTTCCCTAACCTCCATTATTTTCGTTATGATATAACTTGAAACTTGCACATGCTTCTGTAAGTAGCTGCCTTATTTCTTCGGGTGCAATGTTCGTTGTGTTCGTAGAAACAATCGTTGCGATACCATGCGTAAATATCCATGTTTTTACAAACACTTCTGGTTCAATCGGAATAGGAACGTGCTTAGCCAAATCGTAAAGGCTTTCAAGTCTTGTCCCGCTATTTGACATACATAGAAGCTGAAACAGATTTTTTTCATTTTGAGCCAGTTCCACATACTTTAGTCCCATACTTAAAAAATAGGGAGTTTCTGTATCAGAGGGGTGTTGTAACATGGTTTCTTCAAATAGTTTTTGCGTTTTTTTGTAAACTTCTTCCTTTAGTTCTTCCATATTGCGAAAAGCATGAAACACTGGTTGAGTAGAGCATTTTAATTCACTGGCAAGCAAGCGCGCGGTTACTTTTTCAAAACCATATGCTTTTGTCAGTTCAAATGCTTTTTCAATAATAGCTTCTCTGGGTATCTTAACTTTTGGTGGCATAATTGTCCTCCCGTTAATAACTAAGTTATATATCAATGTTATCATACGCTTCGCAAGGATTTTTGTCAATTCCTACGGCTAAATATTCACCCAATATTCACCATTACGAAAGACGGTATAACGGTAATATAAATTATTTTGACTAACCATTTCTGCGAATGGCTGCGTGATTGCCCCGGCTACAAGGTTTATCTTATCCTTGCCGATTTCGCCGGACGGGAGTATAATACCCTTGTCTAAAAGCTCGTTTTTCATGTCGTCCTCCTGTTCATGCGCCTGAATTTTTGACGCTATTTTGCCGCCCTTGCTCCAAAAGCGGGCTTGTAAAGAGATACGGCGTGGTATAAACAGAGGCGGCAAAAGCCTTGAAGATCAAGGGTTTCTGCCGCTTCCTATAAAGACTTGTGAGAAGTAATAAGACGATTTCCGTCTATAAAATCAATAAAAAATAAATGCACCGCCTGGGCGGTGAAGTAAGGCGGGGAATAGAGACTAAATGGATACGCATTCTAAAAAAAATATATTGATTGTGGAAGATGACCGGAAACTGAATAATGGAATCCGTCTTGCCCTCAAAGGGCAGGAGTATCACTGTCTGCAGTGTGAATCTGTCACTGACGGAAAGGCAGCACTTGAGCAGGAAAAGGTAGATCTGATCTTGCTGGATATTAATCTGCCGGACGGAAATGGGATGGACTGGCTGGTGGAGATTCGGCAGCGCAGTGCCTTGCCGGTGATCCTCATCTCAGCGAATAATATGGAGATGGATATTGTGACAGGTCTGCAGCTGGGGGCAAACGACTATATCACAAAACCTTTCAGCCTGATGGTCCTTCGGGCAAGGATTGAAGTCCAGTTCAGGGAAACGGAGGCTGAAAGTCCGGAGATCTTCCAGACAGATAATTATTATTTTGATTTTCGGAAAATGGTTTTCCGGGTGGATGACAGCCCCGTGGAACTGAGCCGGACCGAACAGAGACTCCTGCGGAAATTGGTGGAAAACCCCGGCGCGGTTTTAACAAGAGAAATCCTGACGGATGAAATATGGTCCGGTGATTCGGATTTTGTGGAGGAACATGCACTTACTGTGGTGATAAAAAGGCTGCGGGGAAAGCTGCGGGAATCGGAGCATCCGGCGTCTTATATTAAAACGGTTTATGGCATTGGCTACGCATGGGAGCGGCAGGAAAAGGGTAAAAGGACATGAATACAACGGTTATCATAGGAATCTGCGTGTGTATTATCATCTGCCTTCTGGCAATGCTGGCCGCTGTCATAGCGGCCTGCAGACTGCGCGAGAAAAAACTGCTCAGGCGCCTGCAGGAAATGCTGGAGGATGCGGTTGCAGGTACTTTTTCAGAGGGAAAGCTTATGGATACGGGGATTTCGGAACTGGAGAGTGCCATGTGGCGGTTCTTGAATGACAGCCAGTTGTCCTCTGTTCAGCTGGCTGAACAAAAACAGCGGATCCAGTCTCTGATCTCTGATATTTCACATCAGACAGTCACGCCCATTGCAAATATTAAAATATATGCGGAACTGCTGGGAGAACAGCAGGAAAAATGGAAAGCAGGGGACAGCTCTGTAAAAGAGGATATCGCGGAGGAGATTGAAGCTGTCATTGACCAGGTGGACAAACTGGATTTTCTCATAGGATCACTGGTAAAGCTGTCACGGCTGGAAAACGGCATTCTGGAACTGGAACCAAAAAGATGCTGTATCCGGGAAGTCTTGTCTGCCATTAACAGACAGTTTCAACCCAAGGCGCAGCAAAAGGGGATCACCCTTGTAATAGATGACTCCGGGGAAGAGGCAGAGTTTGACCTAAGGTGGACCATAGAAGCCGTGGGAAATATTGTGGACAATGCGATAAAGTATACACCAGAAGGAGGAACCGTATCGCTGCATGTAGTCTTATATTCCATGTTTCTGCGTCTGGATGTGGCAGACACAGGAATCGGAATCGCAGAGCAGGAGCAGGCCTCTGTCTTTACACGTTTTTACCGTTCCAGGAAAGCTGCGGAGCAGCCGGGAGTGGGGATTGGCCTGTACTTTGCAAGAGAAGTGCTGCGCAGGGAGAGGGGATATATCAAGGTCTCATCAGAGCCGGATAAAGGCTCCGTCTTTTCCGTTTTTTTATACAGAGGATAATGTGTCAGTTCTGATATATTCCTGACACGGGTTGGAAATATTTTTATGGTATAGTCTGTATTGTAATAATACAGGCTATTTTGCGTGAAGGAGATAATCATGGTGATTTTACAGGCAAAAGATCTAAGGAAAGTATTCGGCAGCGGGGAATCGGAGGTGACGGCCCTTGACGGTGTGAACCTGACTGTTTTAAAAGGGGAGTTTGTGGCAATTGTTGGGACCTCGGGCAGCGGTAAATCCACCCTTCTTAATCTGCTGGGCGGCCTGGATGTTCCCACAAGCGGAAGCGTGATCATGGATATGAAACAGCTGGAACAGCTCAGTGACGATGAATTGACTATTTTCCGCAGAAGAAAGATAGGGTTTATTTTCCAGCAGTTTAATCTGATCCCCATGCTGAATGCGTGGGAAAATATCATTCTGCCGCTGAAGCTGGATAATAAAAGGGTGGATAAAAAGTATATCCAGGATATTATTGGGATACTGGGACTGGAAAAGAAATGCGACAGCCTGCCGGGGCAGCTTTCAGGCGGACAGCAGCAGAGGGTGGCGATTGCCAGGGCAATGGCAATTAAGCCATCCGTGATCCTGGCTGATGAGCCTACCGGAAATCTTGACTCTAAAACCAGCCAGGATGTACTCGGAATCCTGAAAGTGACCAGTGAGCAGTACCATCAGACAATCGTTATGATCACCCACAATGAAGAGATTGCGCAGATGGCTGACAGGATCGTCCGAATCGAGGATGGAAAAATAGTTTGATGATGGGGAGGAGACCAATGGAAAGACAGGAAGAGGCAGACAGCAGGTTATGTCTGCGGCATCGTTTTATGAGGAGCTATAAAAAGAATACCCTTGCCTTATTATCCTGCTTTGTACTCAGTGTAACGCTGATCACATCCTTATTGATCCTGGTCCACACGAATCATAAGATGGAAAATATTCAGGGTAAGATGCTTTTTACGGATTCTGACTGCAGCATAAATGAAATTGATGGCAGCAAGGTGGAAAAGCTGGCTTCTGACCCGGATTTGGAGTGGTATGCAGTGAAGCAGCTGGAGTATCCGGAATATCAGAAGGATTTTCAGGACAATCGCCTGGAGCGGGGGGACAGCCGCTTTATAACGCTGACCGCCATCGTAGAAAAGGGAAGACTGCCAAAGACGGAGCATGAAGTGGCAGCAGAGCGCTGGGCACTTTTAAATATGGGGATAGAACCCGTATGCGGGCAGGAAGTGGAGATATACAGCGAAAAGGAAAACCGTACAGAGACGTATAAAGTAGTCGGGATCCTGTCGGATGTGCCGAGCAATAAAAAATACGGGGTCAAAACGCTCTATGCACCTATAAAGTCCGGGGGAGAGGACAGCTTTTCTGTGTATGTCCGTTTCCGGGATGGAACGGATTACGATAAAGAAGTAAGCAAAGTCTGCAGGGATTTGGGCATAGAGAAAAAGCAGGTGAAGAAATGTCCCGGCAGGGAAGATATTCAGGGGTTATGGCTGACTGACTTTAAGTTTATCAGTGTACTGCTTCTGATCACTATGATCGTCTTTTATGGGATATTTCAGATCACTATGATGTCGCGGAGAAATCCATATGGGATCCTGAGGGCGGTGGGTATGCAGGCAGGCCAGCTTAGGAGGCTTATTTTGTCGGAAATGTATGAGATATATCTTCTCAGCATTCCGGTAGGAGGAATCCTGGGTATTGGCATTGCATTGCTTATTTCCGAATTATCAGGAGACAGCAGTCAGGAAATTTATCTGAATAATAAAAAAATTTCATTTGCACCTGTTATCCCCATTTGGCAGATCGCGGTCTGCATCGCAGTCATTGCACTTCTGATCGGACTTGTGGGATATTTTACAGGGAAAAAGATCGTACGTGAGCCGGTGCCGGATCTGATCGCCAACCATGGGAATAAAGTGAACCTGAGTGTCCTGTTCATGCGTCATTTTCACTGGAAAAGAAACGAGGACAGACACGGAAGGGCATATACATTGTTCTCACTTGGCAGCAAATATATTTTAAAGGAGAAAAAGACTTCAATTTTTGTTATACTTACCATATGTGCCGGGGTTACCTTGTTTACAGGTCTGGCCTATCAGACAAAGATAGCAGAACACTACCGGGAAGATACGGCAGAGATGTATTATTTAAACGGGCAGTACGAGATGGGGACACTGCATATAAACAGTACGGCAGATGGGGTATCCAGGGAGTGCGCAGAAGAGATATCCTCTTTGGAGGGGTTCCGCAGTATAAAGACCCAGGCCGGAATCCCGGTTCGTGTGATCGATGATAAAAAGATCAAGAGAAATGATGCCTATTATAAGGAGAGGAATGAAGCGTTCCTGAAATATCAGGGGTATCCCCTCGCCGGAAATGACGGGAAGGATCAGATTTTTAAATCGCTTATCTATGGGTACAATAAAAATGCATTGTCGGAATTAAAGAAATATGTGATAGACGGGAATTTTGATGAAAACGGATTAAAAGATGATGAGATCATTCTTTCCATCCTGCACATGGATGACACGAAGAATAATCCGTATCCCGGAAATTATAAGGAAGGTACCCCGCTGATGCAGTACCGGGCAGGGGACGAGATCCAGGTCAAGTACCGCAAAGATTTTGACACCGGGCAATTGCCGTATGAACAGTTGACCGATACAGAGGCCCAGTATTGTTACAAAACTTATAAAGTGGCAGCGGTCGTTTCCTTTGCCTACATGTATGACTGCAACATTACCGTGTACCCGCTTTTGATCACCAGCGATGATCAGGTACAGAAGCTGTGCCCGGACAGTCGTTTCCAGCGCATATACATGGACGGAGAGGAGGACCTGACAGAGAAAGACCGGGATAAATTGGAACGGAAGCTGATTCAGCTTGGCAATCAGTTTCAGGGGATATCCACCCGGAGTATGATTTCTGATATCCAAAAAAATGAGGTGCTTTTCCGGAAACAGATGGTATATGTGGCAGGGATCGCAGTGATTTCTTTTATCCTTGTATTGATAAACATAATCAATAACCTGAGTTACCGGATGCAGATAAGAACACAGGAGATCTGCATGTTCCGTGCCATAGGCATGAGTGTAAAAATGATCCGCCGCATGATGATATTTGAAAATACCATGCTTGGGCTTTGTGGCGCGGTACTGGCATATTTCTGCTCCATTCCTGTACTCCGGTATCTGTATAGGCAGTCCGATATGAGGGCCTTTGGCCACAAATACCAGTTTGACTATCCGGCCTTTTTCATGATTTCCGCTGTGGCGGTTTTACTGTGTATCCTGCTGGCCGGCCGCCTGTCAAAAGACTGGAAAACGAAAAAAATCATGGAGCAGATGAATAAGGTAGTTTAATAAAAATTAAGTTTCTGCAGAAGAATGCAGCCATGAAATTTATGATCGGGCATACGCTTTACAGCGGATGCCCGATCATTATCTTTGGTCTATTCTGCATCTGCCTGAAGGGAGGCAAGAATACTTTCTTTCAGCTCATTGAGCTTGTCCATAGAATCCCCTTTCAAAGCGGATCTGATGGTGACTGCAGGTTCCAGTATCTGCATCTGCTTCATTTCTTCCAGTAATGTTCTTATCTGTTTGGTACTGGTCGGTGCCCAGGTGCCGTTTTCTATGAGACCAATGGTCCGGTTCTGGAGATTCAGGGCCTTCATATCATGGAGCAGATTCAAAGTGGCCGGATAGATCCCGCCGTTGTAAGTAGGTGACGCGATCACAAGATGGCTGCAGCGGAATGCCTCTGCGATCAAAGTGGAGATATGGGTGTTTGAGATATCGTAGACAGCCAGATTTCTCACGCCTGCTTCTGCCAGTCCGGCGGCCAGTATGTTGGCAGCGTTTTCCGTATCTCCGTACATGGAAGCATAAAACAGTGCCACAGCCTGTTCTTCCGGCTGATAACTGCTCCAGTGGGCATATTTGTCCAGGAGGTACTCCAGGTTTTCTCTCCAGACAGGGCCGTGGAGAGGGCAGATCATACGGATATCCAGTCCGGACAGTTTTTTCAGCGCGGATGTGACCTGAACGCCGTATTTTCCCACAATATTGCTGTAATAGCGCCGTGCATCAGGCAGCCAGTCTTTGTCAAAATCCACCTCATCGCTGAACAAATGTCCGTTCAGTGCACCGAAGCTTCCGAAAGCATCTGCGGAGAAAAGGATTTTTTCGCTTTCCTCATAAGTAACCATGACTTCCGGCCAGTGTACCATAGGTGCGAAATAAAAACGCAGCGTATGCGCACCAAGGGAAATCGAATCATTTTCCTTTACGGTGATGGTCTTGCCATCCAGATCTGTGTCATAAAACTGTTTGGCAAATGCCAGAGTTTTGGCATTCCCCACAACTTTCAGATCAGGGAACCGCAGCAAAAGTTCTTCGATATTGGCACAGTGGTCCGGCTCCATGTGATTGATGATCAGATAGTCCAGAGGACGTCCGTCCAGGACATAGTAAATATTTTCCAGGAACTGATGGGTAATAGAGGCATCCACTGTGTCGATCAATGCTGTTTTTTCATCTGTGATCAGGTAGGAGTTGTAAGAAACACCCCGCGGTATGGGAAACAGGTTTTCAAAAAGTGCCAGTCTGCGGTCATTGCCGCCTACCCAGCTTATTGTGTCATTCAATTTTCGCGTGCAGTGCATAAATGATTGCTCCTTTCGTAGAGAAACTTTCATAAAAATATGTATTTTATTTATGTACGTTAGAATTTGCTAACTTATAAAAGGATATAACATTTTTCAGCAAAAATCAATAGAACCAAAGGAACATCTTATGGTTTTCTTAAAAAACAAAATTGTGGTATAATAAAACAAAAGATACCGGACGGGCAGGACAGCGCGCGGAGCCGGAAAACGATGAAAATAAAGGAACATCAAAAAACATAAGATGCATTCTGCTTTTAAACAGTGCAGAGAGAGAGGGAATAAGCATGGGACTGATCCGTTACGAAACATATCCGAAACAGATACTTATTGGAAATGTGCTGCTTATAGTCTGCTGTGTTTTTTACCTGGCGTGGTGGCTGCTGGCGTTTCGGCCTGAGAATCCTGTCAAAGGAATGAGATCAGGCTGGCTGCTCCTGCCTGCGGCGGTGTCGGGGCTTTTGTCGGTTATTGTGTTACTGAGAGGTATGGAGGCGGTACCCCGTTACAGAGAATTGTATTCCGGCGGCATTATATTGTGGGGCGGAATCGCAGTGTATTTTATTTTGCTGGCAGTTACCCTGTTTTGCTTTAAAAGGCCGGTGACCACAGAACTGTTATTGATCGTGGGGTGGGCGATGCTGGCTCTGGCTGAAATCAATGCTCTGTATTCCTGCCAATGTTTTTCCTGGGGCGCGGCTGTTGTATTTATAATTGTGATCGGTATAGCGGCGGTCATCAGTCTGGTCTGTTATGTGCGTTATTATCATCTGGACAGCGGTGCGCGCTATTATGACGGCATGGTACCCTTATGGATGGCTGCACTGGTGATGTTGGGGATCACGATTGTCATGGTGACCCGCAGAAAATGAAAAAATTTCCTAATATATCCACTTGCTTTTGAAAAGCAAGTGTGTTATATTAACAAATAGTTAGTAATAACTAACTGCTAACCACTAACCACTAGCTGTCAACCATACACAATCAAATCGCATACATGATTTCCGTCTTATTGGAGTCAGAAGTATTTCATAGACTGGCTGCACCCCGGAGGATGTGGAAGAAATGCCGGGAATGATTTGACACCATACAGACAATAATAAGACTAGTGCTCCATCCGGTCAGAAACATGACAGATGGAGCACTGGAAAACAGTACATCACTAACAATACATCACTAGGAGGTAATATATGTCATTAATAAACAAAGAAATCGGAGACTTTACTGTCCAGGCTTATGCGGACGGGGATTTTAAAACAATAACAAAGGCAGATGTGATTGGAAAATGGAGTGTATTCTTTTTCTATCCTGCTGACTTCACCTTTGTTTGCCCCACAGAGCTGGAAGACCTGGCAAATAAATATGAAGAGTTCAAAGGCATTGGATGTGAGATTTACAGTGTCTCCTGCGATTCCCATTTTGTGCATAAAGCATGGCATGACGCATCCAAAACCATTCAAAAGATCAAGTATCCTATGCTGGCAGACCCCACCGGTGCTCTGACAAGAGACTTTGAGGTGATGATCGAGAAGGATGGTATGGCAGAGCGGGGAAGCTTCATTGTGAACCCGGAAGGAAAGATCGTTGCATATGAAGTGATCGCCGGCAATGTCGGAAGGAATGCGGATGAACTGTTCCGCCGCGTGCAGGCATCTCAGTTCGTAGCTGAACACGGAGACCAGGTTTGCCCTGCAAAATGGCAGCCAGGTGCAGAAACTCTGAAACCGAGCCTCGACTTAGTTGGATTGATCTGAGCATTCTCAGAAAAACAGAACCCTCCCATCTCGTCCTGAGGTGCGGAGGGTTTTCAATAAGAAAGGAGATGCCATGCAGACAGAAAATGATCTATATGACCTGGCAATCGTCGGAGGCGGTCCGGCAGGTCTCTCTGCCGCTCTTTATATGGCCCGTGCCAAATACAGAGTTATCGTTCTGGAAAAAGCGGAGATTGGCGGACAGATCACCATAACCTCTGAGATCGTGAATTATCCGGGAGTGGAAAAAATAAGCGGAAAAGAGCTGACAGGGAACATGCGCCGTCAGGCAGAGAAGTTCGGCGCAGAATTTGCGGCTGCCCAGGTACTTGACATGGAGCTTGCAAAAGATATCAAGGTCCTGCACACCACCAAAGGGGAATATAAGGCTCTGGGCGTGATCCTGGCGACCGGTGCGAATCCCCGGAAGCTGGGATTTAAAGGAGAGCGGGAGTTTCAGGGCAGAGGTGTTGCCTACTGTGCCACTTGTGATGGTGAATTTTTCTCCGGCCTGGATGTTTTTGTCATCGGAGGCGGATTTGCTGCTGTGGAGGAAGGGATTTTCCTTACAAAATATGCGAAAAAGGTGACCTTAGTTGTGCGGAAGAAAGAATTTTCCTGTGCCGGGACGGTTTCTGACCAGCTGAAAAATTTTGGGAATATAGAGGTCCTTTTTGAGACAGAGCTATTGGAAGTGGGGGGCCGGGATATGGTCACTTATGCCAGATTCAGAAATAACCGAACACAAAAAGAGTGGGTCCACGAGGCAGGGGAGGATCCCGGATTCGGTGTTTTTGTATTTGCCGGATATGTACCCAATACAGACTGGATCGGTGCGGAGGTGGAAAAGGATCCCCATGGATATCTGCTTACAGACCACAGCCAGAAGACCAATCTGGACGGTGTTTACGCAGCGGGGGATGTATGTGTGAAAGCTCTGCGCCAGGTTGTGACTGCGGTATCGGACGGGGCCGCTGCTGCTACATCCCTGGAAAAAGAAGTATCCGAACTGCACAAGAAATTAGGGATTCCCGAGCTGGTTACAGAGAGAAACACACCGCAGCCTCAAAAAGCAGAGTCTGCTGCGGCCCATGAGGGGAGCGGGGAAGGATTTCTCAATGATGCCATAAGAGGACAGCTCCAAGAGGTATTTGGAAAGTTCAGGCAGCCTGTGGTGCTAAAAGCCTGGCTCAATGAGGAACCCTTGTCAGGTGAGATCCTTGGCTTTCTGCGGGAACTGGAAGGTGTCAGTGATAAACTGACCTGGAAAAAGGCAGGAAATGAGGAATCGGCAAAAGGCCGCATCCTGCCCTCCATAGAGGTGTGTTACCCAGACGGCAGAAGCAGCGGGATCTGGTTCCACGGAGTCCCGGGAGGCCATGAATTTAATTCCTTTATTATTGCCCTTTACAATGTGGCAGGACCGGGGCAGGCGATTGGACAGGAAATCAGAGAAAAACTGGAAAAGCTGGACAGTCCGGTCAATATAAAGGTCCTGGTATCCCTGTCCTGTACCATGTGCCCGGAGACGGTCATGTCCGCGCAGAAGGCCGCCGCTGTATCCGAATACGTGGAGGCCGAAATGTTTGACCTGGCACATTTTCCAAAACTGAAGGAAAAGTATAAAGTGATGAGTGTCCCCTGTATGATCCTCAACGATGAAAAAGTATACTTTGGAAAAAAGGGAATTGGTGACATTGCTGATATTTTGAATAAAAAATAATTTATCAAAAATATGATGCGGAGCAGAAAAAGGCTGAGGCTGTTTTCTGCTCTTTTCTTTACGCAAATAGGCATAATATTACAGAAAACCACCTGGTAAAGACAAATAAATTAAGTTATAATGTATTTATTAAGGTGCACAGGAGGTTGCCATGCCTAATTTAATTAAACAAACGGAATTTTCAGCCGGTGTATTTTTGGATCTGCTTTCCGAGACGACAGATGATTATCTTTATATGTGGGATATCCAGAACGGGACTTTTTACATATCGGAAAATGCATACGAAGATTTTAATGTAGACCGGGGCATAGAGGAGGATGTGGTTGCTGTCTGGGGAAGCGTGATGGTAGCGGAAGATTTGCGGCTATGGCTTGAGGACCTGCAGCTTATCCAGGATGGTGTCAAGGACTATCATGATATGGAATACAGGGTTTATCGAAAAACTGGACAGATCATATGGGTATCGTGCAGGGGAAAAGTGAAGACCGATGAACAGCACCGGCCCCTTTTTATGCTTGGCAGGATTTCCAACATTGGTAAGCAGAACAAATTCGACAATGTTACAGGACTGATGAACAGAAACCAGTTTGAACACGATATCTGCCAGGTCTTAAAATGCGGGAAACGTATGCAGGGAGTCATGGTGGTCCTGGATATAGACAATTTTAAAAATATCAATGAAAAATATAGTTATGCTTTTGGTGACAGGGCACTCAACATGATCTCCACACGCATATCAGAACTGCTTCCCCCGGGATGCCAGATGTACCGTTTGGACGGCGATGAGTTTGCCTTCTGGATGGAGGGTGGTACCAGGGAGAGCATCCAGGAGATCTATGATAATATTCAGTTGTTCGTTGCCAATCAATTTACTGTGGATGACCAGACACTGCTCATATCTGTTTCTGCCGGGGCCTGTGTGATACCTGGAGATGGACGGACCTATCAGAAATTATTCAGGCACGCGGAAAATGCAGTGGAGATCGCGAAGATGAACGGAAAGAACCAGCTTGTGTTCTTTTCCAGGGAAATGTACAACAGAAAGCGGAAGATCATGGAACTGCAGGAAAGTCTGCACACCTGTGTAAACAACGGATGCAGTGAATTTGAGCTGTTTTATCAGCCCCAGATCGATGCGGAAGATAAGAGAGTAGTGGGAGCGGAAGCCCTGCTGCGCTGGCATTCCCCTGACCACGGCGAGGTCTCGCCTATTGAATTCATTCCTCTTCTGGAAGAGAATCATCTGATCATCCAGGTGGGAAATGGGTATTGGAGGAGGGCGCAAAGCAGTGCCGGGAGTGGCAGAAATATAATCCTGATTTTACTATGAGCATCAATGTGTCTTACATCCAGTTGAAAGAAAATGCCCTGCTGGAATATCTGAAAAACGAACATGTGCCCAAGGTATCCGCAAAAAATCTGATCCTGGAGCTGACAGAGAGCTGCTGGGTGCCTAATCTGCATTTCCTGAACCAGGAATTTAAAGATATGCATGAGATGGGATACGGAATCGCCATTGATGATTTTGGGACAGGTTATTCTTCTCTGAGCCACCTCAAGGAACTGCCGGCCAATGTCATTAAGATAGACCGCAGCTTTATCAAGGGTCTCTGCAAAGACAGTTATGAGTATATTTTTCTGGAGTATATTGTCAAGCTGGCACATATCATTCATTTAAAGGTCTGTGTGGAGGGTGTGGAGACAAAAGAAGAGTTTGAGACAGTTATGCAGGCTTCACCGGATTATATACAGGGATTTTTATTCGGAAGGCCTGTGAGTGCCGGCGAATTTGAGAAACTTTATTTTTCGGAGGAGGGCGGCACTGTTTTATCACTGCCTCATAAGACAGCAGAATAGGGGTTACAGATTGATTGCACATTTTGCACTCTTATGTTAGAATGAAACATATATGAGCAGAGTCTGCGATGTTCGGGTGACTGTCATACATATACAGAACATAGAGGGACAAAGGAGTGCGGACTGGATGAGAAGAAGAGAGTGTGTACTGCTTTCGCTGGTGATATGGAGCAGCATTTTTACACTTGGCGGATGCGGTGAAAGAAATACCGTGACAAATTATCAGGAGTTGCCGGAGAATGTTACATCCATAACTTTTTTTGGGAATAAATATGAGCCTGAAAATGTAACGGTCATTGAGGAGATCATATCCGGATTCATGGATGAGAATCCGGATATTCGTGTGTCGTATGAAAGTCTGAAGGGGAATGAATATTTTGAGGCTTTGAATAAGAGAATGGATGCCCAAAAAGGTGATGATGTTTTTATGGTGAATCACGATGTGGTGCTGGAGCTGGAGCACGAGGGAAAACTTGCGGAGCTGTCAGGGCTGGATTCCATATCAAACTACACGGAGGCCATGAGGGGGCAGATGGAGGATGACGGAGGTATTTACTGGGTTCCCACTACAGTGTCTGCGTTTGGTCTGTACTGTAATCTGTCCCTCCTGAAAGAACATGAACAGGAGGTTCCGGAGAATCTTGAGGAGTGGGAACAGGTATGCAGTTATTTCGTAAAAGAGGGAATTACACCTGTGATCGCCAACAATGATATTTCTTTAAAAACACTGGCCATTGGAAAGGGATTCTATTCCGTATATCAGGACAACAGCCAGGCAGAGGTGTTTGAACAGCTCAATCAGGGCAAGGGAAAGCTCAGTGATTATCTGGCCCCCGGTTTTTCTCTGGCGGAGGATATGATCACCAAAGGATATATCAAAGCAGCAGCAGCTTTGGAGACGAATAAGACTTCCGATGATCTGGCGGAGTTTGTCAGGGGGAAATCCCCGTTTATGCTGACCGGAGCCTGGGCTGCCGGTCGGGTGAAGAGTATGGATCCGGAATTTGAGTTTGAGGTGGCGCCCTATCCGGTATTGGAGGATGGTTCCCTTCTGGTCATCAATGCGGATACCAGGCTGGGTGTGAATGCGGACAGTGAACACCTGGATGCTGCACTTCAGTTCGTTGAATATTTTACCAGGCCGGAAAATATACAGAAGTTTGCAGACCAGCAGTCTTCCTTCAGTCCCTTAAAGGGTGGTAGCCCCTCCTCTGTCCAGGAGATCCAGCCTCTGATCTCCTGTTATCAGTCTGGAAAAACGGTGATAGGAACTGACGGGCTTTTAGAACTTCCCATATGGGAATGGACAAAAGAGGTTTCTGTCAAACTGCTCTCCGGGGAGACTCTGGATGAGACGATGGAATGGATGGATGAACAAAATGCCGCAGAAAGGGGATCACAGTGATTCAAAACAAAGAAGCTTCAGGCATAAAGAAAAAGACGGCACTGGCTGCAGTGCTGGTGGGTAGTGTACTTTTCCTTCTTACTTTTCTTTTTGTGCAGGGGGTTAAAAAACAGCTCTGGGAACAGTCGATCAATACGATCATGGAGAGCACCCGGCAGGGATGCAGCACACTGAAGGTTCAGCTTGGGAAAAATTATGAGTCTATGGATACCATAGCCGGTTATGTGGAGCAATATACAAAGGAACAGGAACAAGAGCTGGCTGATGTGATGGAAGATTACAGTAATTTAGAAAGCGGTGTGCAGCTCTATCTCTCAGACGGCACCTGTATTCCTAAACAGTCCGAAAAGGATGAAGCGGTAGAGAAGGCCCTGCAGGATAAGAAGCAGGATTCCGGAATCCTGGACCCCCATATCAGCAGTGTTACGGGCGTCAATGTTTTTGAACTGTTTGTCCGGGTAAAACTGCAGGATGATACCACCGGATACCTGATAAAACAGTATGAGGTGGAGAGTATTGTGGACAGTTTCAGCCTGTCCTTTTACAATGATGCCGGATTTTCTTATGTTGTCAATACCCAGGGGGATGTGCTGATACGTTCGCCTCATCCGAACAGTAATAAAACGGTCCAGAATCTGTTCGATATGCTGCCGGCCGCCCAAAATGAGGAGGCTGGTATTACGGAATTCCGGCAGTCTCTGGAAGACCTCCGTACCGGGTGGGCTGTTTTTTACTATCAGGAGGAGGATACGGTTTTTTGCTATACGCCTCTGAAGCTGGATACGGACTGGTATCTCATATCTATCATACCTAAGCAGGTGGTGGATGCACAGACCAATGTTATCCTGCTGCGCTCTCTGGCACTTATTGCCAGTATACTGGTGGGGATTTTCTTGCTTTTTGCATTCTACCTGCACTATGTAAATAAAACCAATAAAAGGCTGAGAAGCCAGGCGAATTATATCGGACATTTATATAATGCCATTCCGGAGGGCGTTGCTCTCCTAACCGTGGATCAGCCCTATCATCTGCTTCAGCTGAACAGAGAGGGACTGCGCCTTTTGTCTTATCCGGACAGCGCCTCCAATGATGCGCCCAAAGGGGTCAGCCTTCAGGAAATCATCCATCCGGATGAATATCAACAGGTAATAAGACTTTCTAAAGTAAAAGCGGACAGGGATAATAAGCATATATTTGAAAACAGGGTCATGAAAAAAGACGGCACGTACTTCTGGGCTGCCGGGATCGTTGAGAAAACTCTGGACGAAAATGAAAATCCGGTTTTGATCGCGACCTTCCATGATGTGACGGAGGAAAAGTTAAGAGCAGAGGAAGCAGAGAGACAAAAGCTTCAGGAGCGTCTGACTTTGGTAGGGGCGATCTCCAATGCCTATCCGGTTATCATCAGTGTGAACCTTACAAGAGATTCGCTTGGATTTATCTATATCGACCCGGCACTGAAGCTGAATATAGGAAAACAGGAAACATACAGTGAACTTTTTGAAGACATGCTGCATACCATACATGAGGACAGCCTCAGTGATTATATCAGCCGGTTTGCCCTTAAAAATCTAAGAGAGGTGCTGGGGACAAAAAAAGAAGTGTTTATGGAAGCCAGGCAAATGTTCACAGACGATGTCTACCACTGGACCTCCACACAGATCATCCATGTGGATAACCCGTATTCTGAGGACAGGCTGGCAATCCTTATATCACGCCGTATAGATGAGCAGCGTTATGAGGAGGAACAGCAGCGTCAAGCGCTTCAGAGTGCCCTGGACAATGCCATGGCGGCCAGCAGGGCAAAGAGTCAGTTCTTGTCTAATATGAGCCATGATATCCGGACCCCCATGAATGCCATTGTGGGAATGGCAGCTATCGCGGCAGCCCATCTCAACGACAGGGACCGTGTGGCAGAGTGCTTGAAAAAAATCGGGCTTTCCAGCAAACATCTGCTCAGTCTGATCAATGATGTACTGGATATGTCAAAGATCGAGAGCGGAAAACTCTCCCTAAGATATGAACCGTTTAATTTCGGGGAGCTTATATCTGAACTCACGGAGCTTTTAAAACCCCAGGCAGACGCAAACAGGCTGAACCTGGAAGTGGAGCTTACCAAACTGCGGAATGAAAAGGTCATCGGAGATCCTCTGCGTGTCCGGCAGGTATGCATCAACATTCTGAGCAATGCTATTAAATATACGCCTGCAGGGGGAAACATCCATGTGACCGTGACGCAGAAAGCAGGGAACCGCAAGGGTTATCTGAATTATGTATTTTGCTGTGAAGATACCGGAATCGGCATGAGCGGAGAATTTATAGAACGGATCTTTCAGCCGTTTGAGCGCGCTCAGGATTCCACAAGCAGCAAAGTTACCGGTACCGGGCTTGGCATGGCTATCACAAAAAATGTAGTTGATCTGATGAACGGTGATATCCAGGTGGAGAGTACACCGGGGGCAGGCTCTGCATTTACGGTGACACTTCCTTTGAAGCTGCAGGAGAACGGGGAGGAGGAAGTGCCCCAGGAGTGGATCGGTGTGCGCTGTCTCATGGTGGATGACGACAGACTTATCTGTGAAAATGCGGCGGAACTGTTGGATGATATGGGACTCAGAGCTGAATTTGTCACAGACGGCAGCACTGCTGTCCATAAAGTCCTGCAGGCAGAGAAGAAGGCAGACCCCTATGGCCTGGTGATCGTGGACTGGAAGATGCCGGATATGGACGGAGTGGAAGTGACCCGCCGTATCCGAAAAGTTATAGGAGCCGGGATTCCCGTGATCGTACTGACTGCTTACGACTGGTCAGAGATAGAGCGGGAGGCTGTGGAAGCCGGGGTCACAGCATTTTTGGCAAAGCCGTTTTACCATGCAAAGTTGTGCGGCCTGCTGGAGGAGCTCAGCGGCGAAAAGTCACCAAAGGAAATGATGCGGCCTTCTGTCAGAAAAGATTACTCAGACAAAAGGATCCTGCTGGTGGAGGATAACGAGATCAACAGAGAGATTGCCCGGGAACTGATTGGGGAAACGGGAGCAAGGATAGAGGAAGCGTGTGACGGGGAGGAAGCCGTGAAGATGGTATCAGATTCCGGGGAAGGGTATTATGATATGATACTCATGGACATCCAGATGCCGCAGATGGACGGATATGAGGCTACCAAAATAATCCGCGGGATGGACCGGGAGGACGTGAAAAAAATGTCTATTATAGCCATGACTGCCAACGCATTTGCTGAAGATGCACATGCAGCTATCCGGGCAGGCATGAATGCCCATTTTCCAAAACCCATAGACATGGATGCCCTGGATAAACTTCTGTATCAATACCTGGCAGCGGAATAAGGAACGCCGGGGTACATTCTCTGAAGTTTAGCATATTGTGATAAGCACCCAAGAAAAAAAGGAGAGCCTGTTGTCCGTGAAACGGAAGGGGCTTCTCCTTTTTTTTGCGTTTTAGAAAATTAAGGTCTTTCCGGCATTTTAAAGCCATCCAATGCAGTATTCAGAAAACGGTTAAACGGCTGCATCTGCGTAAACACATCTGCTGCCAAGGCAAGGAAATCTTCAGGGGAACACAGAAGCTCATCACTTATGGGATATTCCAGATACCAGCTTTTATATTTCAGGTATTGGGCCTGAGGATGTGTCTTGTCGTATCCGGCAGGTACATTTTTCAGGGATGTGCCGCTGACAGTAAAATTTTTTGTGAATCCGGGGGCAGTGATGACCGTTTCCCACCGGTCCGGATGTTTTGCTATGTGATCCCTTATCATGGAGGTGGCATCCTTAAACATATCTGCAAATAATCCACCGCCTAAAAAGGACCTGCCGCCGGGTTTTATCATGAGGTAATATCCCACAGGCACGGGCAGCTTGCCCATGGGCGCAATATGGGCCCGGAAAGCGGGATTGTATGGGGATTTATCATGGCTGAAACGGGTATCTCTTGTAAGCCGGAACGTGAGATCCTTCGGTTCGTTGTGCAGAATACTGCTGTCGGTGACGCCGATGCGGAGTATCAATTCCTGTATCAGTGCCTCAAACTCTGCATTGGCTGCTTTGTATTCCTCCTTGTGCCCATGGTACCAGTCACGGCAGTTGTTCTGCTCCAGGTCGGTGAGATAATTTAGTATAAGTTCTGTGTTCATTTACGCGCCCTCCGTTTCGTTGTTTTTGACAATAGATATCTGGGTGGACTTTAGAAAATCCAGAATAAAGCGTTTGGCATGATCCGGTGATTTGTAAGCCTTGCAGAATTGAAAGCTGCCGGCAAGCCCGTCAATATCCTCCATGGCATTTTTGACATCCATAAGTGTCTCAGCCGGAATTTCCGTTGAGGAGGTATATTCTGTTTTGGATGGATGGAGCCGGTGATTTTGGATGGCATAGCTGACCCGGTCTTTACACCGGCACCTTCCGTGTCCGTACTCCCCGCAGTATTCTTCCAGGAAATCGGCCATTTTTTTTCGTACTCGTCTGAGACGCTGGCGGTATGCCTCCGGGCTGATGCCCAGAATATCGCCTGCGATACGGCTGTCCGCTTTGAACATGGTGCCAAGGATGAAAATGCAGCGGCTTTCTGTGTCAAGGCACTGCAGCATCACATTGGTGCATGACATCTTTAGTTCCTCCGCCAGCACCGCTTTTTCTATGTCCTGGGACAAATCGGGAATATCTTTGGCACTGCCGTTTTCAATGTCATTGCCGTAAAACTCAAAACTGAGAGGATGGCGGGCAAACATACTTTTCTTGTAGTTTTTCAGATGATTGGATGCTATGCTGAAGACCCATGTAGTAAAAGAACTCTCTTTTCTGAAAGAGGATAGATGGGTGATGACTTTCAGCAGTATTTCCTGGGTGGCGTCCTCCGCGTCGGGAAAACTTCCCAGCATCCTGAGTGACAGGTTAAACACCAGATCCTGTATACTCAGGATAACGGTTTCCAGGGATTTTTCGTCTCCGGCGGTTGCTTTTTCCAGCAATGTGGTCAGTTCCTCGTTATTTTTTATATTCATAATGATTACCTCCTATTGATTTAGACAGGAAAATGTATGGCTTGTGACAGAAAAAATAATTTTTTATTATAGGACCAGATACATGATAGAGGATGGGGCAGAAAAAAGCAATAATGGAATAGCAGGAAGAAAAAAACGCCGGGTCGTGACATATGCGCCTGCGCGCATGAAATGCACATGACAAGCGTACAGCCGTTTGATGACTGGCATCGTGACATATGTGCCTGCGCACATGAAATGCACAGTTTACAACAATTTCGATAAGTGTTAAGATAAAATGTAAAGGCAAAAGAGACAAGCAGCAGGAAAAATGCTGTAATGAGAGGAATGGATGAATGGGAAAGAAAAGAGATGCCAGGCTGGCTGTAGAAGAATTCTGTAATACCTGGTTTGCGCTGCGGGAGCCTGAGAAGGCGGCAGAATTTTTGGACAGTGATATTCGCTTTGAGGAAGCCGGAAAAAGGGAACATGCTCATGGAAAACAAGAGGTACTGGATTATATCCGCAGAGATATAGAAAATATAAAAGCTGTTTTTTATCCGGAAGTCTCTGTCATATATGAACAGTCTCTGGGCCATGGGATCTGCAGTCTTTCCTGCAGGCTGGATTTAAGAAATGAGACATATACCTGGCAGATGGAGGGACATTTCACACTGGCCCTGGATCAGGAAAAATGGCTGATAAAGAATATCTGTCTATGGGATACAGGGGGAATCCATGAAGATCTGCTGCGTATCTATAATAATATACCCGGTGCAGTATTCCGCTGCAGATTTGACGAGTTCTTTTCCGTCATTGAAGCCAATGACGGTCTTTTTGAATTTCTTGGCTATACCAGACAGGAGTTTGCCGGCATGGGCAGCCGCATGTCTTCTGTTATTTATCCCGAAGACCTGGCGGTCATGACAGACAAGCTGAAGACCCAGTTAAAGCACGGCAACACCATACATAATGAAAACCGCCTGATCTGCAAAGACGGTACTGTCAAATGGATCTCCATAAAGGCCCAGCTTTTTACCGAAAAAACAGGGGAACAGTATTTTTACTGTGTTTTTGTGGATATTACAGAGGAAAAACAGATTCAGGAGAAGTCCAGGGAATTGTTTGAAAAAGAGATGGCTTATTTTGCGGAGCTGTCCTCCTCAGAGAAAAATTTCCGGGGCCGGATCAATGTGACGAAAAACTGTGTGGAGAGCTATGTGTCCGCCTTTGATGATGCCATTACCCATGTGGGGGCCACATATGAGGAGACCGTGCAGAATATGGCACAGTCTGCTGTGGATTGGCAGTACGGGGAAAAGATCAGCAGCGCCCTTGACCGGGAGAAAGTGCTGGCGGACTATCATGCGGGAAAAGTGGATTACAGGTTTGAATTTTTAAGAAGGAGAAAGGACGGAAGCGTATTCTGGAGCAATACCAACTTCCGTTCCCACTTAAATCCCCAGAGCGGTGATATCATTACCTTTTTTTACACCTTTGATGTGACGGAACAAAAAATGCAGGAACAGCTCTTGAAAAAAATCACGGATCTTGGCTTTGAGCTGATCGCAGATATTGATATCCGCCGTGATACCTATCATCTCATTTCTTTTGATGAACGGGCATACGGAATTCTGCCAAGGAGCGGGCGTTTCCAAAGTGAGATCAAAAAAGTGGCAGAAGGCACCATGGAGGAACCAATCTGTACCTCCTATCTGAAGCACCTGGAATACAGCTATATGGAAGAACACCTGGAGGAATGTGAATCCTATTCCTTTATTGTGGAGATGAAGAATGAGACCGGGGATCTGCGGGTTAAGCGCTGTGAGGTTTTCTACATAGACAGGGAACTGGGACGGGCCTGTCTTGCGAGAACGGATGTGACTGACGTGGTGCGCCAGGAGCAGCGTCAGAAGGAAGAGATGGCGGCAGCCCTGGTTGCAGCGGAACAGGCCAACGCGGCAAAATCAGACTTTTTGTCACGCATGAGCCACGAAATCCGTACACCTATGAATGCCATCATCGGCATGAGCACCATAGCGGCCCAGTCGATCGGGGATGATGAGCAGGTGGCAGACTGTATTGCCAAGATAGGCATTTCCTCCCGTTTCCTGCTGTCCTTGATCAACGATATCCTGGATATGAGCCGGATCGAGAGCGGCAAGATGCTGCTGAAAAATGAGAAGATCCCCACAGAGGAATTCCTAAATGGGATCAACTCCATCTGCCATGCGCAGGCATCTGCAAAAGGTGTGGATTATGAGTGTATTGTGGATCCTGTGTTGGATGATTATTACATGGGAGACGCCATGAAACTGCAGCAGGTGCTCATCAATATCCTGTCAAATGCCATAAAATTTACCGGTGAGGGCGGTAAAGTGACCTTCTCGGCTGCCCAGATGCGCAGAACAAAGAATGATGCTGTCCTGCGGTTTGTCATCAACGATACAGGCGTAGGGATGAACGAGGAGTTTCTCCCCCATATATTTGAGCCCTTTTCCCAGGAAAGTACAGGGACTACCGCGCTTTACGGGGGAACAGGCCTTGGCCTTGCCATTTCTAAAAATATTGTGGATATGATGGACGGGCGTATCATTGTCCGCTCCATCAAGGGGATCGGTTCGGAATTCACTGTGGATGTAAAGCTGGGCATCACAGAGGAGGAGAAACTGCATCATAACCAGAAGAAACAAACCTATAATTTTGCCAATCTTAAAACACTGGTGGTGGATGATGACGTGGCAGTGTGCGAGAGTGCCATGGTTACCCTGAAAGAGATGGGAATATCCGCGGAGTGGGCGGACAGCGGGCTTAAAGCGGTGAACCGGGTCCGGGATTTGTGGAATGACGGAAAATATTTTGATATGATATTGATTGACTGGAAAATGCCGGAGATGGATGGTATCGAGACAGCCCGGCGTATCCGCGGCATTGTGGGACCTGAGGTGACGATCATCATAATGACGGCATATGACTGGAGTTCCATTGAGCATGAGGCGAAATTGGCAGGTGTTAATCTGCTGATCAGCAAACCTATGTTCAAATCCTCCCTTATATCTGCATTTTCCAAGGCACTGGGCAAAAAGGATGAGGAGAAGGCAGAGAAAAAAGAGGCAGAGATGGACTATGATTTTACAGGAAAACGTGTGCTTCTGGCTGAGGACCATCCCCTGAACACGGAGATTGCGGTCATGCTCCTGGAAGGGAAAGGATTTATTGTGGATACTGCGGAAAACGGTCTGCGTGCCCTGGAGCTGTTCAGCAAATCAGAGGAGAAATACTATGATGCAATTTTGATGGATATCCGGATGCCTCTCATGGATGGCCTGACAACAGCCACCAATATCCGTCATCTGAGTAATACCGATGCCAAGACCATTCCGATCATTGCCATGACGGCCAACGCCTTTGACGACGATATTGAGAAGAGCAAAGCTGCAGGAATGAATGCGCATCTGGCTAAGCCCATAGACCCGGCAAGACTATTCCAGACATTATATGATTTCATCTTCAGAAAAGAAGACTAAAGATATCAGCGAATCCATTGAGGTGAAGAATTATGCTGCTTGAAAGCGGAATTTACAGACTAGTTTATGAATATTATGAGACCAGGATCCTTTTTGGATATTATAGATACGGGGAGCATCTGCCCTCCATCAACAGAATCTGTGATATCTTCCAGATGGCTCCCGCAACGGTTAGAAACGCACTTTCTGTCCTTGAGAAAAAGGGACTGATCCGGGTGGATGCGAGAAAAACTGCAAAAGTCATTTATAAAAGCAGCCCCGCAGGCTTCAGGAGAAATGCGGTGAAATACTTTGCTCCCAGAGAAGCAGGCGTCCGGGAGCTGTGTGAATCGGGGAGACTTCTCCTGGAACCTCTCTGGGAGGAAGGAGTCCGCAGATGGGATGAAAAAAACTGGCAGTGGTTTACGAAAAAACTCATGGCTCCATCGGGCAATGCCGTATCCCTTCCGGTGGAATTTTACTATCTGGCGCTTCTGAGCCTGAATAATGGTCTGGCCCTGAATTTTTATTGGGAGGTCATCGGCTATATCCGGCTCCCGTATCTGGTGAACAAGGATGAAAACGAGATCACACCCTACACCGGCACAGACAGGTGCCGGGAAGACGTAGTCACATGGCTGCATGAGCAGTTCGCAGATTTTTACTGCGAAGCAGTGCAGGAGATCAAGACTTTTCTCCGAAAAAATGAGGAAGCAGTATTCCCCAAGGGTACGGAACAGTTACCTTTCCACTGGAATATCTACAGACAGAGACCTCAGCTTTGCTATACGATGGTATCCCTGATCATCAGGGAAATCAACCGGGGTATATATGCAGCAGGGAGCTATCTGCCGTCACTGCCCAAGATGGCAGAGATATATGGTGTGTCTGTCAGCACAGTGCGCCGTACCCTCAGTATTCTGAAAAGTCTGGGGCTGATAGAATCTTTTCATGGAAAGGGGACACAGATCTGTACAACGGTGCGTCCCATGGATTTCTCCAAAACAGAGATAAGGGAAGGGATGCGTCTGTATCTGGAAAGTATGGAGGTCCTGGCTCTGACCATACGCCGGATTTCTTTTTATACGCTGGAGCATATTTGCGAGGATGAGAGAAGACAGCTGGAGGAAGAATTTTTAAAGATGCTGAGAGAAGGAAAAAGCTATCGTTCTTTTGAAATCTGTCTCTTTTTTATAGAGGAAAAATGTCCGCTTTCCATTGTGCGGGAATGCTATGGACAATTAAGAGAGATGCTGGCCTGGGGATACTCGTTTACTCTGCACCGGCTCAAGGCACGTTCACTTCATGATGAATATAAAGAACGAATCCAAAAGGCTGCAGAGGATCTGCATCAAAGGGATTATAAGGCATTTGCAGAAAAGTGGGAATCCCTGTTAAAGCATGAAGAAAAAATGATGAGAAACGGATTGACAGGATTGTTGGAAACAGGAGAAAAAAAGTAAGGGGCAGGTGAGGGCGTTCACCTGCCCTTACTCTTTATAAAGAATGGAAATTTGCAGATTATCCTTCCGGCGGGCAAATCAGGATTTTCAGCAGCGTGCGGATATTTTGAAAGGAATCTTTTTTTACCTTTACGGAAATGGTAGATTCTTTGATCAACTTGCTTTTGGAAAGAAGCTCTTTTACTGCTGTCTCCGCTATTTGATCCAGGTCCGTGTCCTTTCCGGCAAAGATGAAGTCTGCGGTGTCATGCAGTTCCACGGGATTGTCAGCCACAGCTCCAACCAGGAGCCGTGCATCTCTGGTCTCGGGACAATAAGCGCCTGCAAAATTGACGGTGGGGAAATCAACAGAGCCACGGATACTTATTTTTTCAAAGGCGCTCCGGTATCCCTGTTGCGGGAAGGGAAGCAGAAACCCTTCAAGAAGGATATCTGATCTTTCTATGGTTCCGTTCTGTGTGATATGGTTTTGAATGAAAGTTTCTACGGGCAGCCTGCATTTTTCTCCATGTTTGTAGAACAGAGCCTGCGCGTGATAAAGCATCAGGGCGGGAGCCAGGTCAGAATAATACAGAGCGCGGCACACAGGAGAGTTGGGAATCTGGTGGCAGAGGTTTCCGCCTGTTTTAAAACATTTCGGTATACTGCTCCTCCAGTAAGAGGACTGGTTGAAATAAATGCAGCGCCTGTCCTGGAGGATATTTCCGCCGATCGTCCCCATATTTCTTATCTGCGGGGAAGCCGTAACACGCAGAGCCATCTCAAGAGCAGGATATGAGGTACAGAGGGCAGAATTGCAGGAAAGTCCGCTTAAAGTAACGGCAGCCCCCAAAAACCAGCCCTCTGTTGTCTTCTTGACTGCGCGGAGGTTTGGAATATGGGTGATATCCAGATAATTTCCCGAGGGCTTTAAATCGTTTTTTATTAAAGGCATAAGATCTGTCCCGCCGGCAAGGATGACGGGGGATTCGGAGGACAGGCAGGAAAGCGCGTCCTCCAGATTCTGCGGTTTATAATACATGGTCATCTCTCCTATTTTTTGTTTGGTTTTATGAAAAAGGACTCAGACAGCGGTATCCGGTTGATCTCTCTGCCCGATGCCTGTGATACGGCGTCTGCAATGGCAGGCGCTACGGGTACGGTAGTCAATTCCCCTACACTTTTTGCGCCCAGGGGACCGGTAGGCTCGAAACTTTCAATGTATTCTCCATGGATATCCGGCATATCCGAGATCAGCGGTACACGGTATGTCAGAAGGTCCGAGGAGATCACCTTGCCGGCGCGGCGGTTGTGCTCCAAAGTCTCTGTCAGAGCGTAGCCCACACCTTGCCCGATCCCGCCCTCAATCTGCCCTATGACGGTGAGGGGATTGATGGGGGTGCCCACGTCCACGACCTCGATCACGTGCCGCAGGATGATGCTGTTGGTCTTCTTTTCGTATTCTGCCTTCACCATGCAGACGGCAAAGGGGTTGGGACTTTCCTGGGCTTTATAGCTGGAATTTCCCATAATGACTGCTCCTTTCATACCGAAAAACACCTGCCCCGCAGCTTCCTGAAAAGTAAGATGCTGATTTTTTGACGGGATATGAAATTTTTTGTCTTCCCCAAATGTTATATCTGTACTGCCGTAACAGTCTGACAGGGCATGGACAAGCTTTTGTATGATATCCTGACAGGCAAGCACAACCGCGTTTCCGCTTACATAAGTCTGGGAACTGCCAAAGGTTCCGGTATCGTAAGGGGAGATTCCGGTATCGGCCGCAGTGATCTTAACAAGAGAGAAGGGAATTCCAAGGTATTCCGCCGCTATTTGGGAAAGCATGGTTTCACTGCCCTGTCCGATATCCGCGGAACCGGTCAGAAGGTGAATGCTGCCGTCATCGTTTGCCAGTATGACGGCAGAACTCATTCCTTCTTTGGAGGAAGGGCCTGATCCATGGCAGGCAAAAGAGACACCCCACGCCTGCCGGATCTCCTCATTATCAGCCAGCCCTTCCTTTTCGTCGATCTCCCGACGGATCTTTTGACAACGGCGGGCACATTTTTCAATGCCGCAGCTCGTAACCGCTGCTGTGGCGGCAGGGAACTTTTTCCCTGTCTGTACATGATTGCGCAGACGGAATTCCACGGGGTCAAGGTGGAGTTTTCTGGCAATCCGGCTCATCATAAGTTCCCGGCCGAAGGTGAGCTGTGCGTTGCCGTATCCCCGGAATGCGCCTGCGGTGGGACCGTTGGTTGCTATGCTGTATCCGTTAAAAAGATAATTGGGGACCTTGTACTGGAATTTTCTGCTGGCAGCAGCCACGATCGTGGGGGTGTGGGTAGTATAAGGACCTGCATTCAGATAGTATTCTGTCCGGAAAGCAGTTAAAATGCCCTCTTTTGTTACACCGAATTTTAAATGTGTCTGCATTTCATGGCGTACTACGGAAGCATACATCTCTTCTTCCCGAGTGTTGATAAGTTTAACGGGTCTTCTTATTTTTTTTGACAAAAGGGCAGCGGCAGGCTGGTTATGGAGCTGCTGCCTGGCACCGAAACCTCCGCCCATGACAGGCTTCACAACACGGATATCATTTTCGTTCATCCCAAACAGTTCCGCCATGATCCTTCGTTCCTGATAAGGTGTCTGGGAATTGCTCCAGATATTCAGTTTCCTGCCGTCAGAAAAATCGCAGATACAGGATGTGGGTTCCATAGCCACATGCTGCATGGCTGAAGTGTGGAAATCATCCTCAAAAATATAGTCTGCTTCTTCAAAGCCTTTTTCCGTATCACCGGCAGAGGCTTCCCTAGAGGCAAGAATATTGTTTTGGGACAGATGCGGTTGGATCGGAGCGGCATCAGCCTTTAATGCGTCCTTTATGGTATGTACGGAAGGCAGAAGCCTGTAGCTGACCTTTACGGCTTTGGCTGCCTTTAAAAGCGCCTGTGGGGTCCTGGCGGCAATGGCCAGGATGCGGTCTCCAACACAGAGAGGGTGGGCGGTGAGTATCTTCTCATCTTTCATGAGCAGCGGGGATGGTGGATTGCCGGAACAGTTGTAAAAGGTGTCGGGAACCTCCCAGGGAAGAAGTGCGCCTATGTAGCCTTCGGTCTTCTTTGCTTGGGAAAGGTCAATGTCTGTGACTTCTGCATGTGCATGAGGGCTTCGGATCATCATACCGTACACCATTTGAGGAAGGGAAAGATCCCCTGTGTAGAGAGCCTTTCCGGTGACTTTTGCGGCGGACTCATGTCTTGGGATTCCGTGTGCGGCAGTTTTATATGGATTCATGGGACACCTCCTCCAGTTTTTGGGCGGCAGTTTTAACGGCTGCCTCAATTTTTGTATAACCGGTACATCTGCAGATATTTCCGGAGAGCGCTTCCCGGATCTGGGAACTGTCAGGCTTGGGAATCCGGTCCAAAAGGGCTTTTGTAGACATAATCATACCCGGTGTGCAAAAACCGCACTGTACGGCACCCTCGTCTATATAAGCCTGTTGAATGGGATGCAGCTCATTTGGAGATTCCAGCCCCTCAATGGTTTCAATTTCCCCATTGTCCGCCTGCAGTGCCAGTACACAGCAGGAATTAACAGCTTTTCCGTTCAAAAGCACAGTGCAGGCTCCGCACTGCTCACAGCCGCATCCCTGTTTGGTGCCTGTAAGTCCTGCTTTTTCCCGGATCACGTCGAGAAGGGTATCTTCTTCCGTGACGGAAAAAATGAAGATTTCCCGGTTTATGGTAAGGGTAATGTTGTAATGGTTCATAGAACAGATTCCTCCTGTTTTCCCTTAGAGTTGTTTAAAAATTCATTCCTGGGAACTTTTGCCTCTATTATAAAACATAGCTGTTGAAGTTTTGTTGAAAAAGTGTTATTGACTAATTTCCCTGTGGTGCCTATGATAAATAGATAGAGTGTGCGGAACAGAAAAGGGAGAGGACAGCATGGATAAAATAGAAGTTTTTCTTTTAGGGACCCCCAGAGTTTATGTGAATAAAAAAAGATATCTGTTTCCCTATGGACGGGTAGAGGGAATGTTCTATTACCTCATTACCAAAGGGTATGAAAATAAGCAGGTACTGGAAGATATCTTCTGGGGAGATAAATATGATGAAGAAAAGGCAAACAGAAATTACAGAAATGCGCTCTATCATATCAGAAAGGCTTTCGGAAAGGATTTTTTGATCACAGACGGCAGGCAGCAGCTCAGGATCAACCCGGAAGCGGACTTGTGGATGGATCTGATTGAGATGAAAAGTGATCTTGAGATCCTTTCCGGTAAGGAGAATTTCTGGTATTTAGACCATTTTGAAGTAAAAGAAAGCAGTCAGTTTGAAAATTTTATACGTCAGAAAAGGATTGAGACCGCAGAGAAGATTTATTTCCTTACAGAGGATGAACTGTTCAAAGACAAGTGCAGACTGGATCTGTGTGAGGAGATATGTAAAAACCTCATCGCCATGGACGAGTTTTGTGAAAAATATTATCAGCTTCTTATGAAATTATATGAAAAAGCAGGGCAGAGGAACCGGGCAGATATGGTCTATCGGGAGCTGCAGTACATATTGGAACAGGAACTGGATGAGGTGCCCGGTGAGGAGATCACAAAGCTCTGGCAAAAGATCATCAGCCAAAAAGAGCGGGAGCGTGTGCAGGAGGAGAAAGCGCCTTTCTCCAATACGGGTGAAAGCCAGTCGGATATCTGCAAAAGCCTGCTGGAATGGATCTCTATGTTCTGCGACAGGGCGGAATACAGAAAATTAAAGTATTTTTCCGGCTTGGAGGATTCCCTGTTTGTGGAGGGGATCGAATCCCTTGTCCGAGGGGGGATGATACGAGAGGAAGAGGATGCCGGCAGGATCTATTATTCATTTCCGAATGAGGAGGAAAGGATAAGGGCTTATGAAAGCCTCAGCCTGACGAAAAGGAAAAGTCTTCACAGCCTCATGGCAAAACGATTTGAGAAGCAGTTTTTTATGGGAAAGAACGAGGATATCCTGCCTAAGATCAGCTATCATTACTTTAAGAGCCAGGACAGAAAAAAATCGGATTTTTACCTGAAAGAATATCTGCGCAGATATCTGGCCATCGCCCACGAATTTTTCCCGGTACTGCATGATTACGATGTGATGTATAACACGGAAACATATCTGAACAACAGAAAACAGATAGAATTTATTTATAAGCAGATGGAAGCCTATGTGGAGGCGTATAAAGAATCAGTCAATCCCGGGGGCTTTGAAAAAGAGCGGCTGGAGCTTTATCTTACTATGCTGGTCCAGTCCTATGTAAAGATCCCGGACTATGAAAGGTCCTGGGAATATATCGGTCTTTTGGAGGAGCTGCAGGGCACGGCAAAGGAAACTCTGAAGCAGAAAGCGTATCTTGCCATGGACATCTGTCAGGCGGATGCACTCATCCGTTACAGCCGGGAAGGGCTTTCGCAGGCTGCTGACACATCTGCAGAACAGGGCTTCTGGAAAAGGTTTCAGGGTATTGGCTATGTGCTCAAAGGGGAGATGGAAAAAGGCAGCCGGGAACTGCTTGAGGCAGCGGATATATTCCTGGATAAGGAGTGGAAAGAGGAATGGGGCGCCAATGCTGCTGTAGCTTACAGCTGGCTGGGGGAAATCGGCCGTCTGACAAAAGATTATGACCGTGCCATGGAATATTACAGAAAATCACTGGATATCCATGCAAATATCCATAATATCAGCGGCAAGACCCTGCTGTATCTCCATATGGGAAAAGGATTGTTTGATACAGGTAATGACTGTATGGCAGAGCGTTATATAAAAGCCGCGATCCAAAGCTTTGAACATCTCCATGTGGTGTATAAGAGAAGTACGGCCTATGCCTACGAAGCGGTCCTGTTATTCAGAAAAGGAGATTTTGAGGGAGGTGCCATGTATCTGAAAAAGGCCGGACAATACGCGCAGTACAGCAGGGACCCTGTGGAACGTTGTCTGTACAGCAGGATTTTCGGCCTGATCACCCAATCTGCAGCGTGTCCTTGTGAAAGCAGGGTCAAGATCGGGGAAGACAGGCAGATCTTTGATATAGGAGAGGAACGATCAAAAATCCCATCCATATGGGAAAAAAAATATCTCGACCAATTCTGCATTTTTTAAACAAAATTTTGATGGAAATATATTATATTTTCTGAAAAACAGTGCAGCGGTACTGAACAGAATGGGAGAGAACAGTTATGGAGAAAATTGTTTTAGACGGAAAGAATCTCACCTTGGATCAGATTTATGAAGTGGTATATCACGGAGCCATTGTGGAACTCTCGGAGGAAGCTATGAAAAGGGCCGAAAAGGCTAAGCAGGTATTATACAGGATGGTAGATTCGGAAATACCTGTTTATGGGACAAACAGGGGGGTTGGATGGAACAAAGACCGAAAGGTTTATACAGAATATTTTGACCAGTATAATAAAAACCTTCTGCGTTCCCATTCTCTTTGTGTACCTCCGTATTGTACAGAGGAGGAAGTCAGAGCCATTATGCTGATTCGTCTGAATACGGCTTTGTATGGCTGTGCAGGCCTTTCCCGGGATGTGCTGGAACGCTACAGGGATTTCTTAAATAAAAGGATCCATCCCCTGGTTCCGAGAAGAAGCTCTGTGGGGGAAGCGGATCTGGCGGTAAATGCCATGATCGGCATGTCCATGATCGGGGAGAATGATGTACTCTATCAGGGACAGCCCACAGACAGCTTGAAAGCCATGGAAGATGAGGGAATGAAGCCTCTGGTCCTGGGTCCGAAAGACGGCCTTGGCATTGTATCCTCCAACTCTCAGGCAGCTGCCATGGCGGCTCTGCTTCTGAGAGAAGTAAAAGAGCTGACCGCTAACTCCAATCTTATATACTGCATTGGCCTGGAGGGATTAAACGGACAGATCCAGCAGCTTGATAGGAGTGTAACAGAGGCAAAAGGATTTCCGGAACAGACAGAATGTGCGCAGGAATGCCTGCATATGTTAGAGAGCAGTTATCTCTTCGACGGTACAGAGGGCAAAGCGCTTCAGGACCCTTTAAGCTTCAGGGATTCCGCTTTTATAAACGGGGCTGTACTGGAATGCGTCAAGCTGCTTGAAATGAGTCTGAACCAGCATCTGAACCATTCGGATGACAATCCCTGTGTTCTTCCTGATGAGGAGAGGGTGTCTGTGAGCTGTAATTTTGAGCCTCTTAATCTGGCGTTAAAGGCGGAAATGCTGAATATTGCACTGAACCATATATCAAAAGGTGCATGTCACAGGATTCTCAAGCTGGCAGATCCATCCTTTACCGGGCTGCCCCGGTTTTTATCCCCGGACGGCGGCAAGACCGTGATCGGATATTCCACCATCCAGAAGACGTTTACATCTTTGGATACCGAGAACAGAGCTTTGGCGAATCCCTCTTCTATGGATTTCTTTGCATTGTCCGGGTATATTGAGGATCATGCCTCCAACGCTGTGCTCATATTGGAAAAATCCTTTAAAATTGTGGATAATCTCAGGTACATCCTGGGAATGGAATTGATGCACGCAGCCCAGGCCGTGGATCTGCGCGGAAACTATAAACTTGGGAAATGTACGGGAAAGGCATTTGAGGAATACAGAAAGATAGTTCCGTTTTTGGATAAGGACAGGAAGCTGTCTGTGGATATCCAAGCTTCCTATGAAGTGGTAAAAAGTAATAAGCTGTTAAAAGCAAGCGGGTGCTGTAACGAATGGCAATGATGAAGGGAGGCAGGTGACGGATCTCACCTGCCTCCCCCTTATCTTATATCACATTGTATTCTTTCAGCAGTTCTTCGATCACCGTGCCGGAAATCTTTCGCAGCGCTTTCTTCTCCACGAGCTTCATGATCCACGGCACCTTCATCTCGATGGCTTTCTTGCCGTCCAGCATTTTGGATGTGGCATCCAGAAGGGCGCGGATATCATAACAGGAACCATAGACTTCGGGTACGCCCCGGTCCACATCCAGGAGCGTGTAGACTGCCTCCATGGCTGTCCGCACGGAATACTCCGTGGTGAATACCGTGTCGCGGACGGTATCTGAAAATTGTCCGATAAATGCAAAATTCACACACCCGTCCGGCACGACCTTAGGTCTGTCGCCTGCTGTCCGCGGCATAAAGAACGCTGTGATATACGGCATCATGCAGGGGATGCAGCGGGCTGAATTGGCTGCCATATCCGGGATTTCTTCTACAGGGACGCCCAGATGGTACAGCCATTCCTCCGTGATCTCTCTTCCGGTACATTCACGCATAGGCTTTTTTACATAGTCCCCGGGAACATCTGTGAACAGACCGTAGACCCAGACCACGAGCTGATCTTTGGGTTGTTCCTTAAAGTGGGGCTGCCGGTTTAGGGTATAGCTCATAAGCCAGGAGGAATCCTTGCAGGTCACAATGCCTCCGGTTACCACTTTGCCGCTGAAGGGATCCCTTTTGCAGACTTTCTGGATATAGGGGGGGATCCTGTCATCCAGGGTGGTGACGGTTGCGGACTCCCAAGTGGTCTTATCTGTTTCACTGCAGAACTTGTCAGGATTTCCGAAGGAGAGGTCCTGAGCTGCAATGTTTTTCCACAGCTCCCAGCATCCGCCGGGGGTGTCATTGAATACCGGGGCGTGGTTATCATCCCCAAGGCTGGAATTCTCCGTACAGCTTCCGTTGGTGACAAAAACCAGGTCGTCATCCAGCAGATCAATGCACTCTTCCCGGCCGTTGTGGATCATCATGATCTTTCTGGCAGCCTTCTTTTCCGGTGTGATGTCGAAGACCACGTTGGTCACTCTGGTGTCATACTGGAACTGCACCCCGTGAGCCTCCAGGTATTTCACCATGGGCAGGATCAGGGATTCATACTGGTTATATTTTGTGAACTTCAGGGCAGACAAGTCCGGAAGTCCGCCGATATGGTGGATGAAACGCTGGATATACAGCTTCATCTCCAAAGCGCTGTGCCAGTCTTCAAATGCAAACATGGTCCTCCAGTAGAGCCAGAAATTGGATTTGAAGAATTCCTCCGTAAAAACATCATTTATTTTTTTGTCGTACAAATCCTCATCTTTTGTGAAGAAGAGCTGCATGATCTCCATGGCTGCCTTGTCGCTCAATGCGAATTTATTGTCTGTGTGGGCATCCTGCCCCCTGTTCTCGGTCACACGCATGAGAGAGTAGTTGGGGTCTTTTTTGTTCAGCCAGTAAAATTCATCCAGCACAGAGGCGTCCTCCACCTCAAGTGATGGAATGGAGCGGAAAAGATCCCAGAGACATTCAAAATGATCTTCCATCTCACGGCCGCCCCGGATGATAAAACCCTTCTGTGCGTCTTTGATGCCGTCACAGGCGCCTCCGGGCAGGGATAATTCCTCCAGAATATGGATATGCTCCCCTTTCATCTGTCCGTCTCTCACCAAAAAGCAGGCGGCTGCCAGGGAGGCCAGTCCGGAACCTACCAGATATGCGGATTTTTTGTCAACGCCTTGGGGCTTTACCGGGCGCGCGAATGCTTCGTAATTGCCATTGCTGTAATACATAGGAATACCTCCTTGTTCTTGGGGACTATGTTTTTTGTTTATCTGTCTTTACTATAAACGCTGAGAGAGAAGACTGCCATACACAGAAAATGCGCAGTGTCAAAAGTTTTGACACTGCGCATAAAGTGTATAAAAAATCAATGCCTCTTATCTGTCCGAAACCGTTCCAGTGCTCCGGTGATGGTACCGTGGACCAGAAGACTCAGGCGGTCGGTCATAGCCTGGGGATTTTCTTTCATGCCATCTTCGATCCACTCACAGATCAAACCCACAAAGGCATATTTATAAAAGTTGGCGATAAACTGTTTATCCGTGTCGCGGACAGCCATGCCTTCCGCTTTTTCTTCTATGACTCCCAGCAGGAGCCGGTACATCTGCCGGAAGAGGAAATGCTCCAGATATTCCCTGCTGACAGAGTGGTAGGTGTTTTTTACAAAAGTCCGGTTGCTCAAAATGTAGGAGAGGATTTGGAGAAAGCCCTCCTGCCAGGTATCGTATGTGGTCTTTTCCCCCAACCGCTTTTCTGCCTCATTGATATAGATCCATTCGATCAGATCATAGATATCCTGGAAATGGTAGTAAAAGGTCTGACGGTTCACGCCGCAGTCTTCTGAAATGTCCACCACAGTTATCTTCTCCAGGGGTTTTTGTTCCATGAGATGTTTCAGGGACTGGGCAAGGGCCCGCTTTGTAGTCTGCGACATATTGGCTCCTTTCAGCAGCAGGGTTTATTGGTTTAATAGATCCCTGTAGAATCCGGGGTAGGAAATATCTACACAGTCAGCCTGCAGGATCTCTGTCTCCCCCTCTGCGGCAATCCCCGCCACGGCAAAGGACATGGCGATCCGGTGGTCTAAATGGCTTTCCAGTACAGCACCGTGGAGAGGTCTGCCGCCTTGGATCATCATACCATCCTCTGTTCCCGTGATATCAGCACCCATTGCGCTTAAATGGTGCACCAGAATATCCAGTCTATTGGATTCCTTGACTTTAAGCTCCTGCGCGTCACGGATCATGGTACAGCCTTCCGCGAAGGCAGCCATCACTGCAAGTATGGGAAGTTCATCAATGAGTGTGGGGATCACCGCCCCTTCAATGACTGTTCCTTTGAGTGCACTGTGCTTTACCAGCAGATCCGCCACCGGCTCTTGGCCATGTTCCCTTTGGTTCAGGATCGTGATGTCAGCGCCCATCTGACGGCATACGCGCAGGATACCATCCCTGGTGGGATTGATGCCCACATTTTTGATCAGCAGTTCAGAGCCCGGCACTAAAAGGGCAGCAGCGATAAAATAAGCAGCGGAAGAGATATCTCCCGGCACGGCTACCTCCTGTCCGACCAGTTCCGGTTCCGGTTGAATGCTTACGGTGCAGCCCTCTGTCTGAAGGCAGGCTCCAAAGCCTGACAGCATACGCTCCGAATGGTCTCTGGAGACATAAGGTTCTGTGACGCTTGTTACGCTGTCCCCATACAGCCCGGCCAGAAGGATACAGGATTTTACCTGGGCTGAGGCCACGGGGGAATCGTAATGGATCCCTTTTATATGACTGCCCCGGATGCGCAGAGGAGCACAATCATTTCCTTGGAGGCTCTCAATATCTGCCCCCATCATAGACAGGGGGGTGATGATCCGTTTCATGGGGCGCTTCCGGATGGATGCGTCTCCTGTCAGTGTACTTTCAAAGGACTGACCGGCCAGAATGCCGGATATGAGCCTTGCGGTGGTTCCGCTGTTGCCCACGTCCAGGGTATCCGCCGGGGCTTTCAGTCCATGGAGGCCTTTTCCGTGCACCAGGATCTGATCCGGGGACTCCTTAATGTCAATCCCCATTTTTCGGAAACAGGCTATGGTGGAGAGGCAGTCCGCGCCCCTTAAAAAATTGGTGATACGGGTGGTGCCCTGTGAGATGGCTCCCAGCATGACCGCCCGGTGAGAGATGGATTTGTCTCCGGGTATGGTAACTTCGCCCTTCAGGGCATTTATTTTTGTGAATTTCATGTGCTGCTCCTAACGCTCATATATGATATAGTTCCGTTTTCCAAGCTGTTCTGCTGCCTCTTTCTGGGCGGCCTGGTCATAGAAGTCGATTTTCAGCACGCCCTCGTCAAATTCCCGGTTATGGATGATGCCGATATTTTTAATGCTGATATGGTTCATGGACAATATGGTGGCAATGGTGGCAATGGCACCCGTCTCGTCAATAATATCACAGTAGAGGGCATATTCCTTCTTGATAGGTCCGCTGGAGGTGTCACTGATGGAATCCCTGTACTCCCTGGAGTTCGAGAACATCTGAAAAAGTCCATCCCCGTCATGCTGGTCCACCAGATATTTTGCCTGTACGATCAGGCGGATAAACTCATCCAGGACCTGGGAGATGTTCTCCGGGTTTTCCATGCAGATCTGCTGCCACATATAAGGGGAAGAGGAGGCAATCCTGGTAATATCCTTAAAACCTCCGGCCGCAATGGCTTTCATATGTTCCGAGGGAGAATCCAGCTTTTGGACCAGATTCACAAGGGCGGCTGCCACCACATGGGGGAGATGGCTGACCGCTGCGGTAATATAGTCGTGTTCCTCAAAGGTCAATATCATGGGCAGGGCACCGATGGAGGTCACAAGCTCTGTGTAGACCCCTATCTTATCAAGGCCTACCTCCTCGGAAGGGGTCAGGATATAGTACGCATTTTCAATCAGATGGTCAGTGGAATGTTCATATCCGGTCTTTTCGCTTCCCGCCATGGGATGCCCGCCAATGAAATTCGGGGCCATGGAGAGGGCTGTGATCTCTTTATGTATCTCGCCCTTTACACTTCCCACATCTGTCAGAATGCAGCCGGGCCGTATGATCTGCTTCAGCCAGGGGAGACATTCTATATTATAGTCCACGGTGGCGCACAGGAAAATAATGTCACAGAGGGCAAACTTGGAATCCTGTTCATCACAGGCAATATCCACAATACCGTCGAAGACGGCGTCCTCTAAAGTGTCCCTGGTCCGGTTGTATGCAAGAATCTGGTATTCCGGATGAAATTTCCGGATGGCTTTGGCTATAGAGCCGCCGATCAAGCCGAGACCGATAAAGCCAATCGTAGTTGTTTCCATAAGATATATGCTCCTTTTTCGTAACTGTTCCATCAAATCTGCGCGTTGCCTGCGCTGACCGTGTATAAGCGTAGTTACCCTTCTTCTTTTTGTGACAGCAGAAAGCCTGTAACAGATGCATTTCTGCCGTAATAAACAGCGGATCTTATGTCCGCCAAACATTATTATTTTATGACAAGGAGCGTCAATTGTCAACGATTTTGCGCTTTAAAGTGATACACTGCAATTTTGACCAAACAGAAAGAAAAATTTCTTGTCTAATTTGAATAAAATACTTGAATTGTTGCTATCTTTTTAGTAAAATATATACATATCAAAAATTGGGAGGTATTACATATGGACGTTTTCAGAAGCGACAGAATTAGAAATGTGGTCCTGCTCGGTCATGGCGGTGCCGGAAAGACAAGTCTGGTGGAGGCAATGGCTTACTTGTCAGGTATTACGAACCGCTTGGGAAAGGTAACAGATGGTAACACGGTAAGTGATTATGATAAAGAGGAGATCAAAAGAAAATTCTCAATTTCGACATCTGTGGTTCCGATTCAATGGGGAAAAGTAAAGATCAATGTACTGGACACCCCGGGCTATTTCGACTTTGTAGGGGAAGTGGAGGAAGCAGTTGCGGCAGCCGATGCAGCGATCATTGTGGTTTCAGGAAAAGCAGGCGTACAGGTGGGAACCCAGAAAGCCTGGGAGATGTGTGAGAAATACAATCTGCCCCGCATGTTCTTTGTCACAGAAATGGATGTGGACAATGTAAGCTACAGAAAAGTAGTGGAAAGCCTGACTGAACTGTACGGAAAGAAAATTGCACCCATCCATATGCCGATCCGTGAAAATGAAGAATTCGTGGGCTATGTAAATATTGTAAAACAGGCCGGAAGAAGATACATTGACAGAGGCCAGAAAAAAGAATGCCCGGTTCCTGACTATCTGCAGGAATATCTGGAGCAGTATCATGACATCCTGATGGAATCCGTTGCTGAGATCAGTGAAGAGTTCATGGACCGTTATTTTGCAGGGGAAGAGTTCTCCGTGGCAGAGGTTTCCGCAGCTCTGAAGATGAATATCTCAGACGGCAGCATTATCCCCGTATGTATGGGCTCCACCGTGAACGTACAGGGCGTTGCCAACCTGCTGGATGATATATGCGGCTATTTCCCAAGCCCGGACCAGAAGACATGCGCAGGCATGAATGCAAAGACAAATGAAATTTACCAGGCGAACTATGATTTCGCCAAAGCAAAATCCGCATACGTGTTCAAGACCATCGTGGACCCGTTCCTGGGCAAATACTCACTGGTTAAGGTTTGCTCCGGTGTTATCAAAGGTGACGACACCTTATACAATGCGACCAAGGATTCGGAAGAAAAATTAAATAAACTGTATGTGCTGGAAGGTTCCAAACCCATCGAGGTACCGGAGCTCCATGCAGGCGATATCGGTGCCATTGCCAAATTAAACACCGTGGCTACCGGAGATACCCTTTCAACAAAGAGCACTCCTCTTGTGTTCGGCAAGACGGAGATTTCCGTTCCGTATACATACAAGAGATACAAAACTGTGAACAAGGGCGATGACGACAAAGTTTCCCAGGCGCTGTCCAAAATGATGCAGGAAGATTTGACGCTGCGTGTGGAGAATGATTCCGCCAACCGCCAGACCTTGATCTATGGTATCGGTGAACAGCATCTTGACATTGTGATGAGTAAAATGAAAGAACGCTATAAAGTGGATATTGAACTTTCCAAACCTAAAGTTCCGTTCCGCGAGACGATCCGTAAGAAAGCTGACGTGGAGGCGAAATATAAGAAACAGTCCGGCGGCCACGGCCAGTATGGCCACGTAAAGATGACCTTTGAGCCTTCCGGTGATCTGGAGAAGCCTTACGTGTTTGAACAGATCGTAGTCGGCGGCGCAGTTCCTAAGAACTACTTCCCGGCAGTGGAAAAGGGTGTTCAGGATTCCGTGGTGAAAGGACCGCTGGCATCTTATCCGGTAGTTGGTGTGAAGGCAGTGCTCTACGATGGTTCTTACCACCCGGTAGACTCCTCTGAGATGGCGTTCAAGACAGCTGCTGTCCAGGCATTTAAGAAGGGCTTTATGGAAGCGTCTCCGGTACTATTGGAGCCGATCGTATCCATGAAAGTTATGGTTCCGGACAGATACACCGGTGATGTTATGGGCGATTTGAATAAACGCCGCGGCCGTGTGCTGGGCATGAATCCGGATCCTGACCATAAGGGATGCACCGTGGTGGAAGCGGATGTACCGATGTTATCCATCTACGGATACTCCACAGACCTGCGTTCCATGACAGGCGGAAGCGGAAACTTCTCCTTTGAATTCTCACGTTATGAGCAGGCACCTTCTGATATCCAGGAGAAAGAAATTGCAGCCCGCGCAAGTGCAGAAGAGAACGAATAATCAGATTTTTTTACCCCGGAAACCGAAAGATTCGGTTTTCCGGGGTCTTTATATGAAAAAAACTTGTATCCGGCGTTCTCTCATGGTAAACTGTATGCTAAACAAATCGGGTAAGCACCCGGAAAGGATTTGGTAAAAGTATGAAGAAAAAAATTGCGGCGGGTCTTGCTGTGGTAATCCTGGCATTCCTCTATTACTATTTTACGCTGCCTGCCATCAACATTCATGAAAGCGGCTTCTGGTTCTTCCTGGCAGCCATCGTAGTGGTGATCCTGGTAGTGTACGGAATCAGGAAGCGCTTCCACAGTGTGGGGGACATAAAAAAGAATAAGGTGATGAAGGGCGGACTGCTGGTGATCGCAGCGATCATTGTAGTATATGCCATTGGAACCCTGTTGTCCTCCCCGATCATAAACGCCAACAAGTATCAGCAGCTTGCAACACCGGAAGAGAGGGATTTTACAGAAGATATTGAGGAGATCAGTTATAATCAGATCCCACTCCTTGACAAAGATTCCGCAGAACTTCTGGGCAACAGAAAAATGGGAAGTATGGTGGATATGGTCTCCCAGTTTGAGGTGAGCAATATTTATTCACAGATCAACTACCAGGGACAGCCATACAGAGTGACTCCTCTTGTGTACGCCAGCCCCATCAAATGGCTGACAAACCAGAAAGAGGGAATTCCTGCCTATATCCGCATCGATATGGCCACACAGAACACAGAGCTTGTGAAGCTGGAGGATGGGATCAAATATTCCGAATCCGAGTATTTCAACAGGAACATTTACAGGCATCTGCGGTTCAGCTATCCGACTTACATGTTTGACCAGTTGAGCTTTGAGATCAACGATGACGGAGTTCCTTACTGGATTTGTCCTGTTAAGAAATTCAACATAGGCCTTTTCGGCGGACAGACCATCGGCAAGGTGGTCCTCTGCAACGCCATCACAGGAGAGACCACAGAATATAAGATAGAGGACTGTCCCCAGTGGGTAGACCGTGCCTATCCGGCAGACCTTTTGATCCAGCTCTACAATTATCACGGAATGCTGAAAAACGGATTTTTCAACAGCATTCTTGGACAGAAGGGATGTCTCAAGACAACAGACGGGTATAATTACCTGGCGCTGGAGGATGATGTGTGGGTATACACCGGCATTACTTCAGTCAGCGGCGACCGTTCCAATGTGGGATTTGTGCTGATGAACCAGCGTACCATGGAGACCCGGTATTATTCCTGTGCCGGTGCGGAGGAGTATTCCGCCATGGAATCCGCGGAAGGGCAGGTACAGAACTTAAAATACACGGCAGCATTCCCCCTGCTTCTGAATATCTCCGGAGAGCCAACCTATTTTATGGCCTTAAAAGACGGCGCGGGCCTGGTAAAAAAATATGCTATGGTCAATATCCAGAAGTACCAGAATGTGGCCATCGGGGATACAGTGGCTGAATGTGAGAAGGCTTATGTGAAGCTATTGTCAGCCAACGGCCTCGCCTCCGACGGCGGAGAGCTTACGGCACAGAAAGTATCCGGCAAGATCAAGCGTGTGGCCCAGGCAGTCATTGACGGAAACTCCCATTTCTATGTGGTGCTGGAGAGCAAAGATCTGGTATTTGATCTGCCGGTGACCGAGTACCCGGAGATTGTGAAGTATGATGTGGGAGATTCCCTTACCATTGAGTATACGGAAGGGGAGCCTGTGTGTACGGTGCTTTCTTTGGAAGAATAAAAGTAACTGTTCCGCACCCTCACAGTTACAGGCAAAAATCCATGCAGAATCGCCTTTGGCGATGGGATTTTTGCTTGGCCATGGTACACGTTCTTACGGTCAGCGCAGTGAATGCGCAGACCTGCTATAGTTACGAATAAAAACTGTATTTCACAGTCATAAACAGGATTTTTTGGAAAGATACGCCATAGAGTCTTGACAAAATCTGACGATATCGGTAGAATAACAGATAGTTTATTGAATAGCCAATATGGAAGAGACTGTGATGAGGAGTAGTAGAGAGTATTCTTTATTCCAGAGAGCTGCCGGACGGTGCAAGGCAGTATAGAGAAGCTTTTGAACTGGCCTCGGAGTTCCCGTACTGATAGCCGACGAGCAGGTAAGTGCGGGCGGGAGTTCCCGTTACAGAACCGGAATGAGTGCATCCGGCATTACGGATGAATTAGAGTGGTACCACGGAAAAATAAGCCCTTTCGTCTCTAAGTATAGTGACTAAAGGGCTTTTTCTATGCTTCGGCATAAATGATAGCTGCCCGAACAGGCATGAAAAATGAAAATCAGGAGGAATAAAAATTATGGCAGTACCTTATAATCATAAGGCGATTGAACAGAAATGGAAAAAAAACTGGGAAGAGAAGCCGGTGAACACAGATGACGGCCAGAAGCCAAAATACTACTGTCTGGATATGTTCCCGTATCCGTCAGGAAACGGACTTCACGTAGGACACTGGAGAGGTTATGTTATCTCTGATGTGTGGAGCCGTTATAAAATGATGCAGGGTTATTATCTGATCCACCCAATGGGATGGGATGCGTTCGGCCTTCCGGCTGAGAATTACGCCATCAAGATGGGCGTTCATCCTGCAAAATCCACAGCGCAGAATGTGGCAAACATTAAAAAGCAGATCAATGATATTGCTGCTATTTATGACTGGGACAGGGAAGTCAACACCACAGACCCGGGCTTCTATAAATGGACCCAGTGGATTTTTGTAAAAATGTTCAAAGAAGGCCTTGCGTATGAGAAGGAATTCCCCATCAACTGGTGCCCTTCCTGTAAGACAGGCCTTGCCAATGAGGAGGTCGTTAACGGATGCTGTGAGCGCTGCGGTTCCACGGTGACGAAAAAGAACCTTCGCCAGTGGATGCTGCGTATCACAAAATACGCAGACCGTCTTTTAAGCGACCTGGACAAACTGGACTGGCCGGAAAAGGTGAAAAAGATGCAGTCCGACTGGATCGGAAAATCCTACGGTGCAGAGGTGGACTTCCCTGTAGAAGGAAGCGATGAGAAGATCACAGTATATACCACAAGACCGGATACGCTCCACGGCGCTACATTCATGGTATTAGCACCGGAGCACAAACTGGCTGCCTCTCTTGCAACACCGGAAACCAAGGAGGCTGTGGAAAAATACATCTATGATGCTTCTATGAAGTCCAATGTGGACCGTCTCCAGGATAAGGAGAAAACAGGTGTGTTCACAGGAACCTATGCAATCAATCCGTTAAACGGAGCAAAAGTTCCCATCTGGCTGTCAGATTATGTACTGGCGGACTATGGCACAGGCGCTATCATGTGTGTACCTGCCCATGATGACCGTGACTTTGAGTTTGCTACTAAATTTAATATTCCGATCATCCAGGTGATCGCCAAGGATGGCAAAGAGATTGAAAACATGACGGAAGCCTATACAGAGGCCAGCGGTACTATGATCAATTCCGGTGAGTGGAATGGCATGGAATCCTCAGTGCTGAAAAAAGAGGCGCCTGTCATGATAGAAAAAATGGGAATCGGCAAGAAGACCGTAAATTACAAACTGCGTGACTGGGTATTCTCCCGCCAGCGTTACTGGGGCGAGCCTATTCCCATTATCCACTGCCCGCACTGCGGAAATGTTCCGGTTCCGGAAGACCAGCTTCCGCTGACACTGCCGGAGGTGGAATCCTACGAGCCTACAGGCACTGGCGAGTCACCGCTGGCCGCTATTGATGAGTGGGTCAACACCACCTGTCCGGTCTGCGGTGCTGCTGCGAAACGTGAGACCAACACCATGCCTCAGTGGGCAGGGTCCTCCTGGTACTTCCTGCGTTATGTGGACAATAAAAATGATGAAGAACTGGTTTCCAAAGAAAAAGCAGATAAATATCTGCCGGTTGATATGTATATCGGCGGTGTGGAACATGCGGTCCTCCACCTTCTGTACTCCCGTTTTTATACCAAGTTCCTTTATGATATCGGAGCGATTGATTTTGATGAGCCTTTCCAGAAGCTGTTCAACCAGGGTATGATCACCGGCAAGAACGGCATTAAGATGAGCAAGTCAAAAGGAAATGTGGTTTCCCCGGACGACCTGGTAAGGGACTACGGATGCGATTCCCTGCGTCTCTATGAACTGTTTGTAGGACCGCCGGAACTGGACGCAGAGTGGGATGACAGAGGGATTGACGGTGTATACCGTTTCCTGAACCGTTTCTGGAAGCTGTCCATGGACAGTTTGGAAGCAGGCATTGCTGAGACAAAAGAGATGGTGAAGTTGCGCCATAAACTTGTCTTTGAGATCACACAGCGTTTGGAGAGCTTCAGCCTGAATACCGTTATCTCCGGATTTATGGAATACAACAACAAGCTGATCGAGCTTGCCAAGAAGACAGGCGGTATTGATAAGGAGACCATTGAGACCTTTATCAAGCTTCTGGCTCCTTTTGCACCACACCTGACAGAGGAGCTCTGGGAGGCATACGGACATGAAGATTCCGTATTCCACACAGAGTGGCCAAAGGCTGATGAGGAGGCTATGAAGGACGACGAGATCGAAGTGCCGGTACAGATCAACGGCAAGACAAGGGCTGTCATCAGTATAAGCGCAGAGGCATCCAAAGAGGAGGCCATTGCCGCAGGAAAAGAAGCCATTGCAGATAAGCTTACCGGGACCATAGTAAAAGAGATTTATGTTCCGAAAAAGATAATCAACATTGTGCAGAAATAATCTATGACCTTATTTGGCGCAGGCAATGAAAGCAAACCATTGCCTGCGCTGTTTTTATATTTATATTGTCTTTTCCGCGGCAATCAAGTATTATAGAAGTAGTAGAAATTCATTAGGAAAGGCGGCGTTGTAATGGGAGACCAGCAGCTGGAATATCTGGAATTTCTGGCAGATGAAGTGCATTATCTTCTTCCCCTGTCCTGGGTGGACAGGATCAGCGAGAGGACGAAGAAAAAAGGGAAAACTAACCTGATAGATCTTGCCGGACTTACCAGCCCCGGATATAAAGGAAAACCACAGGAATACCTGATCCTGGCGGATGAGGAGAATGCAGGGTTTCTGGCGGAAAAGGTATTGGGGATCCGGGTCCTTGACAAAAGAGCTTTCCTCTCTCTGACAGAACCGGCATGGAATGAGACGAACCGGTATCTGGAGGCAGCTGTACTGCTTCAGACAGGGCAGGAGGATGAAGTGCTGGCCTATGTGCTGAAGCCGGAGATATTGAAGGAGAGACAATGGAAGTTATAAAGGTGAGGACCGGGGAAAGGATTTTGTATATAGAGAAAGAGAAAACGGAAACCCTTTACCTGAATCCTAAAATATGGAAAGTTCCGGGAGCCGGGGACGAGATACTGGGAATCTCTGTCTATAAAGGCCGCCTTGCCGTATATTACTGCCTGGGCAGCGGAAGAGATGCAAAATGCGGTATCCTTATGAAGCCGCAAGGTGATCTGATCGTGGGGGTTGCTGCAGAGGAACTGACCGGGGAAGAGGAGATTGACCGGGAAGAATTGACAGAAGTGAAACCGGGAATATGGGAGAGAAAAAGTGATCAGGCTTAAAGAAGAAGAATTTGCTGAGATAGTGGAATATATGCGTCAGAATTACGGCATTAATCTGGAGAAAAAAAAGACGTTGATCGAATGCCGCATGTCCAAAGAACTGGAATCCCAGGGCATGACAACCTTTGGCAGATATATGGAGCTTTTAAAGAAAGATAAATCAGGATTGACGGCTTCCAATATGGTTAGCCGTCTGACTACCAATTATACATATTTTATGAGGGAACCGGCTCATTTTACAATCCTGCGTGACCATATCCTTCCGGAATTTTCCAAAAGCAGCAGCAGAGGGTTTCTGAATGTTTGGTGCGCAGGATGTTCCACCGGAGAAGAGTGCTATACCATTGCCATGATCCTGCAGGATTACAGGGACCGGACAGGAAACCTGTTAAATTACAGGATCCTGGCAACAGATATTTCCGGCCAGGTGCTGGAAAAGGCCGGGAAGGGGATCTACACGGCAAAAGAAATGGAAGGGCTTCAGGCGGAGTGGAAGAATAAATACTTCCGGTCAGCGGATGCAAAAACATTCTGTGTGGAAGAGCGGCTGAAGCAGAATATCCGGTTTCAGAATCAGAATCTGCTGTCACCTTATATGGGGACGGAGCAGTTTGATCTGATCTTCTGCAGAAATGTTATGATATATTTTGATAAAAAAGCCAAGGAGACCCTGGTGAGGAAACTGGAGGCCAGCCTGAAGCCGGGGGGCTATCTGGTGATCGGGCACGCTGAACTTTTAAACCGCGGTGAGATCAAACTGGAACCGGTATTTCCTGCTGTGTATAAAAAAAATAGAGAGAAGCAAAGGTGAGTATATGGAAAAGAAAATCTTGATTGTGGATGACGCCATGTTTATGAGAAAATCCATCCGGAAAATTTTGTCCGAAGGAGGATATGCCAATGTGGAGGAGGCCAGGGACGGCGATGAGGCAATTGCCATGTTCGGGGAATACAGCCCGGATCTGGTCCTTCTGGATATCACCATGCCGGGCAGATCCGGACTGGAAGTGCTGGAAGAGATTTTAAGGCAGGATGAGGACGCCGCAGTCGTAATGTGTTCAGCTATGGGTCAGGAAACTGTAATTCAGAAAGCCATTGTTATGGGGGCCAGAGATTTTATTGTAAAGCCGTTTAAGAAGGATGAGTTTTTAAGGATCGTGGACAGTTGTTTCCCCATAGATGAGTGAAAGGACAAAGTGTGATGAAAAACTACTTTTTGAATCTGAAAATAGGAACAAAACTGATCGCAGCTTTTGCGTCAATTATTGTTTTATACATATTTACTGTTTTCATCTCTCTGCATACCATCCAGAATATGTCCGGGAAAATGAATGATTTTTATAACCAGCCTTTCGCCAATGTGGAAGCGTCCATGAGTATGTTGTCCAACCTTCATCTGGTTGGAAAGAATCTGACCATTATGGCGGCAACGGATAATGTCATGGATGAAGATGAACTGATGATGGAGACCAAGTCAGCCAGCCAGGAAGTGGAAAAAAAGCTGGAGATCCTGCAGACCGGATACGGAAGTGATACAGAACTGGTGAAGAGTCTGGGCGAAGAATTCGCAGCTATGAAAATACCCAGGGACAGGATCATATCCCTGCTGGAGAGCGGTGATGCAGAACAGGCACTGGATATCTATGTAAATGAATACGCATCGAAAATGAAACGTGTAAGCGATACCCTCTCCCAGGTGACCGATGAATGTGTCATGGATGCGGAGAATACGCTGAATACTTCCCTGGCATCCAACGCGGAGGCCAGGCTCATGATCCTTATCCTGGCTTTTGTCAGTATCCTGATCACCTGCATCCTGTGGCTGACCATTACCAGAAGTATCCTAAGACCTGTAAATGAGATAAAAAAAGCAGCGCAGTCCGTGGCGGAGGGGAAATTACAGGCCAATCTGTCTTTTACCTCCCGAAATGAGCTGGGACAGCTTGCGGAAAGCATCCGTCAGACCACAATGGCCCTGAATGCCTATGTGTCGGAAATTAAGACAGGGATGACAGCCCTTGGCAAAGGAAAGCTGAACTACCGTACCAAAGTAAAATTCAAAGGAGACTTTGTAGCCCTGGGAGATGCCCTGGATGAAATCGGGGAGCTGCTGCGCAATGCGATCCAGCAGATCAACGGCAGTGCGGAGCAGGTGGCAGGCGGCGCGGAACAGGTATCTAACGCGGCACAGGCCCTGGCACAGGGAACATCCCAGCAGGCCAGCTCCATTGAGGAACTGGCTGTCAGCATCAGCGAGATCACAGAGAGCATCAACGGCAATGCGGAGAAAGCCGTAAGATCCAGCAAATTGGCAGATAACGTAGGACGCAGCCTGGAAAGCAATGACCAGCAGATGCACAGACTGCTGACGGCCATAAAAGAGATCAAGAACAATTCTCAGGAGATCACCGGGATCGTAAAAGAAATAGAGGATATTGCCTTCCAGACCAATATACTGGCACTGAACGCATCTGTGGAGGCAGCAAGGGCCGGGGAGGCCGGAAGAGGCTTCTCTGTGGTGGCCGGAGAGGTCCGCCGCCTGGCATCAAAGACAGCGGAAGCATCCAAACTGACGGCAGGACTGGTAGATAAGAATTCAGAGGCAGTCAATGCGGGGATGGATACTGTCCACACCACGGCTGATTCTTTAAAGGCCTCTGTGGAGAGAGCACAGGAAGTGAATCAGATGATGGATGAAATCTCAGAAGTATCGGTCCAGCAGGCGGAAGCGATCATGCAGGTGCGCAAAAGCATGGATTTGATCTCTGATATTGTACAGGGCAATTCGGCATCCTCGGAGGAGAGCGCGGCTGCCAGTGAGGAGCTGTCCGCACAGGCACAGATGTTAAAGGAACTGGTGGAACAATTTGAGATTTGACGGATAAAGGGGAAGAGAATGAATTGTGAAGTGGAATTGGAGGAACTTTCTAAGGATTTTATAAAGGAGCTGGGCAACATCGGGACCGGAAATGCGGTCAATGCCCTGTCTCAGCTTCTGAACTGTCCGCTGGAGATTGATACGCCCAATCTGAGAGTATTGCCTTTTCAGCGGATAACAGAGATCATTGCCGAAGCGGAAACACCGCTCACGGGAATTATGGTGGAAGTTTTCGGGGAGATAAACGGTATGTTTCTCTTCCTTCTGGATGAGACGTTTACCGGCCAGGTGGTGCACCTGGTACTGGGTGAGGAGATAACAGATTTCACCAGCCTGACAGAGATGGAGGAATCCCTGCTGCTGGAACTGGGGAACATTATGTGCGGCTCTTATATCCGGGCCTTGTCCCAGCTTCTGGATATGGAGATGGATGTTTCGGTTCCCCAGATCAGCGTTGATATGGGCGGCGCCATACTCACTGCCGCCATGTCACGTTTTCTAAGAACAAGTGAGGAACTTTTGATGATAGACAATGTGTTCTGTATGGATACAGGAACCTTTTCAGGCCGTATCCTGTTCCTTCCGGAAATGGAGACACTGCATGATCTGCTCCGGAAACTTGAGGAGTTGCAAAATGGATAAAATTACAGTAGGTATTGCGGAAGGGCGGATTGCCTTTGGGGGACAGATGCTGGTCACTTACGCACTGGGGTCCTGTGTGGGCATCTGCCTGTACGACAGCAAAATAAAAATAGCCGGACTGGCTCATATCGTGCTGCCGGATGAGAACAGCGCTACCGTAAAAAGTAATCCCTATAAGTTTGCAAAAAGCGGGATTCCCGCACTGGTCACGGAAATGCAGAAACACGGGGCTGACAAAAAAAGGATGACGGCTAAGATTGCCGGGGGAGCCAAAATGTTCCGTACAGGCAGCGCGGCATGGGATATCGGTGAAAAGAACACGGCGGCTGTCAGGCAGACATTGCGTATGGCAGGTATCCGCATCATTGCCGAGGATACAGGGGCCGATTATGGCAGGACCCTGGAATTTTGTGCAGATGACGGCACAGTCCAGGTAAAAACAGTAAGAAGAAAAACAGTAAATTTATAATAGAGTATGGGAGGCAGATATGGATTTTAATGGTAAGAATATCGTTTTGGCTGTTGATGACAGCCTGATGGTATGTAAACAGATTCAGACAGCACTGAAAGAAGAGCCTGTTTTTCTCTGTGAGGCACATAATGGGCAGGAGGCTGTGGATATGGCTATGCAGTATCAGCCGGATCTGATCCTTCTGGATGTGGTGCTGCCGGATATTGAGGGATATGAGCTGATCGGAAAACTGAAGGAAGTAGGCCAGAACGAAGCAGCAGTTCTGTTCCTCACCTCTAAAGACAGGGACGAGGATGTGGTAAAAGGATTTTCCATGGGGGCGTGTGATTACATTAAGAAGCCCTTCGCCACCGCGGAACTGCGGTCCAGGGTCCATGCGCATCTGGAAATGAAAAAGCAGAAGGATATCCTGAACCGGCAGAATAAAGAACTGCTCACCAATATGGAAAAGCTGAATTTTATGGCTTTCAGGGACGGCCTTACCGGCCTGTACAACAGGAGATATGTGGTTGGAAATCTGATGGAGGATATGAGAGACCACAATGCGGAGAAAGCCACGGAAGTTCTGATCATGGCAGATATTGATGACTTTAAGAAGATCAATGATACATACGGTCACGACGCCGGGGATGCAGCCCTTGTGTGCATTGCCAATATACTGGAAGAACAGTGCAGGGACCACAGGGTCATCCGCTGGGGCGGGGAAGAGTTCCTGATCGTCCTCTTCGCCGTGACGGAGGAGGAGGCTTTTGAGATCAGTGAGCGCATCCGCAGGGAAGTGGAGGCATTTCGGATCTATCATCCGGACGGAGAATTCTCCTGCACACTGACTATGGGACTACATACTTATAAGGAACCGGACAGGATAGAGGACAGCGTCAACTGTGCGGATAAGGCACTTTACTACGGGAAACGAAACGGAAAGAACTGCAGTGTCTGGTACAAGGACATACGGTGAGCGGTGAGCAGATATGGGATATTTCGATGCAGATGCAGAAGAAATGCTGGAGGTCTACCTTCTGGAGACACGACAGCTTATGGAACAGCTAAACGGAGTTTTGCTGGAAGCGGATAAAAATAAGACGTTTTCGGAGGATGATATCAATACGGTTTTCAGGATCATGCACACCATCAAAAGCTCTTCTGCCATGATGGGGCTTCACGCCCTGTCCGGCATGGCGCATAAACTGGAAGACCTTTTTTCCTATTACAGGGAGCAGAAGGGGGAGATCAGCCGGATAAAGCCGGAACTGTTTGACCTGCTGTTTAAAGTGTCTGATTTTGTGGAGAATGAACTGAAACAGATGCCGGAGGATCATTATTCTCCAAGGGATACAAACGAGATAGAGAAGAAAATAGAAGACTATCTGAAAAGTCTGGAGGAACCAAATGGCGTAAAAGATGGTCAGGATATGCAGAAGCCATCCGAAGTAGATCCGGTTACCGCCCAGACAGAAAATACAGAGAAAAAAGCGGGATTCATACCCGTGGGAATCCCGGAAATCTTTCAGAAAAAGCCAGGTGTTGTCATACGGATCCGGTTTGAAGAAGGCTGCCGTATGGAGAACATCCGTGCCTATATGATCATCAGAAAGATCGGAAGTCTCTGCAGCAGTGTGGAGAGCTATCCCCAGGATTTGGAAAAATCTCAGCAGGGAGCAGAGTATATCAACAAAAACGGGGTTTTCATCCGCTTTGAAAGTGATAAAAAGGAAGAAGTCCTGGATGCAGTCAGACGCGGACTTTTTGTAAAGGATCATGAAGTCCTAAGAGATGAAGAGAAGAAACCGGAAGCGCCGCCGGAAAAGAAAGCACAGAAAGCGGACAGTCCTTTGGAGACAAAAGAGGTGGAGTTTCTCAATGTACGGACAGACCGTTTGGACAGACTTCAAAACCTGTCGGGAGAACTGCTGATACTGATGCTGACCCTGGATGAGGAGCTGAAAAGCCGTGGTATGGATGATATAAGAGAAGGGACGGCCTATCAGGTCAACCGTCTGATCGAGGAGATGGAGCGCACCGTCATGGAGATCCGTATGGTCCCCGTGTCAAAGGTCATACCAAAGCTGAAGCGGATTCTGCGGGATATCTGCAGGGACCAGGGAAAAGAAGCGGAACTGATCGTAAACTGCGGCGATATTGAAGCGGATAAAAGTGTGGTGGACTATGTCTCAGAATCGCTGCTCCATATTATCAGAAACGCGGTGGACCATGGACTGGAGCTTCCGAAAGAGCGTGAGGCAGCAGGTAAGAATCCTAAAGGCAGCATTACTTTCAGTGCGGAAAATACCATAGGTGAGCTGATGATCTCCGTTACCGATGACGGAAGAGGCATAAACTTAGCAAAGATCCTGGAAAAAGCCAAGGAAAAACATCTCCTTACAAAACCGGAAGAAGAGTACGATGCCCAGGAGACGCTGGAACTGATCCTCTCCCCCGGGTTTACCACCAATCAGGAGGTGACAGAGTATTCGGGCCGGGGCGTTGGTCTGGATGTGGTGAAGAGTATTCTGGAGGAGGCAGGAGGCCATCTGTATATTCAGAGTGAGGAGGGGAAGGGAAGCACCTTCACGATCACGCTCCCCCTGTCCCTGGCCACGATTGAGTGTACCAGGTTCCGGGTGGGAGAATACCGTTTTTCTGTTCCATCCAGATATGTACAGCGCTTCTTCAGCTATGAGGAGAACAGGGATTTTATACACTGGAGAAATGACAAAAAGTATATCCTGTATGACAGCCGGATGCTTCCCCTGCTGGATTTGAGGGAAGCTTACCGGATAGAGGGGGCATATCCCGACACCTCCCTTTTGGTATATGTAAAAAGCGCCAAACGGGAGGGGGTTCTTATCATTGACTCTATGTATGAGCAGAAGAGGATCGTGGTAAAGCAGCTTCCGGCTCTGTTTGGCCCTGGCTTTAGGCGGCATACGGGCATCAGCGGATGCAGTATTATGGGGAACGGCAAAATATGTGCGGCCCTTGATATTGAAACCCTGATCGAAAAGTTTACGAAGGAGGCAGTCCATGAGCGAGAGTGAGATAACGGAAATCCTGTGTTTTCCCGGCAGCAGAAAAAATTATGCAGTGGACTTTTCCTGCGTGGTGGAGATCAGCTATGACTTTAAGATTTCAAAGATCCCGTGTATGCCACCGGATTTTGAGGGGGTGTGCAGCTACAAGGGAGCTATGATTCCTGTCATAAGGATAGAGGAGGCACAGGAAGCGGATGAGGGGAATCAGAGCCGGGTGATCGTGGTGATCGTAAAGCACCGGAAGTATTTTCTGGGAATCCGGCTTTCCAGAGAGCCGTACATCATCTCCTATACCGATGCGGAAAAGATAACAAATCCACTGGGTGTCGCTGCTTCAGAGAGATGGAAAGAGAAGGGCCTTTACCGGTTCAGGGACAAATTGTTTTCCGTCATTGATGTGGAAAAGACACTGGAAGGCATGGTCTTTTATCCCTGACCGTATCCCCCAGTTTAGGAAGTGTTGATGGTTACTGTTCACTCCGTGTCCAGTAACACGCTTCGCGATGCACAGATATGGAGCATTCTGCCCCATATCGCGCTGGCTGCCTCGGGATTTTCATGCTTCCGGCATGAAAACGCCTCCCGGTACAGTGGCTTGTGAACAGTAACCGTTGATGCACCAACAGAGAAAAAACAGGCTCTGTTGGTGTTTTTTTATGCTTTTTCTTATGCTATAATTAATAAAACAAAGCCGGGAAGGCATGAAGAGATAAACGGTTAGGACGGCAGCGGAGGGAGCAGCCTATGAGGAATCGGCAGAACGGAAAAATACCGGCAGCAGAGTTGAAGGAGAAGAGCAAAGAGAGATTGAGGGTGTTTGCGCTTTATCTCATACTGGCAATGGTCATAGTGCTCCTTATCTGGATGAATGGAGAGACTGCTGCAATTAATATTGGGTTTGACAATGAAAATGTATATACGCTCCGTGACGGATGGACAATGGAACGCAGTCAGGAGAAGTCATTGGTAACACTTCCGATGGACAGCACTGCGTCAAAAAAAGAGACGGTTTCCTACACAAAAACTTTGGAAGCACAGGATTCCTACTGCAATATGATCATGTTTCATTCCTCCCATCAGAGGATTAAAATTTATCTGGACGGAGAACTGCTCTATACCTTTGGGTATGGGCAGAGTATGCCTGTGCATTTTTCTGTGGGCAGCGCATGGCAGTTTACCAGGCTTCCTGCGGATTGGGAAGGAAAGGAACTGCGCATTGAGACAAAAGGGGTGTATGATTCCTATTCCGGCAAGCAGGAGCTTGTGTATATGGGCACGAAAACGTCGCTTGTATTTATGGTGGCAAAGCAGAAGATGGTCTCTCTTCTGGTGGATTTATTTTTGTTTATTATGGGAGTGCTTCTGATCATGAGTAGCTTCTTCTTCAGAGAAGCCCGGACCGTGAGCCGAATCCGGTATCTTGGCATCTTTGCTATTGTTACCTGTACCTGGATCCTGCTTAAATCAGGGGTGGGACAGATATTCAGCGGAAATATCTTGATGAGTATGAACGTACTTTATCTGCTGTTCGGCCTGATGCCTGTTCTTACCATCAGTTTTCTGCTGACTTTTGACAGCTTTTCAAAGAGCACTTATATAAAAGGGCTTTACTGGTTTTCCATTGTCTGCTATTTTGTCATGCAGTTTCTGCAGCTTGCAAACGTGATGGATTATACACAGACAGTATCCATGAACCACATAAACTTCCTGCTGATCGTGATAGGAATGGCAGGTATCTGTATCCGGAAAAAAATAAGGGGGGAAAAGATTGAGGACATTTCTGTCTTTGTGGCCTGCTTTGCTTTCGCGGGATTGGGAGCTGTGGACATTTACCGGTTTTATTTTGAGAAGACCATGCAGAGTCATGTGGGATTTACACAGGCGGGACTTATATGCTTTATCTGTTCCCTGGGCTATTCCGTGGTGAAACAGTCTTCAGAGGAACAGACCCGTATGATCGAAAATGAGGCGTTGAAAAAGATAGCCTATCTTGACATCCTTACCAATCTGCCAAACAGAACGGCATTTGAAAAGCAGATGGAGCAGTACAGGACAGAACATTCGGAGAAGAGGCCTGTGGTTATGATCGTGGATCTGAACGGCCTGAAAGAAATTAATGATACATACGGGCACAAAGCGGGGGATGCGGCGATCATCCGCATTGCGCAGCTTTTAGACAGGCATTTCGGACAGCCGCTGCATACATACCGGATCGGAGGAGATGAGTTCTGCGTTTTAGGGGAAGGGGAGACAGATGAGATATTTGATCAGCGGATCCGGGGATTCCTGGATGAGGTGGAGAAAGCGGACAGAGAATATGCGTTTTCTTTCTCCGCTGCCTACGGTTATGTGAAAAGCGGTGAGGAAGGCATAGATAAGGCATTTATTCACGCAGACAGAAAAATGTACAACTGTAAGATGCAGATGAAGCAGTTACAGGCGGCTGAGAAAAGACGGGAGACACCGGGAGGGACATATGGAGGTTAAACAGGCTTTTCAAATATTAGGAACAGAGCCTGTCAAGGATGAGTCATGCATCCGGCAGGCTTACAGAGCGCTTCTTTCGGATAATAACCCGGAGGATAACCCGGAGGGATTTAAGCGGCTGCGCCAGGCTTATGAGACTGCGCTGCAGTATGCCCGCACAGCGGAGGATGGACAGCGGCAGGAAGAGAAGACAGAGACCGATATTTGGATGGAGCAGGTGGAGGCGGTTTACCGCTCATTTTCCAGACGGATGAACCCTGTGTGCTGGCAGGACCTTCTCAGGGCAGATGTATGCCAAAGTCTGGCAGACGAGGAGGAGGTAAGGGCAAAGCTTTTTGGGTTCCTGGCTGGGCATTTCCGGCTTTTGCCGGATATCTGGAGGATACTGGATGAGCATTTTCTGATAGAGGAGGAAAAGGAAACGTTTGAGGAACATCTTCCGGCGGAATTTGTGCGGTATATGCTGAGCCAGATACATGGGGAGGTACATTTTCCTTATGAATATTTTGAAGGTCGGGATGACGCGGACTATGATGCCTGGACTGCCTCTTATTTTCAACTCTATGAGGCTGTGGAGGAAAAGAACATAGCCCGGGCGGAAGAATTGATCAAAAATATGGAGGGGATGGAAATCCGCCATCCTCTTGCTGAGATGGAAAGAGCCAGGATCATGATGCTGAAGGGGGAGAAGGAGGATGCATTTCAGACCGCATCCCTTCTCCTGGAAAAATATCCGGACGAGATAAGGATCCTGATCCTTGGCAGCGGTATCCTGTGGGAATGCGGGGAGACGGACCGCGCTGCGGCTAACTATGAAAAGATACACAGCCGTTATCCGGACCATTATGTGACGAACCTGCGGCTGGGGAACTATTACGCGGGGAGAGAAGAGTACAAAAAGGCAAAAGAGTTTATCAGCAGTGCCAGCCGCGTCAACTCCCGGGACCCGGATATGCTTCACTGTCTGAAAGAAATTAACAGACACCTGATAGAAGCATATCAGGAGAAGTTCAGACGTCAGACTGCAGATATGGAGGATTATATTGAATTCGGCTGGTGCTGCCTTCAGAATGAGGAAAATCAGGCAGGAATAGACTGCCTTTCCGGTGTGACGCCGGATGAGGCCAATGAGACCGGATATCACAGCGTGCTGGAGCGGCTTTATTTTGCTGCCGGGATACCTGAAAAAGCTGAGGAGGAAGGAAATGCCTGGATTCAAAGTATCCGCAGAGAGGAACCTTCTCTTCCGGAGGAGGAAAAACTGCGTGTGCCGGAGCGGATCGCGGCGGCTTACTATATTATGGGCAGGGCTTGGATGCAGGTGATGCAGCAGGAGGAACATGCGTTAAAGCTGCTGGAAACATCCATTGCCTTTTATGATAAGAATGCGGATGCCTATCTGCAGAAGGCGCTTCTGTTAAACAGGATGAAGCGGTTCCGGGAAGCAGGTGATGCCTGTGACCGGCTTCTGGAATTGGAGCCGGAGAACTTTTGGGGATATGTGAACCGGATGGAGGCATTTTTAGCTTTAAAAGAAGGGCAGGGCGTCATTGATGATTTTTACCGGGCAAAGAAAATCTTCGCGGCTTATCCGCCTCTGTATGAGATGACAGCAGAAGTCTTTGACGGCAGCGGGCAGTTTGAGGATGTACTGGATATTATAAAACAGGCGGAGCATGAAAATATCTCCACACCAAAGCTTTCCCTGTTCCGTCTGCGCGCACGCAGCAGGCAGGCAAAGACCAGAGGCGAAGCAGAAAAAATCCTGGATGACGCGGCTGCCCTCCTTGCCGGTATGGAGGAGTCCCGGGAAAATGCCAAGATCCGCGGAGAAATCTACGCTGAGGCTGCCAGAGTGCAGAACAATCTGGGGGACGGCAAAGCAGCCCTGGCCTATATCAACAGAGCCTTGGCACAGGATGACCGCCCTTTCTTCAAATGGATGAAAGGCAGCTTCTTGTTTGATCTGGAAAAATACCAGGAGGCACTTAAGATCCTGCAATCCTGTGAAAAGGATTTTCCGGAGGGGGATATGGTCATGTTCCGTATCGGAGAATGTTTCCACAGACTGGGCAAAATGGAACAGGCTGCCGCCTATTTGAATAAAACCCTGGAGATCGATCCGGAAAATGGGCGGGCCAACAGTAAATTGGCAGAAATCTACCGGGATCTGCTGGAGGAGAAAGAGGATTTGGCTTATTATGAAAAAGCCCTTGTCTTTGCGGACAGACAGTTAGAACTTCGGCCTGAGGCCTATTACTATGTGGAGCGGGGGCTGCTCCATATGGCCGCTGCACATTACTGTAGGGCAGTTAAGGATTTTGAGGAAGCACTGCGTCTGGAACCTGAAAATGTGTATGCACACAACAATATCTGCGTCTGCTGCAGAATGCTGGAAGAGTATGAGAAGGCCATTGAGGCAGGAAAAAAAGCGGAGCATGTGCTTGGAGAACAGGACAAAGTCCGTGTGTACGGCAATCTGGGGGATTGCTATATGGAGACTGGCTGCTTTCATCAGGCCGAGGAATACTACCTGAAGCATCAGAAGCAGTTTCCGGGCGGGCGTTCTCCAAAAGAATCCCTTATTGAAGTTTATATAAGGCTTGGGAATCTGAACGCAGCATTTTACTGGATCGGAAAGGCTTATGAAGAGGAACAGGAAGTTCTCTACAGGAAAGCCCAGGTATATTACAGGCTGGGGGAGGGAGAGAAAGCCGGTCTCTGTCTCCATGATATCCTGAAAAGCAGGGAAAATCCCGGCAGAACAAAGCTTTTGGCCTCCTATAATGCCTACTATCTGCTCCGTAAAGAGAGGGAAGCCCTGAAAATGGCTAAAAGTGTTCAGAAAGAGACGAAAGCAGGTACCGAAGCGTATTTCCACGCCGGTTTTCTAATGGCGGAAATTTATATGAGAAACGGGAAACAGGCAAAAGCCCAAAAGACAGCGCAGCGTCTCATGTCTGTGTGGCAGGCACAGTATGGGGAAGCGGAGCTGAAAAAATGGAAGTATCGCAGAAGACGCTTGTATGAGCTGGGAATCCTGTATCTTTTTACCGGACAAAGAGAGAAAGCATTAGAACAGGTACATCTTATATCGGACGCTGTGAAATGTGAAGATGTCTGCTGCGGCACGCATGGGGAAACCTGTGCAGAAGCCCTTCATCTCATGGCGCTTATCTGCGAATTTACAGGAAAGAGACAGGAGGCCCTTACATATTACACAAGACTGGAGCAGAGCGGTTTTTTGAATATCCAGGCAAATTACGGGCGCAGAAGAATGCAGTGACGGAAAGGAACGGAAAAATTGATCATTGGAATAGATTTAGGGACAACAAACAGTCTGGCAGCTTATTTTACAGAGGAGGGACCGAAGATCATCCCAAACCGCCTCGGCAGACATCTGACGCCGTCGGTGGTGAGCGTGGATGAAGAGAACCAGGTATATGTGGGGGAGACAGCCAGAGAGCGGGGATTTCTGTATCCCCACATGACTGCCTCTGTGTTTAAACGTGATATGGGGAGTGACAAGAAGTACCGGTTAGGCGGGAAAGAATTTACAGCACAGGATCTGTCCTCTTTTGTCCTTCGTACCCTGAAGGAGGATGCGGAGGTATATCTGGGGGAAACAGTGGAGGAAGCGGTCATCAGCGTACCTGCGTACTTTGACGACAAACGCCGGAAGGCCACAAAAAGAGCCGGGGAACTGGCCGGTCTGAAAGTGGAGAGGATCATCAGTGAACCTACAGCCGCTGCCATTGCATACGGTCTGTATGAGAAACAGAAAAATACAAAATTTCTGGTCTTTGATCTGGGAGGCGGAACCTTTGACGTCTCAATCCTGGAACTGTTTGAGAATATTTTGGAGGTCCGGGCAGTGGCCGGGGACAACTATCTGGGAGGCGAGGATTTTACAGGGCTGTTGGTACAGCATTATATGGAGCAGATGGATTTAAAACTCACGGAACTGACCCAGAAGACACTGGGACAGATATACAGCCAGGCGGAGGCCTGCAAACTGTCGTACAGCGGGACAGCCACAGGGGTTATGAGCTGCAGGATCGGCGGGGAGGAAAAATCTCTTAAGATCCCCCTGAGATCGTATGAAAAGATGTGTGAACCCCTGTTGGCAAAAATCAGAAAACCTGTGCAGAGAAGCCTGTCGGATGCCCATGTGAAATTGGCAGATATTGATGAGATCGTGCTGGTGGGAGGCGCCACCAGACTTCCTGTTGTAAGGGATTTTATTATCCGCATGTTCAAAAAGTTTCCCGATACCGCCATGAACCCCGACGAGGCGGTTGCGCTGGGTGCTGCCATCCAGGGCGCTATGAAAGAGCGGCAGGAGGCAGTAAGAGAGGTGATCCTAACCGATGTTTGCGCCTTTACCCTGGGAACAGAGACTGCCGTCAGGCTTAAGGACGGCAAAACAGATGAGGGACATTTCTGTCCGATCATAGAGAGGAACACCGTGATCCCGGCCAGCCGCACAGAGCGTTTTTACACACTGTATGATGATCAGGAGCGTGTCCGTATCTGTGTGCTCCAGGGCGAGAGCCGGTACGCCAAAAATAACCTGCTTCTGGGCGAACTGGATATTGAGATCCCAAAAAACAAAGCAGGTGAGGAGAGTGTTGACGTGACCTACACTTATGATATCAACTCGATCCTGGAAGTGGAAGTCTGTGTGACATCCAGCGGGCTTAGACAGCGCCGCATTATAAAAGGCCGTGAAAATGACATGACAGACCGGGAGATCGAGGAGCGTATGAGAGAGCTGTCCTATCTGAAAATCCATCCCAGGGAGCAGGAGGAAAACAAGCTGCTTCTTCTGAAAGGGGAGCGGCTATATGAAGAGACTGTAGGTGATAACAGACGGCGGATGGAATATGAGATACAGAAATTTGAAATGGTGTTAAATACAAGGGACCGGGGTAAAATAGAAGAAGCGGCAAAACATTTTGCACAGGTTATGGAAGAAGTAGAAGAAGATGATCTATAGACCCGGAGGTATGAATATGGGACAGAAACTATATGAAAATGGAACGATCCTGACGATGGAAAAGCAGATGTATGCGGAAGCGGTACTTGTCAGGGACAATAAAATCGCGGCGGTGGGAAGGAAAGAGGCTGTGGAGGCTTTTGCCTCCCCGGATGCAGAGCGGATAAACCTGGAAGGAAGGACTATGATGCCGGCCTTTTTGGATGCCCACAGTCATTTTATGGCCTGCGCCAACGGGGAACTGCAGATTTCACTGGATGGTGCGGGCAGTTTCAAGAGGATTGCGGACCGAATAAAGAATTATGTCAGCAGCAGGCAGATAGAAAAAGGGACATGGCTGGTGGGAAAAGGATATGACCACAATTTTCTGGAGGAGAGATCCCATCCTGACAGGCATCTTCTGGATGAGGCGGCACCTGACAATCCTCTGGTCATCCAGCACCAGTCCGGCCATATGGGGGTCTTTAACACAGAGGCCCTCAGGCAGTTAGGCATTCCCATGGACGGGACCGGAGACCTTTTGGAGATACCGGGGGGAAAGATTGCAGTGCAGGACCAAATCCCCACAGGGTACATGGAGGAAAATGCATTCCTTACCTTTCAGAAAAAGATCCCGCTTCCCTCATCCAAAGAATTTATGGAGGCTGTAAAAAAGGCACAGGAAAGATATGCCTCCCACGGGATCACCCTGGTTCAGGAGGGGCTTATGGTGGACGAGATGCTCCCTCTTTATCAGGGGATCATAAGTGCCGGAATTTTGAAGCTGGATATTGTGGGATATCTGGATATGAAAGGCACAGGGAAATTTCTGGATGCCATGAAACAACACAGAGAAGGATTTTTCCGCCACTTTAAGATCGGGGGATACAAAATCTTCCTGGACGGTTCGCCCCAGGGCAGGACAGCCTGGATGAGGACTCCTTATACACAGGGAGAGGAAGGCGCGGGATACCGGGGATATCCGGTACACACAGAGGAAGAGATTCTCGCTTTTGTGTGCCGGGCCATGGAAGAACACATGCAGATACTGGCCCACTGCAACGGAGATGCAGCCTGCGAACAGTATATCCGTGCTTTTGAAAAGGCTGTTTCCATGGATGGCAGTGTACTTCCCGCTGATATCCGCCCGGTTATGATACATGCGCAGCTTCTTGGAATTGATCAGATACCGAGTGTAAAGGCCATGGGTATGATCCCCTCCTTCTTTGCCGCACATGTGTACCACTGGGGAGATATCCATACAGCCAATTTCGGCATGGAGCGCGCTTCCCATATAAGTCCGGCAGCTTCCGCCCAAAAAGAGGGGGTTGTCTACACCTTCCACCAGGATTCTCCGGTCATTGAACCGGATATGCTGGAAACCGTGTGGTGCGCTGTGAACCGCTGCACAAAGGACGGAAAAGTGCTTGGAAGTAAGGAGCGCATCTCTGTGGAGGAGGCGCTGAAGGCTGTTACCCTGCATACGGCATACCAGTATTTTGAGGAGCGGGAGAGAGGCAGCATTGCGCCGGGAAAGAGGGCTGATTTTGTGATCCTGTCAGAAAACCCTCTGGAGAAAGAAAAGATGAAGATAAGAGAGATCAGGGTCCTGTCCACCATAAAAGACGGGGAGGTCATTTACCGCAGGGACCCTGTCTGCTTTTAGTCGTCCGCCTGCTTGATCCCGGTGATATCGGGTTCAATGAGCAGGGAATAATTGGTGTAATACACTACAAAGCCGGGTTTGGAGCCGTTTGGTTTTTTTACATGCTTTTTCTGGATATAGTCGATCTCTACCTTGGGCGCAGTGCGTCCGCTGGAGTAATACCCTGCAAGGCGGCCGGCCTCCTCGAAGGTGCGGTCAGGCAGGTCATCACTGCCGGATTTTACGATCACATGGGAACCGGCCATTTTTTTGGCATGGAACCACCAGTCATTGCCTGTGGCAAATTTGAAGGTTAGTTCCTCATTCTGGTAATTGTTTTTTCCCACATACATGTGATAACCGTCACTGGATATATAATGCAGAGGCTTTGATCTGACCTGCATTTTCTTTTTGCCGCCGGTATAGTGCTTTTTGATATACCCGTATTCTGTCAGCTCTTCTTTGATCTGAGACAGGTCATTTTCCTGCTGGGCAATATCAAGGGCAGCCTGTATGGATTCCAGGTGGCGGATCTCGCTTTCTGTATCCTCAAGCTGTTCTTTCAGAGCCTGGGCCGTACGTTTCAGCTTGTTGTACCTGTCAAAGTATTTCTTGGAATTTTCCTGGGGAGTCATGGTGGGGTCAAGAGGGATGGAAATCTCCTCATTGGTGTAATAGTTCAGGGCTTTGAAGGATCTGCATCCCTCCTCTAGGTTGTAGCCGTATGTGTTGATCAGTTCCCCGTAGACTTTATATTTATCCATTTTTTTTGTATCCTGCATCTGTTTTGTCTGCAGGTCAAATTTTTTCCAATTGCGGTCCAGGGCGGTCTGCACGATCTTGCGCAGGTCCGCTGATTTCTGGCGCATACGGGTAATGATATTTTTCTGGGCATAATACTGTTCCAGAACCTGGGAGATGGAATCATACTGCTTAACCGTATAATCGGTATACTGGGTTAAGGCGACCGCTCCGAATTCCACAGGCTCCCCGGAGGCACTGTATACGATATTGGGCGTAAAGCGCCCGGTCCGGACATCCTCCATAAAGCGTATGAATGCCAGGAAGAGTTGTTCTTTTTCCTTTGTTCCAAGCCCGTCTGCCGGGTCACTTCCGTGTACCTGTGCCCGGGTGCAGATTTCCTCCGCAGCCACGGGACTCAGCCCTGTGAGGGAGGTATAGATGGCCTTTGCAAGGTTGGAGGGTTTCCGGTATACGGTCTGATAAAATTCTTCCTCTGTGATGGTAAGGGGGTCCTTCTTGTCCTGAGTCTGCGGAATAAAATAATCTCTTCCCGGAAGAACTTCCCTGACAGAACTCATATTCAGGGATACATGCTTGATGCTGTCCAGGATCATCCGCTCCTCATTGAGGAAAATGATATTGCTGTGCTTGCCCATGATCTCCACCACCAGGGTCTTAAAACACAAGTCTCCAAGTTCATTTAAATGTTCTATTTTTATTTCTATGACACGTTCCAGTCCGGGCTGGGTCACAGCTGTGATCTTGCCGCTTCCCACATGTTTGCGCAGCAGCATACAGAAATTCGGGGCGGTGAGAGGACTCACTTTATTTTTTTCCGTAAAATAGATCAGGGGCAGGGATGCGCTGGCTGATATGAGCAGCCTGTACTGTGTCCTGTTATTTTTAATGGTCAGGATCAGTTCGTCCGCCTCAGGCTGGGCAATCTTGTTTATTTTGCCTCCCACGATGGTGTCATTTAATTCTTTCACTATATTTGCAATGGTAATTCCGTCAAATGCCATATAAATTCTCCTTCCGATTCCGCTATCACGATTATATACGAAATGGAAACACAAAGCAAATGAAAAAAAGATTTGACGGGCAATTGTGATTGCTTTATAATAACCATGTATGTTTATGTTACCATTCACAAAGCCGTCACAGACAGCTTTGCGAACAGTAACACGCTTCGCGATGCACACAGAATGCAATAAATTGTATTCCGGTGCTTGACTGACTCGGGATCTTGCTTTGCAAGACACCTCGCGGAACTGTCACTGTGAATAGTAACAGGTATATGCCATGTGCAAATAAAACAGCAGAAAAGAGAAAGACATGATAAAGAGCATGACAGGCTTTGGAAGAGCCGAGGTGATTGACGAAGAAAAAAAAGTTACGGTTGAAATGAAATCCGTAAATCACCGTTATCTGGATATCAATATGCGCATGCCCAAAAAGCTGAGCAGTTTTGAGGCTTCCATACGTGCCGTATTGAAGGAATATCTCCAGCGCGGCAAAGTAGACCTCTTCATCGCCTATGAGGACTACACCCAGTCCCGTGTTTCCGTAAAGTACAACAGGGAGATCGCAGGACAATATTTAGAATACTTACAACAGATGAGTGAAGAATTTCATCTGGAAAATGACATAAGAGCGTCCAGGCTTCTTAGCTGCCCGGAGGTGTTCACCATGGAAGAGCAGACTGTGGATGAGAAAGAACTGTGGACTTCCTTAGAGGAAGCTTTAAGGGAAGCTGCCCGGCAGTTTGTGGACACCAGGATCAAAGAGGGCGGACATTTAAAGAATGATATTCTTGAGAAGCTTGACGGCATGTACAGCAAAGTAGAGCAGGTGGAGGCCCGTTCCCCTGAGATCCTGCGGGAATACAGGGAAAAGCTGGAGACAAAAGTGGGAGAACTTCTGCAGGATACCCAGATAGAGGAGAGCCGCATTGCAGCGGAAGTGATCCTCTTTGCAGATAAAATCTGCACGGACGAGGAGACGGTTCGCCTGAAGAGCCATATTTCCCATATGAGGGATGTACTGGAAACCCAGGACGGCATCGGCAGAAAACTTGACTTCATTGCCCAGGAGATGAACCGGGAGGCTAACACCATTTTGTCAAAAGCCAATGATCTGGAAACCTCAAACCTTGCCATTGACTTGAAGACAGAGATAGAGAAGATCCGGGAACAGATTCAGAACATTGAATAAAGGCAGGAAAAATATGTCTAAATTGATCAATATCGGTTTCGGTAATGTGGTGAACACGGACAAAGTAGTGGCAGTTGTGAGTCCGGATGCGGCGCCCATCAAGCGTATGGTGCAGTCAGCAAAAGAAGCCGGCAGATCCATAGATGCCACACAGGGCCGCAAGACAAAAGCAGTGATCATCACAAACAGTGATATGCTGATCCTATCGGCACTGCAGCCGGAAACCATCGCAAAACGTTTCGGTACGTTTTATGAAAATGATGCAAAAGGGGAACAGGATGGATAACAGAGGAATTTTAACCGTGGTATCCGGTTTTTCCGGTGCGGGGAAAGGGACGCTCATGAAGCGTCTTTTGGAGAAATATGACAATTACTCCCTTTCTATTTCCGCCACCACCAGGGCACCACGGAATGGCGAGGAGCATGGAAGGGAATATTTTTTTCACACAAAAAAGGAGTTTGAGGAGCTGATTTCCCAGGATGCGCTGATTGAATATGCCCAGTATGTGGAAAACTATTACGGTACACCTAAGGCATATGTAGAAAAGCAGCTGGAAGCAGGCAGGGATGTGATCCTGGAAATTGAGATCCAGGGTGCACTGAAGGTAAAAGAAAAAATGCCGGATACCCTGCTGATGTTTGTCACTCCCCCCACAGCCCAGGAGCTGAAACGCCGCCTGACTGACAGAGGAACGGAAACACCGGAAGTGATAGGATCCAGACTTCGCAGAGCATCTGAGGAAGCAAAGGGAATGCCGCTCTATGACTATGTATTGATCAATGATGATCTGGAAGAATGCGTTGACAGGATGCACGGCATTATTCAAAGCCAGCACAACACTGTAAAAAACAGTGAGCCTTTTATAGAAAAAATAACAAGTGAAGTAGCAGTATTTGCGAAAGGAGAATGAGATATGATACATCCGTCTTACACAGAATTAATGGACGCAATCAATGAGGAGGGCAATATTGAGGACGAACCTTTAGTCACCAGCCGTTACTCTGTCGTACTGGCTACCAGCAAAAGAGCCAGACAGCTTATTGCGGGCCGTGAGGCTATGGTACACTCTTCAGGCAAGAAGCCGCTTTCCACAGCCGTGGAAGAGATCTATCAGGGCAAGGTGAGGATCATGCCGGAAGATCCGGAGGAAGAAGAAGGTAACGAAGAAAACTAAGATATGATAGAAAGTACGCTTGGCGGACTTTTTATGATTATGAGTGATACGGGGACTGCCGCCAGATGCGGGCAGTCCTTTCTACCATTACTGACAAGGAGTATGCATGAGGAAAGTTTTATTTATATCTCTTGGATGTGACAAGAACCTGGCGGATTCTGAGGAAATGCTGGGCATGCTTGTGGCGCATGGCTATACCATCGTAAATGATGAGACAGAGGCTGATGTGGCGGTTGTCAACACCTGCGCCTTCATCCATGATGCCAAAGAGGAGAGCATTTCCAACATTCTGGAAATGGCAAAGTATAAGGAGACAGGTTCTCTGAAAGTTCTGCTGGTGACAGGCTGTCTGGCGCAGCGGTACAAGGAGGAGATCATAAAGGAGATCCCTGAGGTGGATGCCGTTCTGGGGACCACAAGCTTTGATGATATCATTGAGGCACTTGATAAAGCTTTTGAGGGAGAAAAATACCTGGAATTCAAGGATATCTCCTATCTGCCGGATGTGGACACAAAGAGGATGATCACCACAGGGGGCTGCTACGAATACCTGAAGATCGCGGAGGGGTGTGACAAGCATTGTACCTACTGCATTATCCCGAAACTCAGGGGCAGATACCGCAGCGTGCCCATGGAAAAACTGGTAAAACAGGCTGAATATATGGCAGAGCAGGGCGTCAAGGAACTGGTCATAGTGGCGCAGGAGACAACCATATACGGCTGCGATCTGTACGGGGAGAAATCACTGCACAAGCTTTTAAAAGAGCTGTGCCGTATCCCGGGGATTGCCTGGATCCGTGTGCTCTACTGTTATCCCGAAGAAATCTATCCCGAACTGATCCAAGTGATGAAGGAGGAGCCGAAAATCTGCCATTATCTGGACCTGCCCATACAGCACTGCAATGACAGGATCTTAAAACGTATGGGAAGGCGCACCACCAGACAGGAGCTTGTGGATATGATCTCACTTCTCAGACGGGAGATTCCAGATATTATACTGCGCACCACACTGATCACCGGATTTCCGGGGGAGACGCAGCAGGAGCATGAGGAGCTGATGAACTTTATTGATGAGATAGAGTTTGACAGGCTCGGCGTCTTTACCTATTCGCCGGAGGAGGATACCCCTGCGGCTGTTATGCCGGATCAGATTGACGAGGAAGTGAAAAAGGACCGCCAGGCAGAGCTTATGGAGCTTCAGCAGGAGATTTCTCTGGATAAGGGCCAGGATAAGATCCACACGGAAGTTAAGGTCATGATTGAAGGCAAGGTGGCGGAGGAAAATGCTTATGTGGGCCGCACATACGGTGATGCACCGGGTGTGGACGGATATATTTTTGTCAATACGGATAAGGAGCTTATCTCAGGAGATTTGTGCATGGTGCATATAACCGGCGCTCTGGAATATGATTTGATAGGAGAGTTAAAAGATGAATACACCGAATAAACTGACGATCGCAAGAGTCGTTATGATTCCGTTCTTTGTGGCTTTTTTAATGTATGATATTGCAGGCAGTGCCGGAAAGTGGATCGCTCTGGCTATCTTTATTGTTGCCAGTCTCACAGATACCCTGGACGGATATCTGGCAAGGAGAGATAATCTGGTGACAAACTTCGGCAAGTTCATGGACCCGCTGGCAGACAAGCTGTTAGTCTGCTCCGCTCTGATCTGCTTTACCGGCCTGGGTGAACTGCCGGCTTGGATCACCATTGTTATCATAGCCCGTGAGTTCATCATCAGCGGTTTCCGTCTGGTGGCTGCGGACAACGGCATTGTGATCGCTGCCAGTTACTGGGGCAAATTTAAAACCGTTTCACAGATGATCATGATCATTCTCATGATCATGGATATCCAGAATCAGGCATTCCAGATCCTGATTCAGATTTTTGTGGTAATCGCAGTTGCGCTCACCCTGATTTCTCTTGTGGATTATATTATGAAGAACAAAAGTGTGTTAAGCATGCAGGACTAAAGAAAGAGAAACTTCGGCTATGCTGCCTGGGAAGGAGAGAGACTTATGACAGCGGAATTAATATGTGTGGGAACAGAGTTGCTGTTGGGCAATATTGTGAATACGAATGGGGCCTACCTGGCGAAAAAATGCGCCGCCCTTGGGCTTTCTATGTATCATCAGAGTATTGTGGGTGACAATGACAAACGTCTGGAGGAGACGATCCAGACCGCGGTAAAGCGTTCGGATGTGGTGATTCTCTGCGGCGGCCTCGGGCCAACCAAAGATGACATGACAAAAGAGGTGGCTGCAAAGGTTATGGGGAAAAAGCTGGCAGAGGATAAACACTCCAGAGAGCGCATCCAGGCCTATATGGAAAACTATGTGAGAAGCCATCCGGGCACCAAGATCACAGAAAACAACTGGAAGCAGGCACTTCTCCCGGAGGGGGCCATTGCAGTGGACAATGAAAACGGAACTGCACCGGGGATCATCATGGAGGAAAACAAAACCATTCTGATCCTGCTTCCCGGTCCGCCAAACGAACTGATCCCCATGTTTGAGGATAAGATCTATCCTTATCTCAGGAAAAAGCAGCCGGAAGTGATCGCCTCCGAGATGGTCAAGGTCTGCGGCATTGGTGAGAGCCAGGTGGAGACAGATATTGCAGATCTGATCGAGAAGCAGTCCAACCCGACGATAGCCACATACGCCAAGACAGGGGAGGTACACCTGCGTGTGACAGCCAAGGCGGAAAATGATAAAGCGGCAAGAAAGCTGATCAAACCGGTTGTGCGTGAACTGAAGGTGCGATTTGGTGCCAATATCTACACCACCGACGAGGATAAGTCCCTGGAGTGTGCTGTGGTGGACCTGCTCCGAAACCAGGATATTTCCCTGACCACCGTAGAATCCTGCACAGGCGGTGCCCTGTCAGCCAGGATCGTGGATGTACCGGGCGCTTCTGATGTACTGAAACAAGGATTCGTCACATACACCAACCGGGCTAAGAGAAAATACGTCATGGTAAAGAAAAGTACCCTGAAGGAATATGGGGCAGTCAGCGAAAAATGCGCAAAGGAAATGGCAAAAGGCGGATGCTTCATCACTGGCTCCGATGCCGCAGTCTCCATTACCGGATTTGCCGGGCCGGACGGCGGTACCGAGCAGGCTCCTGTGGGCACAGTATTTATCGGATGTTGTTTAAAAGGAAAGACTGTGGTGCGGGAATTCCACTTTGGCGGAGACCGCAGCAAGATCAGGGAGCAGGCAGCAACGTATGCACTGATCCTTTTAAGAGAGTGTATTTTGGAAAACTTTGAGCGCCGCAATGAAGAGAAAGCGTAACGGTTCGGCAGGTCTGCGCCGTTAAGACGCTGAACGTAAAAGAATAGCTGTTACAGACAGCCGTCCGGTATTGTATGCCGGACGGCTGTTTTTAACCAATGTGCAGATCTGCTGCACGGTTATATCAATGCATCATTTTAACAATCTGCATCATACGGTTGATGCGGGACACCTCTTCCGGTGATTTTCCCATTTTTAATACTTCTATTATGGTGTCCATCTCCTGACGCGAAAAATCAAGTCCCCCGGGTTGACTTTTGTTCTGTGAAACTGCTGACATGAGAAAGGGCATCAATTCATTCATTCCCTTCTGACTGCCCTGATTTGCTATATTGTTGAGCATTTTCAGCTTTTCCGGGTCCATGCCTTTCAGATTAGGATTGTTCATCCAGTTATCCTGTGAATTGCTCTGCTGCTGCGTATTTCCCTGCTGCTGCGCATTCTGCTGGTACTGCCCGTATGCCTGGGACCCGGATTGGTATGGGGGAATTCCCTGCTGCGGGCCGTTTTGATAAGGTGGTGTTCCCTGCTGCGGGCCGTTTTGATAAGGTGGTGTTCCCTGCTGCGGGCCGTTTTGATAAGGTGGTGTTCCCTGCTGTGGGCCGTTTTGATAAGGCGGTGTTCCCTGCTGCGGGCCGTTTGGATAAGGTGGTGTTCCCTGCTGTGGGCCGTTTTGATAAGGCGGTGTTCCCTGCTGCGAGCCGTTTGGGTAAGGTGGTGTTCCTTGCTGCGGGCCGTTTTGGTAAGGCGGTGTTCCCTGCTGCGAGCCGTTTGGATAAGGTGAGGCTCCCTGCTGAGGCCCATTTGGGTAGGGGGTATTTCCTTGTTGGGAGCCATTAGCATAGGAGGCATTTCCCTGCTGCGGACTATTTTGATTCGAGGCATTTCGCTGCTGCGGACCATTTTGATTCGATGTATTTCCCTGGTGGGAACTATTTGGGCGGGACGTCTTGCCCTGCTGAGGACTGTTCTGAAATGGCCGGGAACCAGACGGGGAATTGTTAGGATAAGCCGTGGATTCTGTCTGGGAACCGGGCTGCGGGCCGGCGTGATAGGGCTGCTGGTTTCCCTGGGGATAACCGGGACCATTTTGCCGGAAGCTGGTCTTGTTTAAACCGCCCTGGTGGTGATTGGCCTGCTTTGGCTCGTCTGCCCCGGGCTTTCCGGCAGGATTTTTGAAATTCTGCCTGTTATTCTGATTATTCATATTTACCTCCGTTTACTGTTTTGGCATATCCTGTGCCAGCTCGAAGAGCTGCAGCATAGCCATGGTATTGATGAGATTCTCTATTTTTTCTTTTGCCGGCCCGCTGCATACTTTACTGCAGGCTGAAAGCATTTCCAGTGGATCTGCATTGACCTGTTCCTGGGCATGCATCTGCATATCTACCTGCGGCCGTGAGAAAAGACGTATGGTATTGGATAACTCCAGAAATTTAGCATAGACGGATATAAGCCTCTGGCCCTGCGCCGGAAGATAAGGCATGGCCGCTTTTAGAATTTCTACCTGATCCTCCGATATCATTTCGTCCAGAATATTATGTTCTTCCATTCTCGCTCCTTCCAAAACTTCCGCTTTTTAAACCTTATGTTTCCACTATACAGGATATGACGAAAAACCAGTTCTGCCATAGTATAATAGGGAAAGGGGTGTTTAAACATGGAACAGCATGAAATCAGACTGGTGGAGGAAGACAACACCATTTATGAAATAGATATGGACTGTGTAAAAAGAAAGCAGCTGGCAGCCAAAAGAGCCATGGAGGCGGAAGAAAAAAGAAAATTGGATCTGGAAAACAGTAAAGCAAAAGAAATGTAAGCAAATTAAAAGCCGGGGCTCATCACCCCGGCTTTTCTAAGATGAGGCTGCTTGACAGCAGCCCCACACTGGTATTTTATACTCTGTTTGGATTAGCAGAATCCATTTCCGCCGCATCCGCACAGGAGCAGCAGGATGATGATGATACAGCTGCAGTCGCCGCCGAAGCCGCCGCCGCATCCACAGCCACAATCATTTCCACAGCCACCGCCGCAGCCGCCGTTTCCATTTCCACAGCAGCAAAGCAGAAGAAGAATCCAGATAATACAGCTGCAGTCGCCGCCGAATCCACGGGAAACTCCACATCCTCCTCCACAGTTATCTTCGCATCCGCAACCACAGTTTGTAGCAGCTAAATCACTCATTTTGTTTCCTCCAAAAATTTTTGATTACACTTACATGATATGTGTCGGGGAGGAATTGGTGCATCTTTGTGTGAAAAAAGTTTAAATATTCGTGAAGACCGAAAAAATCCGGTACACATCCAGAGCACCAAAACCCCATTCCCGGTTGGGATAAAGCTGTACCTGGCTTCTCCGGGCTCCCCGGATGAAAAGGGCTTTGAGTTCTGCGTTGTTAAAAATCTTAGGCGGATTTCTCTTTGCGCCCCATTCGATCACCAGGGCACAGGCACCTGCAGTGATGGCCGCCGCCGCGGAGGAGCCTGTCATGGTGGTAAAACGTCCGTTCGGAGCCGGACCGGGGACATTTACACCGGGAGCCGCTATATCGGGTTTGATGATCCCTGTGCGGGTGTATCCTCTGCTGGAATTGACGAACAGGCTGTTATTGTATCCATTATAAGTAGCGGTTGTGAGAGCCACCTGAGCGGCGGAGGGGGCTGTGATGGTGGTGTTGGGGTCCGGTCTTAAAAAAGTTACGTCCGGCTGCATAAAACCGGAGACCGGAAGCCAGATATGGAAGTTCCCCGCATTGTTGCTGCTGGAATAAACATTGATCTTCCAGGCGCCGGGCGTTGGATTTGAGAACCGGAAAAATATCAGCTGATCCCCGGATACCGTTTGGATCAGCTCTGAGGCAATGAAAATCTCTGTATCTTCCAATACAAATTGTATGGTATCTGTGTAATTGATCCTGGTAGGCAGCCTTTGGATGACTTCGCCCAGAGGAGATTCAAACCCCACGGAATAGATTTCGGGAGGCGCACCCCATAACTCTGCAGTAAATCCCCTGGTATTTTCCGGAACCAGTATCTCCACTGTCACGCTGGTATCGGGTGCAGGTGCGTCCGAGAAGAAATGATGTGCCTTCCCCGCTTCATTCCCTGCGGCTGCAACAGAGTAGACCCCCCAGTAATTGGCGGATAAGGTCAGGGAAATTGCCAGGGCAGATTGTCCTGAATGAGCGCCCTGGTTTGAACCCAGGCCAATGCAGATGACCAGCGGTGCCTGCAGTTCATTGGAGAGGAGCAGAAGATAACGGATTCCCATCATAATGTCTGATTCCTGGTAAACAGGGTTGTCGCTTGTATGGTAGAAGAGTTCTTTCAGATAATTTTTGGCTTCTTTTAGTTTTACCACTGCCAGCATACTGGACGGAGCCGCTCCGATAAAATCATTTTCAGGTATGCTGCTTCCTGCTGCAACGCCGGCCAGAAAGGTTCCGTGTCCAATGGTATCCTGGGAGGGGACAAGTTCCAGCGGATCTTCCGAAGCCAGCGCGTTATTCAGATCTTCATTTGTATACCCGCTTCCATACAGCATTTCATATGGCGGCGTGCCGCTCTGGATGGTCTGGTCCCACAGTCCGTATATACGGCTGCTTCCGTCCGAACGCCGGAAGGCCGGATGGGTGTAATCAATTCCCGTGTCAATAAAGCCGATGAGAATCCCCCGTCCTTTCAGATTGAGGGCCGGCTGGTTCTGGACCGTGGTGATCCCTGAGACCTCCAGATTGACGGTATCCAAAAGTGAATAGAGATTCGGGACTGTATTGTAAAAAAGCCCGTTTGCATAGTAGTCTCTGATATCAGAGGAGGGAAGAAGCCCATGGATCATCCCGTAATAGTTATTGAAGAGCTGGGCACCGTACTGCCGGTAATCATCCAGAAACTGCGGATATATGGGGAGGATATAATCTGCATAGTCCTCGGATAAAATCATTTCCTTTATTGTAGCCATAAAATTTCCATACTGTCTATTTTTAATAAGTCTATGAGGAAAGCCGGAAAAATATTGGCAGTAAAGCCGTTTTCTGAATACCATAAAGAAGAACTAATATACGGAGCTTTGAGAAATGATGCAGAAATGGCTTACTGGAAAAAATATAGGTGTCGCCATCCTGGACACCGGGATTTATCCTCATATAGATTTCGACTGCCGGATCCGTGCTTTTCTGGATATGGTACACGGGAGAACCTTCCCTTATGATGACAATGGGCATGGCACACACGTGGCCGGTATTCTGGCCGGAAACGGGGCTGCGCTGAACGGAAAATACAAAGGTGTGGCGCCCGGCTGCGATATCATTGCTGTGAAGGTGCTGGATGAAAGCGGCAATGGAAATAAAGAGCAGGTCATCGAAGCACTGAACTGGATCAAGGAAAACAGGATAAAGTACAATATCCGGATCATCAATATTTCCGTGGGCACCACACAAAAAGAATCTCACCGGGATTTGATCCATGCAGTGGAAGCAGCCTGGGACGATGGCTTCATTGTTGTGGCAGCAGCAGGCAATATGGGACCGGGGCAGGGGAGCATCACAGCTCCGGGAAGCAGCCGGAAGGTCATTACCGTAGGTTCTGCGGATATGCTGGTGCGCCATCAGGGCATATCCGGGAGAGGGCCTACATCTGACTGTATTATCAAGCCGGATATTGTGGCACCGGGCAATGCCATCGTCTCCTGTGCCAACAGAAGCGGCAGTATGCCCTATGCAGTGAAAAGCGGCACCTCCATGTCCACGCCCATGGTGTCGGGAGGGATTGCCCTGCTTCTTGAAAAAGATCCCGCCCTGACAAATCTGCAAGTCAAAAAAAGACTCATGCAGACAGCAAAGGATTTAGGTTATCCCCACAACCTGCAGGGTTGGGGGCTTTTTCAGTTAGAGCATTTTTTATATGACGAAAAGAATTGAAAATTTATATTGACAAATAATGTATCATTGTATACAATGATACAAGAAATTCATTAGGATAAAGTGATAGCATATTGAAAATGTGATGCCGGGATATCCCGGAAGTTAGGATGAGGAGTGACGAAAATGATAAACAGAGCTGTCAGAATGAATTACCATACAAATTTACTGGAACTGGAAGAGCATATGTATCCCCTGGTGGATGTACAGACGCCGAATGTATTTCACAATCTGTTTCCTTACACAGAGGTACCAAAGATTGCGTTTAACGACAGGATCGTGCCCCACCATATGCCGGATGACATTTGGATCACTGACACCACGTTCCGTGACGGGCAGCAGTCAAGAGCTCCTTACAGCACTGAGCAGATTGTGACCATCTTTGATTACCTGCACAAACTAGGCGGTCCAAACGGAAGGATCCGTCAGAGCGAGTTTTTCCTCTACAGCAAAAAGGACAGAGACGCCGTATATAAATGCCTGGAGCGGGGATACAAATTCCCGGAAGTCACAAGCTGGATACGCGCCAGCAAAAAAGATTTTGAACTGGTAAAGGACATCGGACTTAAGGAGACAGGTATCCTGGTAAGCTGTTCGGATTACCATATTTTCTATAAAATGAAAATGACCAGAAAAGAGGCCATGGAGCACTATTTGAGTGTGATCCGTGAATGCCTGGAGACAGGGATCAGCCCCAGATGTCATCTGGAGGATATTACAAGGGCCGATATCTACGGCTATGTGATCCCCTTCTGTTTGGAGCTGAACAAACTGATGGAGGAGTATTCCATACCGATCAAAGTGCGCTGCTGCGACACTATGGGATATGGCGTCAATTATCCCGGAGCTGTGATCCCCCGCTCCATACCGGGTATTATCTACGGTATTTTGACACATGCGGGAATCCCCTCTGAGCTGATAGAGTTCCACGGCCATAATGACTTTTACAAAGCGGTGAGCAACTCCACAACCGCATGGCTATACGGCGCAAGCGGTGTGAACTGTTCCCTGTTCGGTATTGGTGAGAGAACCGGCAATACTCCCCTGGAGGCCATGGTATTTGAGTATGCCCAGATCAAAGGCTCCCTGGATGGCATGGATACAAGGGTCATCACAGAGCTTGCAGAATATTATGAAAAAGAGATCGGATACAAGGTTCCTTCCACCACACCGTTTGTGGGAAGCGCATTCAATGTGACAAGGGCCGGTATCCATGCAGACGGTCTGCTGAAAAACGAGGAAATCTACAATATCTTTGATACGGATAAATTCCTGGGCCGTCCGCCTCAGGTGGCTGTTTCCAACACTTCAGGCCTGGCAGGTATTGCCCATTGGATCAACAATCACTACCGGCTTTCGGGTGAGAGCCAGGTACAGAAGAACAGCGAACTGGTGCAGATGATAAAGGCCTGGGTAGATGCCCAGTATGAGGAGGGGCGTGTCACAGTCCTGACAGACGAGGAGCTCATATCCGTCATTGAGGAGAGCTGCAGGAGACTGCATATAACCTTATAAGGCATAAGTGAGGAAGGAAGTAAAATGGCAGTTAGAGAGAAGTCCCTGCGGGGCCAGGTATTTGACAAGATTCGTTCTAATATTCTGAAAGGCCATTACCAGCAGGGAGATGAACTGGTGGAATGTACCATTGGAAAAGAACTGGGAGTCAGCAGAACTCCGGTGCGGGAGGCCATTCGGCAGCTTGAACTGGAGGGGCTGGTGCGCCTGGTACCAAACAAAGGAGCCTTTGTCAACGGAATATCCGCAAGGGATGTAACGGATATTTATTTGATCCGTTCCCGGCTGGAAGGGCTCTGTGCCCGGATGGCTGTGGAAAATATAACACCGGAACAGCTGGAAGCTATGGAGGAAGCCATCGTATTGTCAGACCACCACGCGAAAAAAGAACATTATAAGCAGGTCTGTGAGATGGACGGCAAATTCCACAAGCTTCTATATGAAGCCTCCGGCAGCCGGATGCTCTCCCACACACTGTCTGATTTCCATCAGTATGTACAGCGTGTGCGGCAGGTATCCATCATGAACCGTATGCGTCTGAACAAATCAGGCAACGAGCACATGGAAATATTGGAAGCCATAAAAAGCAAGGATGCAGATTTGGCGGAACAAGTGGCGGCGAGGCATATTTATAATACGGTTGAGAATCTGAAACATTATAATCTGGAAGAAATTCTGCGGGAAGAGTACGGAAAGGAGAATGACAACAATGGAAAGAATTAAGATGACAACACCTTTAGTGGAGATGGATGGAGACGAGATGACACGAATCCTCTGGAAAATGATCAAAGAGGATCTGCTGGAGCCATATGTGGAACTCAATACAGAATATTATGACTTGGGACTGGAATACAGAAATGAGACAAATGACCAGGTTACAGTGGATGCGGCCAATGCCACAAAGAAGTACAAAGTAGCCGTTAAATGCGCAACCATCACACCCAATGCGGCGCGTATGGATGAATACCACTTAAAAGAAATGTATAAAAGCCCCAATGGCACCATCCGTTCCATGCTGGACGGTACCGTCTTCCGTGCTCCTATTGTAGTAAAGGGGATTGAACCCTGTGTAAAAAACTGGAAGAAACCCATCACCCTGGCAAGACATGCCTATGGAGATGTCTATAAAAATACGGAGATGGTCATTCCGGGACCGGGAAAAGTGGAGCTGGTTTATACCTCTGCTGACGGCACGGAAACAAGAGAACTGGTGCACAATTTCACAGGTGCCGGTGTGGCACAGGGAATGCACAACTTAAATGGCTCGATTGAGAGCTTTGCGAGAAGCTGTTTTGAGTATGCGCTCTCTACAAAACAGGATGTATGGTTTTCCACCAAGGATACCATTTCCAAAAAGTATGACCATACCTTTAAGGATATTTTCCAGGACATTTACGATAAAGAATACAAAGAGGCTTTTGAGAAGGCCGGTATTACATATTTCTATACACTGATCGACGATGCTGTGGCACGTGTCATGAAAGCAGAGGGGGGCTTTATCTGGGCCTGCAAGAACTATGACGGGGATGTTATGAGTGATATGGTATCCTCTGCCTTCGGTTCTCTGGCCATGATGACTTCTGTTCTGGTATCCCCTCACGGATATTTTGAATATGAAGCAGCACACGGAACCGTGCAGCGCCACTATTACAAGCATCTGAAAGGTGAAGAAACTTCCACAAACTCCGTGGCAACTATTTTTGCCTGGACAGGCGCGCTTAGAAAACGGGGAGAATTAGACGCAAGCAGCAGCCTCTGCCAGTTTGCTGACCGTCTGGAAAAGGCCACACTTGCTACGATCGAAAAAGGTGAAATGACAAAAGACCTTGCGCTGATCACATCACTGGAGGATCCGACTGTGCTGAACAGCCGTGAATTTATCCTGGCTGTCAGAAAAAATCTGGATGCTTTATACGCATAAAAATTATGTTTTATTGATTTCATAAGTCCATGTAAGAGAGTATAAGTCCCTGCTTACATGGACTTGTTCTTTTTAGTTAAAAGTTTTCAGACAGGGGGTTGAAAATCTGAGTCAATTTCTTATAATGGGTATTAACCGAATCGGTAAAGTACAAAAAGGGGGCTCAATATGGAGGACAAACTTAGCAGTCTTTCGGAGGAAAAAAAGAAAGCGATCGTCAATGCGGCACTGGAGGTTTTCGGTACCTGTGAATATAAACGTGCATCTACAGATCTGATCGCCGCCAAAGCCGGAATCTCAAAGGGACTGCTGTTTTATTATTTTAAGAACAAAAAAGAGCTGTATATGTATCTGTTTGAGTATGTCTTTGAAAAGGTGGGTTCACGCCTTTTGGATTCGCATTTTTTTGAAATCACGGACTTCTTCGAGTTGTTGGCTTACACAACCGAAAAGAAAGCCCGTATTCTCTCTGAATTTCCCTATCTTATGGAATACAGCGTCCGGGCATTTTTTACGTCCAGAGAGGATGTATCGGAGGAAATGAATTCCTTTATGAAAAACCAGATTGCAACTATGTTTGAGGATTATTGCAAAAATGTAGATATGACAAAGTTCAGGGAGGATGCAGAACCCAGAGAGATACTGCATATGCTTATCTGGCTTACAGACGGATATATGCATCAGAGAATGTTCTATACCGATACGGTGGATGCGGATTTATTGATGCAGCAATTCAGAAAATGGTCAGAAATGCTGAAGCGGATCGCATACAAAGAGGAGTATCTGACAGAAATGGTTGGAAGGAGGCAGGAAATATGAACGTAATAGAAATCAGCCATATAACAAAAGACTATGGACAGAACCGCGGTGTTTTTGACGTGAGTTTTTCGGTGAAACAAGGAGAGGTGCTTGGATTTTTAGGCCCAAACGGAGCAGGGAAGACCACAACGATCCGTCAGATCATGGGCTTTATCAAGCCTGACAGCGGCAGCCTGTCTATCCTGGATATGGATTGTTTTAAGGAGGCGGATAAAATCCAGTCATCCCTTGGATATCTTCCCGGGGAGATTGCTTTTATTGACTCCATGACAGGAATGGAATTTATCCGTTTTGTGGCAAAGATGAAGAAAATGAGAGATTTGGGCCGGGCTCAGGAACTAATGAAAATGTTTGAACTGAATCCCTCCGGCAAGCTGAAGAAAATGTCAAAAGGCATGAAGCAGAAGATAGGAATCGTCTGTGCATTCATGAATCCGCTGGCAAGCATCCTGATCCTGGATGAACCCACCAGCGGACTGGACCCTTTGATGCAGAATCGGTTTGTAGAGCTGATCCTTTCGGAGAAGAAAAAAGGAAAAACCATACTTATGTCTTCCCATATGTTTGAGGAGATTGAACGAACCTGTGACCGTGCCGCGATCATCCGTGACGGGCGCCTGGTTGCAGTGGAGGAGATTGAAAGATTAAAAGAGGGAAGACAGAAAGTGATAGTGATCACTTTCCGGGAGCCAGCTATGGCGGAAGCGTTCGCTGCCGCATTTCCTGAGGCCTCTTATCAGGCCGGGGAAAAAGCAGTGACTGCCAAAGTGGGAAAAAATATTGATCTTTTCCTGAAAAAGGCCAGCGCGTATACGATCACAGATTTAGATGTGCGCACACAGAGTCTGGAAGAGTTTTTCATGCATTTTTACGGAGAGGAGGCAGCACGATCATGAATGCTACGTTATTTAAAAAAGAGATCAAATCAAACTGGCTGCTGCTCGTCATTTTTCTTGCGGTCCTCAGTGTCTATGGCAGTATGATCACTATGATGTTCAATCCTGAAATGGGAGACAGCCTGAAAATGATGGCTGACAGCATGCCGGATCTGTTCGCGGCATTTGGCATGGCTGATGTGGGCCAGACATTGCTGGAATTTGTATCGGGATACTTATATGGAATGCTGTATGTGGCTTTCCCGGCGGTATTCATCATAATTCTCTCAAACAGACTGGCAGCCAAATACGTGGACAACGGCTCCATGGCTTACCTTTTGGCGGTACCTGCCAAACGCTGGAAGATCATGATGACACAGTGCGTTTTCATGCTGGTGTCCCTGCTTGTCATTGTCATTTATGTGACTTGCCTGATCCTTGTTGTCAGTGAGGTACTTTTCCCCGGGGAAATGGAAACAGCAGCGTTTATCCGGATCAATGTGGGTCTGCTGGGAATGCTTGTATTCTTTGGCGGCGCATGTTTCTGTGCTTCTTGTTTCAGTAATGAATCAAAAACTTCCTCTGCAGTCAGTACAGCCATCGTAGTATATTCAGTCCTTGTGCAGATGATATCGCAGGTTGGAGATAAATTTGAGAAAGTAAAATATGCCACACCTGTGACCTTGTTTGACATAGACGGTCTGAGTGCAGGGGACGGAAAAGCTTGGATGATGTGCGGCATTTTGTATCTGGCGGGTTTTTTACTTATGGGGATTGGAATCATACGGTTCAGCAAGCGGGACCTGCCCTTATAACAGAAAAACGGGAAGAACAGGCATTATGCCAGTTCTTCCCATTTTTCATAGAGTTCTTCCAGTTTTTGCGCGATCTCAGCTTTTTCGTTGGCCAGCTTTACGCATTCGGCCACATTGACCGCCACATCCGGCTTCTCCATCTCGGCGTCAATTTCCTTGTCTCTGGCTTCCAGGCGTTCAATCTCTGCTTCGGTCTTTTTCAGATCATTTTCGCGTTTCCTCTGGCGTGCCTGTTCTTCTTTCTGTTGTTTCCAGTCCAGTTTTGTGGCAGACACAGATTCTGCAGTTTCTTCCTCCTCCTGGCCAGGTGCGTAGATACGGGTGAGTTCTTCTCTTTTTTCCATATAGTAATCATAATTGCCGATGTAATTCACCATACTTTTGTTGGTCAGCTCCAGGATCCTGGTGGCTGTCCTGTTGATAAAATACCGGTCATGAGACACATACAGCACAGTTCCAGTGTAATTGCACAGGGCATCCTCCAGAATCTCTTTTGACATGATATCCAGGTGGTTGGTAGGCTCATCCAGGATCAGAAAGTTGGCTTCTGACAGCATGAGTTTAGCCAGGGATACACGTCCCCGTTCTCCGCCGCTTAAGGAGGAGATCTTCTTAAATACATCATCTCCGGTGAAAAGGAAAGCAGCCAGCAGATTGCGGATCTCTGTGTTGGTGAGTTTTGGAAAATCATCAGAGATCTCCTCAAAGATGGTCTTTTCCATATGGAGTACATGGTGCTCCTGGTCATAGTATCCGATGTGCACTTTGCTTCCCAGATGGAAGACCCCGGCGTCGGCGGGAACCAGCTCGTTTAAGATTTTCAGTATGGTGGTCTTGCCAGTTCCGTTGTTACCGATGATCGCTACCCGTTCCCCCCGTTTGACAGAAAAATTTAGGTCCGAAAAGAGGGGGAGAGAGGGGAAGGATTTTGTGAGATGTTCCACGGTCAGTACATCCGATCCGCTTTCCATGCGGGGCTTTAAGTAAATACGCATGGAAGCGTTTACCTCTGTGGGCTTTTCTATGACTTCAATCTTATCCAGCAGTTTTTCACGGCTTTCTGCCCGCTTTATGGATTTCTCCCTGTTAAACTGCTTTAACTTGGCGATTACTTCCTCCTGATGTTTGATCTCCTGCTGCTGATTCAGATACGCCTGATAGGCATCCCTGCGAAGCTGGGTCTTTTTCTCACTGTAAGCAGAATAATTTCCGGTAAATGAACTTACCTTTCCGTTATCAATATCAATAACTTTGGTTACGATCCGGTCCAGAAAATACCGGTCATGGGATACGATCAGGACAGCTCCCGGATAGTTCAGCAGATAGGTCTCCAGCCAGGAGATGGAATCCATATCCAGATGGTTGGTAGGCTCATCCAGAAGGATGATGTCCGGTTTGGACAATAGGAGGCGTCCAAGGGCAACTCGCGTTTTCTGCCCTCCCGACAGGGTGGAGATCTCTTTTTCAAAGTCACTTTCAGGAAAGCCAAGTCCTTTCAGCACCCCCACAAGTTCGCTTTTGTATGCGTAGCCGTTTTCCATTTCAAATTCATGGGTCAGCCGAGAATACGTTTCCATCAGGTGTTCCAGTTCTTTCCCGGAAGCGTGCTTCATCTGCTTTTCCGTTTCCCGCATATGAAGCTCCATATCCAGAATATGCTGTTTGACTTGCAGCAGGGAATCGTAGATGGTGAGGGCGCTGTCCAGCTCCTGGTGCTGGGCCAGGTAGCCGATGGTCCTGCCTCTGGATAAGATGACCTCCCCGCTGTCCGCTGGGATCTCCTGCATGATAATACGCAGCAGTGTGGATTTGCCTGCTCCGTTGATGCCCACTAAGGCAGCTTTTTCGCGTTCCTCTATATGGAAGGAGGCGTCATGGATCAAATTCATGCCTCCAAATGATTTTTCAATATTCTGACATGCCAGTATCATTTTTTAGAATCTCCTTTATCTTTAGGTGTAACTGTTTTGTCTCTTCACAGTCATAGACAAAAATCCGCCGGGAATGGACTTTAGCCGCGGGATTTTTGTGTTACTGTACACAGGCCACTGTACTGGGAGGCGTTTTCATGCTGAAAGCATGAAAATCCCCAGGCAGCCAGCGCGATATGGGGCAGAATGCTCCATATCTGTGCATCGCGAAGCGTGTTGCTGGACACGGAGTGAACAGTAACATTTTTGCTTCACCCTTCCTATTATATCTGAAATTCAGAATTTGACAACAGATAAAAACAACAATAACTGGAATTGTATTTGACTTTATTTTAACAATTATATATAATATTCCTATATGAAACAGAAAACTAAGACATAAGGAGGGTAAAGTCGTGGACGAAAAATGCATATCAAAAGCAGTCATCAGAAGACTTCCCCGATATTACAGATATTTAGGAGAACTTTTGGAAGATGGTGTGGAGCGTATCTCCTCAAATGAGCTGAGTACCAAGATGCGCGTGACGGCATCCCAGATCCGCCAGGACCTGAATAATTTTGGAGGGTTCGGGCAGCAGGGATACGGATATAATGTGCAGTACCTGTACACGGAGATCGCTAAGATCCTGGGACTTGACCGGACCCATAACATGATCATTATAGGAGCGGGCAATCTGGGACAGGCACTGGCAAATTATGTGCAGTTTGAAAAGCGCGGGTTTAAGGTAGTCGGTATCTTTGATGTGAACCCGGTTCTGAAGGGCATTTCCATCCGTGGGAACGAAATCCTTATGATGGATGAACTTCCCCAGTATCTGAAGGATAATGATGTTCAGATAGCGGCGCTCACTCTGCCTAAGAACAATGCAGAAGAGACAGCTGATCTGCTGGTGGAAAACGGAATCAAGGCTATCTGGAATTTCGCACATCTGGATCTGGAGGTCCCGGAGGATGTCATTGTGGAAAATGTACACCTGTCCGAGAGTCTCATGAGATTGTCTTATAATCTGAATTGTTATGTGACGGAACATAAAAAGTAAGAAAAGGCTGCTGCGGAACTTTTGCGGCGGCCTTTTTTGGCTGATACCAGCAAAAGAGAGGAGTGTTGACATGAAACAAATCGTAACCGGCGGACAGATGAAACTTTTGGATGATTATACCATCCGCAAGATCGGGATCCCCTCCCTGGTCCTCATGGAGCGGGCAGCCCTGAGTGTGTACCGGGCCCTTGTGGAGGAAGATTTCCCTCTGGAAAAAGTCCTGGTCCTCTGCGGCACGGGAAATAACGGCGCGGACGGCGTGGCTGTGGCGCGTATGCTTCATGTGGCAGGGGTTTCGGTAGATATCTGTATACTTGGAAAAAAGGATCATTATACAGAAGAAATGAGAAAGCAAGTGAATATTGCAGAAAATTATCACATATCCTTTGTCAAGAATGCCGTACCTGCTGAATATACTACTATAGTAGATGCTGTCTTTGGTGTAGGCCTGTCCAGAGAAGTGGGCGGAATCTACAGAGACACCATCGAAGCCTCTAACCGGTCGGAAGCAAAGATCATGGCAGTGGATATCCCCTCCGGTATCAGTGCAGATACGGGAAAGGTGCTGGGCTGTGCAGTGAAAGCTGACGTGACTGTGACCTTTGCCTATGAGAAGGCAGGGCTGTTATTCTATCCAGGTGCTTCCTGCGCGGGAAAAGTCAGGACTGCGGATATCGGGATCTATAAAATGTCCCAGAATGATTTTGAGCTGTCTGTACTGCGTTGTGAGGAGAAGGATCTGTACCGGATCCCCAAGCGGAAGCCGGATGGAAACAAGGGGACTTATGGAAAAATATTTCTGGCAGCCGGAAGCCGTGATTTAAGCGGCGCAGCGTATCTCTCTGCCTGTGCGGCACTCAGGACAGGTGCAGGTATGATCAAGGTACATACCAGGGAGGAGAACAGGCAGGCATTGACCACAATGCTGCCGGAGGCTATGTACAGCTTCTATGACGATGAGGAGATCAAAAAAGAACAGATCCGGGAAGGACTGGCCTGGGCAGATGTGATAGGAGTAGGGCCTGGACTTGGCACAGGGCAGCAGGCAGAAGATATCCTCTATACCATACTGGCAGAGGGCAGTAAACCTTTGCTGATCGATGCGGACGGCCTGAATCTTCTGGCAGGCAGAATGGAAGTGCTCACGCAGTATCCGGCACCTATTCTGGTAACACCCCACTTGGGTGAGTTCTCCAGGATCGCAGGGGTATCCGTGGAGGAGTGGAAAGTAGCGCCCCTTTACCTGACAAAACGTTTTGCCCAGAAATATCATCTGACCGTAGTATGCAAAGATTCCCGTACCGTCATTTCTGACGGTGGTGAGGAGATATTTATCAACACTTCCGGCAACAGCGGAATGGCAACAGCCGGAAGCGGGGATGTACTCTCCGGTATCCTTATGGGCCTTTTAGCCCAGGGGCTTTCAGTAAAGGAAGCCGCGGCTTTGGGCGCTTATTTTCATGGGATGGCAGGTGATATGGCAGCTGCCCAAAAGGGGGAGTACAGTATGATCGCCGGAGATATGATCACACAGACAACGGAAATCTTGAAGAAAAGAGGAGCAGTTTTATGAAGACACCGAACAGGATTTACGTTTCCATAGATTTGGATGCGGTTTCCTATAATCTGGAAAGTATGAAGAACAATATCCGCGAGGACACAAAGATCATTGCCGTACTGAAGGCGGATGGCTATGGACATGGAGCACTTCCCATTGCCAGGCATATCGAACCCCTGCCTTATATTTGGGGCTTTGCTGTAGCCTGTGTGGAAGAGGGACTTGCACTCAGAGAGGGCGGCATTGAAAAGCCTGTTTTGATTCTTGGATATACCTTCCTGGAAGATTATGAGACCATCATAGAAAATGACTTCCGCCCCACCGTTTTTACCTGTAAGATGGCTGAAGATTTATCAGACACGGCAAAACGGCTGAACAAAGCAGTGAAGATACATATTAAGCTGGATACCGGTATGACACGTATCGGCTACCGCGATCTGCAGCACGATGTACCGGAGATCCTGAAAATTGCTGAAATGCCGGGGCTTGAAGTGGAAGGACTGTTCACCCATTTTGCCAGGGCAGATGAGACGGGCAGGGAACCGGCCTATGCACAGCTTGAGAGATACCTGGAATTTGTCCGGGCCTTGGAGGAGAAGGGGCTGCATGTGCCTTTGAAGCACTGTTCCAACAGTGCAGGTATTATCCGGATCCCGGAGGCGAATATGGATGCCGTGCGGGCCGGTATCATTCTGTACGGCCTCTATCCGTCCGGTCAGGTGGAAAAGGAGCCGGTGCCTTTAAAACCGGTAATGGCTCTCAAAAGCAGAGTTGTATACATAAAGACAGTGGAACCCGGCGTGGAGATCAGCTACGGCGGAACATTTGTCACAAAACGTCCTACCAGAGTTGCCACCATTCCTGTGGGATATGCGGACGGGTATGCCAGAAGTCTGTCAAACAAAGGCAGTGTACTGATCCGCGGCAGACGTGCGCCGATCATAGGACGAGTCTGTATGGATCAGTTCATGGTGGATGTGACAGATATCCCGGAAGCGGAAGAGTTGGACGAAGTGACATTAGTTGGACGGGACGGGGAAGAGAGCATCACGCTGGAGGAACTGGGAGAGATTTCAGGCCGCTTTAATTACGAGTTTGCCTGCTGTATCAATAAACGTGTCCCCCACCTTTTTATTCCCGCAGAACCGTAAGAACACATCCCGCAGCAAGCAAAGATCCCATCGCCCTAGGCGATTTGGCTTCAGAAAAGTAAAAAACAAGAAAAACCATGGAATACACACGAGAGAACTTGGGAAGAATTATATCTGAACAGAAAAAAATCGGAGTGTGAAATGTGTGGTTATCAAACGAGGTGATATTTTTTACGCGGATTTAAGGCCGGTAGTCGGCAGCGAACAGGGCGGAATCCGTCCGGTGCTGATCATTCAGAATGACATCGGTAATAAACACAGCCCCACAGTGATCTGTGCGGCCATAACATCAAAGATGAATAAGGCGAAGCTGCCCACCCATATAGAGATTGACGCATCCTCCTACGCGATCGTGAAGGATTCCGTAATCCTGCTGGAGCAGCTTCGCACCATTGATAAACGAAGATTAAAAGACAAGGTATGCCATCTGGATGCAGAAATACTGAAGAAAGTCAATCATGCCCTGTGCGTGAGCCTGGAACTTCCCACTACATAGTGAAAATTTCCTTTTCGCAGGCTTTCGCCTCCTGCATGGCGATGGGGAACCACCAGGTCTTTACCGGGACGAAGGCAGTTGTATAGATTCCGTTCTTTGCGCAGGATAAAACTTCTTCCCGGATACGGCTTCTGACTTCCTCCTCAGTCAGGCTGCCTGCCGCTGCTGCGGCTTCCAGATCCTGATATTTGGGTGTAATGTTATAGGACAGGCTATGGCCTGTCTTTTTCATTGCGCCAACAATGTCGTTGATCCCCTGTCCTTGGAAAGAATCAATGCCTATCTCCGGGAACTCGGCAATGATCTGATCCATTTTGCCGCAGGAGTGCATATCGAAAAACATACCCAGCGAGTGGCAATGCTCTGCAATCTTTTTGATCCGTGGCTTTATCAGGCTGCGCCAGATATCAGGGGAGAAGAACATATTCTTCTGGGTACCCCAGTCATCGTGAAAGCATACCGCTTCTGTGTGGTAATATTTCTGCAGGATATCCAGCTCTTTACATTTCAGTTCTGCCAGCCGGTCGAAAAATGCGCCCACCTCATCCGGGTCTGTGAGCATGGCACAGAGGGCGTTCTCAAACCCCATAAGTGTGTGAAGCCGCTCAAAGGGACCTTCCAGGAGCATGGTGTAATTAAATTTGTCCGGATCGTACTGATCTACCTTGTCTGCCTTGGCGCTTGCCTCCCAATCCACAGAATCCAGATCAGGAAATACCACTTTTTCCCTCCAGTCACAGATATCCTCCAGAATCGGCGGAATACTGGTGTCAGGAACGGCTGCGTTACCTACGGGGTCAAACACCCAAGTGCATCCGAAAAAGTCTTTTCCGGACTGATTGCGGGGTGCACGTTCATCCATTCCTGTTATGAACACGCCCAGGTTGGCATCTGTGAAAAAGCTGGGGAACCATTCGCCGCGTTCATGCTGAAAAAATTTTCTGAAATTTTCTTTTGGTGTCATATAAAAACCTCCCATCCAATCGTAGTTACTTTTATTATACACCAGAATTTTATAAAAACAATGATTTATTCAAAATTTGACGTTCCAAATTCGTATGTCCGGAATGTACGGGTTACTGTACACAGGCCACTGTACCGGGAGGCGTTTTCATGCTGAAAGCATGAAAATCCCGAGTCAGCCAGCGCGATATGGGGCAGAATGCCCCATATCTGTGCATCGCGAAGCGTGTTACTGGACACGGAGTGAACAGTAACATGTACGGTTTTGCAGCCCGGACGGGCATTCTTTTTTCTTGACTGCTGTGCATGAAAATGGTATCTTATTATAGGACAGCCCTGTAAAAAGGGCAAATATGAGGGAAGAAAGAAGGAATTTTTTAATCATATGGATGACGGGAGTAGTCCTTTATGGGCGGTAATGGTTTTTCTATTATTCATCATCATTAACGGGATTTTATATGGATTTGGCTCTGCCATACAGAAAGTAAGTGAAAGTGAAGTGGAGAAGCGGCAGCAGGAGGGTGATAAGAGGTCCCGTTGGCTGCTGGATGTGGTGAACAATCCGGTTATGGTTGTCAATACTATTCTCACTGTGGGCACACTTTTAAGCATACTGGCCGGGTATGTGGGGATCCGTGAGCTTGTTCCCTATATGTATACGGCACTGCATGGGATTTCCGCATTTTCCTACATACCGGACGCTGTTCTGCGCGGCATCTGCGTTGTGGTCGCGGTGCTTCTGGTATTGATTTTACTGGTGGCTGTAGGCGTAATTTCCGCCAAGAAGCTGTTTACCTGTAATCCGCACCAATGGGTTTACCGGACAGCAGGGCTGGTACGGCTGATCGTAAAGCTGTTTTATCCGATTACGTTTCTGATCATGAAACTGTCCAATGGGATGGTGCGCCTGCTGGGTGTGGATCCCCATCATAACGAAGAAGATGTGACGGAAGAAGAGATTATTTCAATGGTGGATGATGCCCATGAACAGGGTGTGATCGAAGAGAATGAAGCGGAAATGATTCAGAATATCATGGAGTTTTCCGACAAGGAAGCGCAGGATATCATGACTCACCGGAAAAATGTCAGCGCCATAGAGGTAAATACCCCTCTTGCTGAGGCCCTTTCCTATATGCTGAACGGAAGTAATTCCAGGTATCCGGTATACAGGGAAGATATGGATGATATTATCGGCATCCTGCATCTGAAAGATGCTATGAAACAGATGACCTTTGAGAATAAAGGAGATGTTCCTGTGGGCCAGATACCGGATCTGATCCGTGAAGCTTCCTATATTCCTGAGACCAGGAGCATCAACGATTTGTTCAAACGGATGCAGGCCAAGAAAATCCACATGGCTGTGGTAGTGGATGAATATGGACAGACTTCAGGCATTGTTACCATGGAGGACATACTGGAAGAGATTGTGGGCAATATTCTGGACGAATATGATGAAGATGACCATTTTATTGTGGAACAGCTTGATGACTCCTATCTGATGAAAGGTCTCACACCTCTGGAAGAGGTGGGGGAAGTGCTGGATATTGATTTTGAGGATGAGGATTATGAGACATTAAATGGATATCTGACCTCTTTGCTGGGCCATATCCCCAATATCCAGGAGGACAAGGAAGTCAGGACAAACGGATATTTATTTACCATCCTTGGGGTGGAAAATAATACAATACAAAAAGTAAGGGTAGAAAAACTGCTCAAAAAAGAAGGAGAAGAGAGATGTCAGGACATTCAAAATTCGCAAACATAAAACATAAAAAAGAGAAAAACGATGCTAAAAAAGGCAAAATCTTTACTGTGATCGGAAGAGAGATCGTGGTAGCCGTAAAAGAGGGCGGCCCGGACCCGGCCAACAACAGTAAACTGCGTGATGTGATCGCGAAGGCAAAAGCCAACAACATGCCAAACGACACCATTGACCGCGGGATCAAAAAAGCAGCGGGTGATGCCAATGCTGACAACTACGAATATATCACCTACGAAGGCTACGGCCCAAGCGGTGTGGCTGTCATTGTGGAGACCCTGACAGATAACAAGAACCGTACAGCCAGCAATGTGAGAAGTGCATTCACAAAAGGAAACGGCAATATTGGAACACCTGGCTGTGTATCTTTTATGTTCGATAAAAAAGGACAGATCATCATTGACAAGGAAGAGTGTGAGATGGACGCAGATGACCTGATGATGATCGCCCTGGATGCAGGCGCAGAAGATTTTTCTGAGGAGGAGGACAGCTTTGAGGTCCTCACCGCTCCGGATGATTTCAGCGCTGTGCGCGAAGCCCTGGAAAAGGAAGGAATCCCTATGGCAGAGGCTGATGTTGCCATGATCCCACAGACTTATGTGGAGCTTTCCGATGAGCAGGATGTGAAGAACCTGCAAAGAACACTGGATTTACTGGAAGATGACGACGACGTACAGTATGTATGGCATAACTGGGACGAGTAAATAAAATCCCCCCTTTGCGTTTTAACAGGCGCAGAGGGGGCTTTTTTCCAGCCAATGAGCCGCATCTGCACCGGAATGTGCATAATAATCACCAAACTACGCATCCTACCTCCAGGAATAAATTCTTGGAGGTAGTTTTATGTCTGAAGAAAAGAAAAAAGAACTGGAAAAAACAGAAAAACAAAATGAGCAGATAGAAGATATGGGGCAGTTAGATTTATCCGACAATGAAAAACAATATCATATCCACCTTTTGTCCATTATTGGCGAGGTGGAAGGCCATGAATCCCTGCCAAACAACAGCAAGACCACCAAATACGAGCATGTTCTTCCAAAGCTTGCTGTGATCGAGGACAGCAAAGATGTGGACGGCCTTCTCATCCTCCTCAACACTGTGGGCGGAGATGTGGAGGCAGGACTTGCAATCGCGGAGATGATCGCATCTCTTAGCAAGCCAACCGTTTCCCTGGTACTTGGCGGCGGCCATTCCATCGGTGTACCTATGGCAGTCTCCGCTGATTATTCTTTTATTGTGCCCTCTGCAACCATGGTGATACATCCGGTTCGGAGCAACGGTATGTTTATCGGCGTGATGCAGTCCTATAAAAATATAGAAAAAATACAGGACCGCATCACAGGTTTTGTCTCCTCCCATTCTAGGATGTCGCAGGAGCGTATCGAGGAACTGATGCTGGATCCCACACAGCTTGTAAAGGATGTGGGCACAATGCTGGAGGGGGAAGAAGCAGTGAAGGAAGGACTGATCGATGAGGTTGGCGGCATTTCCCAGTCTCTGGAAAAACTGTATGAACTCATTGAAAAAAACAGAAAAAATGAGGGATGATCGAAATTTCTTAAATTTTGTAAAGACTTTTAAGTTGTGTGAAATGCAATTTTATGATAGAATAAACATTTGATAAAGTTTATCACTCCATCTGTGCGATCTACACAAAAAACAGATGGAGAAAATACATATGAAGAGGTTGACCACATGTCATTACTACAGGCACTTCTGCTTGGGCTGGTGCAGGGAATCACAGAGTTCCTTCCGGTGAGCAGTTCCGGGCATCTGGCTATTATGCAGAATCTTTTAAACATCAACACGGACACAGGCGTGTTGTTCGATGTGATTTTACATTTGGGAACGCTGACAGCTATTTTTATTGCGTTCTGGAAGGACATTAAGAAACTGGTTCTGGATGGATGTGGGATGATTTATGACATTGTTCAGAATTTTAAAATATGGTCACACAACCGAAGAGAACACGATGCGAAGCGTTATAAAAAAATCGTGTCCACCAATTACCGAAAATTCATCCTGCTTATTATTGTTTCTACCATTCCTACCGCAGTTGTGGGACTGCTTCTAAAGAATGTGGTGGTGACAGCCGGCAATAATCTGCTGGCACCCGGGGTTGGACTCTTTATCACCGGAATCTTGCTTCTGGTGGTGGATTTCTTCCCGGCAGGAAATAAAATACCAAGAGATGTATCTTTCGGGATCGCACTGGCGATCGGCTTTTTTCAGGGAATTGCAGTATTTCCCGGAATCTCACGATCCGGTATGACCATAGCAGCCTGTCTGCTCTGCGGTCTCAACAGGAAATTTGCAGTAAAATATTCATTTATCATGTCCATTCCGGCTGTATTGGGGGCAGCTATCTTGGAATTAAAGGACATACCCGGCTCGGGAGCCACACTTCCCATGTTCGGGGAATATCTGGCAGCAGCAGTTTTAGCAGGAGCGGCGGGGTACTTCTGCATCAAGACAATGCTGCGGTTTGTACAGCGCAAAAAATTCCGGTATTTCAGTATTTATTGTTTTATCATCGGAATAGCCGCTGTAACGTGTAATTTTGTCCTGTAGGCACAGGCCGCAGGAACTTTAAGGGGAGTCAAGAAAAAATGGCAGCGACGAAAAAAAACAACACAAGAAAAAAGACGGGCACCCGCTCTGGAAGCAGAAATAAGAAAAAACAGGACGAGGGGATCGGCCTGTATACGGAGATTATTTTATGGATCACATTGGCAGGTTCTATCCTGCTTTTGCTTAGTAATTTTGGCATGGGAGGCCTGGTAGGAAAGACGGTCAGCGGCGTGTTTTTCGGGCTGTTTGGCCTGGTGGCTTACATATTTCCTATCTTTTTATTTTTGGCTGTATCCTTTGTCATATCGAATAACCAAAATCCGAAAGCTTACCGAAAAATGGCAGGCTTTCTTTTGCTGTTCATTTCTGCCTGCGCATTGATGCAGCTTTTAACGGACGGTTACTTCAGCGGAACTTCCATTATGGACTATTACAAAACTTCCTCCACATACCAGACCGGCGGAGGTATGTTGGGTGGCCTTCTCTGCAATATCTGCGGAAAAGCCTTCGGTACTGTGGGAACGTATGTGATCGATATCATTGCAATGATCATTGCTTTGATCCTGATCACCCAGAAATCTATGTTTGCACTTCTCAAAAAAGGCAGCACCCGTGTATATGGAAGTGCAAAAGCAGGCCATGCACGAAGAAAACAGTATGTATCAGAGAAAAAAGACAAGCCGGTCACAGGAAGAAGAGCAAAACACGGGGAAAAAACACAAGAATCAGAACCTTTAAAATTGAAAACAAGAAGAAACAAGAACGAAGACAATACTGGAGCCAATACGGCTGCTGAAAATATAGATAATATCCGGAAAGAGGCCGCTGCTGCAGAGGTGTTTGCGGCGGAATCTGTGGAGGAGATCCCGGAAGAGGATATCCTGTTAAAACCTGAGAATGCTTTCCCGATCCATCGTTCCGACGCAGCGCCGGCGGAGGTGGAAGAAATTGTGGAGGAGCTTCCTGCAGAACCGGTGCGGGAGGAAAAACCACAGAAAGCAGCATCTGCGAAAAAAACGCGTTCCTCCAAAGATGAGATTGCGGACGGAATTGAAAATATTAAGGATGAGATTGCAGACAAAGAGCAGGAGATAAAAAAGGAATATGAGATACCGCCTGTCTCACTGCTGAAAAAGGGAAGCGGGGTAAAAGGCGATTCTGATTCCCATCTGCGCAGTACAGCTAAAAAGCTGCAGGAAACGTTACACAACTTCGGCGTCAATGTGACGGTGACCAATGTAAGCTGCGGTCCGTCGGTCACGCGGTATGAACTGCAGCCGGAGCAGGGGGTTAAGGTCAGCAAGATTGTCAGCCTGACAGATGATATCAAATTGAATCTGGCGGCAACGGATATTCGTATAGAGGCACCCATTCCCGGTAAGGCAGCTGTTGGAATAGAGGTCCCCAATGCCACAAACAGTGCAGTTATGCTTCGTGAACTGATACAGTCCGAGGCTTTTTCCACATGCAGATCAAAACTGGCTTTCGCGGCAGGAAAAGATATCGCCGGACAGCCGGTCATAGCGGATATTGCCAGGATGCCCCATCTGCTCATAGCAGGTGCCACGGGTTCCGGTAAATCCGTATGTATCAACACCTTAATTATGAGTATCCTTTACAAAGCCTCCCCGGAAGAGGTACGGCTTATCATGATAGACCCCAAAGTTGTGGAGCTGAGTGTTTATAACGGCATCCCCCATCTGCTGATCCCCGTGGTCACAGACCCGAAGAAAGCAGCCGGCGCCCTGAATTGGGCGGTTGCGGAGATGACAGACCGTTATAACAAATTTGCAGAGTACAATGTCAGGGACTTAAAAGGATACAATGCAAAGGTTGACAAGATCAAAGATATTGAAGAGGAAGGAAAGCCGGAAAAGATGCCGCAGATCGTTATTATCGTGGACGAGCTGGCAGACCTTATGATGGTAGCTCCCGGTGAGGTGGAAGACGCGATCTGCCGCCTGGCACAGCTTGCCAGGGCAGCGGGGATCCATCTGATCATCGCAACGCAGCGGCCTTCCGTCAATGTCATTACCGGCCTGATCAAGGCAAACATGCCTTCCAGGATTGCCTTCTCCGTATCTTCCGGTGTGGATTCCCGGACGATCATTGATATGAATGGTGCGGAAAAGCTTCTGGGCAAAGGCGACATGTTGTTTTATCCCCAGGGTTACCAAAAGCCGGCCCGTGTACAGGGGGCTTTTGTCAGTGACCAGGAAGTGGGGGCTGTGGTTAAATTTTTATCAGAGCAGAACCCTGCCCATGTCTACAGCCAGGAGATCCAGGACAAGATAGAGGCGGCCAAAGATGCTTCCGGTAATCAGGCGGGAGCAGCATCCGGCGGCAATGACCGGGATGCCTATTTTACAGATGCAGGCAAGTTCATCATTGAGAAAGAAAAGGCCTCTATCGGTATGCTGCAGCGTGTCTTTAAGATTGGCTTTAACCGGGCGGCCAGAATCATGGACCAGCTCTGTGAGGCCGGCGTTGTGGGTGAGGAGGAAGGTACCAAACCCAGAAAAGTTCTTATGTCCATGGAAGAATTTGAACAGTATATAGAAGAATGTCTGTAACTTGTGAAGGGACAGAACAGGTAAAAGAATATTTGTAAAATGTTGATATAGATGAGAAATGAGGTATTTACATGAAATGTGCGAACTGCGGTACAGAATTTGAGGATGGCATATTGTTCTGCCCCGTATGCGGCAAAGAAGTTCAATGGGTGCCGGAATATAATACGCTGGAGACGATCATCCAGCAGCGTGAGATACAGGAAAAAGAAAAGAAGAAAAGGGAAGAGCATGCGCTTCGGGAAAAAAAGCGGCAGGAACAGGAGATGAAACGGCGAAAGAAAAAACGTATGGCTGTGGGCTTTACAGCCGTCGGTGTTTGCGTGCTGGCAGTGGGCGCAGGTGTCCTCTTTTACCAGAAACAATACAATTCTTTTGATTTCCAGATGGCCCAGGCAGAGTCCGAGTTCAGCAACAAAGATTATGACACTGCCCTGAAATACCTGGAGCGTGCGCTGAACCTGCAGCCGGACAGTACAGAAGCCAATATTCTGCAGGCTAAGATATATCTGAAAAACCAGGAGGAGGAGAAGGCTCTGGCAATCCTCATCTCTACGGTCGCCAATGCGCCCGACAGTGTCAGCGCCTATGGGGAGCTTCTGCGCCTGTATGAAAAACAGGGCGAAGTCAAAAAGATAAAAGAGCTTATGGACGACTGTGAGAGCACGGAGGTTAAGGAGCGCTATTCCGCCTATATCAGCACACTTCCCGTCATATCACTGGACGGCGGCACTTATGACAGCAAAGAGGAAGTGGATTTCAGTGCCATTGAGGATGGGACCAAGGTGTATTACACGCTGGACGGAAAGGACCCGGATACTACAAGTACATTATATGATTCTGCCAGCGGAATCCTGTTGGAGGAGGAAGGGGAGTATACCTTGAAATATGTGGCATATAATGCCAAGGGGATTCCAAGTGACATTGGACTTATGACCTATACCATAGAGTTCAAGGCACCGGATGCGCCAAGGATAACACCTGCCTCCGGACAGTATGAGGATTCCATGACGATCAAGGTATATGTGCCAAAGGGCTGTACTGCATATTATGAATTTAACGGAACGCCAACTACGGACAGCACGGAATATACAGGACCGGTTTCCATGCCGGTTGGAGAAAATATCTTCTCCGCTATCTTAGTGGATGAAAATGGAAAGATAAGTAGTCCGGCCAGTGCAACTTATGTCATTTATCAATGATTTATAAAGTAAATTGGAAATTTTTCTAAAATTCGGATTGAATTTTTGTTCATTTTGCTCTATACTAAAAAGAGCGACTATAGCAATAGAATTACCATATTTGGAGTTGTGAGGAGGACATTATGTACAAGATTCTGAAAGCAGAAAAGCTTAATGAGATAGTTTATCTCATGGTTGTTGACGCACCAAGGGTTGCAAAACACTGTGAGCCCGGACAGTTCGTCATCGTGAAAAAGGACGATGCAGGGGAGAGAATTCCGCTTACTATCTGTGATTATGACAGAGAGGCAGGAACTGTTACGATCGTATTCCAGCCGATAGGTGCTTCCACGGAAAAATTCGCTAAAATGCAGACAGGAGATTTCTTTGAAGATTTCGTAGGTCCGTTAGGATGTCCATCTGAATTTGTAAATGAAGATCTGGAAGAGTTAAAGAAAGAAAGACTTTTATTTGTAGCCGGCGGCGTAGGAACCGCACCGGTATATCCGCAGGTAAAATGGCTGCACGAGCACGGCATTGAGGCTGATGTCATTGTGGGTGCTAAGACAAAAGACCTGATCATCCTGGAAAAAGAAATGGAAGAAGTAGCAGGTAATTTATACATCACCACAGATGATGGTACATATGGACGTCACGGAATGGTAACAAAAGTGATCGAGGATCTGACTGCTGAAGGCAAGTCTTATACAAAATGTATTGCCATCGGACCAATGATCATGATGAAGTTCTGCTGCCTGACAACTAAAAAACTGAACCTGCCCACTATTGTTTCCATGAACCCGATCATGGTTGACGGAACCGGTATGTGCGGAGCCTGCCGTGTTATCGTCGGCGGCGAAGTGAAATTCGCCTGCGTGGACGGTCCTGAATTTGACGGTCATCTGATTGACTGGGATCTGGCAATGAAGAGACAGCAGATGTACAAGACAGAAGAAGGAAGAGCATTATTAAAACTTCGTGAGGGGGACACCCATCACGGCGGATGCGGAAACTGCGGAGGTGACGAATAATGGGTGATGTATTAAAGAAAGTTCCTGTAAGAGAGCAGGACCCAAAAGTGAGAGCAACAAACTTTGAAGAAGTTTGCTATGGATATAACAAAGAAGAGGCAATGGAAGAAGCAGCCCGCTGCCTGACCTGTAAAAATGCCAAATGTATCAAAGGATGTCCCGTAAATATTGATATTCCGGGATTCATCAAAGAAGTGAAAGAAGGTAACTTTGAAGAAGCGTTCAAAGTGATCGGACAGTCCAGTGCCCTTCCGGCAGTCTGCGGACGTGTCTGCCCTCAGGAAACACAGTGTGAAGGCCTGTGTATCCGCGGTATCAAAGGCGAGCCGGTTTCCATTGGTAAACTGGAACGTTTTGTTGCTGACTGGGCAAAAGAAAACGGAATCAAACCGGAACCTCCCAAGGAGAAAAACGGACATAAAGTGGCAGTGATCGGTGCCGGACCTGCAGGCCTTACCTGTGCAGGCGATCTGGCAAAGATGGGTTATGATGTGACTATCTTTGAAGCCCTTCATCAGCCGGGCGGTGTTTTGGTATACGGTATTCCCGAGTTCCGTCTTCCGAAAGACAAAGTCGTAAAAATGGAAGTTGAAAATGTAAAAGCCTTAGGCGTTAAGGTTGAGACAAACGTTATCATCGGAAAATCCACCACGATTGATGAACTTATGGAAAATGAAGGCTTTGAAGCGGTATTCATCGGTTCCGGCGCAGGACTTCCTATGTTCATGGGAATTCCAGGTGAGATCAGCAACGGTGTGTTCTCTGCCAATGAATATCTGACAAGAAGCAACCTGATGAAAGCGTTCCGCGATGACCATGATACCCCCATTAAAATGGGCAAAAAAGTGGCTGTTGTAGGCGGTGGAAATGTTGCAATGGATGCAGCAAGAACAGCACTTCGTCTGGGCGCTGAAGTACATATTGTATACAGAAGAAGTGAAGCAGAGCTTCCTGCAAGAGCAGAAGAAGTACATCATGCAAAAGAAGAAGGCATCATTTTTGACCTTCTGTGTAATCCGACAGAGATCCTGGCAGATGAAAACGGCTGGGTAAAAGGTATGAAGTGCGTCCGCATGGAACTGGGTGAGCCTGATGCATCCGGAAGAAGACGCCCGGTAGAGATTCCGGATTCCGAGTTCGAGATGGAACTGGATACTGTTATCATGTCTCTGGGAACTTCCCCGAACCCGCTGATCTCCTCCACCACCATCGGTCTTGATACAAACAAGAGAAAATGTATCATCGCTGATGAAGAAAACGGCAAGACGACCAAAGACGGTGTTTACGCCGGCGGTGACGCTGTAACAGGCGCTGCTACGGTTATCCTGGCTATGGGTGCAGGTAAAGCAGCAGCACAGGGAATTGATGAATTTATCAAAGGAAAAAATAATTAATTAAGCATATAGGGAGCCGTCACCGGACGTGGCGGCTCTTTTTGCAACTATATGGAAGCGATTTTGTAAAACACGAGGGAGATCATGATCGAGGCAATAAGAGAAGAACTGCGGCAGTCTGCTGATGCGAAATACAAAAATTTTCAAGAGTCCCTGGTTCCGGGCCTGACTACAATGATGGGGGTCCGAATGCCAAAGCTCCGGGAAATGGCAAAGAAGATTGCAAAAGAAGATATTACGGAATTTTTGGAAAAAGCGGATGATACCTGTTATGAGGAGCTGATGCTGAAAGGTATTGTAATTGGATATGCGAAAATGGATCGGGAAAAACAGACCCAGGCATTGAAGGATTTTGTTCCTAAAATCAATAACTGGGCAATTTGTGACTGCAGCTGTGTCACTTACAAGTTTATGAGAAAGGATACTTCCTACTGGTTTGCATTTCTGGAACGGTTTCTGGACTCGAAACATGAATATGAAATCCGTTTTGCCCTGGTGTCCATGCTGAACCATTTTGTGACAGAAGAGTACATAGACCGTCTCCTGGATAGATTGAACCATATAAACAGCGATGCCTATTATGTGCAGATGGCAGCTGCCTGGGCCGTGTCTGTGTGTTATATCAAGTTCCCGGAAAAAACGACACTGTTTCTGCAGACGGATACTATGGATACTTTTACACACAATAAATCCATCCAGAAGATCAGAGAGTCCTACCGGGTCTCTAAAGAGGAGAAAGACAAACTTTTGAAATGGAAGCGGGAGGAATCCGGCAAATGAAAATCACTGTGCTGACGGTTGGAAAAATCAAAGAGAAATTTTATCGAGACGCTATTGCGGAATACACAAAACGTCTGAGCAAATATTGTAAGCTTGAAATCCTGGAAGTGGCAGATGAGAAGACCCCGGATGCCGCCAGTGAAACACTGGAGGAGAATATCCGCCAAAAAGAGGGGGAGCGCATCCTGAAATGCATCCGGGAGGATTCCTATGTGATCACACTGGAGATCAATGGAAAGATGCTGGATTCTGTTGAACTCTCCCAAAAAATAGAGAGTCTGGGTATCCAGGGAAAAAGCCACATCACGTTCGTCATCGGCGGCTCCATTGGACTTTGCAAAGAGGTGCAGAAACGTTCTGATTTTGCCCTCAGTTTTTCCAAAATGACTTTTCCGCACCAGCTTATGCGTGTGGTACTGCTGGAACAGATTTACAGGAGTTACCGGATCATCAATGGGCATTCTTATCACAAATGACAGACCTAATTCTGCTGGATGCAGCGGTACATTTAGTATTTTTTACAAAGACTTTCAAAGATTTCAATATGCAGTTCTTCATCTAAAATAATGCGTTTCAAGCATTTTACTATATGGACATCTTTAATATGTTCACATTGCATGGTGTATTTTTGTACGGCTTTCTTTTCGCCTTCCAGTGCATTTATAAGCAGCGGCTTTAACTCCGTGGGATAGCGATTGCAGCAGGGTGACCAATACTGCATTTTGTTCCCTCTGTGCGTCCAAAGCCTTGGATTTTCTCCGTTTAGTCTGGCAAGCTGTCCGAATATTTCCAAATGATGCATTTCCACAATACTGATCTTATGGAAAACATAAGACAGATATTTGTCAAGATCCAACAGAAGATTGTTGTAAAGATAGAGGCTTACCGCAGACATTTCCGAATTGGCGCCCCCTATATTATCCAGCATCATACGTCCATATGTACAATTTCTCTCAGTTATACATACCGGTGGGTATGGCTTTTGAGAGGCAAAGATCTCTTCGCTTTCGGCTGTGTCTTTTTCTTTATTGTTACATTCATTTTTACTGCTGCCGCAATTATTCATATATGGCTGCTCCTTTAAAAGGAAGTTTGATAGAACAATCTATGAAAGGAGATGGCAGAATATGATAGAAATCCGAGGGCCTGTTGGGTATGACTCACAGAACAGTAAACGTAATTGTCCGGGCGATCGAGAGATTTAAAAATAGAATTGGGTGGAACACATAAGAAAGGATGAGCGAAAGAGCATGGAATTATTGATTGAACGTGGTACTTACAGTGATTTAGATGAAATGGAGCACTTATATAATGAGGTTAATGAAGCTTTGGAAATGGGCATTAATTATCCCGGATGGAAAAAGGGCGTGTACCCAATACGGGAAGATGCCATAGTGGGAATTGATAATAACGCTCTATTTATTGCCAAAATAGACAATAAAATTGTAGGTTCTATAATATTAAGCCATACGCCGGAGAAAGGCTATGACAGCGCTCAATGGCAATTTGATGGAGATTATAGCCTTGTATATGTGATACATACGTTTGTAGTGCATCCGAATTATACAAAGTCAGGAATCGGCACCCGATTGATGGATTTTGCCGAATGCCTTGGGATGCAGAATCATATGAAAGCGATCCGCTTAGATGTCTATGAAAACAATATACCTGCAATTAAATTATACGAACAATGCGGGTATCAATATATAGCAACGGTTGATCTAGGTCTTGGCAAGTACGGACTGGATTGGTTCAGATTATATGAGAAGGTTTTGTAGCGTGGACAGCCGGTAGGGATAGCCAGAATACGCCATCATTCAAGTGCATTTTTAGAAAAACAAGGTGTCGGAAATTTTGGGTATGGGATAGCAAAACAACACCGCGGGAAAGGGTATGGCAATATTTTGTTTGGCAAAATCATTGAGATATGTAAATCCCTTGGCTACACGGAGGTGAAGTCTTTTGTGCATGTGGATAACATGGCCTCCAATAAAATATTTAAAAATAATGGAGCTGTGTTAGCAGGGGTATTGAATAATACTAAAAATATCTATGTAACTAGAACAGATTTATAAGGAGAATGGTTGAAATGAAAAGTTTAAAAGTAGCATTACTACAGTTATTGCCGGAGAACACTCTGGAAGGAAACATGAAAAAGGGCATGGATTCCTGCAGGAAAGCTAAAGCTATGGGAGCGGATATTGCTTTGTTCCCGGAAATGTGGAGCAGCGGCTACCATATTCCGGAAGATACAGAGGAGTTAAGGGCGGCGGCCGTGTCTTCTGACAGTGAATTTGTCCGTACCTTCGGTGAACTTGCCAAAGAGCTGCACATGGCTGTGGGTATCACATTTCTTGAAACGTTTGAGCCACTGCCCCGCAACACGATCTGCCTGTTTGACCGTTTTGGCAGCTGCGTCTTAAAGTATGCCAAGGTACATACCTGCGATTTTGGGGATGAGTGCAGGCTGACGGCAGGAGATGGTTTTTATACTGCGGATTTGGATACGGAGCAGGGCAGGGTTAAGGTTGGAGCCATGATCTGTTATGACAGGGAGTTCCCGGAAAGCGCCAGGATCCTCATGCTGAAAGGAGCTGAAATTATTCTGGTTCCCAATGCTTGTCCCATGGAAATCAACCGCATTTCCCAGCTTCGGGCAAGAGCTTACGAAAATATGACGGGAATAGCCACCGTCAATTATCCTTATGGAAAACCTGACTGCAACGGGCATTCAACGGCTTTCGACGGCATTGCGTACAGGGAGGGGCAGCCCGGTTCAAGAGATACACTGATTTTGGAAGCAGGGGAACGGGAAGGGATTTATCTGGCTGATTTCCCGATAGAGGAAATCCGTGCCTACAGGAAACATGAAGTCCACGGCAATGCATTCCGCCATCCCCGAAAATATGGTCTGCTTATTTCTGAACTCATAGAGGAACCCTTCATCAGGGAATGTTACAGGAAATAGCCTTACAATACAAAAAACGGAGAATGATAATGTTTAAAGTGATCTTATGGGATGTAGACGGAACACTGCTTGATTTTGACAGATCAGAGAAATATGCATTGCGGAAGTGTTTTGCGAAATTTAATCTGAGTGACTGCACAGATGCCATGATCTCCAGATATGCGGAAATAAACAAAAGTTATTGGAAACGTCTGGAGACCGGAGAAATTACAAAAGAACAGGTATTACTCGACCGGTTCACAGAGTTTTTTCAAAAAGAACAGATTTGTTTTGAGGATGTCATAGGGTTTAATGCGGAGTATCAGATGCGTTTGGGTGACCAGGTGTTTTTTAACGATAACAGCAAGTGTCTGCTAGAGAGACTGAAAGGAAGCGTTAAGCAATATGCGGTTACAAATGGTACCTATGTGGCTCAGAAACGAAAACTTGAAAAGTCGGGTTTAGATGTTATTTTTGACGATGTTTTTATTTCCGACCAAATAGGCTTTGAAAAGCCGGATATCAGATTTTTTGATCATGTATGGAAACAGATAGGTCCTCATGAGAAGAAGGACGTCCTTATCGTGGGAGATTCCCTGACCAGTGATATGCAGGGGGGAAACAATGCGCAGATCCGCTGCTGCTGGTATAATCCCAAGGACAAAGAAAACAATACAAATTTGAAGATTGATTATCTGATACATGATTTGAATGAAATTGAATTTCTGTGAAATGTTTGGCCAAAAGGCTGTCATACAGGTAAAAGCGTCGTCACTTAACGGCGGCACTCATAAAACAGCATAGGAATGTTTTTCGGAAACGGCGTAGCTTTCGGGCTATGCCGTTTCTCCGTTTGACAGGTGGTAGAGAGCAAGGATGCGGGGAGTATTCCCACAAGGTCATAGGAAATGTCAATCTGTTGTTCCCTATGCCCGCTTGATTTGTCCGGTGCGTGAACATATACCGCCTTTACCATATCATTCAGAATGGCAGGCGTCAGCTCGTCCAAATCGAGATACTTTCGCACCTTGCCGATAAACCTGTCAATATTTTCTGTCTGTTCTACCCCTCTAAGCAGAGAGCAAATATCCGCTTGACTACCACGGCGGCTTCTTCGTCCACAATCCAATGCACTTTGTCCGTCATAACTGCCCGTAAAACGGTAGAGCGTCCTGCCCGACTTTATCACAACTTCACGCTTTGGCAATTCATAGGCAAGTGGATTTTTTACCACGATATGCCCGTTTTTTATAATTCGTTTCCGTTCCATTCCTTTCCGTCCTTTCCTTTGAAATCGGTGTTTACAGTTTCGTAGCAAGCATAGGGAACGGATAGCCGTTCCCGTAAAATGCCCGTCTGTCGCCGCTGCATTTTGCTTGTTGGGAAGTTTCCCAAACCCTCATTTTGTAAGCCCCTTGAATTGCAGGAGCAGCCGCCTTTCCAATGGCCAAACTTCTTCCATGAGCCGCTTTATCTCGTTCATGTCGTTGGTATAAATGCGCTCTGTTTCATTGATACGCTTTGCAATCTGATTGACATTTACGCCGATTTTCTGAAGCTGCGCCGTATGCGCTTTGACTTCCTGTAAATCAAGCAGAATGATGTACCCGTCAATGAGCATTTTACAGGAATAGGCGGATAGGTTTATCGTCGGTATTTACTTCATTTTTTCCCCAATCAACGCCCGTTCTTCCTCTGTTACCCGTACAATGATTTGTACGCTTTGTCTTCTGTTTTCCATTCGCATTTCTCCTTTCACTACATACAACACCGCAGGGGGCGATTTTGCCAAAGTTTCAGGGAAAATTTTTCAAAAAGTTTTCTCACTCCTTAATACGGGGAAAATCGAAAAATGCCAAATGAAAAGCAGATTTCGGGCAAAAAAATATTGCAGCACATAGCGGCTGCAATACATAAAGATTTTAATTTTTTATTTGCTTTTATATTTTATAGTGTAAAAGTATATTCTATCCTTATAACTCTTCTGCAAACAGGTGAGTAATCATAGCTGTTATTTGACAGCGCAACACATCTAAATCTATATTCCCATGATAACTAAAAGCGTGTTCTTGTCCTAATATATCTGACAAAGCATATAGAAGATACATCTTCTCGGTCAAGTTCTTTTTGGTGACATTTGGGTTATCAAAGGCTTTTACAAGTGCGGACAAAATCATATCCTCATACGCCGCAAAGTGCTGCATAATCTCCGGTTCTGACTCTTGCATAAGCCCCAACTCGTTTACGGTCTGCTTTGAATTGACATAAAGATTGATAAATAGATTAAGACAGTTATCAATAAGTACTTGCGTATCAACGGGTTTGGGGAGAGTTTCTAATTCCTCTAATAATGGTCTAAGGTAACTATCAAGGAAATATTCAAAAGAAGCAATGTAAATATCTGTTTTGTTTTTAAAATAGCTGTAAACTGTTCCCGTAGAAACTCCTGCCGCCTTTGCTATTTCAACCGTATTTGTTTTATAAAAGCCTTTTTCGCAGAATAAATCCAAACCAGCTTTTACTATTTTTGTTTTCTTTTCAATAGAGCGTTTTTGTATCGGTTCTCGAACAGGTAAATCGTTCAATCTAAACACCACCTTTCATAAGAACAAGTATATCGCATAATGCTCATTTGGTCAATGAACATGAAGTATTGTTCATATTGACTTTGCAAGACCCATCTGCTATAATAAGAATGTGAAATAATATTCATATTAGAGAGGAGGAAAAGATTTGGGAAAATTGTTGCTTCGTCAGCTTCGTAATGAGGATGTTGCACTGTTTGAAAAATGGCTATACACGCCCCATGTGGCTAAATGGTATCATGACCCGTTGGATTGGATTGATGAAGTCAAAAAGAGGAATGACGAATTTTCATTCTTACATCACTTCATGGTGGAGTTGGAGGGCAAGCCTATCGGTTTCTGCCAATATTACGAATACCGTCACAGCGGAGAAGATTGGCATGGCAATACGGATATAAACGGTACTTACAGTATTGACTATCTGATTGGTGATACTGAATATATCGGAAAGGGATTTGGGAAAAATATCATTCAACTACTGATTAAGGAAATTAAGCTACATAAATACGCAAAGCGTATCATTGTGCAGCCGGAACAGGAAAATAAGGCTTCTTGCAATACCTTGTTATCATGTGGCTTTTCCTTTGACACAGTTAATGAAATTTATATTATGGAGTTTTAATTTATTATCCCATAAGGGGGTGTACTATGGGCGCGGTAATGTGGTTGTTATGTCCTGTGTGCAATAATAAAACTCGGACAATGGTAAGGGAAGAAACCGTACTTGTAAACTTTCCCCTCTTTTGTCCAAAATGTAAGCAAGAAACACTAATCAACGTTCAACAAATGAATATGTCAGTTATCAAAGAGCCAGACGCAAAGACGCAGAGCCGATAACACGCAGATTATGAAATGCGGTTATCGGTTCTTTCTTTTTGACAACAACACTCTGCCTATGCGATTGCTTCGGTTCAAAACGACAAAATAGTGATTATAGTGACTTTTACAACGCTAATTGTTTCAATAGCAAGTGTCGCCATCACATTATTTTTAACTTAGTTTAACAATGCTATTTGCTCTGGTAGATAATTTATTATCGCTATTTATAAGGCAAATAAGACTTGTGACATGCATCTTTGCCGACGTGGAAATAGGATAGTAAAGATTTTATATTCCCCCCTTATAAAATAGCATTCTACTGCGTAACAAAACGGACGTACCACTATTTAAGCGATACGCCCGTTTTGCCTTGCACCCTATATGGCAGCTGCCCTATTTCAGTTTGTTGTTGATACTGTTTTATGAGTAACTACCTTATGCGGCCATGCTTTTTATGTGCAGCTTTGTTTATCCATATCATATCAGAAGGTCCGTACATTTACGGTATGGACTATAAGAACTCCCATTTAAATCTTCTGCAGCAAAGCAAATCCCAGCATAAGGGGTAATCCTGTATGGGTTTTGCCCTGTAACTGTAAAAGGACTGAATATATTTCTACCATACGGCGTTTACAAGATCAGATCATAATTTCAACCCCCAATAATCTTATCTGGCGGAAGGCTGCATATGCTTCCGCAAGAGCATAAAGATACGGTCTGTCAGGAATGGATTTCCACAGAGTTATGGTGAAATCCATGCCGTTCTTTTCCTTTTTGGCGTTCCAGATCCCGATGATCTCTCCGCGGTACAAAACAACACCGGGATTGGTTACCAACTTCCAGATTTGTTTATGCAGTGTTTTGTCAGGCTGAAGGACCTCCCTGTCGCGCTGGTCAAGAAAAGGATCGTGTCCGCCGAGAAGAAGCAGTTCTCTTTCCGTGGAATCCGGTTGAAGTAAACGTTCCCTGTCGGATGAAAGAATATAGGCCTTTTTACCAAGAGCGGAAACAGGTTCCATCTCCTCGGAAACCGTATTCCACATACGGCGCCCCTGTTTTCCGGAGCACCCAAGCCAGTTCACAAAATGATTGACGTTTGCCGGTCCATAACAGTGAAGGTATTTCCGTACCAACTCTTTACAGGCGTCTTTTTCCGGTATGAGAGACCTGCCTGTCCAATTTTTATAGGATGTAAACATCGGGCTGGTTCCCTGGCGCTCTCCGAAAACGACCAATCCTTTCCATGCACACGGCCGAAGCAAAAAGGAAACAACAGCGCCTCCCACAGTCTGCTTATCCGGACTCCCATACATGGAAGGATGTGACCATAAAACACGCTTATTTTCAGGAATGAGCGGCAGCATCCAATCTGCCAATGTCTGATCTAAAGAGGTTTTGCTCATGATCGTACAGTCATCAAGCTGTGGAATCACCTGCTGTAATATACGGAACAGATCATTAAAATCCATCTGCAGAAAGTCAAGCGCCAGTGAAATTCCGGAAGTATAAATCCAGGGTTCTTCCTCCTCCGCTATAAGGGCGGACAGAAAGATATGGCTCTGTGAAATAGGAAATACAACAGGGATACCCCGTAGACTCCAGGCCTGCAGAAGCGATTTCTCTGTATACAGCAAATCGTCCATTTCTGATAAACTGCAGCCGGGCACGCGATTGTAAAGGGCCGTTTCCCAGGCACCGGGCGGTGTATTCTGCATTCCACATGCGCCCACCAGCTTTTCTATATCCGTTTTAGCGAATATCCTGTCCAGATGATGGGTATACAGCCTGAAATTCCGTATTTGTTCTAAGCTTAATTCTATCATGTAGTAGATCCCTTCTGAAATGCTTCATATAATCAAAAAATGTTTCTTTCCGTTTCAAATTTATTATACTAAAAAAGAAGAGGTTTTGATAGATACTATATTTTTTTAACGTAATAGTAAGCGTAATACATCATAAACCAGTGCACAGGTTTGTTACATTTGGAGGTCGAAAATAAAGGTAACATTGGGAAAACGATTGCTGATACCCCCTTTCAGGTATCATAACATTCATTTTAGAGCCGGTATGGATCAGCCCCTTGTCTACTTGACAAGGGGCAATCATATCAAGCCGGCTCTAAAATATTTCGGAAGAGATACAAGTGCTTTTTCTGCAGACAATAAATGATCCAGTAAGCACTGCCTGAGTCCTCCTTTTCCTCCTTGATATCCACAGTATACACTTCTCCCTCAATCCTCACCAGCAAAGGATCCCCTGTGATCGGGCCGGAATAATATAGATCATGTTTGCGGCAAAATTCTTTGATCAGGGAATAAATCTCTTCTTTATTCTGCGGGTACTCATTTCTAAATAAGATATATGCGTCCTTCATATGAAATCCCTTCTTGTATTTCCTAAAGTGTCCAATGGTTCTAAGCCTGCACGGTTACAAGATCACACATTATATTTGAGAACCGAATCGGTGTTACCCGGCATCGGAGTGTGAGTGTTTGGATACTTTCGTCAGACTGTATTTTTCCAGCACAGTATACAACTTTTCTGCCATGGTATTGTCCATATTGCAGAGGGGCAGTCTGCAGGGACCCACATCATAACCCATGGCGCGCATTGCCAGTTTTACAGGAATAGGATTTACATCTAAAAACAGTGCTTCGATAAGCTCCAGATATTTTAGCTGTAAATGCGCACTCTCCTCATGGTTCCCCTCAAAATAAGAGGCACAGATAGCGTGGGTTTCATTTGGTATAAGATTGGAGAGAACAGAGATCACACCTTTTCCGCCAAGAGCCAGGGATGAGGTGATCTGGTCATCATTCCCGGAATAGATCGTTAAATCCTCTTTACATAGGCTTGCAGTCCTTGCTATCTGGGAAAAATTGCCGCTTGCCTCTTTCACAGCCACGATATTTTCTGTTTCGCTAAGGCGTTTATACGTGGCCGGACAGATATTGACTCCTGTACGTGACGGTACATTATATAAAATAATGGGCAGATTGGTTGACTTGGCACATTCCGTAAAATGCAGAAACAACCCCTGCTGGGACGTTTTATTGTAATAGGGGGTCACATGGAGAAGGGCATCCGCCCCTGCTTTTTCACATTCCTTTGACAGATAGACTGCATGGGCGGTATTGTTGCTTCCGGCTCCGGCAATGACCGGAATACGTCCTTTGACATGTCTGACTGCGTGCCGAATAAGTTCTATATGCTCTTCATCTGTGAGCGTGGCACTTTCTCCTGTTGTGCCCGCAACTACAATTGCATCCGCGCCGCCTGCGATCTGCATATCCAGTAAATCCTCAAACACAGAATAATGAATAGAAAAATCCTCTTTCATGGGTGTAACGATCGCTGTGCCCACGCCTTTAAATATTTGTTTTTTCAATTTCATATCCTCCTGAACCTTTGTATTTAGATTATGGAAATTATAGCAGTTTGGTCATTAAATAGGAGTGAAGTTCCGGACAGGGGTATTAAGTTTCGATTAAAGAAGAAAAGAACAACTAAAAGATAACGATTGTCATAATATTTAATATATTATATAATTAATTTGGAACTTTTTTATGTGCAGCGTGGTAAAGGTACAGACCTGCCGCGTATAACAGGAGGATATCATATGGCAAAATACGAAAAAGTAGTCCACGGAGATTTTGATGATATTATAAATAAACTGCACGATGCTGTAATGAAGGGAAGTATGTCCGCATCATACGAGGACGGCAGTAATTTCAGCAATGGGGATTTTCAGTGTGCCGTGAGGATCTATGAGCGTTACAGCGCGATGGGCAGTAACAGAGTCAGTTTGTCCATCACTTTAGTTGGAGGCAGAGGTGAATATTACTTGTCCGCGATCACATCCGGCGGGAGTCAGGGGATAGTCTTTAAGCTGAACACATATGGGGAAGAATCTTTTCTGGAGACCATTCGGGATGTGATGGACAGTTTGTAGATCAATACAGAATTTGCGCGGCGTTTCAAAGTCAAGCTGCTTTGCTGGCCGCTGCAAATAAGAAAGACAGGAGCATACAGCATGGATTTAAAAAAGAATATTTTTGACAATATCAAAGAGTGTGAAATAAAGATCGGTTACCGGGAAGAGGACATGAATCTGTATTATCCAAAGGAATCTTTGCAGGAACTGCTCTTGACAGCAGAGGAAAACCTTTCACAGGCCATCGCGGCATTTTGTGAATCTGCAGGACAAGAGCTGGGCGGGCTGACCATAAAGGAAACAGAGGAAAAGGGCCGTTATTGTGTCCATGTTCCTTCTGAAGGAGTAAGATATGTTCATGAAAATGTAAATGACAGCCCATTTTTAAAGGCCTTTTTAGAGGAAATATTTAACCCCGGGAATACTGTGGACGATATTGTAAATATTTTCAAAAGATTCTCTCAGGATGTAGCAGTTGAAAAAATTCATGAACATGAATGGGGCATTTCCTTTCGGAACCCGGAAATTGATCCTTATGTTTATTACCTGGAACAAGATGAGTTTGGCCTGCAGTATCACCGTTTTACAAAAAAGGCCTATGATGCTCTGAAAGACAGTCAAGGAACGGAATAAGAATAGATACGATCCCCCTGCTTTTCTATCGAAGCAGGGGGATTTCCCGTGTGAACCAAAATCCCTCCAGGCAGAATATACATTGCCGGCAAGGAGGTGATGATGAAATCAGCTCCTACTGATAAGGAAGATGAAATTTTTGTTTTGCTCTAATTTTAATGATATTTAAATATATTTTAATGATAATCATTAAATATATTGACGGTCAGTGCGGCGTATGGTATAAATGGATTATAAGAGGAACCAATAAGATCTCATGATGGAGGAGGGAACGATGCATGGGAGAAAATGATTTTTCAACAAACGTCAATAGGGGCAAAAAGAAGTTTTCAAAAAAGCTAAAATTTCTTTTGATGCTTGCTATTTTTTTAACAGGCATACTTGTTATGGTTGGATTCGCTGGTTTGTATGAAATGTTAGAGAAAGAGTTATGGAAAAGTGAGGACATAACCGGCACAGCGTATGAACTTATTACATATCTGATAAATTTCACGATTTTCATTTCCCTGATACGCATTTATGCCAGCAAACAATTTTTCATTCATTCACTGAGCAATTATTTTTTGATGATCGGATGGATCATTATTGGGACATCCTTTACCATCACACATTTTCCAACATACAGCTCAAACGGTTTTGTCATCATGCAGTTTGGAAGCTTTGTGTTGATTGACGGAAAGATGTTTGTCTTTGGTATCCTGTTCCTTGTCTTGGGCAGTCTGATCAAAGAAGGGACAGAAATGCAGAAAGAAATGGACGAAATCCTTTAGGAGCAAATAATATGGCGATTATATTAAGATTAGACCGGGTCATGGCTGACCGCAAAATTTCCCTGAATGAATTATCGGAAAAAGTCGGAATTTCAAATGTAAATCTGTCCAACCTGAAGACAGGCAAAGTGAAAGCTATTCGATTTTCCACTCTGGAAGCCATCTGTGATGTACTGGACTGTCAGCCGGGTGATATTATGGAATACCAAAGACCTCCCAAAACAGACAGTCCGGCAGACTGTGCTACAGATAATCACGCTGACATTCCAGACATTGGGCATCCTGGCTGCAGTGGAAGTTCAGAATAATGTCATCCACACGGGTGCACGTGGCTTTTTTATATGTTACAGTATGTATCGCATCACGGTGGTTCTTTGGACATTTTATGCTGCTGGCAGCCGTATAGGTATTTTCATTGTCATTCCCTTGTTTTTCCATAATATAATACACTCCTTACCGTTTGCAGAGAAGCTATCATAGACTCTTTTAAACTATTATATATAAAACAAGGCAGAAATGAAAGGATTGATTATTTTACGCTGCAAAAAACAGAAAAAAGAGAGGTAGAGAAATGAAATTTGTCATGTCATACAGCTGCGGCAAGGACAGTACCCTTGCGCTGCACAAGCTAATAAAAGGGGGACATGAGCCGGTGGGCCTGCTGGTCATGGTCAATCAGGACATGGACCGGTCCTGGTTTCACGGGGCAGACTATGAATTATTGGATAAATTTTCAGATGCATTGGAAATCCCCCTGATTCTCTGCCCGTCAAGCGGGGAGGCATATCATCTGGAATTTGAAAAAGGCCTCAAAAGAGCCATAGAACTGGGGGCAGAGATGGCGGGGTTTGGTGATATTGACATAGAAAACAACCGCAGATGGAGTGAAGACCGTTGTCACGCAGCAGGGATCAGGGCAGAATTTCCCCTGTGGCAGCAGGGACGTGAAAAGATAGTGCAGGAAATCCTTTCCAAAGACTATTGCTGTATCATTAAATCCATAAACAACCGGCTTCTGCCAAAAGAGATCCTGGGAAAACCCTTAGATGCAAAGATTGCGGAAAGAATGGCCTCCAGCGGTATTGACCTCTGCGGGGAAAACGGTGAATACCATACTATAGCAGTGGACGGACCGATTTTCAAACACAAACTGGATATACAGACCGGTGAAGTTCTGGATTTTGGGGACAGGTCTGTGATCGCTATAAGATAACGGAGACACCGCTCATCCTGAAAATTGCTAAATGTGTGCATTTATTGTTGACTAATTTACTCAGATATATTATACTGATATTGTTAAATGATTAACAATAGTACATAAAAGGAGATGCATACTATGAGCAGATTTACATTACCGAGAGACATTTATCATGGAAAAGGCTGCCTGGAAGAACTGAAAAATTTGAAGGGCAAAAAAGCATTTCTTGTAGTAGGCGGCGGAGCTATGAAACGCCAGGGCTTTTTGGAAAAAGCGGCTGGCTATCTGAGAGAAGCAGGTATGGAGGTACAGCCTTTTGAAGGCGTTGAGCCTGACCCGTCTGTAGAAACCGTTAGGAAAGGCGCCAGGGCCATGCAGGAATTTGAACCTGACTGGATCGTAGCCATGGGTGGAGGTTCCCCTATTGACGCGGCAAAGGCAATGTGGGCCTTTTACGAATATCCCGACACAACATTTGAAGCACTATGTATCCCGTTTAATTTTCCGGAACTCCGTCAGAAAGCAAAATTTGCAGCAATTCCGTCAACATCCGGCACTGCCACCGAAGTGACTGCATTTTCTGTGATCACGGACTATGAAAGCGGTGTAAAATATCCGCTGGCGGATTTCAATATCACCCCGGATGTGGCAATTGTAGACCCGGATCTGGTTGAAGCACTTCCCGTAAAGCAGGTGGCCTACACAGGAATGGACGCCTTGACCCACGCAATAGAAGCATATGTGTCCACTCTGCACAGTCCGTTTACAGACCCCCTTGCGCTTCAGGCTATTGAGATGGTACTGGATCATCTGCCCGCATCCTATAACTGTAACATGGAAGCAAGAGAGCAGATGCATTATGCCCAGTGTCTGGCAGGAATGGCCTTTTCCAATGCGCTGTTGGGAATTGTCCACTCCATGGCTCATAAGACAGGAGCTGCGTTTTCCACAGGACATATCACACATGGCTGTGCCAACGCAATGTATCTTCCATATGTGATCAAATACAATGCCAAAGATGCAGCCGCGGCAAAACGTTACGCGGAGATTGCCCGCAGAATGGGCCTGGCAGGTGCTTCCGAGAGATCACTGATCAACAGCCTCTGCAACAGAATTGATGAACTGAACAAACAGTTCTGTATTCCGAGGACATTAAAAGAATTCGGCATCATCGAGGCGGAATTTAAAGAGAAGATCAAGAAAATCGCAGAATTGGCAGTAGGTGATGCCTGCACCGGCTCCAATCCCCGTGGGATTGACCCGGAAACTATGGAAAGATTATTCAACTGTATTTACTACGGAACAGAAGTGGACTTCTGATCTATATCCATACAAACCGGAGGCGGGGATATGTATTCCCCGCCTCTCTGTATGTCCACATTCGCGCAGATCGTGACCGGATAACAGCAAAGTATTTTTACAAAAACCGTTGACATTTATCTACTACTAATGTAAAATGACAATAGGTACTACAATTGTAGAAAAATACTCTGTAACCTAACCTGAAAATACGGTATCTGCAGACAGTACAGGAGGTGATAACATGAAAAAGCGTATTCAAAAACTACCTGATTCAGAGCTGGATGTGATGCTGGCTTTATGGAACGGTCATCCGGACATGACACGTCTGGAGGTGGAGGCCTTTGTGAATCAAAAGAAAGAGCTGGCACCCACCACAATCCTCTCCATGCTCACCCGGCTTGAAAACAAGAATTTCGTCTCGGTAAAAAGAGAAGGAAAAACCAATCTCTACAGCCCTGTTGTGACGCAGAGTGAATACCAGCAGCAGGAAGGGAAAAGCGTGCTGGAGAAACTATATGGGAATTCATTGAAGAATTTTGTAGCGTCCCTTTACCAGGGAAAACAGATTGGCGGGGAAGAGATACAGGAACTGGAGGAGTTCCTGAAGGAGCTTGAGCGAGAGGGGGAATAGTATATGGCAGAGTTTATGCTGCACATAATTAAGGTGAATGTTTTATCGGCTGTCATCATTTTCATTGTGCTGGCAGTATCAAGACTGCTGGATAAAAAATATTCCTCCCGATGGAAATATCTCATATGGCTGTTCGTTTCTGTGTTTCTCCTCATTCCGGTGAGGCTGCCGTCAAATGCCAGAGGCCTGACCATTGAGGTACCAAAACAAATCACCAGAACGGAATACGCCGGTAGTACAAATGCGCTTGCTGCGGAAACGGCAAAGATTCCGACAGACAGCACAAAAAACAGCAGTAATGAACAAACAATGACCAATGATCAGGCAGACATGCAGGACAGCGCAGGAGAAAATGCAAAAGACAGTGTTTCTCCCAGGGAGAATATAAAAATAGATACCATCGCATGGTTTATGGCATATATCTGGGGAGCGGGTATTTGCGTAGCTGTGGTATACAAACTGTTTATGCTGAGAGCGGGAAGGCGTGAACTGCGCCGTTGGCGTATTCCTTTTACGAACAGTGAGAGGATTGCCGAATACAATAAACTGTGTAAAAAAATGCATATCAAAAAAGCGCCTAAGCTTGTGGCAAGCAGCAAGTTATCCGGTCCGCTTTTGGCAGGGATCAGAAACACATATCTCTATCTTCCCGAACGGGACTATTCCGGGGATGAATGTGAATTGATCTTCAGACATGAATTATGTCATTACCGCAACAGGGATTTGTGGTATAAGCTGCTGATGATATGGATCACAACTGTTTATTGGTTCAATCCTGCAGTTTACTTTATGAAAAAAGAGGCGGAGCGTGATATAGAGTTCATATGTGATGAGTCAGTCATGAAAGGCAGAAACCATGAGGATAAGCTCAGATATAACCAGCTGCTTTTGAAAACAGCGGCCTTGGGAAGACATCCTTACGAACTGTCCACCAGTCTGAATGACGGCCTCCTCACATTCAAGAGAAGGATGGTGAATATTATGAAAGCAGGAAAGATGAAAAAGGGCATTCTTCCCGTTATCTGTTTTACTATCCTGTTGGTTATGTCCAATGTATTTACAGGCTGCTCTTTAAAAGATTCCGGTGAAAAGCAGAAAAAAGCGGATACGGAAGCAGCAGCAGACAATGTTGATTCCAAGGAGGATGAAAAGCCATCCGGTAAAGAGGAAGAGGACAGCAAAGAGAAGGTCATCAACGGAAAAGCCGTTATTGATCCTGATACAAAAGCAAAAACGGAAACCCCCATCCAAGCGGAGCCGGAGGAAAAACCCACTGACCCGCCAAAAACAGAACCGACTCCGGCAAAGACAGAGCCCACAGAACTGAGTGGATTTATGAACAGAGATGCTCTGCCTTCCATGGTTCAGAACCTGGGGCTTCAGCAGGCGTCAGGCGTTGCCTTCGGTGACATGGGAATGAGATATGAAGGAAACGGGATTGATGTGGAATGGGATCCGGATACCAATGGGATTGCAGGACGTGCCCTGATCAGTATAAGCTGTGAGAACAACAGCAGTGTCAGCATGGAGGGAATCCGCTGCGGGGAGCAGTACAAAGAGGCGGAAACAAACCTTCTGCAGAGCGGATACCGGAATCTGGGTGACAGCGATCCGAGCCATAAAGAATTTATATCAGATTCGGAAAGCAAAATTATAAGCATTGACGTATCTGATGCGTCCATCAGCGCATGGTCATGGATGAACTGGCCACAGGGTGATTTTGCACCTATCACTACCCAATACATGCCTGTCGACGGTGATTACAAAAATGCTTCTGACGGCGAATATGCCACCATCCGAATCACAGGGATCAATGACAACAGCTTTTATTTTACTATTTATAAATATATAGAAGGCCAAGGGGAACAGCAGATCTTTATGGATAATATTGCGGTTTTTGAAGAGAGGGAATCCTCCACTGCAGTGTTCCGCGGCCAGCAGTACACACTGACCTTTGATTGTTCCGAATATGGCACAATAAAATTATCCGGATTTGATGACGCCATCACTCTTGGCGACACCTTCTGGAACTCACAGGCCTTGCATACAAGCTAAATAATTTTGAGATCGGAGAGTAAAAATGCAGCATAAAAAAAGGCCCTGGCCTCTATGGAAGAAACTATCATTAAGCCTGTTAACCGCAGTCCTGCTTCTGGTCCTTGGCTTTGCCTTGTATGTTTCAAATTATTACCATGCACAGGCATATGAACCAAAGGACACCGTCACAACCGAATCGGACGATTACTATACATATGGGGATAAAAACAGCGGCACAGGCTTTATCTTTTATCCGGGAGGCTTGGTTGAGGCCAAAAGCTATGCGCCGCTGCTTGAAAGGATTGCAGGGAAAAATGTTTTTTGCGTCCTGGTAAAAATGCCGTTTCATCTGGCTGTTTTTAACTCCAATGGGGCAGATACGGTGATCCGGGATTTTCCGGATGTAAAAAACTGGTATCTTGGCGGACATTCACTCGGTGGTGCTATGGCTTCCTCTTATGCGCAGAAACATGAAGACTCACTGGAAGGACTGGTTTTGCTTGCGGCGTATCCCACAGATACGCTCAGATCACTGCCGGTTCTGTCCATCTACGGCAGCAGGGACGGAGTTCTGAACCGGGAGAAATACAAAGAATCCATTAAAAACGCAAAAATCTGTAATGAAATAGTCATACAGGGAGCCAATCATGCAGGCTTTGGAAATTACGGGGAACAGAAAAAAGATAAAACAGCCGGTATTTTGGGCGAAGAGCAGTGGGACAGCACGGCTGAATATATACTGGAATTTATGGATGCATTGGCTGATTAACTACATTTAAGAGGAGAACTGTCAATGAAAACAAAAAAGACTATGTTTGCCTGCTGGATCATCCTTGGGCTTATATACAATCTGCTGCCGGCATTTATCAGGGATACCGGTTCCGGAATGTTTCTTCTCCTTCTGGTTCTCCCGGCAGCCACCCTGAGCATTTCCGTTTTTTACGGTTTAAGGCAGGACAGCATCCTTTTATTTCCATGTATATCAGGGTTTCTGTTTGTGCCTGCCGTGTTCCTGTATATGAATACATCCGCATTATTCTATGTCCTTTTGTATGGAGCGGTAAGCTTTGCCGGATATGGCATAGGAAAGTGCATGACCATACTGGCAGGAAAAAACAATAACTAAATCCGGTAACGGAAAAGAAAGATCAAGAAAAGCAGCGGCGTTTGAACCACAGATGCCCTGCTTTCTTTTTGTCCCAATATCTGCAAAATACGCCGCTGTTTACATGCTGCGATCTTGGAAGATGATCCGTTACCGTTCACAGGCCAATGTTTCGGGAGGTGTTTTCCCAAAGGGATGCTGCGCGATGCGCAGCAAAATCCCGAGTTAGCCAGCGCTAAAATGCAATTTATTGCATTTTGTACCCTAAAGGGCAGAACTGTGCATCGCAAAGCGCGTTGCTGTGCAAAGAGCTACGTTTTTAGTATACTGTGAACAGTAACGATGATCCATAAGAGCAGACAGGCCGGATGGTTTTTACTATTGGAAATCAACACACAATAGGGTATAATGAAACCGTAAATAGATAAAAGACCAGTTAAGGATCCTGGGACATTCTATAAATTGAAACGGAGATACCATGAAAATATCCACAAATGTAAAATTAAGCGCCCAGTGTATGAGCTGTCTGATCACCCGTCAGATGGAGAATCTGAAGGACATCACTTCCGAGGAATTAAAGTCAGCATATATGCGGGAAGTATTTCAGATCATCGGTGCAGCGCAGCCGGAAGACACAGCACCCGTGCTCATCGCCAAAATAAATGTGATCCATCAGAAGTATTTCGGGCGCGCATACAGTTTTGAACAGTTGAAAAAAGATTACAATCATAGGATGCTGGAGGCAGAGGATGCGGTACGCAGCCGGATCGTCCAGTCAGATGACCCTGTATACCGGGGGATCCTATACGCCCGGGCAGGCAATTATATTGATTTTGGAGCCATGGGCAGTGTGAGCGATGAAAAGCTCTGGGAGCTGATTGACACAGCTTCCGAGGAAACCCTGGATGCCTCCGAATACAGTAATTTCACGAAACAGATGGAGACAGCCGGGAACCTGGTCTACCTGACCGATAACTGCGGTGAGATCGTTCTTGATAAGCTTTTGATCGAACAGCTTATGAAAAGATATCCGCAGATTCATGTTACCGTTATTGTGCGCGGTGAACCGGTGATCAATGATGCCACAATTGAGGATGCCAATATGACAGGGCTTTCTGATCTGGTGCCTGTCATCGGCAATGGCACGAAAATTGCAGGCACAAGCCTGAAGCATATCTCCAAAGAGGCCAGGGACCTGATCGCTGCTGCGGACCTGATTCTCTCAAAAGGCCAGGGAAATTTTGAGACGCTGAACAACAGCGGGCTGAATGTCTACTACATGTTTCTCTGTAAATGTTCCTGGTTCGTGACCAGATTTGGGCTGGAGCAGTATAAAGGTGTGTTTGTAAATGACAGAAGTCTTGGGAGGGATGTATCATGAGAGAAGAACTGAGAAAACGCTGTGATCTGTTTATTGAAAACAGAGATATCATCAAATCCACCTTTGGGTGGGAGAGCCCCTATGTCTATCCAATGTGCGCGGGAATCCTGACGTCAAGAGGTTCTCTTGCAGAAGCGGACCGTCTGCTTAACTGCCGGGATATTTTAAAGGCCAATACCGGACCTTTTTCTAATTTCAGAGGTGTTTCAAAACTGGCTGTCATTACCATGCTCTCATTGACAGCAAACCCTGAAATGGTGATGGAGCAGATGCTGACGATTTACGGACGGCTAAAGGAATATTTCTGGGGTTCCGAATATCTGACAGTGGCGGCTGCCACTGTAGCGGAGATGGCAGACCCGTCCCGGTATGAGGAGATCATACGCAAAACAGGCAGCATTTACAGCCGTATGAAAAGTACCCATCCATTTCTCACATCCGGTGAGGACAGTGCATTTGCCGCGCTCCTTGCTATGTCTGAACTTAATGATTCCTGTATCGAACGGGAGATGGAGCAGTGCTATCATATTTTAAAGCCCTACTTCTTCTCCGGGAATTCGGTGCAGTCCCTCAGCCACATTCTGGCTCTCGGTGAGGATTTTGCGGAGCCGAAGTGCAGAAGAGCACTGGAATTATTCGATACCCTGAAATCCCGGGGACTGAAATACGGAACAGGCTATGAGCTTGCAACATTAGGTGTTCTGGCACTTCTGGATGTGGAAAAAGATATACTGGTACAGGACATCACAGAGGCAGATGCTTTTCTGAAATCCCAGAAAGGATTCGGGGCTTTTGGTGTGGGTGCCAGACAGAGGCTGATGTATGCCGGCATGATGGCTTCCTGTGATTATGTGCCTGACCTGCATTCCATGCAGACTGCGGCATTAAACGGCGTTGTGGCTCTGGTCATCGCCCAGCAGGCCGCAATCTGCGCCTCCGCAGCCGCCGCCAGTGCAGCCGCCGCTTCCTCCTCCTCCAATTCCTGATCATGCTGTACGATAAGGATATCCGGGAGCCCCTCTTTGATTTTTTAGAGGAGAGGTACGGTAAGATCAGGATCCTGGAGGAAAAGCAAATGGGTAAGTCACGTGCGGATATTGTGATGGTCCTGCCTAACACCATTGCCGGTATTGAAATAAAGAGCGATGCGGACACCTATGTGCGTCTGAAAAGACAGGTGAGGGATTACAACCGCTATTATGACAGCAACCTTGTTGTGGCAGGATCCACCCACGCTCTGCACATCAAAGAGTATGTTCCTAAATGGTGGGGAATCATCACGGCGGAAAAGATGGGAAATACCGTGGACTTTTATACCCTGCGGGAGCCAAAGCCCAATCCGAAAGTGGATATGAAGAGAAAGCTCAGTATCCTATGGCGCCCGGAACTGGCACATATCCAGGAATTGAATAAGATGCCAAAATACAGGGAAAAAAGCAAGGCCTTTGTGATTGAAAAGATACTGCTGAAGGTTCCACAGGAGACACTTGCTCTGCAGATCAGTGAAGAATTGTTTGAGCGGGATTACACCACAATTGAGGAAAGGATAATGGAGTATAAGAGGAAGAAAAAGCATGGTTTATAATTATGCTTGTCGATTCGGCGTTTTGCGTTTATAATTTGTAAGATATGAAGGGGAGAGATATCTTTACAAACCGAAAGGAGTAAGGGGTATATGACAAGATACGAGAAAATGAGCCAGCTTTTTAATGAGGATTACCGGGTGATTGATTTTCTTCCCGGAAGGGTTCCCGATGAAGCTGATACAATATTTGAAGAAGTAGAGCAGTATTTTATGCAGGACAAACAGCTTCAGGTTTTCTGCGATAAGGTGATCGCTATTGTGTTGAAGCTTTTATGCTATTATCCTTTTGAAATGTATGTGCAGGAGCATATTCCGCTCATCCGTCAGAGGGAAGGATGGCTGAAAGATAAACGCTGTGATACCATAGTCAAGATCATGAAAAAGACCATTCTGAAAAGGAAAGGACAGATTGACATTCTCCTGACCAGGGAAAACTCTATGCTGAGCATCAGCGGAGGGACACTGAGTATTGCTGTCTATAATGAAAGTGACTCCCTGCGGGAAATGCTGCAGTCCATGGTGCACACAGAAGGCCTCTATGACTGGAGGTTCAGAGCCTGAAAGCCGTTGCCGGATACTGACGGAAACTATAAGGCAGGCAGCAGGGCAGACTAGAGTGTGACGTGCAGATTGTCGGAATGAATTTTCAGACACACTCTGGGGACGTCCGTTCAAACAGAAGAGAAAGTGAGGAAGACGCAGCGCGATATGTTAAAATCATACATAGCTTTTGACATAGAAACTACCGGTCTAAGTCCAGAAGAAAATGAGATCATAGAGATAGGTGCATTAAAGGTACGGGACGGAAAAGTACAGGAACGTTTTATGGAATTTATCAAGCCAAAACTTTCTATTCCGGCCAATATCACAGGTATTACCGGAATTACCAATGAAATGGTGGAAAATGCCAGGTGCCGGGAAGAGGTGATTCCTGATTTCCTGCATTTTTGTGAGCAGGATATTTTGATCGGGCACAATGTGCTGTTTGACTACAGCTTTGTCAGGATCAGTGCCGAATCTCTGGGTCATACCTTTGAAAAAGACGGCATTGACACATTGAAAATTGCCAGAACCGTGCACAGGGACCTTCCGTCCAGAAGTCTGGGCGAGCTGTGTGAGCACTACCGGATCAACAATTCAGCTGCACACAGGGCCTATCATGACGCACTGGCAACAGCTAAACTGTACCAGACCATGGCACACTATTTTGAGGAGAAAGAGCCTCATCTGTTTGAGCCGTCTCCTCTGGTCTGCACAGTCAAAAAATCTCCGCCCGCTACAAAAAAGCAGATGGATTTTCTTATGCGTCTGATAAAGCAGAAGGGCTTGAAACAGACTTTTAACCCGGACACACTGACCAGAAACGAAGCCTCCCGGCTGATAGACAGTATTCTGTCCGGCCAGGCAGTATAGTCCGGCCGCAGAGAGGTGAGTATGACGAAAAGAGAAGAACTTATGAAGTTAAGACCCGACAACCATGATATGCGCCTGAAATACTATGAGCTGGTCCTAAAGAGCAGCAGCCTTGAAAACCTCCCCGGCTTCTCTCTGCCAAAGGGATACCGCTATGTCTATTACAGGGAGGGAGATAAGAAGGACTGGATCGCTATAGAAACATCTGCAAGAGAATTTGTTCTTCCGATGGAGGGGGAGGCTGCCTGGGAGAAATACTATGCCGGGAAAGAAAAAGAGCTGGAAGAGAGAATGTTTTTTGTGGAGACTTTGGACGGCGAAAAAGTTGCCACGGCCACAGCATTTTATGAACCGCGGGATTTATCCGGCGCGGGATGGCTGCACTGGGTGGCTGTAAAGAGAGAATACCAGGGACAGGGCATTGCAAAGGCGCTGATCTCCCATACCCTGCAGCGTTTAAAAGAGCTGGGCTATCCCTCCATTAAGATACCGACGCAGACAAATACCTGGGTGGCTGCCCGAATGTATCTGGATTTCGGGTTTCAGCCAATACCAGAAAATGCTGTAAACAGCAGGGAAGGGTACGGGATCCTCAGGACACTGACGGATCATCCGGCACTTGAAGCCTTTGACCCCGTACCTTATGAGGAGATTTGGGATTCCCGTATGGTTGAGATAGAGAAAAAACTGAGGGAACAATATGCAGATTTGGTCCATTTCAGGGTTTTGGAGGAGGACGGGCAGGAGAGAATCCTGTTCTGTACACAGACCGGGACCGGGGAATGGAAAGAAACATTTTAGAGACAGAGCAAAAGGACCGGAGACTTGTACTGCATATAAGCAGACAGCCGCCGGTCCTTTTACAGTCAGCTTGTTGTATAAGCAAGAAAAATCTGGTGGATGGCTTTATGAAGATATGGCAGGTATTTGTCCATGGTCACCGGCTGTTCAAATAAAATACAGTTGTAACAGGTGGACCCCACCAATTCAATAAAAGTAAATAGCATAAGCTCAGGTTCCTCACAGGTCACTGCGCTTTTTTTCATCATTTCAAGATAGTATTCATAAAATTTCTGTGATTCTTCCGGTACGGTGCGTTCAAAGGCATTTTTGAATATACCCCAGGAGAGATTCTTTGCAATGAACTGAAGAAGGGCATGTTCTTTCTGGAAACGTTCAATGATATAGTCCATCATCCACATCATCTGGTTCTCAAAACCTGTGATCTCCTTGGCTGCCAAGGCCTTATGGGCATCCGCAAATAATTGTCCGGCTTTGTAAGCGATCAATTTATCCCTCAAATCATATTTATCTTTGAAATAAAGGTAAAAAGTTCCTTTTGCAAGCCCGGCCTGATTGACGATGTCAGAGATCGTGGTTTTGGCAAAGCCTTTATTTGTAAACAGATCAAATGCGGTCTGGAAGAGAGCACTCTTTTTCTGCCGCTTGTTTATCTCCAGTTTTCCCATGGCTGTCTCACCTTTCATATGTGTTTTTATCACACCTGAATTTTGATTTTAATTTTATTATCTTACAGAAATGACTAAAAGTCAATACCTTAAAAATGACCAAAATTCATTTTGCTATTTCGTGGATTTCTGTGAGTTTTAAATATTGACTATTGGTCATTTTTGTTTATAATGGAGGTTGATATGAAATACGAGAGGTAACACTTCAGCAGGCCCGCACATTTTCTGCGTTGACCGTGAAAAAGCGTTCAGCATCAGGCAAAACCTCATCGCCAAAGGCGGTTTAGCATGGATTTTGCCTGTCACTTGTGAAGGCACTGAACCGTTACAAAGAAAGACAGAATAGGGGATGATTTCTATGGTCAAAGCGGGCAAATGGATCGCCAGGCACCGGGTTCTCATATTACTTATGGGAATCCTGATGCTGGTTCCATCCGTAATAGGTATGGCGAAAACAAAAATTAACTACGATCTGCTCAGTTATCTGCCGGAACACCTGGAAACCGTAAAGGGTCAGGATATCCTGGTGGATGAGTATGGGATGGGTGCATTTTCCATGGTTGTTGTGGAAAATATGGACCTAAAGGACGCACAGAAACTGGAAGATAAGTTCAGCGAAATACCTCATGTAAAGGATGTACTCTGGTATGACGATGTGGCAGATTTAAGCCTTCCGGTGGAGATGATCCCAAAGGATCTGCGGGAAGTCTTTTTCCGCGGCGATGCAACCATGATGCTGGCATTGTTTGACAATACCACTTCCTCCGATGAGGCAATGGAAGCAGTGACACAGATGAGAAAAGTAGCGGATAAGCAATGTTTTATCAGCGGCATGACGGGGATCGTCACGGATATCAAGAACATATCCCTGCAGGAACTGCCCATCTACGTGGTCATTGCCACATGCCTTGCTTTTCTGGTTCTGGAGCTTGCCACAGAGTCCTTCCTTGTACCAGTATTTTTCCTGCTCAGTATCGGATGTGCCATTTTATATAACATGGGGACCAACCTGTTTTTGGGGAAGATTTCTTACATTACGCAGGCTCTGACCGCTGTACTGCAGCTTGGTGTCACCATGGATTACTCTATATTCCTCCTGAACAGTTACGAGGAAAATAAACTTCGTTTCCCAGGCGACAAGAACAGGGCCATGGGGCATGCCATTTCCAACACGTTTAAATCCATTGTGGGCAGCTCCGTGACTACGATCGCCGGATTCGCCGCGCTTTGCTGTATGACGTTTTCTCTGGGCAGGGACTTGGGTGTTGTCATGGCAAAGGGAGTGGTGATCGGTGTTATATGCTGTGTCACCCTGCTTCCGTCCATGGTACTTATATTTGATAAGGCGATTGAAAAAACAAAGCACAGGCCCCTGATAAGGAATGTGGAGGGGCCGTCTAGGTTCATAACAAAGCACTATAAATTATGGCTGGCAGTTTTTCTGCTCCTGCTCCTGCCGGCAATATACGGAAATAATCATACGAAAGTGTACTATAATATTGCGCAGTCACTGCCCTCATCCCTTCCGGGTAATGTGGCCAATGAAAAGCTGCAGGATGATTTTGACATGAGCACCATGCATATGATACTTATGAAAAAAGATATGGACAGCAAAGAAAAGCGTGACATGATGGAGGCAGTTGACCAGGTAGACGGCATTAAATGGACCATTGGCATGAACTCCCTGTTCGGTCCGTCCATTCCTGATTCCATGATACCGAAGGATATCAAAAAGATGCTGCAAAGTGATAAGTACGAACTGGCCTTTGTGTGCTCGGAATATGAATCGGCCACGCCGACTGTGAACAAACAGATTGCAGCCATTGATAAGATCGTAAAATCATATGATAATTCTGCCATGGTAATCGGTGAAGCGCCTCTGATGAAAGACCTTCAGGATGTTACAGACGTGGACCTGCGCAATGTCAACATAATCTCCATTGCCGCCATTTTTATAATTATCATGCTGGTGTTTAAATCCTTGTCTCTCCCGGTCATCCTGGTGGCAGTCATAGAATTTGCCATTGCTGTGAATATGGCAGTACCTTTTTATCAGGGGACCAGCCTTCCCTTTGTGGCAAGCATAGTCATCGGTACCATTCAGCTGGGGGCAACGGTTGATTATGCCATTTTGATGACCAGCCGTTACCAGAAGGAAAGACAGAGAGGGCACAGCAAAAAAGAGGCCATATCCATTGCACATAAAGCAAGCATGCTGTCCATTATCACCAGCGGATGCAGCTTTTTCGCCGCAACCTTTGGAGTTGCCTGTTATTCTGAAGTGGATATGATAGGCTCTATCTGTACCCTGCTTTCAAGAGGAGCCCTAATCAGTATGGCCGTAGTTATCATGGTACTTCCGGCCATGTTTATGATATTTGATAAAGTGATCTGCAAGACATCCATAGGATTTCTGGGTAAGAAGACAAAAAGACAGTGCTCATCAGGAAAGGAAGGAATAGAATGAACAGAAACAGAAAGCTGAAAAATAAGATGATGACAGGACTTGCCGTGAGCATGGCCACTGTTGTGGGTGCCATGCCGGTTTATGCAGCAGGGGAAACGGAGAAAGAAGTATCCAAGGAAGAAACCGTCTATGTGAATGCCGACGCAGCCGGCAAAGAAAAGGATGTGACAGTGTCCAGCTGGCTTAAAAACGCTGGAGTGGAGAAGAAGCTGAAGGACCGGACTGATCTAAAAGATATAAAAAACGTTAAAGGCGAGGAGACATATACGGAAAAAGGGGATTCCGTTATCTGGAATACCGAGGGGCAGGACATTTATTATCAGGGAAAAACCGGCAAAGACCTGCCGGTCTCCGTAAACCTGGCCTACTATTTAGACGGAAAGAAAATGAGTCCCGAAGATCTGGCGGGAAAGAGCGGGCATCTGCAGATCAAGATCCATTATGAAAACCATGTCAAACAGACTGTAAAGGTGGACGGAAAAGAAGAAACCCTCTATAGTCCTTTTGTCATGATGACAGGACTGATCCTTCCGGAAGATATCTTTTCAAATGTTATGATCGATAACGGAAAGGTTATTTCAGACGGCAGCAGAAATATTGTGCTTGGTATTGCCATGCCCGGCCTGAAAGAAAGCCTGGGACTTGACAAAAATCTAAATAAAGATAATGACAGTGACGGTATCACGCTTCCGGAGAGCCTGGAGGTGTCCGCGGATGTGAAAAACTTTTCTATGGACCCTACTTTTACCATAGCGCTGACAGATATCATGAAGGAACTAAATACAGAAGACATCACGGATATGGATAAACTGAAGGATTCTCTGAATGATCTGGAGGACGCTGCCCTTAAACTGGTAGACGGCTCCGCGGAGCTGTCTAAAGGGGCTGATACCCTGGACAGCAAATATAAAGAATTCGACGATGGTGTGAACACATTAAAGAGCGGAATTGATGCGCTGAACAGCGGCGGAGCGCAGCTTGCAGACGGAATCGGCAGTTATACAGAGGGTGTGGATCAGTTGGATAACGGGATCCAGACTTATTTAGGAAGCAGCGGCGTTCTCACTGGAAAGGTTACAGAGTATGTGGACGGGGTCAATACCGTAGTGAATGGGGTAAAACAGTATACCGACGGTGCTTCTTTGCTGGCAGACGGCACAACGGCCTATATTGCCGGGGAGAAACAACTGGCTGCCGGAGCAGAAGGACTCAGGCCCCTTATAGCGGGTCTGACAGAAATAAAAGATGCTGTCGGACAGTTGAACAGTGCACTGGACGGAAAAGGCAGCACAACCGATGACATCCGCCTTGCTGCAGATACGCTGGCTGCCGGCACCCAGCAGTTAAAAGATACGCTGGACAGTACAGATATCCATGCAATGATGGCGCTGGTGGACCAGATGACAGGCACAGGCCGGGAACTGCTTAGGGAGACAGAGGACCTGTCCTCCATGATGCAGGAAAAGATTGCCGTTCCTGTCAGTGAAATGATCGCTGCAGGTGAGAGCCTGAAGGACAATCTTAGCTCGCTGCAGTCGTATCTCACCACTGTTCAGACAGAATCAGAAAACGCTATTGCCCAGGCAGAGCAGGCAATGACCAACGAGGTAAATAGTGAAATTGATATAAAAAACGCCCAGATCCAGAGCATGGCAAATACAGCGGCAGATACTGCAAAGAATGCCGCCAATGCAGAACTCCGGGCAGCAAGAGAGGCTTTGGATGCACAGATTAATGCTTCCGATGATGAGGCAGTGAAAAGTGCTCTGACAGCCGTCAAAGGTCAGCTCGGCGATGTGACAGTGGACGTGGAAAACATGGAAAAACTGGAACATATACAGGCTCCGGCAGTCCATGTAAATATCCCTGCTTTCGATGCTTCCGGGATCGTTAATGCTATAGAAAAAATGGCTGGCTCCTATCAGACGGTTGAAGCAGCCGTCAGTGAACTTGGCAGCAATGAACTTCCGTTGATCAAAAAGCAGCTGGAAGGGATCACCGCCATGAAAGATCAGCTCCCAACAGCACCTATGGAGGCTTTAAAAGAGAGTGTATCTGCCATCAACACAGGCATGCAGCAGCTAAAAGGCGGTATCGGCCAGCTTTCCGGCAGTGTCAGCCTGCTGGACCAGAGCACATCCACACTTCCAAAAGCCAGCAAAGGGATCCAGTCTCTTCTGGATGGATTTAAGAACCTGGGAAATGCTAATCAGAAGCTCTTAGACGGTGCAGGGGAATTAAAACAGAATGCGCCTATACTGGTACAGGGGGTAGGAACACTCCAGGGAGGCACTTCACAGTTAAGCCAGGGTTTGGATGAGTTGAGTACAGAGCTTTCTTCCGGTGCTGCCATGCTTTCCGCAAACAGCGGTACACTGCGGGAAGGGGCTGCCACACTGACCTCTGGCACCGGGGAACTGTTATCAGGCAGCAACACTCTGCAGGACGCAAGCGGCCAGGTACAGGATGGCATAACCCAGCTTAAGGACGGGGCAAAGACTTTGAAAGACGGCATGAAGGAATTCGATGAAAAGGGCACTAAAAAATTGAAGGACACCATTGAGGATGAAGTGGGCAATATACTGGACAGAGTGAATGCACTGAATTCCGAAAACTGCACGTATGACACCTTCAGCGGGAAAGCAGACAACATGAACGGCAATGTGAAATTTATTATTGAAACAGACGCTATAGAGGCAGAAGAGTAATACAGAAAAGAAAAAAGAGTTTATCAGGCGGTACAGCATACGGTTGCTGTACCGTTTTTTACGCTTTGCAAAAGACTTACTTTGTTATATTTTTTATATGAGCATACATCTATATTGACAGTATACAACTAATGCGATATAATACAGGAAAATCAAGTAGGAGGTAAGTTTATGCGCAGTGACAGAATCAAAAAAGGAGTGGATGCCGCTCCGCAAAGAGCGTTGCTCTATGCACTTGGCCTGACAGACTATGAGCTGGAGAAACCGCTGATTGGAATTGTAAGCTCACAAAATGAGATCGTCCCGGGACATATGAATCTTGACAAGGTGGTGGCGGCTGTCAAACAGGGCGTTTCCGAGGCAGGCGGCGTCCCGGTTGTATTTCCTGCCATTGCGGTGTGTGATGGGATCGCAATGGGCCATGAAGGGATGAGATACTCCCTGGTAACCAGAGAACTAATCGCAGATTCCACCGAAGCTATGGCCATGGCACACCCTTTTGACGGCCTTGTCATGGTGCCAAACTGTGACAAAAATGTCCCCGGCCTTCTCATGGCAGCGGCTCGTCTGAATATCCCTGCTGTTTTTGTGAGCGGAGGTCCCATGCTTGCCGGTATTTACGGGAAAGAGAGGATCAGCTATTCCACTGTATCGGAGGCTGTCAGTTCCTTCAAAACAGGCAGAACAGATACGGATACTCTCTGTGCTTACGAAAAAAAGGCCTGTCCCACCTGTGGTTCCTGTTCCGGTATGTTCACCGCCAACAGTATGAACTGTCTGACCGAAGTCCTGGGAATGGCTCTTCCGGGAAACGGCACCATTCCCGCTGTCTACAGTGCAAGGCTGCGTCTTGCGAAAGAGACCGGACGAAAGATCATGGAACTTGTAAGGAACGATGTAAAGCCCAGAGACATTATGGTGAGAGAGGCATTCGAGAATGCCCTGACCATTGATATGGCGCTGGGATGCAGTACAAACAGTATGCTTCATCTTCCGGCCATTGCCCATGAATGCGAGATCGAGATCGACCTTGATATGGCCAATGACATTTCTAAGAAGACACCCAATCTGTGCCACCTGGCCCCCGCCGGTAATCATTTTATAGAAGAGCTGGAGGAGGCAGGAGGGATTCCCGCTGTGATGAACGAGATCAGTAAGAAAAATCTCCTTCACACGGAGCTGCTCACATGTACGGGGAAAACCATAAAAGAAAATATCAGTGGATGTGAAATAAAGAATACGGACATTATCCGCACAGCCGGACATCCCTACAGTTTCCAGGGCGGTATTGCTGTCTTAAAAGGAAACCTGGCTCCTGAGGGATGTGTGGTAAAAAGATCTGCCGTTGACGAGAAAATGATGCAGCACACGGGAAAAGCCCGTGTTTTTGACGGGGAGGAGGCCGCCCTTTCTGCGATCAATACCGGAAAAATCCATGCAGGCGATGTCGTTATCATCCGCTATGAAGGTCCCAAAGGCGGCCCGGGAATGCGGGAAATGCTCAATCCCACCTCCGCCATAATGGGAAGCGGCCTTGGCGACAAAGTAGCACTGATCACGGACGGAAGGTTCTCCGGTGCCACCAGAGGCGCCGCCATCGGCCATGTATCCCCGGAAGCTGCAGACGGAGGAACTATCGGTCTGATCCAAGAGGGAGATATGATTGAAATTGACATCCCAAACTGTAAGATCAATGTCCTGCTTTCGGATGAGGAACTGGCTCTTAGAAAGGCCGGTTGGAAACCAAAAGAAAAGACATTAAAGGGATATCTGAAAAGATACGCGAAAAGTGTCTCCTCAGGCAGCAGAGGAGCAGTCCTAAACTAATCAACATACAAATTCTTTCCAAATTCAAAGGCTTCCTTTAAATATTTCGTGTTTTGTATCTGCGGTTTGCCGTTTGTGTCTCCGCAGCCGCCTGCCAGTAATGTGCCTTTGTCATGAAAACCGATATAATTTATCATGGTAAGATTATAATAGGAAACAGCCTGCCGGAAAGTCCAGAAATAGTCATCCGCTGAGGTCATAAGCAGTGCGCAGTCACGGACGGGATATTTTTCATAACGTCCCAATGGCGGGTCATCCTCCTGTTCGGCAATACAGTAAAACCTTTCAATAAATGCCTTTATTTTAGAAGAAATAGTCCAAAAGTACAGGGGCGAAGCAAATGTCCAGCTAAAAGAAATGGAGGCAGACGGTCTCATAATCCGCAAAGAGTATCCTCAAATACCGCCCAAAGTGGAATACAGTCTTTCGGATAAAGGGCGTTCCCTGCTTCCGATCATGGAAGCAATGTGCCAATGGGGAACTGAGAACAGCAGTACCTGAATCTTACTTGTCATGCAGCAGGGCTATGACGGCTGTCTCATTTTCCAGGCCGTCATAATCCCCGGTAAGCTTTCCATAATGATGATACTGCATCTTTGTCTGCATAACAGGCCAGCAGCCCGGCCGCATCCTCCTTCCTTACCAGCCTAAGCTTAAAAGACCTCGTCTCATAGACTGGACACGTTACAAATGGTGATTCTCTGTGCATGAGCCATCCCTTCTTTCTTTTATTCCTTTGTTTTCAGGCACAATATCTCCTGCATTTCATTATACCAGAAAATCAAAAGCCGCGTTGCCATTATACGACATTTCCTGTATAATAAAACACAAATGAATGAGGAAATAAGAGAGAAAGAAGAGGATTTACCAATGATATCACATGAAAGATTGGAAGCGTTCATCTGCCAGTATCCGGTTTATCAATATGCCTTTTTCAGCCCGGAAGAGATTGAGTTTTCCTACCGTGTCAGATGGATCTGTGAAAAAGAGTGTGAACGCTTCAACACGACCTGGGCCTGCCCGCCTGCTGTCGGGAGCGTAGAAGAGTGCAAACACCGCTGTCTAGCCTACAAAGAATGTTTCCTGTTCTCCACTATAGCGGAAGTTACTGATGTCATTAACTTTGACGAGACCCTGTCCACCCGCAAAGAACACGAAAATATTACAGCCGCCATCGAGCAGTTCATCAACTCCCAGGGTTGTGAATGCATGGCCCTTTCTACCGAATCCTGTGACATCTGTGAAGCCTGCACCTACCCATCCGCCCCCTGCCGTTTTCCGGGAAAGATGCATCCCTGCGTGGAAAGCCACGGCATCATCGTCAGTGAACTGGCTGAAAAATACCAACTTGACTTCACCTTGTCCCCTACCCAAATCCTCTGGTTCGGCATCATATTCATAAAATGACCCATATCCCCCACGCACCTGCGCCAGTCACTTGGTGAAGATCCCACTGTCGATATACTTAGAATGGCAGCAGGTTAGCTTCGGGACAGGCGAACGCTTCGCTCACCCAGTATCCGCGCCCCTGGACCTTCCGGCTTATTCCCCGTCCCCTTTGCTTTCCGGGTCATTCCCCGTCCTCGTTACCTTCATCATTCCCCCTCCCCCTTTGTCATCATTTCCCCCCTCTTCGCATACTCATAATAGTAAGACATCACCCCGGAGACCCCCATGCGCAAAAAATCCACCCCCATCACCGGCCGCATCGCCGACTCCCTCCAAATTCCCAAAGACCTGGCATACCGGGAAGCCATCTTCACCATGACCGGCTCCAGGGAGCTTTTTATAGAGAATTACAAATGCATCCGCCAATACGAGGACACCTGCATTGTCCTTCTCACCAAACACGATGCTATAAAAATAGAGGGAACCCACCTCACCATTGACTACTACACCAACGAGGAAATGAAGATCACGGGAAGCATCTGTTGTGTTTCCTTTCTATAAGAAAATGGGAGGTAACAAAGTTGAAGGCTTGGAATTATTACTGTAAAGGCTATGTCCGCATCCGGCTGCAGAGCGGCGGCCCGGAACGTTTCCTGAATATGTGTGCCCACCATAACATCCCCATCTGGGATTTGCAGAACCGCGGCGGTTTTTATGAGATGAATGTAAGCATTTCCGGATTCTACCAGATGAAGCCCATATGCCGAAAGACCGGTTCCCGTGTGAAGATCATAAAAAAATACGGACTGCCCTTCTTTTTTTACCGCAACAAAAAAAGAAAGGCATTTTTTATCGGCATTTTAGCGGGTTTTTGCCTGCTGATGGTATTATCCCAGCATATCTGGAATATTCATGTGGAGGGCAACCGCCACAACAGCACCCAGACCATACTCAATTATCTGGATGAGATCCAAATCCATCACGGCATATTAAAAAAGAATGTGGACTGCTCTTACATAGCGGAACAGATGCGTAAGGAATTTCCTGATATCACCTGGGTTTCCGCAAAAATATCCGGTACACGGCTCATTTTGGAAGTCAAAGAAAATGCCACGGCAAACAAGATGATCAAACAGACAGAAGAGAATCCCAGCAGTATAATTGCCGGAAAATCAGGCACCATTGTTTCCATGATCACCAGAAAGGGCACACCGTGCAAAAAGGTGGGGGAAACCTGCGAAAAGGGTGAGACACTGGTATCCGGAAGAGTGGATATCATGAATGACAGTAAAGAAGTGGTGGGGTATGAATATACGGAATCTGACGCAGATATTTACATTCAGTCACAGATGCAGTATTACCATGAATTTAATATGCACTTCCAAAAAAATGTCTATACCGGAGAAGCCAAAAAAGGCCCGGTTCTGCAGTTTGGAGATTACGTGATCAACCTAAAAGGAAAAAACCGCTTTGACCAGTTTGATACAGTGACAAAACTACATCAGGTGCGAGTGACCGAAAATTTCCGCCTTCCCATTTTTTATGGGAGCTGTATAGATTACGAGAGTGTCACAAAGCCCTACAAATATACAAAGGAAGGCGCGGAAAAGAAAGCGCAGGAACAGCTTGACCTCCTGCTGGAAACACTGCGTGAAAAAGAAGTCCGGATAGAAGCAAACAATGTAAAGATCCAGGTCCTGGACGATGTCTGTGTGGCAAAAGGACAATTGACCATCATAGAAAGATCCACAGAAAAACAACCTGTGGAGATACTGGAACAGCCCGCACAAACTACAGAGGAAACCGAAGAATGAATCTGCCCCCGACAGCCTGCCTCAGCTGCCGGGGACACTTCCGGGGTGTTTTTGCGTTTTCGGCTTTTCTGAAATAGGTTGACAGAACGGTGAGACAGAACATATACTTGTGTTAGATTTTTGTAACTGTGGCGGTACCAAACAGTTACGATTTTACTAACATAAGTTAATTTTCAGGAGGGGAATCTATGCTTAAGCAAATATCTATATTCGCAGAAAACAAAAAAGGAATGCTGCAGTCAGTCACCGGTATCCTTGCAAGAGAAAACATTAATATTATGGGGTCTGTCACCAACGACAGTGCCGAATACGGCATTATCCGCATGGTGGTCTCTGACCCGCAAAGGGCACTTGATGCACTTTCAAAAGAGGGCTTTATCTGCCGTGACACAGATGTTCTGGGTGTGGAGCTGGATGATAACCCCGGTGCTTTGGACAGGCTTTTGATATCATTACTGGACAGCAACATCAATGTGGACTATCTCTATCTTTCTTTCAACCGCAGTTCAGGAATGCCTATTATGATCCTTCATGTAGACTGCATCAGCGAAGTAAAAAACTGCCTGCAGGCCAAGGGACACTGTGTCCTGTAATTCTTTTTCTGCTCTGCTGCGTCCCCTTCTTACACAATACGAGGGGGCTGCCCCGCAGAGCGTCAGCGCATTTCTAGATCACACACAGGTATAAAACCATCGTCCGGTGCCTGATACTGTACACAGGCCACTGCACCAGGCGTTTTCATGCCGGAAGCATGAAGATCCCGAGGCAGCCAGCGCGGTATGGGGCAGAATGTTCCATATCTGTGCATCGCGAAGCATGTTACCGGACACGGGGCGGACAGTAACCGATGCCATAATCTCAAATGTATCCCTTATAATAATATAGATCAGATCAGAATGTCCGGGGCTTGAAAAAGCCTGTAAGTTGCAGTATAATTTAGTCTGGGTTTTTGTATGATACAGGAAAGTGAGGAGAATTTATTTGCAGGAGCAGGAACTAGAATTTACACTAGATCAGCAGATGGATGTTTTCGGTGTTCAAGACAGCAATGCCAAGCTCATTGAAAACGCCCTGTCTGTTTCAATAAACGCCAGAAACTCTCACGTTGAGATTCTCGGAGAAACGGAGTCTGCGGTACAGAGTGCAGTGCGCACACTCAAATCCCTTCGTGACATTCATGACAGGAAAGAAAAGATTGACGGGGATGTGGTTTACCGTGTGCTGGAATCCATTCAGGCAGGGGAGATTGAGGAGACCATGAAGGCCATGTCTGATGTCATTGTCCTTGCGCACAGAAACCGGCCCATCAAATGCAAGACCATCGGACAGAAGAACTATGCCAGGGCCTTGAAGGAAAACACAGTGAACATCTGTATCGGTCCTGCCGGTACCGGCAAGACATACCTGGCAGTTGCCCAGGCTGTTGCAGATTTAAAAAACGGAAATATTGAGCGCATAATCATGAGCCGTCCGGCAATTGAAGCCGGTGAGGAACGTCTGGGCTTTCTTCCCGGAGATTTATCCCAGAAGGTGGACCCCTATCTTCGTCCTCTCTATGATGCCCTCAACGACATCCTGGGAAATGAGCAGGTTCAGAAATATCTGGAGCGGGGAACCATAGAAATTGCACCTCTGGCCTACATGCGGGGAAGAACCCTCAACAGGGCCAGCATAATAATAGATGAAAGTCAAAATGCTTCCCTCTCAACGCTTAAAATGGCCCTGACCAGACTGGGCGAGGGTTCCAAAATGGTGCTGACCGGGGATGTGACACAGATCGATCTTCCAAAGATCACAGAATCGGGCCTGGAAAAATGTGCCGCAATTCTGGGTTCCATTGATGGAATCGGTATTGTGCGCCTGAACAACCGGGATGTGGTCAGAAACCGGCTTGTAAAGGATATTGTCAAGGCATTTGAAAAAGCAGAGGCTGATAAAAAACCGGGACAATCCGGCAGACCGCAGCATAGCCGCAGAAATAAATAAAGCAGAAATAATTACAAAAGCGAATAATGGGGAGGAAAATGTATGACACTGAATATTGACAAGGAGTATCCCGGGGATATGGAGTTTGATTATGAAACCATTGCCCGGCAGGTTGTGGAAGCTGCTCTGGATTCTGAGAACTGCCCTTATGAGGCGGAGGTGAGCCTGGTCCTCACTACAGATGAGGATATCCATAGAACGAACCGGGAATTCCGGGAGATAGACAGGGTAACGGATGTGTTGTCCTTCCCCATGCTGGATTATGATACACCGGGGGATTTCTCCTTTGCGGAGGAGTCCGGGGATGCGTTCCATCCTGAGACAGGGGAGCTGATTTTAGGGGATATTATGATCGCAGTGCCAAGGATGCTGGAACAGGCTGACCGGTACGGACATGGAGCTGTACGGGAGTTTGCGTTTCTGGTCGCCCATAGTATGCTGCATCTGATGGGCTATGACCATATGTCAGAACAAGAGGCTGCTGTCATGGAAGCAAAACAGGAATCCATCCTTGATGAACTGGGCATCCGCAGATAAGAATTTGGAGGAAGATTATGAGAACAAAAAAATATCTCACATGGCTGCTGGTTGGAGCCGTCTGTGCATCCACGCTGCTTGCAGGCTGTGGGAAAAAGAAAGAGGTTGAGAAAAAAGAGGTTCCGCAGGAGACAGTTGAGGAGCCGGAAGAAAAAGAAGAAGCCAAGGAAATTGTCCTGCAGCCAAAAGAGCCGGAGACAGAACAGATTCCGGAAGGTATGATGAAGAGCTACCTGACAGGGGAGTATGTAAGCCCTGCCATAGGCCAGAGAAGGCCTGTGGCTGTTATGCTGAACAACATCCAGGCAGCCGTTCCCCAGGCGGGGATCGCCAACGCCGGTGTGGTATATGAGGCACCTGTGGAGGGCGGCATCACCAGGCTTATGGGTATTTTTGAAGATTATGACAATCTGGAAAAAATTGGTTCCGTGAGAAGCTGCAGAGATTATTATATCTTCTACGCAATGGAGTTTGAAGCTCTCTATGCCCATTATGGACAGGCAGCTTACGCGCTTCCTTACCTGGAGATTCCGGAAGTCAATAATTTAAGCGGCCTTTCCGGTTATGGGGCAGAGGTTTATTACCGCACCACAGACCGGGTGGCACCCCACAATGCTTACACTAGTTTTGCGGGACTGCAGAAGGGAATAGAGATCAATGGCTACAGCCAGGAGTATTCTGCGGATTACAAAGGGCATTTCCAGTTCGCATGGGTGGGCAAAGAGGCTGCTCCGGCAGGAGGGACCCCGGCAACCACCATAAAACCCGGCTATTCTGTAAATGCCCCCTGGTTTGACTATAATGCGGAGGAAAAACTCTATTACCGTTTTCAGTATGGAGAACCGCAGATTGATGAGCTGACAAGCGGACAACTTGCCTACAAAAATGTGATCCTGCAGTATTGTCCCTGGGAAAATTATGAGGACAGCGCTTATCTGCACATTAATGTCATGTCCGGCGGCAGCGGTAAATATATCTCAGAAGGCCAGGCCATTGATATTACCTGGAAAAAGGATTCCGAATGGGCGCCAACCCACTACTACGACGCAAACGGCAATGAAATTACGCTGAACCCGGGAAAAACCTGGATCTGCATTATTCAGGATACCAATGCGGATCAGGTGGAGATCACAGGCCCGGAGCCGGCAGCACCGGAAGCGGCAGAAAATCCCGACCTGGCAGCAGACCAGGACGCGGTGCAGGGAGCAGAAAACTTGGCGGAGACACCGGAAGATACCGGTGCAGAGGCGGCTCCTGCCCAATAAGCGGGAAATCTTTTGAGAGCTTTTGAAAATGCAGGGAATAACTGAATAAAGTGGAAAAAAAGGCCGATACTAATATTCATAGAGAGTTTATATGAATAAAGGAGTGATTCTTTCATGAAAAGAATTTTTTATAGTATCGGCCTTGTCTTTGCCATTTTTTTCCTGAGCTGTGGGTTTTTCCTGAGTTATCAGCTCTCCTCTTTAAGAGACCGGATGAACCGCCTGGAGCAGGAGAGTGCCTTGATGGGAAAACAGGTTTCCGCCAACCCGTTTTCCAGAGACAGTGATTATGTTTTTGAATCTTTTAATTCCGAGACAGGCAAACTGGTGAAGGAACGCTATCGGGTATCCTCCTACGCAGACGATCAGGTGGTACTGAGACAGGAGCTGGGGGACGTATCCGCGTCCGATGAAGAGACCCGCTACTGTATCCGTATGGAAAACGGCAGCCTGGTGGTTTACCTGGAGGATGGAAAGGAAGTCTTTGAATACACAGATATTCCCCTTGAGGCCCTGCCAAGCCAAGAGCAGGCTGAAGTCCTGGGCGGCAAGGAGATTGTGGGGACAGATGAGCTTTACAGTTTTCTTGAGAATTATTCCAGCTAAAGAAAAAGCCCCTCTGGACGAACCCCAAAAAATGGTGTAATATAAGAGGACATGAAAACTATGGAGTGATCAACAATGAACTTAAGAGAAAAATTAAAAGATAAAAAAAGAGTAGTGGTAAAAATTGGCTCCTCCTCCCTGACACATGAGGAGACAGGCCGTTTGAACCTGACAAAAATGGAAATTCTGGTCAGGGAACTGGCAGATCTTCATAACCAGGGCAAGGATGTGATCGTAGTGTCTTCCGGTGCCATCGCTGTGGGAAGAAGTGCCATGGGCATTCGCAGACGTCCTGAGGAGCTGGCCGAAAAGCAGGCTTGTGCTGCTGTGGGGCAGGCCAGGCTTATGATGATCTATCAGAAGCTTTTTGCAGAATACAATCAGACAGCTGCCCAGGTGCTCATGACAAAATACACCATGATCAATGGAGCCACCAGAGACAATGCCATAAATACCTTCAATAAGCTGTTTGATATGGGGGCAATCCCTATTGTAAATGAGAACGACACCATCTCCACGGATGAAATTGAATTTGGTGACAATGATACCCTTTCCGCACTGGTAGCCGCTTTGGTGGACGCCGATATGCTGATCCTGCTGTCTGATATTGACGGGCTCTTTACCGATGACCCCAATCAGAACCCAGACGCCAAATTTATTGACGTGGTGGAGAAGATAGACAGCCATCTGGAGAAAATGGCAAAGGGCAGCACAGGAAGTTCTGTAGGTACCGGAGGCATGGCGACAAAACTGACAGCCGCCCACATAGCAACCAGCGCAGGCGCTGATATGGTGATCGCCAACGGAGAGGATTTCCATGTGATACATAAGATCATGCAGGGAAGAAACCATGGCACTTTATTTTTATCAGACAAAAAAGAAGAGTTCTATCTGGATGATATCATCCAAAAGCTCTGATGCCGCCCCTTGAAGAACAAGATAGGAGGAGATATTTACATGAACCAGGAACAAATAGACAGAATCAACGAACTTGCCAGAAAGTCTAAAGTTACAGAGCTGACACCGGAGGAGAAAGAGGAGCAGAAAAGGCTCCGTACAGAGTACATTGCCACTATCCGCATGAATATGCGTTCCCAGCTGGACAACATTGATATCCAGGAAAAAGACGGCACAGTCACGAACCTCGGTCAAAAATACGGACTCAAAACAAAACATTAATTTTATAAGAAAAGAACACAGGAAAAGGTTGGGTGTATGACAAGATTTGATACATTCCGACCTTTTTTCTATTCTGTTACGATATTATGTAAATTTTAATGATTGAAAATTAAAATCCGTTATAGTAAAATAGGTCTGAATGTTTTGATGATAAAATCGAGGTGACTATTCAGCAGCCAAGCAAGAATCCCATGGCCAAAGGCGATTCTGCATGGATTTTGCCTGTAACGTTGAGGGTGCTGAACAGTTGCAAATTGGAAAGGATATGGAATGAATCAGGAAAATTTGGAAGAAATTCTGGGAAATATAGATATAAGCGGTGAAGCGCCGGTCCTTGAACCGGACCGCCAATATTATTTCATGAAAAAAGCACGGACTCTTGTGAAGGAAAAAAGCGAAGCTCTGGGGAGGCCCCTGACTTTCTGTGTAAATACTTTCGGCTGTCAGATGAACGCCAGGGATTCCGAAAAACTGGTTGGCGTGCTGGAAAATATCGGATATGTGGAAAAACAGGATGAGGATGCAGACTTTGTCATTTTCAATACCTGTACAGTCCGGGAAAATGCCAACCACCGTGTATACGGCCGCCTTGGCCAGCTTCACGCAAAGAAAAAGAAAAATCCCCATATGATGATCGCCCTCTGCGGCTGCATGATGCAGGAGGCTCACGTGGTGGAGAAGCTGAAAAAAAGCTATTCTTTTGTCAATCTGATATTTGGCACACACAATATTTATAAGTTCTCAGAGCTGATCGTAAGTGCCCTCACTTCTGACCGTATGGTCATTGACATTTGGAAAGATACCGATAAGATTGTGGAGGATCTGCCTGCGGAGCGGAAGTATTCCTTCAAATCCGGTGTCAATATTATGTTCGGATGCAATAATTTCTGCAGCTACTGCATTGTACCCTATGTGCGCGGCCGGGAGAGAAGCCGAAGTCCAAAAGATATTGTAAGAGAGATTGAACAGCTTGTAGCTGACGGTGTGGTGGAGGTTATGCTTTTGGGCCAGAATGTAAATTCTTACGGCAAAAATCTGGAAGAACCTATGACGTTCGCCGGTCTTTTGCAGGAAATCGAAAAGATAGAAGGGCTTCGCCGCATCCGCTTCATGACATCCCATCCAAAAGATCTGTCGGATGAGCTGATCGAAGTCATGAAGAACAGCAAAAAAATCTGCAAGCATCTCCATCTGCCTCTTCAGTCAGGCAGCAGCCGAATCTTAAAACGAATGAACCGAAGATATGACAAGGAGCAGTATCTGGCCCTTGTGGAAAAGATCCGCGCCGCTGTGCCGGATATTTCCCTTACCACGGACATTATCGTAGGATTTCCCGGTGAGACGGAGGAGGATTTTCTGGAGACCATGGATGTGGTGGAAAAGGTCCGCTATGACAGCGCCTTTACCTTCATCTATTCCAAGAGGACCGGAACGCCTGCCGCTGTCATGGAAGACCAGATTTCCGAGGAAGACGTAAAAGACCGCTTTGACCGGCTGCTTAAAAGGGTACAGGTCATAGGCAGGGAGATGTCGTCCAGAGATACGGGGACCGTACAGGAGGTTCTTGTGGAAGAACAGAATGAACACGATAAATCTCTTATGACAGGAAGACTTTCCAACAACACACTGGTGCATTTTCCGGGCGATGCCTCTTTGGTCGGAAGCCTGGTTCAGGTGCATCTTGATGAATGCAGAGGATTTTATTACATGGGTACGAAAGTAGGATGACAATATATGGGACTTACATTTAAAGACGTGGATGTGACATCACTCTCACCAATGATGCAGCACTACGTGAAGACAAAAGAAGAAAATAAAGACTGTATCATATTTTACCGCCTGGGCGACTTTTACGAGATGTTTTTTGACGATGCTGTCACCACATCCCGTGAACTGGAACTGACCCTGACCGGTAAGGACTGCGGACTTACGGAGCGTGCGCCTATGTGCGGCGTTCCCTATCACGCGGCGGAAGTCTACATAAACCGTTTGGTCGCAAAGGGCTACAAAGTGGCTATCTGTGAACAGATGGAGGACCCCAAAGAAGCCAAGGGCATGGTCAGAAGAGAGGTTATCCGTGTGGTCACACCGGGAACCAACTTAAATACCCAGGCTCTTGACGAGACAAAAAACAACTATATTATGGCAGTGGTCTATCTGTCTAACCGTTTCGGCATTGCCATCGCTGATGTGACCACCGGTGATTTTATGGTGACAGAGGTGGATAAGATAAGAACGCTCCTGGACGAGGTATACAAATTCTCCCCGGCGGAAATCATCTGTAATGAGGCTTTCTGCATGAGTGGTGTGGATCTTGATGAGATCAAGAACCGTTTGAACATCTCTCTGTATCCGCTGGAGAGCTGGTACTTTGATGATGACCTATGCACAAGAACGCTGAAAGAACATTTTCATGTGGGTACCCTGGAGGGGCTGGGTCTGAAAGATTACGAGTGTGCCACTATCGGGGCAGGTGCTCTTTTAACCTACCTGCTGGAGACGCAGAAGAATTCCCTGGAGCATATGCGCGCCATCACGCCATACATTACGGACCGTTTTATGGTGATCGACAGTTCCTCCAGACGGAATCTGGAACTGACGGAAGCCCTTCGGGAGAAAGTAAAACGCGGCTCTCTTTTATGGGTGCTGGATAAGACAAAGACCGCCATGGGAGCCAGAATGCTGCGTTCCTTTATTGAGCAGCCTCTCATTGACGAAGATGCCATCAACCGGCGCCTGGACGCTCTGGAAGAGATCAATTCCAGGGAAATGGACCGGGAGGAGATCAGGGAATACTTAAATCCCATTTACGATATGGAGCGTCTCATTGGACGTGTCAGCTATCAGTCAGCCAATCCAAGGGATATGATCTCCTTCAAATCCTCCATCTCCATGATCCCCTATATCAAACAGCTTGTCAAAAGCTTTTCCACGGAAGAGATGCAGTGTATTTATGATGATATGGATGATCTGAGGGATCTGTATACGCTTCTGGAGTCTGCCATTGTGGAGGAACCGCCGCTTGCCATGAAAGAGGGCGGGATCATCAAAGACGGTTATAATGAAAATGTGGACCATTTCCGGGAGGCTAAGACAAAGGGGAAATCCTGGCTGGCCGAGCTGGAAGCCCAGGAGAGGGAAAAAACCGGTATCCGCAATCTGAAAATTAAATACAACAAGGTTTTCGGCTACTATCTTGAGGTCACAAATTCCTTCAAAGATATGGTGCCGGATTACTATACAAGAAAACAGACGCTTACCAATGCGGAGCGCTATATTACGCCCAGGCTGAAAGAACTGGAAGATATGATCCTGGGTGCAGAGGATAAACTCTACGCTTTGGAATACGAGCTTTTTGTAAACGTAAGAAATACTATTTCCAGAGAGGTGGAGCGTATCCAGCGGACCGCCAAGGCTGTAGCCAAGCTGGATACCTATATTTCCCTGGCTTTGGTGGCTTCCAGGAATAATTTTGTCCGTCCGAAGATCAACACCAAAGGAATCATCGACATCAAAAACGGACGCCATCCGGTGGTGGAAAAAATGATCCCCAATGATATGTTTATCCCAAACGACACGTATCTGGACAACAATAAGAACCGGGTATCCGTCATCACAGGACCAAACATGGCAGGTAAATCGACTTATATGCGGCAGACAGCCCTGATCGTCCTGATGGCACAGATTGGTTCTTTTGTTCCGGCGGAGAAAGCAAACATCGGCATTGCAGACCGGATCTTCACCCGCGTGGGAGCCTCCGACGATCTGGCAAGCGGCCAGAGTACCTTTATGGTGGAGATGACGGAGGTAGCTAATATCCTGCGCAATGCCACAGCCAGAAGCCTTTTGATCCTGGATGAGATTGGACGCGGTACCAGTACCTTTGACGGTCTCTCCATTGCATGGGCAGTCATTGAGTATATCAGTAACACAAAGATATTGGGTGCAAAGACACTTTTTGCCACCCATTATCATGAGCTGACTGAGCTGGAGGGAAAACTGGCCGGTGTGAACAATTACTGTATTGCCGTGAAAGAGCGGGGAGATGACATTGTCTTTCTGCGCAAAATCGTAAAAGGCGGAGCGGATAAGAGCTACGGCATTCAGGTGGCAAAACTGGCCGGTGTGCCGGATATTGTCATAGAGCGGGCAAAAGAACTGGTTGAGGAACTGGTCAGTGCTGACATCACGGCAGCAGTGAAGGATATTGCATCGGAAAACAAAAAGACCAAGACAAAACCTCAGGTACATTTGGACGAATTGGATTTGGAGCAGATTTCCCTGTTTGATACGGTAAAAGATGACGATGTGCTGGAGGAACTGAAAAATATTGATGTTTCTAATTTGACGCCAATTGACGCATTGAACACAATTTATAAACTTCAGAACAAGCTGAAGAACAGATGGTGACAGAATTGAGAAAAATTGCTGTTTTAGATCAGAATACCATAGATAAGATAGCGGCAGGTGAGGTGGTGGAACGCCCCGCCTCTGTGGTAAAGGAGCTGGTGGAAAATGCCATTGACGCCGGTTCCACAGCCATTACCGTGGAGATCAAAGAGGGCGGCATCTCCTTCATACGTGTGACCGACAACGGCGGCGGCATGATGAAGGAACAGGTGCCCTTGGCTTTTCTGCGCCATGCCACCAGTAAGATTGAGAAGGTGGAGGACCTGATGATGATCTCCTCTTTGGGATTTCGCGGGGAGGCGTTATCGAGCATTGCCGCCGTTGGGCAGGTAGAGCTAATAACAAAGACCCCGGAAGCCCTTACCGGGATACGTTATCTCATAGAAGGCGGAAAAGAAAAATCTCTGGAAGAAATCGGAGCACCCTGCGGTACTACCATTATTGTAAGAAATTTATTTTTCAACACACCGGTCCGGGCAAAATTTTTAAAGACAGCCATGACGGAGGCGGGATATGTGAGTACCTACATGGAACAGCTTGCCTTGTCCCACCAGGATATATCTTTTAAATACATGGTAAACGGACAGACAAAGCTCCACAGTTCCGGCAATGCCAGCCTGAAGGATGTCATCTATGGCATTTACGGAAGAGATATTGCCAGGGAACTGGCTGGGGTAACATATGAGAAAAACGGCATTTCCATAGAGGGATTCGCAGGAAAGCCTGTCATTGCCCGCGGAAACAGGACCTTTGAGAATTATTATATTAACGGCAGATATGTAAAAAGCAAGGTGATCATGAAAGCCATAGAGGACGCTTACAAACCTTATATGATGCAGCATAAATATCCGTTCGTCTGCCTGCAGTACAATATCCAGGGAGATGAAATAGATGTTAATGTGCACCCCACCAAAATGGAAGTGCGGTTTCAGAACCAGCAGGCTGTCTATCAGGCCACCTATGAAGCGCTTACCTCTGTACTGGCCCACAGGGAACTGATCCCTGATATTGAACTGGTCCGGGAGAAGGAGAAAGAAACTTCAGAAAAAAACGGCAGAAAAACTGCCGGCCCGGAACCCTTTGAGCAGAGACGCAGAGCAGGCCTGTTTCATACAAATCAGCAGAGTGCCGGGAACCTTCTCCCACAGCAGGCGCGCCCTCTCCATACTTCCCAGATACAGCGGGCAGAGCAGTTTGACGTACAGCAAGCACAACGGCCGGAGCAGATTAATGCACAGCAGAAGCAGCAGACAGAGCTTTATAACGCACAGCAAGCACAGCGGTCAGAACAGTATAACGCACAGCAAGTACAGCGGCCAGAACAGTATAACGCACAACAGGAGCAGCAGACAGAACAGTATAACGCACAGCAGACGCAGCAGATAGAGCAGTATAACGTACAGCAATCACAGCGGCCAGAGCAAATTAGCGCACAGCAGAAGCAACAGACAGAGCAGTATAACGTACAGCAACCACAGCGGTCAGAGCAGATTAACGCACCGCAGACGCAGCAGCCCGGGCATATTGCAGAGGAGAGCACCCCATATAAATATGACAGCGCTTCCGAAACATCCGCGTCAAAGTCTGGGATAGGGCCGAACTCTGAGATTCCGGAAAACGGAAATCCGATTGGTGTACACCCGGCAGTCATAAGACCTGTTTCCGGCGAAAAGATACAGCCGTCCAAGGACAATGCCGTGGCAGATACCAGCTCTTTTTCTGCTCCTAGCGTTCAGGCTGTCAAAAGCAGTCCTTTTCCCGCTCCGGACATTCAGCCTGCCAAATACAGTAATTCAGACGCCCCGGCCAATCCCGGTGAAGATACATCCCAGGATACCGTTATACTGAAGAACACCCAGCAGATGGAGCTTTTTGACGACAAGCTACTGTCAAAAAAAGCCAGACAGCACCACCGCATCATCGGACAGCTCTTTGACACATACTGGCTGGTGGAATACGATGAAAAGTTTTACATCATTGACCAGCACGCTGCCCATGAAAAAGTGCTCTATGAGCGCTTCATGAAAGAGTTTGAACAGCGGGAAATCATTTCCCAGATGGTAAGCCCGCCGGAGATCATTGCTCTTAGCCTTCAGGAGGCAGCTCTTTTGAAAGAACAGATGGAGATATTTGAACAGTTCGGTTTTGAAATATCCTCCTTCGGCGGAAAGGAATACAGTATCAGCGCGGTTCCGGCTAACCTGTACGGCGTCACGGTCCAGGAACTGTTCATTGAAATCCTGGACAGCCTGGAATCCGAGGGCAGAAATAAGACGCCTGAACTGATCACCCACAGAATTGCCACAGCTGCCTGTAAAGCCGCTGTAAAAGGCAATCAGATGCTCTCCGTTTTGGAAGCTGACAAACTGATCGACGAACTTCTGGGCCTTGAAAATCCCTATCACTGCCCACATGGGAGACCCACCATTGTCTCCATGACAAAATACGAACTGGAAAAGAAATTTAAACGGATTGTGTAGGTGAAAGACTTGAAACAACCTTTGATCATATTGACCGGGCCTACTGCGGTGGGCAAGACCCGCCTGTCCATATCACTGGCTCACGCAGTAGACGGGGAGATCATCTCGGCGGATTCCATGCAGGTATACCGCCATATGGACATCGGCTCTGCCAAGATCACGAAAGAGGAGATGGACGGTGTTCCGCATTATCTCATTGATGTGTTGGACCCTGAAGAAGAATTCCATGTGGTCAGATTCCAGCAGATGGCAAAAGAAGCTATGGCACAAATTTACGCAAAAGGAAAAATCCCCATCCTGACAGGCGGCACGGGTTTTTACATCCAGGCTGTGGCAAAAGACATTGATTTTTCCGAGGATACGGAAAAAAGCCCGGTAAGACAACGGCTGGAGCAGGAGGCACAGGAATATGGCCCCGCCCGGATGCACCGGCGCCTCCGGGAAACAGACCCGGTCTCAGCGGAAAAGATACACGAGAACAACATAAAACGAGTCATACGCGCTCTTGAATATTATGAACTGACAGGGGAGCCTATTTCCAAGCACAATGAGCGGGAGGCAGAAAAAGTTTCCCCCTACAACACCGCTTACTTTGTCTTGAACGATGACAGGGAAAAACTATATGCCCGCATTGACCGACGGGTGGATGAAATGCTGGACGCAGGCCTTATACCGGAAGTCCGGAGACTGAAAGACATGGGTTACAACAAAAATATGGTTTCCATGCAGGGCCTTGGCTACAAGGAAATCCTATCCTGGCTGGATGGAGAAATTTCCCTGGAGGAGGCAGTTTATATCCTAAAAAGAGACACACGCCATTTTGCCAAGCGGCAGCTCACCTGGTTCCGCAGGGAAAAGGACGTTATCTGGGTAAATAAACCGGAATTCTCCTATGACGAGGATGCCATTTTAAAATACATGCTGAAAATATGTAAGGAAAGAGGAATTTTGTGATGCAGGAAATGAATGCAATGTACCGCCAGCTTGGGATCAGCAGTGAGGTACTGGCATATGGAAATAAAATAGAAAAAGAACTGAAGGAGCGTTTTGCCGCCATCGACGAAAATGCAGAATACAACCAGATGAAAGTGATTCTGGCTATGCAGAAAAACAAAGTCAGTGAGGCGTGTCTCTATGCATCCAGCGGATACGGATACAATGATCTGGGAAGAGATACCCTGGAAGATGTATATGCTGACGCTTTTCACGCGGAAGCCGCACTGGTCCGGCCCCAGATAGCCTGCGGTACCCATGCACTAGCGGTAGCCCTGTCCGGCAATCTGCGGCCCGGCGATGAATTGTTTTCCCCCGTGGGCAAACCATATGACACTTTGGAGGAGGTGATCGGCATCCGTCCGTCCAGAGGTTCCCTGGCAGAATACGGGGTTACCTACAGACAGACCGATTTGCTTCCCGACGGCAGCTTTGACTATGATAACATAAAAAAAGCCATAAACGAAAAGACAAAACTGGTTACCATTCAGCGCTCCAAAGGCTATCAGACACGTCCCACACTGTCCGTAAAACGAATCGGAGAACTGATCGCTTTCGTGAAACATATCAAACCGGATGTCATCTGCATGGTTGACAACTGTTACGGAGAATTCGTTGAGACCGTGGAACCCACGGACGTGGGAGCGGATCTGATCGTAGGCTCCCTCATTAAAAATCCCGGCGGCGGCCTGGCTCCCATCGGCGGCTATATTGTGGGGAAAAAGGAATATGTGGAAAATGCCGCTTACCGCCTTACCTCCCCCGGCCTTGGAAAGGAAGTAGGTGCCACTTTGGGGGTGAACCAGTCCTTTTTCCAGGGGTTCTTTCTGGCCCCTACCGTAGTAGCAGGTGCGCTGAAAGGCGCCGTATTTGCAGCTAATATTTATGAGCGTCTTGGCTTCGGGGTGGTTCCAAACGGAACGGAAAGCCGTCATGATATCATCCAGGCAGTCACTTTCGGCGTGCCGGAAGGTGTCATTGAATTCTGTAAAGGCATTCAGGCCGCCGCACCGGTGGACAGCTATGTGGAGCCGGAACCGTGGGCCATGCCCGGTTATGACAGTGATGTGATCATGGCAGCAGGCGCCTTTGTGCAGGGTTCTTCCATTGAACTTTCTGCGGACGGTCCCATCAAGCCCCCCTACGCTGTATATTTCCAGGGCGGACTTACCTGGTATCACGCTAAACTGGGAATACTCATGTCCCTGCAAAAACTCATTGATAAAAAAATCGCAGTATTGCCAAAACAGGAGGCATAGATCCATGAACAAAAAAACTGTCTGTATCATTGGCGGAGGCGCTGCCGGACTGGTATCCGCTATCTTTGCCGCAAGAAACCATGCGTCCGTTATCCTGCTGGAACAAAATGAGAAACCCGGAAGAAAACTTCTGGCGACCGGAAACGGCAGATGTAATCTGACCAATACCTTCCAGCAGCCATCCTGCTACCATGGCCGGCACCCGGAATTTGCATGGAAAGTCATACAGCAGTTTCCTATGCAGAAGACAGTGGCATTTTTCTCAAAACTGGGGATCTATACAAAGAACCGGGAGGGGTATCTTTACCCTGCAAGCTTACAGGCCTCCAGTGTCCTGGAAGTTCTGGAAGCGGAAGCGCGCTATCTGAAAGTAAAGATCAAGTGCCGGGAGCAGGTGACGGACATCTGTGCGTGTCCGGACCGGAAACAGGGCAGATGGCAGGTCAAAACCGCAGCCTGGCAGTACAATGCAGACAGTGTGATCATTGCCTGCGGTTCTCCGGCTTCGGAGATTGCAGGTTCCTGCACATCCGGCTATGCCTTTGCCCGGAAACTGGGGCACACTCTGATAAAACCCCTTCCTGCCCTGGTCCCCCTGAACTGTAAAGGCAGTTTTTTCTCCAAATGGTCAGGTGTCCGTGCAGAGGCCTGTGTTTCTCTTGCGGTTGGATATGAGATCTTCCGGGAGGAGAGAGGGGAAGTGCAGCTCACGGAATACGGCGTTTCAGGGATTCCTGTCTTTCAGTTAAGCGGTCATGCGGTACGGCTTCTGGATGAGGGTGTGCCAGTAAGGCTGCTGCTGGATTTTATGCCGGATTTTACAGAGGAATCCCTGGAATCATTTTTAAGGACAAGGCTTGAAAACTGTCCTTATAAAACTTTAAAAGAAAGCCTGGTGGGGCTGTTTCCTAAAAAACTCATAGATGTATTGACCCAGGATAACCGGGATGATATCACGTCCCTGATACAAAAGATCAAATGCCTGGAACTGGATGTCAAAGGTCCCCGCTCATTCAAACAGGCACAGGTATGTTCAGGAGGCGTATCCACAGAGGAGTTATCTCCTGAGACAATGGAATCCTCCCTTCATCCAGGTATCTTCTTTGCCGGGGAAGTGGTGGACACAGACGGTATCTGCGGGGGATATAACCTGCAGTGGGCCTGGTCAAGCGCAGCAGCAGCAGGCACACACGCTGCCTGCTGACAGCACAAAGAAAGGTAGATTTATGCTTACCATACAACAATTAAAACTTCCCGTGTCGCACACAGAGGGCGAACTGGAAAAAAAGATCCTAAAAACATTGAAAATTAAAAAAGAAGAGCTTCTCTCCTGGACGATCCGCAAACAATCTCTGGATGCCAGGAAAAAGCCGGAACTTTTTTTTGTATATACGATTGATGCAGAAGTTAAAAAGGAAAACACGATCTTAAAAAGAGTTGACAATAAAATAGTTATGTCAACAAAGAGGACCTCTTACACGTATCTGCAGCCCGGGAACCTATCCGGGGTTCAGCGGCCCGTGGTGGTGGGCAGCGGTCCGGCAGGTCTTTTCTGCGCCTATTACCTGGCACGGGCAGGTTTATCCCCCCTTGTGATCGAGCGGGGCGATGATGTGGACAACCGAATGGAAAAAGTGCAGTCCTTCTGGGACGGCGGTGTGCTGGACACGGAATCCAATGTACAGTTCGGGGAGGGCGGTGCCGGTACTTTCTCAGACGGAAAACTGAACACCTTGGTCAAAGACCCTGCCGGAAGAAATCTGGAGGTACTCCGCCTATTCGTGGAATGTGGTGCCCCACAGGAAATCCTCTATGTGCAGAAACCTCACCTTGGCACAGATTTGCTGGTAACGATCGTAAAAAATCTCCGGGGCAGGATAGAGGCATTAGGCGGTGAGATCCGCTTCCGAAGTGCCCTGACCGGCATTCATACGGAAAAGGGACAAGTGACAGGCATCGAGATCGATCACAAAGAGCAGCTTTCTGTTTCCTGCCTTGTTCTTGCCATCGGACATAGCGCCAGAGACACTTTTTCTCTTTTAGAAAAAAGCGGATTTTCCATGCAGGCCAAATCCTTTGCAGTAGGTCTGCGCATAGAACATCCCCAGACCCTCATTAACCAGTACCAGTACGGTTTGAAAGAACATGATAAGCTTGGAGCTGCCGCCTATAAGCTGACACACAAGGCAGCGGGCGGACGGGGCGTATACAGCTTTTGTATGTGCCCGGGCGGTTATGTGGTCAATGCATCCTCAGAAAAAAACATGCTGGCAGTCAATGGTATGAGCTATCAGGACCGTGCCTCCCAAAATGCCAACAGTGCCATGATCGTCACCGTAACACCGGAGGATTATGGCAATACCGGCCCGCTCTCCGGCGTGGAATTCCAAAGAGGCCTGGAAAGGACCGCATACCGTCTCGGCGACGGAAATATCCCCCTTCAGCTTTTCGGGGATTTTAAAGAGGACCGCCCAAGTACCGGTCTGGGACTTGTATCGCCCTGCCTGAAAGGTGGATGGGCATTTGCAAATCTTAGAGAGCTTTTTCCTGCATTTATCAGCCATGCCCTGCAGGAGGGGATCACATATTTTGACCGTATAATCCCCGGATTTTCCAGGGACGACGTGCTGCTTACCGGCGTAGAAAGCCGGACCTCCTCCCCGGTGCGTATTGAGAGGAATCCAGAGATGGAGAGCAATATCCGTGGTGTTTATCCCTGCGGGGAAGGCGCCGGATATGCGGGTGGAATCACTTCCGCAGCCATGGATGGATTAAAGATTGGTGAGGCAATTGTGAAAAAAGTGATAAATTTTTGTTAAGCCATATACATCGTTTTTAATCTGTGCTACAATAAAGTCTGCTAAATTTTTTTTATGATGCCCATACCATGCTGAAGAGAGTATGTGGAAGATCATATGAATGACAATAGAAAAATCAAAGAAATACCAAATGAAAACCGGCCATACGAAAAGTGTCTGAAGCTTGGTGCCCAGGCACTTACCGATGAAGAACTGCTGGCAGTGCTTTTGCGCTCCGGCTCAAGCGGAAGCTCCTCACTGGAGCTTGCCGGGGAGGTACTGCACCTTTCCCGGGATAAAGAGGGCCTTCCCGGCCTCAACCAATTGAGTCTCCAGCAGTTAAAAAGTATACGGGGGATTGGAACAGTGAAAGCCGTACAGCTCAAATGCATCGGCGAACTTTCCAAGAGGATTGCGGTCTCTGTGGCAGAAAAGGGTGTTTCTTTTGATCATCCGGCATCCATTGCCAATTTCTACATGGAGCAGCTCCGCCATCAGGAACAGGAGCTGCTGCTTTGTATGATGCTGGACTGCAAAAATCATCGCCTGGGGGAAGAGATCGTTTTTAAGGGGACTGTCAATATGTCCCTGGTAAACCCGCGGGAGATTTTTCTTGCCGCTCTTTCCTATCATGCGGTGGGAATCCTACTGGTTCACAATCATCCAAGCGGAGATCCGTCCCCAAGTCAGGCGGATATTAAAATCACGAAAAGAGTTCAGAGTGCCGGCGCAATGCTCGGCATCCCGCTTCTGGATCACATCATTATCGGAGACTGCCGTTACATAAGCTTCCGGGAGCAGGGGTTATTAGAATAAAGAATAGAAAGAACGCACACACAGTGATTCTTTCCTGGTCATAAATAAAAGGGGAGCACAATATGCCATTTCATAAAACGTTTGGTGTAGATCTAGGCACCAGTATGGTGAAGATCTATTCCTGCCAGCAGGACACCATCTTAACGGAAAAGAACATGATTGCCATCCGGAACGGAAAACAGATTCTGGCTGCCGGCAATGATGCTTATGAGATTTTTGAAAAAAATCCCTCAAATGTCTCGGTCATCACTCCCATGACATTCGGCAAGATTGCAGATATCAACCACACAGAGATGGTTCTGCATTCGCTTTTGGAGAAAGCAGGGGCCGGTACGGTTTTGGGAAACACACTGTATCTTGCAGTTCCTGCAGATTTATCCGAGATAGAAAAGAGGGCCTACTATACGATAGGTAATTCCAGCAGAAAAAATAAAATATATATGGTAGACAAGACCATTGCCGACGCGGTAGCTCTCGGCATACCTATTAACAAAACAAAAGGCTCCATGGTCGTGAACATCGGGGCACAGAGCTGTGAGATCTCTGTCATTGAAAAGGGCCGGGTGGTTCTGAGTAAGATCGTGGAGATCGGCGGCAAGCAGCTCAATGAATCCATACAGAACATGGTGCGCCGCCGGTGTAATCTGAACATAGGCAGCCGTACGGCCAGGCGCCTGAAATTTTCCCTGGCTTATCTGAAGGAAGATAAAAAAGAGGCCCGGAAAGTGGTGGGTGTGGACAGTCTGACCGGACTGCCCCAGGAGGGAGTCGTGTCCTCCAGAATGGTCTATGAGGCCATATTGGAGCCCCTTGGCACCATCTGTGAGGAAATACGCTTTTTTCTGGAGCGTACACCGCCCCAGATCCGGCAGAATATTTCCAGGGAAGGCATCAATCTCACCGGAGGCACTACAAAGATCCCTGATATCGAATGGTTCATAAGCAGCCAAACAGGGCAGAAGGTCTGTCTGTCACGTTTCTATGACCTGTGTACCATATACGGACTCAAAGAGATCATAGGAAGCAAGTCTCTCAGAAAATGGGTAAAACAATAGAGAGCGGAAGGAAGCCAATGGACTTTCTGTTGTTATGAATAAAAAGCTGAGGTTTTATAGAATGAAAAAAAAGCATGATTGGAACATAAAAAGTAAACATATCCTGGTTATCATGATTCTGGTGTGCATCAGCCTGATGCTTCTCACCTTTGCAGAGAAATTTCCGGCAGCACCGGTCAGAAAAGCAGCCAGTTACGCAGTCGTACCTTTCCAGAACGGCATCAATAAAGTGGGGACCGCATTAAGTGAAATGACATCCGGTTTCCGCAATAAGAAAAAGCTGGTGGAGGAAAATGAAAAGCTTCAGAGCAAAGTGGACGAGCTTACAGCTGAAAACAGCCGTCTGACCCAGTCCATCAGCGAACTGGACCGTCTGAAAAAGCTCTATGATCTCGACAAGGAATACAGTGAATATGACAAGGTTGGCGCGGAAGTGATCAGCAAGAACTCCGGCAACTGGTTTTCCACCTTTACCATCAACAAAGGCAGTGATGACGGCATTCAGAAGGACTGCAATGTCATAGCAGGAAGCGGGCTGGTGGGCATCGTCACAGAGGTGGGAAAAAACTGGGCAACGGTCCGTTCCATCATAGATGACACCAGCAATGTAAGTGCCATGACCATGACCACCTCTGACACCTGCATTGTGTCAGGCGATCTGCGTCTGATCGATGAGGGTAAACTGCAGTTTATCCATCTCAAAGATGAGGATGACAAAATACAGGAAGGTGAAAAGATTGTCACATCCGCAACCAGCGACAGATTCCTGAAGGGGATCCTGATTGGATATGTCAGTGAGATAGAAGAAAATCCCAATAACCTTACAAAGACGGGAACGCTCACACCAGCAGTGGATTTTGAACATCTGCAGGAGGTACTTGTGATCAAAGAACTGAAACAGCAGAAGGGAGATTCATAAATGAGAATTCAAAGGAAAGTGGTAACCCTCCTTCTGATTCTGATCTCCGCTATCCTTCAGGGAACTCTTTTCAAAGCGCTTTCCATCGGCTCCATCACGCCAAACCTGCTGTTGATCCTGACAGTTTCCTTTGGTTTTATGCGGGGCAAGAAGAACGGCATCTGGATCGGATTTTTTTGCGGTATCTTAAAAGATCTGCTCTCAGACGGACTGCTTGGTTTTTACGCTTTGGTCTATCTGTGCATCGGCTATGCGGCAGGCTGCTGCTGTAAGCTGTTCTACGATGAGGAACTCCGTGTTCCCATCATACTTATGGCTGCAGGGGATTTGGTCTACGGCGGCCTGGTATATGGAATGCAGTATCTGATGCGGGGACGCATACAGTTTTACTACTATTTTGGAAGGATCATCATCCCGGAAATGATATATACGGTTCTTATGACTGTTCTTCTCTACAGGTTACTCTTTAACATTAACAAGCGGCTGACAGAACTGGAAATGAAGGAGAGAGATTCTATTTGGCTAAGAAAATAAAAAACTTTTTAAAAAAATTATGTATCAAACGAACTACCGTGCTGTTTCTGGTATTTATCCTTATGTTTTTTATCCTGATACAGCATCTTTTCAAACTTCAGATCATAGAAGGCGACGAGTACGCCGACAATTTTAATCTGAGCACCACAAAAACACGTACCATAAAAAGCACCCGCGGAAATATCCGGGACCGCAACGGCCAGCTTCTGGCCCACAACCAGTTGTCCTATTCCATTATACTGGAAGACAACGGAAGCTATGACTCCAACAGGGAGAAAAATCTGACCCTCAACTATGTGGCCTATTCCCTGATGAAGATCTTGGAAGCCAACGGCGAGACCCTGGACACCTCCTTTCATATTGTGGTGGATGAGAACGGGGAGTATGCTTTTGACGCAACAGATTTTACCCTGAACCGTTTCAAAGCCGATGTATACGGACAGGCGAAAATAGATTCCCTTAAAAAGGATCAGCTCAACGCTTCTCCTAAAAAGATCATGGATTATCTGTGCAGTGCCGAGCGTTTCGGACTGGTAAACAAAGATGACCCGTATACAGCGGAGGAGCTGAAGAAACATAACCTGCCGGAATCCTTTACTCCGGAGGAAACCCTGGCGATCGTCCGTATCCGTTATGCACTGTCTGCCAACAGCTTTAAAAAGTATGTGCCGGCAACCATTGCCACTAACGTCAGCGACAATACGGTTGCCATGGTCATGGAGAGCAAAGACAAACTTCAGGGTGTTGATATTATGGAAGATTCCATCCGTGTGTATGACGACGGCGTATATTTTGCACCCATTATCGGCTACACAGGAAAAGCTTCCGCAGAGGAGCTGGAGGAACTGCAGAAAGACAATCCGGATTATTCCACAGATGCTGTGATCGGTAAGACCGGAATTGAACAATATATGGAAACCACTCTTCAGGGAAAAGACGGGGAGGAGCAGGTGACTGTGGACAACTTAGGAAAGGTACTGCAGATCAACGAAGACTCCCGGATCAACCCGGTATCAGGGGATGATGTCTACCTGACTATTGACAAAGACCTCCAGGAAGTGGCGTACGAGGTTCTGGAACAGAAGATTGCAGGTATCCTTTCCGATAATATCATTATGGCAAAGGAATTCGACCAGGATTCCACCAACAACGATACCAGTAATATCCGTACACCGATCTATGATGTATATAATGCGCTCATAGGCAACAGCGTGATCGATACCAGCCATTTTAAAGCGGAGGACGCCTCTGAGACAGAGCAGACGATCTACGGACTTTTTACCCAGAAGCAGGCGGAAGTCTTTGAAGCCATCCGGCAGGAGCTTACCGCTGCTGCACCGGAAGCTTACAAAGATCTTCCAAAAGAAATGCAGGAGTACCAGAGTTATATTGTCAATGACTTCCTTATGAATAAAAAGGGAATCCTGTCCATGGATGCCATTGATGCCAGTGATCCCACTTATATTGCCTGGACAAAGGACAGCTCCATAAGCTTAAAAGAATTTTTAACATATGCGGCAAGCCAGAACTGGATCGACATTTCCCAGTTTTACGCAGAGGGGGATTATCTGGATTCCACGGAAGTTTATAATGCTCTTTCTGAGTATCTGACAGAGTCCCTGACAAACGATTCCGAGTTCTCCAAGATCATATATAAATATATGATACTGTCAGACACCATATCCGGAAACCAGCTCTGCCTGGTGCTCTTTGATCAGGGAGTCCTGGAGGCAGATGAGGAATCCTATAATGCGCTTGCATCCGGTCAGAAAAAGTCCTATGATTTCCTGAAGGATAAGATCAGTAACCTGGAGATCACCCCGGCCCAGCTGGCCCTTGATCCCTGTTCCGGATCTTTGGTCATGACGGATACAAACTCCGGAGAAGTTCTGGCCTGTGTCACCTATCCGGGGTATGACAATAACCGTCTGGCAAACCAGATGGATGTGGATTATTACGCTAAACTTTCCCTTGACCTTTCAAGACCCTTCTTTAATAAAGCTACACAGCAGAAGACCGCGCCCGGTTCCACTTTTAAGATCGTGACAGCCGTTGCGGGAATGGAAGAAGGAATTGTTGACGATAATTATGGTGTGACCTGTACCGGTGAATTTACCAAAGTCACGCCACCTATTAAGTGCTGGCTGCATACCGGACATGGATATCTGGGAATACAGGGTGCCATTAAAAACTCCTGTAATACTTTCTTTAACCAGGTTGTCTATGATATGGGAACCGACAATGACGGAAACTTTTCAGATTCACTGGGACTTGAAAAACTTCGGAAATATGCAGAGCTGTTCCAGTTAGACCAGAAATCAGGCATAGAGATCACAGAGGCCGAACCACAGATCACGGACGAAGCTGCCGTGGCATCTGCCATCGGACAGGGTACCAACAACTACACCACCTCACAACTGGCACGCTATGCCACCACAATCGCAAGCCGGGGAAACATTTATTCGTTGTCCCTTCTTGATAAAGTTACAGACTCCAAAGGAAACCTCATCGAAGACTACACACCGGAGTTAAAGGCTACTATGGACATTCCGAACAATGAGTGGGATATCATTCATGCCGGAATGCGGGAAGTGGTAGAGAACAATGAAGCCTTCCAGGACTTTGATTACCCGGTATCCGGTAAGACCGGTACCGCCCAGGAAGTAACAACCCGGCCCAGCCACGGACTTTTCATCGGATTTGCCCCATCGGACAATCCGGAGATCGCCATGGCAGTCCGCATTGCCAATGGATACAGTTCCACCAATGCGGCAGCAGTAGCAAAAGATGTAATCAGCTATAAGTACGATCTTGTGGAGAAAGATGCGATAGTTACCGGAACGGCATCCGCAGGCGGAAGTACACAGCAGACAGACTAAACCTTTTTTGAGTCTTGAAAATACGCACGAAAAGTAAAGGCGGTTAATGCCGCAGTTTCGTAACAGTTCAGCTTATCTGAGCTGTTGCGCAGCTTCAAAAAGGATTTAGGAGGATAGGATATGAGTGAAATTATTGTAGTGACTTCCGGAAAAGGCGGGGTCGGAAAAACCACCGTTACGGCAAATCTGGGGCTTGGACTTGCAAAGCTCAACAAAAAGGTTGTCGTAGTGGACACGGATATCGGGCTTAGGAACCTGGACGTGGTCCTTGGGCTTGAGAACAGGATTGTCTATAATCTCATTGATGTCATTGAGGGGAGCTGCCGCATGAAGCAGGCGCTCATCCGGGACAAGCAGTGTGACAATCTCTGCCTGCTTCCCTCTGCCCAGACCAGAGACAAGACAGCTATCACACCTGAACAGATGATTAAACTGACAGATGATCTGTCGGAAGAGTTTGACTATATTCTGCTGGACTGCCCGGCAGGCATTGAACAGGGCTTTAAAAATGCCATTGCGGGGGCTAACCGGGCCATTGTGGTCACTACGCCTGAGGTATCCGCCATCCGCGACGCAGACCGTATTATCGGGCTTTTACAGGCAAATGAAATGCCGAGAGTGCAGCTTATCATCAACCGTCTGCGTATGGATATGATAAGGCGCGGGGAAATGATGTCTGTGGAGGACGTGACGGAGATCCTGGCTGTGGAACTTTTAGGCGCGATCCCGGATGATGAGGCTGTGGTCATTGCCACCAATCAGGGAGAGCCTCTCTGCGGGCAGGACTCCATGTCAGGACAGGCATTTTTAAACATCTGCCGCAGGATAGCGGGGGAGGATGTACCTTTCCTGAATTTCCAGACAAAGCAGGGTGTGTTTAAAAGGCTGTCCGGTATCTTTAAAAAATAATAAGGTAAGGGAGGGCCTGCGTGTTGATTCATTTTCGGAATAAACGTTCCGGTCATGTAGCAAAGGACCGGCTGAAGCTTCTCCTCGTATCCGAGAGGCTGGATTGTTCTCCACAAATGATGACCATGCTTCAAAACGATATGGTCCGTGCCGTGAGTAAATATTTCACTGTACAGGAACAAAAAGTGGAGATCCGTTATTTGAAGGATACCACTACCGTTTTGGCAAAGATTCCTCTGAAAGCGGATATACAGGAATCCTATCCCGGTTTTTAGGAACAGGTAAAAAAGGACTTTAAGGATAAAACTAGGTGTTTTCATGATTAAACAATATAAACTACGTGACTATAATTTCAGACTGGTGCTGTTTCTGGTTGTACTCACCTTCATGGGGGTGCTGCTGGTTGGAAGTGCGGAACCGGATTTGCAGAGGAAGCAGTTCTTTGGTATGATGCTGGGGCTTATTGTCATGGCGGTCATATCCCTGATGGATTTCAGCTGGATCCTGAACTTCTACTGGATCATGTATGTGGGCAATATCCTCATGCTTCTTCTGGTACGGCTGATTGGTACAGAGTCCAAAGGCGCTGCCAGATGGCTGCGGATCGGAAGCTTCCAGTTCCAGCCTACAGAGCTGGCGAAGATCATTCTCATTCTGTTTCTCGCACGCTATCTGATGGAACACGAGGAAGATTTGAATACATTAAAGACAATATTGAAAACAGTCGTGCTGATGGCTATCCCTCTGCTTTTGATTTATAACCAGCCGGACTTGAAAAATACCATTACAGTTGCTATACTTTTCTGTATACTGCTGTATCTTGCAGGGCTGAGCTATAAAATTATAGGCGGGGCGCTGCTGATTGCCATACCCCTGGTGGTTGTATTTCTGTTTATTGTCATACAGCCGGACCAGAAGCTCATAAAAGAATATCAGAGAGACCGGATCATGACCTTTCTCTATCCGGAGGAAGAGGAATACTCAGACGATGTACTCCAGCAGCAAAATTCCATCATGGCGATCGGCTCAGGAAAATTGACAGGAAAAGGTTTGAACAACAATGAAGTGGCATCGGCAAACAAAGGCAACTTTGTATCAGAGAGCCAGACAGACTTTATCTTTTCCGTTGCAGGGGAGGAACTGGGATTTTTGGGCTGTACAGCCCTGCTCCTTCTTATTTTTCTGATCATATATGAGTGTATGAGGACGGGCAGGAGGGCAAAGGATTTATCCGGCAGCCTGATATGCTACGGTATGGCATCCGTTATAGCAGTACAGAGCTTTATCAACATCTGCGTGGCAACGGGACTTGGCCCCAACACAGGTACGCCGCTTCCCTTTGTCAGCTACGGGCTTTCTTCCATGGTAAGCCTTTATATCGGTATGGGGCTGGTATTAAATGTCAGTCTTCAGAAAAACAGAACCTACAGGGAGGTAGAAAAATCGTGAACATCGGATTAATTGCACACAACTCTAAGAAAAAATTAATGCAGAACTTCTGTGTTGCCTACAGGAGTATCCTTTCAAAAAATCAGCTATACGCCACAGGTACCACAGGCAGGCTCATTGAGGAGGCTTCCAATTTGAATGTACACAAGTTCCTGGCCGGCCATCTGGGCGGAGAACAGCAGATGGGAGCGCTGATCGAACAGAACCAGATGGATCTCATCATCTATCTGCGGGAACCACTGGCGCCTCAGAAACATGATCCGGATGTAAAGCGGATCTTTCATCTGTGTGACACACATAATATACCACTGGCAACCAATCTTGCCACAGCAGAAATGATGATCAGATCACTTGACAGAGGAGAGTTAGACTGGCGTGAAATGTACAAATAAACCAAAAAAAAGGCTTTCCAAAAAGGCACAGAGAAAGCGTAAGATCAAGCGTACCCTGTTTCTTGGCATGTTTTTCGTTATCCTGCTGTTAGCAGGTGTGCTGGGGATCTTCATGCTGAAAGGAAAACAGGCCGTGGATGCGCCTATGGCGTTCAGGCTGACTACGGAAGTGTTTGGTCAGACCATAGGCGAGGATTCCCTGGTAGCAAAAGGTGTGGCAGCAGATCTGTGCGTGGGTGCAGGTGATACACCTCTGGAAGGGATTGAGACCCAGGGAGAAGAAAGAGCAGCACTGTTTGATATTCAGGACAAAAAACTGCTTTTTTCAAAATCGCTGTATGAAAAGTCTTATCCGGCCAGTATCACTAAGATCATGACCGCACTGGTAGCACTCGGCAAAGCCAACATGGATGAGATTGTGACCATTCAGGCACAGGATGTCCAGCTGGAGGCGGATTCCCAGGTCTGCGGACTTGCGGAGGGAGACCAGATATCCATGGACCAGCTCTTCCATGCACTTCTTGTCTATTCAGCCAATGATGCGGCGATGGCTATTGCCAGGACCGTGGGCGGCAGCGTGGAAGGCTTTGTGGATATGATGAATGAGGAAGCCCAGCGCCTGGGCATGACAGGGACACATTTTGTGAATCCGCACGGACTTCACGATGAGGAGCACTATACAACAGTATATGACATCTATCTGATGCTCAATGAAGCCATGAAACATCAGGAGTTCACGGATATTACCCAGCTAAGCAACTATACCATCAACTATAAGTCTGCAGACGGTACCCAGATGCAGAAGTGGCTGGACGCCACAGACCAGTATCTGACAGGGGAGTCCAGCGCACCTAAAGGAGTTACTATTCTGGGCGGTAAGACCGGAACCACCGCCAAAGCAGGAAACTGTTTGGCTCTTATGGTTCAGAATAACTATGGCGAACCTTATGTTTCCATTGTTCTGAATGCGGAAAACAAACCCGTTTTGTATGAACGCATGAACCAGCTTCTTGAGAAAGTGAACCGTTCCTAAAGAAATAATGAAATTTCAAAAAATAGCAGAAATTTTTTATTTTACCATTGTATTTTTGAACGAAATGCACTATAATTAATTCCAAGATAACCACGTTTTTAGTAAATATACATATTACGTGCGGCTAAGGAGGAAAATGCGATGGTTCAGTTAATTGTAGGTGAAAAAGGTAAAGGAAAGACAAAAATTCTTCTAGACAAGGCTAATGCTGAGGTCAGGAACGCGAACGGCTCAGTTGTTTACTTAGATAAGAGTACAAAGCATATGTATGAGCTGAATAATAAAATCCGTCTGATAGATGTGATGGAATACGGTATTGAAAACAGTGATGAATTTGTTGGTTTTATCCGCGGTATTGTTTCCCAGGATCATGATCTTGAACAGATGTATCTGGATGGTTTCCTGAAGATCTCCAGACTGGAAAATTCCCCGGAGAACATTTCTAAGGTTATGGCCAGCCTTGAGAAGATTGCAGAGCGTTATAATGTTTCCTTTATTATCAGCCTTTCAAAAGACGAAAAGGATCTTCCTGAAGATGTGAGACATATGATCGTCACATCTTTATAAATAAACAAAAACGAATGAGTAAAAAAGCCGCTGCACACCCTGAAAAGACAGGCGTGCGGCGGCTTTTTTCTGCGCGTGCTCAGCGGTCACCCATAGATGTGATCCTTCCGAAGAGGCTCAGCAGATAGAGTCCGCAGATTCCTACAATGACATATACAACTCTTGAAAGCCATGTCATGTCTCCGAACAGGAATGTAACCAGATTGAAACGGAACAGTCCGATCAACCCCCAATTGAGGGCGCCGATAACGGTAATAACTAATGCGGTATAATCTAATCCATTTGATTTCATGATAATTCCTCCTTTATCTTTTTCTATTTTCTGCATTATTTATAATTTTTATACAATAAAATTGGCTATTGTACTTAAATGCCGAAAATGTTAAAATGGAAAACGATAATGAAAGGAGATTTTCATTCCAATTGAGAGAAAAAATATTGACATTTATAAAAAACTTGCTGAATATCATCAAAAAATTATTTACTTTTAATATTGCCACACTGCTTTTTGGCGCACTGTTTATTTACATGCTGATCACCGTTCTGCTTTACATCACCTCCACCCACGTCACCTCCTATCAGGTAACGGCAGGTCCTCTCTCCAGGAACCCTGTCTGTACAGCACTGGCGGTACGCGACGAGGAGGTTGTCTCTGCCGACAGCCCGGGCTATATACGTTACTATGCCAGGGAAGGCATGAAAGTACGAAAGGGCGGCAATGTCTATGCCCTGAGCGATACCAAAAACGTCAAGGCTGATATCACCCTGTCCAAAGACCAGCTGGAGCAAGTCCGCACCAGGATCGCTGATTTTTCCAATAACTTCAGCGGAACGGATTTTTACGATGCCTACAGTTTCAAATATGAAATGCAGGGCCTGATCTTTCAGCAGGCATCCTCCCAGGGGACGGCGCCGGCTGACGCAGTGGAGGACCAGGACGAGGTGGACAGTGATGTGACCGTCATCCGGGGTTCCATGACGTTCGGAAACCAAGTGGTACATACATCCCCCAGCGCAGGTCTTGTCATATACTCCACAGACGGATATGAAGGAAAAACCGTAGAGGACCTGACAGAGGAAGATTTTAATCAAAAAGCCTATGAAAAGAAGGACCTGCTCACAGACGGGCAGGCCAAAGCCGGAGATGCTGTGTACAAACTGGTCAAAGATGACAACTGGACGCTCATGGTGCCGCTATCCGACAAACTGGCTGCTAAACTTGCAGACCGCAAGAGTATCAAAGTGAAGTTTCTAAAAGACGGAGAGACACAGACCGGACAGCTCTCCATTATGAACGTGGGAAACCAGAAGGTGGCAAAGATCACACTGAAAAATGGTATGGTGCGCTATGCCTCTGACCGATTCCTCAAAATAGAATTGGTCATCAATACCCAGAGCGGGCTGAAGATCCCCATGAGTTCTATTGTGACCAAAGAATTTTATATCATTCCCTCCTCTTTCCTGACCAAAGGAGGAAATGAAAATTCTGCCGGATTCCTGCGTGAGACAGCCACGAAAGGCGGAGATAAGACAACAGAGTTTGTATCTGCCACTATTTATAAGAACACAGCAGAGGAGAACCTGGATGCCGAAGTATCCGAGGATACAGAGAATACGGCAGCCCAGGATGGGTACTGTTATGTGGATAAACAGACCTTCCAGGACGGGGATGTCCTGTATAAGCCGGAAACACAGGAAACCTTTGTGGTAGGTGAGATTGACTATCTGGAGGGTGTTTACAGTATGAACAAAGGATATGCGGTATTCAGACAAATTGATATCATTGATCAGAATGAAGAATACTGTATTGTAAGACCCAACACATCTTACGGTCTGGAAGCCTTTGACAGAATTGTGGAGGACGGAGAGAGCGTAAAAGAAGAAGATATACTGACTGGAAAGTAAGGAGAGATGAAACATGAGTGTATGTGAAAATTATCTTGCAGTGGAAGAAAAAGTAAAGGAAGCCTGCCGCCGGGCAGGAAGAAACCGGGATGAGGTTACCCTCATCGCTGTGAGCAAGACAAAACCCATGTCTATGATCGAGGAACTGCTGCCTCTGGGCGTAGTGGATTTCGGTGAGAACAAGGTACAAGAGCTGACAGCCAAGGAGGAGGCACTTCCCTCAGGGATTCACTGGCATATGATTGGACATTTACAGAGAAACAAAGTAAAATACATCGTGGACAAAGCCTGTCTGATCCATTCGGTGGATTCCCTCCGTCTGGCAGAGACGGTCAGCCAGGAAGCGAAAAAAAAAGGGGTAACTGCCAATATTCTCATCGAAGTCAATGTGGCCGGTGAGGACAGCAAATTTGGTGTAAGCCCGGATGAAACGGCGGCACTTGCGGAAGCCATATCAAAACTTCCAAATATTGCGGTGAAAGGGCTGATGACCATTGCCCCGTTTGTTGAAAATGCTGAAGAAAACAGGGAAGTTTTTAGAAATTTAAGAAAATTAAGTGTTGACATTGAAGAGAAAAAATTTAATAATGTTACTATGGCTGTGCTCAGCATGGGCATGACTGGTGATTATGAGGTTGCCATTGAAGAGGGTGCCACGATGGTCCGTGTAGGGACAGGCATTTTCGGAGAAAGAGATTATAGCAAATAAGATTGGAGATTTTATCATGGGTGTTTTAGATAAGTTTTTAGATGCGATCAAAGTGAACGACGATTACGACGACGACGAATTTCTGGATGATGAGTTCGATGACGAGTTCGATGATGAAAAACCCAAGAGACGTTTCTTCAAAAAATTAGAGGAAGATGATGATGACTTAGACGACTATGAACCGCGCAGCTACAAAAAGGCGGAAAAGCAGTCTGCTCCCAAGGCGTCCAAGCCTGTTAAGTCACAAAAGACTGCCAAGTCTGCATCTTCAGCTGCAGCTTCCTCCTCCAAGGTTACCCCGATGCGTCAGGTAAAAAGAACAGGCAGCGCAATGGAAGTTTGCGTGATCAAGCCCACCAATATGGAAGATACAAGAGAGATTGCAGATACACTGATTGCCAACTGCACCGTTATCCTGAACCTGGAAGGTCTGGATATGGAAGTTGCGCAGAGAATCATTGATTTTACTTCAGGTTCCTGCTATTCCATAGGCGGAAGCCTGCAGAAAGTGTCCAGTTACATATTTATTCTGACACCGGCCAGCGTGGACATTACCGGAGACTATCAGCAGATCTTAAACGGTGCTTTTGATATCCCGTCCATACGGACCGAATACTAATGAATTGCGGACAAACCATGGAAAAAGAAACTTTATTTGAAAAACGTATGAAAGAGTTAAGTAAGAATGCCTATTATCGCGGCGTTCTTACTTTCTCTGATTTTTTGGACTTAAATGAATTGCATATGTTGCAGAGCCTGCCAAAGAACGGATCAGGGGTCAAAGTGGAAACTTTCGGAGGCTATGCATTGGCAGAGCGTCAGATGGCAGCATTCATCCCTGATGCTCTTTTCTTTCAGCAGGATTATCCTATTTCCTGTATCCGTATCCGCCCTGCATCGGAAAAGTTTGCAGAAAGCCTGACCCACAGAGATTATCTGGGGGCCATATTAAACCTGGGTATAGAGAGAAACAAGATTGGTGATATTTTGGTGGAAGGGAAGACCGCCCATGTTTTCTGTCATGAGAATATGGCGCCGTTTCTTTTACAGGAGTTGTGCCGTGTCCGCCACACCAATGTAGTGCCGGAGCTTTTGAATGCCCTGGAGGAGCTGCCTTCCCTGAAGACAGAGAAGGTTTCGGGAACGGTGTCTTCCGTAAGACTGGACAGTGTCATCGCCCTGGCATTTTCCTCATCAAGGAGCAGTATGATTTCCCTCATAGAAGGGGGAAAAGTTTTTGTCAATGGAAAGAATATCCTCTCCAACGGATATAATCTGAAAGTGGGAGATATTGTCTCTGTGCGGGGCAAAGGAAAATTCCGTTTTGAGGAAGTAGGAGGCATCACCAAAAAGAACAGGTATCATATAAGCCTGGCCAGATATTGTTAAGACAGGAGTGAAAAGAATGACAGCAGACATATTACAGGTAAGAAGAGACGGGGATTTTTCCTATCCCATTATATTCCGTAAGGATTTTTCGGATTTATCAGCACAGCTAAAGCGGCTGGAACTGGCCAAGAGGAAATTCTGCATTGTTACAGACAGCACCGTTGCTCCGCTCTTTTTAAATACAGTAAAAAAAGAGCTGGAGAGATGCGCTTATTTTGTGACCACCTATGTGCTGCCTGCAGGGGAGGAGAACAAGACCCTGGAACAGATTCAGGGGATTTACCAGCATTTAATTGAAATGCATTTTGACCGGAAAGATTTTCTGGCAGCCCTTGGCGGCGGTGTGGTGGGCGATATGACCGGATTCGCGGCTGCTACTTATCTGAGGGGGATTGATTTTATCCAGATCCCCACCACGCTTCTGGCCCAGGTGGACAGCAGCATCGGCGGAAAGACGGGGGTTGATTTCTTAAAATATAAGAATATGGTAGGCGCCTTCCACCAGCCCCGTATGGTGTATATGAATGTGAGCACTCTGTGCACGCTGCCTCTGGAGCAGTTTTCCTGTGGTATGGGTGAGGTGGTAAAGCATGGCTTTATCCGTGACGCCTCTTACTCCCAATGGCTGTATGAGAACCGTGCCGGGATCTTGGCGCTTGATACAGACATTTTGTCGGAAATGATCTACAAAAGCTGTGTCATCAAAAAGACGGTGGTTGAACATGATCCTACAGAACAGGGGGAGCGTGCTGTGCTGAATATGGGGCACACCGTTGGACATGCTGTTGAAAAATTAAAGGATTTCCGTCTGCTTCACGGCCAGTGCGTGGCCGTAGGCACTGTGGCCTCAGCATATTTATCCATGAGACGCGGCATGATCACAGTGGAAGAGTATGAAGAGGTCAAGAAGCTTCTGGAGGCCTTTGGCCTGCCTGTCTCCACAGATGGTCTGCGTGCGGAGGAAGTGTTAAGCGTGACGAAATCAGACAAAAAGATGGAGCAGGGAAGGATCAAGTTTATTCTCATGAAAGAACCCGGATACGCGGTGGTGGATAAAACTGTGACAGATGAAGAACTGCTCACAGCCATCCGGGAAATACTGGAATAGCTGCAGGGAGACGAACATGAAGCAAAAAACAAAAAAAATCACTGTGCTGGTGCAGTTTCTCATCAGTGTGGCACTTTTAACAGGTCTTGACCAGTGGACAAAATACCTGGCTGTCCGCCATCTGAAGAATCAGCCGGATATCCCCCTGATTGACAATGTACTCTACCTGCATTATCTGGAAAACAGGGGAGCTGCTTTTGGCCTCTTTCAGAACCAGTTTCTTTTCTTTGGTATTATGACCGTCATCATTTTGTGTGCTGTGATCTATGTACTCTGGCATATGCCCTCAGATAAAAAATACCTGTTTCTCCGGATCATCTGTTTTGTCATCTGTGCAGGGGCGATTGGCAACTTTATTGACCGGGTCCGGCTGAATTATGTTGTGGATTTTATTTATTTCTCTCCCATAAATTTTCCTGTCTTTAATGTGGCGGATATCTATGTGGTAGTCTCCATGGCGTTGTTCCTGATCTCCTTTTTATTTATCTACAAAGAAGAGGATTTTGCATTTTTATCAGGGAAAGGAAAGAAGAAATGAAAAAGATCTGCCTGTTCGTTGACCCCTCCTTGGCAGGGGAACGTATCGACAAATATCTGGCATTGGAACTTGCGGACTATTCACGCTCTTTTCTTCAAAAGCAGCTTAAGGAGGGAAACGTCACTGTGGGAGACCGGCCGGTAAAATCCAGTTACCAGCTTTCAGAAGACGAGGAGATCTGTGTCTTTATACCTGACAGCCGGGAACCGGATATCCTGCCCGAGGACATCCCTTTGTCAGTCCTTTATGAAGATGAGCATCTTCTTGTGGTGGATAAACCAAAAGGAATGGTGGTGCATCCAAGCGCAGGCCATTACAGCGGCACATTGGTAAATGCTCTTTTATACCACTGCCGTGGAAATCTCTCCGGCATTAACGGAGTCCTTCGTCCCGGTATTGTACACCGTATTGATAAGGATACCACCGGTGCTCTTCTGGTATGCAAGACGGATCTGGCACACAGGAATCTGGCGCAGCAGCTCAAGGATCACAGCATAACCAGGCGCTACCGTGCCATTGTACATGGAAATCTGACAGAGGACGAGGGCGTTGTGGAAGGTCCCATCGGACGTCACCCCACAGAGCGGAAGAAAATGGCTGTCAATCAAAAGAACGGAAAACCTGCTGTCACCCATTATAAGGTTCTGGAACGTTTTGGAAACTACACCTATGTGGAATGCCGCCTGGAAACAGGCCGTACCCATCAGATACGTGTGCACATGAGCAGCATTGGGCATCCGCTTCTTGGGGATATGGTATATGGACCGAAAAAATGTCCCGTACCGGGTCTGGAAGGCCAGACACTTCACGCTATGATTTTAGGTTTTATCCATCCGGCCACAAAAGAGTATCTGGAGTTTTCTGCACCTCTTCCGGAATATTTTGAAAAACTTCTCATAAAATTCCGATAAAATAATATAAATTTTATATACAGATTGGATAAAATAGATTATAATAGTTATAGTAAGATAATAATTCCATATTTCTCTGTTGAATTGCTACAACAATCTCAGAGAGGGATTATCGAATAGAGAGGAGTGTTTGATTATGGCAGCAAATACGGTAATTACAATCGGAAGACAGTACGGAAGCGGCGGAAAAGAAGTTGGTCTGCGTCTGGCAGAGGAACTGGGTATTAAATGTTATGACAAGGAGCTTCTTGACAGGGCAGCCAAGGACAGCGGATTATGCCAGGAATTATTCGAGAATAATGACGAAAAGCCAACCAACAGTTTTTTGTATTCTCTGGTCATGGATACATATTCCTTTGGCTATTCCTCAGCGGCATTTACCGATATGCCCATCAACCACAAGGTGTTTCTGGCACAGTTTGACACAATTAAAAAACTGGCTTCTGAAGCTCCCTGCGTTATCGTTGGACGCTGTGCGGATTATGCGCTTTCTGATTACGAGGGTGCGATCAGTGTATTTATACATGCTGATCTGGATAAAAGGATCAAGAGAATCGCCAGGAAGCATGAACTGACCGACTCGGCAGCAAAAGACAGGATCCAGAAGACAGACAAGAGAAGGGCCAGTTACTATAATTACTACACCAGCAAAAAATGGGGCGATGCCACCAGCTATGACTTATGTCTGAACAGCGGCATACTGGGTATTGACGGCTGTGTGGAAATGATCAAAAAGGCCATTGAGATCAGAGATAATAAGAGAAATAAAAAAGGCTGACAGAAATACCAGTTTACGGGGATCGTAATGATCGTAATGAAGAAGCACCGCAGGATCTGCATTCTGCGGTGCTTCTTGTTACGGCATTTATTTCGGTGTTCTTTTATCCCATCCGTTTATACTGCTGTTTAAGATCGCAGTAAACATGCGTTCCTTGGTACCGGGATGTTCTTTTGTCAAATCCCGGAGCAGTTCCTTGGCATACTGTCTTTTGGTATATCCGTCTACCGGGCAGGGGCTTTTCTCCACAGGCAGGTCATATTTATTTTTAAACCCAATGACATCAGCCTCCTCCACATAGAGCAGAGGACGGATCACGGTCAAGTCCATACGGTCCAGATAGGTCTTGGGTGAAAAAGTATGAAATCTTCCTTCAAAAATAAGGGAGAGCAGCATAGTCTCCACCACATCATCCTTATGGTGGGCGTATGCCACCTTATTGCAGCCCAGTCTCTTTGCCTCCTCGTTGAGGGCTCCTTTGCGCATCTTGGCGCAGAGGGAACAGGGGTTGCTCTCTTTCCGCTCATCAAAGATGATCTGTGCGATATCTGTCTTCACCACTGTGAACGGCAGGGAGAGGGAATCACACAGCTCTTTTATTTTCTCCACATGGAACCCGGGATGACCAAGGTCCACGGTGATCACTTCTATGGAAAAAGGATGAGGGTAAAAACGCATCAGTCCGTGGAGGGCATAAAGCATAGACAGGCTGTCCTTTCCTCCCGAAACACCCACCGCGATCTTATCTCCGTCCTCTATAAGAGAGAACTCATCCACCGCTTTTCTGGTAAGACTCAATAACTTCTGTAATTTCATTTCAATATCCTCCGCAGCATAATTCTTTTCTTCTTTGTCCGCTACTGCTGTTACTTTTATTTTGGGTGATCTATCTCTCCGCCTGTAGAGGTGGGAGAATCCTCACTTATCTCGTTGAATATATCATATAAAATTAAAAAAATAAATAACTTTTTTACAGAATTATGACACAAATAATAAATTTCATGTTATAATGATTCCAGTTTATGCATAATCGGAGGCTTAATCATGAAGTTTCGTTGGGATAAAAAATATTTGTATTGGGGCGTTACAGCATTGACCGTCATTTGTGCCAGTATGCTCTTTTATTTTGGAATTTTTCATATGGATGTGCTCATACGGGGATTCCGGATTCTGAGCAGTGTTATGATGCCGGTAATATTCGGAGTGGTCATAGCCTATCTGCTGACCCCTGTGGTCAACTTTCTGGAGCAGAAATTTTTCTTTCCTCTGATGAAGAGAAGGAAAATAGAAATTAATAAAAAGAAGAAAAAAGCAGTCCGTTATATCTGCGTTTTTTTTGCGCTGATGTTCGCGCTGCTGATCATTTATTCCCTGATGGCTATGATCGTGCCGTCTATTGTGGAAAGTATCATCAGTATTATCAATGATATGCCCAGATATGTGCAGAATGTGGGCAACTGGCTGAATTCCATCCTGAAGGATAATCCGGAGCTTCGCTCCACTGCCATTGATTTCTTCAACAGCTATTCATCCAAAATGGAGACCTGGATGAATGTACAGCTCCTGCCCCAGTTAAAAGAGGTACTGCAGCAGTTTACCACAGGTGTGTTCGGCGCTCTGGTCTTCATCAAGAACTTCCTGATCGGTGCCATTATCTCTGTCTATCTGATGGCTGACAAAGAAGGATTTCTGACACAGGGTAAAATGTTCATCTACGCTGCCTTTGATGCGGAGAGGGCCAATGACATCATCAGAGGATGCCGTTTTGTGAATAAGACCTTCGGCGGTTTTGTAAACGGCAAGATCGTAGACTCCGCTATTATCGGTGTTTTGTGTTATATCCTGACCTCAGTCATAGGAACCCCCTATGCGATCCTGGTCAGTGTGATCGTTGGTGTGACCAATGTTATCCCATTTTTTGGTCCCTACCTCGGTGCTATACCCAGCGCCTTTATCATCCTGCTGGTCAATCCCATGCAGTGCCTGTATTTCCTGATCACCATTCTTCTGCTTCAGCAGTTCGACGGTAATATTCTTGGACCGAAGATCTTGGGCGGCTCCACGGGCCTGTCCAGTTTCATGGTCATTGTGGCTATCTTACTGTTCGGCGGCCTTTTAGGCATTCCGGGCATGATCATCGGTGTACCGGTATGGGCAGTGATCGTGGCAGGTCTCAAATACCTGCGCAATTCCTGGCTGAAAAAGAAAGACCTGCCCACTGAGGATAATCTGTATCAGGATGTGGATTATATTAATCCGGAAACCCTGGAACCGGTAAAACTGGTAACCGAGGAAAAAAAGGAAGAGAACGAAAAGAAAAAAAGGAGTTTTTTGCGTAAATGAAATTAGTCATTCAAAAAGTCACTGAGGCTTCTGTCCATGTGGAAGGGGAGTGCATAGGCAGTATCAACCGCGGGTTTCTGGTTTTCGTGGGAATCGGCAGAGAGGACACAAAAGAGATGGCTGACCAGTATATCAAGAAAATGGTCAACCTGCGGATCTTTGCAGATGCAGAGGGTAAGACAAACCTGTCTCTGGCAGATGTGGGCGGAGAGGTCCTTTTGATCTCCCAGTTCACACTGTACGCCAACTGCAAAAAAGGCAACCGTCCCAGCTTCTTCCATGCGGGAGAACCCCAGATGGCGGAATCACTTTATGAATATATGATAGAGAAAACAAGAGAACAAGTACCTGTAGTCAAAACCGGCAGATTCGGTGCGCTGATGCAGGTATCGCTTGTAAACGAGGGACCTTTTACCATTATATTGGATGAAAGTACATTTGCGTAAGGGGGAGAAGATGAGGAATAAAAAATTAATCAAGACAGCAGTCTGCGGTGCCATCCTGAGTGCATCCCTGATGGTAAGCCAGCAGAATATAAATGCGGCCCAGGAGGACAGTACCACAAATACCAAGGCCCAGCAAAGCGGTACATCCCAGAATATTTCCGGTTCAGATGAAGAACAGGATTCTGCATTGAATGAAGAACCGCTGCCAGATTCTGATCAGAATACAGATAATACAGAGAATCCGGATGAAAACAAGAACGATGCGGATGCTGACCCCAATGAACCTGAAGGTGATCCCGGTGATGAACCGGCCTCCGAACAGCCCGCGGGTGAGAATGATCAGGCGCTCCCTGTAAAAACAGGCTGGGTGGAGGAGGAAAACGGTACCCATTATTACAAGGAAGACGGTACCCTGGCTACCGGATGGCTTACCTTGGAGGAAGGCACTTATTACCTGGACGAGCAGGGGTTGAAAACCGTGGGATGGGGAACTGTTGACGGAAAGAAATATTATTTCCAGGATGACGGCCTTATGTATCAGAAAACCATCCTGAAAGTATCCGATAAGCTATACTATATCAATAAAGACGGCAGCTTATATACCAAAGCCGGATGGCTAAAAAGCGGAAAGACCTATTACTATGTGAATAAAGATCAAACTCTCTACAATAAAGGCTGGCTGAATTTAAACGGTGTCTGGTATTATCTGGCATCTGACGGAAAAATGAAAACAGGTCTTTTAAGTACAGATGGAAAAAAATATCTTTTAAATTCCAATGGCGCTATGCTCACCGGCAATGGCTGGGTAAGTTATAACAAGCATTGGTACTACATATATCCCAATGGATCTCTGCACACAAACAACTGGCTGAATTTAAACGGCTCCTGGTACTATCTGAATAAAGATGGAATCATGCTCACAGGCTGGCAGAAAATAGGCGGCAGCCGGTATTATCTGAATGGCAGCGGAGTTATGGAGGCAGGGGGATGGCGGCTGATCAACAACCGCTGGTATTATTTACAGGGAAACGGTGCTGCCGCCACCGGATGGCTGAATCTGGGCGGTACCTGGTATTATCTCAATCCTTCCGACGGAGTCATGAAAACAGGATGGTACATGGTGGGAAAAACCTGGTATTACTCTAATGGCAGCGGTGCCATGCAGACCGGATGGCTGAACTTAAACGGCACCTGGTATTATCTGAATGGCAGCGGCGCTATGGCAGCCGGGTGGCTGAACCTGGGCGGTACCTGGTATTACTTGAATCCGTCCAGCGGGGCCATGCAGACCGGATGGTACAAAGTGGGCAAGACCTGGTATTACTCCAACGGCAGCGGGGCCATGCAGACCGGGTGGATTATCATTGGAAATACCTGGTATTATCTGAATGGAAATGGTTCTATGGCCACCGGATGGCTGAACCTGGGTGGTACCTGGTATTATCTCAATCCCACAAGCGGGGCCATGCAGACCGGGTGGTATAAAGTAGGCAAGACCTGGTATTATTCCAATGGCAGCGGCGCCATGCAGACCGGGTGGCTCAGGGTTGGAAGTACCTGGTATTATCTCAATGGGAATGGTTCCATGGCCACCGGATGGCTGAATCTGGGTGGTACCTGGTACTATCTCAATCCTTCAGGCGGCGCTATGTGCACCGGCTGGTATCAGGTAGGAAAAACCTGGTATTATTCTAATGGCAGTGGTGTGATGCAGACCGGTTGGCTGAAACTTGGCAATACTTGGTATTATCTCAACGGCAGTGGTGCCATGCTTACCGGATGGCAGAAGATCGGCGGCTGTTCTTATTACTTTAATCCGTCAAATGGAGCTATGTCTTCCGGCTGGCTGACTATAAAAGATAAAAAATATTACCTTAACAGCAGCGGGATCACACTCACCGGATGGCAGCAGATCAGCGGAAAATGGTACTATTTCAATGGCAGCGGTGTGATGCAGACCGGTATGGTCACACTGGGAGGAAGCAAATATTATCTGGATAAAAACGGCGTCATGCTTACCGGATGGCAGAAAATAGAAGAGGATTATTACTATTTCAAATCAAACGGTGCTATGGCTGTCAATACCTACATGGACGGCTACTATCTGGACTCCAACGGAATCCGGACAGAGGTGGAAAATACCAACGGTCCGTGGTGCTTCCCCTGTCCAAGTATCACTTATGTATCCAGTGAATTCGGAAACCGTGACAGCCCGGGCGGGATCGGTTCTACCAATCATAAGGGTGTGGATTTGGCTGCACCGGCTAATTCCAGAGTTCTTGCCGCTGCAGGGGGCACTGTAGTCAATGCAGGATATGGCTGGGGAGGAGAGGGCAATTACGTGGAGATCGACCACGGGAACGGCCTTCATACCATCTATATGCACATGATCTCAAACCCTGCTGTCAAAAAAGGACAAACCGTCAAAGCCAGCCAGGTAATTGGCTATGTGGGTATGACAGGTGCCGCAACGGGATATCATCTGCACTTTGGCGTCAGCGTAAACGGCGTGTATAAAAATCCATGGGATTATATCCGCAGACCTGACGGCATGTAAGGGTTATTCTTCACCCATGTCAATACATAGCAATTCGGACTATGACTAAAAAGATAATTGCACAGCTTTGTGGACTATGACTGAAAAAAATAATTATGCAGCTCTGGACTATGACTGAAAATAATAATTGGCAGCTCTGTGGACTGTGACTGAATAAAACCCAAAAACACACATCGGTGTATCAAATTTCCGATGTGTGTTTTTTTATAGAAAAAATTTTCTATAATAGTATTGTTTTTCATTGAAAAGACAGTTTCACATAATATATAGTTTACATAATATTATTACAGTAAACTTTACTTCCCATTGAATTGCCTCAGCCGCCCGGGATCGTAAAATAAAAGACACACCCGCCGCCTTCCCTATCCTCTACCCAAATCTTTCCTTTATGAAGCCGTACGATCTCTCCCGCGATACTGAGTCCGAGTCCAAAGTGCTTTTTCTCTTTTCTGGAAATATCACCTCTGAAAAAGCGGTCAAATATCCGTTCTTTCCATTCATCCGGGATTCCCGGACCGTTGTCAGCTACCCAGAGTTTCCAACGTGCACCGTCCTTTTCATATCCCAGATAAATGATACCGCCCTTTGGTGTGTAGCTCACCGCATTGTCAAGTAAGATCCCCAGGACCTGTTCCAGGCGCTGCCCGTCGCAGAAGACCTCCGGCTCCTCCCCACTGTCGGGAAGTGTGATCTGCAGCTTCAGCCCCTTTCTTTTTGCCAGCATATGATACCTCTCATATACTTCAGGGATCATAGTATCCAGGGAAATCTTTTCAAAATGCATAGACCATGTCTGATTATCCGCACTGGCAAGTGACAGCATGTCATGGATCAGCCGCGACATTCTCAGACCCTCCGCCTTTATGATTTCATGAAATCCGGTCCTGTCCTCCTCATCGGCCACTGCCAGCGCATCCGCACTGGACAACATGACTGCCAGAGGAGAACGGAGTTCATGGGAGGCAGATGCCACAAACTGTATTTGTTTTGTCCGGTTTTTTTCAATAGGAGCCAGCATACGGCCTGTGTAAAACCAGGAAAATAAAAGCAAAAGCAGCAGCGCAGTCAGATCAATGACCGTAAAAACCACATATAAATACAGAATCTGCCGTTCCAATGTTTCTCTTGCGTAGGAAATCACAACACAAAAAGTTCCATAGGGATAGGGAACAGATGCGAAAGTTACCAGATGTTCTGTTTTCTTATGATCAAAGGAAAATTCCAATGGTTTAGTAATACCTTTTCCCAAGGGTGGATGATTGACATCAAATCCATAGTGCTCCATTGCCCTATGGATTATTTTATCCATCATTTCCTGCTTTTCCTCTTCAGGATCATAGGAGTATAGTACTCCGTTTTCATACAGATCTATGGTATAAAAACGCGGATTTGCCATTGTGGCAATCTGTCCATAATCTATGACCCTGCTTTTTTCCAGATAAGCCAGCACAGAATCAACCTCTTTGTCATGCACCGCCGCGTCATTGGCATCTAAAAGATTTTGAAAAGCCAGAAGCCCGGCAAGTGTCATTGCCAAAAGAATGACCCCGGTAACTGCTGTGCAGAAAAGCGTCATTTTCATTCGGAGTTTTTTGTACATTTATTCCTCCAGACTGTAGCCCACGCCGCGTATGGTCCGGATAGACAGACAGCTTCCAACGGATTTCAGCCTTCTTCTGAGGAAGTGAATGAAATTATCCAGGTTCCCATCCTCAATCTCCGTATCAATGCCCCACACCTTATTAACAAGGATCTTTCTTGCCAGTACCTGTCCCGGATTTTTCAAAAAAACCTCCATCAGGTTTCCCTCTGTCCGTGACAGCCTGCAGGACGTTTCCCCGCAGGAGAGTACCTTTGCGTTCACATCAAAAGATAAATCCCGGTAATGAAGTTTCTCCCCCCGGTCTATGAACCTGGGCCTTCGGCCAATACTCCGTATTCTTGCCATCAGTTCCTCAAAGGCAATGGGCTTGACCAGATAGTCATCTGCGCCGCAGTCCAGCCCCTGCACACGTTCCTTCACTTCTCCCAGTGCAGTGACCAGTATCACCGGTGTGCTGTTTCCTTCACTTCTAAGGCGCTTCAGCACCTCGGTCCCGGAAAGAGACGGAAGCATCCGGTCCAGCAGGATCAGCTCATGGACATTTTCCCTTGCAAGATTCAGTCCTTCCCTGCCATCATGGCAGTGATCCGCATGAATTCCTTCTTTTTTCAGCCGATAGGCAAGTGTCTGGCATAGCTGTATATCGTCCTCAATGATCAGAATCCTCATAAATATGTTTCCCCTTTCCTGTCAGGCAGCCCATCCATCCGGACTGCCGGTCCCTTATAAGACTATGGTTAGTATAGCATTTTCCCCTGTGATTAGACACTGTTTTTCAGGAATTAGATTGAAATTAGAGATTGAATAGATGATGTGTAGAGGTTTGCTGTGTTATACTGGCTTTTGTAAGAAGACCGGTCTTACAGGGAGTATTTAGGAAAGGATAGATTGATACATGAATAAAAAGTGGACAAAAATGATCTCAGCCGCACTTATCATAACACTGGCCGCATCCTTGGCTGCATGTGGTGAAAAAGAACAGCAGGCTGAAAAAAAAGGAGATACCAAAAGCAGCAGTGTACCAAAGGGCAGGTATGTGGAACAGGAGATAAAGTTTGACAACACGGACATTTTCCGAACTACAGGCAGCAGCAGCGAAGAGTGGATCGCACCGGATGATGTTATCCTGGAGATGAAGGGACTGGATAACGGAAACCTGAGGATTGCCGCAAGGACAGGCATCTTTGATTCCGCTGACAAAGGCGAAACCTGGACGCCCTGGCAGGAGATGCCCCAGGAGATGAAAGATGACCTGTCCGTAGAATACGGATTAGAGTTTCTTTCCATAGCCGGGGACGGAAGGATATTCTATGGAACAAGAGGAGAGCAGACCGTATACAAGCTGGTACAGACGGACGGAACGATCCAAACGGTAGATACGGAACTTCCCGCCGAAAATGCGGATGAATCCGGGCAGTCAGCCATGAGGCAGTCCATGGGGTTTGCTTACTTTACCGATTTTGGGGATTTTTTATGTGCAGACTTTGAAAATCTCTACCAGTTGGATGGGGAAACCTTTCAGCTTAAGCATACCTTTGAAAAAGAAGTGGTACAGGGAGAGGAGATCATGGGAGATACCTCATATGTCTGTGCAGGTGACAGCCTGTACACCATTTCAAGGGATATGGATATTACGGATGACGGCAATATTGAATATGATAACACAAAAGTCACAGTATATGACCTGGAAACGCAGGAGGAAAAAGGAGAGCAGGAAGCTCTGGGTGATTTTCTGCAGAATGAATTATCCGATATTGGCGTTTCCATGCCGGGTGCTGACGGGAAATCTCTGTATTTTATTAACCAATCCGGTATTTACCGTTTTATGACAGACGGGACTGCTGCGGAGAAAATTTTCACCGGTTCCATGGGACAGATGAACAGTCCTGTATCCTCTGTTGTAAACACTACTGTACTGACGGACGGAACTGTTGTCATCCATTATTATATAGACGGTCAGGAGCGGATGTTCCGTTACGTCTATGATGCCAACGCATCTGTGAAACCGGAGCACACCCTTACCGTATATTCTCTGTATGACACACCTTATGTCCGTCAGCTTATCACATCCTTTCAAAGCGGACATCCGGATGTGATGCTGGAATACGAAACCGGCATGACAGGAGACGATGCGGTGACAAGGACAGATGCGCTGAAGACTCTGAACACAAATATTATGGCCGGAGAAGGACCTGATATCCTGATGCTGGACGGTCTTCCCATCTCCTCCTATACGGAAAAGGGACTGCTAATGGATATTCAGGATATTTTGAAAGAAACAGACAAAGAAGAAGGCCTTTTTACCAATATCACGGATGCCTATAAATCAGACGGTGCTGTCTGTGCGGTGCCTACCAGTTTTGCGGTACCTCTTTTGATTGGAAAGCAGTCTTTACTGTCCAATATTAAAAATCTGGATGATCTTGCCCTGGCGGCAGAGCAGGAGAGGGCTGACCGCCCGGAGGTTTCCCACGTCCTGGGAACTATGACAAATACCACGCTTTTACTGGCGCTGCTCCCCTCCTCCTCCCCCTCCTGGATCGCAGAGGACGGCACCATGGACCAAGAGAAACTAACGGACTTCTTTGAAAATGCAAAAAAAATCGCGGACGCACAGAATGCACCCGATGAGTATGAGTCCCCGCTTATTTCCGATACACAGCTCCTGGATATAACGCCCTTTATGACTAGCGCCTCGCTTAATGCATTGGAAATGGGCCACACGGACTCCCATATTACCCTGGGAAACCTCATGAATGTGGAAGGCCTGGCTAACGTCCTGAACATGGCAAAATACCTTGGTGACGGCAGCTACAAAAGCGCACCGGGCCAGTCCGCAGATGTATTTATCCCGATTGCCCCTGTGGGCATCAGCTCCAAAACCGGCAGCGGAGAAATTGCCAAAGATTTCATCCGATATCTTTTAAAAGAAGGACAGCAAAGTTCCGCCTTATCCTCCTGGCCAGTAAACAAAACAGCTTTTGCCGACAAGCTGAAAATGCCTTCCAATTATCCGCTTGGAATGCGCCACGTAGAAAATGATGTGGATGGAAGCTCGTTTGATATGGAATTTATTTCACCCACAGAGGAGGAAATAAACGCCATGAAAGATGTGATGGACACGCTTACAACCCCCACCGTCACAGATGAAATGATAAACAGGACCGTTATCACAGAGGGCATCAAATGTCTTTCCGGTGAAGCGTCCGTTACCGATACGGTTGACGCGATCCTGAAAAAACTCAATCTCTATCTGGCGGAGTGATCCCTATGAAGAGAAAAAAATATGCCCTGACGGGAATCCTGTTCATCCTGCCCAGTTTTGCAGGTGTCTGCTTCTTTGTCCTTGTCCCCTTTCTGGACGTGACACTGCGCTCTTTCCAGAGCGCGGTCACAAGGGGATGGACGGGTTTGGAAAATTATAAAACGCTTTTCCAAACCCCGGCCTTTTGGCTGGCAGCAAAAAACACCCTGCGTTTCACCGGAATCTGTATCCCCCTCCTTGTGTGCTTATCCCTTTTTATCAGTGTATTTCTGCACAGGCAGGGAATACTGGGCAGTTTTCTGAAATCCGCTTTCCTGCTTCCCATGGCGGTTCCTGTGGCCTCTGTGGTCCTTTTATGGAGGGTGGCGTTCCACGCGGAAGGATATCTCAGCATCATGATAGAAAAAATGGGGCAGACTCCCGTGGACTGGATGAATTCCGAATACGCCTTCTGGATACTGGTATTCAGCTATATCTGGAAAAACCTGGGATACGACATTGTGCTATGGATGGCCGGATTGTCCGGCGTTCCCTACAGCCTGTACGAGGCAGCCAGGACAGACGGGGCAGGGGCGTGGATTTGTTTCTGGAAGATCACTCTTCCCAATTTGAAACCGGTCCTTTACACCATCACGGTTCTGTCTTTTTTAAACTCTTTTAAAGTATTCCGGGAGGGATATCTGGCCGCCGGGGATTATCCCGATGAAAGCATGTACCTTTTACAGCATCTGTTTAACAACTGGTTCCGGGAAATGGATTTTGACAAGCTGGCAGCAGCGGCGGTTCTGATGGTCCTTGTGATCATTGTCTTTGTCTTTTTGCTGCAGCGTGCCTGGAACTGTGAGGAGTAATGAAAATGAGTAAAAAAATAACCGGATTCCTGCTGCTTCTTCTGGGCATGGCTGTCTGTTACCCTATATTTTTTCTCTTCACCGGCTCGCTTATGGGGAGCGGTGAATTAAAATCTCATCTTGGTGCAGCCCTGGGGCTTGGTACGAAGCCAATGACCTGGAGCTTTCTGCCCCTTATGCCTACACTCAGGCATTATGTGCAGCTCCTTCTGGATTCCCCTGAATATTTCCATATGTTTTGGAATTCTGTGCTCCTTTCCGGGGGAATCCTGGCAGGGCAGTTATTGTGCGGGATCCCTGCTGCATGGGGATTTGCAAAATATGATTTTCCCTTAAAAAAACTGTTATTCTCCTTATACATATTGCTTATGATGATGCCATTCCAGGTGACCATGCTGTCCGGCTATCTGGTTCTCTCCAAGATAAAGCTCACGGACACACTCTGGGCAGTCATCCTTCCGGGGGCCTTCTCCACCTTTCCCGTCTTTATCATGTACCGTTTTTTCTGTGGTGTACCCCAGGCGCTCATGGATGCGGCGAGAATAGACGGAGCGGGAGAGAGGGCCATATTCTTTCATATAGGGCTGCCCCTTGGCTCATCCGGTATTGTCTCGGCTGTTGTTCTGAGTTTTCTGGAATCCTGGAATCTGATAGAACAGCCCATGACATTTCTGAAAAGTAAAAAGCTTTGGCCTCTTTCCCTGTATCTTCCTTTGATCACTCCGGAAAAAGCCGGAATTTCCTTTGCCGCTTCTGTAGTGACTTTACTTCCTGCCCTGTTGGTGTTCCTGTGCGGCCAGGATTATCTGGAACAGGGGATCGTGGCCGCCGCAGTAAAAGAGTAGAGAGGAATATAATCATGATCCAAAACGAAAAGCATCTGGCAAATATACAAAAAAAGGCCGGCCAGGCTCTTGTAGTATTTCTGACAGCCATGATCTTACTTACCGTATTGTCCCGGGCAGCCACCAATCTCATTACGCCTGTGGTCACATGTACAGCTCCTGAAAAGACCGCCCTGGAATATAAGGTGACTGCAGCAGGAACAGTAAAAGAGAAGCAGCAGCAGGCAGTCCATACGGTTCCCGGCATCCGTGTAAAAAAAGTTCTTGTCAGCGAGGGGGACCATGTTTCCCCACAGGACATACTGTTTGAGCTGGACACAGAGGATCTGGCAGAAAAAATACTGTTAAAAGACCGGGAGATTGAAAAATTAAAGCTTGCGCTAAAGGACAGCCGGGAAAAAAACAGTCTGGAACAGCAGGAAAAAAGTAGGGAGCAAAACAGAGCTGAGGAAGACTACAGCCAAACTGCAGATGCAGCGGACGCCCAGGTACAGCGGGCATGGGAGGCTTTGACAGAGGCGGAAGACCGACTGGATGCCTTTGACAGCCAGAGCACGGAAGGTTCGGAAGCCAGTCCCGACTCTGTGGAGGAAGAACTGCAAAGAGCCTGCGAAGAAAAAAGCCAGCTTCTGGAGCAGGCCCAGACAGATGCAGAGCAGAAAAAAGAACTTCTGGAACAGGCAAAAGCAGACCGGAAACCACAGGAATTCTTAAGTGAGCTGGAAAATGACGTGAAGGAGAGCGAAAACGCTTTCCAGTCCGCCCGGGAAGCCTGCACTGCCGCAGAACAAGCCCTGGAGGACTATCAGGCGTCCAGATCGGCCCTTGAAGGGCAGTCGAGAGAGGAAGAGCGGCAAATGCTTGAAGATGCTTATACGCAGGCGCAGAATGCCTATGAGGATGCCCTGCGGCAGCAGGAGGAGGGGCTTACCGTCGCACAGCGTAAAATAGAAGATACCCGGAAACCCACTGCCCCCGACAGTACGCCAAAAACCACGGAAATGGATCTGAAGACACTGCAGATGGAACAGGAGAAGTATACCGCAATTTTGGAGGCGGAAGGGCAGGTATGTTCCCCCGCGGAAGGGATTGTGAGAAAACTCGGCGTGGAAGCGGGAAGCACAACCGTGGAGGGAAGCTGCGTCACACTGGCAGACATCTCCTCCGGATGCAGATTTACGGCATCCTTGTCAAAAGAGGAGGCAGAGATCATTTCAAACGGTGACGGGATCACTTTAAGATCACCGGACGGAAAAAAAACAGCGGAAGGACTTACCATTCATTCGTTGAGTGAAAATAAAGAAAATCCTGAACTGACAGACATCACCGCAGACATTTCCAATGGAGAATTTGATGCGGATGAGAACGCAGTGCTTTATGCAGAAAAGAAGTCCGCTGTCTACTCCTGCGTGGTCCCTCTCGAAGCACTCCGAACAGAAGATAATAAATATTTTGTGCTCCTTGCAGAGGAGAGGGAAAATATACTGGGAACCGAACTTACGGCAGTCCGGGCCGAGGTGGAGGTTTTGGAAAAAAACAAGGACAAGGCAGCTTTAAAAAACGATGACTTAAGCGGAAACAGTAAAATCATCCTCTCCTCCCAAAAGAACATAAAAGCAGGCGACCGCATACGCCTGGAGGACGAATGAGGAGAATCGCAGGGTATATGACAACACTCCTGCTGGGAGCCGGATGTTTCATATGCCTTGCGCAGACTCTGCTGTACGGACAAACGGATACGGGGAAAGACACTTGTATCCTGCAGACAGAAGCGCTGCCGGATGAAACAGGAGAATCCGAATTTCTTTTCACCCTTTGGGGTGAGTCAAAAAATGTCCCTATTACCGTGCCGAACCTAAACAGAGCCGCGGACGCCAGTCTGATCACCGTTTCCGGCAATTCAGACCTGGTCATGTCCGGAAGCCGTATCCTTGATTCCGGTGATACCAAAAGCTGCTTGATCGACGAAAAAGTTTCCATGAAACTGTACGGAAGTACAGCGATATGTGGGGAGAAGCTTATGATCGGCAGCAGAGAATATGAGGTGGCGGGAATCCTGTACGGAGACAGCGGCACGGTACTGGTACAGGCAGATCAGGATACAAAAGCTGTTCTCGACCGTGCTTCTCTTAGAATCTCCGATGAAGAAAATGTGCAGGAGACCATCCGCCGTTTTTCAAGCAGTACAGGCCTACAGGGAATACGGATCCCACTGCATTTATACGGGATCCTGACAAGGGGTCTGCTTCGTATCCTGATCTCCCTTACACTGTTTCTGCTCCTTTTTAGGATATTTGTGAAAATCAGAGCTTATGGCAGCATAAAGTCCATATTTTTACTGCTTATCCTAGTTCTTTTGAGCGCCGTGGCCTGTATCTGGATCTTAGATCTAGACATCCGCATACCAAGAGAGATGCTGCCCTCCAAATGGTCTGATTTTGAATTCTGGTCTGATCTGCTGAAACAAAAAACGGAAGAGATATCTCTGCTTTGGACAACAGAAAAAAGCACCCCAGAGCTGCACTATTTTATGGATTTTCTGAAATCCGTATTATCCGGCCTGGGAGCCGCTCTGCTGGGAACTCTTTTTCTTATCAGGGTCAAGATAAAAAATCTGTGTGGTCTTGCAGCTATGACTGTATTTTTTCTCCTGCTTTCTTTTTCTTTTGCTGTTTTTTATGTACCTGATGGCAGCGCACTTGTACAGGAACGGGTTTTCTGGCTGTTTTTCCCGCTTTGTTTCTGGCTGAAATATTTGGATGCTACTGTTCACAGTATACTATAAAGGTAATTCTTTGCACAGTAACGCGTTTCGCGATGCACAGTTCTGCCCTTTAGGGTACAAAATGCAAGGAATTGCATCTTGGCGCTGGCCAACTCGGGATTTTGCTGCGCATCGCCCGGCATCCCTTTTGGAAAATACCTTCCGGGACATTGGTCTGTAAACAGTAACATCTGGATACGCTGCTGCCGTAAAGAGGGAATGCCGATTGACAAATTTACGGGAATTACACTATAATCAGACTATCAAAAGAAAAGAGGAGAATACTGTTGAAAAAGACCATATTGCTTCTGGAGGACGATGAAAATCTGAACCGGGGAATATCCATGCGCCTGGAAAAGGAGGGGTATCATGTACTTTCTGCCTTCGGTGCCTCCAAAGCGGAAGAACTTTTTGAGAATAATGAAATCCACCTGATCATCAGTGATATCAACTTAAAGGAGGGCAGCGGCCTGGATTTCTGCCGCAAAGTAAGAGAGAGGAGCAAGGTCTATATCCTTTTCCTGACTGCCCTGGACCAGGAGATTGATATTGTCACCGGCTATGATATAGGTGCTGACGATTACATTACAAAACCGTTTAGTCTGATGGTCCTGGTTTCCAAGGTCCATGCGTTTATGAAAAGAGTTGAGACTGCCAAAACCTCTGCCTTTATCTGTGGTAATATCCGTGTATCCCTGCAGGAAATGAAAGTCTGGAAAAGCGGGGAACTTTTGTCCCTCAGTAAAAAAGAACTGCAGCTGCTGATCTTTTTCCTGGAAAATCCCCAGCAGATTTTTTCTAAAGAACAGATTGCGGAAGCTGTGTGGGATATAGACGGCCAGTTTGTGGACGACAACACCATACCCGTCAATATCAGCCGTCTCAAGTCCAGGCTGGAATGTGACGCTATACAAAATGTGAGAGGAATGGGATACATATGGACAAAGGACGTAACAAAAGAATGATCATCTTTCTGGGATTACTGGCAGTTATCCTTTTGGGAACTCTACACACTGCATTTCGCTGGATAGATACCGTATATACAGAAAAACAGGAGCTTTTAGGCAGACTTATCCTTGCGGCCCCTGACACAACAGGCGAATATACCAGCATCGTAGAAGGTAAAACAGAGATTGACCCCCAAAAGGCCCTTGCCGCAGGCAGAGAAGCGGAAGCCAGACACGGTTACAGCGGCAGATTTACAGCCTTTCCCTCTTCCATCATTTCATTTTTGCCGGTACCGCTGCTGACTGCCGTCTTTTTTGCCCTTCTGCTTGCTTTTCTGATCTTATACCAGAATAAGCTCCAGAGCCGGGCAGAACTCAAAATCTTTGAGCTGAAAGATAAGACCACCCAATTGAAAGAGGAGAACAATCTGCTGCGGTCCCAGATAGAACGTGAGGCTGCAGAGACAAAAACACTGGTCACAGATATTTCCCATCAGTTAAAGACGCCCCTTGCCTCTCTGAAAATGTGCTATGAGATCGCGGACACCAGCAGCTTTACAAAAGAAGAACAGCAATCCTTTCTCATGCAAGGGAAAAATGAAGTGACGAAATTAGAAAATCTCACAAAATCCCTGGTTCAGCTCTCCCGCCTGGAGACCAATATGATCCGTCTGGAGCCTGTAAAAGCCAGCTTAAAAAAGACGATCCAGGGTGCTGTCAGCAGTGTATATATGAAAGCTTACCAGAAGCATATAACCTTATCTGTCAATGAATTCCGGGATGAGGAAATCATTCAGGACCCCCGCTGGACCCAGGAGGCACTAGTAAATGTTCTTGACAACGCTGTAAAATATTCGGCACCGGACAGTGCCATAGATATCCGTGTGGACCCCATGGTCAGCTATTTCCTCATCGAAATAGAAGATGAAGGGATTGGGATTCCGAGAGAGGAGAGAGGGCAGATATTCAAACGATTCTACCGCGGCAGGACGTCTTTTGTCCAGGAAGTTGACGGCTCAGGCGTAGGGCTTTATCTCACTCGGAAAATACTGGAAGAACAAGGCGGAAGTATCTGCGTAAAGAAAGGAAAAAAGGGGAGTATATTCCAGATTACCTTCCCGAAACCCCAGTACAAGACCTGCTGAATTTCACCGCAAACTGCCTATCATGCAGAAATACAAAAAGGCTGCTCATACAGGCAGCTTTTTTATATTTCTGCATAGATTTTTCTCGGCTGTGGAGTGCATTCTTACAAATCTGTTATCCTGTCTGAAATGCTTTTGTAAGAATGCCCGTGTAAAATAAAGATAAAATAAAGGTAACTGTTCAGTACCTTCACAGTTACAGGCAAAAATCCATGTAGTTACAAATAAAGCACAAAACAAGGAGAACCCCTATGAAATCAATGCTATTGGAAACAAAAGACTTATGCAAATATTACGGCAGCGGGGATAATCTGGTGAAAGCCATAGACCACACCACCATGACCATACAACGAGGGGAATTTACCGCCATTGTAGGCCGTTCCGGTTCCGGAAAAAGTACACTGCTGCATATGCTGGGTGCGCTGGACCGCCCGGACAGCGGCAAAGTCCTGATAGAAGGAAAGAGCGTATTTGATTTAAAAGACGAGGAGCTGGCTGTATTCCGGAGAAGAAAAATCGGATTTATTTTCCAGAACTATAATCTGATCCCCTCTCTCAATGTCTGGGAAAATATAGTGCTCCCCATGGGCTTAGACAAAAAGAAAGTGGACCATACATTTGTTAAAGACCTTACCGAGCGTATCGGCATCGCGGACAAACTGAAATCCCTGCCCAATACCCTCTCGGGAGGGCAGCAGCAGAGAGCTGCCATTGCCCGTGCCCTTGCTGCCAAACCAGCCATCATTCTGGCAGATGAGCCAACCGGAAACCTGGATTCCAGGACGGAACTGGAAGTCATCTCTCTTTTAAAGTCCTGTGTAAACGAATACGGGCAGACATTGGTGATGATCACCCATGACGAGACCATCGCGCAGATGGCTGACAGGGTCCTTGTCATTGAGGACGGTAAGGTGGTGAGCCAATGAACACAATAAACCAAACGGCACTCTCCAACTTCAAACAGAACAAAGGAAAGAATATCATGGCAGGCATTGCCATCTTCCTGACCACGATCCTTATCTTTGTGGTTCCAGCACTTGGGCTTGGCACTGTAGATTTGGAGATGGCAGCTGCCAACAAAATTTACCCCACATTTCATGTCATGTACCGAAATGTGGATATCAATACCGCGGAGGAACTTTCCCACAGAGCAGAAGTGGAAACCATGGGCCTCCGCCAGGACCCGGCGCAGATACCGGTACCGGATGGCACCGCTGTCATGGTCTACATGGATGAGACAGCCCGGAAGTTAGGCAAAATAAAGCTGGAGAAAGGTTCCTTTCCCGAAAACCGAAATGAGATCGTCGTATCCGACGCGCTTTTAAAGATATTAGGGATCACAGCAGATATCGGGGACACTATAGAACTGCCCTATCAGCCAGTGGAAGGGGATGGCATCGGATTTGAGAAGAAACAAAGTTTTGTTATCACCGGACTGCTCCCCTCACCAAAAGAGAACGATGATTCCAATATGTATTCCGCCATGGTCTCCAAAGATTTTATGGAGCAGGAACAGCCTGGGGATGTGCGCAAATACAGGGTGATGCTTCGGATCGCAGCCGAAGATTCCATGAACACCACGGATATCGAAGAAATATACGGTGATTTAGCAAAAGAGCTGGGTATTTCCGAAGCAGATGTAGTTGATAATTCCCTCTACCTTGCTGCCAACTATAAAGACCCTTCCCTGTATACAGGAATCGCAGGAATCCTTCTTATTGTCATCTTGGCAGGCATCATGACCATTTACAGCCTTTACTATATTTCCATGATATATAAAGTGCAGGAATTTGGCAAAATAAAGGCATTGGGTGCCACCAAAAAACAGATACGGCAGATCGTCTTTCGGGAAGGAATGCTGACGGCCTGTATCGCGGTACCGGCCGGATTAATTGCAGGAAGCATTTTTTCCACCGTGGGATACCGGTATCTGACTACTGTGTTCAGTCCCGATGACGCCATGGCTGCGGTAATTAAAGAACTGGTCAACAATCATGAGATTGTCCTGTTAAAACCATGGATGTATGTTATGGCTGTAGTTGTCACGTTACTCACCGTAGCGCTTGCCCTGCTTCGCCCCATGCAGATCGCGTCCAAGATCTCCCCAGTGGAAGCCATGCGGTATGACGGAAGTATAAAAACAAAGAAAAAAGTTCGTAAAGGCCACCTGGAAATGAACCTGATCCATCTGACAGGAGCCAATCTTTCAAGAAACAAAAAGCGCACGATCATGACCATCGTGACCCTGAGTCTGATAGGAATCCTTTTTATGGTAATTTCCACTATCCTGTCCTGTTTAGAACCAAAAGAGATTGCAAGAGATTCCATTTTTGATGACTTTATTTTATCGGTAGACAGCACTTCTGGAGATAAGATGCATCCGGAATTGGAATGGTCCGCCATCTGCCAGAATAATCCTCTGAACCCGGATTTTGAAAAGCAGGTGCTTGCCATACCAGGTGTAGAGAAGATCACAAAATCCAGTCGTTTAGATGTGGAGCTCCCGGATCATATGGATGGAGATGACATATGGAAGACAGGCATAATCGGAATACCGGAGGAATATGCAGACAGAATGGAAAAATCCATCGTGGAGGGTTCCTGTACTTATGAGGAGCTGCAGCAGGGGGATAAAATCCTCATAGACAAAAATATGCAGAGTTATATGCCCGGCACCGAAATAGGAGATACGGTCCGCATTTCCATCACTTCCGGAAATGATCCGGTTGAAAAAACATTTGAGATCGCGGCTATTGCTGATATGCCGTATGGACTGAACCATTTTGCTTTTCTTGCCCTGCCTGATTCCGTGATCAAAGAACTGGCCGGATTTGATATGGATTATTACTGGTCCATAGCTGCAAGCGGCAGGGAACTGAAAAATGCTGAAACACAGCTCCAGGCACTCATAAAAGAATCAGGGCTGCTTAACCTGAAAAGCTATGAGGATGAAGTAGCGTACAATGAGAAAAATACCCGTTTTACCTCCCAGCTCTGCTATGTATTCATGATCGTTCTGAGTGGTGTGGGTATTATGAACCTGATCAACACCATGGTCAACAGTATCTATGTGAGAAGAAGAGAACTGGGCATCATGCAGGCCATCGGCCTCTCTGAAAAACAGATGGTGCGCATGCTCCAGATGGAGGGTATCTTCTACACGGCGGGAACCCTTTTGTTCTCCCTGGGGATTGGAAATATCCTCGGCTATCTTACCTTTTTATATGCAAAAGAACACAGGATGTTCGGTATCGTCGCATACCATTATCCGGTCATGCAGACGGTGATTCTGGTGGCCGTTATCCTTGTCATCCAGATTCTTCTGACCTATCTGATCATGAAGAATTTCAGAAAGCAGAGTATGATTGAGCGTATCCGGTTCTCAGAATAAATTTTCTTCTCTCCCTTTGACAAACGAGAAAATTTCTGCTAAAATAACGGCTGACAACAAGAAAATGGCTGTGATCTTCATGTTCCCAACCGGTGCATGGTTTGCGGTATCAATAGAAATAAGTCTCCAAGGCGTAGTCTATGAGGTAACCTCTGTGATTACGCCTTTTTCTCATCAAAAAGAGGAGGACTTATTATTATGCCCAAAACAAAGTTTCAGGGAATTATTTTCGGGATCATCATGTCCATGACCATGGCCTACGGGATGGAAGTCTATAACATTGCCGTTAAAATGGGGTATAACACCATGGCGGGAGGCTTCAGTAACATGACAAACCAGGTGTTCCTGGACGCCTTGGCAGAAGCGTCTTATATGTGGATATTTGTATTCCTGTTTTCTAATTTATGGGGGAACAGAATCGGGCACAAACTGGCAGCGCGGATCATCCGTTCAGAGAAGGATAATCCGTTTTTCATCACTGTGGTAATATCCAGCTGTACTGTTTTCATTATGTGCCCCACTATGAGCCTGACTGCTGCCATACTTTTCAATCTGATACTGGCTCATGCACCGGTAAGCCAGCTTCCGGCCATATGGGCAGGTACTCTGATCAAAAACTTTCCCATGGCCCTGCTTTGGAATCTGTTTGCAGCAGGTCCCCTTACCAGACTGCTGTTTAGGGCAGTCTTTAAAAACCGGCCACAATCCCCAACAGAACTGTCAGAGGTCTGAGACCGCACTGCAGTCATATGTACCCGCCGCTGTTTTTTCTTTCCGTATATCCTCCGGTCTTTTTCCGGTATATAAGCGGACGCAGAACGCAAGTGCGATCAGCTCTGTTACCGGAAAGGTCAGCCATACATAAGAGAGCCCTTTAAAATGAAAGATCCATGCCAAGGGCACCAGAAGTATGATCTGCCGCAGTATAGTAATACGGATGCTTGCCTTTCCCATATTTACCCCCTGGAAATAGACAGTCAGCATGATCACAAAAGCTGCCGGAATAAAACTCAGGGAAATTATGCGGAGCGCGGTACAGCCAATCTCCAGGATTTCTTTTTTTCCGGAAAAGATGGAAAGCAGTTGGCCCGGCACTGCCATGAAAATTCCGCAGCCAAGTACCATCACGATGACAGAGGCTGCGACGGAATATTTGAGTGTATCTTTCACACGCCGATGTTCTCCGGCTCCATAGTTAAAGCTCATGACAGGCAGGATGACCTGCTGAAGCCCCATTAGGGGGATAAAGAAGAAAGTCTGTAGTTTATAGTAGAGGCCAAGCACAGTGACGGCATCCTCTGTAAACTGCTTCAGGATCAGGTTCAGGCCGACCATATACAGGGTATAGAGGGACTGCATGATAATGGCAGGCATCCCGGTCTTATAGATCAGGACACAGCTTTTTGCTCTTATCCTGCCCTTTAAGGGACCATGCCGCAGCACTGAGATCAGGACCACCGCCATGGCACTCCATTGACCGATCACAGTGGCAATGGCAGCTCCCCGGATCCCCATAACAGGAAAGCCAAACTTTCCGAAGATCAGAAGCGGATCCAGCACAATATTGAGCATTGCGCCCAAGATCTGTGCGCACATGGGAAGGACCATATTTCCCCTTGCCTGCAGTATTTTTGTACAATTGGCCTCCACAAACATGCCCAGGGAAAACAGAAAGATAATGGCACCGTACTGCATTCCCCCTGCCTGGACCATAGGCTGGTCAGAGGAAAAGCGGCAGTAGACATGCAATACCGGCAGTCCAATTGCGGCAAACACCGCAAAATTCACGATCCCCAGAAAGAATCCGCTTTTTATAATATCATTCTGGGAACCTTCTGCGTCAGCTCCATCCATGCGTGAAACCAGAATGTTGATGCCGGTTCCGGTCCCGGTTGCCACGGCAGTCATCAGAAGCTGAACGGGGAAAATAATTGACAGGGCAGTCAGGCCCTCCGCCGAGTATTTTGCCACAAAATAACTGTCCACTATGTTATACACAGACTGGATCAGCAGGGCAAGCATAACCGGAGGCGATAATTTGAGCAGTAATTTCCATATAGGTGTCTGTTTCATATTTAACCATCCTTTCTCAACGAAAAAAGAATAAAGGATGGAGTAACTACACAGTCAAGTGCTATTTTATTTTTTTATCAAATGAGCTTTTATTTCACAGTAATAATCATCTATGTAGTCAAAAAGCTGCAGTCCCAGTTCATCTGCATACACGGCATCTGTTGTATATCCGTGTTCTTCCATCCAGGTAAAAAGCGGTTCAAAATCCGCAGATTCCCGGATGATCCGGACAATACAGACTGCATACTCCCCTGTTGGTGTGACGTGCAGATTTTCGGGGCTGACGTGTGAATAGCTGCTGTCCGCGATTTTCAGATATTCCCTGCATTTATAGATGTTTCCCTTTTTCATTTCCTCCAGATCCAGTATATATCCGTACTTTCTCTGTATGGTGTCCGCAAACCGAAGTTCATCCTTGGCGGCAGCCTGCAGATTGGCGTGATAGGAGGTACCGTCCCCAGCCATTATGCCGGCGATCACAGTCTCCCCCTTCAGCCATTTCTTTTTTACCACATCGGAGTGGATCGCTTTTGAGACCCTTTTATTTTCCTCGTCATACCACAGGATATCCTCCGCCACCTGCTGATAATATCTGCTCAGCCGGAGGGCTTCATTTCTGTAATCCAGCAGAAGCTGTGTGATCTTGCTGTTGTCATGAAAATCCAGTATCTGTTTTACCTTGTCCAAAGGCACACTCAGCTTGCGGCATGTGGTTATAATATCCAATTGCCACAGATTCCAGCGGGAGTAGTAGCGGTATTGGTTCTTTTCCTCTATGTAATCCGGTACCAGAAGTCCGATCTTATTATAGAAATGCAGGGTATCTTTTGATATTCCCGTTATTTTACTGACTTCACCGATCAAATAATATCCTTCTTTCAAATCTGTTCTCCTTGCCATTTTCTCTTTACACAGGTAATTATATGTTATTGTTCACTCCGTGTCCAGTAACACGCTTCGCGATGCACAGATATGGAGCATTCTGCTTCATATCGCGCTGGCTGCCTCGGGATTTTCATGCTTTCAGCATGAAAACGCCTCCCGGTACAGTGGCCTGTGTACAGTAACGTAATTATAACAAAATAGGTGGAAAAAGCCAATGAAACCCTACACGAGACCATCTTTTTGGTGTACAATCGTAACAGAACATTTATCCGGCTTCTGCCGGCTGAAATACAGGTATGGAAAGGATGAATACATGAAAGAGATGACACAAGACAGCCTGGACCTATTTACACAGCCCACCGCCTCCTGGTTCCGGCAGGCTTTCGGACAGCCCACAAAAGTCCAGCAGGAAGCATGGCCTGCCATAAAAGCCGGCGGCCCTGTCCTCATCAGCGCGCCCACCGGAACCGGAAAAACATTATCCGCCTTTCTGGTATTTATAGACCGTCTGCAGGCACTGGCAAAAGAGGGGGGACTGAAGGAGGAGCTCTATCTGATCTATGTTTCCCCCCTGAAATCCCTGGCCGGAGATATCAGAGAAAATTTAAACAGGCCTCTGGATGGAATCGGAGCCATGGAGGGCGGAGAAGGTGCCGGGAAGATCCGTGTAGGCATACGGACTGGGGATACCCCACAGAAAGAGCGGCAGAGGATGGTAAAACATCCCCCTCACATACTTATCATCACACCGGAATCCCTGTATCTGATGCTGACCAGCCGGACCGGACGGACGGTCCTAAAAACAGCCGGGGCACTGGTGATCGACGAACTGCACGCGCTGATCGATACCAAGCGTGGTGCCCACCTGATGCTGTCCGCTGCCAGATTAGACAGCCTATGCGGGCATCCTCTCCAGAGGATTGGATTATCTGCCACCATAGAGCCTCTTCAGACCGCAGCCGGCTATCTTTCACCTGAGCCGGCACATATCGTTGCCCCCAAAATGCAGAAAGAGGTACAAATTGAGGTAAACGGCATAGCACAGGCGCCCGGAAGAAGAAAAGACCCGGTCTGGGAGGAGCTGGCGGAGAAAGTATACAGCAGGTGTCTGCAGTGCAGGAGCGTGATCGCATTTTCCGAAGGACGGCGATATGCGGAAAAACTTGCCTACTATGTCAATCAGCTTGGGGGCGAGGATTTCGCCCGTGTGCACCATGGCAGTCTGTCAAAGGAACAGCGGGCAGAAGTGGAGGACTCCCTGCGGAAAGGAAACCTGCGCCTGCTGTGTGCCACCTCCTCCATGGAGCTGGGAATTGACGTGGGTGACATTGACCAGGTGCTGCAGATTGGCTGTCCGCGCACCATTTCCAGCACCATGCAGCGTCTTGGCCGGGCAGGACATAATCCCGGCCGGGTCAGCGTTATGTATATGTACCCCCGGACTGCCTCCGAGACCTTATACTGCGGCATGACAGCCCAGGTGGCCAGACAGGGAGGGATAGAACAGGCCTGCCCGCCCGGTATGTGTCTGGATGTACTGGCACAGCATCTGGTGTCTATGGCTGCCACAGCCAAAAACCTGGAGACAGATAAAGGTTCCGGAGGTATTCCATGTACTGCCTACACGGTGGATGACGTAATGGAAATCCTTTCCCGCACGTACACCTTCCGTTCTGTCACCCGGCAGGATGTGAAAGATGTCCTGGCCATGCTGGCAGGCGATCATGAGCATAAACGGGAAATTCCCGTGCGCCCCCGCATTCTGTATGACAGACTGCACGAACAGGTCTTTGCCAACACTTACAGCCGGATGCTGGCTGTAGCAGCAGGAGGGACCATACCCGACAAAGGCATGTATACAGCCAAGACAGAAGAAGGTGTAAAAGTCGGGGAACTGGACGAGGAGTTTGTCTATGAATCACAGCTTGGGGACCGATTCCTGTTAGGCTCCTTTGCCTGGAAGATCGTGGGGCAGGATAAAGATACCGTGGTGGTTACACAGACCGGTGCGGAGGGTGCCAGGCTGCCTTTCTGGAAAGGCGAGATCAAGGGCCGGAGCCTTGGAACCAGTCTGGCATTCGGCAGGATCATGAGAACCTTATCTGAAGCTGAGCGAAGGGGCAGGCTTACGGAGGAGCTGGAGAATCTTGGACTTGACCAGGCTGCCCGGGAAAATACATCGGGATTTTTAGAGCGCCAGTTAAAGGCCACCGGCATTCTGCCTGATGACAGGACTATCGTGGCAGAACATTTCAAGGACTCCACAGGGAGCAGCCAGATCATGCTGCACGCGCTCTTTGGAAAAAGGATCAATACGCCCCTGTCCCTTCTTCTTCAGGATGCAGCACAGAAATTAACAGGAAATCCGGTGGGCTGCGTGGAGGAAGAGGACGGAATTCTTCTGTATCCCTATGGGGAAGAGGTTCTGCCTGAGGGCATTTTATTTTCCATAGATACGGAAAAGGCAAGGAAGATCCTGGAAGCTATGCTTCCGGCAGCCCCTGTCTTTAACATGACATTCCGTTACAATGCGGCCAGGGCTTTAATGATGGGTATGAAGCAAAACGGAAGGCAGCCCCTATGGATGCAGCGTCTTCGCAGCACGGAAATGCTGGAGTCCCTTGTTCAGGAAAAGAATCATCCCCTGATACGTGAGACGCAGAGGGAATGTCTGGAAGACCAGTGGGACATAGAGGGTATGCTTGGCATACTCCATGCAGTGCAGAGCGGTCAGATAGCTGTCAGGGAAGTTTATCTGGATACGCCCTCCCCCATGTCACTGCCCATGCAGTGGCGCGTGGAGGCAGCAGAGATGTACGAATATTCCCCGACTACACCGGGAATCCGACAGGCCGTATATGACGAACTGCGCTATATGGAAAAGCTGAAACCATCGGCAGAGTCACTCAAAAAGGTGCAGGAGCGCAGAAAACTTCCCGAGGATGCCGCAGGTCTGCACACGCTTCTGATGATGGAAGGCGATGTAACCGTAACGGAGCTGCAGGATATGTACGCGGGGACTTCCAAACTTTGCTGTATACCGGACTGGCTGGAGGAACTGGCCGCACAGGAACTGGCAGACTATATGGAGCCGGGACTTTGGATCGCCGCGGAACAGCGTGAAGAATATAAAAATGCACTCACTGATCTGGATAAGCAGGATGGTATGCACATCATACGGCGGATGCTGTATTACCGGGGTCCCCGGACTGCCAAGCAGATTCAGGAGCGCTATCTGCCGGGCATGGACTGCATAGTCCAATGGCTGGAAACCTTGTGCGCTCAAAAGGAACTGGTGGAGGACAGCGGCTTTTATTACCATGCCAAACTCTACGACAGGGCAAGAAACGCCACCATCCGGGGATTGCGCACGGAGGCTGTCACACAGCCGCCGGAACACTATGCCTCCCTGATGGCAGGCCGGGTCCTGGTCAACGCCTCACCGGAGGAGCAGTTAAAGCAGACCATCGAATCATTCTGCGGACAGGGATTCCCCGTAATATTCTGGGAAAATATCATCTTTGCCAGAAGAATCCGCAGATACAGTGAAGGTCTGCTTGACCGGATCCTGACAGAAGGGGATTATTTCTGGAAAATGCTGCCCGGAGACATGCTATGTTTTCTCCGGTATGAAGAGATTGACTGGGACGCGCCCCTTTCCGAAGATATGCAGGCCGAGGAATCAAAAGCAGCAGAGGAACAAATTCTCTACCGGGAACTTTGCAGGCGTGGGGCCAGTTTTCTGAAAGCCCTGACGCATCTTCCCCTAACCAAAGATGTGCGCAGTCTGCTCATGGAGCTGGCGGAAAAAGGAATGGTCAGTGCAGACAGCTTTGTTCCTGTAAGGCAGTGGCTGAACAGGGAAAAGATCAGAAGATCAGCGGCAAGACAGCGAGTCAATGCAAGGATCGCCGCCATGACTAAGGGACGGTGGGATGTAGTCCACCCTCAAAAAAAGCCGTCCATGGAGGAGCTTCTGGAAATCTTTTTCCGGGAAAATATCATCCTGTGCCGGGAAACCTTCCGGCGTTCCCTCTCTCTTCATACGGACCGTGAGCAGGGATCTTATCCTGACTGGAAGCAGGCCCTGGAAGTTCTTCGTATCTGGGAGTTCACAGGCCGCGTAAGGAGAGGTTATTTTGTACGCGGACTCTCCGGTGCGCAGTTTATACGAAAACAGGACTACAAGGGCATCGTACAGGCCCTGGCACATCCGGATCCTCAGATCATCTGGCTGAACGCAGCAGACCCCATGCAGCTTTGGGGAAAGGTGCTGGAACACTTAGAGGGCCGTTCTTTTCTGAATGTCCCCGGCACTGCCGTGGCGCTGCAGGGCGGCATTCCAGTCATGGTACTGGAGCGGCAGGGAAAAGTTCTGAGGGTGCTGGAAGACACGGATCCAAAGGCTGTTCTGAAAGAATTTGTTCTCGCATTCCGGGAAAAAGCACTTTTTCCGGATAAGAAGAGGCTCACCGTCAAAGAGTATCCTGCAGAGATGGGGGATGCCCTGAAGGAAGCCGGTTTTACCAGGGAAATGATGGATCATGTACTATACCGTTAAGTTTGAGGTGCCGGGCCGTGTGATTTCCTCTTGTGGACAAAGAAAAATTGTGATATGAATATATAGGAAACGTATAATCTTCACAAGGAGACTGAAATGATAAACAGAGAGGATATGCTGGAACTGACCAGACGCATGACACCGGCAAGGACTTCCATGACTAGAGTTGCAGGCAGTTATATGGATGCAGACGGTGAGATTGACGGCACTTTCAATACTAATTTTCTAAAGCTTTCATCGGGAGATAAAACAAAGAACCTTGCGATCGCAAAGGCGGTCCCCTTCTCCGCTACAAATGAAAATTTAAAAAGATACAAATTTTCCGGGGATTCCATAAAAGTGGGCAGTATGCGGCAGCTTCTGATGGGGATGAAATCCTGCGGCCTGAAAAATGATGTGATGATGGAGACATTCTATGATCTGATCGCCGAAACCTATCAATCCTATCATGACTACGCGGTCCTCGTCTTCCATGACCGCTACGATGTGCCTGTAAAGGCAGCAGACCATGAACGGTTATGGGAGTCGGAAGAGATGTTTGAATATCTTATTTGTGCCATCTGTCCGCTGGAGGGCGATTATGAACCGGGTAAACCGGAGTGCGGCTTTCTTTTTCCGGCTTTTTCGGACAGAAGCGCAGACATAAACCATGTGGATGTATTTCAGTCGGATACGGAACATCCCCACTTGGAAATATTGAAGATACTGGGATTATGATCTATACTTCCTAAGACAAAAGCAGCGCGGCATTAAAAAACTGCCGGGCTGCTTTTGTCTTAGTTAAACTTCGTCTGTTATCACAAGGCGTATGGATGGAGTCAGCCTCAGTTCTTCCGGCCGGATTCCGCATTGATGCAGATATTGCTGGGCAATAGGAAACTGCCGGGCTGCCATTTCCCTGAGTGTCTCGGCACAGGCATCAATGGCATTCTCTTTCAGTCTGCTTATCATTGTGACCGTAAAATCATACATTGCCCGGTCGGAATCCACATTTCTCCCATAGGACGTCTTCAGAGGATATCCCCAGAGAAACAGGCTGTAAATACGTCCGTAAATCTCACGTATTCCCTGCAGTGGACTGTATCTGGCGATAAGCAGCAGACAGTACCACAGAGAAAGCTCACAGCGCCCTGTGTCCAGATTCTCCTCCAGCTCTTTGATCAGCTCATTTCTTTCTTCCTGTGAAACGGCTGTCAAAAACTCCCGCATCACTGTCTCACAGGAAAATACAAACAGTTCAAAGGACTGGATAAAGTAAGCCAGATTCCGGCGGATCGCAAGTACTTCAAAATCCGTTGCATCACAAGGCTCCCCGATCCGAAAGATCCTGGTCCCTTTTCCGTTGATCGTACGGGCTGCCCCTAATTGGTTCAGCACCTTTATTGTCCGGCGTACCGTACTGACCGATACCCGGTATTCCTCCGCCATCCTCTCATAGGATGGAAGAAAATCCGTGTCACGATATCTGCCCATATATATATGATGCATGATATGGGAGGCCAGACTGTAGCATACCTGAGGACGCTCACGGTATATCCGCCATTCAAACGGGATCTGCTTTTCCCCCTTTGCCGGAGGGATCATCTGTGACAGGCTTTCCACTGCGTTCCCCACGGAATCCTTGCGGAAGACATGTAATTTTTTATGCAGGGAAGCCCAGTCCTTCCTGCCTGCCAGAAAGACACAGTCCCCCATTTCCTCATGCATGATCTTCAAATCACTCAGGTCCTTTTTTCCGCCCTGTTTCACAAAAAGCAGACCCCAGAAAAAGGACGTCTCCCAATATAAATTCATAGCCAGAGGATTCTCCATCTTCTGCAGAACAAAGCAGAAAAAATGGAGTATATCATCAGCGCTGCTTCCTTTTGCTAGACGGTCAAGAAACGCCAAGTCCTGCTCGTCCATCCTGCGAAAACTTTCCAGCAGCAGCGGCATGATGATCATTTCCGTAGTTTGATAGAGGTCTTTAAAACTTTCAATCCTCCGGGAAAAATATTGATTTGCGCACTGATAGGCTTCTGCCTGCGTCTGCTTGAAAATCACTTTTGTTGACCTTCCGTTGTGCATATCAATATATCCCTCCGCCCGCAGACGCTGCAGGCCTATTTTCACTGTCAGGGCCGAGACACTGAATTCACGGCAGAGTGTATCAATTGAGGGCAGAAGGTCTCCGCATTTGTAATATCGGAATTGAATTCTTTTCAGAAAATATTCATAGATAAGATTAGAAAATTGTTGTTCACTTCGCAACTGTCCTTTGCCTCCCTGTAATTATGATGTATTTGTAACTATTCAGTAGGTCTGCACATTCACTGCACTGACCGTAAGAAAGCAATCCGCAGCCAAGCAAAAATCCTATCGCCAAAGGCGATTTTGCATGGATTTTTGCCTGTAACTGTGAGGGTACTGAACAGTTACAGGTATTTTATTATTCTATCATCTTCGACACGGATTTACCAGAAGGGATGTTCCGGTTTAAGATCCTTGCGGCATTGATGCCATATGGGACAATCCGTATTTTGTCATCACCAAGGTATGCATCATTTTGGAAAACGGATGGAAAATACAGCACCGCCCTTGGGATGATTTTTTGCAGTGACCGTTCCGCCCTGCCGGGTAATGATCGTCTTGCAGAGTGCCAGGCCGATCCCGTAACCCGCAGTGTCTGTATTTTTTCCTCGGTAGAATCTGTCAAACAGGCAGGGCAGATCTTCTTTTTTGAAACCTGTCCCGCTGTCATGAAGGGTGATCTCAACAAACAGCGGGGTATCTTCACAGACAATTTCAATCTTTCCGTTATCACCGGCACTTTCGATACAATTTTTAATCACATTCTGGACTGCCTCCGAAAGCCAGCCTGCGTCCCCCCGGATCCTGGCTCCTTCTGCGATGTCTGTTTGCAGAACGATGTTGTGTAGTTCCATTGGGATCAGAAATGGGCGCAGTGCAGCGTTTATCACACTTTTTACTTCTATATTTCCCTCCTGAAAAACCACGATCCCTGCGTCTAGCCGGGATAATTTCAACAGGGAAGTAACCAGCCAGTCCATCTGTACAAATAATTCCTCTGTTTCCCGCAGCAGAGTCTTTCGTTCCTTAACATCTGAAGCATTCTCCAGCAAAGACAATATCAGGTTGGCAGAGGTGAGAGGAGTGCGGAGCTGATGGGCAATGTCAGCGAGAGAATCGGCAAGATGCTGCTTCTCCTTTTTTAAGGCTTCATTTTGCTCCCGAATACGCAGTGTCATTTTTGTGATCTCGCTTTGCAGGATAGAAAGTTCGCCCTCCTCAGATTCACTGATAAACAAATGATCCGCATTATGAAGGACAAGGTCAATCTGTTCGGAAATCTGTGACAGGTTCTTATAACGGGCTTTCGTAAATACAAAAAAAGCAGTGCCAAAAGCAGCAGCAGTAACCAGGGACAGTATCCCTGCTGCGGGTTGGATGACAAATCCGGCTGCCGCTGCAGCGAAGGCCAGGATAACAAATAAGACCAAAAACTGCCGGATCTCTCTATTCCGAAACATAACTGCCTCCCAGCCGATATCCCGTTCCGCGGACAGTAAGGATTATCTGCGGGTTTGCAGGATCATTCTCGATCTTCTCACGAAGCCGTTTGATGTAGACGGTCAGGGTATTGTTATTGACAAACTCACCTGCCGCGTCCCACAATTCATCCAGCAGTCTGTCCCTTGTCAGGATGATCTTGGGATTGTTGATAAACACCAGCAGCAGGCGGTACTCTAAAGCGGAGAGAAAAACCTCTTTGCCGTCCTTCTTCACCACGCTGCTGGAGGTATCCACATAAAGACCGCACATTTCAAAGGCAGACGGCGAACACCCGAATTTCCGCAGGGCAGTACCGATCCGGGCGATCAATTCGCGCGGGCGGAATGGTTTTGTTATATAGTCATCTGCCCCCATATTCAGACCGGTTACAACACTGGCTTCATCACCGGATGCTGTAAGGAAGATAACGGGTATCTTCTGTGTCTGTTTGATTTCCGTGCAGACTGTAAAGCCGTTGCCGTCCGGCAGGGATATGTCCACCAATGCCAAGTCGAATTTATTTTCCGCCAGCATGGAAACCGCATCTTGCTGGGTGGGTGCATGGGTAACCTGAAAACCCTCCGAACGAAGCAGAAGCGTAAGATTCTTGGCAATTTCCTTATCATCTTCAACCAGAAATATTTTTTTCACTTGTTATCACCATCCTTAACCGGTATCCTATTATCCTTTAACTACGTGTGGTCAGCATTCAGATGTTCCTTTAAGACTGCAATATATTTTTCTGCAGGTTTGGAGAATATCTGATATTTTTTCCATATAATACTCATTTCCGCCTCAAGCCCTGGGTCCAGCGGTCTGAAGCAAAGGCTGCTGTTTCCTGTTGTATTTATGATCTTGTCCAAACAAACGGCATAGCCCAGGCCTTCATCTACCATCAAAGAAGCATTAAAGATCAAATTGTACGTGGCCGCTATATTCAGATCCGATATTTGACATTTCAGCCATTGTGCTAAGGCACCGCCTTTCTCTTCCTGCTGGGATATGATCAAAGGCCGGTCCCATAAATCATCCGGCGATATTGTTTCTTTTAATGCAAGGGGTGAATCCTTTCTCATCAAAACACCCCAGACATCTCTGGCAGGTATTTTGAGCGCATTGTATTTCGTCAAGTCCACCGGACCAAATACAATGCCAAAATCCAGCAGGCCTTTATCCAGCCGTTCCATAACAAAAGTGGAATTCCCGCTGCAAATATGGTAATGAATGCCGGGGGCTGTGTTCTGCAGGCTTTTTGCGGCCTGCGCTAAAATACGGACCGCATCTGTCTCCCCGGTCCCGATATAAATATCCCCCATAACAATGTCATTGGTGAGCGTAACTTCCTTTTCTGTTTTTTTGACCAATTCAAGGATTTCTTCTGCCCGCTTTCGCAAAATCATTCCTTCATCGGTGAGAGTCACTTTTCGTGAACCTTTTGTACCGCGAATCAAGAGCTGCTTTCCCAGTTCTTCCTCCAGGTTTTTTATCTGGGTGGATAATGTCGGTTGAGAAAGATGCAGGGATTCCGCAGCGCGGATAATGCTCTGTTCCCTGGCAATGGCAAGAAAATACTGAAGAACCCGTAATTCCATCTGATGACCTCCTAAATGGGTATATGTACTAAACTTAGGCCTTCCTGTTATAGGGTAGTTTACACTGATTATAGCAATGTTCAAATATTCTGTCAATTTTGAAAGCCGAGCGCCATGTTTTCCGGCCCAAAGAGGAGAAGGCTGCAATGGAATGATCGTGGAGCAGGGCATTCATACTGGACGGATGGAAGAAAATGGTTTTTCTACCTCGAAATAATAAGTTATTGCATTTTGTAATGGTAATTGCTACAATAACGGAGAAGATCACTTGTAGAAAAAATAGCTTTTTGCATTTGGCAAAAGAGCGAAAGGATGTGATATAGTGGCAAAACTAACTTCTATGCGTAATATTGGAAATGAAATTGAAAAGAAACTAAAATCAGTTGGTATTTGTTCCGCAGAAGAATTGATACAGATTGGCAGTAAAGAAGCATTCATTCGCTTAAAAATGCACTTTCCCAATGTCTGCTTAGTTCATTTATACACGCTTCAAGGTGCAATTGATGATATTGAATACAATCAGTTGTCTGATAAAGTTAAGTGCGAACTGAAATGTTTTAGTGATACCTTTAAATGAATCGCTTTACAGAACATAACGCATACGGTAAATTTATTATAGATACGTTTCCCGGGCAGACATAATAAGTAAGTTTAAGTGGAATTCCCATGATTCTATGGTATACTGAGAACATATTAAGAACGGAGGTTGCAAACTATGGGAATTTGGATTACAAAACACTAACAGCAAGGTGTTGGTGTTTACAAGCCTTGCTAATCAGATCAGAAAACCAAAAACAGAGAAACGATTAGGAGGCAGACTATGTCATATTTCTATTATCAGTCAAAAAAAATTTATTACACAGAAACGGGAAAAGGAAAACCCGTGTTATTCCTGCACGGCAATACAGCATCTTCCAGAATGTTCGAGCCTTTGCTCCCTCTATATGAGGATACATACCATATCATTCTCATAGACTTTCTGGGCCACGGAAATTCAGACCGCCTGGAGGAATTCCCCCCGGAACTCTGGATGGAGGAAGCCGAACAGACCATTGCATTACTGGAACATCTAAAGCTTGGCCGGGTAAATCTTGTGGGAACCAGCGGTGGTGCGTGGGTCGCTATCAATGCTGCATTAAAACGCCCGGACCTGATCGGCAGGGTAGTAGCCGACAGTTTTGATGGCCGGACATTAGCAGACGATTTTTCTGCAAACCTGATAAAAGAGCGGACAAACGCTAAGAAGGATGCCATGGCAGTAGAATTTTACCGATGGTGTCAGGGCGAAGACTGGGAGCGTATCGTGGATATGGATACCAGGGCATTGACGCAGTGTGCCGAAAAGAAACTTCCATTATTCTCCAAATCCCTGACCAGCCTGCAGGTTCCGCTTCTGCTTATGGGCAGTGAAGGGGATGAAATGGCCAGAGAGGACTTACAGGCGGAATACCGTACAATAGCCAGTGAAACAGGAGCAGAGATCTGTGTTTTCCCAGAGGGCGGCCATCCGGCCATTCATTCCAATGCGGAACAGGCAGCCATAACCATCCGCAGGTTTCTGGGATAAGTAAAAACAAACATGACATACAGTTGGCGTATTTATTTTGGTAAAATAGTATTGCAGTAAGCTGCAAAGAAAAGAAGGCATGGACAAATATCAGAAATATATGTTCATGTCTTTTTAAATAAGGAGCGAATAAAAATGAAGATGCCGGAAAAAATAGAGCCTGCCATGTTTGCGCCCTGCGGAATGAATTGCATGGTTTGCTATAAACACTGTTATCACAAAAAACCCTGTGAAGGATGTATAAAAGGTGACCGGGGAAAACCCGAGCATTGCAGGAAATGCAGGATCAAAGATTGTATCAAAGAAAAAGGTCTGTCTTATTGCTTTGAATGTGCCTTATATCCATGTAAGCAGGTAAAAGCGCTGGAAAAAAGCTACAATACCCGTTATCACAGCAGTCTTATGGCAAACAGCATGGCAGTACAGGGACTGGGCCTTAACGTATTCCTGGAGCAGCAAAAAGCGGCATACACCTGTCCAAAATGCGGAGGTATCATTTCTATCCATGACGCGGAGTGCAGCGAGTGCCGGTACAAGATCAAGGAGGTATTGAGTATGGATAATCCACTTTACTTTAAAACACGTGATGAATTCAGAATATGGTTGTCCAAAAACAGCCGATCCAGTGAAGGTGTCTGGCTGCTTTTCGGAAAAACCAAGGAGATTAAAACCTTAAAAGCGCAAGAAGCCCTTGAAGAGGCTTTATGTTATGGTTGGATTGACGGAGTTATGAAACGTGTTGATGATAAATCATATGTGAAATATTTTTCTTTACGCCGTAAAAACAGCAAATGGTCCGAAAAAAATAAGGCACTGGTCAATAGTTTAGAGGAACGCGGCCTGATGACTGAATTCGGAAGAGAAAAAATAGAGGAGGCCATGAAAAACGGCCAGTGGGACAATGCCGGAAAACCTTCCGCAATAACAGAGGAGCAGATAGAAATGGTGGGAGAGTTATTAAAACAAAATGAAGCAGCTTATGCCAATTTTCAAGCAATGTCCCCTTCTGTAAAAAAGACTTATACACGGGCATATTTAGATGCTAAGACAGAAGATGGTAAACTTAAGCGATTGACATGGATGACTGCCCGATTAGAAAAAAACCTGAAGCCAATGTAATGAAAAATAACCGGGGCTGTCGGAAAATGAATCATCCATATTATATATCCCCAACCGACTTCATAGCCTGACGCGATATATAGTATGTGAATTTCATTTCCCGACAGCCCCATTCTGATTCTTTTTATCTGTTCCCGCTGTTATACGTTGTTGGCATCATTCAATTCAAACAGATTTCCCTCAGGGTCTCTAAAATAGGTACAGCGCATCCCCCACGCTTCAATGTATTGAGGTTCGCCCAGAAACATAACACCCGCCTCTTTAAGACGTAAATAGTCCGCGTCTAGATCAAGCGTGGGAATGACCGCCACGACCGTATCCGGCTGTGTGCTGCCATTTGGCTGTTCATACCCTTGGAACATAGGCATAGCATCTCCCGAAAAGATAGCAAAGCAAGGTTTTTCCTGGATACTTGTGGCAAAAGAAGTGTAAGGTCCGTTTCTGTCACCCCAAACTGCAGTCAAGCCGATCTTCTCTGTGTAAAAGTCAAAGCACGCTCCATAATCTTTTCGTACCAGAACACGGATTGTTGTTTCATTAAATTTCATTTCAAAATCCTCTCTTTCTGTTTTATCATTACAGAAATATTATAGACTTAGAATTTTGCTATTTCATTGTAAAAATCGGACATATTGGTTCTGTATTGCTGAGGTGTAATATTACATACCAACTTAAAATCTTTAACAAAGTGGGAGACATCATAATATCCCAGTTTCTCACATATAGAAGCCAATGAATTTGACTTTTCATTCAGAAGCTGAAAAGATTTATTTATCCTCACCAATCGGGAAAAAGATTTCATACTGATACCGAGATGTACATTGAATAATCGGTTTAAATGTCTTGGGCAGTAAAAAATCTTTTCTGAAATGTCAGCAGAAGCCATTGTCCCTTCCGTTTGGATGATGACTTTGATGGCATGCGCAAGCTCTTTCGGGTATTGAAAAAGAATACTTTGCAAAATTATTTTTTCAAATTTATAAAGCAACTCATCTACAGATAAAGAAGTTCTAAAAATCTTTTTCATTGCCGTATCCAGAGAAGTATCCATCATGGAAAAGGGTATGATCTTATCGGTCAGTTCATTTTGATTTATCTTTTTTAAAGGGTAAAATCCTGCCGGCTGAAATTCAACAATGAAGATACTGTCACATTTATTGGCAATATTACCTACCTTGACTGACTTTGTAGCCGGCCCAAACAAAAGGCTGTAAAGTTCAGTCTGATAATAGAAGAGTACAAGTGTAACGCTGCCATGAGGCATAATCGTATAATCATCTGAAATGATCGTTCTATTGGGAAAAGTAATTGTAAAATTCGATATGATATTTTTTAATTTATCACAGGGAAGCAGGTATGCAAAATTCTCTTCCCGGATCAGTATTTCCCTGTCTTTGGATATATGCAGCAAACTGCCTTTATTAATCATTACTCTGACACTCATTGTTCTTTTTCCCTTAACCTTACCGCACTTGCCGCAGCCCGCCTTCTGGAGTCTTTCAGTTTAGCGTAATGTTTCTGTGTTGTGGACACACTTTTATGTCCCAGAACGTCCGCCACGAGGTAGATATCCCCCGTCTCTTCGTAAAGGGCAGTACCGTAAGTAGAGCGTAGCTTATGGGGTGTGATTTTTTTATTTGTGATAATGGGCTGCGTGTATTTTTTTACCATCTTCTCCGTAGCCCTGACACTGAGACGGGTTCCCTGGAGGGAGAGGAAGAGTGCATTTTCATGACCCGGCTTTGTCTCCAGATTTTCTCTTTCCTCCAGATAATTCAGAAGGGCGATCTCTACTTCCTCACCAAAATAAACAATTTTCTCATTTCCGCCTTTTCGTATGACACGGAGACCGCTGTTTTTAAAATTGACATCCGAAATATCCAGCCCCACACACTCAGACACGCGCAGGCCGGTACCGAGAAAGAGGGTAATGATCGCAATATCACGCGTTTTTGTCTTTAAATAATAGCCCTTTTGGTGAGGCGTCAAATTGTCACTGAATTCCTCCATAGAATCTAAGATCATAGCAATTTCGTCAGGATCCAGTTGGATTATAGCTTTTTCGTGAACTTTTGGGACGTCCACAATGCGGGTTGGATTATTTTTAACCATTTCATGTTTATAGAGATAGTCAAACAAGCTCCTTAACGCAGAAATCTTTCTTGATATACCAATTTCACCGTTTGTCATTGCCTCGCCTGTATTTTGGCTTTCGTAAACTTTCAGATAATTCTGAAATTCTTCAATATCGGTGGGACGAAGATTTTCCAGTACAGCAAGGGATATACTGCGAAGATCCGAATTTTTCAAAACGGGATTTGCAGTTGTAAGGAATTGAAAAAATATCTTTAGATCATAACAATATGCAATTTGGGTCTGCATACTAAGCGTTGTCTGGCGGCCTCTGCAGAAATCCTGTACATACGGAGGAAGCTCCGCCAGAATATTTCTGAGACGGATATTGTTATCAATATATTTTTTCTCGTGATAGCTGATGTTTTTTTTCTCCATGAATTTACACCTCATTATGATTAAGTTCTTAGCAGCGAATTTACCTAATTATAGCCCATCCGGACAAAAAAGTCCACAACTATTCGTAAAATGGACATTTCGCGAATAGTTATGGAGCGCTCATTTTCTTTTCCAGGCAGCCTTTACAGACTGCCCGAAGCCTAAATGCCAATTTGCTGCATCCGTTTCATGATGATATCTTCCCGTTTGTCATAGTTTTCTGTTTTTTCGTTCTCAAATCTCAATTCACTGACGATCTTTCCGTCCTGCATAAAAAGTACACGCCTGGTTTTTGCCGCCACCTTTGCGTCATGGGTGACCACAAGGACCGCGGTGCCTTCCGCATTGATTTCTTTTAAAAGTGCCATTATTTCCTGTGCAGACTTGGAATTTAACGCACCTGTAGGCTCATCTCCGAAAATGATATCCGGTTCACTCATAAGTGCCCTGCATATACCAGCCCTCTGAAGCTGGCCCCCGGATACCTGGGTGATGTCTCTTTCTTCCAGTTCTTCTATACCCACCTTTTTCATGAGGTTCTTAGCTTTTAACGTCACGGCTCTGACATTTCTGCGATTATCCCGCATGGCAGGCAGGATAATATTATCTAAAAGGTTCAGATTCTTCAAAAAGGCCGGCTGCTGAAAGACAAATCCCATCTTGTTCCTGCGCAGATCAGATAAAGCATCCTCCTTCAGACCTGACAACCGGCAGCCGTCAAACACTACGGATCCACTGTAAGTGGGATCCATACCGCTCAGCGTGTAGAGAAGGGTGGATTTTCCCGACCCGGATGGACCCATGACCGAAACAAATTCACCTTTTTCGATTTCCAGAGACACACCATCCAGCACAATATGCTCTTCCCTGCCTTCCCCATAAGATTTTACGATTTCTTTTCCATATAATAAATGCTCCATTCACTACTCCTTTATTGATTGGGAAATACATACATTTCCCGCCTTAGCTGTACCTGTTATGGTTGCTGTTAACGCTGCAAAGATCAAAATTGCCGGTGATAATACAAATGCAGACAGAGGATTGACTGTAAATTGAAAGGCTGCTGCTCCCAGGGAGGAAATTGCGGCACCTGCCATTCTTTCCCCCAGTGTCCCGGCAAGTATGGTTCCCAGCAGGATCCCCAAAAGCATCACTGCCGCTGACCTCCAGACATATTGCATGGAGATATCCGAGTCCGTATATCCCATTGATTTTAATACTGCTATGGAATATCTGTCTTTGGATATCAAAAGCTTTATAAACAACAGGATAACCAAAAGGGTAACAGCCACAGCCACAAAAGCAGCTCCCACAGATGCTGTTTTTACCGAACGAAGCGTCTGCCCAAAGGTCTGTGATACATATGTTTCAATACCGGAAACTTTTGCATATGGGAACGTATCCCCATATTCCGAAATCTTTTCCGAAAGCAGATCCGGCTCTCTTAAATTCACACAGACGGTACTCCGGGCAGTTTCCTGGGTCCCCGGTGTAAAAGCCGCCTTTGCTGTTTTCCCTCCATTGGTAATGTCTGAATAAATGCCACAGACAGTCAGATGTTTTTCCCCTTCGTCTGTGAGAAGCGTTATCTCATCACCAACTTCTTTTCCCAGCTCCTTTGCATAGAGCACAGATAAGGCAAGCTCATCAGAAGAGGAAGGCATCTTACCCTGGGCGTATTGCAGAGGAAACACTCCATGGTTTCCAAGTTCTACCTTTATATGTTCTGTTGTTCCGTCTTTCTGTTCTAAACTGAAGATCTCGGTCACAAAGACCGCATAGGTCTCAACTGCCGTGTCCTGTTCCAGATACTCTCCTACATTCACGGCCTTTTCTTCTATCTTATCCGTCTGCTGTATATCCATACGAAGATTGCAGCGCCCCACCCCAAGATAAGTAATGAAACTGCTGTCTGAAATGGTATGATACAGATTCTGCGGTACCACCATAATAAAACATGACAGTATGATCACAAGCAGTATCGTGATATACAGCCGCTTTCTGGCTAATATATCTTTTACTCCCAAAAACAGGTTGGTGCTGAGCCATCTGTTTTTGGACAGTTTGCATTTCTTTGTGCCATACACCTTTTCCTGTTCCGCACCCTGGCGGATCGCCTGGACTGCTGATATTCTGTGGAATTTTTTCAGTATTCTGTTAATGCAGAAAAGGATGAAAAAGAATAGGAGCAAAATTCCAACTATTCCCGCCAACAAGGAAAATGTGTCTTTTCCGCTCTCTCCCAGATTTACGCGGATACTCTCCTGCAATGGCCCACTAAATACCAGAGACAAAAGGAACCCTGCCCCGCATCCCACTGCAGCAAGAACAGCATAGACAGACAGATAAATACTGCGGATATCCGACACACGGATACCGATCGCTTTCATTACTCCGATTTCCCGATAATCATCCTCAATTTTTGCCAGCAGTGTAAAACGTATACAGAGCAGAGATATGAAAATGACAAGCACACTGACCAGCAGAATGACCGCGATCATGATTCCGTCGGAAACTGCGCTGATCATCCGAAAAAGCGGCCAGGTGAGAGTCGGCCCGTTAGCCGGCAGTTCCGAAGCACTGTAGGCAGCCTCAAAATGGCTCAGATTAGACAAATCCTTCAGACGGAATTCAATCAGATATTCCACGCTGCCGGATGCCCTCATCCGTTCATAATCTCCTGCGCTCACAAGAAACCTTTTAGAGGAGGCAAGTGTAGAATTCATCTGGGAGTCCCGGACAAAACCGGCTACCACAAAGGTCTTTCCGTCCACTACCGCCTTGTCACCTACTTTTGCAGTTCCATCTCTGTTATAACTGACCGGAACAAACAGTTCCCCGTCTTTTGGCTGCACCGGCTTGTTTGTTTCATCCAGCAGAAAATCAAACCGGCTGCTCTGTACACTGAAACCGTTATCCTGCACACTGGCTGTCAGGGAATTCTCACCCAGCTTGATTTTTTCGTTGTTCACATTTAGAAATTCCAGGACTTGAAAATCCTCTACATCCCCATTGGCCTGTGCAAATCTCTCTAACTCCTCAAAAGCAATATCCCCTGCATGCATCTGCATAAAATGCGGGGTTTTCGCATCTTTCATAAGCGAATCAATAGACCCGAAAAGATGAATGACAAGAATCCCTGCCAGTGACAAAAGCATAGCCGCAGCGGCAATAAATAACACTGTGATGAAGGATATTATTTTATTTCCTGTAATATCTCTCCGGATAATTTTATGATTCATATACACCTCTGTTTTCCAGCAAATGATCGGACTTCATCCGCTTACTCTTATTCCCCGTCTGCAAACATTTTCATAATGTAAGCAAGCCGTCCTTTCTCTATACCGAGAAGCCGCTCCAAATGGAAAACAAACGCTGTTATGCGGTCCATGCGCTGTTCCTCAGTCAATTCTACCACGCCGTCATCCAGCATAGTATTCAGATATGCGACCACCATTTCCATACATTCCAATGGATAAGGGGTATCAAATAGCCCCTGTTCGATTCCGTCCGTCAGAACGATGGCCAGGATAGGGGGAACCTGGCCCATAATGACCTTTTTTGACTTCTGATGCATCAGTGCATTCTGAGGCCGGTGCAGATGTTCGATCATGCCTTTTCCTCCCGCCCCTTCCGTCTCTTCCAGACGCAGAGCCATGACAACCCGCAGCATACGCTCCTCAACAGGAATCCCCTTGTCTTCTGCGATCCTGCGGGCCTGTGACAGCATCCTTTCACTTTGTCTTTCTATAATAGCATCCATAATATCTTCTTTTGACTTAAAATGATGGTAAAGTGTCCCCCTGGCAATCCCTACTGCCTCCAGGATCTCGTTCGTACTGGTATTGTCAAACCCTTTCAGAGCGAACAGCGCTGCTGCTGCATCTAATATCTCATTTTTTCTTTCGCCGGCTTCTTTGACTACACGCATAATACTCTCCCTCTTTACAGACCGACTGTCTGTCTATTTGTTCTCATACTATCATCAACGACTGCTGCTGTCAAGAAATATTTGAAGCAATTGCCTTCACAATCTATATAGATAATGTTATCATGGAAATCAATGCAGAAACCTGCAGCGCCGACAATATCAGTCAGCGCTTATAGATTTTAAGAAATGGAACCTATGACACGGCTGCTGCACGCAGTGCAGTCCGTTAATAAGACCGGTATGTTACAATACCTTTAAAGCTATTTCAAGAACAAACGCAGTGATACAGATCATTAAGATAATAACCATGATCGTAACTGGCTGCAGCAGCATAAAATATTGAGCCGCCATAACAATTCCTACAAACAAGGCAGCTCCGCCTTCTATGCGGGAATGAAGGGGTATCTTTTCGACTCCATGATACCGGCTGATAAACGGTAGTTTCCCGCTTATAACAGCAGCTATCCCCCAGACTGCAATCATAACACCAATAATAACAATTCCAATCATCCCGGCACCTCCGTTTTTTCTCTGTCCTGTCACCTATAAGAGCCGCAAAACATCCGTGTTCTATATCTTTTATTATATCAGATAAGTGTAAGAAATTCAGCTTTTATCTCCATAAAATTTCGACAACTTCTGCCCTGACTAAAAAACCGCAAGAACGATTAAACATGCCACCTCAAAGCAAGATATAATATCTCTCTGAAAGGAGGTTCGCTATGCCGAATCAAACGATAGAAAATATTGTGACTGCCATCCATTATCTTGAAGCACACTTAACGGAGAAAAATGATTTGGATACTGTTGCAGATGCCCTTCATTATTCCAAATACCATCTGCACCGTATGTTCACAAATACCGTGGGAATGACCATACATGAATATGTTCTTCGCAGACGGCTGACCGAGGCAGCCAAGCTTCTGGTCTTCTCTGACAAGCCGGTTCTTGATATTGCACTGACTGCCGGATACGAAAGCCAGCAGGCCTTTACAAAAATATTTACTGCCATGTACAAGCAGCCTCCCAGCAAATACCGGGAGAATGAGAAATTCTATCCCCTGCAGTTAAAATTTGAATTAGAAGGGAGTTATCATATGCTGAACAGTTACGGAGACCCGGCATGGAACATCACATACGCGAAAGACGGTGACATCCCATGCTGGATGGAGCTGGTGCGGCTGGTCATAGATGGTTTTCCATATTTGGATGAAAAGGACTATATGCAGGTGCTGAGACGAAGCATTGCCGAAAGACAGGCCCTCATTCTAAAAGACGGAAGAACAGCCATCGGTATTCTGCTGTTTTCCCGGGAGAACGGAAGTATAGATTTTATGGGCACCCACCCGCTTTACAAGAAAAAAGGCATTCCAAAGGCTTTTCTGGACAAAGTGATGCACGAACTTTTAGATGGAAAAGAGATCAGCATCACCACTTACAGGGAGGGGGACCGGGCAGATACCGGACACCGCATGGAAATTAAGGATCTGGGCTTTGCCGAAGCAGAACTGCTGGTGGAATACGGTTATCCCACCCAGCGCTTTGTCCTGCCAAAGGAGGAACCACATGCATAAATTTCCGGATGAAACTGCCCATCTTGCCGCAGTTCTTCAAAAACTGGATACAGCGCTTCAGGAAGCCAGCTTAGATGTGGAAAAGATTGACATGGAATATAAAAACGCCAAACGTTATATGGCACAGTACCGGGGCGAACTGGATCCCCATGAAATGTTCCAAAATGAGCTTCTTCTAAAGCAGACAGACCACAAAGGCACCATTGCCGCTGCATCCAGAGATAAGCTTGTCAGACTGAAGGATTCCCCTTACTTTGCCCGCATTGACTTTAAACATGAAAATGGGGAATCTATGAACGTATATATTGGCCGCTTTACGTTCCGTTTTGGAGATGAGATGCTTATCTATGACTGGCGTGCCCCTGTCTCCGGTATGTTTTATGACTATGAAACAGGTCCTGCTGGCTATGAGGCCCCCACCGGAAGGATAGACGGGTATCTGACCAGAAAAAGACAATTTAAGATTAAAAACTGCATCATGGAATATGCCCTGGAGAGTTCTTCCAACATTCAGGATGACGTCCTTCAAAGAGAACTTTCCCACACCTCTGACGAGAAGATGAAATCCATCATCTCAACCATTCAGAAAGAGCAGAATAAGATCATTCGGAATGAGAATGCAGGTACACTCATCCTTCAGGGTGTAGCCGGTTCCGGAAAAACTTCCATTGCCCTCCACCGGATCGCTTTTTTACTCTACCGATTCAGAAACCGACTGACTGCCAAAAATGTAACTATCCTCTCACCCAACAAAGTGTTTGGGGACTACATTTCCAATGTCATTCCCGAGCTGGGGGAGGAGCCTATTTATGCGCTCAGTTTTTCCGATATCGCAGAAATCCAGCTGGAGGGTCTTATCTATTTTGATGAGGAACAGAATCCTTTGGAGAATCGGGAGGAAAAACGGTCACAGAGAGTTCGGTTTAAATCAACATTGGATTTCGTAAAGAGGATAGATACCTATACGGCTGATCTGGAAAACACGGTCTTTGCCCCGTCTGATTACACCTTCGGCCCTTTTACTGCCCATAAGGACTGGATCCGAAAGCGGTTTGCGGCTTATAAAAAATATCCGGTAAAACAGAGACTTCCTATGATTGCAGAGGATATATGCCACAAGTTTGAGGATGAAAATATTATGGAAAACGAGCTGCCCAGACCCCGCGCAGTTCTAAAATCTCTCACTTCCATGCTTACCTTCCGCAGCACCCTGGCCTTATATAAAGATTTTTACCGCAAAATGGGCATGTCCCAAATGTTTGTCCTGCCGTCAAAAAAGACTTTGGAATGGTCCGATGTATATCCGTTTCTTTACCTTCACGCTTCCTTTGAAGGTCTGAAGGTAAGCAGACTCACCAAGCATCTGGTTATAGACGAAATGCAGGACTACACGCCAATCCAGTACGCTGTGATCAATCTGCTTTTTCCATGTCCAAAGACTATCTTGGGTGATTTTGGGCAGATCCTAAATCCTGATCATACCCATACCCTGGCTGATCTGCGGACAATATATAAGAATGCGGAGTTTGCGGAGCTGAATACCAGCTACCGTTCTACCTGGGAAATCATGCATTTTGCCAAATCTATTCTGCATCACACAAAGATTCAGCCTGTGGAACGCCACGGAGAAGCTCCCGCTGTGATCTCCTGTAAAACCGATGAGGAGGAACTACAGCACATACTAGCAGCGATCCACCGTTTTCAGAAAAGCGGCTTTGCTACTTTGGGTATAATCCTAAAAACAGACCGGGCGGCAGAAACGCTTAATCAACTCCTGTGCTCCCAATATAAAACAGCGCTTATTTCCCCTAAGAGTACAAGCTTTCACAACGGCATATCCGTTACCTCTGTGCGGATGTCAAAGGGACTGGAATTTGATGAAGTTATCCTTCCTCATGCGGGATGCGAAACTTATGCTTCCGAATATGACAGAAGTCTTCTTTACATTGCCTGCACCAGAGCCATGCACAAGCTTACCCTTCTGTATACCAAAGATCCATGTCCTTTCCTACCATTACAGTGATCCCCTTCTACTGCTGTACAAAAAACGGGCGATTCCGCATAAAAGCGGTATCGCCCGTTTTCTTCCTATCTCAACAGCGGCAGACTGCCTGTGAGTTTATTGACCAGCTTTTTGGCTCCGCAGATTCCGATACCGAAGTAAGTCATTTCTTTTTCCTCCACCCCCGCTGCTTTTTTAATATACTCCTCATAGACATTACAGCTCTGTGCCACATCCGAAAAATCAACCACGATCAGATCAGCGAATTCCGGCTGGTAGAGCTGCTCCCGGATCGTCCTGATCTTTTCCCGGTCTGCTTTCAGGATGGGAACCGGCAATTCAATGATTCCCAGGTGTTCTTTTCCGCTCTTATCAAGGACATCCGGTCCCACCGTCTCAGGGATGTGTTTTCCCAAGGTGATTCCCATGATTCCCGCTGTGTTTGCCAGAATGCCCAGAGGCAGGTCCTGGTCCAGTACCATGACGCATTTATCATTTTGTGCCTGCATATACTTTATACTCCTTTGCTTTTGCTGTATGTTTCTCTGTTTTTCTGTCCTCGGATAAAAAGAGGCCGATCAAAGTCAGAACGATACCCAGAATAATTGTCATCGTCAATTTTTCATGCAAAATAAGCGCTGATGTGACCGCTGTTATGACAGGGACCATGTAGATATAAACACTAGTTTTCACAGAGCCCAAGATCTTCACGGCAAGGTTCCATGTCACAAAGCACAATGCAGAAGCCCCAAATCCCAAAAACAGAAGATTCAGAACGTTTTTAAGACTGGCAAACTGCATAAGTTCAATATGGAAATCCATCAGGAACAAAGCCGGAACCATAAAGATCAGCCCATAAAAAAACGTCCGCCTTGTAGTCTGAATGGTATTATATCCAAACCCACTGATCTTTTTTGTGATCGTTGAAAATGCGGCCCAGATCATTGCCGCTATTACAGCCAGCAAATCCCCCATAGGATTTAACTGCAGATCCTTATCCCCTCCGAAGCTGATCAGGAAGATACCTGTAAGTGCTATTAAAAAGCCCACAAAGAACCTTGTTTTTGGCCGTTTGTCATGCAGAAACAAGCAGGAGAATATAACCGTAAAAAATGGCGCGATAGAGATGATAACGCCCACATTGGAAGCCAGTGTATAAGTCAGCGCTATATTTTCAAACAGATAATACAGGGTCACGCCACAAAGCCCTGCGGCTGCAAAGTACCACTCTTGTTTCCTCTCACGGATGTTCAGCCTGCGCGGGCAGACACACCAAAGAGCCATGTATCCAATCATAAAACGGATAAATAAAATCTCCACCGGCTCAAAGCTTCTAAGAAGCACCTTGGTGGAAATAAAGGTGGTGCCCCAGATCAATATGGTAAGAAAGGCAGCAATATGCCCATGTATTGTCTTATTCATTTGTCCACTCCTTTGCCGGAGTGACAGGCAGCGGTTTATCCGTAAAGATTTTCTGATACTGTTTTGGTGTCAGTCCGATAAATTCTTTGAAAAAGTTGGTAAAATGGCTCTGGTCCGCAAACCCCGCCATATCTGCCGCATCAATAGGCGCCACGCCCTGTTCCAGGAACTTTTTTGCTTTTTCCAGGCGCACGGTCTGCAGATAACGGTAAGGTGAAACACCTACCTGCTTTGTAAAAGAACGCAGCAGATACGATTTGCCGAAACTTGTCATGGAAAGCAGGTCATCCAGCGTAATATTCTCGGAAAAATGTTTCTCCATATAATGACAGAGTGTCTTGATCTGCTGATTTGGCTCTGATATATCAATTTCATCAAAAGGAGCTGCATGTTCCTGCAGGATCTGCTCCAGAAGGAAGAAAAATGCCTCTTCTTTTTTCAGTTTAGGTGCATGGGTAAGGATGGCATCGTACAGATCACCGATGGATTGTGTAATGTCACTTTGATACACCACGTTGCTGGTAAAATGCAGGACAAAATCCCTCCCCGTAATTTCTTTGACTGCTCTCTCCATCACGTCCACATTAATATTCACAGCACGGTAATCTAATATTTCACCATTGATAGGTGCACAGTAGTGGTTATCTCTGGGATTAAACAGGATCAAATCCCCTGCAGTCAAATCGTACTCTTTGCCTTTGCACCAGAGATGCCTTTTACCTCCCTCCACAAACCCGATCACATAATAATCATGAAAATGGTTTGGAAACTTTTGGACAATACCGCTCAAATTATAAGCCTCTATCTCCAGGTCATGGTCATAATACACATGCCTTTGTTCTTGTTCTGCGTGCATCTTTTGTCCTCCTCCTTTCATTTTCACTATTGTAGCATCTTGGAAAAAAGAATTCTTGAATGATATGACACCTGAGGTCCCATATCCGCGTCAAACAGAACTCCGTATACATTTTGGTCCATTATAACATATACAAACTCTCCATTGACAAGGAACTTTTTTACATGCTATATTAATGGATAAGATACAAAGATGATCCGAATGAGGTGGCTATTATGAATTTCATTTTAACCGATAAATTGAGAAGACGAATCAGCTCCGTACAGATAACGTTTCCGGTGAGACATTGTACGGAGTTCAGATAGCGGCAGAACTGCTGCATTCACCGGGAAACAGCTGCACTTCGTATCAGATTTTCTGATGCGTTTATTTGTGTACCTGTTTTCCGTGGATACCACAGTTCTGGATCTGGCTGCGGCGATGTGTTCGCCACAGCCTTTTGTCTGTATATTGACTGGCAGAGGCTTATAATGTCCTCTGCCTTTTTGCTGCCCGGCAGAGACATTTCAATACCGTGTGAAGCATGAAAATCCCGAGGCAGCCAGCGCGATATGGTGAAGAATGCACCATATCTGTGTATCGCGAAGCGTGTTACTGGACACGGAGTGTACAGTAACTTTATTATTTCTTAGAAAGAGGTATTATTTTATGGATTTAAATACATGGAAAGGGAAAACCTTTCGCTTTTTAACAGCCCAGACGATCTCCCTGTTCGGTTCTTCCCTGGTGCAGTACGCCATTGTCTGGTATATTACACTGACAACATCTTCAGGAAAGATGCTGACCATCTCCACCCTCTGCGGATTCCTTCCCCAGATCATCATTTCACTTTTCGCCGGGGTATGGATTGACCGTTATGACAGGAAGTTCTTGATCATGCTCTCAGATGGTGCCATTGCGTGTTCCACGCTTTTGCTGGCCCTTGCCTTCCTGTCGGGACATAAAAACATCTGGTTTCTGTTTGCTGTACTGATCATCCGATCAGCTGGGACCGGGATCCAGACCCCTGCGGTGAACGCCATCTTTCCGCAGCTTGTTCCCAAAGAACATCTCATGAGGATGAACGGACTCAACAGTACCTTCTCCTCCTTCATGATGTTCTTATCACCTGCTGCCGGAGGTGCCATCCTCTCCGCAGCGCCTTTGGAAGCAGCGCTCTTTATTGATGTCATAACAGCTGTTATCGGCATCGGCCTTACTTCCACCATTAAAATACCGCCCTACACAAAATCATCCCCAGATAAGGAATCCGGTCTGCATAAAATAGCCGGTGGTCTTTCTTATCTCAGAGACCATGCTTTTATCAGAAAACTGCTGGTGTTTCAGATCATCATCCTGTTTCTCATAAGCCCCTCCGCCTTTCTGACGCCCCTTATGGTGAGCAGGACCTTTGGACCAGAAGTCTGGCGGCTCACTGTAAGTGAAATGACTTACAGCCTTGGCATGGTGCTGGGGGGAATCCTGATCGCTTCTTGGGGTGGGTTTAAAAATCATCTGCACACTACGCTCTTGGCCGGAGGTGTCTATGGGGCAATTATGATTGGCCTGGGAACAGCACCTGTATTTATTGTCTATCTGATCATGAATACCATGATAGGCGTTACCTCACCCTGTTACAACATGCCCATCAATGTGACCATCCAGGAAAAAGTGGAGCCGGATATGCACGGCAGGATCTTCAGTTTCATGCAGATCTCCACCTCCTGCGCGCTGCCTCTGGGTATGGCATTTTTCGGCCCTCTGGCTGATCATATTCCTGTACAGCACCTTCTCATAGGTGCAGGTGCTCTGGTCCTTACTATCTCTGTCTGCTTTAAACTCTTGAAATGTTTTAAAGAGTGATGATAACAAAGGGAGGCGGCTAAAAGCCGTCTCCCGATTGATTCTATCTGCTATTGCCGGACAGGCACGATTGTCCATCTTCCGTTTTGTTTCATCAAAAAACAGGGATGTCCCAGTTTATACCGGTAATATTTTTCCACAAGCTGCTGAGGGGCAGGAAAATCAAAACGGTCGAGAAAATAAGAAACTTTATAATTTACGGACATGGGCAGTGCCTCCTTCTTTCTGGATACTATATTCTATGCCCTGTCCCCGTCACTTATGACTCCTGTCAGTTGGGATCCGCAGCTTCTGTCCCGCTGTAGAGATATTTTCCCAACAGATACTGGTATTCCTTGCGCAGGCCATAATAGGTATCTAATATGGGCCTGCAGTTATCCTCCACTTCCTCCAAAACCGTATCAAAATTCTCTTTCAGAACCGCTACCACATCACTGTCTATTTTTCTTCCCCTAGCCTGCTCCTCTAAAATAGACAATGTCTTCTCTTTAGAAAAAGCCTCCTTATAGCTCCGTGTGCCAAGCAGTGCACTGACAATATCCGAAACAGCCACGATCCGTTCTTCTATGGTAAGCGCATCCCCGGTGAGTCCTCTGGGATATCCGCTTCCATCCAGCTTTTCATGATGCCTCAGCGCAATTCTTGTTATCTCCTCATCTATGGTGCCGCCCAAAATCTTTTCCGTCAAATCCACATGGGTACGCATGATCGCCATAGCCTGGCTGCTTAATTTTCCCGGATACTCCAATATCTCCACCGGAATTCCGATTTTCCCCAAATCGTGCAGGAGCGCACCGTAAAAAATATTATGTATCTGTGCATCGGACAATCCCATGTGGCTGGCAGCGCAGCAGCTGATGCGGGTCGTTGTGATGGTGTGGGTCACGGTGTGCTGGCTCCTGAAATCAATGGCAAAAATCATCATTCGCAGATACTCTTCACATTCCTTCCCTGACAACTGTACATTCGGAAGGATTTTATGAAAGTCCTTCTCCTCCTCCAGACAGGCCAGCAGGGTAAACTGTCTTTCCGCCTCATAAAACAGATCAAGGATATGGCTGTCGAATTTTGTATCTCTCACTTTTTCCAGGGATACAAACAAATTTTGTGGGTCTGTATTTTCCTGCAGGTATATGTCAATCCGGTCGGCAAGACTGATCATCTGGGCTGCTTCCCGTATCCGCTCTTCCAAGGTGTCCGGCAGATGGACGGCTGCCACGTGATGGAACATAACTGCCCTTGCCCATTCTTTCAGCGGGGAGAGATTCGCCAGAAACAGATACCCGTAGATGGAATGCTCCCAGATATCCTCTGATTCAAACTGGGTCATCCGGTTGATCTCCTCTGTCTTATAAGCGCCGATATCATGCAGCATAGCAAGGATACAGATATCCTGCATGTCTTTTGCAGAATACTTTTTCTGTGCTTCCAACATTCCATAGACAAGAGACGCCACTCTCTTTCCGTGGTCCACCAGCCTTGGGTCCACATAGTTCAGCGTCCGTTCGATCAGGCCGCTTATGTTATTACTGTTGACAACTGCTTTCGCCTCCATATCCATCCTCCGAAATAGTAATTCTCACCTCTTGCATTACAAAAAATCCTGGTATTATTATAATATACCAGGATTGTAATTACAATGTATATCTATTCTATTATTCCTTTGGAAACCATCCGAAATCCGCACATCTTCCAAAATCCCAACTGTCCCATCCGATCCAACCGGCCTCGTTTACCGTATCCACCAGAAGCTTATAGCTCCAGTAAAAATATCCGGAACCTTTTTTCCAGGCTTTCAGCTGCTCTTTGGCAAGTGCGCTGTAAATGCGTTGTTTCTCCTCAGGGCTGACTGTCTCTGCCGCAGGACCTTCCACTCCGTTTAAAACACTTTGGCCGCCTTTTGTGTCACATCCGCAGGCAAGAGAGTTAAACAGACACCATTCTCCACAGATAACGGGAAAATACTGCTGCATCTCTTCAATATCCTTTGCCAAAGTCTCCCGAATATAGGCGGTGTAAGACTCCACGGTCTGCTCACAGCCAAGAGCTTCCGCCACCATCAGATACTGGTGTGTATCCAGCACAACATTCTCATACTTTTCCCCGCGCATAAAGTCCTTCCAGGCCTTCAGCTCAAAGGCATCATGGAATACCACATATTTCTCAGCAGGCATATATGTTCTGATCCTGTCGTAAGCCTCCAGGTAAAAGGCCCGGATAAATTCCATGGTGTTCGGCCCGGACCCCTCTGCTTTTTTTTGATCTGCAGGTCTGTAGCGGTTTTCCACATCCATGGTCTTCCACATATTTTCCAGGATAGGCTCATTTAATATCTCGATTCCCCACAGTCCCCGTCTGGTACCGTATCGTTTTGCCAGGCGCTCCAGAACCCCAAGCTCGAACTTAACCTCATCCGGTTCCTGAGACCATTTGCACACGCCGGAGATGCCGCCGTTGTCAAATCCATTCTGGCTGCCCGGTGCTGTATGCAGGTCTATCAAAATCTGCAGCCCATATTTTTCGGCCCAGTTAAATGCCTTGTCCAATTCCTCCACACATCCGATAAAAGGCTCCCTGTCACCAAAGATAAAGTAAGGCACCGGGATTCTCACAGCATCCATGCCCATGGATCTGATCCTTGTAAAATCCCTCTCGCTTATGTACTCTGCACGGTGGATTTTAATCCTGGCTTCATATACCTCTTTGGAAAGCTGTGTGGGAAGATAATATTCATCCTCCGCTGTGGTTCCCTCAAAAAGTGCCGGACTCATCCATTTTTCCAGTACCAGCCAGTTACCCAGATTCACACCTTTTACATACATGATCCATTCTCCTTTTGGACTTTTCTTTTATTCGTCTTGATCTTATGATAAAAGCAGCGGTTTATATATCACTTTTTCCTGTTTTTTATCACTTTTTTCATATAATCTGTTATACTATTAGGAAGAAAATGATCAGGAGGTTCTTATGTATGAATATCTCTTATAGGAAGAAAATGATCAGGAGGTTCTTATGTATGAATATCTCTTATCTGATGCAGCATATTTCGTACAGCCTGCATACCATCGTACGGAATTATGGGGAAGACCAAAAGCTGCAGGAGAGCTTCTGCGGACGCCCCGATTTTACGGACAGCCGTTTTTTTGAAGCTTATCTGGAGCAAAGGCTGCTCTTTCGGCCTTCTGAGACACTGCCGCTTCTTCTGTCCGTCAGTGATAAACTGGTATATGCCGGGATCACGGTTCCCGGTCATCAGTTTATCATTGGCCCGGTGAAGTTCAAGACTCCCGTGCGTTTGATCCACTGTGCAGAACAGCCGGATATTGACCATGCTTTTTTAGATACGGTCCCCTTCTGTGATCTTAAAGATTTAGCGGGAAATGTCCTTCTGATCCATAACCTTTTCTGGGAACAGACGCTGCTTGAGCGGGACTTGATCTTGTTTAACTGCATTGAGACATCATTGGATACGGAAATCCAGAGACATTTTTCAGATCTGCTGTTTGAGAACCGGGAGGCATCCCGTGGGCACAATCCCTATGACCAGGAACTGCGGGAATTCTCCAGTATTGAAAACGGAGATATCGAACAGTTAGAACAAAGCTGGGCGGAAGACTACACCGGCAATATCGGCGTACTGGCAAAGGACAGGGTGAGAAGCTGGAAAAATATCGGGATCGTGGTGATCACACTGGCAAGCCGGGCCGCCATACGCGGAGGCATCCTTCCTGAAATCTCTTTTTCCCTCAGCGATATCTATATCAACCAAGTGGAGGAGGCGTCTGATCCGGCCTCCATCACACATCTGCTGCGGCAGGCAGAGTACCAGTATACGAATATGGTGAGGGAACAAAAAGAGCAGCAAAGCGGTATGGGGAACAAAGAAAAGAATCCCCATATCCGCCGCTGTAAAGATTATATCTTTGCCCATCTACACGACAGGCTCTCTGTACAGGAAATAGCAGACTATTTGGGAATGAATCCCGGCTATCTCTCTGAACTTTTCCATAAATGCGAGGGAATATCCATCAAAGATTTTATTCTCAGGGAGAAGATCAACCTGGCGAAAAATATGCTGATTTATTCCGGATATTCTCATATTGAAATTGCCGCATACCTTGGCTTTTCCTCCCAGAGCCATCTCGGAAAACAGTTTAAAAAGCTGACAGGTTTTACCCCCGGTGAATACCGCAATACTTACGGTGTAAGATCCACAAACTGAGGCCTATCCCCTCTTATTTTTCCTGCCGGATGAAATCATGCAGACGAAACTGTTTTGTGCCTTTCAGCACATTTCTCTGGTACTGCAGACAGGTAATGACCAGATAACATCCGTACACCGCCAGAAAGATCCCGGCAGCTCCGGCAAAGGAGGCGATCAGCATACTGCGCTGCACAGGAAATGCAAAACCGATCCCCGCCATATAAAGAAGCAGGAAAAACAGGGGAAGGATCATAGGCAGGAAGAAATACACGGCTGACTGTTTTACGGTAAGCTTTCGTATTTCACTGTCCATAGTTCCCATTCGTCTGAGTTGGTCATATTGGTATCTGTACTTTTTGCTGCTGCTGATAAGCTGAACCGCCAATATTGTGGCACAGATAAAGATGCAGATGAATGCGGCATAACAACAGATAAATGCGGTCATCATATAAATGGACTGCATTTCCTCCTTCTGCCCCTGATAAGTGTATGCAGAGATAAAGCTGGGGCCATCAAAACCTACCGTTTTTTCTATGGTTTTCTGAAGCGTGTCCTGATAATCCGTCTTTTCTCTGTCATCCACCATTGCTACATAACATCCTCTTGCCTGTTTCAGCGTTTCACAGGCCTGATCCGGCAAAACAAGAATTGTTTTTGAACCGTATCCGCTCTCGTTTATGTCATCCTGGGCAAAAGGACCTTCCAGGACCTGTTCCAGGCGGTATTCTCTGCCGCCTGTCTTCAGGGAAGTGGCCGCCTTCTCAATCTTATCCCTGTAATATCCTTCCTGTGTCTGAATGGCATATTCGTCCTCCTGCAGGCTGACAGGATCTTCTCCCAGGAAACTCCTAAGCTTATTATAATCCGATAGTCTGATGCAGCGGTCCATATTGGCCTCAGCAGCCCACTCCTCAAACCCCTCAACAGGATCCTGTTTCCGGTCAAGCATATCTGCGATCAGAGTGCTGTCCTCCAGATAATAGATGTCGTATGACAGATCCGCCGTAATTTTACTGTGCTCCTTTATAAAATCACGGCATGCTCCTGCATCCAGTTTTCCGTAATGCTGGGACACCTCCACGTCAAACGGGACTTTTTTTTGCAATGCATCTTCGTAGGCGTTTGCCATAAAGGAGGCGCCCCCCAGTCCCATAAAGGTAAGCAGCAGCAAAATAGAAATAACGCCCATTTGTCTTCCATTGGTGTTCAGGCGGGCGGTTAACTGCCGATAAAAGAATATGTTCAGATGATGCAGTCTTTTTCCGCTCCTTTTATACCGCTGCAAGATCACCTGGGCAAGCTGCCGGTAAAAGAGCATAAGACTTGCCCCCTGAAGTAAAACACCTGCTGCCATAAGGAACATATTCCCGAAACCTGCGAAGAGTTCTATCCTTACAGAAAATGCCACATACAGACAGAGCAGTCCAAGCACTCCCAAAAGCACTGCAGCGGTCATTTTTAACCTGATGTTTTTTCTGCCTGCTGCCGCCACATGCTCATTCTGCCTGCTGTAACTCATCAATTCTTTTATCCTTACCTTTTTCAGTATGCGTCTCTGCTTCAAAAGGCAGAATGCGAACATTACAAAAAAGCAGAGGATAGTCAGACCGATGGCCGGCAGCTGAAACGATAGATCCATGTAATAGGTCTTGTCAAACATTTTAAAGATTACCTGGCTGAGCGCCAGATAAAAAACATTTCCCAGAAGAATGCCTCCCACAAGCGTCACACTGCCAATGACAAGCTGCTCGATGAGGAAAAGACGGCTCATGGCCGGCCGCTCCATTCCCATGGTCATATAACAGGCAAATTCCCGGCTTCTCTGTTCAAAGATAAAATGTGTGATATAGGAGATCAGCCATCCGAGGATCAACACCACCATGACTGTGACACATATGAGAATAGACATCATAGGCCGCATCAGTTTACTGAAGGAATTGATAGCATCAGAAAACAGCAGGGAGTTGTAGGCAAATATCATGGTAATGCTCAGCACAAGAGTCAGCACATAGACCGTGTAATCGCCTATACTCCGTTTTACATTCCGTATAGCCAGTTTAGCGTACATGGGCAACATCACCGCCTAACATAGACATTACATCCAGTATTTCCTGGAAGAATGTTTTCCTGTCCTTGTTCCCCTTGCGCATCTCTGTAAAGATATGCCCATCCCGAAGGAAAAGTATCCTGCTGCAGTGGCTGGCAGTAAATGCGTCGTGGGTAACCATAAGAATCGTGATTCCCATATCGTGGTTCAGGTCATCCATAGTGTCCAAAAGCCTGGCGCTGGATGCGGAATCCAAGGCTCCGGTCGGTTCATCCGCCAGCAGCAGACGCGGCTCATTGACTAGGGCTCTGGCACAGGCACAGCGCTGCTTCTGGCCTCCTGACACTTCATAGGGAAATTTTTCAAGCTCTGAAAGAATTCCCAGTTTTCCCGCAATGGCCTCCACTTTCTTTCCAATCTCCTCCTTTGGCGCCCGGCGTATGGTCAGTGCCAGCTCAATATTTTCCCCTAAAGTCAGAGTATCCAGAAGATTATATTCCTGGAACACAAATCCCAGGTTTTTGCTCCTGAAACGTGCGATCTCCTTTTCCGTTAATTTTGTAATGTCCTTTTGGTCCAGCAGGATCCGTCCGCCGGTAGGCTCATCCAGAGTGGAAATACACTGCAGCATAGTAGTTTTCCCGGAGCCGCTGGCCCCCATTATGCCAACAAATTCGCCCGGTTCCACAGAAAAGCTCACATCATCCAATGCCTTTGTCACATTTGTGCTCTCTCCATAATATTTGGAGACATGTTCAATATTCAGTAATGGTTCCATATTTATCACCTCAGGTACAGGGTACCATATCTGTCTTCCTCAATGTATCATGCTTTCTTGCAGAAATCTTACTTTTCCGAAAGGATTGGAAGGCAGATGTTGATCTGGGTGTAAATACCCTTTTCGGAACTGGCAGATAAACCGATGCCAAGCCTGCCGCATATTTTTTTACAGAGATACAGCCCCATGCCTGTGGAACGGCGGTTTTCTCTGCCGTTTCTCCCTGTAAATCCCTTCTCAAAGATCCTTGGCAGATCTTCCGGCGAGATGCCGCATCCATTGTCACGGACCTGGAGCAGCAGTTTATCCCCCGGTGTTTCCCTGCCGTCCCATATACCGGATTCTTTTCCGTTCAAGACCAGCCAGGAGATGGTTATCCGGAGAACTTCACCCGGCTTTTGATAGGTGACCGCATTATAGATGATCTGATTTAAGACAAACAGAAGCGCCTTTTCGTCCGCATAGACTCCGGGTATTGTATCCGGAATATCCAGGGAGACCCTGTTTTGTATCAAAAGCTGCTTGTTTAAGGATAAGCATTCCCGGATAACGTCCCCGGTATTTACTTTCTGTATCATAAAATCCGAGTGGGCGCTTTCACTCCTGCCGAAATACAGGATCTGCTCCAGCAGATGATTCATCTTTTCAAGTTCCAAAAGTACAGCTCTGTTTTCCCGGTTTTTCTCTCTCCCGGCAATCAGGGAGACTACGGATATGGGCTGTTTCATATCATGTACATAAGTTTCCAGCCTCTCCCGGTATTCCATCTGTACCCTTCTGGCCTCCTCCGTCTCCTCCAGCATGGATTTTGTACATTCTTTTAAAAGGCAGTAATAACCTGCTTCCTCCCAAGAACCTGCACCCTTCCATACCTGGGGAAAAAGATACTTTTCATCCAGGCTTTCCATTAGGACTGCCATTTTATGAAAATAGTTTCTCTTTCTGTAAAAATGCAGCAGGTTCCAGAGGAGCAGACTGCCCATATAGGCCAGAACCAGGGGCAGAAGCTGTACCCAGGTAATGCCAAGAGCCCGCAGATATAAAGAGGCCGCACACAGGCAGATCACCTGCACAAGTACAGGAACTGCCTGCTGCCGCCAATACATCCGCCCGTTCATATGAGATACCCCTGTCCGTACCGGGTCTGAATAAGATCACCGGCATCCAATTCCTTTAATTTCCCCCTGAGGCGGGTCATATGGACACTCAGCGTATTGTCATCAATAAAAACCTGATCATCCCATAATTCTTCTATAAAATCCACCCTCTTGATCACTTCACCCGGACGGGCAAACAGACAGGCCAAGAGCAGGGTCTCCTGCCTGGTCAGCATGACTTCCCTGCCGCCCCGGCACAGTTTTCCCTTGGCCGGCAGAAGGCGGAAGTCCTGCCACAGGACTTCTCTCTCCGGTCCCGCATCGGGATAACTGCGTCTTAAAAGTGCTTCAATCCGGGCCAGCAGTATGGGCATTTTGTAAGGTTTTCGGACAAAGTCGTCCCCACCCATGGTCATGCCGTACAGCTCATCCATATCTGTATCCCTGCTGGTAAGGAATATAACAGGGATGTCGGAAAAGCGCCGGATGCTCCTGCAGATCTCATACCCGTCCCTGCCCGGAAGTGTGACATCTAAAAGCACAAGATGTACCTCCCCCTTTTGCACGATCTCCTCTGCAGTATCAAAGTTTTCGGGCATAACAACCTCATATCCATGGCTTTCCAAATCCCTGGAGAGTTCCCTGCCAAGTACCGCATCATCCTCAACTACCAGAAGTTTCATCCGCTGTATCTCCTTCCTGCTGCTCCCGGAACGTTTTCAGTATGGCCCGCGCCACACAGAGGCCGTTTGCGGACGCCTGCATCAGCCCTCTGGTGATGGATGCGCCGTCCCCCATGGAGCGCAGCCCTTTGATATTTGTCTCAAATTCCGTATCTACCAAAACCCTATTGGAATAAAATTTGACCTCCACACCATAGAGCAGGGTCTCATCACTTGCAATTCCCGGTGTCACCTTGTCCAGCGCTTCTATCATCTCCACCACTGCCACCATGATCCTGTGGGGGAATACCAGGGACAGATCCCCGGGAACCGCATCTTTCAGCGTGGGGATTATATTGTTCCGGGTAAGCCTCTCTGCCGTGGTCCTTCTGCCTCTCTTGAAATCGCCGTATCTCTGCAGCAGAATCTTCCCGTCACTCAGCATATTTCCAAGCTGCGCAATATGTTTGCCGTACTCAATGGGTGAGCGGAAAGGCTCTGTGAAATTTTTGGAGACAAGCAGGGCAAAATTGGTGTTGTGTGTCTTTTTGTCTTTGGACTTATAGGCATGGCCATTTACCACGGCAAGACCGTTCTCATAGTATTCCGCGGAAACTTCGCCGGATGGGTTTGTGCAGAACACCCGCACCTTGTCATCAAACGTAGGCGTGTAGTAAACCAGTTTTGCCTCATACAGTTTTTCATTGAGCGCTTTCATGATCTCATCCCGGACTTCAACACGGACCCCCACGTCCACGGTTCCGTTTCTTGTCTCAATATGATGCCCGCTGCAAACGCCTGCAAACCACTCCGATCCTTCCCGCCCTACGCCTGCGGCAATCTGGGGTGCGTAGAAGGTCTCCTGTTTATCTGTCACAACGCCTTTCACCCTGCCCTCTTCAATAAGGATATCCTTCACCATAGTCATGAACAGGATTTCCACCCCTTCAGCCAGCAGATGCTCCTGCAGGCGTGTATAGATCTTATACCCTTCCTCTGTGCCTAAATGGCGTATGGGGCACTCAATCAGCTTTAGATTGGCGCGGATCGCTTTTGTGCGGAGCTCAGAGATAGCTGCCCGGTCATCGGTTCCGTATACCTTCCGGTCGGCTCCAAACTTCAGATAGATGTCATCTGCCTCGTGAATCAGTTCCTCCGCCTTTTCATATCCCAGGATATCCGGAAGCGTGCCTCCCACATCCGGTGAAAGGGAGAGCTTTCCGTCTGAAAATGCTCCGGCCCCTGCAAATCCCGTAGTGATGGAACAGGGGACACAGCCTGCGCAGACATTGGTGGTACGCTTTGGACAGCGGCGTTTTTCTATGCATCTGCCTTTTTCTATCATCAGCACTTTTAGCTGCGGATCTTGGCGTTTCAGCTCATAGGCACAGAAGATTCCCGAAGGACCTGCGCCGATAATGATCACATCATATTTTTTATCCATATTCTGCCTTCCTTCTATTCAGCTGCCACAGTCGCCAGATGGGAACAGGCTCCCATTTGGCCCGTTTCTGTCATTATATCATACTAATGCAAAGTCCTACAATCCCTGTGCCGATCATTACTGCGATAGGATTTATCTTCCATTTTCTCAATACGAACAGAGAACACAAAAAAATTGCCGCTGCTGTCCAGTCTGCGGTTCTGATCTCGGATATCACAGAGGTACCTGTAAAAGACAAAAGAAGGATCGTCACGGCAGCAGATATGATCAGGCCAAGAGAGGCTGCCTTCAGGCCGCTCAGTAGTTCCATGATATACTCTGACTTCTGAAAGCGTTGAAACAGCTTGTACAAAAAAGCAGAAATACTGATGCCGGATATGACGCATCCGAATGTTGCCAGTACCGCTCCCGGTATCCCTGCAATCTGTATGCCGATAAAAGTGGAAGTATTCACAGCCAGAGGCCCGGGTGTCATCTGCGATATGGTGATAATATCCGTAAAGGTCTTCTGGGAAACCCATGAAAACCGCTCCACCACCTGTTCCTGGATCATAGGGATGATGGCATACCCTCCCCCGATACTGAACAGCCCTATCTGGAAAAAGGTCACTGCAAGCCGGATAAGCTTACCCATATATCTCACCTCTCTTTCTAAACCACACACGTCCGGCACAAAGGCCGCAGCACACCAAAAGAATCATGGCAATGTTGGTATCCGTCAGAAAACTTATGGAAAACACTGCAGCCGTCATGGTACTCAGAAAAAGGGAGCGCTCCCCCAGTACGGCACGGGTCATATCCACCACAAAATCCACGATCAGAGCCGCAACACCTGCCTGCATCCCTTTGAGCACAGCAGCTATCACGGTATTGGCGGCCACCGCGGCATACCAATTTGAAACAATTGCCAGAATGACCAGAGGCGGGATGACGGAACAGATGCCGCTGATAACAAGCCCGGCCATTCCCGCTGCCCGGTATCCTGCCAGGGATGCCATATTGACAGCAATGGCCCCTGGGGTAGACTGGGCAATGGCTGCCATGCGGATCAGTTCTTCCTCATCAAAGAGCTTTCTTTTCTGTACAAAATATTTCCGTATCATAGGTACCACCACATAGCCGCCGCCAAATGTAAAGGCACTGATAAACAGATTGATGTACGCCAGCCACAGGCAAAGCTTTATTTTTTCTCTCATTTCTATATCCTCCCTGAAAGAATAGTATAACGCTTGTATATCAATCTGTAAAACGATATAATATTGTAATAATCATTAATTTTATTCATGATAGATCAGGAGGAAACTACTATGATGACCCTGCGCCATCTCTATATATTCAAGGCGGTAACAGAGACTAAAAATTTCACAAAGGCTGCCCAGAGGTTATACATCACCCAGTCCGCGGTCTCCCATGCGGTAAGGGAACTGGAGGAATATGCCGGGACTCCGCTGTTTGACAGACTCTCCAAACGGGTCCAGCTCACCAGAAGCGGGGAACTTCTCCTGGATGAGATCCTGCCCGTGCTGGCTGCCTGTGAATCCCTTGACGGCCGCATAAAAAATCTGGAAGAACAGGCCCCTATCCATCTGGTATCCAGTATCACCATAGCGATCCACTGGCTTCCCAAAATACTGGCGGATTTCAAAAGGCAGTGGCCCAAAGTGACTGTTCAGGTGGAGGTCGTAAGCGCCGCCAATGCACTGGAGACGCTGCGAAAGGGAAAAGCCGATTTCGCCCTGTTGGAGGGTTCCGTTCCTCAGGGTCCCTTTTCCCATGCCTCCTTTGACAGATATTCTCTGCAGATGGTGTGCTCCCCCCAATATCCCTGCGCTTGTACATCTATGGATATGGAATCTTTCTGTTCGGAAAATCTGCTGCTGCGTGAAACGGGAAGTGCCATCCGCGATGTACTGGACAGCACGCTTCTTTTGTCAGGCCACAGCATACGCCCGCTGTGGGTCAGTGTCAATTCCCCTGCCCTGATCGAAGCGGCAAAAGCAGGACTGGGAATAGCCGTTCTTCCCCACATTCTGGTCAAAAATGATCTGGAGAAGGGTTCCCTTATCTCCCTGGATGTGAAAGGCCTTTCCCTGGAAAATGAACTTTTTGCTGTGTGGCATAAGGATAAATATCTGCCTGCGCCGCAAAAAGCCCTGCTGTCCTGTATCATACCCACTGATACGCACGAAGCTCTGGGGGAAGTTTCCCTTGACAGTTTGTAACCACGTGTCTATAATGTACTTATACAGTAAGTACACCATAAAACAGAAAGGACAGGATACATGGAAATCATTATCAGCAGCAACACAAGCAAACCCATCTATGAACAGATCACATCACAGATAAAGGCCCTGATAATGAGCGGTGAATTAAAGACCGGTGATCCGATTCCATCCATGCGGGCCCTGGCAAAATCTCTGCATGTGAGTGTCATTACGGTTCAGAAAGCTTATGAGGATTTACAGAGGGACGGTTTTATAGAGACAACCATAGGCCGCGGAAGTTTTGTGGCAGCGCAGAACAAAGATTTTTATCAGGAAGAGCAGCAGCGCCAGGCTGAGGAACACCTGCAGGCAGCTGCTGATATCGGACGCACAAGCGGGATCCCGCTCAGTAAGCTGATTGAGCTTTTATCTATTTTTTATCAGGAGGAAGAATAATATGGAACCTATTTTACAGGTGGAGAATCTCACGAAGCAGTATCCCGGGTTTACTCTGGATCATATTTCTTTCTCGGTTCCCAGGGGTACCATTGTGGGGTTGATCGGGGAAAATGGCGCAGGCAAAAGCACTACACTGAAAGCAATACTGGATTTGATCCGCAAAGATGACGGGACAGTCTGTCTTTTCGGCCAGGAACTGACAGAAGACAGAAAAGACATAAAAGAGGATATTGGGGTGGTATTTGACGGGATTCATTTTCACGAAACCCTTACACCCAAAAAAGTGGAAAAGATCTCCGAGGCAGCCTATAAGCAGTGGGATCCCCAGGTGTACCAATCCTATCTGAGGCAGTTTGCACTTCCTGCAGATAAAGAGATCAAAACCTTTTCAAAGGGTATGAAAATGAAGCTCAGCATTGCCGTGGCACTCTCACATGACCCCAAACTGCTCATACTGGATGAAGCCACAAGCGGACTTGACCCGGTTATGCGTGATGACATTTTAGATGTATTTATGGATTTTGTCCAGGACGAAAGCCATTCCATACTGATGTCTTCCCATATCACCACAGACCTGGAAAAAATAGCGGATTATATTACGTTTATACATAAGGGAAAGATCATTTTTGACAAAAGCAAAGACGAACTGATTTACGATTACGGTATTATCCGCTGCAATTCTTCCCAGTTTGAAAAGCTGGACAAAGAAGATATCCTTGCCTGCCGAAAGAGAGATTACCAGTGGGATGTCCTGGTAGCCAACAAGGAGAAAGCAGCGCGCAAATACAAAGATTATGTTATAGACCATGCAGCCATTGACGATATACTACTGTTATATGTGAAGGGGGATGTCTTATCATGAAAAGTTTGATCATTAAAGATGTATACAATATTTTACATAATATGAAATCCCTGTTTTTGATGCTTTTTGTTTTTCTCTTTCTCATACTCCCCAAAGGCGGTGCGGCGGCTTACGCCATCACCTGCTGTATCCTATGCGCCATGATGATCGTCACCACCTTCAGCTTTGATGAGAATGCAAAATGGGAAAAATATGCCATGGTCATGCCGGTTTCCAGAAAAGACCTTGTCTTGAGCAAGTTTGTCGTTCTTCTTTTTTTCTGCATCTTCGGCATGGTATTCGGCGGGATCCTGGGAATCGCAGGCAGCACGATCATGGGAAAATTCCATATCTTCTCCCTGACAGAATGGCTGGAGCTTTTATGCGTCTGCCTTGCAGGAATGGTTATCTCCTTCTTTTTAGGCAGTATGGTCATTCCTCTGCTTTTTCGATTCGGAGCCGAAAAAGCACGCGCTCTTATGCTGGCCGCCTTTTTGCTTCCTGTACTCCTGTGTTCCGGTCTGTATTTTTTGCTGAGAAGTCTGGGTGTGATACTGACAGATACCGTTATTCTTACCCTCATCTGTGCTTCCCCCCTTGTGCTGATCCTATGGACCGCAGTTATGTACCGGATAAGCCTACGCATTTTCAAAAACACTGAATTCTGATTCCTCTATCCCCCTGAAACAGCAGCGGCCTGCCGGTTTCAGGGGGATATTTTTACAGGTATTCCGCAGTAATGCCGGTGCCGGATGCTTTCAGCTTTTCCGGTGTCCCCTCAAATATGACAACGCCCCCCTTATCCCCTCCCTCGGGGCCAAGGTCGATGACCCAGTCACTGTTTCTGATCACCTGCTGGTTATGTTCAACCACAACCACGGTATTTCCCGCATCAGCCAGCCGGTCAAGCAGTGCCAGAAAATGCTCAATATCCTTTGGATGCAGGCCTGTGGTGGGTTCATCCATGAGATACAGACACTTTTTTTGACCGCGGTTCCCGATCAATTCCTTTGCAAGCTTCAGCCGTTGTCCTTCACCGCCGGATAAGGTGGTCAGAGGCTGGCCAAGCTGCAGATAGCCAAGTCCCACATCCTGTAACAGAGCCAAAATCCCCGTGATCTTTTTATGGCCTTCAAAGACTTCACAGGCCTCCTCCACGGACAGATCCAGAATATCTTTGATAGAATACTCCCTGTACGTCACAGCCAGCACTTCTCTGTTAAAACGGTTTCCGTTGCAGACCGGGCATATGACTTCTGTATCAGCAAAAAACAGCATATTATTCTCCACATACCCAAGCCCTTCACAGTTTTCACATCTGCCGCCGGATGTGTTGAAAGAAAAATATTTTGCCGAAAAGCCGGCGCTTTTTGCCTGCTCCGTCCTGGCAAATACTGTCCGGATCTCCGTATAGACTTCTGAAAATGTAGCCACGTTGGACCGTTTCATCCTGGCAGATGCTGACTGGTCTATCTCTGCAATCTGCTCAAATCTGTCAAGTCCCGAAACCCGGTTATGCGTCCCATCCGGCTTCCCCTTTGCCAGCACCTCAAAAATAAGCGTCGATTTTCCGGAACCTGAAGGTCCTGTGACCGAGACAATACAGCCTGTGGGGATATCCACGGATATATGCTTTAAATTATAGGTATCTGCATTTTCAATGTGTATTGCCCCGTCAGGAACTCTGTATTTCGACCTGCCCGGCTGAGGCGCCAGAAAGTATCTTCCTGTCACAGAGGCGCTCTGCCGCATAAGGTCAGCCATGGTTCCTGCTGCGATCACCTCACCGCCATATTTTCCCGCACCCGGACCCATATCAATGACGTAGTCCGCGCCTGACATGACATCCACATCGTGTTCAATGACAAGGACTGTATTTCCCATGTCACGGAGTCTTTCCAGAATATCCATCAGCCCTTTTGTATCTTTTGGGTGAAGTCCTGCTGTGGGCTCATCCAGGATATATATGATCCCGGAGAGTTCAGAATCCAGGGCCGCTGCCAGACGCAGCCGCTGCATCTCCCCTCCGGACAGAGTGATGATCTGGCGGTCCAGGGAGAGATATCCAAGTCCCGTCTTTATAAAACGGCTAAGTTTTGTCTCTATGTCCGTCAGATAATCCTCCACCAATTCTTTTTCCTGATTTGTAAGGGAATCCCCCAGCTCCTGTATCCATGTGTATAATTTTTCAAGGGAAAACCGGGATATCTCCGGGAGACGGATTCCATGCACGGTTACCTTCCGGCTCAATTCCCCCAGCCGCTCCCCTTTACAATCGGGACATTCCACCACATCAAAATAATCTCCAAGCTGCTTTGTATCCCCGTTTTTCTCTGCAAGACGCCTCCGCAATATGGGGTATACGCCTTCAAATTTGCCCAGAGAAACACTTTTGGGCGGCTCACGATCAGGGAAAAACGCTTGTACCGCACTGCTGTCTGCCCCTTCATAGAAAATCGCTTTCTGTTCTCTGCTAAACTGCTGTACCGGCAAAGTGATGTCCTGTTTTAGTCCATAGTGGGCAAATGCTTTTTGTAGTACGGATGACTGGTATTTTCCATATTGTTTTTCAAAGTAACGAACAGCCCCTTCCTCCGGGGACAACGTTTCATCCACTACCTGCTCTTTTTTTATGGTATGTACTCTGCCAAGCCCTTCACAGGCGGGACATGCGCCTTCCCTGGTATTAAAAGAAAAATAGGTGCGTGTGATCTTATCCATTCTCCTGCCGCACCGGCTGCAGTACATATAGACATAAAAATCGTTTCCTATTTTCTCTGTTTCCTCCTTACAGTCAGCGGAGGAGATCACCTGGCCGCAGTGGGGGCAGGTTCTCACACCCAGCTTTTCATATATCATCCGCAGGTCTGTGTAAACATCCGTCATGGTTCCCACTGTGGAGCGGGGATTGCGGTTCATGGCGGTTTGAAGGATCACTATGGCGGGGGATGCCCCCTGTATCCGCCCCACCTTCGGTTTACGGATCCCTTGTAAAGCCATGGCTTCCAGGTACTGCCTTTGGCACTCATGAAACAGAACGTCAATCAACAGTGTGGACTTCCCGGAACCCGATAGCCCTGTGAAGACTACCAGTTTATTTTTCGGTATTTCCAGTGAAATATTTTTCAGACATCCCTCATGAGCGTCTGTGATCTTAATGCAGTTCATATATGCTCCTTTCATAACTGTCCAGTACCCTCACAGTTACAGGCAAAAATCCATGCAGAATCGCCTTTGGCGATGGGATTTTTGCTTGGCCGTGGTACACTTTCTTACGGTCAGCGCAGTGCATGCGCAGACCTACTGAACAGTTACCTCCTTTCAAACAATAGAAAGCGCGCTGGGCAAACTTCTACTGTCATGAATAAAAATATAGATATTTTAAATGTTTTTCTGTATACTGATACCATAAGGAAACGATTCAAAGGCGGTGATAACATTGACAGAAAACCGTTTGGGAAAACAGCCTCTGAAGAGTCTGCTGCTCACCATGTGTACCCAGACCACATTTTCACTGATATTATACAGTATGTACGGCCTGACCGACGCCTTCTATGTATCCCGGGGTGTAGGGGGATACGCCAGCGCAGCCGTTGGGGTCTTCTCCCCTGTCACTGTCCTGATCGGGGGGATCACCACCACGGTCGGCACAGGGACCGGTTCTGTCCTTTCAAGAAAACTGGGAGCAAAAGAACAGGAAAAAGCTGCGGATGCCGTTGGCTGCATGTTCTTTCTCTGGATCGTCTGCGCCGGACTGATCACCTTTGTGGGTTTAAGCCTGTTTGAGCCGCTTATAAGACTTTTGGGGGCTGCCGGGCAGATACTCCCCTACATACGGGATTACGGCAAGATTTTGCTGGCGGGAACTCTGATCAGCACCGGATTCTCCGGCGTCATGCGGGCAAATGGAGATATCTCCTACTCCACCCTGCAGTGGTCCCTTCCCGTCTTGCTGAATATGGTGCTGGACCCTATCTTTATCTATGTTTTCCACATGGGGATTTCCGGAGCTGCTCTGGCAACCCTGGTTTCCCAGATGGTTTCCATGCTTACCAGCCTGTATTACTTTTTCATCAGGAAGAAGACACCGTGCCGTATTTCCATACGCCACATCCGTTTTCACAGAGCCCTTGCAGGGGAGATCATCTCAGTGGGCCTGCCTTCCTTTTTAAATAATCTGGGCAGCAGCCTGATCATCACGGTATTTAACCACATGCTGAGTGCAGCAGGCGGCGCTATGGCACTTGGAGCCTACGCTATTTTAAGCCGTATCACTTCTGTCCTCTTTACTCCGTTTACTGGCATCATGCAGGGGATACAGCCTATCATCGGCTACAATTACGGGGACAGAAACTATAAAAGAGTACGGGACACCGTCCGCTGTGCTTTTCTGGCAGACTTTGTCTATGGCCTTGCCATCACACTTTTTTCCCTTGCCGGGGCAGGCCTGGTCTTCCGTCTTTTTACCAGCCGGGAAGAAATCCGTATGATCGGAATGCAGGCCCTACGGATCCTAAGTCTTTCCTTCTGCGTAAAAGGCTTTGTCCAGACTGCTGCAGCATATTTCCAGTCCACCGGAAATGCACGGACGGCATTTCTGCTCTCCGTTGGAAGCATTTGTTTTATCCAGCTTCCCCTCCTGCTGGCTGCAGGCCTTCTGGGAAATATAACCTTTCTCTTTACTGCCTGTGTCGTAAGTGACCTTGTGGCCGCTGCCTGGGCAGTTAGGATATACAAAAAAATAAATTGTGAGGTAATAATATGATAAGTATGACGAAAAACACACAGTCCCGGGAAACCCTGCTGCAAATGGCACAGAAAGCCTTTCCCGGTGAGACCTGCACCAAGATCCGGGAACTGACCGAAGGCTATTTCAATGTGGCATCCCTTCTGCTTTTTGACAGCGGCCGGGAAAGTGTCCTAAAAATTCCCCCTCCAAAAGATGCCCGCATTATGTCTTATAAAAAAAACATTATGTATAGCGAGGTAACCGCCATGAGGCTTGCTGCCCAAAAGACGGATGTGCCTGTGGCAGAGATCCTCTTTTTTGATGACAGTCTTACCCTGTGCAGTTCCCCCTACTTCTTCATGGAAAAGCTGGAGGGAAGCAGCCTGTCCTCATTGGGAGACTCAGTACCGGACGCTGTTAAAAAGAAGATCCGTAGAGATACCGGAATGCTGAACCGGAAAATAAACAACATCACCGGAGAATCCTTTGGCTATATCGGCCAGCCTCTTATGCAGGACAAGAACTGGTATACCGTATTTGGCCGCATGATGGACATGGCATTCTCAGATGCAGAAGCCATGTCCGTAGATTTAAAGATCTCTGTGCCTCTGTTAAAGCGCTATCTTGAAAACAGCAGGACCGTGTTTGAACAGGTTACGGTTCCCTGCCTGGTGCACTGGGACTTATGGGACGGCAATATATTCGTAAAAAACAGCAGTATCACCGGCCTGATCGACTGGGAACGCAGCCTGTGGGCAGACCCTTTGATGGAAGTGGGGTTCCGCACCTACGGACAGGACCCTGATTTCTTCTCCGGTTACGGCAGGGAAACTTTATCTTCCCAGGAATATCTTCGGGCGCTCTGGTATGATATCTATCTAATGGTACTGGTTGCCCAGGAGTACACCTACAGACAATATGAAACCACTCAAATGTATGACTGGTCCACCGGAATACTTACTGATAAATTTGCAGAATTAAGTCAGTATTATACCCGGAACGCTAAATCGTAATGACCCGGGTGGCACAGCGGCTCCCAAAGTCCTTATCATGCTCCACCAGCAGCATGGTGGGCGCGTACTCCAGGATCAGATTCTCGATCTGCATTCTGGAGAATATATCAATATAGTTCATTGGCTCGTCCCAGATGTAGAGGTGGGCGGGTTTCAGAAGGCTGGATGCTATGAGAACTTTCTTTTTCTGGCCTTCTGAATACTCTTCCATATTCTTTTCAAACTGTGTCCTTTCAAGATCCAGCTTACGAAGCACAGCCCGGAACAGGCTGCCGTCTATGCATTCCCGCTCCATATACGCATTAAGGCTCCCCCTTAAGAAAGAGGTATCCTGGTTAATATAGGAGATTTCCAGTCCTGATGCCAGTTCATGCTGTCCCCGGATGCACAGGTTCTCCACACCCGGAACGCTGATTCCGGCATCCTGCAGAATCATTTTCAGGACACTGGATTTTCCGCATCCGTTTTTTCCCTGCAGCAAGATCCGCTCTCCGCGTTTCAGTTCCATGCTGAAATGATCCATTACCCGGTTGCTGCCATAAGAGACAGTTACCTCCTTTGCCCTGACATAGGTCTCCTTATGGTGGGTAAGGGGCGTAAGTCTGAGCTGTGCCGGCTGTTCCAGATTTTTTAAAAGCTGTTCCTTATCCCGGATCGCTGTCTGCTGCCTTCGTTCCAGGTTTTTTCTCCTCTGCTGCATACGTCTGGCTTTTTCTCCGATATAAGCCCTTGTGTCAAGAAACCTGTCATGCTCCACCAAAGGATTGAAGCCGATTTTCGAGCGCTCCGCCTTCTCTGCCCAGGCAGAGGCTTTTCTGGCAGATTCCTCCATCTTCTTGATCTCCTGTTTCAGTTTCTCATTTTCAGAGATCTCATACCGGTCCCGTTTCTGCTTATTCTCCCACCAGGAACTGAAATTTCCTTTTTCCACCTCAATCTGGTTCCTCTCCAGTGCCAGCACATGGTCAATACAGGAATCCAACAGCCACCTGTCATGGGATACCAGGATAAATCCCTTTTTCTTTTTCAGATAATCACACAAAAGCTCCCTTGTCTCCAGATCCAGGTGATTGGTGGGTTCATCAATGAGCAGGAAATAACTCTCCCTGGAAAAGAGCACAGCCAGCATGACCTTCGTGCGCTCCCCGTGGCTCAGGGTTTCATACGGGCGGTAGAGGATATCAGCCTCCACACGCAGCAGGTCCAGTTCCCGGCAGATTTTCCACAGCTCATAATCTGGCTGTATGCCTTCTATCACCTCTATGGTGTCATGTCCCATCTCCTCCTCCCTGATCTGAAAAGGAAAATAATCAAATAAGACCGAACTGCTGATACTGCCCCTGTAGGCATACTGTCCCATCAGCAGTCTGAGCAGTGTGGTCTTTCCTTTGCCGTTCCGTCCCATAAGCCCTAATTTCCAATTGGTATCCAAGATAAAGGAAGCCTCACAAAATATGTCATCATAACTTCCGTCATAGCTGAAGGTCAATCCTGATACGCTTATTTTTGCCATAATAAAATCACTCTCCCAGCGGGCGCAGAGACAATGTCTAAGTCTCTGCCGCCATTAAAAAATCGCCTGTTACCAGACGATTTTTATATCCGCGCAAAAATAAAGCCGCTCAGCACAGAAAAAAAGAGGGCTCCTGCGAATATAACCTATCTTCTGATAACATGACAAACATTCGATACGAAATCGTACCGTTCTTCCAGTTTCCACATGTTTTCAAAAAATAGATTATTTTCTCATCGGAGCACCTCTCTTTAAATTCTGAAAACAGCATATCACAGCTGGATACAAATTTCAAGCCTTTTGTAACTTTCATGCTGAATCGCCTTTTTGTATAAAAGCGTTCAGCTTTTACCGATCTGCTCATATACCTTCACTGCATCCTGCACATGATACTGCTTTGTCTCGTGGTTTCCATTGGCATGGGCAGTCACGAGAATATACTCTTTCCCGTCTATCACCGCCAGACTGGCGAGACAGAGTCCAGCATCCTTGGTATACCCTGTTTTTCCTCCCAGTATCTCGCCGCCGTTCACCTGGGCGCTGCTCATCTCCTGGAACATGGTGCTGACAAATATAAATCCCTCGGGATGACAGGCTGATGGACTTGTACTATGTCTGCTGCTGGTAAACACCTGACGGAACGTCTCATTTTCCAGCCCATACCGCAGCAATGTGGAGATATCCCTCACGGTAGAATAATGGTTCTCATCCTGAAGTCCTGTGGAATTGGTAAAATGGGTACCATCCATGCCAAGTTCACCCGCTTTTTCATTCATCATGCCCACAAAAGCCTCCTCCGAACCGGCAATGCGGCCCGCAAGTGTGAGACAGCATTCCGCGCCGGAGGGAAGCAGAACCCCATAAAGCAGATCCATACCTACAGCTTCCTCACCCGGACAAAAGCCGGCCAAAGAGGCCCCTTCCGCGTAAAGCCCCGGAAAAATCCCATCTGGAACCGTTATACTTTCCTGCAGATCCGGAATGTTCTCAACAGCCAAAACTGCTGTCATGATCTTTGTAAGAGATGCAGGATACACCTTTTCATCCGCACCTTTGTCCGCTAGGATCTCCCCTGCCTCCAGGTCCATAAGGACAGCATTTCGGCTGTTCAGTCCGTTCAGGTTTTCCACATCTTTTTGTTCTGTCCGGGAAACAGTCTCCCCTTTGCCCTGACCTAAAACAAAAAACGCGGTAAAACTTATTAAGATCACAGACAGCATAGCTGCCGCTAACATTCTCCTCCTTCTTCTCTGCCTTCTTCTCTGCCTTCCGGTCATCTTCCTGACTGTTGTCCTTCTCTTATCCATCTGTCCGCACATCCTCTCTGAATATATAAAGAACTCCCCTGTTCTTAAAGACATTATATCTTTTCGGGGAGTTCTTTCCTTTAATATTCAGTTGATATTTTCCTAAGATAATCCTAAGATATTATGTGTTTCCGCGTTTTGGAAGTGATACATAGAATACAGTCAGCTCCTCTTTACTCTCTGCCCTGAGTGTTCCCCCGTGCTGCTCTACAATCTCTTTTGCAATTGCCAGGCCCAGTCCAGCGCCTCCTGTATTACTGCCCCGGGCCTCATCCAGCCTGAAAAATTTCTCGAAAATAGATTTCAGCTTCTGGGCCGGAATGGTTTTTCCTTTGTTCCCTATGGAAATCTCTACACTTTCATCGGTCTCTTTGGCGCTGATCTCAATTACGGTATCCGGATAACTGTATGCCACTGCATTTTTCAGGATATTATTAAATACTCTTGCCAGTTTTTCCGGATCCCCATACAGTTTAAGATCCTCATCCGCGTGCAGGCTTGCCGTGTTCCCATGAGCCGAGAGGATCGGGTAGAATTCATCCATCATCTGTAACAGCATATAATACAAGTCAATGGTTTCCTTCTCAAGCGGTATCTCCTGGAGATTATAGCGGGTGATCTCAAAAAACTCATTTAAAAGACTTTCCAGCCGGCACGCCTTGTCAAAGGCAATCCCTACATACTTTTCCTTCTGTTCTTCCGGCATATCCGGCGCCTCATTCAAAAGGCTCAGATACCCCATCACAGAGGTAAGCGGTGTCTTCAGGTCATGGGCCAGATAGGTCAAAAGGTCACTTTTACGCCTGGACTCTTCTTTTAAAATCTGTTCATGACGCTCCATAACGGTTTTTACCCGCTCCATCTCTGTTCCAATCTCTCGGTACGGCTGTGAAAATATCACTTCTGCTTTTGCATTTTCTGTATCCATATACGTGTGGATCAGCTTCCCCGCTTCATTCGCTGCAGCCTTCACTTTTTTTCTTGTATAAAAATGAACGACAGAATAAATGACCGCGGCCATAAACAAAACTATGGCACAGAAACACTTCAGCAGAAAGTCTTTCAGCACAGACCAGGATATATCCTGGTTGAAATATGACATGCCGGAATCTGTATTCTCCAGAGTTGTGGTAACTAAAAATTTTCTGGCAAACCAATCCAGAAACAATCCGTTTCCCAGCGTATCCACCAGATAAAAGATGACGTAACATACTATAAGAATAACATAAAAACTAATGATCACTTTTAAGAGAAATAGCAGTCTATCCTTCAATTTTATAACCATACCCCCAGACTGTTTTAATATACCTTGGACTTTCAAAAGAATCATTCATCTTTTCCCTCAGGTGGCGGATGTGCACGGTTATGGTATTATTACTTTTGCTGAAATACTCATCTTTCCAAATCTCGTGAAACAGTTCCTCTGCACTCACCACTTTTCCCTTTTCCCTGCACAGTATCTGCAAAATGGAAAATTCTGTCGGTGTCAGGGAAAGAGGTTTTTCATCCAGCGTACATTCATGTGTCCTGATATTCAGCACAAGGCCGGAATGTTCCAGAATATCTTCATTGGCTTCATAACCCGAATTATATCTCTTATATCTGCGGAGCTGGGCTTTCACTCTTGCCACCAGCTCCAGGGGCCGAAAGGGTTTTGTGATATAATCGTCCGCCCCCAGGCTCAGCCCCGTGATCTTGTCCAGTTCCTCCCCTTTTGCCGTCAGCATGATCACGGGAAACGTGTACTTTTCTCTGATCCTTCTGCATATCTCCAGGCCGCTCATACCGGGAAGCATAATATCCAGTACAGCCAAATCTATCTTTTCCCTGTCAAAACAGGCCAGAGCCTCCTCGGCTGTATAATATTTAAAAACCTGATACGTTTCATTTTCCAGGTACAATGCAACCAGGTCGGCAATCTCCTTCTCGTCGTCTACTACCAGTATCTTTTCTGCCATGACATATTCCTCCTTCTGCATCTATCATACCAGGAAATCACTAAGAATTTGTTAACATTATCCTAAGTTTTTGCATTTCAGTGCATAAGTATCCGTCCATCCCTGAAATACGCGGCAATGGAAGTGATAAACTGCCCGTTGCTTGGACGTTTTTGTATGTAATAATTCGCAATTTCACGATACAGTTCCTGATTGCCCCGCTCCCACATCACTTCTATGGCATGGCGGATATTCCGTTCCACACTGGCGGGAGCTGTATTGCACTGAGAGGCCACCTGGGGGTAAAGACACTTCATCATGCCATTCAGGCTGCTGTTCCCCTCTACCTCCAGTGCAATTGCTTTTCTCAGATACAGATGCCCTTTCAGATTGGGAGTGATGCCCAGCCTGTTCAACAGGATACCTGTGCGCGCTCCCACATCCATTTCTATGAGTTCCTGACAATAACCGGTCATATCACCTGTATGTCTGTCCCTCTTTTCCAATATTTCTGCCTGCAGCAGATATTGCAGCGCCATCTCCAGTATCTTCCCCTCTGCCAGCAGTTCTTGAAAATTTTCACGATTCATGGTATATTTCCTCCCAAATAGAATATTTCTCAGTGGTTCTGTAAAACACGAATGTTTCTATTATAAGAAACCGGCCTGTACTTGTCAACGCAGCTCACTGCCATAATATTCCATATTTGGAAGGAATGGAACATGGATAATAAAAAATTAAAGGAAATCATGAAGGCGCAGGGCTATACGATCGAAATGCTGTCTCTTATCAGTAATATCCCTGTCGGAACACTTTCTAAAATCATAAGCGGAATCACATCGAATCCCGGATATGAAACTATGTCTGCCATAGCCAAAGCGCTTAATTGTTCTTTGGATGAATTTTCAGGGCGTCCTGTCTTGATTCCCTATTGCTATGAGGAATACCTCCGCCGCTTCAAGCTGCTGCCCACCTGCCAGAAAGAATATATCAAGTATGTGATCGACCTGGAATATGACCGCATGATCCATCTGCAGAACGATAAGAAAATAACCTTGAGGTGTTATGAATTCACCAACATTGTGGACGGCTGGGCCGAGCTTGACAGCGCCAAAACACACAATGTAACGGTAGATAAAAACTTTCTGACAGACTCCTGCACCTTTCTCGTCTGGCTCCGCACAGATTTACTGGAGCCAAAATTTTTCAAAAATTCCGTCCTGGGCTTTCAACGCAATGAGGGACAGCGGCCAAAAAACGGTGAAATATGGTTGGTACTCCATAATGGTCTGCTGTTTATCGGAAGGTTTTATAAAAGCCATGAGAGATTCATCCTGAAATCCTTAAACGGGACCATTGACGACATTCCGGCCACCGACTATTCTCAGTACCGCCGTTTAGGACTTTATGTCGGGTGTGTGGATGTTCCTGAACTTACAAAAGAAAAGACCGCTTTGGGGCAGGATTAACCTGCCATAAGCGGCCTCTTTTCCTATTTCTTTCTGTTTCTTATCCATAGGCCTGCTGCAGTCAGCACAATACCTGCTGTACCAAGCCATATCTTATTCTCCATCTTTCCCTCCATGAGAGAAAATAAATAAAATTTTCCCATGTACTTTTCCCCTGAACCATAACAGCAGATATAATAAAATATGGGTATCATATAAGCGATTGCCAGATTATCCGTTATACCGTAAGCCAGGATCCCAAGTCCTCCAAGGAAAACGCAGCTTGCCATGGCGCAAAAAAAGTAAGTTCCAAAGGGAAAGGTGCACTCCCCAAGCCTCATCCGAAATAAGACCAGCAGATTCAGTAGTGACAGTATGAGATATGCCTGCAGCAAACGTAAAAGCTGCACATTTCTTACCGGATATTCTTTGCTTGCCAGCAAATCCCTGATATCTTTGTTCTGCTCCGGCATAAAAAGCGGCGTCAGCAGCACGATGCCCAGCAGTGAAAAATACATATCCAATACCTGTCCGGCCTGAGACCGGTTCAGCGCTTCCATGCCCACGATCACCGGAGCGAAAAGGCAGAACAGCACACCTGCTGTGAAATGCCCGGCATAATGATTTTTAAAGTGTTCTTTTTCTATGGATAAAATTCTTTCCACGGCCTCCCAGCACTCCTTTCCGCTTCATGTGATAGATCACCATAGTACCTGCCATAAGCGCTAAGGCAAGCCCGGCATACAGCAGCCTGTTTTTGACCATCTGACCGTACACGGACAGCCATACGTCTGTGGACTGGTCATTATTAAACCGGGGGATCAGGTTCCAGCCCACTGAGCCAACCAGCTTTGTTCCTCCGGCGCTGATGCTTACGATCCAGATCACCACCTGTACTAAAATAGCAGCCGGCCCTCCCACGGATTCAGACAGGAAGAATCCCAACGCCAGAACAAACGCCGCCTCCGGTAAAATCCATCCCAGAATGTACTTTCCATAGGCCAGCAGATCCACTGACACGCCCAACTGGTGCCCGTAATACATACACTGAAGCGTAGGCATAACTGACAGCAATAGCAGTGGAACTATGATCAGGAATACAGCGGCAAAATAACGCGCTGCTATAATGGTCACAGAGGAAGCTTTTCTGGCATAAATCACTTCCCGGGCCATAGAGCGTTTGTCCCTGAGCGTTCTGGTGACCGCCAGAAATACAGGAAGGAGGCCCAGGATAATGCCTATATAGTCACAGAATATCCTGGCTTTTCCTCTGGATATGCGGTCCGTATACAGACTGGCATCATAGATCTTTTTTGCATCCTCGTAAGTGGCATAGGTCATGGCATTATTTTTAATCTTGTCAACAGCATAGCTGGTCCCTCCGCCGATGATCTTATCCGCTTTTTTCATGTACCGTAAAAACTTATCGTAGGACAGATCCTCTGCCGGGGCAAGGATTGGCGGATTGACACCTGTCATCTGGATGACTGCCCCATTTTCTATGGGTGTTTTCCCATCTGACTCCCGGATTGCTTCTGTATATCCATCCTCCATACCTGTACAGGCCGTTAAGATCTGATGGATCTCTTCCTGCTTCTCTTCTGTCAGGACCACATTTTTATAAAATCCCACCGGATATGCAGTATAGCTGTTCCCCTCATATCCTCTGGCAAGCATTGCCAGGGTTGCTCCCATGATCTCCTGCTTATCAGAGCTGGCTTTCAGCCCATAGCTCTGTTCCTGCCCCTTTAAAGGCTCCGAATATGGGGTAAAGCTCCCCACCTGACTTACATAGAAGAAAATAAGCGCAGCCAGAAACAAATAATAGATCAGGCTTTTCAGCATCTGCCCGCATTCCTTGGCAAACAGTTTAAAAAACATTATTTTCCCCTCCTCTCCTCCTGCATCAGATACATGTAAGCATCCTCCACATTTGCCTCACATACCTGCGCATCGGCGAAAGGTTTTTCATCTGCGATCAGACGGACACAGGCATGATTCCCCTGCATCATCATACTGGTGACCGTATAACTATCCCTGATGCTTTCCAGTTCCATCCTCGATACCTGGGCACTGTAGATCCTGCCGCTGGCCTCCTCCAAAAGTTCTGTCACAGTCCCCTGAAAAAGCACACAGCCCTTGTTCAGAACAGCAATGTCTTCGCAGGTCGCCTCAACATCCCCCACGATATGTGTGGACAGTATGACAACCCTGTCCTTTGCCGTCTCACTGAGCAGGTTACGAAAACGCACCCTCTCTTCCGGGTCAAGGCCCGCGGTCGGTTCATCCACGATCAGCACTTTGGGTTCGTGCAGCAATGCCTGTGCAATGCCAAGCCTTCTGCGCATTCCGCCTGACATGGCACGCACCTTGGTTTTTGCATCATCTGAGAGATTTACCTGTTCAAGCAGTGAGGGGATCCTCTCTTTTCTCTCCTGCCTGGAAAGGTCTGACAATACGCCCAGGTAATCCATGGCCTCATATACAGACATATTTCCGTACATGGAAAAGTCCTGCGGAAGATAACCGATGATCTTTCGGATTTCCCTGTCCTTGGCAATATCAATACCGCATACGCGTATGTCCCCTTCTGTTTTCTGCAGCAAAGTGGCAATGATTTTCATAAGCGTTGTCTTGCCGGCACCGTTTGGACCCAAAAGACCGAACATTCCCTGACGGATGGTGAGATCCACATTTTTCAGAGCCTGCTTTTTCCCGTAGCTTTTACTTAGATTTTTGATTTCTATCTTCGTATCCATTTTTGTCTTACTTCCTTTCTCCTTATCTGATTCTTATCTTAACAGGGAAATCTCTATACTTTCCCTACAGACAGGAAAATACTGCACAGACAATTGCACCTCCGCAAATACTGTTGGCAAGTTCCAGCTCTCCCCCGTGTTTTTTACAGAGCAGGGCACTGATGGACAATCCTATACCAAAATGGCTGTTGTCCCCCTTCTTTTCCCTGTAATATGGAGAGACTGCTTTCACCAGCTCCTCTTTTGAAAACCCTCTCCCGTCATCTTTTACATACAGACGGATAGGCCCCTCCTCACGCCCGGCTTCCAGAAGTACTTCAATCCTCTTATCTGCATAACGAAGGGCATTTGACAGAAGGTTTTCAGCCACTTCCAGAACAAAAAAATCATCTGCCAGCAGTTCCGTCTCCGGATTTCCCTTCATCCTCACTACAATTTCAGTACCGCTTGTCTCCTTAAGAGGTGCTGCTGTCTCACATATTTTTTCACAGAGGCAGGAAAGTCGGATACGTTTCCTCTTTGGCGTCCGTTCTTCCATACTGTGGATCTCTTTCATGGTCCCTCCAAAGTTTTCCAGCCTTCCCAGTTGTTCCTGCATGGTATGGAGGATCTCTATAACCTTTTCTTTTTGCAGCCGGTCATCCGGATAAAAGCGAAGCAGCAAGTCCACATACCCCTGCATCACGGTAAGCGGCGTGCGCAGATCATGGGCAAACGCCGCGTTCAGTGTCCTCTGGTCTTCTGCCTGTTTCCAGAGGTTCTCCTGATACGAAATGAGCTGCAGACGCATGTCATCCAGGCATCTGCAGAGCTGGCCCATTTCATCCGGACTATCATATCTGCAGGAATACCCCATGTCATTTTTAGAAATATGCTGTGCTGCATCTGTCATAATATCAATGGGCTTTTTCAGCTTATTCCTGTAATACAGCCTGGACACAAAGGCAATTGCCAGCACAGAATACAGCAGTACGCACCCATACTGCAGAAGATTAATGCCTTCCAGCAACAGGATATCCAGCTTGGTCAGCTCTTTTTCCGGTATTGAATACTCAAAGGTAAAGGCAGTATTCTTCTCCTTATCCAGTACCATCTGCGATGTCTTGTGCCCATACGGCTTCTCAATGATCCGTTTCCATCCATTGCAGGTCTGTATCGTCATGGCAGAGGCCAGACAGATTGCCAGTACCGCCACGAAAATATAAAGGCGCAGAGATTTCCTGAGATTCAGATTTCTGATCTTCTTTCCCAGATCCTCCAGGTATTCTTCTATCCAATCCATTGATATCCCACTCCCCAAACAGTTTCTATATAGTCATGGTTTGTATATTTTTTCAGTTTCAACCGGATCCTTCTGATATGCTCCATAATAATACTGCTGTCCCCATCCCCGTCATACCCGCGGACAGCTTCATAAATGCGTTCTTTGCTGAACACCTGTTTTTTATGCATGGATAAAAACTCTATAAGGTCAAATTCCATTTTGGTGAACGGTATCTGTTCCTTTTCATAAAACACTTTCCGCTGTGAGTAATTGATGACCAGCTTTCCCTGAAACCTAAGCTGTTCTCTGGATGCCATTCGTCTCTCCCGCCGCAGATGTGCCATAATTCTGGCATCCAGCTCATCCATACTGAACGGTTTCATAATATAATCATCACCTCCAACCATCAGTCCATTCACTCTGTCCCGCTCTTCCACCCTTGCAGTGAGAAAGAGGATGGGACAGCTCACATAATCCCTGATCCTTCTGCAGACCTCATATCCGTCCATATCAGGCATATTGATGTCGAGAAGGATCATATCAGGCTGTATCTTCATTTTTTCCAACGCTTCCTCCCCGTCAGCCGCTGTATAAATTTCATATCCCTGCAGCTCAAAATAATCTTTCAGCATACAGCGTATATCCTTCTCGTCATCCACGATCAAAATTTTTTCCGCCATTCTTCCTCCCATCCGGCTCTGCGCGAATACTACTTTTCCTGCCAAGAGCATTCCTATCCATTTTACAATGATGTAACTGTTCAGTCCCCTCACAGTTACAGGTAAAAATCCATACAAAATCGCCTTTGGCGATGGAATTTTTGCTTGGCCGTGGTACACTTTCTTACGGTCAGTGCAGGGAATGCGCAGACCTACTGAATCCTTACATCAGGATAACAAATAATTCTCTACAAAATCTCTACAAAAAAGCTGCCGAACATTTCTGCCCTGCAGCTTTTTAATCTTCTTTTTATAAGTTCCAAAGTCCCGTCCGCTTATCTGTGAAAAGTAAGGCAATAGCCCTTATGAAAAGTATCTCCTTTTTTCAGAGAAATAATATCCGGTTTTTCAGAAATATCTCCTGTGAAACCATAGTCATCACAGCGCCCCATCCATGGTTCCAGACAGATATAAGGTCCTCCCGGCATTGTCCAGATGCCGAAATTGGTAAACCCTTCGCACTCCATGGTCACATAAGGTCTTCCGTCGGGGTATCCGATTCCCACCCATTCAACCTGCGTATCATCAAAGATCAGGGCATCCCTGTCAAACATATGATCTGTAATGGGGCATCTGTAATATCCGTCCGCCTCTTCCAGATGCAGCGTGTATTCTTTGGAAGCATCTGCCGTACCGCTGTCCCCATACACCAGTTTGTATTTGAGCGCCGGCCCCTCTTTAAACAAAAGGTAATAATCGGTCTGTTTACTGCCCTGCAGAATGGGAACGTTGAAACCGGGATGTCCACCGATGGTGAAATACATGGTATCTCCACTGTTGTTCACCACATTCCATTCCACGGTAAGCTTCCTATCCTCCAGACGGTGTGTGATATGAAATTCAAAATCAAAGGGAAAATAGCTTCTGGTGTCCTCATCCGAAACCAGTTTATGGGTAAGGGCCGAATCTGTCCTGCTGATACAGGCAAACTCCCTGTCTCTGGCAAATCCATGCTGGCTGGTATGGAATTCCCGTCCCTGCAGACGGTATGTATCGTTGTGATGCTTTCCTACATTTGGAAAGAGAACAGGCGCGTGGCGGTTCCAATAAGGTGGTTTTGCCTGCCATAACTCTTCTCTCTCATTTTCCTTATCATACACACTGACTAATTCAGCACCGTGGTCCTCTATGGATACTCTCAGAAATTCGTTCTCCAAAATCTGTCTCATGACTCTAAGCTCCTTTTTTTATCATTGCTTCCAGTTTATCACAAACAGGAGGGGCAGTGCAATGTGATTTATGCCTTATATATTTCTTTGATCAGGTCATTACTGAATCCTTCCTGAAGCTCCAGGTCAAATAAAAGCTGCAGAAGCCCAAAACGGTTTCTCAAATCTTTCGCATAATATATGCTCCGTTTGAAAACATCTTTTGTCACCTTGATCTGCTCCGGATAATATGGCGCGTCCATTGACTTCAGAATGTCAATGATGGTCTCCGCCTTTGGCAGCTCATCGATCAGCGCCTGAATCTTATCCAAGTGCTGCAGATAAGCCGCTCTTCTTCTTGTTACTTCCTCATTTTTATTTTTTCCGATGGACTGCTCCAATTTCAGGACACCAGGCGCTGCCGGTCCGTAGGCTGTCTCAATCTCTTCGCTCCAGGTATTGTAGTCAAAATGCGGTGCGCTGCCTGGCACTGCATCTTTGCCAAGCTCCCGCAGTTTTTCATACATCTTGATAGCAGCCACAGTTCCGATTCCCACCTTTGTGCCGTGAAGGGGATCCGGCTGCCGGTCAAGCAGAAACATCATTTCCCAGTAATGAGACATGTGATGCTCACTTCCTGATGCAGGCCTGGAATTGCCGATATAGCTCATGACAATACCGCTGAGCACAAGACCTTCCATAATGGCTGCCACTGCCTCTTTCTCCCTTTTTGCTGCCCTCTCTGCATGATCTACTACCTTCTGGATAGATTCCCTCACCATTGCAGCCATCTCCGGACAGTAATATTCCCCATTAATAATATGAGCAAGCTGCCAGTCTGTCAGGCAGACATATTTCCCCAGAATATCCCCTGCGCCAGCAGCGATCATGGACAGCGGTGCCTGAGCCAGAATATCCAGATCTCCGATTATCACTTTTGCTGTATGGGCTTCATATGTAGTTTTCAGATGCTTGATTATAAGCGGTGAAACATTGGAGGCATAGCCGTCCATTGACGGTGCTGTACCCACAATATAATAATCCAGATTCATCTTAAAACTGATAAAACGGCATAAATCGTTGATAGTACCAGATCCCACGCCGATGATCAGATCACAGTCCCTGTCAATCTCTGTAAGAAAATATGTGACTGCCTCCTCATCCGGCACAAGCTCCTTATCCTGAAAAACAATTGTCTGATATGGAATTGCGGTCTTATCCAGCACTGCACATACTTTTTCCCCGGCCACCTCTTGTGTATTGATATCACTGACCACACAGAATTTTTTATAGTCATGCTTTCCCAAAATTTCAGGAAGACGCTCAATGGCATTCTCCTCAATGATAATATCCTCAATGCTGCACACATGCGTCTTTCCACAGGAACAGTGATATGGTTTCTCCAAATATTTTTTCCAGTTTGTCTTTTCCATTGTTTTGCTCCGGAGTGCGGCGAAACATTACTTTCATCTAGTACAGCATTGCGCCACACTCTAATCCTTTCTGTCAGATTCTATTTTGGGTATTGGTACTAAATTATCACCCTATGTTTTTACTATAGCAGAATCTTAAAGAATGTCAAACTACCATTCAAATTATTAACTGATAGTATTATTAATAATTTGAATTATAAATTCTTTTACCAAACTGCAGCCCTCATTGCAGTCATTGCAGTTTTAGGCCGGATATTATATTTCGCAGTTCTTCTGTCACATGCCGCAAATCCACTTTTGAAAAGTCTGTTGTGTCAATCTCCATAACTGGTCCCGGAAGCTGAAACTCTACCATCCCTCGCTCTGTAATTCCCCGGATAAACTCTTCCTGAGTGAGAACTGGCTGTATGTTTATTTCCGGGTTTGTTTTTGGGTTTGTTACTGGGTTGGCTTTTGTTTTTGTTTCTGGGTTGGCTTCTGGTTTTGTTTTTTGGTTTATTTCCGGGTTTGCTTTGGAGTTTGTTTCTGGGCTGGCTTCTGGTTTTGTTTTTAGGTTTGTTACTGGGTTGGCTTTTGCTTTTAGGTTTGTTTCTAGTTTTATTTCCGGCTTTTGATAATAATCATTAACAATATGGCCTTTGTGTCTGTCTGGTGAATTATTTCTTTCTATCATCCTATTGAATAGAACGTTATAGTCCCCGGTAAGACGAACCGTTACAGCCTGATAACCATATTTTTCAAGCAATGACTGAATTCCCGGTCTTGAGACGTTTTCAAAATTATTTTCCAGCAGGAACGGCTGTCCTGCCCTCATCATCTGGCCAGCAAAATAATACATAGCCTCCATTGCTCCTGTTCCAAGCGCAACTTTTTCTGTTCTGGAGCGAAAACCAATAGTATCAAATAAAATTTCTTTGATCTTGTCCTTTGAAACCACCGGAATATGCAGGGATGCTGACAAATACTCTGCCAGGACAGTCTTACCGGACGCGGGTATCCCGCTCACTAATATACAATACATTTTTCCTCCTAGCGCAGCAGACATTCGGACGAATCCTTTATACAACCGCAATGTCAACCTTTACTTTTAATCTTTCTGCCTGCATGACAAAGTCTTCAGACACCTGGTCATCGGTAATCAGAAGATCATATGCGGTGATTGGGCAAACTGAGTGAATTGAATTTTTCCCCAATTTTTCGGAAGGATACACGCCTATGTTCATAGAGCTGTTTTTCATGATCAGCCTTCCAAATTCCACTCCGGCACTGTTATGTATAGATGCTCCATTTTCAATTGACAAGGCTGTATGTGACAAAAAAGCTTTATCCAGACTTATATTTTTCATCATCTGCATTGTATAGAAATCATGGCAGTGCCCTCGGTGGGACATCTCCCCGCCAAGTAGTATGACAGACACATTCAAATGTTTCCGCAGTTCGTCTGCCACTGTCACGGAGTTGGTGACTACCGTAAAGGAAAAATCTGCTGGCAGATATTTTGCCATATAATAACCAACCACAGAGGTAGTCAGATATACTACGTCATTTTCCACAATGTATTCTACCGCTTTTTTTGCCGCTGCAAGGCAGAGTTCATTCATATCAGAAATTTCTTTGGGATTATACAGTTCCTCCGGATATTTCCCTTTTGGGCCAGTGCTGATCGCACCTCCATGTGTTCTTTTTATTAATCCTCTGCTTTCCAGAGAACGCAGGTCTCTTCTGACACAATCGGAGGATACATGAAATCGCTCCTGTATTTCATTAACTGAGATGTGACCGGATTTGTTTACCATCTCGACAATCATCTTTTGACGTTCTTCCATGAACATGGCTTCTGTCTCCTTTCCAGGCCCTGCCAGCGAGTAAAAAACAAACAATGTCTTTATTTCTATGTTGGACCGATACTGTTTGTTGCATCGTGCTTTTATAAATGTGGGAATAATTTAAATTGATTTTCAATTCTTATTTCTTATTTGTGCCCGCCTCTCACTTATTTCTTCTTATTTTGTCTTATATTGTTCTTACTTTGTGCTTATTTATTCTTATTTTTGCTGTTTCCCATCAATCAGTGGTGTTATATAGTATATAATACACTTTTTTACAATTGTTTTCAAGAATAAATAAGAATCTATAAATCTATTAATATTTATATTACTACTGCTCTGTTCATGAAGGGGTCGGAACCCCACCACATCTGTTACCTTTTTTCATCCGCACCTATAACGTCTATAAAAAAATAGATTGCTGCCATTTTTAACAAGTAAAACTAAAAAAGCAAAAGACATCTCTCAAACCGAATACATCTTTTTCTCATGCACAATTGCAGAATATGATGTATTCAATCTTCCAAATGCCTTTTGCCTATTTTTGATACAAGCTATTTTATGTATTTTTTGATCTCACATTTTAGATTTTGAATCTGAATGCTGATATTAGTGGTCCCCTAAGTTCGACTTGTAACCATCCAAGTATTTCAATCGCTCCTACTTTTTCGGACCATCTATTTTAATTTCGGATAAGAACTGCTGCCTCTTACTACAAGTCGTGGTTCATATTCAATATGATGAACCATATTTTCTCCACTGCTGTTATTTTTAGCCTTCTGTTCTCCCATCTCCTGTATAAGGATCTCACAGGCGTCCTCGCCTTTTTTTGAAACATAATGTTCCACGGTTGTAAGGTCAATTCCTCTGAGACCTGAAAAAAGAAGATTATCACATCCAATTACTGAAATATCTTCCGGTATCCTGTATTTCTCCTTCAACAATGCATCCCTGATACCCAGGGCAACCATATCGTTCGTTCCTGCGATCGCGGTAATCTGGGGCACCTGCTGGATCAGTTCCAATGTCAGTTCATATCCTGTCCTGTATTCCATGTCAATTTCCTGAAACATAATGTCCATTTCTTTCGGAAGGCTTCTTACATATACCCCATCGGAACAGCCAGCTTCCGCAAAAGTCTCGCAAAAGCCTTTGATTCTTGCTCTGCGGGCTGACTGCCGTTCTGTCAAGGGGGTTGAAATGAATCCAACTTTACGGTGCCCCAGTCCCAGTAAATACTCTGCAAGCATACGCCCCATTTTTTCACTGTTCAATTCCACGGTATCAATCCCTGACACCACATCCTTCTCACCGATCAGAACCACAGGGATTTTCTTCGACACATTCTGCAGGGATTCCGGAAAAGTAGGTGCAAAAGTATAGATAACCCCAGAAGGATTCAGTTTTTCTATCTTTTTTAAATACTTCTCTTCTGTCTGATAATCCCTTCTGGTATTGCATAGAAAAACATCAAATTTATTTTTCTGCGCTGTCTTTTCTATCCCTTGTATCAGCGAAAAATAATAGGGATTTGTAAAATTAGGACAGACAACAAATATGGTACCACGCATGCGTATTCTGGAGGCACGCGGTTTCTTCTCATTGGTATATCCTAACTCCTTTGCTGCCTGTTCAACTTTTTTGATGGTCTCTCTGGAAAAGGAGACATTGTACTTCTGATTCAGAACCATTGATACTGTGGCCTGGGATACCCCTGCCCTCTTGGCCACATCTGTTGATGTCACTTTCTTTCGATTCATAAATTTCCCTCTGCACGTATCCGCCCGTCTCTATTGTGATTTATCATCTGTGCTATATTGCCGTATAGTAACCGGATGCCACTGCTCACATACTGTAAAATCCCATCCCTTTGAACAGCATCCTTCCTATACTTGATTTTTATCTTATCACAAAAAAGCGGACATGACCATATGCATACAAACAATGTTTCATATGTCACTGTTCACAGTTTGATCAAATTACATTTTTTTCAGCAACACGCTTCGCAATGCACCGGTACGCCCATTATGGCCGTTCTGTCTTGCCGGGCAAGGAATACTACTAACTGCATTCCGGAGCCAGCCAACCTAGGATTTGGGGATTTTGCGTACATCGTGCAGCACCTGGGAAATACACCTGTTTAGCGCTGAGGTGCGTAAAGCCGGTCTTGAAGCATATCGTATGGCATCCCTATAGAAAACAGCACCCAAAACCGCGGTCTGCAGACAGAAGATTTATATTCCACGCACAGCTCCCCCTCACTTTTGTTCGGAAGAATAATAAGGAACACAAAGATAAGCACCCTCATAGATAATATCACTTTCCAAATGATTCATCTGCATTACTTCCTCTATATATTCCTGCTCAGAATTGTATTCTTCCGTCATATAATCACCAGCTATCTCCCACAGACTGGTACCTTTCTCTATCTGGATACTGGCATAATATTTGGTCCGGCTGCTGTCAGCAGTTCCCGCATTGGCTGTAGCGGCTGCCCGGATGGAAAAAATCAATGTTATCACCAAAGCCAAAAAACCGATCCCCAAAAGTTTTGCTCTGTTTGTTCTCCGTCTTCTTGCTCTTTTTCTGCTTTCCCTCATAGCTTTTCTCCTTCGTACATGCAAATATATGTTCGCGAACATGCGTTCTATTTTCTATAACCAATCATAATACAAGAACACACGTTTGTCAATAGTAATCGAACAAATATTCCGAATATCTGTTTGCATTTCATATCAAAATATGTTATTATATTTTTAAGTAATTGCATGGGCAGCAAACCATATCGCTCCAAAAACACACCCCAATCAGATCAGAACCGGAGGTATTACATATGTCATATGGAAAAATCAGCAAAAAACAATCCGAAATTTTAGAATATATGAAGAACGAAATCCTTAACCGCGGTTTTCCGCCGTCTGTACGTGAAATCTGTGAGGCAGTCAATTTAAAGTCCACCTCTTCTGTACACTCCCATCTGGAAACGCTGGAGAAAAATGGATATATAAGAAGAGACCCCACCAAGCCGCGGGCAATTGAAATTGTAGATGATAACTTCAATCTCGTCAGAAGAGAGACCATAAATGTACCGATCATCGGCAAGGTCGCAGCCGGAGAACCGCTGCTTGCCGTACAGAACGTAGAAGGCTATTTCCCAATCCCGTCTGAATATATGCCCAACAAACAGACATTTATGCTGGTCGTACAGGGGGACAGTATGGTCAATGCAGGTATATTCAGCGGAGACTATGTAGTCGTCGAGAAACAGGAGAATGCCGAGAACGGTGATAAGATTGTTGCTTTGGTTGATGACTCAGCAACGATCAAAACATTTTATAAAGAAAAAGACCATATCCGTCTCCAGCCGGAGAACGACTATATGGATCCTATTGTGATATATCCGGAGCAGCAGTTCCAGGTACTGGGAAAGGTAATTGGGGTTTTCCGATTCATGAAGTAATGTAAACCGCAAAATTCCCGTCATCAGAAACAAGGTACATACAACACAGTATAATATAAAAGCCGCCGTGCAGAAGTCTCCTTCTACACGGCAGCTCTTATAATTAACCATGATAATAGATAACCGGCAAGGCGTGGTTTCTATTTATCTATTTATCCAGTTCTTCTTTTTCAATCAGGGAACCATCTCTCCAGATTCTTTCCAAATCGTAGAAAAGGCGGTTTTCTTCATCAAAGATATGGATAACCACATCCCTGTAATCCATCAGAATCCAGTTTGCATTTTGATAGCCTTCAATCTGTTTTGGCTCAATCTGTGCTTTTCCAAGAATTTCTTCCACATTATCTGCCATAGCCTGTACCTGATTCCGGTTGCTTCCGCTGGCAATAATAAAATAATCTGCCAGAGTAGATACCTTTTCAATATTGATAATCTTTACTTCCAGCGCTTTTTTGTCTTCCAGTGCCTCACATGCCATCCGCGCAATTTCTTTGCTGTTCATATATTCGCCTCCTTCTGTATTTTACTGTTATGAATTTTCTCGTAATAAATAAATGCTTCTTTTGTAGCAGGATCCAGAGTCTTTGGATTGCTGCCAAGATAGTCCAGTGTATCCTTTAACACCTCATACATACACTCATCCAGATCCTCGAAAGCTAGTCTGCGTACTTTAAGCAGATTTGGTGCCTTATCTCTGCCAGGCTCTATATAGTCTGCCAGATATATGATTTGTTCAAGCTGTGACATCTCAGGCTTGCCTGTAGTGTGCCAGCGGACAGCAGACAGAATCTCTTTATCCTCTACATCATATTTTTTCCTGGCTATATAAACTCCAAGTTTTGCATGCAGAAGAAATGGTGCTTGTTTTTCTATCTCCGAAACTGGAATATTCTTTTTTTCACACAGCTTCAGCTTCTTATCGTTAGGTATACATTTTGCACAGTCATGAAGCAGCCCTGCTGTCTGGGCCTTTTCCAAATCACCGCCGTGGGCCATAGCCAAAGCCGCCGCTGTATACATAACCCCAAGAGTGTGTATATAACGCTCTTCATCGAGATGTTTCTTCAGCTTTTTTGAAAAGGCTTTCAAATCATAATTCATCTGTATTACATTCCTCGTAAATATGGTTCTCCCTGATATATGCGATCACATTGTCAGGCACATAATACTTTATTGTCCTCTGTCCCGCGATCCAGGAGCGGAGCATGGCTGACGATATATCAATATTCAGGGAATTCAGTTTGCGGAAAGTTCCGCTGTATTTCTCCTCCAGGAAACGGATCGCTTCATCCAGACGTTCCTGGCTGGTATGATTTCGCGTTGCCGCCACTACGGTACACGCCCTGCATATTCTTCCAGGCTCCCTCCATTTGTCAAAGTCAAAAAGAGAATCCGCGCCCAGTATAAAAAAATAATCTGTATCCGGGTGCTCTGCCTTCAAACGCTCCAGAGTTCTGTACGTGTATGTGAATCCATCTTCATTCATCTCCTCCAAAGAGAGGGAGAAGTGCGGATTTGAAGCAATTGCTCTTCTCACCATTTCGCTGCGCTGTTCATCCGTTGCCCTGTGAAGGCGCCTTCTCTTATGGGGAGGATTTCCTGCAGGCATAAAAAGTACCTGGTCTAAGTCAAACTGCTCATAGGCTGTCTCGCCCAAAATCAGATGTCCAATATGGATGGGATCAAATGTCCCTCCCATGATGCCCACTCGTTTTCTTTTCTCGCACATGACTGTTCCTCTTATCAGGATATCCTATTATGGAAGAAATATTTTCTTCTTTTCTTTTTTTCCTTCTTTATATAAAACTATTTTCTTGCCAATCACCTGTACCACCTGGGATTTTGTCCTCTCAGCCAGCACCTCTGCAATTTGCTTCGGATCGTCCATACAGTTCTGAAGTACATTTATCTTAATCAGTTCTCTGGCTTCCAGCGCTTCCGCTACAGACGCCGTATTCTCCGGTGTCAGGCTGGATTTTCCAATCTGCAGGATGGGATCCATGGTCATAGCAAGACTTTTTAAATAAGCCCTCTGTTTACTTGTCATGTTATCTCCTATTTGTAATAATCAAAATCAAAGCCATACATCCGTACAGTGTCGCCCTCTTCAATTCCGGCTGCTTCCAGGTCTGCCAGAATACCACTATCCTTTAAGAATCTCTGGAAGAAAGAAAATCCCTTTTCTGAATCCAGATTGGTATAACCCAGCATCTTCTCAATCTTTGGCCCTTCAATATAAAACAAGTGCTCGTCCTCTTCATCCTGTTTTACGGTGTATGGAAGATTTTCAGCGATCAGCATATCTTCCGGGAAAAATTCCTGTTCAAAAATAACCGGTTCCTTATCAATCTTATCCAGAAGGCTCTTCACGTGATAAAGAAGCTCCTTCAGGCCTTTTCCTGTTGCCGCAGAAATGGAGAACACTTTGATTCCCTGAGGCTCAAACTCCTGTCTGATGCGCTCAACCGGGTCTTCATCCTCACTGTAGATCATGTCCGTCTTGTTGGCTGCGATCACCTGGGGACGTTCCATGAGTTTAGGATCATAGGCTTCCAGTTCCTTGTTAATTTTATAAATATCATCAATGGGGTCTCTTCCCTCTGTGGATGCCGCATCCACCAGATGGATCAACACACGGGTTCTCTCAATATGGCGCAGAAACTGATGACCAAGTCCCACACCCTCTGAGGCCCCTTCGATCAAACCTGGAATATCTGCGATGACAAATCCGTCACAGCCTTCCAAATCCACCACTCCCAGATGAGGATTAATCGTTGTAAAGTGATAATTGGCAATCTGCGGTCTGGCATTGCTCACTCTTGTAAGCAGCGTTGATTTTCCCACATTGGGAAATCCAATCAGTCCCACATCCGCTATCACTTTCAGCTCCAGCATAACAGCCAGCTCCTGCGCCGGCTGTCCCGGCTGGGCATATTTGGGCACCTGCATGGTAGCTGTGGCATAGTTCATATTCCCTTTGCCGCCTCTTCCGCCTTTTAATACGATTTGTCTTTTGTTTTCTCCTGACATGTCAGCAATGACTTTGCCGGAATCTGCGTCCTTGATCACGGTTCCTTCCGGAACTTTCAGGATAATGTCCTTGCCGTCGGCGCCATGACATCTTTTCTTGCCGCCTTCCTGTCCGTTCTCTGCCGCATATTTGCGTTTATGCCGATAATCGGTCAGGGCATTCAGACCTTTATCCACTTCAAAGATAACATCTCCGCCTCTGCCGCCGTCTCCACCATCAGGACCGCCATTGGCAACATACAGTTCTCTTCGGAAACTCACATGGCCGTCTCCGCCTTTTCCGGAACGGATTGTGATTTTTGCTCTGTCTGCAAACATAAAAACCTCTGACTTTCTAAATCTGCCTTGGCAGATATATTGCTAAAAAAAGCGGCTTCAAACCAGAACGATTTGAAGCCTCCCTTAATTCACCACAACAGAAAATCCGCCAAGCGTAAATTCTATTGTTACTCTGCTGTTACCGGTACTACAGAAACCTGTTTTTTGTCTCTGCCTTTTCTTTCAAAACGAACAACACCATCTACTAATGCAAATAAAGTGTCGTCGCCACCGCGTCCTACATTCACACCCGGATGAATTTTTGTTCCGCGCTGTCTGTAAAGGATGTTTCCGGCTTTTACAAACTGTCCGTCTGCTCTTTTTGCACCCAGTCTTTTGGATTCGGAATCTCTACCGTTCTTGGTAGAACCTACACCTTTTTTATGAGCGAAAAATTGAAGGTCCATTCTTAACATGTCCTTACACCTCCTCGAATATGACATCAATATATTGTCTGTTTTCTTCTTCGTCTTCCATTCTCTGCAATCCGAGAATGAGGGAATTCAGCAACAACGCTGCTTCTTTGGAAGGTTTTGCCTCCAGCCTGAATACGATGCCGCCATTTTCTCTGTCCACATCCACTTTAAAAGCATCCTCTGTAAACTGTTCAATGGAATTCACCGCATTGATGACAAGAGCGGAAATTGCCGCACAGATGATATCCTCACCCTGCCTGGCATATCCGGCATGTCCACTGGTGTCAAAGCCTGTCACAACACCGTCACTGTCCTGATAAAACGTAATGTACGTCATAATTAAGCGTTGATTTTTTCAATCTTAACTTTGGTGTACTGCTGTCTGTGACCGTTTTTCTTGTGGTATCCGGTTTTCGGTTTATATTTGTAAACGATAACCTTTTTAGCTTTACCGTTTTCAACTACAGACGCGGTTACAGTAGCGCTTGCTACGTCTTCACCAACTTTTAACCCATCATTGTTTACGGCAAGGACCTGGTCAAATGTAACAGTTTCTCCAGCTTCTGCTCCAAGTTTTTCTACTCTGATAACATCGCCTTCGGCTACTTTGTACTGTTTACCACCTGTTGCAATAATTGCGTACATATGGCACCTCCTATTATCATTACTCGCCAAAATATGGTGGCTGACTCTTTCACAGCGCTTCTAACCTCTTTGTGCGGCATACTCGCTTATAATAGCACAAGAATACCTGTTCGTCAAGATGAACTTGAAAATTTTACAAGAAATTTGTTAGAAAAACAGAGAAATTTTCTATGGGACTCTGTCTTATCATCTGCCACAGGGAATCGTCAAAGAAAACCCCGTACAAAAACAATATTCCGCCTATCATAGCCGGTACTACAGAACATACCGTCAGAAATACGATCAAAAAAGTCTGATGTTCTTTAGGAAAATAAGGCACCTTTCTGCCTTTTTCCCTTCGTATCAGATAACCGGCAGTATAAAGAGCAAATGGCGCCGCGCAGCCTACAGCCACATAGATACCCAGGGCAGCCACCGAAATTCCCGCTTCCATCAAGTATTCTGCACTGGCTGCAGTATCGCTATTGGTCTGTCCAAAAGAGAGAAGTGTGGGCAGGAAATTATTTGCAAAATGGAACAGTGCCGGGTAGACCATATTTTCTGTTCTGAGCATCAGCCAGGATAAAGCACCGCCCAAAAGCGCAGTCGGAACAAGACGCCATACACTCCCGTGAAAAAGCCCAAAAAGGATTCCCATGATCAGCACGATCACCCACTCCCGTTTCAGACTTTTGAGACTGTGAAGAATCACCCCTCTGTGCATGGCTTCCTCACAGACGGCAGGCATGACAGCCGTAATAAAGACTGAAACCAGCAGCGGTACGCTTGCAATTATATCATTTAAGGCGCTGCTTGTGCCAAACATCTGCTCCGGAAACAGCCATGCGATCACCATGGTTGCCGGAAGGACCAAAGCATAGGCCCCGGCCCAAAGCAGAAGTGTCCCAAATATTTTACTCCATGACGGTTTTTTAACCGGAAAGACTTCCGCAAAATCCCCGCCGGCAAGAACTGTGATCCCCACAGACAGTAAGAGCAGATATAGCTCTGTCATGGCCAGTCCGTACATTCCGAATCTCATCTGCATCCAGGCAATAATTGTATAGTAGGAAACCATAACCAGAACAAAAAGAAGAATCCCATGTACCGGCTTCAGTTTTTTCTTATGAGGGTTCATAAAATCATTGTATCCGTTTTCCATCTAACACCGCCTCGCGTAATGTATCTCCCTGGTACATTAATTTCAGGGAAAAGAAAGGATGTTCCTCCTCTAAAAGCTTGAAGAATATCTTGTCCCCCTCCCAAAGGTTCAGATTCAGCACTTCTTTTTTCTGCACCCATTCCAGAATGCCTTCATTGCAGGCACAAAGAGTGCCTTCATATCCATCTGCTGTGTACAGACACATATATTCCGTGTCCGGTTCCCCTGTAAGGGGTTTGAAAATAAATGTGACAATACCTCTGAATTTGTATGAGGTGAGTGTCAGTCCGGTCTCCTCTTTCACTTCCCGCAAAAGACAGTCCTCCGGACTTTCGTCCTCCTCAAAATGTCCGCCTACACCTATCCATTTGTCCTTATTTACATCAGACTCCTTTTTAATGCGGTGCAGCATCAGATAGCTGTCTCCTTTTTCAATATAACACAGCGTTGTAAGCATGGATTTTACTTTCATAACTATGATTACCTTACACTTTCCTGATATTCTTCCCGAAGCTCTTCTGCCAGGGATTTCCTTATTTTTTTGCGGGTGACTTCCACAATATTTAGTTTTGTAATATCCACCACATTCCCCTTTACCGGATCCTGATTCAGGTATCTCTGTAAAGTGTACAGCAGTTCCTCTTTATCTTTCTGCTCTTTCAAATTGATAAAATCTATTAAGATCATACCGGACAGATTACGGAGACGCAGTTGTCTCGCGATCTCCTTTGCAGCCTCCAGATTGATCTTCCGAAATGTCTCCTGATAATCTTTTTTTCCGGTATATTTTCCGGTGTTCACATCAATGGACACAAACGCCTCTGTCTGCTGGATGACCAGAAATGCGCCGGACTTCAGCCAAACCTTTTCGGATAAAGCTTCTTTAAGAACCGTTTCCAGAGAATATAAGCGGGACAACGGCAAAAGTTTATCCTCATAAAGACGCAGCCTATTGTCCGTCATTCCATAATACTCCAGATAATGGGAGATCTGCGCGTAAAGCTCTTTGTTGTCAGTGACAATCTCCTCTAAATCCTGTTCATAAACATTTTGCAGAACCTGCAGATATTCCGGCAGATTTTCATGAATGAGAGAAAAGCAGGTTCTGGTTGCAGCCTTTTCCTTTACCTGCCTGAGGCATTCTAAAAGACGTTCCAATTCAGACTGTAAATCTTCTTCGGATGCATTTCTGCTGTTGGTGCGTACAATAACCCCGGCATCATCCGGCAAAATAGGCTGCAGAATCTCTTTGAGTCTTCTTTTCTCCTCTGCACTTAATTTCCCTGAAAACCCCAGCTTTGCCCAAACAGCCGTCACGACCAGATATCTTCCGGAAAAATTCAGATCACAGGTCACACAGGGAAGTTTTCCCCTGATCGGCTCCCTGCACACCTGTACCAAAAGTTCATCGCCCGGTTTCAGCTTTCCGCTTTTCTTTTTATTCATGTAAAGCGGAACTGCTTTCTCATCCATGGAATAATAACACATGATGCCATCTGCAATCTCTATGAAAGCAGCACGGATGTTTTCTGTGATATTTTTCACTTTACCCACATAAATATTACCCAGAATACTCTTATGTTCAAACCGGCATAAATTAAGCTGGCAGATTCGTCCATCCTTTACCAGGGCTGCTGTCAACCGTTTCCTGCCGGAAATATCCATAGGGGTTAGGATCAGTTTACTCAATTTCCTCACCCAAATCTTCCAGCGGTACAAGATTCCGCTCCTCTTCCGTGCCGGTATCGGCGTATAATTCACTTCTATGCACCATAAAATCCCATTGATCGTAAGGTACGCCTAAAAAACCACAGAAAGCTTCCATCACAAGCTCCGGTTTTGTGTTGTTGGAGCTTCCTGCCGCCAAAGTCAGACAAATGCTCCCATCTTTTTCTTCCATATCATATATAAACGGACGAATATCTACTTCCTTTTCACTTTTCTTTGTTTTTTTCACAATAAAAATGCATGGCTGGTCCATAAACCCGGTAATTCTTTGCTTCCAGTCCTCTGACGGTTCCTTTCCCTCCCGGAAAGTAATTACATAATCCGCAGCAGCCACAAGAGACATTGCCTTTCCGGCTTTTCCTTCCTCTACCTGGCGAACGCTTAAAATGCGCATACCCTCCACCATGGCATCGTTCAGCTTATTTACCATTTCTTTTGAAGAATACACACTTTTCAGCTCCAGATCAAAGTATTCACCTGTACTGGTTATCCCTACGCCCAGGGGGGAAGCGAATGACATGATCATATGAGGACTGTATCCCTCAGAAAAAGCAGCATCCAGCCCTGCGCGTTTTACCGCTTTCTGAAAATACCGCATAATATCCAGGTGGCCGATGAATTTCATAGCCCCTTCTTTTGCAAATTTTACTCTAACCTTCAATGCAGACACCTCCTTTATAAGAAGCTGCCCCGCAGCCGGAACATTTCACACGGCAGTTAGGTGTTACAACTCCCTCTTTTGCTCTCTCCCATTCCTTGCGCAGGAATTTCTTTGATACACCCGCATGGATAAAATCCCAGGGGAACAGTTCATCGGACGGACGCTCCCTGAGCGTATAGAATTCCGGGTCGATCCCCAGCTCTTCAAAAGCTTTCATCCAAATATCATAGCGGAAATATTCAGACCATGCATCAAAAATCGCGCCATTTTTATAAGCCTTTTCCAACACATCACAGATACGCCTGTCTCCTCTTGCCAAAATACCTTCCAGCACAGTGACGTCTGCCTCATGATAATTGTATTTAATACTCTTTTGATTTAACTGTGCACGAATTTCATCTTTTACTACTTTTGCTTTCGCCAGATACTCTTCTTTACGGCACATAGGAGCCCACTGGAAAGGTGTAAACGGTTTCGGTACGAAAAAGGATGTGCTGGCTACTATCTGACATCGGCCGCGGCGCTGTTCTTTCGGAATTTCATAGTATTTCTTTGCAACCTCCTCAGCCAGATGGGCAATGCCTTTCATGTCTTCCTCTGTCTCTGTTGGAAGTCCAAGCATAAAGTACAATTTCACTCTGGTCCAGCCCCCTGCAAACGCTTCTGCCGCACCATTCAAGATAACCTCCTCCGTAAGCCCTTTATTGATGACATCACGCATACGCTGTGTTCCCGCCTCCGGTGCAAAAGTAAGACTGCTCTTCTTAATGTCCTGCACTTTGCTCATAACGTCCAGGGAAAATGCATCAATACGCAGGGAGGGAAGTGAAATATTTACATTTCTCGCGGAACACTCCTCGATCAGGTAATCTATCAATTCCGGCAGTTTGGAATAATCACTGGAGCTTAAGGAACTTAAGGAAATTTCCTCATGTCCGGTACTTTCCAGCATGGACCTGGCGGTTTTTTTCAAAAACTCCGCATCACGCTCCCTGGTAGGCCGGTAGATCATTCCTGCCTGACAGAAACGACAGCCACGGATACATCCCCGCTGGATTTCCAGAGTGACACGATCCTGTGTGGCCTTAATAAATGGTACAATAGGCTTTTCCGGGTAGCAGACATCGGAAAGGTTCATCACAACCTGTTTTTCTATTTCCTGTTTTGCATGAGCGTTATTCGGTGCAAAGGATGCAAGTGTTCCATCTTCATGATAGGATGCATCGTAAAAGGCAGGAACGTAAATTCCCGGAATTTCTGCGGCGCGTTCTAAAAACTCTTTTTTACTTTTTCCTGCTTTTTTGTATTTCTTATAGGCATCCAGGAATTCATCAAAAACAGTTTCTCCTTCACCGATATAGAAGACATCAAAAAATTCCGCCAGCGGTTCCGGATTATAGGTACAGGGTCCTCCGCCAATGACAATAGGATATTCCTCTCCCCTGTCTTTGGCGCGAAGAGGCATCTGGCTTAAATCCAGGATCTGCAGTATGTTTGTGTAACACATTTCATACTGGATGGTTATGCCTAAAAAATCAAAATCTTTGATCGGGTCCTGGGACTCCAGCGCAAATAACGGAATCTGCTCTTTACGCATAACCGCATCCAAATCAGGCCAAGGAGAATAGACACGCTCACACCATACATCCTCTCTTTTATTGAACATATCATATAAAATCTGAATTCCAAGATGGGACATTCCGATTTCATAGACATCGGGGAAGCACATGGCAAACCGCACGTCCACCTTGCTTATGTCTTTATTTACCGAATTAACTTCATTGCCGATGTAGCGTGCCGGCTTCTCGATTTTTAATAATATTTCATCACTTAAAGCTAGTTTTCTCATATTTTTCCTTTCATTTTTGTTGCTAATCCACAAATTTGAAGTCGCCTTGCGAATGCCAAATTTCTCTCTTTTCACATGTATTTTATATCCTTATTTGCACTGTATAATTATAGATTTTGATGTATAACGGGTCAAAAACAGAGGTTGGGTCACAAATAGCACTTTTTTTCAAATCTGCACTACAATGCATAATTATACCACATTATGCGACACTGCCCGATACAGAAGGATGATTTTCTGCAAATCCTGCATTGGTGCAATCTTAGATATTATATACATTTTGAGGAAGAACTTCAAGTAGATATGTACGATCAACGTTAATATCCCGTACTGTTTTCTGTCCCGGCAGGACATCCATCGCAAAATCTGTAATCTCTACGGCAATAGCATATACTATTTTTCCAGCGTCTACATAAGTATCATTGGTAAATACCGGAGGATAATGTCACAGACAGACAGCTATGGCTTTGATGCTAATCTCATATTCAGCCAGGACTGTCGCATATGTGTTCCTTATAAAACGCCACTGCATATCCTCAAATCCGCTTAATTTAAGTAGCCGCTTAAAAGCCGGTTCTGCAAAGAACCTATGGTACGGAACCCCGTTTTCCCGGCAGCACAATATCCCAAATCATGAGGTTATAGGGGTTACACCAATAATTCCATGCACCTGTATGCACAGAATTGCACACAAAGACACCCCTATCCCATAACTTGTTTATAAGGGGAAAGATTCATTTTATCACATTTACCACATAATTTACCCCTCGAAATACTCCCAATATACGGCGGTTATGTGCATACTAAGAACATTATTAGGAAACTTGCCTGCAATACTTCTGCAGTTGTGTCCACACAGAAAAAAGGCAGCCATGTGTGCATATCCCGTAAAATAGTTATAGAACACTCTGGGATATAGCAGGCTGCACTTAAAAGAAGAGCCAGAAATAAATTTCCCCCTCGCATAAGTGAACATAAAGTTTCAAATTGCGTATTGAGTAAATCAAAAATTAACGGCCTTACATTTCCATTGAAACAAAGGGCGGAAAGGCATCAGAGCTGCCGCTGCGCTTCATCGTTTTTGTATCCACATCAAAACTCTTGCCATCATATTCATAACACAGCTTTCCGTCTTTATTATAAAAACGATGTTCTGATTGAAATGCCACCGGCTTGAAGCGCTCACCTTGAATGGGCTGGTCTCGGTACAATACCTGGTCTTCCGATAATTTAAGAACATCATTTTCGAGGCGCACATCATAAATACCGCTTACAATTGCCTCTGCCGCAACATTTTTTCCCGAAGCAGATATAAATCGAAAACATCCCGTAATACCATTTGTGCTTTTACGTTCTGCCAATTCAAAACGGAACAGGGAAACGCCGCTGAAGTCTTTCCGTAATTCTTCTCGCTGTTTATCCTTTCCCATAAGCCATATTTTCTCATTGGATACAATAAACATATCCAATTGGAATCCACTCCGGGAATATTTCAGATTAGAAAAAGATATTTGATCAGAATATACGCCCTGTAATGCCCCATTTTCCAACTCATAAACCAATTCCTTTGTAAACAGCGTTTTGCCATTCACATTTGACTCAATAAAGTCAATAATTTCTTTCATCACCGTACCCATCCTCTCAAATTGAAGTTCACTTATTTCGTTCAAGACGTAATGAAGTCCTCTTTCATACCCAGCCGATCCGTAACCCTATATAAGTTCCAGATCAAACAACGCCCTTATATATCTTATCCGGTAAGATATGCTCTCCCCAACAAGTTCTGATAACCAGTTTTATCGGAATGTTTCGATAGAAGCCGGCCAGTTAACAGCGCTGATGGGGTTCCGCATCGCTTGCGAATGTGCGGAAGCGTATGCACTGAATAAGGCATACTCAACATTATAGCCACCACCATATGGAATCTTCCCGCCCTTTTTCAACACAACCACAGCATTTACACAAAAGGTTCATTTTATAGCCGTAAGGTCTGCTCTTTCATAACGATTATGCCCTGGTAACTGCTTTTTGTATTTCCAGCATTGAATTGCCTGTTCCAACGATTTTCCTTGATTATCTGCAAAGAAATCACGGATATATGTATTGTACTCAAACTGTTTGTCAATTTTCGTTTTACCCTTTTTCTTATTTTCAAGAATCTGATCATAAGCTGCAATTGCTTCTTTGTATGTTTTCCCGCTATTGTTCTTTAGCCAATTCTGAAAAGCCACATTGAAAGAAAAGCCTCTTCCTATATGCTTCTTAAAAAAGGCTCTGTGCTTCTCTGAACAGATAATATCCGGTTCAATTTCTGTACTTTCCTCAATATCCGAAATTACAGTTACTTTTTTCTTTGTTTTTGGAACAGACAATATTTTACCCGTGTCAAGAAAATGGGCGATCCTGTCTGTAATCTCTATCTTTCCTCCTGAAACAGGCAGCGCATTCTTCCTGCAAAAGTCTATCAATTCCTCTTTTAAATAATAATGATCACGAAATGTTTTACTGTCTAAATTTCTATTCAATATCGGTCTTTCCGTCATGCTATCCCCCAAACAATCTTTTTAAATTTGTCGAAATACACTAAATAAGTTTCTTTTGATATTTACCCATCAGCACCGCCTTTTACAGAATAACTGGCGCATGTCTCTACGCCTGAATCATTCGTAACCGGTTCATGCAGCAGCTTTACCACTTCTCATAATGAATCTTCCCTACCTTCCAACAGGGACACATAGCTTTTATTTCATCCGGCCAACAACAGCCACTATGTCAGATATACCCGTACTGTTCCCATGCCGCCTTACAGATTTCCAATTCCCCTTTACATAATGAAAGAATAAAATCCCAAAATGAGCTTAGTTTTTTCTTCATAATACTCCTTGTTACACTATATCATCCCATTCAAATACTCCTCTGCAGAATATTAATTGGAAAGTTTCAATCATACCTGAAACAATAACGCCGGCAAGCAGCCCCTTCCACCAGCTTAGCCTGCGGTTAAATGTTACCGAAAGCAATGCTGTGCACCGACTTGGTTTAACTGGAAGTTGTGCAAGGAATTTTTGAAAATGCACAGAAAACTAACAACAAAGCTAGACTTTGTTGTCCCCAATCAAACATACCATTGATTATGGCATTGGCAGGTAAAATAGTTGCAGCCATAATTGAAAGCCCCATAAACAAAAGGGGATTTATTAGCACCCATCTTTTCTTTCCCCATGTTCCTTTTATTGCAGCATAAAACATAATAATTGATAAGATCATAAAACTTATTGCAGCCAAAAGCGCAACACAGATAAATGTTGCAAAAAAGCGTTCACTAATCTGTTTAGCTAATGTTATATTCTCTATTGCCAGTTGATTGTATAGCCATGCGGATATTGCAAATACGCAATGGTATAATGTTCCTACCGCAACAAATACAGCAGACGCTATTAAAAATGTTTTATCATATTTACTGGCTTTTTCTTTAAGCAAAACAAATATAGCATAAAACCCGCAAAACATTAAAAGAAGTGCAATCACACCCAATATCCCGCCTATAACAAATCTGCTAGGTGCAGCGTTTGACCATTCCTCTGAAAAAGCAGGAAAAAGATGAAACATCCCTACCTTTTTCACAGGGTAAAAGCAACCCAATAATAAATCTCCGCAAAAGCAAAGTACGCTCCCTGCGATAGCAATATAGAACAGCTTTTTTATTGTCATGTTTTACTATCTCCCCATATAAAATTCTAATTGATGGTAATATTAAATCAATTCCAAAGCTCTTTTATACAATGGGTAAACTTCTCCATATTAGATTTTAATCCTTCCTTCTTGTAACTCCTTTCAAATAAGAAAATTCCCGTTTGTTGAGTGCGCCTTTTACCAATAAGGCCCACTAATAGCTTTCACTCTTTGTTCTATACATTTTGAACAGTATACAGACACCATATATCCCAGCAATCAATAAAATAATATCTTCATAGGCGTTGAAAATCACTGATTTTATCCCAGTCAATCCCCAAATAGTCAATAAAGTTAGAAGAACCTTATTTTTTCTTTTATATCCTGCGTAGACAGCTATACTTAGACTGATTACAGGACAAGGCATAATGTATGTCACCATTTGCGGAAAAGAGTTACCCAAAAGTATGGAAACGGCAGGGTAAAGCAAATAAAGGAGCAACAATGTAATCTGAATTAAGTTTGGTCTTTTAATCATATCCTCTTTGTTGCGCCAACTTTCGTAAAAAAACAATCCCCCACAAAGCAGATATAATGGCAAAGCAAAAAACTTTTGAATAGGTTCTGTCCCATACCATGCAAAAAATGCAATGCCAATAAACAGATTTACAATTCCTAATGAAAATTTTGCCGCCCACTTTACCTTTTGCATATAAGATAACATAATCGCTAGCAACATAAATGTGAACAGTATAATTTGAATTATCCACGTCTGCTTATTATAATTACCAATAACATTCCAAAATGCTTGTGCATCCATTTTTTATCTCCACAACTTCTCATTTATCTACCTGCTTTGCAATTATCAGTTATTCCTGGCAGGATCCCAAATGGCTTTTAATCGTCATCTTAAACAGCGGATTCTGCATCAGCTGTGGCATATTCACTTTTTCACACACCTGCTGTACAATCTGTTCCAGATTTCCTCCCAGGATTTCTTTCCTTACGGTTGCTGTGGCAGTCTGCAACATACCGATTAAGTTTCTGGCCTCACTGATTTTTACCTGCATTTCTTCCCTGGTATATGCTTTATCCAAGGCCGGGTAAAACGTATGTACTGCTGATAATTCTTCTAATCTCCGTAAACTATCCAAAGTGTCGTCTTTATTTACATAGATGGGGATATCCCCGGTTACCGGAACTGAATCGCCAATAAATGCAGACCCGTCAATGATATAAGTAACCTCATCTGCCGAGTGCCCAGGCGTGCCGAGCACCTGTACTGTAAAATCTTCCTCTAATTCAATACGGTCCCCATCCGCCGCCACACAGTCTACCACAGAAGACTTTCCGGCAAGCTGATAAAAATTCGGTATCGGTCGTTCCCGGAACTGCAGATCTACATCTTCAATCCAGCGCCTTTCTCCTACGCTGGCATAAATCTTGCATTTTGCTTTATACTGAAAATATGCCGCTGTCCCAATATGATCCGGATGCGCATGTGTAAGAAAAATTGCTCTGATATCAGAGACACTTCTCCCTATGGAATGTAAGTAATCTTTAATGATTTCTTCGCTCCCATAAGTCCCTGAATCAATCAGATAGCAGCATTTCCTCCCCAATTCCCGGCACGATGATCGCCCTGCTGTCAACACTGTTCACCCGTTTCATCATAATTGCCTTGTATTCAGCAGAAGAAAAGCAACGTTCCAGTGCCGCCTTATCCGGAAACTCTATAACAATGCTTCTTTGCGGACATCTTCCATCGTTCAGGCTAACCACAGTATTGGTACGGACAAGATATTTCCCCCCGTACTGCTCTACAATAGGCCTAACCTGGACAATATAATCATCGTACTCTCCTCCGGAACCGTCTTCCGGTATATAAGTATCCACCATAAAATAATAAGACATCTTACCTTCCCCTCTTTCTTTTTTGCTATCGCCTGCAAAATAACAGATTATTCACTTGTTCGGTGATCCCTTACGGTTTTATTTTCCTCAACAACAACTTTCAATATCTGAAATCCAGGATTTAATAATATCGCCGTTTTCCAGCAGCTTCTCTTTATTTTTTTCAATGCCTTGCAGCAACTTATATGATGCTGCCAATATCCGGACAGAGCCTTTAATAAAGCATAATCGCCCGTGGACAAAACCCCTTTACCAGCCTCCATTGCTTTTATCCGGGTATAGGCTTCATCCGCTGAGCTGCCAACCGTTTTCCGGAAATCCCTTAATACCCACTGCCTTTCAAATATATTTCTATCCTTCCAGCCAAAATATTGCTCCTCATAGGTTTTCATGACCCTTTTCAGGGTTTCAAAATCGCAGTTCTCATAAGCATGTCTTTCCTGTTCTGTCCCATTGATTACCTGTATGGAACCAATCTCCTGTCCATTATACTGCTCTGCATACAGCACGGATAAATCAAAACCAAACGCAGCATCTTCCACTCCTATGATGTGCGCCTGGTTCATCTCATAAAATTCATCCAATTAAACTCTGTGCTGTACTCACCGCGAAAGGAATCCGGTTGTTTTATTTTATCACATAAACCTTTTACTGTCTTGTAAGAAATGACACAGCAAGGAGAATTAATGCAAGCCGTGCAGCGATAAATGGTTTATAAATGGCATGGATACCGCTGTTCTGGCCCCAACAGGTCTTAACAAACAGATTTTTTTTATCGAAGCTAATGGGGATTCCGTATCTATTCGCACAAAAGGCAAGAGTCCTATGTCCAAAATAGATACTGGCATTGTAAAATATCATTTTGAGATTGGTGCCGGAAAGGAAAATTTCAATTGGAAATGATTTGAAACATATATTTATGGGCTGTCACAAGGATTACCTATGTACAGGATCTTCTGTCTCCTACACCTCCTCCGATATAAGTAAGGCGGAGAAGCTTTTAAATACCTGCTATACCGGTATATATTTTTATGTGTCAATTTCTATATGTAACACGCTGATCTGCTCTTTCATTATAAAAATCTATGGAGTGCTCTGGTCTGGCCTCTGCCTGCACCGGCCAGTATCATAACCCACAGCAGTATGATCTTTACTCCTTGGAACCCGGTTGCGATACTTTCCCATATTTTTTCTGAAAGGTCATGATAAGCAGGATCACTAAAATCTGTATGGCATAGACGATAAGCGTTTTTGTATTTGGGAAATTATTAAGAGATGCCAATGTATACATTCCACCCAAAACCGTATTTCCCCATGCATGAATTAGTATTCCCGCCCAAATGCTGTCTGTCAATCGATATATAGCCGCTAGAGTAATACCTAATGTTACAGTATACAGGCTAAAAGCCAAAAAATTCATGCTTCCTTGGGATGCATTTGGCACAAACCATAACGGCAAATGCCATAAACTCCAAATGACTCCCTCAATAAGGGCTGCCATTATGAAAGAAAATCGCTTTTCAAGCAAAGGCTGAAAAACGCCGCGCCATCCAATTTCCTCCAGTCCCCCGCCAAAGATCATCAATGGGATATAGAGAATAAACAGATACCACGGATTCCCCAAATAGCTTTCTTGTACCACACATGCCACAAATTTAGAGCAGTTTCTTTTGCCGTTAAGTAATCCATTTCGCATCCCTCCTCTGCTTATTATATTTCGCATATCTGAAATATACAAGACATTCAAGCAGTTATTCTCTACTCGATCAATCCATTGATCTTGATGAAATTGTTCCTGTTCCCACACTGCTTATAAAAAAGTACAAAAAAAGACACCGCTAAGCGCCTTCACAAAAAACTTATAAACTGAATTTATTCACAAATATTCTGTACCCTTCCAACTGTTCCATCCTCCAGCATCACCTTGATTCCTCTTGAATGATTTGCCGAATTGGTCAAAAGTCTTTTTACAATACCATCTGTTAATTTCCCGCTTCTCTGATCCTGTTTCTGTACTATCTGTACTCTCATACCTGGTTTAATGTTGCTTCTTACTGTTCCGTCCATATATATTCCTCCTCAATTCTATATTATCAACACGATGCAGCACTGGAATTTCTCTATCTTTAATCTATACAGGAAATATTATATCACATCAGTCATCAATGTCTATTCTTTCGATTTTGAAAACAACTGGTCTGGTACCATCACTGCAACAGGCAATCATGATTTTATCATCATTCATCCATCCATGCATAATTGCTCCACCTTGAAGCCCGGAATAAATATATCTACTAATTGCGTCCCATGCTTCTGAGCAGAAGGGAACACCATCTGTCCCACAATGCATTGTTCCAGGAGAAAGTAATACACCTTCATCTGGTTTCCCACTTTTTATCAGTGTTCCTGCTCCCATATGCCAATAATCATCTCGTTCTTCATTTCGATAAAACATAAATTCATCGCCCACATTGTAGCAAGTGCATTTACCGCTGTTTGGTACAGCGCAATACTGCGCTTGTAATTCAGGAAATAACTTTTTTTCTAAAATTGTAACCTTTACTCTATGTTCCATAACATATCTCTCCTTATAAATTCAAAATTTTCTAATAAACTGGAGTTAAACACAACTAATTTTTATTTTTCTTTAATGGTTTGGTCCGTTCTTTTACTAATGTATTGTCAGAAGTAATGACTATTTTTGTATACTTAATTTGGGTACCGGTAAATCTTATAACATACTCTTTTTCTTTTTCAAGATTATCAAGTGATATAGAAAATACGGTATTATCAGTATCTCCGATCCAGACTTCGCTCCAAAAAACCTTATCTGTTTCATTATCTGCTATTTCTAAAATACCCTCCTGCCCCTCCATCTGAAATGAAATATTTAATTTTAGAATATCAATATCATCCGATACATAAACTGATTTTTCATTGACAAATGGGTCTGAGGTTTCATAGCTATCTGTTAATTCCATCTCAATTAATGACCTTGCTGTATTTTTGCTGCAGCCTGACAGTAAAAGCATAGCACAAAGGAATAACGTCAATATCTTATTCATTATATCTTCCTCCATGAATCTGATTTTCGCCCAATTCCCTGATAAGCCGGAATTTAAGCTTAATAATAATATAAGGCTGGAATTTTGATTTTCAAGTCAGTCTGAAAGATAATTTGACTATAAGCCATTCGATATACTGGGGTTCTATCTATTTATCCTTTGTGCTGCCGATTTCAAGCAGATTCCCCTCTGGGTCAGCTACATAAAAGTTGCGGATACCAAAAGGATAAGTGATGGGTTCTCCTGTTGGAAACTTCACACCTAAGCTTGAAAGACGCTCATATTCAGAATCCACATCAGCGAAGCTCTGCAGCCAAAGAGCGATTTCAAAAGTCTGGTTGATACCTTTTGGTGGTACATACTCCCCTGCAATTGCCTTAACGAATTCTTCTCTACTATACATAAACAGAGACAATTCACCGCCTGCTGTTTCAAAGTCTGCAAAAGGTCCACCATTCCATTGAGTTTGAAAACCCAATACATCTCGGTAAAAACGAACCATTTTTTCCATATTACCCACTAACAGGCTTACACCTATATGAACATCTTTTCCAATCATGTTTTATCTCCTCTATTTGCAAATTTAAATTTATAGCTTCAGTATACCATCCAAATTAGCGGGTTACAACATAAAAGAAGGCGCCGGAGCGCCTTCCATAATCAATTTTTCAGACAGATCTCGTGGCTGACTACGTTAAAAACCAGATGAGATATGGGACAAACTGGAAGAACTTTATAAACAAATGCCTTACTGGAACGGCTATATCGATGGATGCCCGCAGTGGTACGGTACAGATGACAGAGTTATTGAAGCATCTGCTGAGCCGAGCGGCCTGCAGCTGTATGCCAAACTATCCGATGAAGAATGGAACAGATGGTTTGAACTGTTCAAACAGAAAGCAACTGCCGCTCTCGGTTATCCTGTTGGGGAACCCGAAGATGGCTTTGAATTTCCTCTGGTACCCTAATCTATACATTTAAAAAGATGTCCGTCTTGGGCATCTTTTTTATCGGATCCTCTCCGAACTGATTCTTAATATTGCTGTAAAAACTAAACTGCTATTGAACGCTCAATGCCATGGCAGAATACTCCATGATGGAAGTTCAGTCGTGGCCTTCTTTATTATTCTTCATTTGTTGGATAGGCGCAAAAGGTGCCTACCCCTGCAACTTTTTCCTGCTATGCGGGCACTTTTGTTCTTTCAGATTTCAATGCCGGGTTATTTTTTCTTTTTGACGATTACTGCTACTGCTCCGACAATAACTGCAATAATTGCTGCAACAAAAACTTTTAATGTCATATGCTTGTTCCCCTTTCGTGTTCTGATGAATTGATTATCCCATTCAAGTGTTTATAGATTGTCAGTATATTGTTAAAGTAATATTAATCTGTATCTTTTGCTTAGTTTAACAGTTCATTTGCTTTTTGGCATATCTGGTAAATTTCATCGTACTTCTGCTCAATGAGCGGTGTTACCTGAATTGTTTTGTTCTTACGGATTGCACGGTAACTGAAATATGGGAGTATCCATCCGATAAAACCGGGGATTGCCAGGATAATACATAATGCTACCATGGGCGGCTGATGGGTAACTGCAAATACGGATCCTGCCATAAATGCGCTTCCGATAATGCCAAGGGAATAAGCTACAACAGATGCTTTGACTGATTTTGATGCTTCCAGACTGTTGATTTGCTCCACATTACTGTCAAACTGGCGCTCCATGCGTGTCAATTCTGCCTTATTGCCTATTTTTCGGTCCCGTTTAAACTTCATGCTGACAGTTCCGATTCCTGTTGCTGGGGAAGATGTGCCCTCCAGGCTCCACCCAAAATTTTCATACCCGTCTGCATAAACCGATTCCATTTCCTGTTTCACTGAGATATCCTTGTACTCATAACCAATAAAATTTTTTTCGCTCATTCTCTTTCTCCTCTTTTTCGTTGTTTGTCTTTGACAATACCAGAATAATGCTTCACTGTTTTCAAATTGCTTCAGAATTGTTTGAATTATATTAATTCTGTGTTTCTTATATAAAACCATACCCCTGTTCATTTAGCTGGTTGATCGCATCATAATGCTGCTCAATCATTGGATTCACCTTTCTGGTTTTTCTATTCCTTGCACCCTTGTAAATAAGCGCAGGCAAGACCCATTCAAGGATTCCGGGTACTGCAAAGATTACACAAGCTGGTACATTGCCTGCCAGATATGCAAAGGTGGCAAATTCCATCCAGACCGTGCCCGCCAGTCCAACCGTATATGCGATTGCCGTATAGCAGGCAGAATCTCATCCTACATAAATAAGTATCAGGGAAGCCTTCTTTTTATAGAATGCTTCCCTGATACTTCATGTATTTATATAAATTTTTCAACCAATTTCATGTTGTAGACTATGGTCAATCCGCTGACGAAAATCTTTCCGTACTTCTTTGGCTTACGAACTGATACGAAACATGTAGCATCACTACAGCAGGTCATTTCCTTTTTTACAGATTTCATAAATCTCATCATACTTGTCTTCCAGTAAAGGAGTCATTTTTTCTTTCTGCTTCTTTGCCAATGATTTATAGATAAAATATGGCAGAATCCAGCCTGTGAATCCGGGAATAGCAAACAGGATACATAAGCCTATTAATGACGGACTGGCAGTCACCGCGAACGTGGAGCATGCCATGCAAGCGGTTCCTGCCATCCCGATTCCCAGCGAAACCATAGTAGGAACCGAGGTTTGTGATCTCTTCAATGACTTGAGTTCATTCATGCTGGATTCAAAATGACGTTCCAGACGTGTGAGTTCCACTTTGTTTAAGATCACCCGGTCCCGTTTCAAACGAAGCGTTACATTGTGCCCTTTTTTGTTTATCTGGCGGTCCCCGTCTGCAATCCATCCAAAATTCATATATCCATCCAGATACATAGAAACCTCTGCTTCTTCTATCTCTACTTCTTTATAATCATAGCCGGTAAATTTTTTTCGCTCTCCTGTGGTATCTTTCATATGTTATACCGCCTCTTCCTGAATTGGGATCCGTACCGTGAAAGTACTCCCTTTCCCCACAACACTTTCAGCAGATATAGTAAATCCTGACAGCTGCAGCACCCGTAAAGCAATGGAAAGTCCCAATCCGTTTCCTTCTGTTGCATGGGAAGTATCCCCCTGGTAAAATTTATCAAAAATGTGATCCAGTGTTTTCTTACTCATGCCGCAGCCGCTGTCTTTTATCCGGACAAGGATTTCTTTTTCATCAGAAGTCTGATACAGTGTCACTGTTCCGCCCGGCTCCGTAAATTTCACTGCATTGCTTAACAAGTTATTCCAGACAAGCGCCATGAGTTCCTCGTCTGCTGCTATCATGACCCGCTCCTCAATATCCGCAATAAATTCAATTTCTTTCTTCTCCCATACATCTTCAAACTGCAGAGCACATTCGCAGAGCTGTCTGCAGACATCATAAGGCTCAGCCATCAGCGTGATGGCCTGCTTTTCCAGTTTGCTTAATTTCAGCATGTTGGTGATCAAACTAGAAAGCCGGTGGGTTGCGTAAAGAATTGTTTCCGTATATTCCTTACGCTTTTCCTCCGAAAGCTCGTCTGTGTACAACAGTTCTGCGTGACTCTGTATAATAGAAAGCGGGGTTTTGATTTCATGGGACACATTGGAAAAAAAATCTGTCTTCAATGTCTCAATACTCCCAAGCTCTTCCACCATCTTGTTGAAATCCATGATCATAAAATCCAGATAATCCTTCTTTTCTATGGTGTGAATAGGGGGGACATAAACAGAAAAATCTCCGTGTGCTACTTTATCTGTTGCTTCTGCAAGCTGCTTCATTGGAACATCATAGGTCTTTCTCACCTTCCGTCTGGTGAATAGTGTTAATCCGATGGCAACCGCAGACCAGTATAAAACGGGAACTACAGTCTGAATCAAATCATTCCATCCCAGTGTGTCCATCAGCACCAGAAGTCCGATATGCATTCCTGACATTAATAAAAGAACCCCCAGATATATGACGAAAAGGGATGGGGGAAATCTAGACTCTCTGATCGTATTTTTCATATTGCCTTTTGTCTGCTTCATGACAGCACCGCCTTATATCCAAGCCCCCGGACTGTTTTAATCTCAAATCCGTCGCAGGCAGATAATTTGTCACGGAGTTTCGTTATATATACATCCACTGCCCGCAAGCTGGTTTCGCTTTCCACACCCCAAAACTCATCCATGAGCTGTACCCTGGAAAAGGTTTTTTTGGGGTAGGACAGCAGCTTATAAATAATATTAAATTCCCTTGTAGTAAGATTGATCTCCTCTCCATCAATTTCTGCGCTCATGCCATCTGCATCCAGCTCCAGATTACCAATGACAATCTTTCTCTCCATTTCAATATTAGCGCGGCGCAAAAGGGCCCGTACCCGGAGGAGAAGTTCATCCAATTCGATTGGTTTTACCATATAATCATCAATACCAAGCTGAAATCCCTTCTGCTTTGAGGGCAGATCATCCTTTGCCGACATAAAAAGTATGGGGATATTTTTATTTACAGCCCGGACCGTCTCTGCAAATTCAAATCCGTCAATTTCCGGCATCATAATATCAGAAATAATCATTTCATAAAGGTGGTTGTACATTTCTTCATAAGCACTGTTCGCACCCAGACAACCTTTTGCATAAAAGCCACAGTCATTCAGATATTGGCACACAATTTTATTCAGGTTTGCATCATCTTCTATCACAAGTATGTTAATCATTGCTCATTCCTCCATCTCCCATTTCTTTTTTCTGCTTTAGTGCCCAATATATTCCGTAAATCCCCATGCCCAGAACCATCAGGCACATGAACGCCCCTGTACCTGCATTCATCAGCTCCACGACTCTATCCTCCAGATTCCCCTGTCCGAAAGAAGAAAGCATAGCAGTCTGTAAGGACAAGATGGCAACACAGGCATCTGCATATCCAATACTCTGGATAGTCATCAGAAGCGGGGACTTCATTTTACCAGCCTTTATCCTGCCTGCGATCGCAAGCGGAACTTTGATAAACGCATAGAGTGCAAAAGCATAAATGGTATATCCCGGATAATGCCTCCCCCCTTGGGAACGCAGGGTAAGGATCACCATTCCTCCAAGTGCGGCTGTCATAACAAGAAACAGAATACTGCAGTTTCTGTAAACTGCAAGCTCCAGAAGAATCAACTTCTTGTTCTGTTCTGCTTTGGATATACGCCTCTCATAATTCACCGCCCAATAACGCATGATACTTAGCAGGGTATAATAAACAGATAATGTGATATACCAGGCCGATTGACTCTTGATGCCAACCACACTGTTAAATACAGCAAATGCCAGATTCATCAGCAGCCCTGTTGTTGCAAATGTAACAGTACGATATCTTTAATTCGTTGCAAGTCGCTCCGTAAAATGGTTTTTAACGATTACAGGCATGGCGATTTCCTGTACTTTGCATTTGAACAGTTTGATGTCTGACACGATATAAAAGCAGGTAAACGTCAGACTGCAGGCAGCTATTACATAAATCAAGATTCCAATCGAAAATGGAAATACATTATTTCTGGTATTCAGCAGAGATAGTGCTGCAGTAAAAAGCAGGGTAATGTATAGGAAACCTCTGTATTTCCATTTTAATACAGGTATTTTCTTTTTTCCATCTCTCCTGATACAGCCCATATCTAGCTGCCTCCTCAAAGTATATTTTAACATAGATGACTATAATTTAACTCACTAATATATTTCAAAAAATATGCTGATAATTTTCTAAATTACCATTTGGCAGCGATTAATTTGTATTTTAGCTGATAGTGAAAATATAGAATATTTTTGTTTGCTTTATGTTAGACTTTTGTTTCAGAAATATTAAAATAATGGTGGTCTTCCCCTTCAAGCGTTCCCCTAAAGCCAGCTATATCTTATGTTCAATATCTCCATCGGTAAAACTTGTCGCTTCGACAAAAATAACGATCGGGGCATTTTTAAGGATTGCCCTCACAATGCAAATCCGCTGGCGTTCTCCGCCGGACATTTTAATACCGGTCTTTTCATTTAAATAGAACCTGTCTTTTCATTTGCAACAAAAGATGGTATAATAAATTCAAACTATAAATCCCAACTTAACAGTAAGAAAAAATGAAAATTTGGTGGTGTGAAAATGATTCGATTAAGACCTTATAAAGAGACAGATGCTCATACAATCCTCTCCTGGTGCAAAAATGAAGTTGATTTTTACAAATGGACGGCAGGGGTTTTGGGTAACTATCCTATTACGGAAAAGGAATTTAATACAGTTAAATCATTGATTGCATTTACAGCATTTGATGAATCCGGTATTGTAGGCTTTTTCACTTTAAGAAATCCCGGTGATTCTTTAGATGAACTGCGTTTTGGATTTGTGATCCTAGACCCAGGGAAACGTGGCAAAGGTTACGGAAAAGCAATGATACAGCAAGGATTGAAGTTTGTATTTCAAATATATGGAGCCAGAAAAGCATCGCTGGGAGTATTTGAGAACAATATTTCAGCCTATCATTGCTATAAAGCAGCAGGCTTTCAAGATAAAATCTCCGATCATGCAGAAACGTACCACGTGATGGATGAAGACTGGAAGTGCTTAGAGTTAACAATGGAAACCTCTTGGAACTAAGATGATTTATAGAACAGGAGTTTTTTAATGGAAGTATTATACCGAACGTTAGAATTGGATGAATGTGACAGAATAAGAGAAGTTGATGCTTCCCAATATATTGGACGGGCTTGGCGTAATGTTGATGGTTACAGACAGCTTGTTGAAATAAACTATCAAGATACAGATTTTCCAAATGGTTTTGAAGATCATCTTTCAAACCTAAAGAATACCATTCGTTCCGGTGGAATTGTGTTGGGGGCATTTTTCAAAGAACGTCTTTTAGGTTTTTGTAGTGTGAATAATACTGTTTTTGGAGATTATTACAAATACGTTCTTTTGGACCAACTTTTTATTTCAAATGAATTGCGTAATAAAGGTATCGGTAAAAAACTATTTTTCATGGCCGCAAAAATGGCGAAAAATAAAAGAGCTGTGAAATTTTATATTTGTGCCGGCTCATCGGAAGAAACCATAGCTTTTTATTTTGCAATCGGTTGTGAAGAAACAAAAGTAATAGATCAAGATCTATATCAAACGGATACTCGTGACTATCAGCTAGAATTTGATTTTATGAAACTATAGATTACGGAGTATGGATTATATTTGCAGATCCTTTCCGGACAATAGGAGGCTCTGCTGATCCTGATTCGGCAAAACAAAAATACCCACCGGAAATCTCTATACTGCGAAAGCATTGATTCCGGTGGGTATTTTTTTATTTGGGATTAAGATAATTTAAAATGGGTATTGATCCATAACCCTTACAGCATTAAAGTCCGGCCTGTTTCAGGAGATCCGGTACTTTGGATTCCCATCCCAATGCCATAATATGTATACCCTGGCAGTATGGCTTACATTCTTTGATAATGCGCGCAGCAATCTCAACACCTGTAATACCTGCTTTTGTTTTTTCTTTATCCGCCTTCAATTCGTCGATCATGGATTCCGGAACATGGATTCCGGCAACATTTGCATTCATGAATCTTGCCATTCCTACGGATTTCGGAATTATAATACCGAGCTGAACCGGTTTTCCGAACTGTTTGGCTTTTTCCATAAACGATATGAATTTTTCAGGCTCAAAAACTGCCTGTGTCTGGAAATAATCAGCACCGGCCATAACCTTCCGTTCCATTTTTGCAAGCTGTGCATCTACAGAATCACTACACGGTGATACTACTGCACCTTTTGCAAATTTTGGAGGTTCGCCTACCAGTTCGTTTCCGCCAAGGTCGCAGCCTGATTCCAGCTGCTTCACTGCATGGATCAAGGAAACGGAATCCAGGTCGAAAACAGGTTTTGCCTGAGGATGATCTCCCATTTTTGTATGGTCACCGGTTAAAAGCAGCAGGTTTTCAATTCCTAACATCGCTGCGCTCAAAAGGTCAGACTGCAGTGCAATACGGTTTCTGTCACGGCAGGTTAACTGATAAATCGGTGTCAGCCCTTCATCTTTCAGAACTTTACATGTGGCCAGAGAGCCAAGACGCATAACGGAAGACTGGTTATCTGTTACGTTAACTGCTGTAACGCCGCTCAGATAAGTCTTTGCCTCTTCTACAAGATGGTCAATATTGGTTCCTTTCGGCGGTCCTACTTCTGCAGAAACTACAAATTCACCACGTTGAAATAATTCGCTAATATTCATTCACCCTACTCCTAATCATTATGTATTTGTAACTATTCAGTCCCTTCCTAGTTACATGAATGTTAACAGTTCTCTGTTTGTTTAGACACTTCATCATCAGTTGCGTAATTGCGTATCTTAACCGGGCATTTCAGTTCATCCAGACGTCCAAGCTGTGCCAGCCGTCTGTAAATACGCTCCCAGCCACATTCCATTTCACTGTCCACTTCGCATTTTCCGTTTTTCGTACCACCGCAGGGGCCGTTGACCAGGCTCTTGGAGCATGCAGTGATCGGACAGATTCCTCCGGTGATGTTCAGGTAGCATTCACCGCACTGATCACAATCATATTCTAAGGGTGTCACACCCTGGAATCCCGGTAATGGGTATGTATCACATGCTGCACATACTTTTTTATCCTCCAGGTACTCGGCAATTGTCTGTACACCGACGCCGCAGGAGAATACCAGTACCACATCTGCCGCATCAATAGCACTTTTGTGTTTCTGAAGGCGCAGCTTCATATTTTCCGGATTACAAATATAATCCGTTGTAATGATTCCGGTCACATTTCCAACCTCAGCCAGTTCCTTCTGGAATCCTTCGGCTTCTTTTTCAGGGAAATGAACTTCTTTGCATCCCTGGCAGTTAATGACAAAGACTTTCTTTCCGTCCACCAGTGATACGATAGTTTCCTTTGATTTTAATTGGGTAATTAACATATCACTTCATCCCCCTTATGGCATTTTTTCCGGCTTTGATCTTGCTGACAATCGGAATCTTGGAAGAACATATGTAGTCACAGCATCTGCACTCAACACAATCCATGACGTTCCTGTCACGCATCCCTACCCAGTCCTGCTCATCTGCAAGCTTGGCAAAATACAGCGGAGAAAGCTCCATAGGACATACATCCATACAGCGTCCGCATTTGATACATGCCACTTCCTGTGTCTGATCCGTATCTATGGCAATGATTCCATTGGAACCTTTCATCATCGGCACATTCAAATCCGGAAGGGCAAATCCCATCATAGGTCCACCCATCTTGATCAAAACATCATCATCTGTCACGCCGCCGCAGTAGTCGATCAGCTCTTTTACATTGGTACCGATCTTCACGATATAATTGCCCGGATTTTTGATTTTTTCACCGGTTACGGACGCAACACGTTCAATCAGCGGCATACCCTTCTGAATTGCATCAGAAACAGCCTTTACGGTACTGATATTGCTCACTACAACACCTACATCTGCAGGCAGACCGCCTCGCGGAACCTGTCTTCCCATAACGCGCTTGATCAGCATTTTTTCAGCGCCCTGCGGATACTTTGTCTTAGCCACTACCACCTGAATGTTGTCGCAGTCAGCAGTTTTTTCTTCCATAAGCGCAACAGCATCCGGCTTATTATCCTCAATGACAATAATACCCTTCTGGGCATCTACCGTTTTCATCATTGCTTTCAGACCATAAAGAATATCATCTGTAAACTCCAGAAGCACTCTGTGGTCTGCTGTCAAAAACGGTTCACATTCACAGCCGTTCAGCAGGATAGCTTCAATTGGCTTATTGGGTTTTAATTTGACAGATGTGGGGAAACCTGCTCCTCCCATACCTACAATTCCAGCCTCGCGGACAATCTCAATAATCTCATCCGGGGTGAGGCTTTCAAAATCTTTATTTGGTTTTACTGATTCGTGCAGAGTATTTTTTCCATCTGATTCAATGACTACAGCCATCACCTCGCTGCCTCTTGTGGCATGCAGACGCGGTTCAACTGCAACAACAGTTCCGCTGACACTGGAGTGAACAGGAGCGCTGATAAAACCTGCCGCTTCCCCAATCTTCTGTCCCACTTTCACTGCATCCCCCACTTCTACAATGGGATTTGCCGGAGCTCCTAAATGCTGTGACATGGAAATGACAACAGTCTTCGGCTCCGGGAACCTTTTAAGCGTAATATGTTCACTGAATTCTTTACGCTCTGACGGATGAACACCGCCATAGTAGCCTGCGAATCTTTCCTCACGGATGGATTTCACATAGTCATTAATAACTTTAAAATTGGTTTTTGAATAATCGCGAACCTGAACCGGCTGATTCAAAAATTCTTCAAGACGTCCCTGCTTTTCCAGCTTCTTATTGATCTTTTCCCAGGCACAGTCTTTGTCGGGATCCACTTCGCATTTTCCATTCTTTGCGCCGCCGCACTGTCCGTTTACCAGACTCTTTGAGCAGTCAACGATTGGACAGACTCCCCCGGTGACATTCAGGTAACACTGGGCACATGCATCACAGCGCTTTTTGGTCAATGCCATGCCGTGATGTCCTGTATAGTTCAATGAATTGCTGGCCGCATATACAGGTACCTCTGCCATATCTGCAACTGTCTGAATACCCAGACCGCAGGATATTACAAAAACATGCTCCGTGCCTTCAGGAATCATATCCTGTAATTTGTTCCCAGTCTGGGTTTTGTTGCACAAAAAATCAACCTTTGCACTGCCAGTGACTGTTTTTCCATGTTCGGCAGCGATTTTTTCAAATTCACCGCAATCCGGTTCGTCAATGGTCTCAAATTCCTTGAAGCACTTGTTGCAGGCAATGACGAACAGCTTATCCTTGTCGGCCAGTAATGAAGCCAGTTCTTCATTCCCCTTCAGCTTATACTTGGTATAATTCTCCAATTGTTCACCTTCCTTATAAAATTGATTTACAGACAAAAATCTTATCTACTTTTGTTAATTTTTTCACTCTCTGCACTTTAATGAAAAAATTACAAGGGGCAAATAAGGCATGTCTGTAATTAATATCTATTGTACCACATATTGGTTCTATTTGCTATTCTAAACGTATTTTTTGTAGGTTTTTTTCACGAATGTTCCAAAGTTTTCTCTGTTTTCCTTTTCTAAAGGTATCAAAGGTTTTTTCCCCATCCCGGGGACGCGTTTCATGGTATCTGACCATCTATGTGTTTTATGACCGCCGTTCTGCTAAACCGATGGGAACACCATCTTCATAAATCCATTCAGACGCATTCTCGATCAATAGCTCAAAAAATACTTCATCTGATTTTATAAATTCATCTTCCTCACTGAAAGAATCCGGATATCGCAATATATAAGCTGATTTTATTTCCGTATTTCTGTCATCAAATACAGACCCCAGCGCCTTTGCTTTTCCTGTAAAATAAAAGTTCCCCACGCAGACTGCAATGTTGGGATTACTTAACATTTCTTTCGCTTTTCTGCTTGCTGCTGATGTTCTTACATATAAGCGCAGCCCTATATTTAAAGGACTTACAGGTCTTGAGGAAACCATGTCATTTTTGCTTGTTGATAAATAGATCACTTCTGCTTTACTCAATACACGTTCTAATTTTTTAAAATTTACTTCCATATACAACCTCCATTGGTGTCAATTGAATTTGTTACTGCGTCCAAAACGCTTTTTGCTATTTGGGTCATGCTTTTATCATTGTACCATCCTCGGTCACTTTTTTCTTGCATAATATGACACCGGGATCAAATGAATCAGCCTTATCCGTTCCCATCCTGTAGATTTTATCATTACTCTATGATAATATGAAGCCATAATACAGATTTATTTAAAAATAATGTAACTGTTCAGTCCCCTCACAGTTACAGGCAAAAATCCATGCAGGATCGCCTTTGGCGATGGAATTTTTGCTTGGCTGCGGAATGCTTTCTTACGGTCAGCGCAGTGAATGCGCCATAAAAGGTAGTTTCCGGATTTAGACAAATACATTTCTAAGACGAAAGGACGGTTTTAAGATGAAAATGCGCAGTGATTACACTTGTCCGCTGGAATTGACCCATGACATAATCAGGGGGAAATGGAAACCTCTTATTTTATGGCTGCTCAGCAAGAGCGGATATTCCCCCTCAGCATTAAAAAAATCCATCCCGGGAATCAGCCAAAAAATGCTGCTGCAGCATCTCAATGAACTTTTAGAGTGCGGGGTCATCCAAAAGACGACTTCTGAAGGATATCCATTAAAAACAGAATATTCCCTTACCCAACGGGGACAAAAGATTTTTGAAGCCGTCTCCATCATGCAGAGCGTAGGCATAGAGATGATGCTTGAGGATAACCGGGAAGATTTTTTAAGGGATAAGGGACTTTTATAGTTACAAAAAAGTGTGTAATTTACCATATTCCCCATTTCGGCTATAATAAGGTTAAAGACAGGAGGTGCAAAAGTGAAAGATGCAGTAAAGACAATTGGAAACTTAATTGACAAGCAGGGTGTTTCCTTTATAAGTTCCGTGGATGAAAATGGGTATCCCAACACAAAAGCCATGCTGCCCCCGCGGAAAAGGGAAGGGATTAAAGTGTTTTATTTTACTACGAATACATCTTCTATGCGCGTAAAACAGTACCGAAGTGATCCAAAGGCCTGTATTTATTTTTGCGACAGAAGATTTTTCCGGGGTGCTATGCTGACCGGCACTATGGAAGTTCTGGAGGACAGTTATCACAAAGAGATGATATGGCAGGAGGGAGACACCATGTATTACCCGGAAGGTGTTACTGACCCGGATTACTGTGTACTGCGGTTTACCGCCAAAGAAGGCAGATTTTATAGAAATTTCAGCTCTGAAAATTTTGAGGTCGAATAAAATATCTATCTGCAGCCGACCATGAAAAGACTTCGGAGGGACCCTTCCAAAGTCTTTTCATGGTCAGTTGCAGACAGATACAAAATCGCAGACCTGTGCAGTCTACCTCTTTTGCTGCTTATCTAATATCCGAACCTTTTTGTCCTCAACGAGTATTGCCTGGGTATCACGAATGATTTTCAAATCCAGACTATTGGAATATGTATGGATGATCTCCTCAGCAGCCTTCCCCATTTCCCAGTTTTTGTAATGTGGGACCACATAAAAATCAATCAAATTTAATCCCGAATACTCTCTTAAATCAGGGGCTTTTTCTGCACGATCCATTTTGGCAGAATAACCGATATCAGGAGCAGCAATAATGGCTCCTGCGGATTCCCCTATGTAGAGCTTCCCTTTTTCTATTTCCCGGATCAAGATCTTATCCGCCCCGGTCCGCCTTAACTCCTGCAGTAAATAAAAGGTATTGCCTCCTGTAACATAAATGATGTCGTTCTTTTCCAATTTACTGACAATCATTTCATAGGAGGCTTCGGAGACTTCTAACTCATCAACAGCCAGGCCTAATCTCTTTAACTTCCATTTGCTTATTTTTACAAAAAAGCCCAATGTTTCTACTTTGCTTGCCGTAGGAATGTACGTTACAGTCTTATTTTTCAAGTCCGGCTCAATGGTTTTCAATAGATTGGAAACCGTTTGAAACATGGAAACCAAAAACATTCTCTTCATCTTTTCACCCCCGATATCATGACTTTGACACTGCGTCTCCGGTATTTGTGAAACGACGCAAGCATCAGACTCTTTTTCTTTTATCTGTCAAACCCAATCCTGTCGTCATCTGTTATTTCTCTGATAACACGGCAGGGTGCGCCTACCGCAACGGTGTTAGGAGGAATATCTTTTGTCACAACGCTCCCTGCTCCGATCACGCAGTTATCTCCAATGGTGACACCACCCATTACAACCACATTTGAGGCAATCCATACATTGCTGCCTATTACAATTGGCTTCGCATACTCATACAAATGCCGCCTGCCATCCCCGTCTGTCCGGATATTGCGTTCCTCCGCCACCAATGGGTGCATGGGCGGAGCAATTGTAACGTTTGGTCCGATCAAAACGTGGCGGCCAATATGGACCGGCGCACAGTCAAGGACTGTGAAATTAAAATTGGCACTGAACTCATCGCCAATGTAAGTATTAAACCCATAATCAAACTGGGCATTGATAATAAAGACGTTTTCTCCGCAGCTGCCAAGCAGTACGGATAAGATTTCGGCACGCTCTTTATGATCTGCAATATCCAGTCCGTTCAGCCGGGCTGTCATCTGCCTGCAATGATTCCTTAAAGAATTCAGTTCTTCATCGTAGGCATCATAAATCTCGCCTGCAATCATTTTTTCTTTTTCTGTCATCTGTTATCTTCTCCTTTCAAAGGTATTTCTGTTTTCGTCAGCAATCTGCCATTTTTGCCGGGCTGCTATTGGACAGATCTTTCAATGTATCACCGGCAATCCGGTAAACCGTCCAGTCTTTCATTGGCTCTGCGCCCAGGGATAAGTAGAAATCAATACTTGGCCGGTTCCAGTCAAGACACCACCACTCCAAACGCCCACAGCCTCTCTCAACCGCAATCTGAGCAAGTTTCTGCAGTGTGGCTTTTCCATAACCTTTCCCGCGATATTCCGGCATAATATATAAATCCTCAAGATAAATTCCCGCACGCCCTAAAAAGGTAGAAAAGTTGTGGAAGAATAATGCAAAACCGATTTCTTTTTCATCCACCACTGCGAAAATGACCTCCGCTCTTTTCTTATCAAAAATCCACTCCTTCAAATCTGATTCTTGTGCCACAACTTCATGTTCCATTTTTTCATATTTTGCAAGTTCTTTTATAAATTTCAAAATAAGAGGGACATCTTCCCTTTCTGCAAAACGATATGTGATCTGTTCCTTTGGCATACTGCTGCTTCCTCCTTATTGTTTCTGCTGCTCGGTCATATAGGGTGTATTCCCGGCCCATTTTATCAGTTCACGCAGAGCCGGGATCAATTCTCTCCCTGCTTCTGACAGACAATATTCCACATGGGGCGGATTCTCTTCGTATTGGATCCGCTCCACTAATCCATGGGCCTCCAACTCCTGTAGAGAACGGGTCAGCATAATATTGGTGATCCCGCGGACCTGCCGCTTGAGTTCATTGTACCGGATACCGCCCTTGGACAGCTTCCACAAAATCGGCAGCTTCCAGCGTCCGCTGAGAAGGTTTAATGCGGTAACCACCTGGCAGGAGCCATCATATAAATTTCCTTCTAACATTTCTTCACCTCTTGCAGGGCACAAAAATGTGCGTACTTGTATTCTTCTGTTTAAAAGATATACTGATTATATCATCTTATTTTTAAATGTAAAGAAAGGGGATCATTGATGGAAATACTCGTGATAAACGGTAGTCCGAGAAAGGACCGAAATACAGCAGCACTTTTAAAATACGCCATGGATGGCGCAGCCGCGGCTGGGGCCGTGTCAAATCTAATCCATCTTTATGAGTTGGATTTCAAAGGATACTGCAGTTGTTTCTCCACTTTCTTGTTCGGACGAAAGCTAACTGCTCAACCTTGGTATGGGTAACGACGGGCGGCGACATGGAAATCATAAACAGCTTGACGGACGTACTCGTAACCGTGAACACCCCCGCCGACCGGGAAAAGCTGTTCAAAATAATCAAGCTGTCCCATTTTGCCAAAGCAGGGCAGCATTGACAGTAATAGCGCATATATGCTTAACGATTTGTAGACTATTCTGCACAGGCTTGACAATCTGGTTTCTTCAATGTAAACTTTTAGATATATTACTATTAGTAATACAAATGGAGGTTAACATGGACATTATCATTTTAGGACTTCTCATGATTCAGAATTGCACAATCTACGAGATGAAGAAGGTTGTCGAAAAAAACTTTGGCAATATCAGCAGCAGCAGTATAGGAAGTATGCAGGCGGCGGTAAAAAAACTACTGAGTAAAAATATGATTTGCTTTAATGAGTATGTTGAAAACAGCGTAAATAAAAAAGTGTATGAAATTACGCACGAGGGGAAGGAACACTTCCTCTCCACTATTTCAGAGCCTATGCTTTACAAGGAAAGAAATATGGAGTTGAGTAAATTTTTCTTTATGGGTTTTACCTCAAAGAGTGAACGATTGGCACTTATTGCAGCATATGTCTTTGAGTTGAAGAAAGAACTTATTCGCCTTGAACAGATAAAGTCGGCTGCCGAAATCCAACCCGATTTTGATGAGGATTATCTATCAATGCTCAAAGAGAAAGGTGCTGTCGAAATACAAAGCGTTGCAGATGTACAAGATATTGCTTTTTTCCAATTAGCAATGCTCAATTTTTCAATTGATAAAATCAAATTTGAAATTCAATGGTTTGAAAATTTCAAAGAGGATTTATTGTAAGAAAGGACAAAGCTTATGCAAAATAAAACAGAATATGAAATCAAAAAGCTCTCAGAATTGAATCACGCGCAAGTCGAACAGGCTGTTGCAGTTTTTATAGACGGGTTCTATTACATCTACGCTAAAGCCGTTTCAAAGGATAAAACTTTACTGAAAAAATTGTTTATTGACGCCTTTGATTATGATATGGTTTATGTCTGCCTTTATGAAGGACGAGTGGTTGGCTTTCTCGGCTTAGGCAATAGCCATAAACGCTGTATAGCTTTGAGCAGAGAAACCTGTAAGCGTTTACTCGGCAGCTTCAAAGGTGCAATGATATATATGCAAATGGGTGGAATTCTTCATGAAATAACCGTTCATGGGATAAACGAAGGATATATTGATTACATAACCACAGATGATAACTACCGAGGCCAAGGTATTGCAACACGACTCATAAAATATGCTTGCGACACACTTTCGTATGAAAGTTATACCCTTGATGTGCTGTCAAAAAACACAACAGCAAAAAAGCTGTATGAGCATCTAGGGTTTGTACAGACGAACATCAAGAAAAATCTATTAGTAAAGCTTGGAGGTTTTGGCAATCAAATTGTGATGAAACTTGAAGTTGACAAAGCAAAAAAGGAAAATTGAGTATGGATAAAAGGACGGGAAACCTTACTATGACAACGACCTTGTTGCAGCGAAGCCGGACGGTGCGCCGATTGCCGCGTCGTGGGTATCATTTGGAATTGCCGCATATCCGTGTAGGCGAAGTGTTGGGACACACGCTTGTGGGTATCGGCGTATCGCTTGGGCCGTCTATGAACTTTGAAGCCGTTACCGCCCGTTATGTGGACGTGCGGCTTGAATGAAAAAAAGGAAGTCCTGTATGCTTATCATAGGGCTGTCAAACAGGCTGACCCGGTAAAGGCAAAGGAAGCACCACCAGCACAGGCGATAAAAGAAACGTCGAGAACCCGAAAAGACATAGTATTTATACGGGTTTCCGACGTTTTCTAATCCCTCAACCGACCTAAAATCATCTTGTGCGAGGGAGAAAAATCCTACTTATTTTTTAAGATCCCATGCAGGACCCGATACAAATGCCGGACATCTACCGGTTTCGGGATAAACCCATTCATACCAGCGTTTTTTGCCGCCTCCATATCTTCCTTGAAAGAATTGGCTGTCATAGCCACTATCGGAATGGTCCCCGCGTCCGGATGTGCACCGGACCGTATTTCCATGGCAGCTTCCAGACCATTTTTAACGGGCATCTGAATATCCATTAAGATCAACTGATAATATCCGGCCATGCTCTCTTTAAAACAGTTTATAGCCTCCTGTCCGTTTTCCGCCGTTTCAACCACTGCTCCCTGTTCCGTTAAAAGCTCTGTGGCAATTTCTGCATTCAGCAGATTATCCTCTGCCAGCAGGATCCGGACACCTTTCAAATAGTAATCCTCTCCGCTGTTTTCCCTCCATGGGGACAGCGGCTCCTTCTCCCCGCACAAATCCATGTCCAGCTCAAAGGAAAATTCACACCCTTCTCCGGGCTTGCTTTTCAAATGGATGGCAGACCCCATCTGTTCTATGATGCTTTTGCTGATTGGCAGTCCAAGCCCGGTGCCTGCACTTTTTGCTGTAGATGTCCCTGCCTGTTCAAACACCTGGAAAATTCTCGCCTGTGCCTCCGGCGCGATCCCGATCCCATTGTCCTTTACACAGAAACGGAAGTGAGCCGATATTCCATCACTGGACATTTCATGCACGATCAGTTCCACCTGTCCGCCGCTGGATGTGAATTTCACTGCGTTTCCTGCAAGGTTTACCAAAACCTGTTTTAAACGGACTGCATCAGCGATAAGATTGTCATGGCGTACCTGCTTGTCAAGAATGCAGGTTATCTTCTTTACATCCGCCAGCGACTGTATCATGCTGTAAATATCATCCAGCAAACAATCCATATTGAATTTCTCAGGTGTTAGAATCATCTTTCCATTCTCAATCCTTGACATATCCAGGATATCATTCACCAGGGACAGCATGTAATCAGATGAAGCCTGTATCTTTGTAAGATAGTCCTTTATCTTTGGCGGAGTCTCCTCATGGCCGGCCGCCAGTTCAGACAGACCTACGATGGCATTCATAGGCGTACGGATCTCGTGGGACATTTTAGAAAGGAATATGGTTTTGGCTTCGTTTGCCGCCTCCGCTTTCTGCAGTTCTCCCGTGATCACCGCATTTCTTATTTTGTATCTCGCTATAAAGATGACGGAAATAATGATCAACCCCAAAATGACTGCCAAAATCATGATCACCTGCTCCGGTTTGGAGTACAAAAGCGATTCAAAGTTGATTTCACCGTTTGCCACGGATATCAGATTTTGATTTATGATCTCCTCCCGCTGTTGGGAGGATAAACTTCCAATGGCCTTATTTAAAACAGCCAGAAGGTCCGGGGATACCGGCCGCGAAAGGGCAAAGGAAACTTTGCTGTTCAGACCATTAAGGGTTAATACGGAAATATCTGCAAAATGCTGGCTTTGAATAGCCTGCTCCAGATACGTGGATAGACCGTACATGTAATCTGCTTTCCTCTTTCCCACCATCTGTATGCCTTCCTCCGGAGTGCTGCAGTAGATCACCTTTTCAGCACCAAGAGAATCCGGTAATTTTCTCCCCTTTAACGCAACCGCTGTAAGCCCCTTGGCAGGATAGGTCACAAACTTATTCTTTACTATAATGTTGGTAAATGTTGAATATGGTACGCTGAGCGCCAGTCCCTGCTCCAGCGCCTCTTCCTCTGTATCATAGAAACATCCGGCAAAATCAGCTTTTCCCTCCTTTACCAGCTCCAGCATCTCATCGTAGGTATCCGCATAGACGTAAGTAAAAGAAAGCCCGGTGGTCTTTCCCACCTCGTCCAGTATATTAGGGATGATCCCATCGTGAGAGTCCTCGTCATCAATGCAGAAAAAGGGATGGGAACCGGGGATGACTGCAACTTTAATGGGTTTGGATTCCCGGATATACTTCTGTTCCTCCTGTGTCAGCCATATTTGCGTGTTCTGCTGTCCATCCTCTGATGTATCGTAATGCTCTTCATAAAAGGTTGGAATATTGTCCGTTATCCTGGCAAGGGCATGATTCAGGCCGTCGAGTACCTCTTTATTTCCTTTTGTTGTAGCAAAATAGTATGGCTGAGCCTGGAATTTTGCTACAATTCTGTATGTACCGTCTGCCTCCAGTTCATTCCCCAGCAGAAGATCCACCTCTCCGCTTTCCAAAAAGGGATACAGCCCATCATCCAAAACTTCACTGGGTTCATAATACCGATACTTGCATTTGACATTATTAAAGTCCAGATACCGCTGCAGGCGTTCAATCTTATCCGTTGCATTGGCATATACACCGATGGTCTTTCCGTTCAGTGAGTCCAGATCCCATTCCCGCACACTTTTATTATCTTTTAATGCAAAGAGAACACCGTAATTGTATCCCATGTTGTATTCCGGATAGTCGTAAATACCTTCCAGACTTACTGAATAAAACATGCCTCCCATAAGATCTGCCTGGCCATTCTTCAGCATTTGAAGCAGTTCTCCACTGTCCCCTTCTATATACTCATACTTCCAATTCGTGTATTTTGAAACCTCATTCAGGTAGTCGACAACCAGGCCTGAACGCTTTCCATTCTGGTCTGTCTCACTAAAACCCTTCACTTCCGGAAATGCAACCCGTATGATCTTCTCTTCTGTCTCCTTGCTGTTCACCCAAGCTGTTTCTTCTGCATAAAGATCCAATGTCCCACATTGGAATACGAATAAGAACAGAAGACAGCCTGTTATTAATTTCATACCTGTTTTATACCATTGCATATTCCACATGATTCACACTCCAATAGCTATCGTATTCTTTTAAAGTAACCCTATTTTTTTAAACAGGCTGCCCTATCCATTTTTGAAGAACTTCCAGCAGCCGCTCAATCTCAACAGGTTTTGCAAGATGGTCATTCATTCCCGCGCTGCGGGCCTTCACTGCATCTGTAGTAAAAGCATTGGCAGTCAGCGCGATGATCGGAATAGTCCGGGCGTCCTCCCGGGGCAGTTTGCGGATCGCGGCAGCAGCGTCATACCCATTCATGACCGGCATTTGGATATCCATCAGGATAGCACAGTAATCCCCCGGTGCAGATGCCTCGAAAGCTTCCTTGACCATTTTGCCGTTCTCTGTGGAATCTACGATCATGTGATGCATTTGAAGCAGTTCTTCCACTATCTCCCTGTTAATATCATTGTCCTCTGCCAGCAGAACCTTCCTGCCAAAAAGCCCGTCTTTCTTTTTCTCCACTGCAGTCTCTGTTTCGGTCACTTTTGACAACCTGCTGCTCCGGGATTCCTCTTCTTCGCAAATATCCATGGGTATGGAGACAGTAAAGGTACTCCCCACGCCTTCCTCACTCTTGACATCAATGGTGCCGTTCATCATACGCACGATATTTTCTGTAATTGCCATTCCGAGACCTGTGCCTTGAATCCTGCTGATTCTGGAATCATCTGCCCGCGCAAAAGCGTCGAATATATATGGCAGAAATTCTTTTGATATACCGATCCCGTTGTCCGAACAGATAAATTCATACTGGCATTTATTGGGGACTAAGGAATTCCGCTCATTGATCTTAAGTGTGATCTCACCGCCTTTGTGGGTGTACTTTATGGCGTTGGAAAGCAGATTCATCAGTACTTGGCGCAGGCGGTCCCCATCTGTGATCACATTCTCATGGCACATTCTTCCAATTTTCATCTGAAATATCTGGTGTTTCTCATTTATCAGGGGGCGGCATACATCCATGACTTCCCGTATCAAATTTGAAAGGTTGACCTGGGCCGGCGCCAAAGAGACTTTCCCGCTCTCTATTTTTGACATATCCAGCACATCACTGATCAGACTGAGCAAATGCCTGCCTGAGGTGTTTATCTTATCCAGACAGTCCTCTATTTTTTCCGGTGAATCCAGATTGGCCTGCGCAATTGCAGCCATACCCATGATTGCATTCATGGGTGTCCGGATATCATGGGACATGGAGGAGAGAAAATTGGTCTTTGCCGCATTTGCCACTCTAGCCACCTGATAGGCCTCCTCCAGCGCGTTACGCTGCTGCTCCTGTACTTCCCGCTCTTTTGTAATGTCAATACCAACGCTGTAGAAAGATTCAATGCCGTCCCAACTGTTTTCAGCACTCACATAGCAAAATGTCATGGTCAGTACCTTCTGGGTGCCGTCACGGGTCAGGATACGCCCTTCTGCAGTAGTGGGCATTTGAGTCTCTTTTGAATGGTTCATCATTTCAGTGGCCCGGGGCAGGTCATCCGGATGAATATAGGTACACTGAAAATGCAGTTCCTTTTCAAACTGCTCTTTTGTGTAGCCGATCATATGGAGAAAATCTCCGCCGTACCAGATAACGGTCTTCCCATCCCGGGCATCTACCCTGGCAAAGCCTCCCGGAATAGTCCGCATTATGGCATCCCTCTCCCTGTCCATCTTCTCCAGCTTGTACTGGGGACTGAAATTGTCAAGTGAAAGCTCCAGACGGCATTCCCTGCCTTCCCACTCAATGATACGGTCCTTCAGCATATAAGAACGTTTCAAAAACGGGTTGTAATATTCCCATTCATAAAATCCATCCTTGTTCAGGCAGTGATTGGTACAGAACGGACAAGGTGCGTTCAGGTTCTGAATGACTTCATAGCACTTACGGCCTACCACCTTCTCAACCGGAAGCTGCAGCGTTTCGCTGGCGGCCCTGTTAATGTAACGCAGCTCATAGTTTTCCATATCTGCAATATACGCATTACCGGAATATTCATCCAGAACCCATTTAAAATACCCTGCAGCCTCCTTCAGATGATAGTTTTCCTTCAGTATATTCTGAAATTCACTGTCAATTGCTTTATAAAATGCACGGCACTCCATCCGCCCATCAGATCGCATGCCTGAAAATGTGGCAGTCATACGTCCCCATACTACCCGGTCCTCTTTCACAGGGATGGGTACCGTCAGTTCCACATCTGACAGCCTGCCTGCAGCAGCCTCCTCAAGATGACATTTTATGTATCGAAACTCCTTGGGATAGGCCATATAATACTGCCGCAGGCTTGAAAACTGCCTGCAAAACTCGTTCTCCGTATATCCTGTTTTCTGATAAAACCAATTGCTTGCCCATAAAATAGTGAGGTCATCATCAAGCCAAAAGCCCAATGCTTCTATTTTCATGGCGTCACATACCCCACGGTATCCCTCCAAAGGTACGGCCGCACCGGTCTTCCCTGCCAATGCATCCAATTGCCTCTTATCCATAGTTTTTCTCCTTATCACTCAAAATATCATGCAGGCTCTGAAACAGGCGCCCGGCATGAACCGGCCATGTTTTCCGCAAAATGATGGGCAGCGCCTCACTGCTTTCCATACAGGGCGATTTCCTCCTTCTGCCTGGAATCATATTCTGCTGTCACTTCATCCACACTCTGCCCCTGGCAAAGCTGCTGACTCAACTCTCTTACCGTATCCCAGACATTAAAATGCAGGCGGAAATCCTGGTTTGGTATTTGATCCCCCTCGGCTACACATGCTATTATGGAATCCGACTGAGGGATATCAGGTGCGGTGGCATTTTTGGATGTTGAAATCTTTCCAAGGCTTTTGGCAAAGGAATCAAGCTGCTCTGTCTGTCCTAATGTCTCCATGATGGTTATGGCCCCTTCCAGGTTTTTAGAACAGGGGTTAACTGCCACTCTCTGATCTGCTCCCACCACACAGATAGACCCATTCTCCAGTACCGGCAGCGGCGTCATCTCAATCTCAAACGGAAAATCCTCAAAGGTTCTGCCCGGTAGATCGCACAGATAAAGGCGCAGTTTCCTTCCGCGAAAAACTCGGATTCCTCCTCCCTGAAAGGCAGTGTGTCAAGTGCTTTTTCCGAATCCATATATCCCCTGTCAATCATCATCTGAAGGAATTCAAACCCTTTTCCTATATACTCACTGACTGGGGCAGTCCCATCCGACAACGCCTCCAGTTTTTCCTCCGAGCCTTCCCCCTGGTAAACATCATAAAGTCCCGCACACATAACCGGAACCGTCAATCCGAAATCTTTATTTGCTCCATAAGGGAGAATTCCGTTATCTTTTAGTTTTTCACATACATTTAAAAATTCATCCAGATTTTCCGGTACTTCCAGAGCATATTTCTTCAGCATTTCCACATTCCAAACAAAGCCAAAGCAGGTATAGGATAATGGCAGTGAAAATACCTTTCCGTCATACGTGCTCTGAATCAAAGCATCCTGTGACAGATTACGGATACAGTCTAAATCAGACAGATCATAAAGAAACCCTTTTTCATCAAACTCCAGCACATCCTCCGCGGGGATCAGATACAGATCATCTGCGGTTCCCGATGACAGGCGTTTCAAAAGAAGCTCCCGGTATGACAGTCCTTCATCCGCATAATATTCTGCAGAATCACTATAGACAACAATATTACTGCTCCCGTCCCGGTTCACTACCTTCTCACAGCACTCCTGGATCATATCTGATACCAGGTCATTCTGTGTAAAAACCGCCACGGGTGTTTCCGGAATGCTCTCATCCAGATATACTTCCGGCACATCCTGTTTCTTTTGACAGCCGGCCGCTGACAGGGCCAGGACAAGAAGTACCCCTGCCAATCCTACTGTTTTCTTCATTGTTTTTCCTCCGAATCCTGCGGGATATTTATAAATTCTTGAAGTGTACGGAAAAATACAGCATTCTCCAACGGTTTTCCAATATGCGCATTCATTCCCGCATTCCTGCATCTGCGAATATCCTCTTTAAATACGTCCGCTGTCATGGCGATCACCGGAATGGAAGCCGCATCGGGCCTTGCGGAAGCCCGGATAGCCCTTGCTGCTTCCAGCCCGTTCATTTCAGGCATATGGATATCCATAAGTATCATCCGGTAATATCCCGGACTGCTGCTCAAATAATATTCCAATGCTTCTCTTCCGTCCCGTGCACTGTCCACAACAGCACCGCAGCTTTCCAGAAGCTCTATGATGATCTCCCGGTTCAGTTCATTATCCTCAGCTGCCAGGATACGGACACCTTCCAGGTTGATCGTGTCTTCCGAAACTTCCTCAACCGTTTTACTTTTTCTTCCCCGGACGAAATACATGAACTGTTCCAAAAGATTCTTTTTAAAAATCGGTTTTGTCAGGAAACCGTTGATCCCTGCTGAGACAGCCTCATCCTTCACACTTTCCCAGTCACAAGCAGACAACAGAAGAATGGGCACACTGCTGCCTAACCGGTCTCTGATCTGCCTGGCCGTCTCTAATCCGTCCATCCCGGGCATTCTGAGATCAAGGATGACCATACCATAATCATTCCTCATCTTATGTGCTTTCCAGGCCTCTTCCACAGCGTCTGCCCCGTTCAATACCCAATGGGCACGGACACCGGCTTCTTCTAGTATCAGACAGATACTCTCACAGGCATCTTGGTCATCATCCACAAGCAAGACGGAATATCCCGTCAAATCCGGTTTGTCCTGTATCTGCTGTGCAGGCAGTTTCAGAGGGAGTTCCACTGTAAAGCGTGAGCCCTCGTGCTCCGTACTTTCAACACGGATCTCTCCGCCCATCATATCCACAATATTCTTTGTGATCGCAAGCCCCAGTCCTGTACCGGTGACCTGACTCATCCGGCTGTCCTCTGCCCGCTCAAAAGGCATAAATATACGCTCCAGAAATGCCGGACTCATACCAATCCCATTGTCTTCAACCACAAAACTCATCCGTATGGCCTCCGCCTCCACAGGGGATTCCGTGATCTGCAGACTGATCTCGCCGCCCTCCTGGGTATATTTCACTGCATTTGACAAGAGATTCAGCAGGATTTTCTGCAGATGCAGGGTGTCACTGATAACCGTGTCATGTTCCAGGATTGGCGCTCTCATATACAGTTTCTGTTTCTTTTTATCCATCTCCGGCCTGATAAAAGACACAAGGTTTGCGATCAAGTCAGGCAGATACAGGCTTTCTTCCTTAAGGCTGAGCCTTCCGCTCTCTATACGGGACATATCCAGCACCTCATTGATCAGCTCCAGCAGATGACCGGAAGCCGCCGTGATCTTATTGAGACATGATTCTACCTTTTCCCTGTCATCCAGGTTCTTTAATGCAATGTTTGTCATGCCTATGATGCCGTTCATAGGGGTCCTGATATCATGGGACATGGAAGAAAAGAACGCGGTCCTGGCCCGGTTGCTGTTTTGGGCCTGTGTCAGGGCATCTGCCAGTTGTTCCCGTATGTTGTGTTCCTCCGTGGTTTCATGGAACACCGCCAGATACTGACCGTAGTCCGCCGGAATCAGATGGACTGCGATCCACCGCCTGACATCGCTGGGTCCCATGCCAACCATGTTCTCCCTGGTAACCTGTTCTTCCAGTGTCCCATCCAGGAAACTGCTTCTGACACCATCCTCCTGCGTCACGCCAATGGCATCAAATACCTGCTCGGGCCTTTCCAATACCTGCTGTGCCGTAATGCCGAGAAGCCCGGGCAGATTATCTGACGCCAGCTCCACTTTCTGTCCGGAGGGCGTGTAAAGAAGGAATGCAAAATCTATATTTGCAGAGAGATTTTTAAACAACCTCTCCCGGTATTCCTTCTGTTGTACATTTGCCTTCATGGACTGCCTTCCCGCAAGCAGCACAGCTATGGCTAAACCGCCCAGCAGCAGCAGGCAGAACATACAGCAGAGCATAACGATGATGGGGGTCGCTTCCCTCTGGAGAACCGTACGGGGAATCACTGTGATCAGATAGCATCCCTCCGGTTCTCCTATGGGAAGAAAACCCAGAAGAGATTTCTGATCCTCATTCATCACCACAAGGGCTCCGCTTTTTTCTTCCCGGATCACCTGACGGAGCGTTTCCTGTACAGACTCACTGTTTCCCTGCTTTTCCAGATAACTGTACACATCCTCTTCCGCTGCTGTTCCTTTTGACTTGATAATGAAGTTCCCGCTGCTGTCCACCACATAGGCAGAGCCCTCCCCATTATGAAAAGAAAACAAGGTGGGAAGGTTATAATCATTTACAATACGGTCCGCGTAAATAACACCGGTCTGTTTTCCGTCCTTTCTGACAGGACACCGGTATGTAATCTGGATCCGCCCGCTGGAGCCATAATAGGGCGCTGACAATCCGCCCCTTCCCTCTGAAATCCCAGGTTCGTCAAACGGAAAATCCGATGCCTGGACAAAATTGCCCTGGCTGTCAATTCCTTCCCCTTCCGCATTTACATAAGAAAAGCGAAAAAAGTCAGTGGAACCTGCATACTCCCGCAGCGTCTCCTCCATTACATTTTCCGGTTCCATGGCAAGCAGATCTGTCAGGGTGACCACCAGCTCCCTGTCAACGGCAATCTTGTTATTCAGCCCTTCGCTGATCACCCGGCTGGAAGTCAGGAGATTCTGATCTGCACTGCGGTTCATCCTTCCGATGATCTGCACAAGAAAAAAACCGGACAGGGACTGCGCGATCAAAAAAATCACTGCGGACACTGCCAGTATTACAACTGATCTCTTTTTCCTCTTTACTCCTGCTTTCAATCTATGTACCTCCAGTTGATTTCTATCTTATGGTTCCATTTTCTTCTGCCGCGTCTTTGTTCACATACATAATAATAGTATCAGTATAACAAATCCCGCTAAGAATATCAATGATTAGCCATTTTGTCTGCCGAAATCAAGCTGCGAGCTGATCATAAAAAAGACCCACGCATGGCAGATATACCACGCGCAGGTCAGTAATACGAGACTATGTTTATAAAAAATCGCCATGGGGAAGGATTCGGCAAATTACACGCCGTATCATGGCCGCTTCACTTGTCAGAAGCACCGGAAAAAGCTATACTTATAGTAAGGAAACTATTGTTCAGCTTTGAAAAAAGGAGGAAACACGATGAAAGAAAAACAGTCCTGCGGTATTTGGAAACTCTTCGACAAAGTAGGTCAATTTGGCACTTTCCTCATCTGGTTTGCAGCGATTCTGGCGGTGTCCATGCTCGCCTCTTATTTTCCGTTATGGGTGAACCTTCCCGTCAACGTGATCCTGCCCATCATTGTATTGTGCAAGCTGAAAATGGTAATGTTTGAAAAATTGAAACTCAGCACGCTGGTAGTTATGCGCGTACTGATCCTCCTGCCCCTGTTCGGATTGATGAGAGGCAGGCTTTACGTCAACATTGTTCTGGTATTTCTCATCATCAATTGTATGGAGGCTACGATCACAGACCTGCTCAAGAACCACCAGCCCTTTAACTTTGTAACCGGCCTCTTTCTCAGCGCCTCCGTCTTCACACTGGCTGGTGAGTGGTTCCCGAACATCGCGGGACCATTCACCGCCATCTACACAGCCAACGCCGGTCCGCACACAGATACACTGTTTACCACCAGCCAGGTAATGGCCATCGGTACGGTGTGCTGGCTTGCTGCCTACACCATCTGGAACTGGCTTTTCGTTGTGGGAGAATTCAGCCCCGCTATCGGCTATCTGCATATCGGCATCCTGCTCAGTCCCATACTAAGCGTGCTGCTGACAGGAAATCCCGGCCTGTGGCTGGTATTTCGCGCCAACAGCCTGACTTGCGGCGGTGTATTTCAAATCGCTTGTAAAGAGCAGGTAGAACAGCGGCTGGAAAACGAAAAAATAACTGCTTTTGTTAAAAAAGTAAGATCAAGGCCCGTACAGATTGTGTGTATGATCATCAATTTAGTGCTCATCGCGGTGCCTGTGATCCTTTATTTCCGGTAAGCAGCAGCTTAAAACTGGTCCGAACTGCAGCTCAAAAGGCTTCGCGCTTAACAGGCATACGCGTCATCTGATAAAGCCAGCCGGGCATATCAAAGAAAGCTTGATATGCCCGGCTGGCTTTCCTTTTCCGGGGAGTCCGCCCTGCTTGGTTTTATCATCAGGAACTTATGCCGCAAATCTTTAGGAGGCCCCTCGTACAGAAAAGCCGGTTCCAGAACTTATACGGCATTTATTTTTCTTTCAGCAGATCCACATTATCAAAATAAATAGAAACCTCCCCACATCTGGGGCAGACGGCAACTTTAGGCTTTCCAAGCCTATTGGCAAATATCTTTTCACTGTCGGCCAAAATAATACCATACCCGGCTCCCTGAACCTTCAGATCACAGCCCTCAACCATTTCTGTGTGGCAGCGAATACATTCTCTCATTTGATCGCCTCCTTATGTGCATTTCATTTATAGCTTCTTTTCTATAGTATCAATAATTTGGCATTCCTATTTGTGGTTATGAACATTTGACACATAATAATTTTTGAATATCCTCAAATTGTTCCCTGCATGTGACACGGTATTGGATCCAGCCGCCGTCCCCGCAGGAATATCTGTTATCAATAAAGTCCTGGGTATATTTCCGCACCTGGCTATATACAGAATCAAACTGTTTATCAGATAATCTCATCATCACGGTAAATGCGTTATCTTCTGCAAAAATATTACACAGCAGTTTCTGCTTTTTTCTATGGGCGATTCCCCAGCCATAGTGATTGCCGTAGGGAAACGTGATCTTCTGTGCAGAACCATATGTTTGGGATAACCACTCATTCAGTAACGTAAACAGTTCTGCGTTTTCACCGCAGAACGCAGTCATTTGGGTTATGGTTGGCTCTTCCTGTTTATTCAGCATTCTTTCATACATACGCAATCCTCCAGGTCTCATGTCTATGCATCCCTTAACTCCTCTTCTATTTTGGGCCTTTTACAGGGCAGTCCCCTTTTGGGGCACAAAGAATTTATCCATGGAAACACCCTCATGTGTGAGCAGTGCTATCTTTTTATCAATGCCGCCTGCATACCCCGTCAAGCTGCCATTGGAACCGACCACCCGGTGGCAGGGGATGATGATGGAAATGGGGTTATGCCCCACCGCCCCGCCTACTGCCTGCGCTGACATTCTGTCAATGCCCTGCCTTGCGGCCACTTTTTCCGCTATCTCACCATATGTAGTGACCTCACCATATGGAATCTCCATGAGGATTTCCCATATCCTTTTCCGAAATTCACTGCCTTCAGGCGCAAGGGGTAATTCTTTGGTCTCCGGTTTTTCCCCGCCAAAATAGCGGTCCAGCCAGGTTTTTGCCCGGACAAGCACTGTCAGTTCATGACATGTTTTTGTTTCCTCTTTGATGGAGCCGAGAAAATATTTTTGATTTTCTATCCAGAGACCGATCAATGCTTCGTGTTTCGCAGCGATCAAAATCCTTCCGACCGGTGAGGCATAATCTGTTGTATATATCATAAGCATTAACTCCTCTCGTCTTTCATCCGCTCTCTCTGCAGATCCTTGTATATGTTCAGCCGCTTCTGTTCCTTGCTGTGGTAAAAATACCTGTTTTTTTCATATTATCAACCGTTCCTTTTTGCCTGCACCGGACTGATTTTCCTATGTTTTTATTATATAGCATAGACAGTTTTTGTCAACAAAACACATTTCCATTCCATAGAAGAATCCGAAAAACGGAGCGGATGAAAACCGCCCCGTTACGCTTACGCATGAAGTTTCAGTGTTTATTCCCATTTAAAAAAACGAAATGCTGTCACGGTACAAAATATGGCAATCACGGCCATAAGAATAATGGAAATCAGCACATGATCTACACTTTCTCCAAGAGAAGCTGCCTTCAGCAGTTTTATCCCCTGCGTCAAGGGCAGCACATTCGCCGCTTTCTGCATGGTATCAGGCATAACCTCATAGGGAAGCGTTGCACCGGAAAATATCAGCATAGGGAAATATAATATACTTGCGATCACACCTGCTATTTTTGTATTAGGCGCAATACCTCCCACCATCATGCCAATGCTGAACATGGATACCAGCACTAAAAGATAGCCCCCCAGAAACTGAAACACAGACCCGCGAAATTCATATCCGAAGAAAACTGCCGCCGTAAGATACAGTAATAAAAAGGAGATCACCGCATATAGGGTATAGATGACTACCTGCACAAATAAGATCATAGAAGGACTGACAGGTGTGACTTTATAACGCTTCAGTATATGTCTGCTGCGGTAATCAGATACAACCAATGGCAGTCCCATGACACCGCCGGCACAGATAGAGATCGTGGCGATGGCTCCAAAAGATTGTTCCAGAAAAGTAAATTCCGCACCCGGATAGGCAGGCTTATCCCCGTATAGAATCCCCAGAATAACCAATACCACGATTGGAACACAGATTGCAAAAATGAACATATCCATTCCCCGCAGCGACAAACTCAGTTCTGTTTTTAACATAGTTTTAAATGTTTTCATTGTTCTGTTCCTCCTCGTCTGTGTACCAAAGATAAGCATCCTCAAATTTCTCATATGGACTTTTTTCTATAGCCTCAGAAACCGTGCCGTAAAAAACGATTTTCCCTTCCCGCAGAATGCAGATGCAGTCACATAAAGCTTCCACCTCATCCATGAAATGTGAGGTCAAAAAAATAGTCAACCCTTTTTCCTTAAGGTCTGAAAGGATCTTCCAGACCTCCCGGCGCGCCTTTGCATCCAGTCCGGTAGTCAGTTCGTCCAAAAATACCACTTCCGGATTGGGTATCAGTGCCAGAACAATGAACAGACGCTGTTTCTGCCCGCCGGATAAATCCTTGACAAGACTTTTCCTTTTATCCGCGATCCCGAACCTTGCAAGCAGTTCAAAGGGATCCGCAGATTTTTTGTATAAAGAGGCCGTCACCTGACAAAGCTCCGCCACTGTGATCTGCTCCTGATAGCTGCTCTCCTGAAACTGAACTCCCACCTTCTCAAAAAGTTTTTTCCGGTCTTTTAATGGGTCTGTTCCTAAAATACGGACAATCCCCCGGTCGGCCTTTTTCGTACCCAGAATGCATTCAATTGTGGTGGATTTTCCCGCGCCATTGGCCCCGAGCAGTCCAAAAACCATCCCCCTGTCAACCGATAAACTTATGTTTTCCACTGCGGTCAGTTCACCGTAAGATTTTGTAAGCTGCCCGACTTTGATCACTTCCTGCATTTGATCTTCCTCCTAATTGTTTTATCAAGGTCAAGGATATCACGGAAAAAAACATTGGTGTTAAAGTGGAGGGTTGAAACTCAATCATCATAATTTAGGTACCGTTCGCAAAGGGGAATGTGATATCTAAAATTAAGGCGCAGTACGCCTTAGTCAAACGAAGCGTACTGCGCCTAATGCTTATTAGCCAAAATAACATTGGTGGTAAAAAAGAGTGGTTAAGAAAATCTGCTTTTCATATCTTTTAGTTTAAGGATCATTTTCTCCGCATTGCACATTGCAGCCATGAGGGACGTCACCAGTTTATCACATACCGCAATGATTTCAGTATCTTCTCTTGGTGTGTCCAGTGCTTTTTTTATATCTATCTCAGGATCTTGGGATAACTGAACAAGCATTGTCAAAATGGCCTCCAGTGAATAATTGGCACATCTCAGGGAACGGATGATCTTTAGCCGTTTTATATCTTCATCGGTATAAACACGATACCCGTTGCGCTTGCGCCGAACAGTCAGCAGGCCATTCATTTCCCAATTTCTCAAGGTATCCATAGAAATTTTCAGGTATTCGGATACTTCTTTCCTTTTCATTGCGTGGATGTTTTCTTCCGTCCGGCCGTCTAAAATCTGTTTTACAATCACAATAGCCTCCTCCGAATTGGCTATTTCCTCTCTGACCTGCATCAGATATTCCTGTGTGAGCTTCAATGCCGTATCATAGTCGCCTGCTGCGGATGTTTTTACCATATGCACGATTTTTCTTCGCAGTCCGTTTTGCAGCACCTCAATCTGAAACGCAAGGCGTGCAAGCCGGAATTGTTCTACATGAATATCTGTAAAAACTCTGTAACCATTTGGCTGCCTCTCCGGTTTTGGAATCAGCTCCAAATCTTCATACATACGGACCGTGTTGGGATGAATGCCGATGAGTTGTGCAATTTCTAAAGTTTTATATGTTTTCATTGATCAACACCTCCTTACAAAATTACAGTACCACCAACAAAAAGTCTGGTGTTATAATGGAGGGTTTTTTTCAGGACTTGTGAGAAATGATCACGGTATTTGGGCATTTACTTTTCTATATATGGATAGATCATCGTAACATACGATATCAGATTATAACCGCAGTGTGCAACGATGCAGCATAATATAGATTCTTTATACAGATAAAGACTCCCTAAGAAAATGGCACATATAAACGCTGAGAAAGTCTGCACCATATTGAAATGAAGGAGGGCAAAAAGAGCAGACGAAACCAGCAATGCCGCCGCACCTCCATAAGTTTTTTTCAGACCACCAAGAACAAACCCCCGCATGAATATTTCCTCAATGACAGGTGCAATGATACATACCTGCAGCAGACTTGTAACCGGTGCTGCGCGTAAACTCTGTATTGTCTCCTGATAATTTTGTTCACTTACAGGAAAGAGACTTTCAAATATAGGGTCCAGGAAATTATCCAGAAGCAGATAAAACAAAACAGAACATCCAACCGCAAGCAAAAGACCGGTTGGTGTTATATTTGCCAGCATATTGACCCGATATCCCTTTTTTCTCAATAACTCTATGAATCCGCATACACAAATGATCGTTGTTATCGTATTAAGCCAGCCAGCTGTCTCAGGAAATACATTCCGCCATACTGTTACATCTAAAAATGTATAAAACAGCATAACTCCCAAATATACAACAGTCCACCCAAAAGCTTTTCCGATTTTTAAATAGGATTCCCCCATAATTCTCCATCCTCAATTCATGCATTTCCTGTTTCATTTTTGGGCCGTAACAGGAATCTCCATAACCCTTTTTCTATCAGCCCTCCGGCCAGAACCCCCACGGTGTAGCACACAAGATCACTCCACAGAAAGCCAAACCCCAATACCAAGCCTCCCAAGGTTGTATGGCGCAGCACATTGATCCATTCTGCCTGATATAACTGTGAAAACTCAATCGTATAGGAAAATAACAGGGCAGCGATCGCCGCCTTCCCTGTGGATATTTTTGAAAACAAAAACCCGATTCCCCAGAATACCATGAGCGCCCAAAGCGTATCTCCGGCATAGTCCCGGAGCAATACCGGAAGATATGATCCAAACTTTCTGGATGAGATTCCAAGGATCATGGTTGTTATGATCAGGATCAAATATAGGATTCTATTTCGCTCCCACTTTTTTTCGCCGTTTCCCTGCATTTCTTCTCCCATGTACTATAAAATCCGTTCCTTTCGGTCCCCGTATGGGAGATGGAACGGCTATCTCTTTTCGCTGATCAAAAGATAAGACAGCGGAAATCCCTTGTCATCATAGGCCTCTGTCAATCCAACATCGTAATCAAACTCTTTCAATTTCACAACACGCATCTGTGCAGAACTGACTGCATTGATCAGGTCAGCCATTGTGTGGGAGAAGCTGGTAAATGTCTTTGAATCATAGGTCTCCGACATATATCCCATACCTTCGTTCTCTATCCATGGTTCTTTTCTGAAATAGGAATATTCTATTTTATTTAAATGCTGCTCGTCAAATGCCGGTTCACCGGGCAGTGGCAGCATATTCATGACCGGATGAAAGTCATGGATAAACAGCATTCCTCCCGGTTTTAAACAATCGGAAACTTTTCCCATAAGCAGCTTCAGGTCCTCAAACCATGTGAGGGCCCCGACAGTAAACAGGATAAAATCAAATTGACTTCTGTAAGTATCCGGAATCTCAAGTATATTACAGGAGACGAACTGACAGTTATCAATACCGGCTTTCGCTGCCGTTTCTTCTGCCTGTTTTATGATATTTTCCGCAATATCAAAACCAACCGCATTTTTAGCGCCCAACTGCATCAAAGACAGAAGTTCGCGCCCATTGTTGCAGCAAAACTGGGAAATGGTTTTCTCTTTGAACTCTATTGCTTCCAGTTCTTTTATGACATCCGGGCAGAAAAACGGAAGTCTCTCATGTATTAATTCTATATGATTTTCTTCTCCCCAGCCAGGATGCCTGTGTTCAAACGCTTCCTCCCATGCTGCTTTGTTCTCTTTTATATAATTCATTTCTTGCGCCCTCCGCGCTTTTCCCTGTGTGCTGTTATGATCGTCCAGCTATTGGCATTTACAGTTATCACACAGCCATCTATATCTACATACCAATTTTTTCCTTTTCTTGTGATACCGGCACGTGGTGATCGTATTTCTGTTTTGCACCATTCCACCACCAGATCCGTGTCCAGTGAAAGATTTCTCTTGATCCGTACAACACCTAATTCTGTTGTATGTAATTTGTCCAGATTTTCAAGCAGGGCATTCTTTATCTCTTTCTCCATTGTCACTTCCCTATGATAAATTTATTTTTTGTCTTTTGCGCTCAGATAAAAATTCAGAGCGACACAGATGACCATTACAATGGCTGCAAGGATCAATGGCATCTCTTCTTTTGAATACAGACTGATCAGCATAAGCACCAGGGACACCAATTGCAAAATGCGGGGAACCATATCTATTTTCATATCACTTCACATCCTTTCGTATTTGAAGACCGGACAATATCCTGCACACATATCAGTCAGGGGCCCCGAAAGGCCCCCTTCTTACTGCCGCTGTAATTACTGGTTGCTTTCACGAAGCTGTTCCACACAGCCGGATTGAATCGCTTCTATCTTCTGCGCGATCTTCTCTTTTGGCCAGTCCCACCACTTGAGTGCAAGCAGTGCCGAAATGGTTTCCTCTGAAAAGCGTTTTCTTATGGGCTTCGCAGGTATCCCTCCCACAATTGTATAGGGTAAAACATCCTTAGTCACAACCGCACGGGCTCCTATGACTGCCCCGTCGCCAATGGTGACACCTGCCATGACCACAGCCTCGTAACCGATCCACACATCATTGCCGATCACAATATCTCCTTTGTTGTCCCAGGAATCCGTCACATTCTTTTTATCCAGCCCCCACTCTTCAAAGAAAAGCGGAAACGGATATGTTGACAAAGAGCGGAACGTATGGTTGGCACTGTTAAACAAAAATTTCGCACCACAGGCAATCGAACAGAATTTCCCGATGATCAGTTTATCCTTGTTTATCGGATAATGATACAATACGTTATTCTTTTCAAACAGCACCGGGTCATGGACAAAATCGTTATACATTGTATATTCGCCCACGGTTATGCCAGGGTCTGTGATCACACTTTTTAAATAAATAGTCTGTTTATCTCCTGTGCGGGGATAAATCTCTTTCTCCGGAATAGTCATATAAAATCCTCCTAGAATCAATATTTGGTCTCTAAGCTATTCCGGCCACTGCAATACAACGTTTCACCTCATACCACCTCTACTTACAGAAATTCCGGTTCCCGGTCTGTATCCATTCTTATACATTGATTTCTTACAGTATAACATAGAGCGGTGTACAGAACAAGCGTTCTTTTCCAAAAAGGAGCTAATGCCCCATCATCTGGTGCATCAGCTCCTTTTTTGCCGTTACTGCTGTTCTACTCCTTTATACGAATGATCTTCACATCATATTTTGAAAGTGTATCTCCGCTCCGCACAGGCTCTCCCGTCAGAACATCCGTATTTCCCGCAAGACAGGACGGGATTTCCAAATCTTCCTCCTTAAAGTTGATGACAAAATAATACCTGTATCCGTCTTTCCTTCTGCAGGTGATCTCAAGCCCGGTCTCTTCCTCCACAACCGGTTTCACACATCCATCTTCTGCTGCCATGTCAAGAACCTTTGCAATTCCCGGGCAGTCCATTCCGGTGCCTATGTAATATACATGCCCGTCTCCAAACCGGTTTCTGGTAACTGCCGGACTTTCCGCATAAAAATCTTTTCCATATCTGCCAATACATTCCGCACCTTTAAGATGAATGATGTCACATACCAGCCTGCCCGGTACACTTTCCCCGTCATGAAAGATCACTGTGTTTTCCTGTTCCGGTGCCAGGGCATCTATTTCTTCCACCCACACGCCGGCCATATCGCTTAATACTCCCGGATATCCGCCCAGATACACATTATCCGACTGGTCAACAATTCCGCTCATATACGTGGTGACCAGGACTCCGCCTTTTCGTACAAAGTTCTCCAAGGCTTCCCGCATCCCTTCTTTTACCATGTAGAGCACAGGGGCCACAATGATTTTATACCTGTCAAGATCTCCTTCAAAAGGTATCATATTTACCGGAATATTGCGGTCGTAAAAATATTTGTAATACTGATGGATCTGATCCACATATGTCAAATCCACCGTAGGTCCGCTGGTATATTCCAGTGCCCAGTAATTATCCCAGTCAAATACGATTCCCACTTCTGCTTCATTCACGGAACCGAGTGTCATATCTCCCAGTTGTTCCAACTCCTGCCCCAGTTGACTTACTTCCCGGAAAACTCTCGTATCTTCGGTTCCCACATGTGCGATCACCGCCCCGTGGAATTTTTCACAGCCCCCCACGCTTCGGCGAAGCTGGAAGAACTGGATGGTATCCGCCCCATGGGCAATGGTCTGATAGCTCTGTGCCCGCATCTGTCCCGGCCTTTTCAGGGAGTTATACGGCTGCCAGTTCTGCTGGCTGGGTGTCTGCTCCATGAGCATGAACGGCTCATCCTTCAGTCCCCGCATCAGATCATGACACATAGCGGTCTGGCTCCAGGGAGTATTGTAACTGGGATAGTTATCCCAGGACACCACATCCATTTCTTTCGCCCATTTAAAATAGTCCAGGCCCTTGTATGTTCCCATCAGATTTGTGGTAACCGGGGTTTCCTTATCATAACAGCGTACCGCGTCTCTCTCCATAACAAAATTGCTGAGAAGGCTGTCTGAAATAAATCTGCGGTAATCTATGGAAATCCCCGCAAATGCAGTCTTATCATTATCCAGTCCTTCGCTCAGCGCATTCGGCAGCACAACCTCATCCCAGTCATAAATGGTATGTCCCCAAAACTCCAGATTCCATGCTTTATTCAGCGCTTCCAATGTTTTATATTTTTTCCTCAGCCAGACCCGGAATGCTTTTTCGCAATTCTCACAATAGCAGTCCCCGCCGTATTCATTGTTAATATGCCAGCAAGTGACATGCTTATTGCTCCCGTATCTTTTTGCCAATTCTCCTGCAAGTGCCCCGGCATACTTCTGATAAACCGGAGAATTTGGACAGGCATTATGCCGCTGTCCGAACTTGTGGTGTCTTCCCTCATAATCAGTCCTTGCCACCTCCGGGTACCGCTTTACCATCCAGGCCGGAAGCGCTGCTGTGGACGTTGCAAGCACAATGTCATACTTCTCCCTGCTAAGCATCTCTATGATCTCATCCAGCTCACTGAAATCATAGACTTCCTCTGAAGGCTGGATCTTTGCCCATGAAAAAACATTAACGGTCGCGCTGTTGATATGTGCGTCCTTAAAGATCCTCATATCTTCCTGCCAGATATCCTTTGGCCACTGGTTCGGATTATAGTCCCCGCCGTATAAAATTCTTTTAAAATTACCTTTCATGTCACTGTCTCCTTATTCTGCTTATAATCACCCAAAAGCTCCATGCCAATCTCTTTGTCATCGGCTAACTTGATTATATTATAGATGGACAGATTATTGTGTAATATGTTAAGCTAAATAATATAATATTTTGAAACAGGTGATACTTATGCCAATCCATTTTAGGAGCACACCGGTCAGCGAGCCTTTTACCTTTGATTCCATAGGAAACCACTGGGTACAGGAAAGTACCTCCCGCCCCAAAGGCTATCCGCTCTGTCATTACCTTCAGTCCGAAAAAGGCACCGGAAGAATAACCATTCAGGGAAAAAAGTACCTTCTGCCGGAAGGGGAAGGTGTATTCATCGCGCCGTTCATCCAACATTCTTATGGTAGAAAGACAGATGAATGGCTTACCATGTTTGCCACCTTTACGGGAACCATCGAGAGCAGCATCCCCAGGCTTCTGGGAAACAGGCCGTTCCTCTTTATAGATAAGGAGCAGGGAATACAGATCGCATCACTGATCTCCCATATAGTAAAAAAATATGAGAACCCTCCCATGGATGTAAAAGCCCTGTCCACGGACTGTTACCGGCTGCTGCTTTTTTTTGCGGACGGCATCTATACCCGTAACTTGATGGAAGATTCCCTGTATCAGAGATATGTTGCCCCTGCAATACAGGAAATCGAAACAAATTATAACACGGAGCTCACCGTGCAGGAATTAAGCCGGCAGGTCTTTATCTCGCCTCAGTATCTGTCACGGCTGTTCAACCGTTTTCTCGGATGCTCCGCTTATGAATATCTGACGATCTACAGAATCAACAAGGCAAAAGAATACCTGCTCATAAATCCCCGCATGGAGGTCCAGGATATTGCCCACAAGGTGGGATTTACGGATTCCAGTCATTTTATATCAGTTTTCAGAAAAATGACAGGCATAACGCCTCTGGGTTTCCGGAACCTCAATTAGGTTACCGAATCCCAAACTTGACTCTATTCTTTTGTTCTTGTATACTTTCAGCTTACAAAATATAAGGCTGCTTATCCGTAAAGCAGTCTATCTCGGAAGGAACAGGTGAAAATCATGGATGAAAAAATCCTATTGGTAGATGATGAAAGAGATATCGCTGATCTGATGGAAGAAGTATTGACACAAGACGGCTTTTGCCACATCCGGAAAGCTTATACCGGAGCGGAGGCACTGGCTGTCTGCCGGGAATTTGAGCCTCATGTAATCATTCTGGACATTATGCTCCCTGACTTGGATGGACTTGAAGTATGCAGAAAAATCCGTGAATTCTCCTACTGCTCCATTTTGTTTCTCTCCTCCAGAAATGACGATATTGATAAAATCCTGGGGCTTTCCTGCGGCGGGGATGATTACATTACCAAGCCTTTCAGTCCCCGTGAAGTGGTTTACCGTGTCAAGGCACAGCTCCGCAGACAGAAGTACTCGCTGGCAGCCTCCCCGGGAAACGTTCCTGTTTTAAAAGCAGGGCCTCTCTCCCTTGACAAAGAGAGCGGCCGGGCATATAGATCCGGACAAGAGATCCCGTTGACCGGACGGGAATTCCTTCTTCTAGCCTACCTCATGGAAAATACAGATAAGATCATCAGCAAGGAGCGGCTTTATGAACAGGTATGGGGAGAGTACAGCAGTATCTGTGACAATACTATCATGGTCCATATCCGCCATCTCCGGGAAAAGATTGAAGATACACCGTCTAAACCCAAACAGCTTATCACTGTGAAAGGCCTGGGATACAAACTCAGGAAAAGGACTGATTAGATGAAAAAATCCGGCTGCCGCACCATGCTCCATGTTTATCTCATTTTTTTCCTCTCTCTTCTGGGCACCCTCCTTGCTGCCGCAATACTCACCTTCTGGCTCATAACAGTCCAAAAACCTGACGGCACATACGCGCGGAGTGACTGGCCCGGTAAGATCTCAGAGAATTTTAAAGAACAGATCATTTTCATAGATGACAGCCCCAGAGTCAAGCAGACCGGCCTGGAGCTGCTTAAAAAGAACGAGATCGGGATACAGATTTTGGACGCCTCCGGTCTTGAGCTGTTTCATTATCAAAAACCGGTTCAGGCTGAAACATCCTACTCCGTTGCTGCTCTACTTACGCTTCACCGGACAGGCACCACAGAGAAAAGTGATACCTCTGCGTTCCTTGGGACACTTTCCCACGAGGGAAAAGAATACAGTTATATCCTTTACTTCCCTGTAAAGCTTTCCAAAATCACCATGTATTTAAACGGCGACCATTTTACCGGCGGAAAGTCCGTCATACTCCCCATAACTGCCGTGCTGTTCCTCATCATCTCCATATCAGGCATACTCTATGGTTTCCGGACTGCCAAAGCCGTAAAACAGCTTACCATCTCCATCCGGGAGATTGCTTCGCGCAGATACCTCCCCGTCCGTGGGAAGGGCATTTTTCCGGACCTTTATGAGAGCCTGGACACACTGTATGAGGAGATCAGGGAAAGCGACCGGCTGCAGGCGGAAACCGACAAAACCAGGGAAGAATGGATCGCCAACATCACCCATGATCTGAAGACACCCCTCTCTCCTGTCAAGGGTTACGCTGAAATACTGCTGGAATCTCAACATATAAATGAAGAACAATGCAGAAAATACGCTGGTATCATGCTGAAAAATGCGGCGTATATGGAAACACTGATCGACGATCTGAAGCTTACTTATCAATTGACAAATGGCATGGTCCCTATGAAACCAAAGGAACAAAATGTAGTACGCTTTCTAAAAGAGCTGGTGATCGATATTCTCAATACCCCGGAGTTTGCGCATCGCACCATCCACTTTGAAGCCTCTTTTGAAACAATCCCCTATACGTTTGACCAGACACTTTTTACAAGAGCCTTCCGGAACCTGATCCTCAATGCCTTTGCCCATGGGGAGCCTGACACAGAAGTCACCCTCTCGGCATGTGTTTCTGATCCTGTACTCCGGATCCTCATAAGTGACAACGGAAAGGGCATTTCTGCCCAAGAAGCAGAGCAGATTTTTAACCGGTATTACCGGGGAACGTCCACAGAACAGAAACCGGAGGGAACAGGCCTTGGCCTTGCCATTGCAAAAGACATTGTAGAACTTCACAGCGGAAAGATTTCCGTATCCGGTTCTCCCGGTGCAGGAACCACCTTTTATATTGATCTCCCTCTGCGTTAAGGTTAATTAAGGTTTACTGAAACTCATATTAAGGTTGACAGTTTATCATGTACTTGTGATAAATGTCAGCCTTTTTCTTTTCTGAGGAGGTGAACGAATGAAACGGAAAAAGGCAGATAAAAAACGCGCCGGAGAAGCCGGATGCTTCTTCAGGCAGAAAGCAGGTGAATCATGAAAATCATAACAAAATATGTTCTGACAAATGTGAAAGAGAAAAAAATGAGGACAGCCGTGATGCTGCTGTCCATACTTCTTTCCTCCTCACTGCTGTTTGTCTCCTTCTCCATTGGGGCTTCCTATGAAAGCGCCCAGCGAAAAATGGCACGGGGAATGGCTGGTAATGCCGCCGTTTCCGTGTCTGCAAAAGACGGTGCCGTCTATACAGATGACATTCCCGATCTGACTTCCATTGATGCGAAAGCCGGCATTCTGAAAGGAACTGCACTTTACCATGAGGACGGATATTACGAGACCGTCGACCTGGCCGCCGCTGACCTGACAGAACTTGAGCAGATCAATCCGCCGCGGCTTGCGGACGGCAGTGAGATCAAAGATTTCTTTGGCAGTCAGGTGATACTGCCGGACCGATTTACTTCAAAGTATAACATCAAGAAAGGGGATACCATATCCCTGCAGATAAACGGAAAGACCACAAAACTGCGCGTGGCGGAAATTGCAGCCTATGATACGGTTTTCCTGCGGCACACAAGAGGTGTTACTGCTCTTCTGCCATATTCCACTCTGGCCGATATCCTGGGATATACAGGCGGATACCGTGAGATCCTTATAAAACCGGCAGATGGGATTTCTGCGGCTGTATTGAAAAACGAACTGGAACAGGCAATACCGGATGAAACATACCGGATAACCGAAACCGTCAATGAAGCGCAGATAACAGCCGATGCAAGGCAGAAAACCATGCCCTTCTTCCTCATCAGTTTCTTCTCACTCACTATGAGTATCTTCATCATTTACAGCAGTTACAAGGTCATTACCCTGGACCGGCTTCCGGTTATCGGAACATTCCGAAGTATCGGAGCAGCACAGAAGACGGTCACCGGCATCCTCATGATAGAAAGCGGCCTCTACGGATGCATAGGCGGACTGCTGGGCATCCCGGTGGGGATCCTGGTTCTCAAATTCATACTGCAGGGTATGGGGGAATCCCTCTCTCAGGGAATTGAGATCCCGGTTGTCATCACACCGTTTTGCATCTTTTTCTCATTCGCCACAGCTGTTCTTGTCTCTCTTTTATCTGCATGGCTGCCCATTCACCGGGCGAGCCGCCTGCCTGTAAAAGAGGTTGTTCTGGGCATTGTGGAAGAAAAACAGGTTCCCGGATATTTGACGGCAGCAGCCGGTATGGTGCTGTTCCTTGCCTCTGCCCTCCTGCCGAGAGCGGCAGCAGGAAATATGCTCTATATTCTGGGCGGATTTTCCCTTTTGGGTATGATCGCAGCCACCATTCTTCTTGTGCCGCAGCTCACCCATGTGCTTTCTTTTATTCTGGAACACGTTTATGGAACCTTCCTAGGAAACGAAGGAAAGCTGGCCGCCCGCAATATGCGCGGCAATAAAAACATTACGCAAAATATCACCCTGCTCTTTATCAGCATATCCGCTGTTATCGCTATCACGGTTGTCGGAGATTTTGTTACCACTTATGTCAGTGACGTGTTCAACGGCGCTGAACTTCAGGGATTCGCCGATGGGCATATGGAACCGGAATTCGTAGAGCAGGTAAAAGAACTGGATGGCGTTGAAAAAGTGCTCCCTGTCCATGTCTTTGATAACCAGATCCAGGCAGGCGGCACCACGTTCAGCCGCCTGGAAGCAACCGATAACCTGGATCGGTACAACTCTATGTTCGCGCTCCATTACACGGACACAGAAGAAAGATCCCAGGCACTCTCCTCCTTCCGCAATGAAGAGCATGTTATCCTTCTCAGTGAAAACTATATGGAAGAAAACGGGATTTCCCCGGGAGATACACTTACTCTGTCAAACGGTACCGACCAGTCCCCATACCGGGTGGCCGGCAGTTTCAAATCCCGGGCCACAGACAACCAGGCAGTCATTCCCTCCGCCTGCGCGGTCTCTGATTTCGGTGCCCGGGCATATGGCTTTCTGGCCTATACCGCTTTAGACCCGGATGCTGTCATGGTGCAGATCCGCAGCATGTTCGGCGAAACTCCAAACTGGAGCCGCACGGTAGACGAATTCAACAAAGATGCCCTGTCCACTGTGGGCACTTTTTTACAGCCTATGCACAGCATGACGTATTTTATTTTACTGTTGGCAGCTGTGGGGATCATCAATAATCTGCTGATCAACTATATTCAAAAACGGCGCACCACCGCCATGTATAAATCCGTTGGGCTGAGTAACCGCCAAAATATAAAAATGACACTTGCGGAGGGGTTTACTTCCGGCCTGATCGGTTCTGTGACCGCTGTCCTTGTCTCATATATGGAAATACAGACCATCTTTTTAGTAGCCGGGCCCAAAATTTCCATGGCGCCGGAACTAACTGCAGAAACGTTCCTGCTCTCCGGGGCAATGGGCATTGTCATTACCCTGATCGGCTCAGTTGTTCCCATTTTCAAGAGCAGACGAATGAAACTGGTGGAAGAGATCAAATGCGAATAATACTTTAACAGGAGGATATGAAATGAAACAGATAACCAGCCACGCTGCCATTGAGGGCAGACACCTTATGAAAGATTTCTCCATGGGAGATACGGTCACAAGGGTACTGAACGATATCTCCCTGCGTGTAAACCGAGGGGAATTTGTATCCATTATGGGGCCGTCCGGCTCTGGAAAAAGCACACTGCTTTACATCCTTGGGGGACTGGACGCGCCTACCAGCGGCCATGTTTTTCTAAACGGAACGGACATCTCCGGTTTTGACGATGAAAAAATGAGCCGGATACGAAGACAAAAAATAGGGTTTGTCTTTCAGTTCTACAATCTCATCCCCAATCTGAACGTGGAAGAAAATATTATGCTGCCGCTGCTTCTGGACGGCAAAAAAACAAAAGATCACCGGGAACAGCTCAGCCGGATTCTGGAGGTCACCGGACTGTCAGACCGGCGCAGACATACCCCCAGGGAATTATCCGGCGGCCAGCAGCAGCGGGTAGCCATCGCCCGCGCACTGATCGGCAGTCCTGAAATCCTTTTTGCAGATGAACCTACGGGAAATCTGGACAGCAAAACAGGGACAGAGATCATGAACCTGCTCTGTGACATCAACCGCAGGAGCGGACAGACAATCATCATGGTGACCCATTCACCGGAGGCTGCCAAATGCAGTAGCCGCATGATCACCGTGCAGGATGGCGCCCTAATCTGACTGGACCGCTCTTGGCATAAAAGAGCAAAAAAAGTCAGGACATTTATTTTATATACTGTTATAATGGATGATATTTCGTAACCGTGAGGGCACGGAACAGTTACGATACTTCAAAAAGAAAGTGAGGAACATCATGTCTCATAAAGAAAAAATCATCATCCAGGGGCTGAAGCAGAATAACTTAAAAAATGTATCTTTAGAGATACCCAAAGAAAAAATCGTTGTCTTTACAGGTGTTTCGGGTTCCGGCAAGTCCAGTATTGTATTTGATACCATAGCAGCCGAAAGCCAGAGGCAGATGAATGAGACCTACACGGCATTTATCCGCGGCAGACTGCCCAAATACAAAAAACCGAGGGTGGATTTTATAGATAATCTCACCGCATCTGTCATTATAGACCAGTCGAGACTGGGCGGAAACGCCCGGTCCACAGTTGGGACTATCAGTGACATGTATTCGGCCCTGCGTCTGCTCTTTTCCCGGATCGGAGAACCTTACGTGGGGACAGCGTCCTACTTCTCCTTTAATGATCCCAACGGTATGTGTCCGGAATGCTCCGGTATCGGCAGAATCCTGGATTTGGATATGGATCAGGTTCTGGCTCCGGATAAAAGCTGGAATGAAAGTATGGTAGAACTTCCCGCATTCCATGCAGGGAATTGGTACTGGAAACAATATACCCAGAGCGGGCTGTTTGATCTGGATAAAAAATGGAAGGACTACTCTGAAAAAGAGAGAAATCTTCTGCTTTATGGCGCATATGAACGAGGCCAGGAACAGGTGAATAAAAAGATAGAGGGGATTTACAATCACCTGAACCGGCTTCTTATCAAACGGGATCTGTCAAACTCCAGTGACCGCTCCCTTCTCCGTCTGAAGAAACTGGTAAAAGAGCGGGAATGCCCTGTCTGCCGTGGAAAGCGGCTGAATAAAGCTGCACTCTCCTGCCGGGTGAACGGATACCGCATTGACGAAATGTGTGATATGGAATTCACAAAACTCTGCACTATCCTGCAGGAGATCACCAATCCCAGAGGGCAGACTATCGTCAACACCCTGACGTCTTCCCTAACCCGCATGATCGATATCGGACTGCCCTATCTCAGCATGAACCGGGAATCCACTACCCTGTCAGGAGGGGAGGCACAGCGTCTGAAACTGGTCCGCTATATGGGCAGCTCCCTCACAGGCATGACTTACATTTTTGATGAGCCGAGTACCGGAATGCATCCACGGGATGTCCACCGTATGACTAAACTGCTGCAGAGCCTGCGAAATAAAGGAAACACCGTCCTTGTGGTGGAGCATGACAAGGATGTTATCTCCATTGCGGATGAGGTGATCGATGTAGGTCCTCTGGCAGGCAGAAACGGCGGACAGATTTTGTATCAGGGCAGCTATGAAGGGCTGCTCCACTCTAAAACACTGACGGGGAACGCCATGCTGGAATATATCCCCATCAAGCCAAACCCCAGAAAAGCCAGCCAGTTCCTGCCGGTAAGAAACGCAGACATTCACAATCTGAAACAAGTCTCTGTTGATATCCCCACCAATGTGCTGACTGTTGTCACCGGTGTGGCCGGCTCCGGCAAGTCCAGCCTGATCCGCGATGTGTTTGCACAGCAGTATGCGGACCGGGTGGTCCTGGTGGACCAGTCTCCTATCACAGCCACCGGTCGTTCCACACCGGCAACGTTTTTGGGATTCTTTGACGATATCCGCAAACTGCTGGCAGCAGAAAACGCAGTGGACGCCTCCCTCTTTTCCTTTAACAGCAAAGGCGCCTGCCCTGCCTGCAAAGGAAAGGGGATTGTGGTAACAGAACTGGTCTTTATGGACCCTGTCACCACGGTGTGCGAAGTCTGTGAGGGCAGTCGGTACAGCGGAGAAGCATTGTCTTACCGGTTTAAAGGTAAAAATATTTTAGACATCCTGAACATGACTGCTGAGGAAGCTGCGGAATTCTTCCGGGAAAACAAAAAGATCCACAAACAACTTAGGGCCATGATTGAGGTGGGACTTTCCTATCTGACTCTCGGACAGCCTCTCTCCACACTCTCCGGAGGTGAACGCCAGAGGGTGAAACTGGCAAAATACCTGGACAAAAAAGGGAATATCTACCTTCTGGACGAGCCCACAACAGGACTGCACGCCTCAGATGTAAAAAATATCATGAGGCTTTTGGACGGATTTGTGAAGCGGGGCAGCACGGTCATTGTGATCGAACATAATCTGGATGTTATGAAACAGGCGGATCATATCATAGATGTGGGACCTGACGGCGGAACTGCCGGAGGCCGGGTGGTCTTTACCGGTACCCCTCAGGAAATGGCAGACAGCGCGGACACCATTACAGCCAGATACCTCCGAAAATCTTTGGAACATTGATCCTTTCATCTTTTCCTGAAAATGGTGATTGACCTTTCCCTTAGGGCAAGGTGTAAGATAAAGCAAGAAACACGAAAGGGAGGGCTGCCATTGTTAACTATCGGTGAATTTTCAAATATATGCAAGGTATCTGCTAAGACGCTCCGCTATTATGCGGAGATCGGGCTGATCCACCCTGAGCAGATCGATCCGGAAAACGGTTATCGCTATTATTCTATAGAGCAGCTGGAAACCATGCTGTTTATCAATCGTCTGAAATCCTATGATTTTTCTCTGGAGGAAATTAAAACCATACGAAACACAGAAGGATTACGGGACGAGGCACTTTGTCTGGCACTTATGAAAAAAGAAAAAGAAATCGAAAAACAGGTGCGGGAATACCAAAAGACACTGGAGCAGCTCAATCAGGATATCTCCAACTTAAAACAAGGAAACTCCATTATGTCTTATATGGAAAACATTAATATCCGGCTTACGGAAGTACCTGAAATGTATCTTTTATCTATTCGCAAAATGGTACACGAGTATGAATTTCCCGAAGAATATGGAAAGTGCTACGGACAATTATTTAAAAAGATAAAGGATAAAAGGCTGACGCCGACAGCTCCTCCCATGGTCCTCTTCCACAATAAAGAATTCAGCCCCTTTGGTCTGGATACGGAATTTGCTGTCCCGGTGAAGGAATACGCCACGGGAACCAGAGATTTCTGCCCCGGTCTGTGTATAAAGACCGTCCTGCACGGCTCCTACACAGAACTGCCCTCTGTATATGCCAAGCAGAGGGAATGGGCAGAAAAAGAGGGGTATGAAGGAAGCAGCCTTCTTTATGAAGTGTATATCACAGATCCCTCCCGGGCCGCATCGGAAAATGACCTGATCACCGAAATATATTATCCTGTCAAAAAGAAGACTTTATAAGTCCGGGGCAGAAAAACAAACCATTAAGGAGAACACCGAATGAATCAGGAAAAGATAACAGAACTGGAAAATGTCATAGACAAAGATTACAGCAATATTGCGGGCATGGTTGTCCTAAAAAACGGAGAAACTTTATATGAGAAGTATTTTAACGGATGCACGGCCGACTGCCGTATACATGTGTACTCCGTCACAAAAAGTATCCTTTCGGTCTTGATCGGAATTGCCATAGACCGGGGATATATCAAAAGTGTCAGTCAAAAAGTGCTGGATTTCTTCCCGGACTACACTGTGAAAAAAGGAGAAAAAACCATACAGGATATTACACTGGAACATCTGCTGACCATGACTGCGCCTTACAAATATAAGTCTGCGCCTTATATAAAATATTTTACCAGTGACAATTTCGTCAAATTCACGCTCGATCTGTTGGGAGGCCGGGGGCAGATCGGAGACTTTCGTTATACTCCCCTTATCGGACCCGATATCTTATCCGGCATCCTTGCCAATTCCACAGGCGGGTCTGTATTGGATCTCGCGTCAGAGAATTTATTTTCTCCCCTGGGAATTACCGTTGCGCGCAGTTTAACGTTTCAAAGTAAAGAGGAGCAGATGGCATTCAACACATCCACAGATTTAAGCGGCTGGGCCTCCGACCCGGCCGGGAACCATACAGGAGGCTGGGGACTTTCGCTCTCACCTGTGGATATGGCGAAAATAGGACAGTTATACTTAAATGGCGGAGTGTGGAACGGAAAACAGATCGTCTCAAAAAGCTGGATAGAGGAGAGCACAAAAGAACACAGCCGATGGGAAAAGTGCAATCTTCCCTATGGATATTTATGGTGGTTATCCGGGGATACGGAGCAGGGATTTTCTGCCATGGGAGATGGGGGAAATGTTATTTATGTGAATACGCACAGGGAGATGGTGGTTTCCATTGCTTCTCTTTTTGCGAAGAATGTTAAAGACCGGATCGCTTTTATCAAAGATTATGTGGAGCCTGCCTTTGACAAGGATCTCACTTGATCTTTATATGGATCATAAAAGGCTTTCTATGATGGATGTTATATCATAGAAAGCCTTATTTCGTGATCGGATTTTAGGTTCTGAGTAACACCCGCAGAGACCATTCCACATGGTCTGCCAGCGCTTTCTCCAATGCGTCTTCTTCCTTTTTCTCAAGGAGACGTAAAATCCTGAGATGCTGCGCCGTGCTTTCCTGCATATCATTCAGCGCGTAGAAAGATGATATCTGGAGCCTTTTAATATTTGCATTGATATTTGCCATAATATTTTTTACATACTGATTATCACATTTTTCAATGATCAGATCATGCAGCGCCCAGTCCATGTCTGTGAACATCTTTTTATCCACCCGCGCCCCTAATTCATCCAACACCCGGAGCTTTTGGAATATTTCTTCCATCTGCCCGAATTCCTCTTTTGTTATGTTATGTATAGCTGACTTGGATGCCAATATCTCAAGAGGTTTCCGGACGGCAAATAAATCCTTCGTCCCTTTCTCTGAAATCTCTGTCACATAGGCACCAATGCCGTTTTTTATCACTACCAAATCTTCGCTGGCAAGTATCCGAAGCGCTTCCCGGACAGGGGTCCGGCTCATATCCAGTTCTGCCGCGATTTGGGACTCACTGAGAATTTCTCCCGGCTTGATCGCACCACTGCATATGGAATCCTTTATCTTATCATAAGCTATCTCCGTACGATTTCTGGTACTTCCCTTCTTTACAAAATTACTGACTTCCATATTCCTCCACCTGCTTTTAGACTAGGATAAGTTTAGCATCATTTATGCTGCTCCGTCAAGCCGCATTCTTGACACACCATTTAATTTCCTCGTCATTATATGTGGAAATATGTCTGACTCCACTTTGCAATTTCATCCTGAACGATCTTATCCACTGCCGGATAAATGCTGCCGTCATCCCCACCGTAAGTGAGGCAGGGTATGAATCCTCCTTGGGGCACATATTCCTCACAGGCCCTTCTTACTTCCCGTCTTACAATATCCTCATTAAAGTCCGGCACATCGATCACCGCTGCATCCAGTCCGCCCATGAAAGCCATTTTCCCTTTGAGGTGCTCTTGCATCTTTGGGATATTATTCTCGGGAGTTACCCCCTGCCACACATCAATGCCAATCTCCGCCATATCTTCCGCTATGGTTTCACAGTAACAGTCTGCATGATGTACGACCAGTACCCCATTCTCTTTCAGATATCCGTAAATTTTTCTGTATCTCTCCTTAAAAAATTCTATCCATGTATCTCTGCTGACAAAAAGACTCTTCTTGGACCCCCAGTCATCATGAAAGAGGACTGCGTCCGGCTTACAGTTTTCCACCAGCATATGGCACCAGGTCAGTTTAAAGTCCATAATACAGTCAAGCAGTTCATGCATTGCCTCCGGTTCCTCCATCATGGCAATAAAAACATCCTCAAATCCCATTAAGGCATGGCACTGTTCAAACAGACCGGAAGCCATCATCGCCATTGTCAGCTTTCCCTCTTCCCGGATTCTCCGAGTATCTTCCCTGGCGCTGTTCCAGTCCATGGGAACCTTTCTAATGTCCGGTACTTTCACATATTCCTTCCATCTGCAGATGTCTTTGCATACTTTTGTTTCTTCATTGATCAAAGGCATAGAACCGGGTTCGTCCTCTCCCCAGTAAACTGTCACTCCCCATGGGTTTTTCTTTGTTTTTCCCCTTTCAGCCACAGACATGTATGCTGTAACAGGGTCCGATATAAAAGAAAACGCTTCCCATTCATTTATCAGCGCATCCGGCTTTCCATATCGGATCGTTTCCCAAAAATTTTCTCTGACCTTCATCTCGGCCTCCTCATATCATGATTTATTTTCCAGAATCAGGCAGGGGTTTTCTTCCACCTGCCCGAGCAGCGCGCGGGAAACCATTATCTCCTCCAGCTCGATCGTATTCTTGATCCTCACTATTTTGAGGTTATCTTTATTGGCATTTCTGAGAATTTTAACTGCTATCTTAACTGCTTCCTCCTCGTCTTTTGCTATAAGCGGAATTTTACAGTCATCCACACATTTTACTGCAATGGCATTCGCATACATGGCCTCATGATCCAACTGCGCAAAGACTTTTTTAGTGATAACATCAAATATCCCCAGCCCAATACCGTTCCCGTGGGAGGCAGGGGAAATATCCAGCAGGACCATTTTGTCTATCTTGGGGACCGGCAGGACAAACTCCTTGAGAATATAACTTTTCCCCAGAATATTAGGGTCAAAACCAGCTCCGGATATATCTTTGCCAATCTCCTCCACTATGAGGATATCAATCTCCGGGATCATCAAAACCGGCATCTTGTCCCTGGCCATTTTCACCAGTTCTTTTTCCCGTTCCACCAAAGTTTCCGCGGGAACAGCTTCGATCAGACAGGTTTCATCGTAAGCATTTTCTAAAACAGCGATTCCAAAAGCAACCGGTGCCTTTTCTAAAATCCATGCAGCAGCTTCCTTTATCACCTCTCCGAAAACGGAAAAATCAGCTTCATGGATCGCTGTGCACCCTCTGTGGTTCCCCAAACCGATGACAAGCATTTTACAGAGGCCGCTTTGTATATCAGACACGAAATCCGTATGTAATTTCACTCTGTTGACAGGTATGATCACATCCGCTTCCATAGCAGACTTATCAAAATACACCTTTCTCCCGCCTGATATCTCACCCAGGCACACAACATCCGTGGTGGTGATGATCGGAACATGCATGGCATCCTCTGTGATCCCATAGCCATACAAAACTTCCCTCTGTCCCTCTTCGGTTCCTCCCCCATGGCTGCCCATTGCCGAAACAATAAAGGGTATGGCTCCAAGTTTTTCCAGCTCTTCCAAAATCGTTTTTACGATCAGCGGAAGATTACGGATACCACGGCTCCCCACTGCCACAGCTGCCCGCATTCCTGGCTTTATTTTACCACTTATCTCTTCTCTTTGAAACTCTTTTCGTATTGCCGCCGCAATGTCCGGCAGAGTTTCTCTGCCGAACACCTGGCGGACTTTATAGAGAGGAGGGATCACTGTATTATAATCTTCAGGTAATAATAAAGGCATTTCCAACCTCGCTTTCTCTTGGGCTTCCTTAGCTCAGGAAGCCCAATGTAAACCATGGCACATAAGTGATCAGCATCAGCACCACCAGAAGCGATACCAAAAGACCACCTATCCGCTTCATCATGGCATCCATAGGCACCCCTGAGACGGCGGTTGCCATAAAGAGATTAATACCGTACGGCGGGGTGATAAATCCAATGGCCAGATTCATGGTCAGCATCACACCAAAGGTGATCGGGCTCATCCCAATCGCTTTTACTACCGGCAGCAAAATAGGTGCAAGGATAATGGTGGCCGGAATATTATCAATGACGCATCCCACGATCAAAAGCAGGATATTGATCATAAGCAGGATCACAAATTTATTGTGGCTGATCCCCAAAAATAATTCGGTCAGTCTGTTTGGGATTTGTTCTATGGTAAGAAAATAAGAAAATGCATTGGCAAATCCCATCATAAACAGTGTAATGCCGCAAAGATTCACAATCCCCAGAAATCCTTTATACAGGCCTTTCAGGTCCATCTCTTTGTATACAAACATACTGACAACGATACAGTAAACGACCGACACCACCGACGCTTCTGTCGGCGTAAAAATCCCTTTGTAAATTCCGCCCAATATGATGACCGGCATCAGCAGTGCCCAAAAGCCTTCTTTAAATGCCTTCCACACTTTTTTAAGTTCCGGACGCTTTGCATCACCTTTCCATCCATGTTTTCTGGAGGTGATGACGCACACGATGATCATGGCAATGCCCATCATGATCCCCGGCAATATGCCTGCTGTAAACAAGTCTTTTACGGACGCATTGACAGCCACACCGTAAATAACAAGAGGTACGGACGGCGGAATGATTACACCCACAGAGCCTGCGGCTGCCGCCAATGCCGCTGAAAAGTCTTTGTCATACCCCTTTTTCTCCATCTCCGGTATCATAAAAGACCCAATGGCAGAAGTTGTTGCCACAGCAGACCCTGAGACAGCTCCGAAAAACATACAGGCAATTGTTGTCACAATAGATAAGCCGCCTGTCAGCCATCCGAGAAGACTGTCCGCAAAATTCACAATCCTCTTTGCGATTCCCCCTGTAGCCATGAGATTTCCGGCGAGCATAAAAAACGGAACGGCCAAAAGAGTAAAGGAATCTGTCCCCGATAAGGAACTTTTAATAAATACCATGGGCGAATAATCCGTACAGATAAGAAAACTCAGTAAACCCGAAATTCCGATCGCATGTCCCACCGGAACACTTAAAAGCAGCAGGATAAAGAAACTGCCGAATAAAACTGCTATTTCCATCCTCTACTCCACCCCCTTTGCCTGTGATGTCTCCTGCACGGGAAGATGCCCGAAATGCATGATCTCATACACCACTCTGCAGGCAAGGCGGACAGCCACAGCCGCTGATCCGACCGGCAGAGAGATATATACGATCCACAAAGGGATCTGCAGACCGGTGGAAGTCATGCTTGTAGAGATCACGGTCTTCAGATACATGATCCCCTGCCAGATAAGAAATATGTAAAATACAAAGATCATGCCATTGATAAGTATTTCCAAAGCTTCTCTTGGTTTTTGCTTTAATTTGTTACTGAATATCTCAATCCTGATATGGTCATTATTTTTCGCCCCCACGCTGGCCCCCAGCCAAATCTGCCATATAAAAATATAGCGGACCAGCTCCTCGCTCCAGCTCAGGGAATTATTAAATATGTACCTCATAATAACCTGGATAAAAACCAGGATCACCATCAGGATCAGGGAATAAACAAGAAAATACTCCTCCATTTTATTCCATATCGTAACAAGAAATTTAGCCTTCTTCAAAAAACTTCCCCCTTTACTTCTGCCTGGGCTACTTGTTAAACTCCTGCGCCATATCAAAGATTTCAGTCCCCAGCTTTTCCTTGTATTCATCATACATGGGTTCTACCGCCTCTTTGAACTTCAAACGGTTCTCATCCGTAATTTTTGTAACCTCCATGCCTGCATCTTCAAGCTGTTTTAAATAAGATTCATACATTTCCAAACTCTTTTTTGTGACAAGTTCAGACTGCTGCTTGATCCCCTCGTCAATGATATTTTTGTATGCATCCGGCAGGCTGTTGTACCATTCCTCACTCATGGCAAGGCATCCGATGGATATGGTATGTTCCAGGTTGCTGTAATATTTCTGTACCTCATAATACTGAGAGGTATAGGTCAGGGACGGATCATTATCCTGTCCGTCTACTGTCTTGTTTTGGAGTGCTGTAAATAATTCTGAGAAGCTCATAGGTGTGGGATTTGCCCCCATAAGAGTAAATGCGGTAATATATACCGGACTTTCCATTACACGAATCTTCAGTCCCTTCATGTCATCCGGGGATTCTACCGAGCGCACACTGTTGCTGAGCCCTCTGTATCCGCCAAAATAATAGGTGCTGCCAATACGGATCCCTGTTCCCTCCAGCATTTTGTCGAACTCGTCGCCCAGTTTGCCTTCATTTACTGCCTTTAATTCCGATTCGTAATCATCAAACAAAAACGGCATATCCAGAATACCGAATTTTTCATCGTATGTAGTCAGCACAGAAATGGCCGGATTACAGACCTGGATCGTATTCATGGCACAGCCTTCCAGCATCTCGGTATCCCCTCCCAGCGCTCCGTTGGGATAATGGTCCACTTTGATCTTGCCTCCGGATGCCTCCTCCACATATTCAATAAATTTTGCCTCTCCGTCTGCCTGGGTAGTACCGCTCTCGGGTCCTATGCTGGCAAATTTTATAGTGATGGGATCCAGACCGTCAAGCTCTGCGTTTGCCTCCTGGCCTTCCTTTTGTGTACTGTCCTCTTTTTGTTCCTGTTTTGTATCCGATGTTCCTTCTTTTTTACCATCACTGCCGGAGCTTCCGCATCCATAGAGAGACGTGACACAAAGTGCACAAGCCAATAAAACCGCTAATTTTTTCATCTCTTATCCTCCTTGCGCATTCCGCGCAGAAACTTTAATCTAAGATTTCTATGATACCTGCATCGGCATTGATCCGAATGTGGTCCCCTGACTTTACTGTCTCATAGAACGCTTCCTCCACTTTATCCACCATTGGGATATCCATGATAATGGCACTGGAGACAAGAACCGTCTCCGGATAACGGATGATCATTCCTTTTGGCGCATTATCCTTTTTATTAAGCTGAAACAGTCCGTCCGCCTGCACCACGGAACTGCCTTTTCCGCTTGGGAAGATCAAAATCTTCTTCGCTATACTCTGTCCTTCCAGTGCATGGGCCGGCTCAATGACTTTTCCTGTATCCGGCTCAATCAGATAAAACATAATATTATCGCCTGATACTAATGCTTCCCCTTCCACAATCCCCTCTGAGATCTTATGACATCTGAATTTCTTTTCCATCAGACCACCTCCCCGTTCAGTGCTGCATCAATGCATGTGTCCAGATCACGTATGACAAAATTAATCCCTCTGCGCTTGGGATAATATGCACACTTGGGTGATTCCGTCACACCTGTTTTTCCCTGTAAATGTTTCCAGCAGGGCTGATCCGGACAGGAATCCGGCACAATATAGCCCCCTGCGGCCTCAATCACCTCCGTAATGCCCATTCTGTCAGCCAGTTCTTTTACATGATAAGAAGTGAGGATCCACATTTCTTTTTTCAATTTCCTGCCCTTTAATCTCCCGGCAATGTGCTGAGTCTGTTCCAAAGTAAAATGCGGACATCCAAACATTGCAAAATCAATTTCTCTGCTGCCTTTTGCCGAAATCTCCTCCAATATCTCCTCCAAATCTTCATTGGTGATAGTCACCTTACGCTCCGGTTCCTTTCCCCCAAAGGCCTGTTCCAAGGTCTGCGCTTCCGGTGTACAACCCACAATATGATACATCCCATACGCACCGGATGTATTGAGCTGTGCGCCCAGATTTGTCAGTGCTTCCTTCCCTATGTGCTTTGGAAGCCCGGTAAATACCGGAATCCCGCTTCCGATCTTCCGCCCGCAGTATCCGAGAAGATGATACTCAAAATCGGACTTCATATCCGCTTTTACTTCCACCAGAATATTTCCCTTTCTGTTCTCATCAAGAAGTAATCCGTACTCCGGTACATAGCCTGTGATCGCGGCACATAGTGCACTGTTTGCCCCCTCCCTGTTGCTTCTGGCCCCCCAGACAGAATTTACATACGGTGTTGCGCTGGATTCTGAAAAAGCCACAACTTCACCGAAATTAGGAACATTGGTGGCAACATAAGGCGTGCAGTTATAGGAAAGCGTCGCACCTAACCCCTTGTAGGCATTGTGTGTCCTCTGCATAAAGTCAGCATCCTCCTCTGACACCATATTCCGTTCCTTAAAGAATGAAATACAAAAACCGGGGTTTACCGTCGGCGAGACCCTGCAGTATGCTCCTGCATTCAGCAGCTTCTCCGCAAACCACAAATCTGCGTCCTGATTGGACAAAGCTACATGTGCCCTCGTTATGGGCACCATCCGAGGGGCATCAAAGGATTCCCCGATTGCCACCTGGATCTTCATTGCATATGCTGTACCCTCCCCATACTTTCCGTCCAGCATATTCTGTTGTTCCTGCGTTAACTCCATAATATTCCTCCTTCCGCATATCACCTGTATACAGTTATTATATTTCTTGTATTCAGTATTGTCAATGACATTTCTCATATTTTTCGACATTTTTTCGACGGCAGTATTATTGGCAGTAACTCTCAGAGATATAAATTTATGTTACTATTCACAGCCCTGCAAAAAAACGCAGTTCTGTAAACAGTAACACGCTTCGCGATGCACAGATATGGAGCATTCTGCCCCATATCGCGCTGGCTGCCTCGGGATTTTCATGCGCAAGCGCATAAAAACACCTCGCGGGATAACAGCCGTGAATAGTAACAAATTTATACAGGTACCTTAAAAAAAGTTCTTGACATTTTTCACAGGTACCTGTATAATACGATTATCAGGTACCTGTGAAATTCAAGAAAGGAGAACCCACTATGTCTGATATGATAAACAACAAAGAATTATTTAAAAAACTGGAACGCCTCCAATGGCTCCTCCATCGCCAGCACCAGCAGCTCCATGCAGCCCGCGGCCCTTTTGCAGACCCTACCAGGGGACAGGGGCGGGTACTGGCTATCCTGAAGATGCAGCCGGAAATCAGCACAAAAGATTTATCCTACCTGCTGGATATCCGCCAGCAGTCTCTGAGCGAACTGCTGAACAAACTGGAAAAAGCCGGCTATATTACCAGAACCCCAAAGGAAACAGACCGACGTGTTATGATCGTGAAGCTCACGGAAAAGGGAAGGGATGCCCGGCAGGAACCGCCGGATTCGCCGGATTTATTTGACTGTCTCTCAGAGGAGGAACAGGATGCATTCAGCAGCTATTTAAGCCGGATCATTGCCAGTTTGGAGACCATGCTTGGAACAGATGACAGAGAGGATATGGAGCAATGGATGGAACAGGCACGCTCCCGAATGGGCGAGGATGCATTTGAACATCTTATGGCCATGCGGAGCAGAAGTTTTTCAAGATCCCGAAGTGACCGGACCCGCAGTGAACGGGAAGAACGTCCTGGGCGCGGGCGCCGCCCCGGCAGATCGGATGAAACACGCAGATAGCTGTATTTGCTGCAGCAGCCCTCATTGCAAAGGAAGGAGGAAAACCAATGAAAGAAAAATCTTGTACAGTAAGCCGCGATGTTGTGGGAAAACGATCCGGAATCGCCGGATTGCTGGGAAATTTAATATTAGTCATAATAAAAGGGATCGCCGGACTCTTAAGCGGCAGCGTTGCGATCACTGCTGATGCCCTGAATAACCTTACAGACTGTGCGTCCTCTCTTCTAACGCTTCTGGGTTTCTCACTGGCAGCAAGGGATAAAGACACGAAACACCCCTATGGACATGGACGGATGGAATATATCTGCGGTTTCGTTATTTCTATTTTGATTCTGTTTACCGGTATTTCCGTAGGAATTGACGCCTGTAAGCAGCTGTTAAACCCCAGGCATGTGACCGTAACCGGCCTCACGCTGGCAGTTTTATGCATCAGTATCCTGGGCAAGATCTGTATGGCATGGTATGTGAGGCACCTGAATCAAAAGGTTTCCTCCCCCACCCTGAAGGCTGTTTGGGAAGATAATCTTTCTGATGCACTTGTCACTGCAGTTACCTTTATCGGAATCCTTGCGGTTCCTTATGTACAGATTTCTGCGGATGGTATTTTAGGTATCCTTGTATGTATTGTGATCCTAAAATCAGGATTTACTTCTTTTAGCGAAAATATGGTCCTGCTTTTGGGGGAAGGCGCTGACCCGGCTACCAAAGACGAGATCATGAGGATTGTGACCGCATACTTTCCTGCCAAATCAGTAAAAGAAATCTCGCTCCACGATTACGGCCCCGAAAATAAACTGGTCTTCATTCAGCTTGCTTCTCCCCCGGAGGACGAAACAGACCATTTATCCCGGAACTTCTCCTGTATCAAAACGGAAATCAAACAAAAACTGCAGATTGACGCCACGATCTACTGGGCACTCCCGGAAACTGTGAATTGAGGTAAGAATATGTGTAAAACAGTCTCTATTGACCATTATCTGAAAACAATTTATATCATCCAGCACGAAAAAGGGTTTGTGAGAAATATTGATATTGCCGCTGCACTTGGCTATACCAAACCAAGCGTAACAAGAGCGGTCACTGTTTTGAAGGAGATGGAATATATTACCGTAACCGGTCATGAAATCCGGCTGACCGCAAACGGTCAAAAAGAGGCTTTAAAACTCCTGGAAAAATACAAAACCATCTGCGATTTTCTGAAATCCCTCGGTGTATCAGATGCGTCAGCCTCCCATGATGCCTGTGAAATGGAGCACCACATCAGCGATGAAACTTACCGGCACCTAAAACAAATTTTTGCTGCAGACACCCTCTCTTCCACTTCTCTCACCAAATCTCCTATACAGCATTAAAAACTTCCAACTTGTAAGCAGAAAAATTGGCTGTATAAAATTAACTGCAATTGGTTGTTGATATACAGCCGATTTCCATCTATACTATTCATTGGACCGAACCAAATGGAGGAGCCAATGAGAATTCAAATAGACAAATCAATAAAGACACCCCTTTACAAACAGATTGCGGAACAGATACAGTCTCAGATCATATCCGGTGAGATTCCCGATGGTTTTCAATTCCCATCGGAACGCCAGTTAGCCGATACACTGGGTGTAAACCGCACAACTGTGCTGAACGCATATAAAGAATTAAAGGCCGACGGGCTGCTCACCTCCCACGTGGGAAGGGGAACCATTGCTGTCAAAGAGGCAGCACCTGCAGTCCGCAAAACAGATTCCCGTAAAGAACCCATGTGGGAGTATCTGTTCAGTGATTATCTGAAGAACCGTGATACCTTTGATGTGAATAAATATCTGGAAATGGCAAACCAAAAGGATGTCATATCCTTTGCGGCCGGAATCGCCTCCTTTGAAAATCCTCCGATCCAGGCATTCAAAGGAATGGAGCAGGACTTACTGTCCAATCCCAAAGGACTGCTTGTCTCTCCTGTGGCAGGTTTTTCCTCCCTGCGAAAGGTCATGGCGTCCTATATGCAAAAGCGCTCCTGCTTCTGCCACCCTTCCGAGATCATGATCGTTTCCGGTGCACAGGAGGGCATTGACCTGGCAGCCCGGGCTTTTGTCAATCCGGGGGATATTGTGCTGATCGAAGAGCCGTCCTTTTTCCCTGCAATACAGAGCTTCCGGGCTATGGGTGCCAGACTTATGGCAGTACCCATGGAAAATGATGGGATGGACATGAAAATACTGGAACAGCTTTTGATCCGGTATCACCCCAAATTAATCTACACCATGCCCACATACCATAATCCCTGCGGTGTATGCATGAGCACTGCCAAGAGGATCCGGCTTCTGGAATTGGCCGGCAAATATGCCATACCAATTCTGGAGGATGACCCATACAGTGAACTGAGTTTTGAGGGACAGACCACTGCTCCTTTGAAAACAATGGATAAGAACGGGAATGTCATCTATCTCAGTTCTTTTTCCAAAACCATCTATCCCGGTCTGCGCCTGGGCTGGATCTGCGCGGATAAAAAACTGATCCATCACTTTTCCAGTATCCGGCAGCTTGTAGATCTGCATTCCTGCTGTATATCACAGCAGATTGTGGAACGGTTTATTGTAAATGGCGAGATGGAAAAATATGTGGAGTTCATACGCAGGGAGTACCGGGAAAGAAGAGATATGATGGTGGATGCCCTGAAACAGTATGCTCCTTTTGGCTTGTCCTTTGCTATACCGGACGGCGGGTATTACCTGTGGTGCAGGCTCCCGGACGGCCTGTCAGCAGATCTGCTGGCTTCGCAGGCTGCCAAAAACGGAGTCGCCATTCTACCCGGAATGCCCGCATATCTGACAAAACAAAAAGGGGAGAGCTATATCCGCTTAAACTTTACCTTTCCTCCAAAGGATAAAATTGTTTATGGCATCAAAATTTTATGTGACGTGATAAAAAAACTGCTCATGGCTCATCAGGAGGACGAACCATGGAATGACAATGAAATAAACCCTATATTATAAATATGTAAAGGAGTTTTCTCATGGAATACAAATATGCGAAAAGAATGTCATCTGTTACCGCTTCCGAGATCAGGGAGCTTTTGAAACTCACAGAGCAGCCGGAAGTCATTTCCTTTGCTGGAGGGCTGCCGGCCCCTGAACTTTTCCCCATAGAGGAGATCAAGGCTGTCAATACTTATGTTCTGGACCATAACGGGGAACACGCGTTGCAATACGCCACAACGGAAGGTCATCAGCCTCTCAGGGAATGGATCGCCATGCGGATGAATGCGCGGCTCGGCACATCTTTCTGCGATGAAAATATTTTGATCACCCACGGCTCCCAGCAGGCCCTTGACCTATCCGGAAAAGTTTTCTTGGACGAAGGGGATGTGGTGTTGTGTGAAAGCCCCACTTATCTGGCTGCCCTCAGCGCTTTTAAAGCATATAGCTGTAAATTCGCAGAAATTCCTACAGATGAAAATGGCATGATCATGTCCGAACTGGAAAAAGCTTTGGAAAAATATCCGACAGCAAAGCTGATCTATGTGATCCCTGATTTCCAGAATCCCACAGGAAGAACCTGGAGCCTGGAACGCAGACAACAGCTTGCAGAGATTTCCGCTAGATATCATGTGGCGGTTTTAGAAGACAATCCCTATGGGGAGCTTAGATATGAGGGCGATTTCCTGCCGTCCGTAAAGTCCCTTGACCGGGCAGGCAATGTTCTCTGTACAGGGACCTTTTCAAAGATCTTCTGCCCCGGCTACCGGATTGGATGGATTGCCGGAGAAAAAGAAGTCATCCATAAATATGTTCTTGTAAAACAGGGTGTAGACCTGCAGTGTAATACCATAGCTCAGATGGTAATTTCCGCTTATCTGGAAAAATACGATATTGATGTCCATATTGATAAAATACGTGAGGTATACCGGAAACGGCGTGACACAGCTATTGAAGCCATCCGCAGCGCTTTTCCTTCGGACATTAAGTTTACAAAGCCTGAAGGAGGACTTTTTCTCTGGATTGAGCTGGATGAAAAAATTGACACTACCAGGCTGCTCGAAAAGTGTCTGGAACACAACGTTGCATTTGTTCCCGGAACATCCTTTTTTCCAAACACAAAGAAATGCAACACTCTCAGGATAAACTTTTCTAATATGCCGGAAGATAAAATATCGGAAGGTATTATGCGCATAGGCAGAGCCTTGAATGAATTCACAGAATAGATGAAAATCTGATTCCTGCTAAAAAGGAAAGCAGTCATAAACAGCCGCTTTCCTTCTTTTTCAATATGTAATCTCTCTTCTTATTCCCGATCAATAAGTGAGGCCGTCTTCCCTTCTTCTGTAAGCATGACCGCGCCTCTTTCCACAATTGGCCGGGTATCCGGGATTTCTTTGTATTTTGAAAGAAACGTCCGAAAAATATCACCCTGCTCCAGAGAACGATACATGTACAACCGCTTTTTTGACGAGAAGTCCGCTTTTAGCAATCCAAGCTGATACAGATAGTTTAAGTTCTCTTCCGACTCCTTTACTTCCTTCTCTGTCTCCGTTCCACTGCATACATAAAACATATTTTTATATACCTGTACATGGATATGACTTGTCTCATACAATACAATAAGACGATATACGGGCAGCCATCTTATTTTCTGAAGATAGGTCAGCAGCAATGCCTGCTCCTTTGAAAGAACGGCCTCTTTGTAGATGTAATTGCAATTCCAATAAGCAAAGTCATCAGATTTATAGCGGCAAATAAAATCATTATTTTTCAACATATTATTTTCATATTCTGCCATATTCAATTACACCCCTTTTCCTGAATACACGATGTATTTTAATTCATTTTTTCATCTCAATTATAACATTATATAATTTTTTATGTCCACTAAATTATTGCATAAACCATATTTTTTCTCACAAAGGCAGTATTTTTGTTTATTTTAATAAATATTCAATTTTAACTATACATCCTTTAGAAATACTTTAGCTTTATATCCTATTATTCTTTAGAAGATCAGCGTACATTTAATAAATGGGAGGTGTAAAGATTGAGAAGGTATTTTAAACTGTTTTGTTTTATATTTTGTTCTATATTATGTACAATACTTCTGACTTCCTGCACAGGAACACTTTTTGACGGCAGCAGGACCGGAAACGAAAATCAGCTCATTATGAGCTACCGAATCTTCAATACAACGGATTCACAACTGCTGGAACTGGAAAAAGGAGATGTGATAGATGCGGAGATCATATGCGATTCCGGCAGACTGTGGATCAAGATCCAAAAAGATCATGAGACACCTGTATATGCAGCGGAAAAAATCCTGACATCCAATTCCTTTCAGGTCCCTATTGAAGAAAGCGGTACATATAAAATCACTGTGACGGGGGAAAAGGCAAAAGGAAGTGTTAGCTTTAAGCGGATCGAGGGCTGATAAAACAGCCACACCATTTGATAACAAATAGGTGTGGCTATTCCGTTTTAGTGTACGCCTATTGCAGTATCATTGCACAAAAAATTCCGCGAAATAATACTGAAATCTCAATCATATGCGCAAATGCTTTTTCTGTTCTCTGTGACGCATATAAATAATTCCGGTAATATCTGCCAAGAACCAGCCAATCGGTATGGCCCACCAGATTCCGGCAACCCCTATGGCCTCTACCGGGGCTAAAATATAAGCAAGAATCACCCTGGTGCCCAGGGATATGATAGTTAAGACCAACGACATTTCAGGCAGATTGATTCCTCTATAATATCCATAAAGCAAAAACAAAATCCCAATTCCTATGTAAAATGTGCCCTCGATCCGCAGGTAACCCATTCCGATACTTATGATCTCCGTATCAGACGGTGAGACAAATAACAGCATAAGCTCCTTTGCAAGAAGAAACACAAGTACGGAGATCACTGCGCAGAACACTGCGGAAACTGCAAAAGCCTGCCTGGTACCTTTCCGGATCCTGTCTTCTTTCCCGGCGCCGTGATTCTGGGATATGAACAGGGAAAACGCATTCCCAAATTCCTGTGCAGGCATATAGGCAAAAGAATCTATCTTGACTGCCGCTGTAAAGGCAGCCATAACTGCAACGCCGAAACTGTTTACCAGCCCCTGTATCATCAGTATACCCAGATTCATTACCGACTGCTGGATAGATGCCGCGAATGAAAATCTTGTAATCTCCTTCATGGACTCCCTTGTCAGAGAGACACGATGTTTTCCAAACAGCCGAATCCTGAACGCCGGTTCCTTCACCCACACATATATGGAAATACCAATCCCGGATATGGCCTGTGATATTACAGTCGCCTGTGCTGCACCTCCGATCCCCCATTGAAAGGTCACCACAAATATGATATCAAGGACAACATTCAAAACCGAGGTTGTTCCCAAAAAAACAAGCGGAATGACAGAATTACCGATAGACCTCAGAAGATAAGCATAATAATTATAGAGAAACACGAAAAATATACCGGCAAAAATTATTATCACATACTCGTGAGACATGGCTAATATTTCTGTTGGTATCTGCAGTATCCGCAAAATTTGATCAATGAATACAAACACCAGCACATTGATAACTACTGTGACAACGCCTATCAGCAGAAATGACCCCTGTACACATACCTCCATCTTTACCTTGTCCTGTTTTCCGAAATAAAAGGATACCAGAGAGCCGCTGCCCATACATAATCCAATTAGTATGGAAGTCAAAAAAGTCATCAGCGTATAAGCCGCTCCCACAGAAGCCATGGCATCAGCCCCTACAAATCTGCCTACGATCAGTGTATCCGCTATGTTATAAAATTGCTGCAGAAGATTTCCGATGATCATAGGGCCTGCAAATATCAGCATAGTCTTAATAATATTTCCTGTTGTCAAATCCCTCTTCATTATTACTTCATATTCCTTTTCTCATTTATTCTTCGTCTTTATATCATAACGCATGAAGGAATATTTGTATACTTTATGTTTTTCTAATCCGGCAGCTCTTCATGATCCAGCCCATATTCTTTATACAGGACCTCTCTATATCCTGCATCCAGAGAAGCCTTCTGTAAATCTTCAATCCTGTTGTCATGGAACAAGAACTGCATAAGACTGGACAGTTTTTCTTCTCCCATTCTTTTGCCTTCCACTTCACCTTCCCTGCGCATTTGCTGAAATGCTGTGCACATATTCATCCCTCCCTCCTCTGTCCTAATGGCATCCGCGTTATCTTTTATCAGCGGAACATCCAAAAAATCTCCGATCAACTCACCTTTCTTCCAGTCCAGATTTCTGTAACGCTCCTGGTTTTCCCTGAGAAATTCCTCCATAGAATCTTTGTCCTTTGCTACCCGCAGCAGCTCGAACACTTCCCGCAGACCTGTCCGAAAGTTTTCAGGACAGACATTACCGCTGTATACCAAATTCAGCGGATAATTGGGTATATATGTTTTCCACGGTTCCAGTGCCTTTGGCAATTCCAACATATCATGGAGACACATAGGGCCATCCCATAACTGGTCTTCCCCATAGAACAATGCCAGGGTGATGATCGGGCGGAGCCTGTCTTCCCTTCGCATCCCGGAAAGGAATTCTGCACCGGAAGACAAATCCCTGCCTCTTCTGTGCTTTTTCTCCAGGTCCAGCATTTGTTTTGTGTAATCAACCGCATCATAAAGCATATGTCTCACCGGCATTCCATAATGGACTGTTCGCTGGCCCTCTGCTGCAAGCATGATGCCCAGAAGGCTCCCATCCAATCCACATGCTTTTTGCACGTCACGCAGTTTTTTGATCACCACAGGCTGACCGTCTCTCCCGGGAATCTTTAGTTGTTTTTTCTCGTTCATCTCTTCCAAATACTCAGGTTTTATTATCTCTTCCCCTTGAAAGACAACGCCATTAAACAAGTCTGCAAACACTTCATTATCAGACAGGCGCTCATATATTTCCCCATCCTTTGCATTCCATGATACTTCAGGTATTCTTTGTTTTTTCATCTGTCCTCCTCGGGAAAACAGACAGACTCCATGCAGGTACCATATAATATAGACAAAGATACGCACTGTTTTTCTTGTATTATACAATATATCAATTTGCATTTCAATTGTACTTTTTATCTGTTTTCCACATGCTTTTAAGCTGAAATTTCGGCTGACACGCCGTTGAAAATTAAATTTGCCATTTCAGAAATGTAGGTTCATTATATTCTTTCTATCCCGTAAATGCAATGACTTTATAAAAGTTTTATGTTTACAGGTAAATAATGATTACTGTTCACAGTCCAATGTCCCGGAGCAGGCCGGACAAAGGGTAAATCTTTGCCCGGCCTTTGGGAACCGGAAAAAATCAGCCAAATGACTGTTCTGTTCTGTCAATGATCTCGTCCTGCAGTGCTTTGCTCAGATTCCGGAAATGGTCACTGTATCCTGCTACACGCACGATCAGATCCTTATATTCATCCGGATGAGCCTGCGCCTCCAGAAGGGTTCTGCGGTCGATCACATTAAACTGTATGTGATGTCCATCCAGATTAAAATAAGTCCGTACCAGATTTGCCATCTGCATCAGTCCGTTATCACCGGACACCACCTGAGGCGTGAATTTCTGGTTCAGCAAAGTGCCCCCTGTGTTTAAGTGATCCATCTTGGAACAGGATTTCACTACTGCGGTAGGACCTTGCACATCCGCGCCCTTTTCCGGGGAAATTCCTTCGGATACGGGTTTATGCGCCATGCGGCCATTGGGACTTGCCATCATGACTTCCCCGAAATAAACATGACAGGTGGTCGGCAGCATATTGATGCGGTATTTTCCGCCTTTCATATTGGGCCGCCCTGTCACATTTTCATAGTAGAACTGAAACACGTCTTTCATAATATCGTCCGCATAATCATCATCATTGCCGTACTTAGGTGTTTTATTGCTGACAAGATTCCGGATTCGGCCATGTCCCTCATAATTGTCTTTCAGTGCCTGCATCAATTCCGACATGGTGAACTTTTTCTTGTCAAATACATTATATTTTATGGCTGCAAGGCTGTCGGTGATGGTCCCGATCCCTACTCCCTGCAGATAATTGGTGTTGTATCTGGCCCCTCCGGCATTATAATCTTTCCCCGCTGCAATGCAGTCATTCGTGATCACAGAGAGGAACGGCACAGGCATATAGCGGGCATAAATCCCTTCAATCACATGATTGCCCCGCATCTTAATATCCAGGAAATACAGAATCTGCTTTTTATAAGCCTCGAAAAGTTCCTCATAGGATTGAAATTCCTCCGCTTTGCCAAGGGGCAGGCCAAGCATTTCCCCTGCAACAGGATCATATCCATTGCAAAGGGTAATTTCCAGTATTTTAGGCAGATTGAAATAACCGGTCAGGATATATGCTTCATTTCCAAAAGCACCTGTCTCCACACACCCGCTGGTACCGCCTTTTCTGGCATCTGCAATGGATTTTCCCGCGTTTAGGAGCTCCTGGATGATACTCTCTGTATTATAAAAGGCCGGCTGTCCCCATCCCTTTCTGGAAATCTCACATGCTTTTAATAAAAACTCCTGAGGCGTCTTTTTACTGATCTGCACATTTGAACTGGGCTGCAGTAATTTCATTTCATCCATACACTCCAGGATCAGATAGCTCACTTCATTGACACCGTCTTGTCCCTCTGGTGTCACCCCGCCGGTATTGATATTGGCAAAGTCTGTGTAAGTACCGCTTTCTTTCAATGTAATCCCCACTTTTGGCGGCGCAGGCTGATTGTTGAATTTCACCCACAGGCATTCCAACAGCTCTTTTGCACGTTCCCGGTTCAGAACCCCCTCTTTAACATCCTTTCTGTAGAAGGGGATCAAGTGCTGGTCAAGCCGGCCGGGGCTGTATGCATCCCAGGGGTTCAGCTCACTTGTCACAGCCAGATGAACAAACCAATACATCTGAAGGGCCTGCCAGTATGTCTCCGGTCTGTGCGCCGGAACAACGCTGCAGTTTTGGGCAATCTGCAAAAGCTCCTCTCTGCGGACACTATCCTCCTCTTTTTCCGCCAGCTCCAGCGCATAGTCATGATACCGCCTGCCCAGAAGTATTACCGCGTCACAGGCAATTTCCATAGCATGAAGCTCATTTTCTTTGTCCAGGGCTTCCGGGTCCTGGCTGTAATCCAGATTCTTCCTTGCCTCTTGGATTTTTTCTTTATAATCCAGAAGCCCTCTCTTGTATATATTCTCAGAGCCCACAGTATGACCCGGGCCTCTCTGTTCCATAAATTCCGTGAAGATTCCGCATTTATATGCTTTCTTCCATTCCGGTGTCATTTTTTCCAGGATCCGGTGCCGGATGGAACGTCTTTCCCAAAAAGGGATCATCTCCTTTTCCTGAAACGTATAATCCTCCTCCCGCACCTTGAAGCTGATCAGCTCCCTGTCATTCATCACATGAAGGTCCTGCACGGTATGGCAGCAAAGCTCGGGAAACGTAGGGGCTGCCTGCGGCCCGTTTCCCTTCTCTCCCACCAACAATTCACCTTCTCCTATGTACAGTGTCTTTTCGGCAAAATAGTGTTTTAAAACCAATGCCCGAAGTTCCGGCACGGATACGGTGCCCTCGTATCTGCGGTACACCTCTGTCTCTATTTTTGCACGTTCCATATCAATATGTGCTTCTGTCTCCAGGCTCTCCCGGCGAAGCCTTCGGATCCTTTCGTTCATTCCCTGTTCCATCTATATTAACCTCCTATTCCTGCCTGATATCCCCGCGCCAGACACATATCCAGCAGCTCCTGCATACGTGATCCCTTGGGGGTGGTAAGATCCCTGCCCTGGTATTTTTGCCCCAGTCTTGGATACTTTCCGCTCCCTGTATTATGGTAAGGCAGCAGGTGAATCCATTTTGGTGAAATGGCGTGGGAACTGAGGAACTCCAGTGTTTCCTCCATATTCCTATCCGTATCATTTACACCGCCCACAACGGGAATACGGATCCAAATGGCTGCTTTACTTTTGGAAAGCCTTATGAGGTTTTCCAGGATCTCTTCATTCCCTACTCCGGTCATTTCCTGATGCAGCCGTGAATCCATGAGCTTTATATCATATAAAAAGGTATCCGTATAAGGAATTATCCGCTCTATATTCTTCCATGGTATGTATCCGCAGGTATCTACGTTTACCCGAATCCCCCGCTTAGTCAGCTCAAGCATCAGCCGCTCCACAAAATCCATGTCCCTGGCCAGTACCTCTCCGCCTGAGAGAGTAACTCCGCCGTGAGACTGTTCATAAAAGGGCTGGTCTTTTACTGCTTCCGCAGCCAGTTCCTCCACTGTATATTCTCTGCCTGCGAATTCTCTGGCATTTTGCAGACAGTATTCTTCACATGTATGGCAGATTCCACACTTATTTTCATCTGTCACCGGCCTGTGTCCATCCATGGAAACAGCTCCGCTGGGACAAGCTGCAGCACATTCCCCGCACCCCGCACATTTTTCCTGATTCCACATGAACTGCTGCCCATACTCCTGTGTCTCCGGATTATGGCACCAGATACAGGAAAGCGGACATCCCTTAAAAAATATAGTGGTGCGTATTCCTTCCCCATCGTGTATGGAATACTTCTGTATGTCCGTCACAAATTGCACTTCCATCTAAGCTGTACCTCTCTTTGTATGCTTTAGTCTGAAAATCAGTCTATAAACAGCATTATATTACCCCAAAACCTGAAAGTCAACGGATGCACGTTTGGTTTCCAAAGACATATATACCGATAAAAACGGATTCCATGCAGTTTCTCCTTTACAAATCCATTATATAGCGTTATTATATATCTATAAGATATATAAGGAGGAAAATAATGCTGGAATCCATTGCACTTGGTATGCTGCTGGAGCGTGATCTAACCGGTTACGATATTAAAAAATTGATAGAAAACGGTATTGGCGTTTTTTATAAGGCTAGTTTTGGGAGCCTGTATCCTGCCTTAAAAAGGTTAACCCAAAAGGGATATTTGACAACTTCTGAAAAGCCGCAGGGCGGCAGACAGAAAATATTTTATCACATGACTGAGAAAGGCAGAGAAGAATTTTTCGACTGGCTATCTTCACCTATGGATATATTTGAAGGTACAAATACCCACCTGGCTAAAGTCTATTTCTTTGACAATCTGGAACCGGAAATTCGAGAACAAAAGTTATTGGAATATGAGATCAACAACAAGAACTATCTGAACAAATTAAAAGATTTGGAAAAAAAGTTTGACGGAATGGAACATAAAGAGTGTTTTTATTATAAGCTGTCCACTCTTTATTACGGAATCTGCATTACGCAGAAAACCATTCAGTGGTGCCGGCATATCCGTATGCAGAAAACACTGCCGGATTTAATAGAAAGGGAAAGGTAAAAGGATGATAACAAAATCTCCCAGCGGGGCCTTAAGTCCCTATTACTATAAAGGCGGTTATTTTCACGGTATACATTATGGAAGCTATTTTGAAGATTCACAGGCTCTGCTTTCCATGATAAAGGATGAGGAACATTTTATTTTAAATTCTCCCCAAAAACGCCGCGTCTTGATCGACCTTTACGAAACCCGCCTGACAAAGGAATTGACCCTGCAGATTGTGGAACATATCGAAAGGATGAAACATAAAATCGTAAAGCTCGCCATAACCACGGATAAAAGAAGTCTGCACAGACTGCAGAAGGCCTTTCGTAAAAAACAATATTAGGAAATGGCCAGCTTTACTTCTGTACGGATATGGAGGAGGCAAAAACCTGGCTTGTATGTGATCACTGCTTCTGCAGTTTTTCTGCCTGTTCCAAAATATAATAAGAGACCATAATATAAACTTTCTCTTCACAGGAGTCTGGACGGATACCGGTGATCTGTTTTATCTTTTCCATTCTCTTTAAAACCGATGACCGCTGGATATATAGAATTTTTGCTGTGTGAGTTGCACTGCAGTTTTGTTCCAGATAAACTTTCAATGTGCTATAAAGGCTGGTCCTATGGGTATGGTCATAGTTTCTCAACATGATAAGTGCAGGAGATATCAATTCTTTTGCGGGATATCTCCCCGTGCATTCTCTCAGCATGATCGCAAAGGCATAATCCCGAAAATAATAATACCAAAAATGTGTATCTGTCTCCCTTCCAATCTCCATGGCATCATATGCCTGTTTTTCATATACCTCCCAATTATGAAATCCGGTAAACGTATTGCTGATCCCTGCCTTTGCAATATTTTCCCGCAAAAATAATGCCAGCTCCCCGTGCAGGTCTGTCTCTTTGCTCAGTGATAAATTACGGACGCAGATATAGTCTGTATCCTGAATGATGACACAACTGTCTTGAAGCAAGGTCTCTATTTTTTGTCTCAGATATTCTTTGCCTGTACTCACCGGATATTTTTCCGCAAACTGAAACAAGATCACCTGATATGTATGTGACTCATTCCATTTATACTGCCCAATCACATACCTGTGCGCAGGGGGATGCCCTTTCAGTAAATCCTGTATCTGTTCACAAAAATCCCAGCTCTTCACACCTGTACGGCTGGCAATCCCCTGTTCATTAAAATGAATCTGAAGCGCCTCTGCCGTCACCGTAAAATATTTCATGAAAACATCAAAATATTCCGTCTCTGATCGCGTGGCTATAAATCTGGCATAGTATTTCTTTTCATAAAGAATGTTATAACAGAGCATCCGCATTCCATCCGTCTTCATTTGGTACTCATATACATCCGTTCTGTTCTGACAAAGATAAAATGCTTCGTCCCACACCAGATTATCAATATCCTCGTCCGTAAACGAATCCTGCTGCATCACAGCCCGATACATTTCATTACGTGCAAGGTAATTATAACTATTGTTTATGACCGTCATTGCAGTGTGAAGTATGGGGCTCGTCACATCCAGTATGGTATCCGGCAGCAAAAGTTCCGCGTTACTCACCGCAAACTTCCACTTTTCGTATGACAGGAAGATTTCAGCTAAAAGATTACATACCCTGTTCTTGTGTGCATCCTCCAAAATAAGGGCACTGCAGGCATACTCTTCCGTCCATCTGCAGCCACCTGTAACTAAAACCACGCATCCTTTTAAATTCCCTGCATACTGCTTCAGTTCCTCCGCATCGATCACATACAGTATCCGGTTGTCTGCTAAGGTGCCATTCTCATATAAGCCAAACTTGTCAAATTCCTGTTTTTTCCGGTACTGCAGCTTACTTTTTTTCATTCCATAATACGATAATTGATACTGCAAATATTTTAAATCCATCTGCTCCTCCTTTGGGATACAAATCGCAGCCTTACTGTACTTTGTATTTCAACAATCCAAGTCTGTTTTTCCTGATATTATAAATGTTATTATAGTTCAAAAGACACGGATTGACTACAAAATGTAGTTTTGAAAGGAGGATTTTTATGTTTACAAAAGAAGATTATATGGCGGCTGTGGTGGAACATGAAAAACCGCAGCATCTGCCAAGTGCTATGAGCGGTTTGGTCGTAATGACCGGAGGAGCTTTGGAAACCTTTGAAAACGGGCCTTTCGGAGGCGGCCCTGATGGTTTCGGCGTTATTTGGGAGGCATCCCAGTCTGCCGGCGGACAAGCTGTACCTGCACCGGGACATGTTGTCCTGGAGGACATCACTGCCTGGGAGGATGTGGTGAAGTTTCCGGATCTGGATGCCTATGATTGGGACGGTCAGGCCAAATTGCAGTTAGCAGGTGCGGACCGGAACCGGCAGGTTATAGAATATGGTGCCTGGAACGCCCAATTTTTAAGGGTGACACATTTGATGGGATTTATGGATGGCCTTTGCGCCTTTGCGGAGGAGCCGGAAGCCTGCCGCGGCCTGATCGAGGCTATTACGGATTACAAGATACGGCTGGCAGAACGGGTGGCTCATTATTTTAAGCCTGACTTTTTTACCAGCTATGATGACGTGGCTACTCAGCAGAGTCTGTTTTTAAGCCCGCAGACTTACCGTGACCTCATAAAACCTTCTCACAAAAGGCTTAATGACGCGGTAAAGGCTTACGGTATGCTGCCTATCATGCATACCTGCGGCCACTGTGAACCCTTGATCCCCGATTTCATAGACGAGGGCGCTGTAGCCTGGTCCTCAGCGCAGCCCGTAAATGATATTGCCGGTATTTTACAGAAATACGGAAAACAGATCGCGGTAATTGGAGGATATGATTCCAACGGCCCAGCCGGAAGAGAAGATGCACCGGATACCGTGATCGAAGCGGAAGTGAAACGCTGCATTGAAGCCTACTCACCTTACGGAAGTTATGTATTCATGGGATTCCGTGTCATGAGCGGGACAGAACCGGATTTGTTTTTTAAAGGGCTGCTGCCCATTAACCAGGCATTTGATAAACTTACACAGGATACGTGAGAACTAAAATGGCGGCCGGTGTTATTTGGTTTTACCGTATCTCATTGGGCATACCGCCCTGCATGTATTACAGTCCACCGTCTCAAATCCCCTGGCCGTTTTACCGTATGTATTTGTGCGGCACAGCTTTTGATCCACGCTTCCGTTTTCAATCGCTTGAACAGGGCAGGCGCTGACACATTTTGTACAGCCGTCTATACAGATATTCTCACAAAGAGTATCTGACGGCAGATCCAGATCAGTAAGAAGTGCGCCGATCGTCAGTAAATTTCCAAAACGGGGATTTAAAAGCATGGAGTTTTTACCCAATGCGCCAATTCCCGACAATACAGCCGCATGCTTCATGGAAATCAACCCCCGGCCGCAGGACGCATCACTGTCCCAGTATTCGTATGGGCTGTCACTGGGCAGCGGTACAACGAAACAGCCGAATTCTTTTTCCATCCTCTTTGCGGTCTGAAAGGAGATCCGGTCAGCCTCTGTACAGCTGAATCCGTTATAATGTCCGTATACCAGCCGGGGTTCCACAAAGGTAAGTCCTTTTGGCAGTGCGATTCCAAAGGTGATCACTGCCTTGCACTGAGGGTAAATGTCAAGGGGTGAAAAACCCTCCGGGGCCTGGTCAAACCGGTCTATATTGGCAATGCCGCATACATCGGCACCGTTTTTAAGTATCAACTGTTTTATTTTTTCTTTCAATCTATCTGTTCCTTTCCTATACTGTATTTGTCTGTCAGAATTAATATAATGACAGCAGACGGTGAAAGCAGCCCGGATCGCAGGGTGAAGTATTCCCCCGCGATCTGCACATGCATCCCGTCTGCCGTTAGAGTGCGTTATTCTGTCTCAGCAGGGATAACCCAGATTTCCATATAATGGATACCATCCATATTTTTATAATATTTTTCAGCAGAGAAAGGCTTTGTTGCCAGTTTATGGTGGGGCAGCCAAGTGCCGAAAAGGTATTTTCCTGCTTGATCCAGCGCTGTTGTCACAAGCACTTCAAAACTTTCCGCCTCAATACTGCAGACAAGGTATTCCCCTGCGGGCAGTTCTTGTTTCGCCAGCGCTTCCGGCATGCCCGCCCCGCCTGCAAGACCTCCTGCAAAATAGGTGAATTCCCCTTTCTGTGGGTCCTGCATGTATGACATTCCCAATTCAACTTCCGGGTTCAGATGATCCGCAAACGCTTCCTTTTCTTTGTGGTATCTCTTCCATAACTGGCCGGGTATATCCACTCCTGTGCTTTCACCTGCCGGAATCTGTCCCTCTATTTTCACTTTTGCCTCAAATCCGAGATACACCTCCGGATAGTCCAGTGTTCTTCTATTGATCTCCAAAACCATATTACCCGCAAGCAGCGGAACCCCTTCATCAATCATGGTATAGACCATAGATATCTCAGGCTTTGTGAAGGTATTCAAAAGCGGACGTGTATCTCTGTATTCTTCCGGTGTTAACCCATAGGCAGTTTTAAATGCTCTGGTGAAATTTGCATGGCTGGAAAATCCGTATTCCAAGGCAATATCCAGAATTCTCATATCATCCTTATCCAATTCCTCTGTCACTAATGCCAGACGACGTAGTTTGATATATTCCTGGACCGTTTTATTTACCAGACGTTTAAAGAGCCTCTGAAAATAGAAGGGGGACAGTCCTGCTATGTCAGACAGGGTCTCCGCGTTGATATCCTCCTTGATATGTGCTTCCATGTGATCTAAAGTCTTTTGTATAGCTTCCCATGCGTGCATTGTGCGCACCTCCTTATTTGATATGACGTAACTGTTCATGCGCTGACCTGCCAAATAGTTACGATATGGTTATACTATCAGATAAAATCGGTGCCCGCTTTTCACCCAATGCTCATTTTTTCCGGTATTCCTCTTTATACACAAGTTTTTGAAACAGTTCCATCCACTCCTCAAACTGCCTCAGCATTTCATCCAGGCAAAATTCTGCACCTGACATCTGAATATCATGTATATAGCCGTCCCCCATCCAGCGCAGCATTTTATAAACCTTAAATGGTTCAATATCCTCTTTAAATTTATAAGTATCTATATGACCAAAACATATCTGAAACAATACGTCCTCTTGCATTGTATTTACATTTTTAAGTTCATCTGATACATCTTCCTTTTCAGAATAGAAGGCGCGCAGAGCAAAATCCAGTATAAAAGGATACTTATCCAACATTTTCACTTTATAAGTGCTTGCATACCGTAAGAGTTCAAAGAAATCTGTTATGGATCTAAATCTTTCATCAACGATCTGTTCCTGCATGGTTTCTATCAGGCAATTGTATATGTACAGATATAATTCTTTCTTGTTGCGAAAATAGTAAAATAATAACCCTTTTGAGATTCCCGCCTTTGCCGCGATCAGATCTGTGGAAGCCTTTTTATATTCATTTTTCCCAAATACCTCCATTGCGGCATTTATGACGGCCTGCTGTTTCTCTTGGGGAAGAGAAGAAAACTTTTCATTCATCTAAGCTATCCTCTCCGTTATCTTTATTATGAAGTGATAACCCGATCATAATAGTCGTAGACTGGCTGTTGTTCCAGACGGAGTGGGGAATGGTTCCTTTTACAAGAAAAGATTCATTTTCTCTAATGATCTTCTCCTCTTTGTCCAGAAATACCTTTGCCTCCCCCTGTACTACAATAAAGAGGTGGTCATGCATGTGCACATGGTTCTTAGTGGGGCCTCCGCCTCCGTTTTCCAGGTAGGCGATAGAACCGTCCTGTATTTCGCCCATTTTCCCGAATAATTTTTTCGCATTAAAATTTACATGTTTCGGAGGTGTCATAAATCCTTCCATATTTTTTCCTTTCCGGCTTGTCATAAGTCTCTTCCAGAATCATTTGCCTGTTCCCTGTCCTGAAACTGCTTGTATGCAGCAGCAGTTCATAACTTCCAAAGAAGACGAAAATCACAGATTTGGTTCATAAAAGCTGTCCGGCAGATGTAAAATGTCACTGCCTGCCAGTTTATTATACTGATTATAAAGGAGGACTGATACCATTGTCAATCTCGCCAAAAACAAAGGTATGATCAGACAGCAAAAATAAATTCATACGGTCTACCGCTAAAGTATATGGATCTGAATAAAATGTAAAGGAAGTTTCATATGTTAGAATGAAAGACCGCCCCGTGGGAAAATATGTCAGGAGGATGCATGATGAACAAAATTGCAGAAAAACTATTACGGATCATCTCGGATTATGCCGATGGTTTTAAGGGTGCTTTTAACATCCGGGAAGACGGCCAGTGTGTCGGCAGGCAGTCTACACCTAATATCCGCATTGACACTAAGAAGGATGCCCCCGGCCTGGTCGTCCATATAAGCCCCCATGCGCAGAAGGAAGTGGTTTACATCCCTGCCTGCGTAACTCACGGTGCTATCGACGACCTTGTGTATAATGATTTTTATGTGGGAGCAGGAGCCGATGTGACAATCATTGCCGGATGTGGTGTCCATACGGACAGCGGCGATATGGCAAGACATAACGGTATCCACCGTTTTTTTCTGGAAAAGGGTGCACATGTTTTGTACAAGGAAAAGCATATCGGCACAGGATCAGGAACCGGAGAAAAACGAATCGATCCCGTTACGAATGCGTTTCTGTCGGAAGGCTCCGTATTGGAGATGGACACCGTGCAGCTTAAAGGTGTGGACAATACGGTGAGAAAAACAACAGCCAGACTGGCGGCAAGGGCAAAACTGATCATTCATGAAAGTATCTTAACAGAAAAAGCTGAGACTGCAGAGACGGACTTTACTGTCTCCATGGACGGAGAAGACTCCGCCGTTGATCTGATCTCCCGCTCTGTGGCAAAAGGCAGCTCCCGGCAGACGTATCATTCCCGCATAATGGGAAACTGCCGCTGCAGCGGGCATTCTGAGTGTGACGCTATCCTGGCTGACCAGGGCACGGTAAATGCCTCCCCGGAGTTATACGCCGGCAGTATTGACGCTGTTTTGATCCATGAGGCTGCCATTGGAAAAATCGCCGGGGAACAGATTATCAAACTCCGTACCCTGGGTCTTACAGAGGAACAGGCAGAAGAAAAAATCATAGAAGGCTTTTTACGGGCATAATGCCTCCCCACACATTGCCCTAAATGCCTCTGCGGTCTGCGAAAAACAGGAAGCAGATGGGAGAGGACCAATGGCATCCCATGGCCTCTCCCATCCGCTTCCGTTCCCTATCTACTTATTCCAATCCGCAGGATACGTCACATAAATAAACCGCGCTCTCTCAGGAACCGAAAACTGTATCCGGGACCCTTTCGGGATCAAAATAATCTCTCCCGGCCCAGCCGTCACCCTCATCCTGTCCTTAACGATGGTAAGCTCCCCATCAATCACATAATCAATCTCATCATAATCCAAAGTCCAGTCAAATGTAGTTCTCTCCATCTCCATAATACCGCAACCAAGCCTGGGACTCTCAGCAAGAGAAAACAGATCATGGGTATATACCTTATCATTCCTATTTCCGGTATCCAGCCTGTCTGTTTCCGTCACATGGATCTTTGGTACTTCCATCTTAATGACACCGGCTATCTCCTGCCGATGCACATCATTTTTCGGACTGCCCAAACTCCCAATCTTCTCCTCCAGCACCTGTGCTATCATCTGTTCGATCACTTCTCTGCTAATCTCCATTACCTACACCCTACCTTCACACTTCTCTATGCATACCACATCGACACCTACACTTCTTTTGCCGCCCCTTTGCTCCGTACCAAAACCAAAGCAGCGATTACCGCTGTAATCCCACCCACCAGTTTTCCCACGATCATAGGAAAGATCATATCCTGATTAAATCCTGCAGTAAAACCAAGATGGTCTCCAAACACAAAAGCCGCTGAAACCGCAAAGGCCACATTCAGCACCTTTCCCCTGTCATCCATGTCTTTCATCATACCAAACATAGGAATGCTGTTCGCAAGGCTGGCGACCAGTCCTGCTGCAGCCATCTCATTCATACCCAGCACTTTTCCCAGACCCATGAGCGGCTTTTTAAACACTTTCGTGATCACATACACCAGAGGAAATGCGCCTGCCAGTACAATGGCAATATCCGCCACCACCTCAAATCCCTCACTGATAGGATTCATACCGGGGATCAGCACAATTCCTGTGAGCTGTTCTATGATACCCACCCCGAGACCCAAAGTGATCACTGCCACTACAAACTTACCGAAATACGTGAAGCCCTTTACCATGGCATTTTCAAACTTCCACAGCCCAAGAGCGATCAAAACGGCAAAAATAATGATAGGGATCAGATTCTTAAGCACCATAACAATGGAATATCCTGCCACCAGACCGCCAACAAACGAACCGATCGGAATGGTAATGACACCTGCAAGTACACCTGTTGCCAGGTATTTCCGGTCCTCCTCCCTGATGATCCCAAGGGCTACCGGAATGGTAAACACAATGGTAGGCCCCAACATAGCGCCAACGATCAGACCGCCGAAATTACCTGCATCTTCATTCAGAGCCAACGCCTGTGCCAGAGGTGCGCCGCCCATGTCATTTGCCAGAATAGAACCGGCAAACATAGCCGGGTCAGCGCCCAAAAGGCCGAATACCGGCACGATCACAGGCTTCAAAAGATTGGCGATGACAGGTGCCAAAGCGATGATCCCCACCATGGAGACAGACAGTGCACCAATTGCCATGATTCCTTCCTCAAACTTCTCTCCCAGTCCAAAACGGCTGCCGAATATCCTGTCCAATGCTCCCAGAGCCGCAAATATTACCATAATGTATATAATTATCTCATTGATGCTCAACGTCATACCTCCTCATGTATATCCAGAGTATCTATAATTCCCACAATGGCTGCATCCACCGGTGTTTTTCCGTTTCCCACAACCATCCTTGCGGAATTTCCCCGGCAGATCAGGACCATATCTCCCACACCGGCGCCGATCACGTCTGCGGCAACCAGCAGGGACTCTTTTTCCTGCCTGTACCGTTTCATCACATCAATCACCAGCAGCTTCTGTCCGCTGATCGCCTCGTCTTTTTTGGTGGCCCATACACTTCCGATTACTGTTCCGATTTCCATTCGTGTACCTCACTGCTGTCTTCTGACTGTCAGATTATGATTGGAAATATAGTCTTTGGCCAGGGGTGTTATAATAGTCTTTCTTCCGATCAAAACCGTCCGGTATCCGGTCCCGCGCAGTCTCCCAAGGTCTGCTTCTCCCAGCAGTTTAAGCCTTGTCAGATCAAAGGGCGCACTGTCATTTTCTGCTATTATGCAGGCATTTTTTTGTACCCGCATTTCAAGTTCTGCCGCCTCCTGTATACCGGTTACGATCTCACCGCCAAAACGTCTGATCTCTTCCTCATATTCCTGGTATTTCTGATATAAAGCCTTGTAGGAAGTCTCCCTGTATTTCCGGTATTCCAGACCTTTTTCCAGAAAATAGACTTTCTTCCCGCCAAGCAGGGCTTCAAGGATCCATTTTGCTTCCGGCTGCCCGGGTATTCCCAGTGCAGTAAAGGCCAGCAGGCCGGCGGAGACCTGTGCAGCCACAATAAAATCCCATTCTCCTGTTTCCGGGGAAGTACAGATATTGGCAAAGGACCGCAGCATATTTTCTTCTGCCTGATCCAGTTTCCCAAGTACCAGGACTTTTCCGGTGTGGGAAGCCCCACAGGACTCCTCCTGTATCTTACCAAGGCGGGCCTTTACTTCCTCTATGACATCCTCGATCAAACGGTCCGTTCCTTTTGTCTTCCATGTATCCATAAGCACATCCTCCTTTACACCCCTGAAAGACGCGGCAATTACCGGATGATACGGCAAAAGGTGCCTTTTTCAAACCCACAGGCATTTGCCTCGTCATAGTCAATATGAACATAGGTCTGAAACTCACTGCTGACCCTGGCAATGGTATCCTCAAAAATAACCGGACGGCTTCCGTAAACTTTGATCTTCAGGGCTTCTTTGTCTTTTACATGCAGTCTCCGGGCATCCTCAGGTGTGATATGCATATGACGCTTAGCTATGATCACTCCTTTATCCGTGACAATCTGCCTGTCCCCGTTTGAGATGGTAATTCCCGGTGTTCCCGCTATATCTCCGCTCAGTCTTACAGGCGGGCGGATGCCCAGGGCAAGGGTATCTGTCATGGACACCTCCGCCTGGGTCTCCCCTCTCTCAGGCCCCAGGATAACCACACCGTGAATCGTTCCTTTCGGTCCTGTAAGGGATACCCTCTCCTTGCAGACATACTGACCTGGCTGGGATAGATCCCTGACTTTTGTAAGCCTGTATCCTTTGCCGAATAACCGCTCCACATCTTCCCGTGACAAGTGCACATGTCTGCCGGAGGCCTCCACCTCCACCATCATCTTATCTTTCAGCTCCCTGACAACTGCCTCAACTACTGCCTCTACCTCAACGTTCATACGTTCCTCCATATTTTCCAGTCAAATACTTGAACATCATGATCCAGAACAAAGAGGACAGCCGGTTTAAAACGCGTATGATATCTTCCCGCTCCACATCGCCGGTATCTGTTTTAAAGGCTCGGTATGCAATGAGCTCCGTCTCTCTGGCCTTTGTTCTCAGCTTGTTTAAATATGCCACAATTTCATTATGACAGTAAGTGGGAAGGAAATGCTTCATACCATAATACTGGCTTGGATGATGGGAGTGGGCCCGCATGGCGTCTGTGTCCAGCCCCTGCATGGTGATCTCACCCACAGGCTCCCCGGATACCTCGCACCGCAGAAGCCAGCGGATAGTTTTGATAATCTCCTCCAGATCCTCCGTGAGCGTGTGCAGATCCTGCTTTTCCGTGATAGTCTGTAAAATGATGATCTCTGCCTCCAGGGAGTCAATAGCTCCCCGGAAGGCAATTCTTGGATGGTCCTTATATACCAGATGGTCTCCTCTTAAATGGGTCATGTGTTCGGGTTTTTCCGGTTTTTTATCCAGGGTTTCCCTGACCGCCTCCGCCACAATCCGGCGGATCTTTTCCTGTTCTTCCATTTTTCTGCTCCTAATAGCCGGACGTTTTTTTCTCAGACCGTATCAGTTCATCAAGCTGAACCGTTACTTCAGGCCTCTTCTGTAAAGGAAGTTCCTGTGCTCTTTTCAAGCTGATGAGGCAGGATCACATCCACTTCTGTGTGAGGACGGGGAATCACGTGTACGGACACCAGTTCTCCCACACGCTCTGCTGCTGACGCCCCTGCATCGGTGGCTGCCTTGACCGCGCCCACATCTCCGCGCACCATAACGGTGACTAATCCGGCACCAATGCTTTCCTTTCCCACTAACGCCACATTGGCAGCTTTAACCATGGCATCTGCTGCCTCAATGGCTCCCACAAGTCCTTTTGTTTCAATCATACCTAATGCGTTTGTATTTGCCATAATGATTTACCTCCAAATATTCTCCAATTTTCAACACTTTAACTATTTTGTACCCCTAGGAAAACGCCTGGCAGGATACGATACTTTCTCTGTTAGTATTCTACATTTATCTGAATTCATTCAGACGAATTCTTTTACAATTTTGTCCACAATGGCATTGATCAGTTCCTGGCTTACCTGGCTGCCGCCGGATATCCGTGAAGTATCCTGCGTGCTCTCGCTTTCCCTGCGGATCTCTTCCAGTTCTTTTGTACCAAATGCCACACGTTTGATGTTGATCAGATCAAGAGGCCCGATGTTGTTGGAGGAGGAACTTCCTCCCACTGCGCCGCAGCCCAGTGTCAGGGCCGGGAATAGACCTGTGGTTGCTCCGATACCGCCCAGCGCTCCCGGTGTATTGACCAGGAAACGGGATGCGGGGATCTGCAGTGCAAATTTTCTCACCAGCGCTTCATCCTCTGCGTGCATGGAAAAGGTGTGTCCCGCACCTTCCATATGAAGGATCTCAATGCTTCTCTCCAGCACCCTGTCAGTATTTTCTTCCACAAAAAGTCCCAGGATGGGAGCCAGTTTCTCCCTGGAATAGGGTGCATCTGCTCCCACTTTCGTCTCTCTTCCCACCAGTACTCTGGCTGAGGACGGAACGCCGCAGAGGCCCGCGTACTCTGCGATCTGAGCACATGTTTTTCCCACGATCATAGGATTCATGGTGCCGCCGGCCCGCAGAATGAACTTTCCAAGCTGCCTGGACTGTTCCTGGGTCAGCACAAAGGCGCCCTGGGATTTCAGCTCCTCCACTACTTTTTCCTCCATGCAGCGCTCCACAATAATGGACTGCTCAGAGGCACAGATGGTACCGTTATCAAAGGTCTTGGAGTCCAGGATCTGTTTTACTGCTCTTCTTACATCTGCGCTCTTGTCAATAAATGCCGGGCCGTTGCCTGCGCCCACGCCGATGGCAGGTGTTCCTGATGAATAGGCGGATTTAACCATGGCTCCGCCGCCGGTTGCCAGGATCAGAGCTGTGCGGTCATTCTTCATCAGTGCCTGTGTGGCCTCCATAGTAGGCACACTGATGGCTGATATTGCCCCTTTTGGGCAGCCAGCCTCACATGCGGCCCGGGAGATGATCCGCACGGTTTCCAGGATACATTTTTTAGCTCCCGGATGGGGAGAAAATACAATGGCATTGCCGCCCTTTAAGGCTATCATTGCTTTGTAAATAACCGTTGAGGTAGGGTTTGTGGAGGGAACGATCCCGGCTATCACCCCCACCGGCGTGCCGATATCCCACACCTTTCGCTCCTTGTCCTCATGGAGGATCCCCACTGTCTTTTCCTTCTTTACGGCATCGTAGACCACTCTGGCGGCAAACATATTCTTGATCACCTTATCCTGCCATTTTCCAAAACCGGTTTCCTGCTGGGCAGCTTTTGCAAGTTCTTCTGCATGGGCAGCTCCGGCGTCGCTGATCGCTTTTACAATACGGTCAATCTGGTCCTGGTCCATACGTGCCAATTCCCGCTGTGCTTTTTCCGCTTCCAGAAGCAGATTTCTTGTCTCCTGGACGGAAACTAAGTCTTTATCCTTTAATTCCATTGGTTCACTCTCCTTTTCCCTTAATCAAAATCTTTTGGCCCGTCTGCCACTGTCTGCACTGCCTGGGCGAACGCAGAGCAAGCCGCCTTGCACGCGGACTGGCTTCCGGTGAGAAGGCCGCCGCCAAAATTGGTCTCAGACGGAGGGCCGTAAAAAGCTACCATGGTCACATCCGCTGCCTTCATCGCAGCATCCAATCCGTAAACCGCCTCCAAAGGCGGTGCGATCAGATAGGCCAGTGCCTCCCCCTCGGGGATACCTGCTGTCTTTGACAGATAAGAACCCGTACGTGATACCGTGTGTGCGTAATAAACAATAGAGTCATCCTCATTAGCGCTGACAAAACAGGGACCATATTCCATAAAATTCCTGATGGAATTCAGTCCGCTGCGGATTTCCGCAGGGCTTGGCCCTCCAATGATGCCGATGACCTCACCTGCCAGCTTCGTGGACGCATTGGCAGCGCCTGCATACATGGATCTTGCATAGACCACCTCCACGTCTGCGTCTTTCGTAGCTTCATCAAGGGCCGTGTAGAGCACATCGTCTGTATCTGCTGTCACGATCCCCAGGCTTTTATGTCTGGGGCCCAGCTCCAGTGCTTTTGCCAGATCCTCGCTGACATTGGAAATCATACGGATTCCCAGAATCGCGGGACGCAGTTCATCATGTTTCATAATTTCCTCCAATATTTCCAGCTTATTTCAGATCTATTCCCGATGCCTTTTTCTCCAGCATCTTCACGATCAGTTCAGCCGCATGGGCGCCTGCCTCAACGGCCGTGGTGCCGCCCTTGTGGATATTGCTGATCACGGTACGTTTTGCCTCCGCAAGGCCATGCTTAGGTTTATATGCAATATAGGCAGACATGGATTCCGCGGTCACAAGGCCCGGCCGTTCTCCCACCAGCATACAGATCACATCCGCATCCGTCACTTCTCCCACCGCATCCATGGCCCCCACTCTGGCATATTTGATAAAAAGGACAGGGGGAAGGGTGATCTGATGCATCTGAAGGCCCTGGCGGATAGCAGGGATCATATCCTCCACATTGGCCTCAATGGCGGAGGAGGAAAGGCCGTCCCCCACGATCACAAGGACTTTTGGATGGCTGCCGCAGGTCTTTCGGATCACCTCAAGTTCATCTGCGGGAAAGCGTCTCCCAAGATCAGGCCGTGTCAAATATTCATCTTTGTCCTTGCAAAGGGTTTTTACAAAGACAAAACCGCATTTTTTAATAAACTCTTCAGATACATCGCTGAACACCGCATCCTGGGCCGCCGCATGGTCTGCGCGCACCCGCAGCATGGTGGCTGTCCGGTATCTGGCCCCTGCCTTCCCGATCCCCAGCCTGGCAGGTGTCCTTGCTTTCATATCCAGATACCCCTCTGCATCAACAGGGTCTTTTACAAGAAGCTGGCGGCGCAGGTCTGTTTTTGTAATATCCTCCAGACATTCCCCGGAATCAGCCGGTATCTCTTTCTTTTTCAGTGCTTCCGCAGTGGTCTGTATCACCTCAGAACGCTTAGGCTCAGGGGCTGCGGAAGTATTTAACATCTGATCCAGGATTTTTTCCACCATGGATCTAATTTCATCATCTCTCACTTGATAAGTCCTCCTTCTGGTAAGATAGTTACGATTAAACAAACAATGTGGATGCATCTCCTGCTCTGGCGGTCAGATGTCCCTTTTCGTCCACATATCCCATCTTCATCAGCCACTTGTGGAATGGTTTAATAGCGGTCAGGCCGAATATCTCACGAAGTGCCGCGGTCTCATGAAAACCGGTTGTCTGATAGTTGAGCATCACATCATCCCCGTGTGGGATTCCCATAAAATAATTACAGCCGGCAGCGGTCAGAAGTACTGACAGATCCTCTATGGTGTTCTGGTCTGCCTTCATGTGGTTGGTATAGCAGGCATCGCATCCCATGGGAATACCGGAGAGTTTCCCCATGAAATGGTCCTCCAGCCCGGCACGGTTCACCTGCCGTCCGTCATACAAATATTCCGGTCCGATGAACCCCACAACCGTATTGACCAGAAACGGTGAGAAATGGCGGGCAAATCCATAACATCTGGCCTCCATGGTCACCTGGTCTGTATCGTGGTGGGCTTCGGAGGACAGCTCTGAGCCCTGCCCGGTCTCAAAGTACATCACATTCGGCCCCTGGGCAGTTCCCTTTGTCAGCGCAAGATGGCGTGCCTCCTCAATGGTAGCTGCATTAAAGCCAAACGCTGTGTTTCCCATCTCTGAACCGGCAATAGACTGGAAGATCAAATCCGCAGGTGCCCCTTTCCTGATGGCCTCCATCTGAGTAGTCACATGCGCCAGCACACAGGTCTGGGTGGGAATCTGATGTTTTTGTTTTACTTCCTCAAAACGGTGCAGTACCCTGGCAACACTCTCGGCAGAGTCATCCACCGGATTCAGCCCCAAAAGGGCGTCCCCTGCGCCATAGGTAAGTCCCTCCAAAAGAGACGCCATAATACCGTCCGGGTCATCGGTAGGGTGATTCGGCTGAAGACGTGAGGACAAGGTCCCCTCCTCACCGATGGTGGTATTACAGTGTGCTGTGACACGGATCTTTCTAGCTCCGTATACCAAGTCCAGATTGGACATGATTTTCGCAACAGCAGCCACCATTTCCGATGTCAGCCCCCGGGATACCCGGCGGATCATTTCCCCTGTGGTCTCCTCATCCAGAATCCACTCACGGAGTTCTGAGACAGTCATTCTTTTGATCTCATTGTAAATAGGTTCGCTGATGTCATCTTGGATGATCCTGGTCACCTCATCTGTCTCATAAGGCACAGCCGGATTGTTCCGCAGATCTTCCAGTGTGATCTGGGATAACACGATTTTGGCTGCTACCCGTTCCTCCGCCGACTCCGCCGCAAGGCCTGCCAGCTTGTCTCCGGATTTTTCCTCGTTGGCTTTTGCCATTACTTCTTTTAATGACTGAAAAGCATAAACGTGTCCAAATAATTTCGTTTTTAAAATCATGGCTTCTTCCTTTCTTCTGTTTGCTACGGTTCACATGATTCCTGTTATTTTTTATTCATGACGATTGAAAGTGCGCGGAGCATACTTTCTATCATTTATGAAATACCAATGTCTTGACCACCACAGGGAGTACGCTTCCCTCCGCAATGGGTCTGCCAATGTCAATATACTCTCCCTCCGCCAGATGGATGCCGTCCAGACAAATGACTTCCTTCTTCCATTCCAGAAGGTGATACATGGTCTGCCCCAGGACCTTTGCCATATCATTTTCCACAACTACGATCAGAGGCAGATTGGCATGTAAAAGAGGTTCCATGCCTTCCAGAAGAGCCTTTGCATATTCCTGTATCCGGGAAAAACTGGGATTGTTTTCACCCGTAAATGCAATGGCTGCCTGTTGTATTCTGCCCTCCACCATAAACCACTCCAGCTTTTTTCTGATGGCATTTCCCATGGCTTTTGGACTGCTCTCCTCCTCGCTCAGTTTCAAAACGGGAAGGTTCTTCACCGGAAACAGCTCCTTTGTGTAAGTGATCGTACTGCCGCTTATGTCAGTTGTATGGCTTCCGGCCCCTACCACAGTGGCACGGATGGTCTCCGCGCTCTCAATGACCTGCAGATCCTGAAATAATTTTGACTCCCGGATAGCCCGCCCCAAAAGCACACCTATATCGCCGAACATAAAAGGTTCCCTGAATTTTTCCGGATGATAGACCGCATCCGCTACCCCGCCGGAAAAACTGATACACACAGTCTCTCCCGACAGATCAATCCCCTGGTTCGTGATCATCATTTCATAGTAAGGATTGTCTCTGCGCAGCCCCACACTCTGTTCCAGTATCTCTGTCATCTGTATTAAAAGCGGTTTCAGAAGATTTTCGCTGGCAATGGTCCCGATTCTCAATTCCCATCCTTCTGCATCAATGATCTTCTGTATTTTAGGTGCGATATATGTGATCCGTCCGGTATCTTTGTCAATCTTAACCAGCCTGCCTCCAATATCCAGACAGCCGGTATCTACTGTATCTCCCCGTTTAAATACCGCCAGGTTGCTGGTTCCGCCGCCGATATCTATATTTACTGCTGTCAGGTGGTGCTCCTTTGAATAGAGATCAGTACCCGCGCCTTTTCCGGAAATAACACTCTCCAAATCCGGTCCTGCCGTGGCAACCACAAAATCACCGGCAAATCCACTGAGCGCGTGGATCACCTCACTGGCATTTTCTTTTCGGGCTGTCTCTCCTGTGATGATCACAGCCCCGGTGTCAATCTCCTCTTTTCTTACGCCTGCTTTCTCATATTCTCTCTCTACGATCTCCCGGACTTTGCCAAAATCTATTCTGGTTTGGTCAAGCAGCGGTGTAAAATAAATATCACTTTTGTACTGAATCTCTTTCTTTGTTATCACCATCCGGGGAACCGTATAACTGGTTGCCATATTCTCCACTGTCAGCCTGGAAAAAATAAGCTGCGTGGTGCTGGTGCCCAAGTCAATACCCACACTTAATAGTTCTTCTTTCATTTTGCTCCCCTTTCCCGGTTCAGAAATTCTGACAGTTCTCCAATCCCTGTGCCGTCCGGTGTGTCCACCAAAAAGATCCGGCTTACCCCTGCCTCCTTTAACTGTCTTTCCGCTTTCTTGATCTGTTCCCCACCCGCCTGCTTTATTTTTGTGACAACTCCAATCACTTTTTTCCCAAAAATACCCGCAAATCCGGGAGGGATCGCCCGGTATTCTGATGTGGGGTCAGCTACCAAGGCGATGATACCCGCATCTACCGCAGTCATGATTAGAGCATTGTAAAAGTGACGGTTCTCCAGATATTCTCCCGGGGTATCTATGGATTCTCCATACTGTTCCACAGCCTGTGTCTTTTTATATCGGATCTCTTCCTCGTTCAGCTTCTGACACAGCGTCGTCTTGCCACAGCCGCTCTGCCCCATAAAAATGACTTTTTTCACTGCCTTGCTCCTCTTCTCACGTTCTGGTCACTGGGGCCTTTGCAAATCCAAGCTGTTCTTCCATGGTTTCCAGAATTTCCTTCACTGCTGCCTCCACAGAACTGATATCTCCGGTGAACACCAGTGCCCCGCTGAACCGGTCAATAAAGCCCAGTGTGATATCTGAGGCTTTTGTGGCTATATCCGCAGCAATGATCGCCCCCTCACTGGGTGTGATGGTCAGGATTCCGATGGCGTCCATCTGTTCCGGTTCCAGCCCCAGCTTCACATAGATGGCCGGGTCAGGACCGGCTATGACGTGGGCCAGGGTTATCTGTTTTCCCGGAACAAATTCCTGTATGATCCTCTGTTTTTCTTTCACTTCCATATCCGCAGCACTCCTTACTCCGGCTGTATCAGCGCATTCCCTGATATGCCCGTTTTAAAATCTCCAAGATATCTTCCCGGGAAACCTTTCTGGGATTTGTCCGGATACAGGCATCTGACAAAGCCCCCTGTGCTACAGCATCTTTCTGCTTCTGGTACTCCTCAGGTAAAACACCGCAGTCTTTCAGTCCTGCAGGCATTTTCAACTGTTCCTGCATTTTCCTGATCTCACGAATGAGATTCTTTACCCCGGCCCGCACATTGCCGCCTCCGAAACCTGCCAGTTGGGCGATCGCCGCATACTTTTCGGCTGCCGGAGTGTATTCCCTGGGATTGAACTCTGTCATATCCGCATTGAATTCCACCACATAGGGAAGTAGGACGGCATTTGTCCTGCCGTGAGGCACCTTAAATTTGCCTCCGATGTTATGGGCAATGGCATGGTTCACTCCCAAAGATGTTTTGTCAAAAGCCAGCCCTGCCATACAGGAGGCATTATGCATCTCCTCCCTTGCCCTTGCGTCCTCCGGATTCGTATAAGAGCGAACCAGATACCGCAGAACCGTCACCGCCGCCTTCTCCGCCAGCGCATCGGTAAACGCGTTGGCCTTTGTGGAGACGTAAGCCTCCAGCGCATGGGTCAGCACATCCATACCGGTGTCCGCCACCACGGATTTCGGAACACTTTTCACAAGACTGGCATCCAGAATGGCTGTGTCCGGCAATAGTGATGAATCTACCAAAGGATATTTGATCCCCTTCTCCCGGTCTGTGATCACGGCAAAGGATGTGACCTCCGAACCGGTTCCGCTGGTGGTTGGAACTGCAATAAACTCCATATCCGGCAGATTCCCGATCTGCCTGGAAAAATGCATGATAGCCTTTGCCTCATCAATGGCAGACCCTCCGCCCAGGGCGATCAAGGTGTCAGGCTTTTGCTTTATCACTTCTTTGACACCTTCGATCACCAGTTCAAGGGGCGGGTCGGGAACCACATTGCTGAAGATGGTATAACTGCCTGCTTTCAGGTACCTGGTGATATTCTCCACAAGCCCTGACTCCACCATAAAAGGGTCAGTGACAATGAATATCCCGGCACCCTGCAGTTTCTTTAAATATTCCAATGCATTTTTGCCAAAATGTATGGATGTTTTTATCCCGAACTCTTCCATAATCTTTCGTCCTTTCAATTTCATTCCTTATTTAGCTATCTTTTGTGAAATCTGCTCGGATTATGCAAAAAGCACATGAGATTCAAAAACATTTTTTGAAAATTTCGCCTATCTGGTCCGGTTTGACACCGGAAAACATCTTCCCGTCAATGAGAAGATTAGGGGATTTTCCACAGTTTCTCAGGCAGCCGCGTACATTCAGATATACATTCCCGTCCGCGGATATCCCTTCTTTTTTAATTCCCAGCTCGTTCCTCACAGCCTGTAAAACGGCTGCCCCGCCCTTGTCTCTGCATCTTTTCCCTGTACAGACCGTGACGGTGTGCTCATAGGGTGTTTCTTTTAAGCCAGAGTACATCCGCACCAGATACTGCACCACCGATCTCTTCACACCTGCCGCAGATGCTGCCCTCTCCTGGAGTGCCGGGCTGATCCCGCCACAGATTTCCTGCAGTTCCCTTAGCATTGCCACTATCATTTCCTGCTCTTTTTTGTCTTTTCTGCTGCTGTAATAAGCTAAAATTTCATTTATATTTTCTTCTCTGTCCATGAAACTCTCCGTTCCTTTTTTTGATCACTGCCACTGTTTGATACGGTTCTGTTAACATTTTTTGCAGATTTCCCGCTGCTATACACAACTGCTGCCCAAAAGGTGTTTTCTGTCCGGAACATGAAGCTAGTACAGCGTTGCGTAAATTCCTGTGAAGTCAGTGCCTGATATCTGCGTCAGGTGTGCGTCTGCAAAGCGACGGCGTAGTGGGCGCTACGACTAGCTTTGCAGGCGTGCTCCTGGCGTAGATAGCGGGTGCTGAATTCACTGGTATTTGCACAACACTGTACTAGTACAACGTTGCGTAAATTCCTGTGATATAGCACTCGCTATCTACGCAATGCTGTATTAGAGTGTGTTTGAAAATTCATTCCAATACACTCTTGACCTCTGTACGTTCCATACAAAAAAACCGTCCGGAAAAAGTCAAGACTTGTGTATCCCGGCTGTAGAAGCCTGCCAAGTACAATGGTATACTCTTCATATAAATAATAATGTCTGCTCCTCATGGGAAAGGAGGAAATACGAATGACAGATCATGAAAAACTTTATGAAGAAAGAAAAAAACGTGTAGAAACAGCCGTCTCAAACCGGGAACCGGATAAGGTGCCAAACACGCTTTTAGTGGGCACCTACCCTCTTCACAAGGCGGGGATCACAATGGCCGAGAGTATGGTTGACCATGAAAAGGCCTGCCGTGCCATGCTGGCCTTCTATGAAAAATACGCTTACACAGATACCGGGAGCATCAGCAATTTCACCCCTGCCGCAAAGGTCCTGGAAAATCTGGGTATGAAAAATGCCCGCTGGCCCGGCGACCCCAAAGGCCTGGACGAAAACAACACCTATCAATTTATAGAATTCCCCACCTTAAAGGACGGGGAATACGATGAATTTTTCAGGGACCCGGCAGGATTCTGGCTGACAAAGCACCTGCCCCGTACCATGGAGATCTTTGAACCGCTGGCTGACCTGGATTATTATGATCTGATCGTGGGAGGCGCCCAGCAGATGCTCACATCTCCCCAGGCTGTCCATGTTTATAAGCGTCTTTTAGCCGCCGCTGAAGAGGCGCAGAAAATGAATGCGGTTATTGGAACGTATGACAAAAAGCTCAGGGGACTTGGCTACTATTCCATCATGGGCGGAGGTTCTGCCACGGCTTTTGATATGCTTGGCGATACCTTGAGGGGAACTTTTGGCATGATGCCGGATTTGATCGAAGAACGGGACAATGTAAAACATGCACTTGATATTTTTGCAGATCTGCATATAAAGCAAAGCCTTGGATTCTGTCAGGCAACCGGCAGCAGATACGCATGGGTCATGCTACACAAAGGATTTGACAATTTTATCAGTGAGACGGATTACAAAGAACTGTACTGGCCTTACCTGCAGAAATGGATCCTTGCGCTGATCGACCACAATATCACACCTGTAGTCTATACAGAAGGCGCTTATAATACAAGGCTGACATACCTGAAAGAGGTGCCGAAGGACAAGGTGGTATACCATTTTGAGAACGTAGATTTAAGATTGGCAAAAAAAGAACTGGGGGATACAGCCTGTCTTATGGGCGGCTTCCCGGTATATACGGTAAGGTACGGCACACCGGAACGTATCAGAGAAGAAGTGAAAAAGCATCTGGAGATCATGGCCCCCGGCGGCGGCTACTTATTCACAACCGGCTACTCCCTGGAGGACTGTCCTGAAGAGAATATGGAAGCCCTCTTAGAAGCGGTTGACCGGTATGGAAAATACTAAAACATCTTCCTGTTTTTGGCTCTTCATGCCAAAATGCGGCACCCCATTTTTAACTAATGGGGCGCCGCATCTTTTTCTTCCTGTTTTTAATCCAACACTTTTTTCCTGAATGCATGGACGGATATAAAATAAATGATACTGAATATAAGCAAGATAGCGGCTGCGCTGTATACATTGATCCTAAACAGATCCTCTTTCATTACAGTACCCACCGCATGGATGGCAAAATAAGAAGTCAATACCATAAGGACAAAGGGACAGTAGTAAGTGAAACGAATCTCATTTTTCATGGATTTATAAAGGGTTCCCCGCTGGATCCCTATTTTCTGCAGCACTTTGTAGCGCTCCGCATCTTCCGCCGCCTCATTGTTCAGTTTGATAAAGATAATACTTCCGCAGGCCAGGATAAACGTCGCGAACATGAATACACAGAGGGAGTACATAACACGCACCCAGGCCCCTTCCTTGTCTTCTGTGCGGATCAGATTGACACCTACAAATCTCTCTTTGTCCGTCTTTGCCAGAGATTTAAGATAGGGCACCGAAGCTTCCAGATTGTCAGGATCCTGGAATTTAAAGCTGTATATATACATGACTTCTCCCAGGTGCTTCAGATTTTCATATTGGGCATCGCTCACCACATAGACACTCAGACCATTCTGCAGATCTCCCAGATATGGAACATCACTCTCCGCGATTTGTCTGAACTCCCGGTCACCGATGGTTACCGTTTCATTTTCTTCCGGCATGAAGCTCATGAGCATAATATGGGTCAGGTGAATACATTCATCGTCTTTCAGCTTTGCATATTCATAGGAAAGGCCGGATTCCTCGGCAGCTTTTTTTAAGGCAGATTCTGAAGTGATGCCGTAATTGGCACTCACATATTTTGAATGGAGTTTTTCCGGGTCAAGAGCCAGAATGGGGATACTGCTTCTGTACTTTACCTGATTCTCCTCCTCTATCCCTTTCTGTATCTCATCCACGTCCGCCTCTTTTGCAGCTACGATCTGGCAGGTGTACGTGGTCCTGAAATGTTCCGACCTTTCATACCTCTGTTTCAGAGCCATAGAACTTCCCAGGACTGTCACAGAACAGATCATAAGCACTGTCACGATGGCATAGGTTCTGTAATTTCGCTTCAGACGGAAAGCCAGGTTGTTCATCCACAGATTTCTCTGCTTTTGATAGAGATACTGCTTGTTTTTTGTAAGTCTTCTGACCAGCCAGGGGATCAGGCCTCCGTACAAGAAATAGGTGCCGGCAATGACCAGGATAACCGCAGCCAGGGCATAGCCGAGACTGTCAATATCACCAGTCTTAACCGCGCAGTAATACCCTGCCCCCAAAACACCCACACCCAGAATGATCTTAAAAGCTGTCAGAACAACCGGTTCCGGCTTCATCTCCTTTTGTTTCGCACCCGAAAGCATATCCAATACACTGCTTCTTACAAGGGATACATATCCTTTCAAGACCATAAGACCATAAATTGCCATGAAGACGCCGGACGTCACAAGCACAGGCTTCAGAGAAAAAGAGAATTTAATATCCACGCTGATATCTGAAATGCGCAGCAGCATCATCTGGAAGAACTTTGAAAATACAACACCGGCTCCCAGTCCCGCTGCCAGGGAAAACAGTCCGGAGAATAAAGCCTCCAGAGCATACATTTTTCCGATCCTCTTGTTGTCCAGCCCCATGAATATATAAATGCCGATCTCTTTTTTCCGCTGATTCAAAAATACATTGGTAGCATACCAGATAAAGAAAAATAAAAACACACCGAATATCACGGATAATGCTCTCACGATCAAGTCTATATACTCTTTATTATAGGTGTTCAGTACCGTCATGGAATCTGAATATAGGACACACTGGAAGTTAAAAAACACAAACACAGAGAATGCCAGCGCCAGGACCAGAGAAAGGTAATTTCTGAGATTCCGTTTAAAATTTGACACAGTCAGCCGAATCAGACTCATTCCCTCTCACCTCCCATAGACGCCAGAAGTTTCAGAATCTCATCATAGAAAAGCTTTCTGTCCTCCTTGTTGTTCAGCCTGCACTGAATCTGCCCGTCACTTAGAAAATATACCTGTTTTGCGTAGCTGGCTGTGTAGGCATCATGTGTTACCATAAGAATCGTGGCTTTCCCTGAGTCATTGGCAGCTTTCAGGCTGGAGAGCAGATCCCGGCTGGAATGGGAATCCAGCGCTCCTGTAGGCTCATCGGCAAAGAGTATCCGCGGCTCTGTGATCAATGCCCTGGCACTGGCACCGCGCTGTTTCTGGCCCCCGGAGAGCTGGTATGGGTATTTGTTCAGATGGGCGGACAGGCCGAACATATCTGCCATTCTGTCCACTTTCTCCAGAATATCTTTGCTCTTTTTCCCATTCAGAGACAGCGGAAGTGCGATGTTGTCCTGCAGTGTCATGTTGTCCAGAAGATTATACTCCTGAAAAATAAATCCAATCTTATCCCTGCGGATCTCAGAGAGCTGCCGGTTTCCAACCCTTGTCACATCGGCCCCGTCCAGGATGATCTGTCCTCTGGAAGGTTTGTCCAGAGTTGACAGCAGATTCAATAGGGTGGATTTTCCGGCACCACTTGGTCCCATGATCGCAATAAAATCATGTTCGTAGATATCCATGGTCACATCTTTCAGCACGATTGATTCATACCCTTTGCGGCCATAAGTCTTTGTTAAATTTTTTATTTCTACTATTTTTTTCATTTCCTCAGCTCCTTTGCTTTTCTGTAACGGTTCAGTACCCTCACAGTTGCAGGCAAAAATCCATGTAAAACCGCCTTTGGCGATGGGATTTTTACTTGGCCGTGGTACACTTTCTTACGGTCAGCGCAGGGAATGCGCAGACCTACTGAATCGTTACGTTTTTCTTTACATTCTGATTGTAGCAAAACAGGAGCGGGAAATCCTTGCATCTGTCTAACACCTTTCCTCTGTTTCTAACATTTCTGCAAGGTTTGCTCTGCTTCTTCCAGGAAAAAATGCTCCGCATCATTCTGAAAGGTAAAAGTGAACCTGGTATTGTTTTCCCATGAAGATGCCCTGATCCCTATCCCCAGCCTGTCTGCTGTCTGTTTTACAAAGTACAGTCCCATCCCTGTGGAGCGGTAGCTGCCATTCCTCTGGCTGCTTCCAATAAAGCCTTTGTCAAAAATATAGGGAAGTTCCTCACCGGATATGCCGCAGCCATTATCCTGGATCCAGAAATCCGTACATCCCGGCGAAGCAGTCTCAGCGCCGAAGGTGAGCGCAGGCGTTTCTCCCCGGTATTTGACCGCGTTGCCGATCATCTGGTCCAGCATATACACCAGCCATCTGCGGTCGGTGTAGACAGCAATATCCTTTAGATGCATCTCTATGGCAAAATTATGGCGTATCAGAAAGTAAGAATGATTTTTTACAGCCTCCGCAGCGGCTTCTTTGAGACTGACTTTTTCAAGCTTTATGTCATTCTCCGGCTTTTTCAGCTTACTGCTCATCAGCATGGTGTTGAGATACTGCTGTATCCGCTCCAGGGAATCCCGCATTTCCTCCTGCAAAACCCTGTCCTGATTTCTCTCATTCATCAGCCGCAGGGCAGAGAGGGGCAGCTTTACTTCATGTGCCCAAAGGGTAATGTAATCACTCAGTTCCAGTATTTCATTATAGAGACTTTGTATCTTTTCCTCATCTGCTTCCTTTCTCCGGCACCATATCTCATAAGGCTGGTGCCCCAACAGCTTTTTTATCTCTTCTTTCGGTATATCCTGCTCACAGGCAAGCGTTCTGCATAACCTTCTGTATTTTCTGTAGTCAGCCAGAAAAACGGTCACAGCAAGCACTGTCCCTATAACATCCAGATAAAGCAGATCACTTATGTTTACCCTGGTGGCACAGATAACACCGAAATACAGATTGACAAACAAAAACGCCACGAAAAAAAGCAGTATGGCAGGGATTCTGTCCTCCAGATACGTTTTCATAATATATAATATCCCCTTCCTTTTTTGGTACCAATGATCTCCTTTCCGCCTGATATATCCCGAAGCTTACTTCTAAGCCGTGAGACCAGAACGGTCAGAGACGCATCTGTGACAAACTCATCCGTGTTCCAGAGATGCTGCATCAGTTTTTCACGTTCCACTACTTTTCCCCTGCACTCCATCAGGGCACACATGATCTTATTTTCAGACTTTGTCAGCTCCACGGATCGATCTTCATAGGTAAAGACCCCTTCCCCGCTGTCATAGTACCCTCCGTCAGCCAGATACTCCCTGTCATTTTTCCGGTATTCATAGGCACGTCTTATCATGGAACGGATCTTGACAAGCAGCAGTTCCGGATCAAAGGGTTTTTCCATATAATCATCTCCGCCGGATGCCATGGCCATGATTTTATCGGCATTCATCTCCCGGCTGGAGAGAAACAGGACCGGCACATTGGAAATAGTTCTGATCTTTTCACACCAGTAAAATCCGTCGTGATAAGGCAGATTGATATCAAGGAGGATAAAATCCGGCTTGATGCGCATAAACTCTTCCTCCACATGTTCAAAAGCTCTGATATATTCTGTATCAAACTCCCACTTTCTGCAGAGAAGGCAAATTTCTCTGGCCAGGGATAAGTCATCTTCCACTATCATGATCTTCATATTGCTCTGCTCCTTCTCACTGTTTTCTGTCATAATTATAACTTATTTTTTCTCTTCCTCCCAGTGTTTCCAGGTATCTTGCAAAAATGTTAGATTCAACTTTTAATGCACCGTACAACTCCAGCCGGCCCGTCATTTTTGTTACCCCGAAATGTTCACAAGACTTTCCTGTATAACAAAAAAACGGATCACAGGACAAATCCCTGTAACCCGTTAATAATCTTTACAGCCCTAATTTTTCCACAATTTCTTTCAGCGCTGCCCGCACCGGTGAGTCCCCGGGAAGCTGTACCGTAGGCTTGCCGTCACAGTCAAATTGGTAAACCATATCATCATGGGGAACTACACCCAGAAGGTTTAAGTTCTGCTTTTCAATCTCTTCCATGGTTCCTGCGTCCAGTGTGCCTTCCGGCGCCCGATTTACGATCAGCCCCATTTTCTGAGGTTTTAAATTCAGTTCCTCGATCAGACGTGCGATCCTTCCCGCTGCCTGTACCCCTCGTCTGGAACAGTCGCTTACCAGAACTGCAGTCTGCATGGTGGGAAGGATGCCGCGGCTGATATGCTCCATCCCTGCCTCATTGTCCACAACAATATAGGGATAATGACTCTGGAGTCTCTGAAGCTGTGTCTGGACCAGTCCGTTTACAAAACAGTAACACCCCTGTCCCTGGCTGCGTCCCATTACCATTAGATCATAATCATCTTCCTCTGTGATCGCATCGGCCAGTCTCATTTCCAGATAGTCCTGTTTGGTCACACCTGCTGGGATCTGATACCGGCTGTCAACTCCCGCGCGCTCTATTTCCTCCCGCAGTTCCCCTAAAGTGATCTCTGTCTCAACTCCGAGAACTTCATTTAAATTTGAATTTGCGTCTGCATCCACTGCCAAAACCGGTTTCTTGCCGCTCTCACACAAATACTGTATCAGCAGACCACACAAAGTTGTCTTACCTACGCCGCCTTTTCCGGCTACTGCTATTACATGTCCCATATATTTTCCTCCAAATTTCTGAACAACCTGTTGATTTCTTTCTATAATTGATTATAATTGTAATTATGAAAATTACAATCATCAATAATAGGAATCTGTTCATATTATCAACAGATCTGGAAAATTGTTGATATCTGATAACAACGGAGGCACTCATGGAAACCAAAGAACGAAAAGAAGACCGGCGCACAAAATACACCCGGCAGGTCATCAAGGATACCTTTCTGAAACTGCTGGAGAAAAAAGCTTATCCTAAGATCACGGTCACGGAAATCTGCAAACTGGCAGAGATTAACAGAGGTACTTTTTACCTGCACTATTATGATATGGATGATGTGCTGGACGACATTCTGACGGAAATGCTGGAGGATACCAAGAGCGTGGAGGAACATCTCATGTGCCCCGGGCGTGCTGCTTCCAACTGCACATTTCCTTTTTGCCATAAGGTCCACAACACCCCCAGATACCAGGTGCTTTTTCTGGATGATATCATTTCCTCCAAAATCATTGAGAAGATAGCTAATGTTTATAAAGAAGGCTATGTGACCTGGCTGATGTCACACAGCCTGCTTACTTTTGAACAGGCGGAAGCTGTCTTTTATTTTCAGATGAACGGTTGTCTCACCATCAATAAACTGACCATCCGCAACCGGTGCGGCGATTGGCGAAAGATACAAAATACCATAGATTCCTTTATCAAAGCCGGATTGGAAAGTTTTCTTATTCATGATGGAAGGGATGAAACGCAGTGACTCACATGCAAAGTACATCAGGATGATTTCTGTGCTGCGTCTGCCGGTGCCATACGGTCCCCGTCATATTGTTTCATCCGCTCCTCCTTCAGCACTGCATACAGTTCCGCATTGACAGCCCCTATATAAGGGCCTGTGTAAAAAATCCCCAGCAATCCCAAGGATAGTATGGTCAGCACCCTCCATCCCAGAAAGGAGACATCCAGAAGAAACGCCTTCCACTTCTGTCCGCGCATCATATCCTCGCTGATCTGCAGCAGCTCCTCGAATTTGATATCCGGATCTTCTGCCAGAATATAGGGTGTCATACGAAACGCATACGTTTTTATAATGCCCGGAATAAAAAGCATCAGAAACCAGAAAAACAGTTCCAGCTGAACCATGAACATGCCTTTCCTGTATTTTTTATACCTGCCCTCAAAGAATCCGGAAAATACCAGGCCCGCTTTAGCCTGTTCCTCTCTGTTCCTGATGAAAAATACGGCTCCCCCCACTTCGATCACGGCAAAGATCAAGATATACAGGATGCCCCGGATCAAAAATCTTTCGATTCCTGTCCGCATCTCCCATGGAACCAATAAATCCGTCCACAGGATTGACACCCAGTTATATTTGTTACCGCGGATCAGGTAGGGGCCTCTGATATCCGTCAGCATGACTGCCAAAACCAGTGAAACCGCAACAGCCGGCCAGTAATTCTTCCGAAGTTTCTCTCTTCCCCGCCTTTTCAGTTCTGCTCTCTTCCACATATCATATACCCTCCCTTTTTGGGGTCAGATATCTCTGCTTCCAATATCTCTGCCTATATTTCCATAATAACAGGCAGGATCACAGGACTTCTCTTGATCTTCTTCCACAAATAATCATCAAGGCTGTCTCTTATTTCTGACTTTATCTGTCCCCACTCTCTGTGATTCTGCTTATCACATTTTTCAATAGCTTTTGATGCCACCTTCTTTAATTCCCGCATAAGCTCCTCGGACTCCCTCACATACACAAAACCTCTGGAAATAATATCCGGACCTGATAAAAGTTTGCCTGTTTTCCGCTCCAGGGTCAGTGATACAATGATAACTCCGTTTTCTGAAAGGCTCTGTCTGTCTCTGAGTACAATGTTTCCCACGTCCCCCACGCCAAGGCCATCCACATAGACACCTCTTGCGGTAACTTTTGATACCACTTTCCCCGTTTCTTCGGAAAGCTCCAGCACATCTCCTGCTTCCAGGATAAATACGTGGTCCTCCTCTGTTCCCAAGTCTTTTGCCAGATTGCCGCCGGCGATCAGATGGCGGTACTCTCCATGCACCGGAATGGCATACTTTGGCTTCAGCAGAGAATAGATCAGTTTGATTTCCTCCTGGCAGGCATGGCCTGACACATGGGTATCCTGGAAGATAACATCAGCCCCTTTCCTTGCCAGTTCATTGACAATTCTTGAGACGGCTTTCTCATTTCCCGGAATAGGGGTGGAGCTGAAAATGATCGCGTCATTAGGCTTAATCACAACTTTTTTATGGGTGGAATCCGCCATTCTTGACAGCGCAGCCATAGCCTCCCCCTGGCTTCCCGTGGTAATGAACACCAGTTTTTCATCCGGGTAGCGGTTCATTTCATTTACGGAAATAAGAGTCTTTTCCGGGATGGTCACATACCCCAGTTCCTCCGCTATTTTAATAACGGTTTCCATACTCCTTCCCTGCAGGATCACTTTTCTTCCATATTTATAAGCCGTATTCATGATCTGCTGGACACGGTCTACATTGGATGCGAAGGTAGCCACAATGATCCGGTTTGTCCTGTTTTCCGCAAAGAGCGTGTCAAACGTCTTTGCAACCTTTGTCTCAGAAGGCGTAAATCCCGGTCTGATGGCATTGGTGCTGTCACACATCACGGCCAGAACCCCTTTCTTTCCTAAAACACCCATCCGCTGCAAGTCAATGGCTTCCCCGAACAGGGGTGTATAATCCACTTTAAAGTCCCCTGTATGGAAAATGATACCCGCAGGTGTATAGATTGCCAGAGCGGAGGCGCCCGCTATACTGTGGTTCGTCTTTATAAATTCCACACGCATCTCTCCAAGATTAATCTGGCCGCCCTGTTTCACCACTCTGCGCTTTGTCTTTTTCATCAGTTTCGCTTCCTCCAGCTTATGTTCAATAAGCCCCATGGTAAGCCTTGTGGCATAGACCGGTACATTGATCTGCGGCAGGATATAAGGCAGTGCGCCGATGTGGTCTTCATGGCCGTGGGTGATCACAAACCCTTTCACCTTCTCTTTGTTTTCAATCAGATATGTCACATCAGGGATCACCTTGTCGATTCCCAGCATTTCATCGTCAGGAAAGGATATCCCGCAGTCGATCACAAGGATCGTGTCATTATACTCAATGGCTGTGATATTCATTCCGATTTTGTCGAGTCCTCCCAGGGGAATGATTTTCACCCGTCCGTTTTGTTTCTTAGCTGTTTTTTTCAATTTATACCTCTTTCTTCATGCTGTCCCTAAATCATTCAACCATAGAACACACACTGCCGTTCTATGGTCATGAATTAGAAAAACAGCCCAATCTGCCATTAAAGACGGATACGGCTGTTTTACCTGTATACTTCAATTTCTTTCTTCACGGACACATACTTTTAGTATAGTATACACTATTAAGTGAAAAAGCACAACTCTTTTATGTTTCTCTGCTGTCCAGGTCCCAGGCAACCCCTTCCAAAAAGGGCACCAGGAAATTTTTGTTTCTCTTTAAAAAGCAGTCGGGATTCAGTTCCTCGTACTTAAAATGTTTCCTTCCGCCCTCCTGCCCTCTCACCCAGAAGCGGTGCATTTCCCGATATGGCATATAGTAAAGCTCATCCCTGTGTGTAAAAAATAATATCAAAAACGCAATGCCCTGCTGCCGCTCAAAGTCACCCATAAATTCCACCTGATGGGCATGGATATTCTGCAGGGGAAAATTATCCGTATTACACTCTTTTGCATCAAAGCAGACGGGAATTCCCTGTACCACTCCGATGTAGTCCACTGTACTTTTTTTTTCAAAATACGCCAGGGTGATATGTCTGCTCTCCTTGTCTATACGGACAGGTGTAATGGGGGTGGGGACTTTCTGTATCAGGGCAAGATTCTTTTCCCTGTAGCGCTCGCATGTCTCATTGATGAAGTCCTCCAGCGCGGAACCGCGCAGGCCTCTGGAATTCCAGGTCGCCATCTCCCTTCCTCCTCACTTGGTATTTTGCTGCTTAAGTTTTTTCAGCCTTACCTTTATTTTATCAGCTTTGGTGACGGGAAGTAACGAAGAACAGCCTTACCCAGAATCTTTTCTTTCTTTACAAAGGTGTTGGTCCAAAAACGGGAATCCTTGGAACGGTTTCTGTTGTCACCCAGCATAAAATAACTGCCTTCCGGCACAACTTCCGGTCCCCAGTTGCCCTGGGGCGGCTCCGGTGTGAAACTGTCATCCAAAGGTGTTTCCGAACCGTCAATATACACCTTTCCATCCCTGATCTCCACAGTCTCCCCCGGCAGTCCGATGACACGCTTAATAAAAAGCTGGGTCTCATCATCCGGGTATTTGAAGATAACAATGTCAAAGCGCTGCGGGTCTTTATTTATGTATGCCAGACGGTTACCGAAGATACGGTCCCCAGTCATGATCGTGTCCTCCATGGATTCTGAAGGTATCTTAGCATTGATCAAAAGCACATTGTTGACTATGAAAACTACAACAACTACAAAAATTATCATTTTTATATATTCCCAGAGTTCTTCCAGAATGGAAGGCCCTATATACTGTTTGCTCATTTCAGTTTCTCCCCTTTGATGACTTTTTTAAATAATGCAGGCAGTTCCGCCGTCAGCTTAAGTCCGGACAGGTAATTAAGCTCTCCCTCAACAGACGGCATCTCAATCCTCCATGCGTGCAGAAGCTGGGAGGATACCTGATATTTTTTCCTGTATACTTCGTTGATCGCTCTGCTGCCGTATTTCATGTCCCCAATAACGGGATGCCCAATACTGGCCAGATGGCTTCTGATCTGATGAGTGCGCCCCGTTAAAAGTTCCACCTCCAAAAGGGTAGCCTTTCCCTCCGGCGAACAGGAGAGAGGACGCAGACGGGTCTCTATGGGAAGTGCGTCCTTTTTTGGTTCTCTTGTCACAGTCACCTTGTTGGTCCGCTCATTCTTCCACAGATACCCTTTTATATAGGATGGATGCTCCACTTTCCCTGATACCAGCGCAAGATAAAATTTATGCAGGCTTCTGTCTTGAAATGCCCGTGAAAGCGTCTGCAGGCCGGCTATGGTTTTACCTGCTGCCACAATGCCGCTTGTATTGCGGTCCAGACGGTTGCAGACAGCGGGATGAAAAGTCTGTAGATCTTCTCTGGTCAGGGCACCCTTTTCCAGAAGGTAGCCTGTCAGATACTCCACCAAAGAGATATCCTTCTTATCCGCCTTCTGGGAGAGCATTCCCACCGGCTTGTTGATGAACAGCACATGGGAATCCTCATAGATAACCTCCAGGCGGCAGGTGTGAATTTCCTCCTGGGTACCCATAAATTTTTCCAGTGTCTCCTCCGCCAAAAAAAGACGGATACGGTCCTCTGCCTGAAGCTTCTCACTGCCGTCAGCCTTCCTGCCGTTCAGTGTGATATTCTTCTTTCTGAGCATTTTATATAGGAAGCTTTTCGGTGCCTCCTTCAGATATTTTGCAAGATATTTATCCAGACGTTGTCCGCTCTCCCCTGCTTTAACTGTCAATTCTCTCATGTATTCCTCCTAGTACAGCATTGCGTAAGTTTCGGTGATAGAGTGCCTGATATTTTCGTCAGTGCAAGGCGCCGAAGCGACGGCGTAGCGGTTCCTACGACTAGCTTCGGCAACGCGGCACTGGCGTAAATAGCGGGTGCTATATCATTGGAACTTATGCAACGCTGTACTAGTGCTCTATCCAGCCAGAAACAAGACCGTCAGCACTGCCTATTTTGCCATCTGCCGCGTTATCGTCAGTCAGTGGAGGACCCACTCCGTTTCCCTCCTCCGCCTTACAGACTGACAAAAGATCCAGCACTGACAGTCCTGTTTCCGGCCGGATGAAGCACTAGAGGGAAATTGCATAAATGGTATGCAGGATCAGTTCATTTCTGGTCAAGTCCGGATATTTTTCATCCGGTGTAAAACGGATATCCTTTTCCAAGGATTCGTGGTGCTCCCACATGGATTCCAGCCGGTTCAGATAATCCGGCAGTTTCCGGAAAATCTTCACATTCACATAGTATCCATTTTGTCTAAGGATGGACTGGATATGCTTCTCCGTAAAAGGTATGTCGGACTTCTCACGGCTGGTATATCCAACCACAGTATTGCCGCATACTGCCATAGAATCCACAAAGGTCTGTTTTTCATATGCGGAAATGACCAGTTCATAACCCAGGGTCAGGCCATTTTTATGCTTTTCGATCTGCTGATAATCCTTCTCGGACATGGGTTTCTGTATATACATCATAATCATGCCCACCGCGAATTTGCAGGCCGGCAGACACGCCACAACAGCAACCACCGTAAAAACCGTATTACGGTTTCCCTTGATAATAAGGCCGGTAAAAAAAACTGAAAGCGGAGCGATAAAGGCCAGTATGGTGTACAGGGTTCTTTTTTTCTTCTGGGAAGTAATATAGCCGAAATCACCTTTTCTGATTTTCTTCTTTTTTTCCATTGAAAATCCGTCTCCTCATAAGTGTCATTTAGAAACAAGGTAATTATTCAGTCCCCGCATGATAACCGCTTCCTTGCGGGATCGTGGGCACCAAACAGTTACAAAACAAGTTCTACAATTTTTAATAATACCCTATGTGGAACAATTTTGCAAAGGATAAAAAAACATTTCATAGAAAATCCATAAATAGAGATTTCTTTTTTTCTGGCAGCATCTATAATAGCCTGGCTTACCACAGCTTCAGGACGGGCAATAAACCTGCGTTTGTAGGAGGGTATACGGCTTTTCCCCCCCATATTCTCCAGAAATTCCGTATCTACCGGCCCCGGGCAGACGATGGTCACTGCAATATACCCCCGCAGTTCCCTGGCAAGTGCCCGTGAAAAACTGAGTACATAAGCCTTTGTAGCAGCATAGACAGCGAATTCCGGCTGGGGAATAAAAGCAGCCGCGGATGCCGTCATGACGATATGGCTTTTCTGCCTCATATACGGCAGAATGATCCTGGTGATCTCCGTCAACGCCCTGCAGTTTAGATCCACCATTCTGGCACAGTCCTCTGTGGGTGTGACCTCCACACTTCTGTGCACCCCGCAGCCCGCGGCGTTTACCAGATATTTTACATAAGGTTTGTATTCCCTCAGCATTTCTTTTAACTTCTTGATACTTTTCTTATCCGTAATATCCATAGGTATGACACGGACTTTTATACAGATTTCCTTCTTCAGCTCCTCCAGAACTTCACCCCGTCTGGCAATGGCCCAGATTTCATCCAGCCAGCCGTAGTTGTATGCAAGCTGGCGCACAAACTCCTTCCCCATACCCGAGGAAGCACCGGTTATGACTGCTATTTTCAAACGATCACCTACTCTTCTTTTTGTGGATGTTTCTTATTGTTTTTTTCTTCTGGGTATTTCTGCGGTCTTTTGTTCCGGCCCCGCGCTCCGCTTCGTTTCTCTTTGTATCGGTTCCCCTTCCTGTACGGATCAGACATTTTCTGTCTGTTCCGATCAGGTCAGTCCTTCCCGCTTTTATGAGGGCCTCTTTTACAAGTTCCCGGTTGGCGGGGTTTTTATACTGGATCAGTGCACGCTGCATGGCTTTTTCGTGGGGATCTTTCGGTATATATACCGGCTCCATGGTCCTTGGGTCAAGTCCGGTGTAATACATACAGGTGGACATGGTGGACGGCGTCGGATAAAAATCCTGCACCTGCTCCGGCGTGAATCCCATATCCCGCACATATTCCGCCAGTTTCACTGCCTCTTTCATGGTGCATCCCGGATGGGAGGACATGAAGTAGGGCACTGCATACTGCTTTTTCCCTGTGCGTGCGTTTGCCTTTTCAAAATCCTTCAAAAATGTTTCATATACAGCATGTTCCGGTTTTCCCATATAGAAAAGCACCTTGTCGGACACGTGTTCCGGTGCCACCCGGAGCTGCCCGCTCACATGGTGTTGTGCCAGCACTTCCAAAAATTCCTTGTCCCGGTCTGCCTCCACATAATCAAAGCGGATTCCGGAGCGGATAAATACTTTTTTAATCCCCGAAATCTCACGCAGCTTTGCCAAAAGCTCCAGATAATCCCTGTGGTCCGCCTCCAGATTTTTGCAGGGTTTCGGAAACAGGCATTGCCGGTTTTTGCAGACCCCCTTAGTCATCTGCTTTTTACAGGCAGGATGACGGAAATCTGCGGTAGGGCCTCCCACATCGTGGATGTATCCCTTGAACGCCTTCTCCTCTGTGCACATGACAGCCTCGTCCAGAATGGATTCATGGCTTCTTGCCTGCACGATCCGCCCCTGATGAAAGGCAAGGGCGCAAAAATTGCAGCCTCCGAAGCATCCCCGGTTGCTGGTGAGACTGAATTTAATTTCTTCAATTGCCGGTATTTTCCCCATTTTTTCATACATGGGGTGGTACGTGCGGGTATAAGGCAGATGATAGACCTCATCCATCTCCTGTGTCGTGAGGGGCTTAGACGGCGGGTTCTGTACCAGATATCCCTGCTTCTCATAAGGTTCTGCCAAAACTTTCCCCGTAAAAGGGTCCATATTTTCATACTGGATACGAAAACTCTCGGCATAGGCCTTCTTGTCTTTGCACAGCTCCTCATAGGATGGCAGGAGCACACCGCCCGGCATTTCCTTTGTACGGTATACCGTACCCGGTATATGGTGTATATCACTGACCGGCGTCCCCTCATTGAGCGCTCTTGCTATGGCAAGGATACTTTTTTCTCCCATTCCGTAGGAGATCATATCCGCCCCGGAGTCCAGAAGCACAGAACGTTTCAGGGAATCAGACCAGTAATCATAATGGGCGAATCTTCTGAGGGAAGCCTCGATCCCGCCGATGATCACAGGGGTATGTTTATAGGTTCTGCGTATCAGATTGCCGTACACGATAACTGCCCGGTCAGGGCGAAGCCCCATTTTTCCGCCGGGGGAATAAGCATCCGTGCTGCGGTGCTTTTTTGAAACGGTATAATGGTTCACCATGGAATCCATATTGCCTGCTGACACCAGAAAGGCAAGGCGCGGTTCTCCAAACACGGAGATGCTGTTCTCATCCTTCCAGTCGGGCTGGGCAATGATCCCCACACTATAGCCGTAGGATTCCAGAAGCCTGGTAATGATAGCCGTGCCGAAAGAGGGATGGTCCACATAGGCATCACCGCTCACATAGACAAAATCCGGCCGGGTGATTCCTCTTTGTTCCATCTCTTTTCCGGTCACCGGCAAAAACTCTGTCATCATATGAGCACCTCATAGGTATGGTCCATCACCTGGAAATAATCCGCAATATAGTAATCTGCCAAATCTCTCTTCTTATCTGCCTGCTGTGCACTGAAGGCATCCTCCACGGCACAGACCTTCATGCCCGCATTCTTTCCTGCCAGTATCCCCATGGGGACATCCTCAAACACCAGGCATTCCTCTGGATTTTTATGTAATCCCGCTGCTGTTTTCAGGTACACATCCGGTGCCGGTTTACCGGCCGGCACATCACAGCAGGTAGTGATGCCGGAAAAATAACCTTCTATGGAATGGGCCTTCAGCACCATCAAGATCAGCTCCTTACTGTTGCTGGAACAGATGGCAGCGGGAATCTCCTTCTCTTTTAAATAATCTAAAAACTCCCGCACCCCTTTTTTCAGAGGAATCTCATGGCAGTATTTGTGTTCCGCCATGGTGACCCAGGTGCTTTTAATGGCTTCCAGAGAATCCGGAAGGGCAAAGCGTTCTTTAAAATATGCCGCAGTCTCTGTAAATCCCATTCCCTCCAGCTCCTGCTGGAACTCTTCCAGATCCTCCGGCATCTCCAGCCCTTTCATGGCCAGAAACTCCTCGTCCACTGCCTTCCACATCCACATGGAATCCACCAGGGTTCCATCCAAATCAAATAATACTGCATTGATATTTTCAAGCATTGTTCTTTAACCTTTCTATCTCTTCCGCCGAAAGTTTCCGGTACTGTCCGGGTTTCAGCCCTTCATCCAAAATAAGCGGGCCCATGGAGAGCCTTTTTAAGTATACCACTTCATTACCCACAGATGCAAACATACGCTTTACCTGGTGGAATTTTCCTTCCCTGATGGTAATGCAGCACTGCCTGTCTCCGGGCACAAACCCGGTGATATCTGCAGGCATGGTCAGATTTTCTTCGCCGATATCCACACCTTCACACAGCTTCCTGCTGTCCTCCTGTGACAGATTTTCTCTCAGGCGTACAAAATATGTCTTGTCCACATGTTTTTTCGGCGAGAGCAGCCTGTGGGCCAAAGCCCCGTCATTGGTGATGAGGAGCAGGCCTTCCGTGTCCTTATCCAAACGTCCTACGGGAAACAGGTCTTTCCTCTTTTTTAAAGCTATGCAGTCCAGAACCGTTTTCTCCCTGTTGTCCTCTGTGGCGGAGACTACGCCCTGGGGTTTATTCAGCATATAATATTCAAAATCTTCATATGTCACTTTCTCCCCGGAAGCCAAGATCTCATCGGTATCAGGGTCAACCTTAAACTCCGGTTTTGTGACGGTACCGCCGTTTACTGCCACCTGCCCGCCTTTCAAAAGCTTTTTCACTTCGCTTCTGGTGCCCAGCCCCATATCAGCCAGGTATTTGTCCAATCGCATCTTTCCCATTACTGCCATCTCCATCCGGCATAATATTTATTCTTCAGAACGCCTCCCGCCAGCTTGCCAAAGCCTAAAGGATAATCGTTCACACAGATGAGCTGCCACCCCTTCTCCTTTGTGACCGGCAGATCCGATACATCCAGGGTCTCCCCTTTCAGGTATTTGACCGCCCGCACATCCTCCGGTTCCAGCCGGATGCAGGAGACAAATGTCTCCGGCTTTAAGGCCATAGCCAGTGCCTGGGAAGGCTCAAATCTGTTCTTCTTCACGTCACCCAGATAGAGCCCTGTGCGGAGATAGCGGAGTTTCGGCATCTCCTCCCTAACGGGAAGCAGGTAAAGTCTGTCACGATCCAGTTTCAGCCTCTCTCTGTCTATGGGGCAGGATAAAAGTGACAGAAACTCCTCCACACAATCCGGCATCTTCTGCGGCTTTCTTTTTCCCGGACGCTGCCTGTCTCTGCTGCTGTCTTCCCCAGTCTTTTGGCTCTTTTCCAGCAAAGCCAGAAAATGCCCTTCACCGGGCATTCTGTGCGGGAAAATCCTGACACATTTTTCAAGTCCGGCGCCTTCTGCAAATCCTTCGTAGGGAAGGATCTCCTTCAGACGCATATCCGGCATATTCTGCAGCAGATATTCAATCACTTCCTCGTCCTCTTTCCTTGAAAATGTGCAGGTGGAATATAAAAGCATCCCTCCCCCGCGCAGCATACCGGCACCCTGAAGAATGAGTTTTTTCTGTATGGGGACATAAGCCTCAGGCCCTCTCTCCTTCCAGTATTCCATCATCCTGGGTTCCCGGTGGAACATTCCCTCTCCGGAACAAGGTGCATCAATAAGCACTTTATCAAAAAAACCCGAAAAATTTCTCTCAAGCACCTCCGGGTCCTCACTGGTCACGCAGATATTGGGAATACCGGCCATCTCCAGATTTTTCAATAAAGCCTTAGCCCTGCTGCTGCTGATGTCGTTTGCAAACAGCATCCCCTCTCCTCCGAGCCGGCTGCCCAGTTCCGTTGCCTTCCCGCCCGGAGCTGCACATAGATCCAGCACGTAATCCCCCGGTTCCACAGGAAGCCTGCTTGCCGGCGTCATAGCACTTGGCTCCTGAATGTAGTATAGTCCCGCGTAATAATAGGGATGCCTGGATGCACGCTCCTCATCCTTCAGAAAATACCCATTGGGTATCCAGGGCACTTTCTCCATGGAGAAAGGTGTGACAGCTTCAAATTCTTCACATGTGATCTTTGCTGTATTGACACGGAGTCCCTGCATGACCGGCAGGTCAAGGCTCTTTTTATAGGCCTCCAGCTCCGTGCCCAGCAGTTCTTTCATCTCTTGTTCATAAGCACTCGGCAGATTCATTTTTCTTTCTGTGTAACTGACTGTACCTTTCCAGTTACCTCTTCCTTTACATAATCTCTTCTGTAGCCACTGCCTGGGCCCGATAGCCCTCAGCGATAATATCCAGTTCCCGGTGGAACCTCTCCAGTCTGGACAGGTCCTTTGTCTCATAGATCCGGTAAAATTCGTCCTGTATTTTTGCCACTTCCCGCTTGTTGGAATAGTGGTATAGATTCTCGATATTATTCAGGATTCCGGACACCAGATTCGACTGGTGCAGCATGGAATTCTGTGCGTCCATAACCTCACTGCGTACCGATGACATTTCCTCATCCAAAAGCAGAATGGACTGGGCCGCATGGTTCAGCCGCGCCTTTAAATGAGGCGGCATATTTCCCTTGTACTTGTACTGCAGGGAATGTTCAATGGTTGCCCAGAAATTCATGGCAAGGGTCCGGATCTGGATCTCAGCCCTGATATCTTTTGGGCCGTCTAAAGTCTCCACATGATACAGAACGATCATATGGTAGCTTCTGTACCCGCTCTCTTTCATGTGTGTGAGATAATCCTTCTCCTCCACCACCTGCATATCCCGGCGCTTTCTGATTATCTCTGCTACTTTTTCAATATCTTCATAAAACTGGCAGATGACCCGGATGCCGGCGATATCTTCCACCTTCTCCTCCAGGTCTGCCCAGGATATATTTTTTCTCTGCATTTTCTCCAGAATACTGTTAATTGTTTTTACTCTTCCGCTTACTTGTTCGATGGGGGAGTACAGGTCCTTTTCTTTGTGCTCCTTCTTCAGATGGTTAAATTTGATAACCAGCTCTTTGACAGCAAGTTCATACGGAATCAGCAGTTCACGCCATAAATGTATCTCCATAAGACATTACTCCTTACCAGTGCGCCTGTTTTTCTGTCCCTGATCGCAGCCGCATCTTTTGCGGCACAATTTACGGGGTGCCCGAATGGGTATCCAGAGCCGCGCGCTTTGTTTTCCCTATAACGGCCTGGTTTTCGCGTAAGGTATATTAAGTATAGCATATTTCCATAGCTCTCACCATAGAAATTCAGTAACTTATCTCCTTTGTATGATTCTTCAGGTATACAAGCACAGGATACGGATTTAAGGCATATTCCTCCTCACTACCGTATCTCACGTATAATCCCATATGTAAATGGGGTGCAAACTTCCCGCGTGTCCCCTCTTCGCCATATCCGCTGTCACCCAGAAATCCCAGAAGCTCTCCTGCTTTCACAGCTTCCCCCTCCTGAAATTCTCTGCCGTAACCGCTCAGATGGGCATAATAAAAATAGCCTCCTCCCGGACTTCGGATTCCAATCCTCCAGCCTCCCAAGGGGAGCCATCCCACCTTCTCCACAGTTCCGTCTGTGACACTGATGACAGGGTAATACCCGGAAAGCATTGCTTTACCGAAAATATCGCAGCCTTCATGTTTCCGTTTTCCCCCATAATTCCGCTCCTCCATCCAGGTATCCGCAAAAGAAAACGGATCTTCCTTTTCCACAGGGCAAACGGCAAGAGGAAAATACTCCATATCCTGCCAAAAAGGCAGAAAAAGCCGCATCTCCTCAGGAGACATACCTGCTTTCTCCATCTCGTGAACAGGAATCCCGGCTTCCCGCAGGGTTTCCAGGGAAACATGTTCTTTCAGGGAACTGATGGCAAAAACATCCGCAAACACCAAAATCAGAAAAAACAGTATCCATTTCCGCACAAAAATTCCCCCATCTGACATAAAATTCGGCTGTGCCTGTACCAGAGCATAAAAAAGCCAGCTCTTACCCGTACATATCATTTTATGAACAGACAGGGGAAAATATTCCAATTATTTCAATTATTTATGACAATAAAAAGTTCGCGGAGCGTGCTTTCTATCATTTCAATCTTTTTAATACTTCCAGCAGATATTCATAGACTCTGGCTGTGGAGGAGATGGAAAGAGTCTCCTCAGAAGTATGGATATCCTTCATATCCGGTCCTATGGAAATACAGTCAAGTCCCGGAATCTTCTCGTAGAACAATCCGCATTCCAAACCCGCATGGATCACCTGGACAGCAGGCTCCTCCTTAAACATTTCTTTGTAAACCTGGACCATCAGCGGACGCAGAACGGAATCCTGACGATACTCCCAGGAAGGATAATCCCCTTCCACATGATACTCACCGCCTAAAAATTCCGTCAGATACTGTATTTTCTGACCCAGTGCTTTTTTCGCCGAACCTGCGGAGCTTCTCACACTGGCAGAGCAGGTCAAACACTCCTCCGTCAGTCTTGTAACACCCACATTACAGGATGTCTCCACAAGTCCCTCAATAAATCCGCACATCTTCTGAATGCCGTTTGGATAATTTACAAGGAAGAAGATCACTTTTTCCTGGCTTACAGGGTGAAGCACCTGCGCGCTCTTCTCGCCCTTACACACAGCCGTCACCGTGATTCCTTCATCTGTACCTGTATATTCTTTTCTGAGCATCTGCGTAAATTCTTCGGCATAGCTTACCAGCCTTTCCCCATCTTCTGCTTCCACCAGTACAGAAGCCTGTGCCTGACGGGGAATCGCATTATCCTTTTGTCCGCCATTTAGGGAAATAAGTCCAAACTCCCCATACTCTCTGAACTCATGGAGAAACCTTGCCATAAGCAGTGTGGCGTTTGCCCTTATTTTATCAATCTCTGCCCCGGAGTGGCCGCCCAGAAGTCCATCCACCTTAATATCATAGCAGATCCCTGTTCTCTCCTGATACTTTACAGGCAGCTCACTAATACTTGTCATACCGCCCGCACAGCCTGCCCAGAGAATCCCCTCCTCCTCAGAGTCCAGATTGATCAGATACTTCCCTTTCATGGAAGTCGTATCCAGAGCAGATGCTCCCAAAAGTCCGATCTCCTCATCCACAGTAAACACAGCCTCAATGGCCGGATGCTGCAGTTTATCATCCTCCAGAATGGCCAGCTCATAGGCTACAGCGATCCCGTTATCACCGCCCAGCGTAGTGCCGTCCGCATGTATCATATCCCCCTCAACAAAAAGTGTGAGCGGGTCTTTTGTAAAATCATGGGTACTGTTTGGAAGCTTCTCACAGACCATATCCACATGCCCCTGCAGGATCACCACCGGAGCATTCTCATATCCGCCGGCAGCCTCCTTAAATATAATCACATTCCCACTTTCATCCTGAATATAACGAAGTCCATGCTCCTTGGCAAAATCCGCAAGATAATCACTGATCCCCTGCGTATTCCCAGAACCATGGGGGATTTTTGTAATCTCCTCAAAATAATGAAAAACTCTTTCCGGTTTCAGATTCTCTAATACTGACATATCAATTCCTCCTGTAATTTTATTCCTCTGCTGTCTTCTATTTTGTCACATTCTCCCCTGATTGGCAAGGGATAGGATGGTGGTTTTTTTTACTTGTTTTTTTGGGGGTGTGGCTCACGGACGGAGAGGTGGGGGGAAGGGGGCTGTGTCCGCTCGACGTTCCGGAACCAGTGAGCTAACCGATAACTGCGACTAAGACGCTCACCAGCGGGTTCGCGCCAAGTCTCCGTAATCGGTGGATCTCACAGGCTCCTCCACTTAACCTCGCTGACACAGCCCCCTTCCCCCCACCTCTCCTGCTCTTCTCTCCGGAACTAGAAAACATGTAAAAATTTTTATTAGTAGTAAAAAACAATCTACGTTTTTATAAAAACAAAAACCCTAAGTACCTATTTATTACCGGCAATTACCTGGGCACATCCCTGACAGTAATATAAACTTCTACTTAAACGTAGTTAATCTTTCAATTCACTTCTTTAAACGCAGTCCACCTTTCAATACACTTCCTTAAACGCAGTCCACTTTCCAATACACTTCCTTAAACACAGTCCACCTTTCAATACACTTCCTTAAACGCAGTCCACCTTTCAATACACTTCCTTAAACGCAGTCCAACTTTCAATACACTTCCTCAAACGCAGTCCACCTTTCAATACACTTCCTTAAACGCAGTCCAACTTTCAATACACACCCCTGAGCCAGTGAAAACCAGGAAGCGTATGGGAGAAGGGCGGGGGAGAGGCGGTATGCGTGTGAGTGATGTTTAGTGGAGCGCCGCGGAGATCCACCTGCCCCAGTTCCTTAATGAAGAGGCCATTGCCGATGAATTTAGGAACTGGGAGCAGGTTAGCTCCGTGGCAGCGGAACGCTTCACTCACACGCATACCGCCTCTCCCCCGCCCTTCTCCCATACGCTTCCGTCCGCATTCACCCGCATCCACCCGCATTCATCCGCATTCCCTCGCATATACTTAAAAAAACCCAAAAGAGGCCCCTCATGAAACGCTCCCTCTCCCTGCTCCCCTTCCTTATTATGCTTGCATTCCTCCTCCTCTTCCCGGACACCTCATTCACCTGCGCAGCCTCCGGCCTGATGCTTTGGTTTGAAACCCTGCTGCCTTCCCTGCTGCCCTTTATGATCATCTCAAACCTGCTGATCAAGACTGACCTGCTGAAAAACTGGATCCGTATCCCCACCGGACTGTGGCACCGCTTTTTCGCCCTCTCCTGTGACGGTGCCTACGCTCTGATCCTTGGGCTCGTCTGCGGCTATCCCATGGGCGCCAAAGTGACTGCTGACCTCTACCTGGAAAAACGTATTTCCAAAAAAGAGGCAGAATACCTGCTCACCTTTGCCAACCACCCCGGTCCTTCGTTCCTATCTTCCTATGTCTGTCTGCAGGCCCTCGGCCAGAAGACACTGATCCTGCCCACCTACGGCATCATCTATCTTGCCAACTATCTGTGCTGCCTCCTTTTCCGAAGGAGAGCCGACCGCCAGGCCATTGCCGCTGATTCTGACGATCATGCAGAAAACAAAAGAAACGAAAAAGAGATATCCATCCAATCCCCTGTGGGAGAAATTCTGGATACCTCTATTATGAACGGATTTGAGTCCATCACAAAACTGGGAGGATATATCATCCTCTTTTCTGTCTTCCAGGGTGTCATTAAAAAGGTATTTGCACCTTTAGGGCCCGTTATGTATCTCATGTGCGGCATCACGGAAATGACCACCGGCATCACTGCCCTGGCAGGTACCGGCTGGAATCTTACGATCCTGTACCCCATGCTGCTGGGTATCACTGCCTTCGGCGGCATCTGTGTTGCAGCTCAGACAAAATCCATGCTTGCGGGAACAGACCTCTCCTTCGGACCTTACATATGGGCAAAACTCGTTAACTTTCTGCTCACAGGCCTTCTGTCATTTTTATTCATCGAAATCGTCTAGATCATCATCGTCCAAAGATACGCTCTCTGTCGGTGCAGTTTCCTGTACCGGCGCTGCTCCTCCAAGCTGGGGCTGCAGTTCGCTTCTGTTTCTGTTGATCACATCCAGAGAAGCCTGCAGGGAACGAACAAACTCGTTGTATTTTGCACCTGCATCCTCAAGAGTGTTAGCCATGATCTGGCCCATATTAGCCATCATTTCATCTGTATAGGAAATTGCGCTGAGACGCAGGTTATTGGCATCATTGGTTGCTGCGTCAATGATCTCCTGAGCCTGACGGTTAGCGGTATTCACTGTCTCATTGGCCTGTGCGTATGCCTGCTGCATCACCTCAGACTCCTTTACCATCTCCTGTACCTGAACTTTTGTCTCAGCAATAATGGTGTCTGCCTTAGCCTGGGCATCTGCCAGGATAGCATCCTTGTTACTGATGATCTTCTGGTATCTCTTGATCTCATCCGGAGTTTTCATACGCAGCTCACGAAGAAGTTCTTCTAATTCTTCCTTGTTCACTACGATTTTGGTGGTGGACAATGGCTGATATTTGCAGCTCTCTACATATTCTTCAATTTCTTCGATAATCTGTTCAATTCTGCTACTCATAATCATTCTCCTTATTGTATTCTTACTTTTTTTCCTTCTGTGCGAATTTTTCTCTCACTTTTTCAACGACGTACTCCGGAACGAACTTTGATATATCCGCGCCGAAATAGGCGGCTTCTTTTACAGTGGTGGAACTTAAGTAGGCATATTCCAGGCTGGTAGTCAGAAACATGGTATCCACATCCCTGGCAAGCACCCGGTTGGTCTGTGCCATCTGCAGTTCATATTCAAAATCAGTAATTGCCCGCAGACCGCGGATAATCACCTTGGCATCACAGCTTCTTGCGAAATTCACCGACAGCCCTGAAAATGATGTCACTTTCAGGTTCGGGATATCCGCCGTCACTTTCTTTAATATATTAACACGTTCTTCGACAGAAAACAACGGACTTTTTTCAGAATTCATCAAAACTCCAACAATTACCTCATCAAAAAGCTCCGCCGCCCTCTTTATCACGTCCAGATGTCCAAAAGTTGCCGGGTCAAAGCTGCCCGGATAAATTGCTCTCACCATCGCTCGTATCTCATGCCTTTCTCAGGAAAATGTGCCGGTTCGTTTTGTATCTCTTGTCTTTTACCATAGTGAAGCCGTACTCTTCCAGATAATCAAAGGGTGTCTCTAAGGAGGCCTCCACCACGATCAGGGTATCCTCATCCACATAGGATGCTTTGGAAAGCACCGAAAGCACCTGTTTTTCCAGTTCCCTGTTATAGGGAGGATCCATGAAAATACAGCCGAAGGGCTCACTGCCCTCCAGAACGCCCAGGGCAGAAAAAACGTCCTGGCAGTAAAGTTCTGCTTTGTCAGCAAGCCGGGTAAACTTCAGATTTTCCCGAATGCACTCTGCCGCTTTTTTATTTTTTTCTATAAAGACACACGAATATGCCCCTCTGCTCAATGCTTCAATTCCGATAGCACCACTGCCTGAAAAAGTATCCAGGAACCGGCATTCACATAGGTAAGGCTGCAGCATATTAAACAGCGTCTCCTTGATCCTGTCAGTGGTCGGCCGGGTGTCCGTACCGGGGATTGTCTTGAGGGGCATACTCTTTGCACTTCCTGCAATCACTCTCATCTTGTTGTAATTCCTTTTCTCTACTTACTCAGCCGCCAATCCAGATCACCATGGTCAAGTCCCAAAATCAGGGATTCTGCTGTAGCGATATTCGTAGCGATAGGGATATTGTACTGGTCACAGCACCGGGAAATCTGGTAGACATCCGGTTCTTTCTGATCGATCATAGCCGGGTTATAGAAAAAGATCACCATATCTATATCTCCCCGCTCTATCATTTCCGTAAACTGCTTATCTCCGCCCATGCTTCCCGGAAGGAACTTGTGGACATGCAGATTGGTCACTTCCTCAATCCTTCTGCCCGTTGTCCCGGTGGCATAGACCTGGTGTTTTGCCAGAATATTCTTATAAGCAATACAAAAATCTTCAATCAGAGGTTTTTTACTGTTGTGCGCTATAATACCAACATTCATATTCTATCATCCTCATTTTCTTTTATCAGAACAATTATAGCAAATATAACAACTAACTGCAATTATTATTTTAAATTTTATACATATTTTACAGATTTATACAAATCGCCCTGCGCAAATTAAATGTTTTATTCACTGAAACCTTATTGTAATACAATTCACAAAATTTGTCAAAACTTGAAAGAACTTCTATGTGTAAAAATATAAATAAATCACATACTACCATTGTAACAAAAAAACAAAACATTTAAGGAGGAAGAAAAAAATGTCTAACACAAATTCTTCTAACAGCGCAGCAGTACCCGAAGCAAAGAGTGCATTAAACCGTTTTAAATATGAGGTAGCCAATGAGTTAGGTGTACCGCTTACAGACGGTTACAACGGAAACCTGACTTCCAAACAGAACGGTTCCGTTGGTGGTTATATGGTTAAGAAAATGATCGAAGCACAGGAAAGACAGATGTCAAGCGGAGGATCTACTCCGATGTCTAACGGTTCTACTCAGCTTTAATCAGTAGCTTGATAGGTAAGCTCTGAACAGTAATCTGTTCAACAAAAACTGAATGAGCCTTCATTCAAAAAAGAGGGCGCTTCTTCCCAATGAAGGAGCTCCCTCTTTTCCTTTTACATAAAACCTTATGAAAGCACGTTCTTATAAATCCACTTTATTTCCGCCTTCTTTGTATTCCTTGTTGATCACATAGTAAGCGGCGTTCTCTTCCGGTTTGATGTAAATCTGCATTTCTTTGATGTCGCTCTCTTTTTTTCCGGTCTCGTCCATCCATGCTTTTTTTACACTGTTCTCAATATCTTCAACCTTGTATTCGCTGCCCATGCACTGAACATAAACACATTTCTTTGCTTCTGCAGCCTTTGCAGCAGGTTTTGCAGCAGCTTTTTTCTCAGCTACGGCTTTCTTTGCAGCGGCACGTTTTACAGGCTGTTTTTTCTCTGTGGTTTTGGCAGTTTTCACCGATTCTGCAGCGGTAACTGCTTCTGTCTTCTTCTCTTCGGTCGTTGTCTTCACAGCCTCTGTCGCAGCTGCTTTTGTCGTTGATTTCTTAATAGGCATAATAAATCTCCTCCTTTTACATACCCTTTGAAATTTCGATTTTCCCGTTAATCATATACCTTTTTCAAAAAAATTTCAAGTTTTTTACTCCACACTTTTCATGGACTCCACCATATCCACCTTTTTTAGGCGGAAATGCATGAAGAAATTTACCACTGCCGAAAAGAATAAAGTAATCAGGATACTGTAAACAAAACTGATAATCTCAATGTCTCTGCCGAACATCATAATATCCGTTTCCGCTGTGAGGATCACAAACCTATGCAGGATCTTTCCAAAGAAAATTCCCAGAAAACACCCAATAAGCGTCAGGCAGACATTCTCTCTGAGTACATATCTGGACACCTCCATATCATAAAACCCAAGGACCTTTAAAGTAGCCAGCTCCCGGATCCGCTCACTGATATTAATGTTATTCAGATTATATAATACAACAAACGCCAGCAGGCCTGCAGCGATGACCAGTACATAGATGACCGTATCAAGGCTTTTCAGCATATTGGCGATCCTGTCCGCTGTTTTGGTGATAAAAGACACTTCGGACACCTGGTCATATGCCATGTATTTTTCCTGCATACTATCTTCAAAAGAACTTTCCGTGGAGCTATTGATCGTGAGATAATCCACAAATTCCGGCGTTTCACCAAACACCTGACTGTACAGTTTTGGTGAAATGTAAATGTAATGAAGGAAATAATTCTCTGTAATGTGGGAAACCTTCACTTCAAAACGGTCCGTCTCTTCCTCTTTCAGGACCACTGTATCGCCTTCCTTCACATCCAGCAGCTTTGCAAGCTTTTCCGATATGATGATCCCGTCGTCTGACAGCTCATAATGTTCTTTTGTTGTGCGGCTGCGCAGGTCAGCATATTTTTTAAATTCTTTTGCGTCTTCCGGCACCATCACATAGGCGCTTTTCGTCACATCCTCTTTCTCATTTTCAATATCCATGGATGTCTTGTAAACTGCCATGAATGATTTGATGTCCTTATCCTTCTCCATGGCTTTCACCACTTCGTCCTTTTCCTCCTGCGTCACCTTATCCTCCAAAACCACCTCTGCATGATAGGACAGCAGGTCATTATACTGGATCGTGCCAATGGAACGGACAGAATCCTTGACACCGAATCCCACCAGCAGAAGCCCCATGCATCCGCCGATGCCCAGCACAGTCATGAAAAATCGCTTCTTATAACGGAACAGGTTGCGGACTGTGGATTTATTGGTAAAGCTTAAATGATTCCAGATGATCCCCACCCGTTCCAGCAGCACTCTTTTTCCTGACTTTGGAGCTGCAGGCCGCATCAGTGTTGCAGGTGTGGACATAAGCTCTTTATAACAGGCGATCCCGGCTGCGGCTGTAGTGCATGCGATAGCCAGAAGCGTGGATGACACGGAATACCCCACATGAAGAGGTGCCACTGCCTCAGGAAGGTTATTATAAAGAATGCCATAAGCGTTGATAATGACAGGCGGCAGTATCTTCTGCCCTGCCACCAGCCCCACAAGGCTGCCTATAAGAGACGCCAGGAGGGCGTAACACAAATATTTTGCCGCTATGGATAACTTACTATATCCCAGCGCTTTCAGGGTGCCGATCTGGGTTCTCTCTTCCTCCACCATGCGGGTCATGGTGGTCAGGCAAATGAGGGCTGCAACCAGGAAGAAGATTGCCGGAAATACATCCCCGATAGCCTTGATCCTGTCAGCATCCTGTTCGTACTCCACATAAGTCTGTATGTAATCACGGTTGAGAACATGCCATTTCGGCACTTCCAGTTCGTCCAGTTCCTTCTGCCCATCCGCAACTTTTTGCCGGGCATCCGCTATCTTCTCGTCAGCATCCGCTTTTTTATCTTCGTATTCTCTGCGCCCATCCGCAAGCTTCTGCCTGTTCTCCTCAATCTCAGACTCCCCGTCCGCGATCTCTTTTTCTCCGTCCGTAAGCTGGGCTTTTCCGTCATCCAGTTCTTTCTTAGACTGGATAAGCTGGTTTTTGGCGCTTGCTAGCTCAGTTTCTTTGGATTCCAGAAGTGCCCTGGCCTCATTCAGCTGATCTTCACCGTCCGCGAGCTGGGCTGCACCTTCCTCCACCTGAGATTTTCCGGTTTCCAGCTCCTGTTCCTTCTCCTTGAGGAGGTCCTCCGCCTGGGCCAGCTGGCTCTCCCCCGCCCCAAGCTCTGCCTCCTTGGATGCCAAGGTCTTTTCCTGCTCCTCCACCTGGGCTAACTGCTTTTGAAGGTCCTCCAGTGTGGCCGGCAGGGTCTTCTGCTGCTCTTTGAGTACCAGAAGGCCCTGATCCATCTGCTCCTTCTGTTCCTGAAGCTGCTGCAGCGTTGACTGAAGGCCCGTATGCTTCTCCTCGGCGGCTGTGATTCCTGCTGCAAGTTCTGCCTCCTGCTCTCTCGCCTGACCAAGCTGCTCTTCTAACTGCTGCCGGATATCCTCTGCCTCAGGGGGCAAACCGGCAAGCTGCTCTTCCAACTTGATAATCCCATCCTGGACAGCCTCCTGTTTTTGCTGCAGATCCGACAGTGCTGCTTCCACCTGGCTGATGCCATCCGTAACCTCTGCAATACCGTTTTGGACAGCAGGCAGACCTGCCTCTATCTCCTGGATTTTCTGCTCTACCTGGGCAATACCGTCTTTTGTCTGTGCGATCCCGTCATTCAGCTTTTGTTTGCCCTGGGCTATCTGGGCTTTCCCCTCCTCAAGCTGGCTTCGTCCATCCGCAAGCGCTGCCTTTTGTGTGGCAATCTCCTGCCAGCCCTCCGCGATCTGCTGCTCACCGTCCGCAGTCTGCGCCCGGGCATCTTCCAGCTCCTGCGTCTTTTCTTTCAGAGTGGACGCATTTTCATAATAGGAGTTCCATCCCTCTGCGATCTGGCTCTCACCGTCCGCCACCTGTGCCTGGCCGTCTGCAAGCTGGGCTTCCCCGTCAGTCAGTTTGTCCCTGGCGGTTTTTAATTTCTCCTTTGCATCCGCAAGTTTTTGTTCGGCTTCCGTGAGTTCTTTTTCTCCGTCATCCAGTTCTTTTTTTGCATCCGCAAGCTTCTGCCGGTTCTCCTCTATCTCCGCGGACGCATCATCCAGTTTTTCCTGTCCTTCCCGGTGGACCGACTCATAGCGGATCTCACAGCGGCCGTCTGCAATGGCTTCCAGCCGGTCTTCCACTTCTTTTACCGTATCCTCGTACTTCTCAGAACCTGACAGGAGTTCTCCGGCTCCTGCCACACGTATCACGGCCTCTGTATATACTTCCAGGGAAAAGCTTTCCGGAGGGATGACCAGGAAGCTGCTCAGCTCCCCGTTTCCTATCTTGCTGGTTCCCCTGTCCAGACTGAGATAATAGGCAGTGGTCCCGCTTCCCACAATTTTATACTCTGTGACCGCAAGTGTATCCCCGATATCGTCATCCGTACCGGATCTTACAGTGATCGTATCCCCAACCTTGTAGCCTGAAAGGCTTAAAAACCGTTCGTCCGCAAGGCATTCGTTTGGTTTTTTAGGCATACGGCCCTGCTTTACTGTTATCTTGTTGATATCCTCATAGACTGACATCATGCGGACTACTAGCTGTGCTTCCTCTGTACTGCAGAGCACGTCGGCACTGTAGCCGCCCCGCACATCCTCCACGCCCTTTATCTCCCGGATCGCCTCTATGTCTTTCTCTGTAAGCCCCAGATCACCCAGTACGCGGATATCCATGAAATTGCTCTTGTCATACAGAAGGTCCGCCGACTTATTCATATCCGGAGCCGCTGCCCTCACACCGGCAAAAAAAGCAACGCCCAGTGCTGCGATGAGCATAATGGACAGAAACCGGTTCCTGGTCTTTTTTATCTCCATAAAAAAATCTTTTGCTAATGCATTTTTCTTCATGCTGTCACACCTTTGTAACTGTTCAGTATCTTCACCGTTACGCACCTTTTCTCTATAGTCCCGGCAGCTCCAGCCGTTCCTTCGCATAATCCAGAAGACGTGCCTTAAGCCTTCTGTGTTGTTCCAGTGATAAATCCGGGTCCAGCTTCAGGATTGCTCCCCCCGCTTCGCTGGCCTCTTTCAGTACCTGGGCATCCTGGTATATATCAGCCAGAGCAAATTCCATGTCTCCGCTCTGACGGATTCCAAACAGATCCCCCGGACCCCGAAGCCGCAGATCCTCCCCTGCGATCTCAAAGCCGTCGTTGGATTTTACCAGGATCTCCAAACGCTCCTTTGTCTCCCGGGCGTCCTGCCCCTGCATGAATATGCAGTAAGACTGATGTTCCCCGCGCCCTACGCGTCCTCTGAGCTGGTGAAGCTGCGCCAGGCCGAATCGCTCCGCGTTCTCCACCATCATGACCGTGGCATTGGGAACATTCACACCTACCTCCACCACTGTTGTGGATACCAGAATCTGTATCTCACCGGAAGCGAAGGCACTCATGATCTTATTTTTGTCAGCGGGTTTCATTCTGCCGTGAAGAGACTCTATCTTTATATCCGGAGGCATGATGTTTCGCAGGCGCTCTGTGTAATCCAGTACATTTTCCGCTTCCAGACCTTCACTCTCCTCCACCATGGGACAGATGACGTAGACCTGTCTTCCGGCCTGAATCTCCCGCTCCATAAAAGCATATGCTTTTGGCCGGTAAGAAATATCCACCACACAGTTTTTTATGGGCAGTCTTCTTGCCGGAAGCTCGTCAATGACAGAAATATCTAAATCCCCGTACAGGATTATGGCCAGCGTCCTGGGTATGGGGGTTGCACTCATAACAAGGACATGGGGCTTCTCCCCCTTTTTAGACAAGTCATCCCTCTGGTTCACACCAAAGCGGTGCTGTTCATCCGTCACAACCAGAGCCAGGTTCTCATACTGTACCTTCTCCTGGATCAGAGCGTGGGTGCCCACCACCATTTTCGCCTGCCCGCAAGATATCTGCTCATAAATCAGCCGCTTTTCCTTTGCTGTACAGGAACCTGTCAGCAGCACCGGCTCAAAGGCCAGTCCCTGCTCCTTTAACAGTTTTTTCAGAGCTTCAAAGTGCTGGGCAGCCAAAACCTCTGTGGGAACCATCAGCGCAGACTGGTATCCATTGACAGCTGCCAGGATCATAGAAAGAAATGCGATAATGGTCTTTCCGCTTCCCACATCACCCTGTACCAGCCTGGACATAAGGGTATGCCCTGTCATATCCCTCTCGATCTCCCCCCAAACACGTCTCTGGGCATTGGTCAGAGGGTAGGGCAGGTTCTCTATGACATTCTCTGTCTCCCAAACGGGTTTCATGGTAAAAGGGCTGGCGGCATCCTGGGTCTTTTCTTTCATCATGCGTACAGCCAGTATAAAAAATAGAAATTCATCAAATACCAGCCTTCTTCTGCCCAGAAGCATATTCTTTTTATCTCTTGGAAAATGGATTTCAGAAACCGCAAAGTTATATTCCGCCAAGTGATAATGGAGGCGGAAATCCTCCGGCAGATATTCCTGCACGATCTCCTTCTCCTCCAGAGCCTGCTGTACCGTCTTGACCACCAGCTTATTCGTTAGTCCTTTGGTCAGGCCGTAAACCGGATGCAGCGTGTGCAGCATCTCCCCGTACTTTTCAGGCGTGAATACCTCCGGGTGCTCCATTGTCAGGCGCCCTTTCTTTTCCATGACCATTCCACGGAATATGTAGCAGCTTCCCGAGGAAATGGTATTTCTCAAAAAGGGCATGTTATACCAGGTAAGGGCCAGGCTTTTTCCCTCCTCTTTCAGAGCAGCCGTCACCACCGTGAGCCTTCCTGTACTGCGCACACCAACTTTTCCGGCTATCCTGCCGGCCACAGCAGCCTTTTTCCCGGGCTTCAGCATTGCAATGCTCTCCGGCTGCGCATATTCTTCGTAATCCCTGGGGTAGTATCTAAGCAGATCACCCACACTTCGTATCCCCAGTTTCGCAAATAATTTTTCCGTCTTCTCACCAATTCCCTTGATGGAACGGATTGCATCTGCTTCTCTCATATCTGTTACTCCATCCCTGTCTGACACTGCTGTCTCTCGTAACTCTTTGGCAGGTCCGGGTATTTACCGGACTGACCGTGTGAAACCTTCTTCTTGTGTAAAGAAGAGGTGTTTCCGCAGCAGGCTAAAGCCGCGTCCACACCTCTTATTCTGTAACTGTTCAGTACCTTCACGCAGGTTATTCCACGGATACCACATAATAATAAATCGGCTGACCGCCGTTATTTACTTCCACATCAAAATCCGGATAGCGCTCCTCCAGCTTCTCACCCAGACGCTGGGCGTCCTCCGTGCTCACATCGGAACCGTAATATACGCTGATGATCTCTGTATCTTCATCCACCATAGCGTCAATGGTCTCCATGGTAATCCCTTCCACGCCCTCGCCTACAGCTAAAATACCGTGGTCGCCGATTCCCATAATATCACCCTGCCGGATTTCCTTATCATCAATCCTGGTATCTCTCACCGCATAAGTGACCTGTCCGGTCTTTACATTGCCGATACACTGCAGCATCTCCTCCGTGTTCTGCTCCACTGTCTTCTCCGGCACATAATTAATCAGAGCCGTGATACCCTGAGGTATGGTCTTGGTTGGAATGACAATGATATTCTTATCCTCTGTCAGATCCCTTGCCTGGTTTGCTGCCAGAATAATATTTTTATTGTTTGGAAATACGAATATATTCTTTGCATGTACCTGTTCAATGGCTTTCAGCACATCCTCTGTGCTCGGATTCATGGTCTGACCGCCTTCAATAAGATGATCAGCGCCTAGATCACGGAAGATGTCTCCCATGCCGTCCCCTACTGATACAGAGATAAATCCTACTTCTTTCTCCGGCACAGATTCTCTCTGCTGTGCTGCCAGCTTTTCTGCCTCTTTGATCACCTTTTCATGGTGCTCCAGACGCATGTTGTCAATTTTCATATTGGAGAGCTGGCCGTAAGTCAGGGCTTTCTGGATTGCCATACCAGGGTCATTGGTATGTACATGCACCTTCACGATTTCATCATCTGCCACAACTACCAGGGAATCTCCTATAGACATAAGGTACTCTTTGAAAGCCTGTTCCTCTTTTTCCGGAAATGTCTTATCCAGCATAATGATGAATTCCGTACAGTAACCGAATTTGATATTGCTCTCCTCCCCGGATACCGGTTTGCTCATGCCTGAGGATTTGGGCTTCTCAAAATTCATGTCAATTTCTTTGCCCAGATAGCCGTCAAAAGCACCTTTGAGAACCTCTACAAGTCCCTGACCGCCGGAATCCACAACACCTGCCTCCTTGAGGACCGGAAGCATGTCCGGTGTTCTGGAAAGCACATGTTCTGCATGGGCAATGACATCCGTGAAGAAGCTTCCAAGATCACTGCAGTCCTCCGCGATCTCCAGGGCCTTGTCAGCCGCGCCTCTGGCAACTGTCAGGATGGTTCCTTCCTTTGGCTTCATAACAGCTTTATAGGCGGTTTCCACACCTTTTTCAAACGCTTTCGCAAATGCAGGAGCATCCACGGTATCGTAATGTTCAATGGTTTTTGTAAAACCTCTCAGAAGCTGAGAAAGGATAACGCCTGAGTTTCCTCTTGCCCCGCGCAGAGAACCGGAAGAGATGGCTTTTGCCAGTGTCTTCATGGTCGGATCCTCAAGTGCACTTACTTCGGAAGCGGCAGACAGAATTGTCAGCGTCATATTCGTTCCCGTATCACCATCCGGTACAGGGAACACATTCAGTTCATTAATCCATTCTTTCTTAGCTTCCAGATTTTTGGCACCAGCCAGAAACATCCTGCCAAGCATCTTAGCGTCAACGGTATTGGTATTCAAAACAAGTTTCCTCCTTAATCAATCGATTACTCTTACGCCCTCTACAAGGATATTGATCTTCTCTATAGTCAAACCGGTAAATTCCTCCACCCGGTATTTCACATTGCTGATGAGATTGTCGGACACGGCAGAGATACTCACGCCGTATGCTACGATCACGTGAAATTCCAGAGTGATCTTATTATCGGTGATGATGACATTGATTCCATGCTTCAGGCTGTCTTTCTTCAGGAGCTTAACAAGCCCGTCTTTCATACTGACCGCCGCCATGCCTACGATTCCAAAACATTCGACTGCCACGCTTCCCGCATAAGTAGCGATGACATCCGTATCAATCATTATTTTACCTAATCCTGTATCAACAAGTCCATCCATGCACGGACACCTCCATAGCTTTTTTCTTGGCCGCTGCTTCGCATATTCCCCGGGCAGCCGCTTTTTCATAGAACCATTCTAACATATCTTTCCCAAAAACGAAATATTAATTTAAAATTTTTATATTTTCGCTTGCAAATCCTCTTATCTTCTGTTAAAATAACTATTGTTGTGAGTTTGTATACACGGACTTATTCTATGTTAAGGAGGTGCTACCATGGCAAAGTGTGCAATTTGTGAAAAAGGTGCTCATTTCGGGAACAACGTGAGCCATTCCCATAGAAGATCAAACAAGATGTGGAAATCCAACATCAAATCTGTTAAAGTAAAAACAGCAAACGGTGCTGCAAAGAAAATGTATGTTTGTACTTCCTGCTTAAGAAGCGGCAAAGTGGAGAGAGCGTAAAGAATGAGGAAAGGCCTTGTCCGATGAGACAAGGTCTTTTTTTCTCCTCTTCTATCTTCTATTTCATTCAGCAGCAGAAAAGATTATACCCTACCAGCATACAGAGTGCCGCAAGTAATACCATAAGGAAGCTCTTTGGAAAGATCAAGGCAAGAAACAGCCCTACTCCAATCCAAAAAAGTAAAAATCCGATGAGTCTCTGCACAGTTCTCTGTTTCTCCTTTTGCCTGTTTACTTTAATATATGCACAAAGCCGCCATGAATGACTTCCCGGCGGCTTTTTTATGTGCGGTATCCTCTTTACTCTTCTGTTTTGTCTTCTTCTTTGGCTTCCTCTGCCTCTTTCTTCTCAGATCCTGCTTTCTTCACAGTCTCTTTTGCAGCAGCCACTTCCTCTTTTTTACCATCCGTGAATTTATTCACAAAATCAGGGACCATATCCAAAATCTTGGTAATGCCGTCCTGATTCTTTACATTGACCAGCTTTGTGCTGCCATTGGAGATCACCAGCACCGCACTTGGGGAAACCTTGCCGCCCATACCGCCGCCGCCGTTGTTCTTCTTGTCATCCGCAAATGCACCTGCAGCCACACCAAAAGATACATCGATCAGTGGAAGGATAATGGTATCTCCCACCGTGATCGCCTCCCCTACCACTGTTTTGGTGGTGATAAAGCTGTCCATCCCCTTGAAGAGGGAATCCACCGTTGTCTTGAAACTATTATCTGAAGCCATAGTTGTTTCCTCCTTATTGTTTATTTTCTTGTAACTGTTAAGAACCCTCACAGTTACAGGCAAAAATCCATGCAAAATCGCCTTTGGCGATGGGATTTTTGCTTGGCCGTGGTACACTTTCTTACGGTCAGCGCAGTGAATGCGCAGACCTACTGAAAGTTACATTTTCTTTCACATTCCGGGCATTTGGGCCCGGAAGGCGTTACTTGTCTTTCTTGAATTTTTTTCTCAATTCCTTTACATTGGAATCCCTAAACAGTCTCCAGACTGTACGGACAAATACCACGCCGTACATTCTTCCGTAGAGCTGTACCCTGCCCTCCAGAATAACTCTGTCAAAATACGGATGGAGGGAAAATCCCCTTCCGTAAAACGGATAGAAGATACTGGCCGCTGCAAGCACCTGCCCTGTAAGGGCGGGATCATCAAATCCAAAATAAAGATCACCTTTTATTTTTCTGGGCCGTACATGTCCCATAATGGTACCCAGTTCTCCAAATACCAGTGTCTTTACTCCTAAAAAAGATTCGGAAGCCAGTAATTCCTTTACCTCTTTTATTTTACCATAAATTTCTTTGGCTGTCCGCCTAAAATCTGCAAAAGCTGCCTTGATCTTTCCCGGCAGAGCAAGGATCTTTTTCAGAATCTCTGCAATTTTCACGAAAATCCTGCGAATCTTGTCTAGGGGATTCCGCTTTTGCTTTGGCCCTTTCTTTGGCTTTGGCTCTTCCTTTAGATTTACCGCTGCCGCTTTGGCATTTTGGCCGGCCTGCTCTTTTGTTTCCAACAGCGCCTGCTTAACGCTGCGCGGCTGTTCCGAAACTGCTTCCGCCTGCTCTGCAGTTTCCTTTTCCTTGTCCACAAGTGCTTTTTGTTCTTCTGTTCCTTCCTTCTCCGGTACAGCGGATCTTTTCTCCTCCGCTGCGGTAAGCTCAGGCTTTTTCTTTGGCTTTTTCTTCTGCCTCTTCTGTCTCCAGGCAGCAATTTTTTTCAATACCACATCCACGGGTATTCCCAGAAAACGAATGGAAAGCTGCATTCCCTCCGTCTCGGAACCGTATCTGCCTGTGACAAAGATCAAATGGAACAGCCAGGAGATCCTCACTTTTGCCTCATATTTTCCGTCCTCCCGGTAAGCACTTCCATAGTACCGCACAGGCACAAAGGCCAATGACAGCAGAAGGAGAAGAAGCAGACACAATATTACCAGCAGCAGAATTCCGATTATTTTTAGTATACCCAAAATTATATGTATCAGCATCATCTTCCCACCTGTCAGTCTCTTTTTTTCTCCCGGGCTGTCTTTTCAAGGAGCCAGCCGCGGATATCCATAGCGCCTGTATCCTCATAGACTTCTTTTGCAATCTGTTCCACCAGGTCCACAGCCTCATAATATCCCGAGCAGAGTCCCACGATCATGGGACAGTTTCTCCTGACTGGTTTCTGCAGCAAATAATTGGCAGAAATTATTTCCAGTGAATTAGCCGGGTTGACAGCAAGGGTCACAAGATAAACATCAATGACCCCCGCACCCTGATTGATCTTCCGTATCAGCTTTTTTTGTTTCTTTTTTGCATTATCGCCAACATACAGATTCTTATACCAGTTTAACATAAATTTCCATCCTTATTTGGATTCCTTCAGCCTTCTCTCAATTGCATTTACAACAGATTCCAGCACCTTGATGCGGGCATAATACTTGTCATTGCCCTCCACGATGATCCATGGCGCGTAGGAGGTTGAGGTCCGGATGACCATCTCATTGACTGCCTCCTCGTACTGGTCCCACTTTTCCCGGTTTCTCCAGTCTTCATCCGTAATCTTCCACTGTTTTTCCGGATTTTCCATGCGCTCTTTAAATCTGCGCTCCTGCTCGTCCTTATCAATGTGCATCCAGAACTTCAGTACAATAGCTCCTGAATGGGCCAGATGAGCTTCCATGTCATTGATCTCTTTATAGGCCCGCTGCCACTCTTCCTTTGTACAGAATCCCTCAATCCGTTCCACCATCACTCTTCCGTACCAGGTACGGTCAAATATGGCAACATGGCCCGCCTTTGGCATGTCCTTCCAGAACCGCCACAGGTAATGATGGTTTTTCTCCACCGCAGAGGGTGCTGCCGTAGGGTTCACCACATACCCCCTGGGGTCCATGGCCTCTGTAAGGCGTTTGATGGCACCGCCTTTGCCTCCCGCATCCCAGCCCTCAAATCCCAGTACCACAGGGATTCTGCGGCTGTACAGCTCGCTGTGGAGGATTGCCATGCGGTCCTGTAAGTCCTTTAATTTCTTCTTGTACTCTTCCTTTGTATAGGCCAGCGTCAGGTCCGCTTTGCTTAAAGTGGAGGATTCCAAAACCTTTTTGGGGAGAGGTTCATACTCTTTTGTCTCTGTATCAGTCCCAGCTTCCGCTTTCTTTGTCTCTTCTTTTGCCAGTTTTTCTGCCTTGACTTCCTCTATCTTCTCCGTCAGGCTGTCTATCACGGAGGAGAGGATCTTCACAGTGGCAAAACGGCGGTCCATGGCCTCAATGATGGTCCACGGGGCACACTCGGTCTCAGTCTTCTCCAGCATTTCCTCCAGCATGGCTTTGTAAGTGCCATATTCCTCGTTGCGGTTTAAATCTGCCTTGCTGACTCTCCAGGCTGTCTCCTTATTATCCAGAAGCTTGTCAAAACGCCTCTTCTGCTCCTTTCTGCTGATATGCATAAAGAATTTTATCAGTACCGCACCATCATCTGTCAGAGTTTTCTCAAATGTATTGATTTCCTGGTAGGCATACATAAGCTCTTCCGGTGAAAGCTTCTCCTCAAACCGGTCCACAGACACTCTTCTGTACCAGCTTGTATCAAAAATAGCGATTCTTCCCTTCTCCGGTGTCTTAGTCCAGAAGCGCCACAAAAACGGATACATGCGCTCCTCCTTGGACTCCTGCTTGATGGCAAAAACCTTAAATCCCCTTGGGTCCAGCGGATGGATCAGTTTATTGATCTGCACTCCTTTTCCGGCTGCTCCGAACCCTTCAAAAAGGATCATAACCGGAATCCCCAAATCTCTGCATTCTCTCTGCAGGCGGGAAAGGGTCCCTTCCAGGATCTCCATCTTTTCTTTGTACTCTTCTTTCCCCATCTCTTTTGTTAAATCAATCTGCTCTAACATATGGCTACCTCCTCCATTTTTTATGAAAGCTGTCATAGCGGGTTACCTGGTGCCAAAACCTGTAACGTAAAAGTACAAAAAGGGGCTGGAAAAACCAGTCCCTTTCGTCAGCTGAATAACTAAAAATACTTTTTGTTTCCCCAAAGATTTGATTTTTTCAAATCCAGGTATTCATTATAAGCCTTTTCCAGAATCTGCTTTTCGTTGGAAAACCGTAATAGATGGTAAGCTTCATGGAACTTGTAAAAACCGGAATCTACAAAATATTCATCTCTCTGTGGCCGGCTGTAATAGCTGCCTGCCGCCATGAGATACCAGTAAACGTCCTTTTCCACAGTATCTTCCGGCACACAAAAACTATACTGGCTTTTACCTACATATTTGATGATATTCGCAGCTACGCCTGCCTCCTCCTTCACTTCACGCAGCGCTGTATCCTTATAGTCTTCGCCTTCCTCAACTGTCCCTTTCGGCAAAACCCAGCCCTCATATTTGTGCTTATAGGATTTGTACAAGGTCAGTATCTTTCCCCGATATATTACCACCCCGCCACAGCTCGTTGCTTCAATCATAGTGCAAGTCCTCCTGTAAAACCCTTTTCCGGGTCAGCGTTGTGTTTCGTTGGTATTAGTATAACTCTTTTTGGATACCTGTGCAAGGGATAAAATGGAAACTGCACAGGGGGATGGGAGGTGGAATGCGGACGGAAGAGGAAGGGAGCGGGCGGGAGGCGGGATTGCCTGTGAGCGAAGCGTTCCGCTGCCACGGAGCTAACCTGCTCCCAGTCACTAAATTCATCGGCAGTGGCCTCTTCATTAAGTGTCTGGGGCAGGTGGATCTCCGCGGCGCTCCACTAAGACATCGCTCACAGGCAATCCCGCCTCCCGCCCGCTCCCTTCCTCTTCCTGGTTTTGACTGCCCCGCGTAGTTTCATAGGTGGGAAAAAGAGTTTCATGCGGTAGGTTTTGGAATGTGTGGTGCTGCATTTCTGGTCATGAAAATGCAGGGCAGCTAACATATAAAAGTAAAGGCCATTTATTGGGCTAGGTTATTTTTAATAATAGAATTCGTTGAAGACTTCGTGGGCTATGGGGACGGCTACGGAGCTGCCGGTTCCGGCGCCTTCGGCTATGACGGCTATGGCGATCTGGGAGTCTCCCATTGTGGAATATCCTACAAACCAGGAATGGGTCCTGATATCTCCGTCGGAGCCGTAGTATTCGGCTGAACCGGTTTTGCCGGCGGCGCTGTAGTTTTCTCCGCTTAAAGAGGATGCGGTCCCACGGTTTACTACCTCCTCCATGAGGCTTTGCATGGTGCGGGCCTCGCTGGTCTCTAAGAGCTGTTTGTATTCTGCAGGCTTGGTGGTTTTTACTATGTCTCCGTTTACATTTTCCACGTGGTCTACATAGTATGGCTTCATCAGTACGCCGTCATTGGCAATGGCACTGACGATCATAGCCATGTGCATGGGGGAAACCAAGGTGTTGCCCTGTCCGATGGAAGTCTGCATCAGGAGCGGATTGCCGGGGTGGTCACCTAAGTCAAATCTGCTTTTATTGTATTCGATGGGAATGGGTAGTTTGCTGTTAAACAAAAGGCTTTCCGCTGTCTGTGTCAGTTTTGATCTGCCCAGGTCCACACCGATGCTTGCGAACGCACTGTTGCAGGATTCGGCAAAGGCTGTGGTGAAATCCTCCTCCCCGTGTACTTCTCCGTCATAGCAGGTGATGGTGTGGTCATCCATGGTAATGCTGCCGCTGCAGTTGTAGGAAAATCCGTCTATGCTGCCGTGGGCTTTTAAGTATGCCAGGGCTGTCACGATCTTAAATGTGGAACCCGGCGGATACGCCCCCTGTGTGGCCCGGTTCAAGAGACTGCTGTTGGAGCTGTCACTGACCAGATAATCCCAGTCCTGCGCCACGGTGTTCGGGTTGAAGTCCGGCTTGCTTACTGATGCCAGAACGGCCCCGGTCTTTGGGTCCAGGACCACCACGGCGCCACGGTTGTCACCCAGGGCATTGTAGGCTGTCTGCTGCAGAGACGTGTCCAGTGTACTGACTACATTGTCACCCTGGTTTTTTTCGCTTTTCAGCTCGTTGGCTGCCTGGGAGAGATAGCCGTCATGGGAGGACATGAGCTGGAAATTCGCCAGGGATTCCAGACCGTTTTTGCCGTTGGCATCATATCCCACCACGTGGGCAAACACGTTGTTGTAAGGATATACCCTGGTTTCGGAACCGTCATCATTTACCTGGGTATAGGCCAGAGTCTGTCCGTCGGCTGACAGAATGCTGCCGCGGACCACCCGGTCCTCGAACTGGTCCTGCCTGGTATTGTAAGGGCTGCTGATCACACCCTCACGCTTCACCACCTGGAAATAAACCATATAGCCAATCAAAGAAATAAAGATGCAAACGAAAAAATAACTGACTATGGCATATTCCCGGTTTCGGGCTCTCTTAGCCTTTAATTCTTTTTTCTCTAACGCCTTCTCTTCCTTTAAGAGACGCTTCTCTTCTTTTTTCTTTTTGCTTTTCAAGTTCTTCATCCTCGTCTTCTCTCAAAATATATAACCCCTGGATAATCGCCAGCATAATAATGGTGCTTAATACAGAGCTTCCGCCGTAGCTGACAAGGGGAAGGGTAATTCCCGTCATGGGGATAAATTTTGTCACGCCGCCGATGGTGAGAAATACCTGAAACGCATACTCCGTTCCCAGTCCCAGCGCGATCAGCTTATAAAATGGTTTCTTTATCTGTAGGGAAATGTTGACTACCAGCAGGAACATGCTCATACAGATCAGGATCAGGCACATGGCAAAAAGCCCGCCCAGCTCCTCGCAGATCGCCGCAAACATATAATCCTGTTTTACAAAAGGGATCATATTGGGGGAACCCTGGCAAAGACCCATCCCAAAAAGCCCGCCTGTTCCAATGGCAAAAAGTCCCTGTACGATCTGGTAACCGGCCCCCTCATAAACAGAAAAGGGGTTCTTCCAGGCCACCACCCTCTGGCGCACATGGCCAAAGAGAAAGTAAGCACCCACAGCAGCCACACAGCCGGAGCCCAGTCCCGCCAATAGGTAAAGCGGCTTCTTGGTGGCCACATACAGCATGACCACATATGTGATAAAAAACACCAGGGCGCTTCCAAGGTCCCTAGATACCACCAGCACCAGCACATAAGCTGCGGCGATCGCGGTTGTGATCACGTGGTCTTGAAAGGTGGCTTTTTTCCTGTAAAGTCTGCAGGCTACAAAGAACACAAAAATTATCTTAACAAACTCTGAAGGCTGGAATGCAAATCCGCCCAGGGAAATATTGATCTTGGCTCCATTGACATTCTTGCCCAGAACCAGCACCACAAGGAGCAGCAGCATACCTGCTCCGGCATAAAACCAGGTCCATTTGTTCAAAAATGTCAGCTTTCTTATCATGACCGGAATTACCATGGCAATGACTGTGGCGATCACTACGATCCGGAACTGTCTTACCGCAGAATCCGTATCCAGCCTTGCCAGCATGATAAACCCCACAGAGAGCAGCATACACATATGGTTCAGCAAAAGCAATGACGCCTTTTTGTAAAAAATCCTGTAAAGTACCTGAACCGCTATAAAATACAGAAGCTGGGCTCCAAAGAAATAAATGACTTCCATCTTCTCTGTTTTCAGGAAGATAACAAGAAAAGCCACAAAGTCCATGAAGAAGATCACAATAAGCTGTTTTCTCAATATATACCGCTTATCATCCTCCGCTTTGTATTTGAATACACTGAAACTCTCCAGCGTATAGAGGGCTGCCAGTATCAGCAGCAGATATTTGGAAAGTTCTACAATTAAATTTATCAATTCTTCACCTACTCCACGCCCCGTTTAAAATGTCCCTTTGTAAAGTCAGGCACCTGGCCGGGCACGTCTTTATTTTTCTTGTAAACATCCAGAAACAAATCGAGCAGTCTTCCAGTTTCAGCTTTCCCTTCTATGGTAAAGTTCATACGGACTGCTGAGACAGATGCGGCTTTTACCTGGTCTGCCTCCCTTAAAAGTCCTGTGGGAACACTGTTGTAGATCACATTATAGCAGAAGCCGCATACACACTGGGTATGAAAATAATTCCCGTACCTGTCCTTCAGGCGGGTAAATCCGCTTTTTTTATCACAGGTGCTGCAGGTCTTTTTCAGACACTGGGCAGATATCATCATGGGGTAATACCCATAGATGATCCATTCACTGTTCTCATTGTCTCTGCGGCGTATCTCACCGCCGTTCAGCTCCAGAGGAACCGTGGTGCGAAGCGCTCCCTGATCCTCCAGAAAAGCCTTCGCTTCATCATTAAACGCATATAAGGCGTAATCGCAGACTGCTTTTTTTGCAAGCCCCAGACGGTTTAGGTATCCCAGCTCTTCCAGATTCCGGACCAGGAAACCATCCAGACACCCTGCCAGATTTTCAAGCTCCGCCTCTTTGCCCTCCAGGATCTTTTCTCTCTGGATATAGGGAAATGCCAGATAACACTCTTTGCCGAATTCTTTTATATATTCCATGGCATACCTGGTCTTTTCTTCAAAGCTGTCTCCCCAGAACATGGATATGCTGCAGTAAATGCCGTCCACTTCCCCACGTCTTAAAGCTTCCTCCATCTGCTCCCAGGTCTCCACAGATACATAGAAACGTTTGGAGTCGGCTGCTGCCTTCTCTATACGTTCCGGCTTTGCAGTCCGCACAGGCAAAGTTCTTCTGTACGGGGAAAGACACTCTTTTGTCAGTGCCTCCAGGCCTTTTCTGCGCAGTTCATTCAGACTCTGCATAGGCAGAAAACCCTGTTCGTCGGTCTGCACATCCAGACCTTCAAAGACAAATGGGGTATTTCCTGTCTTTTCCATCTGCTTTTTCACCCGCTCCGCGCTGAGGGGCTGCTTCTGTGCGGCCTGTACCATTTCCCCTTCCACCTGTATATGGTGGGTTCCATATTCCAAATCCAGTATAGCAGGGCTTCCGCAAAAGAGGATTACATTTCCATAAATTTTTTCTTGCAATTTCTTATCAACATATTGAACTTTCAATTGCGAAAATAATTCCTCATCCCGTTTCCCTGCCCCCTTTTCTCTGTTGTCCTGGGCTTTCAGATTCTGCACAGCGATCATATTCCTGCCGTTGTGCTGTTTATAATATCCCTCATGGAATCCGTCTCTTTGGTATAATTTTAAAAGCTCCTGCCTGTCACTTTCCAGAACACGGTACCCCTTTGGGTTCTTTTCATATAGATCAAGATACTTTCTGTAAATTCTCGTAACACCGGCCGCATATTCCGGCTTTTTCATCCGCCCTTCGATTTTCAGGGAATAGACCCCTGCTTTTAAAATCTCCGGAAGGATGTCAATGGTACACATATCCTTTGGGCTCAAAGGGTATTCCTCCCCTTTATTGCCCAGTTTTTTCTCCCCGTCATACACTTCATAGGGAAGTCTGCAGGGCTGGGCACATCTTCCTCTGTTGCCGCTCCTGCCTCCCAGCATACTGGAAAACAGGCACATACCGGAATAACAGTAGCACAGCGCTCCATGGATAAAACTCTCGATCTCCACACCTGTTTCCCGGTAGATCCTGTGGATCTCCTCCAGGGACAACTCACGGGCTGTCACGATCCTGGACGCCCCTGCCTCTTTTAAAAGTTTCGCGCCCCAGGGTCCGGTCACAGCCATCTGGGTGCTCACATGGATGGGAAGGCCGGGAAATTCCCTTTTAATAAAAGACAGGACACCATAGTCCTGTACGATCACACCGTCCACGCCCTGCTGGTAATAAGGAGCCAGATAGGTGTATAGCTGTTCCGTAAGCTCCCTGTTTTTAAGCAGGGTATTCACTGTCATATAAATTTTCCTGCCGTGCAGATGAGTATAATCTATAGCCTCAAGTAATTGGTCCGTGTCCGGGTTTTTGGCATATGCCCTGGCTCCGAACATCTGGCCGCCAATATAGACCGCATCCGCCCCCGCAGTGACAGCAGCCCGAAGCCCTTCATAAGAGCCGGCAGGTGCCAGCAGTTCTGCTCTCATAATCTGTCTCCTCCAAAATTCACGTTATCATAATTTTCTATATAAAATAATAAAAGGACGTGTTCCTTCTGTCCGGAGCGCGCCCTATCATTCTATGTTCCGGAAGTTTTACACGCAGCCATTATTCTTCACAATAAAAAATACGTCAGGCATACTTTCTATTATTTTAAAAGTTCTTCCAGTTCTTTTTCCAGTTCCTCTATTCTGTTCTGCAGCTTATCTATCTGTTCATTTTTTAGGGCAACATCTTTTCTGGCATTCTCAAGCTGCACCTGGCTGGTGATCAGATCATGTTTTAAATCATACATTTCCCTGTCCTTTGCCTCCAGATCCTCCTCGAAAATTTCCGCCTGCCGCTTTGCCTTAAAATAGTCATCAGCCACATTCAGGCTCAGAAGCGTGTGTTTTGTCTCCACGGACTGACGGCTGTAACCTGGGAGCTGTCCCAGTTCCGTCATTTTATTATTCATATAAGATGCAACCTTCTGCAGGTATTCTTCACTTTCATATCCGCTCAGGGTAATAATCTTGCCTCCGATTAAAACCTGTGTAGTATTCTTAACTGCCATTAAAGGGCTCCTCCCGATTTTCATTCATGATAACAGAAAGTACCAAAAGAGGCAACAGTTCAGCTGTCTGAACTGTTATCAAAAGAGCGCTTTCCATCATCTGCATTTTATTTCCGCGAACAACGAACCAAAGTCAAGCTCGCTTGACTGCCGCGAGGGTCAAATACTCTGTTGCTTGCAGCGGGGTATTTGACTTCCACTGTCTATTATAATCGAAATATGCAGAAAAACAACCTTTTTCTCATTCCCCTGTCTGATTCAGCCCCAAATGGTGGTATGCCAGCTCACTTGCCACCCTGCCTCTGGGAGTGCGCAGAAGAAATCCATTCTTAATAAGATAAGGTTCATAGACATCTTCAATGGTACCGGAATCCTCACCGATCGCTGCGGCAAGGGTATCCAGCCCCACCGGTCCCCCGGAAAAACGCTGAATGACTGTGGTGAGTAAAAGCCGGTCGGTCTGATCCAGTCCATATCGGTCCACTTCCAAAAGGTCCATAGCAAAATCCGCAACCTCTTTGGTGATCTTCCCGTCATACCGTACCTGGGCAAAGTCCCTGACTCTCTTTAAGAGCCTGTTCGCCAGCCTTGGCGTTCCCCGGGAACGCTTTGACATCTCCCAGGCTCCCTCCTCGTCAATCTCCACGCCCAAGACCTTTGCAGAATGCAGAATGATGGTTTTCAGTTCCTCCTCCGTATAAAATTCCAGGTGGTGCACCACCCCAAACCTGTCACGAAGAGGTGCTGTCAAAAGACCTGCCCTTGTTGTAGCACCCACCAGTGTGAATTTCGGAAGGTCCAGCCGGATAGAGCGGGCCGCAGTACCTTTTCCTATCATAATATCTATGGCATAGTCCTCCATGGCCGGGTAGAGCACCTCCTCCACCTGCCGGTTCAGCCTGTGAATCTCATCCACAAAGAGCACATCATGCTCCTGCAGATTGTTGAGGATAGCTGCCATCTCCCCCGGCTTTTCAATGGCCGGACCGCTGGTCACTTTCATATGTACCCCCAGCTCATTGGCTATGATGCCCGCAAGGGTGGTCTTCCCCAGTCCCGGAGGGCCGTAGAACAATACATGGTCCAATGCATCATTCCTCTGTTTTGCAGCCTCTATGTAAACTTTCAGGTTATTCTTTGCCTTTTCCTGGCCAATATAGTCATCCAGATACTGCGGGCGCAGATTTCCTTCTATTTTCAGGTCTTCTTCTATTACGTCTGTGGTAATCACTCTCTTTTTATCCATGCTCTCATCCCGCTAAAAATTCATTTTTTTAAGTGCCTGCTTCAATATCTCTTCCACATTCATGTCAGGAGACATATCCACCTGCTTCACAGCCCGCAAAGCCTCGCTGCCGGAATATCCAAGGGCAGTGAGCGCCTGCACAGCTTCCTTTCTGGCATCCGCAAGGTCCCCTGTCTCCGCCTGGGAAGCATCCTGCACATGCATGGTCTTGGTATCAAAGGCCTCCTGCAGATCCAGCTTGTCCTTCAGCTCCAGGATCATCTTCTGGGCTGTCTTTTTCCCCACACCGGGGGCTCTGGAGATGGTCTTCACATCATCAGACAGCACTGCAAACCGAAGTTCATCCGCAGACAGTCCGGAGAGGATTCCCAGTGCTGCCTTGGGCCCGATCCCACTGACCCCCAAAAGCATCCGGAACATCTTCAAATCATCCCGTGTGAGAAAACCATATAACTGCATGGCATCCTCCCTCACATGGAGATGTGTATGTATCTTTACTTCCTGTCCCGGACGGAGGGTGCCGTCCAGAGCCGATGCAGGCATAGAGATATTATACCCTATAGTTCCGCACTCCAGAATCAATTTATCCTCTTCTATTTCAACCACTTCGCCTTTTAAGTATGCAATCATGTCAAGTCCTTTCCAGGTATTCGTTTCATAATCTCACCGGATAATATGCCAATGAGCAGTCCGGTCAGAAGCCCGGCTATCAGAAGCACGGGAAGATAGTAAAAAAGGTTCACATTCTCCACCACACAGACTGCTATGAGGATTTGTCCAATATTATGTGTCACGCCGCCGGCAATGCTCACGCCTGCCACGGAAAACCCGCCGTTTTTTTTCAGCAGCACCATCACCAGAAGGCTCAAAGCCGCTCCGGCCAGACTGAATAATATGGAAAACAAATTTCCAAACATAAATCCAATCACCAGTATCCTTATAAAAGAGACTACTGCTGCCTCTCTCCATCCAAACAGGTAGAGCAAGATCACAGTGACCAGATTTGCCAATCCCAGCTTAATTCCAGGGATTCCCGCAAAAACCGGGAGCAGAGTTTCCACATATCCGAATATAATGGCAACCGCTGCAAACAGCCCCATGTATGCTGTCTTCTTCATATCCTTATCTCCCGTATCAATTATGACGCCACCACATCCGGGGTATCCAAAGACTCATCTCCTGTGATTTCCAGCACAACCCGGTTGGGCAGGCAGACAATAGTACCGCCTTCTTTTGAGATCCTCTTCTGCTTCATACAGAGATGATCCGGGCAGTCCGCCTCTGTCATGGTTACATAACCGTCTTTGATCACACACACATTCGTATCCCCTATGTGGATAACCTGGTCCTCCTCCAAGGAATAAACCCCATATTCTTCTCCGTCCACCGTGATGCGAAGCTGTGCTTCTTTGTATGTAAACTGACCGCGTATGTAGGGGATAAACCAGCATAAAAAAGCGATCAGCAAAACTATGCCAATCAGTCCTATATCTCTTTTTTTCATTTTCATTTTAACATTCTAACATAAGAGGAGAGAAAATGCAAATGTACGTTCGCAGTGGGGGATTTTGTGATGGAAAAAGGGACGGGAAAAGAGGGGGAGGGTGGGGATGTTTGTGGCCGCTCGACGTTGCAGAGCCAGTGAACTAACCACTAACTACGACTAAGACGCTCGCCAAAGGGCTCTCGCCTAAGTCTCCGTAAGTGGTGGATTTCACAGGCTCTTCCACTTAACCTCGCTGCCACAAACATCCCCACCCTCCCCCTCTTTTCCCTGGTTTTCTCACCGTAAAATCTTTAAAAAAATTTCTGCGGCAGGTGTTGGCTGAAATGCAATATAGTTTCTAAGCGCACTTTAATAAAAATCTGGTGCATAAAGTTTAACTGCTTTTTTCCTTTGACAAAAAAACGCCAATGCCCTGCGGATTGCCGAGAAACAGGAAAGGGCTGGCGGCGGGTTTGGGGGTGAGGGGGTATGTATCCTTTGGCTCGACGTTCCAGAACCTCCGAGCTAACTGCTAACTGCGACTAAGACGCTCACCAGCGGGTTCGCGCCAAGTCTTAGTAACCAGTGGATCTCGTAGAACCTTCCACTTAACCTCCCCAAAGGATACATACCCCCTCACCCCCAAACCCGCCGCCAGCCCTTTCCGTCCCCCATCCTTATTTCTTCAATTCCACCCCACCCGTAGTCTCCACCGTTCCATCCTTTTTCACAAACACAGCCTCCACCCCAGAAGTATCTTCGATCAGCTGCCTCCCTTTTTCATACCCTAGGATCAAACAACTGGTACTAAGCGCATCGCCTTCCAAAGATCCTTCCGAAAGAATGGTCACCTGTGCCAGGTCTGTCTCCACAGGATACCCTGTCTCAGGATCCAGCACATGGTAATACAGCTTTCCGTCCACTTCAAAATATCTTTCATAGATCCCTGAAGAGACAACTGAGCTCCCCACAGAGTCCACATACGCCACAATCTCATTTCTCTCGGCAAAGGGCTTCTGGATCCCAATCTCCCAGGGACTCCCGTCTTCTTTTTTCCCGATGGTCAGCACATTGCCTCCAAGATTAATGTAGCCCCCCTCTATCCCTTCGGATACCAGATACGCCTTCAGCTTGTCCGCGATATACCCTTTGGCAAGCGCTCCCAGATCCAGCATAGTATCCGGATCATCAAAGACTACTTTATGCTCCGGTTCCAGGTGTACCTGGGAATAATTTGTTTTTTCCAGTGTTTTTTTGATTTGCGCATCATCCGGGACTTTGGGGGTTTCACTTTTAAAATCCCACAGATCTGACAGCGGCGCCACAGAGATATCAAACCTTCCGTCTGTCTTCTCATAATACTCTTTTGCGCAGGAAAGCAGGGCATATAGATCCTCTGACACCGTAACCTCATTCCCTGATCTGTGATTCAAACGGTAAAGCTCGCTTTCTTCTTTTGTTCTGCTGAATATGTTTTCAAACTTGCTGCACATGGCAAATACTTCATCCAGCAGAGTCTCTCCCTGCTCCTGGCTGTCACAAAGGACAGAAACAGAAATCATGGTGTCAAAAAAGAATCCCTTTTTTGACACCATGTCTTTTTTCTTCTGACCGCAGCCGCCCGCAAGGAGGCAGACGGCTGTCAGACATATTAAAATATATATTTGTTTCTTATTCATCAGCAGATAATCTTTCTTGGGCAGGTTTCCTGACACTTGCCGCAGTTGGTGCATTTTTCTGGATCAATATGTGCCAGATTGTCCTCAATGGTGATGGCCTGTGCCGGGCACTCGCGCTCACATTTTTTACAGGCGATACAGCCTACCTTACAGGCATTCATAACCGCTTTTCCTTTTTCTCTGGAGCTGCAGGCCACTGCGTGCTGCTGATCATAAGGGATCAGCTCAATGAGGTGCCTTGGACAGGCTGCCACACATTTTCCGCAGGCTTTGCATTTTTCCTTATCAACAAGGGCAATGCCGTTTACAATATGGACTGCATCAAAAGGACAAACTTTTACACAAGTACCGGAACCCAGACATCCAAAGCTGCAGGATTTTGCTCCGCCGTTCTGCATCTGGGAAATCATTTTACAATCTGCTACACCGGTATAATCATACAACTCTGTGGTTTTTTCACAGTCACCGGCACATTTTACGAACGCGGTCATGCGGACCGTGTCTCCCACTTCCTCGCCCATAACAGCCCCAATCTTGGCTGCCACGGGTGCTCCGCCCACAGGACAGGCATTTACGGGAGCCTCTCCTTTTGCGATGGCAGCCGCAAGGCCGTCACAACCCGGATATCCACAGCCGCCGCAGTTGTTGCCCGGAAGCTCTTCCCTGACTAAAATTTCTTTTTCATCTACTTCTACGGCAAATTTCTTTCCTGCTACTCCCAGGAAGACTCCGATAAAGAGGCCTACGCCGCCTACCAAAACCGCCGCAATTACAATTCCTGTAACCATATTTCGCGCCTCCTTAGATTATGCCGGAAAAGCCAAAGAAAGCAATGGCCATCAGACCGGCTGTCAACAGTACCATGGGGAATCCCTGGAAATATTTTGGGATATCATTGTATTCCATTTTCTCACGCAGACCTGCCATAAGTACAATGGAGATGGTAAAGCCGACTGCTGTGGCAAAACCATTTACGGTACTCTGAAGCACGTTGTACTCTTTCTGCACATTGATGACAGCAACACCCAGAACGGCACAGTTTGTTGTGATCAAAGGCAGATATACACCCAGACTCTGATACAGAGCTGGCATGGATTTTTTCAGGAACATCTCCACGAACTGTACCAGAGCTGCAATGACCAGTATGAATACAATGGTCTGTAGAAACTGCATGTTCACGTGGGGATTTGCCAGCAGATACTTATAGATCAGGCTGGTGACCAGGGAGGACAGCGTGATAACAAAGACAACTGCCCCGCCCATACCGGCTGCCGTCTCAATTTTCTTGGAAACGCCGAAGAACGGACACAATCCCAGGAACTGGCTCAGCACAACGTTGTTTACTACCGCCGCGCCGACCGCAATAATCAATAATTCTTTCATGCTCCTATCCTCCTATTTCTTCTCCGTGTTGTCGTAAAATTTGCCGCTGCAGGATTTGTTGCCGCAGGTTGCACAGCCGCCTTCCATACAGTGCACCGGATGCTGCTCTTCCTTTGGTTTCTTATCCTGGATCCTGGCACGCAGAGCCGCCAGAAATGCCAGTACAAAAAAGGCTCCCGGTGCCAGGATGAAGATGGTTGCCGGCTCATAAGCGCCCGGCATGATCTGTACTCCAAACACGGTCCCTGCACCGATCAGCTCACGGAATGCCGCCAGAATGGTAATGGAGAGGGTAAATCCAAGCCCCATACCGATACCATCGAAAATAGAAGCAACAGGAGTATTCTTGGAAGCAAAGGATTCGGCTCTTCCCAGAATGATACAGTTAACTACAATAAGAGGAATATAGATTCCCAGTGAATCATAGAGCGAAGGGATAAATCCTTCCAGTAAAAGCTCTACCACGGTAACAAAGGATGCCACGATAACAATATACGCAGGCATACGCACCTTATCCGGTATGATATTCCGAAGAAGGGAAATAAACAGATTGGACATCATAAGTACCGCTGTTGTGGTAAGTCCCATGCCAATGCCGTTGATGGCTGCTGTTGTAACTGCCAGAGTCGGACACATACCCAGTACCAGAACAAAGGTAGGATTTTCCTTGATGATACCGTTATACAGACGCTCCGCAGGTGAATTTTCTCTCATCCTATTCAGCCTCCTCTACACAATACTGGAATGCACACAGACCGGCATTGACACCGCCTGTCATGGCCTTGGATGTGATAGTCGCACCGCTCAAGGCATCAATCTGGCTGTCTGTCTGTGACCCGGTCTTGGTCACTTCAAATTTGTCAACTTTTTTATCTTTAAACTGATCCTTGAATTCATCCTTCTGGGCATTCATGCCGAGGCCGGCGGTCTCGCTGATATCCAGAATTTCAATTCCGTTCAAGGTACCATCACTCTTTATTCCCATTGAAAATGTAATATCTCCGCCGTATCCCTCGGACGTGGTCATGTTGATGGCATATCCCAGCACTTCGCCCTGTGCGTCCACAGCTTTCATCACTTCATTGACGGTCTGCGCTGTGTAGCCATTCTCGGTAAGGTATGCAGACAAATCGGCATCCTCCGCCGGAATATAGGGTTCAAAAGAATCCGCATCTGAGAAAACAGCCATATAAGCTTCCTGTTTTTTCATCTCTTTCTGCTCAGCGATAGGATCCTTTGTGATCTGATATACCAGACCCAAAAGCAGGCCGGAGATCAAAGTGATCGCGGTAAGAATTAGCGTATCTTTTAAAATTGTGCTCTTTTTCATGCTTTCTTACCTCCTTTTCCGAATGCAACCGGCATGGTGACACGCTCAATGAGAGGTACCAGCAGATTACAGAAAATGATGGCATAGGAAACACCTTCCGCTGAACCGCCGAAAATACGGAAAAGCCCGGTAAACACACCGAGACAGACGCCGTAAACCAACTGTCCTTTTTTCGTGATCGGAGTGGTCACATAATCGGTTGCCATGAACCAGGCACCCAGCATCAGACCGCCGCCGAAGAGATGTGCTGCAAGATAGCTCATATCAAAACCATGTCCGCCGAACAGCAGCACAAATACAGCAAAGGTACCGATATAGGTAAGGGGGATTCTGCAGTCGATCACTTTTGTTCCAAGCAGAATGGCTGCACCGATCAAGATAGCCAGTGCAGAGGTCTCACCGATGGTTCCCTGTACATTGCCCAGAAACAGGCTCATAACATCAACGCTCTCCCCTGCTTTTAAGGCTGCCAGAGGGGTAGCACCTGATACCGTATCCACCACTTTGCCCCAGGCATTTTCAGGAACAGCAAAATTTGTCATCCTGCCGGTAAAAGAGATCATAAGAAAACATCTGGCTGCAAGGGCCGGGTTCATAAAGTTCTGTCCCAGTCCGCCAAAAAGCTGTTTTACCACCAGAACCGCAAACACACCACCGATGACCGGTATCCACCAGGGTGCGGACGGCGGCAGGTTCAGGGCCAGAAGAAGGCCGGTGACAGCTGCACTGTAGTCCTTGATCGTCAGCTTTTTGTGCATAAAATGTTCATAGACTGCCTCTGTTGCCACACATGTCGCCATAGAGATCAAGATCAGCAAAAGCGCGTGAGGCCCAAAATTATAGATACCAAATAAAGCTGCCGGCAGCAGTGCGAGCAGTACCGTGCCCATAATGCCGCTGGTACTCACCTTCGACCGCACATGAGGCGAAGATGAAATATGTAATAAGTCACTCATGTTATTCTCCTCCTACTTTGGCTTTTTCCTGTTGGCAAGAACCATTTTTCTCATGGAACGGACAGACTGGGTCAGAGGCCTTTTAGCCGGACAGACAAAGCTGCAGCAGCCGCACTCCACACACTCCATACCATTGAATTTCACAAACAGTTCTTCCTGTCCCTCTTCCGCATATGTTGCAAGACGGGAAGGAACCAGCCTTGCGGGACATCCGCTGACACAGCGTCCGCAGTTGATACAGGCCGACTTTTCATTTGCTGTCACCACGTCTTTTGTCAGACACAGGATGGCCGATGAAGTTTTAACAATGGGCACATGATAATCAAACATGGCAAAGCCCATCATAGGGCCGCCGGAGATCACTTTCTCCACAGAGCCTTTAAAGCCCCCGGCTGCCTCGATCAGTTCCGCGAAACTGGTGCCGGTCTTTACCCGGAAGTTCTGGGGATTGGCTATGCCGTCCCCTGTCACGGTGACTATTTTTTCAATTACAGGACGTCCCTCCAAGACAGCCCTGCAGATAGCGCATACCGTATCAACATTGTCCACAACACATCCCACATCCGCGGGAAGCATGGAGGAATTCAGTTCTCTGTCTGTAACGGCATTGATCAGACAGCGCTCTGCGCCCTGTGGGTATTTTGTCTTGAGGGTCTTCACCTCTATACGCGGCTCATCCTTCACAAACTCTGTCATCTTTGCAACACAGTCAGGTTTGTTGTCCTCAATACAGATACAACCCTTTGCATTATCAAAGAGTTTCAGCATGCATTTCAGCCCGCCTACTACCAGCTCAGGCTGCTCCATCATCCGTCGGTAATCAGATGTCAGATAAGGCTCACACTCGGCTCCGTTCACCAGGACATACTCAATTTTGTCCGGTTCCTTCGGAGACAGCTTCACATGGGTGGGGAAACCGGCTCCGCCCATACCGACAACACCGCCGTCCTGAATCTTTTTGATGATTTCCTCTTTGGAAAGAGAATCCAGAGAGTCCACCTTTTGCATTTCAATGCTCTCGTATTTCCCATCATTCTCCACGGTAATGGCATCCACCATATTTCCCATGTTATTCCGTACCTTGCCTACCGCAGTTACGGTACCGGAAACGGATGCGTGGATGGGTGAGGAAACAAAACCTCCCGTCTCAGCAATTTTCTGCCCGGCCAGTACATGGTCACCTTTCGCCACAATGGACTTTGCAGGTGCGCCTATGTGCTGTGATAACGGATAGACCAGCTCTTGTTTCGGCAGGTAATCCGTTATAGGCTTGTCTTTTGACAGTTCTTTTCCATCATAAGGGTGTACGCCGCCCTTAAAGGTTAAAAACGCCATGTGTAGTCCCTCCTTTAATTGAATATTATAAGAAGCCAGTTAATGCTTTTTGGCTTTTCTTTCTTTATGACGCCTGAATTCCGCGCGCAGTCCGGGATAAGCGTGGATCATACGCTTTCCGACAATGTTGGATTTTTTCCTTGCGGACAGATATTTATCTGAAAACTCATCCATACGTCTCTCCAGCTCCGCCTTCTTTTCCATATAATTCTCAGAAAGGGAAAAGCGCTCCTCAAGCAGTTGGGAGAACTCTGATTTCTTGGTGCCGATCTTTTCCGCAGCATCGGCCAGATTGAACGCTCTGATCTCCTCCAGTTTATCCCTGATCTCCTCTTTTGTCTCATATAGTTTTGTAGTCTGCAGGTATGCGGTCAAGTCTTCCAGCATATCCTCCACTCTGGCAAATCTCTTGCTGATGCCAAACGCAGCGACTGCGGAGGTAACAAAATCCGCACCGTACAAAACCGCAACAATACTTACGGCAATGGTTCCGATGGTAACAGGGTAAAGATTGGTCAGCCATTCCACAAAAGGCTGGAACACCTTAAACAGCAGAACGGTGAAGATACCCCAGGCAAGGGAAGAACCGAGACAGATGTACCCGTGAAGGTTGAACTTTTTTTGGCTGTAATCCCACCATCTGGTGTGGAAGATCGTCTCCATCAGCCATCCGGTTATAAATTCCAGCACAGTGGCAACCACCACGCCTCCTATGTAGAGCACCAGAAGATTCTGATCAAAATCCTTCAGGATCAGATAGACGCTGACAGCGCCAAACCCGTAAATGGTGCAGAACGGACCATTGATAAATCCTCTGTTCACAGGTTTTTTCGATTTGACGGAAACGTAACAGGATTCCCACACCCAGCCTAAAAAACTGTAGATAAAAAACCAGTTTATGATATAATACAGAGAGATTCCTGCAACTTTTAAATCCATAGATGCCTCCTTCTTATGTCTCTTCAGGGGCATATTTACTATGCGTGAATCAAAGGATGCCCCATTTGGTATTTATTACGTCTTTATATAATATAACATTATTTTCAAAAAACTGCTACAATGATTTGTCTATTTTTCGTATTATTTTTGATACAATTAGAAAGGTTATTGTTAAAATGCTAACAAACAAGATATTTAATTATCAATTTATGCCAGAATATGCTAAACACTTTCTTCCTGCAGACATCCGGGAAGATGACTTATTATTTTTTGATATTGAAACAACGGGGCTGAGTCATCATAACAGCCGGGTGTATCTGATCGGAGCCGCACTGTGTACAGATGGCAAATGGGAAATGATACAATTTCTCGCACAAAAGGAGAATGAGGAAGAAGAACTTGCCGTGCTGAAAGCCTTTCAGTCGCTGTGCGCCGGGAAAAGCTGTTTTCTGCACTTTAACGGCAGTACCTTTGATCTTCCTTACCTGCAGCACAAATATAGGGGCTATGGGCTCACAGCGCCCTTCACAGATGCCGTATCCGTGGACCTCTACCGCGCGCTTCAGCCTTTCCGCCCGCTTCTTCGGACCGAGAATTTCCGCCAGAGATCCCTGGAACCCCTGTCCGGATACAAAAGAAAGGATACCATGAGCGGAAAGGAACTGATAAAAGTCTACCGCACCTATGCCAAAACAGGCCAGGAACCACTTTTAGACCTTCTGTTTCTTCACAATCATGACGATGTGGAGGGCATGGGCCATCTTCTGGCTTTCGGTTCCCTCCTGGCTCTTTTCCGGGGAGATTTTCAGGTTCCTTCCGTTTGGGAAGTGACAGACAGGACCATGGACGGAAGCCTCCAAAAGGAGATCCTTTTCACATTGAAACTCCCCCTCTCCTTCCCTGTCCCGCTTTCTTTTTCTCTGCCCTGTGCTTACGTCACCGTGGAGAAGGACTGCGGCAAAATGAAAATGCCTCTTTTGGAAGGCACTTTAAAATACTATTATCCTGACTATAAGAATTATTACTATCTTCCTCTGGAGGATGAGGCCGTCCATAAAAGTGTGGGGGTGTATGTGGACCCTGCCTGCCGGGAAAAAGCAAAAGCTTCCAACTGCTGCAAAAAAGTAAGCGGTTATTTTCTCCGAGCCTTTGGCACACCCGGTCTTCCTATTTTTAAATCCTCCTATGGATCTGATGATTCCTATATCCAGTGGACGGACAGCTTTCTCCGAAACCGGGAGATGCAGAAGTCTTTTCTTTACGAATATCTGAAAAGCCAGGCACGTGTCTGACAAAAGGGAAAGAAGACCGGCAGCGAATCTGCTCCGCTGCCGGTCTTTTTATGTTTCAGGACAGAACTTGCACACAGCACTTCCGCCACTCTGAATCCATATCTCTTATTCTTCTGTATCATATGCAGCTTCTTCTCTGTCATCAGAAGCCGGCTCCAGAGCTTTCATGCTCAGGCTGATCTTTTTCTCTTCTCCGTTGAAGTCCACAACTTTAGCTGTAACTATCTGTCCTACGGACAATACGTCAGACGGTTTGTCCACGTGTGCTCTGGAAATCTGGGATACGTGCAGTAATGCATCTACGCCTGGCTCCAGCTCGATAAACGCACCGAAATCTGTCATACGTGCGATTCTGCCCTCTACCACATTGCCTGCCGCATATTTCTCTGCTGCATCCAACCATGGATTCTGATCCTCGAATTTCAGGCTCAGAGCAATCTTGTCGCCATTGATATCTTTGATCAGCACTCTGATCGGCTCACCGGCTTTGAATACCTTTTTCGGGTTTTCCACTCTGCCCCAGGACATCTCAGAGATGTGAAGCAGACCGTCAGCTCCGCCCAGATCAATGAACGCACCGAAATCTGTTACATTTTTGATCGTTCCTTCAACCACATCACCCGGATGGATTCTCTCGAACAGCTCTTTCTGCATTTCGGCTTTTTTAGCCATCAGAAGCTGTTTGCGGTCACCGATGATACGGCGTCTTCTCGGGTTGAACTCTGTGATCACAAATTCAATTTCCTGATCCTGATATTTTGTCAGGTCTTTTTCATAGGAATCGGATACCAGACTTGCTGGGATGAACACTCTTGCCTCATCTAAGACAACACTTAAACCGCCATCCAGAACCTGTGTTACTTTTGCTGTCAGGACTTCTTTATTTTCAAAAGCTTCCTCCAGTCTCTTGTTGCCTTTCTCAGCTGCCAGTCTCTTGTATGTCAAGAGAACCTGTCCTTCGCCGTCGTTGACTTTCAGAACTTTTGCCTCCATGGTGTCTCCTACGGAAACTACAGTAGTCAGGTCAAGATTAGAATCGTTGGAATATTCGTTTCTTGTGATGATACCATCTGCTTTATAGCCAATGTTCAGGATAATTTCATCTTCTTTAACACCGATGATAGTACCTTCGACTACCTCCCCATTTCTGATTGTCTTAAATGATTCGTCTAACATCTGTTCAAAACTTAATTCTGACATGTTTTGAAACCTCCTCAATTATTTTATTTGGGGTTGAAGCCCCTGCTGTAATACCTACACATTGAATGGATTGAAAACTATCAGAATCCAAGTCAGCAAGTGTCTGTATATAGTATGTGTTTTTACATACGCCTTTACATATCTCAAACAGCTTTTGGGTGTTTGAGCTATGTTTGCCTCCTATGACAATCATGGCGTCTACTGTCTTTGCAATCTCTGCCGCTTCTGCCTGTCGCTCATTGGTTGCATTGCAAATCGTATTTAAAACAAGTCTATCATACCTCTTTTTGGCTAAAATTTCAACTAGTTCTTGAAAATTCTTGTAATTAAATGTCGTCTGCGAGACAATACATACATTTTCGTGGCCTTCCCGCAGGAAATTTTCAGCCTCTTCCCTGGTTTTGATGACTGTCGAGGGACCTTCACACCAGCCCCGGATTCCCTCTACTTCCGGATGGTCTTTATTTCCTATAATGACAATATGGCGTCCCGCACGGCTTTCCCGTTCCACGATCCTGTGGATCTTCAGCACAAAGGGACAGGTTACATCCACATAGTCCAGCCCTTTTTCCTGAAGCAGCTCGTAAATCTTCCTCGGCACCCCGTGGGAACGGATGATGACAGTTCCTTCAGCAAGAGCCTTAAGCTCCTCCTCACTGTTCAGGACCGATACACCTTTCTTTTCCAAATCTCCCACCACTTCCTCATTGTGAATGATAGGCCCGTAGGTATATACACCGGCTTGTTTCTCTCCTGCAACCTCATATACTTTTTCCACTGCCCGCTTCACGCCGAAGCAGAAGCCGGCGCTTTTGGCTGTCTTTACTTCCATAGCAGCTCCTTCAGCTTTTTTTATTCTTACAGATCTCCATCATGGCATCCAGGACTTCCTCAATGGTCAGATCAGAGGAATCCAAAAGGACAGCGTCCGCCGCCCTCTTCAAAGGCGAAATTTCCCGGTTCATGTCCTGATGATCCCGCTTCTCAATATCCTCCTCTATCCTGGCCAAATCTGCCTCCATACCCTTTTCCAGATACTCCTTATAGCGTCTGACCGCCCTTGTGTGGACACTGGCTGTGAGATATATTTTAACATCTGCCTTCGGCAGCACGCAGGTACCAATATCCCTGCCGTCCATAACCACATCGGTCCTGGCTGCAAGCTGTCTCTGAAGCTCCACCAGCTTCTCCCTGACTTTGCCGTTCTGTGCGCTTGCGGAGGCCATATTGCCCACCTCCTCGCTCCGTATCAGGCTGCTTACATCCTCACCGTTTAAAAGTACCTTCTGGACACCGCCCTCATGTACAAGGGAGATATCCGCACGCTCACAGGCTTTTTCAATCCCGCTCACATCCTCCGCGGATATGCCCTCCCTCAGCAGATAAAGCGCCATCGCGCGGTACATGGCTCCCGTATCCACATAGATGTAGGAAAGCCTCTTTGCAAACGCTTTGGCTATGGTGCTTTTTCCGGCACCTGCCGGACCGTCAATCGCAATATTAAATGCCATCTTGTTTCTGTCTCCTTTGTACCATTATTCTTTGCTCTCATTTATGGACGAAGCCGCCGCGAAAGCCGTAGACCAGGCGATCTGCAGATTAAATCCACCGGTGACCGCATCCAAATCCAGAACTTCTCCGATAAAATAGAGGCCCCGGACTTTTTTAGACTCCATGGTACCGGGCTGGATCTCCCCGGTCTTCACACCGCCCTGGGTAATAATTGCCTCCTTAAAATCCCGGGTACCGGTGATCGTAAGGGGAAATTCCTTGATCAGGGAAACGAAATGCTGCCTCTCCTCCCTGGTTATCTCATTGACCTTCTTCTCCAAAGGAATTCCGGAGAGCTCCAGCATGACCGGCTCCATCTTCGCAGGGAACAGACCTCCCACAGAGTTCTTAAACTGCCGGTTCCTGTTCTCCTCAAAATCCCGCAGGATCCTGCCATCCAGCTGTTCCCCGGAAAGGGCTGCCTTCACATCAATATATCCCTGCAGTTCCTTTTTCTTTAACCTTTTTGCTATCTTTGAGCTGGCAGTCAGCACCAAAGGCCCTGATATACCAAAGTGTGTAAAAAGAAGCTCTCCGAACTCATCATAGAGCACCTTCTTCCCATCCTTCACAGTAAAGCGCACATTTTTAAGGGCCAGTCCCTGCATCCGGCTTACATACGCCTCCCTGACCTCCAGAGGCACCAGGGCCGGAAGAATCTCCGTCACCGTATGTCCCGCCTCTTTTGCCAAGCGGTAGCCGTCCCCGGTGGAACCTGTGGCCTGATAAGAAAATCCTCCGCAGGCCACGATCACCTTATCTCCGGATATCTCCACTCCATCTGCCAGCCGGATCCCCGCCGCACAGCCATCCTCCAGAAGCAGCTCCTTTACCTCCGTATGCAGATGTACCTTCACACCCGCTGTACGCATCCTTTGCTCCAATGCCCTGATCACATCAGAGGAGTGGTCAGATACCGGGAACACACGGTTTCCTCTCTCTGTTTTGAGCTTAACACCCATGGAGGAAAAAAACGCCATCACATCCTGGCTGGTACATCCGTAATAAGCGCTGTACAAAAATTTCGGATTGGAAACCACCGATTCAAAAAACGTCTCCGGATCACAGTCATTCGTCACATTACAGCGACCTTTTCCCGTGATAAAAAGCTTCTTGCCCAATTTTTCATTTTTTTCAAACACATGCACCTGATGTCCCTTCTCAGCCAGAAACACAGATGCGAACATGCCGGCAGCCCCGCCGCCGATAATGATTATTTTTGCCATTGCAGGCTCCTTTATTCGCGTAATCTAATCGCTGCTGTCCACTCCGTGTACAGCAGCACGCTTCGCCCGGGACAGTGGCGTGCGAACCGTAACCTCTAATCCTCCATGCCGACCGGATTTTTCAGTTCAATATCCTGTCCGTCCGCCATATTGATCTCGTCATTATTATAAACCTGATATTCATCCCAGATTTTCTCCAAATCCTCCAAAGTTGCTACCACTTCTTTCTGCTTGCGCATACACAGTGCCACCACCAGCGCATTGATCACGCTCAAAGGTGCCACCAGGGAATCCACAATAGAAGCCATGTCACTTCTGGCTATCAGATTACAGGAAGAATACAGATTCATAGGAGAATGTATACTGTCAGTCAGGGTGATCACCTTAGCACTTCTGTTATTGGCAAATTCCAGCGCCTTCAAAGTCCGCATGGAATATCTGGGAAAACTGATCCCGATAATAACATCATCCCCACTGATATGGATCATCTGCTCAAACAGCTCGCTGGAGCTGTTCGTATGCATCAGATGTACATGATCAAACAAAAGATTAAAATAAAAACCCAGAAAACTTGCCAGAGGAGCACAGCTTCGTATCCCAACAATATAGATACTCTTCGCCTTCAAAATAGTCTCCACAGCCAGTTCAAAGGCACCGTGGTCAATATGCTCCATGGTCAGTTTAATCTTATCAATATCTGAATGCAGCACCGTATCCAAAATCTCCGACTGAGGAACCCTGCCATAAGTCACTTCCATTCTCTGGATCGAATTCAGTTTATTCCTCACCAGTTCCTCCAAAGCCTTCTGAAACTCCGGATACCCTTTATACCCCAGATGGATAGCAAAACGCACCACCGTAGACTCACTGACCCCAACCGTCTCCCCCAGCTTAGCAGCCGTCAGAAAAGCGGCCTTATCATAATTATCATTAATATAAGTAGCCAGTTTCTTCTGCCCCTTGCTGAAACTCTGGTACTGCTTATTCATCTTACTGAGTAAATTCTCCGCATTACCCATGTCTGTCCTCTCTTCAAAACATACCCCAAGGTATTTGATCACCGTCATTCACAAGCCCCTAAACAAGCCCTCAAAAACAACAGCCTTCCGTAACATATAGACAAATTCTGCCCACACATGGGTTATAATACCACAAATCCAAAAATTTTTCACTAAAAAATTTCAACCGGCCCTTTCACCACAAGAGCACAAGTCACTGTACACTCCGTATCCAGTAACACGCTTCGCGATGCACATATATGGAGCATTCTGCCCCATATCGCGCTGGCCGCCTCGGGATTTTCATGCTTTCAGCATGAAAACGCCTCCCTGATTACCTGCCATAAAACACCAAAAGAACATATAGAAAACATACAATTCCATATATTATCTCTATCACTACCGCAGAACAGCCAAAAACAGGAAGCAAAGGAGGGCGAGCCGGGGGAGGCCATATGCCTGTGAACGATGTCTCAGAGGAGCGTCAGGGAGATCCACCTGCCCCAGTCACTTAATGAAGAGGCCTCTGCCGATGAATTTAGTGAATGGGAGCAGGTTAGCTCCCTGGCAGCGGAACGTTTCGTTCACAGGCATATGGCCTCCCCCGACTCGCCCTCCTTTGCTTCCGTCCCACTTGCCAAAAAAAGAAAAAGGCAAAGGCCCCGCTCATCACGACACCTTCGCCCTTCCATTTTCAAAACATCAAACAGGATAAGCCCCATTCTCCGTATCCGCAACCTTCGGGTCCACCTTCGTCTTCTGTGCTTCTCTATACTTGAAGAACTCGGTAGCCACCTGCGGGAATAATGCATAAGACAATACGTCCTCTTCCTGTTCGGACCACTGTGCCATTTCACTTCTTAAAGTATCCAGTTCGTCCGGGATCAAATCAGCCGGACGGCAGGTGATCGGCTCTGTATCACCGATACACTTCTTCTGTACTTCAGGATCGAACGGTTTAACCGTAGCACCGTATTTTCCGCTGAGAACGTCCTTTGTCTCTTTTGTGACCATTTTATAGCGCTCGCCCATGATCACGTTGAACACAGCCTGTGTACCAACGATCTGAGAGGACGGAGTAACCAGAGGCGGCTCGCCCAGGTCTTTACGCACTCTCGGCACCTCTTCCAGAACATCGTAGAATTTATCTTCTGCGTGCTGTTCCTTCAACTGGCTGGTCAGGTTGGAGAGCATGCCGCCCGGTACCTGATACAGCAGAGTTTTAATATTAACGCCCAGGTTCTTAGGATTCAGCAGGCCGCTTTCCAGTGCCTCGTCACGGATTGGACGGAAATAGTCAGCGATCTCTGCCAGAAGATTCTGGTCAAAGCCTGTGTCGTAAGGTGTTCCTTTAAAGGTTTCAACCATAACCTCGGTAGCCGGCTGGGATGTTCCCAGGGCAAAGGGAGACATAGCTGTATCAAGTACATCCACGCCTGCCTCTACAGCTTTTAAATAGGTCATGGAAGCCACGCCTGATGTGTAGTGTGTATGAAGCTGGATTGGAATATCAACAGCCTCTTTCAGCGCTGTCACCAGCTCTGTTGCTTTATAAGGCACAAGCAGACCAGCCATATCCTTGATACAGATAGAATTTGCACCCATATCCTCGACTTTTTTAGCCATGTCAACCCAATAATCCATTGTATAGGCATCTCCTAAGGTATAAGATAATGCAACCTGTGCATGTCCCTTTTCTTTGTTGGATGCTTTTACGGCTGTCTGCAGGTTTCTCAGGTCATTCAGACAGTCAAAGATACGGATGATGTCAATACCGTTTGCAATCGATTTCTGCACGAAATACTCTACCACATCATCTGCGTAAGGACGGTATCCCAGGATATTCTGTCCACGGAATAACATCTGCAGTTTTGTATTTTTAAAGCCGTCACGGAATTTACGCAGTCTGTCCCAGGGATCTTCTTTTAAGAAACGCAGGGATGCATCAAAGGTGGCACCACCCCAGCACTCTACGGAATGGTAACCGACTTTATCCAGTTTATCTACGATCGGCAGCATCTGCTCTGTGGTCATTCTGGTTGCAATCAGAGACTGATGCGCATCACGTAAGATCGTTTCAGTAATCTTAATAGGTTTTTTTACTACCTCTGCCATCTTGTTTTCCTCCTAAAATGTTATTTCAACCCATATAACTCATGACAATAGAAAGTCTGCTTTCTATATATTAAACACCGAAGATTGCCATGAAGGTACCAGCAGCTACCGCAGTACCGATAACACCTGCAACGTTCGGGCCCATTGCATGCATCAGCAGGAAGTTAGTCGGGTCTGCCTCAGCACCAACTTTCTGGGATACACGGGCTGCCATAGGAACAGCAGATACACCGGCAGAACCGATCAACGGGTTGATCTTGCCGCCGGACAGTTTGCACATTAACTTACCGAGAAGCACGCCGCCTGCAGTACCGACTGCGAATGCAACCAGACCTAAAACAACGATTTTCAGAGTATCCAGTTTCAGGAATGCCTCAGCGCTTGTGGAAGCACCTACGGAAGTTCCCAGTAAGATAACTACAATATACATAAGGGCATTGGAAGCTGTCTCGCTCAACTGTTTTACAACACCTGATTCACGGAACAGGTTACCAAGCATTAACATACCAACCAGCGGAGCTGTTGTAGGAAGGATCAGACAAACAACAACGGTGATGATAATCGGGAACAGGATCTTTTCCAGTTTGGAAACCGGACGGAGCTGTTCCATTTTGATCTTTCTTTCCTTCTCAGTTGTGAGAAGTTTCATGATCGGCGGCTGGATGATCGGAACCAGGGACATATAGGAATATGCCGCCACCGCAATGGGTCCCATCAGGACTGTCTGTCCAAGCTTACCTGCCAGGAAGATGGAAGTCGGGCCGTCAGCACCACCGATAATGGAGATAGCAGCTGCTGCCTTTCCGTTGAATCCCATAAAGATTGCCAGGAAGTATGCCATATAGATACCAAGCTGTGCTGCTGCACCCATAAGAAAGCTCTTGGGGTTTGCGATCAGCGGACCAAAGTCTGTCATGGCACCAACGCCCATGAAAATCAGGGACGGAAGAATACTCCATTCATCCATCAGATAAAAATAGTGAAGAAGTCCACCTGCATGCTCGATTCCTGCTGCATCCGTGTATGGCTGCGCCATAATATCAGGATAGATATTAACCAACAGCATACCGAAGGCAATCGGCACCAGAAGAAGCGGTTCAAATCCTTTTTTAATTGCCAGGAAAAGAAAAACAAAGGCAACTAAAATCATAAGGTAATTTCCCCATGTCAGATTGAAAAACGCTGTCTGGTGGAGCAGGTTAGACAGTGTATCTGTAACGTTAGACATTATATTACCTCCCATTGTTCGTATTCGTGACAATAGAAAGTTTTCGATTTGTGCTTTCTATTGTATCAGCAAGATTTATCTCTTAGCTGTCGGGAATTTACAAATGTTTGTAAATTCTAGTTCATGGATGCCAGTGTATCGCCGTTTTCTACGGAGTCACCAACTGCCACGTCAATACTTGCAATGGTACCGTCCTGCGGAGCAACAACCGGAATTTCCATTTTCATGGCTTCCAGGATGATGATGTTGTCACCGGCTTTTACTGCCTGTCCAACATTTGCTTCCACTTTGAATACTTTACCCGGAACAGATGCGGTAACTGCCACTGCGCCTGCTGCAGATGCTGCAGGTTTTGCTGCCGGAGCGGCTTTTGGTGCTGCCTTAGGAGCAGCCTTCGGAGCTGCCACAGGTGCTGCTGCGTTTCCTGCGCCCTCTTCTACTGTTACATCATATGCAACGCCATTAACTGTAATTGTATAAGATTTCATAACCATTTCCTCCTGTGATTAGGCTCTCTGCCAATTTCTTTTTGTTGATTTTCTGATGGAACGAACTACAAAACTGTCTGTAGATGTATTTTCAGATGCCGCGATGGCCGCTGCAATGACTGCGATCAGCTCACCGTCATCCACAACCTCTTCCTCCACTGCTTCCGGAATAACAGGAGCAGCCGGGGCAGCCGGAACGCGAACCTCTTCCGGAGCAGCTTTCTTCTTGCCAAAGGACTCCACAAAGCCCGGAATGTATTTCATTAAGGAAATAACAAAGCAAAGGAAAACCAGCATTACAAAAACAGTACCAACGCCCAGAAGCGTATTCTGTCCTGCCTGTGTCATCTTTTCACCCATTGAATATTGTGGGTCAATGGTCACACTGAGCGGATTGCCGTTTTTATCCAGAGTAAAGATACATACTGCGTCGCGGTTCTCAAATTTACATGACAGTGTCAGCATATAGCTGCCGTCTTTGATCTCCACCTCGCCTTTGTTCGTCTCAACATATGCTCCCAGATCTTCGCCGGCTCCCTCCCATGCACTGGCTGCAGAGGCGCTGAATGCATCATCGCCTTCCATCAGTCCTGCAATGGATTCCTCATCCAGATCCGCAATGTTGCCGACAACGCTGCCAAAGCTCTCCACCAGGGAGTCAACGGTTGCATCGTCCAGCTCTTTTAAACCGCCTGTGGAGTCTTTACTGCTTCCGCAGGCTGTCATAGCCAGCGCGCAGACTCCGATCAGGATCAAACCAATTAATTTTTTCCATTTCTGCTTCATATGCTTCACCTCGCCTAAACCGTGCCGTGTTTCTTACTGGGACGATCTTCTCTCTTTGTGAATAACATTTCAAAAGCACCAATCACATATTTTCTGGTATCTTCTGCCTCGATGATGGCATCCACATAACCTCTCTTGGCAGCAGCCATTGCGCTTGACTGTAAGTCGGCATACTCAGCAGCTTTTTCATTGATGGTGGCAGCATCGCTGTCCGCATACATGATCTTAGCGGCAAGACGCGCGTCCATCATACCGATCTGAGCGCCGGGCCATGCGTATACCATGTCAGCTCCCGTGGATTTGCTGTTCATTGCCAGATATGCACTTCCGAAGGCCTCACCGATCACGATGTTCACTTTCGGTACGGTTGCATTTGTAAATGCGTAAGTAAGCTGTGCGGCAGCTTTAGCGATATTTGCCTCTGCGCACTTTGTTGCTTTGTAGCCTTTTACATTTGTCAGGGACAGTACCGGAATTTCAAAAGCGTCGCAGAATTTAACGAAGTCTGCCGCTTTCTTACATCCTCTTACAGAGAGTACATTGTCAAAGGACTCTGTCTTCTCGCCTTCATCGTTGTAAACTTCGCTTCTGTTGGCAACGCAGCCCACCGAAGCACCGTTCAGACGGATAAAGCCTGTCACCATATCTTTTGCATAAGCGGCTTTCACTTCAAAGAACTCATTATTGTCCGCGATCTGGGAAAGTGCGATCGCAGTATCGCCTACACAATTTTCCAGTTCCGGGCATACACGGTTTAAGTCATCCGCGCAGTCTTCGTAAGAAGAGTTGTCTTCGTAGTTGGAAGGCAGCATGGATACCAGCAGTCTCATCTGTGCAAGGATTTCATCCTCACTTCCCAGTACATCCACCAGGCCAGCCTCTTCGCTCTGGTATTTTGCACTGGATGTATCACATTTGGAAATTTCATTTCCCTCTAAAGCGTTGGGGGAGTTTACAAACAGCTTACCGGACTTCTCTTCCATGAAGGTGAAATCGGTAAGAGCCGGAACGATTGCAAGACCGCCGCCGCAGGTTCCGAAGATACCTGTGATCTGGGGGATCACACCGGATGCCATAACCTGCTTGGTGTAAATTTCACCAAAAGCATGCAGAGCATCTGTAGCTTCCTGCAGTCTCAAACCTGCACAGTCCACAAGTCCGATAACCGGAGCGCCTGTCTTCATTGCCAGATCGTAAAGTCTGACAATCTTTTTGGCATGCATTTCACCGATGGTTCCGTTCAGAACGGAAGCGTCCTGGCTGTACACATACACCAGGCTGCCGTCGATGACACCATAACCGGTGATGACACCGTCTGCCGGTGTTTCCTTTTCAGATAAGTTGAAATCTGTGTTTCTTGCTGTGACACAGCCGCCGATCTCAACAAAACTGTTCTCATCAAGTAAAGAAGCAATTCTCTTACTTGCCAAGCTTTGTGCTGTATTACTCATTTATCAGCCCTCCATTTTTTATTATTTACCTGGATTCTGCACGAAAAATCTGCGTGATAATCCGGTTTTCATGCAGAAATCGCCTCCTGGTTTTACTTTGTTGAGTTAAAAGACAAAACCAATTTCTGCCGATTTTAATTGTACCTTGTTTCCGGGGATTTTTCAACAAAAATTTGTGAAATATTTAATTATTATGAATGTTTTTTATAACCGTTCAGACAGGTCTGCGCATTTACTGCGCTGACCGTATGAAAAAGCAGTGCCAGCTTTATCCGGCCCATGGTGAAGCGATTTTTTATAGCTGGATGTGTAACGGTTCAGCATGTCTGAACTGTTACTGTTTTTTGTCATACTTGCATAGTGCCCGGCAGCAATACTCTGCCATCCGAAATTTTCTGCACAAAAATGGAGGATGGAATTGCCCATCCTCCGCTGTATTCAGCCATTGGCCCGGTCCACGGCAGCCTTCATCTCTTTTACATACTCCGCTACATGCGGCACACAATCTTTTCCATATTTTGCCACAATTTTAACAATTGCAGACCCCACAATAGCTCCGTCCGAAACTTTTGCCATATCATATGCCTGCTGAGGAGTGGATATACCAAAACCCACAGCGCAGGGCACATCTGTTGCCTGCCGCACCAATTCCACCATGGAGCCGATATCTGTCTTGATCTCGCTCCTCACACCGGTAACGCCCAGGGAGGAGACGCAGTAGATATAGCCCTTTGCCTCCTTTGCGATCATGGTGATACGCGCATTTGATGTGGGTGCTATCAGAGGGATAATATCAATCCCAAATGCGTCACAGGCTGGTGCCAGCTCCTGTTTTTCCTCATAAGGCATATCCGGAACAATAATGCCGTCAACACCACACTCCACACATTTTTTCATAAAGCGTTCCTTGCCATAAGTAAAAATAGGATTCACATAAGTGAGAAATACAATGGGTACTGTGACTTTATTTCTTGCTCTTTTTATCATATCAAATAATTTATCTGTGGTACAGCCCGCTTTCAGTGCCCTCTCATTTGCCTCCTGGATTACGGGGCCTTCTGCTGTAGGGTCGGAAAAAGGTATGCCTATTTCGATCAGATCTGCCCCTGCCTCCTCCATAGCGTACAGAAGCTGTTCTGTCACCTCAAGTGTTGGGTCTCCGCCTGTGATAAATGGAATAAATGCCTTTTTGTTTTCAAACGCCTGATATATTTTACTCATAAATCTCCACTCCTCTGTACCGTGCAATGGCAGCCACGTCCTTATCGCCTCTGCCTGAAATATTTACCACAATGATCTTGTCCTTATCCATAGCCGGAGCCAGCTTTCTGGCATATGCCACTGCATGGGCACTTTCGATGGCCGGGATGATCCCCTCAGTTCTTGAAAGATATTCAAATGCCTCCACTGCCTCCATATCTGTAATGGGCACATAGTTTGCCCTGCCGGTTTCATTTAAGTTGGCATGTTCCGGTCCGATCCCCGGATAGTCAAGACCTGCCGAGATGGAGTACACCGGGGCGATCTGCCCGTACTCATCCTGGCAGAACAGGGATTTCATGCCATGGAAGACACCCTCTGTCCCTTTGGCTATGGTAGCTGCATGTTTCTCTGTATCCACACCGAGGCCTGCCGCTTCACATCCGATAAGCTGTACCTGCTCATCCGGGATAAATTCATAAAACGCGCCCATGGCATTGCTGCCGCCGCCCACACAGGCGATCACGGCATCCGGGAGTCTGCCCTCTTTTTCCTGCAGCTGCTCTTTGATCTCCTTACCGATGATCTTCTGGAAATCACGCACGATCATAGGGAAGGGATGGGGTCCCATAACAGAGCCGAGTACATACAGGGTGTCATCCATCCTTCTGGTCCACTCCCGCATGGTTTCATTGACGGCATCCTTAAGCGTGGCTGTTCCGCTGTCCACAGGATGTACTTTTGCCCCCAAAAGCTCCATGCGGTATACATTCAGCGCCTGGCGGTCCGTGTCCTCCCGTCCCATGAAGACCTCACATTCAAGTCCCATAAGCGCGGCTGCCGTGGCAGTGGCCACACCGTGCTGACCGGCGCCTGTCTCGGCAATGACTCTTGTTTTGCCCATTTTTTTTGCCAGAAGCACCTGGCCCAGAACATTGTTGATCTTGTGAGAGCCGGTATGGTTCAGATCCTCACGTTTCAGATATATTTTGGCTCCGCCCAGATCATTTGTCATTTTCTCCGCGTAATACAGCAGGGACGGACGGCCTGCGTAACTTTTCAGCAGATCGTCCAGCTCTCTGTTAAACTCCGGGTCCTTGCTGTATTTCTTATATGCTTCTTCCAGCTCCTGCACGGCACTCATCAGTGTCTCCGGAATATACTGTCCTCCATAATTTCCAAATCTTCCTTTACTCATGCTTTTCATCCTCTTCCTTAAAAATCCATTGGTTTTACCGCTTCTCTTCCCGCACTGCCTGAATAAAAGCCTTTACTTTATCTGTGTCTTTATATCCATCTGTCTCCACCGCACTGCTCACATCCGCAGCAAATGCACCGCTGATTTCCAGTGCTTGCCGTACATTTTCAGCATTCAGACCGCCGGCCAGAAAAAATGGCTTGGAAAGCCCGGGGATCAAAGACAGGTCAAAACGCTTTCCGCTTCCTCCGTACTGTCCTTTTGTATATGTATCAAGGAGCAGATGATCACAGGGTAGTTTTTCCGCCTGAAGGATCTGTTCCCGGCTCTGTACACGGACGGCTTTTATCACCGGTCTGCCAGTGAGTTTTTTCAGGCTGCAGATATATGCCTCATCCTCATCACCGTGGAGCTGGATCATATCAATGATCCCCTTCTCGGCAATGCGGGCTGCCTGTACAACGGGCGCATTTACAAAGACACCAACTGCTAAAATCCCATCTGCAAGCTCCGCTTTGAGGGCCTCTGCCTCTTCTTCCGTGACCTGACGGCTGCTTTCCGCAAAGACAAATCCCACATAATCCGGCTCATACAAATTGGCCATTTCTATATCCCGGGGCCGTCTGAGGCCGCAGATTTTCACTTTACTGCTCATAGGATGTTTCTTCTCCTTTTAAGTAAGCGAGCATTTTTTTCTTGTCCTTGCTCTTCATAAGTGTCTCGCCGATCAGCACGGCATTCACTTTATTTTCCTTTAAACGTGCAATGTCCTCAGGTCCTTTTATACCGCTCTCCGCCACGAACAAGACTTCTTTCGGTGCCAGAGCGCGAAGCCTTGTGCTGTTTCCCACATCAACACTGAAATCTCTCAGATTCCGATTATTGACTCCGATGACCCTGGCCCCTGCCCACACGGCATGGGAGATTTCTTTCTCATCATGGGTTTCCACCAGAGCGGAGATCCCCAGGGTGTCACACACCTGAATATAACGTTTCAGGAGTACCGGTTCGATGAGAGAACAGATAAGGAGCACAGCGCCGGCACCCAAAGTCTTTGCCTCATATATCTGGTATTCCTCCACAACAAAATCTTTTCTGAGGACTGGGATCTTAACATTTTTTGCGATCTCCTCCAGATAGCTGTCACAGCCCAGAAAGTATTTCGGTTCCGTCAGACAGGAGATGGCATCTGCTCCTGCTGCTTCGTATTCCTTCGCAATGTCCAGATACGGAAACTCCTGCGCAATGATCCCTTTTGAGGGGGATGCTTTTTTGACTTCACAGATAAAGGAAAGCCCGTCTTTCGCCAACGCTTTTTCAAATGGAAACCCTGTTTCCGTTTCCATCTTATACGCCGTTTTTTTCACTGTTTGGAGAGGGACTTTTTTCTTCTGCTGGGTTACACGAATCTCTGTATCTCTTGCTATCTGTTCCAGAATCATTTTGAATCTCCTCTCTTACTGTTCTCTTGTAGCCTTCACAAATTCATCAAATTTTGCCTGGGCTTTACCACTCTCTATCAATTCCCGCGCCATATCAATGCCCTCCTGAAGAGTAATGCCGTCAATCCCGAGATACAGGCTCATACCTGCATTTAGAAGGACCACATCACGTTTTGGCCCTGTCTCGCGTCCTGAAAGGATGTCTCTGGTTATCTGCGCATTATCAGCAGGGGAACCGCCCACCAGCTCGGCAAGTTCACACCGTTCCATTCCAAACTGTTCCGGCGAGATGGTGTAGCAGGTGGTCTCTCCGAAACGTATTTCGCAGACAGTGGTTTCTCCGGTCAGGGTGATCTCATCCAGACCGTCTTCACCGCACACAGCCACACCTCTGGTCACACCCAGGTTGCCCAGCACCTTCGCCAAAGGCTCCACCAGGTTTTTGTCGTATACGCCCAGAAGCTGCATGGTAGCTGCTGCCGGATTGGACAGGGGGCCTAAAATATTAAACACAGTGCGGACACCCATCTCTTTTCTGACCGGGGCAGCGTACTTCATGGAAGAATGATAAACAGGGGCAAACATAAAGCACATGCCTGTCTTGTTTAGAATGGTTTCATTTTGCTTTGCGTCCAGAGCCACATTGGCTCCCAGGTTTTCCAACACGTCAGCAGCACCACTCTTGCTGGATACGCTGCGGTTTCCGTGTTTCGCCACCGGCACGCCGCCTGCCGCAACCACAAAGGCGGCTGTGGTGGAAATATTAAAGGTTCCTGCCTCGTCTCCGCCTGTTCCCACAATATCTATGACTTCTCTCTCCGGTTTTATCTTAATTCCTTTTTCCCGCATCACCTCAGCAAATGCTGTGATCTCATCTATGCTCTCGCCCTGCATACGCAGTGCTGCTAAAAATGCTCCCATCTGAGCCTGTGTGGCAATGCCGTCCATCATTTCATGCATGACTGCCTTTGCCACTTCATAGCTTAAATCCTTACCGTCCATCAGTGTGTGAATTGCTTCTTTGATCATGATCTTGTCTCCTCTTTTAGCTTTTATATTCAAAAAATTTTCCAATATGCTTTTTCCCTGTGGTGTAAGAATGGATTCCGGATGAAACTGCAGTCCATACACCGGATATTCCCTGTGGCCCACGGCCATGATTTCACCGTTTTCCACGTCTGTTGACAATATCTGCAGACATTCGGGAATGGTGCCATCCTCCGCAATGAGGGAGTGGTATCTGGCTGCGTCTATTTCCTCCTCCATCCCCGCAAAGATGGGGCTTTCTGTCTGAATGTGCACCCTGCTTTTTTTGCCGTGCATCAGATGCCTGGCGTGGCTGATTTTTGCGCCGTACACCTCACAGACTGCCTGATGCCCCAGGCAGACACCCAGAATGGGGACTTTCCCCTGCAGTTTTTGAATCACTGCCTCGCACACGCCTGCATCTTTGGGATATCCCGGACCTGGTGAGAGGATGATGTGGGAAGGATGTAATCCTTCAATCTCCTCCGGTGTCATCTCATCATTTCGGATAACACGGATATCCGGATTGATGGTACCTATCATCTGCACTAAGTTGTATGTAAAACTGTCGTAATTATCAATCAGTAATATCATAACTCATCCACCTCCCCTGCATTTTTAATGGCCTGCATAACCGCAGCTGCTTTGTTTGCTGATTCTTCATACTCCAAATCCGGTACGCTGTCCGCAACGATCCCGCCGCCTGCCTGCACATAGACCTTTCCATCTTTTTTCACTGCCATGCGGATGGCAATGCAGGTATCCAGGTTACCGGCAAAATCCAGGTAACCGATAGCGCCGCCGTAGACGCCCCGCTCTGTACTCTCCAGCTCCTCAATGATTTCGCAGGCTCTGATCTTCGGTGCGCCGGAAAGGGTTCCCGCCGGGAGCACCGCCTCAACGGCATCAAGTGCGTCCTTATCCTGCCCGATGGAACCTTCCACCTGGGAGCAAATGTGCATGATTTTGGAATAACGGTGGATCATCATATATTTTGTCACTTCCACAGAACCAAACCTGCTGATACGGCCCAGGTCGTTTCTTCCCAGATCCACCAGCATATTATGTTCTGACAATTCCTTTTCATCCTGCAGAAGGTCATGTTCCAGAGCTTCATCTTCCTCCGCGTCTTTTCCTCTCGGTCTGGAACCGGCTACCGGAAACGTAGTCAGTCTGCCGTCCTGCAGGCGGACCAGTGTCTCCGGAGAGGTACTCATCAGTTCCTCCTCATCAAAATGGAGGTACACCATATACGGGGACGGGTTGGTTGTGCGCAGAACTCTGTAGGCATTTAAGAGGCTTCCTTTCATAGGGCTGGTAAACTGTCTGGAGATAACTGCCTGAAAAATATCCCCGTCTCTTATATATTCCTTTGTCTTCTCCACAATGCTGCAATATTCTTCTCTGCTCACGTTACAGGTGAAATGGATCTGTTCCGGCTCAGCATCGGCAGCAGGTACCGGTGCACTTTTGATCAGTCCAGCTATCCTGGCTATCTCCGCTGTGGCCTCCCCGTAATTCTCCATCACTTTATCAGTCCGCATATTCACAATGATGCATATTTTTTGTTTCAAATGGTCATAGGCAATAACTTTATCAAAAAGCATCACGTCATAATCCGGGAATGTTCCCTTTTTAATATTGAGTACCGGTTCTGCGTAGCCGATCATGGAATATGCAAAATATCCGACAAACCCGCCTGTAAACGGGGGCATACCGGAAAGTCTCGGCGATTTATAGTCCTTCATGATTTCCCTCAGCACGTTTAAAGGCTTTGCTGTTTCCACGGTCTCTGTATTTCCCTGCTTTTCTATATATACTTTGCCGGCCCTGCAGGTCACCCGCATGACCGGATCATATCCCAGGAAGGAATATCTTCCCCAGGTTTCTCCGCCCTCTATACTCTCCAGAAGATAATATCTTTTGGATAACCCTGTAAGCTTGCGAAGCAGGGTGATCGGTGTTGTAACATCCGCATAGATTTCCCTGCATACAGGTACAATGGAATATTTCTCTGCAAGTTTCAGGATTGTGTTGCAGTCTGGTGTGATCGTCATGTTTTTCCTCCTTTTCCAAAGAGCGGCTGCAATAGGAAACGCGCTTTGCGAACATTCTATTGCCATAAATAAAAAAGCTCTTGCCCCATCAGATTTCTCCAATGGGACAAGAGCTGTATCATTTCAACTCCTGCGGTACCACCCACATTGCCCATATACGCATTGTAATATGAGCCGCTCTTTCATGTACTATCATACACTGCTCCTTGATAACGGATAAGCTCCCCGTCAGCGTCTACTCCCTTCCCGGAAGGTTTCAAGCTGCCCTCACAAGTCCATTCAGCGAAAACTCTTACTGCCGTATTTCCACCAACAACGGCTCTCTGGGAATAAATATTTTCACTTACTCTTCTTGTTCATCGGTTTAAAGTGTTAATCAATTCAACTTTTTCTCAATTATAATGCTATGAATTTTATTTGTCAAGAGGGATTTAAAATTTTCTCTGAAGAGCAGAGACAACGGGCAGCATCTCATAGACAAATGACATACTGCCCGCTAAGACGTGTGAATTTATATTATGCCAAATGCTTGCTCCCGTCCGCCGCATGGCGGTCCAGGATTTCATGTACTCGTTCAACCTCACCTAAAATAGCGTCGTCCATATTCTTTAGTTCTTTGTATATGTAAGAAATACGGCGGTCTGCGCGTTTCTGAGCTGCTTTGATACTGGTAATATCTTCTTTTAAACCATTGACATCTTCTTTTAATCCAATGACATCTTCTTTTAAACCACTGACATCTTTCTTTAAACCACTGACATCTTCCTTTAAACCACTGACATCTTCCTTTAAACCACTGACATCTTTCTTTAAACCACTGACATCTTTCTTTAAACCACTGACATCTTCCTTTAAACCACTGACATCTTCCTTTAAACCAATAACATCTTCTTTTAAACCACTGACATCTTCTTTTAATATGGCGATTTCCTCTTTCATGAAATCAGTATTATTTTTTATTAAGGTTAATTCTTGAAATATTAGTTCTAATAGTTGATTTTCTCTCATATTTTTTCTGACCTTTCTTGTATTCAAAGTATATCATATTACGCTGATAAAATCCATTTATATTACAAAAAATAGTGCATATTTTTACATGTTATATTTTGTTAATTCTGCTAAAAATATTGCTTTCGCAATTTACAGTATTGCTTTTCAACGAATCATTTCGTAAAAGTCATTACCCGGCTTTTCCTGTGTTGTATTGACTTTCTCTGAGCTTTATCAATTCCTGTTTCTCGGACTGGTGCTGTTTTACTGTACGCAGTAACTGGTTCTCTTTACGCCGTACTGTTCGTTCTGCACATTCCAGTTTTTCTTCCAGCTCACTGGTTCTATGTTTTATAATACGGCAATGCTCATCCAGCTCTTTCAGCTGTTTTTCCATAGCCTCTTTTTCCTTTATCTGCTGGTCCATCCTCTGCTGCCATCTGGCCGGGTCCTCCTCCCGGATCTTATCCAGACATTTTTTTACATACCCGGACAGCAGAACAATATAGAGAGAGTAGACATACTTTTCTATACCGGAATTTTTCTCGAATTCCCCCAATTCCAGAAGAATCTGCCTTGACCTTTCATCCAAGATTTCCCCGCTGAGCACATTCCGGTCTATCCCGCCCAAATGAAAAAGATTTTGAAGATAGCAGTCAAATTCTTCATAACCTTCTACCTGAAAACCAAGTGCTGCCTGAAAAGGGTTCCGCACAGTCTCCGTCAGCATCCGGCAGAAACTGCTGTCTGCATATCCCGCACGCCCCCATACTTCGTATTCCAGAATCTCCTCTTTCTTACAATCCCAGATTGTATTTCTGTCAATCATGCATTCCAAGATCAGATAATAATTCACATTTTTCTTTATCTCCACACAGAATATCTCAGCCAGCAGATAAATAATGCATAACTGGCTCATTCCCATGGCCGGCTGTTCCGTATAGGGGCTGGCCCACTCCTGTATCCGCTCAAATTCCAGGGTTTCTTCCGTAAAGAGTTCGCGCCTGGCACTGCGCCAGCCTTTACGAATCAGCCCTATGAACTGCTGGTAGGCATTCTCCGGGTTATCACCGCATCCCTCCCGTATCTCCTCGAGCATACCAAAAAGCACCTGTGCAAAATAATGCGCCTCATAACCTAAACAGGACAAAAAATAATCACCGTGATAGCCATGGTCCAAAAATTTCTGCTGATAGCCCAGAATTTGGTCCGGTGCCAGCTTCTTGAGTTCCTCCTGGCAAACAGGATTTTGTGAAGCTGCAAAGACAAGAAAATAGGTCACATCCAGACAGATTTCTTCCCCATCCTCCTCCATAAGTTTTCCCAGAACACGCGACAGTTCCTTTTCACAACCAACTGTACTTTTGCCGGCAGGACCGGCTTCTCCTGCCTGGAGGTATCCGTTCTCCTCCCGGATACAATCCGCCAGACCATGCTCCTGATGCATTGCTTTTTTGATTTCATTGCGCACCTTCAGCCCTTCAAAAATCATTCCTTTTTTGTTCATATTTATAACCTCTCTGTTCCGGCAGGCGCTTCACAATCAGAAAAACAATAGGGAGATTCCTTTGATTCTAATTCATTGTAAATGGAAAAAATTTGGGAGTTCCATAGAATTTGGAAATGTTTCATTCAGTCTTATTTTAGAATTGTTTTCTGCGCGTTTTCGATTGTTCAGCGCTGACCTTTTAGTAAACTCAGATTAACACATCCCACGGCAAAATGCAATGGCATTAACAAAGAAAAACAATTTTGATGATTTTGCACAAAACGTAACGGATGCCGGGACTCTTAACAGAGTTTCCCGGCATCCAGAAAGATGAATTTTTATTGTTTTATTGTCACTTTCCGGAAATTTTTCTTGCCGCGTTTCAGGACGATCCCTTCACCGTCAAGCTTCTCTCCCGGAACCAGATATTTCACATCCGTGATCTTCTCACCGTCAATGGCAACACCGCCCTGTTCGATAGCTCTTCTTCCCTCGGAACGGCTTCCTGCCAGGCCGCTTTTATGCAGAAGGGTGATCAGATCGATATTCCCATCCTGCAGATCAGACTGCTCAATGACCGCTGAAGGCATATCTGCCGCATTTCCGCTGGTAAATAAAGCCCTTGCTGCCTCCTGTGATTTCCTGGCCTCTTCCTCTCCATGTACCAGGCTGGTCAATTCATAAGCTAAAATTTCTTTTGCTGTGTTGAGCTGGCTGCCTTCCCATTTGTCCATTTCGTCAATCTGCTCTAATGGCAGGAACGTAAGCATACGCAGGCATTTCAGCACATCCGCATCGCTGACATTTCTCCAATACTGGTAGAAATCAAAGGGGGATGTCTTGTTTGGATCCAGCCAGACAGCACCTGACTGGGTCTTGCCCATCTTCTTGCCTTCTGAGTTCAAAAGCAGGGTGATAGTCATGGCATAGGCATCCTCGCCGAGCTTGCGGCGGATCAGCTCTGTTCCGCCCAGCATGTTACTCCACTGGTCATCCCCGCCAAACTGCATGTTGCAGCCATAATTTTTGTACAGCATGTAAAAATCATAGCTCTGCATGATCATGTAGTTAAATTCAAAGAAACTCAGGCCCTTTTCCATACGCTGTTTGTAACACTCTGCACGCAGCATATTATTTACAGAGAAATGTGCTCCCACCTCTCTTAACATTTCCACATAGTTAAGATTTAAAAGCCAGTCCGCATTATTTACCATAAGGGCTTTTCCCTCTGAGAAATCAATAAAACGGCTCATCTGCTTTTTAAAACAATCGCAGTTATGCTGAATGGTATCTACTGTCATCATCTGGCGCATATCACTTCTCCCGGAAGGGTCGCCGATCATACCTGTACCGCCGCCCAGCAAGGCGATGGGCTTATTGCCAGCCATCTGGAGACGTTTCATCAGACACAGGGCCATAAAATGTCCCACATGCAGGCTGTCCGCTGTAGGGTCAAAACCAATGTAAAATGTAGCCTTTCCGTTGTTTACCAGCTCACGGATCTCTTCTTCATCCGTCACCTGCGCGATCAGGCCTCTGGCCGTCAGTTCTTCATAGATCTTCATACTGTTTTCTCCTTTACTTATCTGTAAATTTTAACCGGGCGAAAGCTAAACTTCCACGCCGAAGCGCGTCTGGCAGCGGTTATTTTCCGCTTGTACAGCACAAAAAAGCCCCCGCCCTCTTTGCAAAGGACGGGAGCTGTATCTGCTTCCGTGTTACCACCTTTTTTCACAGACGATTCACACCGTCTGCCTCAGTAAGTACGGCCTTTTATAAGGCGATACTCATCAGCACGATAACGTGCGCCACTCCGTCACAGCCTACTTAGCCTTCATGCCGCTGTCCGCCGCATATCCGCTGTTTGGTGTGATGCTCAGGGAGGTATTCATCGTCCGCTACTTTCTGCGCCTCTCATCAACCGGCAGCTTTCTGTAGAAGCCCGCGGGGATTACTTGTTCCCATCACAGCATTTCTGTATATGTCACCAAGTATACCCATAAGAACTTCTATTTGTCAAGCCCTTTTTATAAAAATCATCCGGCCTGGCCTGCAGTACGCCAGATATACTCTCCATTCTCCTTGATCCCGTAAAAATCTCCGAAATTCAAGTCAAAAATATCCTTTTCAATTCCCGAAATGGAAATTTCATTTTTTATGAGATACTGCCAGATACCTGCATGGGAAATGTCCCCCTGAAGAAGCACACCCACCACTTTTCCGCCGCGGATGATCACCCGTTTATAATTGGCGGCATCCTCCCTGGCGATCACCACGTCTGTTTCCTCCGGCACGATCACGCCTACGCAGAGTGATACCAGGCCAAAGAAATTTATGGTATTTTTTATTGCGTAACGGTCTGTATACTCCACTTCTCCGCCCATCATATTGAGAGCAGCCGTCTCCCCCTGCTTCTGGGCATTGGGCCATATACCGGAAAGTCCTGTCACATCCCCGGCTGCATACACATCTGCTGCGCCAGTCTGCAGGTGATCATTGACCTTCATTCCTCTGTCAACCACAATACCTTCACCTTCCAGACCTGCTGTGGCACTCCTCACACCTGCCGCTACGATCACCATCTGACAAGGCAGAGCTTCCCCATTATCAAGTATAACCTCTGTAATCCGGCCGGCCTCATTCATTTTTGTCTGCGCAGCCTTTCTTCCAAGATAGAAGGACGCTCCTGCTGCTTCAAAACGTTTCTGGTATTCCAAGGCTCCCGTTTTATCCAGCTGTATGGGCAGAATCTGCTCTGCCATCTCCACAATGGAAACCTTCTTTCCGGTCTCCATCAGGCCATAAGCCGCATCCAGCCCCACAAGGCCGGAACCGATGATGACAATCTGTTCTGCATTTTTCGCCATTTCATCAATGGCAACTGCATCCCGCAGATGACGCAGCCCGAATACATTGTCCGCTTCCCGCAGATTGCCTACAGGCGGAATAAAGCTTTCCGCCCCTGTGGCGATCAGCAGCTTTTCATAGGGAACTTCAGTACTGTCTTTCAGCTTGACCTTCTTCGCTGCAGTATCGAGACCCGTCACAGTTTTTCCTTTTATCCAGTCAATATGATTGTCCCTAAAAAATTCTTCCGGTACAAAACTAAGCTTTTCGGCTGTCCGCTCGTGGCTCAGATATTTGTGCAGCATACAGCGGGAATGTACCTGTTCATCTGTGGAAATCATGGTAATTTCCGTCTCTTTATCAGCTTTCCGGATGGTCTTGGCCGCTGTGATGCCGGCAGCACCCACACCTAAAATCACATATCCCATGCTACACCTCCTCTACCCAGATTGCCTCTTTTGGACAGGCTTTTACACAACTGGGTTCCTCGCCTTTGTCAATACAGAAATCACATTTAATAACCTTCAAATGAGTCTTATCATCCGGCTTTAAGACACCGTATGGACAGTTCATAACACACATAAAACAAGAACCGCATTTTTCCTCATTGTACAGCACATGGCCTGTCTTCTCATCCTTTGTGAGAGCCCCGCTCATGCAGGACATCACACATTCCGGCTGGTCGCAGTGACGGCAGAAAACAGGTGTATAGCCGCCCTGCGGATTTTTATAGATATAGTTTCTGGTTTCGTTGGAAATATCCGTCACGTCCAGGTCGTAAATTGTCCCCGGTGTTTCCCGGTGCGCCTGCATACAGGCCAGGGAGCAGCTTTTACAGCCATCACATTTGCTGGCATCCACCATAATTCTCTTCATAACCGCATCCCCCTGTATCAGATATTTAAGCCTGCACGTTTTTCCTCGATAATCTTATCCAGAATTTCAGCGCTCTCTTTTGCATCACCATTGATAATAACCTGTCCGCCGGTGAGGGATTTCATATCCTCCGTCAGAACTTTTGTCACCAGCTTACTTCCTGTCACAAACGGCGGAAGCCCCAGATGCAGAGGCAGTCCCAGAGCCAAACCGAAGCACCCGTCAGCTAAAGCCTGCTCCTCCAGCCATTGTGCCGCAGATAATACCAGCGGCAGCTGCGGTATATCCACACCGATTGTTTCCGCAAGCTCTGTCGCCACGATCTCCAGACGTCCGATCGCCAGACAGGGACCAAAATTCAGCACTGGCGGGATATTCAGTTTTTCACAGACAGCCCGCAGCTTGGGTCCTGCATATTTGGCAGCCTCCGGTGTCATCAGTCCGCAGTTCTCAATCCCTCCTGAAGAACATCCTGCGGTCAGCACCAGGATATCCTTGGCGATCAGTTCTTTTGTCATCTCCACCGTCAGCACATCATGTCCTCCTGCAGTCAGGTTAGAACATCCCACAACACCTGCAATACCTTTGATATCTCCTGATACGATCAGGTCCACAAGCGGCTGCCAGTTACCACCCAGAAATTCTTTTAAAGAATCTTCACTTACACCTGTAAGTGTATTATCATTACCATGTTCCGGCAGAAGGTTCATAGGTACATTTCCTCTTCTCTCCTTGTAAGCCGCAACAATTTCATCTATGATCTCTTCGCTCTGTTTTTCTCTGTCTTCAAATACATAGGGTTTCAGCTCTGCATTTGCCTTCTTTGCCACATCATCCAGACAAATCTGTTTAATCTTCAGTTCCTCGCAGATAGGCTCAATGCCGGGAAGCGTACAGTTAAACTCAGAAAGCACCGCATCAATACCACCGGTAGCCAGAACCGCCTCACTGCTGTAGTTGTTTCCCGCATGACCGTCAAACACTTCTGTATAATGTGCCCCGCGAAGCTGCAGATCCTGTCCCACACAGGTACATCCAACCAATTTAAATCCTTTTGCCCCTGCTGCTTTTGCTTTCTCCACAGCCTCCTTGGACGTGAGTCTTTCCTGCAGATCCACAAAAATGGTATGCTGATGTCCTGTGATCATAATATTTATGTAATCGGGATCGATAACCCTGAGTCCCACCGGCGCCAGACGAAGCTCAGGCTCACCCAGCAGCACATCATTCAGAAGGTTAGTCAGTGTCAGTCCGTAAATACCTGTGGAAATTCCCAGCTTCAAACAGTCCGTCAGCATATCCACCGGATCAGAATTCAGGTTTGTAGAACATTTCACAACACCATGGAAAACTTCACCCTTAGCACCGCCCGGCAAAATATCCAGCTCCTGCCACTTTTTAAACCTGGGAGCATAAGCCATCTTCTCAACCAGCTCCATCTTCTCATATTCCGGTTTATACAGATCATCCAGCACTTTCTGAGCAACCATCCGGGCAGTCTCCCATTTATCCTTCCCTTCCACACCGAAGATCTCAGCCAGTCTCTTCAGGGATTTCTCCCCTTTGATCTCACCTTTTGCCATAGCTGTCTTCTTCACATTCAGCGCCGTATTCTCCACAATATGAATATAACATCCGGAACCGCTGGCCACAGCCCTCAAGAAGTTACGAGCCACGATCACATCCGCCGTAGCCCCGCAAATCCCTCTGGGTGCCTTAGGTGTGATCCTACACGGCCCATTGGCACAAAGCCTGCAACAGACTCCCTGCAGTCCAAACCCACACTTTGTACTCTGCCCTTCCACCCTATGATGCGAAGTCTCCATCGGCAATTCCCGAATATACCCCTCCAGCTTCTTATCCGCACTCGCACATGTGTTACAACCAAAACACTGATTCATCTCAAACATCCTCCTAAAAATAAATTAATTTCCTAATCTTTTACCAAATTATTTCTTTGACTGTTAATATTATAACAATCTGGATTAAATTAGTCAAGTATAACATTAAAAAATTTTCCATTTTTTTCACCCCAATATCACACCCACAATCCCCCTCACCACATCATCACCATAATCCTTCCCAAATCTCTGCCTCCACTTATCCTTCCACCTTCACTTATCCTTCCGCCTTCACTTATCCTTCCGCCTTCACTTATCCTTCCGCCTTCACTCATCCTTCCGCCTTCACTTACCCTTCCGCCTTCACTTATCCTTCCGCCTTCACTCATCCTTCCGCCTTCACTTACCCTTCCGCCTTCACTTATCCTTCCGCCTTCACTTATCCTTCCGCCTTCACTTATCCTTCCGCCTTCACTTATCCTTCCGCCTTCACTCATCCTTCCGCCTTCACTTACCCTTCCGCCTTCACTTATCCTTCCGCCTTCACTCATCCTTCCGCCTTCACTTACCCTTCCGCCTTCACTTATCCTTCCGCCTTCACTTATCCTTCCGCCTTCACTTATCCTTCCGCCTTCACTTATCCTTCCGCCTTCACTCATCCTTCCGCCTTCACTTACCCTTCCGCCTTCACTTATCCTTCCGCCTTCACTCATCCTTCCGCCTTCACTTACCCTTCCGCCTTCACTTATCCTTCCGCCTCCACTTATCCTTCCGCCTCCACTTATCCTTCCGCCTCCACTTATCCTTCCGCCTCCACTTATCCTTCCGCCTCCACTTATCCTTCCGCCTCCACTGCCAGTTAAAACAGAACGGCGCCGGGCAGGGGCATCCCTCTGGAAATATATCCCGCAGGAGGCCTAGTCTTACTTAGTAAAAAACAGCGCCCCGGGCAAGGAGAAATTTCGGTTACCATCCGAAATTTCAGGGCAGTTGAGCTGTTCAGCCATAAAGGCTGGACAGCGGTTCTGCCCGGTGCCTTGTCCGGGGCGCTGTTTTTTACTTAGTAAGACTTGCCGACGAAGGTATATTTCCAGAGGGATGCCCCTGCCCGGCGCCGTTCTGTTTTAACGTCCGTGAGCCACCCCCTCACCAACACTCCGTATCCTCAATTCCCAATTCCTCAGCCCGAAACACCGGCTCCACCCCCCTCTTCTTCTGCTCCTCATAATCCCGAAGCACCTTAACCGCCGTCCCTCCAAGCACCAGGATCACAACAATATTAAGCACAGCCATCCCCCCCATAGTGATATCCGCCACATTCCAGATCACAGAGAAATCGGCCTGCGCCCCCAAGAACACTGCCAAGAGACAGCTCACCCGAAACACAAACAAAAGCCTCTTATCATCTTTAATAAACTTAATATTAGATTCCGCATAATAATAATTCCCCACCAGACTGGAAAACGCAAAAGTAAAAATAGAAAACGTGATAAAATGGATTCCCCAGGTGCCCACATTGGCAGAGATCGCCTGCTGCACATACGGAATCCCATCCAGAACCCCGGACTTTCCTTCCACACCGGAAAGCAGCAGCATCATGGCAGTCGCTGAACAGATCAGCAGCGTATCAATAAACACCGAGAGCACCTGCACCAGCCCCTGCTTTGCGGGATGGCTGACCGCCGCACTGGCAGAAGCATTGGGCGCGCTTCCCATACCGGCTTCATTGGAAAAAAGCCCCCTCTTTATCCCAATCACCACAGCACTCCCCGCAAATCCTCCGAAAATGGCCTGTCCGTCAAATGCCTCCCTAAAGATCAGGGCGAACACCTCCGGGATCCTGTTTGCGTTCATCACCATAGTGGCAAGCCCCATAAGCAGGTATCCCCCAGCCATCACCGGTACGATCACGGAGGTGATAAACCCAATCCTGTGTACCCCGCCGAAAATAACGAAAGCTGTGGCGATCGCAAGCACAGCGCCTATGACAGCAGGATAAATACTGTCCGCATACCCGGGAATATAATACTCCAGAGAGGATGACATATTAAATGACTGCAGTCCGTTAAACCCATAGGCAAAACAGACAATCAGCAGTACCGAAAAAATGATCCCCAGATATCTCTTCCCAAGGGCTTTCTCCATATAATAAGAAGGCCCGCCTCTGAAATCCTTCCCGTCTTTCACCTTATATACCTGCGCCAGAGTACTCTCAATAAAGGCGGATGCACTGCCAATCACGGCCATGACCCACATCCAGAACACAGCTCCGGGACCACCGGCAGCAATGGCAGTGGCAATTCCGGCAATATTACCGGTCCCCACTCTGGATGCTGTTGATATCATCAATGCCTGAAAAGAGGACACCTGCTTTTTACCGTCCTTCACCTCTGCCTTCTCAAGCAGCACGCGGAAAGCCTCCCCAAGCAGACGCCCCTGTACAAAGCGGGTTCTCACGGTAAAATATACGCCGGCCCCCACAAGCAGTATCAATAACGGGTAGGTGTACATAAAATCATTCACACTAGTCAAAATATTATTAAGCATATTGTTTCGTCCTTTCCAGTTCTTTGCCCGTCCGTCTTTACGGTTTCCTATCGTAACCTTTCAGAACCCTGAACTTTCACAAGCATCCGGTCAATAATCATCTCATTAAGATTGGCCGGATGCCTGTCATACAGCCAGTGCAGTGACTGCACAGACCTGTCTGAATTGTTACTTAGTATCTTCTTTTTTTGGTTATTTATGAAAATTTTTCTCCTGTCTGAAGGCAATCCGCCAACTGCCGGATCTCCTCCCTAAGCTCACGCTCCCTTTTTTCTGTCTGCAGGATCTCTCCTGCCTTTTGATATGCCCTGCAGCCGTTATCCATGATAAATTTCATCACGGTATCATCCCCGGAAATCTCCTCCGTAAATACAGCCATCTCCTGTCCGCCCGCAAACGCCTCCCCGGCAAATGCGAACGCCCGTTCCAGAAGGCGCTGCATATCCTCTCTGGACTTATCCAGATTTTCTTTTTCCCTTCCAAACGTTTCTTTCAGGAATGAGGATGCCGTACATTCCTCCCGGTTTTTCACCTTTTTCCACTCATAAAGGAATCTTCTCACCCAATCTGTCACATACCCTGCAAGAAAAGCTTCGTCCTCCCGATATAGTCCGGCCTCCTTTTTCACTTCCAAAGCATGCTGGCGTTTTTCAATTTCACGGCACAGCATTTCATCCGCTTCCTCCGGCCTCAAAATATCCAGACTGTTTTTCAGTCTGCGTACTTCCTCAAAAAGACTCCTTATCTCTCTTTCTTTAGCGGAATACTGTGCCAGCGCCGCATGTACAGCTCCCAGCAGAAGACTGACCACTGCAAGGCGCTCATCATAACCCGCTCTTTTCAGCCGTTCCTCTTTTGCTTTTACTGCCGCCTCCTCCATGGTTCCGTCCAGAAGCTCAAGAAATGCGTAATCTTCCTGATACTTTCTGCAGAGACTGTAAAATCCGGCAAAATCTTTTGCCACCTCCGGCTGCTGGATATACTGGAATACAAATTCGTCTGTGACAGAAAGTCCAAGCTCCTCATATACATACATCATCCGCGATAGATCCTCCCAGCCTCTGGCTGTGACAAAATAATGTCCCTCCGCATTGGCCTCCGTACGATAAAAATTCTCCCTCCGCACATCCAGATATGCAGGAATGGAAGGATGTATCTCGTGCTCCCTGGCATAGGATTTCCAAACAGCGTAATCCTCTGTCACTTCAATCCGCTTGATCCTGTCCAGGGTGACCATGTCAAATTCCCTCACGGATTTGTTATACTCCGGCGGATTTCCGGCAGCCACGATCACCCAGCCTTCCGGTATCTTATGACTTCCGAATGTCTTACACTGAAGGAACTGCAGCATGGTGGGCGCAAGCGTCTCTGAGACACAGTTGATCTCATCAATAAAAAGGATCCCCTCCCTGCACCCGGTTTGCTCCATGCACCGGTAAACCGATGCCACGATCTCACTCATGGTATATTCTGTCACAGTATATTCTTTTCCGTCAAACAGCCGCTTTTCAATGACCGGCAGTCCGATGGCGCTCTGCCTTGTATGGTGGGTAATAGTATAGGCCACAAGACCGATCTGCAGACTTCCTGCAATCTGTTCCATGATAGCCGTCTTACCGATTCCCGGCGGACCGATCAAAAGCACCGGTCTTTGATGGACCGCCGGTATGGCATAACTTCCGTCAGCCTTCTTTTTTGTGTATGCCCGCACTGTATTTTCAATTTCCTGTTTTGCCTGACCAATATTCATACTTATGACCCTGCCTTTCTCTCATCCAGATACAGCCGGATGGCCCACGAAGGAATTTTCACGTTTTCGGGAGGCTCCTTTATAAAGATAAATGCTGTCTCATAGTCCGGCTTCTTTGGGGGATAGATACCGTCCCCATCTGTAAAATACAGAAGCCCTTTTAAATTCCTGATTTTTTTCTTCTCGATCAGCCTGTCCACATAAGTAAAAACAGGACGGAAGTCCGTGCCGCCCCTTCCCTGGATACGGATCTGTTTCATGTATGCCCGCCAGTCTTCCTCACAGCTGAGGGTCACATCCTCCTGGATATAGCAGTCACACTGTATGATATGGACATTCATCTTTTTGAAAAAATTCTCCCTCTCACTTAACATGGAGTACGTTTCCTCCAAGAAACGCTGCACCGTCTGCCGGGAACAGGAGCTGGAGGTATCAATGGCTATGACGATCTCCTCCAGTTTGAACGCCTCCGTATACTCCAGAGGCTCCACCAGTGGCATGTTACCATACATGGACAGCCCAAGGCAATAGGAAATATAATCAAAACTTTCCATATCGAGCTGCACCTCTTCTCTCTGCACAGCAAAACGCCGCAGAAATTTCCGGTAATCATACCTTCTCTTTTGCTGCAGCTCATACCATTCCTGCATATTCCCTTTTTCACTTCCCGCTCTTTTGCCGGCACTGCCTGCATCCCGGCTTGTATAGGCTGCAGCCTTTTCCCATATTTCCCGTATGCCTGCAAGTTCCCCTCCGGAAATGTCTCTCCAGAGGCTGTGGCCATCCATAAAAAACAGACGGCTCCAGGCATCAGTACAGCCCTTCTCAAATTTTCCATCCAGCAGCATTCCATAAATCTCTGCTGCAGTCCTGGATTCTTTTTCATTCCAGAACATACGGTAAACCTCCTCTTTTTCCCTTCCCGGCTCTCCGAGAAGAAACGGAACACCAAGGCAGTCCACCGTATACTCTGCCACCATGTCACAGGCCAGATTCCACAATGTTTCCTCTCTCTTTTCCCGGTCAGCCGGGTGCAGATAGAGACAGTGGAACAGGCTGTGCAGATACATCCTGTTTATGTATTTCCTGCCCTTTTCCTGAAAATCAGACAGAACAGCCGCCGGGGAATAATGGATCACCCTGCCGTCTGTACAGGGACAGATGCATTTCTCATCCGCACCGGTTTTCAGATAACTGCTTGCCAACACAAAAAAAGGACAGGCGCAGGAAATTTCCTGAATGGCCAATGCCCAGATTTCCTGCGCAATTTCCTCTGCCTGTCTCATAATTCCATATCCTTTCCGCCAAATCCGAACTGATCCTCTTTCTTTGACAGAAGCCATAAAACACATTCCGTATTTCCATACTTCTGAGCCAATGCCAAAAGTTCATCCATCTGCACAGGCGTCACCTCCGCCAGGCCGAACAGAACCTTTACTTTCTCTGTTTCTCTGGTCAAGATCAGCTTTTCCATGGCAGGACGGAAGCGTTTTTTCAGATATTCCCTGTACCGGGCATATAAAACAGTGTCCTGGGGGCACAGTTCAAAAAAACGCTCCAGCGCAATCGCAAGGCGGATACTTTCCTGTCCGCTTGACAGAAATTTATCATCCGGCTCCCTGCTACTGTTCTTCATAATACTTTATCAGGGCCTGAGTACCCAGATCGCCCATTCCCTCTTCATCCAGTTTCTTATACATATCAAGCACTTCCATAAGGATGGGGAGTGTCAGCTTTCTGGCATCTGATTCCTCCAGCGCAATCTTCATATCTTTGATATAGTGTTTAATGAAAAATCCGGGGTCGTAATCCCCTTTTAACATGCGGGGCGCCATGTTATCCATCTGCCAGCTTCCCGCTGCACCCTGGCTGATGCTGTCCAGCATGGTCTGCACGTCAAGACCTGCCGCGCGGGCATAGGTGATGGCCTCGCACACGCCGGCGATCACTCCGCCCAGCGCGATCTGGTTGGCTGCCTTTGTATGCTGTCCGTTGCCGGCTTTTCCCTCGTAGATGATGGTCTTGCCCATGGATTTAAACAGCTCCAGACAGGCTTCAAAAGCCTCCTCATCGCCGCCGGCCATAATGGACAATGTACCGTGTCTTGCGCCCACATCTCCGCCGGATACCGGGGCATCCACTGCGTATATTCCGGCTTCCCTGGCTCTCTCGTAGATCTCCACAGAAAGCTTTGGACTGGTGGTGGTCATGTCAATGACATAGGTACCCGGCCTGGCATTTGCTATGATCCCGGCCCCGCCAAAATAGACCTCCCACACATCTTCAGGATAACCCACCATGGTGATGACAGCTTCCCTGTCTTTGACACAGTCTGCAATGGTGTCACACCATAAAGCACCCTCCTCAATAATATCCGCCACCTTCTCTTTTGTTCTGGTATAGACAGACAGTTCATACCCTGCTTTCATCAGATTGCGGACCATGGACTTTCCCATAACTCCCACACCGATAAAACCTATTTTTTTCATTTCTTTACACCTCTTCTCGGTTTTCACTTTTAACAGTTTACCATAATTCCGAAGATTTTACACCTGTTTTTTACAGACTGTACGGCAGCGCCTTTTTCTGCATGTATTCTATCACATCCCGCACCTGGGACAGTTTCCACACATCCCGCACGGGAATCTCCACCTGAAATCTGTCCTCAAAGGCACATACAAGATTTGCCACATCCAAAGAATTCAGTGCCAGATCCCTGATAAAATCTGTATCGGGGGTCAGTTCGCTGATTCCGGTCACCTGATAAACCAGTTCTTCAATCACAGACAGGAAATCTTCCCCGCGCATTAAAAACGCCCCCTTCTTATTTTTTGGATAGATGTCTTTTTAAATTCCGCTTCCGTCATGCGGATAAGCTGGATCCTTTTATGGAACGGCAGCTTTTTATTCAGCTCATAAATCTCCTCCTGAATCCGCTCCAGCACTTCATAAGAAGTCATCCCTTTTGTCTTTTGCGGATCCGCGTAAATGACAGCGGAGAGTTTCACATCATCCGCCGTCTGCCCGTTGCTGGCACCATATACCATCACTTCTCTGACAAGGGGAATCTGTGCGATAAGTTCCTCCAGTTCCTCCGGCACCACTTTCTTCCCGCTGCTGAATACCACCAGATTTTTCTTTCTCCCTGTGAGATAGAGAAACCCTTTCCTGTCCCTGTATCCCAAATCCCCGGTGCAGAACCAGCCCTCCGAAAAAGCTTTTTCTGTCTCCTCCTGGGCTTTATAATATCCCTTAAAAACAGAGGGGCCCTTTACCAGGATCTCCCCGTCCTGAATCTTAACACGTGTTCCCGGCAGCAAGTTCCCCACGGAATTTTCCCGGTACCTGCGGTTTCGGTTCACGCAGATCAGTGGTCCGCACTCCGTGACACCGTAACCCTGGAGCACATTGATCCCATAACACCTAAACTCCCGGGCCAGCCGCTCATTTAGCTGGGCGCCTCCGCAGATAATAAGAAAAAGAGAGTCTCCGAGAACCCGGGTCATAGCACGGTGTGTGAAAGGACTGCAGGACAAATGGTACCGTTTCCGGCTCTCGTATCTCTTCAGCGCCTTTTTTGCTTCCTCCCGCATACCGTCCCGGGTCTGCTCCAGCCGGATGCTCCGGATCAGGGATTCCATCATCATAGGTACCAAAAGTATCATCTCAGGAGAAAACAGGCGCAGATCCCGCATCCAGTTTTTCACTCTTCCATTCAGCCCCAGATGCTGTCCCTGTGTCAGTACATTCAGGGCGCCGCACACCAGGGAATAGGCATGGTAGAGGGGCAGGCAGGTATATGCCTTTGTTCCTGTCTCCACCAGCGCCTGGGCATGACAGGCATTATACATGATATTGCCATGGCTCAACATAACTGGTTTTGGGGCGCTTATAGTCCCGGATGTGTAAATAATGGCAGCCGTCTGCTCTTTTTGCACTTGATCCATCACCAGATCCAGCTCTTTTTCCCTGTCCTTAAGCGCTCTGTATCCATCCGAAAGCAGAGCCGGAAGGCTGCGCGCATCGTGGTTATCCCACAGATAGAGTACCGGGCAGCACCGGGTATTTTGGAACAGAAATTCATATTCCCTGGAAACAGCCGCCATGCAGGAGTCTCCAAAACGGATACACTGCCAAATCTTCTCATCCTGCTGCTCCACATCCACAGGTATGGCTGCCGCCCCGATGGCACTGCAGGCCAAAAACATCAAAAGCCACTCATAACTGTTTTCGCCCACAATAGCCAGATGTTTTCCTGCCATCCCCATATCCAGAAGGACAAGGGCAAGCGCCTTGGCATCCCTTACAAGCATCCGGTATGTATGGCAGTGCTCCTTTCCCTCCCCGTCATAGACGGAAACTGCCGGCCTGTCTCCAAACCGTGCCTCAGCCTCCTGCAGAAATTCCCCAACTGTGTCATATGTATATATGTTATTCAAAGGATAATCCAGTCTCATGTCTCCTCCAGTTCTCCCAGCTCCCCACGCTCTATCAGTCCCAGAAAAACATCTACCAGTCTTTCGTCAAACTGCGTGCCTCTCCCGGCCGCAAGCTCTTCCATTGCTTTTGAAAGAGAGAGACGTTTTCTGTAATGGCGGTCAGACATCATGGCATCAAACGCATCGGCAATGGAAATCATTCTTGCCTCCAGAGGGATCTGTTCCCCCAAGAGCCCGTCAGGATATCCCCCGCCATCCACCCGTTCATGATGTGCCCGCACAATCCCCCCAAGATTGTGGAACATATCAATACAGGAGAGGATCTTCTCCCCGATTTCAGGATGTCTCCGGATCACCGCAAATTCTTCCTCCGTCAGCTTGTCATCTTTGCAAAGAATGGCATCAGATACCCCCACCTTTCCAATATCATGCAGCAGTCCGGCACACCTGACACATTCTTTCTGTGATTCTTCCATTCCGGTCCTTTCTGCTATCTTTTCCGCATACATGGAAACCCGGTCCGAGTGTCCCCGTGTATAGTCGTCCTTGGCATCCACCAGCAGACGGAGGGCCTCCACAGTCTGCATATAACTTTCCTTCAGCCTGTCATATGTAAGACTCAGCTTTCTGTTGTTAATATGCAGCAGCATGTGGAGAATCGTATTGTGGAGCGCTGTGGTGACCTGTTCCCCATAGACCGCCAGCAGCCGCTGCTGCACATCGGGATAAGAGGAATCCCTGCCAATCCCCAGAATTCCGAGAAAAATATCCCGGTTCGCCTTGAGCGGCACCAGAAAAAGGCCGTCAAACTCCAGGATCTCGCCGTCACTGCCTGCCTTTTCCACCGTATTTTTCAAAAGAGGATAATCCTCACAGAGAAACTGCTCCAGCTCCTTATGGTACTTTCCGTTTCCCTGAAAGATATCATCCGGCAGTTTTTCCACGGGCATGGATGAGATCAGCGCTTTTGGCTTGATCCAGGCAAATCCGTGCTCATTGTCCCCCAGATTCAGCGCCTGTTCCAGGATCCTGCCAAGCACCACATCCAGGGACAAGAGCTGGTGTATACTGGGAATGGAACCTAAGATAGAACCCAGCCCATCCTGGTAACGGTAAACCGTGCGCATCTGCCTGATAGATTTGACACAGCTTTCCACCAATAGTTCCAACTGGTCAAAACGGTCGCTTTTCTCAAAATACCCCTGAATATCCAGTTCCCTGATCGTGTTCAGGGGCGGCGCCACTTCTCTGTGTCCGGTGAGCATGATCACAAAGATCCTGGTATCAAACGCTCTTAAACGGGCCACCACCTCATCTCCACAGATGGGGTACATAATAAAATCCAGTAAAAGAATATCATAAGATTTGTTTTTCATCTTCTCCAATGCGGCCAGCGGATCATTTTCCGTTTCCACAGTATAGCCGGAAGATTCAAAATAGGAATACAGCGCGTCCGTAATATTCTTGTCGTCATCCAGAACCAGCATGGTGAAGCCGTTTTTCTGCTGTCCTGCCTTGTTTTTTCGCATACCTTCACCTCAAATAATCTTTTTCTTTTAACTTTGCAGGGGGAGTTCCACGTAGAAGGCGGCTCCGCCCTCTGGCCGATTCTCAGCCCACATCCTGCCACTGAACTTACCCCGGATCAGGCCTGCGGAACTATATAGTCCCAGGCCGGTTCCCATTGCCCCTTTTGTGGTTACCATGGAGTGAAACAGCCGGTCCATAACCTCCGGCGCGATCCCCGGTCCGCTGTCCTTCACTGCAATCAGAATATTTCCGTTTTGTTTTTTGGCACAGAGGGTGATCTCCCCGCCCTCTCCCTTCACGGCATCCATGGCATTCTCCACCAGGTTATTGACCACCTGGACCAGATTGTTGATATCCCCCTTCAACACTGCATCCCCGGGCAGTTTGTTCTCCATAGACAGCACACACCGGTTCTTCGCCAGACTGTGTTTCATCAGCAGAAACACTCTTCGGAACACCTCATCCACTGAAAACTCCACAATGTTGTTGGTATTCATATTCGTAGCCAGTCCTTTCACTGTGGTGATAATATCAGACATATAGGCACAGCTCTCCCTGATCTTCCCCAGCCACTCTCTCATATCTTCTGCAATTTCTCTATGGTCTTCTACGGTCACTTCCTCATCCCCCAGACTGGCCGTATACTCATCCACCAGCCGCTCTAAAGATTCCGCACTGCCTGAGACAGACATGATGGGAGTTTTCAGATTGTGGGAGATCCCTCCGATCATCTGTCCCAGAGACGCCAGACGCTCCCGCTCCATCTCCTGGCTCAGTTTCTGCTGCTGCTGCTTTATCTCCTCCTTCACCCGCGTCACATCCTTGAAAAGAGCCACAACTCCCATCATTCTCCGCTTCCCGAACACAGGTGTCAGCTCCACGGAGTAATAGATCTTCCTTTCCTCTTTGATCACAGCCTGTTCATATGTGATCACACTCACGGTCTGCCTGCAGATATCAAAAAAGCTTAAAAGATTGTAGATTACATCTCTTTTCTGCTCATCCAGGATTTCCACCTGACTGTCCAGATACGCATTGTTTTTCATTCCGTAACTCTCACCAAAGGCCTCCCGAAAGGCGTCATTCATATTGATGATCTGACTTTCCGAAGATATGATCACATAACCGTCTGAAATATTGTCAATGATATTCTGAAGGGCGATCGGTTTAATATTAAGAAAATTAAGGTAGTAAATAGCGATCCCATGGCAGATAATGGTAAACATAAATGCAATAGGCGTAGCCGCAATAGACAGATCCACAATTTTCAAGGTTGCCAGAAGGTTGACTCCCACCGGCACGATCAACCCCCAGGCAAATAAAACAGACTGCCACACAGCACCTTTATTTCTCATTCTAATGCCATTCCTGAGAGCCAGCACAATAGACAGGATACAGTAAATATAATATTGGCTGCCTGACAGAATAAATAGAGGCCCGAATTTTACCTCCGAAGCGTAAATTGAAAACTGCCGGTAGAACAGATGATGCCATGGATTGGTAAACACAATGACAGATGTGGCCACCGGCAGAATATAAAGAAAATAAAACATCCTCGGGAGGCTCTCATAATTATAGATAAACGCCACCGTCAGAAGCAGTACTGTAACCACCATCAGCGCACAGGCTGAACAAGTGACGGCATCCAGTACAGTAAGTGCCCCGATACTGCCGTCAGCACCTCCCAGGATCCCGGCTATCGCCAGAAGCCAGATAAGCAGAAAAGCTGACGCCGCTACATAGAGGCGCTGCAGAAGCGGCAGCCGACCCTTTCTCAGACAACTGTAAAGAAAGAAAATCAGGATCGTGACTGCCACGTCCACCATATGTGTCATGATACGTTCCATAAAATCTCCCTGCTTTCCTCTCAGCTTTTAAAACAACGTACTGCCTGGTATAAATCTGTTTTCTCCCAATCAAACTGCATACGTTTTAATTCACATACAGTCCTTCTTGCATCCACATATATGGTGGTTCTCTGCAGCCTGCCGGAAAAATAAGCCTCTGCTGCCGCCTGGATATATGGGGAGCCGCCCAAAGCCGCCTGCGTCCTCAGACGGTCTTCAAAAACTTGTTCGGAGACGCATTCCACCCCTCCACATTCCTCAAAAAGAGCAGCCAATGACACCTGGTCCGGGTTTGCCATATGCCAGGAGCCTCCCGGCTGTCCCATGAGCCTTAGGATTGCCTGGGCACACTGGTCAACCGGTGTGATCTCCAGAAGTATCTGATGAAACGTTTCCGGCATCAGCTTCAGTTCCAGGACGCCTTTCACAAGGCGGTAAAATGCGTTCGTCTCCGGATTGATCTGGAACACACCGTCGCTTTTTCTGCCAACGAGACGTCCCACTCGGAAAATACCGGCTCTCAGTCCCCTGTCCATGGCCCGGCAGACACAAGCCTCCGCCAGGATCTTACTCCTAACATACGGATTTTCTTCCCAATTCTGCCCCATATCCAAATCCCGCTCAGAAAATACCGCGGAGAGTTCCGGCGCTTTCTTTAAAAATTCTCCCGCCACACTGACGGTTGAGATATGGATAAACAGCGCATCCGCCTTCTCTGCCAGAGAAAGCATATGCTCCGTCCCTTCCAGGTTCGTCAAAAGCAGTTCCTCCATGGGCGCATAATGACGGACATCCGCTGCCGCGTGAATCACCGTGTCTATGGTATCCTTCAGATCCTCATAGACTGCTCCTTTAAGGCCCAGATCCGGAAGGGTGATATCTCCCTCCAGTATCCTGGTCTGTCTTCTTATTCTGTCCGCGCAGTTCTTTCCAAAATAGAAAGCAAGTGCCTGATCCAGCCTGGCATCTCCGCCCTTTCTTAACAGACAATATATGGTTTTCTGCCCGTCCGCTGCCAGTTCCCGCAGAAGATGCGCACCAAGATAGCCGGTGGCCCCTGTCAGCAGCAGATTGCTGCCTGTCTCCGCCTTTATTGAAAGACTGCAGACATACCTCGGGAGACGATCTTCTGCTTCCCGCTGACATGCTCCCTCATTGCCGGCAGATATATAAGTTTCTTTTTTTCCGATCATCTGTATCTGTTCCCAAAGCGCAGGGTGCCGGTAAAAATCATTAAGTGAAAAATCCCAGTGCTGGCTGTAATAGTGACTCAGCACTACAATGGCAGTCAGCGAGGTTCCGCCCTGCACAAAAAAGCTCTTCTCCATATCCGGCTCTTTTCCCAGGACTTCACGCCAGATATCCTTAGGCGTAAGGTCTGCCCCGGACGGCTCTTGCCTTGATGGCCTTTCCTGCTCCTCCTTACCCGTTACAGGCGTCACGGCCGTCTGAAGCGCCTGCCGCTCCAACACTTTCCTGTCCACTTTTCCGCTGGATGTGCGGGGCATCTGCGCTATGGTCTTTACTTGAGCCGGTACCATATACTCAGGAAGTTTCTGCGCCAGGTATTTTCTCACATTCTCTTCCGAAAAATCCCCTTTCGGCACAGCAAAAGCACAGAGGGAGAGTACCGTATCCTCCCGTTTAACAGGTACTACCACCGCCTCTTTTGCAAGACCCGACTGCAGGATCTGGGCCTCTATCTCCTCCGGTTCCATTCTGTGCCCATTAAGTTTTAACTGGGCATCCACTCTCCCAAGGCACTGCCAGGTTCCGTCGGCCCGAAGCCGTCCCAAATCTCCTGTTTTGTACATCCGCTCTCCCGGAAAGAAAGGGTCCGGTAAAAATGCCTGTTCTGTAAGATCATCTCTGTTGATGTACCCCTTCGCAAGACATTCGCCCGCTATGTAGATCTCACCTATCCCTGTTGGCATTACCTGCCGCATCTCCTTATCCAGCAGATAATAACGGCAGTTGCCGATGGGTTTTCCTATATGGATGGCATTATCGTCTGTAATGTCTCCCTGGCAATTATAAACGGATGTCTCTGTAGGGCCGTATATATTAAAAATCCTGGCATTTGTCAGCGCCCTGATTCTCTCTTTTTGCGCCAAAGTCCACGGTTCCCCCATGAGGATCAGCACTTCCACCTGTCCGAGAACCTCTGCAAAGGAAGCATCATGCAGACACATCTGTATCCTGGAAGGTGTGAGCTGAAGCACTGACGCGCCGTCCCGCCTTATTCGCTCCGCCATTTTCCAGGGGAGCAGCATTTCCTCCTCGTCTGCAACACTGACACGCCTGCCCCGCGCAAGAGCCAGAAGAGTTTCAATTGTGAATACATCAAAAACACAGTTGGAAGCACAGAGCACACAGCTGTTCTCCTTTCCCAGGATCACATCTGCATGCGCAGCCAGGTTGGAGACTGCCTTGTGCACCATCATTACCCCTTTGGGCTGCCCGGTCGTCCCGGAAGTATAGATAACATTCAGTACATCCCCATTGTCTCGTCCCTTTACAGGAAGTTTTTCCTTATCCCCGTCAAAGACAGGGGACAATGCCGGACAGGGTATCTCCTCCGGCAGCCGGATCCCTTCACTGCACAGAAGCAGCTTTACCCCGGCATTCTCCAGCATATAGCAGATGCGTTGTGAAGGGAGTTCCGGGTCCAAAGGAAGATAAACCGCACCGGCTTTTAAGATTCCCAGCATAACTGCCGGCATATCTCCATCCCGCCGCAAAAGAAACGCCACCCGGTCTTTCGGCCGGATATCTCTGCTTATGAGAAAAGCCGCCAGTCCATCTGATCTCTCTTTTAATTCTCCGAATGTATAGGTCTTTCCCTCCCCCCAGCACACAGCCGTGCGGGATGGATAAAGGCGTGCCTGCCTGTCGATCATCTGGTCAATAAAGGTACCGTCATAAGGCATTCTCACATAATTCGGCTCCTCTAAAAGGCGGATCCTGTCCCCCGGCTCCAGCAGACTTAAATTTCCGATCTCCCGGTGGGGCAGTTCAAGAATCTGCCTTAAAATTTCCAAATAGCAGCGGCTGTAAAATTCAATGGTCTCACGGTCAAAAAGGGCCTTTGCATATTCAAAACAGAAACGGCTTTCCTCTTCACTTTGTACCACTTCAAGATGGAGGTCCATCTTCACGGATACCTCTTCCATCTGCACCATAGACAGCTTTGCATTTCCCAAAGGCAGATTTTTCGTCTGTGCCGCAGTCAGGGAAAAGAGTACCTGGTACAAGGGATTTTTGTCCCTGTTGTGCTCGGCATCCGACATGGCCACGATATCTTCAAGGGGTGTATCCTGATTGTCTAACATCTCCAGGACCCGCTCCCGCACCCGTTGCAGGTACTCCAGATAATTTTTCTTCCTCTCCGGCTCCAAAAAGACGGGAAGCGTATTCACAAACACACCTGTCACCCTGCTCAAGTCTCCGTGCCGCCTGCCGGAAACGGGTGTTCCCACCACAATTTTTTCCTGCCCGCACACACCAAAAAGCAGTATGCCGAATGCAGACAAAAGCAGCATGTAAGGTGTCACCTGCTGCTGGGCGCAGAATTTGCGTCCTGCTTCCTCCATCTCTTTTGGCATATGGAAATAATATCTGGCCCCCCGCCCGTCAAACACACCGGGGCGTGTCCTGTCTGTCGGAAGACAAAGTTCCTCCCTGTTCCCGGAAAGTTTTGTTCTCCAGTAATCTTCCTGCCGCTTCTGCAGTTTGGCCGGTCTATTCTCCACCCACCAGGCATAATCCCTGTATGTAGTATCCGGCATCTCTGTTTCCTCCTGCAGGCATGCTCTGTGCAGCCTCTCAAAAACAAGCTGACTGCTCATGCCATCGGATATAATATGGTGAATGTCCAAAAGCAGGTATTTGTTCTCCCCATCCGTAAAAAGTCCCGCCCGCATAAGCGGGGGCCTTTCTAACTGAAAAGGCCGGATAAATCTGCCTGCCGCTTCCTCTATATCACTGCCGGACACTTCCTCCAGTTCAAAATCCACCCGGCTGTGAACACGGGCCTGTACGCCGGAACCAATAATTTCAAATCCTGTGCGGAAAGTTTCATCTTCACGGATGATCTTGTGAAACGCGCGGATAAGTGTGTCTCTCTCCAAATTCCCCTTGACAAGAAAGATTCCGGGCATATGGTATCCTGTTTTTGTCTCATCCGTCTGTTCCAGCACGTAGAAGCTTCTCTGGGCGGCTGTCAGCGGATAAGTATCTCCATCAGGGGCCTTCGGTATCTCTGTGTGGAAAGCGGACGCATCCGCCTCTCTGCCCCGCAGCAGATTCGCAAATCGCCGCACCGTACGGCAGGCATACAGGCTGGTCAGCTCAGGAAGAACAGAAAATTCTCTCTCCACTTCTGTAAGCATAGCCACCGCATTCAGAGAATCTCCGCCATTTAAAAAATAGTCAGAGTGGATACTCAAATCCGGCTGCTGCAGAGACCTTCTCCATATACTCAGCAGCTTACGCTCCAGCTCATCAGCAGGCGCCTCCCTGACATCCGGTACAGACGGTTTGGGGAGCATTTTATGATCCACTTTTCCGTTGGCAGTGATCGGTATCTCCTCCAGCCGGACTGCCATGGCGGGCACCTGGTATCTTGGAAGGTAGATTGCCGCATAAGAAAGAAGTTCCTCACCGTCAAGCCCCTCTTTTGACGTATAATATGCCACCAGAAGATTATCAAAGGCTTTCACAGCAGCCATATCCACTTTTGGATGTGAAACCAGTTTTTCTTCTATCTCCGCAGGTTCCATTCTATGTCCCAGGATCTTCAACTGGCCGTCTTTTCTGCCTGTAAATATAATCTCTCCGTCCTGTGTCCAGTATCCCATATCCCCGGTCCGATACAGGCGCTCCCCCGGAATATAGGGATCTCCCACAAATTTCTTCCGCGTCAGCTCCTCATCCCCGTGATATCCCCGAGCCAGGCAGTCTCCCCCAATATAAAGTTCACCTGCTGCACCCACGGGAAGGGGGCGCATGGATTCATCCAGTATATATATCCGGCAGTTGCCGAGAGGCTTTCCAATGGAGATCATTTCATTTCCCGTGACCGCACTGTGGCTCACCGCCACAGCTGCTTCAGAGGGACCATACTGATTGTATAACTGCACGGAGGAACAGAACCGCAGAGCATGATAAAGCTCCGGCGGCATATTCTCCCCACCGCACACAATGCACTCTATATGGGACAAAGCCTTTCCAAACCCCGGATCCTTCAGATATTCCAGCAGCCTGGAGGGGGTCAGGGCCATAAATCCGGCATCATACCCATGGATCAGCTCCGCCAGCCTTGCCGGCACATTACATGCCGCCTCCTCAGCCATCACAACGGTCCTGCCATTCAGCAGTGCACTGATACTCTCCAGCAAAAAAGCGTCAAAGCCAACATTACAGATGGACAGCACTGCCCCCTTTGGATAGAGCGGCGCCATAATAGCTGCCAGATTCAGTACACTGTGCTGTTCCACCTCCACAGCTTTTGGATTTCCCGTACTTCCGGATGTATAGACGAGATAAGCCAGGTCATCCGGTCCCGCACAAACGCAAGCAGCACTCGGCCCCTTTAACAGCTCTTCCTCCGTGAAAACCGGTATAGCGGAACCGGCGTTCTCTGCTGTCCTGTCTGAGATCACAAGAGCTGCGTGGCTGCCCTCCAGCAGTTCACGGATGCGCGCTGCCGGCTGGCTGCAGTCTATGAGCAGCCAGGCATTTCCTGAAAATGCCACAGCAGCCATAACAACCAGAAGCCTGTCGCTGCGTTCCATCAGGACGGCTATATTTTTTCCGCCTTCAGAACAATAATGCGCTATGTTTCCTGCCAGTGCGTCTGCTTCTTTTACGAGTCTCTCATAAGTAAGCCTCTTATTTCGGAATATGACCGCTGCCCTCTTCGGGTTCATAACAGCCTGTTCCCGCAGGAGTTCTGCTATATTCTGCTTCTTTGGGTACCAGGTGTCTGTCTGGTTGAAATCAAAAATAAGACGTTCTTCTTCCTCCTCACTGATGACAGAGAGCTCTTTTATGGGGGTATCCGGATGCAGCAGCGCACTGTGCAGAATGTCCACCAGGTGCTGATGCAGAGTCATGATCTCACGTTCGGAAAAAAGCTGTGTCTGGTAATCGTAATCCACCTGAAACCGGTTATCCTCATCCCTGCTGCTCAGATGAATGCACAGAGGCTCCGCCTGGTAGCCGCTGTAGAGCCAGCGCCCTTCCAGAGTTACCTGTGCCCCCTGCAGATGATGGATCTGTCCATTCTGATAAGACAGCACAATCCCAAAGAGCTGGTCCGGTGCTGCCCCTTCATGATTTCCCGCTGCCAGTTTCTTTATCTCCTGGAACGGCATTCTCTGGTGATAGAGAAGCTGATACCAGTCTGTCTGCAGCTTTTCATTAAATTCCCGGAAGGATATGGACGCATCCAGCTCATTTACAAAAGGCAGGGTATTTACAAACATGCCGGCCATCTGTTTCTCCTTGAAATTCAGGCGGTTGATGGTGGGCACGCCGATACAGAATCTCTCCTGCCCTTTGATCCTGCGCAGATAAATAGCCAAAGCCATATAAAATACCGCAAAGGGAGACACTTTCTTTTCCCTGCAGAAACCTGCGATCATACGGTTCATACGATTGGAGACTGCAAAAGACCTTCGGATCCCCACAGGACTCACCTGTGCATAGGGGTGCTCTTTTGCTTCTGCCGGATGGATATCCTTTAACATAGCCTTCCAATATTCCTTGTCACGGGCAAAGCTTTTTGAGGCTAGATATCTGTTCTCCTGTTCAATATGCAGTGCATAGTCCGGCATAGGCTCTTTAAGCGGCGCCTCACCCCTTAACATGCGGAAATAGTTGTGGATGATCCTGTTGGTCACAACGGTCTGGGACCAGGCGTCCGCAATGATATGATGCACTTTCGTGAGGATTCCGCCGGTATTTTCCGCTCTCTTGAAAAGTATCATCTGACAAAGGGGGGAATCCAAAAGTGTAATGTGCTCCCGGGCTACGGACACATCCCAGATATCCGCACCTTTTTTATTCGTCCTGGAAAAATCCAGAAACGGAGCGTTCCCGGGAATATGCGGATCAATGTACTGGCAGGCCTTCCCCTCCCTCCGTGTGATCCTGGTACGCAGAACCGGATAGTCCTCATAGCAAAGCCGGATACATTCCTGCAGATACTCCACATGAAAATTACCGTCAATGCGCAGTACGGTACATATGGTATTGATTGGCGTACCCGGGTGGGCCATCTCCAGATTCCAGATATTTTGCTGGCTGTTTGACAATGGCAGAAATTCCCTGATGTCTTTTTTCTCTTGTGCTCTCTCTTCCATTCTTTCCCTTTTCCTCCGTATACATAATAAAACACCGGACCCGGACAGCCGGAATCCTTCTCCCCTTGGATACCCTTCCAATTTCTACAATTTTCGACATTTGCAATTTGGTTTTTATTATACAGTCATCCAATTCCCCATGTCAATCATTCTGATAAGAATTACTATTATTAGTAAAATTTACCAACACTTTAGCCATTACCTGTTGTAATCTTTTATTTGTCTGACTGTTTATGTGTAATTCCCTATTTTCACAGAAACCGCCTTCCGGTGGATTTTCACCGCAGATGTCTGCTCCGATACATTTCCTTGCGGCCGCGGCCTCCTCGATCCAGTCCGTGAGACAGTCCAGTTTCACCTCCCCCTGGTCCCAGTTCGTGGCTGCATCCTCACGGCAGAGAATGTCCTTGTCCACAGAAATGTATAAAGGCCAGGTTTCCTTCTCTAAAAACTCATAAAATTTCTCCATGCTTCCTTCCCCCAGCTCCTCCCCTGATATCCATGTTACCCGGTCTGCAGGGATATCCCTTTTAAGGTCCGCCTCTTTCGGACCTGCAATACACACACTTTTCAGCATAGGATTGGACAGCAGGGCCTCCCTCACCCAGCTCCCGCAGGACAAAAGCCCGAAAAACGCAGACTCCTGCATATCTGTATGATTATCAAAAAGAAGAAGGGAAAAGGGTGTGTCTATCATCTCCATCCAGAGTTTGCTCACATAGTGATAATTGCCGGAATCCAGAAAATGGATGCCATAAGGGCCGTACGTTTCCATTTTCCCCTTAATCTCCTGCTCTGCCTCACCGGTACAGTAGCAGTTCACACCTTCCGCCCTGGTAAGATCCATCATCTCATAAGATTCCTGTTTATAAAAATCCTCCTCCGGATACACGCCGGAAAAATTCATGATAACTGTTTTCATGTCTGGACATCTCCTGTTTTTTCTTTTACCATAGCACAGACGGGCAGAATTTGTAAACCGTACATGACTGTGAAGGCTCCCGGCTGTTACAACCGTGTTACTGTACACTCTGTGTCCAGTAACACGCTTCGCGATGCACAGATATGGAGCATTCTGCCCCATATCGCGCTGGCTGCCTCGGGATTTTCATGCTTCCGGCATGAAAACGCCTCCCGGTACAGTGGCCTGTGTACAGTAACACAACCGTACACCCAAAAGGACCGCCGCTTCCAAATGAAGCGGCGGCCCTTAAAGGAGGAGTAACAAAAAGCTTATCCTTCGATGGAGATATACTTGTTCTCTTCAACCTGTTTTCTGTCTTTCTTCGGTACGGTCAGGCGAAGGATCCCATCCTCAAATTTGGCGTTGATCTCATTCTGGGTGATACCCTCGCCCACATAGAAGCTCCTGGAACAGCTTCCCGCATAACGCTCTCTGCGGATATATTTTCCTTCCTTGTCCTCTTTGTCTTTGTCAAGAGATTTTGCTGCCTGTATGATAAGATATCCGTTCTCCAGTCTGGCAGATACGTTCTCTTTCTTGAAGCCCGGCAGGTCGATATCAACTTCGTAGGAATCTTCCGTCTCTTTTACATCGGTCTTCATAAGATTCTTCTCGTTCTTTCCATACAGAGGATTTTTTCTTCCGAAAAACTCTCTCTCAAAAGGAAAGTCCATCCATTCGTCAAACAAATCTTCTCCAAAAATACTGGGCATCATTCTCATAAGTCATTCTCCTTTCCATGTATATCAAGCAACGATTTGTTACATCTAACAGGGGATTCTTTCTTTTCCCTTGTTCTAATTGTAATATAGCACGTATTATTAGCAGTGTCAAGTATCGAGTGCTAATTTCACACTTTTTTCACATTTTCCTTTTGTTGTGCGACTTATCAAAAAAAGAACCCTCCGTTTCCATTTTCTGCACCTTATGCAGATCATGGAAACGAAAAGTTCCTTTTTCATTTCTAAGACCAGTCTTTTATTTTTTCTTCCTGCTCTTATTCACAGCACTGGACAGCAGTTTATCCAGATACACGGATTTGAACTGCTTGCTGGCCAAGGCCTGCTTCAACGGAGGAAGATTCAAAATGACACCAAACACGGCAGCCATAGCTCTGTGATTGGCAAAGGCCTGATTGTCAAAAATAAGATTCTGCAGGGTCCCTTTTTCAATGGCCTGCAGCACAAACCTGTGCGTACTGTTCACCGGGGTTATGACCTGTACCGGGCGCCGCTTTAGTTTCAGGGAACCGTTGGGGCATCTGGACGCGCACACCCCGCAGCCAAGGCAGATATCCGTATCCACCACAGGGCGTTTTTTCTTTTTCCCGCCCTCCCGGACTTCCTCCATGGAAATGGCAAAAATAGGACATGCTTTTTCGCATTTTCCGCATCCGATACAGGTCGTATCTTCCACCGACGGGATATAATTGGTCGTTGCAACAGGCTGCATGGGGGAAAATTTTCTGGCAGCCTGGAGGGCCTCGCAGCAGCATCCGCAGCAGTTGCAGATAAATGCCGGGTCCTCCCTGACATTCTCCCCGATCTGCACAAGTCCCGCGTCATAAGAACGCTCCAGAGCATCCATGGCTTCCTCCTTGGAGATGAGCCTGGCATGTCCGCCGTGCTCTGCCAGAGAGCGGGCCACATTGCCGAAAGTCAGGCATACATCCCAGGGAGCGTCAATCTCACAGGGATGTCCCGCGTGGAATGCCTTATGCCTGCAGTAGCAGGTGCCAAGGCCGATATACGCCGCCTCCTCCACAATGTGGCTGGCCCGCTCATGGTCCAGGATATGCAGCGTATTCTCCGTGGTGAGCACCGGTTCCTGAACGTAAACACGCCCAAGCTTCGTCTCTGTGGCATAGAAAAGGTCTTTGACAAAATCCTCCTCCACATTCATATACTGATAATATAGTTCACTTAAATATTTCTGGTCAATGTCACCCCTGGTCCGCATGAGCGCAAATTCAATGAATCCGGCCATGGGCGGCGGCATGACAAAACGGCGTACACCCCTGTATGTGGAGTCCACCAGCAGAGCCTTCTCACACAGATGGTCCAGCACTTTTTCCGCCTTTGCCTCCGTGGTCCCCCAGATACGTGCCGCTTTTTTCAGCGTAAAGGGACGTACCGGCAGGAGCGCCACCCACTTTGCCTCTTTCTCTGTGTAGAGTACCTGCAGGATCTTATAAAAAGTATCCGACGGCGGCGCTCCCTGGGTAAACCAATTGATTCTGTCTTCCAGATTTTTATATGCGTCTTTTGATGTGATATGTCCCATTCTTAATGTCCTATTCTACAAAATGTACCTCTCCTGTTTTTTTCACTTCCTTGTTCTCAGATGCCCCGGCATATCCAAGAGCAGCCATGCCGAATACCCTATGTGAACTTGGAATATCCCAGCTGCTTAATATCTCCCGCACTTCAGGCTCCTCGCAGAGATCGCGCATCTGGTTGATCCACACAGAACCAATGCCAAAGGAATGGGCTGCCAGAAATATATTTTCCAGGGCACAGGCATTATCCTCCATGGAATGCTGATTCTCCTTTTCATTGGACGGAATCACCAGAACCTGGGGGCTGTACATGTCATAGCCGTCTCTGCCAAGTTTCCTTCCGATCACCTCTGCCAGTTTCCGGATCTTATCTCTGTCCGTCACCACCGTAAATTTCCATGTCTGACGGTTCTGGCCGCTGGGTGCATAAAGACCTGCCTGCACAATCTGTTCCAGCTCTTCCTGAGGGATTTCCTTATTCTGAAATGCCCGGATACTTCTTCTCGTCAAAATATTTTCCATTACTGCATTCATGTTCTGATTCCTCCTTGTGTTTTTCTTTATTTTATCACAATATCAAAGATTGTAAAGTGTCCGCCTCTCAGCCTGCCGCACCGAAAGCCCATTTGTCCATGGTTTTTTCCAGACACCATGGAAAATCAATCTTTTTCACGGACTGCTTCACCTTCACAGGACAGGTGAGAAATGTCTGTCCTCCAACCCGGTAAGTGATGGTTCCCACCTGGGTTCCCGCTTTTACGGGCGCTTTCAGAGATTCTTTTCCCTCATACCCCACTTCTATTTCCTCATCCTGACGCATCAGCATCCCGAAATCCTTTGCCTTCTCCACCTCCAGATTGGTAAATGCCGTATTTCCCAGTGAAGCACTCTGCCCGTTTTTAACCGGTATGGCTGCCGGTATATGGGGCAGCTCTGCATCGGAAAAAGAGCGGTAGCTGTAATTCTCCAGACCGTAATTCATAAGTTTGGTAGTATCCTTCCACTTATAAGTTTTGTTATTAGGCCACCCACATGCAAGAAGGGCCACAATAAAGGTCTTGCCGTCCCTGGTAAGGGCTCCCACATAGCAGTATCCCGCATTTGCTGTAAACCCGGTCTTTCCGGTGAGCGCACCCTCCATCATATTCAGAAAAGCATTGTGGTTATTACAGGAAAAACTCCGCTTTCCGTCAACATCTGAAAAGCTGTAGGAGGCAGTTCTGGTCACATTGAGAAACTCTTCCCGACAGGGTGATTCCTTAATACAATACCGCATAATGCGTGCCAGGTCTGCCGCTGTGGTGGAGTGTACTTTCTGCTCCTCCCCCACAGTCACGGACGCGTCCAGCCCGTTGGGCGTAATGAAATAAGTGTCCTCACATCCAAGCTCCCCGGCCTTGGCGTTCATCATGTCTGCGAATCCCTCCACACTTCCTCCCAAATGCTCCGCGATCATCACCGCCGCATCGTTGTGGCTCTCCAGCATCAGGGAATAGAGAAGGTCCCCAAAGCGGAATGTCTCCCCTTCCGTCACCCCCAGATGCACCTTAGGCCTGGATGCCGCATAGGCGGATGCAGTCACAATATCCTCCGCATTCCCCTTCTCCAAAGCCAGAATACAGGTCATGATCTTGGTTGTACTGGCCATGGGCCTTTTCTCAAACCCGTTTTTTTCATACAGTATCCTGCCTGAGTCCGCATCCATAAGTACCGCTGAGGTGGCATACAGACTTCCAACATCCTGTCCATTTTCCCCTGCCCAGACGATATCTCTATGTCCCACGAAGCATCCTGTTATCACTGCGCATACCAAAATCCAGCTTATAATTTTTTTCATGCTTCCATCCCTGCACACAAAATTTCTTATACATTATATGCCTGTCCTCAGACAATTATAACAAAAAGTCCGGTTTAACGGGCTTCTGCATCAAAATAACAAGAAGCTGTAACAAAACAGTTTTTACCTGCTTTGTTACAGCTTCCTATCTTTTGTATCGCACACTGCACTCTATAGTCCGCCATGTGCTGATTGTCGGAATAGACTTTCAGGCCCGCCCCAACTTCTCTGTTTTTCCAAACAGGAAAAATCCGATGATAAACATCACTGCCAGCATTCCCACGCCTGTCCTTGAACTACCGCTTAACTGCGTGGAAATTCCCATCAGCATGGTTCCCATAAATGCCGCACCTTTGCCGAAGATATCATAGAATCCGAAATACTCGCTGGAATTTTCCTTTGGGATGATCCTGGCAAAGTAAGACCGGGACAGCGCCTGGATAGCCCCCTGGAATACAGCCACACAGACAGCCAGAAACCAGAATTCCCACGCCCGGTCAAGCTGAAGGGCAAACAGGGCGATGCCCAGATATCCCAAAATACAGACTTTGATCAGCTTCTCACTCTTAAACTTTGCCGAAAACTTTCCAAACAGCAAAGAGCAGGGGAACGCCACGATCTGGGTCAGCAAAAGTGCCAGAAGCAGATGGGTATCGTCAATCCCCACATCTTTTCCGTAGGAAGTCGCCAAATCAATGATCGTATAGACACCGTCAATATAGAAGAAAAAAGCAGCCAGAAAATAAAGAACCTTTTTGTCCTTGTTGATCTTAAAAAGAACATTTTTCAGTCTCACAAAGCTTTCCCTCACCGGGTTTTTCTTCACTTCCACCCAATGCTTCTGCTCATAGTTTTTCAGAAGCGGAATGGTTACTGCAAACCACCAGATGCCCGTGATCCCAAAAGAGATCATGGTGGCCGTGACAGCCGATATACCAAGCTTCTCAGCGAAAAGGATAAGAAGCAGGCAGGCGGTGAAAGGAATACAGCTTCCGATATATCCCCACGCATACCCGTGTGAGGATACCATGTCCATCCTCTCATCCGTTGTCACATCCGCAAGCATGGAGTCGTAAAAGATCAGGCTCATACTGTATGTGGTCTTGGCGATCACCAGGACTACCAGAAAAGCCAGCCACTCCTTTGGTATGGCAAGGGAAAGACATCCCAACACGCCGATCACAAAAAAGGAGGCAAACATAGGCTTCTTATACCCTTTTGTATCCGCCAGAGTTCCAAACACCGGCCCCATCAGTGCCACGAGAATCGTACAGACGGACAGGGCATAACTCAAATATGCGGTAGAATCCGCCAGGGAAATCCCTTCCGCTGTGGCAATATTTTTAAAATAGATCGGGATAATCGTGGTACACAGCATAACAAATGCTGAATTTCCCACATCATACAGCACCCACTGTTTTTCCAGTTTGCTTAATCCTCTCATATACCCCCCGTTTTCTCAGCCGAAATTCCTGCCGAAACGCTGTGACAGCCGCTCTTCCTTTACCATGCAGCTGTACAGATTGGTAAGTGCCTCCACAGCCTCATCTAATGCCTCGTCGTAGAGATGACGCAGCACATCTGTTGCCATGTCACATCTTCTGTCCGGTTTGGCCGGTATGATATGGCCGCCAAGTGTATCCCGGCATCCAAACAGCTTCATCATTCCCCAAAGCCCTTCTCTCTTCAGGCTGCAGTCACAGACAAGGGCGCCTGTATAGAATTTCATGCCCCTTAACGCTTTTGCCGCCTGTTTCACTGTAATCTTCCCAAAGGCCCTGCTTATGGTCCTGCAGCCTTCCAAAGTGGGACAGATATTTACTGCCGGCTTGTAGGTGAACGGGTCTTTTCCCTCACGCAGCATATAATAACGGTCAAGCTCAGATTCGATCTCTGCGTGTGAGGCACCTGTCTCCTTTTCAAACCGCCGCACATAGGGGTGGCAGGTACTGTCCAGAATGTAATGGCACCCAAACCCCAGCAGATAGGAAAGCATCTGCGCCGTGGGCTCCTCCTGGTACTTGACAACCGCCTGACAGAAAAACTCCGCCGCCTCTCTTTTGTGCACCTGATGTCCCAGTCCGCTCACCCGGTTCTTCACCAGGGGCTGATAATAAAACAAAATATCCGGACCGTGCAGGCCGGTTAAATACATACTTTTTGATTCCCTGATCGCCTCTTTTATCTCAGAAGGCAGCCTTTTATAAACTTCCTTGCCGAAAATGTCATGTGTGTAAGTTGTTGGCATGTCTCTTTCCCCCGTTTATACATCCAGCTTCAGCTGAATTTCTTCTTCTGCCTCTGCTTTGAAATCTTCGATCTGTACCGGATCCAGTTCCGGCAGTTCATCCAGCCCCTGCACCCCGAAGTTCCTTAAAAATTCCTCCGTAGTTCCAAAAAGAAGGGGCCTTCCCGGCGCGTCCAGACGTCCAACCTCCTGGACCAGATTATATTCCATCAGCTTGTTCACTGCATGGTCGGACTTGACACCGCGGATTTTCTCTATCTCAAGCTTCGTGACCGGCTGCTTATAGGCAATGATGGAGAGTGTTTCCAGCATAACATCTGTAAGCACCGCCTTTTTCGGCTGCAGTGCAAGCTTGACCAGATAGTCATAATACTCTTCCTTTGTACACATCTGATAAGCGTTCTCCAGCTCAATTATCTTGATCCCACGGTCTTTGGCATTATATTTCAGCATCATATTCCGAATGATCTTTCTGGTGGTTTCCGTATCATGTCCTATAGCCTTGGCAATGGCAGAAACTTCCACAGATTCTCCCATAGCAAACAAAAGCGCCTCAACAGCGCCCTCCAGATGTTCAATTTCCATACGGGTCCCCTTTCTTATCCTCCCTGCTCTCAATCTGAATATCATCGAAGATATGCTCCTGCCGGATAAAGATCTTTCCTGTCTTCATAAGCTCCAGAATAGCCAGAAATGTAACCACCACTTGGAATTTACTGGCCTGTTTTCCCAGAAGATCCCGGAAACTGAAACGACGGTGCCGTCTGGCATACTCCTCCACATCCGTCATTTTTTCCGGCAGGCTGACCTCCTCCTGCTCAATCTTGCCGAAAGTGCTTCGGATGGGGTCCTTCTTATCTTCCTGCCGCTTCAGCACATCCTGGAAAATTTTATGAAGACGGCCCAGTGTCAGTCCGCCAAGCAGCTCACTGGTATCCACCGGCTCCCTGTAATCCTCCACTTCCTTTGGAAGAGAGGGGAGCTTATAAATACTCTTTGCCGCTTCTGACATCCTGTCCCTGAGCTCATATGACATATACTTATACATCTTATACTCCAGAAGCTGGCGCACCAGTTCATCTCTGGGGTCCTCCTCCTCGCCGTCCTCATTGACTTCTTTCGGGAGGAGCATCCTGCACTTGATGGAGATAAGCGTTGCAGCCATAACCATAAATTCACTCATAATATTCAGGTCTTCCCGTTCCATCTGGTGAATGTATTCCATATACTGGTCTGTTATCTTCACAATGGGAATATCGTAAATATTCACTTTATTTTTCTCGATCAGGTGCAGAAGCAGATCCAAAGGTCCCTCAAACACCGGAAGCTTTACCGGAATTCCCATTTACTATCATCCTTTTCCTGCAGTTATTACACGGTCATACCGCTTACAGCATTTTACACTATTTTCAGGGAAAAGTCCAGAATATTCCTTGCCTGCCTTTACAGCCCCTTTCCCAGTTCCTTCATCCTCCCCCATTCTTCCTGCCTGCAGTCCTCTTTCCCGTACCTTGCCTTCTCATATATCCTATGAAACTCCTCAACCCCCTCCGCATTCGTAAGCCCTGCAGCTGCTTCTATCTGCTCCGGCGTAAACGCCTCCCTGATCTTCTGTTCCATGGAACTCTCTATCTTCCTTTTATAACACCTGCGGATCTTTTCCCCCAGTGAACGTGCAGAGAACAGCCCGCTTCTTCTCTTTTCCCTTTTCAGGGATTCTTTCTTATCACCTTTTACGGGAGAGAGGAACTCCACGCGGTCCCCGTCCGCAAAGGCAGTTTCGTGATATTTTTTATATAATCCGTAGAGGATCCGGCAGACCAAATATACAGCTGCTGCCAGAAACAGAAAAATGAACACCTTCTCCAGTATCTGAAAAAATGTCTGCCAGAAAGGGGAAGCCTCACGGAATTCCCCCGGAAAAAACGGCATCTGTTCCGCCATCTGCGGTTCGTCGGGTATCATTTCCTCTGCACCGCCGAGACCCGCCAGAAGCTTTCGGATCATGTTCAAAAACAGGTGTCCCAGCTTTTTCAGGACATTGTCAAAACCAGACATCGGCAGAAACACCATACCTGCAATGATAAGGGCACAGAACCCTCCAAGCGCGATCCTGTTTCCCTCCGCAATCCTGTTTCTGGGAAATCTGTGAAGTTTTTCATTCTGTTCGTAGAGTTTCAAAAGGGAACGGCGGTTCTCAGACAGGATGGTGAGCAGCCAGTAAACGCCTGTATTGATGCATAGGATCGTTCCCAGAGTACTTCTGTGATAGGCCAGTGTGTAGATATAGATTCCGGCAAAAACCAGAAGCCCCGCATAGGAAGGGCGCACGAGGATACTCTCCCCGCTGCCTGCCCGCTCGAAAAAGTACAGAAGTACCAGAAAGACTCCGCATACTGTAAATGCACCCCGCTCCCATATGGTTGAAGCTGAAAAATACAGCACTGCCAAACTTGCGGCGCCTGACACTGCAAATAGAAACAGGCTTTTGAAACGGCGCACGATCCAGTATAAAAGCAGTATCGGGACAAACAATAGGAGACTCTTTGTAAACTGAAGGGGCGTGATGTCCCCGCCGAAAGACAAAATCATCAAAGCCAGACTGTCCATCAGAAGAAATGTATGAAAAAAACGGTATATCACCAGCAAATCCGGTTTCATCTCGGCACCTCCCAGCGTATTATCTCCATATAGGGTGAGGACGGAAGTTTCCATTCCATATCCTTGTACAGGGTGGAAATCCACATGGCACTGCCTCCGGCTTTTGCAAGGCTTTCCATCCCGGCAAACAGGGACCTGCCCTGGTTTTTGGAGATGAGAAGGGGGATTCCCCGGCCTTCTGCTAAAAGACGGCTCTGTGCACTTAAAAGTTCAGGGAATTTTCCGGCAGGAAGGTCCAGATCCAGTCTGGCCAGGTTCTGGTACAGCTTTACAAGCTGCCCTCTTCCCGTGCCCGGCATCACTGCGATCGGCAGCTTTGTGAGGTGGTCTCTGCCGTTGGTGATAAGGCCTGTGGCAATGCCTCTTTTCAAAAGTTGTTCTGCCAGAGACACCGCCAGGGATATGCCTGCCTCATGAATTTCCTCGTATTTCCATATGGTTTCATCCTCCACATCCAGAAATATAAGGACCTGGGCGCTGGAGGTGGAATCTAACAGGTTCACCATCATATCCCCTTCTTTTGCGGAGGCTTTCCAGTTGATCTTGTTCATAGGGTCCCCGGGCCGGTATTCACGCAGGCCCCGGAATGAAAAGGGGTCCTCGTACATCCGCTGCCGCACCAAAACCTGTCCCATCAGCTTTTTAAAGGGGATCTCCATATTGGACACAGGGATGGTCCTGGGATACACATACAAATGGGTGGAAAGAGGCACGGTCAGATACAGTTCACGGTTCATGAGCAGTCCTCTTGTAAGTATTTCAGCCTGCCCAATCTCGTAATATCCCCTTTTCCTGGCCAGAAATGGGATTTCCCTTTGGATCTTTTGATAAAAAAGCACGGAAAATATATCTCTTTTATAGGTATAGTCAGAGATACTGGTATTTTCCTCCTCCTCAAAAAACAGATTTCTATGTACCCTAAACGCTGCCTGCAGCATGGGGAGAAGAAGCCACTTTCTGTTTTCAATGGTCTCTGTCAGATACGCACGCTCGCCCTCATGGACGGGATGATCCTGGAATTTAACATCCACTTCCAGATGCCTGTCCCAATGGTTCCGGTAGAACCATTCCGCCAAAAACTGCAGCAGGACAGCTCCCAGTAAAAGTAAAAAAATCGTCATGGTTTTCTCTTCCACTCCTCCGTGGGTACAGGGACCTGTTCCAGTATCCGTTTGATGGCCTGGCTGCCGCTCTCCTCCTGCCCGTATCCGGAGGTCATGACCATCCGGTGCGCGAGTATGGGAACTGCCACAGTTTTTATATCCTCAGGCACCACGTAATCCCTGTTCTGTACATAGGCATAGGCTTTTGCCCCATTAAATAATGCTAGGGTTCCTCTGGGACTGACACCTGCTATCACATCCCCGGCCGCTCTGGTAGCCTGCACCACCTCCACCAGATAGGATTTCAAATCCGGGTGTACATATACTTTCTTATACGCCTCCCTGGCATTTAACAGCTCCTCCCGTGTGCACACACAGGGAAGCTCCGAAAGTGGCTGCCTGTCCTCAAATCGCTCCAGAATTGCCAGCTCCTCCGCTTTGTCAGGAAGGCCCATGGAAAGGCGCATAAAAAAACGGTCCATCTGAGCTTCCGGAAGCGGAAATGTACCTGTGGTCTCCACCGGATTCTGGGTGGCGATCACGAAAAACGGTTCCTCCAATGTTCTGGTTTCCCCGTCAATGGTAATCTGATGCTCCTCCATACACTCCAGAAGGCTTGACTGGGTTCTGGGTGTAGCCCGGTTGATCTCATCCGCCAGAAGGATGTTGCAGAAGGCCGGACCTTCCTTGAAAAGGAATTCCCCTGCTTTCTGGTTATAATAATTCAGCCCCGTCACGTCTGAAGGCAGCAGATCCGGAGTGAACTGGATCCTGGAGAATTTTCCGTCCATGGAACGTGCCAGGGATTTTGCCATCATGGTCTTGCCTGTTCCCGGCACATCCTCCAACAGGACATGGCCTCCTGCTGTCAGAGCCGTCAGCAAAAGCTCCAGTACCTTATCTTTTCCCACAATGACCTGACTGATGTTCCCGCGTATTTTTGCCATACAGTTTTTCTCTTCCATCTCACACCTCTTTCGGCAGACATTCCAGCACGATCAGCTCTCTTGGATTGTTGATCCGAAGAGGCAGCGTATGCTCTCCAAGTCCTGCTCCTGTAATCATAATCTGTTCACTGCCTGTTATCGGCTGTCTTCTGCCCGCTTTTTTGGGCGGAGCACCGTCTCTTTTCCTGTATTCCCCATATCCGTAGCGGGGAAACAGCCGCAGATCAGGGCTGATAATACTTCCCAAAAAGGGCAGACGCACAATACCCCCGTGGTAGTGGCCTGACAGGATCAAATCCGCACCCCAGGCAAAATATACATCCCCATACCTGGGCGTATGCGCCAGCAGAATCTCATATACCTGTTTATCCGGCCTGCCTATCAGCCCTTCAAGCTCTGTTCTGTCCGGTCCCTTGACGGGACCCCTTTCATAATATTCATAAGGCAGATCCAGTCCGGTGACTGCCACGGTTTCACCGTTTATCTTCAGAACCATACGCTCATTTTCCAGATAGGTGACTCCCATCTGTTTTATTTTCTTCTCAAACGCGGAGAACCTGCCACCATAATCCTCTGTAAATAATTTCATCCGCTGCTCGTGATTACCCGGCCCGTACAATACGGGAGCCAGCTTCACAGCCTCATTCAAAAATGCAGCAGCCGGTTTCAGGGAAGCGTCGGATTTCCCAAGCACCAAATCCCCGGCTATCAATATGGCATCCGGGGCAAGAGACTTTATCCTGTCAAAGACAGGTTCATTCTTCTTTCCGAACACCACGTTGTGGAGGTCGCTTATCATCACGAATCTCAGCGGATGTCTTTTTATCTTATCTGTTGTAATCCTGTAAGTTGTGGTCACAAATTTCTTCACAAATACTCCCTGCTTTTCTCTCTGTTTTTTCTCTATTTTAACTCATAAAGAGAAAAAAGAAAAGGTAAGACTATCTGGTTTTTCCGAAAACTTTTTCTTGCTGCTTCATAACTACGCGGTACATGAAGAGCAGCAGTACACCTGCAAATACCCAGGCCACCGGGCTTGCCAGGCAGGCCAGAAGGTAACTCCTGTTTAATCCTGCGGCCAGAGCCACGATACCGCGGCCTAAAAGCTCCGCCACACCTGCCATCATAGGCAGGACGCCGTATCCCATCCCCTGTATGCCGTTCCGGTAGACATTTACAATATTCAGGGCAATGAAAAACAAGGATGCACATTTCAGGTAAATATCCACCTGCCCCATCAGTGTCTGCACATCGCTGGACACAAACAGATAAGTCAGGTATTTTCCAAAAAAGGCGGTCAGAAGGCCAAAGACCAAGGAATAAGCCACTCCGATCCAGGTCGTTGCCCGAAAGCCCCTGCGTATCCGGTCAAGCTTTCCTGCCCCCATATTCTGGGCACAGAAGGTTGCCATAGTAGTCCCGAGTGCCACATAGGCCTGGGTAGCGATCTGTTCCACCTTGCTGGCTGCGGTAAAGGCTGCCACCGCCATAGATCCCAGCATGTTCAGCGCAGACTGTACCATCATGGTTCCAATGGCTGTGATGGAATACTGAAGCGCCATAGGGATGCCGATTCCCACCTGCATTTTCACAATATGGGCGGACAGACGGAAATCCTCTTTCTCAAGGCGCAGTTCCGGCATTTTCTTTGCTATATACACCAGACAGAGAATCCCGGAAACGCCCTGGGATATGACCGTGGCGTAGGCTGCTCCGGCGGCTCCCCAGTGAAATACAATAATAAACAACAGATCCAGCACCACATTTAACAGTGCCGACAAAATCAGAAAATACAGCGGCACCTGGCTGTTACCCAGTGCTCTCAGCACACTGGCAAGCAGGTTATACAACACGGTGGCAAAAATGCCGCCGCAGATGATCATAATATATTGATATGCGTCGGCAAAAATGTCCTCGGGAGTGTGCATGAACTGTAAAAGCCCACGCATTCCCAGCATACTCACCAGTGTCATGACAAGGGTGACGATCAGGGACAGCACTGCCGCTGACCCCACAGTCCGCCTCATATTCTTCATGTCCCCTGCTCCGTACCTCTGGGCTGTCAGCACGGTGAATCCCGCTGTCAGGCCCAGCATAAAACCAATAATCAAAAAGTTAATAGTACCCACGCTCCCCACGGCTGCCAGTGCTTTGGTACCTACGAATTTTCCTACAATGATGGTGTCCACCATACTGTAAAACTGCTGAAAAATATTTCCGATGAATACCGGAATTGTAAATCCTACAATCGCTTTTGCCGGGCTGCCGGCTGTCATATCTTTCTGCATGCCTCTCCTCATTCTCTCTGTAAACAATGTGTCCGCCGGCAGACAAAAAAGCGTGGGCGCGGCTTTCCTCTGCCATCAAGTCATTTTTTCACGAAAAAGGAAGGTGCCAGCGGGCACCCTCCGTCTTTTTGTTACCGGGCTATTATAATGCAAACATTTCTATCCTGCAATACCCAAATTTTATTTTTTAGAAAAAAGTTTTGAATACCTTTTTCACATAATCCATGTAGCCGGCCTTCTCCACCGTCTCGTTAAATAGCAGGCTGACACTGCCTATTTTTTTTCCATTCAGATAATAATCCGCAGTCCCTGCCTTGCTGCCTTTCTTTACAGGGGCGTCTGTGCTTTTCTTCAGATTGATCTTCTTCTGTATATGGTCAAGAGCCTCCCCCTTTGTATCCAGATAGCGGAAATCTCCCTCGTAAGATACAGACGTCTTTTCCTGGATAGAACCCTTTACCGGAACCTTTGGCAGGCTGTCTTTATTTTCGTCCACATAAAGGCTGCAGGCACCAAAGCCCAGGTTCAGCATTGCCGCTGCGTCCTTAAACCGCACCTTATAGTCAGGCGCTGTCATGACCACGCTTATGAGTGTGATCCCGTTTCTCTGGGCCACCTCGGAGACACAGTATTTTGCCAGACTGGTACTCCCTGTTTTAAGACCTACACAGCCGTCATAACTGCGCAGAAGCTTATTTGTATTGGTAAGGCCGAACTCACTGCTTCCCTTTGCTGTGTTGTGGGTGATATTCTCCATCCAGATGGAGGAGTAATCCAGGATCTTGGGGTATTTTGTCACCAGCTCCCTGGACATGAGGGCCACATCATATGCCGTGGTATAGTGGTTGGTGGACTCCGTCAGACCGCAGCAGTCCTCGAAATGCGTGCCTGTCATGTTAAGCCCTGCGGCCCTCTCATTCATACGTTTGACAAACTCCGCTTCACTTCCCGCTATGTGTTCCGCCATGGCCACACTGGCATCGTTACCGGAGGCAATGACAATACATTTTATCATAGTCTCCACAGTCTGCTTCTCGCCCTCCTCCAGATAGACCTGGGAACCGCCCATGGATTTGGCGTAGGCACTTGTAGTCACTTCATCCTCCATATGTAGGGTGCCCTTGGCGATCTCATCAAATATCAGCACCAGAGTCATGATTTTTGTTATACTGGCCGGGTAGACCTTGGTGTCTTTGTCCTTCTCGTAGATTATGGTTCCTGTGGATGCCTCCATCAGAACCCCGTGAGGTGCTGCGATCAAATCTTCCCCCTCCGCGTGCACCGTGACCGGCAGGGCTATATTGACTATAAGGGAAAATAAGACCAGAAAAACAGATGCTTTCCGAAACATACCGCTCTCCCGTAGAAATGCTCTTATAGCATTGTATTACATCGGTATGAAAATTATTCGGTTGTTTCCCGTGGAAGAAGAAAACCAGAGTAACAGTTCAGCCTTCCACTGTCCCGCCAGGTGTTGCCTTGCAATTGTAAGACAATCCCGAGACAGCCACACGCCAGACTGCGGTTTATTCAGTCTGTGTGCATGCTTTTGTTGCTATGAAGCCGGAAGGCTGAATAGTGTTACTGTTCACTCCGTTCTCAGCAACACGCTTCGCGGTGCACAGATATGAAGCATCCTGCTTCATATCGCGCTGGCAGACCTCGGGATTTTCATGCATTCTGCCCCATATCGCACCGGCTGCCTCGGGATTTTCATTCGCAAGCGCATAAAAACACCTCGCGGGATAGCAGCCGTGAATAGTAACGAATAGTAACAAACCAGAAAAATGCCTTGATAATTTAATAGACTTCACACTTACACCTGTGATATACTTGTACATATTATAACCGCTGTGATGAGTACGCAAGGAGGTAACATATGTTAGATAACAATGACTTGCAGGCTATTGCCAAGCTAATACAAAGCGCGGCAGCTGATCTTAAGTTTGAACTCCATAATAACAATGAAAATATCTACAGTGAGATGGAACGCTTACATGATATCCAGTCCCGCAAAATGGACAGCATATCTCAAAAGATTGATTCTATCAGAGATAACAAAGAGATGACAGATTACTTATTACAGCAAGTCTCAGAACTTAAAAAGAGAGTTGACGAACTGGAAAATAAGATAGCATAACCCACTATATTGGCAAGAGGGACGCCCGCAGGCGCCCCTCTTTTTTTAAAATCTGCCGTAGATCAGGGAACGTATTCCCTCCCGCACCTCTCCGAAAGAGGATGGCAGACTGTCCTTTTTCTTTTCGTATAAAGTATGTAAAAAATCTGCTGTGAACAAGAACAGAATCAGGGACCCTGCCCGGTATCCAACGGAAAACGGATAGCTGTCCACAAAACGTTCGACCCCTTCATGCAGGAACAGAAACAGGCCTAAGGTATAAAATCCCCATGCTATGGTGCTTTCCAGACAAAGAATTCCTTTGTAATTAAAAGGCTTCTCCGAATAATCCCACCACACCTCTCCGAACATGGAAAGCATAAGCCTGGCTGTCAGATACTCAAGCAATGTGGGAAACACACAGCCCAGTATATATAACAGCAGAAGGTTATCGCAGAACGGTCTCAGCAGAAAAAACACAGATAACGCTCCCACTCCGTAAATGGGGCAGAACGGCCCTCTTACAAACCCCCTGTTGGTAATCCGCCTGTTGCAGATCGACATGTAGATAGATTCCACGATCCATCCCAGAATGCTGTAAACTAAAAACCACTGGGTGACATGGTAGAGATCTATCCCAAACATACTCTTTGTCCAAATCATAACTAATCTCCCCTTATATCATTGGCGCATCTCTTAACATGTGTCTTCATTGTAGGTTTTATGTAACAGTTCAGACAGGTCTGCGCATTCACTGCGCTGACCGTACATACCTGTGGCAGCAGTAAGCATCCAGACCCAGACCATCGCAAAGCGATATTTAACGGCCGGATGCCTGTAGCAGTTCAGCTGTCTGAACTGTTACGGTTTTATGTGCCCATTCTATCATGGGAGCCCCTGGCTTGTAAAGAAAAAAACTAAAGCATGGGGGCAAAAAGCCTGAGAATACTCTGTGTCATACGCACAACAATATTCCGGCTGCGGCAGAACTTCATGCAGATTTCCCTGCATTTTGGAAAAGTATCCTCCATATCATCTTTTACCTGCATAACAGCCCGGCTTTTGTACATCCAGACCGCACATTCAAAATGCAGATACAGGCTTCTGTAGTCCAGATTAATAGTTCCCACAGATGCAATCTCATCATCACAGACAAAAGACTTAGAATGGATAAATCCCGGCGTGTACTGAAAGATTCTCACACCTGCCTCCAGAAGCTGTTCATAGTAGGACTGGGTCAGGAGGAACACCATTTTCTTGTCAGGGATCCCCGGTGTCACGATCCGCACATCCACGCCCTTTTTGGAAGCCAGGCACAAAGCTGTCATCATCTCATTGTCAATGATCAGATACGGCGTACAGATATACACATACCGTTTTGCCTGGTTGATGATATTCAGGTAAACATTCTCCCCAACGATCTCGTTATCCAGAGGGCTGTCTCCGTAGGGCTGTACAAAACCGTCATTTTCAAATTCTTTCGGATGGTAAATATAAGGTCCGTAAGCCGGCAGATGACTTCTGGTATGGGTGATTACTGCCCACATCTGCAGAAACATCACGGTCAGGTTCCAGACACCTTCCCCATGCAGCATAACACCTGTATCTTTCCAGTGCCCAAACCGCACATCCTCATTGATATATTCATCCGCCAGATTGATGCCGCCTGTGAACCCTGTATGTCCGTCGATCACCAGGATCTTTCTGTGGTCCCGGTTGTTGAGGATAATATTCAGCACAGGCCGGACCGGATTAAACGCGGCACATTTAATCCCCTTTTTCTGCAGTTCTTTATAATATCTGTGGGGCAGGGTAGTCACACACCCCATATCGTCATAGATCAGGCGCACATCCACGCCTTCCCTGACCTTCTCCTCCAGTACCTGAAGGATTTCCCGCCACATTCTTCCGTCATGTATAATAAAATATTCCAGGAAAATAAAATGCTCTGCCTTTTTGATCTCCTCCAGCATGTCCACAAACATGGTATCCCCCACCGGGTAATACTTGGTGGTGGTATTCTTATGGAGGGGAAAACCGGCGTAGTCTCTGATATAGGCGGACTGAATAGATACGCCCCGGTCCATATCCTGAAGCTCTGACCTGGTTCTGGGATCTTCCTTGAAATAATTGCCGATTTCCGTGAGAACTGCCTCGGATTCCCTTGTCATTTTTTTAGCCACACGGGATTCACCGAACAGCAGGTACACAATTGCACCGAAGACAGGAATGACAAGGATCAAAATGGTCCAGGCAAGCTTGTAAGAAGGGTTGATTTTCTTATTGACCAGCCACAGCACCAGAAACAGGCTCAGGATGTTCATAACCCATCCCACCGTGGTGGAAATACTCCTCATTCCCCATGCCAGCGCCACCAGCCATACAAGCTGCAGCAACACAGCCAGGGCAAATACAAAGATCCGGCTGGAAACCAGGTCAATAATCTTTTTCATCTTCTCACCATCCTCTCTTTGCGTTTCTTTGTCCGCAGAGTCGTAAAAAAGCCTCTGGTATTGTCCAGAGGCTTTTACTGCACATTAATTATATTTACGTTTTCTAGCTGCTTCAGATTTTTTCTTACGACGAACACTTGGTTTCTCGTAATGCTCTCTTTTACGGATTTCCTGCTGAATGCCTGCTTTTGCACAGCTACGCTTGAAACGACGTAAAGCGCTATCCAAAGTTTCGTTTTCTTTTACGATTACATTTGACATAGTCTCACACCTAACCTCCCTCCAGTTGTAGATTGTGCATAATACAACTGTCTGGGTATTTTTACTGCACATCAAATATTATATCAGATTTTTGCCGTACGTCAACTATTTTGACTTATTTTCTTTAAAAAATTTTATACAAATTTTATTTCAACTGGCCTTCCAGCAATTCTGCCGCTTTTTCCAAGGCTTCCGGCACTTTTTCCGGATTTTTTCCACCGGCCTGAGCCATGTTCGGACGTCCGCCGCCGCCGCCGCCCACCACGGCTGCCATGCCCTTCACCAGATTTCCTGCATGTGCCCCGGCCTTCATAGCGCTGTCTGTCACCATAGCCAGCAGATTTACTTTGCCGCTGTTCACGCTGGCAAGAACTACCACACCTTCACCCAGTTTCTCTTTTAACTGGTCGCCTAAGTCACGAAGCCCGTTCATATCCACATCTGCCACGGATACAGCCAGAAGTTTTGTGCCTTTTACCTCTTTTACCTGGTTCATCACATCGCCCACTGCTTCCTGTGCCAGTTTGGCTTTCAGGGATTCATTCTCACTGTGAAGTTCTTTCACCTCTGCCTGCAGATGAGTGATCTTGTCTGCAGCCTCCGCCGGAGTGGTTTTCAAAAGGGATGAGATCTGAGCCAGCTTCTGTTCCATTTCTTTATAGTAACCAAATACGCCGTCACCGGTCAGTGCCTCAATACGGCGCACACCGGCTGCGATGCCTGCCTCAGATACGATCTTAAAGGTAGTGATCACACCTGTATTGGATACATGGGTACCGCCGCACAATTCTTTGGAGAATTCTCCCATGGAAACCACGCGCACGCTGTCCCCGTACTTTTCTCCAAAGAGCGCCATAGCTCCTGTCTTCTTGGCATCCTCAATGCTCATAACCTCTGTCACAACAGGAAGTGCTGCCTGGATCTCCTCATTGACCATTGCCTCCACACGGGTCAGTTCCTCCTGGGTCATAGCCTGGAAATGTGCAAAGTCAAAACGCAGCCTGTCCGGTGTTACCAGAGAGCCTTTCTGTTCCACGTGGGATCCCAGGACTGTCTTCAGGGCTTTCTGCAGCAGATGTGTGGCACTGTGGTTCTTACAGGTATCTGCACGGTCTTTTGCGCTGACTTTCAGTGTCACCACATCACCTGTCTTTAACATACCTTTTGTCAGTCTTCCCACATGGCCCACCTTGCCGCCGCGCAGCTTGATGGTGTCTTCTACAACAAACTGGGCATCCCCCAGAACAATAAGACCTTTGTCACCTTCCTGTCCGCCCATGGTGGCATAAAAAGGAGTCTCCTCCACGAATACGGTCCCCTTCTCATCCTCAGTCAGAGCCTCCACAATCTCTGTCTCGGTTGTGAGAACTGTGATTTTAGACTGATGGGACAGATTGTCATACCCCACAAATTCTGTGGTGACTTTAGGGTCTATTTCATCGTATACCGTAGCATCAGCCCCCATATAGTTGGTTACTTCGCGGGCTTTTCTGGCCTTCTCCCTCTGCTCTTCCATAGCAGACTTAAAACCGGCCTCATCAATAGAGATACCTTTTTCTTCCAGGATCTCTTTTGTCAGATCCAGAGGGAAGCCATAGGTATCGTATAATTTAAACGCATTCTCACCGGAAAGCTGTGTGCTTCCCGCCGCTTTCATCTCCGCTTCCATCTCTTCCAGAATATGAAGGCCCTGGTCAATGGTCTTGCTGAACTGTTCCTCTTCCTTTGTCAGTACATTGAAGATGAAATCTCTTTTCTCATCCAGCTCCGGATAGCCATCCTTGGAGCCTTCGATCACTGTGCTGCTGAGTTCTGCAAGGAAATTCCCTTTGACACCCAGCAGACGGCCATGACGGGCAGCACGGCGGATCAGGCGGCGCAGCACATATCCTCTTCCTTCGTTAGTAGGCATAATACCATCAGAGATCATAAACGTAGCGGAACGGATATGGTCCGTGATCAGACGGATAGATATATCCACGTTTTCGTCTTTTTTATACTCTGTGTGTGTCAGCTCACAGACTTTATTCCGCAGGGCACAGATCGTATCAATATCAAAGATGGAATCCACATCCTGCACGGCAACAGCCAGACGCTCCAGCCCCATGCCTGTGTCAATGTTCTTCTGCTGCAGTTCTTCGTAGTGTCCTTCCCCGTCATTTTCAAACTGGGTGAATACATTGTTCCACACTTCCATATAACGGTCGCACTCGCAGCCTACTGTACAGCCCGGTTCCTTGCATCCGTAGCTCTCGCCTCTGTCATAATATACCTCAGAACATGGTCCGCAGGGGCCTGCGCCGTGCTCCCAGAAGTTGTCCTCTTTTCCAAAACGGAAAATACGGTCAGCCGGAATACCGATTTCCTTATTCCAGATATCAAACGCCTCGTCATCGTCAAGATAGACGGAAGGATACAGACGGTCCGCGTCAAGTCCCACAACCTCGGTCAAAAATTCCCATGACCAGCGGATAGCCTCCTTCTTAAAATAATCTCCAAAAGAGAAGTTTCCCAGCATCTCAAAAAAGGTGCCGTGACGGGCAGTCTTGCCTACATTTTCAATATCACCGGTACGGATACACTTCTGACAGGTGGTCACCCTTTTTCTGGGCGGCACCTCAGCGCCTGTAAAATATGGCTTCAGCGGCGCCATACCGGAATTGATCAACAATAAACTCTTATCATTATGGGGAACAAGAGAAAAACTCTTCATAGCCAGATGGCCTTTTCCTTCAAAGAACTCCAAAAACATTTTCCGAAGTTCGTTCACTCCGTATTTTTGCACGGTTAATACCTCCTGATGGTTACTATCATAAATTACTGTTTTTAATAATAGCACAGGAATTGTCAGGTTTCAAGAAAGAAAAGCGGGAATTTTGCGGCCTTCCAGGAATGGTTCTGCCAAATTGGTGCGGAAATACTGGATTAGCGGACCCACTGTAAGGGCAATGATAACGGTTGCGATCCCGATTTCCCCACCTGTCAGGATTCCTGCGATCAGGCAGGTAAGGTCAATGGCGATCCTGCAGTATTTAAACTTTCCAATCTTTCTGTCAGCCATGATAAGAGCAATGGCATCATAGGTGGAAACCCCTAAGTCTGCGGTATAATACATAGCACCCGAAAATGCCAGAAGGAAAAGGGCGCCTGCCAGACATATGATCCTGACACCGAGAGCAGGAGTCTCGGAAACACTTTTCAGCGCTGCAAATACCCCATCTGCCACCACGCCGTATATGAGCAGATTTAAAAGTGTGGACACACCCACCAGACTTTTTTTCATCCTCCAGGCAAATACCAAAAGCAGGGCACACATCACATTGGCTGTGACGGTAAAGCTGGTATGGAACATCCGGGCCAGTCCTGTCAGCAGAACACAGTAAGGGTCAACCCCAAAATCCGCATAACGAAAAATCCCCACACTGACTGCAGTCATAATAATACCGATAAAAGCCATTATGATCTTTTTGTTTTTTCTTGCCATTTTCTGATCCTCCGTTTTATTTATTGGAATGTTGTCATTACTGTTCACAGACCAATGTCCCGGGTGGTATTTTCCCAAAGGGATGCTGTGCGATGCGAAGCAAGATCCCCAGTTGGCCAGGGCTAAACTGTGCGCCGCGAAGCGTGTTACTGTGAACAGTGATATGTACCGTTTGCCGGGACTTTTTTAATTTGGAATCCTATTGTACTTCTTTCCGGTCTCTAGTATAATGACAAAAAGTAGTATTTTCTATCAGGATTACGGCGGATTTTATAACAATATCGTAACTTTTCAGTACCCTCACAGTTACAGGCAAAAATCCATGCAAGATTGCCTTTGGCGATGGGATTTTTGCTTGGCTGCGGAATGATTTCTTACGGTCGGCGCAGTGAATGCGCAGACCTACTGAATAGTTACACAATATCATTATTTTCAATTCGGAGGCAGGATTCTATGAAATCATCGGTGGTGGCAGTGGATAAAAATTTAAAGGAGCAGATATCCCATGGGAATTATGCATTTCCTGTGGATGTGCACAGTGAGCTTTTCCAGGCAGAGGGAATCGGTGCCCCCTCTTACTTTGTCTGCCACTGGCATCCCGAAGCGGAGCTGATGATACTTCTGGACGGTTCCATGCGGTATCAGGTCAACGAGACCATCTATGATATGATGGAGGGAGAAGGTCTTTTTATCAATTCCAACTGTCTGCATATGGGCACAGCCGTAAGCGGCCAGGCCTCCACCTTATCTGTTATTTTCCATCCCCGCTTTCTGTACGGATATGAGGACAGCCTGATCCGTGAAAAATATATCTCCCCCTTACTGGAGTCCGCAGCTTTTTCCGCCTATCCCCTGAGAGCCGGCAATACGGACGAGAGCCGTGTCATACCTGAACTTCTGCTTCAATGCCTGCATCTTTACGAAGAAAAACCCCTTGCCTGGGAACTTCATATCAAAGCCTGTCTTTTGTCCTGCTGGGGCGCACTTTTTTCTGTATTCAAAGAAAAAGGTACCGTGCGGAAAATCTCTGCCCGGAGCAGAGAGGCTGAAGGGAAGGCAAAATCCATTCTGGAATTTATCCAAAATCACTATACCCGCAAAATTTCCCTGGCAGATATTGCAGATGCAGCAGCTTTGAGCACAGGTGAATGCGGGAGGATCTGTAAACGGCTCCTGCACCAGACACCCTTTGAGTATCTGAACGCTTACCGTGTGGAACAGAGTATCCCGGACCTGCTGAAAAAAGACTTGTCCATCACTGAGATTGCATTAAAGCATGGTTTTTCCGGTTCCAGCTACTATGCAGAAACATTTAAACGCGTAAAAGGCATCACACCTTCCGCTTTCCGCCGCAGTCTCATAAGCGGCAGTTAAACACAACCACAGAAAACATGATTCGTGGTTTACACTTGTACGAAGCTGCGCATAGACAATATTAAGCTCAATTCCCCGGATGAGCTGAAAACCATCATGGCTCATAGGGGAATGAAATTCCCCTGGCGGCCTGTTACCAGGATATTGGAAACGCTTCTGCTTTTCATCACAATCTCATTAGTAATGGATAAAACCGAAAAAGGGAACGTCCGTGCACTGAAATCCATTGCCCGGACGTTCCCATATTAATAAATATAATAACCATATATTTGTTTACCGCAGCCAGTTTCATATTTCCGTACCAGCTTACAAATCAAGTGGTAAATACATGGGAATACATTCAATATCCGAATCCTTTGCTGAAAATCCCATATCTTCTTCCAAATCCTCAAACCCATTTCTGCAATACAAACTATACCCCTCTTTTGTTGAACTTAATGTTACAAAAGAAAAGCCCACATATTCCTTGCGGATATACTCTATTTTAGCCAGACACTCATCCAACAAAACATCTGATAGATTTATTTTCATCCCATCATCTGTATACATCTGCAGGAGACCATGAAAATGTTCATCCAATGCAAAACAATTTATATGGATAGCCCCGCCTATTTTCTTTGTAATACTATTATCGTATTGCTCTATATAACCTAATCCTAGATTATAATAGCCTATAATACTTTGTTCTCCTTCTGACAAAAACACATATGTTTTGCCAAAACCATCATCCAATGAAACAAACTCCTTCAAAAATTTATCCAGATAATTATTTCCTGAATGGAAAGATGATGCCAGCTTTTGTAAACCGGCATCATACTTAACAACATTTAATGCTTTCCCCATATTATCTTTTGGTAACCTTTATCTCCGCTTTTTTTGTAGAAGGATCAACATTGACTTCAAAATCATGAGAACGAATAAAATCTCTCCGCGACTTTACTTCTGCTGACAAAGTCTTTTTCTCAGACAGATCTTTTTTTGTAGTAAATCGTTGCTTTGAAAAACAGGCATAGTTCATGGTAATCCTCCTTTCTTTAACTGCATTATAACATTTGTCAAAGATACTGTAAAGCCAAAAATGTTGTTATACTTATCTTTTGCAATACTAGAGTTAATATTCACAGTTTGCCATCCCGCAAGACATATTCTTAAAGGGACGCTTGCAATGTGTAAAAAAAATCATAACATATTACAGTTTTACACTCCCGGATCCACCAGCAGATCATTCCCATCCGCTGCGCTGGTTGCCAGATAGTCACACCGTTCATTCATCTCGTGTCCGTCATGCCCTTTCACCCAGATAAAAGTAACATGGTGAGGCTCTTTTGCCTTTAACATCCGCTTCCATAAGTCCACATTCTTTACCGGCTCATTCTTTCCCCGTTTCCAGCCCTTTTTCAGCCAGCCGTCAATCCAGTGCTGGTTAAAGGCATCCACCAGATATTTGGAATCTGAGTACAGTTCCACCTCACAGGGTTTTGTCAGTGCCTCCATGCCCACGATAGCTGCCATCAGCTCCATGCGGTTGTTGGTGGTGCGCACATATCCCTGGGAAAATTCACGCTCATGCAGCGTTCCTTTGGCATCGGTATAGTGGAGGACACAGCCATATCCTCCCGGTCCGTCCGGGTTGCCCCTGGCAGAACCGTCTGTATATATTTTTACAAGCATATTAATTTCCTACCTTTTTCCAGATTCCGGTGGCCTCAAAATCCGCCACCGCAGCTTCCGATTCTTTTACGATATCCCGGTCATATCCCACCATAGAGAGTAGGCGGATGGCATTTCTGGTGGTAACCCTGCCCTTTTTCAGCAGATAGTTAAATTCCACATCATCCTCCTTGACTTCCTCCTCAAAATGATAGTTGGTGTACGCCCCCTCCAGCATATAAGAAAGTTCAATATCATGTGTTGCCGCAAAAGGAAGCACATGAGGCTTTTTCAGGTGCGCCAAAATATTGGAAGAAGCCGCAATCCGCTCTATGGTGTTGGTCCCCCGCAGCACCTCGTCAATGATACACAGAAGGGGTGCCTCATCCCCGGATTCCTCCAGGATCCGCTTCAGAGACTTGATCTCCACAATGTAATAGCTCTCTTTGCTCTCCAGGTCATCCCGCAGTGCCATGGAGGTCTGTATCTTAAAAAACGGCGCAGCATATTCCGTGGCCGTACAAGTATATACGGTCTGGGCAAGAATTGCATTCAGTGCCACATTCTTCAAAAATGTGGATTTACCCGAGGCATTGGAACCGGTCACCAGAATGCCGCCGAACGCGTCAATACTGTTTGCCACAGGTTCATGGATCAGCGGATGATAAAGATTCTCCACCTTCATCCGCACATCGCTCCCCTTTTTATATGCCGTAAACTCCGGTACACAGTAATAAGGCATGGCCTCCCTGAACGATGCAATGGAAATGCAGGCATCCAGGAGTCCGAATATTTCCAGCATCTCCTCCGCTTCCGCCTTATGCTCCTTCATGGCCTTCATCATGGAGTTAAATTTGATCAGATCAATATGCGTCATCATCCTGATATAATCCAGGATGAAGGACTCCGGACCGCTGGCAAATCCGTCCCGGTCCAGAACCAGATTTGCTCCGTTTTTAAAGCTGGAAAACCCTTTTTCACAGGTATTCAGACGTTCTGTATAACCATGAAGTGCCTCTATCTTCAGCTTGTTCAGGTCACCTGCACTGTTTATGAGCTGCATCATACATTTAAACCCGGTCAGATAAACATGGATGACCTCTTTATCTTTCAGATACGTGCCCATATTGATACAGGTCACAAGCAGAAATACAAAGATGCCATACCTGGGAACCGCTATAAAAGCACCAATGGACAGCAGAAAAGCCAGACACATAAGAATCTGCTTCCACGGCTTCCCGGCATCATACTCTTTTGTCACGTGGATGGCCTGATAGACGGACGCTGTGGGCGGCTTTTTGATATGTGTGAGTATTTCCTGGACCTTCTGCCGTTCCTCTTCATGGTCCTGGAAGAATGTATACAGCCGCTCTCTCTCCACCAGCTTATCCTCACCAAATTCGGGAGTACGCAGAAGATAATACAGATAATCCTCACCCGGGGAGGATACGGTCTGGTTCATGAGCATGAACACTCTGTCCATGTCCAGATCATTCCAGGTAATGTCATCAATGAAAAAACATCCGTCTTTTCGCTCCCGAAAATACTCTGCCGTCTGTTCCAGCTTATCCCAGGTATACTCCCGGTCCGGGATCTGCCCCCAGCTTTTTTTGATCTTCTGAAGAAATTCTCTTCGTTTTCTCTTGTTTTCCTGAAACATGGTCACAAATACGACTGCCATAAAAATGACAATCAATCCTGTCCACAAAGTGGTCTCACTCATAGCTGTCCTCCGTTTTCCTTTCACCGGTTATGCGCAGAAATATTCCTTGATCAGCTTCAACGCTGCTTCAATATCCTCTTCTGTATGGGCATCTGACAGGAACATGGCCTCAAACTGGGAAGGTGCCAGATGTACACCGTGGTTCAGCATATATTTAAAATATGCGGCAAAAGCATCTGTATCTGAAGTTTTGGCAGATGCATAGTCCGTCACCTTTTCTTTTGTAAAGAAAATACATCCAAGAGACGCCACACGATTCACCTGATAAGGGATATTATTCTCCACGAAAATCCTGCGGATCCCCTCGAACATCCTCTCCCCTTTCTGGTACAGCCTTGTATAAATCTCCGGATCCTCAAACAGGATTTTAAGCTGTGCCAGGCCTGCCGCCATGGCAATGGGATTTCCGCTGAGTGTTCCCGCCTGGTATACGGGACCTGCCGGGGAGATTTTTTCCATGATTTCTTTTCTGCCGCCATAGGCGCCCACAGGCATTCCTGCACCGATGATCTTTCCATAGGTGACAAGGTCCGGTGTCACGCCGTAAAATCCTGCGGCACCGTCAAATTTCAACCGGAAACCGGTGATGACCTCGTCAAAGATCAGCACTGCCCCGTACTTATCACACAGCATCCGGAGTCCCTCTAAAAATCCGTCGGCAGGTGGGACCACACCCATGTTGGCACCCACTGGCTCCACGATCACAGCAGCCACCTGGCCTCTGCTCTCTTCCAGAAGTTCTCCCACACTCCCCAGATCATTATACACAGCGATCATGGTATCCTGGGTGCAGCCCTTTGGCACACCGGCACTGTCCGGCACGCCGCTGGTCATGACACCGCTTCCCGCGCTCACCAGCATGGCGTCTGTATGACCGTGATAGCATCCTGCAAACTTAATGATCTTATCCCTGCCGGTAAAACCTCTGGCAGCCCGGAGGGCACTCATCACGGCCTCTGTGCCGGAGTTTACCATACGGATCATCTCCACATGGGGGATCCTTTCACAGATGAATTCGGCCATCTCCACCTCTTTTGCCGTGGCACAGCCAAAGCTTAATCCGTTTTCACTTGCCTTGATCACAGCTTCACGGATGGCAGGATGATTGTGGCCTAAGATCATAGGTCCCCAGGAGCCAATGTAATCTGTATAGGAATTGCCGTCCACATCAAATATTTTACTTCCCACAGCCCCCTGTATAAAACGCGGGGTCTCCCCGATGGCGCCGTAAGCTCTCACTGGGCTGTTCACGCCTCCGGGGATCCGTTTTACGGCGCGCGCAAATAATTCCTCTGATCTTGTCATTATCCGATTCTCCCTTCATCCATAAATCCGGCCAGTTCTTTTGCAAAATAAGTCAGGTAAATATCTGCTCCGGCCCGGTAAGTGCTCACTGCCATCTCACAGATGATCTTTGCCTCATCAATATATCCAAGCTTTGCGCCTGCCTTCACCATAGCATACTCTCCGCTGACAGAATAGGCCGCTACCGGCAGATTGATGCTGTTCTTTACCTCATGGATCACATCCAGGTAGGAAAGGGCTGGTTTTACCATGATAATGTCCGCACCTTCCTGCACATCCAGAAGCGCCTCCTTCAGACCTTCCCTTTTATTGTGGAAATCCATCTGATAGCTCTTTCTGTCCCCAAAAGAAGGGGCAGAACCCGCGGCTTCCCGGAAGGGGCCGTAAAATGCAGAGGCATATTTTACAGCATAGGACATGATTGGGATATCCTTATGCTGGTTGGCATCCAGGACTTCACGGATGGCCCGGACTCTGCCGTCCATCATATCTGAAGGGGCAACCATATCAGCCCCCGCTTCCACATGGGAGAGGGCTGTCTTTGCCAGCAGTTTAAGGGTTTCATCATTCTCCACATCATGGCCGCACAGTACGCCGCAGTGTCCGTGGGATGTATACTCACACATGCACACATCCGTGAGCAGATACATTTCCGGGAACTGTTTTCTGGCCTCCCGAAGCGCCCTCTGCACAATACCATTCTCTGCGTATGCCTGGCTTCCCACCTCGTCCTTCTCATCCGGGATACCAAAGAACATGACTTTATCCACTCCTGCCTTCATAAGCCCTTCCAGGGCGTAAGGCAGTCTGTCTATGCTGTATCGGAACTGTCCTTCCATGGAGGGGATTTCCTCCTCCATATTCTCTCCCTCGCGGACAAAAATGGGGTAAATCAGGGAACTCTTATCCATCCTGGTTTCCCGCACCATTCTGCGCAGGGTATCGTTTTTCCGAAGCCTTCTCGGTCTGACTGTCATTTCCATGCTGCTACACTCCTTTTATCCTCTCTTATCGTAATTTTCAATTATTCGTATATTCGTAACACACCAGACAGGTCTGGGGATTCATTTGTCCCGTGTTTTCACAGTTACCTGCTGTTTTTCAAGTTTACAACCAAATCCACCACACTGTCAATGGTGGCCTGTTTTGCCATAAATGTCTTCATTCCGTATGCGTCCGCAGCAGCTTTCGTCTGCTTTCCAATGCAGGCAGCCGTCACTTTTGTATAATCAAGGCCTTCTACTGCCTCCGCAAATCCTTTTACGGTAGACGCACTTGTAAAGACAGCGCAGTTGATCTCTCCGCTCTCAAAAGCCTTTTTCTCATCGATCATTTCCTGTTTTTCATAAAAGGTGTCATAGGTCGGCACATCACAGATCAAAAGCCCGGGCTTTTTCTCCAGCTCCTGGATGATCTCTTTTCCTCCGATCTTTGCTCTCGGAAGAAGGATCTTTTCCTTACCGCTGCAGACTTCACACAGCGCTCTTCCCAGGGATTCCCCGTCAAACACCTCAGGCATCAGATCCACAAACAAGCCTCTCTCTTCCAGTGCTTTTTTCGTACCTTTTCCAATGGCAGCGATCTTTGCTCCGCCCAGTTTTCTCACGTCTGTCCCCGCCTTTTTCATCTCCTCAAAGAATACATTCACACCGATGGGGCTTGTAAATGCCAGCCAGTCATAGCTGTCAAGCTGTCCGAATGCGCTGAAAAGCGCGCTCTGGTCTTTAAGCGGAGCTGTTTTGATAGCGGGAAGCTCCAGCACTTCCGCTCCCATCAGGCGCAGCTTTTTGGACATAGTGGAAACCGTCTCTCTGGGCCTTGTGACCAGCACTTTATATCCTGCCAGGGGCAGCTTCTCATACCATCCGAAGGTATCAGCAAGAGAACAAACCCGGCCAACCACGATGATAGCCGGCGTCTCGATCCCCTGACGTTTTACCTCCTCCTCCAGAGTGGAAACGGTAGCCACGATCCGCTTCTGTCCTGCCGTGGTTCCTTTCTGCAGTATGGCAGCCGGCATCTCACCCGGCATACCTGCCCGCAGCAGGGAATTGCAGATATCAGCAAGCGCCGTGACACCCATGAGGAACACCAGTGTCCCCTTTGTGCGCACCAGCGCTTCAAAATCAATGTCATAGGCCTCCCCCTGCTTTTTATGTCCTGTGATAATATGCAGGGAGGAACAGAAATCCCTGTGTGTCACCGGAATACCGTTATACGCAGGAACAGCCAAAGGGGAGGTGACTCCGGGCACCACTTCATAGGGGATTCCCTCTTTTGTGAGAAGCTCCAGCTCCTCTCCGCCTCTTCCGAAGAGAAAAGGGTCCCCGCCCTTTAACCGGACTACCCTATATCCCTTTTTTGCCTCTTCCACAAGTACCTGGTTAATCTGCTCCTGAGGCATAATATGGTGAGACGCACGTTTTCCCACATTGATCAGGCGCACACCGGCCGGAATCTGGGAGAGGACCCCCTGTCCCACAAGGCTGTCATACACAACCACCTGGGCATTTTTCAAAGTTTCCATGCCTTTCAGGGTAAAAAGTCCAATATCTCCCGGGCCTGCACCCACAAGCCAGACCTTTCCCTTACAGCATGCACGGTCTGTCTCCTGTCCAACTGCTGTCATAGATGCCGCTCTGCACTCCTCTCTCAGTTTTTTAGCAAGACGAACGCCCAGTTCCTCCGCCTCAGCCCTAGTCCCTTCCAGGCTGCCCTTTTTATATGCGCCGGTCTCCTCCTCATAGTAGAGGCCGGTAAGCTCGATCCTGTCACGGTCCACCACCGCATGAGCCGCAACCGGTGAGGAACATCCCCCGTCCAAAAATCTTACAAAAGAGCGCTCCGCCAAGGCCGCACAGGTACTGTCCGCATCCCCGTAGCCATCCAGGTAAGAATAATCTCTCCCTTTTCTGCCCTGTACGGTCAGAATCCCCTGTCCTGCCGCGGGCAGCATCTCCTCCGGCTCAAAATATCTGGATATCCTGTGGGTCAGCCCCAGCCTTTTAAGCCCTGCCGCAGCCAGAACCAGAGCACTGTATTCTCCGCTGTCAAGCTTTCCAAGTCTTGTCTGTACATTCCCTCTGACACTTTTACACTCCATGTCAGGGAACAATTCACCAAGCTGCAGGGTACGCCTGAGACTGGAACAGCCGATGGGCTTTGTCTTATCCAGTTCTGTCACTCCCTCGGGAAGTACCAGCGCGTCCCTTGGGTCCTCCCTTTTTGAGAAAGCCAGAAGAGGCAGTTCCTCCGGGACTTCCATGGGCATATCCTTCAGACTGTGTACGGAAAGCTGGCTTCTTCCGTCCAAAAGCGCCCGGTCCAGCTCTTTTACAAACAGGCCCTTCCCCCCCACTTTGTCAAGGGTTCTGTCCAGGATAATATCCCCTGTTGTCTTCATAGTGAGAAGCTCGGCCTTCAGTCCTTTATTGTTCTTCTCTATGTAGTCTCTCACCATCTCACTCTGTATTACGGCAAGCCGGCTCTCCCGGCTCCCGATCACTACTGTTTCGCTGCTCATTTCCTACCTCCCGGCATCTTTAAAAATTCTTCCACCTTTTCCCGCATCTGCCTTGTCTTCTTATGATCTTTTCCCGCTGCGTTGAACCCAATGACCACACCATCGTGGTTAATGATTCCAGGAAAATGAAAATCACATTTGTTTTGGTCACTGGCTGTGTTCACCAGTATGCCCAGACATTTGCAGGCACTGTAGATATCTTCATTTACCTTCCTGTCATCCGTGGCCGCCAATGCCAGATCCGCATCATATAAATCTTCCCGTTCGTATCTTTTCTGTTTCCAGACCAGCTCACCGCTTTTTGCAAGCTCCCGGATTTCCGGCTGTACATCGGGGGCGATCACTATCAGTTCCCCCACAAAGCCAAGAAGGCTTTTGATCCTTCTGGAAGCTATGTTTCCTCCGCCTATGACCACAGCTTTTTTCTCAGTCAGGTCTGTGTACAGCGGAAACAGTTTTTTCTCAGTCTTCATAAACCTTCTCCAATCCGGCCACACACTCCATGAACAGATCCTGCTCCAAAGAATCCCTCAGCCCGAAGATCATCTTGCCTACCACCTTCCCCGCAGCCGTGTCTATAGCCTTCAGAAGCCTTTCTCTGTCACTGTCCTCCATAGGGGTCTTTTTCAGGATCTTTAAGATCCGCGCATTCAAATCCTCCACAGCTTCCGTCTTGATATCCTGGATTCTCGGAAATACATCACGGCCGGAAAACCAGTCATAAAACTCTGACATCTGTTCCTTCAAAATAGCCCCTGCCTTCTGCATACTGGCCTGAAGCCTTGGGGATGCAGCGTCGATCTTAAAGCTGTCAATATCATAGAGGGTCACATTCTGAAGCTCTCCCACCTCCGGGTCAATGTCTCTCGGCACAGCCAGATCGATCAGGATCACATGATGGGGAACCTCCGCATTTTCAAAAAGTTCTTTTGTTATGGTGCAGTTCGGGCTGGCCGTAGCTGACACCACCAGATCACACTTGGGCAGCAGTTCCATCCTGTCCCCATAATTGATACGCTCACATCCCTGGGGAATGGTCACCATACCGCTTCGGTACTGGCGGACCGTCACCGTCACATCCGCGCCTGCCTCTTTCAGGGCCAGAGCCGTCACTTTTCCCATCTCTCCGTTTCCGATGACCATACAGGTCTTGCCCTGGATGGAAAATCCCTGGTTTTCCAGCCTGTCAATTGCCTGGTGGATGACAGAGGTATTGGCTCTTGAAAACGCCACTTCTGTTTTCACTTTCTTGGCTGCCGTCACTGCCATCCTGAAAAGCACTTCCAGCACACCGTCCGTACAGTAGGCATCCCTGGATAGTGTCAGCGCATCCTTCACCTGGGTGATGATCTGATCCTCCGCCAGGATCTGAGATTTTAAACCGCTGGTCAGATAGAACAGATGCTCCACTGCCTCACTGCCTTCTCTTGTGATGAAAAACTCCCGGTGCTCCTCCTCGCAAACTTCTTTTTCCCTGCACAGAAAACTGTAAAGGGAACCCTCCCAGTCATCCTGCACGCTGGCCCAGATCTCCATCCGGTTGCAGGTAGACAAAATAATACACCCTAAGATATCCTTGTCCTCTTTCAGCCGCTCCATAGCGCTCACCGCATTTTTTCTGGTGAAAGAAAATCTGGCCCTGATATCCACGGATGCTCTGCTGTGGTCAATTCCAATCATGGAAATACTCATAGTTCCTACACTCCATATCTTTCGTTTCCGTTTTTTAGATGCTTAGAAAACCAGGACATTGCACTGTTTTATACACACCTTTTGTTTTCTCATATTAGCACAGAATGTTACCTGGTGCAACATCTTGATTTTTTGTCGAATTCAATTGACAAAAAACTTCCGGGGCGATACAATAATCACAGAATTGAGTGTGCACAGGTGTCCGCTACGTCGGAATAATAGGAAAGTTGAGTTAAAAGCTCACACGGTCGCGCCGCTGTGAGGGAAGAGTCACATTTTATGATGTCACTGGGAAACTGGGAAGGCAAAATGTGGTGATGACGCCCGAGTCAGAAGACCTGCCTGTCACAAGCGATTTACACAATGGTTACGAACGATGGCCTTGTGTAAGAACAGGCGGTATGGGCGCTTATTAAAATAAGGTCTGCTGTCCGCATTTGTTCTTCTGATGGCCTGTCGGTGTTTTTACCGCCAGGTTTTTTTATACCCATTTGGGCATTATATTACTCAATCAGAAGGAGGAAAAGACAAAATGAGTAAGCAACAAAAAAGAATTATTGTATTGGCCAGCATGTTCGCACTGACCTTTGGTATTGTGCCGAATGTAAGTGCCATGCACATCATGGAAGGTTATCTTCCCGGAGGGTTCTGCATCGCATGGGGTGTAATCTGCGTCCCGTTTTTGATCGCAGGTTTTATGTCCATCAAGAAAACCCTGAATGAACACAGAAACCTGATCACCCTGCTGGCTATGTCAGGAGCCTTTGTATTCGTGATCTCATCCCTTAAGATCCCGTCTGTGACAGGAAGCTGTTCCCATATGACAGGAACCGGGCTTGGCGCCATCCTTTTCGGCCCCAGCGCAGTTTCCATTCTGGGGATTATTGTGCTCCTCTTCCAGGCTATCCTGCTGGCCCACGGCGGACTTACCACCCTGGGTGCCAATACTTTTTCTATGGCAATCGCAGGACCTTTTGTATCTTACGGAATTTTCTTTATCTGTAAAAAATGCAAGGTGAACCGATATGTTTCTGTTTTCCTTGCAGCGACCCTGGGCGACTTATTTACATACTGTGTAACTGCCGTACAGATGGCACTGGCTCACCATGCAGACACTACCATTATGGGCGCTATGGGAAAATTCCTGCTGGTGTTCGCACCCACACAGTTACCTCTGGCAATTATCGAAGGCGTCATCACAGTTCTTATCATCATGGGTCTTGAGACCTATGCGAAACCGGAACTCCGTACCATCGGTTTTTTAAAGGAGGCAAAGTAATATGAAAAAAACAGTAATTGGATTATTAATTGTGATCATTCTAATTGCGTTCATACCGCTCTTCGCTTTAAAGGACGCAGAATTCGGCGGCTCTGACGATGCCGGCAGCCAGGTGGTGGCGGAAGTGGACTCCGGTTTTCAGCCCATTGCAGAACCGATCCTTGAAAAAATACTTGGCCGCGAGCTTCCCGGTGAAGTGGAAAGCCTTTTGTTCTGTGTGCAGTCTTCCATCGGAGTTGGCATCCTGGCCTTCTTTATGGGACGCTTTGTAGAAAGAAAGAAGCTGGGAAAAGGAGAATGATACTTTGCATCCGGCGAAAGGAGTAACTTATGATAACCATTGATAAGCTTTGTTACAATTCCAAGCTTAGATATGAAAATGCCGGTGAAAAGTTTGCGTTCGCGATGATTACACTTCTTTTCTGTGTGATGAGTCGTTCCATCGTGGTCGCATGCATTGTTTTAGCAGTCACAGGGATTCTCACCGTTTATAAGGGGGGAATCCCTTTTTCCCGCTATATCCACTTTATGACTGTGCCGCTGGCTTTCCTGATCTTGAGCACCATTGCCATTGTTTTGAATTTAAAACACGAGCCCTTGGATCTATTTGCCGTTTCTATAGGCAGTTGGTACCTCACCGGGAGCGTAGACGCGCTATTTTATGCCCTGCAGTTGATTCTGACAGCCCTGTCCGCAGTCTCCTGCCTGTATTTTCTGTCCATGACGACCCCCATGCCGGACATTCTGAATGTGCTGGGAAAGCTGCACTGCCCCAAACTGATGATTGAGCTGATGCTGCTTATTTACCGTTTTATTTTCGTGCTGCTGGATACTGCCTATTATATTTCCACGTCACAGAACAGCCGCCTGGGAAACAGAAATTACCGGACAAGCTTAAAGTCCTTCGGTGCTCTCGGGTCTGTCCTGATGATCCGGGCGGTAAAGCGTTCCAATGCCCTCTACAGTGCCATGGAGGCACGCTGCTATGACGGCACCATCCATGTTTTGAATGAAACCTATCCTCCCAAGAAAAAAGTGATCGTGTGGATTGTTTTATTTGAAATCATTTTATTTTCCATAACTATCTGGAGGAGGTTCTTCGCATGAACAATGACATCATATTAAAAGCAGAGAATTTATTTTTTTCATATGACGACGAGAATTCCCATTCGTTAAATGGTCTCAGCCTGGAAATCAAACGGGGACAGAAGGTTGCTTTCATGGGCTCCAACGGCTCAGGAAAATCCACTTTTTTTCTGTGCTGCAACGGCATACACCGCCCTTCCTCAGGCACCCTGTATTTTAACGGCGAACCGTTCACCTATGACAAGAAAGGCCTCTTAAAGCTGCGAAGCAAAATAGGGATCGTGTTCCAGGACCCTGACAACCAGCTTTTTTCAGCCAGCGTATACCAGGAGATCTCTTTTGGCATCCTCAATCTGGGTGTGTCAGAGGAGGATGCCAAAAAAGAGGTGGAGGAGGTCATCGAGCATCTGGAAATCACCCCCTTCCGCCATAAACCCACCCACTCTTTAAGCGGAGGCCAGAAAAAACAGGTGTCCATCGCTGATATCCTTGTCATGCATCCGGACATTATTATTTTAGATGAACCGGCAGCCGCCCTGGACCCCAAGCATACCACCATGGTGAACCAGATTGTAAACCGTCTGACAGAGGCCGGGATCACAGTCCTCATGGCAACCCATGATGTAAATTATGCCTATGAGTGGGCGGACGAAATTATGCTGTTTCACGAGGGAAAAGTTCTCATGCACGGCACCCCGGCTGATGTGTTCAGCAACAAAGCAGTGCTGGCCCAGACTAACCTGGAAGCGCCTGCCGTGCTGGAACTGTTCGACAGCCTGTGTATGAAAGGTATCTTAAAGCCTGCGCTGCCTGTTCCCAAAAATCTGCAGACCTTAGAGAAATACATAGCAGACGTCAATATCAATACTACACATTACGGAGGAATATCACCAGTGAACATGAAGACAAAGAAAGCGATCCTGGCAGTCAGCTTCGGCACCAGCCATGATGACACCAGAAAGGTTACCATTGATGCCATCGAAGATTCCATGAGACAGGCTTTCCCGGAGTATCCTGTCTATCGGGCATGGACCAGCAAAATGATCATCCGAAAGCTTAAGAACAGGGATAACTTGATCATTCCCACGGTAAAGGAAGCCATGGAGCAGATGATGTCAGACGGCATTACAGATGTACTGGTACAGCCCACCCATGTGATCAACGGCATCGAAAATGACCTGATGAAGGAGGATGCCCTTACCTACCGGGATTCCTTCCATTCGATTTCTTTCGGGGACCCGCTTCTTACCACGGAGGATGACAGCCACAAGGTTATTGCTGCCATTGCGGACGAATTCTCTCATATAACAGAGGAACAGGCACTGGTATTCATGGGGCACGGCACAACCCATTTTGCCAACTCCATCTATGCTGCCCTGGATTACACCTTCAAAGATAAAGGATATCCCAACTTCTTTTTGGGCACCGTGGAAGCCTACCCCTCTATGGAGAGCCTGAAAAAAATGCTGAAAGCCTACCAGCCGAAGGAAGTGGTGCTGGCGCCCTTTATGATCGTGGCCGGTGACCACGCCAAAAATGATATGGCGGGGGATGATCCGGAATCCTGGTACAGCCAGTTTAAGGACGAAGGATATGAAGTGAAGGCTGTGTTAAAAGGTCTCGGAGAATATGAGGGCATACGCCGTCTCTTTATTGACCACATCCGTGCAGTTGACAGATAAGGGTAACAGTTTGGACAAGCTGAACCGTTACGCATCCAGCCATTAAAAATCGCTTCGCGATGGGCCGGATAAAGCTGGCACTACTTTTTCATACGGTCAGCGCAGTAAATGCGCAGACCTGTCTGAACTGTTACAAATAAGGTTCACTGTCGCACAGGTCTCCGAATTCACTGGTCCGGCTGTAAGAAAGCCCCTTTTGGATGACCTTGGCAGCAGACAAAAAGCCATGAAACAGAATTATAGCTTTCTGTTTCATGGCTTGATCATTTCTGCCCTGATCTTTTATTCATATAGTTCAACTTCTGAAATGCAGTTGTCATTCCACCGGTCTCCCTCAAATCCGCTTTTAATATAAAGGGATACATAGGAAGCTTCCACCGGTTCATCAAAGGAAAGACAGAACGCCTTCTTTTCATTGGAAAACTCCACATCCTTCTTCTGGGAATCTCCCACACTGATGGTCAGGGACGCCGGTCTGGCATTTGCCTTCCACATATCTTCACTTCTCCAGTTCCCCAGGTAAAGTACCATGTAGCGCACTTTGTGGGCCTTGTCAAAATCCAGACGGATACCGGTACCCTCCCCCAGTCCGTCTTCCCCCTCCTGCCAGGAGGAAGCAGTATCCCCATCTGCAGCGCTGGCCGCGCTGTAATCATAATTATCGGAAGACTGCTGGGAATTCTGGTCCGTGGAAGCAATGGAGATTTTTTGAAATTTGGAGAAATCTATGCTGTCCGCATCCACTGACTTAAAATATTCCTGTTTCTTTTCTTCCTTTTTTTCTTCTTTGGGCTTTTCTTCCTTTTTCTCTGCCTCTTTGTCTTTTTCTTCTTTTTCAGCCTCCGCGCCGCTGTTGTCCTTCTCTCCGCTTTCCGTCTCTTTTTGGGCATCCGCTTCCTTATCGGCTGAACCCTGCGTATTTTCTGAATCCTGCCCCTTGGCTCCGGCGGTCTTGTCTTCCTGTTCTGCTTTGGCGTAGTATGCCTTTTTTTCCTCATCCATCTGCTGCATGGCGTGTACCCCCCACAGAACTCCAATGAGAAGACAGACAATTAAAATACATCCGGATATGAGCCAGACCGGATTTTTCTTCTCCGGTTCTCCCTGCCGCTTTTCTTTTTTCGGCTTGTAGGAGGATTCTTTTGCCGCTTTCTTTACCAGATCCTCAAAGGGCAGTTCATCTGTATCCGCAAGGTCTTTTGGGTTCTCCTCCTTCTGCAGAAATGTTGGAGGCGTCTCCCTCTCACGCTCCGCCGCTTCTGCATCCGTATCCTCTAACGTATCCTGACTCAGCTCCTCCGTCACTGTATCCCCGAAAACAGTGCCTTCCCCATCCGTTTCTGTATGGTCTGTCCTTTCAGGTTTCGGAGGTTCTGCCGCTGCTTTTTCTTCTTTTGGTTCCGCTGCCGCATTTTCAGCTCTCTGTTCTTGAGGATCGCTTTCTTTTGCTGCGGCGGTTTCCTTTTTTATATCCTTCAGTTCTTCATCGCTTTTATAAAACTCCCAGATGTCGTCCTCATCCATGTATTCCTCGAACACCGCTTTTCCGCACTTTGAGCAGAATAGATCGTCGTTGTCCAGCTCATGGCCGCATCTTTCACACTTCATATTATACTTCCCCTTCCTGTTCTTTCCCTTTGTATTGAAGGTCTGTTTCCGTAACTGCTCAACGGTCTGAACAGTTCTCTATTTCCAGTAGTCTCTCTCATTATCGATCATATAGAGAAGTGCATTGCAGATACAGGCTGCGATATTGCTGCCGCCTTTTCTTCCCCTTGCTACAATGTAGGGCACCCCTGTCTCCATGATCATTTCCTTAGATTGTACCACATTTACAAAGCCTACCGGAACCCCAATTATTAGATATGGGGAAATTTTTTTCTCATTTATCAGCTCATACAGGCGGACCAGAGCTGTGGGCGCATTGCCGATGGCAAAAATAAGAGGTTTTCCCATAGAGGCAGCCTTATCCATACTTGCAACTGCACGGGTCGATCCCTGACTTTTTGCCGCACAGGCAACATCCTCATCAGACATAAAACAAAAAACCTCCCCGCCGTACTTTTTAAGCGCTTTCTTGTTGATACCTGCTTTTGCCATCTGCGTATCGGTCACAATACAGGCACCGTTTTTAATGGCTTGGATCGCCTGTTCCACTGCGTGGTCGGAAAAACAGAGATTATCTGCATAGTCAAAATCTGCACTTGTATGAATACACCGTTTTACGATCAGCTCTGTACCGGGCACCAGTTTTTTGTCCCCCAGCTCCTCTGTGATAATCTCAAAACTTCTGGTTTCAATCTCTTTTGGTCTTACATTTTCTAATTCTGTCTTCATCTTATCCGCCCTTTCTATATGCCGGCTTCCAGGATTTCATATATCTTTTTCATATCCAGATGCTTTCTCAGCCCATCTGCCAGAATATCATACTGCGTTTCCTTGAATTCTGCAAACTCCACACCTGTCATCTGGCTTACATCCAGGCCTTTTACTTCCCCTATAGCTTCCACTATCTTCTTTGCCACTTCCTCTTTGTCGAAAATACCGTGGACATAGGAACCGTAGACATTCCCCGCATAAGCCCCGTCCTCTTTGGAACTGCCCTTTACGGTGTCCGTGATCCTCACAAGCGGTCTGGCCCCTTCCCGCAGGGACGAAATACCCATATGGATCTCATACCCCGCAAGTGACACGCCGGAGAGTCCCTTCAAAGCGCCCTCCACCTCCGGGAAGCTGCCCTCCACCCGGGTCCTTGTCTTTGCCCCCTGAAATACCGTATCCATAGGCAGAAGTCCCATGCCCTTGATCTGCCCTCCGGCCTCCACACCGTCAGGATCCGACAGAGTTTCACCCAGCATCTGGTAACCGCCGCACACACCGAAAATAATCTTTCCCTCTGCTGCCTTCTTTAAGATCGCAGCCTCCAGACCGTTCTGCCGCATCCAGAGAAGGTCTTCCATAGTGTTTTTGGAACCCGGCAGCACGATCATATCCGGATTCTTCAGATCACGCACTGTTTTCACATAGCGCACCGATACCCCGGGTATCACCTCCAGGGCATTAAAATCTGTAAAATTGGAGATGCGCGGAATACGGATGACGGCAATATCAATTACATCCACTTCCTGTTTTCCGTCAAAGCGTTCGGTAAGGCTGTCCTCATCCTCCACCTCAATATTCAGGTAGGGTGCCACTCCCACTACGGGAATGCCGCTTTTTTCCTCCAGCATTGTGATCCCCGGATCCAGAATGGTCTTATCTCCCCGGAATTTATTGATGATCATGCCCTTGACGATTTCCCTCTCGTCCTCCTCAAGGAGCATCACCGTGCCGATCAGCTGTGCGAACACACCGCCCCGGTCAATATCTCCCACCAGAAGCACCGGTGCTTTCGCCATTTTAGCCATTCCCATATTAACAAGGTCTTCCTGCTTCAGGTTGATCTCCGCAGGACTCCCCGCGCCTTCAATCACTACAATATCATATTCTGATGCCAGTTTTTCATAAGCTTTCTTAACTTCCGGGATCAGGTTCCTTTTATATGCAAAATATTCTCTCGCACTCATGGTTCCCAGAACCTCTCCGTTTACGATCACCTGGCTGCCCGTCTCATTTGTAGGCTTTAACAAAATAGGATTCATGTACACAGACGGTGTAATGCCCGCCGCCTCAGCCTGCATCACCTGCGCGCGGCCCATCTCCAGCCCCTCCTCCGTGATGAAGGAATTAAGCGCCATATTCTGTGACTTAAAAGGTGCCACCTTGTATCCGTCCTGTTTGAAAATACGGCACAGACCTGCCGTCAAAAGACTTTTCCCCGCATTGGACATGGTGCCCTGCACCATAATTGCTTTTGCCATTTCCCGTTACCTGCCTTTCTCTTATGGTATCTGTCTATACTTGCTGCCTGCGGCCGGTATCTCTCCAAGCACACGCAGAAGTTTATCATTTTCTTCCCTGAGTCTCACCGCGATCCGGTAATACCCTTTGGAAAGCCCGTAGTAATTGCTGCAGTCCCGAATTAAGATCCCCTTTTCAAGACAGCTCTTTTGAAGGTCTTTCGGCCCTTTAAAAAAGATATAGTTGGCGCTTGAAGCAAACGTCTCATACCCCATACGCCCAAGGCCTTCCAAAAGATACGTGCGTTCCCTGTGTATCACGGCCATGGAATGCTCCACATATTCTTTCTCCGAAAGTGCGGCGATGCCGGCCTCCTGAGCCAGAATTGACACATTCCAGGGCTGGGTCACCATCTGCATGTTTTCAAGGAGTTCCCTGTTCCCGCACAGCGCGTATCCCAGCCTGACACCTGCCATGGCATATCGTTTTGTAAATGCCTTCAGCAGAAAAAGGCTGTTGTTCTGCTCTAAAAGAGATTTCATGGTGTGCGCTTCGGGATGTTCCACAAAGTCAACAAAACACTCATCCAGCATAAGGATACAGCCGCATTCCTGACAGCGAAGCAGCACTTCTCTCAAGAATGCCTGCTCCATGAGCACGCCTGTGGGGTTGTTGGGATTGCAGAGAAAAACCATATCCAGATCCTCTGTGATATGATCCAGAAATTCCCTTCCCACGGAAAATCCACGGCTCTCCTCCAGCACATACCGCTTGATTCCGCAGTCTACCGTGGTAAGCGCCTGCTCATATTCCGCAAAGGTGGGGGCAGGAAGCAGCGCCTTTTTTGGCTTCAGCGCCAGTACCAGGGCAAAGATCAAATCCGCCGCACCATTCCCGCAGATAATCTGTTCTGCGGGAACCCCCTCATAATGACTGATTGCGTCTCTGAGACGCTCACATTTTACATCCGGATAATGGCAGACCTGCTCCATGGCCCTGGCTACAGCCTGTTTTACAGACTCCGGGGTGCCGAAAGGATTACAGTTTGCAGAAAAATCCGTCACATTTTGATGGCGGTAGACATCACCGCCATGGGTGTGGTAACTTATCATTTATTTTCTCCTTACAGTAACAAAAAAATGCCCATGCGGATCAGTGCAAAAAACAAGGTTCCCAGGGCTGCGCTTACATACAGAAGGCGGTTTGCCCTCGGAATATCCTGTATCTCCACTTCCCTGACCGCATCTCCGATGGTTGGTTTTTCATATAATTTTCCGAAATAAAATGCATCTCCCGCAAGCTGGATATCCAGCGCACCTGCCATGACTGCCTCTGTCTGGGCAGAATTAGGGCTTGCATGATTGTAGCGGTCCCTTAAAAATATTTTCTTTGCATTTTTCCAGTCAAATCCGGCGCACAGGGAGGCCAGTATCATCAGCCAGGCACTGATCCTGGCGGGTATGTAATTGGCAATATCGTCCAGCCTGGCCGCATACCGTCCAAAATTTAGATATTTGTCATTTTTATATCCCACCATGGAGTCCATGGTATTGATCCCCTTATACAGGAACATAAGGACAGGGCCCCCTATCGCCATGTAAAACAGGGGGGCAATAATTCCATCGGATGTGTTTTCCGCAATGGTTTCCACTGCCGCCTTCGTCACACCTGCTTCGGACAGACTTTTGGTATCTCTTCCCACGATCATGGAAACCGCTGTTCTGGCTCCCGGCAGATCCGGCTTTTTCAGTTCCTCATACACCCGCATACTCTCCGCCTTCAGGGATTTCACTGCCAGCATCTGATAACACATAAAGGTCTCCAGTACAATTCCCAGAACCGTATGGATATGATATGCCAGATACAGAAGTAAAAACGGAACCCCTCCGCTGCCCAGACAAATCAGCAGCACAAGGAAAAAACCGGCTGTTCTCTCCCCTTTGGGCGTTTTTGGAAAAACCCGCCTCAGCATTTTTTCCAGCAGCGTGATCCCGTTTCCGATCATGCGGACAGGATGGTACAGCCATCTGGGGTCTCCCAAAAGCAGATCTATCATAAAGCCCAGTACCAGGGCCAGTGCTGTCCATTTCACCATGTCTTGTCAAATCCTTCCTGTGTATATTTTCCGGTCACCTCTATCTTTTGACTCTCTTTCCATTTTTCTTCATCAACCAATATTTCATAGCCCTGGGCATTCTTTACCTGCCAGTCAAAATAACTTCGGTCTGAGTCGGCAAGGATACTGAGGATACTCATAATGGTTCCGCCGTGCACCACAAAAGCCGCTGTAGAAGTCCCATCCTCCAGACACTGCTCCAGGCAGCGGACAAATCCCCACACACAACGTCTCCTGAACTCCTCCCGGCTTTCCCCCTCCGGAAAAGGCAGGGTTCCGTTACTGTCAATCCATGCCTGGTATCTGGGTTCCCCGGAAAGTTCTTTATAATTCTTGTTCTCAAATATTCCGAAATCGCACTCTTTCAATCGTTCTTCCGTCTCTTTTTCTATCCCCGGAAACAAAATTTCCGCAGTCTGGGTGCACCGGAGCATGGGACTTACAAAAACCCGCTTTACAGGCGGGTAGGAGAATTTTTCAAGGAGACAGATACCCTCCCTGCTAAGAGGCTCGTCTGTGCGGGATCCAATGTAACGTCCCAGCTTGTTTCCGGCTGTCATGGAATGGCGGATCAACAAGATCTTAAGCATCTTTTATCACCGTCCCGATTCCGCAGGTCACCCGGACAACACGCTTAGCCCTGGCTGCTGTCCTGGTACAGATCCTGCCCACAGCCTCCCGGTATTTCCGGTCAAAGGCATCCACAGGAACCACGCCATAGCCCAATTCATTGGATATGAGCACGATCTCAGGGTTTTTCCCGGACAGTTCCTCCTCCAGCTTGGACAGATCCCTGTTCTCCAAAAGCCTGGCACGTATCCACTCATGGAAATGATACAGGCATCTGGCGGAAAAAATATCCTCATAGGAGGCTTTTGCACCGTCCTTCATATCCTTTTCCTCCAACCCCTGTACTGCCATAGCATATTCTTTTTTTCCCTGAAATGCCCCGCCTATAATAAGCTGCATATGCCTTTCCTCCAATCATTTGTTATGTAGTGGCTTGTTACTATTCACGGCTGCTATCCCGCGAGGTGTTTTTATGCGCTTGCATGTGAAAATCCCGAGGCAGCCAGCGCGATATGGGGCAGAATGCTCCATATCTGTGCATCGCGAAGCGTGTTACTGTTTACAGAACTGTGTTTTTTGCAGGACTGTGAATAGTAACAATGGCTTTATAGATGACGCACGATCACCTCACCGGCCACTGCGAACAGGGCAATGGCAAGTTCACAAATCTGCATATGGAAACCAGCCAGATCCCCCGTGATCCCCCCGAACTGTTTCATGGACATGCGGTAGTAGTACAGGTATTCCAGCCCGGCGCCCAGAACGGCAGCTCCGCCGATAACCGGCTGATAAAGGATCATCAGGACTGCCGCTGCCAGAGAGAATAATACGGAAACCACCCTGACCGCTTGTTTTTGGGCACCATCTGAAAAAGCTGCCGCAAGCCCTGTATTTTTGGCCATGGGAAAGGATGCGATGGAAAAAGCCCCCATCCCTCTTGAGAGAACAAATCCCAAACACACCACCGGAAGCCCCGCACTCGTCATCTCACTGTAGACACCAAAATACAGAAGAAAATAGCAGATACCCACAATAATGGCAAAGGCGCCTGCATTGGAATCTTTTAATATTTCCAGTTTCTTCTCCCTGGGTTGATAGGAATTCAGGGCATCCGAGGTATCCAGAAGGCCGTCCAAGTGAATGCCGCCGCTTATGGCAACGGGTATCAAAAGCAGAACTATTGTCATAAAAACACGGCTGTCCAGAACGTTTGGGGCATATGTCCCCCAGAGCCAGGAGAGAACTCCGATCACCACGCCGATCAATGGAAAAAAGCACATGACATAGCGCATATTTTCCTTTGTCCATTCACTCTGTGGCATGGGAATCTTGGAATACATGGAAAACGCTATCTTAAAACTGTTCCAAAATTGTCCCGCCTTACTCTGTCTCATCACACATTTCCCCCATCCTGTCATTTTTATCTGTCCTGCTCTTGTATGTGAGGGGCAATCCATACACGACCTCTGTGACCTGGCAGGCCCGGCGTGCTGTTTCCCGGTTGATCTCCCCCAGATATTTCTGGTACTGCCTGGTCTCCTCATCATACTCGATCCCGTCTGAAAAAATCTCATTTGTCACAACCACCAGCTCCGCTGCCTGTGCTTCCAGGGAGGCAATGCCCTCCAGAACCGCCTCCACCGTCCGGCTCCCGGCACCGTCTTCCTGAAACATCTCATTGGCTGTCAGGTTGGACAAGCATTCCAGAAGTACGCAGGCGCCTTTTGGCACCTGCACGTTTTTAAGCCCTGTGTAACACTCTATCGTTGTAAATTTCTTTTCCGCACGCATACGCCTATGGCGTTCCACACGCTTCTTGCTCTCCTCATCAAAGGGGTACATGGTAGCTATATAAATCCTGTCGCCATCGCCGAATCCTGTCAGCACATCCTCCGCAAAGGCTGATTTTCCGCTCCCGCTTCCCCCTGTCACCAAAGTTATCATAAATTTGCTCCAATCTCCCGGTACAGCGGCCTGTGCCCCGTCACATGGTAACCTTCCCGTGGATCAATCTAAAGGCACGTAAGCATCCATACCGATACCGCCGAAATCACTCATGCCGTAAAATACCGCTGTTGCGATATCCAGAAGCGGGAAGAACGCCACTGCTCCTGTCCCCTCTCCCAGGCACATGTCACAGTGAAGACAGGCTTCCTTTCCGAGAGCCTCAAGGAGCAGATGGCCCGCAGGCTCTTTGGATACATGGCTGGCAATCATATATTGTTTCGCAGTGGGGCAGATTCCGGTTGCAACCAGCGCGCCAGTAGCTGAAATGACACCGTCTATCACCACCGGGATCTTAAGGGCAGCGCCGCCCAAAAACAGTCCGGCAATGGCTGCGATATCAAATCCGCCCACTTTTGCCACCACATCAATCGCATCATTTTTATCCGGTTTGTTTACCTCAACAGCCTTTTTGATCGCATTGATCTTACGGTTCAGTCCCTCACTGGAAAGTCCCGCGCCGCGGCCTGTCATGTTCTCCACAGGCATATCAAGGAGCACAGAAGCCACCGCACTGCTGGTGGTGGTATTTCCGATTCCCATCTCACCGGTGGCGATCACGCCATAGCCCTTTTCTTTCAGCATTTCCACCATCTCGATGCCCGTCTCAATGGCCCGGATGGCCTGTTGCCTTGTCATGGCCGGCTCCTTTGTCATATTTTTTGTCCCGTAGGCGATCTTCCGGTTTAAGATGCTTACCTCTTTTGCCACCCCTACATCTACAGGGAAGATTTCCGCGCCAACGGTTTTACACATAATACTGGAGACCGCTTTTGTCTGCAGGAAGTTCTCTGCCACAAGGGCTGTGATCTCCTGACCGGTCTGGGTCACGCCCTCCTCAACCACACCATTGTCCGCACACATGGGGACAAGTGCTTTCTTTTCCAGATGGATATCCAGGCATCCCGTGATACCGGTGATCTGTACCAGAAGGTCCTCCAGCTTACCCAGGCTGTGAAGGGGATGCGCGATGCTGTCCCAGCGCTTCCTGCTCTCCTCCATCACTTTTTCATTGACTGGTTCAATCCTTTTTAAAGCCTCTTCCAGTTTCATGTTCCTTTCCTCTCTTCCTCTGTATATTTCTATTTCCTTTATTTTCCTGTTCTTCTGTACTCCAGGCACTTCTCCAGAAACGCCTGCGGCAGCTTGGGATTTCCATAGTAATAAAAATGGGGGAATCCTGCCAGCAGATGGTCGGAAGCGTGCAGGCAGCTCCAGGACCTGCTGCTCATAGGCTTCTCTGCCAGAAAGTCTTCTCCGCAGGAGGTGGAATCAAAGTAATGGAACTCATGGGCCGGACTCTTCCCAATCCTTTTTCCAAAAACGGTTCCCTCCCTCTGGGTGAGTGTCACATACCCGAACCGTCCCAGTTTTTCCGTCCTGTACGCATGGCCCGGTATGATGCCCACACCGTCACATGGATTTTTGTCCATATCCTCCATGGACTCGTGGAGGTACATAAATCCCCCGCACTCTGCCAGAACAGGGATCCCTCTCTGATATTCCGCCAGAATGGCCCGGCGGACAGAATAATTATCCTCCAGCTCTTTGCCCAAAAGCTCCGGATATCCACCGTAAAAGATCAGGCCGCAAAGCCCCTCGGGCAGACGCTTGTCATGGATAGGAGAAAAATATACAATCTCTGCTCCCATCTGCTCCAAAAGCTTTAGATTATCCTCATAGACAAAGCAAAACGCCTCATCCCTGGCGATTCCGATTCTCACCTTCTCCGGCAGACAAAACGCATAGGCGCTGTCCTCCTTCCATGGCCTTTTGGGTGAAATATCAGGGGCATTTCCGGCGATCTCAAGGATTTTATCCACACAGAGTGTCTGCTCCAAAATCCCGGCCAGCTTCATAAGCTTTTCCCGGAACCCCTCCACTTCCTCCGGCATTACAAGACCCAGGTGGCGGCTTTCAAGAACACAGTCCTCCACTTTGGGGACATATCCCAGGACAGGTATGGAAAGTTCCTCCTCGATCATTTTTTTCACCCTTGGATACAACATGGCTGTCATCTGGTTCAGGATCACACCTGCGATCCGGCTGTCTTTTTTGTATTCCGCAAATCCCTTGATGTAAGGGAGCACAGATACACTCATACCCCGGCAGTTCACGATCAGGACCGCAGGGGTCTCCGTTACATTGGCCAGTTCGTAGGCGCTGGCTTTGCTGGTGATTCCGCCCACCCCGTCATAATACCCCATGACGCCTTCCATGACCGCAATATCCATATCGCAGCTGTTCTTTGCAAGCAGGTACCGCACCACATCGCCGTCCGTAAAAAAGGTGTCCAGGTTCCTGGACTTGGTTCCAATGACTTTTGTATGGAACATAGGGTCAATATAGTCAGGTCCGCACTTGAAGGAAGCAGTCCTAAGCCCACGGTTTTTTAAGACCTGCAGGATCCCGCAGGTGAGCAGAGTCTTGCCGCTGCCGCTGGCACCGGCACAAAGAAGTATACGCGGTATTTTCATATCATCTCTCCTATCTGATATCCCCTGTGCAGGAAATAATGGTGATCGGATTTTCCCCCATCATCATATGGTAAGGCCCTGCTTTCCTGGCCCTTCCCACACTGAGCTGCACCACCTCTGTGTCTGTGACCGGCAGTTCCTTCAGACACCGCAGGGCTTCCGCCACACTCTCCAAAGCAATGCAGTTCATCACGATCCTGACACGAGGATTTTTGTGGAGCAAAAGTTCCATGATCGCTTTCATGTTCCCTGACGAACCCCCGATAAACGCATGGGTGGGTGCCTCCAGGCCGCGAAGTACCTCCGGTGCCTCCCCTTCCACAATGGTCAGGTTATCTGCAGCAAATTTCATTTTGTTTTTCAGAAGCAGTTCCGCTGCCAGAGATTTCTTCTCAATGGCATATACCCTTCCCTCTGCTGCCCGAAGAGCCATTTCCACAGAGACCGAACCGGTTCCGGCTCCCACATCCCAGCAGACAGAATCTTTTAAAAGACCTAGTTTTGCAAGGGAAACGGTCCGTATTTCCTCTTTTGTCATGGGTACCTTGTCCCTTACAAATTCCTCATCCCGAATTCCATGGGTGGCAGGCCTTGGCACATATGTTTCATTTTCCACATATACGACGCTCAGGGCGTCTCCGGTATAAGAGACAAAATCCTCAGGATATCCGGTCAGGATCTTTTCCTGGGCATAGGAGAGCTGTTCCCCTACAAACAGACGCACCCGGTCCATATTGTATTCCTTCAGCTTTTTTGCCAGAGCCGACACACCGTCACTGCTGCCCAGGATGGAGAACACCTTCTCATGGGTGCGGATGGCTGCCACAAGATTTGCCTTTCTTCCATGGGCACTGGTGATAAACGCATCATCCCAGGATTTCCCGATCTTTCCCATAAAATAAACCAGGGAGGAAATTCCGCAGATGATCTGTACATGATATCCGGAAAGCTTTTCCAGAAGTTTTCTGGCGCCGCTGTAAAATCCCACATCCCCGGACAATACCACCGCAATTTTCTCATATTCCGGGTGTTCCTCTATGTACCTGCTGATCTTATCACTGTCATACTCTATGCAGACATCCTGCCCCTCAAGGGCTGCTGCCTCCACCATACGTCTGGCGCCGATCACCAGCTCTGCCTTTTCAAGAACCTGCTGCGCCTCCGCTGTCATGAGCATTGGGCTTCCCACACCGATCCCCACAAGAGAGATCTCTTTTGGCGGGCAAAGGGCAAACTGACTGCAGAGCATTTTTCTGCACTGGGAAAGGGAGATCCCTTCCTCCAAAAGAGGCCTTCCCACCACCACAGGCACACAGCCTGTCTCCCGGGCCGCATCCAGTTTTTCCTGATATCCTCCGGTAGTGCCCGACATTTTTGTGACCAGGTATTTGCAGTCAAGCTGCTCGATCATGGCTCTGTTCATCTCTTTTGAAAAAGGCCCCTGCATACAGATCAGGTTTCTCCCTTCAAATCCGTGTGCCGCACACTGCTCTGCCACATTTGCCAAAGAGAGCACCCTGGCAAACACTCTGTCCTTATATCCCGGAATGACTGTGTATTTTGCGATCTCCTTGCTCCCGGTGGTCACCAAAATATTTCCCCGGGTGCCCTTCAGATACTCTGCTGCCTCATCCACACTGGACACGTAAACTGCCCGATCATTCTTTTCCCCACTGTCTTTGCTGCTGCGAAGAAGCCGTACATAACGGCACCCTGCCTTCTCGCAGGCAGCGCGGATATTCTTTGTCACCTCAGCCGCATAGGGATGGGTGGCGTCAATGACCGGGTCCGCCTGGATCTCCACCATAAGCCTTTCCATTTCCTCCCTGTCGAGGCGGGTATGGGAGACGGTCATATGCCCGCTCTTCGGCAGCAGTTCTTCTCCGTATTCCGTGGCTACACAGATATGGGAAGGGATCGACTGGCTGTCCAGAAATTCAGCGATCTTACGTCCTTCCGTGGTGCCGGCAAACACAAGGACCTTACACATTTTTGTAACCTCTGGGCGTCACCATCCTGCCGCCAATCTCCTTTGTCTGGGAATTGCCAACGAAGACTGTGGTAAACATATCCACTTTTGTCTCCCTTAACTCTTTCAGGGTCATGACCTTCATCTCCTCCCCTTCCCTTCCGATATTGCCCACGATTCCGCAGACCGTGTCTTCTGCCTTATATTTCATCATCAGGTCACAGGCCTTCATCAGGTAGTCATGGCGTTTTTTGCTGGACGGGTTATACAGGCAGACCACAAAATCCCCGTGCGCCGCATCTGTCAGCCTGCGCTCAATTTTCTCCCATGGTGTCAGCAGGTCGCTTAAGCTGATCAGACAGAAGTCGTGGATCAAGGGCGCACCAAGGACTGCTGCCCCTCCGGTGGCTGCCGTGACCCCCGGAATGATGGAAAGGTCCACCTCAGGATATCCTGTGCCCACCTCATACATAAGGCCTGCCATGCCGTATACACCTGCATCCCCGCTGCAGATCATAGCAACTGTCTTTCCTTTCATAGCCTCCTCAAAGGCCATTACACAGCGCTCCACTTCCTTCTTCATGGGCGTTGTGAGAAACTCCTTTCCCGGAAAATGGTCCTTTACCAGGTCCACATACACGGTATATCCAATGATCACATCACTGTTCTTCAGGGCCTCTGCGGCCTCGATCGTCATCTTCTCATAGGCACCCGGACCGATGCCTACCACGTATAATTTATTCAAAATGCACACTCCATTTCCTTCTGGCAAGAGCAACGGTCACGCCGTCCTCCGCGTATTTTCTTAAGATCAGCATACTCTTCACACCGTCCTGGCTGCTGCCGAGGACTGCACTCCGTTCACAGACATTGTCAACACCTGTGACCTCTTCCACAAATCTTGACTCCGCAAAGGTACCTTCCACCAAAGCCAATTCTTCCTTTGCGTAAGTCACAAAAGGCAGATTTCTGTCCCGGCAGTAACCGATAATGCCCGCCTCATCTTTTTTCAGATCAATGCTGGCCACCCGCTCCATGGATACAGAGGGGACCAGAAGTTCATCACAGGCTCTTCTGATGACCCGTTCCACCGTTTCCTTTGGGGTATCCTTTCTGCAGCCCACGCCCACAGTCACCACTCTGGGCACCAGATACAGCGTGTGGACAAAGGGATGTTTCTGGTAACTGTTTGTCACATAGATACCGATTTCCGGCTTCTCTTTTTCCTCATCCAGGAGCACCAATTCAGAGGGAATATCCCCGATCCACGGAAAATCGCTGGCAAATCCCACTTCCTTTCCATCCACAAGCGCGGCTGAGATTTCTTTCGCCAGATCCATGTCAGAGATATAGCACCCGTTTTTTCTGGCAAACACATCCACTGCGAACTTTTTATTGATGTCCGTCGCTGTAGTTATGACCGGTGTGGCGTGAAGGATATCGGCGATCTCTTCCGTGAGTTCATTGGCTCCTCCGATATGACCGGAAAGCAGGGAAATGGCAAAACCGCCCTGCTCGTCCACCACAATGACAGCCGGGTCTATCTTCTTGCTGGTCACAAAAGGAGCAATGCTGCGCACAGCGATTCCGCAGGCCCCCACAAACACAATGGCGTCGGAATCCTGGAACCTCCTGCCTGCCCACTCTTTAATGGAGGCATCCACCGGCTTTGCAAACTGCTTCACATTGCGGAAGGATCTATCATCCACCTCAAGCTGTGACTCGTCCATGACTTTTTTCGTATATTTGCTTTTTGTATATGACTCCACCTCATACCCGCGCTCTTTCATCACCCAGTAGAGCATTTCGCTCAGACGGTATCCCGCACGGCTGAAGCTGATAATGGAAACTTTCATATGGAATCCGTACCCTTTCTGAATTCTGTTGTAAATCCGGGATCATATAATTTGGAACGGTCATACCCGTTGTGTGCCACCACATCGCCGATGATCATAAGTGCCGTCTTGGTGATATGGTTCTCTCTGGCAGTCTCAGCCAGGGTACCCACCGTACAGACAAAGGATTTCTCATCCTCCCAGGTAGCCTTGTATACAATGGCAGCCGGCGTATCTGCAGTATAACCGCCTGCGATCAGCCGTTTGGAAAGTTCCTCCAAAAGGCCTGTGCTCAAAAATACCACCATAGTTGCATGGTGTGCGGCAAAAGACTCAATGCTCTCTTTTTCCGGCACAGGGGTTCTGCCTGCCATTCTTGTAATGACCACACTCTGAGACACATTCGGCAGGGTATATTCCAGATCCAGGGCTGCTGCAGCCCCGCTAAAGGAACTTACACCGGGACAGTAGTCATAGGCAATATCCTCTTCATCCAGTACATCCATCTGTTCTCTGATGGCACCGTACAGACAGGGATCTCCTGTGTGGAGGCGCACGGTCATTTTCTTCTCACTCTCGGCTCTGCGCATAACCTCCAGCACTTCCTCCAGTGTCATTTTGGCACTGTTGAAAATCTCACAGCCTTCTTTGGCATATTCCAGAAGCTGCGGATTCACCAGGGAACCTGCATAGATGATCACATCTGCTTCCTCCAGAAATTTTTTCCCTCTCAGGGTGATTAAATCCGGGGCACCGCTCCCCGCTCCAACAAAATGTATCATAATGTCTCCTTCTCTTTTGCAATGATCAGGGAATAATAACCGGACTGTTCCGGTATATCCTCTGCACGCTCATAAATTTTTTCTGTGGGCATACCACAGTCCTCAATCATAACGGCTGCCTGTCCGCTTTCCAGTATGCTTTCCCGCACCTGTTTCAGTTTCTTTCCTGTCTTCATCAGCACCTTTGTGCCCGGAAGCTTCAGGATATCATCCATGGTATCCGCATTATACGTGGCCGGGATCACATGAAGAGGCTCCGCCATTTCCACAAGCCCCATGTTCAATCTGGCCGCCACTGCACAGAAGGAGGTAATGCCGCTTACGATCTCCGCCTTATATCCGCGCTCCACAATCCTTTTATGTACATAGAGGTAAGTAGAATACACGGTGGGATCTCCCAAGGTGAGAAAGGCCACGTTTTTTCCCTCTTTCAGCCAGGCCTCCACATCGTCTGCCGCTTTGTCGTGATTTGCCTCCAGAACCTTCGGGTCCTTTGTCATGGGCATGGCAACGGGAATGAGTTTTTTCTCATCCAGGCCGTCATAGGCTCCCTTTACGATTTTATAAGCCACACTCTCCTTTACGTTATTACCGGGCACGGCAATGACTTCGCTTTCCCTTATCAGGCGGAGTGCTTTGAGTGTCAGCAGTTCCGGGTCTCCCGGTCCCACCCCTAATCCAAATAATATACCTTTCATCTGTACTATCTCCTTTATCTTTTAGTATCTTGCTGTAACTGTTCGGAATCCTCAAGGTCACACAATAAACCATGCAGGATCGCCTTTCGCCATGGCATTTGCCTGACGGAGAAATGCTTTCTTACGGTCAATGCAGTGGATGCACAGGCCTACGGAACAGTTATCACTTGTTCTCTTTTTTAATATCCTGTTCTCTCAGAAGCGCCGTCAGTTCCCCGGCCTTTTCTGTCTCCCCCAGATAACCGAATTCATTGGAAAAAATAACAGCGCCCAACATCATCCTGTCGTATGCACGATGATGCAGATAATAAGAGATCCTGTCTGTTATCTCCTTTATGGTCTCCTGTAGTTTTCCTTCTCTTTCAATAAGGACCAAGGCCTCATCCGTAGTGACTGTATTTAAAATTTTAAGCGCCGCAGAAGCGGATATTCCTGCACGCATGGCATTGGAGGCCAAAACCTCGGCTCTGGCATCCGCGCAGCGGGAATGGGTGTTCATGATCCCTGCTGCCACTTTTACAAATTTTCCGATATGGGATACAAAAAGAATGCCTTCCACTCCCATAGAAACTGCCATGTCAATCGTCTCACCCACGTAGTTACTGCATTTCATGGCTTCCTCAAGGGGAAGGTCCATATGCTCCTTCAGATATGCGGAGCCATAATTGCCGGGGGTCACCAGAAGAAAACGGCTGCCGTTTTCCACCCGCTGGCGCATTTCCACTTCTATGGTCTTTATCAGTGCGCTTTCACTCATAGGCTCCACAATACCGGAGGTCCCCAAAATGGAGATACCGCCCTGAATGCCTAGTCTAGGGTTGAAGGTTTTTTTTGCTGCCTCCTCCCCTCCCGGGACACTTATGATGATTTCCAGGCCGCCCTCATAATCATACTCTGAGCAGACATCCTCCACTGCTTTCAGGATCATACTGCGGGGTATTTTGTTGATCGCCGCATTTCCGACCGGCTGCTCCAAACCCTTTTTTGTCACACGTCCCACCCCGGATCCGCCGTCAAGCACGATCTTTGCTTCCCCGGTTTTCCTTACCCGGGAAAAAATCTCCAGGCCATCCGTCATATCCGGATCATCTCCCGCATCCTTACGCACGGCGCAGGACACATGATCCTCCCCTTTTTCAATATGCCCAATCTCCAGATTCAGCCGTATTCCTTTGGGTGTCAAAAAAGGGATCTCCCGGATCTCCTCTCCTGACAAAAGCATCTGCACTGCAGCTTTAGAGGCCGCGGCTGCACATGTTCCGGTCGTGTAGCCAAAACGCATTTTCTTATTATTCCTGATAATGTAATAGTCTTCCAAACCAGTCTTATGTGTCATATGTACTTGTCTCCGAATCGGCCAAAGTCTGCCGCTTTTCTTTCTAAAATAAAAACCGCTGCCAGAAAACTGACAACGGATCTTTTCTCTTTTGGGTTACAGCAGAATAAAAATGATACACTTATCCTGTTGTCTTGAACTGTCCGGTTGCCGCAGACGTCCCCATCTCCGGCTCCGCACGTATCTGGCTGTACAGTAACGGACTTGCACAGGAATTTCACCTGCTTCCGTAACGTTTCCGGGTCATATAATCACTGTTGTAATTATATAATTTTCCCTAGGAAAAGTCAATGTAAAAAGAAGTTCTGTCAGATGATGATGCAGACCAGCCCGCCTTTGCTGTCATTGACAATTTTCTGCATGGTATCCTGGAGTTTTACCTGGCTTTCATCACTAATCTGTACCAGCTTGGTGTGAATGCCGTCCTCCACCAGCTGTCCGATGGATTTGCCAAAAATATTGGTCTGCCAGATGCTCTCCTGCCGCTCATCACTGGTCTTGATATATTCGATCAGATCTTTTGCCTGCTCCTCACTACCCACGATGGGTGCGATCTCTGTCTCAATATTGGCCCGTATCATATGGATGGACGGGCTGACTGACTTGATCTTCACGCCGTATTTGCTGCCCTGTTTGATAACCATAGGCTCTTCCAGCCTGATCTCCGATTTATCTGGAGTCACCACACCGTAGCCTTTCCCCCTGACAGAGGAGATTGCTTCACGCACCTTCACATATTCTTCCTTCATCTTAGCCAGCTCCTGCATGGTGTGGATCAGCTCATACTCATCTGAAATAGAAACTCCGGTCATTTCACTTAGAACTGCATAATACCAGTTCTCATCCATATCCACCCGTATCCGCACTTTGCCGGTGGACAGATCCAGGGCTTCCGGTACCAGATTGCGCACATACTGGGACTTGAGGACCATCTTATCCCTGGTGGCATCCTTCACATATTTCATCTTTCCCATAAGTTCCCGGATACAGCTTAACAGTTCTGCCTTCAGGTAATGGTCTGTAGGAAGGATCTCCACCCATTTCGGAATAAAAAATTCCATCTGCACAATAGGGAACTCATATAACACCTTTTCCATGATCCTTGTCACGTCGTCCCTGCGCAGCTGCTCACAGTTTACACTGAGGACACCTGCCTGGTACTTCTGTTTCAGCTCCTCACACAGAGCAAGTGTCTCCTCCTTGTAGGGCTTCTGGGAATTTACCAGAATCAAAAACGGCTTTCCCGCTTTTTTAAGCTCCGCAACGGTTTTCTCCTCACTCTCTATGTAATTATTCCTGGGAATCTCTCCAAAAGAGCCGTCACATGTGATGACCAGGCCGATGTTGGAGTGCTCCTCGATCACCTTTTTTGTGCCTGTCTCCGCTGCCTGATGGAAAGGTATCTCATAGCCGAACCAGGGCGTCTTCACCATACGCTCCTTGCCGTCCTCCATGTTTCCCGCTGCATCGGGCACCATATACCCCACACAGTCGATAAGACGTATTTTCGCAGTCACATCATCACCGATCTTAATTTTAGCGGCATCTTTTGGAATGAATTTTGGCTCCACCGTGGTGATCAGTTTTCCGGAACCGCTCAAAGGAAGCTGGTCCCTTACCTCTTTCTGTGCTGTCTCTTCCATGTTGGGCAGTGCCGCCAGCTCCATAAAGCGGCGGACGAACGTGGACTTTCCCGTCCGTACCGGTCCCACTACCCCTATGTAAATTTCTCCTCTGGTGCGGGCTTGTATGTCTTTATAAATGTTATATGTATCCATGAAAATACCCCCTTATCGTACTGCTAAATTATATGCTCCCGGCCCCTCAGATATTCCCTTTCTTTCAAAAAACGTTACTGTCACAGCCCTGAAAAAACGCAGTACCGCGAATAAGAACAAAAAGCGTTACTATTCACAGCCAGCAAAAAACGCAGTTCTGTAAACAGTAACAAGCTTCGCGATACACAGATATGGAGCGTTCTGCCCCAAATCGCGCCGGCTGCCTCGGGATTTTCAATATCGAACATTTGTTCTTGACACTTTTTTGCCGCTGTGTTATTCTGTAATCAGAACATACATTCGGAAGGATTTGATCACTATGTACTTATCATCATCCCTGACTCTGGAAGAAAAATTGAAAATATTATCCGATGCAGCCAAATACGATGTGGCCTGTACCTCCAGCGGCTCTGACCGCCGCGGGGAAAAGGGCAGTCTGGGCAATTCCGTAGCTGCCGGCATCTGCCACAGCTTTGCCTCCGACGGACGCTGTATCTCCCTTTTAAAAATACTATTATCCAATGAGTGCATCTATGACTGCAAATACTGTCTGAACCGCCGCTCCAACGATAAGGTACGCACCACCTTCACCCCGGACGAAATCTGCAGCCTCACCGTGGAATTTTATAAAAGAAACTATATAGAAGGCCTCTTCCTCAGCTCCGGCGTAGTAAAGAATCCCACCTACACGATGGAGCTTATGTACCGGAGCCTTTATCTGCTGCGCACCAAATACCATTTCCGCGGCTATATCCACGCCAAAGCTGTACCCGGAGCCGCCCCGGAGATCATCGAACAGATCGGCTATCTGGCTGACCGCATGAGTGTCAACATGGAACTACCCACCAGAGAGTCTCTCCAGGCCCTGGCTCCCGGAAAAAGCCATGAAAACATACTAAAACCCATAAAGCAGATTCAGCACGGCATCACAGACTACCGCCTCTCCATCGGCAAGTCTGCCCAGATGGAACGAAGCAGCGCCAACCGCTACCTCCCCAATTCCATCTTCAAAGCAAAAAAAGAAACGCAGGACACCATCACCGGCACTTCCCGCTCCGGAACCTTAAGCGGTCCTCTGGCCTCTGGCGGTCCGCATTCCGCCACCCCTGCGCCTTCACCCCTGTCAGGAAATACGGAAACCACGGTAACTTCCTCCGTCATCCGCCCTTCCGACTCCCGGAACATGACCGCACCCTCTTCCTTTGCGGGAAGTCCGTCCTTCTATTTCCGCCAGGACGCCCCCGCCCTGCCTGCGGCCCAAAGCCGCTCCTTTGTCCCTGCAGGCCAGAGCACCCAGATGATCATCGGCGCCACCCCGGAAAACGACTACCAGCTCTTGCAGGTGACCCAATCCCTGTATCAGCAGTTTGATTTAAAACGAGTCTTCTTTTCCGCTTATGTTCCGCTGAACGAAGACTCCAGCCTTCCCTCCCTGGACACAGCCCCGCCCCTCCTAAGAGAGCACCGTCTGTACCAGGCAGACTGGCTTCTGCGTTTTTACGGTTTCCATGCAGAGGACCTTTTAGACCCCGGCCGCCCAAACTTCAACATCCTCCTGGATCCCAAGTGCGACTGGGCTCTGCGCCACCTGGAACTGTTTCCCATTGAGATCCAGACTGCATCTTACGAAGACCTGCTGAAAGTCCCCGGCCTGGGCAACAAATCCGCCTATCGGATTGTCCAGGCCCGCCGGACCAACCGTCTGGATTTCCCAGCCCTAAAAAAACTGGGCGTCGTCCTAAAACGCGCCCAATACTTCATCACCTGCAGCGGTAAAATGCTCTACCGCACCCCCATCGAAGAGGACTTCATCACCCGCCAGCTCACCTGCACCGACCAAAAGACCACCTGGTCCCTGGACCACCCCCAAACCTACCGCCAGCTCTCCCTCTTCGACGACCTAAACCTAACCACCCCCGCCCCCGAAGACCCCCTAAAAACCCTAAGCGGCCAATTATAATCTTTTTATTTTGCTTTTTATTTTTTATCTTTTTCACACCGTTCAACCGCCAATACCCAGGGAAACTCGGGTGGGAGAGGCCAGGGGCGCCGTGTCTGCGGTAAGCGATGTACAGTGGAGCGGCCCGGAGATCCACCTGCGCCAGTCACTTAGTGAAGAGCCCATTGGCGATGAACTTAGTGAATGGCAGCAGGTTAGCTCCGGACCAGCGGAACGCTTCGCTCACCCCACATAGACACCGGCCCGCTCCCGATACTTTGCATTCCCCTGGTAGTGAAAGGCGGAAGGATAAAAGTAAAAAAGATAAAAGAAAAGGTAAAAGAAAAAGATAAAGGCCAAAAGATAAAGGTCGAAAGATAAAGGCCAAAAGATAAAGGTCGAAAGATAAGGGCCAAAAGATAAAGGTCGAAAGATAAAGGCCAAAAGATAAAGGTCGAAAGATAAAGGCCAAAAGATAAAGGTCGAAAGATAAAGGCCAAAAGATAAAGGTCGAAAGATAAAGGCCAAAAGATAAAGGTCGAAAGATNCTCCAGTACACTACTTCTCGTACGTTACTCATCTTCGGTCTATCGATATATACAATGTTCGTCACTTTGTAAGCAACATTCCCAACGGTCGTCTGCGCATGCTATTGTGTTCGTATGACGAGATGGTGCAGGAAGCGCGGGTAGGATCGTCGGCAGCGTCAGATGGTTATAAGAGAGACAGATGATGACCTGCATCTACGACGCCTGGTCCGCCCGTCTGGGCCACAGCAACATAAAACTCCGGACCGAACCCATCTGGTCCCCGGAGCTTTTCTGTGAGTACCGCCACATAGACCCCGATGAAGAAAAAGTCCAAAAAGTGATCCGTTCCATCCAGCAGAAAATCTCCGAAAAATCCTACCATGACATCTACCGTGCCGCCATGTCGGACCATCCCGACAAGCTGGACATCATCTACCGTTACATGATCCTGGGCTTTGTTTACAAAGAAAAAACTTCCCAGATGCTGGGCGATCCCGCCGTTTCCGCCCTCTTTGAACTAAACCGCAAAGTAGCCAATGAAGCACACCTGTTTCGGGAATTCGTCCGTTTCTCCCGGCTGAAAAACCAGATTCTGTTGTCCATCATTGAACCCAAATGTAATGTTCTCACCATCCTTGCTCCCAACTTTGAAGACCGTATGCCCTCAGAGCACTGGATGATCGTGGACAAGACACGGATGCTGTCTGTTGTACATCCTGCCGACAGCGACTACTTCCTAACCCCTGTATCACCTGAAGAACTTACCTACATGGAAGCCTCAAAAGACCGCTTCGACCCATATGTTGGCCTCTGGAAATCCTTTTTTCAGACCATCGGCATCGAACAACGCAAAAATCCCCGCTGCCAGCGCAATATGCTCCCAATCTGGTACCGGAAACATATGCCTGAATTCCAGCAATAGAAAACGCCTTTGCACACATTCTATTGTTATGGACAGTAAGCCCGCGGAAGCCGACGAGGCAGGCAGCAAAATCCCCCTCAGCAGTTACCTGTATAAACGTATTTCAGATACTTGCCTGCCTCCCCGGCCAGGCGGTATACAGCTTCCACTTCTGTTGCCTTTTGGTCCGTCATTCTCCACCTTGGAAAAAATCTGGTCACATGCAGCGGAATCTCGTAATCCACAGATGCCACCCACTCAGCCAGTTCCTGTATTTCCCCGGCAGAGTCATTTTCTCCCGGAACCACAAGTGTTGTAAGCTCCACATGACATACTCCGGCAGCCTTTGCTATAAATGCCTTCACCGTTTCCAAATCGCCCCCTAGCTTTTTGTAATATGCCTCTGTAAAGCCTTTCAGATCAATATTCATAGCATCTATATAAGGCAGCACGGCTTCCTCTGTCTCCTCTGTAAATGCCCCATTGGTGACAAGGATCGTTTTCATTCCTCTTCTTCTCACCTCCCTGGCAGTATCCCGCACATACTCATATCCCACAAGAGGCTCATTATATGTAAATGCAACACCAAGATTTCCCCGTGCCTTCAGCTTTTCTGCCTGTTGGGCCAGTTCCTTAGGGCTGAAATATTCACAGCGAAGCGCCTTCTCCCCACACATGGAAATTTCATGATTCTGACAAAACGGGCAGGACAAATTACAACCAAAACTGCCCACTGATAGAACCATTTTTCCGGGACAGAACCTCTGCAGCGGTTTCTTTTCCACCGGATCCAGCGCAAGAGCCGTACACATTCCGTAATTGACAGACTCTATTTTGCCTTCCACATTTTTTCTTGCCCTGCATCTTCCTGTCTTTCCCTCTTCCAGCCTGCAGTGATGCATGCATACTCTGCACGTTGTACTCATAAGACGCTCCCCTCATTCCTTTCATATCTTCACGTGTGTCTGACTACCCGGGACCGCTCCAGTTTTACACCCTCCTCCCATTCATCAATACCAGCTTTCTGCTTGGCAATCAATATCTGTTCCTCCACGGTATCCACGCCTTCCAGATTCGGGAGCAGAAGACCTCTCTTCCTTCCCTTACTCACGATCACACCATACTCTTTCACATCCAGTTCCATTGCCGATGATACGATTTCTGTATCTCCCAACACATCCACACTGTAAACCAGCTTATCTAGTTCCGCCTCCCTGACAGGCGGAAATCTTGGATCACGGCACCCTGCGCTGACAGCATTCTCCACAATCTCCTCTGCCACGGAATCTGTTACAGGAGAGATAGTTCCGATACATCCGCGCAGCCTTTCATGCATTTTAAGCGAGACGAACACACCTGCGCGCCTCAAACAAAGTTCTTTTGGCAGATTATCCGGTACTGTAACTTTTTTACCTGTTCTCACATAAGTCTCCAAAGAGTTTCTCGCCAGTTTCACATAGATATCTTCAGCCGCCTTTTTATGCTCCAGATTTTCTCTCTGCATTTTTTCATACTGCCTGAGATACGATCTGGTGTCATCCTTACCAAAAGCCTCATAAGTACAGATTCCATACCCGACTCCAAAGGGACCTTCATAAGACAAGCGCTCTGTTTTTACTGATTTTCCATCTAAAGCTCCTGCCATGATCACAAAGGATCTGTGGCCGCACTCTGCTGCTTTCTCACAGAAATCATCCTGGAAACCAAATAATTCTCCAAAATTTCCGGCTCCCATAACCTGCATGATTCTTCCATCATATTCCGGTCCTTCCTTCTGATAACCATAAGGACCCTCCTTTAAAAGCTTATGGGATAAATCACCGCTTGCAATCATGACCACATCTCTGCCCAATATATCTGCCGCCTGACTGATATACTGCCCCAGCCGATAATGAGCTTCCAATGGCTGCCCTGACAATCCAATCCTCAGCACTCGGCATCTGACATTGTGCTTTTTCAGGAAATACAGTGGAATCATAGTGGCATGGTCCAGCCTGGGGTCCCGTTCTCCTCTGGTTCCCGCCATAAATCCGTCCCTGTCCAGAAGTCCGCAGAGCTGACTGCGCAGTTCCATATCGTATTCCGCCTCAATCCGTACCCCCTTTGCCCCAAACTCTCCAAAATTCCCGGATGCTCCCCTCCCCGGAGAGATGTGAAAATAATCTGCATACATGACAGAATGGGGAGTTGTCACCACAACGGTATCCGGACAAAGCTTTGCCACATGCTGCGCGGCTTTCTCGTATGCTGCGATCGTATTTGCGATTCCTCTTTCCTGCCCTCTTCCTACCTCCGGTATAATAAGCGGAGGATGAGGCACCATAACAGCACCGCGTATGGACATAATATCCAGCTCCTTTCCTTTTGATATTCTTTACACTAAACTACGAAACGGCTGCATGATCAAACCGACTACCCGCATTGCAATCTTTTTCCAAACCCCTATTTCTTCCACCCGGATATGTTCCGGTACTTCATAGGTATCCGGTCCGGTCACAACACGGCAGTCTTTTTCCATCGCATCCATATATCCGGTCAATTCCTCCGTCAGTTCTTTACTCTGCACTGCCAGCATCAGTTCTGTATCCACATACGTGCTCCGAAGGTCCATGTTGTAAGAACCGATAATTGACATATCCTCATCAATCACAACAGACTTCCCGTGATAAGAGACTCCGCCGTCATACTCCAGCAGAGACAGACCTGTATTATAAACACCTTTCTTCCTGTACAGGTAATCGCTGGATGCCATAAAATTGTCACCGTTTTCCACAGAATTGATCACCATCCTGCTATCCGGAACCTTTCCTGCGATCTCTGTCAATTCCCTCTTCATATATCCGTTCAGGACTACATAGGGCGTATGGATGATAACCCTTTCTTTTGCCTGTTTCATCAATTCGGACAGCTCATAAAATAATACCGGTTCCTTCCCATATATCCCTGTGGGATTTGAAAGAAGTGTCACTTTGTTGGTCTCACAGGTCATCAAGTCATAGTCACAGGGCTTGAATAAGTCAGGATTCTCTGTCTTCAGCTTCTCATATCTTTTGGTGAGCATGTCAATCATACTCTTTACCTTTTCATCCTTACTCAGACTTTCCTCATCATGAAATAACCTGCATTCTTTTTTCTTCCACATGTGGCTGAAATACGCTTCCACCTGATACAGAGAACTTTTATCCCCCTGACGCTGTTGAGGATCTGTATTATAAATGAGCACTTCCCTGTCATAACTCATATTCTTGTTTGGATAATCTCCGATGAAATAATCAAAGGTATTTCTTCCGCCCAGAATATAGGCCAATTCATCTACGATCACATACTTATCGTGCATCCTTCCCTGCGTCTTCCACGGCACTGCCACATTCAGTTTATTGTATATTTTTATCTCCACATTCGGATGAGAGGACAGCGCATAGAAAAGTTCATTTTCCTCCATACGGATCGTACCGCTTACCCCATCTACCAGGATCTTAATCTTGATGCCCTCCTCTGCCTTGTGATACAGAACAGCAAGCAAATCTCTTGTACTCTTTCCATCCCTCATATCAAATGTGGAGAGTATGATCCTTTCTTTTGCCTGATGAAACAGGCGAATCCTTTCATCCCAGGCACTTTTATTTGTCTCCAGCAGCATTGCTCTGTCCACACCTGCAGTATCGTTGTAACAGTCTGATGCAGAAAAATTCTTTTTTGTCTCCTCTGCCACTTTTTTATAGTAAAGAAACGGTCCTACTGCCCCGGCTATTAGATAAACCAGAAAAAACGCCAACACAAACAGCAGCCATCGAATTTTAAACCTTTTCATTCTTCTCACCCTTTATTGTTTTCCTTATCATACTCCGGAAATTATCATAGGGCACCATACTGCTTTCTGTGAAAAAAGTCAAGAATAATCCCATGAACATTTCTTAAAGTATTATAAACTGCTGAACACTCAGACTTTCCCCTCACAACCGTGCAGTTTCCTTCGTGTCCATGAACCAAAAACCCCCGGAAATCCAATTGAATGTGAATTTCCAGGGGTAAAAAACATATGTATTTACTCGTAACTCTTCCGTATATCTGTGCATTTACTGCGCTGACCGCAAGAAAACATTCCGCAGCCAAGCAACCATTCTACCGGTAACGGTCATTTAGCAAGAACTTTATCTGTGACTGTGAAGGTACGAAACCGTTACTTTTACGCTGTCATTATGCAAATTTACGTTTTGCAGCTTCCACTACATGTCCAACCAGAACGGAAGTTGTTACACTTCCAACACCGCCCGGAACTGGAGTGATGGCATCTACAACAGGCTCAGCCTTCTCAAAATCAACATCTCCGCAGAGTTTACCTTCTGCATTTACGTTAATTCCAACGTCGATCACGGTCTGGCCTGCGCTTAAATAAGTATCATCAATAACGCCGGCACGGCCTGCCGCAACGATAACGATATCTGCCTCTCTTACTACAGAAGGCATATCCACAGTTCTGGTATGGCAGATTGTAACAGTTGCATTCTTCTTGATCAGCATCATAGCTGCCGGTTTACCTACTACCAGGCTTCGTCCTACAACTACTGCTTTTTTACCTGTACAGTCAATTCCGTAATGATCCAGAATTTCCATACATGCCTGGGGTGTACATGGCGGGAAGCCTACATTTTTTCCTGTAAATACACCTGACATGGAGCCATCTGTCATACAGTCAACATCTTTTGCCGGATCCAGTGCGTTTTCAATCACTGACTGATTCAGGTGTTTCGGCAGCGGACGGAATAAGAGAACACCATGAACCTTGTCATCTTTATTCACTTTATCAATGGCTGCCAACAGCTCATCCTGACTTACATCTGCCGGAAGCAGAATTTTCTCACATGCAACACCCAGTGTTTCACAGCGCTTGGTTGCGCCTCTCTCGTAGGAGATATCGCTTTCATTTTCACCTACACGGATAATACAAAGAGTCGGTTTTACACCTTTCTCCTCCAGTGCTGCCACATCCGCTTTGATTCTCTCATTTAATGCTGCTGTTACTTCCTTACCCAGTAATCTTTTCGCCATTCTCTATGAATCCTCCTGCATCTTTTTATCATACCCATCCGGGCATACCATAACTTACATCGCATTCGCCTGCGGTATAAGACTTTTCTGAAATGACACTCTGCAATGCTGTACTAGTCTTTCCTTGTGTCATTATAAAGCAAAACTATGTAACTATTATTTCAGTCTGGAAAGTACACTGTCAAAGGTCTCATCAGCGATTTTTGTATATTTCTCCAGCATCGCGTCAGCCTTCTTATTCAGCTCTTCCGCATAAGCTTTATCAGCCATGGATTTTGTATTGATATATACATTCAGGCTGGCACCTTTCAGCGCTGCTTTACAGAATGCTGCTCCTACACCTGCATCACTGATGGCCAGTGTGGAACCTTTTGCTGCAAATTCTACGATCACTTCGATGGCTTCACAGCACTTTTCCATTATTTCCATGGGTACAGAGCAGGCGTCTTTCAGAACGATTTCCATCACTCTGGCTTTTTCCGCTTTCTCTTCCTCGGTTGCACGAGGCATACCATAGGCTTTTGACAGGGGTTCAAACACCTCCGCATCTCTCTCTATCAGACGTAAGAAATCTTTCTGCAGAGCATCACATTTCTTCTTCAGCTCCCACATCTCGTCTTCTACTTCTGCGTATTTCTTCTTGCCCACTGTCAGGCTGCCCACCATATTACCCAGGGCTGTTCCCACTGCGCCAACCAGAGCAGATGCTCCGCCGCCGCCCGGAACCGGTGCTTTTGATGCTAATACTTCCACAAATTCATTACATGGTACAGTTGAAAATCCCATCTCTCACATACCTCTCTTTCTTTGATCGCCGGATCTCTCCGGCTTTATATCAACTCCCTTTCGGGAATTATTTTGCGTGGTCAGTTACATTTACAGACCCATTTTTCAGCATAGTGCTCTTATTTACCATAGCAGTCAAAGGGCTCTTGTAGAGGAAGAACACCAGCACAGTATTCAGAGCTGCCAGAAGAGGCGTCTGAACCAGTCTCTGGGCATACAAAACAGCCCACGGTGTTCCGTAGTACATATGAAGTCCCAGACATGTAAATCCAAGAGAACCTACGATTCCATGAACTACGATCACTGCAAGTACATGCCAGATTTCCAGTTTCTTTGCATAAAAATGCCGAAACAGTCCCGGCAGCACGCCAGCCAGAACAGCAGTGACAGAAATCATGGGATTTGGTGCATAACCCTGAAGAATCGCCCCAAGGAAATCAGATAAAAAGCCGCAGATTCCCCCTACCAAAGGGCCAAACCAAAAGCCGCAAAGGTATACCGGAGTCTGACCTACGGTAAGCCGAATACTGGTACCAATGGGAATCGCAACTACCCTGGTCAGGATAATACTCATTGCCACCAGAACACCTGTAAATGCCAAAACTTTCACATTATTCACTTTTTTCATCAGATATAAATCCTCCTTCATCTGTTGTCTCCTAGGAACAGCATAACTGTCCCTTCTCGTTGTGTACTTATGGCATAGTAGTTTACTACACCAAAGAGAAGAATTCATATCTGTCTTTAATGTAGTAGCGGACGCAATATTACATCGTGGAGCCTTGCGGCTGCCTTCGTTCATGGACAACTTCCCATCCCATGACACTTAACGCGTAATACCTACTCTACTATAACAATCTTAATTTAAGACAACTTTTTTTCCAATGCTTTCATCATGTTAATGCTGATATCGCCCACAACCGCCAAATCCTCCGCGGCAAATGAGACGGCAAAATTATCAGAAAATAATATCTGTGCAGAAGGCTGGAATTCGTCATCCCCTTCCCACAAGATAAACTTCACATACAAATTGTCCATAAATTCCAGTTCATAGGAACAGTCTCCCTCTGAACATTTTTTTGCTCCCAAGTGCTCCATAATCTTCCGGAACACAGGCAGCTTGTTTCCATAGCCAAATGCCAGACGGAACAGGCACCTGCCCTGGAACTGCCGGAAGTATACCTCACCCCAGGGAACATCATGATAGGTCACAAATTTTCCTGATGCCGGTGCTGCACTTCTCTCTGTCAAAAAACGGACAATGAGAATCTTAGCGTTCATGGCCTCCTCCAGAGGATATACTTTGGCGGAATCCTCCACGTGATGAATTTCATAATCCGGAAAAGATACCTGGTATGTACTTCCCATCAATTTCACGGTAAAAAGCCCCTTTTCCTCATCATAAGGAATACCGGTTCGCCCGCTGATCTCTTTCGGGTCCATCTCTCTGTATGCGTTCAAATAATGTTCATAAGGACGCTGCTCTTTACTGTCCTTTGCGTATTCAAAATTCATCTTTTCACCTCAGTCAGTCTATTTATTTGTGACAATAAAAGTCCGCATCGCGCACTTCTATTCTTCTGTTACAGACGGAAACAAGGACGTATCCGTATGTGGTATAAAACAGCATGCTACAAATTCATCCATATAACTCGGTACAGCGGAAAGCTCCAGGTATGTCATATTGGTTGCGATCTCATAACATTTCTGCTCTGCTTCTTTTGAAAGGAGCATTGTATATGCACCGGACAGAGAAGAGTTTCCGATGTAATGGAATTTCTCTAAAGGAATATCCGGGAACATTCCAATTCTCACGGCATTCTGCATATTGATGCCGCTGCCAATCCCTCCGGCCACATAGACATCATCAATCATGGAAATATCAAAATCAAGGGATAACAACATCGTACGGATAGCTGAGAAAATAGCACCTTTAGCCCGTATGAAATTATCAATATCCACCTCATTGATTTCCACTTCCTTGACACTGCCCGACTCCTCCTCGAAGGCGAGCACATAGCTGCCCATGCCATACTCATCATGGCGGACACGTTTCCCTTCCCGGATAAACTTTCCTTTCGGATTGATGATACCGGTACGGAATAATTCGCTGATCACATCAATGATACCGGAACCGCAGAGACCGATCGGTTTCTCACCCTGATCCCCTATGACAGAATAACTGGGTTCCATGGTTTCTGCATCAATGGTACAGGCCTCGATAGCGCCGTCCGTAGCGCGCATACCGCAGCTGATATCCCCGCCTTCAAAGGCAGGACCTGCAGAGCAGGCACAACTCATCATAAAGTCTGAATTGCCAAATACAAGCTCGCCATTTGTACCTAAATCAATAAACAGAGAAAATTCAGGACGATTCCACAGCATACTGACCAAAGTACCTGCTGTGATATCCCCACCCACATAACTTCCAATATTAGGCGCCAGTATAATATGGGCATCCGGATTCACCCTGATTCCAATATCAGAGGCAAACAGTGAATTTGTTTTATAAAATGTAGGAATATATGGCTCCATACGGATCGGGTCGCCATTCATTCCTGTCAACAGATGGTTCATAGTAGTATTGGATGCAATACACATACGGTAAATATGCAGAGGACTGAATCCACAGGAACGGCACATCTGTGCAATCATTGGATTGATGGTTTCCTCCACTACTGCACGCTGCAGTTTCTCGCTGCCGCCCGGTTTCATAGATTCAATAATACGATTGATAACATCCGCACCATAACGAATCTGACCGTTTCCAGCTGAAGCTTTTCCCAGGATCTCACCTGTCTGCATATTGATCAGCAGTGCAGACACCGTTGTTGTACCAATATCAACAGCCAAACCGCCGATGACCACTTTTTCATCTCTGCCATAGACATCATACACGAAAATATCATCTTCTGTTCTGCGCACAATGCATTTTACATCAAAATGATTCTCACGGAAAACAACAGATATTTTCCGAAGTGCAGAATAGGGCAGACGCACCCTTTCCACACCGGTCTCTCTTTTGATTGCCCGCATCAGACGCTCATTATCCGGCATGGTGTCATCCAGAGACGGTTCATCCATGGTCACATGGATAATATCTAGACTATTTTTCAAGACAATTCCTGCTGCTTCCACATCGGATTTTGCCTGTTCAAATATGGCAATCTCCTCCTTGGAACTCAAATCTGCGACTTTCATCCGGCTTCTGTAAGCGGATGCAATGTCGGGTACCTGTACCTCCACATCACCTGTCAGCTTGCTCACACATGCCAGTCTCCATCCCTCTGCATACTCTTCATCGGAGATGTGGCGGGTCTTTGGAGAATTCATTTCACCTGTCACCAGTTTAACTTTGCATTTACCGCAGGAGGCATTGCCGGAACAGGGGGCATCGATAGCCACATTCGTTTTTCTCGCTACTTCTAAAAGGATTTCTCCTTCCTGGGCGAAAGTTGTGACGTCTTCGCCATTTTCAAACTTAAAAGTCACTTTGAACATAGGAATTTAGCCTTTCTGTATATTTTTATCTGCGCCGGCGATAAAAATATCCCCGGCGCTTTTTTGTTACACGATTCTGCCTGCGATTAGATCTCCAGGTAAGAGTCAGCGTATAATGTGTTGTTTTTGAAAACATCACAGGATTTAATTGTTTCCATCAGTCTTAAATCACATGGATTTACGATAGCGGAGGTTAAGCCCTGCATCATGCACATTGCAACCATTGCGGAATCCATGATCGGACGGATATGTTTCGGCATACCGTTAGAGTTATTGGACAGACCGCCTGTGGAATTCAGTCCCATGTCGCTGAACATTTTGATTGCTTCCAGAACTTCCATCTGTTTGTCCTGCATTCCTTTTACAACCAGGAATAACGGGTCAAACCACAGGTCTGTAGGCTCCATACCCAGCATCATACCTCTTTCCAGCATGTTCTGGCAGTGCATCATACGCTCATCGTTGTCTGCTGCAATACCTTCTGCAGAGCAAAGAGCGATTACGATAGCATCATTTGCTGCAGCCAGGTCGATATTCTCGATTCTTCCGCCTGCATCAGCAGAGTTTACAATCGGTTTTCCTTTGCTTCTGTTGTATACGGAGATACCTGCCTCGATTGCTTTTTTGTTGGCAGTATCCAGTGCCAGAGGAACGTTGTCGAAGTTGGACTGGATCAACTGAACCGCCCATTTCATTAAATCTTCTCCGTCGTTCTCAGCCGGTCCGATGTTTACGTCCAAATAGGTAGCACCAGCCTCTAACTGCTCTTTTGCACGTTTTAAGATTGGTTCCGGATCACGCTCTGCCATCGCTTTGCGGATAGACGGGGAAATACAGTGAATTCTCTCACCAATTGTAACAAACTTTGCCATAATAGTTCTCCTTTTAAATTATTCATTTTGGCCGGACAGAAAGGGGGCGAAAAAGCCTCCTTTCTGTCAGCCTGTATTTCTCATATTATGCAGTCAGGTCTTTTAAGAATTTTACTAACTGAACTGCTTCCAACGGAGCAACGATCACTTCCCAGCCCGGAAGTTTTGCTTCGATATCACCCTTTAATACGGCAACTTTACCCGGAATGATCAGTTTTCTGCATTTCACTTTATCTTCTACATTTTCCTGAATATATTTTGATACAGAAGTGGAAGATAATTTGCCTGCAGCCCAAGCGGTCAGTACAGAAAGTCCGCCTGCATCACTGATGATCAGGTTACACGGTACACCGGAACGCTCCAGCTCTCCGGATACCACGAAATATGTAAGAGCAAAGTCTACGGTTGTCAGACACAGAGAATTCTCGTCTGCACCATTTAAAGCATAAATACCCGGTTCCACTTTCATTGGTTTCTGCGGGTCTGTAAATACGTTCTGTCTCAGACCGAATAACGGCAGAGCTTCTGCATACTCAAGCTGCTCCATAACCACAATGGAACCATATTTCATTGTGAACATGGAAGCCAGTGCCTGCTGCAGGTTTCTGTCGCCATGAGCCAGAACTGACAGGTTTACCAGTGTAGGATAACCAAAGGTTCTGTCCTGATCTTTTAAAGCTGCGCGGCGGATCTGTACAGCGTTGCCGTAAGCTTCTTTGATGGATTTTGTTCCAACATCCAGAATCAGGTTCTTATTGCCTGCTTTTTCCAGAGCTGCAACTGTATCATATAACTCGTTCAGGTCAGCACCTGTAACGCCAAGTACAACACCTGCTTCTGTTGCAACTGCGCTCATTTCAGCGTAGTTAGAAGCATCTGCACCGTTTAATACCGGTTTGCCGTCTTTACATACAGCCAGAGCTGCTTTTGCAGCTTCGATATCTTTGCAGCCCAGAACTAAAGTTCTTCCAAGAGCTGCTGCTTTCTTTACGATTTCAACGTATCTGTCTTTGTCAGCGCCGTCTTCGTAGTTCACGTAAATCATTTCAACGAACATTCTCTCGCTGATACGCTCGTAGTCTACCTTCGGAATTGCTGCCAGTTTAGCGTCGATCGCAGCATCATCCATGCATGTGCACAGGGAAACTGCATATCTTGTTTTGCTAACGAAAGTTTTTTCATGTCTGAATAAAACAGTCTCGCCGCCTAAAGTAAATTCATTGTCACCGCTTCCGACTTTGATCGTCTTCATCGGCGGAGCTGTTGCCTCAGATAACTGAGCCAGAGCATCCTCAGACATATGCGGGCATTTGGAAATTTCCAGAGCACCCTGAGCCACTTTCATGGAGAAAGCCATACATGTTGGGCAGCCGCACTCTTTACAGTTCTTTTTTGGTGTCAGTTTAAAAATTTGAATACCTGATAATCCCATTTGTTTTTATCCTCCTGTTCTACGATTACACTAATTCTTTAATCATTTTTGAGATTGTTGCAACAGATTTGGGATGTCTCAGAATGACAGCGTCAGAACCGGAAGCTAAAACTGCTGCTGCTGTCTGTACTTCCATACTGATACCTCTCTCTTCCAGCGGTCCCCATTCCGGCATATCTTCCTCAGAAGCCATAGCCTCTTTTACTCCCCATGTCTCATCGGCAACCGGAGTGATGATCGGCATCTGTAACATGTTATCATTCTGGGAAAGAGCTGCACCTTTAATACGGTCCATTGTGGATACCACGTACTCAAAACCATAGCCTACTGCTGCAGAACCAACGTTCATTACGATATCCTGAGCTTTTACGCCTAACTGAGTTGTAACAACGTTAAGCTGTTTTGCCAGGTTGATATCCACTGCGGATTCTGCTCCAACCTTCTGATTGTAAGCAAGGCCTGCTGCTGCACCAACTGCTTTGTAATCTTCTTCTCTTGCAGAAAGGACTAAAACATTTTTGCCCTGAAGTGCTTCTGCCACTTTCGGCAGTAATTCAGAATCTTTTTCCACATTCTTGCATCCTTCAACAACTAAAGGACAGGAAACAGCTTCGCCGACTTCTTTGACAACTGCGATCAGTTCATCAATAGATTTGTCTGCGCCGTTCGGATCCCCGCCTTCAAGACGTAAGCATACGAAGTCCGCACCTTCCATTGCTTCCGCTTTTTTTGCGATCTCGGCCATTGTGGCAGCACCTGCATAATATTCCTGGATTCCCGGAACATTGATAAGTCCCATATCGGAAATTTCCACGCCTACTTTTGGTGCATTTTCCGTGGGAGCATCAAAGGAATAGAAAGGAAATGTACATTCCCCTCCTAATTTGATTGCTTTGTCCCCGCAGCCAATTTCAACTGTGTTTATGTTTGCATTGAATTTCTGTGGTTTTTGATTAAACGGCATTTCTCATTAGCCTCCTTAATATATTTTTTATAAACGGTGAACACGGTAAAACGCGCATTCACCGTTTACATGATACTACAATTAAGCGATTTTGTCTTCCAAAATCTTACATCATCGGATCCAGACCCAGAGCCGGATGTCCTTTTTCTGTTAAGAATGCAACTAATTCTTCCGGATCTGTTGCGATGGTCTCATCACCAACCATGTCTGTGAAGTTGTCGATACCGTATAATTCTTTTGCTGTATTATTCAGTCTCTCAGCAACAAATTCTTTCAGCTCTTTCGGCATCCAAACGATTCTCTCGATACCGCCCTCTGCCTTCATGAACTTCTTGGAACCGATGAAGTGTTTTCCATGTCCCATGAAGCCTGGTGTCTGCACACCGCCGCCTGTCATGGAAGCCAGTTCCGGGAAGGTCATTCCAAGTGGTGTCATACCTGCATACTCACGGTTTGTGATAACTACACCATTGGAGAATGGCTCAATACCACAGATACACTCAAAGCATCCGCAGCTTGTCATCGGTTTTTCCATGATGGAATACAGAGATACCTCTTCCAGAGCACCCTGGGAGAATTTGCGTACGGCTTCGTTAACGTCCTCGTACTCACCGATTCTCTCATCAATACATTTCTCTTTTGTGATAACCTGGCATGGTCCGTTAGGATCCAGCTCGTTGGTTGCCTTTGCATCCAGCCATGAAACGGCACCGCACAGGCCCAGACGTTCCGGTGTTACCACACATACATGAGACGGGGAGAATGCCTGGCACAGGATACAGCTGTAGTATACTTCTACAGACTCATCTGTCAGGGATTTCAGACGGTCATCACGTTTGTTGAATGTAGGGATTGCCACTTCGTGACGGATTCTCTTACACTCTGCAGGATCTGTGTAGATAACAACTTCACATTTATCAACAACGGCATCAAATTCATTCTTAACAGATGCGTACAGAACCTCACCGATATGTTTCAGGCGGAATCCTGCATTGAATGCATCCTTGCTGATACGGATACGCTGCATATCACGCTGTCCTGTGTGGTATACACCTTCGATACAGTTGATGTAGTTATGGAATTTACGCTCGATAACCGGCTCAAAGTCAGACTGCATGTTCTTGCCTGCAACTTTTACAACATAAGCAATGCTGTTCTTGCTGCCCAGTTCCATTTCATCTGCTTCCGGTCCGATCACGGTGATCTTGTGGTCTTCGATCTCTGTAGCCTCTGCTGACTGAACCAGCTCTGCACAGTCTACACGGGAACCGTCAAACTCTACCTGCATGTCGCCGCGGCGGATGATCTCACCCTCGAATGCGGATGCAAAAGCAACCGGAATATCAATATTGGTGATCTTGATCTTGATATCGCGAGCTTCCAGGGATGTAGCGTTGAATTTAGCAACATCCGGCTGTAAGATCAAGCTCTTCGGTACTGTGGATACGCCTTCCTGGTTTGTGATAACTGGGAAGCCAAGTGCAATGGCACCTGCACCGCAGGCAACGATCACATCATCCAGAGGAGCAAATGCGTTTACGAATGCCGGTACACGCTCGAAGGTGTACTTCATCAGATTTGCTGCATCTCCGGGTGTTACATTACCAAAGATAAGCGCTGCTCTTAATGCAACGGATACTACATGGATCACGCTTGTTACGTCTTTGCCCAGAGGGATAACACGTAAGTTTGCACCGGTCTTCATGCCAGCTTCAGCAACCTGGTCGATCACACCGCCAACCAGTGTTACCAGGATACCCTGTGCCTGATAGCTCTTAACCAGGGCAACTGCTTCCTCTTTTGTAGGAGCGCTTCCCAGGATAACAGCAACACCAGGGATATCACCTGTTACAAGGGGTACACCCAGTTCACGGATCACAGCATCTGCCAGATGTCCGTAGCAGGGCTCTGTGTACGGTTCTGCACCGTCAATATATTTCAGAACTTCGATAAACTCTGCGCAGAGAGCAGTTGCAACGCCTGACATAAATACGTCATTTAATCTCATCTCTCTTGTCATCAAAGTTTTTACAACACCTAAAGCTTCTTTTAATTCTCCTAAAGTTTTAACCTTCACACCTGTCACTGCATAGTAGCACGGTAAGCAGTAAGCGGTGTTCGGGAAGCTGACAGCTTTGTCAGCACCATGCTGTTCGATCGCAGCATTAATAGCGCCTTCTGTTAATCCATAGACAGCGTCATTTCCACTAAATACGGTTTCAAATAATGTCAATGTTCTCTTCCTCCTGACCTTCTCATAATCCTTGGTCGATTATGTGTTTAATGTTTGTAATTTCCTCTTTTACAGTATTGCTGAAGTCGTATGGAGACTTGCCCTGACGGTCCGCGTCCATCACTTCGGTATTATAGTGAATGAATCCCAGCAGATCCTCCTGCGGTATATGTCCTTTGACAAACGCCTCATCCTCTTCGTTCCGAACCTTATTGGCCACAACACGCACCTGTTTTACACCCAGGTCCTTTGCCAGCCTTTTCACGTTCTTATAGGTCTGTACGCTTCTGGCACCCGGTTCTATGACCACGATAAACTGGTCCATGGATTCCGTAGTACCCCGGCCGAGGTGCTCTAATCCAGCTTCCATATCCATGATCACCACATCATCCCTGTGAAGCACCAAATTATTGATGATTCTGCGAAGCATGACGTGCTCCGGGCATACACAACCGCCGCCGCCGGTTTCCACAGTACCAAGCACAAGCAGCTTGACTCCGTTCACTTCTTTGGAATATGTATCCGGGATATCGTCCACCTTTGGATTGATCCGGTAGAACTGATTCTCTTCATTAGCTCCGGTACGTTCTTCCACCAGCTTCCGCATCTTTGTTATGGGGATGATAGAATCCAGGGTTTCATCATCAAACCCAAGTGCCAGCCCCAGATTCGCATCCGGATCCACATCCGCAGCAAGCACCTTTCTTCCCTCATCCGCATATAAACGCGCCAGCGTCGCAGCAAAAGTAGTCTTTCCAACGCCGCCTTTTCCTGTCACTGCAATTTTCATGTCATTCACCTTTCCTGATAAAGATTAGATTCCAAGAGCAGCTCTCTTCTCTTCGATTTTTGCGATCATAGCATCGCCCAGTTTTTCAATATCTTTTTCAACTGTAAATGCAGCCTCTACCCATTCTTTTGTTCCGTTGGTCAGGATTTCAACCATTTCACTGGAACCGCAGGCATATGGGTCAACACCTAAGAAGGTATCAATACCGGAACCGATTACATAGTTACCGATAGAAACTGCTTTTTCAGACATCCACTCAGGAGCACATCCAACAACCGGAAGCTGGGAAATATGCAGACCTGCGTCTTTTGCCAGGGTAGCTGCCAGAACCAGCATACGGCTGATATCTACGCAGGAGCCCATGTGCAGTACCGGCGGAATGTCAGCCAGTTCACAAACTCTCTTAAGTCCGGCGCCACAGACATCTTTCGCTCTCTTGTCCATCAGACCTGCTTTTGCAGCTGCCTGTGCAGAACATCCGGAAGCGATGATGATGATATCGTTAGCAACCAGTTTTTTCATAAGTTCAATATGAGCTAAGTCAGGACGAACCCTCGGGTTATTACATCCAACCATTGCGACAGCACCACGGAGAACACCGGAGGTGATACACTCTAATAACGGTTTTGTGGTTCCCAGCTCGTCTACCTGTGAGTTGGTTACGCCGTCCAGAGCCTTAACGATAGCTTCTGTAGAGTATCCGACAGTTGCTTTCTGTTTCATCTGCGGAATATGTACCAGTTCAGGTTTTCTGTTCTTGAAGTTCTCAATAGCTGTCCGAACGATCAATTTTGCTTTCTCGCCTGCTGTGTGCGCATCGAATCTGATGAATTCAGAATCCGGCATCTGAGCGATCGGAGAAGTTGTGATGAATTTTGTGTGGAAACATTTGCTTAAAGGACCAAGTGCCGGGAAGATACACTGTACGTCTACGACGATCGCTTCACATGCACCTGTCAGAACAACGTTTTCCTGCTGCAGGAAGTTACCGGCCATGGGGATTCCGCGGCGCATTGCAACTTCGTTTGAAGTACAGCACACACCAGATACAGTGATGCCTTTTGCACCCTGCTCTTTTGCGTATGCGATCATTTCCGGATCATCTGCGAATTCACAGATCATCTCAGAAAGACTCGGATCATGTCCATGAACAACGATATTGACATTATCCTCAACCATAACTCCTAAGTTTGCTTCTGTCTCGATCGGCTTCGGAGTTCCAAATAATACATCTGAGAACTCTGTTCCCATCATGGAACCGCCCCATCCATCACTTAAGCCTGCACGGATAGCCTGTTTTACCAGTGCTTCCGGTTTGGAAGAGCATCCCATATGGCTCATATGTAAGGAACAGGAAACCTCGCGGTCGATCGCTCTTGGAGCAAGTTCATTCTTTTCCCACAGTTCCTGCTGTGACTCCGGCGCTCTCTTTAAGAATCTCTGTGTTCCGAAAGGTTTACCATACTCCATCAGACCTGTCTCAGCAACTTCGTGTGCCAGATCATAGATGTCTTTTCCTTCGGTCTCGATCCCCCACTCTTTTGCGATACGGATCAGCTTATCCGGATCTTTTACCTTATAACAGCCATCAGCTGCAGATTCATATAAGGTATGGCAGATTTCACGGCCATGGTCAGAGTGTGTTGCAGAACCGCCTGCAGTAAATTTCAGGTAGTTACGACCTACAATACCGTGTACATCACATCCGCAGATTCCTCTCGGAGCCTTTTTTGTGATACGGCATGGTCCCATTGTACAGATACGGCAGCAAACGCCTTCTTCACCAAATTTACAATGGGGTGTCTGATTTTTTACGCGGAACTGCCAAGCGTCAGCGCCGACTTTTGCACCTGTTTCCAGGAGACGTGCAGTAGCAGCTTCAAATTCTTCTACTGTGGTTAATTTGAATTCACTCATGAATATCCTCCTTGTTTTCGCCTCTTTTTGCTTTTTTATCCGGGTCCGCTTCCCCGGTTTTTATAACTCCAGCCTGCTCACAATATCCCTGACCGCTGTTCTCACCGGTGAATCTTCCGGGAGCTTCACGATCGGAGTACCGTCGCAGTCGAAGTCATATACAGTTTCATCCTGCGGTACGATTCCCAAAAGGGTGAGGCCTTGTTTCTCTATCTCCTCTTTTGTGCCCGCATTGAGTACCCCGCCCGGTGCACGGTTGATGATCAAACCAACCTGCCTTGGGTGCATGTCACATTCTTTGATCAGTTCCGCGATCCTGCCCACTGCCTGTACACCTCTTCTGGAGCAGTCGCTGACCAGAATCGCTGTCTGCATGTTGGGAAGAACCCCTCTGCTGATATGCTCCATACCGGCTTCATTGTCCACGATGATATATGGATAATTCTTTTGCAGCTTTGCAAGCTGAGCCTGCAGAAGTCCATTCACGAAGCAGTAGCAGCCTTTCCCCTGGGTACGTCCCATGACAAGCAGGTCATAATCATCATTTTCAATCAATGCATCATCAAACTTGAACTCCATATAATCTGCTTTTGTCATTCCGGCCGGAATGGGATTTTCTTTTGACATCTCCGCACGGGCCACTTCCTCGCGGATATCGCCCAGAGTTGCCTCAAGTTCCATACCGAGAACTTCATTTAAGTTTGAATTCGCATCTGCATCTACCGCAAGAATCGGACCCTTGCCTTTTTCAGCCAGATACTGGATGATAAGTCCTGTCAGAGTCGTCTTGCCTACGCCGCCTTTGCCGGCAATTGCAATTACATGTGCCATGAAAAGGGCACCTCCTAAAATATAATTTTAATACGTTTTAAACAAGTGTACGAAGACCGCATCTGTCAATAATTTCAGATACGTCTTTCCATTTGTTCAGAGCATACAGATGGATACCATTAACGCCAAGTGCACGGTATTCATCAATCTGACTGATGGTATACTCGATACCAGCCTCTTTGAATGCTGCTTTCTTTTCATCAGCAGCTGCATCGAACGGATCTTTGTCGAACGGGTTCGGGAAAATCCAGTTTTTGGAGATAATCTCGCAAAGTTTACGCGGCATGACACAGCCATTACGTGACAGTGCCATATTGATCGTAGCAGCCTGATCCAGGATCGGCATGATGCCCACATCAACCGGCATTGTGATGCCTGCGGTGCGGATAGCGTCCAGCCAGCGTTTGAACTGCTCCATATCCCAGCAAAGCTGAGTCATGATGTAGTCAGCACCGTTATCCTGTTTCTGTTTCAGGACAGCGATGTCAGATTCCAGACTGCGGCAAGCAATATGTCCTTCCGGAGAACCTGCCACAGCGATCTCGATCTTATCGCCGAATTCTTTGCGGACATAAGCCACCAGATCTGTTGCATAAGCGAAATCCCCACCGGTCCCTGTCCATCCAAATGGAAGGTCACCGCGGAGCGCCAGCATATGATCTATGCCGTTGTCCAGGTAATTCTGAAGCTGTTCTTTGATCCCCTCTGCGGTATTGCCGATACATGTAAAATGTGTGACCGGTATGGTACCGGCATTCTGGATCATTTTGCACACATCCATGTTCTTGCCCACATTGGTTCCGCCCGCACCGTATGTACAGGAAATGTACTCCGGCCGGTACTTGCAAAGATGCTCAATGGTTCCCGGAAGATTTTCCATTCCTTTGTCTGTCTTCGGCGGGAACAGCTCAAAAGAAACGAGCATTTTGTTCCTCATTGCCTCAGATAATTTCATAGTTACTACCTCCGCTTTGTTTATTTATTTTTAAGGCCGAAGCCCTAAAACCGTTGTTGATACAGCAGAAAGTCCTCCAACTTTTCCGCTGCCTTACTGGCAGTCCAGCTTAACAAGGCTGTTCCCAAGGTCTACCATCAATATTTTACCGATAATAGTCCTCTCCTCACCCATAATGTCCCGTAGGATAAGCTTTTCGCCATCCACGTCGATCCTGCTTACATTTTTGCAGATGACCGTGTTGTCATCGCTTCTCTGTACCGTTGCAAGACACATAGCTTACGCCTCCTTCAAATGTTCTTTTACCAGTGTCAGGGCCAGGCCCAGGCGCATATTTCCTTTCTGGAAATCAGCAACACCTTCTTTAATGGTCTTGGCAGCATCTTCCATTCCAAGCTTTGACAGATTCTCTGCCATCTGGTCAAGCTCCTGTGCATGATGCTCATTGTGGGAAAGCATATAGTTCAAAAGTGCTACCACTTCCTCTGTACAATTTCCGCCACATTCGCCCTCTGAACAACTGCTGCAGCCGTGGCTGTGCTCATGGCTGTGACCATAGTCATGCTCATGGTCATGTCCGTGAGGAACCATGTTGCCATTTTCGTCGTTGATTAAATGCATTTTTCCATCCTTTCCCTACTGCTTTTATCCCGTTTGGGCGCAGTAAATGACAATAATTTATCAATAAATTCATTATACATGCTTTCCGCTTTTTTATCAAGTTATTCTTATGTTTTTTTAGAGGTTCAAGAGGTGAAAAACACGGAACTCCCACCCCTGTTTTTTTCCACTTCGATCCTGCATTCTATACGTTCCTTAAGCTCGGGAACATGGGAAATGATCCCCACCAGGCAGTCCTCCCTGGATAGGGCCGACAAAGTCTCCACGGCAGTTTCCAGGGACTGCTCATCCAGACTGCCGAACCCCTCGTCGATAAATACGGTCTCCACCCGGATCCCACCGGCAAACTGACCGATGACTCCGGATACTCCGAGGGCCAGGCTTAAGGCCGCCTGAAAGCTCTCCCCGCCGGAAAGGGAGCGGATGCTCCTGACCTTTCCGGTGTGGTAATCATAGACATCCAGATCCAGGCCGGACCTGGACTGCAGGTTCTCTTTTTCCTCCCGCACAAGCAGTTCATACCTGCCGGAGGACATACGCTCCAGCCGCCTGTTGGCCTCAAGGGCGATCATGCGGAAATAGGCAGACTGTACATAACGCTCCAGGGAGATCTTAGGCTTTCCTTTCAGCGTGCCGCACGCCGTATCCGAAAGGCTCTGAAGCGACAGCCGGCGTTTTTTCGTCCTGCTGCTCTCCTCAAACAATACCTCCAGCTGCCTGCGCACTTCTTTTGTCCTGTCAAGAGCACTGAACTCTTCCCGAAGCTGCATCCGCACAGTCTTCAGCTGCTGCTCTGCTCTCTGGATCTGCTCCCGCACGTCCTCCTCCGGGCACAGCCTCCTGCCGCGCAGAGTAGGAGCCAGGCTTCTGATCCTGATCTGGAGTTCTCTCACATGGTTTTCATAAACCTGCGTCTCTTTTTCCATACGGGCCATCTCTTCACTGTCCAGACATGCCTCCATAGCTTTTGCCCTGCTTTTGAATTTCTGCTGTTTCACTTCCAAAAGCAGCTTCCCTTCCGCCTCTTTTTGTTCCTTTGCGATCTCTGTCACACGTTTTTCACAAATCTGGATCTCTCTCCCGGCTGCTGCCCGGCGCTGCGCATTCTCCTCCAGGTTTTTTCTGATCGTCTCCGCACAGAGGATTCCCGGAGTGCTCTTCGCCTTTTTCTTCTCCAGACGCCCGCCGGCCTCTTTGATCAGGGAAGCTGCTTTTTTACTCATAGCAGCTCCGCTCTTTTTGCCGGAAAGAGCCGTCTCCCTGCGCAGGTGTTCCATCCTGGTCTGCCATTCCTTTTCGTTCTCTGCCAGGGCAGTAAGGGTTTTCTGCAGTTTTGCGGAAGTTTTTTCCTTTTGAGCCTCCATTTCCTTCAGTACAGCTTCACTCAGCTCTCTTTTCCCGCAGGCAGCTCTTACCGGATGCACTGTGGAGCCGCAGACCGGGCACGGCTTTCCTTCCTCCAGTTTCCTGGCCAGCAGGCCGGCCTGGCTTCTGAAGAATTCTTCCCTGTAACTCTCATAGGCGATCCCCTGTTCCTTCTGTACCGTGATCTGGTCTTCCGCCGACTCGAGCAGCTTTTCCTTCTGCCTTTCCAGTTCCAGGAGCACCTCTGCCTCCTGCTGCCACTTTTCGTAAACCAGAAGGCGTTCTGTCAATTCCTGTATCTCTGCCCCAAGCTTTTCTTCCCTTTTGGCTGCTGCCATTTGGACAAGCAGGGCTTTTTTCTCCTGTTCCAGCTCTCTGATCTCTTTTTTTATCTCTCCTGCATGGGCTTCTTCATCAGCAAGCATCTTCTTTTTCTCTGTACAGTCATCTGCCAGGGGCTTTATATAAATATTTGCCTTCTTCCCCTCCGAAATCCGCTTCTCCAGCTCTCTGATCTCACCGGCGCGCAGTTTTGTGCCCTCCAGTTCCTGCCTGAGGGCATGCAGTGTCTTGAGCTCCCCGTTGTCCTTTTGGATACGTTCCAGATTTTTGAGCGCCCTGTCCTTTTCCTTCTCCAGACGCTGTTCTTCTTTTCTGCCGCTTTTCTCCTTTTCCCGTGACTGGCGGATGCGGCTGTCCAGGATCTTGAAAATCTCCTCTGTGTCCCTGTCCGCCAGAGGACAGTCAGGATGCAGCGCATCCCAGGATTCCAGAACCTGCCTGCGGCGCTCCTCCCTTAACTTCTCCTCCTCCCGCTCCTTGATACTCATGTTTTTCAGCCGGTCGGAAATCAGCTTATAGAATTCCGTGTCGAAAACTTTCCTGAAGATCTCACTGCGCATGTCGCTTTTTGCCAGAAGAAGATTCATAAATTCCCCCTGGGCGATCATGGAAACCTGTTTAAACTGACGGTAGTCAAGTCCCAGTATATCCTGCAGCTTCCGGTTCACTGCCTTCCTTCCCGTCAACACACTTTTATCCGGACACTCCAAAAGTGCTTCATGTTTCCTGTTTAAGTTAAACGTCCTGGTAACCTGATACGCTTCTCCTTTGTGAGTAAAAAGCAGACGCACCTTGCTCATGGCTTTTTCCTCCACATAGTCACTGTGAAGGTTTTCCGGCTTCCTGACTTCCGTGCTGGCGGCATCATACAGGGCAAAAGCAATGCCGTCAAAAATGGTGGTCTTGCCTGCCCCTGTATCTCCGCAGACTAAAAACAAACCCGCCTTTTCACACTTTTCAAATGAGATGAGTGTATTGTCTGCATAAGGCCCAAAAGCCTCCATCTCCAGTTCTACCGGTCTCATGATCCCACCTCTTCCATGCTTTCTATGATATCTTGCAGCAGTTCCTGTTCCGCGTCTGACATGGGAATCCCATTTTGTTTCTCATAAAACTCCCCGAACAGATCCAGAGGCGTTTTTTTCAGACACTGCAGCTCCGCGCTGCCCGAAATGCCCCCTGACCTGCTCCGGCGGTTTTCAACGGCAAATTCCAACATACCCGGAAATATTTTTCTAAGCCGCTCCATGGGATGCTCCAGGATCTCCTCATCGGTCACCACAACAGACAGGTAATATCCCTCTCTGTATCTTTCATATTTATCTGAAACCAAAGCTTCCATGGTGTCTTTTAAGACCGCCATCTCTGTTTTAGGCTCAAGGGGAAGTTTTCTCACAGACAGCGTTCCTTTCTCCCCAAGCTCTGCCACAGTCACGGATTTTGTCTGTTTCCATTCGGAAAAAGAATATTTAAGGGGAGAACCTGCATACCGTATCTTTACATTTCCGATCTTCTGGGGTCGGTGGATATGTCCAAGCGCCACATAGTCAAACGCTTCAAAGACCGAAGCATCCACCCGGTCTATGCCTCCCAGAGAAAGCTGTTCCGAATCCGATATCTCTGGCCGCTCCCCGCCGGCTGTCACAAACTGATGCGCCAGCAGCACATTCCGCTCTTCTTTGTGAAGCTCAGCACCCGGCAGTGCGGTTTTCACGGCCTCCTCATAAGTTTCCGGAATTTCCTCCGCAAAGGGGCGCAGCATGCCGGGCCGCAAAAAGGGCAGCATCCACACATGCAGCGGACCGAATTCGTCTGTCAGCATGATGTGCTCTGCACGGCCTCTAAAGGTACCCGCAATATGGATCCCCTCTTTTTTCAAAATCCCGCTGGCAAACTGAAGCCTCTGGGCTCCGTCATGGTTGCCGCTGATCACAAATACCTGTATTCCACGGACGGACATTTCTTCCAGGAACCAGTCCAGCAGTCCCACCGCCTCCTGGGAAGGAATGGACTTATCATAAATATCACCGCAGAGAAGAACGGCCTCGGGTTTCTCCTCATCCGCCATCCTTAACACTTGGCTGAGTATATCTTGCTGTTCTTTCCACAGCGGCTCTCCTAAAAGCTTTCTCCCCAGATGCAGGTCCGCCATATGAAAAAATTTCATTCTTTATCCTCCATTGCCATATTTTGTCATTTCGTTGGATTTTAGCTTGCACTTCTTATAATAGTAGCATGGATTTATTAAAAAGTTAATAAATTCGGAGTAAATATTTCACATTTCTATGGTAAACTGTCTAAGTGTTTAAGGTTATATTTAAAGGAGGGGCTGTTATGTCTTTCAATGAAAAAGTCATTCTGAACGATGGCCGCCAGATGCCGCTGCTGGGTTTAGGCGTCTACAAAGCCGTCGGCGAGAACGAAGTGGAACAGGCGATCGCAGATGCTGCAGATGCCGGTTATCGTCTCATTGACACTGCTTCCGTTTATAAAAACGAAGACGGTGTAGGACGCGGGATCAAGGCACTTACCATACCAAGAGAGGAATTATTCGTAACAACGAAAATATGGAACACGGCACAGAGGATCGGTGATGTGGAGGATACCTTCAACAGAAGCCTGGAGCGCCTGGGACTGGATTATGTGGATTTATATCTGATCCACTGGCCTGTACCCGGATGTTACACAGACACTTGGAAAGCTCTGGAAAAACTACAGGCCCAGGGGCGGGTAAAATCCATCGGCGTATCAAATTTTCACGTTCACGACCTGGAAATGCTGAAAAAAGTATCTGATGTGATACCCGCTGTCAATCAGGTGGAATTCCATCCCCTGTTCAACCAGCCGGAACTTCTGTCCTACTGCAGAGACAATAAAATTGCGGTACAGGCTTATGCTCCCCTTGCACGGGGCGCTTATCTGCACAGCCAGCTGCTTCTGGAAATCGGAAGAAAATACCAGAAGACCACCGCCCAAATCGGCCTTCGCTGGGCCGTCCAGCAGGGAATCTCTGTGATCCCCAAATCCGTGCACAAGGAACGTATCCTGGAAAATGCAGCAATCTTCGATTTTTCCCTGACACAGGAAGAGATGGAGGCCATTACCGCTATGGACGCACACCAGCGTACTGCCAGTATCCCAGAGGATATGATTCCGTACTATAAGGACTGACTCTTTGGTTCAGTCATACATATTGGGCATTCTTCCCAAACAATAAAAAGTACCGCAGGAGTATTTTTTGCTCTGTGCGGTACTTTTTATTCCCAATCTATTTGTTCTTTTCTTAATTTCTCCTGAGCGCCTCAATAGGGCTGAGCCTGGCAGCTTTTCTGGCCGGATATACACCGAACAGAATGCCGATTCCCGAAGAAAACAAGGTCGCAATAAGAATTGTGGAAACCTTGATCCCAGGTGCAAATCCCAGGGTAGGTATGGAGCAGACAGCATACGCCAGCAGCACACCGATAATGATTCCGATCACACCGCCGATACAGGCGATAATGGCCGATTCAGCAAGAAACTGCACCATGACAGAGGAGGTTCTGGCTCCCAGGGATTTTCTGATACCAATCTCTCTTGTTCTCTCTGTGACGGACACCAGCATGATGTTCATGACACCGATACCGCCTACCAGCAGGGATATTCCGGCTACCAGGGCAATGAATCCCGTGATCATATTCAGCATGGAGTTGATCTGCTGCATCTGGTCATTGAAGTCCTCCATATCAAAATATGTCTTTCCCTGGCTGTAGTGGCGCTGATTTAAAAGCGCAATGGCTTTATTTGCCACATCACCAGTGTCTGCGCTGCCGTCTGTAGTAATATACAGATAGCTGGTCTCCGAAGTATCATAGCCGAAATTCTCCATAGCCGTATAGGGAATATCTGCAGATATCCTTTTGACATCCCCGTAATCCATGGATACCATATTGCCCATATTCTCCTGCTCCACAATGCCAATAATGGTAAAGTCCGAAGTGTTTTGATAGAGACTGAATTCCAGGCTCATTCCCAGAACATCATCTGTGCCGAAAAGGGAAATGGCATCTTTTTTGCTGATCACACAGACTTTATTCCCCGTATCAATATCACTCTGGTTAAAATAGCGGCCGCTCAGCACTTTCCATTTGGAAATCTCCTGCTGCGCTGTGCCTCCTCCGGTGACTGACAGATCAAACTGGCCTTTTGAGGACTGGGTAGTCCCTGTATCGGAAAAAACGGGCGAAGTTCCGGTAACTCCCGGGATTTCCTGCTCAATAGCCGCAAAATCCTCCGCATTCATGTATTCTTCCCGTTTGATTCCCTCTTCATTGGAATAAATACAAATCTGCCCTCCTGCAATGGAATTCAGCTGCCGGTTCATCTCCCCCTGGAACCCGGAACCGACAGACATAATGGTAATGACAGATGAAATACCTATAATGATACCCAGCATGGTGAGAAGGGAGCGGCCTTTATTTGCCCTGATATTCTGCAGGGCCATTTTCAAGTATTCTGCTAACTGTGCCATAGGCTACTCCTTTACCGCATCTGCAGTCTGCGCGCCGGATGTGCTGCCCGCAGCCGCCTCTTCCACTTTCATACCCTCCGCAAATCCGTCCGGAAGCTCAGAGATCACGGAATCACCCAGCTTCAGGCCGCTTTTGATCTCTGTGTACTCGGAGGATGAGATTCCTGTCTCAACATCCTGTCTGGCGATCACGCCATCCTTCACTACATAACAGAAGGTACTGTCTTTTCCTGTATTTACAGCGTTGACAGGAACGCTCACAACACCTTTTGCACTGCCTGTCTCAATGGAAACCTTTGCCTCCACACCCAGGAAGATATTGTCATCCGGGTTGTCGATCTTAACCTCTGCCCAGATAACCGGTGCGCCTTTTTCGTTGGTGGTTGCCATTTTACTGATACGTGAAACAGTTCCCTTGTATGTATGGTCCGCTATGGTGATAGATGCCTTCTGGCCTTCTTTCAGCTTGTCATAATCATATTTTGACACGGTTACATTCACTGCCACCTCTTCGTTGCTGGCAATGGTGATCAGCTCCATACCCTGTGAGGCTGCGGAGCCCTGTGAGGCGTCGGCTTTGGATACGATGCCGGAAAACTCTGCCTGCAGCCCCTGTTTTCCTTTTTCCAAAAGTTCTTCCAGGGATGCTGCTTCCAGCTCAGCAATGTTGTTGGTGGCCTGCATCTGGGCTTTGGCGGCCTCTGTCACCTTCGCACCGTCCGCACTGTTAGCCAGGCTTTTCTGCTCCGCAAGCTCTGACTGCATCTCCGAAAGTTCTGTGGTAGCACTCTCCAGTTCATTCTGCCACTCCACGATCTGTGCGTCGCTTGTGGGATCTTGGGCAGACTGGTTCTCAATCTGGTTGATCTGGAGCTGAGTCACCTCATCGCTCTTATCATTCATCTGTGAAGTCAGGTCGTCAATGGCCGGATCCATATTTTCCGCCTGGGCATTTAAATCCTTCCATTGTCTTTCCAGATCAGCGGTATCCTGATTATTTTTCTTTGCCTCTGCAATGGCCGCCTTCAGTTCCTCGGCCTGGGCATTTAACTGCTGCTGTTCTGCTTTCTGACCTTCAAGCTCCTGCTGCAGCTTTGTCAGATCCGCCTGGGCCTGGGTCAGGGCAACACTGGCATCTGTGGATTCCTGTTTTGCCCAATCAGTCAGTTCTCTTGTCCTGTCCGCTATAGCGGTCTTCAAAGACGCCACGTATTCCTGATAGCTGTCCACATTTGCCTGTAGCGTGGGGACTTTTCCGGCAGCTTCGTTGGCTTTCTGCTGTGTCTCCGCCGCTTTTGCCACACTGTCCTTTGAGCCGTTGACCGTGGCACTCACATTTAACTGTGCCTTCTGGTTATCCTGCTCCAGTGTGGATACATCAAAGGCAACCAGGGAGTCTCCCGGCTTCACCACTTCCCCTACTTTCAGAGGATACTGGGATATGGTGGCATTGACCGGAGAAAAATAGGTCTTCGTCTTAAGACTTTCCACCGTTCCGCTGGTATCCACATTTGCCGTCAGATCCTCTTTTGTCACAGCGCTTACCGGTACCTGGGGCAGTGCCTTGGGTGTCAGTTTGGACGCTGCAAAGCTGACAACAATGATGGCCACCACAACGCCGCCGATGATCAGCGGCACTTTTTTCTTTTTCTTTCCTGTTTTCACAGTGTCGGGAAGATTTTCCTTATTCTTTCTCAACATGATGTGCTCCTTCCTCATAATGCTCATTTAATCTGTCTGACTCAATTTTTCCATCCATAATACGGATGATACGGCGTGCCTGTGCGGCTATACCGTCATCGTGGGTGATCAGGATCACGGTTCTGCCCTCATTGTGCAGCTCTTTTAAAATCTGCAGGATTTCCTTGCTGGATGCGGAATCCAGATTACCCGTGGGCTCATCTGCCAGGATCACCGGCGGCCTGGCCGCTATGGCCCTTGCTATGGCAACTCTCTGCTGCTGTCCGCCGGACATCTCAGATGGCTTGTGGTCCATACGGTTCTCCAGCCCCACCATTTTAAGGGCCTCCTGGGAAAGCTGTCTTCTCTTCTGTCTGCCAAGACCTCTGTAGATAAGAGGAAGCTCAACATTCTCCAGCGCATTCAGATTGGCGATCAGATTAAATCCCTGAAAGATAAATCCAATCTCCCTGTTGCGGATTTCTGACAGCTGGTTATCTCTCAGGTGAGATACATCCTGTCCGTGAAGGCAGTAAGACCCTTCCGAGGGCACATCCAGACAGCCCAGCATATTCATGAGTGTGGATTTGCCTGAACCGGACTGCCCGATGATCGCCACAAATTCCCCCTCATCAATCTGCAGGTCCACATGATCCAACGCCCGCACTTCATTTTCACCCGGATTGTATATTTTGCAGATTCCGGAGAGCTGTATCAGATTCTGCACTGTTTCTTCTCTTTTCATTTCTGTATAGTTTTCCATACACACATCCTCCCCTGCATCTTCCAAATGCAGTGCAATTTTAATTGTACTACATCATTAGTACAACCATACATCACAAATCTTAAATTGTCAATTTGGAAATCCGAAAACTTTTCTTAACGTTCTCTAAAGAATTCTTTAGAAAGGAAATGAGGGCATACTGCGCCCTCATTTCCAACTGCCGTCCCAGGATTCAATTTTCTTGTCTCTCACCATCAGGTCAGATACTGCTTCCGCCGGAGTCTTTCCCTCGAAAAGTACCCGGTTTACCTGTTCTATGATAGGCATTTCCACTTTGTATTTCTCTGCAAGTTCCCTTCCAGCCTTTGCGGAGAAGACACCTTCCACTACCATATTCACCTCATCCATTGCTTCCTCCATGGAGCGCCCCTGCCCCATGAGAAATCCGGCTTTGCGGTTACGGCTGTGAACACTGGCACAGGTAACGATCAGATCGCCGATCCCGGAAAGTCCGTAAAAGGTATCCGGGCGCGCTCCCATGGCAATTCCCAGTCTTGCGATCTCCGCCATTCCGCGGGTGATCAGCGCTGCTTTTGTGTTATCCCCGTATCCCAGACCATCCGCGGTTCCCGCAGCCAGGGCAATGACATTTTTCAGTGCTCCCCCCAATTCAATACCCAGCATATCCGGGCTGATATACACGCGGAATGCAGGGCTCATAAAAATATTCTGCAGATATTCCGCAGTCTCTTTCCGTTTTGCCCCCACCACACAGGTTGTGGGCAGATTCCTGCTTACCTCCTCCGCGTGGCTTGGTCCTGAGAGAACACATGCCTGAGAATTGGGGATCTCCTCCTCTATCATATCCGTGAGGGTGGTAAGGGTATGCTCCTCAATCCCCTTTGCCACATTCACAATGAGCTGCCCGTAGCGGATAAAAGGGTTCATCTTTCTCGCGGTGGCCCGGACTGCCACGGAGGGCACTGCCATGACGATCACATCTTTCCCCTCCAGCGCCTCCTTAAGACTGCTGGTTATACAAATCTCCTCCGGCAGCCTGACACCGGGCAGCTTAGTCTTATGCTCCCTTGTCCTTCGCAGTTCTTCTGCCTGTTCCTCCCTGTGAGACCACAAAACCGTGTCATGTCCGTTGCCGCAAAGCAGCATGGACAGGGCGGTTCCCCAGCTCCCTGCTCCAATCACACTTACTTTTGCCATGCTATCCTCCATAAAATAATCGTAACCGTTCAGTACCCTCACAGTTACAGGCAAAAATCCATGCAGAATCGCCTTTTACGATAGGATTTTTGCTTGGCCGTGGTACACTTTCTTACGGTCAGCGCAGTAAATGCACAGACCTACTGAATCGTTACAAATAATCACTTAATGTTTTCCCAGAAAAATCTTATTCTCATTTCCGCGGATCAGACGCACAATGTTCTGTCTGTGCCGCCAGAAAGCCAGCGCCATCAAAAGCAGTGCCAGTATGTACATCTCGTGGAGAACTCCCGGGTCCACATCATACCTGCCTATCTGTCCTGATACGATCACGCCCACAGCGAAAAAGAAATATGCCAGCAGAGACCCCAGAGACACATAGTGGCTCAGGAAAAATGCCGTAAAGAACACAACCGCACAGATCAAAAATAACCGCCAGTCAAAAGCTGCCACCAGCCCGACAGAGGCCGCAATCCCCTTCCCCCCCTTAAAGCGCAGATAGAAGGGAAAGTTATGTCCCAGTATACATCCTGCACCGGCATACAGCTCCAGCAGCCTTACCAGCTGAGGGTGGCTGCTGCCGAAAAGCAGATAGACCGCCAGGATCGCCAGGGCACATTTCAGGCAGTCCCCCAAAAGAGTAACAGCTCCTGCCTTCTTGCCCAGGGTGCGGAGCGCATTTGTTGTCCCCGCATTCCCGCTTCCGTGTTCCCGGATATCAATTCCATTTTTTCTTCCGTAAATATAAGAGGTCTGGAACAGACCAAACGCATAACCGATCAGCAGACTCACAATTCGTACCAGCATTTGTCATCCTACTCCTTTTCTTTGCGTTCCCTTATGATAAATTTCAGGGATGTTCCCTTAAATCCAAAGGTATCTCTGATTTTATTCTCCAGGTATCTGGTGTAGGAGAAATGCATCAGCTCTTTGTCATTGACAAAAATAACGAAGGTAGGAGGCTTAACCGCCACCTGTGTAATATAAAACAGCTTCAGGCGTTTTCCTTTGTCAGAGGGCGGCTGCTGCATTGCCACAGCCTCTGTCATGATCTCATTGAGCACACCTGTCTGGACTCTTAGAGTCTGATTCTCAAGCACCATATCAATGGTCTCAAACAGCTTGGGGATCCTCTGTCCTGTCTCAGCGGATATGAAAATGATCTCCGCATAGGGCATGTAGGACAACACTTCCCTTACTTTATCTGTGAATTTGTATATCGTTTTATCGTTTTTCTCGATGGCATCCCATTTATTCACGGCAATGATGACTCCCTTGCCTCTCTCGTGGGCAATTCCTGCGATCTTGGCATCCTGCTCTGTCACGCCCTCTGTGGCATCAATCATCATAACGACCACATCCGCACGCTCCACGGCCGTCACGGTACGGATAATACTGTAACGTTCCAGCTCCTCTTTAATCTTGCTCTTTCTTCTCAGTCCTGCCGTGTCAATGAAAATGTATTCTCTGTCCTTCCATTCCACCCTGGTATCAATGGCATCCCTGGTGGTTCCCGCAATGTCGGATACGATGACACGGGATTCTCCGATCATCTTGTTGATGAGAGATGATTTTCCCACATTTGGTTTTCCCACCACCGCGATTTTCGGAATCTCTTCCTCATCGCCGTCCTCTGCATCCTCATCAAAATACTCCACCACTTTTTCCAGCATATCACCAATACCCAGCTTTCCTGTGGAGGAGATAGGCACCGGCTCTCCGATACCCAGATTGTAAAATTCGTAGGTATCCATAATAAACTTGTCAAAGTTGTCCACTTTATTTACCACCAGAACCACGGGTTTGCCGCTTCTCCTGAGCATATCTGCCACCTTGGCATCTGAATCCACCAGCCCCTGGCGCACATCGGTGATGAAAATGATCACGTCCGCGGTATCAATGGCGATCTGTGCCTGCTCCCGCATCTGTGAAAGGATAATGTCCTTGCTGTCCGGCTCGATACCGCCGGTGTCTATCAGAGTAAAGGATTTATCCAGCCAGTTCACATCCGCATAAATACGGTCCCTGGTCACGCCCGGCGTATCCTTTACAATGGAAATCTTCTCTCCTGCCAGGGCGTTAAAAAGTGTGGATTTTCCCACATTAGGTCGTCCAACGATTGCTACGATCGGTTTGCTCATACATCTGTCTCCTTCTATGTGCTCTTCCCGCCTCTTTTTCCAGAAGTGCCGACACCAGGGAGGCGCCGTCCTCTTCCACTATTTTAACGGGAGTATTTAACTGTTTTTCCACCTGCTCTACGGTCACATCATCGAGAAACACATTCTCACCGCTTCTGAGCAGATTACAGGGCAGCAGCAGGTATTCCCCGAGAGGCATGCCTTGAAGCTGTTCCATGATATCCTGTCCGGTCAAAAGCCCTGACACCGTGATCTTTTCCCCAAAGAAACGGTTCTCCACACAGTAGCCATGGATCTTAACATAGGGATAGCACTTTTCCACCTGATCCGCGTATCTGCGGATAAAGGGATATGCCAGTTGACCGGTGGCAAAAGATACCTCCAGCTTTCTTTCGTCCCCGGAAAGGTTTTTCATGGCCTCCTGCACTTCACTCTCCAGCAGCCGCAGCATTCCCACACCATTTTCCAGCTGCAGGTAGCCGTCATAATTTTCCTCAGGGGGCAGCTCTCTTTCGGCAGTCAGATACCACTCATCACTTGCGTGGATAAAATGTAAGCCATATTCTTCATATAACCGTTTCTGCCATGTTTCAATCAAAGAAATGACATTTTGTGCCTCTTCTTTTCCAAACGGCTCCAAAGGATACAGGCCATCCCTGTATTTGCTCAATCCTACCGGCACCACAGAGACGCTTTTCAGATGAGGCAGATAGCCTGCCAGCTCCTCAATGCTTCTCTCAAGTTCTTTGCCGTCATTCAGTCCTTTACACAGTACGATCTGCCCGTTCATCTCAATTCCAGCCTCATACAGCCTCTGTACCTTGGGGAAAATATCCCCGGCAAAACGGTTGTGGAGCATCTGGCAGCGAAGCTTTGGATTGGTCGTATGGAAAGAAATATTAATGGGGCCAAGATGATAACGGATGATCCTGTCAATATCATGGTCACTCATATTTGTGAGCGTCACATAGTTTCCCTGTAGGAATGACAAACGGGTATCATCATCTTTAAAATAGAGGGTCTCTCTCATACCCGGAGGCATTTGGTCAATAAAACAGAAGACGCATTTATTGCTGCAGGAACGGTACTCATCCATGAGACTGCTCTCAAATACGATTCCCAGATCCTCCTCGTACTCCTTTTCCACCTCCAGCTCCCATTCCTCGCCGTCAGCTTTCCGCACAAGAACCTCTATATACTCATCATTCACCAGGTAGTGATAGTCAAAGACATCCTCAATCTCCTGTCCGTTGATCGACAGAAGTTCATCCCCACAAGCCAGTTCCAGCTCCTCGGCAATGCTTCCGGCTTCCACTTCCCGGATGATATGTCTGCATTTTTTCACAATTTCTCCTCATTTCTAAACGGGTCATTTTATGCCCGCTATTTATTATCATACCAATAAAGCATAAAAAAAGCAATAATTTCCTTGACGCTGCTCACTTTCAGATGTTATAACTTAATGTGTAATTATATGTCAAAAAAACTCTAACGGAGGTCATTATGGTCAATATCAGTTTACTGGAGAAGTCCATTCCGGTGGCTCCTATTAAAATAGCAGCCCTGGACAGCTGTGGCGAGCTGGCCCAGCAGGTGGATTCCCATCTGGTACAATTCAGAAAGGAATTAGATTCTCACAATCAGTCCGGACTTAATTTCCGCGGTTATACAGCAGATACTTTTTTACTTGACTGCAAGTGTCCGCGCTTCGGCTCAGGTGAAGCGAAGGGCATCATCAATGAATCCGTGCGCGGCACGGACCTCTTTATTATGGTAGATGTGTGCAATCACAGCCTGACTTATAAAGTCAGCGGACATGTAAACCACATGTCCCCGGATGACCACTACCAGGATTTAAAACGTATTATCGCCACTGCTACAGGAAAAGCACACAGGATCAATGTTATCATGCCTTTCCTCTACGAAAGCCGTCAGCACAAGAGAAGCAAAAGGGAATCTCTGGACTGTGCTCTGGCTCTGCAGGAACTGGTGCAGATGGGTGTATCCAATATCATCACCTTTGACGCCCACGATCCGCGGGTACAGAACTCGATTCCCCTCTCAGGATTTGACAATTTTATGCCCACCTATCAGTTCCTGAAGACACTGTGTGCTTCCATTGACGACTTTAAGATCGACAACGAGCACCTGATGATCATCAGCCCGGATGAGGGTGCTATGCAGCGCGCGGTTTACTTCTCCAATATTCTGGGTGTGGATATGGGTATGTTCTACAAACGCCGGGACTACTCTACCGTTATTAACGGCAGGAACCCCATCGTGGCCCATGAATTTTTAGGTGATTCCGTGGAAGGAAAAGACGTGATTGTCATTGATGACATGATCTCCTCAGGGGAAAGCATGCTGGATGTGGCAAAACAGTTAAAGGACAGGAGGGCAAGGCGGGTCATTGTCTGCACTACCTTCGGACTTTTCACTGACGGTCTGGAAAAATTTGATGACTACTTTGAAAAAGAATATATTTACCGTGTCATCACCACCAACCTGAATTACAGGAATCCGGATCTTTTGAACCGTCCTTACTATCTGGAAGCTGATATGAGTAAATATCTGGCAAGCATTATGGACATTCTGAACCATGACCTGTCCGTAGAAAAGGTTCGCTCTACAACAAAGAAGATCAATAAGCTGCTGAACCGTTTTTCCTAAACATAGAATAATAGAAACCAATCTCCGAAAGTTTGGTATTCTGCCACAAAACTCCAAGCTGTACAATGCCCGTCAAACGGTTTTGTACAGCTTTTTTAACCTTTTCAAGGGAATTTAGGGATTCTTTCTCCTGCAATAAAAAATCTCCGTACAAAGCGCTTCTAAACGCCTGTACGGAGATATTTTTTAATTCAACTGATATACTTCCGCATATCCCACACCAAAGGAAAGTGCCTGGTCATGTGTATCATGGTAGATATCCACATTGCCGTAAGGTACACCTCTGTCTTCCACAACATAGACGCCTCCGTTGATCAGAAGCTTTGTCCCAAACGGAATACCGTTCATAGCCACGGTCCTTCCCGCCTGGGGAACCGTACCGCTGGCTGTGTATCCCTGTCCGTGGCAGAGAGCACAGTTACAATAACCTGTCAGTCGGAATCTGCCCAGATATTTTCCTTGGGAATCATCTGAGGAGGTATCTTCCTGCTCTGTGCTTTCCTGTGAAGTTTCCGTATTGGAAGGAGTTTCTTCCTGTACGTCATCATAATCCTGGGAGGATCCCTGTGAGGCACTCTGCTCTGCAGCCTGCTGTTCTGCGGCTTCCTGCGCTGCCTTTCTTGCTGCTTCCTCCTGGGCCTTCTGCGCTGCAAGCGCTGCTGCCGCTTCCTCATCCTTCTGCTGTTTCATCAGGCTGTCTATCACGGCTTCCTGGGAATTTACTTTCTCCAGCAGCTCTTTTGCTGCGCTCTGCTCACTGTCGATCTGTGAGCTGTATGTATCGATCTGCTTGGATGTATTTCTGACCAGGTCGGATACCTCCGCCTGCTTGTCCATACTTTCCTGCTTCAGTTCTTCAAGCGCTTCCTGCTCTTTTTTCACACCGGCTTCTTTGTCTTCAATCTCCTGCTGTGTCTCCTTGTAGAGGTCCAGCATCTTCCGGTCGTACTTTGTGAGCTGCATAATGTTCTCTGCCTTGTTCAGGAAGTCTGTAAAGTCCTTTGCTTCTGTCAGCATGGTCATGTAGGAATCGTTGCCATTCTCATACATGTACTGAATACGAAGCTTCATGCTCTCATACTGCTCTTCCCTGCGGGCTTTCGCATCATCCAGTTCCTCTTCGATCTGTTGTAACTCTGCCTGCTTAGCATCTGACTTTTCCTGTAAATCTGAGAGGTTCTTACTCAGGTCCGTAAGCTGTTGGTTCAACTCCGTAAGGTAACCCTCCAGATCACCTTTTTTGGCTTCCAGAGAGCTGATCTTATCCTGTGAGGCGTTCAAATTACTTTGTGTCTCAGTTTTCTGCTGTTCCGCTTCTGTAATCTTTTTCTGGGTTGCAGACGCGTATACCGGAGTTATGGTAAGACTCGCAATCAGGAATGTCAAAAATAAGCTTGTACATTTTTTATTTCTCATATTCTAAGCTCCTTTTTTCATTACGAACCTAATTATAACACACAGATTACTAAATGCAAAGCTTTTTTACATTTTTTGTAACAACTATGTAATATTCACAAAAAAACAACCCTGAAATTTATGCATTAAGTCAATTGATTTCGCGCAATCCGAGGAATGCTCCCAGATTTCCCCTTTTTCCTTTACTGGCCCTGTGGGAGAATAAAAACCGGGGATTACAGCAGGTACAGATTCCCGGATAAGAGATATGAGCCGAAAGGATACCTGCCTCCCGGAAGATCAGCGCATTGGCTGCCAAAAGGTTTAAAAGATATTTGCCATGGCCTTTCTCCTTCAGGATTTTCCCGTGCTCCGAAACCGGAAATGCCTCCTGAAACTGCTCTGCCACATCCTCGCTGACCTCATAGCATTCCTGGCAGATAGAAGGGCCTATGGCGGCCAGGATATCCTCCGGCCTGCACCCGTATTCCCTCTGCATGGTCTCCACCGTCACTTTTCCTATCCTGCCTACAGTTCCCTTCCAACCGGAGTGTGATAAACCAATGACGCGCTTTTCAGGGTCCACAAAATATAAAGGGACACAATCCGCATAAAAGGTAGCAAGCACCAGACCCGGAACATTCGTTACAAGTCCGTCCACATCTGTGTAATCCCTGGGTATAGTAAGCCCTTTTCCCCTGTCCGCCTCTGTAACCACACGCACATTGGTGGTATGGGTCTGGTCAGAGCAGACGATCTGCTCAGGGGAAAATCCCACAGCAGCAGCAAGCCTTCTGTAATTTTCCCTGACATCTTCCTCACGGTCGCCTCTGGCAAAGCTCAGGTTCATGGATGTGCAGTCCCCCCTGCTCACTCCCCCCAGCCTGGTGGAAAATCCATGTACAATTTCCGGGATTTCCTCAAAAGCCGGGTATGTCAGGTACCAGACGCCGTTTGCTTTGCGGACCTTCATGTGATCATCTATGCCGGCCTTCCAATTGATTTCCATAGTACCGCCTGTACTGTTTTTCATGTCTTCGCTCTCCCTTCTATGTATGGTAAGAAAACGCATCCTTGATAAGCGCAGTGTCATCCGGTGTGATCCCCACCACGTCAAATCTGCAGGGTGTTTCCTCTGGCAATCCTCTTCTCATAAGATAAAACAGCGCCGTCTGACATATCCGGCGCTGTTTTTTGTTATCCACTGCGAGAAACGGACCACCGCAGTCAGAGTTCTCTCTGAATTTCACCTCAACAAAACAGAGGTATTCTCCGTCCATGGCTACCAAATCAATTTCGCCACTCCGGCAGCAGAAATTTTTCTCAAGGATCCGGTATCCCTGCTGCTCCAGATACTGAGCAGCCCTCTCTTCATACTGTGTTCCCGTCTCTCTGGTGGATTTTTTCATATCTGTCCCTCATGTAATAAAATTCTTGATAAACGTGGTCCGGTGAATGGGAGATGGCCCGTATTTCCTTATGGCCTCTATATGGGAAGCCGCCCCATATCCCTTATGGGAGGCAAATCCGTATTCAGGCATTATTTTGTCGTACTCTCTCATAAGCCTGTCCCTGGTCACTTTTGCAATGATACTGGCGGCGGCAATGGAAATACTTTTTGCATCCCCCTTTATAATAGGAACCTGGGGAATCTCCATACCCGGGATGGTCACTGCATCATTTAACAGGATCTGGGGGCGGACCGTAAGTTTGGACACTGCCTCCCGCATGGCTTCATAAGTCGCCTGCAGAATATTGATCTCATCAATTCTGGCCGGACTGGAAAACCCAACACCCACACTGACCGCATTTTCCATGATCACATCATATAATTCCTCACGTTTTTTCTCGGAAAGCTGTTTGGAATCATTGAGATACAGGAGTCCGCAGTCCTTAGGAAGGATCACAGCACCGGCAACCACAGGTCCCGCAAGCGGTCCCCTTCCGGCCTCGTCAATACCGCAGACATAGCCCAGATGCTCATACTGATACTCATAAGCTTTCATCTTCTCCGTACGTGCCCGCTCCGCTTCCAGCCTTTCCTGCTGTTTCTTCGCCTTCCCGATCAGGGCTTGTACACCTTTCCGCTCATCTTCTATATAAACTGCGCACAGAGCATCCAGCTCTGCCACCGCCGCAGCCTGAAATTCTGCGCGGATTTCCTGAATACTTTTCATCTTTTGTCTCATCCTTTGTCAAACTGTAATGATCCTGGGAGTTTCAGACTTGTTCCAGCGTGATCCTGCCAATCTTGCCGTTTCTAAATTCCTCCAACAGAATATTGGATGCCTTGCCATAGTCAAGTTCGCTGCCCTTCTGCAGGCAGTTTCTGTTTACCGCAATTGCCTCCAGCATTTTCAAACGGTCATCCGACTCTTCCACTTCGTAGCGCTCTTTCAAAATACCTTCATAATACTTCTGGAGATACCCCAGCAGTTCCAGGGAAAGCTCCTCCAGATTCAGGATCTCATCCTTGATAGAGCCCACCATAGCCAGCTTAGCCCCCACACTCTGATCCTCGAATTTTGGCCAGAGGATTCCCGGCGTGTCAAGAAGCTCCACATTTTTGTTTATGCGGATCCACTGTTTTCCCTTCGTCACACCCGGCTTGTTTCCTGTCTTTGTACAGGCTTTTCCCGCAAAGGAATTGATAAATGTGGATTTTCCCACATTGGGGATTCCCACGACCATGGCTCTTATGGGACGGTTTTTAATGCCTCTTCGCCGGTCTCTCTCGATTTTTTCCTTACAGGCCTCCATGATAACAGGGAGCACCTGACGGATGCCCGCCCCGCTCTTGGAATTGGCCTTGACCACACAGAACCCCTGATCCATAAAATACTGGGTCCATTTTTCATTCTGTCTCTCATCCGCCAAATCGGATTTGTTCAGCAGGATCAGCCGGGCTTTATTTTTTCCCAGCTCATCAATATCAGGATTCCTGCTGGAAACAGGGATCCTGGCATCCACCACCTCAATGATCAGATCGATCAGCTTTATATTCTCCTGCATCATGCGCTTTGCTTTCGTCATGTGTCCAGGATACCATTGATAATTCATATTTGTTCCTCTCTGTCTGTCAGCTCTTGATGAGACCGAATTTTCCAAACGGGGAAACGCGCAGCCAGATTTTGCCCACAATATATTTCTGCTTTACATTTTCCACCTCTGCAAAGCGGCTGTCCTCGCTGTTGTTCCGGTTATCGCCAAGAACGAAATATTCATTTTTCCCCAGTGTGACCTGGGTCTCTGCCAGTCCCGGATTGCTGATCTTCGGAAAATCCTTCTTTTCCATATAAGTTTCCCCGTTGATCAGAATCAGCCCGTCCTTTATCTGCACAGTTTCCCCCGGCAGACCTATGATCCGCTTGATATGCATACTGGAATGCTCCTTGGCATCCTTCTTAAATGCAATGATATCGCCTCTCTCAGGGTCTCCCAGCTTATACGACACTTTATTGATCAGTACCTTATCCCCCGTAGCCAGGGTGGGTTCCATACCGCCCTCCTGCATGACAATGGTCTGGCAGAAGAAAATGGACACCACTGCAGCCAATACCAGGACCACTGCGATCTCAAATACCCATATAAGCAGCGGACGCATTTTACTGTCCTTGGAAAACTCCGGTCCCTTACTTTCTTTTTTCTTCATGGCAGCATCCTCTTATTCATTCAGAAACAGGGACATATACATAAGTATGTGTCCCTGTCTTCTAAAAAACATTATTATTTTACTAATTCTTTTACCTTAGCTGCTTTACCGACACGCTGTCTTAAGTAGTTCAGTTTCGCACGTCTTACTTTACCGCGTCTGATCACTTCCACTCTTTCCACATTCGGGGAATGCAGCGGCCATGTTTTCTCAACGCCGATTCCGTTGGAATTCTTTCTCACTGTGAAGGTCTCGCGATTGCTTCCGCCCTGTTTTTTCAGCACAACGCCTTCAAAAATCTGGATTCTCTCGCGGTTACCCTCTTTGATCTTACCGTGTACTCTTACGGTATCTCCCACATTGAACTGCGGAACTTCTGCTTTCATCTGAGCAGCTTCGATGTTTTTAATGATGTCGTTCATAATTTTTTCTCCTTATACTCTGGATGTTCTTAATGCAGTCAGCAGCAGAGGACCATCTCTTTTTTACAACGAGTATAATTATACTATGCGTACGGGGAGAATGCAAGCGTTTTTTACCATTTTTTGATCCATCGGCGGAATATAATGTAGAAAATATACCCCAAAGCCGTCCCCAAAACGTTGGTGAGTATGTCATCCAACTGTGCGTATCCTCTTTTTGTGAAATATTGACAAACTTCGATCAGCAGGCTGGCCGCACATCCCATACCCAGAACGTTCCAAAACCGCCTCATCTTTATAGACACAGACGGCAGCAATACACCAAAAGGGAGGAACAGCAGTACATTTTCCAGGACAAAAGCATCACCCCTGGGACCGCTGCCCAGCGTTCCAAAAGGTGTCCAGTCAATTCCGTCCCTGCTGCCGGGTTCCCTGGATAAAAAAGTAATAAACAAAAGCATACAGAGATATCCTGCAAAAACCGCTGCTGCAAAAAAAGAACTGCGCCGGCTGCCCGCCTGTCCCCGAACTTTCGCCGTGATCACAGCCAAAATCCCGACTGTCAGAAACGCCGTCAATCCCGCAAAAAAATATTTTCCCACATCTGCAATATCCTGAATTACATAGTGTATCAGATTCACGGTATATTGTCCCATATCCAAGTGCTCCCATTCTGTCCTTACCGGCAAAGCCTCTCATTTCCATACTTCTATGCAGAAGCGCGGCTTCCCTTATTCCAAAAAAAGCATTCCCTGCCGTGTAAACTGCCCCGGCCTTGGGAATGCTTTCTATTTTACTATACCAGGTATTTCCCGTCCAGTACATCTTTCAGGTAAGCACCATACTCATTCTTTTTCAGAACTTCATACGCTTCCATAACCTCTTCCCTGGAAATCCATTTGTTATGGTAGGCAATCTCCTCCAGGCAGGCAATTTTTCTGTGCTGATGGTCTTCCATGGTCTTTACAAAATTCGTTGCCTCCACTAAAGACTCATGTGTCCCTGTATCCAGCCAGGTAAATCCCTGGCCCAGAAGTTCCACATTCAATTCATTCTGCTCCAGATAAATCCTGTTCAAATCTGTTATCTCCAGCTCTCCTCTTGCGGAAGGCTTCAGATTCTTGGCATACTCCACTACTTTATTGTCGTAGAAATACAGACCTGTCACACAGTAGTTGGATTTGGGCTTCGCCGGTTTCTCCTCAATGGAGACTGCCTTTCCGTCACTGTCAAATTCCACGATTCCAAACCGCTCCGGATCGTCCACATAATAGCCGAATACAGTGGCGCCTTCCGTGCGTGAAGCAGCTGCACACAGCCTCTTTTTCAGGCCGTGTCCGTAGAAGATATTGTCACCTAAGATCATGGCAACACCGTCGTCACCGATAAAATCTTCACCGATAACAAAAGCCTGCGCCAGTCCGTCCGGACTTGGCTGAACTGCATAGGACAGCTCCAGGCCAAACTGATGGCCGTCGCTCAAAAGTGCCTCAAACCTGGGGGTATCCTCCGGTGTGGAGATGATCAATATCTCACGGATCCCTGCCTCCATAAGTACGGACAGTGGGTAATAAATCATGGGTTTGTCATATATAGGCAAAAGCTGTTTTGATGTCACCTTGGTCAGTGGATACAGTCTGGTGCCTGATCCGCCTGCTAAAATAATTCCCTTCATACTAGTACCTCTGTTTCTTCCTGTATTTTATATTTTCGGCCAAAAACTGCGGGATTCACGCAGTTTTTGAACTTTTTCCCATCATTCTGCAGCTTACTTATCGTGAAGCAGCTTCTGCAGCTCTTCTGTCTGCAAATAACGTGCCAGTGCATCCTGCCATGCAGGAAGGCGGTTAAAGCCGTTTGCCTCCAGCTTATCTTTGCTCATCCGGCTGTTATGAGGTCTTTTTGCCTTCGCCGGAAATTCCTCTGAACTGACAGGATGTACATTTACGTTCATACCTGCCTGACGGAATATTTCAGAAGCAAAATCAAACCAGCTGCAGAGCCCTTCATTTGTGGCATGGTAGAAACCGTATTTTTCTGTTTCGATCATGTCTACAAGGAGGACAGCCAGATCATAGGTATAAGTAGGAGAACCGATCTGGTCTTCCACCACATTGATATCCGTATGTTTCTTACCCAGATTCAGCATGGTTTTAATAAAGTTCTTGCCGTTCACGCCAAATACCCAGGCAATCCTCACGATAAAGAACTTCTCCACATGATCCGTAACCGCTGCTTCACCCTCATATTTTGTCTGTCCGTACACGTTCAAGGGTTCTCTCTCATCGTCCGGTTCCCACGGTCTTGTGCCCTCACCGTCAAACACATAGTCTGTGCTGATATACATCATTTTCAGGCCAAGTTCCCGGCAGACTTTTGCAATATTTTCCGTACCGTAAGCATTGACTTTCCGGCAGACTTCTATATTATCCTCCGCAGCATCGACCGCGGTATAGGCTGCACAGTGGACAACTGCTTCCACATCTGCCTCCCCAATCACCTGTCTGCATGCCTGTGGATCTGTAATATCCATCTCCTCAACATCCACACCAACGCCAACATGGCCTCTTTTAGCCAATTCGTTCATTACGTCGTGTCCTAACTGTCCTTTTACACCTGTCACTAAAACTCTCATAACCTTCATCCTTTCTCTTCTCTGCACCTATTATGCCCGGCAGAGTAAAATTATTTCCTGCAAATAAAAATCCCCGCTTCTTTGGTGATGGAGATGCCTCCGTTCTTTTGGATCTTCTCCTCCAAAAACTTCTTAAACGCTCTCTGCCTGGGATACAGCAGCTCACTCTGGTTCCCATGACAGGATAAAATGTAATCAAGCAACGGCTCCGGCTTGTCCACCCACAAACTGTCCTCATACATCCGTTTTTCCACGGAGGAGAAATAAGGCTCCAACAGCTTCTGCCCGTTTTCCAAACCGAACAGCTTATACAACGCCACTTCCGACAAAGATATCCTGGGATCAAATTCCTGTACCAGTTCCGTGATCTCATGCATATGCCCCGTCCCATAGGTACTGCAGTAAAAAATACCGTCTTTGCTCAAGACACGGCTGGTTTCTTCCAAAGCCTTCGCCATATTCTGCACATAGAAAAGCACATGATTGGCAACGATCCGCTGAAAGTGCCCGTCAGGAAAAGGTAGTTCCTGGCAGTCCAGCACTCTGAAATCAAAATATTTCTTTCTCTCTCTTCCGATATTGGCCGCCGCATCCCGGACCATTCCGCCAGACGCATCGGACAGACAGATGTACTTGCCATGAAGCACAGCATCGGGAGCATGTTTCCAGAGCTGGCCGTTGCCGCATCCCACCTCCAGAAGATTTTTCACCTTGTCAAAGTCAATCTGTTCATACAGCCATGCGAACCATCCTTTGGGGTTGGAGGAATACTGTTCATGCAGAGAAATACGAATATTTAAGTTAGCTCCGTTTTTATACTGCTCTACCAGCGTCTTTTCCATATCGGTCAGATGGATCAGGTTCAGGATTTCATTCCAGTCTATCTGGTTTGTCTGCTGAACGATCTGCATGGTATTCTGCAGGGCGTGCTCCATCTGGTTCATATTCTCAATTTTCTTCTGCACCAGGTCAATCTGCAGCTTTAAGGATTCCAGAATATCGGAACTGGTGTCATGTATGGTCATATTGGAAATTTCTTTTAAAGAAAATCCCAGATATTTCAGGGAGAGGATTTTCTGGAGTTTTAGGAAATCCTCATCAGAATACATACGGTATCCCGATTCATTGACAAAACTGGGTTTCAGTAATCCGTTCTTATCATAATACCGGATCGTCCGGATCGTCACATGTGCCATCCGCGCAAATTCTCCGGTGGTATAAAAGTGCCCCATAAAATCCCTCCCTTCTGCCTTTTTCTCATGGTACTGCCCCCAAATTTACAGCATATTGTGCAGTATCTTCCGTTGAAATACCACGCGGGTCAAAAGCCGCCTATGAAAAACGACGTTTTTTATGACAGACGCTCTTTGTACATCTTGTCAAAATAATTGGAATATTCACCGCTCAGGATGTGTTTCCACCAGTCTTCATTGTCCAGATACCACTGAATGGTCTGTGCTATTCCTGTATCAAAATTATATTTCGGCTTCCATCCAAGTTCTGTTTCCAGCTTTGTGGGGTCGATCGCATATCTCATGTCATGTCCCGGACGGTCTTTGACATATTTAATCAAACTTTCCGGTTTATTCAGGGCTTTGAGAATTGTCTGGACTACCTGAAGGTTTGTTCTCTCATTATGGCCGCCTACATTGTAAACCTCACCGACTCTTCCATTATGGATGATCAGGTCAATGGCTTCACAGTGGTCTGCTACATGCAGCCAGTCTCTCACATTCTCGCCGTTTCCGTATACCGGAAGCTCTTCATCCGCCAATGCACGGCTGATCATCAGCGGAATCAATTTTTCCGGAAAATGGTATGGTCCGTAGTTGTTGGAACACCTGGATATGGTCACCGGTAAACCAAAGGTTCTGTAGTAAGCAAGTACAAATAAGTCTGCGCTGGCTTTTGAGGAGGAATACGGACTGGATGTGTGGATGGGTGTCTCCTCTGTAAAGAACAGGTCAGGCCTGTCAAGCGGCAGATCCCCGTAAACTTCATCTGTGGACACCTGATGGTAGCGCTTAACACCATATTTTCTGGAAGCATCCAGAAGCACTCTGGTTCCCATTACATTCGTCTGGACAAAAATGCCCGGATCTTCAATGGAACGGTCCACATGGCTCTCTGCGGCAAAGTTCACTACAATATCGAACTTTTCCTTCTCAAACAGATCCATAATAAACGATTCATCCGCAATATCGCCTTTGACAAATTTGTAATTTGGTTTATCTTCCACTGGTTTCAAAGTTTCCAGATTGCCGGCATAAGTGAGCAGATCCAGGTTTACAATTTCGTAATCCGGGTATTTATTCACCATGTGATGTACAAAGTTTCCTCCGATAAAACCGGCACCGCCTGTTACTAATACTTTCATGTGGTATTCTCCTTTGCTTTTTCTCTGATAAGGTTACTATAAGGGGTGACGTAAGGTCACTGTCAAGGGTTTTTTAGACGTTTTTAGAAAAAAAAGAACCCAGGCTTTCGCCCGGGTTCCTAAGCATTATAAATTATGCTTCTCTTCTTTTTTTGTATGTAACAGCCATTCCAGCTACTGCAATAACAGCTACGATACCTGTCCACATCATGACATTTGTTTCACCTGTCTTAGGAGATGTGGATGCTTTTGCTGCTGCATCTTTGTCAACAACAAATGCTACAGGAGACAGAGATGTGAAGGTTGCTGTGATTGTACCAGCACCAGCTTTCGCTTCTACTTTCTCCCAAGCGCTTCCGTTGTAGTGCAGAACTGCAACAGAAGATCCTTCTGTAACACCAGCAACTTCAAATGTGATAGTTACAGGGAAAGTTGTTCCGTCCGGAACAGAGATGTCTTTAACATCTACAACCTGCATACCTTCTTTGAAGTCTGCTCCGAGAACTTCTTTCAGAGTTTCCTCTTTCTTAACGTTCTCAACCGCTTCTTTGTACTCGTCAGGAACCGCTTTGATTTCTACAGTAACTGCGTTTCCGTCAGCGTCTGTAGCGGCCTGAGCCTTGGTTACAACACCTGTAACCTGTACACTTGGCTGTGCGAATACTGCAACGGCTGAACTAACAGTCATAACAGCTGCGCACACAAAAGCAATAAGTTTCTTCATGATAAAATCCTCCTTTTGTTTCTTCTTGCTTTATTACATTTAACAAGCTTGAAGTTATTATAACACTACTTTCGTAATTTGTAAAACATTTCTATCAATAATTTTTGTAATTTTTTATCATCTACGTGAAATTCTTCCTTCTCGGCCCCCATAGCCGCCTTTCAGGGGATATATTGTGTTCTCACAGTTCCGCAGTACCATATGTTTGTGTTCAGGCTAAATTTTTAATTGTTTTTATCACATTTATATGGGCCGTCTTGTTGAACTGAATACAAAATAAGATCTTTTTATGGCTGTTATATTATTTTAGCAAATGATATGGTATGACCGGATGATGAAATTACAGATTTCTGCCGTGGGTTTTGGAAGACTAAAAAGTCCTTCAAGATAACGAAATGCAGATAGGAAACCAGCAAAGCGGATTCGTACTTTGTGCGAAATAAAATTAATTTTAGCAGATACCGGAAAACCGTAAATCGTTACGATTCAAAGCCCTGCAAAAAACGAAGTTCTGAAAACAGTAACACGCTTCGCAATGCACAGATGTGGAGTATTCTGCCCTATATCGCGCTGGCTGCCTCGGGATTTTCATGCGCAAGCGCATAAAAACACCTCGCGGGATAGCAGCCGTAATTAATAACTGTAAATCCCTCAAAAAAACAGGACAAAGCAACAAACCCGCAATCCCTTCATGTTACTGGGATCACGGGTGTTTTTGTTTGCTAAATCTGAAGAAATCCGATTATAGCACTACTCTCGTAATTGGTAAAACATTTCTATCAATAACTTTTGTAATTCTTCATCATCTACATGAAATTCTTCATGTTCCGCCCCTGCAACCGCTTCACCGGGTACATAAGCCGTCTCACTGTCATCAAGCTGGTAGCGCGCTAAATCGTTTATCTGATCAGCGTTTAAATCTGTGACCAGATATGGCTTGATCACCGGATAAAATGCTTCATAATAATCACCTGCCGCACCGACTTTATTCCGCAGTGCTGAGATCAAGGCCGGAATATACTGTACCTGACGCTGCATACGGCCATTATTACTGCCCTGCATATTGATATCCCTGTAGCGCACATATTTTTCCGCCTGCTCACCTGTCAGTTTTACAGTCTCGCCTTTTACAAACGCAGGGTCAATGGCTGTATAATCTTCCGGTATAGTAATCTCCACTCCCCCGACAGCATCATTCATGGTGCTGATGGCATCAATGTTCAACGACACATATCCGTCAATGGGCAGATCAAAAAGCAATTCTGAAACCGTCTTTTTCATGGCCCAGCAGCTGCTCTGCTCTGCATTTCCGTAGGCATACTGGGTGGCAAGCTGTGCATTCACAGATGTATAATAATTCCCATTCGCATCATAAATGTCAATATCGGTCATAGAATCCCTGGAAATCTGCAGGATGCGGGCTGTCTGTGCTTCTTTGTCCAGAGATATGATCATAATACAATCCGCCTGTCCAGCTACTCCCGGAGTATCCTTCAGTGTGACTGTCTCTTTCTTATCCACGCCCATGAATAAAATATTTGTAAGATTTTTATTATACTTGTATTTCTGACCATCATAAGTGATGGTATCATCGCTGGCCTGGGAAACGGATGCGCCTGTGCTCTTCTTCATGTTATCAGCAACGGTCTTAGCCCTGCTGTTATTTTTCACAACATAGACAGCCACTGCTGCTGCTAAAAGCAGAAGAATTATCACAGACAGCATCACAACCAGTCTCTTTTTTTCTTTACTTTTCATCAATTAATACCGCCTCTACAAGAAAACGCTGGTCATTATTTCCATTGCAGGTGGACATTGTGATAATACGGTCAGCCGTTGTGACCGGAATATCTGTATTGATATAAGACGCCATATTTCTTACCTGGCTAAGGGAGTCCAGATATGCCTGATACTGCTCATCCTGGTTAAAGTCAAAGGCCACCATAATATGCCTGCTGTCATAAGTCACTGCTCCAAAAATCTTATAGGTAAAAATATGTTCCGGTGTATAAATATACACTTCCGAATGCTCATCCATATAAGCGCTGTCCTTATAATCCTTCAGGCTGCCAAACATGGTGTTGTCTTTCATATTATGCCCGTATATAACTGTATTTTTGTCTGTAAAATCTTGTTTATTCAGAGACTCTGTGTATATGGAACCCGGAAGTCCCGCTTCTCCTTCTATTGTGTGATCCAGATAATACGCGTCATCCTCAGGCCGCTGCACAATGGGATAATCCACTTCTGTACCCGGAATCCGAATCCATGCGTATATTTCAGGATTCATTTTCCGGAGTTCTGCAAAATCAATGGGAATATCCACAGGTTCAGGTTCTGCCTCCACTTCCTGCTCCGGTTCCTGTTTTGGTTCTTCTTTGACTTCTGGTTCTTCCGTCTTCTTATTGTTTTCTTTCAGCTTATCATAAACTTCTTCTTTCTTTTGCTGGCTTGTATAGTAATATACAGCAAAAGCTGCGGCTGCAAGAAATATGATCAAAAATACCCAGAATAATTTACTTCTTCTTTTCTTTTCCATTATCTGCCTCTTTCAGTTTGCGAAGCTCATCTTTCTTCTTATCTTTACCTTTCACATAAGGAACAATAGCCAATGTGGAAAGTCCCAGATATTTCTCAACATCTTCTTCTGTCTTGATGTTATCGTTAATGATAAACCTCACGGTAAGCACTCCGCATACAAGCAGGATACCCAGCAAAATGCCGATTGCCGTATTTTTCAAAAGGCTGGGGCTCACCGGTTTTTCTGATACTTCAGCGCTCTCTACTGTTGTAGGCGGGTCGGCTTTCATAATGGATGCCATCCTGTCCGCCGTCTCCTCAGCAACTGCGTTAGCAATAACACAGGCATCTGCCGGATTCTCATCTACTGCCTTAACTTCCAGAATTCGTGTACCCGATTTATTGACTACAGTAAGTACATCCAATATCTCTTTCCTGGAAAATGTTTTGTCCTCTTCTTCTTTGATACGCTCTATAGCAGCATCAATAACCGGCTTACTGGTAGCAATGACTTCAAAGTCGGCTGTCAGTTCACTACCGATCTGAATATCTGCCAAAGATGTAACACTGGTCGTCTTGTTCAAAATATAGAGTTGAGCTTTTGATTCATACTTAGGCGTGATGAGAAGCGCCGTACCGCCCAGCGCCAGTACACCACCCATGATCGCACAGATAGCAATCAGCCACCATTTGCGCAGCAGTATATGGAATAGGGCACCTAAATCAATCTCAATTTCGTCATCGTATTCTTTATTATTCATTTTGTTCCTCTTTCATTGCAAAATTTTTCTTACGGTGTCTTGTTGATCTTAATAGTATCCGCCGTATTTATTTCCATAATACCCGCCATACTTCTTGCCATAGTAGCTTCCTGTATGTACATCTACCTTGTTAAGAACAACTCCCAGGAGATTGCTGTTGGCTGCTTTTAACTGTCCAACTACGCCTTTTGCCTCTGCCCTGGAGGAATTATCTGCTGCCAATACAAGTATGGAACCATCACACACCTGGGCAATTACCGCCGCATCAATAACGCTTCCGAGAGGCGGTGTATCAATGATAATATAATCAAATGTGTTCTTCAGACCTGTGAGCAGCTTCTGAAGCCTCTCATTTCCAAGAAGCTCTGTTGGGTTGCTGGGGAAAATTCCGGTTGGAAGCAGGAAGAGGTTTCTCTTATTTGTCCCGTATACCACATCCCCTAATTCAGCCTGACCAGAAAGGTAATGGCTGAGTCCTTTTAACGCTCCTTCCAGTCTCAAACGATGAACCATTACGGATTTTCTCATATCCGCATCAATCAGCAGTGTGTTTCTGCCGCTTTCTGACAAAGCCAGCGCCAGATTATAGGCCACTGTGCTCTTTCCATCATTGGGCGTACAGCTTGTGACTGCAATGACCCGGTTCTCCACACCTGTAAATTCCAGGTTGGTCCTCAAGGTACGGTAAACTTCACGTTCCCGGCTTGATAATGAAACTTCTCCTTTGATTTCTAACTTATCCACTTATGTATTCTCCTCTGATAATTCTTGACGGATTTATTGTGCTGATTTCTTCCCGGTATGTCTTTCCAATTTTCTTATCAATGTAAGAAAGGCAGTCCCTCATCTCCGGACGTCTGTGTGTCACTCCATGGGCATCTGTGCCCAGTACGTGAATGAGTCCGTGTCTCATTAACTTCAACAAATACCATCTTGTGCTCCAGCCTGCTTTACCCATGACACTGGAAACATTGACCTGCATGCAGGCTCCCATTCCGGCCAGCTCTGCAACCTGTTCTTCCTTCTTCATCCCCTGATACCGCTCAATATGAGCAATCACAGGCATATAGCCCGCGTACTGCAAATGCTGCACAGCGTGCCGTATATAACGAAATTCCGCGTAGACAGGAAATTCTACCAAAACATATTTTGTTTCATTCAGAGTCAGTGCGTCACCTCTGTCAAGGGCCTCCACCACTTCCTCGCTGTAGAACAATTCATTTCCCAGATATATCCTGGACTTTGGATTCATTTCCTTAGCGTATTTACAGGTACGCAGATAGGCCCCCATCCTTTTTTCCAGAACGGATGCATCCATGTCACAGTTAAAATGTGGTGTAGCAATAATCTCGTCGATGCCGTCTTTAAACGCCATTCGCAGCATCTTGCGTGTCTCATCCGCATTCTTTGCTCCGTCATCTACACCGGGCAAAATGTGGCAGTGTGTGTCTATTATCAATAATCTTATCCACCTTTACCATAAATTCACCCACCATTATAAAGGAAAGTGCTCTGTTTGTCTACTGGATATTTACCTTTAAAATGGCAGTATTTGACTGATTTCCGTCGCTGTCGACAACATAATACACAACTTCATAGGTTCCCGGTGTATTGGTATCCACCGGATTCTGCAGTTGGATCTGTCTGAAAAGAGCGCTCCTGTCATCTTTATCATCCGTGATATCCTGAATATATGTACTGTAATCAAATTTGCTTCCCACAGGGAGCGTCACTTCATACTGATTCAGCCTGAACTGCGGACTTCCGGCCGGAAGCTGCGCGATTGCCGCTTCCGTTGCCTCTGCACCGCCTGCAGTCTCCTGCGGGGGCTGCTCTGTAGCAGCCGGGTCAGCAGGAGTATCTGCCGGGGCGTCCGCCGGTACATCGCCCTCTCCGGTCCCCTCACCTTCAGGAGCCGGAGCTTCTGTACCTGCTTCACCGTTTTCCGGATTCTCACCCGTTCCTTCCGGTGTCTGCCCGCTGTCTGCCGGAGCCGGCTCACCGGAAGCCTGGTAACTTACCATGATCTTCTTTTTTGCAACATTGCGGCTGTTATCCATTGCCGTATAGGTAACTTCAGCCTGGGTACCATCAGAAGTTGGTTTAACCGATTCCACCATAAGTGTATCTGATACATCTCCGTCCTTGTCATCAACTGCTGTGATACCTTCCAGCAGAAGTTTTTTATCCTGCCCCGCCACATAAGTCAGCGTATTGTCCGCAGGAACTTTTATCTCCGGTGCTGTCTTGTCCCGATTAAGTACCAGATATACGGTACCGGCTGTAATCCCGATGCATACTATAATTGCTGCAGCAATTAAACCTTTTTTCATCTTCTTTCCATTCCTCTCATATATATTTAAAATAAGAAAGTGCTGCTCACTGTTTTTCCCGAGGGAACTTTCTTACGGTCAGCGCGGTAAATGCGCAGACCTGCTGAGTAGTTATACCATAATTTCTATTCTTTCCCATTTCAAACAACATTATTATATTAACATTACACAAATCATTAATCAATTACTTTTTTTAATTCTTTTGGATTGGCAATGGAGTGAATGTAATTGAGAAGTTCCTTCCTATTAAAAATGGCAAGGTCGTCTGCTGCTTTCGGGGGCATAATGAGGTAGGATTTTAATTCCTCAAGGATCTCTGCGATATCAGAATAGCGCACCTCTTTGATTCCGGGGTTTTTTATATTGATATCCAGTTGAAGGGGAAGTCGGTAATGGATTACCAGCCAGGTGTTCATACGTGTGTAATCGCCGTAGTAGTAGTCTTCGGAAAAGAAGTCGGCTGGTTTTATTTTTATATTTGTTTTTTGGATTTCTGCCCAGACAATGTCATCTTTCTTTGTGGTGCTTCTGCCGTATTTGTCCGTGAAGCGTACGATGCGGGGCATGTACTCGGTGAAAAAACGGTAGTCTGTGTATAGATGAAAAAGATAGCCCTGGACACTGGGGTCTGGAAGAAGTCTGCGGTATTTATCAAGAAACTTAGACAATATGGGATATTGGACAATTTCCTGTAATGTGTCCGGACTTCGGAAATGGGATTGGAATTTGTCTTTTACGGTGTCGGGGAGTAAATTGCCAACCAGGAAGGCGTTTTTGACTTTTGGTTGGTTTAGGGGGTGGGAGAATGGCAGCGAATTCAGGAAGAAATTCGCTGCGGTTAGGTGGATGATGTAGCCGGGCATGGTTTTTGTTACCTCACTTATAATATAGATGTCAGGTGGTAGGTTTTCAGGCTCTAATGGAATTTTTTCGATGTACGTATTTTGTCATTATGTATTACATATATCTGTTACTTTTGATAACACTGCCCATACATAGGGTGCGCCGTACATGTTTAGGGCTTTTGGACCGGTTATTTTATCTGGATTTTCTCTTATTTTTGAATACGCTGTTTCAAAAGTACTTTTTGTTATGGAACGTTCTCTGCGGTCTGTAAACATTTCACCGCCTTTGATAGTATAAGTGAAGGGGAGCATTTTCTTTGTGTAGAAGATTTCTCCCTGATGGGAGGCGATTACTTCCCATAGATTGTTAAGGGTTATTGTTTCAGCTGAGTTATCCATGCGGAAATCCTTTCTTTATTTAAGGTATAATTGTCTAGACAGTTTATGTGGCTTTCTTTATAGTATTTTACCCTTAAATACTATAAGGTGCAAGAAAAAGATAGCGTCAAAACGTAAATCCATAATGGCGTTATCTGTATATGATCTTGGAATTGTATGCACATATTAACGCATGTCCGATATCTCTGTCCGGTTTTACTTCAACCTCCTGCGTTTTGTAGCAGCTTATACCATTGTTACTTTCTCAATCAAAAATACAGCCTCTGCTTTATCTAGCAAATATACTGTATAATTAAAGAAATCAAATTTTGAAAGTTTGTGCAATTTACGAAATATCTCCGACGTTTTATACAAAAATATTTGTATTTTCTTTTTGTATATTTCACTCGATAAGCTCACTTTGCACGGACAGATAGCCCACCTTTCACGGACAAGAGATCAGTTACTCTTTAGGGACTCTATGCGCTGTGTCCCTAAAGAGCCTTTCGCAGAAATCCCCGTGCTTCTTCCACACGGTATCTGTGTGGGAAGCCGGCTGTATTGAGGAACTTGCTCTTCCTTTTTGCTGTCCTATATTCAATTTCATTTGTCAGAAGCTTTAAAAGGTATTCCTGCGGTGTGTCTCCTTTCTGCTCGAAAGCCTGTCCTGCAAAGTTTGTAGACAGCTTGAACTGTTTGCAGCATGCTGCAATGGATTTTTCTATATCAGCCATTTGAGACACCTCCCTTCTTGAGGGCGACATCCAGCATCTTCAGATCATTTCTGAACGGAATGACCTTCTGCTGTGCCAGTAAAGCTTTGTTTTCAAGGGGAGGCAGAAACGGTACATCTGCATAGGTTCGCCTGTAAAGGCTCTGCAGACTGTCCGGATCGGTTGCATTCAGCCGTACAGCCTCATCCACTGTCTTGACGGCACTGGCAAATCCGGTTCTTTCTGTAAGTTCAGCAAGAACCTTGAGTACCCGCCCGCGTTCCTTATTTTCACAATTATTCATGTATATCTGCATGCTCTGCGGCATCATATCATAAATGCCACTGTTACGCAGAGAGCGGGGTTTCCTTGCGATATATGTAAGATATGGCAGCCAATCCATTCTTTCATGCTCATCACCGTAAAGACGCTTGTGACGGATAACTTCATGTATGTCTGCATCCATGACGGTCACAGCAGATGATGTAATCTTAAGATTTACGATGGATTCGCAGAAAGCCGGTGAAGCGGAATAACGGTGCTTTCCTGCATCAAGGGTAAACTTGCCATATTTATCTGTTGTTGAGGTCGTGTAAAGTGCCGTGTCAAATGGTACAGAAGGAAGCGGCAGTAAACGTGCCTTATCTTCTTCAAATAGCTCACTGATAAAGCGGTCGGCATCGTCATCATAGTGTTCACGCCGCATATCTGTTTCGCAGCGGTCAAGAAGACGCCTGTTTTCTTCCGTAAGGTCATCAAAGCGGGGGACCGGCACAAGTTCGTTACGGCGCAGATAGCCGACCTTATTTTCCACGTTTCCCTTTTCCCAACCGGATTCGGGATTCATGAATATCGGCCTGATACGATAGTGCTCACAGAAGCGCTGCAAACGTTCTGTTATATCGCGTCCCCCGCCTTTAATGACTTTAGTGACAATGGTTCTGGTATTATCAAACCAGATTTCGGTGGGAACTCCACCGATGTGCTCAAATATAGCAACCAGACCTTCCAGAAGGCACTCCATGTTTTCACCGTAATTAAGCTGCAAAAAACCGCCGTTGCTAAAAGGAAAACTAAGCACAAGATACTTGGCTTCGTGATAGAGCCTGCCGTTTTCATAAAAATCGGCTGTTCCAAAATCTGCCTGAGCTTCGCCGGGGCGATGTTCAAGAGGAATATAGCCATCGGTTCTTTTTAGGCGTAGTTCCTCTTTCTTCTGCTTGACGTATAAAGCGACAAGACGGTAACTGCAGTTGAAACCATCTGCTTCATCCTTAAGGCGTTTAAATATTCTTTTGGCTGTATGTCGTTGTTTTCTTGGCGCAAGCTTGTCTGCCTGCAGCCATTCATCAATCAGAGGCTTGAACGGGTCAAGCTTGGATTCATGAGCCTCTAATGATGCCTTTACGGGAGAAAGACTGTTAAAGTCCTCCATATCCACATATTTTTTGACCATTTTCCAGTTAAGGCCGGTCTCAGATGCGATTTCAGAAATGTTCTTATCTTGTTGATAGAACATATCTCTGATATTATGTATCTGATCTATTGTAGTTGACATTCTCCTTTCCTCCTTGTCTTTATTGTTTGGTCTACAACAAAGATAAGGTTAATGGATATGTCTGCAATGGATCTTTTCATGGGAATGCTCATACTTGGTGGCTACCACTCAGGCGCTGCACCGTTCCTGAGAGCTTTTTGCGAATGTTTTGCAACTTTCTCCAATTTGAAGATGCAACATTCTCCAATTCCCGTTTGCAACATTCGGTAATTCTATTTTACAATAAACCGTTCTGAATTTACCTTGAAGGGCCTTTTTCACCAAATCACGATATTCTTGAAAAGTAAAATTTGATGCCGAAAAACCATAGTCTTCTCTTCCTTTTCGCTTAGCATAGACTGTGTGAAATGTATCCCTAAGCATCACGCAAACATCTACATCACTCTCTGAACGAACATTAGTGTTGTTTGCATAAGATCCCTGTATAAATATATCAATATCCTTATATTTCAATTCATTACATGAGTTGACAGCATCCCTAATCATTTTAATTGTGTTCTCTGCTCTCTGTTCCTCTATCTGAGATAACGGAGCAGTAAACTAGGAACTCTGAATGAGCTTTCCAAACGGTTGAACACAGACAGGGATGGTGTCATGGCATGGGCTAAAGAAGAAGCTAAACTCGAAACCATGAAATACAAAAATGAAACAGAGGATGCTGTCGTCATGATCCCTTTCCATTCTAATAAACTTATGGACTATAGCAGGAAAAAACTTTTTTCAGGAGGATATCTTTTCCTTCAATCTATTTATTACGGCCTTAAGATGGATTCTGTCTGTAGAAAGATCAAGGAACGGTATAAGTTTGAATATGATCTAAATGCCATCCTTTCTGATCTCATTTATACCAGAGTGTTAGAGCCTTCCAGCAAGAGCTCTTCTTTCCGGGCAGCAAAACAGTTCCTTGAACCGCCCGCCTATCAGCTCCATGACGTATACCGGGCCCTTTCGATCCTTGCAAAAGAATCAGACTTCATTCAGTCTGAAGTTTATAAGAACAGTTTTTTTCTCGGTGAAAGAAATGATAAAGTCGTCTATTATGACTGCACAAACTACTACTTTGAAATCGAACAGGAAGACGGTGACAAAAAATACGGAAGATCAAAGGAGCACCGGCCAAACCCTATTGTCCAGATGGGGCTTTTTACAGATGGGGACGGACTTCCGCTTGAGTTTTCTATTTTCCCCGGAAACCAGAACGAGCAAAGGTCATTGAAGCCTTTGGAACTCAAGCTACTTCAGCAATTCGGCTGCCAAAGATTTATTTACTGCAGTGATGCCGGTCTTGCTTCTGAGGATAACCGTTTTTTAAATCATTTAGGAAATCGTGCGTTTATTGTTACTCAGTCCATCAAAAAGCTCCCAAGCCAAGAGCGGGAATGGGCTTTAGACAGGAGCGGATTTAAACGTTTATCTGATGACGCTCCTATTGATATCGCACAACCGGATGCGGAAGATAAACAGGGACTCTTTTATAAAGATGAACCTTATACAACCAAAAAGCTTCACCAGAGACTGATCATAACCTATTCACCCAAATATGCTGCCTATCAGAAAGCAGTTCGTGCGGAACAGATCGCCCGTGCTGAAAAAATGGTTTCCAATGGTTCCTTCAAAAAACAGCACAAAAATCCAAATGATCCGGCAAGGTTTGTGAATTAAGTTGCTGTGACCGAAGAGGGAGAAAAGGCAGGCATCCATTATTATCTTGGTACCGATAAGATTGCGGAAGAAGAAAAATATGATGGACTTTATGCAGTGTGTACTGATCTGTTAGATGATGATGTCGCGGATATCTTAAAAGTAAGCGAAGGTAGGTGGCAGATTGAAGAATGTTTTAGGACCATGAAAACAGATTTCGAGGCAAGACCTGTTTATCTTGCCCGTGAAGACCGGATAAGAGCACATTTTCTTACCTGTTTTCTCCCCTTGCTGCACTTCAGGCTGTTGAAACGTTCATTGTGTAACACGTATACGACAGAAGAATTGCTTCAGAACCTAAAAGACATAAACTTCGCTGATATAGAAGATCAGGGATTCATGCCAATATATGAACGAACAACAATGACGGATGATCTTCATCAGGCATGTGGATTTCGTTCAGACTATCAGTTTATAACAAAACGGAAAATGAAAGAGATCCAGAAAAAAAGTAAAAGGAGATAAAACATTACTATATTTCATATTTTGGTACAAAATGCCACAAGCCCTTGTAAATACTGAGCTTGTGGCACTTTTATTATCTCACATGTGTCAAAGATGAGATTATATCACAAGTCTGCAAATAAATCAGCCTTGTACACGCCGTCTTCCAGCATCTTCTTGAAGCTGTCCTTCACTGCTGCGACATCTTCATGGTAGGTCATGCCATACCAAATGTCATTGGTTTTCAGAACCTTCACGGACATCTTGTCTTTGCTCAGCAACTCACCGATGAAGATAGGAATCAGGTACTCTGCTTTCAGTGGATTGCCAGGCACTTCTTTTTCAAAGAACTCTTTGAATCCTTCCTCCAGCACATCCAAAAACTCAGGAGTCAACCCCCACATGTTCATGGAAACCAGAGAATTCACATCAACAATTACACTATCTGCTTCTGCACCGTTCGCAGTCTTTACAATGTTCTTGGTCTCTACAACCTCAGTCAAGTTATTCAGCTCGTCCATCTTGCAAATGCCACGGGTCACACCACCGTTATCTGACAGTGTGTTCTTCAGCACAAATCCAGCCATGCAGGACTTGCCGCCGTTTACAAGATACTCATGGACAGCCTTGAAGCCTTCCTTGCCATAGTAATCGTCTGCATTGATCACAATGAACGGAGTATTGATCACACTCTTTGCTGCAAGCACAGCATGACCAGTTCCCCACGGCTTTATCCGGCCTTCCGGCAGATTGCCTGGAATATCGTTGATGTCCTGGAAAGCATAATCCACGGTCACATCGTGGACTTTGCAGATTTCAGCAATGCGGTCACCAATGACCTCTTTGAATTCTTTTTCGATATCCTTACGGATAATAAATATCACATGATTAAAGCCAGCCTCAATCGCATCATGGATCGAGTAGTCTATGATAATATGATTAGAAGCATCCACCGGCTCCAATTGTTTAATTCCTGTTCCAAATCGGCTGCCGATTCCGGCCGCCATGATAAGTAATGTTGTGTTCATTCTAGATTTTCCTTTTACATCTTTATATTTTACAAATATGAACTGGTACCTTTACGACCTTTTCAATCATTTCTTTATACTGTATTAAAGAAGCGTCACTGACTTCATAATATTGAGGGCTTGGTATTCCTAATGATTCATACTTGATCTCACTCAAATTATGTCCTTTTATCAACTCAATTTTCAGAATACTCTTCTCATATTTCTTAATTGCATCAATTATTGCAAACTTATTTTCAATATCATCCGTGTAATGCCCTATAACCGGTATTCTGACTGTTATCATCTTTTGAAAAGTAAGCAAATCAAAGTTTGCTTTATATAAGTCCAAATTTCCTTCTGTCACGCTTCTGCAACGGCATTTATCCAATATTTTCATATCAACATAAAAATAATCAATATATGGAATAATACATTCCAATTTTTCTATTGGAACAAAGAGGCAGGTTTCTACGGCAATTGTTATGCTCTCTTTCTCCAATTTTTCCAAAAGCGGCAAAAGCTCATCTACATATAGTAAAGCCTCTCCTCCTGAAAAAGTCACGCCACCGTTTTCCTCATAGAAGATGCGATCCTTGACAATTTCGTCATATATTTCATCGCACGTATAATTTTTTCCGTAGATGCCTTCTACCCCATCTTTATAATATTTTTCGGGATAAGGTTTTATGTTCTCCGGATTAGAGCACCAAGGGCATCTAAGAGAGCAGCCTTTTAAAAAAACTGTCGTTCTTATTCCTGGTCCGTCATGAAGCGAAAATCTCTGAATATTAGTAACTAACATATGCTTTTTTAATGAAGATGCAGCTTAATACAAATATTTTACTTTCAGTTTTTTTAATATCCAAGTCAAGCCAACTGCAATGATTGGAGTCATTGTCACTCTTGATAAATAAATAGTTGCTGCTCCTATTTCTGTTCCGATAAAAGTGATACCCATTCGTCTGCTAAATTCGTACAGTAGCCAATAATTTAATGGCTCAGCATACAGATATATTCCAAAACTATAGGTGCTACAAATCTGCTGCATCCGTCCTCCTTTGTTTTTTCTTGCAATATAGTTTATAGCTAATAACATAAACGACGGACTCACAATATATCTACAGATTGCACCTAACGCTTTATTCTGCAATAATATACCGCCAGAATAAAGTAGAAGAACAAATAACACTAGCCCTGATGAAAAAATCGAATTCCATACCTTTTTTGTTTTGCACCATCCTATTATGTCTTCAATTCTATACCCTGCATAAAACCAAAGGATATAGTACAAAGGATCTCCTAAAAAGTGGTATTGATCATACTTCCTATATATAAATACACCGGCCAGCCAACAAACTGTCACCATCACCAGCTGCACTTTTTTGTTCTGCTTGCAAATGAAAAAAGCCAACAAAAACACAAAAAACAGACATTCTAAATACCAAAGGTAAACGCAAGATGGAAATATCATTTGCTCAAATGCTTTCCATATGCTTACACCATTATAATAGCCAGTCAAATATTTTATAGGCATATTCCAACATAGCCAAACCACAAAAAATGGAATTAAAAGTCTCTTTACTTTTTTTACAATAAAATCTCTTGCATCAAGTGTTTTTCCAAGTGCAAACAGGCTACCTGATAATGCAATAAATACCGGCATATGGAATGTGTAAATAAAACTGGTTATCTCGCTTACTAATCTATGAAAATACGTATCTTGTATTCCAGCTTTTTCCATTAACATTCCATACTGAATTCCACCAAATGGCGTTACAATATCATAAAATGTAGCGTGTCCAATCACAACTAGAATGACCAGAAGATTTCTCATCACATCATAGCACGTCTGTCTGTCTGTCTGTCTGTCTGTCTGTCTGTCTGTCTGTCTGTCTGTCTGTCTGTCTGTCTGTCTGTCTGTCTGTCTGTCTGTCTGTCTGTCTGTCTGTCTGTCTGTCTGTCTGTCTGTCTGTGGTCTGTCTGTCTGTCTGTCTGTCTGTCTGTCTGTCTGTCTGTCTGTCTGTCTGTCTGTCTGTCTGTCTGTCTGTCTGTCTGTCTGTCTGTCTGTCTGTCTGTCTGTCTGTCTGTCTGTCTGTCTGTCAAAGCTTAATTTCTCCTCTCACCTGTGTCAATCTCGCTTAAGGATTTTCTTTGATATATTGTTTATATTTGACAACAAGAACTCATCTTTCATTACAATAAGTCCTAAACCATAAACGACTGCACCTATCATTACTAGTTCAAATGTATGCACAATCGAAGAAGATAAAAATTTTCTTGTCAGCAGGAGTATCGCAAACATTATTCCACCGGCAATAAAATAGTGCGTGCCGCATTTTATTATCTCAAATGGCGACAATTCTTTTCGTACAATATATATCTGAATAATAGCAATCGCAGTTTCTGCTACTACTGATGCGATTGCGGCACCAGTTGCCTGAAACAGTTGAATCAAGAAGAAATTCATCACGAAGTTTGTTGCTGCACCAATAATAACCGTTACCGAAAAAGTATTTTCTCTCTTCGTTGGTATTAAATACTGCATACCCGTAACATTATTAATACCAATTGCAAGAATTAAGAATGACAGAATCCCAAGGAGCGGCACAACTTTTCCGTATCCATCGCCAAAGAACCATGGCACAAAATTACTTGAAACTGCAATAAGTCCAAAAGTCAATGGTATACCACACAGCCAAACAAATTTATATGCCCTGTACATATATTCTTTTACCATCTCGGTATTGCCTTTGCTATAGTGGTATCCAATTCTGGGGATCATCACTGTTCCAAGTGATGTCACTATAGTAAGAACCAGTTTTGAAATTTTAAGGGCCTGTTCATAGTAGCCGTTTTCAAAGGAGTCCTTTGTAATCACACCTATCATGGTCTTGTCCAGTACAGTATAAACTTGCATCGCTATTGTTGGAACAAAAAGGGAAATAACAGTTTTAATATGCTTCGTTGGATGCAATTCTCTTAAAACCGGCTTGTCAACATATTTGGAAACCGAAATCCAATAGCTCAAATTATTAATCAGTCCAAAAAAAGCAATACCAAACAAGTATAGAATAATATCATTTTTTGTCTTAACAACCGCAAAAATATAAATAATATTAACCAGTTTAAATATAATATTCCTTAAAACAATCTTTCCAAATTCTTCCAATCCTTGAAAGAACCATGAAATGTTTGCAATGACAGACAGTAAATTAAGCACTAATACAAGATATAGTTCCTTGTTTGGCTGCATAAATGAAAATGCAACATATGCAATAATACATAAAGCCGAAGCAATCAATTCAATGATATTCGTTTCCCAGAATATGACTGACCTTTTTTTTCGTTCATCCAGAACATAAGATGTTTCTCTCTGCCCAAACGTAGTCAAACCCAAAGTTGCAAACAAAACGAAATAAGAAGATATCGATTCAATATAACTACATGTACCGACACCGTCCGCTCCGAATACTCTCGAAAGATAAGGCGTAGTAATCAATGGAGTGATCAATGTAAGAATTTGATATGCCAAATTATAAATATAATTCTTTTTAATGCTTTTCTGTGCCATTTAGCTTATCATCTCCATTTCCTTTGCTCTCCTAATCAAATTGTCCTTATATTCTTCTGGAAGATCGTTAAAATACGCACTAAATCCCCAAACCCTGACAATAAGGTTTGGATATTTTACAGGGTATTCTTTTGCATCTACAAGCTGTGCGTAAGAAAGCACATTCATTTGAAGCTGAAAAATACCTTCCTTAATTCCACCTTTCATGTAAAGAACAAACTTCGATATATTATCCTTGATAAGCGATGCGGGCACCATCACGTCCAGAACATTAGCATTTGCACTCAAACCGGTAAAAGATAGCTTCGATTCGAAATTCATAATTTCCGTAAGTGCTTCTCCTTTATCTCTGGAGATGTGTGTTTGAAATGGCTCGTTTGACTTTCTTCCATCTAAGGTTGCCCCACAATTCTTACCAAGATCTAAATATCCTGGAGAACTTAGACCAAATTTAACTTTCCCTCCAAGTGGATTTCTGTAATTTCTAAAATTGTCTTCCGTTTCTCTTATCAGATAGTTTGTTAATTTAACTGCCTCCTCATCATCTGTTCCGTAGCCATTTTTGTTGATTGAAAAAGGATCTACGCCATCTTTATAGTTATCTTTGATAATGTTCTGAATATCATCCAGTGTATATTCTTGCTTATCAAACACAAAATTATTTATATTTAGGATTGAGTTTACGGCTGCGGACATTCCAATTGAAAGAATGCCATAGTTGTTATATTTTGCTCCACCTTCGGATATATCTTTTCCCAGTCCCATCATTATCGACAGCAAAGGATCTTTTTGCCAGTGAATCGAATTCAGCCCGTGGATTATGCTCTGACAGTTTTCCTCTAGTTTTTCAATATAAAGCTCGATAATTGCCTTCATGTCAGCGCAATGCACAAACCGATCATCTAAGATCATCTTATTAACGCATCTACCATACTCGATGTTTGCCAAATTATTTTGCTCTAGAGAATTTCCAATAGAAAGCGGCTCCCAACAAGCAGAAACTCCATAATTATATGCATCTTCTGTGTCATATCCAAAATCAATCAGCTTAGATATGACAATGTCGTCATTGGAGAAAAGGGGGCTGCCGATTCCCGTTGCGTTACATTCCATAGCCATTTCTAACAGATCTGTAGGCATAGACTTGCTACACCTTAGTAAAATTTTAGGATCGGGAAGGTGAACTTTTTGCAAACATTTGATAAAAAGTCTAGTATACTCATTGCAAAAATAATTATTAGAATCATCTAAACCTCCAAGAATGATGATTTGTCCTGTATCTCCTTTTAAAGAAGCACTTTTAAATGTATACTCTTGATGTAACGTTTGCAAAAATTCCTCAATAAGTGTTTCCGCATTTTCCGGAACATCATAAGGTGCTAATACTTTGTCCAACCTACCGAGACCAACAAGGGTATGACCCGTTTGCCACAGCAATGAATTCCAAAGAAGAATTGCTTGAAGTGCCTCCTTCAGATCTGTTGGCTTTTGCAAGGTTACTCTGGAATCATCTATCTTTTTTATGAATGCCTTTATCACATTTTCAGTATCACTATCTTCCAGTTTTCTATTAATAACATAGGCATAGTCCACCGGCATATTATCCACGATAATATTATCGGTCTTAACTACAATAGAATGATCGATTGAGTAGAAAAAATTTCCTACCCCCTCATTAACAATCCTAGCTTTCTTTAGAATGGCTGGCAAATCATATTTTATTGGTTTAACTTCCTGAACAGCCGCTTTCAATCCAATCCCGTATTTATTAGAATAATTCTTATAGGTTTTTAAATCTCTATATATTGTATAAACCGGAGATTTTTTTATTACATTTTTTACTGTAGAATTCATAATGTCCTCTCCACGCTAAATTCACTTTCACATTTTTCAAGTGCAGAAGCAATTGTTACATCCATGTCGTAATACTTATATTCCCCCAGCCGACCACCGAAGATTACTTTCGGTTCGACGTCGGCCTGCTTCTTATACTCAGCATAGAGAGCACCATTTTGGGCATCATTGACTGGATAATATGGCTCACCGCCGGGCTTCCACTCTGAGGAATACTCGCGGCTGATGATAGTTTTCTGTAGCTCGTTGCCGTTCTCATTCTTGCCGAACTCAAACCACTTGTGCTCAATGATGCGCGTCCACGGGGTCTCACAGTCGGTGTAGTTGACGGCGGCATTGCCCTGGAAGCTGGGCTTGTCAAGCAGCTCGTTTTCAAAACGAACAGAGCGATACTCCAGTGTGCCGAGTTTATAGTCGAAGTATGCATCAACGGGGCCGGTGTAGACGATTTTATCCGCTAACTTGTCCAGCTCGGCCTTGTTTTCCAGATAGTCGGTGTTCAGGCGTACCTCGATGCCGTTCAAAAGATTTGCAATCATCTTGGTGTAGCCGCCGATGGGAATGCCCTGATACAGCGCGTTGAAATAGTTGTTGTCGAAGGTCAGGCGCACCGGCAGGCGCTTGATGATGAAAGCGGGCAAATCCTTGCAGTTGCGGCCCCACTGCTTTTCAGTGTAGCCCTTGATGAGCTTTTCATAAATGTCGCGGCCCACAAGGGAGATGGCCTGCTCCTCAAGGTTCTGCGGCTCGCCGGTGATTTCCTTGCGCTGCTCTTCGATCTTGGCAGCAGCCTCCTCCGGCGTGACAACACCCCACATTTTATTGAAGGTGTACATATTGAAGGGCAGTGAGTACAGCTCACCCTTGTAATTGGCTACGGGTGAGTTGGTAAAACGGTTAAACTCGGCAAATTGTGTGATATAGTTCCATACCTTTTTGTTGTTCGTATGAAAAATATGCGCACCATACTTGTGGACATTGATGCCTTCAATATTCTCCGTGTAAATATTTCCTGCGATATTAGGACGCTTGTCTACAACCAAAACAGATTTACCATGTGCTTTTGCTTCATGCGCAAAAACTGCTCCATACAGACCTGCTCCTACCACCAAATAATCGTACATCATTCACTTTCTCTCCTCGCCCTATCCATCATTATCTTTTGAAAATTTTTTCTACTCTCCCAATATTTTTAGTTAACACATTCATGCTGCGAATCTCTGTATTAAAAACAGGAAGTTCTTTGTAATTCACCTTATTATGTAACAACCAGACATTCAACAATCTCTCAGAAATAAATCCATATACTCTAGCCTGGTATGTATCCTCATACTTACTTAAATCTATCTTTTTCTCTAACCGGTCATAAATGGAGAACAACCAACTGGCATAAGCATCAAAGTTCTTTTTCTGTGTTATAAACATATTTCCATTAAAATAGTAATGTTCCTTCATAGCCTGGTCAAATGCATTCAAATATTCCGGACAAGCCTCTGCAATCGCTTCTCGTGTCAGGATTAGATCTTCACCATGATGCATTTTTGCATATGTCTGGCAAACAGTCTTGAAACCTTTTTCCGGGATAGGAACAATCATATCGTACCCTTTCAATAGCATTTCTGCTTGTCTGAATTCGATGTTTTGCGGAACATTTCCACCGAAACTATAGGATAGATTTTCTCGTTTACTCGTAAATCCACGTCTGTAATGAACCAATCCCACAATATCTTCCGGATTTTCTTCGCTATTTTTCCAGATCCAATACATTCCTGTCAGTTCACAGAAATACGGGTTTTTTTTCGCAATATTATCCCCTACATCATCTCGCAGATAATATAGTTTCATATTATCATTAGTTCCAACATGGAGAACTTTGTACCCATCTTTACAAAAGTTTTTATCATCAAACACTTTGTGTGTAATCACATATATCATCTCAGCACCTCCTATTTTCACTAACTATTTTATCATTTTCGTCAAATATGATTCCTAAAACAATAAAATACAATAAAGCATATGGCGCAAAATACGCCAGTTCTCCAATTGAAGCGATGATGAGATATACATTTAGTGACAACATAGAAAAATACCTCATTGCCCCAACATCTGATATTCTATATTGCATAGTCTTTTTTAGTAAGAATAATATTAAAATAATGAATGCTACCACTCCTAATACACCAAACTGTGCCAAACAAGCTTGCCAAAATCCGTCATTCAGATAGGCTGCTGTGTTTTTAGACATTCCGTCGATTTGGTTATATCCCAACTGATAGTATATGGGTGAGTATGAAACAACCGACATATTGGTTCCAAATGAAGCAAATCCTGCGCCAAAGGGAAAATACTTCTTAGCGATAGATGCCGCATCTGCAAAAAGCACTGCTCTAGCAGACCATGTTTTGCTCATAAAATATGTTGCAAACTGATCATATGCAAGATATCCTGCAAGAAGTAATGACACCGTCGCATAAATTAGTTTGTTTTTTATTTTCCACACCTCAATCATCAAATAGAGTCCCCAGAAAACGGCCACAAAAGCAATTGCTTTTGCCCTAAATGTGAAAATAATTATCACTGATGACATTATCATATATATGTAATTGTTTCCTCTATCACATGTTACTGCTAATATAAGTAAAAACACAATACATGCCGCGGCTAAATATGTTGGATGTGGATAAAATAGTTCTATAGATTTTCCGAACATACGATGGTCAAATATCCCAAAAAACGGAGACATAAATTCATCATGTATGGCGAAAACGAAATAAATCAATACCATAAATCTTGTCACACTCAGTACAGATTTCTTCAAAAAATCTTTATTGACCCTACTACTGCAGATTCTCATCGACAAATAACCCACTATAAATTTCGAACAAGTAAATAAATCCAATCCCCAAATTGAAAACGGCTGAATTCTTAAGCGCAAAGTTCCTACAATACCTGTTACTACAAACAACAGATAAATGTACAAAATTCTTCTATCGCTTTTTTCACATTTCTTTTTTGCTAGGAGTGACAGAGTCACATACAACAGGCAACAAACTGCGATTACATCATCTATATAATTAAATATTTTAGAAATAATTTGAATCGAGCTGCTTTGCAGTGCAATTTGAAATATCAGTACCACATAAGCAATTTCAAATAAGACTTCATTTCTTCCTTTTTTATATATTCTAATTTTCATTTAAAAGCCGTCCCCAAAAAGTTTTTTTGTTCCCACTGCTTACTTGATGTGGATATTTATATGACAGTTTATGTAAGTTACTTTTTTGACTTAGATTAGCCATCTCGTGTTCACTATATGCTCTATCCAAGAAGTGGTCATTTAGCAAGAAGATACTTGCATCTTTTTGAGGCAGTTCATTAACCATTTTATCAATATCACTGCTGTGTTTACGCGCCACTGTTAAAAAGCAATCAATCAGAAGATAGCTGATCAGGCAGTCATGTTCCTTCCAATAGCAATTAAACAAACGGCTGACGGTTTTAGCAAAAGCATTTCCTTTACCTGCCGCCTGAAAAAAGCCTGTCCATTCCCATTCTTCAAATGCGCCCTTGATCGAATAGTATTCGTATTCATATATTTCTTTTGAAAAAGGCGCCGTCATATAAATAGTTGCGTCCATCCAGATGCCGCCATGCTCATACAGGAGATTTTCCCTTAAAATATCAGAAAAGTGCGTCATCGTCATCTTTTTGCTTTCTATCTTATCATAAATGTACTGTGGTACTTTTATATAGTTTCTGACGTTTTTCTCTGTAATCAACACCACCGGATGGCTACCAGCATTTTTCAATACGCTTTTATAGCAACATTTTACAATAGGTGGCATCGTTCCTTCACCTTGCCACCAAAATATCCATATCGGATCATCCTCTTTAATTTTACAGTGACTGGAGTATCCTGCGTTTGCTTTATCAGCCTCTCCGCCATATCTTTTGTCCAGCCATTTAATGATCCGCTCATATTTGAAATTTTCATAAGCCTTTACTACATCATTCAGTTCAAGTTTTCGCAAAACTCTAGTGAATCCGGCAATTGCAAAAATCCCAACACCAAACTCCTTAATATATTCCTTGTTCATCGAATCCTCCTGCTTACATTAGACAGGCAGATATCTCTATCACTCGTTCGTTCCGGATTCTTCAAACCTGCTCCATCCATTTTCATCGTACTTTTTTATTATTTTAGCTGGACTTCCCACTGCAACACAATAATCGGGAATATCTCTTGTCACAATCGAATTAGCTCCAACCACACAGTGTCTTCCTATTTTCACATTTCCGACAATCACAGCATTGATCCCAATATAGGAACCTTCTCCTATAGAAACTCTTTGTTCCTTCTGTGTAATTCCCTGATCAATAACCGGAATATCAATGTTCCTATATTCATGATCACAATCCGTTATATAAACATTCGGTGAAAGGAGAACCTTTTCCCCAATTTTCAAAGAGTTTGCAATAGAAATCCGGCATCGCTCACCAATTTCGGAGCCCTTGCCGATTCTCACCGTCCCCCCCGACCAAATCTGGGCGTATGGGCGTACTGTTACAGAATCTTCCAGTACAATATTGTGTCTTCCTTTTAACGCGCAGTGCTTTCCAATATAAATATTTTTCCCTGCCTGCACCTGAAAGTATTTGGCGCGAATTGTTCCAATCAATATCTTCACAATGGATTTCATCATCACTTCTTCTCCATCTGCTGTGCGATATCAGCATCCACGATTTCCTCGCCGGTTTTATGTTTCAGCTGCTCCCTACTTGCCTCACTCAGACCATTGTTGATCACACAGTTCATATCGCAGGTGCTGCACTTGTCCAGTTCTTCTTTGGTAACCTTGCCGTCATGGTAATCACGACAGATTTTCAGCTCATACATAGAATACGGATGCTTGGTGAACAGAGCCTTGAACTTATGTACCAGAACCCAAGTAGCCGGCTTCCAGATGTACTTGTGCATTGCCGGAGACACGCTGCCGATCATCCAGCAGTCACGAGCGCAGCAGCGTACCTTTGCACGAACCTTTTCTGCTTCCAAGCTGTTCCACAGCTCGTCCCAAGTCTGGTTATTCAGGTTGCCCATAACTTCCTTGTCCTTAGTGCCATTGCAAGGCATGACATCGCCATACGGATCAATGAAGAAGGTGTCAAAGCTCATATCGCAGGGTAGCAGACGCTTCTGGCCATAGATGTAATTAATCAGACCATGGTTGAAGTAGGCGCGGAACCATTTCTTCGGGCTGTTGCTACAAAGCAGTTCGTTGACCAGATTCTCGAAATTCTTTGCAACCATCGGACGGTCATGGATGATGTTCTTAGCCTCAACGAAGTAGAAGCTGTTGTGCAGAGAAGCGGTTGCAAACTCCATACCCATCTCATCAGAAATCTTGTACAGAGGAACCATATCAGGAGCATTCTTGTCCTGAACTGTCATACCGAAACCAACGTCCTTCATGCCCATCTTACGCAGCTTTTTCAGCGTGCCATAACCGCGTTGATAGCCGTTCTGTAGACCACGGATCTCATTGTTGGTCTGCTCCAGGCCCTCAATAGAAATACGGATACCAATCTGCGGAAACTCTTTGCACAGGTCAACGATACGATTGGTAAAGAATCCGTTGGTCGAAATAACAATACGGTCAGACTTCTTGTACAGCTCACGCACGATATCCTTCAGATCAGTACGGATAAATGGTTCGCCGCCGGTGATGTTCGTGAAGTACATCTTCGGCAACTTCTTAATGGTTTCGATGCTAATTTCCTCTTCCGGCTTGGAAGGTGCTTTATAGCGATTGCACATGGAGCAACGAGCGTTGCAGCGATAAGTGACGATGACCGTACCATTTAACTTCTTTTCTTCAGACATGATTAACTCTCCTATTGTTTACTTTCTCTTTTAAGAATGTTTCGATTTTATTTAAGAACCACTTAGCACATACCGAGAACACAACCGAACCGCAGATGACTGCAACTGCTGTGAAGATATATGCCAGTAAGCCATTTCCAAATAAATGCACGAGATACAGCTTTTCAAGTACACGATAAATCACCATGTGACACAGGTAAATCTCGAAGCAGATACCACCGAGGAACTTGGCGACTGGATTGACCAGTCCCCCCCACGTTCTACAACCGAGAGTATAGACCAGTGCTGCCACACAGAAGAACAGCATTGTGAGCGTAGAACTGCCTAATGCAAAATAAGCAACTGTGGCAATCAGCAGAATTGCACCGGGGAGCACTTTGTACTTCTGCGCAAATTCAGCTATCTCTTTCCGGTAAAGGAAAATCAAGCCGCCAGCAATGAAATAAACTGCATCATAGACGATACTTGTTCTTCCGACATTAAAGTAGCTGCCGCACAAATAGTTGAATACCAATGCCGCAACTGCTACGCCCCAAGCTCGTTTCTTGTTTCCCAGCAGGAAGCAGAAGAAGGGGAACAGCATATAGAACACAAAAATGACAGCCAGCGTCCAGCTTACGCCAATAACTGAAATATTTGCATTCGGCAGAAGCCCCTGGCATAAGGTCAGGTTTGCAAAGACTTCAAACAGAGAATTCTTATTCGGCGAGATTACAAAATCTAACGCACACAACAGTGCAAAGTACGGCCAGATTTTGATGTACCGCTTTATGTAGAACTCCTCCATACTAATCTTTCGGTCTATAATTTTTTGGTAGTAACCACAGCACATACCGAAACCGCTGACCATCATAAAAAGGAAAATGAGGTTTGTGAAAGATGGGATAAGCCTCCCAAACACAAATCCTCCCAGTTCATATTTCCCGTTTGAAAGGACGTGCATCAAAGCAATGCCAATGATGGCATACGCCTTTAAGCCGTCTATTCCCTCATATCTCTCTTTCATTCCGCAAGCATCCCCCACAATGTTTTTGCATACTTTTTTTCCGAACACTCATCTTCAAGAAACTTCTTGAATTTCATCGCGCAGGCATCGGCCTCAGCCGAGTGCTGCAAATAATGCTGAATTTTATCTACCCAGTCCTCTACGGCATTCTTGCATAGGGCTCCACGTCCGTCCGACAAATATCCTTTTGTCGTCACGGTATCAGACGTTATAATCATCTTATTATTTGCAGCCGCCTGAAAATAGACCGTCAGACCTGCCGGTGCTTCTGTATCCAATGGCATAGCAATAAGCTGTGACTGACACAAAAACTCCATAAACGCATTTTCCGGAATATCTGTTTTAACGCAGACATTATTACCCATAACATTTGAAAACTGCTCTTTCAGGGCACTGGGCATAACACAATTGAATGTCACATTTGGAAGTGCCTTCGCTACTTCAAACAGCAATTTCCAATCTCTGCCATTTCTTCCACCACAGAAGACAGTGTTCGCCTTAGTTTCCACTGGTCTGTCCAGTGTATAATTTTGATGGTAGACATCATGTAAAAGGGTAAAATCAGCTTTTGTATTCAAAATTTCATTGATATAACAGCCATATTCCACAGTCGTAACCGTTGCTGCAAAATAATGTGAACATAATGCCCTTTTATAGAGGTATTTTGCAATTCTGTTTTTAGCTGTTTTTTTATCTTTCAATAAAATATTGATTGCTATAACTTTAATTTTCTTGTCGGTCAACTTACCTAGCCGCCAACATAACACCCCCATAAAATCATACCAACATACAACGGTATCTCCCGCTTTTGCACGTTTTACGGTTGTGCTACATACCGAAAACATTTGCTTAATAGATGTACAACGCCATTCTGGATAAATTTCCTCGTACTCTTTTTCAAATGCCGCTGTCAAGAATGACATATCTTCCAATTTCTTGGGTTTATCATATAAAACATAAATCATGCTTCACCTCTATAAACCTTCATAATTTTCTCATAATACTCGTCAATAGTATCGAAGCTGATATTCCTGCAGTTTTCACTGTACTTCTCGCACAGATCCTTATCGTCCCAGAGCTTCTTTATTTTTTTCTTCAACTCTACTTCATCTCCGCTCTTGAACAGCTCGCCGGTCTTGCCAACCTGAATCAGTTCCGGGATGCCGCCGATATCAGTGCCCAGCACCGGTGTACCATACATCTGAGATTCCATCACAGAGAATGGGCAGTTCTCATACCACTCAGACGGATAAATGGAGAACCGTGCCCCACGAATCAATTTCTCCAAAGCTTTACCATTCTGGAATCCAACATTCTCGATGTTTTCTATACCATTAATTCTCTCTTCCAGCGGGCCGATACCGGCGAAGATAAACTGTACATCCGGCAATTCCTTGCAAACCTTGATGAGTGTGCCGATACCTTTTTCTTCGGAGAAGCGACCAAAATACAGCACATAATCCATCCGCTGATACTTACAGAGAATTACCCCCCCCCCAGATAAATCGGAATAAGCTTGTTACAATAAGCTTCAAGGTCATCTCGATCAAGGTTTAGGCATGCCTTTGCATAATGATCGGTTTCTATTGGATTGTTCCAAAGTTCCTTAATAATAGATGCCAGCTGTTTGGAATCTCTACTTGTAAACAAACGACCGTCCACACCGTCTGTAATCAGCTCTGGAATGCCACCGATGTTTGCACCAATGACAGGCGTTCCACGCTGCTGACTTTCCATAACAGAGAACGGACAGTTCTCATATACCTCCGAAGGGCAGATGGAAAACTTCGCTTCTCGAATCAATGTGTCCAATGCCTCGCCAGTCTGGAAACCAACATTCTTAACATTTTTCAACTGTTCAACCTTTTCCTCCAACGGACCGGAGCCAGCGAAAATAAACTGAATATCTGGTAGCAGATTGCAGGTCTCAACCAGTGTGTTGATGCCCTTTTCTTCTGAGAAACGCCCAAAATAGAGAACGTAGTCTTGCTTCTCAACTTCTTTAGGCTCTACCTCTTCCACAAAGTTGTGCATTGCAATCGTCTTGGTTGCAAACAACGGATTCGTGTCCATCTTGGTTCTCAGGAACTCAGAGCAACAAATGATTTTGTCAATATACTTGTAAGCTCCGTTCCATTTCCAGAACTCAGCCTCCATCATACCAACGATAGACTTCGCCGTAGATCCGTGAACACATTTTCCCTTCACACAGTTCATAAAATGACCGCCGAGGCATTTCTCGCAATTTTCATGTGTAATAGGATTCTTTAACTGATGGTTCGGACAGACAAGCTGATAGTCGTGCGCCGTGAAAACGATCTTGCACTTATATCCGGTCTCTTTCCGCCACTTCACGATTTCCAAAATCATGGAAGGCGTCAGCTGGTAGTTAAAGTTGTTCAGGTGGCAGACATCCGGCTGGAAGCCATCCAGAACTTTTCTCAGCTGTACTCTTGCCTCTTTGCTGTAAATTGTCTTGATTGGGTAGGTCAGTTTGCTTAACTTGCTGCCACCGTGAAAGTCCATATCACTTGTATAAGCATTGACCCGGTTGCCAACACAGCGTCCTTTGTGATCCATACCGAAATACTGAACCTCATGTCCCATCTTCTCAAGCTGTTCTCCCAGTTTGAAGATGTACGTCTCGCTACCGCCGTTGGCGTGTAAAAATTTATTTATAACGCAGATACGCATACTCTTTCCCTTTTCTGTGCTGTAGTTTTCTTTTGTTTCCTATCCCCCATTCAGATAAAGCAGTTCTGATGTATTATTCATAAACCAGAGTGCTCTCCCCAAACGCAGGTAATGATACTAAAAATCCTTATGATAAAATCATCTGTTGTTGCCGAATAAAGGCCACGAGATAAAAAAGATTGTTTCCACTTTTCATTCTTCTAAAAAATTCCGTAAATACGCCATTTTTACAGCCTTTTCACTATGTACATCTCACTACCTTCTTTCGGTCAGAGGAGATTATTGATTTCGAGGATACGCATTATTTTCCTTTTTAAAATGTATTTTTTGCTATGTTTGTTTCTTTTCCGCATTAGTAAAGTAAAGATGATTTTATCATCAGTATCTTTCATTCTGTTTCAGCACCCCCAGCTATTAGCAATAATGTTCTTATCATCAATATTTACTATTTTGATGTAGCTTTAACCACCCCCGGAATGTTTCATCATCTGCACTTGATTAAAGGATATTACTTACCATTCTTGAGAGTTAAAAGTTCTCAATAAAAAGAATAGCCTTTTCGTATGGTTTTATGATATCTTTAAGTTCTCACACTTAAGAAAGATAAGGCCATCGAAAAAGCTATTCCGTGTATGAGTTTACCATACTTTTTCGCGGCTGACCATACGATAATATAATGTTTTATGTTATTTTGAATCCTGTTTCTCACGCAAAGCTGCTTTCCGCTGGTTTATTACTATTACACTCGGTCTTATGCTGCGTTCCGATAAGCTCGGCGTTACTTCTATCATTCGCGACCTGGCACTTGGCTCGGATTGTTACCTTCCTATGCTCCATTTCTTTCGGGCTTCCTCCTGGTCTTTGGAGCAGGTACGCCAGCGTTGGTTTTATGCTGTCAGAGAGTACGCACCACTTTATAAAGAAGGGGATCTGCACGTCCTTGTCGGTGCCTGGTCAAGCAGTCTAAGGAAGGACGGCGGATGCCGGGCGTCAAGAAACTGTTCCAGGAATCTGAAAATTCTGCAAAGCCAGAGTATATCCATGGGCATATGTTTGGCGGCCTGGGTATACTGGCTGGAACTGTCCGTAACTGGACGTGTATCCCTTTGAGCATCCAGCTCCATGACGGCCTGCAGGCTGCCAGAAGCTTGGAGAACGCATCTGTCCCCTGTGCCTCTCACGTTGTACAGATGGTGGAGGATGCCTATAAGGCAGCCAGGGTCTTTGGAAATTCCCTGCTTCTGCTGGAGCTATAGATTCCGGATCGAATGCACTTTTCGGGAGCTGAAACAGCAGACCGGGGCATTCTGCTACCGTTTCTGTTCAAAATACATGCCAAGGTTAAGCTGTTACCAGAAGAAAGGTGACCCAACACCCTTGGAACAGGTAAAGGATGGAAACGCCCGCAAAAAAATCCTGGAAGCGGTACGTGCCACCGAAATGCACATAGCACTATCCTGTATCGCAATGGGGATCCTGCAGAGCGTGTCGATCCATTTCATAGGGACAGTCAGTTCTGACCAGCTCCGTTACCAGAGGACCCCTTCCAGGGAAAGAGTATCGGAAAGTGCCCTCATATATTATTTGAGAAAACATTTTTCGCCTTATGGCACAAAAACCCGGATTATACATAACACGAATAATTCAGGAACAGCTGGATGGGTCAGGGAACCACTGGGATTCACTAGCTTCTTAGTGCTACAAACTTTTTACTCTCAAGTTACCATTAATAATTTCATTTATTCACCCTCTATATAATTCCAACGTTTTCTCAACAACACCATCCCAACAATATTTACTGCATATAAAATCTGCTGCTTTATTTTTATATGCTGCTACCATTGTTTCGTCATCACATAGGCTTTGCAATTTCTTGTGAAGTTCTGTAACAACAGACTTCTTGAATACTAAAGCCCTATCTTCAACCACTGAGGCACACTCCTCTATGTCGGAAACCAAACAGCAATTCCCATAACTCATTGCTTCCAATAAACTGAGAGGCATTCCTTCAAGATCACTAGGCAATGTATAAATATATGCGTTGCTATAAACCTCGTCCAATTCCTGTCCCCGGATAAACCCAGTAAAGAGAATTCTGCTATCATTTTCTGCCATTTTTTTTAGTTCATTTGTAAACTCTTCTGTATCTGAGCTTCCACCAGCAATAACAAGCTTTTTGTCTGTTTTTACGTTCTTAAATGCTTCGATTAAATATCTTAATCCCTTTTCAGGAACTAGCCTCCCCAGGAATAAAATATAACTATCTTTCTCAAGGCCATACTTTTGTTTGATAATATCGGCTTCTCTAATCTGAGGTCTCACAACTCCATTCGGAATAAATCTGGTTTTTCTTCCGTATGTCTTCATAAAATAATTTTGCACCCCTTCAGAAAGAACAATAATTTCATCTGCATATTTTACTGCACATTTTTCTCCCAGCATGATATATGTACTTGCGAATTTTCCCCACTTAGCTCTTTGATGATCTAATCCATGAATAGTAGCTATACATTTCTTTCCGAACAATTTAGGAAACCATAACATAGCACATGGCCCTTCAGCATGAAAATGCACTACATCGTACTTACCGAAAGCCGCGCAAAATGCACCTGCAACTGACGCTGTCATAGCAGCAAGTCCCTTTTTATTTAAAGTAAAAACTGATTTAAGCCTAACGCCTTTATAATCAGTTAATTGGTCACAATCAAATTCTTTACCACTTACGTGATGTCCTTTACGGTTATAACATGTAACATTATGTCCAAGTTTAACCATTCTAGTTGCTAATTCCTCTACGACAATCTCAATGCCACCCTCCCTGGAAGGGATTCGTTTATGGCCTAACATAGCAATGCTCAGATTCTTTTTATAGCCAGTTTTTAAAATGTTATCCCTTTTCGAGTTTTTACCCGCCATAATTAATAATTTCTCCCTCATATACTACTTGATGTAGAATGAAACTCACCACTTTCGTGATCTTGTTCTTATTTTGGAACTTTGTATCTTTTTGAATATCATAAAAAATAGAAGATATGTCATCTAACCATTGCAGCACTTCTCTTTCTTAGTAATTAAAACATTTTCAAATATATCTCTGTTAATTAATTATTATTATTACTTATCTAAATTGTTTGGCGACTACATCGACCCCTCCCCTCTAAAAACAACCACAACAGTCCTCCACAACAATTTTAAATCCAACCCCAAACTCCATTCAGTTATATACTCCGTATCCAACTCCACAACCTTCTCAAAATCCGTAATCTCACTTCTCCCACTAACCTGCCACATCCCAGTGATCCCCGGCTTGATCGCCAGTCTCTTCCTATGATGCACCTCATACTTCTCCCACTCATCCACAGTCGGCGGCCTTGTCCCAACCAGGCTCATATCTCCCTTCAGCACATTCCAGAACTGCGGAAACTCATCCAGAGACGTCTTCCGGATAAAGTTCCCAATCCCTTTAATGATCCTGGGGTCATTATCCATCTTAAACATCAGTCCATCCTGAATCTTATTCTTCTCCATCAATTCCTTCTTCCGCGCCTCAGCATCCATATACATAGAGCGGAATTTATAAATTTTAAATTTCTTCCCGTTTTTCCCAACCCGAATCTGCGAAAAGAACACCGGTCCCGGAGATTTTATCTTAATAATTGGCGCAATAAATACAGTCAGCATCCCTGTTATCAGCACACCGACCAATCCCCCAACAATATCCATAGCTCTTTTCAAAAACATATCTCTCGGTGAAGCCATCTTAATACTGCTGGAAAGCACCGTATATCCGGCCATCTTCTCAACAATCTGGTTATTTCCCAGCACTTCCAGTTTAGCCAGCTTCATATGTATCGTCACGCCCATACTAGCGCAGCTCTTTATCATCTCATTTGGTATAACCGTCTCTTCAGAAGGATTAAAAAACACTTCATCCACCCAGTTCTTCTGGATATAAGAAACCATGCTGTCCTTATCCGCAACAACAGGTACCCCCAGGATCTTTTTGCCGGTCATCTGCACATCTATGATCGCAATTCCATCCAGGTATAAACTTTCAAAATTATTTCTCAGGATCGTTTTCACAACTTCAGAGGCCACATCTGCAGACGTCACCAGCAGCAGAGAACGCTTCCCTTCCTGCCTGTCGACTCTTCTCTTAATATTTTGTTTCCAAGCCAGCCTTGTAACATAAGACAGCACAATATAAATGCCCCACATGCTGATAAAAATAACACGGGAATATGTAGAGGATTGTTTTACAAAAAACAGATACACCAGCATGGTAGCTATAATATAAGTCACATGTTTAAATACAGCCACAAACTCTTTAAAATAGCCTCTCCTCAAAATGCCACTGTAGCTTTCATTGAAAAATACAACAACGAAAAAGATAAACAGCAAGATGATCTCCACGTCACGATAATTGTCATCGGATAACCGAAACATCTTTCCGTTTCTAAAGACATAACTCAGCAGAAATGAAACTTCCATACAGATTAAATCTAAAATGATAAAATCCAAATGTTTTAACCAACTACTACCATTCTTCTGATACATAATGAACTCCCAAATCCCTCAATGATTTTGCCGCATTTTTGCAGCATTTGGCAGAATTATTTTACACGATTATCCGAAAACTTTGCACGTTCAATCCAGCCGTATAGGAAAAGCTGTACACTCCACCCTGTAGTAAAATGAAAACAATCGCTTTCAACAAGGAGCGCCAGCCAATAATCTCTTATTTATTCCTTTGTTCCTGTACATTCTAACGTGTTTGACATATTATGTCAAGCAACGAACTGCATCTTTTTCTGTACATTTGCTTTCAGATTAACCAAAAATAATCTCAACTAGTTTCTTTTTTTCTTTATAATTCCAAAATATAACCATATAACTTTAAGTTTTTCGGCTTTTTTTGCTATAGTCCATAAATATTCACTCCTTAATTGATAAAAAGAACACAACAAAATATTTCCTCTACATTTTATCAAAGTATTATTAAAGGATTATAAGGATATCCTCCTGCCATAATATGCTTATATCTCTTCCAGCATTTGACATTACACCTTAAAAATACATTTCTTTCGACGGACCATACGCATAAAAAACAGCACTTTCCGTATCCTACTATAATAACCCCAATAAAAAGTGCCTGTAAAAATATAACATTTAATTGTAACTTAGATTTTATCGTCTTACAGCGGTAATGAAAACGAACCTTGAGCACATATTTTATCTCCTTGCAGTTCATTTTTAACCATTTTATTTCTGGTATCGTAGTCAAAGGGATATTTTCCCATTAAAAAATATACGGAGGATGTAAAAATGAATGAACTAGATAAACTAAGTATAGGAAAAAGGATTTTGCAGCAACGGGAGCTGCTGGGATATACACGGGAAGAACTGGCGGAAAAGGCAGATATTACGCCCCGCTTCTGCTATGATCTGGAGCTGGGGCAAAAAGGAATGTCCGTGAGCACTTTGTGTAAACTCAAATCTGCTTTACACATAAATATTGATTATTTGTTGTTTGGTGAACAAAAAAATCTAAATGATTTAGATTCTATTAAAACATTGATAGAAACCTGCCCTCCGGATAAACTCTCACATTTACTTGACATCATCACTTCTTACTTAAAGGCAGTGAACTAAGCGCCGCATTCTTTATGGACACAGACGAAACCATCTCCTTCTACCGGTTCCAAAAAATTTATTGTAAATATAAATCCGCCTGATTATCTGTCTAATATTCCTATTACTGAATAAACATCCCATATTTGCAATATAATATATATTAGAACGTTGTATTCACAAAAATCATGAAAAGAAGGGCTGGGTTTATCGTATGATCGTTTTTATCGCTGTATCGTTCCTGGTCGGCTCCATGTTCGGCATTCTGTTAATGTGTCTGGTTCAAATCAATCGGCTTAACCAAGACCCAGAACCCGGCAGCAGCCTTCCGGATGACTATTCCGATTCTAAACTGTAAAGCAAATGAAAATAGCAGACAAGTTCCATAAAAAAGCACTGGAAGCAAAGTACCAACACTATGCCTCCAGCGCTTTTATTTTCTTAAAAGCTTTCTATTTCCCGTCTCTCCATAAAATTGGATTCCAGATATTTCTCAACATCCCCGCAGTCATAACTCCTGGCCTCGGCGGGACAGACTTTTGCACATCTCATGCAGTTGATGCACAGACTCTCATCCACCGCATAAGTCTCCTTATCAATGGCTGCTGCGGGACATTTCTGTACGCATGCCTGACATCCGCTGCATTTCTCAGCATCCCAGAATTTTGCCACCGGTTTCATCTGTTTTGGTTCCGGTTCAGCAGCCCCGGGAAGTTCTATCTGTTCATGAAAATCTTCTTCCAGACGTTTTTTCACTGTCACAGCAAATCTACGGAACTCCTGTATATCTGACTCATCCGGCCGCCCCTTGCCCAGCTTCCCGGAATATATATGTGGAATGACCGGCGCAATGGCTCCGATACAATAAAATCCTCTATCCTCAAGTATTTTCCGCATCTGGGCAAGTGTATTGTCATAATGCCGGTTTCCGTATGCTGCCATAAGAATACACGGTGTATTCTCCCCATGCAGATTTGTAAACAGTGCTTCATTCAGCCTTGGCAATTGTCCGCCGTACACGGGCGCTGCCGCAAGCAGCAGATCCTTCTCTGAAAAATTGTGTTTCTGTTTTCTCAGTTTCCTTCTGGTCAGATCCAGATACTGCGGATTTTGTGACAGCATACCTGCCAGGATTTCCGCTGCGCCTTTTGTCCCTTCCGTGGGACTGAAATACGCCACAGTCAAAGTCTTGTTTTTCTCCATAAGATCCGGTCTCCTTTCTTTTGTACGCCTCAGAGACTGTTCCCATCTCCAGGCTTCAATTTTATTATGATCACCGGTCAGCAGAACTTTTGGCACTTTCTTGTCATGCCAGGTCTCAGGCCGTGTAAAATGAGGATATTCCAGCAGGTTATCCTGCATGGATTCAAACTGGGCGGATTCCTCATTGCTCAATACACCTGGCACAAACCGCGAGATAGCGTCTATCATGACCATAGAAGCCAGTTCCCCGCCGGTAAGTACATAATCTCCAATGGAGACATAATCCGTCACAATCTCTTCTAAAACCCGCTCATCTATCCCTTCATAATGACCGCAGAGGAAGATAAGCTCCTCCTCCTGGGCAAAATCCTCCACCATAGTCTGGTTAAAGACCTTCCCCTGAGGCGTCAAATAAATACAGCGTGGCTTCCTGCCCTTTCCCGCTGCCAGAGATTTTTCGGCAACGGAACCATAGGCCCTGCAGACCGGCTCTGCCTGCATGACCATGCCGGCTCCCCCGCCATATGGATAATCATCAACTCTGTTATGTTTATTATCGGAAAAGTCCCGGATATTGACAGTTTCCAGCGAAATATGTTTTTCTTTCATGGCACGGCCTATTATGCTGGTATCCAGCCCCTGCCGCACCATATCCGGAAATAAGGTCAACACATGAAAATTCATAGCATTCTCCATTCCGCTGCCTGTTGGCAGCACAAATAGTAACATCTCCACCCAAATCGGCTGTCTAATCCAGAAGCCCGTCCATCAGATGTATTTCCATCCGGTTCTCCTCAACATCAATATCCAATACACATTCATGGATCGCAGGGATCAGCACCTCTTTCCCTTCCTCCGTCTCCACAATGTAAACATCATTGGCTCCGGTCTCCATCACATCTTTCAGTACGCCAAACTTTTCCCCGTTTTCCAGGTATATATCAAGTCCGATGAGGTCCGCAATATAATACTCATCCTCCTCCAAAGGAATGGCCTGGTCTCTGGTCACATAGAGGCTTCTACCTTTGTATTTCTCTATATCATTGATATTGTCAATCCCTTTGAATTTCAGGATCGCATACTGTTTAAAATACTTGACATTCTCAATTTCCAGCTCCATATATTCCCTGCCTGTATCCAGCAATACACTGTCCAGGTCCTCAAATCTATGCACATCATCAGTGGTGGGAAACACCTTGACTTCCCCGCGGATCCCGTGGGTTGTGGTGATCACACCTGCCTGTAATAAGTCTTCCATTATCGAATTCCTTCCTATTATAAAGATATCACGTTATCAGAATAAAGAGTCCGGCTGTATGGACTCTCACACCGGACACGGCCAGCCGCGGCCATTTTCCTTTGTAATGAAAAAAAAGGGGGCTGGTGCAGTAAAATTTACCGCGACAGCTCCCGCTTACACAGAACGGATAAAATCCGTCGTATTCCTCACCTGCGCCGGAATTCCGCCTTTCGGCGGCCGGTTCAGTTATTGTAAAATATCTACGACTACTTTCTTGTCGCTTTTGGAAGATGCAGCTTTCACTACGGTACGGATTGCCTTGGCAATTCTACCCTGACGGCCGATGACTTTGCCCATGTCTGCCGGAGCCACTTTCAACTCTACCAGAACGGCATTGTCCTCTTCTGTTTCCGTTACCGCAACTTCATCCGGATAATCTACAAGAGACTTTGCAATTACTTCTACTAATTCTTTCATCACAAGCTACCTCCCGGAATCCTATTTTTCGATACCAGCTGCTTTGAAGATTTTAGCAACAACTTCTGTAGGCTGTGCACCGTTAGCCAGCCATTTTTTTGCTGCCTCCTCGTCTACTTTGTAAACGCTGGGATCCTGGTTCGGATCGTATGTTCCAATCTCCTCGATGAATTTACCATCTCTCGGGGATCTGGAATCTGCAACGATGATTCTATAGAAAGGAGCTTTTTTCTGTCCCATTCTTCTTAATCTGATTTTTACTGCCATCTCTTTCACCTCCTGGCTTATTTTTCTTCTATATGTTAAAAGGGAAGTTTGAATTTTCCTCTTTTACCACCTTTACCGCCCATGAGTCCGGGCATCTGTTTCATCATTTTCTTGGCCTGTTCAAACTGTTTGACCAGACGGTTGACTTCCGCCATATCCACACCTGCACCTTTGGCGATCCTCGCCTTTCTGGATGGGTTCAGGATCTCCGGATGAGAGCGTTCTCTCGGTGTCATGGATAAGATCATGGCCTCTTTTCTTGCCATATCTTTCTCGTCCACCATGCTGTCAATATCTTTCATCTGACTGCCCATACCGGGTATCATATTCAATACGCTGGATAAACCGCCCATATTCTTCATCTGGTTCATGCTTTCCAGATAGTCGTCAAAACCAAAGGAATTCTTGCGGAATTTCTGTTCCATCTCCTTGGCTTTTTCTTCGTCCAGGTTTGCCTGGGCCTTCTCGATCAGGCTCATTACATCGCCCATTCCCAGAATACGGGATGCCATACGGTCCGGATAGAACTGCTCCAAATCCGATAGTTTTTCTCCCATACCCACGAATAAAATGGGTTTCCCTGTGATCGCCTTGATGGATAACGCTGCACCGCCTCTGGCATCGCCGTCTAATTTGGTGAGGATCACCCCATCAATACCGACTTTCTCTCCAAAGGTTTCCGCCACATTTACCGCGTCCTGACCGGTCATGGCATCTACTACCAACACGGTCTGATCCACTTCGATGGCTTCCTTGATGTTTGCAAGCTCTTTCATCATGTCTTCATCTATATGAAGACGGCCTGCAGTATCCAAGATCAAAACATTGAATTTTTCTTTTTTTGCATGTTCGTAAGCTGCCTTGGCAATATCCACAGGGTTCTGTTTATCTCCCATGGAGAAAACTTCCACGCCCTGCTTTTCCCCGTTCACCTGTAACTGGGTGATGGCTGCCGGACGGTACACGTCACATGCTGCGAGGAGAGGTTTGCGTCCTTTTGACTTCAGCTTTCCGGCCAGCTTCGCTGTTGTGGTGGTTTTACCTGCACCCTGGAGACCGGCCATCATAATGACTGTTATCTCGCCGCCCGGCTTTAATGCCAGTTCTGCAGTCTCGCTGCCCATCAGATTGACCAGCTCTTCATTTACAATCTTGATCACCATCTGGCCCGGATTCAGTCCTGACATGACATCAGCACCTACTGCCCGCTCCTGAACGGATTTCATAAATTGCTTTACCACCTTGAAGCTTACATCAGCTTCCAGAAGCGCCATTTTTACTTCCTTCAGCGCTGCTTTTACATCAGCTTCGGTCAGACGGCCTTTTTTTCTCAAGTTTTTAAATACATTCTGAAGTTTATCGGTTAAGCTCTCAAATGCCATCTGCTATAACTCCTCTAATATTTCCTGGGAAATGTGTTCCACTTCTGTGACCAGTTCCTGTTTGCTCATGGCCTCACAGTGTCCGGTCAATTCCCGGATGCGGTGGATCTTTTCCTTGATACTCACAAACTTCTCCACCAGATGCAGTTTGTCCTCGTAATCCTGCAGGATCTTACCGCAGCGTTTCACATTGTCGTGAACACCCTGCCGGCTGATTCCCAAATCTTCGGCTACCTCGCTCAAAGAATAGTCATTCAGCACTACATCCTCGTATATTCTGCGCTGGTGCTCGGTTAGGAGCTCACCATAGAAATCGTATAGTAAAGTCTGTTCAACAATTTTTTCCACTCATCATCACCTTGTGTATCATACAACATCTTTTTCATGGTGTCAAGTATTTTTTCTTGACATCTTTCTGATTTTTTCTAAAAAACAGGATTGTTATAACCGTTCACAGGCATCCTCAACAGCAATAAACTGTTATCCGCCTGTTTTTTTTGCATCTCAGCATTTAATTTCCACTTTTCCTCTCTTCCAGTTCCTCCCGTATCCTATCCATCTTCTTCTGACTCAGGTCATAGAACAAAAGCAGTACTGCCCCCAGGATCAAAAGTCCCGCCGGAAGTCCCATGGAAATGACACGAATGCCGTGTATAACCTGCTGTGTCGGCTCCGTGTTCGCCACATATCCCACGATGGACAGGCCAAAACCGGCAATGGCTGTGCTGAAAACCGCAGCTATCTTAATGGAAAGCTGGAACATGGAAAAGTAGAGGCCCCTGGCATTCTTCCCGGTCTTCCACTCGCCATAATCCACCGTATCAGCATACATGGATGTATTCACCACATTTCCCCAGGAGTATCCAATGTATCCCACAGAAATAAGTGCGATAATGGCTGTGACACTGCTGCTGAACAGTATAGCCAGGATCATTCCTGCTGCCAGTATGAGATTTCCTGTGATATATGCGTTTCTCTTGGATAAAAACTTTGTGACAAAGGGCACACTGCTGGCTCCCACAAAGGCCAGGATATTGACTATCCCGAAAAACGGTGCCGCGCCATTGATATCGTGCACCACGTATTTAAAGAAATAAGGAAACATGGCGTACATAACCAGCATACTTAAAATACGGGCCACATCTGTTAAAAACAGCAGCATCAGATTTTTGTTCTTGAAAACCAGCCCCAGCATTTCTCCTGTCTTTAAACTGTCTTTTTCACCCGCTTCCCCGGGAATGCTCCGGATATCTTTTCCCTTTGAAGCATATACCAGATTTCCGTACAGCAATACACATACTATGCCTGCTGCTATGGCTGACATAAAAAATCCCCTGGCATTCATCTCCTTGCTCCCGCCCAGCATGGTTATCATAGGGATCAGAAGAAATCCTGCCAGACATTTCCCCAGAGCGTTGCCCTGTCCCCGGAAAGTGGAAAGCTGCACACGCTCTTTCTGGTCATTGGTAAGGGACGAATTCATGGATGTATATCCCGTGTAAGCAATATTCGTGGAAATGCAGAATACAGCATAGACAATGCAGGCCAGAACCGCCTTCGCCGGCATGGAAATACTGTTGTTCAGAAACATGAGCGCATTCGTGATAAAAATAAGCGGCGCCCCGATGATCAGCCAGGACCTGTATTTCCCCCACTTCATATGACTCTTTTCGATCACAGCCCCGATGACCGGCGGGCTGCAGCTGTCAATGATCCTTCCAACCATCATCAGCGTCCCGGCTGCTGCCGCCGTGATCCCGGCCACGTCTGTATAAAACATGAGCAGATACGTGTTCGACATGGTAACCATAAAGATAAATCCCAAATCCGCAAGGCCGTAAGAAACCTTCAGATACCCCCCGAGCCTCTCTTTTCTTTCTCCCATCTTATCCTCCTTTTCCGCACAGTCGCCTGTTTGTCCTTCTCCGATTAATTTTGAATAAATTGTATTTTATATAATATTCATTGTAACAGTTTTTCGTTGTAATGTCCACGTAATCTGTGATATTATGTAAAAAAGATGTAAAAAGGTTACTGTTCACAGGCCACTGTACCGGGAGGCGTTTTCATGCCGGATGCATGAAAATCCCGAGGCAGCAGCGCGATATGAGACAGAATGCTCCATATCTGTGCATCGCGAAGTGTGTTACTGGACACGGAGTAAACAGTAACGTAAAAAATTTCTGGTCACGGAGTGAAACGTAACACAGAAAATAAGGGGGGATTTCATGCAGTATGCCAATGGGATCATGACAAAGGAAATGATTTATCAGACTGCGCGGGAGCTGATGTACGAAAACGGATACAAAAAGACCACTTATCAGATGATAGCCCAAAAAGCCGCTGTACCGGTAGGGCTGGTCAATTATCATTTTAAAAAACAAGAGTTGCTGAACCGAATATATATGGATTATCTCCATCAAATAAAGGATTTCATTGCCAGTCAGGTTGAAGGGCTTCTGGACAATGAGCTGCAGGCGCACATGGTGCAGTCTAATATTATGATGATGCAGATCTTCAGTGATCCGCACATTCTCTGTTTCCATCTGGAAGTCAATGAGAGTGACTTGGTTCCCGTCGAATTTCATCAGGCAGTCAGAAAAAAACAGGTGGAGATCCTGAAATATTTCCATGTGGATATTACACCCGAATCTTATTATTGGTGTGCCACCGCAGAGTACGGTGCAAGACGTGAATTAATCTTACAAAATAAAGACGTGGATTTAAGAAGCAGCGATTTCCAACGGCTTTTAGACTTGCTTCCCACCATAGCGGTCCGTATTGCAGGATTAAGTCCGGTGATCATTCAGCAGAATCAGAAAAAAGCCAATGAAATATTTGCCGGACTGGATTATTCCCATATTCATATGCTGCCCTGATACATAACTGCAGGATGCAGGACAAACGCACAATGAGGGTGCTGCGAAACTTTCCGGTTTCACAACGCCCTCATTTTAGAGATATTTTATATTTTCTTTTCCATAGAATATATAATATACCATTTTTTCCCTGTCTGCAAGCAGAACCGTATTTTATTTTTCGACTTTCCTTTCCTGCAGCGTCTCATCCATGCTGCCGCTGCGGAATCCTTCCATATCCAGGGTGATATAAGAAAAGCCCATCGCTTTTAGTTTCTCTGTAATTTCCTCCCGTTTTGCTAAAAAGGCAGCAAAATCTGATACGGGAATCTCAATTCTGGCAACATTTCCATGCAGGCGAAGTCTCACCACGGAAAACCCTGCCTCTTTCAGATAAGTTTCCCCACGCTCAAGCATCCTTAAAAGTTCCGGCTGCAAATCCGCCCCATAGGGAAGCCTGGTGGCCAGACAGGGGGCAGCCGGACGGTTTGCCACGGATATTCCCAGTTTATGGGCAAGGCTTCTCACCTCCTGTTTTGTCAGGCCCGCCTCGGCAAGGGGACTTTTTACACCCAGCTCCCCCACGGCCTTCAGCCCCGGGCGGTATACATGCAGGTCATCTTCATTGGTTCCCTCCAGAACCGTCGCTGCGTGGACCTTTTCAGCAAATGCCATCAGATTTTCAAACAGCATTTTCTTACACTGATAGCATCTGTCCACCGGATTGTGCCTGATATCCGAATTCTCCAGCTCATTGATAAATATCACCTGGTGGATAGCCCCCATCTCTTTCGCCACTTCTTTTGCGATTTCCAGGTCGCAGGAAGGATGCAGGACCGTGTCAAAAGTCACTGCATATATTTTTGTGTCCTTTTGGGCACAGTCCACAGCCACCTTGAGAAGAAGACTGCTGTCCGTGCCGCCGGAAAAGGCGATACATACGTCCTCGCCGGTATATTTCTTCATAATAGAAAATAAGGTTTCTTCTTTCTCTGTAAATTTCTGCTCCATTCTCACTCTCCGTCTTTATTCCTGCCTGCCGCTTCTGCGGCTTCCCTGCACATCTCCGGGAAATTGCGGTTTGCCGCCCTGCTGACTGCTCTGACATCCTCGTACTCCGGATAGTAGAATTCCTGCCCGTGATGGCTGCATTTCTTGACCCTGACCTGCTGCCCGTCCAAAAGTGTGACGGTTATGATCTCCCTTGGAAGTATACTCCGCTCTTCCCTGTATTTTCTCAGGCCGATACTTGTGGTCTCCCGGAAAAGAACTGTTTCCATTTTCTCCTCATCTTCCGGTCTGCATATAACCTGAAGCATGTAGGCCGGGCGGTTTTTTTTCATATATACCGGCATACAGCAGGTATCCAGTGCGCCGGCATCCAGAAGACATTCCATGGCATATCCCAGTTGTTCGCCGGAACAGTCATCCACATTTGTCTCTAACACGGATACCACGTTCTGTGTGATCCCGGTATTTTCTTTATCAGCCTCCTTAGCCTGCCCCGAAAAACAGCCGGCAGCCTCTGCGTCCGTCGGGTCCATCCTGCGCTCTGTAAACCCGGCCCTTGTCTCTGTATTCAATATCATAGCGCGCAGAATATTGGCATGGGGAAAGTCTTTTTTACCCGCGCCGGTTCCCGTCTTTTCCACCACAAAGCGGTCAGGCAGTTTTCTTCTCCCAGACAGTGCCGCCACAATTCCGGCCCCGGTAGGCGTGATCATCTCTCCCTCCACAGGTGTGAATTTGACGGGGACCCTGTGTTCTGCCAGCATCTCCAGCACAGCGGGCGCCGGTACCGGGATCCTGCCGTGCTGACACCAGGTGGTACCTTTCCCCTCCCAAAGCTCAGATGCCGTTATGCTGTCAAATCCCAGCCTGTAAAGGCATATGGCTGCGGCCGTAATATCCACAATGGAATCCACTGCTCCGACCTCATGAAAATGTACCTCCTCCACCGGCGTACCGTGGACTTTTGCTTCCGCCTCTGCAATGACGCGGAAAATCTTTAAGGTCATTTCCTTTATATGGGCATTTAAGTCCGACCGGCTGACCAGCTCACAGATTTCCTTAAAACTGTTGTGGGAATGGCTGTGGACATGCTCTCCGTGATGGTGATGCCCTTCCCCCTCTTCTGTCAGGATCACGTCAAAATCCATTGCAGTGATCTGATTTTTCTTTGTCCGTGATATTTTTATTTCATAGCCGTCCAGATGCAGCTTCTCCAGTTCCTGCCTTAAATAGGATTCTTCCACACCCAGATCAAGAAGTGCGGCAACTGTCATATCACCGCTGATCCCCGAGTAACATTCCAGATATAATTCTCTGCTCATTTTTCTGCTCCTGTCTATGTATATTTTTATCAGCCGGATGTTTGCCGGAGCACCATCCGGTCCCATGAGTCCCTTCGCATACGCTATTTATTTGTAACGATTCAGTAGGTCTGCGCATTCACTGTGCTGACCGTAAGAAAGTGTACCACGGCCAAGCAAAAATCCCATCGCCAAAGGCGATTCTGCATGGATTTTTGCCTGTAACTGTTCAGTACCCTCACAGTTACATTTATTTTATCACACTTTTGCAGAACTGAAAATGTCAGAAATTGACATATATGCATATAACTGTTCAAATATTGCTATTTTTAAGTTTTTCTATTGTATCTCTTATCGTAAAATGCTAAAATTATCTCCAGAATACATAGATTGGAGGATGAAACAAATGACAGCATCTAAAGTATATTACTCAGACCTTCGTGTAAAAAATGGAGACAACCTGCTGACAAAGCTTCAGCGTTTGATTAAATCAGCCGGTATTGGTGAAATTGATTTTGAGGACAAGTACGTTGCCATCAAAATGCATTTCGGAGAACCCGGAAACCTGGCCTTTCTTCGCCCAAACTACGCAAAGGCCGTTGCTGACGTGGTAAAAGAATTGGGAGGAAAACCGTTTCTTACGGACTGTAACACCCTGTATGTAGGCGGCAGAAAAAATGCCCTGGACCATCTGGACAGCGCAAATCTAAACGGCTTTAATCCTCTCACCACCGGCTGCCAGGTATTGATCGCCGACGGCCTGAAAGGAACCGATGAATCTTTGGTGCCTGTGGAGGGCGGGCAGTATGTGAAAGAGGCCAAAATCGGCCGAGCAGTTATGGATGCGGACGTTTTCATTTCCCTCACCCATTTTAAAGGCCATGAGGCCACCGGATTTGGCGGTACACTGAAAAATATCGGTATGGGATGCGGTTCCCGTGCAGGCAAAATGGAAATGCACAGTGCCGGAAAACCTCACGTAGATCAGGATTTGTGTATTGGCTGTAAGCAGTGTGCTAAGGTCTGCGCCCATAATGCACCGCAGTTTGAGAACAAAAAAGCCTTTATTGACCATGACAAATGTGTAGGCTGCGGCAGATGTATCGGTGTCTGTCCCAAGGATGCCGTACAGCCGGCTTCGGATGAATCCAATGACATCTTAAACTGCAAGATTGCAGAGTATACAAAAGCTGTTGTGGATGGACGTCCCTGCTTCCACATCAGTCTTGTGATCGATGTATCTCCCTACTGTGACTGTCATGCGGAAAACGACGCAGCGATCGTTCCCAATGTGGGAATGTTTGCCTCCTTTGACCCCATTGCACTTGACCTGGCTTGTGCAGATGCAGTAAACGCCCAGCCTGAGATTGCCAACAGCCGCCTGGGAGAACTGAAAAAAGAAGAGGCCCATCACGACCACTTCCACACCATCTTCCCTGAGACTAACTGGGAATCATCCATTGAGCATGGTGTAAAAATCGGTCTCGGTCAGAAAGAGTACGAACTTGTAGAAGTGAAATAAAAAATGAGCCTGGCGGGCCAAGACATCTCCGCTTTGGCGGTCAGATGTTTTGACTCCGCCGGCTCACGGCCCTGCCTGATTGGCAGGGCTTTTTTAGACTTACCGGTCAATCCGCACCCTTATTCCTCTGTTTCTATCTGTTTCTATCTGTTTTTTACCTGTTTATTCCCTATTCTTTCTCTGTTCAATTTCAGCCGAATATCCTTCCACTGCTTTTCCGGTCAGCCGGTATCCAAATACCATAACGGCTGCACCGATCACCATTGCTACTGCAGGGATCAATGTAAATCCCATGCTGATCCCCCTTGCCAGCTTCGCAGTCGTCTCCCCTGACTGTACGATCGCTGATGAAAATCCGGCCATTGCAAGACATGCATTGATCAAGATCCCACGGCTCACCACGCCTATTTTCAGCGGGATATTGCTCAGGCCCATAATCAGCCCGGTTGCATTGACACCTGTCTTATACTCACTATAGATAGCACAGTCAGCGTAGAGTGCAGGCGCACAGGCGTTTGTCATGGTACAGAAAAACTGGGCGATACTGACGAATATGAGCACTGCCCATGTACTGCTGTAGAAAACAAAACCTAATACCAATACCACTACCATGGCAATATAAGAATATATTACGGTATTTCTGGCTGATACCTTTCCCGCTACACTCTTTGAAAGGTAAGATGCCGCAACGCCCAGAAGATTGGAGACCAGGATAAATGTGGCTGTCAGACCCGGCTGCTTAGCGACATAGGTAAAATAGTAAACTGCAATCCCGCTTGATACAAATAAATAGACATACTTCGTCAGATCCGCTACGATCAATCCCAGCAGATACGGGTTGGATGTGAGCGATTTGATCATACCATGTTCTTTCTTGCCGTGTGCTTCTTTGCGGGCTGCCTTCTCTTTCTGCAGACGTGCGATCTCCTCCGCACCGGTCTCCTCATATCCTTCAAACATCTTAAAGTGCGCAAAATAACCTGCTGCCATCAGCACGCCAAACACAAACGCTGCTGCACCGTAGGAATTTTTTGCACCCACTACAGATGCCAGGATCGCCACGGTTCCGGGACCTACATAGGAGTACAGTACCATTCCCAGGGTTGCCCAGACAGCTCTTGTGGAGGAAAGTGCCATCCTGTCTTCCGGCGTCTTTGCCGCAATATTGATCATGGAGATATTGGCCACAAAAGGTATGTTCCATGCAATATGGCTGGTGATCGTGGCAATGATGATAATGACAACCGCCGCCACTCCGTCATTCAGCTTTATAAACTGAAAGGCATAGAGAAACGGAACAAGCCATGGGATCACCGCAAGCCATGACCTGTATCTGCCCCATTTCATGGGCTTCATGGTATTTAAAAACGCGCCGTACGCCCAGGACAGCGCTGCATCCACAAGACTGGACACTGTGGAGATCAAAGTTACGATCGGAAGTGCAAACTTCGCAACATCCGTCAGGAAAAACTGGAAATAATAGGTTTCAATATTGGTCATCAAATTAAAACCCATATCTCCTACACCAAAAAACCGTCTCAATGATTTACTGATTCCGGAACTTCTCTTACTGTTTCCCTCTTTTTCCTTCATACATATCACACTCTCTTTGACAGCGGCCTTGTTTCCAAGGTATTTTCAGTGACATGAAACCGGTCAGTCTTTTAAATATACAATAGCATTTCGTCATTGTTTTTACAATGTTTTATGCTTAATTATTGAATATTTATCTAATTATACCAATTTTACAGTCTTATTTTTAGTCTATTTTACAACTGTGATATGTTAAATGATTAAATCAAGATCTATCTGAAGATTTTTTTGCCTCACCGAAAGGTCCAGAGGGCGATCTGAAAGTCAAAAGGCTTCTTTATAACACAAAAAACACCGGCATTTTGGTATCTTCCGTTCCAAAATGCCGGCATTCTGCCTATTATATCATTCACTTGTTTACAGATTGGCTGTTATCTGTTTCGGACGGTATCCCTCATCCTCCAGCGCTTTTATGATCTGGTTTTTGTGGTCTGTACCAAATGCCTCGATGGTGATCTTAAGCTCCACGGCAGCGGAACGGTTGGCGCTGATAAACTGGTTGTGGTCCAGTTTCACCACATTGCCCTGCTGCTGGGCAATGACAGACGCCACACGGACCAGTTCACCCGGCTTATCCGGCAGAAGGACCGATACGGTAAAGATCCTGTCCCGCGCGATCAGTCCCAGCTGTACCACAGAGGCCATGGTGATCACATCCATATTGCCGCCGCTTAAAATGGATACCACTTTCTTGCCGGTAAACTTCAGATGTTTTAAGGCCGCCACAGTCAGAAGGCCTGAATTCTCCACGATCATCTTGTGATTTTCCACCATGTCCAAAAATGCCACGATCAGTTCCGAGTCCTCAACGGTTATGATCTCATCCACATTTTTCTGTATGTAAGGGAAAATGTGATCTCCGGGGCGTTTCACTGCAGTACCGTCCGCAATGGTGTTTACGCCGTCCAAGGTCACAACTTCCCCTTCCTTTAAGGATGCCTGCATGCAGTTGGCGCCCGCCGGCTCCACGCCGATCACCTTGATATTGGGATTCAGAAGCTTCACCAGAGTGGATACCCCTGTGATCAGACCGCCTCCCCCGATGGGTGCCAGAATGTAATCCACCAACGGCAGCTCCTTGATGATCTCCATGGCAATGGTTCCCTGTCCCGTGGCCACAGCCGGGTCATCGAAGGGGTGAATAAAGGTGTATCCGTGCTCCTCCGCCAGCTTATAGGCATAGTCACAGGCTTCATCATAGACATTTCCGTACAGCACCACCTCTGCCCCGTAGCTCTTGGTACGTTCCACTTTGATCAGCGGTGTGGTGGTAGGCATGACGATAACGGCTTTTGCACCAAATGCTTTTGCCGCGTAGGCAACGCCCTGGGCGTGGTTGCCCGCTGAGGCTGTTATCAGGCCCTTCCCGCGCTCCGCCTCAGACAGCGTGCTGATCTTATAGTAGGCGCCGCGGAGCTTATAAGCTCCTGTCACCTGCATATTTTCCGGTTTTAAGTAAACTTTGTTGCCGGTCTGCGCACTGAAATAGTCGCTGTAGACCAGCTTGGTGTCCTGCGTCACTTTTTTTACGGTTTCCGACGCTTCTTCAAATTTCTCCAGGGTCAGCATAATTTTTCTCCTTTACTCCTTGATGTCGAAAAGCGCGTTTACGAATTCATCGGAATTAAATTTCTGCAAATCGTCAATGCTCTCTCCTACCCCTATATATTTCACCGGAATGTCTAGCTCAGATTCGATTGCCACTGCAATTCCGCCTTTTGCCGTTCCGTCCAGTTTCGTTAATATGATGCCTGTCACATTGGCAACTTCATTGAACTGTCTGGCCTGCAGAAGGGCATTCTGCCCTGTGGTGCCGTCCAGGACAACCAGTGTCTCCAGATAGGCCTCCGGATATTCCCGCTCAATGATGCGGTAAATCTTTCTCAGCTCCTCCATCAGGTTTTTCTTATTGTGAAGACGCCCTGCCGTGTCACACAGAAGCACATCCGCATCTCTGGCTTTTGCCGCCGCAATGGCGTCATAGACCACACTTGCAGGGTCTGCGCCTGACTGACCGCCGATCAGCTCCACGCCGGCCCGGTTCGCCCACTGGGTAAGCTGTTCCCCTGCCGCTGCCCGGAAGGTGTCTGCTGCTGCCAAGATCACTTTTTTCCCTTGGTCTTTCAGCTTGCCTGCCAGCTTGCCCACCGATGTGGTCTTACCCACACCGTTTACCCCGATGACCAGTATCACGGACTTGCGGTGCTCAAACTCATACGCAGTCTCCCCCACTGCCATCTGGGATTTGATGCTTTCCATTAGGAGCTGTTTGCACTCCTGAGGGTCTTTGATCTTCTTCTCCGCCACCTGGGCCTTTAACTCCTCCACAATATGGGTGGTTGCATTGATCCCCAGATCACCCATAACAAGGATTTCTTCTATCTCTTCATAAAAATCGTCATCAATACTGGAATATCCGCTGAAAATGGAATCTATACCGGATACAATATTTGCCCTGGTTTTGGAAAGTCCCGCCACCAGGCGCTGAAAAAAGCCTTTTTTTTCTTTTTCCTCTGCCATATGCCCTCCTATTTGTCCAAATCATTTTCTATAAGATTAACAGAAACAAGTGTGGACACACCTTTTTCCTGCATAGTGATACCATACAGACGGTCAGCAGCCGTCATGGTACCTCTTCTATGTGTTATAATAATAAATTGTGTATTTTTTGTCAACTTGTGCAGATATTTTGCGTAGCGGGTAACATTGGAATCGTCCAGAGCCGCCTCAATCTCATCCAGCAGACAGAAGGGGGACGGCTTCAGATTCTGGATGGCAAACAACAGTGCTATGGCGGTCAGGGCTTTCTCACCGCCGGAGAGCTGCATCATATTCTGCAGTTTTTTGCCCGGGGGCTGGGATATGATACGGATGCCTGCCTCCAGGATATCCGCGTCCTCATCCAGTTCAAGTGTACCTTTTCCACCGCCGAACAGCTCTTTGAACGCTTTGTCAAATTCGATGCGTACCTGTGAAAATTTCTCCTCAAACTGATTGCGCATTCCTGTGTCCAGTTCATCTATGATCCCAAGAAGTGTCTGTTCTGCCTGTACCAGATCCGCATGCTGGGTGCTTAAGAAGGTGTGACGCTCTGACAGCTCCTTGTACTCCTCAATGGCATTCACATTTACATTGCCCAGCTTTTTGATCTCTTCCCTGACACTTCCCAGCGCTTTTTTGATCTCCGAACGCTCCATCAGCTCCCCGAAGTCCTGCCCCAGTGCCTGGCCGTAGGTCATCTCGTATTCTTCCCACATATAGTTGACCTGATTCTCCTGGCTTTCCTCCAGCTTTTCCTTCTGACCGGTGAGGCGGTAACACTCCTTGTCTAAGAGATTCATTCTGGCCGACAGCTCATCCCGCTTGTCAAAAAAGGATTTGTGCGTGCGGTTCATCTCTTCCTTGCGCTGAAGGTACTCCTGCATCTTTGCCTCGTCCTCCACCGCCTCCTTCTGGGCGCCTTCAATGGTCAGCCGTATTTCCTCAATATCCCTGACTTTTTTCTCCATATCGGCCTTGCCGTTTTTAAGACTTCCAAGCAGCGATTCCATCTGCTCCTTCAGACTGTTCGTCTCCTCTTTCAGCCTTGACAGGTTTTCCTCCAGGAATCCTCGCTTTGACGTCAGATTGGCCGTTTCCAAATGTGCCTGCTCCAGACTTCTGGAATGTGCAGTCTCCAGCTTTTTCTTCTCATCCAGAGCTTCCTGGTTAATGGTGATGGCATCCTCCAGGGCTTTTTCCTGCGCCGCGCTTGTCTCCAGTTCCAGGCGGATGGAATCACTGTTCTCAGAGATCTCAGCCACCTGTTTTTCCAGCTCTGCATTCTCTTTTTTCAGGCTTTCATAGCCATCTGCGATCTCCTGTTTTTTGGCATCCATGGACTGCAGGTTCATGCGCACTGTGTTGTCCCGCAGGTACTGTTCCTGCAGAAGCTCTCCCAGACGGGCCACCTCGTCGCGGAAGTGGTTCCTCTTCTCCCGGTGACCGTCCAGTTCCGCCTGCTTCTCCTCCAAATCCTTTTTCAGCATTTCCACACTGTTTCTGAGCTCGTCGATTTCCCGCCGGCGTCCCAGCAGGTTGCTGTTATTCTTAAAGGCACCACCTGTCAGGGAACCGCCTGGATTCAGAGATTCCCCCTCAATGGTCACCATCCGGATGGTATACTGATATTTCCTGGCAATGGCGATACCGTGGTCAATATGGTCCACCACCAGGGTTCTGCCCAGCAGGTAATTGGTAAGCCCTTCATATTCCGCATCCACAGTCACCAGCTCACTGGCAACCCCGATGACGCCCGGCTCTTTCAAGGCCGCGGCATTGGCAAAGGGCTTTTTATTTTTCATGCTGGTAAGAGGCAGGAACGTGGCACGGCCATATTTGTTCCGTTTCAGGAAGGTGATCAGCTCCTTGGCTGTACTCTCATTGTCTGTAACTATGTTCTGGATACTGCCGCCCAGGGCAGTCTCGATGGCTGTCTCATAATTCTTCTGGACTTTGATCAAATCCGCCACAACACCCCGGATGCCCGGAACATTTTTCTTCTGCTCCATGACACGGCGGATGCTGTTGCCGTATCCGTCGTAGCGCTCCGTAATGTTCTGCAGGGATTCCAGGCGGGATGCCTCCCTGTGATAAGCCGTCTGTCCCATATCCAGCTCTCTGCCGGCTTTAGAGATCAGCGCCTGACAGCGTTTTATCTCATCCTCGCTGTGATTGCTCTGTCTGGTGAGCTTTTCTATGTTCTCCTCTATCTCCTGCTGCTCTTTTTCATAGCGTTCTTTGGCATCCCTCTGCTGGCTTGCCTCACTTTTCAGGCGCAGGAGCTTTTGGTTTAACTCTGTCTTTCTCAGGGAAATCTGCTCCATCATAGCGTCATAGCGCTGCATCTTTCCCTTTGTGGAGGCCCGCATATTGAGGAGCTCTATGATCTCATTTTTGTCCTCCTCAATCTTTTCCTCCAGTTTGTGGATCTCAATGGCCAGATCCCGGAACTGCTTCTTCGCCCCTTCCTGGGCTGCTTCCGCCTCCGCAAGTCTGGTGTCCAGTTCACTCTTTTCCCCTGTGTATTTTTCTGCATCCTCCCGGCGTCTGGCAATCTCGCCTTCCAGGTGCTTTACCCGCTCCCGGTACTGCTCATCGCTTTGCCTTGCCGCGTGGATCTGCTCGTTCAACACATTGATCTGACCTTCCAGCTGTTGTTTCAATAAGGCCTTCTGGGTGGATTCCTCCCTGAACTGCTGGATATTCTCCTCCAGCTCCTCCAGTTCTTTTTCCAGTTGTTCGTACTCAGTCTTTGTAGTTTCAAAGCTTTTGGTGGTCTCCTCCAGGTCGCTTTGGGCGATCCCATATTTTCCCTCCACCTCACGGAGCTGCTCTTTGATCCGCTCCATCTCCGAGAGGAACATCTGGGTATCCAGGCCTTTTAATTCCTCTCTTTTCTTTAGATAGATCCTGGCTGTCTCAGACTGTCTTTCTAAAGGGGCCAGCTGTCTTGTGAGTTCTGAGAGAATGTCGCTGACACGGGTCAGGTTCTGCTGTTCCTCCTCCAGTTTTTTAAGGGCTGAGGCTTTTCTCCTCTTAAATTTCACGATTCCGGCGGCCTCGTCAAAAAGCTCTCTTCTCTCCTCCGGCTTGCCGCTCAAGATCTTGTCGATCTGGCCCTGTCCGATGATGGAATAGCCCTCTTTTCCGATACCGGTATCATAGAACAGCTCATTTACATCCTTCAGCCGGCAGGAAGTGCCGTTCATGAGATATTCACTCTCGCCGGAGCGGTACAGCCTTCTGGCTATGGTGACCTCCTCGTAGTCGATGGGGAGCTGGTGGTCGCTGTTGTCAAGGGTAATGGCAACGTAAGCGAATCCCAGGGGTTTTCTCGTCTCCGTACCGGAGAAGATAACATCCTGCATATTTCCCCCTCGAAGCTGTTTGGCACTCTGCTCGCCCAGTACCCAGCGGACGGCATCGCCTACGTTGCTCTTGCCGCTGCCGTTTGGCCCTACAATACCGGTGATTCCGTTATGAAATTCAAATGTTATCTTGTTGGCAAAGGATTTAAATCCCTGCACTTCAATGCTCTTTAGATACATAAATCACCTTTGTCGTTTTTCAGTTTTTTGATGGCGCAGTAAGCTGCCTGCTGCTCCGCTGCCTTCTTGGTGTGGCCGCAGCCCTCTCCCAGCACCTTTTCTCCCAGAAGTGCCTGCATATAAAAGGATTTGTTGTGGTCTGGCCCTTCCTCCCGAAGGAGCACATAGCGCACATCCTCCTCGTACCTGCCCTGCACGATCTCCTGAAGTGTAGTCTTGCTATCATAAAAGAGCTGTTTATTCTCAATATCATTCAGGATAAATTTCTGAACGAACTCTTTTGCATTAGCAAAACCGCCATCCAGGTAAATGGCACCGATCAGTGCTTCCATGGCATCTGACACGATGGAATCTCTCCTGCGGCCTCCTGTGGCCTCCTCACCTTTACCCAGAAGCAGATATTCCCCCAGCGACAGTTCTCTTGCGCAGAGGGCCAATGTAGGCTCACAGACCATGCTGGCACGCTTCTTTGTCAGTTCCCCTTCCGGCATCTGGGGATGTTTTTCAAATAAAAATTCACTGGATGTCAGTTCCAGAACCGCATCTCCCAAAAACTCCAAACGCTCATTGTTTCCCACATAGGAAATTCTGTGTTCATTGGCAAAGGAGCTGTGGGTCATGGCATTTATGAGCAGATCAAAATCCTGGAATTTATATCCTGTCTTTGCCTCCAGTTCCATGAGTTTTTTCAAGTTTTTCATAGTTTTCCTTTCCGGAATGTATCCCGCATTTTTTATTGTTTTAAGAAAAAGAGGATGTCACCAAATCCCCGGAAGATTCAGATTGAATCTGGCAGCCGGATTTGGGACATCCGATTTGTCATTAACCAATCAGTTTTTTAATCTCTTCCACCGCATCGCCTACGGATACGATTTTCTCCGCCTCCTCTGTGGGAATCTCGATATCGAACTCCTCCTCAATGCCCATGATGATTTGAAAAATATCCAGAGAATCGGCTCCCAGGTCTTCTACAAATGTGGTCTCCATGGTAACCTCATGAGCATCCACATTTAAAACCTCCGCAATAATCTTCTGTAATTTTTCCAGTTCCATCTCTTTTCCTCCTTATGCTTTTCCTTTTTATCTGATGTTTCCCTCCGCACACGGTCATTCACCGGGTACAGCATGGCCTATTTTGATGAAATAATATTCTTCCCGATCCGTTCACTGATGTTCTGTTCTTTGAACGAAATACACTGGATGATGGAGTTCTTCACCTCCGAAGACTTGGAACTTCCATGGCATTTCACTACAAGTCCCTTCAGGCCTAAAAGCGGTGCTCCGCCGTACTCGCTGGCATCAAAGCTTTTTAATGTGGATTTAAGTGCCGGTTTCACCAAAAGGGCGCCTATTTTGCTGCGCAGAGTTGTCATCATGCCCTGCTTCACCTTGGAGATCAAAGTGGCCCCCACACCCTCGTAAAGCTTCAGGATCACATTTCCCACAAAGGCTTCTGTCACTATGACATCTGCCGCGCCGTTGGGAATTTCCCTGGCTTCAATGCTGCCGATAAAATTAATATCTTCACATTCTTTCAGCAGCGGATATGTCTCTTTTACCAGGGCATTTCCTTTCTCCTCCTCGACACCTATGTTCACGATTCCCACACGGGGCTTGCTGACACCCATGACATGCTCCATGTAGATAGATCCCATGCGGGCGAACTGCACCAGATGAGAGGAACGGGCATCTACATTGGCGCCGCAGTCTATTAAGAGAGACACACCGTCTCTTGTGGGGATCAGCGGGGCCAGAGGTGCTCTCTCCACACCTTTGATCCTGCCCACAATGGTAGTGCCTCCCACCAGGATGGCTCCGGAGCTTCCTGCGGATACGAAAGCGTCTGCTTCCCCTTTCTTCACCAGCTTCATCCCCACCACGATGGAGGAATCCTTTTTACCCCGTATTGCGGTAACCGGCGGTTCTCCTGTCTCTATAACCTGGGATGCGGGAACAATTTCAATCCTATCTCCGGGATTGCCGCAGGCCTCCAATTCTTTTTTTACAGCCTCTTCCAGGCCCACCAGAAGTACCTTCAGGTTTGCTTTTTCTTTCACGGCGTCCACTGCACCTTTGACAATTTCCGCCGGTGCATTGTCGCCTCCCATGGCATCCACTGCCACAATTGTCATATTCTCCATATTCTGCCTCCTGTATTCTGCAAATAATTTTACCAGACATCCTTTAAAACCGCAAGAGGGCTGCTGTAAAAGATATTCTTTTACAGCAGCCGCCTGCCATTTTTATACTATTTGTAACTGTTCAGTACCTGACAGTTACAGGCAAAGATCCATGCAATATCGCCTTTGGCGATGGGATTTTTGCTTGGCTGCAAAATGCTTTCTTACGGTCAGAGCAGTGCATGCACAGACCTACTGAATAGTTACTGCTATTTTCTTATTTACTGCATTTTTCCGTCACTACCCAGATGATAGCCTTCCACATCGGTATCTACTGCCATGGAACCGTCATCTTTCAGATAATACCAGGCGCTGCCTTCCTGATACCAGCCTTTTCTCATATAGCCATGGTCATCAAAGGCATACCACTTGCCCTCAATCTCCAGCCACTGGCTCTTGGGATAGGTACCGTCTCCGTAATCGTACCACCAGCCTTTATCAGATTCTGTCCAGGTTCCGGAAGTTTTTTCCTTCTTCTCTTTCTTTTCGTCCTTCTTTTCCTCTGATTTTTTCTTCTCGGCATCCTTGCTTTCCGCGTCGTCAGACACGATGATCTCTGCCGTATCACTGGTTATGCCATTTGTGGAGGAACCGATGGTGCTGGTGGCCACCACATAATAGAACATGGTCTTTGCCTCATTGGTAGGAGGGGTAAAGGTGTTCTTTGTCTCTCCTTCCACCGGAGTACCGCCTCCGTTGGTGTTCGTCTGGCTCTGGTACCACTGGTAAGTGATGACACCTTTGTCCGATGTCTTTACCTCCACTTTCAGGGCTTCTGCCTTATCTCCGGTCTTATAAGTAACGGAACCGCTGAGATTTGTAGTGAACTCCGGTTTTGCAACCGTAACCTCCGGTTCCTGTGTCTTATCCTCATCTTCCTTCTCACTGCTTTTATCTGTATTCTCCGGCTTGGGGTCTGTCTTTTCCAGCACCTTGTCCATCACCTTTTCCCCGCTGCAGCCCGTCACGGCAAAAGTAAGGCATCCGACTGCAAGAAGCAGAATCCCTTTCTTTAACCATTTATTCATCCATCTTCCTCCTTTAATAGAAATGTGATCGTAACAGTTCAGACAGGTCTGCACATTTACTGCGCTGACCGTATGAAAAAGTAGTGCCGGCAGGCATCCGGCCCATCGCGAAGCGATTTTTAATGGCTGGATGCGTAGCGGTTCAGCTTGTCTGAACTGTTACATGTAATCTTTTATTCATCGGTTGTAATTCCAGTTCTATATTAACTTGTTTTTACATAAACCGCAAGGTTTTTTATAAATTTATTACAAAAATATTACAAAAAGGCCTCCTGGTTGTCCAGAAGGCCTTTCTCATGCATGAATTATTCTTCACCCATTTTGATGATTTCTTTTTTGTTGTAACTTCCGCAAGCTTTGCATACTCTGTGTGGCATCATTAAAGCTCCACATTTGCTGCATTTTACTAAATTCGGAGCGCTCATTTTCCAGTTAGCTCTTCTTTTATCTCTTCTTGCTTTTGAAGTTTTATTTTTTGGACAGATGGACATGGTTACACCTCCTTAAATTTGCTAAATATATCACGGATTGCTGCCATTCTCGGATCGAGGCTTTCCTGCTCGCAGGAACAGGGGCCGTCATTTAAATCTTTGCCGCAATGGCCGCAGATTCCCTTGCAGTCCTCTTTACACAGGACCCGTAAAGGCCAACGGATTAAAATCTCATTATGCACTAACTGCTCAACATCCAGGCTGCAACCTGTGACATAATTAATTTCATCTAAGTCTTTTATCCTGTCTTCCTCCGAAACTTTCATGTCCATATCTCTTTCCAGTGCAAAGGGAAAGTCCACCGGAACCTCTTTTAAACAGCGGTCACAGGGAATGGACAGAGTTACACTGCCTCTTGCTTCCAGGTGCAGAACCTTTTTGCCGGTATTCGTAATTGTAAGAACTACAGGCTCTTTTGCCTTCACAGGAAAGCTGCCCAGTTTCGATTGAAAGGAATCCATGGAAACAGGTGCTTCTATGACCTGTGTCTTTCCTTCCAGGGATAAAATTTCTGATAAATCAATTAGCATAATAGTCTCCTAATCACACCTAGTAAATTATACATAGGGATTTTCAATTTGTCAACTATTATTTCTCATTCTTGACTAATTCTGCTGTTTCCTGACAGATTGCAAGCTCTTCGTTGGTGGGAACCACGGCAACTTTCACTTTGGAATCTGCAGTGGAGATGATCATGTTCTCTCCGCGTTTCTGGTTTGCTTCCTCGTCCAGAGTGATTCCCAGGTAAGAAAGACTGTTGACAACCGTCTCACGAACCGGGATGGCATTCTCTCCGATACCGCCTGTGAAAGCGATGGCGTCCACGCCGTTCATAGCTGCCACATAGGAACCAATGTATTTTACAATACGATAGCACAGACAGTCAACGGCTCTCCCCGCATCCGGGTTGCCCTGCTCTCTGGCTTCGTTTAAGTCACGGAAGTCGCTGGACAGACCTTTTGACAGACCTAACAGTCCGGATTCTTTGTTCAGGATGCGGACCATCTCTTTTACGTCAATGTTTTCTTTTCCGCAGATGAATTCCAGAACAGCAGGATCCAGATCACCGGAACGTGTTCCCATTACGAGACCTTCCAGAGGAGTCAGGCCCATGCTGGTATCCACACATTTACCGTTCACAACTGCACTGATGGAGGAGCCGTTTCCTAAATGCGCTACGATCACTTTGGAGTTGTCCGGGTCAAGTCCCAGGAATTTAATAGTCTCTTTGGATACGAAACGATGAGATGTTCCGTGGAAACCGTATTTGCGGACTTTGTATTTGTCATAATATTTGTACGGGATCGCATACATGTATGCTTTCTCCGGCATAGTCTGATGGAAAGCTGTATCGAACACTGCCACGTTTGGTTTGCCGGGCATCAGTTCCATACATGCGCGGATACCCATTAAGTTAGCCGGGTTGTGCAGCGGTCCCAGGTCACAGCACTCTTCAATAACAGAGATAACTTCGTCATCAATGATACAGGAATCGGAAATCTTAGCACCTCCGTGCAGGACGCGGTGTCCGATCGCTTCCACTTCGTCCAGGCTCTTTAATACACCTGTCTTCGGGTTTACTAAAGCGTCAAGAACCATTTTGATGGCCTCTGTATGGGTTGGCATTGCTGCTTCTGTTGTCTCTTTCTCACCGCCTGTCGGCTGATAAACCAGTCTTCCGTCAATGCCGATACGCTCGCATAAGCCTTTTGCAGCAACTTCTTCTGTGTCAGAATTGATCAACTGGAATTTCAGGGATGAACTTCCGCAGTTTACTACTAATACGTTCATGTTTTTTCCTCCGTTATCATACATCTTCGCGGCCAAAACAGCCACGTTTGGTATCATTATACATCTTTTCAAAAAATGGTACAAGGGCACTGTTTAAATTTACGGGCAAATTTTGTATTCTTTTAGGAACATGTAACGGGAAAATATAAATGGTTGTCCGGAGACAGAATATTTGTTATATTTAAACCAATAATACAGGACAAGTGAAACAGACATTCATTAAAGAAGGGAATAGGGATCCTATGAGCAGAATCACCGGAATCATTGCCGAATACAATCCTTTTCATAAAGGCCACGCGTATCATCTTAAAAAAGCCAGAGAGCTTACCGACGCTGAGCACCTTGTAGTGATCATGAGCGGAGATTTCGTGCAGAGAGGAGCGCCTGCCATGTTTGACAAATACCTCCGCACACGCATGGCTCTTTTAAACGGTGCGGATCTGGTGCTGGAACTGCCTGTTTCAAGCGCCTGCGCAAGTGCTGAATATTTTGCTTCCGGTGCCGTACAGGTACTGGACCGGCTTGGATGCGTGGATGCGCTCTGTTTTGGAAGCGAATCCGGGGATACGACGGCTCTGGCTGCATGTGCGGAAGCTCTTTTAACGGAGCACACTGCTTATCAGCATACGCTCCGTTCCCTCTTAAAAAAGGGCTATTCTTTTCCCTCTGCCCGCAAAGAAGCTTTTGCAGACCTTAACCGCTCTGAATCTCTGGCCGGGCTTCTGGATTCCCCCAACAATATCCTTGGCCTGGAATATATAAAGGCCCTGAAGCGGTCAAACAGTAACATACAGCCCTTTGCCCTGAAGCGTGAAGGCGCGGGATATCATGACAAGGACCTGTCCGCTTCTTTTTCCAGTGCCACCGCCATCCGAAACTTTTTAAAGGAAATCCCGGCACGAGATAAAAATGTACTGTCCGGCTATGATGGATTTCTCACAAAGACCATGCCAAGTTCAGCCGCCCTGCTGGCAGCGGACAGGCTTTCCGGGGAATCTCCTGTTTGGGAGGATGATCTTTCACTGCTGCTCCGCTACAAACTCATGCTGCATACTCCCCAAGAGCTCAGTATGTATTCTGATATGTCCCCGGAATTGGCCAGACGTATCCATGCCCGTTTAAACGAATACCAAAGCTTTTCTCAATTTTCGGCCCTGTTAAAAACACGGGAGCTGACGTACACCCGTATCAGCCGGGCGCTTCTCCATGTGCTTCTCAACATAAAAGCAGAGGAACGCCCTCTTTCCGTGCCACCATATGCTCGAATACTGGGCTTTAAAAAGGCTGACAGGGGCCTTCTTCGGGAAATCAAAGAAAAGGCGGAAATTCCTCTCATCACCAAAGCAGCGGACTACCAAAACCTGCTGGGTGAGACAGCCCGGGAAAAATTCCGGCAGGACTTGTTTGCCTCCAACCTGTATGAAACGGTCCGCACACAAAAAAACGGGACTGCTTTTGTAAATGATATACAAAAGCCTCCCGTTATCCTTTAGCGTGTGTCTGAAACTCCAGCCCGACACACGCCAGTGTTCCATCCGGCTGCGTAAAAGTACTTTTATTTTAGTTTCTCTTCTGCCGCCCCGTGGCAGCAGCTGCAGTTACCGCCGCAGCTTCCGCAGGTATTGCCGGCCTTCTTGTCTCTCACGATCTTTCTGACGACCAGCCCCACAACACAGAGTAAAAGCAACAGCACTATAATTGTCCCAGCATTCATATCTATCCCACCTTTCCGGACAGGCCGGAAGGCATTTATGCCTTCGCCGCCTTACCTGTCTTGATCTTCACATCTAATGTACCTTTTTCTTTGTATGGCCTGAACAACAGATACAGGAAAACTGCCAATACAAGGATCGCCGCAACGGTGCCGAAACCAAACGCTCCGCCCTCCAAAAGATGTCCAATCTGGTAGACAACCAGCGATGAGCAGTACGCCAGCAAGGTCTGATATCCGATGGCAAACCAGAACCAGCCTGCATTGTTCATTTCACGTTTGATGGCTCCCATAGCTGCAAAGCAGGGTGCACACAGAAGGTTGAACACCAGGAAGGAATATGCAGCAGCGGCTGTAAAGCTGCCTGCCAGTGTTCCCCAAATCTCAGACCCGTTTTCCGCCACTTCCGCAAATCCATAAAGGATACCGAAAGTACCAACCACATTTTCCTTTGCAACCAGTCCGGAGACGGCTGCAACGGCTGCTTTCCAGTCTCCCCATCCAAGAGGAATGAACAGCCAGGAGATACCTTTGCCGATAGCTGCCAGCAGGGAATGATTCATATCGTCAACCATGCCAAAGGAACCGTTCTCGAAACCGAATCCCTGGGTAAACCAGATAAAGATTGTGGAAAGAAGAATGACCGTACCTGCTTTTTTAATGAAGGACCAGCCTCTCTCCCACATGCTCCTGAGGACATTTCCCACGGTTGGCATGTGATATGCCGGAAGCTCCATGACGAAAGGAGCCGGGTCGCCAGCAAATTTCCTGGTTTTCTTTAATATGATTCCGGAACAAATGATTGCCAGAACCCCCACAATATACGCACTGGGTGCCACCCACCATGCACCGCCGAACAGGGCGCCTGCGATCAGGGCAATAATGGGAAGTTTTGCGCTGCACGGGATAAATGTGGTTGTCATGATAGTCATCTTACGGTCTCTGTCATTTTCAATGGTTCTGGATGCCATAATGCCCGGTACGCCGCATCCCGTACCGATCAGCATAGGGATGAAGGACTTTCCGGAAAGACCGAATTTACGGAAGATACGGTCCATAATGAAGGCAACTCTGGCCATGTATCCGCATCCTTCCAGGAATGCCAGGAATAAAAACAGTACCAGCATCTGCGGCACAAATCCAAGGACAGCACCTACACCTGCTACAATACCATCCACGATCAGGCTCTGCAGCCATGCCGCGCAGTTGATGGCCTCCAGGCCGTTATTCAGCAGTTCTGGTATGGCGGGAACGTGCAGGGAAGAAATCCCTAGGAAATTCCATCCATCCGCAAACACACCGTCATTTACCCAGTCAGTCGCCCATCCGCCCACTGTACTCACAGATATATAATAAACCAGGGCCATCACCGCAAAGAAGATAGGAAGACCAAGAAAACGGTTTGTAACGATCCCGTCAATCTTATCAGAAGTGGTCATCTTTCCCTTGCTTTTTTTGTTGTAAGCCTTTTTCGTAACATTTCCTATGTAAGTATATCTCTCATTGGTGATAATACTCTCCGAATCATCATCCAGGTCTTTTTCCACGGCTGTGATGATGGATTCCACATCCGGCAGACCAGAAATAGTCTCACCGATCTTATTATCTCTCTCGAAAAGTTTTACCGCATAGAAACGTCTCTGTTCCTCCGGAATATTTCCGCCCAGCAGAGCTTCGATCTCATCCAGTGCTTCCTCCACTCGTTTCTGGAATTTATGGACAGGCATCCCTGCGCTTTTTTTCCGGGCGATCCGCACTGCCTTGTCGGCTGCTTCCCGGATCCCGGTACCTTTCAACGCGGAAATCTCCACCACTTCACAACCCAGTTGTCCGGACAGCTCACGGATCTTAATGATATCTCCGTTTTTTGCTACCACATCCATCATGTTCACTGCCATGATGACAGGAATACCAAGCTCCATAAGCTGGGTGGACAGATACAGGTTCCTCTCCAGGTTCGTGCCGTCCACAATGTTTAATATGGCATCCGGACGCTCTGTGATCAGATAGTTTCTGGCTACCACTTCCTCCAGTGTGTAAGGTGACAGGGAATAAATTCCCGGAAGGTCCATAATGATAACATCTTTGTTCCCTTTCAGCTTACCTTCCTTTTTTTCTACTGTAACACCGGGCCAGTTTCCCACAAACTGATTAGACCCTGTCAACGCATTGAACAGTGTGGTCTTGCCACAGTTAGGGTTGCCGGCAAGCGCAATTTTAACTGACATTTTCTCTTCCTCCTCTATCTTCTCCTCCTGCAGAAATCTTTTTGGTCCCTAGAGTGTGTCTAGTGCAGCAGGCGGGTTTATTCCCCTTTTGTATCCTATAAAATTAGCTTCCGCTAACTTCATTTCCAAAAAATATGGTTAGAATATTCTAACCATAAATCCCGAAAAATGCTGCGGCCTTCAATAGCCGGCAGCCCTTCTACTGAACTTCAATCATCTCTGCGTCTGCTTTTCTCAGGGAAAGCTCATAATCTCTCACAGTAACCTCTATGGGGTCACCGAGGGGCGCTACTTTTCTTACATAGACATCTGTGCCTTTTGTGATTCCCATATCCATAATACGGCGTTTGACAGCGCCCTCTCCATGCAGCTTCACCACTCTGACGCTCTGTCCGCATTTTACATTCCGCAGTGTCTCCATTTCTGCATATCCTCCTCTTTCTATGTAACCATACCCGTTTCATAAGGCAGGCTTAAATCTATCTCATTTTAAACCCTGCTAAACCATGATCCTGTTCGCCATCTCACTGCTGATGGCAATTCTGGAATCTTTCACATTGACGATCACATTGCCGCCCAACTGGGAAACAACGGTCACATCCGTTCCTGTCACAAAGCCAAGATTCTCCAGATGGCGCCTTACTTCTTCCTTACCGCCTACTTTTTTGATCTGCTTTGTTTCTCCTGCTGAAGCCATAGTTAAAGGCATTTTTCATCACTCCTTATTCATCACTCATCATCAAGGTTAGGTTTTTCTAACTACCTATAAGTTAGCACATCCTAACGTATCTTGTCAATAACTTTTTAACTATTTTGGCGCATTTTTCCATAAAATTATTTTTTTCTGAACAGACTGTAACTGAGAAACTTTCTCTGAAAGCCTTTAAATACAGCACTTTGAGGTCATTCGGGCTGTGAAAAGCATAAAAATCAGGGACTGCGTTCCATATAATGAAACACAGTCCCTGCGTGATCTCTTACCTGCAAGTTCAATTATTTAATTCTTAAAGCTGTGTATAGGAGCCGGTATTCTTCCGCCCCTGTTTACAAAAGCCTCACAGGAATACTGGTTTACAGGCATGATCGGCGCATAGCCGAGTAAGCCCCCGAATTCCACGGTCTCTCCCACACTCTTTCCGATAACGGGAATCAAACGGACAGCCGTTGTCTTCTGATTCACCATGCCGATGGCACATTCGTCTGCAATAATGCCGGAGATGGTGCTGGCTTTGGTGTCTCCCGGAATAGCTATCATATCCAGTCCTACAGAGCATACGCAGGTCATAGCCTCCAATTTTTCTATGGTCAGGGCATTGGCATTCACCGCGTCGATCATTCCCTGGTCCTCGCTGACCGGAATGAAAGCTCCGCTCAAACCGCCCACGTAGGAGGAAGCCATAACGCCGCCTTTTTTCACCTGGTCATTGAGAAGCGCAAGGGCCGCTGTTGTGCCCGGAGCACCGGCGTACTCTACGCCTATCTCATGGAGAATGTCCGCCACACTGTCCCCGATGGCCGGAGTTGGTGCAAGGGATAAGTCCACAATACCAAAAGGAATCCCAAGGCGTTTGGAGGCCTCCTGGGCAACCAGCTGGCCCACCCGTGTCACCTTGAAAGCAGTCTTCTTGATTGTCTCGCACAGAACCTCAAAATCTTTTCCGCGGACTTTTTCCAGCGCTGTCTTCACAACACCCGGACCGGATACACCTACATTGATGATGGCGTCCGCCTCCGTTACACCGTGGAAGGCACCAGCCATGAAAGGATTGTCATCCGGCGCATTGCAGAACACAACCAGTTTGGCACATCCCAGGGAATCCTGCTCTCTGGTGGCCTGGGCGGTAGCCAGTACGATCTCTCCCATGAGCTTAACCGCATCCATGTTGATGCCTGTCTTGGAGGAACCGAGATTGATGGAGCTGCAGACCCTCTCTGTGGCAGCCAGAGCTTCCGGAATGGAACGAATCAGCATTTCATCTGCTTTTGTCATGCCTTTTGAAACCAGGGCAGAGTAACCTCCGATAAAGTTTACGCCAACCTCTTTTGCCGCCCGGTCCAGTGTCTCTGCCAGGGTCACAAAATCCTCCGGTGCTTTACAGGCCGCTCCGCCCACCAGTGCAATGGGGGTTACGGAAATCCTCTTGTTTACAACAGGGATGCCGTACTCTCCGGAGATCTCATCACCGGTCTCCACCAGATTTCTTGCCAGGGTTGTGATCTTATTGTAAATTTTTCTGTTTACCTGCTGCAGGTCAGAGTCAATACAGTCCAGAAGGCTGATACCCATGGTAATAGTACGCACATCCAGATTTGCCTGCTCGATCATCTTATTGGTTTCATTTACTTCAAAAATGTTAATCATATTTTTCTCTTGTCCTTTCCTGGGTTTCCAGATTAGATACGGTGCATCTTCGTAAAGATATCCTCATGCTGTGCGTGGATCACAACGCCGATTTCCTCACCCAGTTTTGAAAGCTCTGTGGAAATCTGATCCAGCTTTTTCTCGGATCTGCTGGCATCTGTTATCATCATCATATTGAAATAACCGTCAATGATGGTCTGGGAAATATCCAGGATGTTAATATTATTCTCTGCCAGATAGGTGCAGACTTTTGCAATGATTCCTACAGTGTCCTGTCCTACTACGCTGATAATTGTCTTCTTCATTTTTTTCTCCTCGTAAATGTATATTATAGTTACTATTCACGGCTGCTGTTCCGCGAGGTGTTTTTATGCGCTTGCGCATGAAAGTCCCGAGGCAGCCAGCGCGATATGGGGCAGAATGCTCCATATCTGTGCATCGCGAAGCGTGTTACTGTTTACAGAACTGCGTTTTTTACAGGGCTGTAAATAGTAGCATATTATAGTTGCCGTCTATACGGTGATCAGCTCTGATGCACAATCCCTGTGCGCTACAGAAATCTTAAAATCAGAGGAACACCATGGATTTTCCCCCATAGTCACCTCTGAGCATACGGTCTCATAAGCCAATGCCTCGTAATTGTTCTCACGGCTCAGATGACCCAGCATGATCTGTTTCATTTTGCCGTGGAGCAGACGGCATAAAAGCCTGCCTGCAGACTCATTGGACAGATGGCCTCTCTCGCCCAGGATCCGCTGTTTTAAGTAATAGGGATAACTTCCCACCTGCAGCATGTTCACGTCGTGGTTTGCCTCCAGCAGCAGGGCATCCAGTCCCTGGAGCTGTTCCACTATGTAATCATTATACTTGCCCAAATCCGTGGCGATCCCCACAGACTTGTCCTCATGATTCACCCGGTATCCCACCGGCTCTGCTGCATCGTGGGAAATGTTAAAGGGATGAATGTCCAGATCTCCGATAGAAAATGGTTCGTCTGCCCGTATGACCCGGTACAGCCCTTCCGGCATCTTGCCGAGAGTGGACATGCGCTGCATCTCCTCCATGGTTCCCTGGGTACAGTAAATGGGAATCTTATACTTTCTGGAGATAACACCCAGACCCTTGATATGGTCAGAGTGCTCATGGGTGATCAGGATACCGTCGCAGTCCTTTGTGGTGCGGTCAATGGTATTGAGGCCTTCTTCAATCTTCTTGCCGCTGATGCCCACATCCACCAGAATGCCTGCATGGTCACTGCCCACATAAATACAATTGCCGCTGCTTCCGCTGGCAATACTACATAGATTCATAATATGTTCTCATCCTTCGCTCAATCTGAAGATAGGTATGGGCCACATCTTCGTCGTTATATAACAAAAAGTCACATTTGGCTTCAAATTCATCCTCAGACAGTTGATTTTCCATCACTTTCCTGGCTTTTTCCTCAGAATAGCCCCTGTCGCGGCGAAGCCTTTCCATGCGTACTTCTTTTTCGCAATAAATATACCACAATTCATCATAAATTTCATCATAATTATCTTCTAATAATAAAGCCGCCTCAATGAAGAAGAATTCTGTCTCCTCTTTTTTGGAGCGCTCAATCTCTCTGATAATATATTTTTTCACTGCGGGATGAATGATCTTATCCAGTTTTTCCAGCATGTCCTTCTTTTCAAATACGATCTGCGCGATCGTCTCCCTGTTAAGAGAACCATCCTCATTCACCACCCAGTCCCCAAAGAGCTGAATGACCGGCTCATAGCAGACCTGGCCGGGCATCATCAGCAGATGCCCCACGTCATCCGCCTTCACCACCCGTGCATCAAAATGTTCCTCAATATAATTCAGTACAAAACTTTTTCCGGAGCCTACCCCTCCGGTCACACCTATGACTCTCATAACAGTTCCTCCTTTATCCCTTGTACTCCCCTTAGTCCCTGTATCTTTACTTTGCCTCATACCAGTTGCTTCCTGTATGCATATCAATCTCCAGCGATACAGCAAGACTGGCGGCATTTTTCATCTCTTTTTCCAAAATGGCAGAAACCTGCGCGGTCTCGTCCTCTGCGGTCTCCACCAGCAGTTCATCGTGCACCTGCAGAAGCAGACGTGATCTTAAATTCTGTTCCTTCAGCGCTTTTCCCACCCGGATCATGGCGATTTTAATAATATCAGCCGCGGTTCCCTGAATCGGCGAATTCATGGCTACCCGTTCGCCAAAGGAACGCTGCATGAAGTTGCTGGATCTCAATTCCGGAACCGGACGTCTTCTGCCGAACATGGTGGTCACATATCCCTTCTCTTTCGCCTCTGTCACCAGACCGTCCAGAAATCCCTTGATCTTCGGGTATGTCTCGAAATAATTTTCAATATACTGGGCAGCCTCTTTTCTGGTAATGCTCAAATCCTGGGAAAGACCAAAAGAACTGATGCCGTAGACAATACCAAAATTGACTGCCTTGGCATTTCTCCTCTGTAAATCCGTCACCTCATCAAAGGGGACATGAAATACCTGGGAGGCTGTCATGCGATGGATATCCTGAGCCTCCTGATAAGCCTGGATCAATTTTTCATCCCCTGACATATGTGCCAGCACACGAAGCTCGATCTGGGAGTAGTCTGCATCCGTAAACACGTATCCGTCTCTTGGGATAAAGACCTTGCGTATAAGCCTCCCCAGCTCCATACGGATGGGAATATTCTGCAGGTTCGGTTCTGTACTGCTGATACGCCCCGTGGCGGTGATCGTCTGGTTGAAGGTGGAATGAATCCTCTCATCCTCCCCGATATAGACTGCAAGGCCGTCCGCATAGGTGGATTTCAGCTTTGCCAGCTGCCTGTACTCCAGGATATCTGCCACCAGCTTATGATCAGGGGCCAGTTTTTCAAGGACATCCGCCGCTGTGGAATAACCGGTCTTGGTCTTCTTTCCCCCCGGCAGCTTCAGCTTTTCAAACAGGATCACACCGAGCTGTTTGGGGGAATTGATATTGAATTCCTCCCCTGCCTCCTGGTAGATCTCCTTTTCAAGCTCCAAAATCCTCACATAGAGCTGGTCCCCATACTCTTTTAAAGCCTGGGCATTTACCCGAATCCCCTCCTTCTCCATTTCGGAGAGGGTAAAGAGAAGGGGCATCTCAATGTCTGTGAAGAGATGCAGCATTTCTGTCTCCTCCAGGGCCTTTTTCAGGGGCTCCCTGCTTTTCAGGGCCACATATGCCATGTAGCAGACAGACAACGCTGCCTGTTCCTCCTGGTCTTTCATCCCTTTTGTATAGTTTAGTTTTCCCAGAAGGTCCTCCTTTGCGGGAAGCATCTCTCCTAAGTACTCTTTTGCGATATCGTCGTAAGTGTAGGCAGATTTCAGCGGATTCAGCAGATAAGCCGCAATCCCTGCATCAAACATTTTCGTGTGGTTCTCCAGGTCCATATGGCGCAGCATGGATTTTACATCCAGGGAGGATACCATGGCTGCCTCCTGACAGAGCATCTGCGCCTGTTCAAGCAGATAGGCCTCCGTCAAAAATCCCTGGGGAAGGAAGCAGTAAGACAGCACCTTTTCCTCATCCGAAAAGGAAAGCCCCATTCCCAGAAACACACCGTTTTCCTTTAAAATGTGAAGTCCCAGCTCCGGTTTCTGCCTGGCCTTCCCAATGATCTCCTCGGCCTGGTTAAGTTCTGTCACCGTTGAAAAGCTTTTCTCCGCCTCAGCGGGGGCACCGGTGTCCTCAAACCGGGAGAGAAAGTTTTTGAATTCCAGCTCTTTAAAGAAATCATAGGCATCCTGTGTGTAAAAATCTTTGACCCTGGCACTTTCCCAGTCATAATCCACGGGGCTGTCTATATTAATGGCAGCCAGCTTCTTGCTGAGGACAGCAAGATCGTAGTGCTCAAGAAACGCGTTTTTCGCCTTGTTTGGCTTGATGTCCTCCACATGTGCGTAGGCATTTTCCACATTTCCGTACTCCAGCAGGATTTTTGTGGCGGTCTTTTCTCCAACTCCCGGCAATCCCGGAATGTTATCGGATGCATCGCCCATCAGTGCCTTCAGTTCAATGATCTGCTCCGGGCTTAACTGATATTTTTCTTTCACGTCATCAGCGAAATAATCCTCCACTGTGGTCTTGCCGAACCTGGTCTTGGGGATCCTGATACAGATATGGCTGCTGGCAAGCTGCAGAAGGTCCCTGTCTCCGGAGAGGACGGTGACTTCCATGCCCTTCTCCTCGCTCTTCTTTGCAAGGGTGCCTAAAAGGTCGTCTGCCTCATACCCCTCCTTGGAGATCATACACACCCCCATGGCTGCAAGCACATCCTTCATCACAGGCACCTGCTCCCTTAACTCCTGAGGCATGGGTTTTCTGGTGCCCTTGTAGGCCTCATACATCTGGTGCCGGAAGGTGGGTGCATGCAGATCAAAGGCTACCGTCAGATAATCCGGCTTTTCCTCCTCTATGGTCTTGAACAGGATGTTTAAAAATCCATATATGGCATTGGTGTGAAGCCCCTCTGAGTTTGTTAGTTCAGGCAGGCCGTAATAAGCTCTGTTCAGTATACTGTGTCCGTCTATCAGCAGGATCTTTTCGCTCATTTTAATCTCCTTTTAATCAATATCGTAACTGTTCAGTTCCATCACAGTTACAGGCAAAAATCCATGCGGGATCGCCTTTGGCGATGGGATTTTTACTTGGCTGCGGAATGCTTTCCTACGGTCAGCGCAGTGAATGCGCAGACCTGCTTCATCGTTGCTCAATATCCTTCTATACGCCTCTGTTTGCGCAAAGCATAGCGCTTTTCTCCGCCTTCCCACTCCGCTTTTTCTGCCTCTGTCTCCACAAGCAGTCCCGGCACCGGTTTGGGATGCTGGCAGTCATCCACTGCCACCATGACCACATAGGCCCGGTTGATGATCTTTCTGATCCCCCGGCGGCTCTCCACATAGGTGTCCACCCGCACTTCCATGGATGTACGTCCCACGTGGGTGATCTTTCCTCTCAGGACGATCACGTCATCCACAGAGGCGCTTTCTTTAAAATTTAAATTATCTATGGCAGCAGTCGTAATCTCGGATTCGCTGTGCCGCATGGCTACAATGCTGGCGATCTCGTCAATCCAGCCCATAAGCTGTCCGCCGAAAAGCTTGCCGTAGCCATTCAGATACTTTGGACGCATGAGATACGTCTGCTCTGTCTGGGAATCCGCTACCCTTTTTTCTTTCATACTATGTTTTCACACTCTCTTCTGTCTGTTTCACCGGGCTCTTGATTTCCAGCCCATCGCGAAGCGATTTTTAATGTCTGGATGCGTAACGGTTCAGCTGTCTGAACTGTTACCAGTATAGCATACCTTTAACAAAAAAGACAGGCACCCGACCTGTCTTTTTGTATCTTATTATATCCAAGAATTTATAATGTGGCAAGGAATTTTTTGAAAGCAGCCCTTCCCTCAGGGGTACATTTGTACACGCCGGCGTCCTCCAGCACCTTGACAAAGACCTGTCCCACCTCTTCCTGAAGAATATCCATCACATTCTTTTCATTGATATCCCGGTATTTCGGCAGGAATTCTTTTACCCAGTCCGCGTGTTTTTCCAGCATCTCATTTTCTGCCGGGTCTCTGCCTTCCAGAATGTAGGAGGCCAGCAGTTCCAGCTCGTCTTTCAGCCTGGCCGGAAGAACCGCCAGTCCCATGACCTCGATCAGACCGATGTTCTCTTTCTTAATATGATGATATTGTGCATGGGGATGATAAACACCCAGGGGGTGCTCCTCTGTGGTGATATTATTTCTCAGTGTCAGATCCAGTTCAAAGGTATCCCCAATCTTTCTCGCAATCGGGGTGATGGTGTTGTGAGGCTCCCCGTCTGTCTCAGCAAAGACAAATGCATCCTCATCCGTATAGCCTCTCCAGTTATCAAGCACATGCGCAGCAAGGTCGATCAGTCGTTTTTCATCCTTATGGCGGATGCGAAGCACAGACAGCGGCCAATTTACAATACCGGCCTCCACATCTTCATATCCGGGGATGGTCACGCTCTCCTCTATGGGTGCTTTTGCCATGGCGAAGGTATAATGGCCTCCCTGGAAATGGTCATGGCTTAAAATAGAGCCTCCTACGATAGGCAGATCCGCATTGGAGCCAAGGAAATAGTGGGGAAACAGTTTTACAAAATCAAAGAGCTTTACAAAAGCATTCCTCTCGATCTTCATAGGCACATGCTGCCCGTTAAAAACAATGCAGTGTTCATTGTAGTACACATAGGGGGAATACTGGAATCCCCAGGGGCTTTCATTGACCGTGATGGGAATGATCCTGTGGTTCTCTCTGGCCGGATGGTTCAGACGGCCTGCGTATCCCTCATTCTCCATGCAGAGGAGACATTTTGGATAGCTGCTCTGTTTCGCATTCCTGGCTGCTGCAATGGCTTTGGGGTCTTTTTCCGGCTTTGAAAGGTTGATGGTGATATCAATGGTGCCGTAAGTGCTGTCCACAGTCCATTTTCTGTCCTTCTTAATGCGGTAACGGCGGATGTAGTCACTATCCTGGCTCAGTTTGTAGAAATAATCCGTAGCAGTCTCCGGGGATTTCTCATATTCCTTCCAGAATTTTTCCTGCACCTGTGCCGGGCGGGGCATAAGACAGTTCATGATCTTGGTGTCAAACAGGTCACGGTAGCCGATACTGTCCTCGATCAGGCCGCGTTTTACAGCTTCATCCAGCAGTTCGCCCAAAGTTTCCTCCAGATCCACGTCTCTGTACTCCTCCTGAGGCTCCTCATAGTCGTCCTGACGGAATAGATCCAGAAGCAGGTTGATGGTATAATTTTTCTCACATGCAGGCACCAGGCCTGTTTCTAATCCGTACTGCACAAGTTTTTTAATACTGTTGTTTAACATAGTATTTCCCCTTCCTGTTATCCGATTCTTCTGGCCCCGTCACCGATCTCCACCCTGTAGAAATCCGCACCGTAACCGATTTTTTTCTTATAAACAGAGCCCACATTCCGAATAAATGCCTCCGCAAAGCCATCCTCCACGATGCTGACTGTGCAGCCTCCAAAGCCTGCCCCCGTCATGCGGGAACCCAGGACGCCGGGCTGGTCCCAGGCTGCCTCTGCCAGGGCATCCAGCTCCTTTCCCGTGACCTCGTAGTCATCTCTCAGTGAAATGTGGGACTCATTCATAAGCATGCCAAATCTCTTTAGATCCTGCTCTTTCAGCGCTTTTACTGCCTGTATGGTCCGCTGATTCTCGTAGACCGCATGGCGCGCGCGTTTCACATGCACCGGGTCTTTGATGATCTCTTTTACTTCCTCAAAGGCCTCCCCTGTCAATTCTCCCAGAGAACGGATATTCACAATGGACTGAAGCTCTTTGAGTGCTGCCTCGCATTCCCTTCTGCGTTCATTGTATTTAGAGTCCGTCAGCCGTCTTTTCTTATTGCTGACCGAAATGAGAAGGGACGCATTCCCCAGTCTGATAGGCGCATATTCATAGCGCAGATTGCTGGTATCCAGGAAAATCGCATGGCCTTTCTTCCCCATTGCCACAGTAAACTGGTCCATAATCCCGCAGTTCATGCCGCAGAACTTATTCTCCGCATACTGTCCAAAAAGGGCCATATCTGTTTTTGTCAAATCTGAAAAGCCATATAAGTCTTTTAAAACCATAGCCATGAGAAGTTCTATGGAAGCGGAGGAGGAAAGTCCCGATCCATTGGGAATATTGCCGCCAATCACCAGGTCAAGCCCTTTTTCTATAGGATAACCTTTGGTGGTGAATGTCCAGATAACACCTTTTAAATAGTTGGTCCAACCGGCTCTCTCATGATATCTAAGATCATCCAGGCTGGTCTCAAAAACCCCCGCATTGCTGAAATTTTCGGAGTAAAGACGCAGTTTCCGGTCTTTCCGGATCCTCGCCGCTCCATATGTACCGTTTGTGAGGGCACATGGAAATACATGTCCCCCGTTATAGTCTGTGTGCTCCCCGATAAGGTTCACACGGCCAGGTGAAAAATAGAATCGGATGTCGCCGTCTGCGCCGAACAGCTCGCAAAACCGGTTTTGCAGTTTTCGCTTCATCCTCCCACTCCTCCTATGTTCCAATATAGCCAATAGGTCTGCAGGCTTATTAGTTATATTAATTTTGTTTTAAAACATTTTTCCTGTTCTTTTATTATAACACAGGAAATATTTTTTTCAATATTCAATCCGCATCAGAATATCCTGGGGATAGTCTCCAAAGCTGCAGCCAAAAATATTCACACCGCCGATATGCTCTGCATTCTCTTTTATACCAATGCGTACGGAGATATAAGGCCCTTCTACCAGGTCATATCCAGATATCGGCACACTGCTTACCTTTAAACCGTCCAGATAGGTTCCCTCTGTATCCATCACCCATTTTTTCAGGTTGCCGTACTGGGAATTCTTATCTTCCCACCAGTCAGGGTTCAGTTTGCCTCTCCTGCCGCCAAAATCGCTTGGACAGGTCCAGGTCCCCGCATCCACACCGTTGACCCACAGGGTAATGTCCGAGGGACAGTCCAGATCATAATCCGCAGTCTCGGAACACAGTTCCGCGGAGATCTCCAGACGCTTTACCCTGCTTCCCTGGATCCCCGCATTGGGAAAACGGTATTCCAGATAACCGGAGGAGAACCAGACCAGTTTGGCGGTTGTCCGCCTTGGATCATAAAAACACCGGGGCTCGTCCTCCCCGTCAATATACTCCTCATCATTGACCATACCACAGGTGGGCGTGATCTTATAATCCACATAATTGCCTACCGGCATGGAGATGACTTCCTCATGCTTTGGTCCTCGCCGCTGCTGCAGATGGAGCACCAGCTCCTCATTCTGCCGGATACAGAGCTTCATGGCCCCCCTCACTCCGGGCTTCAGTTCGGTACGGATCAGCCCTGCTTCCTCCAGCACACGGACATTTAAGGCTGCCGAGGAGGCCGGAATCTGCAGGATCTCTGCAATTTCATTGACGCACAGGGAATTTTCATCCAGAAGCTTCAGGATACGAATCCGAATCTCTGAGGAGAGCGCTTTTCCCACCAGCATCAGTTCCTTTTCATTCTCAAAGGATAATTGTCTCTTCATGTTGTTTTCCTCTTCCTTCCGCCGGATATCACTGGGGCCGGAATCATTGATAGTTATATTTTACCCTCTTTCTTCCTGCCTTGTCAACCACGACAAAGGCTGCCGCACATTTATGCGGCAGCCCCTGTATTTCTATCTGTCAGACGGTTCGTCAGTTTTCTGTTTTCAGCACCTTTTTCACACAGGACGGCAGGTCATTGCTCAGGTAAACCCCTTCTTTTGTCTCACCTGCCCCATCCTTCCAGTAGATGCGCAGACTCTTTGAATAATCCGGATAGATATCTTTTGCAGGATTGCTGTACTGGTCAAAAACAGACTTTGCCAGGATCTCCATCCTATCCTCTTTATCCGAAAATGTAAATTCTTCAGTGTTTCCGTTATTATCACTGGAAACCACAACGATCTTCTCCATCTTATCCACATCCTCTTTTGTATAGACATGGCATCCCGCCTCTTCCAGCAGTTTTCTGGTACCCCGGAATCCCTCATACAGGGGCAGGGACAATGTCTGGGTAATATCTAAGGATGCAGTACCATTTTCAAATCTACTGCCCTGTTGAACGCTGATACAGTCAATGTTTAAAAAGCCTACCACCTGCTGATCCAGGCTCTCCTGGAATCCCAGGCTCTCCCACTCGCTTTTGTAGGTCTTGAAAATATTCTGCATTGCAGTCTCCGAGGTTGTGACCTGTCTGTTGGCAGAGAAAATATCATTTAAGGAAATCTCTGTTATCTTCTCCGCATCAATAAATTCCACAGGAAGGGTCTGCTGTTTATATTCCCAGCTGTCGTAAATATTTCCCATCAGCTTAAGCGCGGCGTCATCCTGCTTCACTTCATAGTACCGGTACACATCCCGGCCTGATTTCAAGTGATATTTCACATAAAAGCACAACAGATCTTCTCCGTCTTTCAGTTTTGGGAAACCATCATTTTCTTTCTGGGCTTCCACTCCCATGGCAGCCAGGTCATAAATACTGTCAAATTCTTCATATTTGGCATTTTTAAGATAGGCTTTTATCTCACTGTCACCCTGATAATAAACGGAATTATACGGATAGCTGTACAGGCTGTTCATGCTGTTAATATAGACGGACATACTTTCTATCTTATTTTCTTTCGGAAGATAAGTATCCACTTGAAACACATCAAAACGGTAGATGACCGTCATCGCAGCCAGCATGACCAGCACCACACCTGTAGAGATGCGGGGACGCAGGCTTTCTCTGATATCCATCCGGTACAGAAAATCCATGGCGGTTGAGATGACCCAGGCCGAGAATACCAGAACCATTACAAACCATACAAATACGTGCTGACCGATTCCCTGGCTGATATTAAGCGCGATCAAAACGGAAAAAGGAAATACGACCGCAATTTTAATGATCGGTTCCAGTCTTTTAAACGCGATTGCCTTGTGATAACTCTCCGTAGGCCGCAGATGATATACCAAAAGGCAGAGTGCCAGAAGCAGAACTGCTGCCAGCAGGCCTGCAGCGGCCAAAAGCCACGGTGTTTTTCTTGTATCATAATTTATCGCTTCACGTATGATATCCATATAGCTATATAATGGCGAAAGGGTCCATCCTCCCGCATGGAAGGTAAACCGCAGAAAATTGTAACTTCCGCCGCTTAACGTGTAGGGCGTTGCGGCCTGGAAAAAGCGCCCCGCCATACTGATAAAGACTTCTTTTATAATAAATCCATAGCTCAGAAACGCAGCATATGCCATGGCTCCCGTAAACAGATTCCCTGTCAGCATCACAGACAGTATCCCCACATGATAAAAGATAAGGAAATATACCATATGTGTCAAAAATGCGCCCAAGGCCAGTGAAACCGTATGTGCAGGGAATGTACCCTTCACAGCACCGGCCAGTAGTGCCAGCAGCAGATTCAGTAGATAAGGGACCGCAAAGATCAATACGCCGCCCAGGTAGGACACAAAATACATGCGCTCCCTTTTCATGGGAAGACTGTGATAAAAATCCGTCTTCTCTCTGGAGTACAGATACATATACCCTGTCATCCCCAGACAAAAACCTGCGATGACCACTAAAAGTATAAGAGCCACATTATCATAACCTGTGGTATTCCAAAATACTTCCGCGGACTGCGCTGCCTGCTCCTTGGGTTTCAATCCGTATGCAGCCACACTATCCAGCCGCATCATAGTCTGAACCGGAAGTGCCATCAGCATCGCCAAAAATGAGACAAGGAACCACGCGCCTCTTTCTTTCACATTCTGCATCACCATTTTAGTAAAAGAGATCTTTGATGTCATATCCCGCTACCTCCGTTTCACTGATAAAGATTTCTTCCAGGGTCAGCGGAATCATCTCCGCAAATACCGGGAACTTGCTCTCCACGATCTCCATGATCTTGTCCTTCTCCCCCCGGACGACCAGGGTCATCAAAGAGAGCCGCTTCTCATGCTGGACCACATCCAGTTCCCGAAGCAGTTCTTCCTCCAGCACCGGATTCTGGATCACACACTGGATCTTATGGATATGGAGCTTCATATCCTCCACTTCCCTTGACAAGAGAACGCCCCCTTTGTGGAGAAGTCCCACATGATCACAGATATCCTCCAGTTCCCTTAAATTATGGGAGGCGATCACAGGGGTAAATTCCCTCTCTGTGACTTCATAGGCCAGTATGCTCTTGGCAGCTTGCCGCATTACCGGGTCCAAACCGTCAAAGGTCTCATCGCAGAAGAGATATTTCGTGCCTGCGCAAATTCCCAGCAGCATGGAAACCTGGCGCTTCATTCCTTTGGAGAGCGTATGTATCTTCCTTTTGGTATCCAGATCCAGTCTTTTTGAAAGCTCATCAAACCGCTTTTTGTCAAACTTCGGATAATAGGTACTGTACCAATCAGCCATGGATCTCCCTGTTGCATTTGGAATAAAATAAGCACTGTCCGGCAGAAAGAAAATCTCTCTCTTTATCTCTTCCTGCTCATAGACAGACTTTTCATCTATCAGAATACTCCCCTGATCCGGTTTCAGAACACCGGATAAAAGACGCAGAAAAGTGCTCTTTCCCGCACCGTTGGTCCCTGCCAGCCCAAATATGCTGTTATCCGTTATCTCAATGCCGATATTGTCTACAGCCTTAATCTCCCCGAAGGCCTTAGACAGATGTTCCGTTTTAATCATGGTTAACCTCCTCGTACAGCGCCGCAGTCCGGCTCACACACTCCTCTTTTGTAACGCCCAGTTCAATCCCTTCTTTGATCACGATCCGCAGCTTCTGAAAAAAGTTCTCTTTCTTTTGCTCCACCAGATTTCTGCTGCCGGACACAAAATTCCCCCTGCCTTTTATGGGATAAATATACCCCTGCTGTTCCAGAATCGTATAGGCTTTCTGAATGGTATTGGGGTTGATGGACAGCTCTGTCGCCAGAGAACGTACAGAAGGCATCTGTGAGTCAGCTTCCAGCACGCCTCTTACGATCAACATCTGAAAGCGCTCCACAATTTGTTCGTAAATGGGTTTTCGGTTCTGGTAATCAATCACAATCATAGAGTTTCCTCTTTTCTTCACGGTTCTGATTTGTGTGCATCTAGTGTACTATGTGTCTTAGTACACTTACAGTATAAAAAATTTCCGGCCTCCTGTCAATAGAAACCGGAAATTTATATTATTTTTTATATTCTTCCAGCAACCTGTGATACCCGGGGCTGCTCCGCTTCAGGGAAAGGATTCTGCCGTCTCTGTCCAGAAAACAGTGTTTTGAAGTGCCCACGGCCCGGACTTCTCCGGTATCCCCATTGCTGACCGTGTATTCCAGCTCCAGCCTGATGCCGTTGTACTTTGTCAGTGCAATGGCGATCTCCACTGTCTCCCCAAAATAAGACATCGTCTTGTACTCGCAGGATACAGAAAGCACAGGGCTTATGATCCCCTCTGCCTCCATCCTGTCATATCCCATCCCCAGTTTCTCAAGGAAATCTGTCCTGGCTTCTTCAAACCAACGGATATAGTTGGAATGATGCACAATGCCCATCTGGTCCGTCTCATAATACTGGGTCTTATGTCTGTAAATTTCCATACTCTTCACGCTGCCTACTGGTTCTCAGCTTCTATATTCTGCTTGTTGCGGTAAGCACCGTACAGATACAGTCCGTGGATGACTACCCATAAAATGAAAGAGAGGCTAAAGGAACTTCTCAGCATGACAATATTGATGATATTGGATGCCAGGATACATACGAGAAGGATAACACCCATGATAAACGGCAGCTTTTCTTTCCCTTTGATGCCATTGAACATCATGGCGACCAGACCTGCTCCCAGCATGGCGGCGCCCAGCACAACGGTCACCACAACGGAGATGGTCATCTCCTGCATGGATACTGTGATATTATTGGTCTTCTGTATTTCATCCAGCACTTTCTGTCCCTGTGAGAACAGGACATACATGGATAACAAGCCGTTTGAAAGGTTCAGAGCGCCCATGATCAGCTCCACCAGGCCAACCCATTTCAGAGTTCCGTTTTTCCTGCTCATATTTTTCATATTCATATATCTGTTCAATTTGCTTCCTCCTGCTGTCTGCTGCCTAATCGCATTTCTTAAAGCTGTGTTGTCACGAAAATGTCATAGATCGCTTTCACAGCCCCTTCAAAATCTTCATTCTTTACGCCGATGATCACATTCAGCTCACTGGAACCCTGGTCGATCATTTTAACATTGATGTTGGCATGTGCCAGTGCCGCAAAAATCCTGGCTGCGGTTCCTCTGTTGGAGCGCATACCGCGGCCTACCACTGCGATCAGCGCCAGATCGGATTCCAGCTCCATATAATCCGGGTTTACCATACGGTGAATGCCTGCGATCACCTGCTGCTCTTTCTCCGCGAACTCATCCTGATGGATAAATACCGTCATGGTGTCAATACCGGAGGGCACATGCTCAAAGGAGATCCCCTGCTCTTCCAACACCTGCAGCACTTTTCTGCCGAAACCGATCTCGGAATTCATCAGGGATTTTTCAATAAACAGAGAACAGAACCCTTTTTTGCCCGCAATACCGGTGATGGTGTACGCCGGCTTCTTGCAGGTGTCCTCCACGATCATGGTTCCCGCGTCATCCGGAGCGTTGGTGTTGCGGATATTGATGGGGATTCCCGCTTTTCTTACCGGGAAGATAGCCTCCTCATGAAGCACGGTGGCGCCCATATAGGACAGCTCCCGCAGTTCGCGGTATGTGATGGTGTCAATGACTTCCGGATTCTTGATGATCCTGGGGTCTGTCACTAAAAATCCTGACACGTCTGTCCAGTTCTCATATAAGTCCACATCCAGAGCACCGGAGACAATGGACCCTGTAATGTCGGAACCGCCCCTTGAGAAGGTCTTGACTGTGCCGTCCTCCATGGCGCCGTAAAAGCCCGGCACTACCACATACTCCATATTTTTCAGATATTCCCTGGTCAAACGGTTGGTCATCTCCGCATCAAACTGTCCTTCCCCGTCAAAACGGATAATACGGGCAGCATCCACAAACTCAAAGCCCAGGTAATCTGCCATGACCTTACTGTTTAAGAATTCCCCGCGGGAAGCTGCGTACTCCTCCCCGATCAGGTTTTTAAAATTCTCCTCGATCACCTTAAAATCCTCTTCCAGGGAGATAGAGAGTTCAAGGCCGTCAATGATTTCCTGATAACGGCTCTTGATCTCCGAAAGAAGCGCACCAAACTCTGCTCCGCCTTCTTTGGCTGCCCGGTAACACTGGTATAATAAATCGGTGACTTTCGTGTCTGCTGAAAAACGCTTTCCCGGTGCAGAGGGCACCACATATCTTCTGCTCTCATCTGCTTTGATGATACTACCTACCTTCCGGAACTGTTCTGCGCTGGCAAGGGAGCTGCCGCCGAATTTTACTACTTTTCTCATTGCTTTCATATCCTCCTCGTATCTTTCCATCCGCATTCTGATTTTCTATATTGGCACAGAATGACTTGCAGCGCTATGGCTGCTTTATCCCATTTCTGCGGGTAATACCCTGCGAAACAGTGACATTCTTTTCTAAGTTAAAGTATAAAACTTATAATATAATCTGAACTGCCAATTGTCCAGTATTTTCTACTTTTTTTGACGTATTTTTTTCATAAACGCCTCGATCCGGGCCAAAGCGGCCTTCAGTTCTTCAATGGAATAGGCATAGGATATCCTGATAAATCCCTCGCCGCAGTCCCCGAAAGCGCTGCCCGGCACCACGGCAACCTTCTCCTCTTTCAGAAGCTCTGTGGCAAATTCCTCGGAGCTCATACCGGATTCCGTAATATCCGGGAATATGTAAAAAGCGCCTCTCGGTTCAAAGCAGGGGATTTCCAGCCTCTCCATCTCGTGGAGCAGAAAACGCCTTCTCTGGTCATAGGCCAGACGCATTTCCATCACGTCGGAATTGCCGTTTTTCAGCGCGCTTACGGCAGCATACTGGCTTGTGGTGGGGGATGACATGATGGCAAACTGGTGGAGCTTCACCATCTGTTCCATGATCTGCGCGGGAGCCAGCGCATAACCCAGACGCCATCCTGTCATGGCATAGGATTTTGAAAATCCATTGATCACCACACAGCGCTTCTGCATTCCCGGAAGGGAAGCAATACTCACATGCTGGGAATTATAAGTCAGCTCACTGTAAATCTCATCGGAGATCACCAGAAGGTCATGCTTTTCTATGATGTCAAGAAGTGCCTCCAGGTCTTCTTTTTCCATGATGGCACCGGTTGGATTGTTTGGATATGATAAAAGCAGCACCTTTGTCTTAGGTGTGACGGCAGCCTCCAGCTCCTCCGGCTTCAGGCGGAACGCATTCTCAGCTTTCAGGGGAATGGTCACCGGCACGCCCCCCGCTAACTGCACACAGGGCACGTAGGAGACAAATGCCGGTTCCGGGATGATCACCTCATCCCCCGGTTCCAGAACTGTCCGAAATGCAATGTCAATAGCCTCACTTCCGCCCACTGTCACCATGACCTCTGATGCTGGGTCATAGAAAAGCCCCAGCCTGTCCTCTATGTACCTGATGATTTCCTGTCTGAGGGGCATGAGGCCTGCATTGGACGTATAAAAAGTCCTTCCGGCTTTCAGGGAACGGATTCCCTCCTCCCGGATATGCCAGGGTGTATCAAAATCCGGTTCTCCCACCCCCAGGGAGATGGCATCCGGCATTTCGCTGACAATATCGAAAAACTTCCGGATCCCGGACGGCTTAATCTCTTTTACTTTCTCTGTGACAAATTCTCTCATAAAGTGATCACCATTCTTCCGTCCTGCTTTTTCCTTGCAAGGTTGACTCCCTGCTCCTTATATTTGGTGAGGGTGAAATAAGTGGCCGTGCTCTGCACCTCCTCTATGGACGCCAGATTCTCGGAGACAAAAAGAGAGATGTCCTTGATACTCTTCCCTCTTAAAAGCACCAGAAAATCATAGGCCCCTGACATGAGATACAGTGTCTCCACCTGGGGATACTGATAAATCTGCTCTGCTATCTTGTTGTATCCGTCGCCTCCCTGTGGTGTCACCTTCAGCTCGATGAGGGCTGTCACAGAGTCGTCATTCTCCTTATCCCAGTTGATCAGGGTGTGGTATCCGCAGATGATCCCTTCTTTTTCCAATTTGGTGATCATATCTGCCACGCTTTTCTCATCGGTTCCTGTCATGACTGCGATCTCTGCGGCGGAAAGCCTGCTGTTTTTTTCCAGAATATTTAATACCTGTCTTCTCAAATCCTGTTCCATATAATCCTCTCCTGTCCTGTCAGGCGGTCTTTGATCCGCCCGGTCCTGTACGCCCAAATAGAAAGAAACCTGCCCGGACATTCTGCCGCGCAGGTTTGTTTGGATTCGGCATAAATGTTTTTTTTAGTTTACGCCGTAATCGGTCTGTTGTCAAATATCTTTAAAGCTCCCCTCCTGTTTTATCTGTGAGAAGAAGCACATCCTCAGGAGAAACATGGAGAAATTCCGGCAGGTTTCCATGCATTTTTGCCCAGTTCTCTTTTGCCATCTTCCACCAGATCTGTTCGCTCCTCTCCTTCCCTGTCATTCCCTTCTTCCGTATGACCACATTCATCTCAAAAGGGGATTCCACGGTCTCCACCAATTCAGCGGGAAACGTATTTTCCCGGCTGCCGTCATCGGAAGGGGTAAAATAGTGTGCGCGGATTCCCACAAAGCAGACTGTGTCCGTCACCTTTTTTCCTGCACGCAACACGATTCCCCAGTCCAAAGCCTCCACATGGGTGTCATCCAGCTTTCTGGCCCTGGAGAAATTTTTGCAGCCGGTGAGACGGGCAGCTGCCACACAGCCCGGATACCGAAAGATTTCCTTTGTGGGTCCCATGCTGATCTTTTCTCCCTCATCCATGATCAGCAGATTTCCGCACAGGCGGTACACCTCATCCCTGTTGTGTGTGACAAGGATCATATCCTTTTTGCAGCCTTTCAAAAAATCAAGCATCTGTACCTGGAGCTGTTCTTTCAAATAGTAATCGAGAGCGGAGAACGGTTCATCCAAAAGCAGGGCCTCCGGTTCATTTGCCATCATCCTGGCCAGGGCAGTCCTCTGCTTCTGTCCGCCGGAAAGCTGGTGTGGGTACTGCTCCTCCAGCCCCTCTAACCGGAAATTATGAATCTGTTCCTCTGCCAGCTTCTCCTTCTCTTTTCCCCTGACCGCACAGCTTATGTTCTGCCTGACCGTCATATTGGGAAAGAGGGCATAATCCTGGAAGAGATATCCCACTTTCCTGTCTCTTGGCTTTAAATTTATTTTCTTTTCCGAGTCAAAAAGTGTCCTGCCGTTTAACAGGATCCTTCCCTCATCAGGTGTCACAATACCTGCTATGCTTTTCAGGGTCATACTCTTTCCGCAGCCGGAGGCTCCCAGGATGCCCAGAAGTCCCTCCCCTGTTTCAAACCGGACCTGCAGGGAAAATCCCTTCCATCTTTTTTTAATATCCACCTGCAGACTCATGCCTTCTTCCCCCGTTTTCCGTATGTTCTCTCTTTTGCCGTAAAATAATTCATGAGGACTACCACCAGGAAGGATACCAGCAGAATGATCATGACATATTTGTATGCGGTATCCATATCCCCTGCTGCCACTGCGGAATAGACCGCCAAAGGCAGGGTCCGCGTCTTGCCTGCAATATTGCCCGCGATCATGGCTGTTGCCCCGAACTCCCCAAGTCCTCTGGCAAATGCAAGAATGCCGCCCCCTGCAATACCCGGCAGCGCGGCGGGAAACATAATCTTCCAGAAAATCCGCCACTCGGAAAAACCCAGGGTTCTGGCTGCAAATATAAGGTTTTCATCCACCTGCTCCAGAGCGCCCCTTGCGGAACGATACATGAGCGGAAAGGAGATCACCACTGCCGCCAGCACGGTCGCCCCCAGGAAAACGCGATCTTAACTCCGAAATATTCCACAAAAAAAGCACCGATGGGGCGCCGGATTCCAAATAAATATAGGAGGAAGAATCCGGCCACTGTCGGCGGGAGGACCAAAGGCAGGGTAAAAATACCATCCAGCACCATCTTAAACTTCTCGTTTTTGAGCCCTGCCACCAGCTTGGCTGCCGCCAAACCGATGAAGAAAACGATGACGATAGTAAGTGCCGCGGTCTTAACCGATATCCATATCGGTGAGTAATCCATATCTGCCTATCCCCCTGTAGATAAATGACACAGCCGGTTTATGCGGACCGGCCATGCCTTTTTGCTGTGTATTATTTCACTGGTGTGAATCCATATTCTTCAAATACTGCCGAGGCCTCGTCCGAAGCCAGGAAATCCAGGAAGAGCTGTGCCGCATCCTTCTTGGTGGAGCCTGTCACAATACCTGCCGGATAAATTACCTTCTGTGCAAGGCTTCCCTCAGGCGCTTCCGCAATTACAGCCAAAGTATCCTTTTTGGTTGCCGCATCCGTAGCATACACAATACCTGCATCTGCGCTGCCCTCAGCTACCCAGTTGAGCACCTCCGTCACATTGGTTCCCAGGCTGGCTTTTGCCGATACCTGGTCCCAGAGTCCAAGGGTTGTGAGCGCTTCTTTGGCATACTGCCCTGCGGGTACGCTCTCCGGGTCTCCCACTGCCACAGTCTCAGCGTTTGCAACATCCTCAAATTTAGTGTAAGCGTCCTTCTTATCTGAAGGAACTACAAGAACGATCTTGTTTTCCAGCAGATTTTGGATAGAATCTCCATCAATCAGATTCTCGTCTTTCAGAGCTGTCATCTGTTTTTCCGCTGCGGAGAAGAATAAGTCCGCGTCGATTCCGGATTCAATCTGTGTCTGCAGCTTTCCTGAACTGTCGTAAGTACCTTCCACAGTGATATTCGGGTGCTGCTCCTGGAACATGGGGATCAGATCATCCTTCATGGAGTATTCCAGACTGGCTGCTGCTGCCATTAAAATAGTAACCGGTTCCTCACTGTCCCCTTTGTCCGCGTTATCCGTCTTCTCATCTGCCGCGCCCGCATCGTCTTTTGCCTCTGTCTTATCCTCTGCCTCAGAAGCATTATCCTTTGCCTCTGTTTTCTGCTCCGTGTCTTTTGCCGCTTCCTGGCTGCTGTCACTGCCGCATCCTGCAGTCATCATAGCTGCTGCCAAAAAAATGCCCAAAAGGCCTGCTGTTCTTTTTTTCATAGTGTGATCCTCCCTGACTTTTGTCAATATCTGTGTTTTCTCCGGCTCAAACAAAGCTTGCCGCTGTTTTTGTATCCGTCAAATCTCCTGTGCACATCCCGCCCGGCGGACGCAGAACAGCAGGCAATCGTCAGAGCTTTTCAAACAACACTTTTACCTTTCCGCCGCAGACCATGCCAAGGGTGGCTGCTTTGGAATTAGAGAGGTCATACTCCCGGATGGAAAAACCGCCTGCATCGGAAAAGCTCTGCGCTTCCCGAACAGCAGCGAATTCTATGGGGCCGCCTCCGATGGTGCCATATATGCTCCCATCCCTGCATACCACCATCCTGGTGCCCTCTCCCCGAGGGGAAGAGCCCGATTTTTCCACAACAGTTACCATAGTCACAGCATTTTCATCCCTGATCCCCCTGAGCACTTCCTCCTCCAGGGTCTTGCGGGGATATTTGTTCTTCTCCTGAATGATCTCCGCACAGATGCTCACGCCAATCTCCGCAGGTGTCTGCGCACCGATGGAAAGCCCGATGGGGGCGTGGATCTTCCGGATCTCTTCCTCGGGAAAACCGTCCTGCCGCAGCTTTTCAAAGGACAAGGCAACCTTTCCCCTGCTGCCGATCATGCCCACATAATCGCTCTTCAGTTTCAAGATAGCACTTAGGCAGTTATAGTCATCCTTGTGCCCTCTGGTCACAATAATGTAATAGGCATGTTCCCCAAACTTCCCCCTATCCAGACCTTCCGGGAAATCCATGCACAGGATCTCATCCGCATCGGGAAACCGCTCCCGGTTGGCGAATTCCTCTCTTTGGTCGATCACCGTCACATGGAAATCCAGCATTTTCAGAAATCTTACAAGAGCCAAGGACACATGTCCCCCGCCGCAGACAACGGCCCGGCTTCTCCCGTAAAGTGTTTCCCTGTATACATGTTCCTCCGGAGGCAGCATACGCTCCTCCCCGGACAGGATCTTTTTCCTTCCGGCCTGTCCGCCCGAGAGCGTGGTTTCTATGGTAATCTCATCTCTCCGGGCAAACAGCTCTGCAATCTGCAGATACATTTTCCTGTCAGCCATATATTATCTTCCTTTTCCAAAACCGCAGTTGGGGAAGGTACAGACATCGCAGTTCAGACAGAGTCCGCCTTCGCCAAGAGCTGCCAGTTCTTCTTTTTTAATGGGGTCATCCGCCATGATCCTTGGCAGGACCAAATCAAATACGGTTCTCTTTGCATACATGACACATCCCGGAAGTCCCACAATGGGAATATTCTTTCCGTCTTTCTTATAGTAGGCCACCAAAAGCATAGCTCCAGGCAGCACCGGGGCCCCGTAAGAAATGATCTCAGCGCCTGTGTCCTTGATGGCCCCGGGCGTACGGTCATCCGGGTCCACACTCATTCCCCCTGTACAGACAACCATATCCGCGCCCTGGTCAATAAAGGTGAGTATCTCCTCCGTGATCTTCGCTTTGTCGTCACCGGGATACACCTGTCCCATCACTTTTGTGGGGAACTCTCCAAGCTTTTCCTCTATGACCGGACCGAATGTGTCCTGAATCAGACCTTTGGAGATTTCGCTGCCTGTAGTCACAATACCCACGTTCTTCTCCCTGTAGGGCAGGATCTGAAAGATCGGGGCCCCTTTGACAGCTTCTTTTGCCCGGTTCATCTTCTCTTCTTCGATCACCAGAGGAATGATCCGCATTCCGGCCAGCTTGTCGCCTTTTTTCACCGGAAAATCCCCATGACGGGAGGCGATCATCATGTCCCCCAGAGAATTGACAGCAAGCAGTTTCTTCCTGTCTATTTTAAACAGCCCGTCTATCTGGGCTTTCAACTCTATTTTACCTTCTTTTATCTCTGACTCGGACATATGATCATTCCTGCACAGATCGCGCAGAATCAGCGCCCCCTCATTTTCATGAAGGATCCCCTCTGTCTTTTCCCAGACATACAGGTGCTCCTTGCCCACAGATAAGAGGACCGGAATATCCTCCTCCTTCACCACATGCCCTTTGCGGAACACAGGTCCTTTCTTTTCTCCCTTTATGATCTGCGTAATATCATGGCAGAGAATATGTCCTGCCGCTTTTGTTGTTTCTATCTCTCTCATTTTTGCTTATCCCCGTTTTCTCCAATATTGTAAAACCGTTCTCCGGAATTGTCCGAAAAACGGTTCTTATTTATGACAATAGAAAGTTCGTGGAACCTGCCTTCTATTGTTTTGTTTGTAACTGTTCAGTACCTTCACAGTTACAGGCAAAAATCCATGCAGGATCGCCTTGGGCGATGGGATTTTTGCTTGGCCGTGGTACACTTTCTTACGGTCAGTGCAGTGAATGCACAGACCTATTGAATCGTCACGTTTGTTTTTATTATTATACACGTTTTTTCTCATTAAAAAAGTTGTTTTGGCAACATTTTCTAATATTATTTTTCCCTGCCGCCTTTCCTTTGTCCGACAAAACCAGCCCCATGAGCACCAGCACAGTGCCCAGGACCGAAACCGCTGATATTTTTTCATGTAGTATCAGCACAGAGGCTGTAATGGTCACCACCGGGACCAGATACAGATATACACTTGTCTTCACCGCCCCTACAATCTTCACAGCCAGATTCCATGTGACAAAACAGAGCGCCGAAGCACACAGTCCCAAAAACAGGATATTTGCCAGCAGTACCGGATCCTTAAACCTGGAAAACTGCCATTGAAAATCCATAAAGAACAAGGCAGGCAGCATAAAGAGAATGCCGTAGAAAAATACGTGCCTGGTGATCTGTATGGTCTGGTACCCATAACTGCTGATTTTCTTAATAAGCACTGAATAACAGGCCCACACCACTGCTGCCAGAAGGGCCAGCACATCTCCTCTGGGATTCAGATGAAAAGATTTCTGCCCATTAAAGCTGAGCAGGATAATACCCGCTATACTGATCAAAAATCCCACAAAAAATCCGGCCTTCAGTTTCTCATCCCTGAGAAAGATAAATCCCAAAATGGCCGTGCAAAAAGGTGCTGTTGCCACGATCACCCCCACATTGGAGGCATATGTATAAGTCAGCGCAATATTCTCCATCAAAAAATACAGGGTGACACCACTGATACCCGCGGCGGCAAATAAAAACTCATGTCTCCTATCCTTTATTCTCATCCTTCGGTGATCTGCCAGGCAGAGCGCCGCAAATCCAATGAGGAACCGGAACAGCAGAATTTCAATGGGAGTAAACTCCCCAAGCAGCACCTTTGTGGAAATAAATGTAGTCCCCCACACAACCACGGTGAACAAAGCCATCAAATGTCCCGCTGTTTTTTTATTTTCTATCATATGCTTCCTTCTCCAATTTCTTCATTCTCCACAGATAGGTGATCACGAGAGGCGCTGCAGCCGCCACCCAGGCCAAAGGGTCTGCCCAGCAGATCCCCTCAAAGGAGCCAAAATGGCGGGCCGTAAAAGCTGCCGCTGTCCTGGCTGCCAGTTCAGCCGCCCCTGCCATCATGGGCACAAAACCAAATCCCATTCCCTGAAGAATGTTCCTGTATATAAAAATGGTTCCCAGGATCAGCATAAACGGCGCAATGATGGAAAAATACATCTCGCAGTATTTCAGCACATCTGTCTGCCCGCTGTCAATAAACATACGCACCATATATTTGCCCCAGAAATGCAAAACTACCGTTATCACCAGTGCATACACAGCAGACATCCCTGTGGAAACCCTGGCCCCTTTTCTGATCCGGTCAAACCTTCCGGCACCGATATTCTGTGAGGAGTAGGTTGCCATGGTAACACCAATGGAGATCATGGCCTGATTGATCAGCTGCATCACCTTAGTGGATGCAGTGAACCCGGCCACTGCCCTGGCTCCGAAACCATTGAGCGCGCTCTGCAGGATTATGATGCCAAGAGCTGTGATAGAGAACTGAAGTCCCATGGGAATTCCCACCTTGATCTGAAAACGGACGGAATTTTTCTCCAGGACCCTGTGCTCCTTTTTCATGTGCAGAAGCGGTACCTTTTTCACTATGTACACAAGACACAGAATACCGGAAACTCCCTGTGAGATCACAGTCGCCACTGCCGCGCCTTTTGTCCCCATCCGCAGCACCAGAATAAAGAACAGGTCCAGGAAGATATTCAGCACTGCCGCCAGGATCAGAAAATACAGGGGTATCTTACTGTTTCCAAGAGCCCTCAGAAAACTGGCCAGCAGATTATAGAGCACCTGGGTCCAAATCCCCAAAAACACAACAAACAGATACTGGTAAGCATCCTGATATATTTCTTCCGGTGTATTCATCAGATGCAGCAGCCCTTTCAGCCCTGTCACACTGATGATGGTCAGGATCACTGTGACCACAACTGCCAGTACAGAGGAGGAGTACACGGATCTCTTCATCCCATCCAGATTCCCCGCCCCAAACGTTCTGGACGTCAGAACCGTGAAGCCCGTTGTCAGTCCATTTAAAAATCCCAGGATCAAAAATACGATACTGCCCGACATCCCCACTGCCGCCAGCGCATTGACCCCAACCGTACGCCCTACAATAATGGCGTCCACCATATTATAGAGCTGCTGAAACACATTGCCGATGATCAGGGGAACCGTAAAAGCCAAAATCAGCCGAAACGGACTTCCCTTCGTCATATCTTTTTCCATAGCTGCCATAGTCTCCTTTTCATATAAGATGGATAATTCCGGCTGTCGGACAGGAAACGGACGGATGTTCCATCCCTGGCACGGCTCCCTGCGCATAGGAAAAGTGTCCCGGATAAACCGAAACACTTTTTTACAAAGCCGCCTGTTTCACCCCGCCTCCTGCATCTGTACAATCGGAAAATCAGGCCAGCGAAGTGGGTAGTTATTTAATGGATGCTGTACTAAGTACGGTAAACGCAGGAAACACGCCTGAAAGCAGTATAGCACAATTTTCAATCATTATCATCATTTTATTTTTCTGTCCTATGCGCTCTAGATACTCTTTCTCATTACTCCCGCAAAATTTACCAGAAACAATCCGCCCGCAGTCAAAAGGGAAGCCCCAAGCCCTGTATAGAACACAGCAATAAACACCTCCGGGCACCATCCGGAAACGCGAAGCCCAATCCCGAAAGTCATCATAAATGCCATAATGCAAAAGGCCTTCTTGTCAAAAAACTTCAGGAAAAACTGTCTCTCCTCCTCATACCCCACAATCCTCACGGTATGCTTACGCACCATCTTCCCAAACACAAAAATCTGGAAGACCAGATAAACCCCGGCTGACAATAGAACATTCAGCAATCCGAAGTAAGCCTCATATGCCTCCACACCAATACGCAGAATATTTCCTCCGGCCACAGCCCACACAAGCGCTGCTATAAGCAGCAGATAATTCTTTCTCACTTTCATTTCAAATCCTCTCTTTCTTACCATAAACCACACGCAGGATCAGTTCTCTTAAAAAAACGGACCTGTCCGTCCCCCTCATCAGATCCTCCACCAGAAAGTCCACCACAAACCCTACAAAATCTTCCGCCGAAAATCCTTCATCCCACACTTCTCTCCTCACAGCCTCATCCCCCAACAGTACGGTCAGAAGTTCTTTTTTCATATGCCCCAGATACTCCTCCATCACCCGGTGTCCCTTCTCCTTATCCCCCACAACAAAGGCGTGTTCCGCCAAAAATCCCTGACTTCCCCCTCCGTATCTCCCAATCCGCTTCCCGATACACTCCACGACCTCCAAAAAGCTCTCCCCCTCTATCTTACTCAAAGGCACACAGAAAAGCTCCTTCCACAATTCCACCACCACTGCGATCATTAGATCATTCTTTGTAGGAAAATAATTATAAAGGGAACCCACCGCGATCCCACATGCCCCGGCAATCCCCCTCATACTGATCCGCTCTTTCTTTCCCTCCTTCACCATCTTCCCCGCAGTCCTCAAAATCTCCTCCCTGGATGTCACTACTGTATTCACGCTAAAACCTCCTGTTTTCCTCCCGCCAAACTTTCTGCTAATACTCTTTTATATTTTCAAACTGAACATTGTTCATTATACGCACTTCTAATCTGCATGTCAATTCTATTTCTTCTTAAATATCCCCTGTGTATCCGGGGGAGGTTTAGACTTGCTCAGACAAAAACAGACCCCCGGTCAGGGAATAAATTCGATTCCCTGACCGGAGATCTGTTTTTTCTGATTCTGTGTGCCGGGCATTTCCTTACCGCTGTCCATGAGCCGCTGCTTCCCGCTTCCGCATTTGAGCGATCACCTTTTTAAACTGTACCCCAAACAACACAGCCGTAGTTGTCACTGCCAGCATATCCGCCACCGGCTCCGCCAAAAACACTGCCATGGTCTTATCCTCAAAGAATACCGGCAGTATATAGATCAGAGGGATCAACAGGATCACCTTCCGAAGCAGGGCCAGAAAAATCGACTCCTTCGCTTTCCCCAGCGCAATAAACGTCTGCTGGCAGGCAATCTGGACTCCAAATATACAGGACACCGCCATATAGATCTTCATGGCCCATTTGGTAGTCCGCATAAGCTCCTCATTACTTGTGAAAATAGCCGCGAACACCCCCGGTGCAAACATAGCCACAGCCCAGATAGCCACTGCATAGATCACGCAGGACCGCAGCAGCAGGAAAAAGGCCCGTTTCACGCGGTCCGGGTTCCCTGCCCCGAAATTATAACTGACGATGGGCTGGGACCCCTGTGTCAGCCCCTGAAGCGGCAGCATAGAGAACTGCATCACACTGGACAAAATAGTCATAGCGCCCACAGCCATATCCCCGCCGTATTTCAGCAGAGAGGAGTTGAAACAGATATTCAGGATACTCTCTGTGGACTGCATAATAAACGGTGACAGCCCAAGAGCCATACAGGGAAAAAATACTTTAGGCTTTATCCGCATATATTTCTTCCGAAGCCTGAGCGTGGTCTTCTTTCCGCACAAAAACCGGATGACCCACACAGCAGACACGCCCTGGGATATAATAGTTGCCAGAGCAGCGCCCTGTACCCCCATATGCAGCCCGAAAATGAAAATAGGGTCCAGTACAATATTACACACAGCCCCGATCACCACACTGAGCATACTTACGGTGGCAAACCCTTGAGCCGTAATAAACGCATTCATCCCCAGGGCAGCCTGCACAAACAAGGTACCCACTGCATAGATCTGCATATACGCCGTCGCGTACTCAATGGTATTCTCACTTGCCCCGAACAAAAGCAGCAGGTCCTTGGAAAATATAAGGAAAAATACAGTCAGAAGAATTCCTGCTATGAGAAGCCCCATGGCGCAGTTACCCATGATCTCCTCCGCCTCATCCTTCTTTCCTTTTCCCATCATAATAGAAGAACGGGGGGCGCCTCCCATACTCACCAGTGCCGCGAATGCCGAAATCAGCATGATCAATGGAAACGTGACACCCACCCCGGTCAATGCCTGTGCCCCGTATCCGGGAATATGGCCGATATACATGCGGTCAACCATGTTGTAGAGCACATTTACTACCTGCGCTGTAATTGCGGGAACCGACAGCCTGAATAACAGCCGGCCTATGGGTTCTCTGCCTAAATCTGTCTCTTTCTTTTGTTTCATTTCAATGCCTTCCTTACTTTATATATATTTGTTGTACCTGTTCTGTACCTTCACAGTCACGGGCAATATCCATGCACTACCGCCTTAGGTGGCAGTTTTGCTTGGCTGCTGATGTTTTCCCAAAGGGGACCTATGTTTAGCGTTTAAGGCCAACCGTATTATATATTAACACATCTGTAACTCTTTTTCCATATCCATAATTTCACCTTAAAAGATGCCCCTCCTTTCTTACTTTTGTATCCCCATTTTGTTGCCTCTTGCAGAACCGGACATTTAAGGATAAAATAAACAGTAACGATCATATTTAGGAGGAGAATATATGAAAGAGATCAAGACAGTTGCCCTGATCGGGCTGGGAGCCATAGGAAGTTTTCTGGCATCCCATTTAAAATATGCGCTGGAATACAGTAACCTGCGGATCATTGCAGGCGAAGAACGCAGGAAACGTCTGGAGAAAAACGGTATTCTTGTAAACGGGGAGCCTTTGTTTTTTCATGTCGTTTCCCCTGAAGAAGAGATGGAGCCTGCTGACCTGGTAATCCTGATCACAAAGATGGGCGGACTGAAGCAGGCTGTACAGGATGTAAAAAACCAGGTGGGGCCTGACACCATTTTAATGTGCCCCTTAAACGGCGTGGAGAGTGAAGAACTGGTGGCTGAAACATACGGATGGGAACATCTGCTCTATTCCATCGCAAGGGTCAGTGTGGTGATGAAGGGAAATGAGGTCAGCTTTCAGCAGGAAACCGCACGTTTTGAGATCGGAGAAAGAGAGAATACCGTGATCTCCCCACAGGTGCAGGCAGTAAAAGATCTGTTTGACCGGGCAGGCATCAAATGTATTGTGCCAAAAGATATGGTGTTTGACATGTGGCACAAGTTTATGTGTAATGTGAGTGAAAATCAGAGTGCCGCCATTCTGGGCATCCCGTTCGGGGCATGGGTGGTCAGTGAACATGCCAATGCCATTCGGGAAGCAGCAATGCGGGAAGTTGTGGCCATTGCCAATAAAAAAGGGATTGGCCTGTCTGAGGAGGATATCGTGGCCCAGAGGCAGGTGTTTCCTAAAATACCTTATGGGAATAAACCTTCCACTCTGCAGGATATTGAGGCCGGAAGGAAGACGGAGGTTGATATCTTTGCGGGGGCTGTGATCCGGATGGGGAAGGAAGTGGGGGTGGAGACGCCTTTGAATGAGTTTTTTTATCATGCGATACGGGTGTTGGAGGAGAAGAATGAAGGGGGGATATAAATAAGCGGACGGAGGAGCCGCGGCGGATGGGACCTGGGGTGTATCTCTGTTGGCTCGACGTTGCGCGTCCCTCAGCTAACTGGCGTTCGCACTAAGTTCATCAGGAGAGCCTTCTTCACTAAGTGCTCACAGCCAGTGGATCTTCGGGCCGCTCCACTTAACCTCGCCAACAGAGATACACCCCAGGTCCCATCCGCCGCGGCTCCTCCTGGTTATTTATAGCTCCACATAGGAAAAGAAAAAAGAAAAAGATAAAAGATAAAGAGAAAAGAAAAAACCTGTCTATGGCCTATTCTTATTATGAGGGCTGGAGGCAGGTTTTTTCTTTAAATGATTTGTACGAGAAAAATTATTTGTTGCGGTTGCCGCGGTATTTTTCTTCGCAGTATTTGCAGCGGTAGATTTCTTTTTCGGGGTCGGCCAGGATGAAGACTTGGTCTAATTCCTGTTCGATGGAGGTGATGCAGCGGGGGTTGCGGCATTGGATCACGTTGGTGATCTGTTTTGGGAGCTGGAGTTCTTTTTTCTGTACGATCTCTCCGTCTTTTATGATGTTGACGGTAATGGTGTGGTCTATGAAGCCCAGAATGTCAAGGTCTAAGGTGTCGATGGGGCATTCTACTTTGATGATGTCTTTTCTGCCCATTTTCTGGCTTCTGGCGTTTTTGATGAGGGCAACGCAGCAGTCCAGTTTGTCCAGCTTCAGGTCTTTGTAGATAGTCATGCATTTTCCGGCTTTGATGTGGTCAAGTACCACACCTTCGTTTAAACGGCCAACATTTAACATAAGTCCACCTCCTCGAATAGTGTGAGAATCAGCGCCATCCTGACATAGACGCCGTACTGCGCCTGTTTGAAATAGGCGGCTCTGGGGTCGCTGTCCACCTCTGTGGAGATTTCGTTTACCCTGGGAAGGGGATGCAGCACCAGCATGTCCGGTCCGGCCAGATCCATTTTGGCTTTGTCCAGGATGTAGAAATCTTTCATGCGGACGTAATCTTCCTCGTTGAAGAAACGCTCCTTCTGTACTCTTGTCATGTAGAGAAGGTCAAGATCCGGGAGGACTTCCTCCAGACGCTCCACTTCTTCAAATTCATGGCCGCTGGCTTTTAGTACGTCCTCTTTGATGTAGTCGGGAACACGAAGTTCCTCCGGGGAAATGAGGACAAATTTGACCCCTGTGTAGCGGACCAGGGCCTCGATCAAGGAGTGAACGGTGCGGCCGAATTTCAGGTCTCCGCACAGACCGATGGTGATGTTGTCAAGGCGTCCTTTTAAAGAACGGATGGTAAGCATATCGGTTAAAGTCTGTGTTGGATGCTGGTGGCCGCCGTCTCCGGCATTGATGACTGGGATTTCAGATGCCATGGATGCCACAAGCGGCGCACCCTCTTTCGGATGACGCATGGCACAGATATCTGCGTAGCAGGAAACCACGCGGATGGTATCGGCAACGCTCTCACCTTTTGCTGCGGAACTGGAATCAGCACTGGAAAATCCCAGAACCTTGCCGCCCAGACGAAGCATAGCGGATTCAAAGCTCAAACGTGTTCTTGTACTTGGTTCATAAAACAAAGTCGCCATGATCTTGCCGTCGCAGGCATGAGCGTACTTTTCCGGATTCTTTTCAATATCATTGGCCAGATTTAAGACTTTATCCAACTCTTCCACGGAAAAATCCAGCGGACTCATCAAGTGTCTCATAGATTACCTCCTGTGTATATAATTATCATGTTGCAGTCACACAGGCGCGTTCTTCCTGCGTGATTACCATGTACTATCATATACCAGTTCAAGGGTAATTTCAAGAATTATCGGACAGTATCTTCTCAAAAAAAAGACCCGTCACAAACCATACCGGAGCGTAGTCCAGCCGGATCAGTCCTTTGTAATTAAGCTTGGCCTTGCTGTAATCCCAGGGACACATATGAAAATGCTTCAGCAGCGCGCCGCTTGTAAGCTCCGCCGCAAAAATCCCCGTCATATAAATGCTGCCCCGAAGGAAGGTAGAACATCCTTTCAGGCTTTTTGAAACCGGCCTGATACAGGCAGCCATCCCGTAAATAGGAAACATCCAGATTGAGGACTGTCCAATCAGCCGGAAATCCTTTTTCTGAATGGCATGGACTCCGGTCCACAAAATCTCCATACACCAGCCGGCAGTGCCGCAGAGCAGAAAGGTATGCTTTTTCATGCTTTTATCTCCTGTTTTTTTCTTATTATTATGGATTCTAATAGCTGAAATTATGTAACCGTTCAAATAACCGGATCATTACGGAATTATACAAAAAGCTTGCGTACTGTAAAGTGCCGGTGTATGATAAATAAAAGAAAGTCCGCCTGCCGTACTTTCTTTTCTCTTGAAACAACAAGGCGGATTTAATTCAGAAATGGAGAGGTTACAAAAGTATGTTGGATTTACAAAAAATGCGTAATGACATCGACGTGATTGACACCCAGATCGTAAAGCTCTTTGAGGAGCGGATGAAGATCTGCGAGGATGTGGCGCAGTTTAAGATTGAGACAGGAAAACCCGTCTTTGATAAAAGCAGGGAACAGGAAAAGCTGGAGTCCCTCGGCGGCAAAGCCCATAATGATTTTAACCGCTGCGGCGTGCAGGAACTGTTTGAACAGATCATGTCCATCAGCCGCAAACGCCAGTACCAGCTTCTTCAGGAAAATGGTATGGAGGAAAAAACCGAATTTGTCAAAATAGAGGATCTGAAAAAGGAACATGCCACGGTTGTCTTCCAGGGTGTGGAGGGGGCTTACAGTTTTGCTGCCATGCACACCTTCTTCGGTGAGGAAATCAAGAGCTTTCACGTGGATACCTGGAAGGACGCCATGGAAGCGATCAAAACAGGAAGGGCTGAATTTGCCGTACTTCCCATTGAGAATTCCACTGCGGGGATCGTCCAGGATATCTATGACCTGCTCACAGAGTATGACCATGTGATTGTGGGGGAGCAGATCATTCCCTGTGAGCATGTACTCATGGGACTTCCCTGCACCTCCCTCTCAGATATCCGCACGGTCTATTCCCATCCGCAGGCTCTTATGCAGTGCAGAGAGTATCTGGAAGAGCACAGAGACTGGCAGCAGATGGAGTGGAGCAATACCGCCGCTGCCGCAAAGAAGGTGGCGGATGAAAAGGACCCCGCCCAGGCTGCCATTGGGAGCCGCCACGCGGCAAAACATTTTGGCCTTACGGTCCTTGAAGAAGGCATTTACTCCAATGTGAATAATTCCACACGTTTTATTATTGTGACCAGGGAGAAGATCTACTGCCGGGATGCCCGTAAGATCAGTGTCAGCTATGAACTTCCCCATGAGAGCGGAAGTCTGTACAACAGCCTCTCCCATTTTATTTACAATGGCCTCAATATGACCAAGATCGAATCACGTCCCATCATGGAGCGCAACTGGGAGTATCGCTTTTTTGTGGATTTCGAGGGAAATTTAAGTGACAGTGCTGTTAAAAATGCCCTGCGCGGCCTGAGATCCGAAGCTCAAAATCTTCGTGTACACGGAAACTACTAAAAACAAAAGAAGGAAGAACCATGAAAAACATCAACGAATGTATCATATACCGAAACTTTGACCACGGCGAAACACTGGAAAATATGTTCTCCATATTTTCCGCCTCTGAGACAGAGGAGGCGGCATTAAAAGAACGAAAGGAGCTGTTCTTTCAGAGCGTCAACCAGCTTGTGGAGATGGCCGGCTCCTTTGGGTTTGCCGGAAACCTCTGGCACAACTATCTGACCTTTCTGTTGGTCAACCACGAAAATGCCTTCAGTACAGCCTGTGAGATCGTAGGCCCTGTGAAAGGCAGCATCAATGACTTTGCCAGACATGATTTTACTATTTTTAAAGAGCTGTTCGACTTTGACCTGACCTCCCTTGACCATGCCTTCGGCACTTCCTGCTGTTCCCTGATCTGCGATTACACCAATGTGGACGAAAACAGCAAGCTGTTCAACAAGCGGATCCGCGACCGCATCTGCACCCTCAGCAGACGCCTGGGCCAGGCAGCGGATGTGGCGGAGTTCATGGATGACATGGTGGAATTCTATAAGGATTTCGGTGTTGGAAAGCTGGGCCTGCATAAAGCATTCCGTCTGGAGCACCTGCAGACAGAAGCCCATGTCCGTATTGTCCCCATTACCAAAATAGCCCATGTCCAGTTAGATGACCTGGTGGGATATGAGATTGCAAAGAAAAAGCTCATAGACAACACAGAGGCTTTTATAGAGGGAAAACGTGCCAACAACTGCCTTCTCTTCGGCGACGCAGGCACCGGAAAATCCTCCAGCATCAAAGCTATCCTGAATCAATACTACGGACAGGGTCTCCGCATTATCGAAGTCTACAAGCACCAGTTCCAGGACTTAAACGATGTGATCGCCCAGATCAAAAACCGCAACTACAAATTCATCATATACATGGATGACCTGTCTTTTGAGGATTTTGAGATCGAATATAAATACCTGAAGGCTGTAATTGAAGGCGGCCTGGAGAAAAAGCCGGATAATATCCTGATCTACGCCACCTCCAACCGCCGCCATCTGGTGCGCGAGCGCTTCAGCGACAAAGAGGACAGAAACGATGATTTGCACACCAACGACACGGTCCAGGAAAAGCTCTCCCTGGTTTCCCGGTTTGGAGTGACCATCTATTTCGGTTCCCCGGACAAAAAAGAATTTCAGGAGATCGTCACTTCCCTGGCTGCCAGAAACGGCATCACCATGGACCGTGATGAGCTTCTTTTGAAGGCCAACGCCTGGGAACTCCAGCACGGCGGTTTCTCAGGCCGGACTGCCCAGCAGTTCATAGACTATCTCCTGGGCCAGCAGTAGGGACGCCGCAGCCATAGACAAAAACCACAAAACGCCTGGTATGCTTATCTGAAAGGAACTCTTCCGAGTCCAGATCCGATACGCATACCAGGCGTTTTACAACCGCAGCTGCGGTTTTCAAATATCAAGCAGAACTATAAGCCGGGTTATGTCGTGAATAATCATCTATCTAGTTCTGCTGTCACCAGCAGACTCAAGCGACCCACCTAAAAGCGTGACGGGCAGCCACATTGCTTTTCATTCGGTCTTGCTTCGGATGGGGTTTACATATGCCCTCCCTGTTACCAGAGAGGCGGTAGTCTCTTACACTGCCCTTCCACCCTTACCAGTAAAACACTGGCGGTACATTTCTGTTGCACTATCCTTGGAGTCACCTCCACCGGACGTTATCCGGCATCCTGCCCTGCGAAGCCCGGACTTTCCTCACCTGGCCCCTTTCGGTCCTGCCAGCCGCGATTATCCATTCTACTTGACACAAACGTCATTTTAACACAGCGCTCCGGATTTGTAAACAGCAAAAACGAAGACTATGGGTCTTATACGTTACTATTCACGGCTGCTATCCCGCCAGGTGTTTTTATACATCAAAACAGCCGCCCCCGATAAATTCTCTGAGAATGGAGTTGTGAGGCACAGCGTCCGCAGGCATTCCCACAAAATAATCCAGGAATTTCAGGATCCTCTTCGCCTCATTGTACTCCGGTTCTTCCGGCGTAATTCCAAAGAGCAGAGGCTCTGCATACATTTTCAGTACAGCCAGCTCATAGATCAGCGCCGAGTTAAACATCACATCCGCAGACTCCTGATACGGGAAGATATACTGCTCCTCCCCCCGTCTCACGGAATTCCACATGGCAATGGTATGCTTTGCCGACGTTCCTCTGGTCCTGGCATCCCTGACGATCCTTCGGATCAGCCTGCCATCTGTAGTTGGTATCCTGTTGTGCTCGTCAATATTGATCTGCGTCAGCGCGCTCACATAGATTTTAAACTTACTCTCTTTTGGCAGTGTCTCGCTGAGTTTGTCATTCAGCCCATGGATTCCCTCTATGACCAGGATATCATCCGCGCCAAGCTGCAGATGATCCCCTTTGTATTCCCTCTGTCCAATCTTAAAATTAAAGGACGGCAGTTCCACCCGCTCTCCGCTAAGAAGGGCATTCATATCCGCATTAAACTGCTTGATATCAATGGCCTCCAGACATTCAAAGTTATAATTGCCGTGTTCATCCAGAGGTGTCTGGTCCCTGTTCAAGAAATAATTGTCCACAGCAATTGGATGGGGGTGCAGGCCGTGAGCCGACAGCTGGATCGACAGCCTGTGGGAAAATGTGGTCTTTCCCGATGAGGACGGTCCGGCTATCATGATAAATTTCTTGTCTCCTGCCATTACGATCTGGTCTGCTATTTTGGATATTTTCCCCTCCTGCAGAGCCTCGGCTATGAGGATCAGTTCATTGGCTCCCTGCTGTGTTACCTGGCCGTTCAAGTCTCCTACCGTGTCAGTCTGCATCATCTCACCCCAGCGGCCGGATTCCTTCTGTACCTGGAAGATCTTCGGCTGCGGACGGAAAGGCGGCACCGTCTCCGGGTCTTTCTGCTCCGGAAGCTGGAGTACAAATCCTTCGTCATATGGATACAGATCAAAATATTTGAGATAGCCTGTGTGATTTACCATAAAACCATAAAAATAGTCCTCAAAATCTCCCAGACTGTATATGTTGACCCTGGATACCCTGCGGTACCGGAACAGCTTCTCTTTGTCATACATGCCGTGATCATGGAAGATCTCAATGGCCTCATCGGTACTTACACTCCGCTTCAGAATGGGTATCTTTTCCCCCACTAGCTGCAGCATATATGCTTTGACTTCAGCCAGGAATTTCTCATCCACCTTTACATTTCCGTCAATGGTGAAATAATATCCTGAGCTGACAGAATAATGAAGAACTGCCTTCTTTATATTCTCATGGCCTGCCACATGATAGACCGCCTTCAGAACCAGCAGCGACGCACTTCTCTTGTAAGTCTTATGCCCAATCTCATCCGCTGTGGTGATAAACTCCAGTATGCCGGGTTTTTTCAGTTTTTTGTGAAGCTCACAGAGCTTGCCGTTTTTCATTACCAGTACAATGGGATATCGGGTTGTCCCCTCATATTCCTCCACGATCTTTGCGTATGGAGTACCATAGGGATATTCTCTTGTCTTGCCCAAAATCTTCACTGCTATATTTCTGTCGCTCATAGATACCTCCTGTTCTCTTATATAAAAACGCACCGGCTCTGTTTCGCCGGTGCATCACAGATGAATTCCCTTATATCAGTCTATGGAACCGTTCAGATACCCGAACTGTTACAATATATGCACGTTACAGGGCAATTATTCTGCCTCTGTATCTGATTGATACCTTCACCGTTACAGAACGGTACAAGGATGCAGGATCTCCATCCTGCCCACTTCCAGTCCGGGCAGCTTTTCGGCAAGCTCCTGCCTCATATATTCCATAAAAATATATTCAGTCCCATAGTGTCCCGCATCAATGATGCTTACCCCCTGGGCCACCGCGTCAATGGCTGTGTGGTAATCCACATCCCCTGTTATATATACCTGTGCCTTCTTTTTAAGCACTTCCTTCATCAGGCTCTTTCCGGAGCCTGTGCAGACAGCGGCACGGTTCACACCAACGTCCAGACTGCCGTATACGGTTACATGTGGAAGCTGAAACTGCGCTTTTACAAAGAGAGCGCACTCCCGCAGTGTCATTTCCCGGGGCAGAGAACCGATCCTTCCGATCCCCTCCTGCCTTTGTCCGTCCTCAAAGGTTACTTCCAGCACTTCACGCTTTGAAAGCTCAAGGAAATCCGCGCTCATATCCGCCATACCCAGAATATCAAAATTTGTGTGCATGGCGTAATAGCTGATCTGATTTCCAATCAGGCCCATGATCCTGCGGCCGATAAAATCCTCCGCCACCACCCGTTTCATGCCTGAAAAGATCAGCGGGTGGTGGGTGATCATCAGATCCGCCCCAAAATCAATGGCTGCCTGCAAGGTCTCATCCGTCACATCAAGAGCCAGGAAGATTTTTTTCACTTCCCGCTCCCGATCCCCGGCCAGAAGACCTACATTGTCCCAGCTCTCAGCAAAAGAGGGTGCATATTTCTGTTCCAGAATTTCTATTATCTCTTTACATTTCATATTGCTTGTCTCCTGTTTTGCAACATTTCAGATATTGGAACGTTTACAAGTTACTATTCACGGCGGCTATCCCGCGAGGTGTTTTTATGCGCTTGCGCATGAAAATCCCGAGGCAGCCAGCGCGATATGGGGCAGAATGCTCCATATCTGTGCATCGCGGAGCGTGTTACTGTTTACAGAACTGCGTTTTTTGCAGGGCTGTGAATAGGAACGTTTACAAGCATACGGCCATAAAAAATCCCTTCGCCATGGGCTGCATATCTGCCGCACTTTCATACGGGCTGTTATTCTTTATAATACTCCAACGCTTTTCGGATATGGATAAGCTCCTGTTCCAGTTCCAAAAGCCGCCGGCTGCCTGTCCTGGTATCTGCAGCCTTAAGATGTTCCATGATTTTTTCCACGGAGGATCGTTCCTTTAACAAAAACTGTTTCAGAACCGGATTTCTGCTGTCCAGAAGGCCGCTGCCGTAGAGATACTCAATCTCTTCCGTGTAACTCTGCCCGCCCCTGACAGCTTTCATCATCGGATAATACTTTCCGTCTTCAAAGACCATATCCTCCGCTGTGATCCTGTACCCATGTTCCAGCAGAAAATGCCGGAAACGGCCAATCTCAGACTGGGGCTGGAGAATCAGCTCTGATACAGTCTCCAGCACATGGCTTCCCTCAGTGAGGATCTTCTCCATGAGCGGGCCGCCCATGCCGGCTATGATAACCGTATCCGCCTCCCCGCGGGATAAAGCTTTTACACCATCAGAGAGGCGGGTTTCTATGTAGTTCCCCAGCCCGTATTCCCTGATATGTTCCTCTGCCCGAAGAAGAGGACCCCGGTTCACATCCATGGCAATGGCTCCCGGTATCCTTCCTTCCAGATACAGATAAATGGGAATATAACCGTGGTCACACCCTACATCCGCGATCCTGCTGCCGGGTGTCACCAGGGATGCCACAGCGCGAAGCCTGTCCGAAAGCTGCACATTCTTCATACTGCTCATCCTTAATCCAGATAATCCTTTAATTTACGGCTGCGGCTGGGGTGGCGGAGCTTACGCAGTGCTTTGGCCTCGATCTGGCGGATACGCTCCCTGGTCACATTAAATTCTTTGCCCACTTCTTCCAAGGTCCTGGCTCTTCCGTCATCCAGGCCAAAACGCAGCCTGAGGACCTTCTGCTCCCTGTCTGTCAATGTATTTAACACTTCCACAAGCTGTTCTTTTAAAAGTGTGAAGGCAGCCGCATCTGCGGGAACCGGCACATTGTCATCCTGGATAAAATCTCCCAGATGGCTGTCTTCCTCCTCACCGATGGGTGTCTCAAGAGATACCGGTTCCTGGGATATTTTCAGGATCTCACGGACTCTGTCCACTGACATATCCATCTTCTCTGCAATCTCCTCCGGCTGCGGCTCCCTGCCCAGCTCCTGCAGAAGCTGGCGTGACACACGGATCAGCTTATTGATGGTCTCCACCATATGCACAGGGATACGGATGGTACGTGCCTGGTCTGCAATGGCCCTTGTTATGGCCTGGCGGATCCACCAGGTAGCGTATGTGGAGAATTTGTAACCTTTTCTGTAGTCGAATTTTTCCACAGCCTTGATCAGACCCAGATTTCCCTCCTGGATCAGATCGAGAAACAACATACCACGTCCCACATAACGCTTGGCGATGCTGACAACCAAACGCAGGTTGGCCTCTGCCAGACGTTTCTTGGCTGCCTCATCTCCCTCTTCCATACGTTTTGCCAGTTCTATCTCCTCCTCTGCGGACAGAAGGGGCACCTTGCCGATCTCTTTTAGATACATACGGACAGGGTCCTCGATGCTGATGCCCTCCGGAACGGAAAGGTCGATATTCTCCACATCCACTTCTTCCTCTTCGTCCAGATTGATGCCGTCATCATCGCTGATTATAAAAACGTCCTCGTCACTTTCCGGAATGCGCAGCACATCAATACCGCAGGATTCCAGATAGTCAAATACTTTGTCCAGGGCGTCAGGGTCCAGGGGCATTTCCTTGAAATGGTCATTGATCTCCTGGTATTCCAGGACATTTTTCTTTTTCTTTCCCAGCTCCACCAGTTCCTGCAGTTTCTCGCTGAATTTCGCCATGTTCATTTCCATAAAATGTTCCATCCTCTCATTACTTAGTTATATCTTTGCCTCAATCAAAAGAAATATGCAGTGTTACCTTTCCACTTTCAATTTCTTCCAGATGTTTTTTTGCCTCCACAAGTCTCTGCAGGCCTGCAATGTCCGTCGGCGCCAGAGTCTGACTCTGATGCGCAATGCTGTCCCGTTTCATCCTGCAGACGGTTTCCTTGAGAGCGCGCATGCGCTCCTGGTCATTTTCCAGATGCAGGGTTGCGTGAAATAAGGATGTAACTTCCTTTTGTTCTTCGCTGTCAGTGAACCGGTTCAAAAGCTTAGCCGGATTGACCTTTCCTTGTTCGTGCTGTTCAAATAAAAGCTCTGCCACCTGCCGAAACAGGGGCGTAGTAAAATCATCAGGGCTTATATACCCCTCTATGGTGTCAAACATCTTCGGATAGGAAGTGAGCCAGGTCAGCATCAGCTTCTGGGAAGCATCCCTGCCGTCCTCCTTTTTCTCCCGTCTCCGCTCTTTTACAGGCTGTTTGGGCTTTGCCGAGATGGCTGTACCCGATAGGGCCAGGTTATTCACCATGCGCCGCAGATCTTCATAACGAATCTGATAGTTCCTGGAAATACTCTCCATGTAATTGTTACGCTCAAGTTCCTCAGGAAATTCCAGCAGTTTTTTTGCGATCGCCCTGTAAAACTCTGTTTTGTCCTCCGGGTCCGCCAGATTATACTGCCGTTCCATGACCTGGACCTCAAACAAAAAATAATTCATAGCCTCAGAAAGCCGCTTCTCAAATGCCTCCTGACCCTCTGCCTTGATGAACTCATCCGGGTCCTTGTAAGGCGCCAGATTTACCACCCTGGGCTTGATGCCTGCCTCCCGGAGAATGGGGATCCCCCGAAGGGCTGCCTTCTGCCCTGCCTCATCACTGTCATAGGTCAGCAGTACTTCCTTTGTGTAGCGGCTCATAAGGCTGGCATGTCCGCTTGTGAGGGCTGTCCCAAGGGAAGCCACCGCATTGGTAAATCCCGCCTGGTGCATGGAAATGACATCCATATATCCCTCGCAGATGATCAGGTAATTCTTTCTGGACTTTCTGGCAATGTTCAGGCCGTAAAGGTTGCGGCTCTTGTCAAAAATTTTCGTCTCCGGCGAGTTCAGATACTTGGGTTTTGCATCGCCCATAACACGCCCGCCGAAACCGATCACCCGGTTATTCACATCCATAATGGGAAACATGACACGGTTCCAGAACTTGTCGTGCATGCCATATCTCTCATCCGCGGAAAAAAGCCCGGATTCTTTCAAAATGGTATCCGAATAGCCTTTTCCCTTCAGATACCGGTACAGGCTGTCTGAATATTTGCTGGAATAGCCCAGGCCGAAACCCTTGATGGTATCGTCTGACAATTCCCTGTTCTTCAGATACTCGTAAGCCTGCCTGCCTCCTTCCTGCTTCAGGAGATAATAATAGTAGGCGGCAGCTTTTTTGTTTACCTCCAGAAGAACTGTCTTTAAGTCCGCGGCAGCCCTCTGTTCTTTGGAGTATTCCCCTTCCGGAAGTTTCACCCCGGCCCGCTCAGCCAGGTATTTCACAGCTTCTATAAAGGTAAAATTCTCATACTCCATGATAAAAGTAAACACATTTCCTCCTGCTCCGCACCCGAAGCAGTAATACATCTGCTTGCCGGGGCTTACGGAGAAGGACGGTGATTTTTCATTGTGGAAAGGGCACAGGCCAAAGTAGGAGCTGCCCTTTTTCTGCAGCCGCACATAACCGGAAATGACATCCACAATGTCATTTTTCATGCGGACTTCTTCAATTATGTCATCGGAATAAAACATCTAGTAAACACTCCATCCTTTCGGAACAAAAATATCCCTGAATTTTTCCATGGAATACTGGTCCGTCATACCGGAAATATAGTCACAGACAACCCGGTTCATCTCCTCGCCGTCCTTAAGCAGCCGTTTGTACTCCTCAGACATTTTGTCCGGTTTGGTGCTGTAATAGCCGTACAGGGCTTCCACAAGGTTCTCTGCCTTTTCCTCTTCCTCTTTCGCAACGGGATTCAGATAGACATTCCGGAACATAATGTCCCGAAGGTCACGCAGTCCCTCCTCAATCTCAGGGGACATGTGTATCGCATCTTTCCCTCTGCTGTTGTCCACAATATCATGAATAAAGGTGTTGAGCCGTTCTTTTGTGTTCTCACCCAGCAAAAGCCGCAGGGTGATGGGAATGTCATCTTCCGTGATAACCCCTGCTCTCTGGGCGTCATCCATATCGTGATGGATATAGGAAATCTTATCACAGAGCCGTACGATCTGTCCCTCCAGGGTATGGGGGGAACCGCTGGTTCTGTGATTCAGGATTCCGTCCCGCACCTCCCAGGTAAGATTCAGTCCCGCACCGTTCTTCTCCAGACATTCCACCACCCGGATGCTCTGCCGGTAATGGGCAAATCCCAGGGGGCACACTCTGTCAAGCGCTCTCTCCCCAGCATGGCCAAAGGGGGTATGCCCCAAATCGTGTCCCAGCGCAATGGCCTCCACCAGATCATCATTGAGCCTTAAAGCCTTCGCAATGGTCCTGGCAGTCTGGGAAACCTCCAGGGTGTGGGTCAGACGGTTCCTGTAATGGTCCCCCTGGGGCGCCAGAAAGACCTGGGTCTTATCCTTCAGCCTCCGAAAGGACTTGCAGTGCAGGATCCTGTCCCGGTCCCGCTGATAGACCGTCCGGATATCGCACTCCTCCTCATAACGGTCCCTGCCCCTGCTGTCCCTGCTGTGGGCAGCGTAAGGGCTTAAAAGTTCCATCTCCCTTTGTTCCATTTCCTCACGGATATTCATTCGGCAGCTCACCTTCTCTCTTCAAAAGCAAAGCCAGTATAAAAAACATTCTCATATACATTATTACGCATAAAACAGGCATTTCCTTTTTCTCCGGCAAAAATTTCACATTTTTTTTCTTTCCCCGCACATTCCCTCATAAACAGCAAAAATTTCCCGGCAGAGCAGTCAATCTTTTTCCTCTGCCGGGAAATTAATGCATACTTCCCGTAATTCTACTCCATATAGGCTTCTTTCAGCATAGCGATCTCTTTGGCGTATCCCTCTAAGTCATTAGGAGTTTCCAGATAAAATGGCAGGTTCCTGAGTTTCGGATGGTTGATGATGCGCTTTATGGCCTCAAACCCGATCTGACCCTCCCCTATTTTTGCATGTCTGTCCTTGTGGCTGCCAAGCCCGAATATGCTGTCATTTAAATGTATGGCTTTCAGTCTGTCAAGGCCGATCACCCGGTCAAATTCTGTCAGGACCCCATCCAGGTCATTCACAATATCATAGCCACCGTCATATACATGGCAGGTGTCCAGGCAGACACCCATCTTATGGGAAAGCTCTGTCCGGTCAAGGATTTCCCGCAGTTCCTCAAAAGTCCTGCCTACCTCACTGCCTTTTCCGGCCATGGTCTCCAGAAGCACTGTGGTATTCTGTTCCTCTGTCAGGATCTTATTCAACATGTCTGCAATGTAGGAGATCCCTGTTTCCACCCCCTGCTTCACATGGCTGCCCGGATGAAAGTTATAACAGTTTCCCGGTGTATACTCCATGCGTCTTAAATCATCCGCCATGGTATTTGTGGCAAATTCCCTGATACCCGCATCCGCGGAACAGCCGTTTAACGTATAGGGCGCATGGGCCAGAATACAGGGGAACCCCTGCTCCTCCCCAAGCTTTAAAAACTTCTCCACATCCTCCGGGCTGATCTCTTTTGCTTTCCCTCCTCTGGGGTTCCTGGTAAAAAACTGAAAGGTATTGGCCTGTATTTTAACTGCTTCTTTCCCCATTGCCTCATAACCTTTGGCTGAGGATAAATGACATCCGATCGTAAGCATATTTTTTCCTCCTGGCGGTTTTTTCTTCTGTATGCTGAAACCGTCTAAGATATTATACACGAAAGTGGATAAAAATAATAGACTAAAAAAGCGCCCATGCATTTTAACTGCACAGACGCTTCCTCCACGTATTCCATTGATACTTTTTTTATTTCCAGTGATCCTCAATCTCTTCCCTGATGATCTGTATGTAGCGGCGGGCTTTCTCTATATTTCTGTCAATGGTATAGATATCCCTCTGGGTGATCTCCATCTTACATCCTCTTGCAGCATGGAGGCTTTTCCTGATATAAGCCCTAAATGCCTCCTCATCCAGCTCTTTGCCGCTGATACCCAGGAAAGTGGCAGCCGGTTTTCTATGGTAGATCACATTACTGCCCCTCAGCCGTTCTCCCATGAACTCTTCGTCACACCAGGGAGAGATTGAAACCTTCCTCAGATTTTTAAACTTGCTGATGCAGCTGTCCCACACCTTGTCAACCGGCTCACAGCATCCATAGGAGAGCAGGCCGAACTGGGAACCGATCTTCTCATAGCAGGGGAAAATGATCTCTTCAAACATCTTCGGAGAAATGCTAAGTGTTTCCTGGGAGTCCATGTATCCCCAAACATCCCTGCGGGTCAGCTTTCTTTCCTTCAGGGTTTCCTGACCGGGCAGTTCCCTGTTGAAAGCAAAGGTTCCCTGACCAACACTTTCATATTCCGTGGTGGGAAGGATTACCCCCTTTTCCTCCAACAGATCATAATAGGCCAGGGTATCATCAGCCGCCTGGTCCATGATTTTTTTGAAAAGCTCCGGGTACTGGGCAATATTCAGCATCATATTTTCCATACCCATCAGATGGATGAGCATCTGGGTAGGTACGCTGTAGAGACAGTCCATTTTCCTTCTCACCGGCAGGATATCACCGATTGCCTCTGTTACAGCCTCCAGTTTCTTTCTGCTGCTTTCCAGGTCCACGGAAAACACACTTGGCCCTATTTTTTCAAGATCATCTTCCAAATCCTCAATCACCGGCAGAAAGCGCACACTGATGCCTGCGCAGTCCTCCTCCTCTTTTCCCGTGGCAAACTCTTTCTTCATATCCAGCCCGTACAGCTTGAACTCCGTGTCATAATTCATTTCAAAACAATCCGGTGTCACTCTGTCATCCTCAAACAGTTCCTGACCCACAAAATCCTGATACAGATCAAACTCAACTTTTCTTGCAAAATCCCCGGTACATTTCAGTCTTGGGACGATCACCTCATTGTTAAATCCCCATGACTCCAGTACCACCATGGGTATCTCCCCCTGAAGTGCATTGTGCTTGTACCATTTTTCTTTCAGGACCGTATTTCTCTCCTGTGATGCAAATTCTTTATGTTTTTCTGCCACTTCACGTAATATCCGCTTATCCTCATTGCTGATCCCGTATTCCATAAATATTCTCCTTTACTCTCTGTTATTGACTTCTAAGTGTTAATCCGTTTTCTATATCATAACCGATACAGAAGGGTTTTTCATTACAGTGAATTGACATTATATATAAAAAAATTGACTAAATTATATCCTTTCTCATTGACTACCGCGTATGAATTCTATATCTTTATAGTAAAAGAAAACCTCAGGAGGCAAACCTTATGGAAACATCAAATCCAACACCTCTTCCCGAATCCAGGATTTATTTCTGTACACCCACCGCTTTGATCCGCCGGGAATTTTTATATCCCATCTGTCTGGGGCATTTTTTCTGTGATTCCACTTACCATGTGGAGCGTTCAAGCTACGACAGCTTTCTTCTGCTCTATGTCAGGACCGGTTCCGGTTATCTCACATACTCCGGAAAACAATTCCGCCTGAAAGAAGGTGATTTCTGCTGTATTGACTGTTATCAGCCCCATATCTATGGGACAAATTCCACCTGGGAAATCCAGTGGATCCACTTTGACGGCATCTCCGCAAAAAGCTATTATCAATGGGTCATAAAACAGAACGGGTTTGTCTTCTCTCTGCCCAAAAGCCAGGCCCTGCAGGTTTTGAGGCCTCTGCAGCATATGCTGGATATTTTTGCTATGCATGTGCCTTATAATGAAATCTGGCTCTCCAAATACATTACGGATATGCTCTCTTTCCTTCTGGATATGCCCGATTACACACTGTTAGCCTCCGCCGGCAATACGGTGAGCGAACGTGCCATCTCCTATATGCAGCAAAAGTTTTCCTCCAACCTGACTATGGAGGAGCTTGCCGGCCACGTTTCCCTGAACTTATCTTACTTTATCCGATGCTTCAAAAAGGAGACCGGCATGACGCCCCACAGCTACCTGACCTCCATACGCCTTCAGCAGGCAGTCTATTACCTGAAGACTACAGACAGGACTGTTAAAGACGTGGGGTATGCCTGCGGATTCCAAAGTGAGAACAGCTTCTGCATTACCTTCAAGAAACATACGGGGTATACCCCTTCGGAGTACCGGTGCCTTCCACATTAACAGCATTTTATTTCTGTACAGAAAAAGCCCTGTATCTTCTCAGATACAGGGCATCCAAAATGCGGGAGATGGGACTTGAACCCACACGATCTTGCGACCACTAGATCCTTAGTCTAGCCTGTCTGCCAGTTCCAGCACTCCCGCTTTTCTCTGTCGCTCTTTGTTATCACTTCCGAACGACAAGTGAAAGTATATCACCAAATTTTGTATTCGTCAATACCTTTTCCTAAAAAAATCTGAATTTTTTTCTAATTTTTTCCTCTCCCTCAAAAATACGTGCTTTTAAGACATCTTCATCCTCCGCGCACTCCTGAAAACATCTCCATTCATCCAGCAGTCCCTGTCCATGGGGGACCAGATAAGCTCCCGCGTCACTGCCCAAAGCCATGTGCACTCCAAGGTCTAATGCCCTCCTGATGTTCTTTTTTCCCGATTCGTAAATCCTATGCAGCAGTTCATCTGAAAATCTGCCGCACCCAAACATATTTGCCACCACGGTAATCGTAGGTACCCAGACAATATCCGACTCGGCCATCATCAAAAGTGTCTCCTCTGATACATAATTCCCATGCTCAACGCTGTCGGCACCTGCTCTCACCAGATCTGCCACAGGTCCGGCACCGTTCGTATGGCACATGACTGCAAACCCCTCTTCATGGGCAATATGCACCATCTCCTTTACTTCCGCATACGGCAGCGCTTCCCCTGTGATTCCCCCGTCTGTATCGAAATCCATGATGCCCGTTGTCATGATCTTAATAAAATCCCCTTTATGGGCCTTAACTTCTCTTACAAGCTCTGCATACTCTTTCATATTCTCGTACGCCTTACCCACGATCCCGCCGTAACAGCCTTTTCTGTGAATTGCAAAAATCGGCGTCCGGTAATCAATCCCATACTCCCCGGCAATCTCCCTGGCCCTCTCTGAGACTCCCAGGTCATCTCCTCCGTCCCTTACAAATGTGATCCCTTTCTCCCGGTACATTTTAAAATGACGCCGGATCACACGATCATCCACGCCGTGCAGATGCCTCTGCACAGCTTCTCTATAGTTCACCCCGTCCATGAAGATATGCGCATGGCATTCTCCGAACATGTCCTCCCTGCTCCTCCCTCCATCATAACATCCATTCCCGGCATCTTCCCGCATTATAATAGTCCCTTCTTTCCCTTCATCTTTCTCCACGTCTGTGCATCCCCTATTACATCAGCCCTCCACACGAAGCACCAAATCCACACATCTCCTCTCCCCCGCTCCAATCCTGCGAAGCGTACCATTCTCCTCTTCCCATTTCTGGCCGTCCACATGGCAGTTACAAGGTTCCAGCCCCACAACGAAGTCTCCTGATGCCATGGACTTCCACTGGGTAAAATTCGGCAGTTCCTTCTCCGGAAATTCCACGCAGATTCCCATTCCCAATTTGGGATTCTTCACCTTTACACATGCCCTGCCATTTTCATCAAACCGGATCTTATGGTAAAACACCTGTTCCGGAAGCAGATCCACCGGCGCTCCCACACGGTTCCATGGAAGTTCTGTCTTTTCCGTCTCCCCTTTCAGCACGGTTTCCAATGCGGGTACTTCAATCACACTCCCCTCATCCAGCAGAGGATACCCCACATTGCAATGGTACAGAAGCATAAACGGCTCATCCCCGAATCCTTCATTCACATATTCATCATGTATCTTGATCTCACTGCTTCCAAGCTCCGCTGAAATCGTCCTTCTCAGTACAATATTCTCCCCAAACAGGGCCGCCTGGCGCATTTCCCCGGAGATCACGATGCGGTATACATCCCCATCCCAAAAAGCGTCCGCACACACATGCTCTGCCGGTGTTGAGCGCAGATAGCCGTGCATGGGAAGCGGTGCATCCGGCGTCAGGTCCGGTTTTCCCACATTGCTGGTACCGCAGGTAAAAAACATGCCGCCCATAATACTCTTCTGTGCCTCAAACCCGCTGCTGTCAAACCTCTGCCGGTTCATGAGACCCGGTTTACTGAGAAAATTCAGGTTAACCCCTTTATACGTCATCTCCACAATATCCAGACATTTGTCAATCGCCACAGTAAAGGCCAGTTCCCCGGCCTTCACCTCATAAGCCCTGAGGCCTGCTGCTGCCCCTTCCTCAAAAGTCACCTTTCTCACATAGGCTATCTGCTGTATACTGCCCGTTTTCTTCATGATCTCTCTTTTCATCCTGCATTTTCCTTCACTTTCTCTAACTTTCATGATATCAGTACGCCGCAGCGCTGTATTCCTCTCACCATTACGGTCTTCTTATATTACAGCAAAAATCCCCGTCACCCGGGGACTTCTGCCTGTTTTTCAATCTGTTATACCGTCTTCTTTTGCCCATCCGTAAGAACATTTCACGGCTCTCTCCCAGCCCTTCATTTTCTTATTCCGCTCTTCCATGGAGATAACCGGATGAAAGGTCCTCTCAATCTCCCAGTTTTTCACGATCTCATTTTTATCCTTCCAGTACCCAACCGCCAGTCCTGCCAGATATGCCGCGCCCATGGCAGTGGTTTCCACACACTGAGGCCTCTTTACCGGAACCTGCACCATATCGGCCTGGGTCTGCATAAGGAAATTGTTGGCGCTGGCCCCGCCGTCCACCTTCAAAGAAGCAAGAGGAATGCCGGAATCCGCTTCCATGGCCCGCACCACATCATGCACCTGATAAGCCAGAGACTCCAGCGTTGCACGGATAATATGATATTTGTTCACTCCCCTGGTAAGACCCACAATGATACCTCTCGCATACTGGTCCCAGTAGGGCGCTCCCAAACCTGTAAATGCAGGTACTACATAACAGCCATGGGTATCCTTCACCTTTTTTGCCATGTATTCGGAATCCTCCGCACTGTCAATAATACGGAGTTCATCCCGAAGCCACTGGATAGCTGCTCCGGCTACGAACACAGAGCCTTCCAGCGCATAATTCACTTTGCCGTCCAGCCCCCATGCAATGGTGGTCACCAAGCCATTTTTTGAAAATACCGGCTTCTCCCCTGTATTCATAAGGAGAAAACATCCTGTCCCGTATGTATTCTTTGCCTCTCCCTCCGAAAAACAGGTCTGTCCGAACAGTGCGGACTGCTGGTCCCCGGCCGCGCCGGCAATGGGAATCTCTCCGCCGAAAAAGCTGGCATCCGCCATGCCGTAGACACAGCTTGAAGGCTTCACCTCAGGCAGCATACACCTGGGAATCCCCAGCTCTTTCAGGATCTCCTCATCCCACTCCAGCTTGTTGATATTATAGAGGAGGGTCCTGGAGGCATTGGAGTAGTCCGTTACATGTACCGCGCCCTTTGTCATCTTCCAGATCAGCCAGGTCTCCACCGTACCAAAAAGCAGTTCCCCTTTTTCTGCCCTCTCTCTTGCTCCCTCCACATGGTCCAGGATCCATTTTACCTTGGTGCCGGAAAAGTAAGCGTCAATGATCAGTCCTGTCTTGGCTCTGAACACCTCTGTAAGCCCCTTATCCTTCAGGGAGTCGCAATACTCGGAAGTACGCCTGCACTGCCACACAATGGCATGATAAACCGGCTCACCTGTATGTTTATCCCAGACAATGGCTGTCTCTCTCTGGTTTGTGATGCCAATGCCTGCAATGTCCTTAGCCTCCACGCCAACCTTCTGCATAGCCTCCACAGCCACGCCTAGCTGGGTGGACCAGATCTCATTGGCATCGTGCTCCACCCAGCCCGGTTTCGGAAAATACTGGGTGAATTCCTTCTGGGCCACACTGACCATCTCGCCCTTCTCATTAAAAAGAATACAGCGGTTGCTTGTGGTTCCTGCATCCAGTGCCATCATATATTTTGCCATATGTAAAAATCCTCCATTTTTCTCTCACCGGCACTTCCCCGGGTGCCGGCAGTCTGTATATCAGGGGTTATCACGAACAAAAGCTGTCCAGCCAGAAAGAATCCCTCTCTCTGGCCTGACAGCTCTTTGTCTCAATTCTCCTCGAGCTTTATTCTGCCTTCGGATATTCTGTACAGAGCAGACGGTACGGTGCCTCGTCCTCCTCTATCTCCGGAAATCTTCCGATCGGCTCATAAAAACGGTTATCATTTTCATCGTCATTGCACATGGAAACTTCACCTAAAAGCACAGGGCCTGTGCCTGGCTCCAGCTCAAAATCATGATACATATACGGATAAACCGTTATGCTCTCACCCGGCTGCAGCTTCACCTGAGTACCTGCAGGCACTGTAAATTCCCTGCCGTCACAGTTTACCGTCACGTCTGTGTCCGCAAACTGACCGTCCTCAGTGGAGTTATATACACGGATCAGGACATTGCCCCCTCCTCTGTTTATAATATCCTCCATCTTGTTCCAGTGGAAGTGCATGGGGGCCATCTGTCCCTCTTTTATGTACAGCAGCTTCTCTGCATAGGTCTTTGTATACTTGTCCATCTTCAGGTTGCCGTTTCTCAGGGTTATGAGGGAAAATCCCACCTCGTCAAATCTGCCCAGGCCGTAATCCGTAATATCCCATCCCAGCATATTGTCGCGGATCTCGTCGTACTCGGAACCCTTTTCCTTCCAGTCTTCCGGTGTAAAATGGCAGAATGGCGGAAGCTTAAAACAGCACTTATTGACCATCTCCTCCATCTCTTTCAGCGCTGCATTGATTTCTGAACGTTTCATATATTCTTTGTCCTTTCTGTCTCTTATCTGCTTCCTATTTTAGCGCTTCTAATGGTATTTTTCAACAAGAAAATAATCATTTTTTCCGTACCCTTTACTGCAGATTTATATCACTGCGGAAAGCAAACAGTTTCCACGTCTTGATCTCCAGTGCCTCTGCCACTTTCAGCAGTGTTTCCACAGAAATTTGTGTGGGCATCTTTGGTGCTTCAATATTGCTGATATGCGTTCTGCTTATGCCTACCATCTGCGCAAGCTGTGCCTGTGTGATTCCCTTTAGCTTTCTGTAATAGGCTATGTTAAGCCCCAGTTCCATTAATTGTGCATTTATATCTTCGCTCATGTCCTTCACTCCTTTTCTACTATTTTGTAGAAAAATCAAGTGCTTATCCATACCTTATTTATGACTATTTTCATCATTTCTGCACAATTTTACAGTTTGCACACTTTCGACGGCGTTTTACCGTTCAAACCCGCCTGAGAGGACGGAGATTTTTCATCTTAATGAAGAGCGGGACATACTCCAGTATCAGAGCGGAATTCTCCAGGCCGTACCATCTGGCGGAGGAGCCGGCCACACGGCGTATGGCATATTTCAGCGAGACCGCGGCCCGCCCGGCAGGGGTGATATCGCTTTCCGGTATGAGCAGTTTCCGGATCAGGCAGAACTGGAAGCTCCCCACCTCCCCGGACCCGTAGATAGAATATTTCGGCTCCTGGGATGGAAGTTCATTGCTGTCAATAAGCTCCTCCACAATCTGCCGCAGATACACATTGATCCTCTGGTCCACCTTAAATCCCAGGCGGAGCTGGATCTTAAATATATAATCCGTGCCAAAATTCTCCACAGTATATTCCCTGGTATAGGGCTGATCCGTGACCTGGATATTGATGAACCAATAGGCTCTTGCCCGCTTCGGGCGGTCCAGAACGGAATACAGGATATCCCGGTCTAACTCCTCCACACGTGTCTCTTTTGTGATATACACAAGATTATCTGTCTGGATGGGGATACCGGTATCCTCCTTCAGCCTTCCCATCTGGCCTACAAAATCCCGCACCTTCAGATACACTGCCTGCGAGTTTTCTATGGCGGTTCCACGGTACCACACCACCATGATTCCAAAGAGGACAGCAGCGATAAACAGCGCCACATAACCGCCCCTTTGGAATTTACTCAGGCTGGACAGGAAAAAGGTTCCCTCCAGTCCTCCGAAAAACACCAGAAACAGCCAGGAAAGCCAATATTTCTTCCTGATCTTATTCAGATAGATAAACAAAAGCAGCGTGGTCATCAGCATGGTAAGCGTTATGGCCAGACCATATGCTGCCTCCATATGGGCACTGGTCCTGAAATAGAGCACCAGCAGAGAACAGGAGATCCACAGTACCAGATTGACCAACGGAATAAAGATCTGCCCCTTGATCATGGATGGATACACGATCTGCATATGCGGCATCAAATCCAGCCTGCTGGCCTCTGAGACAAGGGTAAAAGAACCCGTCACCAGCGCCTGTGAGGCTATGATAGCTGCAATCGTTCCCAGCACTACCCCTGCAGGCCGTATTTCCTCAGGCAGCATCTCGAAAAACGGATTCATATCCGGCATATCCGCCAGGCTTTTGCTGCTGCGGTTGGAGAGCAGCCAGGCCCCCTGCCCCAGATAATTGAGGATCAGGCATATCTTCACGAAAGGCCAGCTTGCGTAAATATTCTGTCTGCCCACATGCCCCATATCCGAATACAGAGCTTCCGCCCCTGTGGTTGCCAAAAACACACTTCCCAGGATCATAAACCCCATGCGGTTATCAGGACTTATCAGGATCCTGATGGCCCACAATGGATTCAATGCCTGTATGATTCCCGGATTTCCCAAAATGTGAAAGCATCCGGCTGCTGCCAGAAAGAGAAACCACAGCGTCATGACCGGACCAAATGCCTTTCCTATGGAACTGGTCCCTGCCTTCTGCACCAGAAATAACCCACTGATGATCACAAGGGTGATGACCACGATCTTATCCTGATCATTACCCAGCACTGCATAGACCCCCGGAATGCTTCTGAGGCCTTCAATGGCTGTGGTGACGGTCACTGCAGGTGTCAGGATACCGTCTGCCAGCAAAGCCGCCCCTCCAATCATGGCCGGGAACACAAGCCATTTCCCGCATTTTTTCACCAGGCTGAACAGAGCAAAAATACCGCCCTCATTGTGATTGTCCGCCCGCATGGCAATCAGCACATATTTGACTGTTGTCAGCAGGATAATGGTCCATATGACCAGGGAGAGCGCACCATATATGACATTCTCCCCCGTTTGGGCAATTCCGCCGTTTCCTGCTATGATAGATTTCATCACATACATGGGCGAGGTTCCGATATCCCCGTAAACCACGCCTACAGAGATCAGGACTGCGCCTGCACTGAAGGGTATCTCTGTCTCTCTTAGTGCTTCTTTCATCTCAAAACACCCTTTCCCTCTATTTCTTCTTACTCTGTTTATGCTCTTCCCAGCACACCCAAAGAGGGCCTGCAATACACACGGAAGAGTAACATCCGCTGATCATCCCTGCCAGAAGCGGGAGGGAAAATACCTGAATGGATTCTATGTGGTAAAATACGGAAAACAGAAAAATGATAAATACACAGGCCACAACCGTAAGGGCCGTATTGACAGAACGCCCCAGCGTCTCCGTGATGCTCCTGTCTACCAATTTCGCCAGTGTCTCTCCTTTTCCTTTTTTCTTCTGGTTCTCCCTGATCCTGTCATAGAGGACAATGGTATCGTTAATGGAATACCCGATAATGGTAAGCGTCACCGCCACAAAGGCATCATTGACCGGGATCCTGCAGACACCGAATACAAACACCACGATCAGAATATCATGCAGCAGTGCTGCCACAGCGGAAATCCCTGCCGCAAGCCCTGACATGGAGGAAAACCGTATCCTTATATATATGACGATAAACAGGGCAGAAAGTACAATGGCAAGCACGGAATTTTTCAGAGCTTTGGCACCGATATAAGGCTCCACCGCGTAAGTCTCAGACAGCGTATATTCCTGTCCTCCCTCTTCATCCAGTGCCTTTGCCACCTCCTGCTGTTCCTGGGGTGAAAGGCCCTTGTTGCCTGCCAGGGTCACTGCCAGCTTCTGCTGCCCGCTTGCCGGGTCTTCTGTAATCTGGATATTGGCGGGCCGTTTTAACACAGCTTCCACACTCTCCTTGAGTTTTTCCGTATCCGCATCTCCTGTGCATGTATATTTCAGGATCACGCCTCCGGTAAACTGTGTATCCAGCTTCATGCCGTTTGCCGCACTCAGTATGGCACCGGACACGAGCACACAGGCTGTAAAGAGAAAGATCCATCTCCGCTTTCCGGAAAAATCCAGGATTTTCTTTTCTCTTTTCCTGCGAAACATGGACGGGCGTTTAAAAAACTCATACTGTACCACAGAGGTGAGCATGGTCCTGGACATCCACACACCTGCAAATAGATTGATCACCACACCGGTAAACAGCGTATATCCAAAACTCAGCATAGTTCCCGATCCGAACAGCATGAGGATGACTGCCACGGCTGCTGTAGTGATGTTTCCGTCCAGCACAGAGGAAAAGGCTCTCTGGTATCCTGCCTTGACTGCAGCTTTTACCGATGAACCATGCATCAGTTCCTCGCTGATACGCTCACTTATGATGATATTGGCGTCCACAGCCATACCTGCGGAGAGGATCAGCCCTGCAATACCGGGCAGTGTTATAGTATACTGGGGAATAGAGATCGCCAGTACCTGCAGTGCCATCTGGAACAGCAGTGTAATACAGCTCAGCACCCCTGGCAGCTTATAGTAAAGGCCCATGAACAGGCATACCAGGATCATGGCTGTCACTGCGGCAGCCACCATGGATTTTAACGCCTGGCTTCCCAGAGATGGGCTGATGGTATTGTAGTTGCTGGTCTTCATGGAAAAAGGAAGGGAACCGGCATTTATTTTGTCGGAGAGCGCCTGGGCCTCCTCCCTGGACGCCATACCGTTGATGACCGCCTCCCCTCCCTCTATCTTCTGCTGGACTACAGGGTTGGAGATCAGCGTGTCATCCATATAGATACCGATATGTTTTCCCAGATTCTCTTCTGTGGCGCCGGCAAATTTCTCTGTGCCGCTCTTATCAAAATGAAGTTCTACCTCATACGCCCTTGTATCTCTGTTCTGCACCACAGAGCTGCTGGCAACGTCCTGTCCCTCCACCAGCACCTTGTGTTCTTCATCCTGAAATGTCAGCTTTGCCGTCTCTCCCAGCTCCGCAATGGCCTCTTCCGGGTTAAAATCCTTTTCATCGGATTTCCAGGGGAACCTGACAAGGATCCTGCCCTCCTGTTTCTCTATGGTTACCTCCCGGTCAAGTATATTTCTGGAATCCAGCCGCTCCTCAATAATATTTCTGGCAGATTCCAGTTCTTTTGCAGTAGGCTTTTTGGTGATTCCCACAGGCTCGAACACAGCCTCCACACCGCCTTTGATATCAATGCCGAACCTCATATGCCGAATTCCCTTAATATCACTTCCACAGCCAAAAAAGGCAATGAAAAGAAAGACAGCAATGGTTCCCAGTGCTATCCAAATATGTGTTTTTTTATTTTTCATGATTTCCCTGCTTTCTGTTTCATGTTTTATAGAATCATATAAAAGGGGAAAATCTCTTTTTTCCGTCCTTGTATTGGACAATGGAAATTAATTTTATGGGGTGGTCGTTCAGTAAGAAACTGCGCCTGGAAAAGGCATAGAGTGCGGCCTTTGTCTCTCCTGAAAACAGAAAAACAAGGGCACAGGAAAAAAGAACAGCAAAAAAAGGAAGAGGCCCGAGAAAATCATTTCCTTCTTCCTTACTCTTACTGACACAGAGACGTGAGCGTGTTTCTTCCTTCTGGAAATTCACAAGCTGTTCCGCATGGCCTGCCTGTGTGATAGCGGCCTGACCGGGCAGGTGTGAAAATCCGTTTCCCGCGCCTGCGTTTTCCTGCCTCTGTGAAAAAAGGAAAAAGAGACACAGTACACAAAAAATGAATGCGATACCATAACCAATACGCTGCATCTTTTTCATGATACTCTGTCCTCCCGTCTGTAAAGCCATATATGTTATGTGGAATCTTAGCACAAAGGAATGCTTCTGTCAATCATTCTGTCACATTTTTCTATTTCCTGCATATCCTAAACCAACGAACTGCCATGAGGTTTTACCTATGAATTATGATCCCATAAAAGCCATGCAGACGGACCACCCGGATGAAGGCCGCCTGCGGATTTCTGTGCTCTCCTCCATCAGAAACACGCCCATTGAAAATGCCACCATAGACATTACCTATACGGGAGACCCCTCCTCTGTCATCGAGGAGCTGAAGACAGACGCCAACGGGCAGACACCGGAGATCACACTTCCTGCCCCGCCCCTGGAATACAGCATGGAACCTTCCGAGTATCAGCCTTACGCAGAATATACATTCCGCATCAAAGCCCAGGGATTTGAGCCCCTTGATATCTCCGGTGCGGAAATCCTGCCGGAGGTGACTGCGCTGCAGACTGCAAGGCTCCAGGCCCAGACGCCGCAGAACACCTTCCAAAACATTGTCATTCCTGCCCATACCCTCTTTGGCATATACCCGGAGAAGATACCGGAGGATGAGATCAAACCCATGGATGAATCCGGGGAGATCGTTCTGAGCCGCGTGGTCGTGCCGGAGTTTGTAGTGGTCCATGACGGCGCCCCCACAGACCCCACCGCCGAGAACTTTTATGTGCGTTACCGGGATTACATCAAAAATGTGGCATCCAGTGAGATCTATGCCACATGGCCCATAGAGACCATCCGGGCCAATGTGCTGGCGATCATGTCCTTTACCCTGAACCGTGTCTATACAGAATGGTACCGGAACAAAGGCTATGATTTTACCATCACCTCCTCCACTGCCTTTGACCACAAGTGGATGAACGGCAGAAACATCTTTGACAGCATCTCCCTGGTAGTGGATGAACTGTTCTCCAATTATCTCTCAAGACCCGGGGTCCGGCAGCCCATTCTGACACAGTACTGCGACGGGCAGCGGGTGACCTGTCCGAACTGGATGACACAGTGGGGTTCTAAATACCTGGGCGACCAGGGCTACACCGCCATCGAGATTCTGCGGAACTTCTACGGCGACAACATGTACATCAATACCGCGGAGGAGATTTCCGGCATTCCCATCTCCTGGCCCGGGTATAATCTGGATATCGGTGCTTCGGGGGACAAAGTCGAACAGCTTCAGGAGCAGCTCAATGCCATCCGTCAGGGATACCCGGCACTCCCCGCCGTAACCGTAGACGGCATTTACGGAGAAGGGACACAGCGGGCTGTCAGGGATTTTCAGCGGATCTTCAACCTGCCTGTCACCGGCATCGTGGATTATCCGACCTGGTACAAAATACAGGAAATCTATGTTGGTGTCACAAGAATAGCAGAGCTGGTGTAAAGCTACAGGCTATCTGCCCCAAAATAAAAAAGTCCGGAAAGACCGGGTACACATTATTTTGTACCCCATCCTTCCGGATTTTTTTATTCTTGTTGACAGAAACCAGCGGTGTAGTTTCTGCATTCCGGCATTTTACAGCCTTTTGATATCATTAAACAGGACAAACACCATGAGCAGCATCAGCAGTACAAACCCTGCAAAATGTATCATGCCCTCCACATTCCTGTTCACCTCTTTGCCCCGTATGGCCTCTATGAGTAGGAACACCAGACGTCCTCCGTCCAGCGCCGGTATGGGCAGCAGGTTCATAACGCCTAAGTTGGCTGACAGAAGGATCACCCAGTAGAGCATCTGCATACCCACTATGACAGAGCCCTCCGATTTTGCCTCCTGGACAGAATCTCCGATGGCATCCACGATTCCCACGGGACCGGACAGATCGTTCACGGAAAAGGTGCCCTTGATGAGAAGCCCCAGGCTCTGCACCGTACTGGAGATCCAGTAGCGGACTTCCACGGCGCTGTATCTGAGCACTCCTAAAAATCCTGTCTTTTCTCTGTATAAATTATAGTCAAACCCGCTGCTGACAACGGTACGCATCTGAGGCTCTGCCGTAACTTCCCGTTCCTTGCCGTTGCGATCCACCGTCAGGGTGATCTCCTCGCCGGTCAGCGGATGTTCCTCCATATAAGCCTGAAGCGCTTCTCCGTCAGCTATCTGGGTGCCACCAATGGCTGTGATCACATCTCCGGCCTGAAGCCCGGCTTTCATCATAGGACTGTCAATATAGATTTCCATGATCTGTGCAGGTCCTTCGCTGCTGTAAGTGAATCCCAGCATTTTCTTCTCTATACTGTCAGCAGTAAAGGAAATGTCTATGGTCTCCCCATCCCGCTTAACTTTCATATCAATGTTTTTATCCTGATACCCGTGCAGCGTCTGGTAAAGACTCAGATCCCTGCCAATGGAAATATGTTTTCCATTGAATTCTGTGATCAGGTCCCCTTCCTGAAGGCCTGCCGCTTCAGCTGCGGACCCTTCCTGCACCGCGGTCACCTTTGCAGGGTCGTATCCCACCACGCTGGTAATGATCATAGCACAGACAAATGCCATAATAAAGTTAAACACAGGACCTGCCGCCACCACGGAAATCCTGGCCCACACAGAGGCATTGTTGAATGACCCTGCGCTGTTGTCATCATCATCTTCTCCCACCATCAGGCAGGAACCACCGATGGGGAACAACTTCAGGGAATACCTGGTGCCGCCTTTCTCCGTGGATATGATCCTCGGCCCCATGCCCAGAGAGAATTCTGTCACTGCAATGCCGTTCCTCTTTGCCAGCAGAAAATGTCCCAGCTCATGAAAAATGACGATCAGGGAAAAGATTATGACTGCGATCAAAATATTAATAATTCCGGAAAAACTCAATCTACCACCTGCCTTCAATCCATCTGTAAGTCTCCTGTTCGATGCCTGTAATCTCATCTACGTCCGGATTCTCAATCACTTTATGTCTTTCCATAGCTTCTTCAATTATTGCATAAATATCCAGGAAACCGATTTTTCTGTTCAAAAACATACCTACTGCCTTCTCATTGGCAGCATTAAATACTGTGGGCATGGAACCGCCCCTTCCGGATGCCTCCATTGCCAGCGGCAGCCCTTTAAAGGTATCCATATCCGGCTCCTCAAATGTGATGGAGCCAAGTTTTGCAAAATCCAGGCGCTCGCCGGGCAGAAAACGTCTCCTGCCGCCGTACAGGGCATACTGAATGGGAAGCCGCATATCCGGAGTCCCAAGCTGGGCAATGATGCCCCCGTCCACGAATTCCACCATGGAATGGATCACGCTCTGAGGCTGCACCACTACCTGTATCTGCTCCAGATCCATATGGAACAGCCACTTTGCCTCCATGACCTCAAGCCCTTTGTTCACCAAAGTTGCGGAGTCAATGGTGATCTTCTGCCCCATAGCCCAGTTTGGATGCTTCAGCGCATCCTCCACCCTGATATGGGTCAGTTCCTCCCGCTTCTTTCCACGGAACGGCCCGCCCGAGGCCGTTATAAGCAGCTTATGGATCCTGGAGGGCTCCTCCCCGCACAGAGCCTGGAAGATGGCACTGTGCTCACTGTCCACCGGCAGGATCCGCACGCCGTATTCTTTTGCAAGGGGCATGATGATATGCCCTGCAGTTACCAGTGTCTCCTTATTGGCAAGGGCAATGTCCTTTCCCGCACGGATGCCTTCCACGGTGGGCCGGATCCCGATCATGCCCACAATGGCTGTGACAAGGATATCCGATTCCGGCATGGCAGCCAGCATCAGAAGTCCTTCCATTCCACCGGCTACCCTGCAGTCCGTATCCGCAACCCTGGTCTTCAGTTCAGCGGCCTTTTTTTCATCACCCACAGCCGCCAGCCTGGGATGGAAACGCCGGATCTGTTCTTCCAGCAAATCAATATTACTGCCTGCGGCGATCCCCACCACCTGCAGGTCTTCATTTCTCTCCACCACATCCAAGGTCTGGGTGCCGATGGAACCTGTGGAACCTAATATCGCAATTTTTATCATATCCTCAAAACCTCATTTACAGCAGCACATTTGCCAGGAAATAGATGAACGGTGCCGTGAATATCACACTGTCAAAACGGTCCAGAATACCGCCGTGTCCCGGGATCAGTCTGCCGTAATCCTTTATCTCTTTGTTTCTCTTGATCGCAGATGCCGCCAAATCCCCAACCATGGAGATCAGAGCACCCACAGCACAGATCAGGGCGTACATAAGCGCTGTATGGCCGGAAGCAGGATTCCACTTTGCGATCACCACCGCGTAAAGAGCACCCAGCAGGGCTGCTCCCAGGACACCGCCCACGCCGCCTTCCACAGACTTTTTCGGACTCAGCACAGGAGCCATCTTGTGCTTTCCGATCAGCATTCCCACGCAGTAAGCACAGGTGTCGCTGCCCCAGGAACTTAAAAAGATAAGTCCCACAAGCCATGCGCCGCCTTCCAGATTCCTGGTCTTATAGATATAAGAAAGCATGACTGCCACATATAGGACTCCAAACATAGCAGCCATGATCTGGTCCGCATGGTATTTTGGGTATGTAAATACATACACAGACATAATGAGGACCAGCGCAAATAAAACAGCAATGAGGGAGAACTCCTCCTTCTCAAACAGAAGGGTCAGATAGTAGATCACTGCCCCCGCATATCCCACAAGCTCCAGGCTTCCCACTCCGTTTTCCTGCACCTTCATGGCTTTATAAAGTTCCTGCATACCGATCATGGAGATGGCAACAAGTGTGGCAAAGAGCACGATCCCTCCCGGAATAATGGTGGCAAGGGCAATGAGGACCAGCACAATTCCGCTTAACAGCCTTGTCTTGAACATGATCACTCCTCCTTCACGCCGCCGTATCTGCGGTCTCTCTGATTGAATTTCTGTATTGCCTTTTCAAACTCTGCCTTATTAAAATCAGGCCATGCCACATCTGTAAAATAAAACTCCGTGTAAGCAAGCTGCCACATGAGGAAATTGGAAAGGCGTTCCTCCCCGCTGGTGCGGATCAGCAGATCCGGGTCCGGCAGGCCTTTTGTATCCAGATATGCGGATATGGTATCCTCTGTGATCAGTTCCGGGTCCAGCACACCCTTTTTTACATCCCTGGCTAAATCCTGCACCGCTCTCTTTAACTCATCCCTGCTGCCGTAATTCAGCGCGATCTGGAAATGCAGTTCGTCAAACTGGCTGGAATACTCCTCCAGTTCCCGGATCCTTGCCTGCAGGTCTTCATCAAAAACAGATGGTTCCCCGATCACACGGACCCGCATCTTGTTGTCCCTTGCTATTTTCAGGCATTTTTTCATATAATTGCGGAACAGCTTCATCAGACCGTCCACCTCATCTTTGGAACGCTTCCAGTTTTCAGTGGAAAAGGCAAAGACCGTAAGATATTTCACTCCCAGTTCCTTGGCTATGGAACATATTTTTTCCAGATTCTCGCAGCCTTTCACATGCCCGTATGTTCTTGGCATTCCTTTGGCTTTGGCCCAGCGGCCATTGCCATCCAGAATGATCGCCACATGATTTGGAATCACCATGTTTTTCTCCTCCTACGCATAAAAGAGGCACAATACCTTTTTCTTGTATGTGCCCCTCTTGATTCTAATTTATACTGTTAAGATTTCTTTGGATTTTTCTTCCACTGTTTTATCAATGTTCTTGCCGAATTTATCTGTCAGTTTCTGGATATCCTCCTCCAGCTCCTTGATCTCATCCTCAGATACATCCTGTTTTGCCAGTTTTTTAAATGCCTCGTTGGCATCGCGGCGGATATTGCGGACAGCTACCTTAGCAGCCTCCCCTTTTTTCTTCACGTCCTTTACCAGCTCTTTTCTGCGCTCTTCTGTAAGCTCAGGCAGAACCAGACGGATAGACTTGCCGTCATTGTTCGGGTTGATCCCCAGGTCAGAAACCAGGATCGCTTTTTCGATCACTTTGATCAGGGAAGACTCCCACGGCTGGATCTGGATCATTCTGGGTTCCGGTACTGTTACATTTGCCACCTGCTGCAGAGGTGTAGGTGCCCCATAATAGTCTACGGTGATTTTATCCAGAATATGCGGATTTGCACGTCCGGCACGGATCGTTCCCAGTTCTTTTACCAGGGCATCCATTGTTTTGTTCATCTTATCTTCATATTTTGCGATTCTTTCATCTGTTGCCATTCTCATTTCCTCCCAGATTATACTAATACTTTTGTTCCCGTGAATTTACCGTGCGCGGTATTCACGATACTGTCTTTTTCATTCAGTCCGAACACCAGCATGGGCATTTTGTTTTCCATACAGAGGATGGACGCAGTCATATCCACAACAGCCAGCTTTTTATCTATAACTTCCTGGATGCCCACCTCATCATACTTCCTGGCATCCGGATTGCTTTTGGGATCACTGTCATACACGCCGTCCACAGCCTTTGCCAGAAAGATCATGTCAGCTTCAATCTCCACTGCGCGAAGTACCGTGGCCGTATCTGTTGAAAAATAGGGGTGGCCTGTACCGCCTGCCATAAAGACAACCATGCCGCGGTCGAAGTATTTATTGACACGGTCCTTGGAAAATAACTTTGTAAAGGAACCGCATTCAAACGGGGTCAGGACGCTGGTCCTCATGCCAGCCGTGCGGAAGATCTCAGACACATAGATACAGTTCATAACTGTGGCAAGCATCCCGATCTGGTCTGCTTTGGTCCTGTCAATGTTCTCGCTGGTACGGCCTCTCCAGAAGTTGCCGCCTCCGATGACAATGCCCACCTGGATGCCCTCATCCACCAGAACTTTTACCTGGCGGGCAACCTCCATGACTGTCGCCTCATCAAACCCTGTTTTCTTAGGGCCTGCCAGTGCCTCTCCGCTGAGTTTCAGTAAAATTCTCTTCATCTGTCATTCCTCTTCACTCTTCATTTTCTCTGATGATCTTTATTATCTCATGATACTGCTTTTCAATTATGTCCATATCCTCTTTTGAGGGGAGTTCGCCTCTTCTGCTCTTCTCCACTGCGGGCTGCATCTCATTATAGAGGCTGCTGAGCCCCAGATTGCCGGAAACACCTTTCATGGTATGGGCTGCTTTAAAAAATTCCTCGGCATCCCCCTGGGCGAAAGCATTCTTCATTTCCATGAAAGTTTCATCCTGAGGAAACTTTTTCAAAAACTTCATGCACAGCATTTCATTGTTCATAAAACGCTCCAGTGTGCCATTCACGTCACATCCCGCGTCACGCAGTTTTGTCAACATTATATGTTCCATATACATTCTCCTATTATTATATGCCGAAAATCATCCCTAATCGGTACAGCATCTGCAGCCGTGGCATATCTCTGTCTGTCAGATCTGTTATGGTCCGTCCCCAAACCCGGCAGCACTCCGCCGGACTGTGGCGTGTGAACAATAACTCAGATTTTTATTCTATCCCTAGTATACCTGTAAAATTTACTGATTTCAAGGGAATTTTCTATAAACTCTGAAAGAGGCTCCAATATCCCTGAATAAAGATAAAAAGCACAATGACCGGCAGGATAAATGTAAGATAAACTTTTATTTTCTTTGGAAAAGCTATGCCTTCTCCTGTGTTGGCTTCTTTCAGGAAGTTTTTCCAGCCCCATCCGTATCTGGTCACACAGAACAGAAGATACACCAGGGAACCTAAGGGAAGCAGATTATTGCTGACCAGGAAATCTTCAAATCCCATGATATCTTTGCCTAAAATAGTGAGATCACTCCAGATTGTCATTCCGAAAATACAGGGCAGGGACAGCAGGAATATGGCAATGCCGTTTATAAGAGCTGCCTTTTTTACACTCCAGTCCCACAGATCCTGTGCAAAGGAAATGATATTCTGGAACACGGCAATAATGGTGGACAGCGCCGCAAAGGACATAAATAAGAAGAACAGGGAACCCCAGAATCTTCCGCCTTTCATGGCATTAAACACATTCGGCAAAGTGACAAACACAAGGCCCGGACCTTCCCCCGGATTTACCTGGAAGGCAGAACACGCCGGAAAAATGATCAGACCGGCAATAAGCGCTACCATGGTATCCAGGATCGTAATGCTGACAGCCTCACCGGTAAGCTTATGGTCTTTGCCAATGTAGCTTCCGAAGATTGCCAGGGCACCGATCCCAAGACTCAGGGTAAAGAAGGCCTGTCCCATGGCCGCGAAGATAACTTCCTGAATCTTATACTCCGTCAGCTTGCCGAAATCAGGCAGCAGATAGAATCTAAGTCCCTCCGACGCGCCCTCCAGTGTGCAGGAACGCACAGCCAGCAGCACCATCAAAGCCAGCAGCACCACCATCATGATTTTTGTGATCTTCTCCACACCCTTCTGGAGGCCCATGGAACAAACCGCAAAACCGATGATAACGATCAAGATCATCCAGAAGATCATTTGTGGCATATCTGTAGAAAGACTTCCGAACGCAGCGCTGACCCCCTCGGTGTCAAGTCCGGCGAAGTCGCCTTTCACCATTTTTACAAAATAGGCCAGCATCCAGCCGCCAATGGTTGTGTAGAACATCATCAGCAGATAGTTGCCTGCCATACCGAAATACCGGTAAACATGCCATTTGCTGCCTTTTTTCTCAAGCACATTGAAGGATGTGGCAATACTTTTCTGACTGGCTCTGCCCACGGCAAATTCCATGACCATGATGGGCAGTCCTAAAACGATCAGAAAGAACAAATAGATCAGCACGAACGCCGCACCGCCGTACTTTCCCGTTATATAGGGAAAACGCCATACATTTCCAAGGCCGATGGCACATCCTGCGGATATCAGGATAAAACCCAGCCTGGAAGAAAATTTTTCTCTTTCCATTTCCTCAACCTCTTTATTTTTTTACCGGATTCTTCCTTCTCCGGCTGAAATATTGTATCATAATGTCTGATAAAACGCCACAATTTTATTTCCGCGAGCAACGAGCCAAATACCCATGCGAGCAACGAGCCAAGTAGCCATGCTTGCATGGGTATTTGGCTCGTTGCTCGCATGGGTATTTGGCGACTGCCGCGAGGGTCAAAGACCCCGCAGCTCGCTGTGCTGCAAATTTGATGCCCCGATGCTTGCGGCGGGGTCTTTGACTAACGACTCTCAATACTTCCTATGTTTTTTATGAGAACTGAGATCGTACCATCCGGATTGGTGATAAATTCCACTTTATCCTTATTATTGTACTCCTCCATAGGAATTTTAAGCTCAATTCCCGTGTCTGTGAGCAGGTGTTGTTTTGTGAATTTTTTGGTGGTAGTCGGGTTCTGGGGTTCCACACGGGTCTCTGCCAGATTGTATTTCTCCAGTTTTTCCTGCACTTCCTCCCGCATCTGGGGATGTTCTTTAAAGATCTTGTCCATCACCACAGGCACATCCAGAATACCCTCGCTGGAAAGCTCCTGGTTGATAATGCTCTTGGTCTCCATCTGCACCTCAAACTGCTCGGACTCATTGTAATATTTCTTCTGCACATCCGTCACTGCTTTATTTACAATAGAAAGCCGGGTCTTGGCTGACAGGGAGCCCTGGCATTTTAAGAACAGTTTTGAAAAATAGTTCGTCTTCACACCGCTCACGTCATACTTTTTCTCCACCAGACGCACATATTGGGGCGCACCCAGATCCAGCAGGGCGGCCTCGGAAAGCTTCTGTGTCTCCCCCGGAAGGATGGCTTTCTGCATGATAATGTCATTGTTGTTGCCCCAGGGGTCCGCATTGGTCAGGTGTGTATAGGAGGTACGGTAATTCATCTTCAAGAGCGCCAGATAGTTATGCCTGTCCACCTGGTACTCCGCCACCAGAAGGTCTGCCGGGGGGATTTCAATATTCTGGTTCATGATCGTAAAAAGTTCCTGGGCAATTTTCTTGGAGATCTCAACAAAATTTTCCGTATCATATTCTTCCACATATTTATATATGGTGGATTCTTCCTCCGAAAAGCTGCAGCTCCGTATCTCGTCACTGGTATCGATCCTGAAAATATGGGCTTTTAAAAAGTCCGCAAAATCGGAACCATAGTCAAGTACCTTGTCAGACAGAACCGGCATCCCCACTGTGGAGTCCAGAATATGTACGATCGCCTGTCCAATATGGATTTCTTCTTTATCTGCTATCATATGTGTTTCACTCCTGGCAGCTATTTTTCATCTCCATAGCTGCCACTCCTTTTCTGATCTTTTACACCTGTATACGGAAAACGGATACAGGTTTCCTGTAAAGTATACAGCAAACTGCAAATTTTATCTACATTTTTCGGGCTATTTATACTTGCGGCAAAATATAGGACTATGCTATAATTGTCCCTGATGAAGGCGTGATACACAGGCGTTACTATTCACAGCCCTGCAAAAAACGCAGTTCTGTGAATAGTAACGCGTTTTGCGATGCACAGATATGGAACATTCTGCTCCATATCGCGCTGGCTATCTCGGGATTTTCATGCGCAGGCGCATAAAAACACCTCGCGGGATAGTGGCTGTGGATGGTAAAATACAGGCCTTCTATTATCATGTTCCGCCAAATTTCCATGGCGGATTATAAAGCACAAAGAAAAATGGAGGATAGCTATGCCAAAGAGAAATGACATTCACAAAATTCTGATCATCGGTTCCGGCCCTATCATCATCGGACAGGCCTGCGAATTTGACTATTCAGGAACACAGGCATGTAAAGCATTGAAAAGCCTGGGCTATGAGATCGTACTGGTCAATTCCAACCCGGCAACCATTATGACAGACCCGGCAACAGCTGACGTTACTTACATCGAACCGCTGAACGTGGACCGTCTCACAGAGATCATTGACAAGGAAAGACCGGATGCCCTGCTTCCCAACCTGGGCGGACAGTCCGGACTGAACCTCTGTGAAGAGCTGTACAACGCAGGCGTTTTAGAAAAATATAAAGTAGAAGTCATCGGCGTTCAGGTTGACGCCATCAACCGCGGCGAGGACCGTATCGCTTTCAAAGAGGCTATGAATGAACTGGGAATCGAGATGGCTAAAAGCGCACCGGCCTATACGGTTGAGGAGGCAGTGAAGATCGCTTCCGAACTGGGATATCCCTGTGTCATCCGTCCGGCCTACACCATGGGCGGCACCGGCGGCGGCATTGTATATAATGAGGAAGAACTCCGCAAAGTGGCAGCCCGCGGTATTGCGGCATCTATGGTAAACCAGATCCTCATAGAGGAGTCTGTCATCGGATGGGAAGAGCTGGAAGTGGAAGTTGTCCGCGATGCAACAGGCAAGAAAATCTCCATTTGCTTCATAGAAAATATTGACCCCATGGGCGTGCACACAGGTGACTCCTTCTGTTCCGCTCCTATGCTGACCATTTCCCAGGAAGTACAGGACCGTCTGGAAAAACAGGCACACGCCATCGTGGAATCTATCGGTGTCATCGGCGGAACCAATGTGCAGTTTGCTCATGATCCTAAGACTGACCGTATCATCATCATTGAGATCAACCCCAGGACTTCCCGCTCCTCAGCACTGGCTTCCAAGGCTACGGGCTTCCCCATTGCCTATGTATCCGCACTGCTGGCTGCAGGGCTTACTCTCTCAGAGATTCCTTATTATAAGGGAGGCTCTCTGGCAGATTATAAACCGTGCGGCGACTATGTGGTTGTAAAATTTGCACGCTGGGCATTTGAAAAATTCAAAAAAGCGGAGGATAAACTGGGCACCCAGATGAAAGCTGTGGGTGAGGTGATGTCCATCGGCAAGAATTATAAGGAAGCACTCCAGAAAGCCATCCGCTCCCTGGAAAAAGGCCGCTATGGTCTTGGATTTGCAAAAGACTTCCATGAGCTTTCCCTGGACGAGCTGTACCTGAAACTGAGCGAGCCTACCAGTGAGAGACAGTTTATTCTCTACGAAGCCATCCGAAAGGGTGCGCCTCTTACCAAACTGCATGAGATGACCCGTATCAAAATGTGGTTCCTGGAGCAGATGAAAGAACTGGTTGACCTGGAGGAAAAGATCCTTGCCTGCCGCGGCGGCAATCTGCCTGACGAACTGCTGATCCAGGCTAAGAAAGACGGATTCTCAGACAAATACCTGGCACAGCTTCTGGATGTGGATGAATGGGAACTGTTCCGAAGAAGAGAGTCCCTGGGTATGAACGAACGCTGGGATGCGGTTCCGGTAAGCGGTGTGGAAGAACCTGCTGCCTACTACTACTCCACCTACAACGGGGAGGATAAAGCACCTGTATCAAACGGCCGCAAGGTCATGGTCCTGGGCGGCGGTCCAAACAGGATCGGACAGGGTATTGAGTTTGACTACTGCTGCGTACACGCTGCCTTCACACTGCGCGACCTGGGCTTTGAGACCATCATGGTCAACTGTAACCCTGAGACAGTATCCACAGACTATGACACTTCAGACAAGCTGTACTTTGAGCCGCTGACCGTGGAAGATGTCATGTCCATTTACAATAAAGAAAAACCCCTGGGTGTCATTGTGCAGTTTGGCGGCCAGACTCCGCTCAACATCGCGGCGGAACTGGAGAGACGCGGCGCTCACATTCTGGGTACTTCCCCGGCTGTCATTGATATGGCTGAGGACCGTGATCTGTTCAACGCTATGATGAAAAAGCTGGATATCCCCATGCCGGAGTCCGGAATGGCAGTCAATGTGGATGAGGCTCTGGAAATCGCCCACCGCATCGGCTATCCCATGATGGTTCGTCCTTCCTATGTACTGGGCGGCCGGGGAATGGAAGTGGTATACGATGACAATATGCTCCGCGACTACATGGCAGCAGCCATTGATGTGACGCCGGAACGCCCCATCCTTATGGACAGATTCCTGCAGAACGCGCTGGAGTGTGAGACGGACGCCATCTCTGACGGTTCCAACGCATTTGTTCCTACCGTGATGCAGCATATCGAACAGGCCGGTGTCCACTCCGGTGACTCTGCCTGCGTGATCCCGTCCGTGGAAATCTCTGAGGAGAACAAAAAGCTCATCCGCCAGTACACCACAGCCATTGCCTGTGAGATGGGTGTAGTCGGTCTGATGAACATGCAGTACGCAATCTGTGAGGGTAAGGTTTACGTTCTGGAAGCCAACCCACGTGCATCCCGTACGGTACCTCTGGTATCCAAGGTCTGCAATATCAACATGGCGAATATTGCCACAAAGCTCATGGCATACGAACTGACCGGGGAGCGTCCTGACGTGACTTCTTTCTCTGAAAAAGCACATCCGTACTACGGTGTGAAGGAAGCGGTGTTCCCATTCAACATGTTCCCTGAGGTTGACCCCCTTCTGGGACCGGAAATGCGCTCCACAGGCGAGGTTCTGGGACTGAGTGAGTCCTTTGGTCTTGCGTACTATAAGGCACAGGAGGCAGCAGGTGCCAAGCTTCCGCTGTCCGGCAATGCACTGGTAAGTGTGAACAAAGGCGACCGTGTACAGGCTTTGGAAGTTGCGAAACAGCTTCACGAGCTGGGCTTCACCATTGTATCCACAGAAGGCTGCGGCCAGTATTTCACAGAAAACGGGGTTCCCTGCAAGATTCTCAAAAAACTGCAGGAAGGCCGTCCGAATATCTACGACGCTATGGTAAACGGGGAAGTGGACCTGATCGTAAACTCTCCTGCCGGAAAGCAGAGTAAATACGATGATTCATACCTGAGAAAGACCGCCATCAATAAGAAGATCCCTTACCTGACCACCATGTCCGCAGCGCTTGCAAGCGCCAAAGGCATTGCAGCGGTCATCCGTAAGGAACACGGCTCTTTGAAATCCCTGCAGGAATACCATAAGAGTCTGGAAGCGTAAAAAAACAGCTGCTGTTTTGCCTGCAGCTATGAAGGTACCAAACAGTCAAAGAAGGAGTTTATATACATGACAGCCAAACAATCTAAAAATTTTATGCTGCTGTTCACCGCCGCAGTCATCTGGGGAGTGGCCTTTGTGGCGCAGAGCGTGGGCATGGACTATGTAGGTCCCTATACATTTAATATGGTAAGAACTCTGCTTGGCGGTCTTGTCCTCATCCCCTGCATTTTCCTTCTGGGCAGAAAAAATGCCCGGAAGGACCCTGATAAGAACCAGTCCTCCCAGGCACTTGACCGTCCCCGTGACTTGATCATAGGCGGCGGTCTGTGCGGCCTGATGCTATTTATATCCACCTCTCTTCAGCAGGTGGGCATTCAGTATACTACTGTGGGTAAAGCGGGATTTATCACCGCATTGTATATCATCATTGTGCCCATTCTCGGTATTTTCATGAAAAGGAAGCCTGGACTGCGTATCTGGATCAGCGTGGTGACCGCACTGGTGGGATTGTATCTTCTGTGTATGACAGGAAGCCTTTCCCTGAGCAAAGGAGACTTTCTTATTTTGATCTGCTCCTTCTGTTTTTCCATCCATATTATGGTGGTGGATCATTATTCAGCGAAGGTGAGCGGAACCAAACTCTCCTGTATCCAGTTTTTTGTGACGGCTGTTCTGTCGGCGATTCCCATGTTTCTTCTGGAAACGCCGAAGATGAGCAATATTCTGCAGGCATGGCTGCCCATCCTCTATGCGGGAATCCTTTCCTGCGGTGTAGCCTATACCTTCCAGATCATTGGTCAAAAGGGCTGTGATCCTACCATTGCTTCCCTGATCTTAAGCCTGGAATCCGTCGTTTCCGTTCTGGCGGGATGGGTCATCCTTCACCAGCACCTGTCTGCCAAAGAGATGATCGGCTGTGTTCTCATGTTCGCTGCCATTATCCTGGCACAGGTCAATCCCAAAAGAGAGGGTGCAGACACAAACTCCCTGGAAGGGGAAACGGTATCCTGAAGCTATAAGACCATGGTGCAGATTAAAAAAAATGGTGCCGGCTGTATACCGACACCATTTTTTTACATTTCTATAAGGACCGGACGCACAGGTGAGCCGTCCAAATCTGCCATTTTCATTGGCTGAGCTGCCAGAAAATACGCTCCTTTGGGAACCTCTCCCAATACAAGCCCCTCTACAATGACGATCTCCGCCCCCAAAAGGATCCGATGTATCTCCTTCTGGGTATCCGGATCTCCTACAGTCTGGTCCTCCACACCGATCAGATCCAGTTCTGCCCCCGCACAAACAGATGCAGCTTGGGGTGTCAGCAGGATATGGCCTTTTAAAAGCAGCTTTTTCGTGCCGTCCGCAAGCATCCGCTCCATATCTTCTGCCTGTACTGTACCTGTAAAGTCTGCAACTTTGCAGGTTCCCATACATTTTTCCAGGGGGATCCTGTCCACTCCGTGCTTTCCTGCACAAAAGTGCTTTGGCGCGTCTAAATGTGTACCGTTATGGCTTCCCATGGTGAGCACTGTGAGATTACAGGCATCTCCTTTTTCTATCTCATAGTAAGGTGTTTTTCCCGGCACCGGGTCTCCCGGATACGCCGGGGTTGAAAACAGCTCTTTTCCTATATCATACATTTTCTTTACTTTCATGTGTAATTCCTCTTTTCCCTGTATCCGTTTCAGGCTTCTGCGCTATTCCCTGCCTTTCACTGGCCTTTCAGCAGGTATTCTTCCAGTTCTTTCACACTTTTCACGATCTTGTCCGCACCGGCTTCTGACAGCTCCTCATAACTGCCGTATCCGTATGTAACTCCAATGCAGGAAACACCAGCCTGTCTTGCACCGTTCACATCCTGGTTCCTGTCCCCGATCATGACAACGTCCTCTCTTCTGTCCCGGTATCCCAGTCTGTCAAGGATGATCTCAATGACATCTGCCTTGGACATTTTCATCTTATCCGGGTCACTGCCCACGATTTCCTGAAAGTATCCCGTCAGTCCGAAATGTTCCAGGATCCGTTTCACCAATCCGTCCGGCTTAGAGGAGGCCACGCCCAGTGTATATCCCTTCCCGTTCAGGGTCTCCAGCATTTCCTTGATGCCTTCATAGGGGCGGTTCTCAAAAAGTCCTGTCACATTATACCGTTCCCTGTAGTAATGGACACCCTTAACCGCCTCCTCCTCAGACATACCACAGTAGCGCACAAACTGTTCCAGCAGAGGCGGGCCTACAAACACTTCCAGAGCCTTCAGATCCTCAGCCTCTCTTCCCAGCTTACGCAGCGCATACTGGACTGATCTTGTGATTCCCTCCCCGGATGCAGTCAAAGTGCCGTCCAGGTCAAATAACAATACTTGATACATATTTTCTCTCTCCCTTGGCAGTCATAAGTTGCTGTTCACAGTTACGATTCACCGTATACAGAACGCGTCATTTTTTCATTATAGACAAAAACCTGCCCAAAAACAAGAACAAGTCAAAATATTATAGATTTTTCTCCAATTATTGTATGACATTTTTATAAGAATCCTTTATACTAAAAGTTAGCATGCATAAATGCAATATAAATTTGGAGAGGTCTTACATAATGGAAATAGCAGCAACAAGACGATCAACCTTTTATAAAGACATGTTCCGGCTGGCACTGCCCATTGTCATCCAGAACCTGATCACCACAGCGGTCAGCTCTGCCGATGTGATCATGCTGGGCTGGGTCAGCCAGACTGCTCTGGCAGCCGGCTCCCTGGCAAGCCAGATCATGTTTATCCTGAACCTGGTGTATTCCGGCATCGCTTCCGGTGTTATTATGCTGGCAGCACAGTATTGGGGCAAACAGGATACAGAAACCATAGAGCGGATCATGGGAATCGGTATGCGGTTATCCATCCTCATATCCTCCCTGTTTTTTGTGCTGGCCTGTTTCTTTCCCAGACTGCTCATGGTGATCTTCACCTCAGACCAGGAGCTTATCGCTGCCGGCATTCCTTATCTGAGGATCGTGGGCATCTCTTACCTGTTCATGAGCATTTCGCAGGTTTACCTGTGCACCATGCGCTCCATTGAGAGGGTGATCTTTGCCACTGCCACCAACGCGTCCGCTTTGGGGCTGAATATTATATTGAACGCGGTATTTATTTTCGGGCTGTTCGGGCTTCCCAGAATGGGGATCATAGGTGTCGCCATGGCCACCACCATAGCAAGAGGTGTGGAGCTTGCCATCTGTCTTTTAGATGCCTGCCGTTTTAAAACCATACGTTTCCGGCCCAAAACGATCATAGAGCGCCATAAACTGCTCTTTAAAGATTTTATCCGCTATTCCCTTCCGGCCTTTGGCAATGAGGTCTCCTGGGGTGTGGCGTTTTCCATGTACTCTGTGATCATGGGACATCTGGGCAGCGACATGGTAGCTGCCAACGCCGTGGTCATTGTAGCCAGAAATCTGGGTACTGTGGTCTGCTTTGGCCTTGCCAATGCCGGTGCCATCCTGCTTGGCAAATCCATAGGCGCGGGATTTATGGATACTGTGAAGGAGGACTCCACACGGTTCTGCAAGATCACGTTTATCAGCGGAATCGTAGGGGGAATCATTATCTTCCTTCTGCGTCCCCTGTTTATGAACATGGCTGACCTGACTCCCACTGCGCAGGGATATCTGAGCACCATGCTCTATATCAATATGTACTATGTACTGGGACAGGCCATGAATACCACGGTCATCTGCGGTATCTTCCGCTCCGGCGGTGATTCCCGATGGGGATTTCTCTGTGACTTTATTGATATGTGGCTGTTCGCAGTTCCATTGGGCTTTATCAGCGCCTTTTTGCTGAAGCTTCCGCCTATGTGGGTTTATTTCCTTATCTGTCTGGACGAATTTGTAAAGATGCCCTTTATCTACCGGCATTACAAGAGTTACAAATGGCTGCAGAATATCACCAGGGATTTCTGACATTCCGTATAACAAAGCCTTCCCGGATATCTTTGCTGATATCCCATACAACAAAGCCTTCCCGGGTATCTTTGATGATATCCCGTACAATAAAGCCTTCCCGGATATCTTTGCTGATATCCCGGGAAGGCTGTCTCTTACTGCTATTTCAGAAAAACCAGCTCCTTCTCCGTAGAACGGCTGGGGTCAAACCCATAGGCAAGACCGGAAAACTCTTTTATCTCTTCCGGTTGCGTAAAATCCTTCTCAGAAAGCCACCGCACCATCTCACCTCTTGCCATCTTCGCCATAGTCCCCTTTACCTTTACTTTTCCATCCAAAAGCTCCCCGAAAATACAGGTGACAAAACGCATTTCCCGGTCCGTATATTTTTCTGCTGTCCTGCTGTATTCTTTAGATGCCAGATTCAGTATAAACTCTTCGCCTTCTGCCAGTTCTCTGTAAATCCTGTCCCCCCAGAAGGCATATAAGTCTCTTGTCCGGTCCATTCCCAATTTTGCCTGCATCTCCAGGCGGTAAGGGATCACTCCGTCCATAGGTTTCAGCACACCGTAAAGTCCTGACAGGATCCGCAGGTGCTCCCCCACATACACCCACTGCTCCTTTGAGAACACCTGGGGCGCCATATACTGGTACTGGATCCCCTCATAGGACAGAACCGCAGGTGTCATATTTTTATCCAGCTCCAGCTCCTTCAGCCTTAGAAAATTTTCTTCGGCGATCCTGTCATTACACTGCCAAAGCTTTTTCAGCTCCCCATATTCCATCGCTTTGAGTCTGTCTCTCAAAAGCTTTGCCTCCTCTATAAAAACAGGCATGGTTGTCTCAAAAGGTTCATCTGTATTTATATTCATCTTCTTCGCCGGTGAAATAATGATCTTCATATGTAATTCTGTAACTGTCTTACGCCTTCACAATGTTACGGATCTTAACGCTCACAGTTACCTGCTCCTTTCTCTTCCTCCAAAAAGTTTAGCACAATCACGGATTCTATGCTATAATAGATTTGCTTTTTTGTCTGAGAAAATTTTACAGGAGATAAACATATGAATATAAAAGCAGTGATTTTTGATATGGACGGGCTGATGTTTGATACAGAGCGCCTGATGAAGGCAGGATGGGAGGAAGCCAGCCGTGAGATGGGATTTACCCTGACAGAATATCATTTAAGCCAGATGCGCGGGGGAACAAGGGAACGGAGCAGTAAACTTTTTGAAGAATGGTTCCAGGGAACCGTGGACTATGATCAGGGCCGTGCCATCCGGACCCGATATCAAAAAGAATATATTGAGAAACACGGTGTACCCGTGAAGAAGGGACTGATGGAACTCCTTACATACTTAAAGGAACATGAGATTCCGGCTGCGGTTGCCACCTCCACCCCCAGATGTGATGCTTCCCGTTACTGGGACATGGCAGGTGTTACAACGTATATCGCTGCCTCGGTGTGCGGGGATGAGGTTAAGAACGGTAAACCGGACCCGGAAATCTTCCTGACCGCCGCGGAAAAATTACAGACACCGCCGAAGCAGTGCCTGATATTGGAGGACAGCCTAAACGGCATCCGCGCTGCCAAAGCCGCAGGCGCCTGGTCCTGTATGGTGCCTGACCTGACCCCTGCAGTGGATGAGATCCGCCCGTTCTGTGACATCATATGTGAAGATTTGTCCCAGGTCATTCCTTATCTGGATTCCTGCGGTTCTTTTTTGCAATCTCCATGATCTCGTTATATTTGCCTGTAATGTACCCGAAATTATCCCTTTTGTGGGGAAGGCCGCATTTGCTGCAGTCCTTGATGCCTTCTTTGGTATAGTGAAAATTCCCTCCGCACTGGTCGCCCAGGGCGTACAAAGGACAGTAGCAGAACAGACAGTTAAAATTTTCCGGGTCATTTGTTTTGTGACAGGGAAAGTATTCGCAGTCCTTATGGCTGAAAAAGGCGTACTGTTTGCCCTCCCAGTATTTTTCCTTGCTCATAATATCAGCCTTTCTATTGTCATGAATGAAAGGAGGCGGGGCACCTAAGCACCCGCCCTCTTATTATCTTACAGTCTCTCCGGATTGGAGCGCATAAATTTGTACTCAGCTACGGAACGGTCAAATCCTTTGATATGGTCATATAACCAGTCCACAACATTTTTTTCCACCTGTTTTACAAAGTTTTCGGTGGGGCCTTCCTCTTCCTCCAGCATCTCCTGAAGCTCTTTCACTGCCTGGCGGAATTCGTTATGTTTTTCTCTGTGCTTTTCCAGTCCCGGATATTCGATCTCCTCCTGGAGCTTTTCCTCTGCACTGAAATGAAATTCTGTGTAGTCTAGCAGGTAATCCAGCATTTTAACTGCCTTTACCTTACCCTGTCCATCCTCACAGCTCTCCAAAAGCTGGTTGATCTTACCAATCAGCTCCTTGTGCTGGGAATCGATCATGTCATTACCGGTTACCAGAGATTCATCAAATTCTGCTCTCATTAATCAATACCTCCTGTACATTCTATTAACCATTATCTGCAGAACAGATAAGAGTTACCAAAATCAGTTACTGTTTTCTGCTGCCTGTGACCTTTAACAGCATCTGCAGCAGTTCCTTAAAGTCTATGGGCTTTGCCAGGTGGCCGTTCATGCCGCTCTCAATAGACTTTTTCATATCCTCGTCAAAAGCATTGGCCGTCATGGCAATGATCGGTATGGTCCTTGCGTCTTCCCTGGGCAGCTTCCGTATCTCCTTGGTGGCCTCCAGGCCATCCATAACCGGCATACGGATATCCATAAGGACAGCGTCATAATATCCCGGTTCTTTTTCAGAGAATGCTTTCACGCCCTGAAGCCCGTTGTCAGCCCGCTCCGCCCGGATTCCATGAAGGTTCAGGATCGAGCCTGCGATCTCCGCATTCAGTTCGTTGTCCTCCACCACCAGGACTCTTTTGCCCCGCAGTGTATCTGTCTCTTTTGAAACATTCTCTTCCTCTTCCTGCTTTGTGCCGTCTTTCAGGGTAATGGCAAAGGAGAAGGTGCTGCCCTTGTCAGGCTCGCTCTCCAGGCTGATCTCCCCATCCATCATCTGCACTAACTGGCTGCTGATGGCAAGCCCAAGGCCTGTTCCTCCAAACCTGCGCGCCGTACTCTCGCCTGCCTGTTCAAAGGAATGGAAGATCCGCTTCTGGTCCTCTGCCTCGATTCCGATCCCCGTGTCCTCCACAGAGAAGGAAATCTCCGTCTGATCCGGTGCCGTTCGGCGCTGGTTCACAGCAAACAGGATATGTCCGTCTTTGCCGGTAAATTTCAGCGCATTTCCCAGAAGATTGATCAACACCTGTTTCAGATGCATGGCGTCTCCCACCACCCATTTCTGCACAAAATGTGTTTCCGTAGTATAGATGATCCCCTTCTGGACAGCCTGAGGCCTGATCAGATCATCAATATCCCTCACCCACTGCTCCAGGTCAAAATCCAGCAGTTCCAGTTTCATCTTGCCGCTTTCAATCTTGGACATATCCAGTATATCATTAATCAGCGAAAGAAGATAGTCCGAAGAGGTACTGATTTTTTCCAGATATGTCTGCACCTTTGGCGGCACCTCTTTATCCTGCATGGCAATTTCCGTCATACCTATAATGGCATTCATAGGTGTCCGGATCTCATGGGACATTCTGGAGAGAAATTCGCTTTTTGCCTTGCTGGCCTGGTCATAATGGACTTTGTTTAAGTTATTCTCTATGATCTTGGCAGTCTCCTGGATGTTGCTCTGCTCCTTTTTATCCCACAGAACCGCCCCTTCTTCTGCCAACAGCGTTATGGAGCCTATGTATTTTCCGCCATCTGTCATGGGGACGCTGAAGCCCCTTTTTGTCTCAGGCAGCATGAGAAACTTCCGCTGCTGCTCTGTCATCTGTTTCCCGTCAAGCAGGAAAGGCTCTCTTCTGTACTGTTCTGCAAGCGCTTTGAATTCCTCCGCGGTAAAACGCTTCATATCTTTCTCCTGATGATCTGCAGGATTCTTATGCCACTGATGGGAAATATAAGCAGTATGGAAATCCCGGTCCACGGAAGTCATCAGGATATCCGTTGCCCCGTAATAATGCCCCATCTTGACAAAGAGCACTGACAGAATGGACGCCATATCCCCGCCCTTATCAAAGAAGTTCAGGGTGAGGGAAACCATATTAAGCTGGGGACCGCTGGTGATGCTGGCTATATCGTTGATCTCCGTCAAGATGTTTTCTTTGGTCTGGCTTGGGATCTCCCGGTAGAAATACACCCTGCCGTCCTTTTTCTGCTTTGCAAAAGTCAGGGCACAGCGCACCCGGCGCAAAAGCTGGACATATCCCAGGTTAGCGTTATTCCTCATACAGGCTCCTGCGGATAGATGAATGCTGAATTCTGCCCCCTGGTAAAGCTGGGCGATCTCTTTTCGCACCTCATCTAAAAACTGCTCTGTCTCCTCCCCGGTAAACTCTGCAAGCCAGATGAGGATCTCATCTCCGCCCTGGCGCACCAATATGATCTCTCTTGCCTCTGTCCGCTTTAGCTGTTCTTTTTTTGTAAGGAGCAGACTTCCGATCTCTTCCAGGATCACATCCCCGAAGATAAGGCCATAGGTTTCATTCAGTATCCGGAATTCATCCAGATCCAGAAGCGCCATGCATCCACTGTCCCCACGGGCAAGCACCTCTGTCAGATACCGCCGTCCCTCTCTCTGTGTATGCAGTTTTGTGATAGGGTCCCGCTTTGCGGATTCAATCTCCCTGAGTTCCTGCATCTTCTGTTCATGGATATCCCGAATGCTGCCGATGATCTTGCTTTTCCCGCCGTTCTCATCCCGGATCACCTCACCCTTTAGCAGTCTCCAGCGGAATTCCTCAGCGCTCTCTCTTTTTCCGCGGAATTCTATATGGATCTCATCTTCCTCCCCGGAGAATGCTCTTTTTAACTTACTGATATCCTCCGTAAAAGTCCGGCTGCTTAAAAGCTCCAATTCCTCCGTGATCTTATATCTGACTGCCTGTCCGTCACGCTGGGGGTAGTTGAACAGTTCAATTTCCTCTTTGCCTAGATCATATGTAAAGAAAATATCATCACTGCTCTGCAGCGCAATGCGGTACCTTTCCTTTTCCTCTGTCAGTCCCCTCTCAGCCACTTCCTGCCGTCTAGTCAGATTTTTCACCACATCATACAGCTCATCCACCTCCGATACACCGGAGGCTTTAAAATGTTCCAGACTCTTGCCGGTACTGCTGCGTATACATTCTGCCAGACGCCGGATGGGGTTGGTCACATGGTTCGCCACCAGGTAGGTGCAGATAATCCCAAATACAAGGGCTACCAGGATCGCTGCCAATACCTTCCACAAAATCTGCTGTCCGATCCCGAAAATGGCATCGTCCTTCTGAATTCCCACAAGGAGCCATTCCTCATCCTCAAAAGGCGTATTCGTATTGTAGAGATGCAGCTTTTTCGCCGATGCATAAAGCTTTCCGTCATCTTCGTCTTCATCCAGAGTATAGACCTGGTCAAATTTACTCTCCTGGACATTCAGATACGGCCCCAGCGCCCGGAGCCGTTCTCCCAGGACTCCGGAGGCCACAAGAGGGGCCCACTTGTTCTTCTCTGTGCTCTTAACCAGCAGATACCCGCTCTGTTCATTTTTATTCAGTTCGCCGGCCGGAAGCATATCCACAATATGGCTGCTGGATACCTCCACGCCCATAACCCCGTACACCACCCCATTGCTGATCAGGGGAACCGAGTAGGTAAGCGCAGGATATTCCCCGCCGCTCTTACCCTCGTTTAGAGAAAAGGGACTGCTCCAGTACCCAAGGTTTGTATAGCTGGCATTTGGGTTTTCCAGTGCCGCTTCATAGGGTTTGTAAAAGAAGTTATCCCTGGAATTCTTCCCGGAAGGCTCAAACGTAAAATCCGTAGTCCAGTAGCTGTCCAGGGCAACCCCTGTCTGATGGACAATATCCCTGCCTCCGCGCTCCATGAGCACATCAGAGTAATCCAGTGAATTTGCAGACGGGTCAGCATCTCTGAAATAATATCCCCTGCATATCCGGCCGCCCTCTTCGTTTTCCCCGTCCTGATTGGCCAAAACCAGGAAACTGCCTGTCACCTCATTTTTTCTGAGCTGATAGAGGCTTGAGAGTGCCGTATTCTGCAAAAGCTGTTTCTGGAGCTGTCCGTCGTCCAGAAACTCCTTTACTGTGATCCGGTTAGATGACAGAAGGGAGTCCAGCTCCCTGCTGATCTTCTCCTCATTTTCACTGACTTCCATCCAGTGCTGGACCATATTGTTTTCTAACGTGATCTTCCTGTTCTCCACTGTCTGTTCCATGATTCCCACAGCATAGGAGTCCAGCAGCCGCATTGTGCCGCCGATCAGGACGGTTCCGTATGAAAGAAGGCTTTGTATCACAAGCACCGCAATGAGAGGGATGCAAAACAGAGCCAATATAGTCCACTTTCTTTTCCTCATTTTATATTCCGCCTTATTCTGCTTTATTCATGATACTCTGCAAAGCTGCAACAAAATCATCATACCAGCTCTGGAAGGATTCCTCAGACACATATGATGCGCATGCCTCCTCCAAAGTCTGCCCCTGGGCGATCAGCTCCTGCACAGCCTTCCGGTCCTCCGCGGCCTTATCCGCCAGATTATATTCCAGAACTTTCCTGGCTTCTGTTCCGTTCTCAAAAGCCTTGGTCGTATAGGGCGTTGCATTCTCAAGCGTACCGAACAGGCTGTCTAACACATCGTAAGTCTTGTCCGGAATCTCCAGTCCCTGCCCGTCAACCACCTTGTCAACAGCCTCCAGGGAGTTTGCTTCCTTCTTTACCGGAAGATATCCTGACGCGCAGCTGAAGCGGATGTTGTTCTCCGTCTCAGTGAACCATTTCAAAAACAGCACGGAGGCGTATTCCTCCTCCTTTGTTGTCTCTGTGACTACCATTCCGGCTCCCTGCTGCACAATATAATTCCCTCCGTCCGCAAAAGAAGGTGCGGGGAGGACCACATAGTCGATAGGGTAAACATTGTCCTCCTGTTCCACCTCATCGGGAAAATACATGGATGCCGTGGAGGAGCCTGTAAATGCCAGGATCTCTCCTATTTTTACATCATCTGAGCGGAATTTGCCGTATGCGGTAAAGTATCCCTTCACAAAGGGCACGTAGAAATTATCCCATATTTTCTTCATGATCTCTTTGTCCGCTGCAACGGAAGCTTTGCCGTTCTCCACCTGAAAAATATCCTGGCCAAGCTGTTTGGAGCCTATGACAAAAAGGTTCGCAACCGAATCTCTTCCATAAAATGCTTTTCCGTCCTCCGGCACATCCGGGGTCAGGGAGTCTGTCCACTCGTAATACTTTTGGGCGGTTTCCGTTACACCTTCCAAGGTGGAGAGGTCTTCCAGTGACGCCCCGGCTGCCTCCGCGAATTTATCCCAGTCTGTCTTGTTCATCATGAAGATCTCACTGGACTTTGCCGTGGGGAAAATACGGAGTGTATTGCCCTCACCGATTCTTCCCTCCTCTATGTAGGAATCCACGTATTCGTCCAGCTCCTCCTGAGACATATAGGCGGAAATGTCTGCCAGCTTTCCTCTGCTGTCCACCGTATAGGCTGCATCTGCGTAAGCGGAAAAAATATTGGGCATTTCCTGGGCACCCACTTCCTCATTCAGGGATGCCATGACTGTATCCTCCAGCTCATTTACATTTCCCTGGCTGTAACCTTTTACAAAAATACCCTTTTCTTTTCCCACAGTCTCATTGAACTCATTGACCAGCTCGTCAAAAGCCACCTGCTGGGCACCGTTATAGTAATGCCAGACTGTGATGGAGATGGGTTTGTCCGGATCGAGTTTCACCGCAGCCTGGTCATCCCCATCCTTCGCTTCTCCTTCTTCCTCCTGCTTCGCCTGTTCCTCATTTCCGGTCTTGGTGCTGTCATTACCGCATCCCGCAAGGAGACCGGCAGTCAATGATGCTGCCAGAAACAGGCAGCAGATATATCTCATTCTCTTTTTCATATGTAATTACCCCTCTGTTATCTATATTTCATTCCCTATAATCATATCATTCGCATACGGGAATGTAAATCTTTTTCCTGCTTTCTTGCGTCTTTCCAAACTTTCGTATAAAATAAACAGAGGATTTCACAAAATCTGTATTTGGAGGAAGATATATGATTCAATTATTATCACGTCTTTTTATTAAGGATCATAAGAACACAGCTGCGCCTAAGGTACGACAGGCCTATGGGATCTTAAGCGGTGCCGTAGGGATTTTTCTCAATCTCCTGTTGTTTGCCGGGAAATTCGCGGCGGGCATGTTGAGCGGTTCCATTGCCATAACGGCGGATGCCTTCAATAACCTGTCTGATGCCGGTTCCTCTGTGATCACGCTTATCGGCTTTAAGATGTCCGGTCAGAAGCCGGACCCGGAACACCCTTTCGGCCACGGAAGAATTGAGTATATCTCCGGTCTTTTTGTATCGGTAGCTGTATTGATCATGGCATTTGAGCTGGTAAAATCGTCCATAGAGAAACTGCGCCGCCCCGCTCCGGTGGACAGCAGCCCTCTGATCCTTGTCATCCTGTGTGTCTCTATCCTGGTAAAAATGTATATGGCTTATTATAACAAAGCCCTCAGCCGGAAGCTGGACAGCGCAGCCATGTCCGCCACGGCCGCTGATTCTCTCAGTGATACCGTGTCCACAGCCGTTGTGCTGGCTGCCACTTTGATTGGACGCTATACCGGCATTCTCATTGACGGGTGGTGCGGTATCCTGGTCGGACTCTTTATCTTTTATACCGGTATCCAGGCCTTAAGGGAAACCATGAATCCTCTGCTTGGGCAGCCTCCCAAGGAGGACTTTGTAAAAAATATCGAGTCCCTTGTCACTGCCCACCCCACGGTCCAGGGCATTCATGACCTGATCGTCCATGACTACGGTCCCGGCCGTCTCATGATCTCCCTCCACGCCGAGGTGCCTGCAAGCGGCAATATCCTGCAGATCCACGATGAGATAGACAACATCGAAAAAGAGCTGCAGGAAAAGCTGCACTGTTCCGCCACCATACATATGGACCCCATTGTTACTGACAACGTCCATATCAATCATTTGAAAGCGGAGGCAGACCGTATCATCAGCGAAATTTCACCCAGGCTTACCATGCATGACTTCCGCGTGGTGGAGGGGCCAACCCATTCCAATCTGATTTTTGACCTGGTCATCCCCCACGATTTTCCCATGACAGAGGTAGATGTTGTAAACCGGGTCAAGGAGCAGATCCGGGCACTCCAGGGCTGTTACTATGCAGTCATCCAGGTAGACCATAGTTTCGCTTAAAAAAAGAGGAAAGCTGCGCGCACAGCTTTCCTCTCAGACTGTAGACAATCGCCCTCTTTTTGGAGGCGGTTGTCTATTTTTAGTTTAACCTGTCCTTTCCAGATGGTATAATAGGATCATCAGGAAAGGCAGGTTTTTCTTTATGATGGGGAAAAAAGATAACGCAGAAAGAACACAGATGGAAATCGCAAGTCTGGAGGATCTTGTACCTAGAAACCATCTGGTACGGAAGCTGGATGAAGCAATTGACATGCGTTTTATATATGAGGAAGTGAAAGATTTATACAGTGATTTTGGACGTGAAAGTATCGATCCGGTTGTATTGATTAAAATTGCCATGATCCAGTACATTTTCGGGATCCCTTCCATGCGCAAAACAATTCGTGAAATTGAAGTGAATTTTGCTTACAGGTGGTATCTGGGCTATGGAATGCATGAGGAGATCCCTCATTTCTCCACCTTTGGCAAAAACTATTCCAGACGTTTCAAAGACACGGATCTGTTTGAGAAGATCTTCTCAAAGATACTGTCCGAGGTTGCAGCAAATGGTTTTCTTGATACAGAAAGCCTGTTTATTGACGGCACTCACATCAAAGCCAGTGCCAATTCTCATAAATATCATAATGAGGTTATCCGAAAAGAAGCACGCAGTTATGAGAAGGAACTGCAGGAAGAAATCAAAAGGGATCGTCAGGAACACGGAAAGAAGCCACTGAAAGAAAAAGAAAAGGAACCGGAAATGATCACACAGAAGGTCAGCACCACTGACCCTGACAGCGGCTGGTTCCATAAAGGTGAGCATAAGCAGGTCTTTGCCTATGCTGCCAACACCTGCTGTGACAAGAATAATTATGTTTTGGATTTTGAAGTGACTGCGGGGAATGTCCATGACAGTGTGTCATTCTGGCATTTATACCGACGATTAAAACAGGATTGGAAATATGGGATATACTATGTAATGGATGCAGGATATAAGATACCGTCAATCGCCCGCCAGCTGATAAAAGATGGAAAGACTCCGGTCATGCCATATAAAAGGCCTATGACTCAAGCTGGTTTTTTCAAAAAATATGATTATGTATACGATGAATTCTTTGACTGCTATCTATGCCCGGATCACAAAGTGCTTCATTACACCACAACAAACCGTGAAGGGTATCGGGAGTATAAAAGTGACTGGCTTGTTTGCCAAAGCTGTCCTCACCGTGATCGTTGCACAAACAGTAAAGATTCCGTAAAAGTAATTACGCGTCATGTATGGGAAGACTACATGGAGCAGGTCGAAGAAATCCGTCATACAATCGGAATGAAAGAACGATACAAAAAACGCAAGGAAACTATAGAGAGAGTCTTTGCAGATGCAAAGGAAAAACACGGAATGAGATATACGCAGTACAGAGGTCTGGCTAAGATAAAAATGGAGCTAAACCTCTTATTTGGCTGCATGAATCTAAAGAAGCTGGCAATTTGGAAATGGCGGATAAAATGGGGAGCGAAATACCGCTCTTCATCATTGCAATTTTTCTTTTCCAGCATAAAATTTAGATTTGAAAACTGGAAATGGGCAAAAAAACGGTTCGCGGACATGATATCGCGAACCGTTTTGTCTACAGTCTGAGAGGAAAGCTGCGCGCACAGCTTTCCTCTTTTTTTATCCCGGCAGATATCTGCACACAGCCAGCAGGTATACTGCCCCATAGTACAGGACCAATAGTATCTTATCTAATTTCCTGCTGTTTTTCTCACCCAGCAGGTTGACAGCCAGTATGGTATCCGACGCCACAAAGGCTGCTCCTCCAAGAGCGGCCGCGGCCCCGGACGGTCCCGGTGACTTTAGAAACACCGTCCCTGCCATGGAACACATGGCACAGAGAAAGGCCACATAGAGTGCCCCTAACACTGCCAGCTTTCCCAATTTCCTGATATAAGGCCTGAGTATGGCAAAGAGCACTGCATACACACAGCACAGCAGAACGAATGTATACCAGGCAGGTGAAGCCAGACACAGCAGCCCCCCGATAAAGCACACATGGGCTGCGGCAAACACCGCGGCTCCCGTCACAAAATGTACCTCCAGCAGCGCATCCGCTGTCATACAGAAAATGGTTCCCGCTGCGATAAGCCAGGATACCCGGCTCTGCTCCCTAAGTGCCAGATATAGAGCCGGCAGCACTGCCATCCATGTGGCAGAAACTTTATAACCAATCTCTTTTCTGCCTGTTTTATGCTTTTTCCGCACATACGTGGTTCCCAGAAAAATCATCAGCACCGCTGCTGCTGACAGAAAAAATATTTCCCATCCTTTCAAGCACATCCCCCTTCCCCCAGACCTGCGGACAGATCGTTACTTTCCGTGTAACTGTTCAGTGCCCTCACAGTTGCAGGCAAAAATCCGTGCAGGACCGCCTTTGGCGATGGGATTTTTGCTTGGCCGTGGTACACTTTCTTACGGTCAGCGCAGTGGATGCGCAGACCTACTGAACCGTTGCCTTTTAGTATACTATATTCATCCGTCCGCGTCCATATTTCATGCTGAGGGAACTCAGGGAAGGTAATGATATGCTGTTTTTTTCCTGACAGTATAGAACACAGCCAGGGCAAAAGCCATCAGCTCCGCCGCCACGGATGCGCTCCAGACACCGCTCACACCAAACAGGATGGAAAATCCGATCAAAAACAGGACCAGAAATACCAGCGTCCGCATAAAGGACAGGATCGCCGAAACCTTTCCGTCTCCAAAAGCGGTAAACATGGCGGAACTGAAGATATTATAACCTTTGAACACATATCCAAAAGCATAAACCGACAGTCCTGCCGTGGCAAGTTCATAGACCCGGCTCCCGCGCTCAGCGAAAACAGAGGCCAGATTTCCGGAAAACAGCAAGGTTCCCACCGTCATCACTACACCGACGCCCATACAAAAACCAATACTGATCTTATACAGTTTCCGAAGCTTTGGTATGTTTCCTCCTCCGTAATTATAGCTGAACAGAGGTGCCACGCCCATCGAATATCCAAGACTTATGGCAATCAGCACAAAATCCAGGTAAAGCAGGATGGAGATTGCCGCAACCCCTTCATTTCCCACCAGGCGCATCATTATAATATTGAATAAAAAGGTGGTGATACTTCCTGACAAGTTGCTCACCATCTCGGAAGAACCATTTGTCATGGAATGCAGCAGCACCTTCCAGTCCATCTTAGGCTTTACAAAATGAAGCTGCGCCTTCCGGTTAAAAATAAAATAAAAGATACTGAAAAATGCGGGAATACAGTAGCCAATCCCTGTTGCCACTGCCGCACCGGATATTCCCATATCTAAAATGCCGATGAATACATAATCCAGTATCACGTTGGCCAGGCCGCCTGCCACAGTAACGGTTAGGCCAATGTGAGGCTTTCCGTTTGCCACAAAGAGACTCTGGAATTCCAACTGCAGTATATTGGCCGGCTGGAAGAAAAGCAGAGGGAACGCATAGGCATAACAATATGCGTAGATATCCTCATTTGCCCCCAGCATGTAAATGATCTTTTCCAGGAAGACAAAGGAGAGGACCGTGATCACAATGCCCAGCCCTACAGCAAACAATGTGATAAACGTCACGTTCTCGCAAGCCTCCTGCTGTTTTCCCTCTCCCAGCTTTCTTGAAACAATGGCAGTGATGCCGGTTCCGAACATGGTACCCAGCGCAATGACAAAGCTGAGAAGCGGGTAAACAATATTAACGGCGGAGAAAGCGTCTGTGCCCACAAGCCTTGACACAAACATACCGTCCACCACGGTATAAAGGGACATGACAACCATCATGACCATAGAGGGAAGAGCGAATTTCAGAATGGAGGGAACCGTTATCTTTCTTTCCAGGCCCTGATCAATCATCCTGCATGTTCCTCCATTCATAGCCGCTGATGGTTTTCAGCACATCTCCAAACAGCTCTAGCTGCTCCTGGGAGTATTTGCCCTTTAATTCCCTCTCTATTTTGTAAAACACCTGGTCGTATACCCCCAAAACCTGAGTGATATGCGGACTCAGCTCCAGATAATAAACCCGCTTGTCTTTTTCGCTCTGCTTTTTTACCACCACACCCTGCTTTACCAGCTCGTTGATCTTCAGGGTTACGGCGGACTTGGTGATCTTCAGCACATCGGCCATCTTGCTGACCGTGCACTCTTTCATCTGTTCGATCACATTGATGTATAAAAGGCTGTTGTAGGAAAGCCCGTTATAATAATCATTTCCGTTCATCACCTGCAGCTCATAGAGCGCCATGTGATAATAGAAATTATTGATTTCTTTTACAATACCCATTTTTATCCTCCCAATCATTTAGTTTTGTAAATTTAATTAATTTCACTTAACTATATTATCAGGAGGATTTATGTTTGTCAACTGAAATCTTTGCCGTTTTCCCTTTCACCCAGAGTAGCGCAGGGCATCAATGGGGCGCTTTTTTGCCGCCTTATTTGCCGGGTACAGGCCAAAGAGCACTCCGATCAAGCCGGAAAATCCCACAGCCACCCAGACCACCTCCGGGGCCATGGAAAAACTCATGGCATCCTGGCTCACCTTTCCGATCATCTTTAAGATCCCCCAGGAAGAGCCGATGCCGATCAAGCAGCCCATGAGGCTTACCAGCAGCGCTTCGATGAGAAACTGCATCATGATACTTCCTCTGCCTGCACCGATGGCCTTACGGATACCGATCTCCCTGGTCCTCTCTGTCACGGACACCAGCATAATATTCATAATGCCTATGCCCCCCACCAGAAGGGATATAGCCGCAATACCGCCCAGCATAAGAGACAGGGTACTGGTCACACTCTCCATGGTTTCCATCAGCGCTGACTGGCTGACGACTGTGAATGCGTCCTCATCGTTGCCAAACCGTTCCAGCATCATCTGTTCCATAGCCAGCTCTGCAAAATCCATGGTGTCCTCACTGGCTGCCGACACATAGAACTGGGTCACGTACAGGATATTATCTGCGATCCGGGTCATGGTGGAATAGGGGATATACCCCTCCAGCATCACACTGCTCCCCTCTTCCGAACCTGCCGACATCTGCACAGCGGATGCTGACTCCTCCTCATCCAGGATACCGACAACAAGAAAACTTCTTCCGTCCAGGGCTACTGTCTCGCCCACGGCGTCCTCATAGCCGAAAAGCTCCTCGGCAGAATCCTTTGTGAGGATCACCACATAAGAATTATTTTCCACATCCGTGTTCTTTATATTCCGTCCATAGGCCAGCTCCAGATTCTGAATGTCCAGATAGCTGCCTGTGGTCCCGATCAGCGTCATAGATCCGTCCACATAGCCGCTTTTTGCTGTGACACTGGTTCTGGAAACGGGTGCTGCTGCCTCAATATTTTCGTTTTCCGTAAATCCGGACAGCTCTGAAAGGCGCAGGGGATTTTCCTTGTCATCTGAAATGGATACCGTCAGATAGTTGGAACCCATATTGGATATCTGGTCCGTAACTGAGGATGTAGCTCCGTCCGCAATAGAGACCAGTACCACCAGGGCAATGACACCGATAATGATTCCAAGCATGGTGAGGAAGGTCCGCATCTTGTTGGAGCAGACCGCGTTCCAGGCCATTTTCAATGACTGTAGTATCATATCCTCACCTCTCTCACTTTGCCGTCCCTGATACAGATCTTCCGTTCCGCCTCGTCCGCCACCTGGTTGTCATGGGTTATGAGGACAATGGTGTTTCCTGCACGGTGCAGTTCGTGAAACAATTCCATGATCTCTTCACCTGTGTGGGAATCCAGATTGCCTGTGGGTTCATCTGCCAGGAACAAAGAAGGTTCTGTCACCAGTGCTCTGGCGATCGCCACCCGCTGCTGCTGCCCGCCGGACAGTTCTGCGGGGCGGTGGTGCCTCCTGTGTGTCAGCTCCACCCGCTCCAGGGCTTCCCGTACCCTCCTCTTCCTGTCCGCGGTTTTCACCTTCTGGTAAATCATGGGCAGCTCCACATTTTCCTCCGCGCTGAGCCGGGGCAGAAGATTAAAGTTCTGGAAAATGAATCCTATCTTTCTGTTTCTGATCCCTGCAAGTTCAGTCTCTGAATACTGCTCAATGGCAATGCCATCCAGAATATATTCCCCTTCATCCGCGGTATCCAGGCATCCGATAATATTCATCACCGTGGATTTTCCCGAACCGGAAGGGCCTACGATACTGACAAATTCTCCTTTTTCAATCTCCATGCTGGCGTGGTCAAGGGCGCGGACCTCACTGGTTCCCATGCGGTAAATTTTGGATACATCTTTCAATTGAATCATAGGATCACCGCCTTAATCCATGGACGGGGGCGACTGCATCTGACCCTGTCCGCCAAAATCAGGCATACCGCCTCTTTCCCCGGAACCGCTGCCCCTGTCTTCCATCATTCCGCCGCCCATACCGCCGAAATCACCGGGCATACTGCTGTCCTGACTGCCGGATTTATTGTCAACGGATACTTTCCGGTAATATACCGTATCCCCCTCTGCCAGTCCTTCTGTGATCTCCGCGGTGCTGCCGTCAGAGAGGCCTGTTGTCACTTCTGTCTCACCGCTGAGGCTGCCGTCCTCATCTTTGCCGGTATACACAAACGTCCGGTCTCCCTTCTCCTGGATGGCGTCTACCGGAATAGTGATGATATCCTCCCTGCTCTCCACCGTGATAGTAGCTGACGCATTCATCCCTGTCTTCATCCGGGAATCCCGGGCCACGGTAATGTTCACGCTGTATTTTGCCACACCGCCGCTGGCACTGGCGCTGCTGCCCACTTTCGTCACTTCACCTTCAAATTCCTTGTCCTCAATGGCATCAAAGGTCAGCGCGGCTGTCTGCCCGTTGGATACGGAGTTGATGTCCAGTTCATCTACATTGACGGATAACACCATATTGTCATCCGATGACATAGTAAAGGCCGCCACATCTGTACTGTACTGGGATGCCTGGGCCGTGTCCGAACTGCTGCCGGTGTTACTGCTTCCGGTTCCTGTGCTGCCGCTTCCGCTGACAACATTGCCTGACGAACCGGAGCCGCTTCCGCCGGTGCCGGAGTTTCCTGTTCCTGTCTGTTCAAGCCCTGATAAGCCTGTGCCTACTCCGGTGGTCCCACTGCCTCCCGTATTGCCGCCGGTTCCTGTACCGCCTGTATTGGCTCCTCCGCTGCCGTCCCCGCCGGAACTTCCTGCGCCGCCTACATTGGCTCCGCTGCCGTCCCCGCCGGAACCTCCTGCGCCGTCCCCATTGGCTCCTCCGCTGCCGTCCCCGCCGGAACCTCCTGTACCGTCTGCATTGGCTCCTCCGCTGCTTCCTGTACTCCCTGCATCGGTTCCTCCGCCGCTTCCTGAGGAATGATCTCCATCTGTATTATTGTCTGTATCTCCACCGTCCGGGTCTGTATTGCTGCCGCCTGTATTGCCGCTGCTGTCTTTCTCTGTGGCGGGATAGGTGACCGTAAAGGAGAGTTCCTTATTGCCGGATGACACTGTGATACCTGATACTGCGCCGTTTGCAATACCGGAGATACTGTCCGCCTGGAAATACCAGCCCTCAGACGCAGTCAGCTGCACCTGTGCCCGGTACACGGTATCCGCCGCAAAAGTCCGGTCCCCCGGTTCATAAGTCACGGTTCCTGTATAGCTGCCGTCCGCAGCCAGGACCTCGGTCTGGGGGGACTCCCCTGTCTTTGGAACTTTCAATACCAGGAGAGCGGATGTACACTCCCCTTCACCGGTTATGGCAAATTGTATTTTTGCATCCTGGTTTTCTGCAGTCAAAAGTGTTTCCGCCTCTCCATCCGTCTCCAATAGAATGCTGCTGTCCTCCATTCTCCCTTCTGTGTCAGCCAAGGTGACCACATCATAGGAACTGCTGTCTGCACCGGACATCCCATATGCCATATTGCTCACTTTTCCCGCGGAACCGCCTGATGATGACACCTGGGAGGAACTGCTGCTCTGACTGTTTCCGGAACTGCTGTCTGAGACATTGACACTTTGAATGGTGCCGTCCATCAAAGCCATAACAGAACCGCTTTTTGAAAGCTCTATTAATTTCTGCAGGGTCTCTGCGTAGGCTTCTCTCTGGGCCAGAGCCTCCCTGTATCTTGCAGACTGGGTGGTTTCCGTAAGGGTAAGGAGAGTAGTGCCTGCACTGACGGATTCATCCTCCGATACTTTAATTTCATCCACCGTGCCTCCTGTAGCTGTCACGGCAAGCTGCTGATGTATGTATGCCTCACCGCTGCCAAGAGAATTTCCTTCGGAATCCGTAACAGATACCGTTTCTCCCAGACCCACACCGCTGTCAGTAAAGGTGATCACACAGGTATTCCCCTCCATACTCTCTATCGTTCCTGTTTTCTCACTTCCGTCTGGGAGAAACACCGCAACACTGTCCCCCTCAGCCACAGCACTGACTGCTTCCAGCTTTACAGCCATCCTGCCGTCAATAGAAAGCAGAATGACAGCTCCGTTTTCCAGCATACTGTCCGCGATACTGCTTCCCTCTGAAACATAAATCCGTTTCACTCTGCCTTCCACACTGGCCGTGATCTCTTCAGCTTCCTCATCATCCTTGGTCTCATTGATCTCCTCATCCAGATTTTCAATTTCCTCCTGGACATCCTGCATGGCACTGAGCACAGAAGCGCTGTCCACCGTTGCAAGCACATCACCTGCCGAAACATGGTCGCCGCTCTCCACTTTCACCTGGTCAATGACAACACCGGAGGGCACTGTCACATTGACCGGCGTATCTGCCTCCAGATTTCCGGTCCCCACAATGGTTTTGGAAATGCTCCCCTTCTCCGCGGACGCCTCCTGGATCATCTGGCTTCCCATAATCGGCAGGCTGCCTTTCTTTTGGTTCAGTACGATCACTGACCCGGATATACCTGCGATCACCACCACAGTAACGGCTCCTGCTGCTATTTTTTTCTTTTTCGGCAATTGTTTCCATTTTCCTTTGATATTTATATGCTTTTTCGTTTTTTTCATTCCTTTCTGCGGTATTGTTTGGGTTCCAGTATAAAAAAGTAACCTTAAATGAACCTTAAAGGACCTGCCTGTCATATGTGAATTTTCTGTGTCCCTCCATATTTTTCTCTTTTGCCCTATAAGACCCCTTATAATTTTACTTTTTTCAAAAATAACTCTGGATTTTTTTGTTACTTTGTGAGAAAATGTCATTGAATAGGACGTTAAATTTCTAACGCACTTAATGTCAATACATTCTTGAAAGGAGTTTTAAAATGATTTATTCACATGAAGTAGAAACAATGTGTCCGGTAGCTCAGGGCGTTAACCACGGCGCTGCTCCCATTCCGGAAGAAGCAAAATGGGTAAAAGCAAAAGAAATAAAGGATATCTCCGGTTTAACACACGGTGTAGGCTGGTGTGCACCACAGCAGGGTACCTGCAAATTAACCTTAAATGTTAAAGAAGGTGTGATTCAGGAAGCTCTGGTGGAGACGATCGGATGTTCAGGTATGACCCACTCTGCAGCTATGGCATCTGAAATTTTACCGGGAAGAACCATTTTGGAAGCTCTTAATACAGACCTTGTCTGTGATGCCATCAATACTGCAATGAGAGAATTATTCCTGCAGATTGTATACGGAAGAACACAGAGTGCTTTCTCAGAAGACGGACTTCCTGTAGGTGCAGGCCTGGAGGATTTAGGAAAAGGACTGAGATCTCAGGTTGGTACCATGTACGGAACCCTCGCAAAAGGACCTCGTTATCTGGAAATGACAGACGGATATGTTACCGGAATCGCTTTAAACGAAGAAGATGAAATCATCGGATACAAATTCGTAAGCTTCGGAAAAATGATGGACTTCATCAAAGCCGGCGATGACGCTAACACTGCTTTTGAAAAAGCTCAGGGACAGTATGGCCGCGTAAACGATGCAGTGAAGATCGTTGACCCGAGAAAAGAGTAATTGTCTCTTACATAAGTCTGGCGTAGAAAGAATAGGAGGATAAATTAATGGCTTTATTTGAATCATATGAAAGAAGAGAGAAACAGATTCTTGCTGTTTTAAAAGAGTACGGAATGAACTCTATCGAAGAAGCTGCTGAGGTGACAAAGGCAGCAGGATTAGATGTATATAAAATGGTAGAAGGTATTCAGCCAATCTGCTTTGAAAACGCAAAATGGGCATACACCGTTGGTGCTGCCATTGCGATCAAAAAAGGCTGCAAAAAAGCTGCTGACGCTGCTGCTGCAATCGGTGAGGGACTTCAGTCCTTCTGTATCCCGGGTTCTGTTGCTGACCAGCGTAAAGTAGGTCTTGGACATGGTAATTTAGGAAAAATGCTTCTGGAAGAAGACACAAAATGTTTTGCATTCCTGGCAGGCCATGAGTCCTTTGCTGCTGCTGAGGGTGCTATCGGTATTGCAGAGAAAGCAAACAAAGTCCGCAAAGAGCCTCTGCGCGTTATCTTAAACGGTCTTGGAAAAGATGCCGCTCAGATCATTGCCCGTATCAATGGATTTACATATGTAGAAACAGAGATGGATTATTACACAGGCGAAGTGAAAGAAGTGTTCAGAAAAGCATACTCTGAAGGACTTCGTGCCAAAGTAAACTGCTACGGTGCCAACGATGTAACAGAAGGTGTTGCTATCATGCACAAAGAAGGCGTTGATGTTTCCATCACAGGAAACTCCACCAACCCCACAAGATTCCAGCATCCGGTTGCAGGTACTTACAAAAAAGAATGTATCGAACAGGGTAAAAAATACTTCTCCGTTGCTTCCGGCGGTGGTACAGGACGTACCCTTCACCCGGATAACATGGCAGCAGGTCCTGCTTCCTACGGTATGACAGATACTATGGGACGTATGCACTCTGACGCACAGTTCGCCGGCTCCTCTTCCGTTCCGGCTCACGTTGAGATGATGGGCTTGATCGGCGCAGGCAATAACCCGATGGTTGGTATGACTGTTGCTGTGGCTGTGGCTGTTGAGGAAGCTGCGAAAGCTGGAAATTTTTAAGAAAATGCTGATAGAATAAGTTTTTTGAGATAGAGGGAATGTTTGATGGTTGGAATAAATTCATTATACTATTGACATTTTAATTTCCTTGACGTAATATAATATTAGCAAAGAAAAGCGATTGTGTTCCACTGGTACACAGACGAACCCCCAGAGAGTTGCAGCTCTCTGGGGGTTCTATTTTCCTTTTAAAGAGGAATAACTTAGGCTGACTGTCGATCATTTATCTCTATCCAGGCATATGCAAATATAGTAGCAGACTATACCTGCCGCAATAGAGATAAGAAAAGCGACTATGTATTCCAAAGATACACCTCCTTCCTGCTGGAAAGAGTCAACAGCAATTTAATTATAGCTATTAAGTGGTGGATTGTCCATGCCGATTTGCAAAATAAAGAGTAAGAATGGGCAGTTATCAGTAGTGCACAGTAGTACACCCATAGCGCACAAACACCTCTCAATCCTTTATAAAACCGCTCCTCACCGTTTCTGTTGAAGAAACTGCAAAAGAAGGTAAATTCTAAGAAATTCATACACCTGCGTTCCTACACTTACCCCGGGCTAGAAGCCGGGGTTTTTTATTCACAAAATATTTCATTATTTTCATAATTAAGTTTTGTATTCTGCATGCAGCATAGACTCACACGGTTTTACTTCCAATATTTACCAGTGGAATATCCCTTGACAGAGGATTACAATTATAGCAGGGGTGAGTTTAATGAATAGTGAAGACAAAGCTTTTGAAGAATGGATAAGCCGGCGTGTACTGGAAGAAACTGCGGAAATGATAAAAGATATGGAGAAAGATCCGGAGCTGGACAAATTTGTTCCATCCCGGGAATTGTATGAGCGGATTCTTAAAATAGCTCACAAACGCGGCTTACTTGAGGAAGAAGATGATGAAGATTAAACTGCCATATGCGTGTCATATTTAGCCATAAAAATACCGACCTCCAATTGTTAGATTTTTGGTCTAACTTTGGGGGGCGGTACACGTATCACCGGTTTTTAACGGAATGCAATGAAAAAGCGTCCAACGAAACCTGACAGTATATCTTTACCAGAAACCGCACGACACATCTGCTTTCATAAATCTTTCAAAAACCATTCACAATTCTTTTATTTTTTCACCACAGTTTCATCACATTTTCCGCGTATAGTAATACTTAACAAAGGACAACAACCTTTTTCATATAAACTTTTCTTTTTCATACTGCCGGGCCTTATGACCCGGCCCTCCTTCTTTATAGGCTAAACTTCACGTTCATTCAGTCCCCCCTCATCATTAAAGCATCATGAGATCAAAGGATATCTTCTTATATTCCGTAGCGTTCCCGCTATACATCCAATCGTAACAATATTCCATAATATAGATTCTTCCTATCCTCAATATAATTCACAGAAAATCCCCGAGGAACTGTTTTCTCCGGGGATTTTTCTATTTTTTTCAAAGACCCTTTAGAATCATTTTATCTTTTCGCCACAATTTCAACACATTTTCCCTGTATATTAATATTCAACAAAGGTAATAACCTTTTTCATATAAACTTTTCTTTTTCTTTTGCCGGGCCTGCTGACCCGGCCCTCCTTTTTTATAAATCCCACGCATACAAATTGGACTCGTTGTACAACATACTAGCAGGGTGATGATATGATAAATGATTTGTCCTGTTTATTATCGCGGAGCAGCAGTACACGAAGTTACTTTGTATCCCTGCCCGTAGCCGTTCAGGTCGTGCTGCATAGAGATTATTCCTATATCAGCACTGCTGCCCAGCTGCATGACACTGCAGGTATATTACTTCGTAAACATGAAAAATACACATGACAAAGAATTTCACACAAAAAAGGCCTGCCTAAGCAAGCCTTTTATTGTTATAATTCTAATTTACTCATAATCTCCATGGCTTTGCCGTCAATCACAAGATCTGCCGCATCGTCAGCATAATGGTCCTGGTCATTGATCAGTATGATCTTATCCCCTTCAAAATACTTAACGTATGTCTTCGCCAATTGTGAATGCATCCTGCTTCCCAATATAAGCAGTGTGTCTGCCATTCCCACCTCGTCAACTGCACGGGTCAAAAGGGAATTATCTACCATTTCTCCCCGCAGACAGACTTCCGGACGGATCGTCGTGCCACACTTGGTACATTTGGGAGTACCCGCAGATTCAGCCACCGCTTTCATGGGATATTTTGTCCTGCACTTTGGGCATACATTCCGATAGATGCTCCCATGGATCTCCAACACCTTTTTACATCCTGCCCTTTTCGGCAGAGAGTAGATATCCCGGGTGATGATGGACTGCAGGATTCCTCTGTCTTCCAGACGCTTTAAGGACTTCATGCCATCATTGATCCTTCCTCTCTTGCTCAATATCTCTCTTTTATAAAAGTCATAAAACTGCGTTACCCTCGTATTATAGAATTCAGCGCTGAACATTTCCTCCGGGGAACAACCATATCTGGTTTCAATATCGTATGCATCCTGGTCTGATCGCCAGTTGGTGCACCCGCACTGGCTGCTCACCCGCATTCCCAGCAGACACACCAGATACCTGCTGTTTTCAATGATCGCTTTTGCCCGCAGCAGCTTCTCTTCCTGTGACATTTTCCCAACTCCTCCGTCCTCTTCATGATCCAATTATTGGAACTAAGAATAATGTATCACTGTACAATTTTAAAGTCAAGAAAACAATTATCACATCTGTATGACAATGCAGAGCAAAGCGAATCCTTTTCTGAATCAGAATTCCTTATTACTGTATATCTTAATAGAAATCAGGTAAGATACTGCTAAAACCAGAATACTTACTACAAATATAGCACCCGCTGCGATCAGCTGTCCGTTCGGTGTCTGTAAAAGAAAGATGAGTTCCGACTCCGCAACAGTCCCTTGAATTAAATCCTTGAAAAGCATGCTCACTAAAAATGGGATCAAAAACAACATCATGAAAATCACTCTTCCTCTTTCAACTCCCAGCTTATAGATCACCGGGATGATAATTCCTGAATAAATAGGAATTATCATACAAGCGGAAACCGAGCTGATCACCTGCTCTACGACAGGCATTCCCAAAAGTGCTGCTGTTGCGCCAGTCATTACGGCTGTAAACAAGGCAAGGGCCAAAGTCATGACAATGATAAGCAGATACCTTGCCCGAACAACTATCTTTTTACTCAACGGAAGCGCTGCCGCATAGGTGTCCCAGTTGTAATACTGATCTGTATTAAACAGGCTGAGTACACATGTTAGAAAAACTACAATACACATGGTTCCCACATAGTTTGGACTCTTCATAATATACCCAAACACACATAAAAACAAAAAGAATATAATATATGTCTTCTGGGTGATCCTAATACTATATAAATCCTTTAACATCAGCCCCTTCATGATACCACCTCCCCTTTCTCCAACAACAGCAGAACTTCTTCAATATCCGGTGCATCCACTACCAGATCCGGGTAACTGCGCATAAATTCCTGCCTGTCACGTATCAGAAATTCGTAACCCAAAGCCCCTCTTCTCAGACGCATGATTCCCTCCTTATCCAGTGTGCTGTAATCTTCTTTTGAACATTTCCCCACACCATATCTGTAAAGAATATCGTCCTTATTTTCTACAAAAAGCAGTTTTCCGTTCTGGATAAATGCAATATAATCTGAGACTTTTTCCAGATCACTGATGATGTGTGAAGATAAAAGCACGGTGTGTTCCTCATCCTGAATATATTCCAGCAGAATATCCAGCAGATCATCACGCACCAAAGGATCAAGCCCGCTGGTCGCCTCATCAAAAATAAGTAATTTCGCTTTGTGGGAGAGCGCCACTGCTATCTGCAGCTTCATTTTCATTCCCCTGGAGTAATCTTTTATCAGCTTTTTAGGCTCCAGTTTAAATTCTTCAAGGTACTTTTCATAGAGTCCGGCGTCCCATTGGCAAAAAATATTCTCCATGATCCTGCCTATCTGATAAGCGTTCATGGTCTCATGAAAATTGGATTCCGCCAGAACCATGCCCACCTGGTTCTTCCAGTTAGGGTCTTTATCCTCCAGTTTTTCACCGTCCACATAGATCTCACCAGCGTCTTTTTTTACAATACCGAGAATACACTTGATCAAAGTAGTCTTTCCGGCCCCGTTGGCCCCTACCAAACCAACGATACTGCCTTTTGGAATTTCCATAGTAATATGGTCCAATGAGAATTTTTCATAGCTTTTCACCAGACCCTCAATTTTGATCGCTGCTTCCATTTTTATTCCTCCTCGTAGAGCATTTTAAGCATCTCTGTCAATTCATCCAATTCTACTCCGCTGATTTTGCTTTTTCCCACAGCCTTTTCCAATAAACCTTCTATTTCCTTTAGCTGCTCCTCTCTCACAAGCTCATGGTTTGTATCTGCTACAAAACTGCCCTTGCCAACCTGAGAACAAATAAATCCATCTCTCTCCAATTCTTCATATGCTCTCTTTGTGGTGATGACGCTGATGCGGAGTTCTTTTGCCAGAAGACGCATGGAAGGAAGTGGCTCCCCGGGTTTTAACTGGCCTCTCATGATTGCTTGTTTTATCTGCTCCGTAATCTGTTCATAGATAGGCTTCCCGCTTGTATTGCTGATTAGAATATTCATTTTCACTTCTCAACTTTCTGTACGCGCGTGTATATATATTATTTATTGTATATGCTCATTATATACATTAGATACATACTTGTCAATATAAAAGATAGAAATATTGTTGAGCTTTCGGGATTGCCTTTACTATTTGAGGTTCGTCGGCAACTACGCCCCTTGTGGACTTTCACCACAGACTGACAGCATGCCCGTCATACCAAAAAAACAGCATTGGCAATGGCACCAATGCTGTTTTCTGTTAAATTTTCTTTCTGCTTTTCCCAATCAGGATCATGGCGGCGGCAGAAATCCCTGCCAGCAGGAGCAGTCCTTCCACTGGTGTGTCATCTCCTGTTTTTGCCGTCTTAGCTGTTGTTTTTGTTGTGGGTTTAACCGGTGTCTTTTTTGTACCGTCTGTTTTATTCACCGTTACAGCAGGAAACTGTTCATCTTTGCGTACCAGCTTCGTGGTAAGGATATAGGTGGAACAGTGTTCAATCTGAATGGTCACATATCCGTCCACAACCTTGATACTTTTCTGGATTGGTTCCACCCCGTTCTTTTTGGTATTGTAATAATACAGGTAAAGGTTCTGCCCATCTTGAAAGCTGTCCCCTGCATATAGTTCAATTTCCGCCAATCCCGGAAGTTCTCCTTCATGGGCAAATTCCAGATACAAATTCTCTGCACCCTTTGCCATCAGGCTGCCTGCATCCTTGTTCTCTTTGCTCTTGGCAATTCCAAAATCTATGAAAGTATCTATGTTTGTTATCCCTGTTCCGGTGAATTTCCAGGAATACAAAAGCTGTCCTTTTTCCTCCGCAATGATGGTCAGTGTTCTTTCTGTGCCTTTCAGGCTCTTAAATAATGCCTTCTGCTGTTCTTTTGTCAAACCATTTCCATCTTTGCTTTTGTAGATCAGACTCGTCACGCTGGAATCTGCCAACCCCTTTTCCAGTTCTTCGTAAGTGGAGGCTGTACATACTCCATCCGGATACTCCGGGTTTTCGTCCGGATTTGGCTTGTCTGGGTTTGGATCATCTGGGTCCGGGTTGTCCGGATTTGGATTATCCGGATTTGGATTATCCGGGTTCGGGTTATCCGGATTTGGATTATCCGGGTTCGGGTTGTCCGGGTTCGGGTTGTCCGGATTTGGATTATCCGGGTTCGGATTATCCGGATTTGGATTATCCGGGTTCGGATTATCCGGATTTGGATTATCCGGGTTCGGATTATCCGGATTTGGATTATCCGGGTTCGGGTTATCCGGATTTGGATTATCCGGGTCCGGCACTTTCTCCCCTACGGCCCACTGGTAAGATATTCCCTGCAGCACCCCTTCATCCACCTGTTTCATTTGATGGCTCTGGTCAACAAACATAATGCTTTCCGGAGCAATGGATGCCCGGAACATTTCCCCGCTGGGTGTGCCTGAGATCGTACCGATCACCACATCCTGAGCCTGTTCAAAGACAGTCCCTGCGGATGAAAAATAGATATCCAGGATACCGTTTTCATAAAAATACTCCCGGATCTTGCATCTGTTCTGTATCTCTTCCGAGAAAGCAAAATGAATCTCACCGATACTTCCGCTTTCCGCCTCTGTTATCCGCATTTGGATCCGAAAGGTTGTTGAGTGGTTCTTTATCATATCCCCATTGGGATAGAGAGCCAGTTCTACCTGGCTCGTATGCTTCTGCTGCATTTTGATCATGGTATCATCCTGCACTGCGGCAGATACGGGAACATAAGTCACCAACAATGCCAAAACCAAAGCAATGCATAAACTCTTAATTCTTTTCATCAGTTCCCCTCCTCATGGTTGTCTGTCAAATGGATCGGCGGCAGCGGATTCGGCACAGCCATTGGAAGCGTGTCACTGACGAGACGCTCCCCTTCATTTGTATGGGCATCATCCACCCGATATAATTCCGCCCTGACACTGGTCACGCCGGCTGGAATCTGATCCGGCTCCATATAGTAAATCCATGTACCGGATGAAACTTCTCCTAATTCTCCTTCAGCCGGAACCTCCGCAAAGATCAACTGGGAACCATCCATTATATTTCCGTCCTGGTCATACAGTTTCACTACATTGTAGGAAGGATTTCCTTTATATTCCCCTGTAAAGATCAGGGAACCTGCAGGTATCAAGCCTCCGTTTTCATCATAGCTGTAATCTTCATCCAGAATGCCGATGCCATTTTCAAGCAGCTCCACATTATCTCCCGTAGGTCCTAACATATCTATCTCGGACAAAGATACTGTGCTCTGTCCCTTGATCTTCAGCTTCAAATACGCCGCGTCATAGGTATACATCCAGGAATCCCCTTCTTTGTTAAAATAGGAGACAGCCGTATTTTCCGAGTAGGCCAGGCTTCCTGTTTTTACAGGAGTCCACTGTTTTCCGTCCTGGCTGATATAGGCATCAAAATTTTTGATGGAGTTTTTCGTGTCAGCGGCTGTGATCTTGAATGCAGCAGCTTGAAGGGTTCTGCCAAAGCTGATGACTAGTTCCGGAGATTTTGCCTCTCCGGTATACATATCTGTGTAGTCATTGTTGCAAATGCTGCTGATCCCCGAAACGGTGCTTCCCTCAGGGTTATCTTCATTTCCTTCCTCATGCAGGTCACTGGAGGATGTCATATTTGTGGTGATCTTCCATCCATCCTTTGCCACACTACCGTCATTGGAAATTTTCACAGTATCTGCCGTAACCTTCTCTGTCTGCTGCAGCAGTTTATCATACCCCACCACTTCATAAGTAAATACCCTGTTGTTCATAGATGCGATGGTGTCTGTATATGTCACAGTACCGTCATTTGCCTCCGCAAATCCAATCACCTGACCGTTTCTGTATATCTCATATCCCAGCATGGAATTTTGGTCAGCCGCATCATTGGAAAGGGTGATGATTACCTGATTGGAATTCGGCACATATGCCAGGGCGGCACTCACCGCTGTCCCAGCTGCTGTACTTTCTCCGCCCTCAATGCGGTACGCTCTCGCTTCATCTGTAATATAGCTGATCCTTCTTGTCTCTGCTTCAAACTGTGATGCGTAAGCGATCGTATCCTCATCCGGTGTCATGCCCCACTGTTCAAAGAACTCCAGTAAGTTTTTTTCGGCAGCTGCACAGGAAAGACGCATCAGGGTATTGTCTGTATCTTTCGGGATCGTCAGCGCGATTCCGTTCGGAGCCGGCGCGATCGCTGTATTCCTTGCATAAGCATCCACTCTTGCAAAGAAAAGGCTGTTAAACTGTTCCTCATAATTTTCATAGGTCTTATAATTATATCCGTCATCATATGCCAGATGGAGCTGCCAGTACATGGCAAGGCTTGTGAATACATTTTCCGCGCGGCCTTTTGTACCTGAGGTGACCTTTTTATATACATCCTCATATTTATACCGCACAGAATCATTTGTTTCCTTTGCCTGCGCCAGAATAGAATAATAGTTATTGGTTATCTCGGCAATGGCATAAGAAGGCTGATTGATGATATGGCCTATCTCATGGGCAATTCCCCATCCAAACAACTGTCCGCTCACATATCTGCCGTTGTCACTCTGCACCGGCACGCTGCGCGCAAGCCCGGCAATACTGCCCCACTCGATCCCGATATGGAGTCCGCCGGCATACATAAAGGCACCGGAAAACATTCTCATATACCGTATGTTCAGACGGCTGGACGGCAGGCTGTTTTTGCTGCCATACTGTGCAGTCAGTGTCTTGTCACCATGATAATCTCCCAGACCCTTATGCTGATAAAACAGTGTCACCATCTGTTCCATAGCCTGGCAGGATTCGTATAATACTTCTGTCTGATCATCCGGAGTGATGTCTTTTCCCTGGCTTTTCAGTCTGCTGTTAATACCGTTCAGGATCTGTTCCGCTGAAACAGAATACATCATCTGGTCCAGCACAATGTCCGTTGCCCCCAGAATACAGTTCTGTTTGTCATAGCTGTAGTCACAGCCGCTCTCTTTCTTGCCTTCGTGCAGTTTCTTGTGCTGCTCTGCGATCTTCGGAACATATGTATTGAGTTTTTCCACATAAGCCCTTACAGCATCCTTGGCCTCCGTCTCATCTGCTGCGCCTGACAGGTCAAGCTTGGGTATCTCCTGCCCTCCGCTTACACGCACGCTCATATTTAGTGCGTCATTATTTCCCGTGAATTCCACATAGAGACTGCCGCCGTGTTCTGTGTTTAAGCTTCCTATCTGTGGGATCGTCACTTCATTTTTGCCGTTCTTCAGATTCTGCACAACCACCTTGCTCCAGTTTCCTGACTCCGCATGGTACTGTGTGGCAATCAGATTCAGGTTTGTATTGGCACCCAGATCCGCGTCATCTCTTCCCACATACACTGCCAGTTCTTCCCCTGCATGGGCGCTGATTCCAAGAGGCTGCCATGCATTCAGGCCGCCGGAAAATCCCAGAGCGCCATCTTTTTTCTTGGTCACGGAGGTATCTACTTTCATAACCCTTCCAGCACTTTTGTCGTTGAGAAGTTCTTTTGCATAGGCCAGGTCGGAAAGCAGAAGCTCTCGTTTCGGATGATAATCACCTGTCACTTCATCCGGCGTGTCCGCTCTTTTTTCCAATTCCTCAATGACAGCGGCTGTTACATCCTCCCGCAGTTCCACGTGCATGGCATCCGCAAACAACCCGTCCACATCTTTTTCCAGACTGTCATAATAGTAGAACTTCATCTCCGCTATGGAAACCCTTCCGTCTGAAGGCGCCCATGCCATGGCAAAGTTTATCTGGATTCGTTTTGCCTTAAATGGCTGGGAATAATTAAATTCATAATATACTTTACCGTTCACGCTCTTTTTCTGGGTGAAATGGCCGTCGATCATTTTCTCAGTACCGTTTTCATCCCAATATCTTGTCTTCGCATACCCATAGGCATACTGCTGTTTTTCATCCGGGACTACCACCAGCCTGTCCATCTCATAGCTCTGGTCAAAGGTAATGATGGGGGATGGCTTTCCTGCATTGAAACCGCCTGCATCCCAGGAGTCCAGGCTCCAGGAAGTGGTGTAATCATTATCTGCAACCGCCGCATCTGTCTCAGGCTTTGCGGAAGGGTAATCAATGGATGTAATATGCGCGGTGAGTCCCCCTCCCTCCAAAGGCGTATTGATCAGTTTGTAATTGGAGGTAACCGCAGGATTAATATCCGTTGTCTCACCTGCATATATCTTTGACTTGCCGCTGGTTCCCATTTCATTTGTTCCCGTAAGACAGATCTCATATGTGGTGCCGTCTTTTAAATCGGTAAGCTGATATTTATTCTGCTTGATCTCCTCTTTCTTTTCAAACGCTTCTGTTCCTTTTTCCCTGTAATAGAGTGTGTAGGAATCTGTATCCTCCATCTGCTTCCAGGTGATATCCAGCTTTCTGTAGCCTCCGGCAATATTCACATTTTCCGGCGCGTCAGGAGCTTTTGAAGGTTTCGGGATCACCGTCACTGCTTCAGAATACGCACTGCTCCAGTCCCCGTTCACGGAGCGGACCTGGACTGTATATTCCTCATTGTTTTTCATTTTTTCCGTGCCAAAGCTTGTGATAAGGATACTACTCTCTGCAGTGGGGTAGACCTTGCTTTTCCCGTCTTTTTTTACCATAACTTCATATCCCGCCACATTGGTCTGTGCGTTCCAGGTCACAGTAAATTTCTTATCCCCCGGCTCAGCTTTTACCTGGTCAGGAATGTTCATGACCGGAGCAGGAATCCTGTCCTCCATTCCGTTGAGGAATTCAACCTTGGAGATATCCGCCAGTTTACTTCCTCCGGTATCAGTCACCTTGATGACTACCTTCTTGATGGCAACCTGTTTTCCCAGATTTACAATAATGGTGCCGTCCGGCTCCATGACTGCCTGCGCCGCTGTGAGGGCAAACATAGCTGCGCCGCTTATGGAGGCCTCTATGGTCTGCGTCTCTTCGTTCTCATCTGTATACTCCACCGTCACGGTCCCTGCCTGGATGATATTGGCGGAATCCCTTGGCGGGGTCAGCACCAGAGCGCCTGCCAGTATGTCGGAACGCTTTTCCAGATCAAGCTGCAGTTCCACAGGATTTTCCGCTGAAATCTCCTCATCGTTTGCAGGCTTTAGGGAAACACTTCCGTCATTGCTCAAAATGCTCTCTACACTTCCCTCTGCCACCTGGGTGGAGGCACCTACGTTGGCTGTTATCTCATCCGGAAGATAGCTCCTTGTCACATAGGCTTCTGTTTTCTCATAGCCATAGCTGTAAGAGAACCATTGCAGATCCACTAAATCCACTTGCCGGTCTTGATTTAAGTCATATACGGAATCTGTATTTTCCTCATGTATGGCTTGGATCAGCCGGGTCTTATCGTTTTCATCTATAACGCCGTCTTGATCCACATCCCCGTATCCTATCACACCGGGATGTTTTTCCATATCAGATAAATCCATTCCGGTATAGACATCCAGAAACTGCATCTTTTGATCCATGGCCTGTATTTCCACGTCCTGATCATATGCGGCAAAACTGCCCCCGCTTATGCAAAGATGATATTCTCCGGGTTCCAGATCCACAAAAGAAGCCTCCGCCTTTTTAGAAACGCGCTCCCCCTCCTGCATGGAAAAAGCCGCGCGAAACTGCTGGTCTCCGTTTGTAAGGACCGCCTGCAATCCGCCGTTCAAGCTCTCCGGGTCACTGTATGGAAGCGTGTAGATCAGGCTCAGATGGAGCTGGCCTTGCAGCGTCCTATTCCCTGCTTCCGATCCGGGTACTGTTTCCCCCTCCTGCGCACCGGCCTGTTTCCCTGACTCCTCCCGGCTGCCCGGTGTCTCTTCTTTCTTCGGAGCTTCTGTCTGGCCTCCTGACGTCTCACCTGCCGTCGGCGCTTCCGTCCGGTCTCCTGATGTCTCACCTGTAGTCGGCGCTCCTGCCTGGTCTCCCGGCGTCTCACCTGTAGTCGGCGCTCCTGCCTGGTCTCCCGGCGTCTCACCTGCCGCTGGCACTCCTGCCTGGTCTCCCGGCATCTCCCCTGCCGTTGGCGCTGCTGCCTGGTCTCCCGACGTCTCTCCTGCCGTTGGCGTTCCTGCCCGGTCTCCCGGCGCCTCACCTTTCCTCGGTACCTCCGCCTGTTTTTCCTGCTTTTCTGTCAGCAGGCTAATGCCTGCCTCTTCCCTCCGGGTCTGTCCGGCAGCATTTAAAAATCTCCCGCTCTGCCCCGGCCCGGCGGCAAATACGGTGGTTCCGGGTGTTTGCAGAAGCATACCGGATACAAGCAGCCAGGCACATAACTTTTTCATTTTCAATTTCTATTCTCCTTCCCTTTTCAGGGCCAAAAAAACGATATCCAGGGATATCGTTTTTTCATAAAGACAACAGACGGACAGAATACACCTGTCCATCCACGTCTGCAGCCCGGCTGTCCCTCCCTTGGGACCCGTGGCTTTGCGTCACTGCCTTACGACAGTTTTGCCCCTTTATTTTTTTATAATACTTTATCATCAGTATCACTGGTATAAGAATACCTAATCTAACAATTTTAGTCAAGTATTTTCAAAGAAATCCCTTGACTTTTTTACAGATTTCATCCAACAGCAGTTCTCTGTTCTTTTCTGTGACTTCATAAACCTCCACATCCGATCTCTCTGCAACTGCCTGCGTAAAAACACCTGTCTTTTTCTGCAGGACTCCCAGGACAAGACTCTGGGTATCCAGACAGGAAAACAATGCTTCCTGGAACCCAGGCGCCTCCGCCTCCGCTTTCCCCAGTTCATCTATCAGGGCTGTTTTCTCCGGCATGTCCTTCACCTTTCGCATCACCGCAGTGCCCAGTGTCTCAAAGGTTTCCGGGATGGCTGTCTTCCTTCCCTTACCGGTTCGGATGAGAATTGGGCTGTCATTTTCATATTCCCCCATAGGCATAAGACTGTGCAGGTAAAATCCCTTCTGGACACCGCCGATTTCATAAGGCAGTGTTTGGTAGCCCACAGGCACAATTCCCAGCTTTTCCACTATGCGGTTCAAAAGTGTGCTCTTGCCGACTCCTTTTTCCCCTGTCAGGAAAATATGCTTTCTGTCCGTCCCGGCCGGATGGGCCGTGAGTTTTTTCTTATGGGCCAGCTTTTTCTCAGCCTTGTGACAGCCGCACTGACAAAAAGCTGCAGCCTTTTGGAACATGGGACGCTTTCTCAGTGGAAATCCTGCTTCCGGAAGTATTTCCAGTAAATCTGCCAGCTCATGGATTTCCTCCACAGAGTGATAGACCCTGAGCCCGCCGTATGTCTTCGTTTCTCCTGCCAGCCTGCCTGCCACGGCAATCGTTTCCTCTGTCAGACGCTCCTGAACCTCCGCATCCTTGTGCGCGCAGATAATCCTGGGCACGCAGAGTTCATACTCGCCCTCCAGCAGTAGAAAATCCACAGGCAGCTTTTCATAGAAATCCCCGCTGCTGTCCGCCGGAAGGAGAATGTCTGTCTCCTTTTTTCCTTTCACGCAGACAAGGTCAGCGCCCGCCTCCCTGTGTCTCCATGTATTGCTGTCAGATGTGTCAAGGGAAAATTCGGGACAGAACACACTTTTTACGGTTCCCACCCGGTATCCCCTCTTTTTCAGTTCTTTTATAAGTCCGGTGACGGTTGTAGTCTTACCGGATTTTCTCACACCAACAATTGTACAGATTTTCAACTGTCACCCTCCTCTTGCATTATTTCTATTATATGTTTACACCAGCGTCTTCGGTGCCTGTCTTTTGGGAGAATCAGACGGTACGCATCCCCATCCTCAGCCAGGTACACCTGCCCTGTAAGGATCTCCTCACCGGATACGGCAGCACCCCCGCCGTCCCGGCTTATGAATTCCACAAGCGTATCTGCAGATAAACTGCCCAGCACCTCTCTCACCGAAAAAGCCCGGTATGAATATTCCTCTCCATCTGCATTCTTCCCCTCCAGCCTCACAGGAAAAATGCCCTCAAACAATTCACTGTTTACTTTCATATCCGCTCACCCCAGATTGCAAGCATGTCCTCCATGGCATACAGACAGGAAGATCTCTCATGCCTATCTTCCGCGGCATACAGACAGGAAGATCCCTCATGCTTATCTTCCGCGGCATACAGACCGGAAGATCTCTCATGCTTATCTTCCGCGGCACACAGACAGGAAGATCTCTCATGCTTGTCTTCTTCGTCACTTGGGCAGACGGTCTCCCCGTGATTGCCTCCGTCCCGGGTCTCATGCATTCCATGGTCGCTGATCAGCAGGATCTCTCCGGAAAAAATCTTAGAAAGTTCCTCTATATATCTGTCCGCCTCTTGCAGTTTTTCCATACACGCAGAACTGTACGGGCCAAACCCATGGGCCGCGTCATCAATCTCATGGAAATGGGCAAAAATAAACTCTTTTCCATCTTTGGCTGCTCTGCATGCAGCCTGGTAAATCCAATGATCGCATCCTTTTCCTTTTGCTGCCGCATGAAGTCTTGGCGGCAGTTCTGTCTTTAAAATTCTGGTATCTCCCTCCAAAAAGGCAGTATCCTCCCTGCTCCTATTTGCAAACAAAGTGGGAACCCGCAGTTCCCTGTCTTTTCTGGAATATACGCCGTGCACAACAGGCAGCTCCCCTGTTATCATGGTTGCCATGGCAGGATTTGTCACCGGCGGCTCCACGGTCCTCACCGGGATCACGGAAAAGCTGCGGCTCATAAAGGGCACACTGCCTTTGTCCGCTGCACTTTTATACATCCGGTACCCCACTCCGTCCAGATAACATACCAGTACCTTTCCATGGCTCAACTTTTCCCTGACAAAAGGGGCAAATTCCTGAAGTCTTCTGCCATAGCAAAAACAGAGCTGTTCATATTCTTCGGGTGTGTTCACATTGGCAATGACTGCCTCTCCAAATCCCAATTCTTCCAGATCCACATACCGGGTGTTCACCCGCTGGAACAAAAGTCCGGGCTTGTGTTCCCGGTCTCTGCGCATTTTTTCCACTGTGGGAAGAATCCGCTTTGCGTACACACTGCACAGAGGCTGAGGTCTTCCTTCTTTTCTGAGCACCAGGCAGTCTTCCTCACCGGTAAGACGTGACACCAGCGCCTGAAGAAATTCCGGGCTTATCATGGGCATATCAGTGGCGAGCATCACAGCATACGGTGCATCCATCTGCTTTAATATCTGGTAGATCCCCTCTAAGGGACCGTATCCCCTCTCCTCATCCTCCACAACCGTGCAGGATAAATCCTGATATTTACTCCTATCATCCACCGAAACATAGATTTCTGGGAAATCCCGGCAGGCCTCTATAAGAGTGTGCAGAAATGTGTTCCCATTCCATGTAAGGGACGCCTTATTTCTTCCCATTCTGCTGCTCTTTCCTCCAACCAGAATCCCCGCTGCTGTCTTTATCATACACCTAAACCTCGTTCATATCCTAAGCTGACACCAAAACTGTTGCTGCAATGGCCCTTTCCACACCTCTAGTTCTCTCCCAGATACAGCGCATCAATGGTTGTCCCCGGCAAAAGCACGCCGGAACCTTTTGGGATCATACCGATCAGATTGCAGCCGCCCCATGGACTGACCATACCATTTGCCTGATTCTTCCTGGTGTTTAAACATACCCTGCCCTGATCAAATTCCAGAATACCCGGGATGATCCTTCCCCCGGGACTCTTCTTCGGAAATCCATCCGGAAGACATACGGGAATGCAGGGCACTTTATATTCCTTTTTGCCGCACATTTTGCGGAATGCGGGAAGCCCCAGCAAAAACAGCGCGGCCGCCGCTGCGGAAGGGTTGCCGGAAAGCCCTAAAAGTAGTTTTCCATCCTTCACGGATGCTAAAGTTGCCATTCCCGGTTTCATCTTCACCTGCCAGAAAAGCACCTCTGCGTCGATTCCCTCCATGGAGGCAAGGGCCAGATCATAGTCTCCCACAGATGCACCTCCGGTTGTGATAACACAGTCCGCATCCTGAAGACATGTTGTCAGTGCATCCTCGATCGCTGCCTGGTCATCCCTGACAATTCCGTAAATATCCGCTGTAATTCCCCACTGCCGCAGGAATCCCTGCAGCATATAGGCACTGCTGTTTCTTATTTTACCAGGTTTCAGCTCCTCCGATACCTGCAGAAGCTCGTCCCCGGTACTGATGATCTTGACTGTGGGTTTTTTGAAGACTTCCACCTCTCCATACCCAAGACCTGCAAGAAGCCCCACGGATGCCGGGCTTAAATACTCGCCTTCCTCCATGACGATCTCGCCTTTTTTTACATCTTCCCCTGCTTTTACGATGTTGCTCCCCGAAGCAATGGGGGAAAAGAAACACACTTCCTTTTCAGTAAAGGAAGTGTCTTCATATTTTTCCACAGCATCGGCTCCCTGAGGGATAGGTGCTCCGGTCAGTATTTTTACTGCCTCCATAGGCCCTATCACTTTTTCGGGGGCATGCCCCGCCGGTACCTCCTCGATAATTCTCAGAGTCACCGGCGTGTCATGTCCTGCTCCTGCAACATCCGCAGAGCGGATGGCATAGCCGTCATAGGGAGAGCGGTCAAAGGGAGGGATATTTTCTTTTGCCCGTACCCGGCAGGCCAAAATCCTGCCGTAGGCCTCATTGACTGCCACCTTTTCCCGTCCCATCCTCTCTGTATGAGAGAGGAGCAGGTCTATGCCTTCCTGCAAATCTATTCTCTTTGGATAGTTCTGTGCCATATCTGTTGTCTCCGTTCAGTCTGCAACGATCCCGTCAGCCGGACCGTCACTTATGCCTTCTCAATTTTGATCGCGCATACCTTATATTCCGGTATTCTCGCATATTTGTCCAGTGCCGCATTCGTCAGCCAGTTTGCATTTCCATCCGGGAAGTGGAACGGCATCCAGGACTCGCCCTGGGAAACCTTGCGTCCGACTCTCGCAGTGGATTCGATCTGACCACGCCTGGAAGATACTTTTACCTTGTCACCATTTTTGATCCCCAGTGCATCCGCATCTTTGTAGTTCATCTCAATATAAGAAGTGCCCTGGATCTCCATCAGGCCCTGTGTTCTTCCGGTCATGGCTCTTGTGGTATAGTGATACAGCATACGGCCTGTCATCATGATGATGGGATATTCCTCATCCGGAAGCTCTGCAGACGGAACATACTCTGCAGGATAGAACATGGCAAGTCCTCTTGAGAATTTGCCCACATGCAGGATCGGTGTTCCTGGATGATCCTTGGTCGGACACGGCCACTGAAGACTCTCACCTGCATCCAGCCTTGCATGACTGATTCCGCCGTAGCTTGGAGTCACGGATGCGATCTCATCCATGATCTCAGCGGAGGTCAGATGCGGCTGCTCATAACCCATACGGTTCATCAGGTCAATGATGATATCTGTATCCAGTCTCATTTCGCCGTCCAGCTTCACTGCCGGGCGTACTCTCTGCACACGGCGCTCTGTATTGGTAAAGGTACCCTCTTTCTCCGCATAGCTGACACCGGGAAGGATAACATCCGCATACTGCGCGGTCTCTGTCATGAACAGCTCCTGGATCACAAAGAAATCGAGGTTTTCCAGGGCTTTGATAATGTGGTGGGTATCCGGGTCTGTGACAATGGGATCTTCCCCGTAAATGTACAGGCCTTTCACCTTTCCTTCAATAGCAGCCGGGAATACTTCTGTAGAGTGAAGACCATTGTTTGGATTCAGCTTCACACCCCATGCCTTCTCGAATTTCTCCCGTACTTTCGGATTTTCCACTTTCTGATATCCCGGATAATCTTTCGGACCTGCTCCCATGTCGCAGGCTCCCTGTACATTGTTCTGTCCGCGGATCGGGTTGACGCCGCATCCCTCACGTCCAAGCTTGCCTACCAGCAGAGCCATGTTGGACATGGACATAACGCCCTCCGTACCGGTGGAATGCTCCGTAACACCCAGACAGTAGATGATGGGAGCTTTGTCCGCTTTCGCGTACATGATGGCAGCTCTTCTCAGATCTTCAGGGTCTATGTGGCAGATTTCCCCAACTCTTTCCGGGGTATAATCTTTTACAATCTCTTTGATCTTCTCATAGCCTTCTGTTCTCTCTTCGATGAACTTCATATCCTGAAGGCCTTCCTCGATGATCACATGCATAATGCCGTTGGCAAATGCAACATTGGTGCCAGGTCTTAATTTCAGATGGATGTCTGCTTTCTTGGACAGGTCAATGTCACGTGGGTCAACCACGATCAATTTGCAGCCCCTCTGTACAGCCTGACGGATCTGCATACCGATAACCGGATGTGCTTCCTCCGGGTTGGAGCCTACCATCATGATCAGGTCCGGTTTCTGGGTGATATCCGCAACCGGGTTAGTCATAGCGCCTGAACCCAGCGTCATAGCAAGGCCTGCCACAGACGCGGAATGGCATACACGTGCACAGTTATCTGTGTTGTTGGTTCCAAAGCAGGTTCTCACCATCTTCTGGACCATGTAGATATCCTCGTTTGGTGAACGGGAACATGCAAAACCTGCCAGGGATTCTGAACCATACTGTTTCTTGATCTCCATGAATTTGGAAGCCACCAGATCCAGTGCCTCGTCCCAGCTTGCCCGCTCAAATTCGCCGGTCTCTTTGTTCTTGATAAGCGGGTATTTCACTCGGTCAGCAGAATGTACAAAGTCAAAGGAACCGCTGCGTCCTTTTACGCAGAGCAGATTTTTATTGGACGGTCCGTTGGCCGGTTCCACGTCCACTACCTTGTTGTCTTTTACCACCAGATAGAACTGGCATCCGGTACCGCAGTGCGGGCAGGTGGTAAGGACCTTCTTGTCAATCTGCCACGGACGGAAGGATTTTCTTCTCTTGGAGGAAAGTGCTCCGGTAGGACATGCCTCCACACAGTTTCCGCAGGACTCGCAGGTACTTTTTCTGATCGGCACACCGAACGGTGTTCCCACTGAGGACTCAAATCCTCGTTCCATGGTGTCAATGGCTCCGCGTCCTACCACTTTATTACAGGTATTCACACATCTGTGGCAAAGGATACACAGGTTGGGATCATAAGTAAAAAACGGGTTGGAATCATCCACCGGGAACTCTGTCATCTCTCCCGCAAAGGTGGTTTTCTCTACGCCGTATTCCACACAGTAGTCCTGCAGCTTACATCTGCCGTTCTGGGCACAGGAGAAGCAGTCTGTCTTGTGGTTGGACAACAGCAGGTTCAGGATGGTCTTTCTGGACTCCACCACCTTTTCGCTCATAGTCTCGATCACATCGCCCTCGCTTACATGGCAGGAACATGCGGTATCCATTTTCTTTCTTCCCCTGTTCTCAATCTCCACCATACACATACGGCAGGAACCGTCAGGAAGCAGGTCTTTGATATAACATAATGTAGGGATTTTCACACCGGCTTTCTCTGCAGCCTGTAAGATGGTAGTCCCCTTCTCGACTTCTACAGGAATTCCGTCTATCGTAACATGAATCATTCTCTCTCCTCCTATCTTACCTCAATTGCATCGAAACTGCAGTTCTCTATACATGCTCCGCATTTGATACATTTTGCGGTATCGATGGTATGCGGCTCTTTCTTCTCGCCGGTGATGGCGCCAACCGGGCAATTTCTTGCACACTTGGTACATCCCTTACATTTTTCCGGATCAATATAGTAGTTCCGAAGCGCTGTACAGGTATGGGAAGCACATTTCTTATCCACAATATGCTCCATATATTCGTCGCGGAACATACGGATGGTACTCAGTACAGGAAGGGGTGCACTCTTGCCAAGACCGCACAGAGACAAGTCTTTTACACTCTTTGCAATCTCTTCCAGCTTGTCAAGGTCTTCCGGCTCGCCTTTTCCTGCTACGATCTTTTCAAGGATCTCCAGCATTCTCTTGGTACCGATCCGGCAGGGAACACATTTTCCACAGGATTCTCTCTGGGTAAAGCTCATGAAAAATCTTGCCACTTCCACCATACAGGTGTCCGTGTTCATAACAACAAGTCCGCCGGAACCAACAATAGCGCCGAATTTCTTAACAGAGTCAAAATCAAGAGGCTCATCCAAATGCTGTGTGGTCAGACATCCGCCGGACGGTCCGCCGATCTGCACTGCTTTGAATTCAGAACCTTCCTGAAGGCCGCCGCCGATCTCATAAATGATCTCCCGCAGGGTGGTTCCCATGGGAACTTCGATCAGGCCGGTATTCTCAATGGAACCCGTCAGGGAGAAGGTCTTGGTTCCCGGGCTTCCCTCTGTTCCGATCGTACGGAACCACTCATGTCCCTTTAAGATGATCTTAGGAACATTGGCATAGGTCTCCACATTGTTCAGGACCGTTGGTTTTGCCCACAGACCATGGTCAACCGTTCTTGGCGGTTTGGTACGCGGGAATCCTCTGTTGCCTTCTATGGAAGCAGTCAGAGCCGAACCCTCGCCGCAGACAAAGGCACCGGCGCCCCGGTTGATATGCATATGGAAAGCAAAATCTGTTCCCAGAATGTTGTCTCCCAGAAGATTTCTCTCCTCCATCACTGCAATGGCGTGTTTCAGTCTTGCCACAGAGTTGGGGTACTCGGCACGCACATAGATATATCCCTCAGCGGAACCTACTGCGTATCCGGCGATCATCATACCTTCGATAAGCTTGAAAGGATCCCCTTCCATAACGGAACCGTCCATGAATGCTCCCGGGTCACCCTCGTCACCGTTGCAGACCACATAGCGCTCTTTTTCTTCCTGTGCAGCAACCTGTTTCCATTTCCTTCCGGTGGGGAATCCGCCGCCGCCTCTTCCGCGCAGGCCGGACTGGTCCACTTCCTCCACAACATCCTCAGGTTTCATATCAAACAGCACTTTTTCCAGGGCTTTAAATCCGCCCGCTGCTATATATTCATCAATGGATTCTGCGTCAAATCTGCCGCAGTTTTCCAGCACGATACGTGTCTGTTTTGCAATGAAAGGGATCTCATCAGGCTGTACATAGGTCTTTTCCTCTTTCTTGTAGAGAAGTCTGTCCACAAGACCGTCACCCATAACGGTATGGTCAAATATTTCCTGGCAGTCATCCGGCTGAACCTTTATGTACTGCACCACTTTGTCGCCCTTCTGGATACGCACCAGGGGACCGAATTCACAGAATCCCTGGCATCCTGTCCTCTTGACGCCCACATGCTCTTTTTCATCATGGGGTGCAAATTCAATGGTGACATTGGGGGTATTCCCAACAATCTCCATCATCTTTTGATAGATTTTCTCGGAACCCGTAGCAATACATCCTGTACCGGAACAGACAAGGATCCTGCATCCATAAGACTGCAGCTCCTGCTCTGCCGCTTCCCTGCACTTGTCAAGTTCTGCTTTGTTTGAAATCATCATGCGCCTTCACCTCTCAATTCCTGCACTAACGCAACTACTTTTTCCGGTGACATCTTGGGATGCACTTCCTCATTGACCATGAGAGTGGGAGCCAGCCCGCATGCACCCAGACAGGATACTGTTTCCACCGTAAAGATCATATCATCGGTGGTATGTTTCTTTTTGCTCAGTCCCAGCTCTTTGTAGAGCGCTTCCAGGATCGGCATGGATTTTCTCACATGGCACGCCGTTCCATCGCAGACTTTAATGACATATTTTCCCTTTGGCTCAAAAGAGAAATTTTCATAAAAAGTTGCAACGCTGTAAGCTTTTGCCTCTGTCACCCCGATCTGCTGTGCAGTGTAAGTGAGCAGTTCCCCCGGCAGATAGCGGTATTCACCCTGAATGTCCTGCATGATCGGAATCAGGGATGACGGTTTCTTTCCGTACCGCCCAATGATCTCATCTGCCTTTTCGTAGTAAGATTGGTCTAACATATATTACCCTCCTATATATAATATATTACCTCTGGCACCCTGGAAGATGGACCCGCACATTTTTGTTCAAATGCTGAATGTCCGTAACAGTTCAGACAGGTCTGCGCATTTACTGCGCTGACCGTATGAAAAAGTAGTACCAGCAGGCATCCAGCCCATCGCGAAGCGATTTTTAATGGCTGGATGTGTAACGGTCCAGCTTGTCTGAACGGTTACGAATGTCCGCCTTCCAAAGTGCCAAATGACTACCGAATATTGCGGCCCGGTCCCATCCTTTCAAGGAACGGAGCCATTACCAAATCTTCATCTTCACATGTCTGCCTGCCTTCTCCAGACAATCCTTCAGGTGATAGGTCAGCCGCAGCTTTTCTCCTGCGTCTATGTGAAGTTCCGTGTTTGCCGGATTTCTGGCGTTCCCGAAAAAGATACGGATGTCTGTGGAATTCTCAAAAAGCTCCTCCAGAAGCCTTGCGGCTGCATCCTTTTTCCTGCCGAAACCAAGCACGGCCAGCCCGTCTTTTAAATAACGGTTGGCATATATATTCAAACGCCGGATGGTCAGAAGTCCCTCTGTCACCAGATCCACACCTTTTAGGGCGGACATGGCCGGAATATCATCGCATCTGGTGTCTTCAAGCGCTGTTAAACTCTCACCCAGATAATCTGCCACAAACGCCGCTGTGGTCCCTCCGCACACAATATGCTTTCCGGGTGATCCAAAAAACAATCTCAAAAAAGCTTCGTCTTTTTCCATCTGACTGGGCGGTCCTATCATCAGATTGGTAACTGCCCGCTCACATAATTTAATCACCAGAACTGTGGTATCATCATCTGTCTCATCTAAATTCAGGTCAACACAGGCGCTGGCGATATGGGCTGCCAGCTCTTGGGCTGACATATCTTTTTTATATTTTTGTTCACAAAAACGGACTACGTCATCCCGCCCCCACCCTCCGTCAGTTGTCTTTCCCATTCCGGCATTGGTGACGCCGTCTGACATGAGGATGAGCACATCGTCTTTTTCCAGGGTAAACTCTGCCTCCCGGATTTCTTTTTCCCCGATATTATGCGCGGTCTCCGGATATGCCGCAGACTTTCCATCTCTTAAAAGAATGAGACCCGGGTTGTCATACTGGGCCAGATATGCCTGTCTGCCGCTGATCTTCAGGGCGGTGAAGGTAGAGTACGCCATATTCCGCACATGACACACGGGAAGCGTTTTGGCAATAGCCTCCACGGCATCGTCAAGAGGCAGTTTCTTGATCATCATAGTGCAGAGCATTTTGGCTGTGAGCGTTGCCAGAATATTGGCTTTCACCCCGCTGCCCAGGCCGTCTGAGAGAACCAGTACCGTGTCTGAGCCTTTTTCCTCTGTAATATAATAATCTCCGCAGAGGGATTCTTTCTTTTTGTTCAGGCTGACATGTCCAAAATCCGCAAAGAGGTTGTCAAAGTGTATCTTCATAACCACTCCTCCGGATCATCTGTTTTGGGCTTCTCCTGCTCTGTGAGGATCGTCTCCTTTAACTTCTCCACAGCCACCTTGGTGCCGGCTGCGGTCTCCCCTAAAAGCTCTGCGATCTGATGGACAATACGAAGCTGTTCGTCTGCCAGTTTATCTGCCATCTGAGCAGCCATAATCCTGGTACGGCGCACCTCTTGCTGCTGTGCCACTTCTTTTGTGACATTTTTCATGATGCAGATGATCAGTCCGTTACTCTTATCATACGTGAGGACACGTTCCAGATAGACCTTGTATTCCTCCACAAAAATCTTATCCTGGGTAAAACCCTTTCCGAATGCCAGCATATTTACAAACGCATAGTCATCCATAAGCTTGGACACCGGCTGCCCTATAATGGCCTTTTTTCTTCTGATATCAAATAGATCCATGGCCGCCTTGTTAAGCTGCACCACTTCCAGATCCGTATTGACCGTCACCAGCATTCCCGGCATGGAGTTGATGATCTTGTTGGCATAGCTTGCCTCCCGCTCCCTCATATAAGGAATGCACATGGAGATTTCCGCTTTGTTCTGGAAAATAGCAATGGCTTTTTCCCTGCAGGTGTTGTATCCGCAGGCTCCGCAGTTTAATTCCTTTTGGTGGGTGGCCTTTCCCATCTTTTTCAGGATTTCCTGAAGTTCTTCCTCTGTGGGATTGGGATGCGTGACCTCTTTTTCAATAAACTCCCTCTCCAGGTTCAGATCCATGGGAAGATTAAAATCAGCTTCATCCTCCGGCCGGAAAGGGTCTTTCATGGAAGCAGCCATCACATCTATGGAGCTTTTCATTCTGCGTCTCTTATCTTTCTGAAAGGAAGGGCCTCCGATGCAGCCGCCCTCACAGATATTAAGCTCCAGGAAACATTTATGTATCTTTCCCTCCTGCAGTTCGTCCAGAACCTGCATACAGTTTTCCACACCATCTATACTTAAATAGGTGTAATCTTCATTTTTTCTGATAATCCTCGTAATACCACCGCTCATGGCGCGCATCCTGGAAAGCTTTGGAGTGGGTTCCTCCTGCTTATGCTCCACCCGGATGCCGCTTTCCTCCATCCAGGAGTCCAGCTCTTCAAAGGATATAACATAGGCAGAATAATTGTTCTTTTCGGAAATTTCCGCAACCGGAGAGATACAGGGGCTTATGTATACAGGAATACAATCCCTGTTCTTCTCTTTCAGATACTTTGCATGCGTCTGCATAGGGGACAATACCGGAAGCAGATATTTGGCAAGCTTGGGATATTTACTCCGCACCAGACGCACCACCGCGGGACATACAGAAGTGATCATCACATCCATCTGGCCCTCCTGGAGGATCCGTTCGTATTCCCTTCTCACCAGATATGTACCTTCCGCAGCTTCTCTGGCATCCGTAAATCCCAGTTTCAGAAATGCTTCCTGAAGTGCCGGAAAACTGCCCAGTCCGAATTTCGCCACATAGGCGGGATTCACACTTGCTACAAGCGGATACCCTTCCCCGATCATCCGCTTCAGGCTGGGTACATCATTTTTCTCCGCCTTTGCATGCTGGGGACAGATGATGGTACACCTTTCACAGAGAATACAGTCATCCTGCATGATCTGTGCCTGATGATCCTTGATCCTGATGGCCTTCACCGGACAATGGCGTACACACTTATAACAATTTTTACAGTCTACCGGTTTAAATTTAAGAATCCACATAATTTCCTTTTCCGTCCGCACATGATGATGCAGATTGTTAATATTGCTTAGAATTATCTATTTCATTATACATGAATCATTGGATTTATACAATATTCATTCCTCAATTTTTCTTTTTATTTGTAATTTTCCCACAATAAATGACACCTCGTCATGCATACTGTATCTTTGTAACTGCTCTGACTCTACATATTATATACGGAAAAACGCCCCTTCTGCCGCAGCTTTATGCTCCGCAAAAGGGACGTTATCCTTATCAGAAGATCATTTTTAAGACCTCCATGATACCTGTAAGGCCCAGGCTGTATAGGAGAATTGACCCGGGCTTACCCAGAATGATAATGGCTGTAAATTTCTTTAACGTCATCCTGGTCAGTCCTGCAATATAACACAACAGGTCGTCAGGGGCCACGGGAAGGAAGATCGCCACCGCAAACGCCTTGTCAAACCCATTCCCCTTGCTCAGCCATCCAATGTATTTATCATAATTCTTCTCACCGATCATATTCCGTACGAAAGGTCTGCCGTACTGTCTGGAGAGCAGGAAAGCCAATACAGAGCCAATGCTGATGCCAATGTAATTATATACAAATCCCCACACAGGGCCAAATATCAGCACCCCGCCAAGACATCCTATGGCGCCCGGCAGGATGGGGATCACTACCTGGACGATCTGGATCAGAACAAACAGGACCGGAGCCCACATACCACAGTCATGAAGAAAAAGTTCCAGGGCATCTTTTGATACAAAGATCCTGTTCTGCACCCCATAGAAAATGAAAAATCCCATTCCGATCAGTCCCGCGACGGTACAGAGGTTCATGAGAACTGCTGTTCTTTTTGTCTCCACACTTTTCCTCCTCTCTGCCGCACAGGGACCGGACGCTTTACCTCCGCCGCTGTTTTTTCATAATATTCCTTCCACATCTGCCCAACATGCTCCCTGCTGTAGCATTCATGTCCCGCAAAGGAGGCATGGGCACTTCTCTGATAAAAATCCGGGTCCTCCCTGAGCTGTTTTAACGTGCTCACAAAAGCTTCCATATTGTCTCCTCTGAGTGCGTAATCAAACAGTATCGGATCATAGATCGGAAGGTTCCGCACCAGGACCGGGATTGCACAATTCATGGATTCCAGTATGGTCATGGGGAAGAGTTCCTCGTAGGACGGCAGGAACATCACATCTGCCATATTGTAGATTTCGTTCATTTTCTCCCTGTCCACAATACCCAAAAAACGCACATTCGGCGGAAGATGTTTCATCATTTTCCTGATCTCCTCATACCCGTCGGAAATCCGGCCAAAGGAAAATCCGCCTGCCCAGACAAACATGCAGTCCGGCATTTTTTTAGCTGCCTCCACAAAGTCAACCACACCTTTCCGCTTTTGGAGCTGCCCCACACACAACACGGTAAACGCATCTTTGCTGATACGGTATTCCCTGCGTATACGTGCTCTCTCCTCACGGGGAAGGGGATAAAAATCCTCCTCTGACACCACATTGGGAATATACGTCACCCGCTCTTTCGGTATTCCGTAATGCGCCAGACGCTCAATAAAATAGGGATTGACCGTCACCAGCTTATCCATTCTTTTGTAGAAGGAAAGCATATAGCGGTAGAAGATCTTTTTCATAAATTGGGGCAGATGGATGCTGTTCTCCACGGTCTCGGGAAGAAAATGTACATAACCCACCGTTTTGCCCTGCCGTTTCCTGCGCCCTATGCCCAGATAAAATTCCGGGTTGATAGAATGATAATGTGTGATCTCACAGGACTCCTTTGCGTTGTGCAGTACTTCAAACTTTCCTTCTAAAACCTGTGCCGCCAGCGCCACCTGCTCATCATGGGCGGAAAGGACACCCTGCCCTTTTACCATATCTGCTTTTGACATCATATTTATTTTCATCATATCAGGAAACCCTCCTCATCATACGTTTCATCATCGTCCGTCCCCAGGCAGCATGTTCCGTGTCTCTTTGAAATACGGGAATCTGCTCTTTTTCCTCGCAGGCAGCCCTGTAAGCACGTTCTACCATGGTACAGAAGTTCCAGGTTGAAAATTCTTCTGCCATCTCTTTTGCCATTTTTGCCATCTCCTGTCTTCTCTCTTCATTTTCCAGAAGATATAAAAGATGCATACGGAAATACTCATACGTCTCATACTGGAAACCATTGCAGCCGTCCGCTATGACTCCGTCCAGACATTCGTCTTTTCTGCACAGTGCAGGGACACCGCTTGCAAGAGCCTCAATATAAGTAATCCCCTGTGTCTCACTTTTGGAGGCACATACAAAGATGTCTCCCAACTGATAGTAAGCCCACACTTCCTTAGGGGCAACCATCCCGGTAAAGCAGACATTCTCTTCTATGCCCAACTGCTTTGACTGATATTCCAGATTCTCTCTGTCAGGCCCGTCCCCTGCGATCAGAAGTGTAAGGTTTTCTCTGCCTTCCGCTAATAGTCTTGCAAAGTATTCCAGGATTTCCTCCAGATTTTTCTCTTTTGCCAGCCTTCCCACACTGACAAGGACCTTGTTCTGTTTCGGAATACCCAAAGCCTCTTTTCTTGCATCCTTTTCCCCGCGGCTCAGTGTCCCACTGAATTTTCTTAAGTCTATGCCGCTTGGGATCACATCAATGGCCGGCTTTACCTGATAAGTGGAAAGGATATCCTTCACTTTCCCGGTTGGAGCAATCACACGGTCCGTCCGGTTCAGAATGGTTCTGGAAAATTCAGCTACCGCCTTTTTGCCTGCCTTCCGGCCTGCTGTATATCTGCCCAGAACACCCGGAAGATAATGCATGTAGTCCGCATAAATGGTGTGGTAGGTGTGAAGGAGCGGGCATCCGCATCTTCTGCTGATCTTGGAGGCATACTGGAATGTCATAAATTCACACTGGGAATGAACCACATCCGGCTCCCAGTCGATCAGCTCACTGATATAAGGATTGCTGTACGGAAGAACCGCTCTGGCATTGGGATATATGCTTCCCAGATCCATGGATTTCACATAATATACTTCATTATCTCTATAAGAAGCTCCGGTCTCGGAGAGTGTCAGAACCCTCACCTCGTGTCCGCGCTCTTCTAATTCTCTCTTCAGATTGAGAACAGAGGTGACTACTCCGTTGACAATAGGTTTGTACCAGTCTGTTGTAATCAATATCTTCATCAAAAGTCCCCCTTTGTTTTCTCCTTGTCTTAGGTTATATTCATCTTAAACGGAAGACTTAAAGAAATGGTCGGCGGATTTTTAAAAATTTTCTAAAGAAAGTCAGAAGAATTCACTGTGTTTCAGTAAAAGACATCAGTACAGGGGGTATGTCTGATGAAGAAGCAGCCCAAATGTTAGGTAGAACGCTCAAAGAACAGCAACGGCTCCTGGCAGCAGTCAGAAGCCGTTAACATCATAGCATCTGACTTTGCGGTCGGATACTATTTTCATTTCCGATTTTAATAACTATACAAAAAAACCCGCTAAACAGCGGGTTTCAAATCAGGTATGGAGCATACGGGATTCGAACCCGTGACCTCCACAATGCCATTGTGGCGCGCTCCCAGCTGCGCTAATGCCCCTTAAGATTTACAACGATGTTATTATAGCATATAGTTATCAAAAATGGAAGTATAAAAATAAAATTTTCCCAAGGGAACGCTGCGCCATGCACAAGCCTCCAAAATCAGGCTGCGCCGAAATGCAGTGTTCTCTCAAAAGCAGCATCTATAAATATGAAACATATCTTGCCAAATTACCTAATTCAGTTATATGATAGGTAGGAAATATCACATAAAGGAGACACAATATGCCCAAAAAATCATTCCGCCCATCCCGCTGGCAGCTTCTGCCCCCTGTTTTTTCGGGATCCACACTGAAGATCATTGCCATAGTCACCATGCTGATCGACCATATCGGTGCCGTCATCCTGGAAAAAGGATACATGCAGGCCTATCAGATGAATCTGCCCCAGGCCCTTTCCTATGAAAATACACTTCTTATATGGAAAATTGACTGGGCACTCAGAAAAACAGGCCGCATTGCCTTTCCCATATTCTGTTTTCTGCTTGTCGAAGGGTTTATCCACACCTCTGACAGAAAAAAATACGCACTGCGGCTTGCCCTGTTTGCCCTTCTCTCGGAGATCCCTTTCGATCTATGCTTTAACGGCAGCGTCCTGGAGTTTTCTTATCAAAATGTAATGATCACCCTGCTGATCGGATTTCTTACACTCATGGCTATGGATGAAGCCCGCAAAAGAATGCCTGCACTGGCACTTGTGGCTGCCGGGGCCGGTCTTCTTCTGGGATATCTTTTAAAGACAGATTACAGTTATAAAGGCGTCATTCTCATTATCATACTGTACCTGTTCCAGAGCTATCCCCTGGAAAGGACCATTGCCGGCTGCCTCTCTCTGCTGTGGGAAGCACCCGCCTGCCTGGCTTTTATCCCTATCAACATGTATAACGGACAGAGGGGCCGGAAGATCAAATACTTTTTCTACCTCTTTTACCCGGTACATTTGATGCTGCTCTTCCTCATACGCTATGCCCTTTTGAAATACTGATCTCTTTCTCTCTTTGCAACCCTGCAAGAAAGAATACCGAAATGGGGAAACGAATCTAACAAGCTTAAATAACATAAAGAAAAAGGACGGCCTCCCTACATCCGTCCTAAGGATTGGAGTACATATGACAGGAAAAACACATCTATCTGTAGGTACTGCGGCTGCCATCTGCGTAACGCAGCCGCAAACCTTAAGCAGTTTATTATTATGTCTGGGTACAGCCGCCATCGGCTCAGTCATCAGCGATATTGACGTAACAACCTCGGATTCCAGAGAACAGCTAAACAAAATCTCCATACTCACCTTATTGGTCATCGCCGCTCTGCTCTTTGCCGAGTGGAAATGGAATGTGGGAATCCGATACCGTTTTCAAAAAGAGAGCAGCATATACAGACTCGCCGTAAGTTTTCTGCTGTTCCTTGGTGTGTGCACCTTTGGAAAGAACCGGCCGCACAGGTCCTTCATGCATTCCCTGCCCGCACTGGTGATCCTGAGCGGTATTGTGTATGGAATTTTCCCGGACCTTACCCCTTATTTTTTTGTAGCCATGCTCTCTCACATGCTGATCGATATGCTCAACTACAAAAATGTGCGTATTTTATACCCACTTAAATTCGGCATCAGCCTGGACCTGTGCCATGCTAACGGACCGGTAAGCAAAGCTTTGTTCTATGCAGGTCTGGCAGTCCTCTCTGCTATGCTTTTGTTTCTTTTATACCGGATCTATTTTATCTGACCGCATGAGAGCCCCCATGCAAGCCTAAAGGCAGGCAAAGACAGAGAACTCCTCTCCAAACTCCACACCGTTTAAGAAAAGGAGCGTGGTCCTAAAAGGCCACGCTCCATTATGAAAATCCGGCAGACCGGATCGGTCATTGTCCTATTCTTCTATCTTCTCCACCACTTCGTTCTTATTCTTGTAGATACTATTCGCCGGAACCACTCCGCGCACTGAGGACAGAGGATAAATGTTGCTGTGGCTTCCGATCACAGTTCCCGGATTCAGTACAGAACCGCATCCCACTTCCACTTCATCCCCCAGCATGGCGCCGAATTTTTTCAGCCCTGTCTCAATCTTTTCTGATGCACCTTTTACAACCACCAGTTTTTTATCGGACTTTACATTGGAGGTGATGGAGCCTGCCCCCATGTGTGACTTAAATCCCAGAACAGAATCCCCCACGTAATTGTAGTGGGGAACCTGTACTTTGTTGAACAGGATCACATTTTTAAGCTCTGTGGAATTGCCCACTACAGCCCCTTCCCCAACCAGCGCATTCCCGCGGATAAATGCGCAGTGGCGTACTTCCGCGTCTTTCCCGATGATCGCAGGACCATTGATGAATGCCGTGGGAGCAACCTTTGCGGACTTGGCGATCCACACATTCTCCCCTCTTTTCTCAAACTCTTCCTCACTGAGCGTGCTGCCCAGTTTTACGATAAATTCGCTGATGAAGGGAAGCACTTCCCAGGGATAGGTCTTGCTTTCCAGAAGTTCTTTTGCCATTGTCTGGTTTAGATCACTGTATAATTCACTGATTTTTAACTGTTCCATTCTCTTTACCTCTTTCCGCCGGATTTTCCGGCTTTTTTGTAATATACGGCCGCCGCGTCAAAAAATTGCTTCAGCGCCAGTTGATTTCTCAGTCCCAGCACGCCCTGGGTTCTGCTTCTGACAAAATTCTCCAGCTTTTCCATGTATTCGTCCGGGGTGATCTCCCCCTCAGCCACATAAGTAAGTCCCTTCTCCCAGCTTGCCGTAAGCTCCGGGTTCAGCAGGGAACGGATGGAGGCGTTGACCACATCAAAGATCATCTCTCCCAGCAAAGTGGGGGTGATGACCTGTGTCTTCTTATTCAGGGCCAGATATTTGATGGTCATAAGCTTTTTCAAAATTTCCGCCCTGGTGGCACTGGTGCCGATTCCGCTGCCCTTTATCTGTGCTCTCAGCTCCTCGTCCTCAATGAGCTGCCCGGCATTTTCCATAGCCAGGATCATGGAACCTGAGGTGTAACGTTTTGGCGGGGATGTCTCGCCCTCTTTTATCTGAAAATCCTTGATATCCAGCTCACTGCCCTTTTTAATGGTCTGCAGTATTTCCAAGAAGCTGGTATCCTCTGTCTGCTCCCCTTCCTCCTGGGCGCTCTCCTCCTTCTTTTTGGCAAAGGAGTTCTGCACCACCTTCAGGTATCCCTCTGAGACCAGGATCTTAAAAGAGGAAAACAGTCTTTCCTTTTGAATCACCGACACAATACTCACCTTCTGGTAAACAGCAGGAGGGTAAAAAATACTTAGAAACCTGCGCACCACAGTCTCATAAACCTTCGCCGCAGAGGGATGGAGGCTGCCCAAAGCACCCATTCCCTGTCCTGTGGGGATAATGGCATAGTGGTCTGTGATCTGCTTGTCATTGACATACCTTGTCTTCGCCAGATTCTTATAACTGCCCTCTGCCAGGATCTCCTCCGCAAACGGCTTTCCGTGCACATACCCGCGCAGACCGCCGATGTTTTTCTGTATCTCTTTTGCCACCGCGGTGGAGAGCACACGGGCGTCTGTTCTGGGGTAGGTGACCAGTTTTTTCTCATACAGCTCCTGGACTATTTTCAAAGTCTCATCCGGGCTGATTTTAAATAAACGGGAGCATTCATTCTGAAGCTCTGCCAGGTTAAAGAGGAGCGGCGGATTTTTATTTTCCTTTTTCTTCTCAATCTTCTCCACCACAGCCTTAAAAGGAGGATCAGCCGACAAAATGGCCTTCAATTCCTCCGCATGTTTCCGCTCTTTGAATCCATTCTCCTTATAGAGATAAGGCGACCCGAAATACCGGCTGCCCTCCACGGCCCGCCACTCCCCGTCAAAGGGGTGTCCGCCCGCCGAAAAACTGCCCAGCACACGGTAAAAGGGTGTTTTTACAAATTCACGGATCTCCCGTTCCCGGCGCACCACCATGCCCATAACACAGGTCATGACACGGCCCACAGATATGGCCTGGTATTTGCTGCCCAGGTAATTAGATATGGCATTGCCATATTTTAAAGAGAGAAGCCGGGAGAAATTAATGCCCATCAGATAATCTTCCTTGGCCCGCAGATAAGCGGAGGCAGATAAATTATCATAGGCACTTAGATCCTTTGCCTCCCGGATCCCCCTGAGTATCTCTTCCTCTGTCTGGGAGTCGATCCACACCCTCTTCTGTTCCTTGTCTTTTACATCTGCCATCATGGCAACCAGGCGGTAGATGTACTCTCCCTCCCGCCCGGAGTCGGTACAGACATAGATGGTGGAAACGTCATCCCGGTTAAGAAGTCCGCTCACGATCTGAAACTGTTTGGATACGGACGGTATGACTTCGTATTTAAATTCTTCAGGCAGAAAAGGCAGGGTCTCCAGACTCCACTTTTTATATTTCATGTCATATTTTTCCGGGTAGCTCATGGTGACCAGATGACCTACACACCAGGTGACAATGGTGTTCTCTGACTCCAGATACCCGTCATGACGGGAGGTCTGGACTTTGAGCGCCCTGGCAAATTCCTGTGCCACACTGGGCTTTTCTGCGATAAATAAAGATTTATTCATAAAAGCTCCTCTTCCATGCAATCAGACCGGAGGGAGCTCCCCGGTCTGACTTAAAGTTTTATTTTTTTGTGATAAATCCTTTGGCTTTCAGTGTCTCTGCACAAAGGACAGCACCGCCGGCAGCGCCGCGTACGGTGTTGTGAGAAAGACCAATGAACTTGTAATCATATACACTGTCCTCTCTCAGACGACCTACCGTTACACCCATTCCATTTTCATAATCAACATCCAGGGTAACCTGCGGACGGTTGTCTTCTTCCATATAGCGGATGAACTGTTTGGGAGCGCTTGGCAGGTCTAATTCCTGAGGAGCCCCTTTAAAGTTCACCATCTTTTCGATCAACTGCTCTTTGGTCGGGTTCTTTCTGAATTTTACAAATACGGCTGCTGTGTGTCCGTTCAGCACCGGCACACGCACACACTGGGTGGTGATAACAGGCTCTGCTGCCTTCTCGATCACGCCGTCTTTAATCTCACCCCAGAGACGGAGAGGTTCCTGCTCGCTTTTCTCTTCCTCACCACCGATGAAGGGGATCACATTTCCCTGCATTTCCGGCCAATCCTTGAAGGTCTTGCCTGCTCCGGAGATTGCCTGGTAAGTGGTTGCCACTACTTCGTAGGGCTCAAATTCTCTCCATGCTGTGAGCACCGGTGCGTAGCTCTGAATGGAACAGTTGGGTTTTACGGCAATGAAGCCTTTTGTGGTCCCCAGACGTTTTTTCTGGAATTCAATGACATCAAAGTGCTCTGGATTGATCTCCGGCACTACCATAGGTACGTCCGGTGTCCAGCGGTGTGCGCTGTTGTTGGACACGACCGGTGTCTCTGTCTTTGCGTATGCTTCCTCGATGGCTTTGATCTCCTCCTTGCTCATATCAACAGCAGAGAATACAAAGTCAACGGTGGATGCCACTTTCTCCACCTCAGATACATTCATGACTTCCAGCTTTTTCACAGCTTCCGGCATGGGTGTATCCATTTTCCAGCGGCCGCCTACAGCCTCCTCATATGTCCTGCCTGCGCTTCTTGCACTGGCTGCCACAGTTACCACCTCAAACCAAGGATGATCTTCCAGCAGAGAGATAAATCTCTGTCCTACCATTCCTGTTGCGCCTAAGATACCCACTCTTAATTTCTCACTCATACGGCAATTCTCCTCGTCTATGTATTCTGTGCGGAGGGTTTGTTCTCCCCGTGCGCACATTTGTTTTTCCTAAACAATACTATAACAAATCCAGGAAAAAAGCAAGCATTTTTTAGATTTCTTCTAGATATTTTTTATGCAGTGCAAGAACCTGCTTCATGGCAGCCTCACCAGGAGCACCGATGGTATTTCTCTTCTCCACACAGTTCTTCATGCTGATCGCCTCATAGATATCCTCTTTGAACACCGGACTGATCTCCTGATACTCCGAAAGGCTCATCTCATCCAGGGAGATATTTTTCTCGATGCAGGCAAGCACCAGGCGGCCCACAATACCGTGGGCATCCCGAAACGGCACGCCATGGTTCACCAGGTAGTCTGCGGCGTCAGTGGCATTGGTAAAGCCGTTCTTTGCACTCTTTTCCATATTTTCCCTGCAGAAGGACATGGTGGCGATCATACCGTTAAATAAAGCGATGCAGCCTTTTACGGTATCAATGGCATCAAAGGTAAATTCCTTGTCTTCCTGCATATCTTTATTGTATGCCAGAGGAATTCCTTTCATGGTAGTCAAAATGGACATGAGCGCGCCATAGACACGACCTGTCTTTCCTCTTACCAGCTCGGCAATATCCGGATTTTTTTTCTGGGGCATGATACTGCTGCCTGTGCTGTACCCGTCATCAATCTCCACAAAACGGTATTCATTGGAGTTCCACAGGATAATCTCCTCACAGAAACGGCTCAGGTGCATCATAATGGTGGACAGGCCTGACAAAAGCTCGATTAGGTAGTCCCTGTCAGCTACAGAGTCCATGCTGTTCAAAGTCGGCCCGTCAAACCCCAGAGCCTCTGCTGTAAATTCCCTGTCAAGAGGATAGGTGGTCCCCGCCAGGGCACCGCTTCCGAGAGGGCAGAGGTTCAGACGTTTTTTCGCGTCCGCCATACGGCTCCTGTCGCGCTTGAACATCTCAAAATACGCGCCGAAGTGATGTGCCAGTGTCACAGGCTGCGCTTTCTGCAGATGGGTGAAACCCGGCATGTAAGTATGTACATTCTCATCCATAACCTTATAAATGGACTCCAGCAGTTCTTTTAAGAGGATGTCGATCTCCCCAATCTCATCCCTCACATACATCTTCATATCAAGGGCCACCTGGTCGTTGCGGCTTCTGCCTGTGTGCAGTTTTTTGCCCACATCACCGCAGCGGCTGATCAGATTCGCCTCCACAAAACTGTGGATATCTTCATACTCAGGGGAAAAGGCAAGTGCTCCGCTTTCTATATCCGCAAGGATCCCTTTCAGGCCTTCCAGGATCGTCTCCTTCTCCTCCTCCGTGATTATGCCCTGCTTTGCAAGCATCGCGGCATGTGCCATGCTTCCTGTAATGTCCTGTTTGTAGAGCTTATTGTCAAAACTTAACGACGCATTGAAATTATATACCAACTGGTCCGTCTCCTTGGTGAAACGTCCGCCCCATAACTGAGCCATCTTTATGTACCTCACTTTTTACAAATTGATTTATTTTTTGTTCCGGCTATCCCGGGATCCTGCGCCCCGCTGCAGCCGTAAGCCGCCTATCCGGCTTATGGGTAACAGTTTATCATTATCTTTGGTGCCGTGCAAGAAATTTTTCCATATCACTGCTGCCCCTTTTCCGTAACAGTTCAGACAGGCCTGCGCATTTACTGCGCTGACCGTATGAAAAAGTTGTGCCGGCTTTATCCGGTCCATCGCGAAGCGATTTTCAATGGCTGGATGCATAACCGTTCAGCTTGTCTGAACGGTTACCCTTTTCCGCTTCTCTCTTGTCCCGTTCCCTTTTTGAGAATACACAGCCGCAGAAATCCTGCCGGTACAGGCCATATTCCCCGGAAAGCTCTGTGGAACGCTTATACCCGTTTTTCTTTTTGAAATCTGACGGCAGATGCCGGACATGATATTTCTCTTCCAGCCTTTCTCCTATCTCATTGATCTTTGCCGCATTTTTCAGGGGGCTGATGGACAGGGTTGTGGTGAAATAATCATATCCTCCCTCTGCCGCAAGTCTTGCCGCCTCCTCCATGCGCATTTCATAGCAGGCAAAGCAGCGCCTGCCTCCCTCCGGGATATCTTCCATCCCTTCTGCCATGGCATAAAATTTCTCAGGGCAATACTCCCCTTTTAAAAACTTCGGCTTATGTACAAAGGGCATGGACTCTATGAGCCGCTCAAGCTCCTCCTCCCGCTTCTCATATTCCTTTTCGGGCGAAATATTGGGATTGTAGAAAAAATCGGTTATCTCAAAATACTGTGACAGATATTCCAGCACATAGCTGCTGCATGGAGCGCAGCAGCTGTGCAGGAACAAAGTGGGAACTCTTTCTTCCTTTTTTATCTGTTCCAGGATTTTTTCCAGTTCTCTCTGGTAGTTTCTTTTCCGGTCCATGTTATGATTCCCTTTTCAGCACTTCATTGCTGTTAGTCTCCCCTTTTTCAAATGCAGCCGCATTGTCCAGGGTAGTCTGGGAAATAGCCGCAAGGGCTTCCTGGGTAAAGAATCCCTGATGGGAGGTGATCATTACATTGGGGAAAGAGAGGAGCCTTGCCGTTGTGGAATGCTCCAGGATTTCATCTGAGCGGTCCTCAAATACGTTCTTTGTCTCCTCCTCGTACACATCCAGGCCTACACCGAAGAATTTGCGGGCACGGATCCCCTCGATCAGATCTTCTGTCTTCACAAGTCCGCCTCTCGAGGTGTTGACCAGTACCACTCCGTCCTTCATTTTTGCGATGGTCTCCCGGTTGATCAGGTGGTAGGTGCTGTCCATCAGCGGGCAGTGCAGGGAGATCAGGTCACTTCTTTTAAGCAGTTCATCCAAAGAGACATATTCGGCAAAATCCAGGTCCGGATTCTGGTATACATCATAGGCAATGACCTTCATACCGAAACCGCGGCAGATTTTCGCCATGGCCGCACCGATCTTTCCAGTTCCCACAATACCTGCTGTCTTCTGGTAAAAGTTAAATCCCATCAGGCCGCTTAAGCTGAAATCATTTTCCCGGACTTTTACATATGCCTTATGGATCCTGCGGTTTGCTGTAAGGGCCAGCGCCATGGCATGTTCCGCCACGGCTTCCGGAGAGTAGCCTGGCACGCGCATAACCCGGATGCCGTACTCTCCCGCTTTCTCCAGATCCACATTGTTAAATCCCGCGCAGCGCATAAGGATCAGCTTTACTCCCGCCTCATGGAGCGCTGTCACCGTCTCTGCCCCCACGTCGGAGCTTACAAAAGCACACACAGCGTCAAACCCTTTTGCCAGCGGCGCCGTCTTGGGTGCCAGGTCTGTTTTCAGATAGTCGATCTCTATTCCCGGATAATTTTCCAGTTGTTTATCAAAGGATGCCCTGTCGTAGTTCTTGGTGTCAAAAAATAAAATTCTCATGATTTTGCCTCCTGTTCTTGTCAGATCATGTTTCCGTTACCGGATAGGTTTCCCAATCCGTACTTATTTTATCAATAATCAAAGAAAAACACAAGTGCATCCCATTCCCATATGTCAACCCCCGGCTTTTTATCATATGATACTGTATGTTACGAATTCACAGCCCTGCAATAAATGCGGTGCCGTGGACCGTAACTGCTGATCACCATCCCCAAAAACAGACAGACTCACACCTGCCTGCCAATAGAAATAAGAAAGGAATGACAACTTATGGATACACCTCTTTTAGAAGTAAAAGATGTCAGTTATGCCTATCATACAAAATCCGGTGAAACACCCGCTCTGTCCCATATATCTTTTTCTGTGGAAAAAGGAGAATTCCTGGCGATCGTAGGTCCCTCCGGCTGCGGAAAATCCACCCTTCTGGATATGCTCTGCGGTCTGCTCACCCCGGAAGAAGGCGAAATCCTTCTGAATAAAAAACCGCTCAGTGAATCGGTGACAAATATCGGTTACATGCTGCAAAAAGACCACCTCTTTGAATGGCGCACCATTTACAGCAATGTCCTGTTAGGGCTGGAAATACAGAAAAAGAACTCCCCAAATGCCAGAGATAAAGTCAATCATCTGCTGGCTGATTACGGCCTGGATAAATTCAAAGACTCCCGCCCGTCCCAGCTTTCCGGAGGTATGCGGCAGCGTGCCGCGCTGATCCGCACACTGGCTTTGGAGCCTGATCTGCTGCTCCTGGATGAACCGTTTTCTGCTCTGGATTATCAGACACGCCTCTCTGTGGGGGATGACATTGGGAAGATCATCAAGCGGGAGGAGAAAACCGCCATTCTGGTGACCCATGATATCTCGGAAGCCATAAGCATGGCAGACCGTGTGATCATCCTTGACAAACGTCCCGCCACCATTAAAAAGATCATCCCCATCGTACTCACCATCGATAACCGCACGCCTTTTACCTCCCGCAGCGCTCCGGAGTTCAAAAATTATTTTAATGAAATATGGAAGGAGCTAAACCACAATGGCTGAAATGACTACGATGTCCAGAGGACAGAGGAATTATCTGCGGAAATTAAGGCGTGATTCCCAGATCGTGCGGCTTATCCGCATCCTCATATTCCTGGCTTTTCTGGCGCTCTGGGAGGGCAGCGCAAGACTTGGCCTTATTGATTCTTTTATCTTCTCCAGCCCTTCCCAGGTGGTCACGGCCATGTACCACATGATACTGGACGGAACACTTGCCGTACACACGGGCGTCACACTCTGGGAGACCATTGCCAGTTTCGCCCTGGTCACTGTGTTTGGTATTGCCATTGCGGTGCTTCTGTGGTGTTTTCCGAAGCTTTCCTCCATTCTGGAGCCGTATCTGGTGGTTCTGAACAGTCTGCCCAAATCAGCCCTGGCACCGCTTTTGATCGTGTGGCTGGGCAGCAACATTAAGACCATCATCGTTGCCGGCCTGTCTGTAGCGATCTTTGGGGCGATCCTGAATCTGTACACTGGCTTCTGCGGCACGGACCCGGATAAACTGAAACTGATTTCCACACTGAGGGGCACGAAAAAGGATGCCCTTTTTAAAGTGGTCCTTCCATCCTCCGTACCGCTGATCCTCAGCATTATGAAAGTCAATATCGGCCTCTGCCTGATCGGCGTAGTGATCGGAGAGATGATCGGAAGCAAACGGGGACTTGGATATCTGATCATTTATTCCAGTCAGGTATTCAAACTGGATACCATGATCATGAGCATTGTTATTCTATGTATCATCGCTGCTGTTTTATACAGCCTGATCAACGTAGCGGAAAAAAAATACAGAAAACATTTCTGAAAAACACATGCAAAAAATCCAGGCATACACGGCTCATCAATTGGCCGCTGCCTGGATTTTCTTCATTCTGCCTCCGGTTCCTCTGTGGCGCTTTTCCGACTCCGCTTTCTGTGCTTTACGCATTCGGTCAGCAGATATTCGATCTGGCCGTTGACGGAGCGGAAGTCATCCTCCGCCCACTGGGCCAGGTCATTGTAAAGAGATGCGGAGAGCCGCAGGGGAACCTGTTTTTTTTGCTTTTCCTTCGGTTTGTTTTCCATGAAGGCATCACTCCTGTTACTGTTCACAGTCACTGCCCTGCCTAATACAGGGAACCGCTGTTGACAATGGGCTGGGCATCTTTATTGCCGCAGAGGACAACCAGCAGGTTGCTGACCATAGCTGCCTTGCGCTCTTCATCCAGATCCACGATATCTTTGTCGTTCAATTTCTGAAGGGCCATCTCCACCATGCTGACAGCACCTTCCACAATCTTCTGCCGTGCATCAATGATGGCTGCTGCCTGCTGTCTCTGCAGCATGGCTGATGCGATTTCCGGAGCGTATGCCAGATGTGTGATGCGCATTTCCAAGATCTCGATCCCCGCATCTATCACTTTCTGCTGCAGCTCCTCCTGCATGATACTCGCTACTTCCTGGCTGCTGCCGCGAAGAGAGCGCTCATCTCCGCCTTCACTGGTGTCATATGGATACCTTCTGGCTGCATTCCTTGTGATGGCATCACACTGGATAGACAGATAGTCTTTGTAATTCTCCACATTAAATACAGCCTTAGTAGCGTTTTCCACTTTCCAAATGACAACCGTGCCAATCTCAATGGGATTTCCCAGTTCATCATTGACCTTTTGTTTTTTATTGTCCAGCGTCATGGTCTTCAGAGAGACTTTCTTGTTAGCTTTCGCCTCTGTATTCTTCTGTTCCGCTTCAATCCCCATCCCTTTGAGAACTGTGGAACTGGCGCTGCCCATTGCTCTTACGGTGGGGTTGATACCTGTCACAAAAGGATTCACCCAGTAAAATCCATTCTGGTTCAAGGTTCCGTAATATTTACCGAACAGTGCCAGAACCAGCGCCTCATTGGGATTGATGACCTTCAGGCCCGCAAAACCCACACAGGCCGCACAGAAGATCAGGATCGCCGCTGTTATCCCGATACCGGTAAGCGTGCCGCTGACATCAGAAAGAACCGCTCCTGAAAAGATCATCAGCGCAACACTTCCCACAAGCGCCAGGATCAAAAGAAACAACATACCCATACCTGACATGGGGTGCAGGACTTTTTCCTCCACATTCTTATCCCTTGGACTGATTCCGTCTTTTTCTTCCATGATCATTTCCTCCTCTTGAAAAGACTGCTTGCTGCAGTTATTAATTTGATATCTTTTTGATATCATCATAATACTATATTATTCCTATCTTGTCAATGAAAACCTCTCTCTGTGTAAAAAATAAGACCATCTGCCCCGTTTCCGGTTTTCGATGGTCTTGTTTCTTTTATACCTCTTCCAGTATATCAATCGTATTCAGTTTGTCACTGGCTTCCTCTTCCTTATGTCCCACCGTTCCGGCAACCATATAATAGCCGAACTTGGAATCATAGAAAAATTCTTTTACCAATGAAAATCCCTCAATCTTCCCTGTGCTCTCCACATGCATCAGGGGGCCTGTACAGGAAATGACGTCATCTCCGATCTTCACATGCTCCTCGTCATAATAGGTGATAGGCAAATCCCGATCTATAAGCTCTTTCATCTTCTTCTCAATCTCCACCAGGTCAAAATTCTCCGGTTTTTCCGAGTAATCCAGCATAAACCCGTGGCGGATATCAGCCCGGACATAGCTTGGCCGCTCAATATCTCTCACTACATAGCCGAATAGATCCTCCGCACTGTGTGCCATTTTCCTGTAGATCAGGGATTTGAACACAATATCCGCAATATTCTGCGGCAGCGGGCCGAACAGGGACGGCCGCGTCACAATGACCTCCTCGCCAATCCCGATCATCAGATCCGCATTCCTTTTCAGGATCGGATACAGGATCTCAAAATGCTCCACGATCACTCTCTTGTGCTGAGAAGTCACCCTTATGATCGCCTCAGCGATGGTCTCCAGCTTCACATATTTTCTTGCTGCCCTGGCATCCACATGGAAGGTCCGGGGGGTATAGAATCCCACATCATCCGCATTCAAAAGGGGCATGTTGGTAATGTCGTATTCATCGTCCCCGTCCACAACCTGGATTCCCGGAAACATCCCCTGGATCATCATACTTTTTCCGGAGTCCTTGGCACCGATAATGCCGATGATACGGTCAAACGGGTTTAAATACATCTGGGAGATCTTTCTTCCCAGTTCCATCATCCTCCGGTTCCCTCTTGGTGCAAAGAAAAAATTATACAGATTGCACTCATGGCGTACATTGTTGTAAATCATAAAAACCTCTCCCTATAAATATGTTTTTTGTTCCCCAATGGCAACACGCCGCTGTTACTAACCCAACTATAGCACAAAACCGGGCAGTTGTATACGGTTTTGTCCCGTATACCTGCCCGGCTGTTACTATTCAGGTTACTGTACACAGGCCACTGTACCGGGAGGCGTTTTCATGCCGGAAGCATGAAAATCCCGAGGCAGCCAGCGCGATATGGGGCAGAATGCTCCATATCTGTGCATCGCGAAGCGTGTTACTGGACACGGAGTGTACAGTAACCTGTAATCTTTTACTGTTTTACTTTAAGAAACCATTGATGATCTGGGCTTCCGCCTCTTCCTCTGTAAGGCCCAAAGTCATGAGTTTAACGATCTGCTCTCCCGCAATCTTTCCGATGGCTGCCTCATGGATGAGCGCCGCGTCGGAGCTGTTGGCGGTTATCTCCGGAATGGAGCTGATCTTAGCGTTCCCCACAATAATGGCATCACATTCTGTATGGCCGCTGCACGCTGCATTTCCGTTGAGCACAGACTGGAAAAGCTGGCGGGAATCATCCTTCGCCACGGAACGTGATATAATATTGGCACCTGAATCCGCTCCGTCCATATCCACAATAAAACGGCTCTCCGCATCCTGGGTCCCGTGGGTCATAAGGCGCTCCATCACCTTCAGGCTGGCGCCTTCCAGCAATTTTGCCCTGGTCATGCGCTTGGTGGAATCCACACCTTTGATCTGCACGGTGTCCATCTCCATGACACTGTTCTCCCCAACCTCAATGATGGTCTCAGGGTTCATAATGCGCTGGCCTTTGCCGTCCCCGCTGCCGTAATGCTTCTCCACATATTTTACTCTGGAATTCTTTCCGATGAAAAAGCTGTGGATCCCGTCGTGTTTGCTGGATGCGTCTCCCCCGTTGTGGATGCCGCAGCCTGCAATGATGGTCACATCACAGTTGTCCCCCACATAAAAGTCATTGTAGACCACTTCCTGAAGCCCTGCCTGGCTCATGACCACCGGAATGTGGACACTCTCCTTTTTTGTACCGTCCTTGATGCGGATGGTAATCCCGTCCCCTTCTTCCCGGGTGGTGATCTCTATATGTTCCGTACTGTTTCTGCCTTCACTCTTTCCGTTTGCCCGGATGTTGTAGGCTCCCACCGGGATTTCATGCAGCCCGGCAACTGCCTCTAATAACTGTTTCTGTATTGCGTCCATTATTTCACTCCCCCGTCCTTCCAGATTTTACAGCCGGAATAGTCATCCACGCCTTCCAGCAAAGCGGGAAGCACTTCATCCTTGCTTCCGCGGCTCACCAGTTTTCCTTCCGCGATCACCAGGATCTCATCCGCAATGTTCAGGATCCTCTCCTGGTGTGAAATGATCAAAATGGAGCCGTGGATCTCTCTGTGCATATTCTCAAACACATGGATCAGGTTCTGAAAGCTCCACAGGTCAATACCGGCCTCAGGTTCGTCAAATACGGACATCCTGGTGCCCCTTGCCATGACCGTGGCGATCTCAATCCTCTTCATCTCCCCGCCGGAAAGGCTTGCATTGACTTCTCTGTTAATATAGTCTTTTGCACACAATCCCACCTCTGAAAGGTACTGACAGGCTCCGGAGACCGTAATGTTTTCCCCTGACGCCAGGCGGATCAAGTCAAGCACCGTTACACCTTTAAAGCGCACCGGCTGCTGAAACGCATAGCTGATACCTTTTCTCGCTCTCTCCGTTATATTTAAATCCGTGATATCCTCACCGTCCAGATAGATCCTGCCCTCTGTGGGCTTCTCAATACCGGCAATGATCTTGGCCAGCGTTGATTTTCCGCCGCCGTTTGGCCCTGTAATGGCAATAAACTTGTTGTCTTCCAGAGTGAAACTTACGCGCTCCAGAATCCCTTTTTCTTTTGTCTCCTCTTCCACCTTGAAGGAGACATCCCTCAGCTCCAGCATTTTTCATTTCCTCCGATGTCATCTTCATCATTTTATGTTTATAAATCCCGGTTCCTATGTTATAATATCAACAATGGCCGAATGTTACAGGCGCCAACCGTGGATTTAATTCCTACAAAAACAGTACACTATATTACAAAATTTGTCAAAAGAAAAATGGAGATATTTTCAATGGACGCAAAAAATATGGATTTTACCCTGGAAGAACTGATGATCCTGGCTGAAAACGGTCAGAAGGATCTGCAGTATGCTGTGGGCTATTACTATGAAAACGGAATACACACCCTGGTGGATTTCGCCCAGGCAGCCCGGTGGTATGAAAAAGCCGCCGAGAAAGACCATGCGGACGCACTGCTGCATCTGGGATTTCTCTACGCCCAGGGAAAAGGCGTGGACAAAGATGACCGAAAAGCCTTTACTTATATCAAACGTGCTGCTGAGACCGGCAGTAAAAATGCCCAGTATAACCTTGCCAGATGTTATGAGGAGGGAATCGGAACAAAACAGGATTACGAAAAAGCCTTTGGATGGTACAAAAAAGCCGGGGAACAGGGCGATTACCGGGCCATGTGCTGCATGGGCGGATATTTTTTAAGCGGTCAGGCTGTGCCCGAGAGCACGCAGCGGGCATTCCAGCTTTTTGAAAAGGCAGCAAACGCCAATATCCCTGCCGCACAGTACAATCTCTCAATCCTCTACCGGTACGGGGAGGGTGTGGAAAAGGACGAGGCGAAGGCAGATCTGTGGCTGGCCAAAGCAGCACAAAACGGCTTTAAACTGGCAAAGGATGCCCTTAACGGCCAGCAAGAATAAAATTTTTGAATGCACATAAAGGAGAAAACAACCATGGAAGTAGATTACAGAACTTATCTGAGACATTACCCTGACAGAAACGGCCGCTTCGGCCCTTATGGCGGTGCTTACCTGACCGAAGAGCTGGTTCCGGCTTTTGAGGAGATCGCGGATGCGTACCAGACCATCTGCCATTCCTCCCAGTTCATCAGCGAGCTGCGCCGCATCCGCAAGGAATTCCAGGGAAGGCCCACGCCGGTCTATCACTGTGAGCGCCTTTCAAGGACCATCGGCAACTGCCAGATCTATCTGAAAAGAGAGGATCTGAACCACACCGGAGCCCACAAGCTGAACCACTGCATGGGCGAGGGACTGCTGGCCAAATTCATCGGCAAAAAACGTCTGATCGCAGAGACCGGAGCCGGACAGCACGGTGTAGCCATCGCTACGGCGGCGGCCTTCTTTGGATTAGAGTGTGAGGTGCACATGGGTGAGGTGGACATAGCTAAACAGGCTCCCAATGTTACCCGCATGAAAATCCTGGGCGCCAAAGTGGTTCCCGTCACACACGGAAATAAAACTCTGAAAGAAGCGGTTGACTCTGCCTTTGAATCTTATGCGAAAAATTATAAGGACTCCATCTACTGCATCGGTTCCGCAGTGGGCCCCCATCCCTTCCCTCTCATGGTCAGGGATTTCCAGTACATAGTGGGCGAGGAGGCCAAAGAACAGTTTAAGGAAATGACAGGCCTGCTTCCCGACGTGGTATGCGCCAGTGTGGGCGGCGGCAGCAACTCTATCGGCATGTTCGTTCCTTTCGTGGATGACCCTGTGGACATTGTAGGTGTGGAGCCTCTGGGCAGAGGCACAAAAATGGGCGACCATGCTGCCTCCATGCAGTATGGGGAAAAGGGTGTCATGCACGGATTTGAGAGTATCATGCTGAAGGACGACAAGGGCGAACCGGCTCCTGTATACTCCATTGCAAGCGGTCTTGACTATCCTTCTGTTGGACCGGAACACGCATTCCTCCGTGACCTGGGCAGAGTGCAGTACGATACCGTCAGCGATGAGGAAGCCATGGATGCTTTCTTCAAGCTGTCCCGCACAGAGGGTATTATCCCCGCAATCGAGAGCGCCCACGCAGTTGCGTACGCTATGCGCAAGGCCAAAGAAATGAAACAAGGCTCTATTCTTGTCAATTTAAGCGGACGCGGTGACAAGGATATTGACTATGTGGTAGAACATTACGGTTATGGGGAACAGTTCTTTGAATAAAGACTGACTGCGTTTCCCCACAAAAGCCAAAATGCCGTTATCTGTAAAATGCCGCCTGAACAGCCTTACTGAGAAGACTGTCCGGGCGGCATTTGCCACATATTGCGTATTTTCTATTTGACGTAAAATCCGATACACTTCATAGCTGAATCAAAGGTAACGGTGTACTGGGCTTTTCCATCCTCATATTTTACCAGAAGCACTGCCACCGCGTAGGGTTCCTCCGTATCCTTGTCCTGGCCTCCCGTCACACTTACCTTTTCAAAAGATTCAAACTCCCCCAGCTTATCAAAGACATAGTCCAGATTTTCCTGGAGCTGTTCAAGGGCGATTGCCTGCCGCATGACCGGGGCAAAAGTATCTTCGTATACACTCTCCAGTTCCCCGGAATTCACCTGGCTCACCATGGTTTCCGCAGCTTGTCTGACCTCATCCTCATCAAATTTGTCGGAAAGACTGCTTCCGCATCCTGCCGTGAGGACGCCCAGCATACAAACCACACAGAGCAGAAGACCCATTTTCCGGATTTTTTTCATTGTCATCCTCCCCTTTCCATTTCCTTTTGTTCTTCCGGTATCATGATACTAACCTGAAACTCTCTGTCTGTCTGAGAGATTTTCATGGTCCCCTCATATTTTAAAAGAGCACTCTTCACATTCTGCAGTCCCAAGTGCTGATGCCTCTGTACCGCTTTCTCTTTCTTTTTTCCTTTTGAGTTTACCATTTTGATCACAAGAAAAGAGTGGATGTTTTGTATTTGGAGGGAAAAGTATTTCGATCCCCCATCCCCTATGGCCTCCACTGCATTATCCAGAAGATTTGCGAAAATGGTGGTAATATCAATCTCCCGGATCCTGTCCAGGCACCTGTCACAGATATCCAGCTCCAGTCTTGTATCCCGCATGGATTCCTGTCCCAGCTTCTCATTTAAAATGATATTCAGCATCCTGTTGTCCGTATACCAGGTATGTCCCGTCTGATTCAGCAGATGAAATACATCCTCTGCATAGGTCTTTGCCTTTTCGGTCTCTCCGGTTTCATAGAGACGGGCAACCGCCTGCATATGGTTTTTGGCGTCATGTATGGCCTTTCTGGAACTCCGGTAACTCTCCTCCAGAGTTTTATAGTGCTGGTAAAGCAGCTCTGACTCCTGTTTGTAGAGCTTCTCATCCCTGAGTGCCCGACTTCCCTTTCCTGTCTGCCTGAAAAGATATAACAGCATCAGATTAACGGAAAATATCAGGATAATATTCAGTATCACCAGACCGTACCCATACCTGAGCACAAAGAAATCCGCACTCATCCAGATGATGGATATCATAAATACAACAGAAAATGCGGGAAGCAGCAGAAAGAAAAAATATTGGGATTTATAGTAGAAAAATCTGTTGTCCTCCTCATCCTCCTTTTTTAACACTGTTATCATGAAAAAGGTCCAGAAAAACTCCGTAAACCATTTGATCAGGAGAAGGATCAACTGCATATTGTCGATCTTCTCAAAACCCACCCGTATGAGATTTACTGTAGTTATATTTGTAAAGATCCACTGTACTGTATAGACACTTGTGATCTGGCAGAGAAAATATCCGATACAATATACCAGACAATAAAAGTATGCCGGTCCATTTGGCTTAAACAGTAAGGTTTCCAAGAAAAATACAAGCAGTATCACGGAAAAAACAACAAACCAGTCACTCCGCGATAACTGCGTCAGCAGACAGAAAAGTGCAAACACCACGTAGGCTGCCGGATAAATCCATGCTTTTTTCAGACGGCGCTCCCCGATTCGATTCATAAACCAATAAAACAAAAACCCCAGTACAGACAGATCCGCTGCTGTCAGAATATCATTCATTATCCTGCTGCCACCTTCTTCCTACCTCATTTTATCTGCCAGATATAGACTGAGTTTTTCTTTGAACTGCACGGCCTGTTTTTGGGACAGCGGGATCCATTCACCATTCATCATAAGGATTTCATATCCCCTGATATTTTTCACATGGTACAGGTTCACCACAAAACTTTTATGAGGAACCGAAAACCCGTATTGAGCCATCCTACCGGCAATATCTGATATCTTTCCCCGCATTTCATGGATCGCATCCTTTGTCTTTATAAAAATGCGCCGGTTCTGATACTCAAAATAATAGATCGCGTCCACGGGAAGCCGTACAAGACCCTCTGCTGTGGTAAACTCCATCTGCTTTACCTCAGGCGCCTCCTCCTCCTGCCAGAGCATGGCATCTTCCACCTGCTTCCATACCTTCTCCTGCTTCACAGGTTTTAGAAGATATCCAAAGGCATGGACAGAAAAAGCTCTGCCTGCATACTCCTTATAAGAGGTCACATATACGATTTTCACTTTCCTGTCATGGGCGCGGATCCTCCTGGCCGTTTCAATCCCGTCTATGCCCTTCATGTCAATATCCAGAAAGATCATGTCATAGATACGTCCGGCGCCAAGCAGTTCCTCCCCGCTGCTGTATCCATCCACACAGAGTCCCTGCTTTGGATAACTCTCTATCAGTCCTCTTAAAAAAGATACCGCAGTCTCATCGTCATCACACACTGCTATACGCATCTTTCTCCTCCTGTTGTCTTTATCTGTTTTTTCATTATATCCCGATCCCTTGTCCCACTCAATCCATTCTGCACAGGGTATGGAAAAAGGTACATAAGATGTAACCGTTTGCAGACCCATCGGGAGCCGGTCAGATCATAGATCCGTCTCGATATCATCCAGCTCTTTTAAAATACTCATCTGTTCCTCTTCAAAGAGCAGTTTTTTATTATACCTGTAATAACTGTCACATCCGTTTTCACTGATAAACCGGATGCTGTAGGGATTTGTGTTCAGTTCGGTGATGAAGATAACCATCTCCTGGCTGTCCCCAAATGCCTGCTCCAGAAAATCAAAGGCATTTTGCAGCGCGCTGCCAATCTCCTCTATAAGGTTTTCCCGCTCTTCGGATTCCCGCCTGAAATGCCCGGCTGCCCCTGAAAATATTTCTTCCCAGGCCAAGCCTTCCCTCTCATATGCCTCCGTCTCCTTTTGACGGGCTTTTAAAAACTCCATGATCTTTACGGCCCCATGACGGGCGGGCGTTGTAAACTGGCCTGCATTTTCTTTCCTGTCATATTCCTCCTGCTCCCGCCCAAGGATGGCTGTCAGGGACCCGGACGGGGAATTGCCTTCTTCCATCTCTCGTTTCCAGTCCTTTAACTTTTCATAGAGGACTGTAACATACAGATCTCTCTCGTAATATGCATAGAACCCGGTTCCCAGGCGGCCTACAAGCAGCCCCACCACACTGAATCTCTCATCAAAGGATGCCTGCCTCAGCTTATCCACCGCAAATTTTTCAAAACGGCCTGCCAGCACCTCCTCGATCTGATAGTCTGTCCTGTATTTCTCAAAAAGTTCCAGATAGTTGGCAAAATCCCTGGCTGCCTTCCCGTGTTGGATATACTGTCCCACCACTTCCCTGTCAGCCCGCTTTCCCAGCTTTTCATAGGCATAGAGGAACTGGGATAAATCCTCCCATCCTCTGGCTGTGGCGAACATACGCCCATCCACACCGGTCTCCATGCGGTAAAAATTTTCTTTATGGATATCCAGGTAAGAGATCACGGCGGGATGGATGCCTGCACTGTAGGCATACTCCTTCCACACACCGAAGTCCTCCTCCACGTCGATCCTGCGGATTCTGTCAAGAGTCACCACATCAAACTCCCGGACCGATTTATTGTACTCCGGCGGATTTCCGGCTGCCACGATCATCCACCCCTTTGGCACAGACTGGTTTCCAAAAGTCTTGCACTGCAAAAACTGCAGCATAGTGGGGGCAAGGGTCTCTGACACACAGTTGATCTCATCAATAAAGAGAATCCCTTCCCTGATCTTTGTCTCCTCCATCTTGTCATACACAGAGGCGATAATTTCGCTCATGGTGTATTCTGTCACAGAGTGGACCTTTCCGCCATAGTCCTTCTCTTTGATAAAAGGAAGCCCTACAGCGCTCTGCCTGGTGTGATGGGTAATGGTATAAGATACCAGATTGATCTCACATTCCCTGGCGATCTGCTCCATGATCTGTGTCTTTCCGATTCCCGGAGGACCCATGAGCAGAATGGGGCGCTGCCGGATGGAGGGAATACAGTATTCCCCATATTCGTCCTTGATCAGATACGCCTCAATGGCGTCCTTAATTTCCTGTTTCGCTCGTTTAATGTTCATCCCTGATTCCCTCTTTGTATGCCTCCATTTCCTCCTGGTCCAGATAGATCTTAATGGCCCAGGGGGGCACGTCTACTTCCTCAAATTCTTTCTGCATCAGCACAAAAGCTGTCTCATACCGGGGCATTTTCCGGGGATAGATCCCTTTGCCGTCGGTGAAATACAAAAGCCCTTTCAGGCTTGTGAACTCTCTCTTTGCCAGAAGCTCCTCCACGTAGGTGAATACCGGCCTGAAATCCGTTCCCCCCTGGCCTAAAAGTTCCAGATGTTCCATATAGGCCTCCAGTTCCTCCCCGGAGGTGATCTTGTCATCACACCTCACAATCTCGTCGCACTGGATCAAGTGGATATTGATCTTCCTGAAAAAACTCTCCGTCTCCCTCAGAATGGAATACGTCTCTTTCAGAAAGGCCTTCACCAGCTCACCGGAACAAGACATGGAGGTGTCAATGGCAATGACAAATTCCTCCACCTTTTTTACCTCCCGGCTCTCCTGGGGCTCAATGAGAGGCATATTGCCGTACAGGGAAAGCCCATAACTGTAGAACCCGTAATCAAAAGAATCCGGGTCGATCTGCTGTTCTTCTTTCAGCACGGCAAATTTCTGCAGGAATCTGCGGTAATCATAGGAATCCCTGTTCTCCACCTTGATCTGCTCCAAAAGCCCCTCCGAGGCTCCCGTGGCGCTGTCCTGTCCAAAACTCTGCAGTTCTGTCTCCATCTTATTGCGGATGTCATCCCAGTTTTCTTTTGGCCTCTGGTTTGGCGTCTTTCTTTTCCCGCCGGACCAAAAGCTGTGGTCGTCCACATAAAATTCTCCTCTGAGTTGCTGAAGCCGCTCAAGGTCCGGACTCTCCTCCAAAAGAGCGGTAAAAACGCCTTCCGCGTTAAGAACCCTGCGCTTCCGTCCAAGTACCGCGTAAGTCTCCCTCCGCAAAACAGACGCGGGGCGGCGCACACAGTGCAGGGGGATACTATCGATCATTGCCTCACTGGCAATATCACAGGAGACCTCCCACAAAAGATCCGCCAGATCTTCCCCAAGCAGTCCGCAAGCCCTTTTTTTCCTTCGCCGCACATCCTTCCACGGATGGGCAAATATACAGTGAAACACCATATGCAGATACGCCCGGTTGACTTCCCCGCGTCCCCGCCGGTACAGGCCGCCCAAATACGCCGGATCATAGTATAAGTAAACCCCGTCTGTTCCCAGGGTCTCCATCTCCGGATCCTGCACATAAGAAAACGCGGCAAGGGCCACATCCAGAAAACGCATGTGCAGATAAAGCTCGCTTTTGGAGGCTGCCAGAATTCTGACGCACACTTCGTTGATTCGTTTTTCCATTTCCTGTGCCATATCTCTACTCCATCTGTAACGGTTGGGTGCCTTCACCGTTACGTGTTAAAATTCAAAGGACTTTACGATCCTGCCAAACCGCTTTCTCTTCTCATCCATCAAAAGACTCACGGCCTCTGTCTGTCCGATCCGGGAAGCCCGGTACAAAAGCCGCTCCATCTCGTCAGATCTCTGCAATACTTCTTCTGCCAGATAAGACAGGGCGCTGTGCCAGTCCTGTTGTTTCAGGAAATAATCTCCCGTCTCCTCCAGATGCTCTCTTACATACGCGGCATACGCTAATTTTGCCTTATCCTCCAGTTCATAGGGATACCTGAGACGCCCCATGGCCATAGGGATCAGGATCTCAGATTTTTCATATACCTTTGCCACCTCAAACAAACTGTCATAGCGGTGATAATCCACACGTTTTTCTGTAAAACACTGGCGGTAGCGGTATCCGGAACCATGAAAATGTGTCTCCAGGATCCTGGCCGGTGTGTTCTCCACACCCTCCTCATAATATTCCGGGAATACCAGTCTGGCGCTGTCCTTTGTCCCCCTGAACGTGATCACCGCAAACACCTCGTGAAAGGTTTCCGCTACCACATCTGTTATACAGCTTTTAGCGCCTTTCTCCATGAGGACCTGTAGCTCCCTCAGCGCAGAACAACCGGTAAAGGAACCGCCGCCGATACGCTTCAGGGAATCCGTGAACGAGAGACGCCTTAAATTTCCACAGCCATAAAAGGTGTAGTTCCCAATTTCCTCCACACCGTCCGCAATCTCCATCTCCTCTGCACCCAACAGAAGTTCCTGCTCTTCTTTTGTCCTTCCCTCTTTCCAGGGGGAATAATAGTAAGCAGGCAAAAAGGATGCTTCCGCATCCCTTTTGCCCTTATTCATCTCATATTTATCATTCATATCACTGTGCTGCCAGCTCTTCACACTCCCGGGCCACGGAAGCTTCACAGGAACGCATAGCCAAGATGGTCTTGTCAAATAACTCTGTCAGTTCCCAGCCCAGCATCTCGGCACCGGTCTTGATCACGTCTCTGGAACAGCCGGCTGCAAACCTCTTGTCCTTGAATTTTTTCTTAACGCTGGACACTTCCATGTCCATGACACTTTTGGAGGGACGCATTTTTGCTGCTGCCCAGATCAGACCTGTAAGCTCATCGGAGGCAAACATGATCTTTTCCATAAGATGCTCCGGCTTCACCTCAGAACAAAGTCCGTATCCATGGCTTACCACTGCGTGGATAAGCTCGTCCTCCGCATTGATCTTGGCCAAAAGCTCCGGCGCTTTCTTGCAGTGTTCCTCCGGGAACTGCTCAAAATCCACATCGTGCAGCAAGCCTGCCAAAGCCCAGAAATCAGCCTCATCCCCAAATCCCATCTCCCCTGCATACCAGCGCATAACGCCTTCCACAGTCAGAGCATGGAGGATATGGAATTCCTCTTTATTGTATTTTTTCAGAAGTTCTAATGCTTTCTCTCTTGTCACTTTTGTCTGCATTGTATGTACCTCCTTTTTCCTTAGTCACATGCAGCTTTGAATTCTGTCCAGTTTTTCTCATAAGCCTCATTGGCTTCCCCGCTCACGTTCTGCACAATTTCGCCTTTTGTCACAGAATCCGGAACGACCAGGTTGGGATTCACCAAATCATCGGCTGCCTGAGTGGTACAGTAATATCCCAGTGCATTAAAGCATTTAGCGGCAACTTCCGGTTCCAGAATGTAATCCAGGAATTTGTACGCATTCAGTTCATCCGGCGCATTTTTTGGAACAAACAGATTCATGATGCCAAATCCCAGGCCTTCTTCCGGGTAAACCACCTTCAGATCCGGGTTCTCTGCCAGAGCTGCCGTCACCTGGGAGGTGTAGAGATATGCAACGGCTGCCTCACCGTTTAACAGGGCGTTCTGAGTATCACTGTCCTGGATCATTCGGATATTGGGAGCCAGCTCTTTTAATTTTTCCCCGGCCTGTTCAATGACCTGTACGTCTTCCTCATTCATGGATTTTCCCATGGTCTGAAGTACAAACCCATTGACAGCGCGATAGCTGCCGATCATGGCGATCTTATCTTCCAGTTTGGGATTCCACAAATCCTCATATCCCTTGATCTCAAAGTCTATCTGTTCCGGGTCGTATACGATCAGAGGAATACCAGCTCCGTGAGGAATGGTATATTCATTGTCCGGGTCATAGAACTGACTCTGGTACAAGGGATTGATATTCTTTAAATTACCGATTTGTGATGTGTCCAGCTTTTTAGCCAGACCGTTTTTCACGATCTGCTCAATAATGTAGTCATCACCCACAACAATGTCATAGTCTTTTCCGTCTGTCTGCTGGATCTTTTCCAGCATGGTCTCATTTGTATCAAAGTTGGAACTTATGATCTTGATCCCGGTCTCTTCCTCGAAACCATCCAGGACCTCCTGGGGGAAAAGGCCCTCCCAGGTGTAGAGGACCAGTTCCTTGTTGTCATCTTCCTCTTTCTCACCGCATCCGGCAAGCATGGAAGCTGCCATTGCAAAACACAGTGTAAGGGCTGCTAATCTTCTCTTCATATTATTACCTCATCTTTCTGAAAGTTCTCCCCGTCTGCGTTCCTGCCTCTTCTGCAACAAAGCAGAAATGCCCAGGACCAGTACGATGGCCGCTAAAATTATGGTGCAAAGCGCATTGATCTCCGGCGTCACCCCTGTCTTTAACTGTGTGTAAACTTTCACCGGGAGGGTGTTGAGCCTTGGACCGTTTACAAAAATACTGATGACCACATCATCAAAGGACATGGCAAATGCAAGCAGGCTTCCCGACAGGACTGCCGGCATGATCAGCGGCAGTGTTATGTCAAAAAAGGTCCGGATCTGAGATGCCCCCAGATCCCGGGCGGCCTCCTCCAAAGACCTGTCAATTCCCACAAGCCTTGCCTTCACCATCATAAATATATAAGGAATACAAAATGTAGTATGCGCAATTACCAGGGTTGTCATACCAAAAGGCAGGTTTAATAAGGAGAAAAAGGCAAGAAATACCATGCCCAGAATGATTTCCGGGATCATAATGGGAACCGTGGACAGATACTCCATCATGCCTTTTGTCTTATAATCCGCCCGCGCCATCCCCACAGCGCCCAGGGTTCCGATGACTGCGGAGATTGCGCAGCTTATGACACCCAGAAGTATGCTGTTGAAAAGCGCCTCTTTGATATCCCTGTCGTGCCAGAGCGTTTCATACCATTTCAAAGAAAATCCTGTAAAGCTGGCTGTCAGCTTGGACTCATTAAAGGAAAATATCACCACCATCACAATGGGGAGATACATGATGAGCAGCAGGACCGCCAGATAAATGCCTGACAGCTTATGTTTTTTTCTCAAAAGAATCCCTCCAAATCTTTTACATGGGTTATTTTCCGGTACAGGTAGATCATTATGGAAGTAAGTGCCATGAGCACCACTGCCAGGGCCGCTGCAAAGGGCCAGTTGCTGCCTCTTGTGAGCTGGTCCTGAATGACGCTTCCCACCAGAACGATTTTATTTCCTCCCAGAATATCTGCAATAAAAAACAGTCCCATGGACGGCACAAAGGACAGGATCACACCTGTCAGGAGTCCCGGCAGGGTCAGCTTCAGCGTAACGGTCATAAATGCCTTCGCACGGCTGGCGCCCAGATCCCTTGCGGCTTCCACCAAAGACCAGTCCATTTTTTCCACGCTGGAATACACGGACAGGACCATAAAGGGCAGCAGGGCATAAATCATACCAATGACCACTGCAGGGTAGGAATATAGGATCTTCAGAGGCTCCTGGATTATGCCCAGCTTCATTAACAGCGTGTTAAAGACACCTTTCGCCTGGAGCAGGATGATCCATCCGTACATACGGATCAGGGAACTGGTCCAGAAAGGCACCATGATCAGCAGCATGATCCTCTTCTTCCATTTTGCGGACTGCTTTGCCATAAAGTATCCGAAGGGATATCCCAGAAGCGTAATACAGATGGTACTGGTAAACGCAAGCTGGAAAGACTGGGTAAAACTTTTTAGATAAACAGGGTCTGCTATCTTTTTATAATTTTCCAGGGTGAATTTCCACACGGTTCCCCACCCGTCGCTGTTTGTGGCAAAGCTCAGTGCTATCATATAGAGCAGGGGGCCTGCCACAAAGACCAGGGTGAAGATATAGAGGGGCGCAACCGTCAGAAACAGTCCTGATTTTTTCTTTTTTTCCATCCTCATGCCCCCTGTGCCGCTTCATCCATATCCACAAAGACAGCGTGTTCCGGTTCCCATCCCACACAGACTTTCTGGTCCACGGTCAAATCCGTATCTATACCGTAATGGCTAGCAACCACTTCCTTGCCGTCCTCCAGTTTAAAGACCATGTGAAGCTGTCCGGCATTAAAGGATTTATCTGTGATCACTGCCGGAAGGCCCTTTTTGCACTGACGGCAGACTTTGATATTTTCCCTTCTCACCGCCACCACTGCCCGGCCGCCTTCTTTCAGGCCGTCCACCGTTTTGGCTGTAATGAGGCGGCTGTTCACACGGATATCTGTCAGCTCCCCATCTATACGCTCCACAACACCGGAGATAATATTGGCGTTGCCCACAAAATCTGCCACATAACTGGTCTTTGGGCGGTTGTAGATCTCATCCGGGGTTCCGATCTGCTCAAACTGCCCGTCCCGCATGACCACAATACGGTCTGACATATTGATCGCCTCCTCCTGGTCATGGGTTATGTACAGGAAGGTGATGCCCAGCTTTTTCTGCAGGCGTTTCAGTTCTGTCTGCATGGCTCTTCGCAGTTTTAAGTCCAGGGCGCCCAAAGGCTCGTCCAAAAGCAAAAGCTTGGGACTGTTGATCAGAGAGCGGGCAATGGCAACTCTCTGTTTCTGCCCCCCTGACAGTTCTGAGGGCATACGTTTTTCATAACCGGAGAGCTGGACCAGGTCCAGCATTTTTCTCACTTTTTCTTTGATCTCATTCTTGGGAACCTTGCGGATTTTCAGGCCATAGCCAATGTTTGCCTCCACATTCATATGGGGAAACAGGGCGTAATTCTGGAACACGGTATTTACATCTCTCTGATGGGGTTCCAGCAGGGTCACATCTCTGCCTTCCAGAATCACCTGGCCTTTATCCGGCATCTCCAGCCCGGCGATGATGCGCAGGGTTGTGGTTTTTCCGCAGCCGGATGCGCCTAAAAATGTAATAAACTCCCCTCTTTCAATAGAGAGGTCAATGTCCCGGAGCACATCTGTGGTACCGAAACTCTTACTGATTCCTTTTAATTCCAATAACTTATCTTTTCCCGCACCTGTCCGGTCCAAATCTGCGGGATTTTCCTGCGGGTGTCGTATATCGTTCATGTAGTGTCCTTCTTTATCTTAATAAACTATCTCTGGTATATAATGGCACAAATGTTCGGAGTTGTCAATTACCGACACGTAATTCAGAGAGAATTCATCCATTTTGCGAACAGATTTTCCTTTGACCACTGACCTAAAATAATGCCCTGTGCAAAATATAGGACAAAATTTGTAAAAAATAGTTGAAATTTTCTCAAAATCGTGTATAATATCATTTGTGTGTGAAACACAAGCTGGAATAGCTCAGTCGGTAGAGCACTTCACTCGTAATGAAGGGGTCGTGAGTTCGAGTCTCATTTCCAGCTTTCAGGAATCCTGTATTTATGCAGGGTTCTTTTTTTGCCGTCACGGTTACAGTGCCGGCCATTTTTAACCAGTTTTAATTTTTATGTATACAGTAAATACTAAAAAGAAAAAGGATGTGGAAAAAATGGCAGCACAAAAAGCAGCAATCTCATTTGGGTTAGTTCATATTCCTGTGGCGCTCCATACAGCGACGCAGGATAGTGATATACACTTTAACCAGCTATGTAAGGAAGATGGATCAAGAGTCAAATACAAGAAGGTTTGTGCCAATTGCGGTAAAGAAGTGGGAACACAGGATATCATAAAAGGTTTCGAGTTTGCCCCGGGGCAATACGTGACAATGACGGATGCCGATTTTGAGAAAGCCAAGACCGAAAAAGACCGCACAGTGCAGATTATACATTTTGCCGATTTGAGCAGCATCCCCCCGGTATTCTATGACAAGACTTATCATGCAGTGCCGGAACTGGGTGGTGACAAGGCCTATGAATTACTTAGGCGGGCAATGTATGAGGAGAAAAAGGTGGCAGTTGCAAAAGCAGTATTAGGACAATCCGAAAAACTTCTCGCGCTGATACCCACCGCGGAAGAAATTCTAATTGAGACTATGTTCTTTGCAGATGAAATTAAGGAAATGCCAAAGGACATTGCTCATCCGGACCTAACTGAGCCGGAAATGAACATGGCAAAAACCTTAGTGAATTCTATGGTACAGAATTTTAACCCCGAGCAGTATCATAATGAATATCAGAAAAGGTTAAGAGAAATTATAGAAGCTAAGATCAATGGTGAGGAGATCACTGCAGCCCCGGAAGAAAGACCATCAAATGTGATCGATCTGATGGAGGCATTGCAAAAATCACTTAATCAGGTAGGTACAAACGGAGACAATACCCCGCCTAAAAAACGCAGGACCAGGAAAGCCACAGCATGATTGATTTTGAGACCAAAAATGTCAAACCAATGCTCATTGGACAAGAGGGGAATGCGTTCGATGATGATGCGTATATTTATGAGCTGAAATGGGACGGCGAAAGATGCATTGCTTATTTGGACCCAAGCGGCAAAACGGAGTTGAGAAATAAACGAAATGAAAAAATGTTACTGAAAGTGCCGGAGTTAAAAGAATTATGGACACAAGCCAGAGAAAAATGCATTCTCGACGGTGAACTGATGATATTAAAAAATGGCAGGCCTGACTTCTTTGAGATCCAACGCCGCAGTCTTACAACGAATACATTTAAAATTGAACTTGCGTCAAAACAGTTTCCCGCTACATTCGTTGCGTTTGATATCTTGTATTATAAAGACAGGGACGTAACGGCACTACCATTATCGGACAGAAAGGTTCTTCTGCAAAAAGCCTTCTCGGAATCCGAACGGTTGGTTTTATCAAGATATGTGGAGGGCAATGGTACAGCCTTTTATCAGATGGCAGAACAGCAGGAGTTAGAAGGGATAGTTGCCAAGCGAAAGGACAGTCTCTATATACAGGATAAACGCACGAAAGACTGGATAAAAATAAAACGGATGCTGGATGATGATTTTATTATCTGTGGATATATCCAAAAACAAAATAATATGATCAGCCTTGTTCTCGGTAAATATAAAGATCACGTTATCGTCTATGAAGGACATGTAACAATGGGGGTAGGAACCGATACGTTAGCGCAATTGCTAAAATTACCATCCGGTTATCCTCCCGCCGGTACGCCGGGCGGTCATGGAAATGAGGAGGCAGTCTGGGTACAGCCGAAATTAGTAGGTGTAGTGAAATATATGCCCAGAGTGGGAAGTGACGAAAGACATCAATCGGTCTTTAAAGGGCTGAGATATGATAAACGTCCGGAAGAATGTCTGTGACGAAATCAAAGCCCCGGCTCTGTGCCACCAAAATCTGATCATTGGAGGCAAGTACAGAGCCGGGGCTATATTATGCTGTCCGGTGAGAAAGGTCACGGTTCATTTCTAACTGTTTTTCACAAATTCCGTTCCACATTTCGGGCATCGCACACTCACCTTGCCCTTTCCCTTGGGAATGCGGATCTTTTGTTTGCAGTTTGGGCAGGAGAAAATGTGGTAATCCTTTCTCTGCTGCTGGATATACTTTTTCTGGCCGAAAAAGTGACGCACCTTATTCTCAACAGTGAGATATTTCTGATTCTCAGCATAACGCTTTGTAATATTCCTTGAAAACATCCTGATGTATATAAATACAATCAAAAGGATCTCCCAGGAAGTCAGCAGTATGGAAACATATCCATTCCTGATGAACATATTGATAACAGCGCAGACCAAAAGTACGATCAGCATAAACTGGTTCAGCCTGTCCGTGCCGTAACGTCCTGCCATAAACTTTGCAAATTTTTCTTTCATGATCGTCAAATTCCATCCTTCTCTAATGATTCATATATTCCGCTGACAAACTGGCGGGCATGCTCCAGGTCATCCATATCGGGATGCAGCATAGCCATATCAAAGTTCCGTATCATGGCATCCACCTGCTTATCATTGCCACCATTTCTCATGCGGTTGTATTTTTCCCTGACCTGGATAGGCATCTTCCCCTGGCAGATAAAGGCACCCAGATATTCATTGTCATCCTCTATGAAGACCCGGATATTCTCCTCGATCTTTTTAAAGTATTCCGGGCTTTCTCCCATTCCGCAGGTGCCGAACAATACAATCTTCTTTCCCTGCAGGGATCCCAGGTAATCCAGCACTTCCACGCTGGCACTTCCCCTGTCCGTCCAGAAACCGATAAAATAAATGTCCGCCATATCATAGTCTGTCTGCCCGTCCAGCCGGGCAATGTCCTTATCTGAGCCCGGCACTGCTGCAAATATGGCCTTTGCCAGCTTCTCCGTATTGCCCGTTCTGCTTTTATACAACACCTGCGTCTTCATGTGGTATCATCCTCTCTCATTTTTACGATATATTCATAATAACACGATGAAAGACAAATAGATATTTCCTGTGTCTTAAAAATTATAAATTGTCTATAAATTCCTTTTTCCGCTGCAGATTTTTCCTGAGGATTTTTCTTCCGGTGCAGGTATCCGGGTTTTCACACCACAGACAGCGCCTGCAGTGCAGACATTTTCCGGTATCTCTGCCTTCCATGGCGTCCTTGGCCCAATTGTAGTTCACAATGATCCCCCTGGCAATATCCACCATATCCACATCGGTACGCTCCAGAATGTCCTGTGCCATTTCAGGGTCCGTGATCCCATTTACCGCGAAAACGGGAACCGAAACGGCGCGTTTGATTTGAGCTGCCGCGTAAATACATGTTTCATAGGGAAAATCCACGGGAGCTTTTGGGTCATCCTCACCGGAAAAACCATAGGATACATCAATAAAATCTATGCCTTCCTTTTCCAATATCTCCGCATGTCTGATGCCATCCTCAAGCCTTGGCTCAAAGCCTCCCAGGCGGATCCCCACCACAAAATCCTCCGGAACCTTCTCTTTTATGACACGCAGGATTTCCACTGCAAACAGTTCCCTGTGTTCTCCGTATACATCCTGTCTGCGGTTTACCCAGCGGTTAAAAAATTCGCACATGAGATATTGGTGGCATCCGTGCAGTTCCACACCGTCATACCCTGCTTTCCAGGCACGGACTGCCGCATCTGTAAACGCCTGCTGGACTTTATGTATCTCCTCTGCAGTCATCTCTTTCCCGATTTTTTTGACACCGTCCTTGTAAAAACTGTAATCACTGGGACAGGCCAGCTCTCCATCCAGGCCTGAGACACCTGCATGATGGATCTGGATAAAGATCGGGCATCCTTCTTTATGTACCGCGTCCACGATCTCCGACAGTCCCTTTATCTGGCCATCCTCCCAGATACCAAGCTGGTTAGAAACAAGTTTTCCGCTCCTGTCCACACATGTGGCTTCCTGTATGATCAGTCCTGTCTGCCCTTTTGCCACATTTCGGTAATGCTCCACATTTTCCTGTGTTACATAGCCATCCTCTGTGCCCCAGGCATAACATACCACCGGCGGAAAACAGATTCTGTTTTTTATCTTCACCTTTTTTATCTGTAATGGTTCAAATAGTTTTTTCATAGCCAACCACTCCCGTTCAATCTGAAAATGCAGCAGCCGGAATACACTCCGGCGCTGCACCTTTCGCTACTGATAATCCATATGTGTCATAAATCCTTCATATACCTCGTGGCCTGTTTCCAATGTGCTGCCGTCCACTGTAATCTGGATCGCTTCTGCCTGATAGGTATCCAGAAATGAATTGACAACAGCGCCGATGGTGAGGATCTCGCCTGCGGTCCCCATAGAACGTATACTGTCTTTAAAATTTGAGGACAGATCCAATTTCAGGACATACTGCCCTTCTTCCTCAGTCTCCTCAAAATTTTGCACGGTTATACTGTCTGTCAGAACGCCTGCCCCCACCAGCTGCCCAATCAGCGCATCCGCAGATACCTGAGGGATTTCCACCTGGTTTACATCCCAGCCTTCCGCATTTTCATCGGGAACATAAATAAACGCCTGCCCTGTCTGTACCGGGACGCTCTCTTCCTGCGATTCCTGCACATCGGCATCGCTCTTCACTGCCTCTTTCTCTCCGTCCTGCGTCCCTGTCTCTTCTTTCGTCTCTGCGTTTTCTTTCTTATCGGTCTGCGGATCTTCCTTTTTTACTTCCTTATCCGGATTTTCTTTCTTTTCCTGTTCTGTGTCCTTTTGCTCCTCTTTTGACTCCGTCTGGGTTTTCGCATCTGTATCCTGGGTATTACTGCATCCTGCAGTGCCGAATATCATCACGGCGCAAAGCAGGATGGCAATACATGATTTTCTGTGTTTCATAGGCTGCGCTCCTCTCTGCCAAAAGCCTCCGGCAATCCGGACTTGATATGCACATCAAGCTGCGGATATGGAATATCAATGTTTTCCTCATCAAATGTCAGTTTAATTTCCTCATTCAGTCTCCATTTTGCAGGCCAGTAATCTTCCGTTTTCACCCATGCCCTGAGTCCCAGGATCACGCCGTCATCCGCCAGTTCATCCACGAATACCAGCATCTCCTGCTCAGACATTATAGCAGGATCCGCATGAAGCAGTGTTTCCAGGATCCCTTTTGCCTTTTTTAAATCTGACTGGTAGCCAATCATCACTTTGATCTCCAGCTTCCGTTTATCCTGGGATGTCACATTGACAATGCTGGAATTGGTGATATTTCCGTTCGGTATGGTGATCCGTCTGTTGTCCACAGTGGAGAGAGTGGTGTAAAACAGATCAATCTTCACCACAGTTCCCTCCTGGCTGTTGGTATTCTCTATGATATAGTCTCCCACTGTGAAGGGCCGCAGAAGCATGATGATGACTCCGCCTGCCAGATTTGACAGACCGCCCTGCAGTGCCAGACCAATGGCTACACCACCGGATGCCAGCAATGCTGCAATAGAAGATTCCTTAATCCCAAAACGGACTGCAATACTTACGATCAGCAGGAAGTACAGGGCAGTTTTTACAAAAGAGGTCAAAAACTGGATGACACCGGTATCCGCACCTGCCTTGTTCATGGCTGCCCGTATGATGGCGCATATCTTGACGATCACCTTGCTGGCTATAAAATAGACGACGATCGCCAGGATCACCTTCCACGCAAAGGCTTCCACGGCAGGTATCTGAGCACTGATACGGTTCCAGATTTTTTCAAAATTTATGCTGCTTGCCAATATTCCTGTCATTTAGTTCATCCTTATTTTTTCTTGGTTGTCTTTCTCGTTGTTTTCTTTTTGGAGGTTGTCCGGACGGTCCGTGTACCGGCTTTTCCTGTCTCCGCTGTTTTTGTCTCTTCTGCTTTCACTGCTGCCGCAGAAACCTTCTCTGCCTTTTCCACTGCAAGACTTACAGACTGCTTGTCTTCTTCTGCCTGCACAGCTTCCGGTTTTGCCTCAGCCTTCTCAGCCTCCGGTTTTGCAGCTGTCTCTTTCGCAGCTGGCGTTGCTTCCGTAATCTCCGCCTCTGCTGTTGCAGCTATCGTTTTCGCTTCTGGTTTTGCCTCTATCTTCTCAGATTCAGGATTAGCGGCTATCTTTTTTGCCTCTAGCTTTGCTTCTATCTTCTCAGCTTCCGGTTTTGCGGCTATCTTTTTTGCATCCGGTTTTGCCTCTATCTTCTCGGCTTCCGGTTTTGCGGCTATCTTTTTTGCATCCGGTTTTGCCTCTATCTTCTCAGATTCTGGCTTTGCAGCTATCTTTTTCGCATCCGGCTTTGCTGCTATCTTCTCAGCTTCCGGTTTTGCGGCTATCTTTTTCGCTTCCGGTTTTGCCTCTATCTTCTCAGATTCCGGCTTTGCGGCTATCTTTTTCGCTTCCGGTTTTGCTTCTATCTTCTCAGATTCCGGTTTAGCGGCTATCTTTTTCGCTTCCGGTTTTGCTTCTATCTTCTCAGATTCCGGTTTAGCGGCTATCTTTTTTGCATCCGGTTTTGCCTCTATCTTCTCAGATTCCGGTTTAGCGGCTATCTTTTTTGCATCCGGTTTTGCCTCTATCTTCTCGGCTTCCGGTTTTGCCTCTATTTTCTCAGATTCCGGTTTAGCGGCTATCTTTTTCGCATCCGGCTTTGCCGCAGCTTTCGATTTGGCTGATCTTTTAGTTTTTGACCCTGATGCTGTTTTCCCGGTCTCCGCCTTTGCAGCAATTTGGGTGTCTGCCGTCTCTGCCTCAGCTTTCCCGGAGCCTGCCTTTTCTGCAGTTTTCCCTGCCGCAGCTATTTGTAATGCCTGCTGCTCCAGCTCTTTTTTCCGTTCCTCTTCAATTTTCCTTTCCAGCTCTGCACGGACTTTTGATACTCCGGACTTTTCTTTGATCTCGGCATTCTTTGCTGTCGTCTTAGCTTTCCTCTTTGCAGGTGCTTTCACAGACGCCGTATCTTTCACAGCTTTCCCGGAAGATACCTTAGCGGTTGTCTTTCTCTCTTCTTTTGTAAAGGAGAAGATCTGTACAGAAAACGGCGCAACATCTATCACGATGGAATTCTTTCTTTCATCGCATTCTGCCCGTTTGGAGGATTTCACCCTGGCATTTCTCAAGCCGGTTCCACCAAATTCCACGGCATCACTGTTAAAGATTTCTTTGTATTTACCGGGATACGGAACTCCCATCTGGTATTTTTCATATGCCAGAGACGAGAAGTTGCACACGATCACCAGCAGCTCCTCTTTCTTTTTCGTTTTCCTGATAAATGTCAGCATGTTTTTCTCGGATTCCATGTGGTTGATCCACTCAAACCCTTCCGTGTCATAATCCAGTTCAAACAGAGCCGGATGGCCTTTGTAGAAATTCCAGAGCGCTTTCACATAGTTTTTAAACTGCTGGTGTTCGGACTGTTCCAGAAGATCCCAGTCAAGGCTTCTCTCCTCAGACCACTCTCTCTCCTGGGCAAATTCCTGTCCCATGAACAACAGCTTCTTGCCGGGGTGTACTGCCATAAAGCCATATGCTGCACGCAGATTTGCGAACTTCTCCGCCTTGTCCCCCGGCATCTTCATAAGTAAAGAGCCTTTTAAATGTACCACCTCATCATGGGACAGACTTAAAAGGAACTTTTCACTGTACGCATAAACCATGCTGAATGTCAGTTCATCGTGAGCACCTCCGCGAAACAGCGGATCTTTTTTCATATAGTCAATAAAGTCATTCATCCAGCCCATATTCCACTTCATATCAAAGCCCAGGCCCTCGTCCTCAATACTGCCGGTAATCTTCGGCCAGGCAGTAGACTCCTCTGCGATCAGAAGCGCGTCCGGATGTCTTTTCTTAAAAATGGAATTGAGATGCTTCAGAAATTCGATGGCCTCCAGATTCTCGTTGCCTCCATAGATGTTTGGAACCCACTCCCCGTCATTCTTTCCGTAGTCCAGATAAAGCATGGAAGCAACCGCATCCATACGGATGCCATCTGCATGAAACTTCTCTACCCAGAAAAGTGCATTGGAAATAAGGAAGTTTCTCACCTGCGGTCTTCCGTAATTGTAGATCAATGTTCCCCAATGAGGATGCATCCCCTGCCTTGGGTCCAGATGCTCATACAGACAGGTACCGTCAAAATTTGGAAGCCCCGGTGTATCCTTCGGGAAATGCGCAGGCACCCAGTCGAGGATCACACCAATCCCCTGCCGGTGCAGATAATCCATAAAATACATGAAGTCCTCACAGGTTCCATATCTGCTGGTAGGCGCATAATACCCGGTCACCTGATATCCCCAGGAAGCATCAAAGGGATGCTCCATAACCGGCATAAGTTCTACGTGTGTGTACCCCATATCTTTTAAATATTCTGCAAGCTTCGGAGCAATATCCCGGTAATTACAGAACAGTTTACCCTCTTCCTCCGGTTTTATCCAGGAGCCTAAATGCATCTCATAGACCAGCATGGGCTTTTTCTCGTCATTGATATGTTTTCTGTCCTTCATCCACTGGTCATCCTGCCACTGGTAATGGTTCAGATCCGCCACGATAGAAGCTGTTTTCGGGCGCAGCTCCGCCTGGTTTCCGTAGGGGTCTGCTTTTAAGTAAACAAGGGAGCCCTTTGCCTTGATCTCATATTTGTACAGGGCGCCCGGTTTGATCCCGGGTATAAACAATTCAAAAATCCCTGATACAGCCAGACGGTTCATCTGATGGATCCTGCCGTCCCAGTGGTTAAAATCACCAACCACGGAAACACGAAGGGCATTGGGTGCCCAGACTGCAAAATACACACCGGATACCCCATTTATGGTCATGGTATGCGCGCCCAGTTTCTCATAAATTTCATAACAGATGCCTGCGCAGAACTGCTGCTCCTCATCCAGGCTGATTTTCGTTTCAAAGGCATAGGGGTCATAGAACTGCTTTTTATTTCCTTCCCCGTCCTGCATTTCCACTTTATATTTCGGTATTTTATTTCCCGGAATCAGAACAGCGAAAAAACCAGCTTCATCTTCCATCACCATATCATACGTTTGTTTCTCTTTTGTAAGCAGGATTTTCGCCTGCACAGCACCGGGTAAAAAACACTGGATCAGGATGCCGTCCTTTGTCACACGTGGCCCCAGAATGCGGCGCGGTTCACTTTCCTCGGAATATACAATAGCCTCTATTTCAGGCCAATCCATCAATTCATATAATTTGTCAGACATAAAACACCCTCCTTTTGTTACATTTTATCATTAAAGCGTTAAAAAGTAAACCTTGGATGAAAACGGGTCCGTCTGTACAATTTTGCTGCCGACTGCGGGCAGCTGTTCATACACCCTTATCTTTGGTCACGCAGCATAACATCATGCGCGCCGCCTTCCACAATGCTTGTAGAGGATACCAGTGTTATTTTAGCCTTTTCCTGCAGTTCCGGAATCGTAAGCGCGCCGCAGTTGCACATGGTGGAACGCACCTTGCTCAGCGTCAGGCTCACATTATCCTTTAAACTTCCCGCATAAGGCACCAGGGAGTCCACGCCTTCCTCAAAAGAAAGCTTTTTCTCTCCTCCCATATCATACCGCTGCCAGTTCCTGGCTCTGGCGCTGCCCTCACCCCAGTATTCCTTCATATAACTTCCGTTGATATTGACTTTTTTCGTAGGGCTTTCATCAAATCTGGCAAAATATCTTCCAAGCATGATAAAGTCAGCGCCCATGGCCAATGCCAGGGTAATGTGATAATCGTGCACAATGCCTCCGTCAGAACAGATAGGAATATAAATCCCCGTCTCCTCAAAATATTCATCTCTGGCCTTTGCCACCTCGATCACTGCAGTTGCCTGGCCTCTTCCGATGCCTTTCTGCTCCCGGGTAATACAGATCGCGCCGCCGCCGATCCCCACTTTTACAAAATCAGCACCTGCATCGGCAAGAAAACGGAAGCCTTCCGCATCCACCACATTTCCGGCTCCTACCTTTACATCATTCCCATAGTTTTTTCTGATATAGTCAATGGTGATCTTCTGCCACTCCGAAAAGCCTTCAGAGCTGTCAATACAGAGCACATCCGCACCTGCATTTATCAGAGCCGGAACACGGGTTTCATAATCCCTAGTGTTGATCCCTGCCCCTACCATATAGCGTTTGTGACTGTCTATCAGCTCATTTTCATTCTTTTTATGAGTATCATAATCCTTTCTGAAGACCAGGTACACCAGTTCCCGGTTCTTGTTCACCAGAGGCAGACAATTTATTTTGTGTTCCCAGATAATGTCATTTGCTTCCTTCAGAGTCGTCTCCTCCTCTGCGTATACAAGGTCGTCCAGTTTTGTCATGAATTCTTTTACTTTTAGATCAAGGTCCATGCGGCTTACCCGGTAATCCTTGTTGGTGACAATACCAAGCAGTTTCCCGCCGGGTCCGCCGTCCTCTGTCACCGCAATGGTGGAATGGCCTGTCTGCTCTGTCAGACGAAGAACATCCTGAAGGGTCATTTCAGGAGACACATTGGAATCGCTCACCACAAATCCGGCACGGTACCGTTTCACTTTTTTCACCATCTCCGCCTGTTTTTCCACCGGCTGGGAACCATAGATAAAGGAAAGCCCGCCTTCCTGCGCAAGGGCCACCGCCAGATTATCATCTGAAACAGACTGCATCACTGCAGAAACCATAGGAATGTTAATAGACAGCGCCGGGTCCTCCCCTTTTCTGAATTTGACCAAAGGGGTTTTCAGATTCTACCTGGGACGGTACGCAATGCGTGGATGAATAACCCGGGATCAAAAGGTACTCGCTAAATGTTCTGGACGGCTCCTCATAATAAAATGCCATGTCAATTCTCCTTTTCGTATTCAATACGTTTCTGGTTTTGTTTGATACTAGCACAGGCAGTTCTTCTTTGTCAATGAAAACACCTGTGTTTCAGCCATGCCATCTCAATGCTTTGGTTACGGTTTGCTCTGTGTCCCACAGCCTGCTCTGTCCCCCTTTGCTTTACTGTTCCATGATCCAATGGAGCAGCGGTTCCAGGTTATTTTTATCCGCCACATCAAAAGAAGTTTTCAGACAGGCTGCCATCATTTTTTCCTGTTCGGTTTTATCCTTCTTCTTTTCCATCATCTTTGAGAAAAGCTTCATCATCATCCGAAGTTTCCAATCCATTTTTTCATAATTTAGTCCGCTCTGCAGATAAAAACAGGGAATTGCCTTTTGCTCCTCCTCTGTTAAGTTTTGAGCAAACGCCTTTTCAACCTCCGGGGAATCCTCCGGGGTGGCACCTGTGGCAAAAACCGCCATCCTCTTCCCCTGCAACCGGGGAATCCTATTTTTCAGCCATGCGATCCCCTGGATCTGCCCTCCGTAAAAACCTCCGCCATATAGGATCACGTCATACTTTTCAATATTTATTTCTTCCGCTTCCTTTGCTTTCACACAGGTGCAGGGTATCCTTTCCCCAATCCAGCCCGCATATCGCTCTGTAAATCCTGTCTTTGAACTGTAAACCACTAATATATTCATTTTTTATCCTCTACTTTCCATAAACTTTTATAAATTGTCTCAAATGTTTCTCAAATTCAGGTCCCGCTTCCTTAAGACCCTCGCAGGTGTGCAGCAGTAAAAAAACCGGCCCGTAAAATTCCAGTGCAAGTATCCGCGGATCCCTTCTTTCCAGCACCCCTGCATCCATAAGGCTCAAAAACAGACTGCTTTGAAACTCCAGCATATACTCCCTGTAGAATTGGATATAGATCCCCTTTGCCCTGGGGTTTTCGTATTGACTTAAGATCAGAAGCCGCCTAAACCTCACATTCTCCTCATCCTCAAAGAAAAAAGCAAACACGGACAATACCTTCTCCACAAGCCTGTCCATATCCCGCTCCTCAAACATCTCTGTGTTATCGCCCTTGGCAAAGGGCAGTTCCTTATCTCGGAAATACGCCTTGGCATTCTCCCACTGGACATCCACGATACGGTCAAAAATATCCTGCTTGTTTTTGAAATGGTTATAAAGAGAGCTTTCTTTAATCCCCACAGCCCTGGCTATATCCCTGACAGAAACCGCATGAAACCCCCGCTCTGAAAACAGATAAAAGGCCTCCTTTAAAATCTTGTCTTTTGTTGTCATCTCTCCTGCCTCCTCGCAAACTAACGATTGTTAGTTTTTATTATACTAACAATCGTTAGTATAGTCAATACCGGATCTCTGCTCCGGAAGACAATTTTAAAGGAGATGCTGCCCGAAAAGTGCTGCTGTATAAGAAGGATGGCCTGCGTAAACCGTGAGCAGACAGCAGTACATGAAAGTATAAATACAAATTTTATGGTACCATTCATGAATTTGTATATTTTTATGTTTTTTTCAAAATATTTATTGTTTATTTCCGCTTAACATTATATAATTAGGGGACAGGTATATGTGCAAAAATACCCAAACGCACATGCGGAAGTGTACTGTAATACAGTGGAGAGCACATTCACTCTCTATTGTCATGAATGATTAAATCTAAAGGAGGTATCTGAATGCTTGACAAGAGCTACTACCAGAAGACGGACGAAATCATTAGCCATTATGGCCGCAAGCCAAGTGCACTGATTCCCATCATGCAGGACATTCAGGCAGAATACCGTTATCTGCCAGGCGAACTGTTGACCTACGTGGCAAAAGAAATTGGGGTGAAAGAAGCCAAAGCTTACAGTGTTGCCACATTTTACGAAAACTTTTCCTTTGAACCCAAAGGAAAGTACATCATCAAAGTCTGTGACGGAACTGCCTGTCATGTCCGCAAATCCATGCCCATTCTGGAAGCCCTTCAAAAAGAGCTGGGCCTGAGCAAGAAGAAACACACTACAGACGATATGCTTTTTACTGTGGAGACTGTTTCCTGCCTGGGTGCCTGCGGGCTGGCTCCTACACTCACCGTGAACAATGAAGTACACCCGACTATGACGCCGGAAAAAGCATTGGAATTACTCACAGAATTGAGAGGTGATAGCGTATGATGATCGAAAACAGAGAGGCTCTGAAAAAAGAGCAGGAGGCCGCCCAGAAACAGATTGATTCTTTTGAATGCCGTATCTTAATCTGCGCCGGAACCGGCTGTGTCGCTACCGGCTCACAGAAAATCTATGAAAAAATGCAGGAGCTCTGCAAAGACATGCCCGGTGTTTCCGTAGAATTTGAAGGCCATGTCCCCCACATCGGAGTGGTGAAGACCGGCTGCCAGGGTATCTGTGAATTAGGCCCCCTGATGAGGATTGAACCCCTGCATTATCAATATGTAAAAGTACAGATGGATGACTGCGAAGAAATCTTCAAACGTACTGTCCTGAACAAGGAACCTGTGGAACGCCTGTTCTACAAAAAAGGGGAAGAATCCTTCCCTACACCGGACGATATCCCCTTCATTGCCAAACAGACCAGGATCACACTGGAAAACTGCGGGCGCTTTGACGCGGAATCCCTGGATGAGTACATAGCTTCCGGCGGCTACAGCGCCCTGTCAAAAGCCCTTTTTGACATGTCTCCGAGAGATGTCATTGACGAAGTGGACAAATCCGGTCTGCGGGGAAGAGGCGGCGGCGGATTCCCTACCGGAAAGAAATGGAAACAGGTGGCTGCCCACACAGACGTAAAGGAACACTATGTTGTCTGTAACGGCGACGAGGGTGACCCGGGCGCGTTCATGGATGGAAGCGTTATGGAAGGTGACCCCTACCGTCTCATCGAAGGAATGACCATTGCCGCCTACGCAGTCAGTGCACAGGACGGTTATATCTATGTGCGTGCAGAATATCCGCTCTCTGTAGAAAGGCTCACACACGCCATGGCACAGGCCGAGGAAAAAGGCCTGCTGGGAGACAATATCCTCGGAACGGATTTCTGTTTCCATATGCATATCAACCGCGGCGCCGGTGCCTTTGTCTGCGGCGAGGGTTCCGCTCTGACCGCTTCCATTGAGGGCGACAGAGGTATGCCCCGTGTAAAACCCCCCAGAACGGTTGACCAGGGTCTTTGGGCCAAACCTACTGTTCTGAACAATGTGGAAACATTCGCCAATGTTCCCGGTATTGTCATGAAAGGAGCTGACTGGTTCCGCACCATAGGAACAGAAGGAAGCCCCGGAACAAAGACATTCTCCATCACCGGTTCCATTGAGAACACAGGCCTGATCGAAGTTCCCATGGGAACCTCACTGCGTGAGATGATCTATGATATCGGCGGCGGCATCAAAGGCGGCGGAGAATTTAAAGCCGTACAGATTGGCGGTCCCTCCGGCGGATGTCTTACTGCTGAGCACCTGGATGTAGGTCTGGACTTTGACAGTGTTAAAAAATACGATGCCATCATGGGTTCCGGCGGACTTGTTGTTATGGACGAGAACACCTGTATGGTTGAGGTTGCCCGGTTCTTCATGAGCTTTACCCAGAGGGAATCCTGCGGAAAATGTGTTCCCTGCCGTGAAGGGACCAAACGTATGCTGGAGATCCTGGAACGTATCGTAGACGGAAAAGGAGTCATCGAGGATCTGGATACCCTGGAAGAGCTGGCAGCCATGGTCAAGAATATGGCTCTGTGCGGACTCGGAAAGAGTGCCCCGCTTCCTGTCATCAGCACCTTAAAAACCTTCCGCAATGAGTACGAGGAGCACATTCTGGAACACAAATGTGCTGCCAAATGCTGTACTGCCATGCGCCGCTTCCTTATCAATCCGGAGTTCTGTAAAGGCTGCGGAAAATGTGCGAAGAACTGTCCGGTGGGAGCGATCACCGGCGTGCGCAAGCAAGCTTATCATATTGACAACGAATTGTGTATCAAGTGCGGTGCCTGCAAAGACAACTGTGCCTTTGATGCCATTTACGTGGAAGCATAGGAGGGTTTTAATATGGGATATATGACGATTGACGGTAGAAAAGTAGAATTTACCGATGAAAAAAATGTGCTTTCCGTCATCCGGAAAGCCGGAATCAATCTTCCGACACTCTGCTATCACTCTGAGGTTTCCACCTTCGGCGCCTGCCGGCTCTGTACTGTGGAGGATGACAGGGGACGTACCTTTGCCTCCTGCTCAGAGGTTCCCAGAGATGGAATGGTCATCTACACCAATTCCGGAAGGATCAAGAAATACAGAAAACTGATCGTGGAGCTTCTGCTCTCCGCCCACTGCCGTGACTGTACCACCTGTGTAAAGAGCGGCGAATGCGTACTGCAGGATCTGGCCCACAGAATGAATATCACGGATGTGCGTTTCCAGAACACAAGGGAAATCCGTCCGCTGGATACCAGCTCTCCCTCTATTGTCAGGGACCCCAACAAATGTATTCTCTGCGGTGACTGTGTGCGTGCCTGTTCCGAGATCCAGGGGCTGGGCGTTCTGGGATTCGCTTTCCGCGGAACAGACGCCATGGCAATGCCGGCATTCAATAAGACCCTGGCTGAGACTGACTGTGTAAGCTGCGGCCAGTGCCGTATCTACTGCCCTACCGGAGCCATCAGCATCAAGACCCACATGGATGAAGTGTGGGAAGCCATTGCTGATCCGGATACAAGGGTTGTAGCCCAAGTAGCTCCGGCCGTACGTGTTGCGGTAGGGGATGCCTTTGGCCTTGACAAAGGAAACAGTGTCATGGGCAAGCTGGTAGCTGTCCTGCACCGTATGGGATTTGATGAAGTTTATGATACTGCGTTCAGCGCGGATTTGACAATTATGGAAGAGTCCAAGGAATTTCTGGAGCGTCTGGGTGACAGCTCAAAACTTCCGCTGTTCACCTCCTGCTGTCCCGCATGGGTGAAATTCCTCTGCGACCAGTATCCGGAGTATAAGAACAACCTCTCCACCTGCCGTTCTCCTCAGGAAATGTTCTCTGCAGTCATCAAAGAGTATTACAGAGGTTATGAAAAGAACCAGGGCAAAAAGACAGTGGTTGTTTCCATTATGCCGTGTACAGCTAAGAAAATGGAAGCCATTCGTCCAAACAGTTTTACCCACGGAGAGCAGAACACAGATATTGTTATCACTACCACAGAATTAATCCGAATGATCAAAAACTCCGGTATTGAGTTCCCGACTCTGATTCCGGAAGCTTGTGACATGCCGTTCGGTTTTGGTTCCGGTGCCGGTGTTATCTTTGGCGTAACGGGTGGTGTGACAGAAGCTATGCTCCGCCGTTTTGCAGACAAGCATGACAAGGCAACCATGGATACCGTTGCGGAAACAGGCGCCCGGGGAGAAGAGGGTATCAAGGAATTCTCCGTCACTTACAAAGGCATTCCGCTGAATGTCTGTGTAGCCAGTGGTCTGGCAAACGCCCAGACTGTCATGGAGAGGATCAAGAGCGGCGAAGCCCACTACCACATTGTGGAGATCATGGCCTGCCGCCGCGGCTGTATCATGGGAGGCGGTCAGCCGCCGAGAGCCGGAGACCGCACAAAAGCAGCCAGAAAAGACGGCCTTTACAAAGCGGACAATGTTACCAGTATCCGTAAGGCTGACGAAAATCCGCTGATCATGTCACTGTATGATACTCTGTTAAAGGGCAAAGAGCATGAACTGCTGCATAATGACAGTTACTAAAGCGGATCTGTAAAAAACAGTATATAAAAATAGTGCAGCGGGATTTTAGTACCCCCGCTGCAGCAAAAGAACTTTCTGCCTGGCCGTCTTACGGCAGGACAGAAAGTTCTTTTTTTTGCATAAATATTTATTTTTAGGGCCTTTCCACCACGATAAGGGGAACCATCATCTCCTGTTCTGTCATACCAGCATGATTAGAACGGAACATAGGAAGATTTTCGGAATAGGCAAACCCCTTATCGGAAATCCCCACAGCCAGGTAATCACCGGACAGCTCCCGGAATTTTTTATGAGGCACTCCATCTCCAAAAATCTGTTTTTCCAACATTTCTTCAGCTGAAAACAAAAGAAAGTCTTTTCCAAAATTCCGGTTAAATCTTTCCTCAAATTCATGCAGAAATTCTTTTTTAACATAGAATGCCGATGCTCTGGCCTCCACTGATATGGGAAGTCTCAACATTTCCATCATTTCCGGATAATCTGTCAAAATATAATGGGAAAGATCAATATGACCATGGTCGGCCGTGACCATCAATAACGTGTCATTCAATTGCTCAGACATCATAGCGATCTTCTCTTCCAGATACTGCAGCTGTTCTGTCACCTTTTCACTATGGCATCCTGTGTCATGCATGGTACTGTCCGGTTCTTCCCAGTAGGCATAAATATATTTTTCACCTGCCTGTCCGCAGAGTCTGACAACTTCATCGCACATCTCATCCAAGGTTTCTATTTTATGAGTGCCAAAGTGGGACACACTATATCCATGTCCAATCCCTGCCTGGTTTATCTTCTCATAAACGTTTGTGTAAGGAATATAACGACTGGCAACATGGTAATCTTCTGCTGGAATTCTTTCATACTGGTCCTGATTCGTAAAGGCATTTACAATCTTATGGATTTCACTGAAGTACAGACTCCATCCCAGCCACCCATGTTCCACTGGTGTCAGCCCGCTTTCCATGGTAGTGGTAGCCGCCGTTGTAGTGGGCGGAAAAACAGATGAGATATGACATCTATCATGCGCTTTGAAGAATCCATCTTGTTTCAGATGAAACTCCAGTGCATCGCAGCCCATCCCATCCAACAGAACCACTACAATATTCTTATACCCTTTTTTCATCCATTCGTCCACACAGGGTAAAGTCTTATGGCTGTAGCGAGCACCAAAACGTTTTAAAACAGAACAGGACAAATTCACCAGGCCATTACTGTAATCTGCATACATCTCTCGTCCTCCTGCTTCTGCTTTTTCATATTTCTTTCCCATTGGAGCATTTTTCCCTATCTATTCCTCAACGGTTCCAGATCCATTACAAATTCTATCTCATGCATCAGAGGAATTCCGTTTGCCCCTATAAGAGGAATCTCCGGTTTCAGCTTTCTTGAAAGGTTCAGGGCATTGTGATACAGATGGGCCATATCAAACCCGCAGCGCTGGTAAAACCGTATGGCCTGGATGTTGTCATTTGTTGTGATCACCACAAGCCTTCTGCATTTTTTCCTTCTTGCAGTCTCTTTTATCTTCTCAATTAAGGTCCTTCCGATGCCTCTGCCCTCCTGGCGGCTGTCCAGGGATACGATTTCACAGATGCCGTCCCTGATCAAATACGTCAGAAGTCCCACAATATTTCCCTTTTCCCAGACAACAATGCCCTCTGTCCCGGTCATATCCACAACACTGCCGCGTATGACCATCTCCGCTGCATGCCATTGGCTTTCTATAAATTCATTGACGCATTCCCGGTTTGTCTCATCAATCGCAACAAACTCCATAAAGATACCCTCCCGCCCGGTACAGTGATCTGTCCCTGTATCCGTTACTCATCGCCGGAATATTTCCAGGCTCCGCTGCAAAATACCGTTCATATGCGCAATGGCTATGCCGTAATTTGTCATGGGCACTCCCTGTGAGACAGCCTGATTTCTGCGCCACTGCATTTCACGCTCATTGAGCATGCAGCCTCCACAGTGCACCACCAGCCGGTACGGTGTCAAATCTTCCGGAAATCCGGTTCCGGAGGTAAAGACAAACTCCGGCTTCTTTCCGGTATGCGTTTCAATCCAGCGGGGCATCTTCACAGTGCCGATATCATTGCACTGCCGGTGATGGGTACAGCCTTCACTGATCAGCACTTTATCTTGGTCCTTCAGATCATCAAGCGTATACGCGCCTTTCAGTGCACCGTCCAAAATCCCTTTGTACCGCGCAAATAAAATAGAGAAAGAAGTGAGCGGTATAGCCGCCGGAACTGCTCTGCTCACTTTGCCGAACACCTGACTGTCCGTAATCACAAGCCGCGGTTTCTCCCCAAGACGCCCCAGCACATCCTCCACCCTGTCATCCTGTACGGCAAGAGGCACTGCTCCGGTATCCAAAAGTTCCCTGATGACCTGCTGCTGCGGCAAGATCAGTCTGCCTTTCGGCGCTGCTTTATCAATGGGTATCACCAGGAGCACAAAATCCCCCGGTGATACCAAATCCTTTACAAGGGGATGCTCCTGCCTTTCTCCTGCAAGGCTTCCCAGTTTCTCCTTCAGTTCAAAGATATGGATGCCTTTCTGGGCACTCACATAGATTTCATGGTCTGTCTCCGGTCTTTTTTCCTCCGACAGTAAATCCATCTTGTTATAGACCAGCAGATAAGGCAGCTCTCTCTTCTCAAAGAGTTCTATTAACTGCCGTTCCATGGAGGTCAGTTCTTTCCCTGCCTCTGCAACCAGGACTGCAACATCGGTTTTGTGGAGCACCTGCTCTGCTTTCTTTACTCTGAGGATGCCAAGGCCTTCCTGGTCATCATCCATCCCCGGCGTATCAATCAGTAAAACAGGGCCTATTGGCAGAAGCTCCATAGCTTTTTGCACCGGATCGGTAGTCGTCCCTTTAACATCAGATACCACTGCCATATCCTGTCCGGTAACCGCATTGAGCAGACTGGACTTTCCGGTGTTACGGCGTCCGAAAAAGCTGATATGTACCCGGTTTGCGGAGGGTGCTGCATTCAGACTCATGTGTATCCTCCTCTCAGAAACGGAAATCCCTCTCTCCATTTTCAATCTTTGCCAGGCGTTCCACTACGATCTCCCTTGTCCTTTCCCTTGGAATGTTCACAAGCTCAGATTGGATCAGCTCTTCCCCGATCTTTCTTGTCTCTGGGCTTGCATAGTCCATGAGGAACTCTTTCAGGGTCATCAGCGCATTGGGATGACAGCAGTTCTGGATCTGTCCTGTCTTACACAGACTCATAAACCGGTCCCCCGTTCTGCCTTCCCTGTAACATGCGGTACAGAAGCTGGGGATATATTTCATATCCATCAGCCAGTGCACCACCTCGTCCAGGGTTCTCTTATCAGACACATCGAACTGTTCGGAATTCTCATCTTCCGGTTCCGGTTCGCTGTAACCACCCACACTTGTTCTGGAAGCGCCGCTGATCTGGGAGATCCCCAGGTGAAGCACTCTCTCCCTGCACTCTTTGCTTTCCCTTGTGGAAATGATCATGCCTGTATACGGCACTGCAATTCGGATACAGGCAACCAATTTGGCGAAGATATCATCATCAATGCCGTTATCAAACGCAGAGGGGTCTATATCGTCCGCATGTTTCACTCTCGGAACACTGATGGTGTGAGGTCCCACACCATGGACAGCTTCCAGATGCTCTGCATGCATAAGAAGCCCTGCAAATTCATAGCGGTACATCTCCAGCCCGAACAGTACCCCAAGACCTACATCGTCGATACCGCCTTCCATCGCTCTGTCCATGGCCTCGGTGTGATAATCGTAATTGCTCTTTGGTCCTGTGGGATGAAGCTTTTTGTAGCTCTCTTTGTGGTAGGTCTCCTGGAAGAGGATGTAGGTGCCAATACCGGCATCTTTCAGTTTTCTGTAATCCTCCACTGTGGTGGCGGCAATATTTACGTTGACACGGCGGATGGCTCCGTTTTTATGTTTGATGCTGTAAATGGTTTTGATGCTCTCCAGTATGTATTCAATGGGATTGTTCTGAGGGTCCTCGCCCGCTTCCAGGGCAAGGCGCTTATGGCCCATATCCTGCAGAGCTGTTACCTCTTTTACAATCTCCTCCTGTGTCAGTTTCTTTCTTGCTATATGTTTGTTTTTCCTGTGATAGGGACAGTACACACAGCCGTTGATACAGTAATTGGACAGATAAAGGGGCGCAAACATAACAATCCGGTTCCCGTAGAAATCCTTTTTAATCTGTTCAGCCAGTTTATAGATCTCCTGGTTCTTCTCCTCGATGTCGCAGTTAAGCAGTACGGAAGCTTCCCTGTGGGTCAGGCCCTTACGAAGCTTTGCCTTCTCAATGATCTGGTCAATAAGCGCCTCATTGTGCTTATTTGCCTCAGCATAGGCAAGTGTCTCCTGGATTTCTTCGTGAGAAATAAATTCCTCTGCTTTCAGTGATTTCGGATCGTAACTCATTTTTACCCTCTCCTTTTCTCTTTACCGGGTATCCATTTTAGTGTCTCCCCGGTCTACAGTCACTTCACAGCCGATTTGTTTCATGCGGCTGCGAAGAAGTTCCAGTTCGGCGGCATTTTCTGCGCCTGTGTAAATCTTATGGTCGTACAGTTCGTATTTTCCCTGTACCAGTGAAGCCGATAAGTTTGGCATCACCACATTGGCCCCTGCCAGTATCCCCCGCTCCCGCCCGTCATGGGAAATGGTTCCAAGGGCAGTTGTGGCAGGCAGAAGGACTTTTGGAAGCAGCAGACGGATCAATCCCAGCAGATACAGGGTAAGCTCTGCGCTTCCCGGTACCTGATTCCCCAAAGGAGTATCCCTGTGCGGAATAAAAGGCCCTATCCCCACCATGGCTGGCTGGAATTCTTTTAAAAAGAGCAGTTCATCTGCCAGATCCTCCGCCGTCTGTCCCGGTGTTCCCACCATGAAACCGCATCCTGTCTGAAATCCAATATCCTTTAGATTTTTCAGGCATTCCTGCCTGTGAGCATAGGACATGGAAGGCGGATGCAGGGTTTTATAGTGTTTTTCGCAGATTGTCTCATGTCTGAGCAGATACCGGTCCGCCCCTGCTTCAAAATACCGTTCATAACTCTCCCTCTCCTTTTCCCCAACGGAGAGAGTCACAGCACAGTCGCTGTATTTTTTCTTTATGGTACGGACCAGTTCTGTGATCCTGTCATCCGTATACCAGGGGTCCTCACCGCCCTGCAGCACAAAAGTTCGGAAGCCAAGAGAATAGCCCTTTGTGCAGCACTCTAGGATTTCTTCCCTCTCAAGGCGGTAACGCTCTGCCCTGCGGTTCCCTTTTCGGATCCCGCAGTAATAACAGTCGTTTCTGCAGTAATTGGTAAACTCAATCAGTCCTCTTATGTAAATACGGCTGCCGTAAAATTTCTCCCGCATCTGTGCTGCTTTAGCAAACAGATAACCGGCAAGTTCCTCATCCCGCTTTTCGATCAGCTCCGTATAGGTCTCCCTGTCCAGGGATTCCCCTGCTTCCAGACGATCGATCTTATCATATAAATGCTCTCTCATATTCTATATCCTGTGGATAAACAGTCCGCTTCTGAGTTTAGGCTCAAACCAGGTGGATTTTGGCGGCATGAGCTTTCCGGCATCTGCAACAGCAAAAAGCTCTGCCATGGAAGTGGGGTACATGGAAAAAGCTGCTTTACAGTCTGTCAAAACACGTTTTTCCAGCTCACCCAGCCCCCGGATCCCTCCGATAAAATCAATGCGGGGGTCTTTTGCCGGCTCCCGGATTCCCAGCACAGGCTCCAGCAGATTGTTCTGCAGCAAAGCCACATCCAGTCCGTCCACCACATCCGGGGAACGATATTCGTCCTTTATGTTGAGTGTATACCATCTGTCACCCAGATACATGCCGAATTCACCCTTTTGCCGGGGAGATACCGCTTCTGTTCCGGGTTCTGATACATAGAATCGTTCTCTTACTTTTTCCAGGAACTCCTCCTCGGAACAGCCGTTTAAGTCTTTCACCACCCGGTTATAATCCAGGATTTCCAGCTCCTCATCCGCAAACAGGGTACACAGGAAATAATTGAACGGCTCCCTGCCTGTATAATTGGGATTCTCCTGGCGCCTTTTCAGCCCCGCTTTAATGGCTGAGGCTGCCCTGTGATGACCGTCCGCAATATAAATGCTGTCCATGGCCCGGAAGGTTTTTTCTATCTTGTGGGTCATGGCCGACTCATAGATCATCCATCCCCTGTGCCGAATCCCATCCTCTGATACAAAGTTAAAAATAGGGAAATCCTTCTTTTTCACCTCTATCAGGTGTCTGAAATCCGCATTTGCACGGTAAGCCAAGAAAATAGGACCTGTCTGTGCCTCCAGTACATCCACGTGGCGAATGCGGTCCAGCTCTTTCTCCACCCTGGTATTCTCATGTTTTTTGATGATGCCGTTCATGTAATCATCAATGGAAGCACAAGCCACGATCCCTGTCTGTACATGTCCGTTTCTGGTCAGTTCATAGAGATAAAAATTCGGGTCCACATCCTGAAGAAAATCTCCGTCTTCCATCATGTTCCAGAATATCTTTCTGGCCTTTTTGTAAACCTCAGGTGCATACATATCCACATCATCCGGAAACTGTGTCTCCGGCCGGTCAATTTTCAAAAAAGAATACGGATTTTTTTCGGTTTCCTCTTTCGCCTCTTTTCTGTTATATACATCATAAGGCAGTGCGGCGATCTTTGATGCCAGATTTTCCTGGGGACGCACTGCACAAAATGGTTTTACTACCGCCATTATCTGCTCTCCTTTATAATTTTTTCTCCATAACATGGGCAGCGACTTCGCAGACACCATGGAATACCTTCCCAAGCCGCTTATGATTCCTTCTAAGCGCACCGCAAAAAGATTTTATCCGCTTTGCGCTGCGGACTCTCTTCTGTATGAATGTTTCCGGTTTTTTCATTTTTCTGCTCATTTTCACACCCCAAATATATTGATGTCTTTTTATAATGCTATAGTAAAATTATACCGTATATAGTCTTAAAATACAATGAAATAGGCACAATTATTTATGCAAAAAGCCTGCCCTGAAACCGAAGCTTCAAGACAGGCCCGTCAATGACTCATGCTGCCAAAAATAGTATCACAGCGTAACTATTCCGTAGGTCTGCGCATTCACTGCGCTGACCGTAAGAAAGTGTGCCACAGCCAAGCAAAAATCCCATCGCCAAAGGCGATTCTGCATGGATCTTTGCCTGCAACTGTGAAGGTACTGAACCGTTACATCACAGCTATTATTTTACTATACGAACACGATACACACCGTGTATATTTTTCAGCTCTTTTGCGACCTCACGCGGTATAGGGGTGGACACATCAAGGAGTGTATAAGCAAAGTCACCTTTACTCTTATTAGTCATGTTGGATATATTCACACCCGCATCACCCAGTACTCTGGTAAACTGACTGATCATGTTTGGAATGTTTTTGTGGTTGATGGCAACTCTTCCCACATCCACACAGGCACCTGTATCACAGTCCGGATAGTTTACGGAATTCTTGATATTTCCGTTTTCCAGAAAGTCCATAAGCTGTTTCACTGCCATCACTGCACAGTTGTCTTCCGATTCCTCTGTGGATGCTCCCAGATGGGGAGTTACCAGAGTATTGGGTGTGCTGGTCACCAGCGGGTTGGCAAAGTCTGTCACATATTTTTTTACTTTGCCCTCTTTCAGTGCCTCCGCCAGAGCTTCCTCATCTACCAGCAGATCTCTTGCAAAGTTCAGAAGAACCACGCCCTCTTTCATCTGGGCGATCTCATCCGCGCCGATCATCTTTCTTGTAGATTCGATCAGCGGCACATGGATGGTGATATAATCACATTCCTTGTAGATCACATTCAGATCATTGATGTGATGGATACTTCTGGAAAGATTCCACGCTGCATCCACAGAGATAAACGGGTCATAACCGTATACTTCCATTCCAAGATGTACGGCTGCGTTTGCCACCTTTACACCGATGGCGCCGAGGCCGATAATCCCCAGCTTTCTGCCGCTGATCTCACAGCCGGCAAACTGTTTTTTCTTTTTCTCAGCCAGTTTTCCGATATCTTCCGTGGCATCCTGATGCTCCAGCCATTCAATACCACCCACAATATCTCTGGATGCCAGCAGCATTCCGGCAATGACCATCTCTTTTACACCGTTGGCGTTGGCCCCTGGTGTGTTGAAGACTACCACACCGTCCTTTGCACACTCCTCCAAAGGAATATTGTTGACACCCGCACCTGCCCTGGCAATAGCAACCACATTCTTCGGAAGATCCATCTCATGCATGTTTGCACTTCTCACCAGCACAGCGTCGGCATCCGATATATTGTCTGTACTCTCGTATTTGGCCGGGAAATGCTCCAGTCCCACACCGGAAATTGGATTTAAGCAGTGATATCTGTACATGATCAAGCGTTCTCCTTTTCAAATTTTTTCATGAAAGCAACCAGAGCCTCCACACCTTTTAAAGGCATGGCATTGTAAATACTGGCACGCATTCCTCCTACGCTTCTGTGGCCTTTCAGGTTAACAAATCCCGCCGCTGAAGCCTCTTTGATAAACTTTGCATCCAACTCTTTATCTCCTGTGACAAAAGGCACGTTCATAAGAGAACGGGAATCCGGTTCCACGGTTCCTTTAAACATCGCGCTCTCATCCAGGTAATCATAAAGGATTTTGGCTTTTTTCTCATTATGCTCTTTCATGGCTTCCAGTCCGCCCTGTTTCTTCAGCCACTGGAATACCTTGCCGCACATATAGATACCGTAGCAGTTAGGTGTGTTGTACAAGGACTCTGCATCTGCATGTGTCTTGTATGTCAGCATGGTTGGTGTTCCGGGAAGCACATCCTCTGTGATCAAATCCTCGCGGATGATGGCGATCACCACCCCGGCAGGACCGATATTCTTCTGTGCGCCGCCGTAAATAATACCGTATTTTTCCACATCCATAGGTTCGGAGAGGAAGCAGGAGGAAACATCCGCTACCAGAGTTTTGCCTTTTGTATTTGGCAGTGTTTTAAACTTGGTTCCGTAGATCGTGTTGTTTTCGCAGATATATACATAATCCGCATCCGGGCTTATGGGAAGGTCAGAACAATCGGGAATATAGGAAAATGTCTTATCCTCAGAGGACGCAATCTTGTTTGCAGTCCCATACTTCTGTGCCTCCTGCCATGCCTTTTTCGCCCACTGGCCTGTGACAATGTAGTCAGCCACTTTATTTTTCATCAGATTCATGGGAATCATGGCGAACTGCTGGTGGGCACCGCCCTGCAGAAATAATACTTTATAGTTGTCAGGAATATGCAGCAGTTCTCTCAAATCTGCCTCTGCAGTATGTATGATATCCTCGAACGCTTTGGAACGGTGGCTCATCTCCATGACGCACATGCCTGTTCCCTTATAATCCAGCATCTCTGCTGCTGCTTCCTGCAGCACTTCCTCCGGCAGAACCGCCGGCCCTGCTGAAAAGTTATAAACTCTGCTCACTTGTCATTTCCTCCTCTATTGCTTTACTCTTATATCTCTCTAAAGCACTTCTAATAGTAACGCCACATGCCCTTTTTGAGGACACGTGGCATAAATTGCTTGACAAGAAGTATTCTACCCCTTTGTTATATTATTGTCAATAAAAACATTTGTCTTTCTGCAAAAGACATGCTATTTCTGTTTTGCTTTCAGGTCTTCCTCGTCAAATGCATCCTCAATGTTGGCTCCTGCCGGCACCATTGGAAATACCTTATCGTCGCTGTCGATCATGCAGTCCAGAACAACCGTTGTATTTAATGCAATGGCTTTTGCTAAGGCTTCCCTGAGTTCTTCCTTTGTGGTCACGCGGATTCCCACTGCCCCCATAGCTTCCGCCAGTTTTACAAAATCAACTTTATCCTTTAATACTGTATTGGAATATCTGCCTTCATAGAACAAAGTTTGCCACTGCCGAACCATTCCCAGGACCTGGTTGTTGATAACTACCTGAATGAGAGGAACATCATTTCTTGTAGCGGTTGCAATTTCATTCATATTCATGCGGAAACAGCCGTCTCCCGCCACATTGATAACTACCTTGTCAGGATTGCCCATCTTGGCACCTATGGCTGCACCAAGACCGTAGCCCATGGTTCCCAGTCCGCCTGAGGACAAAAATGTGCGGGGTGTTTTATATTTGTAATACTGGGCCGCCCACATCTGATGCTGACCCACTTCTGTAACGATAATGGCATCGCCTTTTGTCTGACGGTAGATTTCTTCAATTATGGCCGGACCGCTTAAACCTTCCTCATTGTAGCGCAGAGGATATTTTTCTTTCAGGTCCTCAACGTATTCCAGCCATTCTTTATGTTCTTTCTGCTCCAGCATGTCATTCAGGCGTTTCAGCACTTCCCTGGCATCTCCCACAACACTGCAGTCAACCAGCACATTTTTATTGATTTCCGCCGCATCTACATCAATTTGGATCACCTTTGCGTTTCTGGCAAAGTTTCTGGTATTGCCGGTTACACGGTCGCTGAATCTGGCTCCGACGGTAATGAGCAGGTCGCATTTTGTCACACCCAGATTGGACGCCTTGGTTCCATGCATCCCCAGCATACCTGTATACAACTCATCTTCCCCGGAAAACGCACCTTTTCCCATAAGGGAATCGGTCACAGGTGCCTGGATTTTGTGGGCTAAAACGCGCAGCTCCTCCCAGGCATCCGCTGCAATGGCTCCACCACCAACAAAAATGAAGGGGCGCTTTGCCTCCCGGATCATATCTGCAGCTTTCGTCAGATCTGCCTCTTCAATCTCAGCCACTGAGGGTTTTACCGGCTTTGGCACTATGTTTTCAAATTCTGTCTTGGCCGCGGTTACATCCTTGGTAATATCCACAAGGACCGGGCCGGGACGTCCGCTCTTCGCAATGACAAAAGCACGGCGGATGGTTTTTGCCAGCTTCTTCACGTCTTTTACAATAAAACTGTGTTTTGTAATAGGCATAACAACGCCTGCTATGTCCACCTCCTGGAAACTGTCCTTTCCAAGAAGGGGAACCCCCACATTACAGGTAATGGCAACGACGGGGACAGAGTCCATGTGCGCTGTTGCGATCCCTGTCACAAGGTTGGTGGCACCTGGGCCGCTGGTTGCAAAACATACCCCCACTTTTCCTGTGGAACGGGCATAGCCGTCCGCTGCATGGGCTGCTCCCTGCTCGTGGGAAGTGAGTACGTGATGAATCTCATGGCTGTGTTTGTATAACTCATCATAAATATTCAGAATCGTTCCGCCCGGATAACCAAAAACGGTATCTACACCCTGCTCTTTTAAACATTCGATTACTATTTCTGCTCCTGTCAACTGCATATTGAAATCCTCCCAACCGTTATCTTTTTTTGTTTTTATTTCTGGATTTCCAGAACGGCACCCCTGTTTCCGCTGGTTACCATAGCCGCATAGCGTGCCAGGTATCCTGTGTTCACTTTCGGCTCTCTTGGCTGCCACTCAGCTTTTCTCTTATCCATTTCCGCCTCTGAAACTGCCAGTTCCAGCTTATTTTCTGGAATATTGATGCGGATGATATCTCCCTCTTTCACAAGGGCAATAGGGCCGCCTACGGCTGCCTCCGGAGAAATATGGCCAATAGAAGCCCCACGGGATGCTCCGGAGAACCGTCCGTCCGTGATCAGGGCCACGCTGGAACCAAGTCCCATACCTGCAATAGCGGATGTTGGGTTCAGCATCTCTCTCATGCCGGGACCACCCTTTGGCCCCTCATAACGGATCACCACAACATCCCCTGCTACGATTTTGCCGCCTTTGATGGCATCAATGGCATCTTCCTCGCAGTCAAAGACTCTCGCAGGACCTTCGTGCATCATCATCTCCTCACAGACTGCAGAGCGTTTTACCACCCCGCCGTCCGGTGCCAGGTTACCGGTCAGGACCGCAAGACCACCTGTCTGGCTGTAAGGGTTCTCTACAGGACGGATAACTTCCGGGTTCCTGTTTTCGCAATCCTTAATATTTTCACCTACTGTTTTTCCCGTCACTGTCAAACAGTCTAAATTCAGCAGGTCTTTTTTCGTAAGCTCGTTCATGACTGCATATACACCGCCGGCCTCATTTAAGTCTTCTATGTAGGTTGGGCCTGCAGGTGCCAGATGACACAGGTTGGGCGTCTTCGCACTCACTTCATTAGCGAAGGTAATATCAAAATCCCATCCGATCTCATGGGCGATCGCCGGCAGATGCAGCATACTGTTGGTGGAACATCCAAGAGCCATGTCAACAGTCAGAGCATTCATGATAGCGTCTTTTGTCATAATATCCCGGGGCCGGATATTCTGTCTGTACATTTCCATTACCTGCATCCCTGCATGTTTTGCCAGTTTGATCCTCTCGGAATATACGGCCGGAATGGTACCGTTTCCTTTTAATCCCATACCCAGCACCTCAGTCAGGCAGTTCATGCTGTTTGCAGTGTACATACCGGAACAGGAGCCGCAGGTGGGGCATACTTTATTTTCAAACTCTTCCACTTCCTCTGCTGTCATGGTTCCCGCACTGTAGGAACCCACAGCCTCGAACATGGAGGAAAGACTTCTCTTCTGCCCATGCACACGGCCTGCCAGCATGGGGCCGCCGCTTACAAATACAGTCGGTACATTGATCCTGGCTGCTGCCATCAAAAGGCCCGGCACATTCTTGTCACAGTTGGGCACCATGACCAGAGCGTCAAACTGATGTGCCATAGCCATGGCCTCTGTGGAATCTGCGATCAAATCTCTGGTTACCAGAGAATATTTCATTCCTGTATGTCCCATGGCAATACCATCGCAGACAGCAATAGCTGGAAACATGATAGGGGTTCCCCCTGCCATAGCAACACCTAATTTTACGGCATCCACAATTTTATCCAGGTTCATGTGGCCCGGTACAATCTCATTGTAGGAGCTGACAATACCAACCAACGGCCTCTCCAGCTCCTCTTTTGTCATTCCAAGGGCATTGAACAGGGAACGGTGCGGTGCCTGCTGCATGCCTGTTTTTACTGCATCACTTCTCATACTCTTTCACAATCCTTTCTGTTATCCGATCTTATCTCATTCAAATCTCAGATCCTCTCTGCGATCAGATCTCCCATCTCTTTGGTACCCACCTGTTTCATACCGTTTGCCATAATATCCACTGTGCGGTAACCCTCAGTGAGGACTTTCTGTACAGCTGCTTCCACAGCATCTGCCTCTTTGTCCAGGTCCAGAGAGTAGCGCAGCATCATGGCTGCTGATAAGATAGTTGCAAGGGGGTTGGCAATTCCTTTTCCCGCAATATCAGGAGCCGAACCGTGGCTCGGCTCATAAAGCCCGAATTTTGTCTCATTTAAGCTGGCTGAGGAGAGCATTCCGATGGAACCTGTCACCATGCTGGCTTCGTCAGACAAAATATCACCGAACATATTCTCTGTGAGAATGACATCGAACTGACCCGGATCATGGACAAGCTGCATAGCACAATTGTCCACCAGCATGTGTTCCAGTGCCACCTCCGGATAGTCTTTTGCCACCTCTTCCACTACCTTTCTCCAGAGTCTGGAGGAATCCAGTACATTGGCTTTGTCCACGCTTGTGACTTTTTTATTTCTTTTCATGGCAATATCAAAAGCCTTGACAGCAATCCTGCGAATTTCATTTTCATTGTATGTAAGGGTATCAACGGCTGTTGTCACACCGTTTTCCACCACGGTTTTTCTCTCACCAAAATACAGGCCGCCGGTCAGCTCTCTGACAATGATCATATCAAATCCATCGCCGATCACTTCCTCCTTAAGAGGGCAGGCACCTTTCAGTTCATCGTACAGATAGGCCGGACGTAGATTGGCGAACAGATTCAGGGCTTTTCTGATCGCTAAAAGTCCTGCCTCCGGACGTTTTGAAGGCTCCAGCTGATACCAGGGAGAGGTTTTGGCATCTCCTCCTATGGACCCCATAAGAACAGCATCCGAAGCTTTTGCAGTCTCCACAGCCTCATCTGTCAGCGGCACACCGTGCACATCAATGGAAGCTCCGCCCAGAAGCACCTCCTCATAAGAAAAGCTGTGGCCATAGACTCCGCATACCTGATCCAGCACCTTTTTAGCCTCTGCCACAATCTCGGGTCCGATTCCATCACCTGGGATCAATGCAATTTTATAGTTCATGAGATTCTCCTCCTGTCGTACAATTGTCGTATGTTATCGCAATATAGTATTTTAATTATGATAATCCTTTTTCGCTTATATTTCAAGGCATAATAAGGCAGTCTGCTATTCTTTTTCGTTATATAAGCTATAACAGTTCAAAATTACTCTTGCAAATAGAAATATTTTGGATTATAATACTCTCAACGCATCAGTTCCGGGAGGAGTGCGGTTAGCGGTTACGCCCGTATCTGCGGTGTCTCGGTTCACACATATGAATATCCCGGAGGAACACGCGCAGGCTGGTGCATGTCTGGGAATTTCATTTTCCTTAATTATACTTGTATGCAGATATAGTTCATCGGTAGAACGCCAGCTTCCCAAGCTGGAGAGGCGGGTTCGATTCCCGTTATCTGCTTATAGAAAGGCTGAATGTACTGTATATACAGTGGTTCAGGCCTTTTTTATTTGTCTCTGGTAATATCTCCTAATTGATCTATATGCTCTTGTCCTAGGCTGCACTCTATCTGAATTGTCCTATTTTTACCCATTCAAATGCCCCGGACGATCCATATCAGAAAGTCCGGGGCACTTTATTATCTTTATGCTGTTATAGTCTGTGCCTGATAGTAGATAGCTTCTGTCTTATTTTCTAAAACGAAAGCATCGTAGCAGATGCGGCCCTCTACCAGCTCACCGGAAATTCCCGGCGGATCCTGGTGGGTCTTATAATCCTCCAGCTTAGCGGGGGCTACGGTTGCCACTGGGTGGGCCAGCATAAACCCAAATCCTTCAGGCAGTCTCTTTGATGGTATTTTAATTACCACGGCTCCATCCAGATTGGCAATGACACCTTTTAATCTCATGTCATTTCCGATATCAGTCTCCATTGTGATATCTTTACACTGTTTCATCAGCAGATAAGTATCGGGCGTTACCAGGAGTACACGGCCTGTTTCCGGCACTTCTGAGTTGTCCAGGGCATTGCTGGCCTTAATAATCTCCGTATAGATATTATCTGGGGTCAATGCCACGGCTGCAGGTTTGTGCCCTGCATTAGCTGTCATGATACCATAGACATAAGTGTCAACTTCCGGAATCACAACCTCCCTCACCTGCCGTGCAAGTGCTGATGCAGCGGCCAGCTGGTCACTGGTTTCCTCCTTATCCAGCTTATCAATTGCAAAAGTAAACGAGCGGTCATTCTTCAGTGTAAATTCCTCTGTGGTAGCATCCAGCCCCTGCACTTTACCATATCTTGACCACTCCCCTGATTTCGGACCGGTACGCCCATAATCATTCATAGATGCCGTCGTGACTTTGTACACCTTGATCGTATGTGCCCCTGTCCAGGATAAATCCTGGTTAGTCAACAGGGATTTTTTACTTTCTGTTGAAAACAATTCATCCACATAAGGGAGATATTGTGTTACTAAATCAATTGCCATTTATTCATCAATCCTTTCTGTTAAGCCCCATAGCCTGTCTTAACGGGTCAGTGCCGGTACGATATGAGCTATTACCCTCCGGCACGGCCCCAACCCGGAATCCCGGCATGGGCGTCTGTTTTTCATTTGCTTTACTGCCATATATTTTATTCAATACATCTAATTTACTGTTTAAATCATCTTCATCCGTACAGGTAATGATATCAGCTAATTCACGGGACATCCCCCGCTCATCCAGTTTTTCCCTAACCAAAAGTTTCATCTCCCGGACCTGCAGTTCTGTGAATTTCTGCTCATACTCTGCTTTGCTTTCTTTCTCTATCTGCCCTTTCATTCTGGAAATCCGGGATTGAACAAAACCGTTCACCTCTTCCTGGGTGAATAATTTCTGTCCTTTCCCCTTATTTTCTTGGGCGGCTCCCTGTACTTCTGCTTCATTCCCCATGTTCTCAGCCTGGGTGGTCTGCTCCGTAACACTCATGTTTTCTTCCATGCTCTTGCCTTCCTGTTTAACGTCCAGTGGACTATTTTATATACAGGCAGATATCCCCCGCTGCCCGGTCGGGTGTGCGCCATGCGAAACTGTTAAAAAATCTAAATGAAGAAAAGGAATAAACAAATAGAAAAGGCGCAGGAACGGCCTTAATCGTATTCCACGACTTAAGCTGTTCCCACGCCTCATACAAGACTTCCAGCAGAAAAGAGATGAACCGCTGGGGTACTAAAATCATTCTATTTGTTATAAAACAATTATATCAGATAAATAGTAAATATGCAAGTCTTTTCTTTGTATTTTTAATAGATTTTTTATAGCTTAAAGTATTCCTCTGTGCCGTTTTCACACCATAAAGTGGGATATCCCGTCATAGACGTTATTGCTGCCATATCTTTTCAATCACACCACCAATACTATATATGCCCTTTTATATTTCCCCTGCTGTTCCTTTGCCACTTTGCAGGTTTTGATAACCGGATGCAAAAGTTTTATCACCGCCTGAAGCTCCTGGGGTGTCTGATAGGAAATTTTTATTTTTATCACGCTACATCACTTCCTTCTGTTTTTACTGGTTGATAATACATATATTACAACTCCCCTCTTCTGTTCCTGACACCTGATTTTATTCTGATCATACCTTTTTCTTCTTCCATCTGATATACTCCGGATTTACATACACAATTTCTGATGGTCTGCCCCCCTTTTGCGGGTTTTGTGTGGCGGGTATTGACTTCTGGATACGGATATAGCCGTGCTCTATCAGGCATTGTAATCCGGGTATCATTCCTCCTTTTTTCTCCATACCTTTTCTATCCCGGCAAACATCGTGCAAATCCCTCAATTTTATTTCCATCAGACCGGTAGAATCTATGCGCTTCAGAATATATTTTGCGTCTCTCACCTCAGAAGGATCTGTTAGTCCCATTATGCTAAACGCGGCTTCTGCGTGGGACCGGAAATACCTTCCGATCCCAATAGCATTACTCATGGTCTGCTCGTTGATCTTATGATACTCTGATCGCTCAATGTATTCAAAGCAGTGAAGGACCAGCGCTATTCTCATTGTGGTTCCATGCAGCTTACCAAGCCAAGCCTTGAACTCTGTGGAACTTTCCTTCATTTTATCTTCTATCTCATAAAAAAAATCTTCTGCTAATCTGTCAGCTTCTTCTTCCAGTTCTATGGCTTTTGGTTTATCCGGGACAGGTATGGCTAACAGTCTTTGTATCACGTCGCAGTAATCTGCCCTGTCAAGATCACTGATCTGTTTCACGCGGTATTTCCTTTCTCCTATAGTTGATGGAGGTATGCTGTACAGGAATCTTGCATTCAATCCTCTGCCTACAAATTCACTGTTATCCATTATTTCTTTTATGACTATTGGCTGTACATATAAAAGGATAGCTATTAACGGATGGTCCAGCGTCTGGCCGGCCCTTGTAACTCTGTCCTGCGCGAATCTGTCACCGGAATAGCCTTTCAGCACAATATCAATTACAGTCTTATCACTATACCTTCCTGCCAGTGTGTTAAAGATACCGCCCTCTGTGGAGAAGATGCCTATCCGTTCCCGGTTCTGCTCCATCAGTTTTCCTAAAACTTCCATAGTTACATCATCCGCCACTAACCTTATAGGTGTTACCTCTTCCAACTCATTTAGTTCCTGCTGTAGATCTGTCAATATCTCCACATCAAAGTGTTTATCCTCTGTACTTTTTTTATAGGGACGCACTGCTGATTTTGTGATGTTTGCAATCTTTCCTTCAAGAATTTTCTTTTTTGTCTCATATATGGCGATTTCAGAAGCCAGCTTCTCATTTTCCTTCCTCTCATAATCATAGACCGGCTTCATGATTTCCTTCATAGCCGGACTTTTCCTCTCAGAAGCTTCTGCTACAATAGCAGTATACAGGTTTCCCGGTTCATACCAGTCCGGAAGTGGATGGACGCTATACTTTTTCTGGATTCCTAAACAACCTACGGTCATTACAGCCGGAGCAACCATTCCAGAGGATACTTGCAGACTTTCTATCAAAGAATCAGAAAAACCTCTAATAGCAGAAGGCAGCAATTCCGTTTTAAAAAGCGGAAGTTTAGAAATATCTGCCCCCGCAAAACCCACAAAACCCGCAAATCTATCAGAATACATAATTTCGCTCTTAGACTCGTAACGGACAAGACCATTATCCAATTCTCCATTTACTTTCATTTACTCACCTGCTGTCTTATTGCCGCCATAACCACATTTCTCTTTTTCTGCCACCTCCAAAGCCCCCACCACTTTTTTGGCCCCTATGTATTGCGTTGACATTCTCCCAACCACCTTTCTTCCACTATTGCTATCCCCAGGCTGTTCATCATACACCACACACCAGGTATTTCATTCAGAAATTTCAGTTATATCAACACCTAAAGCCTTTGCAATTTTTTCTCCCACTTCATCAGAACAATTTTTTCCGCCTCTAATATAGTTGACTGTAGCTCTGGAAATTCCCGCGATCTCTGCCAGTTTCTTCTGTGTCATATCCCTTTTGGCCAGTTCTGTCACCAGTTTCACTCTGTCAATTCTCATTTTTTCACCTCCAATATAAAGCATTTGCTTAACTACTTTTTCATCATACCTCAATCTTATGCTTTAGTCAATATCTTTTTTTAATCTTTTGCTTTATTTTCTGTCTTTACCATGCTATTATAGAAAGAAGATTGGGAGGTGAATTTAAAATGACGATCGGTGAAAAAATCCGCAACGCAAGAAAAACAGCAAAAATGACGCAAAAAGCATTGGGCAGTTCTCTTGGAGTATCTCCTCAAATGATCGCTCAATATGAAGCCGGAAAACGCCAGCCCAAAATAGAACAGCTGCAAAAGATCGCGGCTGCTCTTAATATCCATATTTCAGTTTTTTTAGAAGAAATGTCAGAATCGGAAAAAATAAAAAGCACTTGGGAATGGATCAAAGATAAGGATGCGAAAAGAGAAGAACTTCTTATTGAGATATTAAAAACACATAATTATAAAATAGAAAATAAAGATATTCACGGCTTAACGATAACTGACAGCCAAGGATTTCGTTTCTATGTGAACCAATCAGATTTTCAGGATATGGCGCTGCGCTGTGACAAAGACATATGTTATAATATGGAAAAGCTATTAAGTAGTTCAAGAGAAATACCGACTTTCTAAGCATAAAAACCTGCTAGAAAAGCATTGACTTTTGTTAGCAGGTTTTTATACTTTTTTGCAGCACGATTTTAAACCTGCCTGATTTTCGGCTCCACAGCCTCAGATCTGGCATTATGCTGCTGGTTCTGATTCTCGGGTTTTACTTTCTGGGTAATGCTGTTGAAAGTTTCATTTGATTTTTTTCTGTTTAACGCTTCCTGTTGTTTTTTATCCATTTTGTCACCTCGGCATTAGAGTGTTTTTCACACACAGTATCCCCAAAGGCCATGGATTTTATGTATTTTTTCCGAATGCTCACTCTTCTCCGGGCATCTTCCATCCGTGATGGTCGGTATGCAGCAGTTCATGGGCTTTGTGAGACAAAGGCTTTTCCAGAAAATCCTCATAGCATTTTATCACAGACGGATTTTCATGGGAAAAACGGATATTGCTGACCTTATCCAGGCCGTACAGTATCTGCCCCCTGTCCCCTGCAAGCTCCTGTCCGTCATGGATAGGCTGGCCGCCACCGCCGGCACATCCGCCGGGACAGGCCATGATCTCTACAAAATCGTAAGATACCTTTCCTTTTCTAAGGGCTTTCATCAGTTTTCTGGTATTGCCCAGGCCACTGGCAACTGCTACTTTGAGAATGGTACCTGCCAGATTAAATTCCGCCTCTTTCCAGCCATCCATGCCACGGACGGCCCGAAATGCATCCGGTTCCGGGTTCTTGCTGGTCACAAGATAGTAAGCACTGCGCAGAGCTGCCTCCATAACACCGCCGGTAGCGCCAAAAATAACGCCCGCGCCGGAACCCACACCGAGAGGCATATCCAGTTCCTCCTCCCGCAGTGTCTCAGGAAGTATATGGAACATGCGGATCAATCGGTCCACTTCCCTGGTGGTCAGAGATGCATCCACATCCTGCCCCGCTCCTGCGTCCCGCATAGTGGGAAGTGCACATTCCTGTTTCTTCGCCACACACGGCATTATGGACAGACAGAAAATCCTCTCCGGGTCCACATCCAGTAATCTTGCATAATAGGTCTTCGCAACAGCACCGAACATCTGCTGCGGTGATTTTGCTGTAGAAAGCTGATCCACCAGCTCCGGATATTGAGATTTCATAAAACGCACCCAGCCGGGGCAGCAGGATGTAAACATGGGGAATTTCTCATTCTCCTTATTCTTCAGTTTTTCCAGAAACTCGCTGCCTTCCTCCATAATGGTCAAATCTGCACTGAAATCCGTATCAAAGATATAGTCAAATCCCATTTTCCGCAGAGCTGAGGCCAGTCTCTTAATAGTAGCGAATTCCGGTGCCAGACCAATGGATTCTCCCCAGGCCGCACGCACAGCAGGCGCGATCTGGACCACCGTGATCTTGTCCTTATCGGCAATGGCATCCAGCACGCGTTCGGTATCGTCACGCTCACGCAGTGCCCCTACAGGACAGTGGGTGATGCACTGGCCGCAGACTGCACAGTCTGACTCGTCAATCTTTCTGTTTCCGGACACATCCACGGTTGTCCTTGAACCTGTATTTACCACATCCCAGATATTGACAGACTGGATCTTATCGCATATCTGCACACACCGCATACACTTGATGCATTTTGTATGATCCCGTATCAAGGGAAAATCCATATTCCAGCAGTTCTTTGGCAATTCCTTTACAAAAGGAACATCCATGATATTCAGATCATTTGCCACACTCTGCAGGGAGCAGTTTCCGCTTCTGACACAGTAGGCACAGTTACTGTTGTGCTGGGATAGGATAAGCTGTACATTTGTCCTTCTGGTCTTTCTGGCTTTTGGACTGTTGGTATGGACCACCATGCCCTCTTTTACCCGGTTGTTACAGGCTGTTACCAGCTTTGCATAGCCTTCCACTTCCACAACACAGACACGGCATGCACCAATCTCATTGATATCTTTCAGATAGCACAGAGTGGGAATCTTGATTCCTGCAAGAGCGGCTGCCTGAAGGATGGTGCTGTGTCTGTCAGCCTCTATCTGTATCCCGTCAATCGTCAATTTTACTCTCTCTGTATTCACCATTTTTCCACCCTGCCTCCCTTAAACACACCGAAACCGAAGTGGTCACAGCGCAGACAGCGTCTTGCCTCCTGGGAAGCCTCCTCAGAAGTCATACCGCATTCAATCAGTTCCATATCCTTCACTCTTTCGGATGCTTCACGTTCCTTCATATTCACGCGGCCGCAGGTGGGGCGGTCATGGAGACGTACTCTGGGAATCTCCACACCGCTTGTGATGCTGTGGTTATATCCCAGAAATTCATCAATATTGGCAGCCGCCACTTTTCCTGCCGCTATAGCGCGGATCACAGTGGCCGGTCCGGTCACACAGTCCCCTCCGGCAAATACCCCTGCAGCGTCCTTCACGCCGCTCCAGTCAAAGGCATCAATGGCAGCGCCTCTTGTGATGGGAATGCCTGATTCCCCAAAATGCCGGGAATCAATGCCTTGTCCGATAGCCACCAGGATTTGATCACAGGGAAGACGGAGTTTCGGCACATCCGCATCCCCCGGAGATGGTCTTCCGTTTTTGATCTTTCCAATGAGCTGAGGCTGTACCCAGAGTGCTGAAACTTTGCCCTGTTCATCCTTTTCTATAGAAAGCGGCGCATGAAGGTCCAGGACCTCGCATCCTTCCGCAACGGCCCCTTCCACTTCCTCCGGGAGGGCCGTCATATCCACTTTCCTTCTTCTGTAGGCAATGCGCACGCGTTTTGCTCCCAGACGCACCGCGGAACGGGCCACATCCATGGCTACATTGCCACCGCCGATCACGATAATGTCTCTGTCCTTAAAGTTCGGCATCTCCCCGTCACCGATACTGCGGAGCATTTCCACCGCGGACATTACACCTTCGGCATCTTCCCCCTCCATTCCTATTTTTCTGTCTGTATGGGCACCAATGGCTATGTAAATGGCATCATACTGGGGGCGGATATCCTGCAGCAGATACGGCTTCTCCCCCACATCTGCCTCCGTGATAACATCAATCCCTACACTGAGAAGCTGGTTTATTTCCTGATCCAAAACCTCTCTCGGAAGCCTGTAGTTCGGGATCCCGTACCTCAGCATACCGCCCAGCTGTTTTTCCTTTTCATAGATTGTCACCTTATGTCCCATTAAAGCCAGGTAATAAGCCGCGCTGATACCACCCGGGCCGCCTCCGATGACCGCGATCTTCTTCCCTGTAGCCGGCGCAGCTTTGGGCACATGCACTTCCCCTGCATGTTCTACCGCAAAACGCTTCAGGCCTCTGATATTGATGGGGTCATCCAGCATAGTCCTGCGGCACCGGACTTCGCAGGGATGTTCACAAATAAGACCACATACTGCAGGCATGGGATTGTCCTTGCGTATCAGGCGCACTGCGTCTGCGTATCTGCCCTCCCTGACAAGGGCAATGTAACCGGGAATATCCACACCGGCCGGACATTGGGATACACACGGTACCGGCTGATTCAAGTTACAGGAACATCTGCCTCTCAATATATGTTCTTCAAAATCCTCCCGGAACCCTCTGATCCCCTTCAGCACCATCTTGGCTGCTTCATAGCCGATGGCACAGTCGGCGGAATAGAAAATACTTCTGGCCGTCCTCTCAATGACTTCTATCGTCTCCAGAGTGGCATCTCCATCCAGCACATCCTCAAACAGTTTTTCCAGCTGCCCCAGCCCCACACGGCAGGGAACACATTTTCCACAGGACTGGGCATGGCACATTTTCAGGAAAGATGCCGCCATATCCACCGGACATAACCCCGGCGGGCTGGCAACGATTCGCCGCTCCAGATCCTTATAAAGTTCCTCCACCGTCCGCTGCGCGCTGTTTTGTGTAATCATACTTAATCTGCTCATATCTACCTCCAATTGAGCCGCCGTACAGCTAACACGCCGCATACTTTTATATGCTGCTATTGTAAATTGTTATATCTTAAAATTATCATTTTTGTATAATACCGTCAACATATTTTGTGATATTTTAATAATTTTCTAATAATTTAAGGGTACTCCCCAGACTTTTTTATACAAAAAATGTCTCATACCCTGTTATAGATATGAGACATCCTCAATTAATATTTCACCGGTATCCAAACTTCCACTTCCCCTGCATCCTCAGCTTCATTCCAAAAAACATATCTTTCAATAGTGGGGAGTCCGCATTTGTCATACTGGCTCTGGGGCAGAAATTCCTGATTGATCTGCCGCCATAAATTCCCCAGTATATTGTCTGAGATCTTCCCCTTTGTCTGGAAGATAAGCCACGTTGCCGGCGGGTACTGATATGTCACAAATCCCTCTACCTTGGGCCCATCCCAAAGGACAGCACACATATAATCATTGCTGCCGTCCTCCTGAAATCCAAAACACAGCCCCAGGTCAAAAAAATCTCCGCTGATATCTTTCATCTTTTCATTGGTACCGTCGCTCTTCACCACTGCCCAGGTACCGCCTCCGTACGGCGTGGTCATTCTTGTTCCAAGTACCTGAAATGCCTTCTTGTCTTCAATCGTATACCTCATAGACTCTACCCCCTTTACAGTTATCTGAAATTCAAGCCTACAGTAAAACATCAGCGGAACAGCATTCTGTCTCACCTCCGTGGGATTGACACCATGCATTTTGCGGAATGCCACACGGAAAGCATCTCCTGACTGATATCCATATTTCAGTGCTATATCCAACACTTTCTCATCGGTATTCTGCAAATCATATGCCGCCATAGTCAGCTTGCGCCTTCTGATATATTCAGAAAAACTAATGTTTGTCACCTGTCCGAACAAACTCTGAAAGTTCTGATACGGACACGCCATGATCTTACTGATCTCTTCCTCACAAATCTCATCCCGAAGATGCTCCTCCACATAGTCCATCACCCGGTTTATCCGCTGCATCCACTCCATATCTTCACCTGCCTTATATATATAATACATCCTTCGCTGCTTATCTGTCCGATAAATCTTCTACGGAAAATGTCGGTGTGGAAAATGCACCTCTTAACCCTCAGTTTCCAAAGATCTCGCAAGTACGTCTGCATGCAGCAGGGGTTGCCGCACAGCCGCCCAGTGCGCTTTCCCGCAGTTCAAAGGGAAGACTCCTGCCCACATGATACATAGCCTGGGCCATCTCGTCAAAAGGAATCACTGCCGGGATCCCCGCAAGGGTCTGCTCCGCACAGATCAGCGCATTCGCTGCCCCCACACTGTTCCTGTTCTGACATGGGTACTCCACAAGGCCGGCTATGGGATCACAGACCAGACCAAGCAGGTTGGATATTGCCACAGAGGCCGCATCCAGACACTGCTTGGGTGTGCCTCCCATCATCTCCACCGCAGCCGCTGCTGCCATGGCTGATGCTGCGCCCACCTCCGCCTGACACCCCGCTTCCGCGCCTGCCACAGAGGCATTCCGCATAAGCAGGTATCCGATAGCCCCTGCTGTGTAAAGTCCGTTTAAAACCTCTTTTTCCGCCAAATCATATTCTTCCTGCAGAGCCAGAAGCACTCCCGGTACCACACCGGAAGAGCCAGCTGTAGGCGCGGCCACGATCACACCCATGGAGGCATTGACCTCCAGAACTGCCATGGCATAAGTGATTGCACGCTGAAGCACCGTCCCGCAGACAGACCTTCCCGCCAAAGCGTGCTGATGAAGCTTGCGGGATTCTCCCCCGATCAGACCGCCCACGGAGGGTTTGGGATTGGTCAGAGGCTCTTTTGCGGAACGGCGCATGATATTCAGGGATTTTATCATTTTCTCCTCCACTTCCTCCTCTGAAATCCGGGAAAATTCCGTCTCCCTAAGCTTCATGACCCTGGAGATGGGCATGTCCTGCTCCCTGCATAGATCTAAAAGTTCACTGCCCTGATTGAATTCCATCCTATCCTCCTATATCTGTACCAGAATCACGTTGGAGACACAGGGATTCTCCCTGATCTTATCTGTCACGTCCTCCGGTATTTTTTCATCAGACTCCACAATGGTATAGGCCCTGGCACCTCTCTCCTCCCGGTAAAGGCGCATAAATGCAATATTTACATTCTTCTCGCTCAGAGCCTTGGTAATATGTGCCACCACACCCGGCTTGTCTGTCTGACTGACAACCAGAGTGCTGTACTCCCCTGTAAAATCCACTTCTATCTGATTCAAACGGACAATTTTCACCTTGCCGCCGCCCAGGGAAACACCACGCACAAAAAGATGCTCTCCGCCGGTGCCCTCCATATCCATATCCGCAGTATTCGGATGTTCATCTCCCAGTTCGCTGCTGGTTATAAATTCATAGCAAAGCCCCTGCTCCCTGGCCAGTGTCAGGGAATCCCTGATCCGCAGATCATCTGTCTGAAATCCCATGATACCTCCCAGAAGCGCCCGGTCTGTACCGTGCCCCCGGTATGTCTGGGCAAAGGAACCATACAGGGTAAAACGCACTTTTTTTATCCTGCCCGGAAAAAGCCTCCGCGCAAGAAGAGCCATAGATGCCGCACCTGCGGTGTGAGAGCTGGAAGGTCCCACCATATTTGGCCCGATCACATCAAATAAACTGATAAATGCCATGTTCGTATTTCTCCATATTCTGTCCCTGTTTCCATCAAGGGACCGTTTCTCATTCACGAAAAAACAGGCGCCGCAGAACCATTTTTCCTGCAACACCTGTCTTGCTTTTCAATCTTCTGAATTACTCTTTTTCTGCGATTCCGTCTCCGGCTTTCTCAACTTCTGCGATAGCCGCTTTTCTCATAGGGATTCTGCAGTTTCTGTTGTTTCCGAATTCTACGATAACATCTTCATCCGTAATATCAATTAAGATTCCGTAAAAACCGCTTGTGGTTACCACACTGTCGCCTACTTCCATAGAAGATAACATGGATTTTACTCTCTGCTGTTCCTTTTTCTGCGGTCTCATGATCATGAAATACATTAAAAGAAAAAATACAACCAGCGGCAGTAACATGGTTGCCCATGCGCCGGCGCCGCCTGCGCTTGCCTGTCCTAATAACATTTTTGTTCCTCCTGCAAATTATATTTTTGAACGTTATTACAATAATACACAATTTCCCTTATTTCTTCAAGTGTTTTTCAGGTTTTTTTATATATTTTACACGTTTTTTCTGTTTTTATGCCTTAGGACCTGCTGCCATGCGCTCCAGCTTCTGCTGTTTATAGTCCTCATAGTGCCCTTCATCAAGAGCCTGGCGTATTTCCGTCATCATAGTATTGTAGAAATACAGGTTGTGCAGTACACACAGACGCATTCCCAGCATTTCCTTAGCCTTCAGAAGATGGCGGATATAGGCCCTGCTGTAACTTCTGCAGGCCGGGCACTGGCATCCCTCCTCGATCGGGCGGGAATCCAGTTCATATTTAGCGTTGAACAGATTGAGTTTTCCAAAATTCGTGTACACGTGGCCATGGCGTCCATTCCGGCTTGGGTATACACAGTCAAAGAAATCCACGCCTCTGGAGACACCCTCCAAAATGTTGGCCGGTGTTCCCACACCCATCAGATATGTGGGCTTATCTGTGGGAAGATAGGGCACCACACTGTCCAGGATCCGGTACATTTCCTCATGGCTCTCCCCCACAGCAAGCCCCCCAACTGCATAACCGTCAAGGTCCATTTTGGCAATCTCTTTTGCATGTGCGATACGGATATCATCATATACTGCGCCCTGATTAATTCCGAACAGCATCTGCTGGGGATTGATAGTATCTTCTTTTGCATTCAGCCGTGCCATCTCATCCTTACACCGGGCAAGCCATCTTGTGGTCCTGTCCACAGAGTCCTGAACGTATTTTCGGTCTGCCACAGAGGATGGACACTCATCAAACGCCATGGCAATGGTGGACGCCAGGTTGGACTGTATCTGCATACTTTCCTCTGGTCCCATAAAAATCTTATGTCCGTCAATGTGGGAGTTAAAATAAACGCCTTCCTCTTTGATCTTCCGCAGCTTTGACAGGGAAAACACCTGAAATCCGCCGGAATCCGTGAGTATGGGTCTGTCCCAGTTCATAAATTTATGGAGTCCGCCCAGTTTTTTCACTACCTGGTCACCCGGGCGAACATGGAGATGATATGTGTTTGACAATTCTATCTGCGTTCCTATTTCATGCAGGTCCGTTGTGGCAACTGCGCCCTTGATCGCAGCCACTGTGCCCACGTTCATAAAGACAGGGGTCTCCACCGTGCCGTGCACTGTTTCAAAATGGGCGCGTTTTGCCATGCCTTCCTGTTTCAGTATCTTGTACATATAACAATTTCCTCTTTCTAAACGTAATCCTTTTGCCCGTAACTGTATATCTGATGAACAGTTACATCTGGCTTATTCTACCATAAGGGAAATGTAAACGCAACCGGCTGGAATATTTTCTTTCCCTCTTATATATAACTAAAATAATCCAATTTCAAAATAGCAATTGTATTTTTAGAAATATTGTCGTATAATGTTAAATGATTTTCTATAGCACTATATAAATAAGAAGAAACGCATATATGACGGCATAAAATCCGTCCATTTATTATGAAGGAGGTCTCCTGACCATGTCAGCAGATAATAAAAATATTGCAGATGTATACCGTCTTGGAATTGATATTGGTTCCACCACAGTAAAAATCGCAGTTCTAAATGAAGAAAAAGAAATCCTTTTCTCCGATTATGAACGCCACTTTGCAGACATTCAGAATACACTGGCTGGACTGCTGGATAAGGCTTATAAACAATTAGGAGAATTTTTAGTCCTTCCGGTGATCACCGGTTCCGGCGGGCTTACACTCGCAAAACATCTGGAGGTTCCCTTTGTGCAGGAGGTTATCGCTGTGTCCTCCTCCCTACAGGAACTGGCTCCCAGAACCGACGTAGCCATTGAGCTTGGCGGGGAGGATGCAAAGATCATTTATTTTGAAGGCGGAAATATTGAACAGCGTATGAACGGCATCTGTGCCGGAGGAACCGGTTCTTTTATTGACCAGATGGCCTCCCTGCTGCAGACCGATGCCGCAGGCCTGAATGAATACGCTAAAAATTACAAGGCGCTTTATCCCATCGCTGCCCGCTGCGGCGTGTTTGCCAAAACAGACATCCAGCCGCTGATCAACGAGGGCGCTACGAAGGAGGACCTGTCAGCCTCCATTTTCCAGGCTGTGGTCAACCAGACCATCAGCGGCCTTGCCTGCGGAAAGCCAATCCGCGGCCATGTGGCATTTCTGGGCGGCCCGCTTCACTTTTTGTCTGAACTGAAGACAGCGTTTATCCGGACACTGAAGCTGGATGAGGAGCATACCATTGTACCTGACAATTCCCATCTGTTCGCAGCTATAGGATCTGCGCTGAATGCAAAAAAGGATGCGCCCGGCGTATCCGTCACTGCCATGCGCGACAGGCTGTCAGCCAATATACATATGGAATTTGAGGTCAACCGTATGGAACCTCTGTTTGCCTCCAGGGCGGATTATGACAAATTCAATGAGCGCCAGAGTCATTACAATGTGAAAACCGACGAACTCTCCGGCTACAGCGGAAACTGCTATCTTGGTATAGACGCAGGCTCCACCACAACAAAGGCAGCCCTGGTCGGGGAGGATGGTTCCCTGCTCTACTCCTTTTACAGCAACAACAACGGCAATCCCCTGGCAACCAGTATCCGTGCCATTCAGGAAATTTACAGCCACCTTCCCCGGGAAGCCAAAATCGCATACTCCTGTTCCACCGGCTACGGAGAGGCACTGATCAAGGCGGCCCTTCTTTTGGATGAGGGGGAAGTGGAGACCGTATCCCACTACTATGCAGCCGCTTTCTTTGACCCTGAGGTGGACTGTATCCTGGATATCGGCGGTCAGGATATGAAATGTATCAAGATAAAGAACCATACTGTGGACAGCGTGCAGCTAAATGAAGCCTGCTCCTCCGGCTGCGGCTCCTTTATCGAGACCTTTGCCAATTCCCTGAATTACAGTGTACAGGACTTTGCAAAAGCCGCTCTTTTTGCCAAAAATCCTATTGACCTTGGAACCAGATGTACTGTTTTCATGAATTCCAAAGTAAAACAGGCACAAAAAGAAGGTGCGGAGGTATCAGACATCTCCGCAGGACTGGCATATTCCGTTATAAAAAATGCATTGTATAAAGTTATCAAGGTTTCCGATGCCTCTGAGCTGGGAAAACACATTGTCGTACAGGGCGGAACTTTCTATAATGACGCTGTTTTGAGAAGCTTTGAGCGCATTGCGGGCTGTGAAGCCATACGTCCGGACATTGCCGGGATCATGGGCGCTTTCGGTGCTGCCCTCATCGCAAGGGAGCGCTATACGGCAGGCCAGGAAACTACCATGCTTCCTATTGAAAAGATCAACAGTCTCCAGTATAAAACCACCATGGCAAACTGCAGGGGCTGTACCAATAACTGCCGTCTGACCATCAACAAATTCTCAGGCGGACGCCAGTATATCTCCGGTAACCGCTGCGAGCGGGGGATTGGCAAAGAGAAGAACAAGGACCATATTCCCAATCTGTTTGAATATAAATATAAAATGCTGTTCTCCTATGAGCCGCTGACAGAGGATAAAGCTCCCAGAGGAAAGGTGGGCATCCCTAGAGTCCTGAACATGTTTGAAAACTATCCTTTCTGGTATACGTTCTTTACCAGGCTGGGATATCAGGTGGTACTCTCCCCCACCTCAACCAGAAAGATATATGAACTCGGCATTGAGTCCATTCCCAGTGAATCAGAGTGCTACCCTGCAAAACTGGCTCACGGACATGTATCGTGGCTCATCAAACAGGGGGTCAAATATATCTTCTACCCCTGTATTCCGTACGAGAGGGAAGAATTTGAGGATTCCATTAACCATTACAACTGCCCCATCGTCACCTCCTATGCGGAGAATATAAAGAATAACATTGACGAACTGAATGATCCGGAAATCCATTTCCACAACCCGTTCTTAGCCATGACCAATGAGGACACCATCACAGAGCGGCTGCTGGAAGAGTTTAAAGACATTCCCTCCACAGAAGTATCTGACGCTGCCCATGCCGCCTGGAAAGAAATGGCCAAGTGCAGGGAAGATATTCGCAGGAAAGGTGAGGAGACTCTCCGCTATCTGGATAAGACAGGAAGACGCGGCATCGTGCTGGCCGGAAGGCCATACCACATTGATCCGGAGATCCATCACGGTATCCCGGACTTGATCAACTCCTACGGCATTGCCGTACTGACAGAGGATTCTGTCTCTCATCTGGCACCTATTGAACGCCCCCTGCGTGTCAATGACCAATGGATGTACCACACCAGGCTTTACGCTGCCGCCAACTTTGTGAAGGAAAAAGAGAATCTGGATCTGATTCAGTTAAACTCCTTCGGCTGCGGACTGGATGCCGTGACCACAGACCAGGTAAATGAGATCCTGGCAGACAGCGGCAAAATTTACACCTGCCTGAAAATAGATGAGGTGAATAACCTGGGTGCTGCCCGCATCCGTGTCCGCTCTCTGATCGCTGCCCTCCGGGTCAAGGAAGAACAGCATATCAAACGGAAAATATCACCCTCCTCCATCAAAAAGGTGGTATTCACACCTGAGATGAGAAAAAAATATACGATTCTGTGCCCCCAGATGTCACCCATCCATTTTTCCATCCTGCAGGCAGCGTTCAATGCCAGCGGGTACAATCTGGAAGTGCTTCCCAATGACAACAAGGAAGCTGTGGATGTTGGCCTCAAATACGTGAACAATGATGCCTGTTATCCCTCCCTGATGGTGGTGGGCCAGATTATGCAGGCACTCTTGTCCGGCAAATACGACCTGCACAAGGTAGCGATCATTATGTCACAGACCGGAGGCGGATGCCGTGCCTCCAACTATATCGGATTTATCCGAAGGGCACTTGCCAAGGCAAATATGTCCTACATACCGGTTATTTCCATCAATTTAAGCGGGCTGGAAGAAAACCCCGGATTTAAGATCACCGCCAAGCTGGCCTCCAGACTGGCGTTCGGCGCAGTGTTCGGAGACATACTTATGAAATGCCTCTACCGTATGCGCCCCTACGAGGCCGTCAAAGGCTCCGCCAATGCCCTGCACCGCAAATGGGAGAAGCGCTGTATCCGTTTCATAAGCGCCAAACACATTACTTTTGGGCAGTTCAACCGCATCTGCCGACAGATGATCCGGGAATTTGACACGCTGCCCATCACCGGTGAGAAAAAACCGAGAGTAGGTATTGTAGGCGAAATTCTGGTAAAATTCCTGCCTGCTGCCAATAACCATCTGGCAGAGCTTCTGGAAAAAGAAGGAGCAGAACCTGTCTGCCCGGATTTGATCGACTTTTTATGCTATTGCTTCTATAACCAGAATTTCAAGGCAAAATATTTAGGATTCAAGAAAACCTCTGCAAAAACTGCCAATATGGGCATCAAAGCCATTGAATTTATCAGAGGGGCAGCCAACAAAGAGTTTGCCAAAAGCAAACATTTTACTCCATCTGCCAACATCAAGGACTTGGCAAAAATGGCAGCCCCCATTGTATCTATCGGCAACCAGACCGGAGAGGGATGGTTTTTGACCGGAGAGATGATGGAACTGATCCACAGCGGAGCACCTAATATTGTGTGTACACAGCCTTTCGGCTGTCTGCCCAACCACATTGTGGGCAAAGGTGTTATCAAGGCCATCCGCAAGGATTATCCGGATGCCAATATTGTTGCCATTGACTATGATCCAGGTGCCAGCGAGGTAAACCAGCTGAACCGCATTAAACTGATGCTGTCCACTGCATTCAAAAAGATGCCGTGACCGATAAAAAAGAATAAGCCAGCGGGCATATCACTGCATAGGATGATATGCCCGCTGGCTTTTCTTATGATTTTCTTATGATCTTGTCAGATGATCCTCAGTTTTTGGGCCAGCACTATAAGCTTTGTCCCTCCCGGCAGGGACAGAAGTTCCTGTCTGGATGGTTTTGCAATAAAGAGATAGGCAATGAAATACACGGCAGCAGCCAGCGCAATCGAGGGGATCAAGGCCAGCAGATTGGAGTGCGGCAGTGATCTTACCAGAAATCTCACACCTTTGTACACGGCAAACGCAACGATCCCCATGGGGATTGTAGCCAAAAACGGAGGCAGGTAAGCATATTTCCATGGATTCTGATATCCCAGGTATTTCTTCAGGGCCCTGTCATTGAGCACACACATAACAATGGCATATACGATCATGGCAATGACCACGGCATAGATTCCCGCATCGGTAAAAAACAGCAGGACCGCCAAAAATACAATATCCACAGCCAGGGAAATTGCCGCGTTGATCATGGGGACATTAGCCCTTCCAATGCCCTGCAGAACCCCATTTGATATATTGGATGTACTGTTCAGGATAACCGTGATCACCCCAAGCACCATCAATTGTCCCGCTACGCCTTCTGTGGAAGGGAAAAGCAGAGCGGTTACCGGCTGTGCCAGCACGGCAAGCCCCACGGAAGCCGGCATGGAAATCAGCATACTGATCCATGTGGCATTATTTATCTTCTCAATGGCGCCTTTCACATCCCCTGTGGCATAATGGGCGGACACCTCCGGAATCATGGAGGTAGGAGCCGTACTAGCCAGCGTCAGGGGAATATTGATCAGCGTCATAAAAAATCCAAACTCTGCATACAGCACTTTTACCTGGCTGTTATCCATACCTCTGAAATCTGAAATGCTGGTGTACATCACACCATTGATATAACCATTCACATTATAAATAAATGCGCTGAGAATGATGGGCGCCACGATCAGCACAATATTTCTCATGACCTGCTGATAGCTCTCATCCACAGAAACCTTGTCCCTGGCAATCCTGCGGTTGATCGTCTTCCTGTTCACGCTGTACACAAACAGCATAAAAAGAAGCGCTGCCGTAACACCGGCTCCCGTACCAATGGTCGCCCCGGCTGCGCTCCATCTCTGCAGCGTATCTTCCCCTGCACCTGCAAAATGATGAACCATAAAATTTGCCATCAATAGTGCCACAACCGCAACCGCTATCTGTTCTACGATCTGCGAGATAGACGTGGGCATCATATTCCTGTAGGCCTGGAAATATCCTCTGAACACCCCAAGAATACCCGATATGAAAATAGTAGGGGCCAGCATCTGAAGCGCCAGTCTGGCATTTGCCACGCTGTCCGGTACCAGGATCGAAGCACCGAACACACATATGAGGGCAACAGCGCCTCCGGCTATCACTGCATATAAAAGAGCGCCCTTAAACACCCTCTGCGCGTCTCTGTATCTTTTGAATGCGATCCGCTCCGACATGATCTTGGATACAGCCTGCGGAATACTGAAGGATGCGATCATCAGCAGGATAAAATATACATTCTGCGCGAACTGGAAGCAGGCAAAGCTCTCTCTTCCCAGGAGCGAAGACAAGGGACTTTTGTATATCATTCCGATAATCTTAGATATCAGCGCCGCAACCATTAAAAAAGACGCATTTTTCACTAATGTATTACTATTCTTTTTACCCATTTGTCCAAATTCCTTTATCTGTTTTCTATCTGCCAGTCAATTGGCTCCAGGCCATGTTCCTGCAAAAAGGCATTTGCCTTGCTGAAATGACGGCATCCGAAAAATCCGCGGAATGCAGACAGCGGACTTGGATGAGGTGCTTCCAGAATCAGGTGGTTTGGATTGTGCAGCATACTCTTTTTCATCTGTGCCGGTCTTCCCCACAAAAGGAATACCATGGGGCGGTCCTGTTCATCCAGAATACGGATGGCCGCATCCGTAAACTCCTCCCAGCCGATTCCTCTGTGAGAATTGGCCTGGTGGGCCCGTACAGTCAGAACTGTATTCAAAAGCAAAACACCCTGTTTTGCCCATTTCTCCAGATATCCGTTGTTGGGTATATAACAGCCGCAGTCTTCCTGAAGTTCCTGGTAAATATTCACCAGAGAAGGGGGGATTTCCACATCCGGCTTGACAGAAAAACACAGGCCGTGAGCCTGCCCGTCATTGTGATAAGGATCCTGTCCCAATATGACCACTTTTACCTGATCTAAAGGGGTAAAATGAAATGCATTGAAAATATCATCCGGTGCGGGGAATATCTTTCTCATCTGGTACTCCTGCCCCACCTTGGCGAACAATTGTTTATAATATGTTTTTCCGAATTCCGGCTTCAAAGCCTCCAGCCATTCTCCCTGTAAAGGCGGCATAATCATCCCTCCTGCATTTTTATCATGTTCTCTAGTTTAGCAGAATCCATCGAAAAATGCAAGGAGGTGTCGCCTGTCATCATCTTTCCGTCATCACTTTTCTTCCAGTTCAAACCAAAATTCCACACCGTTGTCATAGTTGACCACGCCGAACTTCTGATGCATGCTCTCCATAATAGCCTTTACAATTGACAATCCAATACCGCTTCCCCCGTACTCCCGGGTCCGTGCCTTGTCCACCTTATAGAATTTTATCCAGATTTTATCCAGTTCCTCCTCCGGGATAGGTTTTCCTGTATTGAAGACAGAGAGGCGCACATGGTTTTCCTTTCTCATCATCTTCACTTCAATCTTCATCTCTCCATCCACATGATTCAGGGCATTGGACACATAATTTGTCACCACTTCCTCCACTTTGAATTCATCTCCCCACACGTACACAGGCTCAGACTGGGGGAAGGAGATCTGGGCGCCTTTCTGGTCTGCCAGCAACTGCGCAGACTGTACCACGCCCCTTACCAGGTCTGTCAGATCAAATCGTTCCATGGCAGCCTGGTCATTGCCGAATTCCAGATGATTCAGGGTCAGCAGTTTTTTTACCATATTGTTCATCTTTGCAGATTCATCCATGATCACATCACAGTAAAACTCCCTGCTCTCCGCATCGTCATTGATACATTCCTTCAATCCCTCAGCATACCCCTGGATCAGCGCAATAGGGGTCTTCAGCTCATGAGAAACATTAGAAAGGAATTCCTTGCGCATCTCATCAATCTGTTTCTTCTGCTCAATATCCTCCTGCAGTTCATTGTTGGCAGTTTTCAGTTCAGATATGGTATGCTCCAATTCCTCGGACATCTTGTTGAAGTTCTGGCCCAACGTGCCGATCTCATCCTCGCCTCCGCCTTCATATCTGGCTTCAAAATCCAGATTACTCATACGCCTTGAGATCTCCGTCAGTTCCAACAGCGGTTTTGTGATCCTCTTGCTCATAAACCAAATTGCAGCACTGCTGATCATGATCACAAGAAGTCCTATATAAATATAGAATATATTCGAGATCTCCACACTGTCCCGGATACTTGCCATGGGCATACGGATCAAAAAGGCACACTTTCGGTTCTTCATCACACCCCACATGTCCAGATAGACTACGTTCTCTTTGTCGTCTGTATTCTGCTCCAGCGTGTAGGAATCATTGTCTGTAATGACCTCCCTGTTTTCCGGCATCATTCCCCAGATATATCCAAATAGAAGCCTGGTAGCCAGCAGATCGGGATTACGCCCGTCATTGGCTATGATGGTCCAGTCCTGTGTGCTCACATCCACAAGTACCCAGGAAATATTTTTTTCAATACAGAGTCCCTGCAGGTGCGTCCTGCCCTCCGGGTCATTATAAGCCTGTTCATTTAATGCTTTATATACGGTTTCCAGAGAATCCGCTTTTCTGGAAATATAATATTTCTCCAAAAACAAACGGTTCACCGCCGTAATAGACAAGAGCGATAAAAGCATAATTCCGATAAAAGATACTGCCAGACGCACCTTAATTGATTTTCTCATGTTTTATACCTCGAACTTGTATCCCATGCCCCAGATTGTTTTAATGTATTCACCCTTATCTCCCAGTTTGCTGCGAAGCTTTTTTACGTGGGTGTCAATGGTACGGGCATCTCCAAAATAATCGTAATTCCATACAGAATTCAGGATTTTCTCTCTGGAAAGTGCTATTCCCTGGTTTTCCAGGAAATACGTCAACAGTTCAAATTCCTTATAGCTCAACTCCATGGACTGCCCGTCAATAGTGGCAATATGGGAAGCTTTGTTCACCTCAATACCACCCGCCGACAAAACATCACTGTTTCCGCAGATATTGGCTCTTCTCAGAATAGCCTCCACTCTGGCAACCAATATCTTGGGGCTGAAAGGCTTTGCAATATACTCATCCACCCCCAGCTCAAATCCCAAAAGCTCGTCCCTCTCATCGCCTCTGGCAGTCAGCATGATGATGGGAACCTTTGACTCCCTGCGGATTTCCCTGCACACTTCCCAGCCGTCCATCTTAGGCATCATCACATCAAGGATCAAAAGAGCAATATCCTTTGTAGCATAAAAAATATCCAGTGCCTCCTCACCGTCGCCGGCCTCCAGCACCTCGAAATCTTTCTTTACCAGGAAGTCCCGCACCAGCTTGCGCATCCTGCTCTCATCATCCACTACCAGTATTTTGCATTTTTCCATATCGGTTCCCTCTTTCTATCTCTGCAGACTTATCTGTCCGATCTACTCTATGATAACGGTTCATTTCCTTTACAATCACTGGCAAAAATCCATATAAAAACTTTTGGCCATGGGATTCTGCCTGGCGGCTGAATCGTTCCATTGTATGTACTTAAATATATCAGAAAATTTTGTTGAATCTGTGAACAGTAATATTAATACGTTTCACGATACACATAAATCGAGTATTTTGCACCATACCCCGCTGGCGGCCTTAGGGGCTTCATAAGCAGACACCTAAAAAGCACTTGACAGGACAGCGGCTGTGAATGGTAACCCACAATTAATTTTATATAAACTGATTGATATCCATTTCATCCTGCTGCCTGATCTCATGCAGTACCCAGCGTTCATTTCGGTAAATAAATTTCCAGTATTCATAAAAGCTCTCTTTTTTTGTGTTGCCGCGCACACAGATCCTTGTGTTCCTGTTCATATAATAGCCCACCATACTGCCGTGGATCAGATACCAGATACAATCGTTTTCCTCCCCCAGCTCATCGTAAGCACTCACAGGCACAGCGCTCAAAAGCTTTACATGCTTCTGAACCACCGCTTCCTCCCTCACTTCCATCCACTGGATTTTCATATTAAAGTCTTCCAGCAGTTCTTCGCTGAGATAAGCCGCCGCGTAGCCTGCATCCATCCGCCTCCAGCACTCCTGGATCTGAAAGTAGGCTTCCTCTACCTGACGCTGCACTTCCCGGTAATCCCAGTTACCGCCGATTTTTTCATACTGCCGCATTAAATTTTTGCTTTTCATGGCCGCCTTTTTTGATTTAACGGCAAACACAATAGCTCCGCCGCAGGTGATCAAAACGGCATTGACCCCGAAAACAATATTTCCCACTAAATTGCTGCGGGATGAGGAACGGCCGCTGTGGTAACTGCCTCCGCCGGAGCTGCCGCTGTATCCGCCCCCGCCTCCTGAACTTCCGCCGCCTCCTGAGCTTCCCCCTCCGCCGGCCCGTCCCCAGACAGGCACTGCAAGAATGATCATCAGTATTGCCAAAAGCAAAAAACCATGCCGCAATTTTCTTTTTTTATTAAAAAACTTCATATTTCCCAAATCTGCAAAGAAACCGTCATGCTGCCCGGATACTATGCTCTCCCCTTTTATTTCTTTTTAATAAGTCTATCCCAGACATAAATATCTGTCAAGACTGGTAAACTTTTTTCATTTCTCCTTGACAAAATCATAATAAAGTGATAATCTATAATACACTTCCACAGTGAAGTCCAGAAATGGGCTTGTACTGGTTTCGACGGGGGTTTTGAAGTTGGGGAAGCCATCCGCAGACTCCGGGACTGCGTACCAACCTGGAACTTAAATATAAACGCAGACAATAATAATTTAGCGTTAGCTGCCTAATTGCAGCTTGTCGGCCCCAGGTCACCTGCTGCCTGGGAATCCGGCATCGACTTTGCAGGGCCCTTTACTTTCAAAGCTTTGAGAAAGTAAAAGATTTATGAAGCTACTAAGTACATCAGCCTGTCATCCGGCGGTTGTATAAGGGAATGTTAAAAGAATGACTGTGATGGGAGATGCCTCAAGGGATAGACTTTCGGACGCGGGTTCGATTCCCGCCAGGTCCACTATTTGTAAGCCGCCGGAAGCGGCTTACCTGCACAGAGCCATTGAATCCGGATGAAGTTTGGATTCAATGGCTCTGCTTTACTTAAAATGTAACGGATCCGAACTTTTCACAGCATTCGGATCGTTACGTTTTACTCCAATGACAAAGGGTTCCTTTATTATAAGGGAGCCCTTTTATTTAGACCCATTACACCAATACTCCCCGTGCGATGTTCACCGGAATGTCTGGCTGTTGTTGATATCATATACAAAATGCGGAACCGGCCGATTGTCCACTATAGATTTTGACTCTCCATCCTGTACGGCACCCATTTTTTCATAAAATCCTGTGGCCTGAGGGCTGGTGACAAAATGTATTGTTAGAATCCCCTGTGCCTTGCACCAGCCAGTCATATGGTTCCACATCTGCTTTCCGTATCCTCTGCCAATCTCCTGCTCCGCCACATAAAAGTATTCCAGCTCCCCTTGTTCTGCATTCCGCCTCAGGCCCCAAAATGCAGCTGGTCTCCCGCCTTCCCGGCACACATAAACCGGATTTTCTAAAATAAACTGTTCTGTGATATTAAACTTATGGTCAAATACCTCCATAAATTCTTTTTTATATCCCCAGTGCTCTTCTGACTTCCACGCAAGGAGACGCAGACTCCGTGTATCTTCCGGCTTCGCCGGTACGAAATCCATGGCTCTTTTGGCTGCTGCCATAATATCCCGCCTTTCCGCATTCCATAGAATACATGATGTACTTTTTTAATACGATGATGCTACAGGCCAATTTTACTATTGCAAGGTTAAACTGTCAAACACTGGCCCGTGCCTAAACGGTCCGGCAGGGTGAAAAAAAAGGGACCGGAGGTCTTTTTTTGTATTATAATGTCGAACTTTCCTTCCTTGACAGCTTTCTCCTCTATAATATTATAGAAAATATGAGGAGGGTTAATAAATATGCATACAAAGGATAGAATCATACGCCAATTCGGCATCACATCAAAATATAAGGGGTACCGCTATCTGCTGGACGCCATTCATATTGCCGCCGAAAATTATGATGAGTGTCTTAAAGTGACAAAGGATATCTACCCTGTCATTGCCCATAAATATGGGGTTACCAAAGTCAGTGTGGAACGCGACATCCGGACTGTAATAGAAAAATGCTGGGATAATAATAAAGCATATCTGCAGGAACTATCCGGGTATAAACTCTCCAGATGCCCTTCAAACAGCGAATTCATAGATATTATTGCCTACAAAGTGTACTGTAATAAATGAATTACCGCGGATTTCTCCATAACTGAATTACCTGTCCTGAATGCAAAAATAAATCTCACACCAATGCACATCACCTAAAAAGGGCTGTCTGCCGGATGATATGTGATCTGATGCCTCCTAAGTGGACAGCTCTCTTTCTGTTTGCATTCCCTTTTAGAACGTAATATAATGAAATCGAATCCAGCGGATTTCATGACCGCTGACACAGGTAAGTCCCTGTCCGTACCTTTTCTACTATATTATGACAGGTCCTTACAGGATAAAGCAAATACAAAAGGAGGCAAAAATGGCTCTCATATTAATAGCAGAGGATGAAAAAGGTATGCAGGAAATCCTTACGGACTATATGCGCCGCGGCGGACATACCTGTATAACGGCTGATGACGGTATAGACGCTGTGACAATCTTGAAAAACAATCCTGTAGATTTGGCAGTGCTTGATATTATGATGCCCCATCTGGACGGACTCTCTGTATGCCGGATCGCCAGAGAAATGTGTAATATTCCCATCATTTTTCTCACAGCAAAAGACAGCGAGACAGATAAATTAAAAGGCTATGAGTACGGAGCTGACGATTATATCACAAAGCCCTTCAGCCCTAAATTACTTCTCGCAAAAATCAATGTCCTTCTGCGCCGGGCCATGTCCGTCAATCCCCATGATATTGTAACAGCCGGGGAAATCGTAATGCAGCTCTCCTCCCACACGGTCACCGTCTGCGGCAGGGACACGGTGCTGACTCATAAAGAATTTGAACTGCTGCGCCTCTTTATGCTGAATAAAAATCAGGTCTTTTCCCGTGACCAGCTCCTTAACCGTATCTGGGGATATGATTTTGAGGGAAATACCAGAACAGTGGATACCCATATGAAAACCCTGCGCCAAAAGCTGGGCAGTGAAGGACAGCATATTGTAACCCTTATCCGCTCCGGTTATAAGTTTGAGGTATGACTATGGAAAAAATAGTATCTGCATTTCACTTGAACACTGTCCGCAAAAAAACCCTTCTGCTTTCAAAACTGGTGGGAGGAATCATTGTTTTATTCTACCTTTTTACTTCAGAGCTTCCCACAAACCGCAGTTTCGCCTTTCTGATATGGTTTATTCTTATGGCAGCCGTTATCACAAGTATAGATCATCTGCTGGGTCGTCTGATCTCTAAACCTTTAAATGAAATTAACCGGGAAGCCGAGCGAATGGCTCGTCTGGATCTCACTGCACGCTGCCAAATCAAGTCTAATGATGAGTTTGGCAGACTTTCACAAAACCTGAATACCATGTCCGCTAATCTGCAGGATACTCTGCAGAAACTGGAGTGTGCAAATATCCAGCTTGAAAAGGATATGCAGAAAGAACGGCTCCTGCAGGCTCAGAGAAAAGAGCTGACTGATAACCTGTCTCACCAAATGAAAACGCCCCTGGGACTTATACGTGCCTATGCAGAAGGGTTAATAGACGAGGTGGATGATACAAAAAAGCAGCAGTATATCCATGCCATATTATCTGCTGAGGACCGAATCAACCGTATGCTTGTATCACTGCTGGATCTGTCTGCAATGGAAGCCGGTTCCGCAGAGCTTTTAGATGAAACCTTTGATTTCATTGAACTGGCAGAGACATCTGCAGGCCGCCTTCTTCTCGACACCCCGGATCGTGATTATCGTTTCACTTACCAGCTTCCCGATCATCCCGTTTTCATTCAGGCAGACCCCAAACGCATGGAACAGGTGCTGGACAATCTCTTTGAAAACGCCGGAAAAAATGTCCAAAAAAAGGGAGAAATCCGTCTTACAATAAGCTGTACGGAAAAGGAACTGCTCTTTTCCCTATATAACCAGTGCTGTCCGATCCCGGATGAGGATCTTCCCAAAATCTGGTCCAAGTTCTACCGCGGACAAAATACTGCCGGCAGCGGCTCCGGCTTAGGACTGGCAATTGTAGCTCAGGTTCTCTGCCTCTATCAGGCTCCTTATGGGGTACAAAATCTGGATAACGGGGTAGAATTCTACTTTTCCTTTCCCTTTCTCACATAACCAACTGCAAGGCATAATTTCACATGAACTTCACAGCAGCCTCATACTGACTTCACCTTCCCTGTATAAACTCTCTTATACAAGGGAGGTGATTTTATGTTATTAGGACTTAAGTGGTATTGGTGGCTTATACTCACTGTGATTTTCATACTCTCCTTACCTCTTAAAGTTATTTTTGTGAAATGGTGGAGCAGACACCGTTCGGATAAAGAGAGACAGCAGAAAGATAAATGGGGGAAGGATCATGATCGACGTGAAAGACTTGCGCTTTTCTTACAAAAAGGCCCGTGAAACGCTGCATGGCCTTACATTCTCTGTGACAGACGGAGAAATTTTCGGATTTTTGGGACCAAATGGTTCCGGCAAATCCACAACGCAGAAGATATTAACAGGAATCCTTGGGGGTTACCATGGTGAGGTGTCACTTTTCGGACAAAAACCAAATGAAGGCCAAAAGGACTTCCGGAATGAAATAGGTGTTCTTTTTGAATTTCCATATCTTTATACTAATTTGAGCGCTCTCGATAACCTGAATTATTTTGCCTCTTTCTATCCGGCGGGTAAAAGAAGGGATGCAATGGAACTTTTAGAGATGTTGGAATTTAAAAAAGATTTTTTGAAAAAACCGGTATCTTTTTATTCAAAAGGAATGAGACAGCGTGTCAGTATGGCCAGAGCTTTGATGAATCATCCCAGACTACTGTTTCTGGATGAACCAACCAGTGGACTTGACCCATCAGGTGCAGTCCTGTTTCGGAAGATCATTGAGCAGGAACGCCGAAAAGGCACTACTGTCTTTCTCACCACCCATAACATGATGGACGCTGACCTGCTGTGTGACAGGGTGGCGTTTATTGCCGACGGTGAGATCAAAGCGCTGGACACACCTAAAAGGTTAAAAGAGCAAAGGAGCGGCAATGCAGCGGAAATCGTATATACCTACGAAAACAAACGCTGTTCTCTCAGTCTTGAACTGCCCCGGCTGACCCAGGCTTTCCCATTTCCCCATGATAAGATCATAAGTATCCATACAAAAGAACCGACTTTAGAGGACATCTTTATCCAATATACAGGAAAGGGGCTGATATAATGGGACATGCGCTGTTGTCTTTGGTTAAAAAAGATCTGCGCCTGATGGTGGCTTCAAAGTTTTTCCTGCTGGCGCTTGGTTCCCTAATTCTCTACTCCAGCTATATCCATCTGGCCTATGTACGCCTGGATCAGGAAATTTACCCGGTATACCTCTATGATCCTCACGGCATTCAAACTGTAGCCGCACAAAAAACCGTGAAAGCAGATACCCTCAAGCAACTGCAGGAAGCCTGTTCAGACGGCTATGCCGTAGGCATCGACGCTTCAGGTCAGATTCCGCGGATATATATGGTCTCTTCCGGTTTGGAGAGCACAGACAACAGCCGGGCAGCTTATGCAGTGTCACTGCTTTCTTCTATAGACCGAACAAAAGCTGAAATCATAGGCGCTCATGACAAAGAGATGAAAAGCCGGCGGGAGATCACCTGCGAGTTTCTCTTTTTTGAATTGTCCGCGGTAGGTTTTCTTGGCCTGGCCTCAACACTATACAAAGAAAAACAGATGGGGGTGATCCGGGTACACAGTACACTGCCGGTAAGCCGGACAGCCTTTATTCTCACAAAACTGACACTCTTCGTTCTAGCGGACTTAATCTTCTCCATTTTGCTCACACTGATAAACCTGGGACTTTTGGGGGGATTTTCTGTACTGCCTGCAGTTATGGTCCAGGCAGGTATCCTTTCGGCCATCATGGCACTTACTGGCTTCTTCTTTGCTATATGCCTGCAGGGTTTCCGGCAGTTTTCTCTTCTGTATCTTGTATTTGCCGTATTTATCACAACACCTGTATTTCTTGCAGGACAGACGGGTATTTCCTTGGACTGGATCGTGTACCATCCTATGTATCACCTGTTTATGGCTATGAAAAACGCATACTTCGGTGTAAAACCGGCGGGAATTCTCTGCTATACTGCCTGTACAACTGCTATTATCCTATTGTTTACAGCCGTCCGCCAGGCACTGGTTCGGGAAATGGCAAAGGAGGGATGACATTGCTTGGGATAAAATTTCAATTAAAAAACATTCGCCGGGACAAGATGTGTATTCTGACCTTTCTCCTTCCTATCCTGGCCGGATTAGCTATCAACCTGCTGTCAGGCATTGGCTTCACCTCTGTCAGTGAAACTGCTTTTGCTGCCGTCAAAGGAAATCTCAGACCTGATACTGCCTCTTGGCTTCAGAGCATAGGCCGGGTGGAAACTTTTGAGAATATGGGAGATCTGAGGATCGCAGTCAATGAACCTTCCACACAGCTTATTGGAGTGATACAAAAAGGAGAGGACATTACAGCTATTCTTTCCGGTGATGAACTGGAAGTAAATACTGTTATAGGAAATACCCTCCCACAGCTATATAAGGAGCGCTTAAAACTATCCTCCTATGAAATGGATATTCAGCCGGGCAAAAGCAATGATAGTTTAAGATCACTTTTGACCGCCATTACACTGGTAACTGCACTGTTCATGGGGTGTACATTCAATGCTATGAATATGATCAGCGAAAAAGAAGATGGTATTGGATTTGTTAATGAAGTGATACCTATGACTAAGATGAACTATATGGTCCAGAAAATTTCTCTTGGGTATATGGGTGCCGTGCTGTCCGCTGTTCTCACAGCATTAATCTGTACGCATATACAATCCCGCATGATGCTCCCCTTGGTCTTGATCATTATGTTGTCCGCTTTCTTAGCTGCTCTTGTGGGATTGTTCATTGGACAATTTTCAGATGGGCTTATGTCCGGGATTGTCTGCATCAAGATAATTATGATACTGTTTCTCGCACCTCCGGTGCTGTTCTATCTGGTTCTTTCAAAAGACAGCGTTCTGTATACCTTAACGTATCTGCTGCCATCCAGCGCGGCTTTTTACGGAATTCTGGATCTCATAACCGGGTCTGCCAGACAAATACCGGAATACATCTGTGTGCTTCTGTTTCACTGTATTGTCTGGCTGACCGTATATCTTTTTATAAATCACCGCAAAAGTTCCTAGGCAGGAAAACTCATATGCTTTACAGCGGCCGGACAATCCCCGGCCGTTTCTTTTATCTGGAGATATCTTTTCTTAATTTATCAACTATTTCCCGGATACACCCATCCTCAAAGGGGGAGCGCAGACCGGCTTTCTGAAGAAGATTTTCAAAATAATCTGAGGCAGATAGTCTGCAGAGCTTTAAATAACTCTTCCAAGCCTCCTCATAATTCTCCTGCATTTTATTTTTATATTCAAATGCACAGAGCTGTGCGATCACATAGTCGATATAGTAGAGAGGAAAACTGTATATATGATGCTGTCTCTGCCAGTAACCGCCATCCGCAAAGAACTGCAGGCTGCCGTAATCCAAATGAGGCTTATAGACATGTTCCAGCTCCTTCCAAACGGATTTTCTTTCAGCCGGCGTCATATCCGGTTTATCATAAATCCGGTGCTGGAATTCATCCACCATGCAGCCGTACGGGATAAATAGAACCGCATCCTCCAGATGCATTTCCTGATATGCCTTTGCCTCTTCTCCTGCAAAAAACAGTGAATACCAAGGTTCTGCAAAGAATTCCATAGACATGGAATGGATCTCTGCAGTCTCCATACCGATATCTGCGTGTTCACGAATCAAGTCTTCGGATGCCAGATATCCCTGAAACGCATGACCACACTCGTGAGTAATCACATTCACATCATCACTGGTTCCGTTAAAGTTGGCAAAAATGAACGGAGACTTATAGTCCGGTATATACGTCATATATCCGCCTACTGCTTTTGTCTTTCTTCCAAACACGTCCAGCAGTTCATTCTCTATCATAAAATCAAAGAATTCTCTAGTCTCTTTGGAAAGCTCCCCGTACATTTTCTGTCCGGCTTCCAGAATCTCTTCCGGTTTACCAAAAGGCTGGGGATTCCCTTTTGTTCCATACACCTGTTCATCTGAAAAATACATCTTAGAAAGCCCCAGACGCTTTCTCCTCTGCTCATACAGACTTTCCGCGAACGGAACAAATACTTCCTTTACCTGCCGCCTTAAATTCTCCACCTGTACTCTCTGGTAACTGTTCCTCTGCATGCGCAGATATCCCAGTTCTGTATAGGTTTCAAATCCCAGCTCTTTTGCCTGAAGCGTCCTGTTCTTTACCAGCTTATCATACAGTTCATCCAACTTGTCCTCAATACTCATAAAAAACGCATTCTGTTTTTCATAGGCTTTTCTTCGGACTTCGGGGTCTTTGTGCTTGAGGTAAGGACCTAACAGAGACAGATTTAAAGTCTCCCCATCCCAATCTATTTTTGCACTGGCCAGCAGTTTTTCATACTCTGTCACCAGGGCATTTTCCTCCTGCATGAGGGGAATCACCGCTTCACTCACAGAGCGGAAGGAAAGTTCCATATTCTTAAAAGCTACAGGCCCGATTATCTGCTCCAGTTCCTCCCGGTACAAAGAATGATACAACAGTTTCAAATATTCCACAGATAAGTTGCTGTAAGCGGGAACCTGCTCATCATAATAAGCCTTTTCTTTTTCATAAAAAGCGTCTGTGGTATCCATACTGTGCCGGATGGATGCCAGGGTCACCTGTGTGGACACTTTATCTGAGAGCCGATAATATTTTTTATGGATCTCAAACTGTTCCTGTGCGCTTTTCGCCATTTTAAAGGCTTCCATCAGTCCCAGCAGTTCCTCTTTTACCTTCTCAAAGTCAATTCTCTCATAGGGCATGTCACAAAATTTCATATTGGTCTCCTCGCTTTTCACTGGATTTATTACTATGCGGTTCTTACAGGTTCTTTACTTTGAATTCCCGCTCAGCTTCCCTTTTCTGGTCCTTTTTGGCAATATCCTGTCTCTTATCGTACAGCTTCTTGCCTTTTGCGATTCCGACCTCCACTTTCACAAGGCTGCCTTTAAAGTAAACTTTAAGCGGTACCAGAGTATATCCTTTCTCTGCTATTTTTCCCGCAATCTTGCGTATTTCATACTGATGCAGCAAAAGTTTTCTGGTTCTGAGAGGATCTTTATTGAAAATGTTTCCTTTTTCATAAGGACTGATATGCATGCCATAAACAAAGACCTCACCTCGGTCAATCTGGATAAATGATTCCTTGATGCTGCATTTTCCCATGCGCATGGACTTTACCTCAGTACCTGCAAGCTCGATCCCTGCCTCATAGGTATCCTCTATAAAATAATCATGATATGCTTTTTTGTTGTTTGCGATCAGACGAATCCCTGATTCTTTTCCCATAATCTTATTCCTTTCCTCTCACCTTTTCTGCACTCTCCTCGGTTACTGGCGAAAAATCCACTGTCTTTGTAACGATATCCGCATTCTCTACCCGTACCTTTATCTTTTGTCCCATAACATATTGTCTCTTGGTGGTTTCTCCGGTCAGACTGTAATGTTCCCTGTCAAAGACATAGTAGTCATCTGTCAGAGTGTTGACATGTACCAGCCCTTCCACAGTACTTAAAAGCTCCACATATAGTCCCCACTCCATAACACCGGATATGGTCCCCTCAAAGATCTCACCGAGATGGGCTGCCATATATTCTGCCTTCTTCATTTTCACAGTTTCCCGTTCCACTTCCTCTGCCCTGCGCTCCAGGGTACTAGACTGGTTGGCCACTGCATCCAAAAAATCAGCATAATGCTTTTTCTTCTCCTGGGTCATCCTTCCATGAATGGTCTCTTTTATGATCCGGTGTATCTGCAGGTCAGGATATCTCCTGATCGGGGAGGTGAAGTGGCAGTAATATCTGGCCGCCAGTCCAAAATGCCCGCTGCAGTCTGTGGTGTATTTGGCCTGTTTCATAGAACGCAGAAGGAGTCTGGAAAAGAATGGCTCACAGTCCATACCCTCAATCTCATCCAGAATACGCTGTACTTCTTTTGGGTGTATCTCCTGTTTTGCCTTTTTCACTTTAATTCCCGTTCCGCGTACCATACTAAGCACTGCTTCCATCTTTTCTGGGTCCGGATTATCATGTGTTCTGTATACAAACGGAATATCCCTGAAATAATACTCTTCCGCAACCGTCTCATTTGCCAGCAGCATAAAATCTTCGATGATCTCTGTCGCCACGTTCTGTTCATAAGAATATATCTCCGTGGGCCTGCCGTTCTCATCCAGTTTGATCTTGCTTTCCGGAAAATCAAAATCAATGGCTCCCCGCTTTCCTCTTTTCTTTCTTAGAATTCCCGACAGTTCCTGCATGAGAAAGAACATGGGCGCCAGCTCTGCGTATTCCCTGGTAATCTCCTCATCTTCATGAAGAAGAATCTTTTTCACATTTGTATACGTCATCCTCCTGTCCACATGGATGACCGTCTCGGCGATCTTATGGCCGATCACATTGCCCTTCTTATCAATATCCATCAGACAGCTCAGTGCCAGGCGGTCTTCACCGGCATTCAGGGAACAGATTCCATTGGACAATTTTTTTGGCAGCATGGGAATGACCCTGTCAACCAGGTAGACACTGGTGCCTCTTTTCAGTGCTTCTCTGTCAAGCGCGCTGTTGTACTGTACATAATTACTTACATCGGCAATATGCACTCCCAGGTGGTAAAATTCCCCTTCCTTGGTAACAGAGATGGCGTCATCCAGGTCTTTTGCATCTTCACCGTCAATGGTAACCATGGTCCAGTCTCTCAAATCCATGCGCCCGTAATAGTCCCCCTCATTGAGGGAATCTTTGATTCTCTCCGCCTGGTTCAGCACCTTTTCCGGAAATTCCATAGGCAGGTCATAACTTCTGGCCACTGACATAACATCCACGCCTTTTTCACCCTGATGTCCCAGGATCTCCTTTACTTTCCCCTCCGGATTTCTGCTTCTGGTGCCATAATTACGGATAGATGCAACCACCTTATCACCGCTGACAGCCCCCATAGAATGTTCCATGGGAATAAAGATATCCCTGGAGAATTTTCTGTTGTCAGGAACCAGAAAGCCGAAACTGTCACTTTTCTCATATGTGCCCACGACTTCTTTCATTCCACGTTCCAGCACCTTGACCACCGCGCCTTCCCTGCGGCGCCCGTCACGCTCCTCTTTTAAGATACGCACCTGCACGGTATCCTTGTGGAGCGCATCACCGGTGTGTTCCTCCGGGATAAAAATATCTTCCGCCTCACCTTCCACTTCCACAAAGCCAAACCCCTTGGCATTGCCCACAAAGATTCCGGTCAGATAAAATTCCCGTTTTCCTTTATTTTTCTTCTCATATTCACGGGAAGGCTCTTTTTCTTTCTTCCCGCTTTCTTTTCTAACCGCCTCATAGCGGCCCCGCTTGTTGATGCTTATCTTGCCTTCCTCCAGCAGCATGTCCAGGGTTTTATGAAGCTCATCCCTTTTTCCTGCCGGAATCTGCAGAAGCACTGCCAGGTCCTTTGCCCGCATGGGCGTGTACTCTTTGCAGCACATGATTTCATACAGCATCTTTCTGCGTTTTTTTACTTGTGCATTTTTTTTCAAATATTTACTCCTAACTTAAGGCGTGTTCCGCCTATAAAAATATGACACCCTTGCGTGACTGCAAGAGTGCCATCTCTTAAAATTTCAGATTCAAAACCAGTGCCAGAACGAAGAACAAAATTCCCATGATCTTTGTGGCTTTAACCAGTGCCCCTTCCATAGAACGGCCCTTGTTTTTACCCCAATAGGTATCAGCTACACCGGCAATTGTGCCCAGTCCCTGAGATTTTCCTTCCTGCATCAGAATAATAACGGTCAACCCAATACAATCAATAACGAATAAAATCGTCAGTACAATTCTCAAAATTTCCATGATTACACCTCCTAATCGTCAAACAAAATTAGTGTATCACAGTATTTCCGAGATTTCAACTGTTTTTCGGCGATTCCGACCTGTTTCTGGAAATATTTTGTTACTGCTCGCAAACAGCCGTCCCAAAAGGCGTTTTCCCCACGGGAAGCCGCGCAAAGCGTGTTACTGAACAAAAAACTACGCTTTCAGCATATTGTGAGCTGCTGCACATCTTTTATCTCTCAAATGGTGTCTCGTAGCAGGCCTGTGCGTCGAGAGAATCCTCAATTCTAAGAAGCCTGTTATATTTTGCTGTACGTTCTGAGCGGCACGGGGCCCCTGTTTTGATCTGTCCTGCATTCACTGCTACCGCCAAATCAGCGATAAACGTATCTTCACTCTCACCGGAACGGTGTGAGATCACTGCTCTGTACCCTGCTTTCTGTGCCATCTCCACAGCATCCATGGCCTCTGTCAGTGTACCGATTTGATTTACCTTGACTAGTATGGCATTTCCCGCATTTAGTTTAATACCGCATTTAAGCCTTTTAACATTTGTGACAAACAGATCGTCTCCCACAAGCTGTACTTTTTCACCCAGTTCCTGGGTCATAAGCTGCCATCCATCCCAGTCATCTTCATTTAAACCGTCTTCGATCGAAACAATGGGAAACTGATCAAGCAGTTCCCTGTAGTATTCCACCATCTCTCTGGAACTCCTCTGTACTTCACTGCCGCTCATCTGGGATTCCCCAGGGAAATAATAACAGTCTTTTTCCTGGTCATACAGTTCGCTTGCTGCAGCATCCATGGCATAACAGATTTGTTCTCCCGGTGCATATCCGCACTTTTCCACAGCCTGATTCAGGATTTCAAAGACTTCCTTGGCACTGCTTAAATTTGGTGCAAAACCACCCTCATCGCCTACGCCTGTAGACAAATCTTTATCTTTCAGTATTTTTTTCAATGCCTGATAAATCTCCGTACACATGCGCAGCCCTTCATGAAAACTCTCTGTTCCCACAGGCATGATCATAAATTCCTGAAAATCCACAGTATTATCTGCATGTTTTCCACCATTTAAAATGTTCATCATAGGTACCGGCATTCTTTTTGCATGGCAGCCTCCCAGATATTGATAGAGAGGAAGCTTCAGCGCTTTAGCAGCCGCCTTTGCTACAGCCAGTGATACGCCCAGAACTGCATTGGCGCCTATATGCTCTTTGTTGTCTGTTCCGTCTGCCTCCAGAAGAAGGCTGTCAATATGGCACTGCTTCAGGGCATTTTCTCCCAGAACCGCATCTGCCAGTTTTACATTGACGTTGTTCACAGCCTTCTGGACACCCAGGCCTCGATACCTCTTTTCTCCGTCTCTAAGTTCCACTGCTTCAAATCTTCCCGTGGATGCACCGGAAGGAACGATTGCCCTGCCTGTCACCCCGTCTTTTCCCACTATTCCTTCACCGACTGTCACTTCAACTTCCACGGTCGGATTTCCTCTGGAGTCTAATACTTCTCTGGCGTATACCTTTCGTATTGGCAAATAACGATACATGGCATTACCTCCTGCAATTTCTTCATACAAAACTAGTATTGTCTGGCTGAAGTAAAAATATGCCTTGACAAATTATTTTACGTTGTCAGGATTTATTCTGTGTTTCAAAAATTTTCCATACATTTGCCGGGTCTGTCACATCCTTTTCCGTAAGATCTGTGGTCTGGATCGCAAAAGCCTTCAGATCAATATCCGTCTCCGCCTCCTCCATGGAAGTTCCGTCCGGCATCTTTTCCCCTTCAATCACATTGGCAAATGTCACGGAACTGAACAGCTCCGGTGTTGTTACTCCTTTTGCCAGTGCAGTACAGACTGAATCTGTTCCGTATACATATTTATACTCATGTGCCACAACTACATTACTCTCATTTTTTACTTCTGCAGCATTTCCCATTTTCGTCCAGCCGCTGTTGACCGTCCAGGAATAGAGTTCCGTAAGTGCCTTTGGGTTTCTGCTACCATCCTGATTTGCAGTGATAACATTGGCAACAGGCACCTGGACTGTGACAAAGACAAAGGCGTCATTTATTCCTACGTTTGTCACTTTTGGATCTTTTATCAGTTTTTTATTTGGCGTAATATCCTGTTTTTCCTTGTCCGGTACTGCGTCCCACTTGGGTTCTGTCAGTGTGATATCCACTTTACCGATGGTGAGATGGTTTTTCACCTGTTCTGTATCCGTAAAATAGGCTGCTGCACTTCCAATCAAAAATATAGCTGCCAGTGCCAGGCATAAGATCACTGCTTGTTTCTTATTTTTCATTGTTATTTTTCTCATGGTATTTTCCTCCTGAAAATTTCACTGTTTTTAGTAGTATAAATAAAACCACACTGCCCACTGTAAAAAATACGGCAAACTCTCCGGCATTTCTCATAAATGCTTTTCCCACATACGGAACCGTAAACAAAACCCGTCCTTTTATCTGGTGTTCTCTCACCAAAGCCGGATCCGGTGTTTGATTTGCATCCCCCTTAGTCACCATTCCTGCTTCTGTCTTTCGGATGATCCGATGCAGGACCAATTCCCCGTCGTTTCTCTTAAAAGCCAGAATATCCCCCTGTTCCATGCAGCTGGCATCTGCATGGAGATTTACCCAGGATATACTTCCCGTTTTTATAGCCGGTTCCATGGAACCGCTGACCACAATAAAAGGGCGTATCCCTATGATGCATAACAGAAGGTTGAGTATCAATACCAGGCATAGTGCCCAGTAAACGATCTCCCCGGCCAGATAACATGCCCTTTTCATGACTTTCTCCATTTCCAGGCTGCGAAAGCTCCGGCTAAAGATCCCAGACACAGGACTGCCGTCAGAATGATCGGTGCATCATCCCCTGTTTTCGGGGAGTGCACCGTCTGTACCTCTTTTGACCAGTCCCCATCCCCCACAGCCTCCACCGTCACCACGATATCCAGACTGTTTTCCGTATAATATTTTCTGATATTCCCTTTGTCGTCATATTTTGTATTCCAATTTGGGGGGATCGTGAAAGAACGGAAGATATCTGTTTTCTCACCTTTTTTTAATTTTTTCTCATAGTAATACCAGCCATCCTCATGCTTTTTCCAGCCCTTTGGCATTCCCTTTATCATATCCTCCGTGACAGGGATTTCCACTTTCTTCCCCATGGAAACTTCAATCTTAGCCCTGATCTCACATGTATTCTGCAGATTGGTGACTCTGGGGATCTTCACAATTTCCTGTCCCGGCATCACAGCCTCCAAGTCTTGCCATGTCACCTCCCGGCCTTTTTTATCCAGAGTAAACTCTTCAAGCCTGATATCCACCTTTCCCTTTGCCTTCTCCAATCCTGTCTGTCCGGCAAAGACAAGGCGGGGCAGGCTTAATCCCAAAAGCAGAAGGAAGAAACACAATGTCTGAAAATATCGCTTTCTCCTCATACACTCCCCTCCTCATTCCACGCCTTCTGATTCTTTTCAAAATGTTTCCACGCTTCCTGCCAGGCCTCTTTTAAAAACTGCCCCTGCTGGTAGGATTCCGCATAGACGTTCAGAGAGAAGCCGCGCTTTAGCAGTTCTTCCGGGGCATCTTTTGCCACTTCAATCTGTTTCAAAAGTTCTGTTGTGATCTCACCTATCTCCAGCGCACTTTTATAATAATAATATCCGTCTTCCGCTTTTACCCAGTTTTCTGTGTCCAGTCCCAGGTTCAGATATGGCAGGATCCCCTCGTCATCCAGAAGAAGCCTGCACCGCACAAAACAGCTGGATTTACCTTTATTGGTGATCTGCACACTTTTTGCTATGATCTCACCGGGCTTCAGTTCATCCGGTGGATGGAATTCCTCTGTTATCTCCAGATTGCTGTCTCCCGGCTTGATCCGGTTGCTGCGCGCGTCCTGGTCACTGAAATAGGCACTCCCCACGCCCACCGCTAACCCGGCTGCTGTCAGCAGAAGGATCAGCAGCAGCAGTGCCGCAGCTTCTCTCCGCATCTCTCTTTTCCTGACTTCACTCATTTTCTACCTTTTCCCTCTTCAAAATAATATTTTCACAGACAGATGTATCTGACCAGTCCTGCCATTCATCTTTCCGGTTGATAAAGACTGCATGACCTGCATCGTTTTGGATCAGATCAAATTCCACGGTATCCAGTGCTCTGACACCTCCTGAAATTTCTGTAATGTCTTTCAGTGAATACCGCATGACTTTCATCTCACGAGCGGTATATGTGCCGGCTGGCAATTCCAAAAATGTGATGGTCCTGCGGACTTTATTATCATTGTTTTTCTCCTGTTCCACATATTCTTTTGTAAATTCCGTAATGCCGTGAAGAATATGGGAGTTTCCTTCCAAATCCACCCCTTCTACTTCAAACAGAAAAATAGGATTACCGTTTGCAAAATTTATTTCATCGGCATTTATCTCCTTCTCCAATACGATCTTTACGGTCCTCGGCGTATTTTCTGCGGTAAGCTCCACTGTTTTGCCGGTGGATTCCTTATTTATGGCAAACTCAATCTTTTTGTCAGACAGCTCATATCCATCCGGAGCCGTCTGTTCAATAAAGAAGTAACTGTTCCAGGGTAAATCCTTGACGATGATACACCCCTCCTCGTCCGTGGTATACTCTCCTACTTTTTGGTTTTTGCCTGTATACAGATAAAAGACCGCCCCTTTTAAGGTTTTGCCAGACCCTGAAGATATTTTTTTCAGCGTCACACTTCCCTTTTTCACAGGCTCTTCTGACCGTACGCTTTTACGGTACACACTCTGAGTCAAATCTGTATTTGTAAAGGTCACTGTGTAGGTTTTTTTATCCAGTTCATACCCTTTTGGGGCAGTAATCTCCTTTACCGTATAGGTCCCTGTGGCAAGTGGAACACTGGTTGCTTTTCCTGATGTATTTGTGGTCATTTTATCAACCACAGTGCCGGCCTTATTTTTTACCTCATATACCGCACCCGAAAACTCAGCATTTCCCTGCGGTTTTGTCTCACCGGTCTCCTTGTCCGCTTTTTGGAGATCTATGTAGCAGCTCACTGCCTTTTTGGGAATCTGTGCCGTGACTGTTTTTTTGTGGGCTGCAGAACCCCCACCGCCCTCCAGCATGGTCACCATTTGGTATTTGGAATTATTGCTTTTATAGACCCAGCCCGCCAGATACAGAGAATGTTCGCCTGATATGGAAGCTGTGACCTTAGCACCTTTTTCCTGCAGCAGCAGATATTGTGATTTGGGAATCCAGATTCTGAACGCTGACGCGTCACCGCTGTCTTTCCAGATAACTGTGGCACCGTTGTCCGCGGTTCCTTTTTTTGAAGTGATATACTCACTGCAGTCTGTGATCCCGTCTGACAAATTCTGGTTTATCCATTTTGTTATAAATCCCTCTTTGCCATTATAAGCCTGCGCGGTCCATGTAACACTTGTCTCGGACAAGGTATAGTCAAAGCTTCGCCAGCCATCGGCAAAAGGTGTATAATAGGGGGGATGATTTGCATCGTTCACCATCTTGTTTATGATGTTATAGAATTGCTCTTTTTTTGATCCTTTGAGATGATTGTACAGAGTGTTCAGGGAGAATTCCCCGTTGACTATATGAATCGCATACTGAGTGGCCAGCGCATCGTATTTCCAGCCGTATCCTGTCCTGTAATTCGGCCACAGACTCTCTTTCCCCCAGTATCGGCAGCCCCAGTACATAAGATATGCAATAGACGGTGAGACACGCCCTGCCCCATCCCAGGTGATCTGCCCTTCCGGCGCATTATGCTGATACTGCACACAGTATAGAAGACGCCACTTTCCCCGCATATCCGGGTTGTCGGTATCGCTGGAGTCCACATACTTGATAGATACGTTATAAGGGTCATCCAGATTTAAAAGTCCGGGATCTATAGAACCCAGGGATTCCTTCCAGCCAACCTGTATGGTGCTGGTCACTGCACTTCTCATGTGCATATCGGAAATTCTGGAATACTGGCCCGGTACCGGTTCCTCCAGCGCCTTTTCCAATGTATCCTGTTCCTCCTTATGCTCTTCCTCCTTCCGGTTTTCTTCCTCTGTGTTCTCTTCCCCTGTGTTTTCTTCCTCTGTGTTTTCTTCCTCTGTGTTTTCTTCCTCCTTGTTTTCTTCCTCCTGCTCGTTTCCCTGGCTTACTTCCGTATTGCCGCTTCCGAAAGAATTATCGGGCTGTTTTTCCCCAGTGCCGGTTTCCGCATTATCCGAACGTTCCGGCTCCTTGAGACTGCCTGGGTCTTCCGGACTTTCCGCATCAACATGAGGCTCTGAATCTGCCGTTCCATTTAAATCATCCGGATTCTGCTCTGCCTTTTGCGCTTTTGCCTTCTCCTGTATCTGCGCAGACCTTCCTTCTTCTGTCTTTTTCTGTATCTGTGCAGTCATCAGATCGACCTTGGCTTTCGCACAAATATTTTCCCTGTTTTTCTGTTTATATTTGGATTCCACGACAGAATTTTGGAGGATTGCGCTCTTTTGTACAGCCTCCTGACCGGATATACAGAGCTCCCCTGATCGCAGCACTCCTGGCCGACCGGAAACCTTCTGCATTCCTTCTGTTTCCAAACCTGAATGACCGGAGACTTTTTGTGATCCTGCAGATGTACCGGGGACAGACTTTTCCCTTCCCCCTGTCTCCAGACCGGAACTCTGGCCTGTTCCTGACATCTGCCCGGATTCCATGTCTTTTTCATAACCTGACGTTCCCTTATCACCTGTCTTGATACCGGAACTATATTTTGCTTCCTCCCCTGTGGTGCTGCACAATCTCCTTTTCTGACTGTTAACATGCTCTGCATCCTCCTTTGTGGTGCTGCACAATCTCCTTTTCTGACTGTTACCATGCTCTGCTTCCTCCTTATGATATGCGATTTTCTCCTTTTCTACGGACTGCAGTCCGCGTTCCTGTACTCTGCCTGCCCTGAATGGAGGGCCTTTTCCCTCCGAAGCGGTCCGGATAGCCTGCCCCATTGCATCTGCATACAGAATCTCCCCGCCTTTTTCGGCAGAAACCGCCTGTCCACAGACAGCATTGGAAAAAAGGACCGTAAGAAGCCCTGCTGCCAGAACCTTCTTCCATTTTTTCATAAAATAACGCCCCTTTCCGCATCAGGGCATAAAATCCCCTGTAAAGGCATTTTTACCCCTTCTGCTTTTTCTTTACATTTGGAAATTTCGGCCGAATGGCCTTTTCAGATTTTCGGAATCATTCCGAGATTTGAAATGTAGATAAATCATAGCACAGGAAATTCGCAAAAACAAGACGGAAACTTTCACAAATTCCCGCCTTGTTTTACCCTGCAATTTTGTACAAATATTTTTACTTATCCCCGTTAAACTCTTTTACCGCATCAATCATAGCAACTATATTTTCAATGGGTGTGTTGGCCTGAATATTATGTATGGTGTTGAAAACATATCCCCCGTCCTTAGAGAATATCTCCAGCCGCTCCAGGACCTGCCTGCGCACTTCCTCCGGCCTGCCAAAGGGCAGTACCTGCTGCGTATCCACACCGCCGCCCCAGAACACAATATCTTTGCCGTATGTATCCTTCAGCGTTTTGGGGTCCATTCCCTCCGCGGAACATTGTACCGGATTGATCCCGTCAAATCCGCCCTCGATCATGTAGGGCAGGATTGGGAAAATACCGCCGCAGCAGTGTTTCAGTGTTTTCCATGTTGTGTGCGCATGCACCCAGTCATTCATCTTTTTATAATAAGGCATATACAGGTCCCGGAACACTTCCGGACTCATAAAAGGCCCTCTCTGGGTTCCAAAGTCCGTACCGCAGATAAACAGGATATCAATATCTGAACCGAATGCATCCCAGTATTTCCTGAAACTTTCAATGGCAATCTCTGTTCCCTTCTCAAAAACCTCCTCCACATATTCAGGATAGAGAAGGGGGGCCATATACCACTCCTGAATACTTCTGATCCCCCTGGGATTCTTCAGATTCGGTCCCGGTATATTATTAGCGTCACCCAGTCCAAAATAGCCAGGCCCCACCTGAATGGCTCTCTGTGAGCCGCTCACTTCAGCCAGAACTTTTTTGTGGTAGGCGATCTGTTCATCTGTCACATGGGTATAATCTTCCACATTGTCATCGGGATTGGCCTCATCCTCATCAAATTCCGGTGTACGTGTCAGATTGTCAAAATAAAATCCATTGGCCGGCATATGACCGGACGGCGGCAGGGTGTCATCCCCTTCTGGATATACGAAATAACCACCCTTACCGTCATCCTTTACAACTGCGTTGGATGGGATCAGAACTGTCTCACCGCGGTATTTCCACTCTTTCCAGTCTGTATTAATATGTCCGTAAGTATCTCCATAATTATAAAGCTGCTGCACATCACATCCCAGACAGTCTGCCAGATCAGGCTCCACAAAAGCTGTCATGGTGGACATATCATTGATTTTCGGCGGACGGTACTCCAGCCCATAATATGCCCGCAGGTCCTTCAGCACAATGGCATTGATCATGGAACAGCACATACCCCCAAAATCTACCGGCACCTTATCCGGCTGCCTGTGTTCAAACGCCGCCCGAACTCTTTCTCTTGATGTCATAACACTTCTCCTTTCTCACAGTATAGAAAGCATCCACCAAAATTGAAATCCACCTGCGCAGATACCCAAAACACTTGGTAACCATAACTGCTGACAACAGTTATAAGCTTTCTATTGCTGTACACCCATCAGCAAAATACTTTACCCTGTTTTACTGTACATCCTAAGCACACAATGCCCTCATAATAAACAAAACGTGCGCAGATAATAATTACCCACAAGTCTCCACATTTCCGTCTTGCTTGTTTCTAACTCCTAATATATACTATTCTTATAGTTTTTTCACTACTCATTCATGCTCATTAATATACATTTTGTGCTATAAGGAGGCTGCCTATGATACTGGAAAAAATACACGAGGAAGGTATGATCCCGGGAGAGCGGGGAATCATGAGCAAAAAAGGGATTTACTTCCACTCTCCCTCCCCCTTTGCCAAGGAACATCTTTTCTGCGTCTACTGGGGCGCTGAATATCTCTGTGCGCCGCCCTACCAGGTCCGGCGGAGTGGTCTGCACTCTTACCTTTTCTTCTGCATCCTGTCAGGAGAACTGCACTTTACATACAGAGAGCACGCCTTCACAGCCGCAACAGGAGATATTGTCCTTCTGGACTGTATGCACCCGCACCACTATTATACCCCAAGACAGGTCAGGTTCCAGTTCTTTCACTTTGACGGGAACATCACCCCGGACTACTGTGAATACCTCTACCGGAAAAACGGTGCCTTATTCCGGAATAAATCCGAGGCCGCCTTAACCTTCCAGCAGATTTTGGACCAGCTCCGCCTTCCCCAGCCTGATGACCACCGCCTGTCTTCCATGGTCCACACCTTACTGGGCTCCCTTGCTGCCAAGATCCGGAAGCCTCCCAGCCCATCCATCCAAAAAGCCTGCCGCTATCTGGAAACACACTTTCAGGAACCCGTTACCGTGGAGGATGCAGCACGCCAAACAGCCCTGAGCAAATATCACTTTTCAAGGGTTTTTAAGGCCGAGACCGGCTCCTCCCCTCATGAGTACCTGTCCACCCTCCGCCTGCGGCATGCAAGGGAGCTGGTCATGGAAACTACACTCTCCATAGACGCCATAGCGGCAGAATGCGGCTTTTCCAGTACCTCACACTTTATCCGGGCATTTAAAAAAGACCTGGATTTCACTCCTGCTGTTTACCGCAAATTCTTTGACCCTTCCGGATTTCAGAAGTTTCCATGATCGTAACAGTTCAGCCTTCCTCTGTCCCGTGAGGTGTTGCCTTGCAATTGCAAGGCAATCCCGAGACAGCCACGCGCCAGACTGCGGTTTATGCAGTCTGTACCCTGAAGGGCAGTACTGTGCATGCTTTTGTTGCTATGAAGCCGGAAGGCTGAATAGTAACCCCTGATCTGCATCCTGCCGCATAAGAAAGTTTGACCGAACTTTTCCGCAGCACAAAAAGAACGCTGTTCCCCGCCGGCTGCTGTAAACCGGCTGCAAGAACAGCGCTCTTTAACATTCCGTTGTATTTAGCGGATCATTTCTTGATCAGCAGGGATTTTCCGGTCATTTCTTTCGGCTGTTCCATCCCCATCATTTCAATCAATGTAGGTGCAATATCTGCCAGGCATCCGCCCTCTCTCAGACCATAACCCGGTTCTGCATTGACCAGGATAAACGGCACCGGATTTGTTGTGTGAGCAGTAAAGGTTTCGCCCGTCACATAGTCTTTCAGCTGCTCCGCGTTTCCATGGTCCGCGCAGATGAACATCTGTCCGTCCACTTCCTTCACAGCATCCACGGCTTTGCCCACACATGCATCCACGGCTTCCACGGCTTTGATAGCCGCATCTTCCACACCTGTATGGCCTACCATATCCGGATTTGCAAAGTTGATGATGATCACATCGTATTTGCCGGAACGAATGGCCTCTGTCAGCTTGTCGCAAACTTCGTATGCGCTCATCTCCGGTTTCAGGTCATATGTGGCAACCTTGGGGGATTTCACCAGGATTCTGTCCTCCCCTTTGTTTGGCTCCTCCACACCGCCGTTAAAAAAGAATGTAACGTGTGCATATTTCTCCGTCTCCGCGATACGTGCCTGCGTCATGCCATTGGCAGCCAGGAATTCACCGAACGTATTACTGATAGCTACCTTATGGAAGGCCACGTCTTTATTGGGGATGGTGGGATCATACTCAGTGAAGCATACATATGTCAGATCCAGCCTCTTATCTCTTGCAAATCCGGTAAACTCGTCATCACAGAAAGCTCTTGTGATCTCACGGGCTCTGTCAGGACGGAAGTTAAAGAAGATCACAGAATCTTTGTCTTTGATGATCCCAACCGGCTGACCGTCCTTTACAATGGCTGTCGGCTCTACAAATTCATCTGTCTTCTCTGCCGCATAGGAATCTTTCACCGCGCAAACTGGGCACTCTGCCTGATTTCCTTCCCCTTTTGTCATAACATTGTATGCTCTCTCCACACGGTCCCAGCGGTTGTCACGGTCCATGGCATAGTAGCGTCCCATAACAGATGCTACCTGGCCTACACCCAGCTCTTTCATCTTGTCATTCAGCTCTTTGATATATTCTTTGCCCGCTGTGGTAGGAGTATCACGTCCGTCCAGGAAGCAGTGTACAAATACTTTGGAAAGCCCTTCTCTCTTAGCCAGCTCCAGAATACCATATACATGAGTATTATGGCTGTGCACACCACCGTCAGAAAGAAGTCCGAATAAATGCAGTGCGGAATCATTTGCTTTTGCATTGCGTACTGCTTTCAGCAGCGCTTCGTTCTGAAAGAAATCACCGTCTTCAATCTCTTTTGTGATCCTCGTCAGCTCCTGGTAGACAATGCGGCCTGCACCCATATTCAGATGACCCACCTCGGAGTTTCCCATCTGACCTTCCGGAAGGCCTACTGCCATTCCGCTTGCATTGCCCTTTACAAAGGGGCACTGGGATTTTAACTGGTCCATAATAGGGGTCTTTGCCTCGCATACGGCATTCGCCTCACAATTGTCGTTCAGGCCATATCCATCGAGAATCATTAATACGGTTGGTTTTTTACTCATATTTTCTCTCCTTTATATGTCAAATTCCATTTCTGCGTCTTATACCTTTTTTATTTTAACAGAAATCCAGAATTTTTCAATCCTAATTACAAGATTTGGACGGTTTTTGTTAAAAAAATGACAGAAATTATAATGCATTTTGGCTCCGCTGTACAGTGGACAATAGCAGAAAACCGGGGGCTAAACAGCAAAGGACAGGAAGATCTTAGATCCATCTGTCCTGTCCCCGGTCATTATAATACTTTTGATAAAAATTCTCTTAATCTGGGATTTTTCGGGTTTTCAAAAAATTCCTTTGGATGGTTTTCCTCCTGGATCTTTCCCTCATCAATGAAGATCACCCTGGATGCCACCTCTTTGGCGAATCCCATCTCATGGGTGACAACCACCATGGTCATTCCGGACTCTGCCAGTTCTTTCATAAGCTCCAGCACTTCCCCCACCATTTCAGGGTCCAGGGCGGAAGTGGGTTCGTCAAACAGCATAACATCCGGGTTCATAGCCAGTGCTCTTGCGATAGCAATCCTCTGTTTCTGGCCGCCTGAGAGCATGTCCGGGTATGTGTCTGCTTTTTCCGGGAGCCCGACTCTTGCCAGAAGCTCATCCGCTTTCTGTGACGCTTCGCTCTGTGTCATGAGTTTTAACTTCACAGGGGCCAGCATAATATTTTCCTTTACTGTCATGTTCGGAAAAAGGTTAAACTGCTGGAATACCATGCCAATCTTCTGGCGGTGACGGTTGATATCAACCTTTGGATCCGTAATATCTGTACCCTCAAACAAAATCCTGCCGCCTGTGGGCACTTCCAGCAGGTTCAGGGAACGAAGAAATGTGGATTTACCGGAACCGGAAGGACCAATGACTGCAACCACTTCACCCTGACGGATATCCGTTGTTATGCCGTCCAGCACGTTATTCTCTCCAAAAGCTTTCTTAAGCCCCTGTACTTCCAGTAAAATGTTGTTATCGCTCATTGGTTCTCAACTTCCTTTCCAGCTTATTCATACATGCTGTTAAAATCATAACCAGTACCAGATAAATCAGGGCGGCTGCCAGCAGAGGCAGGTACGCATTATAAGTACGGCTCTGGATCAGCATAGCGCCCTTTGTCAGATCCATCATACCGATGTAGCCCACAATAGAAGTCTCTTTTAAGAGCACGATCATCTCATTGACCAGTGCAGGAAGCACATTCTTAAATGCCTGGGGCATAACAATGGACTTCATGGTCTGAGAATAGTTAAGCCCCAGAGAACGCCCGGCTTCAAACTGTCCCTGGTCCACTGACATAATACCGGAACGGACAATCTCCGCCACATACGCTCCTGAGTTAATACCAAAAGCAAGGCCGCCCACCAGCACAGGGTTGATGGAAAAGCTGCCAAAAATAACAAAATTCATGATCAATAACTGGATCATGGTTGGCGTACCGCGGATAACCGTCAGATAAACTTTAAATACCCCGTTCAGGATCTTAAAAGAACCGTTTTTGTCATGGCTGGAACGCACAATGGCTACCAAAAATCCGATGATGATACCGATGATCACTGCCAGAAGTGTGATGAGCAGTGTATTTCTCAAACCTTCCAGCAGCCACATATACCGGTCATCTTTTATAAAGTTGTTATAAAGCTGTTGTGAAATCCCTAATACACACATTTTTCCACCTGTCTTACTTTCTCCCGCAAGGAAAGCTGCCGGCAGGATCGTCAGCAGCTTTTCTTTTCAAGGGTCCTCTTTATTTCTTTACTATGATAACCTGGCTTGCATTTGCATAAGTATCCGTAAAATCAACACTTTCCAGACGTTCTTCATTTACAGTCATACCAGCTGCACCAAAGTCTGCTTTTCCGGACTGCACTGCAGGAAGGATCGCGTCAAATTCCATATCGGAAACTTCCAGCTCATATCCCAGTTTGTCACAGATAGCCTGAGCAATATCTACGTCGATGCCCACAATAGATTCACCGTCGTGGTATTCCCACGGCTCAAATTCCGCGTTGGTCGCCATTACCAGTTTGCCTTTGGAACGGTCAGCATCCGCAGGTGATTCATATGGGTTTTTGCCCGCCTCATCGCCAATGTAATTGTTTACGATATCGGAAAGAACACCTTCCTTTTCCAGTTCTCCCAGAGCTTTGTTGAAGGCATCTTTCAGCTCTGTATTTCCCTTTTTCATACTGATGGCATACTGCTCATCATCAAACTGGTCCTCGATCATCTTCAGGTCGTCATTCAACTCAACAAATTTCTTGGCCGGCTCTGTATCGATCACCACACAGTCAATCTGGCCTTTTTTCAGCGCCTGGATTGCCTGAGCGCCTTTGTTATAGCGCTTTACTTCTTTGGCCCCCACAGAAGGTTCTGATACCGTAGTATCACCTGTTGTTCCAAGCTGTACGCCGATAACGGCATCCTTCAGATCCTCTTTTGACTCAATTTTCTTTGTGCTGCTGCCGCATCCTGCCAGAGACAGTACCATGGCAGCTACTAAAGCTGCTGCTGCTAATTTTTTCATATTCCTCTCTCCTTATGCATTCATTTTTATGCATTATTAATGTATATTATGTATTTTTATTCAACTGATTAGCATTATATCAGTTTTACACACAAATTTCAACAGAAAACCGCAAAAACAATACACGCGTTTACACCTTCCCGCGTCACAGCACTGCTGTTTTATGGGTATAAAGGCAAAATCCTGATTTCTGGACATAGTTTCAGCCGGAGCATATAAACTCCGGCTGTTTTCCTAATACACTACAATCGGTGTATTCACTTCAATATTATTGTAAATCATTTGTACCGCATCAATCGGCGTGTTGACACAGCCATGAGAACCATTGCTCAGATAGATATCACCGCCGAACGCATCCCTCTTCACCAGGTCGTGGATGCCCACGCCGCCGTTGAATGGCAGCCAATAGGTAACCGGCTCTTCATAATCAATACTTCCGTCCGGCTTTTTCCCCACAAGGGTGAAAGGACTCTTTTTGTCTTTCAGATTCCAGGCACCTCCTGCCGGTGTTGCATGTCCTGTGTTTGGATTACCAGTCACTACCGGAGTATCCACAACAAGGCTGCCGTTTTTATAGAACCACATATGCTGCTGGGAAATGGATATCTCCACATAAGTGCCGTCAATCTCATTGCCGTCATGTTTCTGTGCCTTGTACAGCCAGGTCACTTCCAAAGTTGTACTCTGTCCGGCATTGAGCGTGTTCATCAGGGACTCTGTGGTCTTATCCTGCCACAACTGCCAGCCATAGTCGCCTCCGGTAAGATGAACCGTACTTCCGCCTGTAGTAACAAAGTCTCTAGCTTTTCCTTTAGTGTTGTATACTGTGGAAAGGTCTATAATATATTGCTTCACCGTAGGCTCGTCAAAATAATAATTGCCAGCGTCGTCTTTCTTCAGCCAGGATTTCAAAAGGTCTCTGGTGATCGTTTCCTGCCCATGACCGAAATCCAGAACGATCTGCATGGTAGTCAATGCATTCAGCTTATCTCTTTCCTGGGTCAGAGCCGCGTCATCCTGCCGTACAGCAGGCGCCTGATAACAGCCTGACTCCTCCAGGGAGACTTCCCCTTTCCTTCCGTTCACAGCATCCTTGATCACCTTCACTGTCTTTTCCTGATCCAGGGTATTGCCTTCCACCTCAGGGACAATCTGATATGCTTCCCCGGTATCCTCCAGATAAGCATCCTGCGGCGCTGTCATATTTTCCGGCTTGAGACAGGCCAGGCTGCTGATAACCGTATCCAGACTTGCCTCATCATAGGAATTATCCAGGCTCACCTCATAATTCTTATTTTTTGCCAGGCTGAATATCCACAGCCAGGAATTCTGGTCCTTCAAAAGCTGTTCCAGTTCTCCGTCATCCTTATAAGTCAGCTTGATGTCAGCGGCCTGTACCACATCCTGCTTGTCATCCCGCTCTTTGATGGTCAATGCATAAGTTTCCGCTTCCTTTTTGATGATCTCCTTGATGTAGTCCACCGATTTTTCACTGCAGTCATATCCATTGATGGTGGTTCCGCTGTAGAATTTATCCTGGTAATAATACCCTACCGCACAGTAAATTCCTACCACTGCCAGCAGCAGCACGATCAGCAATGCTATCAGTATTCTTTTGACAACCTTGCTTTTTCCCTTATTCTTTTTTTCTGTTTTTTTGTTTTCTTTTGTTTTTTTACTCATTTTCACACCCTTTAATTATTAGACGCATTTCTCCCCTAAAAAGTTTCACATGGATTATTTTAACGCAAAATACGACAAAAAGGAAGAGGTTTCAGGCATACACTTGAAATTTTAGGAAATTTTCATTATGATGTTAATAAAACGAAACAGTTTTGGTAAAGAAATGAAATGTTTGGAGGAAAATCGCTGATGAACCAGACGGACGAATATAAAAATTGTTCACTCTGCCCAAGAAACTGCCATGTTGACCGTCATTTGCGCAGAGGCTACTGTCAATGTACCGACAAACTGATGGCTGCCAGAGCTGCCCTGCACCATTGGGAGGAGCCGTGTATCAGCGGTACAAAGGGCAGCGGCACTATTTTTTTCACAGGCTGTACACTCCGCTGCTGCTTTTGCCAAAATCATTCCATAAGCAGCCAGGGGTTTGGAAAAGAAATCTCTCCGGACAGACTGTCTGAAATTTTCCTGGAGCTACAGGATGCCGGGGCCCACAATATCAATCTGGTGACACCCACTCAATATCTGCCCTCCATCCTCCCTGCCCTTGACCGGGTAAAAAGCCGTCTTCATATACCGGTTGTCTACAACTGCGGAGGATATGAAAAACAGGAAACCTTAGCGCTTCTGGATGGCTATGTGGATATCTATCTGCCGGATCTAAAATATCATGACAGTGAACTGTCCGCTTGTTACTCCGGAGCCGCCGATTATTTTTCCGTGGCTTCCAAAGCCATTCAAGTTATGATAGAACAGAAGGGTGCACCCGTCTTTGACAAAGACGGCCTTTTGAGAAGCGGTGTCATCATCCGGCACATGGTTCTTCCCGGCAGCCGAAAAGACTCCCTCCGTCTGCTGCACTGGATAAAGGAAACGCTTCCGGATGACCACTATCTCATCAGCCTGCTGAGCCAGTTTACTCCTTTCTATAAAAGCAGCGAGCATCCAAAGCTCAACCGCAGAATTACCACATATGAATATGAAAGTGTACTGAACGAAGCCATCCGCCTTGGCCTCACAGACGGATATATGCAGGAAAAGAGCAGTGCCAAAGAGGAATATACCCCGCCTTTTGACCTTGAGGGAATCCAGGCCCCGGGTCATCCCTGACAAAAAAGCCCTCCCTTTTACAGGGAAGGCTTTTCTAATGCTGCAATAGATTATTTATAATTGACGATCTGTCCAAAATCCGGTTTCAGGGAAGCGCCGCCTACCAAACCGCCGTCGATATCGTTCTGAGCGAACAGTTCCGGAGCTGTCTTAGCATTTACAGATCCGCCGTACTGGATACGGATAGCTTCTGCAGTTGCCTGGTCATAGACTTCAGCGATACATGCACGGATGTCTGCACAAACTTCCTGTGCCTGCTCTGTCGTAGCTGTTTTTCCTGTTCCGATAGCCCAGATCGGTTCATAAGCGATAACCGCTGTCTTTGCCTGGTCTGCTGTCACACCCTGGAATCCAACTTTAACCTGCTGACGGATAAAGTCCATGGTCACACCCTGTTCCCTCTGCTCCAGAGTCTCTCCGCAGCACATGATCGGAGTGATTCCGTGTTCAAATGCTTTCAGCATTTTTTTGTTTACCGTCTCATTTGTCTCTGCGAAGTATTCTCTTCTCTCAGAATGACCTAAAACAACATATTTTACACCTGCGTCTGTGAGCATGTTGGGAGCGATCTCGCCTGTGTAGGCACCTTTCTCCTCATAGTACATGTTCTCAGCGCCAACCTGGATGTTTGTGCCTTTGCAAGCCTCCACGACCGGGATGATATCAATTGCAGGTACGCAGAATACTACGTCCACTTCTTCGTTTGCTACCAGAGGTTTTAATGTGTTTACTAATTCAACTGCCTCGCTGGGAGTCATGTTCATCTTCCAGTTACCAGCAACAATTTTTCTTCTTGCCATGATCCGATTTTCTTCTTTCTATCTTCCCGCAAGCGGCGGGATATTTTATTTATCGTTCGCTGCTGCCACACCCGGCAGTTCTTTGCCTTCCAGGAATTCCAGGGAAGCACCGCCTCCTGTGGAGATGTGTGTCATCTTGTCCCCATATCCCAGGATATTGACAGCTGCTGCTGAATCACCGCCGCCGATAATGGTGGTAGCGTCTGTATCAGCCAGTGCTTTTGCAACTTCTTCTGTTCCATGAGCAAAATTCGGCATCTCAAAACATCCCATTGGTCCGTTCCATACTACAGTCTTGGCATCTTTGACAGCTTCACAGAAAATTTTCTCTGTCTCAGGTCCGATATCCATGCCTTCCCATCCGTCCGGAATCTCACCGCGTTTTGCCACCTGGATGTTGCAGTCATTTGAGAAGTCATCACCAATACGGTTGTCCACCGGCAGTAAAAGTTTTACGCCTTTTTCTTCTGCTTTTTTCATCATATCCAGTGCATACTGCAGATAGTCATCCTCACAGAGAGATGTACCGATGTGTCCGCCCATAGCCTTTGAGAATGTGTAGGACATTCCGCCGCCGATGATCAGGGTGTCCACTTTGTCAAGCAGGTTGTTGATAACAGAAATCTTGCTGGAAACTTTAGCGCCGCCTAAGATCGCAACAAAAGGTCTCTTAGGATTGTCCACTGCATTTCCCAGGAAGTCGATCTCTTTCTGCATCAGATATCCGACAACTGCGGTATCTACAAACTGTGTCACACCAACATTGGAGCAGTGTGCTCTGTGGGCAGTACCAAATGCATCATTTACAAATACATCGCACAGAGATGCCAGCTCTTTGCTGAATGCCTCTCCGTTCTTCGTCTCTTCTGCACGGTAACGTGTATTTTCCAGTAAAACAACATCTCCGTCTTTCATTGCCTGGACAGCAGCCTTTGCATTTGGTCCGACTACTTCCGGGTCAGCGGCAAATTTTACTTCCTGTCCCAGTAATTCTGACATTCTCTTTGCAACAGGTGCTAAAGATAATTCCGGTTTTGCCTCTCCCTTGGGTTTGCCCAGGTGAGAACACAGGATCACTTTTCCGCCGTCAGCGATCAGCTTCTTGATAGTTGGAAGAGCTGCTACCAGACGATTTTCATCTGTGATCTTACCATCCTGAAGGGGAACGTTGAAATCACAGCGGACTAAAACTTTTTTACCTTTTACGTTGATGTCATCAACTGATTTTTTGTTGAGCATTGGATGATGCCTCCTTTAATATTTGTTCTTGTAACGGTTCAGTATCCCCACATCTGCAGACAAAGATCCATGCAGAATTGCCTTTGGTGATGGGATTTTACCTGGCTGCGGAATGTTTTCCTTACGGCCAGCTCAGTAAATGGGCAGACCTGCTGAATCGTTACTTGTTCTTATCAAATAATACTTCCCATTTCACGAATGGACGAAAGAAGCCCGGTCCAAAATAGACCGGACCCCTTAATGAGTCATTATTCATAACTATTCCATCCATGGAGCAGTTACGAGTATCCGCCCGTTAAAATCGCTCTGCGATGGAACGAATACCTGCTGCCGCCACTCTTATGCACGGTCTGCTCAGTAAATACGCAGGCCCGGCTGAATGGTTATCTTTATTCTTAATGATTATTTCTCTAATAATTTTCCGAAGTATTTGATTGTTCTTACCATCTGGCTTGTGTAAGAATTCTCATTGTCATACCAGGAGATTACCTGTACTTCTGTTGTGCCATTGTCTAACGGCATAACCATTGTCTGAGTTGCATCAAACAGAGAACCATATCTCATACCGATAACATCGCTGGATACGATTTCATCTGTGTTGTATCCGAAGGACTCTGTAGCCTGCTCTTTCATGATTGCATTTACCTGATCTACAGTTACAGTTCCGTCAACAACTGCTGTCAGAATTGTAGTAGAACCTGTCGGGGTCGGAACACGCTGAGCAGATCCGATCAATTTGCCGTTCAGTTCCGGGATAACCAGACCGATAGCTTTTGCAGCACCTGTGCTGTTCGGAACGATATTAACTGCTGCTGCACGGGATCTTCTTAAATCACCTTTTCTCTGCGGTCCGTCCAGTGTCATCTGATCACCTGTGTAAGCGTGGATCGTGCACATGATACCGGATTTGATCGGAGCCAGGTCATTTAATGCTTTTGCCATTGGTGCCAGGCAGTTTGTTGTACAGGAAGCAGCTGAGATGATGTTGTCATCTTTTGTCAGTGTCTCATGGTTTACATTGTAAACGATGGTCGGAAGGTCGTTTCCAGCCGGAGCGGAGATAACAACTTTCTTAGCGCCTGCTTTGATATGTGCTTCTGCTGCACTTTTGGATGTATAGAAACCTGTACATTCCAGAACTACATCTACACCGATCTCTCCCCAAGGAAGTTCTTCAGCTTTTGCTTTTGCGTAGATCTTGATCTCTTTTCCATCAACTGTGATGGAGTCTTCACCTGCTGTTACTGTATCGCCAAGTGCATATCTTCCCTGTGTAGAGTCATATTTCAGTAAGTGAGCTAACATTGTCGGAGATGTTAAATCATTGATCGCTACGATTTCAAATCCTTCTGCTCCAAACATCTGTCTGAAAGCAAGACGTCCAATACGTCCAAATCCATTGATTGCTACTTTTACTGCCATGTTATTCATTCCTCCTAAAAGTGTTTGTATTCCGTGAGGTTTCTATTAAGATTGTTAAAGAAACATCAACCTATTTGATATTGTACCTAATCTGAGACAAAAATTCAAGCATAAAATGAAAAATCGTACCAGTTTTACATTCTCTTTATGTACAATTCCCTTTCTTTCCTATATAATTAGGGCAGCAAAAGAAAAGGAGATGTCATCTATGTACGCAGATTATCACATGCACACGTCATTTTCCAGTGACAGCGAAGCCCCTATGGAACATATGGTCCTTGGGGCTATTCACAGAAATATGCCCAGCATTTGCTTCACGGAACATATGGATTTCGATTTTCCTCCCGGAGAGTTTGATTTTCTGGTGGATATGCCGGCCTACCGGAAGAAACTGATGGAACTCAAAAAGAAGTATGAGGATAAAATAGAGATATATTTCGGTATGGAGCTTGGACTCCAGCCCCATCTGACCGGAAAACTGCCCTCCTTTGCCGCCAGCTTTCCCTTTGACTTTATCATCGGCTCTGTACATGTTGCGGACGGATGTGACCCCTATGACAGGATATTCTTTGAAAACCGCAGTGAGGAGGAGGCCTACCGCAGTTACTTTACCTGTCTTCTTGAAAACCTGAAAGTCCTTTCCTGCTTTGATGTATGCGGTCATATTGACTATGTGGTGCGCTATGGCCCCAACCGTAATCTGTACTACTCCTACGAAAAATACAGGGATATCCTGGACGAGATTCTTCATGTGCTGGTGCAGAAAGGCATTGGTCTGGAGTGCAATACAGCCGGCTTCAAATACGGCCTGGGCCACCCCAATCCCACAGAGAACATACTGATCCGTTATCGGGAACTGGGCGGCGAAATCCTGACCATCGGTTCCGACGCCCACGCACCGGAACATATCGCCTATGATTTTGAACGTGCCGGAGCGCTTTTAAAGGAATGCGGCTTCAAATATTATACTGTTTTTAAAAACAGAAAACCGGAATTTCTTCCTTTATAAAAGAATCCCGGTCCCAAAAAGCATCAGGCCGGCAGCCTTTCCTGCCCGCCAACGGTTCCCACAGGGTATTGTTCTGCGCGGCTGCCTGTACTGGTGCTGTTTTTATCACAGCCATTTCACCTGGCTGCCATATGCGATCTTAGGTATCACAGTGCGATAAATACTGTCCAGTTCTTCCCTGCAGCGCATTTGTCTATGCTCTTCCTCCATACAGTCCGCCTTTCCCAAAATCCTGTATTCCACGCCAAACAGGCGGCATATATTCCGGGAATCAAAAAAGCCGTTCTTTTCATAAAAGCTGATTCTTCTTCTGCGAACCTGTCTTTCCGTCTCCCGGGCTGCAAAAGATGGTTCTTCAGATTCTACCATGACCAGATTCTCCCCAAATACATCCTGAAGTGCCCGAAGACACGCGCTGCCATATCCTCTGTCTCTCAGGGACGGCAGCACAGCCAGATAATCAATGAGATATGCCCTGCCCGATGGTGCCTTTATCAAAAATGCGTAACCTGCCAGTTCCCTTTCATTATAAAACCCGTACCCTTCACCTCTGTTCTGCTCTATGAGCATCAAAATACTTTTCAGCGGTTTAAGCTCTGCCCTTGGAAAATCCTTTTTCATATAGCTTTTATATATATACCGGATTCTCTCCTCGTCCAGCAATTCTGCTTTCACTTTCAAGTTTTTCTTTCCCTCCATGTAAAAAATATGGGATACGTCCCCAGCATGTCCCGCCTATTAAGCTGATTACAAACTTTGTGGACACGAATCTAAAAACTGCCCGGAAAACAGAAAGCTAAAAAGTCTGTTTCCCAGGCAGGTTTACTATGTAAGTTACTGCTCACTCCGTGTCCAGTAAACGCTTCGCGATACACAGATATGGAGCATTCTGCCCCATATCGCGCTGGCTGCCTGGGGATTTTCATGCTTTCGGCATGAAAACGCCTCCCGGTACAGTGGTCCGTGAACAGTAACCCATGTAGATCATTATAAAATAATACCGCCCCCGGCAACATATTCTCCATCATAGAAAACAACTGCCTGCCCGGGCGTAACGGCTCTCTGAGGTTCCTCAAAGATCACCCGAATCCTATCCTCATCCTCCCTGTGGATGACAGCGGGAGCACCTCTGTGATTATATCTTATTTTTGCCATAACACGCATATCCTCCCGCAGATCGTGAATGGACATAAAATTGATCCTGTCACAGACAAGCTCTCTTTGAAACAGATCCTCATTTTCCCCGATCACCACCTCATTGCTCTCGGGGCGGATTTCTGTCACAAAGACAGGATGTCCCATTGCAAGGCCCAGGCCTTTCCGCTGTCCAATGGTATAATGGGTAATCCCCTTATGGCGGCCGATCACCGTACCGTCTGCCAGCACATAATTGCCCTCTTCAATCTTATTCTGCGTATTTTCTTCTATAAACCCGGCGTAATCCTTATCCGGCACAAAGCAGATTTCCTGGCTGTCCTTTTTTTTCGCCACCGGAAGGCCAATCTGTTCTGCGATCTTTCTGATTTCATCTTTTTCATAGACACCCACAGGCATCAGTGTGTGTGAGAGCTGGAACTGGGTCAGATTGTACAGGGCATATGTCTGGTCCTTCCCTGTGGCATCTGACATTTTCAGGGAGTATCTGCCGCTGTCCGTCTGCACGATTTTGGCGTAATGGCCTGTGGCGATATAGTCTGCACCGATTTCCATACTCCTTTTCAGCAGGGATTCCCACTTCACATAGCGGTTGCAGGCAATACAGGGGTTAGGCGTCCGGCCGTCCAGATATTCCCCGATGAAATAGTCAATGACGTTTTCCTTAAACTCATTCTTAAAATTCATCACGTAGTAGGGAATCTCCAGCATATTCGCCACTCTTCTGGCATCATCCACTGCGCTTAAACCGCAGCAGCCGCCGTTCTCCTCCTGTGCTGCATTGTCCTCATCCTGCCAGATCTGCATGGTGACTCCAATCACATCATATCCCTGTTCTTTCAGCAGATAGGCCGCCACAGAGGAGTCCACACCGCCGGACATCCCCACAACTACCTTCTTTTTTTTCATTAATACTCTTCCTCTACTTCCTCTTCGGAGATATCACTCTTGGGCTTATCCAGACCCTCAATCTTAATCCCATGCTTTTCCGCATAATCCCAGAGAGCTGCGTGGATAGCCTCCTCCGCAAGCAGGGAGCAGTGTACTTTCACGGGAGGAAGTCCGTCCAGGGCTTCCATAACCGCTTTGTTTGTCACCTGCAGGGCTTCCTGAATGGTTTTTCCCTTCACAAGTTCTGTAGCCATACTGCTGGTTGCCACTGCGGCGCCGCAGCCGAAGGTTTTGAATTTGCAGTCGTGGATAATGCCGTTCTCGTCAATATCCAGATACATTCTCATGATATCTCCGCACTTGGCATTGCCTACGGTTCCCACACCGCTGGCGCCTTCAATCTCTCCCACATTTCTCGGATTCTGAAAATGGTCCATTACTTTTTCACTGTACATAATATATTTCCTCCATAATTTGTCTGTTTTATTATTTTCTCAGGCTCTGCTCTGTTTTTGTTTCTGTTTTTTTACGAAATCCTCAAACAGCGGAGAAAGTTCACGCAGACGGTTTACAATCTCCTTTATCTGATCCAGTGTGTAATCCAGATCTTCCTTTGTTGTCTCCTCGCTGATGGTCATTCTGAGGGAACCGTGGGCGATCTCATGAGGCAGGCCAATGGCAAGCAGTACATGGGACGGGTCCAGGGAACCTGAGGTACAAGCAGAACCGCTGGACGCTGCGATTCCCTTCATATCCAGCATGATCAGAAGGGATTCTCCCTCAATAAACTGGAAGCTGACATTAATGTTATTTGGCAGACGCCTCTTTGCATCGCCGTTCAGGCGTACATAAGGAATCTCATTTAAAATTCTGCCGATAAAATAATCCCTGAGCTCTATCTCTTTCTTTGTGCGCTCCTCCATAGTCCTGGCTGCGCGCTCTGCTGCCACACCGTATCCCACAATAGCCGGCACATTCTCTGTTCCTGCCCGTCTCTTCCGCTCCTGGGCACCGCCATGTACAAAGCTGCGGATTTTCACGCCCTTGCGGATATATAGGAAACCGATCCCCTTTGGTCCGTTGATCTTATGGCCGCTGGAACTCAGCATGTCGATATTCATCTCATCCACGTCGATTGGAACCTGTCCGAATGCCTGTACCGCATCTGTGTGGAATAAAATATCGTGTTCTTTTGCGATCATACCAATCTCTTTGATCGGCTGGACGGCACCAATCTCATTGTTGGCAAACATAATAGAGATCAGGATCGTCTCCGGTGTGATAGCTTTTAACAGATCATCCATTTTTACGATACCGTTCTCATCCACATCCAGATATGTCACCTTTGCACCACGTTTCTCCAGATATTCACAGGTGTGCAGAATGGCGTGATGCTCAATCTTTGTGGTGATAATATGGTTTCCTTTATTTTTATATGCCTCAAATGCCGCTTTCAGCGCCCAGTTATCTGCTTCGCTGCCGCCTGCGGTAAAATAGATCTCTTCTGCTTTTGCACCCAGCACTTCTGCGATCTGTCCTCTGGCTTTGGTGATGGCCTCCTTGCTCCTCTGTCCGATCTCATAGATGCTGGATGGATTTCCATAGCTTTCCGTGAAATACGGAAGCATGGCATCTACAACCTCCTGTGCTGTCTTTGTTGTTGCTGCATTATCCAGATATATTGTTGTCTTCATATTTCCTCTCTCCTAATTGTCACATTTTTGCACCTGAATCTGCCCCTTATCCCGCATAATGCGGCTTTCCTCTACGAGCTGGTCCAGCATGATGGAATCTACAGTTTCTTTTATACTATTATTGATACGCTGCCATACATATCGGGTGACACATAAGTCAGCACCCTGACAGCTATGTTTTTCTCCTCCATTACAGGTAACGGCATCCAGACTGCCCTCCAGTGCCCGAAGGACATCCCCTACGGAAATCTCACCGGCAGGTCTGGCAAGCTTATATCCGCCCTGCGCACCGCGGACACTTACTACCAACCCGGCACTCTTTAACTTGCGTACCAGCTGTTCCAGATAACTGTCAGAAATATTCTGGCGGGTTGCAATGCTCTGTATGGAAACAGCCTCTGATTCACTGTACAAAGCCAAATCAATCAGGGCTCTCAAGCCGTACCTACCTTTGGTTGATAATTTCAAATCATCACCATCCTTTTCAAATTCCGACTGTTTTACTCGGATTTAACTGTAGAATATCATTCTTATCCTGTTCTGTCAAGATACTTTTTGGAATATATTGTGAAAAAGGCTATAAAAGTTACTGTTGCTTTCTCTGCTGCTAGAGCGTGTTTGAAAGTTGCTTTCGGCAAGCTGTGCGTCGCCGGGGCACTGGTAACTATAAAGGACTTCTTATGGATAACAAACATATTTTGCTGAAAGGAACACTTATCCTGACTCTGGCCGGTTTCCTGACAAAAATCCTTGGGTTTCTCTATAGAATATTCCTGTCGCAGACAATTGGTGCACAGGGGATGGGTATCTACCAGCTTATCTTTCCCATCCACACCCTCTGTTTTGCACTGACAGTAGGAGGAATCCAGACAGCGATCTCCCGCTTCGTGGCCGCCAGGGTCGCTCTGAAGGATGAACAGGGTGCCCGGGATATTTTTCTGATCGCCACTTCCCTGTCCATGGCAATATCCTTTGCCGTCACCTTTTTGCTGTACCGCCATGCCTCCTGGTTTGCCGTACATATCCTGCTGGAGGAGCAGTGTACCGATCTGCTGCGCGTCTCCTCCCTGTCCATTCCTATGGGCACCTTCCATTCCTGCGCCTACGGCTATTATATTGCCAGGAAGAAGACCGGGATCCCCGCATGGTCCCAGCTTGTGGAACAGACCGCCCGCATGAGTGCCACGTATCTTCTCTATCTGGTATGGACCGGGGAAGGACACCCGCTCACACCTATGCTGGCTGTTGTGGGACTTTTTGCAGGAGAACTGGTCTCTATGCTTTTTTCCCTGCTTTTTATTCTTTGGGATTACAGAAAGTATCATTACCAAATCAGCAATATCCATGCGCCCGGAAAAGATTTAAAAGACATTGTTTCCCTGTCCCTGCCGCTAACAGGCAACAGGCTGTTTATCAATATCCTTCACAGCATGGAATCTGTACTGATACCCGGCCATCTGCGGCTTTTCGGCATGGACAGCGCCTCGGCACTCTCTGTCTATGGTGTACTGAATGGCATGGCGCTGCCGCTTATACTTTTCCCTTCTGCCATCACCAATGCCGTCTCAGCCATGCTCCTGCCCTCCGTGGCAGAAAACCAGGCAATGGGAAATTATAAAAAAATACGGAGTCTTATCTTCACTACAACCCGTTACTGCCTGCTTCTGGGCTTTCTCTCCACAGCTGTTTTTTATTTTACCGGAGATTTTATGGGGCTGTTTTTATTTAAAAATGAGTTTGCGGGAACCTTTATCAAGACGCTCTCTTTTATCTGTCCCTGCCTGTATCTCTCCAGCACGCTCAGCGGGATTCTGAACGGTTTGGGGGAGACAGGAAAATATTTTGCCCAGAATCTGCTTGGCCTTTCCATCCGTCTGCTTTTTGTATTCTTCATTATTCCCAAATTTGGCATTCTGGGATATCTGTGGGGCCTGCTGGTCAGTGAACTGGCAATCACCCTTCTCACTCTGTATTTCTTAAAAGATTACATGAAAACAGCGCCGGGCGAATAAACCCGGCGCTGTTTTAACAACTATCTTATCCGGTATGGGATATCAATCACTTTACATATTTTCCTATACCTGAGCGGTGAAATTTTCACGCCCTCTCTGGCGTTGCTGGCATGCACCACTTTGCCGTCTCCCAAACTGATCGCCACGTGTTCCGGCATTTGATCCTTTCCGTAAAATACAATACTGCCCGGTCCCGGTGTTTCCCCGTCTGCTTCCTGCCCCTGTCTGGCCATGTCCTTCATATGGTCCGGAAGAGATATTCCAAACTCCTGATAAACAGCTTTCACAAATCCCGTGCAGTCCGTTCCGCCTAAAAGATTCTTTCCATTATACATATATGGTTTGCCCACAAGTGATCTGGCATAAACTGCAGCCTGTTCCCCCAGCGTAAATTTATCTTCCACTTTCTGGAGAACTTCCAAACCCTCTGCCTTTATACCGGTGCCTGTAAAAAACAGCACTACAGGCACTCCAATGAGAAGGGCTGCCGCAAAGGCACTGCCGGCGGTCCATTTTCTCACCTTCATGACAGCTCTCAGTCTGCCGGCCATCCATTTTTCAGAAAACCGTACTCCCGATATCTTCCCCCATTCCCTTCGCTCTTCCAGTCCCAGAAGAAGCATGGCGTATTTCTCCCTCTGGTTCGGCCAAACGGTCTTTACCACCTTTTCATCACAGGCCAGCTCCATGTCACGCTGCGCCAGGAAAAAAAGAATCCATACCACAGGATTAATCCAGTGCACACAAAGGGCTGCTGCCAAAAGGTACTTTAACCCCACATCCATTCTTCTGATGTGGATCCACTCATGTTCCAGCACATAGACCAAAGCTTCCGGATCTAAAAAATGAAATCGGGAGGGCAGAAGAATGACCGGGTGAAGGATACCATAAGTCATGGGGGAAGAGATGGTATCCAGGGTTCTGATGCGGACCTGCCGCCTGCATATATGCTTTTTCTGCCAAGATTGTACCTCTTTGTTCCCTGTCGGCAGGGAAGTTTTCGCGTGTAATACAAAGCGGATATGTGCCAGAAGAAAAAAACACGCCATCGCCACGGCACCTGCTATCCAAACACAAAATCCCACAGAAGCCCCGCCTGCTTTGCCCGCTGCGGCTGCCTGCAAAACATCATGCCCCATTTGAACTACCCCTGTTCCCTCTCCCGCCACGATTCCATGTCCCGATAATATTTCATTGGACCGGATACTACGCCCGGTCCTTTGCCATAAACTGTAGATATTCCATCTTGTCTCCACAGAAAAGGGAATCAAAAGTCTAAAAGCTGCTGCCCACCATAAAAAAACAAAGGTGCGCTTAGGAACACGGTAGAGCAGAAGCATTCTAAGAAAGACTGCCGTCAAAACCAGCAGAGATGCCTGTGTACCCATTATACCAATGTGCATAATACACCTCGCTCACCTTAAATCTTCAACCAGCTTCTTCAGCCTCTCAATCTCTTCACGTTTCAGCTTTCTGCTTCCCAGTATGGATGCAACCAGCAAATCCGGGGAACCATCATACATCTTATCTATCAGTTCCTGCGTCTCAAACTCCCTAGTCTCCTCAATGGTGACCAAAGGTCTGCAGATAAAATTAGGTTCTATTCGTTCTATGGCGCCCTTGTCGATACACTTTTTGATCACCGTGTATGTTGTCGTCTTGCTCCATCCAACCTGTTCTTTCAGACACATAGCAATTTCCCTGGCGCTGATTTCTCCCTTTTCCCACAGCAAATCCATTACTTTCAGTTCCGAATCAAATAACTTTACTGTCATGGCAAAGCTTCCTTCCTGATATGTTTGTTACCTCTATTTTAACCTATCAGGCGTCTCACTGCAACTATTGGCATATAAGCGGCATTGTCACTGACTTTGATTCCTCCCTTCGGATAAGGCTGGCTGTTGGCAGCATGTACAATCTGACCACCGCCCATATAGATTGCCACATGACCTGAATAGAGGATGAGGTCCCCCGGCTGTGCCTCCGTGTAGGATACCCCTCTGCCGCACTGCTCCTGATCTCCAGTATAGTGCGGAAGACTGATTCCAAAATGTTCATATACCTTCATAGTAAATCCGGAGCAGTCTACACCGTCTGTCAGGCTCTCACCACCCCACACATAGCGTCTGCCCACAAACTGCAGTGCATAATTGACTACATCCTCACCGCTGATTCCTCCGCTTTCGGAGGTGTTATCCTCTTTCGTATCCAGGGAAGTGTCTGCATCAGACATCTCCGTGTTTTCAGACGTATCTATACTGTCCTGATCAGCCGATGAATCCGGCTTATTCAACACCGTCCCGCTTTCTTTACTGCTGTTCGTATCAGAATCTTTCACCTTTGGCCCTGAGAACTGTTCTTCTGTGCCGCTTTTGGAGTTCTCTGCCGCCTGTGATTTTGCTGCCTCCTGCGCCTGTTTTTCTGCCTCTTTCTTTCTGGCCTCCTCCAGACGCCTAAGTTCCTGGTTCTGCTCTTCTATCAGGACTTTATACTGGGATGCCTGGACCTGCACTGCCTCAAGCTGTGTTTCATAGTCATCGGCCGCGGCCTTTTTCTCATCCAGAGATGCCTCTAAAGACGCCTTCTGCAGTTCCTGCTCATTTTTCATTTCTTCCAGATCCGCTTTCTCTGCAGTCAGCTTGTCTGATAATTCCTTAACCTGCCTGATCGTCTCTGCATATTCCTCCAGGCTTTTTCTGTCGTAGTCATACAGTTTCTCCGTGTATTCCGCTTTGTTTAGAAAATCCGATAAATCCTCCGCCTCCAAAATGGAGAGCATCCATGCGGCCTGACCGCCCTTTTCGTATATGTACTGGATTCTCTTTTTCATGGCTTTATACTGCTTCTGTTCTGCTTCTTCTGCCTCTCCAAGCCTGGTATGGGTCTCCTCTATCTTCGTCTCTTTACCCGTGATCTGCTCCTTTAGCAGGTCAATCTGCGCAAGGACCCTGACAAGCCTTTGATCCAGCTCATCAATGGCAGAGAGCATCTGCTGCTTCCGGTATTCCAGATCATCAATCATTTGGTTTGCATCCGAGAGTTTTCTGGCATTCTCTTCTTTCTCTGCCTGAATCTCCTCTTCCCGGGCCGCCGATACAGACAGCACCTGGCTGCTGCACAAGGTCAGAGCCAATAAAATGCAGACGAGTCTTTTTCTCATATTCCTGTTATTCCCTTTCATATTATTCGTTCTACTGCAATAGAATACTTTTTCATTCTATTACAATAGAGTAAATATGTCAAGATTTTTTAATATGTCTGTAACATTTTTCTTTTCTTCCAGCTCCGCCTGGCAAAACTGCTCCTCTCACCACCTCCCTGTCCACAGAATTTTACTCCTTGCAGTTCTAATCTTCACCACTTAAACGCTTTAAAGCAAAAAATTATTCAAAACTGTCGACAACTGGAAGGTTTTGTATTATAATATTCAACTAGAAAGTCAAACAAAGGAGATAACTATGAGCTTCAAATTCGTAAAACAACTGCCCTCTCCGGATGAGATCAAGGCACAGGCCCCGGTATCCGAAGAGCTGAAACAGATAAAAGCTAAAAGAGACAAAATGATCTGCGACGTCATCACAGGTGCTTCTGACAAATTTCTTGTCATTGTTGGCCCCTGTTCCGCAGACAATGAAGATTCTGTATGCGACTATACCAACCGTCTCGCAAAGATCCAGAACAAGGTAGAAGACCGCCTGGTACTGGTTCCCCGTATTTATACCAACAAACCACGTACTACGGGAGAGGGTTACAAGGGTATGCTCCACCAGCCGGACCCGGAGGCAAAACCGGACGTACTGGCAGGCATCCTTGCCATCCGCCATATGCATATCCGCTCCCTGCAGGAGACAGGACTCAGCTCCGCGGACGAGATGCTTTACCCGGACAACTATCACTATCTGTCTGACCTGCTCTCCTATGTGGCGATCGGCGCCCGTTCTGTGGAAAATCAGGAACACCGTCTTATGGTAAGCGGCCTGGATGTTCCTGTTGGTATGAAGAACCCCACCAGCGGGGATTTCTCTGTTATGCTCAACTCCGTAGTTGCAGCACAGCAGGGCCATGACTTCATCTCCAGGGGATGGGAAGTCAAGACAGAAGGGAATCCGCTCACCCACACCATTCTGCGTGGTGCGGTGAACAAACACGGCAACACGCTTCCCAACTACCATTACGAGGATCTGCAGCTCCTTCTGGAAATGTACAATGACCGAGACCTGGAAAATCCGGCTGTCATTATTGATGCCAACCATGCCAACTCCGGCAAGAAATACGAACAGCAGGTCCGCATTGTAAAAGAAGTGCTGCACAGCCGCCTGGTATCCCGTGATATCCGCCATCTGGTGAAAGGTGTCATGCTTGAAAGCTATCTGGTATCCGGCTGCCAGAAAATCGGTCCTGATCATATTTATGGAAAATCCATCACAGACCCCTGCCTTGGATGGGAGGAAACAGAAAAACTCCTCTATACCATTGCAGAGCTGTGCTAAACCATAGAAAGCAGGCTCCGTAAATGTTCTTCGGACATAAACAAAAGGCATTTGTATCCAACTTTAAAATAGGGATACAAATGCCTTTTTTGTAAATTTTTCCCAAAAAGAAAGGATCCGAAAACTCATCTCTTTTCGGGTCCTCTATTTTCTCGGATGTGCCTTCAGATACACATCTCTGATCTTGTTCACATTCATATTCAGATAAATCTGGGTTGTTGATATATCGGAATGCCCCAGCATCTCCTGTACACTCTTTAAATCCGCACCGTTCTGCACCAGGTGGGCTGCAAAGGAATGCCGCAGTGTATGAGGTGTAATATCCTGCTGAATCCCTGCAGAGGCTGCGTATGTCTTCAGCACCTTCCAAAATCCCTGCCTGCTCATGGGTTTTCCGGAACAATTAACAAACAGGCAGTCGCTTTCTTTATGGCTTAAAAGCTCCTCCCTTGCCTGCTCCAGATACTCCTTCACCGCCTTTTTCGCCGCGTTTCCAAAAGGTATTACCCTCTCCTTCTCACTGGCCTCACAGGTGATATATCCCAGTTTTAAATTTATATTTTCCAGCTTCAGTCCAATCAGCTCGCTCACCCGGATTCCTGTAGCGTATAAAAGTTCCAGCATTGCTTTATCCCGGACTCCCTTGGCTGTATTTTCCTTTGGCTGGTTCAACAACAAATCGACTTCTTCTACAGTAAGAATCCCAGGCATCTTCTTTTCAATCTTAGGCGCCTTCAGTATATCTGCCGGATTCTCCAAAAGCAATCCCTGCTGACAGCAATACTGAAAAAAAGCACGCATTGACGCGATACTCCTGGAAATAGTGGAAGCGGCAAATTTCTCCCGCTCCAGATACATCTCATAAGAATTCAGATTCGTGGCGGTCACATTCTGGACCCTGTCCACTCCTTCATTCCCCAGAAACTGTTCCATCTTTCGCAAATCCCGTTCATAGGATACTTCTGTATTTTTGGAAGTGCCTTTGGTGTTATGTAAATAGGCTATAAACTCTTCAATCTCGCACTTCATGTATGATTATCCCTCGTTAAGTTTTTTATTTCATTCCGCATTCCAAGTCCATAAGTTTTCCCGGAATGACACAGCATTTAACCCGCTGTTCCATGAAAAAGGCCACACCTTTCCAAATCATAATGAAATTATATATCAACTTCCATAGAAAAAGCAAACGGATTTTTCCAAAGTTTTTCTTGTTTTTCAGGCTTTTTTTACATTTCCACAACATATCGAAAAAGCACTAATTATGTCTACCAGATGTGGTAAAATTCCAATTGTTAATTTTTTGTTAATTTTTTATAAAAACCTCTCAATCACAAAACTCAACACGTTTTGATTTACATAACTTTCCATAAAAAGGGCAAGCAGGAATAAGATACCAATGCCTGTCATAAAAAACAGATACGCTCTGTAATCCGCCCTCACCCGGATTCCCTTCCCCCAATACTTCTGGCTCATCTGCACAATAAAGAAAAAAAACAGCAGCACAGAAGGCACATAAAAAATCCCCTGAGGAAAAAAACAGGCAAGTGCCGCTCCAATCCCCCGAATCCCATACTCCATCAAAAACACCGTCATCAGATTCCCGCCCAAGAAACCCGGCCAAAGCAGCCCTCCCAATACCAAGGGAATCCCAAAAGGTGTCACACCGCTAATCATATAAAGCAGAACCCAACCCCCCCTTCTCTCAAACAGCCGCAGAAAGATCCCGCTCCCCGAAACACTCCCCGCCGCCCGATCCGCCATATAAACCCCCAGCAGACTGGTCTGATACCCCGCATAATTCCTCAAAAAATTACTACACAGCACCCCCACCACAAATCCCCCCAAATACAGAAGGAAAAACACATTCAAATATTTTTTCATAATCTCACCCTATATATTCTATGCCCCTCCCCCCACAATTAGTACCCACCTCCTTCTACTGCTTCTCTCCTTCCACAGACGCTCTAAGATAAGCTGCTTTTCTCCTTCCGCAGACACTTTCAAGTAAACTGCTTTTCTCTTTCCGCAGATGCTTTCAGATTAACTGCTTTTCTCCTTCCGCAGACACTTTCAAGTAAACTGCTTTTCTCTTTCCGCAGATACTTTCAGATTAACTGCTTTTCTCCTTCCGCAAACACTTTCAAGTAAACTGCTTTTCTCTTTCCGCAGATACTTTCAGATTAACTGCTTTTCTCCTTCCGCGGACGCTCTCAGGTGAACGGGTCGGTGTGGTGGGGGAATGCGCGTGGAGAAACGGGAGCGGCGGCCTGGGGGAGGGCAGATGGGATACAGGATGGCGAGTGTCAAGCGGAGCGAGCCGAAGATCCACTGGCTGTGAGCACTTAGTGAAGAAGGCTCTCCTGATGAACTTAGTGCGAACGCCAAGTTAGCTGAGGGGAACGGAGCCAGGAGCCATCCTGTATCCCATCTGCCCTGCCCCAGGCCGCCGCTCCCGTCCTCCACGCGCATTCCCCCACCACACCGACCCATTCACCGTCCCTCCCAAACAAAAAAAGTACAGAACCCCGCAATGACATAAAAAAATATCATCGCAGCATTCTGCACCTCTCTCAGTCCAGCCTACTTTGCATAATCTACAACGCGGCTCTCCCGAATCACATTAACCTTAATCTGTCCCGGATACTCCAGTTCAGCTTCAATCTGTTTTGAAATACTCCGAGCCAGCAGCACCATATCGGAATCTGTTACATGTTCCGGTACTACCATCACTCGAATTTCCCTACCTGCCTGAATAGCAAAAGATTTGTCCACTCCTTTGAAAGAGTTTGTTATGTCTTCTAATTGTTTTAATCTGTTGGTATATGTTTCTAAAGTTTCTCTTCTAGCACCAGGTCTTGCTGCGCTGATCGCATCAGCAGCCTGTACAATACAAGCCACCAGAGATGTGGGTTCCGTGTCCCCGTGATGGGATTCCACGGCGTTGATAACCACCTGGGACTCTTTATATTTTCTACATAAGTCAGCACCAATCTGAATATGGGAACCTTCCACTTCATGATCGATGGATTTTCCGATGTCATGTAACAGACCTGCACGTTTTGCCATGCGAATGTCTGTCCCAACTTCACCCGCCAAAAGGCCGGCAAGCTGTGCCACCTCAATAGAATGCTTTAAGGCATTCTGGCCGTAGCTGGAGCGGAATTTCATACGTCCCAGCAGACGGATCAATTCCGGATGAATACCGTGTACGCCAACTTCCAGGGCAGCGGATTCACCTTCTTCTCTCATCATGGTCTCTACTTCTTTTTGTGCTTTTTCTACCATCTCTTCGATTCTGGCCGGATGGATTCTTCCGTCCACAATCAGTTTTTCCAGCGCAATACGTGCTACTTCACGCCGGATCGGATCGAAACCGGACAATACGACTGCTTCCGGGGTATCATCAATAATAAGATCTACACCCGTAAGTGTTTCCAAAGTTCGGATATTGCGTCCTTCCCTTCCGATAATACGGCCTTTCATTTCATCGCTTGGAAGCTGTACAACAGAGATTGTAGCTTCCGACACATGGTCTGCCGCACATTTCTGAATGGCTGTCACCACGTATTCCTTGGCCTTCTTATCGGCTTCCTCTTTTGCCTTGCTCTCCAATTCCTTGTAGAGCTTTGCAGTGTCAATCTTTACTTCGTCCTCAACAGTTTTTAACAAATAATCTTTTGCTTGTTCGGAGGTCAGACCGGAAATTCTTTCCAGTTCTTGTACTCTCTGGTCATGTAATTCATCGACTTTCTTTTCTTTCTTTTTTAGCTCAGTTTCTTTTGCTGTATAATCTGCTTCTCGTTTTTCCAGGGCATCGGCCTTTTTGTCTACTGCTTCTTCTCTGGATAAAACACGCTTCTCATACTTCTGAAGTTCTGCACGTCTCTCTTTTGTCTCTTTCTCCAACTCGTTTTTCGTACGGAGATTTTCTTCTTTTGCTTCTAAGAGAGCTTCACGTTTCTTCGTTTCCGCAGTTTTCAATGCTTCATCTATAATGCTTCTTGCTTTTACTTCTGCTGTTCCGATTGTTTCAGCGTCTTTTTCCGTTTTTTTCTTAACTGAAATGTTGGCTGTAACAGGAACCGCAATCAGCAGCGTGATTACCACAGCAACAATTGCAACTATTACATAGATTGCCACAGGAGCACCTCCTTATTTAGTTTTCATTGTACAAATACAACAGTTTAATTTTATACTGTTTTTACTGAAAAGTCAACATAAAACCTTTTTTTCTAAAAGACAAGTATGTGAAATCTGTCCAAGATTTTTCAGCAAAAATCTTCTTTTTCTTTTAATACGGACAAAATATCAGAGGACGAAAAACCTTTTCTCATTAAATAGCCGTAAATTCTCTGCCGTTCTCTGTCATCCATGGGGCCGTCACCCCTTCTTCTCTTCCTCACCAGCTCCCGGATGGTGTCCCTGCAGTCATCCAATTTTGCCTCATCAAGGACTTCCTCTATGATGTTTCTGTCCACACCTTTTTGGGCCAGTTCCATTTTCAGCCGCGCTTTCCCTCTGCCCTCTTTTTTACACTCCACATAATGTCTGGCATATCTTTTGTCATCCAGATATCCAAATGATTCCACATACGCAAGAGCCTCCGCCACGGCTTCCCCGGGATACTCACTTGACTGCAGCTTTTTCTCCAGCTCTGCCCTGGTCCGGTCCATGCTTTCCAAAAGATGCATGGCACGCAGTTTGGCACGCTTTGTGAGCACCTGGCCCACAAGCTCCTCATAAACCGGCTGCAAGATTTCATGCCCCTCTTTTATTCCATAGCGAGACAGCTCGCCTTTGTATACAACAAAGGCGGGCTGTCCGTCAAGCTCGATTCTATATTTTTGTTTTGTTACAGCCTGTATTTTTGTGACAAGCATTATACTTCCTCATTGTGAACGTTCAGTACCTACAAGGTTACAGGCAAAAATCCATACAGAATCGTCTTCGGCGATAAAATTTTGCTTGACTCCTGAACGTTTCTTTACGGTCAGCGCAGTTAATGCGCTGACCCGGTCAATAGTTACTCCTCATTTTCTTTCTTTGTACCCTGGGCAGCAGATATCTCTGCGGCTTTCAGATCCGGTGCTTTGGCTGCAGAAGCTTTGGCGTCAGCTTTCTTTTCTTTTGTATCTTTGCTGCTCTCTTCTTCTGTCTTTCCTTCTGTGAGTCCGTAGTGTTCCCGGACTTTTGCTTCCACTTCTTCTGCCACCTCCGGATTCTCTTTCAAATACTGTTTGGCATTCTCGCGTCCCTGGCCAATCTTTCCATCCTTATATGCATACCAGGCGCCGCTTTTGTTTATGATTCCCAGATTTGCTGCCAAATCCAGAATATCCCCGGCTTTTGAGATTCCCTGGCCGAACATGATATCAAACTCCGCCTCTTTAAACGGAGGCGCGATCTTATTCTTAACCACTTTGATCCTGGTACGGTTACCCACAATCTCACCGCCCTGCTTCAGGGCCTCGATCCTTCTCACATCCAGACGGATGGAGGAATAGAACTTCAGGGCACGTCCGCCTGTAGTGGTCTCAGGATTCCCGAACATTACGCCCACCTTCTCACGAAGCTGATTGATAAAGATAACGATACAGTTAGATTTGCTGATAACCGCTGTCAGTTTACGGAGAGCCTGTGACATCAGACGCGCCTGGAGGCCCACATGGGAATCTCCCATATCGCCTTCGATCTCCGCCCTCGGAACCAGAGCCGCAACAGAGTCCACGATCACAATATCCACAGCACCGGAACGAACCATAGTCTCTGTAATCTCCAGAGCCTGCTCACCGTTATCCGGCTGGGAGATATAGAGGTTGTCCACATCCACACCGATATGTCTGGCATATACAGGGTCCAAAGCGTGCTCCGCATCAATAAAGCCTGCGATTCCGCCCCTCTTCTGCACCTCTGCTACCATATGCAGCGCCACTGTGGTCTTACCGCTGGATTCCGGTCCGTAGACTTCCACTACCCTTCCTCTGGGGATTCCGCCCAGTCCCAGGGCAATATCAAGGCTCAGGGAACCTGTTGGTACAGTCTCCACATTCATATGTAAAGAGGAATCACCCAGTTTCATAACAGAGCCTTTTCCAAACTGCTTTTCAATCTGACCCAAAGCCGCGTCCAGGGCTTTTAATTTATCTTCTTTGACCATTTGTTATCTCCTTTATTTGATTGATCTCATGATTTCTTCTTCTGTCATACTCACGAACTTATGTTCGTATTACTGTTATCATAATAGTACACTTTTTCTTCCTTGTCAACTGTTATTTTCCTGCCTGCAATACGCATCACATCCTTTCTGCGCGTTCTTTTTTTAATGGGGATACCGGCGCAGCGGAATGCTGCTTGAATAGATAAAAAGACAGAACTGCCTTTGACGGTATGTGTTAAGTATGTAGCATCCGGCCGTATTTGTCAAGAAAAAAGGACACCGGATAAGCATCCGATGCCCTTTGCCGTAACGGTTCACGAACCGCGGCCTTTGCTATTCTGTCAATTGGCTTTTTACTGAGCAGATAACTGTGTCAGTACATTCTTTACATGGCTGACCTCTTCCGGAGTCGCTTTTGCAGCAGGAACGTAATAGCTTTTTGCTCTAGCGATCTGATAAATCTCTTCCTGTGACATTTCTGCCTGGTTTCTCATCTGTTTTAAAGTCTGTTTTAACTGAGCATTTTCTGTCTGAGGGATCATTGCACCGTAATGTCCCAGTTCACCGTTGATACCTACCAGGGTATCGGATACCATTGTCTTATCTGTCATCTCTTCTTACCTCCTACTGTAAAAACTGCATAAGCTGCTGTTTGCTTTCCATTGCTGACTGTGCAGCCTTCTGGAAGAACTGTTTCACCTGGGGATCCTGTGCCTCGTGTGCATAATCCTGCATTTTGCAGTGGCTGGTCTCAAATCCGCCGATCAAATGGCGCAGATTCTGTAAGTCAAGTACTGAAAGTTCTGTCATGACATTTTCCTCCTATTTCTGTTTTTGGTGGTTCTAACACCGTTTTGTCTACAGAAATAGTATGGCTTTGCAAGGTTTTTCTTATTCTCATTTCCCCTGAATAATTCGCTTGCTGCCCAGATATGTGGTCAGAAAATAGCCGCCGTAGATCACTAGCAGGATCAGCGCTGTAGTGAGGATGGAACCAAAACGGTTGACTTCTCCCATTGTTATCATCATGACCCTGACAAACTGCAGGCCAAAAATGGAATGCACCACGGCAAGACTTAACGGCATCAGGAAGAATATTCCAATTTGTTTGAAAAGAGAGCGGTTTATCATTCTCTCATCCGCACCGATCTTCCGCAGCACCTCATACCGGTCCCTGTTATCAGAACTCTCGGAAAGTTCTTTGAGAGCCAGTATGGCTGCCCCTGAGATAAGGAATATGATACCCAGGTAGATGGCTACAAAAGTGATGATGGTGGAAAGCCCCATACTTGCAGACACAATATCTGTCCTGGTGTTGCTGTATATCCCCAGTTCCCTGGGAATCGCGTTTATCTTAGCATCCGCATCCTCCACACCTTTTTTGTCCTGTCTGGCATAATCGGCTGCCAAAAATCCCCGGTTCCTCCACTCTTCTTTCACAGCGTGGTCAGGAAGCACATAAATGCCCGGATTTATGCGGTTTGTCATCATCTGGAGAAATCCATCCTGGCACTCCCCGTATTTCGGTGAATAGGATATACCGTCTAATTGGATCTTCTCCCCTTTTTTCAGCATTTTATCTCTCTGTATCTTTACATCATCCATATTGCACAGTACCAGATATTCGTCATCCTTCAAGTCATACTGAGGATTCCCGTAAAGCTTTGCCAGCCGGTTGTAATCAGACAGCCGGATCATATCCTCCTCCAGTTCGGCATTCAAGAACATAAAGTTTTTTGACACTTCCGACATATTCTCCCCTAGGGTCAGGCCCATAGTAAGCTGCCCGGTACTATAGATCCCCATTTCCACATAATCCTCCTGCAATACATGCAGATCAAAACCTGCATCCTGCAGTTTATCTGAAACAGGAGTCCCGGCGCTCTCTCCGCTTGGAGGCATATATTCCACATTCACATCCACCGGTGTCAGTTCCATTAAGGATTCCCGGAAAGAGTGGTTGATCCCCAGTCCGCTTGACAGGACTGTAATAGTCATAAAAAGCATAATGCAGATGATCGTCATGGCAACTACCGTAGTGTTGACCTTGCTGTTGATCTGCCTAAGGACAAAAGCATTCAGATCCTTCAGATAGTATTTTCTGTTTCTTTGCATCATATGCAGAAGGAAGCCTGACAGGGACCAGAAAAAAAGGAAGGTGGCCAGACAGCCCAGTGCAATAATGATCCCGTACGTGCCTGTATCCAGTTTAGTGGGAATACAGGCCACCAAATAGTAAAGGACGCCCAGAAGGGCTACGGAAAAAAGAAATAATACCATACAGACCGCAGGCTTTTTCATCTTAATCTGTTCCGCCTTCTTTCCTGCGGACAAAAGGTCTATCAGACTGCATTTGGAGATACTGACCGTATTGAATACCAGTACAGCCAGATACATGATCCCAAAATATAAGATTGTTTTGAAAAAAGCCGCTTTGGAAAATACGAAGACATAAGACTCCATATCCACTTCAAACATCTTTACCACCAGCACAGACATAAACTGTGCTCCCAGTACACCTATAAACAGCCCCACCGCCAGAGACAGAAGGCCGATGAGGAAGGTTTCCCCTACAAGGATCCTGGATATCTGCCCTTTTCCCATGCCCAGTGTCATGTACACGCCAAATTCTTTTTTCCTTCTTTTGATCAGAAAATTGTTGGCATAAACGATCAAAAAGGCCAGGATACAGGAGACAAATACAGAAACGCCGCTCAGCATGGTAATCATAAGTGAAATGATCTCTTTTTTGGAGGACGTCAGGTCTGTCATGGCCTGCTGGGAATCCAGGGAATTAAAAATATAGAAGATAGCAACCCCCAGGATCAGTGTCATAAAATAAATGGCATAATCCTTCAGACTCTTTCTGATATTCTTAACCGAAAGTTTAAATAACATCGTTCAGCTCACCTCCCAGGAGAGTAACCACCTCAATGATACGGTTAAAAAACTCTTTTCTGGTGTCTCTTCCCTTCACCAGCTCATTGAACAGTTTTCCGTCCTTGATAAAGAGGATCCGGTTGGCATAACTGGCAGTGAAGGCATCGTGTGTGACCATGAGGATCGTGGCTGCCATCTGCTGGTTTAAATACTGGAAGCTCTCCAAAAGCATTCTGGCCGATTTGGAATCCAGGGCACCGGTAGGCTCATCCGCCATAACGATCTGGGGATTGGTTATCATGGCCCTTGCACAGGCCACACGCTGCTTCTGTCCGCCTGACATCTGATAGGGATATTTTTCTAAAATATCCTCAATACCCAGCTTGTCTGCGATCTCATTTACCGATTTGTGGATCTTTGCGGGGCTGACCCGCTGGATGGTAAGGGCCAGGGATATATTTTCATAGGCCGTCAGCGTATCCAGAAGATTAAAATCCTGAAAGATAAAACCAAGTTCCTCTCTCCTGAACTGATTGAGGTGATTTCCTTTGAGTCTTGTCACGTCTATATCATTGACAATGATCTTTCCGCTTGTCACACGGTCTATGGTAGAGACACAATTCAGCAGCGTTGTCTTCCCGCTTCCTGAGGCTCCCATGATTCCCACAAACTCCCCTTCCTCCACGGAAAAACTGATTCCGTCCAAGGCTTTTGTCAGATTACTTTTATTTCCATAATATTTTTCCACATTTGCTACTTCTAATACTGTATTCATAATGGCAGCTCCTTTCTTGATCAATGATCCGTAATTGTTCAGTATCTTCACAGTCACAGGCCGAATCGTCTTTGGCGATGGGATTTTTGCTTCACTGCGAAACGCATTCTTGCGGGCAGTGCAGCGGATGCACGGACCTGCTGAATAATTAGGATGATTTTATTATACGGCCATTTAAAGTTCCATCCCATCGATTTCACTTACATTTATCTTGCAGATTTGTAAGGTTTCCCAAACATTTTCAGTAAAATTAGCGATTCACCGAAAAATTTCTTATTTTTTTAAGTTTTTTTATGTATTTTAGACATATTTGTTATATAATGATATTATAAAAACTTATTTGTGACAGGACATACGTCCGCGCCGGGTGAAACTCCTCCGCACCCCTGCACAGTCAAATGTCCTCACAGGGAAAGGAAGGGAATTATATTATGGAACAACTGCTTTATCTTGTCCCTGTTATAGGGATACTGGGACTTCTCTTCGCCTTCTTTCTAACCTGCACCATAAAAAAACAGCAGGCCGGAAATGACAGGATGAAGGAGATCGCCTCCTATATTCATGAGGGGGCACAGGCTTTTTTGATGGCTGAGTACCGGATACTGGTTATTTTCGTTGTGGTATTTTTCCTGATACTGGGGATTGCACTGAAAAGCTGGATGACAGCCGCCGCTTTTCTTATGGGGGCACTTTTCTCCTCCATATCCGGTTACTGCGGCATGCAGGTAGCCACAAAAGCCAATGTGCGCACAGCCGGTGCGGCAAAGGAATCCGGCATGAAACAGGCACTCTCCATTGCTTTTTCAGGTGGTTCTGTGATGGGAATGTGTGTGACCGGCCTGGGACTTCTGGGCGTCAGCCTGGTATATCTTGTGACAAAGGATGCAGGCATTATCTCCGGTTTTGGCCTGGGAGCCTCCTCCATCGCCCTCTTTGCCCGTGTGGGCGGCGGTATCTATACAAAAGCCGCGGATGTGGGTGCTGACCTGGTGGGAAAGGTGGAGGCCGGGATTCCCGAGGATGATCCCAGAAATCCGGCTGTTATTGCCGATAATGTAGGGGATAATGTAGGAGATGTGGCAGGTATGGGTGCCGATCTGTTTGAATCCTATGTAGGTTCTCTGGTGTCTGCCATCACGCTGGGTCTTATTTATTTTAAAGGCTCCGGCGCGGTGTTCCCGCTGGTACTGGCAGGCGTGGGGATTCTGGCCTCCATGGCCGGAACCTTCCTGGTAAAAGCCAGCAGCAGTGCGGACCCGGGTAAAGCGCTGAAAGTGGGGACCTATGGTTCCAGTGTGGTGGTTTTGGCCCTTTCCCTTGTGTTAAGCCATATGTTCTTTGGTGATTTTAAAGCGGCTATTGCCATTATCAGCGGACTTGTTGTGGGACTGCTGATCGGTATCATGACAGAATACTATACTTCTGGTGATTATAAACCGGTGCAGAAAATTGCAGCCCAGTCTGAGACAGGAGCAGCGACTACTATCATCAGCGGCCTGTCTGTAGGAATGCGTTCCACCATGCTTCCCATTCTTTTTATTGCAGTGGGCATACTGGCTGCTTATCATTTCAGCGGATTGTACGGCATCGCCCTCTCAGCGGTAGGGATGCTTTCCACTGCAGGTATTACCATTGCCATTGATGCTTACGGACCGATTGCAGATAATGCAGGTGGTATCGCGGAGATGGCAGGACTGGACGAATCTGTGCGGAATATTACGGATAAGCTGGATTCTGTGGGTAATACCACGGCTGCCATGGGCAAGGGTTTTGCCATAGGCTCCGCAGCACTCACCGCTCTGGCCCTGTTTGTCTCTTACGCGGAAGCGGTAAATCTGGATACCATTGATATTTTGAACCCGCAGGTCATTGTCGGATTGTTTATCGGCGGTATGCTGCCGTTTTTGTTTTCCGCCCTGACTATGGATTCAGTTTCCAAGGCGGCGAATAAGATGATCGAGGGAGTACGCAGGCAGTTTAAGACAATCCCCGGCATTATGGAAGGGACAGGGAAGCCGGATTATTCTTCCTGTGTGCAGATATCCACACAGGCGGCTTTGAGAGAAATGATGGTTCCCGGCATTATGGCTGTGGCGGCTCCGCTGCTTGTGGGACTGGTCCTTGGGCCGGCAGCACTGGGCGGGCTGTTGGCGGGAGCGCTGGTTACCGGTGTGTTAATGGCTGTATTTATGGCAAATTCCGGCGGAGCCTGGGATAATGCCAAGAAATTTATTGAAGAAGGCGCCCACGGGGGCAAGGGCAGCGAAGCCCATAAAGCAGCGGTTGTCGGTGATACGGTGGGCGATCCCTTTAAGGATACTTCCGGGCCTTCCATCAATATACTGATCAAATTGATGACCATTGTGGCGGTGGTATTTACACCCCTGTTCCTTTGATGTGATAAAAATAATAAAATACGGGCGGGCCGCTTTGGCGGTTCCGCCCTTTTTTGGTCTCTCACTCCAGAAAGCCGGTCATGCTTCCCTTTGGAAAGTCTATGAATACTTCACATCCTTCTCCCTCTCTGGAAGTGAGATAAATCCTGTGTCCCATTTTTTCACAGAGTTTTTTGCAGAGATAGAGACCTATACCTGTGGACTTTTTACCGGAACGGCCATTGGCTCCTGTAAATCCTTTTTCAAAAATACGGCCCTGATCCATAACAGGAATCCCCATCCCGTTGTCTCTCATACAGAGGATGACCTTTTCCTTTTCTGTAACTGCATACCACTCAATTTCCGTTCTGCCTTCTCTCCGGTACTTTATGCTGTTAGCCAGTATCTGATTCAGAATATAGGCCAGCCACTTGCTGTCAGAATACACAGATACGTCCAAATCATGGAGATCGATCTTGAATTTTCCTTTTATGAGAGCTTTCTTATTTTTTCGTATCACTTCACGGACCAATTCTTCCAGGTTCAGTTTTTTCAGAATGTAATCCTTTTCCACATAATTGCTCCTGGCATAAAAGAGGGCCTGTTCCGTGAAGTCATCTATTTTGTCAAATTCCTCCGTAAGGCTGTCACTATAGCTGTCCCTGTTGTTTTCAAGAATCATTTTCCCGGTGGCAATGGGAAGCTTTACTTCATGGACCCACAGTTCAATATATTCCTTGTAATCATCGCTCTTGCGCCTATACTCTCCCACACGCCAGTTCATGGATTCCATCATTTCCTGAAGTGTTTCATACAAGAATCTTCCCTCCAGAAAACCCGGGCTTTCAAGCAGCTCCGGAAGCAGGTATTTCTGGTCCAGATGTGCCAGATGATTCTCCACTGTTTTGTAAAAACTGCGCTTTCTCATATAATCTGTACACCATACAACAAACCAGATACTGACAAATGCGCATCCCACCAGCAGCAGATAAAACCCGGGGATCATGACCAGCCCCCCAAAAAGGAGGATCACGGTCAGCACCGCCAGCAGCAGGGTAAACTGCAGCCAGCGCTCTTTTAAATATTCTCTCAGACTCATTCCAACAGATACCCCTGCCCTCTCTTGGTGTGGATGACACCCTTCTGCCCAATGGATTCCAGTTTTGCCCTAAGCCTGGTAATGTTCACGGTCAGGGTATTGTCATCCACAAACAGTTCACTGTCCCAAAGGTCATTGATCATCACATCCCTGGACACGATCTTCCCCTTATTCTTTGCAAGGCAGTACAGGATCCTGCTCTCATTTTTCGTCAGATCTGCCTCCTTTTCCCCAGCTTTTGCCACTCCCCGCGAAATATCCAGAATGAAGTCACCGCAGGATATCTCCTCTGACTCCTGCAGTGCTCCCTGGCTCCTCTTCAGCACTGCCTCCACGTGGGCCAGCAGGATCTGGGGATTAAAGGGCTTTGCTATAAAATCATCTGCCCCATAATTGAGACAGAGAAGTTCATTCATCTCTGTGTTCTGGCTGGTGATGATAAGAATGGGTATGGGGGAGCGCTTTCTGATCTCTTTGCAGATATATTTTCCGTCTGCCTCAGGCAGGGAGAGATCCAGAAGCAGGATTTGGCCCTCTGCACTACAGATCGCTTCCACTGCATGTTTGTAGTCCGTGATCTCTTCTGTCTCATACCCGTGCATTTTGAAAAACAGTGCCAGTTCTGTGCGCAGCTTATCATCATCTTCCGTCAAAAGAACTTTCATTTCTATCCCTTCTTTCTGCAAACCTTATACAACGCTATACTAGAAAACCGGACACAGCCTCTGCCGTATCCGGTTCACTCTCAATTTTACATTAGGACTTATATGCTGCCTGTCATGATCCAATCAGCCAGTTGTACATTTCCTCATACTGGTTCGCAGAATTGGACCAGGAATAGTCCTTGGCCATTGCGCGGTCAATCAATTTGTTCCACTCGCGCTTCTTATCGTAGTATACAGACTCTGCATAGCGAATCATACTCAGCATCTCATTGGCATTGTAATTCGTAAAGCTGAAGCCTGTTCCTGTACTTTCAAATTCATTATATGGTTCTACTGTGTCTTTTAAACCGCCTGTCTCACGCACAATGGGAATGGTTCCGTAGCGAAGGCTCATCAGCTGGCTCAAGCCGCAGGGCTCAAACAGTGACGGCATCAGGAACGCATCACATGATGCATAGATTCTGTGAGACAATGCATTGTCATAGAAAATATTGGCGGACACCTTGCCTTGATATTTCCATGCAAAATGGCGGAACATATTCTCATATCGTTCTTCACCAGTTCCCAGCACTACAAGCTGGATCGCATCCTGGCACAGCTCATCCATTACATAAGCGATCAGATCAAGGCCCTTCTGGTCTGTCAGACGTGACACGATACCGATCATCATAGCCTTTGGATCCTGGTTCAGACCCAGTTCGCTCTGCAGAGCTGTCTTGTTCTTTACTTTTTCTTTGCGGAATGTCTTCGCATTGTAATTCTTCGCAATCATACGGTCAGTTTCGGGGTTGTATTCATCATAGTCGATTCCATTTACGATACCGCGCAGGTCATGGGCGCGGGCGCGAAGCAGTCCGTCCAGTTTTTCTCCGTAAAATTCTGTCTTAATCTCTTCTGCATAGGTATTACTCACAGTTGTTATGGCATCCGCATACACCAGTCCGCCTTTTAAGAGGTTGCCGTCCTTAAATGACTCCAGCTTGTCAGGGGTAAAATAATATGCCGGAAGTCCGGTCAGCTCTCGGATCGTCTTAATATCCCAGGTACCCTGAAACTTCAAATTATGTATGGTCATGATTGTCTTAATTCCCTGATAAAAGGTACCTTCCTGGAACCTGTCTTTTAAATAAACCGGTATCAGTCCTGTCTGCCAGTCATGGCAGTGAATCACATCGGGCCTGAAATCGATCACCGGAAGAATAGAAAGCGCGGCTTTTGAGAAAAACGCAAATTTCTCAATGTCAAAACGGATATCACCATATGGCTGGTATCCTGAAAAATAGTATTCGTTATCAATGAAATAGAACTGAACACCGTCATATTCCATCTGCATGATGCCCACATATTCTCTGCGGTAGCCTATGTCCATATAAAAATGTGTAACATACTGAAGCTGGTTCTTAAACTCTTCCTTCATGCACATGTATTTGGGGATAATCACCCGCACATCAAAATAATTTTTATCAAAGCACTTGGGCAGCGCGCCGACAACGTCAGCCAGCCCTCCTGTTTTAATAAACGGTACGGCCTCTGAAGCCACAAACAATATCTTCTTCACTGAAATACCCTCCTTCAGTCAGGCAACTTTACACAAACCTCCCAAGTCTGCTGCCATGCCTGCATATTTTAGACAGTATCTCAACCTGCCTATTATAATGATTATACCCTATTTTCAGTGCAATGAAAAGTGCTTTTTTGCGGCTGCTTTTTATTTCTTGTATTCTAATCTGATTTTATCTGCAATTAAGGCAATAAATTCTGAATTGGTCGGTTTGCCTTTTCCTGTGCTCACGGTATAGCCAAACAGCTCGTCTATGGTATCCATTTTCCCTCTGCTCCAGGCCACCTCAATGGCGTGGCGGATTGCCCGTTCTACGCGGCTGGGTGTTGTCTGGTGTTTTTTGGCTATGGTCGGATATAAGATCTTAGTAATGGAATTGAGCATTTCCATGTCATTGACAGAGAGGATAATTGCGTCTCTCAGGTACTGATAGCCCTTGATATGTGCCGGAACACCAATCTCATGGATGATGTTTGTCACATCTGCTTCCAGATTTCTCTCGAAATAAGTACCCTTATCCTCATATGCATTGACTTTGCGCAGTTCCTTCACTCTTGTGTCCCTGGACTGCCTGATGTGCTTGATGCGGGACAGCAGCATCTTGTTGTCAAACGGTTTCATAATATAATAATTTGCCCCCAGATTAAAGGCATCCTCTGTGATCTGTTCCTGCCCTACAGCGGATACTACAATAAAAGCGGGATGTTTTTTCAGATTGCCGTCCCTTCCGACACGTTCCATCACGCTTAAACCGTCCACTTTCGGCATTATGATATCTAAAAGTACAACGTCAGGTTCTTTTTCTCTGATTATATCGTATATATCGGCGCCATTGTTGGCATGACCTACCAATTCCAGCTCTTTATCTTCATTGATGAGATTCCCCAGTAAATCCAACATTTTCTCATTATCATCTGCTATAGCGACATTTAACTTTTCCATAACTCGTCCTCCATGTCATGTTGCTCTTTTTCTTCAGTAAATGACGGGCGCCCTGTTGAATCGTCATTTCTGAAGACTACTTGTATTATATTATCAGTTGTTTTCATAATCAAGCTAAATCATCTTACAACTTTCACCGTATTGCGCCACATTCATCAATTTTTCGACATTCAACCTGATTTTGCAGATATTTTTTTGCCTAATCTTCCAGCATTTTTTCAATAAAAATGCCGTAGCCTTTGGTAGAATCCTGTACAAAAACATGTGTCACAGCGCCGATTAGTTTTCCGTTCTGAACAATAGGGCTTCCGCTCATGCCCTGAACGATCCCCCCGGTTGCTGCAAGCAGCTCCGGATCGGTCACCTGTATGGCAAAGGCTTTGTTTGTGTCCGCCTGGTCTCTGTAAATATCTGTTATATTTACCTGATATGCCTTTACCTCGCCTTCCAGATCTGCCAGGATCTGCGCCTCCCCGGTCTCTACCTCCTGTTTGTAGCCCACTTCCATGGAGGTCAGAGGAAGCTTATACATACATCCCTCACTGACAGAGCCGAATATGCCTTTTTCCGTATTGTTGTCAATGGTCCCTATCTTTTTGCTGTCATCATAGTCAATGTAACCTGAAAGTTCACCGGGATTACCTTTTGTCCCTTTTAATACAGATACGATCTGTGCCTGATACAGCTCCCCGCCGGAGATATCGAGAAGTTCCCCTGTATCCGTATCACTGATCCCATGGCCCAGCGCTCCATAACTGCCGTCCTCCTCCACATAAGTCATAGTCCCGATCCCCTGGGTATTGTCCCTCACCCAGATTCCCAGCTTATACTCCTGATCTTCTCCTAACACCGGATCAATGGAGATAGGCACTTCCTCCTCCCCGCGTCTTACAAGAAGCGTCACCGGTTTTCCGTCACAGTCGTGAATCTTGGAAATCAAATCTTTTTTGGAAGAAACAGCTTCCCCATCCACCTGCAGGATGTAATCCCCTGATTTGGCAATGTTAGCGGCCGGTTCACAGGGAATTCCGTCACTGCCTATGATTTCCCCTGTATCCACGATCAAAACGCCCTGTGTGTCCATATAAAGGCCTATGGGCATACCGCACACAGATACCCACTTATCCTCCACAGTCTCCACTTTCACATCCTTCAGCGGAACTACTCCAAGCAGGCTGCAGGGAATCCGGTAGGTGCCGCTGTCCGCCACGTTCAGGGTGTCCGGATAAGTGACCAGAGGATTATCCAGCATTTTGCTGATCCCATCCTCATTTCCTGAACGGACATACAAGGTGTCCGGTATGGAGTCTTTAACCTCCTGATATCCCATTGTGCCGGCTGCAATAATATCTGCTATTAAGAATACGAAAAGAAGGCGCCGATAATTACGCTTTTTCGACAAAAAATCACATCCTTTCATAATTTTTTTAAAAAAGAAAAAAGGATACACTCTTGTGTACCCTTTTTAGTATGTGATGATTCATCTATTTCAATCTTGTATTTTTTTGTTGACGTGCCAAATCTTTCATTTCAGAAGCATTGGATAAAACGGCGTCCGTGATCCTGTCACCGCCCAGCATCCTTGCAAGTTCTCTAACGGACTCCTGCCTGCCCAGCTTCTGGATCCTGGTCCGTGTGCCCATATTTTCCACATTTTTTTCGATCAGAAAATGAAAATCCGCCTGGGCTGCGATCTGGGGCAGATGGGTGATGCACAATACCTGATGCTGCCTTCCGATGACCGCCATCTTTTCTGACACCTTCCAGGCTGTCCTGCCGCTGATCCCCGTGTCAATCTCATCGAAGATCAGAGTCTCCTTCTCGTCCTTGTCTGCCAGAATAGTCTTGATCGCAAGCATGATCCTGGAAAGCTCACCGCCGGATACCACCTTTGTCAGATCTTTCACCGGTTCCCCGGGATTGGTGGATATCATGAAGCAGATACGGTCCACACCGTTTTCTGTGAAGACTTCCTTTTTTGCAAAATCAATGCGAAATTCCACTTCCAGAAAATTCAGATCTTTCAGCCCCTGGGTTATCTTGTGTTCCAGCTTTTCTGCCCAGGTTTTTCTGGATCTTGTCAGAGCTTCGCTTTTCTTTGTGAGTGCCTCCGCTTTCCCGGACAGCTCATGTTTCAGCTGCTCCTTGTAATGTTCAAAGTTCCGGAGACGTTCCAGTTCTTTTTCTTTCTCTTCTTTATAAAGGAAAACATCAGAAATGGTCTTTCCGTATTTTGCCTTTAAATGATTCACCAAGTTCAGTCTCTCCTCAAGCTGTAAAAACTCTTCCTGGGAGAAAGAGAAATCATTTAGATAAGAGGACAGTTCCCTGTTAAAATCACTTAAAAGCGCATCCACATCACTCAATGAAGCGTACAGCCCGGAAAGATTTTCGTCAAATTCCGTAACCTGGGCAAGGCGCCGCACAGCTCTTCCGATCCTGTCTGCGCTTCCATCCCTCTCATATCCGGTCTGTTCATATATCTCATCCAGTGCTTCCGTGATCTTTTTACCGTTTATCAGGCGGCGGTACTCTGTCTCAAGAGCTTCATCCTCGCCTTCCTTTAACTGGGCATCCTCAATCTCACCAATCTCAAATGCAAGAAAATCCATCTCCCGCTTCCGCTGTTCCTCGTCAAGTTGGTAGGTGGAAAGTTCCTTTTTCATATCTGCATATTCTCTGTACAGCTTAGCTGTCTTTTCCCTGACCGGCCAAATATCCTCCCTGCCATAGGCATCCAGAATATCCATTTGTTTTTCCGGATATAATAAGGATTGGTGTTCATGCTGACCATGGATATCCAGCAGATATGAGGCAGCTTCTTTAACCACAGATACGGTACAGGTTTCTCCGTTGATCTTACAGATACTTCTGCTCCCGGTGATTTTCCTGCTGATAATAATCTGCCCATCTTCAGGAAAAATATCCATGGCCTTCAAATGTGCTGCTGTTTTTTCATTCACCTCAAAAACCAGCTCCACAAAAGCAAATTCCGCGCCGTCCCGTATCATCTCTTTGGAAGCCTTCTGTCCCAATGCCAGATTGACGGAACCAATGAGGACCGATTTACCGGCGCCTGTCTCACCTGTGAGAATATTCAGGCCTTCTGCAAAATCCACTTCTATCTCGTCGATCAGCGCCAGATTTTTTACATGTAAATGTACCAGCATACTTTTTACCTTGTACTCTCTTCATAAGCATTGATTATTTTTTTGATCTTATCCATTAAAATGATCGTGTCATCTGTACTCCTGTTGATGCAGGCAATGGTATCATCCCCGGCAATACAGCCCACCACTTCGCTGTAATTCATATTGTCCAGGGCCGCGCCTGCAGCATTTGCCATACCGGAAACCGTTTTGATCACCAGAATATTTTGTGCCATCTCCATGGATACAAAAGCATCTTTGAGAACCCTTATGTATTTCTCGCTGTTCTGGCTGTCCCTGGGTCCCATGACCGTATACCTGGAGCCTCCGTCCGGCTTGGCGATCTTCATCAGCTTCAGTTCCCGGATATCACGTGATACGGTGGCCTGCGTTACCGCAAAGCCGGCCTCCTGCAGTTTTGCAGCCAGTTCTTCCTGTGTCTCAATATCATATTGGTTGATCAGATCAATGATCTTTGAATGTCTGGCAATCTTCATGGTTCCCTCCTTCCATAAAATTTCACTTGTTCCATATATTTGAACACTCTGCTGCTGTCAATCCATAGCCGTATAGACAGCGAAACATTTTATCAGTTCTTCATTTTCCGCCGCAGCACTTCCAGGAAACTGATATTGCTGATCTTTACGATCTGGGTATCACGGACCGAACGCCTGATCACGATCCTGTCCCCGGTTGTCATAATCACATTGGTATCCCCATCAAAGGATGCCACCGCCCGTGCCATACCTTTCTGCCTGCCCTCACCGATCTCCACGGTTATCTCGTCATCCGCCGGGAAGATCACGCTTCTGGTGTTCAGGGTATGAGGCGCTACCGGCGTCATGATCAGAATATTGGTCTCCGGAGATACAATGGGTCCTCCTGCGGAAAGGCTGTATCCTGTGGACCCTGTTGCCGTGGAAATAATAATGCCGTCCGCTGTGTAGGAGTTTAAAAATTCCCCGTTTACAAAATTGTGAAACCGGGTGACACGCAGAGGGCCTTCTCTCCCGATCACAATATCATTGAGCGCCACGTCTTTAGCCACAAGCTCTCCCCCATGGAATACCCTGCCGCTTAACATCATCCGTTTTTCAATGGTATACTCATCAAGCATCAGGTGGTTCAGGGCTGACTCAATATTGGAGTGGTCGATCTCAGCCAGATATCCCAGGGTTCCCAGATTAATTCCCAGAAGAGGGATCTGCCTGTCCACCACGTCCCTGGCTGCATGGAGCAGTGTACCGTCCCCGCCTAAAACAATGACGCATTCCACCCCTTCCGGTATGGAAGAGGCATCTGTATAATGGTTATTGGCATCTCTTTCACAGGATTTCTCTGCCCCGATGGTGCACATTTTTCCCTTGCTCTTGAGATAAGCCTCCGCCTTTTTGGAAATTTTCAGTCCCTCGTCTTTTTCACAGTTGGCTATGATAAAAAATTTTTCCATTCGTCTATTTGTCCAGCTCTCTGTGCGCCTCGCTTACCACTGTGTGAACGTCCAGAGCGGCATCCTCTGCTGGCTCTTCTCCATCTTTTTTCTTTAAGTGCAAAAGGTACTCAATGTTGCCTTCCGGTCCTTTGATCGGCGAAAACTCCAGGTGCAGAGCAGCAAATCCGATACTTTTTGCATATTCCATGACTTTTTCGATCACTTCTTCATGCACCTTGGGGTCTCTGACCACACCTTTTTTGCCCACCTTTTCTCTTCCCGCCTCAAACTGGGGCTTGATCAGGCAGACAATCTCACCGCCTTCAAGCAGCAGCTCCCGGACCGGCAGCAGTACCTTGGTCAGGGAGATAAAGGATACATCTATGGAGGAAAAACCCGCGCGCTCCCCCAGGTCCTTTGGCACCACATAGCGGATATTGGTCCGTTCCATGCAGACCACCCGCTCATCATTTCTAAGCTTCCAGTCAAGCTGTCCGTGTCCCACGTCAATGGCGTAAACTTTCACAGCTCCGTTCTGAAGCATACAGTCCGTAAACCCTCCTGTGGAAGAACCTACGTCCATGCACACTTTGCCTTCCAGGGTCACGCCGAAACGCTCCATAGCCTTCTCCAGCTTCAGTCCGCCGCGGCTTACATACTTCAGCGTACTGCCCCTTACCTCCAGCTTTACGGTATCGGCAAACATGGAGCCTGCCTTATCTTCTTTCTGATTGTCCACATAGACATTGCCTGACATAATTATGGCCTTGGCCTTCTCTCTTGACGGTGCAAGCCCTTGTTTTACCAGCATCACATCCAGACGCTCTTTCATCCTTTGTATGCCTCCTTGATCTTCTTATATATGGACAGAGCATCAATACCCACTTCTTTTTTCAGCACATCCGGGCTGCCGTGGGAAATAAACGCATCCGGAACTGCTACAATCTCCACACGTACCTGAGGATGCCTCTCATGCATATAGGCCAGCACGGTGCTGCCGAAGCCTCCGGATCTTACATTTTCCTCCATGGTCACAAGCATCTTGTGGTCATCAGCCAGGCTGTCCAGCATTTTTGTATCCAGAGGTTTTACGAACCTGGCATTTACCAGTGTTGGATCTTTCTCTTCCTCTTTCAGCAAATGGTATACTTCCTCCGCAGTCTTTACCATACTTCCCACCGGAAGCAGTGCAATGTCCTTTCCCTTATAGATCATCTCACTCTTACCGTACACCATTGGTTCCCTGTACTCTTCCAGGCCGTCATAGGCCGCGCCCCGCGGGTAGCGGACTGCAATGGGACCGTTGTGGCGCACCGCAAACTTCATCATATCGGAAAGCTCCCATTTATTTTTCGGAGCCATGACCGTCATGTTGGGAATCATAGACAGATAGGATAGATCAAAGCATCCCTGATGGGTCTCCCCGTCACTTCCCACAATGCCTGCCCGGTCCACGGCAAATATCACATGCAGATTCTGGAGACAGACATCCTCGATCACCTGGTCCATGGCTCTTTGCAGAAAAGAGGAATAGACTGCTACCACGGGGATCATCCCCCCCAAGGCAAGACCTGCCGCAAAGGTCACGGCGTGTTCCTCCGCGATGCCCACATCAAAAAAGCGATCCGGGAACATATTGCGGAACCGTTTCAGCCCTGTTCCGTCCGGCATGGCTGCTGTGACAGCTACCACCTTTTTTTCCCTGTCGCCGAATTTTCTCATGACTGTGGAAAAAATATCCGTGTAATTGGCCTTCCCGCTGTTAGCCAAGGGAATTCCATGTTCCAGGTCAAACGCGGCTGTTCCGTGAAATCTGGCCGGATGGCGCATGGCAGGTTCGTATCCCCTGCCCTTCTCTGTAAGCACATGGACCAGCACGGGGCCTTCCACCTTCCTGGCTTCATTGAGCACCTGGATCATACGGCCGCAGTCATGACCACTGATGGGTCCCAGGTATTTGATCCCCATGTCCTCAAAAAACATGCCCGGAATGATCAGTTGTTTGATACTGTCCTTTGTCTTGTGGATCCTATGCACCATGGCAGGTCCTATGCCGGGCACCTTGTTCAGCGTGCGCTTTACTTCCGTCTTCAGCCCTGTGTAGGAGTCTGCTGTGCGCAGATTACTCAGGTACTGGGAAATACCTCCCACATTTTCGGAAATGGACATTTTATTGTCATTGAGTACAATGATAAAATTCTTTTTTAACTGCGCTGCGTTGTTGAGGGCTTCATAAGCCAGACCGCCTGTCAGGGCACCGTCTCCTATGACGGAGACTACCCGGTAGTCCTCATTTGACAGATCCCGCGCGCTGACATACCCCACCCCCGCAGAAATGGAAGTGGAGCTGTGTCCTGTATCATAAGCGTCACATGAGCTCTCCGACCTTTTGGGGAATCCGCTCAGTCCGCCGAATTTTCTAAGTTCGTCAAAGCCTTCTTTCCGCCCGGTCAGGATCTTATGGGTATAGGACTGATGCCCCACATCCCAGATAATCTTATCTTTGGGCAAATCAAAGACATAGTGCAGAGCCATCGTCAGCTCCACAGCTCCCAGATTGGAAGCCAGATGCCCCCCTGTCCTGCTTAAATGCTCCAGCAGGAATTCCCTGATCTCCTGTGCAAGCTGCGGGAAATTCTCAGGCGGGATCCTCTTGATATCATTTTCTTTTTTTATCTGCTCTAACAGCATTTCTTACTGCACCTCTATTTTCTGCGGGTGCAAAGTGAGATCAGCAATTCTGTGAGAAACTCTTTTTCTCCGGGCAGCTCCTGCAAAAGCCCAATGGCTTCCTCTGTCAGAATTCTGACCTTCTCTCCCGCTTTTTCGATTCCTTCCAGGGTCACATAGGTGGTCTTGTTGTTTTTCTCATCGCTGCCCACAGCCTTTCCAAGCTCTTTCGTGCTGCCCGTCACATCCAGGATATCGTCCCGGATCTGGAAGGCAATGCCGATACGGCCTGCCGCCTGTTCAATTTTTTCTGTCTCCTCTTTGGATGCCCCTGCAAGCACTGCGCCGATCATCATGGCGCACTCAATAAGCGCTGATGTCTTATTCTCATATATATAGTCAAGCATTTCCCTGGTAAGGGGTTTTCCGTCGTTTTCCACGTCCACGCCCTGACCGCCCAGCATTCCGTATATACCGGTTTTTCTGCCCAGTATCTTAAGAGCCTGAGCGATTCTGGTCTGCATAGGCGCCCCGCATGCGCAGGTCATATCAAAAGCGGCAAATGCCGTCTCATAGGCATAATTCAGCAGGGCATCCCCTGCCAGTATGGCTGCTGATTCCCCGTAGACCACATGTGTGGTTTTTCGTCCCCTGCGGTACTCGTCATTGTCAAGGGCAGGAAGATCATCATGGATCAGTGAGTGCGTATGCACCATCTCCATCGCTGCCATAAAAGGTTCCACAAGTTCCTCCCTGCCTCCGAACATGCGGTATGTCTCATACATAAAAACAGGACGCAGGCGCTTTCCCCCTGCCAGCATACTGTAGTTCACTGCCTCAGCCATATTTTTAGAAAACCCGGACTCCTCCGGCAGGTATTTTCGGATGACCTGTTCAGCCAGATATGTCCTCTTCTGTAATTCTTCTTTAAAATTCACTTAATTCACCATTCTCATTCATCTTGAGCATCTTTTTTTCCACAGTATCAATTTTTCCGCTGCACTGTTTTAAAAGCTCCATCCCCTGCTGGTACATGGTAAAGGAGTCCTCCAGGGAAATCTCCCTGCTCTCCAGCTTTTCCACAATGGTGTCCAGTTCTTTTAAGGATTCTTCGATCGTCTTTTCTTCTGCTTCTTTTTTCGCTGCCAAATATCACACCTCTTCCCGGTTTTTACTCTGTATCGTCTGTTTCACATTTACCATCTTCCTTCGGCTTTCCTGCGGCACAAGCGTGCAGCTCTTTCTCACAGCCGCCCCGGTCAACTCTGCCCAAAGCCTGCGTATATGTCACATCCGCAGATATACATCCGTCGCTGACCTGTATATGCAGAGTATCGTCCACCTTTACCTGCGCTATGCTGGTCACTGCATGGTGTCTTATATCTTCCACATAGGAAAATCCCTGATTCAGCTTTTCAAGGGGAGACAATCCCTTCATCCTCTCAATGTAAATATCCAGACTTCTTCTTGCCATATAGATCTGATTCTTCATGGCAGCCTCCATCTTATCCTCCAGATCCATCAGATGCTGGCGTTTTTCCCGAATCTGGTTCTCGGGACTTAAAAAACGCAGCTTATTCTGATAGAGACGCAGATGCTGCCGAAGAAGCAGAGCCTTGTTCTCCACACTTCTGGAAAGTTTCTCCCGGTAATCCTCAAAAGTTTTTAACAACATACGCACATCGCCAACCGCCAGCTCTGCCGCCGCAGAAGGCGTGGGGGCACGCAAATCTGCCACATAGTCCGCAATGGTGGTGTCTGTCTCATGCCCAACGGCTGAGATCACAGGCGTCTTACAATTGAAAATGGCACGCGCCACTTCCTCCTCATTAAAAGCCCACAAATCCTCAATGGAACCGCCGCCTCTTCCCACGATCATCACATCCACGCCATAGTCGTCCAGCATCCGGATCCCCTTCACAATGCTTTCTTTGGCGCCTTCCCCCTGTACAAGTGCAGGGTAAAGGATGATCTGCACGTATGGATTTCTTCTGCCTGCCACATTCCGTATATCCTGCACGGCTGCCCCTGTGGGAGCGGTGACCACGCCCAGGGTACGGATATGCTTCGGTATGGGCTGTTTATAATCCTGGGCAAACATACCCATCTCCTCCAGCTCACGTTTCAGAGCCAGGTAGCGCTCATATAAAAGGCCAGCCCCTTCCAGGGTGATCTCTTTTGCATAGAGCTGGTATTTGCCGTCTCTTTCGTATACATTCACACTGCCGCCCACAATTACCTTGTCCCCGTTTTTCATCTGGAAGGCCAGGCCTTTTCTGGCTCCTGCAAACATTACACAGGCCATAGCTCCTGTCTCATCCTTCAGGGAAAAATAAATATGGCCGGAAGTATGGTACTTACAATTGGATACTTCCCCTTTTATATAGATTTTATTTAAAAGGAAGTCCTGCGTGAACATATTTTTAATGTAGGTGTTCACCTGTCCTACGGAGTAGACGCTGTTCATGACAGCTCCTTGGCAATCTTTCCTAAAATACCGTTTACAAAAGAGGAAGAATCATCGCCGCCGAATTTTTTTGCCAGCTCTACTGCCTCATTGATTGCCACCTTCACAGGCACATCCTCATCGTATTTCATTTCATAGACCGCAAGGCGCAGGATATTCACATCCACCTTGCTCATGCGGCTCACTTTCCATCCGGAGGACGCCAGGTTCAATGTGCCGTCAATCTCATCCAGATGTTCCAGAATCTTCTCGTATTTGTTCTGCATATAGGCTTCGTTTATGGGAGCCAGTTCCTCCAGGGATTCAAAATACATCCGAATCTGATCCGGCATCTCCTCTGACGGATTAAATTCTCTTAAAAACAGGAGCTTAAAAATATGCTCCCTCATTTCTCTTCTACCCATGGTTATCCTCCGTTTGTGTTTGTAATCATTTCAGACTCACTCTAATCTTCTATAAAGAAAAGGTGCCCTTTTTGTAAAAGACACCTTTTCATTTTTACTTCAAAATGCTGTGCTTCACTTGTCAGGGTACTGAAGGGTTTTTCACCTTATTTGGTCTTTTCCATCTCCACACTGGCAATCCGCACATTTACATCGGAAACATTCAGACCTGTCATATTTTCAATCGCAGATTTTACTCTCTCCTGCACCTTTTTGCTGGTTTCCAGGATATTGAAACCATATTCAATATTCAGGGCTAAATCTACACAGACAACATCCTCAAGCACGTCCACTTTGACACCCTTGGAAAGGTTTTTCATGCCCAGCTTACCTACCAGTTCATTGGTGATATTTCCTGCCATGGAGCCAACACCGTCAACTTCTGTAGCAGCCAGTCCTGCGATGATAGCGACTACTTCGTCAGCAATCTGCACTTCACCCAGCGAACCGTTATCATGTATCTTATAAATATTTCTGTCTTCCGCCATAGTTTCAACCTCCTATAGGAAAATCTCCTGGTTGTTATTATACCAAATTCCTATGAAAATTAAAAGAGAAATTTTTATGCTGGAAAATCAATGCCGGAAAATCATATGGTATCAAGGGCGGACGGAAGGCGGTGGGAAGGCGGACGGAAGNAGTTTATCCCACCCCGCCCCGCCCCCATCCGCTTCCTGTTTTTCATTAGCCACAGTTTTTGTGGCTTTTTCTATTCTTGCTCATATCCTTATAAGATGAAATCATGTACAACAACGCCGTAACCATATGAGGTGCATATTTGTTTTTTATCAAATTATCGTATGGCCATTCTCTTATTATCTTCCGGCAGAGAACACTAGGGTTGGAGGGGGAGGCTGCTGTCCTCTTCCGGGAGACATTGCGGTAGAGAGCCTGAAAATCCATCGCTTACGGAGACTTGGCGCGAAGCCTTTGCTGAGCGTCTTAGCCGCAGTTAGCGATTAGTTGAAGGGGAACGGAGCTGGCTGCCGGAAGAGGACAGCAGCCTCCCCCTCCAACCCGTCCCCCTACCAGCCATTTTCATTAAATATCCCTTCCCAAACGATAAGCCGCCCGTGCCGCCTCCAGCACTCTTCCGCCTGAGAAGCTGTCACCAATATTATACATCTCTTTCGCCGCATGCATTCTAAGCCCCTCCAGATACAAGCTGTCATCCGGCCTTCCGCCCATTGCAAATACGACCAGATCAGCGGCAAGCTCCCTCGCCTCCCTCTCCGGGCCGATCTTTTTAGCCAGTGGATTGGCAATATTCTCGGGGAGCTGGGGCTGCCAGGTATTGTATGGGTCCGGTACGCCTTTTGATATGTTTTTTTCTATCTGGACTCCGCTCCCTGTAAACCCTGTAACCTTCGCACAATTGAGAAGCCTGACACCGGCCTTTTCCATGTAATGGATCAGATGATAGCGGTTGGCTGTACACGCACCGCTCATAATGTAGGGCAGCATCTCTACCACCGTCACATCACAGCCTTTCTCATATTTAAGCCAGTATGCCGTCTCGCATCCCACAACACCGCCGCCGATGACTACGGTTTTCTTTGCCTCTCCCAGCTTTCCAGGATCGATCAGAAGGTCTGTGGCCTGCACCCAGTGTGCCCGGTCCACTCCCGGAATTTTTGGCACCACACTGGTGGTTCCGATATTGTAAACAATGGCGTCAAAGTTCTGTTCTTTCAGCCAGGAGGTATCTGCCTCCACACCGGTGGACACTGTAAGACTGCCTTTTTCCTCTGCCAGACGGACTTCTCTGACGAGATATTCCAGATAGTTCTTAAAATCAAATTTAATCTTAGGCCTGCTGCCCGGCACAACCTTGCCTCCAAGCTCTTTTTCCCGCTCGATGAGAGTCACCTGGTGTCCCCGGGCTGACGCGGTCAGGGCAAACTGCATGCCCGAGGGGCCTGCACCCACAACAGCGATCTTCTTTTTCTGTTCAGCTCTTGGCAGTGTCTCGGGGATCACATCCTCGAATCCGGTTCTGGGATTCACGGCACACTGGGGATGGCCGCCCTCCACAAACTCATTGATGCAGCCTTCCTGACATCCGATGCAGGGACGGATCCGCTCCACCTCTCCGGCATATGCCTTTTTACACCAGTCCGGGTCAGCCAGAAGGGGACGTCCCAGCATGACAAGGTCGCACATGCCGTCTCGGATGGCTTTCTCCGCCAAATCCGGGTATCCCAGTTTTCCCACTGCTACAATGGGCACCTCCAGACCGGCATTGGATCTCACTTCCCTGGTCTTGAAATATTTTTTTGCGATCCTGGAAATATCCAGGAAGCAGCCTGCAGGCATTCCTGCCGGGGGATGGGGCAGCCACCAGTTGTCATAGCAGCCCAAATCCACATCAAACATATCCACACCTGCTTTTACCAGGTTTTCCATATAGCGCAGCGTGTCATAGATGGTTCTGCCGTTTGTAAATTTCTTTAAGGATCTCACCGTCTCCATCCGCTCTTTGTAAGTCTCATTGAGGGCCAGGGATAAGTCGATCCTGTACATGATCGGGTAGCTGTCCCCCACACGTTTTCTGATCTCCCGTACCAGGTCCAGGCCAAAATTCTGCCAGTAGGCATATCTTCCTGCTTTTCTCCGGTTGAACGCCGGGTTTGTGAGCTGATCCAGAAGATAGCCCTCATGCCCGTGGAGATAGACGCCGTCAAGACCTGCCGTCTTTGCGTCAGAGGCAGCCTGGCTGCCATTTTTAATGATCTTGTGAAGGCCCAGGTCGGTGAGCGGCAGACAGGGCAGCTCCGGAATATAGAAATTGGGATTCAGGGATGCGGAACAGGGCAGCTTCATCTCATTGATCACGCACTGGGGCGGTCCCACCCTTCCAAGTCCGGGGGTAAGCTGAATAAAGATCCGGCTTCCATATGCATGTACACCCTGTGCCAAATCCCGCCATCCGGAGAAAACAGTCCTGCTTCTGTCAATCCTAGGGAAAAAGCTTAATTTTCCAGGCTCGGTAACCGTATTGTCAATGCCATGGCTGATAGGGATCAGCCCGGTTGTGAGAAGGCCGGTCCCTCCTTTTGCCCTGGCAAAGAAATACTGAAGCATCTTGTCATTTGGCCGTCCGTTTTCCTCACACATATTCAGATTGCCCATGGGCGCCATGACCACCCTGTTTTTCAGGGTGATACGGTTGACCCGTATGGGTGAAAAGACTGCGTCATAGGGATACAGCTCTTTGCTCATGACAGCCGTGTGCCCTGGACAGTTTTCTTTCTCCTCCTGTACCCAATTGCCGTAGCTGTCAACCAGCTTCTGAACGATTTTATCTGTTTTCAAATGTGTCACCTCTCTCTGTTCTGGAAATGCATCTTCCGAAGCCCCTCCACCTCATCGCAGATTTCTTTTAATCCGCAGGTGCTGCACTCTTTATCTGCCTTTTCCATGATCTTATTCAGTGCTTTTGTTATCATTTTATTCTTTTTGGCAAGCTGATCCAGTGCTTTGAAATCTACGGTATCCCCGGTTATGAAAAGGACCTGCACGGCTTTTACACCGGGGTATTCCAAATAGTTTCTGATAAACAGATTTCCTGTCTGCGCAAAGGTAAGCCCGTCCTTCACAGCCTTTTTTCCCACACGTACCTGTTCCCGCACCTCCATGGAGGAGGCCCTCACCATAAAACCTTCCGGGTAGACGCTGTATTTTATCAGGTCAATATCTTTACAGATGTGATATGCCCTGTCGTCTTCCCCTATATCCCCGGTCTCCGCAAAAGTGATTCTTGCATAGGAGAGGGGGCCTTTTATCTGCCCCAGATCGGGACCGTAGACCAGGGTGGCGCTTTGCCCTACAATACCGGGCGTGGAGGAGATACAGGTGTATGCCGCACTCTTTTTCTCCCTTCCCCCAAGCTCAAAGGCCGTCTCTTTTTGGAGCAGTACCTGGCTCTCCTTCCTGGCCGGTGCACAGTTCTCTGCGTCATAGGGAAAACAGGCGGACGGGATATCCCGCAGCAGGAAACGGGTGTCCCGAATGATCCGGTCCTGTATCTCCATTAAAGTTTTCTCTCCCTGTCCATATCGTCATAATGCTTTCCCAGCAGCTTGTAGACAAAACCGATCAGCTTCACATCCAGATTGAATATGTATATGATAAACAGCAGGACAGCTGCGACGGTACTCACTGCCAGTACCTTTTTCAGGATGCATCCGTGTTTTTTGATACAGCATGTTTTTACACAGCACTCTTTCTTCATAGGATTTCCTCCTTTACCTTCTTCCCTTCTGGCGGGCATATTCCGCTGCTCCCAGCGCTCCCATAAGCTGCGGGTCCACGTCCAGGTCGATCACTTTTACTTTCAGGACATGTTCGATGGCCTTTTTCAGCCCTGCATTTTTGGCACAGCCTCCGGTCAGCGTGATCCTGTCCGTAACACCGGCTTTTTTTGCCATGACAAAACATCTCTTTGCCACTGCCAGCTCGATCCCGGCTGCGATCTCATCCCTGGCCTTTCCCTCACCTACCAGGGTAATGACTTCGCTCTCCGCAAACACGGTACACTGGGCCGTGATGGGTATCACATTTTTTGCGCTTAAAGACAGGTTTGAAAAATCCTCCAGGGACATTTCAAAAGCATTTGCCATGGTCTCAAAAAAGCGTCCGGTCCCGGCTGCACATTTGTCATTCATGGCAAAATTTTTAACGGTTCCGTCTTTATCTATGGCGATTCCTTTCACATCCTGACCGCCGATATCAATGATGGCGCTCACCTCCGGGTTTGTCACATGGACGCCCATGGCATGGCAGCTTATCTCTGAAATATTTTCATCCGCAAAGGGTACCTTGTTCCTGCCATATCCGGTTCCGATCAGATAGGCCAGGTCTTTGGGGCTGTTCAGCTCCTCCACCTGTTTTACGGTTTCATCCATGGCGATCACGGAGCTTTCCGATGGATTGATCTTACTTTTTATTGTTGTGTGGGCAGCTATATTTCCCTCTTCATCCAGAATCACGCATTTGGTATAGGTGGAGCCCACGTCACATCCGCCATAATATTTTTTCATTGCCTGCAACCTCCTTCTCCCGGGTATCTACCATTCTTTCTCATCGTCAAAGTCTTCCAGAGACGGGTCCACGGGTTCCTCATGCATAACCGTGCGCATGTAGCGGTTCACGGACTCTCTCATATGCCGCCTGGAAACCGTTCTGGGGTCCATCAAATCGTGCTCCACCCAGATAAAACGGATTCCCCGTTCCCTTGCCTGGTCATCAAACAATCCCTGAAGCCCTGCCATAGTCTTGCAGGAAATATGGCTGTACATAATGACCATGTCCGCATGGAACTGCTCACAGACTTTCCAGAGTTCGTCCAGCACATTGGCATACCCGCCGTTTGTATGTTTTCTCATTGCCATGCGCTCATATGTCCACGCAATATCCTTCAGGGATTCCTCCTTGTCCTCTGTGTCGATAAACTTCATGGACATCATGCTCTCCATATCAATAAGCACGTCAATGCCCCAGCACTGCTCCGCCCAGTTTCCGAAGTTGGCGTAATAATGTGCCGGACAGGACCAGACCACGGCCCGGTGCCGCATCTCTTTTGCACATGGATTCTTCTCCCGGTAGGCCTTCATCATAATCTTGTTTACTTTCTCATCTGTTTTCAGGAATCTGGGATCCCGGCCTGCGTCTGCCATGTAGCTTAATTCCCGGTATATAGCCAGGATGGAGCCTGTAATCTGGGGATATGCAGTCTGGTTTACATCCCACTTCTCCTGTTCATATTCCGTCTCCCGATTGTATCTTTCCATTGCTTCAAAGTAAGCGTCCCAATCAAATGTCTCCCCGGTGTTCTCCTCAATAAAGCGGATCATACCCTTTATTTCTTCCACCGCGTAGTCCACTGCCTGTTCATCCAGGTAACGCACCGGAAGGGTAAGGGGATAGGTGGGCAGCTTAAAGTATCTGTCCTGGAAGATATTCGTCATGACGCTTCCGTCACAGGGCATACTGCTGGTTATGTAGCATTTTCCAAATACCGGATAATCCCCGGCGATCCCACACCCGGCCTCCGCGGAGGGCAGAGGACACACATCTGCCGGAAGCCCGTAATTTTCTGTCTCGTCCAGATAGTGGACCTGCATCTGCTGGTCCAGAAGGGAGGTGATATACACAGGCGCCATCTGGGAGGGCATACCTATCAGATTTGGAAAACCTGCCATGATATGTATGGGCATCATCTCATCAAAAAGTACAATCTTGTCACTGAGGGCATTGGGGCCATTCAGATTTTCGTCTGCCTTGAAGGTATTTTCCAGAAGGCGGGTACAGAACCGCACGATCATCCTCATGTGCTCCCTGGCAATACGGAGCTGGGGGCCCCGCAGGCCTGTGAGCTGGGCATCAATAAACATGGGCGTCTGCAGATACGAACTGAACCATCTGTATTTCCACAATCCTTTTACGGAACCTACGGGATTTTTCATGATCATGAGGCTCATATCTCCCCACACCTGCAGCCATTTTGCAAAATCGTAGGCCGTGTCCTTAACGCCCCTCCACTCCCTGAATGCAGTGGTCAGCTCACCGGTATGGACATCCCCCTTGTGATGGTCCATATCCTTCCATGCCTGGAATGCCCTGGAGACGGTTTTTCTCTCCTTTTTCAGGATATCCTGCCCCTGGTTTTTTATTTCTTTTCCTTTTTCCAGCAGTTCTTCGATCTTTTTATCCATGGAGGGTGCCTCCTCTCTGGTTCTGGATTTTTTTAATTTCCATCCGTTCCACAAAAGCCTGGATTCTGGTGCGCATCTGCCCTGAGGAACCTGCCCGGTAAGGGCGGTCCACAGACAATACCGGAAGTTGGTACTCCTCCTGCATAATATGGCTGACCAGCGCTCTTTCATATCCCCAGTAGTCACAGAATTTTAACTGTTCGTAAATGATACCGTCCGCATGGTAATCCTCGTAAAGCTTTCTCACAAAATCCCGCCTTGCCTGTATCTTTTCATGGCTCATATAACGGGCGCACTGGCTGTCCTCCATGTATCTGCGGCACACGGCCTTCAGTGCGTCTTCCTCATTTCCAAGCTGTATCTCCTGTCTTCCCGGGAAAGACCCAAAGCAGAAACGGTCTGCCACCACAAGGGCACCCGCCTCCTCCACCAGCTTCGTAAAATCAGGATCGTCAATCTCACTTCCCGCCATGACAACCCTGGCCCGGTAGTTCTTTTTTTCATCCGGTTCCCTGTTCTTTATCTCCTCCAGGGTCTCCCGCAGTTTTTCCAGGATCAGATATTTGGGACATACATAGGTTACCAGGTTCAGAATATGGAATTCATATCCGGTGATGCGCGGGTTATCCTCCTTGCGGTATTCTCCCATCTCAGTTATGATGCGGCAGATTTCATTGTGTTCTTCCACGGCTTTCCTTATGGCCTCGTCCGAGGTGTCCACCCCGTAATTTTCTTCCAGCTTCTGAAACACTTTCGTCCGAATCTGCTCTGCCTGGTGTTCTACCCCGTGTTCTGTGACTTTATAGGGCACATCCACATGGGACATAAAAAATTTATCCCCCGGTATCAGTTTCTGCACCAAAATATTTTCCATGGAACGGTTCATCTGGGCACAAGCGTCCACCCCGGCAATACCGTCCAGAAAATTGTAGCCGCCCTCCACTGCCCGCTCCAAAAGAGCACGACAATATTCACAGGTATAGTTGGACATATAATATGTGGCAATTTCCAGGGAACCTGTCCTGGGTGCCCTCATCCTGAGGGAAAAACAATTGTCCACATTGAGCAGGACCTCCGGCATATGGAAACAGGTGTATCCAATGGCCAGTTTTCCTTCCTTCTTTGCCTGCTGCACCAGCTCATTGTTTGCCTCCTGAAGCAGATTTTCAAAGTAAAACAAGTGCTTTAAATCTTTCACCCGGTTCACACCTCCTTATACAATATGTAGTTTTGCAAGTGCCTCCCCCACCCCTGCTGCCAGCTGGGAACTGTCAGGCAGGTCTAAAATATTCTTCCCCTTTAAATCAAACTCTGTCAGACTGCTGTCCGGTCCGATGGATCCCAGAAAAGGGATCCCGTCAAAATCCAAAAACCGGAGCATCCCAGCCTCCGGCAGACGGTTCACCAACGCCCCGCAGACCTCATACATGACCAGTTCATCCGCCACCTTTTTTATGGTTTTGATGACCTGCAGCCCTTTCTGGCTTGGATCAGTAATGAGGATCAGGTGTGTCACATGCTCCATGACACGGCGGTTAATCTGTTCAATTCCCGCCTCACCGTCAATCACCACATAGTCAAACTGCTCTGCCATCACGGTGATGACCTCTTTCAGATAGGCATTCACCGCACAGTAACAGCCCGCGGCCTCCGGGCGCCCGATCGCCAGAAATGCAAATCCCTCCTGTTCCTCCAGGGCATCAAACATTAAATTCCTGGCCTCACCCAGACACTCCACCGCTTCCTCCTTCTGTCCTTTCTGTACATTTTCCACAATTGCCTTCCGTATATCATCCATTGTGCTCTCCACCGAAACCCCCAAAGCTGTGGCAAGCCCCACCGCCGGATCCGCATCAATGGCCAATATCCTGGCATCCGGATACTTCCGCGTCAGGATACGGACGATCATAGCGGATATGGATGTCTTTCCAACACCTCCCTTTCCTGCAACGGCAATGATCTTTGCTACCCCATATGCCTTCTCACCTCCCGAAAACACGCTGCGCCGGCAGCGGTTCACCCTCTTATCTGCAGACCTGCCGAACAGGGGCCTGCACTGATACTTTCATTATAGGGATTCGGTCGATTATAGTCAATGCAATTTGTTTATTTCCGTCATATTTTTCTGTAAATTGCAAACATATTACTTTGTATTTCAAAATATTGTTTCCATATCTGAAAAAGTCACCCTAAAACAGCAATGGAGGCAAAGCCTTTTCACAGCTTTGCCTCCACGATTCAGCAGATACCTATTCTGTTTACTCACGGCTCCATAACAAAATGGACCGTTCCTTCAGCCATTGCTTCCATACCTGGAAGTCCGGCATAACCTGTTCCACCATCCTGATCGTTAAAAAGGGATAATTTTTCACACGGGCCAGTGTATTGATGACCACATAGTCCAGCACCTCCTCAGGTGCCAGGATCAGTCTCCAGTTAAAAAGGAGCCTGCCGTCTTTTGTGCATTTTCCCCATTGGCTGTATTTTTCCATAACCTCGATCTGCGCGTAGGAAATCCCCATAAGCGCAGCATAGTAATCTGCTTTCACGGTGAAGATTTCCAGGGCAGAATCAAGGTACTGCACCTTTTCCTCCTTCTGGTATGGCTGGGCATTGATATACCAGGCATCTGTTTTCCTGCCCTCTGCCTTTTTATGTATCCATTCTTTTTTCATTCGTACAAACTGTCTGATCTTACGCTTAGGGTAATGCCGGGGTGCCCTGACTACCACATGCCCTTCCGGTGTGATCTGGATTCCCAGCGTAGTCCTATTGCCGTATATTATTTGGTATTCCATTTTATAACCCCCGTTGCTGTACACTCTCCCCTCTCTGTTTGGCAGTCGCGGTCCACGGCGTGGACAATATCGTTTGGCGAAACTACTGCCTTTTCATTATACTGTATTTTCACTCCCGTGAAAACAGGTAATTATATAAAAAAAATCCCTGTTTCCGACAGTTTCTGCCAAAAGGCATCCTTCTATATGGGACGCCTCCCGGCAGCTTCGGGGCAGGGATTTTATTATTATTTCTTTTTGTCAGTTTCTGCTGAACTCCGCAAGCTCCAGACCTTCATTTCTGTCCAGTGTCATGCCAACGCTCCAGGCATTGACGAACAGAAGCAGCGGATTTCCTCTCATATCTTTTACTTTCTTCATATCTGAGGTACCTGTCAGCTTTTCTATATCCACAGATTCTTTGTTTGCGATCCAGCGGATATGTTCATATGGCAGGTTCTCCAGACGTATTTCCACGTTATATTCATTTTCCAGTCTGTATTTCAGCACATCAAACTGCAGGACACCTACAACACCTACTATGATCTCCTCCATGCCTCCCATAAACTCCTGGAAGATCTGGATCGCACCTTCCTGGGCAATCTGGTTGACACCTTTGACAAACTGTTTTCTCTTCATGCTGTCCATGAGACGCACCCTGGCAAAGTGCTCCGGTGCGAAGGTGGGAATCCCCTCATAGGCATATTTTTTCCCCGGTGTACACACCGTATCTCCGATGGCAAAAATGCCCGGGTCAAAGACACCGATAATGTCGCCTGCATAGGCTTCCTCCACCACATGCCGGTCTGAAGCCATCATCTGCTGGGGCTGGGAAAGGCGCATCTTTTTATTTCCCTGGACATGGAACACTTCCTGGGAAGCATCAAATTTTCCGGAACAGATACGCATAAAGGCAATTCTGTCCCTGTGGTTTTTGTTCATATTTGCCTGGATCTTAAATACAAAGGCAGAGAATTCTTCCTTCATGGGGTCAATCACTCCAATATCTGCAGTCCTCGGCAGAGGGGAGGATGTCATTTTCAGGAAATGCTCAAGGAATGTCTCTACACCGAAGTTGGTGAGGGCGGAGCCAAAAAATACGGGAGACAGTTTTCCCTCATTGACCAGATCCTGGTCAAATTCCGCACTCGCACCATCCAGCAGTTCGATTTCTTCCAAAAGCTGTTCCTTCTGTTCCGCATCCAGCACCTCATCCAGGCGGGGCTCGTCGACGCTGATCTCTTCCTCAATACCCTCTTTTGTGCCTTTCATGGTATCAGAGAAGGTGAGTACCTTCCTGGTATCTCTGTCATACACACCTCTGAACTTCTTGCCGGAACCAATGGGCCAGTTGATGGGGCAGGTGGGAATCCCCAGTTCCTTTTCAATGTCATCCAGCAGGTCAAAGGTATCGTTGGCATCTCTATCCAGCTTGTTGATAAAGGTAAAAATGGGGATATGACGCATGGCACAGACTTTAAACAGCTTTCTGGTCTGGGCCTCCACACCTTTTGAGGCATCAATGACCATGACTGCAGAATCCGCTGCCATCAGGGTACGATATGTGTCTTCCGAGAAATCCTGATGTCCCGGAGTATCCAATATGTTAATGCAATAACCGTCATAGTTAAACTGCAGTACAGAGGAAGTAACAGAAATACCCCTCTCTTTTTCGATTTCCATCCAGTCAGAAACCGCATGGCGTGAGGTTGCCTTGCCTTTCACACTACCTGCCAGGTTGATCGCACCTCCGTAGAGAAGGAATTTTTCCGTCAGGGTCGTTTTACCGGCATCGGGATGGGATATAATTGCAAATGTACGTCTTTTCGTAATTTCTTTCGTATAGTCAGCCACTTGAGGGACCTCCTTATTCTTTTACACGCTTAAAACATTTTAGTATACCGGGAATATGGTGTCAAGGTTTTCTTGAACTTTCGGGATCTTGCTCCGCAAAACACCTGGCGGAACAGGGTCTTTTGAACATCAACTTTTATTATTCCCCGTCAGAAGTCCCTTCATCCATAGGTGTGATCACAATATTCTCTACAGGAACGCTTGTTTTCCGTTTTACGATGTCCTCAATCTGGGCACGCTTGTCATCTGCCATGTACTCCTGGGGAACGATCACATCCGCGGAATCGTTTGTCAGATTCACTACCACGTTCTCAAATCCTTTTGCGTCCAGCAGCAGTTCCGCAGCTTCCTCCTGCTCTGCCAGGTCTGTCATTTTGACCATGGAGGCAATGGCTTCCTGTTTCTGCTCGTCTCCAATGTTTTCATTGTTGATGATCTCAAGAAGAGTCTCTTTGTTGGCGGAGCGCACCTGTTCCCTGCTCACTTTTGCCTGTGCCACAAAATTGGAAGCCCCTGTCAGCACGGCCTCACCAGGTGTCTCGGCGGAAGCATCTTTGCTGTCTGCATTGTTGTCCGTCGTGTTTCCGTCTTCCCCTGTGGCGGTTCCGTCTGTGGATGAGGAACTCTGGTCCTGTGTTGTATTCTGGTCTTCCGTGGTATTTGTGTCCCCGTTTTCTGCCGCTGCGTTCTCCTCCAGTAATGCGGATTCGTCTGTGAGGTCGTAATCCAGACTGTCAATATCCTCCACGATCCCGTCTGCGTCCGCTGTCTCTTTGCTCTTATCATCCGCTGTGTTTGTGCTGGCTTTCTTCAGTGTTTTGTCAATCCCCAGATGGTTATCTGAATAATTGATGTACCCGGCAACCGCAATCATGATTGCCAGCGCGGTGATAATGACCTGATTCTTCTTAAAGATTTTTTTCATGCGAGCTACTCCTTTAATTCTTTTTAGCAACTGCCCTGCCGAAAGACACGCGCTTGGACGTCAGCGGCCAGTCACCATCTTCATTACTTTAATTTTATGGGCTTCCACCTGAAATAATGCCTGCACAGCCTCCTGAATATTCTGAATTACGTGGGGGTCCTCCCCGCCCTCTGCCACAACCACCACGCCGCTGATCTTCGGATAGCGCTCGTTGGACAGATAAGGCTCCTGGTTGCCTTTGGAATCCTTGGAATATACTGTGTCTGTGCCGTCTTTCTCCACCACCTTCTCCCCCGTATCCTCAAATGTGACGAAAACATCTGTCTTCCCTATCCCCTTTACCTCAGCCAGGACTTCTTTCAGCCGGTCCTGAAGCTGGTCCTCATAATTGGCTCGCTGGCTGGTTTCACTTGTCGGTGTACTCTTCTGCGTCTGCTCCTCCGTATCCTTTTTCTTTACAGGCATGGCAATGATAAGCAGCAGGATTCCTGCCAGCAGCACTACCACGATCTGCTCTTTTTTCAGCATTTCCGGAAATGGCTTCATGGACCCACCGCTCCTTCCTGCAGGGAATTGTCTTCCTGCTGTTGTTCTGTCTCTGGGCTGCTACCTTCTTTGCTCCACCCGTACTCCTCCTCGATTTCCCGTGCATAATCCTCCCATTCCTCCCGGTCCCGCTCCTCCTCTTCCATATACCGGTCCACTCCTGCATCAATTTTATTTTCCAGATGCAGAAAATCCAGGACAGGTGAGAGTAAAAGGAGTATCAGCAGCAATCCCATATAAAACTGAATGTACTTTTTATAATTGTTGTCCGGCAGAAAATGCATCACCGCGGATAAAAATATGAAGTAACACGCCAGGTTCCGCATCCAGCCGTAAAGTGTCTCTGTCATATTGCCTGCCTCCTCCCCGGAATGAATTTTCAAACCCACTCTAATGTCCGATAAAAGAAATGGTGAGAACTGCAATGGTGATCAAAAACAGCAGTTCCATAGTCAGCAGTACCTTTAACAGCAGCATACAGCCATCTCCGATGGTGGCCAAAGCCCCCACCATTCTCTTGTCAGATATGGGCTGTACAATGGCTGCCAGCAGTTTGTAGAGCAGGGTTGTCATTCCCAGACGGATGACAGGGGGAAGTCCAACACACAGGATAACGATCATACCGATCACCCCCAGCCCGTTTCTCACCAGAACCGCAGTCCCCAATGCCACCTCCGTCACACCGTTTATGGCATTTCCAATGCCGGGAATGGCGGCCGCAGTCTTGCCGATGACATCCCGCTTGAGTGTGTCTATGGCAGGCCCTATCATGTTCTGGATGATCTGCATCCCTATCACGACCGCGATACAGGTGCGCATGGTCCATTCCACCACAGTCCTCACAAGCTCTGCCATCTTGGAAAGAAAGTCCTCACTGTGCAGAAAGTTTACAAGCTGCAGCAGCACGTATATATGGATGCCCGGCAGAACACCTTTTAAAAAGATAACCTGTACCACATACACCAATACCAGGACCACCTCGTAAAACACCATGGCCGTGGCACTTCCCGTGGCTGCAGTGACTGCCAGGAAGTAGGAGGGCATCAGCGCCTTCATAAAAGTGACAAAGCCTGTCAGCCCCTCACTTATCTCTATGCTGAGTGTGCCGAAGGAATGCACCAAAGCTGCCAGAAGAAGCATGTATACAATATAAAAACTGATTTCCCCCATCTGGCCGTTGTTAAATACATTTGAAAAATTGGAAAAAAGTGCTGCCACAAGGACCAGCAGGACCACATGGATCATGGTATCCCTCTCAGCGGCCAGGTTTTTGTAGAGAAAATTTTTGATAAGGGTAATGAAATATTCTTTTGAGAATAATTTCTCTCCGCTTAGGATCTTGTGCAGGGCATCCTCCAGACTAAAACTCTCTTCTCCCAAAAGCTCATTGATGGCATCCTGCATCTGCTCCATCTCCATGTCGTCCATGAGTTTTTCTGCTGTGGCACTCTGGGTGTCCTGCCTGATCTCCTCCTCTGACTTTTCTTCCTCCGGTACCGCTGTATCCTCATCCTCTCCTGGGGCACTTCCATCCTCTCCTTTGGCTTCCTCTGCTGCACTTCCGTTCTCTCCTGGGGCTTCCCCTGCTGCACTTCCGTTCTCTCCTGGGGCTTCCCCTGCTGCACTTCCATTCTCTCCTGGGGCTTCCCCTGCTGCACTTCCGCCCTCTCCTGGGGCTTCCCCTGCTGCACTTCCGTTCTCTCCTGGGGCTTCCTCTGCGATATCTTCTTGTGCTGCCTTATCCTTCGCTTCCTCATTTGGCTGTCCATCCTGTGATGCTGTCCCTTGTGGCCGGTCCTTCATCACTTCTTGTCCCGCATTTGCCGAAAAAAAAGAGGCTTTCACCTCCACCGCTGCAGACAATACCAGAAACAGCACTGCCAGCACACATGCTGCTGCCTTGACTCTTTTTCCAATCCCCCCTTTCATACCAAAAACCCGTATATGGCCTCCATCAAAGCCAGGAGCACCGGCATGGACATTACCATGATATAGAGTTTAACAAAAATCTCAATCTGATTCCCAATGGCTCCATATCCCGCGTCCTTGCAGATACTGGCTGAAAATTGGCCGATGTAGGCGGCCCCTATCATCTTCAGCAGTATGGTCAGATACTTTGTGTCCACCGGCACATATTCCTGTATCTTCAGTACAGAGTCCAGCAGATAGGAGAGCTTCTGCGCCATGAAGGTAAAGATGCAGATTCCCACTGCCAGGCTCAGATACAGGGAGTATTCCGGCTTTGTCTCTTTTAAAAACAGAGCCAGCACCACTCCTGTCATGCCAAGCATGACGATTTTCACCACTTCCATCCAAAGCCCTCCTTTCCCTCTACAGCGCAAATAACTCCTGTATGGTCTGGAATAGATCATTGATATAAGGCAGCACCCAGAACAGTACCAGTAAAAGTCCGGCAAGGCTTGTCAAAAAAGCCAGTTCTTCCCGCTGGCTGTGTTTTAAAATCTGGCACAGCACTGAGACCAGGATCCCCACTGCACCGATTTTGAATAAAATTGTTACCTCCAAGATTCTTCCTCCCTTCCTCTCACCTTCTGTCCCGCGTGCCTTGCCTTTTTCGTCTGCTGTTTTCCCGTTATCTTACATTCAGATAAGAGTGATCGCCAAAAAAATCCCCCCAAGTAACCCAAGACTTTGATAGAGCCTCTTTTTTGCAGGGATCTCAGACTGGATCAGCTGGATCTTCCGTTCCAATTCCTGCTGAAATAAAGCCATGGCGTTTTCCTGCTGGGTGATGTCCAGGTATCCCAGATACTGTCCCAGTTGTCTTAATTCCTCCTTATCCTCTTTTGTAAATGCGCTGTCCCTGAATGCGGATTCTGCCTCCTGCATAAAAATATCGGCAAATATGATTCCGTCGTAGGCATCCGCCCGTTTTGCAACTTTCTTCAAAAAATCCGAAAACGGCGGGGTCAATCTGCCCGCAGCCCGCAAAAGAGCCTCAGGAAGGGCCTCCTTGCGGTAGCTGATCTCTCCCTTTATGAGAAGCGCCATCCGCTGAAGTTCCCGAAGGCCGGCAAGCCTTCTGGTAAGCTTAAGGCTTCTCTCAAAACCCAGAGCCGTACAAGAGAGTACCACAAGACAGACGCCCAGCACTTTCAGCATAGGGTTCCTCTCCTCCTTTTTTCATCAAACAGGCAGGTGCCTCTCTCATCGAACACGGCCTTGACTTTCCCTGCCTTGTCCTTATTATGCAGGATAATGTACCGCTCAAATATTTTCTCCTGCACCAGACGCTGCATGAGAGGCTTTCTCTTAATATCCTCGATCGAGCTTCCGTGAACCGTGGCAAACAGTTTGCATCCGCAGTGGATAACTGATTCTATGGCGTGGATATCCTCATAATCCCCAAGCTCATCCACTGCCACCACTTCCGGGGACATGGAACGGATCAGCATCATCATGCCCTCTGCCTTTGGACAGCAGTCCAGAATATCGGTCCGTATCCCCAAGTCATTCTGGGGAATCCCCTGATAGGAGCCTGCGATCTCTGAACGCTCATCCACCACCCCTACAGACATACCCGGCAGGTAGGAATTGCCGTCACTGACCTGACGTATCAGGTCACGAAGCAGAGTGGTCTTCCCGCACATGGGCGGGGAAATGATCAACGTGTGGCACACATTTCCCTTATTGACCACATAGGGAAGAATCTGGTTGGCACATCCCTTTATCTGGTGTGAAAGTCGCAGATTCATATAAGATATGTATTTCAGGCTTTTAATCTTTGCTCCGTCCAGTACCGTTTTACCGGCAATTCCCACACGGTGGCCTCCCTGAATGGTGATGAATCCCTGCCGGATCTCTTCCTCAAATGCGTACATGGAGTAATTGCTCACGTACTCCATGGTTTCCCGCAGGTCCTTTGCCTCCACCTGGCAGACATCCTGCATCTGCTTGGTCAATTTTCCATCCTTTGTAAGAAAATACTCATTCCCTTTGTAAATTAAGATCAGCGGCGCATTCACCCTCAGCCGTATCTCATACAGTTGCTCCATATCAAACTCCGCATGTTCCAGGGCTGTTCTGATCTTTTGGGGAAATAAACGTATAATATCCCTTTCTCTCATTGTCTCACCTCTTTAAAATAATATATGAGGACAATCCCTATTTCATACGAAAAATATCATTACTGTTCACTCTGTTCTCAGAGAACGTTACTGATCACTCCGTGTCCGGTAACACGCTTCGCGATGCACAGATATGGAGCGTTCCACCCCATATCGCGCTGCCTGCCTCGGGATTTTCATGCTTCCGGCATAAAAACGCCTCCCGGTACAGCGGCAGTGAACAGGAACCAGTAAACTGCTTATATTGGCATGGAAACTATTGACCTTTTTTTCTTCTTATCTTATGCTGGTAATATCTCTGCAAGTCCAAATATTTTTATTTTCATAATTTATTCAGGGAGGATGGTAGACCATGAAAGAAACCATAGACGCCTATTTGGCTTTTATGAAAGAAACAGAACTGTTAAAGTCTGTACTGAGAACAGCATGGACAAGGACCGGCGAACAGGAAAGCACCGCGGAACACTCCTGGCACCTGGCCCTCTTTGCCGGTATCATGCTGGAGCAATATCCGGAGCTGGACGCTAAAAGGACACTGCTTATGTGTCTTCTTCACGATATGGGGGAAATCTATGAAGGCGATATCTCTGCCGCACTCCTTCCTGACAGTTCCCGGAAATATCAGGAGGAATACCGCGCTGTCCACAAAGTATTCTCTCTGCTGCCGGAGAAACAAAGAGAACATTTTATGTCTGTCTGGCAGGAATACGAGGATGGCAAAACACCAGAAGCCAAGCTTGTAAAGGCTCTGGATAAGGCTGAGACTATAATCCAGCATAATATAGGAAAAAACCCGCAGGATTTTGATTATGACTTTAATCTGCAGTATGGGAAACCGTATTTTACGGAGGATGCCCTGCTTGAGAAAATGCGGAGCGCACTGGATGAGGAGACAAAAGAACATTTATTATAACTATGAGGGTAACCCCTTCCGGCTGCCTGTTTGGGATGTCACAGACAGTAAATAATCCAACGAACCGCTGGGGATCAGGCTAACAGGCCATGGCTGAAATAATGACGCATTTCAGCTATGGCCTGATTTATGATATATTTGGCTAAAAATCGGGATATCTCCAGAGTGTGTTAAACACTTTTTTGCTCTGCCGGATTATGGTGGCCGCAATGGCATTTCACGCATAAATCCTGACGGAAATGAGTGTATATACTGAACCACACATCTGAATCTGTTCAACAAACAGGATTTTACGGAAGGACCAGATGTGTGTCGAACTTCATTTACAGCTTAAATTCTTCAAACAGTTTTTCCTGATATTCCGTATCATTCACGGCCTTTTCAATTTCATCTGTACGGGACTTCGCTATTAAGATTTGGATTAGCTGATTTACCCTGCCTTCCCCACGTTTCATACCCTCTTTTAAGCCCTCACTTTTTCCAGCCTCTACGCCGGCCTCCCAATTACTCCTCATCAGATAATTGTGATCCCTCAGAGCTTTTTCCCTTGCCTCATATTCCAACCGCTTCTTTTCATCTGCACTGATATTCTTGAGAGTTTTGTACGCCTTTCCAATGTATTCATTCTTCTCCGCCATCTCTTCAAATTCCTCCTGCCGTTCGGCATTCATGAATTTTGCCCAGTCCAGAAGCTCTGTTTCAGGGTAATCGTATGTCTTTAACTTAGGCAGCTCCAGAATATGTACTTCCAGCTTGTCTGTATAGAGGATACCGCTCGTATCTTCTCTCATATGAAAACAGGAATAAAAAGCCTCCTCTTTCTGAAACAAGATAAAATCCAGGATTCCAATATGGACACATTTTTTCAGCATCCCGTAATCATCTCCTTTTTCAATCTGGTCTGTATACATTTTTCCCAGATAAAACAGAGAGCGTTCCGGCCATAATGGAAATGGACTGACCTGTATCTCTATATCAATCTGTGTGTTATTATTTAACAGTACACGCACATCCAGGATGCCAAGCTTATCCTCCTCATATTTTACCCTCAAATTTGTAGGGAGCAGGATGGTCTCCCTGATTTCTGACGGATGGATATGGAGCACGGCGGCTGTAAATCCCCTGCGTACTTCCTTCTCCTCCATCAGCTCCTTAAAACAGAAATCCACTTTGGGCTTCATGATAAATTCAATTTTTATATGCTCTCCCATCCTTGCTCCTCTCCGAGTCTGAACGATGGGAAAATACTGTGTCTGTTCCACAGGTCTGCACATTCGCTGCGCTGACCATAAAAAAGTCCCATTTTGGAAGAACCTTCGGCAGGCAAGAACCCATCGCCAAAGGCATTTCTGCATGGGTTTTTGCTCGTATCTGTGAAGATTCTGAACAGTTACAGAATATCAATTATCTATATCACAGTATAACCTGGATAAACAGATTTCTCAACATCTTTCAAACTACAGCCTTATTAATTTAATATTGTAAATAGGGTAATCCGTCCCCGATCAGGGACTTTGATTATGTATCTATATAGTGATACATCAAAAGATGAGGATACTCTACCATTTCCCGGCAGGTTTGTCAATGAAAAATCAGATATATCTATGGCTCTTATCCACTTACTGTTCACAAGCCACTGTACCGGGAGGTGTTTTCATGCCGGAAGCATGAAAATCCCGAGGCAGCCAGCGCCATATGGGGCAGAATGCTCCATATCTGTGCATCGCGAAGCGTGTTACTGGACACGGAGTGAACAGTAACCTTATCCAGATCACACCAAATACCAAATCTATAAAAGCCGGATACCGGGGAAATAAAATATCCCCACAGTATCCGGCTTTCTTTCATACACATTTGAAAGACAGATTTATTGGCTACGCTGTCCTCAGATCCTAACCCATACCAGCATCTCTCCCACTGTCCTGTTTGTCCAGGCATAGTAAGGTATGAATTTCAATGTCTGAGGCACAAATTTTCTGCCCGTATAAGGTTTATAAAGTGTCTTTTCATCCCACGCTTCCTCTGAGAGGCGTTTTCCCTCCGTGGTCAGTGTCACCACTCCTTTCAGTAAATCCTTTTCGTATTTTACCGCAAATTCCGGATTTTCACTCAGGTATAATTCCTGAAGCTGGTCTTGGTTGTCCGCTTCCTCCAGACAATATACAACAGGTCCGCGCATAACCGCCACTTTGCCAATGTCTTCCCGGACTCTTGGGTTGGCAGCCACCAGTTCCACCGGCATTTCCATGGAAAAGACAATCTCATCCCCATTTTTCCAGCAGCGCTCCATAAGGAGATATCCGTTCTCCACAGGACATTTGACTGCCTCCCCGTTTAGCTTCAGACTATAACCGCGGCACCAGCCAGGCACACGGACAGCATAGGTAAATGCTGTATCCGCTTCGTTTTCAACCAGTATTTTCACATGGCCGTTCCATGGATATTCGGTCTCTACCCTGAACTGATTCTCTTTCCCGTCCAGAACCGCATGCATGCTGCCGCCGATAAACAGGTTCATGAAAAATTCCTTTTCATTATATTCATAGGCATAGCCGCCGATGGAAGAGAGAAGACGCGCCACATTCGGCGGGCAGCAGGCGCAGCCAAACCATTTCTGGCGTTCCACTTTTACATGTTTTTTGTAAAAATCCTTCTCGGACGCCTCCGGCACGGCTTCCAGGGGATTTACATAGAAGAATTTTTTGCCGTCCAAAGACATGCCGCTGATGACTCCGTTATAGAGACAGCGCTCCATCACATCCGCATATCTGCTGTCCCGGGTAATTTCAAACATTCTTCTGGCAAAGAATATCAGACCGATCGCAGCACATGTTTCCGCATAAACCGTATCATTGGGCAGATCGTAATCAAACGTGAACGCCTCCCCGTACTGGGAGGAACCGATAGCACCTGTTACATACATCTGTTTTTCCACAATGTTGTTCCAAATCCTTTGGCAGGCTTCAAATAATTCCATGTCCTCAGACGCACTGGCCACCTCAGCCATTCCCGTATACAGATATACGGCGCGCACTGCATGGCCCTCTGCCCGATCCTGCAGGCGGACCGGTTTGCCCGCCTGGTAATACTGATCCTGGAAATAGCTGTCTTTCCAGAAGAAGTCATTCTTGTTCTGTTCTCTCTCCCGGGCAAAATACAGAGGTGCCTGTCCTCTCTGGTCAATGAAATATTTGGCAAGCTCCAGATGCTTTGGATCTTTAGTCACTTCATAGAGTGCCGCCAGAGCCATCTCAGCCACTTCGTGTCCCGGATATCCGGGTTTCTTACCCGGAGCATTCCCAATATTATCGTAGACACAATTTACATAGCCAATGGCTGTATCCAGGAATTTTCTCTTTCCGGTTGCCTTATAATAAGCCACTGCCCCTTCCACCATATGTCCCAGGCAGTAAAGCTCATGGTGGTCCATAAGATTGGTAAATCGCTTTTCCAGGCCATTCAGGATATAATAGGTGTCCAAATAACCGTCCGGCTGCTGTGCCGCACTGATAATATCAATGGCCTGGTCTGCCGTTGCCTCCAATGTCTCGTCAGGGTGCCACATCAGAGAGTAGGCCACAGCTTCCAGCCATTTATAGGCATCACTGTCCTGGAAAACCATTCCCTGGAAACTTCCCTCCTCCATTTTCGCCGCAACCCGGAAATTCTGCATACAGTAACTGGGTTCTGCTCCTTCGATCCTGTCATTTAAAGCTTCCCACTGGTAAGGGATCACATGCTTTCTCACCAATTCCATATACTCTTTCCAAAAATCATCCTGAATGGAAACATCGCCCAGGGGCATCATTTTCACTTTCTTTTCTAACATGCTGTACCTCCTAAATATCTTGTTATTTTCATTTTCAAACACGCTCTGATCTGTTGAATTCCAAGATTCTTTGTGCTAACATAGAGCGATGGAAAACCATACACAGCAGCGGCTGTATCCTGAAATGATTGTACCATTTTCCGTTTTTGATACAACTTATAAAACAAAAGAAAAGGTGGTCATATCCCAGATGTTATCTTGTATTTGTGACGCTTCAAAACCGGCAGAATATTTGACCTGCGGAAATCTTGTCAGCGAGAATGGGTTTGTGCATCTTTGCAGAACCCTGGATTTTTTTGTTTTGATCTTAGTGCAGGAGGGAACTCTGCACATGTGTCAAAATGACAGGACATATGATGTACGCCCCGGTGAATTTTTTCTCCTTTTTCCCGGAAGTACCCATTACGGCTATAAGCCAACCCAGGGATCCCTCTCCTACTGCTGGGTACATTTTATGCTGCCGGGCAGTCCGGCTGATACTGTCAAAAATCTGCCCCGTTCTTCCGAAAATCATTGTCCGGCAGAAGGCATTCCCCCTTTGGATCCTGCATTACAGGAAAGGATATGTCTCCCGGAACACGGCAAAATCTCCCCTGAGAAACGTTCCCAGCTCCTGTTTCTTCAACTTTTGGACTTAGCAAAGCGGAATCGTTATGAGATCACCTGGAGCTGCCATCACGCACTGAATCTGCTGCTACTGGAAATGAGCCGTGAATACCGGCAGGCTGAATACTTTGGCCTGGGCATGCTGCCAACTTCCGTGCAGGATATTATGGAATGGGTACAGAGTCATTTTGACCAGCCTTTGACGGTCAGCGGCCTGGCGGAAAAGTTCGGGTACCATCCCACTTATTTGTCCGCATTGATCAAACAATACACGGGCTATCCCCTTGTCACTTACATTAACCGCACCCGCATCCAAGTATCAAAAAATCTGCTGAACAGTCATACCCTGACCATCCGGCAGATTTCCTCCATGTGCGGATTCACCGATGAAAAGCATTTCATGAAACTGTTCCGGCAGTTTGAGGGCATGACACCCACGCAGTACCGAAAAGCCTTTAACCAGAAAAAGATCAATACACTTTAGTGCTGGCGTATGTTTCTGGCCGGATACATGAAAACACCTCCCCCATCCAAATTTTCCGCATGAAAAAAGCGTCCTGCATATACGATACAAAGCGCCTTTTGCCACATTTCTGCTATAGCATCTTATTCAGCTTTTTATCAAAACTTGCAGCCTCATCTCCCAATACCCTGTTCCTTGCAATCAGGATGCAGTCCGCAAAATCAAGGGAGATTACAGGCTCCAAACGAAACTGAAAAACTATTCCCAATAGTCATCCCAGCAAGGATACGCACTGCCGTTGTCCACGGACTTCTTAATGTCCTTGTAATAGTTCAGCTTGCGATTTAACTGCTTCTGGGCAGACTTTAGTTTTTCTATCTGCCCGGCTACATGCTTTTCCTGCTCTCTGAGAAGGACTAAAATCTCATCAATGTGCTCCTGTTCCTGCTCTTCGTATGCAAAAAACTCCAAAAGCTTTGCCATGGACATGCCTGTCTCCTTAAAACAGCAGACGGCTCCCAGACGGTTTATGTGTTCTTCTGTATAAATACGCTGTTTTGCCTTCGTCTTCTCCACAACAGGCAGAAGGCCAATCTCCTCATAATACCTCAGTGTAGATGCAGGAAGTCCAAACATCTGAGAAACTTGTCTTATTGTGTATGCTGCCATAATAACCTCCTCATTTTCCGTAAATGTGACGAAATTCAGATTTTCATTGACTTCAAGTATACTTGAGGTGTTAGACTTTGTAAAGACAGAACAGATGGGCCGGATACTTACTGCTGCCACATATGTTACTGTACACTACGTGTCCAGTAACACGCTTCGCGATGCACAGCTATGGAGCATTCTGCACCATATCGCGCTGACCGCCTCGGGATTTTCATGCTTCCGGCATGAAAACGCCTCCCGGTACAGTGGCCTGTGGACAGTAACGCCACGCATTCATACGATCCGTGCATTAAATACACAGACCTGTCTGAAATGGTACCAAAAGAATGCAATATGCAATCATCATGGAGTAAAGGAGAACACACATGTACAGAGCAAACGACAGACGATATGATACTATGAAATACAACCGCTGCGGATACAGCGGCTTAAAGCTTCCGGAAGTCTCCCTGGGCTTGTGGCATAATTTCGGAGACACCGCAGTGTATGACAACATGAAAAAACTATGTTTCACTGCTTTTGACAACGGGATCACCCACTTTGACCTGGCTAACAATTACGGTCCCCAGCCCGGAAGCGCGGAGAAAAACTTCGGCAGGATCCTTAAGGAGAACTTTCTTCCTTACAGAGATGAAATGATCATCAGCACCAAGGCGGGCTATGATATGTGGCCGGGTCCTTACGGCGACTGGGGCAGTAAAAAATATCTGACTGCCAGCCTGGACCAGAGCCTGATGCGAATGGGCCTTGCGTATGTGGATATTTTCTACCACCACAGAATGGACCCGGAAACGCCCCTTGAGGAGACCATGGAGGCCCTGAACCAAGCGGTAAGAAGCGGAAAAGCCCTGTATGCTGGTCTCTCCAACTACGATGAGGAAACTATGAAAAAAGCGGCAGCCATACTAAAGGACCTGAAATGCCCCTTTATCATTAATCAGAATTCCTATAACATTTTCAACCGTACCATAGAAAAGAATGGTCTGAAAGATGCCTGTACAGAGGAGAAAAAAGGGATCATCTCCTTCAGTCCTCTGGCCCAGGGCATGTTGACGGACCGTTATCTGAAAGGAATCCCCTCTGACAGCAGAATCGTTACGGACGGGCGTTTCCTAAATGCAGACCAGCTCTCAGACAGCCGTCTTGCCAGTATCCGGGGACTTGACCGGATCGCATCCGAAAGAGGGGAAAGTCTTGCGCAGATGGCGCTGAAATGGGTATTAAAAGATAATGTGGTGACCAGTGTGCTTGTGGGCGCATCCAAGCCCGAACAGATCCTTGATAATCTCAAGGTCATAAAAAGCGCACCGTTTACAGAAGAGGAACTGAAGAAAATAGACGAATTTTCGTAACCGTTCAGACAGGTCTGCGCATTTCCTCCCGTGTATTTAGCATATTACCGCTGCACAGTTCAAAGGCTGTGAAGCGGTACTTTTATTTTTTCCCAATAAAACGGTACGGCTGCGCAGACCTGGCAGACATATCCTTTTTCGATGGGGATCTCCTCCATAACCGCATGTTCCATGGAAAGTTTTGAAAGGTCCCTGGTAATCCCCTCCCCGCTCCATTTGAGATAGCTCTCCTTCTGTGCCCAGAAATCCGCAAATGCCATTTCCGGGTCATCCGCACTTCTGATCACTTCCTGTTCCCGGATATTCATGATCCGTTCCAAAAGTCTTCTGCCTCTCACCGGCTGTCTTATCTGCACGTCGATCCCTACCGGAACCCCCGCTGCAGCACAGACCGCATATGCGCCGGAATGGCTGATATTAAAATGGATCTCCGGGTAACCGTGCAGATAAGGTTTTCCGTTTTTTCCCTTTGACAGCATACGCTCCAGCTGCGCAAGCCCTTCTTCTCCTTTGGGCAGAGACAATCCGTACACCTCTTTCAGGGCATGGCAAAGCAGAAGCCTCCCGGCCCGGGTTTCATACCTTCCTTTTTCCCCTCCTGGCGCCGCTTTACCGGATAATGCATCTGTTTTTCCATAAAAGATCCAAACCTTTTCCATGATCACTGCCCTCTTTTCAACTCCTCCGGCACCAGCCTGCTTTCCACCAGAAATCTGGACACTTCCAAATCCTTATCATGCCGGCTTTTTGCATAGAGTATGTAAAGCTCTTTCCTGGCTCTTGTCATGCCCACGTAAAAGAGCCTCCGCTCCTCCTCAATACTGCTGTCCGAAACCGCTTTGTGATACGGTATCGTCCCTTCATTTACATCCATGAGAAATACCCTGTCATATTCCAGTCCCTTGATGCTGTGAAGTGTGGATACGGTAACGCCTTTCTTCTCCATATCCTGTTTCTTTGCCTGCTCTTTCAGCTTTTCCGTGTAGTCCGCTATGTGGGCAAACCATTCTCCGAAGCTTTTATATCCCTTTGCACTCTCAGCCAGCTCCTCCATGACCTCATACAAGTCATCCACTTTGATCTTCCGGTAAGACGCGTAATCTTTCAGATATTCTTCATATCCGATCCCATACCGGATATAGTTGATGGCGCCGTAGGGGGTCATGCGCTTTAATGTGGTCAAATCCTCCTCCAGTTTGTCAATCCTGTCGCACATCCAGTCTTTTCCCTCGTAAAACCAGCGAAGGCCTTCAAAAGATACTGTGGCATCGTCAAGGGATTCCCTGGATATATAACGGTTTGGACGGTTCATCACCTGTAAGAATTCCCGGCGGCTCCGGTCACCCTGGGCCAGTTTTATATAGGAGATGATATTCCTGGAAATCCAGTGTTCATACAGATTTGGCAGGGCATCCCGCATCTGGAATGGAATCTGGTACTCCATCAGTGTCTCCACCAGAAATCTGGCCCCAAGATTGGTTCGGTAGAGTATAGCGATCTCTTCATAAGGAGTCCCCTCTTTCACCGCTTTTTGGATACACTCCTTCACAAAAAGCTCCTCCTCCTTGCCGTCCTCGAATCCACGTACCGTTACCGGTTTTCCCTCCTCATTATCCGTAAAAAATTCTTTTGGATAACGGTTCTTATTCTTCCCGATCACTTTTTTGGATGTCTCTACGATCTGCTTTGTGGAGCGGTAATTACAGGCCAGAAGTTCTGTCCCCGCATCGGGAAAATCCTTTGGAAAATGCAGCATGATCTCCGGTTTCGCTCCCCTGAATGCGTAGATAGACTGATCATCGTCCCCTACAATAAAAAGGTTATTCTGCGGCGCTGCCAAAAGCTTTATAATGTCATACTGAAGCTGGTTGATATCCTGGAACTCATCCACAAGCACATACTGAAACTTTCCCTGCCATCCCGCCAGAATATCTTTTCTCTTTGTCAGAAGATCATAGCAATACAGCAGCATATCATCAAAATCCAAAAGCCTGGACTGCCTGCAGGCCTCCACATAAGAATGGTAAATCTTTCGGAATGTATCGTCCGGGCAGTTGGCAGAGTAGTAATGTTCTATGGGCATTCTGCCGTTCTTAACAATTGAGATTTCCTGTACCAGACCCTCAAAAAATTCTTTCTCATCATCAATCCGCATTTTCTGGCGGTAAACGATCTCTTTTAGGATGTCGTATTTCCGCTCATCACCCAGAATATTTTTTGCTGACAGCCGGTAGGCATGGCGCAGGATCCCGTAAAAGATACCGTGAAAGGTGCCGAAGGTCACTTCCCTGTATGCCCCCTGCATTCCCTCCTCTTCACACAGGCGTAAAAAACGCTCCTTCATCTCCCTGGAAGCCGCTTTTGTAAACGTCACCACCAGTATGGACGAAGGAGTCACCTGATATTTCTTTATTAAATTAGCCACCCTCCTGGTGATGGTGGTGGTCTTCCCGGAACCAGGGCCTGCAAGAAGCATCATGGGGCCCTGGTTATGGGAAACTGCTCGTTCCTGTGCGGAATTTTTCTGCATATATGGGTTACTCCATTATCGGTTTGTTTATGCCTGGCTTAAAATGCTGCGCACTTAAAAAGTTCAGCTGTCTGAGCTGTTACGCACACTCTAACTTTTCCACAGCTGCGTGCAGGCGTTTCATGGACTCCTCTTTTCCCAGCACTTCCAGGATTTCGGTAGCACCGGCGGGTGTCATCTGTTTGCCGGAAAGCGCGGTACGGATCGGCCAGAGAATCTGTCCGTTTTTATAGCCGTTCTCTTTCGCAAAACCGCAGAGCAGATCATACAGCGCATCGTTTGTATAGTCCTCGAAGTCCTCCAGGACCGGAAGGATCTTCTTCAGGACCTCCAGTGAAAGTTCAGGGTTTGTCTTCATTTTCGTGTGTGTGTACATGGACACATCATACTCCGGTACTTCCTCAAAGAAGTCAATGAGTGCCGGAATATCCGGAAATACTTCGATTCTTGTTTTAACCATCTGGGCGATCTTCTTTAAGTCCAGATCCCTTTTTACAGCCTCTTTCACAAACGGGATCGCCATGTCACAGAACTTGTCAAAGTCCATAGCCTTGATGTACTCCCCGTTCATCCATTTCAGTTTTGTCATATCAAACACTGCCGGGGATTTGCTCATGTGATGATAGTCAAACTCTTTCACCAGCTCTTCCAGACTGAAGATCTCACGGTTGTCCTCCGGGCACCATCCAAGCAGCGCCACATAATTTACAATAGCCTCTGTGAGAAATCCCTGGTCTGTCAAGTCCTCATAGGAAGAGTGTCCGGAACGCTTGCTCAGCTTTTTGTGTTCCTCATTGGTGATCAAAGGACAGTGGACATAGGTGGGGATCTCCCAGCCAAATGCCTCGTATATCCTGTTGTATTTCGGTGAGGACGACAGGTATTCATTTCCACGCACCACATGGGTGATGCCCATCAGATGGTCATCAATAACATTTGCAAAATTGTAAGTGGGATATCCGTCGGATTTTATTAAGATCAAGTCATCCAATTCATTGTTCGGCACTGTAATATCACCGTAAATATCATCATGGAAGGTTGTATTTCCCTCTGTGGGCATATTAAAACGGATAACATGAGGTTCTCCCGCCGCAAGCTTTGCTTCCACCTCTTCTCTGCTAAGATGCAGGCAGTGCTTATCATAGACCGCGATCTCCTTGCCGTCCTCTCCCACGCTGGCTTTCAGGGAATCCAGGCGCTCTTTTGTACAGAAGCAGTAATAGGCATCTCCCTGCTCGATCAGTTGTTTTGCATAGTTCAGATAAATACCCTGGGCATTTCTCTCACTCTGGACATATGGGCCGTATCCGCCGTCTTTGTCCGGTCCTTCGTCATGGATCAGCCCTGTTTTAGCCAGTGTGCGGTAAATGATCTCCAGCGCACCGTCCACAAAACGTTCCTGGTCTGTATCCTCAATACGGAGCATAAAGCTTCCGTTCTCATGCTTTGCGATGAGATATGCATATAAAGCGGTTCTCAAATTTCCCACATGCATCCTTCCGGTGGGACTTGGGGCAAATCTTGTTCTTACGGTACTCATTATCATTAATCTCCTTATCGGTTCCTGTTTTGTTCTGGTCTTACACAAAAAAGGGGTACATGGACATTGGCCAAATACCCCATATCATTGAAATTATACCGTAAGGTTTTCTACTTTTCAAGTGGGGAATCATGATTTTTCCCCTTAAGCGGAAAATAAACCTGATATTCCTCATACCCCACCTGATGGAGCGGAACAAACCGGATGCCTGTGTCCTGCCCGATGGTCTTATATGTATTCTGCCAGTAAGCCCACTCCCTCTCATTGTCACTGACCAAGACCTGCTCCGGTTCCCGCGGATCCACGTACAAGGTACGCTCTTCCCCGCACAGCCCGGCCAGCACCACGGGTCCGTCCAGAAAAGCAGCCATATCCGGTCTGCCCGGCAGATAGTCTGCATGGATTCCTTTCGGGATCTCAACATGGATGGTGTTTTGCTTCCAGACTCTCTTGATCTCTGCAAAACTGCCCTTCTCTGCCCTAAGATCCACGGCCTTCCCATCCACAAGGAAAACCGGCGTTCCCTGCATCCACCAGGGCACTCGGATCCGGATGGAGAATTCTGTTTCCCGCTCTGCCCTTATTTTAAGGTCAAATACCAGCCTGTCAGGATGGAAGAGCTGCCTTGCCGTGGCATCGGTGATCTTCTGCCGTCCGGGGGAATCACTGGATAGATGTTCGCTCCCGCTCAGAGAATTTATGACCTGCTCCGCTGATATGGCTGTATCCCCTATCATCCCCCTGTATTCCGAATCAAAATACTGGCATACATACAAGCCGTTTTCTCCCGTGTAATACATTCCCGTATTGTGCGCCGCGTTTGCCTGGACCAGAGAGCCATGGCAGCAGAAGAAATCCTGTGTCCTGCTGCTCCACGCTTTCTGCCCCCCTGCGCGCAGAGGCAGGAAATAAGTCAAAAGCCCCTCCTCCGGATACACGGATTTCCTGCCGTGGGTAAAGCTTCCCCTCCAATATCCCTGGGCCATAATGCCATTGTATAGATTCCTTTCCCAGTAATCCATATAAACAGCATCCCCTGTGCACCTAAATAAAAAATCTGCCAGCCGCATCATATTATATACGGTACAGTGTTCCTGGTTCTTGTCACCCAGCCTGTAGGCCAGATGCATCCGGGGACTCCATATCTCTCCGCAGGTCTGTCCTCCTGTTGCATAGGTGCCCCGCCTGGTAACTGCCATGTCCCAGTAGGCCTTCACAATATCCAGCCACTTTTCTTCCCCTGTCGCCTCGTAAGCGGCTGCAGCTCCCAGGATTTCGGGGATCGTGGTGTTGGCATGCATATTCGTCAGCACGTCTCTTCCTTCCAGAAGGCCGTCGAACAAGTCGCAGCGGTAATAGCGGTCCATCAACTCACGGAACAAACCTTTTTTAGTGATCCGGTACAAAAGGACCCATATTTCCAGCATTCCCCCTGTCTCCACATCCAAGATCCCCTGGAACTGCTCTTTGGTATACCGTCCGCTCCAGTCATAGAACCACTCCCCGAAATGTACGGCAATCTCCAGAGCTTTTTCATTTCCGGCCAGTTCATACATGTCAAGAAGCCCCATGAATGTCTTGTGCACCGTATACTGGGGTGCCCAAATACGCTTTTTGTTCCCAATCCAATAAAAGTATTTCTCCGGAATCGAAGCAGCCCATCTGCCGCCGTTTTCTTTCTGGCACTTTTCCAGGACATCTACGATCTCATCTGCTTTTGCCTTTACCATCTCATTCCCGGTTGCCTCATAATGCATGGCTGCGGCGGAAAGCCAGTGCCCGAGGAAATGCCCTCTCAGTTCACAGACGGGGGATTCCCAGCCCCCATGGATACCCGGGGGCAGTTCTGATGTCTTATAGAGACCGGCCTCCAGTGTATAGGGAAGAAGCAGGTTTTCATTCTCCAGTTCCAGCAGATACTTTTTGTTTTCCTCACGGCGGCGTACCAACTCAGGGTCAAAGACTTTGACCTGACGGCCTTTTGCCATTTTTAATTTACTCATATTTCATCTCCAATCTTATTTTACTGCTCCGCGTACCAGCCGCTTTTTTCTGTTTCAGGCGTGTAGCGAATCAGAACTTTTTCCATAAAAACAGAGAATAACAGTGTTCCCACAACAGGAAGGCAAAAAGCGGACAAGGGGATGTACCACATGACCACCGTACACAAAGCCACAGTCAGGACCATGAGAAGTGTATACGGAAAATGCTTTACCATTAACCCGGCAGAAAACCGCAGAATCTCAAAACATTTCATACTGCATCTGGAAAGAACGGGAAAGGCATAACATCCAATGGATAATACGGCAAAGGCCAGGCATCCATAAACTGTTGTGGTAAAAAACCGGAAACTCTCATCCCTAATCGCCGCTGCAAATATAAAATTCATATAGAACAATAAGATTCCCAGCAGATACAGGACCCAGATACCCAATGCAGGAAAAAAGTTCATTCTGAATGCATGAAAAAATGTCCTGGTCACATATCCCCTGTTCTTTCGGATCGCTTTCACCGATGTGTAGTAAAGGGCCGTGGTGGAGGCCCCTATGGTCACAACAGGCAGACAGCAGAGAAACCACAGGATGCTGAGCCATAAGATATCCGTCACCTTGCCGATTCCTGCCATGACCGGGGAATCATATTCCATAAAACTCATCGTATCATCTCCCTCTTTTGTACATCAGTCGTAACTATTCAGTAGGTCTGCGCATTCACTGCGCTGACCGTAAGAAAGTGTACCACGGCCAAGCAAAAATCCCATCGCCAAAGGCGATTCTGCATGGATTTTTGCCTGTAACTGTGAAGGTACTGAACAGTTACCATCAGTCTTTCATTCCCGACATCATTACACCTTTTACAAAGGCATCCTGGGCGCATAAAAATGCGATCAGCACCGGCAGTACCGCGATCACTGAGGACGCCATGAGCACAGGCCAGTCCGTGGAATACATGCCCTTCATGCTGGCAAGTCCCAGAGGCAGCGTATATTTTCTGGCGTCATTAATGTAAATAAGCGGTGTAAAATAATCGTTCCATACATTCATAAAACAGAAAATACACAGCGTGGCAATGGTGGACTTTGCCATGGGAAACGCAATCCTTAAGAATGTCACAATGGGATTGCAGCCGTCAATTTTGGCAGCCTCCACCAGCTCATTTGGCACCGTGATAAAAAACTGCCGCATAAGGAACGTTCCGAAGGCAGAAACAGATGCAGGAAGCATCAGGGACCACAGGGTGTTTACCAGCCCATACATGGACATCTGCAGGAAGTTTGTGATAACCGTTACATGGAACGGGATCATCATAGTTGCCAGATACAGCGTAAAAATTTTATCCCTGCCCTTAAAATTCATCTTCGCGAACACATAACCTGCCGTGGCAGATGTAAATACCTGAAAAAACACAACCCAGGCAGACACTTTTACGCTATTCAGGAAATACGCAAAATAATCAAACCTGCTGGAGATTTGCGTGTAATTTTCCCACACCAGACGCTCTCCAAACAAAGTCGGCGGGAATACAAACACTTCCCCAAGACTTTTAAAAGATGAAGACAGCATCCAGAAAAAGGGAACCAGCATGATCACAGACCCCAAGATCAGGATCAGATGAGCTATCACTTTACCAATCAGCTTTTTTTTCTTATTACTCATGACCCGACTCCCCCTCTAATAAATTTCCCGCATGTTCTTTTCCATGCGCATATTGAACACTGTTATGATCATAACAATGAAAAACAGCAGATACGCGATCGCACAGGCATAGCCCAGTTTAAAATACTGGAAAGCATTCTGATACAGATAATGTACCAGAACAGAGGAAGAACGTCCCGGCCCGCCCTTTGTCATAAGCATTACCTGGTCAAATACCTGGAAGGAGCTGATGATGGACATGACAAAAATAAAGAAGGTTGTAGGGCGCAGCATAGGCAAGGTTATATACCTGAACTGCTGCCATTTATTTGCCCCGTCCAGTTCAGAAGCTTCATAATAACTGGTGGAGATGCCCTGGAGCCCTGACAGGAAAATGATCATATTGTAGCCTGCATTTTTCCATATCCCCACGATCGCCAGGGAAATCAGGGATGTGGAGCTGTTTAACAGCCATTTTGGCCCCTGAATCCCAAACAGGGATAACACGTAATTCAAAATACCGTAGTCCGGGTTATAGATCCACTGCCACACAATGGCAACAACAACCATGGATGTGATTGCCGGAAGAAAAAACGCCGCCCTGTAAAATCTGCGGAATCCGATCTCACGGTCCAGCATGACCGCCAAGAGCAAAGAAAAGCACATGCCGATAGGTACGGTGATAACTGTATAAATAATGGTATTTTTCGTTACTTCCCAGATGATGGGGTCTTTTGCCATGTTAATGTAATTCTGAAACCCTATAAATTTTGGCGTTGTCAGCATATCATATTTCGTAAAGCTGAGGACCAGGGTTGCCACCACCGGTATCAGCATAAATAACAAGAATCCGATCACATTTGGAGCCAGCATGAGCCAGGCCCATTTGCTGTCATCCTTTAACTTACTTATTTTCTTTGTATTTCCCACTCTTACCCTCCTGTCCCGGACCGGTACTGCGGTGCGTAAATCCGTTCCCTATCCCTTACACACGGCGGTGCCGGACACCTGTCCGCATAAAAATGCATCCTGCACAAAGCAGTGTGCAGGATGCATCAAATTTTACCACTTACTGCTGTAATGCGTCTTGAATTGCCTCGTCGATTCTGGTATCCATATTCTCTAATGTCAGATCAATATCCTGGTCCTGTTTAAAGTACATATCCGTCTCTTCCGCAATAATGTCCCTTGCCTGTGAGGTGAGCTGTAAGGCCGTGGGGTCAACAACTGCATCCTTAAAATATGTAAGCATCTGTTTGTAGCTGTCCCCATGTACTTTCTCATCATACCACTGTGCCACAGCGTCATCCTCATACATGGAATAGCGGTTTGGCATCCAGAGTCCGCTCTTTACAAGTGCTCCCTGATAATCCATCCCGGACAGGAACTGAAGGAATTTCCAGGCCTCCTCTTTATGTTTGCTGGTATCTGAAATACAATGCAGGTGGGCCTGCCCTGTGGTAAGCACTTTTCCGTAAGACGGAAGGGGTGCCATCCCAATATTCATATCGGATGCAGCCAGTTCCTGAAGGGACCAGGAACCATCCACCAGCATAGCCACTTTACCTGTCTGAAGCATCTGTTTTGCGGACATTCCCACAGCGTCTAAGGTGGAAGCATCCGGCGCGGATCCGTCCTCTGTACGGATCGCCTTGATGGTCTCAAACACTTCTTTGTTCTCCGGGGAGTTCATTGTGCTCTTGGTGTAATCTTCATTGTATCTGGTTCCCCCGTTTGAAAGGAGCTGTGCGTTCAAAGTATCTGCCACCGTCTCCAGTCCGTACACACCGTAAATATCTTCTGATGTGAGCTTTTTCGCAATATCCCTGAATTCATCAATGGTCCAGCAATTCTCTGGGTCTGCACTGGGATATTCCAGTCCTTCTGCGTCAAATACATCTTTATTATAGTAGACTATGGGAGATACGGTACAGGATGAAATCCCATACACATGCCCGTCCACCTCCATGATCTGGCGGGAGGAATCTATGAAATCATCCAGCGGATAATTCTCATCGAACTGATCTGTAATATCCCACAGTGCGCCCTTTGAGACAATGGCACGGTAACTCTCCGCTGCCACGAACATAACATCCGGCAGGGAACCGGCCGCTGCCGAGGAAAGCAGTTTTGCATTGTACTCAGAACCGGCAAGTCCAGGTGTATAATTCACCTTTATATTGGGGTTCTCTTTTTCAAAAGCCGCAATGCCGTCCTTTACGGCCTGGGTTTCCAGAGGGGATGCCTCCCACCCCATAAAGGTAAGTTCCACCACACCATCTTTTGACTCTCCACCTGAATCAGAGGAAGCATCTGTACTGCCTGCCTCACCGGAGCCGTCCGGTCTGGACGGCGCACCACAGCCTGTTACAGCCGCTGCAGCCATTGCTGCTGCCAGAGATAACGCCATGATCTGTCTCTTTTTCATGTTATAAACCCTCCTGATCTATCATTCTTATTATCAGTTACTCTGCTTGCAAGCGCTTTTTATTTGATGACATTATGTTACCATACTGAAATTCTCAAACAACGTACAATACACAAGAAAAAGTGGTCATTTCCAATTATCTGCCATTTTCCCCGTCCATAGTCTGCGATTTTGTGATACTATAAAACAAGACAAGAGTGTGATTGAAAATCGCTTTCGGCAAAATGGAGCGTGCAGATTGCCGGAATGAATTTTCAAACACACTCCAGGAGGGAATACCATGCTCTATTTTATTTCTGATGCCAGCAAACCGGTGGAATATATCTCCTGCGGCAACCTGGCAAGCAAAGATGGTTTTGTACACCCAAAAAGAAACATTGATTCTTTTGTGTTGATCATTGTAATAAAAGGGACCCTGCACATTACCCAAAACATGACAAATTATGACGTGAGGGAGAACGAATTTATCCTGCTTTTTCCTGATACGCTCCATTACGGATACCGTCAGACAGAGGGGGAACTGTCTTATTACTGGGTGCACTTCTATGTGAAAGACCCGGATTATTCCATCTATAACAGGGGCAGTCTCCTGAGGAACCGCCCTATTTTCAAGGAATCTACAGATATCACTTCTACCCCCCCCCAGGGAAAATTTTCTACTTCCCGAATACGGGGAGTTATCTGTGGAGAAACGTTCACGGCTTCTCTTCGTGCAGCTTCTTGATATTGCCAAAAGGGAAAATTATATGCCTACATGGAGGTGCCACTATGCTCTGAACCTGCTCCTCATGGAAGCCACAAATGAATCTTTCCAGATCAACCGTTTTCTGGATTCCAGCGTTCCCATCCATGTTCTGGATGTCATAGAATGGATCCGCACCCATTACGACCAGCCGCTCAGCGTGGCTTCCATTGCGGAACAATTTGGGTATCATCCCACTTATCTGACCAATATTTTTAAGAAATACACCGGATATCCCATTCTCACATATGTGAACCGTACACGGATCGCCGTGGCAAAAAACCTGCTCACCAACCGTACCCTGTCTATTTACCGGATTGCGGATATGTGCGGGTTCTCGGATGAGAAATATTTTATGAAGCTGTTTAAACGCTATGAGGGGATCACTCCCACGCAATACAGAAAGGCCTTTCATCAGAAAAAGATCAATCTGACATAAAAAGCGGGACACGCTGCCTGAATGCAGACGTGTCCCGCTGACACATTTTCATCAAATTCTATTACTGTTCACGGTCCGGTAAGTCTCCTCCACGATCCGTTCCATGGCATTCAGGATATTTTCATATCCTGTACAGCGGCACAGATGTCCGGATATGAGCTTTTTCAGTTCCTCTCTGCTGTATCTTTTCCCTGTTCCCACGATCTCCACAGCACTCATGATGAGCCCCGGCGTGCAGAAGCCGCACTGGACTGCTGCTTCCTCCACAAAGGCCTTCTGGATAGGGGAAAGGTCACCGTCTCTGCCCTTTAAGCCCTCAACCGTCATGATATGCTTTCCCTCTGCCCACATGGTCAGATAAATACAGGAATCAATTGCCTCTCCGTCCACTAAAACGGTACAGGCCCCGCACTCTCCCACTTCACAGCCGCGTTTTACACTGGTAAGTCCCAGCCGGTTTCTCAGTGTATCCAGAAGCGCTTCCCTGTAATCAACAGCCAGTTCTGTCTCCCTGCCGTTGACTGTCATCGTTATGATCTTAAGCATCCGCCTCACCTCCCGCTGCTTTTTCTATGGCTTCTTTTGCAGTACGCACAGACAGCTCACGCACAAGCTGAAGGCGGAATTCCCTGGATGCGCGCCAGCTTGAACGGGGTGTCACCTCAGATACTGCCCCTTCCCGTATCCTCTCGTATAATTCCGGGTCTGTTATATCCATGCCTTTTACCCTTTTCTCCGTCTGATAACAGCGTACGGGTGTAGGCGCAGCCACCCCGAACCCCAGCCGGAAGTCTTCCATCTGTTTTTTATCTTCACTTAATTTCACATGTACCGCACAGCCCAGGGTGGCGATCTCCATTGCGTTTCGTTTCCCGTATTTAGTATAATGCCCGTAAAATCCTTCGTAGTTATCCCTGGTGATCTTTATAGCGGTAAGGATCTCTGCGTGTTCCCGTACCGTCCGGCCCGGACCGGTATAAAATTCTGTAACAGGCACCATTCTCGTGCCCTCTTCACCTGTCAGTTCCAAGACTGCGTTCAGCGTAAAGAGAACCGCCGCACTGTCCGCGCTGGTCGCACCATTGCAGACATTGCCCCCGATGGTTCCAATATTCCGTATCTGCGGGCCTCCCACCTGGTCCACGGCCCAGCCCAGTGCAGGGATATACCGCTGTATAACAGGGTCATAGGTGATATGGGAAAATGTAGTGGCCGGGCCGATCACAATGGTCCCGTCCGCCTCCATCCTGACCCCTTTGAGGGCCGGGATCCCATGGATGCTCACCAGTGAACAGCCGGCAAGTTTCCCTTCCCTTATTTTGATCAGCACATCACTTCCACCGGAGATCACAACAGCATCCCTATCTGCCTCAAGCGCTCTCACAGCGTCTTCTACATCCCTGGCCTGATAATATTTTTCAATGTCATACATGTGTTCCGCCCCCTTTCACAGCATCCTTTTCTCCTCCGATCAGTCCCTCTTTCAGAAACCGTTCCACCAGTTTCTGGGGTGACAGAGGCAGGGAATCAAAAGCGATCCCCGTGGCATGAAGCACCGCATTCCTGATAGCCGGAGCCACCGGAATAGCCGGCGGTTCACCCAGGGCTTTATTTCCGAAAGGACCTGTAGGGTCATCCAATTCCACAAAATCCGTATGCAGCCCGGGGGTATCCATGGCCGTAGGAATCTTATAGTCCAGCAGATTGGCATTCAGCGGCCTTCCTGTCTTCTCGTCCACCAGCAGTTCTTCACTCAGGGCATACCCCATGCCCATGCTCATCCCTCCGTGTACCTGGGCTCTGGCAAGGCTGGGATTTATCAGTTTCCCGCTGTCGTGCACATTAATAATATCCAGCACCCGGATCCTGCCAAGCGGCATATCCACTTCCACCTCTGCAAAACAGACGCCTGAGGCAAAGGAATTTTCTTTGCAGTGGCTGGTGGTCTCCGCCGTGATATGTACCGATCTTTCCAAGCTGTACAGCGCTTCCTCCGCCAGTGCCGCAAGGGAAAGCAGGACCTCCCCCGAAACTTTGTCGATTACCTGATTTTCTTTTATATCCAGCCTCTTCCAGGCAGCAGTCTCTGTACTTTTGCCGGATGTTCCGGTATCCTCCGCTGTAGCTGCCGGCCCATCTTCTTTTGGCAGTTTCAGTTTAAATGCCGCATATTCCAGTATTCTCTGTTTGAACAATTCACCTGTCTTTTTGACCGCTTTTCCGCTCACATATGTCTGTCTGGAGGCATAGGCCCCCGTGTCGAAAGGTGTGGTGTCCGTATCCTGCACGGTCTCTATATGTATCCTGTCCTCCGTGATCCCGGTGACCTCTGCCGCCATCTGGGTAAACACCGTATCCGCACCCTGACCGATCTCCGTTGCCCCCATGAAAAGCTGCATGGAACCGTCCTGATTCAGGACCATACGGCAGGAGGAAGTCTCAAGGGAGATGGGATAAACCCCTGTCTTATAATTGAAAATTGCCATCCCCACGCCTCTTCTCACAGGCCCGGACTGCTTTTCATAAGCCTTCCTTTTCTCCTCCCAGCCTATATAGTCCTTTCCCTTTTCCATACAGGCTTTCAGTCCGTAAGAATGGAACGCAATGCCCAGATGAGGGTCCATGTACCCCTCTTTCACACAATTTTTCAGCCGGAATGCCAGCGGATCCATGCCCACAGCATGGGCCAGATCATCCGCCACACACTCGGTCACAAAATCCCCCTGCGGAATCCCGTATCCCCGCATGGCTCCGCCTGTCATCAGGTTTGTGTAGACCGTGTAGCTGTCGGATTCCAGCACCTTCTCATCCCGGTAAAGCTGTTTAAAAATATTGGCCGCGTTGGCTGCAATGGCGTGGGCATGGGATGCGTATGCACCCTGATTGGAATATGCCACATATTTCCGTGCCACCAGTGTGCCGTCTTCCCGCACTGCACCCTTGATCTTCCAGGTAAATGCATGGCGCACACGGGTACAGCCAAGTGTTTCCTCCCTGGACAGCTCCAGCCTGACGCCGTGGCCGCCTGTCTGGGTACATAAAAATGCGTTCAGAGGCTCGTAAAGCACATCCTGCTTGTTGCCAAAACCGCCTCCTATATAAGGCTTTATCACCCGGATCTGACCGACAGGGATCCCAAGAGCCTGACTGACCACCCGTCTCACAATATGGGGGATTTGGGTGGAGGTCACAATAACGATCCTCCCTTTCTCCATGTAGGCATAGGAAACCGGCACCTCTATATGGCAGTGCTGTACCGGCTGGGTTCTGTATTCTTTTTCTATTATGGTCAGACCTTCCTCTTTTACAGCCTGCTCAAAGCTTTCGTCTCCCAGCACAAAACCGGTATGTGCGATCACGTTTCCCGGCTTCTCCTCATGCAGAAGAGGCGCGCCCTCTTTCATGGATGCCTCCGGATCCAGGATCACAGGATATTCTTCATACTCCACTTTGATCTTATCCGCTGCCCGCCTGGCTGCGATGTCATCCTCCGCGATGACAGCCGCAATATCATCCCCGTACATGCGGACCCGTCGGTTTAACAGCTTCCTGTCCTTAATATCCTGGTGCGCCTTCTCCACGGACCAGGGGTGCCCTGGTGTGGGAAACTGAATATCCGGCACATCAAAACAGGTGACGATCTTTATCACACCGGGTACCTTTAAAGCATCCTCCAGATCAAAACTTTTTACCCATCCGTTCCCAATGGTGCTGTGCACCACTTTTGCCGTATACAAATTCTGCGGCATCAAATCTGCCGTGTATTTCGCCTGACCCGTGACCTTCTCCCAGGCATCCACACGATTCATTGAACTGCCAACTCCCATACATCATCCCTCTTTTCCGGCGGTGGACAGCCAGTATCTCCTGTACACCGCATAAAATAATTAAATGATCCTTCTCCCAGCCGCATATTTCCCGGCTATATCCCTGTCATCTGACAGATATACCACACGCTCCAGACGCTCTTTCAAAGTTAGTTTCCTGGGTGTCTGCAATCTGGCGTCATCTACGATCACCGCATCAAATTCATATCCTTTTTCAAAGCTTCCCACCTGTCCAAAGAAGGCACCGCCTCCTTTTGTACCCATATAAAACACTTCCTCTACCGTGAGCGGCTTTTGTGTTTCATCCAACAGCCGCCAGCGGAGTTTGGATGCCTGCACAGCCCCCACCATCACCTGAAACAGGGAGAGCACATGGCCCCCGGCAATATCACTTCCCAGTCCCACATGTATGCCCTCCTCCAGATATCTCCGAATGGGTGCGGCCCCGGAAGACAGATCCGTGTTGGAGTGAGGACAATGAGCGGCAAAGATTCGGTTTTTCTTCATAAGTGCAATCTCTTCCTCCGTGGGATGCACACAATGTGCCATGACCGCCGGATAGTCTCCCCCAAACATGCCGAACCGCTCATACGCATCCCCGTAAAAAGCAGACCAGGGGCAAAGCTCCTTCACCCATGTGATCTCCCCTTTATTTTCAGAGAGGTGGGACTGCACCGGAAGGTCATATTCCCTGCGGATCTCACACAGCATTTCCATCAGACGGTCCGAACAGCTTGGAATAAACCGGGGGGTAAGGATTGGTTTTATATTCCTGTATTTCCCCTTTACTTCCCTCAGCCACTGCAGGGTGTCCTCCGCGGATTTTTCCGGGCTGTCCTCACAGAGGTAGTCCGGCGCATTCCGGTCCATATTTACTTTTCCCACCATTGCCTGCAGACCTGTCTCCTCCAGCATATCCATCAAAAGAATGGTAGCCGGAACATGGCGTGTGGCAAAAACACAGGCCCTGGTGGTTGCACTTTTTTTCAGATCCTCTGTAAAAATACGGTATGCCTTTTTGGCATACTCCATATCCTCGTACCTGCCCTCCTCAGGAAATGTCCTGGTATCCAGCCACTCCAGAAGCTCCATATCCATACCAAGCCCTGTAAACGCATACTGGGGCGCATGCAGGTGCAGATCCACCAGCCCGGGAAGGATCAGCGCATCCCCGTAATCTGTCAGGGGATACTCTTTGTAATCATCCGGCAGACTCTCAAATACGCCCTGGCAGATGCCGTCCCTGCATAAAAGATATGCATGGGGGATCGTAGTTACTTCTTTTTCGGTCTTGCTGTAGCAGATATTTCCTTTCAATATAAAGGTATCTGCCTTTTTTTCCTCTTTTCTCATGTCACTTCCTCCTATATGAGGAGCCTTTGCCAACAATAAAAAACCAGCCACCAAAGCCAGACTGCAAAGCCCCCAAGATCAGGGGACTTATAGTCAGCTATTTCGGTAGCTGGTAGAAACGTTCAACCCGCATTATGAACATATATAAGTCCTGTTTTCACCGTATTACTACGGCGAACTACTATTATTAGTATAGTATACACAGGTGTAAAAGTCAATATTCATGAAACAGGATTCTTTCAATTGCCCGGTTTCCCGTTATTGTTCACAGTCCAATTCCCGGGAGGTGTTTTCCCAAAGGGATGCTGCGCGATGCGCAGCAAAATCCCGAGTTGGCCAGCGCCAAAATGCAACTCATTGCATTTCTAAAAATCACACTGCAGCCTTACCGTCCGGCCCGTCCATATGTTCTTTCCCTGTTTTTGTCATTTTTATGTCATTTCTCTTAACAATATACGCCATCCTTGTATACTTTGTCCAGCATCTGCTTTCCGGCCTTGTGCACATTTGTTATATCTCTCCTGATCTTATAGATTCTTTCGTTGACTCCTGCCTAAAACTCCTTTACAATGAAAGAGCACTGCGAATAATAGAAACTACGCTTCGCAGGTTTTCTATCATGACGAATCACGAAAAGGAGACTGCTTATGGAATTTTTTAACCTTGCATGTATAGACCCGTCCCTGATGCCCGGAGCCGTATGTGCCGTGGAATATCTGGAAGAAAACATGACCGGAGGATCCCGTGTAAAAATACTTGCAGAAAAAGGCGGCAGCGGCCTGTCTGTCCGGTTGGACCGGGATCTTGCCAGCATTACATACAGTAAAACTTCCGAGTTTTTCCGGGGCCTGGGTTTTGTAAAAGAATGGATAACGGAAAACCGCACCAGCGCTGCCAGGGAAGAACATCCCGTCTTTGAACATCTCACCTATATGGCTGACTGCTCCCGCAATGGGGTATGCAGCCCTGATCATCTGAGACGGCTCATGGTCAAACTTTCCCTGATGGGATATGACCGCCTAATGCTCTACACAGAGGACACTTACCAGGTGGAGGGCTATCCTTACTTCGGCCATTTCCGGGGCAGGTACAGCAGGCAGGAACTGCGGGAACTGGACGAATTTGCCGCCTCGCTGGGCATTGAGATGGTTCCCTGCATCCAGACATTGGCCCACTTAAATGCCATTTTCCGCTGGCCTGCCTTTAAACAGGTACACGACACAGGGGACATTCTCCTGTGCGGAAGCGACGATACCTATAAATTGATCGAAGCTATGATACGCACCTGGTCTGAAACCTTTAAAAGCCGTGTGATCAACATTGGGATGGATGAAGCCGAGATGATCGGCCGGGGCGCTTACCTGAACCAATTCGGATATGAGGAACGTATCGACATTATGGAGCGCCATCTGCACCGCGTGCTTGAAATCTGTGAAAAGTATGGATATACTGCCATGATGTGGAGTGACATGTTTTTCAAAATGATCTCCGGCGGGGAATATTACGGAAAGGAATTTCATATCACAGAGGAGATCAAAAAGAAGATTCCGCAAAATGTGGAACTGCTCTATTGGGATTACTATTCCAGAGAGGAAAATACCTATGACCAGATGATGAAATACCACAGGGAACTGGCCGGAAACGTGGGCTTTGCCGGAGGTGCCTGGAAATGGAATGGATACGCACCGCTTCTGAACCACAGTATGCAGGTGTCCCGCCTTGCCCTCAGACAATGCCAAAAACACGGCATAACCAATGTACTGGTAACCGGCTGGGGAGATGACGGCAGTGAGGCATCCCAGTCTGCCGTTCTGCCTGTGCTCTCCCTCTTCGCAGAGTATGATTATGGGCAGACGGTAAATGACTGTGACCTGGCCCCGCGCTTCCTGGCGTGTACCGGAGCTGTGCTGGAGGATTTCCTGAAGCTGGACCTTCCTAACCTGACACCTGATAATCCGCTGCCAGGAAAGATGAGTGCAGCCCCTGCCAGATATCTGCTGTATCAGGATGTTCTTATGGGTATCTATGACTGCCATGTGGATATGTCCTTTAAATCCCATTACCACCGCTGTGCCGAAGAGCTCCGGGCGATCGCCCAAAAGGGCGGGGAGTATGCCTGCATGTTCCGCACACTGGCACTCCTAAGTGAAGTGCTGGCTAAAAAAGCCACCCTTGGACTTGAAGCAAAGGCAGCCTATGACGGGGAGGACAAAGCCGCGCTCCTGCAGACTGCGGATATCTGCATCAAAACCGCCGGGCTGGTGGAACAGTTTAAACACGCATTAAAAGACCAGTGGTTTCAGGAAAATAAAGCCTTTGGCTACGAGGTCCTGGATATCCGCTTAGGCGGTCTGATGGAGCGACTTAAAAGCTGTGCTGCCCGCATGGCGGATTATGCGGAAGGAAAGATCACCTGCATAGAGGAACTGGAGGAAACGCGTCAGCCCATACTTACAGATGACAAAGGGCAGACCCTCTCCCCAGTCTGCGATAATATCTGGCGTGAGATGGTGACTGACTCTGTGATGTAAACTGTTTACATACAATTATAATCTTAAATTTTTAGAAAATTTGTTTTTTCTTCCATTTAATCATTGACTATTGTTTTCAAAAGAATTAATATAAAGATAACAAATAAATGTGCAAAGGGGTGTTCATAATGTTGGAAAGATTGATTATCACTTTGATTTTTGCTACCGGATTCCTGTTAGTCTGTTGGACTTTGATGGAATACTGGCTTCGTTCTTCCAGACGCACAACAGAAACGGGGTTACGAGATAAAACCATTTTAGTGATCGGCCGGTTCTGCCAGGCCATTCAGCAGAAAAAGAACTTCCGCCACATATGGATGGAAGAAGAATTCGGAAGTGCCCACCTGAATCCTCTTCACAGTACAAAAAATACTGCAGAGGCAGATGAACACACCGAGGGCAGAGAACAGGGAAGCAGATACCATGAGAAAAAATTCAAAATGAAGGTCAACATGTAGTTATTTCAAAAAAAATCGTGTTACAATAAATCCTCATTTTAAGAGGCCTGGTCCGAATCACTCGGCCAGGCCTCTTGCATTTTATCTGCACTAGTACAACAGCGAACAGGCAGGCTGCCATACTGTCAGCCAAGCTCTCTCATTATATCTTCCACTGTTTCTATTTTATTGGAACGGTAAGCATTGGAACCGCAAAACAGCAGTGCATCCTCCACCCGTCCCTCCGCTGCATTCACCAATGCCTGGGTGATACAGTAAGGTATCTCTGCGGGCTTACAGGTAACGATACAGTGGTAACAGTGTTCAATCCTGCATTTCTCAGTCTTCACCCTGTCCATAAAAGGATTTTTGATGGCTCTTCCCGGCATTCCCACAGGACTCTGTACAATGCAGATATCCTCTTTCTGTGCGTTCAGATATGCCTGCTTGTATTCCGGTGCTGCATCACACTCTTTGGTGGTCACAAAGCGGGTTCCCATCTGTACCCCGTCCGCGCCCAACGAAAGTGCATGGTCCATATCCGCCTTGTCATATATACCGCCCGCTACGACCACAGGAATCTTTTTGCTGCATGTTTTCCCGTATTCCTTCACTTTCTCTATAATAGAACAGATCACTTTATCGTAGGATTCATCGGTGAAGGTATCCAGCTCTTCCCTGGAAAATCCCAGATGGCCTCCTGCTTTCGGCCCTTCGATGACAACCAGGTCCGGTGCTTTCTTATATTTTCTGTCCCACATACGGCAGATGACATTCAGGGATTTCAGGGAGGACACAATAGGGGCTATCTTTGTTTTGGTACCCTCCACATATTTTGGAAGATCTATGGGCAGTCCGGCTCCTGAGATGATCAGATCCACCCCCGCCTTCACCGCTGTCTTCACATATTCCTCATATCTCTGGGTGGCTACCATAATGTTCACGCCAATGATACCGCCTTTTGCAATTTCCCTGGCTTTTCTGATCTCCTTTTCTATGGCCCTGTAATTTGCCTCAAAAGGATGTTTTCTAAAATCCGGTTCCCGCCATCCGATCTGTGCAGTGGATATCACCCCCACACCGCCGTAGGCAGCCACACTGCCCGCCAGACCGGACAGGCTGATGCCCACTCCCATGCCGCCCTGTATCACTGGGATCTTAGCTGTCAAATCACCTATAATTAATGGTTTCCTCATATTCTAACTCTTTCTGGCTCACATTTTTCTGAATCTCTCGTACCGGAGGGCTGCCAGCTCTTCCGGTGTCTTTCCTTCCATCTCTGTAAGGAACTGGTGCATCCGGTTCTTCATATCCTCTGCGATCTCCGGCAGGTTCTGCGCGCAGGCAGGCGTATCCTCCATGATCACATGCTCAATGATCCCCAAATCCTTCAAATCTCTGGCTGTGATCTTCATGACCTCTGCCGCTTCTTTTGCCCTCTTGCTGTCCTTCCAGAGAATGGATGCAAATCCCTCCGGTGAGAGAACGGAGTATGTGGCATTTTCCATCATCCAGACTTCATTGCCTACTCCCAGAGCAAGCGCACCGCCGCTTCCGCCTTCGCCGATGACAATACTCAGCACAGGTACTTTCAATGCAGACATTTCCAGCAGGTTTCTGGCGATGGCCTCTCCCTGCCCTCTCTCCTCCGCCTCAATGCCGCAGAACGCCCCAGGCGTGTCAATAAAATTTATGATAGGGCGGTTGAATTTTTCTGCCTGTTTCATAAGACGCAGTGCTTTTCTGTATCCTTCCGGGGACGGCATACCAAAGTTTCTCAGGATATTATCCTTGGTGTTTCTCCCCTTCTGTACACCGATCACAGTTACCGGCTGCCCGTCCAGCACTGCCAGACCTCCCACAATGGCACCGTCATCCCGAAATGCCCGGTCTCCGTGCAGTTCCATAAACTCTTCAAAAACAGTTTCTATATAATCCAGACTGGTGGGACGTTTGGAGTCCCTTGCAGTCTCCACGCGCTCCCAGGCAGTCATATGCTTTTCCTTATTTCTGCGCCTCCGCCTTTTCTCCTCTTCCCCTGCTGCTTCCGGCAGAGTGATCCTGGTGAACTGGCAGTAACCGTTCTTTCTCTCATGAAATTTAACAAGACCGGACAGCGTCTTTTTCAACAGATTTCTAGTCACGATCCCATCTATGATGCCGTGCTCCACCAGAAATTCCGCTTTCTGGAACCCTTCCGGCAGTTTTTGTCCGATGGTCTGGGCAATGACCCTTGGGCCTGCAAAACCGATCAAGGCTCCCGGTTCGGCCAGGATGATATCACCCAGCATAGCAAAGCTGGCTGTCACGCCCCCTGTCGTGGGGTCTGTGAGCACCGGAATATAGAGAAGACCTGCCTCGCTGTGCCTTTTGATGGCAGCAGAGGTCTTCGCCATCTGCATCAGGGATACCATCCCCTCCTGCATTCTGGCCCCGCCGGAGCAGCAGAACAGGATGACCGGCAGCTTTTCCTCTGTGGCCCGCTCAAAAGAACGGGTGATTTTCTCTCCCACCACATATCCCATGCTCCCCATGAGAAAACGGGCGTCACAGACTCCCAGCACAACCCTGGTACCGTCAATCCTGGCCTCTCCGATGCGGATGGCCTCCTCCAGATGGGTCTTTTCCTGCTGTTTTGCGATCTTCTCCTCGTACTCCGGATAGTCCAGGGGATTAAAGGTATGAAGCCCTGTACACCATTCTTTAAAAGACCCCTTATCCGCCACCATGCGGATTCTGGTCTTGGCCTTGATCCGGAAATATCCCTTGCATTTCGGACATACATAATCATTTTTTACAACGTCTTCCTTGTACAGAAGTTCTCCGCACTTCGGGCATTTCACCCATAAACCTTCCGGAACGGAGGGTGTGTTTTCACTGCCGGATATCTCTTCCCCGGACACTTTGCTCTCCTCAGTCTCCGGCTCCTGCACATTGGTAGTCTTCTTGAATAAATCCTTTAATCTGGACATATCTGCCTGCTCCTTACTCGTAATGGTAACCGTTCAGATGCCTAAATTGTTACATGCATCCAGCCATTAAAAATCAGTTCTCAATGGGCCGGATACTTACAGCTATCACACATTCATACGGTCAGCGCAGTGAATACACAGACCTGTCTGAACTGTTACTCATAATGCTCTTCTATGAAATGTGTCGTCACATTTCCATCCAGAAAATCTTTCTGGTTCAATATATCATACTGGAAATCCAGGTTTGTCTGCACGCCCTCGATGATCACTTCACCCAGGGTACTCCGCATTTTTGCTATGGCTCCCGCCCTGTCTTTGTCGTGGACGATCACCTTCATGATCATGGAATCGTAGTTGGGCGGTATCTGATAGCCGTTATACACGGCTGTATCAATGCGGACACCGTTTCCGCCCGGCACATGCAGGTTCTCGATCACCCCCGGACACGGCATGAAGTTCTTCGCCGGATTCTCCGCGTTGATCCTGCACTCAATGGCATGGCCTCTCATACAGATATCCTCCTGCTTCACAGACAGGGGAAGGCCTGCTGCCACCCGGATCTGCTCTTTTACCAAATCAACACCTGAGACAAATTCTGTCACCGGATGCTCCACCTGGATCCTGGTGTTCATTTCCATGAAGAAAAAATCACCGTTTCCGTCAAGCAGAAACTCAATGGTTCCGGCACTCTCGTACCCCACCGCTTTCGCGGCGCGCACAGCCGTCTCGCCCATGATCCTGCGCAGCTCTTTAGTGATGGCGCAGGAGGGGGATTCCTCGATCATCTTCTGGTGGCGGCGCTGGACGGAGCAGTCACGCTCCCCTAATTGCACTACATTTCCCAGTCTGTCCCCGATGATCTGCACCTCTATGTGGCGGGGTCTGCCAACGTAGCGCTCCAGATACATGGTATCATCCGCGAAAGCATTTACAGACTCTCTCTGGGCAGTGCTGAAATTCTCCCGGAAGTCTTCTATGCTCTCCGATATACGCATACCCTTTCCGCCGCCGCCAGAGGAGGCCTTGATCATAATAGGGAAACCGATCTTCTCCGCCTCCGTCAGAGCCTCCTCCACTGTGTACACCGGCTCTTTTGTACCCGGCACCACCGGAACGCCTGCCTCCATCATGGTTCTTCTGGCCTCTGATTTATTTCCCATTTTATTGATCACCGCAGCAGATGGACCGATGAATGTCACATTGCATTTCTCACACATCTCCACAAATTTGCTGTTCTCAGACAAAAAGCCGAATCCCGGATGTATGGCCTCCGCTTTTGTAGCGATGGTGGCACTTAAGATCCGCTCCATGTTCAGATAACTCTCCGATGCAGCAGCCGGACCGATGCAGACCGCCTCGTCCGCCAGCTGCGCATGGAGGGCATCCCTGTCCGCCTCAGAATAGACGGCAACCGTTTTGATCCCCATTTCCCTGCAGGCACGGATAATGCGCACCGCGATTTCTCCTCTGTTTGCGATTAATATCTTCTGAAACATATCCGTTCTCCTATCCGATTACAAATGTCATCTCAGCGGATGTGGTTATCTTGCCGTCCTGGTTTCTGGCAACTGCTTTTCCCACGCCGACAGGCCCTTTTTCCTTAATGATCTCCAATTCTAGGGTCAGTACATCCCCCGGTACTACTTTTGTTTTAAATTTTGCGGAATTGATAGCTCCAAAGTAAGCGGTCTTTCCTTTATTCTCAGGCTTGCTGAGAATGGCCACAGCGCCTACCTGAGCAAGTGCTTCTAACTGAAGCACACCCGGCATTACAGGCTCCTGGGGAAAATGTCCGGCAAAGTACGGTTCGTTGTAGCTCACGCATTTTTTTCCCACCGCACGGACACCGGGTTCCAGCTCCTCTATAGTATCGATCAGCAGAAAGGGCTGTCTGTGAGGGATGATTTCCATGATTTCCTTTGTTGTCAGTTTCATATCTATGCCTCCTAACGGATTACGAACAGGGGCTGTCCGTACTCTACTACTTCCTCATTTTCCACCAGAATCTGTTCCACGGTTCCGTCAAATTCAGATTCGATTTCATTCATCAGTTTCATGGCCTCCACAATCCCCAATACCTGGCCTTTTTTTACAGTATCTCCGACTTTTACAAATGTTTCCGCATCCGGTGAGGGTGCGTTGTAGAAGGTACCTACCAGCGGGGACTTCACCACATTGCCGGAAAGGACTGTCTCTCCTGCTTCCTGAAAAGAGACTTCCGTCTGAAGCGGCCCTGCCTGTGCCTGGACAGCCTGCATAACAGGACCGCCGGCTGCTGGTCCCATATCAGGTCCCGGTGCAGGTGCCATCATGGGCGCTGCGATCACCTTAGTCTGTTTATTTGTCTTCATGGAGATTTTCAGGTTTCCCTCCTCCATGGCAAACTGTGTCAGGTTTGAGTCGCTGACTGTTTTAATTAGCTGAATGATTTTTTCAAATTCCATATGCGGCCTCCTAGTCTTCGTACTTTTTGATCAGCAGGCTGGCGTTGTGTCCGCCAAAGCCCAGGGAATTGGTGAGTGCGTAGGGGATTTCCATCTCCACGCCGTTTCCTGTCACATAATCCAGATCACAGCCTTCGTCCGGCATCCGATATCCTGCTGTAACATGTACAAAATTATTTTCCATCTCTTTTATACAGGCAATAAACTCCACGGCTCCTGCTGCCCCCAGCAGATGTCCGATCATGGATTTTGTAGAATTGACTTTCATTTTATATGCATGTTCCCCAAATAACTTCTTGATGGCTCTTGTCTCAAATAGGTCGTTGTGGTGTGTGCTGGTACCGTGGGCGTTAATATATGTCACATCCTCCAGAGAGATCTCTGCTTCCTCCACCGCGTTCTTCATAGCTCTGGCCGCGCCTTCCCCGTCCTCTGCAGGGGATGTGATGTGATAAGCATCACTGGTTGCGCCGTATCCCACAACCTCAGCCAGTATTGCAGCTCCACGCTTCTTTGCATGTTCCAGTTCCTCTAAAACCACAATGCCTGCACCTTCCCCCATAACAAAGCCATCTCTCTCTTTGTCAAAAGGAATGGAACAGCGGTCCGGATCCGTGGATTTTGAAAGGGCTGTCAAAGCTGCAAATCCGCTGACACCCACCGGGGTAATACAGGATTCCGCGCCGCCGGCTACCATAATATCCGCATCGCCGAACTGGATGGTCCTGTAAGCTTCACCGATACAATGGGTACCGGATGCGCAGGCAGTCACCACATTGATACTCTTTCCCTTTAAACCAAACTGGATGGACACGTTTCCTGCTGCCATATTGGAGATCATCATGGGGACCATCAGCGGATTTACCCGGTTCGGTCCCTTTTCCAGCAGTTTCTTGTGCTCTCTCTCAATCGTCTGCAGGCTTCCGATGCCGGAACCGATGGAACATCCCACCCGGTACGGGTCCTCCTCTTCCAGGGAATACCCTGACTGGGCAATGGCTTCTTTTGCTGCTGCCACTGCGTATTGGCAGAACAGTTCCATACGTTTTGCCGCTTTCACATCCATGTATTCCTTGCCCACGAAGCCTTTTACTTCCCCTGCAAGATGGGCTTTATATTCTGAAGCATCGAATTTGGTTATCTCTCCGAACCCGTGCCTTCCTTCTTTTATGCCGTTCCAGAATTCCTCTACGTTTAATCCCAGCGGGGTAATGGCACCCATTCCTGTCACTACTACTCTTCTCATGAAATCCTCCTATATGTTCATACCGCCATCCACACTGATGACCTGGCCGGTAATATAATCTGCTTTTTCTGATGCCAGAAATACCACCATGTCGGCAATATCTTCCGGTTTTCCGAATTTTCCAAGGGGTATCTGGCGGCAGGCTGCCTCTTTGATATCCTCTTTCAGCACATCCGTCATCTCTGTCTCCACGAATCCGGGAGCTATGGCGTTGACTGTGATCCCTCTGCTTGCCAGCTCTCTTGCCATGGTCTTTGTAAGTCCGATGACCCCTGCCTTGCTGGCCGCATAATTGGCCTGGCCGGCGTTCCCCAGAATTCCCGATACAGAGGAGATATTGATGATCTTTCCGCTTCTCTGCTTTAACATCTGGCGGGAAGTGTGGCGGATGGTATTGAAAGCCCCTTTCAGGTTGGTCTCAATGACCGCGTCAAAATCCTCCTCTTTCATTTTCATGATCAGGTTATCTCTTGTGATGCCTGCATTGTTTACCAGGATATCCAAATGTCCGTATTCTTTTATCACGTGCTGTATCATTTCCTGGCACGCCTGGAAATCCCCCACGCTGCACTGATACAGGGACGCCTGGCCTCCCTGGGCTTTGATCGTATCCACAACTTCCTGGGCACGTTCTTCGGAACCGTTATAATTTACAACCACTGCTGCCCCCTGTGCTGCAAGGGCAAGTGCAATGGCTCTGCCTATGCCGCGGCTTGCTCCTGTCACTAAAGCTGTTTTATTTTCCAACATAATACATTCCCTCACTTTTCAGGCTCATACTGCCTCTATTCTCTATCTGCTGTCTGGTTTTTCAGCGTTTCCACTGCTTTTTCAAAATCCTCCACGGTCTGGATATTCAGCATTTTTACATTCCTGCTGATTTTCCGCATGAAGCCGCTCAAGGTCTTGCCAGGTCCGATCTCCACGAAAGTATCCACTCCGTCCGCGATCATTTTCTCCACGCACTGCTGCCATTTCACTGAGGAGGACACCTGCCTTACCAGCAGCTCCTTTACCTGGGAAGCTTTTGTCACATACTCTGCCGTCACATTGGTGGCGTAGGGTATCTTTGGCTCCCCAACCGCAACATTCTGAAGGATCTCTGCCAGTTTTTCTCCGGCTCCTGCCAGCATGGCCGAATGAAACGGCCCTGACACGTTCAGTGGAACGATCCTTCTGGCTCCCAGCTCCTTCAGCTTTTCGGAAGCCTTTCCCACTGCCCCTTCTTCCCCGGTGATCACAATCTGTCCGGGACAGTTGTAATTGGCTATGGAGACGATTCCTTCCGTCTCCCGGCAGGCTTTTTCGATGACCTCTGCGTCTGTGCCCATAACCGCGGACATGGCGCCGCCTGCGGGCACTGCCTCCTGCATGAAGATTCCCCTTTTCCTTACCACATAGAAGGCATCCTCCAAAGAGAGGACTCCTGATGCGATACAGGCTCCATACTCGCCAAGGCTCAAGCCTGCGCTCACATCAGGCATAAGGCCTTCCTGCTCCAGTGCCTTTAATATGGCAGCTTCCACGCTCAGCATAGCAATCTGTGTGTACTCTGTAATATGAATCTCCTCATTCTCCGTAAAGCAAATCTTGGGGAGATCCAGGCCGGAAACCTGGCTTGCTTTCTCTATCACCTGTCTGCAGACAGGCATTTTATCGTAAAAGTCCTGGCCCATTCCCACATACTGTGCTCCCTGGCCCGGAAATATAAATGCTGTTTTACTCATATGGCTCAAACTCCTTTGGCTGTAGAATATTTTGTATTTCAAAGTAATTATTTTTAAAAATAGAACCTGCCATGGCAGTACAGACCGCCGCGGCAGATTCCATCCATCTGCACTATACAGTTACATTTATTCTTCAACGCCCTTATTTTTCAGATACTCCATAACAGCGCCCACAGTTGTCAGTTCCTGTAATTCCTCAGCAGGAATTTCTACGGAATACTCATCCTCAAGTGCCATAACCAGTTCGAATAAATCCAGAGAATCTGCTCCTAAATCATCCTTGAAATTTGTTTCCGGATTGATTTCGCTTTCTTCACAATTTAACTGCTCTGCAATGATTTCTCTCATTTTTTCTAACATGATTTCTTATTCTCCTTTAAAATACATCTTATTCAAATCCATCTTGTGAATTTGTTTTTCTGATTTGATTTTTTGAAATACTTTGATGACCAAAGTATATCTTCTTTACCACCATTTGTCAACCCTTTTCTAAGGGTAACTGTACAGTTACTTCTATGTTTCAAATTTTATCTGTTTTGATACACTTAGGGCAATCCCCATTTCTATCATAAGAAAGAGAATAGATGTACCTCCGTAACTGACAAAAGGCAGTGTGATTCCGGTAGTTGGAATCAGGTTGATGACCACGCAGATATTCAGGATGACCTGAAGGGCAATGTGGAAAAATATCCCGCTCACGATCATGGAACCGTACAAGTCCGGCGCATTCTGTGCAATGAAAAACAGCCGGTACAAAAGATAGCCAAACAGTGCCAGGACGATCATCCCGCCAAACACCCCAAGCTCTTCACAGATGATAGAGAAGATCATATCATTCTGTGCTTCCGGAACCGGTCCCAGCTTCTGCACACTGTTGCCAAGCCCTTTCCCGAAAAATCCCCCGGAGCCGATGGCATACAGGGCCTGCATGATCTGATAGCCGCCATCCTTAGAATATTGCTCAGGCTGCAGCCACACCATGATACGGCGGAGACGGAAATCCTCAATGTTGCCCACACCGCTTCCCAGTGTCATATGCAGGATAATGATCACAGCCACAATTACACTACCCAATATGGCTCCGCTGATCAGAAACGGCTTCATCTTTGGATGTGCCATAAATATCAGAAGTACAGTGATGGCTCCGATTATAATACCTGTACTCAGGTTATCTGTCAAGAGGAAAGCTCCGAGTGCAAGCACACCGCCAACCGCCAATAGCAGGACCATGGACTGCCACTGCTTTATCTTCCGCCCTATCTTGATGATCAGACAGGGAATGAACGTGATCACAGCTATCTTGGCAATCTCAGAGGGCTGGAACTGTGTCCAGGATGGACCGAATTTCAGCCAACGCTTTGCACCGTTGACTGTAACACCAAGCGGTGTGGGAACCAGACACATCAGGAACATGGATACCATGTAGATAATGGGTGACAGGTGAAACAGCACATGATAATCAAATCTTGAAAGCCACAGCGCAACGCCAATACTGACCGCACTGATCACTGCCTGTTTCCCAAAATAAGCCATATCACTGCCCCTCTTTACCTGTGCCAGATAAGAACTGGTACTGTAAAGCATTACCAGGCCAAAGCAGGTGAGAAGAATAACCACTGCCACCAGATTAAAATCATAGTAGCGGACTCTGTTCGCAAATCTGCCTATGGGCTGGCCTCTTTTTCTCTTTTTTGCTGTTCCGGCTTTTTTAGCCACATTTAATGCCATCTGTTTCCTCCACTTTACTCACATCTGTCGTGCCTTCTTAAAATGACGCCTTGCATTTTATGCTGTCTTATATCCTCAGGGCATATTTCATAAGCTCCCAAAAACCTGTCTCCGTCTCACTTTCCCGGTTCATGACCTTTCGCACCAGGACCGGATTATCTGTGATGATATTATCCACTCCCACATCCATCATGCGCTTGATGTCACCACGGTAATTGACTGTCCAAGCATGGACTTCTTTACCCAGGGAATGTGCTTCTCTGACAAAGGCTTCGTCAATGTAGGTGTACTTTACGCTGAAAAAATCCGCTGCTGTGATCCGTGAGACACTTCCGTATGTCATGGTCATGATGTAGCCGGTTCTGATATTGGGGTTTGCCTTTTTCACCTGCTGCAGAAAACCATAATTCATGGAAGTTATGACACAGTGGTCTTCAAATCCATTCTGTTCGATGACCCTGACCACCTTTTTTACAATGCCCTTATTTTTACCATTATACTTAATCTCTATATTTAAGTCCAGTCTTCCTTTACAAAATTTTAAAACCTCATCCAGAGTGGGGATTTTTTCACCTCTGAACTTTTTATGGAAACTGGAACCGGCATCCAGTTTTTCAATCTCCGCGTATTCCATTTCCCACACATTTTTGTTGACACCTGCAGTCCGCTTCAAAGAGTTGTCATGAAGCAGCACCAGCTCCCCCTCTTTTGTCTCCTGCACATCTATCTCTGCAAAATCCGCGCCGCTGTCAATGGTATAGCCCAGAGAGCTTATCGTGTTCTCGGGTGCCATCAAAGCCCCGCCCCGGTGGGCCGTAACTCCCATGGTAGTCAGCTGGCTGCTCACCACACTGTCATGGGAGGAAGCCAAAACCACAAGATAAGCCCCCTCTCCCATAAGCAGTATCAAGGTAAGTGCCGCAGCGATCTTACGCCTGCCCACTTTTGAAAACCAGATATGGTTTCGGATGATCGCCTCCATGGCAGCCTCCGTCTGGGGCTGTACGTGGAATCTGGCATATATCACGTACACAAATGCCAGGCTGCAGATCAGCTGCACCGCACCGGCAAAGATCCCAAGGCCCATGTCGATCCAGCTGCTGTATATGAGCACTGTACTGACTACCGAGGAACCGGATTTTGTAAGCATGGCAGCCCCGGTCATACCTGCCAGCACCAGAACGTAGACCACGGCGATAAATACCAGCATTCCTATATGAAGCAGGACAAATCCGCCAAGCGTTTTTTTCCACTGCTTTTTCAGCAGCCTGAGACCATCCTTCATTCCCTTAATACTCTTCTGCTCCTCTAAAAGACAGTAGGGCAGGGAAAAGATAAATAAGAAGGAGACCAACAGTATGATCCCCAAAAGGCCATACAAGATCCAGTGCGGCCTTATCACTTTATAGATCTGTCTGGCCGTAAATTCCAGAACTCTGATATATGAAATTTCCCGAATGAGAAAATACATGGACAAAAAGGGAGCCGCCAGAATGATACATAAAAACCAGGAAACATGACTGTTTTTCAGAAAATCCCAGGAACGCTTCACACCTTCAATGAGCATATCACTGATATAAATCTTCCTGCCCTGATAAGAGTGGCGGAAACAGGACAGGAGGGCAGAGATCTCTATCAAAAACAATAAAAGGATAAGCACCAGAATCCCCAGCAGCAGCACAATGGACAGAGGACTTGCCAGAAATTTCAGATAGTTTTCCGCTGTGAGGTAACTGAAGTTCTGTGCTTTCAGTGAGTAATTGACTGCAGCGGAGACAGCGTGCATCACCAGCAGAAAGGATGCCGTCCTGTAACCTGTCTCAAAAAGTATAAGACTTACCATATTCTTTTTTACTGCTCTTAACATACTTCTGAAAATCTGCTTCATGCCCTGTCACTTCCCGCCTATGATTCTGTCAGCCCACAGATGCCGCGCTGGCCGTTTCTTCTATTTTAACAAATATTATACCCGAAACACAAGTATACAAATAATTATTTATGCTGCAAAGCAAACCTTGACTTTCTCCCCCTCTATATTATAATGAATTTAGGTAGTTAAAAACATGTAGTGGAGGGTAACGTTATGACACCAGATGAATTGTATACGCAGGCCAAGGAATCTTCGGTCCTGTCACAGGAAGTAACCGATACTTTATTGGAATCGCTGGAGTACAGCAGTATTTCGTTTCTAAACCAGGCCGTTGAGATCCTCAGTGTTTTCCGGGCACGTCTGGAGCGTGGGGACAGGATCACTGTGGAGGATTCCGGAGATGTCTTAAATCTGAAAAGCTTTCGGAAATTTGTGGAAAATACATTTTCCGACTATATCTATGATCACGTATTCGCAGAGGAACGTGAACAAAAGAGGAGCTATTTCCATCTGGATGCCTGTGAGGGCGGATACTCGTTGGTACTGGCCGAAGATGGCAAACAGAATCTCTTTGAATGGATTTCCTCACCCAATGAGAGATTTTCCTTTGTCTATATGAAGGCCACCAATATTGTGTACATAAAAAATATCCGCACAGGAGACTATTTCCCATTTATATCCGAAAACGGAAAATACTGCAGGTATGACAAAGTACAGGGAATGCTTGTGGAAGTTTAATAAAGATGCCGCCGGTTACTGTTTGATATGCCCCTTGTCCTCTTGACAAGGGGCATATCATTAAGTGATCCAGCGGCATCTTTTTTCTAAATATAATTATTTGTACAGTTCATCCAGGTCATCCTGGCAGAGTGGTTTCACACCGTTTTTTGTCAGGGCTTCGATTGCTTTTTCATTGTCACCTACTCTTAAGATCATACATGCTTTATCTTTCACGCCCGCGGTGAAGGCATATGTGTATTCCACATTGATCTGATTATCCCCCAGAATCTGCATCACCTTTCCAAGGCTTCCCGGTTTGTTGGAAATGGCTATGGCCAATACCTTTGTGATGGAACAGATGTATCCGCAGTCTTTTAAAACTCTGACTGCGTTAAAGGGATCATCCAAGATCAGGCGGATGATTCCGAAATCCTTGGTCTCAGCCAAAGACAAGGCCCTCATATTGATCTTATTTTCATTCAGAGCGTTCGCCAGCTCTGCCAGCATACCCGGTTTATTTTCCACAAATACGGAAATCTGTTTTACTGTCATAAAAATCCCCCCTTTTTCTAGTAAAGATTGCGGTTATCAATCACACGTTTTGCTTTTCCTTCGCTTCTGGCAATGGTCTTGGGCGCAACCAGTTTCACAACGGCATAGATGCCCAGCATGGACTTCAGGGCCTCGATCAGCTCCCGCTCTCTCACTTCGATCTCGCGGATGGAGTCAGAGAACATTTCCGGTGTCATCTCCACCTGAACTTCCAGCTTGTCGCTATTCTTTTCGCGGCTCACGATGATCTGGTAGTTAGCCGGATAACCCTTGTTGAGAAGTACGGTTTCAATCTGGCTTGGGAATACATTGACGCCTTTGACAATGAGCATATCATCACTTCTGCCCATTGGTTTGGACATGCGCACATGAGTCCTGCCGCAGGAACATTTTTCACGGTTCAGCACGCAGATGTCTCTGGTCCTGTAGCGGAGAAGGGGGAATGCTTCTTTTGTAATGCTGGTAAATACCAGTTCGCCCTTCTCTCCGTCCGGTAGCACTTCACCTGTGGCCGGGTCAATGATCTCAGCAATAAAATGGTCTTCATTAATATGCATACCACCCTGTGCGCTGCACTCAAAAGATACACCAGGGCCGGAAATCTCTGTGAGGCCATAGATATCATACGCGCGGATTCCAAGCTTGTCCTCCACATCACGGCGCATTTCCTCACTCCAAGCCTCTGCTCCAAAGATACCTGCTTTCAGCTTGATCTTGTCCCTGAGGCCTCTCTCACAGATGGTCTCTGCCAGGTACGCCGCATAAGAAGGGGTGCAGCAGAGGATAGTGGAGCCAAGGTCACACATAAACTGTATCTGCCTGTCCGTATTTCCGGAGGACATAGGGAGTGTCAGAGAGCCTACCTTGTGGGAACCGCCGTTCAGACCAGGACCGCCTGTAAACAGTCCATATCCATAACATACATGTACCACATCCTCTTTTGTACCGCCTGCAGCCATGATCGCTCTGGCGCAGCAGTCATCCCACAGATTCAAATCATGCTGGGTATAAAATGCCACCACTCTTCTGCCCGTAGTGCCGCTGGTTGACTGAATACGCACACAATCAGAGAGAGGGACTGCCAGCAGTCCGTAGGGATATGCCTCGCGCAGGTCTTCTTTTGTCAAGAAGGGAAGCTTATGTAAGTCATCCACGGATTTGATATCCTCAGGCACTATGCCTTTTTCTTCCATTTTCGCTCTGTAATAGGGCACGTTGTCATATACATGCTTTACCTGTTTTGCCAGGCGCTCGTCCTGCCACTCCCGAATCTGCTCTCTTGAGGCACATTCGACTTCCGGCTGATAATAATTCTCCATTACTGTAAATTCCTTTCCATCCATTTTACTATAAAAACAACATCCCGGACCATATTTTGTTTCGGTCCTGACACGCCTGCCGCCGAAACCTGTCCCGCAGCGGCTCGTTTTTGTTATTATACCATTTTAGCGCTTCAGCGTAAAGAATATTTAACATTTTATGCTTTCTTTCATAAGATATTACTGTATAAGTAAATAAAAAGGATAACCAGATATGGAAAAATGTCGAATGAATTATCAGGGCGTCCGTCCGTATTATCCGCCGAACAGGGAAATGCCGGCCCGGGACAACTGCGGCCGCCGTACACCCTGCGGCTGTAACTGCGATATGGTAGACAACACTTCAATCTATGAACATGCCGATAAGCTGCCGCTTACCATGGCATATGTACCTATGCAGAAATACAAAAAAACATTTGAACTTTGCAAAGGCCTGCAGATGGGAACCATCTTCCCTGAACTGTGCAAGCCATTCTGCGGAAAGAGAGGTGGCTGTCGATGAAAGAATGCAGACGCAGTAAAGCGCAGTTAATGCAGCTGATCAATGAAGTCAGCTTTGCTGTCAACGATATGAACCTCTATCTTGACACCCATCCGGATGACAAGTCCGCCATGGAATTTATGTGCGATAAAATCCGCATCCGCGAAGAAGCACTGAAAGAATATGCCATGTACTATGGCCCGCTTACCATTGTAACTGCTGATGATGACTGCAGCAACTCCTGGGATTGGGTGATGCAGCCGTGGCCTTGGGAATAGAAAGGAGTTTGCTAGAATATGTGGAATTATGAGAAGAGATTACAGTATCCGATTAATATTAAGACTCCGAATGCCAAGGCTGCTTTGTATATTATGAGTCAGTATGGTGGACCGGAGTGTAATAACCTATAATAAAAATTCATAGTAAGATCGAGTAAATCCGGCGCATAACCGGGCGCCGGTCCGGTGATTCCTATTTGCATTTCCGGTCTTTGAGTAACACTACAATAATTCCTGTGCTGACAATGATTTGCACGACGTCTAATATAATTTCTATGGTAGCCATACAGCCTTGACGAGTAAAAAATAAATTAAAAAAAACCTCCCACTTTACGTGGGATTGCGAGATAATAAAACTGACCAGAGAATTATTTCTTCGCAACCGCATAAAGAAAGGAGGTTTTTATCATGAAAACAAAAGCAAAGATCACCAGAAATACACCAAAACTGTCGGTATAACACATCTTAGCGAATGGGCACATAGAGGTTATCAAGGGGTTGCAATTCGTCAAAATTGTCTACAGGCTTTTATGGCCCGCATAAACTAGATATACTAATTATATGTCCATAGAATTGAATTTGGAGATATGTTGACGAATAGCCGGCACTGTAATGGTGCCGGCTATTTTACTATTCATTACTTTTAGGCGCAATTTGGGGTGGTGTTATAATTGGCGCTTGACCAAATGAAGAAGTAATTTCTGCAATTAATAATGATATTCTATTCATTAAATTTCCTAACACAAATTGACCGTGTTCTCGAAATTCATCTGCAAGATTAATTTCTTCCCAATTATAATCTCCCTTTTTTTCTTTATCGAATCTAAGGATTGCGCCAAACGATACCGAAAGATCAAAGACTTCCTCTGGTTCAAATTTCAAAGCTCGTTTTACAATCAGTTTAACAATGTCTTGGTTGACTCCCGTTTCAATATTATCAATACAATTTAATATATATTCTCCTGTTTCTTCCCTTCTATCAATCCTATTATAAAATACTTTTTCCAAATAGAATTCTTGTTCCGTTTCAAAATAATCTTCTAAATTATGAATCATTAACTTATCATCTCCTCACTATATTTCATTCTTACATTGTCATAAGACGGAGCAAGCCCCATTTTTTTTACATATTGATATGTCGATTCCGTTTTTAATCCTTCTGCTAATATTATAACCGTATTTTGTGTGTTTTTTTCTGCATTATGTTCCTCTGAAACATACTCTTGAATAGCTTTTTCTACAGAAGCATTTAACGTAGTATCATTTTTCATTGCCACAACTGCCAATCTTTTATGCAACTCTGGATTTATACGTACATTAAAAGATCCTTTGTATTCTTTGTCTGGTTCTTTCCCCACTTCTTTACAAAATTCCAGATAATCATCCACTGCCTCATGGAATTCTTTTTCTACATCTTTTATATTCTCACATTCAAAATTTACTAAGTCATTGATACCCTCTATCTTTCCCGTGAGCACCAGCTCCTCTGCATCGAATTCTACTTTTGTATGATATCCCTTATATTCTAATATATTATTTTTCATTTTTATAATTCTCCCAGATTAAGTAGAAACTCTACTAAATCTTTCACTGCTCCATTTTTCATAAGATCATCCGGATGCGGTTTGTGTAGCAAAATAGCCTTTTGGTCTTGCTCCCTATAAAATTTCACTCTTGAGCCAGACGTTTTTCCTTTATGACATTCTACGAATCCTAGTTGAGACAGTAAAGTTCGCGCTTCCGTATAAGTATAATCTTTAGGTTTCAATTTTATTCTTTCTTTTGCTTTGCTAAACTTACTCATTATCCGAGGCCCCACCCCTTTTTGCAACTGTTTTATAGTTACACAATACACCTTTTCATTTGTCTTGTCAATAAAATTACACTATTTACAATAAAAATCCAGCTTATCATGTAGCGACCTCCAATCGTTATATTTTAGCTCTAACTTTTGGCAACCACACACTCATCGCTGAGGCTATTATTATGCCACAAACTCGACGTCGAGCCGAATCACAGCGTCACTATTTAAGAGCACCTGAACTATCGGTATAACACATCTTACCAGACTTGTCCACATAGTAGACCTTACCACCCGTGCGCACCAGTTCATCCCCAGCCATAGCGCCGTTGGCTTTGAGATAATACCATTTCCCATTATCCTGCAGCCAGCCTATCTGCATCCAGCCGCTTCCATCAAAATGGAACCACACGCCTCCGATCTTCTCCCAATCATTTTTAATATATCCGCCGTCTGCATGACGGTACCACCAGCGGCCATCGCGTACCTGTATCCAGTTATTCTTTTTCAGGTATACAGATACTGCGGATTTTGTCTTCTCGCCGACGCATCCATCAGGATTCACGCCTACAAGGCGCTGCACCCGGATGGTCTGTGCCTCTGTATCTGAGCCAAAGTCTCCGTCCGTATTTACATTGCTGCCGAATGTGTTTAATGTTTTCTGCCATACGGTCACCTCTGCTCCCGTATCTCCTTTAGACAGCCATCCTTTCGCATTACCTGTAGGCGCGCTACCAGACAGAGTGTTACCGGTAATACCGGCAACAATGGCATTTGCCATTTTATCCGCTGTATACTTTGAGGCATCCCCTGCATTGTCGCAAAAGCAGCACTCCACCAGGAGCGCCGGACTTGACGTATGCCCCAGCACATAAAGACTGGGGTTCGTCTTTACGCCTCTTTTTGTATACCCCAGCTCTCCAATCCGGTCTACGATCCTCTGGGCATAGGATTCAGCCGCAGAGCCCCAATTGTAGATAAATACCTCTGTTCCGTGCGCCGATCCATTATAGCAGTTGAAATGGATGGACACATCCAGATCCACGGCGTGAACATTGCATTTTGCCACGATTGCGGCTAAGTTCCCGTTCACTGTGCCGGAATTCTCATCTGTACAGTCATAGACGGTATGCCCCGCCGCACGTAGCTTACTGATCACCAAATCTTTTACCTTCCGGTCCTCTGCTATCTCTGAAAATACGCCCGAAGCTCCCGGAACCTTAAAGTTATGCCCTGCATGTACATTGATTCTCATTCCTTTTTCCTCACTTTCCACATTCAAAATACCCTGATGTATTTTCAGTATCTTTCTCCATACCCTTTACCCGCAGCCCATCCAGTATGATTCGGATTCTCCTGTATGCCTAACCACTCCACATACTCTGCCATGCCCCGCTTCACATAGTGGAAACGAGGATCTACACATGTCTGCTTCAGCGGCTGGTTACAGGCATACGCTTTTAAATGCTGGACCTGCGCGCGGATACCCAATTGCGGACTGGCGAAGCTGTTACCCTTCTCTCCCTTTTTGGTCACGCCCATACCGCAGAAATTGTTCTGGTCCAGCGTCACCGCAGAGCCGGTGAACTTAAAATTCCCAGTTTCCAGGCAGGACTGTGCAAAGGCGATATCTCCTTTGACACCCTCTGCTTCCCCTTCTGACAAATACAGGGGCATCATGTCCAGTACCGACTATGCCGCGGAGGGGTTCACACTTTTGAGGTACTCCCGCATCTGATCTACCGATGCAGTAGCCCTCCCCATTATCAAAACACCCATAAATCTCTCCCTTCCCCGGCGTTGCGCCGGCGCAAATCAATCTGATAAAACAGGCACGCCATAATCAACGCAGCACTGATGCTCTATCTTGCATCCCCGTGCGTTTTCCCATCCAGGAGCGAATACAGCTGCATCCGCTTTGTCCAATGCCTCAATGCTCTTCGAAAGGTACATTAAAGGCCCCCATTCAGGGTTGTCAAAAAATGTATCCAGTTCTTCTACATCTCCATACCGTGTTTTTACGGCGATCATCATTTTCTCTCTTTCTGTCTGGATTTCTTCGTCACTTCGCCCACGCATGGGCTGAGATATAAATATTTTCATAGTTGTGTCTTTCTCCGACTGTTGCGCCGGCGCAAATTGAAGAGAGCAATCACTCGCTCTCTACCTCTGGAATACCTGCTACGCTGGTCAGAATGCTCACCACTCCCGCTACAACTGCAGATGACACAACCATCTTCCAGTCTACGGACGCGATCACAGCACTTGTTCCAATAACACCCACTGCCGTCTGTGCCATAGTCCTTACTGCCCTTACGCCTGCCTTTTTTGCCCATTTTACAGTATCTATCGATACTCTAAATACATTGTTTTTAAACATGATCTTCACTCCTTCTATAAATATTGGCCTACTATAATAAGTAGTCCTGTTGCCAATGCACCTGCAACAACACTCACAACTGTTGTAAATGCTGTGCGTTTGGCACTGTTCCATCTCTCTGCGGGTTCCCTTTCCAGCGTATCCAGGCGACTCCCCTGATCTTTTTGCTCCTCCATCATGCTGCGCATGTTTATGGCAAGCTCCCGGACGGATACTGCAAGCTCCTGAATAGTTTTATTCTGCTCCTCCAGGTCAGTGGCCCTGTGCTTAAGGGAACCAATTTCTTTGCCATATTCGGCCAGTTTTACAGCAATTTCCTCGTCTGTCACATGTAGAGTCCTCCTTTTTTCTGCATAATTAAATAGGCGTTTGCGAAACGCCGAAACCCGCATAATTGCGGTGTTTTTTCTTGCATAAAACAAAACATCTCCTCAATGGTTTATGTTAAAATAGAGTTACCTAGAAACCATTTTAACCGCCACCATAAAGGAGATGCATATATATGATATCATATAAACAGCTCACTTTGGCAGAAGTTTTTGTAAATTGCCAAAATAAATTTGATAATGACAAATATCAGTTCCTCGCTCTACTTGATGAAACCATTAATCTCGATGAGATTGTTCCTTCTTCGTTTATTTCTCATTTTCACGCTTCCACTGGAAGACCTCGCAGGTATCACCTTTATCCAATGCTTAAGGCCCTTCTTTTGCAGCGTGTTTTCTCAATCCCGACTGACACTCTTCTGATCATTTTTCTCAAGTATTCTCAGGAACTGCGTGATTTCTGTGGTTTTGATGTTGTCCCTGATGCCTCAAAATTCACCCGCTTCAAACAGGATTTCCTGATGGACTTACAATCTATGTTCGACCACATGGTTGATCTCACCGAACCGATATGCCAAAAACTAGATTCTCATCTTGCTTCTATGACCATCTTTGATACATCCTGTATCGAAGCATGGGTTACTGAAAATAATCCTAAGTATGCAAATCGAATCATCAAACAGCTAAAAGCTTTTGCAAAGACAAATAACCTTGATAAGAGCTACGATCCTTATAAAGCTGCTTACGGTTCTATGCCTACACATGCCGCTGCTAATCAGGCGATCCAGCAGATGTACATCAACGGACATTTCTGCTATGCCTATAAATTCGGCATTATAACCAATGGTCTTGGCATTGTACGCGACATCACTTTCTATAACAAAGATTTTCTTAATGCTCATCCAGATATTGTTGTTGAAAAGAAATCTGATTCGCCAGATGAAGATAAGTCCCTTGCGGACTCCAAAGCATTACTCCCTGTTTTAATTGACTTCTTCCAAAAACATCCTCTTATTGACCCCAAAGTTTTCCTTGGTGACGCTGCCTTCGATACCATTGAAATCTACAAATCTCTTTTTGGTGATATTGGATTTGAAAAGGCGTTCATTCCACTTAAGGTAAAGCTGGCTATGGAAGGCAGTGACTATACCATCAATGAAGATGGGATTCCCTGCTGTCCCCACGACCCTTCTCTTCCAATGAAGAGGGAAGGAAGTAAATCTCATTTAAAAAGCAAACTTCTAACTATAAAATTTGTGTGTCCAAAAATGAAATGGGCGAGGGATAAAGGATCCGGAAAAACCTTCCGTAAATGTAACTGTGATGATCCTTGCACAACCTCATCCTGCGGACGAATGATATACATTTATCCAGAAAAATTTCTTCGTGCCTATCCTGGTGAAGAACGAGGCTCAACAGAATGGGTCGACACTTATAGTTGAAAAATCCATCAATCACTTCAAAGACAGTTTTTGCATCGCTGGCCACAAGACTCAGAATGAAAAAACGCTTCATGCTGACTTGCTTCTAGCCGGCATCGCTCAACTTGTTACAGTAATGGTCGCTGATAAAATTCATCAGCACCAATACATCCGAAGCCTAAAACCTCTAATTACTTAACATCGGGATTTCATAAAACTTTTTGCTTCGTAGTGGATAGGAAGCTTTTTTGTCATGCCTAACTTTAAAGAAGTCTCTTTTCATACCCAAAATTGACGTGCAGCAGCAATTCTTCCTTGGTTTGAATTAAGATTGCGAACTTGTTTCGCAATTACCTAGCATAATTAAAAGACCGCTCTCACGGTCTTGCCCTGATTCCCATATTCCTCACCTCTTTTGGGGGTTAAATCATCGTCACACCACAACTTTTCCGATATGCTATGTCGATAATTCATAATTGGCGTACAAAACTCCGCTTT